>NZ_CM176870.1:5565000-6277809 GCF_058135675.1 Pseudomonas sp. PAMC25584 | reverse complement strand
GGATATCCCCTAAGTTGAAAGCCGGTGAGGCAAAAACAGCCGCCATTGTAGCGGTCGGCCGTCCACTTATCCACATGTAGGTTGCGCACAGGCCAGCCAAAATCAACGTGTTAACGCGAATAAAGGCGACCAATGGTCTGTGCATAAGCTCTGTGGATAAGCGCCCCTAAGCTCGTTGCACAAGTGGGGTCGAAAGTCTGTGGGTAACTGGCCTGTGGATAACAACCCATTCCACCCACAGCTTATCCGACAGCGCAGCACAGGCAGAGCACCGTTTCTCCCCCGTGTTGTCATTCTCTGTACATCAAGTAGAATATGGTGTTGAGGTAGTTATCCACAGAAGATTGCCTGCCTAGCTTTTATAAGCTTTACAGAAAAGCTTTAAATAACTTCCTTCTTTATTTTTATATCTATGGCATTGCCTCTGTACGGCGGTCGGACAGAAAAGCGCTGATGGCCTGCAAAGAACTAATTCAAGGAAAAGCTGGTTGGAAATTGACCTAGAGGCTTGCTTTCTCTAGAATCGCCGGTCTCTTAAAACGGGGGCCATTCCGGCCCGTTGTGGACGAACCAGGTAACAACGCCATGAAACGTACTTTCCAACCAAGCACCATCAAACGCGCCCGTACTCACGGCTTCCGTGCTCGCATGGCTACCAAGAACGGCCGTGCTGTCCTGTCGCGTCGCCGCGCCAAAGGTCGTGCGCGTCTGGCAGTTTGATAATCCGGTACTGGTGGTGAGTCAGGACTTCAGTCGGGAAAAGCGTCTGCTAACCCCCCGGCACTTCAAGGCAGTCTTTGACTCCCCCACCGGCAAGGTTCCGGGGAAAAATCTCCTGCTCCTTGCGCGTAACAACGATCTGGATCACCCCCGTCTCGGGTTGGTGATCGGCAAGAAGAGCGTAAAGCTCTCCGTTGAGCGCAATCGCCTCAAGCGTCTGATGCGCGAATCGTTTCGCCTCCACCAGGACACTCTGGTTGGTTGGGATATTGTTATCGTCGCGCGCAAAGGCTTGGGGGACGTAGAAAACCCCGAATTGATTCAGCATTTCGGCAAGCTCTGGAAACGTTTGGCGCGTACCCACACGCCAGCACCAGCAGTCAGCACCGAAACTGTAGGGGTAGACAGCACCGATGCGTAAACTGGCCCTCGTTCCGATCCAGTTTTACCGTTATGCCATTAGTCCTCTGATGGCCAACCACTGTCGTTTCTACCCCAGTTGTTCCTGCTACGCGTTAGAGGCCATAGAAAATCATGGTCTTCTGCGCGGTGGCTGGCTGACCTTTCGTCGTTTAGGTCGCTGTCATCCGTGGAATCCCGGTGGTTATGACCCGGTTCCACCTATCCCCACCTCCCGTTCTTCTTCGATGGCCGAGTAATCATGGATATTAAACGCACGATCCTGATCGTCGCCCTGGCAATCGTGTCCTACGTCATGGTTCTTAAGTGGAACCAGGACTACGGCCAAGCTGCCCTGCCGACTCAGAATGTTGCTACCAATCAGGCTGCGCCGGCTATACCGGACACCCCGCTGGGTAACAATGCGTCCGCGAGTGCCGATGTTCCCAGCGCGAATGGCGAGACCAGCACCCCTGTAGAAACGCCAGTTGTCACCAATAAAGACCTCATCCACGTAAAAACGGATGTGCTCGACCTGGCTATCGATCCACAAGGTGGTGATATCGCGCAGTTGAAACTGCCGCTGTATCCACGTCGCCAAGACCATCCGGATGTTCCGTTCCAGCTGTTCGATAACGGCGGCGAACGTGTTTATCTGGCACAAAGCGGCCTGACCGGCACCAACGGTCCGGATGCACGTGCTACCGGTCGTCCGGTTTATTCGACCGAACAGAAGACTTATCAACTGGCTGATGGCCAGAACCAATTGAACGTCGACCTGAAATTCAGCCTCGACGGCGTCAATTACATCAAACGCTTCAGTTTCACCCGCGGTTTGTACGACTTGAAGGTCACTTACCTGATCGACAACGAAAGCAACAAACCGTGGAGCGGCAACCTGTTTGCCCAGCTGAAGCGTGATGGCAGCTCGGATCCTTCTTCCAGCACCGCCACCGGCACCGCGACTTACCTGGGCGCCGCCCTGTGGACAAGTAACGAGCCGTACAAAAAAGTGTCGATGAAAGATATCGACAAGGGCGCGTTGAAAGAAACCGTTCAAGGTGGTTGGGTTGCCTGGTTGCAACACTACTTCGTGACCGCGTGGATTCCGAACAAGGGTGAAGCCAATCTGGTTCAAACCCGCAAGGACAGCCAGAGCAACTACATCATTGGCTTTACTGGCCCGGCGTTGACCGTCGCACCAGGTGCCAAGGCTGAAACCAGCGCGACCCTGTACGCCGGTCCGAAAAGCCAGGCAGTGCTCAAAGAGTTATCCCCAGGTCTGGAATTGACTGTGGATTACGGCATCCTGTGGTTCATTGCCCAGCCGATCTTCTGGCTGCTGCAACATATCCACAGCATCGTTGGCAACTGGGGCTTCTCGATCATCTTCCTGACGATGCTGATCAAGGGGATCTTCTTCCCACTGTCGGCCGCCAGCTACAAGTCGATGGCGCGCATGCGTGCCGTGGCCCCGAAACTGGCCGCGCTGAAAGAACAACATGGTGATGACCGGCAGAAAATGTCGCAGGCCATGATGGAGCTGTACAAGAAAGAGAAGATCAACCCGCTGGGTGGATGCTTGCCGATTCTGGTACAGATGCCGGTGTTCCTGTCGCTGTACTGGGTACTCCTGGAAAGCGTGGAAATGCGCCAGGCGCCGTTCATGCTGTGGATAACTGACCTGTCGATCAAAGACCCGTTCTTTATCCTGCCGATCATCATGGGCGCGACCATGTTCATCCAGCAGCGCCTGAACCCGACGCCGCCGGACCCGATGCAGGCCAAGGTGATGAAAATGATGCCAATCATCTTCACTTTCTTCTTCCTGTGGTTCCCGGCTGGTCTGGTGCTGTACTGGGTGGTCAACAACGTGTTGTCGATCTCTCAACAGTGGTACATCACGCGTAAGATCGAAGCGGCTACCAAAAAAGCCGAGGCGTAACTTACTCTGTGGATAACCACTCAAGACGCCCCCTAGTGGGGCGTTTTGCTTTCCGTCACTTTTGTTCTGGAACCTGCTGATGAGCGCTCCTCGTGAAACCATCGCTGCTGTCGCTACCGCACAAGGTCGCGGCGGAGTCGGCATCGTTCGAATTTCCGGGCCGCTCGCCGGCATGGCTGCCAAGGCCATCAGCGGTCGTGAGTTGAAGCCGCGCTATGCCCATTACGGCGCGTTTCTGGATGCGGACAACCAGGTGCTGGACGAAGGCCTGGCCCTCTATTTCCCTGGCCCGAATTCGTTTACCGGTGAAGATGTCCTTGAACTGCAGGGCCACGGCGGCCCCGTCGTACTGGATATGTTGCTGCAGCGCTGCCTGCAACTGGGCTGCCGTCTGGCCCGGCCGGGGGAATTCAGCGAGCGCGCGTTTCTCAACGACAAACTCGACCTGGCCCAGGCCGAAGCCATTGCCGATTTGATCGAGGCCAGTTCTGCACAGGCGGCGCGCAATGCCTTGCGCTCGCTGCAGGGGGCATTTTCCCTGCGTGTGCATAACCTGACCGAGCAACTGATCAACCTGCGCATCTATGTGGAAGCGGCAATTGATTTTCCGGAAGAGGAAATCGACTTCCTCGCCGATGGCCATGTGTTGGCAATGCTGGATAAAGTCCGCGACGAGTTATCCACAGTGCTGCGCGAAGCCGGGCAGGGCGCTCTGTTACGTGACGGTATGACCGTGGTGATCGCCGGGCGGCCCAACGCCGGCAAATCCAGCCTGCTCAATGCCCTAGCGGGCCGTGAGGCGGCGATCGTTACTGAGATTGCCGGCACCACCCGGGATATCTTGCGCGAACATATCCACATCGACGGCATGCCGCTGCACGTCGTCGACACCGCCGGCCTGCGTGACACCGACGACCAAGTGGAAAAGATCGGCGTGGAGCGTGCCCTCAAGGCGATAGGCGAAGCAGACCGCGTGCTGCTGGTGGTAGACGCCACCGCGCCCGAGGCCGTGGACCCTTTCGCCCTGTGGCCGGAATTCCTCGAACAACGGCCTGACCCGGCCAAAGTTACCTTGATCCGTAACAAGGCCGATCTCACCGGTGAAGCCATTGCCATGGAAACCAGCGAGGATGGCCACGTTACTATCAGCCTGAGCGCCAAGTCGGCTGGGGAGGGCCTGGAGTTGCTGCGCGAACACCTCAAAGCCTGCATGGGCTATGAGCAGACGTCGGAAAGCAGCTTCAGTGCCCGTCGCAGGCACCTGGAGGCGCTGCGCCATGCCAGCACGGCGCTGGAGCACGGTAGGGCACAACTGACCTTGGCGGGGGCCGGTGAGCTGCTGGCTGAGGATTTACGCCAGGCACAGCAACTGTTGGGCGAGATCACCGGTGCGTTCAGCTCGGATGACCTGCTGGGACGGATCTTTTCCAGCTTCTGTATCGGTAAATAGTCCTTCGTTGTCCACAGACAGGCCATTCGTGCCTGTCTGTTGCTCTTGTTTCAGCCACCTCCCTCTCATTTTTTATTCATAACCAAGCCTTTGGTGGCTTCGCCGTGGGCGCAATTTGCGTTGGCGCGTCTATTTTTGTGGATTAAGCCCTGTGAATAACCGCCCCTGTGCTCGGTTGATAACAGGGCTTGAAACCTGAGTAAAAAACCCTCTGTGGATAACCACCTGTTTAATCCACAGGCTTAGAGCACTTATCCACGCCACTCATGGGCACATGACCACAGACTTTTGAATCTCTGTACACAACGTGAATTAAGGGCTGTAGAGATCTATCCACAGAAAGTAGGCTCAGTAGAAATAAACATAAAAACAAAGATTTAATATATTTCTCTCTTTATAATTTCTATTGTCTGTGATTCATCCACAGCTGGTTAAATTTTGTGCAAAGGGTTCTTTAGGAGGGGCTAAGTCCCTATACTGGCCGCCAAAGCTCTAAAACCAGCTCAACCAATCAATTCCTAATTACCTACATAAGCAGGCACGAGGTGCGTGGTGGATTTCCCTTCCCGTTTTGAAGTGATCGTCATCGGCGGCGGTCATGCCGGTACCGAGGCAGCACTGGCCTCAGCACGCATGGGCGTAAAAACCCTGTTGCTGACGCACAACGTGGAAACCCTTGGTGCCATGAGTTGCAACCCTGCCATTGGCGGCATCGGCAAAAGCCATCTGGTCAAGGAAATCGACGCCCTTGGCGGTGTCATGGCGATGGCCACCGACAAAGGTGGTATCCAATTTCGTGTGCTGAACAGCCGCAAAGGCCCCGCCGTGCGTGCGACCCGGGCACAAGCCGACCGCATCCTGTACAAGGCCGCGGTGCGCGAAACCCTGGAAAACCAGGCGAACCTGTGGATATTTCAACAGGCCGCCGACGACCTGATCGTCGAACAGGACCGGGTACGCGGTGTTGTCACCCAGATGGGCCTGCGGTTCTTAGCGGAATCCGTGGTGTTGACCACCGGCACCTTCCTCGGCGGACTTATCCACATCGGCATGCAGAACTATTCCGGTGGCCGAGCCGGCGATCCGCCGTCGATTGCCCTGGCACAACGCCTACGCGAACTGCCGCTGCGGGTCGGTCGCCTGAAAACCGGGACGCCGCCGCGAATCGATGGCCGTTCCGTAGATTTCTCGGTGATGACCGAGCAGGCCGGTGATACGCCGATTCCGGTGATGTCGTTCATGGGCTCGAAAGAACAGCACCCGAAACAGGTGAGCTGCTGGATTACCCACACCAACGCCCGAACCCACGAAATCATCGCGGCAAACCTCGACCGTTCGCCGATGTATTCCGGGGTGATCGAAGGTATCGGGCCACGTTACTGCCCGTCGATTGAAGACAAGATCCACCGCTTTGCCGACAAGGAAAGCCACCAGGTCTTCATCGAGCCCGAAGGCTTGACCACTCACGAGCTGTACCCGAACGGGATATCCACATCCCTGCCGTTCGACGTGCAAATCCAGATCGTGCAATCGATTCGCGGTATGGAAAACGCGCATATCGTGCGTCCCGGCTACGCCATCGAGTACGACTACTTCGACCCGCGAGACCTGAAATACAGCCTGGAAACCAAAGTGATCGGCGGCCTGTTCTTCGCCGGGCAAATCAACGGCACCACCGGTTACGAAGAAGCCGGCGCCCAAGGTTTGCTGGCCGGGACCAACGCCGCGTTGCGCGCGCAGGGCAAAGACAGCTGGTGCCCGCGTCGCGATGAAGCGTACATCGGCGTGTTGGTTGACGACCTGATCACCCTGGGCACCCAGGAACCGTACCGAATGTTCACATCGCGGGCGGAATACCGTCTGATCCTGCGGGAAGACAACGCCGACCTGCGCCTGACCGAAAAAGGCCGCGAGCTGGGCTTGGTGGATGACGCACGTTGGGCGGCTTTCTGCAAAAAACGCGAAAGCATCGACCTGGAAGAGCAACGCCTGAAAAGTACCTGGGTTCGTCCGGGCACTGAGCAGGGCGACGCGATCGCCGAAAAATTCGGCACGCCGCTGACCCACGAGTACAACCTACTGAACCTGCTGTCCCGTCCGGAAATCGACTACGTCGGTCTGGTCGAAGTGACCGGCGGTGGTGCAGACGATCCGCAGGTCGCCGAACAGGTCGAGATCAAAACCAAGTACGCCGGTTACATTGATCGCCAGCAAGATGAGATCGCTCGTCTGCGCGCCAGTGAAGACATCAAGCTGCCTGTGGATATCGATTACACCGGGATTTCCGGGCTGTCGAAAGAAATCCAAAGCAAGCTGGGGATAACTCGGCCGGAAACCTTGGGCCAGGCTTCACGTATTCCCGGCGTCACCCCGGCAGCCATTTCGCTGTTGATGATTCATTTGAAAAAACGCGGCGCGGGCCGTCAGTTGGAGCAAAGCGCTTGAGTTCGTTGGTCACCTCGCAACACGCCGAAGAGTTATCCACAGGAGCACGCCAGTTGGGCGTCGACCTGAGCGCCGCCCAGCATGAGTTGCTGCTGGGCTACCTGGCCCTGTTGATCAAATGGAACAAGGCTTACAACCTCACGGCAGTGCGCGATCCCGACGAAATGGTCTCGCGCCACCTACTCGACAGCCTGAGCGTGATGCCGTTCATCGAAAACGGCCGCTGGCTCGACGTGGGCAGCGGCGGCGGCATGCCCGGCATTCCCATGGCCATCCTGTTTCCCGATTCGCAAGTGACGTGCCTGGACAGTAACGGCAAGAAGACCCGCTTCCTGACCCAGGTCAAACTCGAGCTGAAGCTGGACAACCTGCAAGTTATCCACAGTCGCGTCGAAGCCTTCACGCCGCAGCAGCCTTTCAACGGAATTGTTTCCCGGGCTTTCAGCAGCATGGAGAACTTCAGCAACTGGACCCGCCACTTAGGCGAACGTGACACCCGTTGGCTGGCAATGAAGGGCGTTCATCCAAGCGACGAGCTGCTAGCATTGCCGGCAGACTTCCACCTCGATAGCGAACACGCCTTGGCCGTACCCGGTTGCCAAGGCCAACGCCATCTGCTGATACTGCGCCGCACGGCATGATTGGGAACACAAGCAAGAATGGCTAAGGTATTCGCGATAGCGAACCAGAAAGGTGGCGTGGGTAAAACCACCACCTGCATCAACCTCGCAGCATCCCTGGTCGCGACCAAGCGCCGGGTGCTGTTGATCGATCTCGATCCACAGGGCAACGCCACCATGGGTAGCGGTGTGGATAAACACGGCCTGGAAAACTCGGTCTACGACTTGCTGATTGGCGAGTGCGACCTGGGCCAGGCCATGCACTATTCCGAACACGGCGGTTATCAACTGTTGCCGGCCAACCGCGATTTGACGGCGGCGGAAGTGGTGCTTTTGGAAATGCAGATGAAAGAAAGCCGTCTGCGCAGCGCCTTGGCGCCGATCCGCGAGAATTACGATTACATCCTGATCGACTGCCCGCCGTCGCTGTCGATGCTGACGCTCAATGCGCTGGTGGCCGCCGATGGCGTGATTATTCCGATGCAGTGTGAGTATTTCGCCCTCGAAGGCTTGAGCGACCTTGTGGATAACATCAAGCGCATTGCCGAACTGCTGAACCCGAACCTGAAAGTCGAAGGGCTGCTGCGGACCATGTATGACCCGCGCCTGAGCCTGATGAACGATGTATCGGCGCAGCTCAAGGAACACTTCGGCGATCAGCTATACGACACCGTGATCCCACGCAACATCCGCCTGGCCGAAGCGCCAAGCTATGGCATGCCCGCGCTGGCTTACGACAAGTCCTCCCGTGGTGCCATTGCCTACTTGGCATTGGCCGGCGAGATGGTTCGTCGTCAACGCCGCAACTCCCGTACCACTGCAGCCCAGCCAACTTAAGGAAACCCCATGGCCGTCAAGAAACGAGGTCTCGGACGTGGACTGGATGCACTGCTGAGTGGTCCGACTGTCACGACCCTTGAAGAACAAGCGGTACAGGCCGACGAGCGCGAGCTGCAGCATCTGCCGCTGGACCTGATCCAGCGCGGCAAATACCAGCCACGCCGTGACATGGACCCCCAGGCGCTGGAAGAACTGGCCAATTCGATCAAGGCCCAGGGTGTGATGCAGCCGATCGTGGTACGCCCGATTGGCGGCGGCCGCTTTGAAATCATCGCTGGCGAACGCCGCTGGCGCGCGAGCCAACAGGCCGGCAAGGAAACCATCCCGGCGATGGTGCGCGATGTGTCGGATGAAACCGCCATCGCCATGGCGTTGATCGAGAACATCCAGCGCGAAGACCTCAATCCGATCGAAGAAGCGATCGCCTTGCAGCGTTTGCAGCAGGAGTTTCAGCTGACCCAACAACAAGTGGCCGATGCCGTGGGTAAATCCCGCGTGACCGTGTCTAACCTGTTGCGCCTGATCGCACTGCCGGAAGTCATCAAGACGATGCTTTCCCACGGCGACCTGGAAATGGGTCATGCGCGTGCTTTGCTCGGTTTACCGGAAAATCAACAGGTTGAAGGGGCGCGACACGTTGTCGCACGAGGCCTCACCGTTCGTCAGACCGAGGCCCTGGTTCGGCAGTGGCTCAGTGGCAAACCTGCACCGGTCGAAACGGCCAAACCTGATCCGGATATCGCGCGTCTCGAACAGCGCCTGGCCGAGCGCCTGGGCTCTGCGGTGCAGATTCGGCATGGGAAGAAAGGCAAGGGCCAATTGGTCATCGGCTATAACTCGCTCGATGAGCTTCAGGGCGTGCTTGCCCACATTCGCTGAAACAATTGCTTATGTAGCGCGTGATCGGAAATCACTACCTGACAGTTGAATAGGGGCAGAACCGCCCCTATACTCTGCGCGCATTTTGTCGGCACAAATTATGCCAAGTTATTGATTTCCGGCAGCCGACCATTGAGGAGCAAGAGTGGTGGAAACCCGCACGCCAAACACGTCGTCGTTCCATCGCTTGGCGGTTTTCCCGGTGCTAATGGCGCAATTTGTCATTTTGCTGATCGCCGCACTGGCGCTTTGGTATTGGCATGGAGTCGTAGCCGGGTACTCGGGACTCTGCGGAGGCCTGATAGCCTTGCTGCCCAATATGTATTTTGCTCATAGGGCCTTTCGGTTTTCCGGCGCCCGAGCAGCCCAGGCTATCGTCCGGTCTTTTTATGCCGGCGAGGCGGGGAAATTGATTTTGACGGCAGTGCTGTTTGCACTGACCTTTGCAGGTGTGAAGCCATTGGCGCCGCTGGCTGTATTCGGCGTCTTCGTGTTGACCCAACTGGTCAACTGGTTCGCTCCCCTGCTAATGAAAACAAGACTTTCGAAACCTTAGGGCGTTTGAGGCAACCATGGCAGAAACAACCGCTTCGGGCTATATCCAGCACCACTTGCAGAACCTGACCTTCGGTCAGCTTCCCAACGGCGGCTGGGGCTTCGCCCACACCGCAGCAGAAGCCAAAGAAATGGGCTTCTGGGCTTTCCACCTGGATACTTTGGGTTGGTCGGTCGCATTGGGTCTGATCTTCGTCCTGATTTTCCGCATGGCGGCAAAGAAGGCGACTTCCGGTCAACCAGGTGCCCTGCAGAACTTCGTTGAAGTATTGGTCGAATTCGTCGATGGCAGCGTGAAAGACAGCTTCCATGGCCGTAGCCCGGTGATTGCACCGCTGGCACTGACCATCTTCGTCTGGGTGTTCCTGATGAACGCCGTCGACCTGATTCCGGTCGACTGGATTCCTCAGTTGGCCATCCTGATCACCGGCGATCACCACATTCCATTCCGTGCGGTGTCCACCACTGACCCTAACGCCACCCTGGGCATGGCCCTGTCGGTGTTTGCGTTGATCATTTTCTACAGCATCAAGGTCAAGGGCATCGGCGGCTTCATCGGCGAACTGACCCTGCACCCGTTCGGCAGCAAGAACATCTTCGTTCAAGCCCTGCTGATCCCGGTGAACTTCCTGCTGGAATTCGTGACCCTGATCGCCAAGCCGATCTCCCTGGCTTTGCGACTGTTCGGCAACATGTATGCCGGCGAGCTGGTGTTCATTCTGATCGCTGTGATGTTCGGCAGCGGTCTGCTCTGGCTTAGCGGCCTGGGCATTGTTCTGCAGTGGGCGTGGGCTGTGTTCCACATCCTGATCATCACCCTGCAGGCGTTTATCTTCATGATGCTGACCATCGTCTACCTGTCGATGGCGCACGAAGAGAACCATTAAGACCAGTCTCGACTAGTCTGATGTCCTTCCCGGTAAAACGGGAAGGTGGCCTGAAAGGGCTATGAAACGATTTGTTTTACCGCTTTAAAATCTAAAAAACCTAAACCATACGACGTAAAAGTCGGGAGGAAAGATGGAAACTGTAGTTGGTCTAACCGCTATCGCTGTTGCACTGTTGATCGGCCTGGGCGCCCTGGGTACTGCCATTGGTTTCGGCCTGCTTGGCGGCAAATTCCTGGAAGGCGCAGCGCGTCAGCCAGAAATGGTCCCAATGCTGCAAGTTAAAATGTTCATCGTCGCCGGTCTGCTCGACGCCGTGACTATGATCGGCGTTGGTATCGCTCTGTTCTTCACCTTCGCGAACCCCTTCGTTGGTCAACTCGCTGGCTAATCACTCGAATTTTCGAGTTGATTGGGGTGATGGACAACGAATGAGCGAGGTGTTGGCGTGAACATTAATGCAACCCTGATTGGCCAATCCGTTGCGTTCTTCATTTTTGTAGTGTTTTGCATGAAGTTCGTGTGGCCTCCGGTCATCGCGGCTTTGCACGAACGTCAGAAGAAGATCGCGGATGGTTTGGACGCTGCCAGCCGTGCAGCTCGCGACCTGGAGTTGGCCCAAGAGAAAGTGGGTCATCAACTGCGCGATGCTAAAGCACAGGCAGCTGAAATCATTGAGCAAGCCAAGAAACGCGGCAACCAGATCGTCGAAGAGGCTGTTGAAAAAGCCCGCGTCGAAGCTGACCGTGTGAAGGCTTCGGCTCATGCCGAGATCGAACAGGAACTGAACGGCGTCAAAGACGCGCTGCGCGCCCAACTGGGTGCTCTGGCGGTCGGCGGTGCCGAGAAGATCCTCGGTGCCACAATCGATCAAAACGCGCACGCGGAGCTGGTTAATAAACTGGCTGCTGAAATTTAAGCGAGGGCGATCATGGCAGAATTGACCACGTTGGCCCGACCTTACGCTAAGGCAGCCTTCGAGCACGCCCAGGCCCACCAGCAACTGGCCTCTTGGTCAGCCATGCTCGGCCTGGCTGCAGCAGTGTCACAAAACGACACCATGCAGCGCGTGCTCAAGGCCCCGCGCCTGACGAGCGCAGACAAGGCCGCCACGTTTATTGACGTGTGCGGCGACAAGTTCGATGTGAAAGTGCAGAACTTCATCCACGTCGTTGCCGAAAACGACCGTCTCCCGCTTTTGCCGGAGATTGCCGCTCTGTTCGACCTGTACAAGGCCGAGCAAGAGAAGTCGGTAGACGTTGAAGTGACCAGTGCTTTTGCATTGAACCAAGAACAGCAAGACAAACTCGCCAAGGTTCTCAGTGCACGACTCGACCGGGAAGTGCGCCTGCAAGTTGCGGAAGACAAATCCCTCATTGGGGGCATTGTCATTCGCGCCGGCGACCTGGTTATCGATGGCTCGGTTCGCGGCAAACTCGCGAGCCTTGCCGAAGCATTGAAATCTTGAGTTTGAAGGGGCAGCAGAGCAATGCAGCAACTCAATCCTTCCGAAATAAGTGAAATTATCAAGGGCCGCATCGACAAGCTCGATGTGACCTCCCAAGCCCGTAACGAAGGCACTGTCGTCAGCGTATCTGACGGCATCGTGCGGATTCACGGTCTGGCCGACGTCATGTACGGCGAGATGATCGAGTTTCCGGGCGGCGTCTACGGTATGGCCCTCAACCTGGAGCAAGACTCCGTAGGTGCCGTTGTATTGGGCGCGTACACCAGTCTGGCTGAAGGCATGAGCGCCAAGTGCACCGGCCGCATCCTGGAGGTTCCGGTTGGTAAGGAACTGCTGGGTCGCGTAGTCGACGCACTGGGTAACCCAGTTGACGGCAAAGGTCCGCTGAACAACACCGAGACCGATGCGGTCGAGAAAGTTGCTCCAGGCGTGATCTGGCGTAAGTCGGTAGACCAGCCTGTACAGACTGGCTACAAGGCGGTCGATGCCATGATCCCAGTCGGCCGTGGCCAGCGTGAGCTGATCATCGGTGACCGTCAGATCGGTAAAACCGCTCTGGCGATCGACGCGATCATCAACCAGAAGAACAGCGGCATTTATTGCGTCTACGTAGCGATCGGTCAGAAACAATCGACCATCGCCAACGTGGTTCGCAAGCTGGAAGAAAACGGCGCCCTGGCCAACACGATCATCGTGGCTGCCAGTGCTTCGGAATCTCCTGCGCTGCAATTCCTGGCACCGTACTCCGGTTGCACCATGGGTGAATTCTTCCGCGACCGCGGTGAAGACGCGCTGATCGTTTATGACGATCTGTCCAAGCAAGCAGTGGCTTACCGCCAGATTTCCCTGCTGCTGCGCCGTCCACCAGGCCGTGAAGCCTACCCAGGCGACGTGTTCTATCTCCACTCCCGTCTGCTGGAGCGCGCATCCCGCGTTTCGGAAGAATACGTAGAGAAGTTCACCAACGGCGCAGTGACCGGCAAAACCGGTTCCCTGACCGCACTGCCGATCATCGAAACCCAGGCTGGCGACGTTTCCGCGTTCGTTCCGACCAACGTGATTTCCATCACCGACGGTCAGATCTTCCTGGAATCGGCCATGTTCAACTCGGGCATCCGCCCTGCAGTGAACGCCGGTGTTTCGGTATCCCGTGTGGGTGGTGCCGCTCAGACCAAGATCATCAAGAAGCTCTCCGGTGGTATCCGTACCGCTCTGGCTCAGTACCGTGAACTGGCGGCATTCGCCCAGTTCGCTTCTGACCTGGACGAAGCGACCCGTAAGCAACTTGAGCATGGTCAGCGCGTTACCGAGCTGATGAAGCAGAAGCAATACGCCCCAATGTCGATCGCTGACATGGCGTTGTCGCTGTATGCCGCTGAGCGTGGGTTCCTGACCGACGTTGAAATCGCCAAGGTCGGCAGCTTTGAACAAGCGCTGATTGCTTACTTCAACCGCGATCACGCCGAATTGATGGCGAAGATCAACGTGAAGGGTGACTTCAATGACGATATCGACGCTGGCATGAAAGCCGGTATCGAGAAGTTCAAGGCCACCCAAACCTGGTAAGCCGCAGCGGGAGCCGCAAGGCTCCCGCTTGCTAACCTGATAGGTGTTACATGGCAGGCGCAAAAGAGATTCGCAGTAAGATTGCGAGCATCAAAAGCACGCAAAAAATTACCAGCGCCATGGAAAAAGTGGCGGTCAGCAAAATGCGCAGGGCACAAATGCGTATGGCTGCTAGCCGTCCTTATGCGGAGCGTATCCGCCAGGTAATTGGGCATCTGGCCAACGCCAACCCGGAATACCGCCACCCGTTCATGATCGACCGCGAAGTTAAGCGTGTGGGTTATGTGGTTGTGAGCAGTGACCGTGGTTTGTGCGGTGGTTTGAATACCAACCTGTTCAAGGCCCTGGTCAAGGACATGGCGGTAAACCGCGAAAACGGCGTCGAGATCGATCTGTGTGTAGTTGGTAGCAAGGGTGCGGCCTTTTTCCGCAACTTCGGCGGTAACGTCGTTGCAGCTATCAGCCACCTGGGTGAAGAGCCGTCGATCAATGATTTGATCGGCAGTGTGAAGGTGATGCTGGATGCGTACCTGGAAGGCCGGATTGACCGCCTGTCCGTGGTATCCAACAAGTTCATCAACACCATGACCCAGCAGCCAACCGTGGAGCAATTGATTCCACTGGTGGCGACTCCGGATCAGGAACTCAAGCACCACTGGGACTACCTCTACGAACCAGACGCCAAAGAGCTGCTTGACGGCTTGATGGTGCGCTACGTGGAGTCGCAGGTGTACCAGGCGGTGGTCGAGAACAACGCAGCTGAACAAGCGGCGCGGATGATCGCGATGAAAAACGCTACCGATAACGCCGGTGATCTGATCAGCGATTTGCAGCTGATCTACAACAAGGCGCGTCAGGCTGCGATCACCCAAGAGATCTCGGAAATCGTCGGCGGCGCTGCCGCGGTTTAACGGTTCAAATATTCAGAGGATCCAGCTATGAGTAGCGGACGTATCGTTCAAATCATCGGCGCCGTTATCGACGTGGAATTTCCACGCGACAGCGTACCGAGCATCTACAACGCTTTGAAAGTACAAAGCGATGCAGGCACCACTCTGGAAGTTCAGCAGCAGCTGGGCGACGGCGTGGTTCGTACCATTGCAATGGGTTCCACCGAGGGCTTGAAGCGCGGTCTGGGTGTTCTGGACACTGGCGCTGCCATCTCCGTACCGGTCGGTAAAGCGACCCTGGGCCGGATCATGGACGTACTGGGTAACCCGATTGACGAAGCTGGCCCGATCGACACCGAAGAGCGCTGGGGCATTCACCGTCCAGCACCTTCGTTCGCGGACCAAGCGGGCGGCAACGACCTGCTGGAAACCGGCATCAAGGTTATCGACCTGGTTTGCCCGTTCGCCAAGGGCGGTAAAGTCGGTCTGTTCGGTGGTGCCGGTGTAGGCAAGACCGTAAACATGATGGAACTGATCCGTAACATCGCCATCGAGCACAGCGGTTATTCCGTGTTCGCCGGTGTGGGTGAGCGTACTCGTGAGGGTAACGACTTCTACCACGAGATGAAGGACTCCAACGTTCTGGACAAAGTGGCACTGGTTTACGGTCAGATGAACGAGCCGCCGGGAAACCGTCTGCGCGTAGCTCTGACTGGCCTGACCATGGCCGAGAAGTTCCGTGACGAAGGTAACGACGTTCTGCTGTTCGTCGACAACATCTATCGTTACACCCTGGCCGGTACTGAAGTATCCGCACTGCTGGGCCGTATGCCTTCGGCAGTAGGTTACCAGCCGACCCTGGCTGAAGAGATGGGCGTTCTGCAAGAACGTATCACTTCGACCAAGGAAGGTTCGATCACTTCGATCCAAGCGGTATACGTACCTGCGGATGACTTGACCGACCCGTCGCCAGCGACCACCTTCGCCCACTTGGACGCCACCGTCGTTCTGTCCCGTGACATCGCTTCCCTGGGTATCTACCCAGCGGTCGATCCACTCGACTCGACTTCGCGCCAGCTGGACCCGAACGTGATCGGCCAGGAGCATTACGACACCGCTCGCGGCGTTCAGTACGTGCTGCAGCGTTACAAAGAACTGAAGGACATCATTGCGATCCTGGGTATGGACGAGCTGTCGGAAACCGACAAGCAGTTGGTATCCCGCGCTCGTAAGATCCAGCGCTTCTTGTCGCAGCCGTTCTTCGTGGCTGAAGTCTTCACCGGTGCTTCGGGTAAGTACGTTTCCCTGAAAGACACCATTGCTGGCTTCAAAGGCATCCTCAACGGTGACTACGACCACCTGCCAGAACAAGCGTTCTACATGGTCGGCGGCATCGAAGAAGCGATCGAGAAAGCCAAGAAACTGTAATCCCGGCGCCCGGCAACGGGCGCTCATCAGGTTGAGGCAATCAGATGGCTATGACAGTCCATTGCGATATCGTCAGCGCGGAAGGGGAAATCTTCTCCGGTCTGGTAGAAATGGTGATTGCACACGGCGAACTCGGTGACTTGGGTATTGCCATGGGCCACACGCCATTGATCACCAGCTTGAAGCCAGGTCCGATCACTCTGACCAAGCAAGGCGGGGAACGGGAGGTGTTTTACATCTCCGGTGGTTTCCTCGAGGTTCAGCCGAACATGGTCAAGGTACTTGCCGACACCGTGCAACGTGCTGCTGATCTGGATGAAGCCTCCGCTCAGGCGGCCGTTAAGGCAGCCGAGAAGGCCCTGAACGA
Organism: Pseudomonas sp. PAMC25584; assembly: GCF_058135675.1. Lineage (NCBI taxonomy): Bacteria > Pseudomonadati > Pseudomonadota > Gammaproteobacteria > Pseudomonadales > Pseudomonadaceae > Pseudomonas > Pseudomonas sp. PAMC25584. The sequence continues at coordinate 6,261,350 of NZ_CM176870.1, read as the reverse complement.
AAAAGGCGCAGATTTCGACTACGGTTCTGCTGCTGCTCGTCTGGCCGAGGCCGCAGCTCAGCTGCGTACCGTCCAGCAGATCCGCAAGAAGTTTGGCGGCTAAGCCGTTAAGCCTCATGCGTGATTGATTAAAAAGGGTAGCCTCGGCTACCCTTTTTCTTTTTTTGCAAAACACTTCTCTGGTCTGAAGCCGGACCGCCCAGGATTGGTAGCCATTCATGTCTCTAGAAATCGTCATTCTCGCCGCAGGCCAGGGCACCCGCATGCGCTCGGCCTTGCCCAAGGTGCTGCATCCGGTGGCCGGTAACTCCATGCTTGGCCATGTTATCCACAGCGCCAGGCAGCTCGACCCGCAACGCATCCACGTCGTCATCGGCCACGGTGCCGATGTGGTGCGTGAGCGCTTGGCCGCGGATGACCTGAATTTCGTATTGCAAGACAAGCAACTGGGCACCGGCCACGCAACCGCCCAAGCCGTGCCGTTCATCAAAGCCGACACGGTGCTGATCCTCTACGGCGACGTGCCCCTGATCGAAGTGGAAACCCTGCAACGCCTGCTCAAGCACGTCGTGCCTGGCCAGATGGGCCTGCTCACCGTCGAACTCGATGACCCTACCGGCTACGGCCGCATCGTGCGCAACACCGACGGCAAGGTCGCGGCGATCGTCGAGCACAAGGATGCCAGCGACGCCCAACGCGCTATCACCGAAGGCAACACCGGGATTCTCGCAGTGCCGGCCGATCGCCTGGCGGACTGGATGAGCCGTCTGTCCAACAACAACGTCCAGGGCGAGTACTACCTGACCGACGTGATCGAAATGGCCGTCAGCGATGGCTTGCTGGTCGCCACCGAACAGCCCCACGACCCGATGGAAGTGCAGGGCGCCAACGACCGCAAGCAATTGGCCGAACTCGAGCGCCACTACCAACTGCGCGAAGGCCGCCGCCTGATGGCCCAGGGCGTGACCCTGCGCGACCCGGCGCGCTTTGATGTACGTGGTGAAGTCAGCGTGGGCCGCGACGTGCTGATCGACATTAACGTCATTCTCGAAGGCCGCGTGATCATCGAAGACGATGTGGTGATTGGCCCGAACTGCGTGATCAAGGACAGCACCCTGCGCAAGGGCGTGGTGATCAAGGCCAACAGCCATCTCGACGGTGCGGTGATGGGTGAGGGCAGCGATGCCGGTCCGTTTGCACGGTTGCGTCCGGGCAGCGTGTTGGAAGCCAAGGCCCATGTGGGTAACTTTGTCGAATTGAAAAACGCCCATCTGGGCGAAGGCGCCAAGGCCGGTCACCTGACGTACCTGGGCGATGCGGTGATTGGCGCGCGGACCAACGTCGGCGCCGGCACCATCACCTGCAACTACGATGGCGCCAACAAATACCAGACCACTATTGGTGAAGACGTATTTATCGGCTCTAACAATTCGCTGATTGCCCCCGTGACTATTGGCGATGGCTCGAACACCGCTGCCGGCTCAACCATCAATCAGGATGTGGATAAGTCCCAACTAGCCGTAGCCCGCGCCCGCCAGCGCAACATCGACGGTTGGAAACGCCCGGTAAAAATCAAAAAGAGCTGAGTTATCCACAGGCTTATCTGCAACAAATAGCCAATGTGGGAGGGGCTTGCCCCCGATGGCGGAGGTCCAGTCAAAGCACTTAATGACTGACACACTGCTATCGGGGGCAAGCCCCCTCCCACATTAGCCCTCCGCCAGTTTCAAAAATTTGCAGCATGCTGCTTGACGAACTTTCGCCTATAGGTTTCTATTGCCTTCGTTATCTTTCGAAACGAAACTTATAATCACCATGTCGAAACGAAATACACCCCAAAGACGCCACAACATCCTGACCTTGCTCAATGAACGGGGCGAAGTCAGCGTGGACGAATTGGCCAAGCGCTTCGAAACCTCGGAAGTCACCATCCGCAAGGACCTGGCCGCCCTCGAAAGCAACGGCCTGTTGTTACGCCGTTACGGTGGCGCGATCACCATGCCCCAGGAACTCGTCGGCGACCCCGCCCAGCCCATCTCAGCCTACAAGCGCGCCATCGCGCGTGCCGCCGTGATGCGCCTGCGCGAGCACGCCCGCATCATCATCGACAGCGGCAGCACCACCGCCGCCATGATCCCCGAACTGGGCCACCAGCCCGGCCTGGTGGTGATGACCAACTCCCTGCACGTGGCCCGCGCCTTGAGCGAGTTGGAACACGAGCCGGTGCTGCTGATGACCGGTGGCACCTGGGACCCGCATTCGGACTCGTTCCAGGGCCAGGTTGCCGAGCAGGTGCTGCGTTCCTACGACTTTGATCAACTGTTCATCGGCGCCGACGGCATCGATCTGCAGCGCGGCACCACCACGTTCAACGAACTGCTAGGCCTGAGCCGCGTGATGGCAGAGGTCGCCCGTGAAGTGGTGGTGATGGTCGAATCCGACAAGATCGGCCGCAAGATTCCCAACCTGGAACTGCCCTGGAGCAGCGTCCATACCCTGATCACCGATGATCGCCTGCCGCATGAGGCCCGCGACCAGATCCAAGCCCGCGGCATTACGCTGATATGCGCGGCAATCATCTAGGAGAAACACCATGTGTGGCATTGTTGGCGCAGTCGCTGAACGTAACATCACCCCCATCCTGATCGAAGGCCTCAAACGCCTGGAATACCGCGGCTATGACAGCGCCGGTGTGGCGGTCTTCACCAACGCCGGCAAGCTGGAGCGCCTGCGTCGGCCGGGCAAGGTAAGCGAGTTGGACCAAGCCCTGGCCGGCGAACCGCTGGTCGGCCGCCTGGGCATCGCCCATACCCGTTGGGCCACCCACGGTGCGCCGTGCGAACGTAACGCCCATCCGCACTTCTCCGGCGACGTGGCCGTGGTACACAACGGCATCATCGAAAACCACGAAGTGCTGCGTGAACAGTTGAAGGGCCTGGGTTACGTGTTCACCTCGGACACCGACACCGAAGTCATCGCCCACCTGCTCAACCACAAGCTCAAGGACTACAGCGACCTGACCACCGCCCTCAAGGCCACGGTCAAGGAACTGCACGGCGCCTACGGCCTGGCCGTGATCTGCGCGAGCCAACCCGACCGCGTCGTTGCCGCACGCAGTGGCAGCCCGCTGGTGATCGGCCTGGGCCTGGGGGAAAACTTCCTCGCCTCCGACCAACTGGCCCTGCGCCAGGTCACCGACCGCTTCATGTACTTGGAAGAAGGCGATATTGCCGACATCCGCCGTGACAGCGTGGCGATCTGGGACGTAAACGGCAATTCCGTCGAGCGCGAAGCCGTGCAATACCGCGACGGCGCTGAAGCGGCCGACAAAGGCGCGTTCCGCCACTTCATGCTCAAGGAAATCCACGAGCAACCGGCCGTGGTGCAACGCACCCTGGAAGGTCGCCTTGGCGACAAGCAAGTACTGGTCAACGCCTTCGGCCCGCAAGCCGCTGAGCTGTTCGCCAAGGTGCGCAATGTCCAGATCGTGGCCTGCGGCACCAGCTACCACGCCGGGATGGTTGCGCGTTACTGGCTGGAAGAACTGGCCGGCATTCCGTGCCAGGTCGAAGTCGCCAGCGAGTTCCGCTACCGCAAGGTGGTGGTGCAGCCCGACAGCCTATTCGTGACCATCTCCCAGTCCGGCGAAACTGCCGACACCCTGGCCGCCCTGCGCAACGCCAAAGAGCTCGGCTTCCTCGCCAGCCTGGCGATCTGCAACGTCAGCATCAGCTCCCTGGTGCGTGAGTCCGACCTGACCCTGCTGACCCAGGCCGGTCGCGAAATTGGTGTCGCCTCTACCAAAGCCTTCACCACCCAACTGGTCGGCCTGCTGCTGCTGACCCTGTCCCTGGGCCAAGTGCGTGGCACCCTGGCCCCCGGCGTCGAAGCCACCCTGGTGGAAGAACTGCGCCGCCTGCCGACCCGCCTCGGCGAAGCGCTGGCGATGGACAGCACCGTAGAAAAAGTCGCCGAGCTGTTCGCCGACAAGAACCACACCCTGTTCCTTGGCCGTGGTGCGCAATACCCGGTGGCGATGGAAGGCGCCCTCAAGCTCAAGGAAATTTCGTACATCCACGCCGAAGCCTACCCGGCCGGCGAACTGAAACACGGCCCATTGGCCCTGGTGGATGACGACATGCCAGTGGTCACCGTCGCGCCGAACAACGAATTGCTGGAGAAGCTCAAGTCCAACCTGCAGGAAGTGCGCGCCCGTGGCGGCCAACTGATCGTCTTCGCCGACGAGAAAGCCGGCATGGTCAACGGCGAAGGCACCTACGTCATCAACATGCCGCACATCCACGACACTCTTTCGCCGATCCTCTACACCCTCCCGCTGCAATTGCTGTCGTACTACGTCGCCGTGCTCAAGGGCACCGACGTTGACCAGCCGCGCAACCTGGCGAAGTCGGTGACGGTGGAGTAATACGGCAAGCGCCTGGAGGCCCGCTGGGTCTCCAGGCTCGACCCAGCCCCACGAACGGACGCGACATTCATGGACACTCCCTTCTCCCCAATCCACGCCCGTTTGAACAATCGCCACTTTACGGTCGCGAACAACGCCCACGGGCTCTCCGGTGCCGGCACGGTGTTTCATTACCTTGTCGAAGGCGATGCCATTTCCGGCACTTACCAAGGCGGTCGAATCCGCACGGGCACGCAGGTCGGGCGCGTGACAGGCGCCGATACCATCGAGTTGCTGTATCAATGCCTGACGCTTGAGGGCGAGCTGCTGGCCGGCTGGTCGCGTGGCACGGTAGGCGTGGATCAGGCCGGGCGTACCACGTTGAGCTTCGTGTGGGGATGGTTGTCGGGCGCGAAGGGCGGTGGGGAGTCGAGCTACGTGGAGACTAGTGCTTAGCGGTTAAGCGCGTTCGCCAGCCCCCGGCTCGCGCTGCGCCCCTGATCATCACTGACCCGGGAGAAATAGGGGGCAGACCACCATTAAAAATCAAACCAACAAATAAAAAATCGTGGTCTGACCCTGTTTTCCCTGAAATATTTTAATGCTCAGCTCATCAATCATTTTCTGAGCTCTATTTGCCTAAGCCTACATGGGTACTTTCCAGCGCGGAGTTAAACCATTTTGACTTAAAAATTCAAACTGCCTAGCCGCCCCAGGGGTTGTTACGAAAACACGTCCACCAGCTCCGACACCATTGGTAATAGCCACCCCTCCATTTTGCATCCACAGAGAAACTTCTTCAGGGGCAACCCGAAACGAATTATTTCAATTTCAGTTGAGGATTACCTTGTCCTGCCAAAACTTTGGTCACGCAAAGCATCCAATCTTTCCAAACGGCTGGGTCGGCTGTCTCCCCATCGGAAAGATAACTCATTCCGCCCAATAAAGAGCCTAATTCGTCCGACTTTGTTCGCTGATACAGATCCACAAGAAACTCATACATCGCAAGATATGCGAGTTCAGGCGATAAATTTTCGGTACTCATTGCTATTTTCCTTTCGATAGTCCGGAAAAATAGGGGTCAGACCATCATTATACGACTAAGAACAAATAGCCTTCGGACGACCCACCACTACTCGGATAACTCTATTTTTTAAAGAACGGAACAATAGCCACGAATACTCCTTCAATGCAAAACGTGGTCTGACCCCTATTCCTCCGTTAATGGCTGTCCTATTACAGATCTCGTCGACGACAGCCATGAGCATCACCAGCGAAGAACGTGAATTTTTCATTGCTCTGGGCGAGCGAATTGCCCGCCTGCGCAAAGAACACGGCATCACCCAAACCCAACTGGCTGAACGGCTGGGCGTGTCCCAGCAGACCATCCAAGCCTATGAGTCCGGCAAGCGGCGGATTCAGGTAGCGGCGCTGCCAGAACTGGCCCGACTCCTTTCGACCACACTCGAAGAGCTGTTTGGTCAGCAGCAGGAAACCACTGTGCGTAAACGTGGGCCGGCTCCGAAATGGCAGCAGCAATTGGAGGCCATCGACCAACTACCCAAGAGCCAACAGAAATTCGTTGCGCAGATGCTTGATGCCCTGATCGCTCAGGCCACGACTAAAGCGAGCAGCGAAGGACGGGAGGTTTTGCAGTAAGCAGATAAAACAACACCGGCACGAGGCCGGTGTCAGATCAACTCGAAACCTCTACACATTAGGTGCACCGACTAAAAGCCAAGCGTAAGGCCGCACCTACATCGGAAGGACTACTACCGCAGGGGATAATGACATAGTCACTCTCACTTAGTCCCTTACCACTCCAGGCTTCTAGCTTTTCGTGATGACTAGGACGAATAGTTATCTGCCCCCTCTTACTTTCAATACTGCATTTTTTCATATCTTTAAATAATGCACGCTTAGTCTTGTAGCCATAGCGCTCCAAAGTACTGCCAACCCATTGATCATATCGTTGATTGGTCAAGTTGTAGTCGTATAACTCCATATCAAAAGTAGCTTCAGGATGAATCCAAACATCCTTTCGCGGCTCGGGAAGCACAAATCGGCTATGAGCCAAGGCGTCAAGCACAGCAAAGCCTAGCTCTTTATCGGCAGCGTCAGGGCTGAAAAAATGCTCCACACCTTGCGGATCCGCTTGGCTACTTCGATAGCCAGAAAAAGTTTTTACGGAAATAAAATCCTTATTTATTTTCGCATCTGCCCAAGCTGTTTTTACGACATCACTCATCTTAATCCACCTTGGTAATTTTTACCGTAACGCCTTTGCCCTGACCATACTCAATAGCTCTATTAATTTGATCCCACTGAGCACTCGTCGTAGATTTTGGAACTGCCACTTGCAATTCACGACTAGTAATTTGACTAGAGGATACTGTTACGTCCTTCAAACCGTACTCAGTAAACCCTGCGGCGGTATCAATATTTCCTTTGAGCGATGAATAAACCTGACTTGGATTGGCAATTTTAGCCGCAGTGGTCGTATCAAGTGTTTTTGCACTGGTCGCAACACCGGTCGTTCTATCAAAAAAGTCAAACGTCTTGAAGTTCGGCGGTAGTCGAGAGCCAGCTGGCAGTTGCGTCCCAAGGTAATCCTCCCAAGGCATTCCCCCTTGCCCCACTCAATCCCAGTAGTAGCACGGTCTACGGCCCCGCCAGTTGCTTTTGCACCAACAAATAGAGCATTTAGTTATTTTTTAGTTGCCTGACCGGATCCCAATCATTAGGTTTTAGTTGATGCTTGCTCCACCATTGCATCCCCTCAGAAACCCACTTTCCGCGTAAATCGGAATGAGTGGTTGTCGAGTCATCATACCCAAACTCCGTCCCGCAGCATGGGCAAATATTGTACGAGGCACAGCCAAAACTGTCATACGCCGGCTCATCAAGATCAGGATATCTGCATACCGGACATACATATGTTTGATTGTTATTGGGCATTAAAATAGTCCAAGTTTTAACCCTTACCATGCACTGCTGGATCAGGCTTGTAGTACGTGCGAATACTTCCCCCACTTGATACGACACCAAATTCATCAGTGCCAGGGTTGTAACGCACGATATCTCCATTAGGTCTTGCCTTTTCAAGCACGCCCGCAGGCTTCGACGCTGTTAAGAACTTATCAGCTTGTGCTTGGTACTCAAGCGTATTTTTCGCGCCAAAGTCACCACCGTGACGTGCAAAGTGGTCATCAAGCTTGGCTTGGTCGGCAAACTTCGCTCCGTTTCCTGTCGCTTTTGCACCTTCAGATCAGCTTCAAAATTTTCAGGTCATGTAGAAACAACTCTGATTCATCATCAGGCACTCCGGCCAGAAGGTTATCAACTCCATCTTTGACGATTTGATCTTCAATCAATTGACGCGCACGAGAATACCAATCTTGGTGCCACCCGCCAGATAGAACCAACAGGATGACTCGCCACATGAAGATCTCAACTGGGCGCTCAAAGACGTTTTCAAATTGATAATCAACGTATCCCATGATCTGTTCATGAGGCCACCCCTTCATAACCGCGTGATCTCGGCATCCCTCGTAATAGCATTCCAGTGCCCACAACTTAAGAGTTTCATATTTAACACGCTCTTCGTGCAGCATCTCAGAGTCCTTTTTTGGTCGGACGAATTACACCACCATTATCGAACACATTGACAGTAATGTTCGGATACTTAGCTTTGAATAAATCAATAACATTTGAGCAGCTTGCACATGGTGGACGCTCTGTGAGCAAGTTAATATTTCCCATAACCGATGTGTTGTCCCCCAATTGTGCCGCGATATTGTTCAAAATTTTCGCCTCCGAATCTACCGCTCTATTGAGCATTTGAGGGGGATTACTTCCTGTCGGTACAACCGTGCTTGGGAATGTCTCGGGGACCTCACCGACAAATCCTAACGCCTGCTGATCAGCAGTGGCTACACCAATACGGCTGGACGCTGCCATTGTCGGTTGAATGCCGGGAATGTCGATCTGTGCAACTCCCACGTTACCACTGGTCTTAGCGCTGCCTGTTAACGTGGCGCGCAAGTCAGCAACCTGCTGCGTCAGCGCTGCTTGCGTGTCAACCGACACGATTTCTTTTGCACCTTGCACCGCACCAGTTGCATCGGCAGCGGCGGCTACCTCCTTCGCCGCCACACTCCCAAATCCTCCCATGCCCAGCGCTGTACCGCCAGTGGTCGCAGCCCCAAAGGGCAACTCAACCGCCGCAATGCCAAGCTCCGTACAAATTGTCGGGTTCATGCCGCAAGCGAGCATCAACTCCGGCCCCAGTAGCACAACCCCTGCAGCAACCCCGGTACCCGACAACACAGCGACGACAGGTCCGCTTTCATTCATGATTTTTTGGCTGTAGTTCGACCGGCATACATCTGCTGCCACGCCGCCACAACTTTGCTCTGCGTAGTCGCGATAGCGCTTCTCTGCAAGCAGGCGACTGCCTAGCTCATTGTTCTCTGTTGCGTTTTTGCCTGATTGAGCGCCAGCCGCCGCCCCTGCCAAGTCGCCGCCCACCGCGCCACCGATAAAACCTGCCGCCAGTGTTGAGAGCGCCGAGATTGTCTGTTTCTGCGCCTCGCTCAAATCCTCACGTTTAATAGACGGATACAACTGAGCAGCAATCAACTCTCCTGTAGCGGCGCCCGCCGCCCCCGCCGCAGCCGAATTCCCCTGAGTCTTGGCAACTACTGCGCCAAGCACCGCCTGCGCCATGATCCTAGCGGTGTCGTTGTCCTCCGTTTGCTGCTTAATAAAATTCGCAAGATAGGGGGCAGAAGCCCCCGCTAGGGCTGATCCGATGTCGCCTCCTGCCAATCCTTGCAGGGCCGCCGTCACGGCTTGAGTCGCACGTTGATAGTCGCCCCCCGTTCAGTATGGCTCCATAGCCTCCTTATAGGACTTCGCTGCCCGTATCTGCTCCTGGGTAGGCTTTTCATTACCCTGACTGGCCAGCTCTTTGCGCGCGACTTTTTCGGCATAAAAATAGGGGTCAGACCATCATTATACGACTAGGAACAAATAGCCTTCGGACGACCCACCACTACTCGGATAACTCTATTTTTTAAAGAACGGAACAATAGCCACGAATACTCCTTCAATGCAAAACGTGGTCTGACCCCTATTCCTCCCAAGAGTGCGCCGGATATCAGCCAAAGCAAAACGCCTGCTGATTAAGACTTTGGCAAAACCGAAAGTACTGCTTTAAAAATATTAGTTCCATCATCAACGGCTGATGATGCCTCATATATTGCTTCGGTCGCTGCCATAAGCGAATCCTCTCCACCAGCTAAGGACAGCGCCGATACAGCGCGAGCTTGGCTAAACAGCTGAAGGCCTTCTACATTTAAGCTTTGCCCTTCGTCCAGGCTGTCTTGCAAGTCAAAATACTTCTCATCTAACTGTGCAGCTAAAGCATCTAGCCCAGAAACCTGATCAGTCGTGAGTTTATTACCAGATTGTAGATACCTAAGAGACTCGGCAACAATAGACACTTCTACTGGGCAGGCCTGTAAAGCAAGTTCGCAAGCCACTTTTACAGCACGTCTTCGTTGTTCCTCACGGACTACCTTAAGTTTTTCTACAAGACTTTCCTCAACCATTTCTAAACGCATAATTATTATTTAGCCTCTGGCAGTGGTTTTAATGGCGCGGACACATCCTGTGCGCTCTTTAAACTACGACTGCCAGAATGTCAGACAGACACCATATTCATCGAGAAGATCGTCAGCAATTTCAAACTGAAATACCTTCTCTGGAAAGGCATCGGATAACGCGCGCTTCCAATATCTAGTGATCTGTTCAGCAAATAAATGACAAAGACGATAATCTTCTTCCGACAGGCCCACTTTAAATACGGGTCGACCCGGTGCATCCTCCCACTTTGAAAAGAACTGATTTATTGAAAAAATATTTCTGTATCGTTCAACGTCTCTACGCGATGTACTTTGTTCCAACACACTAGATTCGGTCTCAACCAGCCCGTTCAAATGAAATTTTTGCGGATCGTATTGCTGAGCGTTAGGCAGCCAGAAAATGTGACCATTGACCTCAATAAAATCAGGAGAGAGCAAACCCAGAACAGAAATTGCCTGTTCTAATGAAACCAAGTGCCCTACATATGAAAAAAACTCCCCGGAGCCAATATCTGAAATAAACAGACTCAACGACTCTTTAGAAATATTACCCTGATAAACTTTCATCATTTCAACCCCAAGCTATCAAGAACCGACTGAGGAACATTCCCCCTCAAAAACTTTTGTATCACTTCCCTTCTTGGGGAAATATGTTCCATTCGGAGCTTGGTTCCATTCGACCACCTTAATCCGAGAGCTAGACACATCATATAGTGCACGCCCCTCAGGACCGTAGACAACAACATGCCCATTTCCAAGATTCGCATAAGAATCGGGAGTTTGCCCTTGCAATGGATACTGAACACCACCACGCGTTCCCGTGACCGTCACATTCGTTTCCCTGAGTCCCTTGGTATAATCTAAATCAATAGTATTACCGGCAGAGTCCGTAATGAACCTGGGTGTATTTGGAGCGTTAGTAGTTGCTTTTGCACCAACTATCCTTTAGGAGATATCTGCCTCACCCAATCCTCTCTAAGCCCAACCAAAATATTCATAACATTAGAGTAAGTCAAGAATGGTAAAAATAACGCAAAATTGGACAAGCCACATTTCACATCTAAGGGAACGTAAAAATCAACATCCCCCGAGCGACTCGAATTCGAAAAAAGTTCTACATTCAGGTGACTTTCAATACTAGAAATATCAGCAAACAACACCTTATTCGCAACTTCATTATTTCCAAAGAAAAAACCGTCAACATATACATCTAACCTTCCACCCTCTATCCCAGTAGAAAATAAAATGTCACCATCTTCAGCTTCCTCATGAAAGAACCCACGACCTAAGGCTTCAACATCTTTCATCCTTTTTTCAAGTGTTCGACGAACCTTCATTGTCCAACCCCTTTTAAAAAATCCCTCAAGCCTTCCTTAGTCGCGGGAAAGCTAAAGGAAAAATTCTGATTTACATTATCAAAACTACCTGTCCCAAGCTTAGAGCCTTCTGGGGATGCATAGCGACCTGTCAGAGTAATTTTTACTGCACCTTGGGACTGAGCATAAGCAAGCATTTTCTTCAATGGTCCTGCTAATTCAGCGGCCCCATCAGCACCAACGCCAATGAATCCTTTCGAAGTACCTATCGCAAACTCATCAAATGTTATTTCACTTCCGCTCATGGTGACTCTTGGAGAGTAGATGGTTCCCACACCATTAGCTGCATCAAAAGACACTTTACCTAATTCCTTAGGTATTTCTTTTGTACCGACGGCAAAATAACAGCCTTGCTAATTAACTTAAACTATCCACTCCACCTCAAAATCAGCTAGCTGAGCCTGAAGCCCTGCCTCATGTTCGAACCAGTAGTCAAACCCTTCAACATCACTTTTCTTCAAGTAAAGATAATACCCGCCAGTGTCTCCATCACGGTCGTCCGCAACAACAATTTCCCAGCCAGAATATTCGCCAGTGACAACAATACCCCTCCGAACGATAGACATATCCATATCCTAGTCCGCATAGGGAACATGATTGTTAGAAATATATTTTCCAGTCACAGGGTCTTTAACTCCGAAATGTACATGCGGAACTCCCGGAGCGTGTGCTCCTGATATAGATCCTGAGTCGATACGGAACTCCTTGGTGCCATCAGCGCTGTGAAACACCCCAGAGCCGGGCTTACCGATTTCCCTGTACTCGGGACCGAGATATTTTTGCCCTGCAGATAGAGCCTCATCGGTTGTGAGCGTCATAGAGCTCGTGAAATTTTTCTTACCAGATAGAGTTTCATTGATAACTTGATCTACACGCTGCCCAGCACCTGCTTCCAGTTGAATCTGTTTTTCAGCATTAACAAAGGTTTTCCAGTTTTCAGTAGGACCAGCTAGTGGAGTGCGTGGAGTAGCTGTTGCTTTTGCACCTTGCACCGCACCAGTTGCATCGGCAGCGGCGGCTACCTCCTTCGCCGCCGCACTCCCAAATCCTCCCATGCCCAGCGCTGTACCGCCAGTGGTCGCAGCCCCAAAGGGCAACTCAACCGCCGCAATGCCAAGCTCCGTACAAATTGTCGGGTTCATGCCGCAAGCGAGCATCAACTCCGGCCCCAGTAGCACAACCCCTGCAGCAACCCCGGTACCCGCCAACACAGCGACGACAGGTCCGCTTTCATTCATGATTTTTTGGCTGTAGTTCGACCGGCATACCTCTGCTGCCACGCCGCCACAACTTTGCTCTGCGTAGTCGCGATAGCGCTTCTCTGCAAGCAGGCGACTGCCTAGCTCATTGTTCTCTGTTGCGTTTTTGCCTGATTGAGCGCCAGCCGCCGCCCCAGCCAAGTCGCCGCCCACCGCGCCACCGATAAAGCCTGCCGCCAGTGTTGAGAGCGCCGAGATTGTCTGTTTCTGCGCCTCGCTCAAATCCTCACGTTTAATAGACGGATACAACTGAGCAGCAATCAACTCTCCTGTAGCGGCGCCCGCCGCCCCCGCCGCAGCCGAATTCCCCTGAGTCTTGGCAACTACTGCGCCAAGCACCGCCTGCGCCATGATCCTAGCGGTGTCGTTGTCCTCCGTTTGCTGCTTAATAAAATTCGCAAGATAGGGGGCAGAAGCCCCCGCTAGGGCTGATCCGATGTCGCCTCCTGCCAATCCTTGCAGGGCCGCCGTCACGGCTTGAGTCGCACGTTGATAGTCGCCCCCCGTGCCGTATGGCTCCATAGCCTCCTTATAGGACTTCGCTGCCCGTATCTGCTCTTGGGTAGGCTTTTCATTACCCTGACTGGCCAACTCTTTGCGCGCGACTTTTTCCGCATTGAGCTCACCCTGGGTGCGAACGATGTCCGAGACCTGAGTACCTATCTCACTGATCAGTTTTACCTGTTGTAGGCGCTTCTGCTCTTTCTCTTTATCGAAGATTGGGCTGATGCTGTCGTTGGCATGTTCGACGTCGTGGCTAAGGGTCGCCACATTTTGCTGTTGTTTGGCAGGGTCGCGAATATCGAGGGTGCCATTGGAGACGGCCGATGAGGTCGTACCGCTGGCGCTGCCACCATGGTTGTAAGCGATCAAAGTACCGCTGGGCATATTGCTGGTAAAACCGCCACTGCCGTCACTGGAACTGCTGACGCTGGCACTTTGCATTTGGCTCTTGTATTCGGCCTCGTTCTTGATATCACTCCAGCCGAGAGTGCCTGTACTCAGCCGATTCTTGTCGACCTCTGCGGTACTCGCTATGACGCTTCCATCAAGTTGTGTGTGATTACCCACATCAACCTGATAACCACCTTTACCCGCGTATAAGCCGGTCTGCTCCTGCACGCTTTGGTACTTGGAGTCGATCTTGGTTTGGCTGACGCTAAGACTGGCTGAACCGCCTGTACCGATGATCGTGACACTCACGCCGCCACTCACATCAGTTTGCTTGGACTTATAATTGTCGGTGTCTTGAAGGCTCTGCAGTGTCAGGTCGCGACCAACACTGGCAGCGATCTTGTCAGCACTGACTTGTGCGCCCTTAAGGGCCGTGTCTCGTCCACTGACCAGGTTAGCCTGATGTCCTGCATCCAGCGTGGTTTCAGTCCATGTGGTGCCGGTACCTTTTTCATTACCTGTGCCTTTATTAGCGTTGGCGAAGATACTCAGGCCACCGCCTTGAGGGCCGACCCCCAAACTAATCCCGATTGCGCCACCGCCACTATTGTTTTTGCCGTCCAACTTTTGGCTATTGGCGGCTGCTTCAAGACGGATATCCCGCTCAGCGGCCAGCGAAATGTCGTTGACTGCTTTGAGGTTACTGCCTTGAACACGGATATCACCGTCTACCCCAGGAGTACCGTTACCGACGGCGACAATGCCGAGATTGTTGCCGCTGGTCAGGCTACTGCCTTGGCTAATCGTTTGTTCTTGGGTTTGTTTTGAACTCGACTTCTGCGCACCGAGGGAGATGCTAATACCGACAAACTGCCCAGCGTTGTCAGCAGTCATTTCGCCGCCCATGGTCCAGCTCTGCGCGCCGGTGGTGCTGGCTTGAATGGCAACGGGAACAGATTATTTTATTTTCGGAGATGGCTTGGATAAGAAAATTTCTGATTAAATAAATCCGCCCCTTTATCACCTCCTTCCACGAATCAAACTGCAATGCGCAATAACTTAATATCCTGCGTCACAGGGCTCATACATACGACGCACGCTAAAAGCAAATTTTGCGTAAGCGCAGAATCAATTTTAACCGCAAATTGAACAGTGTCCGAAGAGCCTTTCAAACTGGCAACCAACGCGCAGAGCCATGATTTAGAGTACTGCACATGCGGGCCAAGCGACGCAGCATCCAGCTGTAAACCACCTTGACTGTCCAACAATTTCAAACCGAGAAACAAGGTGACGTTCCCGTCACCCTCACTAATCGCGAGTTGATCATTATTGTAATCGCCGCCGTATCGACCAGGAATCAATGTTGCTTTGTAGCGATCCACAAGAGATTCAAACAGTTGACTTCGCAGCAGGGCATCTTTCGAAAGATTATTCATATTTCATCAACCCTGTTTTTCAGAAAGCCATAATGAACATCATAATGATCCAGCGGTTCCACGGGCAGCCACTCTGCTGGAATATAGGGTGTATCTATAGCTATCTTATAACCGTGCCGCCAGGCAATTTTTGCGTAAATAACACCGAAAGTAGAAATCAATCCCTCGGAATAACCATTCTCGCTATCAAACCTTCTCTTTATTAAGGCTGGCGTTGTTAGCTCGCGCAAAACAGATTCCATTTTTGATGTATCACCCTCTGCCAGCGCAATGAAGAACTCATTATCCAGCATAAATCTCCTCTTTGGTCCCGAAGGTGGGTGCGCAATCATTCTGGCACACCGGTCCAGCAACTGAGCAAAGTCACCTTTAACAGCCAACCGAATTTGATAAGCTACAAAATCTGCGGTAGTGGTCGCCTGAACTCTTTTAGCATCAAAGATATCGTCGTTATTACAGAACCAGCTAATCAAGGATTCATTATCAGAAACCAACCCAGCCAAAAAATCAAATGTCTTCAACATGAAGTTCATTTTGTCGGTTTTCAGTGAGTACCGGTGGCGACGCAGACTATCCGCTATATAAAACCAGGTTTTCATCTTTTCCAATGACGAATTGCTAAACCATTCCTCTATAGCTTGTGCATATGCATGCGACGCTAACCTATCCATGCACGCAATTGGATCACCTTTGTCGGTTTCTATATTCACTACACATCTTGCGATATTAAAGCCTCCGTCCAAGTGACTTTTCACATGCTCAATTCTTGATATAGCTTGTGCTTTATATTTTCCATACTTTTCAAACGCATCCAATTATTCACCTCACTTTAACTTAGCAATTATTAGCTGACCTGATTTTCGATCAACACCCGCTACGCCTTTTACTAAACTTCCGTTTTCGCGCGCTTCGGATACAGACTTATAAGCCGCCGATTTCTTATCGAGCCGTTCTAGGAAAAATAGGGGTCAGACCCTGAGGGATCCCCACAAATCTACTCCAGGCTCTGCGCCTGATGGCGCACCTCATCACGCAGGGCTTTCTCCAACACTTCCAAGCCTTCTCGCCCACCAAAATCTGTACAACTGCGCCAATATTCCATGCCTAGCCGCCACAATGAAAGTACATGTTTCACCTTGAGGCTGTTGCTTTGATAACCACTCACTTTCTTCGCGACGATAAAGCTCACGGTTACGTATGCGCGCCACGTAATACCAACCTTGCGCGACTACTGCCTTCATCCATGGCCGCCGGAAGCCTGCGTCAGTTACCAAGATTGGGATACAGCCATCAGGCAGCAATTCAGCCAGCATTTTAATCAGGCGACTTTGATACCTGGGGCAACCTTCCCGCTCATGAACACTTTCATAAATAGGAAACGAACGACCTGCCAGCGGGATTGCGGCTCTCAACAAAAAAGCGCAACCAGGGGCATCAATTCGAGACCAATCGGTAATCCCCCCTGAAAAAAATACTCACCAGAAGTAGAATTTTCTCCTAATCGGATCAAGGAAATTTTGCGTGAAGAGATCACGTTTTTCAGACAGCCAAATCATGGCCATTCTCAAGCAAGCCGAGGCTGGAAGCCCGGTGCCAGAGCTATGTCGCGAGCACGGTATCAGCTCGGCCACCTTCTATAAGTGGCGCACCAAGTTCGGCGGCATGGACGCATCGCTGATGGCTCGGTTACGCGAGTTGGAGGATGAGAACCGGCGTCTAAAAAAAATGTACGCCGAAGAGCGGCTCAAAGCCGAAATCATCCAGGAGGCCATGGCAAAAAAGTGGTGAAGCCATCGCGGCGACGAGAGATGGCGCAGGAAGCGGTTCGTTCAGGTCGATGCAGTATCAAGCTCGCGTGCCTGGCCTTCGGGGTCAGCATCACGTGCTATCGCTATCAATCGCGCCTATCGCCTGAAAACGCCGAGATCGCCGATCACCTGATCCGACTCACGCATAACCAGCGCAATTGGGGGTTTGGCTTGTGTTTTCTGTACCTGCGCAACGTGAAGGGCTATGGCTGGAACCATAAACGGGTGTATCGGATCTACCGCGAGCTGGAACTGAATCTGCGGATCAAACCGCGTAAGCGCATCGTGCGCGAGAAGCCTGAACCGCTGGCCGTTCCGCAGGCAGCCAACCAGTGTTGGTCGATGGATTTCATGCACGATCAGTTAGCTGATGGACGCAGCTTTCGGGTTTTTAATCTGATTGACGACTTCAACCGCGAAGCCCTGGGCATGGAGATTGATTTATCGCTACCGGCTGAGCGCGTGGTGCGTGCGCTGGATCAGGTCATTGAATGGCGTGGTAAACCGCAGGCGATCCGCAGCGATAACGGCCCAGAATTCATCAGTGCCAAGCTCGCTGAGTGGGCGAAGAAACGAGGCATCCGCTTGGACTTTATTCAACCGGGTAATCCACAGCAGAATGCCTACGTTGAACGTTATAACCGGACTGTGCGCTATGACTGGCTGGGACATTACTTGTTTGAGTCGATAGCCGAAGTTCAGGACTATGGTACGAACTGGATCTGGACATACAATCACGAGCGCCCGAATATGGCCCTCGGCGGCATTACCCCAAAACAGAAGTTGGCCCTGGTGGCCTGAGGTCTACTTCTGGTGAGTTTTAGGAATGGGGGGATTACCAATCGACCAAAATCAGCGGATGCTTCAACGAGCCCAGCAACGCTCGTAGCATCACCCAGTAGTACAACGGGCGCTCTGATCTCAGATGCTGATTTCCCAGCAGACGGTCGACGCGCTTGATGGCATGTTTGGGATAGGCCTGACCCGGCATGGAGCGCCCGAGGCCCGTCAGTGTTAGGCGACGGCCCTGCAGTAACGAACTGACACAACTCACCAGCGTTGTCAGGCGGCGAGAATGGATTGAGGGGAGTACTTGAGCGAGCGCTCTGTGTAAAAATCGAATGGCCTGCATGGGTTCGGGATCTTAGTTTTGTGTGGTGCAAACCAAGTTGCCGACTCATGCAGGCCTCTTCAATAATTCCAACTTCTTGATTTTTTGTAAGAAAAATCGGGGATTCCTCAGGGTCTGACCCCTATTCCTCCCTCCACTGACCCCTATTCCTCCAGTGCGAGTTCTGCAATCGGGGCCAAGCAAAATATCTAAACATCAAGTTATGGATATATGCCGAGCCGCTCAAGCTCAGAGAAAAAATACTCCATACCTTCCCGCATGCTATCTGTATCTTTCCTTATTACAACATCGTTACTTTTCGACATATTTAAAATAAAAGTATAAATATTACGTTCTCTTTCACCATCCACCTTAAAGATGAAAAACCCCTTATTTCTCATCGCCACCAACTCTAGTATTTGAATAAACTCCTCTAGCCCGACGCTACTCATACTTGGCGAACCGAAACGGGCTGCATACTGTTCAGAAAGCTCATTGAAAGACATTAATCCAGCCCTCTTAATGCTTTTGAAATATCTTGGACATTAGTTAGCTTCCCCGTCGCAACCTTATCCACAACATTCCAAATAATTTGTTTTGGCGGGCCATCCACGCCGTTTTTTATAATCAACTGCTCAACCACCTCAACGGCAGTCCGCTTGTTCCCATTATCAAACAGATGCCCGCCAGCAATATCCCTGATCATTGAGCCAGCCTTATTATAAAAACCATCATAATTGGCAGCATTTGCAATAGCCGTATCAACTTCTCTAAATGAAACCGAACCGCCAAACTGTGAATTTATAGCAGTGATGTCGTCTGCACTTAAGCCGACCTTGAAACCACCAAGACCTGTTCCACTTGGAATGTTTGACGCTGAACTTAAGCCACTAGCAGCTAGATCATCTACCTTTCCGGCAGCGCCACCAGTTGCTTTTGCACCCTCTAATTTTCGGCAAAATAAATATCAAAAGACAACTCTAAATCCAGATCCGCCAAAGCGCGCATTTGCTCAGGCCAAAGTACTGGGCCGCTGTGCCCTAACAAAGAAAACCATACACACTTCAAAGTAACTTTAACACCATCCATCTCTTGAATTTTACTTAGTGATTCACGATGCGGATAAATAGTTTCGACCAGCCAATCGATATGCTCCCTGATATCTTTAGAGGATATATGACTTTCAGTAGACAGGAACCACATCGAGTTTTTTACCTCCCTGGTAAGCCCCCGACTATTTGTAACCTTTTCCCCAGCAAAATTTGCGACTGTAGGCTGAATCTGCAAAAGCTTAGTAATTTCGTCTGGATGAAATCCTCCGGAAAAAATCATTAGCCTGACATAGCACTCAGCGCAGGTTTCATAATCTGATGCTACAGGTGTAATTCTGGCTTTTACACTCATGGCAGATAATCCCTAATATTCCCGATAACCTCGCCAGTCTTACCTACATAATCGCCATTATCTAGTATTCGACCGTGAAAATTGTTAGGCAGTTTGCCGGCATCGGCCTTTAGTGCCTCAAGCGCTCTCCTCCACTCACGCGGAGTTAAGTTCTCACCAAAATATTCATTCAAGCCGTTGGCTGTGCTTTTGTTTAGAGTATTGCCCCCTGTTTGCAAAACATTAGGTACTCGGCCAGACGCACCTACACTGGAAGGAACAGGTAATGGTAGCCCTTCACCATCAACCCATTTCCCATTAATGAGCTGATTACCTTTTGCACCGAAGGACTAATTTAGCTTATCAAAACCTCTCTTAACCCCTCGATAAATCGGTCCCCTTCTTCACTTTGCGACTCCAAACTAATCATCACGGGAAAGTCTTCGTAAACCAATCGTAGGGGCTGGCCTTTAATAATCACCCCCCAAACCCTAGTATCAACAGAATCACTTCTACTAATGATGCTACCAGAGAAGAGCTTAATAAATTTCTCTGCATAATTAGGGAAACCTTCCCAGCCCACATCAGAAATCAGCTCCGCATACAGCCTTCCAGACTTCATGCGACCAAGAGCATAAACGTCCTCATCAATAAATCTCTTCATTGAAACAGGTCTCCACCGCCAGCCCGCGTAGAACTTTCAATTATTTGATCAAAAGTTTTACCTTTTTTAACTAGATCATCAAATCCGGGTCCAATTTTGTTGCCATATCGCTCCAAGTTTCTCGCATCAATGACATCAAGCATTTCAGGAGGCGTATATTCTCTGTACTTCATTTTCAGCTCGTTTCTTGCGCCATACGCATACTTTGCAACGTCTTCTGCACTAGCACCGCTAGCACGCATCTTGTCTACAGCCCCTTGTAAGTCGTAAACATCTTTAACATAGTTTTGCCGGACAGGAGGGAGATACCCGAAGTCTCCGTCAGCTTTAGATATAGCGTTATCCCAGGCAGGAGTCCCTTTTGCACCAACTCAATACCCGGCTTTTCTAAACTGGTCCCCAATATCCTTGAAAAGGAGCTTGAGGGGAAACCAATCTCCACGTTTCATTTGACACTATGCACTTGAACCATTTTTCTTCAAATCCTGGCCCCGCATAGCTGTCCTGAACAGGAGTCTGCTCTGTAATCCCAGATTTAACCTGTTCGGTGATCCAGGCAGAAAATCGTTCATACTCTCTAGGAGATGAAAACCCCTCTATAACTTCCCAATTACACTCATTCATTGCTTTATCCAAGAAGTGTCAATTTTGAAATCTTTCGGAAACAGCACCTGGTTACCACCCCCAACTAGTCCACCTTGAGGAGCAGCTACGCCTTCAAAATACTTAGTTCCTATAGGAACTTCAATTTTGACCACCTTTGTAGCAGTATTCCCCCATTCGGGTTTCAAAGCGCTGTCAATAATCGACTGGACAGGGCCTGCTGGCTTTGTCGCTGTCCAATAGCCACCTAGCTCCTGCGCAGTCCCACCATAAACACGATACAACGTGGTCGGTTGTTGAGTAACGACCTCTGAGTACGTACCGCTACGAAATGTGTCCGCGATTCCTTTCGGTAACGGGCCCTGATTCATAGGCCCAAACTCGGTAATTACCTTAGTTGTTGCTTTTGCACCGATTTCGCTTGTTGATCCTACTCCCCCCGACGGCTTCGGAGCCCCCCCTCCGAGCGCAGCGTAGGCCGCCATGTTGATACCATCCCCGACCGTTTTTTTCAATGCGGCCTCTAGCCAATCACACTTGCCCCCGCAATTGTCGATGATGTCTGCATAAAATTCGGCAGACTGTTCGTAGGCACCACCGACCATAGGGTCTTGGGTCTTGAGTTTCGTGTAAGCGTTTCTGCCGATTTCAATCTGCTCGCGCATCTTGGCTACACAAACGGTGTCACCGGCGTCCCAGCACCCTTTCAGCTTGTCGATATTTTCCGCGGACTCCTTGGCGATGTCCTTTCTGACAGTGAGTTCGCAAACTGGCTCCCCCTTGCAGCCTGCGTATCGAGCAGCGTAGGCATCAGGCCGCCCTTGGTTGAGGAAATTATTGTCAACAGCGTTTTGAGCCGTCCCCGCACCGGTCACAGCACCCGCAGCACTACCACCGGTAATCGCACCTGCCAATCCTCCCGCCAAGGTAGACAGTGCTGACACTGTTTGACGTTCGCTCTCTGTTAAATCGGCGGTTCTCTTATCTGGATACAACTGGTGGGCTATCAGCTCTCCGACACTTGCACCTGCTGCCCCGGCCAATGCCGAGTTACCCTGAGCTTTAGCAAGCACCGCTCCCCAAACGGCATGCGCCATCAGGTTCGCAGCATCGTCACCCTCGGTAGCCTTCTTGATGCGTTCAGCCACATAAGGCGCAGCTGCGCCCGCCAATGCACCACCAATGTTCCCAGCCAGAACGCCCTGTACAACGGCGCTGACCGCCTCAGCCGCTTTTTTGAAACTGCTACCGATGCCATAGTTCTGGCTGACCTGCTGGGCGATCTGATCGGGAGTCGGGTTGGTAATACCTTTCTCCAGCAACTGCTGACTAGCCGCCTTCGACTCATCACTGTTCGGATCCTTGGCGGCCTTCATCTTGGCCGTGGCAATTGCATCCGAGAGACCATTGACCAACTCCACGGAGCTACGAATCAGCTCCATGCGCTCTTCCATCGCCTTTTTGTCAGGGCGATCAAGCTTTTCGTTGGCGTTGGCAGTGTCACGGTTCAGGCCAACCAGATCATTGGCTCCTTCAGCGTTACGCACGATGATCGTGCCTTCGCTGACTGCACTTCGGGTCTTGCTACTGTCCGACTCACTGAGCGACATGCCTAACAGGCCGCCCAAAGCCGCAGTCGATGCACCCGCGCTGCTATAACTGGCGGAACCACTGACGCTGGCAGACGTACTCTTGATGTCACTCTTGTTCTTGATGTCGCTGGTTATCAATCGGTCGGTGCTGAGCAGGTTCTTGTTCGCCGTCGCATCACTGGCAATCACTGCCCCTTGAAGCGTGGTGTTGGCGCCGACAACGATGTTGTAACCACCATTGCCCGCAAACAGACCACTCTGATCCGTCACCGCCTGGTAGTTACTCTTCATGTTGCCGGCGGAAAGGCTTGCCGATGCCGTCACCGGAGCGCCATAACAGATCGGCGGAATGCAGATACTGGCGCCAAAACCAGCGCTGCCCTGCTTGTTCTTCTCGGTTTCAGAGTCCTGGCGCGAGGTGATATTCAGGTTGCCTTCAACCAACGCATCAATCTTGTTGGCTCGCACCTGCGCACCGTCAAGGGTGGTGTCTTTGCCGCTGTGCAAGGTCAGTGCACCGCTATCCAGCGTGGTATTGACCTGAGTGACCGAACCGCCATTGCCCATGCCCTTGGCGATCTGGGCGCCAAGGTCGATGGTAAAACCATTCTGCTGACCAATATTGAAGCTGGCGCCTATGGCGGTTCTGTTGTTGGAGTTGTTGTTTGCCCAGTCAGTGGTGTTCTGCGCGCTTTCCAGAATGATGTCGTTCTTGGAGGTCAGTGCAGTGTCGGCCGCTTTCAGGCTACTGCCGATGACATGGATATCACCTACCGTGCCCGGTGCCTTTCCCGTGGCTTCGATAGCAAGGGCCTGGCCTACGTTGAGCGAACTCTGCTTGGCTGTCTGACTTTCATATTCGCTGGTGCTTTTACTGTGAGTGAGCGCCGTTTCAGTACCGATTTTTATCAACGAGCCATTGCTGGACGAACTGCCTTTGTTATTGGCGTAATCCTTGACACTCCCGGAGACCGAATCACCCATACCATTCAGGTTGTAAGCAGCCAGCGCGGCCTGCGCCAGCTTCACCGCCTTGAGCTTGGGATCATCGGCGTTGTTCGCCGCCTTGATGGCGCCACGGATGGAATTGACGGTATCCACGACAGCGCCGCCCACCACTCGGCCTACTGCCAGGCTGCTGGACTTGTCGACACTGCTCTGGCTGGCGCTTTCCATACCAGCGGCAATATTGACGTTGGCCCCCGTCAGGCTCATGTTCCTGGTACTGACCAGATCGCTGGCGATTACGCTCAGCTCACGACCCGCAGTGAGTACGACATTGCCCTGGCTCGAACCGACGGTACTGCCAGTCAATGTCGTCTGAGCGGACTGGCCGGTATGGTTCTGACTGCTGATGGACAGATGCTGATTGCCGGTGATGTCATCAACGCCCAGGTTGTTGGCCGTCAGCACCCCGGTCAGGTCACGACTCTTCTGCTTGTGCATTTCACTATGAGTGAACGTGTTTTGCGCCGCATCAATCACCAGGTCACGACCGGCCTGCACCTTCAGGTCCTGGGTACTGACCAGTCCGGAGCCTCTTACAGTGACATCCTGCAGGGCCGCCACATCCACGGTGTTACCCGAAATAATGCTGCCCCTTGCCATGGTCTGCGTCTCAGAAACCGCATCCTGAACCTTGCTCGACTTCAAGCCACCCCAACTGCTTTTGCTCTTGCTGCTTTCATGCCGAGCACTTTTGGAGTCGGTGACCGCAACAATTTGCACATCATTACCGGCGACCAACTTGGCTGCGCCCTTTTCTGCGGCGACTTCACTCCCCTTGACGAGGAGATCATTGCCCGCCACCAGCGTGCTGTTCGTCCCACTGGTGACCGAGCTGGCCATATTGGTGGTACTGGCGATCTCATCCAGTCGACTCTTTTTACCCGAAGAGCTTTTCTTGACCTTGCTGTAGAAGCTGTAGTCTTCATTGGCCGCCGCTTGCAACGTCAGGTTTGCGCCCGCACTCAGGTAGGCCTCATTCCCTGCACTGACCTCGCTGGCTATCAACCCCAAGTCCTTGCCAGCTGTCAGCACCACGTTGCCACCCGCCGACACACTGGTCGCTACTTGTTGGGTGTGATCCTCCTGACTCGTCACCTTCTTCGTCTTACCGTACGAATGCTGCTCATCCGCCGCCGAAGCCAGGGTCAAATCACCCACCGCACTCATGCTCACATCACGCTTGGCAGCAATCTGACTGGCAATCGCGGTGACATCCCGGCCAGCGCTGACCTTCAAGTCTTGCCCTGCATCGACGGTCGAGCCGTATTGGGTAATGGTCTGGTTCGTATGCAAACCACGCACGCCGCTGGTGACTTGTTCAGCAGAGACAAGATTGACGTCACGTCCGGCAGCGATCGCGGTGTCCGTGCCGCTTTTGAGCACGCCGCCGGTGTTGTTGACGTCTCGCCCGGCGTTGACGGTCAGGCCGTTGGCGGCTTCGATACGGGCGGCGTTGTCGACGAAGTCAGTGCGTTCGGTTCGGTAGCCGCTGCTGCTTTCGTGGGTGGTGACAGTGCGTTCGTTGATCACGTCGCGGCCGGCCGTCAGTGAGACGTCGCGGCCGGCGATGACACCGCCAGCCTTGTTGATCAAGTCGTTGCCGGCCAGCAGGTCGAGACGATTGCCCGCTTCGACCAGGCCGCTGTTCACCAAGTCGTTGCCGGCTGTGGCGGAGAGGTTGTTGGTGGCTTTCAACGTGCCGGCGTTGTTCAGGTCTTTACCGGCGATCAGGGTCACGTCACGGCCCTGGATAAGGGCGCCGTTGGCGGCCAGGCGATTGTTGGCGTTGGCCAGGTACAGCACCGGCACCAGCACTTGCTCGCCGTTCACCTCGGCGTTTTCCATCCAGACAATGTCGTGGCTCAGGGCCGCGACTTGCTCGGAGGTCAAGCTGACACCAAGCGACAGGTTGAGCTCCTGTTTGCTGGCGACGGCGTTGTTCATCAAATACTTGAACATGCCCTCGTCGGAGGTCTGGCCGTCGATGAAGCGCTGGCCGGTTCGGGCGACTACGGCTTGCTGAATCAGGCTCTGTTCATAGAGACCATCACCCAGGCGCTTGGCGCTTTGCAGCTGTTCGGGCGATGTCTTTTGGTATCAATTACTTAACCCAGAAAATAATTCGGTGCGTCCATTGCTTGAATCGCAGGTAAAAAAACGCCATTAGCTTGTCGAAAGCAATGCCATTTCCGGCACTTACCAAGGCGGTCGAATCCGCATGGGCACGCAGGTCGGGCGCGTGACAGGCGCCGATACCATCGAGTTGCTGTATCAATGCCTGACGCTTGAGGGCGGGCTGCTGGCCGGTTGGTCGCGTGACACGGTAGGCCTGGATCAGGCCGGGCGGACCACCTTGAGATTCGTTTGGGGATGGTTGTCGGGCGCGACGGGCGGTGGGGAGTCCTTCTATGTCGAGCGTGTTGAATAGGTCAAAAATAATCAGAAAAAAAATCGGAAAAAGGTGAGGAAAATGACGCAGAAGTTCATATCCGGAAACCAGTGGCTGGAACCTATCTGGCCATCTCCTGGGCTCCCTGTCTGGTTTGCGCAGCTGATATTTCCAGATCTTCATCGGCGCTTTTACTGAGCCAGGCGACAGAGGCGCCCGATCACGGCACAAACTCCACCCTCAGCCCCCGGCTCGCACTGCGCCCCTGATCGTCACTGACCCGCAACCGATACTCCCCCGACTTGCCCGGTCGCCAATTCAGCGTGGATTGCGGCGGGGCTTGGCCGATCAGGGTCTGGTCGGCAAACCAGTACAACGTCGTCGCGTCGCTGGCCGCATTGGCATTCAGCGCAATGCTCTCCTGCGGCTGGGACAGGCGCAGTTGATAGCTCACCTGGGTCAGCGGCGAGCGGATCTGCGGGGCTTCGCTCTGGTCGCTGATGCGGTTGGGCTGGCAGTTTTTCATCACGTTGGGCGGCGTGCGTCGCGCCAGGCCGGCGGCGCGGTACAGGCGTTGTACGTCGCTGGGCCAGAACTCGAAGACTTCTTCGCGGGTGTACTGCGGGTCGAACGGCGGGCAGGCGGCTTTGCCGGTGCGGGTGTCGATCAGCACCGGGCGGTGCAGGGCGGACACGCGAATCGGTGAGACGCCGGGGATGTACCAGGTCTTGCGGGTTTGCGGGCACCAGCGGTTGGGCAACTCGCCGGAGGCCGCGCAGACGTCGATGCGGATCAGGCCGGGCGGCGGCTTGTCGGGTTTGATCTGCACGTTGGGCAAGGCCAGGGGCAGGGCGTCGGCAATGCGGAAGAACAGCGGCGCGGCGGTCTTGGCGCCGATGAACGCCGGGTTTGGTCGCCCGTCGAAGTTACCCACCCACACCACCAGCACGTAGGGGCCGACCAGGCCGGCGCTCCACGCATCGTGAAAGCCCCAGGAGGTGCCGGTTTTCCAGGCGGTGCGCCAATGCCGGCCGGGCAGGCCATCCGGGCGCGGGTTGCGGCGCAGCATGTCGCGCACCATGAAGGCGGCTTGGGGCGTCAGCAGCGCTGGGCCGCTGGCCTGGGGCTGTTCCTGCACATAGCGTAAGGCCCGCAGGTGCCCGTCGCCGGCCAGCATCAGATACAGCCGCGCCAGCTCTTCGGGCGTCATCTCGCCGCCGCCGAGGGCCAGGGCCAGGCCGTAATGGCTTTCTCCGCGCAGGCCCTTGATGCCGGCGCGTTGCAACAAGCCGTATAACGACGGCGACTTCACCTGGCTGGCCAGCCACACGGCTGGGATATTGCGGCTACGGATCAACGCGTCGCGCGCCGTCAGTGGCCCTACAAAACTGCCGTCGAAATTCTCCGGTTGGAAGTAGCCGAAGTTACTGGGTAAATCCTTGAGGATGCTCATGGGGTGGATCACCCCTTGGTCCAGCGCCAGCCCATAGAGGAACGGCTTGAGCGTCGACCCCGGCGAACGCCGCGCCAGCACGCCATTGACCTGGCCATGGATGCCTGTGGATAAGTAATCCGCCGAGCCCACCAGCGCCTTGACGCTCTGGTCGCGGCTGTCGATCAGGATCGCCGTGGCGTTTTCCACCCCCGTACCGCGCCGCTCGGCGATAAAGCCGCTGATCAGGCGTTCGAGCAATTGTTGCAAGGGCAGGTTGAGGGTGCTGTTCAACTCGTTACCCGCCTGGGACGCGAGCAACTGTTCGCTCAAGTGCGGCGCCAGAAACGGGATCTGCTGGCGGTTGCGCGCCTCAAGGGGCAAGTCCAGCAGGCTGTCGTTGCGCGGGTCCTGTGGATAAGTTGCGCGCCAGTCGTTCATCAAGCGCAGCCGCGCGTTTTGCAGCGAGGGCCCGAAGCGCGCACGCCGCCCTGGCTGCTGGGGAATCACCGCGAGTGCCAGCGCTTGGGACAACGACAACTGCGCCGCCGACTTGCCGAAGTAGATGCGACTCGCCGCCTCGGCGCCTTCGATATTGCCGCCCATGGGCGCCAGGTTCAGGTAGGCCTCAAGGATGTCGTGCTTGCTGTAACGCGCCTCCAGCCACAGCGCCAGGGCTATCTGTTGCAACTTGCCCGGCACCTGGCGGGTGTTAAGGTCCCACAGGCGCCGCGCCAGTTGCATGCTCAGCGTCGAGCCGCCCTGGCGCTGGCCGCCGCTGTAAGTGGCCATGGCCGCCCGCAGCAACGCCGGGGGATTGATCCCCGGGTGCCAGTAGAAATTGCGGTCTTCCTTGAGCAGCAAGGCCTCGATCAATGACGGAGAAATCCGCTCCAGCGGTAGCCATAAGCGATATTGCCCGTCATCCGCCAAGGTCATGCGCAACAGCGAGCCATCGTCGGCCAGCACCACCCTCGACGATGTCACCGCCTGTTCCAGCGGGGCATGCGGCCACAGCCGCAGCCCCGCCAGCAGTACCGCCGCTGCCAGCAGCGGCGTCAGGCGCTTAAGGCTTGGTAATTTCAAGCTGGCCTACTTTGCCGCGCCCTTGCAGGGTGGTTTCGTACATGCCTTCGGCGTAGGCCGGTGGCGTATTGAAGGTGCCTGCGTTGGTGGCGCGCACGCGGTACACGAAAGTGCCTACGTCACGCAGCGCAGTGCCGTACAACACCACCCGATCATCGCGCACGTCCACGTAGTCCGGCTGCCAGTTGCTCAGCTCGGTTTCGCCGATCGGCGCTTGCCAGGCTTCAGACGGTTCGCTGTCTTCTACGTAGTCAGCTTCCTCGCCTTCACTGCCCTCGGTGCTGGCGGCTTCCGGCTCCGGCGGCAAGTTATACACAGGCTCGACGCCACCGGGCAGCAGGTCGACCACCGCCACTTGCTGGACTTGATCGCGGTCGGTCGCCCTCAGGCGCAGGCGCACCAGGAACTCATCGCCCACCGCGACTTTGCTCACCGGCTCGCCTTTGAGGTCGAGGTACTCGTGGATAATTTCCAGGCCATTGTTGATCGGCTTGAGCTTGGCGCCTTTATCAAAGCCGGCTTCGCTGAGCATGTAGAAGGCTGCCGGGCCGTCGGATTTTTCCATCAGCAACTTTTGCGTGGCGCCAGGCACGGCGGCGCGCGGTGGCTGGCCGGCCATCTCCAGCAGTTGTTGCTGCTTGTCGCCCAGCCACGCGCTGGCTTTGAGGGTCATGTCGCTTTGCGCACGCTGGCCATAGTTGTCCAGGGCGCGCAGTAACAGCGCCGCCGACAGCGAGTTGTAACGTTGCTCGTTAAGGCGCTTGCCGAGTTTATCCAGCAGTGCTGTCGGCACATCGTCCAGCAGCTCGGGGAAGTGCCGCGCCAGCAGGTGCAGGTGTTCGGCGTCATGCACCAACGGGTCGTAATACAGGCCGTCGCTGTTCCACTTATCCACAAGCGAACGCCATGGGATCTTACGGAACAGCGTATCGGCCTGGCGATCCTGCTTGAGCAGCTTGTAGCTGGCGGCCAGGTAGGCGGCGCCCAGATCGTTCTGCCAAGTGTCCTTGAAGTAGCTCTCGTAGCGCTCACGGATGTCGCTCAACGCGCCGCTCACCAGAATTCCCTGACGGCTCAGCAGGTAACTGGCGTAGGCACGGTTGCGCAATTCCGACAGGCCTTCGCTCGGGCCGTTGGCCAGGTCCGTCAGATAAGTATTGGCCCGTACCAGCAGGTCTTCCGGCACCGGCAGCCCGCGTTCCTTGGCTTCGATCAGGAAGTCGGTGGCGTACAGGCTGGCATACGGGGCCACGTCGGGGTTGGCGGCCCACAAGCCGAAACCACCGGCCTGGTTCTGGCGCTGGCGCAACATCCGCACCGCGCTGGCAAAGGCTTGTTCGGCCTCGGGCGCGTTGCCACCCCAGATCAACGCCGGCATGGCCTTGGACACCAACTGCTCGGTGCAGGCGTAGCCGTAGTCATCCAGGTAATGCTTGAGGCCGTTGGCCCACACCAGCGGCGATGCCGCCACACCCAATTGCACATCACGCAGTTGGCTGAACAGTTCGCGGGTGGGCTTGAGCTCTTTGCTGGCGCTGTCGAAACGGCCCAGGCTCAAGGCCACACGATGTTCGCTCAGGGGGCGGATCGAGGTGGTTTCCGCCACCTGAATGCGCTTGCCGTTCGGCAACACGGCGATAAAGCGCAGATCCGCCGAGCCGAGGGTGTCGCCGACCTTGATCTTGAACTCGGCGGTGCCTTCCTTGCGCGGTTGCAGTGACAAGGTGCTGCCTTTGTCGCCCTGCACGTTGAGGCCGTCGCTGGTCTGCACTTCAAACTTCACATCCGCCGCCGCATCGAGGTTGCTGAACACCCCGGCGCTCACGTTGAACACATCCCCCGGCGCCACGAAAGCCGGTACGTTTGGCGTGATCACGAGCGGTCCGCGCACCTCGGTTGTGGCCTCGCTGACGCCCACGCTGTCGGCATCCACCGCGACTGCGAACAGGTGCAGCTTGCCGTTAAAACTGTCGGGCACCTGGTAATGCAGCACGGTGTCGCCGGCCGGCAAGTCCACCAGCCCGGACCACCAGGCCACGGGCGGCTGATGTTTACGCTTGAACGGGTTGAGGTGATTGGCCAGCGCGCCTTCGGTATCGCCACCGGGTGCTGCCCCACTGAGCAGGCGGCTGAATTCCGGCAGGATCAGGTCAAGAATCTGACTGGTGCCGACTTCAAGCGCACGCTTCTGGAAGAAGAAGCCCAACGGGTCCGGCGTCTGGTAGCGCGCCACTTGCAGGATGCCTTCGTCCACCGCATACACCACCGCACGGCCCGGGCGGTCGGCGTTGACCTTGATCTCCAGGGTCTGCCCCGGTTCGATCTGCGCCGGGCCGTCAACCTTCAAGGGCATGCGCCGCGCATCCAGGTTGATGCTGAACGGCACCACGCCATAGGACAGCGGGCTCATGTAAACCTCGGACGAACCGATGTCCCGCACGAACTGCACGTTGACGTAGGCATTGCCCTCAAGGCCTGCGGGCACGCGGATATGTTGCACGCTGTTGGTGCTGTCGGCCTTGAACCACTGCTGGGTGTAGACCTTGTCGCGCTCGATGGTGATCAAGCCCGCCCCGGTGTATGGCGCGCGGACACTGATAGCGATCTCATCCCCCGTCGCGTAACTGCGTTTATCCAGGCGCAGTTGCAGCTCGGCGTTGCGCTCCAGGGAGCGCGAGGTGTTGCCGCGCCCGGCCACGCTGTAGTCGATCTGGTTCAGCAGCTTGCCGTTGGCGTCTTTGAGTTGCAGGGTGAAATCGCCGGGAGTGGCGGTGTTCAGGGGTTGCTTGGCGCCGTCCTTGGTCATCACCAGCGGCGAGGTAGGCTGGCTGATGTTTTTGATCCGCGATTCATATTTGTAGGTACCGTTGGACTGTTTCACCAGCACCGAGACGTAGCGGTGCTCGACCACTTCGCTGGTCAGGCCGTCCACCGCCAGCGGCGTGAGATCCGGCGCGACGGCCAACCATTGCACCTGGCGTGGGGCGTCCTTGGCGACATACGACAGTGAGTCCTGACTTTTCACACCCACCAGGTAGGGCGCAGACGACACCAGCAACGCACTTTGCGCTGCCACATTGCGCCCGCCTTCGGCCTCGAACACCTGGGTCATCACCTGCAAGCGGTAAGTGCTGTTGGCGAAGCGTTGCAGGTTGAGGTCGAGCACGGCTTGGCCGTTGTCATCGACGGTGCTCTCGGCGAGGTCTTCGGTGCTGGCCTCTTCCAGCGCGTCGTTGAGGCGGAAGCGGTAATCGGGGTAACGCTCAAATGCCGCGAGCGTCGGGCTCAGGGACATCTTCGCCGTCACGCGCCGGCCGGCCGCCGGGGCACCGAACAGGTGCATTGCGCTGACCTTGGCCAGCACCTGGTCCGGTGCAATCCAGCCCTGCACTGGCGTGTCGTGCAGGCTCAGGCTGACCTTCATGCGGTCCGGTTCGAAGTCGCGGACCTTGAAGCTGACGCTGCCCAGGTCGGTGCGTGTCTGTTTCTCGCCGAGCAGTTGCAAGGTCGCGGTGTAATCCCCGGCGGGGGCCGCTTCGCTGCTGGGGAAATCAAAGGTTTCAGAACCGCTGGCGGACAGCTTCAGCGGCTGGCGAATCACTTCCAGGCCGCGCGGGTCGGTGATTTGCAGCTCCACCGGCAGGCCTTGCAGGGCGCCTTTCCAGTTGCCGCTGCGCACGATCATGCCCAGGTGCGCGGTTTCGCCGGGCCGGTACAGGCCACGGTCGGTGAACAGGTAGGCGCTGAGGCGATCGATCGCACCGTCTTCTTGCAAACCACCTACGTCAAAGCGCGACAAATCCAGCTGCTGGGACTGACGGGCAATCGGCAGGAAAGATTGGTCATTGCCGCGACTGACCACATACATCAGTGGCGTTTTCTCACGGCGCAGTTCATCGAGTTTGGCGAAATGCGCGTGGCCTTCGGCGTCGGTGTGGCCGCTGGCGACCGGCAAACCGTTACGGCCGATGATGTCGACTTGCGCGTCGGCCACCGGCGAACCGTTGCCGATGGACTGCACATACACGTCATGGCTGCCGTCGCTGGAGCGCTTGGCGATGATCCCGAGGTCCGTCACCACGATAAAGCGCAGGTCGCTGGTGCTGCTGCGGGAGTAGTCGAATGTGCGCTCGGCCGGGTCATCCTGTGGGCTGAGCTTGAGTACGAAAATACCGCGTCGGCCGCCGTTGGCGCTCAGGTAGCGGCTGAGATCGACGTTGTCGTAGACGGTTTTCGCCGGGTCGTTGGACGACAGCGGAATATCCAGTGATTGACGCTCGACCATGCGGTCGAAGTACTCATTGCCGAAGTTCGGCCGCGCAAAGCTGCCGCTGCTCTGGTCCACCAAATGTTGTAACTGGTTGGGCAGCAGGCGAGCAATTTCCACATGGGCACCGGGTACGCCACGGGCCATGAAGCCCAGGCGTTTTTCGCCGGTGAGGCTGAGCAAGGCGCCGTCAGACAGGAACTGCAGCGTGCGCGGATAGGCCGGCATGCTGATCAGCGACGCCGTAGGGTTTTTCGCCAGGTAGCCGCCGATGGCTTCCAGGTTGGCGGGCACGCGCACATACAGCGCCCGACCGGCCGGGGCCTTGAACTTGAACGCGTGCAGGGTGTTGAGCGGTTCGACGCTGGGCACGTGGGTCAGGTTGACCTTGGTACTACGGGCCAGCAGCGCGTCGTCGATGTCGTTGCTGTTATAGGGGCGCGTGTCGTCCTCAGCTTTTTCCGGCAACAGCCACGCCTGGACCTTACCGGCGATGGTGTCATCGGCTACGGCGCTGGAGCTGCTGAACATCAACACCGGCTCGGGTTCGCCGCGTTCGTTGTCGACAAAGCTCACTTCGGCAGCGGTAAACGTCAGGCGGTAGCGGCCGGGCACGGTGACTTCGGCCACCAATGGCGCGTTGCTGGCGTTGCCACCGTCACGGGCTTTGATGCCTTCGTCGAGCTTGGCGCTGACGGGCGTGCTTTCCAGTGGGGTGGCCAGGGCGGCGGAGCGGACATAGGCGTTGAGCTTGGACTCGTCGAAGGTGATTTCCGGGCGATTGGGTAATTGCGCGTCGCGGTAGGCGAGGCCTTTGCCGAGAATGATCGAAACCCGCTTGCGCAGGCTTTCTTCGTCGACCGGGTGGGAAAAGCGGAAAGTCGCCACCAGTTGTTTCAGCGTCGGGTTGGACGGGTCCTGATACAACTCGTTCTGCGAAAGGCTGGCGCGAAACGGCTGAGTGGAGAACTGGCCGTTGTACTCGCTGAGCAACACGCCGTCGGCGAGCAGGTTTTTCTTCGCCAAATCGAAGGTGTAATGGGCGTCGATGGGCCAGTCTTTTTCCGGTGTGAACAGCAACGTGTGGTCATCGGACCAGCGCCAGGCACCGGCCACAGCGGGTTTAAGGGTAATGCCTGCGGTGACCGGCTTGCCTATCGCCGCCAAGGGGGCGACGGACTCGGCAAAACGCACCTGCAGGTTATCCACAACGGCGGGTTGCTGGGTGTAGTCAGTCAGATTGGGTTTGTGCAGTGAATAACCCACGGTGTGCGGCTGCGGCAGGTTGGAGTACCAATGCCAGCCATAGAACCCGGCGGCGGCCAGCAGCACCAGGCCCAACACCGCGGCACCGGCCTGGCGCGGATAAGCACGGGCCTTGCTCGCCAGGTTCAGCCCGCCACGGCCGATGGCATTCAGCCAGAACGGCGGCCGCCATTGGCCGAACAGGGCACCCACCACAGTCATTAACGCACCGAACAAGCGGCGACAGATCGTTTTTAACGCGTCAAACATGGTGAGCATCCCTGGCTAAGTGCGACGTATCTTACACGCGTCTTTAAGACAAAAGATGAGGTCGATACATCGCATTGTGGGGGGATGTTTATGGGGGGCGGGGATTCACATTTTGATCTTCGTCAGGCTTGAGGGCGCTGTTTGTCAGGTCCACCAGTAGCGCACCAGGTGAAAGAAGATCGGCGCCGCAAAGCACACCGAATCCAGCCGATCGAGCATCCCGCCGTGCCCTTCGATCATATGCCCCCAGTCCTTCACGCCACGGTCGCGTTTGATCGCCGACATCACAATGCCGCCGGCAAACCCCAGCAGGTTGATCAGCAGCGCAATCAGGAACGACTGCCACGGGTTGAACGGCGTGGTCCACCACAGCGCGGCGCCGATCAGGGAGGAGAGCAGGATGCCGCCGACAAAGCCTTCGACGGTTTTCGACGGTGACAGGTTGGGCGCGATCTTGTGTTTGCCAAACAGCTTGCCGCACACGTACTGCAGCACGTCCGACAGTTGCACCACGATCACCAGGTAGGCGATCAGCAGCAGGTTGCGGCCTTCATAACCGGGGATGTCGAGGGTGAGCAGGGCGGGCACGAAGGACACGCAGAACACCGCGATCATCAGGCCCCATTGCACCTTCGACGCACGCTCCAGGAAGTGCGTGCTGTCGCCGCCGAGGGAGGCGAGGATCGGCAGCAACAGGAACACGTACACCGGGATGAAGATCGAGAACAGCCCGTACCAGTCGGCATAGATCAGCAGGTATTGCAGCGGCAGCGCCAGGTAGAACGCGGCCACCAGGGCCGGGTAGTCGCTGCGCCGGGTGGGGGTGAGGGTGAGGAATTCGCGCAGGGCGTAGAACGAGACGGCGTAGAACAGCAGGATCACTGCGCCGGTGCCGAGCCAGAAGGCGATGCCGATCACCACCACCATCACCCACCAGGCGTTGATGCGGGCATTGAGGTTGTCGATCACCGCATTCGGCGTGCCACGGGTGCGCAGCTTGAGGATCAGGCCGATCAGCGAGGCGAGTACCAGGATCGCGCCGATCCCACCGAACAGCATCAGGGTTTGGCTATCCATGTCAGGAATGCTCCGGGGCGAGGGCGAGCAGGGCGTCGCGGGTGCGGGCAAGGAAGGCAGCTTTGTCTTCGCCGTCTTCCAGTTGCAGTGGGGCGCCGAAGCTGGTGGTACACAGCAAAGGCAGCGGTAGGACGCGGCCCTTGGGCATGACCCGGTTGAGGTTGGCAATCCACACCGGAATCAATTCCGCCTGTGGGTAACTTTTTGCCAGGTGATACAGGCCGCTTTTAAACGGCAGCAAGCCGTCTTCCAGATTGCGTGTGCCTTCGGGAAAGATGATCAGCGAGTCGCCGCCTTCCAGCGCGGCGAGCATGGGCTGCAAGGGGTTATCCACAGGGTCTTTGCGTTCACGGTCGATCAACACGCCGTTGAATACGCGGCGGATGATGTAGCGGCGCAGCGCACTTTTATTCCAGTAGTCACTGCCGGCCACCGGGCGCGTGAATTTGCGCAGGTTCTGTGGCAGCGATGCCCACAGCAACACGAAGTCACCGTGGCTGCTGTGGTTGGCGAAGTAGATGCGTTGCACCGGTACCGGCGCGCAGCCCAGCCACAGGCTGCGGGCACCGGTGACGGTACGGGCCATCGAGGTAATCAGGGTGGCAACCACGGGTTCGAACATGGGGATTCCTTATCCGGTGAAAGGTAGCCAAGGGCTGGCGAGGATCACGCCCAAGGTCAGCAGCACTTGCGCGCCGAGCAGCCAGGCTTGCTTGCGCAGCAGTTTGAGGGCGCCGCGACGGCGTTCGGGCCAGGGCCGGCCGGCGCGGTTGGGCGACTGCAGGCCGAGGGTTTGCAGGGCCTGGTCGAGGTCCGGGGTGCGTTCGGTGTCGCGGGCGAGCAGGGTGAACAGGTCGGCGTCGAAGGCCACGCGCAGCGCCCAGTACTTCTGCAGCAGGCCGAGGATAATCATCCACAGGCTGAGCAGTAGGCAGATCGGCGCGACGCTGGCCATCAACAGTTGCGCCAGGCCGAATAACACGCCCAGCAGCGTCAGACCTGTGGATAACTGATCCAGTGAGCGGCCACGGCGCAGCAGGCTGGCGACGACTTGGAGTTCCATATCAACAGGCATGGGGCAAGGCCTCCAAGGCATGGCGATGAGCGGGATGCAGGACCACCTGGGCCCGTGCTGTACGAATAATAGCCAGTGCTTGGTCCACCGTGGCGGCGCGTCCGCTGTGCAGCAGCCAGGCGGCGACGGCGGTAGCGCTGCGCGAATAGCCGAGGGCGCAGCACACCAGCACCGGGCCGCTGGCGCGCAGGCGCTCGATGGCTTGCGCTGCTTGCAGGCATTCGGCGGGTGTCGGCGCGATCAGGTCGAGTACGGGGATGCCTTGATAGGCGCGGCCCTGTGGATTAATCGGCAATTCCGCGCACAAATCGACGATGGCCTTGAATGCACCCTGTTCGCGCGCGGTAGGTAGCCGCCCGAGCCAGACGTTATCCACAATCAGGTCGGGTTGTGGATGCGTGCGCGTCCACCACCGCGAATTGAGCCACGCCGCCGCCAGATACGGTGCATACAGCCAACGCGCGGCGGGGGTCAGTTGACCGTCGGCACGTTTCTGGAAACCTGGCGCGCCGAGACCGACGTAATTCGCCATGATCAGCCCCAGGGCCAGCGCTGGCCACAGTAGCCACAGCCACCCGCCGCCCAGGGTAAACGCGAGGATGATCAGCCCCAGCGCGCCCAGGCCGTAGCGCAGCCCCAGCCGCCAGCGTGTGGAATCGCGGGTCAGCCGCGCATTCAACAGCGGGCTCGGATGTTCCAGCGGCCACAGCCACACGCACAGCCAACCCGCCAGGGCGCCTGTG
This sequence comes from Pseudomonas sp. PAMC25584, assembly GCF_058135675.1. Taxonomy (NCBI): domain Bacteria; kingdom Pseudomonadati; phylum Pseudomonadota; class Gammaproteobacteria; order Pseudomonadales; family Pseudomonadaceae; genus Pseudomonas; species Pseudomonas sp. PAMC25584. Next base: position 6,224,579 of record NZ_CM176870.1, on the reverse strand, counting down.
GGTAAGTCGATAAAGTGGTGTTGATAAGTGGTCAGCACCGAAACCCCGATCAGCGCGAACCAGCCATGCATCAGCCAGCGCCACACGCCCTGAGTATGACGTTGGTACATGATCCACAGGATCACCAGCAGCGCGATATGCAGCGACGGCGCCTGGTTGAACGGTTTGTCGAAACCGGCCAGCACGGCGAACAGCCAGCCGAACACGCCGTCCAGCTCCGGCCTTTCGAAGGTGAAGCGCAGCGGCCAGATCAGGAAGCAGCTCACGGCGATGAGCTGCGCACTCAGCAGGCGCAGCGCATGTTGCTTCAGTTCATGGCGGCTGTTGGGCAGCAGCAGGGATAAACCGTAGAGCAGGTCGATGGTCCAGTAGGGCACGATGGTCCAGGCCCAGAACGGCATGTGGGTTTCCCAATCGAACACCAGTGTGCCGACGTCGCTGCGCTGGCTGGTGACCCATGTGGCAAAGCCATAGGTGCTGAAAAACAGCGGCGCCAACAGCAACAGCCACAGGAACGCGGGCTTTAACAGGCCGGGTTCGCGCATGTTCAGATCTTCTGCGCCAGGGACACGGTAAAGATGCCCCACTCATCCACCCGCTGGGTGATCTTGCGGAAACCGGCGGCTTCCACCAGTTGATCCATTTCTGCCTGGCTGCGCCGGCGCATCACCCAGGCCTGGCCCTGGCGATGGCTGGTCAACGCGCGGGCGATCAGTTCCAACTGCGGGTGCCACGGCTGGCCGGTGTAGACCAGATAACCGCCGGGCTCCACGGCTTCGGCCAGGCCCGCCAGCGAACCGCCGACCATGGCGTTATCGGCAAACAATTCATACAGCCCGGAAACCACCACCAACGTCGGCTTGGGCGCCAGCGCCGCCAAGTCCGCACGGTCGAACGCGTCGCCTTTGACGAATTGCGCGATATCCCCCAGGCCTTTCTCGCGAATCAGTGCGCCACCGTCGCGCACGTTGATGTCGCTGTAGTCGCGCAGCAGGATCGATTCCGGCAGCGGCGAAACGCCCTGCAAGGCTTCGAGAATGTAGCGGCCGTGGCCGGCGGCGATATCGACGATGCGCACTTCGCGGTCCGCTGTGCGCAACTGGGTCATGGCCCGGCGCAGCAGCTCTTCGACATTCAGCTTGCGCTGGCGAATGCCGCGCCAGCCGATGGAGTTGAGGTAGTTGGTGTCGATCATCCGGCCCAGCCGGCCTTTGCCGGTGGGCGTGTTGCGGTACACGTAGTCCAGGGTGCTGCCGGAGTCGAAACCGGTGTCGAAGCCCAGCTTCACGCCGTCCGACAGGTTCTTACCGAGGCCCATGCTGGCGCGGGTCATACGCCAGTACAGGTCGCGCAGGGAATTGCGCGGCAGCGGTGCGGCGAGGGATTCGGATTCGGCGCAGGTGGCGCCCAGCTTGTCGGCATCGAGCAGCGAGGCGCGGTCCAGCGGGTGCGCGAAGTTCTGCAGGATAAAACGCCGGGCGCTGCTCACGGCCACGGCGCGGTCGCGCTCGCCGAGGGTGTCGTGGAAGAAGCCAGGGAGGATATGCAGCTCTTTTTTCAGGCTGCCGAGGCGGTCGAAAAACTGTTGTTGGGGTTTGCGATGCACCACGAAATCGGAGCCGGAGATCAGCAGTTGGGTCGGCACCTGGATCGCCTGGGCATCGGCGACAACCCGGTCGGCCGCTTCGTACAGACCGAGTAGCACATTCACCGAAATCGCCTTGGTGATCAGCGGGTCGCTGTCGTAGGACGCGACGCGCTCCGGGTCGTGGCTGAGGAACTTGGCCTTGACGTAACTGTTGACGAAAAAGTTGCCGCGAAACTTGCGCATCAGCGCCAGGCCCGGCCGGGCGAAGGGCACGTACAGTTTGACGTTGAACGCCGGGGAGGCGAGCACGAGCGCGCGGATTTTCGGCGCGTAGTCGTGGACCCAGGTGGCTGCAATCACCGCGCCGACGCTTTGGGCGATGACTGCAGTATTTTCGGCCTCGACGCCGTAAGTGACGCCGATGTGGTCGCAGAAAGTCTGCACGTCGCGGGCGCTGGTGGCGAAGCTGGGGCTGTCGCCGCGCTCGCCGGGAGATTGGCCGTGGCCACGGGCGTCCCAGGCGAAGAAGTCGAACTGTGGCAGGTTCAGTTCATCGACCAGGTGGGCGATGCGCCCCGAATGCTCATGGCCGCGATGGAACAGCAGGATCGCCTTGCGCGGCTCGCCGTCCGCTGGGGCGGTAGCCGGCCAGTGCCGGTAGAAAAGCTCGACGCTATCATGGGTACTGAAGGTGTGTTCTTGCTGTTCGCGCATCGCAAAATCCTTATGCAGAAGGGGAAATGTGTTGTTCTTCTTTGAGGCCCTGACGCACCCGGTTGACCAGGGTGTAGGCGAGCAGGGCGGCGACCAGCCACATCACCGTATCGACCCAGCCGGCGCCGAGCCAGCCCAGCGCCACGCCGGTGGCCAGCACGCCGAGGACGAATGCCCGATCACTTTTGCCCATCGGCCCGTCGTAGCGCCGTGACGCGCCGACCATCGGCCCGAGCACCCCGGCGTATTCGCTGAACACTGCCAGCAAGGTCACCAGCAGCACCGGCGCCAGGCTGACGCCGGGGATCAGCGCAAAGGGCAGGATCAGCGCGCTGTCGGCGATCACGTCGCACAGTTCATTGAGGTAGGCGCCCAGGCGCGACTGCTGGCCGAATTCCCGGGCGAGCATGCCGTCGATGGCGTTGAGGGCCATGCGCATGATCATCCACAGCGGGATCAGCGCAAACACCCAGAGGTGTTGGGCAAAGCCGGCGATCAGCAGGCCGACCAGCAGGGAGATGACTCCGGCGAGCACGGTGATCTGGTTGGCGGTGGTGCCGTTGTCGTAGAGGCGCTGCACGAGGGGCCGCAGCAGGTTTTGAAACCGCGGTTTGAGCTGATAGATCGAAATCATGGGGGTGACGCTTCCTTGTCCGTGAACCCGCGAAAAACTGCTCGGGAGTGTGCCGATTAATCGTAGCCTGCACCAGTGATAGCGTGTGTTTATGGGGGTTTAGTCACGCTCCGGAGCGCGATGAAGAACATAAGTGGGAGGGGGGTTTCCCCCGATGGCGGCGGACCCGCCAACCCATGCATCAACTGACCCAGAGCCATCGGGGGTAAACCCCCTCCCACAGAGGGTCTGTGTGGCATGTGAATACGGTGTTTAACGAACACAAATTTCACGCATTGTGTTATATCGTAACGAATTATGTACAGGCGGGCATGAGTGGATGCAAGTGGATCTAGAAGCTGACGGCGCTTCGGTTGAAGGCCTGCCGCGTTTTCAGCAAGGGCTGTTCCATGCCCGTCGATTGAGGCAAGCCGGTATCAGCCTGACTGCGTTGGCCATCAGCGGCTGGGTGCTGGCGCTGTTTGTTGCGCTGTTTGCACCGGTGTCGATCTGGCCGGTGGTGTTGATTAACTGCGCGTGCGCGTTGCTGGTGCTGGTGGCCGGGTTGCAGTCGGCGTGGTGGGTTGCCGATTGGCGTGCCCAGGCGCTGGAAGCGTCGGCGCCCGAGTTACTCGCAGCAGAGGGCGAACCCGCCGGCTGGCAGGCGCGCCTGGTGGGGCGTTTCGGCCGAGGGTTGCTGGCCCAGATCGGCGCGCCGGTGTTGTGGCTCGGCGTTTGGTCGTTGTTCGCGCTGGTCAGCATCATCGAGTTCTGGAACCTGGGCTTGCCGGCGGCAGCGGTCGGCCAATCCGCAAGTATCGGCGCCGCGCTGGCCTTGGCCTTGGCCTTTGGCCTGCTGGTGTTCGAGCGGCGCCTGGCCCAGGCAACCGCCGCGCAATGGCCGGAAGCCGCGCAGTTGGCGCAACTGAGCCGGGTGGCGATTGGTTGCCTGGTGATCAGTGCGCTTTGCCTGCTGTTTGCCAGTGCGGCGTCGGTGTGGCCGCTGCGCCTGGCGACGCTAGCTGGGCTGTTGCCGGCGCTGGTCGCGCTGGAGTTTCTGTTAAGGGCTGTGCTGTCGCTGTTCAGCCCGCGCCAACCGCGCCTCGAACCGCGCTTGATGGCGCAGAGTTTTATCGCCGGGCTGCTGCGTTGGCCGCCGCAACCGCTGCAGGCCTTGCAGCACGAATTGCACAACCGCTTCGGCATCGACCTGCGCCAGATCTGGGCGTTTACCTACATGCGCCGGGCGTTTCTGCCGGTGCTGCTGGTGGTGCTGGCCGTCGGCTGGGCGCTGACGGGGGTGCATGAAGTGCCCCTGCAAGGCCGTGGGATTTATGAGCGCTTCGGCAAACCGGTGCACGTCTTCGGCCCGGGTCTGCACGCCGGGTTGCCGTGGCCGTTGGGCCGCGTGCTGAACGTGGAAAACGGTGTGGTGCATGAGCTGGCGACCAGTGTCAGCGAAGCCGCCAGCCCGGAACTCGCGGCGGCCGAAGGCCCGGCGCCGCTGATCGCCAACCGCCTGTGGGACGCCAGCCATGTGAATGACAAATCCCAGGTGATCGCCAGCAGCCGCGGCGACAAACAGAGCTTCCAGATCGTCAATATGGATGTGCGCTTCGTCTACCGTATCGGCCTGACCGACCAGGCCGCGCTTGCCGCCACCTATAACAGTGCGGATGTGCCGACCCTGATCCGCAGCACCGCCAGCCGTATCCTCGTGCATGACTTTGCCTCGCGCACCCTCGACGAATTGCTCGGCGAACAACGCACCGGCCTGGCCGAAGAGATCGGCCGCGCCGTGCAAGCGGACCTGCAAAAACTCGACAGCGGCGTGGAAATTCTTGCCACGGTGGTCGAAGCCATCCACCCACCGTCCGGTGCCGCCAACGCCTACCACGGCGTGCAAGCGGCGCAGATCGGCGCCCAGGCGCTGATCTCCCGCGAACGCGGCGCCGCCAGCGAACAAACCAACCAGGCCCTGCTGCAAGCCAGCACCGCCCGCGACCAGGCCCAGGCCACCGCGCGTGAGGTCAATGCCGGCGCCCAGGCGGCGGACCTGCGGTTTGCCGCCGAACAAAAGGCCTACGCCAGCGCCGGCAAAGCCTTCGTGCTGGAGCAGTACCTCGGCCAACTGACCCTGGGCCTGGCTCACGCCAAGCTGCTGATTCTGGATCATCGCCTGGGCGCCGACAGTGCGCCGACGATCGATCTGCGTTCTTTTTCCTTGCCGGCCGATCCCTCGGTGCCGCGTAAAGCCGTTCAATAAGGAGTCTGTCTGTTGAGCGCTCATTCTCACGATCATGGTCACCACCACCACGGCCACCATCACCACCACCACGGTGATGAACAACCCGCCGGCCCCTTCCCTTGGCGGCGCATGGCCTGGGCCGTGTTGCTGGTGCTGTTTGCGGTCGCGGCCGCGAGCCTCGTGCAGGTGCGGTCCGGCGAAGCCACGGTGATTACCCGTTTCGGCAACCCGTCGCGGGTGCTGCTGGAGCCGGGCCTGGGCTGGCGCTGGCCGGCGCCGTTCGAAGCGGCGATCCCGGTGGACCTGCGTCTGCGCACCACCTCCAGCGGTTTGCAGGACGTCGGCACCCGCGATGGCCTGCGCATCATCGTGCAGGCTTACGTGGCGTGGCAGGTGCAGGGCGATGCCGACAATGTGCAGCGCTTCATGCGCGCAGTGCAGAACCAGCCGGATGAAGCGGCGCGGCAGATTCGTACCTTTGTCGGTTCGGCGCTGGAAACCACGGCGGCCAGCTTCGACCTGTCCAGCCTGATCAATACCGATGCCAGCCAAGTGCGCATCGCCGATTTCGAAGCGCAGTTGCGCCAGCAGATCGATCAACAATTGCTCACCACCTATGGCGTGCGCGTGGCGCAGGTGGGTATCGAGCGGCTGACCTTGCCGTCGGTGACGCTCATCGCCACTGTCGACCGCATGCGCGCCGAGCGTGAAACCATCGCCACCGAACGCACCGCCGTGGGCAAGCGTGAGGCGGCGCAGATTCGCTCCGCCGCCGAGCGCGATGCGCGGATCGTGCAGGCCGATGCCACGGTGAAAGCCGCCGACATCGAAGCGCAATCGCGGGTCGAAGCGGCGCAGATTTATGGGCGGGCCTACGCGGGCAATCCCCAGCTGTACAACCTGCTGCGTTCGCTGGACACCCTGGGCACCGTGGTCACCCCGGGCACCAAGATCATCCTGCGCACCGACGCCGCGCCGTTCCGCGCACTGGTGGACGGGCCGAAGGACGTCCAGCCATGACCGAGCGTGACAGCCCGGACAGCCCGTGGATTCAGGCCGGGCGCCTGACGTTCATGGCGCTGTACGCGGTGACGGTGTTGGCCGCCCTGGCCTGGGCGTTTTCGAATGTGCGCCAGATCGACCCGCAGAATCGCGCCGTGGTGTTGCACTTCGGCGCGCTTGATCGGGTTCAGAATGCCGGGCTGTTGCTGGCGTGGCCGCAGCCGTTCGAGCAGGTCGTGCTGTTGCCGGCGGGGGACCGGGTGATCGAGCGGCGGATCGACAACCTGCTGCGTTCCGATGCCGCGGTGCAGGCCGACCGCGTGGCCAGTTTGGCCACGCCGTTGAGCGATGCCCTGGCCGGCTCCGGCTACCTGCTGACCGGCGACGCCGGCGTGGTGCAGCTGGATGTGCGGGTGTTCTACAAAGTCACCGAGCCTTATGCGTTTGTGTTGCAGGGCGAGCACGTGCTGCCGGCGCTGGATCGTCTGGTGACGCGCAGCGCCGTGGCCCTGACGGCGGCGCGGGATCTGGACACCATTCTGGTGGCGCGCCCCGAATTGATCGGCAGTGACAACGGCGCCGCCGAGCGCCGTGAACGGCTGCGCGGCGACTTGGTGCAAGGCATCAACAAGCGCCTGGCGCAGTTGACCGCCAGCGGCTTGGGAGTGGGTATCGAAGTCACCCGCGTCGATGTGCAATCGAGCCTGCCGAGCCCGGCGGTGAATGCCTTCAACGCGGTGCTCACCGCCAGTCAGCAAGCCGACAAAGCCGTGGCGAATGCACGGACCGACGCGGAAAAACTCACGCAAACCGCGAACCAGCAGGCTGACCGCCTGGTGCAAGTCGCCCACGCCCAGGCCAGCGAACGCCTGGCCAATGCCCAGGCGCAAACCGCTACTGTCGCCAGCCTGGCCCAGGTCAAAGACCCCGGCTTGCTGTTGCGCCTGTACCGCGAACGCTTGCCGAAGATTCTCGGCCAGGCCGGTTCCGTGACCACGGTCGATCCCAAAGACGACTCCCGCTTGATCATTCAGGGAGCCGAACAATGAGCGCGCCCATGCTGACATCCGCCGAGCAGCGCAGCGCCGCCCGGCAATTGACCCTGGCCATGCTCGCCCTCGGCTTGCTCGTGCTGGGCCTGGTGTGGCGCTGGCTGGCGCCGGACCAGAGCGGCGTCAGCCAGTTGCTGCTCGGTGTGGCCTCGCTGCTGGTGGCCGTGCCGGTGATGCGCTCGGCCTGGTACAGCCTGCGTTTTCCCAGCCTGCATGGCATCACCGACCAGCTCATCGCCCTGGCGATGCTCGGCGCGTGGGCCACGGGCGATCTGCTGACCGCCGCCTTGCTGCCGATCATCATGATCTTCGGCCATGTGCTGGAAGAGCGCAGCGTGATCGGCTCTCAGGAAGCGATCCATGCCCTCGGCAAACTGACCCGCAGCCACGCGCGCCTGGTGCAGGCGGACGGCAGCATCAGCGAGGTCGACAACGGCACGCTGAACACCGGCGACATCGTCGAAGTGCGCGCCGGCGACCGCGTGCCCGCCGATGGCGTGGTGCTGTCCGGCCAGGCCAGCCTCGACACGGCGCCGATCACCGGCGAATCGGTGCCGCTGGAAGCCAGCGTCGGCGTGCAAGTGTTCGGCGGTGCGATCAACCTCGACGGGTTGTTGCGCCTGGAGGTGACCCGCACCGGCAACGAGTCGACCCTGGGCAAAGTCATCGCCCTGATGCAGAACGCCGAGCGCTCCAAGCCGCCGATCACGCGCCTGCTGGAGCGCTACGCCGGCAGCTATATGGTGTTGGTGCTGTTGCTGGCGGCGGTGACGTGGTTTGTCACCCATGACGCCCAAGCGATGCTCGCGGTGTTGGTGGCGGCGTGCCCGTGCGCGCTGGTGCTGTCGGCTCCGGCCACGGCGATTGCCGGGATTGCCGTGGCGGCGCGGCATGGGATTCTGATCCGCAGCTCGGCGTTCCTCGAAGAGTTGGCGGACCTGACCTCGCTGGTGGTCGACAAGACCGGCACCCTGACCTTTGGCACCCTGCGTTTGCAGTCCATCGAAACCACCGCGCCGGACCGCCAAGGGTTGTTGAACCTGGCGGCCAGCCTCGGGTCGGCCAGCAGCCACCCGGTCAGCCGCGCGTTGGCGGGGTTGGCGACGCAGGAACAGCTGTTGGTGCTCACCGACATCCGCGAACGCCAAGGCCTCGGCGTGGTGGCCCAGACCGCGCAGGGCGAAGCGGCGCTGGGCCGGCCGGAGCTGTTCGAGCAGTTGGGCATCGCCACCACCCGCGTCCCCGACCATGATGGCCCGATTGCCGGGCTGGCCTTGAACGGTGCGTTCCTTGCCTGGCTGTTGCTCGCTGACAGCGTCAAACCTGAAGCGCGCCAGGCCCTGCAAGAGCTGCGCGACCTGGGCCTGGGTCGCCAACTGCTGCTGACCGGCGACCGTCAAAGCGTGGCCGACAGCCTGGCCCTCGACGTGGGCATCAGCGATGTCGAAGCCCAGGCTCTGCCGGAAGACAAGCTCAACCGCGTATTGGGGGAGATCCGCAGCGGTTTCCGGCCGATGGTGGTGGGCGACGGCATCAACGATTCCCTGGCGCTCAAAGCGGGCGTGGTCGGTGTGGCCATGGGCGCGGGCGGTGCGGATATCGCGCTGGCCTCGGCGGATGTGGTGTTGATTGGCAGCGACTTGCGCCGCCTGGGCACGTGTGTGCGCTTGAGTCGTCAATGTCGGCACACGTTGCAGGTCAACGTGATCATCGGCCTGGGCTGGACGCTGGCCATCGTGGTGTTCGCCGCGTTTGGCTGGTTGGGGGCTGCTGGCGCGATGATCGCGGCGGTGTTGCACAACCTCAGCACCTTGCTGGTGCTGGGCAATGCCGGGCGTTTGCTGCGGTTTCAGGAGCCGTTGTCGAAGCTGGAGAAATAACTGTCAGATTTTTTTCGAGGGTGCTGTAACGGCAAGGGGGCACCTCACTCTAGTGGTATGTCGGGACTGAGCATGCCGCTCAGCCGACCTAACCACGCTCTATGAGGATGACCCCATGACCATCAAAAACGCCATTTCCGGTGCTGCCCTGGCGCTCGCTGCTGCCACCCTGTTTGCCGGTGTCACCACCCAGGTACAGGCCGCCGACGCTGCGGTGCATTGCTACGGCGTCACCTCCTGCAAAGGCATGAATGACTGCAAGACCGCTGAAAACGCCTGCAAGGGCCAAGCGGTTTGCAAGGGTCATGGCTTCAAGGCCATGACTAAGGCTGCGTGCGACAAGGCCGGTGGCAAAGTCGGCGAGTAATCGGCCCCCGCGTACCCCGCAGCGGCCACCTGCCGCTGCGGACACGTTTGCCCAGGAGTGTCTGATGTCCATGTCCCTTCCGAGCCTGGGTTACGGCCTGGGTCTACGCAGTGAGTACTACCAGCAGATCCTTGAACAATCGCCGGCCGTGGATTGGTTCGAAGTGATCTCCGAGAATTACCTGGTGCAGGGCGGTAAAGCCTTGTACTACCTGGACGCGATCGCCGAGCGCTACCCGCTGGTGATGCACGGTGTGTCCCTGTCCATCGGCGGGCCCCATGCCCTCGATATCGATTACCTCAAGCAGCTCCAGCAACTCGCCGCGCGCATCCAGCCGGCGTGGATCTCCGATCACCTGTGCTGGAGCCGTGGCAGCGCGCACCAATTGCATGACCTGCTGCCCCTGCCTTACACCGAAGAAAGCCTGTATCACGTGGCCAGTCGTGTGTTGCAGGTGCAGGATGTGTTGCAGCGCCCGCTGGTGCTGGAGAACGTCTCCAGCTATGTGCGCGCCAAGGCGGATGAATTCACCGAGTGGGAATTCCTCAACGCGCTGACCCAATTGACGGGGTGCCAGTTGCTGCTGGACGTCAATAATGTGTACGTCAGCTCGCGCAATCACGGTTTTGATGCCTGGACGTTCATTCACAACCTGCCGCCGCAGAGCATCCGCCAACTGCATTTGGCGGGGCATATGGACTACGGCGATTACGTGGTCGATACCCATGACCATCCGGTGTGTGATCCGGTGTGGGCGCTGTATCAACAGACCCTGGAGCACCTGGGCCCGGTCTCGACGTTGCTGGAGCGCGATGACCATTTTCCGCCGTTCGAAGAGCTGCTCAGCGAGTTGGACAAGGCCCGCACGCTGGGTGCGACCGCCTTGGCCAGGAGAGCGTTATGCGCCTGACGGATTGGCAACTGGCCTTCGAAGAGCACTTATTGGCCGAAACCCCTGTGGCCGGCACTGGCTTTGCCGCCACGTTGCTTGGTGGTCCTACGCTGGATGTGGAAACGGGCCTGGCGATTTATCACAATGCCTACCTGTCGCGGTTGCAGGACGTGTTACGGCAAGACTTCGGCGCCCTCTGGTATTGGCTCGGGGATGACGAATTCGCCTCGTTGACCGAGGCCTACGTGCGTCGCTATCCCTCTGCCCACTACAGCTTGCGCTGGTTGGGCCAGCGGTTCGCGGCGTTTATCCAGGAGCACCTGGTGGCTGAGCAAAGCGCCCCGCTGTCTGAGCTGGCGCGGCTGGAGTGGGCCTTTACCCTGGCGTTCGATGCGCCGCCGGGTACGCCGCTGACCCTGGACGACATGGCGCGACTGTCACCGCACGACTGGCCGGGTTTGCAGGTCACCCTGGCGCCGACCGTTCAGCAGATACTCTGCCGCTTCAACAGCGTAGAGACCTGGCGCGCCGGCAAGGCCCAGTCGGACTTGCGCGCCGGCCAGCCCCTGGATACGCCGCAGATCTGCCTGGTGTGGCGCCATCAGCAGGTGTGCCGCTACCGCAGCCTGGAACCCGCAGAAACCTGCGCCTTGGCGGGTATGGTGACCACCGGCTGGTGTTTTTCAGAACTGTGCGCACAGTTGGCAGTCAGCTATGGAGAGGGTGCGCCCCTGCAAGCGGTCTCGTGGCTGAAACAGTGGATTCAGGACGGTTTGCTCGAACGCCGATTTTCATAAGCGCAGGTTATGAAATCGATAGCTTCCTACGTTGTCGTGGGATGGTCTACCCTCTTTCCAGACGTCTGAAACAAGGGGGGACTACTCATGCTCGCGCAACTTCCACCGGCCTTACAGAATCTTCAGCTACCGCTGCGTCTTCGACTCTGGGACGGCCATGAATTCAACCTGGGCCCCGAGCCCAGTGTGACCATCGTGGTGAAGGACCCCACGGTTGTGTCCACGCTTTTCCATCCCACGCTCGATTCATTGGGCGAAGCCTTCGTCGAGGGCAAGCTGGAGCTGGAAGGCTCCATCGCCGAGGTGATCCGGGTGTGTGACGAGTTGAGTTATGCCCTGATCGATGACGATGCGGACAATCATCCGGTGCGCTCGATCCACGACAAGGCCACTGACGCGGCGGCGATTTCCTACCATTACGACCTGTCCAACGCGTTCTACCAACTGTGGCTCGACCAGGACATGGCGTATTCCTGCGGTTACTTCGAAACCGGCAGCGAATCCATCGACCAGGCCCAACAAGACAAATTCCGCCACCTGTGCCGCAAGTTGCGCTTGCAGCCGGGGGAGTATTTGCTCGATGTCGGCTGCGGTTGGGGCGGGCTGGCGCGGTATGCGGCGCGGGAGTTCGGGGTAAAAGTGTTTGGCATCACCCTGAGCAAGGAGCAATTGGCCCTGGCCAAAGAGCGCGTGAAAGCCGAGGGCCTGGAGGATCAGGTGGACCTGCAACTGCTCGATTACCGCGACCTGCCCCAGGACGGCCGTTTCGACAAAGTGGTGAGCGTGGGGATGTTCGAACACGTCGGCCACGCCAACCTGGCGCAATACTGCAAGACCCTGTTTGGCGCGGTGCGCGAAGGCGGCCTGGTGATGAACCATGGCATCACCGCCAAGCACATTGACGGGCGCCCCGTGGGCCGTGGCGCCGGGGATTTTATCGAGCGCTACGTATTCCCCAACGGCGAACTGCCGCACCTGGCGATGATGACCGCCGAGCTCAGCGAAGCCGGGCTCGAAGTGGTCGACGTAGAAAGCCTGCGCATGCACTACGCACGCACCCTCGACCATTGGAGCGAACGCCTGGAAGACAACCTGGAAGCAGCGGCGAAGCTGGTGCCGCAGCAGGCATTGCGCATCTGGCGGTTGTACCTGGCCGGTTGCGCCTACGCGTTTGCGCGGGGCTGGATCAACCTGCACCAGATCCTGGCGGTAAAACCCTTCGCCGATGGCAGCCATGAACTGCCGTGGACGCGGGAAGACATCTACCGTTGAAGCATTTTCGCGCAGCCCCGTGGATGCAAAATATGGGAGGGGGCAAGCCCCCTCCCACATGTTTATCGCAGCGTCTGTTAGAGAATCGGTGAGATAAGCCGCGCGATCGGCATGCTGGCGGTAAAACCCCACGCCGATGGCAGCCATGAACTGCCGTGGACGCGGGAAGATATCTACCGCTGAAGCGTTCCCCGCAGCTCGGCGGATACAAAATGTGGGAGGGGGCTTGCCCCCGATTGCGGTGTGTCAGCTAGCGGATTGGGCACTGATTCACCGCTATCGGGGCAAGCCCCCTCCCACATGTTTACTGCAGCGTCTGTTAGAGAATCGGTGAGATAAGCCGTGCGATCCGCATGCCCAGTTGTTGCAGGCGGCGGGTTTCGCGGCTTTCTTCCTGGCTGACTTCATGGGCCTGGGCGAAGTCGTCGAGCAGCATGTGCTCCACTTGCTGGGCGAAGGCTTCATCGACGGTCAGCAACATCACCTCGAAGTTCAGCCGGAACGAACGGTTGTCCATATTCGCACTGCCGATGGCGCTGATTTCGCTGTCAACCAACACCACTTTCTGGTGCAGAAACCCCGGTCTATAGCGGAACACCCGCACCCCGGCGCGCACCGCTTCGATCGCGTAAAGGCTGGAGGCGGCATACACAATGCGGTGGTCAGGCCGCGACGGCAGCAGCAGGCGCACGTCTACCCCGCGCAGCACCGCCAGGCGCAGGGCGGCAAACACCGCTTCATCCGGGATGAAATACGGGCTGGTAATCCACACGCGCTCGGTCGCGGCGTGGATGGCTTCGACAAAAAACAGCGAGCAGGTTTCATAAGGGTCGGCCGGGCCGCTGGCGAGCAATTGGCAGAGCACGCCGTCTTCGGGGTAAGTGTCCGGCAGGATCAGCGGCGGCAGTTCCCGCGCAGCCCAGAACCAGTCTTCGGCAAACGATTCCTGCAGGCACGCCACCACCGGGCCGATGACCTGCACATGGGTATCGCGCCACGGCGCCAGTGGCGGTTTTTTGCCCAGGTATTCGTCGCCGACGTTATGCCCGCCGACAAACCCGGTGATGCCATCCACCACCACGATCTTGCGGTGGTTGCGGAAGTTGACCTGGAAGCGATTGAGCCAGCCGCTGCGGGTGGCGAACGCCTTGACCTGCACCCCGGCGTCGCGCAGCGATTGCACATAGCGAGAGGGCAGGGCGTGGCTGCCGATGCGGTCGTAGAGCACGTAGACGGCTACGCCCTGGGCGACTTTTTCCTTCAGCAAGGCATGCAACTGCCTGCCGAGTTCATCGTCATGAATGATGAAGAACTGGAACAGCACGGCGGTTTTGGCGCCGCGAATCGCGTCGAAGATCGCACTGAAGGTGGCGTCACCATTGATCAGCAAGCGCACTTCATTGTTCGCCAGGCACGGCATGCGGCCCAGCTTGGGCATCGCCCGCAGCGAGGCGTAGGCGCTGGAGTTGCGTGCGGCCAGGGCTTCCTCGACCCACGGGCGCCAGTTCAGTTCGTTGATTGCGGTGTGCATTTCCTGGTTGGCCTGGCGCCGCGCCTGGATGTACGCATCGAAGGTGCTGCGGCCGAAGATCAGGTAAGGAATCAGCGTCAGGTAGGGTACGAACATCAGCGATAAGGCCCAGGCAATCGAGCCTTGGGCGGTCCTGACGGTCAGCACCGCATGGATCGCGGCAAGCGTTCCGAGAAAATGCAGCGTGGCGATAAAGTAGGCGAGCAGGTGCGGGCCAAAAAAATCCATGGACGATGTCACTCCAGGCAATCCAGTGCCTAACAGACCATGTTCGGTCAGGAATGTCGCTATTTTCTTTGCCGTGCAACACTGGCACTTTTGTGGCGTCTAACGCCCACAATTGCCCAGGAGTTACTCGATGAATGCTCGTCTGCTAGGTTTGGCCATGGTTATTGGTTTGTCACTGCCCGTGGCGGCACAGGCGCAGATGCTGGCGCCGGGCTTGTGGGAATTGACTACGAGCAACATGAAAGTGGATAACCAGGACCTGCCGGACCTGTCGCTGATTCTCGGTCAGCTCAAGCAACAGATGACCCCGGAACAGCGCGCCATGCTGGAAAAACAAGGCATCGCCATGGCCGGCAAAGGCGTCCAGGTGTGCCTCACCCCCGCCCAGGTCGCCTCCGACTCGATCCCGCTGACCGACCCGCAGTCGGGCTGCAAACAGCAAGTGACCGACAAGAGCGGCAACCAGTGGAAGTTTCGTTTCAGTTGCCCGAAAGCCCAGGGTACCGGCGTGGCCACCTTCCAGAGTCAGAAAGAGTTCACCACCACGGTCAACGGCACCTTCAACGCCACCGGCATTCAGCAGAAGGGCAGCCTGGACAGCCACGCCCAGTGGCTGGGGGATAACTGCGGCACCGTCAAACCGCGCGCTTAACCCCGACCATCAGGTGTAGCCCCTGGCCGTTGTGTCAGGCCAGGCGGGCAAACTAGACAGTCACGCCGGACGCGTTCTTGCGGATCATGGTTTGCCCAACGCCGCGCACAGGGTGTTGAGGTTGTATTCGAACAGCCCGATAAAGGTGCTGGCCGGGCCTTCTGCGGCGAGGGCGTCGGAGTACAGCGTGCCGCCGATCTGCGCGCCGCTTTCGCTGGCGATCTGTTTGAGCAGGCGTGAGTCCTTGATGTTTTCAATGAACACGGCTTTGACCTTGTCCTTGCGGATCTGGGTGATCAGCGCGGCGACTTCAGCGGCTGAAGGCTCACGCTCGGTGGACAAACCCTGGGGCGCCAGAAACTGGATGCCATAGGCCTGGCCCAGGTAGCCGAAGGCGTCGTGGGAGGTGACGATACGGCGGTTGCCCGCGGGCAACGCGCCGAACTTGGCCTTGGCCTCGGCGAGCAGGCGGTAGATGTCTTTCAGGTACGCCTGGCTGTTGCGCAGGTAGTCGGCCTGGTTGGCCGGGTCGGCGGCCACCAGCGCCTTGGTGATGTTGTTCACATAGATTTCGGCATTGGCCAGGTTATGCCAGGCGTGCGGGTCCGGGATGGTTTCGCCGTCTTCCTCCATGGTGTGGGAGATCACGCCTTTGCTGGCGGTGACCACGGTGGCGCGGGTTTCGGTGCTAGCCACCAGGCGGTCCAGCCACGGCTCGAAGCCGAGACCATTTTTGATGATCAGCTTGGCCTTGAGCAGCGCCTTGGCGTCGTCCGGGCTCGGCTCGTAGGTATGCGCGTCGGCGTCGGGGCCGACCATGTTGCTGATCTGGATGTGCTCACCGCCGATCTGGTGAGTGATGTCATCGAGAATACTGAAGCTGGTCACCACCTGGAGTTTGTCGGCGGCCTGGGCCATGGACAACGGCAGTAGCAGACTGAACAGCACGAATAGAGCGCGCATCGGGAAACACCTCATTGGGATGACAGCAAGGGAGGGCGGCGCAGCAAGCCATGCACCGGACCGAAAACCACGGACAGCAGGTACCCACCACCAGCCACCAGCACAATCGCCGGGCCGCTGGGCAGTGAGTAATAGAACGACAGCAACAAACCAAGCCACACCGACAGGCAGCCCAGCACTGCCGATACCGCGATCAACACCGGCAAGCGCCGGCTCCAGAACCGCGACGCGATGGCCGGCAGCATCATCAATCCCACCACCATCAGCGCGCCGATGGCTTGGAAACCGATCACCAGGTTCAGCACCACCAGGGTCAAAAACAGCCCGTGGGCCAGCGGGCCGAGGCGGCTGACGGTTTGCAGGAACAGCGGGTCGAGGGTGTCCAGCAGCAGCGGTTTGTAGATCAGCGCCATGGCGACCAGGCTGAAGCCAGAGACCCAGAGCATGCCGGTCAAGGTGGTGTCGTCGACGGCCAGTGCGGAGCCGAACAATAGGTGCAGCAGGTCCAGGCGTTTGCCGGCAAGGCCGAGGATCAGCACGCCGGCGGCGAGGGAGATGGGGTAGATGGCGGCCAGGCTGGCGTCTTCGCGCAGGCCGGTGCGACGGGTGATCCACGCTGCCAACCCAGCCATGCTCAGGCCGGCGCCGAGGCCGCCAATGGTCAGCGCGGGCAGGCTCAGGCCGGCGAACCAGAAACCCAGGGCGGCGCCGGGCAGGATGCCGTGGGCGACGGCGTCACCGATCAGGCTCATGCGCCGCAGGATCAGAAACACCCCCAGCGGTGCGGTGCTGCAGGCGAGTACCAGGCCGCCGATCAGGGCGCGGCGCATGAAGATGAAGTCGACAAAGGGCAGCCACAGGTGCGCGGTGAGATGCATCAGGCCACCTGCATGTGCGGTTGCGGTCGGATCAGTTCTTTGCTCGGCCCGAACAGGCAGCCCGTGCTTTTGATCTGCACCACTTGCTGGGTGTGTTGACGCACGGAGGCCAAGTCATGACAGACCACGACTACCGTGCGGCCCTCATCGTGCCAGGCGTGGATGTGTTTCCAGCACAAAGCCTGGCCGTCTTCGTCGAGCGCCGCGTGGGGTTCGTCGAGCAACAGCACCGGCGTGTCGGCCAGGCTCATGCGGGCGAGCAGGGCGCGTTGCAATTCGCCGCCGGACAACGCCATCAACGGGCGCTGTTCCAAGCCGCCCAGGCACCAGTCTTCCAGCACCGCCTGCAAACGCTGGCTGCGTTGCGGCGCACTGAGCTGCGAGCCCCAGAAGCCGGCGGCGACCAGTTCTTGCAGGCTGATCGGGAACTGACGGTCGAGGTGCTGTTGCTGCGGCAGGAACGACAGGCCGCCACGGCGTGGAATGTCCAAGGTGACTTTCCCCGCCAGGGGTTTTTGCAGGCCGGCGATGACTTTGAGCAGGCTGCTTTTGCCCGTGCCGTTGGCGCCGATCACACCGGTGAGGCTGCCCGTTTCCAGGCGCAAGTCCAGCGCAGGGGTCAGTGGTTGGCCAGGGGCGCCCCAGCGTAAAGCCGTACAGGTGATCATGCTGAGTGCCTCGTCCAGCGGCTTTCGGCCACGGCATCGTGCGCGTGCAGGCTTTCGGCGTGGATTACTTTGAGGTGGAAGGCTTGGACGGCATCCGAGCGTTTCAAGGCGAGGTTCAAGCGGCGGGCGGCGTCTTCGCAGAACATCAGGTTCTGCCCGTTGGCCAGGGCGAAGGCTTGTTCGTCCGCACGTTTTACCGCGGTTTGCACGGCGGTGCCGAGTGCGGCCTCCGCCGTGTTGATCAAATCGGTCAATGCCAGGTGCTCGCCGCGCAACTGGACGCGCAGTTGCGCGCTGCTGCGCTGGCTGTGGGGCGTGGCGACAATGCCATTGGCGCTGCCGAGCCAGGTCAGCACGTCGGCCTGCTGCAACGGTGTGTTGCCGAAGTCTTCGAGAAATTGCTGCTGAATCAACTGCCTGGCGAGGGCCGCTGAGCACGGACAGGTTGAGGAATAAGTAACGTCAATTTTTAGTTCCACGTGGAACATCTGGTTTTCCACACGCGCTTCGATGCTCACCGGGTAGCCTTTCCAGCCGGCCAGTGGACTGACCAATGCCGGGCGTTTGAGCAGCAGATCGGTGTGGATACGCAGGTAGGCGTTATTAGATAAACCTTCATGACTGTCGAGAAAACGCTGCAGTACCTTACGCAGAAGTGCCGGCGTCAATGGCTGCTGGTCGAGCCTCTCCAGCGCCAGGTACAGGCGTGACATATGAATGCCACGAGCCGTGCCGTCGTCCAGGCTGACGCCGGCGTCAGCAGTGGCGGCCAGGCGGTGGCCGTCGAGCAAAATGGGCAGGGCGATGCCGCACATGCCCACCCAGTCGAGCGGCAAGGCTTGGCGTGAAGCCTGCGCGGCGATATCCGGCAGAGTCAGCGCATTCATGAGCAGGTCCATCGTTGGCGATAAAAAGACATGTTATATTATAACTATTGAGTCGACGATGAATTTTCTGTTCTGGTCTTTTTTCAGTCATGTCGAGTAAGGACGCTCCTTTATCTGCGGTATTTGTCATGCACAGACGTCAGCTCCTTAACCTGCTCCTGGTCAGCCCGCTGTTCATCTTGCCCTTCACCGCGTCGGCCACACAGATTCGCAACGCCCGCCTGTGGCGCTCGGACGACAAGCTGCGACTGGTCTTCGACCTCAGTGGCCCGGTGAACTACAAGACTTTTTCCCTGACCGCGCCGGAACGCCTGATCATCGACCTGAGCGGCGCCGGGCTCAGTGGCGACTTCTCTCAGTTGGCCTTGAAGAACAGCGGGATCACCTCGATTCGCTCCGGGCACTTTGGCAAGGCGGATACGCGCATCGTGCTGGACCTCGCCACGCCGATGCAGCTCACCAGCTTTTTGTTGCCGCCCGGGGATGGGCAAGGGCACCGGCTGGTGCTTGATCTCAGCAGCGCCACTCAGGTTCCTCACCCGATAGCGGCCGCACCCAAACCGCCGGTCGACAGGGCGCACCCCAAGCGCGACATCATCGTGGTGGTCGATCCCGGCCACGGCGGCAAAGACCCCGGCGCTATTGGTTCCAAGGGCCAGCGCGAAAAAGACGTGGTGCTGTCCATTGCCCAATTGCTGGCCAAACGCTTGAAGCGCGAGAAAGGTTTCGATGTGAAGCTGGTGCGCAACGATGACTTCTTCGTGCCGCTGCGCAAGCGCGTGGAGATCGCCCACAAACACAACGCCGACATGTTTATCTCGGTGCATGCGGATGCGGCACCACGGATCACCGCGTCGGGGGCGTCGGTGTATGCCTTGTCCGAAGGCGGTGCCACCTCGGCCACGGCGCGTTTCATGGCGCAACGGGAAAACGGCGCCGACCTGCTGGGCGCCACCAGTCTGCTGAACCTCAAGGACAAGGACCCGATGCTGGCCGGGGTGATTCTCGACATGTCGATGAACGCCACCATCGCCTCCAGCCTGCAACTGGGCAGCTCGATCCTGGGTAGCCTGGAAGGCATCACCTCGTTGCATCAGAAGCGCGTGGAACAAGCCGGGTTCGCGGTGCTCAAGTCACCGGACGTGCCGTCGATCCTGGTGGAAACCGGGTTTATCTCCAATGCGCGGGACAGTGCGCGGCTGGTCACGGCGCGGCATCAACAGGCGGTGGCGGAGGGGTTGTTCGTCGGCCTGCAGCGCTATTTCCAGAAGAACCCGCCGGTGAACAGCTACATGGCTTGGGTCCAGGAACAGAAAAACAACCAGGCCTAACAGCCGGTCACGCGGCTGCAGGTGAACGTGGCGCTGGCGCCACCGGAGCTGGAAAATCGGTTGATCGTGGTCCAGCCCACGCGCCGCGTGTAGCCGACCCACGCCTCGCCGTCCGAGGCCAAGCCGGTGAAGAACGTCAGTTGCCCGTAACGGCTGTTGGTCTGAGCCCAGTGGCGCTGGCCGATCACTTCGAAACCACGCAAATACGTGGTGCTGCCGACCGTCGCCACGCTGTAGGCGTTGCCCAGTGGGTCGACGCAAGCCAGCAGGGTGGCGCTGCGCGTGCAGTTCGCCGACAGGCTCGGTACTTGGGCGCAGGCTTCGGCCGTGATGAACAACAGCAGGCTGCACAGTAGATATTTCATAGGGTTTCTCGACGTAGACAGGTGCCAGCATTGCCCCGTTGGTCATGATGGGCAAGCGGGGGATTGGCTTATTTGTATTGTTATAATATAACATTAAATACAGCCCGGCTTAAGCGGGCGATCTGATGAGAATGACCTGATGCCCAATCGCCTTCCCGTTACCGTGTTGTCCGGCTTTCTCGGCGCCGGTAAAAGTACGCTGCTCAACTATGTCCTGCGCAATCGCGACAACCTGCGGGTGGCGGTGATCGTCAACGACATGAGCGAAATCAATATCGACGGCGGCGAGGTGCAGCGCGACGTCACCCTCAACCGCGCCGAAGAAAAGCTGGTGGAGATGAGCAACGGCTGCATCTGCTGCACCTTGCGCGAAGACCTGCTCGAAGAGGTCGGAAAACTCGCCAGGGAAGGTCGCTTCGATTACCTGCTGATCGAATCCACCGGCATCTCCGAACCGTTGCCCGTGGCCGAAACCTTCACCTTTCGCGATGAAAACGAGCAGAGCCTGGCCGATGTCGCGCGGCTGGACACCATGGTCACCGTGGTCGATGGCATGAACTTCCTGCTCGACTACCAGGCCGCCGAAAGCCTGGCTTCACGCGGCGAAACCCTCGGCGAAGACGACGAACGCTCAATCACTGACCTGTTGATCGAGCAGATCGAATTTGCCGACGTCATCTTGATCAGCAAGATCGACCTGATCGGCCGCCACGAGCGTGAGGAACTGATGGCCATCCTCGAACGCCTGAACGCCCAGGCGGAAATCATCCCGATGGTCATGGGCGAAGTGCCGCTGAACAAAATCCTCAACACCGGCCGCTTCGATTTCGACCGCGCCGCCCAGGCCCCCGGCTGGCTGCAGGAGCTGCGCGGCGAGCATGTGCCGGAAACCGAAGAGTACGGCATCGCCTCTACGGCTTACCGCGCGCGCCGACCGTTCCATCCGCAGCGCTTTTTCGCGTTTATCGACCGCCCTTGGGTGAACGGCAAACTCCTGCGTTCCAAGGGTTTTTTCTGGCTGGCCAGTAAGCATCAGGACGCCGGCAGTTGGTCCCAGGCTGGGGGCTTGATGCGCCATGGCTTTGCCGGGCGTTGGTGGCGCTTTGTGCCGAAAAGCCAGTGGCCGCAGGACGAAGAAAGCGTCGCGGCGATCATGGGCAATTGGCAACCGAGCAGCGGCGACTGCCGCCAGGAACTGGTGTTCATCGGGCAGAACATCGACTTCGCGCAGATGCGTGACGAGTTGGACGCCTGCCTGCTCACCGATGCAGAAATGGCCCAGGGCGTCGACGCGTGGTCCTTGCTGGCCGATCCTTTTGGCCCTTGGTATGAAGAGGCGGCCGCCTGATGCTGGCACCGCTCATTCCCCTGCGCCCGGTGATCCGCCAGACCTGCGGCGACACCCCGCTGACGCTGTCCGATATCCTTGAAGACGGCGTCAACCTGGCGCTGTGGCAGCGCCAACTGCCGTTGCACATCGCCGAATTCGGCGTCTTGCTGATGGCGCTCAACGAAACGTTGGCCGAGTCGCTGGTCATCGAGTTGGGCAGCGAAGACGCGGTGCCGAACGTGCAGGGTTTAGCCGCAAATTGCTGTGATCTTGAAGGTTATGAAGGGTTTATCGCCGATGTGTCGTGGCTGGTCAGCGCGTTTGCCTGCCTGCTCGGCGCCCGGCGTATCGGCGTGCGTTTGCGCTTGCTGGACAAAGCCATGTGCCCGCGCTTTCACGTCGATCATGTGCCGGTGCGGCTGATCACCACGTATGCCGGCATCGGCAGCCAATGGTTGCGCGAAGGCGTGATGGACCGCCGCCAGTTGGGCCACGCGGATGCCGAGCCCAGCGAGCGTATCGAGCAGATTCACTGCGGCGAAGTGGCGTTGCTCAAGGGCACGAAGTGGCATGGCAACGAAGGGCACGGGCTGATTCACCGTTCGCCGTCGCTTAAAACCGGTGAACGACGGTTAATTCTGACGCTGGATTGGCTGGCATAACCGCGTAGGATCAAACGCTCTACACGGCCTGAATGATGCCCTCTATGCTTCAGAACATTCCCACCCATGTGATTGCCGGCCCCTTGGGCGCCGGCAAGACCAGCCTGATCAAACACCTGCTTGCCCAACGCCCGGCCAACGAGCGCTGGGCGGTGTTGATCAACGAATTCGGGCAGATCGGCCTGGATGCGGCCTTACTGACCCAGGCGGATGACGGCATTGCCCTGGGCGAAGTGGCGGGTGGCTGCTTGTGTTGTGTGAATGGTGCACCGTTCCAGGTCGGACTTGGCCGCTTGCTGCGTAAGGCCAAGCCGGACCGCCTGTTTATCGAGCCCTCGGGGCTCGGGCACCCGGCGCAGGTGCTCAAGCAATTGCGCGAGGTGCCATGGTTAGGCGTGCTGGCGGTTCAGCCTTGTGTGCTGGTGCTGGATGCGCAAGCCCTGGCGGCGGGCAAACCCTTGCCTGACGCACAGCGCGAAGCACTTACCAGCGCCGGCCTGTTGGTCCTGAACAAGGATGAGGCGCTGGACGCGGCACAGCGCAAGGCGATCGAACGGCAGTTACCCGAGGTTCCGGTGTACTGGACGCGTCAGGCGCAATTGCCGTTGCAACGCTTGCCAGGCCTGAATGCGCGGGCTGCCGTGGCTGTGGATAACTTCGTGGCACCCAGAGGCTTGGCGCAAATGCACGCTGTGTGGAGCGACCCCACGCTGCCGATCTGCTTGAGTCAGGCCCAGGAGGGCGGCTGGAGCATTGGTTGGCGCTGGCATCCGAGTCAGTCATTCGATCGCCGGCGGCTGGCACAATGGCTGGCAAGCCTTGATTGGCGCCGCGCCAAACTGGTTATCCACAGCAGCGACGGCTGGATCTCCGGCAACGCGGTGGATAACCGCCCACTCGTCTGGCAACCCAGCGAATGGCGGCGTGATTCGCGTATCGAATTGATTTTCAGCGCGCCACAGGACGTGGCCGCGCTACAGCAAGCGCTCGCAGCCTGCCGTCATTGACGGTGCTTGGCGTGGTCCTGGCGCCACTGGCTGAGTTCGATCACGTCGGCGCTGGGCAGCGGCGTCTTGATCTCGAACGGGTACGGCGCCAGTTCGATCTGTGCGCTGTGGGCGCCGAACTGGGTGATGGTCCCGGGGTGGCGGGTTTCGCCGGTCACAGTGAATTCGAAATTGTAGATGCGCGCCAGGCGCCGCCGGCCTTTGGCATCCTTCACAAAACCGATGCGTTTCAATGCCACGGCACCGTCGAGCAGCTCGATATCGAGCTTGGCGCAATGCTGTTTGACCCGCTCCAGCGCACGCTCGCGCAGGCCGTGGTTGTGCCATACCCAGGCGGCGCCGGTCGCCAGCAGCATCAACACGAAGATGTTTCCCAGGGTCAGCATGCGAAAAACTCCAACAAAGTGAGAGCAGCTTAACTGTGTCGCTGGTCTGTCGTACAGGCTGCGTTTGGTCGCATACTGCGCGACCAGAATTTCAATGGTTTTACGGAAATCTCCCGCATGAAACGCACACCTCATCTGCTTGCGATCCAGTCTCATGTGGTCTTTGGCCACGCCGGAAACAGCGCCGCCGTTTTCCCCATGCAGCGGGTCGGGGTGAACGTGTGGCCGCTCAACACGGTGCAATTTTCCAACCACACCCAGTATGGCCAGTGGGCGGGTGAAGTGTTAGCGCCGCAGCAGATTCCAGCGCTGGTGGAAGGTATTGCGGCCATCGGTGAATTGGGCAATTGCGACGCCATACTCTCCGGCTACCTGGGCAGCGCGGCCCAAGGCCGGGCGATCCTCACCGGCGTTGCGCGCATCAAGGCGATCAATCCCAAGGCTTTGTACCTGTGCGACCCGGTGATGGGCCATCCGGAAAAGGGCTGCATCGTGCCGCAGGAAGTCAGTGATTTTCTGCTCGACGAAGCCGCCGCCATGGCCGACTTCCTGTGCCCCAACCAGTTGGAACTGGACAGCTTCGCCGGACGCAAGCCGCAATCGCTGTTCGACTGCCTGGGCATGGCCAAAGCCTTGCTGGCACGCGGGCCCAAGGCCGTGCTGGTCAAGCACCTGGATTACCCGGGTAAGTTGCCGGATGGCTTTGAAATGCTGCTGGTGACGGCCGACGGCTGCTGGCACCTGCGTCGGCCGCTGCTGGCGTTTCCCCGGCAGCCGGTGGGCGTGGGCGACCTGACGTCGGGGTTGTTCCTGGCGCGGGTGTTGTTGGGCGACAGCCTGCTGGCTGCTTTCGAGTTCACCGCAGCGGCGGTGCATGAAGTGTTGTTGGAAACCCAGGCCTGCGCCAGTTATGAACTGGAGCTGGTACGTGCCCAGGATCGTATTGCCCATCCCCGTGTGCGCTTCGAAGCCACGCCGATCGACCTGTAACTACACAAAACCGAATGTGGGAGGGGGCTTGCTCCCGATAGTTGTGTGTCAGTCAATGCATATGTGACTGAACCACCGCTATCGGGAGCAAGCCCCCTCCCACATTTTGATTGGGTTTACAGTCCGGAACTTACAGCGCGTCGGCTTTGATTTCCTGGTAGCGCTTTTCCAGCTCCTGGCGAATCTGCCGGCGTTGCTGCGCCTGCGCAAACCGGCGGCGGTCTTCGCTGTTGTGCGGTTGCAGTGGCGGCACGGCGGCGGGTTTGCGCTGGTCGTCCACGGCCACCATGGTGAAGAAGCAGCTGTTGGTATGGCGCACGGAGCGCTCGCGGATGTTCTCGGTCACCACCTTGATGCCCACCTCCATTGAGGTGTGGCCGGTGTAGTTGACCGATGCGAGGAAGGTCACCAGCTCGCCGACGTGGATCGGTTCGCGAAAAATCACCTGGTCCACCGACAGTGTCACCACGTAACGCCCGGCGTAACGGCTCGCACAGGCGTAGGCCACTTCGTCGAGGTATTTGAGCAGGGTGCCGCCGTGGACATTGCCGGAAAAGTTGGCCATATCAGGGGTCATCAATACCGTCATCGACAGTTGGGCGTTTCCGGGTTCCATAGCTCACTCACGGGTTAGGCATTGGTTGGGGTGGCACCTCTGCGGGTGCTGGGGTCTTTGCAGCGCCCTCCCTTACGGGACGCCGGTGGGCGGCTTGCCGTCACGCCTGCAGCGATCTGTTTCCATATATTGCACCGGCTTTGCGGCGGAAGTGGTGGTGTTAACCTTCAAAAGTCCTTCTCGGGGCATTTCTTACGATAAAGGCAGACTTTTCCTTCCGCTCTTTGCGAAGTTTCAAAGGCGCGGGGGACGTGGGAAAAGCGCCAGTACCCTCAAGGAGCCCCTCGCCATGCACGCCATCAGCTTTATCCAGGATCTGGCCGTGATCATGCTGGTGGCCGGGGTCGTGACTATCCTGTGTCATCGTCTCAAGCAGCCGGTGGTGCTCGGTTACATCGTCGCCGGCTTCATCATCGGCCCCCACACCCCGCCGTTCGGCCTGATCCACGATGAAGACACGATCAAGACCCTCGCCGAGCTGGGGGTGATCTTCCTGATGTTCTGCCTGGGCCTGGAGTTCAGCCTGCGCAAGCTGTTCAAGGTGGGAGCCACGGCGTTTATCGCGGCCTTCCTGGAAATCGTCCTGATGATCTGGATCGGCTACGAGATCGGCCGTTGGTTCGACTGGAACACCATGGACGCGCTGTTCCTCGGCGCGATCCTGGCGATCTCCTCGACCACCATCATCGTCAAGGCGCTCAACGACCTGAAGCTGAAAGACCAGCGCTTCGCCCAACTGATTTTCGGCGTGTTGATCGTCGAGGACATCCTCGGCATCGGCATCATTGCCTTGCTGTCGAGCATCGCCGTCAGTGGCACGGTCAGCTCCGGCGAGGTGTTCTCGACAGTGGGCAAGCTCTCGCTGTTCATGATTGTCGCGCTGGTCATCGGAATTTTGCTGGTGCCGCGCTTGCTGGCCTACGTGGCCAAGTTCGACAGCAATGAAATGCTGCTGATCACCGTGCTGGGCCTGTGTTTCGGCTTTTGCCTGTTGGTGGTCAAGCTGGAATACAGCATGGTGCTGGGGGCGTTCCTGATCGGCGCGATCATGGCCGAATCGCGCCAGTTGATTAAGATCGAGCGCCTGATCGAACCGGTTCGCGACATGTTCAGCGCGATCTTCTTTGTCGCCATTGGCTTGATGATCGACCCGCAGATCCTGCTGCAATATGCCTGGCCGATCGCGGTGATCAGCGTGGCCGTGGTGCTGGGCAAGATGTTGTCCTGCGGCCTGGGGGCATTTATCGCCGGCAACGACGGGCGCACATCGTTGCGCGTAGGGATGGGGCTGTCACAGATTGGTGAGTTTTCCTTCATCATCGCTGCGCTGGGGATGACCTTGCAGGTGACCAGTGACTTCCTCTATCCAGTAGCGGTGGCGGTGTCGGCGATCACCACGTTGCTTACCCCGTACCTGATTCGCGGCGCCGACCCGTTGTCGTTGAAGATTGCCGCCGCGATGCCCAAGCGCATGAGCCGGGTGTTCGGCATGTACGGCGAATGGCTGCGCAGTATTCAGCCCCAGGGCGAAGGGGCGCTGCTGGCGTCGATGATCCGCAAAATCGTGCTGCAAGTGGGGGTGAACCTGGCGTTAGTGGTGGCGATCTTCTTTACCGGCAGCTACTTCGCGCTGCGTATCGGCGGGTATCTGGAGGGCTGGATCAGCGATCCGAGCTGGCAGAAGGCGTTGATCTGGGGCGCGGCGTTACTGTTGTCGCTGCCGTTCCTGATTGCGGCGTACCGCAAGCTCAAGGCGCTGTCGATGCTGCTGGCGGAGATGAGCGTCAAGCCGGAAATGGCCGGGCGGCATACCCAGCGCGTGCGTCGGGTGATCGCTGAGGTGATCCCGATTTTGTCGCTGCTGGTGATCTTCCTGCTATTGGCCGCCTTGTCGGCCAGCATTCTGCCGACCAACAAGTTGCTGGTGCTGATCGCCGTGGTCGCGGCGGCGGTGGCGGCGGTGCTCTGGCGGTGGTTCATCCGCGTGCATACGCGGATGCAGGTCGCCTTGCTGGAGACCCTGGATAACCATAAGGATTGAGGGGTTAGACGGGGGCTGGTTCGCAGCCCAGCGCGAGCAAGCTCGCGCGCCCCAACACGCTCGCAGTGCGGGTGTCAGCTTTCCAGCCAGACGTCCCGCGCCCAGTGCCACACCGATTCCCAGGTTTCTTCGGTGACGAGTTCTTCTTCGCCGGACCACAGCACCACGGTGCCGTCTTCTTCGACGCAGTAGTAGTCGTCGCCGTCCTGGCAGATCGGGATCATGCTGCGGTCAACACCGGCATCCCAGGCGTTGGCCGCCACATCCGGCAGGTAGGTGTGGGACTGCGGGTCGGTGACGGTTACCGGCTCCAGGCTGCCGTACACCACGTCGCTGACGGTTAGCAGGAATTCGCGGAAGACAAACGGGATGTCGATGAACAGCTGTTCTTCGATTTCCACCAGTTGGTCTTCGTCAGGCAGTTCCAGAGGAACCGGAACCGGTTCGTTGGCTTCACGCAATTGTTCGATAACTTCTTCCACGGCCGGGATCCTCGTGCTAAATGGCGCGGTTTATAGGGGCGTTTTATACAGTAGCTCGCTATAAGTGCAACCGTGAAATAGAAAACCCCGGAACATGTCCGGGGTTTTGCTTACGGCTTGCTCAAGCGCGGGCATCAGCCGTTCTGGCGGATACCGGCGACCAGCCAAGGCTGGTTCTCGCCTTGAGGACGTTCCATGTTCCAGCTTTCGCTGAACACTTCGCCCTGGTCGAAACGCGAGGTTTTCGACACGCCGCTGAACGTCAGGGTGGCGATGGTCTTGTCGGCGCGATCATCCACACCTTCCAACTGTACGCGCAGGTCGTCGATGTAGGTCGACTGGAACGCATCGCCCAGGTCGGCGCGTTCGCGCTTGAGGAACTCCAGCAGTTGCGGGGTCACGAACTCGGCGATCTTGTCCATTTCGTTGGCGTCCCAGTGCTGCTGCAGGGACTGGAAGTGGCTGCGGGCCGCTTCGACGAAACGTTCTTCGTTGAACCAGGCCGGTGCATTGATCACCGGACGGGCGGCGGCAGGCGCTGCCGAACCACCGAAGATCGAACCTGCGGCTGGCTTTTGCTCGAACACTTCACGCTGCATCGGCGCGCCGGCTGGAGCCATGTGCTCCTGCTGCTTGCGACGACGGGCGGCGATAAAACGGAAGATCAGGAAGGCGATGACCGCCATGATCAGGATGTCGAAGATCTGCATGCCCTGGAAGCCGCCGCCCATGAACATGGAGGCGAGCAAGCCACCGGCGGCGATACCGGCCAGCGGGCCCAACCAACGCGAAGCACCGCCGGCCTTGGCCGCAGCGCCAGCGGCACCGGCCGCGCCTGCAGTGGCGGCAGCACCGCCGACACCGGCGGATGGGGCCATTTGGCTGGTCTGGTGAGTCGGTGCCGAGCCCATGCTTTTGCCGCCACCGAAGCGCTTGGCGTTGGCGTCGAGGCTCATCGTCAGGCCGATGCACAACGCCATGGCGATGCTAAGAAAACGTTTCATAAAGGGAATTCCCATTTGTGGATTGCACGCGCGCCATGTTGCACAGGTGTGGTGACAGTGGCTAGCGACATAATGTTTCGGGCTTTTGCGTAAGACCGATCCAGAATGGTCTGTAGGACTTGTTACGGATATTGGCCCGCCCGCCTTAAAAACAAGGGCGGGCCAACAACCTTCATGTTTAAAAGTGTTTCAGACGGCTTCGAGTTTCGCGTAACCCATCATCAGCCACTTGCTGCCCTCGGCAAAGTTTACCTGCACCCGTGCCTGGGCGCCGGCGCCTTCGAAGTTGAGGATCACCCCTTCACCGAAGATCGCGTGTTTGACCAACTGGCCAAGGCTGAACGGGGTTTCCGGGATCTCGGAACCTGCAAACAGGCTGCTGGAGTTTTGCTGCTGGCCGCCGCCGAACGGGCGGCTGACGCTGTTGGACAGGCGCACTTCCTGGATCAGACCCTTCGGCACTTCACGCACGAAGCGCGACACCTTGTTGTAGGTCTCACTCCCGTACAGGCGGCGGGTCTCGGCGTAGGTCATCACCAGGTTCTGCATCGCCCGGGTAATGCCCACGTAGGCCAGGCGGCGTTCTTCCTCAAGGCGGCCGGGCTCTTCCAGGCTCATCTTGTGGGGGAACAGGCCTTCTTCCATGCCCACCAGGAACACGTAAGGAAACTCCAGGCCCTTGGCGCTGTGCAAGGTCATCAGTTGGATGCTGTCTTCATGCTCATCGGCCTGGGTATCGCCGGCTTCCAGCGACGCATGGCCGAGGAACGCGGCGAGCGGGGTCAGCTCTTCATCGGCCTCGGTGTTTTCAAATGCGCGGGCGGCGCTGACCAGTTCCTCAAGGTTTTCGACCCGGGCCTGGCCTTTCTCGCCTTTTTCCGCTTCGTGATAGGCAATCAGCCCGGACTGCTCGATCACGGTCTGGGTCATCAAATGCAGGGGCATTTCTGCGCACTTGGCCGTCAGGTTTTCGATCAGCTCGACAAACACCCCCAACGCCCCGGCGGCACGGCCTGTCAGGCCTTTGTTGGCGATCAGCAAGCGCATGGCTTCCCACATCGACACATCGGCATGGCGGGCATGGTCGCGAATCGCTTCAACGGTTTTTTCGCCGATGCCACGGGCCGGGATATTGATCACCCGCTCCAGCGCCGCATCGTTGCCACGGCCTTCCAGCAAACGCAGGTAGGCCATGGCGTTCTTGATTTCGGCGCGCTCGAAGAAGCGCTGGCCGCCGTAAATGCGGTACGGGATGCGCTCGCGCAGCAAGGCTTCTTCCAGCACCCGCGATTGGGCGTTGGAACGGTACAGAATCGCGATGTCGCTGCGGGCCAGGCCGGTTTTCAATGCGCTTTCGATGGTTTCCACCACGTAGCGCGCTTCGTCGTGCTCGTTGAACGCCGCGTACAGGTTGATCGCTTCGCCTTCGCCGCCGTCGGTCCACAGCTCTTTGCCCAGGCGCCCGGTGTTATTGGCGATCAAGGCGTTGGCGGCCTTGAGGATACCGGCGGTGGAGCGGTAGTTCTGCTCCAGGCGGATGGTGACCGCGTCCGGGAAGTCTTCGGAATACTGGTAGATGTTCTCGATTTTCGCGCCGCGCCAGCCGTAGATCGACTGGTCGTCGTCGCCCACCACCATCAGGCTGTCGCCGCCCTTGGCTAACAGGCGCAACCAGGCGTACTGCACGGCGTTGGTGTCCTGGAACTCGTCCACCAAGATATGCCGGAAGCGTTTCTGGTAATGGGCCAGCAGGCCGGGGTTATCGCGCCACAGGTCGAGGGCGCGCAGCAGCAACTCGGAGAAGTCGATCACGCCGGCGCGCGCGCAGGCGGCCTCGTAGGCTTCATAAATGCTGCGCATGGTGGCCAGGAACAAATCGCCGCTGGCCTGGATATGTTGCGGGCGCAGGCCTTCGTCTTTCTGGCCGTTGATGAACCACTGGGCCTGGCGCGCCGGCCAACGCTGTTCGTCGAGGCCCAGCTCGCGGATCACGCGCTTGACCAGGCGTTGCTGGTCATCGCTGTCGAGGATCTGGAAGGTCTGGGCCAGGCCCGCTTCCTGCCAATGCGCCCGCAACAGGCGGTGCGCCAGGCCGTGGAAGGTGCCCACCCACATGCCGGCCGGGCTGATGCCCATCAACTGCTCGATGCGGTGGCGCATCTCGGCAGCGGCCTTATTGGTGAAGGTCACCGACAAGATGGAATGCGGGGACGCGTTCTCGACCTGGATCAACCAGGCGATACGGTGCACCAGCACTCGGGTTTTACCGGAGCCAGCACCGGCCAGGACCAACTGACGGCCAACGGGGGCCGCTACGGCCTGGCGTTGGGCATCGTTGAGGGAGTTCAGCAAAAGGGAGAGATCATCGCGCATCGGCGCATTCTATGGCCCGCGGGGGAGTGGGGCAAATCCCAATGCCGGGTGGTCGACGGAAAACATCCATGGCAATCCTGGACGGGTGGGCATTCTGGCGGCGCTGATGACCGGTCGGTCATGGGCCGCAGGCCGCGCAGCGCCTCGCTCAAGCTGTCTGGCCCCGAGGTTTGCGTGGCACGCCCCGGTGGTTTTTATGACGCGCAGCAGTTTGGCCCAGGCGCTTGCTTGTGTATGCTCCGTCGACGTTTCGGGCTCACCATTATAAGAACACCGCCTATGACCCTTAGCACCGACCTGTTTGGCCCCACGGCGGCGCCCGCGCAGGTTATCCGAAAACACTACGCTACCGAGATGGCGGTCGAACGCACGCGCCTGCTCTACCAGGGTTCGCTGCTGCCGACCTTATTGATGCTGGTCAACGGCCTGGTCTGCGCCTGGTTGATCTGGAACCCCAAACACTACCTGCTCGACAGCATCTGGCTGGTCTGGCTGCTGGCGCTGGTGGCGTTGCGCGTGATCCAGGTGGCCGCCTTTGACTCGGCGATGCCCAGCCGCCAGGCCCAACCGATCTGGCGGCGCATGTTCATGCTCGGCTCAGCGGTCAGCGGCCTGACCCTGGCCACCGCCGCCATTGCCCTGGTGCCAGCGGACAGCTTTATGCAGCAGGCTTGGGTGTTCGGCCTGATCGGCGCGGCGACGTTGTCCGCCAGCGTCGCCTATGCGGTGAGCCTGTCGGCGTTCCTGTCATTCGCGCTGCCGTGCCTGGTGCCGGCCATCGTCTATCTCTTCTGGAACGGCGCCGAGCAACAACAGGGGTGGGGTGTGCTCGGCCTGATCCTGCTGGGGTCTTTGAGTGTGGTGGCGTGGCAGGTCAATCGCCTGATCCAGCACGGGCTGTTGCGGCGCTTTCAAAACCAGGCGCTGATCGAGCATTTGCAACAGGCGCAGCAGCGCAGTGAACAGTTGAATCAGGACCTGGTGCGCGAAGTCGAGCAGCGCCGCCAGGTTGAGCAGGAACTGCGTGAAGCGCAAATCGGCCTGCAGGACCGCGTGGCGCAACGCAGCCAGGAGCTGGACGCCGCCAGCCTGGCGCTGAATAAAAGCGAAGCGCGCCTGGCGATGGCGCTGCAAGCCAGCGAATTGGGCCTGTGGGACTGGAACCTGCAAACCGATGAAGTCCACCACACCCAGCTCAAGGAGCTGTTCGGCCTGGAGCCCGAGTACGTCACGGCGATGCTCAGCCACCTCAAACCGCGCCTGCATCCCGACGACTTGCCGCTGCTCAAGCGTGCGCTGGTGGAGCACCTCAAGGGCCGCAGCGAGGATTATCAGGTGGAATACCGGGTGCGCCATGGCGATGGCCATTGGGTGTGGATCGAAGACCGTGGCCGCGCCGTGGAGCGTTCGCGCAGCGGTCGCGTGACCCGCATGCTTGGCACGCGCCGCGACATCAGCGCGAGCAAAGTGTTGGAAGAACAGCAACGCCTGGCCTCGACCGTATTCGAAGCGGCCAGCGAAGGTATTGTGATTCTGGACCCGGACTACGCGCTGATCGCCGTCAACCAGGCCTTCAGTCGGGTCACCGGCTTTGATATCGACGACATGCTCGGACGCAATGTGGTGGAGTTGCCGTGCAGCCGCGATGCCCGGCGGCATTTCCCGGTCATCCGCCAGGCGCTGCTCAGTCGCGGCACCTGGCAGGGCGAGTTGGTAGAGACCCGCAAGAATGGCGAGCTGTACCCGCAGTGGCTGCAACTGAACGTGGTGCGCGATATTCGAGGAAACGTCAGCCATATCGTGGGCTTCTTCGCCGATCTATCGGCGCGGCGTGAATCCGAGGAGCGTATGCGCTACCTCACGCACTATGACGAGTTGACCGGCCTGGCCAACCGCTCGCTGTTTCGTGAACGGCTGCGCGAAGCGCACCAGCGGGTGCGGCAAGGTGGGCGCAGCCTGGCGTTGCTGCATATCAACCTCGACCGTTTCAAGTTGCTCAACGACAGCCTGGGCCATGACGTCGCCGACCAATTGTTGCAAAAAATGGCGCGCCGACTGATCAACGCCTTGCCCGAAGCCGACACCATTGCGCGTTTGTCCGGGGATGAGTTCGCCGTGCTCTTCGATGCCTACGGCAACCTCTCAAGCCTGGCGCGCGTGGCCACGCGCCTGCTGGCCAAGTTGCGCGTGCCGGTGGCGGTGGACGGGCATGAATTGGTGGTCAGCGCCTCGATGGGTGTCAGCCTGCTCCCGGATAATGCGCGGGAAATTTCGGCGTTGGTCAGCCAGGCGAACATGGCCATGCAACACGCCAAACACCTGGGCGGGAATAATTTCCAGTTCTACACCGACAGCCTGCAAGCCAGCACCCTGGAGCGTTTGCAGCTGGAAAACCAACTGCGCAAGGCCCTCGACGAGCGTCAGCTGTCGGTGTTCTACCAACCGAAATTGTGTTTGGCCACCGGCAAGCTGAACGCCGCCGAGGCGTTGATTCGTTGGGAGCATCCGCAGTGGGGCATGGTGCCGCCAGGCGACTTCATCGGCCTGGCCGAAGAAACCGGGCTGATCGTGCCGTTGGGCGAATTCGTCCTGCGCCAGGCCTGCTGGCAGGCCTGTGAGTGGCAGCGTCAGGGGCTGGCGCCGATACGCGTGTCGGTGAACCTGTCGGTGCATCAACTGCGTCAAGGCAAGCTGGTCAGCCTGGTCCGCCAGGTGCTGGAAGAAACCGGCCTGGACCCGCAATACCTTGAGCTTGAGCTGACCGAAAGCCAGTTGCTCGACAGTGTCGAGCACATCATCGCCACCTTCCAGCAACTGCGCGACCTGGGGGTGAAGTTGGCCATCGACGATTTCGGTACCGGCTACTCGTCTCTCAGTTACCTCAAGCGCATCCCCGTGGACTACGTGAAGATCGACCAGACCTTTATCCGCGGCCTCGGCCAGGGGCGGGAAGACGCGGCCATTACCCGCGCGATCATCGCCATGGCCCACGGTTTGGCGCTCAAGGTGGTGGCTGAAGGGGTGGAAGATCAGCAGCAGTTGGATTTCCTGCGTGGGGAGCATTGCGACGAGGTGCAGGGCTACTTGATCAGTCGGCCGATGGCGGCCGAAGGGCTGGCAGAGTTGTTACGAAAAAATGCAGATTTTTCCTAGGGACGTGCCTTCAGCCTTTGTGGCTACAACTTGGCTGCCCTTAGATTCAAAGGGCAGCAGGGCGATTTAGTGATGCATCGGACGGGCAAAACGGCAATTCTTGTAGTATAACTACAAACTTGCTACATCCCTGGCATTGGCCAACAACAAGAGTCCTGTCCTTTGAACCTGTTGCAACATATCGCCCAGTCGCGCCACCTGTTACGCAAATCGGAACTCAAGGTTGCCGACCACGTGCTGCTTGACCCTGCGGCCGTAATGCACAGTTCCATGGCTGACCTGGCCCACAGCGTGGGCATCAGTGAGCCGACCATCGTGCGCTTCTGCCGCGCCATCGGTTGTTCCGGCTTCCAGGACCTGAAACTCAAACTGGCCCAAAGCCTGGCCGCCGGCGCGAGCTTCGGTCAGTTTGCGATTCACGAAGACGATTCTGTCGCTGACTACAGCCTCAAGATCTTCGACACCACGCTGCACACCCTGATGGAAGTGCGCGAGAAGCTCGACCCGGTGGAGCTGCAGAAGGCGGTGACGGCGATGTCCCAGGCCCAGCGTGTCGAGTTCTACGGTTTTGGTGCGTCGGGTGCGGTTGCGGCCGATGCCCAGCACAAGTTCTTCCGACTGCTGCTGACGGCGGCGGCCTACAGCGACCCGCACATGCAGGCGATGTCGGCCGTGACGTTGAAGCCGACCGACGTAGCCATCTGTATCTCCCAGTCCGGCCGCTCCAAAGACTTGCTGATCACCGCCAACCTGGTGCGTGAAAGCGGCGCCACGCTGATCACCCTGTGCCCGAGCCAGACGCCGTTGGCGGAACTGTCCACTATCAACCTGGCGATCGATGTTCACGAAGACACCGAAATCTACACTCCGTTGACCTCGCGCATCGCCCACCTGGTGGTGATCGACGTGCTGGCGATGGGCGT
The DNA here is from genome assembly GCF_058135675.1 of Pseudomonas sp. PAMC25584. Lineage (NCBI taxonomy): Bacteria > Pseudomonadati > Pseudomonadota > Gammaproteobacteria > Pseudomonadales > Pseudomonadaceae > Pseudomonas > Pseudomonas sp. PAMC25584. The sequence goes on along the minus strand of NZ_CM176870.1, from coordinate 6,189,684 downwards.
GGCCATGGCGCGCGGGCCGAGCCTGGTCAACCACCTCAAGAGCGTGAAGCGCAGCTTGCGCAGCCTGCGTCTCTCGCCCAAGTCCGTTAAAGCCCTCGACGACTAAGCGCCACACGGCGATCCAAATGTGGGAGGGGCGGTGCGACGATTCGACTTGCCCCCGATAGCGGTGGATCAGTCGATTGGATGTCGACTGACACTTCGTCATCGGGAGCACGCGCCCTCCCACATTTGCATTTCTTGCCTGTCCAGAAGATTCATCGTCCTGTCATCCCCGCGCCGCCAAACCGTCATCCCCCACGCCCATCCTGAACTCCCCGCACTCGCATTGGGAGACTCCAAATGGCCCGGCCCTACGAAGATAGCAACAGCTCCGTCAAGACCCGTCGTCAGCAGGAAGACCAGCGCCGCATGGCGTTCCGTCGCGCAATCGAAGACCGCTGTGATCAACGCCAATTGCTGCAAAGCATCACGGACTACCCGGAACTGCACTGGCAGGCACCCGCGGCTGCCCAGCGAAGCGCTCAGCCAGCACGCTGATCTGCACCCGCTCGCTGCGGATAAAGCCCAGGAACGCATGGGCCACCGGTGACAGGCGCTTGGCCTTGGCCTGCACCAGGCACCAACTGCGGTACAGCGGCAGCTCTTCCACCGGCAGCTCCTTGAGCCCGCCGGTGGCCAGTTCCAGGTTCAGGGCGTGGCGCGTCAACAAGGCCACGCCCAACCCGGCCACTACGCACTCACGCTGCGCCTCGGCGGAGGCGACTTCCACCGTCTGGGTGAAGTGCACGCGTTTTTCCTTGAAGTATTCCTCGCACGCCAGCCGCGTGCCGGAGCCCGGTTCGCGCAGCAGCAGCGTGTAAGGCTCCAGGTCTTTCAGGCGCAGCGGCCCCTGCAGGCTCAAGGGGTGGTCGGGCGGCGCCACGGCGACAATCGGATTGTTGAGGAACGGCAGGAATTCGAGGCCCATGTCCTGGGGCACCATGGACATGATCACCAGGTCATCACGGTTGTCCGACAGTCGGCGGATCACTTGGGCGCGGTTGACCACCGTCAGATGCAATTGCACCTCCGGATGCAGGCGCTTGAACGCGGCAAACAGGTGCGGCACGAAGTACTTGGCGCTGGATTCCACCGCCAGTTTCAACTGACCCTGCAGCGAGCCTTGCATGTCCGACAACTGCATATCGAGGTTTTCCAGGCGCCCGAAAATATCGCGGCTGGCCCGTTGCAGGGCTTCGGCCGCCTCGGTCATGTAGAGCTTCTTGCCGACGTAATCGAACAGTGGCTGGCCGATCAGCTCTTCCAACTGGCGAATTTGTAGGCTAACGGCCGGTTGGGTTAGGGACATTTCCTCAGCCGCACGGCTGTAGGAGCGCAAATCACACACCTCATTGAAAATCTGAAGTTGACGTAATGTCAGCCTCATCAATGACTTACGCATTTTTTAAAACCCCTCGGTCGCGTTCAATCGGCCAACTATAAGTCTTTACTTATGCACGACCCAATAATTATTGATTTTTGTTAATCTCTCAACGGGCTTAGTGTGTGTCTCGCGACTGGCTTGAAACATTTAGTCACGCGCCGACCCGGGTCTAGCGGGTCGAAGAACGCAGCAATCGGCTCAAGGGAATTTCCAAGTGATAAAAAAGATCCTGATCGCCAACCGTGGTGAAATTGCCGTCCGAATCGTGCGTGCGTGCGCCGAGATGGGCATTCGCTCGGTCGCGGTCTATTCCGACGCCGACCGCCACGCGTTGCACGTCAAGCGTGCCGACGAGGCCCACAGCATCGGGGCCGAGCCCCTGGCCGGTTACCTGAACCCGCGCAAGCTGGTGAACCTGGCCGTGGAAACCGGTTGCGATGCGTTGCACCCTGGTTACGGCTTCCTGTCGGAAAACGCCGAATTGGCGGATATTTGCGCCGAACGTGGGATTAAATTCATCGGTCCATCGGCGGAAGTGATTCGCCGCATGGGTGACAAGACCGAAGCGCGCCGCAGCATGATCAAGGCCGGCGTACCGGTCACTCCCGGCACGGAAGGCAACGTCGCCGACATCGCCGAAGCCCTCGTCGAAGGCGACCGTATCGGTTACCCGGTGATGCTCAAGGCCACCTCCGGCGGTGGCGGTCGCGGCATTCGTCGTTGCAACAGCCGCGAAGAATTGGAGCAAGCCTTCCCGCGTGTGATTTCCGAAGCCACCAAGGCCTTCGGTTCGGCGGAAGTGTTCCTGGAAAAATGCATCGTCAATCCCAAGCACATCGAAGCGCAGATCCTCGGTGACAGCTTTGGCAACGTGGTGCATCTGTTCGAGCGCGATTGCTCGATCCAGCGCCGCAACCAGAAGCTCATCGAAATCGCCCCGAGCCCGCAACTGACCCCTGAACAGCGCGCCTACATCGGCGACCTGTCGGTGCGCGCGGCCAAGGCGGTGGGCTACGAGAACGCCGGTACCGTGGAGTTCCTGCTCGCCGAAGGCGAGGTGTACTTCATGGAGATGAACACCCGGGTGCAGGTGGAACACACCATCACCGAAGAAATCACCGGGATCGACATCGTTCGCGAGCAGATCCGTATCGCCTCGGGCCTGCCGCTGTCGGTGAAGCAGGAAGACATCCAGCACCGTGGTTTTGCGTTGCAGTTCCGGATCAACGCCGAAGACCCGAAGAACAACTTCCTGCCGAGCTTCGGCAAGATCACCCGCTATTACGCGCCCGGCGGCCCCGGCGTGCGCACCGACACGGCGATCTATACCGGCTACACCATCCCGCCGTTCTACGACTCCATGTGCCTGAAACTGGTGGTCTGGGCGTTGACCTGGGAAGAAGCCATGGACCGTGGCCTGCGTGCCCTGGATGACATGCGCCTGCAAGGCGTGAAAACCACCGCCGCCTACTACCAGGAAATCCTGCGCAACCCGGAATTTCGCAGCGGCCAGTTCAACACCAGTTTTGTGGAAAGCCACCCCGAGCTGACCAACTACTCGATCAAGCGCAAACCCGAAGAGCTGGCCCTGGCCATCGCCGCCGCCATCGCCGCCCACGCAGGCCTGTGAGGAATATAACAATGAGCAAGAAGATCTTTGTCACCGACACCATCCTGCGCGACGCCCACCAATCGTTGCTGGCCACCCGCATGCGCACCGAAGACATGCTGCCGATCTGCGACAAGCTCGACCAAGTCGGCTACTGGTCCCTGGAAGTCTGGGGCGGCGCGACCTTTGACGCCTGCGTGCGCTTTCTGAAAGAAGACCCGTGGGAGCGCCTGCGCAAACTGCGCGCCGCGTTGCCTAACACGCGCCTGCAAATGCTGCTGCGCGGCCAGAACCTGCTGGGCTACCGCCACTACAGCGACGACGTGGTTAAAGCCTTCGTCGCCAAGGCCGCCGTCAACGGTATCGACGTGTTCCGCATCTTCGACGCGATGAACGACGTGCGTAACCTGCGCGTGGCCATCGAAGCGGTCAAAGCCGCCGGCAAACATGCCCAGGGCACCATTGCCTACACCACCAGCCCGGTACACACCATCGACGCGTTTGTGGCCCAGGCCAAGCAAATGGAGTCCATGGGTTGCGACTCGGTGGCGATCAAGGACATGGCCGGCCTGCTGACGCCGTATGCCACTGGCGAGTTGGTCAAAGCGCTGAAAGCCGAGCAGAGCCTGCCGGTGTTCATCCACTCGCACGACACGGCGGGTTTGGCCGCGATGTGCCAACTCAAGGCCATCGAAAACGGTGCCGACCACATCGACACCGCCATCTCCAGCTTCGCCTGGGGCACCAGCCATCCTGGTACCGAGTCGATGGTCGCGGCCCTTAAAGGCAGCGAATTCGACACCGGCCTCGACCTGGAACTGTTGCAGGAAATCGGCCTGTACTTCTATGCCGTGCGTAAGAAGTACCACCAGTTCGAAAGCGAATTCACCTCGGTCGACACCCGCGTGCAAGTCAACCAGGTGCCGGGCGGGATGATTTCCAACCTGGCCAACCAGCTCAAAGAGCAGGGCGCACTCAACCGCATGGGCGAAGTGCTGGCTGAAATTCCGCGCGTGCGTGAAGACCTTGGTTTCCCCCCGCTGGTCACCCCAACCTCGCAGATCGTCGGCACCCAGGCGTTCTTCAACGTGCTGGCCGGCGAGCGCTACAAGACCATCACCAACGAAGTGAAGCTCTACCTGCAAGGCGGCTACGGCAAGGCGCCGGGCACGGTGAACGAGCAACTGCGTCGCCAGGCCATCGGCAGCGAAGACGTGATCGACGTGCGCCCGGCCGACCTGCTCAAGCCGGAAATGACCAGGCTGCGCGGTGAAATCGGTGCGTTGGCCAAGTCTGAAGAAGATGTGCTGACCTACGCCATGTTCCCGGACATTGGCCGCAAGTTCCTCGAAGAACGCGACGCCGGTACCCTGACCCCTGAAGTGCTGCTGCCGATCCCGGAAGCCGGCGGCGTGGCCCGTGTCGGTGGCGAAGGCGTGCCGACCGAGTTCGTCATCGACGTCCACGGCGAAAGCTACCGCGTCGACATCACGGGGGTCGGCGTGAAGGCTGAAGGCAAGCGTCACTTCTACCTGTCCATCGACGGCATGCCCGAAGAAGTGGTGTTCGAACCGCTCAACGAGTTCGTCGGCGGTGGCGGCAGCAAGCGCAAGCAAGCCACCGAGCCAGGCCATGTGAGCACCACGATGCCGGGCAATATCGTCGACGTGCTGGTCAAGCCAGGCGACGTGGTCAAGGCCGGCCAGGCGGTGCTGATTACTGAAGCGATGAAGATGGAAACCGAAGTGCAGGCAGCGATTGCCGGCAAGGTGACCGCCGTTCACGTGGCCAAGGGCGACCGGGTGAACCCTGGCGAAATCCTGATTGAAATCGAAGGCTGATCCAGCCTTCGACACTACCGCTTAATCCTCGGGGGAGCAGGTGCTCCCCTTTTTTTTGCGCGCCATTTGGCCGTCGGGTGCTGCGGGGGTCAGAACTTCATTTGCCACTGGCCCATCAGGCCCTGATTGCGGCTATGGTTGCCTGTTTCGTTGGCGTAGGTCAGGCCCACGGTGTGTTGCGGCGACAGTGCGAGGTCCAGGCCGGCCTCGACGTTCAGGCTATTGCGGTCCAGCGACGTGCCCTGGAGGGTAAAGCCGTCGCTTTGCACCGGCGTATAGCGAAAGGATTGGCGGACCTGGCTGTCGACATCGCCGTAGAGGTGTTTCCAACGGGTGCTGAGGTGGGGTGTCAGGCTCATCTGATTATCGAACCGATACAGCGACGCCAGGCGAAGGCCAAAAGTGCTGCTCAGATTCTGTTGGTTTTGTGAGCCGACGTTCAGCGCGCTCAGGCCACCCCGCTCCTTGAAACCGTCGCGGTGATAGCGCTGGTAACCGAGGCCGGCGAAGGGTTCCACGCTGAAATCCGCACTGCCCAATTGGTAACCCATTTCGGAGAAGACGGTTTGGCTGTGGGCGGTGTAATTACCCCTGAGCTGCTCGGCGTAATCGAGCAGCTTGACGCTGCGCTTGTTCTGCCCGTCATGGCTGCTGTAGATCGCCCCCAGGCGCAGGGCCAACGGGCCGTCCTGACGCACGGCGTAGCCGCCCAGGTGCCAGCTGTCGAGGTCGGCGGAGAAACGCTGGGCGTCGAGGTGGCTGCTGGATTTGGCGCCCATCACGCCGACACGCCAGGCGTGGTCCAGCGCCCAGTCGGCACCCAGCAACAGGCCTTGGGTACCGTGTTTCAGGCCGGCGCTGCCGGCTTTTTTGTCGAGCGTGCCGTCATTGCCCAGGCCCTTGAGCCAGAAGTGGCCATCGTCGTCGGCGGGCAGGGTGCGCAGGATCGAAAGCAGTTGGGCGCTCAGTTGCTGCGTGGTGTTTTGGGTCGCAGCGGCGAGGTTGGCGTTCTGGCTGCCGGCCAATTGCTCAAGGGCCGCGCCGATGCCGCCGGGATGATTGGCGAGCGCGGCATCGAACTTTTCCAGCTCTTTGATCTGTTCGGAGGTCAATTTGCCGGACGCCAGCAATTGAACCAGCGCGGGTTCCAGGGCCTTGGCGACCTGCAAGCCATTGTGCGTGGTGGCTTGCCCAGTGAGGTAACCGTCGATGGGTTCGGCTTTTTCAGGCGACGCGTCGGCCCACTCAGCATCAAGCGCGTCATAGGGTTGGAAATGATACGGCCGGTATTCGATATCGCCCCGCGCCTGGGCCTGTTGAAGGCTGGCGGCGCTGATCGCAAGCGCCATGACAAGTACAAGTCGTTGGTGTGTAAAGGACATGTGATCCCAACCTCTGATGAATGAGGCCGGAAATTTAGCGAGATGGCGGGGCGATAACTGTCAGGCTCTCGACCCCTGGTTTGCGGGAGTTGTCTCTAGTGCAGAGCGATTAAAAACTCATCTGAACAAGTCCTCACCCCCGTCGCACATACCCCTTGCCGTAATGCCGCTCCATGCGCGCCTGGATCAGTTCCAGGCCGAGGGACATCACCCAGTAAATGATCGCCGCCGTGGTGAGCATTTCGATATAGCGATAGCTGGAGCGGCCGTAGGACTGCGCGAGGAACATCACTTCCCACACGCCCATCACCGAGATCAGGGACGAGTCCTTGAGCATTGAGATGAACTGGTTGGTGGCGGGCGGGATGATGGTGCGCATGGCCTGGGGCAGGGTGACGTGCCAGAAGATCGCACTGTCGCGCATGCCCAGGGCCAGGGCGGCTTCCCGTTGGCCGTGGGGTACGCCGAGGATACCGGCGCGGAAGATCTCGCTCAGGTAGGCGCCATAGTTCAGCGACAGCGCGATGATCCCGGCGACGATGGCGCCCGGCACCAGGCCCAGTTGCGGCAGGCCCAGATAGATCAGCAGGATCTGGATCAGCAGCGGCGTACCGCGAAAGAACGAGGCATAGAAACTCGCGACGCCAAAGGCCACCGCGCTTTTCGACAGGCGCCCCAGTGCGGTGATAAAGCCCAGTACCGACGAAGCCGCGATCGAGCACAGGCACAGGAACAAGGTCAGCGCCGCGCCTTGCAGAAACCCGTTGGGCGCCAGGTGCACGCCGACCAGGTTGGGCAGCTTGTCGAGGATGATCGAGAACTTCAGGTCAAAGCTCAGGAAGAAACTGGCGAACAGGCAAAACAGCGCGGCCCAAGTCAGGTACAGGCGCGTGCGAAAACCGAAGAGTCGCTGTAGCCGCGACGCGCTGGTCGGCGGCTTGGGCGGAGTGGGGAGTGCGGTCATTGGCTGATGTCGGCACCGATCCATTTTTGCGACAACTTGCTCAAGGTGCCGTCCTGTTTCAGTTGTGCAAAGACTTCACGGACTTTGCTGTCCCACTGCGGGTCGCCTTTTTCGATGGCCACCGAGTTGGGCTCGGCGTACAGCGCTTCGCCGACCAGCTTGAAGCGCTTGTCCTGGCTCAGGCGCGGTTGGGCGGTGACCAGGTTGGTGAGGATCGCATCCAGGCGCACACCGGCGCCCAGGCCCAGGTCCTGGAAAGCCACGTTGTCGGTGTCGTAGGGGGCAATCTGCACGTTCTCGAACGGGTACTGCAGTTGGGTGTCTTCGGCGCCTTCGATCACCAGGTTTTTGTTCAGGTAGCTCTCGTAGCTGGAGGCGCTGGTGAGGCCGACTTTCTTGCCGCTCAGGTCCTTGGCGCCGTGGATGCGCTCATCCTTGGCATTGACCACGATCACCGCAGGCGAGGCGTAGTACTCCACCGGGAAGTCGAACACTTCAGCGCGGGCCTTGCTTGGGGTCATCGAGCAGATGCAAATGTCGTAACGCCCGCTCCAGCGACCGGCGGCGATCACGTCCCAGGAAGGGGTCTCCAGGCGCAGTTTCACGCCGAGTTTTTGCGCGACGGCCTTGGCCACGTCGACGTCGAAACCGTCGAGCTGGTTCTGCTCGTTGAGGAACGAGAAGGGTGGGTAGCTTTCCATCAGCACACCGACCAGTTCGTGGTTTTTCTCAACCCGGTCCAGGGTTGCACCGCCGAAGGCTTGGGTGGAGGCAGCCAGCATGGTCAGGCCCAGGGCCAGTAGCGGTTTTAGTTTCAAGAGAGACACCCGAATCAAAAAGAAGTTGTTATGGAGCGAATTTACCGTATTAAATAGTTATAAGGGCGACTCTCATAGTGAGTTATTTTCATAAGCTTATGAGTAAAAAGTATATGGCCGCAGCACGCACAGTAATTCTCGATGGTGGCATGGGCCGCGAACTGCAACGCCGAGGCGCGCCGTTCCGGCAGCCGGAGTGGTCAGCGCTGGCATTGAGTGAAGCACCGCAGGCGGTGGAGGCGGTACACGCGGCTTACATCCAGAGCGGCGCCAACGTGATCACCAGCAACAGCTACGCCGTTGTACCGTTTCATATTGGCGAAGCGCGGTTTGCCGCCGAGGGCCAGGCCCTGGCGGCGTTGGCCGGTGAATTGGCGCGGCGTGCGGTGCTGGCATCCGGCCAAGCGGTACGTGTGGCAGGTTCCCTGCCGCCACTGTTCGGTTCTTATCGGCCCGACCTGTTTGAAGCCGATCGGGTCAGCGAGCTGCTGACGCCCCTGGTGACTGGCTTGGCGCCTTATGTTGACCTGTGGCTGGCGGAAACCCAGAGTTCGATTGTCGAGGCGCGGGCCATCCATGCCGGTCTGCCGGCGGACGGCAAACCGTTCTGGCTGTCGTTTACCCTGAAGGACGAAGACACCGACGAGGTGCCGCGCCTGCGTTCCGGCGAGCCGGTGGCAGAGGCGGCCGAAGCGGCTGCGCAACTGGGGGTGCAGGTGCTGTTGTTCAACTGCAGCCAACCGGAAGTGATTGGCGCGGCGATTGACGCGGCACGCCAGACCTTCGAGCGCCTGGGGGTGGCGATCCAGATCGGCGCCTACGCCAACGCCTTCCCGCCGCAGCCCAAGGAGGCCACGGCCAACGACGGCCTCGACCCGTTGCGCGAAGACCTTGACCCGCCGGGCTACCTGCAATGGGCGGCCGATTGGCAGAAGCGCGGAGCCAGCCATTTAGGCGGTTGCTGCGGGATCGGGCCGGAGCATATTGCGGTGCTGGCCAAGCAGCTTGCCGACTGACACCCCGTGCGGATGGCGCTGACGACCGAGTGTGGGAGGGCGCTTGCCCCCGATAGCCATGGGTATCTACACCATTTTATGGGTAGTTCGACGGACCTGTGGCGATGGAGCTTGCCCCCGTGGCGGCCTGTGGGCCGACCCTTTATTCGGGTTGGAATGAGTACATATCCATTATTCAGGTAACGGCTGCTATGGGTTCCGCCCTTACGGCGGCTCACTTTTGAAAAGCGCAAAAGTAAGCAAAACGCTCTTGCCCCACCACTCGGTGCCTCGCCTAGGCTCGGCATGCCCGAACGCAGGCTTGAATCCGTGGGCCGCCGTCATGGGCCATCCCTGGCCCATGACGGCTAACCCGGCGTCCTGCCGGGTTGCCCACGGATTCAAGCCTGCGTTCGGCCAGCGTGGTTAACGGGGCGCCTAAGATCAAAATCAAAAACAGAGCAAAAGCAAAGCAACCGCTCGCGATACGACTGGGGTTGTCTGCGCCATCGGATGTGTAGATACCTATGCCGCGATAGCGGTAGGCCAGTCGAAAATCAATCTCGACTGACCCACCGCCTCGCGGGCAAGCCCGCTCTCATATTTTGCTGCTGCGCTGTCTGTGGGATTTAGGCGCGGCACTCCGCCAGGCTTTTCAATTGCCCCGAACCTGCCTGGTTGGCCTCCGACAGCCATTGCTCAAACCCCGCCCCGATCGGCGGCCATTCCGAGTCCAGAATCGAATACCACGCCGTGTCCCGGTTCTGCCCCTTGACGACCATGTGCTGGCGGAACACCCCTTCAAAACTGAACCCCAGCCGCTCGGCGGCATATTTGGAGCGGGCATTGCCGTTGTTGCACTTCCACTCCAGCCGGCGGTAGCCCAGTTCGAAAGCATGCTTGGCCAATAGATACACGGCTTCGGTGCTTTTCGGCGAGCGCTGCATCGGCGCGCCGAAGGTGACGTGGCCGATTTCGATGCGCCCGTGGGCCGGGACGATGGACATCAGGCTGAGGATGCCCTGCACATCGCCGCTGGCGCGGTCGATCACGCTGAAGAAATACGGCTCGTTGTGCTGGGCATGGTTGTTGAGCCAGGCATCGAACGCGGCGCGGTCGCTGAACGGGCCATACGGCAAATAGTCCCACAGCTTGGGGTCGGCGCCGGGGCCTTCGAGGGCGTGCCACAGACCGTCGGCGTGGCGCGCCGGGTCGAGTTTTTCCAGGCGAATGAAACGCCCTTCGAGCAGTTGTACCGTGGGCGCCGGGACGCCTTGCCAGTCGGCGAGAGAGGTGGACATGCTGCGCTCCTTAAAGACCTTTGCGAAATTGGATGAAACCTGGGCGTTCGGCAATGCGTTCGTACAGTTGGATCGCGGTGGCATTGGTCTCGTGGGTCAGCCAATGGACCTTGCAGCAGCCGTCGGCTTTGGCCGTGGCGTAGACGAATTCGATCAATGTGCGGCCAACCCCGGTGCCGCGCTGGGCCGGGTCCACCAATAGGTCTTGCAGGTAGCAGGAGTTTTCAATGCTCCAGTTGGAGCGGTGGTAGATGAAGTTGACCATGCCCACCGCTTTGCCGTCTTGCCAGGCGAGCGCGGAATGGGTCGGCTCACGGGCGTCGAGCAGGCGTTGCCAGGTGCTCTGGCTGACGGCGTCCGGCAGTTCGGTGTTGTAGAACTGCAAATACGCGTGCCACAGCGGCAGCCAGGCGGCGTGGTCGGCGGCGGTGACCGGGCGGATGTCGATCGGGCTCATTCTGGGGTTCCTTGAGGAATAAAACGGGCGAGGGTCTGGTCGCGCACGTCAAGGCTGGTGGCCAGCCCTTCGCGCACGCCCTGGATGTCGGCGGCACTGCGGTTCTGGCTGAGTTTGCGTGTGCCGATCAGGCGTTCGATGGGCAAGGCGAAACCGACGATGGCCTTGAGCATGCCTTCAATGTAGTCGGCCGGCGCGTCGCTGACTTTCCAGGGCTGGGCGCGGCGGCCTTCGTGGCGGTCGGTGAGGGCGCTGACCACGCCGAGCAGGCGCTCGGCGTCGGTAAACACGTCGGCCGTGCCGTAGGCGTGCACCGCCAGGTAATTCCAGGTGGGCACCACTTTGCCGTGCTCGGCCTTGGCCGGGTAAAACGCCGGGCTGACATAGGCGTCGGCCCCGGCAAAAATCACCAGCGCTTCGCCGCCGTTCTGCAGGTCGTGCCACTGCGGGTTGGCCTTGGCCAGGTGGCCGTAGAGCGTACCGTTCGGGCCCTCGTTCGGGTTGAGCAGCAGCGGCAGGTGGCTGGCTTGCAGGCCGTGCTCACCCATGGTCACCACCTGCGCCAGGCGTGTGTGCTGGATCAGTTGTTGCAGTTCGGGTAAATCGTCGAGGGCAAAGGCGCGCGGTATGTACATGAAAGTATTCCTTGGCGAATGCCTGCATCCTAGGCAGGCTAATGGTTCGTTGTAAGAGCCATCTAGGACCCATTTTATAGGTCCAATTACGGAGCCTGCCCTATGTCGCCCCCTGCGCCGCCGCTGTCGTTCAACCCTGCGGGAATCGAGCTGGATCGTCGTCAGGGGCTGACCCGCCAGCTGTATGAAGCCCTGCGCCAGCGGGTGCTGGACGGGCGACTGGCCAGCGGCACGCGCTTGCCCGCCACGCGCGACCTGGCCGCGGCGTTATCGATTTCGCGCAACAGCGTGGTACGCGCCTACGATCAGCTGTATGCCGAGGGCTTCACGCAAAGCCGCGTGGGCGACGGGACTTATGTCGCCCAACTGCCCAGCTCAAAAAAACTATCCACAAAACTGTCCACAGGGTTTTCAACAGGCTTATCCCCAGCCTTATCCACAATCGACCCTAAAAAAGCCGATATTCCGCGTGAAAAAGTTATCCACAGCGCGGCCCTGGAGCGCCTCGAAAACAACCATTTGCCCCTGCCGCCCACCGGTCCACCACGGGCATTCCGGGTGGGGGTTCCGGCCTTCGATCTGTTCCCGTTTGACGTCTGGGCCAAGCTGAGTGCGGCTTTTTGGCGCAAGCCGGACCTCGAACGCCTGTGTTATGGCAACCCGGCCGGGGACGAGCGATTGCGTGGGCTGATCGCCGCTTACCTGCGCAGTTCGCGGGGCATGCAATGCACGGCTGAGCAAATTGTGATCACCAGTGGTGCACAGCAGGCAATTAGCCTTTGTGCACAGTTGCTGGTGACCCCCGGCGATAGCGTGGCGATTGAAAATCCCGGCTACCGCGCCGCCGGTCATGCGTTCGCCCTGGCCGGTGCGCAGCTGCAGGGTGTGGCGGTGGACAGCGAGGGGATCGACTGCAGCGTATTGAACCGCCTCGATAACTGCCGCCTGGCGTATGTCACCCCGTCCCATCAGTACCCGCTGGGCGTGGTCATGAGCCTGGCCCGGCGCCTGGAGTTGCTGGCCTGGGCCGAACGCAGCGGTGGCTGGATCGTCGAGGATGACTACGACGGCGAGTACCGTTACAGCGGCGCGCCGCTGGCCCCGCTGGCGGCCCTGGATCGCAGCGGGCGGGTGCTGTATGTGGGGACGTTCGGCAAAGTCGCGTTCCCGGCGCTGCGCCTGGGTTATCTGGTGTTGCCGCCGACGCTGGTCGACGCGTTCGCCCAGCGCCGCGCCGTGGATGTGCGGCATTCGGAGGTCAGCACCCAGGCGGTGATGGCGGAATTCATGGCGGCGGGGCACTTCCAGCGGCATATCCGGCGCATGCGCCGCGCTGCGCTCAGCCGGCGTAACGCACTGCTGGAGGGCTGGCCGGGCGAGCTGCCGGGGGTGGGCAGCCTGCCCAATAGTGCCGCAGGCCTGCACCTCACCGTGCGGGTGGACAGCCTCGCCCGCGAACAACAACTGGTGGCGCAGGCCCGCGCGGTGGGCGTGGAGGTCAATGGCCTGAGCAGCTATTGGCTGACGCAGGCCGGGCCATCGGCCGATCAGCGCGCCGGCCTGGTGCTGGGTTTTGCCGCGGTGCCTGAGGCCGCGATCCGCCAGGCGCTCGGGCGGTTGCGCGAGGCCTGGACAGGTCAGGCTGCGGGCTGAGGCGGCTTGGCTTTAAGGAACAGCGAGCGGGCCAGATGCAGGCCGATTTCACTGCGGTACACGGCGATGTCGCTCAAGGGTTCGAACCGGCCACCCATCAGTCGCTGTTGCCGATTTTTCAGGTGGGCTGCGGTGTAGGCTTCCTCCGGCCCGGTGAGGGTGGGGTAGTGAAAGTGCGCGTACCACAACGGGCGTTTGGTGTTGGCGTCCACCACTGCATATTCCTGCAGGAAACCCTTGTCGCGCCCCCTGAGTCGGGTGCGGGGGCCGACAGGCGGGTCGACCGTCACGGCGCCCTCGCGCAAGAGCAATTCGACGTGCGCCGCCTCCGGTGGCCGGCGCTTGAGCACCTCGATCATGACCCGCTTGCCTTCCCGGTAGAGCCGGGTGATCGCCTCATTGAGGCTGCGGTTAGTCAACGCGGCTGATGGCGAGGCGCTTTCTGTCTGGTTGCTGGAGGTCAGCGCCTCTTCGATATCCTGGCTGGCCCGTTCGAGTTTTTTGGCGTGCTGGTGGAAGCGTTCTTCGATTTCCACCGGCAGTTGTCGGGTTTCCTTCGCCCAGGCTTCCTTGTTGGCGATAAAGGCGCCGACCCCATCGACCAGCGCCTGACCGTCGCTGATGCTGATTGCCAAGTTACGCGCCTGGGTGCGGGTAACGGGTTTGGGCTTCAGTTCGCGTTCGACCCAAACACCCGGCTCTTTCTCATGGAAGGTTGCAATCACCTTGCCGGTCAGGGGTTCCTTCACGTCGACCAGGGTCTTGCCGTCTTCGGCGGGGCTTTCACGCTCATCGCCGACCACCACACCCTTGGAGCGCGTCTTGATGTATTTTTTCTTCGCCCTCGGGGCCGGGCGCGACGGGCCTGCGGTGGGCTCCATGGCTCTGCGTTCGCGAAGCAGGGTCGTCAGTTGCTTCTCAGTGAGTTGCGCGAATTCGTCAACCTGCTTGCGCAGGCTTTCCAGATGAGGCTTGTTGAGGTCGTTGGGAAATTCCGCCGGCAGATCCACCAGGTTCTGGTCCACCCTGGAAAACTGATCCATCAGGCTATCCAGGGTCTCGATCAACTGAGCCGGCGGCGCTACGTTGCCCGGCTTCATGGCGCCTCTGGCGCTTTGGACCGCCAGTTCCGCCACATCGACGATACGGTGCAAGGCTTCTCTGGCATCGGCGCGTGTGGCCGATTGGCTTTCTGACACGCACAGGAAGTGGCCCAGGGTAATCCTGAACGCCTTGAGATCATCAACGGCATACGTGGGCAGGTGCGGTTCGTAGAGTTGGATCAGCTTGACCCCTGGCACGCCCAGGGTGCGGGCCTCCTTGAAGCGCGCCTGCAGATAGTCCATCCGCTCCACCATGGCCTGCGTCGCGGCGTACATGGCGCGGTAGTGAGCGGCAGGCAAGGCGTCTTCTTCAAAACCCTCGGTGTCGAGGTGGCCATGTATGGCTTCCAGTTGTTCGCGAAACGGGATCTGTTGTTCGCTGATGGCGGAGCTCGCCAGAAATAGCTGATGTTCCAGGTAGCCGACCATGGCGTTCTGATAGTTGGGCACCGTGTCGAGAATATTCAGGGATTTGAGCTGGGAAATCGGCACGTCGATCTCTTTGAGGCGTGTATCCACTTGTTCGAGAAAGGTGGTTCTGGCGACTGCTTTGGCGTCGTCCGCTGTGCGGTCGATGGCGCCTTGCAGGGCCTCAATATCGCGTTGGCGTTGGGGGCGCTCGCTGTCGAAGGTCGCCAGATGCTGGCGTAAATCGTTGATTTTAGGTGGCCTGAGGGCTTCGCCTTTTTTGCGCCGGCTGCGCAGGCCGCCTGCACGGAGGCGCAAGCGCGTGTCGACGAACCATTGACCCAGGCGATTGGCAATCAGCGGGGGGCCGCGTCGGCCGGGTTGGTGCGGATCGATGATCAACACGGCGTCGTTTTCGTCGACGATGACTTCAAACCAGCGTGTACCCACCGGGGCGTACCAGTGGGTGTCTTTGGCGTAGAGATGCTGATGGGGGCCTTCCACTGTCTGTTGTGTGCCCAATTGATCGGGCTTGGGCAGCGCGAAACCGTCCAGGAACGTACCCAGGCTCAGTGCGCTGCGGTTCAAGGCGCCACTGATGTGCAGGGTGTGTTCGTGGTCGACGGGCAGTTCTGCCGTCGTGATATCCGGCTTTTGGACGACCTCTACCGTGGTCTCCTGCGCCTGCAATGCCGGCGGCTTGGCAGGTTTCTCGATGGGCGATTCAGGCTGGTGGGCCGTGGCGACATGCGTCGCCAACACCACGCCGAGCGTCAGCAAGATATCTACCAGCGCCGAGAGCCCGGCTGAACGGTCACCGATCTCATTGGCGTCGACCATCTGTTGCAGGTCATCCATCAATTGCCAGATCCAGGTCGCGGCGCCCGCGGCGCGGCCCATGAACGGCAGCACGGTATTGAACATCAGCCACCCGGCATGCTTGAAACTCTCCCAGCGCGCCTCGGCATTCGACACCGATTGGCGGTCGGCCAGGGTGACCAGCGCGTCGGCAGTGGCTTGGAACAGTGTGGCGAAGTCGTCGTTGCGCACCACTTCCCGCCCCAGTTCGATGGGCCCGGTCATCACCAGTGCGTTCAGCGGGTCGTTCAGCATGCTGGTAAATACCCACGGCGAGGGCAGGCTGCCGGGAAACACAAACTGTGCATAAACCGTTCGCACCTTGTCGGGCAGCCAGGCCAGGACCGATTGGCGCAATGGCGTGTCTTGTTTGATCGCGTACAGCAAGTTGGTCGGTGACGGGAACTGCATCAACGGTTGGTTGGACAGCGGACGATAGAGCAGGCAAGGGCCTTTTTTCGGGTCTTGAGGGCCGATGACGAACATGTTGCCGACGACGTCGACGGCCGAGCTCAGGCGGCGTTTGGGGAGCAGGGACAAGCGGCGGATGACCACCGCCGTGCCGTCGACCACACTCGCTGCGCTGTCTGGATTCATCGCTGCGCAGACATACCGATAGCCCTGTTCGCTCAGGCCATGGAAACGGCGGACCTTATAGTGCAACGCCAGTAACGGTAATTGCAGGCGTAACTGAGCGGTGTAGAGATGTTGCCGCCGCGTGGACTCGGCCGGGTCGTCGAGCAATGTGCGCTTGACCAGGGCCGGGTAGTACACGCCGACGTTCGCCTGGGTAATCAAGCGTTCCAGGTAGGACGCCGTCATCCAGGTGGGTACGGCGCTGCCGCTTTCATAACGGACGGTTTTGTTGCCCAAGGGCAGGGCTATCAGGTTTTCCAGGGCCAATTCGGCCAGAGTAAAGGTTTGGGTCTGGGTATTTCCCGGCACAATCAGGGTGCCCCAGACCTGCACGCTGGTGACGCTGATCCGCACGCTGTCCAGCGTCGTGCGGGCCACGCTGGGGTGGTCCTTGACCATCAGGGTGTGGATCGCATCCAGGGCAAAATCGCCGATGTGCTTGATCCCGTCATCAAAGGCTTTACCGGCGTGCCGCAGGTGCAGGGCCGCCAGGTCCATCATGTAGCGCCCGTAGGTGGCCTGGTCCGACGAGGATGCGCTAAGTATCCAGTCGGGCAAGGCACGATGAACCCAGCCGATTCTGTTTTGATTCAGCGGGGCGCGAAGGGCGATTTCGCTGCCTGGCTTGTCTTGCATCATGGTTGGGATCAGCTCATCGCTGTCGAGCGCGATTACGCCGATCGCCTGAATCTGCAAGGAAATAAACGCACAGGCCTGCTGTTCGAAAAAGTCCCCGGAGGGTTGGAACAATCGCCAGTGGAGCTTGGCCGCCTGTGGATTGGCGACTTGAATGCTCAGGGCATCGCCAAGCGCTGGCAGGCTTTTGAAGGCGGCGAACCCATCGGCGATCGAATAGCTGAGGATGATGTCACGCTCGCCAAGACGCCCGACCAGCACCGCCAATGCCGACAGAGTGAGGTGTTTGACCTGGGTGGCGTGCTCCAGGTCGACGTCGATCAGATAAGCCTTGGTCGCGTATTTGTCCTGGGGCAAGCGCTGGGCGTAATCCGGGTGGTGAAAAACGCTCCTGGCGACGTTGCATTCATCCTCGTCCCAGCCTTCCACGCTGTCGACATTCCAGATCGCGCGTAAGGCGTTGGCAAAGGTGCGCCAACGTGGGCCGTTGTGGTGGTCGCTTTCGTTCCAGTACGCGAGCTGTTGCTCCTGGTACGCGACGCGCAGCAAGGGTGCCAGCTCATTGATCAGGCGGCCGACGGCATCTACTTTGATCGGTAGATGCACGTTCGGCCCGGCGGCAGATTGATAGATCAGGTAGTGCTCGCCGTCAATCCAGGTCACCGGCACGCCGGACGTTGCACTGCGGTACAACGCGCCGGTCAGCGACTGAAATTTCGGGGCGCCGGGCAGGATCGCCCCGGCAGTGATCTGCCAGTGCGGCGTCACTACAACGGTCAGGTCGGGGTCGATGTCGAGATCCGGGTACAGCCCGCGCAAGCTCGAGCGCAGGGTGGCGGCCGCGACTTCGCGCAAGGAGGGGCCGGTGGTCAGTTGAGTCAACAGGTCATTGGCATTGGGGGGCGATGAGGGCAAGGGAGGGCTCCTGACGGGCGCGGTGAGGAGGGCTGCTGGATGCAACCCGAGACCTCGACCACGTTAGAGCGCAGGCCCGTCAGGCGGTGGTAGTTAGATAGCGGGGCGCCCCTAGGTCCCCGATTTGATCTTGGTCCAGGCCCGTGTCCTGGCGCGCTCGGCGTCGCGGCCCAGGGGTTTCAAGGTATACAGCGTGGCCATCGCCGCCTCGGTGGGGTACAGGTTGGGGTTGTGGCGGATCGCAGGGTCGACCAGTTCCGTCGCGTCTTTGTTCGGGTTGGGATAACCGACGAAGTCGCTGATCGGCGCGATCACCTGCGGTTGCAGCAGGTAGTTGATGAAGGTGTAGGCGTCCTGCGGGTTTTTCGCGCCTTTGGGCAGGGCGAGCATGTCGAACCAGATCGGTGCGCCTTCCTTGGGCAGGCGCATGTCCACCGTCACGCCGTTCTTGGCTTCCTTGGCGCGGTTGGCGGCCTGGGAGAAGCTGCCGGAGTAACCGACGGCCACGCAGATGTCACCGTTGGCGATATCGGCCATGTATTTGGAGGAGTGGAAGTAGGTGATGTACGGGCGGATTTTCATCAGCAACGCTTCGGCTTTTTCATAGTCCTTGGGGTTGTTGCTGTTGGGGTCCAGGCCCAGGTGTTGCAGGGCCAGCGGCAGGATCTCGGACGGCGAATCGAGCAGCGCGACGCCGCACTGCTTGAGCTTGCTGATGTTCTCTTCCTTGAAGATCAGGTCCCAGCTGTCCACCGGCGCATCGGCGCCGAGCGCGGCCTTGACCTTGTCGGGGTTGAAGCCGATCAGGATGGTGCCGTACATGTAGGGCACGGCGAACTTGTTGCCGGGGTCGTTGGCCTCGATCAGCTTCATCAGCTTGGGGTCGAGGTGGTTCCAGTTCGGCAGTTGGCTGCGGTCCAGGGGCTGGAACACCCCAGCTTCGATCTGCTTGGCGAGGAACACGTTGGACGGCACCACCACGTCGTACCCGGAATTGCCGGTGAGCAGCTTGGCTTCCAGCGCCTCGTTGGTGTCGAAGATGTCGTACACCAGTTTGACGTTGGGGTTTTGCGCCTTGAAGTCTTCCAGCGCCTTGGGCGTGATGTAGTCGAACCAGTTGTAGACCCGCAGGGTTTTCTCTTCGGCATGGGCCGCGCCGCCGAGAACGGCGGCGCAGAGGACGAGCGACTTGAGCATGTTCATTGGATGGACCCCTCAAAACCTTCGAGAACGTTGACGGCGTTGATGCCGATTTCTGCTACGGCGTAGCCGCCTTCCATCACAAACAGCGTGGGTTTGCCCAGGCGTGCGATGCGTGCGCCCATGGCCAGGTAGTCCGGGCTGTCGAGCTTGAACTGCGAGATGGGGTCGTCCTTGAACGTGTCCACGCCCAGGGACACGACGACGATGTCGGCGGCGTAACGCTCGATTTCTGTGCAAGCCTCGTCAAGCGCTGCGCTCCAGTGCGGCCAGTCGGAACCGGCCGGCAACGGATAGTTGAAGTTGAAGCCTTCCCCGGCGCCTTCTCCGCGTTCGTCGGCGTAGCCGAGGAAAAACGGGAACTCTGCCTCCGGGTGCCCGTGGATCGAGGTAAAGAGCACGTCGTTGCGCGCGTAAAAGATCGATTGAGTGCCGTTGCCGTGGTGGTAGTCCACGTCGAGGATCGCGACCTTCCGCTGGCCCTGGTCGAGAAACGCCTGGGCGGCGATGGCGGTGTTGTTGAGGTAGCAATAACCGCCCATCAAGTCGCCGGCGGCGTGGTGCCCCGGCGGGCGGCACAAGGCGAACGCACTGTGGGCGCCGCGCTGGATCGCTTGTTGCGCGGTCAGCGCGACCTGGGCGGCGCTGTAGGCGGCTTGCCAGGTACCGGCGGTAATCGGTGCGCCGCCGTCGAAGCTGTAGTAACCGAGTTGGCCGTGCAGGCTGGTGGGCAACACGCGGCGCAAGGTGCGGGCGGGCCAGGTGTAGGGCAACAGGTCGCCGTCCTTGCCGAGTGCGGTCCAGCGTTGCCAGGCACCTTTGAAGAAGTCCAGGTAGTCGCGGCTGTGGACACGTTCAAGCGGCGCCAGGCCAAAGTCCTGCGGCGCAAGGACCGGGCCCAGCCCACGCTCTTTGACCCGTTGCAGTACGTGGTCGGCGCGCGAGGGCATTTCAAAGCAGGGCATCAGTTGCCCGTCCATCAGTTCACAACGGCCGTGGTGCAGGTGGTGATCGTCCGAGTAGATCGTCAGCATTTTGTTGTTCTCCGCAGGCGGTATCGGTGCTTGCAGTCTTGCGGGCGACGCGCTTTATGAGAACGGCAGGAGCGGCCAAAAGGGGATAAATCGGGCCAAATTGTGTGTCCGCAATTCGCCCATTAATGGGGCGTCATGCGCGAAATTGGCTCGGCGCCACGCCGCTCCAGCGCACAAAGGCATGCCGGAAACTGGCGGTTTCGCTGAACCCCAGTTGCTCGGCGATGCGGTAGATCGGCAATTCATCCGTGGCCAGCCATTGCTTGGCCCGCTCGAAGCGCAGTTCGTCGAGCAGTTCCTGATAGCTGCACCCCAGGTCATGCAAGTGCCGGCGCAGGGTGCGCGGTGAACAGTTCATCTGCGCGGCCAGGCCTTCAATCCCCGGCGCGGCGCCGAGTTGGCTGGCGAGCAACTGGCGGATTCTGCCCAGCCACGCCTGTCGGCCGGTGAACTCCAGGTTCTGCTTGCGGCAACGCTCGGCCATGGCCTGGTGAGTCACGGCGTCGGCCAGCGGCAGGGGCTGGTCGAGCCAGTGCTTGTCGAAGGCGAACGCGTTGGTGCCGGCGTCAAACTGCAGCGGGCAGGCGAAACACTCGCTGTAGCGCGCCCGATAATCCGGCGCGTTGTATTCAAAGCGCGCGCCAAGCAGCGCCAGGGGCTGGCCGAGCAGGTCGTCGCAGATCACCTTCAGCGAGGCCAGGCACAGTTCGACGTTGAACATCTGCATGGCCGGGTTTTCCCGATAGTCACTGGCGGTGAACCAGATGCGCTCGCCGTCCGCCTCCAGGCTCAGTTCGAAAAGTGTTCCCAGTAGCGCCGGATACCGCAGTGCCAGGCGCAAAGCGTCACCGAAGGTGGCACTCGTCAGCAGTGCGTAACCGAGCATGCCGTAGGCCGACACATGCATCTGGCGGCCCAGCGCCAGGCCGACATCCCGGCGCAGGGCCACGGCATTGGCGCATACGCGCATTTCCTGATTGGTGGTGATGCGCGTGTCGGCGCGGCTCAAGTCCGCGGCGCAGATGCCGCTGCCCGCGAGCAAGGCCTCGCTGGGCAGCCCTTCGGCCTTGAAGGTGTTGAGCACCAGCGACACCGCGTTGAGGGTGGTGAGATGAGCGTGCAGCATCGACGGCTCCAACGGGTCTGGTGCGGTGAAGGAGCAAGTTGTGTGCCGTCGTCTGCGTGTCAGGCCGGGTTGAAAAATAACGTTGCGGCCTGACTCTCGTTGATCTCGCTGCGGTGGAATGCCACGCGTTGTGTGCTGCTCAGGCCTTTGGTGGTATCGGCTGCCGCGCCAAGGCTGTGCTCTCGTGGTGTCTTGAGGCGTGCGCGGATAAACGACCGGGACGTGGTCCAGTCGGTCGAGTAGTGAAAATGCGCATACCACAGCACCTTATGGGTGCTGCTTTCGGTGATGGTGTATTCGTCCAGGTAATCGGGCCTGATGGACTTGATGCGCCGTCGGCTGATGGTTTTTTTGATGGTGATCGCGTTGCGGGCCTTGAGCCATTGCACGCCGGAGGGGGTGGGCGGGTGCTGTTGAGTCATTCTCAGCACGTTCTCGATGGAGTGTTGATAGAGGGTGGTCGCGGCGTCGCTGAGTGCCTTTTTGACGGTGCTGGCCAGGGCCACGTCGCCTTGCGCGAGGTTCTTCTGGGTCAGGGCTTGCTCGATGTTGCGCGTGGCTTGTTCCAGGCGCTGGGCGTGTTGATGGTACAAGTATTCGATGCCGATGGGCGTGCGCTGGGCTTGACTGGCCAGCCCGGTGATCCGTTGTTTGAAGTCCGGTAATCCGTCGAGCAGGTCCTGGCCGGTGTCCACGCTGGTTTGCAGGTCGATGGGCGTGCTCACCGTCTGTTCGCTCCTGACCCGTTGCACCCAAAAGCCGTCCGGTTTTTCGTGAAACGTGGCCACCACGGTGTTGGACAGGGGCGAGCGAACATCCACCAGCCCGGTGTCCAGGCCCGCGTCGGACAACTGCGGCTCGCCCACCACCATGCCGTGGTAACGGGTGCGGATGAATTTATTCTGCGCGCGTGGCGGAGTGGGCGGCGGGCTGGGGGTGGCTCTCAGCGTGCTGCGCCGGTCGGCTAAATGCGCAAGATGGTTACTGGCGCGCTTGGTGTACTCATCGAGTTGGTCGCGCAGTCGGGTCAGTGGTTCCGCCAGCGAGACGCTGGGGAATTCGGTGGGGAAGTCCTGCAGGCGCTCGCCCAGCACGGTGAACTGTTCGATCAGGCTGCTCAGGGTCTCGATCTGTTCGTCGATTCGCTTGTCACTGTGCTCGCGCAAGGTGTCGCGTAGGGCCTGGATGGCGATGTCGCAGGCATCGACGATATGGTCGATGGCCGTCCACGCCAGCGGTGCGCTGAGGGTGGTGTTTTCGCGCAGGCACAGGTTGCGGGCCAAGGTCACTTGCAACGCCTTGAGGTCGCCGCTGCTGTAGGCGGGCAGCAGGCTTTTGGTGTCCTTTATCAGGCGCAGGCCTTCGCCGGGCAAGTCACGCAGTTCGTTGAAGCGCGTTTCGAAGTAATCCAGGCGCCCAACCATGCCGCGCAGCGTTTCGTTCATTTCGAGCGCATCGGGGATGTTGCGCACGCGTGCATCGGCAGCCTGCTTCGCGATGTGGTCCAAGGTTATGCGTAATTTGGGGGTAAAGGCTTTCAGCACCTCGTTGAGGCCGGTCCAACTGAGGCTCAGTTGAGCTTTGACATACCCCACGGCGCGGTGCAGGTAGTCGGGCGTTGGGGCAACCACATTCAACTCTTTGAGGTTTTGCAGGGCGGTTTCGTAGTCTGTGCGCTGGGCCTCCAGTTGATTGAGGTAGGCCCTTTGCGCGGCCTGGGCCGAGGTCGACGGGGCGTCAACCAATGCTTGATGAGCCTTTTGCAGGGTTTCCTGGGCGGTCTTTTTCTGTTGCTCGAAGGTGGTGATCGGGGCGCGCAGTTGGCTTGCCTTGCGTTCGGCTGCCGCCCGGGCTTTGCGCTCCAGGCTCCTTGAGCCGCCACCACGCAGGCGCAGCCGGGTGTCGATGAACCACTCGCCCTTGAGATTGCCGATCAGAAAGGGGCCGTTGCGCATTGGTTGCTTGGGGTCGGCGATCTGCACGTCGTCATTCTCGTCCACCGTCACTTCGAACCAGCGTTCACCGACCTGTGCGTACCATTTATCGAGCAGTGGGTAGAGGTGACGTTGAGGGCCGATGCGCGCCGAGGCTTTGCTGCGCACCCCCGGCTTTTCGACCTTGAAACTGTCCAGCAGGCTGCCCAGGTCGCTGGCATTGCGATTGATCGCGGCAAGCGTGTGCAGGGCATGCGGGTGATTGCCGGGCAGTTCAGGTGCCGAGAGGTTGGCCAACTGTTTGATCGTTACGGGCTTGGCGATCACCTCGGGCTCGACGGGAAGTTTCGGCGCGGGTTCTTCCTTGGCCAGGCGGGGCTCTGACGGTGCGTTGCGGCTGGCGATGTGCAGGGTCAGCACCATCCCGAGGTTGAGCAGTAATGCCGCCAGGGCGGACCATTCAGCCGGTTTGTCCTGCTGCTGCGCGTCGACCACCGCTTGTAGTTGATCCAGGATCTGCCAGATCCAGGCGGCGGTGTTCACGGTTCGGCCCAGGAACGGCAGCGCCGCGTTGAAGATCAGCCAGCCCGCCTGCTTGAACGACGCCCAGCGGCTTTCGGCGTTCGACGCCGACTGACGGTCCGCCAGCGTGATCAGCGCGTTGGCGTTGGCCTTGAACAGCTCGCCGGGCAGGTCACCGCTGAGCACTTGCGTACCGAGATCCATGGGGCCGCTCATCGTATAGAGTTTGACCGGGTCCAGCAGCAGCTCCACGACGGCCCAGGGTGAGGGCAGCTCGCCGGGGAACGCGTAGCGGGCATAGTCGTCGCGCACGCTGTCCGGCAGCCAGGCCAGGACCGAGTCGCGCAGATGGCGCGATTGGCGGATCGCATACAGGAGGTCAGCCGGTGACGGGTATTGCAGCAGTTGCAGCTCGGCCATCGGGCGATACAACAGGCAGGGCCCGGCGCTCTGGTCTTGGGGGCCTATCACAAACATGTTGGCGACCACGTCTTGCGTGCCTGCGCCGCGGTTTTTCGGTGCGAAGGCCAGGGGGCGAAGGACGATGGTTTGCCCGTCGACCTGGCGGTCCGCCGCCTCTGGCGCTAGCACGGCAGCGACGTAGCGATATCCCAGCTCGTCGACCCCGGCGCGTTGGCTGATTTTGTATTGCAACGCCTGCAGCGGCAGTTGGATACGTAAATGGCTGCTGTACAGGCCCTGGCGGCGGGTGGATTCGAGGGCGTTGTCGAGCAACTTGCTTTTGGCCAGGGCCGGGTAGTGTTGGCCGATGTCCACCCGCAGGATCAGGCTTTCGATGTAGGCCACGGTCAGCCACTCAGGCAGGGCGCCGCCGTTGCGCAGGCGAATGCTTTTGTCGCCGAGGGGCAGGCTGATCAGGTTTTGCAGGGCCAGGTCGGCCAGGCTGAAGAGGCTGGTGTCGACCTTGCCCGGCAGGGTGAAACTGCCCCAGACGATCAGGCTGCGCACCTGAATCTCGACGTTATCCAAGTGCAGGTTCGCCGCGTCGGCGTGCTCCTTAAGCATCTCGGCGCGCAGCCTGTCCAGCGCGTAGGTCTGGATCTGCGGGATGTCGTCGTCATAGGACTTGCCGGCGTTGAGGCTGTGCAGGGCGGCGAGGTCTTTCAGATAGCGGGCGTAGAGACTCAGGTCGGTGGTGGAGGCAGACGTCAGCCACTTGGGCAGCGCGTCGAGATAGGGTTTGAGGTCGGGTTGCTTTTCACCCACCAGCTCTTTGGTGGCCGGTGGCAGGTTGAGTGAGGACTCGCTGGGGTCGGTGCGGCTCAGTTGCTGAACGTCGAGTTGCGCAATGAAGGCGAGCTGATGGGCGATCAGCGTGCAAGCCTGGTGATCGAAAAAATGCCCCGTGGGTTCGAACAGTCGCCACTGGATATGGGTGCGCGATTGGCGGTTGAGGTAGTCGGGCAAGCTCCGGCCCAGTTGCTCCAGCGAGGTGAACTTTTCGTAACCGTTGAGCAGCGAGTAGGTGAGGATAAGGGTCTCCCCTTCATAGCTGCCGATCAGCACGGCGATCGACAGCACGCCCAAGTGGGTCACGGTTGCGCCGTCGACCTGATCAACGTCCACCAGGTAGGCGCGGCTGGCGAAGTCGTCGCCGACCTGGCGGCGCGTCAGTTCAGGCGCGGCGTACAGCGTGCGGGCCATGGCACAGTCCTGCGCGTCCCACCCCTCGACACGGGTTACGTTCCACAGCGACCGCAGCGTGCTGGACAGGGCTTGCCAGTGGGTGCCGGAGTTGCCATTGCTGGTGTTCCAGAACGCCACTTGTTGTTCCTGATAGGCGGTGAGCATCAGGGGCGCCAGCAGGTTGATCAGGGTGGCGATCTGTGTGATGCGCACCGGCAGGTGGGCGGTGGGTTGTTGGTTTTTCTGCTGAATGAGGAAGTGCACGCCTTCGATATAGAGCGTGGGTTCGCCCGAGACGGCCTGGTGGGTGAGGATGTCGGTAAGGGGCTGGTACCCGGTGGGGCGGGCGACGATTTCGTCGTCGACAACGTCCCATACCGGTGTGCCGACCATGGCGATGTCCGGGTCGATGCCGAGGTCTGGGTAGAGTTCTTGCAACGAGCGCCGTAGCAACGCGCTGGCGGCTTCGCGGAAGGCGGGGCCGACGCAGAGTTGAGTGATCAGCGTATCGGTGGGGCTGTGCGGGGGGGTAGACGTTTGTTGGCTCATGGGTTCCTGCCTTGCCATTTCATGGACGCTGCCGGAAGAACAGCTTCGGCATGCTAGAAAGTGGCAAGGCACGGAGGAGGCTAACTATGTAGTTGGCCGGGGTTTTTTACTCAGGTTGCGACCTGATTCAGGCCAACTCACCGCACAGGTCCAGTTCCACCAGGCGGCGCACTTCGCTGGTCGCGAGGCCAGCACCGAGCAGGGCCTGCAACTTACCGAACGCGGCTTCACGGGTCATGCCGCCACCGGACAACACGCCCACGCCACGCAAACGGCTGCCAGCTTCGTAGACGTCCAGTTCCACGCCGCCTTCATGGCATTGGGTGATGGCGACCACGACCACGCCTTGCGCCTGTGCGCGCTGGAGGCTGGCGAGGAACTCGGGGTTATCGCTGGGCCCGGTGCCGCTGCCGAAGCATTCCAGGATCAGTGCCTTGAGGCCGCTGCCGATCAGCGCATCCAGTTGCGCGGCAGCGATGCCCGGCACCAGCGGCAGCACGCCGACGTTGGCCAGGGCTTTGGGCTGACGGTAATCCAATGCAGCGGGCAGTGCCTCGGCCTTGGCCACACCGCCGTTGCGTTGCTGCGCGGCAAACGGATGGCGCCCGAAACTGCGGACCTTCGCACAGCGTGTCGGCGCCATCAGCGTGCCGTGAAAGTACAACTGCACACCCGGCGCCAGGCCTTGGCCCAGGGCCAACAGCGCACCGCTGACGTTTTCCCAGGCATCGCTGTCCGGCACGCCGGCGGGGAGCATGGAGCCGGTGAACAGCACCGGCGCCGGCAGGCCCAACAGTTGGAAGCTCATGGCGGCCGCGCTGTAGGCCAAGGTGTCGGTGCCGTGCAGGATCAGCACCGCGTCGCAACCGTCGTCCACGGCCTCGACCACGGCGGTGCGCAGGCGCTGCCAGTAGGCCGGGGTCATGTTGGCGCTGTCGATCAGCGGCGCCATTTCCCGGAAGCGCCATGCAGGCACGGGCTGGTTGGCGAGTTGTTCGCGCATACGGGCTTCGAAACCGGATGCGGGGGTCAGGCCGTTGGCGCTGGCTTGCATGCCGATGGTGCCGCCGGTGTAGAGCACCATGACGTTGTTAGCTGCTTGCATCGAAAAATCTCCTGAACGAAAAACGCCGCCAAGCCCAGAGCATGCCCAAGGCCAGGCGGCGTGTCATCTACGCTTAGCGTTGCGCCAGCGCGATCGATTCAGCAGGCGCTTTAGCGGCAGGCTCCGGTTTCACCGGGTTGGCCGGCCAGGCGTTGCGGTCCAGGTCCAGGTCGGGGAACTGGCTGGAGTCGAAGACCGGGGTCTTGATGCCCGCTGCGCGCTGGTTGTCGTAGTCGTTCAGGATGCGCATGGCAATCTTGAACAGGAACGCCAGGGCGAACAGGTTGACGAATGCCAGCATCGTCATGGTGATGTCGGCAAAGGCAAACACGGTGCTCAGGTTCTCAATGGAACCCCAGAAAATCAGCACCAGCACCAGTGCGCGGTAGCCCATCAGCACCTTGCGGTTGTTGCCGACCAAAAAGCGCAGGTTGCTCTCGCCGAGGTAGTAGTTGTACATGATCGAGGTGAACACGAACAACGCCAGGGCCACCGAGATGAACATCCGGCCCCACTCGCCGACCACGGCCGCCAGGGAGTTCTGGGTCAGGGCAATGCCGTCGCCTTCGAAGCCTGGGGTGTAGAAACCGGAGAGCAGGATCAGCAACGCGGTGCAGGTGCAGATCACGAAGGTGTCGAGGAACACGCTGAACGCTTGCACCACACCTTGGGCGATCGGGTGTTCCACCGACGCGACTGCTGCCACGTTAGGCGCACTGCCCAAACCGGCTTCGTTGGCGAACACGCCGCGCTTCACACCCATGATGATCGCGCTGCCCACCAGGCCGCCGAAAGCCGGGTCGAGGCCGAACGCGCTCTTGACGATGGTCGCGAGCATGGCCGGCACGTGGTCGAATTGCAGCACGATCACGTACAGGGTCACGGCGATGTAGACCAGGGTCTTGACCGGCACCAGCAGGTCGGCGATCGAGGCGATCCGCTTGATCCCGCCGATGAACACCAGGCCCAGCAATGCCGCCAGGGCCAGGCCGGTGTAGGTGGTGTCGAGGCCGAAGGCATTGTTCAGCGAATGCGTCACGGCATGGGCTTGCAGGCCGTTGAACGCAAAACCGAAGGTCACCAGCAGCAGGAACGCCATCACCATGCCCAGCCAGCGTTTGTGCAGGCCATGCTGGATGTAATAGGCCGGGCCGCCACGGAAGGTGCCTTCGGCGTCGGTGCGCTTATACAGTTGGCCGAGGGAGCACTCGATAAAGCTCGAGGACATGCCCACCAACGCGGTGACCCACATCCAGAACACGGCACCCGGGCCGCCCAGGGTCACGGCAATGCCGACGCCTGCGATGTTACCGGCACCGACGCGGCCGGCCAGGCTGAGCATCAGCGCCTGGAACGAGCTGAGCTGGTCGGAGCTGTTTTTCAGGCTGTCGCGAAACACCGAAAACATGTGGAAAAAGTGACGCAACTGAACGAAACGCGAGCGGATCGTGAAGTAGCCGCCGAGCCCGACAATGAGCACGATCAGTACTTTCCCGGAGAGGAAGTCGTTGATGACTTCGAGCATGGAGTGTTCCTCGCTGATTTTTCTAATGGCAAACGCAGGACGGTTCGACGCTGTCGCTTGGCACCAGGCAGTGCGCGACGGTTCGACCCAATCCTTTTGCGGGTGTTGTTATTCATGCGGTTTCGCGTGTGTCCGGGCCTCGTTACCGACGACCGTTGGCGCGAAGAGGGGCGGCACTATACCTA
Organism: Pseudomonas sp. PAMC25584; assembly: GCF_058135675.1. Classification (NCBI taxonomy): domain Bacteria; kingdom Pseudomonadati; phylum Pseudomonadota; class Gammaproteobacteria; order Pseudomonadales; family Pseudomonadaceae; genus Pseudomonas; species Pseudomonas sp. PAMC25584. The sequence goes on along the minus strand of NZ_CM176870.1, from coordinate 6,161,220 downwards.
GGCGAACGTGATCCGTCTGCCTGGGCTGATTAAAGGTTTCAGCCAAGGGGTGGCGGGCACGGGCAATATTGGAATTTTTATGGGCGTCATTTCACAACCTTGAGGCAAAAAAAAGGGCCTGAAGAACGAGCCTTCGGGCCCTCAAAAGGTGAGAGGTGTCTAGTCCCTCAACCTGGTGAGCGGTGCAACAAACGCTTAGGCCTTCAGTGGGACCAAACGTGGGGCAATCATGTTTTCGGGGCGCAGGATGTCGTCGAGCATGGCGTCGTCGAGCAAGCCTTCTTCGCGCACCAGTTCCAGCACGCCGCGGCCGCTTTCGAGGGCGATACGCGCGATGCGGGTGGCGTTTTCATAGCCGATGTACGGATTCAACGCGGTGACCAGGCCGATGGAGTGCTCCACCAGTTCGCGGCAGCGCGCTTCGTTGGCGGTGATGCCGACGATGCAGTGCTCGCGCAGCATGTCCATGGCGCGTTGCAGCAGGCGGATCGAGTCGAAGATCTTGAAGGCGATCAGCGGTTCCATCACGTTCAACTGCAGTTGGCCGCCTTCGGCTGCCATGGTCAGGGCCAGGTCGTTGCCGATGACCTGGAAGGCCACTTGGTTGACGGCTTCCGGGATCACCGGGTTGACCTTGCCGGGCATGATCGAGCTGCCTGGCTGGCGTGCCGGCAGGTTGATCTCGTTGATGCCGGTACGTGGGCCGCTGGACAGCAGGCGCAGGTCGTTGCAGATCTTCGACAGCTTCACCGCAGTCCGCTTGAGCATGCCGGAGAACAGCACGAAGGCGCCCATGTCGGAGGTGGCTTCGATCAAGTCCGCCGCCGGAACCAGCGGCTGGCCGCTGATGGTGGCCAGGCGTTGTACGGCCAGGGCCTGGTAACGCGGGTCGGCGTTGATGCCGGTGCCGATGGCGGTGCCGCCCAGGTTCACTTCGGTCAACAGCTCCGGCGCCAGGGTTTTCAGGCGGGCCAGGTCTTCGTTGAGGGTGGTGGCAAAGGCGCGGAATTCCTGGCCGAGGGTCATCGGCACGGCGTCTTGCAATTGGGTACGGCCCATTTTCAGCACGTGGTTGAACTCGACGCCCTTGGCGGCGAACGCCTGGATCAGGCTGTCGAGGCTGGCCAGCAGCGCGTCATGGCCCAGCAGCAGACCCAGGCGGATCGCGGTTGGGTAGGCGTCGTTGGTCGACTGCGCCATGTTCACGTCGTTGTTCGGGTGCAGGTACTGGTATTCGCCCTTGTTGTGGCCCATGGCCTCCAACGCGATGTTGGCGATGACTTCGTTGGCATTCATGTTGGTTGAAGTGCCGGCGCCGCCTTGAATCATGTCCACCACGAACTCTTCGTGGAAGTCGCCGCGGATTAGGCGGGCACAGGCTTCGCTGATGGCTGCGTGCTTGGCTTCGCTGAGCTGGCCCAACTCGCGGTTGGCGTCAGCGGCTGCTTGCTTGACCATTGCCAGGCCGACCACCAATTTCGGGTAATGCGAAATCGGAACGCCCGAGAGGCGGAAGTTATTCACCGCTCGCAGGGTCTGGATGCCGTAATACGCTTGGGCAGGTACTTCGAGTACGCCAAGCAGGTCTTTTTCTGTGCGGAATGATGCAGCGGAGGACATGATGGAAATCATCTCGATATGGACCCGGAACTAGCCGGAACGCTGTGAATGCTAGGCTTGTGGAAGTTTTTGGGCCAATGCTGTTAAGCACTGGCCTATGCACAAACGGCATAATGGTCGTGTGACCCGGCTATCATGGCGGGCGTGTGGGCCAAAATGGTGCGCACCCGTGGGAGGAACTGATGAACCTTGAGAGCAAATGGCTGGAAGACTTCAGCGCCCTGGCGGCGACGCGCAGTTTTTCCCAGGCGGCGGAGCGACGCTTTGTCACCCAGCCGGCGTTCAGTCGCCGTATCCGCAGCCTGGAGGCCGCACTGGGCCTGACCCTGGTCAACCGCTCGCGCACGCCGGTGGAATTGACGGCGGCGGGGCAGTTGTTCCTGGTGACCGCGCGCACGGTGGTCGAGCAGCTCGGTGAAGTGCTGCGCCATTTGCACCATCTGGAAGGCGGGCAGGGCGAAGTCATGCAAGTGGCGGCGGCCCACTCCCTGGCGCTGGGCTTCTTCCCGCGCTGGATCGCGCAACTGCGCAACGAGGGTTTGAACATTGCGACCCGTTTGGTCGCCACCAACGTCGGCGACGCCGTGCATGCCCTGCGCGAAGGCGGTTGCGACTTGATGCTGGCGTTCTACGACCCGGATGCGGCGATGCAGATGGATCCGGAGATCTTCCCGTCACTGCACCTGGGCAATACCGAAATGCTCCCGGTGTGCGCCGCCGATGCCGAGGGCAAGCCATTGTTCGACCTGGAAGGGGAAGGCAGTGTGCCGCTGCTGGCCTACAGCGCCGGAGCATTTCTGGGGCGTTCGGTGAACCTGCTGTTGCGCCAACGTGCCTTGCGCTTTACCACGGTTTACGAAACCGCGATGGCCGACAGCCTCAAAAGCATGGCCCTGGAAGGCCTGGGCATTGCCTGGGTGCCGCAACTGAGTGTGCGGGCGGAACTGGCCCGCGGTGAGCTGGTGGTGTGCGGCGGGTCGCAATGGCACGTGCCGCTGGAGATTCGTTTGTACCGCTGTGCGTTGGTGCGCAAGGCGAATGTGCGGTTGTTGTGGCGCAAGCTGGAAGGTGGCGCGGCGCAGACTACTTGAGCCCAACACCGCTCAACGGTGGGAGGGGGCAAGCCCCCTCCCACAGGGATTTTTGGTGTTTTCGCTGACTCTTAAGTCAATAAAATCGTTGGTTTGCGCCGCTAGACAGATGGTCAACCGAGGGGCTGTTTATCTGCGTTATTACGGTATACTGCGCGGCCTTCGGCCGGTCCAACCGGCCTTAATTCGTACACCAAGCCACGCCGGATTTCCCGCGTGGCTTGTTGTTTTTTGACGCGCCTGCGGGCGCCCAGAGAGAAGAGGCACGACGATGAGTGCATTGGTTGGCGTGATCATGGGCTCCAAGTCCGATTGGTCCACCCTTAGCCACACCGCCGATATGCTGGAAAAACTCGGCATTCCGTATGAAGTGAAAGTGGTCTCTGCCCACCGCACCCCGGATTTGCTGTTCCAGTATGCCGATGAAGCAGAATCCCGTGGCATCGAGGTGATCATCGCCGGTGCCGGCGGTGCAGCGCACCTGCCGGGCATGTGTGCGGCCAAGACCCACCTGCCGGTGCTTGGCGTACCGGTGCAGTCGTCGATGCTCTCGGGCGTGGATTCGCTGTTGTCCATCGTGCAGATGCCAGCCGGTATTCCGGTGGCAACCCTGGCGATCGGCAAGGCCGGCGCGATCAACGCCGCGTTGTTGTCCGCCAGCATCCTGGGCGCCAAGCACCCGCAGTTCCACGCGGTGCTGAAAAAATTCCGTGCTGAACAAACAGACAGCGTGCTGGACAATCCAGACCCACGTATCGCCTGAGGTTGTTGACGATGAAAATCGGTGTAATCGGTGGCGGCCAACTGGGTCGCATGCTGGCCCTGGCGGGAACGCCGCTGGGGATGAACTTCGCTTTCCTGGACCCGGCGCCGGATGCCTGTGCGGCCGCGTTGGGTGAACACCTGCGCGCTGACTACAGCGACCCGGCCCACCTGCGCCAACTGGCCGACGAAGTCGACCTGGTGACCTTCGAGTTCGAAAGCGTCCCGGCCGAAACCGTGGCCTTCCTCTCGCAGTTCGTGCCGGTGTACCCGAGCGCCGAAGCCTTGCGCATCGCCCGTGACCGCTGGTTCGAGAAGAGCATGTTCAAGGACCTGGGCATTCCTACCCCGGCCTTCGCCGATATCCAGTCCCAGGCGGACCTGGACGCCGCCGTCGCCAGCATCGGCCTGCCGGCCGTGCTGAAAACCCGCACCCTGGGTTACGATGGCAAGGGCCAGAAAGTCCTGCGCACCGCCGCCGATGTGGTCGGTACTTTCGCCGAGCTGGGCAGCGTGGCCTGCCTGCTGGAAGGCTTCGTGCCGTTCACCGGCGAAGTCTCGCTGATCGCCGTGCGTGCCCGCGATGGCGAGACCCGCTTCTACCCGCTGGTGCACAACACCCACGACAACGGCATCCTCAAGCTGTCCGTGGCCAGTACCGATCACCCGTTGCAGGCCCTGGCCGAAGACTATTCCAGCCGTGTGCTCAAGCAACTGGATTATGTCGGCGTGATGGCGTTCGAGTTCTTTGAAGTCGACGGTGGCCTCAAGGCCAACGAAATCGCCCCGCGCGTCCACAACTCCGGGCACTGGACCACCGAAGGCGCCGAGTGCAGCCAGTTCGAGAACCACCTGCGCGCGGTGGCGGGCTTGCCGCTGGGCTCTACGGCCAAGGTGGGCGAGAGCGCCATGCTCAACTTCATCGGTGTGGTACCGCCGGTTGAAAAAGTCGTCGCCATCGACGATTGCCACCTGCATCACTACGGCAAGGCCTTCAAGGCCGGGCGCAAGGTCGGCCACGCCAACCTGCGCTGCCAGGACCGTGCGACGCTGCAAGCGCAGATCCTTAAAGTAGAGGCGTTGATCGCCGAGCAATAATCCTGGGGGCGGCGGGAACCATTGCCGGCCGCCGTCTCTCTGATGGCAGGATGATAAAGCCTGACTAGGCTTTGTCATGACCCACATTCAATCAGAGGGAAATGCCATGGGTATCATCGGAACCATCTTTATCGGCCTGATCGTCGGCCTGCTGGCGCGTTTCCTCAAGCCCGGCGACGACAGCATGGGCTGGATCATGACCATCCTGCTGGGTATCGCCGGCTCCCTTGCCGCCACCTATGGCGGTCAGGCACTGGGTATCTACCAGGCAGGCCAGGGCGCGGGCTTCATCGGCGCATTGGTCGGCGCCATTGTGTTGTTGGTGATCTACGGCCTGATCAAAAAGAAGTAATCGAGCGACAAAGTCCTCTGCGCTGCGCAGGCGCAGAGGGCTAGAATGCCGGCACTGTTTACCTTGTCGAGCTCCTCCATGCGCCGTCTCCTCTTGATGTTTCTCCTGTTGGGCCCTGGCCTGGCTCATGCTGGCGAATTGCCGGAAACCGACTGGCTGGACCTGATGCCGCTGTCGGACCAGAAAGCCCTCGAACAGATGCCGGAAATCGACCACAACTCCCCCGAAGCCCAGGGCACCTTTACCGACAAAGGTGGCTTGAAGCAGAGCAAGGGGTTGCCGGCGGTGATGTATTCCACTAAGACCGTGGCCGCCATGAACGGCAAGAACATCCGCATCGGCGGTTACCCGGTGCCCTTGGAAACCGACGCCAAGGGCCGCAGTACGCTGTTCTTCCTGGTGCCGTACCCCGGCGCATGCATCCACGTGCCGCCACCGCCGCCGAACCAGTTGGTATTGGTGCGTTACCCCAAGGGGTTGAAGCTGGATGATATCTACACGCCGCTGTGGGTCACGGGCACGGTGAAGGTGGAGACGGTCAACAATGACCTGGCCGATGCGGCGTATGCGTTGGATGCGCAGAAGGTGCGGGCGGTGAAGGAGTCGGATCTCTAAAACCCAACGCATAACAATGTGGGAGGGGGCTTGCTCCCGATAGCGGTCTATCAGACACAAATGTGCTGACTGACCCTCTGCTATCGGGAGCAAGCCCCCTCCCACATTTTGATTGGGTTTACAGCTCGAGACTGATGATGCTCACGCCCAGCGTGTGGCTTTCGCCCGGCGCCAACGCCACCACATCATCCAGCACATTGGCCGTCTCGATGCACAACATGCCCTGCCAGCCGTCGTCGGCCATGTCGTCGAAGGCCTTGGCCCGTTCGGTCCAGGGGTTCCAGATCACGGTCGACCGGGAACCTTCGCTGGTGAGCTGGACGCGGCGCTGCCAGTCTTTATCAACGATGTTCAGCTGAGCGGGGGTGTCGAGGTAGATGCGGTCGGTCTCGGCGCTGAAGTGCAGCAGCCCCGCCTGTTGCCGGGTGGCCCAACCGTCGGCGGTATCGATATACGAACACCCGTCCAGGCCTTCGACCTGCACGTTGCGCACGTCGCTTACGGCGAAGTAGGTGTGCAGCGCCTGGCTGAGGGTCACCGTTTCGTGGCCATGGTTATGGCTGGTCAGGCGAATGTGCAGTTGATCGTCCAAGCGCAGGCTCAGCTTCAGGTCGACCTGATGGGGCCAGCCGGGAAAGCCGCCCGCAGGTACGGGGAGTACCAGATCGACGCGCAGCGCGTCGCCGTCGCCGTCGAGTTCGGTCGTGGCCAATTCCCAGATCGCAGTACGCACGAAACCGTGGGCCCCCGCAGGTTGATCGCTCTGGCGCATGGCCTGCACGCTGTGCGGGTTGCGGTCGAACACGCCAAACCACGGCCAGCACACCGGTACACCGGTGCGGATACCTTTGCCGGCCTTGAAGACGGCGGCCTTGTTCGGCCAGATCAGCGGCTGCTCGCCTGCGCGTTGGTAGCTGAAGATGTGCGCGCCCTGTTGGGCCACCATCAGTTCGGCACCGTTGTGGCGGATGCGCCAGCAGTCCAGCTCGTCGATTTTCACGGTTTCAACGTGGGGCGTGGGCATAACAAAGCACTCTCAATGGCAGGCAATGGGCAATTGACCGTCAAAACCCGGCGAGGTTTAACGCGCCCGCGACGGCACCGAACGGGTACGGCCGCTGCCATCGATGGCGACGAACACGAACACCGCCTCGGTGACCTTGCGCCATTCGCTGGACAGCGGGTCGTCGCTCCACACTTCGACCATCATCTGGATCGAGCTGCGGCCGATTTCCAGCGCCTGGGTATAGAAGGACAATTGCGCGCCCACGGCCACCGGCACCAGGAACGCCATGCGATCAATGGCCACGGTAGCCACACGCCCGCCTGCGACCTTGCTGGCCATCGCCGTTCCGGCCAGGTCCATCTGCGAGACCAGCCAGCCGCCGAAGATATCGCCGAAACCGTTGGTTTCACGCGGAAGCGCGGTGATTTGCAGGGCGAGATCGCCTTGCGGAATGGGATCTTCTTGTTCGAGTTCGATCATGCCGAGGGTGCCTCTGAGCCGTGACGCTTCATGGGTGTTTCAAGTGGATAGTCGTCTCGTAGAAAAACATTCCAGCACCCACGCACGACGCGAGCTGTGTTTCTCGTAAGGCGTACTAAAGGGAAACTCTGCCAAACCGGCTGGATGGCACCCAACGGCGTTTTGGCACAGCAGCCCCTCAAGACTGCGGGTCTGGCGCTTGCAAGGGCCGAGTATATCGAGACGCTGGCGTCGCGACGACCTCTGGGCGCTCATTTGGTCGGTAAATAGACGCTGTAATGGAGCTTTTTCCGGCAACTGTTCTTCTGCCCAGGTTGACGGACTCTCTGCGCCGTGGGTATTTCGCCTGTCTGGACGGTTAAGCGTTCGGCGCTGTGCTTTTTCCGGCGATTTGTTATCTTGCCAGACCGCCGCAAGCCCAGGGCGTGCCGTCCCTATTACGCTGATTACTATAAGAGAAGCCTTGCCATGTCCTCCGTGCCCGCAAGCAGTGCGCAACCGTCGCGCCCGCTGACCCGCAACGACTACAAAACCCTGTCGCTGTCTGCCTTGGGCGGGGCGCTGGAATTCTACGATTTCATCATCTTCGTGTTTTTCGCCACCGTGGTCGGAAAACTGTTCTTCCCGGCCGACATGCCCGAGTGGCTGCGTATGATGCAGACCTTCGGCATCTTCGCCGCCGGCTACCTGGCGCGCCCCCTGGGCGGCATCATCATGGCGCACTTCGGTGACCTGCTGGGCCGCAAGAAAATGTTCACCCTGAGCATCTTCATGATGGCCGTGCCGACCCTGATCATGGGCCTGCTGCCGACCTACGCGCAGATCGGCCTGTGGGCGCCGATCCTGTTGCTGCTGATGCGCGTGATCCAGGGCGCGGCGATCGGCGGCGAAGTGCCGGGCGCCTGGGTGTTCGTCTCCGAGCACGTCCCGCCGCGGCACATTGGCTACGCCTGCGGCACCCTGACCAGCGGCCTCACCGCCGGCATCCTGTTGGGTTCGCTGGTGGCCACCGCCATCAACACGCTCTACAGCCCGGAACAGGTCTCGGATTACGCCTGGCGCATCCCGTTCCTGCTCGGCGGTGTGTTCGGCCTGCTGTCGGTGTACTTGCGCCGCTGGCTGCATGAAACGCCGATCTTCGCCGAGATGCAGCAACGCAAGACGCTCGCCGCCGAACTGCCGCTGCGCGCGGTACTGCGTGACCACCGTGGCGCCATCGTGCTGTCGATGCTGCTGACCTGGCTGCTGTCGGCCGGCGTCGTGGTCGTCATCCTGATGACCCCGACCGTGCTGCAAACCCTCTATCACTTCAGCCCGACCGTTGCGCTGCAAGCCAACAGCCTGGCCATCGTGACCCTGAGCCTGGGCTGCATTGGCGCCGGCGCCCTGGCCGACCGCTTCGGTGCCGGCCGCATACTCTTGGCCGGCTGCGCGATGTTGCTGGCGACCTCCTGGACGCTGTATCACAGCCTGCTGGACCACCCGGACTGGCTGTTCCCGCTGTACGCCCTGACCGGCCTGTTTGTCGGCACCATCGGCGTGGTGCCTTACGTGATGGTCAAAGCCTTCCCGCCGGTGGTGCGTTTCAGCGGGTTGTCGTTTTCCTACAACGTGGCCTACGCCGTGTTCGGCGGGCTGACGCCGTTGGCGGTGTCGCTGCTGATGAAGGAAAGCCCGATGGGCCCGGCCTACTACGTTGCCGTCCTGTGTGTGATGGGGATGGGGGTGGGTGGGTATCTGTGGAAGCGCGGCAGGTAATCAAGCATCTGAAGATCGTTCCTGCGCAGTAGCGTAGGAGCGATCATAGGTTACAGAGTGTTTCAGCGTCATCGCTTCAACCGCCTCGCCATCCCCGTCTTTTCGGCACTTGCCGCCTGCAGCCGCTTTTTCTCGCAATACTGGCCTTTCATCTAATTGTCATATTCCGGACATAGAGTGTTCACACGGCCTACCGATACTTGGTCCCGATCTAACTATCACTATCTGCTAGGAGTAAGGCATGAAACTGAAGCGTTTGATGGCGGCAATGACTTTTGTCGCTGCTGGCGTTGCGACTGCCCACGCGGTGGCCGCTGGTGTTGACCCGGCAATTCCGGCTTACGTGAAGACCACTGGTGTGTCGGGCAACTTGTCCAGCGTCGGTTCCGATACCCTGGCTAACCTGATGACCCTGTGGGCTGAGGGTTACAAAAAGGAATACCCGAACGTCAACATCCAGATTCAAGCTGCTGGTTCTGCCACTGCGCCACCTGCGCTGACTGAAGGCACCTCCAACCTGGGCCCGATGAGCCGCAAGATGAAGGACACTGAACTGGCTGCCTTCGAGCAGAAGTACGGCTATAAGCCAACCGCTATCCCGGTTGCCGTGGATGCCCTGGCCGTGTTCGTCCACAAAGACAACCCGATCAAGCACCTGACCATGGAACAAGTCGACGCGATCTTCTCCTCGACTCGTCTGTGCGGTAGCAAAGCCGACGTGAAAACCTGGGGCGACCTGGGTGTGACCGGCGACCTGGCCAACAAGCCAGTGCAATTGTTCGGTCGTAACTCGGTATCCGGCACCTACGGCTACTTCAAGGAAGAAGCCCTGTGCAAAGGCGACTACAAGCCTAACGTGAACGAACAACCTGGCTCGGCTTCGGTCGTGCAGTCGATCAGCTCCTCGCTGAACGGCATCGGTTACTCGGGCATCGGCTACAAGACCGCCAGCGTGAAGACTGTGGCCCTGGCCAAGAAAGGCAGCACTGACTTCATCGAAGACAGCGAAGAAAACGCCCTGAACGGCAAATACCCACTGTCGCGTTTCCTCTACGTTTACGTCAACAAAGCCCCGAACAAGCCGCTGGCTCCACTGGAAGCTGAGTTCGTGAAACTGGTGCTGTCGAAGCAGGGCCAGGAAGTAGTAGTGAAAGACGGTTACATCCCACTGCCAGCCAAAGTAGCCGCCAAGGCCCTGGCTGACCTGGGTCTGAAAGAAGGCAACTAAGTTGCTAGGCCGGGTAAAACCGGCCTTTCTGTAGGAGCGAGTGGCGATAGAGCACCGCGTTTATTCAGAAGCGGCGCTTATCGTTAACGTTCTTCGCGAGCAAGCTCGCTCCTACAGAACCTGCGAATTTTTTGGTCCGCTGCCAGCCCTGCTAAGCGGCGGATTTTTTGCGTCACTGCACTGTCATCTTTCTGTCATACAGGATCGCTAGGGTGTGCGCATGAATGATCTGGCCAATTCCACCATGACGACGACTTCTCCCCCCAAGCGCATTGACTTCAATACGCCTGAGCTGCAACGCAAGCGCCGCATTCGCGCGCTCAAGGATCGCCTGACCCGTTGGTACGTGCTGGTCGGCGGCCTCGCCGTTCTCGGCGCTATCACCTTGATCTTCTTCTTCCTGGCCTACGTGGTCGCGCCCTTGTTCCAAGGCGCCTCGCTGACCAAGGAAGCCGCGCTGACACCGGCGTGGATACAAGACGCGGGCAAGCCGTTGATGATCTCTCTGGAAGAACAGAACCAGGTCGCCATGCGGGTTTCCGACAAGGGCCAGGCGCTGTTCTTCGACGTGGGCACCGGTGCCGAACTCAAGCGCGTCGACCTGCCGCTGGCGGCCGGCGTCAGCGTGGTGTCGATTGGTAAAGACCAGCCGGGCAGCCCGCTGGTGATCCTCGGTTTGTCCAATGGCCAGTCCCTGGTGTTCCGCCACACCTACAAGGTGTCCTACCCGGACGGCAAGAAGACCATCAGCCCGGCGATCGAATACCCTTACGGCGAAACCCCGATCGTGCTGGATGACGCCGGTCGCCCGCTGGAGCATGTCGCGCTGAACGCCACCGACACATCGCTGGTGGTGGCCGGCTCGGCCGGTTCGCGCTTGAACGTGCTGTCCCTGAGCCGTGAAGAAAACATGATGACCGGCGAGGTCACCAGCGAGCAGAAGCGCATCGAGCTGCCGCAGATGACCGAGCCGGTGAAGGCGATCTTCATCGACCCACGCCAGCAGTGGCTGTACGTGATCAACGGCCGTGCCCTGGCCGATGTGTTCAGCCTGCGCGACAAGAGCCTCAACGGTCGCTACAAACTGCTGGAGGATGGCGGTGCCGAAATCACCGCCAGTACCCAACTGGTGGGCGGTATCTCGCTGATCGTCGGTAACTCCAAGGGTGGCCTGGCCCAGTGGTTCATGGCCCGTGACCCGGATGGCGAACAGCGCCTGAAGCAGATCCGCACCTTCGAGATGGGCACTGCGCCCATCGTTGAAATCACTGCCGAAGAACGTCGCAAAGGCTTCACCGCCCTCGACGCTTCCGGCAAATTCGGCGTGTTCCACAGCACCGCCCACCGCACCCTGTTGGTGGACCCGGTGGTCGACGGCCAGGGCGTGTTCGGCCTGTCGCCACGGGCCAACCGCGTGATCGTCGAAGCCGGCGGCAAGCTGCAACCGTTGCTGCTCGACAACCCGCACCCGGAAGTGTCGTGGAGCGCGCTGTGGAGCAAGGTCTGGTACGAAAACTACGACGAGCCTAAATACGTCTGGCAATCGACCGCCGCCAACACCGACTTCGAACCCAAGATGAGCCTGGCGCCGCTGACCTTCGGTACGCTGAAGGCCGCGTTCTACGCCATGTTGCTGGCCGCACCGCTGGCCGTTGCGGCGGCGATCTACACCGCGTACTTCATGGCCCCGAGCCTGCGCCGCAAGGTCAAGCCGGTGATCGAGCTGATGGAAGCGATGCCGACGGTGATCCTCGGCTTCTTCGCCGGCCTGTTCCTCGCGCCGTATGTCGAAGGGCATCTGCCGGGGATTTTCAGCCTGCTGATGCTGGTGCCGATTGGTATCCTGGTGGCCGGCTTTGTCTTCAGCCGCCTGCCTGAGTCCATTCGCCTGCGGGTTCCCGATGGCTGGGAAAGCGCGATCCTGATCCCGGTGATCCTGTTTGTGGGCTGGCTCTCGCTGTACATGAGCCCGTACCTGGAAACCTGGTTCTTCGGCGGCGACATGCGCATGTGGATCTCCCACGACCTGGGCATCACCTATGACCAGCGCAACGCCCTGGTCGTTGGCCTGGCCATGGGGTTCGCGGTGATCCCGAACATCTACTCCATCGCCGAAGATGCCGTGTTCAGCGTGCCGCGCGGCCTGACCCTGGGCTCCCTGGCCCTGGGCGCCACGCCGTGGCAGACCATGACTCGCGTGGTCATCCTGACCGCCAGCCCGGGGATTTTCTCGGCGCTGATGATCGGCATGGGCCGCGCCGTAGGCGAGACCATGATCGTACTGATGGCCACCGGTAACACCCCGGTGATGGAGATGAACCTGTTCGAAGGCCTGCGCACCCTGGCGGCCAACGTCGCGGTGGAGATGCCCGAGTCGGAAGTGGGCGGCAGTCACTACCGCGTGCTGTTCCTCTCGGCGCTGGTGCTGCTGTTGTTCACCTTCATCATGAACACCCTCGCCGAGCTGATTCGTCAGCGTCTGCGCAAGAAATACTCGTCGCTTTAAGAAAGGTAGAAGTCTGTGAAACAGAACTCCCTGAATGGATGGTTCAAGAGCGGCGCCCCCGGCGTCTGGATCAGCGGTGGCGCGGTGTCCATCGCGGTCATCATGACCCTTGGTTTGCTGGCGGTGATTGCGGTGCGCGGTTTGGGCCACTTCTGGCCGGCTGACCTGATCCAGGCCAACTACAACGTACCGGGCCAGGAAAACCATATCGTCATCGGCGAAGTGGTGCAGAAAGAAGAAGTGCCGCGCGAGCGCCTGAAAAGCGCTGGCCTGCCCGTGCCCGATCAGGGCCCGGAATTCATGACCCGCGAGCTGATCAAGGTCGGCAACCGCGATCTGAACGGTAACGACTTCACGTGGATCATCGGCGAATGGCTGAAAAACCAGACCCGGCCGTTGGAATTGATGACCATCGAGCGCCGTGAATGGGGCAACTTCTACGGCACCCTGGTCAACGTCAAGCAGGATGGCAAGGTCATCGCGGAAGGCGAGGCCGCGTGGCCGGAGCTGCAGGCCCGTGTCGACCGCGTGAACAAGCTGGCGGCCCAGCTCAAGGCCCTTGAGAAGTCCGATATCGGCGCGATCAACGCCGGTCTCGAACGTATCCGCCTGCACGGTCGCAAGCTGGAGCTGGAAGGCAAGCTCGACGCCGCCGCCCAGGCCGACATGGACTCAGGCCGCGCCGAACTGAATGCCCGTTACCAGGACATCGAAGCGCGCCTGGCCGACCTGCACGCCCAGTTCAACCGCGACGCCCTGACCGCCCGCGATGCGAACGGCAAGGAATTGGAAATCGGCATCGGCAAAGTGGTGCACGCCTATCAGCCGAACGCCATGGGCACGATGACCAAGATCGGCTTCTACTTCAGCAAGGTCTGGGAATTCCTCAGCGACGACCCACGGGAAGCCAACACCGAAGGCGGGATCTTCCCGGCTATCTTCGGCACCGTGATGATGACCCTGATCATGGCGATGATCGTGACCCCGTTCGGCGTGCTGGCGGCGGTGTACCTGCGTGAATACGCCAAGCAGAACACCCTGACGCGGATCATCCGCATCGCCGTGAACAACCTGGCGGGTGTACCGGCCATCGTTTACGGCGTGTTCGGCCTGGGCTTCTTCGTGTATGTACTGGGTGGCTCGGTTGACCGCCTGTTCTTCGCCGAAGCCCTGCCGGCGCCGACGTTCGGCACGCCGGGCCTGTTGTGGGCGTCGCTGACGCTGGCGCTGCTGGCGGTGCCAGTGGTGATCGTGGCCACCGAAGAAGGCCTGGCGCGGATTCCTCGCACCGTGCGCGAAGGCTCCCTGGCACTCGGCGCGACCAAGGCGGAAACGCTGTGGAAGATCGTGCTGCCGATGGCCAGCCCGGCGATGATGACCGGCATGATCCTCGCCGTGGCCCGTGCCGCCGGTGAAGTGGCGCCGCTGATGCTGGTCGGTGTGGTCAAGCTGGCCCCGTCGCTGCCGCTGGACGGCAACTACCCGTACTTGCACCTGGACCAGAAGATCATGCACCTGGGCTTCCATATTTATGACGTCGGCTTCCAGAGCCCCAACGTCGAGGCCGCACGGCCGCTGGTGTACGCCACCGCGTTGTTGCTGGTGCTGGTGATCGCCACGCTCAACTTGTCGGCGGTGTGGATTCGTAACCACCTGCGCGAAAAATATAAAGCGTTGGATAGCTAATTGAAGTGACGCGGATTCAATGTGGGAGGGGGCTTGCCCCCGATGGCGGCGTATCAGAAACACATATACCGGCTGACACACTGTTATCGGGGGCAAGCCCCTCCCACACTGGACCGCGCTACACGCAGAATTTGAGTAAACCGCCCAGGCGGTTCAACGAAACGAATTGGTAGCACAGGGAGCATCCCATGCAACACGAAACCCATTCCCACGGCATCAACATGTCTGCCCTGGGTCGCGACAAGCAGAGCCTGAGCCTGGCCCAGGAAACCGTGGCCATCGAAGTGCCGGGCCTGAGCCTGTACTACGGTGACAAACAGGCGCTGTTCGACGTCAGCATGAATATCCCCAAGCAGCGCGTGACCGCCTTTATCGGCCCGTCGGGCTGCGGCAAGTCCACGCTGCTGCGCACCTTCAACCGCATGAACGACCTGGTCGACGGTTGCCGCGTGGACGGTGCGATCAACCTCTACGGCACCAACATCTACCGCAAGGGCGAAGACGTGGCCGAGCTGCGTCGCCGGGTGGGCATGGTGTTCCAGAAGCCTAACCCGTTCCCCAAGACCATCTATGAAAACGTGGTCTACGGCCTGCGTATCCAGGGCATCAACAAGAAACGCATCCTCGACGAAGCGGTCGAGTGGGCCCTTAAAGGCGCGGCGCTGTGGGACGAGGTCAAAGACCGCCTGCACGAGTCCGCACTCGGCCTGTCCGGCGGCCAGCAACAACGTCTGGTGATCGCCCGTACCATCGCCGTGGAGCCTGAAGTGCTGCTACTCGACGAACCTTGCTCGGCACTCGACCCGATCTCGACGCTGAAAGTCGAAGAGCTGATCTACGAGCTCAAGTCCAAGTTCACCATCGTCATCGTGACCCACAACATGCAACAGGCGGCGCGGGTTTCCGACTACACCGCGTTCATGTACATGGGCAAGCTGGTGGAGTTCGGCGATACCGATACCCTGTTCACCAATCCGGCGAAGAAACAGACCGAAGACTACATCACCGGTCGCTACGGCTAGGATGCTGTGGTTCAGATTGCATTGACGCTGCGGTTCTCCGCACCTTTCCGGACGCTCCAAGGACGCCAACATGATTAGTAAAGAAGGCCTTACCCATCACATCTCCGCGCAGTTCAACGCCGAGCTTGAGGAAGTGCGCAGCCACCTCCTGGCGATGGGCGGGCTGGTGGAGAAGCAAGTCAACGATGCAGTCACCGCGTTGATCGAGGCCGACTCGGGCCTGGCCCAGCAAGTGCGTGAGATCGATGACCAGATCAACCAGATGGAACGCAACATCGACGAAGAATGCCTGCGCATTCTCGCCCGTCGCCAGCCGGCGGCTTCCGACCTGCGCTTGATCATCAGCATTTCCAAGTCGGTGATCGACTTGGAGCGTATCGGCGATGAGTCCACCAAAATCGCTCGCCGCGCCATCCAACTGTGCGAAGAAGGCGAAGCCCCGCGCGGTTATGTGGAAGTGCGGCATATCGGCGACCAGGTGCGCAATATGGTGCGCGATGCCCTTGACGCGTTTGCCCGCTTCGACGCCGAGCTGGCGTTGTCGGTGGCCCAGTACGACAAGATCATCGACCGCGAATACAAGACCGCGCTGCGGGAGCTGGCCACCTACATGATGGAAGATCCGCGCTCTATCTCGCGGGTCTTGAGCATTATCTGGGTGCTGCGCTCCCTGGAGCGGATCGGTGACCACGCGCGCAATATTTCGGAGCTGGTGATCTACCTGGTGCGTGGCACGGACGTGCGGCACATGGGCCTCAAGCGCATGAAAGCCGAAGTTGAAGGGTCAACTGATCAAATCCCTAATGTTCCGGGTGAATCTGACGATAAGTAAGGTTGCCCGAGAAATTAACGCCCGGCCTTTGGTCGGGCGTTTTCGTTTGTGGCAGCTGATTTTTTTACGCGTAGGGCGAAAGAAAACCCAACGTGACTACAGAGTTTTGGCAAAATGCCATTAGTCAGGCGTTCTGCGTGCCGCGTTTTTATAGGATAAAGGGTCGATGAGTAAAGTCAGTGTATTGGTGGTGGATGACGCCTCGTTTATTCGCGACCTGGTGAAGAAGTGCCTGCGCAACTACTTCCCAGGGATCAAGATTGAAGATGCAGTGAACGGTAAAAAGGCCCAGGCCGTCCTGATGCGCGAAACCTTCGACCTGGTGCTGTGCGACTGGGAAATGCCCGAGATGTCCGGCCTGGAGCTGTTGACCTGGTGCCGTGAGCAACCGCAGCTCAAAGCCATGCCGTTCGTGATGGTGACCAGCCGTGGCGACAAGGAAAACGTGGTGCAGGCGATCCAGGCCGGGGTTTCCGGCTACGTCAGCAAACCGTTCACCAACGAACAGCTGTTGACCAAGGTCAAGCACGCCCTGCACAAGGTCGGTCGCCTCGACGCCCTGGTCGCCAGCGCACCGACCAAGATGAACTCAGCCTTCGGTAACGACTCCCTGAGCGCCCTGACCGGTGGCAAGCCTGAAGCGGTCAAGTCCGCCCCAGTGGCGGCGGCTGCCCCGAGCAGAGGCCTGCTCAACAGCCCGCCCGTACAGGCGGCCTCGGCCGCTGCGCCTGCCAGCGGTCGTGGACAGGGCCAGTTGCGGCTGTCCAGCGGCACCCAGCAATGCGTGATCAAGGGCCTGAGCATCAAGGAAGCGCTACTGGTGGTCCGTCGCAGTGAGGTCCTGCCCCAAGTGCTGGAAAGCGCGGTGCTCGACCTTGAGCAAGGCGACAACGCCGAAGTCGCGCGGCTCAACGGCTACCTGCACGCCATCGTCGCCTTCGAGCCCAAGCCCGACAGTGACTGGCTGCAACTGACCTTCCGCTTTATCGACCAGGACGCGCAGAAGCTGGACTACATCTCGCGGCTGATCGCGCGGGGTACGGCGCAGAAGCATTTTGTGCCGGGCGCCTGATTCACAGCCCGCCACCCGTCCCGTGTGGGAGGGGGCTTGCTCCCGATGGCAGTGGGTCAGTCGCCGCATAAGCTGATTGATACCGCTCAATCGGGAGCAAATCGAATCGTCGCACCGCCCCTCCCACATTTGAAGTTCGCTGTTGCAGCTATCGTATCCGGCTGCAGTCCGGGTTGAGCCTCACACAGTCTTGTCATCAAGGCTTGCTAGCCTGCCGTTCAGTCTCCCCGGCAGGTTCGCGCCATGCTCCTTCGCCTATTGCTGTTCTGTGGGCTGGCCACGGTCGCCACGTCGACCCCGGCCATGACCCTCTACAAATCCACCGACGCCAACGGCGAGGTGTTTTTCAGCGACCGGCAAACCCCCGGCGCCCAAGCGTTCGTGATCCAGGAGCGCAGGGCCGAGCGTGTGCAACGGCCGGTGCTTGAGCGGCCAAAACCCGGTTACTCGCTGCAAGCCTACCGCTACCCGTTGCCTTGGCGCGGTGGACCCTTTCGCCTGACCCAAGGCCCCAACGGCAACTTCAGCCATACCGACGCGAAAAGCCGCTACGCCATGGACATTGCCATGCCCGAAGGCACGCCGATCATTGCGGCGCGCAGCGGTGTGGTGGTGAAGATCGAAAATAGCCAGGCTGGGCGCGGCAACGATGCGTCAGGGAATTTCGTGCGAGTGCGGCACGATGACGGCACCCAGGGCGTGTACCTGCACCTCAAACAAGGTTCGGTGAGCGTCCGAGTCGGGCAGCGGGTGGCGCTGGGCAGTGCGCTGGCGTTGTCGGGCAATACCGGCAACAGCAGCGGGCCGCACCTGCACTTTGTGGTGCAGCAGAGTACCGAGGCGGGGCTGGTGTCGATCCCGTATGAGTTCAACCAGCCCGTGGGGGTGCTGCCCAATTTTGCATTGGGCAATTGAGGGTCAGTCCAGCAGCAGGACCTTGGCCAGCACGATCTTCGGCCCTTTCATCTTCTTGATGATGATCCGCAGACCTTCAACCTCGAGCACTTCTTCCTCTTCCGGCACCCGCTTGAGGGTGTCGTAGACCAGCCCGGCCAGGGTTTCCGCTTCGATGTGGTCGAGGTCGACGCCCAGCAGGCGTTCTACCTTGAACAGCGGCGTATCGCCGCGTACCAGCAGTTTGCCCGGCTGGTAGGCGAGGATGCCGCGTTCGGCCTTGCGGTGTTCGTCCTGGATATCGCCCACCAGCACTTCGAGCACGTCTTCCATGGTCAGGTAGCCGATGATATTGCCGTCGGCCTCTTCCACCAGGGCGAAGTGCGCGCCGCCTTTGCGGAACTGCTCCAGCAACTGCGACAGCGGCATGTGCCGCGACACGCGCTCCAGCGGGCGGGTCAGTTCGGCCAGGTTGAACGACTCGGGGATATGGTCCAGGTTCGCCAGTTCCAGCAGCAGGTCCTTGATGTGCAGCAGGCCGACAAACTCGTTGCGCTGCGCGTCATACACCGGATAACGGCTGAATTTGTGGCGACGGAACAGCGCGAGGATTTCCTTGAGCGGGGCGTTGAAGTCCAGGGTTACCAGGTCTTCCCGCGAGTTGGCCCAGTCCACCACTTCCAACTCGCCCATTTCCACGGCCGAGGCCAATACGCGCATGCCTTGGTCGCTAGGGTCCTGGCCACGGCTGGAGTGCAGGATCAGCTTGAGTTCTTCGCGGCTGTATTGGTGATCATGGTGCGGGCCGGGTTCGCCTTGCCCGGCAATACGCAGGATGCCGTTGGCGCTGGCGTTGAGCAGGTAGATCGCCGGGTACATGGCCCAGTAGAACAGGTACAGCGGCACCGCCGTCCATAGCGACAGCAATTCCGGCTTGCGAATGGCCCAGGATTTGGGGGCCAGTTCACCGACCACGATGTGCAGGTAAGAAATCAGGAAGAAGGCGGAAAAGAACGACACGCCCTTGATCACTTCCGGCGACTCGACGCCGACGGCGCCCAGCAGCGGTTCGAGGATATGCGCAAAGGCCGGCTCACCGACCCAGCCCAGGCCCAGGGAGGCGAGGGTGATACCCAGCTGGCAGGCCGACAGGTAGGCGTCGAGCTGGCTGTGTACGGTGCGCAGGATCTGCCCGCGCCAACCGTTGGTGTGGGCGATGGCCTCGACCCGCGTGGACCGCAATTTGACCATGGCAAACTCCGCCGCAACGAAGAAACCGTTGAGCAGTACCAGGATCAGTGCAAAGAGAATCATGCCGAAATCGGCGAAGAGCGTGGCGAGGGTGATACTTGGGGAAGGGTCCATGATGGGGTTTTGCGGGTTCCGTGTGTTCAATAGGGGTGACAGGAGCGCCTGAAAGGCAGACGCAAGTCGGCCAATGTAGCGGCTGGCGCAGCGCTTGCCTAGTGGTTGCTGCCCGGTGGGGCCTGGAATGCCTTCTTCGGAACAACACAATGCCAAACTAAATGTGGGAGGGAGCAAGTCGAATCGTCGCACCGCCCCTCCCACAATTAGGTTTGTAGAGTGTCCGGGTTACTCATCATTCACGACCATCCGCGAACGGGTCACCTGGGTCGGCGGAAAATGGCAGGTAAAGGTGCTGCCGTGGCCGAGTACGCTGCTGATTTCCAGGCGGGCGCGGTGGCGCAGTAGCACATGCTTGACGATCGCCAGGCCCAGCCCGGTGCCGCCGGTGTTGGAGTTGCGGCTGGAGTCGACGCGGTAGAAGCGCTCGGTCAGGCGCGGCAGGTGCTTGGCGTCGATGCCGATGCCGGAGTCCTGCACACTCAGGTGCGCGCCCTGCGCGTCGGCCCACCAGCGGATGCGGATATTGCCCTTGTCCTGGGTGTATTTCACAGCGTTGAACACCAGGTTGGAAAACGCGCTACGCAATTCGCCTTCGCTGCCCTTGAGCAGTATCGACGGGTCGGCTTCTAGGGTGATCTGTTGCCCGCGCTGGCCGGAGAGCGCCTGGGCGTCGTTCTTGATGGTCTGCAACAGGCTTTGCACCGCTACCGGGTGGTTATCCGACGGGTAATCGGTCGCCTCCAGCTTGGCCAGCAACAGCAAGTCATTGAGCAGGGTTTGCATGCGCGAGCCCTGCTGCTGCATCTGCTGCAGGGCACGGCTCCAGCGCGGGTTGATCTCGTCGACGTTGTCCAGCAGCGTCTCCAGGTAGCCGCAGATCACCGTCAAGGGTGTGCGCAGCTCGTGGGAGACGTTGGCGACGAAGTCCTTGCGCATCTGTTCCAACTGGTGGATGCGGGTCACGTCGCGTACCAGCATCAAATGTTCGTTGTTGCCGTAGCGCGTCAGGTACAGCTGGATACGCACGCGGTCGTTGGTGGGCGAGGGGATTTCCAGGGCTTCTTCGTAATTTTCCTGCTCGAAGTATTCCTTGAAGCGCGGGTGGCGGACCAGGTTGGTCACCGGCTGGCCGCTGTCCTGGGGCGTCTTGAGGCCCAGCAGGGTCTCGGCGGCGCGGTTCCACCATTCGAGGTTGCCGTCGCTGTCGAGCATGATCACCGCGTCTTTCAGCGCGGCGGTGGATTCCTGTACGCGGTCGATCACCGCTTGCAGGCGCCCGCGCACCCGTTGGTCGCGGCGTTGCAGGTGGTAGATGCTGTCAAACACCTCGCCCCACAGGCCATAGCCGTCGGGTGGTGCTTCATCGGGTTTGTGCTGGCGCAGCCATTCATGCAGGCGCAGCAATTGCTTGAGGGTCCAGCCCAGGTAAAGGCCAATGCCGACGGCCAGGCTCCAGCCGTATTGGCCGCTGAGCAGGCCTACCAGCAGACAGCCGGTGATCAACAGCAGCAGGTGGCGGATAAGCGTGCCATGCCAGTTTTGGTTCACGATCGGTCCTTCGGCCAGTGAAAAGTTTCAAGCCTCACGCTTCAAGTAAGCGTGAGCGGCTTTTACTTGAAGCGTGTAGCTGACAGCTTGCGGCTCAACCTTTGGTTGAAAACCGATAGCCGGTGCCGCGCACGGTTTGTACCAGATTCTCGTAGGCATCGCCCAAGGCTTTGCGCAGACGACGGATATGCACGTCCACGGTGCGTTCTTCCACGTACACGTTGCCGCCCCACACTTGGTCCAGCAACTGGCCGCGCGTGTAGGCGCGCTCCTGATGGGTCATGAAGAACTGCAGCAGGCGGTATTCGGTCGGGCCCATCTCGGCGGGCTTGCCGTCGATGGTCACGCGGTGGCTGATCGGGTCCAGCAACAGGCCGCCGACTTCGATCGGTGCTTCGCCATCGGTAGGGCCGGCACGGCGCAGTACGGCTTTCAGGCGTGCGACCAGTTCCCGTGGGGAAAACGGCTTGGTGATGTAGTCATCGGCGCCGACTTCCAGGCCCTGGATCTTGTTGTCCTCTTCGCCCTTGGCGGTGAGCATGATGATCGGGATATCGCCGGTCAGCTCGTCACGCTTGAGGCGGCGGGCCAGTTCGATGCCGGAGGTGCCGGGCAGCATCCAGTCCAGCAGGATCAGGTCCGGTTTGCGGTCGACAATAATGGCATGGGCCTGCTGCGAGTTCTCGGCCTCCAGGCAGTCATAGCCGGCCATTTCCAACGCGACGGCGATCATCTCGCGAATGGGCGCTTCGTCGTCGACGATCAGAATGCTCCTGCCAACCATGCCTAAAGTCCTCTTGTCATTTAACTGTCTTGCGCCGCATTAGATAACGGAATTATTGCAGTCGTGTGACAGTAATTTAGCTGCTCGCGCAATTCCCGCCTCCGTGAACTACGCTTTGAGTCCGAATCCTGACAACCACAAAAGGAAGGTTCCGATGACTTACAGTACTTTTTCCTGGAAGGCCCTGCTGGTCACGGCGGCGTTGACGCTGCCGACCCTGGCATTCGCGGCTGACCCTGCGATGACCAAAGACGGAATACTGGTCGATCAAAAGGGCATGACGCTCTACACCTTTGCCAAGGATGCCAATGGCAAATCCATGTGCAACGATAAGTGCGCTGCCAACTGGCCGCCATTGACAGCTGCGTCCACCGACAAGCCCATGGGCAAGTGGACCGTGGTCACCCGTGACGATCAAAAGAGTCAATGGGCCTACAGCGGCAAGCCGCTCTACACCTTCGTCATGGACAAGAAGGCCGGTGACATGACCGGTGAAGGCAAGATGGACGGGGCCTGGAAAGTCGCCAAGCCTTAGTTCAACCCCCTAGCGATGAGGGGCCTGGCCCCTCATCGCAACCCGTAATCCGCGACAATCCCGACAAAGATCGCCAACCCTGCCCAGTGGTTGTGCAAAAACGCCTTGAAGCACTTCATCCGGTCCCTGTCGCGGGTGTACCAGAACTCCCAGGCAAAACAGCCCGCCGCCGCCAGCAACCCCAAGTGGAACCAGCCGCCCAACTCGAACCGCGCCCCTGCCAGTAACAGGCATGCCAGCGCCAGGCCTTGCAGGGTCAGAATGATCACCCGGTCGGCGTCGCCAAACAGAATGGCGGTGGATTTCACGCCGATCTTCAAGTCGTCGTCGCGGTCCGTCATGGCGTAATAGGTGTCGTAGCCCACCGTCCACAGCACATTGGCGATATACAGCAGCCACGCGGCGGCAGGCAGGCTGCCGGTCTCGGCGGTGAACGCCATCGGCATGCCCCAGGAAAACGCCGCGCCCAGCACCACCTGCGGGTAATAGGTGTAGCGCTTCATGAACGGATAGCTTGCCGCCAGCGCCAGGCCGCCGAGGGACAGTAGGATGGTCGTCGCGTTGGTCAGCAGCACCAGCAGGAAACTGATGCCCATCAGCAGCGCGAAAAATACCAGCGCCTCTTTCGAGCTGATCTTGCCGCTGACCAACGGGCGTTGCTCGGTGCGCTTCACATGGCCGTCGACCTTGCGGTCGGCCCAGTCATTGATCACGCAGCCACCGGCGCGGGTCAGCACCACGCCGAGCACGAAAATCACGATATTGATCAAGGAAGGCGAGCCCTTGCCGGCGATCCACAGCGCCCACAGCGTCGGCCACAGCAGCAGGTAGATGCCGATGGGTTTATCCATGCGGGTCAACTGAATGAAATCCCAGGCCCTGGGGTTCAGACGGTTCAAGGATTTGAGCAGGCGTTGATACATCAGCAGTTCTCCGGGTGGTCATGCACCGCCTGCCACAGGCTCGGCAGGAAGATTTCGGCGACCAATACACTCAGCGTCCCACGGTCGAACCGCGAGCGGCGCGCCCACAGCCCGTCGACCTGATCCGCCGTGGGCAACCATGGGCGTGGGTAGTGGCAGACCTCGATCGCCTGGCGCGTGAACGCGCGGTCGCAGAACAGCAGTTCGCCCAGGGAGCGGCTCCCCAGTTCGTCCATATGCAGCCCGTCGCCTTGTAACGCACTGCGCGACGCCACGCTGCGGGCAAACACCCACGGCTGGGCATGCCCGCACAAATACACCTCGCGTACCCAACCGATACTGGCCACGGGCAGGTCCAGCGCCGCGCATTCGTCATCGCGCAGCGGCTGCCAGCCTTCGAACAGCGGCGTCACGCTGAAGCCGTCGCGGGACAGCCGCGTCAGCCGCCGCGTCAGCGAGCCCTCGTCGAACAGCCAGTCAAGGGTCAACGGCGCAGGCAGGGGGCTCAGAAGGCTCTGGGTCAGCCATTGGCAAGCATCGGGAGGGGCGATTGAGTGCGGCACGGTGCGTCAATATTGGCGGCAAAAGAGGCCGCGAGCTTACCATGGCGCCCGGCTCTTTTGCCGGGCTGAACCGGTGCCTTGCGTCGATCGTGCTTGCATCTGCAGGCTCCGATCAGTACAAAACGCGCTGAGCCGCACGGCAACGCGAGATCTATCGACCGTCGGCCAACCTGCCTGGCCCCTGAGGAAGCAAGTAAATGAAGAAGTGGCAATGTGTAGTCTGCGGCCTGATCTATAACGAAGCGGACGGCTGGCCGGATGACGGAATCGCACCGGGCACCCTGTGGCAGGACGTTCCGGCAGACTGGCTGTGCCCGGACTGCGGCGTGGGCAAAATGGATTTCGAAATGATCGAAATCGCGTAATCGCGAATTTACGAAACGTACTACGAGGAGAAAGGAATGAACGCACCTGTCGTGATCGTCGGCACAGGACTGGCCGGTTACAACGTGGCCCGCGAGTTTCGCAAGCTCGACAGCGAAACCCCGTTGCTGCTGATCACCGCGGATGATGGGCGCTCCTACTCCAAGCCCATGCTCTCCACCGGCTTTGGCAAGAACAAGGAAGCCGATGGCCTGAGCATGGCTGAACCTGGCGCCATGGCCGAGCAACTCAAGGCCGAAGTGCGCACCCATACCCGTATCACCGGCATCGACCCGGGCCACAAGCGCCTGTGGATCGGTGAAGAAGCGGTGGCCTACCGCGACCTGGTCCTGGCCTGGGGCGCGGAAACCGTGCGAGTGCCGGTCGAAGGCGACGCTGCAGAGCTGATTTTCCCGATCAATGATCTTGAAGACTACGCACGCTTTCGCGCGGCAGCCGTCGGTAAACGCCGCGTCCTGCTACTCGGCGCCGGCCTGATCGGCTGCGAATTTGCCAACGACCTGATCCTCGGAGGCTATGAAATCGACCTGGTGGCGCCGTGCGAGCAAGTCATGCCAACCCTGCTGCACCCTGCGGCCGCCGCAGCGGTGCAGGCCGGGCTGGAAGGCCTTGGGGCGCGCTTCCACCTCGGCCCGGTGCTCAACCGCCTGCAACGCAGCGCCGAGGGCCTGGAAGCGCACCTGTCGGACGGTGAAGTGGTCCGCTGCGACCTGGTGGTCTCGGCCATCGGCCTGCGCCCGCGCGTCGATCTGGCCGCGGCTGCTGGCCTGCAGATCAACCGGGGGGTCATGGTCGACCGCCACCTCAAGACTTCCCACGCCAACATCTATGCCCTGGGCGACTGCGCCGAGGTCGATGGCCTGAACCTGCTGTATGTCATGCCGCTGATGAGCTGCGCCCGCGCCCTGGCCCAGACCCTGGCGGGCAACGCCACGGCCGTCAGCTACGGGCCGATGCCGGTCACCGTGAAAACCCCGGTCTGCCCGCTGGTCGTTTCGCCACCGCCACGGGGTACCGAAGGCGTGTGGAGCGTCGAAGGGCAGGGCGCCGACATCAAGGCCCTGTGCCGCGACACCAGCGGCCGCCTGCTGGGTTATGCGCTGACCGGCAGCGCCGTGATGGAAAAACTGGCGTTGAACAAAGAACTTCCGCCTTTGCTGGCATAAATACCGGTCGTTCTGTCGGAATAACCCTGTTTTTCACCCTAGAAAGGTCGCCGCGAGACTGGCGCGGCGTCCGAGGGCATGCCATCCTCACTCCCGTCTGCCGCAGAGTAGAGCCTGCGGCGCCTTGGGCGCTGCTCCACTAGAGAGCAGCACGGACATAACAACAAAAAACCGTCAAAGAGGCTTCACTTATGCGTAAACCAGAACTCGCAGCCGCCATCGCTGAAAAAGCGGACCTCACCAAAGAACAGGCCAGTCGCGTCCTCAACGCCGTTCTCGAAGAAATCACCGGCGCCCTGCACCGCAAGGACAGCGTCACCCTGGTTGGCTTCGGCACCTTCCTGCAACGCCACCGCGGCGCCCGCACCGGCAAAAACCCACAAACCGGTGAGCCGGTGAAAATCAAGGCCAGTAATACCGTTGCGTTCAAGCCGGGCAAGTCGCTCAAAGACAGCGTCAACCCGTAATAGCGGTATCGTCTCGAAGGGGGCGGGGTGGTAGAAAAAGTGGGCACGCCGACTGGGTTGGGTGCCCATTTTTTGTGCGCGTGGCAAAGCGATTGAGGCGCAAGGAAGGTGCTGACGGCTTATAGGGTTATGAGTGGTAGGCGTGCAGCGTCTATTAATACGTGTAAAGGGCGATTATTGAAACGGTGGAACTTAACTGTTACGGGGTGCCACGTATAAGTCGAGGTTGCAGGGACGCGCTCAAGACTATTTTCAAGAGGTGTCTCAATGAAACTTACCAATGAAACTTATCTCCCCCCAATCGCTCCGTTACCTCAGACAACCGTGCCAGGCAACTCCGCGCCATTGACGTCGGGTAATGGGCCGCAAACGGCTGACCACTCCAAGATTGTATATGGTTCGAGCGCGGGTAACGGAGGGGGCATTGAATATCCTACGGCAAGTAATGAGAAGGTGGGGGCTGCGGAATTAAGTGGTGCTAAGGGCGCCAGCACCTCTAGGAGGAGCCCGACAAGAATACGCGGAGGTAACGGGATTAACGGAAATAACGGGATTAACGGAAATAACGGAGGTAGCGGAAATAACGGAAATAATGGAGGGGGATCTAATTCAGGTTCCGGTACTCCGTCAAATAAAGGGACGGTGGGAGGGGCTCGTCCAGGTTCTGGGTCACAGACAAAGCCAAAAGTTGGGTCGGCTGGTATTAAGGATTCGTTAAAAAATACGCAAGATATTAGCAATTTGCACAATAAAAATGGGTTCAAATCGCTCTCTTCTGAACTTGCGGCCAACGCGCGCAGCTCCCTTATAAGTGGGGGGGTAAGCTCACTGGTTAATATCCCCTTGAGCGTGGGGGAACAGCTAGCCTCCAAAGCCATCTTGGATAGAATTCAAGCGCAAGCGGCAATGCCAGGTGCGGAAAAAAAGAACGCGGACGGCACGACCACAACCGTAGATCCGGCCGCGACAGAAAAGCAAAAAATAGACGCGCGCCTCGAAGAAAGTGAAATAAAAACAGAGACGATGGCCAACCAAATCATTTCTATTAACGAAGGGCCTGAGGCTAAGGCCGTTGGTAAACGGGCTGATGCACCAACGGACACAAGCGGGCGTTTAGGCAGTCTTGAAAAAAACATGAATGGCATAGAAACCCAGATGCAAGACCTGGGTAAACGATACGGAGTTATTTACACACCGTATGAAGCGCCTAAATCGTCAGACGCGCCGACTGACAAGTCTCGAATGGATACTATTGAACAGCGCTACACGCACATGAACAGAATGCTCAAGAGACTGGTAAAGAACGCGGAGGCTGATGTAGAGGATAGTTGATAAACGCTCGATTCAAGATTGGACAGTGGCGGACTTTTTAGGCCCGTCCGCCCTTTCCGTCAAATTTTGATAGCGGTGCGGTCTCGAAGGATGGCGGGTCGGTAGGAAAAATGGGCATGCTGACTGGGTTGGGTGCCCATTTTTGGTGGGACGGGACCTGGGAATCGCCCTCGGCTTGATTGTTGTGGCGCATTACCCGAGTATTTGCGCTTTCCCGAGTCACTCACATCCATGGAAAGCGATCACTGTGACCTTCTACAGAATTCAAGAAGCGGACCTCGACATCCCTGATACCTGGCAGGACCAGAGTATCAATATCTTCAAGCTGCCTGCCGTTGGCGGCGCCAAGGAAGCCAGTTTTGTCATCAGTCGTGATGCCTCCCAAGGCGACGCGATCTTTGCGGATTACGTCGACAAACAAGTGAAGAGCGCAGAGCAGCAATTGCCTGAGTTCAAGTTGGTCCAGCGTTGGGACACGGTGCTGCATGCCCATGCCGCCACACTGCTGGATTACACTTGGAAGCGTGAGGGGCGCGAACTGATGTTGCGCCAGATGTTTATCGAACGAAAACCGGCTGTGCTGATTACCACATTGACGACCACGCCGAGTGACCTGGTTCATCACGAGACCGCCTGGAAAATTGCCATGAGCAGCCTCAAACCCCTTGTGTCAGGCACCTGATTCGCACACGGCCGGTATAACCAATACGGTAGATTGACGCAATGGATGCGCAAGCAGCAGCCCGCCTGGGTGATGAAATAGCCCACGGATTTGGCGTCGCCGCAATGCTGGCGGGCGCAGTGGCAGGAGCATTGATTGGTGCCGCAGTCATCGCTGCTACAGTTGCTACCGGCGGAGTGGCGGTGGCAATCATGGCCGGCTCGATTGCGGCGGGTGGACTGTCGATGTTCCAGGTGGTCAAGGGCCTGAGCACTATCTTCAGCCTACCTGAGCCCACCACCGGCAAGCTGATGTTGGGCAGTTTCAACGTCTATATCAACGGCCTCAATGCGATGCGCGCCGGCGAAGACATTGCCTCGTCCTGCACTGGGCTGCCGATGAATCACCCGATGTGGCCCTTCCCGGTGTTGATCGCCGAAGGCAGCGCCACCGTGTTTATCAACGGCAAGCCGGCGGCCCGCCTGCACAGCAAAATGGTGTGCGGTGCCCATATCAAGAGCGGCAGCCCAAATACCTTTATCGGCGGGCCAACCGTCTCGGTAGCCTTTGTGCTGGATATCGAGGGCTGGATGCATTCTGGGCTGGAACTTGTGGGGCTGCTTGCGGCAGGCGCTGGTTTGGTTATGGCCGCTATGGTGGGGTTGGCTGTTCTGGTTGAAGTCGTGATTGTCGGTGGTTTGGTGTTGGGAGGCATGGCACTTATCGGCGATCTTGGCGACCGGCTGGGACCGGGTTACCGAGACTTGTTGCAGGGGATCGCTGGTTTGGCACTGCTGGGCGCAAGCCCAAGATTGGCGCGCAGGCCGATGACCGCCACCGAGCGAACCTTGTTGGCTCGCCAGCGACAAGAACAAATGCTCCAGGACAATACCGGTTTTAACGTCAGCCCGACCTCATGGGATAAATATCCAACGATTGGTCGGGGCGGCAGCTTTGTTTCCGATAAAAAGGGTGTCACTGATGTTATAGGTGATCTTGCAGGGCGCTCCAAAGTAACCATAAGTACAAAGAAAGCGGCAGAATTGGAGCGCGCTTTCGGTCTGGAAGATGGTTCACTGCAGGGCGGCTTTAAAGTGAGGCAGGTGGATAATATTGTTGACCGTATGCCCAGAAGTCCCTTGGAAGGAAATAAGCACTTTTTAGGGCCAGGCAAACACTTGCCAGGAGGGGCTCCAGAAATGGTTGTTGAGTCTATTCCCACAAAGGATGCAAGTGGTATTAAAACGATAACTGAGGTATTTGTCAGTGACTAATGAGATGTTAAAGGCCTATGTGGAAAAAGCAGACGCCGATGCAGTGCGTGTTCGTGTGATGGATCCCAACCTGGGTCCTGCTTTGCGCGCTATTGGGTTTTCGCAAACGGCAGAGCATGACGTTTACATTTTGGATGTGCTGGATGATAAACAGAAAGCTCAAGTGTTTGATGCCTTGCGTTTACTGGAAGTTGCCTTCTCAGCAGGTAAGGAATGGTGCCCTGCTGAGGTCTTTGAATACCTTCGGGATGACTTGGGTCTTCTCAGTGGTAGCTTTTGGCGAGTCGCTTGGACGGAACCTGGCCAATATCGCCTTACGAGTGTCTGATGCTACTGCTTGCCCTGCCGCGCGGTAGGTTTACCGTTGGGCAGCGGTTTGTCCCGTTACCCTGCGTTGTCCGAATATTTGCGATCTATCGAGTCACCTGCGACAAGTCTTTATAGAGCGTAAACCCGCCGTTTTGATCACGATATTGACAACTACCTCCGATGATCTTGTTCATCATGAGAAGGCTTGGAGGATTGTCATGAATTCGCTGAAACCGCGGGTTTCCGATATTTGATCAGGTGATGTGTTCTGCGTAGATACAACACGAGTGGATCAAGAAGGTAGAGGTACGCGATGGATGCGCAGGCGGCAGCACGCTTGGGTGATGAAATAGCCCACGGTTTTGGGGTCATGTCGATGATCGCCGGCGCTGTGGCCGGCGCATTGATTGGAGCTGCAGTCATCGCTGCTACCGTTGCCACAGGTGGGGTGGCGGTGGCGATCATGGCAGGCTCGATCGCTGCGGGCGGTTTGTCGATGTTCCAAATCGTCAAAGGTCTAAATACCCTTTTCAACCTGCCCGAACCTACCACGGGGACGTTGTTGAAGGGCAGTTTCAATGTCTATATCAATGGCCTCAATGCGATGCGAGCGGGAGAGGACATCGCCTCGTCCTGTACCGGTTTTCCGATGAGTCACCCAATGTGGCCGTTTCCGGTATTGATCGCCGAAGGCAGTGCCACGGTCTTTATCAACGGCAAGCCGGCGGCCCGCTTGCATAGCAAAATGGTCTGCGGTGCGCATATCAAGAGTGGCAGCCCCAATACGTTTATCGGTGGGCCGACAGTTTCGGTTGCGTTTGTTCTTGATATCGAAGGTTGGATGCACACTGGATTTGAAGCGCTCGGCATCGTGGCCATGGGCGGAGCTGCAATTCTTGCGGCGATGGCAGGCTTTGCCGCCTTGGTCGGGTTTGTGGTGATCGGTGGTGCAATGATGGGTGGCATGGCCTTACTCGGGGACCTGGGGGATCGCCTTGGGCCTGGCTATCGGGACTTGTTGCAAGGCGTCGCCGGGATGGCGCTTTTGGGACTTGGCCCGAAAATGGCGAAAATCGGTACGTCCCCCAAAGTGAGGTACAAACCGGGTTTTACGCAAGACGATATTCTGGCGATTCCTCGATCCAGCCGGCCGAATCCCGCCGATTACCTTGAAGCCTCCTATATCTCTAAGCATCTGAAGGTCTTCCAGGATGAAGGGGGGGCTTTCCTGTTCACCCCGGACGATATCGCCAATCCGATGTATGCGACCTTTAGCCCATCCAAGTACGTTATGGCCAAGTCAGATTTGCATGGTGTGGTTGGCGAATTTAAAAAGACGGGCGATATATCAGTATTGGAGTCGGCCCTCGGCTATGACCCGGGCACTTTTACCGGCAAGGAGATTTATATGATGAACCTGGATAACCCCAAGGTGATCATGCCCACCGGTAATGAGCGTGGGGTCAATTCGTTATGGCGTCCCGGCGGACGGACCTACCCTGGTGGCATGCGAGAAGCGGTAATGGACAATGTGGGCATTCCACACGGTAATGACATTAATATTCTGCTCGCGAACCCTGATGTAGTGAGACTTCAATGAGTGCCAATCTAGACAACGTACTGCTACTGGCCCTGGCGAATGACGAATTAGACAAATTCCTCGTGGGGGAGCCGTTCTACTTCCAGGAAGCCAAAAGCGATAACGATGAGCCGCAGAATATCGTCGCAGCGTTCGATCTGCTGCTGCTGCGTTACTGGCAGCAGACCCACGATCCCCTGTTTCCCGCGCGCTTTGTGGCGGCTTTGCTGAAAATTCTGGCGACTTACCCTGATCGTAATCGGGCGATCTATGCGGCGGCGGTTTGGGTCTGGTACTACCGTTTTTGTCTGAGCAAAAAGCACGCACAACCACAAGGTCTTTATGCCGGGTTGTTCGAAATCGACATGAGTGCCGTTGCACTAGCGCTTCAGGCGCAACTTGAAGCCAACAAGGCAGCACTTGTCGTTGATACACGTTGGGCGGGCGCTGCCTGGAACAGTCAGCACGGTCTATGGGATCCGTTGATGCGTACCGCTCTGGTTGTAAGGGACAAACTCGGCGGGCCAGATTTTGTGCCTTTTAATATCTGAGGCACGAAAGATATTTGTGGAAAGAGCAGATGCTGATTCAATTGCGGGACATTATTGTAAGACGTGAGTATAGGTTCACTTTAGGCGTTGAAGAAATTTCAGGCCGATTCTACGTATCGATTCCAGTCAGCAATGGCATGGCCGACTACGAGGAATATTATGAAATTGACCGGGCGACTTTTGACCTTTCAGCCATGCCCCAGAGGCTGCGCTACCATTTGTGAACCATTGCCGCCAGCGTGAACTGGATGAGTTTTTGATTATCCCACCGGGTACAGATCGTGGTACGGCGATCTGATGTTTTGATAAGGCATTCATTGAGACGATGTGTTGCTTGCCCACGCTAGTGTGCTGTCTCTGAAATAAGGTTCTAACCTAAGCTATGCTTCTGTGGTCAGTCAGTGCTCGGATTATGTCCGCCACGGCACCGTCACCTTGTTCACCGCGCTGGATTATCTTCAGGGGCATTTGATCAGCAGCATTGAGCGCCAACATCGGCATCAGGAGTGGCTGGAGTTTCTCAAGAAGATCAATCGAGAAACGCCCAAGCATCTTCAGTTGCATTTGATCGTCGACAACTATGCCACGCACAAGCATCCAAAAGTGAAGGCGTGGCTTGAGAAGCACAAACGCTTCCACATGCATTTCACCCCGACATCCAGCTCGTGGATGAACATGGTTGAACGCTTCTTTCGCGATATCACGGTCTACCTGCGTGATGGCAGTTTCAGTTCAGTTCGCGAACTGGAAAGCTCAATCAACACGTTCCTGGCACTGCGTAATGCGCAGCCGACTCGCTACGTCTGGAACGCCAAGGGGGAAGATATTTTGAACAAGATACAGCGAGCCCGTGAGGCAATGACCTCACAGACATGAGAAGCTTTATTTGTGAGACAGCACCCTAGAGGTGATCATGAAATTTCAGGATGTTTTTGTAAGTCGGGAACACATGTTTTCCGTGGGAATCGAAAAGGAATCGGGTCGTTTTTACGTATCCATACCGGTCAGTAACGGTATGGTCGATTACGAGGAATATTATGAAATTGATCGGGCAACTTTTGAACTGTTCAAGCGTGACCCGGACGCTGCTCTACCGTTCGTTATACGTTGCCGCAAGCGCGAGTTGGATGAGCTGTTGCTGATTCAGCCGGGAACGAACCGAGGCACGGCGATCTGACGTTTCAACATCGTCTACCCACACTTCTGAAAGGATCTGTGGAAAGGAGCGCTGACGCGCTCGGCAGGTTGTTGGGTGATGACACTTACAATGCGGTAGCGGCGAAAGCCAATGTCGAAGGTGGGCTGGGCCACAAGTACTATGAGGAGTGGCGAGTGCTGGACCCAAACAGTGCCGAAGCAAAAGCCATTGCCAATCAGAGCAAAGCCTATTACGACACGATAAGGGGGAGCAGTGGCAATTGATTTTGAAGCGTTTTTGACCCGGGATGTTTTCATCGACTACAACTTCGAAGAAGTCATGTATCGCTGGGATCACCGAGAGAAAAAAATATACGTCAAGTTCTATGGCGCACAAGAACGTACTGAACCGGTTGTTCCTGACCATCGTCTGTATCGGGAAGCGTTGTGCTCGGGCCGGGAAATCACTCGTGAGCAATATGAAAAAGGATTTCCACGTCAATGAGTATTCTCGACGCCGTTATTGCGCTGGCCTGTCGTGTTCATGCAGGGCAGGTGGATAAGTCTGGCAAGCCTTACATTCTGCACCCGCTGCGCTTGATGTTGAAATTCGAGACATTGGACGAGCAGGTTGTCAGCGTTCTGCATGATGTTGTCGAAGACAGTAATGTCACCCTGGATGAATTAAGACAATTAGGCCTCAGCGAGCACGTGATACATGCCATCGACTGTCTCTCAAAGCGTCCCGGCGAAGTCTACGAAGACTTTATCGCGAGGATTTGGCCTGATGAGTTGGCGCGCAAGGTGAAAATCGAAGACATCCGGGACAACCTCAACCTCACGCGATTGCCCACGCTAGAGACCAAGGACCTGGAACGGATCGCCAAGTATCACAAGGCGCTGCGGTATCTTTTGCTGTCGACTTGATCAACTGGGCAGGCGCTCTGTCTGCCTTGTCAGCGTTTGGGAAAGAAGGCTTTCACCGCTGCATCAATAACGCTTTTGATGCCTTTACCCTTGTTATCCACGGCACAAGCATTACCCGCATTGAGGTCCAGCCGGCCGCCTGTATCAATATTGCCGTTACCACTGGCGTAAATATTGAACGCGGTACCCGAGATGTTGATCTCGCCACTGGCATTGAACTCCAGCACGCTCTTTCCACAGACCAGCCGAATTTGCGATCCTGCCTCGATCAGGTATTGGGTGTTGATACTGTCGCTCTTGGCCCCGCCGACATGCAAAGCATCGTTAGCCAACACCGCGCGCAGGCGGTCATTGCCGATTCTGACCATCTCGTTGTGATCCACAGTGCTGTGGCGGTCGTGACCCACCCAATGGCCTTCGTCATTTTCTACGGCAATATCCTGATTACGCTCCGCGTGGATATAGAGTTGCTCGGCGCCTTTTTTGTCCTCCATGCGTATTTCGTTGAAGTTGGCGGGTGAGCCGCCCTTGCTGGAGCGGCTTTTCATACCACTTTGTGTGGCATTTTCGGGCAGTTTGTAGGGCACCGTCTGCTCCGCGTTGTACACCCGCCCGGTAATGATCGGCCGGTCCGGGTCGCCTTCCAGAAAGCTCACAATCACTTCCTGGCCGATCCGTGGGATCTGCATCGAGCCCCAGTTCTTGCCGGCCCAGGACTGCGACACACGTATCCAGCACGAGCTGTTTTCGTTGGATTGGTCGTGGCGGTCCCAGTGGAAATGCACCTTCACGCGGCCGTACTGGTCGGTCCAGATTTCTTCGCCTTTGGGGCCGACTACCAGGGCGGTCTGCGGGCCTTTGACGATAGGGCGATAGGTGTTGGCCAGCGGGCGGAAGTTTTGTTGGGCGTCGATGCAGGTGAGGCTGCTTTCGTACTGCGCAGAGTTTGAGCCGCCGCCGCTTTCCAGGCTTTCCTGATGGATGTTGTAGCGGATGCCGACGATCAGGTATTCGCGGTTCTGGTCCTGGCGGCTGAAGCCGGTGAGGCTGAACAGGTGGCCGGAGCCGAGGCCGCGGGCGTTGCCGCTGAATTCGATTTGTTCATGCAGGGTTTGCAGCGCTTCGATGCGGGTGCGCGCGTAGTGTTCGCCGTCCGCGCTTTGCACGTAGGTGCCGGGGTAGTCGTACAGCGGGTAGTCGCCGGCGGTGTGCGGGCGCGGCATGGCCGAGCGCACGTCGATGCTGGCGCTGGGGCGCTGAAAGTCGTAGTCGTTGAGCTCCAGCGAGCCCGGCTGCACTTGCTGCGCCAGGTGCCAGTTGTGCATGTGGTCGCGTTCGCGTTGCTGCTCGTCCTTGGGGTAATACGGAATCGACGCGTAGCCCGGCACCGTGGTGTGGGCGCCGTAGGCATCGGCCAGCACCAGCACGTGGCGGTCCTGTTCATGTCGGAAGAAGTAGTAGATGCCTTCCTGTTCCATCAAGCGGCTGACGAAATCGAAGCTGGTTTCGCGGTACTGCACGCAGTATTCCCACTCGCGGTATGGCCGGCTCAGGGCGTCTTCGAAGTCGGAAAAACCCAGGTCGCGGAACACCTGCTTGATGATCTGCGGGATGCCCAGGTTCTGGAAAATCCGGCAGTCCGAGGTGCGGCTCAGCAACCACAGCCACGGGCGTAGCGTCACCTGGTAGCTGGCGAACTGGCCCTGGTCGATGCTCTGGCTGCACTGCGCGACGATCCCGTGGAAATGCCGCTCGCCGCCGTCTGCCAGTTGCACGCCGACGCTCATCGGCTTGCCGAGCAACTGGTTGAGGTCGATGTTGGCGTCCAGGGAAGTCAGTTGCAGGTCGTAGGTGAACAGCCGACCCAACTCTTCGCCGCCGCCCATTTGATTGAGCAGCAGCACGTCCGGCCCGAGGGGGCTGGTGATTTTGGCTAGGCGTGAGGCTTGGTTGAATAGCATCGGTTAACCCGTAAATTGCGTAATAGCTGAAGAAACCGGCTGCAAATGTGGGAGGGGGCTTGCCCCCGATAGCAGTGTGTCAGTTGATGCATGTGGTGACTGATTCACCGCTATCGGGGGCAAGCCCCCTCCCACACATTTGATCGTGTTTCGTCAGGTCAATCGTTGAACTGATAGTGCAATTCATTATCCCGGCTACTGATCCGCACACCCGCCAGCGCCTTGCCTTCGAGCATGCGCGTGAGGAATTCACGGCTCATGTCCGGCAGCAGGCTGTTGGTAAGGATCGTGTCGATCATGCGCCCGCCGCTTTCGGTCTCGGTGCAGCGCGAGACGATCAAATCGACCACCGCGTCGTCGTAGTCGAAGGCGACTTTGTGTGTGTTCTGCACACGCTTCTTGATGCGATCGAGTTGCAGGCGGGTGATCGCCTTGAGCATCTCGTCGCTCAGCGGGTAATACGGGATGGTCACCAGTCGGCCGAGCAGGGCGGGCGGGAAAATTTCCAGCAGCGGCTGGCGCAGGGCCTTGGCGATGGCTTCCGGCTCGGGAATGTTCGCCGGGTCTTTGCAGACCTGGGAAATCAACTCGGTGCCGGCGTTGGTGGTCAGCAGGATCAGGGTGTTCTTGAAGTCGATCACCCGGCCTTCGCCGTCTTCCATCACGCCCTTGTCGAACACCTGGAAGAAGATCTCATGCACGTCCGGGTGGGCTTTTTCCACCTCGTCCAGCAGCACCACGCTGTAGGGCTTGCGCCGTACCGCTTCGGTTAGCACGCCGCCTTCGCCGTAGCCGATGTAGCCCGGTGGCGCGCCCTTGAGGGTCGACACGGTGTGGGCTTCCTGGAACTCGCTCATGTTGATGGTGATGACGTTCTGCTCGCCGCCGTACATGGCTTCGGCCAGGGCCAGGGCGGTTTCGGTCTTGCCCACGCCGGAGGTGCCGGCCAGCATGAACACGCCGATCGGCTTGCTCGGGTTGTCGAGGCCGGCGCG
Source organism: Pseudomonas sp. PAMC25584 (assembly GCF_058135675.1). Lineage (NCBI taxonomy): Bacteria > Pseudomonadati > Pseudomonadota > Gammaproteobacteria > Pseudomonadales > Pseudomonadaceae > Pseudomonas > Pseudomonas sp. PAMC25584. The sequence goes on along the minus strand of NZ_CM176870.1, from coordinate 6,124,734 downwards.
AGAGGTCTGGATGCGCTTGGCTATCATCTGCAAGGCGTGGTCCTGGCCGATGATGCGTTTTTTCAGGTGCTGGTCGAGGTTGAGCACGGTTTCCAGTTCGTTGCGCGCCATGCGGCCGACCGGGATGCCGGTCCAGTCGGCGACGACCGAGGCTACGGCCTGGTAATCCACGGTCGGCAGGATCAGCGGGGTTTCGCCTTGGAGCGCGGTGAGGCGCTGTTGCAAGTCGACCAATTGCGCACGCAACTCATCGTGGCCGCTGTCCACGACGCCGGCTTTTTCACGCAACGTGGCGCGGGTAGCGAGCAACTCATCCACCAGGGTTTTCTCTTCGGCCCAGCGGCTTTCCAGGCTGGCCAGGCGCTCGCGCTCGGCACTCAGCAAGGCTTCGCTGTTGCTCTGGCGCGCACCGATGGCGATGCCGATCGCATGCTCGCGGGCGATGATTTGCAGCTCGGTTTCCAGGGCTTCGATGCGGCGACGGCTGTCGTCCACTTCGGCCGGCACCGCATGCAGGCTGATAGCCACGCGGGCGCAGGCGGTGTCCAGCAGGCTGACGGATTTATCCGGCAACTGGCGCGCCGGGATGTAACGGTGGGACAGCTTCACCGAGGCTTCCAGCGCTTCGTCGAGGACCTGCACCTGATGGTGTTTCTCCATGGTCGAGGCCACGCCACGCATCATCAGCAGCGCCTTGTCTTCCGACGGTTCGGCCACCTGTACCACCTGGAAGCGGCGGGTCAGGGCCGGGTCTTTCTCGATGTGCTTTTTGTACTCGGCCCAGGTGGTCGCGGCGACGGTACGCAAGGTGCCACGGGCCAGGGCCGGCTTGAGCAGGTTGGCTGCGTCACCGGTTCCGGCGGCGCCACCGGCACCCACCAGGGTGTGGGCTTCGTCGATAAACAGGATGATCGGCTTCGGCGAGGCCTGGACGTCTTCGATGACCTGGCGCAGACGCTGTTCGAATTCGCCCTTCATGCTGGCGCCGGCTTGCAGCAGGCCGACGTCGAGGCTGCGCAGTTCCACGTCTTTCAGCGCGGGCGGCACGTCACCGGCGACGATGCGCAGGGCGAAACCTTCGACCACGGCGGTTTTGCCGACGCCGGCTTCACCGGTGAGGATCGGGTTGTTCTGGCGTCGACGCATGAGGATGTCGACCAACTGGCGGATCTCTTCGTCACGGCCGACGATCGGGTCGAGCTTGCCGCTGCGCGCCTGTTCGGTCAGGTCGACAGTGAAACGCTTGAGCGCTTCCTGCTTGCCCATCGCACTCGGCGCCATCGCACCGCTGGCTTCGCCCGGAACGGCGCCGGCGTTGAAACCGTCGCTTGCGCTCAGGGCATTTTCCGGCGAGTCGCCGACGTACTCGTCAAAGCGTTCGCTCAGGGCTTCGGCCTTGATCTTGTCGAACTCCGAGGATAAGCCCAACAGCGCATGGCGCAGGCTCGGCGTCTTCAGAATGCCCAGCACCAGATACCCGGTACGCACCTGGCTTTCGCCGAACATCAGGCTGCCGTAGACCCAGCCGCGCTCCACGGCTTCTTCCACATGGGAGGACAGGTCGGTGATCGAAGTCGAGCCACGGGGCAGGCGGTCCAGGGCTTCGGTCAGGTCGCGGGCCAGGCGTGCCGGTTCCACGTTGAACTGACGGATGATGCGGTGCAGGTCCGAGTCCTGCAGTTGCAGCAACTGGTGAAACCAGTGGGCCAGTTCCACATACGGGTTGCCCCGCAGCTTGCAGAACACGGTGGCGGCTTCGATGGCTTTGTAGGCCACGCTGTTGAGTTTGCCGAACAGTGCGGCGCGACTGATTTCACCCATGCTCTGGATTCCTTGAGGTGGTGGCGTGATCGGCGTAATGCCGGGCCAGGATTAGGTCGTTGGCATCAACCGCAGGGCGGCCGAGCCAGGTGTTGAAGCCCAGGCGGAACCGGCCGTTGAGTTGCAGCGCCGGTACTTCGGGTTGTTGCAGAACCAGGTTCAAGTCCCAATCCAATTCATGGCCCAGGTACTCGGCCACCCAGGCCACCAGCTCGTTGAACGGCTGGCTGCCGGGCAGCATGCCCATGTAATCATCAAGTTTCAGCGGGCCCAGGCGGATACGGAATTTATGCTGGCGGTCCCACACGTGGCTGCCCAGGCAGAAGTCCACGCCCAGCCGGTTGGCGCTGACACCAACGCGGCTGCGTTCGGGCAGTTCGAGCCACTGGCCGACGTATTCTTCGATTTCTACCGGCAGGCCGAAGTACTCGCCAAGGATCGCCTTCAAACCATCCGGGTAGCGGGTTTGCGCTGACAGGTGGCCGCTGTAATGCAGCTTTGCCGTGTCGGGGATCAGCCCCTGGTTGAGCAGGCTCGGCATGCCCCGACCGCTCAAGGCGGCGAGGCGCGCCGACCAGTAATCATCGTCCGGGCGGTCGTGGCTGACGGTCGGCCGCGCCTCGGCCCAGGCGCGATAGAACAGGCTCAACAGGCGATGATGGAAGATATCCAGGAACTGCTTGCTGGTGCTGTCGGCGTTGTTGCGCTGGCGCTCGCGCACGTATTCGGTGATGTGCAGCGGCAGCGGGCCGTTGGGACCGCCGAGGCCGAAAAAGAACTGCTCCAGCCGCGCCGGCTTGCCGTCGCCACCGGGGTCGACCGAGGCCAGGGTGGCCGGTGCGAAGGTGCAGTCGGCCTGTTGCCCGAGGCGCAGCGGGTCATCCGCCAGGCGCAGGGAATGGCCCAGGCGCGGCAGCTCCGGCGATTCGCACTCGACACGCCGCAGCGCCTGGAAGAAATCGTATTCCCAGGGCTCCCGGTGCATCGCATCCAGGGTACTCACAGGGTCGGACGACGTCCGGGCTTGGCTTTCCATCGCATGATCTCGCCGCGTTCGGTGGTACGGATCACCGTCTCGGTAAAGCTGTTGATCGACACGTAGCGTGCCAGGAAGCGCTCCAGTACCGCACCGAGCAGGAACACCCCGGTGCCGCGAAACGCGTTTTCATCGAATTCCAAGGTGATTTCCAGGCCGCGCCCAAACACGATCGGGCCGGGCATCGGCAGGCGCCGGGTCACCGTTTTGCTGCTGACTTCGCGCAGGCCTTCGATCTGCAATTGCAGGGCGGCGTCGTTGCTGTCGCCATACAGGCGCAACAGTTCGCGCAAGGCGCCCGCGCCCTGGCCCTGTTCGCTCAGGGACAAGTAGTTGAGCGACAACTGGCTGATCAGGCGCCAGGCCTTGGCGTCATGGGCATGGCTGGCCCGCGGGCGGCTCGGCCCGGCGACGCAGCGCACGGCCAGCACCGGGGCGCTGTCGGCGAGGGTGAAGTCGGTTTTGCCGTTGCCCACGCTCATGAACAGCGGCAAGTCGCGGTTGGTACACAGCGCTGTCACACCGAGTTGGCGCAGGTCGTGGCGGTACGGCGCTTGCTGGCTGTCCACCAGGCTGACGAAGGTTTCGCTGCCCACGTAGGTGGAGCGCGGGCCGTTGCGCCGTTGGTCGCTGGACAACACCCGAGGCTCGCGGCGCACGGTGTAGTACGCCTGGTCGCGGCCATAGCGCGATGGGTCGCGCACCGCATAGAACGGCAGGAACGGCTGCTCCGGCCCCGTGCCGTGGCCAGTGATGCCGCTCAGGGAGTGAATCTCGAAGTCCATCGGCCGCGTGCGGTCGGCGATCACATGGTGTTCGTTGACCCGGTCGGACAAGTGGATACGGTCCACGCGTTTCGGGAACAGGTTGATCGCCGGGGTGCAGAACGGCAGGAACTGCGCGGCGCCGACGCTGCCTTCCAGGCTCGGTTCGTGACGGTCGAACAGCACGATCAGTTCCAGTTCCTGGCCGTTGCAACGTTTGACTGCGCGGCGCAGTTCGGCGAACTCGACGAACAGGAAACGGTGGGGCAGGGCGAAGTATTCCTGCAACAGCCGATAGCCCTGGAACGCCCGCGCCACCACGGGCATGGCCGCGTCGGCGTCGTCAAAACCCCGCGAGCGCAGCGCGTCTTGCGGCAGGCGCTCGACCCAATCGCCACCCGGCTTGCGCGCAAAGACCGCGCAGGTGTTGCCCAGCAACTGTTCGTAGAGGCGGAACGGTTGCTCATCGGCGCCGCTGAGGTACAGCGGCAGGTTGTCCAGTTCGAGGCTGTTGAACGGCAACTCGGCGCCGGTGCGCAGGGTCAGGCGCAAACCGGCCTTGGCTTTCGGCTCGCTGGCCGCCAGGCGCCCGAGCACGGCGGCGGGGTTGCCGAAGTATTCGGCGTGGCTGACCTGCAACGGCCACAGCGTCACCGGGTGAGCGGTGCGGTACTCGCAACAGGTCTGGGTTTCACGGCCCAACGCGGCGCGCAAGACGGTGTCGCGCGGCAACGGGAAGCCGCTGGCCAGGGAGCCTTCATCCGGGTCGGTCTGCAGTTGCACCACGGTCATCGACGGGGTCGGCGCCAGGTAGTGCGGGTAGGCGATTTCCAGCAGGTTGTGGGTGAAGGTCGGGTACTCGGCGTCGAGCTTGAGCTGCACGCGGGCCGTGAGGTAGGCAAAGCCTTCGAGCAGGCGTTCGACGTAGGGGTCGGCGCAGTCCATGCCGGACAGGCTCAGCCGACTGGCGATCTTCGGGTATTCCTTGGCGAACTCGGCGGCGCTTTCGCGCACGTGGTGCAGTTCCTGGTTGTACAGCTCTAGCAGGCGCGGGTTCATGGGCGTCTCCGCTGGTCGGCGTTGACCACGCGCACGTGGCCCGACTCCAGGTCCAGGTCGGTTTGCAGCAGCAGGCGCAACGGCACCGGCTGCGCCCACAGGTCGCCTTCGATCTCGAAGCTCAGGGCGTTGTGGTTCATCTCGCCATGGCCGACACGGGCTTTGACGCGCAAGGTGTGGCGCAGAATACGTGGCTCAAAGGTGGCGATCGCCTGATAGATGAGGGTTTCCAGGGCTTTGATGTCGACGCTGGAAACACTGTTGCCCGCCAGTGCCGGCAGGCCGTAATTGACCACCGAGGTGCCGGCCGGGGTGTGCAGGGTGGCATCGGCATCGAGCAGCGACGTGGTGTTGAGCAGCCACGCCAGGTCACGCAGCACCGAGGCTTTCAATTGGGTCAGGGACAGCACGCGTTTGTCGGCGCTTTCCTTCGGATTGGTCGGGTCGTCGTCGGTCAACCGGTCCAGCAGGGACGGTTGCAGACGGTCGCGGGTGGCGATTTCGGTTACCACGTAAAGGGCGCCACATACATTTTTTGGTCGCCACCCCAACCGCAGGATGCCGATAGGCTGACCGGCGCCACCTCTAGGTGCCCTTGGATTTGGCGAATAGCCTGCATTTTGTTCAAGCAGTCGCGGCTCGGGGCAGGCATGTGCTCAACACGCCAAACTGAAAATATAGGGACGCCGTTGAATGTCTCCACGCGCAATTTCTGATGTTTATCCAAGCTGAAGCTGCATGGCCATTCCATATCCAGTTTTGTACGGCTTTGATCAGGGTTGACTAACGTGCACTGACCCTGGTCATCGATCAGTTTGAGGGGTTGCCCAACAAACACGGCCTCGATCGTCGCCGTTTCGGTATGTTCGGCGCGTGCGTTCAGACTGAGCACGTTCATGGTCAGGCAGAGGGCGAGCAATGGTTTTTTCATTATGTGAGTTCCCAAAACCAGACAGCTCTGGAGCGGAAAAAGAGATCGCCGGTTTGGGTTATTCCTCGGTTCCATAGATCAATATGATCGCCGGTACGGTTATCCAGGGACTCGCCTGATTGCTGGAAACAATCCTTGAAAAAAATAAGTCCGGTTTTGCCCATCAGCGTGCGACGGTCTTCGGCGGTGTTACCCAGAATGGCGGGTCGTCCTAGATGCCTTTTCCACAGCCAATTAGCCAACGACTCGGCACCCCTGGCGTGTTCATGCGCACACTTGGGCTCCGTATAGGTAGATTTGTTGACCTTGATGCTCAGCTCGGCGTTGAGCGCCAGACTCATGCGGATAGCGCATTGATTGGCCCAAGGGCCATTGCAAGGATCTGCTTTCGGGTACGTAACTAAAAGATCGGAATACGCCTTCCACACATTAATAAACGAAGGTTTGGCCATGACTCAGATACCGAAAAAGAAGGGGTCGAATGTGAGCACGCACCAAACCCCCCCGGCGCATGGCGCCAGGGGGTGTTCATATCAGCGCTTGGTGTTGGAGCGGATGTTCCAGCCAAACTTGATCGCGCCGCCGTCTTTGGTGCCGTCGGCTTTCTGTGGCTGGTAGTCGACCATCACTTGGGCGAAGTTCAGGGTGACGTTTTCGGTCAGGCGATCATCGGAGCCCGAACCACCGGTGCTCAGGGACGTGACCAGCACTTCTTCCAGGTTGATCACCATGTACTCGACCTGGCTTTCGCCACCGGCCTTGCGCACGGTCAGCTTGACCTTGTCGATGTGTTTGCCGCTGGCGCAGTGCATCATCAGGTTCGGCGAGGATTTGTCGACGTACTTGGTCAGCGACAGGTCTTGGATGTTCACCTTGCCTGCGCCGCCGCCACCGCCTACGTGCATGTTGCCGGACTGGGACATGCCCCAGCTCCAGTTCAGCACGTCGATTTCGTCCTTGTGGGCTTTGTCCATGGACTCGCCCTTGATGTCGCCAATCTTGATGAAAATATCAACAGCCATGTTTTCTCCCTGTGTGGACTCGGCCACTCGATTTGGTTTTTTGTGGGAGGGGGCAAGCCCCTCCCACAGAAGAGCAAGTTCAGCCGCTAGTTATGCGCTTTTCGCCGAAGGCAGTTTCGATACCAGGCGCAGCGACACGGTCAGCCCTTCGAGCTGGTAGTGCGGGCGCAGGTAGAACTTGGAGTTGTAGTAACCCGGGTTGCCTTCGACGTCTTCCACGATCACTTCGGCGGCAGCCAACGGGTGCTGGGCCTTGGTGGTTTCGGTGGAGTGCGCCGGGTCGCCGTCGACGTAGTTGAGGATCCAGTCCTGCAACCAGCGTTGCATTTCGTCCTTCTCTTTGAAGGAACCGATCTTGTCGCGCACGATGCACTTCAAGTAGTGCGCGAAACGGCAGGTGGCGAACAGGTACGGCAGGCGCGCAGCCAGGTTGGCGTTGGCGGTGGCGTCCGGGTCGTCATACTCGGCCGGCTTCTGCAGCGACTGCGCGCCAATGAACGCGGCGAAATCGGTGTTTTTCTTGTGCAGCAGCGGCATGAAGCCGTTCTTCGCCAGCTCCGCTTCACGGCGGTCGCTGATGGCGATTTCGGTCGGGCACTTCATGTCCACACCACCGTCATCGGTAGGGAACGTGTGGGCCGGCAGGTTTTCCACTTCACCGCCGGATTCCACGCCTCGGATGCGCGAGCACCAGCCGTAGTGTTTGAACGAACGGTTGATGTTCACCGCCATCGCGTAGGCGGCGTTGGCCCAGGTGTACTTGGAGCTGTCGGCGCCGTCGGTGTTTTCTTCGAAGGCGAAGGCTTCCACCGGGTCGGTCTTGGCGCCATACGGCAGGCGCGCGAGGAAGCGCGGCATGGTCAGGCCGATGTAGCGCGAGTCTTCCGATTCACGCAGCGAGCGCCAGCCGGCGTATTCCGGGGTGGTGAAGATCTTGGTCAGGTCGCGCGGGTTCGACAGTTCCTGCCACGAGCCCATGCCCATCACGGTCGGCGAGGCCGCAGCGATGAAGGGGGCGTGCATGGCGGCACAGACTTTGGACAACTCGCCCAGCAACTCGACATCCGGTGGCGACTGGTCGAAGTAGTAGTCGCCGACCAGGCAACCGTAAGGTTCGCCGCCGAACTGGCCGTATTCTTCTTCGTACATCTTCTTGAAGATCGGGCTCTGGTCCCAAGCGGTGCCCTTGAATTTCTTCAGGGTCTTGTGCAGGTCCGGCTTGGAGATGTTGAGCACGCGAATCTTCAGTTGCTCATCGCTCTCGGTGTTGTTGACCAGGTAGTGCAGGCCACGCCAGGCGCTTTCCAACTGCTGGAAATCCTGGTGGTGGATGATCTGGTTGACTTGGGCGGTGAGCTTGGCGTCGATGGCGGCGATGATCGATTCGATCGACTTGATCGCGTCGTTGGACACCAGGTCCGTCTGTGCCAACGCCTGTTCGGCCAGGGTGCGCACGGCGGTTTCCACGGCTTCGCGGGCACGCTCGGTCTTCGGTTTGAATTCTTGCAGCAACAGCGAGGCGAACTCGCTGGTTTCTTCGGTGGCGCCCAGGTTTTGAGCGTTTTCGCGAACGGTATTCTCGGTCATGATTATTGGTCCCCTGCCGGCTTCGGCGCGCTCGCAAGGGCCTGCAGCAATGCTGGGTCCTTGATCGCTTTCATGATGATTTCTTCAGCGCCGGTCTTGCCGTCCATGTAGGTCAGCAGGTTGGCCAACTGGGTGCGGGCTTCGAGCAGCTTGCTCAGCGCGTCGACCTTGCGGGCCACGGCGGCTGGGCTGAAGTCGTCCATGCTTTCGAAGGTGATGTCCAGGCTCAGGTTGCCTTCGCCGGTCAGTTCGTTGGGTACGTGGAACGCTACGCGTGGCTGCATGGCCTTGAGGCGCGAGTCGAAATTGTCGACGTCCACTTCAAGGAACTTGCGGTCGGCCACGGGCGCGAGCGGCTCGGCGGGTTTACCGGCGAGGTCGGCCATCACACCCATCACGAAGGGCAGCTGGACCTTTTTCTCGGCGCCGTAGAGCTCGACGTCGTACTCGATCTGCACTCGAGGCGCGCGGTTGCGCGCGATGAATTTCTGAGAACTTTGCTTCGCCACGTTGCTGCTCCTGGTCGCTTGAGCGACGGTATTGTTACTGCACGGTTGGTCGGCTTACTCGCCGTCCGGGCCACGCAGGTTTTCAAATTGGGACATGCCGTCGGGAATCAGATTACGCACGATGGCCGCGAAGTCGGCATGCACCAGGTGCTTTGCGCGGTTCAACAGCACCGGCAGTGGGCTCGAAGGCTCGTGACGGCTGTAGTACGCAAGGATCTTGTCGAGGCTGCGCAGCACGTCATCGCGGTTGGTGATATCGCCGCTGGGGCGCGGTGCGACAGGGGCGGCGGCGAAGTCGACCGAGGGGGCATTGTCGTCACTGACGGCCTCGGGTTCGCGGCTGTCGGTCTCGCTGCTCGGGACAAACTGACTGAGGATCTGCAGCGCCTGCTTGAGCGGTTGTTTCAACAGGCTGAGGTCGACGCCCTGGGCCGAGCCGACCTGGTCGCTGACCTGTTGTTCGATGGCTTCGCAGGCGGCACGCGCGCTGCTCAAGGCGTCGCGGGTGGCTTGCAGTTGCTCGGGGTCGCTGTCGAGGAACGCGGCGTTGAGCTGCTGGGCGCCGAGTTGTTCGTCGGGGAAACTCATCAGGCCGCTGGCGTTCAGCGCGGCGCGCAGGCTCACGGGGCCGAAGGTGCGCGAGCGCGTGAGGATGCTTTCGCGCAGCAGGCGAATCGTCGCGTCGCTGGTCAAGCCGGACAGGGCGTTGATGCGCACGGTGGGGTCGTTATCGTCGTCGGCATCCAGGTGCGGATGCAGGTCGGCCCAGTATTCGCGCAGCAGTGCGTTGATCAGCGTGAGCGCGTCGGCCAGCCCGGCCACACCCTGGAGGGCGAGGGCGCTTTGCAGCAGAAAATGGGTGATGCGCAGGTCTTTGCTGCGTTGCAATAAGTCGAGGCTTTGCTGCTGGATGCTGCGCCAGTCCGGCGGTTCGGCAGGGAGGATGGAGTCGCCCATGCTGCGCTCGGGCTGACCCTTGGCGTCACGTTCCAATTGTAGAAATTGCGCGTCATATTCCATGTCTTCGCCACATGGCGAAGTCGCGGAAACGGCAGCGAGCAGCAACGGCACATCCACTGAAATCGATCTCCCTATCGGCCCGTTAGATGGCGGGCAATTCATGCATTAGTTGCGTGATGAACTTTGCATGTTTTCTTGGTCATATAAGTGCGACGCCACTAATGTGCCATCACTGGTATTCAAGAAGTTGTGCATTTTTGGTGTAGTAGTTATGGCTTGTCAAGGTAAGCTATTCGCCCTCTGTGACAGATGTGCGGTGTTTAGCAACCTGCTCGACTGATAAGTCAGGAGGCGTACTAAAACAGGATTTTTCTCACAGACGCCGGTTAAGATCAGTGATCATGCTGTAAAAAGCAGGTTATAACAGCCGTTCGCACCACCTGACGGGACCCCTCGGGAAAGGTTGCCGCCGGGAATCGACTGCGCGCGAAGTATCAGCAAGGAGGCAAGATGTCGCTGTGTTTGACTATCACTAGTTATCACAAGATTACCCCTGGGCAGTGTGCCGAAAAATCCTTGAGCCAGGGCTCGATGGCGATCGGCCGCAGCTCGGATAATGACTGGGTATTGCCTGATCCTGAGCGTCTGGTTTCCTCGCAGCATTGTGTAATTCAATACAAAGATGGTCGATATTATTTAACCGATAACAGCACAAATGGTGTGGAGTTGGTTAACGCCGGCATCCGTCTGCGTCGGGGTAATAGCGAGCCTTTGCAGGATGGCGAACTGATCCGCATCGGTGATTACGAAATCCAGGCGCGCATCGATTTCAATGTGCAAGCCGTGGATAGCCAGCCGTTTGCCGGTGATTCCCCGAACAGTTTCGAGGCGCTGATGGGCGCCGTCGTGAGTAAACCGGCAGCCGCGCCGGTGATCGCCCCCCAGTTCCAGGGCGCGTCGTCGATGGACACCCTGCCGGACCTGTTTGATTTCCTCAGCCCGACCGCTGTGCCGCCGCCGACCGTGGCCGATCACGTGCCTTGCGAGCAACATGATTTTCGCCCGCCGACCCCGGTGGCCGTGCCGGTTGTCCCGCCACCTGCCGTGTCGGGCTCGGTCATTCCCGAAGATTGGGACCTGTTTGGCGACACGCCAGCTCCCTTGGTCAGCGCACCGCCACCGCCATCTCCCGCCGCCGTTGTCCCGCCGCCACCCGTGGTTGAGCCCTTGCTCCCCGTGGCCGACAGCCAACAACCCGATCTTTTGCAAGCCTTCCTGCGCGGTGCCGGCCTGGACCAACTGCGCCTGGACAAGGCCCAGGCCGAAGCCCAGATGGAAAGCATCGGCCGCAGCTACCGGCTGATGGTCGACGGCCTGATTGACGTGTTGCGCGCTCGCGCGAGCCTCAAGGGCGAGTTCCGCATGCAGCAAACGATGATCCAGCCAGCGGAAAACAATCCGTTGAAATTCGCCCCGAATGCCGACGAAGCGTTACTGCTGCTGCTTCGTCATGGCAACCAGGCGTTTATGGCGCCGGACATCGCGGTGCGCGACAGTTTCGACGATCTGCGCGCTCACCAGTTGGCAGTAATGGCCGGTGTGGAAGCGGCGATCAAACATCTGCTCAGTCGCTTCGAGCCGGCACAGTTGGAAGAGCGCATGGGCAAGCCCGGCGGGCTGTCGAGCCTGTTCAGCGGCTCGCGCCAGGCCCAGTACTGGCAGCAGTTCACCGAGCTCTACGGCAATATTTCCCGCGAGGCCCAGGAAGATTTCCAGGACCTGTTCGGCCGCGAATTCAGCCGAGCCTATGAAGAGCACAGCGCACGACAGCGTCGCTGAAGCATGGATAAAACGGAAAGCTAAGTACGTCATTGAGGACGAAGGATGATTCCCAGGTTTTTACTCGCAGTAGCCACCCTGCTGATGCTGACAGCGTGCGCCAAGGATGCTGTCAAACCCGAAGCCGCGGCCTCGGCCGAAGCGAACACCGCTGCCGTCGAGTTGCACTTTCATGCGATTGCCGGGCTTAACCCCGGCGCCAACGGCCAGGCCGCCCCGGTGCGGGTGCGGATTTTCGAACTGAAAAACGCCGCCACCTTCAGCCGTTCGGATTACTTCGCCCTGGCTGACCGCGCGCAATCCACCCTTGGCCTCGACCTGCTGGACCAGGACGAAGTGACGGTGCAGCCCGGCCAGCAACTGAGCATCCAGCGCGACCTCGACCCGTCCACCCGCCAGATCGGCCTGTTGGTGGGCTATCGCGAGCTGGACCGCGCGCAATGGCGCACGGTGCTCAACGTGCCGCCGCGCCAATACACCGAATACCAGATCAGCCTCGATGTGCGCGCCGTGCGTGCGGACGTCGTGGTTTCCCCATCCAGCCCAGCCCAATAACAAGCAATCGGAGCCCCCATGTCCTGGAACAATCGCGTGGTCTGGTCGGAAGGCATGTTCATTGGAACGCAGCACTTCCAGCAGCATGACCGTTACCTGGAAAACCTGATCGACGCCCGCAGTCGCCCGTTGTCCGCCGGCGCCTGGGGGTTTTCCGAGTTGCTGATCGATCAGGGCCTGCTGGCCCAGGGCAAGCTGGCGATTGTGTCGGCACGCGGCCTGCTGCCCGATGGCACGCCGTTCAATATTCCCCAGGATGACCTGGCGCCCAGCCCGCTGAATATCGACGACAGCCTGCGCGACGGCCTGGTCTACCTGGCGTTGCCGCTCAAGCGCGCGGGGGCCCGCGACACCGTCGACGACGGCGAAGAGCTTGGCGCTGCCCGCTACGTGAGCCAGGTGCGCGAAGTGCGCGACGACAACGCACCGTTCGAGAACCGCGCCCCGGTGGCCGTCGGTTCCCGCGCGCTGCGCCTGCTGACTGCGCAGGACGGCATCAGCGATTACGCCGCGATCGGCCTGGTACGTATCAAGGAAAAACGCGCCGACCGTGCGCTGGTCCTCGACGACAGCTACATCCCGCCGGTACTCGACGTGGCCGCCAGCAAACCGCTGACGGCGTTTCGCAGCGAACTGCTCGGCCTGCTGCACCAGCGCGGCGAAGCCCTGGCCGGGCGCGTGGTCGCTTCGGGCGCGGGCGGCGCGTCGGAGATCGCCGACTTCATGCTGTTGCAACTGGTCAACCGTGCCCAACCGCTGATCCAGCACCTCAGCCAACTGAGCCCGCTGCACCCGGAGCGTTTGTTCAGTGAACTGGTCAGCCTGGCGGGTGAGTTTGCCACCTTTTCCACCGCCGGCCGGCGCCCCCAGGAATACCCGCAGTACCAGCACGACGACCTGGCCCTGAGCTTTGCCCCGGTGATGCAGGCTCTGCGTGAAGCGCTGTCGATGTTGATCGACAGCAAGGCCACACCGATCCCGATTGTCGAGAAAGCCTACGGCATCCACGTGGCGATGCTCGCCGACAAAACCCTGATCGACAGCGCCAGTTTCATCCTCGTGGTGCGCGCCGATGTGCCCGGCGAAACCCTGCGCGCGCGCTTCGGCCAGCAGAGCAAGGTCGGCTCGGTGGAGCACATTCGCGACCTGGTCAACCTGCAATTGCCTGGCATCGGCCTGCTGCCGTTGCCCGTGGCGCCGCGCCAACTGCCGTACCACGCAGGCTCGACCTATTACGAGCTGGACCGGGGCAGCGAGCACTGGCAGCAGTTGAGCAATTCCGGTGGTTTCGCCTTCCATATCGCCGGGCAGTTCCCGGGCTTGAACCTGGCCTTCTGGGCGATCCGAGGATAATCCGCGATGCACCCCAATGATGATGACCGCACCCAGTTCATGCCGCGCCCGGGTGGCCGGGAGCCTGCTCCTGCGCGTGCCGAACCGGCGCCGCTGTCGATGCCGGCCGCGCCGATCCTTACCGGCCAAAGCCAAGGCCTGAACCCGCTGGAAAGCGCCGCCGGCCCGTTGCTGGCGTTGCTGACACGCCTGCGCAACACCATCGCGCATCCGGCGCCGGCCAGTTTGCGTGCGCAGTTGCTGGCCTACCTGCGCCAGTTCGAAGAGCGCGCCGAAGCTGCTGGCGTGGCCCGCAACGAAGTGCTGCTGGCGCGTTACGCGCTGTGTACCGCCCTGGATGAGGCCGTGTTGAGCACGCCGTGGGGCAGCACCAGCGATTGGGGTAAGCAGAGCCTGCTGATCACGGTCCACAACGAAGCCTGGGGCGGCGAAAAGGTCTTTCAGCTACTCGACCATTGCCTGCAAAGCCCGCGTGAGCGCTTGTACCTGCTGGAGCTGTTGTACCTGTGCCTGTGCCTGGGTTTCGAAGGCCGCTACCGCGTGATGAACGATGGGCGCAGCCAACTGGAAGCCCTGCGTGAACGCACCGCGGCGGCAATTCGCAGCGCACGTGGCGAGCATGAGCGCGAACTGTCGCCGCATTGGCGCGGCGTGAGCGTGGTACGCGATCGCCTGGCGCAGTTCATGCCGCCGTGGATCGCCGTGGCCATCGGCCTGGCGCTGCTGCTGGCGTTGCTGTTCGGCCTGCGCATGAAGCTGGCTTCGGACGCCGAGCCGGTGTTCAAGAATATCCATGCCCTGGGCGAGATCCCGGTGCAGGCCATCGACCGCCCCGTGGCGCAGCCGAAAGTGATCGAGCGCCCGCGTCTGGCCGGTTTTCTGGTGGAAGACATCAAGGCCGGTCGCGTTGCGGTGGAAGACAAGGTCGACCGTTCCGTCGTGACTATCCGCGGTGATGAGCTTTTTGCCTCGGCCAGCTCCAGCATCGTCGATGACTACCAGCCGTTGATGCTGCGCATTGCCGACGCGATCCGCAAGGTCAAGGGCCAGGTGCGCGTCACCGGGCACAGCGACAACCGCCCGATTGCCACGCTGCGCTTCCCGTCCAACTGGGCCTTGTCCGAAGCGCGGGCCAAGTCGGTGCTGGAGATCCTTGCGGCCAAGACCGGCCAGGGCGATCGCTTCAGTGCCGAGGGCCGAAGCGACACCGAGCCGGTGGCCACCAACGCCACCGCCGAAGGCCGTGCCCGCAATCGTCGGGTTGAAATCACCGTACTCGCGGAGGGCGTCGAGTGAAGGCGTTTTTCAGTTTCATGATTCGCTGGGTAATCCCGTTGCTGGGCCTGATCGCCCTGAGCCTGATCATCTGGTTTGTCGGGCCGTTGCTCGACGTACTGATGCCCGAAGGGCGGCGCTGGGCGCTGATCATTCTGGTGTTTGCGGTGTGGCTCGCCTACCGCGTGTTCCGCATCCTCCAGGCCCGCCACCAGGCCGCCGAAGTGATGCGCAGCCTGGCCGCGCAAACGCCGGCCGACCCCAACAGCGTCGCCACCGCCGAAGAACTCACCACCCTGCGCCAGCGCATGGACGAAGCCCTGGCCCTGCTGAAAAAAGCCAAGCTCGGCGGTGATGAGCGGCGCAACCTCTACGAACTGCCGTGGTACGTGATCATCGGCCCGCCGGGTTCGGGCAAGACCACCGCGCTGGTCAATTCCGGGCTGCATTTCCCGCTGGCGGCCCAATTGGGTGCCGGTGCGGTGCGCGGCGTCGGAGGCACGCGCAACTGCGACTGGTGGTTTACCGACCAGGCCGTATTGCTCGACACCGCCGGCCGCTACACCACCCAGGACAGCAACTCCACGGTGGACAAAGCCGCTTGGTTGGGCTTCCTCGACCTATTGAAAAAGCAGCGTTCGCGCCGCCCGATCGATGGTGCCTTTATCGCCATCAGCCTGTCGGATCTGCTGCTGGGCAGCGATGCCGAACGCGCTGCCCACGCGGCAGCGATTCGCCTGCGTATCCAGGAGCTGTACACCCAACTGGGCGTGCGCTTCCCGATCTACCTGATGCTGACCAAGCTCGACCTGGTGCCGGGCTTCATGGAGTTCTTCGACAACCTGAGCAAAGAAGAGCGCGCCCAGGTGTGGGGCATGACCTTTGCCCTGGACGACGGCAAGCACGGCGACAGCCCGCTGGCCCACCTGCAAAGCGAATTTGCCGGCCTCGAACAGCGCCTCAACGAACGCCTGGTCGAACGCCTGCAACAGGAGCGCGACCCGGCACGGCGCGACCTGATCTACGGCTTCCCGCAGCAGTTCGGCGCGTTGAAGGATTGCCTGCAAGGTTTCCTCGAAGGCGTGTTCAAACCCAACGCCTTTGAAGAGCGCGTATTGCTGCGCGGTGTGTACTTCACCAGCGGCACCCAGGAAGGCAGCCCGATCGATCGCTTGATCGGCGCCATGGCCCAGAGCATGAACCTGGACCGCCAGCACCTCGCGCGTCAGAGCGGCAGCGGGCGCAGTTACTTCATCGAGAAACTGTTCAGCGCGGTAGCCTTTGCCGAGCGCGGGCTGGTGGGCGTCAACCCGCAGGTCGAACGGCGGCGCAAATGGATCGCGCGCGGCGTGCTCGCGGCCACCGTGGCGCTGGTGATCGTGGTCAGCAGCCTGTGGTGGGTCAGTTATCGCGCCAACCAGGCGTATATCGCCCAGGTCGACCAGAAGGTCGCCCCCCTGGGCCAGGCCGTACAGAACCTCAGCCCGGCACAGCGCGAAGTGCTCGCCGTGCTGCCGTTGCTCAACGCGGTGAAACACCTCGCCGGTGATTCGCCAAGTTGGTCCGAGGGCCTGGGCCTGTATCAAGGCGATATGCTCGAAGCCGAATCCGCCAGCGTTTATCGCAAGCTGTTGATTGCCGTCTTAGCGCCACGCCTGGTGACGCGCATCGAGGAGCAACTGCACGGCGGCGGTAATTCCGACTTCCTCTACGAAGGGCTCAAGGCTTACCTGATGCTCGCCGACACCGAGCATTACGACCCGGACTTCATCAAAGCCTGGATCGCCCTCGACTGGGATCGCAACCTGCCGCGCGATTTGCCTGCCGATCAGCGCCAAGCGCTGGCCGAACACATGCAGGCGTTGTTTGAACGCCACCCGCCTAGCGCACGCCTCGACCCGCGCTTGATCGACGACCTGCGTCGGCAGTTGCGACAACTGCCGGTGGCCCAGCGCGTGTATGACCGGGTCAAACGCCAGAAACTGCCCGAAGGCATTGCTGACTTCCGCCTCAACGAAGCCGCCGGCCGCGACGCTGCGCTGGTGTTCAGCCGCAAGAGCGGCAAGCCGTTGGGCGAGCCGTTGAGTGGTTTCTTCACCGCCAAAGGCTATCGCCAGGCGTTCCTGCTGAGCAGTCTGAACCAGACCGGCACCCTGGCCGAAGAGCAATGGGTGCTTGGCCAGGAACAGGCCGACCAGCAGAACGTGGTCAGCCTGGCTGCCGACGTGCGTCGCCTGTACTTCCAGGACTATCAGCGTCAGTGGGATGCGTTGCTGGCCGACATCGACTTTGTGCCGATCACCAGCGTGGCCCAGGCAGCGGACGTGCTGCGGGTGATTTCCGGGCCGACCTCGCCGCTGAAAAAGCTGCTGGTTGCGGTGGCCAACGAAACCGACTTGCAGGCGCAAGAGCGTCAGTTAGCGGCCAAGGGCGTGCCGGTTGAAGGCGGGGTGGACAAGCTCAAGGAGCGCCTGGGCAACCTGCTCGGCCAGGAGCAGCCCAGCGCAAATGCGCCGGTTGCGGCGGACGACCCGGTGACCGCGCACTTTGCCGAGCTCAACAGCATCGTCAGCAAGAACGAAGGCGAGCCGGCGGCCATCGACGGCCTGCTGGCCGACATGAACGCGCTGTACGTGCAAGTCAGCGCCATGGTCGGCGCCAGCGGCGATGCCTTGCTCGGCGAGGCGAAGAACCAGGCGGCGGCTGCAGCCACGCGGGTCAGCCTGAACGCCGAGCGCCAGCCGCCGTTGGTGCAGGGCATGGTCAAGTCGGTGGTCAACTCGACCACCAACAGCATGATGGGCGGCGTGCGTAACCAACTGAACGCGGCCTGGGTCAGCGAAGTGGTGAACGTGTATCGCCAGTCCCTGGCCGGGCGTTATCCGATGTCGCCGGGCAGCGCCCGTGACGCCACGCTGGATGATTTCGGCCAGTTCTTCGGCGTGGGCGGGGTGATGGATAACTACTTCCGCAAATACCTGCAGCCCTACGTGGATACGTCCGCACAGACCTGGCGCTGGCAGCCGGGCGCCGCTCAGAAACTCGGGATTGCGCCGGGCGTGCTGCAAACCTTCCAGCGTGCCGCGACGATCCGTGACGCGTTCTTTCGCGCAGGCGGCACTCAGCCGATCGTGCGTTTTGAGCTCAAGCCGGTGGCGATGGACGCCAGCATCACCCAGTTCCTGCTTGACCTGGACGGCCAGCAATTGAGCTACGACCACGGCCCGAGCCGCCCGGTGGCGATGCAGTGGCCGAACCCCGGCAGCATTGGCGTGGTGCGTATTTCGATCATGCCGCCGTCGGCCAGCGGCCGTTCCGGCGTGACCCTGGACGGCCCGTGGGCCTGGTTCCGCCTGCTCGAACAATCGGACCTCACGCCCGGCAATGCGCCGGATCGCTTCAGCCTGCGCCTGCGGGTCGACGGTGCGAGCATCGCCTACGAATTGCGCGCCAACAGCGCCTTCAATCCGTTCAAAAGCCGCGTGCTCAGTGGCTTCAGCCTGCCGGAGCGGTTATGACGACGCTGGGCTTCTACGGCAAGTTGGCCAGTCGCGGGGATTTTGTCAGCCGCGCCTTGCCGCAGAGTTTTATCGGCCCGTGGGACAGCTGGCTGGCGGCGGGTTTGCTCGCCAGCCAACACAGCCTGGGTGCCGACTGGCTCAACGTGTACCTGGTCAGCCCGCTGTGGCGCTTTGTTCTCGCGCCCGGCGTGTGCGGGCCGAACGCGGCGGCGGGTGTGGTGATGCCGAGCATCGACCGGGTCGGGCGGTATTTCCCGCTGGCCGTGGTCGCCTTGCTCGATCACGACACCAACCCGGCGTCCCTGGTAGGTGGCCCGGACCGCTGGTTTGAAGAGGCCGAAGAGCTGTTGCTCAGTACCCTGGACGCCGGCGCCACCTTCGACCGTTTCAACGACGGCGTCGACAGTCTGGGCTTGCCGGCGACTGAACTGCGCGCGGTGGACAGCCGTTTCGCCGGGCTACAGCGGGTCGCCGCCACCGTGCCCCATGCACGCATGACCGCGCTCGCCGAACAGGCCTGCGACGGCGCCAGCCTGTGGTGGGGCCGTGGTTCGCAGACGATTTCCCCGGGTTTATTGCGGTGTCAGGGCTTGCCTGCCACCCGCGATTTTGCGCAGTTTTTGCTCGGACAAGAAGGTGTGATGTAGATGGGGTCGACGTACAAATCCGCGAGCAAAAGCCATGTGGGCATGGTTCGCCAGGTCAATGAAGACGCGTGCCTGGACCTGCCCGAGAGTCGCCTGTGGGTGGTAGCCGACGGCATGGGTGGGCATGCCGCCGGGGATTACGTCAGCAGCCTGATCGTCGACAGCCTGCGCAGTGTGCCGCTGGGACGTTCCCTCGAGGAATACTCGGCGGCCTTGCGCAATGACCTGATCCGCGTCAACGCGGCCGTGCGTGAAGAAACCGCCAACCGTGGCGTGACCATGATGGGCAGCACCGTGGTGGTGTTCGCCGCACGCGGCTTGCGCGGCGTGTGCCTGTGGGCCGGCGACAGTCGCCTGTATCGCCTGCGCGACGGCGTGCTCGACGGCGTCTCCCGCGACCACAGCTACGTGCAGGACCTGCAAGACAGCGGCCTGCTCAGCGAGGCCGATGCCCGCGTGCATCCGCGCGCCAACATCGTCACCCGCGCCATCGGCGTGGAAGCCCAACTGGAACTGGCGGTGGTCGACCTGCTGATCGCCCCCGGCGACAGCTACCTGCTGTGCAGCGATGGCCTGAACAAGACCGTCGAAGATCATGAGATCCGTGAAGTGCTCAACCATGACGCACCGGATGAAATCGTGCGCAGCCTGGTCCACCTGGGGCTTAACCGAGGCGCACCGGACAACATCACCGCCATCGTCGTGAAGGTATCGGCATGAACATCGTGATCCCGGGCTACGACATCGAAGGCGAGATCGGCGAAGGCGCCATGGCCAGCGTGTACCTGGCGACCCAGCGCTCGCTGGAGCGCAAGGTCGCGTTAAAGGTGATGGCTGCAGCGCTGGCGGCGGACCCGAGTTTCTGCGAACGCTTCCTGCGCGAGGGCAAGACCCTGGCGCGGCTGTCGCACCCGCACACGGTGACCATCCATGACATCGGCAATGTCGGTGAGCTGTATTACATGGCCATGGAATACCTGCCCAACGGCACGCTCAAGGAGCGCATCGCTGCGGGCCTCACGCCGGAGCAAGGCCTCACGCTGATCCGCCAGATCGCTTCGGCCCTGGGTTACGCCCATGCCCGAGGGCTGGTCCACCGTGACGTCAAGCCGGCGAACATTCTGTTCCGCGCCGATGGCACCGCCGTGCTGTCGGACTTCGGCATCGCCAAATCCCTGGACGACCGCACCCAGTTCACCCAGGCCGGTTTCGCCGTGGGCACGCCGAGCTACATGAGCCCGGAACAGGCGCGTGGCCAGGAAATCGATGGCCGTGCGGACCTGTATGCGCTAGGCGTGGTGCTTTACGAGATCCTCGTCGGCAAGCTGCCTTATAACGGCACCGATGCGCTCTCCACGGCGCTGGCCCACCTGACCGAGCCGCTGCCGGAGCTGCCGCTGCATCACGGGCGTTATCAAGAGGTGCTGCGCAAGCTGTTGGCCAAGGACCCGGCGGAGCGTTTTCCGGATGCGGCGGCGTTGCTGCTGGCGCTGGATCAACTGCCGACAGAGTCGCCGGACGCCACGCTGGTGCGGCCGTTGCCGATTCCGCTGAGTTTTGACCTGGCGGGCATGACGCCCGTCACCATCGACATTCCCACCGATAAACCCCAGCCACAACCCGTGCGTCAGCCGGTGGTGCCGCCAACCCCACACCACACGGTGTCCGAGCAGCGCCGTGGGCCGGTGTTGGCGTTGGCCGCCGTGGCGGTGGCGGTTGCGTTGGCCATTGGTGGCGCCAGTTACTGGTGGTTGAGCGGTAGCGATACGCCTGCCAAGCCGCCGGCTGCTGTAGTGCCCAAGGTCGCGCCGCCTGTAGTGGTCGCCGACGTGGACGGTGGTCAACGACCCTTGCTGATGGTGGGCAAGAAAACCCTGTTCCAGCGCGTGCTCAGCAAGCCCGGCGCGAAACTCTCCAGCGCTGCCGGCAGCGCACCGGGCAAAGCCCTGCCGGCGTTTTCGGTGCTCTACGTGTATCAGCGCAAGGACGTCGACGGCAGCCCGTGGGTGCGCGTCGGCGCCGCCACCGATGGGCGCAGCGGCGGTTGGTTGCCGGCCGCCCAGGTCAGCGACTGGAAGCAAAGCCTGGTGCTCAAGTTCACCGAACGCTCCGGCCGGGCGCCGGTGATGTTCCTGCGTCAATCCGGCGAAGTGGAAAAGCTGCTGGCCGATCCCGCCGCCGCCAAAGGCGTGCTGGCCAAGGCGCAGAACAACCGCGACGACAACGGCCAGGTCCTGGCCCTGGAACCGGCCGCCAGCGCCGTGCCGCAGAACCAGTTCTACCTGTTGCCGATCTTCGATTCCAAAGAGAGCTTCGACGAAAACGGCCAGCCGGTGCAGTTGCTCAACGTCGCGTCCATCGACCCCGGCAATAGCGCAGTCGCCAAGCCCGCGACCCCGGTAATCAACGCCAGCGCTGATGCCTTCCGCACCGCCGTGGTGTTGGTGGTCGACACCACCGTGTCGATGCAGCCGTATATCGACCAGATCCGCGATGTGGTCCACGAACTGCAAACCCGCATCGCCGAGCGTGGCGAGCTGGACAGCGTCAGTTTCGGCCTGGTGGGTTTTCGCAACAGCATCAAGAAAACCCCGGGCCTGGAATACGTGGCCAAGACCCTGATCACCCTCGACCAGGGCCGCGACCCGCAGCGCTTTCTCGACCTGGCGCGTGACGTCAAGGCGTCCACCGTGTCCAGTCATTCCTTCAACGAGGACGCGTTTGCCGGAGTGATGCAGGCAGTGGAAGGCATGGACTGGTCCGGCTATGGCGGTCGTATCATCCTGCTGGTCACCGACGCCGGCGCGCTGCGCAAGAACGACCCGTTCGCCGCCACCCAGATGAACGAAGCCGAAGTGCGCCAGGCGGCGCTGGGCAAGCAGATCAAGATCTACGCCCTGCACCTGCGCACCGATGCCGGCAAGAAAACCCATGGCGGCGCCGAAAGCCAGTACCGCATCCTCACCGCCGACGCCAACCCGCAGATCGGCGACCTGTACACGAAGGTGCCGGGTGGCGATGTGCGCAAGTTGGGCGAGCGCGTCGATGAGATCGGCACGGTGTTCGCCAACCTTGTGCATCAGGTGCGCAATGACACGCCGCAGCCGGTACCGTTGTTGAGTGCCGCGCCGAGCCTGGCGGATAAATCCGCCGCCGTCGGCTACGCCATGCACATGGACTTCCTTGGGCGCAAAACTGCAAGCCAGGCGCCGCAGTTGGTCAGCGCCTGGACCGCCGACCGCGACCTGACCAACCCGGCGCTGCCGGCGTTCCAGGTGTGCGTGATGTTGACCAAATTGCAGCTCAACGACCTGCAGCAGTCGCTGAAACTGATCGTCGACGCCGCCCGCAAAACCCAGACCTCGCCCAAAGACTTCTTCCAGGAAATCGCCAGCGCCTCGGCCTATATGAGCCGCGACCCGCAGGCCCTGCGCAAGGGCGGCAATCTGGCGGATGGCGGCATTCTCGGCGAATACCTGGAAGGCCTGCCGTACCGCAGCAAGTCGCTGAACATGACCCAGGATCTATGGCTGTCGTTGAGCGTGGCCGAGCAGGAAGACTTTATCGACGAGCTGGATTCGAAGATCCGTCTCTATGAAACCTTCCACAATGACGTGGCCAACTGGGTCCGTTTCGGCGATGCCGAGCCGGGCGATGCGTTGTACCGCGTGCCCTTGTCGACGCTGCCGTAATGCTGAACCTGAACGCGGTCCACAAGAGCCGGGGCGTCGGTAGCCAGCGCTATAGCCTGGTGATTCCGGCGCTGCACCTGCGTGCGGGTGAGCAAGTGGCGATTGTCGGGCCGAGCGGGTGTGGCAAAAGCACCTTGCTCGACCTGCTGGCGTTGGTGCTCGCGCCGGATCAGGTGGACAGGTTTGAATTCAATCAGACCGACATCGGCGACTTGTGGCGCGCCAATCGGCAGACCGCCTTGGCCGACCTGCGCAGCCGGCACCTCGGTTATGTGCTGCAAACCGGCGGGTTGCTGGGCTTTCTCGATGTGCGCAGCAATATCGCCTTGTCCCGGCAATTGCTGGGGTTGAAGGACGATGGCAGCGTGGCGCGCCTGGCTGAGCAATTGGAGATCAGCGATCAGTTGGCCAAGAAGCCGGCGGCGCTGTCGGTCGGCCAACGCCAGCGCGTGAGCTGCGCCCGCGCCCTGGCCCATGCGCCGCAATTGGTCTTGGCCGATGAGCCGACCGCGTCCCTCGACCCGCTTAACGCCGAACGGGTGATGCAGGCGCTGTTGGCCCGCGCGCGCGAACACCGCGCCGCTTGCGTGATTGCCACCCATGACGAACCCCTGGCCCGCGCCAGCGGCTTGCAGGTGCGCCGCATCGCTTGCCGTCGCGACAGCGACGGCGGCGTCACCGCCACCCTCGGGGAGGTGTGCTGATGCGCCTCGGCCTGGTGGCTTCCCTGGCTTGGCAGGACTACCGCAACGATGCGTGGCTGTCGGCCTGCTCGGTGCTGGCGCTGGTCGCCGTTATCGCGCCGTTGCTGGTGCTATTTGGCCTGAAATTCGGACTGGTCAGCAGTTTGACCGAGCGCCTGGAGACCGACCCCGCCACCCGCGAAATTATTCCGTTGGGCGGTGGTCGATTCAGCCGCGCTTTTGTCGAGCAGTTGGGCCAGCGCGGCGACGTGGCGTTCGCCATCCCGCGCACGCGGCAGATCGCGGCGACCGCGCAGGTGGGCACATTGACCCTGGAAATGCTGCCGACTGCGCCGGGCGATCCGCTGCTCAACGGTTTGCCGATGCCCCAGGGGCTGGAGCAGATCGTGCTGAGCCACACCGCCGCCGAGAAGCTCGCGGCGCGGCCGGGGGATTGGCTGGAAACCAGTTTTGCTCGTCAAGTTGCGGGGCGCGTCGAAGCCCGGCGTACACGCTTGCAGGTGCTCGCGGTACTGCCGCTGGAGGCCTTCGCCCGCGACGGTCTGTTTGCCCAATTGAGCCTGCTGGAAGCGGTGGAAGACTACCGCGATGGCCGCGCCGTAGCCGCGCTGGGCTGGGACGGCGACGCGGCCAGCGTGGGCGAGCAGCGGGTGTATCCGGCGTTTCGCCTGTATGCGCGCAACCTCACCGATGTGGAGCCGCTGCGGGTGTATTTCGCCGGACAGAATCTGTGGGTGTCGACTCAGGCATCGAGCATCGCCCAGGTGCAGTCGTTGAGCCGCAACCTTTCAATCGTGTTTTGGATCATCGCCGGGTTGGCCTTGGCCGGGGCGTTCGCGGCGATCTTCGCCGGGGCGTTGGCCGCCGTGGCGCGCAAGCGCAGGGAGTTGTCGGTGTTGCGCCTGTTGGGCTTTTCCACCGGCGCGCTGTTGCGCTTTGTGGTGCTGCAGGCGCTCTACAGCGCTGGCTTGGCTGCCGTGTTCAGTGCGGGTCTGTATGGCCTGGCCGAGGCAGGGTTGAATCAATTATTCGTGCAGGTGCCGGGCGAACACGCCAGCCACCTGTTGGTGCGTCATTACGGCCTGGCCCTGGTTGCGGTGCTCGGCGTCAGCGCCGTGGCGGCGGCCTGTGGCGGCTGGCGCGTGGCGCGTATCCAGGCTTCTGAAGGAATCCGAGATGTATAAGTTACTGGGCGCCGCCTTGGCGCTGAGCCTGGCCTCACTGGCCTGGGCCGATGAAGCCAGCGATAAGCTCGACAACCCCAAACCGTTGCCGGGCGACGTCAGCCTGCCGTTACCGTGCGAAGGCAACCTGGTGTTCCGCTACGCCTACGTGCTGGCGCAAGGCACGTTGGACGACCGCGAGATCAGCCTCGGCTACCCCTTTGCCGAAGGCGAGGCGGGCTATCAACAGTCGTTTATTTCCGGCTATCGCCGCGACTTCATCAACGGCCAGTTCAGCCTCAAGGACTTGCCCAAAGACTGGAATAAAGTCATCGCGCCCCTGATGCCGAAGACCGACGCCAAGACCCCGCTCAAGCCGATGCTGTACTTCATCGGCAAGTACGAAGTGACCGCGCGTCAATACGCCCAGGTGATGTCCCAGGCGCAATCGTTGGCCAGTGGCGAACCGGCGCCCGCGTGCGATGCGCCCAGCGGCATGGCCGGGCGTTTGCCCAAGGTCAAGCTGTCGCGCTTTGAAGCCGAACGCTTCTCGGCGGTGTACAGCGCCTGGCTGATGAAATATCACCGCGAGTTGCTGCCGGTCAGCGGGCGCGGCGCTTCTGCCGACGACGGCGGCCTCGGTTTTGTGCGCTTGCCCACCGAAGTGGAATGGGAATTCGCCGCGCGCGGGGGGCAGGCCGTGAGTCGCCAGGACTTGGAAGGGCGCCTGTTCCCCCGGCGTATCGAGGGCAGTGAAAGCGATGGGCCGCTGGCGGATTGGGCGGTGTTCAACCAGGTCGCCGGCGGCACCGGCCAGGCCGCACGGCTGATGCCCATCGGCACCAAACTGCCCAACCCGATCGGTATGTTCGATGTGATCGGCAACGCGGCGGAAATGGTCCAGGAATCCTTCCAACTGGTACATGCCGGACGTCGCCAGGGCGCCTACGGCGGCTTTGTGGTCAAAGGCGGCAATTACCTGGAAGGCGAGGGCACGCTGTTCACTGGCATGCGCCGTGAGTACCCGTTGTTCGCCGCCGACGGCACCGAGCAAAGCAACGAGACCACCGGTTTTCGCGTGGCGATTGGTGCGCTCTCGGCGCCGCGTTCGCGCTACAAGGAGCTGTTCGCGCAGTGGCAGAAAGAGGGCCGCTTGGCCTCGCTGACCGATGCCATCGATGACGCCCAGGACCCGACCAAGCGCCTGGACAGCATCATCGCCGCGAGCGTCGACCCACGGCTGCAAGCCGAGCTGGGGCTGGTCAACGAAGAGCTCAAGCGCAACGTCTCGCTGATCGCCCAGCAACGCGAAGAAGCGGCGGGCAACTTGATTCAGTCGGCGGCGTTGGTGGCCGAGACCATCAACAACTACAACATCCGCCTGATCAACCTGCAAAAGAGTCGCCAGCAGGCCGTGGATGCTAAGGACGAGGCCAGTGCGCAACTGTTTGCCACGGCCATCGCCAACGGGCGCAGCGCGCTCGACGGTGCGGTGGCGATCTATATCGACAACCTGGCCACCGGCACGCGCTACACCGATGCGGTGATCCAGGCACAGTTTCAACGGATCAAGGAAGAGTTGGATCGCAAGCCAGTGCTCGGCAAAAGCCTGGTGACGCGCGCGACACTGTTCGTTCGCCATGTCGGCGACTACCGCAAGCAACAGCGGGCCGACCCGGCAACGATTTTGAAGGAATTGCTCGCAGCCAGCGGTCAGCGGTCTTGATCGCTGGCTTGCGGGCGAGCTTGGAAGGGACTCAGGCGGCGGTGGGCCGTGCTGGGCAAGTCAAACTTAAAAGAGAACACACCTATGCTTTTTTCCCGTAAGGCGGTTTCCAAGCGTCACCTGCTGCTGATCGCGGCCGGTTTCAGCACCGTGTTGACTGGTTGCGCCACGTCGCCGGCCTCCAAGGTCGCGTCGAGCACCAAGGTCGAGTACTACCCGAACTGCTATGAGCCGGTGCAGCACCTGCGCACGACCGATTCGGACATGACCAAGTCGGTCGTTACCGGCGCGGCCATCGGCGCTGCCGGCGGTGCATTGCTCGGCGCCCTGACCGGCGACTCCGAGAAGCGTGGCCGTAACGCAGCGATCGGTGCTGCGGGCGGCGCCCTGGTCGGCGGCGCGGCGGGTTACTACACCGAGCGTCAGAAGCAGGTCGCCGACGACAACCAGCGTATTGCATCCTACGCGGCTGACGTGAACAAAAGCGCCTCCGACATCGATCGCAGCACCGCCTACGCCAAGGCGTCGCAGCAGTGCTACCAGAGCGCGTTCACCAAACTGGTGGCCGACCGTAAAGCCAAGACCGTCAACGATACCGAAGGCCGCAAGCGCCTGGCGGAAATCGTTTCCGGCCTGAAGGAATCCAATGACTTGATCGTCGCGGTCAATGGCAAAGCCAGCGAAGACCTGAACAACTACACCCAGGCTTACGAGAAAGACCTGCAACAGGTTGGCGTGCAGCGCAACGACGTGGTCACCGTGGCGACAGCGGATGCCACTCCGGCGGTCGTACCGGCCAAGAAAGGCAAATCGACCAGCAAAGTCGTGACCAAGCGTCCGCCGCTGCCTGTGGTGCCGAAAGAAGCGGTCGCCACCGAAAAAACCTTCCAGACTGCCCAGACCAAGCAAGCTGAAAGCAAGCAGGTCGCCAGCGCCGGTAAAGCGCAGATCGAAGGCACTTGCCGCGATCCAAACCTGGCCGACTGGGCACCGGTACCTTGCCCGAACGTATAAGCAAGTTGTTGCTATAAGCGTTAAACGCCAACCGATCTCCCGCTAAAGCGCGAGATCGGTGGCGTTCTTTTGGCAAATTGCTACACTGCTGCGGCCACTCAATAATTACACCGAGGCCGTGTGCATGAAATTTCGTTTTCTCCTCTGGGTACTGGGCCTGATGATGGGCAAAGCCAGTCGCACCAACCCTGCGTTCCAGCAGCAGTTGGGTGACAAAGACCTGGCGTTCCAGTTGCAGACCCTCGACGGCAAGGTTGCCCGTCATTTCATCGTCAAAGACCAGCGCATCACCAGCCGTTCGGGTGTTCACCCCGCGCCGGCCTTCGCCATTGCCTTTAAAGATGCCGCCTACGGCTTCGCCACGATGCAGGCGAAGAACAAGCAACTGGCGTTCATGACGGGGATTCAGGACAAGTCGATTCAGATCAAGGGCAACCCGGCGCTGGTGATCTGGTTCCAGGGGTTGACCAAGTATTTGAAGCCGAAGAAAAAGAAGTAGACCGAGGTGGATTCATCGGGGGCAAGCCCCCTCCCACACTTGACCGTGTTCGCAGATCAAAATGTGGGAGGGGGCTTGCCCCCGATAGGGATCTAACAAGCTACCGATTCAGCCCTGGCTGAACTGCGAGGCCAATTCGCGCAACAGCACCTCGGCATCCAGCACCTTGGCCACGACTTCTTCAGCCTTGTCACGGCTCAAGCCCAAACGTTCAAGCAACTCGTCAGGGATGGTTTCATCCGGCCCGGACCCGATGCCTCGGCTGCGCAGCAGGCGCACGGCCAAGCACACCAGATTCGGGTACTCGGCGTATTGGCCGTCGTAGAACGGATCGTGCTGGAAGCGCAGGGCGGTGGACAGTTCGTCCGGCATGTCCCAGTAGCGCATCAACCAGGCGCCGATCTGCTCGCGGCTGATCCCCAACAAGTGTTGCTCCACAAAGCTGTGGCACAGGTGCGGGTTGACCTCCAGGTGTCGGCAGATCAGCGAGAAGTGCGGCGGGAATACGTGGGCCAGCAGCAGATAACCAAAGTTGTGCAGCAGGCCGGCCAGGTAGGTCAGGCCGGCTTCCGGGCGTTGCGCGCGCGGCATCGCGCGGGTCAGGCCTTCGATGACGGCGGCGGTGTAGATCGACTGGTGCCAGTACGGCGTGGCGTGGTGCGGATGGTCCTTGGGCAGACTCAGGGTTTTGCCCAGGGCCAGGCCCAGCGCCAGGTTGATCACCAGATCGAAGCCCAGCACACGCACGATCGCGTCTTCCACCGAGCGGATTTTGCCCGGCGAGGCGTAATAGGGCGAGGCGGCCCAACTGACCACTTGGGCGGCCAGCGACGGGTCGGTTTCGACCACGCTGGTGATGTCTTCGATGGTGGCGTTGGGGTCGACGCGCAGTTTGATGATCTTCTGCGCGGTGTCGGCCAGCGGCGGAATCTCGATGGTCGCTTCCAGGCGCTGTTGGATGCGCCGGGCGGTGAACGCCTGCATGGCCTGGGTGATTTCCTCGCGGTCATCATTGGGCCGGTCGAGGTTGGGGCGGATGTTGCTCAGCGGCTCGCCGAATTGCGCGGCGCTGGCCTTGGTCAGCATGGTTTTGAAGTCGGCGCTGGCAATCTCCAGCAGCAAACCGGCTTCGCCCGAGTGAACCAGCAGGCTCGGCTCATTCAGCAGGCTGCCTTCATACAGGCAAGGTGAACTGGTCAGCGCCGGCAGGCCGGGCAGCAGGCTCAGGTCATGCTTGCCCAGCATGCGTTCGATACGCTCCGGTGACACCGACGTCAGGCGACGACCGGTGAGTTCGGTGAGTCGGTTGAGGTCGAGCAACTGGCTCTGAGGGAACAGCACCATGAGGGCGCCCACCGCATCCTCCAGCAGCACCGCTTGGACCTTTCGCGCAGGGTTCAGGCCCGGATGTTCGGCGACTTCCGTGTAGCTGATGGCGAGCTTCGCGAGCAGCGCTCGAATAACCGGCGGTGCGGTCAGCGGGGCGGTGGCGTGGGCAACTTCTGACATGGCCTGATCCAATTTCGTACAGTCTTTGGAGTATAACCAGCTTGATACATATGTTGGTCGGATAAGTGAAACAGGCGTCACACTTGGCCGTATTGCTGCCCATGCCGCAGCCATCGGTCCAGTAGCGGGCTGACGTGATGCGGCCAGCGTTCGAGCAAGGCTTGGGCCGCATCGCGCACCGCCGGCAGCAGGTCGGCGTCGCGCATCAGGTCGGCGACCTTGAATTGCAACAGGCCGGTTTGGCGGGTGCCGAGCATTTCGCCGGGGCCGCGCAGTTCGAGGTCTTTTTCGGCGATGACAAAGCCGTCATTTGTTTCACGCATGATACTTAGGCGTTGACGACCGACCTGTGACAGCGGCGGGTGATACAGCAGCACACAGTGGCTGGCCGCGCTGCCCCGGCCGACGCGGCCGCGCAACTGGTGCAGTTGTGCCAGGCCCAGGCGCTCGGGGTTTTCGATGATCATCAGGCTGGCGTTGGGCACGTCCACCCCGACCTCGATCACCGTGGTGGCCACCAGCAATTGCAGGTTGCCGGCCTTGAAATCAGCCATCACCGCAGCTTTTTCCGCTGGCTTCATGCGCCCGTGGATCAGCCCGACCTTGAGTTCGCCCAAGGCGCTGGTGAGGTCTGCGTAAGTGGTCTCGGCGGCCTGGCAGGTCAGCTCTTCGGACTCTTCAATCAGTGTGCATACCCAATACGCCTGGCGGCCTTCGGCACAGGCGCCGCGTACCCGCTCGATCACTTCCACGCGCCGCGTGTCGGTGACCAGCACGGTATTGACCGGGGTGCGGCCGGGCGGCAGTTCGTCGAGGATCGAGGTGTCGAGGTCGGCGTAGGCGCTCATGGCCAGGGTGCGCGGGATCGGTGTGGCGGTCATGATCAATTGGTGCGGGCTCATGCGTCCGCCCACGCCTTTCTGGCGCAGGGCCAGGCGCTGTTGCACGCCGAAGCGGTGCTGTTCGTCGATGATCACCAGCGCGAGGTTCTTGAACTGCACTTCGTCCTGGAACAGCGCGTGGGTGCCCACCACCATCGGGGCGCCGGCGGCGATCTGTT
Source organism: Pseudomonas sp. PAMC25584 (assembly GCF_058135675.1). Classification (NCBI taxonomy): domain Bacteria; kingdom Pseudomonadati; phylum Pseudomonadota; class Gammaproteobacteria; order Pseudomonadales; family Pseudomonadaceae; genus Pseudomonas; species Pseudomonas sp. PAMC25584. The sequence continues at coordinate 6,094,488 of NZ_CM176870.1, read as the reverse complement.
CCAGCGCCGTTGCGCGGTGCTTGCCTTTGAGTTTGCCCGCTAACCACGCGACTTCCAGGCCCAGCGGTTCGAGCCAGCGCTTGAAGGTGATGAAGTGCTGCTCGGCGAGAATCTCGGTAGGTGCCATCAGCGCCACCTGGTAACCGGCTTCCAGCGCCTGCAAGGCGGCGAGGGCGGCGACCACGGTCTTACCCGCGCCGACGTCGCCCTGGATCAGGCGCAGCATCGGTTCCGGCTGGCTGAGATCGTAGGCGATTTCATTGCCCACGCGTTGCTGGGCACCGGTCGGCGCAAAGCCGAGGTTCGCCAGGTACTGTGCGGGCAGGCGCGTGGCCTTGGGCATCGCCGGTGCGCGCAAGGAGCGCATGCTCTCGCGCAGGCGTTGCTGGGACAGTTGGTGGGTCAGCAGTTCTTCGAAGGCCAGGCGATGCTGGGCCCAGTGATGACCGAGGGCCAGTTCGTCGACATCGGCGTCGGCCGGCGGGTGATGCAGGTAGCGGATCGCATCGTCCAGCGGCGCCAGTTGATAGTCGCGGGCCAGCTCCACGGGCAGCCAGTCGGGCAGGCTTGTCGGGCCGAGCATGCTCAGGGTCTGCTGGCACAGTTGGCGCAGGCGCTGTTGGGTGAGGCCTTCGGTCAGCGGGTAGATCGGCGTCAGGGTGGTGTCGACCGGCGGCGGCTCGTCGCCGGTAATGGCGCGGTATTCCGGGTGGTAGATTTCCAGGCCGGAGGCGCCGGGGCGTGCTTCGCCGTAGCAACGCACGCGGGTGCCGCGCTTGAGGCCTTCCTTCTGCGCGTTGCTGAAATGATAGAAGCGCAGGCTCAGGCCGCCGGTGCCGTCCTGCAAGCGCACGACTAAACTGCGGCGCTTGCCCATCACCACGTCGGCGCCGCTGACGGTGCCTTCGATTACCGCGTCTTGCCCCGGACGTAAATGGCCGATGGGCACCACGCGTGTGCGGTCCTGGTAGCGCAGGGGCAGGTGGAACAGCACATCCTGAAGGTTCTCGAGGCCGACCTTGGCCAACTTCTCGGCCATGGCTTCGCCGACACCCTTGAGCGCCGTCACCGACACCTGCGACAGCTCAGTCATACAGCGGCTTAGCTCGCAGCAGGCGGCTTGGCCACCGAACACAGGCGGATCGAGTCGGCAAGGATCTCAATGGCTTTGGGTCGTGGGAAGCTGGCGCGCCAGGCGATCGCCACGGTACGGAACGGCACCGGTGGCGTGAGTGGGCGTACTGCGATCACGCCTGGGGCGTAGTGATGGCTGTCCACCGCCGACAGCGGCAGGATCGAGATGCCCAGGCCGGAGGCGACCATGTGGCGAATGGTTTCCAGGGAGCTGGATTCCACGGTGGTGTGTTTGGCGCCGTCGTGGCCCTTGGTCAGGGTCGGGCAGGCTTCCAGCACCTGGTCGCGGAAGCAGTGGCCTTCACCGAGCAGCAGCAGGCTCTTGTCGTTGAGCAGGCCGGCGTCGATGGTGTCTTTCTGCGTCCACGGGTGCGAGGCCGGCATCAGTACGTAGAACGGCTCGTCGTAGAGCGGCAGGGTCAGCACGTCGGCCTCGTTGAACGGCAGCGCAATGATGATTGCGTCCAGCTCGCCGTTGCGCAGTTTGTCGCGCAGCACGTGGGTGAAGTTCTCTTCGATATACAGCGGCATCTGCGGCGCGACGCGGTGCAGTTGCGGAATCAGGTGCGGGAACAGGTACGGGCCGACGGTGTAGATGGCGCCGACTTTCAGTGGCGCGGTCAGCTGGTTTTTGCCGGCCTGGGCCAGTTCACGAATGCTTTGGGCCTGCTCCAGAACCTTTTGGGCCTGGGCTACGATGCCTTCACCGACCGGCGTCAGGCGCACGGCGCTTTTGCTGCGCTCGAAAATCAGCACACCGAGTTCGTCTTCAAGTTTTTTCACACCCACCGACAGCGTCGGCTGGCTGACGTGGCAACGCTCGGCCGCGTGGCCGAAGTGTTGTTCTTGGGCGAGGGTCACGATGTAGCGTAATTCTGTAAGAGTCATAGCGGGCGTCCATGAGGTTGCGAGCCAAGCATACCGGCTGCAATCGATAGACGCACGTTATCAGAACTTTGACTGGGATTGAGCGGGGAATGTGCGAGATTTTGCTGAAACGATAAGACCCAATGTGGGAGGGAGCAAGCCCCCTCTCACACAGCCCTGCGCGTGCCTTTAGCGGCGACGCTTCTCGATGTTGTAAACGAACGGCGCGACGATCTCAATGCTGCCGCTTTTTACCATGTCGGCCGGTGGCTTGGGCAATGGCTGGGCGCTGCGGATCATGTCCAGGGTGGCGCGGTCCAGGTTGGCGTTGCCGGAGCGGCCCACCAACTCGTAGGACAGCACATTGCCTTGTGCATCGACCACGAAGCGCAAGCGATTCATGCCTTCCTTGCCACTGTTCAGAGCGCTTTGCGGGTACTTTTTGTACTTCTGCAGGTGCGCCAGCAGGGCGCCTTCCCAGGAGGCTTTGGCGGCGACCTGTTGCGGCGACGGGCCCGGCGCGGGCTGGGCCGATTTTTCCGCCGGCGTGTTGGTCGGCGGCGTGTCGCTCGGTGGCGCTTCGGAAGGTTTCTCCTTGGGCGGTTCGGGCTTCTTCTCCACCGGCTTGGGCGGCTGTGGTTTGGGCTTGGGTTTGACCGGCTTGGGCACCTGGATCGTCGGCTTGGGCGCCTCGGCCAGTTTCGGCAGCGGCAGCTCTTCCACCGGGGCCGGCGGCTGCGGCGGCGTGACGACCTTGGGCGGTGCCGGTGGCGGCGGTGCGGGCATCGGCGCCAGGTCAATGACCATGGCCGCCGGTGGCAGTTGGACCGTGCGCGGCGCTGACCAGTGGAGCGCGATGGCGATCGCGATGGCATGCACGCCCAGCACGACGGCCAGGCTGGTGCCATAACGCGTCAGTTTGTGGCGCGTCGTGATCATTTCTTGGCTGCCGTCTCAAGTCCGACCAGGCCGACCTTGAGGTAGCCGGCTGCCCGCAGGGCATCCATCACGCTCATCAGGTCGCCGTAGTCCACGCCCTTATCGGCCTGGAAGAAGATCGTCGTGTCTTTCTTGCCGTGGGTCTTGGCGTCGAGCACCGGCCCCAGGGTTTCGGTTTTGACTTCTTCTTCGCCCAGGAACAGGCGCTGGTCCGCCTTGACGCTGAGGAAAATCGGTTTCTCCGGGCGCGGCGCAGGCTTGGCGCTGGACGCGGGCAGGTCGACCTTGATATCCACGGTGGCTAACGGTGCCGCCACCATGAAGATGATCAGCAGCACCAGCATCACGTCGATAAATGGCGTGACGTTGATTTCGTGGTTCTCGACGAGTTCGTCGTCGCCTTGATTCAAATGCAGGCCCATGGCCGATTACCCCACTTTCACCATGTGCGGTTGCGAGCTGCGCTCGGTAGGCAGGTGATCGAGGTCGCGGCTGACCAGCAGCAAGACTTCTGCCGACGCGTCCGATACCTGGGCCTTGTAGCCGGCAATCGAACGGGCGAAGACGTTGTAGATCACTACCGCAGGAATCGCGGCAACCAGGCCCAGGGCGGTCGCCAGCAGGGCTTCGGCGATGCCGGGAGCGACAACGGCGAGGTTGGTGGTCTGGGTTTTGGCGATGCCGATGAAGCTGTTCATGATGCCCCACACGGTGCCGAACAGGCCGACGAACGGCGCGGTGGAGCCGATGGTCGCCAGCACGCCGGTGCCGCTGCTCATGTTACGACCGCAGGCCGCCACCAGGCGCTCCAGACGGAACGCCACGCGCTCCTTGATGCCTTCTTTTTCGCGGGTGTTGGCCGACAGGCGCATTTCTTCCAGCGCGTCGTGTACCAGCGTATTGGCCAGGGTGCCCTTCTTGGTCGCGCTCTCGCTCGCTTCCTTGAGGGTGGTGGCCTTTTTCAGGTGGACGATTTCGCCGCGCAGGCGGCGCTTGGCGCCCAACAACTCGAAGCCTTTGGCGATCCATATGGTCCAGGTGATGATCGAGGCGATGGCCAGGCCGATCATCACGGCTTTCACCACCACGTCAGCGTTTTGGTACATGCCCCACGGCGACAGGTCGTGGGCCATGCCGAGGGTGTTGTTCTGTTCGGCTTGCGCCTCTTCGGCCAGCGCATTGAGGCCCTCAACAGCGGTCTTGAGTTCTGGCGGCAGCTTGGAGATGTCGACAGTGCCGTCAGCGTTTCTTGGCACCGGTGTTTGCGCGACGTTCGCGGGGGGTGCTTGTTCGGCGGGAGCAGCAGCCGGTGCGGTGGCATCAGCGAATGCGGCGGTCGGTGCCAGCAGTACGCTGAACAGCAACGCAGCAATCGCGCGCCAGGCGCGAGACGGACTGTGAAGCCTGGTTGGCGAAGCGGGGTTTGTATGACGTGTCATGCTGGCCGGACCTGAGAGAAAAAAATGAGTGATCGTCCTTCCAGACCCTGTGAGGTCGAGGACAAATGGGTGGTTATTATTGCAAGTAATTCTTGTTAACAGAAGCAATGCAGTAATTTTATTTGCCCTTTTTCTGGCCGCTGGTCTCTTGTGACGGCTAATCTAGACCTTTCAGTACGGAGTTTTGTGATGTCTGCGCCTTCTGTTGTGATTGCCGGTTGTGGCGATGTGGGGAGTCGGCTGGCCAGCCAATTACTCGCCTCGGAATGGGAGGTTCATGGCCTGCGGCGCGATATTTCGCGCCTGCCCGACGGCGTGATCGGCATTGCCGGTGACCTATTCAATAAGGACTGCCCTGACACCTGGCCGATCGGCGGGGTGGATTACCTGGTGTATTGCGCGGCGGCGACGGATCACGACGAAGCCGGTTATCGCGCCGCGTATGTGCAAGGGTTGCAGCACGTGTTGGAGTGGTTGACGGATTACGGCCAGGAGCCCAAGCATCTGCTATTTGTGTCCAGCAGCAGTGTGTATGGGCAGCAGCAGGGCGAATGGGTCGACGAAACGTCTGAGACCCTGGCAAAAGGCTATTCCGGGCAGGTGATGCTGGAGGCCGAGCAAGTGGCGCTGAACAGCGGCATTCCGGCGAGCATCGTGCGGTTGACGGGGATCTATGGGCCGGGCCGTGAGTGGCTGCTGACTCAGGTGCGCCAGGGTTATCGCGTGGCGATCGATCCGCCCTTATATGGCAACCGGATTCACGCCGATGATGCGGCGGGCCTGCTGGCGTTTTTGTTGCGGCATGTGGAGCAGGGCGGTTCGTTGGATCAGATCTATATCGGTGTGGATGACGCACCGGCGCCGCTGGCCGAGGTGGTGGCCTGGTTGCGCGATTACCTGGGTGTGACGCAGTGGTCCGAGGACGCCAGTGTGCGTCGTGCCGGTAGCAAGCAATGCAGCAACGCCCGGGCGAAGGCGTTGGGCTGGGTGCCGACGTATCCGAGTTATCGTGAAGGGTATGCGGCTATCTTGAAGGGCTGAAACGCGATCAGAAAATGTGGGAGGGGCGGTGCGACGATTCGACTTGCCCCGATAGCAGGGGTTCAGTCAATGCATCTGTGACTGTCACCGCCGCCATCGGGGGCAAGTCGAATCGTCGCACCGCCCCTCCCACATTCATATCTGTGTGATGGCGGTTATTGTTTTTCAAGCATCCATTGGCGAGGGCCTGGCGTGAACTGTGGCACTTCATCAGCATGCGCGGTGTTGATCGCCTGGAAGATTTCCAGTTGCTTGCCCTTGCGTACAAAGATCCACGGATTGCCCACGCCGTGCTGTTGCAGCCACATGCTGTCGTAGCCGCCGCTCATGGAGGCGCAATCACCCGCCAGGCACAACGAATATCGATCGGCGCCCGGCAGGCCGGCGACTTGGCCGTCGGCTTGGAACTGCACGATGGCGCCTTCGCCATTGCCGCTGGCTATTTTCCAGTCGCCGCCCATATAAGCTGCGTACAGCGCGCGCTCGAAGTTGGCGCCCAGTGGCGCGCCTTCCGGTGCGGGTTCCTTGGCGCGGGCGAACAGCTGTTCGGGCTCGTTGTCGTTGGCCACTTGCAGCAGTTGCCTGCCTTTGCGCTTGAGTTCAGTGGCGGCGCTGCCGTAGAAGTCGACGCTCCAGGCGCCAGGCTTCTCACTGAGCAACTTGCCTTCCGCTACTTCAAAACCGTTGTAGTAGCGGGCCTGCATAGCCTTGGTGTTGACGTCCCATTCGAGGTTCGGACCAAAGCTCTGCAGTGCTTCACGCAAAGGGCCGCCCTTGGCTGCCGCGTCGATGGCAACCTGGTTGATCCAGGTGCCGCTCACATCCAGGTCGGCGGGGTTGCTGGCACAGCCGCCGAGCAACAGGGCGAGCAACGAAGAGGCTACTAGCGCTTTGCGCATCATGAAATCCTTTTAAAACGAAGTCGGCGCAGCCTGTGGAGGCTACGCCGGGTGTTTTACTCGATGACCAGAATCGCGTCCATCTCAACCTGTGCGCCCTTTGGCAGGGCAGCAACGCCGATGGCGGCGCGGGCTGGGTAAGGCTGTTCGAAGTACTTGCCCATGATCTCGTTGACCTTGGCGAAGTGGCTAAGGTCAGTGAGGAAGATGTTCAGCTTGACGATGTCCTTGAACGAACCACCGGCAGCTTCGGCGACCGACTTGAGGTTTTCGAAGACCTGTACGGTTTGTGCTTCGAAGCCTTCAACCAGTTCCATGGTCTTTGGGTCCAGCGGGATCTGGCCGGACATGTAGACGGTGTTGCCCGCCTTGATCGCCTGGGAGTAGGTGCCGATGGCGGCTGGGGCTTTGTCGCTGGTGATAACAGTCTTGGTCATGAATGACTCCTTGTAAGAGGTGGGCTATGCACGCATGCGGGTGATGCGGATCACGCCGGTCAATGCGCGCAGTTTCTTGATCACGCGGGCCAGGTGTACGCGGTCGTGTACGCTGACCACCAGTTGGACCACGCTGATGCGACCATCGCGCTCGTCCATGCTGATTTTTTCGATATTGCCGTCGGCCGCGTTGACGCTGCTGGCCAGCAGGGCGATCAGGCCGCGTTGGTGCTCCAGCTCCACCCGCAGCTCGACGTTGAATTCACCGGTGACATCCTTGGCCCACGAGAGCTGGATGCATTTTTCCGGGTTGTGGCGGATTTCGCTGATATTGCGGCAGTTGTCCAGGTGAACCACCATGCCTTTGCCCGCCGACAGGTGACCGACAATCGGGTCGCCCGGGATCGGTGTGCAGCACTTGGCGTAGCTGAGCACCAGGCCCTCGGTGCCGCGAATCGCCAGCGGACCTTCCGGGCTTGGCAATTGCTCGCCTTCGCCGAGCAGGCGACGGGCGACCACATAGGCCATGCGGTTGCCCAGGCCGATGTCTTCGAGCAGGTCTTCGATGGTTTCCTGGCGGTACTCGTTGAGCATCGCTTGCAGGCGTTCGCCGGGGATCTTCTCCAGGGCGCTGTCGAAACCGTTGAGCACCTTGTTCAGCAAGCGTTCGCCCAGGCTGATGGACTCGGAACGGCGCTGCAGTTTCAAGGCGTGACGGATGTGAGTGCGCGCCTTGCCGGTGACCACAAAGTTGAGCCACGCCGGGTTCGGGCGTGCGCCCGGTGCGCTGACGATCTCCACGGTGGAGCCGCTTTGCAGCGGTTCCGACAGCGGGGCCAGGCGCCGGTTGATGCGGCAGGCGATGCAACTGTTGCCGACATCGGTGTGTACGGCGTAGGCAAAGTCGACCGCCGTGGAGCCTTTTGGCAGCTCCATGATCCGGCCCTTGGGCGTGAACACGTAGACCTCGTCCGGGAACAGGTCGATCTTCACGCTTTCGATGAATTCCAGGGAGTTGCCCGCACGTTGCTGCATTTCCAGCACGCCTTTGACCCACTGGCGGGCGCGGGCGTGGGTGCCTTTGGACTGCTCGTCGCCGCTGGATTTGTACAGCCAATGGGCGGCGATGCCGTTATTGGCCATCTCTTCCATTTCCCGAGTGCGGATCTGGATCTCGATCGGCACCCCATGCATACCGAACAGCGTGGTATGCAGCGACTGGTAGCCGTTGGCCTTGGGAATGGCAATGTAGTCCTTGAAGCGCCCCGGCAGGGGTTTGTACAAATTATGTACAGCGCCCAGTACGCGGTAGCAGGTGTCGACCTTGTCGACGATGATCCGGAACGCGTACACGTCCATGATCTCGTTGAAGGCCCGGCGCTTGCCGCGCATCTTCTTGTAGATGCCGTAGATGTGCTTCTGCCGCCCGCTGACCTCGCCCTCGATCTCGTCGATCGCCAGGCAATGGCTCAGGGACTCTTCGATCTTGTTGACGATTTCCTTGCGGTTGCCCCGCGCGCGCTTGACCGCCTGGTAGATGCGCGCCGAACGCATCGGGTACATGGCCTTGAAGCCAAGGTCTTCGAATTCGATACGAATGGCGTGCATGCCCAGCCGGTTGGCGATGGGCGCGTAGATTTCCAGGGTTTCCTTGGCGATGCGCCGGCGTTTTTCGCCGGACAGCACTTCCAGCGTGCGCATGTTGTGCAGCCGGTCGGCGAGCTTGACCAGAATCACCCGGATATCCCGGGCCATGGCCATCGCCATCTTCTGGAAGTTTTCCGCCTGGGCTTCGGCCTTGGTCTCGAAGTTCATCTGGGTCAGTTTGCTGACCCCATCGACCAGTTCGGCCACGGTGTCGCCAAATTGCGCGCAGAGCGCTTCCTTGGCGATGCCGGTGTCTTCGATCACGTCATGCAGCATCGCGGCCATCAGGCTCTGATGGTCCATGTGCATGCCGGCCAGAATATTGGCCACCGCAAGAGGATGGGTGACATACGCCTCGCCGCTGCGGCGACGTTGGCCGTCGTGGGCTTGTTCGGCGTAGAAATACGCTCGGCGGACCAGGTTGACCTGGTCTGGGCCGAGGTAGGTCGATAAGCGATCGGCGAGGGCGTCTATGCTCGGCAAAGGATGAACTCCTGCTGCGTGCGTTGACTCCGCGCCGTGCTACGTCGACCAGGCATAGGCTTAGGCGTCCTCGTTGGACTCGCCTTCGAACGCGGCAAACAGCGGTTCGTCTTCAACGATTTCGGCGTTGGCGATGAACTCGTAGCTCATCAGGCCTTCAGCGATTTCGCGCAGGGCGACAACGGTAGGCTTGTCGTTTTCCCACTGGACCAGGGGCTCTTTGCCGCCAGTGGCCAGTTGACGGGCACGCTTGGTAGAGAGCATGACCAGCTCAAAGCGGTTTGCCACGTGGTCTAGGCAGTCTTCAACGGTTACGCGGGCCATGATATTCCTCGGAGCGAATGCAAAATGCGCGCTGCCCGGTTGGGCGAGCGGACTAAACAGTTTAAAAAAACACCAGCGTTTAGGGAAGCGCTGATTTTTCCACGGCCCTCGAAAACCGCTACAAGTGCCAATGTAAGGCCCTCGCAGCCGTTTTGGGAAGAACCAATCAACCGAGCAGTTCGGCCAGTAATTTGCCGAAACGCTGCTGTTGGCGCTTTTGCTGGAGCTGATTGGCGCGGAAAATCGCCTTCAAGTCGTCGAGTGCGTGGGCAAAATCGTCATTGATGATCAGGTAGTCGTAGTCGACGTAGTGGCTCATTTCGCTGACGGCTTCACGCATGCGGCCTTCGATGATCGCGTCGCTGTCCTGGCCTCGGTTGGTCAGGCGCTGGTGCAAGGCTTCGAGCGACGGCGGCAGGATGAAGATCGACCGCGCCTTGGGCATCAGTTGGCGCACTTGTTCGGCGCCCTGCCAGTCGATCTCCAGGATCAGGTCGTGACCTTCATCCAGGGTTTGTTGCAGGTGGCTTTGCGACGTACCGTAGAGGTTGCCGAACACTTCGGCGCGCTCAAGGAAGGCGCCGTGCTCGATCATCTTGACGAACTCGGTGCGCTCGACGAAGTGATAGTGGACGCCGTTCACCTCGCCCGGGCGCATGGCGCGGGTGGTGTGGGATACCGAGATGCGGATCTGTTCTTCAGCGTCGGTCAAGGCCTTGACCAGGCTGCTCTTGCCCGCGCCCGAAGGGGCGGAAATGATGTAAAGGGTGCCGGTGCTGTGGGTCATGGAGGTTGCCTTACTCAATATTCTGTACTTGTTCGCGCATCTGCTCGATCAACACTTTGAGGTTGACCGCAGCCGTGGTGCTACGCGGATCGAACGCCTTGGAGCCCAGTGTATTGGCTTCGCGGTTGAGTTCTTGCATCAGGAAGTCCAGGCGCCGACCAGCGGCGCCGCCGGACTTGAGCACGCGGCGTACTTCAAGGATGTGGGTACTCAGGCGGTCGAGCTCTTCGGCGACGTCGCTCTTCTGCGCGAGCAGGACCATTTCCTGCTCCAGGCGCACCGGATCAAGGTCGGCCTTCATATCGGCAAAGCGGTCGAGGACCTTCTGGCGCTGGGTCGCGAGCATCTGCGGCACCAACTCGCGCAGGGTGACCACGTCGGCTTCAATCGAGGTCAGGCGCTCGTTGATCAGTCGGGCCAGTTCGGCGCCTTCGCGCTCGCGGCCGGCCTTGAGTTCCTTCAAGCCCTGGGTGAACAGGGTGAGGGCTTCGGCGTTGAGGGCTTGCGGGTCGCTGGCGTCAGCCACCAGCACGCCGGGCCAGGCCAGCACTTCCAGCGGGTTCAGCGCGGCAGGCTGCTTGATCAGGCCCGCAATGGTCTCGGCGGCGGCGACCAGTTGCGCGGCGCGCTCGCGGTCGACCTGTAGCGGTTTGCCGGTGGTTTCCTCGGTAAAGCGCAGTGTGCATTCCAGCTTGCCGCGGGAAATGCCCTGGCGCAGTGCCTCACGTACCGCGCCTTCGAGGTCGCGGAACGATTCCGGCAGGCGCAGGTGCGGCTCCAGGTAGCGGCTGTTGACCGAGCGCAGTTCCCAGCTCAGGGTGCCTTGGGCGCCGGCTTTTTCGACGCGGGCGAAGGCGGTCATGCTGTGCACCATGGAGGTACCTCGCGTTGCAGTCCCGCAATAGCGGGCTGATGGGTAAATTGAAGCCGACAGGCTGCGAAGGCGCAGGAGTGTAGCGCAGTGGGGCGATTGGCCCCAAACCCTGGCACTGACAAAGCACTGGAAGTCGGCGATTCGTAACCGGATTTTTTAGATGTGCCCCGAATCGGCTCGCGGCTCTATAATGCCCGGCAGTTTTTCGTCCTCCGTACAGGTATCCCCTATGAAACGTCCAAGTGGTCGCGCTGCCGATCAGCTCCGCTCGATCCGCATCACCCGCAACTACACCAAACACGCCGAGGGATCTGTACTGGTCGAGTTTGGCGATACCAAGGTGATCTGCACCGTCAGCGTCGAAAACGGCGTACCGCGGTTCCTCAAGGGCCAGGGCCAGGGTTGGTTGACCGCCGAGTACGGCATGCTGCCGCGCGCCACCGGCGAGCGTAACCAGCGTGAAGCCAGCCGTGGCAAGCAAGGCGGCCGCACCCTGGAAATCCAGCGCCTGATCGGCCGTTCGCTGCGCGCTGCCCTGGACATGTCCAAGCTGGGCGACGTGACCCTGTACGTCGACTGCGACGTGATCCAGGCCGACGGCGGCACGCGTACTGCCTCCATCACCGGTGCCATGGTTGCACTCGTCGACGCGCTGAAAGTGATCAAGAAGCGTGGCGGCCTGAAGGGCGGCGACCCGCTCAAGCAGATGATCGCCGCTGTGTCGGTGGGCATGTACCAGGGCGAGCCTGTGCTGGACCTGGACTACCTGGAAGACTCGGCCGCCGAGACCGACCTGAACGTGGTGATGACCAGCACCGGTGGTTTCATCGAAGTGCAGGGTACCGCCGAAGGTGCGCCATTCCAGCCGGCTGACCTGAATGCCATGCTGGCCCTGGCCCAGAAAGGTATGACCGAGATTTTCGAGCTGCAGAACGCTGCGCTGGCCGACTGAGCCAGCTTCAAGGAGAAACGCCATGAGTGACAGCCAATTGCCTGTTCCGACACCGTCCAAGGAAGTGCGCCAGTGGGCGATGTTGTGTCACTTCGCGGCGTTTCTGGGGTTGGTATTCCCTTTCGGCAGCCTATTGGGGCCGTTGATCCTGTGGCAGATCAAGAAGGACATGGACCCGCTGATCGATGACCAGGGCAAGGAGGCCCTGAACTTCCAGATCACCGTGGCCATCGCCTGGCTGGTCTGCATGGTGCTCGGGTTCGTGGTGATCGGCTTTCTGTTGATGTTGATCCTAGTGGTCGCGGCGCTGGTGCTGACGATCATTGGCGGGATCAAGGCCAACAACGGCACGGCCTACCGCTACCCGTGGACCTGGCGGCTGATCAAGTAAGCAGGCGCGCACAAAAAAACCGACAGCGATGTCGGTTTTTTTGTACCTGGACAAAGACCTCAGATGGTCAGTGTCCAGTCGTAGTCCACGATCAGCGGCGCATGCTGCGAGAAGCGCGGCTGGCGCGGCAGGCGTGCGCTGCGCACAAAGCGGCGCAGGCCCGGGGTCAGCAACTGGTAGTCGAAACGCCAGCCCAGGTTGAGCATCTCGGCCTGTTCGTTATCCGGCCACCAGCTGTACTGGTCGCCTTCACGGCTGACTTCGCGCAGGGCGTCGACATAGCCCATGTTGCCGACAATCTCGTCCATCCAGGCCCGTTCCGGCGCCAGGAAGCCCGGCGATTGCTGGCTGTCGCGCCAGTTCTTGATATCCAGCTTCTGTTGCGCCACGTACAGCGAGCCACAATAAATGTACTCGCGACGTTTGCGTCGCTGTTTATCCAGATAGCGGGCGAAGTCGTCCATTAGCTTGAACTTCTGGTTCAAGTCTTCATCGCCGTTCTGCCCCGAAGGAAGCAGCAAGGTCGCGATGCTGACCTTGTCGAAATCGGCTTGCAGGTAGCGCCCGTAGCGGTCGGCTGTCTCGAAGCCGAGGCCGCTGATGACCGCCTTGGGTTGCAACCGCGAGTACAAAGCCACGCCACCTTGGGTGGGCACTTCGGCATCGCAGGCATAAAGGAAGTAGCCATCCAGTTGGAAGGCTGGATCGTCCAGTTCAAAGGCGGAGGCGCGGGTGTCCTGCAGGCAGATGACGTCGGCATTCTGGGCTTGCAGCCAACTGAGCAAACCACGCTCGACTGCAGCCTGAATACCATTAACGTTCACACTGATGATCCGCATAAATGGCCCCAAAAATCGCGTGCGTGTATGATACACGCCGTCTACCTAATTAGCTAAAGCCGTGGTATCTGAGGTTTTTTTCATGCAGGCGTATCAACGCGATTTCATTCGTTTTGCCATCGATCGCGGTGTTTTGCGCTTCGGTGAGTTCACCCTCAAGTCCGGGCGCACCAGCCCGTATTTCTTCAATGCAGGCTTGTTCAACTCGGGTTCGGCCCTGGCTCAGTTGGGGCGTTTCTACGCGGCAGCCATCGTTGAAAGCGGCATTTCCTTTGACGTTCTGTTCGGTCCGGCCTACAAGGGCATCCCCCTGGCCGCTGCGACGGCCGTGGCGTTGGCTGAACACCATGGGCGCGATCTGCCGTGGTGCTTCAACCGCAAGGAAGCCAAGGCCCATGGCGAAGGCGGCAGCCTGGTGGGCGCGCCGCTGACGGGCGACGTGCTGATCATCGACGACGTGATCACCGCAGGCACTGCCATCCGTGAAGTCATGCAGATCATCGCGTCCCAGGAGGGTGCCAAGGCGGCAGGCGTGCTGATCGCCTTGAACCGCCAGGAGCGCGGCAATGGTGAATTGTCGGCGATCCAGGAAGTGGAACGTGATTTCGGCATCCCGGTGGTGAGCATCGTGTCCTTGAACCAGGTGTTGCAGTTCCTCGAAGACGATCCGCAGCTCAAGCAGCACTTGCCGGCGGTGCGGGCGTACCGCGAGCAGTTCGGCGTCTGACACCGAACCTCCGTCCACATAAAAAGGCCCCGCTCAATCAGATTGAGCGGGGCCTTTTGGTTTTCAGCGCTTAAGGACGCTTGCGATTGCTGATCAGCGTGCCCACACCGGTGTCGGTGAAGATTTCCAGCAGGATCGCATTCGGTACGCGGCCATCAAGGATCAGTGAGCTGCCGACCCCGCCCTGTACCGCTTCCAGCGCACAACGGATCTTCGGCAGCATGCCGCCGTAGATGGTGCCATCGGCGATCAACTCGTCCACTTGTTGGGTGGTCAGGCCCGTCAGCACCTTGCCTTGCTTGTCCATCAAGCCCGCAATGTTGGTCAGCAGCATCAGCTTTTCAGCCTTCAGTGCTTCGGCCACTTTGCCGGCTACCAGGTCGGCGTTGATGTTGTAGGACTCACCGTTGGCGCCCACGCCGATCGGTGCGATAACCGGGATGAAATCACCTTTGACCAGCAGGTTCAGCAAGTCGGTGTTGATGCCGATCACTTCGCCTACCTGGCCGATGTCGATGATTTCCGGCTGGGTCATTTCCGGCGTCTGACGGGTCACGGTCAGTTTTTTCGCGCGGATCAGCTCCGCGTCCTTGCCGGTCAGGCCAATCGCGCTGCCGCCGTGGCGGTTGATCAGGTTGACGATGTCTTTGTTCACCTGGCCGCCGAGGACCATCTCCACCACGTCCATGGTCTGCGCGTCAGTGACACGCATGCCATCGATGAAGTGACTTTCGATCGACAAACGCTTGAGCAGATCGCCGATCTGCGGGCCGCCGCCGTGGACCACCACCGGGTTGATCCCCACGGCTTTCATCAACACGATGTCGCGGGCAAAGCCGGTTTTCAGCTCGTCGCTTTCCATGGCATTGCCGCCGTATTTGATCACCAGCGTCTTGCCGACGTAGCGTCGAATGTAGGGCAGCGCTTCGGACAGGACCTTGGCGGTGTTGGCAGCGGCTTCGCGTTCGAGGGTCATTCAGGGCTCCGGTGCAAAAAAATCAGAACGGTAATTGGAGATCAGGGGCAACACGTTTCAACTGGGCGTGGAACACGTCCTTGATGCGCTGCAACTCAGCCTCGGTATCCGCCTCGAAACGCAGCACCAGCACCGGTGTGGTGTTGGACGCGCGAACCAGGCCCCAGCCTTTGGCGTAATCGACTCGCACACCATCAATGGAGGTCAGGTTGGCGCCTTCGCCCCATTGCGCATCGTGCAATGCGTCAATGATGCTGAATTTGCTCTCTTCGGTCACATGGATATTGATCTCTGGCGTAGAAATATCGTTCGGGAAGGTCTGAAACAGCTCCTGCGCCGTGGATTTTTCCTTGCTGAGGATCTCCAGCAGACGAGCGGCGCTGTAAATGCCGTCGTCAAACCCGAACCAACGCTCTTTGAAAAACACGTGGCCGCTCATTTCGCCGGCCAGCAGCGCGCCGGTTTCCTTCATTTTCTTTTTGATCAACGAATGACCGGTCTTCCACATTAGCGGGCGACCGCCGTACTCCTTGATCAGTGGCGTCAGGCGACGGGTGCATTTCACGTCGAAGATGATTTCGGCATTCGGGTTGCGCGCCACCACATCACGAGCAAACAGCATCAGCAGGCGGTCGGCGAATACGTTTTCGCCGGTGTTGGTCACCACGCCCACGCGGTCGCCGTCGCCGTCGAAGGCCAGGCCTACGTCGGCCCCGGTTTCCTTGACCTTGGCGATCAGGTCCACCAGGTTTTCAGGCTTGCCCGGGTCCGGGTGGTGGTTGGGGAAGTTGCCGTCGACGTCGCAGAACAACGGCACGACTTCGCAGTTCAGGGCTTCGAGCAGTTGCGGGGCGATCACGCCGGCCGCGCCGTTGCCGCAGTCCACCACCACTTTGAGGTGACGTGCGAGTTTGACGTCACTGGTGATTTCGTCGGAGTAGCGCTGAAGAATGTCGACCTTGGTGATGCTGCCTTTGCCGCTGGTCAGGTCGTTGGTTTTCAGGCGTGTGTGCAGGGCCTGGATCTGTTCGTTGGCCAGGGTGTCGCCGGCGATGACGATCTTGAACCCGTTGTAGTCCGAAGGGTTGTGGCTGCCGGTGAGCATCACCCCGGATTTGCCGGCCAGCACGTTGGCGGCGTAGTACAGCGCCGGGGTCGGCACCAGGCCGACATCGCTGACATGGCAACCGCTGTCGGCCAGGCCCTGGATCAATTGTTCCACCAACTCGGGGCCGGACAGGCGGCCGTCACGGCCAACCGAAACGTTTGGCTCATCCTGGGCCAGGCTTTGGGCGCCGATGGCGCGGCCAATCCAGTAAGCGGTTTCGGCGGTCAGGGTCTTGGGCACCACGCCACGGATGTCATAGGCGCGGAAGATGCTGTCGGGAAAGGTCGGTGCTACTCGGGCGGCGGTACTCATCGCGGGGGGAAACTCCATCTGAGAGAGGCAAGGCTGGCCTTAATGCGGCTGACCGGCAGGCTTAAACTGAAGGGTATGACGGCGTTTTCGGTGCAGAGTTCGTGGTGCAAAAAGGCCATCGGAGCATCCGCTCCGCGCTTATGTTCTGGTAGTGCTTTGATTTTAATGAAGAAATATCGTTCGTCAGGTCCGCGCATTCTTCATCCTGAAAGGCCATGCGGTGGCGTCGAGCCGGGCCGGACAGTGGCGTCCGCCCCGGTTCAGCGTGGTCAGAGACTGCCGGAATGCCCAAAGCCGCCTGCACCGCGCTGGGTTGCGTCGAATTCCTGTACCAGTTCGAAGTGCGCCTGCACCACCGGCACCAGCACCAGCTGCGCAATGCGCTCGCCGACGACGATGTTGAAGGCGGTCTGGCCACGGTTCCAACACGACACCATCAATTCGCCCTGGTAGTCCGAGTCGATCAGGCCGACCAGGTTACCCAGCACGATGCCGTGCTTATGGCCGAGGCCGGAGCGTGGCAGGATCAGCGCCGCCAGGCCCGGGTCGCCGACGTAGATCGACAGGCCGGTTGGAATCAGCAGGGTCTGGCCCGGCTCAAGGACGGTGTCTTGCTTGAGCATGGCGCGCAGGTCGAGGCCGGCGGAGCCAGGTGTGGCATAGGCCGGCAGTGGGAAGTCGGTGCCGATGCGGGGGTCGAGGATCTTGGCTTGCAAAGCGTGCATGTAAATTAAACCTGGTTCAGCCGTTGGGCGATAAAAGAGATCAGTTGACGGGCAATCTTGCCCTTGCTGGTCTGGGCGAAAAGGGTGGCGTGCAGGTCGCGGTCGATCACGCTGCAGGCGTTTTCCTCGCTGTTGAAGCCGATGCTCGGGTTGGCGACATCATTGGCAACGATCAGGTCGAGATTTTTGTCTTTCAATTTGCGAGCGGCGTAATCCAGCAAGTGCTCGGTCTCGGCGGCGAAGCCGACGCTGAACGGGCGGTCCGGGCGGCTGGCGATCGTGGCCAGGATGTCCGGGTTGCGCACCATTTGCAGGAGCAGGCCGTCGCCGCTGGTAGGGTCTTTCTTGAGTTTGTGCGGTGCGACGACTTCCGGGCGGTAATCCGCAACCGCTGCCGAAGCGATAAACAGGTCGCAGGGGATGGCCGCCTCGCAGGCCGCCAACATGTCCCGGGCGCTGACCACGTCGATTCGCGTGACGCGATCGGGGGTCGGCAAATGCACCGGGCCGGTGATGAGCGTCACGCGCGCGCCTGCCTCGACCGCGGCTTCAGCCAGGGCAAAGCCCATTTTTCCTGAGCTATGGTTGGTGATGTAGCGCACCGGGTCGATATTTTCCTGGGTCGGGCCGGCGGTGATCAACACGTGCTTGCCGGTCATGGCCAGGTGCTGGAAGCACTCGGCGGCGCACAGCGCCAGGTCGGTGGCTTCGAGCATGCGGCCCATGCCGACGTCACCGCAGGCCTGGCTGCCGGAGGCCGGGCCGAACACCTTGAGGCCACGGCTTTGCAGGAGTTGAGTGTTGGCTTGGGTGGCCGGGTCGCGCCACATGGCCTGGTTCATGGCCGGGGCGATAGCGACGGTGGCGTCGGTGGCCAGGACCAGGGTGGTCAGCAGGTCATCGGCGATGCCTTGCGCCAGGCGGGCGATCAAGTCGGCGGTGGCCGGGGCGATCAGTACCAGATCGGCCCATTTGGCCAGTTCGATATGGCCCATGGCGGCTTCGGCGGCCGGGTCCAGCAGGTCCAGGTGAACCGGGTGGCCGGACAAGGCCTGCATGGTCAGCGGGGTGATGAACTCACTACCGCCGCGGGTCATGACCACGCGCACTTCGGCGCCCTGGTCGAGAAGCCTGCGAACCAGTTCTGCGCTCTTGTAGGCGGCAATGCCGCCGCCGACGCCGAGAACGATGCGTTTCCGATACAGACGCTGCATTGGTTTGCCTTTCCAGTTCAGTGAAGCCAGTTCAGTGACGCCTGCGACGCCCCCTCCCCAGGTGAAATCGCATGCAAAAAAGAGCGGCTACGATAACACAGCGTCCGCCAGGCAGCAGCGGCGCACATGCACAGGGAGGTGAGATGAGTATTCGTGATTGGCCGGCAGCAGAGCGGCCACGAGAGAAACTGTTGGAGTGGGGCGCGGCGAGTTTGTCCGACGCCGAACTGTTGGCAATCTTCCTGCGCACCGGGGTAACCGGGCGAAGCGCAGTGGACCTGGCCCGCCATCTTCTCGCGCAGTTCGGTGGACTGCGCCCGTTGCTGGAGGCCAGTCAGGTGCTGTTCAGCCAGCAGTTGGGGCTGGGGCCGGCAAAGTTTGCCCAACTGCAGGCGGTGCTGGAGATGTCCCGGCGCCACCTGGCCGAACAGTTGCGCGGTGACTCAGTGCTGGAGAGCCCGGTCGCTGTGCGTGACTACCTCAAGGCGCTGTTGCGCCACGAGCCTCACGAGATTTTCGGCTGCCTGTTTCTCGATTCAAAGCATCGGGTACTGGGTTTCGAGGCGTTGTTCCAGGGCACCATCGATGCCACCGTGGTTTACCCCCGGCAAGTGGTCAAGCGCGCCCTGGCTTACAACGCGGCGGCGTTGATCCTGTGCCACAACCATCCTTCGGGGAGCGTGGAGCCGAGTGCGGCTGATCGAAAATTGACCAAGATTCTGCAAAAAGCCTTGGAAGTGGTGGATGTACGGGTGCTGGATCACATCATCGTGGGGGATGGTGATCCATTGTCGATGGCGGAATACGGGTGGATGTAGGGGCGGAGCAGCTGCAAACCTCAAGAGGGCTTGCAGCTTGTCGCTCAGGGCTTGACGCTGACCTTGGAGAAATCCTGTCGCCCAAACGGGCTCACCTGGTATCCCTCGACATTCTTGCGAGCCAGGGCGAACGCCGTCGGGTGCGCCAGCGGCAGCCACAGAGCCTGTTGCTGGATCTGCGCCTGGGCCTGTTGATACAGCTTGCTGCGCACCCCTTGCTCGCTGGTGGTCTTGCCGGCGCTGATGAGCTTGTCCAGGGCCGGGTCGCAATAGCGCGCGAAGTTGGTGCCGGATTTCAGCGCCGCGCAGGAGAACTGCGGCGTTAGGAAGTTATCCGGGTCGCCGTTGTCACCGGCCCAGCCCATGAACAGCAGGTCGTGTTCGCCGGCCTTGGCGCGGCGAATCAGCTCGCCCCATTCGATCACGCGGATCTCAGCCTGGATGCCGACCTTGGCCAGGTCCGCCTGCAGCAGTTGCGCGCCGAGGTTTGGGTTGGGGTTCAGCAGGCTGCCGGTGGGGCGTGTCCAGATTGTGGTCTTGAAGCCGTCCTTGAGCCCGGCGCGCTCCAGCAGCAGCTTGGCTTTGGCGATGTCCTGTGGATAACCCGGCAAATCCTTGGCATAGCTCCAGGTGTTGGGCGGGTAGGGGCCGTTGGCGGCTTCGGCGGTGCCTTCGAACACGGCTTTGAGATAGCTGCCCTTGTCGAAGGCCAGGTTGATCGCCTGGCGCACCTCGGGCTTATCCAGCGGCGGGTGCTGGCTGTTGATCGCGACGAATGCGGTCATGAATGCTGCGGTTTTTTCCACTTTGAGTGCAGGGTCTTTCTCGGCTTCGCCCACATCCAGCGGTTTGGGTGACAGTGCGATCTGGCATTCGTCGCGGTGCAGTTTCTGCAGGCGCACGTTCGCATCCGGGGTGATGGCGAAGATCAAGTTATCCACAGCCGGTTTGCCGGCGAAGTAGTCCGGGTTGGCTTTGTAGCGCACCACGGCATCTTTCTGGAACCGCGTGAAAATGAACGGGCCCGTGCCGATGGGCTGGCTGTTGAGCTTCTCCGGGGTGCCGGCCTTGAGCAGCTTGTCGGCGTATTCGGCCGGGTAGATCGAGGCAAAACCCATGCTCAGCGCGGCGAGGAAAGTCGAGTCGGCGTGATCGAGGGTGAAGCGCACGGTCAGCGGGTCAAGGGCGTCGATCTTCTTGATCAGTGCCGGCAATTGCAGCGACTGAGCGTGGGGGAAACCGCTCTGGGCGATCTTGTGCCACGGGTTGGCCGGGTCGAGCATGCGCTCGAAGCTGAAGCGTACATCTTCGGCGGTCAGGGTGCGGCTCGGGGTGAAATAGTCGGTGCGGTGGAATTTTACGTTGGGGTGCAATTGGAAGGTGTAGGTCAGGCCGTCCGGCGACACTTCCCAACTGTCCGCCAGGCTTGGCACCAGTTTGCCGCTGGCCGCGTCATAGTCCACCAAGCTGTTCATCAGCACGTCGGCCGAGGCGTTGGTGGTGGTCAGCGAGTTGTACTGCACCACGTCGAACCCTTCGGGACTGGCCTCGGTACAAACGCTCAGATTGGTCGCCGCCAAGGCCTGCGACGCGATAAATAGAGGGGCTAGCAAAAGCGCTAGGGCAGCGAGGCGCATGTTCGGTTTCCTGTGCAGATCGAAGGCCCATCTGCGAGTGCAGTCTGGAAAAGTCCTACCGTAGTGGTCTGATTGATAAATGACTAGTCCATTTTTGCCTGTGCTTTTGCCTCAAATGCTGTTTTGATGGCGCCTCAGCGCGTTTCGCCGTGTACTTTTTGGTGCCGGCGGGCGTTGTAAATCATTCTGTGCGACGAGCGGTCGGCTGTTGCAGCGGCCCCTCCTGGCAACGGTTCGGGCATCTGTCGCCGAGATTTACGCCGTTAAAAACACACGGGCTGTTGTTGCACTTGGGTCTTTCTGGTATAAAGCAGCGCTCTTTTCTAGGGGCCCGGTTCCTTCGCTTGTAGGTGTAGCCGGTAAGACCCTAAAGAAACGCGGCGCCTGGCGCCAAATGACTGAGAGATTAAGCGGCCAACCCATGCCGGGTTGGGCATGTGGTTTTAGAGGGCTGAGGCATGTCGAGAGTCTGTCAAGTTACCGGTAAGGGTCCGGTGACTGGGAATAACATTTCCCACGCAAATAACAAAACCCGTCGTCGTTTCCTGCCGAACCTGCAGCATCACCGCTTCTGGGTTGAAGAAGAGAAACGTTTTGTTCGCCTGCGTGTATCTGCCAAAGGCATGCGCATCATCGACAAGCGTGGCATCACTGTCGTGCTGGCCGAAATCCGTGCCGCTGGCAAGATCTAAGGAGCTCTATCATGCGTGAATTGATTCGAATGATCTCTAGCGCCGGTACTGGTCACTTCTACACTACCGACAAGAACAAGCGTACTACCCCGGACAAGCTCGAAAAGAAAATGTTCGACCCGCGCGTTCGCAAGCACGTGATCTACAAAGAAGGCAAAATCAAGTAATTGATTTTCTTCCTTGTGAAAAAAAGCCCGTATCTCACGATGCGGGCTTTTTTTTGGTTCTTCACGGAATCTCGGGAAACACAGAAACAAGAACGCCGATTTGGTTGATGATGTTCGTGCGAGCAAACACATCTAACAAACCGGCGTTCTTATGCGAGATATTAATACTTTCCTTCCCTTTTGGGAGGGCTTTTCTGTCGTCAACATCAAGCCTGACGGCGATGCCCTTCAGATCGACCTGATCCCCCATGCCACCCGGTTCCCATATTGTGGCGGCTGTCAAAAGCTCTGCTCAACCACTCATGAGTATTGCGAGCGCATCATTCGTGACTTGCCTATTCTCGGCCATGCGGTGCGCTTGAGCGTTTTGCTCCGGCGCGTTGGTTGCCGCGATTGTGGCAAGCGCATGGAGGCGGTTAGTTGGCTGGATCGCTATGCCCGCATGACCCGGCGCCTGGCAGATGCCGTCATTCAAGCGTGCGAGCGCCTTCCAACGCTGCACGTGGCGCAGATGTTTGGCCTGCATTGGGAGACCGTTCGTTTACTGGAGCGTCGAGCCCTGCAAGCAGCATTAAGCGTTTTGCCAAAGGCGAAACCGCGACGCTTGGTCATGGACGAGTTCGCACTCTTCAAAGGTCATCGTTATGCCACCGTTGTCCTGGATGCGGATACGCGACGGGTGCTGTGGATCGGCGAAGGCCGTAGTCGGGCGGCGGTTAGACCCTTTTTGAAGAGCTGGGGCCCGAGGGCTGCGCGCTAATCGAAGCGGTGGCGATGGACATGAACACCGCTTTTGATCTGGAGGTTCGTCACCACTGCCCCAAAGCGCGAGTGGTCTACGACCTCTTTCATGTGGTGGCCAAATATGGTCGAGAGGTAATTGACCGGGTTCGTGTCGACGAAGCCAATCGACTGCGCCATGACAGGCCTGCACGCAAAGTCATCAAGCAGGCGCGATGGTTACTGCTGCGCAATCCTGAGAACCTGAAAAACCCAGAGCAACAGGTTCATTTGCAGGATCTGCTGGCGGCCAACCAGTCGCTGATGACGGTCTATTTAATGAAGGCTGAACTCAAAACGCTCTGGACGCCGAGCACCGCCTGGGACTGGAGATCAGCTTGGAACCAATGGCTGCGTCACGCCCATGAAAGCGAGATACCTGCCCTGATGCAGTTTGCCAAAAGACTAAAGGGTTACTGGCGAGGCATCGTCAGTCGGGTTCGCTGGCCAATGCACACCGGTCAGTTGGAAGGAATAAACAATCGAATAAAGGTGATCAAGCGTATGGCGTATGGTTACCGGGATAGCGAATTCTTTTTCATGAAGATCAAGAGCGTCTTTCCCGGTAATCCGTGAAGAACCTTTTTTTTGCGTGGGATTTGCTGATCAGGCTTTCTGTTCGAACACCACGTAGATCTTGCGGCAGGGCTCCAGCACTTCCCAGGTGCCGCTGAAGCCGGCCGGGATCACGAAGCGGTCGCCGGCCCGCAAGGTCTTGGCGTTGCCCTCGGCATCGCGCAATACGGAAACCCCCTGCACAATCTCGCAGTACTCATGCTCGGTGTAGTTGACCTTCCACTGCCCGACCTCGCCTTCCCAGACCCCGGCGCTCATCTGGCCGCACGGGCTGTTGTAGTGGTTGTAGATCGTCTGCTCGGGATCGCCCTTGAGGATTTTCTCGGCAGCAGGGCGATAGCGATCGGCGGCGGTTTTGGCTTGGCTGAAGTCGATGATGTCCTGGATGCTCATGTGCGTGTCCCGTCTGGCCTGCGGTTGGGGAACCCAAAGTCTATGTTTATTAAAATGAACATCGCAAGGGCGTTTACCGGCGTTATGTCAAATATATTGATACATCCCCAGCCGCTGGTTTAGGGTGGTAGCTGCCTTTAGCCGAAAAAATGGCTGGCGAGGCAAGCATTCTTTGAGGCTGCCGGGGCACATCGCCTGGCCCTTGTATTCAATAAGAGGAGGACACTCGCATGACCACCCTGACCCGTGCCGACTGGGAACAACGCGCCAAGGACCTGAAGATCGAAGGTCGCGCCTATATCAATGGCGAGTACACCGCTGCGGTTTCCGGCGACACGTTTGAATGCATCAGCCCGGTCGATGGCCGCCTGCTGACCAGCGTTGCCAGTTGTGACGCCGCCGACGCCCAGCGCGCCGTGGAAAATGCCCGCGCCACGTTCAATTCCGGTGTCTGGTCGCGCCTGGCGCCGGCCAAGCGCAAGGCCACCATGATCCGTTTCGCCGCGTTGCTCAAGGCCAATGCCGAAGAGCTGGCGCTGCTGGAAACCCTGGACATGGGCAAGCCGATCAGCGATGCCCTGAACATCGATGTACCTGGCGCGGCGAATGCCCTGAGCTGGAGCGGCGAGGCAATCGACAAGATTTACGATGAGGTTGCCGCCACCCCTCACGATCAATTGGGTCTGGTGACCCGTGAGCCGATCGGTGTGGTCGGCGCCATCGTGCCGTGGAACTTCCCGCTGATGATGGCTTGCTGGAAACTCGGGCCGGCGCTGTCCACCGGTAACTCCGTGATCCTCAAGCCGTCCGAAAAATCCCCGCTGACTGCCATCCGCATCGCGGCCCTGGCCGTTGAGGCCGGTATTCCAAAAGGCGTGTTCAACGTGCTGCCGGGTTATGGCCACACCGTGGGTAACGCGCTGGCGCTGCACATGGATGTCGACACCCTGGTGTTCACCGGTTCCACCAAAATCGCCAAACAGTTGTTGATCCGCTCCGGTGAGTCGAACATGAAGCGGGTATGGCTGGAGGCGGGCGGCAAGAGCCCGAACATCGTGTTCGCCGATGCCCCGGACCTGCAAGCCGCCGCCGAATCCGCCGCCGGTGCCATTGCCTTCAACCAGGGTGAAGTTTGCACCGCCGGTTCGCGCCTGCTGGTGGAGCGTTCCATCAAGGATAAATTCCTACCGCTGGTGATCGCTGCGCTGAAGGGCTGGAAGCCAGGCAACCCGCTGGACCCGGCCACGAACGTCGGCGCGCTGGTGGACACTCAACAGATGAACACCGTGCTGTCCTACATCGAAGCCGGCCACGCCGACGGCGCCAAATTGGTGGCCGGTGGCAAGCGCATCCTGGAAGAGACCGGCGGCACCTACGTCGAACCGACGATTTTCGACGGCGTAACCAACGCCATGAAGATTGCCCGGGAAGAAATCTTCGGCCCGGTGCTCTCGGTGCTCACCTTCGACAGCGCCGAAGAAGCCATCGCCATCGCCAACGACACCCAATACGGCCTGGCCGCAGCAGTGTGGACGGCGGATCTCTCCAAGGCGCACCTCACCGCCAAAGCCTTGCGCGCCGGTAGCGTATGGGTCAACCAGTACGACGGCGGTGACATGACCGCGCCGTTTGGCGGCTTCAAGCAGTCGGGTAACGGTCGCGACAAGTCGCTGCATGCGTTCGACAAGTACACCGAGCTGAAGGCGACCTGGATCAAGCTCTAAGCAACACCGCAGCCCCCTGTAGGAGCGAGCGTGCTCGCGAAAAACGTCAACGATAACGCGTG
The DNA here is from genome assembly GCF_058135675.1 of Pseudomonas sp. PAMC25584. Classification (NCBI taxonomy): domain Bacteria; kingdom Pseudomonadati; phylum Pseudomonadota; class Gammaproteobacteria; order Pseudomonadales; family Pseudomonadaceae; genus Pseudomonas; species Pseudomonas sp. PAMC25584. The sequence continues at coordinate 6,069,524 of NZ_CM176870.1, read as the reverse complement.
CTGTCTGGTTGAACGCGGTGTCTTTGAGTTCTTCGTGAGCAAACTCGCTCCTACAGTTCGTTTACAACCCTGAAAATAGTTATCCACAGGAGCGTGGAAATGCGTTGGGCGACTTATTTCGCCGTCCTGGCCTCGGTGCTCAGCGTCGGCCTGGCGTTGGGCGTCAGCATGCCGTTGGTATCCCTGCGCCTGGAAGGCTGGGGCTACGGCAGCTTCGCCATCGGGGTGATGGCTGCGATGCCGGCCTTCGGCGTGCTGTTGGGGGCGAAGGTCTCCAGCCGGCTGGCGTCCTGGCTGGGCACCGCCCACCTGATGCGCTTGTGCCTGTGGGCGGGGGCGGTGTCCATCGGCCTGCTGGCGATTCTGCCGAGCTACCCGGTGTGGCTGGTGCTGCGGCTGATGATCGGGGTGATCCTGACCATCGTGTTTATCCTGGGCGAAAGCTGGATCAACCAGTTGGTGGTGGAGCAATGGCGTGGCCGGCTGGTGGCGCTGTATGGCTGCACCTATGCGTTGAGCCAGTTGTCGGGGCCGTTGTTGTTGGGCCTGCTGGGCACCGACCATGATTATGGGTTCTGGGTGGGCGTAGGCCTGTTGACGCTGGCGCCGTTGCTGTTGCTGGGGCGTTCCGGGGCGCCGACCGCCGACTCCTTCAGCGTGACGTTTGCCGAGCTGTGGCGCTTTTGCCGGAGCCTGCCGGCGATTGCCTGGGCGGTGGCGTTGTTCGCTGCGTTCGAGGCGATGATTCTGACGCTGCTGCCGGTGTATTGCCTGCAACAGGGCTTCACGGCCGAGGTCGCCCTGGCGATGGTCAGTACAGTGGTGGTGGGCGACGCGTTGCTGCAGTTGCCCATCGGCGCACTGGCCGACTACCTACCGCGCCGCACGCTGTTCTTGAGTTGCGCCCTCGTGTTGCTGGCGTCGAGCCTGGCGATTCCGTTGTTGCTGCACACGCCGTTGATCTGGCCGGTGTGGGTGCTGTTCGGCGCCAGTGCGGGCGGGTTGTTTACGTTGTCGTTGATCCTGATTGGCGAGCGTTACCGCGACGATGCGCTGGTGCGCGCCAATGCCCACGTGGCGCAACTCTGGGGCATCGGTTGCCTGATCGGGCCTTTGGTCGCCGGTGCGGGCAGTCAGTGGGTCAGCGGGCAGGCGTTGCCGTGGCTGATGGCGGCGGGAGCGCTTGGGCTGGTGGTGCTGTTGTTGCGCCAGGGCGCGTTTGGCGTCGTGCAATCGGCCTAGCACCTGATTTGGTCTTAGAGCATGCGTTCCAGGCCGACGGAGGTGGCGAACCAGGCGTTGAAACGGCGCCACCAACTGCCGGGCTCGCGGGTCAGGGTGTGCAGTTGCCCGTTATCCTCGGTCGTCCACACCACCTGGCCATCCTGTAGTTTTGCTTCGTAGCTCAATGCTGGCGCCATGCCTTGCAGCGCCAGGTTGCGCACGTGCTCGGCCAGCTCGGGGCTGTCCACCAGCACGCCGACTTCGGTGTTCCACAGCACCGAGCGCGGGTCGAAGTTGAACGAGCCGATAAACGATTTCTGCCGATCAAAAATCATCGCCTTGCTGTGCAGGCTGGAGTCCGAGCCGAGGAAGGTGCCGCGACGAAACAGGTGTGGCCCGCTGCCTGTGCCGGGCGCACCCGGTTGGCGGCGCAACTCATAGAGTTTCACGCCGTGCTCCAGCAGCGCCTTGCGATAGGGTGCGTAGCCGCCGTGTACGGCCGGAACGTCGGTGGCTTCGAGGGAGTTGGTCAGCAGGCTTACCGAGACGCCCGCGTCTGCGCGTCCGGTCAAGTACACCAGGCCCGGCTGGCCCGGCACGAAATACGCCGAGATCATCACCAGCTCATGGTCGACGCCTGCCAACTCCGGCGCCAGTTGGGTGGTCAGCAGCAGCCGTGGGTCCGGATCAGCCTTGGCGAGTACCTTGCTCGGTGCGTCCCACAGTGCCTGGTTCCAGGCCCAGATCAGCTCGCTGCGCCAGATGTCCAGGCGCGGTTCGGTCTTGTAGATGCGTAGACGGTTGTAGAGCGCGTGGTTCTGTTGGCGCGATTGGGCCAGTGACTCTTCCAGGCGCAAGCGTCCTTTGCTCAAGTCACCTTTGGACGGCAGGTTAGAGACGAACTCATCGATGGGTTTGCTCAGTGCGCTGTTCCAGTACTGGTCGAAACTGTGGCCCAGTTGCTCGGCCACCGGGCCCACGCTGAGCATGTCGATATCGGTGAAATTCAGGTTCGGTTCGGCGTCGAAATATTCGTCGCCCAGGTTACGCCCGCCGACGATGGCCGCGCTGTTGTCCGCCAGCCACAGCTTGTTGTGCATGCGTCGATGTTGCCGCGACAGGTTGAGCAGGCGCCCCATGGCCCGCGTCACGCCGGTGCTGCGCCCCAGGTGCAACGGGTTGAATAGGCGAATCTGGATGTTGGGGTGGGCGGCGAGGGTGGCGATGACCTGATCGAGGCCGTCGCTGGTGGTGTCGTCCAGCAGGATGCGCACGCGCACGCCACGGTCGGCGGCCTTGAGCAGTTCATCCACGAGCAGGCGAGTGCTGATGCCGTCGTGGACGATGTAGTACTGCAGGTCGAGGCTGGTCTGGGCGTTGCGGATCAGTTCGGCACGGGCCATGAACGCCTCGCTGCTGTTGGGCAGCAAGCGAAAGCCGGAGCGGCCCTGATGCGGCGCGGCCTGGGCCTGGATCGAGCGACCGAACGACGATTGCGCCGCCGGCAGGGCGTCGCTGGGGATGCGCGGCACATCGACCGTAGCGCAGCCGCCCAGGGCCAGGGCGCCCACCAGGAAAAACGCTAAAAGCCGTCGAGTCATCAAGGGCGCTGCTTCCACATCAGGGCGTTTGTCGACATATGACGGCTATTTCCCGGGAAAGGTCAGTCGGCGGCCTCGGCCAGCATCTTGCTCGCGGCGGCGCCGACCTTGCGCACCGCCTCTTCAATCTGCGGCGTAGGTTTGGCCGCGTAGTTCATGCGCAGGCAGTTCCTGTACTTGCCGGAAGCGGAAAAGATACTGCCCACGGCGATTTGTACGCCTTGTTCCATCAACGCACGGTTGAGCTTGAGGGTGTCGAAGCCTTCCGGCAGCTCAATCCACAGCATGAAGCTGCCTTGAGGTCGGCTGGCGCGGGTGCCTGCGGGGAAATAACGGCTGACCCAGTCGAGCATCAAGTCGCGATTACGTTGGTATTGCGTGCGCATCCGCCGCAAATGCGGTTCGAAATGGCCGCCTTTGAGAAATTCAGCGATGGCGATCTGCGGCTGGGTCGCGGTGGAGCCGGTGCTGATGTATTTCATGTGCAGCACCCGCTCCAGGTAGCGGCCCGGAGCGACCCAGCCAATCCGCAGCCCCGGCGCCAGGGTTTTCGAGAAGGAGCTGCAGAGCAATACGCGACCATCTTCGTCGAAGGATTTGATGGTGCGCGGGCGCGGGTAGCTGTAGGCCAGTTCGCCATACACATCGTCTTCGATGATCGCCACGTCAAAGCGCTGGGCCAGGGTCAGCAGTGCCCGCTTGCGCGCCTCCGGCATGATGTAGCCCAAGGGGTTGTTGCAGTTGGGGGTCAGTTGAATGATTTTGATCGGCCACTGTTCCAGGGCCAGTTCCAGGGCTTCGAGGCTGATGCCGGTGAGCGGGTCCGTAGGGATTTCCAGGGCTTTCATGCCCAGGCCCTTGAGGGTTTGCATGGCGCCGTGGAAGCTCGGCGAGTCTACCGCGACGATATCGCCTGCCTCGCAAATGGCACGGATGCTGGCGGACAGCGCTTCATGGCAGCCGGTGGTGATCACGATGTCTTCGGCGGTCAATTGGCAGCCGGAATCCAATGACAGTCGAGCGATTTGCTCGCGCAGTTCCTTACAGCCGAGGATGTTGTCGTAATACAACCCCGGCAGATCCTGACGCCGGCTGACGCGGGCCAGGCTGCGCAGCAGGGGCTTGAGGGTGGGCGACAACACGTCCGGCATGCCGCGCCCCATCTGTATGACATCTTTACGCGGCACTGCGCGAATCAACTCGAGTACCTGGTCCCACTGGGAAATTTCCACCGGGCGCTGGGCCGGGCGGCCGACTTCGGGCAAGGCCGGCAGCTCACGGCTCGCGGGCACAAAGTAACCGGACTTGGGCTTCGGCATCGCCAGGCCGTTGTCTTCCAGCACGCGATACGCTTGCTGCACGGTGCTCAAACTGACCCCGTGCTCCACGCTCAAGGCCCGTACAGAAGGCAGCCTATCGCCGGGGCGGTAGAAGCCTTGCTCGATGCGGGTGCCCAGCAATTCGGCGAGGTTGACGTAAAGGGTCACGGTGATCACTCCCAAAGGACCAGTACAGATCCAGGGAAAATACAGGATTCAGCCGTTCGTGGGCAGTGTCTGTATGGATTTAATAAAATTCGGTTGAATCTGTAATGGTTTTGTCCGCCCGCTCATTCTAGTCACTCATGGCAACCAGCAAATGAGGGCAGCAAAATGAACGGGATGAGCGATGTGCGGCTGACGTTACACAGTCAGGAACTGGAAGCTGGGCAGGAGCCGACGATGTCGACCCTGACGCGCAACCGCTGGAGCCTGTTCTGGTGTCGCCGCCACACGCGTAAGGCGTTGCTGGACCTGACTGCCGAGCAACTGCGGGATATCGGGCTGACCGCCGAGCAGGCGCGCCAGGAAGGCCTGAAGCCGTTCTGGCGCCGTTGAGTCACACCTGTTCTTTCAGCCGGTGCCAGAGCATCCCCAGCGCCAACAGCGGCGAGCGCAAGTGCTTGCCGCCGGGGAAGGTGATGTGCGGCACCTGGGCGAACAGATCGAAACGTCCCTGCTGCTGGCCGCTGATGGCTTCGCCCAGCAGCTTGCCCGCCAGGTGCGTAGCGTTGAGGCCATGACCGGCGTAGGCCTGGGCGTAATACACATTGGGTTGATCCGCCAATCGGCCGATCTGCGGCAAGCGGTTGGCGCCGATGCCGATCATGCCGCCCCATTGGTAGTCGATCTTCACGTCGGCCAGTTGCGGGAACACCTGCAACATCTTCGGTCGCATGTAGGCGCTGATGTCCTGCGGGTCGCGGCCGGAATAATGACAGGCGCCGCCGAACAGCAGGCGACGGTCGGCGGACAGGCGGAAGTAGTCCACCGTCACCCGCTGATCACACACCGCCATGTTTTGCGGCAGTAACTGGGCGGCCTGGGCTGCGCTTAACGGCTCGGTGGCGATGATGTAGCTGCCGGCGGGCAGCACTTTGCCGCTCAGTTGGGGGTTCAGGCCATTCAGGTAGGCATTGCAGGCCAGCACCAGGGTCTTGGCGCGCACATTGCCGCGGGCGGTGTGTACGTTGACCTCGGGGCCGTAGTCGATGCGCGTCACTTCGGAGTGCTCGAACAGTTGCGCGCCCAGTTGCGCTGCGGCGGCCGCTTCGCCGAGGGCCAGGTTCAGCGGGTGCAGGTGGCCCGAGCCCATGTCGATCATGCCGCCCACGTAGCGGTCGGAGCCGATCACGCTGCCCATTTCGCCGGCTTGCAGCAGGCGTACTTCATGGCGATAGCCCAGGCTGCGCAACGCTTCGGCGTCTTCGGCGAGGCCGAGCAGGTCGCGGGGTTTGTTGGCCAGGTCGCAGTAACCCCAGGTCAGGTCACAGGCGATCTGGAAGCGCTCGACGCGCTGGCGCACAATTTCTACCGCCTCCAGGCCCATCAATTTCATCTGGCGCACGCCGTCGGTGCCGATCACATTGGCGAACTGCTCCAGGCCGTGGCCGACGCCGCGAATCAATTGGCCGCCGTTGCGCCCGCTGGCGCCCCAGGCAATCTTGCGCGCCTCCAGCAGCACCACGCTGAACCCACGTTCGGCCAGTTCCAGGGCGGTGTTGAGCCCGGAAAAACCACCGCCGATCACGCACACGTCGGCAACCCTTTCGCCGGCCAACGCCGGGTAGTCGGGTTGCGGCAGGCTGCTGGCGGCGTAGTAGGAAGCGGTGTGCCGGGCACTGGCGGTCATGGGGAATATCCCTGTTTGGAAAACTTGACGCAGGATACAGCGGTCGGACGAAGCTGTCTCACCGTGGGCTTTTGCGGCAGAATCCACGCCTATTCGCCGTTCGGTACGTGTTTCGATGAGTTGCAACAGTCAGAAAATCAGCGCGTTGCGCCGACAGATTCCCTCGTTCGAGTGCGTCCCCGGCTGCCACGATTGCTGTGGGCCGGTGACGACCTCACCCGAGGAAATGTCGCGCCTGCCGCGTAAGACCGCTGCCGAGCAGGAAGCTGCCATGGACGAATTAAACTGTGTCCACCTGGGCCCCAATGGCTGCACGGTGTATGGCGAGCGACCGCTGATCTGTAGGCTTTTCGGCACCACAAAGACCTTGCCGTGCCCCAATGGGCGCGGGCCGGTGGAGCTGATTCACCCGCGCGTCGAGAAGCAGATCCATGAATACATGGCGAGTACCCGGCAGGTGCTGGTCTAACAGAGGTATGCGGTCAAAATGTGGGAGGGGGCAAGCCCCCTCCCACATTGACCCAGTTGTGTCAGTCAGTCGGGGATCGGCAGATTGAGGCTCTCTTTCACTTCCTCCATCACGATATAGCTCTTGGACTCCCGCACATGGGGCAGTTTGAGCAGGATGTCGCCGAGCAACTTGCGGTACGAGGCCATCTCGGAAATCCGCGCTTTCACCAGGTAGTCGAAGTCCCCCGACACTAGGTGGCACTCCAGCACATGGGGCAATTTCAGCACGGCGCGGCGGAATTCTTCAAAGGTGTCGCCGGATTTGTAATCGAGGCTGATCTCGACAAATACCAGCAAACTCCCCTTCAAATGCTGGGGGTTGAGCCGCGCGTTGTAGCCCATGATGATCCCTTCACGCTCCAGGCGGCGCACGCGCTCGGTGCAGGGGGTGGTCGACAGCCCGACCTTTTCCCCCAGCTCCGTGAACGAAATACGCCCGTCGGCTTGCAGGATGCGCAGGATATTGCGGTCGATCTTGTCCAGCTCCCGCTTGGTCTGGGTGTTGGTACGCATAGGGGATACGCCTCTGTTAAAAGGGTTTTTGCCGAGAATTGTCGCCAAATATAAGCATTTATATAGTGAAATGCACTGGTGATTGCTTTTTATACTGCTCACATTATTGCTCGAACAACACACGTCGGCGGTCAAGCCGCGATGAGGATATAAAAATGCGCGTTCTGGTCTTGGGTAGCGGCGTCATTGGTGTGACCAGTGCCTACTATTTGGCGCGAGCCGGTTTTGAGGTGGTCGTGGTCGATCGTCAGCCTGCCGCTGCCATGGAAACCAGTTTCGCCAACGCCGGCCAAGTGTCTCCAGGCTACGCTTCGCCATGGGCTGCGCCGGGTGTGCCGCTCAAGGCCATCAAGTGGCTGCTGCAACGCCATGCGCCGCTGGCGATCAAGGCTACCGCTGATATCAACCAATACCTGTGGATGGCGCAGATGCTGCGCAACTGCACCGCCAGCCGGTATGCGGTGAACAAGGAGCGCATGGTCCGCCTGTCCGAGTACAGCCGCGACTGCCTCGACGAGCTGCGCGCTGAAACCGGGATTGCCTACGAAGGCCGCAGCCTCGGTACGACCCAACTGTTCCGCACCCAGGCCCAACTCGATGGGGCGGCCAAAGATATCGCCGTGTTGAAAGAGTCCGGCGTGCCGTTCGAATTGCTCGACCGCGCCGGCATCGCCCGCGTCGAACCGGCCCTGGCCAGTGTCACCGACATCCTCGCCGGTGCCCTGCGCCTGCCGAACGACCAGACCGGCGACTGCCAGATGTTCACCACCCGCCTGGTCGACATGTGCAAGCAGTTGGGCGTCGAATTCCGGTTCGAACAGGATATCCAACGCCTCGACTACGCCGGTGATCGCATCAACGGCGTGTTGATCGACGGCAAGCTGGAAACCGCCGACCGCTACGTGCTGGCCCTCGGCAGTTACTCGCCGCAGTTGCTCAAGCCGTTGGGGATCAAGGCGCCGGTGTACCCGCTCAAGGGCTACTCGCTGACCGTGCCGATCACCAACCCGGCGATGGCGCCGACGTCGACCATTCTCGACGAGACCTACAAGGTCGCGATCACCCGTTTCGACAACCGTATCCGTGTCGGCGGCATGGCTGAAATAGCCGGTTTTGACCTGTCGCTTAACCCGCGTCGGCGTGAAACCCTGGAGATGATCGTCAACGACCTTTATCCTCAGGGCGGCGATCTGAGCGAAGCGATCTTTTGGACCGGGCTGCGCCCAACCACTCCCGACGGCACGCCGATTGTCGGTGCCACCCCGTTCAAGAACCTGTTCCTGAACACCGGCCACGGCACCCTCGGTTGGACCATGGCATGCGGTTCCGGTCGTTTGCTGGCGGACCTGATGGCGAAGAAGACGCCGCAGATCAGCGCCGAAGGCCTCGATATTTCCCGTTATGGCAACCACCAGGAGTCTGAAAAACATGTCAATCCAGCGCCAGCTCACCAATGAGCGCATGAGCCAGATCGTTGCCCACAGCGGGACCGTGTATTTGTCAGGGCAAGTCGGCGATGACTTGAGTGCCGGGGTTGAACAGCAGACCCGTGAAGCGCTGGCTACTATCGAGCGCCTGCTGGACCTGGCCGGTACCGACAAGACCAAGTTGCTGTCGGTGACGATCTACCTGAAAGACATTGACGCCGATTTCGCCGGCATGAACTCAGTGTGGGACACGTGGCTGCCTAAAGGCGTTGCCCCGGCCCGCGCGACGGTTGAAGCGAAACTGTGCGAACCGCAGATCCTGGTGGAGCTGTCCGTCGTGGCCGCCCTGCCTTAAGCAACGATCCCTCTCCCGGCACCGATGTTGTTGGTCGGTGCCGGTTTTTTTTCACTCTGCCGCCTAGAAGCCTGCCGCCATGCGTCCAGCCCGTGCCCTGATCGACCTCCAAGCCCTGCGCAACAACTACCAACTGGCCCGTGAAGTCACGGGGGCCAAGGCCCTCGCCGTGGTCAAGGCCGATGCCTACGGCCATGGTGCCGTGCGCGTGGCCCAGGCGCTGGAAGCCGAGGCCGATGGTTTTGCCGTGGCGTGTATCGAGGAAGCGCTGGAACTGCGGGCCGCCGGCATCCGCGCGCCGGTATTGCTGCTCGAAGGGTTTTTCGAAGCCGACGAGCTGCCGCTGATCGTCGAGCATGATTTCTGGTGCGTGGTGCATTCGCTGTGGCAACTGGAGGCGATCGAACAGGCCAAGTTGAGCAAGCCACTGACCCTCTGGCTCAAGCTGGATTCGGGCATGCACCGCGTCGGCCTGCATCCCAAGGATTACCACGAGGCGTACCAGCGCCTGCTGGCCAGCGGTAAGGTGGCGAAGATCGTGCTGATGAGCCACTTCGCCCGCGCCGATGAGCTCGATTGTGTGCGCAGCAATGAACAAGTAGCGGTGTTCGAGGCAGCGCGCCAGGGCTTGTCGGCTGAGGTCAGCCTGCGCAATTCACCCTCGGTGATGGGCTGGCCGAATGTGTCCAGCGACTGGGTGCGCCCGGGCATCATGTTGTACGGCGCGACGCCGTTTGGTGAAGACCAGGCCATCGCCGCACGCTTGCAGCCGGTGATGACCCTGGAGTCGAAAGTCATCTGCGTGCGCGAATTGCCGGCCGGCGAGCCGGTAGGCTACGGCGCCAAGTTCATCACGCCCAAATCGATGCGGATCGGCGTGGTTGCGATGGGTTATGCCGACGGTTATCCGCGTCACGCGCCCACCGGTACGCCGGTGTTGGTGGCGGGGCAGCGCAGCCAGTTACTGGGCCGCGTATCCATGGACATGCTGTGCATCGACCTCACCGACGTGCCCCAGGCCGGCCTCGGTTCCACCGTGGAGTTGTGGGGCAAGAACATCCTCGCCAGTGACATCGCAGTCGCCGCCGAGACCATCCCTTACCAGATATTCTGCAACCTGCACCGCGTGCCAAGGCTCTATTCCGGCGCTTGATCGGCCGTTACGAACGGAGCTGGCGAGGATTTAGGCTCAAGTGTTGTAAATACTGAACGCTGTCGCCATGATAACGCTCAATTACAACAAAGCCTGAATCCTAGGAGGCTCCCGCATTGGACGTCGGCGAACGACTGCAATCCATCCGTAAGCTGAAGGGTCTTTCCCAGCGTGAGCTCGCCAAGCGTGCGGGTGTCACCAACAGCACCATTTCGATGATCGAAAAGAACAGTGTCAGCCCTTCCATCAGTTCCTTGCGCAAGGTGCTGGGCGGCATCCCTATGTCGATGGTCGAGTTCTTTTCCGAGGAAATCCTCGAGGAAATACCGACCCAGATCGTCTATAAAGCCAACGAGCTGATCGACATCTCCGACGGCGCTGTCACCATGAAACTGGTGGGCCGCGCACATCCGAGCCGGGCGATCACGTTTCTCAACGAAATTTATCCGCCTGGCGCCGATACCGGCGGAGAAATGCTCACCCATGAAGGCGAGGAAACCGGGATTTTGGTGGAAGGTCGCCTGGAGTTGGTGGTCGGTCTTGAAACTTTTGTGCTCGAAGCCGGCGATAGCTACTACTTTGAAAGCACCAAACCCCATCGTTTTCGCAATCCGTTCGATGTGCCGGCGCGACTAATCAGCGCAGCCACACCCGCGAACTTTTGACAGAAGAGGCGTCCTGCCAGCATTGCAGAGACACCCGCAGCCGTATTCCGCGAAACTGAATCTCCCTTTGCTTAATAGGGTTGTTTCAGCCAAGCGGGCTAACCGTTATACTTTCGCCGCCTGCGAAACCGTGGCCGCAGGCGTGAATAGCCACCATTGAGGGTGAACGCGTGAACCTAATTATGAAAATGCTGGCTGTACCAGCAACCGTACTGGCCCTATGGGCTGTCAGCGCTCAAGCTGCGACCAATGATGACATTGCCAAGCGCCTGGAGCCTGTTGGCCAAGTGTGTGTGCAGGGGCAGGAGTGCAAGGGGATGGAAGTCGCCGTAACAGCGGGCGGCGGCGGTGCAAAAACACCGGATGAGATCATCACCAAGCACTGCAGTGCGTGCCACCAAACCGGCCTGTTGGGCGCCCCGAAAATCGGCGACACCGCCGCCTGGAAAGACCGCGCCGACCACCAGGGCGGCCTCGACGGCATCCTGGCCAAGGCGATCACGGGTATCAATTCCATGCCGCCAAAAGGCACGTGTGCTGATTGCTCGGATGCTGATCTGAAGGGCGCAATCAAGAAGATGTCCGGGTTGTAATCCAGCGATCTTCGTCAAAAATGCCGCTTACGAGCGGCTTTTTTGTGCCCTCGATTTATGTTTAGAGGCTGTTCTTTGCAGCAAAGACCCGCCACTCTCTGTCCAACCCCTAATCACGAAATGTTCAGGAGGGTCGGATGGTGCAGTTATGTTCAATCGAGCAAGCCGTTGACGACGTACTTGCGCGCTTGCCGGCGCATATCCACATGGGCTTGCCTCTGGGCCTGGGCAAGCCCAATTTGTTCGTTAATGCGCTGTACCGCCGTATCGCCAAGCTGCCGGAGCGGGCGCTGACGATCTACACCGCATTGAGCCTGGGTCGCCCGGCGTTGGGCGATGGCTTACAGAAGCGCTTCCTGGAACCGTTTACCGAACGGGTGTTTGGCGACTATCCCGAGCTGGATTTCCTCGCCGCTCTGCATAAAGACAGTCTTCCAAAAAATATCCACGTACAGCAATTTTTCATGCAGCCAGGCAGCCTGCTTCACAGCCAATCAGCGCAACAGGACTACGTCAGCAGTAACTACAGCCACGCCGCGCGCGATATCTACGCCGCGGGCCTGAACCTGGTGGCGCAACTGGTGGCCAGCAGCGCCGAACACCCCGACCGGCTGAGCCTGAGCTGCAACCCCGATATCACCCTCGACCTGCTGCCGATGATCGCCAAGCGCCGCGCCGCCGGGGAAACCGTGCTGATTGTCGGCCAGGTCCACACCGATCTGCCCTACATGCCCGGTGATTCGGAGCTGGGCATGGATGAATTCGACTACCTGCTCGATGAAAAGGACAGCACCACGCTGTTCTCCACGCCGAATATGCCGGTGGGCTTCCAGGACCACTTTATCGGCCTGCATGCCAGTACGCTGGTGCGTGATGGCGGCACCTTGCAGATCGGGATCGGTTCGATGGGCGATGCGCTGACCGCCGCCTTGCTCGCGCGCCAGGCGGATAATGAAGCCTATCGGCTGCTGCTGACCGACCTCGATGTGTACCAGTGGGCGCCGCTGATCAGCCGTGAAGGTGGCGTTGAGCCCTTCGCCAAAGGCCTTTATGGTTGCAGCGAAATGTTCGTCAACGGCCTGCTGGTATTGACGGATGCCGGGATTGTGCGGCGCAAGGTCTACCCGGATGTGGCAACCCAGGAACAGGCGAATGCCGGCCTGCTCGATGACGCGGCGCAGCCCGACGGCGTTTCGATCCATGGCGGTTTTTTCGTTGGCCCGCGCAGTTTCTACCAACGTTTGCAGGACATGCCGCTCGCCAAGCGTCAGGCATTCAACATGACGCGCATCAGTTACATCAACGAGCTGTACGGGCAGGAAGAACTCAAGCGTTTGCAGCGTCTGGATGCGCGGTTTATCAACAGCGCGATCGTGGTGACCTTGCTCGGCGCCGGGGTTGCCGACCAACTGGAAGGTGGCCACGTGCTCAGTGGCGTGGGCGGGCAGTACAACTTCGTTGCCCAGGGCCACGCGCTGGAAGGCGCGCGCTCGATCCTGATGCTGCGCAGTTGGCGCGAAGCGGGGGGAGAGGTCAGTTCCAATATCGTTTGGGAGTACGGCCATTGCACCATCCCACGGCACCTGCGGGACATTGTGATCACCGAATACGGAATTGCCGACTTGCGCGGTCAGACCGACGCCAAGGTGATCGAGGCGTTGCTCAACATCACCGACTCCAGGTTCCAGGGCGACTTGATCGAGCAGGCGCAAAAGGCTGGCAAGTTACCCCAGGATTTCCAGCTGGACCCGCGCTTTACCGACAATACTCCGGAGCGGCTTCAGGCCCTTCAGGCACGGCATCGCCGATTGTTTCCGGAGTATCCGCTGGGCACTGACTTCACGGATGAGGAGCGGGATCTGTTGCGGGCGTTGAACTGGCTCAAGAGCAAATTCAAGCTGAGCGAGATTTTCGACTTGGGCAAGGCGGCGCTGGATGCACCGGAGCCGGAGGCGTTTCCAGAGCATCTGAAGCGGATGCGGTTGGATAAGCCTGAAGGTTTGAAGGAGGACGTGTATCAGCGGCTGTTGCTCGCCGGCCTCCAGGCCACCGCGCACTAAATGTGAGAGGGGCGGTGCGACGATTCGACTTGCCCCCGATAGCAGTGGGTCAGCCAACACATTTGGTGACTGATACACCGCTATCGGGGGCAAGTCGAATCGTCGCACCGCCCCTCCCACATTTTGATCCGTGCTCACCTGGTATTTGCTGTGTAGCAAATTACTCGATGAAGGTGACGACACCACCGCTCAGCGATTTCACCCGCGCCAGCGACTCAACCCGATAACCCTGCGCATCCAGTTCGGCACGCCCACCCTGGAACGACTTCTCGATCACAATCCCCACGCCGGCAACGGTGGCGCCGGCCTGTTTGATGATCGAGATCAGCGCCTGGGATGCTTTGCCGTTGGCCAGGAAGTCATCGATGATCAGTACGCGGTCGCTGCTGGTCAGGTGGCGCGGCGAGATCGCCACGGTGCTTTCGACTTTCTTGGTGAAGGAATACACCGTCGCCGACAGCAGGTTTTCGGTCAGGGTCAGGGACTGCTGCTTACGGGCGAAGATTACCGGCACGCCGAGGTTCAGGCCGGTCATGATCGCCGGGGCTATCCCCGAGGCTTCGATGGTGACGATCTTGGTGATGCCCGAATCTTTGAACAGCGCGGCGAATTCGTCGCCGATCAGTTTCATCAGCGCCGGGTCGATCTGGTGGTTCAGAAAGGCGTCGACCTTGAGTACCTGATCGGAAAGCACGACGCCTTCTTCGCGAATTTTCTTGTGCAGTGCTTCCACGGAACGCTTCCTCTAATGGCGCGCAGTGCGCCGAAAGTAGATTAAAAAATAGTCAATTCTAGCGCTTTAACATCGCGCGTATATCCGCCAGGGCGGTGTTGCCGCGAACGGCCTTCACCTCGGTCGGGGTGTCGTCATTGCCTTCCCAGGCCAGGTCGTCCGGCGGCAGTTCGTCGAGGAACCGGCTGGGGGCACAATCGATGATTTCGCCGTATTGCTTGCGCTTGGCGGCAAAGGTGAAGGCCAGTGTCTGACGCGCGCGGGTAATGCCCACGTAGGCCAGGCGCCGTTCTTCCTCGATGGTGTCGGCTTCGATGCTGGAGCGGTGCGGGAGGATTTCCTCTTCCATGCCCATGATGAACACGTAGGGAAATTCCAGGCCCTTGGACGCATGCAAGGTCATCATCTGTACACCTTCGGCGCCGTCTTCCTCTTCCTGCTGGCGCTCGAGCATGTCGCGTAGCACCAGCTTGCCGATGGCGTCTTCGACGGTCATTTCGCCGTCTTCGTCTTTTTCCAGGGTGTTCTTCAGCGCTTCGATCAGGAACCAGACGTTGCCCATGCGGTAATCCGCGGCCTTGTCGCTGGAACTGTTGGTGCGTAGCCAGTTTTCATAGTCGATGTCCATGACCATGCTGCGCAGGGCGCTGATCGGGTCTTCGCCGGCGCACTGCTCGCGCACTTTGTCCATGAAGCGCTTGAAGCGCGACAGGCGATCGGTGAAGCGCGTGTCCAGGTGTTCGCCCAGGCCGATTTCGTCGGTGGCGGCGTACATCGAGATCTTGCGTTCGGTGGCGTAGTTGCCGAGTTTCTCAAGCGTCGTCGAACCGATTTCCCTGCGTGGGACGTTGATCACCCGCAGGAAGGCGTTGTCATCATCCGGGTTCACGATCAGCCGGAAGTAGGCCATCAGGTCTTTCACTTCCTGGCGTCCGAAAAAGCTGTTGCCGCCCGACAGACGATACGGAATCTGGTGGTGCTGCAGCTTCAGCTCGATCAACTTGGCCTGGTAGTTCCCGCGATACAGGATCGCAAAGTCACTGTAGGGCCGGTCGGTGCGCAGGTGCAGGGTCAGCAGTTCGACGGCCACGCGCTCGGCTTCGGCGTCTTCGTTGCGGCAGCGGATCACGCGGATCTCATCGCCGTGGCCCATCTCGCTCCACAGTTGTTTTTCAAACTCGTGGGGGTTGTTCGAGATCAGCACGTTGGCGCAGCGC
This sequence comes from Pseudomonas sp. PAMC25584, assembly GCF_058135675.1. Lineage (NCBI taxonomy): Bacteria > Pseudomonadati > Pseudomonadota > Gammaproteobacteria > Pseudomonadales > Pseudomonadaceae > Pseudomonas > Pseudomonas sp. PAMC25584. The sequence continues at coordinate 6,054,302 of NZ_CM176870.1, read as the reverse complement.
AGGATACGGCTGGTGGAGCGGTAGTTCTGCTCCAGCATCACCACTTTCAAGGACGGGTAGTCGACCTTGAGCAGCATCAGGTTTTCCGGGCGTGCACCGCGCCAGGCGTAGATCGACTGGTCGTCGTCACCCACCACGGTGAACTGGTTGCGCTTGCCGATCAGCAACTTCACCAGCAGGTACTGGCTGGCGTTGGTGTCCTGGTATTCGTCCACCAGCAGGTAGCGCACCTTGTTCTGCCACTTTTCGAGGATGTCGGCGTGTTCCTGGAACAGCTTGACCGGCTGCAGGATCAGGTCGTCGAAGTCCACCGCGTTGAACGCCTTGAGCGTGCGCTGGTAGTGGGTGTAGACGATGGCGGCGGTCTGTTCCTTGGGGTTGCGCGCGTTTTCCAGGGCTTCGGCGGGCAGGACCAGGTCGTTTTTCCACGCGCCGATCATGTTCTTGATCTCGTCGACGCCATCGTCGCCCGCGTATTCCTTCTGCATGATGTCGGTCATCAGGGCCTTGACGTCGGTCTCGTCGAAGATCGAGAAGCCTGGCTTGTAGCCCAGTCGCACATGCTCCTTGCGGATGATGTTCAGCCCCAGGTTGTGGAAGGTACACACAGTGAGGCCACGGCCTTCGCCACCCTTGAGCAGGGTGGCGACACGCTCTTTCATTTCCCGCGCCGCCTTGTTGGTAAAGGTCATGGCGACGATGTACTGGGCGCGGATGCCGCAGTTCTGGATCAGGTGCGCGATCTTGCGGGTGATCACGCTGGTCTTGCCGGAGCCAGCACCGGCGAGCACCAATAGAGGGCCGCCGACGTAGTTCACGGCTTCTTGCTGCCGGGGATTGAGTCGGGACATACAGAGTTCAGGGAGTCATTGTTCAAAAGGGCGGGCATTTTAACAGGCTGGCAAGATTCTGCTGCCTTGGATCGACGGTGTGACGTACCACTCGATCTAAATTTGCCGCTTTTGTTACTTTGCCGCAGGATGTGCGGGTATTTGCGACTATTGTGCGCATGGTTTGTATTTGATAAACATTATCATTGGTGGTTGCTAGGCCGCACGTCATAATGCCCGCCGCCAACGAAATCTTGCAGAGTCTAGGGAGCTAGCTTGTCTACGCCTGTCGAACCCTTGCGTTTGCTGCTGCTGGCCGATGCGCCTGAGTGGGCAGCATTGTTGCGCGAGTGCCTGGTGCCGATGGGCGATGGGGCGGTGCTGATCAGTGCGCCCAACTGGGACTCGGTGAGTCGTCTGTTCGAGGACGACCACAGCGCCGTGCTGTTGACCACGCCCAACCTGCAACCCGGCCCGGGGCGGTGCAGCTTGCCGTGCGTGTTGTTGCTGGAACTGGAGCCACTGGTGGCGCCCCTGGGGGTCAGTGACTGGCTGGTCCGTCATGCCATGGACACCGCGACCCTGCGCCGCTGCCTGCGTCATGTGCGCGAGCGCGGTGTGTTGGAAAATACCCTGCAGCGCCTGGCCGAACAAGACCCGCTGACCGGCATCGCCAACCGCCAGGGCTTCCAGACCCTGCTGGCTGCGCGCCTGGCCGACAACGAAGGTCGCGGCCTGGCCCTGGGTCACCTGGACCTCGACAACTTCCGCCACGCCAACGATGCCCTCGGCCACCAGGCCGGCGACCGGTTGATCCTGCAAGTGGTCTCGCGGCTCAAGAGCCAGCTCGAAGCCGGCGACCAGTTGGCACGCCTGGGCAGCGATGAGTTTGCCTTGCTGATCGACACCCGCCGCGCACCCCAGCGTGCCGAATGGATGGCCGAGCGCATCACCGAAGCCATGGCTGAACCGTATTGGGTGGATGGCGAAAGCCTGCTGATCGGCTGTAGCCTGGGCGTCGCGCATGCCCGCGCGCGTGCCGGCGCCGACCCGCTGATGTGGCATGCCCATATCGCCATGCAGCAAGCCAAGGGCACCCAGGGCTGCACCTTTCATATCTTCAACGAGCGCATCAACCGCAACGCCCGCAGCCTGGCCGACCTGGAAAGTGAATTGCGCCGAGCGCTGCGTCGCGACGAGCTGGAACTGCATTACCAACCCCGCCTCGACCTGGACGACGGCCATATCGTCGGTCTCGAAGCGCTGGTGCGTTGGCGCCACGGCGAGCGCGGCCTGTTGCCGCCCAGCGAATTCGTGCCCCTGGCCGAACAGAGTGGGCTGATTGTTCCGCTGGGTTACTGGGTGATTTCCCGGGCCCTGCGCGACATGCAGGACCTGCGCGAACGCGGCCTGCCGCCGCTGCATATGGCGGTCAACCTGTCGTTTCGCCAGTTCCAGGACAGCCAATTGCTTTCGACCCTCAGCCGGCTGATTACCGAGCGCGGGGTGGATGCGCAATGGCTGGAATTCGAGCTGACCGAAACCGCCGTGATGCGCCGCAGTGATTTGGTCAAGCAGACCATGGACGCCCTCGGTCGCCTCGGTGTGCGCTTTTCCCTCGACGACTTCGGCACTGGTTTCTCATCGTTCGTACACCTCAATAGCCTGCCGATCGCCTTGTTGAAAATCGACAAGAGTTTTGTCGGCGGCATGGAAGAGCGCGAAGAAAACCGCAAGCTGGTTCACGCCATGATCAACCTGGCCCACAACCTGAATCTGGAAGTGGTGGCCGAAGGCGTAGAAACCGCGGAGCAGTTGGCGCTGTTGCGTTTGTTTGGTTGCGACCAGGCCCAGGGGTACCTGATCAGCAAGCCGCTGCCGTTGCCGGAGCTGGTGGACTACCTGACGTTTGGCAAGGACCAGCAGGCTTTATTGGGCTAGCTCATCCTCTATTTGCCAACCCGCTCCCACATTTCAACCGCGCAAGACTTCTAGTCGGTCTGCGCGGCATGGAATGAGCGTTGAGCGTCTGGCTCGTGCCGAATCATGCGCTTGATCTTCGCCTCAAACGCCCAGGTCAGGCTCACCGCCGCGCAGGCCAGGCCCAGCGCGAGGCCCCACCACACGCCGGTTGGCCCCCAACCCAGGGTGAAGGCCATCATCCAGGCCGCCGGCGCACCGATCAGCCAATAGCAACCCAGGCCCACCAGAAAGGTGGTCTTGGCGTCCTTGAGCCCACGGATGCAGCCCATGGCGATGGTCTGCACGCCGTCGAACAGTTCGAACCAGGCCGCCACGGCCAGCAGGCTGACGGCGAGCACGATCACCTCGTGGAATGCCGGGTCGTTATGGTCGAGGAATAGCCCGATCAGCGGATCGGAATACAGCCACAGCACCGCGGCAAATCCCAACATCACCGCCGCGCCAAAGCCGATGCCGACACGCCCGGCCATGCGCGCCTGCAGCAGTTGCCCGGCGCCATAGTGCTGGCCGATGCGCATGGTCACCGCGTAGGACATCCCCGCTGGCACCATGAACGCCACCGAGACGATTTGCAGCGCGATCTGATGCGCCGCCAATTGCGTACTGCCCATGGTGCCCATGCACAGCGCTGCAAAGGCAAACAACCCGACTTCCACCGCGTAGGTGCCGCCAATCGGCAGGCCCAGGCGCCATAACTCGCGCAAGTACTGGGTGTTCAGACGCAACAGGCCTGCGCTCAGCGGGTAGGCCGAGTACGCACGGTTGCTGCGGATATACCCCATCAGCGCCAGCGCCATCCCATTGGCGACGATGGCCGTGACCAGGCCGATGCCCATCAAGCCGAGTTTTGGCAGACCGAACATGCCCTCGATCAGCGCGTGGTTGAGCAGGTAGTTGAGCAGCGTGCCGCCCAGGCTGATCACCATCACCGGTGTGGCCTTGCCGATGGCGCTGGTGAAGCCGCGCAAGGCCATGAAGCTCAGATAGCCGGGCAGGGCGAACGGCAGGATGGTCAGGAATTGTCCTGCCGCGTCCACGTTGGTCTCGGTCTGGCCGAACATCAGCAGCACCGGCTTGAGGTTCCACAGCAGCACCGCCGCCGCCAGGGCCATCAGCCAGGCTAGCCACAGCCCGGCCTGGGTCAGGCGGGTGGCACCGTCGATGTCGCCCGCGCCGTGGCGGATGGCGACCAGGGTGCCCACGGCAGCAATCACGCCGATGCAGAAAATCGCCACGAACGAGTAGCTCGCCGCGCCCAGGCCACCGCCGGCCAGGGCCTCGGGGCTTAGGCGGGCCATCATCAGGGTGTCGGTCAGCACCATCAGCATGTGCGCCAACTGTGAGGCAATCAGCGGCCCCGCTAGCCGCAGAATGGCCCAGAGTTCGGTACGTGCCGGATGTTGGATGATCATCACGCTCAAATGCTCGGAAGGTTCGGAAAAGGCTGATTCTCGGCGCTCTCAGCCCATTGCACAAAGGGATAAAAGCGATTGCTCGCATGATTAAAACTCATGCTTGATTGATTCTGGTAGGGTTTCGGCATTGTGCTGTCGGAGCTTTCCTTATGTCTCGTCGTCTTCCTCCGCTTTATGCCCTGCGGGCCTTTGAAGCCGCTTCCCGGCACAACTCCTTCACCCGTGCAGCGCAGGAACTGTCCATCACTCAAAGTGCGGTGAGCCGGCATATCCGCACCCTTGAAGAGCATTTCGCCTGCCGCCTGTTCCAGCGCAGCGGCCGCAACCTGCAGCTCACCGAGGCCGCGCGCCTGCTGTTACCTGGGGTGCGTGAGGGCTTTGCCGCGTTGGAGCGGGCCTGTCATACCCTCAACGCCGAAGATGACATTTTGCGCATGAAGGCCCCCTCGACCCTGACCATGCGCTGGCTGCTGGCGCGGCTCAGTCGTTTCCGGCATTTGCAGCCGGGCAACGAAGTGCAGCTCACCAGCGCATGGATGAGCGTGGATGAAGTGGATTTCAACCAAGAGCCTTTCGACTGCGCAGTGCTGTTGAGCGACGGGCACTTTCCGGCGGATTGGGACGCCAGTTACCTGTTCCCGGAACTGTTGATTCCAGTCGGTGCGCCCAACTTGTTGAGCGACGGCCCGTGGGACGTCAATCGCCTGGCCAGCGCCGAGTTGCTGCACCCCACGCCCGATCGCCGCGACTGGCGTAGCTGGCTGGAGCGCATGGGGCTGTCTGCCCAGGTGTCGCTCAAGGGCGGGCAGGTGTTCGATACCCTGGAATTGGGCATGATCGCCGCCGCACGGGGTTATGGCGTGTCCATGGGCGATCTGCTGATGGTCGCCGAAGACGTGGCTCAAGGGCGCCTGAGCCTGCCGTGGCCAACCGCTGTCGCCAGTGGGGAAAATTATTACCTGGTGTGGCCGAAAACCCGCCCGGGCGGCGAGCGCCTGCGCCGGCTGGCGGAGTTTCTGCAAGGCGAAGTGCAGGCCATGGTCTTGCCCGTCGTCGAACGTCTCGATTGAAGCGCTTCAGCGTGAGCTAGCAATCGTTTGCGTTTCGCTCAAGTATTGCCAGCGTCCGCCGAAGTAGGTGTGTTGGAATTGTCGTGCACCAACGAATCTCACTAGATAATTTGCCGAGCAACGCTATGAGATCAGGATGATCCTGGCCTCGGCCAGGAGCTGTCATGTCTCAACCTCGTGCTCGGATCGCCTCCCAGTTAGGCCTCGCGTTAGCCGTGATTCTGGCTGTCGTTATCAGCGGCAGTACTGTTTTTGCCTTGCGTTCCCTCGACTCCGCCAACCTCGATACCCGGGAAGAACACCTGGCCAGCGAGGCGCGCCTGCTGGCCGACCAACTCAGTACGTTCCACGGCACCTTGCGCGAGAGCACCCAGCGTTTGAGCGGGCTGTTTGAAAAGCGCTTCAGCGCCGGCTTGAGTGTGCAGGCAGATCAGCCGATCGCCGTGGCCGGTGTGCAAACCCCGAGCCTGTACCTGGGCAAGGAGCTGCTGAACAACAACTTCGATGGCGTCGACGAGTTCAAGCAGATGTCCGGCGGCGTGGCCACGGTGTTCGTGCGCAGCGGCGATGACTTTATCCGTATCAGCACCTCCTTGACCAAGCAGGACGGCAGCCGTGCCATCGGCACCGTGCTGGATCGCCAGGGGCCGGCCTACTCGCGGGTGGTCGGCGGACAGACCTATATAGGCCGCGCCGTGCTGTTCGATCGCTCCTACATGACCCAGTACAGCCCGGTGCGCGACGCCAGCGGCAAGGTTATCGCGGTGCTGTTCATCGGCTTCGATTACACCGATGCGCAGAACGCCCAGTTCGACAACCTCAAACGCTTCCGCATCGGCCAGACCGGTTCGCTGGCGCTGCTCGATGAGCAGAAACACTGGCTGGTGCCGCCGGCCGGGGTGCAGGCGCCGGACCAGTCTGTTGCGGTGATGCTGGACCTGGCCAAGACCCCCGGCAAGGGCCGCTTCTGGAGCGACAAGAACGAAGATTTCTACAGCGTCTCGGTGCCGTTTGACGGCGGCCCCTGGGCGGTAGTGGCGAGCATGCCGAAAGCCGAGATCCGCGCGGTCACGTGGTCGGTGGGCACTCGCCTGGTGATCGGCAGCCTGTTGGCGATGCTGCTGGCGGTGGGCGCGACGGTGTGGTTGTTGCGCAGCAAACTGGCGCCGTTGAGTGACCTGGTACGCCAGGCCGAAGCCTTGGGCGCCGGGGATTTGAGCGCGCGCCTGAACGTGTCCAGTCATGACGAGATAGGCCAACTGGCGCGCAGCTTCAACCAGATGGGTGAAGCGTTGTCGACCATGGTGTCGCACATCCGCAAGGCCGCCGAGGAGGTCAACGGCCGCGCTCAGGCGTTGTCCGGTTTGTCCGGTGGTGCTTATGAGGGCATGGAGCAGCAGTCTGGCGAGATCACCAGCATGGCCGGCGCGGTGGAAGAGTTCAGCGCCACCTCGCTGAACATCGCCGACAACATGGGCAACACCGAACGCTTGGCCCAGGAAAACGCCCAGCAGACGCGCATCGGCCGTAACTCGATGGAGCAGGCGTCGTCGTCCCTGGAGCACATCGCCACCTCCCTGAACAGCACCGCCACGGTGATTAACACCCTCGGCCAGCGCTCCCAGGAAATCGGCGGCATCGTCGGCGTGATCACCTCGATCGCCGAACAGACCAACCTGCTGGCGCTCAACGCTGCCATCGAAGCCGCCCGCGCCGGTGAGCAAGGCCGTGGGTTTGCCGTGGTCGCTGACGAAGTACGCAACCTCGCTTCACGCACCCGCCAGGCCACCGATGAAATTTCCGGGATGATCCAAAGCATCCAGCAGGAAACCGGTAACGCCATCAGCACCATGGAACAGGGCAATGCGCTGATGCAGGAAGGCCTGTCACGCAACGCCGACGTGGCGTCGGCCCTGGCACGCATCGACGAGCAAAGCCGCTCGGCCGGGCAGCAATTCGCCGCGATCACCACCGCCACCCAGGAGCAGAGCAGCACGGCAACGTTGCTGAGCAGCAACCTGCAGAGCATTGCGCTGGCCAACAGCGAGCAACGCGAAGTGGTGTCGAACCTGGCGATTACCGCCAAGGAGCTGGAGACGCTGGCGTCGGGCTTGCGCCAAGAGGTCGATCGGTTTCGTTGAAGGTGCGCCTGGAGCGGCTAGCGCGCGTTGAGCGCGTTCGCCAGGCGCAGCATGGCGGTTTCGATTTCATGGGCGGTCAAGGACGAGTAGCCCAATAGCCATCCCTGTTTCGTGGCGGCACCGGCATACAGCCGGCTGAGGCCGGCCAGTTGCACGCCCGCGTTGGCGGCCTGGCGGATGGTTTTTTCTTCCGACCAACCTTCATGCAGCACGCAAGGGATTTGCAGCCCGCCCTGGGGCCGGCACGCCGTGACCACATCGCCCAGGTGCTTGCCGATGGCGTCGAGCATGATGGCTTGGCGCCCGGCGTAGAGTTTGCGCATCGCACGGACATGGGCGTTGTAATGACCGTCCTCCATAAAGCGCGCCAGCGTCAGTTGCAGGATCTGCGGGGTGTGGCCGTCCATCATGCTGCGCGCGTAGGTGAAGGCCTTGACCAGTTCAGGGGGCAGCACCATGTAGCCCATGCGCAGGCCGGGGAACAGGGTCTTGCTGAAGGTGCCGAGGTACAGCGTGCGCTGATACTTGTCCAGGCCCTGCACACAGGCCGTGGGTTTGCCGTCGTAGTGAAACTCGCTGTCGTAGTCGTCTTCGATGACCCATTTGCCTTTTTCCGCAGCCCAGTTGATCAACTCAAGGCGCCGTTCCAGGGGCAGCGTGGCGCCGGTCGGGTATTGATGCGAGGGCGTGACATACACGCACGTGGCGCCGCTGCGGTCGGCGTGCAGCAGCTCGGTGCGGATGCCCCACTCATCGACATCGATCGGCACGACCTTGGCCTCGGCGGTTTCGAAGGCCTTCCTGGCGCCGTAGTAGCCCGGGTTCTCCAGCAGGATCGGTTTGCCGACGTCCACCAGCAACTGCGCACACAGAAACAGCGCCTGGCGCGTACTGCTCAGCACCAGGACCTGGTCGGGCGAGCACTTGGCCCCACGCTCAAGGGTCAAATAAGTGGCGATGGCTTTGCGTAACGACTCGGCTCCTTGTGGGTCGCCGTGCAACAGCACGCTGCTGCGATAGTCCTTCATCACCTGGCGCTGCAGGCGCTCCCAGACGTCGGTCGGGAACGAGCGGGTTTCGGGCAGGCCCGTGGCAAATGCCTTGATCACCTGTTGGTCGGCCACGCCGCCGCTGTCGAGGATCATCCGCCCGCGCTGGCTCAAGCCGGCACCGGGAGCCGCCTGGCTGGTTTTGACGGCCTGCGCCTTGATGCGGCGGCGCGAGGCGCCGCGCAATTCGGTGCCGATGGCCTCGCACACGTAACTGCCGGAGCCCTCGCGCCGCACGATAAAACCATCGCGCTGCAACTGCACGTAGGCGTTCTCCACCGTATCGCGCGCGATCCCCAATGACTTCGCCAACACCCGCGTCGCCGGCAGCTTCAGACCGGGTGCCAGCGCGCCGTCGAGGATCAAGGCGCGCAGGGCACGTTGAATTCGCTGGTGCAGGCCCAACCGCTGGAATTGCGCATCGTTGAGGCGCATTTGCAGGGTTTCCAGCTCGAAGGTTTTCGCCATGCGGTCTGCCTTGCCTTGAAGAATTGGCTGGTATTGGCAGGCCAGTCTATCCGTAGACTTCGACCTGCGCCACGGCCTTCACGCCGGCCAATGGCCGATCACGCGAGGCTCAACCCCTCGTCTGGCAAGGAGCTAAGTACCTATGTCTTCGTCAATATCGCCGTCGTCGCTGCGCCTGCGCGACCTGTTCCACCCCATCGTGGCCGGGATGATTTCAGTCATCGTCAATTATGGCGGCACGTTCATTCTGGTCTTCCAGGCCGCCAAGGTGGCGGGGCTGAGTCCCGAGCTGACCGCTTCGTGGGTCTGGTCAGTGTCGATCGGTGTGGGGGTGACCGGGCTGTTTCTCAGTTGGGTGAGCCGTGAGCCGATCATCACCGCCTGGTCGACCCCCGCTGCGGCGTTTCTGGTGGTCGCGCTGTCTGCCACGCCTTACGCCGAGGCGGTCGGCGCGTACATGGTTTCAGCCGTGGCGTTTGTGCTGCTGGGGCTGTCCGGCTGTTTCGAAAAAGTCATCCGGCTGATTCCGCCTGGCATCGCGGCGGCCATGCTGGCGGGAATTCTGCTGCAGTTCGGTATCGGCGCGTTTGGTGGCATGAGCCTCGACCCTGTGTTGGTTGGGTTGCTGATCACCGCTTACGTTGGGCTCAAGCGGTTTACTGCGCGCTACGCCGTGGTCGGGATTCTGGTGCTGGGGCTGGGATTCCTGCTGGTGCAGGGGCGGGTGGACTTGTCGGGCCTGTCCCTGCAACGGGCGGCGCCGGTATTCACCCGGCCCGAGTTTTCGCTCAATGCGTTGCTCAGTGTGGCGCTGCCGCTGTTTCTGATCACGCTAACGGGCCAGTACATGCCGGGCATGCTGGTGTTGCGTAACGATGGCTTCAAGACCAGCGCCAACCCGATCCTGACAGTGACCGGGCTGGGGTCGCTGTTGATGGCGCCGTTCGGCTCGCACGCGTTCAACGTCGCGGCGATCACGGCGGCCATCTGCACGGGCAAGGAAGCCTCGGAGGTCCCGTCCAAGCGCTGGGTCGCCGGGGTTGCGGCTGGTGTGTTCTACATCCTTGTCGGGGTGTTCGGGGTGACGCTGGCCGCCGTATTCATGGCGTTCCCGCCGGCGTTCATCACCACGCTGGCCGGCTTGGCCCTGCTGGGCACCCTCGGCGCCAGCCTGGCCAACGCGATGGCAGACGTCAGGTCGCGTGAAGCCGCGCTGATCACCTTTCTGGCGTGCGCCGCGAACATCACCCTGTTGGGGATCGGTGGGGCGTTTTGGGGGTTGTTGATCGGGTTGGCCGCGTATGCGCTGCTCAACGGCCGCTTGCCCCGTCGTCGTGCGGCGGTTTCCGAGGCGGTGACGATGGCCAAGGAGGCGGCCCAATGATGCGCGCCGAAGCGCAAGCCAGCGCCACCCTGCATGCGCGTCACGGGCGTTACCCGCAGGCCACCAGCGTGGAGGATTTTCGGCGCAATCTGGCGGCCGTACAGCAACGTATCGCCGCTGCCTGCGAGGGGCCGAGGCGCTGGATCGTCGCCTGCACATTGAAGGACGGCAACTGGATGTGTTCGTGCAGGTGAACACCTCCGGGGAAGCCAGCAAATACGGCCTGGTGCCGCACGCCGTCGCGGACTTTCTGCAGGCCCTGCCGGCGTTCCCGGCCTTGCGCGTTCGTGGGCTGATGACGCTGGCGCTGTTCCCGGCCGACATGGCCCGCGTGCGCCCGCGCCATGCCGGATGCCTGCTACTGGCCGAGCGCTGATCACTGATCAACGACCTGATTTTCCCAGCAAGGACCTGTTCATCATGTACGACTCAACATTGACGCTTGAAGCCTTCGACCCGCAGTTGTGTGAGGCGATTCATAACGAGGAGCGCCGCCAGGAAGACCACGTCGAGCTGATCGCTTCCGAAAACTACGCCAGCCCGCTGGTCATGCGCCTCCAGAGCACGGTATTGACCAACAAATACGCCGAGGGCTATCCCGGCAAGCGCTACTACAGCGGGTGCGAATACGTCGATGTGGCCGAGCGCCTGGCCATCGAACGGGTCAAGACCCTGTTCGACTGCGATTACGCCAACGTGCAGCCCCATGCAGGGGCCCAGGCAAACGCTGCGGTGTTCCTGGCCTTGATCAACCCCGGGGATACGGTGATGGGCATGAGCCTGGCCCAGGGCGGTCACCTGACCCACGGCAATCCGTCCAACTTTTCGGGCCGGCATTACCACATCGTGCCTTATGGGCTCGATCCGCAGACGGGCTTGCTCGACTACGACGAGATGGAGCGCATTGCCGTGAAAACGCAGCCGAAGATGCTGATCGGTGGGTTTTCTGCCTACTCGCGGTACAAAGACTGGGCGCGCATGCGGGTGATTGCCGACAAGGTCGGCGCGATTTTCTGGGTCGACATGGCTCACGTCGCCGGGCTGGTCGCTGCTGGCGAATACCCGGACCCGTTGCCGCACGCCCATGTGGTCACCAGCACCACGCACAAGACCTTACGTGGCCCACGGGGCGGGTTGATTTTGTCCAAGGGCCAGGACGCAGCGTTTTACAAAAAGCTCGACTCGGCGGTATTCCCGGGTGTTCAGGGCGGGCCGTTGATGCATCAGATCGCGGCCAAGGCGGTGGCCTTCAAGGAAGCCTTGAGGCCCGAGTTCAAAACCTACCAGGCCCAGGTCGTGGTCAACGCGCGGGCCATGGCGGCCGTGCTGCAGCGGCGCGGTTACACGATTGTCTCGGGTGGCACCGATAACCACATGATGCTGATCGACCTATCCGACCGGCCCTACACCGGCAAAGACGCCGATGCGGGCCTGAGCAACGCCGGCATCACCGCCAACAAGAATTCGGTGCCCAACGATCCGCGCTCACCCTTTGTCACCTCGGGGCTGCGCATCGGCACGCCGGCCGTCACGACCCGCGGTTTCTGCGTGTTCGAGTGCGAGCAACTGGCCGGTTGGCTGTGCGATGTACTCGACGCCCTGGAGCGCGGGGAGAGCGAGAGCGTTGCGCATCAGGTGCGTGAACAGGTGATTGCGCTGTGCCGCCGGTACCCGGTTTATCGCTGATTTTTTATTTCTAACCGTTGGCGCAGTCGACTTGGCTGGAGGCCGAGGGCCGGTATTGCAGGGCTTCGGCAATGTGGTGGCGGCCGATAGTGTCGGCGCGTTCCAGATCCGCCAGAGTGCGGGCGACCTTGAGCAGGCGGTGGGCTGCTCGAAGCGATAGGGTCAGGCGCTCGCAGGCGCTTTCCAGCCAGGCTTCGTCCGGCTTGGACAGCGCACAATGCTGGCGCAACCCCGGTAGATCCAGGAACGCATTGGCGCAGCCCTGGCGCTGATGCTGGCGTTCCCGTGCCTGGGCAACCAGCGCCGAGGCGGTGGACGTGTTGTCGCCGGGCTGCGGGGCAGGGTTCAGCGCGGTGATTTCGCGGGCGACGGTCAGGTGCAGGTCGATCCGGTCCAGCAACGGCCCGGAGAGTTTGTTGCGGTAGCGCTGGATCTGCTCCGGCGTACAGCGACAGCGCGCGCTGGGGTCGCCCATGTAACCGCAAGGGCAGGGGTTCATCGCGGCGACCAGTTGAAAGCGCGCCGGGAAACTCACGCGGTCGCGGGCGCGGGAGATCACGATATGCCCCGACTCCAGTGGCTCGCGCAAAACCTCCAGCACCTTGCGATCAAACTCCGGCAACTCATCCAGGAACAGCACCCCGTGGTGGGCCAGGGTGATTTCCCCCGGTTGCGGCTTCGACCCGCCGCCCACCAGTGCCGGGCCGGAGGCCGAATGGTGCGGCTGGCGAAACGGCCGGTGGGGCCAATGGCTCAGTGGCGCCAGGCTGACCACGGATTGAATCGCGGCGACTTCCAGCGCTTCGTGTTCACTCAGTGGCGGCAGCAAACCTGGCAGGCGGCTGGCGAGCAAGGTCTTGCCGGTGCCGGGCGGCCCGCTGAACAATAGGTTATGCGCGCCTGCCGCAGCGATCAGCAGCGCGCGTTTGGCGGCGAGTTGGCCCTGGACTTCGCTGAGGTCCGGGTAGGGCTTGTTCAAGTACAGCAAACCGTCAGACTTGAAGGGCTCGATCGGTACTTGCCCATTCAGGTGCGCCACCACCTGCAGCAGGTGGTCCACCGCAATCACCTTCAACCCGGACGCCAGGCAGGCCTCTTCGGCATTCGCCCGAGGCACGATCACGCTGCGCCCGGCCTTGCGCGCCGCCAGCGCCGCCGGTAACACACCTTTCACCGCGCGTACCTCGCCCGATAGCGCCAATTCCCCCAGGCACTCCACGTCATCGAGCATCAGCGCCGGCACCTGCACGCTCGCCGCGAGAATCCCGAGGGCAATCGCCAGGTCAAAACGCCCGCCGTCCTTGGGCAGGTCGGCGGGCGCGAGGTTGAGGGTGATGCGACGGGCCGGGTATTGCAGCGCTGAATTGAGGATGGCGCTGCGCACGCGGTCCTTGCTTTCCTTGACGGCGGTTTCCGGCAAACCCACCAGCGTGAGCGATGGCAGACCATTGGCCATATGCACTTCGACGCTGACGGCGGGGGCTTCGACGCCGATCTGGGCGCGGCTGTGGACGATGGCGAGGGACATGCTCATTCCTTGAAAGGGCGGGCCGCTTCCTGCGGTTTTTCAAGGGTAGACGAGGTGGGGAAGAGCGAGGCGGGGGAGGTTTTACAGAACGTATCCGGAGAGTGACGCAGAACGAGTGTGTGGGCTGGCGTGCCTGCGATATAGGCGGTTAGGTGTGTCAGAGGGACCGAGTCGATCCCCTCGCAGGCAAGCCAGCGCCTACATTGACCGGGGTTTATTCAGCGGCTGCCGGGGTCAACCGCGCTTCCAACTCCGCCACCTTCGCCTCCAGGCTTTCCAGGCGCGCTCGGGTGCGGGCCAGTACCACCATTTGGCTGTCGAATTCTTCCCGGCTGACCAGGTCGAGCTTGCTGAAGCCGCTTTGCAGCAACGCCTTGAACTGGCTTTCGATTTCATTGCGGGGCAGCGGGGTGTCGCCGCTGAACAGGCGGGAGGCGTGGCCGCTCAGGGCGTCGAGGAGGTCTTTGGGCGCGAGCATGGGAAATCTTCCGGAAAACTGTTGGCGGGCAGTGTATCACGCAGCGTCTATAGTCATTTTCACGGACTCACGCGCACGCTTTTCGCGCATGGGGGCGCACGGTGGCGCACCCTTTTCGTGCGCATTGCATTCGCCAGAGGGTCCCGCAGGTGGGCGCAGCTAGGCAATGGACTGATTTCAATGATTTTTACGGAGCTGGCAAGGTTTCTGCTTAGACGAACATGACCCATGCACTGATGCAGTCGCTGTGACGAATGCAGTGCGCCGACGGATCAGGGGTACAGGTTTCGTCACCAGTGGTTCGCTGGCGTCGTAATGGCAATTGCTCTTGCGACGACGCGTTACAAAGCCAGGCGCTGCGCTTAGACTTGAGACGGGTTTGTTTTCCTGGGGCAAGTCCACCAATTCGGGAGAGAGTTTTCATGAAGCTAGTCACTGCCATCATCAAGCCGTTCAAGTTGGACGATGTACGCGAGTCGTTGTCCGAGATCGGCGTGCAGGGCATTACCGTTACTGAGGTCAAAGGCTTCGGGCGGCAGAAGGGTCACACCGAGCTGTATCGCGGCGCGGAGTACGTGGTCGATTTCCTGCCGAAGGTGAAGATTGATGTCGCCATTGACGACAAGGATCTTGACCGGGTTATCGAGGCGATAACCAAGGCTGCCAACACCGGCAAGATCGGTGACGGCAAGATCTTTGTGGTCAATCTGGAACAGGCTATTCGCATCCGTACCGGCGAAACCGATACCGACGCAATCTAAGCCGCCAAACCCCAACGCCCCAGGAGAAAACAATATGACTCTGCGTAAATTCGCAGGGCTCGGAGCCCTGTTGTCCTTTGTAATGCCAAGCCTGGCCTTGGCGGCAGACGAAGTGGCTGCTCCAGTCCTCAATTCCGGTGACACGGCGTGGATGCTCACATCCACCGCGCTCGTGCTGTTCATGACCATTCCCGGCCTGGCGCTGTTCTACGGCGGTATGGTTCGCTCCAAAAATATTCTGTCGGTGATGATGCAGTGCTTCGCCATCACTGGCTTGATCACCATCCTGTGGTTCGTCTACGGCTACAGCATGGCGTTCGATACCACCGGTATGGAAGCGGGCGTCGTCAACTTCAACTCGTTCGTGGGCGGCTTGTCCAAGCTGTTCCTCTCAGGTGTGACCCCGGCCAGCATCACCGGCCCTGCGGCGCTGTTCCCTGAGGCGGTGTTCATCACCTACCAGATGACCTTCGCCATCATCACCCCGGCGCTGATTGTCGGTGCCTTCGCCGAGCGTATGAAGTTCTCCGCGATGCTGATCTTCATGGGCGTTTGGTTCACCCTGGTCTACGCGCCGATTGCTCACATGGTGTGGGGCGGTCCGGGTTCGCTGCTAGGTGACTGGGGCGTGCTGGACTTCGCCGGCGGTACGGTGGTGCATATCAACGCCGGTGTGGCTGGCCTGGTAGCGTGCCTGGTCCTCGGCAAGCGTAAAGGTTTCCCGACCACGCCAATGGCGCCTCACAACCTGGGTTACACCCTGGTGGGTGCGGCCATGCTGTGGGTCGGCTGGTTCGGCTTCAACGCCGGTTCTGCAGCGGCGGCCAACGGCACTGCCGGTATGGCGATGCTGGTGACCCAGATCGCTACTGCCGCCGCCGCACTGGGCTGGATGTTCGCCGAGTGGGTCACCCACGGTAAACCAAGCGCCCTGGGCATCGCCTCGGGTGTGGTGGCGGGCCTTGTGGCTATTACGCCGGCTGCCGGTACCGTGGGCCCGATGGGCGCGCTGATCATCGGCCTGGCGGCGGGTGTGGTGTGCTTCTTCTGCGCCACGACCCTGAAACGCAAACTGGGCTATGACGACTCCCTGGACGCCTTCGGTGTGCACGGTATCGGCGGTATCCTCGGCGCAATCTTGACCGGTGTGTTTGCAGCGCCAGCACTGGGTGGCTTCGGCACCGTGACTGATGTGGCGGCACAGGTCTGGATTCAGTGCAAAGGCGTCGGCTTCACTGTGATCTACACAGCCATCGTGACCTTCATCATCCTCAAGGTGCTGGACATGGTCATGGGCCTGCGGGTTACCGACGAAGAAGAAGCTGTCGGCCTCGACCTGGCGCAACACAACGAACGCGGTTACAACTTGTAAGTAGGCGAAAAAAACATGCCCGGCTTGCCGGGCATTTTTTTGTCTGACGTTTGTCAGTCATGACGCGTGGTGCCGGTTTTTGCGCTGCGTATGTGATGGCGCGCACACGGCACTTTTCCGGATGCGAATGTCTTACAGGCATGTAGGCGTATTCGGCACTTTGTTTTTTCCCTGAGCGCGCTAGAATGCGCGCCGATGGGCGGAGAACTGTATGTGGCAACAGACCCTGATTACCCTGCGGGCCAAGCCCCGGGGCTTTCACCTGGTAACCGACGAGTTGCTGGCCGGCTTGCCTGAATTGAAGGCGTGTCGCGTGGGCCTGTTGCATCTGTGGCTGCAGCATACCTCGGCCTCGTTGACCATCAACGAGAATGCCGATCCGGCGGTTCGTCGTGACTTCGAGCGTTTTTTCAACTCGCTGGTGCCGCAAGGCCGAGCCGGGTTCGAACACAACGACGAAGGCCCGGACGATCTGCCGGCGCACTTCAAGGCCAGTCTCCTGGGCTGCCAGCTGAGTTTGCCGGTCAAGGCCGGCCGCTTGGCGATGGGGACCTGGCAAGGTGTTTATCTGGGCGAGCACCGTGATCATGGCGGTGCTCGTAAAGTCCTCGCCACTTTGCACGGTGATGGGGCATAAGCCATTGGTTATCCGGTGGATGTTGATTTTTTTTCCGGCGACCTTCGACAGAGGGTGAAGCTGGGCTATAACTAATCTGCTTTTCGCAAGTCATGAGGTAGAACATGAGCGACGATGATCTGGAAGACGACCTGGAAGTAGGTGAGGACGACGACACCGAAGAGCTGGAGGCGGTAGCGGAAGACGCTCCTGACGAAGGCGATGACGGTGGCGATGATGCGCCTGCCAAAACAGCCAAAGGTAAGGTCAAGGCCGCAGTTTCGGTCGATGAGCTGCCGAGCGTTGAAGCCAAGAACAAAGAGCGCGATGCGCTGGCCCGTGCGATGGAAGAGTTCCTCGCTAAAGGCGGCAAAGTGCAGGAAGTCGAGGCCAACGTGGTGGCAGACCCGCCCAAGAAACCGGATAACAAGTACGGCAGCCGACCTATCTGAGGTCAGCTTCCCGCTTGCTGAAAAAGCCCGCCGTCGCTGCGGGCTTTTTCATGCCTGAAACAATGTCTATGAGCCAGCGGTGTTGCCGCTATAGCGTTACTGCCAACTGCGGAGCAACGGTGGCAGCTCCGTCAGGCTGCGAATCTCTGCATCCGGGCGTTGATCCGCCTCCCAGACCTTACCCGTCGGGTTGAACCACACCGCGCGCAGTCCTGCTTGTTGGGCTCCCGCGATGTCATCCCCCGGATGATCGCCAACATGTACCGCTGCGCTGGCGTCCACGCCACCGCGTTGCAGCGCTTCCTGAAACAACCGCGCATCCGGCTTGGCGATGCCGAGGTCTTCGGCGCGCAGGGCAAAGTGAAAGTAGTCCGCCAGGCCCACACGCTGCACGTCCGCGTTGCCGTTAGTGATCACCCCCAGCAAGAAGTGCTCGCGCAACGCTTGCAACATCGGCTCGGCTTCGGGGAATACGGTGAGCTGGTGGCGCGCATGAATGAACGCTTCAAAGCACACGTCGGCCATTTCCCCGGCTTGCGGCTGCGGGTAGCCCGCTTCTTCGAAGGCGTACATCAATACGCGGTGGCGCAGCACACTGATGCGGTGTTTGAGTTCGGGATGGCGTTCCAGCACCTGCTGGCGAAGGCTGGCGAAATGCTCCAGGGGCAGTTCGCCGACCTTGGCGGCATGGGTGGCCAGCCATTCGCGCATCGACGCTTCGGCGCTGATGATGACGGGTACGTTGTCCCAGAGGGTGTCGTCCAGGTCGAAGGTGATCAGCTTGATACTCATGAGTCGCCGCCCTTGATGCGTTTGGCCCGTGGATGGGCGCTGTCGTACACCGTTGCCAGGTGTTGGAAATCCAGGTGGGTGTAGATCTGCGTGGTTTTGATATCGGAGTGGCCGAGCAGTTCCTGCACCGCGCGCAGGTCTTGGGACGACTCCAGCAAATGGCTGGCAAACGAGTGCCGCAGCATGTGCGGATGCAGGTTCTGCCCCAGCTCGCGCTCGCCGGCCGCCTTGACCCGCAGCTGAATCGCCCGCGGGCCAAGGCGCCGGCCCTGCTGGCTGACAAACACGGCGTCGTCCGCCGGGTTGGTCAGTGCGCGCAGGGGCAGCCACAGTTGCAAGGCTTCGCGGGCTTTTCTACCCACCGGCAGCACGCGGGTCTTGCTGCCTTTGCCGAGCACTTGCACCAGGCCGTCGGCCAGGTCGAGTTGATCAAGGTTCAGCCCGGTCAGTTCCGACAGACGCAGGCCCGAAGAATAGAACAGCTCCAGGATCGCCTGGTCGCGATGGGCCAGGAAATCATCCTCGACGGCGCCATCGAGCAATTGCAGGGCGCGGTCGGTGTCGAGAGTCTTGGGCAGCCGCCGCTCGCCCTTGGGCGGGGCCAGGCCATTGGCCGGGTCGTGGTCGCACAGGCCTTCGCGGTTGAGGTAGTGATACAGGCCGCGCACCGCCGATAGCAGGCGTGCCAGGCTGCGGGAAGATTGGCCCTGCTGGTGCAGGCGCGCGATCAGGCTGCGCAGCCCCTGGATATCCAGGGCTTTCCAACTGGGGATTTGCTGCTTTTCGCAGTAGGCCAGAACCTTGTTCAAGTCCCGTCGGTAGGCTTCCAGGGTGTGGGGCGACACCTGGCGCTCGCTGCGCAGGTGAGCGCAGTAAGCGTCCAGTTGCCGTTCCATGGTTAGCGCACCGCGCGCAGGGCGGTGGTGAAACGCGGTAGTACGCGGCCCAGCACTTCGGCGATGTAGGTCAGGAACAGCGTGCCCACCGAGCTTTTGTAGTGCGCAGGATCACGGCTGGCGATGGCCAGTACCCCATGCAGGCCCTGATGGCTGAGGGCAACCACCGCGGTAGAGCCGATCTGCTGGCGCTGCTCGGCGCCAAACAAAAAGTCCAACTCATGTTCGCGCAAGGTGCCGCTGATGGTCTTGCCTTCGGAAAGCAGGCCGCCAATCGCCGTTTGCGCTTCGCCGCCGCTGACCCAGCGGCCTACCGGCATCGGGTTGTCGCTGAACAGGATCAGGCTGACGAAGGGCACCTGGAAGTCCTGGCGCAGGCTGTCTTCCACAGCGATCACCGTTTCTTCCAGGCTGGTGGCGTCCATCAGCGTCAGAATCAGGCGCCGGGTCTTGTCGAACAGGCGGTCGTTATCGCGGGCTACGTCCATCAAGTGCGAGAGCCGATGGCGCATTTCGATGTTGCGCTCGCGCAGGATCTTCATCTGCCGCTCCACCAGCGACACTGTATCGCCACGCTGGTGGGGGATGCGCAGGGCCGGCAGCAGTTCTTCGTGCTCGACGAAGAAGTCCGGATTAGCCTCAAGGTACGCCGCGACAGCAGCGGCCTCCAGGCTGACGCTCGGGGATGCTTGTGCGGGTACTTGAGGCTTATCGGTCATTTGCTTGGCTCACTCATAGACGGACCTGTCCTTCGTATACGCGCATGGCCGGCCCGGTCATCATCACCGGGTGGCCGGGGCCTGCCCATTCGATGGACAAGCGTCCGCCGGGCAGGTCGATCAGCAGCGGCGAATCCATCCACCCCTGGCTGATCGCGGCCACGGCAGCGGCGCAAGCACCGGTGCCGCAGGCCTGGGTTTCACCGGCGCCGCGCTCCCATACACGCAATTGCGCGCGGGAGCGGTCGATCACCTGCAGGAAGCCCACATTGACCCGTGCCGGAAAGCGCGGGTGATGTTCGATCTTCGGCCCCAGCTCATGCACCGGCGCGCTATTGATGTCATCGACGCGCAGCACCGCATGGGGGTTGCCCATGGACACGGCCGCCAATTCGACAGCCTGGCCGTCGACGTCAACGGTGTAGCAGGTGGCCTGCTCGGCGGCCTGGAACGGAATATCCGCCGGCACCAGGCGTGGCGCGCCCATGTTGACGCTGATCTGGCCGTCGCTGCGGACATCCAGCTCGATCACGCCGCTCTTGGTCTCGACGCGAATCTGCCGCTTGGCGGTCAGGCGCTTGTCCAGCACAAAGCGGGCGAAGCAGCGCGCACCGTTGCCGCACTGTTCCACTTCGGAACCGTCGGAGTTGAAGATCCGGTAACGGAAATCCACCTCCGGGTTGCTGGGCGCCTCAACGATCAGCAACTGGTCGAAACCGATGCCGGTATGGCGGTCGCCCCACTGTTTAGCGTGCTTGGGCAGAATGTGCGCATGCTGGCTGACCAGGTCAAGGACCATGAAGTCATTGCCCAGCCCGTGCATCTTGGTAAAACGCAACAGCATGGCTTACTCCGGCAGCAGGCTTTCGCCAGTATACAACTCGGCTACCGTCTCGCGGCGACGCACTTCAAACGCTTGATCACCGTCCACCAGCACCTCGGCGGCACGTCCGCGGGTGTTGTAGTTGGAACTCATGACAAACCCGTAGGCACCGGCCGAATGAATGGCCAGCAGGTCGCCTTCTTCCAGGGCCAACTGACGATCCTTGGCCAGGAAGTCGCCGGTTTCGCAGATCGGGCCGACGACGTCATAGGCGCGCGCTTCGCTGTCGCGAGGCGTTACGGCAGTGACATTCATCCAGGCCTGGTACAGCGCCGGGCGGATCAGGTCGTTCATCGCCGCGTCGACGATGGCGAAATCCTTGTACTCGGTGTGCTTGAGGTACTCGACCTGGGTCAGCAGCACGCCGGCGTTGGCGACGATGTAGCGGCCCGGCTCGAACATCAGCGTTAGGTCGCGGCCTTCCAGGCGTTCGCGCACGGCCTTGATGTAGTCGCCGATCAGCGGCGGCTCTTCATCGCGATACTGCACGCCCACGCCGCCACCGAGGTCGATGTGCTGCAGGTAGATGCCGCACTCGCCGAGGCGGTCGGTCAGCGCCAGCAGGCGGTCGAGGGCATCCAGGAACGGAGGCAGGGTGGTGAGTTGCGAGCCGATATGGCAGTCGACACCCAGCACTTCCAGGTTCGGCAGTTGGGCGGCGCGGATGTACACGTCCTCGGCGTCGGCGATGGCGATGCCGAACTTGTTCTCTTTGAGACCGGTGGAAATGTACGGGTGGGTGCCGGCGTCGACGTCCGGGTTGACGCGCAGGGAGATCGGCGCGCGAACGCCCATCTCGGCAGCGACGACTTGCAGGCGCTCCAGTTCGTCGGTGGATTCGACGTTGAAGCAATGCACGCCGACTTCCAGGGCGCGGCGCATGTCTTCGCGGCTCTTGCCGACGCCGGAGAAGACGATTTTGTCAGCCTGGCCGCCAGCGGCCAGAACCCGTTCCAGCTCGCCACGGGAGACAATGTCGAAACCGGCGCCCAGACGCGCCAGGACATTGAGCACGCCCAGGTTGGAGTTGGCCTTGACCGCGTAGCACACCAGGTGCGGCACGCCGTTCAACGGGTCGGTGAAGGCGCGATATTGGGCTTCGATATGCGCGCGCGAGTACACATAGGTCGGGGTGCCAAAGCGCTCGGCAATTGCGGACAGCGCCACGCCTTCCGCGAACAGCTCGCCGTTCCGGTAGTTAAAAGCGTCCATGGGTTTCCCTTAGTAAGTGTCGTGCTTGTGCGCTTTTTGTGGTTTCTGCGACGATTGCGCCTGTTCATTTGGGTCTTTGCTGTCATCAGGCAGGTACAGCGGGCCTTTTTGACCACAGGCACTAACGAGGCAAGCGACCGCGACGAGCGCAGCAAGGGAAGAGATCAGGCGCTTCATGGCGAAATCCTTGAATATGCATTAATTGCGCCCGAGTATACCGACCACCCGCCAGCTTGCCTATGCACCGAAATACCCGTCCGGCGGGGGTTTGCCGAGACAGTAGCGAAGCGGCTTACGGTAGTCGGGGATATTTCTTACCGTCATCGGTAACGAACTCGGTATCCTTTGCAATCGGCGGAGCGCGACCGTATCGTGCGGCGCTTGAGCAAAACCAGACACTTTTGAGGTTGCCGCAATGAGTTTGACCGAAGCCCGTTTTCACGACCTGGTGGATTCGACCCAGCACGCGCTGGAAGATATTTTCGACGAGAGCGGCCTGGATGTGGACCTGGAAAACTCGGCCGGGGTGCTGACCGTCAAGTTCGAGAACGGCACTCAACTGATCTTCAGTCGCCAGGAACCGTTGCGCCAACTGTGGCTGGCGGCACGCTCCGGCGGTTTTCACTTCGATTACAACGAAGAAGACCGCAATTGGCAGTGCGACACCAGCGATGAGCTGCTCAGCGAAATGCTCGCGCGCATCACGCTGGAACAGGCCGGCGTCGAGTTGGGCTTCGATGAGCTGAACCCCGACGAGAACTGATCGTGAACCAGCCAGCGCCTGTACGTCCGCCCAAGCCGTTGTTCAGTAATGTCAGCGCGGCGGTGCCGTCACCTTGTATCAGCTTGTGTCGGCTGGACGAGCAAAAAGTCTGCCTTGGCTGCTTTCGCCATGTGGAAGACATCCGTGAATGGCGCTCCGCCGACGATCAGCGGCGGCGAGTGATCGTGGCCCAGGCAGAGCGGCGCAAAGTCGCGCCTTGAGCCCTTCTTGTTTATTTACGGTGCTGTGGTAGTGTCCGGGTACACCTCAACTCATCGAGGTCCGTGAGAACCCCGCCTTTTCCTGGCGGGGTTTTGCTTTTTTGTGCAGAAAAAAGGAGTCTGCCTGAATCATGACCGCACCTTCCATCATTCTTACCCGTCTCGACGTGCAGCGTCTTGAGCAACTGATCGACCGTGTCGGCGAAAACTCGCCGGGCGTAGAAGCCCTGCAACACGAACTCGACCGCGCCGAAGAAGTGGTTGGCCACGATGAAGTGCCTGCAGATGTCGTGACCATGAACTCCAGCGTGCATTGCCGCGAGCAAGGCAGCGGGAAGGACTATCACCTGACCCTGGTTTACCCCAAGGATGCGAATGCCGACGCAGGCAAGATTTCGATCCTGGCGCCGGTGGGCAGCGCGTTGCTCGGCCTCAAAGTGGGCCAGCACATCGACTGGCCTGCGCCCGGCGGCAAAACCCTCAAGCTCGAACTGCTCAGTGTAGAAAACCAGCCCAAAGACGGCGGTGCGTTCTCGCTCTAGGTCCGGCTCAGCGCTTCATTGAGCGCCTGTTCCAGCTCGGCCTTGTAACGCAGGTACAAATTGCTCGGGCTGTGCACATCACCGAGCAGACCCGACAGGTCCAGATCAGTGATATAGCAGCGGTAGCGCTCGGTTTCCCGGCGCTGCCCGACGATCTCCTGGGCGACCACTGCAAACAGCTGGTCGCCAAACTCCAGTTCGGAAAATTCCCGCTGATTGCAGTACAGGGTAATCCCCACCTGGCCCGGCGTCGCCTTGCCGATAATCGCCTGCACGTCATAAAACGGCTTGTTGGCCGGGTTTTGCGGCGCCGGCCGAGACTCGATGCTGCGTGCGCGGTTGCTGCCCGATGGCAGCAGTTGGTAATACAGGGTTTGCACCGCGCCCAGCGGTTCTTGCGGGTCCACGGGCGACAACGCGTCCCGGCGATAGATGATCGACTGCAGAAAGCGCTGCAACGGCGCCAACAGGCTCTGTTCATCGTGGAACGGCAAGCGTTGTTGCCAGAGCGCATTGAACTCATCCAGCACGTACAGCTCGGCGAAGCCTTCGTTGACCCGGTAAAACACCTGCACGCAATTGGCCATTCCCATCGGTAGCAGCAGCGCCAGGTCGTGGTCTTCCAGGGCCATCGCGTCCAGGTGCAATGGGCTGTAGCTGGCCAGTTCTTCGCTGAGGTAGGCGATCAGCGCGTCCTGCGTCGCCAGTGATACGTGGGTAGCCTGGCCTGGCATCAGCTCCATCACGTGATAGTGCTGCTGCACCTGCAGCAGGTAGCGATGGTTGCCCTGGCCCAGCAGCAGGTTCTGCGCGGTGTCGAAGATTTCTTCCACGCGCCGGGCAATGAACTGCGCGCGGTTGTGGCAGAAGCAGCGCACCCGCAGGCGTGGAAGGTGGTCCGACGGCAATTGGTTGAGGTAGTCGCGCAGGCAATCGAGCAGGGCATGGGGGCCGTCGTAGCGACTGACCATCACCTCGTTCCAACTGTTGAGCGTGACCTGATCGAGGGTCAGCACCAGGTTGTCACGCACGCCGGCGTAACTCAGCGAGTCGGTGCGCTCGGTGGTCATCAGGATGTTCAGGTCGCGGTGGTGCTTGAGCGGGTCGACGCCGACGTTGATCAGCAGCAACACCTCTTCCGGCACCGCCGAGCGCAGCAGACGATCTTCATCGACGCTGGCCAGGGGCAGGGCGATGGTCTGTTGCAGGCTGCCCAGCAGGTTGAACAGTTCGAATTCGGTCATGTCGCTGACGCCCGGGTGCAGCGCTAGGCGGGTGCTGCTGTCGATCACGCCGTTGCGGTGGCACCAGGTGAGCATTTCCAGCAGGTCGCGGCTGCGCTTGATCGGCGCGAAGTGCTCCGATTCCAGAGCGGTGAGGCTGCCGTTGTATAGCCCCCAATGATGCTGGTCTGGTTCCTTGCGGTTGGGGGATTGCACCAGGGTTAGGGTGTCTTCGGCCAGGTCCGGGGCGATGCCGGGGTTGATGAACTCGACCTTGCCAGCCTTGCGTTCAAACGCCGCATAGAGACGGCGGCCAAGCACATTGAGGTCGCGCTTATTGATCAGGCTGACGGTCTGCTCGGTGCGGGCGAACTGGGTCAGGAAGCGATAGCTGTAGTTCAGCTCATTGACCAGGGCGCGTCGCTCGGAGGCCACCTGGCGCACTTTCCACTGGCTGCGGCTGTCGAGCAGGGCCAGTTGACGCGGGTCCCAGCCCCATTCACGGGCCAGGCGCTCCAGCAACAGGTGCTGCCAGCCGAGGGTGCGCTGGCCGGCGCTGAGCTTGCGGTTGACCTTCAAATACAGTGCGCGCCTTACCAGTTCCAGGCGTTCCGGCTCGTTGCGCGCGTTGAGGTACTCCTCGATGCGGCGATAGACCACGACATACGGGTCCAGCTCGTCCAGGTCCATCTTGTTGGCGAACACCGCCCGTTTGAAGCGCAGGCTCAGGCACTGCACATTCGGGTGCTCGCTGGCGTAGACCTCGGTCAGCAGCAGCTTGAGCAGCGACTTGTAGGGCGATTCGATGCCCTTGAACAGTTGCCACAGCCCGGCGCCAATGAATTCGCCGGGTGGGATGCGCGCCAGATGACCGAGGTCGAGGGTTTCATCGGCGCGAATAAAGCGTTTGGAAATCAGCGTGTGGGTGAACTGGGCGTAGCGGATTTCTTCGTACACCGGCACCAGCCACCAGATCGGCGTGCGGCCGGCGAGCCAGATCGCGGTGCGATAGAACTCATCCAGCAACAAATAGTGCTGGGTTGTGCCGCAGTCGTCGGAGCTCAGTTGCGTGTCGCGCTCGCCCAATACAAAACGGCTCGGCTCGATCAGGAAAAAATGCGCTTCGGCACCCATGCTCAGAGCCCAGGCTTCGAGTAACTGGCATTTCTTGCGCAGCTCGACCAGGTCGTTCTCGCCCAGGTCGGGGGCGTGACATACCCACACGTCCATGTCGCTTTGATCGGCCTGGGCCAGGGTGCCGAGGCTGCCCATCAGGAACAGGCCATGGATCGGCTGCGGCGGTTTGCCGTGGCGCGGTTTGTAGGAAAACGAACGGGTCAGGCGTTGGGCTTCGCTCAGGGCCTGGGCGTCGGGTTCGAAATTCGACAGCCCGGCCGGGGTGCTGCCTGACACGTAACCGGGCAACAGCGGGTGATTAACGTGAAAAAACAGCGGCAGCAGGGTCAATACGCTTTGCTGGCGCGGCGTCAGCCCTTCGATGGCCCGGGCCATACGCCCTTCGTTCAGCACCATGAAGCGCGCGCGCAACTGGGCCAGCACCTTGCGGTCGATGCCTTCGTCCAAGTCGGGGCGGATTTCATGGGTGCGGGTCATGTCGAACTCGGTGGCGCGCAAGGCCCGACATGGGCGGCCGTGTAGGAGTTTACAGTCAGAAGCGTAGGAGGTTTAGAGGGGGAAGCGCTTTTTGGCGTCAGAATTTTATCCAGTCCACGGCAACGCCCTAGGAATCCGCGGCAGGCGGACCCCATGGGCGATATCCGGAATCAGGCAGCTTCTTTGGTCGTGGTGGTGGTCAGGATGGTCAGCAGGGATTGGGCTTGTTCTGCGGCGTCCCGGCCAAGGCTGGTCAGGTAGCCTCCGTCCGGTTGGTCGATCAGTTTTTTCTCGAACAGGCGTTTGGCGGCTGCGATAGCGGTCGGTGCGGCAGTCTGATGGACTTTCAGACCTTCCTGGGAGCTGCCCAGGTTGAAGAGTGCAAGGATTTCCAGTTCGGCAACCAACTCAGGGGTATACGACATAGGGACTCCAGACTTTCTAAGAATTTGTTAGAGGCTAGCAGGCCCTAAGGTGAACGTACTTTGACGGGCTGTCCAGTGGGAAACTCGCGGGTGTTGATATGGCGCAGTGTTGTGGCGAGGAAGCAGGCTTCCCGGCCACGCGGGCGGCCGGTTCAGGCGTTTTCAGGCGGCAGTTCGGGCAGCGCGCGCAAGGCTGTTTCATACCAGTCGGTATCGAAGGCGCGGTCTTCGTCGAGCATCTTGTCGATTTCCACTGCCAGCACATGGGCCATCAGATTCAAAATCTCTTCGCGCTCGTAACCCACCAGCGTCAGCTTGTTGAGCGTGGCCTTGGCGGCAGGCGGATTGTCGCTTTCGATCTGGTTTTCGATGGCCTGGGTCAGCGTGCTTTCGGTGAACTCTTCTTCGTCGTTGTCGATATCGGTCGGCTCGCTCATGGCAGGCTCCTCAAGGAAAGGGCGCCAGTCTACCTCCATTCAGGCAGGTGATGCTGCTAGCCAGGTTGGTCGGGCCGATCTATAACTCATGCAGCCAACCCCGCACACGGCCTGGAGGCTTTGCGATGCTCAAACTGTACGGATTTTCGGTCAGCAACTACTACAACATGGTCAAGCTGGCGCTCTTGGAGAAAGGCCTGACGTTCGAAGAGGTGCCTTTTTTTGCCGGGCAAACGCCCGCAGCCCTGGCGGTCAGCCCGCGGGGCAAGGTGCCGGTGCTGGGTGTCAAACAGGGCTTTATCAACGAAACCAGTGTGATCCTCGAATACATCGAGCAAACCCAGGAAGGCACTGCACTGTTGCCGGCGGAGCCGTTTCAGCGCGCCCAGGTGCTGGCATTGTGCAGGGAAATCGAGCTGTACATCGAGCTACCCGCCCGTGCCTGTTTCGCTGAAGCGTTTTTCGGCATGCCGGTGCCGGAGGCGATCAAGGACAAAGCCCGGGCCGAGTTGCTGCTGGGGGTGGGGTCTTTAGCTCGGCACGGCAAGTTCGCGCCCTATGTCGCTGGGGAGAGCTTTACGATTGCCGATCTGTATTTCATGTACAGCCTGAACCTCGCCTGCGGCGTGGGCGAGAAACTGTTTGGCCTGGATCTGCTGGCAGAATTGCCGGCGGCGAAGGCGTTGCTGCAGCGCTTGCATGCCATGCCTAACGCCATGAAGGTGGCGGCGGACAGGGAAGCGGCGATGCCGGCGTTCATGGCGATGATGGCGGCGAAGAAGTAAGCAATGTGGGAGGGGCGGTGCGACGGTTCGACTTGCTCCCTCCCACATTGATGCTTTTAGCGGCTGGCGAGCAGTGCCTGGCCGCGCACGACGGCGGCTTTTACCTGCCCCGGCGCAGTGCCGCCGATGTGGTCGCGGGCATTCACCGAGCCTTCCAGGGTCAGCACGGCAAACACGTCCTGCTCGATCTGGTCGCTGAATTTGCGCAGTTCTTCCAGGCTCATTTCCGCCAGGTCCTTGCCGCTTTCCACGCCGTATTTCACGGCATGGCCGACGATTTCGTGGCAGTCACGGAACGGCAGGCCACGGCGTACCAGGTAGTCAGCCAGGTCGGTCGCAGTGGAGAACCCGCGCAGCGCCGCTTCCCGCATGATCGCGTGCTTGGGCTTGATCGCCGGGATCATGTCGGCAAAGGCACGCAGCGAATCGCGCAGGGTGTCGGCAGCGTCGAACAGCGGTTCCTTGTCTTCCTGGTTGTCCTTGTTGTAGGCCAGGGGTTGGCCTTTCATCAGGGTCAGCAGGCCCATCAGCGCGCCGAATACGCGGCCGCTCTTGCCACGTACCAGCTCGGGCACGTCGGGGTTTTTCTTTTGCGGCATGATCGAGCTGCCGGTGCAGAAGCGGTCGGGCAGGTCGATGAACTGGAATTGCGCGCTGGTCCACAGCACCAGTTCTTCGGAGAAGCGCGACAGGTGCATCATCGCGATACTGGCGGCGGCGCAGAATTCGATAGCGAAGTCGCGGTCCGACACACCGTCCAGGGAGTTGCCGCCCACGGCGTCAAACCCCAGCAGTTGTGCAGTGTACTCGCGGTCGATCGGGTACGTGGTGCCCGCCAGTGCGGCGCTGCCCAATGGCATGCGGTTGGCGCGCTTGCGGCAATCCACCAGGCGCTCGTAATCGCGGCTGAGCATTTCGAACCAGGCCAGCAAGTGGTGGCCGAAGGTCACGGGCTGTGCGGTCTGCAGGTGGGTGAAGCCGGGCATGATAGTGTCCGATTCACGCTCGGCCTGTTCCAGCAAACCTTTTTGCAGGCGGGTGATTTCGGCCAGGATCAGGTCGATTTCGTCACGCAGCCACAGGCGGATATCGGTGGCCACTTGGTCGTTACGGCTGCGCCCGGTGTGCAGTTTCTTGCCGGTCACGCCGATGCGATCGGTGAGGCGGGCCTCGATGTTCATGTGCACGTCTTCCAGATCGACGCGCCAGTCGAACGTACCGGCTTCGATCTCCCCACGGATGGTGGTCAGGCCGTCGATGATGCTGTCGCGCTCGGCGTCGGTCAGCACGCCGACCTTGGCCAGCATCGTGGCGTGGGCGATCGAGCCCATGATGTCGTGGCGGTACAGGCGCTGGTCGAAGGTGACGGAGGCGGTGAAGCGGGCGACGAAGGCGTCGACGGGTTCACTGAAGCGGCCGCCCCAGGACTGGTTGGTCTTGTCGGTGCTCATGGATTCGCTCGTGATCTGCTTAAAAGAGGCGTGGAGGTGTGACGCCGATAATAACAGGGTTGCCCGTGGAGGCGGTGCTGTGGGTGGTCGGCATTTTTATTTGTGCAAAGGATGGCTAAGTGCCTTGCCGCCGACCGCGTCCGGGAAGAGACTGGGCAAAGGTGCTTATTGAAACGATATTTGACGAATGAGCAATGTCGTCTCGGCGAGCGTCTACAGTTGGACTGATAGTGTGTGAATGCACCAAAGTCAGGTGATGCGGTCATAACCCTGACTACCATTAAACAAGGGGGGTATTCGGATTGTGTATCAGCAAACCCTACGACGATGCCCAAGGGCGGCAGGTTTTGGGCGCTATTGAACAGGTCCGGATAAATATGAGTGTCGCTCTCGGGGCACTTTTTGCCGCTCGCGCTAGTCTTAGCGTGGATCGCTGTGACGCACGTCACCGCACCTGTCTACGCTATCCTTGTGCGAGACTCACGCAGGAATCCAGCGCAATATGAATGTCCTGATCGTTGATGACGAACCCCAAGCCCGCGAGCGACTGAGCCGTCTGGTCAGTGAGCTCGAGGGTTATACAGTCCTTGAACCGAGCGCCGCCACGGGCGAGGAGGCGTTGACGTTGATCGACAGCCTCAAGCCGGATGTGGTGCTGCTCGATATCCGCATGCCGGGCCTGGATGGCCTGCAAGTCGCCGCCCGCCTGAGCGAGCGCGAATCGCCACCCGCCGTGGTGTTGTGTGCCGCCGAGGAAGAGTTCCCTGCCGAAACCCTGGAAGCCAGCGGTGTCAGTTTCCTGGTCAAACCGGTGACTGCCGAGGCGTTGCTCAAGGCGCTGAAAAAGGCCGAGCGCCCCAATCGCATCCAGCTTGCCGCCCTGACCCAGCCCGCCGCCCAGAGCGGTAACGGGCCGCGCAGCCATATCAGTGCGCGCACCCGTAAAGGTATCGAGCTGATCCCGCTGAGCCAGGTGGTCTACTTCATCGCCGATCACAAGTACGTGACCCTGCGTCACGAGGCTGGCGAAGTGCTGCTTGATGAGCCGCTCAAGGCCCTTGAGGATGAATTTGGCGACCGTTTCGTGCGCATCCACCGCAATGCGCTGGTGGCCCGTGAGCGCATCGAACGCCTGCAGCGCACGCCCTTGGGGCACTTTCAGTTATTCCTGAAAGGGCTTAACGGCGATGCTTTGATTGTCAGTCGGCGTCATGTCGCCGGCGTGCGCAAGATGATGCAGCAGCTTTAGCGCAAGGGCTGTAGCGGTGATCGCGGTGCGGTGCGGCCAGGGAGGCCCCGCACTTGCTGATTCAAATCAAAGCGAATTTTCCTGAGCTGTTATTATCTGCCGTATCTATTCAGTACGGATTGATCCATGTCCTCTCGCGAAATCCGCATCGCCACCCGTAAAAGCGCCCTGGCCTTGTGGCAGGCCGAATACGTCAAAGCACGCCTCGAGCAGGCCCACCCTGGCCTCCTGGTGTCCCTGGTGCCCATGGTCAGTCGCGGCGACAAGCTGCTGGACTCGCCGCTGTCGAAGATCGGCGGCAAGGGTTTGTTCGTCAAGGAACTGGAAACCGCACTGCTGGAAAACGAAGCCGACATCGCCGTGCACTCGATGAAAGACGTGCCCATGGACTTCCCCGAAGGCCTGGGCCTGTTTTGCATCTGCGAGCGTGAAGACCCGCGCGACGCCTTCGTGTCCAATACCTATGCGTCCCTGGATGAGCTGCCGTTGGGCAGTATCGTCGGCACCTCCAGCCTGCGTCGTCAGGCCCAGTTGCTGACGCGTCGCCCGGATTTGCAGATCCGCTTCCTGCGCGGCAACGTCAATACCCGCCTGGCCAAGCTGGATGCTGGTGAATACGACGCGATCATTCTCGCGGCGGCCGGTTTGATCCGGCTCGGCTTCGAAGACCGCATCACCTCGGTCATCAGCGTCGAAGACAGCTTGCCCGCCGGCGGGCAGGGCGCAGTGGGCATCGAATGCCGCACCGCCGACCGTGAAATCCACGCCTTGCTCAAGCCGCTCGATCACCACGACACCGACGTCCGTGTCACCGCCGAACGCGCCCTGAACAAACACCTCAACGGTGGCTGCCAGGTGCCGATCGCCTGCTATGCCGTGCTGGAAGGGGAAAACCTGTGGCTGCGTGGCCTGGTGGGCGACCCTGACGGCGGCAACTTGATCACCGCGCAAGTGCGCGGGCCGCAGCGTGATGCGACGGCGCTGGGTATCCAGGTCGCCGAAGCGCTGCTGGACAAGGGTGCCGGTGCCATTCTGCAAAAAGTCTACGGCGAGGCCGGCCCGCAGTGACCGATTGGCGTGTGCTGCTGACGCGGCCTGCCGAGGAGTCTGCGCTGTTGGCGGCGTCGTTGTCCGATGTCGGGATTTTCAGCAGCAGCCTGCCGTTGCTGGAGATCGAAGCCTTGCCGGTCACGCCTGCGCAGCAGGCGGTCTTTGCTGACCTGGGCCGCTATTGCGCGGTCATTGTGGTGAGCAAACCGGCGGCGCGCCTTGGCGTGCAATGCTTGGATCGACGCTGGCCGCAGTTGCCGTGGTTCAGCGTGGGGGCCGCCACCGCGCAGGTCCTCGCCGAACAGGGCCTGGACGTTCATTATCCCCCCAGCGGCGACGACAGCGAGGCCTTGCTTGCCTTGCCCGCCTTGCGCGAGGCTATTGCACATGCTGATGCACGGGTGTTGATCCTGCGCGGCGAGGGTGGGCGAGAGCTGCTGGCGGAGCGCTTGCGCGAGCAAGGTGCTAGTGTCGACTATCTGGAGTTGTATCGCCGTTTTCTTCCGGCCTACGACCCGGGGGTACTCATGCAGCGCATCCAGTTGGAACGCTTGAACGGCCTGGTGGTCAGCAGTGGGCAGGGTTTTTTACACCTGCAAGCCCTGGCCGGCCCGGATTGGCCACAGGTGGCGCGGCTGCCGCTGTTCGTGCCCAGCCCGCGAGTCTATGAGATAGCGCGGGCCGCTGGCGCAGAAAAAGTTGTGGATTGTCGCGGCGCGAGTGCTGCGGCTTTGTTAGTGGCGTTACGGAGCCATTCCGTTCCCACTCTCTGATACGCAAAGGATGGATACGTGAGCGAAACAGCCTTGCCTAAAGATGAAGCTCAGCCCGCGCTCGATGCGTCGGGCCAGACACCGGTCACCGCGCCGCGCCGTGGCAATGGCCTGGCAATCGTCGCCTTGCTGCTGGGTGCTGCGGGCGTTGCCGCCGGCGGCTGGGGGATCTGGCAGGTCCGCGCCCTGCAAGCCAGCAGCCAGCAACAGCTGAGCCAGGTACAGACCCTCGACGACCAGTCCCAGACCCTCAAGCAAAGCCAGCAACAGTTGGCGGCACGCCTGGCGCAACTGCCGGGTGCGGACGAGCTGGAAGAGCGCCGCCGTCTGGTGGCGCAGTTGCAGGGCGACCAGCAGCGTTTGGGCCAGCGTCTGGAAACCGTGCTGGGAGCCAGCCGCAAGGACTGGCGCCTGGCTGAAGCCGAACACTTGATTCGTCTCGCGAGTTTGCGCTTGTCTGCCCTGCAGGATATCAACAGCGCGCAGTCGCTGGTCCAGGGCGCCGACGAGATTCTTCGCGAGCAGAGCGATCCGGGTTCCTACGCCGCGCGCGAGCAATTGGCCAAGAGCCTTGCCGCGTTGCGCAGTACCGAACAGCCGGACCGTACCGGGCTGTACCTGCAGCTCGCGGCCTTGCGTGATCAAGTCGTGCAACTGGCGGCGATCGCGCCGGAATACCAGCTTCAGGAACCGGCGCCCCAAGGGCGTCCGACGACCGATACGGAAAACCGCTGGAGCCAATGGTGGGAGCAGCTCTCGCGTTACTTCCGCATCGACTTCAACCCGGATGACAACATTCGCCCGCTGCTCGCCGGCCAAGGCCTGAACCAGGTGCGCCTAGCCCTGAGCCTGGCCCTCGAGCAAGCGCAGTGGGCTGCGCTCAATGGTGAATCGGCGGTGTACAGCCGTTCGCTGGGTGAGGCGCGCAGCGTGTTGCAGGACAACTTCAACCAGGACAACCCACAGAGCAAAGCGATGCTGGCGCGTATCGCCGAGCTTGAGCCCAAGGCTGTCTCGGTCGTGACCCCGGACCTGGCTGCCAGCCTGGCTGCCGTGCAGGCATACCTTGAACGTCGTCACTCGCCTGCCGACGAAGCCAAGGCTTCGGCTGGCACGCCGGCGAGCCAGGAGTAGAGCCGATGAAGCGTTTCTATGTGATCCTGGTGCTGGCGATTGCGATCGCCCTGGCGCTGGCTGTGGGCATTTCGAAACACACAGGCTACGTGCTGATTACCTATCCCCATCTGCTGCATTACGAGTCGAGCCTGTGGGCCACCCTGGTGGCGGTGTTTGTCATCGGCCTGGCGATCTACCTGATTCGTGTCCTGTTGAGCCTGCTGAGCACCTCGGGCGGCGTGGTCAACCCGTGGTCGCGGCGTAACCGCAGCCGTCGCGTGCAGATCGCGATCGAGCAGGGCCAGATGGACCTCGCCGAAGGCCGCTGGGCCAGTGCCGAACGCCACCTGCATCGTGCCGCCGAAGCCGAACGTCAGCCGTTGCTGTATTACCTTGGCGCGGCCCGGGCGGCGAATGAGCAAGGGCGATATGAAGCGTGCGACGGTTTGCTGGAGCGTGCCCTCGAGCGTCAGCCCCAGGCCGAACTGGCGGTTGCCTTGAGCCATGCGCAATTGCAGATGGACCGTGGCGATACCGACGGCGCGCTGATCACCTTGCAGGCCATGCACGAGCGTCATCCCCATAACGCCCAAGTGTTGCGCCAGTTGCAACGCTTGCATCAGCAGCGGGGCGATTGGTCGTCAGTGATTCGTCTGTTGCCTGAGCTGCGTAAGGACAAAGTGTTGCCGGCCGGCGAACTGGCCGAGCTGGAGCGCCGTGCCTGGGGTGAAAACCTGAGCCTGGCCGTCCAGCGTGAAGAGCAGGGCGAAGCGGGTTTGCAGGCGCTTGAGCGCGCCTGGCAACAACTGACGTCCGCCCAACGCCAGGAGCCGCAATTGGTGTTGGCCTACGCCGAGCAACTGCGCCAGTTGGGCGCTGATGCCAAGGCCGAGGAAGTGTTGCGCGGCGCGATCAAGCGGGCTTATGACAGCCATCTGATCCGCCTGTATGGCCTGTTGCGCGGCAGTGACCCGGCCCGCCAGTTGAAGTTTGCCGAGGGCTGGCTCAAGGACCATCCAGGTGATGCCAGCTTGCTGTTGACCCTGGGTCGCCTGTGTCTGCAAAACAGTCTGTGGGGCAAGGCGCGGGACTACCTGGAAAGCAGCCTGCAAGTGCAGCGCAACCCCGAGGCGTGTGCCGAATTGGCACGCCTGCTGGCCCAGTTGGGTGACACCGAGCGCAGCAACCAGTTGTTCCAGGAAGGCTTGGGCCTGCTGGACAACCGTTTGCTCGCCTCACCGTTACCCGTGCCGGCGCAGGGTTGAAGTAGGAAGTGGTGCGAGGGTTGGCTCGGATGCGTCCGACAGCCAACCTTTTGGTTCTGTGTAAAGACTCGGTTTAACTGGGTGCGTAATATATTCCTACGTTGCGTCAGGTTATGTCCTCCAAGTTCTGGCGGGATGTCCCTACGTTTTCGCGGAATCGTCTGCTCTAACGCGTATTGAAAGGGGTCAGGCCTTTCCTCTACCGTAACGGCCTATCTCTCGCGGTACGGATAAACAATGTCTTTGGCCCCCTCACGCTCCTTGTTTTTCCTGGCGTTCATGGCCGGTGCGCTGACGTTGGGTGCGTCTTTCTACCTGGAATATGGCGCGCTGCTGCGGCCCTGCTTTCTGTGCCAGGTACAACGGCTATTCCTCGCCACCTTTACGTTGATCAACCTGGTAGCGGCTGTGCATAACCCCAAACGCTACGGCGTCTATGGGTATGGGCTGGCGAGCACAGGCTGTGCCGCGCTTGGCGCAATTACCGCCGTGCGCCAGGTGTTATTGCAGAACACCACGTCGGATCAGGCCAGCCATTGTTGGCCCAGTTTGCAGTACATGCTCGAAAGCCTGTCTTTTTCGCAGGCGCTGCGCTCGATCTTCAACGGCACCGTTGACTGCGTGGAAATCACTTGGACCCTGTTCGATTTGAGCCTTCCGGAGTGGAGTCTGTTGTTTTTCGTGGCGATGCTGATCCTGGGCTTCATGCAATTTTCACGGCTGATATTCAGCCAACCGTTGCGCCTGTCGAGACGCTGAAAACCGGTCGTAGGTTGTAGGAGGGGATTAAACACTTGTATGAACTTTCTCTCCTGCGTACCTTGAAGCCATAGTCATGCGGGCATAATCTGGCCCGAATGCGTTATTGAAACCGTTGTCAGATACGGCTTTGTCCGGCTGCCGCTTTATCCTTGAAGTATTGCGCGGGCACACAGCGGCAGCGCCCCTATAGGGAAGAGAGATCATCATGCTGGAAAGTTGTCAGAATGCTCAGGAACGCTGGGGTGGGGTGCACAAGCTGATCGATAGCTGGCTGAAGGCACGCCACGAACTGGTTCGGGCGTTTGATGCTCTCGGCGCGAAGCCCGAAGCATTGACGAAGAATCGCAAGCCGTTGCAGGCGTTTTGCGGTGTGTTGGTGGACTACGTGTCTGCCGGTCATTTCGGCATCTACGAGCAACTGACCAAGGAGGCTGAAGCCTTCGACGATCAGCGCGGTCTTGAATTGGCCGATACCCTCTACCCACGCATCGATGTGATCACCGAGAAGTTGCTGGCGTTCAATGACCTGTGTGATGCCGGCAAGTGTGTTGCGGAAAAATTCAAAGAGCTGGGTGGCCTGCTCCATGAGCGTTTCGAGCTTGAGGATTGCCTGATCGAAGTGCTGCACAATGCTCACCGGGATGTGGCTGTCGCTCAGGCCTGACCCTTGGTGATGAGATAAAAAAACGGTGCGCATGACGCACCGTTTTTTATTGGGTCAATGCCGGGTGCCGAGTAATTCGATCTCGAATACCAAGGGTGTGTAAGGCGGGATCAACGCACCGGCACCGTCGGCGCCATAGGCCTGTGCTGACGGAATCACCAGGCGCCATTTCGCGCCCACCGGCATCTGTTGCAGCGCGCTGCTCCAGCCGCTGATCACACTGTCTAGACGAAACCATTGCGCTTGGGTGCTTTGATCGAACACCGTCCCATCGGGCAATCGCCCCACGTATTTCACCTGAACCTCATCATTGGCCAACGGTTTATTGCCGGTCCCGGGCGTCAACTCGGTGAGCAGAACGCCATCGGCTAATTCGCGCACGCCGCTCGCGGCTTTTTCCTGGGTCAAAAACTGCTGTTCGGCCGTCAGGGCTTTTTCACTTTGGGGTGCCTGAATATCGGCTTCGTCCTGCGCTTCATGCTGCGCCAGGATCTGTTCGATGCGCGTGTTATCCAGCGCCAGCGGTTTACCTTGATAGGCTTGCTTGAGGCCATCGATCAAGGCCTGGAGCTGCAGGTCAGGGACTTCCTGGCGCAGCCGCTCACCGAGGCTGGCGCCCAGGCTGTACGCGAGGTCGTGCGCATCTGGGGCAGTGGTTTTGGACGGCGAAGGCTCGCTGGCATTGGCCACGGAAATCGCCAAGCCAAGCGCAAGAAAAAGGTAACGCGACATGGGTCTTCTCCAGCCGAAAGTGCGACGGATTATGCCAGTGTGAGTGGATAAAAAGTGGCGTGGTTTTCCGTTATATCGATAAGATTTTTCGCACGGTGCAACGCAAGGCAAACGATACTGTCAACATGCGCTAGCGGCGGTAAGAGCAGAGGGCTAGTATGAGCCGCACCCACGTCAGCCAGGAGGTAAACCATGTCGGCCAAACAGAAGCCTGTAAATACCCCGTTGCACTTACTCCAACAACTCTCGGGCAGTCTGCTCGAACATTTGGAAAGCGCGTGTTCCCAAGCCTTGGCTGATGCAGAAAAACTGCTCGCCAAGTTGGAAAAACAACGCGGTAAAGCGCAAGAAAAACTGCACAACTCCCGCACCAAACTGCAAGACGCCGCCACTGCCGGCAAGGCCAAGGCTCAAGCCAAAGCCAAAGACGCAGTCAAAGAACTTGAGGACCTGCTGGACGCCCTCAAGGATCGCCAAGCCGAAACCCGCACCTACATTTCCCAACTCAAAAAAGATGCTCAAGAAAGCCTGAAACTGGCCCAGGGCGTTGGTCGTGTGAAGGAAGCTGTATCGAAAGTGCTGGGCGCTCGTGCACCGGTGAAAGCCGTTGCAGCGAAGACGCCGGCTAAGGCCGCCGCCAAGCCAGTTGCTAAAGCTGCTGCCGCAAAACCAGCCGCCAAGCCAGTTGCTAAAGCCGCTGCTGCAAAATCAGCCGCCAAGCCAGTTGCTAAAGCCGCTGCCGCAAAACCAGCCGCCAAGCCAGTTGCTAAAGCCGCTGCTGCAAAATCAGCCGCCAAGCCAGTTGCTAAAGCCGCTGCTGCAAAATCAGCCGCCAAGCCAGTTGCTAAAGCCGCTGCTGCAAAACCAGCCGCCAAGCCAGTTGCTAAAGCCGCTGCTGCAAAACCAGCCGCCAAGCCAGTTGCTAAAGCCACTGCTGCAAAACCAGCCGCCAAGCCAGTTGCTAAAGCCGCTGCTGCAAAACCAGCCGCCAAGCCAGTTGCTAAAGCCGCTGCCGCAAAACCAGCCGCCAAGCCAGTTGCTAAAGCCGCTGCCGCAAAACCAGCCGCCAAGCCGGTCGCTAAAGCCGCTGCCGCTAAGCCAGTCGCTAAACCTGCTGCTGCAAAACCAGCATCGGCCAAGCCAGCCACCCCGGCAGGATCGGCTGCTACCCCAGCAGTGTCCGCCGCTCCAACCGCATCGGCCAGCAGCACTCCTGCACCGGTCGCGCCAAGCAACACCCCAACCAGCGCTTCCTAAGCGCCGGTGACTGCGACGCGCATCTGCTGCAGCGCGTCGTGGTCAAGGTTGGCGGCTCCCTCGGCCGCCAGTCCTTCCAGCCATCGTTGACCCATCGCTTCGCCTGTCGGCCATGCTGTTGCCAGCGTTGCCAGGCGTGTCAGCAACTCGCGTTCCGCCTCCAGCTCCAGGGCCTTGACCCGCTCCCGTAACGCCGCCAAGGGCTGATCCTGCTGCGCCACGGCCCGCCATTGCATGCGCACCTGTCGCAACGGTTCAACGACCTGCGATTGCCACGGCTCGGCGATTTGCCTCAGCGCCTGCGTGCGTTCAAGCGTCAGCGCCACACCGCGCCGTTCCAGCCACGCCCCGCAGAGCAACAGGCACACATCCGCGCCTTGTTCCTGCAAACGCAGGCACGCGGCCTCGACGCCCGTGCGGGCGTAAGTCGAGAGGGCAAAGCTCCACAGGTCAGCGCACATATTCACACCCAAGCCAGCGGCCAACGAAGCTGGTAGACTCCGCCGCCATTATGATCCGACTTCAAAGCCTAACATTACAGCGTGGCCCGCAACGTCTTCTTGAAGACGCCGAGCTGACCCTGCACGCCGGTCACAAAGCCGGCCTGATCGGTGCCAATGGCGCCGGCAAATCCACGTTGTTTGCCCTGTTGCTGGGTGAGCTGACCCCGGATTCCGGGGACTGCTTGCTGCCGGCCGACTGGCGCATCGCCCATATGCGCCAGGAGATCGACACCCTGGACCGCATCGCGATCGACTACGTGCTCGATGGCGACCTGCGTCTGCGCCAGGTGCAACACGACCTGGCCGAGGCCGAGAAAGCCCAGGACGGCGCCGCTCAGGCCCGCCTGCACGCGGAATTGGACAGCGCCGACGGCTACACCGCCGACGCCCGTGCGCGCAAGATGCTCGCCGGCCTTGGCTTTACCAACGAGCAGATGGACCGCCCGGTCGCCGACTTCTCCGGCGGCTGGCGCATGCGCCTGAACCTGGCCCAGGCACTGATGTGCCCCTCGGACCTGTTGCTGCTCGACGAACCGACCAACCACTTGGACCTCGATGCGATCCTGTGGCTGGAGGATTTCCTCAAGAACTATCAAGGCACCTTGCTGCTGATTTCCCACGACCGGGATTTTCTCGACGCCGTGGTCGACAACATCGCCCACGTCGAACAGAAGAAAATCACCCTCTACCGTGGCGGCTACAGCGCGTTCGAGCGCGCCCGCGCCGAACGCCTGGCCCAGCAACAGCAGGCGTTCGAGAAGCAGCAAGCGCAGCGCGCGCACATGGAAAGCTACATCGCCCGGTTCAAGGCCCAGGCCACCAAGGCCCGCCAGGCCCAGAGCCGGATCAAGGCGCTGGAGCGCATGGAAGAGCTGTCGGCGGCCCACGTCGATTCGCCCTTCGATTTCGTGTTCCGCGAGTCGGCGAAGATCTCCAGCCCGTTGCTCGATCTGTCCGATGCACGCTTGGGCTATGGCGATAAAACCATCCTCGAGAAGGTCAAACTGCAACTCACGCCGGGCGCGCGCATTGGCCTGCTCGGACCGAATGGCGCGGGCAAGTCGACGCTGATCAAGAACCTGTCGGGCGAACTGCAACCCCTGGCCGGTCGCCTGACCCGGGGCGAGAACCTGGTGGTGGGCTACTTCGCCCAGCATCAGTTGGACTCCCTGGACGCCAAGGCTAGCCCGTTGCTGCATTTGCAGCGCCTGGCGCCGACCGAGCGCGAGCAGACTCTGCGCGACTTCCTCGGCGGTTTCGACTTCCGGGGTGCGCGCATCGATGAGCCGGTGCTGAACTTCTCCGGCGGCGAAAAAGCCCGCCTGGCCCTGGCGCTGATCGCCTGGGACCGGCCGAACCTGTTGCTGCTCGACGAACCGACCAACCACCTCGACCTGGAAATGCGCCTGGCGCTGACCATGGCGTTGCAGGAATTCAGTGGTGCGGTACTGGTGGTGTCTCACGATCGCCACTTGCTCAAGAGCACCACCGACAACTTCCTGCTGGTGGCCGATGGCAAAGTCGAAGAGTTCGACGGCGATCTTGAGGACTATGCGCGCTGGCTGACGGATTACCGCCTGCGTAACGCGCCGACCAGCAACACGCCCGTCAACCCGGACAAAACCGACAAGAAGGCCCAGCGCCAGGCCGCCGCCGCCCTGCGCCAGCAGTTGGCGCCGCACAAGCGCGACGCCGACAAGCTGGAAGCCGAGTTGGGCAAGGTCCACGAACGTCTGGCCAAGATCGAGACCAGCCTGGGCGACAGTGCCGTGTACGAAGCGGCACGCAAGGATGAACTGCGCGATCTGCTGGCCGAGCAGGCCAAGCTGAAGGTCCGTGAAGGTCAGTTGGAGGAAAGCTGGATGGAAGCCCTCGAACTGCTCGAAAGCCTGCAAGCGGAGCTGGAGGCGCTGTCCTGATGGAAGCGCTGCAACTGCCGCTGCCGGCGCAATGGGTCGAGCCTGTGTGGATCGGCGTGCAAGTCCTGCTGATCCTGCTGGCTGGCTACCTTACCCAGCGGTTTGTCGCCAAGGGCCTGACCCGACTGGGTGAGCGCTACCCCTTCCCGCCGCAATTGTTGATGCCGCTGCGCGGCGGCTTGCGCTGGCTGATCATGGGCAGTGCGCTGATCTTCGTGCTGGAACGCCTGGGCGTGTCCGCCACGGTGTTGTGGACCGCGCTGTCGGGGTTCGTCGCGGTGGCGGCGGTGGCGTTCTTCGCCATGTGGTCGGTGTTGTCCAACCTGTTGTGCGCGATCCTGATCTTCACCGTCGGACCGTTCCGCCTGGGTGACATCGTCGAGTTGGTGGACACCGTCGACAAACCGGGTGTGAAGGGCCGCGTCGTGGCGATCAATCTGCTTTACACCACGCTGATCGAAGTGGAAGAGGCGGGGACCGGCGGAGTGACGGTGCAGGTGCCCAATAGCCTGTTCTTCCAGCGCTCGGTGCGACGCTGGCGCGACAGTGCGGTGATGCCGGGCGAGCGCTAGCGTTCACATCTTGTAAAAATCTATAGCCAGCCTTCGGTCGGCAGAGTTAGCTTAAGGCACAACCGCAAACTCGCTGCTGAGGTGTGCAATGGCACTCGACACATGGCTGGCCTTTTTCCTCGCCAGTTGGATCATCTCCCTTTCCCCTGGCGCAGGCGCCATCGCCTCGATGTCCAGCGGCCTGCAATACGGTTTCCTGCGCGGTTACTGGAACGCCATCGGCCTGCAAATCGGCCTGGCGATGCAGATTGCCGTGGTCGCGGGCGGGCTGGGGGCTATTTTGGCGGCGTCGTCCACCGCGTTCTATGCGATCAAATGGTTTGGCGTGGCGTACCTGGTGTACCTGGCCGTCAAGCAGTGGCGTGCCTTGCCCATGGACATGACCGACGACGCGGCAGTGCGGCCGATTGGCAAGCCGATGGCGATGATGTTCCGGGGGTTTCTGGTCAACGCCAGTAACCCCAAGGCGCTGGTGTTCATGCTCGCGGTGTTGCCGCAGTTCGTGAACCCGCAGGCACCGCTGCTGACCCAGTACCTGATCCTCGGCGCGACGATGATCAGCGTCGATATGATCGTGATGGCGGGGTATACCGGCTTGGCGTCGAAGGTCTTGCGCCTGTTGCGCACGCCCA
Source organism: Pseudomonas sp. PAMC25584 (assembly GCF_058135675.1). Lineage (NCBI taxonomy): Bacteria > Pseudomonadati > Pseudomonadota > Gammaproteobacteria > Pseudomonadales > Pseudomonadaceae > Pseudomonas > Pseudomonas sp. PAMC25584. The sequence continues at coordinate 6,012,612 of NZ_CM176870.1, read as the reverse complement.
AGCAGCAAAAACGCATGAACCGCACGTTTGCCGGTTTGTTCGTGGGGGCGGCGGGGTTTCTGGCCAGCTTGCATCGCGCAACGGCGTAACTGACGAAACCGCAGCAAAAATGTGGGAGCTGGCTCGCCTGCGATAGCAGCACCTTGGTGTAACTGATACACCGAGGTGCCTGCATCGCAGGCAAGCCAGCTCCCACCTTTGATTTGTGTTGCTTGTGAAGTCGCGGCTCAGCGCAGAATCTTCGGCGCTTCATCCCTTGGCAGGTTATTGCGCAACACTGGCTGGCCTGGGTCTTGATACCCACCGCCCAACTGTTCCGCCAACTGCCTGGCCACATCCTCACCCAAGGCTTTCGACACTTCCTTCACCACACGCGGCCGGTTCAGGCTGACGTGCACGTCGCGGCTGTTCACCAGTTTGGTGTCCTGACCTTCACCCATCGCGGTAAACGCTGAGGTGATTTCGAAGGTGCGCGTGTTGATCAGGCTGAAATCCGCCACCAGCGTCAGGCCCAGCACCGCCGAGTAGCTGTTGGTGCGGTCCAGGGCGTTGATGTCCTGGGTGAAGTCGATGTCCGACAGGGTGCCGAACAGCACGTAGTCCGCGCCCTTGAAGTGGCCGGCCTTGATGCGCTTGATCACGTCATACACGTCACCCTTGGCATCGGGGGTGTAGGGCGTGCCCTGCACCAACTGGAACTGGCGCGACTTGAGGATCTCGCCCTTGATGTCGCCGCTGAATTTACGCAGCTCTGCCTGTTCGATGTAGCGGGTGCGGCTTTCGTACTCGCTGTAGTTCGCCGCGCCGCTGGCGTTGTATGCGCTGGCCTGGAAGTTGTTGCTGGCCGAGACCTGATGGATGTACTCCTCGACCTGCGCCTCGTAGGCCAGGTCGGTCACCGCGATCTTCGGTGCAGCCGATGCGCCAAAGGCGCACAGCAGGCCGATCATGCCGATCCATGCACGCATTGCTTAGCGCTCCGTGGTCTTGCGGATTTCTTTTTCGTCCATCCATTCGGCCACGCCGCTTTCGACGTCGATCAGTTGCAGGCTGAACTTGTAGAACACGTCCTTGTAGTCCGAGCTGCGCTTGACGATGGAACTGATCGAGCCTTCCAGGCGGTACTTGGCAGCGACCATGTTGCCGGTCTTGCTCACGCTGGATTTTTTGTACAGGCCGCTCTGGTTCTGCAGCTTGAGCTGGTCGACCTGGCTTTGCATGTCGGTGTTGTCGCTGGCGAAACGCGCGGTGCCGGTCTTCATCAACTGGGTCTTGATCGACGTGGTGATCTCGCGGGTGTCGATGTACTCGCTGGTCTTATTCTTCACGTCATACACCTGCACCACCGGGCGGCCCTGGAGGACGCCGGACTGGGCGAGGGAGCGGGTCATGCTTTCGGCGATCATCTGCAGGTCGGTGGAGCCGAACTCGTTGGTCACCAGTTCCACGGCCTTGGTGTCGCCGTAGCTGATGTTCTTGCCGCCGAGTATCGGCGAGGTGTTGGCGCAGCCGCTGGCCAATACGGCGATCACGGCGAGGAGCGAGAAGCGTGCAAACATGGGAAATCTCTCTAAAACCTGAAAAGGGGAGCGACTCAAGGGGTCTTCACTTCGAGGCGGAAGTCCGCCGCTTGAGGCAAGTTGGAAATGGCTGGCAGGAACGTGGCCTGGTTGGCGTACAGGGTCAGTACCTTCCAGGTTTCTTCGTCGCCCACCGGGAAGCCGTCGGCGCCCAGCCAGGCGAAGCGGTAATACATCATCCGGTTGCTGCTGGTGATGTTGCTCAACTGCACCTTGGCGGTGAGAAAACCATTCTCGCGCGCCACCCGAATGGCACCGACGGCGATGCCCTTGAACTTGCCCATCACCACGATTTTGCTGGCGGCGCTGCCGGGTGCCGGTGGCGGCGGGGTGGCGCAGCCGGCGAGCACGACCAGCGCCAAGGCGCCGAGGATGAAATGACGCATAGCGTGCTCCTTAAGGTTGTTTGAGGGCGATGGCCTGGGCGGAAGTACTCGGCACCACGTGGGCCGCCAGACCGCCGGCGAATACCTGGTTGCCGACCACGCGCAGGGTGATGACCTGATAGCGCTGATCGGCCTTGACCGTCACCCGCGTGCCGCCCAAGGCGTTGGGCAGGCTGACTTGATGCTCGCCGTGCTTGAGGCGCAGGCGCGTCACTTGGGTCATGTCCGGCAGGGTGCGCCAGGTGCGGGTGTCGGCGCCTTCGGCCACGGCCGAAGCAATGCCCAGCACCAGGCCGGCCATCGGGTTGGTCTTGTTCAGGTTGTTTTGCGCCACGCCCCGGCTGACTGCCCGCACGGTGGTGCGCAGGATGATCCCCGGCATGTCGTCACGCAGCGCGCGACGGGACATGGCGGTGGTGCTGTTGAGCACGGTGAGGTTCTGTTGCTGGCCGTCGACGCCGATCTGGGCGAAGGCCTGGGTGGACGTGTCGGCCTTGATCACCGGGAACGACAGCGGTGTGATCACCAGGTTGCCATTGATCGGGATTGGCAGCGGCAAGCGTATCGAGTCGCGGGCTGGCGCCAGGCCGCTCTGGACCACGATCAGCACGTCGGTTTCATCGGCGCCGACGTTGGACGCATCCAGGTTCAGCAGCGCTTGCTCGAGCAACGGCGTGTTGGGGCGCAACTCGGCGGCTTTGCGATAACCCGGCGCCGCCAGGTCTTTTTCGCCGAGGGCTTCGTAGACAAAACCGGCCAGGTAATGGCTGAACGCGCTCTGGTAGCTGTTTTTCAAGCCGACCACGTCCGGCGCGTCCAAGGCTTCCACCGGGTACCCGCGCAGGTCTTTGATCTGGGTGGTCACGCCCTGGCGTTCGGCCTCGTTTTCGCGCTTGAGGTATTCCTTGTCTCGCAGGTTGGCGATCACGGCTTCGCGCTCGTGGGTCTTCTTGATCTCGGTGCGCGCGCCGTCGAAGTCATTCAGGGCCAGCAGGTTCAGGGCCATCTGGGTGGTCAGCATGACTTTTTCGTAGTCGTAGCCTTCGTAGCGACGCACTTTGTCGTTGGCCAGGAAGCTGCCGAACTGGGAAAGGTACTTTTCGCTGTCGAACTTGACCGACTCTTCCCACTTGTAAACTTGCAGGTCAGCACTGCGCCAGGCGGTCTGGCTGCCGGTCAGGTCGCCCTTGGCCCGCAGCAGTTCACCTTTCTCGAAGAAATAGAGCAGGTCCTTGTCTTCGCCGGTGTTGTTCTTTTCCAGCAGGGTCAGCGCGGCCTCGACGTTGCCGGTTGCCAGTTGCTGGTTGGTAGCTTGCAGCTCGTCGTCGTAGCTGCGAAACATCGAACAGCCGGACAACGCAGTGACCGCAGCGAGCGCGAGCGGGGTTAAGGCGCGAAATGCCATGGCAGGCTTCTTCCCTGAATGTAATCGGCCGAGGTGCTGGTCGGCTCGAATCACCAATCGCGGGAGACAGCGTGCCTCCAACTAATTCCTCATAAAAATGAGGAGCAAAATTCCCTTTTGCGATAACAGGGCGCGGCATTATAGGCGGCGAGCATGGCAAAACAATGGCTTTTTGCTATTTAGTCGCCATCATCCATGTTATTGCCGCTCCTTGGTCCGCACTGTTATTCCAAATACAAATCACTTACACCTTGAGTCAAACCTCTTAAAGCTCAACAATGTGTTACTTCGTATTTCTTTTTGAGATTCATTCATGACTGCCCCCTTCCGTTTTCTCGCCTGGCTGGTATTGCCGGCGTTGATGTCGTGCAGCTTCAACCTGTTGGCTGCACCTGCCGAGGGCGCCACGAAAGCCCTGCATTTGCTGGACTACATTGGCGCGGATTACCCGCCGACGGTAGCGGCGGGGAAGGTCATCGATGAGTCGGAATACCGTGAGCAGGTGGAATTTCTGGGGGTGTTGCAGGGCCTGGTGGCTGAGCTGCCTTCCAAGCCCGAGCGCGCCGATCTGGTCAAAGGGGTCGATGAATTGGTTGCCGCTGTGACCGCTCGTCAGGAAGGCGCCAGTGTGGCCCGCCAGTCCCGGCAGTTGGGCGCCAAGCTGGCGGCGGCATATGAAGTCAGCCAGGCCCCGGCGATTACGCCCGACCCGACACGCGGCGCACCGCTGTATGCGCAGCACTGCTCGGTCTGCCACGGCGCGGCCGGAGCCGGTGATGGCCCGGCGGGTGTGGGCATGACGCCGCCGCCGGCGAATCTGCAGAACGCTGAGCGCCTGGACCGCCTGAGTCTTTATGCGATCTACAACACGCTGGGCCTGGGCGTCGAAGGCACGGACATGCCGTCTTTCGCCGACCAACTGGACGACCGCCAGCGCTGGGACCTGGCCACCTATATCGCCAGCTTCACGGCCGACCCGGCTGCCGCGAAAAGCGCGCAGCCCTTCAACCTCGCCGACCTGGCCCGTCAGACCCCGAATGAAGTGCTGGCCGCCAGCGGCCCAGCCGCTGCCGCGACGTTCCGCGCCCAGCGTGCCCAGCCGCCGCAGGTCAAGCGCGGCCCGGCGCAGTTGCTCGACTACACCGCCGCCACCCTCGACAAGAGCCTTGCGGCGTTCCGCAACGGCGACCATGAGCAAGCCTATGACCTGTCGGTAGCGGCGTATCTGGAAGGGTTCGAGCTGGTAGAAAGCTCCCTGGACAACGTCAACGCCAACGTGCGCAAGGACACCGAGAAGGCCCTGATGGCCTATCGGCAGTCGTTGCAGGACGGTTTGCCGCTCGAACAGGTGCAGCAGCGCCTGGACGCAGCCAAGGGCAAGCTCAGCGAATCCGCCGGCTTGTTGGGCGGCGATGGTCTGAGCTGGTCGTTGAGCTTTATCTCAGGCTTGCTGATCCTGCTGCGCGAAGGTCTGGAGGCGATCCTGGTGCTGGCGGCGGTCCTCGCCTTCCTGCGTAACACCGGCCAGGAATCGGCGGTGCGCAGCGTCCACGTCGGCTGGGGCTTGGCCTTGGTGGCCGGCTTGGCCACCTGGGCGTTGGCCGCCTATGTGATCGATGTGAGTGGCGCCCAGCGCGAACTGCTCGAAGGCTGCACGGCATTGTTTGCCAGTGTGATGGTGCTGTGGCTCGGCGTGTGGATGCACGACCGGCGCCACGCAGCGGCCTGGCAGGACTACATCAAGAGCAGCCTGGTGGGCGGCGGTGGGCGTTTCGGCTTCGCGCTGCTGGCGTTCTTCTCGGTGTACCGCGAGCTGTTCGAAGTGATCCTGTTCTACGAAACCCTGTGGCTGCAAGCCGGCCCGGCCGGGCACAACGCCGTGCTGGCGGGTGGCGCGACGGCGCTGGTGCTGCTGGTGGGCCTGGCGTGGGTGATCCTGCGCGGTTCGGCGAAGCTGCCATTGGCGCTGTTCTTCGGGATCAACGCGGCGTTGCTGTGTGCGTTGTCGGTGGTGTTCGCCGGGCACGGCGTGAAGGCGTTGCAGGAAGCCGGCATCTTCGGCACGCGGCCGGTGGCATTCTTTGACTTCGATTGGCTGGGTATCCACGCCGATGCCTACTCGTTGAGTGCGCAGGTCGTGGCGATCCTGGCGATTGTGGTGATGTATGGCCGCAGTCGGATCGCCGACAAGCGCCGGCTGGCGGCATAAGCATGCGCGTGTGGATCGACGCCGACGCCTGCCCGCGGGCGGCCAAGGACCAGGTGGTGAAGTTCGCCCTCAAGCGTCAGTTCGAGGTGGTGCTGGTGGCCGGGCAGAGCCAGATCAAGCCGAGCTTTGCCTGCGTGAAGCTGATCGTGGTGCCCAGCGGCCCGGACGCAGCGGATGACTACCTGGTGGCGCACGCGGTGCCCGGTGAGTTGGTGATCTGCAGCGATGTACCCTTGGCCGACCGCCTGGTGAAGAACGGCGTGACGGCACTCGACCCGCGTGGCAAGGAGTTCAGCCCGCAGAACATGAGTGAGCGGTTGGCGGTACGCAACCTGTTCACCGATCTGCGCGAGCAAGGCCAGATGGGCGGTGGTCCACCGCCCCATGGGGAAAAGGACAAGCAAGCGTTTGCCAACTCACTCGACCGTCTCCTTACGCGCTTGATGCGGGCCGATTAGTCGTTCTCGTGGGTCAGCTCAAGCACCCGATCCACCAGCTTGTTGATGCCTGACGCGACTTCACTGATGTTCTTGCCAAGCATATAGGCCGGCGTGCTGACCAGCTTGCGCGCCGTGTCTTCGACGATATCCTCTACCGTGCATTCCTGATGGTGGGCGCCCATCTTGTCCAGGGCGGCGGCGGTGTCGGTATCGTTGCCGATGGTGCAGGTCACGCCCGGACCATAGATTTTTGCGGCCAGGGCTGGCGAGATGCAGATCAGCCCCAGCGGCTTGCCCGCTTCGACAAAGGCTTCGGCCAGCGCCAATACCTGCAGGTTGAGGCTGCAACCCGCGCCTTCGATGGCAAAGTTCGACAGGTTCTTCGCCGCGCCAAACCCGCCAGGCACGATCAACGCATCGAAATCCTCGGCGTTGGCTTCAGCGATGTCCTTAACCTCGCCCCGGGCAATGCGGGCGGACTCCACCAGCACATTGCGCGACTCGGGCATTTCTTCGCCCGTGAGGTGGTTGATCACATGCAACTGCGCAATGTCGGGGGCAAAGCATTGGACCTGAGCGCCGCGCTGATCCAGGCGCAGCAGGGTGATCACGCTTTCGTGGATTTCTGCGCCGTCGTACACGCCACAGCCGGAAAGGATCACTGCAATCTTTTTGCTCATGGGCATTTCTCCTGATTCATGGCGTTAAATGTCTACTAATTTGTCATCTGTTGCCAATGGGAACTCCCGCCGCAGCACCTAATCTTGAGGCAATAAAAACAGATCGGACTAGCTCATGGACTTCGTGCCTTACGCGGTGCCGTTTTTCATCGCCTTGATCGTGGTTGAACTGCTCGCCGACCGTTGGCGCGGGGCGCGCAACTACCGGGTGGCGGATGCCATCAACAGCCTCAGCACCGGCGTGCTGTCCACCACCACCGGGCTGCTGACCAAGGGCGTGGGGCTGCTGACCTACGCGTTCGCCCTCAAGCACCTGGCGCTGCTCGAGTTGTCGGCCCAGAGCGTCTGGACCTGGGTGTTTGCCTTTGTGTTCTACGACTTCTGCTACTACTGGCTGCATCGCTGCGGGCATGAGCGCAATATCCTGTGGGCCGCGCACTCGGTGCATCACCAGAGCGAGGACTACAACCTCACCACCGCCTTGCGCCAGACCAGCACCGGCTTTCTGCTGAGCTGGATCTTCTACCTGCCCCTGGCCGTGCTCGGCGTGCCGCTGCTGGTGTTTATCAGCGTAGCCTCGCTCAACCTGCTGTATCAATTCTGGGTCCACACCCGCCACGTGCCCAAGCTCGGCTGGTTCGAGTGGTTCTTCGTCACGCCGTCCAATCATCGGGCCCACCATGCACAGAACGCTCTCTACATGGATCGCAACTACGGCGGGGTGTTCATTATTTGGGACCGGCTGTTTGGCTCGTTTCAGGAAGAGGACGATAACGAGCCGGTGATCTTTGGCGTCACCACCCCCTTGGCCAGTTGGAACCCGCTGTGGGCCAACCTGCAGTTCTATGCGCAGTTGTGGAGTGATGCGCGGCGCACGCAAAGCCGCTGGGACAAGCTGCGTATTTGGTTCATGCGCACCGGTTGGCGGCCCGCCGATGTGAAGGCCAACTACCCGTTGGCCAAGCCGGATTTGAGCCAGTTCCGCAAATTCGAGGTGCCGCTGGATACGCGACAACAGGTGTACGTCGCCCTGCAATTTGCGGTGTATGTGGGGTTTGGCAGTTATCTGATGAACGTCGGGGAAGGGCTGCCCACGACGGCACTGGTGCTGGGCTGGAGTGCGATGGCGCTGGGCTTGTTTTGCGTGGGCGTCGCCCTGGAGAACCGCCCGTGGGCGTTGAGGGCGGAGCTGGTGCGCCTGGGGCTGAATGTGCCGCTGGTATGGCTGGCGCCGCTGGTCGGGCTATGGCCGGCCAGCCACCTGGGCTGGCTGGGCCTTTTGAGCTACAGCTTGCTGAGCCTGATGGGCCTCTACTGTTGCAGAGGCCGGCTTACTCGGCTGGCGTCTTAGGCGGCTCGACCGGGCTGGTTTCGGCCGGGTGTGTAGCCGCCAGTCGGGCCTTTGCATCGGCACAGGCTTGACGGGCGATGCGCGCGTTCTTGAACCGCCGCCGCAGCCAGAGAGCCAGGCCCAGCAGTAACAAAGCACCCAGCACCCACAGCTCGTACTTCTTGATGCTGCCCAGCATGCCTTCCAGGACCGCGCCAAAATGGTACGCCGCCGCGGCGAGCGCCGCCGCCCACACCGCCGCGCCAATGCCGTTGAGCAATAGGTAGCGCAAGGGCGGATAGCCGGACAGGCCAATCGCCACGGGCATCACTGTGCGTAATCCGTAGACGAAGCGAAAGCTCAGCACCCAGATATCCGGGTGCTTGCGGATATGTTCCAGGGCCTTGTCGCCCATCAATTGCCAGCGCGGCTTGCGCGCCAACAGTTTGCGGCCGTGCTTGCGCCCCATGTAGTACCAAAGCTGGTCGCCGGCGTAGCTGCCGAAAAAGGCAACGACCACCACCAGGTTGATATCCATATATCCACGGAACGCCAGGAAGCCTGCGAGAACCAGTATGGTTTCGCCTTCGAAGAACGTGCCTAGGAAGAGGGCAAAGTAGCCGAAGTCATGCAGAAATTGTTGAAGCATGGTCTGGGTGCTGGCGAAATGAACGCGCAGCCTACGCCTTCGTGAACATTCATGAAAGTATCGAGATGTGTCACGAAGTGAACATTTCCTACATAAACGCCGAATGCGACTACAGGTCGCATGGATAAGCACAACTGTCATTCCTTCGTCATAATGGCCGCTTATAACTGCAACACTCGTCCGTAAATGCGGGCTCAGGAGTCTGTCGTGAGCTTTACCCCTGCCAATCGCCTGTTCCCCGCCACCCGTCTGCGCCGCAACCGTCGTGATGATTTTTCTCGCCGTCTGGTCCGTGAAAACGTACTGACCACGAACGATCTGATCCTGCCGGTCTTTGTGCTGGACGGGGAAAATCGTCGGGAAGCCGTGGCGTCGATGCCGGGTGTAGAGCGCTTGAGCATTGATCTGCTGCTTGAAGAGGCGGCGAACTGGGTGGAACTGGGGATTCCAGCGTTGGCGCTGTTCCCGGTGACGCCTGCGGAACTCAAGTCCCTCGATGCTGCCCAAGCCTGGAACCCGCAAGGGATCGCCCAACGCGCCACCCGCGCGTTGCGTGAGCGCTTCCCGGAGTTGGGCGTAATCACCGATGTGGCCCTGGACCCGTTCACCACCCACGGGCAGGACGGCATCCTGGATGAAGAAGGCTACGTGCAGAACGACATCACCGTCGACGCGCTGGTCAAACAAGCCCTATCTCATGCGGCAGCCGGGGCCCAGGTGGTCGCGCCGTCGGACATGATGGACGGCCGCATCCAGGCGATCCGCGAAGCCCTGGAGCTGGCCGGCCACGTCAATGTGCGAATCATGGCTTACTCGGCCAAATACGCCAGCGCCTACTACGGCCCGTTCCGCGATGCGGTGGGCTCGGCGCTGAACCTGGGCAAGGCCAACAAGGCCTCGTACCAGATGGACCCGGCCAACAGCCATGAAGCCCTGCACGAAGTGGCCGCCGACCTGGCCGAAGGTGCCGATATGGTGATGGTCAAGCCCGGGATGCCCTACCTGGACATCCTTTATCGGGTCAAAGAAGAATTCAAGGTGCCGACCTTTGTCTATCAGGTCAGCGGTGAATACGCCATGCACATGGCCGCGATCCAGAATGGTTGGTTGAGTGAAGGGGTGATCCTCGAATCCCTGACAGCCTTTAAACGTGCCGGCGCTGATGGCATTCTGACCTACTTCGCCGCCCGCGCTGCCCAATTGCTTAGAGAGCAACAATAGCCCTCACAGGAACACTCGATGAATACCGAAGGACTCTCAGAAGTTGCCGTAAAAGACGCCCACCCGGTGGTTGAACAAGTCGCCGAGACCCCGCCGGAGCTGGAACCGCCTGTGGTGGTCGCTGAAGCACCGGCTCCGGCGCCCGCGCCCGTCGTGGTGACCAACCTGGATGACAGCAGCCTGTACATCCACCGCGAGCTGTCACAGCTGCAATTCAACATCCGCGTGCTGGAGCAGGCGCTGGATGAGTCCTACCCGTTGCTGGAACGCCTGAAATTCCTGCTGATTTTCTCCAGCAACCTGGACGAGTTCTTCGAGATCCGCGTCGCCGGTCTCAAGAAACAAATCACCTTCGCCCGTGAACAAGCCGGTGCCGATGGTCTGCAACCGCATCAAGCCCTGGCACGCATCAGCGATCTGGTGCACGGTCATGTGGATCGCCAATACGCAATCCTCAACGACATCCTGCTGCCAGAACTGGAAAAACATCAGGTCCGCTTTATCCGTCGCCGCCACTGGACCACCAAGATCAAGACCTGGGTGCGTCGCTACTTTCGCGACGAAATCGCGCCGATCATCACGCCGATCGGTCTCGACCCGACTCACCCGTTCCCGTTGCTGGTCAACAAGAGCCTGAACTTCATCGTTGAGCTGGAGGGTATCGACGCCTTCGGTCGCGATTCCGGCCTGGCGATTATCCCGGCACCGCGTCTGCTGCCACGGATCATCAAGGTACCGGAAGAGGTGGGGGGCGCTGGCGATAACTATGTATTCCTGTCGTCGATGATCCACGCGCACGCCGATGACCTGTTCCAGGGCATGAAGGTCAAGGGCTGCTACCAGTTCCGCCTGACCCGTAACGCCGACCTGGCGCTGGACTCCGAAGACGTCGAAGACTTGGCCCGCGCCCTACGCGGTGAGCTGTTCTCGCGGCGCTACGGCGATGCGGTACGCCTGGAAGTGGCCGACACCTGCCCGAAACACCTGTCTGACTACCTGCTCAAGCAATTCAACCTCGGCGAGAGTGAGTTGTATCAGGTCAACGGCCCGGTCAACCTGACGCGCCTGTTCAGCATCACCGGCCTGGACAGCCACCCGGAGCTGCAATACACGCCGTTCACGCCGCAGATCCCGAAACTGCTGCAAAACAGCGAGAACATCTTCAGCGTGGTGAGCAAGCAGGACATCCTGCTGCTGCACCCGTTCGAGTCCTTCACCCCGGTGGTCGACCTGCTGCGCCAGGCCGCCAAGGACCCGCATGTATTGGCGGTCCGCCAGACCCTGTACCGCAGCGGCGCCAACTCGGAAATCGTCGATGCGCTGGTGGACGCTGCGCGTAACGGCAAGGAAGTTACTGCGGTGATCGAGCTGCGTGCGCGGTTTGACGAAGAGTCCAACCTGCAACTGGCCAGCCGCCTGCAAGCGGCCGGCGCGGTGGTGATCTACGGCGTGGTCGGGTTCAAGACCCACGCCAAGATGATGCTGATCCTGCGCCGCGAAGCCGGTGAGATCGTGCGTTACGCGCACTTGGGCACCGGCAACTACCACGCCGGCAACGCCAAGCTCTACACCGACTACAGCCTGCTGACCTCCGACGACGCCCTGTGTGAAGACGTCGGCAAGTTGTTCAGCCAGTTGATCGGCATGGGTAAGACGTTGCGCATGAAGAAGCTGCTGCATGCGCCGTTCACCCTGAAGAAGGGCATGCTCGACATGATTGCCCGCGAGACCCAGTTCGCCCTCGACGGCAAGCCGGCGCACATCATTGCCAAGTTCAACTCGTTGACCGATCCGAAGATCATCCGCGCGCTGTACAAGGCCAGCCAGTCCGGCGTGCGCATCGATCTGGTGGTGCGCGGCATGTGCTGCCTGCGGCCGGGCATCGTCGGGGTCTCGCACAACATCCATGTGCGCTCGATCATCGGGCGCTTCCTGGAGCACACGCGGGTGTTCTACTTCCTCAACGGCGGCGAAGAGCAGATGTACCTCTCCAGCGCCGACTGGATGGAGCGCAACCTCGATAAGCGCGTAGAGACGTGTTTCCCGGTGGAAGGCAAGAAGCTGATCATGCGGGTCAAGAAAGAGCTGGAAAGTTATCTCACCGATAACACCCACAGCTGGAGTCTGCAGTCGGACGGCCGCTACGTGCGCAACACGCCGACCGGCAACCAGAACCCGCGCAGCGCCCAGGCGACGTTGCTGGAGAAACTGGGTAGCCCGATTCTCGCGGTGAATTAACCCAGGCTGGCTCAGGCCCAATGTGGGAGGGGGCTTGCCCCCGATGGCGGTGGTTCAGTCAAAGTACCAAGTGACTGACACACCGCCATCGGGGGCAAGCCCCCTCCCACATTTTTTTTCGGTGCTGTCTAGATCGAGTTAGTGCACGTTCAGGCTGAAGCCCACCCGCGTCAGCCATTCCGCTTCCTGGGCGAAGTCCGCCTGGGTCAACTGGTTTTCTTCCAGCCAGCCTTCCGGGAACACCACGTCGAGGCTGTCGCCGCTGGCACGCAGGGTCACCTGGGGCATTTCCTGGGTGCCACGGATGTGGTGGAACAGGATCGCAAAGCGCAGCAGCACGCACAGGCGGATCAGCTTGATGCCTTCGTCACCGAATTCGGCGAACTTGTCCTTGGGGATATTGCGGCGATGGCCGCGTACCAGCAGTGCGAGCATCTGCTGGTCTTCCCGGGAGAAACCGGCCAGGTCGGAGTGCTCGATCAGGTAGGCGCCGTGCTTGTGGTAATGGTAGTGGGCGATATCCAGGCCTACTTCATGCACCTTGGCCGCCCAGCCCAGCAGTTCGCGCCATACGCCGTCTTCCAGGTCCCAGTCCGCAGCCACCTGGTCGAAGGCATGCAGGGCTTTGCGCTCCACGCGGGCCGCTTGTTCCAGATCGACGTGATAGCGCTCCATCAACGAGCTGAGGGTGCGCTCACGCACGTCCTCGTGGTGATGACGGCCGAGCAGGTCGTAGAGCACCCCTTCGCGCAGGGCGCCGTCGCAGTGGTCCATGCGTTGCAGTTCGAGGGCGTCGAAGATCGCTTCGAGAATCGCCAGGCCCGCGGGGAAGATCGTGCGGCGGTCAGGCTTGATGCCATCGAAGTCGATTTTCTCGGCATCGCCCAGTTTGAACAGCTTGCGCTTGAGCCACGCCAGGCCTTCGGCGTTGACCTCGCCGGTGCCATGGCCGCCGGCTTTCAAGGCCAGGCCGATGGCGCGGATGGTGCCGGACGAGCCGATGGCTTCATCCCAGGTCAGGCGATGCAGGGCGTGCTCGATGCTCATGATCTCCAGCCGCGCCGCCGTATAGGCCTGTGCATAGCGCGCCGGGGTGATTTTGCCGTCCTTGAAATAACGCTGGGTATAACTGACGCAGCCCATCTGCAGGCTTTCGCGCAGCAGCGGCTCAAAGCGCTGGCCGATGATGAATTCGGTACTGCCGCCGCCGATGTCCGCCACCAGGCGCTTGCCAGGGGTGTCGGCCAGGGTGTGGGACACGCCGAGGTAGATCAGGCGCGCTTCTTCGCGTCCGGAGATGACTTCTACCGGGTGCCCGAGGATTTCCTCGGCGCGGCGGATGAATTCGCCGCGGTTACGGGCTTCACGCAACGCGTTGGTGCCGACGATTCGCACAGCGCCCAGGGGCATGCCGTTGATCAATTGGGCAAAACGCTTGAGGCAATCGAGCCCTCGCTGCATGGATTCTTCATTGAGCTGGCGCGCGTCGTCGATTCCGGCAGCCAGTTGGACTTTCTCGCCTAGCCGCTCAAGGATGCGGATTTCGCCGTTCTGGGCCTTGGCCACGACCATATGAAAGCTGTTGGAGCCCAGGTCGATGGCGGCGATCAGGGACAGATTCTTGGCTTGGGATTGCGGCATGGTTAGGGGTCTCGGTCGATAACCTCGCCATCGTGCCACGATCGACCGCTGGAGCCAACGCGTAGCGCTTCGCTAATTTTCCTATGACTGTCCGTGAGGAACTCTTGTGGGAAATGTAAGGTGGGTTTCTAAAATTGCCCTGAATGAGGTTTTAGTTTCGTAGGAATTTTTAACTAGTTGTCGTTGTAAAAATTTTTGTGATTTTCCCTACAGGGTTATTGTTTGAAATCCTTTGGTTTTTTTGTTTTGGACTACCTCGTATTCGGGCAAAGGCGACTCTTTGTTTTTACAGCTCCCACAGTAACTGATGTGTTATCTGATTCTTTAATGAGGGGCCAAAGCGACAGACTGTCACTCGGCAATATTGCCTGGGTGTTATTTATTTATAGTCGTGCAGGTCCAGAGAAATAAACCGTTCGGCGCTGGGCTTGCTAAGAAGAAAATAAAGAACGCCTGATAACTTTTAGTGACAGGTCAAATATGAAAAAAATTGTTGGATTGACTCTCGGTCTCGCTTGCCTGGCTGCGGCCATCAGCGCACAGGCATCTACCGTTGCCCAGTTGTCCGTCAGGGGCACGATTACACCCGCTGCTTGCAACCTCAGCCTGACCGGGAGTGGCACTATCGATTACGGCACCATCCGCTCCGGTGAACTGTCCCAGACCGCGTTCAACCCGCGAGAGGAGAAAACCACCTCCCTGTCCGTCAGTTGCGGCACTACCCCTGCCAAGTTCGGGCTGAAACTCACCGATCTGCAGGCCGGCAGCAAGGTGACGGGCATTCTCGGTGCGGGTTTCACTGAAGCACAGAACTATGGCTTGGGTCAGGTCTCGGGCCGGCGAACCGGTGGCTATTCGGTCACTCTCAGGGACCTTCGGTCGTCGAGCACCGCGCTGTTTCCAATCATGCGTGTCGGCACCGGTACCTGGCAGAACAGTGATGGCAAAGTTACTCAAGCCCCTACCCAGTATTCCTGGCGCAGTAGCACCACGGTTACACCGGCTTCAATTTCCCAACTGACTGGCACCATCGCTGTGAAGGCAGTGATCAACAAAGGCCAGGACCTGGACCTGAGCCGCGACATTACCCTTGATGGGCGCGCCACCCTTGAACTGAGTTACATCTAAACGACTCAACAGCAGCCGATCAAGAAACTGACTATTTCTTATCGGCTGTTTTCATGTGAGCGATCAGTTGCCATTTGCTCAACGTCATGGTCACGGGGAATACCGAGTGCGTAGTCTTTCAATAATAAATAGTGTGCTGTTATGGAGTGTAAGTGCATGTCTCTGTGTTGCCACTGTTGCAGTAGCGGACGGCATGCAGCCGGAAACCACAGTGGTGGTGCTTTATGAGGAAGATGGCGAGGCCACAATAAATATCAGGAATACCGATTCGGGTCCGGCGTTACTTCATTCGGTAGTGGAAAATGTGCCAGAGGACCCGGAACCGTTATTAATTGTCACGCCTCCCATCACCCGCGTGGAGGCGGGCGAAACCCAGCTCGTGCGCTTCATCAGTACCTTGAAGGAACCGCTGAAGACCCAGCGGTTGAAGCGCGTATCTTTCGAGGGGATTCCCCAAGCGCGTGCCGCAGGTGGTGCGACGATCGGTATCACCCTGCGACAGAATTTGCCGCTGATTCTGCACCCCAAAAGTCTGCCTCGGCATCAAGCACCCTGGGAGCTGCTCACCTGGAAGCGGACCGGGTCGCGTCTAACGGTTCACAACGACAGCGCCTACGTAGTGCGGTTGGCGCCCCAGGTGCAGCTACTTCCGCAGCAGGCCCTGGCGACGTTGCCGCGTACCTACATTTTGCCGGGGGAGGCGTTGACGGCGAAGGTTGACGGAACGTTGGACGGCTTGGCTGAAGTCGAGATCCAGCCCGCCACGGTCTACGGGTTTTCAGTGGACAGCTACCGCGCCCCGATCAGTGCCGATGGGGATTGAGCGGCTTATGACGAACCTGTCGAGTAACAAATCTGCGATTTTTATCCGGCCTCGCCGCCCCACGCTGCTCATCGGGTGTGCGACGCTGTGGAGCTTGCCCGGCCTGGCCCCGGCGCTGGAGTTGGGCGAGGGTTTCGACCTCGCGGCACTGACCACCCACGGCATTGACCCGAAGGTCTCCGACTACTTCCGCAGTGCGGCGCGTTTTCGCGAAGGCGTCCAGGTGGTGGGGCTGCGGGTCAACGGGAACCCGCTCGGGTCAGTCGATGCGCGGTTCGATGCCCAAGGGCAATTGTGTTTCACCCCGGGCTTGCTCGAGAAAGCCGGGTTGGTGCAGCCCCGCGCCGTTGTTCGCGAAGGTGCCTCACCGGACCAGGCCTGCCATGACTTCCTGGGGGCCTTTCCGACGACGATGGTCCGGCTCCGGCCCGGCATCGATGAGGTGGCGCTGGTGGTGCCGACCCAGGCATTGCATGAACCCCAGTGGGAGGCCGGGCACTTTGCCCAGGGCGGCGCAGCGGCGATGTTCAACTATGACGTGCTGGGTTTCGACAGCCGTTCGCGCAGTGGGCCCAGCCGGTTCGTGTCGGCCTACACCGAAGCGGGCTTCAACCTGGGCGACTGGATTGTGCGCAGCCGCCAGTTTTATGTGTCTGACAATGGTGAAGCCCGTACCGAACACCTGTATGCCTACGCCCAGCGGGATATCGCCGCGTTGCAATCGACTTTTCAGATGGGCCAGCTCTCCAGCAACAATCCGCTGTTTGGTGGTATCCAGTTGTCCGGCATCCAGTTTTCCCCCGATGGTCAGTCGCGGGCGCTGGCGGGCAGCAACAACGCAGTCGTCGAAGGTCTGGCCCAGAGTCAGTCGCGGATTGAAGTACGCCAGTCCGGCGTGCTGATCCATAGCACGCTGGTGCCCGAAGGCCCCTTCCGGCTGACGGGGTTGCCTTTGCTCAATGGCACCAGCGACCTCGACGTCAGCGTGATCGATGTACGCGGCGCCAAGCGCAGTTTCGTGGTGCCGGCGGCGTCATTCGCGGGAGCGGCCCCGGCGGCGCCCGGTTATTACGTTTCCCTCGGCAAGGTGCGCGAAAATATCGACGCACAGGTTCCGTCACCGGTGGTCGCCATGGGCAGTGGCACCTGGGGCCTGGGGCGTGAATCGTCGGCGGGGTTTGGCTTATTGAGTACCGAAGAGTACTGGTCGGCAGGCGGCACCCTGAGCAGCGTGTTTTTCCAGCGGGTTGCCGTTGGCGCTCGTCACAATGTGTCCCGAGACAGCCGTAACGCCGTGTCGGGTTCGCGTAGCAGCGTGTCCGCGAGCAGCCCGGTCTACGCCAATATAGACGTGAACTTCAGCGCTACCACCCAGACCCGAGGGTATCGCGAGGTACTTGAAGCGGGTCGCTCGTTCAAGGCCGGCGAACTGGATTCGCGATTCAAGAACCAGTACACAGCGGGCATGAGCTGGGTTGATCCGACCCTGGGCGTGTTCTCCCTGGGCTATTCGCGCAGTGCGCAATTTGACCGGCACACGGCCGAACATGTGTTTGCTTCGTGGAACAAGTCGTTCAGCCATCTCGATGTCGCGTTGATCGCCGATTCGCAGGTGGGCGGTACACGGCCTCGCCGTGATGCTGCCGTTGCCGGCGACCGGCGCGATAGCGCTGAGGACAATGATCTGTCGGTACGGCTGCAGATCAGTGTGCCGCTGGGCGGCGATCGTCGTGTGAACAGCTACGTCAGTCGGCGTGGCGACCAGTCCCGCGTCGGTACGGCGCTCAGTGAGCGGGTCAATGAGTATGTGAATTACGAAGTGGGCGTCGAACGCGACCTCAGCGCCCGCGAGCAGTCGGTTCGCGGCCATGTGGACTTGCTGCCACGCTACACCCGCGTTGGCCTGGGCGTCAGCCGAGATGCGCAGGGCACCGGTTATACGGGGCAGTTGCAAGGCGGCATCGTCGCGCACGAAAACGGCCTGACATTTTCGCCCTACACCGTGCAGGACACGTTTGGCATCGTCTCGGTGGGGGATATCGGTTCTGCAAAAGTCGAAACCCCGCAGGGGCCGGTGTGGACTGACTTCACCGGGCAGGCGGTGATTGCCGGCTTGCCCGCGTATGCCAATAGCCGCGTCGAAGTGCAGACGCAGTCGTTGCCCAAACGGGTTGACCTGAAGAACGGCACCCAGGTGCTCGCCGCCGGTCGCGGGTCCTTCAATACCGTCGCGTTCGATGTGGTGACAGCGCGCCGCGTGCTACTCACCGCCAGTGATCAGTACGGTCGGCCGTTGCCCCAGGGCGCTTCGGTGTTCGGCAAGGATGACCGCTTCCTGACCAGCGTGGCGGGCGAGGGCATGATTTTCCTGAATGACGTCAATGAGTCGCAAAGCCTGCGGGTTTCGTTGCCGGACTCTTCCACCTGCCGGCTAAGCCTTGACCCCGGAACCAAACCTGATCATGACAAGTTCTATGAGACCACGACGGCGGTGTGCCATGGCCGGTAAATGGAAAAGTGCATGTTTCACCCTGTTCTGCAGCCTGTTGATGGCCCAGGGCGTGCGCGCTGAAAACTGCCGGTTGTCCGTGAGTCAGCCGCGCATCGACTATGGGGTCATTCGCCGGGAGGCCTTTGTCGAAAGCACCACCTTAGCCCTTGGCACCCGCACGCTGCATCTGAACGTTGCGTGTGCGCAGCCTTCGGTGATGGCGTTGCGCTTCATCGGTGCGGCGGACGGGCAAGGTTTTCGGTTTGATCGCCAGGGGCGTATGCGTATGCATCTCAGGCATGCTCAGGTGGATGGGCGCGCCGTCGAGTGGGAAGTGGCGCATCCGCCCGGTGAAACCGTCAGCGGGCAGTTGTTACCGGGCCAGGTCCTGGTGGCACGCGCAGCAGGCCAAACAATGGTCGGCCAGCGCCTGACCGCCCAGGTCGATGTCGATATCGACCTGCCTTCCGATGCCCTGCAGGTACGCAATGAGACGCGGCTGGAGGGGCAGGGCACCTTTGAGCTGGTCAGCCCGGCTGTCCCACTGAGCCGATGAAGTTAGCCAGCTCGGGCGTTCTGGGATTGGCGAACAGTGCTTGGGGCGGGCCCACTTCATGCACCTTGCCCTGGTGCATGAACACCAGCTTGTCCCCGACTTCGCGGGCGAAACGCATTTCGTGCGTCACCATGATCAGGGTCATGCCGTCCTTGGCCAGTTGGCGCACCACGCTCAGTACTTCATTGACCAGTTCCGGGTCCAGCGCCGAGGTGATCTCATCGCACAGCAGCACCTTGGGCGACATGGCCAGTGCGCGGGCTATCGCGACGCGTTGTTGCTGGCCGCCGGACAGGCGATCAGGGAAGGCATCGAACTTCTCCCCCAGGCCGACCCGCTCCAGCATCTGTCGCGCCAATTGGGCGGCCTTGGCCTTGGGCACTTTCTGCACCACCTGCGGCGCGAGCATGACGTTTTCGCCCACCGTCAGGTGCGGGAACAGGTTGAACTGTTGGAACACCATGCCGACTTTTTGTCGCAGGCTGCGCAGGTCGGCGCGGGCGGCGTCGAGGTATTCGCCGTCGACTTCGATCACACCGTCGTTGATCGACTCCAGGCCATTGAGGGTGCGCAGCAAGGTCGACTTACCCGAGCCGCTGCGGCCGATGATCGCGACGACCTGGCCTTCTTCAACGGTCAAGTCGATGCCCTTGAGCACGTGGTGATCGCCGTAATACTTATGCAGGGCGGAAATTCTAAGCAGAGGCATGCAGTCTCCTTTCCAGGTAGCGCGCACTGAGGGACAAGGGGTAACAGAGCAGGAAGTAACCGAGGGCCACCAAGCCGTAGACCATAAACGGCTCGAACGTGGCGTTGGCGAGCATGCCGCCGGTCTTGGTCAGTTCGGTGAAGCCGATGATCGAGGTCACGGCAGTGCCTTTGACCACTTGCACCGAGAACCCCACGGTAGGTGCTACGGCAATCCGCAGGGCCTGGGGCAGGATCACGTAGCGCAGCTGTTCAAGCGGATTCAGGGCCAGGCTGGCCGAGGCTTCCCACTGCCCGTGGGCGATGGAGTCGACACAGCCGCGCCAGATCTCGGCGAGGTAGGCGCTGGTAAACAAGGTCAAGGCAATCGCCGCCGCCAGCCAGGGCGAGATATCCACCCCAAGCAGGGCAATGCCGAAAAACACCAGGAACAGCTGCATCAACAGCGGCGTGCCCTGGAACAGTTCGATATAGGTGCGGGCGACATTGCGCGTGAAGGCTTTGCGGCTGATGCGCATCGTCATCACCAGCAGGCCGATCAAGCCACCGCCTACAAACGCCACCAGCGACAGCAAGAGCGTCCATTGCAGGCCGATGAGCAGGTTGCGCACGATGTCCCAGAAGGAAAAATCACTCATCGGCTGTTCCTCATCACAAACCGGCGACCGATCCAGTTGAGCAACTGGCGAATCATCAGCGCCATGCACAGGTACACCAGGGTGGTCAGGGCATAGGTTTCAAAGGCGCGGAAGTTGCGCGACTGGATGAAGTTAGCGGCAAAACTCAGCTCTTCGGTGGCGATCTGCGAACACACCGCCGAGCCGAGCATCACAATGATGATCTGGCTGCTCAGGGCCGGCCACACCTTGCCCAGCGCCGGCAGCAGCACCACATGGCGGAACGCCTCGAAGCGCGTCATCGCCAACGCGGCGGCGGCCTCTAGCTGGCCACGGGGGATCGCCTGGATGCCAGCGCGGATGATTTCGGTGGAATAGGCGCCCAGGTTGATCACCATTGCCAATACCGCCGCTTGCCATTCGGTGATTTTCAGCCCCAGGGAAGGCAGGCCGAAGAAGATGAAAAACAACTGCACCAAAAATGGCGTGTTGCGGATCAACTCGACATACACCCCGAAGAACCAGGCGAACGGCTGGATTTTCCACGCCCGCACCACCGCGCCGACGGTGCCCAGGGCGACCCCCAGGATCGCACCGATCGCCGTCAGTTCAAGGGTGAACAGGGCGCCGCGCAACAGCAGGTCGGTATTGGCCAGCACCGGCACAAAGTCGAATTGATAGGCCATGAATCAGCTCCGTCGCAGGCTTCAGAGATCAGCAGGCAGGGGTTCTTTCAGCCACTGCATCGCGTTTTTTTCCAGGCTGCCGTCAGCCTTGGCCGCGACCAGGATCTGGTTGACCTTCTCCAGCAGCGCCGGCTCGTTCTTGTTCACGCCCACGTACACCGGCGAATCCTTGAGCTTCACTTTCAGCGCCGGCACGCGTTTCGGGCTGCGCTCGCTGATCGCAACCATCACCACGTTGCCGCTGGCGATCAGGTCGACCTGGCCGGCCAGGTAGGCGGCGATGGTCGAGTTGTTGTCTTCGAAGCGCTTGATCGTGGCTTCCTTGGGCGCGACGGATGTCAGCTCGATGTCCTCGATGGCGCCACGGGTCACGCTGATGGTCTTGCCCTTGAGGTCGTCGATGCTGCTGATGGCGGCATCAGGCGGGCCGAATACGGCCAGGTAAAAGGGTGCGTAGGCCTTGGAGAAGTCGATGACCTTTTCCCGCTCGGGGTTCTTGCCCAGGCTGGAGATCACCAGGTCGACCTTGCCGGTCGTGAGGAACGGGATGCGGTTGGTGCTGTTGACCGGGGTCAGCTCCAGTTTGACCTTGAGCTGGTCGGCCAGCAGCTTGGCGGTGTCGATGTCCAGGCCACGTGGTTTCATGTCGGGGCCGACCGAGCCGAACGGCGGGAAGTCCTGGGGTACGGCGACCTTCAAGGTGCCACGGGCAACGATATCGTCCAGACCGTTGGCCTGGGCGGGTGCCTGGCTCAGCATCAGGCTGGCAAACAGGGCGGTGAGCAGGGCGCTGTAGCGCTTGGTCATGGGAACTCTCCGAGAAGGGCGAAGGGATATTCTGTTTTTGCCCAGTGCACAGCCCATGCCATGACCGCTCGGATTGTCTGCAAGGCCGGGATTTGTTGCGTTGTGGTGGTCTTACTGGTCTGAACAGTGAGCACGGGTTTTGCACCGTTTTCGAGCGCCGGCAAAACCGCGCGAGCCCCTTTGGGGCGTGGCTTGCCGCCAGGCGCGAATAGCTTTACAACTACTCGCTCAGTTGTCTGGAACCTTGAGTTTTTTATGAATTCCATCGCCCAAGCGGTACCGGAAGCGGCCTTGCAGGCCATCCGCAAACTGATCAAGGAGCAAGGCTTCGGGCCGGGCGACGCATTGCCATCCCAGCGCGACCTGGCGCTGCAGTTGGGCGTGAGCCGGGCGTCATTGCGCGAGGCGTTGTCGTCTCTCAGTGCCTTGGGGGTGGTCAGCGTGCAGCCGGGCAAAGGCGTGTTCGTGCAAGAGGCACAAGAGTCGCCGGGGTTTGCATGGCCCTTCGCGGCCCAGGCGACGCCGCTGGATATCTTCCAGTTGCGCTATGCCCTGGAGGGGTTTGCGTCGGGGTTGGCGGCCGTCACGCTGACCATCGATGAGCTGGACCGCCTGGAAGATAATGTCGAAGCCATGCGCAAGGTGCTCAAGGCCGGCGACTTCGAAGCCGCCGCCCGGCTGGACTTCGAATTCCACCAGCGCCTCCTCCTGGCCAGTGGCAACCAGGCGATGGTCAGCATCCTGAGTGCCAGCGCCGAGGTGTTCCTGGAGAGCCAGAAGCTACCGTTCATCCGGCCGGAACGGGCCATGGAAACCTGGCAGGAGCACCGTAGAATTCTGCGCGCCCTGGCCCGTCGCGCCAGTGCGGCGGCACAGAAAAGCATGCAGGAGCATGTGCGCAATGCGGCGTTGCGCACGGGGATTGCCTTTGTGACGCCGGTATCGCCGTGAGCGGAGCGATACCCAAACTCATGCATCACCATAGCAAGACTCAATCAGAGGCGGCTTCCTGAACGGGGGAAGGGCAGCTATGATGGGCCACGTTTTTTTTGCTTACAATCCGGAGACATCCATGAGCAACGATCTTATCAAGCACGTCACTGACGCGACCTTTGAGGCCGAAGTACTCAAGGCAACTGGCCCGGTGCTGGTTGACTACTGGGCTGAATGGTGTGGCCCTTGCAAAATGATCGCTCCGGTTCTGGACGAGATTGCAACCACCTACGACGGCAAGCTGACCATTGCCAAGTTGAACATCGACGAAAACCAGGAAACCCCGGCCAAGCACGGCGTGCGTGGTATTCCGACGCTGATGCTGTTCAAGAACGGCAACGTGGAAGCGACCAAAGTGGGCGCGTTGTCGAAGTCCCAGTTGGCGGCATTCCTCGACGCAAACATCTAAGCGTCGTCAAAAAAGCCCCGCAATTTGCGGGGCTTTTTCGTGAAACAGGGCTAGACGCTCCTAAATTCAGGTGGTACATTCGGCCCCGCACTGGTTTCTCCACTGCCCCCTGCAAGCCGTCGCCGACGCATTCCTTTTCGATTAGTACGCGATCATGTCGCCTTCTCTGCGGCGCGGCCTCATTAAGCCAAAAGCTTAATTTCCCCCCTCCATAAATGATTACGTCATTCCTATATGAATCTGACTGAACTCAAGCAAAAGCCGATTACCGACCTGCTCCAATTGGCCGAAGAGATGGGCATAGAAAATATGGCCCGTTCGCGCAAGCAGGACGTGATTTTCTCCCTGCTCAAAAAGCACGCGAAAAGCGGCGAGGAAATTTCCGGTGATGGCGTGCTGGAGATTCTCCAGGACGGCTTCGGCTTCCTCCGCTCTGCGGACGCTTCCTATCTCGCCGGCCCAGACGATATCTATGTCTCGCCGAGCCAGATCCGTCGCTTCAACTTGCGCACCGGTGACACCATCGTTGGCAAGATCCGCCCTCCGAAGGAAGGCGAGCGTTATTTCGCCCTGCTCAAGGTCGACACGATCAACTTCGATCGTCCCGAGAACGCGAAAAACAAGATTCTCTTCGAGAACCTGACCCCGCTGTTCCCGACCGTGCGCATGAAGATGGAAGCCGGCAACGGTTCCACCGAAGACTTGACCGGTCGTGTCATCGACCTGTGCGCCCCGATCGGCAAGGGCCAGCGTGGCCTGATCGTCGCACCGCCGAAAGCCGGTAAGACCATCATGCTGCAGAACATTGCCGCGAACATTGCGCGTAACAACCCTGAAGTTCACCTGATCGTGCTGCTGATCGATGAGCGTCCGGAAGAAGTGACCGAAATGCAGCGCACCGTGCGCGGCGAAGTGGTTGCCTCGACGTTCGATGAGCCGCCAACCCGCCACGTGCAGGTTGCCGAAATGGTGATCGAGAAGGCCAAGCGCCTGGTCGAACACAAGAAAGACGTGGTGATCCTGCTCGACTCCATCACCCGTCTGGCCCGTGCCTACAACACCGTGATCCCGAGCTCCGGCAAGGTATTGACCGGTGGTGTCGATGCCCACGCCCTGGAGAAACCGAAACGTTTCTTCGGCGCCGCGCGCAATATCGAAGAAGGCGGCTCGCTGACCATCATCGCTACCGCGCTGGTTGAAACCGGCTCGAAGATGGATGAAGTGATCTACGAAGAGTTCAAGGGTACCGGCAACATGGAACTGCCCCTGGACCGTCGTATCGCTGAAAAGCGTGTGTTCCCGGCCATCAACATCAACCGTTCCGGCACCCGCCGCGAAGAGTTGCTGACTGCCGACGACGAACTGCAGCGCATGTGGATCCTGCGCAAGCTGCTGCACCCGATGGACGAAGTCGCCGCCATCGAGTTCCTGATCGACAAGCTGAAAACCACCAAGACCAACGACGAGTTCTTCCTGTCGATGAAGCGTAAGTAATACGACGTTTCAGGTCCAAAAAAATGGCGCCCTCAGGGGTGCCATTTTTTTTTCCCGTTTTTTAAGTGCCTTCGACCCCCCAATGCACTGCGATAAGCTGCCAGCCGCCCTCAGAGCAGGTACGATGTACGCCTATTTTACGGGTGGCATGGTTAATGAAATTCAAGGATCTTCGGGATTTCGTGCAGCAACTTGAGCAGCGCGGAGAGTTGAAACGTATCCAGATGCCGGTTTCGCCGGTGCTGGAAATGACTGAGATTTGCGATCGCACCCTGCGCAACAAGGGCCCGGCGCTGCTGTTCGAGAACCCGACCGGTTTTAATATCCCGGTGCTCGGCAACCTGTTCGGTACCCCCGACCGCGTGGCCTTTGGCATGGGTGCCGAGTCGGTCAGCGAACTGCGCGAGATCGGCAAGTTGCTGGCCTTCCTCAAAGAGCCCGAGCCTCCCAAGGGCTTGAAGGACGCCTGGTCGAAGCTGCCGATCTTCCGCAAGATCATTGCCATGGCACCCAAGGTGGTCAAGGACGCGGCGTGTCAGGAAGTGGTCATCGAAGGCGATGACGTCGACCTGGGGATGCTCCCGGTGCAGACCTGCTGGCCCGGCGACGTTGGCCCGCTGATCACCTGGGGCCTGACCGTCACCAAAGGCCCGAACAAGGACCGCCAGAACCTCGGTATCTACCGTCAGCAAGTGATCGGCCGCAACAAGGTGATCATGCGTTGGTTGAGCCATCGTGGCGGCGCCCTGGACTTTCGTGAGTGGTGCGAAAAGCATCCCGGCAAGCCGTTCCCGGTCGCCGTGGCCCTGGGCGCCGACCCGGCCACCATCCTCGGCGCCGTGACCCCGGTGCCTGACAGCCTGTCCGAATACGCCTTCGCCGGCCTGCTGCGCGGCAATCGCACCGAGCTGGTGAAGTGCCGCGGCAACGACCTGCAAGTACCGGCCACCGCCGAAATCATCCTCGAAGGCGTGATTCATCCGGGCGAGATGGCCGATGAAGGCCCCTACGGCGACCACACCGGCTACTACAACGAAGTCGACAGCTTCCCGGTGTTCACCGTCGAGCGCATCACCCATCGGATCAAGCCGATCTACCACAGCACCTACACCGGCCGTCCGCCGGATGAGCCGGCGATTCTTGGCGTGGCGCTGAACGAAGTGTTCGTGCCGATCCTGCAGAAGCAGTTCCCGGAAATCACCGACTTCTACCTGCCGCCCGAAGGCTGCTCGTACCGTATGGCCATCGTGACCATGAAGAAGTCGTACCCCGGCCACGCCAAGCGGGTAATGCTCGGTGTGTGGTCGTTTTTGCGACAGTTCATGTACACCAAGTTCGTTATCGTCACCGACGACGACATCAACGCCCGCGACTGGAACGACGTGATCTGGGCCATCACCACGCGCATGGACCCCAAGCGCGACACGGTGATGATCGACAACACGCCGATCGACTACCTCGACTTCGCTTCGCCGGTTTCGGGCCTGGGCTCGAAGATGGGCCTGGATGCCACGCACAAATGGCCGGGTGAGACCACCCGCGAGTGGGGCAGGGTGATCGTCAAGGACGAAGCCGTGACGGCGCGTGTCGATGCGATCTGGAAAGAATTGGGAATAGATTGATGCGTGTAACCCTGCAACCTTCCGGCGCCGTATTGGAGCTGGACCCTGGCGAGCGAATCCTCGAAGGTGCGCGCCGCCTGGGCTACGAATGCCCGCAAGCCTGCCGCAATGGCGTGTGCCATGTGTGTGCGGCGCTGTTGGTGGAAGGCCGCGTGCAGCAGGCCGGTGAGGTACGCGACCATGGTGAGTTCTACACCTGTATCGCCGAGCCGCTGGAAGATTGTGTGGTGTTGTGGGATGGCGTGCTGGCGCCGGGAGAGTTGCCGTTGCGCAAGTTGTCGTGCCAAGTGAGTGAGTGTGTGGAAGTCGGTGGCGATGTATGGCGCGTGCGCTTGCTCGCCCCGGCCGGTAAGGCCGTGCGTTACCACGCCGGGCAATACCTGATGATTGAACGGGAAAACGGCGAGAAGTCGGCGTTTTCCCTGGCCTCGGCGCCCCACTCCGGACGCGAGCTGGAACTGCACGTGCTGGCTCGCGAAGACAGCGCGCGCAACCTGCTCGAACAGTTGCAGCGCAACCAGATGGCCCGCATCGAGCTGCCGTTTGGCGATACCCACCTGGCCGAGTTACCCGATGGGCCGCTGGTGTTGATCGCCGCCGGTACCGGCATGGCGCAGATGCACAGCCTGATCGAGCATTGCCGCGCCTCCGGCTTCAAGCACCCGGTGCATCTGTATTGGGGCGTGCGGCGTCCGGAAGATTTCTACGAGATCGAGCATTGGGATCAATGGTTGCAACTGCCCAACCTGTTCCTGCACAAAGTGGTCAGCGACGTGTGCGGCTGGGAAGGACGCTGTGGGCTGTTGCATGAAGCGGTGTGCGAAGACATCCGCGACCTCAAGGGCGTGTATGTCTACGCCAGCGGTTCACCGGCGATGATCTACGGCACATTGGATGCGCTGGTGGACGCCGGCATGGATGCACATCAGATGCGTGCCGACGTATTCGCCTACGCCCCGCGGCCCTGAAGCCCTACGCGGGCTTCTAATGGGGAGCTGGCGTCGCGTTCAGAAACGCACGCCGGTCGTGATCATCGCCGCATTGAACCCCAGCAGCACCAGCTCCGCCGCCACTGGCCCGTAATGGGTGCCTACGGACGGAATGATCACCGGCGCCACGCCGAAACGGTTCAACGGGATCTTGTCGCGGTACTTGCCGCGATAGCCCTGAATCGCCCCGCCTGTCAGCTTCAAATAGACCGGATAGTCGGTCATGTCATAGCGTTTGCCCGCATAGGCGTAGTAGGACCGCTGGCTGAACGAGTTGCGAAACGTCGCCGCGCCATACACCAGGCCTGACGCTTCATTGCGCTCCAGGCCGAGCAGATCCTGATGGTTGTTATGCTCGGGGTCCGGCGCAAAGTGCCGGGTGTAGACGCTGGTCTGCGCATACCAGAAGCCCTTGTCATCGTCGACAGGTGGGGCCTCGGCCGCGAGGGCGGTGGTGGCCTGGGCCAGGAACAGCAGGCCGGGCAGTCGAAATTTTTTCATGGGGATGACCTCGATTAGTCGGTATGAGGGGCGGCTAGGTGGGTCGTGATGTGGAGACTATTTTGAAGGTTGTGCGCGCACCCAGGCTGAACCGGGGCTGAAAGTAGCGGGATTGGCGCCCTGAATCCTGACGAATGGGTGGAACCACGCCCCAGCCCCAGGGCAACTCGGCCGATTAGCACTTTTTCGCCATACGGTTACAGCGGCGGGTTCTATTACGGTAAAGTTACTTACAATTGGTAATAGATTCTCGTAGCCGCACAGGAGACCTCAGCGATCCGCCATGACCGCCATTGAATCCGATCTTTTGCAATTGGCTTACCCTCCGCAGCTCGATCTGGGGCCGCAACTCACTCACGAACAGTTGATGAGCTCGATGCAGGCCACCATGGCCCGGCATAAGGGTGGGCCGGTCTGGCTATTCGCTTACGGTTCGCTGATCTGGCGGCCTGAGTGTTCATCGACCGAGCGGGTGCGGGCACGGGTCCATGGGTATCACCGCGGTTTGTACCTGTGGTCCCACGAGCATCGGGGTACGCCGGAAATACCCGGGTTGGTCTTCGGCCTGGATCGCGGGGGTTCGTGCAGCGGTTTTGCCTACCGCCTGCCGGAAGACCAACTGGAGGCCTCGCTTTACGCCTTGTGGCAGCGCGAAATGCCTTACCCTTCCTATCGGCCGCACTGGCTCAGTTGCCGTCTGGAAGATGGCAGTCGGGTGCAGGCGCTGGGGTTTGTATTGGAGCGGCACCTGCCGAGCTACGCCGGCAATCTGCCCGACATCGTGCTCAGCCACGTGCTGCAAAGCGCTTGCGGGCGTTACGGCACTACGCGCGATTATGTCGAGCAGACCGTTAACGCCCTGCGTAGCCACGCCATGCCAGACAAAAACCTGGAGGCGCGGCTCAAGCGTTGTGCCAAGGATTGCTCAGGCGATTAACGCGCCGAGCTGACACTGTTGGTGTGCCACAACGTCGGGATCAGGCACGCGATCGCCAGCAGGCACGCGCCGACCAGCAGCACAAAGCCGCCGTCCCAGCCGAAGTGGTCCACGGTGTAGCCCATGGCCGCACTCGCCGCCACCGAACCGCCCAGGTAACCGAACAGGCCGGTGAAGCCCGCAGCCGTACCGGCGGCTTTTTTCGGCGCCAGTTCCAGCGCCTGTAGGCCGATCAGCATCACCGGGCCGTAGATCAGGAAACCGATCGAGAACAGCGCGATCATGTCGACCATCGGGTTGCCCGGCGGGTTGAGCCAGTACACCAGGGTCGCAACGGTCACCAGCGCCATGAACACGATACCGGTCAGGCCACGGTTGCCGCGGAAGATCTTGTCCGACATCCAGCCGCACAGCAGCGTGCCCGGAATACCTGCCCACTCGTAGAAGAAATATGCCCAGGACGACTTGTCGACCGTGAAGTGCTTGGCTTCTTTCAAGTAGGTCGGTGCCCAGTCCAACACGCCGTAGCGCAACAGGTAGACGAACACGTTGGCAAAGGCGATGTACCAGAGCATTTTGTTGTGCAGCACGTACTTGACGAAGATTTCCTTGGCGCTGAATTCGTCTTCGTGGCTGGCGTCGTAGCCTTCCGGATAATCGTTTTTGTACTGCTCAATCGGCGGCAGGCCGACCGATTGCGGGGTGTCGCGCATGGTGATGAAGGCGAATGCCGCCACCAGTAACGCAACCGTTGCCGGCACATAGAACGCGGCATGCCAGTCATTGAACCAGGCCATGCCGAGCAGGAACAACGGGCCGATCAGGCCGCCGCCGACGTTGTGCGCCACGTTCCACACGGACACCACGCCACCGCGTTCCTTCTGCGACCACCAATGCACCATGGTCCGTCCGCTCGGCGGCCAACCCATGCCCTGGGCCCAACCGTTGATGAACAGCAAAATGAACATCATGGTCACGCTGGACGTCGCCCAAGGCGCGAAACCGAAAATGAACATCACTCCCGCCGATACCAGCAGGCCGAAGGGCAGGAAGTAGCGCGGGTTGGAGCGGTCGGACACCAGGCCCATGAGGAACTTGGACAGGCCGTAGGCAATCGCGATCGCCGACATCGCCAGGCCCAGTTCACCACGGGTGTAACCCTCGTCGATCAGGTAGGGCATGGCCAGGGAGAAGTTTTTACGCAGCAGGTAGTACCCGGCGTAACCGAAGAAAATACCGGCGAAGATCTGCCAGCGCAGCCGTCGGTAGGTACTGTCTATTTTTTCTTCAGGCAGGGGCGCCTGATGCACGGCAGGACGAAAGAAAGCAAACATTCAAGAGCTCCAGATTTCTTGTTTTGACAGCGGATGCGAATGTTACAGTTTCGTTACCGAAAATAGCATCGCGTCTTACGTGCAAACACAAGAAATATGAGCAAACGCATGTTCTCTTACGAACATGTCGTGAATGGGCAAGTGATGGTCGCAGTTGGCGTCTGCAGGACACTGGAGATCAAAATGTGGGAGGGGCGGTGCGACGATTCGACTTGCCCCCGATGACAGTGGGTCAGTGAATACATCTGTTGACTGAACCAACGCCATCGGGGGCAAGCCCCCTCCCACATTTGAGCGCGTTTCACCTCTGTCAGCGGGTCTGGACGACAACCTTGCCGACGGCCTTGCGCTGCCCCAGGTCATTGATCGCCCGGGCAGCCTGCTCAAGTGGGTACACCTGCGACACCAGCGGTTTCAACTTGCCCTCGGCATACCAACCAAACAGCTGCTGGAAGTTCGCCGCATTGTCCTGTGGCTGGCGCTGGGCGAACGAGCCCCAGAACACCCCGACTACGGCCGCACCCTTGAGCAGCGCCAGGTTCACCGGCAGCTCTGGAATACGCCCGCTGGCAAAACCCACCACCAGCAGGCGGCCGTTCCAGGCGATGGCGCGGATGGCCTGATCAAACAGGTCGCCGCCCACCGGGTCGTAGATCACATCGGCGCCGTTGCCGTCGGTCAGGCGCTTGACCTCATCTTTCAGGCTGGCTTCGCTGTAGTTGATCAGCTCATCGGCGCCGGCGGCCTTGGCCACCGCCAGTTTGTCGGCGCTGCTGGCGGCGGCGATCACGCGGGCGCCCATGGCCTTGCCGATTTCCACGGCGGCCAGGCCCACGCCACCGGAGGCGCCGAGGACCAGCAGGGTTTCGCCGGGTTGCAGGTTGGCCCTTTGTTTCAGGGCATGCATCGAGGTGCCATAGGTCATGCTGAACGCGGCTGCGGTGTTGAAGTCCATGCTGGGCGGGATCGGCAGCACGTTATAGCCGGGCACCGCGACCTGCTCGGCAAAACTGCCCCAGCCGGTCAGCGCCATCACGCGGTCACCGACCTTCAGATGGCTGACTTTTTCGCCCACTTCACTGACCACCCCCGCCGCTTCGCCCCCCGGTGAGAACGGGAAGGGCGGTTTGAACTGGTACTTGCCCTCGATGATCAGGGTGTCCGGGAAGTTGACCCCGGCGGCGTGCACGTCCAGCAGGATTTCGTTCTTCTTGATCGCCGGGCTGGCGATCTCTTCCAGCACCAGGTTTTCGGCGGGGCCGAAGGCTTTGCACAGCACAGCTTTCATCGGACTATTCCTTTTGGCGTCGTGGCCGATAAGTGTAGGAGGGTGCGCCCGTGGGTCAACAAGCATGCCCGGGCCTGATAAGTCGCCATAAGCTTGTGCTCTGCCCTGCTAGCGTTATGCTACTGGGCAACAGAATGTGAGGAATGAACTGTGAAAGCGTGGATTTTGTTGATGCTCGCCCTGACCTTGCCGATGGCGGCCCAGGCCCAAGAGGCGAAAGAAGGCGAGGCGCCGAAGGTCAGCTATATCAGCCTGGCCCCGCCGCTCGTGGGCAACTATGGCCTGGATGGCACGGCCAAGCTCAAGGTGTACAAGGCCGATATCGCCCTGCGCGTGACCGGCACCGAAGCGGCTGCCGCCGTCAAAGCCAACGATGCGTTGATTCGTAATCAACTGGTGGCGCTGTTCACCCAGCAAACCAACGAGAGCATGAGCACCGTTGAAGGCAAGGAAAAACTGCGCCAGGAAGCCCTGAAGCAAACCCAGCAAGTGATGAACGACGAAACCGGCAAGCCGATGGTGGAAGACCTGTTGTTCAACAACCTGATCATCCAATAGTCGCTGTACGGCGATCGCAAGCAGGCACGCGCGCACATCGGAACGCGTTCCAAATGTGGCAGCGGGCTTGCTCGCGATCGCGGCCATGCAGACACCTCAAGACGCCAGGCTCTTCCTGAACCGCGCCAACGCCACCGCAAAGAACAGCAAGCCAATCCCCGCCAGCGCCAGCAAATCTGGCCACACCACACTCACGCCCGCATCGCGGAACAGGATCGCCGCGCTCAGGCTCACAAAGTGCGTCGACGGCGACCCCTGCATCACCCACTGCAACCACTCGGGCATGCTGTCCAGCGGCGTACTGCCGCCGGAGAGCAACAGCATCGGGATGATCACCGGGATCGCCAGCAAGCCGAACTGCGGCGTCGAGCGGGCGAGGGTGGCGAGGAATATCCCCAGGGCGGTGCTGGCAAACAGGTACAGCGCGGTCACGAACAGAAACAGGCTCAGCGACCCGGCCAGCGGCACGCCGAGCATGCCCTTGACCACCACTTCCAGGGACAGCCAGGTACACAGCACCACCACCAGCATGTTGCTCCAGATTTTCGCCAGCATGATTTCCAGCGCCGTCAGCGGCAGCACCAGCAAATGGTCGAGGGTGCCGTGTTCGCGCTCGCGCAGCAGCGCGGTGCCGGTGAGCACGATGGCGAGGATGGTGATGTTGTTGACGATCTGGATGACCGCGAGGAACCAGCCACCTTCCAGATTGGTATTGAACAGCGCCCGCGTCGTCAGCAGCGCCGGCGCTTTGCTGGCGGAGTCGGCCTGGCCGCTGTAGGTCAGCAGCTCACGTTGGAAAATCCGCGAGATGTAGCCGGCGCCCATGAAGGCCTGGCTCATCGCGGTGGCATCGACGTTCACCTGCACGCCGGGCTCGCGACCGGCCAACAGGTCGGCCTGGAAATTCGCCGGTACGTTGATCACGAAGGTGTACTGGCCGCTGTCCATGACCTTATCCAACTGGTCATACGCCAACGGCACGGGTGACTGGAACTCGGGCGGCTGCAACGCCTCGGCCATCTGCCGTGAGAGCGAACTGTGGTCCTCGTCGATAAACGCCACGCTGGCGTTATGCACACCAATCACCGAGCCGGCCGCAGGCATATAGATCGCGACGGTGAAGGCATAGAACAGAAACAACAGCAGCACGCTGTCGTGGCGCAGGCTGGTCAGTTCCTTGATCCCCAGGCGCAGGATGTGCGCGAACTTATGCATCAAGCCTCCTGCTTCTTCAGCATGATCAGGCTAAGCCCGGTAAACCCGAGGAAAAACCCGAACAGCGCCAGGCATTGCGGCCACAGTTGGCGCAGGTCGAGGGCCTTGGTGAACGTGCCCACCGCGATATCGAGAAAGTGCCCCGCCGGAAACAGCATGCCCATCACCGCCGCCGCACCTTCCAGGGACGAACGCGGCACGATCAGCCCGGAGAACTGAATGGTCGGCAGGCTGGTGATGATCATGGTGCCGAGGATCGCCGCGATCTGGGTGCGGGTGAACGCGGAAATCAGCAGGCCCATGCTGGTGGTGGCGAGCACGTACAGCAGGCCGCCGAACGCCAGGGTCAGGGCGCTGCCCTTGAACGGCACGCCGAACAGCCAGCGGTTCATCGCGGCCAGCACGGCCAGGTTGACCAGGCTCACGGCCAGGTACGGCGCCTGTTTGCCCAGCAGGAACTCCAGGCGGGTCAGCGGCGTGGCATAGAAGTTGGTGATCGAGCCCAGCTCTTTCTCGCGCACGATACCGAGCGCAGTCAGCATCGCCGGGATGAAGGCGAGGATCAGTGCCATCACGCCTGGGCCGATGGCGTTCACGCTGACCACATCCTGGTTGTAGCGAAAGCGGGTTTCGAGCTTGGCCGCGCTTTGGCTGTTCAACGGCTGGCTGCTCAGTTCGGACAGTTGCTGCAGGTTGGCCTGGTGGACCGCTTCTACATAGTTACGGCTGGTTTCTGCGCGAAACGGCATGCCGCCGTCGAGCCAGGCGGCCACGCTGGGTTGGCGGCCGGCGTAGAGGTCGCGGCCAAAACCGGGCGGGATTTCCAGGGCCAGTTTGATTTCCGAGCGTTGCAGGCGCCGGTGCAGTTCGTTGGCATCCTGGATGGGTGTTTGTTCGGCGAAGTAGCGCGAGCTGCGGAACGCTTCCAGATAGGCGCGACTTTGTGGGGTCTGGTCCTGGTCGTAGACGGCAAAGGCGAGGTTTTCCACATCCAGGGAAATGCCGTAGCCGAAGATCACCATCATGAACATCGCCCCGAGCAGGGCGAAGGCCATGCGCACCTTGTCGCGCAGCAGTTCCTTGCCTTCACGGCTGGCCACGGCCAACAGGCGCGACAGGCTGAACCCGCGCTTGCTCACGGGCGGTGGGCTGGTTTCGCTGACGGTAGCGGTGGGTGCGTTGGGCGCGGCGGGTTCGGCTTCGCCCTGGGCTTGCTCCAGGCATGTGACGAACGCGGCTTCGAGGGTGTCGCCGTGGAATTGCTGCTGCAGCGCGTCGGGCGTGTCGCAGGCCAGCACCTTGCCCGCGTGCATCAGGGAGATGCGGTCACAACGCTGGGCTTCGTTCATGAAGTGGGTGGACAGAAAGATCGTCACCCCTTGTTTGCGCGACAGTTCGATCAGCAGCCGCCAGAAGTCATCCCGCGCCGCCGGGTCGACGCCCGAGGTCGGTTCATCGAGGATCAGCACTTCGGGGCGGTGCAGCACCGCCACGGCCAACGACAAGCGCTGACGCAGGCCGAGGGGCAGCTCGCCCGACGGCTGCTCGGCCACCTCGCCGAGGTCGAAACGCTGGATCAGCTCATCGATCCGCTTGCCACTGTCGGCTTTGGGCAAATCGAACAACTGCGCGTGCAGCACCAGGTTCTGCAGCACGCTGAGTTCGCCGTACAGCGAAAAGCTCTGCGACATGAAGCCCACGCGCTTGCGGGTGGCCAGGTCCTTGGCGTTCACCGGGTTGCCCAGCAGCGTGGCAGTGCCCTCAGTGGCCGGCATCAGGCCGGTGAGGACTTTCATGGTGGTGGTCTTGCCGCAGCCGTTGGAGCCGAGGAAACCGAAAATCTCGCCGCGGCCGATGGCAAAGCTGACGTTATCGACCGCCGTGAAGTCGCCAAAGCGCAGGGTCAGGTTGTGGGCTTCGATGGCGATATCGGTGCTGTTGCTTGCGCGCGCAGGGATAACCAGCGGTTGGTTGTCATGGGCGCTGTCGCCCTGGAAGTGGGTGAAGGCCTCATCCAGCTTGCCGCTGGGGGTTGCTGCGGCGAGCTCACTGCTCAAACCGTCGGCGATCAGTTTGCCGCGGTCAAGCATCAGGCAATGTTCAAACTGCTCGGCTTCTTCCATGTAGGCCGTGGCCACCAGCAGCGTCAGTTGTGGGCGCTCGCTGCGAACGGTTTCGACCAGTTCCCAGAAGCGCCGACGTGACAGCGGGTCGACCCCGGTGGTGGGCTCGTCGAGGATCAGCAGGTCCGGGTCATGGATCAGCGCGCAGCACAGGCCGAGTTTCTGCTTCATCCCGCCGGAGAGTTTGCCGGCCGGGCGGTCGGCGAAGCGCTCAAGGTCGGTGGCCAGCAGCAGGCTGTGCATGCGCTGGTCGCAATCGGCTTTGGTCAGGCCGAACAGCGTCGCGAAGAAGCGGATGTTTTCGCTGATGGACAGTTCGGGGTACAGGTTGCCGCCCAGGCCTTGGGGCATGAAGGCGATGCGCGGGTAGAGGCTGTTGCGGTGGTGGCGGTCGGCGATGGAGCCGCCGAGCACCTCCAGTTGGCCGTCCTGGAGTTTTTTAACCCCGGCGATCAAGCCCAGCAGGCTCGACTTGCCCGCGCCATCCGGGCCGATCAGCCCGCAGCGCGTGCCAGCGGGCAGGCTGAAGGCGATATCGACCAGCGCCTGTTGCTTGCCGTAGCGGTGCTGGATGCCCGTGGCGTGCAGCGCCAGATCGGTCATTGCAGGTTAGCCGGCCAGTCGATGTCAGCCGTGCGCACGTAGCCGGCGCCGGGCATGCCCGGTTTGGCCTGCGGCACGGCGCTGGGGTGGGTCAGGCGCAGTTTGACGCGAAACACCAATTTCTGGCGTTCATCGCGGGTTTCTACCTCTTTGGGCGTGAACTGCGATTTGGCCGCGACGAAGCTGATTTTGGCCGGCAGCGATTGGTCGGGAAGCGCGTCGAGGAGGATGCGCGCGTCGCTGCCGACGGTCAGGGCGCCGGTCACCGAGGCGGGCAGGTAGAGGTTCATGTATTGATCTTCGGGATCGATCAGCAGCAAGACGCGGCCGCCCGCGCCGAGCACTTCGCCCGGCTCGGCCAGGCGCAGTTGGATAATGCCGTCGATGGGCGCACGCAGGCTGCTGTCATCGATTTCGCTGGTGAGCTGCGCCACCTGGGCCTGGGCGGCACCGATGGCGGCCTTGGCCGAATTGACCTGGGCCTGGGCGGCAACCACGGCCGCATTGCCGGTGTTCTGGCGCGCCTGCTGCTGGTCGATCAACTGGCCGCTGGCGAAGCCACGCTTGTACAGCTCCTGGGTTCGCTTGAGTTCCTGGTGGGCGAGCAGTTGTTCGCTCTGGCGCAATTGCACATTGGCTTCGGCGGCGGCGAGGTTTTCCTTGGCGCGCAGCACTTCGGCTTCGGCCTGGGCGCGCTGGGCTTCCAGGGTGCGCGTGTCCATGCGCGCCAGCAGTTGGCCCTTGAGGACCTTGTCGCCTTCATCCACTCGCACTTCGTCCAGCCGCCCGGGGATCTTGGCGGCAATCTGCACTTCGGTCGATTCCAGGCGGCCATTGCCCATGCTCAAGCCTTCGGGCAGGCGGTCCTGGGTGGATTTCCAGTAACCGAAACCGCCGGCGGCGAGCAGCAACACAATCAGGAGGGTGGCAAACAACTGGGAGGTGCGATGGTTCGTCGACATGGTTGCTTCCTGCGGTGTTAGCGTCCTAGTCTGACCGGTTCGGCCCGAGGGCGCTTGATACGGGTCAAATGAAGCGCAAGCCTAACCCGGTTGCGGTGCAGATGCATGCGTTGGGCGCGTGACTGTAAGGTTCTGCTGTTTAGCGCAGCGCGAGTACCGCTGACCATTGCTCGGCGGTCACCGGCATCACCGAGAGACGGCTGCCTTTTTGCACCAGCGGCAGTTCGGCCAGTGCGGTTTGTTGCTTCAGATAGCCCAGGCCGAGTACCTTGGGAAACGTCTGGACGTGGGCCACGTTGATCGCGCTCCACGGGTTTTTGTCCGGGCCGGCCTTGGCGTCGAAATAGTGGCTGGAAGGGTCCAGCGCGGTGGGGTCGGGATACGCCGCCGCGACGATTTTGCCGATGCCGGCAATGCCAGGCTCCGGGCAACTGGAGTGGTAGAAGAAAAACGCATCGCCCACCGCCATCGCGCGCAGAAAGTTGCGCGCTTGATAGTTGCGAACCCCATCCCATGGCGTTTCGCCGAGGTGTTCCAGGCCGGTAATGGAAAGTTCGTCGGGCTCGGATTTCATCAGCCAGTAGGCCATTGGGCGGCTCCTGAAAAAGGCGTTGGACAGGTTGTCGGGCAATTGCATGACAAACCGACGGTCGGTTGGCGTCAAGGTTTGCGTGTTGGTTCACGTTAACGCAGAATGCCGGGATTTTAAGCTTGACGCAGCTGCAACGGACTACTTTGGAACGTTGTTGTCATCGTGTACGAGGTGCCTGAAGGGGGGCAATCGATGCAACGTAAACCGGATTTACTATGGATATTGGTTATTTTGTTTGGTCTGGGCGTCGTGACCACCGGGTATGCGCAGAGCTTGTGGTCGAACAAGACCGATGCGCCCATTGAGCTGACTCAGCAGCCGCCACAACCGTTCAAGCGTTAACCCTTCTTCAGGGCGTCGCAGGTTCCAGCGACGCCTGCGCGATATACCATTTCTTATCGGTGACGGTGCCCGCCAACGGCACATCCCAGCTCGCCTGCACCAATCGTTCGACTTTCTGACATTCATGGGCCAGGCCCAACAGCGTCGGCTTGCGCCAGTGCTGGCGGCGCGCCAGGTAAGCCAGGCTGCGGTCATAAAAGCCGCCGCCCATGCCCAGGCGCCCACCCGCGTCATCGAACCCAACCAATGGCAATAACACCAGATCCAGCGCCCAGACCTTGCGCTGGCGGCGGACATTCGTGCGTGGTTCAAGAATGCGAAAGCGATTGGGCAGCAGCTTCTCCCCAGGCCGAACACGCTGGAACACCATCTTGGTCCGTGGCCAGGCGCTGAGCACCGGCAGGTAGGTGGCCTTGCCCCGCCGCTGGGCCGCACGCAGCAGCAAGCGCGGATCGATTTCACCGTCCGTCGGTAGATACAGGGAAATATGTTTGGCCCGGCGAAACAGCGGGTGCTGTGCCAGTTGCCGATACACGCCTTGGGCGGCTTCGCGTTGCTCGCTCGGCGTGAGGGCGCGGCGGGCGTTGCGCAACATGCGTCGAAGTTGCGGACGGGAAAGCGGCGCAGGTTCGGTCATGGTTTTTCGGCTCATAAAACAATGCCAGTCCTGGGACTGGCATTGAGTTTGGGATTCAGGCTCCCCGACAGAACCGCTGTCGACTAAGCCCTTGAACCCGAAAGTTCAAGGTGGAAGATGCAGTAGGCTTTAAGGCTTTCCGTCTAGCGGACATGCACACCAGCCAAACGTGCAACTTCCAGGGTAGTGCGAATCGGCTCCGGGACATCGCCGACTGGCAAGCACGCCAGGGAGTGGGGCGAGTATACCTTAAACGGGCGCGGCAATCAGCCCTTGGGTGCCTCGGAATCGTTGGACAGTGCCAGGTCCACACGCTCCAGTAGGTCACGCACCTGCTCGCGCGTCGAGCCGCTGGCCTGTACGTCAGGGCGCTCCTGCTTGTGCAGCAAATCGTGGGTGATATTCAGCGCGGCCATCACGGCGATGCGGTCGGCGCCGATTACTTTGCCGCTGCTGCGGATTTCACGCATCTTGCCATCCAGGTAGCGGGCGGCGCTCACCAGGTTGCTGCGCTCTTCCTGGGGGCAAATGATCGAATATTCTTTGTCGAGAATCTGCACGGTGACGCTATTGCTTGAACTCATGAGTCTTGCTCCAGGGCCTTCAGGCGCGAAATCATCGATTCGACCTTACGCCGGGCGATTTCGTTTTTTTCAATGAGGTGAGCGCGTTCCTCGCGCCAGGTCTTTTCCTGAGCTAATAGGAGTCCGTTTTGCCTCTTTAGTTGCTCGACCCGATCAATTAGCAATTCGAATCTGGCCATCAGCGCTTGCAGGTCGGTGTCTTCCATTGGGTTCCACTGGATTTGTCTGATGAATGGCAACTGCAGGATAAACGATCTGACGCCCTTGATAGTCTTGGTACGTCTGCCGGTGCTAGGATACAGCGCTCCATTCTAGACATTGCGCCGTCTGGCGCCTAGCTCACCATGCCCATTCAGAACTCCCCGTATGATGCTTTTACCAAACTGCTGAGCACCAGCGGTCATCCTTGCTCGCCTGCCGAACTGCACGGCGTGTTGCTGGGCCGCAGTTGCACCGGTGTTGGCTTTGACGCCGACAACTGGTTGGCCGATGTGGCCGAACTGCTGGAAACCGAACCCACCGAGAACGTGCGTAACGCGCTGATCGGCCTGCAGGAAATGGTCAAGGGCGAGCTGACCGGTGATGACGTCACCGTGGTTCTGCTGCTGCCGACCGACGATGCACCGCTCACCGAGCGCGCTGCCGCGCTGGGCCAATGGTGCCAGGGCTTCCTCCACGGTTTTGGCGTGAACGCCAGCGGCCTGGAGCTGAGCACCGACGCCAAGGAAGTGCTGCAGGACCTGGCCGCCATCTCCCAGGTGCAAGATGCCCTGGAAGAATCCGAAGACGGTGAAGGCGACTACATGGAAGTCATGGAGTACCTGCGCGTCGCGCCGTTGCTGCTGTTCACCGAGACCCGCAAGTCCGCTGAACCGGTCGCGGCTAAGCCGTCGTTGCACTAAGGCTGTCACTGCACCAAGAAAGGAAACCCATCTGCCCATGATCCATATCCCGAAAGCGGAATACACCCGTCGCCGCAAGGCGCTCATGGCGCAGATGGTGCCCAACAGCATCGCGATTCTACCGGCCGCTGCCGTGGCCATCCGCAACCGTGATGTCGAACATGTCTACCGCCAGGACAGCGATTTCCAGTACCTGAGCGGCTTCCCCGAGCCCCAGGCGGTGATCGTGCTGATGCCCGGTCGCCAGCACGGCGAGTACGTGCTGTTCTGTCGCGAACGCAATGCCGAGCGCGAACTGTGGGACGGCCTGCGCGCAGGCACCGAAGGCGCGGTGCGTGATTTCGGCGCCGACGATGCCTTCCCCATCACCGATATCGACGACATCCTCCCCGGCCTGATCGAAGGCCGCGACCGGGTGTATTCGGCCATGGGCAGCAATGCCGAGTTCGACCGGCACCTGATGGAGTGGATCAACGTCATCCGCTCTAAAGCGCACCTGGGCGCCCAGCCGCCGAACGAATTTGTTGCCCTGGATCATCTGCTCCACGACATGCGCCTGTATAAATCGGCGGCGGAAGTGAAGGTGATGCGTGAAGCTGCGCGAATTTCCTGCGCGGCCCACGTGCGGGCCATGCAGGCCAGCCGCGCTGGCTTGCATGAGTTCAGCCTCGAAGCCGAGCTGGATTACGCGTTCCGCAAAGGCGGCGCGAAGATGCCGGCCTATGGCTCCATCGTCGCTGCTGGGCGCAACAGCTGCATCCTGCATTACCAGCAGAATGACGCGCTGCTCAAGGACGGTGATCTGGTGCTGATCGACGCCGGTTGTGAGATCGACTGCTACGCCAGCGACATCACCCGCACCTGGCCGGTCAACGGCACGTTCTCGCCCGAGCAAAAGGCGATCTATGAAGTCGTGCTGGCCTCCCAGGAAGCCGCCTTCGCCGAGATTGCACCGAACAAGCATTGGAACCAGGCCCATGAGGCCACCGTGCAGGTCATCACCGCCGGGCTGGTGAAGCTGGGTTTACTGCAAGGTGACGTTGACGAACTGATCGCTAGCGAAGCCTACAAGCCTTTCTATATGCACCGCGCCGGCCACTGGCTGGGGATGGATGTGCATGATGTCGGCGAGTACAAAGTGGGCGGTGAATGGCGTGTGCTGGAAGTCGGCATGGCGTTGACCGTGGAGCCGGGGATCTATATTTCGCCGGACAACCAGAACGTGGCAAAGAAATGGCGTGGCATTGGCGTGCGCATCGAGGACGACGTGGTAGTGACCAAACAAGGCTGTGAGATTCTGACCAGCGGCGTGCCCAAGACCGTCGCCGACATCGAAGCGTTGATGGCGGCCGCCCGATGAGCCGGGTCAACCTGGCCATTATCGGCGGCGGCCTGGTGGGCGCCAGCCTGGCGTTGGCGTTGCAGGCCGGGGCCAAGGCGCGGGGCTGGAAGATCGTACTGATCGAACCCTTCGCGCCGGGCGACAGCTACCAGCCGAGCTACGACGCTCGCTCTTCGGCGCTGTCCTATGGCGCACGGCAGATTTATCAGCGTTTGGGCCTGTGGCAGGCCATCTCCCGCCGCGCCGAACCGATCAAGCAGATTCATGTGTCGGACCGCGGGCGCTTCTCCACTGCGCGTTTGTCCGCCATGGAAGAGGGCGTGCCGGCCCTCGGCTACGTAGTGGAAAACGCCTGGCTCGGCCAATGCCTGTGGCAAGGCCTGGATAAGGACGTGGTCAGTTGGCGCTGCCCGGCTGAAGTCACGCGCATGGAGCCGTTGCCCGACGGCTATCGCCTGACCCTCAACGACGAAACCGTGCTCGAGTGTGACCTTGCCGTGCTGGCCGACGGCGGTCGCTCCGGCCTGCGTGAGCAATTGGGTATCGCCGTGAAAGCCCGCCCGTACAACCAGAGCGCGCTGATCGCCAATATCACCCCGAGCGAAGCCCACAACGGCGAAGCCTTCGAGCGTTTCACCGACGACGGCCCGATGGCCCTGCTGCCGCTGCCGGACAACCGCTGCGCGTTGGTCTGGACCCGTGCCGGCATGGACGCGCAGCGTCTGGCCAACCTGGATGAGCGCAGTTTCCTCAGTGAATTGCAGGGCGTGTTCGGCTACCGCCTGGGCACCTTGAAGCAAGTCGGGGCGCGGCATCTGTACCCGCTGACCCTGGTGGAAGCCGAAGAACAAGTACGTTCGCACCTGGCGATCCTCGGCAATGCCGCCCACAGCCTGCACCCGATTGCGGGGCAGGGTTTCAACCTGTCCCTGCGCGATGCGAGTGCCCTGGCCGAGGCCTTGCTGGCCGGGCCAGCGGTGCCGGGTGACCTGGCGACCTTGCAGGCATATCGCGAGCGGCAGCGCATGGATCAGAAGCTGACCGTGGGCTTCTCCGATCAGGTCACGCGCCTGTTCGGCAGCGCCCAGCCGCTGGTCGCGCTGGGGCGCAACATGGGCTTGCTGGGTCTGGATTTGCTACCGCCGGCCAAACGCTGGTTCGCCCGTCAAGCCATGGGCCTGGGCACGCGTCCGGATGCGTAAGTGGCTGATCGCCCGTCTGGGCAAAGCGCGCTTGTTGCGTTGGGTCATGAGTGTGTATCCGCCGTATTTGGGCGCGGGGGTTCGCGTGCAGCAGATGAGCGCGGATTTCCGGCATGTCAAAGTGCGCATGGGCCTGGGCTGGTACAACCGTAACTACGTCGGTACGCAATTCGGCGGCAGCCTGTATTCGATGGTCGACCCGTTCTACATGTTGATGCTGATGGAGAACCTGGGCCGCGACTACATCGTCTGGGACAAGGCCGCGAGCATCGACTTCATCTCGCCGGGCAAAGGCCCGGTGTATGCCGAATTTTCCATCGACGATGCCTTGCTGGATGAGGTTCGTCGACAGACGGAGGGCGGCGAGAAGTACTTGCCCCACCTCAAGGTCCAGATTCATGACGGCTCCGGCACCCTGGTGGCGCGGGTCGACAAAACCCTTTACGTGCGGCGCAAGCCGCGAGCGAGACAGGCTTAAAGCATGGACATGCGCGCAGATGTGCTGATTGTCGGGGCCGGAATGGTCGGGAGCGCCCTGGCGCTGGCGTTGCAGGGCAGTGGCCTGCAGGTGCTGTTGCTGGATGGCAGCCCGCTGAGCGTCAAGCCGTTCGAGCGTGACGCTGCCTTCGAGCCACGGGTGAGCGCCTTGTCGGTCGCCAGCCAGCGCATCCTTGAGCGCCTTGGCGTGTGGGACGGCATCGTCGAACGGCGCGCCAGCCCGTATGGCGAGATGCAGGTGTGGGACGGCAGTGGCACCGGGCAGATCCATTTTTCGGCGGCCAGCGTGCATGCCGAAGTGCTCGGGCATATCGTCGAAAACCGCGTGGTCCAGGATGCCTTGCTCGATCGCCTGCACGACTGCGACCTGGGCCTGCTGGCCAATGCGCGCCTGGAACAGATGCGCCGCTCCGGCGATGACTGGCTGCTGACCCTGGCCGACGGCCGCACGCTGCGCGCGCCGCTGGTGGTCGCGGCCGATGGCGCCAACTCCGCAGTACGTCGTTTGACCGGCACCGCGACCCGCGAATGGGATTACCTGCACAACGCTATCGTCACCAGCGTGCGCAGCAGCCAGCCGCACCAGCGCACAGCTTGGCAACGCTTTACCGACACCGGCCCGCTGGCGTTTTTACCACTGGTGCGCGATGGGCAGGAGGA
Source organism: Pseudomonas sp. PAMC25584 (assembly GCF_058135675.1). Lineage (NCBI taxonomy): Bacteria > Pseudomonadati > Pseudomonadota > Gammaproteobacteria > Pseudomonadales > Pseudomonadaceae > Pseudomonas > Pseudomonas sp. PAMC25584. The sequence continues at coordinate 5,969,230 of NZ_CM176870.1, read as the reverse complement.
CTGGTGTTCGATCGTCTGGTCGACCACGCCGGTTGAGTCCGCGCGCCTGATGGCGTTGGATGATGAACACTTCTGCCGTGAGCTGGAGCGCGCCTTCGAAGGGCGGCTGGGCACGGTGCTCAGCGCCGACCCGCGCGTGTGCGTGCCATTGCGCCAGCGCCACGCCAAACGTTATGTGGCCGAAGGCCTGGCGTTGATCGGTGACGCGGCCCATGTGATCCACCCGTTGGCGGGGCAGGGCGTGAACCTGGGTTTTCTCGACGCGGCCGTGCTGGCCGAGGTGCTGTTATCGGCGACCGAACGCGGTGAACGCCTGGCGGATGTGAAAGTACTGAGCCGCTATGAGCGTCGGCGCATGCCGCATAACCTGGCGCTGATGGCGGCGATGGAAGGTTTCGAGCGCTTGTTCCAGGCCGATCAACTGCCGTTGCGTTGGCTGCGCAATGCCGGCTTGAAGGTGGTCGACCAGATGCCGGAAGCCAAGGCGATCTTCGTGCGCCAAGCCCTTGGCTTGACCGGGGATCTGCCGGAGCTGGCCAAACCCTGACACACAATACAGTGCCTTGTGGGCGCCGGGCGTGCCCGCGATGAACTGCCGATCGCGGTCGTGCAACATCTCGTAACTCCTCCGCTGAGTGTTTGATTGAGATGCTAAATGTGAGTCCTTATCATTTGTGCTCTTTTGTTCACGAGAGACCGCACCCATGTCGGCACCCAAGCGCCTCCTGACTGCCCTGGCACTCACCCTCATCGGCAGCTCCACCGTGCAGGCGGCCGACGAAGTCGTGGTCTACTCCTCGCGCATCGACGAACTGATCAAGCCGGTGTTCGATGCCTACACCCAGAAAACCGGGGTGCAGGTGAAGTTCATCACCGACAAGGAAGCCCCTCTGATGCAGCGCATCAAGGCCGAGGGCGAAAACGCTACCGCCGACCTGCTGCTCACCGTGGACGCCGGCAACCTCTGGCAGGCCGAGCAGATGGGCATCCTGCAACCGTTCACCTCCAAGGTGATCGACGCCAATATTCCGCTGCAATACCGCTCGTCCACCCATGCCTGGACCGGGTTGAGCCTGCGTGCGCGGACCCTCGCCTATTCCACCGACCGGGTGAAGCCGGGCGAGCTGACCACCTACGAAGCCCTGGCCGACAAACAATGGGAAGGCCGCCTGTGCCTGCGCACGGCGAAAAAGGTCTACAACCAGTCGCTGACCGCCACCCTGATCGAAACCCATGGCGCGGCCAAGACCGAAGAAATCGTCAAGGGCTGGGTCAATAACCTGTCCACCGATGTGTTCTCCGACGATATCGCCGTGCTCGAAGCGATCAACGCCGGGCAGTGCGACGTTGGCATCGTCAACACTTACTACTACGGCCGCCTGCACAAGCAGAAGCCGAACCTGGCGGTGAAGCTGTTCTGGCCGAACCAGGGCGACCGTGGCGTGCATGTGAACCTATCCGGCATCGGCCTGACCAAGCACGCGCCGCACCCCGAAGCGGCCAAGGCGCTGGTGGAATGGATGACCACGCCTGAGGCGCAGAAGATTTTTGCCGACGTGAACCAGGAATTCCCGGCCAACCCGGTGGTGGCGCCGTCGGCTGAAGTGGCCAGTTGGGGCAAGTTCGTGGCGGACACCTTGCCGGTGGAAGTCGCGGGCAAGCGCCAGGCAGAGGCGATTCGCTTGATGGATCGGGCCGGCTGGAACTGAATGTGTCTGTGGGAGGGGGCTTGCTCCTGATGGCGGTCGGTCAGTCACTGATGAGGTGACTGGCACTGCGCTATCGGGAGCAAGCTCCCTCCCACACTGTTTTGTGTCTGTCTGTAGATCATCCTTTCCCAGGGAATTTGCTCTTGGCCCACTCCGCCCAACGCCGCTGGTACCTGCCGGTCTTCAGCGTCGCCGCCCTGGTGTTGCTGCCGCTGAGCGTGCTGTTGCTGTCCTGGCAAAGTATCGATGTGCAAATCTGGTCCCATCTGTGGGAAACCCAGATGCCGCGCCTGTTGGGCAATACCTTGACCCTGGTGCTCGGCGTTGGCGTCGGCGTGACCCTGTTGGGTGTGAGCCTGGCGTGGCTGACCAGCCTCTGCGAATTTCCCGGGCGGCGCTGGCTCGATTGGGCGCTGATGCTGCCGTTCGCGATCCCGGCGTATGTGCTGGCGTTTGTGTTTGTCGGCCTGCTGGACTTCGCGGGGCCGGTGCAAACCCTGCTGCGTGAAACATTCGGCAGCGGCTTGCGCCTGCCCCGCGTGCGCTCCACCGGTGGGGTGGTCGTCGTGTTGGTGCTGGTGTTTTATCCCTACGTTTATTTGCTGGCGCGCACGGCGTTCCTGGCCCAGGGCAAGGGCCTGATGGAAGCGGCGCGCGTGCTGGGGCAATCGCCCTGGCAAGCCTTCTGGCGCGTGGCCCTGCCCATGGCGCGGCCGGCGATTGGCGCCGGGGTGGCCCTGGCGCTGATGGAGACCTTGGCGGATTTCGGTGCGGTCTCGGTGTTCAACTTCGATACCTTCACCACCGCCATTTACAAGACCTGGTACGGCTTTTTCAGCCTGTCCAGCGCGGCCCAACTGGCCAGCCTGTTGCTGCTGGTGGTGATGCTGGTGCTTTACGGCGAGCGTCGTGCCCGCGGTGCCAGTCGGCCGAGCAATGAGCGGCCGCGCGGCAAGGCGCTGTATCACCTGCGCGGGTGGAAGGCGGCGGTGGCGAGTGGTTGGTGCGGCCTGGTGTTTGCCTGTGCCTTTGTCATTCCGATGCTGCAACTGGTCGCCTGGTTCTGGCAGCGCGGCCGCTTCGACCTGGACGAGCGCTATACGGGCCTGATCGTCCACACCCTCTACCTGGGCGGTATCGCGGCGCTGGTCACTGTCGGCGTGGCCCTGATCCTGGCCTTCGCCAACCGCCTGGCACCGACCCGGGCGATTCGTTCCGCCATCGGCCTGGCCAACGTCGGATATGCCTTGCCGGGCTCGGTACTGGCGGTGTCGATCATGTTGGCGTTCAGTTACCTGGACCGTGAATGGGTGGTGCCGTTGTCGGGCTGGCTCGGCGGCGCGGGCAAGCCCTTGTTGCTGGGCAGTTTGTCGGCCTTGGTGCTGGCGTATCTGGTGCGCTTCCTGGCGGTGGCTTACGGGCCGCTGGAAAACAGCTTGGCGCGTATTCGTCCATCGTTGCCCGAAGCGGCGCGCAGCCTTGGGGTGAGCGGCCCACGACTGTTTTGCAAAGTGTATCTTCCGTTATTGCTGCCGGGCACCCTGAGCGCCGCGTTGCTGGTGTTCGTCGACGTGCTCAAGGAAATGCCCGCGACCCTGCTGATGCGCCCGTTTGGCTGGGACACCCTGGCGGTGCGGATCTTTGAGATGACCAGTGAAGGGGAGTGGGCGCGGGCATCATTGCCAGCCTTGACCTTGGTGCTGGTCGGCCTGTTGCCGGTGGTTGGACTGATACGACGCTCCGCTCGACAAATCGGTTAGGTGCCAGTCCTACGGCTTGAGGCTACAATGCGCGGCATTCGGTACGCTCCGTGTTTCGGACCGGCTCGTTGGATGTGGCGGCAGGCCTTTTAATTCAAGGTGTTCAGCCCATCCCGCAGCCCTGCGTACCTTCGCCAAGCCCGGAAGGAGAAACCCATGGGACAGCGCACGCCTCTGTATGACCTGCATCTCGCCCTCGGCGCGAAAATGGTCGATTTTGGCGGTTGGGATATGCCTCTGCACTATGGCTCGCAAGTGGAAGAACACCATCAGGTGCGACGCGACTGCGGGGTGTTCGATGTATCTCATATGACCGTGATCGATGTCACCGGCCCCCAGGCCAAGGAATGGCTCCAGTACCTGCTGGCCAATGACGTCGACCGTTTGCATAGCTGCGGCCGTGCATTGTACAGCGCCATGCTCAACGAGCACGGTGGGGTGGTGGACGACATGATCGTCTACCGCACCGACACCGGTTATCGTCTGGTGGTCAACGCCGCCACCCGTGACCAGGACATGGCCTGGATGCAGGCGCAGTTGGGCACTTATCAGGCGCAACTGCACGAGCGTTCCGAACTGTCCATGCTCGCTATCCAGGGCCCCCACGCCCGGCAGAAAATCGCCGAGCTGGTGACTCAGTCGCGTGGCACCCTGATCCACCAGCTAAAGCCCTTCGAAGGCCAGGCCGACGGCGATTGGTTTATCGCCCGCACCGGCTACACCGGCGAAGACGGCCTGGAAATTGTCCTGCCAGCCGATCAGGCCCCAGGATTTTTCAACGATCTGGTGGGCGCGGGTATTTCACCCATCGGCCTCGGCGCCCGTGACACCCTGCGCCTGGAAGCCGGTATGAACCTGTATGGCCAGGATATCCACCAGGACGTTTCGCCCCTGGCGGCCAACATGGCCTGGAGCATTGCCTGGGAACCGGCCGAGCGCCGTTTCATCGGCCGCGCCGCGCTGGAAGCCGAACTGGCGGCCGGTGTGCAGACCAAATTGGTCGGTTTGGTGCTGGAAGAGCGTGGGGTTTTGCGCGCTCACCAGGTGGTTCGTATCGCCAATGTTGGCGAAGGGGAGATCACCAGTGGTAGTTTCTCTCCTACGCTGAGCAAATCCATTGCTTTGGCGCGTGTACCGACGGCGACAGCCGATCGGGCCGAAGTGGAAATCCGCGGCAAGTGGTATCCGGTTCGAGTGGTCAAACCGACCTTTGTGCGCCATGGTAAAACCTTGATCTAACTATTCCGGCAGGCCAATGGCCGCTGACATTTCTTCTTGAGGACATAGACTATGAGCGATATCCCTGCCGGCCTGCGTTTTGCCGAAAGTCATGAATGGGCCCGTTTGGAAGCCGACGGCACCGTCACCGTCGGGATCTCCGACCATGCCCAGGAAGCCTTGGGTGATGTGGTGTTTGTAGAGTTGGCCGAAGTCGGCAAAGTGTTTGCGGCGGGTGACACGGCGGGTGTCGTGGAGTCGGTTAAAGCGGCTTCTGATATCTACTCGCCAGTTGCTGGCGAAGTGATTGCGGTTAACGAAGAACTGGGTGGCAGCCCTGAGTTGCTGAACACCGACCCTTACGGCGCTTGGATCTTCAAGCTCAAGCCAAGCAGCGTTGACGCCGACCTGGCCAAATTGCTCGATGCTGACGCCTACAAGGCCGCCATCGGCGAGTGATTCCGCTGCAGGAGCCGGTCACCCGGCTCCTGCAACTGGCTTTCAGCGTTTCAACACGGCCTTCACGGCCGCTACCGAGCGTTCCACATCCGCCTCTGTCATCGCCGTGAACATCGGCAACGACACGATCAAACGCCCAACACGCTCCGCCACCGGGAACATGCCTTCCTTGAAACCCTGTGCCCGATACAGGCTCAACAGGTGGATCGGCGGGTAGTGATAGCCAATGCCGACGCCGTGGGCCTGCATCTGCTCCATGAATGTGGCACGGGCGGGCAGACCGTCCTGGCGCTCCGGCAGGACCAGTTGGAACAGGTGCCAGTTGCTGTTTTCGAAATCTGCCGGTGGCAGTTGCGCGCCGGATTGTTCTTCAAAATCACTGCCGAAGCACTTGAAGTAGTGCCGCGCCAGGTTCTGGCGGTGAGCGGTGATCTCCTGGATATGGGCAAATTGCCCCAGGCCGATGGCGGCGGCGATGTCGGTCATGTTGAACTTGCCGCCCAGCACATCCACGTCCAGGCCGTCGAAGCCGGTGCGGGTGACGCCCTGCAAGCGGTACTTCTCTGCCAGGCGTGCTTCGTCGGCGTTGTTCAACACCAGGCAGCCGCCCTCGGAAGAGGTGATGTTCTTGTTCGCCTGGAAGCTGAACGACACGAAGTCGCCGGTGGAGCCGATCCGCTCACCGTTCCAGCTCGAACCCAGTGCCTGGGCGGCATCCTCAACGATACGCAGGTTGTACTTGTTGGCCAGTGCGTAAAGCATCGGCATATCCACGGGCAGGCCGGCCAGGTACACCGGGATGATCGCTTTGGTGCGCGGGGTAATGGCCGCTTCGACCTGGGCCAAGTCGATATTGCGGGTTACCGGGTCGATATCGGCAAACACCGGCGTGGCGCCGACTTCCAGAATCACGTTGGCCGTGGCGACCCAGGAGATCGGCGTGGTGATGACTTCATCACCCGGCCCGATACCGGCGATGCGCAGGGCGATCTCCATGGTGCAGGTGCCCGAGTTGAAGGTGCGTACCGGTCGCCCGCCAAAGTATTCCGACAACTGCGCTTCGAACGCCTGCACTTTCGGCCCGCTGGTGATCCAGCCTGAACGGAGTACATCACCGACCGCCGAGATGGTGGCTTCATCAATGGTAGGTTTGGAAAATGGCAGAAAGGGCTGTTGGCTCATGACGACGAAGGCATCCGTTTCAGATAGACGATGAGAGAAGGCGTATCAATACCGGCATGGTTGCACGGCTTGACTGAATATAGCCTGTCTTCTGTGAATGAAACGTCACCCAAACGGCGAAAATACCGCATTGAACGCGGCATTTTCTGCTGCGAGTCAGAAGGAAACGCGCGCCTCCAGAAACATATTCTGCTCTTTGAGCTTGCCTTTGAGCTGCTCATCCCGTGCGTTCACGCGGTTGGCGAAGGTGTTGTAGCCCGTTTCCACATCGCCCATGGCGATATAGCGATAGCCGGCGCCGAGGGTGAGTTGTTCGCTGATCTTGGCCTCCAGCCCCATGCCGACGCTGTAGGCGAAATTGTGCTGGCGGTTATTGGCAAAACGCCGGGTCTCGTTGGTTTGGTAGCCCTCGGCGCTAATCCGCGCCACCCCCACCCCGGCCATGCCGTAAAACGACAGCCAATCATTGATCGGGATGTCCTTGTAGCCATTGAGCATCAAGCGCTGGCTATGGACCTGCAGGCTGTTGACGTTGGCATTGAAGGGCGCCCAGTAGGATTTGAAGGTCGAATTCTTCGGCATGGTGTATTCCCCTTCCAGGCGCCAGCCATCGGCAAAGGCATAACCCGTGGCGAAAGAGGCGACGATAGACTTGCTGCTATCGGGCGCCTCCACCCGGTCGGTGACGCGTGGGCTGGTCAGTAGAGCGCTGGAGAGATTCTGGCGGGCGTGGTTGAGCTTTAACGACCCGTACCAGTTTTCTGCATGGGCGTAGGGGGTAAAGAGCGCAGAGAGCAGCAGCGCGTAGGCAAGTTTTTGCATGGAGGGGATTCGCTTGATGTAAAGGGAACCCTTAGCTTGTTGCCTAGCCCTTGAGGGTTCGACAGGACTTCTCTGTCAGCGGCTGGAAAAAATAGACTATCTGCGTAGTGCCCGGGGGCGATGACTGTAGGAAATGATCCAAAAAAAATGCCGCTCAGAAGCGGCATTTTTTATGGGGCGAGTCTTACTCGGTGACAGCGTTTTTCGCGAGGATAGCGTTGGCCAATTCCATGTCCGTGGCTTGGAGGCCAGGGTTGTCGGCGCGGACTTTCTGCATGGCGGCTTCCAGGTACGGGCCGCGGATGCCGCCGTCGCTGGCAACGAAGCTGCCTGCGTCGTCTTGGGCGGCAACCACCAGCTTGTGGTCCTTGAAGGTCAGGTACGTCGAGCCGGTTGTGGCGCCCGACGAGATGACATTGCGCCAGAAACTGTCGGCCATGGCTGAGCCGACAGGTAGGGAAAGCACAGCGAGGGTGGCGACAGCATATTTGAGACGCATGGCGGGTGACTCCGGGTGGGTTATCTGTACATTATGATTGTAGTTAACCCAATCGAGTTCCATCACTGACTAAACAGTTTCAACCTGCAAAACCGTCCCATCCTGTGCAATCACGCGTACATGAGCGCCTACGGGGGTGTCCGGGCCGGTCACGATCCACACGCCATCGCCGACTTTTATCTTGCCGCGGCCATCCACAATCGCCTGATGCACGACAAACGTGTGGCCGATCAGCTCAGAACCCCGCTCGTTGAGCCCCGGTTGGTCGCTGGCCTTGGCGCTGCTGCGCTGGCGTTTCCACCAGTACACCGCCGTCAATATCGACAATACCGCGAACAGCAGCAGTTGCCATTCCAGCCCGAGCGGCGGCACCAGGAACTTGATCACGCCCACGGCAGCGGCGGCAATACCCATCCACAACAGGTAGCCGCCGGCGCCGAACACCTCAAGAATCAGCAACACCGTCCCCAGCGCCAGCCAATCCCAAAACGATAGATGCTGCAGGAAATCCCACATGGCGATGGCCTCAGCCTTTCTTGTTGTCGAAAGTCGCTTTGACGATTTCGCCGATACCGCCCACAGCGCCGATCACCTGGCTGGCTTCCAGCGGCATGAGGATCACCTTGCTGTTGTTGGCGGAAGCCAGTTTGCCCAGCGCATCGATGTATTTTTGTGCGACGAAGTAGTTGATGGCCTGCACGTTACCGGTGGCGATCGCTTCGGAGACGACTTGGGTGGCGCGGGCTTCTGCCTCGGCTTGACGCTCGCGGGCTTCGGACTCCAGGAACGCGGCTTGGCGTCCGCCTTCCGCTTCGAGGATCTGCGCCTGCTTCTTGCCTTCGGCGGTCAGGATCGCCGACGCCCGCAGGCCTTCGGCTTCGAGGATCTGTGCACGCTTGATCCGCTCGGCTTTCATCTGGCCCGACATGGCGGCCATCAGGTCAGCAGGCGGGCTGATGTCCTTGATCTCGATCCGGGTGATCTTGATACCCCACGGCGCCGTGGCTTCGTCGACGGTGCGCAACAGTTTTTCGTTGATGCCGTCACGCTGGCTGAGCATCGCATCCAGTTCCATGGAACCGAGTACGGTACGGATGTTGGTCTGCAACAGGTTGCGGATGGCATGTTCGAGGTTGTTCACCTCATATGCGGCCTGGGCGGTGTTGACCACCTGGAAGAAGCACACGGCGTCGATCTGCACGGTGGCGTTGTCGGCGGTGATCACTTCCTGGGGCGGGATATCCAGCACGCTTTCCATCACGTTGATCTTGCGACCGATGCGGTCCATGACCGGGATGATGATGTTGAGGCCGGGCTTGAGCGTGTTGGTGTAGCGGCCGAAGCGTTCGACCGTCCACTGATAGCCCTGGGGCACGACTTTGAAGCCCATGAACAGGATGGCGATGGCCAATCCCACGAAAAGAAGCAGTACGGTTCCGATCTGCATAGCGATTCCCTATCTGAAGATGTCAGTAAAACGACGTTCGGCCGATTGTAGCGGGGTTGTCTGCGATAAGAAGGATTTCACCGCCCGACAGCCAACGGATTTGTTTCTGAATCCCCAGGCGTGACCCGTAAGACTTCCGCCAGGCTGGTCAGCCCGGCTTCAACCCTGTGCATGCCGGCCATTCGCAGGCTGCCCATACCTTGCCGGAGCGCCGTCCGGCGCAAGGCCTGCACGTCGGTACAAGGGGTGATCAGCGACTTGAGCGCGTCGTCCAGCACCATGATTTCGTAGACCCCGGCGCGCCCACGATAACCGCTGTCACGACACTCTGCGCACCCGATCGCTGTGGTGTGCTTGCCGCTCGTCGTGCGTTTGCAGTCGGGACACAAGAGTCGCACCAGGCGCTGCGCCATCACGCCCAATAATGTGGCCTTGATCAAATAATGAGCAATTCCCAGTTCCTGCAAACGGCTGATCGCACTCGGCGCATCGTTGGTGTGCAGGGTCGACAGCACCAGGTGCCCGGTCAGCGCGGCCTGGATCGCCATCTCGGCGGTTTCCTGGTCGCGAATCTCGCCGATCATGATGATGTCCGGGTCTTGGCGCAGCAACGCACGGATGCCGCTGGCGAAGGTCAGGCCGATATTGTGCTGCACCTGCATCTGGTTGAACGCCGGCTCGACCATCTCGATCGGATCTTCCACCGTACACAGGTTGACCTCACGGCTCGCCAGGCGCTTGAGGGTGGTGTAGAGGGTGCTGGTCTTGCCGGAGCCGGTGGGGCCGGTGACCAGGATGATGCCGTGGGTCTGGCGGGTCAGGCTGTGCCAGCGCTCTTGGTCCTGGGCCGAGAGGCCAAGCTGGTCGAAGTCCCTGAGCAGTACCTGGGGGTCGAAAATCCGCATCACCAGTTTCTCGCCAAACGCCGTGGGCAAGGTTGAAAGGCGCAATTCAACCTCCGCGCCCGCCGGGGTTTTGGTCTTGACCCGCCCGTCTTGCGGCTTGCGTTTTTCCGCCACGTTCATCCGGCCCAGGCTTTTCAGGCGGCTGACCACCGCCATCGTGACCTGGGGCGGAAACTGATAGACGTCATGCAGCAGTCCATCGATGCGAAAACGCACGCGGCCCTGGTCGCGACACGGCTCGATGTGGATATCGCTGGCCCGCTGGCCGAACGCGTACTGCAACAGCCAGTCGACGATATTGACGATATGCGCGTCGTTGGCATCCGGCGCCTGGTCGCCGGCGCCGAGGTTGAGCAGGTCGAAATGGCCCGGCGCAGGCGTTGTTTGATCGGCCCCGCTGACCGACTTCGCCAGGCGGTAAAACTCCCCGATGCAGCGCTGGATGGCCTGGGGGTTGGCGACCACGCGCTTGATCGAGCGCTTGAGCACCTGCGCCAGCCCGGCTTCCCAGGCGCTGACATACGGCTCGGCGCTAGCAACTGTGATGCTCTGCGCATCCACGGCCACCGCAAGAATGCCGTGGCGCTGGGCGAACGCGTGGGACATCAACGGCACCAGCGTCGCCACATCGATCTTCAGCGGGTCGATACGCAGGTAAGGTTGCCCGCTACGCTGCGCCAGCCATTGCGTCAGGGTTTCCAGGCAAGGCCCCTGGGCCGCGATGCACTCCAGGGGATGCTGGTTAGGTACGGGCGGCAGCGTCGACAAGCGCTGAGCCACATCGAATGTGACCATGCCTTGTTCGACCAGGGCCGGTAACAACGTGGGCAATTCCAATCGCTGATCAACAGACATTGAGGTATTCCTGGGTGGCACCGGGTGTATTCCCAGGCTAGTCAGCCCCTGGTTCGCTGCCTTCCAGTGTGTATTGCAGGCTTTTACCGGGCGCCTGCCACCACCGCCTGAGGCCGCCCGGAATCAGCCGCCCACATCTCCAGCGAGCACACGCTGATCAGGTTTCGAATCTTTTCACCGATCACTTGGGCGCGGTGCCAGCTCAGGCCATCGATCACGATATCGAGGGTCAGCAAGTCATCCTGGCGATTCACAACGACCTGCCGGGGTGTCAGGAGTTGCAGCGCGAAATAGTTGAGCACCCGGCACAGCACGTCGGGTTCGGCCTCGGCGACGATCTGGTAATGGGCCTGGCAATGGGGATTATTGACGGCCCACGCATCGACGCGGGTAGCGGGGTAGGTGGTTTCGACGGCGTGCATGCTGACTCTCCAGATTTGACTGAAGAAATTTTTACATTCGCCAGCGGAGATTTCTTATCTAAGATGAGCCTGATTCGCAGAAAAATGCACAAATCAATTCAAGATAGCCACAACAATAGGTATTTCTATGCACAGCGAGCTGGACGTCTACGACCGCCGTATCCTGGCCCTGCTGCAAGAGGACGCCTCGCTCTCCAGCGCGCAGATCGCCGAGCAGGTCGGCCTGTCTCAATCGCCATGCTGGCGGCGAATCCAGCGGCTGAAGGAGGAGGGCGTGATCCGCGGTCAGGTCACGCTGCTGGACCGTAAGAAGATCGGCCTCAATACGCAGATTTTTGCCGAGGTCAAACTCAATGCCCACGGGCGCTCCAACTTCACCGAGTTCACCGAGGCGATCCGTGGGTTTCCCGAAGTCTTGGAGTGTTATGTGCTGATGGGGGCGGTGGATTTTCTGCTGCGCATCGTCACGTCGGATATCGAGGCGTATGAGCGGTTTTTCTTCGAGAAGTTGTCGATGGTGCCGGGGATTCAGGAGGTCAATTCGATCGTGGCGTTGTCGGAGATCAAGTCCACCACTAGCTTGCCAGTATTGCGCTGACAGGGCTGGCCTCATCGGGAGCAAGCCCCCTCCCACATTGGAATGCATTCCAAAGTGAGAGGGGGATTGCTCCCGATGGCGATATTACAGACGCAGCAGGGTCTTCCAGGCACGGTTCTGATACACCGCAATCGCCTGGTGCATGCGCGCATCCAGCGATTCATCGGTGATCGGCTGGTTGGCCAGTTGCACCAGCTTGTTCAATTCACCGTACAGGCGGTCGAGTTCCGGGATGTCTACCACCTGGCGTGCGTGGTGCAGCCAGGCCTGGATGCGTTCGATGCGCGGCAGTTGCTCGGCCAGGTCTTCCGGTTGCTGCTGATAGCGCGGCAGTTGCAGGGCGACGGCATCTTCGGCCAGCAGGCGTGGCAGCCAGTTGGTGATTTGCGCAGCGCCCTGGCGGTTGCCGCGCACGTTGCGGTCGGCGGTCCAGGTGCGGTTCAGCAACCAGCGGGAGGTGTTCAGCGAGAACAGGCCCCAGCGCACGTCGGTCAATTCCTCGGCGAATTGCTCCGGCGCGGCTTTGCGAATGTCTTCATCGTCGTCACCGGCCTGGACCAGCGGGCGCCAGTCTTCCAGCAACGCGTCCAGTGCGCTGCGCAGTTCGCTGGTGGATTGACGCGGCGCGGCCTGGCCGAGGCTGCCGAGCAGGGCGCGCAGTTCGCCAAGGTTGTCGACCCAGTCCTGCAGCAGGCGCCAGTGGCCATTGAAACGGTATTGCTCGGCCAGGCGCTGGCTGCTGCCCAGCAGGTGCCACATGATCGCGGCGAAGGCATCGTCCAGTGGCATTTCGGCCTGCAATTGCGGCGCCGGCAGGCTCAGGGAATAGCTGCTGGCGTCATACAGGCGGTAGCCGCGTTCGGCCTTGCTGATGTCACATGGCATTAGCGCCAGGGTCGCGGCCAGTTCGGCGGCCAGTTCCAGCAGGGCGGCGGGTTCACCTTCGCGCAGTTCCAATTCCAACTCGCAGATTTCTTCTTTCTGCTTGCCGACCACCACATGGCCCAGGTCCAGTGCGGCTTCGATCACCACCTTGGTCTTGCCCCGGCCCCAGGCGATTTCGGCGCGTTCGCGCACGAAGTCGGTGGTGAAGATCGGCTTAAGGGTCTTTTTGTCCAGCTCGGCGAGTTCCTCGGGCCAGCATTCGCCGTCGAGTTTTTTCACGTCGAGCTTGGCTTTGGGCAGTTCCCAGTTGTACTCGTTACGCTCCGACAAGCCGGCGACGCTTTGGCCGCGGGTCTTGAGGGTCTGGATCACGGTGTCACCGTCCTTGCGTAAACGCAGGGCGACTTTGGCCTTGGCCAGGTCGCGCTCGGGGGTGTCGAAGTACTGGTTCATCAACTCAAGGTGTTCCCAGCCACTTTTGTTGCGTTTTTTCAGTAGCGGGTGCTCACGTAGCGCGGCGAGTGTTTCGCGGCTGACGCGGAGCTTGATTTCGGTTTCTTTCTGCATGGCCGGAAAATCCAGGATCGGGAGCGCAGCCGGGAAAAAGAGTGGCTGCCAAGGTCGTGCAGTGTACAGGACTGAGCCCGGCAACGCGCCGCAACGGTTTATTGTGTCGTGCAGATGCCTCTATAGTGAGGTTCATCCGGGAAGTAGGGAGACTGCGCATGCCGTTACCGTCCATGAAAGAGCAATTCGCCGCCTTGATTGCCACGCCGTCGGTCAGTTGCACCCAAGCGTCTCTCGACCAGAGCAACCGTCCGGTGATCGACCTGCTCGCCGGCTGGCTGGGCGACCTGGGCTTCGCCATCGACATCCAGCCTGTCAGCCCCGGCAAGTTCAACCTGCTCGCCAGCTTCGGCACGGGCCCCGGTGGCCTGGTGTTGGCCGGCCACAGCGATACCGTGCCGTATGACGCCGCGCTGTGGAAGACCGACCCTCTCAAGCTGACGGAGGTCGACGGTCGCTGGGTAGGATTGGGCAGTTGCGACATGAAGGGTTTTTTCGCGCTGGCCATCGAAGCGGTGTTGCCACTGCTCGATCAGCCGTTCAAGCAACCGCTGCTGATTCTCGCCACCTGTGATGAAGAAAGCTCCATGTCCGGTGCCCGTGCATTGGCGGCGGCCGGGCGCCCGCTGGGGCGTGCGGCGGTGATTGGTGAGCCGACGGGCCTCAAGCCGATCCGCCTGCATAAAGGCGTGATGATGGAACGCATCGACATCCTCGGTCGCAGCGGCCATTCGTCGGACCCGAGCTTGGGCCACAGCGCGCTGGAAGCCATGCACGACGCCATCGGCGAACTGCGCGGCCTGCGCCTGGCCTGGCAGCGCGAGTACCGCAACCCGCAGTTCAGCGTGCCGCAACCGACCCTGAATTTCGGCTGCATCCACGGCGGCGACAACCCCAACCGCATCTGCGGCCAGTGTTCCCTGGAGTTCGACCTGCGGCCCTTGCCCGGCATGGACCCGCAGGTGTTGCGCGCGGCGATCCGGCAGAAGCTCGAACCGGTGGCCGAGCGCCATAAGGTGAAGATCGACTATGCACCGCTGTTCGCCGAAGTGCCGCCGTTCGAGCAGGCCGAAGACGCGGAGCTGGTGCGGGTCGCGGAACGATTGACCGGTCATCGCGCCGAAGCAGTAGCGTTCGGCACCGAAGCGCCTTATCTTCAGCGCCTTGGTTGTGAAACCCTGGTGCTTGGCCCTGGCGATATTGCCTGCGCCCACCAGCCGGGCGAATACCTCGAAATGTCACGCTTGACGCCTACAGTGCGTCTATTGCGGGAACTGATCGAGTATTACTGCCTGACACCGGCCTGATTTAACCCCTGCCCATGCGTACATAAGGAGAGCGAGCGTGTCCCCAAGCCTGTTCCGACGATAACCATCAGCCTGCTGTGCGTTTTCACGACTCATCCTTTTTAGGCTGCTTTTTATTACAGGCCCAGGTTCCATGCCCGACTACGTCAATTGGCTTCGTCACGCTTCGCCCTACATCAACGCCCACCGCGACTGCACCTTTGTGGTCATGCTGCCCGGCGATGGTGTGGATCATCCGAACTTCGGCAATATCGTCCACGACCTGGTGCTGCTCCACAGCCTGGGGGTGCGACTGGTGCTGGTCCACGGTTCGCGCCCACAGATTGAAGCGCGCCTTGAAGCGCGCGGCCTCACCCCGGCTTACCATGACGGCCTGCGCATCACCGATGCCGCCACGCTGGAGTGCGTGATCGACGCGGTCGGCCATCTGCGCATCGCCATTGAAGCGCGCCTGTCGATGGACATGGCCTCGTCGCCGATGCAGGGCTCGCGCCTGCGCGTGGCCAGCGGCAACCTGGTGACGGCGCGCCCGATCGGCGTCCTCGAAGGCGTGGACTTCCACCACACCGGCGAAGTGCGTCGGGTCGACCGCAAAGGCATCAATCGCTTGCTGGACGAGCGCTCCATCGTCCTGTTGTCGCCCCTGGGTTATTCGCCCACCGGCGAGATCTTCAACCTGGCCTGCGAAGACGTCGCCACCCGTGCCGCCATCGACCTGGCCGCCGACAAACTGCTGCTGTTCGGCGCTGATCCTGGCCTTATCGATGAAAATGGTCGCCTGGTGCGCGAACTGCGTCCGCAACAAGTGCCGGCGCACCTGCAACGCCTGGGCAGTAACTACCAGGCGGAATTGCTCGATGCAGCTGCCGAGGCGTGCCGTGGCGGCGTAGCGCGTAG
Organism: Pseudomonas sp. PAMC25584; assembly: GCF_058135675.1. NCBI lineage: Bacteria > Pseudomonadati > Pseudomonadota > Gammaproteobacteria > Pseudomonadales > Pseudomonadaceae > Pseudomonas > Pseudomonas sp. PAMC25584. The sequence continues at coordinate 5,953,698 of NZ_CM176870.1, read as the reverse complement.
CCATATCGTCAGCTACGCCGAAGACGGCGCCTTGCTCACCGAACTGTTCACCCGGGACGGCGGCGGTACGCTGGTGGCCCAGGAACAATTCGAGCTGGTGCGCGAGGCGGCGATCGAGGACGTTGGCGGCTTGCTCGACCTGATCAGCCCGCTGGAGGAACAAGGCATCCTGGTACGCCGTTCGCGGGAAGTGCTGGAGCGTGAGATCGAGCAGTTCAGCGTGGTCGAACGCGAAGGCATGATCATCGCCTGCGCGGCGCTGTATCAGATCGCCGATTCGGATGCGGGGGAGCTGGCGTGCCTGGCGGTCAACCCGGAGTACCGCCACGGCAGACGCGGCGATGAGCTGCTGGAGCGCATCGAGACCCGCGCCAGGGCGCAGGGTTTGAAGACGCTCTTCGTGCTAACCACACGCACGGCGCACTGGTTCCGCGAGCGCGGCTTTGTGCCCAGCAGTGTGGAGCGCCTGCCTTCGGCGCGGGCATCGCTGTACAACTATCAGCGTAACTCGAAGATTTTCGAGAAGGCCCTGTAAAACCCAGCCCTCCCGGCCACTGAGCTGACCCCCATGGGCGCTGGCTTGCCTGCGATGCAGACGTAACGCTATCGCAGCCAAACCAGCCCCCCACTTCGAATATCGCTACGCCCCACGGGCGAAGGGTGCGTCAATGTGCCTACCATCCCCCCTACTAAAGTTTTAGAAATCTTGATCTCAGCCGATATGATCAAGTCGGCAATGGGTAAATTGCATGAAATTGCTGCTGTCAGACGGCTCGGTCGGCGGCGCTGACAGCGCGATGAAATGTTAGCGATACAAAAACTGTAACAAATTGACGGGAAGATGGGCGTTTAGCCATGATGGCGTCGCCTTTTTTGATCGCTGGTTGACGTCTGTAACGGTGCATTCAGATCTAAAAGATCTGAAAATCGGAAAACTAATACCCTTTAGGAATTAGCTGGTGCGGCGGTTGGTCTATTCTGACGTGCCCCGCTTCATGCAAAGGCTTATTCCAAAGTAGTATGAAAAAGAATGAAATAATTCTTTTTGGGTGTATGAAAAACTCATTACCCTGCAGGGACCAAATAAACTGCGATTAGACGAAGGTAGTAGACATACAAGGTTACGATTGACTTGGCGGTCACTATCTGGCGCTAATCGCGCATCTGTGGATCTCGGGCGTTAGACCCGAGACCAAAGAAATACAAAAATTAGAAATGAGAGGAGCGGTACATGAAGAAGTCCACATTGGCATTGTCTGTAGCTTTGGGCGTAATCGCTCAGCAAGCAGGGGCTGCCGGTTTCATCGAAGACAGCCACGCCACACTGAGTGCGCGTAACTTTTACATCAACACTGATAACCGTGATGGCCAGCCATCGGCGTCCTCGAACACCCGCAGCAAGAACTCTGAATGGGGCCAAGGCTTCGACCTGCGTTTCATCTCGGGTTACACCCAAGGTACCGTTCAGTTCGGGGTTGATGCGATCGGCCTGTACGGCGTGCGTCTGGATTCCAGCCGCGCAGAACACGGTAACTACAACGGCACCGCATCTGGCGGTACTGTGTTCCCGAGTGATGGCAACACTGCTGTTAATGATTTCGCCAGCCTGGGCGTGACCGGCAAGGTCAAGATCTCCCAAACCGAGCTGAAACTGGGCACCTTGCAGCCCAAGCTGCCAGTTATCGTGACCAACGACGGTCGTATGCTGCCGCAAACGTTCCAAGGTGGTCAGATCACTACCAATGACATCAAGGATCTGACCCTGGTTGCCGGTCAGGTTGAAAAGGCCAAGGGTCGTAACTCCAGCAATAACGAAAACCTGTCGATTGCCGGTGCCAACGGTAGCTCCAACTACAACACAGGCACTTTCGTTAACAAGTTCTACTACGCCGGTGGTGACTACAAACTCACCAAGGACCTGACTGCCCAGTACTACTACGGCAATCTGGAAGACTTCTACAAGCAGCACTTCCTGGGGCTGACTCACAACTGGGCTATTGGTCCGGGCGTGTTGAAGTCTGACCTGCGTTATTTCAACAGCTCTGACGATGGTAAGAACGGCAACACCGCCGCTTACTACACCAGCGGTAACTACAGTGGTGTCGCCAACGGCAAGGGTAAGGTTGACAACAACCTGTACAGCGGTCTGTTCCTGTACAGCGTTGCCGGCCACACCTTTGGTGGTGGTTATCAGGTCAGCAATGGCAGCAGCGACTTCCCTTGGTTGAACCAGGGTGACGGTTCGTCGGCTTACCTGACAACTGACATGCAGATCCAGAAGTTCGCCCGTGCCGGCGAGCGTACCTGGCAAGCTCGCTACGCTTATGACTTCGCTAAAGTCGGCTTGCCTGGCCTGACCGCCGGTGTTGTTTACCTTAAAGGTTCCGATATCGACACCGTCACCGCCACACGCACTGAAATTACTGGTCAGTCCGAGTGGGAACGTGACATCACGCTTGCCTACGTGATTCCAGAAGGCCCGCTGAAAAACCTCGGCGTTGCCTGGAAAAACGCAATGTGGCGTACCGACCTGGCGAACACCCGTTCCCAGGACGAAAACCGCCTGATCGTCAGCTACTCGCTGCCACTGTTCTAGTAGCGTAAAGCTGTTGTAAGCCTGTAAACCTTGCCCGGCGCAATGCCGGGCAAGGTGTCTTGCTTTTCAAGTCGGGCTCAACCCCCGCAAGCCCTTCCTGAATCCCTCTTTTTACAGCGTCTCAAGGCCTTCTCGAACCTTGGAATGAATGTTGATCCTCGCCCGTTCATAGGTCTAGTGAACACATTTTTAATATTCCTATATCGTCTAAATAAATCGATATTTATTCTTTTTAAATAATCTGTAATCCATGCACAGTGGGCTCCATAAGCATTCATCAGGAGCCACACCATGAGCCTAAGACTGGGCGACATCGCCCCCGATTTCGAACAAGATTCCAGCGCCGGCAAGATTCGTTTCCACGAGTGGCTGGGCGATAGCTGGGGTGTGCTGTTTTCCCACCCGGCGGATTTCACGCCGGTATGCACCACCGAGCTGGGCTTCACCGCCAAGCTCAAGGACGAATTCGCCAAACGCGGCGTCAAGGCCATCGCCCTGTCGGTAGACCCGGTGGACTCGCACCACAAGTGGATCGAAGACATCAACGAAACCCAGAACACGATCGTCAACTTCCCGATCCTGGCTGACGCCGACCGCAAGGTCTCGGACCTCTACGACCTGATCCACCCGAACGCCAGTGACACCCTCACCGTGCGCTCCTTGTTCGTGATCGACCCGAACAAGAAGATTCGCCTGACCATCACCTACCCGGCGAGCACCGGGCGCAATTTCCACGAAATCCTGCGGGTCATCGACTCGTTGCAACTGACCGATAACTACAAAGTCGCCACGCCCGCCAATTGGCAGGACGGCGATGAAGTGGTGATCGTGCCGTCGCTCAAGGATGAGGAGGAGCTCAAGAAGCGCTTTCCCAAGGGTTATCGAGCGGTGAAGCCGTACCTGCGTCTCACCCCGCAACCCAACCGCTGACACAGGACCCATGTGGGAGGGGGCTTGCTCCCGATGGCGGTGTGTCAGGATTGAATGTGTCGACTGACACACTGCTTTCGGGAGCAAGCCCCCTCCCACAGGTTGACCGCATTTCAAGTCACACATAGCAGGGGTTTTCAGGCCGTTTCGACGGCCTTTTTTTCGCCTGGCGATTGATTGGTTGTATATTCTTTTAAAGAATAAACAAATGAAAAAATAAGATTTATAGATATATAAATCTGCTGATAAGGTTTGTTCCATCTTGGCGCCATCGCCACACAGCGAACCGCCGACACTTGCTAAAGGAATTTCCTACATGCTGGTCGTAACACTTGGAGGCAGTCCCAGCCAGCGTTCCCGCTCCGGGGTCTTGCTGGATAAAACCCGTCAGTGGCTGCAACAGCAGGGCGTGGAAGTGGTGAGTTATCAGATACGCGACTTTCCGGCCGAAGACTTGCTGTATGCGCGTTTCGACAGCCCCAAAGTCATCGACTTGTTGCAACAAGTGGCCAACGCCGATGGCCTGGTGATCGCCACGCCGGTGTACAAGGCCTCGTTCTCGGGCGCGCTGAAAACCGTGCTCGACCTGCTGCCCGAACGCGCCCTGGCCCACAAGGTGGTGTTGCCCATCGCCACCGGCGGCAGCATCGCCCACATGCTGGCGGTGGACTACGCGTTGAAGCCGGTACTGTCGGCGTTGAAAGCCCAGGAATTGCTCCACGGGATCTTTGCCGAAGACAGCCAGATCGCCTACGGCGAAGGCAGTGCCCAGGCGCAACTGGTGCCGATCCTCGAACAACGCTTGAACGAGGCTCTGGAAACGTTCTACGCCGCCATGGCCCGCCGCCCGAAACCGCTGGACCCGCATGTGTTGAATGAACGTTTGTTGAGTGCTCGCTGGAGCATTTAAGCCTTACCGATTCAAGAAGTACTCACCTTACTCAGCCGCCAACGGCCAAGCAGGTGCAGCCAACCCCCCAATCGCATTTTTGGAGAGAGCGCCATGCGCACTGTCATCTTGCGTCGTGGTCTGGTCGCACTGTTTGCTGCGGCTGTGTCCTTCGGCGCCATTGTTCAAGCCCACGCCGCCGAAACCCTGCGGATCGGCTATCAGAAATACGGCACCCTGGTGCTGCTCAAGGCCAAGGGCACCCTGGAAAAGCGCCTGGCCGCCGACGGTGTGCAGGTGCAGTGGACCGAGTTCCCGGGCGGCCCGCAATTGCTCGAAGGCCTGAACGTCGGCTCGATCGACTTCGGCGTCACCGGTGAAACCCCGCCGGTATTCGCCCAGGCCGCCGGCGCCGATCTGCTCTACGTGGCCTACGAGCCGCCGGCACCGACCAGTGAAGCGATCCTGGTGCCGAAAGACTCGCCGATCAAATCGGTGGCCGAGCTCAAGGGCAAGAAAGTCGTGCTCAACAAAGGCTCCAACGTTCACTACCTGCTGGTGCGTGCCCTGGAAGATGCCGGCCTGAAATACACCGACGTGCAGACCGTGTTCCTGCCGCCCGCCGATGCGCGTGCTGCGTTCGAGCGTGGCAGCGTGGACGCCTGGGTCATCTGGGACCCGTATCAGGCCGCCGCCGAGAAACAACTGCAAGCCCGAACCCTGCGTGACGGCACCGGGATTGCCGACAACCATCAGTTCTACCTGGCCACCAAGCCCTACGCCGAAAAACACCCCGAAGTGATCAAGGCGCTGGTGGAAGAAGTGCGCGCGGTGGGCGACTGGTCCAAGGCCAACCCGCAGGAAGTCACCGAACAAGTTGCGCCGCTGCTCGGCCTGCCGGCGGACATCACCCTGACCTCGGTGAAACGCCAGGGCTACGGGGCGCTGTTCCTGACTCCGGCCGTGGTCGCCGCGCAGCAGAAGATTGCCGACAGCTTCTATCAACTCAAATTGATCCCCAAACCCTTGAGCATCAAGGACGTGATCTGGACGCCGCCCGCTGCTGTGGCCAAAGCGCCGTAATCCGACTTCTTCAGGAGACAACTCCATGAGCCTCACTATTTTCTGGTTCCTGCCTACCCACGGCGACGGCCATTACCTTGGCACCGCCGAAGGCGCTCGCGCCGTCGATCACGGTTATCTGCAGCAAGTGGCCCAGGCGGCTGACCGCCTCGGCTTCGGCGGGGTGTTGATCCCCACCGGGCGCTCCTGCGAAGACTCGTGGCTGGTGGCCGCTTCGCTGATCCCGGTGACCCAGCGTTTGAAGTTTCTTGTGGCCCTGCGCCCCGGGATCATTTCCCCGACGGTGGCCGCGCGTCAGGCCGCGACCCTCGATCGCCTGTCCGGCGGCCGTGCGCTGTTCAACCTGGTGACCGGCGGTGACCCGGAAGAACTGGCCGGCGACGGTTTGTTCCTCAGTCATGAGGAGCGCTACCAGGCCTCGGTGGAGTTCACCCGCATCTGGCGCCGCGTGCTGGAAGGCGAAACCGTGGATTACGACGGCGAACACATCAGCGTCAAAGGCGCCAAATTGCTTTACCCGCCGATCCAGCAACCGCGTCCGCCGCTGTACTTCGGCGGCTCCTCCGAAGCCGCCCAGGACCTGGCAGCCGAACAGGTAGACATGGTGCTGACCTGGGGCGAGCCACCGGCTGCGGTCGCGGAAAAGATCGAACAGGTACGGGCCAAGGCCGCGAAACTCGGGCGCACTGTGCGCTTCGGCATTCGTCTGCATGTGATCGTGCGCGAAACCAACGATGAAGCCTGGAAAGCCGCCGACAAACTGATCTCGCACCTGGACGACGACACCATCGCCCGCGCCCAGGCCTCCCTGGCGCGTTTTGATTCGGTCGGCCAGCAGCGCATGGCGGCCTTGCATGGCGGCAACCGCGACAACCTCGAAGTCAGCCCCAACCTGTGGGCCGGCGTCGGCCTGGTACGCGGCGGTGCCGGCACCGCGCTGGTGGGCGATGGCCCGACGGTTGCGGCGCGGGTCAAGGAATACGCTGCGCTGGGCATCGACACGTTTATTTTCTCCGGTTATCCACACCTGGAAGAGTCGTATCGCGTCGCCGAGTTGCTGTTCCCGCACCTGGATATCGAACGTCCCGAGTTGCCGAAAAGCGCTGGGTACGTCAGCCCGTTCGGCGAAATGGTCGCCAACGACATCCTTCCCAAAGCTGCGTCACAGAGCTGAGGCGGCGCCATGAATCTGGAAAAACTGAGCCACCGCGTGGCGCCTTGGGTGCTGCCGGTGTTGCTGTTGGCGGTGTGGCAGTTGTCGGTGTCGGCGGGTTGGTTGTCGACGCGCATTTTGCCGGCGCCGAGTGCGGTGATCGAGGCCGGGGTCAACCTGGTGCGCAGCGGCGAAATCTGGACGCACCTGGCCATCAGCGGCTGGCGTGCGGGCCTGGGCTTTGTGATCGGTGGCAGCATCGGCCTGGCCCTGGGCTTTATCACCGGGTTGTCGACGTGGGGCGAGCGCCTGCTGGACAGCTCGGTGCAGATGATCCGCAACGTGCCGCACCTGGCGCTGATCCCGTTGGTGATCCTGTGGTTCGGCATTGACGAGACCGCGAAAATTTTCCTGGTCGCCCTTGGCACGCTGTTCCCGATCTACCTCAACACGTATCACGGCATCCGCAATGTCGACCCGGCGCTGGTGGAAATGGCGCGCAGCTACGGCTTGTCCGGCTTCAGCCTGTTCCGCCAGGTGATCCTGCCGGGCGCGCTGCCGTCGATTCTGGTGGGGGTGCGTTTTGCCCTGGGCTTTATGTGGCTGACGCTGATCGTGGCGGAAACCATCTCGGCCAGTTCCGGCATCGGTTACCTGGCGATGAACGCGCGTGAATTCCTGCAAACCGACGTGGTGGTGCTGGCCATCGTCATGTACGCGGTCCTCGGCAAGCTGGCCGACCTCGCGGCGCGTGGCCTGGAGCGTGTGTGGCTGCGCTGGCATCCGGCCTATCAAGTGAATAAAGGAGGTGCGGCATGACCGCTCAACAACCTCCGCGCCTGCTGAACGGCATTCCGCTGGCGGTGCGCAAGTTGCGCAAGGCCTTTGGGTCGCGGGAAGTGCTCAAGGCCATCGACCTGCACATTCCGGCGGGCCAGTTTGTCGCTGTGGTCGGCCGCAGTGGCTGCGGTAAAAGTACCTTGCTGCGCCTGCTGGCCGGCCTGGACAAAGCCAGTAGCGGTGAGCTGCTGGCCGGCGCCGCGCCGCTGAGCGAGGCGATTGAGGACACGCGATTGATGTTCCAGGAAGCGCGTCTGCTGCCATGGAAAAAGGTCATCGACAACGTCGGCCTCGGCCTCAAGGGCAACTGGCGTCCCAAGGCGCTGGAGGCGCTGGAAGCGGTCGGCCTGGCCGAGCGTGCCAATGAATGGCCGACCGCCTTGTCCGGTGGCCAGAAGCAGCGTGTGGCCCTGGCGCGTGCGCTGATTCACCAGCCGCGTCTGCTGTTGCTCGATGAGCCGTTGGGCGCGCTGGATGCGTTGACCCGCATCGAGATGCAGCAACTGATCGAAAACCTCTGGCAGAAGCACGGTTTCACCGTGTTGCTGGTGACCCACGACGTCAGCGAAGCCGTGGCCATTGCCGACCGGGTGATCCTGATCGAAGACGGCGAAATCGGCCTCGACCTGATCGTCGACCTGCCGCGTCCACGCGCCCGAGGCTCGCATCGCCTGGCGGCGCTGGAAGCACAAGTGCTCAACCGCGTGTTGTCGCTGCCCGGTAGCCCGCCGGAACCCGAACCTGTTTCACCGCTGCCTACGCAATTGCGTTGGGCGCAATAACTCACTTGTCCCCTAAAGGAAAAACGACATGACTATTAAAGCCATCAACGTGCGTAACCAGTTCAAAGGCACCATCAAGGAAATCGTCGAAGGCGACGTGCTCTCGGAAATCGACGTGCAAACCGCGTCCGGCATCGTGACGTCGGTGATCACCACCCGTTCGGTCAAGGAGCTGGAGCTGGTGATCGGCAGCGAGGTGATTGCCTTTGTGAAATCCACCGAGGTGTCGATCGCCAAGTTGTGATCGTGAAGTGCGCCCCAAAAGTTGGACAGTGATTGTTAGGCTACAGCGGACCTGGCTCTGTACGCTACAGGGCTCAGTCCGCCAAGTTTCGTTTTGATTCGCTTATGGTTGTAGTAATGGATGTATTCAGCCAGTCCAGCCTGCAACTGAGCCACACTCTCGAAGCTTTCCCGGTAGTAAAACTCTGACTTCAACGTGCCGAAGAAGCTCTCCATTGTGGCGTTGTCATAGCAGTTTCCTCTGCGTGACATGCTCTGTTCCAACCCTGCTTTTTCTAGTCGATCCCGGTACTTCGGGTATCGATAGTGCCAACCTTGATCCGAGTGCAACATGGGCTTGACGCCCTCAGGCAAGCGCTCAAGAGCTTGTTCCAGCATGTCGCCCACCAGGGCATATTGGGGGCGCGTGGCGGTTTGATAGGCCACAATTTCTCCGTTGTACAAGTCTAAAACTGGAGACAGATATAGCTTTTCGCCTGCCACTTTGAACTCGGTGACATCCGTTACCCATTTCTGATTCGGTTGCTCAGCCTCGAACTGACGAGCCAGGATGTTAGGCGATACTTCTCCCATTGGTCCTCGATACGATCTGTATTTCTTCGGTCGCACCGTACATTTCAGACTCAACTCCCCCATCAGTCGCCGCACAGTTTTACTGTTGATCAACTGTCCGTCGCTCCGCAGAGCTAAAGTCATACGGCGATAGCCGAATCGCCCCTTATGCTCGTCTTGAAGGCTCTGGATAGAGGCTTTTAGCGAAACGAACCGGTCTGCTCCGTCCATCGCCTTGAGTTGGTAGTAGTACGTGCTGCGGGCGAGCCCAGCCAGCTTGAGCAAATGGTCCAAGGGGAAGCTGTGCCTCAACTCAGAGACTAATTGGGCTTTTTCTTCGCTTCTTTCTCGCGCCTCATCACTGCCTCGCCTAACTCCCCAAGCTTTTTTAGGTAGGCGTTCTCCATGCGCAAATACTGGAGTTCATCAAGTAAAGCCTTGTGAGCACGTTCTTGGTCGGTGAGTGGAATGGCCGTTTTTCGAGGTTTAGCAGGTAGCTTGGACATAGCGGTATTCGATCCTTTTTCCCCTGAGGCCAGGGCTTCAATACCGCCACTGTAATACTGCTGCTGCCATCTGCCCACTTGGGTAGAGTCACCCAGATTGAAGAGTGCCGCTGCGCGGCGAAAAGAAAGGGAGTCACGCCACATGCGTTGCAGAACGGAGAACTTGAACAAAGCACTGTAACGTCCACCGGTACTACTCAGACTGGCCTCACCGTGCAGCCGGTAAGCTTCCACCCAACGGCGAAGTAAAGTGGGGTCCATTTGAAATCGAGCAGCAATATGGCGAAAGCCTCGGCCTCGTTCCAGGAAGGCGGTAATGGCGGAAAGCTTGAACTGCGTTGTGTACTTGCTCATGAAAAAGCCCCAGGAGTTGGATGGGTGTCCAACTTCTGGGGCGCACTTCATCGCTTGAGGCCGCTATCGGGAGCAAGTCGAATCGTCGCAAGCCCCCTCCCACATTTTGATCTGTGAATACATTCAACATGTGGGAGGGGGCTTGCTCCCGATGAGGCCCGGCCCGGAGACGCATCCATCAGGCAGTAACGCCCCGCTTGGGCAAATACGCCGGCAAATACAGCCCCATATACGCATCGAACACCCGCATGCCTTCCTCCGCCATACGCGGCGTGATCAGCCCATGCTGATGCACCGAGCGCGCATACACGCGATCACTCAGCTCCAGCGCTAACGCAAACACATCCATGTCCGCAGGCAAGCTCGGCACTTCAAAGTGCCGGTTGAATACGGCCAGCATCAAGTCACCCAACTCCAGATCGTGCTGGCGGTCCGCCTGATTCACTTCGGTCAAACCGTGCTGCGTCAGGATCAACTGGCGGGCGGCGGCGTCGTTGCTGTAGATGGTGAGCATGCGCTGTTCGACGATGTAAGACAGGTCGCGCCAATACTTGAGCGAATCATGCTCGATGGGCGCCAGGATTGCGGCGCGGAATGCCGCATGGACGTCCGCGGTCAACGCTTCCAGCAGTGCTGGCACACTGGCGAAGAAGTGATACACCGACGACGGCGGAATCTGTGCGCGCTCGGCCACGCTGTAGATCGACAAACCGGCCACGCCTTCGGACGCCAGCAACGTTCGGGCGGCGTCGAGGATCGCGTCGATCCGGGCCTGGCTGCGGGCGCGGGGTTTGCGAGGGGCGGCGGGGCGGGTGGTCATGGAAGTCTCCTACAAGGCAGCGGGCATTGTATGAGCAGGAGCCTGTGTTGTCTGCCAAGCCGCCATCGGGGGCAAGTCGAATCGTCGCACCGCCCCTCCCACACTCGAACCGGTTTCTTCAGGAAAACTCGTTCAACTGTGGGAGGGGCGGTGCGACGATTCGACTTGCTCCCGATAAGGCCAACTCGGTCTACCAAAAGCAACCCATAAAAAAACGCCACAGACCAAAGGCCTGCGACGTTTTTTCAGTGCAACCACCGCTTACACGGTATGCAGGTACCAGTTGTACTCAAGGTCGGAGATGGAGTGTTCGAACTCTTCCAGCTCACTTTCCTTACAGGCGACGAAGATATCGATGTATTTAGGATCGATGTACTTGGCCATCACCTCGCTGTCGTCCAACTCGCGCAGGGCATCGCGCAGGTTGTTCGGTAGGCTTTGTTCGTTCTGCTCGTAGCTGTTGCCTTCCACCGGAGCGCCCGGTTCGATCTTGTTGGTCAGACCGTGGTGTATGCCTGCCAGGACCGAAGCCATCAGCAGGTAGGGGTTGGCATCGGCACCGGCTACGCGGTGTTCGATACGCACGGAGTCAGCCGCGCCGGTCGGTACGCGGATGGCGACGGTGCGGTTGTCCAGGCCCCAGCACGGCGAGTTCGGCACGTAGAACTGTGCGCCGAAACGACGGTAGGAGTTGACGTTAGGGCACAGGAACGCCATTTGGGCGGGTAGGGTCTCCAGCACACCGCCGATCGCGTGACGCAATGCGGCGTTCTGCTCGGGATCCTCGCTGGCAAAAATATTCTTGCCGTCCTTGTCCAGGATCGAAATGTGTACGTGCAAACCGTTGCCTGCCTGGCCTGGGTAAGGCTTGGCCATGAAGGTGGTGTCCATCTCATGGTCGTAGGCGATGTTCTTGATCAGGCGCTTGAGCAGTACCGCGTAGTCGCAGGCCTTGATCGGGTCGGCCACGTGGTGCAGGTTCACTTCGAACTGCGCCGGGGCACTTTCCTTGACGATGGCGTCAGCCGGGATGCCTTGCTCTTTGGCACCTTCCAGGATGTCCTGGAGGCAGTCGACGTATTCGTCGAGGTCGTCGATCAGGTAGACCTGTGTCGAGTGCGGACGTTTGCCGGAGATCGGCGAGCGGGGCGGTTGTGGGCGGCCGTTCACGTTCTCCTGGTCGATCAGGTAGAACTCAAGCTCGAAGGCAGCGCAGATGGTCAGACCGAGTTCGTCGAATTTGCTCACAACTTGTCGGAGCACTTCGCGCGGATCGGCGAAGAAAGGTTCACCTTCAATTTCGTGCATGGTCATCAGCAGTTGCGCGGTAGGGCGCTTTTGCCAAGGTTCATTGCACAGGGTGTCGGGGATTGGATAACAGATTCGGTCAGCATCACCGATGTCCAGACCCAGGCCGGTGCTTTCCACCGTTGAGCCGTTGATATCCAGGGCAAATAAAGAGGCAGGCAGGTTAATGCCTTTCTCGTAAACCTTGTGGAGGCTGGTGCGTTCGATGCGCTTACCGCGCACCACACCATTCATATCCGCAATTAGAAGGTCTACGTACAGAACCTCAGGATGATCCTTAAGGAACGCGTTCGCTTCGTTAAGCTGAACGGCACGCGGGGGTACCGACATGATGCAACACCTTTGTTGTTAAAAATATCAATCATTGATCTTTTCTGGTTTCAGTCAACCCGAACCGCATGCCGAAGTCAAGCGAGGCCTTTTTTGCCCCAAAAAAGCGCCTGGTGGGCTTTTTTGGGGCTTTTTGGGGCGGTTTTGTCGGTTTGACCGGCTCGGGACTAGCAGGCTTGAGCGGGCCGTGTTGTATTTTTTACGGGGGTGTTGTGTAAAAAAATGAACAAGGCTAAGCTCGATTAAAACCCATAACAGCAATAATACCGGGGTGCTTCATGTCTGGCCTGCCGATAATCGGCATCACCACCTGCTCGAAACAGGTCGGTCTGCATGCTTTTCACAGCTATCTCGAATGTTGCGAACGCGCATTCCCGTCGACGATTCAATCCCCGATAAATTCCCTCGATCCGGTCATTATTCTTGACGGCCAGGATGCTGTTCGCGTTACCCGTTCATTTTTTTACACCCGCCCTTTCCATGACGCCGATCCGGCCTTTTTTGCGGTTGCCGCTCATTATCCTGCACGGGAGGCAAGCCTTTTGCTTAAGGAGTGCAACGGCACCCCAAATGGCGGTTAAGCTCCCACTCTGATGAACCAGCGACGCCGATGCGTCAACCAAAGCCTGACCTTTAATGGACGTCAGGAAACCCAGCCCAGAGGCATTTATGAGTAACAACCTCGACCAGCTCACCGATTGGTTGAAAGACCACAAGATCACAGAAGTCGAATGCATGATTGGCGACCTCACCGGCATCACCCGGGGCAAGATCTCGCCGACCAACAAGTTCATCGCCGAAAAAGGCATGCGCCTGCCCGAGAGCGTTCTGTTGCAGACCGTGACCGGCGACTATGTCGAAGACGACATCTATTACGAATTGCTCGACCCGGCCGACATCGACATGATCTGCCGCCCCGACCAGAACGCGGTGTTCCTGGTGCCGTGGGCCATCGAGCCCACCGCCCAGGTGATCCACGACACCTACGACAAGCAAGGCAACCCGATCGAGCTGTCGCCGCGCAACGTGCTCAAGAAAGTCCTCAAGCTCTACGCCGACAAAGGCTGGCAGCCCATCGTGGCGCCGGAGATGGAGTTCTACCTGACCAAACGCTGCGAAGACCCGGACTTCCCGCTGCAACCGCCGATTGGCCGTTCCGGCCGTCCGGAAACCGGCCGGCAGTCCTTCTCTATAGAAGCGGCCAACGAATTCGACCCGCTGTTCGAAGATGTCTACGACTGGTGCGAACTGCAGGAGCTGGACCTCGACACCCTGATCCACGAGGACGGCACGGCGCAGATGGAAATCAACTTCCGTCACGGCGACGCCCTGTCCCTGGCCGACCAGATCCTGGTGTTCAAGCGCACCATGCGTGAAGCCGCGCTCAAGCACAACGTGGCCGCCACCTTCATGGCCAAGCCGATGACCGGCGAGCCCGGCAGCGCGATGCACCTGCACCAGAGCATCATCGACCTCGCCACCGGCAAGAACGTCTTCTCCAATGAAGACGGGACCATGAGCCAACTGTTCCTCAACCACATTGGCGGACTGCAGAAATTCATCCCGGAATTGCTGCCGCTGTTTGCCCCCAACGTGAACTCGTTCCGCCGCTTCCTGCCGGACACTTCCGCGCCGGTGAACGTGGAATGGGGCGAAGAAAACCGTACCGTCGGTCTGCGCGTACCGGATGCCGGCCCGCAGAACCGTCGTGTGGAAAACCGCCTGCCCGGCGCTGACGCCAACCCGTACCTGGCGATTGCCGCCAGCCTGTTGTGCGGCTACATCGGCATGGTCGAAGGGCACAACCCGAGCGCGCCGGTCGTCGGCCGTGGTTACGAACGGCGCAACCTGCGCCTGCCGTTGACCATCGAAGACGCCCTGGAACGCATGGAAAACAGCAAGACCGTCGAGAAATACCTGGGTCACAAATTCATCACGGGCTACGTCGCGGTCAAGCGGGCCGAGCATGAAAACTTCAAGCGCGTGATCAGTTCTTGGGAGCGGGAATTTCTGCTCTTTGCCGTCTGATGCGCCGGGCGCGCCCTTTAAACGGTGCGCCCTTCACTGAAAAGTCTAGGAGATTGGTATGTCCAGCAACAACCCGCAAACCCGTGAATGGCAAGCCTTGAGCAATGATCACCACCTGGCGCCGTTCAGCGACTTCAAACAGCTGAAAGAGAAAGGCCCGCGGATCATCACTAAAGCCCGCGGCGTTTACCTGTGGGACAGCGAAGGCAACAAGATCCTCGACGGCATGGCCGGCCTGTGGTGCGTGGCGATCGGTTACGGTCGCGATGAACTGGCTGATGCCGCCGCCAAGCAGATGAAAGAACTGCCGTACTACAACCTGTTCTTCCAGACCGCCCACCCGCCGGTGCTGGAACTGGCCAAGGCGATCTCCGACGTCGCACCGGCCGGCATGAACCACGTGTTCTTCACCGGCTCCGGCTCCGAAGGCAACGACACCATGCTGCGCATGGTCCGCCACTACTGGGCGATCAAGGGCCAGCCGAACAAGAAAATCATCATCAGCCGCAAGAATGGCTACCACGGATCCACCGTGGCCGGCGCCAGCCTCGGCGGCATGACCTATATGCATGAACAGGGCGACTTGCCGATCCCGGGTATCGTCCACATCGCCCAGCCTTACTGGTTTGGCGAAGGCGGCGACATGAGCCCCGAAGAGTTCGGGGTGTGGGCCGCCAACCAGCTCGAAGAGAAGATCCTGGAACTGGGCGTGGACAACGTCGGTGCCTTTATTGCCGAGCCGATCCAGGGCGCCGGTGGCGTGATCGTGCCGCCTGACAGCTACTGGCCGCGCATCAAGGAAATCCTCGCCAAGTACGACATCCTGTTTGTCGCCGATGAGGTGATCTGCGGTTTCGGCCGTACCGGCGAGTGGTTCGGCAGCGATTTCTACGACCTCAAGCCCGACATGATGACCATCGCCAAGGGCCTGACCTCGGGTTACATCCCGATGGGTGGCCTGATCGTGCGCGACGAGGTGGTTGCGGTGCTGAATGAAGGCGGCGATTTCAACCACGGCTTCACCTATTCCGGTCACCCGGTGGCAGCAGCGGTGGCTCTGGAAAACATCCGTATCATGCGCGATGAGCAAATTATTAAGCGTGTGCATGACGAAACGGCACCCTATTTGCAGAAACGTCTAAGGGAGCTGGCTGATCATCCCTTGGTGGGTGAAGTGCGCGGTGTTGGCATGCTCGGTGCAATTGAACTGGTTCAGGACAAAGCGACGCGCAAGCGTTACGAAGGCCGTGGCGTTGGCATGATTTGCCGAACCTTCTGCTTCGAGAATGGCCTGATCATGCGCGCCGTGGGGGACACCATGATCATTTCGCCGCCGCTGGTGATCAGCAAGACCGAAATTGACGAGCTGGTGACCAAGGCTCGTCGTTGCCTGGACCTGACTTTGGCGGCATTGCAGGGCTAGGTGCTAGGCTCAGAACGCAGTCGCTCTTGGGCGCTGCGTTCGGGCAGTTACAAAAGAGCGGGTTGGTTGAAGCCAGCCCCCTAACTTGCCAGATTGTTGTCCTGTTTTGCTGCCCTTCGACGGGCTGCCAAACAGCTATATATCGATGAAGTATGTTGCGGTCCAAAAAAGAAAATCGGAGCATCACCAAATGAAGGCATTAGGTTTGAAGAACGCTGGCAAGACCCTCCTCGCGTTGTCCCTGATGGGCGCAATGGCGGGCGCGGCCCAGGCAGGCGATAAAGTGCTGCACGTCTACAACTGGTCCGACTATATTGCTCCGGACACCATCGCCAACTTTGAAAAAGAGTCGGGCATTAAAGTGGTGTACGACGTATTCGACAGCAACGAGACCCTCGAAGCCAAGTTGCTGGCAGGCAAGTCCGGTTACGACATCGTTGTACCGTCGAACAACTTCCTCGCCAAGCAGATCAAGGCCGGCGTCTACCAGGAGCTGGACAAGTCCAAGCTGTCCAACTACGAAAACCTGAACACGTCCCTGCTCAAGGCCGTGTCGATCAGCGACCCGGACAACAAACACGCGTTCCCCTACATGTGGGGTTCGATCGGCATCGGTTACAACCCGGAGAAGGTCAAGGCCGCGCTGGGCGTCGACAAGATCGACTCGTGGGACATCCTGCTCAAGCCGGAAAACATCGCCAAGCTCAAGAGCTGCGGCGTGAGCTTCCTCGATTCGCCAACCGAAATGTTGCCGATCGCGCTGCATTACCTGGGCCTGCCGACCGACAGCCAGAAGAAGGCTGACCTCAAGCAAGCCGAAGACCTGTTTCTGAAGATCCGTCCTTCGATCGGCTACTTCCACTCGTCCAAGTACATCTCCGACCTGGCCAACGGCAACATCTGCGTAGCCGTGGGTTACTCGGGTGACATCCAGCAGGCCAAGTCCCGCGCGGCTGAAGCCGGTGGCAAGGTCAAAGTGGCGTATGACATTCCGAAGGAAGGCGCCGGTAGTTTCTATGACATGGTCGCCATCCCTAAAGATGCCGAAAACGTCGAAGCCGCCTACAAGTTCATGAACTACCTGCTCGAGCCGAAAGTCATGGCTGCGATCACCAACAGCGTGCGTTTCCCGAACGGTAACGAGAAAGCCACCGCATTGGTCGACAAAGACATCACCAGCGACCCAGGCATCTACCCGCCAGCGGATGTGCAAGCCAAGCTGTATGCCATTGCCGACTTGCCGGCGGCGACTCAGCGTGAAATGACACGCAGCTGGACCAAAATCAAATCGGGCAAATAAGCCTTAAAACCTGTGGGAGCGGGCTTGCTCGCGAAGGCGGAGTGTCAGTCGCCGATGTTCTCGGATGGTACGCCGCCATCGGGAGCAAGCCCCCTCCCACACATTAAATGACATAAAGTTTTGCCGGATCGGTTTATCGAGGGTAAGTTGCGCGCCGGTTTTGTTGCCGGGCAACAACTTTGGGCCCAACTATTTAAGAGGACCTCCACTTGCCATTTTCTTTATTTCGCCAAGCCTTGCTGGTAGGTGCAGGTATCACGCTGGCCGTCAGCGTGCAGGCCGCATCGACTGTGCATGTTTATAACTGGTCGGACTACATCGGCCCCGACACCCTGGCCAACTTTGAAAAGGCCTCCGGTATCAAGCCGGTGTATGACGTGTTTGATTCCAACGAAACCCTGGAAGGCAAGTTGCTGGCCGGGCGTACCGGTTACGACGTGGTGGTGCCGTCCAATCACTTCCTCGGCAAACAGATCAAGGCCGGGGCGTTCCAGAAGCTCGACAAGTCGTTGCTGACCCACTACGCCAACCTCGACCCGGCGCTGCTCAAGCGTCTGGAAAAGAACGACCCGGGCAACCAATACGCGGTGCCGTACCTGTGGGGCACCAACGGCATCGGTTACAACGTCGATAAAGTCAAAGAAGTGCTGGGCGTCGACAAGATCGACTCCTGGGCCGTGCTGTTCGAGCCGGAAAACATGAAGAAGCTGGCGAAGTGCGGCGTGTCCTTCATGGACTCGGCAGATGAAATGCTGCCGGCGGTGCTCAACTACATGGGCCTGAACCCCAACAGTGAGAATCCCGAAGACTACAAGAAGGCCGAAGCGAAACTGCTGAAAGTGCGGCCTTATGTGACCTACTTCCATTCTTCCAAATACATCTCCGACCTGGCCAACGGCAACATCTGCGTGGCGGCCGGGTTCTCCGGCGATGTGTTCCAGGCCAAGGCTCGCGCAAGCGAAGCGGGCAAGGGCGTGAATATCGCCTACGCGATTCCGAAAGAAGGCGGCAACCTGTGGTTTGACGTGCTGGCGATCCCCAAGGACGCGACCAACGTCAAAGAGGCCCACGCCTTCATCAACTATTTACTGCAACCTGAGGTTATCGCTCAGGTCAGTGATTACGTCGGTTATGCCAACCCTAACCCAGGGGCGGACACACTGATGGAACAATCGATACGCACCGACGAAGCGGTTTACCCACCGCAGGCGGTTCTCGACCGGACATTTGTCAACGTCGAGCTACCCCCGAACGTGCAGCGTTTGATGACCCGTAGCTGGACCAAGGTCAAGACGGGCAAGTAAGGCTCAAATTATCCTGGGTTCGCCCGCCTCGGGCGAACTGCATTTTTTTTTCGGGAGTTTCGTAAATGGCAGTTGCCTCCGGCGCCTATAAGAAAGCCCTCGAGGGCGACCAGACACCGAAAAAGGTGCTGGTCAAAATCGACCGGGTCACGAAGAAGTTCGACGAGACGATTGCGGTGGACGATGTGTCCCTGGAAATCAAGAAAGGCGAGATCTTCGCCTTGCTCGGCGGTTCGGGTTCGGGCAAATCCACCTTGTTGCGTATGCTCGCAGGTTTTGAGCGCCCAACCGAGGGTCGCATCTACCTCGACGGTGTGGACATCACCGACATGCCGCCCTACGAGCGGCCGATCAACATGATGTTCCAGTCCTACGCCCTGTTCCCGCACATGACTGTGGCGCAGAACATCGCGTTTGGTCTGCAGCAGGACAAGATTCCCAAGTCCGAAGTCGACGCCCGCGTGACCGAGATGCTCAAACTGGTGCAGATGAGCCAGTACGCCAAGCGCAAGCCGCACCAGTTGTCCGGCGGCCAGCGTCAGCGTGTGGCCCTGGCCCGTTCCCTGGCCAAGCGCCCAAAACTGTTGCTGCTCGATGAGCCGATGGGTGCCCTCGACAAGAAACTGCGTTCGCAGATGCAACTGGAACTGGTGGAAATCATCGAGCGCGTCGGCGTGACCTGCGTCATGGTGACCCACGACCAGGAAGAGGCCATGACCATGGCCGAGCGCATCGCGATCATGCACCTGGGCTGGATCGCGCAGATCGGCAGCCCGGTCGACATCTACGAGACGCCGACCAGCCGGCTTGTGTGCGAGTTCATCGGCAACGTCAACATCTTCGACACCCAGGTGGTCGACGACGCCGAAGGCCACGCGGTGCTCCAGTGCCCGGACCTGGACCGTGACATCTATGTGGGCTACGGCATCGCCACTGCGGTGGAAGACAAGTCGGTGACCTACGCCATTCGCCCGGAAAAACTGCTGGTCACCACTGAAATGCCGACCTGCGAGCACAACTGGTCCAGCGGCAAGGTCCACGACATCGCCTACCTCGGCGGGCACTCGGTGTTCTACGTGGAGTTGCCGAGCGGCAAGCTGGTGCAGTCCTTCGTCGCCAACGCCGAACGCCGTGGCCAGCGGCCGACCTGGGGTGACCAGGTCTACGTGTGGTGGGAAGACGACAGCGGCGTGGTACTTCGCTCATGAACATGAAGAAATTCAAGCGGCGCTTGCACCGCATAATCCCCAGTGGCAAGCAGGTGGTCATCGGGATTCCCTTCCTGTGGCTGTTCCTGTTTTTCGCGCTGCCGTTTTTCATTGTCCTGAAAATCAGCTTTGCCGAAGCCGATGTGGCGATTCCGCCCTACACCGAGATCTACACCTACGTTGAGCAGAAGCTGCAACTGGTGCTCAACCTCGCCAACTACAGCTTGCTGGCGGGCGACGAGTTGTACATCGCCGCGTACCTGGGTTCGCTGAAGATGGCGTTCTTTAGCACCTTGCTGTGCCTGCTGATCGGTTACCCGATGGCCTACGCTATTGCCACCGCGCGCAAAGAGATGCAGACCGTGCTGGTGCTGCTGATCATGATGCCGACCTGGACCGCGATCCTGATCCGCGTGTATGCGTGGATGGGCATCCTTAGCAACAATGGTTTGCTCAATAGCTTCCTGATGTCCATTGGGCTGATCAACGAACCGATTCAAATCCTCAACACCAATATCGCGGTGTATATCGGCGTGGTCTATTCGTACCTGCCGTTCATGATCCTGCCGCTGTACGCCAACCTGGTGAAGCACGACCAGAGCCTGCTGGAAGCTGCCTCGGACCTCGGTTCGAGCACCTTCAACAGCTTCTGGAAGATCACCGTGCCGCTGTCCAAGAACGGCATCATCGCCGGTTGCATGCTGGTGTTTATCCCGGTAGTCGGCGAGTTCGTGATCCCGGAACTGCTCGGCGGCCCGGAAACCCTGATGATCGGTAAAGTGTTGTGGCAAGAATTCTTCAACAACCGTGACTGGCCGGTGGCTTCCGCCCTGGCGGTGGTGATGCTGGCGATCCTGATCGTGCCGATCATCCTGTTCAACCGCAGCCAAGCCAAAGAGATGGAGGGCAAGATATGAAGCGCGTCAGTTTCTCAAGCTTCATGCTGGTGGCGGGGTTGTTGTTCATCTACCTGCCGATGCTGATCCTGGTGATCTATTCGTTCAACGAATCCAAGCTGGTGACGGTGTGGGGCGGTTGGTCGATCAAGTGGTACGTGGGCCTGTTGGACAACACCCAATTGATGGGCTCGGTGGCACGCTCGCTGGAAATCGCTTGCTACACGGCCATCGCGGCCGTGGCACTGGGTACGCTGGCGGCGTTCGTGCTGACGCGCATCAGCCAGTTCAAGGGCCGCACGCTGTTTGGCGGCCTGGTGACCGCGCCGCTGGTCATGCCGGAAGTGATCACCGGTCTGTCGTTGTTGCTGCTGTTCGTGGCCATGGCGCAGATGATCGGTTGGCCCCAGGAACGTGGCATCGTCACCATCTGGATCGCCCACACCACGTTCTGTGCGGCGTATGTGGCGGTGGTGGTGTCGGCGCGTTTGCGTGAGCTGGACCTGTCGATCGAAGAAGCGGCGATGGACTTGGGTGCGCGGCCGTGGAAGGTGTTCTTCCTGATCACCATCCCGATGATCGCGCCGTCGTTGGCGGCGGGTGGGATGATGTCCTTCGCGCTGTCGCTCGATGACCTGGTACTCGCCAGCTTCGTCTCCGGCCCGGGTTCGACCACCTTGCCGATGGAAGTGTTCTCGGCCGTGCGCCTTGGGGTTAAGCCCGAGATCAACGCCGTGGCCAGCCTGATTCTGTTGGCGGTGTCGCTAGTGACCTTCCTGGTGTGGTTCTTCAGCCGTCGTGCCGAAGACCTGCGCAAGAAAGCCATCCAGCAAGCGATCGAAGAAGCCGCCGCCGATGGCTGGCAGCAGCCGGACAAGCGTCGGGCGCCTGCGCCGGTCTAACGGCCGACACCGGCTTAAAAATGTGGGAGGGGGCTTGCCCCCGATGGCGGTGGATCTGTCACAGCTTCAGTGACTGACACTCTGCTATCGGGGGCAAGTCGAATCGTCGCACCGCCCCTCCCACAGTTTTGACCGCATTCCAGGTTGATTACGCAGCCCACGGCGACTGGCGAATCACCTCGACAAAGTTCATCGGCTTGAACCCCGGCTCCTGATCCACCAGCACATCGGTCTTGACGTTGCCAAACGTGGTCTGTGGGCGATGGCGCAAGCCGTCGGCGAAGGCGCAGATGATGCACTCCTTGAACCCTTCACCGCGTGGATGCGCATGCACCACGGCTTCGCGCTGCACGGGGGTAAACGCGGCGTAGTCCATGCCCAGCACGTCCATCTCGACGCCGGCGGTGACCAGCGCCACGGTCGGGCGCAGATGTTGCGGCACACCCGGCGTCGTGTGCAGTGCGATGGACAGCCACACCTGCTCGATATCGTCATCGCTCAGCCCATACGGCGTGAGGAAGTCCGCCGCTGCGTTGGCACCGTCGACTTCGAAACGCTGGTCATCGCTGCGATGGCCTTGCACCAGGCCCAGGTCATGGAACATCGCGCCGACGTACAGCAACTCCGGGTTGTAGGCCAGTTGCTTGCGCTCACCGCTCAACGCGCCAAACAGAAACACCCGGCGCGAGTGGTGGTAGAGCAGGTCGGACTCGACGTCGCGGATATAGTCGGTGGTGGCCTTGGCCAGGGCGCTGTCCGGGATCTTGATGCCGGCGATGGTGGTGCTCATGGTCGTTCTCCGCAAGAAAGCGCCGGGGTGGCGCCGAGGAAGCCAGTCTGGTCGTGCGCCTGGGAAGGGGCTATCGCAACGAGGGTGCGATGTCGGCCAATGTGCCGCTACATCGTGCCAAGTGAAAATCGGCTAGGGTGTAGCAGGCAATATCACCCTCCAAGCCTGCGAAAATCCAAAGGTGGGAGGGGCGGTACGACGATTCGACTTGCCCCCGAGGGCGGCGGATCAGTCACTGCTTCAGTGACTGACACTCTGCTATCGGCGGCAAGTCGCACCGCCCCTCCCACAGGGGTTCTGTGTTTATCCAGTTAGGTAAAGGTGTGCCTGTTCATGAGCAAAACTGTCGCCATCCTGATCTTCCCCGGCGTCCAGTCACTGGACGTGACCGGGCCGATGGATGTGTTCTGCGAGGCGAACCGTTTTCTCGCGCCTGAAGATCACTACCAACTGGAAGTGATCGGTATCGGCCACGGCACGATGGCCTGTTCCAACGGCCTGTCGTTGCAGGCCCATCGGCATTACCGCGAAGCCTTGCAGGCGTATGACCTGTTGCTGGTAGCCGGCGGCCCACAACTGCCGTTCGAGGACTTCGGGCGTCCGTTTGATGATTGGCTGCGCGAAGCGGCAGGCAGGGCGCGGCGCTTCGGTTCGATCTGCAACGGCGCCTTCATACTCGCTCGCGCCGGTTTGCTCGACGCACGCACGGTCACCACGCACTGGGGCGATGCCGCCGACCTGGCGCGCCTGTGCCCGACCACTCGGGTCGAGGCCGACCGCCTCTACGTGCAGGACGGCAACCTCTACACCTCGGCCGGGGTCACGGCGGGGATCGACCTGTCGCTGTACCTGCTGGCCCAGGACCACGGGCCCGAAGTGGCGCTGAGCGTGGCCAAGCGCCTGGTGGTGTTCACCCAGCGCTCCGGCGGGCAGTCGCAGTTCAGTCCGTTCCTCACGCCCCACGCCGAAGCCACCTCGGCGGTGGTGCTGGTGCAGTTGTATGTGCTGGCCAACCTGACCGGCGATTTGACCATTGCGGACCTGGCCAAGGCCGCCAATATGAGTGCGCGCAACTTCTCCCGGGTGTTCGCCCGTGAAGCGCGGATCACCCCGGCGGAGTTTGTCGAGCGGGCGCGGGTGGACGCGGCGCGGGTGATGCTCGAAAGCAGCCACGCGCCGCTCAAGACCGTGGCCTATCAATGCGGGTTTCGCGATGCCCAGCACATGCGCAGTGTGTTCAACCGCCGGCTGGGGGTGACGCCACAACAGTTCCGGCTCAACTTCGCGCCGCCGGTGTAGGCACAACACCGCAGATCCAAGGTGGGAGGGGGCTTGCCCCCGATAGCGGTGGTTCAGTCATATATGCATCGACTGACACACAGCTATCGGGAGCAAACCCCCTCCCACATTTTGATCGATTTCCAAGCGATCAGCGTGCTGGCAGCAACTTCAGCGTGCCGCGCGTATTAGCCGTGACTTCCTCATCGCTGAAATGCGCCTGCTCATAGCCACCCTCGATATACGTCTCCGCCTGGTCCCCATAGTGCTTGTCGAACGGCACACCGCTTTGCCCCACCGGGTTGATGGTCAGCGCGTGGGGCACGTCTGCGAAGTCGATCAGGCGCCGGGTCGACGGGCCGTAGGTCACCGGCCATGGCGCCGGGCCGATATTGGCCGACTGGTTGTTCGGCACTTCGTGGGTGCCGGGCGCGGGGAAGGGGCCGACGTTGACGATCAGGTCCAACGGTTTCTGCGAGCCCAGCGGGTGGCCGTGGGTCAGCGTATGGGCCTTGCCCCACTGCCATTGGCCCGGGTCATCGCCGAGGGTGGCCTTGAGGTGTGCGAGGCTGTTGTCCCAGGCGAGCTTGACGGTGTCGGCGCGCTTGCCGTTCCACCAGGGTGAGTCCGGGGTTGCGGCCAGGCGTGGCAACGCGGCGTCGATCACCCGCGTGCTGAGCAGCGTCTTGAACATGCCGTCGCCCAGTTTCGGGTGGAAGGTCGCGTCGGCAAGGTTGAACAGGAGCTGGTTGAACAGCGTGGCGCTGGTGGAGTCCAGCGGGTAATCGCCTTTCCAGGCCGCCAGTTGTTCCACCAGTTGCAATTGCGCCGGGTCCTTGACCACCTCGCGCAGCACCGGCAACAGCGGCGCCAACAGGCGCGGGGCGAAGGCGGTGGTGGTGCCCAGTTGCAGGGCCTGGCTGTTGTTCACCTCCCACTTCACGCTTTTGTCGCTCAACTGCGCATTCAACTGCTGGCCGCGGTCGGCCAGGTTGTAATAGCCGGGGATTTCCATGCCGCTGGGCGACACCGGCTGCGCATTGGCCGATACCACATAGCCACGCGCCGGGTTTTCTTCCTGGGGGTTGGCGCTGAACGGGTAGAAGCCCAGCTTGTCGGCCTGGGCCGTGCTGCCGTCGAGGATAAACCCGGGGTTGACGCCCGCCGGACGGATCGGCAACTGCGCCGCCGCCCACCAGCCTATATCGCCCTTGGCATTCGCCCACACGATGTTCAGGCCCGGTGCCGAGACCTTGGCTGCTGCGGCGCGGGCCTTGGCCAGGGTGTCGGCGCGGTTGAGCTGGTAGAAACCTTCGAGGATCGGGTTCTGGGTGTCGAGGAACGCCCACCACATGGCGATCGGCGTCTTGCCGGCGTTCTCGCCGAGCACGTCATTGATGATCGGGCCATGGGGCGACTGGCGCAGGGTCAAGGTGACCGGTGCCTGGCCCTTGACCGCGATCTGTTGCTCGCTGCTGCTCATGTCGACCCATTGGCCGTGGTACCAGACCTGGTTAGGGTTTTGCGGATTGACCTTCTCGGCGATCAGGTCGAGGTCGTCGTTCTGGAACATGGTCAGGCTCCAGCCGAAATCCAGGTTGTGCCCCAGGAACGCCACCGGCACCAGCGCGTTGTGATAGCCATACAGTTCAAAGCCCGGCGCCGACAGCTGCGCCTCGTACCACACCGACGGCACCGAGAAGCGGATATGCGGGTCACCCGCCAGCAACGGCTTGCCGCTCTGGGTGCGGCTGCCGCTGACGGCCCAGGCGTTGCTGCCCTCGAACTGCGGCAAGCCGTTATCGGCCAGGGCCTGTTCGCTCAGGGCTGCAATGGCGCCGAGGCGTTGCCAGTCGCTGGCGGCCAGGTTGAGCGCGCCCTTGGGTTGCCAGGCGAGGTCGAACACGTTCAGGTAGTCGCTGCCCAACTGGTCGCGTACATACGTGAGCAATGGCTCGGTACGAAACGCCGCAGCAAAGCTGTAGGCCATATACCCGGCGACGCTGATGGTGTCCTCTGCGGTGAACGGCCGCTTCGGGATGCCCAGCACGTCGAACTCCATCGGGCTGGCGTGGGTGTCCTGATACTGGTTGATTCCGTCCAGATAGGCTTGCAGGGCCTTCCAGTGCGCTGACTCATGGTCCAGCTGCGCGACATAAGTGGCGGACCGTTCGCGAATGCGCAGGCTGCGGAACAGTTTGTCGGTCTCCAGCAGCTTGGGGCCGAGCACTTCGGCCAATTCGCCGCGAGCCAGGCGCCGCATGATTTCCATCTGGAACAACCGGTCCTGGGCATGCACGTAGCCCAGGGCGCGGTACAGGTCGGTCTCGTTCTCGGCGCGGATATGCGGCACGCCACGGTCGTCGTAGCGCACCGTGACCGAACCTTGCAGGTTCGCCAGCGTCACTGCGCCCTGGCGGGTGGGTTGCTTGCTGTAGACGTACCAGCCGGCGCCGACGGCAACCAGCGCCAGCAGCACCGCGAGAACCTGCAAGACGCGCTTCATGAACATTCCTTACCAAGAGTGGGGCGGCGGGCTACGAACCGGTTGGCCACGAACAATAGCAGCCCACCGCCAGGGTGTGAGTGGCATTCACCGCGCGTCCCGCTTCAAGGGCTTTGAGGATCGGCTCGATAAAGCTGTTGTTGGCGTTGCACGTCAGCCCTTCGCTGTAGGGCCCGAAATACGCAAGCTTGCCTGTGCGGTCCCAGATCGCCACGGCCGGGGTCGCCGGTATTTGATCGGCGCCGGGCAGGCTGCTGAGGATTTTCATCTGGCGCAGGTTGTCGGGCAGTTGGCCGTGGCTGCCGGGCTTTTGCAGGGCGTAGAACTCAACGCCCTGGGGCGCGTAGTGCTCGATCAACTCGCCCAGGTGCTGCTGGTTGCCGACGTTGCACGGGCAGGCCGGGTCCCAGAAATGCACGAGACGGATCGGGCCGGGGCCGGCGAGGTCGTCGGGCAGGCGCAGGGCGTCGCCGGAAAACACCGCCGTGTGTTCGTTGAAGGTGCGCAGGTAGCGTCCCTGGAACCAGTCATACGCGGCCCATAACACGCCGGCGCAGAGCAGCAGCACCAGGCTGGCGAACAGGGTGGTGCGGTAGGGTTGTCGCATTCAGATCAATCCTCGAAGGACGCGTAGCTTGCCATGCTTGCCCCGACAGATGAATATCGCAGCTCGATATTCCTCTGCGCAGCGCGTGAAGCCCCCAAGTCTGGAACCTCTTATGCCCGTTACCTTTGACCCCGATCATCTGCGCGACAGCTTGCGGCCCCTGGTGGATGCGCAGCCGCTCAGCGCCGAGGCGCGGGTCTACCAGCGTTTCTACGGGCTGGACCTGAGCGCGCGCAAGGTGCCGGCGGTGAGCCGTCTTGGCCGCTTCGGGGTCGATGGCTTCGAGGTGGTCGCCCAAGTGTGGTGGCCGCCCGTGCCGGTGGCGACGATGTTTATGTTCCACGGGTTCTACGACCATATGGGGCTGTACCGCCACGTGGTCGACTGGGCGCTGGACCAGGGGTTTGTGGTGATCGCCTGCGACCTGCCGGGGCATGGCTTGTCCAGCGGGGTGCGGGCCAGCATCGATGATTTTGCGGTGTACCAGGACGTGGTGCAGGCGCTGTTCGCCCAGGCCGAATCGCTGCACCTGCCCCGGCCCTGGCACCTGTTCGGGCAAAGCACCGGCGGCGCGGTGGTGGTGGATCACTTGCTCAACCATGGCGTCGACAGCCCGGCCCAGGGTAAGACTTTTCTGCTTTCACCCTTGGTGCGCCCGCGTGGGTGGGGCTGGTCGCAGGTCAGCTATTACCTGCTGCGGCCGTTCGTCAAAGGCATCGCCCGGCGGTTCAGCGAAAACACCAATGACCCGGCCTTCAAGCCGTTCCTCGAAGCCGACCCCTTGCAGCCGCGCCAACTGCCGACCGCCTGGGTCGGGGCACTGGCGCGCTGGATCAAGCAAATCGAAGCCGCACCGCGCAGCCCGCGGCGGCCGCTGATTGTGCAGGGCGAAGAGGATATGACGGTGGATTGGCAGCACAACCTGAAGATGCTGCGGGGCAAGTTCGATCAGCCTGAGGTGTTGATGCTCAAGCGTGGCCGGCATCACTTGGCCAATGAGATTCCCGAGATTCGCAATGAGTACTTCAAGTACCTCACCGACCACCTGAAATAACGCGGTGAAAATGTGGGAGGGGGCTTGCCCCCGATAGCAGGGTGTCAGTCAGCACATCTGATACTGACCCACCGCCATCGGGGGCAAGCCCCCTCCCACATTTTGTTACTGCGCCAGGCTGGAAGTGCTTTGACCGACCGCCAAGCCTGCGCGTACCGCTGCCAGTGCCGCCTGGTAATACGCTTTACCCTGCGGCGACTCGGCAAACGTAGCGAACTCTTCCAGCTCCGGGTCGGACAAATCCCGATAGACGTACAGCAGCGTGTTGTTCAGGTCATTGCCGATCTGTTGCATCAGCCGCTCGCGTTGCCCATCCAACATGCCCTGGGCCTGGCCGCCGCCCAACAGGCCGGGAATCATCTGGCTCAAGCTGTCGGCCGCCACGCCGGCGATCGCCAGGCTGACTTCGGCGCCGGCTTCACGGGCAGGCAGGGCCTGGGCCAGGTGGCCGATGATCAGGCTGCGGGTGGCGTCGGCTTCGATGTGCGGCAGGCCTTGGGCATTTTTTGCCAACTGGTCGCGGCGGGTGGCGAGCAATTCGGCGGCGATAATCTTGCGCCCCAGCGGCGATTGAAAAAACGCCAGGGCTGGCGCTGGGTCCGCCAGGCGCTTGCGCAACTGGGCTTCGGCGCGCCGGTCCATGGCCTGGGCGGCGAAGCGCTTATTGCTGTTGTCGACCAGCGCCTGGTACACCGCCGGCGGCAGGCTATTGCGGTAGCGTTGCTGGGCGGCACTGAGGGCGTCATTGAAATGCGCACGTTGTTCGGCCCAGCCGGCGACCTTGTACAACAGGTCATGGCCGTCTGCCCAGGCGGGCAAAACGCAGAACATCAGCAAGGAAAAAAACAAACGACGCATATGGACTCCTGTCAGTCGGCCACTATTGTCCGTGTCGGGCGTAGGATTTGTCGAGAAATCCTATCAGTCACCTGACTAAAGTGCGTTCAGACGCTCAACGGCCCTGTTGGATTCACAGGCGTATGGATACTATGCGCGCCATGCAAATACCCCTCGATCACCCATTGCTGCAACGCATTGTCGACGACCTGGCCGAAAAGGGCTGGTCGCAGCAGAACGGCTTCCTGCCCCAGGCTCTGACCCTGGAACTGGCGGCTGAGTGCCGTAAACGTGCGGTTGAAGGTGAACTGGCACCGGCGGCGGTCGGGCGCGGGCCGGCCCAGGAGATTCGCGAGGGCATACGCGGCGACCATATCCAGTGGTTAGAGGAGGGCGACTCCGCCGTCTGTGACCGCTATATGGCGGTATTGGATAGCTTGCGCCTGGCGATAAACCGCAGCTTGTTCCTCGGCCTGGAAGATTTTGAAGGCCACTTCGCGATGTACCCGCCGGGGGCGTTTTACCTCAGGCACCTGGACCGGTTTCGCGACGATGACCGGCGCTCGGTCTCGGCGGTGATCTACCTGAACGACGAGTGGCTGGCGGAGCAGGGCGGCCAGTTGCGCATGTACCTCAAGGACGGCGTCGAACATGACGTGGTGCCCAGCGGCGGTTGCCTGGTGGTGTTCCTGTCTGGAGAAGTTCCCCACGAAGTCCTGCCCGCCACCCGCGAGCGCCTGTCGCTGACCGGCTGGTTTCGCCGGCGCGGCAACGAGCCGTTTTAAGCATGCAAAAAATTCTCGTCAGCCGCTGCCTGCTCGGGCACAAGGTGCGCTACGACGGCGGCGCCAGCGGGCCGTTCGATCAACTGGCGGCGTGGCAGGCCGAAGGCCGTGTGGTTGCGATTTGCCCGGAAGTGTCGGGCGGTTTGCCCACGCCCAGGCCTTCCGCCGAGATTCCAGGCGGGCAGGGCATCGACGTGTGGGAGGGCCGCGCCCAGGTGCTGACCGCTGCGGGCGAGGACTTCAGCGCCGCCTTCCTCGACGGCGCCCGCCAGGCGTTGGTGCTGGTGCAGCGCCACCAGATCCAGATCGCCGTGCTCAAGGCCAATAGCCCGTCCTGCGGCAATGTGCTGACCTATGACGGTAGCTTCAGCGGCGTGAAGGTGAGCGGCGAGGGCGTCACGGCGGCGCTGCTCAAGCGCCATGGAGTGTTGGTGTTCAGTGAGCTGGAGTTGCTTGAGGCGGCACAAGCCCTGGCCCACATTTGATCTACTGCGCCTTGACTGCCGCTGTGTCGCCTTCGAACCATTTCTGCGCCAGCGCCTTCAACCGTCCATCGGCCTTCACCCGTTGCAGCGCCTTGCCCAGGCTCGCCTTGAACGCCGGGTTGCCCTTCTGGAACGCAATGGCCAACTCCGGTTTGTCGCGATAAGGCTCACTGAAATCGAACCGATCCTGCAACTCGGCAGTCATAGCGATATGATTGATGGCCACGTCGTACTTGCCAGTTGCCACGCCGGGCAGCAGGTCGCTGTCATCGGTGGTGATAAACGAGGGGCGCACATCCATCTCTTTGGCCAGTTGTTCACCGAGTTCAACTTCAAAACCGCTGAGTTTCTCACCGTCCTTGAAGTTGTAGGGCGGGGTGTTGGCCTCCAGGGCGATGCGCAGCTCACCGCGATCAAACACATCATCGATCAGTTCGGCGTGAGCCAAGGGGCTCATCAGGGGAAGCAGCAGTAACAGGCCAGGCGAAAAGCGCATGGTCACTCCTAAAGAATTCGAATGTGCGAGGCGTGGTTCAGCATCGCTTTGTTATGGTGTTGAGTGCCTTGGACAGCAATTTGTCGCTAAGTTGTCATAACCCTACAAATTTCATAGAGAAGTGGAGAAGCGAATGAAAGCCCTTTTGTCTCGTGCAACGATTGCCAGCGTGCTGCTGGGTGCTTCGATGTTGGTGACTGCCGCAGACGGCATCCCGCGCAGCGCGCCACCTGAAGGTGCAAAAGTGTTTATCGTTTCGCCGAAAGACGGCGCCACCGTCGATAAAACCTTCACCGTCAAATTCGGCATGGAAGGCCTGAAGCTGGCTCCGGCCACCGAACAGGCCCCAGGCACCGGCCACCATCACCTGCTGGTCGACCAGAAAGCGCTGCCGGACGCCAGCGTGCCGATCCCGGCCACTGACACCGTGATCCACTACGGTAAGGCCCAGACCGAAACCGAACTGACCCTCACCCCTGGCAAGCACACCTTGCAACTGGTCGCCGGCGACAAGTTGCACATGCAGTTCAACCCGACTGTAGCCTCGAAAGTGATCACGGTTAACGTCAAGTAAGATTTGTTCAGACAAAAAAAGGGAGACCCCTGTGGGTCTCCCATTTTTTGTACGGCGTTTGAAGCCTTAGAACAACACGCGGCAACGAATCGTGCCGTTGATGTGCTGCAGCTTCTGTTGTGCCAGGTCCGAGTACTCGGCGTCGACGTCGATTACCACGTAGCCGACCTTCTCGTTGGTCTGCAGGAACTGACCGGAGATGTTGATGCCGTTTTCTGCGAAGACCTTGTTGATCTCCATCATCACACCCGGGATGTTCTGGTGGATGTGCAGCAGGCGGTGCTTGCCAGGGTGAGCCGGCAGGGCCACTTCCGGGAAGTTGACCGAGGACACCGACGTACCGTTGTCGCTGTACTTGACCAGTTTTTCCGAGACTTCCAGGCCAATGTTGGCCTGGGCTTCAGCGGTGGAGCCGCCGATGTGCGGGGTCAGGATCACGTTGTCCAGGCCACGCAGCGGGCTTTCGAAGATGTCGTCGTTGGAGCGTGGCTCCACCGGGAACACGTCGATGGCGGCGCCGATCAGGTGTTTGTCCTTGATCGCGTCAGCCAGGGCGTCTAGCTCGACCACGGTGCCGCGTGCAGCGTTGATCAGGATGCCGCCTTTCTTGATCGAGCGGATTTCCTTCTCGCCGATCATCCACTGGGTTTCAGCGGTTTCCGGCACGTGCAGGGTGACGATGTCGGACATGCCCAGCAGCTCGGTCAGGCTCGACACTTGCGTGGCGTTACCCAGTGGCAGCTTGGTCAGGGTGTCGTAGAAGAACACCTGCATGCCCAGGCTTTCGGCCAGGACCGACAGTTGAGTGCCGATCGAGCCGTAACCGACGATACCCAGCTTCTTGCCGCGGATTTCGAAGGAGTTGGCTGCGCTCTTGATCCAGCCGCCACGGTGGCAGGAGGCGTTTTTCTCCGGAATACCGCGCAGCAGCAGGATGGCCTCGGCCAGCACCAGTTCCGCAACGGAACGGGTGTTGGAGTACGGTGCGTTGAACACCGCGATGCCGCGCTCGCGCGCCGCATTAAGGTCGACCTGGTTGGTGCCGATGCAGAAACAGCCGACCGCCACGAGTTTCTTGGCGTGATCGAAGACCTCTTCGGTCAGCTGAGTGCGGGAGCGAATGCCGATAAAGTGCGCGTCGGCGATCTTTTCCTTGAGCTGGGCTTCCGGCAGAGAGCTGGTGATGTACTCAATGCTGGTATACCCGGCGGCCTTCAGAACCTCGACGGCCGATGGGTGGACGCCTTCCAGAAGAAGGAACTTGATCTTGCTCTTATCGAGAGAAGTCTTGCTCATCTGCGTAAACCTGTATCCCGGAGAAAAATGGCAGGGAATCGAGCAGCGCAAGCTGACCCGGACGGCAGGAAAGCCGTCACCGCAGAACGCCCTTGGGCTCTGTCCTGCGGGGGCGGTATGCTAGCATATGCGCCCCGCTAAACACCTATTCCTGCGACGTGAAGCGTTCTCAGGATGACCATGAATTGTTCGAGAGTTCTGTCGATGACCCATCCTGCCCTGATTGATGAGCTAAAGACCCTGGTTGAGCCCGGCAAAGTGCTGACCGACGCCGACTCCCTGGAGGCTTACGGCAAGGATTGGACCAAGCACTTCGCGCCGG
This sequence comes from Pseudomonas sp. PAMC25584, assembly GCF_058135675.1. NCBI lineage: Bacteria > Pseudomonadati > Pseudomonadota > Gammaproteobacteria > Pseudomonadales > Pseudomonadaceae > Pseudomonas > Pseudomonas sp. PAMC25584. Next base: position 5,921,221 of record NZ_CM176870.1, on the reverse strand, counting down.
CCCCGACTGCCATCGTGTTCCCCAAGACGACTGAGCAAGTGCAGGCCATCGTGCGCTGGGCCAATGAGCGCAAGGTCGCGCTGGTGCCGTCCGGTGGGCGTACCGGCCTGTCGGCCGCTGCCGTTGCGGCCAATGGTGAAGTGGTCGTCTCGTTCGACTATATGAACCAGATCCTGGACGTGAACCTCACCGACCGCACCGCCAAGTGCCAGCCGGGCGTGGTCACCAAGCAATTGCAGAACGCCGCCGAAGAGCACGGCCTGTACTACCCGGTGGACTTCGCTTCGTCCGGTTCGAGCCAGATTGGCGGCAATATCGGCACCAATGCCGGCGGGATCAAGGTGATTCGCTACGGCATGACCCGTAACTGGGTCGCCGGCATGAAGGTCGTCACCGGCAAAGGCGACGTGCTGGAACTGAACCGCGACCTGATCAAGAACGCCACCGGCTACGACATGCGCCAGTTGTTCATCGGCGCCGAAGGCACCCTGGGTTTTGTCGTGGAAGCCACCATGCGCCTGGACCGTGCGCCGAAAAACCTCACCGCCATGGTGCTCGGCACCACCGACTTCGACTCGATCATGCCGGTGCTGCACGCGTTCCAGAGCAAGCTGGACCTGACCGCTTTCGAGTTTTTCTCCGACAAGGCCCTGGCCAAAGTCCTCGGCCGTGGTGACGTGCCGGCGCCGTTCGAGACCGAATGCCCATTCTACGCACTGCTGGAATTCGAAGCTACCACCGAAGACGTCGCCAACCACGCCCTGGAAACCTTCGAGCACTGCGTCGAGCAGGGCTGGGTGCTGGACGGCGTGATGAGCCAGAGCGAAACCCAACTGCACAACCTGTGGAAGCTGCGCGAGTACATCTCCGAGACCATTTCCCACTGGACGCCGTACAAGAACGACATTTCGGTAACGGTATCGAAAGTACCGGCATTCTTGAAGGAAATTGACGCGATCGTCGGCGAACACTACCCCGACTTCGAAATCGTCTGGTTCGGCCATATCGGCGACGGCAACCTGCACCTGAACATCCTCAAGCCGGAAAACCTGAGCAAGGACGAGTTCTTCGCCAAGTGCGCCACCGTGAACAAGTGGGTGTTCGAGACCGTCGCGAAGTACAACGGCTCGATCTCCGCCGAGCACGGTGTGGGCATGACCAAGCGCGATTACCTGACCTATAGCCGCTCGCCGGTTGAAATCGAATACATGAAGGCAGTCAAAGCGGTGTTCGACCCGAACGGGATCATGAACCCCGGCAAGATCTTCGCTGTTTAACCGCCCCTGAAGGAGTCGTTCCATGAGCTACCAGCACAAGTATGTCGACGGCACCAACATCCACTTCCCTATGGGCAAAGTGGTGTGTATCGGGCGTAACTACGCCGAACATGCCAAGGAACTGGATAACCCGGTACCGACCGAACCGTTGCTGTTCATCAAGCCGGGAAGCTGCGTTGTGGCGCTGGAAGGCGGTTTCAGCATTCCGACCGAACGCGGTTCGGTGCATTACGAAGCGGAAATCGCGGTGCTGATCGGCAAACCCCTGTCGACCAAGCCCAGCCGCGAAGAAGTACTCGACGCCATCTCCGGCTTCGCCCCGGCCCTCGACCTGACCCTGCGCGACAAGCAGGCCGAGTTGAAAGCCAAGGGCTTGCCGTGGGAAATCGCCAAGTCCTTTGACGGCGCGGCGGTGATCGCGCCGTTCGTGGTCGGCAGCACCTTCCCTGACCTGACCGATATCGGCATTCGCCTGACCATCAACGACGAAGTGCGCCAGGATGGCAACAGTGCGGTCATGCTCAACCCGATCATCCCGATGATCCAGTACATGGCCGGCTGCTTCTCGCTGCAAGCCGGGGATGTGATCCTCACCGGCACCCCAGCCGGCGTGGGTCCGCTGAATGTCGGTGACGAGCTGGTGCTGGAATTGTCCGGTGTGAACCGTTTCGAAAGCAGCGTTCGCTAACTTCAGCAGCACCCTGTGGCGAGGGCGCTTGCTCCCGCTGGGCCGCGAAGCGGCCCTGAAAATGGGACTGCTAAGCAGTCCAGCGGGAGCTAGCGCCCTCGCCACAGGTCCCTCGCTAGTCTCGGTTGTTTGCATATTTTTCACACCCCATCCGGATAATCTTCCGCCTCCTAAGCGCGGGGCGGTTATTCCTGTGCTATCACCTAATGCTGACTTCCCGGAAAAAGCGCCCAATGGCCGTGTCCCTGCCTACCTTGACCCCCAAGCCACGCTCTCGTTTTGCTCTGCGCTGGTATTCCTGGCTGTTTCTGGCCGGGGCGATTGTGTACGGCATTGCCTGGGCCATGCATTGGGACGACCGCGGTGTGTTGTGGGTAGTCGAGCGTTTTGAAAGCCCGGCCAAACGCCAATCGAGCGTGTGGCTCCCGGATTACCGTGCCGTCATCGACGCCAAGCTGCTGCCCGGTATGGAGAAGGACGAGGCCTCGGACCTGTCCTACAACCCACAGACGAAAACCCTGTTTTCTGTCATGGGCAAAAATGCATTCCTCGTCGAGTTGACCCTGCAAGGCGATGTGCTGCGCAAGATGCCCCTTAACGGTTGGAGCAACCCGGAAGGTGTGACGGTGATGGAAAACGGCCTGATGGCCGTGGTCGATGAGCGCCAGCACAGCCTGACCATCGTCAAAGTCGACGCCGGCACCACGGCGTTGAACAAGGCCGACTTCCCGAGTTACGACCTGGGCCCGTCCAAAAACCAGAACAAAGCCTTTGAAGGCGTCACCTGGGACAAGCGCAACCAGCAGTTCGTGCTGGGCGAAGAACGCCCGCCGGCGCTGTTCACCTGGAAAAGCGACGGCAGCCAGACCCTGGTCGGTGACAAGCAAAAGCTCGCCAATACCAAGCTGGACATGCGCAACCTCTCGGCCCTGGCCATCGACCCGCGCACCGGGCACCTGCTGGTGCTGTCGGCCGACTCCCACCTGCTGCTGGAACTGGATGAAAAGGGCGAGCAAGTCAGCTTCATGACCTTGCTCGGTGGCTTCAACGGCCTCAAGAACACGATCCCCCGTGCCGAAGGCGTGACCCTGGACGAGCGCGGCAACCTGTACATGGTCAGTGAGCCGAACCTGTTCTATCGTTTCGAAAAACAGCCATAACAGACCGATAACGTCGGATACGTTTCTATCTGCGGCATACGCCACACACCGGGCGCGTTTAAGTTTAGATTCAGATGGGCGTGATATTTATTCGCCACTTTTGACTTTGAGCCCGCCCGATGCGTCGACTAGCCCGCCCCAAGCCTGCTTTTTTCATACTGGTGCTGATCGCCTTGATCGGCGTGGGCGTTGTCGCGCAACAGTTTCGCCTGTTCGAACGTGCCTGGTTCAACTGGCAGGCGTGGGGCCAGCCTGCCGACGAACGCTCCATTGGCCTGGCGGATTACCGGGTTAGCGTGGAGGGCCAGGTGATCGAAGGGCTGGATGATGACGTTTCCGCGCTGACCTACGACCCGGTGCGTAAAAGCCTGTTTACCGTCACCAACAAAAACGCCGAGCTGGTCGAGTTGTCCCTTGAAGGCAAGATCCTGCGACGGATTCCCCTGGTCGGCTTCGGTGACGCCGAGGCTGTGGAATTCATCAGCGACAACATCTACGTCATCAGCGATGAACGCCAACAGCGCCTGATCAAGGTGCATGTGGATGACGATACCCAATTCCTCGACGCCGCCGATGCGGAGCAGATGACCCTGGGTGTCCATGTGGAGGGCAACAAGGGTTTTGAAGGCCTTGCCTACGACTCGGTGGGCAAGCGCCTGTTCGTGGCGAAGGAGCGCGACCCGATGGTGATCTACGAGGTCCACGGCTTTCCCCATTTCAAACCGGAAAAAACCTACTCGGTCCACGTCATCAACAACCCCAAGCGCGATGCCGGGCTGTTCGTGCGCGACCTGTCGAGCCTGCAATACGACGAGCGCAGCGGGCATTTACTGGCGCTGTCGGATGAGTCGTTCCTGGTGTTGGAACTGGATATCGACGGTCGCCCGCTGAGCAGTCTGTCCCTGATGGGCGGGCGCCATGGCCTGAGCAGGCGTGTGCCTCAGGCCGAAGGGATCGCCATGGATGACGAAGGTACGTTGTACCTGGTCAGCGAGCCGAACCTGTTCTACGTATTCAAGAAACCAAAATCCTGAAAACACCGCCGACCCCATGTGGGAGGGGGCTTGCTCGCGATAGCGGTGGTTCAGTCAAGTAGACGTCGACTGACACACTGCTGTCGGGAGCAAGCCCCTCCCACATTTGGCTGTGCATCAAGCCTTGAGGGTTTTCACGCCTTCAGCTGTGCCGAGCAGCAACACGTCAGCCGGGCGCGCGGCGAACAGGCCGTTGGTGACCACGCCGACGATGGCGTTGATCTGGGTTTCAAGCTCCACCGGGTTGGTGATCTGCATGTTGTACACGTCGAGGATGATGTTGCCGTTGTCGGTCAGCACGCCTTCGCGGTACACCGGGTCGCCGCCCAGTTTCACCAGTTCGCGGGCCACGTGGCTACGGGCCATCGGGATCACTTCCACCGGCAGCGGGAAGGCGCCGAGTACTGGCACCAACTTGCTGGCGTCCGCGATGCAGATAAAAGTCTTGGCCACGGCCGCGACAATCTTCTCGCGGGTCAGGGCGGCGCCACCGCCTTTGATCAGGTTCAGGTGTTCGTCGCTTTCATCGGCGCCGTCGACGTAGAACTCCAGGTCGCTCACGGTATTGAGCTCGTACACCGGAATGCCATGGCCCTTGAGGCGCGCGGCGGTGGCTTCGGAGCTGGCCACTGCGCCGTCGAATGCGCCCTTGTGCTTGGCCAACGCATCGATGAAGCAGTTGGCGGTGGAGCCGGTGCCGACGCCGACGATGCTCTTGTCATCGAGTTTAGGAAGGATTAAATCGACGGCGGCCTGGGCCACTGCCTGTTTGAGTTGATCCTGGGTCATGCGGGCTCCGGAACGGGCGGGGGAGTAGAGAGGGGCGCGAGTATAACCCATCAAAACCTTTGGATTCGTGTGGTCGCCCGGCCGAACGCTGAGTTAGACTCGTTGGCCCTGCCCAACCCGCCCAGTGATGCCTGCCGATGCTTGAACAGTACGTCAAAAAGATCCTCACCTCGCGCGTTTATGACGTTGCCGTAGAAACCCCATTGCAGCCCGCCCGCCAGCTCTCCGAGCGACTGGGCAACAAGGTCTTGCTCAAGCGGGAAGACTTGCAGCCGGTGTTCTCGTTCAAGATTCGCGGTGCGTATAACAAGCTGACCCAGTTGACGGCGCAAGAGCGCGCGTGCGGCGTGGTCACCGCTTCGGCGGGCAACCATGCCCAGGGCCTGGCCCTGGCGGCCAAGGTGCTGGGGGTCAAGGCCACTATCGTGATGCCCAAGACCACTCCGGAGATCAAGGTCGAAGGCGTGCGTTCCCGTGGTGGCAAAGTGGTGCTGCACGGTGATTCTTTCCCGGAAGCCCTGGCCTATTCGCTGAAACTGGTCGACGAAAAAGGCTACGTCTACATTCACCCCTACGATGATCCGCACACCATTGCCGGGCAGGGCACCGTGGCGATGGAGATCCTGCGCCAGCATCCCGGGCCGCTGGACGCGATTTTCGTGCCGGTCGGCGGCGGCGGGCTGATCGCCGGCATCGCAGCCTATGTGAAATACCTGCGCCCTGAGATCAAGATCATCGGTGTCGAGCCGGACGATTCCAACTGCCTGCAGGCCGCCATGGCCGCTGGCGAGCGCGTGGTGCTGCCGACCGTGGGCATTTTTGCCGATGGCGTGGCGGTCGCGCAGATCGGCCAGTACACCTTCGACATCTGCAAGGACTATGTGGATGAAGTGATCACCGTCAGCACCGATGAAATCTGTGCGGCGATCAAGGACATCTATGACGACACCCGCTCCATCACCGAGCCGGCAGGCGCCTTGGGTGTGGCGGGCATCAAGAAATACGTCGAAACCCGTGGCGTTACCGGGCAAACCCTAGTGGCCATCGACTCGGGCGCCAACGTCAACTTCGACCGTCTGCGCCATGTGGCCGAGCGCGCCGAGCTGGGTGAAGGGCGCGAAGCCATCATCGCCGTGACCATCCCCGAGAAGCCGGGCAGCTTCAAGGCGTTCTGCGAGGCCGTGGGCAAGCGCCAGATCACCGAATTCAACTACCGCTACCACTCCGGCCGGGAGGCGCACATTTTCGTTGGCGTGCAGACCCATCCGGAAAACGATCCGCGCAGCGCGTTGATCGCCAGCCTGACCAGCCAGGGTTTCCCGGTGCTGGACCTGACCGAGAACGAACTGGCCAAGTTGCACATCCGCCACATGGTCGGCGGGCACGCGGCGAAGGTCAGCGATGAAGTGGTGTTTCGCTTCGAATTCCCGGAGCGGCCAGGCGCCTTGTTCAACTTTCTTAACAAATTAGGCGGGCGCTGGAACATCTCGATGTTCCACTATCGCAACCACGGCGCAGCCGACGGCCGTGTGGTCGCCGGGCTGCAGGTTCCGGCGGACGAGCGTCATCTGGTGTCGGCAGCCCTTGAAGCCATTGGCTACCCGTACTGGGATGAAAGCGATAACCCGGCTTACAAACTGTTCCTCGGTTGAGCGACTACGCTGATTGGGCGGCCTTTAAGGAAGACGACACATGGAAACCCTGACCACCCTCAAAGTTATCCACATGGCGGCCACTGTATTGTTGCTGCTCAGTGGCCTCGGCCTGGCGCTGCTGGCCTGGCGCAAACGCAGCGCCGGCCCGGCGATCACCGTGCAGCGCCCGTGGGTGTTCGTGTGGTTGTTGATGGGGATCTGCCTGATCAGCATGCCGTTTACCGGCTGGTGGCTGGTGCATCTGGTCGGCTGGCCGCTGGGGCAAGCCTGGATCCTGGGTTCCAGCCTGCTCTACACCATTGCGGCGCTGTGTTGGTTCTGGCTGGTTGCGCGGCTCAATCGCCTGCGCAAGGGCGAGGGCGGTAGCCTGAATTTCACCCTGGTACTGGCGGTGGTCAGCCTGGTGGGGTTTGTGGCGATTGCGGGGCTCATGGGCGCCAAGCCGGTTTAAGACTTGGGACCGAGTTGTCTGCATCGGGGGCAAGCCCCCTCCCACATGTAACCGCATACATCCGTTGGAATGCGGTTAAAGGTGGGAGGGGGCTTGCCCCCGATAGGGCCATCAGCTACGCAACGTAATCACCGGCCAGCCGCGTTTTTCAGCCTCAGCCCGCAGATTCGGATCCGGGTCTACCGCGACCGCATGCGTCACCTGCTCCAACAGCGACAAGTCATTCATCGAATCGCTGTAGAAGTAGCTGCCTTCCAGGCTATGCCCGGTTTCTTCCAGCCAGCGGTTCAGGCGCGTTACCTTGCCCTCGCGAAAGCACGGCACATCCGTACTGCGCCCGGTGTAGCGGCCGTTTTCCATCTCGCATTCGGTGGCGATCAGGGCGTCCACGCCCAGGCGTGCGGCAATTGGCGCGGTGACGAAGCGGTTGGTCGCGGTGATGATCACCAACTTGTCGCCGGCGGCGCGGTGCTTGGCCAGCAGTTCCGCAGCCTGCGGCAGCATGATCGGCTCGATGCAGTCGCGCATATAGTCGTTGTGCCATGCGTCCAGTTGGGCCATCTCGGTGCGGCCGAGGATTTCCAGGCAAAAATTCAGGTAGGCCGCGTTATCCAGCCGGCCGGCCAGGTAGTCTTGGTAGAACTCGTCGTTGCGAGCCTTGTAGGCCACCGGGTCGAGAATCCCGCGTTCACAGAGGTAATCCCCCCAGGCGTGATCGCTGTCACCCCCAAGAAGCGTGTTGTCCAAGTCGAATAAAGCCAGGCGCATTACAGTTACCCGCTGAAATGTCTGTAAAAAGGCGTCCAGAATACGGTCTTTTCACAAGAGTGCACATAAGCTAAGAAGCCTCGTTGCCGCTGGAACAACCTTTGTGGAACAATGCGACGACATGCGTTTGCGAGGTTGTTGCCGTGATCGACCCCGATGGTTTCCGTCCTAATGTCGGGATTATTCTTACGAATGATTCTGGACAGGTCCTATGGGCTCGCCGAATCAACCAAGACGCCTGGCAGTTTCCTCAAGGTGGAATCAACCCTGACGAAACCCCTGAAGACGCCTTGTACCGCGAGTTGAACGAAGAAGTCGGACTTGAGCGCGAAGATGTACAAATTCTGGCCTGTACCCGTGGCTGGTTGCGTTATCGTTTGCCGCAACGCCTGGTGCGTACCCACAGCCAACCGCTGTGTATCGGCCAGAAGCAGAAATGGTTTCTCCTGCGCCTGATCTCCAACGAGCAGCGGGTGCGGATGGATTTGACCGGTAAACCGGAGTTCGATGGCTGGCGCTGGGTCAGTTATTGGTATCCGCTGGGCCAGGTGGTGACATTCAAGCGCGAAGTTTATCGTCGCGCTCTCAAAGAGCTTGCCCCGCGCCTTTTAACGCGCGACTGACGACGGAGTTCGACCCCGAGCCATGCTCAATACGCTGCGCAAGATCGTCCAGGAAGTTAACTCCGCCAAGGATCTCAAGGCGGCGTTGGGGATTATTGTGTTGCGCGTCAAGGAAGCCATGGGCAGCCAGGTCTGCTCGGTTTACCTGCTGGACCCCGAGACCAACCGTTTTGTGCTGATGGCGACCGAGGGCTTGAACAAGCGCTCCATCGGCAAGGTCAGCATGGCGCCCAATGAAGGTCTGGTGGGCTTGGTAGGGACGCGTGAAGAACCCCTGAACCTTGAAAACGCGGCTGATCACCCGCGTTATCGCTATTTTGCCGAAACCGGCGAAGAGCGCTACGCCTCGTTCCTCGGCGCACCGATCATTCACCACCGCCGCGTTGTCGGCGTGTTGGTCATCCAGCAGAAAGAACGCCGCCAGTTCGACGAAGGCGAAGAAGCCTTCCTCGTGACCATGAGCGCGCAGTTGGCCGGGGTTATCGCCCACGCTGAAGCCACCGGCTCGATTCGCGGCCTGGGGCGCCAGGGCAAGGGCATCCAGGAAGCCAAGTTCGTCGGCGTACCGGGTTCGCCGGGTGCTGCCGTCGGTACGGCCGTCGTCATGTTGCCGCCGGCCGACCTCGATGTGGTGCCGGACAAGACGGTCAGCGACATCGACGCCGAAATCAAACTGTTCAAGACCGCCCTGGAAGGCGTGCGCGCCGACATGCGCAACCTGTCGAACAAGCTCGCCACCCAACTGCGCCCCGAAGAGCGAGCGCTGTTCGAGGTGTACCAGATGATGCTGGATGACGCGTCGCTGGGTAACGAAGTCAAGACCGTGATCAAGACCGGCCAGTGGGCCCAGGGTGCGCTGCGTCAGGTGGTTTCCGATCACGTCAACCGTTTCGAATTGATGGACGACGCCTACCTGCGTGAGCGGGCCTCGGATGTGCGTGACCTCGGTCGCCGTCTGCTCGCCTACTTGCAGGAAGACCGCTCCACCAACCTGGTCTACCCCGACAACACCATCCTGATCAGTGAAGAACTGACCGCCACCATGCTCGGTGAAGTGCCGGAAGGCAAACTGGTGGGCCTGATCTCGGTGCTCGGTTCGGGCAACTCCCACGTCGCTATCCTGGCCCGGGCCATGGGTATTCCGACGGTGATGGGCCTGGTGGACCTGCCGTACTCCAAGGTCGACGGCATCGCCATGATCGTCGACGGCAACCGTGGCGAGGTGTTTACCAACCCCAGCGAAGTGCTGCGCAAGCAATACGCCGAGGTGGTGGAAGAAGAACGCCAGCTGTCCCAGGGCCTCGACGCCCTGCGCGAACTGCCCTGCGTGACCCTCGACGGGCATCGCGTGCCGTTGTTGGTCAACACCGGCCTGCTCGCCGATGTGGCCCGTGCGCAACAACGCGGCGCCGAAGGTGTCGGGCTGTACCGCACCGAAGTGCCGTTCATGATCAACCAGCGTTTTCCGAGTGAGAAGGAGCAGCTGGCGATTTATCGCGAGCAACTGTCCGCCTTCCATCCGTTGCCGGTGACGATGCGCAGCCTGGACATTGGCGGCGATAAGTCACTGTCGTATTTCCCGATCAAGGAAGACAACCCCTTCCTCGGCTGGCGCGGCATTCGCGTGACCCTCGACCACCCGGAAATTTTCCTCGTACAAACCCGCGCCATGCTCAAGGCCAGCGAAGGCCTGAACAACCTGCGCATCCTGCTGCCGATGATCTCCGGCACCCATGAGCTGGAAGAAGCCCTACACCTGATCCACCGCGCCTGGGGTGAAGTGCGCGACGAAGGCGCCGACGTACCGATGCCGCCGATCGGCGTAATGATCGAAATCCCGGCAGCGGTGTACCAGGCCAAGGAACTGGCGCGGCAGGTGGACTTCCTGTCGGTGGGCTCCAACGACCTGACCCAATACCTGCTGGCCGTGGACCGCAACAACCCACGGGTGGCCGACCTCTACGACTACCTGCACCCGGCGGTGCTGCAAGCGCTGCAACATGTGGTGCGCGACGCCCATGCCGAAGGCAAACCGGTGAGCATCTGCGGTGAAATGGCCGGCGACCCGGCGGCGGCGGTACTGCTGATGGCGATGGGCTTTGACAGCCTGTCGATGAACGCCACCAACTTGCCGAAGGTGAAGTGGCTGCTGCGCCAGGTCAACCTGAGCATGGCCAAGGAACTGCTGGCCGAGCTGATGACCATCGACAACCCGCAAGTTATCCACAGCTCGCTGCAACTGGCGCTGAAGAACCTCGGGTTGACGCGAATGATCAATCCGGCCGCTGCCAAAACCCTCTAAAGCCTGGCGCTGATTAAAAATGTGGGAGGGGGCTTGCCCCCGATTGCGGAGTGTCAGTCAGCACACTTTTGGCTGATACACCCTAATCGGGGGCAAGTCGAATCGTCGCACCGCCCCCCCCCACATTGGTTTTGTGGTGTGGCTAGAAATTGAGTTCAACTTCGCCGAGCCGGCCACCATGCGGCCCAAAACTACGCTCCACCATCTGCCGCGTGCCGTCCGCATTCACAATCAACGCTGTACTCGCCCGTGTCCCATAACTGGGGCTGGCGATAAATACGCTTGATAGCAAACTCTCGGTCGCCAAGCCCACGCCGGTATCGGGCAAGTCAGCAAACGGTGCGGTCTGCGGGTCGCTCAAAATCTCCAGTAACGCCTCCGTCTGCGGGTTCTCCAGCACCGCGCCTAACGCCGTCTTGGCCTTCACCAGCTTCGGCCACGGCGTATCCAGCCCAGCATTGGAAAGCCCATAGACTCCCGCTGCCAGCAACGTGGGCTCGGTGTCATTGGCGTTGTAATGCCACAGCTCCTCCCGCGTGCCCACCAGCAGGTTGAACCCGGCGTATTCAATCGAACGGCCGTTAATGTCGGCCAAATACTGCTCAAGCGGCAGCGAACCGCTGAGAAACCGCGCCACCAGTTCCCCGCGCGACTTGCGTGCCGGCGGCTGGTGCGGGTCGCGGATATTGGTCAGGGCGGCAAAACGCCCATCGGCATTCACCCCCAGCCAGGTGCCGCCCGCTTCCTGATCGCGGCCGGCGTAGACCGCAGGCGCATCCGGCCACTGGGCCAGCGGCAGGCTGGGGCGGGCGTAGAACTCATCACGGTTGGCCGCGACGATCAGCGGTTGGGCATGGCCCGGCCGCCAGGCGAAAACTATCAGGCACATCAGGCGATCCCCTTTTGTGTGTTTGGCCACTCTACCGACACTGGCGCGGGCGTTCCATCGTATCCAGTTGGGTCGCATGCCTTCCATCCGTTAACATGCCGGACTTGGTTTGGGGGCTCCCATGGAATTTCTGCTGTATTTGCTGCTGGGCGCCTGTGCCGGCGTGCTCGCCGGGCTGTTTGGCGTGGGTGGCGGGATCATTATCGTGCCGGTGCTGGTGTTCAGCTTCACCTTGCAGGGTTTCGACCCGCAGGTGCTGACCCATCTGGCCGTGGGTACGTCCCTGGCGACGATTATCTTTACCTCGATCAATGCCGTGCGTGAGCACCACCGACTAGGCGCGGTGCGCTGGCCGATTTTTGTGTGGATGACCGTGGGCATCCTGATCGGCGCCGGCTTTGGCGCGTTGACCGCCGAGGCGATTTCCGGCCCCCACTTGCAGAAGATCATCGGCGTGTTCGCGCTGATCATCTCTGTGCAACTGGCGCTGGAGGTCAAGCCCAAGGCCAGTCGAACGGTGCCGGGCAAGGTCGGGTTGACCTTGGCAGGCACGGTGGTCGGCTGGGCCTCGGCGATTTTCGGGATAGGCGGCGGTTCGCTGACCGTACCGTTTTTGACCTGGCGCAGCGTGCCGATGCAGCAAGCGGTGGCCACCTCGTCGGCCTGCGGGCTGCCGATTGCACTGGCCAGTGCATTAAGTTTCATGATTCTGGGCTGGCATGACCCGCTGCTGCCCGCTCATAGTTTAGGGTTCGTGTATTTGCCGGCACTGCTGGGCATTGCCCTGACCAGCATGGTGTTTGCCCGCTTCGGCGCACGCCTGGCGCACCGCTTGTCGCCGCGCTTGCTGAAACGGCTGTTTGCCGCGCTGCTGTTTTGCGTGGGTTTGAATTTCTTGCTGTAACGAAGGCTTAATCGCGCCCGGGCAAGGTCCGGTCGCTATAACGAATGATTTAACGAGGAGTCGCAATGCTGCCTTACCCGCAGATCGACCCGGTGGCCCTGGCCATCGGTCCGCTGAAAATCCACTGGTACGGGTTGATGTACCTGATCGGCATCGGCGGTGCCTGGTTTATGGCGTCCCGGCGCCTGAACCGTTTTGACCCGACGTGGACCAAGGAAAAACTCTCCGACCTGATTTTCTGGTTGTCGATGGGGGTCATCGTCGGTGGTCGCCTGGGGTATGTGCTGTTTTACGACCTGTCCGCCTACATCGCCAACCCGACGCTGATCTTCGAGGTATGGAAGGGCGGCATGGCCTTCCACGGTGGCTTTGTCGGCGTAATGATTGCCGCCTGGTGGTTTGGCCGCCGCAACGGCAAGTCATTCTTCCAGTTGATGGACTTCGTTGCGCCGTTCGTGCCGATCGGCCTGGGCGCCGGGCGTATCGGTAACTTCATCAACGCCGAACTGTGGGGCAAGCCGACCGACGTGCCGTGGGCGATGGTGTTCCCGCCGTTCAGCGACCCGGCGCAATTGCCGCGCCATCCGTCGCAGCTGTACCAGTTCGCCCTGGAAGGTGTGGCACTGTTCCTCATTCTGTACCTCTTCTCGCGCAAGCCGCGGCCGACCATGGCGGTGTCGGGTATGTTCGCGTTGTTCTACGGGATCTTCCGTTTTGTCGTCGAGTTCGTGCGCGTACCGGATGCGCAACTGGGCTACCTGGCGTTCGGTTGGGTGACCATGGGGCAGATCCTCAGTATCCCGATGATTGTCGCCGGCTTGGGCCTGCTGTGGTGGGCGTACAACCGTGCGCAACCGTTGAAGAACACCGCGCTTTAAATTCGAATGCCGAGGCCTGCGAGGTCTCGGCTGCAACGATACGGGTAATGACATGAAGCAATATCTCGAACTACTGAACGACGTCGTGACCAATGGCCTGACCAAGGGCGATCGCACCGGCACCGGCACCAAGGCCGTGTTTGCCCGTCAGTATCGGCATAACTTGGCCGACGGCTTCCCGCTGCTGACCACCAAGAAGCTTCACTTCAAAAGCATCGCCAACGAATTGATCTGGATGTTGAGCGGCAACACCAACATCAAGTGGCTGAACGAGAACGGCGTGCGCATCTGGGACGAGTGGGCCACCGAAGACGGTGATCTGGGCCCGGTGTACGGCGAGCAGTGGACCGCCTGGCCGACCAAGGACGGCGGCAAGATCAATCAGATCGACTACATGGTCCAGACGCTGAAGACCAACCCCAACAGCCGCCGCATCCTGTTCCACGGCTGGAACGTCGAGTACCTGCCGGACGAGACCAAGAGCCCCCAGGAAAATGCGCGCAACGGCAAGCAGGCCCTGCCGCCGTGCCACCTGCTGTACCAGGCGTTCGTGCATGACGGCCATCTGTCGATGCAGTTGTATATCCGCAGCTCCGACGTGTTCCTCGGCCTGCCGTACAACACCGCCGCGCTGGCGTTGCTGACCCATATGCTGGCCCAGCAGTGTGACCTGATCCCCCACGAGATCATCGTCACCACCGGCGACACCCACGCCTACAGCAACCACATGGAACAGATCCAGACCCAGTTGGCGCGCACGCCGAAAAAACTGCCGGAATTGCTGATCAAGCGTAAGCCTGCGTCGATCTACGACTACAAGTTCGAAGACTTCGAAATCGTGGGCTACGACGCCGACCCAAGCATCAAGGCCGACGTCGCCATCTAAAGGCTGCCTCAGTCTAAAGGTGTGGGCTTGTGTGGGAGGGGCGGTGCGACGATTCGACTTGCCCCCGATAGCGGTGGATCAGCTAAATATTTGGTGGCTGAAACTCCGCTATCGGGAGCAAGTCGAATCGTCGCACCGCCCCTCCCACAGTTTGATTCGGTTACCAGGCTGAATTAATGCCCATGGCTTCTGCCCACATGCGAAGGCTCAGCCTCGCTGGCGGCAACACTGCCGCTGACCTCCAGCCGCTGCAATATCCCGCACTGATCCAGCTCCGGCCCGCTGCCACAGCGCTGGCGCAGGTCGATCAACTGTTCCTGCAAGGCCAACAGCCCGTCGATCCGCGCTTTGACATGGTGGATATGCTCATCGATCAACGCGTTGACGTTTTCGCATTGGTCCTGCGGGCTGTCGCGCAGGCCGAGCAGGCTGCGGATTTCTTCCAGGGTCATGTCCAAGCTGCGGCAGTTGCGGATAAACACCAGCCGCTCGGTGTGCGCCTGGGTGTACACGCGGTAGTTGGCCTCGGTGCGTGCCGGTGGCGGCAGCAGGCCTTCCTTCTCGTAATAACGGATGGTTTCCACCGGGCAGTCGGTCAGTTTGGCCAATTCGCCGATCTTCATTGCAGCAATCTCCAAAAGGGTGCTTGACCCTATAGTGGCTACAGGGTCTTTACTTGGCAACAGGCACCATTACGGACGCGACCCGATGAGCGACTCCCTGCACACCCCGCACAAACATGATCATGCGCATGACCACGATCATGCGCCGAAAAAACTGACGCCGGTGCATGACCACGGCCACGCCGGTTCCTGCTGCTCCGGCACGCCAGCCCCGGCGTTGGTGCAACTGAGCGAAGCACCCACCGCTGGCTCGCGCCTGAGCACCTTCCGCATCGAAGCCATGGACTGCCCCACCGAGCAGACGCTGATCCAGAACAAACTGGGCAAGCTCGCCGGTGTGCAGCAACTGGAATTCAACCTGATCAACCGCATCCTCGGCGTCACCCATGACCTGCCGAGCACCGCGCCGATCATCGACGCCATCAAGTCCCTGGGCATGCAGGCCGATCCGATCGAAGAGGGCACCCCGGCCGCCGCGCCGCCGGCCAAGAAACACGGGTGGCCGCTGGCGCTGTCTGGCGTCGGCGCCCTGGCGGCTGAAGTGATCCACTTCACCAACGCAGCCCCGACCTGGGTGATTGCCCTGGTAGCGCTGGTTTCGATCCTCAGCGGCGGCCTGACCACTTATAAAAAGGGCTGGATCGCCCTGAAAAACCTCAACCTGAACATCAATGCGCTGATGAGTATCGCGGTGACCGGTGCGATCCTGATTGGCCAATGGCCGGAAGCGGCGATGGTGATGTTCCTGTTCACCGTGGCCGAATTGATCGAAGCCAAGTCCCTCGACCGTGCGCGCAATGCCATCAGCGGCTTGATGCAGATGACCCCGGAACAGGCCACGGTGCAGCAGGCCGACGGTAGTTGGGTCGAACGGGAAGTGAAAAGTGTCGAATTGGGCGCTATCGTGCGGGTTCGCCCCGGCGAGCGCATCGGCCTGGACGGCGAAGTCACCGCCGGCCAGTCCACCATCGACCAAGCGCCGATCACCGGTGAAAGCCTGCCGATTGAAAAAACCGTGGGCGATAAAGTCTTCGCCGGCACCATCAACCAGGCCGGCTCCCTGGAATACACCGTCACGGCGGCCGCCAACAATTCCACCCTGGCGCGGATCATTCACGCCGTGGAGCAGGCCCAGGGCGCACGCGCGCCGACCCAGCGCTTTGTCGACCGCTTCGCGAAGATCTACACCCCGGCGGTGTTCCTGTTTGCCCTGGGCGTGGCGCTGATCCCGCCGCTGTTCATGGCCGGTGTGTGGTTCGACTGGATCTACCGCGCCTTGGTGCTGCTGGTAGTGGCATGCCCCTGCGCCTTGGTGATTTCCACCCCGGTGACCATCGTCAGCGGCCTGGCGGCGGCGGCGCGCAAAGGTATCCTGATCAAGGGCGGCGTGTACCTGGAGGGCGGTTACAAACTCGACTACCTGGCCCTCGACAAGACCGGCACCATCACCCACGGCAAGCCGGTGCAAACCGATTACCTGGCGCTGTTCCCGAATGTCGAAGACAGTGCGCCGGCCTTGGCCGCCGCCCTCGCCGGGCGCTCCGACCACCCGGTATCGCTGGCCATCGCCAACGCGGCGGTGGATAAAAACCTGGCGCGCCACGCTGTGGATAACTTCACTGCCCTGACCGGTCGTGGTGTGCGCGGTGATATCAACGGCGAAACCTACCACCTGGGCAACCACCGCCTGGTGGAAGAACTCGGCCTGTGCTCGCCCGCGCTGGAAGACAAACTCTTCGCCCTGGAGAAACAAGGCAAATCCGTGGTGCTGCTGCTCGACAAGTCCGGCCCGCTGGCGCTGTTCGCCGTGGCCGACACGGTCAAGGACAGCAGCCGCGAAGCCATCCAGCAGTTGCACGAACTGGGCATCAAAACCCTGATGCTCACCGGCGACAACACCCACACCGCCCAGGCGATTGCGGCTCAGGTCGGCATCGACCAGGCCCAGGGCGACCTGTTGCCCACCGACAAACTGCAAGCCATTGAAGCGCTCTACGGCCAAGGCCGGCGCGTGGGCATGGTCGGCGACGGCATCAACGACGCCCCGGCGTTGGCCCGCGCCGAGATTGGTTTTGCCATGGCCGCAGCGGGCACCGACACCGCCATCGAAACCGCCGACGTGGCCTTGATGGACGATGATTTGCGCAAGATCCCGGCTTTCATTCGGTTGTCGCGGCAAACCTCGAGTATCCTCAAGCAGAACATCGCCCTGGCGCTGGTGATCAAGGCGATCTTCCTCGCGGTCACCTTCCTGGGCATGGCCACCATGTGGATGGCGGTGTTCGCCGACATGGGCGTGAGCCTGCTGGTGGTGTTCAATGGCCTGCGCCTGCTGCGCAAATAGATGATGTGAGGGTGGCGTGCTGAGTGCCGAGTTGAAGGCGTTTTTTATGGTCGCCCGCCTGGGCAGCATCACCCAGGCGGCGAAAAAACTCGGCCTGAGCCAGCCCACCGTCACCACGCAGATTCGCAACCTGGAAAGCCATTACGGCGTCGAGTTGTTCTATCGCGGTGGCCGCCGCTTGACGGTCAGTGACGAAGGCGCGCGCCTGCTGCCGATGGTCAAGACGCTGTTGCAGCAGGAAGCGGACATTGAGTTTTTCCTGCGTAACAGTGGTCAGGTCCAGGGCGCATTGCGGATTGCCGCGACGGCGCCGTATTACATCCTCGACCTGGTCAAAGCCTTCCGCGAGCGCCTGCCCCAGGTGGAGGTGTCGGTGGAAATCGGCAACTCCCAACAGGTGCTCGAAGCCCTGGATGATTACCGCGTCGACGTTGCGGCGTCCTCGCAGTTGCTGGAAGACCCACGCCTGATTCGCCGTGTGCTGGGCACCGACCCGCTGGTGCTGGCGGTGCATCGCAACCACCCGTTGGCGACGCTCGATCATGTGCCGTTGACCGCGCTTGCCGGGCATACGTTGTTGATGCGTGAAGCCGGCTCCACCACACGACGCCTGACCGAACAGATGCTGCAGGGCGCGGGCGTGAGTTACGGGCCGCTGCTGGAAATCGGCAGCCGCGAGTCGATTCGTGAAGCGGTGCTGCGCAATATCGGCATCAGCATCATCGCCCGTCAGGAAGTGCCCCATGACCCGCAGTTGCGGGTGCTGAGCATCGAGAATGCGCCGCAGATTGCTGAGTACCTCTACTGCCTCAAGGAAAGAAAAGGCGCTCGCCTGCCTGCTGCTTTTCTTGGGTTGGCGCAGGAAATGTCGCCGATCTGAAAAGTGCTGGTGGCCTTGCCCCCGATTGGCCCTCAAGGCCACCCCCCTCTGGATAAACCCTACCCAAATCCACCAATACCACTATCGCCACGTTTTGCCTTTCTGCCACACCAGGGACGCATTGCCTGCCTAGCATGGCCCTCATCCGTTTGATGAGGTGCCTTCATGAACACAGCCCTGACCCAACCCGGCGCGCCAATGAAGGTGCGGGGTATCCAGAAACGTTTCGGCGCCTTTACCGCGCTGGACAACGTGTCCCTGGACGTCGCCGCTGGCGAGCTGGTGTGCCTGCTGGGCCCGTCCGGTTGCGGCAAGACCACGCTGCTGCGCTGCATCGCCGGCCTGGAGCACCAGGACAGCGGTGAGATTTACCTGGGCGAACGGGATGTTTCCCTGCTGCCGCCCCAGGCTCGGGACTACGGCATTTTGTTCCAGTCCTACGCGCTGTTCCCCAACCTCACCGTTGAAGCGAATATCGGCTACGGCCTCACCGGTAGCGGTCGCGATGAAGTGCGCAAGCGCGTCGGCCAGATGCTTGAACTGGTTGGCCTGCTCGGCAGCGAAAAGAAATACCCCGGCCAACTCTCCGGCGGCCAGCAACAACGGGTCGCGCTGGCCCGTGCCTTGGCGCCGGCCCCCTCGCTGTTGCTGCTCGATGAGCCGATGTCGGCCCTCGACGCCCGCGTCCGTGAGCACCTCTGTACCGAGCTGCGCCAACTGCAGCGTCGCCTGGGCATCACCACGCTGATGGTCACCCACAATCAGGACGAAGCCATGTTGATGGCCGACCGCATTGCCGTGATGAACAACGGCAAGGTCGAGCAATACGCCACGCCCCAAGAGATTTACGACCGCCCGGCCACGCCGTTCGTGGCGGAGTTCGTCGGCCAGGGCAACTGGCTGCCGTTCAGCCGCAGCAGCGCGAGCCACGCCCAGGTCGGCGGGATGCACATGCGCCTGGCCGAGGATGCCGGCGCGGCCACCTCCGGGCGCTTGTTCTGCCGCCCGGAAGCGATCAGCGTCAACCCGCCGGTGCATGAAGAGAACCTGTTTGCGGCCAAGGTCCGCGAGATCACCTTTCTCGGCAACCGTTGCCGCATGAGCTTTGAACTGGCGCAACTGCCCGGTCATCCGCTGCTGGCCGAACTGGCCCCGGAGGCCATGCCGCGCCTGGGCGCCCAGGACATCTGGGTCGCGTTGCCACCGCGCAGCCTGCAGGTGTTTGCCTGACATGGGTGCGCTGATGACGCTGCCCGTTGCGCGGCGGGTGTCTCGTGCCGAGCTGGGCGACCGCCTTTTTGTGCTGGGCGGCAAATGGCTGTGGTTGTGCCTGCTGGGCGTCGCGGTGTTGCTGCCGCTGCTGGCGATCTTCTGGCGCGGCTTCAGCAGCGAAGCCGGGCAGGGCGGCGGGCTGGTGGCGGCACGGGAACTGCTCAGCAGCGCCAACTTCCATTGGCTGCTCGGTAACAGCCTGAAAGTTTCCCTCAGCGTGGCGGCCATCGTCGTACCGCTGGCGTATCTGTTTGCCTATGCGTTGCAACGCACGCTGATCCCGGCCAAGGCGATCTGGCGCGGGCTGTCGTTGCTGCCGTTGATGGCGCCGTCGATGCTGCCGGGGATCGCGCTGGTGTACCTGTTCGGCAACCAGGGCCTGTTGCGCGGTTTGCTGTCGGACAACATCTACGGTTTCTGGGGCATTGTCCTCGGCGAAGTGATCTACACCTTCCCACACGCCTTGATGATCCTGTTGTCGGCGCTTTCCCTGGCGGATGCGCGCTTGTTCGATGCGGCCTCGAGCATGGGCGCCAGCCCGGCCCGGGCGTTTCGCAGCATCACCTGGCCGGCCACGCGCCAGGCGGTGTTCGCCGCGTTTTGCCTGGTGTTCACCCTGACCATCACCGATTTCGGCGTACCCGTGGTGGTCGGCGGCGATTATCAGGTGCTGGCGCTGGAAGCCTACAAGGCTGTGGTCGGCCAGCAACAGTTCGGACGCGGGGCGTTGATCGGCATGGTGTTGCTGCTGCCGGCGCTGTTCAGCTTTGGCGTCGACGCCTGGCTGCGTCGGCGTCAGGGCGATGCCATGGGGGGCCGTGCCCAGGTGTTCCAGCCGGCACCTTCGCGGCGGCGCGATGCCTGTTACCTGGCGATTGTGCTGCTGATCTGCGCGGTGTTGCTGCTGGTGTTCGGCATGGCGGTGTACTCGTCGCTGGTGAAGTTCTGGCCCTACAACCTGTCGCTGTCGCTCAACCACTACCAGTTCGAAGACACGGCCGGCGGCGGCTGGCTGGCGTACCGCAACAGCCTGACCCTGGCCCTGTTTACCGCCTTGATCGGCAGCGTACTGATCTTCACCGGCGCCTACCTGATGGAAAAGACTCAGGGCCAGAAGGGCCTCAACCTGGCGCTGCGCATGCTCAGCTTTGTGCCGATGGCCGTGCCGGGCCTGGTGCTGGGCCTGGGCTACGTCTTCTTCTTCAACCTCAGCGGCAACCCGCTGCATGTGTTCTACGGCACCATGACGCTGCTGGTGGTGTGCACCATCGCTCATTATTTGACCACCGCGCAGATGACCGCCACCACCGCGCTGCGCCAACTGGACGCCGAGTTCGAAGCCGCCGCGCTGTCGCTGAAGGCGCCGCTGTACCGCCACTACCTGCGCGTGACCGTGCCGATCTGCCTGCCGGCGCTACTGGACATCGTGCGCTACCTGTTTGTGTCGGCGATGACCACCGTCTCGGCCGCGATCTTCCTCTACAGCCCCGACACCATCCTCGCCGCCGTCGCCGTGTTGAACATGGACGACGCCGGCAATGTGGGCGGTGCGGCGGCCATGTCCAGCTTGATCCTGTTCACCTCGGCCGGCGTTTCGCTGCTGCTGGCGTGGGCCTCACGTGGCGTGTTGCGCCGCTCCCAAGCCTGGCGCCAGACCGCGCCGGGCCAATAACCCTGAAGGAGGTATTCCATGTTCAAGCCCCTGGCGCTGGTCGCTGCCGTACTCACTGCATTCAGCCTGAATGCCTTCGCCAAGACCGAACTGACCGTGTACACGGCCCTCGAAGCCGAGCAATTGCAGACCTACAAAAAAGCCTTCGAACAAGCCAACCCCGACATCGAAATCAAATGGGTACGTGACTCCACCGGCATCATCACCGCCAAACTGCTCGCGGAAAAAAACCGCCCGCAAGCCGACGTAGTCTGGGGCCTGGCGGCTTCAAGCCTGGCGATCCTCGACCAGCAGGGCATGCTTGAGAGTTACGCGCCCAAGGACCTGGATAAGATCGGCAAACACTACCGTGACGCCGCCAACCCGCCCGCCTGGGTCGGCATGGACGTCTGGGCCGCGACCATTTGCTTCAACACCGTCGAAGCCGAGAAGCAGGGCCTGACCAAGCCGGTGAGCTGGCAAGACCTGACCAAGCCCGAGTACAAGGGCAAGATCGTAATGCCTAACCCGGCGTCGTCGGGCACCGGTTTCCTGGATGTGAGCGCCTGGCTGCAGACCTTCGGCGAGAAGCAGGGCTGGCAGTACATGGACGACTTGCACCAGAACATCGGCCAGTACGTTCACTCCGGTTCCAAGCCGTGCAAGCTGGCGGCTTCGGGTGAGTTCCCGATCGGCATTTCGTTCGAATACCCGGCCGTGCAGTTGAAGCGCCAGGGCGCGCCGTTGGACATCATCCTGCCGAAAGAAGGCCTGGGCTGGGACATCGAAGCGACCGCCGTGATCAAGGGCAGCGCCCACGCCGACGCGGCGAAGAAACTCGCCGACTTCTCCGCCAGCACCGCCGCGATGGACCTGTACAAGGACAACTTCGCCGTGCTCGCCCAGCCGGGCATCGCCAAGCCGCAGACCGAATTGCCGGCGGACTACGAGCAGCGGCTGATCAAGAACGACTTCACCTGGGCCTCGAAAAACCGCGACAGCATTCTGACTGAATGGCGTAAGCGCTATGACGGCAAGTCGGAGAAGGTGGCGGGTCAGTAAGTACTCCGTTTGGGCTGATGGCCTCATCGGGGGCAAGTCGAATCGTCGCACCGCCCCTCCCACACGTTTGGTTTGTGAACACATTCAAATGTGGGAGGGGGCTTGCCCCCGATAGCGGTCTTGAAAACAGGACATCACTAAATGACACACCACAGCGACCTGCTGATCATCGGCGCCGGCATCCTCGGCCTGTCCCACGCCTACGCGGCGGCCAAGCGCGGGCTCAAGGTCAAGGTGTTCGAGCGCAGCGCCACCCCGTTGGGCGCCTCGGTACGCAACTTCGGCCAGGCCCTGGTCACCGGCCAACCGCCAGGCCCGATGCTCGACCTGGCGCGGCAAAGCCGCGATATCTGGGGCGAATGGGCGCGGCTGGCCGGCTTGCAGCTCAAGCGCAACGGCTCGTACCTGTTCGCCCGCAGCGAAGCGGAAGAACATCTGCTGGAAGCCTTCTGCGCTGGCCGTGCGTTGGAGCACGGCTACAACGTCGAGCTGCTGCAAGGCGCGGCGTTGCGGGATCTGTACGGCGGCCAGTTCCGTCATCACCGCGCGGCGTTGCATGGCAAGGACGATCAGCAACTGTATTCGCGCGAGGCGATCCCGGCGCTGATCCACTACCTGCGCGAGCAATTGCAGGTGGAGTTTCACTTTTCCACCCTGGTGCGCGACGTCGAGCCCGGCCAGTTGCACAGCACGGCGGGCAGTTTCCGTGGCGCGCAGATCATCGTCTGCTCGGGCCACGACTACCAAACCCTGCTGGCCGAGGCGATTGCCGAACTCAACCCGCATGTCTGCCGCCTGCAAATGCTGCGCGCGCGGCCGGCGGTTAACCTGAACCTGCAACACGCCTTGCTCACCGGCCTCAGTTGCGTGCATTACGGCGCCTTTGCCGACCTGCCGGAAGCGGCGGCGGTGCAGGCGCAGATCCTGCACGAGGCGCCGCACCTGCATGAGCACGGGATTCACTTGCTGATCAGCCCGACGCCGCATGGCGAACTGATCATCGGCGACTCCCACGACTACGGCCGCGATGCGTCGCCGTTCAATGCCGAGCAGGTCGATGACTGGATGCTCGAACTGGCCGAGCAGACCCTGGGTTGCAAGATCCAGGTGGTCGAGCGCTGGCAGGGCGTCTATGGCGCACGCGGGCCTGCGCCGTTCTCGTGCCTGCGCGTGGCGCCCGGCGTCAGCGCCGCCTTGATGCATACCGGCGTGGGCATGAGCGTGGGACCGGCGTTGGCCGAGCGCAATATCAGCGCGCTATGGGGTGAGGCATGAAGAGCCCGGAACAGGTGATTGCCGAGGTCTTCGGCCTGTACGAGCAGCACGGCACGGCGGATTACATCGGCGAGGCGATATCGCAGCTCGAACACATGTCCCAGGCCGCGCAGTGGGCCATGGCCGAAGGCTTCGACGATGAAGTGGTGCTGGCGGCGTTTTTCCACGATATCGGCCATCTTTGCGGCCAGGGCGGGGCGAACATGGGGGGCTATGGCGTGGTCAGCCATGAGCGGCTGGGCGCCGATTACCTGCGCCGCGCCGGCTTCGGCGAGCGCCTGGCCAGGCTGGTGGAGTATCACGTCCAGGCCAAGCGCTACCTGACCTTCAGCCAGCCGGACTACTACGCGCGGTTGAGCGAAGCCAGCCGCCGCACGCTGGCCTATCAAGGTGGGGTGATGACGCCTGACGAAGCGCGGGCTTTCGAGCAAGACCCGCTCTACGCGGTCAGCCTGCGTCTGCGCCACTGGGACGAACAGGCCAAGCAACCACACGTGCCGGTGCTCGATCTGCAGGCACTCAAGGCCAAGGCCGCACGGCTACTGGCCGCGTAGACGGGCCTTACGCCAAACGCAGATGCGCCGCCTAGAGCCTGGGTGCTCGGATCACTAAGGTGCTTGCTTCTTCAATCTAAGGAGCAACGCTGATGCGCTACTTGAAAGTGACGGCCCAGGACATGAGCGGCAATGGTCGTGCGGACACGGTCATCCTGCACTTCTATGAACAGCAGGCTGGCTGTCCCGATGAACTGATCCACGAGATTTTCGCAGTGGACATGAGCGCGGATGGCAAGGTCGACCTGCAATGGGCGGACGACCTGAGCCCGGCCACCCGGCCCGGCATGCTGGAAAAACACCGGGTGGACAGCTTCGCCGACAGCTTTTTGAAGTTGAACTGGTTCAATCGGCGCAGCCACTGGCAGCGCACGCTGACGATGTACGTCGATCATTACGGCAAAACAGGCACACCCAACGCGGTCAAGCTGGACTTCCATGAGCGCACCGCGGCGCAGTGCAAGGGTTCGCTGATCTACAAGGCGGCCGCCTATGACGGCGATGGCGACGGGGTGCTGGAGTCGTTTACCAACAGTGACATCGACCGAGACGGTATCGCGGACAAGGCCGATAAAGAGCTGATCCGCACGTTGTGTACGACCTTTCTGGGTTTTGAGTGGTACGCACACTAATAAGCGCGGTCACGCTTCGTCGAGCCGGGCGGCCAAGGCTTCGACCTGTTCCTGGCGCTCGGCCTGGCTCAATTTGGCGTGGGGGTTGAGGGACGACCATTGCGGATGGGCGCGGGCCTTGTGCAGGGCATCGGGTAGCTTGCCTTCGCGCCAGGTTTTGTCCTGCGGCGTGTCGACCTTGATGCTGTGCATCGCCGCATGACCGCGCAGGTTCAGGGCTTTGAGCAGTTGGCGTTGGCGCAGGGCCAGCAGGCGTAGCACGCTGTCGTCGACGGTCAGCTCGCGCTGGCCCTTGATCTTGCCCAATAGGCGGCCGCCATAGCTGCGCGCGGCTTGCAGCGCGCCACCGGCGATGGCGCCCGCCAGCGCGGCGGCGCCTAGGGTTAGCCCGCCCACCAGCAGATCGACCCCGGCACCGGCGGCCGCGCCGGCGGCAATCCCGCCGCCGACGCGCACGCCGAGTTGCTTGAGGGTTTCCGGGTTGAACAGGTCATCGCCCCAGCGCCCGTCGAGCAACGGCAAGTCGCTGGCGGCGGCGTCCTGCGGGCGGAAGCCGAACAGCTTGAGCAAGGCTTCCACGCAACGCTGCTCGCGCTGGCGCACGGCCTTGCGCAAATCGCCGATGGCTTGCGGCTCGTCTTCAGTGACCACGCTGCGTCTGCAGGCGGCGCAGTCGATCAGCAGTTCAGCGATCAACCGCGCGGCGCTTTGCTGGCGGGCCTGGCGTTGGGCTTGCTGGTCGAGGATCAGCCGTTCCAGTTGCGGCCGGGCATTTTCCAGCAGCAGGGCGAGGCTTTCATACAGGCGGCGTTCGCCGTCTTCCGGCGGCGCGACGCTGTCGAACCGCACCAGGGCATGCAGGCCGAGGCGGGCCAGGGCTTCGCGCCAATCCGGCTCGCGATGCTCGCCGCTGCTGACGAAGTTGAGCACGGGCAATAACGGCTTGCCGCAACTGGCCAGCACTTGCAGCTCGTCGCGGTACTTGGCCAGCACCGGCTCGCGGGCGTCGATCACATACAGGCCGGCGTCGCAGGCCAGCAGTTGGCGCAGCACCTTGGCTTCCTGTTCGAAACGCTGGCGGGCTTCGCTGCCCTCCAGAAAACGTGCGAGGCGGGCCGGGCCGTCGAGGCGTTCGCCGGGGCGATCCAGGCGTTCCAGGTAGTCGAGCAGGGCGATGGCGTCTTCCAGGCCGGGGGTGTCATACAGTTCCAGCAAGGCTTCGCCCTCGACCGACAAGCGCGCGCCTTCGACATGCCGCGTGGTGCTGGGGCGATGGGAGACTTCGCCGAAACCGACATCGCGGGTCAACGTGCGCAGCAGCGAGGTCTTGCCGACGTTGGTGTGGCCGACCACGGCGAGTTTCAGGGGTTTAGTCATGACCGCTCTCCAGCCAGTTCAACGGCGCGCAATCGGCAAACGGCAGCTCCAATTGTTGCAGCGCCGCGTGCCAATCGCCCAGGCGCTCGGCGTCCAGCGCCTGGCCGGGCGGCGCTTGCAGCAGCCACACGCGGGTGGCGCTGGCGTTGCGTGCCAGTTCGGCGATCAGCGCCAGGCTGCCCCGGTCGGGCGAGCGACGCGGGTCGCAGGCGATGGCCAGGCGTGCGGGCGGGAAGCGGGTCAGTTGTTCCAGCAGTTTGTGGCGCGATTCGCGGCTGTCGAGGATGCCGGCGTTCTTCACGTTGCCCGGCAGTTTTGGCGGCCACGGGCGCTGGTCGTCGAGTTCGATGGCGACCAACAGCGCGCCGTCGCTGTGCAGTTCGCTGACGCCGCCGCTGACGGCGTGCAACTGTTGCGGTGCGGCATCGTTGACGCCAAGCCGCTCGCTGCTCGGCATCAGGCGCTCGCGCAGTTGGCTGTAGCCGGGCAGGTTGAGGTCCAGGCGCAGGGCGGCGCGTCCGTGTTTCCAGCGCCACAGGCACAGCAGGGCAAGGATCAACCGGGGCAACAGGCCGTAGATCAGCAGCACACCCACCAGCCAGGCGGCCCAGGCCTGGCGGGCGCTTTCGATGTTCAGGGCGGAATCGCCGCTGGCGCGGATCATCTCCACCGTTGGCACGTTGAAACCAAGCAGGGCGGGCAGGGCGCCGAGGGCTTGGGTCACGGCGACGAAGGTGTCGGCACCGAGGATGGTGGTTTCCCACACAAAGCCGTAGCGCCGGGTAGCGAGCAGTGTCAGCAGGATTACCAGCGCGCTGAGCAGCGCGAGCAACCAAAGGCTGTTGACCAGCACGCCGACGGCCCAGCGGTTGAGTTTCTGGCGCTGCAATAACAGCAGCAACGCCGGCGCCAGTTGTGCGGCTTTGGCATCGCGCGCGAGTTTTTCGCTGAGCCAGAGCCACAGGCGGCCGAGGCTGGCGCTGTGTTCGCCGGCAAACAGCAGGCCCAGGGCCCAACTGATCAACAAGATCAGGTTCAAACCGAGCAGGCTCCCCAGGGCCCAGAACACATTCACCGGGGTCAGGCCATTGCCCAACGCAGCGAAGGCCAGGCCGGCACCGCTGATGACCGCGACGACGGCCAGTAGCACCAGCGCTAAGCGGGCACCTTGCAGCCAGCGGCCGAGGGCGGCGGTCAGGCCATCGCGCTCGGCCAGGTGCAGGGCGCGCCGCTGAATGCGCGTCGGCAGGTCGCCGCCGGCCGTGCGGGCCAGGCGATTGGCTTCCAGGTCTTCCAGCGGGCCGGCGTGTTCTTCGCGCAGGCGCACGGTTTCCGTCAGCCAGAGTTTGTGCAGGGGGTTCAGTGCAGTCACGCGCTGTCCTGTTGGGTCAGTGAGCTTGGAGCATAACCGCTGTGCAGCCGGTTGGGGTACGCCTCGCGTGGCTCTGGTATTCTCGTCGCCATGAAAAAAACTCTCCCTTTAAGCCTGATCGCAGCCCTCGGTGAAAACCGTGTGATCGGCGTCGACAACAGCATGCCCTGGCATTTGCCGGGGGATTTTAAATATTTCAAGGCCACCACGCTCGGCAAGCCGATCATCATGGGGCGCAAGACCTGGGACTCCCTGGGCCGACCGCTGCCGGGGCGCTTGAACATTGTGGTTAGCCGTCAGACCGATCTTGCGCTGGAAGGTGCGGAAGTTTTTCCGTCGCTTGATGCCGCCGTGGCGCGGGCTGAAGCCTGGGCACTGGAACAGGGCGTGGACGAGCTGATGCTGATCGGTGGTGCGCAGCTTTATGCCCAAGGTCTGGAGCAGGCCGACCGCCTGTACCTGACGCGGGTGGCGCTGAGCCCGGAAGGGGATGCGTGGTTTCCGGCGTTTGATGAGAACCAGTGGAAGTTGGTTTCCAATCTGCAGAACCCAGCCGAAGGTGACAAGCCGGCGTACAGCTTCGAGGTGTGGGAAAAAGCCTAAAGGTTTGGCGCGCTTATTGTGGCGAGGGAGCTTGCTCCCGCTGGGCTGCGCAGCGGCCCCAAAAATCTTGGGAGCGCTTCGCACTCCAGCGGGAGCAAGCTCCCTCGCCACAGGTCTAGTCGTTAAGCCTGCGCCAACTCCGCATGCTCATCCGCATTCAGCCGTTCTTTATCCGTCTGCTGCATGATCTGGCTGGTAATCGCCCCCGCCGTCATCGAACCGTTCACGTTCAACGCAGTGCGGCCCATGTCGATCAGCGGCTCCACGGAAATCAGCAGCGCCACCAGTGACACCGGCAAGCCCATCGCCGGCAGCACGATCAGCGCGGCAAACGTCGCACCGCCGCCCACGCCGGCAACGCCTGCCGAACTCAAGGTCACAATCGCTACCAGGGTTGCGATCCACAGCGGGTCCAGCGGGTTGATGCCGACTGTCGGCGCGACCATCACCGCGAGCATTGCCGGATAGAGACCGGCGCAACCGTTCTGGCCGATGGTCGCGCCGAACGAGGCGGCGAAACCGGCAATGGACTGCGGGATGCCCAGGCGGCGTGTCTGCGCTTCGATACTCAGCGGGATCGCCGCTGCGCTGGAGCGGCTGGTGAAGGCGAAGGTCAGCACCGGCCACACCTTGCGCAAGAAGCGCAGCGGGTTGATCCCGGCCAGCGACAGCAGCAGGCCATGCACCACGAACATCAGCCCCAGCGCCAGGTACGAGACCACGACAAAACTGCCGAGCTTGATGATGTCTTGCAGGTTGGAGCCGGCCACCACCTTGGTCATCAGCGCCAATACGCCGTAGGGCGTGAGCTTCATCACCAGGCGCACCAGGCGCATCACCCAGGCTTGCAGGGTGTCGATGGCGTTGAGCACTTTCTGGCCTTTTTCCGCGTCATCCTTAAGCAGTTGCAGCGCGGCCACGCCGAGGAATGCGGCGAAGATCACCACGCTGATGATCGACGTCGGCTTGGCGCGTGCCAGGTCGGCGAACGGGTTCGCCGGCACGAACGACAACAGCAACTGCGGGATATTCAGGTCGGCGACCTTGCCCGCGTAGTCGTTCTGGATCACTTGCAGGCGCGCCATTTCCTGGGTGCCGGCCACCAGGCCCTCGGCGGTGAGGCCGAACAGGTTGGTCAGGCCAATGCCGATCAGCGCTGCAATCGCGGTGGTGAACAGCAGGGTGCCGATGGTCAGGAAGCTGATCTTGCCCAGGGACGCGGCGTTGTGCAGGCGCGCCACGGCACTGAGGATCGAAGCGAACACCAGCGGGATCACGATCATTTGCAGCAACTGCACATAACCGTTGCCGACCAGATCGAACCAGCCGATGGAGGCTTTGAGGACAGGGTTGCCGTCGCCGTAAATAGCGTGCAATCCCGTACCAAACGCCACGCCGAGTATCAGGGCGAACAGGACCTTCTTGGCGAGGCTCCAGTTTGTCCGACGGGTTTGTGCCAGGCCCAGCAACAGGACCACGAACACCAGTAAGTTGAGAATCAGGGGCAGATTCATTGAAGCTCCGTTGAGAGTGCTGCCAATCGCGTGAGCCTGCGATTGCGAACCGGGAAGCCTAACAGCTTGATATATATTGATTTAATACCGATATGGAATGGTGTCTGTCGTTTTTGGAATAAGTGGTTGGCGCTCTGGCGCATGGCAATGACGGAATCAGAACGCAAGCGGTCGTGCCCGGACGAAAACTGTCACAGGGATTTGTTAGCGTCGATGTCTTTCACTCAAGGAGACAACGCCTATGAAGCTCGCGCCGAAACTACTCGTATCCGCCGCATTCTGCCTCGGACTCGCCAGCCAGGCGTTCGCCGCCACCGAGTTGAAACACTGGCCGGCGCCGGCCGCCAAGCAACTCAACGAAATGATCGCCGCCAACGCCAACAAGGGTAACTTCGCGGTGTTCGACATGGACAACACCAGCTACCGCTATGACCTCGAAGAATCCCTGCTGCCCTACATGGAAAACAAGGGCCTGATCACCCGCGACAGCCTCGACCCGTCGCTCAAACTGATGCCCTTCAAAGACACCGCCGACCATAAGGAAAGTCTGTTCAGTTACTACTATCGCCTGTGCGAAGTGGACGACATGGTCTGCTACCCGTGGGTGGCCCAGGTGTTTGCAGGTTTTACCCTCAAGGAGCTCAAGGTCCAGGTCGATGAGTTGATGGCGTCCGGCAAGCCGGTGCCAGTCAGCTATTTCGAAGGCGACGTGGTGAAGAACTCCGAGGTGCAACCGCCGAAGGTCTTCACCGGCCAGGCCGAGCTGTACAACAAACTGATGGAAAACGGCATCGAGGTGTATGTGATGACCGCCGCGTCGGAAGAGCTGGTGCGTATGGTTGCCGCCGATCCGAAGTACGGCTACAACGTCAAACCGCAGAACGTCATCGGCGTGAGCACCCTGCTCAAGGACCGCGCGACTGGCGAGTTGACCACCGCGCGCAAGCAGATCACGGCCGGTAAATACGACGAAAAAGCCAACCTCGGTTTGGAATTGACCCCCTACCTGTGGACCCCGGCGACCTGGATGGCCGGCAAGCACGCCGCGATCCTGACCTACATCGACGAATGGAAAAAGCCGGTGATCGTCGGCGGCGATACGCCCACCAGCGACGGCTACATGCTGTTCCACGATGTGGACGTGGCCAAGGGCGGCGTCCACCTGTGGGTCAACCGCAAAGACAAGTACATGACCCAGCTCAACGGCATGATGGTCAAACACGCGGCCGCCCAAGCCAAGGAAGGGTTGCCGGTGACGGCGGATAAGAACTGGGTGATCGTCAAGCCTGACGAAATCCAGTAAGACCGAGTCGCTTGCTTATCGGGGGCAAGCCCCCTCCCACACTTGATTGGGTTCACACGGTCAAACTGTGGGAGGGGGGCTTGCCCCCGATAGCGGTGGGTCAGCTGTGGATGTATCGACTGACCCTCTGCCATCGGGGGGCAAGCCCCCTCCCACATTTGATCCTCATGGTTATTGAGGTTTTCTCCCAGCAAAAAAATGCCCCGCACTTGGCGGGGCATTTTTATGGGCGAGCCTTACAGCCCGTCGAGCATTGCCTTGTTACGCACCGCACCCTTGTCGGCACTGGTCGCCAACAGAGCGTAGGCCTTCAATGCGGTGGTGACTTTACGCGGACGCTTCTCCACCGGCTTCCAACCTTTCTTGTCCTGCTCGACCCGGCGTGCAGCCAGTTCTTCATCGCTGATCAACAGGTTGATCGAGCGGTTCGGAATGTCGATCAGCACCTTGTCGCCGTCCTGTACCAGGCCAATCGCGCCGCCGGCAGCGGCTTCAGGCGAAGCGTGGCCGATGGACAGGCCCGAGGTGCCGCCGGAGAAACGGCCGTCGGTCAACAGGGCGCAGGCTTTGCCCAGGCCCTTGGATTTCAGGTACGAAGTTGGGTAGAGCATCTCCTGCATACCCGGGCCGCCTTTCGGGCCTTCGTAGCGGATGATCACGATGTCGCCTTCTTTGACTTCGTCGGCGAGGATGCCGCGTACCGAGCTGTCCTGGCTTTCGTAGATCTTGGCGCGACCTTCGAAGACATGGATCGACTCGTCCACACCGGCGGTTTTCACCACGCAGCCGTCGAGGGCGATGTTGCCGTACAGCACGGCCAGGCCGCCTTCTTGCGAATAGGCATGCTCGACACTGCGGATGCAGCCGTTTTCACGGTCGTCGTCCAGGGTGTCCCAGCGGGTCGACTGGCTGAACGCGGTCTGGGTCGGGATGCCCGCCGGGCCGGCCTTGAAGAAGGTGTGTACGGCTTCGTCGTCAGTCTGGGTGATGTCCCACTTGGCGATGCCT
The DNA here is from genome assembly GCF_058135675.1 of Pseudomonas sp. PAMC25584. Lineage (NCBI taxonomy): Bacteria > Pseudomonadati > Pseudomonadota > Gammaproteobacteria > Pseudomonadales > Pseudomonadaceae > Pseudomonas > Pseudomonas sp. PAMC25584. Next base: position 5,889,447 of record NZ_CM176870.1, on the reverse strand, counting down.
TCGGCGAGGGACTTGCTGTGTACGGTCGGCAAGTCGGTGTGCAGCAGGCCGCCACGGGCCAGGGAACCTAAGATCGAGAAGATCCCGCCGGCGCGGTGGACGTCTTCCATGTGGTACTTCTGGATGTTCGGCGCGACTTTGCACAGTTGCGGCACATGACGGGACAGACGGTCGATGTCGCGCAGGTCGAAATCGATCTCGGCTTCCTGGGCTGCGGCCAGCAAGTGCAGGATGGTGTTGGTGGAACCGCCCATGGCGATGTCCAGGGTCATGGCGTTTTCGAACGCCTTGAAGTTGGCGATGTTGCGCGGCAACACCGACTCATCGTTCTCGCCGTAGTAGCGCTTGCACAGCTCGACGATGGTGCGGCCGGCCTGCAGGAACAACTGCTCGCGGTCGCTGTGGGTGGCCAGTGTCGAACCGTTGCCCGGCAAGGCCAGGCCCAGGGCTTCGACCAGGCAGTTCATCGAGTTGGCGGTGAACATGCCGGAGCACGAACCGCAGGTCGGGCAGGCGCTGCGCTCGTATTCCGCGACCTTCTCGTCAGAAGCGCTGGAATCGGCGGCGATGACCATGGCGTCGACCAGGTCGAGGCCGTGGGAGGCGAGTTTGGTCTTGCCGGCTTCCATCGGGCCGCCGGAGACGAAGATCACCGGGACATTCAGGCGCAGGGCGGCCATCAGCATGCCGGGGGTGATCTTGTCGCAGTTCGAGATGCACACGATGGCGTCGGCGCAGTGGGCGTTGACCATGTACTCCACGGAGTCGGCGATGATCTCGCGGCTCGGCAGGGAATACAGCATGCCGTCATGGCCCATGGCGATGCCGTCATCGACCGCGATGGTGTTGAATTCTTTGGCCACGCCGCCAGCGCGTTCGATCTCGCGGGCGACCAGTTGGCCCAGGTCCTTGAGGTGGACGTGGCCGGGGACGAACTGGGTGAACGAGTTGGCAATCGCGATGATCGGCTTCTTGAAGTCGTCATCTTTCATCCCCGTGGCACGCCACAGTGCGCGGGCGCCGGCCATGTTGCGGCCATGGGTGGATGTTTTCGAGCGGTAATCTGGCATTTGAGCCCTCCGGGCGGCTAATCAAAACTAATCAGGTGCTAAGGGGAGTGAGCTTCTATGGACGTCTGGAACACCCGAAAAATGGCCGTGTGTCCGGAAGTTGCCGCAAACGTTACGGGATCGCCGTGCGCAGTGGCCTTGAGCTCATAAACCCGCCGGGGGATGACTGGCGATGAATAGGGCCGATTCTACACCGCTGGCGGCTGGAGGGAATGGCGAAAAGCGCCGTGGCGACGCATGCCCGGATCAACCAATCTGATGTAGGAGCGAGCTTGCTCGCGAAAAACGAACAGGCGACACGGGCCTCCTGATAGTACTGCGTTATCGTTGACGCTTTTCGCGAGCAAGCTCGCTCCTACAGGGGGGGACATATTCAGAACCACTGTTTAGAGGCCGGTTGACGTCGCTGCGCCTACCGTTTCTCTTCCACTCACAGAAGAGGACGAAGGAATGTCCACCCAGCAACGTGCACATCGGCTGCGCATCGGGCGCTGTTCGGAGTCGGGCCGTATTTACCTGATCACTGCGGTTACCCATCAACGGCAGTTGGTCTTTCAGGACTGGCGCATCGGCCGCCTGCTTGTCAGTGAGTTCAGGCAGGCTCAGGACGAGGGTGAGGCGACTTCGCTGGCCTGGGTGGTCATGCCTGACCATTTCCATTGGCTGATCGAGTTGCATAACGGCGACTTGCCAAGGCTGATGCGAATCACCAAGTCGCGAAGTGCCCGTGCCATCAACCAGGCCAGGTGTTCGTTCGGGACCCTATGGCAAAAAGGCTACTTCGACCGCGCACTGCGTCGGGAGGAAGATTTGAAAGCAATGGCCCGCTATATCGTGGCCAATCCCTTGCGTGCAGGGCTGGTCGAGCATATAGGCCAGTACCCGCTATGGGACGCCATCTGGTTGTGACCGTTCTTCCTCTGTAGGAGCGAGCTTGCTCGCGAAGCACGTCAACGATGACGCAGCGCTATCAGGTAGCCCGCGTCGTCTATGCGTTTTTCGCGAGCAAGCTCGCTCCTACAGGGGGAAAGTGTCAGTGTCCTACCCGCGCATTGGTCAGCCAGCCCCACAAGCTGAAAATGATAAAGCTCACGGCAATCGTGATCAGCAAATGACTGCCGGTTTGTGCAAGCGCTGCGCTGCTGACGGCAGCAGTGAGGAACATGATGCTATTTCCTGCTGATGCTGCTGTGCCCGCGCTGCTTGAAAACAACAGCATCGCCGCCGAAATTGCGGCGGGACGAACCAGGGTGACCGCGAGTGCGCTGATCAGCATCGGGATGAGCAGAGTCACTGTGGTAATGGCTTCAAAGATGATAATCAGCGCCAGCAGCACACCCGCGGCGAGCAACAACCCAAGACCGATATTGATTTGCCGGGACAGCGCGATACGTTTTTGCAGGTACGAGGCTGCCACCCCGCCGAGGAGATAAGCCGCGCCGTACACCATCAGCACCAGCGCGTACTGATATTCGGAAAGCTTCAGCGCGTCCATGAAAATCAGCGGCGTCACGCTGATCAAGGCGAAGTAGCAGGCGAACACCTGCGCGGCGATCCACCAGTAGCGTATGAAATCGCGATTGCCGGCGACGGCTTTCAGCGTGGCGATGATGGATACTGGCGCGCGATGGGGGCTGGCGGATTTGGACGGCAGGATGCAGAACGCATGGATCAACATGCCCAGCGCCATCGCCGCGAATCCATAGAAGCTGCCTTGCCAGTCGAATGTGGTTTGCAGCCAGGAGCCTATCAGCGGGGATAGTGCGACAAACGAACCGCTCAGGGTCATGTAGTACAGGCGCACCCGGGCCCGGTCCTGTGCGTCGAACAGGTCTTCCACCAGGGCGTGACCCAGGACGAAGAAGCCGCAGCCCATGGCCTGCACCGTGCGAAACAGCAGGAAGGTCAGGTAGTCCGACGCCAGTGCACAGCCTATTGCGCCAAGAATCGACAGCGTGATGCAGCCGAGCAGCACTTCCTTGCGCCCCCATTTGTCCGACAACGGGCCGGCGATCAGTTGGGAGATGGAGAAGACCAGTGTGAACAGGCTGATGGAGAGCGCGACGTCGGCCGTCGGAGTGTCGAATTGGGCGGCCAGGGAGGGGAACGACGGCAGGAGAATATTGATCGGGAAGAAGCTGATCAGGGCAATGCAGGTGATCAGGATGAAGCGGGAAAGTTGTTGGCGTTTTACCTCGCCACTGAGGGCGGGAGAGCAGAAGGGCTCAGACATGATTGGTAATTTCCGGAGTAAAACCAGAAACCGATACTAGTCTGCGAAAAATGGAATTCAATCAAATCTATTGTGCGAAGCGTCCCGTAATGGTGTACGCCGCCCCTGTAGGAGCGAGCTTGCTCGCGAAGCACGTCAACGATGACGCCGCGCTATCAGGTAGCCCGCGTCAACGATGACGCCGCGCTATCAGGTAGCCCGCGTCGTCTATGCGTTTTTCGCGAGCAAGCTCGCTCCTACAGGGGTGCGGTTTCGGTCTTTAGCTATTGGGCAACAACCGGCACGTAATGCTCTTGATGTAGCGCGTCTCGGCAATCGCCGGGTGTACCGGATGATCCGGCCCCTGGCCGCCGCGTTCGAGCATCTGGATGTTGCGGTCCAAGTGACGGGCGCTGGTCAGCAGGATGTTTTGCAGGTCGTCTTCCGGCAGGTGCATCGAGCACGAGGCGCTGATCAGGATGCCGTCCTTGCTGAGCAGGCGCATGGCTTGCTCGTTGAGGCGGCGGTAGGCGCCTTCGCCGTTTTTCATGTCTTTTTTGCGTTTGATGAAGGCCGGTGGGTCGGCGACGATCACGTCGAAGCGTTCTTCGCTGGCTTTCAATTCTTTGAGGGCTTCGAAGACGTCGCCTTCGATGCAGGTCATTTTCTCGGCGACGCCATTCAGCGCGGCGTTGCGCTCGACGCCGTCGAGGGCGAAGGCCGAGGCGTCGACGCAGAATACTTCAGTGGCGCCGAAGGCCGCGGCTTGCACGCCCCAGCCGCCGATGTAGCTGTACAGGTCGAGTACGCGCTTACCTTTGGCATACGGGGCCAGGCGTGCGCGGTTCATGCGGTGGTCGTAGAACCAGCCGGTTTTCTGGCCCTGGATCACCGGGGCTTCGAATTTCACGCCGTTTTCTTCCAGCGCGACCCACTCCGGCACCAGGCCGAACACGGTTTCGACGTAGCGGTTGAGGCCTTCGGCGTCACGCGCGGCGGAGTCATTCTTGAACAGAATGCCGCTTGGCTTGAGCACTTGGGTCAGGGCGGCGATCACGTCTTCTTTATGTGCTTCCATGGTCGCCGAGGCGATCTGTACCACCAGGATGTCGCCGAAACGGTCGACCACCAGACCCGGCAGCAGGTCGGAGTCGCCGTAGACCAGGCGGTAGAACGGCTTGTCGAACAGGCGATCACGCAGGGACAGGGCGACGTTCAGGCGGTGTACCAGCAGCGACTTGTCCAAAGGCAACTTGATGTCGCGCGACAGCAGGCGCGCGCAGATCAGGTTGTTCGGGCTCATGGCCACGATGCCCAGGGTCTTGCCGCCGGCCGCTTCCAGGATGGCTTGGTCGCCTGCCTGGAAGCCGTGAAGTGGGGTGGCGGCCACGTCGATTTCGTTGCTGTAGACCCACAGGTGGCCGTTGCGCAAACGACGATCGGCATTGGCTTTGAGACGCAGGCTTGGCAGGGACATGACGTCGCTCCGGAAAAAAGAGCGGGAGTATACCGTGTTACATGAAACTTCGCGGCTTGGCCTGATGGGCTGTAGGGGCGGGCGTGCTGTGCCGAGGTCGCAGCGTCCATTTGATGGGAGTGCCATTGGTTTTTTTGAGGTGTCGGTCAGCTTCCCATCAGGGTTAGAATCCCCGCCTAGCCCGGAGTGTGTACTTATGTCCCAAGAACTTTCCGCCGAACAGATCCAGCAGGCCCTGCAAGGCATCAGCGTGCCGCCACAGCCGCAAATCATGGTGGATTTGCAGATGGAACAGTACATGCCCGACCCGGACCTGGAAGTGATCGCGCGATTGATTTCCCAGGACCCGGGCCTGTCCGGCGCGCTGTTGAAGATCGTCAACTCGTCGTATTACGGCCTGAGCAACAAGATCGCCTCGATCCAGCGTGCGGTGAACCTATTGGGCAGCCGGTCGATCATCAACCTGATCAATGCCCTGTCGATCAAAGGCGAGATGAGCGACGACACCATTGTCACCCTCAACCGCTTCTGGGACACCGCCCAGGATGTGGCCATGACCTGCCTGACCCTGGCCAAGCGCACAGGCGCCCAGGCGGTAGACGAAGCCTATGCCCTGGGGCTGTTCCACGATTGCGGTGTACCGCTGATGCTCAAGCGTTTCCCCAATTACATGGCGGTGCTCGAAGAGGCCTACGCCAATGCCGGCGCCGACTGCCGTGTGGTCGACACCGAAAACAATGCGTTCAACACTAACCATGCGGTGGTCGGCTATTACACCGCCAAGTCCTGGCGCCTGCCGGAGCATGTGACCGACGCCATCGCCAACCATCACAACGCCCTGGCGATTTTCAGCGATGAGTCGCCGCGCAATCCGCAACTCAAGAACCTGCTGGCGATCCTGAAAATGGCCGAGCATATCTGCTCGTCATACCGGGTGCTGGGCAACCAGGCGGTTGACCATGAGTGGGATGCGATTGGCCATCTGGTGCTGGACTACGTGGGCCTGTCGGATTACGACTTCCAAAGCATGAAGTTGTCGATCCGCGAACTGGGCACGCACTGACCCTTTTCTCACGAGGTACACATGCCCGAGTTACCAGAAGTCGAAACCACTCGGCGCGGGATTGCGCCGCACCTGGAAGGCCAGCGGGTCAGCCGCGTCGTGGTGCGTGAGCGGCGCCTGCGCTGGCCGATCCCGGAAGACCTCGACGTGCGCCTGTCCGGGCAGCGCATCGTGCTGGTGGAGCGGCGGGCCAAGTACCTGTTGATCAATGCCGAAGTGGGCACCCTGATCAGTCACCTGGGTATGTCGGGCAACCTGCGCCTGGTGGAAGTCGGCCTGCCGGCGGCCAAGCACGAGCATGTGGACATCGAGTTGGAGTCGGGCCTGGCCCTGCGCTACACCGACCCTCGGCGTTTCGGCGCGATGCTTTGGAGCCTGGACCCGCACAACCACGAACTGCTGATTCGCCTGGGGCCGGAGCCGTTGACCGAGCTGTTCGATGGCGAGCGCCTGTTCAAACTGTCCCGTGGGCGTTCGATGGCGGTGAAGCCGTTCATCATGGACAACGCGGTGGTGGTGGGCGTGGGCAATATCTACGCGACGGAAGCGCTGTTCGCGGCGGGGATCGATCCGCGCCGCGAGGCTGGTGGCATTTCACGCGGGCGCTATTTGAAGCTGGCGATCGAGATCAAACGCATTCTGGCGGCCGCCATCGAACGCGGCGGCACCACGTTGCGCGACTTTATCGGTGGCGATGGGCAGCCGGGGTATTTCCAGCAGGAGCTGTTTGTCTACGGCCGAGGGGGCGAGGCGTGCAAGGTCTGCGGGAGCGAGTTGCGCAGTGTGGTGCTGGGGCAGCGGGCGAGTGTGTTTTGCCCGAAGTGTCAGAGCTGACTGTTGTGTGAAGGCTGATATCGCCATCGGGGGGCAAGTCGAATCGTCGCGCCGCCCCTCCCACACTTTGACGCGTGAACACATTTTAAATGTGGGAGGGGGCTTGCCCCCGATGAGGCCCTTACAGGCACCAACAGACTCAAGCCTTACCGGTAATCTTGCGGTACTTCACCATCAACTGCTCTTGCGTTTCCGGATGCGCTTCATCCAGTGGAATGCAATCGACCGGGCACACCTGCTGGCACTGCGGTTCGTCGTAGTGGCCGACGCACTGGGTGCAGAGGTTGGGGTCGATCACGTAGATTTCTTCGCCTTGGGAAATCGCGGCGTTCGGGCACTCGGGTTCGCAGACGTCGCAGTTGATGCAATCGTCGGTGATGATCAGGGACATGGAAACTCCTGCCAGGGCCGTCAGCCAAGGCATCTGAAAAACTAATGCGCGCAATTGTGCCGCATTGGCGCCCGCAGTGCGAGCGGGCGCCGAGTGAGCGGTCTTACTTCTTGAAGCGCAGGGTCAGCGCCTCGGCGACGGCTGGGTGCACGAACTTGGTGATATCCCCGCCCAAAGCGGCGATTTCACGGACCAACGTCGAGGAAATGAACGAATAACGCTCCGACGGCGTGAGGAACAGGCTTTCCACGTCCGGCGCCAGTTGGCGGTTCATGTTGGCCAGTTGGAATTCGTATTCGAAGTCCGACACCGCGCGCAGGCCACGCAGGAATACATTGGCGTTCTGCTCTTTGGCGAAATGCGCCAGCAGCGTCGAGAAACCCACCACTTCTACGTTGGGCAGGTGCTTGGTGACCTCACGCGCCAGCTCCACGCGCTGTTCCAGGGGAAACAGCGGGTTTTTCTTGGGGCTGGCCGCGACCGCGATGATCACATGGTCGAACAAGCGCGAGGCGCGTTCGACCAGATCGCCATGGCCTTTGGTAATCGGGTCGAAGGTACCTGGGTACAACACTCGGTTCATCGCGTCGTCCTGGCGGAGTCCGTTGGGGAACCGGATGGTATCGCAGCCATCCCGGTCGGCCAAGTCGACTTATGCGAATAGACACGCGAAATACCCGGTTTTTTCATGCTGTTTTCAGACGTTCGGCCAATGCGCTCGCCAGTTGCGCGGTCAATCCGTACACCGACAATTGCGGGTTGGCGCCAATGCTGGTGGGGAACAGCGAACCATCATGAATCGACAGATTGCGCAGTTGATGATGGCGGCCGAGGCTGTCGGCCACGGCGTTTTTCGGCTCTTCGCCCATGGCGCAGCCGCCCATCACGTGGGCACTGCCCAGGCAGGTACGGTGTAATTCCAGGTTGAGGCCGTCTATCAGGCTGCGCGCTTCGGCCAGGGTCTTCACGTAGCGCGCATCGTGATGCAGCGGCTTGACCGACTTGGCGCCCGCCGCGAACTGGATCTCGGCCATGCTGTGGAACGCGCGGCGCAGGCCGTCCCAGGCGTAAGGCGAAACCTGATAATCGAGCACCGGCGTGCCGTCGCCGCGCAATTCCACGCTGCCGCCCGGGCTGTCGGGGTGGAATCCGTCGCGCAGCAGGGCGAGCATCGCGTGGGTATTGGGCAACTGGCTCATGTCCAGGGCGTTTTGTGTGCCGTAGCCGCCGAGCAGCGTACTCGCGAGCGCCGGGTGCAGCGGCGGTGCCTCCAGCTTGTACGACATTCTGCCGGTGGTGCCGTCCTGCCATTGGAAGTGATCGGAATAGATCGACTGCGGCGCGCCATAGAACGGGTTGATCACCTCGTCGAACAGCGCTGCGGAGAAATTCACCAAATGCAAAAAGGTGCGCTTGCCCAGCCGCGAATGCGGGTCGGGGGCGTCCGAGCGCATCAGCAGCGCCGGGCTGTTGATGCCGCCACCGGCCAGCACATAGTGTTTGGCCTTGACCGTGATGGTGCGCCCGGTAGGGGCGACGCAGCGTTCGTCCATCGCCACGCATTCCAGGCTGCTGATGCGGTCGCCGCTGTATTTCAGGCGTTCGGCGCGGGCCAGGTACAACAACTCGCCGCCTTTCTCCAGGGTGGCGGGGATGGTGGTCACCAGCATCGACTGCTTGGCGTTGACCGGGCAACCCATGCCGCAGTAGCCCAGGTTGAAGCAGCCGCGCACGTTGCGCGGGATCACATGCCAGCTGTAGCCCAACTGTTCGCAGCCTTTGCGGATCACGTCGTTGTTGGCGTTGGGTGGCATGGCCCAGGGGGCAATGCCCAGGCGCTGTTCCATTTTTTCGAACCACGGCGCCATGTCCGCGCTGCCGTGGCCCTTGACCGCATACTCGCTGGCCCAGTGGCTGAGGGTCGCGTCCGGGGTGCGGAAGCTGGAGGTCCAGTTGATCAGCGTGGTGCCGCCCACCGCCCGGCCCTGCAGGATGGTGATGGCGCCGTCCTTGCTCATGCGGCCGATGCCTTCCTGGTACAGGCTGGCGTAGGCTTCGTCTTCGAGCAGCTTGAAATCGCTGCTGGTCTTGAGCGGGCCTTCTTCGATCAGCAGCACTTTGTAGCCAGCGGCGCTGAGGATTTCGGCGGTGGTGCCGCCGCCGGCGCCGCTGCCGATGATCGCTACGTCGGCTTCCAGCGTCAGGTCGCGGTCGAGGGCGGCGCCGTTGTGGGTTTTCCAGCCACGGGCCAGGCCGTCGCGGAACAGATCGGGTACGGGCATCAGGGTCGTCTCTTGTTTTTATTGGGGGGATGCGAATCAGATCTTCGGTGGCCCGGGGTAGCCGCAATGGGCCCAGGACGCCGGCCGGAAGTACCAGGCCATGATCACCAGCTTGAGCAACGAGCCCTGGCCCATGCGCAGCAGGTTCAGGTAGCTGTTTTCCCAGCGGTGCAGGAAGTTGCGGATTTGTTCAGCGCTGGCGTTTTCCCAACTGCCCCAGATCCCGGTCAGTGGGCCGCGGGTGATGCCCATGCCCAGCACGTCGAACAGTTGCTGGGTGAGCTTGAACATCTCCGGCGACAGGTGCTGCAGGCTGTAGTCGAGTTTTTTCAGGGTGTCTTCAATCCCGCTGGCGACTTCCTGGGCGCTGGCCACGCCTTCCAGCAACACCGGGATCACCGCGCGCAGAAACGGCAGATCGCTAGCCCGCAGCAAAGCAAAGCCGCTGGCCGGGGTGCTGCTGGAGCAGCCGCTGAGGCTGGCGCCCAGCCCGGCGGTGGCCAGGAAGGCGCTGGCGCACAGGCCGATTTTCAAGACGCCGCGCCGCGACAACGCGGGTGAATCAGTCAGGCTTGGGTTCATTGTTATGGTTATCCCGAGGGTGGCGGTATCAGCGGATAAACAGCTTCTGGATCAACTTCTGGATTGCTTTGCCGTAGGGCGGGTAGATCAACTTCGCGGCGTTCAGGCGTTGCTTGACCAGCACGCCCTTGGCCTTGCTGAACGTGAGGAACCCTTCATGGCCGTGGTAGTGGCCCATGCCCGACGGGCCGATCCCGCCGAAGGGCATGTCGTCCTGGGCCACGTGCAGCAGCGTGTCGTTCAGGCATACGCCGCCGGAGTGGGTTTCGTGGAGCACGCGGTTCTGTTCGCGCTTGTTGTAGCCAAAGTAGTACAGGGCCAGTGGGCGAGGCCGCTGGTTGATGTAGGCAAATGCTTGATCGATGCCGCGATAAGGCACGATCGGTAGCACCGGGCCGAAGATTTCGTCCTGCATCACCGTCATTTCATCGCTGACATTCAACAGCAGGCTGTGGGCCATGCGGCGTGCCTGGCCCTGGTCGTACAGGGGGATCAGGGTGGCGCCCTTGTCGGTGGCGTCTTTCACGTAGGCATTGAGTCGGGCCAGTTGCCGCTCGTTGATGATGGCGGTGTAGTCCGGGTTGTCGGCCAACGTCGGGTAAAACCCGCGAAGCGCTTTGCTGTAGGCCTCGACGAAACCCTCGACGCGATCCTCCGGCACCAGCACGTAGTCCGGCGCCACACAGGTTTGCCCGGCGTTCAGGGCTTTGCCGAAGGCGATGCGTTCGGCGGCGTCCTTGAGGGGCACATCGGCGGAAACGATAGCTGGCGATTTGCCGCCGAGCTCCAGGGTGACCGGAGTCAGATGCTCGGCGGCCGCGCGCATCACATGTTTACCGACGCTGGTGGCGCCGGTGAACAGCAGGTGGTCGAAGCGTAGGCTGGAAAACGCGATACCGACTTCGGCCTCGCCCAGCACCACGCACACCAGGTCTTCAGGGAAAACCTTCGCCAGCAGGGTCTTGAGCAGTTCGCCGGTGGCCGGGGTCGACTCGCTGAGCTTGAGCATCACCCGATTGCCGGCGGCCAACGCGCCCACCAGCGGCCCGATGGCCAGGTACAGTGGATAGTTCCAGGGCACGATCACCCCGACCACGCCCAGCGGTTGATAGATGACTTTGGCCGAGGCTGGCTGGAAGGCAATGCCTACAGCGCGGCGGGAAGGTTTCATCCAGCCCTTGAGGTGTTTGCTCGCATAGTGAATGCCATGCAGGCTGGGCATCAGTTCGGCGAACAGGGTTTCGTCGGCGCTGCGGTGGCTGAAGTCCTGGCTGATCGCGTTGATCAGCGCCTGGCGTTCGTCGCTGAGCACTTCGCGCAAGGCCTTGAGCCATTGTTGGCGCTGCGCGGCCGGCGGCATCGGGTTGGCGGCATAGGCGCGGCGTTGGGCGTCGAACAGGCTCTGGAGTTGATCCAGTGTCTGGGAATTTTGCAGGTAGGCAACGTTGGCAGACATGGTGCAATTCCAGATTGTTATTGGTCTGCCTGAATTTTTAGAGTCATTGCTCTAAATTGTCAAATAACATTGCAGCAACAACTGGATTTATCCCGACAAGGTTAGGCCGTAAGATGGTAGATCACGTGTACAGAAGCTGATCCCCTATGGCACCACGAGTAAAGACCAGCGAGCGCATTGTGCAAACCAGCCTGGAGCTTTTTAACCAGCAGGGCGAGCGCAGTGTGAGTACCAACCATATCGCCGCCCATATGGAAATTTCGCCGGGCAACCTGTACTACCACTTCCCCAACAAGCAGGCGATCATCGCCATGCTGTTTCGCGAATACGAAGCCTTAGTCGACAGTTTCCTGCGCCCGCCCCAAGGTCGCGCCATGGTGGTGGATGACAAGCGCTTCTACCTGCAGGCGGTTCTGGCCGGCATGTGGCGCTACCGTTTCCTGCACCGTGACCTCGAACACCTGCTGGAGAGCGACCCGGAATTGTCCACCGGCTACCGGCGGTTTTCCCAGCGTTGCCTGATTCAGGGTGGCGCCATCTACCAAGGCTTTGTCGATGCCGGCATTCTCACTATGGACCCGGTGCAAACCGAGGCGCTGACTCTCAATGCCTGGATCATCCTCACCTCCTGGGTGCGGTTTTTGTGTACCACCAATGAAAAATCCACGCATTTGAGCGCCGAAGCGATCAAGCGCGGGGTGTATCAGGTGCTGGTGCTGGAGGCGGGGTTTGTCACGCCGCAGGCAAAAAAAGAGGTGGATGCACTGTTCAAAGAGTTTTACGTGCCGTTGAACCAGGCACTGGAAGAAGTGAAGTAGGACCTTTCCCGAATCTGTTCACAGGAGTCCGTCATGCCGCTTGCCCAACTGATCAGCCCCCAGCAACTGGCCGAGCGCCAACAGCGCGGCGCTCTGGTGCTACTTGACTGCCGCTTTGCCCTGGAAGATCCGGACTACGGCCTGTGCAGCTATGCCGAAGGGCATATCGAGGGCGCGCAATATGCCGACCTGGAGCGTCATCTCAGCGGGCCGGTGACCAAGGGTGTGACCGGGCGTCACCCGTTGCCGCAGGCGCAGGCGTTGGCCGAGCAACTGCGTGTCTGGGGCGTGAACGCCGATACCGATGTGGTGCTCTACGACGACGGCCCCGGTGCCTTTGCTGCCCGCGCTTGGTGGTTGCTGGCCTGGCTGGGCAAGCGCGACGGCGTGTTTATCCTGGACGGTGGCCTGAAGGCCTGGCATTCAGCCGGTTTCCCGTTAAGCCTGGATGCGCCGTTGATCGAGCGCGGCACCTTGGTCGGCGCGCCGGACAATCGCCTGCTGCTGGATGCCGAGCAGTTGCAAAAACGCCTGGGCCAACCGGGCCTGACCCTGATCGACGCCCGCGCCCAGCCGCGCTTTCGCGGCGATGTCGAGCCTATCGATCCGATTGCCGGGCACATTCCCGGTGCGCAATGTGCGGCGTTCACCGAAAACCTCGGCAGCGACGGGCGTTTTTTGCCGGCCGAGCAGCTCAAGCAGCGCTTCGCCGCCCAGTTGCAAGGCCGTTCGCCGGATGAATTGGTGGCGTATTGCGGTTCGGGCGTGACGGCGTGCCATAACCTGTTCGCCCTGAGCCTGGCGGGTTACCCGTTGGGCACGTTGTATGCGGGGTCGTGGAGTGAGTGGATTACCGATCCGGCGCGGGAAATCGCGACGGGCGACTAAGTTGTCCTGCGCATAAACCCACATGGTTTAACGGGGTTGTGTCAGCAACCATTGCGGAATCCGCCGCTCCAGGTAGTAACCGGGGCGCTTCAGGGAGCCATCGACAAACCCCACATGCCCACCCTTGGCCAGCAATTCGAACTCGGTGCAATCCGACAATTCGCTGGCTTCGGGCAGGCTATGGGTGAACACAAACGGGTCATCGGCCGCGTGGATGATCAGGGTCGGCGTGCGGATATCGCCCAGGTAGTAACGGCTCGACGCGCGGCGGTAATAGTCTTCGGCACTCAGGAAACCATGCAGCGGCGCGGTGACCCGGCCGTCGAAGTCCCAGAACGTGCGCATCTTCTCCAGAGACCCGAGTGACGCCAGGGTTTTAAGCCCTTCAGCACGACCATCCTGTAAAAAGCGGCTTTGTTTGACGCGGATATACGCGACCATCTCGCGCATGAAGTGCTTCTGATACACCCGCGAAAAGCCCAGGCCGATGCGATCGGCGCACTGATCCAGGCGAAACGGCACCGACACCGCCGCCGCACCTTGCAGCCCCGAATTCGCGCCGGTTTCGCCCAAATGCTTGAGCAGCACATTGCCGCCGAGGGAATAACCCACCGCATACAACGGCGCCAACGGCCGCTTGGCGCGCAGATGCGCAATCGCTGCCGCCAAATCTTCGCTGGCGCCCGAGTGGTAGCTGCGCGCCAACAGGTTTGGCTCCCCCGAGCAACCGCGCCAGTTCAAGGCCGCACTGGCCCAACCTTGGGCGGCGAGGACTTTTTGCAGGCCGGCCACGTAAGGCGAATTGGACGAGCCGGTCAGCCCATGCAGCACCAGTACCAGCGGCGCAAGTGCGTCATGGGGGCCATGCCAGTCGAGGTCGAGAAAGTCGCCGTCGTCCAGCCATAGGCGTTCGCGTTGCCGTTCGAGGTGCGTCGTGGGGCGCCACAGCGGGCCCCACAGCGTTTGCAGGTGTGGATTGCCGAGGCCGAAGGCGGGTTTGAACAGGTCTGAAGAAGGGGTCATGACACTCTCTGTAGCACGCGGACTCACTGTGGCGAGCGAGCTTGCTCGCGTTGGGCTGCGCAGCAGCCCCATGAAGAACGCCGCATTTATTCAGTCAGAACACTATTTCAGCCCGGCGCGAGCAAGCCCGCTCGCCACAGGTTTAGACCGCGGGCTGTACCGAGCGCTGCCACAGCGCGTAATACACCCGCCCGGATTTCTGTTCCCGGTGCAGGCGCCAGCTCCCGGGCAGGCCCAGGCTGGACGGCGCGCTCTCGCTTTCGGTGTAGATCCACGCGTCCGGCGCCAGCCATTGGCGCTCTTCGAGCAACGCGCACACGGTCGGCAACAGGTTCTGGTTGAACGGAGGATCGAGGAACACCACGTCGTATTCGCTGGCGGCCTGGGTTTCCAGGTAGCGCAGCGCGTCGGCGGTCTGGACCTGGCCGTTGGTGCAGCGCAGGGTGCCCAGGTGTTCCTTGAGGCTGGACACCGCCACGTTGCTGGCATCCAGCGCCTGTGCCTGGGCCGCGCCACGGGACAAGGCCTCCAGGAACAGCGCGCCGCTGCCGGCAAACGGGTCGAGTACCTTGGCCCCGGCGATGTACGGCGCCAGCCAGTTGAACAGGGTTTCGCGCACGCGATCCGGCGTTGGGCGCAGGCCCACGACGTCGGGGAAGCTGAGCTTGCGGCTGCCCCATTCACCGCCAATGATGCGCAGTTGGCCCACACCGTTATGCACGTTGTGGACAGGTTTTTTCGGGCGAGATGAACTGGCCATTAATGCTCCGGAACCCCGAGCGGCTGCTCGGCAGGTTTATCAGTGGGGGGCGGTAGTGGCTTTTGCGCAGTCGTCGGGCCGGCGGTCACGATGACCATCTTGTCGGCGCTCAGGTGTTTATTCAAAGCCGCTTTGACCTGCTCTACGGTCAGGGCCTGGGATTGTTTCATGAAATCTTCCAGATAGCTCAGCGGCAGGTTGTAGAAACCCATGGCGCCCAGTTGCCCGACGATATCGGCGTTGCTTGCGGTGGACAGCGGGAAGCTGCCGCTGAGCTCGCGCTTGGCGTCATCCAGCTCCTTTTGTGTCGGGCCGGTCTTGAGATAGTCAGCCAGCACCTCTTCCACCAGGCGCAGGGTGCCGCCGCTCATTTCCGCGCGGGTCTGCAGGTTGATCATGAACGGGCCGCGCACCTGCATCGGTGAGAATCCGGAGTAGACGCCGTAGGTCAGGCCGCGCTTTTCGCGAACTTCACTCATTAAGCGGGTGCCGAAGCCACCGCCGCCGAGGATCTGGTTGCCCAGGGACAGGGCGGCGTAGTCCGGGTCGGCGCGATCGATGCCCAGTTGGGCGAACAGCAGGTGCGTCTGCTTGGATGGGAACTCGATATGGCTCAAACCGGCCTTGGGCTCGGTCGGCTGGGCGATCTTCGCCAGCGCCGGGCCTTTGGGCAGTGATGCAGAAACCTTGGCGGTCATGGCTTCGGCCTCGGCGCGAGTCAGGTCGCCCACCACGGCAATCACTGCGTTACCTGCGGCATAGGCCTTGGCGTGGAATGCCTGCAACTGCGCCTGGGTGATCTTCGGGACGCTCTCGGCCGTGCCTTCGCTCGGGTGAGCATACGGGTGGTCGCCGTACAGGCGCTTGAACAGCTCCAGGCTCGCCAGTTTGCCGGGGTTCTGCTTCTGGTACTCAAAGCCGGCGAGGATCTGGTTCTTGATGCGCGCCAGGGAGTCGGCGGGGAAAGTCGGTTTGCCGATCACCTGGTCAAACAGCGCCAGGGCGGCGTCGCGCTTGTCGCTGTCGCTCAGGCTGCGCAGGGAGACCAGCGCCATGTCGCGGTAAGCGCCATTGCCAAAGTCCGCGCCGAGGCCTTCAAAACCGCTGGCGATCTGGCTCACATTCTTGCCTGGCACGCCTTCGTTGAGCATGGCGTTGGTCATCAGCGCCACGCCCGGGACGTCGCCGTCATGGCTGCTGCCGGCGGCGAACAGGATGCGCATGTCGAACATCGGCAATTCGTGGGCTTCGACGAACAGCACCTTGGCGCCTTCGGCGGTGTTCCAGGTTTGCACGTCGAGCTTGCGGTTGGTCGGCGCCTTGCCGTCCAGCTCCGCCAGGGATTGCAGCGTGTTGGCCGACTGGGCTTTTTCCAGGGCCGGGCTGGCGACGGATTCGCTTGGGCGCAGGAAATACACGGCGCTCGCCGCGATCAAGGTGACGGCGATCAGGCCGGGCAGGATCAGGCTGCGTTTGCGATCACTCATGAGCGGTCTCCTCAGGCAGGACATGGGCGACGCTGAGACGTTCGCGGGTGAAGTAAGTACGTGCGGCCTTCTGGATATCGTCCGGGGTCACGCTTTGCAGGTCGGCCAGTTCGGTGTCCATCAGTTTCCAGGACAGGCCGACGGTTTCCAGGGAGCCTATGGCGGTGGCCTGGCTGGTAATGGAGTCACGCTGGTAGACCAAGCCGGCGATGACCTGAGCGCGGATACGCTCCAGCTCTTCGGCGGTCGGCGGCTTGCCTTTGAGTTCTTCCAGCAGGCGCCACAGGCCGGCTTCGGCTTGGGCGATGGTCTTTTTCTTCTGTTGGTTGGGGGTGGCGCTCAGGGTGAACAGGCTGTCACCGCGGGTGTAGGCGTCGTAGTGGGTGGAGGCGGCGGATACCAGCTCTTCACCCCGTTCCAACTGTTCCGAAATACGTGCGCTGTAGCCGCCATCGAGCAGGGCCGAGATCAGGCGCAGGGCTTGTACCGAGCGTTTGTCTGTCGCGGTGGCCAGGCCGGGCACGTTGAAGCCCAGGATCACGCTCGGCAGTTGGGTTTGCACATGCAGGGTCAGCAAGCGCTCGCCGGGCTCGGCCAGTTCCAGCGGGATCTTGGCCGGCGGTACATCACGCTTGGGGATTGGGCCGAAGTAGCGCTGGGCCAGGTTCTTCACCTCGTCCGGGGTCACGTCGCCGACCACTACCAGGGTGGCGTTATTCGGCACATACCAGGACTGGTACCAGTGGCGCAGCTCTTCGACCTTCATGCGGTCCAGGTCGGCCATCCAGCCGATGGTCGGCGTGTGGTAGCCGCTGGCCGGGAACGCCATGGCCTTGAAGCGCTCGAAGGCCTTGGACATCGGGCTGTCGTCGGTGCGCAGGCGGCGTTCTTCCTTGATCACCTCGATCTCGCGGCTGAACTCGTCGGCCGGCAGGCGCAGGCTGGCCATGCGGTCGGCTTCGAGTTCGAAGGCGACACCCAGGCGGTCACGCGCCAGCACCTGGTAATAGGCGGTGTAGTCGTCGCTGGTGAAGGCGTTTTCTTCGGCGCCCAGGTCGCGCAGGATCAGCGAGGCTTCGCCGGGGCCGACCTTGGCGCTGCCCTTGAACATCATGTGTTCCAGTGCGTGGGACAAGCCGGTCTGGCCCGGGGTTTCGTAGCTCGAACCGACTTTGTACCAGACCTGGGAAACCACCACCGGCGCGCGATGATCTTCGCGCACGACCACTTTGAGGCCGTTATCCAGGGTGAATTCATGGGTGGGTTGTGGGTCGGCAGCCAAGGCTGAGAGGGGCAGACAAACTGTGCTGAGCAGCAGGCCTGCGGCGCGGCGGGCTAGAGCATTCATTCGTTTTTAAACCTGTTGGGCTGCCCGCTTGGTCTTAGCGTCGGCGGGCGAGGAGGTGCTAGGATACTGATCCGATTTGGGGACGGCCACTGCGGTCGTCATACCGTTCTGGATTCAGTTGTAGGATTGTTGGAGTTCGCGGCGGTTTTATCCGACGATCTTCCACTTTTCGCCGATTTTATCGCTTCAATCCCATATTGAATCGATTTGTTGAGGCGCTTATTTACGCCTCATAAAATGTTGCGCATGAACGAGCGGGCGTTAAAGCAGTCTGTTCTTCATTGAATTTTTATTTACCGAGGCGCCCTTGGCGCGTCGCTACCTTGAGATAGCCGTCCTCCATGTTTGGTTCCAACGACGACAAGAAGAGCCCAGCTGCGGCTGGCGAGAAAAAAGGCCTGTTCGGATGGCTGCGCAAAAAGCCGCAGGAAACCGTCGTCGAACAGCCGCAGGTTCAATCTGAGCCGATCCCGGAGCCCGTCGTAGACGCCGCACCGCTGGCGCCGGTGGTGTTGCCGATGGCTGAACCGGTGTTGCAGCCGGTGGTTGAAACCGCATCGGAGCCCGAGCACAAGCCGTGGCTGGAACTGCCGGTGGCCGAAGAGCCCGTGGCACTGGTCGACGATGTGCAGGCCGAGCACTTGACGCCGCCGATTCCGCTGGTTGAGCCGGTGGCGGTCGAGCCGACTCCCGCGCCCGCCGTGATTGAGCCGCCTGCCGAGCCCGAGCCCGTTGTTGCTGCCGAAACCAGCAAAACCGGGTTCTTTGCCCGTCTCAAGCAAGGCCTGAGCAAAACCAGCGCAACCATCGGCGAAGGGATGGCCAGCCTGTTCCTGGGCAAAAAGACCATCGATGACGAACTGCTGGAAGACATCGAGACTCGCCTGCTGACCGCTGACGTGGGCGTCGAAGCCACCGCCGTGATCATCCAGAGCCTGACCCAGAAGGTCGCGCGCAAGCAGTTGACCGACGCCGATGCGCTGTACAAATCCCTGCAGGCCGAACTGACCGCGATGCTCAAACCGGTGGAAGCGCCGCTGGTGATCAGCCAGAAGACGCCGTTCGTGATCCTTGTGGTGGGCGTCAACGGTGCTGGCAAGACCACCACCATCGGCAAACTGGCCAAGAAGCTGCAACTGGAAGGCAAGAAAGTCATGCTCGCCGCCGGCGATACCTTCCGCGCCGCCGCCGTCGAGCAGCTGCAGGTCTGGGGCGAACGCAACAAGATCCCGGTGATCGCCCAGCACACCGGTGCCGATTCCGCGTCGGTGATCTTCGATGCCGTGCAAGCCGCAAAGGCCCGTAACATTGACGTGCTGATCGCCGATACCGCCGGTCGCCTGCACACCAAAGACAATCTGATGGAAGAGCTGAAGAAAGTGCGCCGCGTGATCGGCAAGCTCGACGCCGAAGCCCCGCACGAAGTCTTGCTGGTGCTCGACGCCGGTACGGGCCAGAACGCTATCAGCCAGGCCAAACAATTCCACCAGACGGTGCAATTGACCGGCCTGGCATTGACTAAGCTCGACGGCACGGCCAAGGGCGGCGTGATCTTCGCCCTGGCCAAACAGTTCGGGTTGCCGATTCGTTACATCGGCGTCGGTGAAGGTATCGACGACCTGCGCACCTTTGAAGCCGAACCCTTTGTCCAGGCACTGTTTGCCGAGCGGGAGCGTTCATGATTCGATTCGAACAGGTCGGTAAACGCTACGCCAACGGGCATGTCGGCTTGCATGAGCTGAGCTTTCGAGTGCGTCGCGGCGAATTCTTGTTTGTCACCGGCCATTCGGGTGCCGGCAAAAGTACCCTGTTGCGCTTGCTGCTGGCCATGGAACGCCCGACCACCGGCAAACTGCTGCTGGCGGGCCAGGACCTTGCCACCATCAGCAATTCGCAGATTCCGTTCCTGCGCCGCCAGATCGGCGTGGTGTTCCAGAACCACCAGTTGCTGTTCGATCGCACGGTGTTCAATAACATTGCACTGCCGTTGCAGATCCTTGGGCTGTCCAAGGCCGAAATCATCAAACGTGTGGACTCGGCCCTGGAGCGCGTGGCGCTGTCGGACAAGACCGACCTCTATCCCGGCGACCTGTCCACCGGCCAGCAACAGCGCGTCGGCATCGCTCGCGCCATCGTCCACCGTCCGGCCTTGCTGCTGGCGGACGAACCCACCGGTAACCTCGACCCGCGCCTGGCGGCCGAGATCATGGGCGTGTTCGAAGACATCAATCGCCTGGGCACCAGTGTGCTGATCGCCAGTCACGACCTGGCACTGATCGCGCGTATGCGCCATCGCATGCTGACCCTGCAACGCGGTCGCCTGATCGGTGACGGGGAGGCCGGCGTATGAGTGCGACACGCAGCCCCAAGGTTTCCGAGCGCGTGGCGCCGAAACCGGCCGACCCGCAACCGAAAAAGAAAAAACACGACGAAGACGATGGCCCCGACTTCGCCACGCTGCTGCGCGCCTGGGTCGAAAACCACCGTGCCAGCCTGCTCGACAGCCTGCGCCGCCTGGCCAAGCAGCCAATCGGCAGCTTTTTCACCTGCATGGTGATGGCAGTGGCCTTGAGCCTGCCGATGGGCTTGTCACTGCTGCTTAATAATGTGGAGCGCCTTGGCGGTTCCTGGCAACGCGCGGCTCAGATTTCGCTGTACCTGAACCTGGACGCCAGCGCCAAAGATGGCGAGGCCTTGCGCGAAGAGATCAAGAACCTGCCGGGCGTGGCGGATGCCGAGTACATCAGCCGCGATCAGGCCCTTGAGGAATTCCAGCAACAGTCAGGCTTGGGTGAGGCGCTCAAAGAGCTGCCGCAGAACCCGCTGCCGGGCGTGGTGCTGGTGACACCCAATGAAGTCGACAAGCCAGCGCTGGAAGCCCTGCGACAAAAACTCGCAGAGATGCCCAAGGTGCAACAGGCGCAACTTGATCTAGTCTGGGTAGAGCGCCTGGCGGCGATTCTCAAGCTGGGTGACCGCTTTGTGTTCGGCCTGACGGTATTGTTGGTGTCTGCATTACTTTTGGTGATAGGTAATACCATTCGTCTTCATATTGAAAACCGCCGCACCGAGATAGAAGTGATTAAACTGGTCGGCGGCACGGACAGCTATGTGCGTCGTCCTTTTCTGTACATGGGCGCGCTTTATGGCTTCGGTGCGGGAATTTTGTCCTGGGGCTTATTGGCGTTCGGCCTGGACTGGCTGAACGACGCGGTTATCGGGCTGGCCGGCTTGTACGGCAGTGATTTCGCCCTGGCCGGAGTGCCGGTCGCAGATGGTCTGTCGCTCTTGCTTGGCGCGGTCTTGTTGGGGTATATCGGTGCGTGGATTGCGGTCGCACGGCATTTACGTGAGCTGGCACCGAAGTAGTTAATGTCAGATTAATGTGGTTTCGTTTGTATTGACCGTATCAGTGGTTTAGGGAACTTGTCTTACGGTTCCCGGTCAATTTTCGCAGTGCTGAACTGCACGAGTTATGTGAGTCGGAGGTTTTTTCGTATGACCACTTCTTTGCAACCTGTCTATGCCTTGGCCCCAGGTGCGAACCTTGAGGCCTATGTGCATACGGTCAACAGCATTCCATTGCTGACGCCGGAGCAGGAGCGTGAACTGGCCGAGAGTCTCTACTATGAGCAGGATTTGGGGGCGGCTCGGCAGATGGTGCTCGCCCACCTGCGTTTTGTCGTACATATCGCCCGTAGCTATAGCGGCTACGGCCTGGCCCAGGCAGACCTGATCCAGGAAGGCAACGTCGGCCTGATGAAGGCTGTGAAGCGCTTCAACCCGGAAATGGGTGTGCGCCTGGTGTCGTTCGCCGTGCATTGGATCAAGGCGGAAATCCACGAGTTCATCCTGCGCAACTGGCGCATCGTGAAAGTCGCGACCACCAAGGCCCAGCGCAAGCTGTTCTTCAACCTGCGCAGCCAGAAAAAACGCCTGGCGTGGCTGAACAACGAGGAAGTCCACCGCGTGGCCGAAAGCCTTGGTGTGGAACCGCGTGAAGTGCGCGAGATGGAAAGTCGCCTGACCGGCCATGACATGGCCTTCGACCCGGCCGCCGAAGCGGACGACGACAGCGCCTTCCAATCGCCGGCCAACTACCTGGAAGACCACCGGTACGACCCGGCGCGTCAACTCGAAGATGCCGATTGGAGCGACAACTCCAACCACAACCTGCACGAAGCGCTGGAAGTGCTGGACGACCGTAGCCGTGACATCCTCTACCAGCGCTGGCTGGCCGAAGAAAAAGCCACGCTGCACGACTTGGCGCAGAAGTACAACGTGTCGGCCGAGCGAATTCGTCAGCTTGAGAAAAGCGCGATGAACAAGCTGAAGCTGTCGATCGCTGCTTAAAAGTGTGGGAGGGGGCTTGCTCCCGATAGCAGAGTGTCAGTCGACATCAAGGTGACTGATCCACCGCTATCGGGGGCAAGTCGAATCGTCGCACCGCCCCTCCCACATTTGTCTGTGTTGTGTCAGTCGGACCAGGGTGCCTTGCGCGAATTGTTCAACTCAACCAAATAGCCATCCCCACCCAACTGGCCCATCTGCTGGCGAATCCACGCCGCCCGCCGCGCCACATACGCCGTCGGATGGCTGGCGCTCCACACCCGCGGATTGGGCAACACCGCCGCCAGGTAGCTGGCCTGCTGCCGAGAAAGCGCCTTGGCACTCACCCCAAAGTGATGGCGCGCCGCTGCTTCGGCGCCGAACACCCCTTCATCCCATTCCACGCTGTTGAGGTATACCTCAAGAATCCGCTGCTTGGGCCACAGTACTTCGATCAGCCCGGTAAACCAGGCCTCCAGGCCCTTGCGCAGATAACTGCGGCCGGCCCACAGGAACAGGTTCTTCGACACCTGCTGGCTCAGCGTACTGGCGCCACGGATCGAGCCGCCGCGCTCGTTGTGCAGGATTGCCGCCTGGATCGCGCCAAAATCGAAGCCCCAATGCTCGGGGAAACGCTGGTCTTCACCCGCCATCACCGCCACTTTGAGGTCGTTGGAAATCTCATCCCACGGCACCCAGGTGCGCTGCAGGTCAATCGGCTCGCCGTCAAACCAGGACTCGATCTTGCGCTCCACCATCAGCGCGGTGAACGGCGGCGGTACGACACGAAACAGCAGCACCAGCAACACGCTGCCGATGGCAAACCATTTCACGACTTTGAAAACACGACTGAAGAGGATACGCAGCATAGAGATGGCTTGGCCGAACCCGTTGAGCGGGCCATTATACAGACCCTGCCCAATGAGTCTGACTGGAGTTCCTCATGCTGCGTGGCTTTCTGATGTTGGCTGCCTTTTTCGGCTTCACCGGTGTCGCTCTCGGTGCGTTCGCCGCCCACGGCCTGAAAAACCGCCTGAGCGCCGAGTACCTGGCGATCTTCCATACCGGCGTGACCTACCAATTGGTCCACACCCTGGCGCTGTTCGGCGTGGCGCTGCTCGCCGCGCACCTGCCCGGACGCCTGGTCACGTGGGCGGGCGTGTCGTTTGTCGTCGGCATCCTGCTGTTCTCCGGCAGCCTGTACGTGCTGACGATGACCGGCATCAGCAAGCTCGGCATCATCACGCCGTTTGGCGGCCTGGCGTTTCTGCTCGGTTGGTTCCTCCTGGGGCTGGCGGCGTGGCGCTTGCAACTGGCGGCTTGAAGCGCGCTGCTGATCAAAGGGTCTTGGGCCAGCTACGCCAATCGGGCTAGAATGCTTGCCCCTAAAAACGATGGCGGCCCATGGCATGCGCATTCAGTTGAACGGCGAATCCCTTGAACTGCCCGACGGCGAAACCGTCGCGGCCCTGCTGACCCGTCTGGACCTGACTGGGCGTCGCGTCGCAGTGGAACTCAACCAGGATATCGTCCCGCGTAGCCAGCACGCCGAGACCGCGCTCACCGAAGGTGATCAGGTGGAAGTGGTCCACGCCATCGGCGGCGGCTAGTCCTTCGCGCCACGCCTTTGTGGCCCCGAATTCTGCAGAACCTCACCCCATTTCGAGGATTTCCCATGAGCATCGTTCGTAGCGACAAGCCCTTCGTCCTGGCCGGTCGTACCTACCAGTCCCGTCTGCTGGTCGGCACCGGCAAGTACCGCGACATGGAAGAAACCCGCCTGGCCATCGAAGCCTCGGGCGCCGAGATCGTGACCGTGGCCGTGCGTCGCACCAACATCGGCCAGAACCCGGGCGAACCGAACCTGCTGGATATCCTGCCGCCGGACCGCTACACCATCCTGCCGAACACCGCCGGGTGCTACGACGCCATCGAAGCCGTGCGCACCTGCCGCCTGGCCCGTGAACTGCTCGACGGCCACAATCTGGTGAAGCTGGAAGTACTGGCCGACCAGAAAACCCTGTTCCCCAACGTGATCGAAACCCTCAAGGCCGCCGAAACCCTGGTCAAGGAAGGCTTCGACGTGATGGTCTACACCAGCGATGACCCGATCATCGCTCGCCAACTGGCTGAAATCGGCTGCATCGCCGTGATGCCGCTGGCCGGGCTGATCGGCACTGGCCTTGGGATCTGCAACCCGTACAACCTGCAGATCATCCTCGAAGAAGCCAAGATCCCGGTGCTGGTGGATGCCGGCGTGGGGACTGCCTCCGACGCCACCATCGCCATGGAACTGGGCTGCGAAGCGGTGCTGATGAATTCGGCCATCGCCAATGCCCAACAGCCGATCATGATGGCCGAAGCCATGAAACACGCCATCGTCGCGGGCCGCCTGGCCTACCTCGCCGGGCGCATGCCGAAGAAACTCTACGCCAGCGCCTCCTCGCCGCTGGATGGTCTGATCAAGTAAGAGCCATTGATGACTGAATCAAAAGAAACGCCGAACACCGTGGAACAGGGCGACGAGTCCAAGCACCGCCGCATCAAGAGTTTTGTGATGCGCGCCGGTCGCATGACCGAAGGCCAGCAAAAGGGCCTGGAGCAAGGCACGCCGCTGTTCGTCCTGCCCCTGGCCGATGCGCCGGTGGACTATGACCCAGTGTTCGGCCGTTCGGCCCCGCGCTCCCTGGAAATCGGCTTCGGCATGGGCCACTCCCTGCTGGAAATGGCCGCAGCCGCGCCGGAACAGGATTTCATCGGTGTGGAAGTCCACCGCCCGGGTGTCGGCGCGCTGCTCAATGGCGTGCTGACTCAGGGGTTGACCAACCTGCGGGTCTACGACTGCGACGCGATTGAAGTGCTCAACCGCTGCATCGCCGACAACAGCCTCGACCGCCTGATGCTGTTTTTCCCGGACCCATGGCACAAAAGCCGTCACCACAAGCGCCGCATCGTCCAGGCGTCTTTCGCCGAGTTGGTGCGTAGCAAGCTGAAAGTCGGCGGCGTCCTGCACATGGCCACCGACTGGGAACCCTACGCGCAATACATGCTGGAAGTGATGAACGTCGCCCCCGGCTACCGCAACCTCGCCGAAGACGGCAAATGCGTGCCACGCCCGACCGAACGCCCGATCACCAAGTTCGAACGTCGCGGCGAGCGGTTGGGGCATGGGGTGTGGGATTTGAAGTTCGAGAAGCTGGCTTAACCCGCGCTCGGCATTGGAATGCAGTAAAAATGTGGGAGGGGGCTTGCCCCCGATAGCTGAGTGTCAGTCGACATCAAGGTGACTGAGCCACCGCTATCGGGGGCAAGCCCCCTCCCACATTTGTTTTATGTTGGGTTTGAGATCAGCGGCGGTCTGCGACGACGCCGATCAACACCAGCACCACCACCAATACCGGCGCCAGGCTGTAGTTATTGAACTGGCTCAACCCCCGCACAATCCACGGCGTGGCGTAGATCAGCGCCGCGCCGCTGCCGATCATGCACAGCAGGGCCATCAACGGCACGCGCAATGCGCCGGCGATGCTGCCGAGGCGGGCTTCGACCCAGCTTTTGATGTCGGCCCCGAACAGCACCAACAGGCAGCCGACGAGGGCCAGGGAGATTTCCGACAGGTTGCTGCGGCTCCAGCGGGATACCGTGGCGAGCAGGTCGAGTACCAAATCCATTCGATTTCCTTAAGAGCGATCAGCTCAAAAACTTCTGCAGCAGGTCATTGAGAAAGAGTTGCCCGCGGTCGGTCGCCGCCAGGCGTGACGGTTCGACCTGCATTAAGCCACTTTGTTCTGCTTCGGTGCGGCCTTCGGCGAGGCTCGCCAGGTCCAGCCCGGTGCGTTCGGCGTAGAGCTTGGCGTCGACGCCTTCGGTGAGGCGCAGGGCGTTCATCAGGAACTCGAACGGCAGCTCTTCGTTGGTCAGCTCCTTCGCGCCGGCCAGGAAACTTTTGGCCGGGTTTAGGTAGTCCTTCGGTGCGCGGGTCTTCCAGGTACGGACGATGCGCCCGTTCGGGTGGCTGAGCTTGCCGTGTGCGCCAGCACCGATGCCGATGAAGTCACCAAAGCTCCAGTAGTTGAGGTTGTGTCGCGCCGCACGCCCCGGTTGCGCATAGGCCGAGACTTCATATTGCGCGTAACCGTGTTCGGCCAGCAGCGCCTGGCCGGCTTCCTGGATATCCCACAGGGTGTCGTCTTCCGGCAGCGTTGGCGGCTGGTTCCAGAAGACGGTGTTGGGCTCCAGGGTCAGTTGGTACCACGATAGATGGGTCGGATTGAGCGCGATGGCCTGGCGCAGGTCGCTCAGCGCGTCGTCCAAGGACTGATCGGGCAAACCGTGCATCAGGTCCAGGTTGAAGTTGTCGAACCCGGCCTGGCGCGCCATGCCGGCGGCGCGCACGGCTTCATCGCCATTGTGGATGCGGCCCAGGGCTTCGAGTTTTTCCTGCTGGAAGCTCTGGATGCCGATGGACAGGCGATTGATTCCCAGCTTGCGGTAAGCCACGAACTTTTCTTGCTCGAACGTCCCCGGGTTGGCTTCCAGGGTGATCTCGATGTTGTCGGCAAACGGGATGCGCGCTTGTACGCCCTTGAGCAGGCGGCCCAGCGCGACGGCGCTGAACAGGCTCGGCGTGCCGCCACCGAAGAAGATCGAGCTCAGCTCCCGACCATAAACGGCGTGTAGGTCCTGATCGAGGTCGGCCAGCAGCGCGTCGACGTACTCTTCTTCCGGTAACACTGGGCTGGCGGTGTGGGAGTTGAAGTCGCAATAAGGGCATTTGCGCACGCACCACGGGATGTGGATGTACAGCGCCAGGGGCGGCAATTGGGGCAGGGCCGCACGGGGTGTTTGCGCGCCGCCGTGGATCAGCGGCTGCGCAGAGGTGTTCTCGGTCATTTCAAGCTCAGGCGTTGGCGCAGCAAAGCCATGGCGCGGGCGCGGTGGCTGATCTGGTTTTTGTCGGCCGGGCTCAGTTCGGCGCTGGAGACATTGCGCTCCGGCACCCAGAACAGCGGGTCATAGCCAAACCCATGTTCACCGCTGGCCGCATGCAGGATGCGCCCGTGCCACAGGCCTTCGCAGAGGATCGGCAGCGGATCATCGGCATGCCGCACCAGGGCCAGCACACAGACAAACTGCGCGCCGCGCTCGGCATCCGGCACGTCCTTGAGGGCGTCGAGCAGCTTGGCGTTGTTCGCCGCGTCGCCTTTACCGTCGGCATAACGCGCCGAGTAGATGCCGGGGGCGCCGCCGAGGAAATCCACCGCCAGGCCCGAGTCGTCCGCCAGCGCCGGCAGGCCGGACAGGCGTGCGGCGTTGCGCGCTTTGAGGATAGCGTTTTCGACGAACGACAGGCCCGTCTCTTCCGGCTCGACCTGGCTGAACTCGCCGATCGAACGCAGTTGCACGGACTCGCCGAGCATGGCCTGGAGTTCTTTGAGTTTGCCAGCGTTATGGCTGGCCAGTACGAGTTGAGTCAGGTTCATCATTCTGCCGGAAACAGTTCCTGATTGAATTGGAAACCATGGGCCTTGCCGCCGGCTTCAACGTTGATGGTGAAAACTCGTACTTCCTGTTGCGGTACGTTGTAGGGCGCGAGGTAATAGATCGCACCTTTCTCGGTAATCTGCTTGAACGTCAGGATTTCGCTCCTGCCGCTCAGGTCCTTGATCGTGCCGGTCACTTGCGCGGCCACGGGCGTCACGCCCTTGACCACGGCCACGTTGATCAACCCCTTGTTCTTACTGCGTACCACGCCAACCGCCTGGGCCGTTTCGGGTTGCAGGAAGCTGGAAGTGAAGGTGTTGTAGTGCACGGTGATATCGCCAAATTCTTTCTGGCGCTTACTGTCGATAGCATCGGCGGCCATGGCGCTTGCGCCCAGGCATGCGGTGAGTAGAAAAACAGCCAGACGACTCATGAGCGTCCCTCTTGAAAATGATTAGACGGCAATCTTGTGATCTGTCAGGCCAGGGCTGCTGACCCGGTAAATCCCGATTTCGCCCAACAGGTTGGGCCATAGTTTACTTGCCCAGCCGTGGCGGTGCTGTTGATCGACGGCAAGGCGGTTGATCACCTTGGCTTCCCGCTCGCTACACAGGGCTTCGAAGTCTTCGAAGGTGCAAAAGTGGATGTTCGGTGTGTTGTACCACGTGTACGGCAGGAAATCCGAGACCGGCATGCGGCCCTTGGTGGCCAGGTACCAGCGGCAGCGCCAGTGACCGAAGTTGGGGAAGGTGATGATGCACTGGCGGCCGACGCGCAGCATTTCGTCGAGGATGCGGTCCGGGTAATGCACCGCTTGCAAGGCCTGGGTCATCACCACGACGTCGAAGCTGTTGCTGGCAAAGTTGCCCAGGCCCTTGTCCAGGTCCTGCTCGATCACGTTGATGCCCTTGGCCACGCACTGGGCGATGTTGTCCGGGTCGTTTTCCAGGCCGTAGCCGGTGACTTGCTTGTGGTCGCGCAGCCAGCTCAGCAGTTCGCCATCGCCGCAGCCAAGGTCGAGCACGCGGCTGCCGGCGGGTATCCAGTCTTGGATGATTTCCAGGTCGGCTCTCATGGCGTTCTCACAAAATTATGCGGTTCATGTAGTTGCTGAACGCCTGCAGATAACGAGGGATCGGGATCAGGAAGGCGTCGTGGCCTTGCGGAGCATCGATTTCCAGGTAGCAGACGTCTTTCTTCGCCGCCATCAAGGCATCCACCAGTTCCCGCGAGCGGGCTGGCGAGAAGCGCCAGTCGGTGGTGAACGACATCACGCAGAACTTGGCCGACGCGCCCTCGAAGGTTTTCGCCAGGTCGTCGTCGAAGTTGGCCGCCGGGTCGAAGTAGTCCAGGGCCTTGGTCATCAGCAGGTAGGTGTTGGCGTCAAACCGCCCGGAGAACTCTTCGCCCTGATACCGCAGGTAGCTTTCCACCTGGAACTCGACGCTGTGGAAGTCGTAGTTGAGCTTCTCGCTCTTGAGGCCACGGCCGAATTTCTCACCCATGGAGTCGTCGGACAGGTAGGTGATATGCCCGACCATCCGCGCCAGCATCAAGCCGCGCTTGGGGATCACGCCGGCTTCCTGGAACGAACCGCCGTGAAAGTCCGGGTCGGTCAGGATCGCCTGGCGCGCCACTTCGTTGAAGGCGATGTTCTGCGCCGACAACTTGGGGGCCGAGGCGATGGCCAGGCAATGGCGCACGCGATCGGGGTAAGTGATGGTCCACTGCAGGGCTTGCATGCCGCCGAGGCTGCCGCCGATCACGGCGGCCCATTGCCGGATGCCCAGCAGGTCGGCCAGACGCGCCTGGCTGTGTACCCAGTCTTCCACGGTCAGTACCGGGAAGTCGGCGCCGAAGGGCTTGCCGGTTTCCGGGTTGAGGCTGCTGGGGCCGGTCGAGCCGTTGCAGCCGCCGAGGTTGTTCAGGCTGACCACAAAGAATTTGTTGGTATCGATGGGTTTGCCGGGGCCGATGCAGCTGTCCCACCAGCCGGGCTTGCGCTCGTCGACGCTGTGGAAGCCGGCGGCATGATGATGGCCGGACAAGGCGTGGCAGATCAGCACGGCGTTGCTCGCGGTGGCGTTCAACTGGCCGTAGGTTTCATAGATCAGGTCGTAGGCTGGCAGCGAACGGCCGCAGGCCAGGGCCAGCGGTTCGCTGAAGTGCGCCACTTGGGGCACGACCAGTCCAACAGAATCGGGGGGGAAGGCAGTTGGCATCGACCCTGCTCTCGTTTAAATGAGGCGTAAGTCTAAAGACCGCTGCCCCTAGCGGCAAGCAAAGGCCGGAGGTTATCCGGCCCTGACACACAAGCGGGGCTGAATCAGATCAGCCCGAACAGCTCTTTGGGCATGAACGCGTAGAACGCAAGGCGCGGGATCACCCAGCTTTGCAGGAGCTGGATCGCGATAAACGCGAAGATCGGCGAGATATCCAGGCCGCCCAGGTTGGGGATCAAGCGGCGGAACGGCGCCAGCACGGGTTCGGTGATCTGGGCGACCAGTTCGGCCCCGGGGCTGCGGCTGCCGGGTGCGACCCACGAGAGGATCACGCTGATGATCATCGACCAGAAGATGATCTTTAAAAACAGCGAGAAAACCCCGATCAGCGCCCATGGCAACAGCAGGAGGGTCAAGGCCTGGTAGCCACTGAGCGTCAGGATCACCGCGAACAGCAGGATCTGCAGCAGCAGCGCCAGTACCAGCGAGGACATGTCCAGCCCAAACAGGCTAGGGATCACCCGGCGCAGGGGCTTGAGCAACGGCTGGGTGGCCTTCACCACGAACTGGCACAGCGGGTTGTAGAAGTTCGCCCGCACCAATTGCAGGATAAAGCGCATCAGCACGATCAGCAGGTACAGGCTGCCTAGGGTCTGGATGATGAAAATGGCAGCGTCATTGATTCCGAGCATGTTCGATTCCTATCTAGTCCTGTTGCAGGTTGGGGACGACTATTTGCCCAGTTGCTCGGCCATCTCGGCCGAACGATGTGCCGCGGCACCCAGTGCTTTTTCCACCAGGGCTTCGAAGCCCCCGGCCTGGAACGATTCGATGGCGGCTTGCGTGGTGCCGCCCGGGGAGGTCACACGGCGGCGCAACTCGGCGGCATCCACGTCGCTGGATACGGCCATCTGTGCGGCGCCCAGGGCGGTTTGCTCGGCCAGTTGCTCGGCGATGTCCTGGGGCAGGCCCAGTTTCACGCCGGCAGCGGTCATGGCCTCGATCAGCAGGAAGAAGTACGCCGGGCCACTGCCGGAGACGGCGGTCACTGCGTCCAGTTGCTGCTCCTGTTCCAGCCACACGGCGAGGCCAACGGCAGACAGCAGCGCCTGAGCCTGGTCACGCTGTTCGGCGCTGACTCCGGCGGTTGCATACAAACCGCTCACGCCTTTGCGCAGCAGCGCCGGGGTGTTGGGCATGCAGCGCACGATGGGCTGGGCGCCGAGCCAGTTGGTCATGCTGGCGCAGGTGATGCCGGCGGCAATGGACACCACCAACTGGTGGGGCTGCAGGCTCGGGCGCAGGCTTTCGCACACGGCCTTCATGGCTTGCGGCTTGACCGCCAGCACGATCACGTCGACGCCCTGGATGGCCTCGGCGTTGTCGGCGAAGGTGTCGATACCGTGCTCGGCGCTGACGCGGGTGCGGGTTTCGGCGCCGGGGTCGCTGGCACGGATCTGTTGGGCTTGCAGGCCCTTGGCCCGCAGGCCGCCGATCAGGCTGGCCGCCATGTTGCCGGCGCCGATAAAGGCAATACGCGTGTTGCTCATGACAGGTCCTTATTCAGTGGGAGGTCAGCCATTTCACGGCTGGCCGTAGTCGCGGGCGCCAAACAGGGCGGTACCGATCCGCACCCAGGTGGCGCCTTGGGCGATGGCCGACTCAAGGTCGTGGCTCATGCCCATGGAAAGTGTGTCGAGCGGCAGGTTCAGGCTGGCCTGCAGGTCGCGGACGGTGGCGAAGGCGGCGTCCTGCGCGGCGCGGTCTTCCGTCGGCTCAGGGATCGCCATCAGGCCCCGCAGTTTTACGCGCGGCAGGGCGCTGATCGCTTGGGCCAGGGCCGGCAGGTCGGCGGGCGTGCAGCCGGACTTGCTGGCTTCGCCACTGACGTTGACCTGGATGCAGATGTTCAGCGGCGGCAGGTCGGCCGGGCGTTGTTCAGACAGGCGTTGTGCAATTTTCAGACGGTCCACGGAGTGCACCCAAGCGAAGTTCTCGGCGATCGCACGAGTCTTGTTCGATTGAATGGGGCCGATGAAGTGCCAACTCAAGGGCAGGTCGGTTAATTCGGCCTGTTTGCCCAAGGCTTCCTGCAGGTAGTTTTCGCCGAAATCACACATCCCGGCGGCATAGGCTTCGCGCACGGCTTGCGCGGGCTTGGTCTTGCTCACGGCCAGCAGGTGGATGCTGTTTGCGTCACGTTGCACGGCGTCGGCTGCGGCGCGGATGCGCTGGCTAACCAGGCCAATGTTGTCTGCTATCGTCGACATTCAAGATGCGCCCGTGGATATGGAGTCCGCGGCATTCTACTGGAAATGGAAAGCCCTATGGATATCACTGAATTACTCACGCAAAGCGTGCACCGGGGCGCCTCCGACCTGCACCTGTCGGCCGGCCTGGCGCCGATGCTGCGGGTGGATGGCGAGGTATGGCCGCTGGATGGGCCGGTGCTGTCAGCCACTCACGTGGCGGATTTGCTTAGCCCTTTGCTCAACCGCTATCAACAAAAGGATTTCGAAACATCTCTTGAAACGGATTTTGCCTTCGAACTGCCCGGCGTGGGGCGATTCCGGGTGAATGTGTTCCAGCAGGCGCGCGGCATGGGCGCGGTGTTTCGTAGCATCCCCGCGCAGGTCCAGAGCCTGGAAAGCCTTGGGTTGGGCGCTGTGTTCCAGCGTATCGCCCAGTTGCCGCGCGGCCTGGTGCTGGTGACCGGGCCCACCGGCTCGGGCAAGTCCACCACCCTGGCGGCGATGGTCGATCACCTCAACCAGCATCGGCGCCAGCACATCCTCACGCTGGAAGACCCCATCGAATTTATCCACCTGCCCAACCGGTCCCTGATCAACCAGCGCCAGGTGCATCGCGACACCCAGAGTTTTTCGGCTGCCTTGCGCTCGGCGCTGCGGCAAGACCCGGATGTGATCCTGGTGGGTGAACTGCGTGACCTGGAAACCATCCGCCTGGCGCTGACGGCGGCTGAGACCGGGCATCTGGTCTTCGGCACCCTGCACACCGCGTCGGCGGCCAAGACCGTGGATCGCCTGGTGGACGTGTTCCCGGCGGGGGAAAAGCCCATGGTCCGCTCGATGCTCTCGGAGTCGCTGCAGGCGGTGGTGTCCCAGGTGCTGGTCAAGAAGATCGGCGGTGGGCGCGTGGCGGCCCATGAAGTCATGCTGAGCACGCCGGCCATTCGCAATCTGATCCGCGAAGACAAGCTGGCGCAGATGGTCTCGGCCATGCAGACCGGCGGGGCGTTGGGGATGAAGACGCTGGATATGAGTTTGAAGGCGTTGGTCACGGAGGGCGTGATCAGCCGGGAAGCGGCGCGGGAGAAGGCGAGGGTGCCGACAGACATATGAGATCTTGTGGGCAATGAAATCAAATGTGGGAGGGGCTTGCCCCCGATTGCAGTGGGTCAGCTACAGATAAGCTGACTGGTCCACCGCTATCGGGGGCAAGTCGAATCGTCGCACCGCCCCTCCCACATTGGTACTGTATTCCAGCTTTAGATCAACGTTGGACGATCCGCAGGTTGTTCTGTTCTTTCGGCAGAACCCGTTTGGCGATCACGTAGTTCTTGTCCCAGAACGGCTTCTTCAGCGTATCGATGCTGACCGACTTGCCACGACGCGGTGCGTGGATAAAGCGGTCGTTGCCCAGGTAGATGGCAACGTGGTTAACCTGGCGGCTCTTCAATTTGAAGAACAGCAGGTCGCCCGGTTTCAAGTCCTTGCGATCAACCTTCTGCCCGTGGCCGGCGGCCATGGCGTTGGAGGTGCGCGGTAAATCCACGGCGGCAACGTTGTTAAACGCATATTTCACCAAGCCGCTGCAGTCGAAGCCTTTACTTGGGCTGCTGCCGCCCCAACGATAAGGTGTACCGAGCACATTAACGGCGCGGCTGAGGACGGTGCTGCTTTGCTTGGTGTTGCCTGCCATCAGGCCGGGTGCTGCCTTACCGTGGGCCTTGCTCAGTTGAGTCGGGCGGCTGACGGTGGGCTTTACGGATTTGGCCGTGCTGGGCGTGCTGTGAACTTTAGGGGTGAAACCGTTGACGTTAGGAAGTCGTTGCTCACGATTGGTGGCGTGGGCGGCCAGTGGCATTAATAGGCAAATGGTTAGCCATGTCTTGAAAAATGGTCGCATTAGGCGTGGCTCTTATGGGTTTGCGCGCAACTTTATAACAGCTTTTTGTGTCGTTCTCAGGCCGTTTGTCGACTGAACCTTGGGGTCAAACTCAGGAAATGCGCGACGAATCGCCGCAATTGTCCTACACAAGTCAGGTGGCATAAGGCTTTCAGGGGAGGGAAGATACCATCGGCCATACGTCGGGCGCATGTAAAAAAGTCACAAAGAAAGTGAAAAAATTTATCTATCGCAGCCAAAGAGGTACTCCATGAACACCTATCGACAGGATGTTTCGCAGCAAGACACCCACAGCAAGGTGATCGGTTACCTGCTCTGGATTTTTGGTTTTACCGGCGCGCATCGCTTCTATTACGGCAAACCCGTCACTGGGACGATCTGGTTTTTCACGTTGGGCTTGTTGGGTATTGGCTGGCTGATCGACTTGTTCCTGATTCCGGCCATGGACCGTGAAGCCGACCTGCGTTTTACCGCCGGCCCGATCGAATACAACGTGGCCTGGATTCTGTTGGCGTTTCTCGGGGTGTTCGGTGTACACCGGATGTACCAGGGCAAATGGATCACCGGCCTGCTCTACCTGCTGACCGGCGGCCTGTTTCTGGTGGGGGTGCTGTATGACTTCTGGACGTTGAATACGCAGATTTCGATCCGTAACGCCGAGCTAAGGGGCGGGCGCTGAATCTCTCACCCATACAGACAGGCAAATGTGGGTGGGGGCTTGCCCCCGATGGCGGTGGACCAGTCAGCTTATCTATAGCTGACCCACTGCTATCGGGGGCAAGTCGAATCGTCGCACCGCCCCTCCCACATTGACTGTGCTCACTCCCGACTTGTATCAGGCCCGGTAGCTGATGCGTCCGTCTACCAGCGTGTAGCGCACGCTCGCCGGCAGGCTATGCCCGATGAAAGGGCAGTTCTCGCCCTTGGACAGCCAGTGCTCACCGGCAATCGTCGAGCTGGCTGGATCGAACAGCACCAGATCCGCGGCGGCGCCCACAGTCAACTTGCCCGCCGGTAGGCGCAAGGCTTCGGCAGGGCCGGCGCTCAGGCGTGCCAGCAGCGTTGGCAGGTCCAACAAGCCATCCTCCACCAGCGTCATCGCCAGCGGCAGCAACAGCTCGACGCTGCTGATACCCGGCTCGGTCGCACCAAACGGTGCCAGTTTGGCATCGCG
This sequence comes from Pseudomonas sp. PAMC25584, assembly GCF_058135675.1. Lineage (NCBI taxonomy): Bacteria > Pseudomonadati > Pseudomonadota > Gammaproteobacteria > Pseudomonadales > Pseudomonadaceae > Pseudomonas > Pseudomonas sp. PAMC25584. The sequence continues at coordinate 5,854,398 of NZ_CM176870.1, read as the reverse complement.
CTCGTGGGGTTGATGATGGCTGGAAATCGCCGACACCACGCCGGACTTCACCGCTGCACGCAAGCCGTCGCGGTCGGCACGGGTACGCAGCGGAGGTTGTACGTGATACAGGCTGGAGAAGTCGATCAGTGCCTCGTCCGTCAGGATCAACTGATACAACGCCACGTCTGCCGTCACCGGCAAACCTCGGGCCTGGGCCTGGGCGATCAGGGCCACACCGCGGGCGCTGGTCAGTTGGCTGAAGTGCGCACGCACGCCGCTTTGTTCCACCAGCAGCAGGTCGCGGGCGAGGGCCACGGTTTCAGCGGTCTCCGGAATGCCCGGCAGGCCGAGGAAGCTGGCCACGGCGCCTTCATGGGCCAGGCCGCCTTCGGCCAGGTCGTGGTCCTGGGAGTGGAAGATCACCGTCAGGTCGAAGGTGGCCGCGTACTCCAGGGCACGGCACAGCGTGCGGGTGCTGCGGAAGCTCTCCAGGCCGTTGCCGAAGGCCACGCAACCGGCATCGCGCAGCGCGATCAGTTCGGCCAGTTGTTCGCCTTCCAGGCCTTTGCTCAGGGCGCCGATCGGGAACACTTTGCAATTGCCGGCTTCGCGGGCGCGGTCGAGGATCAGCTCGGTCACCGCCGAGGTGTCCAGCACCGGCTTGGTGTGCGGTGGGCAGCACAGGCTGGTGACGCCACCGGCGGCGGCGGCGCGGGTTTCGCTGTTGATGTTGCCTTTGCGGCTGTAACCCGGCTCGCGCAGGGCGACGTTCAGATCGACCAGGCCAGGCGCGGCCACCAGGCCCTTGGCGTCGATGGTTTCACTGGCGTTGAAAGCGCTGGGCGCGGCGCCGATGGCGATGATCTTGCCGGCTTCCAGATGAAGATCGGTGACTTGATCCAGGCCACTGGCCGGATCGATGACGCGGGCGCCGAGAATGCTGAGCTTCACTGGGCCTTCTCCTGCTCGAATTGACGTTGCGCGGTTTGCCCGCTCATGGCCATGGACAGCACCGCCATGCGCACGGCGATGCCGTAGGTCACCTGGTTGAGAATCACCGACTGGTTGCCGTCGGCCACTGCCGACTCAATCTCCACCCCTCGGTTGATCGGCCCCGGGTGCATCACGATGGCCTCCGGCTTGGCCCCGGCCAGGCGCGTGGTGGTCAGGCCGAACAGGCGGTAGAACTCGCCTTCGCTCGGCAGCAGGCCACCGGACATGCGTTCGCGTTGCAGGCGCAGCATGATGACCACGTCCACATCCTTGAGGCCTTCGGTCATGTCGGTGTAGACCTTCACGCCGTACTGCTCGATGCCGACGGGCAGCAGGGTTTTTGGCGCGATCACGCGGATATCCGGGCAGCCCAGGGTTTTCAGGGCCAGCATGTTCGAGCGCGCGACCCGCGAGTGCAGGATATCGCCGACGATGGCCACCGAGAGGTTTTCAAAGCTGCCCTTGTGCCGACGGATGGTGAGCATGTCGAGCATGCCCTGGGTCGGGTGGGCGTGACGGCCGTCGCCGCCGTTGATGATCGCTACCTGCGGGCACACGTGCTCGGCGATGAAGTGCGCGGCGCCGGAGTCGCCGTGGCGGACCACGAACATGTCCGCCGCCATGGCTTCGAGGTTGCGCAGGGTGTCGAGCAGGGTCTCGCCCTTGCTCGCCGACGAGGTGGACACGTTCAGCGTGATCACGTCAGCCGACAGGCGCTGGGCCGCCAGTTCGAAGGTGGTGCGGGTGCGCGTGGAGTTCTCGAAGAACACGTTGCAGATGGTTTTGCCGCGCAGCAGCGGGACTTTCTTAACCGCGCGGCCACCGACTTCGAGGAACGAGTCGGCGGTGTCGAGGATTTCGGTGAGCAGTTCACGGGGCAAGCCGTCGAGGGACAAGAAGTGTTGCAGTTGGCCCTGAGCATTGAGCTGCAGCGGGCGCTTGGCATCTAGAGGCGTCATCGCGGGGACTCTTTACAAGGCGGTTTAAAGGGCAAGGTCTTGCAGTTCGAGTACGAGCGGCGTGGGACCGGACAATTTTACCCGCTGCTGGGCTGAAAGCGACACGGTGGCGCCGACCACATCCGGGCTGATCGGCAGTTCGCCGGCGTCCAGGTCCAGCAGGCAGACCAGGGTCACACTGGCGGGGCGGCCATAGTCGAACAACTCGTTCAGTGCGGCGCGGATGGTGCGGCCGCTCATCAGTACGTCGTCGATCAGCACCAGGTGCTGGCCTTCGATCTCGAACGGCAGGGCCGACGGGCGTACTTGCGGGTGCAGGCCGTTCTGGCTGAAGTCGTCGCGGTAGAAAGACACATCCAGCGTACCCAACGGCGAATCGCTGCCCAACTCCTGCAGCAGCGCCTGGGCCACCCACACGCCGCCGGTGCGAATGCCGATGAAGCGCGGCTCGCTGATGGCACGGTGTTTCAGGTGGGCCTTGAGGCGAATCGCCATCTGGCTGATCAGTTCGGCGGGGTTTGGCAGGCTCATGGTCGCTCCTTCAAGGCCTTGCGCGACAGGGGTTGCCTGCAAGGTCCGGGCTCAAACGTAAAAAGACGCGGCAAGCCGCGTCAGTCAGGATTCAAATAACGCGGTGTTTTCATCCAGCCAACCCTGCAACAGCAAGGCGGCGGCGATGGCGTCTACCGGGTTGTCGCGGTAGCTGCCTTTCTGCCCGCCACGGTCGCGGCGCTCACCCTTGGCCTCGAAGGTCGTCAGGCGCTCATCGTGGGTATAAAAGGGCAGGTTGTAGCGGCCATTGAGGCGGCGCGCGAACTTCTCGGCGCGCAGGCACATCTCGCTGGGGGTGCCGTCCATGTTCAAGGGCAGGCCGACCACCACCGCGTCGGGCTTCCACTCCTTGATCAGGGCTTCGACCTGATTCCAGTCCGGTATGCCGTTCTGGGCTTTGAGGGTACACAGCTCGCGGGCCTGGCCGGTGATGACCTGGCCGACTGCCACGCCGATCTGTTTGGTGCCGTAGTCAAAACCGAGGATCAGACGCAAGGCCATCAGGCGTGCCCCGCCTGGCTGGTCAGTAGGCTGAGGTTGACCCGTAGCTTGGCCGCCGCCGCGTCCAGGCGCAGTTCGCAGGCGGTGTTGAACAGAATGTCGGCATCGTAGGGGCAGGTCAGCCAGGCGTTACTGGCCAGTTCGGCCTCCAACTGCCCGGCTTCCCAACCGGCGTAGCCGAGGGCGATCACGCTCTGCTCGGGGCCGACGCCGTCGGCGATGGCGAACAACACATCCTGGGACGTGGACAGCGACACGCCGTCGAGGTCCACCGTGGCCTGGAACTTCGGCCCGGTTGGGTGCAGTACAAAACCGCGATCGGTCTGCACCGGCCCGCCGGTATAGATCGGCACGCCCTGACAGCGGGCCGGCGGGTCGATCTCCGGGCGCAGTTGCTCAAGGATATCGGCCAGGTTCAGCTCCTGCGGGCGGTTCACCACCAACCCCATGGCACCATTGGCCGTGTGCTCGACGATGTAGGTCAAGGTCTGCGCAAAGTTCGGGTCGGCCATATGGGGCATGGCGATCAGGAATTGGTGCTTGAGGTAGGTCGGGCTGACATTTTTCATGTCCGCTAGTGTGGCGTTGGAGGGGCGAACTGACAAGCTGGGAGTGATCCGAATACAGCGCCGTCGGCTTTTCTGTAGGAGCGAGCTTGCTCGCGAAAAACTTGAAAGCGACGCGGTTCTGCCTGGAGCGCTTCGTTATCGTTGAGGTTTTTCGCGAGCAAGCTCGCTCCTACAGTGATTGGTGTTGATTGGGGTTATCAATTGCTGGACAGGCGATCGCCCTTGGCAAACCGCCAGGTGCGGATGATTTCCAGGCGGTCCACGTCATTCAAGTCGCCGGTAAACGGGGCGAAGGGCGCGGCCAGGCGCACGATGCGCTGGGCGGCCTGGTCCAGCAACGGCTGGCCGGACGATTCCAGCACCTGCACTTCATATAACGTGCCGTCGCGGTTGATCGACACCAACAGGCGCAAATTGCCGTAAATCTGTTGGCGGCGGGCCTCGTCCGGGTAGTTGAGGTTGCCGATGCGTTCGACCTTCTTGCGCCACTCGTCCTTATACCAGGCGCCTTTGTCACGCATGGTGGACGCGGCGTTCAGGCGGTAGATGCGCGGGCGCTTGGCGTAGAGCTGTTGCTCATTGGCCAGTTCGGCTTCAAGGCTGGAAATCTGGTCGGAGAGCTGCGAACTGTCGAAGGTCGGCGCCGGCTTGACGGGCTCGGGTTGCGGTTCGGTCTTGGATTTTTCGCGCTGGGTCGGGGCTTTTTGCGGTTTCGGCGCGACGGTGGTCACCACGGGCTTGGGCGCGGTCTGCTTGACTTCGGGCTTGGCGGCCGGCGGCGGGGTGACTTTATTGACCTTGTTGTCCTGGAACGGCGCCACTTCAGTGGTCTTGGGCACGGCTTTCTTGTCCAGCGTGCCGCTGCCCTGCTGATTGTCCTGAGCGAGAAAATCGGCCTTCTCGGGCTTCTTTTCGCTCTTGAACGTGGCGATGGTGATTTCCAGGGTCTTGGTGATTTGCTTGGGTTCGACCATGGTGAAACCCACGCCGAGAATCAGCACCAGGTGAATCAACGCCGCGAGAAACAGGGTAAATCCGAGCCGATCAGCCGGGCGCACGCCGCTGGGGGAGGGTTCGAAGGGCAGATCGGACGGGAGCGTCATGACAAGAAAACCAACATCGCGCGTTTCACAGGTGGCGCATGATAACGCAATGTTGGTGGCTGTCCGGCTGTTCTATGTCACTTGGCTTGTAGCTTGCGTTCAATCGCGGCCATCAGCATTTCGCCGATGTTCGTGCCAAATGCATTGTCGATCTCGCGAATACAGGTCGGGCTGGTGACGTTGATTTCGGTGAGGTGTTCACCAATTACGTCGAGGCCTACAAACAGCAAACCTTTTTCCCGCAGCGTCGGGCCAACTTGGGAGGCAATCCAGCGGTCCTTGTCCGACAAAGGCCGGGCTTCGCCACGACCGCCGGCCGCCAGGTTGCCACGGGTCTCGCCGGCTGCCGGGATGCGCGCCAGGCAATAATCCACTGGTTCGCCGTCGATCATCAGGATGCGCTTGTCGCCGTCCTTGATCGCCGGCAGATAAGCCTGGCCCATGATCTGCTGGGTGCCCAGGGCGGTCAGGGTTTCCAGGATCACCGACAGGTTCGGGTCGCCGGCGCGGTGGCGGAAGATCGAGGTGCCGCCCATGCCGTCCAGCGGCTTGAGGATCACATCGCCGTGTTTGGCGGCGAACTCACGCAGCACATCGGCGCGGCGGCTGACCACGGTCGGTGGCGTGCAGTGCGGGAAGAGCGTGGCGAACAGCTTTTCATTGCAGTCGCGCAGGCTCTGCGGCTTGTTGACGATCAGCACGCCAGCGCGCTCGGCCTGCTCGAGCAGGTAGGTGGAGTAGACGAATTCCATGTCGAACGGCGGGTCCTTGCGCATCAGGATCACGTCCAGGTCGCTCAGGGGGCTGTCGATTTCGTCTTGCAGCTCGAACCACTTTTCAGGGTTGGCAAACACCTCAAGCGGACGCATCCGCGCACGCGCCTGGCCGTCGCCCTGGTAAAGGTCGCGCTGTTCCATATAGAACAGGCTCCAGCCGCGGGCCTGGGCGGCCAGGAGCATGGCCAGCGAGCTGTCCTTTTTATAGGAAATGCTGGCGATAGGGTCCATGACAATGCCGACGCGAACGCTCATGGGGGATTTCCTCTAGCAAATTAGGGCGCATAAAAGTGGCGTCAGAGTGGCGCTGCGGCTGTTGTGGGTCAAGGAAAAACCACCTAGCGGGTCGCTCGATAGATTGCTCCACGAGACTGTGCTAAAAAGACTGCCACGGTGCAGCAGCCCCTGAATTCCAAGGCTTCTGGCGCTCATTCTGGGCGGCATCAGGCAGTACACACCGAAAACCGATTCGCTGTGGCGATGGTAGAGCAGATATGGAACAGCATTCCAACGCCTTGAGAGTGATGGTGATCGACGATTCGAAAACGATCCGCCGCACCGCCGAGACCCTGTTGAAGAACGTGGGGTGCGATGTCATCACGGCCATCGATGGTTTCGATGCCCTGGCCCGGATTGTGGATCATCACCCGCACATTATCTTTGTCGACATCATGATGCCGCGCCTGGATGGCTATCAGACTTGCGCCCTGGTGAAGAACAACCCGGCGTTCAAGTCGATCCCGGTGATCATGCTGTCCTCCAAGGACGGCCTGTTCGACAAGGCCAAGGGGCGCATCGTCGGGGTCGATCAGTTTTTGACCAAGCCTTTCAGCAAGGAAGAACTGCTGGGTGCGATCAAGGCCTACGTGCCGGGTTTCGCCGCAGTAGAACAAGCACACTGACGCAACCTCACAAGGGCGTGCGTCTACCAATGTAGTGGGGAAAACCATGGCACGTGTTCTGATCGTCGACGATTCGCCGACCGAAATGTACAAACTGAGCGGCATGCTGGAAAAGCACGGCCATCAGGTCCTCAAGGCCGAAAATGGCGCCGACGGCGTAGCACTTGCGTCCCAGGAGAAGCCCGATGCGGTGTTGATGGATATCGTCATGCCGGGCCTCAACGGCTTCCAGGCCACGCGCCAGTTGAGCAAGCACAACGATCCGAGCATCAACTCGATACCGATCATCATCATTACCACCAAAGATCAGGAAACCGACAAGATCTGGGGCGAGCGCCAGGGCGCCAGGGATTACCTGACAAAGCCTGTGGACGAAGAAACCCTGATCGCCACCCTGAACAAGGTGTTGGCCGGCTGACGGCACGCCATCATGACCGAGTCACAGACCGCCTTCGAGCTGCTGCTGGACATCGACCGCCGCTGTCGCCTGCTGGCCGCCGACCTGCCATCCCAGGAAACCCGCCTGCAAGGCTGGAGCGGGATCGGCTTTCGTGTGGGCGAACAGTGGTTTGTCGCGCCCATGGGCGAAGTCGCCGAAGTGCTGCATGAGCCGCGCTGCACTTTAATGCCCGGGGTCAAGACCTGGATCAGAGGAGTCGCTAACCTGCGTGGGCGCCTGCTGCCGGTGATGGATCTCGGCGGTTTCCTCGGCCATGCGCTGTCCAAGACAGGTAAGCAACGGCGGGTATTGGTCGTGGACTACCAAGACATATTTATCGGGCTGCTGGTGGACGAGGTGGTGGGTATGCAGCATTTCGCACAAGACGCGTTGTTGCCCAGCACCACCCCCTGCGCGTCCTTTATCCGCGGCCAGTTCGACGCTGATCAGCGCTGGCAGGTCTTCAGCCCCTTCGCTCTGGCCCAGGCCCCTGGCTTCATGGATGTTGCCGCATGACCACTGCTACTACGCCCAAACCCCAGGCGGTCTCGCGCAGCCGCTCGCAGATCATCGTGCTGTTTATTGCGCTGATCGTATTCATCATGTTGCTGTTCGCCAACTTCGCGTACCTCAACACCCAGTCCACCTACGACAAGCAGTACATCGGCCACGCCGGTGAGTTGCGGGTGCTGTCCCAGCGTATCGCCAAGAACGCCACCGAAGCGGCCGCCGGCAAGGCCGCCGCGTTCAAATTGCTGGCGGAGGCGCGCAATGACTTTGCCCAGCGCTGGGGTTACCTGAAAAAGGGCGACCCGGACACCGGCCTGCCCGCCGCGCCCAGTGCGGTGCGTGCAGAGATGCGGGCGGTGCAGACCGATTGGGAAGCGCTGCTGAAAAATACCGACGCGATCCTCGCCAGCGAACAGACCGTGCTGTCGTTGCATCAAGTCGCCGCGACCCTGGCCGAAACCGTGCCGCAACTGCAAATGGAATCGGAAAAGGTCGTAGATATCCTGCTGCAACGCGGCGCCCCGGCCAGCCAGGTGGCCCTGGCCCAGCGTCAGTCGCTTCTGGCCGAGCGTATCCTGGGGGCGGTCAACACCGTACTGGCCGGTGACGAAACCGCCGTGCAGGCCGCCGATGCCTTTGGTCGCGATGCCAACCGCTTCGGCCAGGTGCTCACCGGCATGCTCCAGGGCAACCCCGGGCTGCGCATCACCCAGGTCGAGGACCACGATGCGCGGGCGCGCCTGGCGGAAATCGCCGAGCTGTTCGAGTTTGTCTCAGGCTCTGTGGACGAGATCCTCGAAACCTCGCCGCAACTGTTCCAGGTCCGGGCGTCAGCGAACAATATTTTCAACCTCTCGCAAACCCTGCTCGATGAAGCCTCGCACCTGGCCACCGGCTTTGAAAACCTGGCCAGCGGGCGCAGTTTCGACACGATCGGCGGCTATGTGCTGGGCTTGCTGGCGCTGGCCTCGATCATCCTGATCGGCCTGGTGATGGTCCGCGCCACCAACCAGCAGCTGCGGGAAACCGCCGAGAAGAACGAGCGCAACCAGAACGCGATCATGCGCCTGCTGGATGAAATCGAGGACCTCGCCGACGGCGACCTCACCGTCACCGCCTCGGTGACCGAAGACTTCACCGGCACCATCGCCGACTCCATCAACTATTCCGTGGACCAACTGCGCGACCTCGTCGCCACCATCAACCTCACCGCCGGTCAGGTTGCCGGCGCGGTGCAGGACACCCAGGCCACCGCCATGCACCTGGCGCAGGCCTCGGAACACCAGGCCCAGCAGATCGCCGAGGCCTCCACCGCGATCGAACAGATGGCCCAGTCCATCGACCAGGTGTCGGCGAACGCCGCTGAGTCCTCAGCGGTGGCCGAGCGCTCGGTGGAAATCGCCAACAAGGGCAATGAAGTGGTGCACAACACCATCCACGGCATGGACAACATTCGCGAACAGATCCAGGACACCGCCAAGCGCATCAAGCGCCTGGGCGAGTCGTCCCAGGAGATCGGTGACATCGTCAGCCTGATCGATGACATCGCCGACCAAACCAACATCCTCGCGCTCAACGCCGCGATCCAGGCGAGCATGGCCGGGGATGCCGGACGCGGCTTTGCGGTGGTGGCCGATGAAGTGCAACGCCTGGCCGAGCGCTCGTCGGCGGCCACGCGGCAGATTGAAACCCTGGTGCGGGCGATCCAGGCCGACACCAACGAAGCGGTCATCTCCATGGAACAGACCACCACCGAAGTGGTGCGGGGTGCGCGGCTGGCCCAGGACGCCGGGGTGGCGCTGGAAGAGATCGAAGGCGTGTCGAAAACCCTGGCGGCGCTGATCCAGAGTATTTCCAACGCGGCGCAGCAACAGACGTCGTCGGCGGGGCAGATCTCGCTGACCATGAACGTGATCCAGCAAATCACCACCCAGACGTCGTCGGGCTCGACCGCCACCGCCGAGAGCATCGGCAACCTGGCAAAAATGGCCAGCCAGTTGCGCCGCTCGGTGTCGGGGTTCACCTTGCCGGCGCCCAAGCAGGCTGATGATTGAAATGTAATCCAAATGTGGGAGGGGCGGTGCGACGATTCGACTTGCTCCCGATGACGGTGTATCAGTCACCTGATTCATTGACTGAGCCACTGCCATCGGGAGCAAGTCGAATCGTCGCACCGCCCCTCCCACATTGGATACCAGCAACTCATGAATTCAAAGCGGAGCAGTTATGGTTGATCGGCACGACTACGTGGCCCTTGAATGGGTCAAGGGCGACATTGCCGAAACCCTGAAACAGGCCCGTTCGGCGCTGGACGCGTTTGTCGAAACCACTGACAACGAGACCCTCGGCGACTGCCTGGCGTGCATTCACCAGGCGCATGGCGCGTTGCAAATGGTCGAGTTCTACGGCGCCGCGCTGCTCGCCGAAGAAATCGAAGCCCTGGCCCTGGCCCTGCAGGCCGGGCGCGTCAGCCAGCGCGATGAAAGCATCCGTCTGCTGCAACAGGCCCTCGGGCAATTGCCGCTGTACCTGGACCGCATCCACAGTGCCCGCCGCGACTTGCCGCTGGTGGTGTTGCCACTGCTCAACGACCTGCGCAGTGCGCGCGGCGAAAGCCTGTTGTCGGAAACCAGCTTGTTCAGCCCGCAATTGCTGTCGATTGCGCCGTTGCCCGAGGAGACGCTGGCGCAACGCGCGCCGTCCGACCTGAGCGATCAGTTGCGCCAGTGGCATCTGCTGCTGCAACAAGCCCTGGCCGGGTTGCTGCGCGAAGATCACGGCCCGAGCAACCTGGAAGACATGGCGCGGGTGTTCGCCCGCCTCGAAGCGCTGTGCCAGGGCGCGCCGCTGTTGCCGCTGTGGCAAGTCACCTCGGCGCTGGTCGAGGGCATGCTGACCGGCGTGATCGCCAACAGTCCGGCGCTGCGCAGCCTGCTCAAGGCCAGTGACAAGCAACTCAAACGCCTGCTCGCCCAGGGCATTGGCGGCATCAACCAGCCGGCGCCGGATCAACTGCTCAAGAGCCTGCTGTTCTATGTCGCCAAAGTCACCCGGCCAACGCCGCGCATGCAAAGCCTGAAAGAACGCTACGGCCTCGATGAAGCCTTGCCCGACAGTGCCGTGGTCGATGCCGAACGTGCGCGCCTGGCCGGGCCGGACCGCAATGCGATGGGCTCGGTGCTCGGCGCGTTGTGTGAAGAGCTGGTGCGGGTCAAGGAACGCCTCGACCTGTTCGTGCGCAGCGACCGTCAACACACCAGCGACCTCGATGCACTGCTGGCGCCGCTGCGGCAAATCGCCGACACCCTCGCGGTGCTGGGCTTTGGGCAGCCGCGCAAAGTCATCATCGACCAGCTTGCCGTGGTGTTGAGCCTGGCCCAGGGCCAGCGTGAACCCAACGATGCGGTGCTGATGGATGTCGCCGGCGCCTTGCTCTACGTCGAAGCGACGTTGGCCGGGATGGTCGGTACGGTCGAGCCGCAAGGCCGTGAAGAAAGCCGCCTGCCCACCACCGACCTGACGCAGATTCATCAGTTGGTGATCCGCGAGTCCTGCCAGTGTCTCAAGCAAGCCAAAGAGCTGGTGATCGACTGCATCGACGCCCAGTGGGAGCGCCAGCGCCTGGAATCCCTGCCGGAACTGTTGAGCCAGGTGCGCGGCGCCCTGGCGATGATTCCACTGCCACGCGCAGCGAGCCTGATGCGCGGTTGCACCGATTACGTCGATGAACAACTGATGATCAACGACGCAGTGCCGTCCGAAGAGCAGTTGGCGCATTTCGCCGACGTGATCAGCGGCCTGGAGTACTACCTGGAGCGCATGCTCCAAGACCCCGACGCTGCTGGCGAACGGGTGCTGGAGTTGGCCACCGAGGGCCTGGCCGCGCTGGGTTACCTGCCTGCCGAAAAGCCCTGGCGCCAGGCGCTGGTGGCGCCGGACGGCGCGTTGTCGACCGAGAGCGCGCCGAGCCAATCCCAGTTCGACGCGCTGGCCAATCCTGCTTCGCGCTTGAATCCGCCCGCCCTGCAACGCCCCGGCAGCTTGCTGCCGCCGCCAGCCGGTGAAGAGCCGATCGACGACGAACTGCGTGAAGTGTTCCTCGAAGAAACCGCCGAGGTCCTCGAGGTACTGCACCACCATCTGCCGAGCGGCGTCGATAAAACCGCCCTCGGCGAAATGCGCCGTGCCTTCCACACCCTCAAAGGCAGTGGCCGCATGGTGCGCGCCCTGGTGCTGGCGGAACTGGCCTGGGCCGTGGAGAACCTGCTCAATCGCGTGTTGGAGTGCAGCGTGGCCGCCGGCCCCGAGGTGCAACGGGTGCTGGATGACGCGGTGGCCCTGCTGCCGGAATTGATCGCCGACTTCGCCGCCGGCGCCCAGCGCCAACGGGACGCGGTCGACGCCCTGGCCGCGCGCGCCCACGCCTTGGCCAGCGGCACCGCCGTGCCGGCTGCCGAACCGCATGACCCGATGCTGCTGGAGATCTTCCGCAACGAAGCCCAGAGCCACCTCGACAGCCTCAACCACTTCCTGCGCCAAGCCGCCGAGCATGTGCCGCTGCAAGTCAGCGATGAGCTGCAACGCGCCTTGCACACCCTCAAAGGCAGCGCCTATATGGCCGGCGTGCTGCCGATCGCCGAACTGGCGCGCCCGCTCGATCACCTGACCCGCGAGTACAAGGCCCACCGCCTGCCGCTGGACCTAGATGAAGTAGAACTGCTGCTGGAGGCCGAGGGTCTGTTCCAACGTGGCTTGCGCCAGTTGAACGGCGACCCGCTGGTGCCGATCAAAGGTGCCGCCGACCTGATCGACCGCACTCAAAGCCTGCTCGATCATCAGTTTCAAGCCCAGCTCGACGCGCCGAGCACCGGCCTGCGGATCAAGCGTGATCCGCACCTGATCACCAACTTCCTGGCCCAGGGCATGGACATTCTGCTCGACGCCGAAAGCCTGCTGCGCCGCTGGCAACAACACCCCGGCGAACGCCAGGAACTGACCGCGCTGCTGGATGAATTGACCACCTTGGGGCAGGGCGCGCACCTTGCCGACCTGCACGCCATCGACGAACTCTGCGAAGCCTTGCTTGATCTGTACGGCGCCGTGGAAGAAAGCAGCCTGGCGGTCAGCGAGCGGTTTTTCGAGGAGGCCGAACAGGCCCACGAAGCGCTGATCAACATGCTCGACCAACTGGCTGCCGGCCAGGAAATCAGCCCGGCCCCGGCGCGCATGCAAGCCTTGCGCGAGCTGCTGGATGGCGCCCTCGACCCGTCCGCCACCGGCCTGATCAAAAGCGACGGCAGCCGTGCGCTGAGCATCTCCGAATTGGGCGCCGCGACGGCCCGGCTGGATCGGCACGCGGCGGTGGATGATGAGATCGTCGAGATCTTCCTCGAAGAAGCCGTGGATATCCTCGACAGCGCCGGGCAGTCGCTCAAACGCTGGCTGCTGGAACCCGAGGGCGTGGCGCCGTTAACCTCGTTGCAGCGCGACATGCACACCCTCAAGGGCGGCGCGCGCATGGCCGAGATCGGGCCCGTTGGCGACCTGGCCTACGAACTGGAAGGCCTTTACGAAGGCCTGGCGGACCGCCGCTACAGCTATTCCAATGAACTGTCCCAGGTGCTGATGGCCAGTCATGAGCACTTGGCGTTGCAGTTGGACCAACTGCAACAGCATCAGCCACTGAGCGACTCCAGCGCGTTGATTGCCAGCGTCCGGGCATTGCGCCACAGCGGGCCGCCCGCAGCGCCGGCCGCTGCTGCGCAGAGCTTGGGCATCGACCCGGAATTGCTGGATATCTTCCTCGAAGAAGCCGCCGACATTCTCGACAGCTCGGGGGCGGCGTTGCTGCGCTGGCAGGCTGAGCCCAACAACCGCCAGGAAGTCGAAACCCTGTTGCGCGACCTGCACACCCTCAAGGGCGGTGCGCGCATGGTCGAGATCGGCCCGATCGGCGATCTGGCCCATGAGCTGGAGTTTCTCTACGAAGGTTTGTCCTCCGGTTTGCTCGTGGCGTCCCCCGAGTTGTTCGCCTTGCTGCAAGGCTGTCACGACCGCCTGGCGCAGATGATCGACGCGGTGGCGGCGGGCTTGCCGGTGGGCTCGGTGGACAAACTCATCGAGCGCATCAAAAGCCTGGTCCACCCGAGCAAAGAGCCGGTGGTGCAGGTGGTGCCGGTGGCATTAGTGACGGGCAAGGCCGAAACAGCCGGCGACCCGACGGCCGACATGGTGAAAATCTCCGCCGACCTGCTGGACGATCTGGTTAACCTGGCCGGCGAAACCTCGATCTTCCGTGGCCGGATCGAACAGCAGGTCAACGACGCGCAGGTTGCCCTCAATGAGATGGAAACCACCCTCGAGCGCATGCGCGACCAACTGCGCCGGCTCGACACCGAAACCCAGGGCCGCCTCTTCAGCCGTCAGCAGGCCGAAGCCGAGCGCCTGGACTACGAAGAATTCGACCCGCTGGAAATGGACCGCCATTCACAGTTGCAGCAGTTGTCCCGCGCGCTGTTCGAGTCCGCCTCCGACGTGCTCGACCTCAAGGAAACCCTTGAGCGCCGCAACCAGGATGCGCACGACCTGTTGCAGCAGCAGGCGCGCATCAACACCGACTTGCAGGAAGGCCTGATGCGCACGCGCATGGTGCCCTTTGAACGCATGCTGCCGCGCCTCAAGCGCATCGTGCGCCAGGTCGCGCAGGAATTGGGTAAGGACGTGGAATTCGTGGTCGGCAACGCCGAGGGCGAGATGGACCGCAACGTGCTGGAACGCATGGTCGCGCCGCTGGAACATATGCTGCGCAACGCCGTCGATCACGGCCTGGAATCCCGCGAGGCGCGGCTGCTGGCCGGCAAGCCTGAGAAGGGCCGTATCACCCTGGACCTGACCCACGAAGGCGGCGATATCGTCTTCGATCTGCACGACGACGGCGCCGGCGTGCCCCTCGATGCGGTGCGGCGCAAGGCAATCAAGCGCGGCTTGCTCGCCCCTGATCAAGAGATCAGCGACCGTGACGTGTTGCAGTTCATCCTGCAGCCGGGGTTCTCCACGGCGGAAAAGATCACCCAGATTTCCGGGCGCGGCGTGGGCATGGACGTGGTGCATGAAGAAGTGCGCCAGCTCGGCGGCTCGATGTCGATCGATTCGACGCCGGGGGCGGGCGTGCATTTTCGTATTCGCTTGCCGTTCACCGTCTCGGTCAACCGCGCGCTGATGGTGCAGTGCGCGGACGATCAATACGCGATCCCGCTCAATACCATCGAAGGGCTGGTGCGCGTGCTGCCCCATGAGCTGGAAGGGCACTATCAACTCGACCCGCCGCGGTATGAATACGCCGGCCAGCGGTATGAGCTGTTTTACCTCGGCGACCTGCTGCACACCGTCGCCCGCCCGAAACTGCTGGGCCTGTACCAACCGTTGCCGGTGCTGCTGGTGCAGTACAACGAACGGCACGTGGCGGTGCAGGTGGACAGCATGGCGGGCACCCGGGAGATCGTGGTCAAGGGCTTGGGGCCGCAGTTTGCCGGGGTGAAGGGGCTCTCTGGGGCGACCATTCTCGGTGACGGCCGGGTGGTCTTGATCATCGATCTGCTCGCCCACATCCGCGCCCGGCAACCGGCGTTGCCGGCGCAGGTGGTGGACGTCCCACTGCTGCTCAACGTCCCGCTGAAAAAGCGCCCGCTGCTGGTGCTGGTGGTGGACGACTCGGTCACCGTGCGCAAAGTCACCAGCCGCCTGCTGGAACGCAACGGCATGAACGTGCTCACCGCCAAGGACGGCATCGATGCCATGGCCGTGCTGGAAGAACACACCCCGGACCTGATGCTGCTGGACATCGAAATGCCGCGCATGGACGGTTTCGAAGTGGCCATCCAGGTGCGCAACGACCCACGGCTGATGCGCCTGCCGATCATCATGATCACCTCTCGCACCGGCCAGAAACACCGCGACCGCGCCATGGCCATCGGCGTCAACGACTACCTCGGCAAGCCGTATCAGGAGTCGGTGCTGCTGGAAAGCATCGCTTATTGGAGCCAGTCCCATGCTTGACCACCGCACCAGCCAACTCACCGGCCTGCTCCTGCCCCTGGCCGACCGCCACCTGGTGCTGCCCAACGTTGCCATCGCTGAACTGATCGACTTCCAGCGCGGCGAACCGGCCAGCGATGCACCGCCCTGGTATCTGCGGCAAGTGACCTGGCGGGACCGGCAATTGCCGCTGATCAGCTTCGAAGCGGCCTGCGGCGAAGCCAGCATGACCGGCGAGCGCTCGCGCATCGTCGTGCTGAACGCCCTGGGCGGGCGGCCGTCATTGAAGTTCATTGCGATGGTGATCCAGGGGATTCCACGCTCGTACAAGCTCGATAGCCAGTTGAGCTATGTGGATGTGCCGCTGTGCGCGTTGGAGCTGGCGGCGGTGCAAGTGGGGGAACATGTGGCGAAGGTGCCGGATTTGATGGGGCTCGAAGCGCTGCTGGTCGAGGCTGGGCTGGCCTGAACATACGCCTTGCAATGATCCCAATGTGGGAGGGGGCTTGCCCCCGATAGCGGTGTGAAGTCTCAGTATCTGTAACTGAGCCACTGCCATCGGGGGCAAGCCTCTGTCGGAATGGGATGTTGTTTATGTAGGCAAGTTCTTTACTTGGATTGGGCAGGTTTTCTGGCCTGAGTGGGATGCTAATTTCAGCGCCCCTCACTGCCAACAAGGACCGGCACATGGCCGTACCGGTGCAACTGGTACGGTGTTGGGCATTCCTGAGCACGTGTTGCTGCGCGCCGCTGGTGTTGCTCAGACCATCGCAAAAACCACCCATCCGGATTTTGGATCATGGTGGGGAGGTGATCCTTTTGGTGATGACCCGCGAGATCAATATTGGATAAGGAGAGGTATTGAGTATGCGATTTCTCAAGGCCACTGAAGGCTTCATACCGATCCTGCGTAACTGTCTGTTAGTGGTCTGCCTGATTTATATCGCGGGCAGTTGGGTCATGTCGCCCGGGACACCGGATCTGGATGAGGTGGTGTTGAAACATTCCTTGGGCAACGGCACCTCCATCTACGGCGCGCGGAATGGGCAGGGTGGTGCGACGGTGGGCTTTTCCTACAGGTACTACGTTCATAAGGACCTGGGGAGTGATCAGGAAATACTCACAGGGTTGGTGTCGGCTCATCCATTTCTGAAAACCAAAGAACCCGATGTGCAAGTGAGTGAGCATGAGGGCGTGCTTCGATTGGATATTCAGGGGGGCGTGTATGAGTACAACAGCTATGCCCTCGAAGGTCTTGGAGCGGTCAAGGTAGTGATGGCGTTGTGATGGACCGGCCTTCGGATTCTTCCAGCAATATTTTGCGCCCTGCATGAACGTGTCGCTCGCAGCGCGCAATCATGCTCGGAATCCAGCAAATGGCGGCGTTGGGGCAGCTGCTGGTCGACGGAGCGCTGGAGCAAGTCAGCCCTTCTCCAGCATCTTGAAACTTTCCCAAACAGCGACTGATCACTCCCTTTTGGGAACCACTATTTAAAAGACACCACCGAACAAATGTGGGAGGGGGCTTGCCCCCGATGGCGGTGTGTCAGTCTCAGTATCTGTAACTGAGCCACTGCCATCGGGGGCAAGCCCCCTCCCACACAGGTTAGCGCTCGTCTTCATCGTTCAATGACCGGTTGCTCTGGATGCTCGGCCTGCCACAAGTCGTAGGCGCTCAGCCCGACCCCTGACTGCCAACCACTGCCGTCATCGCCGATTGGCAGAGCATGTAACTGCCAACGCATCTGCCATCTTCGTGCTCGAATATTTAAGTATTTGTTATCAATCAATAAAAAACACATTTCCGCTCTTGGCATGGCGCGTGCTAACTGCCTGGTCATGGCCCGTTCCGATAAGCGACGGCGGCGTCATCTGCCAATGGCAGTGCTGGGTGACGCATGCGCTTGCCGGCGGGATAAAGTTCCAACATTGAGTGCTGACGATATGACTGAACTATTGAGTACCGCGCATAAGAACACCACCAGTACTTATCTCCAGTTAGGGGGAGAGGCGGGTATCCATAAACTGGTCGACCGCTTTTACGAACTGATGGAGGTGTTGTCCGAGGCGCGAATAGTGCGTCAGATGCACCCACCGAGTCTCGCCGGCAGCGCCGACAGTCTATTCAAGTTCCTGAGTGGCTGGCTTGGCGGCCCGCCACTGTTTCAACAGGAACGTGGTCATCCACGTTTGCGCATGCGACATGCGCCTTTTGCAGTCAGTGTTGTCGAGCGCGACGAATGGATGCTGTGCATGCGTCAGGCAATCAATGAGCAGGTGGATGACGCAGCCCTGAATGCGAAGCTGCAACGTATGTTTTCCGAGATGGCCGACCACATGATTAATACCGATGGGCGCCGCGCAGGTGTTGCGGCGCCGCTTTGAACGTCGGGCAACTCTCCCAACTGGACGCTTCCCAAATACCATGATTAAAACTGCCCACGATCTTGTAGTAGAGGCTAAGGCCCGTATCGAAGAAGTTGCCATCGAAGACGTTGACCTGGCTATCCAGAATGCGGATGTACTGATTGATGTACGTGAAGCCGACGAGTATGCCGCAGGTCATATATCGGGCGCTGTGCATGCGTCGCGCGGCATGCTGGAATTTAAACTGACCAACGATACCGCGCTCAGTTCGCGAGACCTTAAGGTCGTGCTGTACTGCAAAACGGGTGGTCGCGCTGCGCTCGCGGCTGTATCGCTGCTTGATATGGGCTACCTGCACGTAACATCGATCACTGGAGGGTTCGACGCATGGGTGAGTGCGCAAAAGCCGATTGTGGTTCCGCATTTACCTCGCTTCGAGTAGCACCGTGGGCTGCTTTGGGGGGCATGTTGCTCCCCATTAGGCTTAACCCCGTGTTTGTTGTCGATTCATTACTCCAGCCGTAACGATCCGCCGCCCAGCTTGATTGATGCCCCCCTGAATCACTCCTAAGGTACAGCCCACGACAGCAAACCCGTGGAGCGACCATGACAACAATAATTACCCCCGACTCGCGCTGGACGCGGCGGCGCGATGAAAAGCAGCGGCGGCTCGGGCTGGTCAAGCAGTATGCGGATGGGGCTGTGCTGCCCAGCGACAAAATCGTCGAGGCCCTCGAAGCCCTGATCCTCCCCGGCGACCGCGTGGTGCTGGAAGGCAATAACCAGAAGCAGGCGGATTTCCTCTCGCGCTCCCTGGCCAAGGCCGACCCGGCCAAGCTCCGCGATTTGCACATGATCATGCCCAGTGTCGGCCGGTCCGAGCACCTGGACCTGTTTGAAAAGGGCATCGCACGCAAGCTCGACTTCTCCTTCGCCGGCACCCAATCCCTGCGCATCAGCCAGTTGCTGGAAGACGGCCTGCTGGAAATCGGCGCGATCCACACCTACATCGAACTCTATGCCCGGCTGGTGGTGGATCTGATCCCCAATGTGGTGCTTTCGGCCGGTTTCATGGCCGACCGCGCCGGTAACATCTACACCGGCGCCAGTACCGAAGACACCCCGGCGTTGATCGAGCCCGCCGCGTTCAGCGACGGCATCGTCATCGTGCAGGTCAATCAGTTGGTGGACGACGTCACTGACTTGCCCCGCGTCGACATCCCGGCCAGTTGGGTGGATTTTGTGGTGGTGGCCGACAAGCCTTTCTACATCGAACCGCTGTTCACCCGCGACCCGCGCCACATCAAGCCGGTGCATGTGCTGATGGCGATGATGGCGATCCGGGGCATCTACGAAAAACACAACGTGCAGTCGCTCAACCACGGCATCGGTTTCAACACTGCCGCCATCGAATTGATCCTGCCCACCTACGGCGAATCCCTGGGCCTGAAGGGCAAGATCTGCCGCAACTGGACCCTCAACCCGCACCCCACGCTGATTCCCGCCATCGAAAGTGGCTGGGTCGAAAGCGTGCATTGTTTCGGCACCGAACTGGGCATGGAGAATTACATCGCCGCCCGCCCGGACGTGTTCTTCACCGGCCGCGACGGTTCCATGCGCTCCAACCGGATGTTCTGCCAACTCGCCGGCCAATACGCGGTGGACCTGTTTATCGGCGCCACCCTGCAAGTGGACGGCGACGGGCATTCCTCCACGGTCACCCGTGGCCGCCTTGCCGGTTTTGGCGGTGCGCCGAACATGGGCCACGACCCGCGCGGTCGCCGCCATGGCACCCCGGCCTGGCTCGATATGCGTCACGAGGATGCCCCCGAAGCACTCTTGGAGCGCGGCAAAAAGCTCGTGGTGCAAATGGTCGAGACGTTCCAGGAGGGCGGCAAACCGACCTTCGTCAACACCCTCGACGCGGTGGAAGTGGCGCGTAAAAGCGGCATGCCCCTGGCGCCGATCATGATCTACGGCGACGACGTCACCCACCTGCTCACCGAAGAAGGCATCGCCTACCTGTACAAGGCGCGTTCCCTGGAAGAGCGCCAGGCGATGATCGCCGCCGTCGCCGGGGTGACCGCCATCGGCATGCGCCATAACCCCAAGGACACCGCACGCATGCGTCGCGAAGGCCTGATCGCCTTGCCCGAAGACCTCGGCATCCGCCGCACCGACGCCACCCGCGAATTGTTGGCCGCCAAGAGCGTGGCCGATCTGGTGGAGTGGTCCGGTGGTTTGTACAACCCGCCCGCCAAGTTCAGGAGCTGGTAAATGCGCGCCCTCAAACTGCACGAACTCAGCCTCGCCGAACGCCTGGCGGACCTCGCCGTCGACGCGTTGATCGACGAAGCCGACCTGTCGCCCAAACCCGCCCTGGTGGACCGCCGTGGCAACGGCGCCCACAGCGACTTGCACCTGGGCCTGATGCACGCCTCGGCGCTGTCCTTGTGGCCGATGTTCCTGGCAATGGCCGAAGCCGCCCTCGACATCGGCGAAGTCGGCTTGCCCCTGCGCGAAGCCCTCGGCCGCATTGGTCGCGACGGTGAGCAGGCGATGCTCGTCACCACCGACGGCGTGAACACCCATCGCGGTGCGATCTGGGCCCTCGGCTTACTCACCGCCGCAGCGGCACTGGAGCCGCAATTCTGCACCCCGAATGCCGTGACCTTAAACGCGGCAAAACTGGCCCTGCTCGACGATCGCTATGCCCCGCAACCGATGAGCCACGGCGCGCAGGTGGCGCAACGTTACGGCGCACGCGGTGCCCGTGAAGAAGCCCAACTGGGTTTCCCTTCAGTGCTGCAACGCGGCCTGCCGCAACTGCACAAAAGCCGCCAGCAACAGGCCGGTGAGCAGAACGCACGCCTGGATGCCTTGCTCGCGATCATGACCGACCTGGCCGACACCTGCGTGCTCTACCGCGCTGGCCCCGCCGGCCTGCACGCCATGCAACACGGCGCGCAAGCGGTGCTCGACGCCGGCGGCAGCGCCACCCTCGCGGGGCGCCGCCACCTGCACGAACTCGATCAACAGCTGTTGGCCCTGAATGCCTCCCCCGGTGGCGCCGCCGACCTGTTGGCCGCCTGCCTGTTTATCGACCGCCTCGACGGAGCGTTTTGATGGAAACTTTATCCTTTGAATTCCCCGCCGGGCAGCCGCCCAAAGGCCGCGCGCTGGTGGGGTGTGTCGGTTCGGGCGACCTCGAAGTGCTGCTGGAACCGGGCACGCCCGGCATCCTGACCATTCAGGTGCAGACCTCGGTGAATGGCGCCGAACAACGCTGGCAGCACCTGTTCGAGCGGATCTTCCTGGAGCAGACACCGCCAGCACTGAACATTGATATCCACGACTTCGGCGCCACCCCCGGCGTGGTGCGCCTGCGCCTGGAGCAGGGCTTCGAGGAGATCGGCCATGACTGACTTGCTCAGCAAACACAGCTTCGTCGAACTGGGCGCACGGCAGCGGGCCAAGGCCTTGTTGGACGCGGGCTCTTACCGTGAACTGATCGACCCGTTTCAGCGAGTCATGTCGCCCTGGCTCAGCCTTCAGGGCGTGGTGCCCCAGGCCGATGACGGTGTGGTGATCGGCAAAGGCCGCATCGCCGGCAAGCCGGTGGTGATCGCCGCGATCGAAGGCAACTTCCAGGGCGGCAGCCTCGGTGAAGTCGGCGGCGCAAAAATCGCCGGCGCCCTTGAGCTGGCGGCCGAAGACAACCGCAACGGCATCCCGACCTGCGCCGTGCTGCTGCTGGAAACCGGTGGCGTGCGCCTGCAGGAAGCCAACCTGGGCCTGGCGGCGATTGCCGATATTCACGCCGCGATTGTCGATCTGCGCCAGTATCAGCCGGTGATCGCTGTGGTGGCGGGCAGCGTCGGTTGCTTTGGCGGCATGTCCATCGCCGCCGGGCTGTGCAGCTACCTGGTGGTGACCCGCGAAGCGCGGTTGGGCCTGAACGGTCCGCAGGTGATCGAGCAGGAAGCCGGCCTGGACGAATACGATTCCCGCGATCGGCCCTTTATCTGGAGCCTGACCGGCGGCGAGCAACGCTTCAACAGCGGCTTGGCCGACCGTTACGTGGCAGACGATGTCGCGCAGATTCAGCAGACCGTCAGCGCGTTGTTGCAGCTCGGTTTGCCGGCCCAACAACGCAGCCGCCGGGCCGACTTCTATCTGGCGCGCCTGGCTGAGCTGGACGCCGAACCGCAAATCGACCCGGCGACGGTTCGCGATCTGTATCAGGGAGAACGCTCATGAGAGGTTTGCAGTGGTTCAACGCATTGAGTGCCGGCGCCCAACCTGTGGAAGGGTTGCCGAACTCGCTGAAAGTCGCCGATGGCGTATTGGGTGAACACCAGGTGCGCTTTATCGCCGTGGTCCCCGACGCGCAAAACCGCTTCCCCCGCGCACGCAACGGCGAAGTCGGCTTGCTCGAAGGGTGGGGTTTGGCCAAAGCCGTGGATGAAGCCATCGCGACGGGCGACAAACGCCCATTGATCGCCATCGTCGATGTGCCGAGCCAAGCCTACGGCCGTCGCGAAGAAGCCCTCGGCATTCATCAAGCCCTGGCGGCTGCCGTCGACAGCTACGCCCGCGCCCGTCTGGCCGGGCACCCGGTGATCGGGTTGTTGGTGGGCAAGGCCATGTCCGGTGCGTTCCTCGCCCACGGTTACCAGGCCAACCGCTTGATCGCCCTGCGCGACCCCGGCGTGATGGTACACGCCATGGGCAAGGCCTCGGCGGCGCGGGTAACCCTGCGCAGCGTCGAAGAACTCGAAGCCCTGGCCGCCAGCGTGCCGCCGATGGCCTATGACATCGACAGTTATGCCAGCCTCGGTTTGCTCTGGGAGACCCTATCGGTCAGCCAGATTGAACAGCCGACGAAGGACGATGTGGCGCGGGTCAGCGATTGCCTGGTCAATGCGATCAGGGATGTCGATGGCCGTGATTTGAGCGGTCGCCTCGGCGCCACCAATCGTTCTGCCTCCAGCCATGTCCGCCAACTGCTGCGGGCGCAATGGTGAACGCTCACGACCTGCTCTGGGGCATGACCCCGGCGCATGTCCCTGCCGATGCGCCGGCCTGGGTGCTGGCGGCGCTCGGTGCCGGGCAGCCGGTGGTGGTCCGTCGCGCCATTGCGCAACCGGGCCATGTGGCGGTCGGCGTGCGCGGGCGTTTGCGCGAGCAGCGTTTCGCCGCCGAAATGCCGCTGGCGCTGGTGCAACGGCGGGTGGTGCCGGAAGCGCTGCGCGAGGTGATCTCGCCCCGCGATGTACCGGCATTGCGCGCGCTCGCTCAATTGCGGCCGGTGCTGGCGCAGAAGGACTGGGGCGTCAGCGGCAGTGCGGGTTTTGAATTGGCCACGGGCATTGAAGCGCTGCATGACAGCAGCGATCTGGATTTGATCCTGCGCACCCCAGAGCCGCTTGAACGACGCGACGCCGGGGACTTGCTGGCGATCCTGGACACGGCAGCCTGCGTTGTGGACCTGCAACTGCAAACCCCGTTTGGCGCCGTCGCCTTGCGCGAATGGGCGGGCTCGTCACGCCGCGTGCTGCTCAAAGCCGCCAGCGGTGCGCATCTGGTGATTGATCCCTGGCAGGCGCTGATATGAGCAGCCTGCTGGTGTTTCCGGGGCAGGGCGCGCAACGGCCCGGCATGCTCGGGCATCTGCCCGCGCCGGTGCTGGACGAAGCCAGCGCGGCCTTGGGTGAAGACGTGCGCCAGCTCGATTCTGCGCGGGCCTTGGCCAGTACCCGCGCCGTGCAGTTGTGTCTGTTGATCGCGGGCGTGGCCCATGCGCGTCTGCTGGAGCGCACGCCGGATTATGTGGCGGGCTTGTCCATCGGCGCTTACCCGGCGGCGGTCATTGCCGGGGCCCTGGACTTTGCCGACGCGGTCAGACTGGTCAGCCTGCGTGGCGAATTGATGCAGCAGGCTTATCCACAGGGCTACGGCATGACCGCTTTGATCGGCCCGGACTTATCCACTGTCGAAACCCTGTTGGCCGAAATCCATAGCCCCGAAACCCCGGTGTACCTGGCCAATATCAACGCCGATAACCAGACGGTGATCGCCGGCAGCGATGAAGCGATGCAGCGCGTGGCCCAGCGCGTCAAAGGCAACGGCATCGCCAAGCGTCTGGCCGTCAGCGTGCCGTCCCATTGCGCGCTGCTGCAGCGGCCGGCCCAGGCGCTGGCTGAAGCGTTCGTCACGCTCAAGGCTCCGCGTATCACCTACCTGAGTAGCACACGGGCGCGGCCGATCCACGACCCTGCGCAGTTGCGCGACGACCTGGCCTTCAACATGTGCCGCGTGGTCGACTGGCGCGGCACCGTGCAAAGCGCCTATGAGCGCGGCGTGCGCCTGCAAATCGAACTGCCCCCCGGCGCCGTACTCACCGGTTTGTCACGCCGCGTGTTCGAACAAGGCACGGTGATCGCCTGCGAAGGTGCGCGCCTGGACACCGTGCAGGCCCTGCTGGAAGAGGAGGAACACCGCCACCGATAAAGCACTACCCAAGGCTTTCGAAGCACAAAAACAAAAAATCGATCGAGCACTTTGAGGACAACAACAATGATTATCTATGGTGTGGCGTTTCTGGCGCTTTGCACGTTGGTCGGGCTGTTTGTGGGCGAACTGCTGGGTAAATGGATGGGTATCCCGGCCAACGTCGGCGGGGTTGGCATCGCCATGTTGCTGTTGATCGGCCTGGGCAGTTACCTCAGCAAGCGTGGCTTGTTTACCGTTAAGTCGGAACAAGGCGTGAGCTTTTGGGCGGCTATCTATATCCCGATTGTGGTGGCCATGGCTGCCCAGCAAAACGTCTATGGCGCCATCAGTGGCGGGCCCATGGCGATCTTGGCCGGGACGTTTGCGGTGGTGCTCGGGTTTGCCTTGGTGCCGGTGCTGATGCGCATCGGCAACCAGGAGCCAAGCGCTGTTGTTCCCACTAAAGATGCCGGGTGATCGCTATGTACGAATCGATGATGAAAGTGATCACCGGCTACGGCCTGATCAGTGGTTTCGCGGTAATCGGCTTGACCATGTGGGTGTCCTACTGGATTTCCAACACGTTCACCAAAGGCCGTCTGCACGGCTCGGCCATCGCCATTTTGTTGGGGTTGCTGCTGTCATACGTCGGCGGCGCCTTCACCGGCGGCGCCAAGGGTGTGGTGGATATCCCGTTGCTGTCAGGCATTGGCCTGCTCGGTGGGGCGATGCTGCGGGACTTCGCCATCGTGGCCACGGCATTTGGCGTGAGTGTGGATGAGCTCAAGCGAGCCGGGTACGTTGGCGTACTGGCGTTGTTTATCGGCGTGGGGTCGTCGTTTATCGCCGGTGTGTCGGTGGCCATGGCATTTGGTTATACCGATGCCGTAAGCCTCACCACCATAGGCGCCGGGGCGGTGACCTATATCGTCGGCCCGGTGACCGGTGCCGCGATTGGCGCCAGCTCCGAGGTTATGGCGCTGTCCATTGCCGCGGGGCTGATCAAGGCCATCCTGGTGATGGTGATGACCCCGTTTGTAGCGCCATTGATTGGCCTGAACAACCCTCGCAGCGCCGTTATCTTCGGCGGCCTGATGGGCACATCCAGCGGTGTGGCGGGAGGCCTGGCGGCAACCGATCCGAAGCTGGTGCCTTACGGCTGCCTGACAGCGGCGTTCTATACGGCGCTGGGATGCTTGCTGGGGCCGTCGTTGCTGTTTCTGATCATGCGTGGCTTGGTGGGTTGACGGGGCCGCAGGCAAGCCTGCTCCCACCTATTGACCGAGTATGCTCAGGCGGCTCGGTCAACGGCAGGCGCCGGGCTTGCCCCCGATAGCGGTCTGTCAGGCTGTCACCTGGCGATTGGCATACATCCGACACTCCGCCAACAACGCCAGTAAATTCGGGTCGCGCTCCTTGGCCTTCAAGAACACCACCCCGATATGCTGCTGCAACCGATACCTGGGTTGCAGCGGTATCAGCTTCACGCGGTTCTCATACACCGCCGCAATCCTTCCCGGCAGCAGCGCATAACCCACCCCCGAACTGACCATGCTCAGCAGCGTGAAGATGTCATTGACCTGCATCGCCACCTTCGGCTCGAACCCCGCTTGCTTGAACACCCGGTTGCCGTCCTGGTGGGTGGCGAAGCCCTGGGTGAGGGTGATGAACGTGGCGTCACGCACGTCGGCCAGGTCGATTTGCTGCTCGCGGTCGAAGGGCGAATCGGCGGGCGTGGCGAGGAAGATGTCGTCGGAGAACAGCGCAATCTGCGCACAGTCGGGATCGTTGGCGTGTTCGTCGAGGGAGATGAGGATCGCGTCGACTTCCATGTTCTTGAGCTTGTACAGCAGGTCGAAGTTGGAGCCGAGGATCAGGTCGATGTTGAGTTCGCTGCGGCGGATTTTCAGGCCCATGATCAGTTGCGGCACGGTTTTCACCGTCAGCGAATACAGCGAGCCGAGCTTGAAGCGTTCGGCGGAGAACCCGGCGGCTTCGCGGGTCAGACGCACGCTGTCGACCACGTCGGCTATCAGCTTTTGCGCACGTTCTTCGAGCACGTAGGCGCTTTCCAGCGGGGTGAGGTTGCGGCCTTCATGCTTGAACAGCGGGCAGCGCAGGGCGTTTTCCAGGGAGTGGATGGCGCGGTGTACGCTGACGTTGCTGGTTTGCAGCTCGGCGGCGGCGCGGGCCAGGTTGCCGGTGCGCATGAACGCCAGGAAGATTTCCAGCTTTTTGAGGGTGAACTCTTCGTCGATCAGCATGGCCGTGGCTCTTGTTCGAATACGGCCGATTGTGCCCGCAAAACCGCGCGGCGTCGCCGGAACGTCATAAGGCCCTTGCACTCTTATGCGCAAGGCGGGACGCTTGTCAGGCAGCGGTTAACGGTTACAAGGGGGGCAGTGACAGATGTACCACGGGGAACGATTCAACGCCTGGAGCCATTTGCTCGGTGCAATCGCGGCGTGTGTGGGCGCCGTGTGGATGTTGGTGGTGGCGAGCCTGGATGGCAGCCCCTGGAAGATTGTCAGCGTGGCGATTTATGGCTTTACGCTGATGGTGCTGTACAGCGCGTCGACGGTGTATCACAGCGTGCAGGGGCGGCGAAAAGCGATCATGCAGAAGGTCGATCACTTTTCGATCTACCTGTTGATCGCCGGCAGTTACACGCCGTTTTGCCTGGTCAGTTTAAGAGGCCCGTGGGGCTGGACGCTGTTCGGGATCGTGTGGGGGCTGGCGGTGGTCGGCATTCTGCAGGAGATCAAGCCGCGTTCCGAGGCGCGGGTTCTGTCGATCGTGATCTACGCGGTGATGGGCTGGATCGTGCTGGTGGCCGTCAAACCGCTGATTGCGGTACTGGGCACGGCGGGGTTTATCTGGCTGGCGGCGGGCGGTGTGTTGTACACCGTTGGCATCATCTTTTTTGCCTTGGAGGATCGCCTGCGGCATTCCCATGGGATCTGGCATTTGTTTGTGATCGGCGGCAGTTTGCTGCATTTCGTGGCGATCATGCATTACGTGCTCTAACGCACGACGCGGTCAAAAAAATGTGGGAGGGGCGGTGCGACGATTCGACTTGCCCCCGATGGCGGTGTGTCAGTTGGCAAATAAGCTGGCTGAACCACCGCCATCGGGGGCAAGTCGAATCGTCGCACCGCCCCTCCCACATTGGTTCTTCAGTGGGGTTGAGGGCGCTGACTACAGGCGTTCCAGCAGCTCCCGGGCACGCTCACCGAAGATCTGCAGCAGGTTGGCCAGCATGTGCGGCGGCGGTTCGTAGGCGCGGGTCAGGGCGTACAGGGTGATCGGCAGCGGCGGCGTGAGCGTGCGGATGCGGGTGGTCGCCGTCGACGCGCCGAGGGCGGTGAAGGGGTCGGCGCTGGACAGGCCAATCAACCGCGCTCCCGCCAATTCCGCCAACGGCAGCGGCTTGCGGGTTTGCGCCTCGGTCCAATAGCCCTTGGACGCCAACGCGACCAAGGCTCCGTTGGCCAGCACTTGGGTGGTGAGCCCCGGGTGGCCGGCGAAGTTGAGGGTCAGCGCCAGGTCGATTTCGCGCATCAACAGCTTCTGCACCAACTCGCGGCTATGGTCGCTGGACAGCTCGCAGGCAATGTCCGGGTAAGCGCGCTGCCACTGCAGAATCGCCGGTGGCAGCAACGAGAGGGCCTGGCGCCTCGCGCCGCTTAAATCGTCATCACCCGAGAACCAACGATCGATGGGATTTACCGGCGCTGGTTTGAACAGCCAATCCCACCGAAGGGCCTGAACCTGGAGTTTCCGATGAGCGCCGAGTTGAAGGCGATCTTTGCTACGCCAGTGAGCGATCCGGTGGAATAAACCCTTTCCTCGGGTTGGTCAGAAGTCGCCCCACAGTTGTTGGGCGACCGACAGCGCGACAACCGGTGCGGTTTCGGTGCGCAATACGCGCGGGCCGAGGCGGGCGGCATGGAAGCCGGCGCCTTGGGCGGTGTCGATTTCAGGATCGGTCAAGCCGCCCTCGGGGCCGATCAGAAAGGCCAGGCTCGACGGCTTGGCATGGCTGATCATCGGCTCGGCGACCGGGTGCAGCACCAGCTTCAGGTCCGCCTCGGTCTGCTTCAGCCAATCGGCGAGTAACAGCGGCGGGTGAATCACCGGCACCGTCGAACGCCCGCATTGCTCACAGGCACTGATCGCCACCTGGCGCCAGTGCTGTAGGCGTTTGTCGGCGCGTTCGTCCTTGAGGCGCACTTCACAGCGCTCGCTGAAAATCGGCGTGATGGCGTTGACGCCCAGTTCGGTGGCTTTCTGGATCGCCCAATCCATCCGCTCGCCCCGGGACAGGCCCTGGCCGAGGTGAATGTGCAGCGGCGATTCGGTCTGCCCGGCGAATTGCTCGGTCAGTTGCACGCTGACGCGTTTTTTACCGACCTCCAGCAACGTGCCGCGAAATTCCTGGCCGGAACCGTCGAACAGTTGCACGGCATCGCCTTCGACCATGCGTAGCACGCGGCTGATGTAATGCGCCTGGGCTTCGGGCAATTCATGCTCGCCGAGGCTCAACGGGGTGTCGGTGAAAAAGCGGGACAGTCTCATTTCTGTTCTCTGGAAAAATACAAAACCTGTGGGCGCCGAGCTTGCCCGCGATGACGGTCGACCTGGCACCCGATCAGTCGAGTGAGCCTAATCAGCCCGGATCGCGAAAGCCTGGGTGAAAGTCCTTCGGCACGGCAACGCTGACGGTGCTGTTGGTGGCGATATCAATCCCTTCACTCGCCACTTCGGCCAGGAAGTCGATCTGCTCCGGCGTAATCACATACGGCGGCAGGAAATACACCACGCTGCCCAACGGCCGCAGCAGCGCACCGCGCTCCAGGGCGTGTTCGAACACCTTCAGGCCACGGCGTTCCTGCCACGGGTAGGCGGTTTTGGTGGCTTTGTCCTGGACCATCTCGATGGCCAGCACCATGCCGGTCTGGCGCACTTCCGACACGTGGGGGTGGTCCACCAGGTGTGCGGTGGCCGTGGCCATGCGCTGGGCCAGGGCCTTGTTGTTTTCGATGACGTTGTCTTCTTCGAAAATATCCAGGGTCGCCAGGGCCGCCGCGCACGCCAGCGGGTTGCCGGTGTAGCTGTGGGAATGCAGGAAGGCGCGCAGGGTGTGGTAGTCGTCGTAGAAGGCGCTGTAGACGTCTTCGGTGGTGACCACCGCCGCCAGCGGCAGGTAGCCGCCGGTGAGCGCTTTGGACAGGCACAGGAAGTCCGGGCGGATGCCGGCCTGTTCACAGGCGAACATGCTGCCGGTACGGCCGAAGCCGACGGCGATTTCGTCATGGATCAGGTGTACGCCGTAGCGGTCGCAGGCTTCGCGCAGCAGCTTGAGGTACACCGGGTGATACATGCGCATGCCGCCGGCGCCCTGGATCAGCGGTTCGACGATTACGGCGGCGACCGTGTCGTGGTTGTCGGCCAGGGTCTGTTCCATGGCCAGGAACATGTTGCGCGAGTGTTCTTCCCAGCTCATGCCCTCGGGGCGCAGGTAGCAATCCGGGCTCGGTACTTTGATGGTGTCGAGCAGCAGCGCTTTGTAGGTTTCGGTGAACAGCGGCACGTCGCCCACCGACATCGCGGCGATGGTTTCGCCGTGGTAGCTGTTGGTCAGGGTGACGAAGCGCTTTTTGTTCGGCAGGCCACGGTTGAGCCAATAGTGAAAGCTCATCTTCAGCGCGACTTCGATGCATGACGAGCCGTTATCGGCGTAGAAGCACCGGGTCAGGCCTTCAGGCGTCATCGCCACCAGGCGCTCGGACAGTTCGATCACCGGCTGGTGGCTGAAGCCGGCGAGGATCACGTGTTCCAGTTGGTCGACCTGGTCTTTGATGCGCTGGTTGATGCGCGGGTTGGCGTGGCCGAATACGTTGACCCACCAGGAGCTGACGGCGTCGAGGTAGCGCTTGCCTTCGAAGTCTTCCAGCCATACGCCTTCACCCCGCTTGATCGGGATCAGCGGCAGTTGCTGGTGGTCTTTCATCTGGGTGCAGGGATGCCACAGCACCGCGAGGTCGCGTTGCATCCACTGGTTGTTCAAGCCCATCGTCTATCTCCTCGAAGCGGTCCTGCATCTTCGCAGGCGAAACAATCGCGCAAGCCTATGCAATGGAGGCCCGTGTCACAAGCCATTGTGGGGAATTCGCGGTAAACATGGGACGGACTGTCACGTTTCTTGGGAATAGTCTTAATCCCTCGTTAACGTATCGTGCCTAGGCTTATGATCATATTTCTCGATATTTCAAAGCAAAAATTTGCGCTTTAATTCGATAGGTAAATCGTTAGTCTTGAGCACAGTTCTTACGGGATTAAGTACATGCAGCTACGTAACTCACCAGCCCGCTACGGCTGGGTCAGCATGGTGTTGCACTGGGGCGTGGCCCTGGTGGTGTTTGGTCTGTTCGCCCTGGGCTTGTGGATGGTCGGTCTCGACTACTACAGCACGTGGCGCAAAGACGCGCCGGACCTGCACAAAAGCATCGGCATCACGCTGTTCGCGGTGATGCTGGTGCGTATTGTCTGGCGCCTGATCAGCCCGGCGCCGCCGGCGCTGGCCAGCTACAGCCGCCTGACGCGGATCGGTGCTGCCTTTGGCCATGCGTTCCTTTATGTCGGTTTGTTTGCCGTGATGATTGCCGGTTACCTGATTTCCACCGCAGACGGTGTGGGTATCCCGGTGTTTGGCCTGTTTGAGATTCCTGCTGTGGTTTCCGGCTTGCCGGACCAGGCAGACACCGCTGGCGTGGTGCATCTGTACCTCGCCTGGGTGCTGGTGGTTTTCGCCGGCTTGCATGGCGTAGCCGCGTTGAAGCACCACTTTATCGATCGTGATGCGACCCTCACGCGAATGCTGGGGCGCAAAGCCTGATGTTCAACCTCGACTCACAAGGAATAGAAAGCATGTTGAAAAAGACTCTCGCCGCTCTGGCAATCGGTTCTGCTCTGCTGTCGGCAGGTCAGGTGATGGCCGCTGACTATGTTGTCGACAAAGAAGGCCAGCACGCCTTCGTCGATTTCAAGATCAGCCACTTGGGCTACAGCTTCATCACCGGTACGTTCAAGGACCTGGACGGCAAGTTCAGCTTCGATGCCGCCAAGCCTGAAGACAGCAAGATTGAGTTCAACGTCCGTACCGCCAGCGTGTTCACCAACCACGCCGAACGTGACAAGCACATCTCCAGCAAAGACTTCCTGGACGTTGGCAAGTTTGCCGATGCCAAGTTCGTCTCCACCAGTGTTAAAACCACCGGTAAAAATGCTGCGGGCCAAGTCACTGCCGACGTGACCGGCGACCTGACCCTGCACGGCGTGACCAAGCCGATCGTTGTCAAGGCCACCTTCCTGGGTGAAGGCAAAGATCCATGGGGCGGCTACCGTGCCGGTTTTGAAGGCACCACCAGCTTCAATCGCCAGGACTTCGGCAAGCAGATGGACCTGGGCCCAGCGTCCAACAATGTTGAGCTGTACGTGACGTTTGAAGGTGTGAAAGCGAAGTAATTTTCGCCCGCCACACAAAAATGCCCCGGATCTCACGATCCGGGGCATTTTTTATGACGCTTTGAAAATCAGCGGTTGCGGGTCAGCAGCGCTGGTTTTTCACCACGAGGACGGCCTGGCAACTGATCCAGTTGCTCGGGTGTCGGGAAGCGATCGGCTTTCGACTCCTTGTGGATGATCTTTGGTGCCGGGCCGCCGCGCGGGTTTTGCACCGCTGGCTCGGACAACTGTGGCTGGTCGTCACGGGCTGGGCGGCGGTTGTTGCTACGCGAGTCTTCGCGACGCGCCTGGCCATCACGCGGTGCGCCGTTACGCGGGCCGCTGCGCTTGGCCGGTGGGGTGCCGGTGGTGCCGCCGCTGCTGTTGCGCGGGCCGTTCTGGCGCGCGCCCTGTGGCTGACCGCCACGGGGTGCGGCCGTGCCGGTGCCAGCGCCCGGAGCCGGAGCGCCTGGACGACGGCCACGGCCCTGGGCCGGTTTGGCCTGAGGCACGTAGTCGACGCGGTTACCGAAGTTATCCACATCGTCGTCGAGGAACTCGTCCGGCGCGCGGTCGGCGCTGGCGCGTGGCGTCTGGCTTGGCTGGCTCGGCTGACGCTGTTCGCGAGCCGGGGTGCCTTCACGGGGTTTCTGCTCGCGGGCCGGGCGTTCGCCACGGCCGTTGGTTGGCGCTTTTTCCTTGCCGCCCTTGTCCTTGCCCTTGTCGCGACGACCACCGCCGCCACCGCCGCCGTTCGGGCCATCGCCCTTCGGACCGCGTGGGTTGCGCGGGTTACGCACGTCCGGACGCTCGCGCACTTCAGGCTTCTCGGCCTCAACGGCGCTGGAATCGAAGCCCATCAGGTTGCCGTCGGCAATTTTCTGCTTGGTCATGCGTTCGATGCTTTTCAGCAGTTTTTCTTCGTCCGGCGCTACCAGGGAAATGGCTTCGCCCGAACGACCGGCGCGGCCGGTACGGCCGATACGGTGTACATAGTCTTCGTCGACGTTGGGCAGCTCGAAGTTGACCACGTGCGGCAGTTGGTCGATATCCAGGCCGCGTGCGGCAATATCGGTGGCCACCAGGATGCGTACTTCACCGGCCTTGAAGTCGGCCAGCGCTTTGGTGCGCGCGTTCTGGCTCTTGTTGCCGTGGATGGCGACGGCGGAGAGGCCGTGCTTGTCCAGGTACTCGGCCAGGCGGTTGGCGCCGTGCTTGGTGCGGGTGAACACCAGCACCTGTTCCCACGCGCCATGGGTGATCAGGTGGGCGAGCAACGAACGCTTGTGGCTGGCAGCCAGGCGGAACACGCGTTGCTCGATACGCTCGACCGTGGTGTTCGGCGGCGTGACTTCGATGCGTTCCGGGTTGTGCAGCAACTTGCCGGCCAGGGCGGTGATGTCGTTGGAGAACGTTGCCGAGAACAGCAGGTTCTGACGTTTGGCCGGCAGGCGGGCGAGGACCTTTTTCACGTCATGGACAAAGCCCATGTCGAGCATGCGGTCGGCTTCGTCCAGCACGAGGATTTCCACGTGGGACAAATCGACGCTGCCTTGGCCGCACAGGTCGAGCAGACGACCCGGGCAGGCGACGAGGACGTCAACGCCACGGGACATGGCCTGAACCTGTGGGTTCATGCCGACGCCGCCGAAGATGCAGGCGCTGACGAACTTCAGGTCGCGGGCATACAGCTTGAAGCTGTCATGCACTTGGGCGGCGAGTTCGCGGGTAGGGGTCAGGACCAGTACGCGCGGTTGGCGCGGGCCATGACGCTGGGACTTGTCCGGGTGACCGTTGGGGAACAACCGCTCCAGAATCGGGAGGGCGAAACCGCCGGTTTTACCAGTACCTGTCTGAGCCGCAACCATCAGGTCGCGACCTTGCAACACGGCGGGAATGGCCCGCTGTTGCACCGGAGTAGGCTCGGTATAGCCCGCTGCCTCGATGGCGCGGACTAAAGCCTCGGAGAGACCGAGGGAAGCAAAGGACATGAGTAATCCTGTTCTAGTTAGGGCTTGGCCCAAAGGGATAATCTTGCCGGGCGTGAATGGCGCTTAGGGGAGCGCAATCCCGTCCGGTCCTGCTGCGTCTGGCGGGCACTCCACCGGCTCGCGCGGGCTTGAAAGCTGCGCAGTAGCGGGGTTGGGTGCCTTTTTCAAGACCTCAGCGGCCGGGCGTAAGCCTGGCGGGAAGGCCGGAGTATAACAGAGCAATCACGGCGCGCTGCTTTCCTGCTGCTCAACGGTGTGTTCAGGCAGTGTAATCGGCTCGGCTGCGGTTTGAATACCACCATATTTGGCGCTCAAGGCGGTGTAGGCCGGCTCTTGCTTGAAGCGCTTGAGTTCAGCGGCAAAGCGCTGCACCAGCAGGTCCATGCCGGCGCCACGGCGCACCGCGAGGAACTGCTGCTGGTGGCTGATCACGACGGGCGCCTGGCTGACCTTGCCTTCCAGGCCCAATGCGTTGATCACATGCTGAGCGACCCTGCGGTCAGTCACCAGCAGATCGATGCGGCCAAGCATCAATTTGCCGAAGTTCGCTTCATGAGTCGGCGCCGGCTCG
This sequence comes from Pseudomonas sp. PAMC25584, assembly GCF_058135675.1. Taxonomy (NCBI): domain Bacteria; kingdom Pseudomonadati; phylum Pseudomonadota; class Gammaproteobacteria; order Pseudomonadales; family Pseudomonadaceae; genus Pseudomonas; species Pseudomonas sp. PAMC25584. The sequence goes on along the minus strand of NZ_CM176870.1, from coordinate 5,820,148 downwards.
CGATGGAACAGGCTCGATTCGCTGAATTGCGCGCCATACAGGTAGCCCGGCGAGGTGCCGACGGTCAGGTTGCGCAGCTCGTCGAGGGTCTGGGCCGGGTGGGGCCGCTCATTGGCGTAGAACAGCACGAACTCCACCTCCGACAGCGGTTCGCTGGGGTACAACAGCAGGGCATCGCGCTCATGGCTGTGGAAAATATCCAGCGCGCCGTCGGCGTGGCCTTGTTCGAGCATGCTCAGGCAGCGTTTCCATGGCAGGAATTGCCATTGCACATCGACGCCCAGGCGCTGGAACACGATCACCGTGGTTTCATAGTCCAGCCCGCGCATGGTGCCGTTGTCGTCGTACACATAGGGCGCCCACGGCTCGGTGACAATGCGCAACTTCTCGCCGTAAGCGGCCAGGCTCAGGCAAGTGAAAAATGTCGCGGTCAACAGCTTGAGAATCACGGGCATGGCCTGAGGTTACGACGCTCCTGCGTTAAAGAGAAGCTCTGGCACACGCATCTGCGGGGATCGCTAGTGGGCTGGCGAGGTCATCAAGTGTTCGTAGATTGCGGTGCGCCGCTCGCCGAGAATCAGCCTGACCGCCGGGTTGGCGAACCAGTGTTCCAATTGGTGGGCGTCGAACGGACGCTTTTGGCGCTGTTCCTGATTCTGTCGCGCCTTGTCCCACCACGCCGGGCCGCACGCCCGGTCGAACTCGTTTTCGTGCTCGTAGCAACCGTAGAGAATTTCGCGGATGAACTGTTGCTGGTGCTTGGGCAAGAGCAGGGTGATCAGCTTGTACATCAGGCGCTGCAGGCGCGGTGGTCGCGGCAAGTGGGAGGAGACCTGCCGCGTGTCGGCCAGGGCCTGCGCGCTGGTGGGGGCGGCCGCGTGCTTGGCGACCCACGCTTTGACCTTGGCGCGGAACAGCTGCTTGCGGCTCCAGTAGTGGTGGATCAGGTCCGGGCACCCGCGCACGTTGAGGGTGCGGTAGGCGGCGATCGACAGGCAGAACTCTTCCAGGGTGTAGGCGCCCTGGGCGTGAGGGAACAGTTCGTCCATCAACTCGATGGAGTGATCGAGGATGTGCGCGTCCTGTTGCGTCAGGCCGATGACCCCGGAGTTGAGATTCATCATGTCATCGTCGGCCAAGCCCATGTCCAGCAGGCGTTGGTGCAACGCGGAGTAGAGAATGTTTTCGTGGTTGTCGCCGTACTTTGAGTAGAAATCGTTGCACAGCAGGGTGCCGGGCTGCACGCGCTCGAACAGGGTCGTGGGCGAATGGTGGAAGAACGTGTCGGTGTCGATCAGCAGCGCCACTGGCGATTCTTTCAGCACCTGGCGCAGCACCACATGTTTGGTGCGGAAGTGATAACCGTGGGGCTCGCTCCAGCGTTTGCGGGTGGCTTCGTCCAGCGGGCGCACACGCACCGGCAGCAGGCGATAGGGTTCGGGGTTGTCGCTGAAGACCTGGATGTCTATGGCGGCGTCCGGAGTCTCCTGCAGAAAAGCCAGCGCACTGGCGATGCTGAAGACGGCCTCCTGGTGATAGGTCTCGGCGCCGAAAACCAGATAGACCAGTTGCGGGCGGGAAGTCGGGGGCGCGGTATTCATGGACTGCTGGGTTCCGTGGGCATGTAAAACGACAAAGGCCCTCGTAGGGGCGAGGGCCTTGGCACCGCCGGGCAGGCGTTAGCGTGGCAGCTTCAGGTTGTTCCAGATGGCAAGGCTAGGTTCAGCCTGGTTCAGGGTATAGAAGTGCAACCCTGGCGCGCCACCTTGCAACAATTGTTCACACATCTCACTGATAACCTGTTCGCCGAACGCCTGGATGCTTTTGACGTCGTCGCCATAGGCTTCCAGTTGTTTACGCACCCAGCGTGGGATCTCAGCACCGCAGGCGTCGGAGAAGCGCGCCAGCTTGCTGTAGTTGGTGATCGGCATGATGCCCGGCACGATCGGGATGTTCACACCCAAGGCCCGTACACGCTCTACGAAGTAGAAGTAGCTGTCGGCGTTGAAGAAGTATTGGGTGATTGCACTGTCGGCGCCGGCGTTGGCCTTGCGCACAAAATTCTGCAAATCGTCTTCGAAGTTGCGCGCCTGTGGGTGCATCTCCGGGTAAGCGGCCACTTCGATGTGGAAGTGATCGCCGCTTTCTTCGCGGATGAAGCTCACCAGGTCGTTGGCGTAGCGCAGCTCACCGCTGGCGATGCCCATGCCGGATGGCAAGTCACCGCGCAGGGCGACGATGCGCTTGATCCCGGAGGCCTTGTATTGGGTCAGCAGCGCGCGCAGGTCGGCCTTGCTGTCGCCCACGCACGACAAGTGCGGCGCGGCGGGAATTTTGACTTCGCTTTCCAGCTGCAACACGGTGTTGATCGTGCGGTCACGGGTCGAACCGCCAGCGCCGTAGGTGCAGGAGAAGAAGTCGGGGTGGTAGCTGGCCAACTGCTTGGCAGTCGCCATCAGTTTTTCATGCCCAGCATCGGTCTTGGTCGGGAAGAACTCGAAGCTGTAGCGACGGTCTTGGGACATGGTAATACCCTTGGAAACTCAGAATACCGGAAGGCGTGCACCGATTAATGTGGGAGCGGGCTTGCTCGCGATGGGGGCGGCTCGCTGTTGCAGGTGTGCCGAGTCGGTGCCATCACGAGCAAGCCCGCTTCCACAAAATGCCCCCTCCCGAAGAGAGGGCAACAGGCATATCAGTAGCGGTAAGCGTGCGGCTTGAACGGACCTTCGACGGTCACGCCGATGTAGTCGGCCTGGGTCTTGGTCAGTTGAGTCACCACGCCGCCGAAGCCGCGGACCATTTCCAGGGCCACTTCTTCGTCGAGTTTCTTCGGCAGCACTTCCACGGTCAGGCGCTCGGCTTTCTGGGCCGGCGACAGGTCGGCGTATTTCTGGCCGAACAGGAAGATCTGCGCCAGTACCTGGTTGGCGAACGAGCCATCCATGATGCGGCTTGGGTGGCCAGTGGCGTTACCCAGGTTTACCAGGCGGCCTTCGGCCAGCAGGATCAGGTAGTCGTCGTTCTGCGGGTCGAAATCGCCCGAGCCGGTACGGTGAACCTTGTGGACCTGTGGCTTCACTTCTTCCCATGCCCAGTTCTTGCGCATGAAAGCGGTGTCGATTTCGTTGTCGAAGTGACCGATGTTGCACACCACGGCGCGCTTTTTCAGGGCCTTGAGCATGTTGGCATCGCAGACATTCACGTTACCGGTGGTGGTCACGATCAGGTCGATCTTGCCCAGTAGGGCCTTGTCGATGCTTGCTTCGCTGCCGTCGTTGATACCGTCGATGAACGGCGAAACCACTTCGAAACCGTCCATGCAGGCTTGCATGGCGCAGATCGGGTCAACTTCGGAGACCTTGACGATCATGCCTTCCTGACGCAGGGACTGGGACGAACCCTTGCCCACGTCACCGTAGCCGATCACCAGGGCTTGCTTGCCCGACAGCAGGTGGTCGGTGCCGCGCTTGATGGCATCGTTCAGGCTGTGACGGCAGCCGTACTTGTTGTCGTTCTTGCTCTTGGTCACCGAGTCGTTGACGTTGATGGCCGGGATTTTCAGCTCGCCCTTGGCCAGCATGTCCAGCAGGCGGTGTACGCCGGTGGTGGTTTCTTCGGTCACGCCGTGGACGCGGTCGAGGATCTGCGGGTACTTCTTGTGCAGTAACTCGGTCAGGTCGCCGCCGTCGTCGAGGATCATGTTGGCATCCCATGGCGCGCCATCTTTCAGGATGGTTTGCTCCAGGCACCACTCGTACTCTGCTTCGGTCTCGCCTTTCCAGGCGAATACCGCGATACCGGCAGCAGCGATGGCGGCGGCAGCCTGGTCTTGCGTCGAGAAGATGTTGCAGGACGACCAACGCACTTCGGCACCCAGGGCAACCAGGGTTTCGATCAGCACGGCAGTCTGGATGGTCATGTGGATGCAGCCAAGAATCTTCGCGCCCTTGAGCGGTTGCTCAGCGGCGTACTTGCTGCGCAGGCCCATCAGGGCTGGCATTTCGGATTCGGCGATAAAGGTTTCGCGACGGCCCCAGGCAGCGAGGGACATGTCGGCGACTTTGTAGTCGTTGAAATCTGCAGGCGTAATTACAGCGCTCATGAAGAGCCTCCATTCGTAGTGTGCGAATGGGCGCCGTTGTGCGTTTAGTATCAGGCCAGGGTAACCAGGCCGGACAACGCCCCATCCGAGCCTGACAGGTTGAACCTGCTGCAGCGCCCCTCGGACAGGTGGCGGGAGAACGGTATCAACTGAAGATGACCGTTTTGAAGCGGGGGCGATTATAGCTGTGTACGCGGCACTTCCCAAGCCTTTCTGTCGGCGGGATGAAGATCGCGCATGGGGTTGATAGGCAATAGCGCATAGAGCTTGAGCCCGGGCTCTGCCATGATGTTGCCCATCATTCGGCAAGACGTTTTGGAGTGACCATGAACTTCCACACCCGCAAATGGGTAAAACCTGAAGACCTCAACCCCAACGGCACCCTGTTCGGTGGCAGCCTGCTGCGCTGGATCGACGAGGAAGCGGCCATTTACGCGATTGTTCAATTGGGCAACCAGCGGGTGGTGACCAAGTACATCTCCGAAATCAACTTCGTCAGCGCCTCGCGCCAGGGCGACATCATCGAGCTGGGCATCACCGCCACCGATTTCGGCCGCACCTCCATCACCCTGACCTGTGAAGTGCGCAACAAGATCACCCGCAAAAGCATCCTCACTGTGGAAAAAATGGTCTTCGTCAACCTCGGCGAAGACGGTTTGCCCGCGCCGCACGGCCGGACCGAGATCAAGTACGTGAAGGACCAGTTCAAGGAAGACAGCCACCCTGCGTAACCGCTCACCGGTTTGATTGCTTTACCAAATCATTCCAGGTGGATCTTTCCCGGGCGTTCTCATCACTCAGGACTACATCCTGTATTGAGAGCCTGTGTATGAAAGTGTCCTCCAATCCGGCTGCCCAAATTCGGCCGCCTTCGCTTCAGTCGCCACAATCCTCCTTCAGCCAAGGCGTGAAACCGACCTTGGTTGAAGGGGTTGGGCCGCGCAAGCTGAGCCTCTCCCGCGACATTAACGGCCAGGTGGACATTGTGGTGTCGCCGCCACCGCCCAGCCATCTGGTGCTCAGTGGCGGGGGAGCCAAAGGCATTGCCTATCCGGGGATGGTGCAGGCGCTTGAGGACAGCGGGAAGCTGCAAGGTATCCAGGTTATTTCCGGCTCATCGGCCGGCGCGATTTCTGCAACGTTGCTCGCCAGTGGCATGAACGCCGAGGTCTTCGGCAAGCTATCGAACAGCATCGACCTGCCGAGCCTGTTGAATAGCAACGACCCGTTGACGGCCTGGCTGCAAGAGGCCAGTACTCGTATTGGCAAACTCATCGGGCGCTTGCCAGTGCCCGCAGGCAATATCGCCCAATTGCTGCTGACGTTGATGCCGCGCCTGCAAACCGAGGCGTATCCCCTGGAAGAATTGCTGCGCAACGAGTCACGCCAGTCGATCCTCGCCCATATCGCCGCCACGCCAAGGGCCACCCGGCCAGGCGCAGTCATGAAAATTGCTGACCGGCTCAGCGCCGGCGACGCGCCGACTTTTCGCGATCTTGAGGTGTTGAGCCGACATATCCCGGCGATCAAGCCACTCAATATCACCGGCACAGGTATGTTCGACGGCCGCCCGCAATTGGTGGCGTTTAACGCCAGCTTGACCCCAGACATGGACATCGCCCGCGCCGCGCACATTTCGGCGTCATTGCCGGTGCTTTTCAAGCGCCCGACCGAGCAGGGCCATGCCTTTCAGGAAACTGCCGAAGCCACGGCGTTTCAGGACGGTGGCCTGCTGCTCAACACGCCGGCTCCCGGGGTGATCGAGCGCTCGTTTGCAGAAAGTCCGCTAAGCCAGTACGAGTCTCTGATCGTCAAATTTGAAGCCGAAGACGCTGCAACGCCGAAAAAAAGCGGCGGGTTTTTCAGTGGCCTCGTCGATAAGGTGACGGGAACGTCCCATACGTCCGCCGAGGCCTATCAAGATGAACGGCTCAAGGCGTTTGCCGAGCAGACAGTGGTCCTGCGGCTGAAGACGAATAAGGGGGATTTTCGCGGCACACTCAACGGCACCGTGAACTTCACCATGAGCGCCGAGCACAAGCAGCATCTGCAGGCACACGCGCGCAAAACCGTGGCGGCGCACTTGGAGCAACGCGACACGGTTCGCGAGCATCACACGTTTGCTTCATTGGACGACGCTGTGCTGGCGATGGACGATGAGATGTTGGCCAGTGTGCAGGAAACCTTGCAGAAAGAGCCGGCTGCGGCTGCGGTATTGAGGTTCAGAAAGAGCGCGCAACAAGCATTGCAGTCCCTGGACAATGCCATTGCCAAGGTGAACCAGAACTACGACAGCTTGATCTTCACCCCTGAACTGTCTGCCGCGCTGCGCAACCTGGATGCGCTCGCGCCAGCCGGCCTGAACATGTCGAGTGGCTGGGGCGGCGCCTGAATGCAGCGGGGCAGCGCAATTTTCAGCAGTTGTTGCAGGTGGCGGCCAAGCAGGCTTCGGGCGCCTCGCCGATGTCCAAGGTCATGGCCAGTGCGGTCGCCGAAATGAAAAGGCGCGACCTCTCGGTAAAGGCCGAAAATTTCACCCGCGAGGTCATCTACCCATCGCTGTACCGCCCCGGCCAGACAGGCGCCAACGTCGACTTGTTGCAACGCGCCGCAGGTAATTTGGCCAAGGCGACCACCCCCGCTGAGTTCAACCGAGTGCTCGACGACATCATTCAGCACTACGGTGCGCGCAACAAACCCTGGTCAAAATCGTTCCGCTCGACCACGGTGGAGATGGCCAAAGCCTGGCGCATACCGGTTTAGTTGCCACGCCACTGAACAGCCATTGCTCCAGCCTGTCGTAGCTACAGACACCTCTTGGACTCTGGAACATCATGGCCACGAACGACGACGGCAAAACCCCCAACCTGTCGCAGGAAGAACAGCACGACGTTGACAAGAACCAGCCGCCCCGCGCGGCTGTACTGCATGAAATCATCCGCACTCAGGGCGATCAGGAGCTCGAGCGCTCGGTGGCGGCATTGTGGTGGTCGGCGCTGGCGGCGGGCCTGACTATGGGCCTCTCACTGATGGGCATGGGCCTACTCAACTCGCGCCTGCCGGACGGTGAAGGGTTCAAAGTCATCGCCAGCTTCGGCTATTGCGCGGGCTTTTTGGCGGTGATCCTCGCACGCCAGCAGTTGTTCACTGAAAACACCCTGACCGCAGTGCTGCCGGTGATGAGCAAACCGACCCTGGCCAATGCCGGGCGTCTTCTGCGCCTGTGGACGGTGGTGCTGGTGGGTAACTTGTGCGGCACCTTGCTGGTGGCCTATGTGATGCTGCACTTGCCGATCTTCGATACTAAGACCGACTTGGCCTTCCTTGAGATCGGACGCAAAGTCATGGAAAACGCCCCCGGCCAGATGTTCGCCAAGGGCATCGTTTCCGGCTGGATGATCGCCACCATGGTGTGGATGATCCCGTCGATGGAAAGCGCCAAGATCTGGATCATCATCCTGATCACCTACCTGATGGCGCTGGGGGATTTCACCCACATCGTGGTCGGTTCGGCGGAAGTGTCTTACCTGGTATTTGCCGGCGAATTGCCGTGGAAGGATTTCTGGCTAATATTCGCCGGGCCGACCCTGGCCGGCAATATCATTGGCGGGAGCTGTATCTTTGCGCTGATCAGCCACGCGCAGATCCGCAGCGAAAGCAGCCTGCCGGGCAAGGCTGCAGCGGACCCGAGGCATCCGCAGCGGATCAATAAGGATCAGTGAGCGGAGGCGCTACCGGCGCCGACCGGGGCGTGTGTTGATGAGCTACGCTTGGGTGCTTTGGGTCATGCAGTTGGGCCCATCGCCTGTGGATGGGGGCTGACCAGCATGTTCGTGATAAAACGCTAGCCGTCTTGATAAAACCAAAAAAGGAATGAGTAATGACTGTCGCTTTCTGGTGTGTATTGATCGCAATCTTTCTGCCTTACCTGTGTATAGGTGTGGCCAAATTCAGCGGCGGCAAGTTCGGGCCACGGCAGAACCATGACCCGCGTGCCTTCCTCGATACCTTGGAAGGCTTCGCCAAACGTGCCCACAGCGCGCAGCTCAACAGCTTTGAAGTGACCCCGGCGTTTGCTGCCGCTGTGATCATCGCGCACCTGGCTGGCAACGCCGAACTGGTCACGATCAATGTCCTCGCGGTGTTGTTTATCACCAGTCGCCTGCTGTACATCATCTGCTACCTGGCGGACTGGGCCATCCTGCGCTCGCTGGTGTGGGCGGTTGGCATGGCGCTGATTGTGAGTTTCTTCTTCGTCTCGATCTAACGCCTGCCGCCGTGTGGGAGCCGGCTTGCTCCCACATTGTCGATCAGCGTCGGTCAGGTGCCGGCTGGGGCATCCGGCACCTGGGGTAATACGGCGCCCTTGGGCCACAACATCCAGATCTGCCCCTGCTGCTTCATATTCCCTGCCAGTTCGCCTGCTGCTTCCCCTGTGCCCCAGAACAAGTCCGCGCGCACTTCGCCGGTGATTGCGCCGCCGGTATCCTGCGCGGCGACAGGGCGCACGATCGGTGTGCCATCCGGGCGTGTGGTCGACAGCCACAACAGGCTGCCCAGCGGAATCACCTTGCGATCCACCGCTACGCTGTAGCCGGCGGTCAGCGGCACGTTGAGCGAGCCGCGTGGGCCTTCGTTGCTGTCGGGGCGAGCGCTGAAGAACACGTAGCTGGGGTTGCTCGCCAGCAGTTGCGGAATGCGCTGCGGGTGCGCCTTGGCCCAGGCGGCGATGGCGCCCATGGTCACGTCTTCTTTCTTCAGCTCGCCTTGTTCCACCAGCCAGCGGCCGATAGGGCGGTAGGGGTAGCCGTTCTGGTCGCCGTAGCCGATACGCAGTTGGCGCCCGCCAGCCAGTTGAATTCGGCCCGAACCCTGGATCTGCAGGAATTGCAGGTCCATCGGGTCGGTCAGCCAGGCGATCGGCTTGGCGGTGGAGCCTTGGCCGTTGATCGTGCTGGCGTCGTCATACGGCTTGAGCACACGACCTTCCAGGCGGCCGCGCAGGCGCTTGCCCTTGAGTTCCGGGTAGATGCTTTCGAGGTTGACGATGATCAGGTCGTCCGGCACGCCGTACACGGGCACATGGGCGGTAGGGGTTTCGGTCAGGCTGCCGGGGTAGACCGGCTCGTAGTAGCCGGTGATCAGGCCGTTCGGGGTGTTGTCGGCCGAGCGCAGGCCGAATACGTCCAGGCGCTCCTTGAGAAAACCGCGAACCGCCGCCGCATCCCCTGGCACTGCAGTTGCCGCCGCGCAGGTCGCGCCCCACACCGGGTCAGCCTTGAGGCGTTGGCAGGCGCTGCGCCAGGATTCAAACCCGGCTAGCAGTTCGCTATCGGACACCGCCGGCAGCGCTTCCCACGGTGCGCTCACATAGGTGGCCACCGCATGGGGTTTGATAGTTTCATCTTTGTGCGCATCCTTGCCCACATCGCAGCCGGCCAGCACTGCGATCATCGGTAGAGCCCACGCCAGGCGGCGGCTCCAGGGTTTCAAAGCGATATTCATACAAGCAATTCCTGAAGCGATTGCCCGCTCGCCGACGCGTTTGGGCAACCCTTATCGTTAATAGGGCTATTGGTCTTTACGGGTGGGGCGAGGATACTGGCCGCCGTTTTCCCGTGACCTCGAAGCCACCATGACTTTTAAAAAACTGACTGTTGTACTGCTCGCCTGCCTGGCGCTGTCTGCCTGTGGCGGCGTTGATCCGAATTCGCCCCTGGGCCAGCGCAAGGCGATCTTCAAGCAAATGCTCAAGACCGGCGAAGACCTGGGTGGCATGTTGCGTGGACGCATCCCGTTCGACGGCGCGAAGTTCGCCGAAGGCGCGGTCAAGCTCGATGCGTTGTCCCATGAACCGTGGAAGCATTTCCCGAGCGTGCGTGAGGAAGACCACACCAGCGCCAAGGACGACGTCTGGCAAAAACAGGCGCAATTCCAGCAACTGGCCCGCGACCTTGAAGCGGCCACCGGTGAATTGGTGATCGCAAGTCAGGTGCAGCCCTACAAGGCCAGTAACCTTACGCCTGCGGTGCAGAAAGTCGAAGATGCCTGCAGCGCCTGCCATAAGCAGTTCCGGGACCACTGACCGGTTTACTGGTCGAGTTCTTCTACCGCATCCTGCAGTGCTTTGCGCGACTCGGCCAGTTTGTCCTTACGTTTGTTGATCTTGTCCGCGTCGCCTTTTTTCATCGCCTTGTCGAGGTCGGCCTGACGGCGGCTGACGTCGTGCTTGGCGTCGAGCACCTTGTTTTCGCGCTCCTTTTTCAAGGCGGCGTCGGTGCAGTTGGCTGTGACTTCACTTAGGGCTTTTTCCAGGCCGGCCTGTTGTGCGCTGTTGCCATGGGCCTTGGCCTGTTCGATCTGGGTGATGATGGCCTGGCGCTTGGCGGCGCAGCCGGTCAGTGGGGTTGCTTCTTCGGCTGCCAGCAGCGGCGTCGCCATGAAACATGCGACGGTCAGCAGGGCAAAAGGGGCTAAAAATTTCATAGGGAGCTCCAAAGTCGCAATCTAGTGGCCGGGTCAGGTTCAAAACCCGTCAATCCCAGCCACGCGTAGTGTCTCAGCCAACGCCTGGATCTGCGGGTCGCGAAAAAAAGCGCTCAGTTGCGCCGCGCGTCCCGGGCCGATGCCATCCAGGGCCAGCCAGGCTTGGGTGTCCTTGGCAACCAGCGCCTGCCAGTCGCCTTCCAGGTTATTGCGTGCTGCGGGCGGCACGCCCAGGGCTTTGAGCCATTGAGCAAAAGGCCGTTGCCGTGCGCTGCGAATACTGTCGAGCACCCGCGCACGGCTGCGATCGCCGAAGCCTTCAATGTTAGCAAGCTCTGCCGCATCCAGGGTCAACCAATCGAGGAAGCCTGCGATTAGACCGGCCTGGATCAATACGTTCCACGTCTCCCGGCCCATATGCGGCAGGCCCAGGCCCTGGTTGCCGCTCAACCAGGTCAGGCGGGCCAGCAACTGTTCTTCACAGCCAGGGTCCAGTTGCCAGCAACTCAGGGCGTGAAAGTCCCGGGCACTGGGGACTTGGATGTCCACTCTTGTCTCGTTGCGCAGGATCACCTCGTCCAATCGCGGAATGACCTGGCCGGCGAGACTGATGGAAACCTGGTCGCCGGGGCGGATATCCATTGTTTTCCAGCGTTGCAGGGAGCCGGTGCTGACGCGGCTGATCTGCCTGTCGTCCAGCCGCACCGGTTCGAGTTCCAGGACCGGCGTGATGCGCCCGGTGCGGCCGATGTTGAATTGCACCTTGCGTACCAGCGCCAGGGCCTTTGCTGCGGGATATTTCCAGGCGACCGCCCAGTAAGGCGTGCTGACCTGCCAGCGCTTGGCGGGTGCGCGGGTGGCCTGGTGCAGCACGACGCCATCACTGGCAAAAGGCAGTGGATGGTTGTACCAGTAGGTGCGCCAGCGTGCGGCGTCGGCGATGTCCTGAATGGGCCGGCTGTAGCGTTGGCTGTCGGTGAAGCCCCAGCCAGCCAGGGTGGCCAGGCGTTCGGTAAAGTCTGCCGGGCCATCGGGCCAGGCCCAGACAAACAGACCGATCCCGGCCGCCTCGGTGTCGTTCAATTGTCGACGGTTCATCAGGCCGGCCACCTTGCTGCGCGCATTAAGCCCGCCGAGGGTCGATTGCACGTGGTCGTCGAGACGCCAGTAGAGCTCACCTTGCAGCACAAGGTCGATGGGCTCTGGCAGTTGCTGGACGATGCCGGGGATTTTTTTCGCGGAGGCAGACCAATCCTGGCCGAGCAGGCCGTCGCCTCGGCTGATTACTTGGCGCAAGCGCCCCTGGCGGTAGACCAGAGTCACGGCGACACCATCGACCTTGGGCTGAATCCAGACGTCTTGGCGAGCCCGGAGCCATTCGCCGACGGCGTGTTCGTCGAGCAATTTTTCCAGGCCCGTATGGGCCACCGGGTGCGGCGAGGTGCCCCGTGAGCTGGCCAATGGCTTGTCAGCTACCGCAGCCGGTTGGGGAAAGCACCGGTGCCAGTGAGCCAGGCGTTGGCGGGCCTGGTCGTAGAGTTCATCGCTGATGGGCGAATGGCCAAGCCGGTGGTAGTTGTCATCCCAGAGACTGATTTGCCGGGCCAGCGGGCCGATCTGCGCGCGCGCATCATCGGGGCACTCTTCAGCCCTGGCCAACCCGGTTAGAACACTGAGTAAAAGAACAATCAGCAGGCGCATCGGGAGCATCCTTGCTCGGTAAGGGGCGCTCAGCCTAAGGGATCTTCGCGCCCACAAAAAAGCCCCGACAGGTCGGGGCTTTTTACCGGGTGTTTCTGCTTACTTGAACAGACCACCCAAGGCTTTCACTGCATCGTTGTTTTCAGTCTTGGCCTGCTGCTTTTGCTGCTTGGTATCGACGTTGGCCTGGGACTCGGCGAGTTTGTTACAGCCTTTGTTGACCTGCTCCAGCGCGGCTTCGAAGGCCTTCACTTTCAAGGTGTCGTTTTTGGCATTGGCCGCATCGATCTTGGTTTGCAGGTCTTTGGCTTGCTGTTGGCAGTCGCCGGAGTTGCCGCCACCGAGTTGGGAGCTCAGTGCGCCACTCAGTGCGCTCAGGTCGGCGGCATTTACCGGCAGGGCGAACAGGCTGAGCAGCAGGGCGGTCGGGGCGAGCGTGGAAATGCGCATGAAAACCTCAATGTTCGATTGCCTGCGCGTTGATGAGTCCCGGGCTGGCGCAGTGCAATATCCATAATTAGGTGGAAGGCCCGGGAGGGCGCGGATTCTAGTGGGCCATTATTTGGCCTGCAAGGTTTGGATCCAAAAAATGTGAAGCACGACGCGAATCGCGCACCAATAAAAAGCCCCGCCGGGCGAACCCGGCAGGGCTTTGAGTACCGCAAGCGATTACAGGCCGGCAGCGATACGCAGGTCGTCGGCGCGGTCGGTTTTTTCCCAGGTGAACGTGGTGAAGGTGTCGTCGCCGACCGTCTTCTGCGCCGGGGTACGGCCGAAGTGGCCGTAGGCCGCGGTTTCCTGGTACATCGGGTGCAGCAGGTCGAGCATGGTGGTGATTGCGTAAGGGCGCAGGTCGAAGATCTCACGCACCAGCTTGACGATCTTGTCATCGCTGATCTTGCCGGTGCCGAAGGTGTTCAGCGAGATCGACGTAGGCTGGGCCACACCGATAGCGTAGGACACCTGAATCTCGCAACGCTCGGCCAGGCCGGCGGCGACGATGTTCTTGGCCACGTAGCGACCGGCGTAGGCTGCCGAACGGTCAACCTTGGATGGATCTTTACCGGAGAACGCGCCACCGCCGTGACGGGCCATGCCGCCGTAGCTGTCGACGATGATCTTGCGCCCGGTCAGGCCGCAGTCGCCCACCGGGCCACCAATGATGAACTGGCCGGTCGGGTTGATATGGAACTGGGTGTCCTTGCTCAGCAGTTCAGCCGGCAGTACGTGCTTGACGATCAGCTCCATCACGCCTTCGCGCAGGTCGGCGTAGGAAACGTCCGGGTTGTGCTGGGTTGACAGCACGACAGCATCGATGCCGACCACTTTGCCGCCTTCATAACGGCAGGTTACTTGGGACTTGGCGTCCGGCCGCAGCCACGGCAGCAGGCCGGATTTACGGGCTTCGGCCTGGCGCTGCACCAACTGGTGCGAGAAGGTGATCGGTGCCGGCATCAGCACGTCGGTTTCGTTGCTGGCATAGCCGAACATCAGGCCCTGGTCGCCGGCGCCCTGGTCTTCTGGCTTGGCGCGGTCGACACCTTGGTTGATGTCTGGGGACTGCTTGCCGATGATGTTCATCACGCCGCAGGTGGCGCCGTCAAAGCCGACGTTGGAGCTGTTGTAGCCGATGTTGGTGATCACCTCACGGACGATATGCTCCAGGTCGACCCAGGCCGAGGTGGTGACTTCGCCGGCGATGATCGCCACGCCCGTTTTCACCAGAGTCTCGCACGCCACACGGGCGAACTTGTCTTCAGCAATGATGGCGTCCAGCACCGCATCAGAAATCTGGTCGGCGATTTTGTCCGGATGCCCTTCAGACACGGACTCGGAGGTGAAAAGGGAGTATTCGCTCATCTCGATGTTTTCCTGATATTTACCGATGGTGAGTGTCGCCAGCCGGTCGCTGAAAATGGCGGACCTGAATCTGGAAACCATTACGTAAACCTACATAGAGGCTTTCCCCGGGAACGAGTCCCGCAGCGGTGGCCCAACGGGCCAGATCGTCCTGTTCAAAACCCAACCAGAGATCACCGCAGGCCTCCCTGGCCCAATTCTGGTTGTGGCTGCATAAATCTGTAACCAGCAGGCTACCGCCGGGTTGCAGCAAATTCGCCATCTGCTTGAGGGCGTCGGCGGGGGCCGCGAAATGGTGCAGGACCATGTTCAGCACCACGCAATCGGCCCGCAGGCTGGTGTCATTCAGGGCGTCCGCCAACTGCAGGCTGACGTTGCCCAGGGCCTCGCGCTCGCACAACTGGCGCGCCAGTTCGAGCATCGCCGGGCTGTTGTCCAGCGCCGTGACCTGGTGAAAACGGCGCGCCAGCTCCGGCAAAAAGCCGCCATCCCCTGGCCCGACTTCCAGGGCGGTCGCTTCATGACTGAAGCTCAGCTTGTCCAGCAGCGCCAGTACACTTTCGCGATATTGGGGCAAGCCGGCGATCAGGTCCTGCTGGGCGCGAAACTTTTCGGCAACCCGTGAGAAAAAGTCCTGGCTAGCCGCTGCGCGCTGCCCATGCACTTGGCCGATGCGCGACTGCACGTCGCTGGGCAGACTTAAGTTGTCCACTTCTTCCAGCAGCGCACTGTGCAGCTTGCCGCCGAGCAGCTCGGTGTGGGGCAGGGCGCGGCGGTAAAAAATCGCGTTGCCTTCGCGACGGGTGGCCACCAGGTCGGCCTGGGCCAGGACCTTCAAGTGATGGCTCATGCCCGACTGACCAATGGCGAAGATCTGCGCCAGTTCCAGCACGCCGAAGGAATCGTTGGCCAGCACCCGCAGTACGTTCAGGCGCAACGGGTCGCCAGCGGCCTTGCATAAGGCAGCCAGTTCATCGCCATCGTCGGGACGCAGGGAGGGCACGGGTAGGTTCATAAGGCCAGCAGTCTAGTGATGGGTGGAAATCATCGCAAGGTCAATATCAAAAAGTTTTGATATTGGTCGATAAGTGGCGGTTATAAGCGAGCGCTATCCCTCTTAGACGAAGGGGCGGCCGAGTTCTGCAGGCGATTGCCGCGCAAACCACAGGAAAAACACCCTCAAGTGACTATCTGTCATTGCCCGCAGGCGGTGGCTGAGGGAAAATGCCGGTCCTTTTTTCCGTTTCTTTTATTCAACCCTCAGGAGAACAGCGATGCCCAGCCGTCGTGAGCGTGCCAACGCCATTCGTGCCCTCAGCATGGATGCCGTGCAAAAAGCCAACAGCGGCCATCCCGGTGCCCCGATGGGCATGGCGGATATCGCCGAGGTCCTTTGGCGTGACTACCTGAAACACAACCCGAGCAACCCAGCGTTCGCCGACCGTGACCGCTTCGTGCTGTCCAACGGCCACGGCTCGATGCTGATCTACTCGCTGCTGCACCTGACCGGCTACGATCTCACTATCGACGATCTGAAGAGCTTCCGTCAGCTGCACAGCCGCACCCCGGGCCACCCGGAATTCGGCTACACCCCAGGCGTCGAGACCACCACCGGTCCCCTGGGCCAAGGCCTGGCCAACGCCGTCGGTTTCGCGCTGGCTGAAAAAGTCCTGGGCGCGCAGTTCAACCGCCCCGGCCACGACATCGTCGACCACCACACCTACGTATTCCTGGGTGATGGCTGCATGATGGAAGGCATTTCCCACGAAGTTTCCTCCCTGGCCGGCACCCTGGGCCTGGGCAAGCTGATTGCCTTCTACGACGACAACGGCATCTCCATCGACGGCGAAGTCGAAGGCTGGTTCACCGATGACACCCCTAAGCGTTTCGAAGCCTACAACTGGCAAGTGATCCGCAACGTCGACGGCCACGACCCGGAAGAAATCAAGACCGCCATCGACACCGCCCGCAAGAGCGAGCAGCCGACCCTGATCTGCTGCAAGACCACCATCGGTTTCGGCTCGCCGAACAAGCAAGGTAAAGAAGACTGCCACGGCGCCCCACTGGGTGACGCGGAAATCGCCCTGACCCGTGAAGCGCTGAAGTGGAACTACGGCCCGTTCGAAATCCCGGCCGACATCTACGCCGAATGGGATGCCAAGGAAAAAGGCCTGGCCGCCGAAGCCGAGTGGGACCAGCGTTTCGCCGCCTACTCCGCCGAATTCCCTGCGCTTGCCAATGAGCTGGTGCGCCGTCTCGCCGGTGACCTGCCTGCCGACTTCTCGGAGAAAGCCTCGGCCTACATCGCCGAAGTCGCGGCCAAGGGCGAGACCATCGCCAGCCGTAAAGCCAGCCAGAACACCCTGAACGCCTTTGGCCCGCTGCTGCCTGAGTTCCTCGGCGGTTCGGCCGACCTGGCCGGTTCCAACCTGACCCTGTGGAAAGGTTGCAAAGGTGTTTCGGCCGAAGACGCCAGCGGCAACTACATGTACTACGGCGTGCGCGAGTTCGGCATGAGCGCCATCATGAACGGCGTGTCCCTGCACGGCGGCCTGGTGCCTTACGGCGCGACCTTCCTGATGTTCATGGAATACGCGCGCAACGCCGTGCGCATGGCCGCGCTGATGAAGAAACGCGTGATCCACGTGTACACCCACGACTCCATCGGCCTGGGCGAAGACGGTCCGACCCACCAGCCGGTCGAGCAACTGACCAGCCTGCGCACTACGCCGAACCTCGATTGCTGGCGCCCAGCCGACGCGGTCGAATCCGCCGTGGCCTGGAAGCACGCGATCGAGCGCAAGGACGGCCCTTCGGCGCTGATCTTCTCGCGTCAGAACCTGCAACATCAGGTGCGCACCGACGCGCAGATCGCCGACATCAGCCGTGGTGGCTACGTGCTCAAGGACTGCATCGGCGAGCCGGAGCTGATCCTGATCTCCACCGGTTCCGAAGTCGGCCTGACCGTTCAGGCCTACGACAAGCTGACTGCCCAAGGCCATAACGTGCGCGTGGTGTCCATGCCATGCACCAGCGTGTTTGAAGCTCAGGACGCTGACTACAAGCAATCGGTATTGCCGTTGCAGGTCAGTGCGCGTATCGCCATCGAAGCGGCTCACGCCGACTACTGGTACAAGTACGTGGGCCTGGAAGGCCGCGTGATCGGCATGACCACCTACGGTGAGTCGGCGCCGGCGCCAGCCTTGTTCGAAGAGTTCGGTTTCACCCTGGAAAACATCCTGGGTCAGGCTGAAGAGCTGCTGGAAGACTAAGGCTGTAAATTGCGGTGGCTGTACTGACGCCTTCGCGAGCAAGCCCGCTCCCACATTTGGAATGCATTTCAAATGTGGGAGCGGGCTTGCTCGCGAAGGCGGTGGCACATTCACCCTGTTACCCAAGGTAATCGAGAACCCCATGCCCCAACCGCGTCCCTACAAAGTTGCACTCAACGGCTACGGCCGCATTGGTCGTTGCGTCTTGCGTGCTCTGTTCGAGCGAGGGCCGGCGGCCGGGTTTGAGATTGTTGCGATCAACGATTTGGCCGACATGGCCAGCATCGAATACCTGACACGCTTTGACTCCACCCACGGCCGGTTCCCCGGCGAAGTACGGGTCGACGGCGATTGTCTGCATATCAAGGGCGACTGCGTGAAAGTGTTGCGCAGTGCCACCCCCGAGGGCATCGACTGGGCGGCGCTGGGCGTCGACCTGGTATTGGAATGCTCCGGTGCCTATAACACCCGTGCCGACGGCCAGCGTTTTCTCGACGCCGGCGCACCCCGCGTGCTGTTTTCCCAGCCGATGGCCAGCGAGGCGGATGTCGACGCCACCATCGTCTACGGCATCAATCAGGATTGCCTGACCGGCGATGAGCGGCTGGTGTCCAACGCCTCCTGCACCACCAACTGCAGCGTGCCGCTGTTGCGCCTGCTGGATCAGGCGATCGGCGTGGACTACGTGTCGATTACCACTATCCACTCGGCCATGAACGACCAGCCGGTGATCGACGCTTATCACCACGAAGACCTGCGTCGCACGCGTTCGGCGTTTCAGTCGGTGATTCCGGTGTCCACTGGCCTTGCGCGTGGCATCGAACGACTGTTGCCGGAACTTGCCGGGAGAATTCAGGCCAAAGCCGTGCGGGTGCCGACGGTGAACGTGTCCTGTCTGGACATCACCATGCAAACCGTCAGCGACACCGATGCCGTGGAGGTCAACCGGATTCTGCGCGACGCCGCCGCCAGCGGCCCGCTCAAAGGCTTGTTGGCCTACACTGAATTGCCTCACGCCAGTTGTGATTTCAACCATGACCCGCATTCGGCGATTGTCGATGCCAGCCAGACCCGCGTTTCCGGCCCGAGGCTGGTGAACATCCTGGCCTGGTTCGACAACGAATGGGGGTTTGCCAACCGAATGCTGGACGTTGCAGAGCACTATCTGCAAATAGCCGCCCCAAAATCCGTTCTCTAATTCAAAGACTCTCAGGAATTGCCACCCATGACCGTGTTGAAGATGACCGACCTCGATCTGCAAGGTAAACGCGTACTGATTCGCGAAGACCTCAACGTCCCAATCAAGGACGGTGTTGTCACCAGCGATGCGCGAATCCTGGCCTCGCTGCCGACCATCAAGCTGGCCCTGGAAAAAGGCGCAGCCGTGATGGTTTGCTCCCACCTGGGTCGTCCGACCGAAGGTGAGTTCTCGGCTGAAAACAGCCTCAAGCCTGTGGCCGATTACCTGAGCAAGGCCCTGGGCCGCGACGTGCCGCTGGTAGCTGACTACCTGGGCGGCGTCGACGTGAAGGCCGGCGACATCGTGCTGTTCGAAAACGTGCGCTTCAACAAGGGCGAGAAAAAGAACAGTGACGAACTGGCCCAGCAATACGCCGCCCTGTGCGACGTGTTCGTGATGGACGCATTCGGCACCGCTCACCGTGCCGAAGGCTCGACCCACGGCGTGGCCAAGTTCGCCAAGGTCGCGGCTGCTGGCCCGTTGCTGGCTGCCGAGCTGGACGCACTGGGCAAGGCCCTGGGTGCGCCGGCCCAGCCAATGGCGGCCATCGTGGCCGGCTCCAAAGTCTCCACCAAGCTGGACGTGCTCAACAGCCTGAGCCAGATCTGCAACCAACTGATCGTCGGCGGCGGCATTGCCAACACGTTCCTGGCGGCAGCCGGCCACCCGGTGGGCAAGTCGCTGTACGAGCCGGACCTGCTGGACACCGCGCGGGCCATCGCCGCCAAGGTCAGCGTGCCGCTGCCGGTGGACGTGGTCGTGGCCAAGGAATTCGCCGAAAGCGCCGAAGCCACGGTCAAACTCATCGATGACGTAGAGGCCGATGACATGATCCTGGACATCGGCCCGCAAACTGCGGCCAACTTCGCAGAGCTGCTGAAAGCCTCCCGGACCATCCTGTGGAACGGCCCGGTCGGCGTGTTCGAGTTCGACCAGTTCGGCAACGGCACCAAAGTGCTGGCCAAAGCCATCGCCGAAAGCTCGGCATTCTCCATCGCCGGCGGCGGCGACACCCTGGCGGCCATCGATAAATATGGCGTTGCCGACCAGATCTCCTACATTTCCACCGGTGGCGGCGCGTTCCTTGAATTTGTCGAAGGCAAAGTCCTGCCTGCCGTTGAAGTCCTGGAAAGCCGAGCCAAAGGCTGAGGCAGATCAGGAAAAGGAGCATTCCCATGATCAAGTCGTTGGCACTGGTGATTGCAGCGGGCCTGTTGGCCGGCTGCGGCAGCACGCCGAGCGCGGCGCCGGCGCCTGGAAAAGTGCTGCCTGTGCAGAAAAAAAACTGCAACCAGGCCGATTGGCAAGCCGAGACCATGCCGGTGATCAACAAGCGCCTGGGCAACGAACGGCTGGAGAAATACGACTCTGCGCCCAACGGTCAGGAACAGGGTTGCCCTTGACGGGTCTGATCAACTAACCGACTGCAACGCAGCCCTTGGGCCTGCGTGCGAGGATTGGCAATGAAAGGCGTTTTCGCCCTGGCAGCACTGGCCCTACTGGCCGGTTGCAGCAGTATGAACATGTTCAACAAGGCAGAGCCTGCCGACAAATGGACGACCTGGACCTGCGACAGCAAGGCCGAGGTCAACTGGCGCTTTGCCAACCCGGCCCGCACCGAAGTGGACGTCCGTCTCGGCGGCTCGCCCCAGGTTTACCGCCTCAAGCAGGACGTGGCGGCGTCGGGCGTGTTGTACAGCAACGACCAGTTGGCGTTTCACACAAAAGGTGAGGAAGGCCTGGTTTACTGGGTTGCCACCGACGATTTGATCGGGCGCGGCTGCAAGGCCCAGTAAACAGAACACGGTCTCAACATTAATGAGACCAAAATGTGGGAGGGGCGGTGCGACGATTCGACTTGCCCCCGATAGCGTTGGGTCAGCCACCCGCGATGTCGACAGGTAAATCGCCGTCGCGGGCAAGTCGAATCGTCGCACTGCCCCTCCCACATTGATACGGTTTCAAAGTGATGTCGGCGTTGAGTCCGGCTCACAAAAAACGATTCAGCCAGCCAGGCATGCAAAGCCTGACCGGCAATAACTTGAATAGCAGCCGCCGCTACGGCAGGCTTGCACGATTAACGACCCTCGACCGGGAGAGACAACACAATGGCACTTATCAGCATGCGTCAAATGCTGGACCACGCAGCCGAGTTCGGCTATGGCGTCCCAGCTTTTAACGTCAACAACCTTGAGCAGATGCGCGCCATCATGGAAGCCGCTGACAAGACCGACTCTCCAGTGATCGTCCAGGCCTCGGCCGGTGCGCGCAAATATGCCGGCGCCCCGTTCCTGCGTCACCTGATCCTCGCTGCGATCGAAGAGTTCCCGCACATCCCGGTGTGCATGCACCAGGACCACGGCACCAGCCCAGACGTGTGCCAGCGTTCCATCCAACTGGGCTTCAGCTCGGTGATGATGGATGGCTCCCTCGGCGAAGACGGCAAGACCCCGACCGACTACGAGTACAACGTGCGCGTCACCCAACAAACCGTGGCCATGGCTCACGCCTGCGGCGTATCGGTTGAAGGCGAGCTGGGCTGCCTGGGTTCCCTGGAAACCGGCATGGCCGGCGAAGAAGACGGCATCGGCGCCGAAGGCGTGCTGGATCACAGCCAGATGCTGACCGACCCGGAAGAAGCTGCCGACTTCGTCAAGAAGACTCAGGTCGACGCCCTGGCCATCGCCATCGGCACCAGCCACGGCGCCTACAAGTTCACCAAGCCGCCTACCGGCGACGTGCTGGCCATCGACCGCATCAAGGAAATCCACAAGCGCATCCCCAACACCCACCTGGTGATGCACGGTTCCTCCTCGGTGCCGCAAGAGTGGCTGGCGATCATCAACCAGTACGGCGGCGACATCAAAGAAACCTACGGCGTACCGGTTGAAGAAATCGTCGAAGGCATCAAGTACGGCGTGCGCAAGGTCAACATCGACACCGACCTGCGCCTGGCGTCCACCGGCGCGATGCGTCGCCTGATGGCCACCAACCCGAGCGAATTCGACCCACGTAAATTCTTCGGCGCCACCGTGACGGCGATGCGCGATGTGTGTATCGCACGTTATGAAGCGTTTGGTACTGCGGGCAATGCTTCGAAGATCAAGCCGATCTCGTTGGAAGCGATGTACCAGCGTTACCTGAAAGGTGAGTTGAACGCCAAGGTGAACTGAGCCTCAGGCGTTTAAAAAGAAGCCCGCAGCGATGCGGGCTTTTTTTTGGCCGGGATTTGATCCGCTTGCAGGTCGCGCTCGGCGAATCGTGTAGGACAGACCCTTAACCCTCAATCGACGTAGGGCACATGTGGGAGCCGGGCTTGCCCGCGATGGCGGACGGTCAAACAGCTTATCCGGTCACTGACCCACCGCCATCGCGGACAGCGCCGACTTAAAGATCAAACAAGCCATCGTTCACTCATGATCAATATCCAGCTTGGCAAACGTCACCCGTGCACCTTCCTTGCTGTCGCCACTGTTGTCCTGCACATACGTCCCCGCCTTGAAATACAGCAGCTTGCTGCCCCATGCCGCGCCAATGCGTTCGTTCCACTCATCGTCGGCGGCGTACACGCTGAGCAAGCCGGCTTTATTGAGGTTGATGGTGTACGTAAAGCTCTTCTCCAGCGGCACATTGGAGGCGACGATGATCACCCGGCTTTCGTCCTCGTCCGGGCGCATGCGGACCTTGGCGACGATGTTGCCGGTCTGGGTTTTTTCCTTGAACTGGTATTCCAGCTTGATCAGCGGTTTTTGGCTGTCATAGGCGTGGATCTGGCCGATGACGATTTTCCCGGAGGAGGGCACCTGATTGACGGTCAATGTGGCGTGTAGATAATTGTCGGCTTCGGGGTAGGTCCAGTTGCGCAGGCGACCATCGGCGTAGGTTTCGCGCAGTTCGCTGCGGGGGTAAATGGCGTTTTCGGTGCGGGTGCCGGTGACGGGTGTCCAGAATTGCACGTTGCTGCCTTCGGCCTGGAAATATTGGTCGTTGAAGCCATTCATCAGCTTTGGGGTGTCGATCGTCGTGGGGGGCGAGCCGACCGGAATGCTTAGGTTCCAGGTGGAAAGATCAATCATGGCGTAGGCCTTTTTACAGATAGGTGTAGGCTTTGGCCCTTGGGCCAGACAGCATCTTTATAGGCGGTAGCCCACCGCTTGTTAATCAATGGCTGGCAAGTTATTGGCGCCAAGGGAATGTCAAAAAGCCATGTTCCGCATGAAACGTGGGCTGTAGAGGTTGACCGTTAGTCGGCTTAGCAGTTTTTGGCGCAATGATGGCACCCTCGTCACTTCTGATTTTCGGGAACCAAGGCTAGAGTGAGACCTCAGTGCTTGCCTGGTTTTTCTGTCAGAACTGACCGGTGCGGCACCTTAAGGAAGAGACGTAGCATGGAATGCGCTCCACACCCAGGCGATGGTGGTTCGGTTCTTCTGGTGGTCGATGACTACCCGGAAAACCTGATCAGCATGCGTGCCCTTTTGCAGCGTGATGACTGGCGGGTGGTGACCGCCGGTTCCGGCCTGGAGGCTCTGGAGCTGTTGCTCCAGCACGAAGTCGACTTGGTGCTGCTCGACGTAATGATGCCCGGCATGGACGGTTTTGAAGTCGCCCGCCTGATGCGCGGCAGCCAGCGCACACGCATGACGCCGATCATCTTTCTGAGCGCCAATGCGCAATCGCCGGCCGCTGTGCTGGAGGGCTATGCCAGCGGCGCCATCGACTACATGTTCAAACCCTTCGACCCGCATATTCTCAAGCCCAAGGTTCAGGCGTTGCTGGAGCACCAGCGCAATCGCCGGGCCTTGCAGCGCCTGAGCCATGACCTGGAATCCGCCCGCGCCTTCAACGCCTCGGTGCTGGATAACGCCGCCGAAGGCATCCTGGTGGTCAGCGAGGCGGGCGTGATCGAGTACGCCAACCCGGCGATTTCGCGTCTGCTCAATGCCACGCTCCATGAACTCAACGGCCAGGATTTCCTGGGTTTCCTGCAAAAACCCCATGTGCCAGCCTGGCTTGAGTCGCAGATGTGCGCCAGTTACCGCCGGGGCGAAACCTGGCGCTTGCACGATGCGATCTTGCGCACCGGCCGTGGTCAGCAGGTGCCGGTGGCGCTGTCCTGTGCGCCATTACCTGCCGAGCGAAAGGCGATGGTGGTGACCGTGTTGGACATGTCCGAAGTTCGCCATTTGCATCAACAACTGGAATTCCAGGCGGTGACCGACCCGCTGACCGGCTTGTTGAACCGCCGTGGTTTTTACCAGGCGGTGGAAAACTCCTTGCTGCGCAGTGATCGGACCGAGCAGTCCTTGGTCTTGCTGTACCTGGACCTCGACGGCTTCAAGCGGGTCAACGACTCGCTGGGGCATGACGCCGGTGATCGGGTGCTGCGCTGGGTCTCGGAACAGTTGCAGAGTTGCCTGCGTTCCTACGACATTCTCGGACGCATGGGCGGGGATGAGTTCACGGCGTTGCTGGAGCTGGAGTTCCCCGAGCAGGCAGCGAAGATTGCCGAGAAACTGATCGAGCGCGTGTCTGTTGGCCAGCAGGTTGACGGTTTGGAGGTGATGCTCGGGGTCAGCATCGGCATCGCCACGTTCCCGGATTGCGGGTCGGACTTGAGTGGCCTGTTGCGTGCGGCTGACATCGCGATGTATGAAGCCAAGCGTGCGGGGCGTCAGCAATATCGCTATTACGATCAGGAAATGAACGGCCGTGCGCGCTCGCGGCTGATGCTCGAAGACAGCGTGCGCAGCGCCATCCAGAACAAGGATTTCACCCTGGTGTACCAGCCCCAGGTGTCCCTGGAGGATGGCCATCTGCGCGGCGTCGAGGCATTGTTGCGCTGGCAGCACCCGAGTGTCGGCGATGTACCGCCGGGGCTGTTTTTGCCGCTGCTGGAAGAGGCCCGGCTGATCAGTCAGTTGAGCGCCTGGATCTACCACCAGGTCGCGTCCCAGCGCCAAGCGTGGCAAGCCACGTTCGAGGATGCGCTGGTGTTGAGCGTGAGCTTGAGCGGCAGCCAGTTCAACATGCCCAACTTGGCGAGCCAACTGCAGCAGGTGCTCGACCGACACGGGCTGCAGGGGCGCCAGTTGGAAGTGGAGATCGGTGAGGACAGCCTGATGCATAACCTCGAAGAGTCCGCCAAGCAGCTCAAGTTGCTGCGCGCGGTCGGGGTGCGCATCGCCCTGGATGACTTCGGTTCCGGCCACTGTTCCCTGGCCCACCTGCGCGACCTGGAATTCGACACGCTCAAGCTCGACCGCCAATTGATCGCGTGCCTGCCGGGCTCGGCGCGGGATGCGGCGATGGCCCGCAGCATTATCGAGTTGTGCGGGCATTTCGGCGTGCTGGTGGTCGCCGAGGGTGTAGAGACGCAGGAGCAAGCTCATTGGCTCAAGGCCAATGGTTGCGCGTTTGTCCAGGGACCGTGGGCGGCGCAGCCGTTGATGGCCGAGGCGGTGGTCGACTGGTCGCGCGCCCGTTCCGGTTGAATTCGCTACACTGGCGCCCATTCGAACCCTGTTGCAGACCTCAATGACCGCACTGAAATACCTCCAGGCCTACCCCGCAGCCCTCCAGGAGCAAGTGCGCCAACTGATCGCCAAGGACCAGTTGGGCGCCTACCTGGAACAGCGTTACCCCGAACGTCACGCCGTGCAGAGCGACAAAGCCCTGTACGCCTACGCGCTGGCCTTGAAGCAGGAGCACCTGCGCAACGCGCCGGCCATCGACAAAGTGCTGTTCGATAACCGTCTTGATCTGACGCACCGCGCCCTCGGCCTGCACACCACGATCTCGCGGGTTCAGGGCGGCAATCTGAAGTCCAAGAAAGAAATCCGCATCGCCGCGCTGTTCAAGGAGGCTGCCCCGGAGTTTCTGCGCATGATCGTGGTACACGAGCTGGCGCACTTCAAGGAATCGGACCACAACAAAGCGTTCTACAAACTCTGTGAGTACATGATGCCGGGCTACCATCAGGTGGAATTCGACCTGCGTGTGTACCTCACGTATCGCGATCTGCAGGGCAAACCCTGACTTTCCAAGGCGGTTGACCATGGATGTGAGCAAGACCAAAAGCAGCTTCTACCGCCGCCTGTACGTGGCGTATTTGATCGACAGCCAGCAGGCCAGCAGCGTGCCGGCGCTGACCGAGGTGACGGGCATGCCCCGGCGCACCGCGCAGGACACGATTGCGGCGTTGGCGGATCTGGATATCGTCTGCGAGTTCGAGCAGGAAGACGGCGCGCGCAATCATGCGGGGCATTATCGGATTCGCGATTGGGGCGCGATTGATCGGGGGTGGATCGAGGCGAATCTTGCGTCGATCAAACAGGTATTGGGTTATCCCTGAGCCTTGGCGGTCGCTGGGCTGACGCTTTCGTGAGCAAGCCCGCTCCCACATTTAACCGCGTACACCGTTTGGAATGCGCGCGAATGTGGGAGCGGGCTTGCTCACGATGGGGCCATCAGGCGCGCCGCATGCCGATGTGGGGAATATCGTCTTCAAGGTATTGCTCGCCCGCCACCAAAAAACCATACCGCGCGTAATAACCCTGCAAATGTGCCTGGGCTGACAGAAAGATCGGCGTCTCTGGCCAGATATCGTCAATCTGCTTGAGCGCTTCTTCCATCATCAGATGACCCAGCCCGGTGCCGCGTGTCATCGGTGCCACGATCACCCGGCCGATCACCACATCCCCGGCCTGGGTCTCCGGGTCCAGCAGGCGCAGGTAGGCCACCAGTTCATCGTCTTTCCAGGCCATCAGGTGGTGGGTATCGCCTTGCAGGTCCTGCCCGTCGATGTCCTGATAGAGGCACTTTTGCTCGACGACGAAGACCTCGCTGCGCAGGCGCAGAATGGCGTACAGCTGTTCCTTGCCCAACTCGGTGTGATGTTTACAGACCCATTCGACTGTCATAGTGCGGTTCTCTTGGAAGTGACTGTCCCGGATAGTAAGCGCGGTAGGCACTTCTGTCTAAATCAGCTATTTTTTTCAGTGCCGTCAATCTGCCATCATTGTGTGCATTCAGCGTCGGGTTCTTTGTGTAATCTGAGCTACTGTTAGATCCTCAGGCACTGCCTGAGCCAAGGCCACCACCTGCCCGCCAAGGACTTTAAGCATGCCGCGATTCTCTCGTGCCCTTGCTTTGATTGGAATGTTGTTGATGGCCCCGCCGGCGTTCGCGCAGCGTCTGCGCTTGGTGGCGGATGCCTGGCCACCCTTTACCGATGCCAACTTGGTCAATGGCGGGCTGGCTACCGATATTGTCAGCACGGCCTTGGCCCGCGCCGGTTATGCCAGTGATTTCGAGCAGGTGCCCTGGGCCCGCGCGTTGATGGGCGTCGGCGATGGGCGCTACGACGTGTTGGTCAACGCCTGGTACGACGACGCTCGCACGCATCTGGGGCAGTTTTCCGCTGGATACCTGATCAACCGCTTGGTGTTTATCAAGCGCCGCGACGATCCCATCGAGTTTCAGAACCTTGAGCAATTGCACGACTACCCCATCGCCGTGGTGCGTGGGTATGCGTATTCAGCGGCGTTTGACCAAGACCCCCAGTTACAGAAAATCCCGGTGCATAACTTCGCCATGGCGGTGCGCATGCTCGTCGCGCGTCGGGTACGCCTGACGGTGGAGGACGAATACGTCGCCCGCTATTACCTGGCACAGGAGTCGGCGCGGGTGCGTAGCTCGGTGGAGTTTTTGCCGCAGCCGTTGAGTGAAAACAGCCTGCATATTCTGGTCAGCCTGAAGAACCCCGAGCATGAGCAGATCGTTGCCAGCTTTGACCGCGAGATTGCCAAGATGAAGACTGATGGCAGCTATGCGCGGTTGATGAAGCAGCACGGGATGTAGGGGCCTACGCCGCGCTGGTGTCTTTGATCAGGTGCGCGGCCAGGGTGCGCAATGGCCCCAACTGCCGGCAAATCAACGCAAGTTGCGTCTGCACCAAGCGCTGCCCCTCATCGATCTCATCCGGCATCTGTTCCAGCTCGGCGGCCAACGCTTCCTCGGCATCGCTCTGAATCGCGATCGGCTGTTTATTGGCCAGCCCCGTGGCGATTTCGTCGATGCTCGCCGCCAGGGTTTTCCCCGCGCCGTCGATCAAGTGCTCGCGCACGTCGGCCGGCAGTTGGGTTTCGCGGTGCGCGCCGAGCCCCGACAGGTAGCTGAGCAAGGTGTGGGACAGCACCAGGAAGCGGAAGCCCACATCGGCTTCCTTTCGGAAGTGCCCCGGCTCCATCAGCATATTCGCCAGGGTGGTGGACAGCGCCGCATCGGCGTTGTGAGCGTTGCGTCTGGCCAGGCGATAGGCGAGGTCGTCGCGTTTGCCGGCGGCGTATTGCTGCATGATCTGGCGCAGGTAGATGCTGTTGCAGGTCAGGGTGTTCGCCAGCACTTTGTTCAGGCGCCGGCCTTGCCAGTCCGGCAGGAACAGGAACACGGTCAGGCCGGCAATCACGCTGCCGATCAAGGTGTCGAACAGCCGTGGCAGGAACAGCCCGTAGCCATCGCCCACCTGGTTGAAGCAGAACAGCACCATCAAGGTGATCGCCGCCGTGGCCAGGGTGTAGCGGGTGGTGCGGTTGATAAAGAACACCAGGCCTGCAGCGATGGCGAACATCGATTGCACCAGGGCGCTGGGGAACAGGTCGAACAACGCCCAGGCCACGGTGAGGCCGATGGCCGTGCCGATGATCCGCTGGCCGAGCTTGCGCCGGGTGGCGCCGTAGTTGGGCTGGCAGACGAATAGGGTGGTGAGGATGATCCAGTAGCCCTGGGAGGCGTGGATCGCATGCAGGGTGCCATAGCCGATGGTCAACGCCAGCGCCAGACGCAAGGCGTGGCGGAACAGCAGCGAGGTCGGCGTGAGTTGGGTGCGCAGGCGCGTCCACATTTCTTTGAGGTTGCGCGGGGCGCGATCGAGCAGGTTGCTATCAGTAGCGTCGGCCAGCGCGTCAGGGTTGCTGGCGTCACCCAGCAGGCGGTCGAGGGTCGACAGGTTGGCCGCCAGCGCACGCAAGGAGCGCAGCAGGCCGCGCCAGGCCGGGTTGCTCTGGATGCGCAGGTGTTCCATGGACGCGTTCAGGTCGCCCAGGGCTTCGGCGAAGCTGGCGTCATAGATGAACGGCTGGCGCAGTTGGATCGATTCGGCCAGGGCCTGGCAGGCCTTGCCTTGCTGGCGCAGCAGGCGCTGGCAGCGGAATAGCACGTCGCTATGGAAGAAGGCCTCGGCCAGGGCGTTGTAGGGGTAGTGGGACGAACTGGCGCGTTCGTGGATGTCCTGGGCCAGGAAGTACAGCTTGAGGTAACGACTGACCTTCGAGCCCGGCCGCCCATTGCCGACGCGGTGCAGGATAATTTCCTTCGCCGCATTCAGCGCGGCCACCACGCGGCCGTTTTGCTGGGCCAGCTCCAGGCGTCGCGCCTCCACATCCAACTGGCGGATCGGTTCGAACAGCGACGATTTGAGCTTGAGGTAATGCCCCAATTCGCGAAACAACCGCGCCAGGCTCTGCTGCACCGGCTGGTTGGAAAACAGCACCTGCCACAGCACTGACAGCGCCCCGTACCAGGCGGCCCCGGCCACCAGCAGCAGCGGTTCATGCCAGAAGTCCGTGACGGCGCCGCCGCGTTGGTCCACGCCGATCATGGTGTAGACCGACAGGATCAAGGTGGCCGAAGCAATCGCGCCATACCGTTCGCCAAGGGCGCCGAGCATGGTCAGGCCAAAACTCGCCAGGGCCAGGGCGACGGCAAAGGCCCAGGGATAGGGGAACAGCAACTCCACCGACAGCGCGGCAATGCTGAAACACACCAGCGTCACCGCCAGGGCATTGAGGCGGCCTTGCCAACTGTCGTCGGTCTCGGCCAGGGCGCTGGCGATAATTCCCAGGAACAGCGGGATCAGCAGCGTCATTTCATCTTGGTACCAGCACAGCGCCATGCTGCCGGTGAGGGCGATGAAGACCCGAACGCTGTAACTGAATTTATCCAGCGCCCACAGGCGCCGCATGGATTGGTTGAACGAGGTCGATGACATGAAGGCTGGAGTCTTCCGGGACGATGCCGCTAAATTGGGCCAGTAATGACGCCACGGCAAGCGTGGCGATCACATCTGACAGCAAAATTTATTCCGGCCACAGCATTCTCAATGTGCAATGCAGTCAATGTGGGAGGGGGCTTGCCCCCGATGGCGGCGTGTCAGTCACCTGATGAGTTGACTGGTCCACTGCCATCGGGGGCAAGCCCCCTCCCACATTTGTACTGCGTTGTGTCAGGCGTACTGCGCGGCGGCGTAGCCGGAAGCCCAGGCCCACTGGAAGTTGAAACCACCGAGGTGGCCGGTCACATCCAGTACTTCACCGATAAAGTACAAGCCTGGGCTTTTCAGCGATTCCATGGTCTTGGACGACACTTCTCGCGTATCCACGCCGCCCAGCGTCACTTCGGCGGTGCGGTAGCCCTCGGTGCCTGCCGGCACGAGTTGCCAGCTCGCCAGTTTTTGCGCGATGTCGGCCAGTTCGGCGTGGGTGTACTGCTTCATCGGCTTGGACACGAACCAGGTTTCCGCCAGTAGGTTGGCCATCTTTTTGGTGAAGATCTCACCCAGCAGGGTTTTCAGCTCGCTGTTGGGGCGCTCGGCCTGTTGCTGTTGCAGCCAGGCGTGGGCGTCGTGGTCGGGTAGCAGGTTGATCTCGACCGTGTCACCGGATTCCCAGTAGGAGGAAATCTGCAAAATCGCCGGCCCGCTCAGGCCGCGATGGGTAAACAGGAGGTTCTCGCGAAAGCTCTGGCCGTTGCAGTTGACCAGGCAGTCCACCGAGGTGCCGGACAACTCGCCGCACAAATCCTTGAGCTGGTCGGTGATGGTGAACGGCACCAGCCCGGCGCGGGTCGGCAGCAGTTCGTGGCCGAACTGCTTGGCCACCTGATAACCAAACCCGGTTGCGCCCAGCGTCGGAATCGACAAACCGCCGGTGGCGATCACCAGGGACTCGCAGTGCAGCTCGCCCAACGTGGTCTGCAACTGGTAGCCACTGTCGAGTTTGGCAATCTCTTGAATCGAAGTGTCCAGGTGCAGGCTCACGCCGGTCTGGATGCACTCGTCGAGCAGCATGCCGAGGATGTCGCTGGATTTGTTATCGCAGAACAACTGGCCGAGTTTCTTCTCGTGGTACGGCACGCCGTGCTTGGCCACCAGCCCGATGAAATCCCATTGGGTGTAGCGGGCCAGGGCGGATTTGCAGAAGTGTGCGTTGTGCGAGAGGAAATTGGCCGGCTCGGTGTACATATTGGTGAAATTGCAGCGGCCACCGCCGGACATCAGGATCTTCTTGCCGGCCTTGTTCGCGTGGTCGATCAGCATCACCTTGCGCCCACGCCCGGCGGCGGTCAGTGCGCACATCAAGCCTGCGGCGCCGGCGCCAATGATCACAACTTCGGTCGAGCGCACAGCAATGTCCTCACAAAATATTGATCTGAAATGCAATCAAAACTGTGGGAGGGGGCTTGCCCCCGATGGCGGTGGTCCAGTCAATTAATCAGGTGACTGATACACCGCCATCGGGGGCAAGCCCCCTCCCACATTAGATCTCCATGGGGTGGGAGATCGTTTACAAGATCCGCACGCGCAACGAACGGCCCTTGATCTTGCCGTCATTCAAACGCTGCAACGCCTGCTTGGCGACGCCGCGTTCCACGGCGACGAAGGCCTGGAAATCAAAGATCGCGATCTTGCCGACCTGGGCGCCGGGGATGCCGGCGTCACCGGTCAGTGCGCCGAGGATGTCGCCCGGGCGTACCTTGTCTTTACGGCCGGCGGCGATGCACAGGGTGCTCATCTGCGGCAGCAGCGGGCCACCGCTCTGCGGCTTGAGGTTGTCCAACTGGTCCCAGTTCAGCGGCGATTTCTGCAACTGCTCGATGGCTTGGGCACGGTGCGCTTCGGACGGCGCCACCAGGCTGATGGCGATCCCGGTCTCACCGGCACGGCCGGTGCGGCCGACGCGGTGGATGTGGATTTCCGAGTCGCGGGCCAGTTCGACGTTGATCACCATGTCCAGCGAGTCGATGTCCAGGCCTCGGGCGGCAACGTCGGTGGCGACGAGTACCGAGGTGCTGCGGTTGGCGAACATCGCCAGCACCTGGTCACGGTCACGCTGTTCCAGGTCGCCATGCAGGCCGACGGCTGAGATGCCCTTGGAGGTCAGGTGATCGACGGTTTCCTGCACTTGCTGCTTGGTGAAGCAGAACGCCACGCACGAGGCCGGGCGGAAGTGCGCGAGCACCTTGGTCACCGCGTCCATGCGTTCTTCCGGCGAGATCTCGTAGAAGCGCTGCTCGATCTGGTCATCGGAGTGGAAGGCTTCGGCCTTCACTTGCTGCGGCGCGCGCATGAATTTGGAGGCCAACTGCTTGATGCTCACCGGGTAGGTGGCCGAAAACAGCAGGGTCTGGCGGCGGGCCGGGGTCTTGCTGATGATGTCTTCGATGGCGTCGTAGAAGCCCATGTCGAGCATGCGGTCGGCTTCGTCGAGGATCAGCGTGTTCAAGCCGTCCAGCACCAGCGAACCCTTGCGCAGGTGTTGCTGGATGCGGCCCGGGGTGCCGACGATGACGTGGGCGCCATGCTCCAGCGAGGCGATCTGCGGGCCGAGGGACACGCCGCCACACAGGGTCAGCACCTTGATGTTGTCTTCGGCGCGGGCCAGGCGGCGGATTTCCTTAGCCACTTGGTCGGCCAGCTCGCGGGTCGGGCACATCACCAGGGCCTGGCAGCCGAAGTAGCGCGGGTTGATCGGGTTCAGCAGGCCGATGCCGAACGCAGCCGTCTTGCCGCTGCCGGTCTTGGCCTGGGCAATCAGGTCCAGCCCCTTGAGGATCACCGGCAAGCTCTGCGCCTGGATCTGCGTCATCTCGGCATAACCCAGCGAGTCGAGGTTAGCCAGCATGGCGGCGGAGAGCGGCAACGTATTAAAAGCGGTGGCGATGGTGGTCACGGGACTGGCTCTGCAAAACAAAATGTCGCGCAGTGTACCAGCCCCGTGGGATTTTCCCTGCAAGTTCTCGACGAGACGCCTGCTAGTGTTCGATGTCGTGCTCGCGGCTGACCCTACGTTTGCCGTCTTTTGGCGACAGTTGCAGGAAAATCGCCGCCGCCAGCATCGCCATGATGCCCACGGTGAGGAAGGTCAGCTGGAAGGCACCGAGTACGGTGCTCACGCCGTCGTTGCCCGATTCGGCGGTAAACCCGCCGAGCAACGCACCGGCGCAGGCCACGCCGAGGCTCAGGGACAGTTGCGCTACCACCGACAGCAAGCTGTTGCCGCTGCTGGCCTGGGCGTCGTCGAGGTCGATCAGGGTGACGGTGTTCATCGCGGTGAACTGCAAGGAGTTGATGGCCCCCAGTACCGCCAGCATGCCCAGCAGCAGCGGGTAGGGTGTCTGCTCGCTGACCAGGCCCATGCTCGCCAGCATCAGGCCCAAGGCCAGGGTGTTGCCGGTCAACACCACGCGATAGCCCAGGCGTTCGATCAACGGCCGTGCGACAGACTTGGCCAACATCGCCGCCGCCGCCAGCGGCAGCATGCTCATCCCGGCCTGGGACGGTGAATAGCCCAAAGCCACCTGCAGCAGCAACGGCACCAGAAACGGCAAGGCGCCGCTGCCCAGGCGCGCGAACAGGTTGCCCAGGATGCCCACCGCAAAGGTGCGGGTCTTGAACAGCCCCGGCGAAAACAGCGGGTTATCGATATGCCCG
The DNA here is from genome assembly GCF_058135675.1 of Pseudomonas sp. PAMC25584. Classification (NCBI taxonomy): domain Bacteria; kingdom Pseudomonadati; phylum Pseudomonadota; class Gammaproteobacteria; order Pseudomonadales; family Pseudomonadaceae; genus Pseudomonas; species Pseudomonas sp. PAMC25584. The sequence continues at coordinate 5,786,714 of NZ_CM176870.1, read as the reverse complement.
GCGCGCAGCCAGTAGGCCGCCAGGCACGCCAGCCCGCCAAACAGCAGCAACATCACCCGCAGGTGCGGCAGGTGCAATTCGCCCAGACCTTCCATGGCGATGGTGATCAGCACCATCGCCGCGCCGAACAGCAGGAAGCCGCTCCCATCGAAACGCGTGCGTTCGCTGCCGCGCAGGTCGGGGATGAACTTCCACACGGCGTAGCAGCCGATCATGCCCACCGGCAGGTTGATCAGGAAAATCCAGTGCCACGTCAGGTATTGCACCATCCAGCCGCCGAGGGTCGGGCCGAGCAGCGGGCCGAGTAGGCCGGGGATGGTGATGAACCCCATGATCCGCACCAGCTCGGAGCGCGGATAAGCGCGCAGCACCACGAGCCGGCCGACCGGCAGCATCAGCGCACCGCCCAGGCCCTGGACCACCCGCGCGCCGACCAGCATGGTCAAGCTGCTGGACAGCGCGCACAGCAGTGAGCCAATGCTGAACAGCATGATCGCGCCAAAGAAGATTTTCTTGGTGCCGAAGCGGTCGGCGATCCAGCCCGACGCCGGGATCAGCAAGGCGACGGTGAGCATGTAGGCGATCACCACCCCTTGCATGCGCAGCGGGTTCTCTGCGAGGTCCCGGGCCATGGCCGGCAGTGCCGTGTTGAGAATCGTCCCATCCAGCGATTGCATGAAGAAGGCAATCGCGACCACCCAGGGTAGCCAGCGGGCGGTCTTGGCATCGAGAGGGGCACGATTCGGCATGGGATCCCTTTTTGTTAGGAGGCTATGTGTCGGCGATTATGCGCCATCCGTCGCTCCTTTTCCCACTGGTGGTTCGTCTAAATCCGACAGCGGCGCGTGCTCGCCCACCAGGAAATCCAGCAGCGCCCGGTGGACCGCCAGCGCCGCTTCGCGGGACTCCAGATCGAGCAAATGCCCGGTATGTTCGGCGACGGCAAAGCTGCTGCGGCCCACGTATTGCTTGAACAGTCGGGCCTCGGTGGCCGGGGTGTATTCGTCCAGCGTGCCGTTGAGGAAGTGCACCGGTGTTTCGATCCGGGTGAGCTGCGGCAGGTAGTTGCCATCGCCCATCGCCAGCACCTGGTGGATATGAAAGCGCGCCTGGCGGTATTCGGTGGTGGCCATGTTCGACAGGTGCCGATGGTTGTTGCGCTTGAGCCGCGGCGACAAGTATTTGCCCACCGTTTCGTTGAGCAAATGGCCGACGGCGGACTTGTCATCGGCCTCGATCAGCACGCGCACCCGCTCGACATAGTCGAGCATCGCCGGGTTGAGGTTGGGTGCCAGCGCCATCACTACTGAGCTTTCGATGGAGGGCGGGTTGTGCGCCAGGGTCAGCAGCGTGGAGATGCCGCCCCACGAGGCCGACACCAAGTGGTTGACCTGGAAGCGCTCCACCAGCGCGCGCAGGATTTGTACCTCGTCGTCCTTGGTCACCAGGTCCAGGTCAGTATTGTGTTCGCGCGAATAGCCGGAGAACGGCAGGTCGAACAGCAGCACATTGAAATGTTCGGCGAGGCACTTGCTGGTGCGCGCAAACGAGCGGGTGGTGGACAGCGCTCCATTGACCAACAGCACGGTTTTCCTTTGCGGATGTTTCTGTGGATCGAAACCCAACTGTTCTACGTGGACGTTGTAGTGCTTGAACAGCTTTTCTATGACAAAACTTCCATGGTTCATGTCAACGCTCCAGCTTGCCCTATCCCGGGCAAGGTCATACATCACGTGCGGGCACGTGGGTGGATGGCAGGGTGCCACCAACCGTTATAACGAGGTTTTTTGCAGGCGACAACCGGCCTTGGGCGGGCGGTGAGAGGGGTCTGATTTAGCTGTAGGACATGTCGAAACAAGACGTCTGAAATCAACACAAAACAATGTGGGAGGGGGCTTGCTCCCGATAGCGGTGTGTCAGTCAGTCCATCGAATACTGACACACCGCTATCGGGAGCAAGCCCCCTCCCACAAGGAGATTGCTGTTGGTTAGAGGGTCAGGGTCAGGCGCTTGACCAACGCCCCCGGCAACAGATTGGACGCGGTATTGCGCTGGCTGTAGGTGCTGGCTGACAGCAGCAATTCGCGCTCCGCGGTCAGCGCTTCGAGCTGTGAGCCGAGCAGGCTGTAGACGCTGTCATCGAAGCGCATGGTACTGACCGGCGCCTTGATCTCGCCGTCTTCCACCCAGAACGTGGCGAACCGGGTCATGCCGGTCAGGCGCGCCGCCGGCAGGTCGGAGTAGTTCAGGTACCACAGGTTGCTGATGTACAGCCCGGTGCCCAATTGCTTGAGGATATCGGCCTGGGCCAGGCTGCCCGCCGCCATCTGCAAGGCGCTGGGGGATTCGTCGCTGCTGGCGCCGTTGGCGCCGAGGCCGTATTCGGCGGCGCTGCGCGAATTGACCAGTTGGCCGTCGGCCTGGCCGGCGTTGATCAGCGTGACGTCACTGCGCGGGCAGCCTTCGCTGGAGAACGCCTCGCTCAGGGAGCCGCTGATGTGCTCATCCACCGTCACCAACGGGCTTAACGCCTGCTCTCCGGCATACAGGCGTTGCAGCGAGCTGCCTTTGCTGGCGATGGCCTGCGCGGAAAAACCGCCCCACGTGATGATGCTGATGATTTCTTCCAGCGCCGCCGGGGCCAGGTAGGCGCGGTATTGTCCTGGCGCCAGTGTGTGCAACGGGCGGCCGAGAAATTCCAGCTGATCGCGGGCTTGCTGGAAGCGCGCGGCGAACTCGGCGCTGTTCCAGGTGTGCCCGGCGTAACTGGCTTTCACCGCTTCGCCGTTGGCGTGGAACAGGCTGAAGTCGAAGTTGAAGCTATTGGCCTGGTGCCAGCCGAACGCCCCGTCGGAACTGGCGAAGCCACGGCTGATCGGGCCGGCGGCGTAGAAGCCGACCAGGTCGACCCCGTGTGCCGCCTGGCTGATGTCTTCGAGCACCTGGCCCAGCTCGGGCAGCGGCCGGGCCTGTTCGTTGTGGCTTTGCCAGGCGTTGTGGTTCAGCAACAGGTAAGGGTCATGCGGCAGCAACGGCAAGGTTTCGCGCAGTTGTTGCAGGCCATCGGCGAGGCGTTGGCGATCCAGCGCCGGTTCGCCGCCGAGGGTGATGCCGAGGTCGGCATGGCGACCGTCGTTGATCAGTTTGAGGTTGAGGCTGGCCTGTTGCACCTGGCCGGCCTGACGCACCTTGGCGTGGTTGAAACGCACGAATTCGGACGACTCTGCGGCATAGCCCAGGTGAAATTGTTCTTTGTCGGTGAGGGCTTGCTTGAGCCACTCCACCAATGCCTTGAAGTGGTTCATCAGGCATCTCCCCCGAATACATCAACGTTGCTGAACACACAGGCCGGCGACGCATGGCCGACGCGGATGACTTGGTTGGGTTCACCCTTGCCGCAGTTCGGCGTGCCCAGGACCTTGAAGGTGCTGGCGTCGCCCACGGCGCTGAGGTTGCGCCAGAACTGCGCGGAAATGGCGCGGTAGTTGGGGTTTTTTACCACGCCCTTGAGTTCACCGTTTTCGATCAACTGGCCCCACTCGCAGCCGAACTGGAATTTGTTGCGTGCATCGTCGATGGACCACGAACGGTTGGTCGACATCAGGATGCCGTGTTCGATGCCGCCAATCAGTTGCGCCAGGCTCTGGTCGCCGGCTTCGATATTCAGGTTGGCCATGCGGTCGATCGGCGGGCGGTTCCAACTGCTGGCACGGCTGTTGGCCACGCCGCCCATGCCGGAACGGAACTGCGACAGCGCGCCGCCCAGTGGCTTGAGCAGCAACCCTTCACGGATCAGGAATTGCTTGCTGGCGGCGGTGCCGTCGTCGTCATGGCTGTAGCTGGCCAGTTGCTCGGGAATGTCCGGGTCGAAGGTCACGTTGAGCAAGGGCGAGCCGTATTGCAGGCGGCCGAAGTCCTCGGCCTTGACGAAGCTGGTGCCGGCGTAATTGCGCTCGTCGCCCAGGATGCGGTCGAGCTCCAGCGGGTGGCCGATCGATTCGTGGATCTGCAGGATCATCTGGTCGGGCATCAGCAACAGGTCGCGCGGGCCCTGGGGCGTGTTCGGTGCCAGCAGCAACTGCAGGGCTTCGTCGGCAATGCGCGGCGCGGCGCCGACCAGGCCGAAGCGGTCGATCACATCGAAGCCACCCTGCTGGCCGAAGTTGCTGCCACCGAAGGTGCGCGACTGGCTGTCGTTGCCGTCGTAGGCGGTGACGTTCACGCCGGGGAATACAAAACGCTGGGCCTGGCGCAGCTCGGCACCGGCACTGTTGAGGTAGATCTGCTCGACGTGGGTCAAGCCGAGGCTGACTTCCCAGTTCACCAGGCGCTCGTCCTGGGGCACGGCAGCGGATTCATCGCCGAGCAACTGGTAGCAGTCGCTCAGGGACGGAAAGGCCTGGGCAAGGTTGGGTGACAGGTAGTCGGCGACGTCGCTGGACACGTGTTGATCGCGCAGGTCGAGCAGGGCATGGGGCTTGATCAGGCGTGCTTGCTGTTCGGCACGCTCAAGCGCGGCTTGCAGGCCGGGCAGGGAAATATCGTGGGTCGCGGCGTAGGCTTCGACCCCGTTGACGCGCACGGTGAGCATGGCGCCTTCGTCGTGGTTCAGGTGCGGCGGTGCGGCGACGTTCTTGCGCACCGACAGGTAGTGGCCGGATTCGCGCACGTAACGCAGGGAGAAGAAGTCGGCGGTGGTGCGCAGGGCACTGAAATGCTTTTTGAGTGTGGCGTGGTGGTCGAACATGGGGCCTTCCTTGTGGGCGGCTCAGCGCGGGCAGGCGAACAGAGTAGGCCTGGGCTGGGGAGCTATCAAGGAGAGTGTAGGTGCAAGGTTTGCGGTGTTGGGTCGGGCCCTATCGGGGGCAAGTCGAATCGTCGCACCGCCCCTCCCACATTTTGAATGTATTCACAAATCAAAGTGTGGGAGGGGGCTTGCCCCCGATGAGGGCGACACGGTCTTTCAGTTACTGCGCGGTCGGCCCCACTTCACGCATCGGCTTGCCCCGCACTGGCGCATCGCCGGCCACGTAGTAGTCGGCGGTGCTGCGCGGCAGCGGCTGGCGGCCACGGATCTTGTCGGCGATTTTCTCGGCGAGCATGATCGTCGGCGCGTTCAGGTTGCCGGTGGTGATGATCGGCATGATCGACGCATCGACCACGCGCAGGCCTTGCATGCCATGCACACGGCCTTCGCCATCCACCACCGCCATCTCGTCGGTGCCCATCTTGCACGAGCAGGACGGGTGGAACGCGGTTTCGGCGTGCTCGCGGATGAATGTGTCCAACTGCTCATCGGTTTGCACGTCGATACCCGGGCTGATTTCGCGGCCACGGAAGGCGTCGAGTGCGGGCTGCTGCATGATTTCACGGGTCAGGCGGATGCCATCGCGAAATTCCTGCCAGTCCTGCTCGGTAGCCATGTAGTTGAAGAGAATGCTCGGGTAGTCCCGTGGGTTCTTCGACTTCAACTGCACGCGGCCACGGCTCGGCGAACGCATGGAGCCCATGTGCGCCTGGAAGCCGTGTTCTTTCACGCCGTTGCTGCCGTTGTAGTTAATCGCCACCGGCAGGAAGTGGTACTGGATGTTCGGCCAATCGAAGTCTTCCCGGGTACGGATAAAACCGCCCGCTTCGAACTGGTTGCTGGCGCCGATGCCGGTGCCGTTGAACAGCCACTCGGCACCGATGGCCGGTTGGTTGTACCAGAGCAGCGACGGGTACAGCGACACCGGTTGGGTGCAGGCGTATTGCAGGTACAGCTCAAGGTGGTCCTGCAGGTTTTCGCCGACGCCGGGCAGGTCGTGGACCACCGGGATGTCGAGGCTTTCGAGCAGTTTGGCCGGGCCGACGCCGGAGCGTTGCAGCAGTTGCGGCGAGGCGATGGCGCCGCTGCACACCAGCACTTCTTTACGGGCGCGGGCTTCCACGCGTTCTTCGGCGGCACCGATCAGGTAACGCACGCCAACGGCACGCTTGCCGTCGAACAACACTTTGTCGGTCAGGGCGTGGGTGACGATGGTCAGGGTGGAGCGCTTTTTAGCCGTGTCCAGGTAACCGCGTGCGGTGCTGGCGCGACGGCCGTTTGGCGTGACGGTCCGGTCCATCGGGCCGAAGCCTTCCTGCTGGTAGCCGTTCAAGTCTTCGGTACGCGGGTAACCGGCCTGCACGCCGGCTTCGACCATGGCGTGGAACAGCGGGTTGTTGCCGGCTTTGGGCGTGGTCACGCTGACCGGGCCGTCGCCACCGTGGTAGTCGTTGGGGCCGATGTCGCGGGTTTCGGCTTTACGGAAATACGGCAGGCAGTCCAGGTACGCCCAGTCTTCAAGACCGGGCAGTTTCGACCAGTTGTCGTAGTCCATGGCGTTGCCACGGATGTAGCACATGCCGTTGATCAGGGAAGAGCCTCCCAGGCCCTTGCCGCGCCCACATTCCATGCGGCGGCCGTCCATGTGTGGCTCTGGATCGGTTTCGTAGGCCCAGTTGTAGCGGCGGCCTTGCAGCGGGAACGCCAGGGCGGCGGGCATCTGGGTACGGAAGTCGAGACGGTAGTCAGGACCGCCGGCTTCCAGCAGCAAGACGGTGACGCCTTCGTCTTCGGTCAGACGGGTCGCCAGGGTGTTACCGGCGGAGCCGGCACCCACAATGATGTAGTCGTATTCTTGGGACACGAATGCACCCTCTTTGAAGTGTGGTCAGGTCGGGCCTCATCGCGGGCAAGCCCCCTCCCACCTTTGACTGTGTAAACCCGATCAAATGTGGGAGGGGGCTTGCCCCCGATAGCGGCCTCAAAGGCAATACAAATCTCGGCTTTAGAACACCGAGGCGTAATCGCCCAGCTCAACCTGTACCGATTTGATGCGGGTGAAGTTGTTCAGCGAGCTGATCCCGTTTTCACGGCCCACGCCCGACTGCTTGTAGCCGCCGACCGGCATTTTTGCGTCGGACTCGCCCCAGGCGTTGATCCAGCAGATACCCGCTTCCAACTGATGAATGACGCGGTGGGCGCGGTTCAGGTCCTTGGTCACCAGGCCGGCGGCGAGGCCGAAGTCGGTGTCGTTGGCGCGGCGGATCACTTCTTCTTCCGTCTCATAAGTGAGGATGCTCATCACCGGGCCAAAGATTTCTTCACGGACGATGGTCATCTCGTCGGTGCAGTCGGTGAACACGGTCGGGGCAACAAAGGCGCCTTTGGCGAAGTCGCCCTCGGTCAGGCGGTCGCCGCCGCACAGCACGCGAGCGCCTTCTTCCTTACCTTTGGCGATGTAGCCCAGCACGCTTTCCATGTGGGCGAAACTGACCAGTGGGCCGAAGTTGGTGTTGTCATCTTGCGGGTCGCCAATGCGGATGCGCGCAACACGCTCGGCGATCTTGGCTTCGAACGCGGCTTGCAGGTGCTTGGGTACGAACACGCGCGTGCCGTTGGTGCAGACCTGGCCGGAGCTGTAGAAGTTGGCCATCATCGCGATGTCGGCGGCACGATCCAGGTCGGCGTCCTCGAACACGATCAGCGGCGATTTGCCGCCCAGTTCCATGGTCACTTCTTTGAGCGAGGAGCTGGAAGCGCTGGCCATGACTTTCTTGCCGGTGTCGGTGCCGCCGGTGAACGAGACTTTCTCGATGCGCGGGTGCTCGGTCAGCCAGGTGCCGACTTCACGGCCGCTACCGGTCAATACGTTGAACACACCGGCCGGAACGCCGGCTTCGGTGTAGATCTCGGCCAGTTTCAGGGTGGTCAGCGAGGTGACTTCGCTGGGCTTGAAGATCATCGCGTTACCGGCAGCCAGGGCCGGTGCGGATTTCCACAGGGCGATCTGGATCGGGTAGTTCCACGCGCCGATACCGGCGACCACGCCCAGCGGCTCGCGGCGGGTGTAGACGAAGGAGGTGTCGCGCAGCGGGATCTGCTCGCCTTCGATGGCCGGCACCAGGCCTGCGTAATATTCCAGCACGTCGGCGCCGGTGACGATGTCGACGTACTTGGTTTCGGAGAAGGATTTACCGGTGTCCAGGGTTTCCAGGGCGGCCAGTTCATCGTTGCGCTCGCGCAGGATGTCGACGGCACGACGCAGGATGCGCGAACGCTCCATGGCGGTCATGGCGGCCCAGATTTTCTGGCCTTTTTCCGCGCTGACCACGGCACGTTCAACGTCATCTTTCGTGGCGCGTTGCACGTTGGCGAGAACTTCACCGTTAGCCGGGTTGATGGCTTCGAAGGTGGCATCGCTGCCGGCATCGCTGTAGCCGCCGTCAATGTAGAGTTTTTGCAGGTCGAAACGGGCCATAAAGTCCTCGCAAGTGCATAAGTGGTTGGCGTTACCCGCCGCAAAGTGGGCCATAGGGGTGTGGCAACACTGAGCGGCAGACGTTCAGGGGTTGAGCGTTTATGTGTGCTCTAACTCACCTGCTTGGCCAATTGGAAATCCATGTATTCGTAAGCGATCCGTTGCGCTTGCGCCGTGTCGAAAGCGTCTCCCGACAGGGCGCCGCGTAGCCACAAACCGTCGATCAAAGCCGCCAGGCCCCGGGCTGCACTGCGCGCTTCAGGCAACGGCAGCTCACGGCGGAACTGGCAGCACAGGTTGGAATACAGACGTTGATCGTTGATCCGCTGCAACCTGTGCAAAGACGGGTGGTGCATGCTGGCGGCCCAGAAGGCCAGCCAGGTTTTCATTGCCGGTCCATTGACCTGGCTGGCATCGAAGTTGCCCCCGATGATTACCTGAATGTGTGCCCGCGGGCTGTCATCGTTCAGCGCCAGCCTGCGTTCATGGACGTTATCGATCAGCACATTCATCAGGTAGCGCATCGTCGCGGCGATCAGGCCGTTCTTGTCCTTGAAGTAGTGACTGATGATGCCGTTCGAAACGCCGGCCAAACGGGCGATCAGCGCAATGCTGGCATCTCCCATTCCGACTTGATCGATGGCCGTCAGCGTGGCTTCGATCAGTTGTTGGCGGCGTATGGGTTGCATACCGACCTTGGGCATGGAGTACCTCTCCTCAGGCCTGTCGGCGGGCGATAACGTCCGTCGACTTGATGGCCAGTCTATTTTGTTTTGATTGAACGTTCAATCAACAAAGAATAAGCTCTGCGACAAATTGCCGCTGCCTGCCGGTATTTCCTACGGGTAGGTGGCGACATCTGACACCTGCAAAAACCCTTGAAACAGGCCATTTCAGAGCCTGAACACCGCCTCGGCGGCCTCAAGAATTTTCGGGGTGTCTTTATAACACCCGTCCGTCGACTGCCGAAAAATCGATGAGCACGGGATCACCGTTGCCTTGTGTTTCTCTCTCGCACTGCCTGGAGCATCTGCGCCATGAGTTCTGCCTCTCTAATAAAGACCTCACCGGAAAAGGTGCGGGTCAACGGTTGGGTGTTCTACACCTCCACCGCGCTGATTCTGTTGTTGACCGCCATTTTGATCATCGCCCCGCAAGAGGCCGGCCGGGTGCTCGGCGTGGCGCAGGCATGGTTATCGAAAAGTTTCGGCTGGTACTACATGCTGGTGATCGCCGCCTACCTGGTGTTCGTGGTCGGCCTGGCGTTTTCGTCCTACGGCAAGTTGAAACTGGGCAGCAAGGACGACACCCCGGACTTCAGCTACGGCGCCTGGGCCGGCATGCTGTTCTCGTCGGGTATCGGCATTTCGCTGCTGTACTTCGGCGCCTCGGAGCCGTTGGACCATTACTTCAACCCGCCTGAAGGCGCGGCCGCCAGCAACGGTGCGGCGCGCCAGGCGCTGCAATTGACCTTCCTGCACTGGGGCCTGCACGGCTGGGCGATCTATGCCCTGGTCGGCCTGGCCGTGGCGTACTTCGCCTATCGGCACAACCAGCCGCTGGCCCTGCGTTCGGCGTTGTACCCGCTGGTGGGCGAGCGTTGGGTCAAAGGCGCGGCCGGCCACGCGGTGGACGGGTTCGGCATGTTCGTGACCCTGCTGGGCCTGGTGACCAACCTCGGTATCGGCGCGATGCAGGTATCGTCCGGCCTGGAAAACCTGTTCGGCATGCAGCACAACAACACCAACCTGCTGATCGTGATCATCGTGATGAGCACCGTGGCGACCATTGCCGCCGTGTCGGGGGTGGAAAACGGCATTCGTCGCCTGTCCAACCTCAACATCGTGTTGTTCAGCGGCTTGCTGATCTTCGTGCTGTTGTTCGGCCCGACCTTGCACCTGCTCAACGGCCTGGTGCAGAACACCGGTGACTACCTCGACGGCATCATCCTGAAAACCTTCGACCTGTACGTGTACGCCGGCGACGCCGACAAGACCGAACGCTGGATGGGCCTGTGGACTCTGTTCTATTGGGCTTGGTGGATTTCCTGGGCGCCATTCGTGGGCATGTTCATCGCGCGGATTTCCCGTGGTCGCACGGTGCGTGAACTGGTGGCCGGGGTGCTGCTGATTCCGCTGGGCTTCACCCTGGCGTGGTTGTCGATCTTCGGTAACTCGGCCCTGGACCTGGTGTTGAACCAGGGGGCGGTGGAGTTGGGCAAGACGGCGCTGGAACAACCGTCGATGGCCATCTACCAGTTGCTGGAGCATTACCCCGCGTCGAAAATCGTCATCGGTGTGTCTATTTTCGTGGGTTTTGTGCTGTTCCTGACCCCGGCGGATTCCGGCGCGGTGATGATGGCCAACCTTTCCTGCACAGGCGGCAACGTGGACGAAGATGCGCCGCACTGGCTGCGGATCTTCTGGTCGGCGGTGATCACCCTGGTGACCATCGGCCTGCTGTTTGCGGGTAACTTCGAAGCCATGCAGACCATGGTGGTGCTGGCGGGACTGCCGTTCTCGGTGGTGCTGATTGTGTTTATGTTCGGTTTGCACAAAGCGATGCGCCAGGACGTGGCGACGGAGCTGGAGCAGGCGCAATTGGCCGAGCGTGGCCGTCGTGGTTTCAGCGAGCGCTTGACCGCCCTGGACCTGCAACCGAGCCAGTCCACCGTGCAACGCTTTATGGACAAGCACGTCACGCCGGCGCTGGAACACGCGGCGACGGCGTTGCGCGACCAGGGGCTGGAGGTGCAGACGCTGTTGGGCAAATCTAAGCGTTGCATCGGCGTGCGCATCGAGATGGAAGAGGGCAACCCGTTTGTCTACGAAGTGAGCCTGGACGGCTACGCGGTGGCGTCGGACGAGCCGCCCGAGGCAGAGCGCACCCGTTACTACCGTGCCGAGGTGTACCTGCACAACGGGCCTCAGGAATACGACCTGATGGGCTTCGCCCAGGAACAGATCACCCGGGACGTGCTCGATCAGTTTGAAAGCCATCGGCAGCTCCTTGGCCGTGTCTATAGCTGATAGGTAAAAACGGGTGGCGTCGTCACTGACACCATCTGGTCAAAATGTGGGAGGGGGCTTGCCCCCGATAGCAGTGTGTCAGTCAGTTCATCTGTTACTGATACACCGCTATCGGGGGCAAGCCCCCTCCCACATTTTGACCCTGTTTCTTCAATGGCTTTTGCGGTGTCTGTTAACCGAGGTTTTTGCCTAATAACGCGTGGTACAACTCGCTGTCGCCAAGAATCCCCACCACCTTGTTGTTGTCATGCAACACCAGCTTGTTCCCCGTCTGGTAGCGAATCTGCAACGCATCGCGCATGCCGATGTTCGAATCCACCAGTGTCGGCACGCGGCCCAGGCCTTCCACGGGTTGCCCCGGTGCCCAGTTCTGCAGGTTCATCACCACGCCATTCTGGCGCGCGCCCTGGAGGGTGTTGCCTTCGGCCAGGTCCAGCCACGAGTCGCCGCTCGGATCAAGACACACCGAGCCGTTGACGCGTTTGCAGTTGTCCAGCGTGCGCATCAGGCTGCGCCCGCATAGCACGTTCAGCGGGTTGGTATGGGCGACGAAGGTGCGCACATAGTCATCCGCCGGGTTCAGCACGATCTCTTCCGGCACGCTGTACTGGATGATCTTGCCGTCTTTCATGATCGCGATGCGGCTGCCGAGCTTGAGAGCTTCGTCAAGGTCGTGGCTGACGAACACGATGGTCTTGCTCAGCTTGCGTTGCAGTTCCAGCAACTCGTCCTGCAGGCCTTGGCGGATCAGCGGGTCGAGGGCGGAGAAGGGTTCGTCCATCAGCAGGATGTCGGCGTCCATCGCCAACGCGCGGGCCAGGCCGACGCGCTGCTGCATGCCGCCGGAGAGTTCGTCGGGCTTCTTGTTGCGCCATTGGGTCAGGCCCACCAGTTCGAGCTTTTCGTCCACCAGCTTGCGCCGGTCTTTCTCTGGGAGGCCCTGCATTTCAAGGCCGAAGCTGATGTTCTCGCGCACCGTCAGCCAGGGCATCAAGGCGAACTTCTGGAACACCATGGCGATGCGTTTGGTGCGCATCATTTTCAGCTCAGCCGGGGTGCAGGAGGCGATGTCGATCTGGCGCCCTTCATGCTCGACGAACAACTGGCCACGGCTGACGGTGTTGAGGCCGTTGATGCAGCGCAGCAGGCTCGACTTGCCGGAGCCCGACAGGCCCATCAGCACACAGATCTCGCCTTTTTCTACATCCAGGCTGGCTTTTTCAACACCGACGATCTGGCCGGTCTTTTTCAGGATCTCGTTACGGCTCATGCCCTGGTCCAGCAGCTTGAGCGCTTCGCGTGGGTCTTTGGAGAAGATCACGTCGACATTGTCGAATCGGATAATGCTCATGCATCACCCCCTACTTTCTTGGCGTCGGGTTGTTTGCAGATGCGGTCGAGCATGATGGCCAGCAGCACGATCGCCAGGCCGGCTTCAAAGCCCAGGGCGATGTCGGCGGTGTTCAGTGCGTTGACCACCGGCTTGCCGAGGCCGTCGGCACCCACCAGGGCGGCGATCACCACCATCGACAGCGACAGCATGATGCATTGGGTAATGCCGGCAGCAATACTCGGCATGGCGTAGGGCAGTTCAATGCGCGAGAGCAACTGACGGCGCGAGCAGCCGAAGGCCTTGCCGGCGTCCATCAACTCTTGCGGGACATCACGGATACCCAGGTAGGTCAGACGGATCGGCGCGGCAATCGCGAACACCACCGTGGAAATCAACCCGGGCACCACACCCAGCCCGAAGAGGGTCAGGGTAGGGATGAGGTAGACGAAGGTCGGTACGGTCTGCATCAGATCGAGCACCGGCCGCATCAGGGTGTAGAACAGCGGTTTGTGCGCGGCAACAATGCCCAGCGGCACACCGATGACCACGCAGACCAGGGTGGCGAACAGCACCTGCGCCAGGGTCTCCATGGTTTCCTGCCAGTACCCCAGGTTGAGGATCAGCAGGAAGGAGGCGATGACAAACACCGTCAGGCCCCATTTACGTTGAATAAAGTGAGCGAGTAGCGCAATCAGACCGATCAATGCCAGCGGATTGAACCAGGTCAGCGCGAACGTCACGCCGTGGATCATCGTTTCCAGTGTCGATGCGATTGCGTCGAAGTAGTTGGCGCCATGTTGGGTCAACCATTCGACGAAGGCAGCGATGTACTGGCCTAGTGGGATTTTCTGTTCAGTCAGCATGGTAGTGAATGTCCACATGCGAAGGGGGAAAACATCCCGGGGCAGCGCACCGCCCCGGGGTCAGCGGTGTTACTGGGCGAGGTAGGCTTTCACGGCGTCGAGTCCAGGTTTGCCATCAACGGTGGTGACACCGGCGAGCCAGGTGTCGAGCACTTGCGGGTTCTTCTTCAGCCAGGCTTTCGCTGCGGCGTCGGGTTTCATCTTGTCGTCCAGGACGTTACCCATCAGGGTGCTTTCCATGTTCAGCGTGAACGACAGGTTTTTCAGCAACTGGCCGACGTTGCTGCATTCCTGGGTGTAGCCCTTGCGCACGTTGGTGTAGATGGTGGCCTGGCCGTAGTTGGGGCCGAACGAATCGTCACCGCCGGTCAGGTACTTCATCTTGAAGCGGGTGTTCATCGGGTGTGGTTCCCAGCCGAGGAACACGATGGCCTTGCCGCGCTTGGTGGCGCGTTCGACCTGCGAGAGCATCCCGGCTTCGCTGGACTCGACCACTTTGAAACCGGCCGACTTCAAGCCAAACGCGTCTTTGTCGATCAGCGTTTGAATGGTGCGGTTGCCGTCGTTGCCGGGTTCGATGCCGTAGATTTTGCCTTCCAGCTCATCCTTGAATTTGGCGATATCGGCGAAGTCTTTCAGGCCTTTGTCATACAGCGCCTCAGGGACGGCCAGGGTGTACTTGGCGTTCTCCAGGTTGGCGCGCACGGTTTCCACGGTGCCGGCATCACGGTACTGCTTGATGTCGTTTTCCATGGTCGGCATCCAGTTGCCGAGGAAGATGTCCATGTTCTTACCGTCGGCCAGCGACTTGTAGGTCACGGGTACCGAAATCATCGTGGTGCGCGGCTTGTAGCCGAGGCCCTTGAGGATTTCGCTGGTGGTCGCGGTCGTCACGGTGATGTCGGTCCAGCCGACATCGGAGAAGTTAACGGTTTGACATTGTGCCGGTTCTGCAGCGTGCGCCAGGACTGGCAGACTCAGCATGGCGGCCAACAACAACGAGGGTGAACCTTTCATGGGGCTAGACTCCTGTGTGTTTTGTGGCGGCATTCGCCGCGCTTTATAAGTGTTGCGGTTGGAACGTGCTTTGAAACGGCGGCACGGTGCCTTGCAAACGAGTCGAGACTGATCATGTACCAGTGAAAATCTGACGCCTACAGGGGGCGTCGTATCCAGTACAGGCAGGGTCGCATCCAGTGTCGGTGACGTCGTTTACAGGTTTTTCCCACGGCTAAACGGCTGTTTTTGCCCATCTGCACCGCTAAAAACGCCCAAAACAGGCCATTGCTCGTGAGCGACGCTGGTGAGCATGGTTGCGTCGGTGTGAGACGCCGTGATGACGGATAAAAGCCTGATGATGCCGCCATCTGGGCCGTCTGGGCGATCTGAGCGTAGCAGCTCGTTCAAGCCTGGCCTGTGCTTATCGAGGAGTTTCACGGCAATGGCTATCAGCGTTTTCGACCTGTTCAAGATCGGCATCGGGCCTTCGAGTTCTCACACCGTCGGCCCCATGCGCGCCGCAGCGTTGTTCGTTCAACGGTTGCGTGAACGTGAACTGTTGGAACAGGTGCGGCGCGTCGAAGTTCAGCTTTACGGCTCACTATCGGCCACCGGCATCGGCCACGGCAGCGATACCGCGACGATAATGGGCCTGATGGGCGAGTGGCCGGACGCAATCGATCCGGCGCAGATCGGCCTGCGTATCCAAACCCTGCGCGAGACCGACACGCTGCTGTTGGACGGGCGTTTGCCGGTGCCTTTCGTCTGGGCACGGGACATGCGCCTGCTCGACGAAAACCTGCCGTTCCATCCCAATGCCATGACCCTGGTGGTGTTCGGCGACGACGGCGAGTTGCATCGCAATACCTACTACTCGGTCGGCGGCGGTTTTGTGGTGGATGAAGCCCAGGCCCAAAGCGGCGTGGCGGATCTGGATCGCACCGAGTTGCCCTATGAGTTTTCCAGCGCGGTGGAGCTGTTGCAGTTGTGCAACAGCCACAATCTGCGCGTCTGCGAGCTGATGCTGGCCAACGAAAAAGTCTGGCGCAGCGAAGATGAAATCCGCAGCGGCCTGATGACGCTCTGGCGCGCCATGCAGGCGTGCGTGGAGCAGGGCCTCAAGCACGAAGGTATCCTGCCCGGCGGCCTGAATGTGCGCCGTCGCGCCGCCAAGTTGCACCGCAGTTTGCAGGAGCTGGGCAAGCCCAACGTGATCGGCTCGACCTTGAGCGCGATGGAGTGGGTCAACCTGTTCGCCCTGGCGGTCAACGAAGAAAACGCCGCCGGTGGGCGCATGGTCACCGCACCGACCAATGGTGCGGCGGGGATCATCCCGGCGGTGCTGCACTACTTTATGAAGTTCAGCGACGAAGTCACCGAAGCCAACGTGGTCGACTATCTGCTCAGCGCGGCGGCGGTCGGGATTCTGTGCAAGAAGAACGCGTCGATCTCCGGGGCCGAAGTCGGTTGCCAGGGCGAGGTCGGCTCAGCCTGCGCCATGGCGGCGGCGGGGTTGGCAGAGATTCTCGGCGCCACCCCGGAGCAACTGTGCAACGCCGCCGAAATCGGCCTGGAACACAACCTCGGCCTGACCTGCGACCCGGTGGGTGGGCTGGTGCAAGTGCCGTGTATCGAGCGCAACGCGATTGCCGCAGTGAAGGCGATCAACGCGGCGCAGATGGCCCTGCGCGGCGATGGCCAGCACTTCATCTCCCTGGACCGGGTGATCCGCACCATGCGCGATACCGGGGCGGACATGCATGACAAGTACAAAGAGACGTCGCGCGGTGGGTTGGCGGTCAGTGCGGTTGAGTGCTGAGACCGCGTCGCCTGCATCGGGAGCAAGCCCCCTCCCACACTCGACTGCATTCCAAAGTGAAGTGCGCCCCAAAAGTTGGACAGTGATTGTTAGGCTACAGCGGACCTGGCTCTGTACGCTACAGGGCTCAGTCCGCCAAGTTTCGTTTTGATTCGCTTATGGTTGTAGTAATGGATGTATTCAGCCAGTCCAGCCTGCAACTGAGCCACACTCTCGAAGCTTTCCCGGTAGTAAAACTCTGACTTCAACGTGCCGAAGAAGCTCTCCATTGTGGCGTTGTCATAGCAGTTTCCTCTGCGTGACATGCTCTGTTCCAACCCTGCTTTTTCTAGTCGATCCCGGTACTTCGGGTATCGATAGTGCCAACCTTGATCCGAGTGCAACATGGGCTTGACGCCCTCAGGCAAGCGCTCAAGAGCTTGTTCCAGCATGTCGCCCACCAGGGCATATTGGGGGCGCGTGGCGGTTTGATAGGCCACAATTTCTCCGTTGTACAAGTCTAAAACTGGAGACAGATATAGCTTTTCGCCTGCCACTTTGAACTCGGTGACATCCGTTACCCATTTCTGATTCGGTTGCTCAGCCTCGAACTGACGAGCCAGGATGTTAGGCGATACTTCTCCCATTGGTCCTCGATACGATCTGTATTTCTTCGGTCGCACCGTACATTTCAGACTCAACTCCCCCATCAGTCGCCGCACAGTTTTACTGTTGATCAACTGTCCGTCGCTCCGCAGAGCTAAAGTCATACGGCGATAGCCGAATCGCCCCTTATGCTCGTCTTGAAGGCTCTGGATAGAGGCTTTTAGCGAAACGAACCGGTCTGCTCCGTCCATCGCCTTGAGTTGGTAGTAGTACGTGCTGCGGGCGAGCCCAGCCAGCTTGAGCAAATGGTCCAAGGGGAAGCTGTGCCTCAACTCAGAGACTAATTGGGCTTTTTCTTCGCTTCTTTCTCGCGCCTCATCACTGCCTCGCCTAACTCCCCAAGCTTTTTTAGGTAGGCGTTCTCCATGCGCAAATACTGGAGTTCATCAAGTAAAGCCTTGTGAGCACGTTCTTGGTCGGTGAGTGGAATGGCCGTTTTTCGAGGTTTAGCAGGTAGCTTGGACATAGCGGTATTCGATCCTTTTTCCCCTGAGGCCAGGGCTTCAATACCGCCACTGTAATACTGCTGCTGCCATCTGCCCACTTGGGTAGAGTCACCCAGATTGAAGAGTGCCGCTGCGCGGCGAAAAGAAAGGGAGTCACGCCACATGCGTTGCAGAACGGAGAACTTGAACAAAGCACTGTAACGTCCACCGGTACTACTCAGACTGGCCTCACCGTGCAGCCGGTAAGCTTCCACCCAACGGCGAAGTAAAGTGGGGTCCATTTGAAATCGAGCAGCAATATGGCGAAAGCCTCGGCCTCGTTCCAGGAAGGCGGTAATGGCGGAAAGCTTGAACTGCGTTGTGTACTTGCTCATGAAAAAGCCCCAGGAGTTGGATGGGTGTCCAACTTCTGGGGCGCACTTCAAAGGTGGAACTGTAGTGGTCTAATGAAACCGGACACCCTTTTAGGCGAGAATACTCGCCAGATCGAGGTGTCAGATGACCAAACAACGCCGTACCTTTTCCGCTGAATTCAAACGCGAGGCTGCCGACCTCGTGCTCAAGCAAAACTACAGCTTCATCGAAGCCAGTCGTTCACTGAGTGTTGGTGAGTCGGCGCTGCGCCGCTGGGTCGACCAGCTTCAGCAAGAGCGCACCGGCGTCACGCCCCAGAGCAAGGCCCTGACACCAGAGCAGCAAAAAATCCAGGAGTTGGAAGCTCGGATTGCTCGCCTCGAGCGCGAGAAATCAATATTAAAAAAGGCTACCGCGCTCTTGATGTCGGAAGATCTCGAGCGTACGCGCTGATCAATCAGCTAAGCGTCCATGAGCCTGTTGACTGCTTGTGCGAGGCGTTTGAGGTCGCTCGTTCGGGGTACTACGCGCATCGTCTAAGGCGGCGAACACCAGATGTTGAGCGGCTCAGGCTGCGTAGCCGAGTGAGCGAGTTGTTCACCCAGGGCCGAAGTGCTCCCGGCAGTCGAAGCATCACGTTGATGATGCAAGAAGAAGGTGAGCAAATTGGACGGTTTAAGGTACGCAGGCTGATGCGTGAGCTGGAGTTGGTCAGCAAGCAGCCAGGATCACACGCCTATAAAAAGGCGACAGTCGAGCGGCCGGATATCCCAAATATATTGAACCGAGAATTTGATGTCGAAGCGCCCAACCAGGTCTGGTGCGGCGACATCACCTACATCTGGGCACAGGGGAAATGGCACTACCTTGCGGTTGTCATGGATCTTTACGCTCGTCGAGTGGTGGGCTGGGCGTTATCAGAAAAGCCGGATGCAGACTTGGTGATCAAGGCGTTGGACGTGGCTTACGAGCAGCGTGGCAAGCCGCAAGGCCTGCTATTTCACTCAGACCAGGGATCGCAATATGGCAGCCGCAACTTTCGCCAGCGGCTGTGGCGTTATCGCATGCGTCAGAGTATGAGCCGCCGAGGAAACTGCTGGGATAATGCGCCGATGGAGAGGGTTTTTCGCAGCTTGAAAACAGAGTGGATACCAACCACTGGCTACATGACCGGCCACCAGGCTCAGAGAGACATTAGCCAGTACCTGATGCATCACTACAACTGGATCCGACCTCATCAATTTAACGATGGATTGGCCCCAGCGAAAACGGAAGAAAAACTCAAAACCGTGTCCGGGATGAGTTGACCACTACAAACTCGGTCGAGTGTGGGAGGGGGCTTGCCCCCGATAGCGCCAGTCCAAACAACCCTGCTCATAAAGTGAACACCAGAACCAAAAGCGCCACCTTTTAGCGCGTCGCAAACAGATAAGTACCCCCCACACACTTTCCCCTTCGACCAGCCGTCACCCGTGCTTGTGGTGACAGGCGCCGCCCTCACCCTCAAAGCGCCTACCCACAAGTGCTACCGATCTGCTCACGGCCCTTGAACGGAGCCGCTTCGGCGTTCGATTCGGGGCATATCCCGCACTTCGCACAGGGGCTTGTCTAGACACATCAAGAGGTCGTTTTCAGGAGTTATTGAATGGCCATTCAATTTTAGGCATGGCATTTGCTCTATCCATTCAAAGCCTCTCTCCGCGCTGGAGCAGAGCGCAATAACAAGAGCCTCGCCTGAGGCCATCACCCGCTTTGTGTGAGGAGATACCGCGATGACGTCGTTCAACTCCGGGGCCCAACCCCAGAACCGTGCGCCTCAATCCATCGGCTTTTTGCTGCTGGACAATTTCACGCTGATTTCCCTGGCTTCGGCAGTGGAACCGCTGCGCATGGCCAACCAGTTGTCCGGCCGCGAGTTGTATCGCTGGACCACCCTGAGTGTCGACGGTAACCAGGTATGGGCCAGCGACGGTCTGCAAATCACGCCCGATGCCTCCATGCACAAAGCCCCGGCCCTGGACACTGTCATCGTGTGCGGCGGCGTGGGTATCCAGCGCACCGTCACCCGTGAACATGTGTCGTGGCTGCAAAGCCAGGCGCGCCAGTCGCGTCGCCTTGGCGCGGTGTGTACCGGCAGTTGGGCCCTGGCCTGCGCCGGGTTGCTCGATGGCTTCGATTGCAGCGTTCACTGGGAATGCCTGGCGTCGATGCAGGAAGCCTTCCCGCGTGTGTCGATGAGCACGCGCCTGTTCACCCTCGACCGCAACCGCTTCACCAGCTCCGGCGGC
Source organism: Pseudomonas sp. PAMC25584 (assembly GCF_058135675.1). Classification (NCBI taxonomy): domain Bacteria; kingdom Pseudomonadati; phylum Pseudomonadota; class Gammaproteobacteria; order Pseudomonadales; family Pseudomonadaceae; genus Pseudomonas; species Pseudomonas sp. PAMC25584. Next base: position 5,766,653 of record NZ_CM176870.1, on the reverse strand, counting down.
ACCGCGCCGCTGGACATGATGCTGCACCTGATCAGCCGCGACCACGGCCGTGAACTGTCGGCGGCGATCTCCGAGATGTTCGTGTACGAGCGCATCCGCAATGAACAGGATCACCAGCGTGTGCCGCTCAAGCACATGCTCGGCACCAACCAGCCGAAGTTGCAGGAAATCGTCGCGCTGATGGAAGCCAACCTCGAAGAGCCGATCGACCTGGATGAGCTGGCGGTGTACGTCGCCGTGTCGCGGCGCCAGTTGGAGCGGCTGTTCCAGAAATACCTGCACTGCTCGCCGTCGCGCTACTACCTCAAGCTGCGCCTGATTCGCGCACGGCAGTTGCTCAAGCAAACGCCGATGTCGATCATCGAAGTGGCGTCGGTATGCGGGTTCGTGTCCACGCCGCACTTCTCCAAGTGCTACCGCGAATACTTCGGTATTCCGCCACGGGATGAGCGCGTCGGCTCCAACACCACCCAGCAAGTGGCGATGATGCCGATTCCGCCAGCGCTGGTGTTGTCACCGTTGTCGGGGCCGATGTCGGCGTTGAGCCAGGCGCGGAACGAGTCGACGTTTGCCAGTGTAAGGCTCTAAACCGAGTCGCCTGCATCGGGGGCAAGCCCCCTCCCACATTTGAATTGTGAATACCTTCGAAGGTGGGAGGGGGCTTGCCCCCGATAGCGGTCTATCAGGCGCCAGATTTCTGTTTGAACTGCATCAGCGCCGGCAACAACTGCTTATCGATCGCCTGCCGCACCGCCGGCAAAATCGTCGCGCTGCCGCTGTACATCTGCTCAACCATCTTCTTGAGCGCCTTGGCCCGTGCCTCGCTCAAACCGCGTACCGCACATTCACAGGCCTGCTCGGCGCTGGCGCCGCTGGACACCTCGAAACCCAGCGAGCGCAGTTGGTTCAGCAGGTCATCCTGGTCAATCAAATCCGCGTGCATCATGACGTTTATCCTGGTGGAGGGAGCGGGGGGATTGATTTGGATTCTGGTAGCCGCCCAAGCGGTCGGCAAGGGCAGAATGCACGAATGGCTCAGATGGCTATGAACAGGTCGTTTTCGGGCTATTGGGCGCGGGCAGGCCAATGACGCGGCCGAGGAGGGCGGGCCTGGGCAGGTCGACTTGCGCGGCGCGGATGGCCGCGAGTCGTTCCAGCGTCGCCTCGGTGAACGGCGCCGAGCGCGGCCCGGCGAGGTCGACGTGCAGCAGCATCTGTTCGTTGCCCGCCAGTTCCTTGTCGTCGCTCACCCAGTGCAGGCTGTGATAAAGGTGCAGGCGCTTGGCATCGTGCGCGATCAGTTGGGTGCGCACCTCGACCTCGGCGCCGAGTTTCACTTCGTGCAGGTAGTTCAGGTGCAGCTCCAGGGTGAACAGCGAATGGCCGCTGGCGGCGCGGTTTTCGCTGTCCAGGCCCAGGGTGTCCATCAACGCGTCGGTGGCGTAGCTGAAGATCAGCAGGTAGAACGCGTCGCGCAGGTGGCCGTTGTAGTCCACCCAGTCGGGGTGGACCTGTGTGGTGTAGGTGGTCAGTGCGGGCATGCTGGGGTTTCCCTTATTCGGCGAAGGTCATGCCGTGCTTGGCTTTGGTGGTCTTCACCGCTTCCAGTACCGCCAGCAGGCAATCATCACGATAGCGCTCCAGCGCCGAAATGCTGTGTTGGCCCAACTGAGCGCGGGTGCCGTCGACCACATCGTCGATCAACTTGTCGGTCAGCTCCGGTGCCGGCAGGTAGGTCCACGGCAACTGCAACGCCGGGCCGAACTGCGCCATGAAGTGGCGCATCCCGGCATCGCCGCCGGCCAGGGTGTAGGTCAGGAACGTGCCCATGAACGACCAGCGCAAGCCGGCGCCAAAACGGATCGCGTCATCGATCTCGCCGGTGGTGGCGACGCCATCGTTGACCAGGTGCAGCGCCTCACGCCACAAGGCTTCGAGCAGGCGGTCGGCGATAAAGCCGGGGACTTCCTTGCGCACATGCAACGGGCGCATGCCCAGGGATTGATACACCTTGATCGCCGCCTGGATTGCCTCGGGCGCGGTGTTTTTGCCGCCCACCACTTCCACCAGCGGCAGCAGGTACACCGGGTTGAACGGGTGGCCGACCACGCAGCGTTCAGGGTGGGTCGAGCCCTCGTAGAATTCGCTGGGCAACAGGCCCGAGGTGCTCGAACCGATCAGGGCATTGGGCTTGGCCGCCGCGCTGATTTTGCCGTGCAGCTCCAGTTTCAGCGCCAGGCGTTCCGGGGCGCTTTCCTGGATGAAGTCGGCGTCTTTCACGCAGGCTTCGATGGTGCTGACAAAGCGCAGGCGCTGCTGGGAGGCGCCGGGAGCCAGGCCTTGTTTCTCCAGGGCGCCCCAGGCATTGGCGACGCGTTGGCGCAGCGCGGCTTCGGCGCCGGGCGCGGGGTCCCAGGCCACCACATCGAGGCCGTGGGCGAGGGCGCGGGACACCCAGCCGCTGCCGATCACACCGCTGCCGAGGGCGGCGAAGGTTTTGATATCTGTAATAAAGCGCATGGCGACATTCCTGAATAGTGTGATGTACCCCTGTGGGAGGGGGCTTGCCCCCGATAGCGGTGGATCAGCAGCGAATGCATCGACTGGTACACCGCTATCGGGAGCAAGTCGAATCGTCGCACCGCCCCTCCCACAGGTTTTGATCCGGTTTGGGCAGGGGGGTTAACCGCGTTTTTTGAGGCCCATTTTTATGCGCCCTTCGGCCGGGGTCATGACCCGCGCGCCCAGGCGGCTGAGGATTTCACTGGCGCGTTCCACCAGTTGACCGTTGGTTGCCAGTACGCCCTTGTCCAGCCACAGGTTGTCTTCCAGGCCGACCCGCACGTTGCCGCCCAGCAGCACCGCCTGCGCCGCCATCGGCATTTGCATGCGGCCGATGCCGAAGCCGGCCCACACCGCGTCGGCGGGCAGGTTGTCGACCATGGCTTTCATGGTGGTGGTGTCGGCCGGCGCGCCCCAGGGGATGCCCAGGCACAGTTGGAACAGCGGGTCGTCGAGCAGGCCTTCCTTGATCATCTGCTTGGCGAACCACAGGTGGCCGGTGTCGAAGATTTCCAGCTCGGCTTTTACGCCCAGTTCCTGGATACGTTTGGCGCCGGCCCGCAACTGGGCCGGGGTGGACACGTAAATGGTGTCGCCATCGCCGAAGTTCAGCGTGCCGCAGTCCAGCGTGCAGATTTCCGGCAGCAGCGCTTCCACATGGGCCAGGCGGGTCAGCGGGCCGACCAGGTCGGTGTTGCTGCCGAATTCCATCGGGTTTTCGCCGCCGCCGATCTCCAGGTCGCCGCCCATGCCGGCGGTGAGGTTGACGATGATGTCGACGTCGGCCTCACGGATGCGCTCCATCACTTCGCGGTACAAGGCAACGTCGCGGCTGAACTTACCGGTCTCGGGGTTGCGCACATGGCAATGCACTACGGTGGCGCCGGCCTTGGCGGCTTCCACGGCGGCGGCGGCGATTTGTTTGGGGGTGACCGGCACATGGGGGCTTCTGGCGCTCGTGTCGCCAGCACCGGTGAGTGCGCAGGTGATGATGACGTCATGGTTCATCGGGGAGGTTCCTTACAGGCGTGTGATTTCAAGGCGTAGGGCGCCGTTCGCGGTCAGGGATGACCGCGAAACGGTGAGTCAAATACAGTTATTTGCCGGTCAGTTGCAGGTTGGCGGCGGCCGGTTTGCCGTCGAAGGTGGTCACGCCTTCGAGCCAGCGCTGCTGGTCTTGCGGGTGGTCCTTGAGCCACTGCTTGGCGGACTCGAATGCGTCCTTGTGATCCAGCAACGGCTGCATCATTCGGCTCTCGTCGGCGGCGGTGAAGGTCAGGTTGGTCAGCAGCTTGTGGACGTTGGGGCACTGCTCGGCATAGGTCGGCGAGGTGACGCTCCACACGGTGGCCATGCCTTCGTTCGGGCCCAGGGCGTCTTCGCTGCCGGTGAGGTAGGTCATCGCCACATTGACGTTCATCGGGTGCGGCGCCCAGCCGAAGAACACCACGGCTTCCTTGCGGCGCACCGCGCGGTCGACCGCGGCGAGCATGCCGGCTTCGCTGGACTCCACCAGCTGGAATTTGCCCAGGCCGAACTGGTTCTTGGCGATCATCGCTTTGATCTGGGTGTTGGCGCCCGAACCCGGCTCGATACCGTAGAGCTTGCCGCCCAGTTCTTTCTCGAACTTGGCGATGTCGGCGAACGTTTTCAGGCCTTTGTCCGCCAGATACGTCGGCACCGCCAGCGTCGCGCGTGCGTCTTCCAGGCTCGGTTTGTCGAGGACCTTGACCTGCTTGGCGTCGACGAACGGGGCGATGGTCTGGGTCATCAGCGGGTTCCAGTAGCCGAGGAACAGGTCCAGGCGCTGGTCGCGGATGCCGGCGAAGATGATTTGCTGGGACGCGCTGGTTTGTTTGGTCTTGTAGCCGAGGCCGTCGAGCAACACTTGGGTCATGGCGCTGGTGGCGATGACGTCGGTCCAGTTCACCACGCCCATGCGCACGTTCTGGCAGGAGGGCGCGTCGGCCGCGAGGACGCTGGTGCTCAAGATGGCGCTGGCGCTGAATGCGAGCACGCAGCGGCTGATCAGTCGGTTCATGGTGGTTCCCTCGGCAGGTCGTTATTGTGGGGGCCGGCGTCTTTATGCGCCGTGCGATCACGTTACGCAGCTTGAGGGGCGACAAAACGCACGGCGGCGACCGGCTCTTGCACTGCAGCGACCTGTGCTCTTGAATGGGCCGTTGAACTGGCGTATCACAGTGACCACGCTGGCGGTCCGACGAGAGCGCACCATGTCCCAGGATTTCTACTTTCTGCTGATGCCGGGGTTCTCGGCCATCGGCTTTATCTCTGCGCTCGAACCGCTGCGGGTGGCCAACCGCTTTCGTGGCGAGTTGTACCGCTGGCATGTATTGAGCGCCGATGGCGGCGCGGTGCTGGCGAGCAATGGCATGTCGGTCAACGCCGACGCCGCGCTGGAGCCGCTGAAAAAGGGCGCGACGCTGATGGTGGTCGCCGGTTTCGAACCGCTCAAATTCGCCACCCCGGCCCTCGAACACTGGCTGCGCCGCCTCGACTATGACGGCGTGACCCTTGGCGCCATCGACACCGGCGCCTGCATCCTGGCCGAAGCCGGGCTGCTCGACGGCCACCGTCTGACCCTGCACTGGGAAGCCATCGACGCGTTCAAGGAAGCGTATCCACAGCTGACGGTGACCCAGGAACTCTTCGAGATCGACCGCCGCCGCATCACCTGCGCCGGCGGCACCGCCTCCATCGACCTAATGCTCGACCTGATCAGCCAGGCCCATGGGCCCGAGTTGGCGATCCAGGTGTCCGAACAATTCGTGCTCGGGCGCATCCGCCCGCGCAAAGACCACCAGCGCATGCAGATCGTCACGCGCTACGGCATCAACAACAAGAAGTTGGTGCAGGTGATCGGCGAGATGGAACAACACACCGAGCCGCCGCTGAGCACCCTGGCCCTGGCCGAGGCGATCAAAGTGACGCGACGCCAATTGGAGCGGCTGTTTCGCCTGCATCTGAACGACACACCGAGCAACTTCTACCTCGGCCTGCGCCTGGAAAAAGCCCGGCAACTGCTGCGCCAGAGCGACATGAGCGTGCTAGAGGTGAGCCTTGCCTGCGGGTTTGAGTCGCCGTCGTATTTCACCCGCCGTTATCGGGCGCGGTTTGCCAAGTGTCCGCGGGAGGATCGGCGACGGGAGGTGGTGTGAACGTAGTTCCTACACGCGACAACGATCAAATGTGGGAGGGGGCTTGCTCTCGATAGCGGAGTGTCAGCCACTCATGTGCTGCTGATCCACCGTCATCGGGAGCAAGCCCCCTCCCACATTGGGTTTTCGGTGTGGCTTATTTCTTTATCAGCGCCGAACACGCCGCCTTGAAGGCTTCGAGCAACTGAAACACCCCTTCTCCTGTCAGCGACAACGATCAAATGTGGGAGGGGGCTTGCTCCCGATAGCGGTGTGTCAGCTACTCATGTGCTGCTGATCCACCGTCATCGGGAGCAAGCCCCCTCCCACATTGGGTTTTCGGTGTGGCTTATTTCTTTACCAGGGCCGCACACGCCGCCTTGAAGGCTTCGAGCAACTGAAACACCCCTTCTCCTGTCAGCGACAACGATCAAATGTGGGAGGGGGCTTGCTCCCGATGACGGTGTGTCAGCCACTCATGTGCCGCTGATCCACCGCCATCGGGAGCAAGCCCCCTCCCACAGTAAATTGTCTGTGTGGCCTATTTCTTTACCAGGGCCGAACACGCCGCTTTGAAGGCTTCATGCTGGTACTTGTTCAGCGTCGTCGGCAGCTCAAAATTGTGCTTCTTGTTCTGCGCATTGAGGGTCTGCGGTGACAGCAGCGTCATGAAACACCCCTTCTCCTGTCAGCGACAACGATCAAATGTGGGAGGGGGCTTGCTCCCGATGACGGTGTGTCAGCCACTCATGTGCCGCTGATCCACCGCCATCGGGAGCAAGCCCCCTCCCACAGTAAATTGTCGGTGTGGCCTATTTCTTTACCAGGGCCGAACACGCCGCCTTGAAGGCTTCATGCTGGTACTTGTTCAGCGTCGTTGGCAGCTCAAAATTGTGTTTCTTGTTCTGCGCATTGAGGGTCTGCGGCGACAGCAGCGTCACTTCAACGCCGTCGAGCAACTGAAACACCCCTTCAATCTTGAACGTGGTCGGGCCACCGGCGAACTCGCCTTTCTTGCTGCGCTTCTTGATTGCGATGCGTTCGATGGCGTTGTCCTGCACGAACGCCTTCACCTGGGCCGCGAAGGCTTTGACGTTGGCCGCTTCATCGTCGTCTTCAAGGGCGATTTTCTTGGTGGCCAGGGCGACGTGGGTCAGCGTCTGGTTATCCAGGGAGGCAACGGCGAAAATGGCTTCGCTGCCTTTGATTTCGATGCCGCAGGTTTTCATGAATGGCCTTGGTTCAGATTGAAAGTGGCAAGGATTGTCGCTTATTCCTGCCCAATCGACTCCAAAAACTCCGACCGCTCATCACTCATCCGCGCCAGGCAATCGTTCAGCTCGATCGCATAGGGTTTGGTGCCGGTCACCGCCGGGAAGGTGTCCACTGCGCAATCGGCGTCGCGCAATTTTTCCCACTTCTGCTGGGCATCCTTCAGACGAGCGGTAATGTCCGCCAGTTGCGTCTTGTTGTTGCCATAGGTCGAACCCATGCGTTCCAGCAGCCCTTGATAGTTATCCTTGAGCAGTTGTTCGGCGGTGGTTTTGTTGTAGGTGGCGCATTCCAGGGTTTGCTTGTCGTTTTCGATGCCATCGCACGGCGTGCTGTCGGTGTCTTCGGCCGCGTGGACGCCGGTTGCGATGAGTGCCAAAGCCAGGAAAATTGATTTCATTGCGCCGTCTCATATCGGTTGATGCGCGAATTCTGGCCCAAGCGTAAGACAAAGAACAGCCGTCAGACAGACCTGTCATAGCGACCTTCGTCGCGGATTGACGCTTTCGGCAATTCCCCTGTCGTTTTTGCACCCGGTCCGGTCGGCCCCTCGGCATATGCTGACCCCAAAGCGCCGGCAGACGATTCGGCGCACGAATCGCCAATAAGGGGACGCCTGATGAGCCCAGCGCAATTACACGCCGACAGCATCGTTATCGACGGGCTGATCATTGCCAAGTGGAACCGCGAGCTGTTCGAGGACATGCGCAAGGGCGGCCTGACCGCTGCCAACTGCACCGTGTCGGTGTGGGAAGGGTTCCAGGCCACGATCAATAACATCGTCGCCAGCCAGACCCTGATCCGCGAGAACAGCGACTTGGTGATCCCGGTGAAAACCACCGCCGACATCCGCAAAGCCAAGGAACAGGGCAAGACCGGCATCATCTTCGGCTTCCAGAATGCCCATGCGTTTGAAGACCAACTCGGCTACGTCGAGATCTTCAAGCAGCTCGGCGTCGGTGTGGTGCAGATGTGCTACAACACCCAAAATCTGGTCGGCACCGGTTGCTACGAACGCGATGGCGGGTTGTCGGGCTTCGGTCGCGAGATCGTCGGCGAGATGAACCGCGTCGGCATCATGTGCGACCTGTCCCACGTCGGCTCCAAGACCAGCGAAGAGGTCATCCTCGAATCGAAAAAACCGGTGTGCTACTCCCACTGCCTGCCCTCCGGGCTCAAGGAGCACCCGCGCAACAAGTCCGATGAGGAGCTGAAGTTCATTGCCGACCACGGCGGTTTTGTCGGCGTGACCATGTTCGCGCCGTTCCTCGCCAAGGGCATCGATTCGACCATCGACGACTACGCCGAAGCCATCGAATACACCATGAACATCGTCGGCGAAGACGCCATCGGCATCGGCACCGACTTCACCCAGGGCCATGGCCAGGATTTCTTCGAGATGCTGACCCATGACAAGGGCTACGCCCGCCGCCTGACCAGCTTCGGCAAGATCATCAACCCGCTGGGCATCCGCACCGTGGGCGAGTTCCCCAACCTCACCGAGACCCTGCTCAAGCGCGGCCACAGCGAACGCGTGGTGCGCAAGATCATGGGCGAGAACTGGGTCAACGTCTTGAAGGACGTTTGGGGCGAATAAGCCAAACACCCACGGGCAACACCACTACGAATTTTCTGGAGTTAAGTTTCCATGGCCAAGATCGCCCCGCAATTGCCTATCGAAGTCGACAGCGAAACCGGTGTCTGGACCTCCGACGCCTTGCCGATGCTGTACGTACCGCGCCATTTCTTCGTCAACAACCACATGGGCATCGAAGAAGTCCTCGGTGCCGAGGCCTACGCCGCGATCCTCTACAAGGCCGGCTACAAATCCGCCTGGCACTGGTGTGAAAAAGAAGCCGAATGCCACGGCCTCGAAGGTGTGGCGGTGTTCGAGCACTACATGAAGCGCCTGTCGCAACGCGGCTGGGGCCTGTTCAAGATCCAGGACATCGACCTGGATAAAGGCACCGCCAGCGTCAAGCTCGAACACTCGGCGTTCGTCTACGTGTACGGCAAGGTCGGGCGCAAGGTCGACTACATGTTCACCGGCTGGTTTGCCGGCGCCATGGACCAGATTCTGCAAGCACGCGGCAGCCAGATTCGCACCGTGGCCGAACAAGTCTACGGCGGCTCCGAAGAGGGCTTTGATTCCGGCCTGTTCACCGTCAAGCCGTTGTAAGTCGAGGAACCCTGCCATGGCTTTCGAAGCAATGTTCGCGCCGATCCAGATCGGCAAACTGACCATCCGCAACCGCGTGCTCAGTACTGCCCACGCCGAGGTGTATGCCACCGACGGCGGCATGACCACCGACCGCTATGTGAAGTACTACGAAGAGAAAGCCAAGGGCGGGATCGGCCTGGCCATCTGCGGCGGCTCTTCCAGCGTGGCGATCGACAGCCCGCAAGGCTGGTGGAAGTCGGTGAACCTGGCCGACGACCGGATCATCCCGCACTTCCAGAACCTGGCCGATGCCATGCACAAGCATGGCGCCAAGATCATGATCCAGATTACCCACATGGGCCGCCGCTCGCGCTGGGACGGCGAGCATTGGCCAACCCTGCTGTCGCCCTCGGGCATCCGCGAGCCGGTACACCGTGCGACCTGCAAGACCATCGAGCCGGAAGAGATCTGGCGCGTGATCGGCAACTACGCCAGCGCGGCAGCGCGTGCGAAAGCCGGTGGCCTGGACGGCGTGGAATTGTCGGCGGTGCACCAGCACATGATCGACCAGTTCTGGAGCCCGCGCGTCAACAAGCGTACCGACGAATGGGGCGGCAGCTTTGAAAACCGCATGCGTTTCGGCCTTGAAGTGCTCAAGGCGGTGCGTGCCGAGGTGGGCCCGGACTTCTGCGTCGGTATCCGCCTGTGCGGCGATGAATTCCACCCGGACGGCTTGTCCCACGAGGACATGAAGCAGATCGCCAAGTACTACGACGACACCGGCATGCTCGACTTTATCGGCGTGGTCGGCTCGGGTTGCGATACGCACAACACCCTGGCCAACGTCATCCCGAACATGAGTTATCCACCGGAGCCGTTCCTGCATTTGGCGGCCGGGATCAAGGAAGTGGTCAAGGCCCCGGTGCTGCACGCGCAGAACATCAAGGACCCGAACCAGGCCACGCGCATCCTCGAAGGCGGCTATGTGGACATGGTCGGTATGACCCGCGCCCACATCGCCGACCCGCACCTGATCGCCAAGATCAAGATGGGCCAGATCGACCAGATCAAGCAGTGCGTCGGCGCCAACTATTGCATCGACCGCCAGTACCAGGGCCTGGATGTGCTGTGCATCCAGAACGCCGCCACTTCCCGTGAATACATGGGCGTGCCGCACATTATCGAAAAATCCACCGGGCCCAAGCGCAAGGTGGTGGTGGTCGGTGCCGGTCCCGCCGGGATGGAAGCCGCGCGCGTTGCCGCTGAACGTGGCCACGACGTGACCCTGTTCGAGAAAAAAGCCTTTATCGGTGGGCAAATCACCACCGCGTCCAAAGCGCCGCAGCGCGACCAGATCGCCGGGATCACCCGCTGGTTCCAACTGGAACTGGCGCGTTTGAACGTCGACCTGCGCCTGGGCGTGGCGGCGAATGCCGAAGCGATCCTCGACCTGCGCCCGGACGTGGTGGTGCTGGCGGTGGGCGGGCATCCGTTCCTGGAACAGAACGAACACTGGGGCGCGGCCGAAGGCCTGGTGGTCAGCAGTTGGGACGTGCTCGACGGCAAAGTGGCGCCGGGCAAGAACGTGCTGGTCTACGACACCATCTGCGAATTCACCGGCATGTCGGTGGCGGACTTCCTCGCGGACAAGGGCAGCCAGGTCGAGATCGTCACCGACGACATCAAGCCGGGCGTGGCCATCGGCGGTACGTCGTTCCCGACTTACTACCGCAGCATGTACCCCAAGGAAGTGATCATGACCGGCGACATGATGCTGGAAAAGGTCTACCGCGAAGGCGACAAGCTGGTGGCAGTGCTGGAGAACGAATACACCGGCGCCAAAGAGGAGCGGGTGGTCGATCAGGTGGTCGTCGAGAACGGCGTGCGCCCGGATGAAGAGATCTACTACGCCCTCAAGCCCGGCTCGCGCAACAAGGGCCAGATGGACATCGAAGCGCTGTTCGCGATCAAGCCGCAACCGTGCCTGAGCGAAGCGGGCGAGGGCTATTTGCTGTTCCGCATCGGTGACTGTGTGGCGCAGCGCAATACCCACGCTGCGATCTATGACGCCCTGCGCTTGTGCAAGGATTTCTGACCCGACACCGAACCAATGTGGACTTGGTCTGAAAATGTGGGAGGGGGCTTGCCCCCGATAGCGGTGGGTCAGCTACAGCTGTATCAACTGACAGTCCGCCATCGGGAGCAAGCCCCCTCCCACATTTAGGGCCCGGTTTCACACTAGATCTGTGTGGTCTGTGGGAGCTTCACCATGTTGAATACTCTTCTTCCGATTCTGCTGTTTGCGGCGCTGGGCCTTGCCGTCCTGGGCGCACTGCGGCGGGCCGCCATGTGGCGTCGTGGCCGTGCGTCCAAGGTCGACCTGCTGGGCGGTCTGCTGGCCATGCCCAAGCGCTACATGGTCGACTTGCACCACGTGGTCGCCCGCGACAAATACATCGCCAACACCCACGTCGCCACGGCGTTGGGTTTTGTGCTGTCGGCGCTGCTGGCGATCCTGGTGCACGGTTTCGGCCTGCATAACCGCATCCTCGGCTATGCGTTGTTGCTGGCGTCGGTGCTGATGTTTGTCGGCGCCACGTTTGTGTATCTGCGTCGGCGTAATCCTCCAGCGCGCCTGTCGAAAGGCCCGTGGATGCGCCTGCCGAAAAGCCTGATGGCGTTTTCGCTGAGCTTCTTCCTGGTGACCTTGCCGGTGGCCGGGATTCTGCCGGCGGACTTCGGTGGTTGGTTGCTGGCTGCGCTGCTGAGCGTGGGCGTGCTGTGGGGCGTGTCGGAAATGTTCTTCGGCATGACCTGGGGCGGGCCGATGAAGCACGCCTTCGCCGGTGCCTTGCACCTGGCCTGGCACCGCCGCGCCGAGCGCTTCGGCGGTGGCCGTTCCACCGGCTTGAAGCCGTTGGACCTGAACGATAAAAACGCGCCCCTGGGCGTGGAAAAACCCAAGGATTTCACCTGGAACCAATTGCTCGGTTTTGACGCCTGCGTGCAGTGCGGCAAGTGCGAAGCGGCTTGCCCGGCGTTCGCCGCCGGCCAGCCGCTGAACCCGAAAAAGCTGATTCAGGACATGGTCGTCGGCCTGGCCGGCGGCACCGATGCCAAGTTCGCCGGCAGCCCGTATCCTGGAAAAGCGATCGGCGAACACAGCGGCAACCCGCACCAGCCAATCGTCAACGGCCTGGTGGACGCCGACACCCTCTGGTCCTGCACCACCTGCCGCGCCTGCGTGGAAGAGTGCCCGATGATGATCGAGCACGTGGACGCCATCGTCGACATGCGCCGCCACCTCACCCTGGAAAAAGGTGCCACGCCGAACAAGGGCGCCGAAGTCCTCGAAAACCTGATCGCCACCGACAACCCCGGCGGCTTCGCACCGGGCGGCCGGCTGAACTGGGCGGCGGATTTGAACCTGCCATTGCTCAGCGAAAAGGGCAGCGCCGATGTACTGTTCTGGGTCGGCGACGGCGCCTTCGACATGCGCAACCAACGCACCCTGCGCGCCTTCGTCAAAGTGCTGAAAGCGGCCAAGGTCGACTTCGCGGTGCTCGGCCTGGAAGAGCGCGACAGCGGCGACGTGGCCCGGCGTTTGGGCGATGAAGCGACCTTCCAACTGTTGGCCACGCGCAATATCCAGACCCTGGCCAAGTACAGCTTCACGCGCATCGTGACCTGCGACCCGCACAGTTTCCATGTGCTGAAAAACGAATACGGCGCCTTCAACGGTGACTATGTCGTACAGCACCACAGCACCTTCATGGCCGAGCTGATCGGCGACGGCGCGTTGAACCTGGGCCAATACAAAGGCAACAGCGTGACCTATCACGACCCGTGCTACCTGGGCCGCTACAACGGCGAATACGAGGCGCCGCGCCAAGTGCTGCGCGCGTTGGGTATCGAGGTCAAGGAAATGCAGCGCTCGGGCTTCCGTTCACGCTGCTGTGGCGGCGGCGGCGGCGCGCCGATCACCGACATTCCCGGCAAGCAACGTATCCCCGATATGCGCATGGACGACATCCGCGAAACCGGCGCCGAGCTGGTGGCCGTGGGCTGCCCGCAATGCACCGCGATGCTCGAAGGCGTGGTCGAACCGCGTCCACTGATCAAAGACATCGCCGAGCTGGTGGCCGATGCGTTGCTCGACGACGCCGTGCCCGCCAAATCACCGATCAAACGTGAACCCGCGGAGGTGCATTGATGAGCGACATTATCCGCCGCGACCCACGCGCGCAATGGATCGCCCGTAACCGCCTGCACCCGCTGCATGCGGCGATGCAACCGGCGCAACACAGCTGGATGGGGCCCAACGGCGTCATCCGCAAAAACGTCCACGGTGTCGGTTTTATCGGCCCCAACGGCATCAAACGCATCGACCGCAGCGGCGCCCAACAAGGCGGCGCGGCGAAGCGCACGGCGGCAGTGGACGTGCAGTTGCCGCTGCATCAGGTGGCGGCCCCTGCGTTCTACATCAACGTGGTGCCGGACATGGTCGGCGGCCGCCTGAGCAGCCACGACCGTGACCTGCTCGGCCTGGCCCGGCAACTCGCCGGCAGTGACGGTGCGGTGCTGGCGGTGGTGTTTGGTGAACACAAAGAAAACGCGTTTGCCACGGCCGGTGTCGACCGCCTGCTGGTGCTGGAAGGTCACGCCTTCGACGGTTATTCACCGGAGCAACGCGTGCAGGGCCTGCGGGCTGTGGATAACCAGTTCAACCCGCGCCATTGGTTGCTGCCGGACAGCCGCAGCGGTGGCGGTGAACTGGGCCGGCGTTTTGCTGCCAGTCTCAAAGAGCGCCCGGCCACGCGGGTCTGGCAGATCAACGGCGAGCAATGCATCGGCCGTGCCGGTGCCGGTCAGCAAGACTTGGCGCGGCCGCTGCCGCGCCTGATCCTGGCCGCCGCTGAATGCGCCGATCCGGTCAGCGAGACCCGTCATGAAGTGCTGCCCGTGGAGTTATCCACAGCCCTGGCGCGGCGCCTGCCGCGCATCGAAGACCTCGGCGCGGTGGCGGTGGACCCGGCGGCGACTCCGATGGCCGAGGCCGAGTTCATTTTCTCTGGCGGCAACGGCGTGAAGGACTGGGCGCTGTTCCACCAGGCCGCCGCCGCCCTGGGCGCCACCGAAGGCGCCTCGCGGGTTGCGGTGGACGATGGCTTCATGGCGCGTGATCGCCAGGTCGGCGCCAGCGGCACCTGGGTCACGGCGCGGGTGTATGTGGCGGTCGGTATCTCCGGGGCGATCCAGCACCTGCAAGGCATTGGCGCCTGCGACAAGGTGGTGGCGATCAACCTCGACCCGGGCTGCGACATGATCAAGCGTGCCGACCTGTCGGTGATCGGCGACAGCGCCGCGATTCTGCAAGCCTTGATCGCTGCGGTCGAGGCCTTCCGCAACGGCGCCAAGCGCGATGCGGCTTAAGCAAAGGATAGGGCCATGAACACGTATGTAATCAGTCTGGTTTCCATCGGCGCCCACCCCACCTCCGGGCGCCCGCGCCGCGCCGAGCAGGACGCGCGCGCGGTCGAGCTGGGCCTGCAGATGGCCGGGGATAAGTTGCAGGTGCTGCATGCCGGCAACATCGCCGAGCCCACGCTGCGCAGCTACCTGGGCATGGGGCTGGCGCAATTGCATGTCCTCGAACAACCGGCCGGCGCGGATGCCTTGCCGGTGCTCAGCGAGTATCTGCGCGACGCCGGTGCCCAGGTGGTGCTCACCGGCAGCCAGGCCGAAACCGGCGAAGGTTCGGGGATGCTGCCGTTCCTGCTCGCCGAACACCTGGGCTGGCCGCTGATTGTCGGGCTGGCGCAGGTGGAGTCCATCGACAGCGGCGTGGCCCACGTGCTGCAAGCCTTGCCACGCGGGCAGCGGCGGCGCTTGAAGGTGCGCCTGCCGTTTCTGGCCACAGTGGATAACGCTGCGCCCAAGCCTCGGCAAAGCGCGTATGGCCCGGCGCAACGCGGCGAACTGGCGGCCCACGAAGTCGAGGTTGCAGAGGATGAGTTATTCACAGGTGCCGTGCTGCAACCGGCCAAGCCCCGGCCCAAGCGGCTCAAGGTGATCAAGGCCAAGAGCGGCGCGGATCGGATGAAGGCGGCCACGGCCAAGGCCAGTGGCGGCGGTGGGCAGGTGCTCAAGGGCCTCAGCCCGGAAGCGGGCGCTGAAGCCATTCTCAAACTGCTGGTTGAGGAAGGCGTGGTTCGCTGATCCTGGACGGGGAGTGTGGTTACCCACAATCCCTGTTGACCCGTCTGTGGATAACCTGTTCGCGGCTGTCCACACCCCCTGTAAATCAAGCCCTGCAGCCCTCTGTACGAAAAACAACCAGGCTAACTCGCGGTTTTTCCTTGGGTTTTTTTGTGTTCAGGGTAATTGTCCTGTGCAGACTTGCCCCCAAAGTCTGTTGGCGCTTCTGTGGATAAGATGTTCGCTTCCCTCTGCAGCCCATATAAATAAAGGCTTGCGCTGATCTGGTTGAAATATGATCAATTGCGGCTTTTTGCGCTCTGAAACGCTTGGATAGCCCGGTTTATGAAGGTTTTAGCGGGTTTTCCACAGCCTCGTCAAAGTTGCCCCCAAAGTCTGTTGGTGCTTCTGTGGATAAGGTGTTCGCGTACCGCTGCAGGGCACGGTTTATATGGCTTACGTGGAGTTGTTCAAAAATTGACCAGTGGCGTCTTAAAACGGCCAAGTCGAATAAGTCACGGATTTTCTTGATTTAATTTCGACGGGCCGGCGCACTTGCCCACAATTGCTGTGGGTGGCTCTGTGGATAAGTTGTTAGGCAAAGCCTGGAGGGCAGGCGTAGAGAGGGGTTTCGCGGGGTTGATCAAGTTTTGATCAGTGCGGAACCCAATGAGGGAGCGAGCAAGCCCGCTCCCCCAGGGTCGGTTACTGGGCGGCTACGCCTTTGAGGTAGGGCGCCGGCGCCGCGCCGAGGTTATTGAGCATGCGCTCGCTGTACCAGTCGATGAAGTTCACCACGCCGAACTCATAGGTCTTGGAGTAAGGGCCGGGCTGGTAGGCGGTGGAGTTGATCCCGCGCTGGTTTTCTTCGGCCAGGCGACGGTCCTGGTCGTTGGTGGCGTCCCATACTTGGCGCATGCGCTCCACGTCGTAGTCCACGCCTTCGACCGCGTCCTTGTGGACCAGCCACTTGGTGGTGACCATGGTTTCCTGGGCGCTGATCGGCCACACGGTGAACACGATGACGTGGTCGCCCATGCAGTGGTTCCACGAATGCGGCAGGTGCAGGATGCGCATCGAGCCCAGGTCCGGGTTCTTGATGCGGCCCATCAACTTTTTGCAGCCCTGTTTGCCGTCCAGGGTCATCGACACGGTGCCCTTGAGCAGTGGCATGCGCACGATGCGGTTGCGCAGGCCGAAGCTGGCGTGGGCGTAAGGGATCTTCTCGGCGTCCCAGGCAGCGGCGGAAGCAGCCACGTGGTCTTTGAAGGCCTGGTCGGCGCGCGGGTCGGTGACGTCGTCCCATTCGAGCAGGGTTTTCAACAGCTCCGGGTGCGAGGCGTTGCAGTGGTAGCACTCGCGGTTGTTTTCCAGCACCAGCTTCCAGTTGGCCTTTTCCATCAAGGTGGTTTGCACCGCCACCTTGGTGTTCTCCATGTCGTAGGGTTCCATGTAGTGGTTCAGGGTCGACAGGAAGTCATCGATGGCCGGCGGGTTTTGCGCCAGGCTGATGAAGATGTAGCCGCCGGCCGTCTTCACGTTGACCGGCTTGAGGCCGTACTGCTTCATGTCGAAGTCGGCGCCCATCTCGGTGCCGGCGAACAGCAGGCGGCCGTCCAGTTCGTAGGTCCACTGGTGGTAATGGCAGACCAGCTTGGCGACCTTGCCTTTGTCGCTGGTACACAAGCGCGAACCGCGGTGGCGGCAGACGTTGTGGAACGCATGCACCACGCCCTCGGCGCCACGGATCACGATAATCGGGTTCTTGCCCACTTGCAGGGTCAGGTAGTTGCCCTTGGTGGGGATCTCGCAGGTCATGCCAGCGATCAACCACTCTTTCTGGAAGATCTCCTGCATGTCGATATCAAACAACCGTTCATCAGAGTAGAACGGCTGTGGCAGCGAGAATGTACGCTCGCGCTCTTGCAGCATCTGCGCGGTGGCCTTGCGTGCGGGTTCCAGCGGATCGCCCAAGCTTAAGGTTGCGGTGACGTCCATCGTATGTGTCCTCATGGCCATTCTGTGTGGCCGGCGAAAAGTGGCTACGGTTAGTGCAGTGCAAGGCGTAAAGAAAGCGTCGTTGTTGGCAGCGAGTGTGGGGCCGCTGTTGCGGTGAACCTTATCCATGGGCGACATGGCCCAATCTGTTCCCGACGCGCAACCCTATGTCGTTGGGGGCTGGTCGCGATAAGTATGTGAATGTCGCAGATAGGTAAATGGGTGGTTCTCGCGTTACGCAGAATCGCCACTATAAGGCCGAGCCTCGGCGGTGGAGAACAGCATGTCCAGCAACTTCCTGAATCCGGTAACCACCCAGACCTGGGCCAATGGTCGGCACATCGTCCGTTGCGTCAAAGTCATCCAGGAAACCTGGGACGTGCGCACCTTCTGCTTTATGGCCGACCAGCCGATCCTGTTCTTTTTCAAGCCGGGGCAGTTCGTCACCCTAGAGCTGGAAATCGACGGTCAGCCGATCATGCGTTCCTACACCATCTCCAGCTCACCGTCGGTGCCTTACAGCTTCTCTGTGACGATCAAGCGCGTACCCGGCGGCAAGGTCTCCAACTGGCTGCACGACATCCTGCACGAGGGCCAGGAGCTGGCGGTACACGGGCCGGTCGGGCTGTTCAATGCCATCGATTTCAGCAATCCCAAGGTGCTGTACCTCAGCGGCGGCGTCGGCATCACCCCGGTGATGTCCATGGCGCGCTGGTATTACGACACCAACGCCAACGTCGACATGACGTTTATCCACAGTGCGCGCTCACCCAAAGACATCATCTATCACCGCGAGCTGGAACATATGGCCTCGCGGATCGACAACTTCAGCCTGCACCTGATCTGCGAGAAACACGGCCTGGGCGAACCCTGGGCCGGGTATCGCGGCTACCTGAACCACAAGATGCTCGAATTGATGGTGCCGGACTTCCTGGAGCGCGAAGTGTTCTGCTGCGGCCCTACGCCTTACATGACGGCGGTGAAGCGCTTGCTCGAAGCCGCTGGTTTCGACATGGCGCGTTATCACGAAGAGTCGTTCGGCGCGACGCCAGCAGAGGCCCGCGCCGACGCGGTGGAACAGGCCGAACAAGCCGCCGACGCGCCGGAAGTCGACCTGGCGGATCTGCATCAGGTCGAGTTCATCGCCTCGGGCAAGAGCATTCGCGTGGCGCCGGGTGAAACCGTCCACGCCGCCGCCGCCAAGCTCGGCCTGCTGATTCCCAAGGCCTGCGGCATGGGGATTTGCGGTACGTGCAAGGTGCTCAAGCTGGGCGGGGAGGTCGAGATGGACCACAACGGCGGGATTACCGAGGAAGACGAAGCCGAAGGCTACATCCTGTCGTGCTGCAGCGTGCCGAAGGGCGACGTGCGGATCGAGTTCTAGGCGCGCTCGTGCGCCCTGCGCGGGCGCCAGGCGTTTCAGTACAGCCCTGGGCGGCGGTCCAGATGAACGTGGTTATGCTCGCTAATGTGTTTGTTCCGCGCCTGTAGCAGCGGCAGGTCGGCGACCAGGCGCTGTTCTTGTTGCTGGGAGACCCCGCCGGCCAGCGGATAGCCGTCCGCATCGACAATGACTGAGCCGCCCACCCAATTCACACCGCGCTCCTCACCGTATCGATCACACGCGGCGATAAACATCCGATTGACCGCCGCATTGGCCTGCACGCGGACGATTTCGCCTGGGCGCTCTGCGGCGGGCCGTGGGCTGTCCGGCCAATTCACTGGCGCACACAGCAGGTCGGTACCGGCCAGGGCCGCCAGGCGGACCCACTCGGGCAGCTCGAGGTCGTAGCAGATCACCACGCCAATGCGCCCGACCGCCGTTTCCACCAGTGGCGGCGGGGCAGTGCCGGCAGTGAAGATGAGTTTTTCGCGGTCCCACAGATGCGCCTTGCGGTACACCGTCAGCCTACCGTCGGGCTCAATCAGCGCGGCGCTGTTGGCCACTCGGCCGGCACTCAGGCGCTCGCAGAAGCCCGCGACGACGATCAAGCCCAATTCGATAGCCAGGGCTCTCCACAGACTCAGCGTCGGGCCATCGAGCGGCTCCGACACCGCTCTGGCTTCTGCCAGGTCATTGAACGCGTAGCCGCTTTGCATGAGTTCGGGCAGCACCACCACGTGGGCACCCAGGGTGGCCGCGCTGCGGATCGCCGTTTCGCTCAGGCGACGGTTGTCGTCGGCGTCGCCCAGGCGCGGTGCCAATTGATGGCAGACAACGCGTATCGGTGTCATGACTCATCGCCTTCAAACAGGCGTTCGCTGGCTTCAATGGCGCGTTGCTCAGCGCTCAGGTCACGCGTACACGACAGCAGGCAGTAGGCAATCGCAGAAACTGCCAGGCCTACCACGAATGCAATATCCGCCCCGTCCAAGGCCTTCGCGATGGGCCCTTGGTAAAACCCCAGCGAGATGAACGGTGTCATCGCCCCCAGGCCGAGGAAGTAGGAAACAAGCCCGGCACCCGACCAGCGGCCGTAGATCCCGTCCGGGTTGAAGATGTCGCTGATTGCGTATTGCCCCTTGCGGACAACATAGAAGTCCGCGAGGTTGACGGCGGTCCAGGGCACCAGGAAATACAGCATCAGCAAGACGAAGGTATTGAAACTCTGCAGGTAGCTCTGCGGGATACTCAAGGCGATGGCAAAAATCACCCCGCCCACCAGGCTGATCCCCACGATGCGCGCCTTGATGCCCGGTTTGATCGAGATGAAGCCGTCAATCGCGCTGATACCGGTCAGCATCGCGCCGTAGCAGTTGACCGCCATGATGCCAACCAGTGCGGGTACGGCGATCAACACGGTAAAGGTGCCAAACCCCGGAAGCAGTTGGTTGCCCACCGCCTGCACGCTGCCGATGGCGTCGGGTGAGGGCAGCGCCGAGGCGAGAAACGCCCCCAGCGACATCAGCCACAGCGCCGAACTCGCTGCCCCCAGGTACGTCCAGGTGATGACCCTGCGCGACGGCGTGTCATGGGGCAGGTAGCGCGAATAATCCGAGACGTAGACGGCGTAGCTGATCTGGTAACCCGCGGCGGCTGAAAGCTGGATCAGAAAGGCCGACCAGGAAAAATGCGCGTCGGCCACTGCCGTGTCGGCCTGCAGATTGATCACGGCCGCGACCGTGAGGACCGCGAACACACTGATCATCACGTAGGTCAGCCAGCGTTGCACGGTGTGCAGGAGGTTGTGGCCGATCACGGCAATCACCACGGCCAGGATGATCATCAAGGCGTACCACGGCGCGCGGTTGCCGGGCAGCACGGTATTGATGGCGTCGGTCGCCAGAATCACGTTGAACACGTTAAAGCCGATGTACACGAACACCACCGCGATAAAGGGCACGATTGCCCCGCGCAGGCCAAACTGTGCCCGCGACTGGATCATCTGCGGCAAACCCATGCGCGGCCCCTGGTTGGCGTGGAACGCCATGGCGAACGTGCCCAGGCACACGCCGATGACAATCGCCAGGATCGCGTACACCAGGCTCAGCCCCAACGCTGCGCCGGTAAACCCGGTGACCAGGGTGGTCAGTACGAAGTTACCGGTGAACCAGAACGGCGCCTGATGCCAGACTTTGCCGTGGCGTTCATTGCGCGGCACGTAGTCAATGGAGCGGGTTTCGATTTTCAGCGCGCTGGATGGCGCAGCCGCCGATCGGTGGGAGGGCGTGTTCATAGGCATCACGGTCTGTTTTTATTGAGTGAGGCTACGAAGAGTCTTGTAACTAAATAAATTATTGAATCGGTATTCGCAAATAGTCACTTCAGGATTTTCTGAACTGATTGCCTAAACCCCCCCTGACAAGGGGTTTGCATTACGAATCAGTTTTTTATTCCTAAGCGATATAGAGACATTTCCTACAAGTATCTACGCTGAGCAGCGCACCCGTCGTATTCGCCCTTCGCAGTTAAGCAGTAGGTGGACGTCCTCATTACATGCCAAGGATGATTGCCATGTCTGCTATTCCCTCCCGCAGTAAAGGCGCCGCGCGCTTGCTTGCCAACGATGTCACTGCACTTGTTCCAGACTTTCCTTTTCATTACGCCCGGTTTCTCGATACGGCCGCCCGTAACGGCACGCCGTTGGCGCAGGTATCCCGCCTGGCATATGGCAGCCAGGTATTGATCGTCGGCGCCGGAGTCGCTGGAATGGTGGCGGCGTATGAAGCCATGCGCATGGGGTTGCACCCGGTGGTGGTAGAGGCCAGTGACCGCATCGGTGGGCGACTGTATTCCTATGTGGTGGGTGATCCGCAAGATTCTACGAACAGTGTTATCTGCGAAATGGGTGCCATGCGCTTTCCTGTTTCAGGCAAGGCGTTGATGCACTATTTCGACAAAGTTGGCATGCGGGCCAACTCGACGGAGTTTCCCAATCCGGGGTCGCCTTTTACCCCCAGCACGGTCGTCGACTACCAGCAAAAACAGGTTTATTACGAAGGCGATAATCTGCCGGTTGATTACGCTGAGATCGAGCGCAAGTTATTCGAAGTATTTCTTGAGCAGGATCCGATCAAGTTCACCGAGATGGAAGCGGCAATGTCCGAGGGCAGCCTTGATCAGGCCAGGATCAAAGCCTTGTGGAACGCGATCCTTGATGCAGGTTGGGACAACCTCAGTTTTTTTGCCGCGATGGTCGAGCAGGCGGGTTGGAGTCGCGAAGATATCGATCTGTTTGGCCAGATCGGCTTCGGCACTGGCGGTTGGAACACCGATTACCCGAACTGCTTTCTGGAGGTGTTACGGGTGCTGTATACCGGGCTGGATACCAACCACAAGCTGATGTATGACGGCTCCAGCGAGCTGCCAAACCGGCTTTGGACGCGTGCCCCGGACACCTTCAACGACGCCATGGTCCATTGGCCTGTGGGCACCACCGTCCAAGGCCTGACTACCCAGGTCATCGCTCAGCCTTTGAAGCAGGAAGTGCGGCAGATCCTGCGGCGGCAGGATGGCGAGTTCGACGTGTGGGTGTTTGATCACAACCTGGGAAGCGACCGCCAATACACCTTTCCTGCCGTGGTCTATACCCCGCACAAACGGGTCCTCGACAAATTCCGTTATATGGATGGCGCTGCCCGCTTCAACGCGATGAATGACCTGTTATCCGGCAAGGAATGGGAAGCGGTGATGTACACCCATTACATGCAGTCGGCAAAAATCTTCGCGCAAACCAAACGACCGTTCTGGACCGACAGGGAGGCTGATTCGCAGTACAGGATGAGTGTGACGTTGTCGGATCGAATCACCCGCGGCACCTACCTGCTGGACTATGGCGATAGCCCGGGACCTCACAACGGCAGTGGCCTGTTTTTGTCTTACACCTGGAATGATGACGCCCTCAAATTCCTGGGTGATCGCAGTGCGCCGCTGCCGTCCCACGTGCAGTTATGCACAACCCTGCTGGATAGCGTGTATGCCCCTCATCAGTTGAATCTGGCCGCTGAGTTCGGCATGACCAACCCGTTTGTTGAAATCAACTGGGAAGAGCAGCCGTTTTTCCTGTGCGCGTTCAAAATGAACCTGCCGGGACAGTACGAGTACCAGCGCTTGTTGTTTTCTCAGTTCATGAACGGTGTGTCGAGCGCGAACCCCGATGGCTTCATTCTCGCGGGTGACGACGTTTCGTGGACGGGAGGCTGGGCGGAAGGGGCGGTGACGACGGCCTTGAACGCCGTCAATAAACTGGCGGTGAAATTCAACGGCGGGACCCATCTCACCAACCGCGGCCCCATTGATGAATGGCAAGCGCTTCAGCCGAAGGCCTTGTGAACATACGTGGGTGAGCCAGATGCGCGAGCGGTAGGCGTTGGGCGTTAAATCATGCGCCAGCCAGTTGCTGCAGGCCCGCGCCGCAGGTCATGAGCCTGCGACGCGGGCCGTCGTTTCAGGCGCCCATCACTTCACGAATATCCGCCGCCAGTTCGCGCACGCGTTCTTCCTCGGTGTCCCACGCACACATGAAGCGCGCGCCGCCTTTGCCGATGAAGGTGTAGAAGCGCCAGCCCTTGGCCGTCAGCGCGGCAATGGCCGGCTCCGAGAGTTGCAGGAACACGCCGTTGGCCTGCACCGGAAACATCAACTCGACCCCTGGAATATCCGCCACCAGGCTGCTCAACAACTGCGCGCAGTGGTTGGCGTGGCGCGCGTGTTTGAGCCAGGCGTGGTTTTCCAGCAGGCCCACCCACGGGGCCGAGAGGAAGCGCATCTTCGACGCGAGCTGGCCGGCCTGTTTGCAGCGGTAGTCGAAGTCTTCGGCCAGGGCGTGGTTGAAGAACAGGATCGCTTCGCCCACGGCCATGCCGTTTTTCGTGCCGCCAAAGCACAGCACGTCCACCCCGGCTTTCCAGGTCAGGTCGGCCGGTGAACAGCCGAGGAACGCGCAGGCGTTGGCAAAGCGCGCGCCGTCCATGTGCAGGTTCAGGCCGAGCTCTTTGCAGGTGGCGCTGATGGCGCGGATTTCTTCCGGGGTGTACACGCTGCCGACTTCAGTGGCCTGGGTGAGGGTCACCACGCGGGGTTTGGGGTAGTGGATATCCTGACGCTTGAGGGCGATCTCGCGGATCGACTCCGGGGTCAGCTTGCCGTTTTCGGTGCGTGCGGTGAGCAGCTTGGAGCCGTTGGAGAAAAACTCCGGCGCGCCGCATTCGTCGGTTTCGACGTGGGCGGTTTCCGAGCAAATCACGCTATGGTAGCTCTGGCACAACGAGGACAGCGCCAGCGAGTTGGCGGCGGTGCCGTTGAAGGCGAAGAACACTTCGCAGTCGGTCTCGAACAGGTTGCGGAAACCGTCGGCGGCGCGGTGGGTCCATTCATCATCGCCATAGGCGCGTTGATGGCCGTGGTTGGCTTGTTCCATGGCGGCCCAGGCTTCCGGGCAGATGCCGGAATAGTTATCGCTGGCGAATTGTTGGCTCTTGTCGGTCATGGCCCATTCCTGTGGTCGATGTTGGTGCGCACTGTAACCAAGATTGTCGGGCGTGCGCACGCACTGTAAATGCAAAGTCACTGGGGAATTATGCACGGTACTGAAACGTTTCCTGTCGGACGCGTCCGCGATGGCGCTTTGGATTTGCTTAAGTGGCTGGCGCTGCTGAGCATGGTACTGGACCACTTGCGTTATGTCGGGTTGAGCCTGGACGGCCTGTATGTGCCGGGACGCCTGGCGTTCCCGTGGTTTTGCCTGGCGATTGCGGCGAATGTGCATCGGATGCGCAACGTAGCGCTCACCGGCCAATGGCGTTACCTGGGCTGGCTGGTGCTGTTCAGCGTGATCAGCGAAGTGCCGTACCGGCTGTTTATCGACGATGCCGATACGTTGAACGTGTTGCCCACATTGGCGCTGGGCCTGCTGGTTGCCCGAGGATGGCAGCAGAAGGCGCTTGTTGATCGAGGATTGGCACTGATTGCCCTGGCGATAGGCGCTGTATTTTCCACGCAGCTGATGTTCGGTTTCTTTGGTGTGTTGCTGCCGTTGGCGATGCTGGTGGTGTTTCGTCGGCCATGGTATTTCAGCGTGTTGCCGGGGCTGCTGTGTGTGGCTGCCAATCAATGGCAAATCCTGCTCGATAGCGGCACGCCGGTGGCGCTGATGGGATTGAGCGCCTGCCTGCTTGCGCCGCTGCTCGGCCTGGTCCTGTTGCGACACACCCAAAACACCTCGCCACCGGCCATGCGCCGCTGGGCGTATGCCTTGTATCCCGCACATTTCCTGCTGTTGCTACTGGTCCGCGAAGCCATAGCCAACCCCTTTTAGGGATCAACCCAATGCTCTATGAGCATCAAAAATCTCATGGGGCATCTGATTTCTGTCCTCGACTGGAAACGTGTTCATTTTCTTTTATGGCTATCTGCATTGGGAAAGTTCTTACGAGAATCTCGGAAAGTCTCACCTGAGCAATACCGTCACTGCGTGATTTGATCCGAGTCTTTTTCAGACACGGATCGTTACGCATGACTGACACGCCTTGGGCTGCCCGCGAGGGCGATGCACTTCTGCACAGTTCCATGCTGGCCGACGTTTTAGGCGGAGTCCTGGAGATTGCCGCCAGCGTGGCCGTGACGGCCTTGGCGACAGCGGCGGTGGTTGCGGCGGCGGGTGTCACCGTGGCGACTGGCGGTCTCGGCTGCGTGGTACTCGGCGCTGTGGTGGGTGCGGTGGTCGGCGTCGGCATGAGCAAAACCGGCGCGGATAAAGGCCTCTCGCGATTATGTGAGTATTTCGCCAATGCCCTGTTTCCTCCCGTCATCGACGCCTTCATCAGCAGCGGTTCGCCCAACGTATTCATCAACGGTAAACCCGCTGCGCGGGCGGCTGGCAAAATCTCGGATGTAATCGCAGCGCCAGGTGGTGAGCCTGCTTATCTGGATATCGCTGAAGGGTTTTTCTCTCAGCTATGGCGCCCGACTGCCGCTACTCCGGTGGCGGGCGCGGTGCCTTGTCCTGGCGATAAAGTCGACTGCCATAAACACCCGCCGATGCCAGAGCAATACATGGCCGAGGGTTCCAGTCGCGTATTTATCAACGGCCAGCCCGCCGTGCGCAGTGGGGATCGGAGCACCTGCGAGGCCAAGGTTGGGACGGTACAGATTTCGCCGAATGTGATCATCGGCGGAGCGCCCGTGGTGGTTCGCGAGATTCGCAGCGGCAAGACGCCCGGTGTCGGGCTGGCGGTGACGGCGCTGCTGACGTTGCGCGGCGGTGGCGCGAAATTCTTCAGCAAGTTGCCGTGCATGGCCGTGGGCGGGCTGGTGTCGTGGGGCAGCGGCCAGGTGAGCAATGCGTTGACCGCTGCGGCCGCAGGTTCGCCCAACCCGGTACACAGCGCCACGGGCGCGAAAGTTCTCGACGGTGAAGACGACGTGGACTTCGCCCTGCCGGGCCTGTTGCCGATCGAGTGGCAGCGTTACTACAGCAGTCGGGATGAACGCCGCGATGGCCTGTTCGGCGCCGGTTGGAGTGTGATCTACGAAGTCTTCGTCGAGACGGGTGGGCTTCCCGAGGGCGGCGAGCGCCTGGTCTACACCGACGAGCAGGCCCGGCAGATCGACATGGGCGTGATCCCCTTGGGCGGCGCGGTGTTCAGCGCGGGCGAAGGCCTGAGCGTGCGGCGCCATGCCGACGGGCAGTTGCTGATTGAAAGCGTCGACGGGCTCTATCGGCTGTTCGAACCAACGCCCGGCAACCCGTCGCACCTGCGCCTGAGCCAGTTAGGGGACCGCAACGACAACCGCATCCTCCTCGACTATGACGCCCAAGGTCGCTTGAGCCGGTTACGCGATTCCTTCAATGATGTGCGAATCGAGCTGGGCTACAGCCAGCAAAAACTCGGGCGGGTCGAGCAGATTGAACGGCTGTTCGCCGACCACAGCCGCGAAACCCTAGTCAGCTATGCCTATGACGCTCATGGCGACCTGGCCGAAGTTCGCGATACTTCCGGGCATCTACAGCGCCGCTTTGCCTACGACAGCGGCCGGCACATGGTCGAGCACCAACGGCCTACCGGGCAGCGCTGCTATTACCAGTGGGCCTGTGTGGACGACGCCGAATGGCGCGTGATCCGACACTGGACCGATGAGGGCGACGACTACCAGTTCGACTATGACCTACACGCTGGGATCACGCGGATTACCGATGGCTTGCAACGGGTCAGCACCCGTCGGTGGAATGCCCAGTACCAGATCACCGAATACACCGACAACCTCGGCCAAACCTGGCAATTCGAATGGAATGACGAGCGCCAGTTGCTCGGTGCCACCGATCCTCAGGGCGGTCAGTGGAGGTTCGGTTACGACGAGTCCGGCAACCTGTGCGAGACGCAAGATCCGTTGGGGCCGATCGAATCCACCTTGTGGCTGCAGCATTGGTCGCTGCCGTTGGTGGAAACCGATGCCGCCGGACAGGCCTGGCAATACCGGTACGACCCGCGCGGCAACTGCGTCAGCGAAATCGATCCACTTGGTCAGACAACGCGCTATCGATACGACCGCTTCGGCCAAGCAGTGGAAATCATCGACGCCACCGGCAAAAGTAAAAAGCTGCGCTGGAACCCGTTCGGGCAACTGGTCGAGCATGTCGATTGCTCAGGCTACCCCACGCGCTTTCGCTACGACGAGCGGGGCTATTTGCAGGTCATCACCGACGCCCTCGGCGAACGCACTCAATTTAGCTACAACGCTCAAGGACGCTTGCTCAGCAGCCAACTGCCGGACGGGCGCACCGAGCAATATCAGCGTGATGCAAGCGGTCAGTTGGTGGGCTATACCGACCCCGCCGGTCACACCACGCTCTACCAGCACAACCGTCGCGGCCAGGTACGCCAGCGTACCGATGCCCATGGCCGGCAGGTGCAATTCGGGTATGACAGCTACGGGCGACTGCAAGCGCTGACCAACGAGAACGGCGAACGTTATCGGTTTGCCTGGGATGCCGGGGATCGGTTGACCGAGCAACAAGACCTTGACGGCAGCGCCAAGCGCTACGACTACGACCGGCTGGATAACATCACGATGGTGACCGCCTTCGCGGCACCTTACGGAAACGGCCTGGCCCTGATTCCCGAGACACCTCCCGCCCCCATCGTGCATCGGCTGGAGCGCGATGCGGTTGGCCGGTTGATTGCCAAGACCACCGACGATGGCCGCACCCACTACAGCTACGATGCGGTGGACCAGCTAACCGCCGTCACCTTCACCGACTTGCAGGGCAATACCCAAGCCCTGGGTTTCGCTTACGACGCCCTTGGCCAGTTGCTTGCCGAACAGAGTTCAGCGGGCAATCTGCACCACCACTACGACGAACTCGGCAACCTGATCCAAACGCAACTGCCCGATGGCCGCTGGCTCA
The DNA here is from genome assembly GCF_058135675.1 of Pseudomonas sp. PAMC25584. Classification (NCBI taxonomy): domain Bacteria; kingdom Pseudomonadati; phylum Pseudomonadota; class Gammaproteobacteria; order Pseudomonadales; family Pseudomonadaceae; genus Pseudomonas; species Pseudomonas sp. PAMC25584. The sequence goes on along the minus strand of NZ_CM176870.1, from coordinate 5,738,457 downwards.
ATCGCCTGTACTACGGCAGCGGCCACCTGCACCAGATCAACCTCGACGGCCACGTCATCAGCGACTTCGAACGCGACCGCCTGCACCGCGAAGTGCTGCGCACCCAAGGCCAACTCAGCACCCGCAGCGAATACGACCGCAGCGGCCGCCTGCGCGCACGCCAGCGCCGCCACGCCAGCCAGCCCTCGTTGATGCCGGCAGCGGCGCAAAAGCACTTCGAGTACGACCCCGCCAACAACCTGATCTGCCGCCGGGAAGACGAACACCGCGAACTGCTGCACTACGACGCCACCGGCCGCATCATCGCCACCCAGGACAACATACAAGGCCAACGCGAAACCTTCGCCTACGACGCCGCCGCCAACCTGCTCGACGGCCCGCAACCCGGCGCCGGGCTGGTGGTGCATAACAAACTGCTGACCTACCAGGACAAGCGTTACCGCTACGACGGCTTCGGCCGAATGATCGAAAAGCGCAGCGCCAAACGCGGCGTACAGCGCTTTGCCTACGATGCTGAACACCGCTTGATCCAAGTGCGCAGCCAAAAAGGCGAGCGAGAAACGGTCGTGAACATGACCTACGACCCGCTCGGTCGACGCATCACTAAAACCGAACACGACAGCCGGGGTTATGCGCTGGGAGAAACCCGCTTCACCTGGGATGGCCTGCGCCTGCTGCAGGAGCATCGGCATAGTCAAACCAGCCTGTATCTCTATGAGGACGATGGCTACACGCCGCTGGCCCGGATTGATGGCGTGGGCGAACACCAGAGCGTGCGCTATTACCACAACGACTTGAATGGGTTGCCGGAGCAACTGACGGAAGCTGATGGGAAAACGGTGTGGCGGGCGACTTATCGGGTGTGGGGGAACACGGTAGAAGAGGTGTGTGAGCCTTACTACATTGAAGAGCAGAACCTGCGGTTTCAGGGGCAGTATCTGGATCGGGAAATCGGGCTGCACTACAACACGTTTCGGTTTTACGATCCGGATGTGGGGCGGTTTACGACGCCGGATCCGATTGGTCTGGCGGGCGGTCTGAACCTATACCAATTTGCATCGAACCCAGTTGGCTGGGCTGATCCTTGGGGATGGAAGTGCTGGAGTACTGCTAGGAAAGACCACTGGAAAGAAGGGGCACGTACAGCTCCTAAGGGTAAGTACTCTGCTAAGAATCTGGCGCGGATGTCGGAAGGAAAAGCGCCCAGGATGAAAGTGGAGATCCGTTACCGTGACAGCGCGAGGAATCGAAGACTCAAGCGTGTCGGCACGAAGAGGGAGATAGATATATCGATGGAGCTGAACCATCAATACATTCCTCAGCGCTCCGGCTCGAAGGTCGCTCATGAGGATTGGAATTTGACCAAAACCACACCTTGGGGGCATGAGTCGATGGACAAGTATCGCCATACTGGTTGGGGTGTGGTGAGAGTTGTAAAAACAACCGGGCAATTGTGATACGGGACTTATAGGAGAGAACATGAATGAGTTGACGGATTTTCACGTTTTTTGGGGCGCTGCAATGGGGGTCGCACAAAAGCAATCCGCTTCCATGGAAGCCGATGGCGCAGAGGAATTTGCTCGATCGTTGTATGACGATTATGTAGAGCAAGGCGCTCCAAAAAATAAAAAAAATGGCTGTCTGAGCGCCTTAAAAGTGAGTTTCTTTGTTTGAAAGAAAAACCCGTATGGGTAGGAGAGCCCGCCTGGTTGTATCACCAGGGGCGCCCCATGGCCTTTCTACATCAATTTTTAATATCACCTTCGGCGCTGCACTTAGGAGAAAAAATGTCATTGGGCGATACCGTCTATGTGTTTGGCTCAAAACACATCGTCGAAAAATCGAAAGAGAGTGGCTGGACAGTAATCTATCGAATAGCTGTGCAAACATTTGAGGGTGAAACGGTAACGGAAATTTCATAAGTTCAGTTTTGGAAAGGGAATTAAATGAACTTGTTTAATAACTCCCTATGCACAACTGGCACGCCGGCCAACTTCAATGAAATCCGCATGGAGGACAAGAAGGGGTTGGAACAGGTGTATATCCATACCGAGAGGAATCAGGGCATCGTGGTTGAGGTGGATGAGAGCCACTCCGTCGGGCATGACCGGAACAAGCATATTAGGCATGACGAGGTGGGTGAACACCTGCGACTGGTGTGCGGCAGGAGCGTGCTGGAGCTTAATGCCAGCGGGCAGATCAACCTGACGGGAGTGTAGATCAATGCCTACTCTGAGGGGAGCGCTCAAGTGAATACCTGGGGCTAGTTGAACATCAACATCGGAGGTAAAGAGCGCACGAGCCCGATGGACCAAGGGGTTAGATAGCGGTGTGTCTGCCACGGCATGTGCAAGCTGATCCACCGCTATCGGGGGCAAGTCGAACCGTCGCACCGCCCCTTCCACATTTGTTCGGCGTTGTTGTCGCCATGTCGTAAACGCACCTTTGCGTGGCGTCCGTAGGCATTTGACCTATCGGCGCCAGCCCTACCATCGCATCAAAGGGCTCTGCATGGGCCTTAACAATACGAAAGGCTGGGAGAGACGCGATGTTCAGCAAACAAGACCAGATCCAGGGATATGACGACGCACTGCTCGCGGCCATGAATGCTGAGGAGCAGCGGCAGGAAGATCATATCGAGCTGATCGCGTCGGAGAACTACACCAGCAAACGCGTGATGCAAGCCCAGGGCAGCGGCCTGACCAACAAATACGCCGAAGGCTACCCGGGCAAGCGCTACTACGGTGGCTGCGAGCACGTGGACAAGGTCGAAGCCCTGGCCATCGAACGCGCCAAGCAGTTGTTCGGCGCCGATTACGCCAACGTGCAACCGCACTCCGGCTCCTCCGCCAACAGCGCGGTGTACCTGGCGCTGTTGAACGCCGGTGACACCATCCTCGGCATGAGCCTGGCCCACGGCGGTCACCTGACCCACGGCGCTAAAGTGTCGTCCTCGGGCAAGCTGTACAACGCGGTGCAATACGGCATCAACACCGACACCGGCCTGATCGACTACGACGAAGTCGAGCGCCTGGCCGTGGAGCACCAGCCGAAGATGGTGGTGGCCGGTTTCTCCGCCTACTCAAAAACCCTGGATTTCCCACGCTTTCGTCAGATCGCCGACAAGGTCGGTGCGCTGCTGTTCGTCGACATGGCCCACGTCGCCGGCCTGGTGGCTGCCGGTTTGTACCCGAACCCGCTGCCCTACGCCGACGTGGTCACCACCACCACCCACAAGACCCTGCGCGGTCCGCGTGGCGGCCTGATTCTGGCGCGTGCCAACGAGACGATTGAAAAGAAACTCAACGCCGCCGTATTCCCCGGCGCCCAGGGCGGCCCGCTGATGCACGTCATCGCCGGCAAGGCGGTGTGCTTCAAGGAAGCCCAGGAGCCGGGCTTCAAGGTCTACCAGCAACACGTGATCGACAACGCCCAGGCCATGGCCAGCGTGTTTATCAAACGCGGCTACGATGTAGTGTCGGGCGGCACCGATAACCACCTGTTCCTGGTCAGCCTGATTCGCCAGGGCCTCACCGGTAAAGAGGCGGACGCCGCCCTCGGTCGCGCGCACATCACCGTCAACAAGAACGCCGTGCCGAATGACCCGCAGTCGCCGTTCGTGACCTCGGGCCTGCGCATTGGCACCCCGGCGGTGACCACGCGCGGTTTCAAAGTGCCGCAATGCATCGAACTGGCTGGCTGGATCTGCGACATCCTCGACAACCTCGGCGACGCCGATGTCGAGGCCGACGTGGCCAAGCACGTGTCTGCCCTGTGCGCTGATTTCCCGGTTTATCGCTGAGCGCGGTTTTGGAGTAATGACTATGCAACGCTACTCGGGCTTCGGCCTCTTCAAGCACTCACTCAGCCACCACGAAAACTGGCAGAAGATGTGGCGCACGCCGACGCCTAAAAAGATCTACGACGTGGTCATCGTCGGCGGTGGCGGGCATGGTCTGGCGACCGCCTACTACCTGGCCAAGGAGCACGGCATCACCAACGTGGCCGTGGTCGAGAAAGGCTGGTTAGGCGGCGGTAACACCGCACGCAACACCACCATCGTGCGTTCCAACTACCTGTGGGACGAGTCGGCGCACCTGTACGAACACGCGATGAAACTGTGGGAAGGCCTGTCCCAGGACCTGAACTACAACGTGATGTTCTCCCAGCGCGGCGTCTACAACCTGTGCCACACCCTGCAGGACATCCGCGATTCCGAGCGTCGCGTCAGCGCCAACCGCCTCAACGGCGTGGACGGCGAGTTGCTCAACGCGCAACAAGTGGCAGACGAAATTCCGTACCTCGATTGCTCGAAGAACACCCGCTACCCGGTGCTCGGCGCCACCGTGCAACGGCGCGGCGGCGTAGCCCGTCACGACGCCGTGGCCTGGGGCTTTGCCCGCGCCGCCGACGCACTCGGGGTGGATTTGATCCAGCAAACCGAAGTGATCGGCTTCCGTAAGGAAAACGGCGTGTGCATCGGCGTGGAAACCAACAAGGGCTTTATCGGCGCCAAGCGCGTCGGCGTGGTCACGGCCGGTAACTCCGGGCACATGGCCTCGCTTGCCGGTTTCCGCCTGCCGATCGAATCCCACCCGCTGCAAGCGCTGGTGTCGGAGCCGATCAAGCCAATTATCGACAGCGTGATCATGTCCAACGCTGTACACGGCTACATCAGCCAGTCCGACAAGGGCGACCTGGTGATCGGCGCCGGTATTGACGGCTACAACGGCTACGGCCAGCGCGGCTCGTACCCGGTGATCGAACACACCATCCAGGCCATCGTCGAGATATTCCCGGTGTTGTCGCGCGTGCGCATGAACCGCCAGTGGGGCGGCATCGTCGACACCACGCCGGACGCCTGCCCGATCATCTCCAAGACCCCAGTGCCGAACATGTTCTTCAACTGCGGTTGGGGCACCGGTGGCTTCAAGGCCACTCCGGGTTCAGGCAACGTATTTGCCGCGAGCCTGGCCAAGGGTGAAATGCACCCGTTGGCCGCACCTTTTTCCATCGACCGGTTCCACAACGGTGCGTTGATCGACGAACACGGCGCCGCGGCCGTCGCCCACTAACAGGAGAAATTTCCTATGTTGCATATCTTCTGTCCTCACTGTGGCGAACTGCGCTCCGAAGAGGAATTCCACGCGTCCGGCCAAGCGCACATCCCGCGCCCGCTGGACCCGAACGCCTGCACCGATGAAGAGTGGGGCGACTACATGTTCTTTCGCGACAACCCCCGTGGCCTGCACCACGAGCTGTGGATTCACGCCGCCGGTTGCCGTCAGTACTTCAACGCGACCCGCGACACCGTGACTTACGAAATTCTTGAAACCTACAAGATCGGCACCACGCCGCAATTCACCGCCAAGGCTGCTGGAGCGAAGGTATGAGCCAGATCAATCGCCTGTCCAACGGTGGTCGGATCGACCGTAACAAAGTCCTGACCTTCAGCTTCAACGGCCAGAGCTACAAAGGCTTCGAAGGTGACACCCTGGCCGCCGCGCTGCTGGCCAACGGTGTCGACATCATCGGCCGCAGCTTCAAGTACTCGCGCCCCCGCGGCATCTTTGCCGCCGGTGCCGAAGAGCCGAACGCGGTGCTGCAGATCGGCGCCACCGAAGCCACCCAGATTCCCAACGTGCGCGCCACGCAACAAGCGTTGTACCAGGGGTTGGTCGCCACCAGCACCAACGGCTGGCCGAGCGTGAACAACGACGTGATGGGCATTCTCGGCAAAGTCGGCGGCAAGCTGATGCCGCCGGGTTTCTACTACAAAACCTTCATGTACCCGCAGTCGTTCTGGATGACTTACGAGAAGTACATCCGCAAGGCCGCAGGCCTGGGCCGCTCGCCGACCGAAAACGACCCGGACACCTACGACAACTTCAACCGTCACTGCGACGTGCTGGTGGTGGGCGCAGGCCCGGCTGGCCTGGCTGCCGCACTGGCCGCCGCGCGCAGCGGTGCCCGCGTGATCATCGCCGATGAACAGGAAGAGTTCGGTGGCTCGTTGCTCGATTCCCGCGAAAGCCTCGACGGCAAGCCTGCGGATCAATGGGTTGCCAGCGTCATTGCCGAACTCAAAGCCCTGCCGGACGTGGTGCTGCTGCCCCGCGCCACGGTCAACGGCTACCACGACCATAACTTCCTGACCATTCACGAGCGCCTCACCGATCACCTCGGCGACCGCGCCCCGATCGGCCAGGTGCGCCAGCGTATCCACCGCGTGCGTGCCAAGCGCGTGGTGCTGGCGACCGGTGCGTGCGAGCGTCCGCTGGTGTACGGCAACAACGACGTGCCGGGCAATATGCTCGCCGGTGCGGTCTCGACTTACGTGCGCCGTTACGGCGTGGCACCGGGTCAAAAGCTGCTGCTGTCGACCAACAACGACCACGCCTACCGCGTCGCGCTGGACTGGTTAGAGGCCGGCCTGAAGGTGGTGGCCGTGGCCGATGCCCGTCACAACCCACGCGGCGCGCTGGTGGAAGAAGCCCGCGCCAAAGGCATTCGTATCCTCACCGGCAGCGCCGTGATCGAAGCCCGTGGCAGCAAACACGTGACCGGCGCCCGCGTTGCCGCGATCGATGTCAAAGCGCATACCGTCACCAGCCCCGGCGAGTGGTTGGACTGCGATCTGGTCGCCAGCTCCGGCGGCTACAGCCCGGTGGTCCACCTGGCGTCGCACTTGGGCGGCAAGCCGACCTGGCGCGAAGACATCCTCGGTTTTGTACCGGGTGAAGCACCGCAAAAGCGCGTGTGCGTCGGCGGTATCAACGGCGTCTACGGCCTTGGCGATTCCCTGGCGGATGGTTTTGAAGGCGGCGTGCGCGCCGCCAGCGAAGCCGGTTTCGCGCCGGTGCAAGGCACGCTGCCAAAAGCCTTGAACCGCCTGGAAGAACCGACCCTGGCGCTGTTCCAGGTGCCTCACGAAAAAGCCACCGCACGGGCGCCCAAGCAATTTGTCGACCTGCAGAACGACGTCACCGCCGCGGCCATCGAGCTCGCCACCCGCGAAGGTTTCGAGTCGGTGGAGCACGTCAAACGCTACACCGCGCTGGGCTTCGGCACCGACCAGGGCAAGCTGGGTAACGTCAACGGCCTGGCCATTGCCGCGCGCTCGCTGAACGTGACCATCCCGCAGATGGGCACCACCATGTTCCGCCCCAACTACACGCCGGTGACCTTCGGCGCGGTCGCGGGCCGGCACTGTGGGCATATCTTCGAGCCCGTTCGCTACACCGCGCTGCACGCCTGGCATGTGAAGAACGGCGCCGAGTTTGAAGACGTCGGTCAGTGGAAACGCCCGTGGTACTTCCCGCGCAATGGTGAAGACCTGCACGCGGCGGTCAAACGCGAATGCCTGGCGGTGCGCGACAGCGTCGGCCTGCTGGATGCGTCGACCCTCGGCAAGATCGACATTCAAGGCCCGGATGCCCGCGAGTTCCTCAACCGCATCTACAGCAATGCCTGGACCAAGCTCGACGTGGGCAAGGCGCGCTACGGCCTGATGTGCAAGGAAGACGGCATGGTCTTCGACGACGGCGTGACCGCGTGCCTGGCCGACAACCACTTCCTGATGACCACCACCACCGGCGGCGCCGCCCGTGTGCTGCAGTGGCTGGAAATCTACCAACAGACCGAATGGCCAGACCTCAAGGTCTACTTCACCTCGGTCACCGACCACTGGGCGACCATGACCCTGTCCGGCCCCAACAGCCGCAAGCTGCTGGCCGAAGTCACCGACATCGACCTGGACAAGGACGGCTTCCCGTTCATGACCTGGAAAGAAGGCCTGGTCGGCGGCGTGCCGGCGCGGGTGTTCCGCATCTCGTTTACCGGCGAGCTGTCGTATGAAGTCAACGTGCAGGCCGACTACGCCATGGGCGTGCTCGAACAAATCGTCGCGGCGGGCAAGCAGTACAACCTGACCCCGTATGGCACTGAAACCATGCACGTATTGCGGGCCGAGAAGGGCTTCATCATCGTCGGCCAGGATACCGATGGCTCGATGACCCCGGACGACTTGAACATGGGCTGGTGCGTCGGCCGCACCAAACCGTTCTCGTGGATCGGCTGGCGCGGCATGAACCGTGAAGACTGCGTGCGCGAAGAGCGTAAGCAACTGGTGGGCTTGAAGCCGATCGATCCGACGGTGTGGCTACCAGAAGGCGCGCAACTGGTGTTCGACGCCAAGCAGACGATCCCGATGAAGATGGTCGGCCACGTCACTTCCAGCTATGCGCATAACTCCCTGGGTTATTCGTTTGCGATGGCGGTGGTCAAGGGCGGCTTGAAGCGCATCGGCGAGCGGGTGTTTTCGCCCCAGGCCGATGGCAGCGTGATCGAGGCGGAGATTGTGTCTTCGGTGTTCTTCGATCCGAAAGGCGAACGCCAAAACATCTGACGGACCGAGTCGCCTGCATCGGGGGCAAGCCCCTCCCACATTTTGAAATGCATTCCCCTGTGGGAGGGGGCTTGCCCCCGATGAGGCCAGAACAGTCACCACAGAATTCAAACAGGTGCTTTATGACAGCAGCCAACGTTTACCCACAACGCCCCACCACCGGCGCCAAGGCCGAGTCGTCGCTGCACCATGCCGACCTCGCCAGCCTGATCGGCAAGGGCCGCAAGAATGCCGGCGTGACCGTGCGTGAAAAGAAACTCCTCGGCCACCTGACTATCCGTGGCGACGGCCATGACGCCGCGTTTGCAGCAGGCGTCCACAAAGCCCTGGGCATCGAACTGCCCGGCGCCCTGAGCGTGATCGTCAAGGGCGACACCAGCCTGCAATGGCTCGGCCCGGATGAGTGGTTGCTGGTGGTGCCGAGCGGTGAAGAATTCGCCGCCGAACAAAACCTGCGCGCCGCCCTGGGCGATCTGCACATCCAGATCGTCAACGTCAGCGGCGGTCAGCAGATCCTCGAACTGCGCGGCCCGAACGTGCGCGACGTGCTGATGAAGTCCACCAGTTATGACGTACACCCCGACAACTTCCCGGTGGGCAAGGCGGTGGGCACGGTGTTCGCCAAGTCGCAATTGGTGATCCGCCATACCGCTGAAGACACCTGGGAGCTGGTGATTCGTCGCAGCTTCTCGGATTACTGGTGGTTGTGGTTGCAGGATGCCTCGGCCGAATTCGGCCTGAGCGTTCAAGCCTGAGGAGTGACCCATGAGCCGCGCACCCGATACATGGATTTTGACCGCCGACTGCCCCAGCGTGCTCGGCACGGTGGACGCGGTCACCCGCTACCTGTTCGAGCAGGGTTGCTACGTCACTGAGCACCACTCGTTCGATGACCGGTTGTCAGCGCGCTTTTTTATCCGCGTGGAGTTTCGTCAGCCGGACGGTTTCGATGAACAAGCGTTCCGTGATGGCCTGGCCGCGCGCGGGCAAGCGTTTGGGATGATCTTTGAGCTGACGGCGCCGAACTACCGGCCCAAAGTGGTAATCATGGTGTCGAAGGCTGATCACTGCCTGAACGACTTGCTGTATCGCCAGCGTATCGGCCAACTGTCGATGGACGTGGTCGCGGTGGTGTCCAACCACGCCGATCTGAAGCCGTTGGCCGACTGGCACCAGATTCCCTACCACCACTTCGCCCTAGACCCCCACGACAAACCGTCCCAGGAGCGTCAGGTGTGGCAAGTGATTGAACAGACCGGCGCCGAACTGGTGATTCTTGCGCGCTACATGCAAGTGCTGTCGCCGGAGCTGTGCCGCAAGCTCGATGGCAAGGCGATCAATATCCACCACTCATTGTTGCCGGGGTTCAAGGGCGCCAAGCCGTATCACCAGGCGTACAACAAGGGCGTGAAGCTGGTCGGCGCGACGGCGCATTACATCAACAACGACCTGGATGAAGGCCCGATCATCGCCCAGGGTGTGGAGGTGGTGGATCACAGTCACTATCCCGAGGACTTGATTGCCAAGGGGCGCGATATTGAAGGGCTGACCCTGGCCAGGGCGGTGGGGTATCACATTGAGCGGCGGGTGTTTTTGAATGCCAATCGAACGGTGGTGCTCTGACTGACGCCATCGGGAGCAAGCCCCCTCCCACATTTTGATTTGTGAACACATTCAACTGTGGGAGGGGGCTTGCTCCCGATAGGGCCATTACTAACAACGCAAAAACAGCATCTGTACCCGAGCACTCAACGCGCTGCCCACCCACGGGCAACGCGCTTCCATAAAAACAACAGCGAGGTGAAAGCATGTCTGGTAATCGTGGTGTCGTGTATCTCGGCAACGGCAAGGTCGAAGTACAGAAAATCGACTATCCCAAAATGCAGGACCCGCGTGGCAGGAAGATTGAACACGGCGTCATCCTGCGCGTGGTCTCCACCAACATCTGCGGCTCCGATCAACACATGGTGCGCGGCCGCACCACCGCCCAGACCGGCCTGGTGCTCGGTCACGAGATCACCGGTGAAGTGATCGAGAAGGGCAGCGACGTCGAGAACCTGAAAATCGGCGATCTGGTGTCCGTGCCCTTCAACGTCGCCTGCGGCCGCTGCCGCTCCTGCAAAGAGCAACACACCGGCGTGTGCCTCACCGTCAACCCGGCCCGTGCCGGTGGCGCTTACGGCTATGTCGACATGGGCGACTGGACCGGCGGCCAGGCCGAATACGTGCTGGTGCCTTACGCCGACTTCAACCTGTTGAAACTGCCGGACCGCGACAAGGCCATGGAGAAAATCCGCGACCTGACCTGCCTCTCCGACATCCTGCCCACCGGCTACCACGGCGCCGTCACTGCCGGCGTTGGCCCAGGCAGCACCGTGTACATCGCCGGTGCCGGCCCGGTCGGCCTGGCCGCTGCCGCCTCCGCGCGCCTGTTGGGCGCGGCGGTGGTGATCATCGGCGACGTCAATTCCATCCGCCTGGCCCACGCCAAGGCGCAAGGGTTTGAAGTGGTCGACCTGTCTACCGACACCCCGCTGCACGAACAAATCGCCGCCCTGCTCGGTGAGCCGGAAGTGGACTGCGCGGTCGACTGCGTGGGCTTCGAAGCACGCGGCCACGGGCATGACGGCGCCAAGGCGGAGGCCCCGGCCACCGTGCTCAACTCACTGATGGGCGTGGTGCGCGTGGCGGGCAAGATCGGCATCCCCGGGCTGTACGTCACCGAAGACCCAGGCGCCGTCGACGCCGCTGCGAAAATGGGCAGCCTGAGCATCCGCTTTGGTTTGGGCTGGGCCAAATCTCACAGCTTCCACACCGGGCAGACGCCGGTGATGAAGTACAACCGCCAACTGATGCAGGCGATCATGTGGGACCGTATTCACATTGCCGACATCGTGGGGGTTGAGGTGATCAGCCTGGATGACGCGCCGCGTGGGTATGGCGAGTTTGATGCGGGTGTGCCGAAGAAGTTTGTGATTGATCCGCATAAGTTGTTCAGCGCGGCGTAAATGCCAGAGCAAAAAATAAGGGCGCCCCGACGGGCGCCCTTATCAATTAGAGTGGGGTCGAGAGTCTAAGGTTAGCGGTCGATTTTATAGTTTCTGGCTCGCCCTTCTCATTTGTCCACGGTACTTCAATTGTTTTTCCGCCGTAGTTGCAGAATAGTTTTCCGTTAGCCTCCTGAGCAGTCTCTGCTTTTAGTTCGTACTTGTCTTCAAGGTAAGTGTCGTTGGAACCGTGTACTTCACCTGTCCATTGTTTTCCGCCAGAGGAGGCTTTGTATTTAAATGCATTGGCAAATTCTCCTCTTACGGCGTCTTTGACTTTCTCAGTCGCGACGACGGGGTCAGTGTCTTTGAAAGGAACTGCCGTTATGTCCTCGACTTTTGGGCAGATACTGATATCCGCAGCATAAGCGCTCCCAGTAAAAGCCATGATGGCCAACATTCCCAACGTAAGTTTAGAGTTCATCTCGATGTCCCGGATTGATTTGGGAACTCAATTCTAGATAGACGGGTTGGCTGTTGATACTGTGAGAGTTGACAGTTGGCTATGGCTTTTTTGCATGGGGGATATTTCTTTTTGTTTGGTTGTATCTGTTGTTGGCGTTTCAGGCATGGGCTAAATAACTCCAGGCGGACGCTGACAATACGTTAGTCATTTGAGCGTTGTGAGGCGCAGGTAGGGGTCGACCCCCTCGCCGTTTTTTATCAAGCGCTTTGCACCGTAATCACAATGAACCTTGTCGTCCCGTTCGTTGATGGCTTCTGCCTTTAGTGCATATTCTGAGTCCAGATAGTCATCGTTGGTCCCTGCCGTTTGCCCCGACCACGTTTTGCCATTGGCATTGGCGGTGTATTGATAGCCTTCGCCATACGGTGGGGGCAGGGCGGGGTCTGTGTAGGCTTTGGATTGGATGTTGCTGGGGGCGGGGCACTGGTCTATATCGGCGGGTGTGTGTTTTTGCTGTGCGCTGAATAGGTTGAAGCCTGAGAAAAGGTTGGGTATCAATCCGATCATGATCGTTACAGCTCCTGTCTGGGTGAGCCTGTGAGAGGCTGTTTTGAGTGAGCTGTCACGATGTTCAGGTTTCGTAGAGTTGCTTACCCTAGGCAGGAGAAAGGGCGACAGGGCGTCGCCCCTTTTGCCTCTGGTGTTTAAGCCTGCAAGCGCCGGCTGATCACGTCGAGCAAATCACACCCATCGCGCAACGGAATGGCACAAAGCAGGGCGAAGTCCTGGAGGACGATCGTGTCGGTTTGCAGGCCTTCGCGAAACGCCAGGTTTTCCATGACTTGGGTCACTGCGCGGATGCGGTAGACGGCGGCGTCGTGGAGGACGTCGAGGGGGACTTGGGTGTCGATGAGCAGGGAAGGGGTGGTGCTGTCGTGGCCGGTGAGCGGCATGTATCGGTTCATGTTTTAACCTTTATTCCAGAGAGTGAGGCTGCTACTCACACGTCGCCAAACGAATGGGTGGCAGCTATACGCAGGTTGGCGAACCGGGGAATAAAGCAAAGCCGGCAGACCCGTAGGTCTCCCGCGTACAGCCGCCATAGAGCAGCTTTGCGCGTGCAAAAAAACCTACAAAGGAGCAGGTGCTTTTGCATGCTTTATATCCATCGAGTCGCCAAACCCGTGTCGCCATGTGGACGACCGCCGAACTATAAGCGCCATCCTTCGCCGGGAGCAAGTCGCCTGGGCGCCGACGATCAAATGTGGGAGTGGGCTTGCCCGCGATAGCGGTGTGACAGTCCCTGCAACATTGACTGAAACTCCGCTATCGCGGGCAAGCCCACTCCCACAGGGTTTTGTGGTGCCTGTGGCTTAGCGAGTCGCCAGCGCGCCTTGATACACCGTCGGCCCGGTCGGTTGCTTGCTCACCGACCCACCCTTGGTTTCCGAACTCACCATCAAATCCACCGGTTTGCTGATGGATTCCTGCTGGCGTGGGTTCAAGCCGATGATGCCTTTGCCATCTTCGGGCAACAGGCCGAGGGACACCGGTGTGCCGTCTTCGGGAATCGCCCACAGTTCCAGGCTTTGATCAGGAGCGGGCGCCGTCGAGGCAATCGGCTGCACTTCCAGGTAGTCCTTGTGGGCCATGATCTGCGCCGCCGGCTGCTGGGTGGTGGTCACCAGCGTGGCGGCGGATTTGACGGTGTCCTGGGTGTAGAGTGCGGCGCCGACGCCGGCAGCCACGACTGCGCAGGCGCCTATGAACAGGCGCGGACGGCTCCAGAATGAAGGCTCGTGATCAATCACTTGGGGTTGGATCGCAGTCATAAGTCGCTTCCTGACAAATTTTGTAGTCAGTTCATGGACCGGCGTATCACAGTTGGGTTCCTGAGCGGGTTTGGAACAAGTGACGCAAAGGCCAGTCAAACGCCTGCTTTTACCCCTACATCCTGAGGTTGTTTCGATGAAGATTTCACGCGGTTTCGCCCTTTCCTGCCTGATGACCCTGGCAGCCGGCCCGGTGTTCGCCGCCGGATTCAGCCTTGGCGACGCGGCCAATGCGATTTCCGGCATGCAGGGCGGTAACAACAAAGCCGCTGCCGCCGCACCGTCGTCCGAGACGGCCGGCTTGCTGAGTGCCCTGACCTCACAATTGAATGTCACCCCCGAGCAAGCCGTCGGCGGCACCGGTGCCATGCTCGGCCTGGCCAAGAACCAACTGAGTGGCTCCGACTATTCGCAACTGGGCAAAAGCGTGCCGGGCCTCGATCAACTGTCGGGCAGCAATGCGTTGGGCAGCCTCGGCGCCTTGAGTGGGATGCTTGGCCAGAGCGGTGGCAGCAAGACCAGCGGCTTGGACGGCCTGCTGGGTAACGTGAAGAACACCAACGACCTGAACACCGCGTTCAGCGCGCTGGGCATGGACAGCGGCATGGTCGGCCAATTTGCCCCGGTGATCCTGCAATACCTGGGCGGCCAGGGTGCCAACAGTTCGCTGCTGGGCAAACTGGCCCAGGCTTGGGGCACCGGTAGCTAAGGGCGTTGCCCGCATTTGGTCAGCACCTTTTTGGCAATACGACGCAACATCTCTCGAGGAACCGTGTGGGACGTTTCACCACCTACGCAGACCGCTCCAGGAAAATTAACCCTCCTGGAGTGGATTCTTCAATCCAGTTAGGTAGGAATCGTCCATGAACATCGTTAACACCTTCAGCACTCTCGCTAACGCTGCATATCTCCAAGCAACTACCCATAAGCCCGCTGCTGCAGAGCAAGAAAAAGCGCCTGTCCACGCGAGCCAGGAGCAGGCTGATGCGGTGAACAATCACGACACCATCGAAAGACAGCACCAATGGCGTACCGGCGATAATTCGGCCACGTGGCCTAAACGTTCGTAACGGTTACGTTGGCAATCAGGCTTCAGCAGTTGTGCTTCGCAGTTGCTGAATCCGCTGATCCTTCTCCCTCCAGAGCTGGTTGACCCAGTTCTGCACGGCCTGGCGAAACGCCGGGTCGTTTTCGTAGTCCCCCTGCCATAACGCCGGGTCCAGTTCACGGGTGCGGATGTCGATGATCACCTTCGGCACCGCGCCGCTGATCAAGTCCCAGAACCCCGGAATCTTCGCTTGCGGATAGACCACGGTGACGTCGAGCACCGCGTCCAGTTGTTCGCCCAGCGCCGCCAATACGAACGCCACGCCACCGGCCTTGGGCTTGAGCAGGCGGGTAAACGGTGAGTGTTGCTGGGCATGCTTGGTCGCGCTGAAGCGTGTGCCTTCCAGATAGTTGACCACCGTCACTGGCTGGCGCTTGAACAGCTCGCAGGCCTGCCGGGTGATCTTCAGGTCCTGGCCCGCCAGTTCCGGGTGCTTGGCCAGGAACGCCTTGCTGTAGCGCTTCATGAACGGATAATCCAGCGCCCACCAGGCCAGGCCCAGGAAGGGTACCCAGATCAGTTCTTTCTTCAGGAAAAACTTGAAGAACGGCGTGCGGCGGTTGAGGGCCTGGATCAGCGCGGGGATATCGACCCAGGATTGGTGATTGCTGATCACCAGATAGGAGGTGTCACGACGCAGGTCGTCTGCGCCGCGAATGTCCCATTGGGTCGGGATGCACAGCGCGAAGATCAGTTTGTCGATTTCGGCCCAGGTCTCGGCGATCCACATCACGGCCCATGACGCGTCATCGCGATAGCGCCCGGGGGCGACCAGTTTGAGCAGGGCCAACACCGTCAGCGGTCCGATCAGGACCAGGGTGTTGAGCAGGAGCAGCAGTGAGACGAAACAGCCGGTGAGCAGGCGGCGCATAAGTAACTCTTGGAATCCTGTGGGCAGGCCATGATAAGAGAGCGGCGTCTAGAGGCCAAATCGCAAATCGCCCCACGAATGTTTCACAATGTGCCGGGTATGGTCGTAGAACTAACTAAGTGCTGCCTTTGCGGTCTAGAATTCGCCCACTTCTTTCCGAGGAAATCACTTCGTGAAACTGCTCCTTGCCTCGCTCGCCCTGGCGGCCTTGCCGGTCATGGCCGCCGAACCGACCCTTTACGGTCGCTACGAATACATCCAGTTGCCGGAGATCGGCGAAACCTTCAAGGCCAAGATGGACACCGGCGCGCTGACCGCCTCGCTGTCGGCCCGTGACATCGAGACCTTCACCCGTGACGGCGACGACTGGGTGCGCTTTCGCGTTGGCGGCAAGGATGCTGGCAACAAAGTCTACGAACACAAGGTAGCGCGCATCAGCAAGATCAAGAGCCGCGCCGACGAAGACGAGGACAAGGAAGAAGCCACCGTGGCCACGCGCCCGGTGATCGACCTGGAAATGTGCCTGGGCAACGTCAAGCGCACCGTCGAGGTCAACCTCACCGACCGCAGCAGCTTCAACTACCCGCTGCTGATCGGCGCCAAGGCCCTGCGTGAGTTCGGCGCAGCGGTGAACCCGGCGCGTCGCTACACCGCTGACAAACCGGACTGCTGACGGACCGCCATGCCGCACATCCTGATTGTCGAAGACGAAGCGGCGATAGCCGACACGCTGGTCTTCGCCCTGCAAGGCGAAGGCTTCACCACCACTTGGCTGAGCCTTGGCCAGGAGGCGCTGGCCCACCAGCGCCAGACGCCGGCCGACCTGATCATCCTCGACATCGGCCTGCCCGACATCAGCGGCTTTGAAACCTGCAAGCAACTGCGGCGTTTCAGTGAAGTGCCGGTGATGTTTCTCAGTGCCCGCGATAGCGAGATCGACCGCGTGGTCGGGCTGGAAATCGGTGCCGACGATTATGTGGTCAAGCCGTTCAGCCCGCGCGAAGTGGCGGCGCGGGTCAGGGCGATCCTCAAACGTGTCGGCCAAGGCGTCGCACCGGCGTTGTTCCAGGTCGATCTGGAGCGCATGCAGATCAGCTACCGGGGCCTGGCACTGAGCCTGACCCGTCATGAGTTCCGCCTGCTGCAAAGCCTGCTGGAACAGCCCGAGCGTGTGTTCAGCCGCGAACAGCTGTTGGACGCGGTCGGCGTGCCGGCCGATGCCGGTTACGAGCGCAATATCGACAGCCATATCAAAAGCCTGCGCAGCAAACTACGCAGCGTGGCGGCGCAGGCCGAACCGATCCAGACCCATCGCGGCCTGGGCTACAGCTACAGCCCGAGCCACAGCTGATGCGCCTGGGGCTGCGGATTTTCCTGGTCTACGCGCTGTTTATCGGCCTCACCGGTTACTTCGTGCTGAGCACCGTGATGAAGGAAATCCGCCCCGGCGTGCGCCAGTCCACCGAGGAAACCCTGGTGGACACCGCCAACCTGCTGGCGGAAATCCTGCGCAATGACGTCAAGCACGGCACCCTCGGCCAAAGCCACTGGCCGGAGCTGCTCAAGGCCTACGGCACCCGCCAGCCGGGCGCGACCATCTGGGGCCTGCCGAAAAACCAGGTCAACCACCGCATCTACGTGACCGACGCCAACGGCACGGTGTTGCTCGACTCCAGCGGCGAAGCCGTGGGCCAGGACTATTCCAAATGGAACGACGTGTACCTGACCCTGCGCGGCGAATACGG
Organism: Pseudomonas sp. PAMC25584; assembly: GCF_058135675.1. Lineage (NCBI taxonomy): Bacteria > Pseudomonadati > Pseudomonadota > Gammaproteobacteria > Pseudomonadales > Pseudomonadaceae > Pseudomonas > Pseudomonas sp. PAMC25584. The sequence continues at coordinate 5,721,041 of NZ_CM176870.1, read as the reverse complement.
CGCACGTTCCACCCGCAGCGCACCGGATGACCCAGCCTCGTCGGTGATGCACGTGGGCGCGCCGATTCGCGACAACGGCCAGATCATCGGCGTGGTCACGGTGGCCAAGCCGAATAGCTCGTTGCAGCCCTATGTCGACCGCACTGAGCGGCGTTTGCTGTGGTACGGCACCGGGCTGGTGATCCTCGGCCTGCTGCTCGGCGCGCTGTTGTCATGGTGGTTGAGCGTGGCACTGCGTCGGCTCACCGCGTATGCCGAGGCGGTCAGCGAGGGTCGACGCGCCGAATTGCCCCATTACCGTGGCGGCGAGCTGAAGCAGTTGTCCACCGCCGTGGAGCACATGCGCACGCAACTGGAGGGCAAGGCCTACGTCGAGCATTACGTACACACCCTGACCCACGAATTGAAGAGCCCGCTGGCGGCGATTCGCGGCGCGGCGGAGCTGTTGCAGGGCGACATGAGCCGTGAGCAGCAACAGCGCTTTGTCGCCAATATCGACACTGAAAGTAAGCGCCTGCAGCAGTTGATCGAGCGCTTGCTGAACCTGGCGCAAGTCGAGCAACGCCAGGGCTTGGAGGCGCAGGCGAGTCTCTCGCTGGCCGCGTTGGTCGACGATGTGCTCAAGGCTCAATGCGCACGCATCGAAGGCGCCGGCTTACACGTTGAACACATGATCGGCGCTGAGGTGGCGGTCTTCGGCGAACCCTTCCTGCTGCGCCAGGCCCTGGGCAACCTGCTCGACAACGCCCTGGACTTCACACCGGCGGGCGGGGTGTTGCGGTTCAGCGCACAGACCCTCCATAACGCTGTGCAGTTCACGCTGTTCAACCAGGCCGCGCCGATCCCCGACTACGCCTTGCCGCGCCTGAGCGAGCGCTTCTACTCGCTGCCCCGCCCGGCCAGCGGGCGCAAGAGCACCGGGCTGGGCCTCAACTTTGTCGAGGAAGTGATGAAGCTGCACGGCGGCACCTTGCAGATCGGCAATGTGCAAGGTGGCGTGCAAGTGGTGCTGCATCTCCATACAGTCTCCACAGTGCCCACATAAATCCCCCACACGCGCGGCTCACGCTCTGCCCATCCAAACAGGGAGAGTCCCATGAACCGCAGCCTGCTTTTCAAACTGGGCGCGATTGCGCTATTGATCCTGCTATTGCTGATTCCATTGCTGATGATCAACGGCATCATCGCCGACCGCCAATACACTCGCGACAGTGTCCTGATGGACATCGCCCGCAGCTCCAGCTACAGCCAGCGCCTCACCGGCCCGGTGATGGTGGTGCCGTACCGCAAGACCGTCCGTGAGTGGAAGCTCAATGAAAAACTCAACAAGCGCTACGAGGAAACGCGTGAAGTGCGCGGTCGTCTGTATTTCCTGCCGGAGCATTTTGAACTCGACGGCCGGGTGCAAACCGAACTGCGCGCGCGTGGCATCTACCAGGCACGGCTGTTCCACGCCGACAACCGCATCAGCGGACGCTTTGCGTTGCCCGAGCAATGGGGGATCAAGGAGGATTTCGCCGATTATCGCTTTGAGCCGGCGTTTCTGGCGGTGGGTATCAGCGATATTCGCGGCATCGAAAACGCGCTGACACTGGAGCTGGGCAGCCAGCGTCTAGAGTTCTCGCCAGGCACCCAGGTGGAGTGGCTGGGCGAGGGCGTGCATGTGGCGCTCCCCGAGCAGGACAGCAAAAAACCGGCCGCGCTGGACTTCGCCTTCGACCTGCGCCTGCAAGGCACCGAGCAACTGCAAGTGGTGCCGGTGGGCAAGACCAGCCAGGTTGCACTCGCCTCCAATTGGCCGCACCCGAGCTTTATCGGCAACTTCCTGCCGGTGCAGCGGGAAGTCACCGACAAGGGCTTCAGTGCCAACTGGCAGACCTCATTTTTCTCCACCAACCTCGAAGAGGCCCTGCGCAGTTGCCTGACCGAGCGAGGCTGTGACGACTTCAACAACCGCAGCTTCGGGGTGAACTTCATCGACCCGGTGGACCAGTACCTCAAGAGCGACCGCGCGATCAAATACGCGCTGCTGTTCATCGCCCTGACCTTTGCCGGTTTCTTCCTGTTCGAAGTGCTCAAGGGCTTGGCGGTGCATCCGATCCAGTACGCCCTGGTGGGGGTTGCCCTGGCGTTTTTCTACCTGCTGTTGTTGTCGTTGTCCGAGCACCTGGGCTTTGCCTTGGCGTACCTGATCTCCGCCAGTGCCTGTGTGTTGTTGATTGGTTTCTACGTGTGCCATGTGCTGCGCAGCGTCGTCCATGGCCTGGGGTTCTCGGCAGGGTTGGCGGCGTTGTATGGCTTGTTGTACGGGCTGTTGAGTGCCGAGGACTACGCGCTGCTGATGGGCTCGCTGCTGCTGTTCGGCCTGCTGGGCACGGTGATGGTGCTGACACGCAAACTGGATTGGTACGGCGTGGGCAAGCGCAAGGCGGCCGAGCCGTTGGCATTTGATCTGGAGGCGGTGCAATGATCGGGTTGCGTGAGGATCAGCGGCTGCGAGCAGAACTGGTCGTGCGGATTAACCAGTGGTTTTGTGTGGCGAGGGCGCTTGCTCCCGTTGGACTGCAGGGGCGCTTCGCGCCCAAGCGGGAGCAAGCGCCCTCGCCACACTAGACTCGCGCAATCACACGGGTGGCTGTGTCTCAAGCATCGAAGGCCGCTGGCTGACTTCGGCGTACCAGGCGGCAAGCCGGGGGGTGGCGTCGCGCCATTGCAGGTCCGGGTGACGGAAGTCCAGGTAACCCAAGGCGCAGGCCACGCTGATCGCGGCGATATCGAAGTGGCTGGCCAGTTCGGCAATCGCATCCGCTTCCAGCTCCGCCAGGCTACGGCGGATCTTGTTGCGCTGTTCGTCGAGCCACGGGGCCCAGTGTTTTTCCGGCGGGCGCAGGGCGCTCTCGTAACGCACCAGCACGGCGGCATCCATGATGCCGTCGGCCATCGAGGCCAGGGTCAGGCGGCGCCAGCGGGCCGAGCCGTCACGGGGGATCAGCGGGTTGCCGACGTGCTGGTGGTCGAGGTAATCGAGGATCACCCGGCTGTCGTGCAGCACCGTGCCATCGGGCAGGCGCAGGGCCGGGATCTTGCCCACCGGGTTTTCGTTGACCAGTTGTACGTCCGGGTTGACGGGTGTCGGCATGCAGAGCAGCAGGGCCACACGGTCCTGCTGGCCGGTTTCAGCCAGCAACACGCGGACTTTGCGCACGAACGGCGAAGCGGGGTTGTGGAACAGGGTCATGCTGGGAGCGGACATGGGCATTCCTCTGGATGGACCGTCGCTAGCCTAGAGGGTTGCGCAGTGGCTGGCGAGGGGGATTTTTGGGGTTCTTGAGGGCCTCATCGGGGGCAAGCCCCCTCCCACAGTTGACCGAGTTCTGCCTTTGAAATGCGGTCGAATGTGGGAGGGGGCTTGCCCCCGATGGCGTCCTCAATCGCGCCGCCTGAACAACCCCCAAGCCCCAATGACCGCAGGAACACCTAACCCGCCCCAGCTCAGCGCATCCCACCACCCATCCCCCAGCAGCGCGGCAAACAAACCGGCCGCGCTGAGCAGGCCGATCCCCAGGGGAATGCCAAACACCTTCCAGAAACTCGACTGACGCGGCTTCATGCCTTGCCTGCCTTGCGTCTGACGACCCACAGGTAAACACCGCTGCCGAGCACGCTAGCCCAGAGGGTTGCGCAGTGGCTGGCGAGGGGGATTTTTGGGGTTCTTGAGGGCCTCATCGAGGGCAAGCGCCCTCCCACAGTTGACCGAGTTCTGCCTTTGAAATGCGGTCGAATGTGGGAGGGGGCTTGCCCCCGATGGCGTCCTCAACCGCGCCGCCTGAACAACCCCCAAGCCCCAATGACCGCAGGAACACCCAACCCGACCCAGCTCAGCGCATCCCACCACCCATCCCCCAGCAGCGCGGCAAACAAACCGGCCGCGCTGAGCAGGCCGATCCCCAGGGGAATGCCAAACACCTTCCAGAAACTCGACTGACGCGGCTTCATGCCTTGCCTGCCTTGCGTCTGACGACCCACAGGTAAACACCGCTGCCGAGCACGCTAGCCCAGAGGGTTGCGCAGTGGCTGGCGAGGGGGATTTTTGGGGTTCTTGAGGGCCTCATCGGGGGCAAGCCCCCTCCCACAGTTGACCGAGTTCTGCCTTTGAAATGCGGTCGAATGTGGGAGGGGGCTTGCCCCCGATGGCGTCCTCAATCGCGCCGCCTGAACAACCCCCAAGCCCCAATGACCGCAGGAACACCTAACCCGCCCCAGCTCAGCGCATCCCACCACCCATCCCCCAGCAGCGCGGCAAACAAACCGGCCGCGCTGAGCAGGCCGATCCCCAGGGGAATGCCAAACACCTTCCAGAAACTCGACTGACGCGGCTTCATGCCTTGCCTGCCTTGCGTCTGACGACCCACAGGTAAACACCGCTGCCGAGCACGCTAGCCCAGAGGGTTGCGCAGTGGCTGGCGAGGGGGATTTTTGGGGTTCTTGAGGGCCTCATCGGGGGCAAGCCCCCTCCCACAGTTGACCGAGTTCTGCCTTTGAAATGCGGTCGAATGTGGGAGGGGGCTTGCCCCCGATGGCGTCCTCAACCGCGCCGCCTGAACAACCTCCAAGCCCCAATGACCGCAGGAACACCCAACCCGACCCAGCTCAGCGCATCCCACCACCCATCCCCCAGTAGCGCGGCAAACAAACCGGCCGCGCTGAGCAGGCCGATCCCCAGGGGAATGCCAAACACCTTCCAGAAACTCGACTGACGCGGCCTCATGCCTTGCCTGCCTTGCGTCTGACGACCCACAGGTAAACACCGCTGCCGAGCACGATGAGGGTCAGCCCATCCAGCACCGCCCAGAGGATTTTCATCGGCATGCCGCCGTAGTCGCCGAAATGCAGCGGCTGAGACATGCCCATGGCGTCCATGTACCACGGCCGTTTGGCGATGGCGGTGACGGCGAGCGTGCTGGCGTCGATCAGCACGGGGGTGAGCAGGTGCGCGGTCAGGTGCGTGCTGCCCTTCATGAACACGGCGTAATGGTACTCGCTGGAAAAGCGTGTGCCGGGAAAGGCGATGAAGTCCGGCTGCATGCCGGGCGCGGCCTCAGCGGCGATCTTGAGCAGATCGCTGGCCGGTGCGCGCTGGGTCAGCGGCGGCGCGTGCTTGTACGGTTCGACCATCGCGCTGAGGCTGTCGGTGCGCCAGGCGGCGATGATCAGGTCGGCACAGGCACTGATCACGCCCGTCACGCCGACCACCAGCGCCCAGGTCAGGGTGACCACGCCGATCAGGTTATGCAGGTCGAGCCAGCGCAGGCGGGTGGACTTGTCCTGGCGCACGGTGGCGAATTTCAAGCGGCGCATGAACGGCAGGTACAGCACGGTGCCCGAGACAATCGCGAGCACGAACAGAAGGCCCATGAACGCCAGCAGCCACTTGCCCGGCAGGCCGGCGAACATATCCACATGCAGGCGCAGCAGGAACAGCGTAAAGCCGCCGTTGGCCGACGGCATCGCGACCGCTTCACCGGTGCGTGCATCGAGCATGAAGGTGTGGGAGGCGTTGGGTTCGGTGCCAGCGGTGGCGGCCATGATTGCGATCACGCCGTTTTTGTCGTCGTCGTCCCAGGCCAGGTACTGCATGGCTTCGCCGGGGCGATGGGCCTGGGCCTTGGCCACCAGTTGCTCAAGGTTCAGCAGCGGCGTATCAGCGGGCAGCTGCGCCAGTTGTGGCTCGTTGCCTAGCAGGTGATCGATCTCGTGGTGGAAAATCAACGGCAGGCCAGTGAGGGCGAGCAGCAGCAGGAACACCGTGCAGATCAGGCTGGCCCAGGTGTGGATAAAGGACCAGCGGCGGATGGTGGTGCTTTTCATGTTCTAGCCTTCGGACACGCCCAGGCCGCCCTTTGGGGCGGCCGGGTGGTTAACCCAGTCGGTTACCACTGGTAGGTGGCACTGGCGACGACGCTGCGTTGGTCGCCGAAGTAGCAGTAGCTGCCATCGCAGGTCGACAGGTAGTCCTTGTTGAACAGGTTGGTGGCGTTCAGCTTCACCGAGGCACCTTTCAGGCTGTTGTCCAGGCGGCCCAGGTCGTAATGCACCGCGCCGTCGAACACCGTGTAGGCATTGGCCTTGCCCAGCCAGGTATTGGCCTGGTCGCCATAGGTATTGCCGGTGTAACGGGCGCCGAAGCCGATGCCGAAACCGTCGAGCACACCGGTGTGCCAGGTGTAATCGGTCCACAGCGAGGCTTGCTGATTGGGCATCAGTTGCAGGCGGTTGCCTTTGTAGATGCCTGTTTGCACCTCGGACTTGGCCAGGGTGTAGGCGGCGATGACCTTGAGGTTCTCGGTCACGTCAGACACCGCTTCCAGCTCCAGGCCCTTGACCTTCACTTCGCCGGCCTGGTCGGTGATCGACTGGTTACCCGAGCCGATTCGGGTCACCAGCACGTTTTTCTGGGTCAGGTCATAGACCGCCGCACTCAGCAGCGTCGTGGAGCCGGGCGGCTGGTACTTGATCCCCAGTTCCCATTGCTGGCCTTCGGTGGGCTTGTACGACTTGACCGGGTCGACGCTGGCGTTGCTCGCCGGCTGGAAGGATTCGGCGTAGGACAGGTACGGCACAAAGCCAGAATCGAACACATAGCTCAGTGCCGCGTTGCCGCTGAAATTCTTGCTGCGATCCGTGTTGGTCGCATCCAGTTTGTTGAAGTAGGTGGTGCCCTGGTGCACCCAGTCTTCGCGTCCGCCCAGGGTCAGGCGCCAGTTGTCCAGGGCCATCTGGTCTTGCGCGTAGAGGCCGGTCTGTACGGTTTTCTGGTTGTAGTCGTAATACGCATCGCCGGTCGGGCGGACCGTGGGCACGGTGTTGACCGGGTTGAAAATGTTGATGCTCGACGCCGTACCGTAGATCGTCCGGAAGGCGGTATCGGTGCGCTGGTGATCCAGGCCGAGCAACACGGTGTGGGTCACGTCGCCGGTCGTGAAGTCAGCCTGGAAGTGGTTGTCCAGCGCAAACTGACCGATGTTCTCGTCAACGTTGGTGGTGGAGCGAGTGATGGTGCCCGCAGCGTCAGCCGGGGAGTAGGCATAGGAACCCACGGTCAGTTGCTGGAACGACAACTGCGACTTGGTGTAGCGCAGGTTCTGCTTGAACTGCCAGGTGTCGTTGAAGCGATGTTCGAAGGCATAGCCCAGCGCGTAGTAGGTGCGGTCGTAGAACTCGTAGTCCGGATCGCCGAGGTTCTTGTGGTGGGAGATCTCGCCCAGGGGCGATTTGATCTTGGTGCCCTGGATCGGCAGGAACTGGCTGGTGGTGCCGGTATCGTCGCGGGTGAATTGCGAGAGCAGGGTCAGCTGGGTGTCGGTGTCGATGTTCCAGGTCAGGCTGGGGGCGATGTTGTAGCGCTTGTTGTCGATGTGGTCGACCTGGGTGCCGGCATCCCGTACCACGCCGCTGACGCCGTAAAGGAACTGGCCTTCATCATCGATCTTGCCGGTGCTGGCGAAATTGATCTGGCGATAGTTGTCACTGCCGTATTGCACTTGAATAGCATGGCTCGATTCGGCGCTGGGACGCCGGCTGACCATGTCCAGCAGGCCGCCAGGCGGTGTCTGGCCATACACCGACGACGCCGGTCCGCGCAGCAAGGCGATGCGGTCGAGGTTCCAGGTTTCGGCTTTCGGGTTGGCGTACACGCCGCGTGGCAACGGCAGACCGTCGAGGAACTGGGTGGGCTCGAAGCCACGCACGCGCATCCAGTCGTAGCGGGTGTCGCTGCCGTAGCTGGCGGACACGATGCCGGGCATGTATTTGACCGCGTCATCGAGGTTCTGCACGTTGCGGTCCTGCATCTGCTCGCGGGTGGCGACGGAGATCGAGCGCGGCGCTTCGACCAGCGCGGTATCGGTCTTGGTGCCGGCGGCGGTACGCGTCGCCAGGTAGCCTTGCACCGGGCCCCAGGCACTTTCAGCGTTGCCTTGGGCAACGATGCGGGTCTGCGGCAACGCCACGGCCCCTTCGGCGATCGCCACCAGCGTGTAAGTCCCCGCGCTGCTCTGCTCCACTTGCAACCCGGTGCCGCGCAGTGCCTCGCTCAGTGCGCCTTGCGCATCGAACTGGCCCTGGACCGGCGCGGAGGTTTTGCCTGCGGCGAGTGCCGGGCTGAGGGTCAGCGCGAGGCCGGCCTGGCTGGCGATCTGGTTCAGGGTGGTGGCCAATGGCGCGGCGGGCAGGTTGTAGGCGCGCACGTTGGACGCTTGCTCGGCGGCGATCAGCACGGTGCTGGCCAGCGGGGTGCTGAGGGCAATAGCCACGGCTAACAGGCTGGGGCGCAACAAGGTGTCTAGCGTGCGGGACATGGGGCGGCTCCTGAATGGAAGTAATTCGCAATTACCCCTGTGCCGAGCGAGATTCGAAAAGTGATAGGGCCAGATGAAAATAATGTTTGCCTGGGGCTATTCGGTGTTCTTGAGGGCCTCATCGCGAGCAAGCCCGCTCCCACCTTTGATCGCGTTATGTCTGGCTGAACGCGGTCGAAGGTGGGAGCGGGCTTGCTCGCGATAGCAATCGCTCAGACACCGCTGGACCTAGGGCTTGCCCTTCACCGTCACCCACCACGGCGTGCGCTGCTCGATCTGCACCGGCAGGGTCGGCAGCAGGGCATTCAGCGCCAGAGTGGTGTCGTGCAGCGGGAAGCTGCCAGTGATGCGCAGGTCGGCCACCCGGTTATCCACACCCAGGTGGCCACGGCGATAACGGCTCAGTTCCTCGACCACATCGCCCAGGCGGGCGTTGTCCACCACCAGCATGCCGCGGGTCCAGGCGTCGGTGGCGGGGGTGACGGCCAGCAGCGGGCCGAGGCTGTCGCTGCGCATCAGCACTTGCTGGCCGGCCTTGAAGACCTGCGCCTGATGCAACGCCTCGGGTTGGGCGGCCACCGCCGATTGCAGCACGCTCAGGCGCGTGGCGTCGTCCTCGCGCTTGACGATAAACCGCGTGCCCAGCGCGCGCAGGCTGCCGTCGCGGGTTTGCACATAGAACGGGCGCGCATCGTTGTGGCCGGTTTCGACGAGGATTTCGCCTTCCTGCAACACGATCAGCCGGCGCGTTTCATCGAAACGCACATCGATGGCGCTGTGGGTGTTGAGGTTGATCTGCGTGCCGTCCGCCAGTGTCAGCGTGCGTTGTTCGCCGGTGGCGGTACGTTGATCGGCCAGCCAATAGTCGAGCGGCCCATAACGTTCAGCGGCAAACAAGGCCAGGCCGCACACCAGCGCGATACTCGCCAGGCCGCTGCCGAGTTTGCGTACACGCTGGCGAATGCCCTCGCGTGAGTGCAACAACGCCGCACGCGCTGGGCCCGAGGCCACGCTGAAACGCTGGTCGAGCAGGCCCAGTTGGTGCCAGGCGCGGGCATGTTCGGCATCGCTGGCCAGCCACTTGGCGAATCCTTCCTGTTCCACGGCGCTGCCGTCGCCTGAGTCGAGGGACAGTTGCCAGGCAATCGCCGCATCCAGCACCCGGGCCGCCACCGGTTTGCAACTGACCGCGCTCATAACGGCTCGCCGTACAGCGCGATGTAGCACTGGCGGATGCCCTGGGCCAGGTACTGGCGCACGCGCGGCACCGACACGCCGAGGCGCCGGGCGATGTCGGCGTGGCCCAGGCCGTCGATACGGTTGTAGAGGAACGCGGCGCGGGCCTTGCTCGACAGTGTGCCGAGCAGGCGGTCGATGGCCTTGAGGTCTTCGAGGATCAGTTGCTGGTCTTCTGGCGACGGGTGTTCGCTTTCCGGGATCAGCATCAATTCGCTGAGGTAGGCCTGTTCCAGGGCGGCGCGGCGGAAGTAGTCGAACAACAAGCCCTTGGCGATCGCCACCAGAAAGGCGCGCGGCTCGCGGGGTTCGCGTAACCCGTCGCGGCCGAGCAGGCGCATGAAGGTGTCCTGGCTCAGGTCTTCGGCGCGGCTCGGGCAGGCCACGTTGCGCCGCAGCCACGCCAGCAGCCAGCCGCGATGGTCGCGATACAACGCGCCAACAAGCTCACTGTGGGGGGGCTGGACCGACGACAAGGCATCACCGAATAAACAAGTTTAAAATAACGAGAATTATTCGCGATTGTGTCAGAGGCGTGGAGCCGGCGCAATTGGCGTCTGTCGGGAGATGCTATTAAAACGAGGGCGCTTGTTTACGCCGTTTCCATTGGCTCAAACGTGCTTGCAGGGCGCGTGGCGTGTCGATGTGCTGCTGGCGCGCGCGGCTGAGCAGGATGAGCATCAGTTCCGCCGTGGCCAGGGCGTCGGCGCTGGCGTGGTGGCGTTCGCCCACCTGCAGGTGGAAGTAGTTGATCCAGTCATCCAACCCGGCTTCGCGGATCGGCGCCTCGGGGCACAGCAGCGGGGCGATGTCGGCCACGTCGAGGAACGAATGGGCCAGGCGATAACCCAGGCTGTCCTTGAGCGCCCGGCCCAGCATGTGTTGATCGAACGGCGCATGGAAGGCCAGCAAGGGGCTGTCGCCGACGAAGTCCATGAAATCCAGCAGCGCGTCCACTGGGTCACTGCCGGCGGCGATTGCACTGGGGCCGAGGCCGTGGATCAGCACGGCGGGGTTCAGTTTTGTTTCGGCGCGTTGCAGCGTGCGCTCGAACATTTGCGAAAAGTCCACCGCGCCGTCCTCGATCACCACGGCACCGATGGATAACACTTGGTCGCGGTTCAGGTTCAGGCCGCTGGTTTCCAGGTCCAGCACCACCCAGCGCTGGCTGCGCAAGGCAACGTCGCCCAGCGCGATAGGCAGGGGCAATTGCTCCAGGCGCTGGCGTTGCGTTGCGTCGAGATGGGGTTTGGCCGTGCGCAACCAACCAAACAGGCTCACAACTGATACCGCACGGTCAGGCTGCTTTGCAGGCGCTGGGCCTGGCGCAGGGATTCACGCAGGATGCGCCGGTCCAGGTGGTTGAGGCTCTCGGGGTCGACGCGGTTGGAATACGGCAGGTTTTCCCGGGTTTGCAACTGGTGCTGTTGCATGCGGGTTTGCTGGATAAAGTGATACGCCTCTTCATAGGCGGCGCCATCCAGCGGCTCGATCACCTCCTTGACCACCAACTGGCGCAAGCGCTCCAGGGTGTTGATGGCGTGGACGTCGTTGGCCAGGGCCAGCAGGCGCGCGCCGTCGACAAAGGGCGTCAGGCCTTGCACCTTGAGGTCGAGGGTGGCTTTTTCGCTGCCTTTGCGCGTCAGTACGAACTCGCGGAAGCGTCCCACCGGCGGGCGTTGGCGCAAGGCGTTCTCCGCCAGCATGCGCTGGAACAGGCGGTTATCCGCGACCTGATCGAGAATGCCCTGGCGCAGTTGTTCACAACCCTGCTCATCGCCCCACACTACCCGCAGGTCGAAATAGATGGTCGACGCCAGCAGGTTGTCCGGCGTCGCTTCGCGTATAAACGCCGCAAACCGTCGCGCCCATTCGGCCCGCGACAGGCACAGCTCGGGGTTGCCGGCCATGATGTTGCCTTTGCACAGGGTGAAGCCGCACTGTGCCAGGCTCTGGTTGATCTGCTGCGCGAGGGGCAGCAGGCGCGCGCGAATCTCAGCCGCTTCGGCGGCGTCCTTGGCGTCGAACAGGATGCCGTTGTCCTGATCGGTGTAGAGCGTCTGCTCGCGGCGGCCTTCGCTGCCGAAACACAGCCAGGTGAACGGCACGCCGGGGTCGCCTTTGTCGGCGAGGGTCAACTCGATGACCCGGCACACGGTGTGATCGTTGAGCAGCGTAATAATGTGGGTGATCTGGGTCGACGACGCGCCATGGGCGAGCATGCGCTCCACCAACTGGCCGATCTCGCCGCGTATCGCCACCAGGTTTTCCACCTTGGGCGCATTGCGGATGGTGCGGGCCAGGTGGACCAAGTCCACACGCTGCAGGGAAAACAGGTCGCGCTCGGACACCACGCCGCACAGGCGATGGTCTTTGACCAGGCACACGTGGGCGATATGCCGCTCGGTCATGGCGATGGCAGCATCGAAGGCGCTGTGGTCCGGCGTGAGGAAGAACGGCGCAGGGGTCATGTGCGCGTCGATCGCGAGGGTGAAATCGCTGGTGCCGTCGGCCACCACTTGGCGCAGATCGCGCAGGGTGAAAATCCCCAGGGGCGCCTTGTGCTCATCCACGATCACAATGCTGCCGACCTGTTGCTCGTGCATCAGCGTCACCGCTTCGCGCAGCGGCGTATCCGGGCCGCACATCACCGGGTGGCGCATGGCCAACTCGCCCAGGCGGGTATTCAAGGAGTATTGGGTGCCGAGGGTTTCCACGGCCTTTTGCTGCACTTGCTGGTTGATCTGATCGAGCAGGCTGCTGACGCCGCGCAAAGCGAAATCGCGGAACTCGCTGGACAGCGCGAACAGCTTGATAAACGCCGGCTTGTTCAGTTGCAGGCAGAAGGTGTCTTCGGCGGCCTTGTGCTCGGTGCGCGTCGCGCGTTCGCCCAGCAGTGCCGCGAGGGGGAAGCACTCGCCGGTGGCAATCTCAAAGGTGGTTTCGGCCGAATCCGGCCGCTCGCCGACAACCCGCCCCTGCTTGACGATATAGAAGTGCTCCACCGGCCCATCCGACGGCTTGAGGATGCTGTCGCCGGGGCCGTAAAAGCGCAATTGGCACTGCTCTACCAGGAACGCGAGGTGCGCGTTTTCCATTTGGTTGAACGGTGGGAAGCGTTGCAGGAACTGCAAGGTGCCGTGGATGTTCTGCAACACCGCAGTTTTCCCCGCCTGGTCGAATGCATCAGCTTTACTCATAACTATGACCGCGATGTTTTTGTCGTTATCGTTCTGCATGGTCGACTCCTGCACGGCGGGTGCCCATTGGACGTAAGTCTAGGTCGATGAAAACGGCGCATAACTAGGGAAAAACCTTACATGACTATCGTCCAAACCCCGTAGAACGCCCACTAGGCAAACTTTCCGACGAAGTGCACATTGTTCGGCCTTCCGCAGATGTCTGACGAGTGTGCAGGGAGATTGATGAGAGCTAGCTGAGAACCGTATGTCCGACCACGATATTTTGAGTGATGCCGAGCGCGAGGCGCTGAGCGCCGTGATGCTGGAGCCTGATTTACCGCCACAACGCGTGTTGATTGTCGACGACGACAAGGACGCGCGCGAACTGCTGGCGGAGATCCTGGGCCTGGACGGTATTCGCTGCATGACCGCTGAGAGTGGTGAAACGGCGTGGAAACTGCTGGAGTCGAGCAGTTCCATTGGCTTGCTGATCACCGACCTGCGCATGGCGCCGAGCAATGGCCTCCAGTTGATTCGCCAGGTGCGCAGTTCTACCCGAGCGGCGTTGCCGATCATCATCATGTCCGGGGACGCCGAAGCGCCAGATGTGATCGATGCGATGCATTTGAGCGTGGTGGACTTTTTGCTCAAGCCGATTGATAGCGTGAAGTTGGCGAAGTTGGTGAAGCGGGAGTTGGGGATGGCTTCCTGATTTTTGCGGTGTATGTAAAGGCCTCATCGGGGGATTGCCCCCGATAGCGCCATTGCGGTCACCACAAGCCTCAAAGAAAAAGCCCTGATCGCAAGATCAGGGCTTTTTCATTTACAGGCCGTTTTTAGCCTTGAACTCCCGACGCCTGCGGTGCAACACCGGCTCGGTATAACCATTGGGTTGCTGGGTCCCTTCAATCACCAACTCCACCGCCGCCTGGAACGCGATGTTGCTGTCGAAATCCGGTGCCAGCGGACGGTACAGCGCATCCCCGGCATTCTGACGGTCCACCACCGGCGCCATGCGCTTGAGGCTTTCCATCACCTGGTCCTGAGTGACAACGCCGTGGCGCAGCCAGTTGGCGATGTGCTGGCTGGAGATGCGCAGGGTGGCGCGGTCTTCCATCAGGCCGATGTCGTTGATGTCCGGCACTTTCGAGCAGCCGACGCCCTGGTCGATCCAGCGCACCACATAGCCGAGGATGCCCTGGGCGTTGTTGTCCAGCTCGTTGCGGATTTCTTCGTCCGACCAGTTGGGGTTGCTGGCCAATGGGATGGTCAGGATATCGTCCAGCGACGCACGCTCGCGCTTGGCCAGTTCGGCCTGGCGCGCGAACACGTCGACCTTGTGGTAGTGCAACGCGTGCAGCGCCGCCGCTGTCGGCGATGGCACCCAGGCGGTGTTGGCGCCGGCCAGTGGGTGGGCGATTTTCTGTTCGAGCATCGCCGCCATCAGGTCGGGCATGGCCCACATGCCTTTACCGATCTGCGCACGGCCTTGCAGGCCGGTGGCCAGGCCGATATCGACGTTCCAGTTTTCGTAGGCGCTGATCCATTTTTCCGTCTTCATCGCGGCCTTGCGCACCATCGCGCCGGCTTCCATGGAGGTGTGGATTTCATCGCCGGTGCGGTCGAGGAAGCCGGTGTTGATAAACACCACGCGCTCGCTGGCGGCCTTGATGCAGGCCTTGAGGTTGACCGTGGTGCGGCGTTCCTCGTCCATGATCCCGACTTTGAGCGTGTTGCGCGGCAGGTTCAGCACGTCTTCGATGCGGCCGAACAGCTCGTTGGTGAACGCGGCTTCTTCCGGGCCGTGCATCTTCGGTTTCACGATGTACACGGAACCGGTGCGGCTGTTTTTGCGGCTGCTGTTGCCATTGAGGCTGTGGATCGCCGCCAGGCTGGTGAGCAGGCCGTCGAGAATGCCTTCCGGTACTTCGTTGCCGTTTTTGTCGAGGATCGCGTCGATGGTCATCAAGTGGCCAACGTTGCGCACGAACAGCAGCGAGCGACCATGCAGCGTCACGTCCTGGCCATCCACGCCGGTGTAGACGCGGTCGGCGTTCATGGTGCGGGTGAAGGTCTTGCCGCCCTTGGCCATTTCTTCGGCCAGGTCGCCTTTCATCAGGCCGAGCCAGTTGCGGTAGATCACCACTTTGTCATCTGCATCGACGGCGGCGACGGAGTCTTCGCAGTCCATGATGGTGGTCAGCGCGGCTTCCATCAGCACGTCTTTGACGCCGGCCGCGTCGGTCTGGCCGACCGGGGTGCTGGCATCGATCTGGATTTCGAAATGCAGGCCGTTGTGTTTGAGCAGGACTGCAATCGGTTGGGCGCTGTCGCCCTGGAAGCCGATCAACTGGGCATCGTCGCGCAGGCCGCTGTTGCTGCCGCCTTTGAGACTGACCACGAGTTTGCCGTCAACGATCTTGTAACCGGTGGAATCGACGTGGCTGCCGGCGCTGAGCGGTGCGGCTTCGTCGAGGAAGGCGCGGGCGAAGGCGATGACCTTGTCGCCGCGCACCTTGTTGTAGCCCTGGCCCTTTTCGGCGCCGTCGGCTTCGCTGATGGCGTCGGTGCCATACAGCGCGTCATACAACGAGCCCCAGCGCGCATTGGAGGCGTTGAGGGCGAAACGGGCGTTCATCACCGGCACGACCAGCTGGGGGCCGGCCATGCGGGCGATTTCGTCATCGACGTTTTGGGTCGAGGCCTGGAAGTCTGCGGCTTCTGGCAGCAGGTATCCGATATCTTGCAGGAAGGCTTTGTAGGCCACCGGGTCATGCGCCTGGCCAGCGTGAGTCTGGTGCCAGGTGTCGATCCGCGCTTGGAAATCGTCGCGTTTGGCGAGTAGGGCTTTGTTCTTCGGTGCCAGGTCGTGGATGACCTTGTCGGCGCCGGCCCAGAACTGGTCGGCAGTGACGCCGGTACCGGGAATGGCTTCGTTGTTCACGAAGTCGAACAGGACTTTGGCGACCTGCAGGCCACCGACTTGAACGTGTTCAGTCATTGCTTGCCTCACTCTACGGAGCTTATGCGCTTTTCAGCTTTTCAATTTACCAATGAAGCCTCTGGCCATTTAAACCGCAGGCACGCTGCGCCGGTACATGCCTATGAAGGCGGCTGGGCAGGCTGTGTCGCGGAGCAAGGTTGCCGTGGCAGACATCGACCCAACGTTTATGTAGTGCGCGATTGCGCATACTACATGATGACTTGCGGTTGTGAAAATTAGACTAAATACGTCGTTTAGCGACCCACTTTGGTCGTATGGTCACAGTGGGGTATCGGATGTTCTCAAGAAAGCGATAGATTGTTCCAGATAAATATAAAAATGGTACACGATTTGTCTTCGTGGGCATCTGCGTCCACCTTGTAGATTGAATTCCAGAGGGCTTCGCCATGGACCATCTTGTACTCACTATCATTGCCGCCGACAAACCCGGCCTGGTTGAACGCATCGCGCAGAACATTGCGGCCCACGGCGGCAACTGGCTGGAGAGCCGCATGGCGCACATGGCCGGGCAGTTTGCCGGGATTCTGCGGGTCAGTGTCCCCGCCGAGAACCGTCAGGCCCTGGTGAATGCACTGGAGGACTTATCCACACACGGCATCCGTGTGCTGGTGGGTGATAGCAGCGCCGGGCAGGCGGCGGCGTCCAAACCGATCACCATGACGCTGGTGGGCAACGACCGGCCGGGGATCGTGCGTGAGATCACCGCGTTGTTGAGCAAGCAGGGGGTCAACCTCGAACGCCTGAGCACCGACGTGCGTCCGGCGCCGATGAGCGGCGACCCGCTGTTCCACGCCGATGCGTCACTGGCCGTGCCGGCGGGCCTGGCGCTGGACACCCTGCAAGCGGCCCTGGAAACCCTGGCCGACGACTTGATGGTGGAGTTGGAACTGCGCAGCGAGGAATAACCACCCACACGGTTATGCATGGAAATCTTGCATGAGCCTGTGGATAACCTGTAGAGACCCGGCGCCAGGCCACGCCGGCCGTGCTTCTCCGTCAACTGAGCAAAAAACGAGCAGTTTCAAGGGCTTGTACACAAATGGCGGGGATCAGGCTGTGGATAACCTTGGGGTGGATGTCTCAAGCCAGGCAGGCTGTGGCTTGCAGAGTTTTGTACGTTATTTGATCAGCGTTTGCGCACCGTCAGCCACGCGTCCAGGCTGTAGACCACCAGGCCGGCCCAGATAAAGGCGAAGGCGATCAGTGTGCTGGGCGCCAGTTGTTCACCAAACAGCAGCACCGCTTCGAGCAGCACCAGGGTCGGCGCCACGTACTGCAAAAAGCCCAGGGCGGTGTAGGGCAAGTGCCGCGCAGCGGCGTTGAAACACACCAGCGGGATCAGCGTCACCGGGCCGGCGGCCACCAGCCACCAGGCTTCGGACGTACTCCAGAATGCCAGTTGCGCGCTGTGTGCCGAGGGGTTGAACAGCAACCAGGCGACAGCGATCGGTACCAGCATCCAGGTTTCCACCACCAGCCCCGGCAGCGCCTTGACCGGCGCCTGCTTGCGGATCAGGCCATAGAAGCCGAAGGTCAGCGCCAGCACCAGCGACACCCACGGCAAACTGCCCACCTGCCACACCTGCTGCGCCACACCCACCGCTGCCAGCCCGACGGCGACCCATTGCAGGCGGCGCAGGCGTTCGCCGAGGAGCAGCATGCCGAGCAACACGTTCACCAGTGGGTTGATGTAGTAACCCAGGCTGGCCTCGAGCATGCGTCCGCTGTTCACCGACCACACATAGGTCAGCCAGTTAGCCGCAATCAACGAGCCGCTGAGGGCCAGGATCGCCAGGCGCTGGGGGTTATCGCGCAGTTCGCGGAACCAGCCGGGGTGTTTCCAGACCATCAGCAGCAGCGTGCCGAACAGCGCTGACCACAGCACGCGATGCACGATGATTTCGGCGGCGGGGACACTGGCGATAGCTTTGAAGTAGAGCGGGAAGAGACCCCAGATGACATAGGCACTCAGGCCCAGGATGTACCCCTTGCGGGGGTTGGCGGCGTGCATTGCAGAATCCTTGCTTAGGCAGCTAACAAAGCGCGATTGTAAGGATATTTTTCCGCTCGTGGGGCCTGCAGTGTTTTATGTGGGCGGGGGCTTGCTCCCGATAGCGGTACATCAGTCGGCTCATCCGATACTGACACACCGTTATCGGGAGCAAGCCCCCTCCCACAGGAAGCACAGCCGTCAGAACAGTTTCAGCGGTTCTTCGTTGAGCGCCGACAACTGTTCGCGCAACGCCAGCACCTGATCACCCCAATACCGCTCGCTGCCGAACCACGGAAAGCTGTGCGGGAACGCCGGGTCATCCCAGCGCCGTGCCAGCCAGGCGCTGTAGTGCATCAGGCGCAAGGCGCGCAGCGGTTCGATCAGCGCCAGTTCACGCGGGTCGAAATCGTGGAATTCCTGGTAGCCGTCCATCAACTCCGACAACTGGCCCAGGCATTCCTGACGGTCGCCGGCAAGCATCATCCACAGGTCCTGCACGGCGGGGCCCATGCGGCAGTCATCGAGGTCGACGATGTGGAACATCTCATCGCGGCACATCATGTTGCCGGGGTGGCAATCGCCGTGCATGCGGATGTTCTTGTGCGGCGTGGCCTTGTACACCTCTTCCACGCGCTTGAGCAGGTCGCGGGCCACGGACTCGTAGGCCGGCAGCAGGCTTTTGGGAATGAAGTTGCCTTCGAGCAGGGTGGCCAGGGAATCGTGACCGAAGTTCTTCACACCCAGGGCTTCGCGGTGTTCGAACGGACGGGTCGCGCCGACCGCGTGCAAGCGCCCGAGTAACTGGCCAAGGCGATAGAGCTGGTCCAGATTGCCCGGCTCCGGCGCCCGGCCGCCACGGCGCGGAAACAGGGCGAAGCGGAACCCGGCGTGTTCGAACAGGCTGGCGCCGTTATGGATCATCGGCGCGACCACCGGCACATCGCACTCGGCCAGCTCGAAGGTAAAGCTGTGTTCTTCGAGGATCGCCTCGTTGGTCCAGCGCTGTGGCCGGTAGAACTTGGCGATCAGCGGTTCTGAGTCTTCGATGCCCACCTGATACACACGGTTTTCGTAGCTGTTGAGCGCCAATACGCGCGCATCGCTGAGGAAGCCGATACTTTCGACAGCATCGAGCACCAGATCGGGGGTGAGTGTTTCAAACGGATGGGCCATGCAAACTCCTGCGCGCAGCAGGGCGCCGCGTCCGACCGGGTATGGTAACGCACCGGGCTTGAGATAGGGGGCGGCTGTGCCATTGCTATCGGGAGCAAGCCCCCTCCCACATTTTGATTTGTGAATACCTTCAACTGTGGGAGGGGGCTTGCCCCCGATGACGGTCTATCAGGCCCCGACAATCCCACCATCATCCCGCCGAATCGCCATCACCGACGACCGCGGCTTGCCATTGGGCAGATGCTCCGGCCAGGTCGAACCACCGGTTTCCCCTGGATGCTGAATCCCCACGAACAAGGTCTTCTGATCCGGCGAGAAGCTGATCCCGGTCACCTCGCACGCCACCGGCCCGACCATGAAGCGACGGATTTCTCCGGTGCTCGGGTCGGCGCAGAGCATCTGGTTATTGCCCATGCCGGCGAAGTCGCCGCTGTTGCTGTAGTCGCCGTCGGTCAGGATCCACAGGCGCCCGGCGTTGTCGAAACCCAGGCCGTCGGGGCTGTTGAACATGTTCTGCGGGTTGATGTTGGACGAGCCGCCCTTCGGCGTACCGGCATGCACGCCGGGATTGCCGGCGACCACAAACAGATCCCAGGTGAAATCGGCGGCGCCGTGGTCATCGGCATTGGCCTTCCAGCGCAGGATCTGGCCGTAGACGTTTTTCTCGCGTGGGTTGGGGCCGCCGACGGGCTGGCCGTCTTCGCCACGCTTGGCGTTGTTGGTCAGGGTGCAATAGACCTGGCCGTCGGTGGGGCTGACCACGATCCATTCCGGGCGGTCCATGCGCGTGGCTTTCACCACACTGGCGGCCTGGCGTGCGTGGATCAGCACTTCGGCCTGGCCGGCAAAACCTGTGCTGGCGTCGATGCCGTTTTTGCCATGGGTCAGCTCGACCCACTGGCCTTTGCCCTTGGGGTGGTCGGCGTTGCCGTCGCCCGCGTCGAAGATCGCAACAAACAGCGTGCCGTGGTCGAGCAGGTCTTTGTTGGCCTTGGGGTTCTGGTGATTGATCGGGTCGCGGCTGACGAACTTGTAGATGAACTCGCCGCGCTCGTCGTCGCCCATGTACACCACGGCGCGGCCGTCGCGGGTTTCCGCTAGGGCGGCGTTTTCATGCTTGAAGCGGCCGAGGGCGGTGCGTTTGGCGGGCGTGGACTGTGGGTCGAACGGGTCGATTTCCACCACCCAGCCATGGCGATTGAGCTCGTTGGGGTGCTTGGCCATATCGAAACGCGGGTCGTGTAGGTGCCAGTTGATGTCTTTGCTGGCCGCGACCACGCCGTAGCGCTTTTGCCCGGCGTCGAAGGCTTGCTGTGGGTTGCTGCTGCCGAAACAGTCGGTGAAGTTCTCTTCGCACGTCAGATAAGTGCCCCACGGCGTCTTGCCGTTGGCGCAGTTCTGGAAGGTGCCGAGGGCTTTCTTGCCGGATTTGTCGGCGCTGGTTTTCAGCCAATCATGGCCGGCCGCCGGGCCGCTGAGGCGGATCGGCGAGTTACCGTGGATGCGCCGGTTGTAGCGCGAGTCCTGGACGAACTGCCAGGTGTCGCCCTGGCGGCGCACTTCGATCACCGACACGCCTTCGCTGGCCTGGGCCTTGCGCACGTCTTCGGCCGATTGCGGCGCGCCGCCGTGGGCGAAGAGGTAGCGGTAGTTGGTGTATTCGTTGTTGATCGCCATCAGCGCGCGGTTGTCGTCACCGGGGAAGGCGAACAGGCTCATGCCGTCGTTGTTGTCGCCGAACTGCTGCTCCTGGGCCTTGGCCGTGCCGTTGCCGGAGGGGTCGAACGCCGGGGCGTTCTTGTGCAGCGGCTGGCCCCAACTGATCAGCACCGAGGCGCTGTAGCCGGGCGGCAGGGTGATGCTGTCGCTGGTGGCGGCGGCGATGCTGGCGAACCCCAGCAGCGGGCTGGCGTTGGCGGCATTCACGGCCAGGGCGCTGCGGGTCAGCAGGTTGCCGCCGAGGAACATCGCGGCACCGCACAGGGCACCAGCGCCGATAAAGCGGCGGCGGGTGAGGCCGACCATTTGTTCGAGGTCGGTGGCTTGGTTTTCTTCTAATAGGCTCATGTCAGGCTCCCTGCGGTTTTTGCAGACACCTTAAGGAGCGGGCGTGACGAAATTGTTGCAGTTTGAAGGCACGCGCCGCCGGGCCAGCGCCTAGACGGGTGTGCCGAGCAACACATTGCTCGGCGCGAATTGCACCTGGATCGGCTGGCCTTCGGCGGCGCCCAGGGTCTTGAGCGCGTGGGGCTGGGCCAGGGCGCAAAGCACCTGGCCGTTGGGCAGGGCGATCCGCACTTCGCTGGGGCCGTCCTCGGCGTCGAGAATGGCGTCGACGCTGCCGATCAGGCAATTGTGTCCGGGTGTTTCGGGGTGCTCGCTGGCGCACACTTCCAGCCAGCCGGCCTTGATCAGGGCGACCACTTCAACGCCGGCTTCCAGCTCCAGCCGTTGCGTGCTGTCGTGGGTGATCTGCGCGTCCAGCGCCAGGCCGCCGGCCAGTTGCAGGCGGATCAGATCATTGCGGCCGTGGCGCTCGATGGCGACGACCTGGCCATGCAGTTGGTTGCGCGCACTGGTGCGCAGCATCAAGCGGCCCAGCAGGTTGAAGTCGCTGGCGGCTTCGTCCGAGCCGAGCACTTCGGCCTGTAACACTTGCAGGCGCTGATAGAGGCGCAGCACGCGCTCACCTTCGGCCGTCAGCTTGGCGCCGCCGCCGCCCTTGCCGCCAACGCTGCGTTCCACCAGCGGGTTTTGCGCGAGGTTGTTCAGTTCGTCGATGGCGTCCCAGGCAGCCTTGTAGCTCAAGCCGGCGCTCTTCGCCGCGCGGGTGATCGAACCCTGCTCGGCGATATGCGCCAGCAAGGCGATGCGCTGGGGGCGGCGGATGATGTGTTGGCTGAGGGAGGTCGGCAGAGACATGGGACTACGCTTCGATGAGATGAACGGAACGTTGCGGGCAAGGCCGGGCGGAGTCAAGTCAGGCGCCCGGTTTGGGCGTGCGGGCCAGGCAGTACACGTCAACCTGTCGCGCCCCGGCGTCCATCAACAGGCGTGCCAGGCTGTGGGCGGTCGCGCCGGTGGTGAGCACGTCGTCGACCAGCGCAAAGTGGCGGTCGTGTACCGGTATGTCGCGCGCCAGGGCGAAGGCGCCGCGCAGGTTGCGTTGGCGGGTCTTGGCGTCGAGCGCCTGCTGCGCGACGGTTTCATGCGGGCGTAACAACAGGTGTTCATCGTAGGCAATGTGCAGCTCGGCGCTGAGCCAGCGCGCCAGCATCAGCGCCTGGTTATAGCCGCGCTCGCGCAGGCGTTTGCGCGCCATGGGCACCGGCAACAGGCAGTCGGGGCGCGGCAGTTCGGCATTGTCGAAGCGGTGTTGCAGGTGGCGTCCCAGCAAGCAGCCCAGCAGATGCCCGAGGGGCCAGCGCGCCTGATGCTTGAACCGGCTGATCAGCGTGTCGATGGGGAAGCTGTAGGTCCAGGCGGCGATGACCTGTTTAAAGGCCGGCGGGTGTTTCTGGCACTGGCCGCAGATCAGGCCGTCCATCGGCAAGGGCAGGGCGCAGACCTCACACTGTTCCATCAGCCAGGGCAGCTCGGTTTCGCAGACGTTGCACACACAATCGGCCGACTCAGTGGCTTCGTCGCAGATTAAACAGGTCTGTATGTTTTTTAACCATATGTAAACTTGGTGTTTGTATCCAGGTTGACAGTGCATGAATCTTCCTTAAATATGCCGAGCATCCGTGTCGCGTCTGTGGGTATTGCCCTTCCCGCAGGGCTTGCCAAAGCATAATCAAGGAATCGCCCATGAGCGCCCGCACCACTGCCACCCTGCGTCACGATTGGTCTTTAGCTGAAGTCAAAGCACTGTTCGTGCAGCCGTTCAATGACCTGTTGTTCCAGGCGCAGACCGTGCACCGCGCGCATTTCGATGCGAACCGTGTGCAGGTGTCGACGCTGCTGTCGATCAAAACCGGCGCCTGCCCGGAAGATTGCAAATATTGTCCGCAGTCGGGCCACTACAACACCGGCCTGGAAAAAGAAAAGCTGATGGAAGTGCAGAAGGTCCTCGAAGAGGCGGCCCGTGCCAAGGCCATCGGTTCGACCCGCTTCTGCATGGGCGCGGCGTGGAAACATCCGTCGGCCAAAGACATGCCCTATGTGCTGCAGATGGTCGAAGGCGTGAAGGCCATGGGCCTGGAAACCTGCATGACCCTCGGCCGTCTCGACCAGGACCAGACCGAAGCCCTGGCCCAGGCCGGCCTCGACTACTACAACCACAACCTCGATACGTCGCCGGAATTCTACGGTTCGATCATCACTACCCGCACCTATGCCGAGCGTCTGCAAACCCTGGCCTACGTGCGTGATTCGGGGATGAAGATCTGCTCCGGCGGCATTCTCGGCATGGGCGAATCCCTCGACGACCGCGCCAACCTGCTGATCCAACTGGCCAACCTGCCGGAGCATCCGGAGTCGGTGCCGATCAACATGCTGGTGAAGGTGGCCGGGACGCCGCTGGAAAACGCCGAGGACATCGACCCGTTCGACTTCATCCGCATGCTGGCGGTGGCGCGCATCCTGATGCCGCAATCGCATGTGCGCCTGTCGGCCGGCCGTGAGGCGATGAACGAGCAAATGCAGGCCCTGGCGTTCTTTGCCGGCGCCAACTCGATCTTCTACGGCGACAAACTGCTGACCACCGCCAACCCGCAGGCCGACAAGGACATGCAACTGTTCTCGCGCCTGGGCATCCTGCCGGAAGCGCGTGAAGAGCACGCCGATGAAGTGCACCAGGCGGCGATCGAGCAAGCGTTGGTTGAGCAGAAAAGCAGCGAGCAGTTCTACAACGCCGCAGTTTGATCCAAATGCGATCCAAATGTGGGAGGGAGCTTGCTCCCGATAGCGGTGGGTCAGTTAATGCATTTCATACTGATACGCCGCCATCGGGAGCAAGCTCCCTCGCACATTTTCTGACCGAGTTGAACCTGCCAATCCGAGGCCTGCATGTCTTTCGATCTCGCCGCGCGTCTCGCTGCCCGTCGTGCCGAACACCTTTACCGCCACCGCCCACTGCTGGACAGCCCGCAAGGCCCGGAAGTGGTGGTGGACGGTCAACCGTTACTGGCGTTCTGCAATAACGATTACCTGGGCCTGGCCAATCACCCGCAGGTGATCGAGGCCTGGCGTGCCGGTGCGTCCCGTTGGGGCGTGGGCGGTGGCGCTTCGCACTTGGTGGTCGGGCATGCCACGCCGCACCATGAACTGGAAGAAGCCCTGGCCGACCTTACCGGGCGCCCGCGCGCGTTGCTGTTTACCACCGGCTACATGGCCAACCTCGGCGCGGTCACGGCGTTGGTGGGGCAGGGCGATACGGTGCTGGAAGACCGTCTCAACCATGCCTCATTGCTGGATGCCGGCCTGTTGTCCGGGGCGCGCTTCAATCGCTACCTGCACAACGACGCCGCCAGCCTGGCCAAGCGCCTGGAGAAAGCCACCGGCAATACCCTGGTGGTCACCGATGGCGTGTTCAGCATGGACGGCAACCTGGCCGACTTGCCGGCGCTGGCCCGTGAAACGCGGGCCAAAGGCGCCTGGTTGATGGTGGACGACGCCCATGGCTTCGGCCCGCTGGGCGCGAACGGCGGCGGCATCGTCGAGCATTTTGGCTTGAGCCAGGAAGACGTGCCGGTGCTGGTCGGCACCCTGGGCAAAGCGTTCGGCACTGCCGGCGCTTTTGTCGCGGGCAGTGAGGAGTTGATCGAAAGCCTGATCCAGTTCGCCCGGCCCTACATCTATACCACCAGCCAACCCCCGGCCCTGGCCTGCGCCACCCTGAAAAGCCTGGAGCTGCTACGCACCGAGCATTGGCGACGCGAGCACCTCAACAGCCTGATCCGCCAGTTCCGCCAGGGCGCCGAGCAGATCGGCCTGAGGCTGATGGACAGCTTTACGCCGATTCAGCCGATCCTCATCGGCGAGAGTGCCAAGGCCATGGCGTTGTCGCGGATGTTGCGCGAGCGCGGCTTGATGGTCACGGCGATCCGCCCGCCCACCGTGCCCGCCGGCAGCGCCCGTTTGCGCGTGACGCTGACGGCGGCCCACAGCGCGGCGCAGGTGCAGCTATTGTTGAACGCATTGGAAGAGTGTTTCCGCTTGTCAGGTGCCACGGAGCCCGACCATGCGTGATCGACTGATATTGCTGCCCGGCTGGGGCCTTGGCGTTTCGCCGCTGGAGCCCTTGGCCGCCGCACTGCATGGCCTGAACGAACACCTGCGCGTACAGATCGAGCCGTTGCCAGCGTTGGGCTCCAGCGACCTGGGCGAATGGCTCGACGAACTCGACGCGACGCTGCCGGACAACGCTTGGCTCGGCGGCTGGTCTCTGGGCGGCATGCTCGCTTCCGAGCTGGCCGCACGGCGCGGCGAGCGTTGTTGTGGGTTGCTGACCCTGGCGAGCAACCCGTGTTTCGTCGCCCATGATGGCTGGCCGAACGCGATGCCTGGCGAAACCTTCGATGCGTTCCTTACCGGTTGCCATGCCGACTCCCAGGTCACCCTCAAGCGTTTCGGCCTGTTGTGTGCCAAAGGCGCCGCAGACCCGCGCGGGCTGGCGCGTTTGCTGGTCAGTGGGGCGCCGAATACGCCGTCGAACGTGTTGATGAGCGGCCTTGAGCTGCTGGCTCAACTGGACACCCGCGACGCCTTGGTGGCCTATCGCGGCCCGCAATTGCATCTGTTCGCGGGCCTGGATGAGTTGGTGCCCGCCGAAGCCGCCAGCGACCTGCTGAGCCTGCTTCCGGATGTCGAAATCGGTCTGATTGAACAGGCCGGTCACGCTTTTCTCCTGGAGGACCCCCACGGTGTAGCGGGGGCCATCCAGGCTTTTTTGCACGAGTGCGTTGATGACTGATTTAGCCCATGCCTGCCTGCCGGGCGGGTTGCCGGACAAGCGCCAGGTGGCGGCATCGTTTTCCCGTGCCGCCGCCAGTTACGACAGCGTGGCCGAGTTGCAGCGGGCGGTGGGGCATGAACTGCTGGCCCGTCTGCCGGCGGCCTGCACCGCGCAACGCTGGTTGGACATGGGCTGTGGCACCGGTTATTTCAGCCGCGTGCTGGGCGATCGGCTGCCTGCCGGCCAAGGTGTGGCGCTGGATATTGCCCAAGGCATGCTCAACCATGCGCGGCCGTTGGGCGGCGCGCAGCATTTCATCGCCGGTGATGCCGAGCGCCTGCCGTTGCAGGCGGCCAGTTGCGGGCTGATCTTCTCCAGCCTGGCGGTGCAATGGTGCGCGGATTTCGCGGCGGTGCTCAGCGAAGCCTATCGCGTGCTGCAACCGGGCGGCGTGCTGGCCTTCGCCAGCTTGTGCGTGGGCACATTGGACGAGTTGCGCGAAAGCTGGCGGGCGGCGGATGGGCTGGTCCACGTCAACCGCTTCCGCACCTTCGAGGCCTATCAACAGCTGTGCGCGGCCAGCGGCTTCCAGGTGCTGAGCCTGGAGCGGCGCGCCCATGTGTTGCATTACCCGGATGTGCGCAGCCTGACCCATGAATTGAAGGCGCTCGGTGCGCACAATCTCAACCCGGGGCGGCCGGGCGGGTTGACCGGCCGTGCGCGGGTTGTTGCATTGATCGACGCCTACGAGCAGTTCCGTCAGGCCCAGGGCCTGCCGGCCACCTACCAAGTGGTGTACGCCGTGCTGGAGAAACCGCTATGAGCGCGGCTTATTTCATCACCGGCACCGATACCGATGTCGGCAAGACCACCATCGCCGCCGGCCTGCTGCATGCCGCGCGCCTGGCCGGCAAAAGCACCGCCGCCGGCAAGCCGGTTGCCTCGGGCTGCCAGGTCACCGCCAAAGGCTTGCGCAACGCCGATGCGCTGGCGCTGCTGGCCGAGTGTTCGTTGCCGTTGAGCTACGCCGAGGTCAACCCGGTGGCGTTCGAGCCGGCCATCGCGCCGCACCTGGCTGCGCGCGAGGCGGGCGTTGCGCTGACGGTGCAATCGCTGCTCAAACCGATGCAGCAGATCCTCGACCGAAAAGCCGATTTCACCCTGATCGAAGGCGCGGGCGGCTGGCGTGTGCCGTTGGCCGATCAGGACAACCTGTCCGACCTGGCCATGGCGCTGCAATTGCCGGTGATCCTGGTGGTGGGTGTGCGCCTGGGTTGCATCAGCCATGCGCTGCTCACGGCCGAAGCCATCGCCCGCGACGGCCTGCCGCTGGCCGGTTGGGTGGCGAATATCATCGACCCGAATACCTCTCGTCTGGAAGAAAACCTCGCCACCCTGGCCGAACGCTTGCCCGCGCCGTGCCTGGGCCGGGTGCCCAAACTCAAGCACGCCGGCAGCAAAGCGGTGGCCGAGTACCTGCACTTGGACCTGCTTGACTGATTTTGGCTATCGACAAGGCATTGTGCCATTAGTGTTTTTGACGGGCCTTTTGCCAGAATGTCTGCTTCAATTCAACTTCACGATTCTCTCAGCAGGTCCACGCCATGGAAATCTCTGGCAGCAGCGCGTTTTATTCAGGCTTGAGTACGATTCAAGCCGGGCAGAGCCGCGTCGACCAGGCCGCCGGCAGGATTGCCAGTGCCGCCACTACCCAGCCGTCGGCCGCCCAGAGCGACCTTCTGCAGGCCAATGACCGCGCCCAGCCGACCAACTCGGCGAGCAATATGGTCGAAATGGCCCAAGGTAAATTTCAGGTGGAGCTGGGCGCGAAAGTCGCCAAGGCTTCCGATGAAATGCTCGGCACGTTGATCGACACCTTCGCCTGACCCCCCTATGGCAATGCGGTGTACCCGGTACACCGCGAGCGCCTACATCGCCTCTTTTTTCCGATAACCCTTGTGGCACCTCGCCGCAGGCATTGTCGTGCGCGCTGTTGAGCCGTGTCATGACAAACGGCAGCGGGACGACGCTTGACATCCCCAGGTCGTAAACGTATGTTTCAAACACCTGTTTGACCGCAACAACAAATCCCACGCGGTTGTTCATCCCAGATACATCAGCAGAGGTTTATCGCTATGCCTGACTACAAGGCCCCCTTGCGTGATATTCGCTTCGTTCGTGACGAACTGCTCGGCTATGAAGCGCACTATCAGAGCCTGCCGGCTTGCCAGGACGCTACTCCGGACATGGTTGACGCCATTCTCGAAGAAGGCGCCAAGTTCTGTGAGCAAGTACTGGCACCGTTGAACCGTGTGGGTGACATCGAAGGGTGTACCTGGAGCGAGTCAGGCGTTAAGACCCCTACTGGTTTCAAAGAAGCCTACAAGCAGTTCGTCGAAGGTGGCTGGCCGAGCCTGGCCCACGACGTGGAGCACGGTGGCCAAGGCCTGCCGGAATCCCTGGGCCTGGCAGTCAGCGAAATGGTCGGCGAAGCCAACTGGTCGTGGGGTATGTACCCAGGCCTGTCCCATGGTGCGATGAACACCATCTCCGAGCACGGCACCCCCGAGCAGCAAGAGGCCTACCTGACCAAACTGGTGTCGGGCGAATGGACCGGCACCATGTGCCTGACCGAGCCACACTGCGGCACCGACCTGGGCATGCTGCGCACCAAGGCCGAACCTCAGGCCGACGGTACCTATAAAGTCTCCGGCACCAAGATCTTCATCTCGGCCGGCGAACACGACATGGCCGATAACATCGTCCACATCGTATTGGCCCGCCTGCCGGACGCACCGGCCGGCACCAAAGGTATCTCGCTGTTTATCGTGCCTAAATTCCTGCCGAACGCCGATGGCTCGATCGGTGCGCGCAACGCGGTGACCTGTGGTTCCCTGGAACACAAGATGGGCATCCACGGTAACGCCACCTGCGTGATGAACTTCGACGCGGCCACCGGTTTTCTGATCGGCCCGGCGAACAAAGGCCTGAACTGCATGTTCACCTTTATGAACACCGCTCGCCTGGGCACCGCGCTGCAAGGCCTGGCCCACGCTGAAATCGGCTTCCAGGGCGGCCTGAAATATGCGCGTGACCGCCTGCAAATGCGTTCCCTGACTGGCCCGAAAGCGCCGGACAAGGCCGCCGACCCGATCATCGTCCACCCCGACGTGCGCCGCATGCTGCTGACCATGAAAGCCTTCGCTGAAGGTAACCGTGCGATGGTGTACTTCACCGCCAAGCAAGTGGACATCGTCAAGTACGGCACCGACGACGAAGCCAAGAAACAGGCCGATGGCCTGCTGGCATTCATGACCCCGATCGCCAAGGCGTTCATGACCGAAGTCGGTTTTGAATCCGCCAACCACGGCGTGCAGATCTACGGCGGTCACGGCTTCATCGCCGAGTGGGGCATGGAGCAGAACGTGCGCGACAGCCGCATTTCGATGCTGTACGAAGGCACCACCGGCATCCAGGCGCTGGACCTGCTCGGCCGTAAAGTGCTGATGACCCAAGGCGAAGCGCTCAAGGGCTTCACCAAGATCGTGCACAAGTTCTGCCAGGCCAACGAAGGCAACGAAGCGGTCCAAGAGTTCGTGACGCCGCTGGCTGCGCTGAACAAAGAGTGGGGCGAGTTGACCATGAAGGTCGGCATGGCGGCGATGAAAGACCGTGAAGAAGTCGGTGCCGCTTCGGTGGACTACCTGATGTACTCCGGTTATGCCTGCCTGGCTTACTTCTGGGCCGACATGGCGCGCCTGGCGGCCGAGAAACTGGCAGCCGGCACCAGCGAAGCGGCGTTCTACACCGCCAAGCTGCAGACCGCGCGCTTCTACTTCCAGCGCATCCTGCCGCGTACCCGTACTCACGTGGTCACCATGCTGTCGGGCGCCAACAACCTGATGGACATGAAAGAAGAGGACTTCGGCCTGGCTTACTAAGCCTCACCGAGCCCACTTGAAAAACCGTCGCTCCTTCTCGGGGCGGCGGTTTTTTTTGCGCGATAAAAAACACAGCGCAGCGCTCAGGGATTGCGATGGTCTGCCGTTACAGTGATGGCAATGTGATACAAGCCTGGCAGGGTATGTTTAACTGTCTGAACTGTGGCACAGTGCCATTATTTCTGGCGGGTCGGAGTTTTACCCTTGTCACGCGCGTCCGCTTTACGTTTCAGTCATTTCCTACCTTCACTGCTGCTGTTACTGGCCGGGCTCTCGGCTGCGTATGTCAAAGATCTCAACGTCTTCTTTACCTCGCTGTTCAACGTGTTGCCGACCCTGGTGCTGTTGCTCGGCGGTTCGTATTGCGCGGTCTATCGTCGCCAGCGCGAACTGTTCCTGATGATCACGGTGTATATCGCCTACTTCCTGCTCGATACCCAGACCGACTTCTACCGCGACAACGGCCGCGTGCGCGAAGACGCCGCCGTGGTGTTCCACTTGTGTTGCCTGTTGCTGCCGCTGCTGTTCAGCATCTATGCGCTGTGGCAGGAAAAAACCCACTTGTTCCGTGATTTTGTCGCGCGCTGTGCGGTGCTGCTGGCGATCGGCAGCGTGGCGTTGGCCCTGGAGCAAAGTTATCCCCAGGCGCTGCTGAACTGGCTGGCGGAAATCCGCTGGCCGGCGCTGCATGGCACCTGGATGAGCCTGATCCAGCTGTCATACCCGATGTTCCTGATCGGTTTTCTGACCTTGGCGGCGCAGTACTGGTACCAACCGCGTCCGTTGCACGCGGCGCAGATGGTGGGGTTGATCGGGCTGTTCTGGATGTTGCCGCAGACGTTTATCCTGCCGTTCACCCTGAACATCATGTGCAGCCAGGTGATGCTGACGATTGCGGCCGCGGTGGCTCACGAGGCGTATCAAATGGCGTTTCGCGACGAGCTGACCGGCCTGCCTGGGCGGCGCGCGCTCAACGAGCGCATGCAGCGGCTGGGACGCAACTATGTGCTCGCGATGAGCGACGTCGACCACTTCAAACGCTTTAACGACACCCATGGTCACGACGTAGGGGACCAAGTGCTGCGCCTGGTGGCCAGCAAGCTGTCGAAGGTCAATGGCGGCGGACGCGCCTACCGTTATGGCGGTGAAGAGTTCGCCGTGGTGTTTGCCGGCAAGACCCTGGATGAGTGCATGCCGCACTTGGAAGAACTCCGCGAGATCATCGCCAACTACGACATCAAGCTGCGCAACCCGGACCGCCCGCAGGATGACCTGCAAGGCCGCCAGCGGCGCGCGGGCAGCGGTGCGTCGAGTGTGTCGGTGACCGTCAGCATCGGCGTGGCCGAGCGCCAGGCCGAGCACCGCACGTCCGAAGAGGTGCTCAAATCCGCCGACCAGGCGCTGTATGCCGCCAAGGGCGCCGGGCGTAACTGCGTGGTCGCGGCCGGGCAAACCCGCCGTGGCGCGGTGCGCACGCAGAGTGCTGCCGGTTGAGTGATAGCGCTGTATTCAGCGGCTCTACAGTAATTGTTCGCGGCGGCGGCCGGCAGTAGGTTGAAACCATCTGCTGCCGGAGACATTGCCATGCCTGAGTACAAAGCTCCCCTGCGCGACATGCGCTTTCTGATCGACAACGTGTTTGATTTCCACGCTCACTACGCCGCCCTCGGCGCGACAGACGCCAGCCCGGACATGGTCAGCGCGATCCTCGAAGAAGGTGCGAAATTTTGCGAGAACGTACTCGCGCCACTCAACCGCAGCGGCGATGAAGAAGGCTGCCATTTCGACAAAGGTGTGGTGACCACGCCCAAGGGCTTCAAGGAAGCGTTCGCCCAGTATGTGCAAGGTGGCTGGCACGGCGTGGCGGCCGACCCGGCCTACGGTGGCCAAGGCTTGCCGCAATCTCTCGGGCTGGTGCTCAGCGAGATGATCGGCTCCAGCAACACGTCCTGGGGCATGTACCCAGGGCTGACGCACGGCGCGATGTCGGCGATCCACGCCCACGGCACCGACGAACAGAAAGCCACCTACCTGAGCAAACTCACCGCCGGCGAATGGACCGGCACCATGTGCCTGACCGAAGCCCATTGCGGCACCGACCTGGGCCTGATCAAGACCCGCGCCGTGCCCCAGGCGGATGGCAGCTATGCGGTCAGCGGCAGCAAGATCTTCATCTCCGCCGGTGAGCACGACCTGAGCGCCAACATCATCCACCTGGTGCTGGCCAAGCTGCCGGATGCCCCGGCCGGCACCAAAGGCATCTCGCTGTTTATCGTGCCCAAGTTCCATGCGGATTCGGGCGAGCGCAACGCGGTACATTGCGGCTCCATCGAGCACAAGATGGGGATCAAGGCCTCGGCCACCTGCGTGCTGAACTTCGACGCTGCCAAGGGCTTTTTGATCGGCGAGGCGAACAAAGGCCTCAACTGCATGTTCACCATGATGAACCACGCGCGCCTCGGCACCGGGATGCAAGGGCTGTGCAATGGCGAAGCGAGCTTTCAGGGCGCGGTCAAATACGCCAACGACCGCTTGCAAATGCGCGCGCTGACCGGCGCCAAGGCCCCGGAAAAAGCCGCCGACCCGATCATCGTCCACCCCGACGTGCGGCGCATGCTGCTGACCATGAAGGCGTTCAACGAAGGCAACCGGGCGCTGACCTATTTCACCGCGCAACTGCTCGACACCGCGCACTTGAGCCGCGACGCCGGCCAGCGCCAGGAAGCCGAAGACCTGCTGGCGTTCCTTACGCCGATCTGCAAAGCCTTTATGACCGACACCGGGCTGGAGGTGACCAACCACGGCATGCAGGTGTTCGGCGGCCATGGTTTTATTCGCGAGTGGGGCATGGAGCAGTTGGTGCGCGATTGCCGGATTGCGCCGATCTACGAAGGCACCAACGGCATTCAGGCGCTCGACTTGCTGGGGCGCAAGGTGCTGGGCAGCCAGGGCAAGCTGCTGCGCGGTTTTACGCGGATTGTGCATAAGTTCTGCGAGGCGAATGCCGAGCATGCGCAGCTCAAGGCGTATGTGGCGCAACTCGATCAACTGAACCAGCAATGGGGTGAGCTGACAACCAAGGTCGGGCTGGCCGCGATGAAAAACCCTGACGAAGTGGGCGCTGCTGCGGTGGACTACTTGATGTACAGCGGCTACATCATCCTCGCCTATCTGTGGCTGCGCATGGCGATCGCGGCGCAGACGCATGATGATGCCGAGTTTGCCAAGGCCAAGCTGGCCACCTGCGACTTTTACTTCAAGCGCTTATTGCCACGCACCGCCACCCATCGGGCCGCCGTGGAGGCGGGCAGCGAGTGCCTGATGAGTCTGCCCTCGGAGGCATTTGGCTTGTGATGACCTAAAAATACCAATCGGTCACAAGTGGACCCTATGTGTCTGAAAAGTTGTTCGGGTACACTCGGCGCCTGTAAAACCGACCCTATCGAATCACTTTTTACGTTCTCACGAGGTTTGCCATGGCTGATTACAAAGCGCCGCTGCGTGATATGCGCTTCGTCCTCAACGAAGTGTTTGAGGTCGCCACACTTTGGGCCCAATTGCCGGCATTGGCAGACACGGTCGACGTCGAAACCGTTGAGGCAATCCTCGAAGAAGCCGGCAAAGTCACCGCCAAATCCATCGCCCCGCTCAGCCGCAGCGGCGATGAACAGGGCTGCCGCTGGGCAGACACCGTTGTCAGCACCCCGGACGGTTTTCCACAGGCCTACACCACCTACGCCGAAGGCGGTTGGGTGGGCGTGGGCGGTGATCCGGCCTTTGGCGGCATGGGCATGCCCAAGGCGGTCTCGGCGCAGGTTGAAGAGATGATCAACTCGTCGAGCCTGGCCTTCGGCCTGTACCCGATGCTGACCTCCGGCGCCTGCGTATCGATCAACACCCACGCCAGTGAAGCACTCAAGGCAACCTACCTGCCGAATATGTACTCCGGTAAGTGGGCCGGTTCCATGTGCCTGACCGAGGCCCATGCCGGCACCGATCTGGGGATTATCCGCACCAAGGCCGAGCCGCAGGCTGACGGTTCCTACACCATCAGCGGCACCAAGATCTTCATCACCGGCGGTGAACACGACCTCACCGAGAACATCATCCACCTGGTGCTGGCCAAACTGCCGGATGCCCCGGCCGGTCCCAAGGGCATCTCGTTGTTCCTGGTGCCGAAGTTCATGGTCAATGCCGACGGCAGCCTGGGCGCGCGTAACCCGGTGAGCTGTGGCTCCATCGAACACAAGATGGGGATTCAGGCCTCGGCGACCTGCGTGATGAACTTTGACCAAGCCGTGGGTTACCTGGTGGGTGAGCCGAACCGTGGTCTGGCGGCGATGTTCACCATGATGAACTACGAGCGCCTGGGCGTGGGTATCCAAGGCCTGGCGTCCGGTGAGCGGTCCTACCAGAACGCGATTGAATACGCGCGCGACCGCCTGCAGAGCCGTGCGCCGACCGGCGCGCAGGCCAAGGATAAAATCGCCGACCCGATCATCGTCCACCCCGACGTGCGTCGCATGCTGCTGACCATGAAGGCGTCGAACGAAGGCGGCCGTGCATTCTCCACATATGTGGCGATGCAGCTGGATATCGCCAAGTTCAGCGAAGATACCGCCGCCCGCGAGCGCGCGGATAGCCTGGTAGCCTTGCTGACCCCGGTGGCCAAGGCATTCCTGAGCGATCTGGGCCTGGAAACCACGGTGCTCGGCCAACAAGTCTTTGGCGGCCACGGTTACATCCGTGAGTGGGGCCAGGAGCAATTGGTGCGTGATGTGCGCATCACCCAGATCTACGAAGGCACCAACGGCATTCAGGCCCTGGACCTGATGGGACGCAAGATCGTCGGCAGTGGCGGTGCGTTCTACACCTTGTTCGCTGATGAGATCCGCCAGTTCACCGCCACTGCAGGCGCGGAGCTGGCCGAGTTCACCACGCCGCTCAACGCCGCAGTGGATAGCCTGGATGAATTGACGGCCTGGGTGCTGGATCGCGCCAAGAGCAACCCGAATGAAATCGGTGCGGCCTCGGTGGAGTATTTGCATGCATTCGGATACATGGCCTACGCCTATATGTGGGCAATGATGGCCAAGGCGGCGCTGGGCAAAGAGGCCGAGGAAGACTTCTACGCCAGCAAACTGGGCACTGCGCGCTTCTACTTTGCCCGTCTGCTGCCGCGTATTCACTCGTTGAGTGCGTCTGTAAAAGCCGGTAGTGAATCGTTGTTTTTGCTGGATGAGGCCCTGTTCTAAGGGTGTAGAGGCTTTGTAAGCATTCTCTTACATGACGTGCTGCTAATCGTCCTCTATCGCCAAATTGGATCCACGGATAATCTACTTCACATGGACGTCGCGCAGGAAGCGCAAAGCAACAACACGGACACGTAGGATTCTGCCAGGATGGCGGAGTGAAATGGATGTCAGGGAAACAGTCTGCAAAACCCCGCCTCGGCGGGGTTTTCTTTTGCCCGCGAAAAAGTCAGGCCGGCACCTGCGGGGCATTCATCACGTCCTCCAGCAAGGTGCGCAGCAACGCCAACGTCGCTTGCTGGCGCTGCACATCGCGGCAGACCAACCCCACTTTCAGCGGCACCCTGGGTTCACTCAAGGGTTTCCACAGCAGCGCCTTGCTGTTGTGTTCGTCCTGGGAGCGTCCCGGTAGCACCGTGGCCAATTTGGTATGAGGCAGGCTGTCGAGAATCCCCACCATGGTATTCAACTCCGCCTGTACCTGCGGGCGCCGCCCGAGGTTGGACAACTGGCTCTGCCAGATCTGCCTGATCTGAAACTCCTCCCCCAGCAGTAACATCGGCAACTCGGCCGCCTGTGTCAGGGAGACTTTCTTGAATTCACGCAGGGGGTGATCCTCCGGGATGACCACCTTCAGCTCATCTTCATACAGCAGCACGCCGTGCAACCCCGGCTGGCGGGGTGGCAGGTAACTGATGCCGATGTCCAGCGAGCCGTTGAGCAGGCGCCGTTCAATTTCAATCCCGGTCAGTTCGTAGATTTGCACCACTAGGTGCGGCTGGGCCTTGCGCACGCGCTCCAGCATTTGCGGGACCAGGCTGGTGTGTACGGTTTGCAGCACGCCGATGGCCAAGGTGCGCAATGCCTGGCCCTTGAAGTTGCGCAATGCCTCCACGGCTTGCTGCATGCCATCGATCAACGGCAAGGCGTGGTTGTATAACGTATGGGCTGCGAGGGTCGGCAGCAGGCGCTTGCTGCTGCGTTCGAAGAGGCTCACATCGAGGTTTTGTTCGAGCTGGCGGATCTGCTGTGACAGGGCCGGTTGGGAGATCGACAGACGCTCAGCGGCACGGCCTACGTGGCCTTCCTCATACACCGCGACGAAATAACGCAGTTGCTTAAAATCCATAAGTAATTCTTATCGAAAAAGCTGGAAAATCGAAATGGCCGATGGCCCCCGAGACGCCTAGTCTAGCGCCTATCCACAAGGCTTACAGGGCCAGATCGGGCGATGATTAGCGTTTATGTTGATGGTATTTGCATAGGCAAGACAAAAAACCTCCAGGCAGGTTTTACGGGGTACACCGACCACGGCATGCTTGCCATGGGAGAAAAAGTGTGAACCTGTTCAATTTGCGCCGCTCGGCGGCCAGTCTGGATGACTTGATCCTGGATGCTTGCGGCGAAGATTTTCCCAGTGAATGCTTGATGCCTACCGTAGCGCGCCCCCCGCAGGTCTTCGTGCGCGGTCAGGGTTCCTGGTTGTGGGACAGCGATGATCGCGCCTATCTGGACTTCAGCCAGGGCTGCGCGGCCAACAGCCTCGGCCACAGCCCGCAGGTATTGATCAGGGCCTTGGCCGATCAGGCCCATGCGCTGATCAATCCCGGTCACGGTTTGCATAACCGCCCCCAACTCAACCTCGTCGACCGCCTGTGCCACCGCACCGGCAGCGATCAGGCGTATTTGCTCAACAGCGGCGCGGAAGCCTGTGAAGCGGCGATCAAACTGGCGCGCAAGTGGGGCCAGCTGTATCGCGGTGGCGCTTATCGCATCATCAGCGCCAGCAACGGTTGCCATGGGCGCAGCTTCGCGGCGATGTCGGCTTCGGCGAGCAGCCGCGAAAACCGCTTTGAACCGCAGCTGCCGGGCTTCAGCCACGTCCCGCTCAACGATCTGGCGGCGCTGCACGCGGCCGTTGATGCGCAAACCGTTGCCATCATGCTCGAGCCGATCCAGAGCGAAGCCGGCGTTATCCTCGCGACCGAGCATTACCTCAAGGGTGTCGAGCGACTGTGCCGCGAGCTGGGTATTTTGCTGATCCTCGATGAAGTGCAAACCGGTATCGGCCGTTGCGGCACCTTGCTTGCCGAAGAGCACTACGGTGTGCGCGCCGACATCATTACGCTCGGCAAAGGCCTGGGCGGTGGTGTGCCGCTGGCGGCACTGCTGGCGCGCGGCAAAGCCTGTTGCTTCGAAGTCGGTGAGCTGGACGGCACCCATCATGGCAATGCGCTGATGGCCTCGGCCGGGGTGGCGGTACTCGATACCGTGCTGGGGCACGGTTTCTTCGAGCATGTACAAGAGTCTGGTTGCTACCTCGGCGAAGGTCTTGCCCGCCTGTCTTACCGCTACAGCCACGGTCAACTGCGCGGCCACGGCCTGATGTGGGGACTGACGTTATCGGATGATTCTGCAGACGCTGTGGTAAAAGCCGCTCTGGACGAAGGACTTATCCTCAACGCCCCGCAACCCAACTGCCTGCGCTTCACCCCGGCCCTAACGGTGAGCAAAAGCGACATCGACGAAATGCTCCTGCGCCTGACTCACGCTTTTTCCCGGGTGCGTACCGCACAGGTGCAATGCCGCAAGGGCATCGCCGTTTGACCCCTAATTCCTGAACCGTCTCGCGGTATACGCGGCGCCCCCAGCTTGTTTGTTTTGGCTGGGGGCGTTTTTTTTTGTTCAGAGAAGGGTGGCCGCAGTGCCAGATCCCACTGAACCCTCACGAACGTCCAAGGTCGATTAGCTAGACGGCTCACACGAGCCGATTTTCAGGAGCTGACCCCATGGACATCATTCGCATCATCATCGCCATCCTGTTGCCGCCACTGGGTGTGTTCCTGCAAGTGGGTTTCGCCGGCGCGTTCTGGCTGAATATTCTGCTGACCTTGTGCGGTTACTTCCCAGGCATCATTCACGCGGTGTACATCATCGCCAAGCGCTGAGGCCCTCAGCCTTTTGCGATGAGCCGGGAGTTGCGCTCGTTGCGAAAGGCCAGTTGCTCGATGGTCTGGGTGGCGTGTTCGGCGTCTTCCCGGGCTTGAAGGATGATGCCGTGGTGCTCGGATTTGCTGCACACCGGGTCGGCGTTGCTCGCATCGCCGGTCAGCATGAACGCCTGGCAACGGCAGCCGCCGAAGTCCTTCTCCTTTTCATCGCATGAGCGGCACGGCTCCGGCATCCAGTCGTAGCCGCGAAAGCGGTTGAAACCGAAGGAGTCGTACCAGATGTGCTGCATGCTGTGGTCACGCACATTAGGAAATTGCACCGGCATCTGTCGGGCACCGTGGCAGGGCAGGGCGGTTCCATCCGGAGTGACTGTCAGAAAGATGCTGCCCCAGCCGTTCATGCAGGCTTTCGGGCGTTCTTCGTAGTAATCCGGGGTGACGAAAATCAGCTTGCACGGGTGCCCTTCGGCTTCGAGCTTGGCGCGGTATTCGTTGGTGATACGTTCGGCGCGCACCAGTTGTTCCTGGGTCGGCAACAACCCCACACGATTGAGCTGCGCCCAGCCGTAGAACTGGCAGGTGGCGAGTTCTACAAAGTCCGCCTCCAGTGCAATGCACAGCTCGATGATGCGGTCGATCTTGTCGATATTGTGCCGATGAGTGACGAAGTTCAGCACCATCGGGTAGCCGTGGGCCTTCACCGCGCGAGCCATTTCGAGTTTTTGTGCGAAGGCCTTTTTCGAGCCGGCCAGCAGGTTGTTCACCTGTTCGTCGCTGGCCTGGAAGCTGATCTGGATATGGTCCAGACCCGCCTTTTTGAAATCGCTGATCTTCTGCTCGGTCAAGCCGATGCCGGAAGTGATCAGGTTGGTGTAGAAGCCCAGTTTGCGCGCTTCGGCAATCAGTTCGGCGAGGTCCTGGCGCACCAGCGGCTCACCGCCGGAAAAGCCCAACTGCGCGGCACCCATCTCGCGTGATTCGCGAAACACCTTGATCCATTGCTCAGTGCTCAGCTCCTTGCCCTGCTCGGCGAAATCCAGCGGGTTGGAGCAATACGGGCACTGCAGCGGGCAGCGATAGGTCAGCTCGGCGAGCAGCCACAGCGGCAGACCGATGGCCGGTTGTTCAGGCAAGCGTGATCCAGTGCTCAGCACGGGCGACCTCCATGAATTGCTCGATGTCGTCACCGAGCTCAGGCACACCAGGGAATTGTTCATCCAGCGCGGCGATGATCGCCGTGACGTCGCGCTCACCGTCGATCAACCCGCCAATCAACGCGGCGCTGTCGTTGAGCTTGATCATGCCTTCCGGGTAGAGCAGCACATGGCCTTTTTGCGCAGGCTCGTACTGGAAGCGATAGCCCGGACGCCAGACCGGTGTTCTGCTGCGATCAAAGCTCATAGGGTGATCCCTTTATGCCAGACCCGCTGCTCGGTCACGCTGTGATACGGCGGGCGATTCAGTTCGTAGGCCATGCTCATGGCATCGAGCATGCTCCACAGGATGTCCAGTTTGAACTGGAGAATTTCCAGCATGCGCTCCTGGCCTTCACGGGTGGTGTAGTGCTGCAGGGTGATCGCCAGACCATGCTCCACATCGCGGCGGGCCTGGCCCAGGCGGGTGCGGAAATACTCATAGCCGGTGGGGTCGATCCACGGGTAATGCTGCGGCCAGCTGTCGAGACGCGATTGGTGGATCTGCGGCGCGAACAGTTCGGTCAGCGAGCTGCTGGCGGCTTCCTGCCAGCGCGCACGGCGGGCGAAGTTGACGTAGGCGTCCACCGCAAAGCGCACGCCGGGCAGCACCAGTTCCTGGGAGCGCAGTTGGTCCGGATCGAGGCCGACGGCCTGGCCCAGGCGCAGCCAGGCTTCGATGCCGCCGTCTTCACCGGGGGCGCCATCGTGGTCGAGCAGGCGCTGAATCCACTCGCGGCGGATTTCGCGGTCCGGGCAGTTCGCCAGGATCGCAGCATCCTTCAGCGGAATGTTCACCTGATAGTAGAAACGGTTCGCGACCCAGCCCTGGATCTGCTCGCGGGTGGCGCGGCCTTCATACATCGCCACGTGGTACGGGTGATGGATATGGTAGAAGGCGCCCTTGGCCCGCAGGGCATGCTCGAACTCGGCGGGCGTCAACGGTGTGTCAGTCATGTCGTCTGCTCCTACAATTCAATGCTCATGCCATCGTAAGCCACTTCGACATTGCGCCGCACCAGCTCGGCCCGCTCGGGAGAATCTTCATCGAGGATCGGGTTGGTGTTGTTGATGTGGATAAGCACCTTGCGCTGCTTAGGCAGGTGTTCCAGCACTTCGAGCATGCCGCCCGGGCCGTTCTGCGAC
The DNA here is from genome assembly GCF_058135675.1 of Pseudomonas sp. PAMC25584. Lineage (NCBI taxonomy): Bacteria > Pseudomonadati > Pseudomonadota > Gammaproteobacteria > Pseudomonadales > Pseudomonadaceae > Pseudomonas > Pseudomonas sp. PAMC25584. The sequence goes on along the minus strand of NZ_CM176870.1, from coordinate 5,680,715 downwards.
AGGTGGCCCATCTCGCGGCCGGTGCGGGTGCCGACGCCACGGCGCTGCATTTCATCATCGTCCCACATGGTGCCGTCCACCAGCAGGCAGTCGCTGCCGGCCATGATGTCCAGCAACGGCGCGTCAACCTTGCCCAGGCCCGGGGCGTAGAACAGTTTGCCGCCGGTGCGCAGGTCTTCGACGATCAGGCCGATATTGTCGCCGGGGTGCGGGTCGAAGCGGTGCGGTGAATACGGAGGTGCGGCACTGCGCAGCGGCAGCGGGGTGAAGCGCAGGTTGGGGCAGGCCGGGATGGTGAAGCTGGCGTCCAGCTCGATGCGGTTCCAGGCCAGGCCGCCGTTCCAATGGGTGAGCATGGTGAACAGCGGGAAACCACTGCTGAGGTCTTCATGGACCATGTCGGTACACCACACCTGGTGCGGGCAACCTTCACGCAGGCTCAATAGGCCGGTGGTGTGGTCGATCTGGCTGTCCATCAGGATGATCGCGCTGATGCCGGTATCGCGCAGTGTGCGGCCGGGTTGCATCGGCGCGAAGCCCTGCAGTTGTGCGCGGATATCCGGCGAGGCATTGCACAGCACCCAGTTCACGCCATCGTCGGAAATCGCGATGGATGACTGGGTACGCGCCTGAGCTCGCAGGCTGCCATCACGAAAGCCTGCGCAGTTCGCGCAGTTGCAGTTCCACTGCGGGAAGCCGCCGCCGGCGGCGGAACCTAGAATCTGGACAAACATGGCCGCTCCATCAAGCAAAGCTGAAAACAAAAACGCCCCGGACGGGCCGAGGCGTTGTATTACCCAGCCAATCAGCGGCTGGCGAAGTACATAGTCACTTCGAAACCGATGCGCAGATCAGTGTAAGCAGGTTTGGACCAAGTCATATTCTTACTCCTACGAAGGGATGGGGCGTTTACTACCAAGTAATACATATAGTCCACCTCCAATCGGAGATGTTCAGATGTGCTCGTAGGAATATTACGCATTTTTTTCCAAGTTAGCGCTGTCTTGGTGGAAAAAGCCTATTGCAGGGGCGGCAATGATCAGCCCGCCGATTGCCAACCCTCGCCAATGCGCGGGCCGTTGGCGATACAGTGCCAGCCGCCTGCAGCGTCCCGTAACTGTTGGGCGGCGCGTTGCAAGTCCTCCCGGGTTAGGGCTTGGATTGCGTGTTGAAGCCGCGCGAGATAATCCGACGGATGGCCGGCCAGGCGCGCCTGCCACAACAATTCGGCGGCCTGGGCGATGGGCAGCGCTTGCGCCGTGAATTGTTGCGCCAGCGCCGGGTGGCCGAGGTTGTCGCTGGCGTCGATCAATGCCGGCAATTGTGCGAGGAAGGTCCGCAGGTGCTCCATGATCCCTTCAAGGGAAACACTGGGGGATTGCACGCCAAACAGCAGGCCAGTTTGCCCATTGATCTGTCGGATACCGCTGAACACCGCGTAGCCGATTTGCAGCTCTACCCGCACACGTTGGTAGAACGGCCCTTGGAGCAGGTGCGCCAGCAGGCGCCACGCGGCTTCATCTGCCAGGGACTGCGTCGGCGTTGGGCAGAACAGCAGCAACGCTGCGTCGTGAGCATCGGTATTGATCTCATGCCATAGATGCTGGCCGCTGAGGCTGGCGAATTCGCATTCGAGCGTGTCCGGTTGCCCAGGCAAGCGGGCGGCGGCGGACTTGAGCGCCGCTTCGCAGTGGGCGGGCAGCCCAATGCCCATGCCTTCCCAGCGTGCGCGTGTCCACGACATCGAGGGCGCTTGGGTGTTCGGCTGCACGCCAGCACAGCACGCGGGCAACGCCTTGAGCAACTGCCGAATGGCAATCAGCGGTGTGGCGGCAGGGCCCGGCCGCAGATCATCTTCGGGCGGGTTCAGGCTGAGTGCGAGTTCATCGAGTATCGCCGGCATGGGCTGGTGAAGACCGACCATTTTCACAAGCCAGTCATTGCCGATCGAATCGAAGGATAAGTCGACACCGGCCTGGCGGGCATTTTCGCGCAACGGCTGCAGGGCGTTTTCCAGCGCCGTTGGGAGCGGGCAATCAAGCCGCCAACGCAGGTAGAGCGCGCCTTCATCATGGTCATCGGCCAACGCCGGGCTGAACGACAACGCCGACAGCTCTCGCCGCCCCCGGGAACGGTCCTGGGCAAAAGTGCGCAGGCCCCGGTGCGCGCTGGTCTGGCCGCGAATCAGGCCGGCGCGCTCGTCCTTTACGGGTGGGCGCAGGAACAGATTGTTGGGCGGCAGTTGCCACGCGTGTCGGCAGGCTTGCAGCGGCAGGGCATCAAGCAGAGCCTTGAGGGCGGCAACGTGGTGCTCCGACAAGGATGCTTCCAGCTCTTCGCTGTCATGCCTGGCCAACGCGAGGGCGCCTTGGATCTGCTGTTGACGCGCGTTGAGCAGGGCGAATTCCTCGCGCAGAGAAGTCCAGTCGCTGTGTGCGAAAAAGCTCAGCCAGTCGTACAACAGTGCTTCGATCTGCGTCGCCACGTCGCTTTGCGCGCCGAGGGTAAAGTCGAGATCCAGTAACGCTTGCCCGGCGAAGTGGTAAAGCACGGACGCCTGCAGGGCGCTGGCCAGTTGGCGCGCTTGCAGTTCCGCGCGCAGCCCGCCCGGCGCCGAGGCGTTGAGCCAGAGACAGAGGAAATCCAGGGCTTCCTTGGGGGTGTTGACGCTGATGACATGATGCAGATGGCCGTTGGCGCTGTGTTGAAAACGCGGTGTATGAGCGGGCAGCAGGGCCGGAGGGGCCGCCTGCGGGTGCCGCGGGCCGGCGTTCAGTTGCTCACCGAAGCGCCGCGCCAAGCGTTCCAGTTCTGCCAGCGGTTGCGGGCCGGCCAGGCTCAACGTCATTTGCCCCGACGGGTAGAAGTGTTGGTGGAAATCCCGCAACGCTTGCTGAAACGCCTGACGTTCCACCGGCAAGCTGTCGCGATTGCCCGCATGGAAGCCCCGAAGCGGATGATCGGCTGCCAGACCTTCCAGCAGCGCGACCTGTTGTTGCGCGCTGGCATCCTGGGACCAGGCGACAAATTCCGCGTGCAGCACTTCGCGCTCGCGCAGTTGATCGTCCAGCGCCAGGCGCGGATGGGTCAGCATATCGGCCAAGCGTTCGAGACCGTCGGCGAAGGTCGGCTGCGGCAGCTCAAAGAAGAAATCCGTGGTGCGCTCACGCGTACTGGCATTGACCTGGCCACCGTGGCGCTGCACGTAGGCCATCAGCCCTTCTTCGGTCGGAAAACGCTCAGTGCCAAGAAACAATAAGTGTTCCAGAAAGTGCGCCAGGCCGGGCCACGCCAAAGGCACGTCATGGCTGCCGGCCGCCACCCGTAAAACAGCGGCGCAGCGCTTTAAACGCGGGGCATGGCGCAGGGAAACCCGCAGGCCGTTGACCAGGGTCAGGTGAAGGTGATGAGGCTGGGCCGGCGCAGGCATGGGCACTTCCGATACGAGGGAAGTGCCTATGCTAGCAAACCCTCCAGATCAGGGCTTGTGCAGCGTGCCGTACAGTTCGGGGCGACGGTCTTGCAGATAGTCATTGGCGGCGCGGGCATCGAGAATCGATTGGTGTTCCAGCGTGCCGACGATCAAGGCTTCATCCAGGCCGGCCTGGGCGATTCGCTGACCATCCGGTGCGGCGATGCTGCTTTGCCCGCAATACTGAATCTCGCCTTCGTGCCCGCAGTAGTTGGCGTAGGCCACGTAGCACTGGTTCTCAAAGGCCCGCGCCCGCACGGTGACGTCGGCGACAAAGTCGAACGGCACCATATTCGCGGTGGGCACCAGGATCAGATTGGCGCCGGCCAGGGCCAGGCGTCGGGTGTTTTCCGGGAACTCCAGGTCGTAACAGATCAGCACGCCCAGTTTCCAGCCGTTGAGTTCCACCAGCGGAAAATCATCACCCCCGGCACTGAACATCGAATGATCGAGGTCGCCAAACAGGTGCGTCTTGCGGTAGTTGCACAGGCGCTGGCCATGAGCGTCGATCAACTGCACGGCGTTATAGATCTGCCCGTCCGCGGCGCGTTCCGGGTAGCCATACAGGATCGCCAGCCCGGCACTTTGCGCCAGTTCGGCAATCGTCTGCGCCGACTCGCCATCCTGCGCTTCGGCCAATGCGCCGACGGCTTCGGTGCCGATGTTGTAGCCGGTGAGGAACATCTCCGGCAGCACCAGCACGTCGGCGCCGGACGCCTCGTGCACGAGGCGGTGCAGGCGCTTGAGGTTGCCGGCCACATCCAGCGGCAGCGGTGGGCATTGGTACAGGGCGACACGCATGGCTTGGCTCCTTAATCGGCCAGGGCAATTGGCCCGATTTCATCGAACACATCACCCGGCCCTGGGTTCTCTGCGTGAGTGTGGCCGCCGAAGTGGGTCATGATGCCCCAGACGGCGTTCAACGAGGTTTGCACCGCGCCTTCGACCCAGGCAGGTGTCCAGGATACGTCATCGCCGGCGATAAAAATCCCACGTTGCTCGGCGGGCATGTCCTTCTGCATGAAGTGCGCGTACATCCGCTGGTTGTAGCGATAGTGACCGGGCAACGCACCTTTGAAAGCCCCGAGGAAATGCGGGTCGGCTTCCCAGGACACGGTGATCGGGTCGCCGATGATGCGCGCCTTGATGTCGACTTTCGGGTAGATCTTGTTCAGCGCGTCGAGGGCCAGCTTCACGCGTTTATCGATGGGCTGCGGGAGCATTTTCAGCGCATCGCTCATCCACGAGTACGACAGGCAGATCACGCCCGGCTTGTCGTCGCCGTTGTCGAACAGGTAAGTGCCACGGGTCAGGCGATCGGTGAGGGTCATGCTCATCAGGTCGCGGCCGGTTTCCGGGTCTTTGTCTTTCCAGAACGGGCGGTCGACCATCACGAAGGTCTTCGACGATTGCATGTAGCGGGTGCGGTCCAGGGCCATCCACATTTTTTGCGAGAACAGGGTTTCGTCGCATTCGATCTGGGTGGTCAGCAGCCAGCTTTGGCAGGTAGTCAGCACGGCGGCGTATTCGCGGGTATCGCCGTAGTTGTCGGTCACGGCGAAACGGCCGCCGGCCGCGTGGGCAATGCGTTTGACCCCGGCCCGTGGCGCGCCGCTGTGCAACGAACTCAGGCTGGTGCCCGCTGGCCAGTGGGCGCAGCGCTCCGGCACATGGCGCCAGATACCCATGGGCACCTGTGCCACGCCGCCGACCACCAGGTGTTGATGGTCATCGCAGTTGGTCATCACCACACGGAAGATTTCCAGCATGGAGTTGGGGAAGTCCGAGTCCCAGCCGCCGGTGCCGAAGCCGACTTGACCGAACACTTCACGGTGATGGAACGACAACTTGGCGAAGGCCTTGGAGGTGGCGACGAAGTCGTAGAAGGTGCGGTCGTCCCACAGCGGCACGAGTTTATTCCACAGCGCTTTGAGGCGCGGTACGTCGCGGTCGCGGATGGCTTGCTGGATATCGCCGAACTGCGAGCCGGCTTCCAGGGCGTCGGCCCAGGCGTCAGCCACTTCCTGGAACAGCGCAGGCAAGTCGGACAGTTTTTGTGCGTAGTGGGTCTGGCCTTCCAGGTCGATGACCGTGCTGCCGGAAGCCGGCGTCAGCGGGTTGGGGAAGGGTTTGGTGTCCAGGCCAAGTTTGTCGACATAGTGGTAGAACGCGGTGGACGACACCGGGAAACGCATACCGCCCAGTTCGGCGATGATGCCTTCGGCCCCTTCAAATGCCTGGGAGCGCAAGCGCCCGCCCATCTTCGAGGCCTCGTACACCACGGGCTTGAGGCCCAGCTTCATCAACTCATAGGCGGCCACCAGGCCGGCAATCCCGGCGCCGACGATCGCCACTTCGGCGCCATGGTTGGCCGCCGGAATACTGCCCAGGCCGGCGGGGTGCTCGATCCAGTCATCAAACGCGAACGGGAAATCCGGGCCGAAGATGGTGATCGGTTTCTTACCGTCGGCGGGGTGGCGATTGGTCTTGCTGATGCTGCTGGACGGAATGCTCATGGCTGACCTTACTAGCGGCTCGCGGGACGTGCCCGCTGAGTATAGGAAAAGATGGCAGCCAGTTTAGGGAGCGTAGCGTTCGTTAATAAGACGCAAAGTGTCGTCGAATTGAATTGTTTTCAGTCAAAGTGACGAGATTGCTGGTCAGATTGGTTGTCTGCGATCGAGTTTGTTACTGAGGATGATCGACGTGGTGGTTTTTTCCACGCCTTCGACGCTGCCGATTTGATCCAGCAATTGATCGAGCTGTTCCGGCGAATCGGTGCGCAGCCATGCTACGTAATCGAACTCGCCGCTCACCGCGCACAGTTGCTGAACCTGGGCCATCGCACTGAGCTTGCGCAGCACGTCCTTGCCCGAACGCGCCTGCACGGTGATGCCGACATACGCCTGCAAACCGCTATCCACCACACGCTGGCCGAGACGCACGCCATAACCGGTAATCACCTGGGTTTTCTCCAGGCGTGCCAGGCGCGACGTCACCGTGGTGCGCGCAATACCCAACTGCCTGGCGAGCATGGCCACGCTCTCGCGGGCGTTGATCTGCAACGCGGCGATCAGTTGGCGGTCGATTTCATCGAGGACAGGCAAGGGCAGCTCCGGTGCGGACGGATAGGGGGCATATGTTACAGGCTTGCGTGGTCTTTTCATCGCCGGACACATTCGGTTCAAGGGCGACGTGGGAGAGCAGGCGACGCTGTTCTTGTTTGACCCCTGCGGCAACGCGTTGGAGTTCAAGGCGTTCAGGGATATTGGGCGGTTGTTTGCGAAGTGAGTCTGTGGATGGATGTGCTGGCTAAAGCGGCAGTGGCAGAGGCACAAAAGCCGCGCAATGCCCGGCTTTGGGTAACCGTCCGGCCAGCACCCTCTCCTGACAGCCCTCCAAATTAGCCAAGATAGTGGACACCATTTTTTAGTGGACACTATCTTGGATACAGTTGCCCCCGCTCGTCGAACCGGTCGCCGCCCCAACTTTTCGCTGGCGTTCAAACGCCAAGTCGTCGAGACCACCCTCCAGCCTGGCACCTCCGTGTCGTTGATCGCTCGTGAGTATGACGTCAATGCCAACTTGGTTCGCTGGCGGCATCAATATCATGAAGGGATGTTCGGCCCGATTAACCAGAGTGCAACGCTTTTGCCTGTTCAGGTGATTGAGGCGTCGACGGATACATCGCAAACCCTCCAGTCACAGCCCGTATCTTATTCCGAGATCCTGATTGAGCTTGGCAAAGCCAAGCTGCGCATTACTGGCACGCCTGACCCGCGTGCCCTGGAAGTCATCTTGCAGTTACTGCGATGATTGCTCCGCCTGCTGGAACCCGTATCTGGATCGCCGCCGGCGTCACGGATATGCGCCGTGGCTTCGATGGATTGGCAGCCTTGGTGCAAACTCAACTTGAAGCCGACCCGTTCTCCAGTCAGATCTTTGCCTTTCGTGGACGGCGCGGTGACCGGATCAAGCTGTTGTGGTGGGATGGCGACGGCTTGTGTCTGTTCTGCAAACGGCTGGAACAAGGGCGCTTTATCTGGCCGCAAGCAACCAGCGGCAGCGTGTCGCTGACAACTGCGCAGTTGTCGATGCTGCTGGAAGGCATTGATTGGCGCAGGCCCATTCGTACAGCGCCCGTCCTTGCAGTCTGACTTGCCACGCGGAAAAACTCCCAAGTAACATTCGGTCATGACGCTCGCGACCGACTCCCTGCCTAACGATTTTCAAGTCTTGAAAGCTCTGGTCTCTGCCCAGCGGGCAGAGATTGAGCGCTTGAAAATGATGATCGCCAAGCTGCGTCGTATGCAGTTCGGTCGCAGTTCCGAGCAATTGGACGCGATGATCGACCAACTCCAGTTGAGTCTTGAAGAGTTGCAAGTCAGCCAGACTGAACTGACGCCGCCAACCGAACCGCCCCCTCGCGTCGTCTCTCGGCGCAAGCCGTTGCCTGAACACCTGTCTCGCGAAATCCACGTTCATCAGCCTGAATCACAATGCTCTGGCTGCGGTGGGAAGCTGCGCCAGTTGGGTGAGGATGTGTCTGAGGTGCTGGAGTACGTCCCGGCGCGTTTTAAAGTGATCCGGCATGTGCGCCCGAAGATGGTTTGCAGTTGCTGCGAGCACATTGCCCAAGTGCCTGCACCGAGCCGCCCGATACTCCGAGGCCTTGCAGGACCTGGGCTGCTGGCTCACGTGCTTGTCTCTAAATTTGTCGATCATCTGCCTCTGTATCGCCAGTCTGAGATCTACGCCCGTGAGGGCGTGGATCTGGAGCGCTCAACTCTGGCCGACTGGGTTGGCCAGAGTAGTCAGTTGCTCAGGCCACTGGTCAACGCACTTGAGCGCCATGTCATGAGCGGTCATAAAGTCCATGCCGACGACACGCCAATTGGCGTGCTTGCGCCGGGCAACGGCAAAACCAAAACGGCTCGCCTCTGGACATACGTGCGGGACGACCGATCTGCTGGTTACACGACACCCGCGGCTGTATGGTTTGCCTACTCGCCGGATCGCAAGGGAGAACATCCCCGCGCTCATCTCAAGAGTTTCAGCGGGATCTTGCAGGCTGACGGCTATGCGGGGTTTGCTCAGTTGTATGCGACGGGCACTATTCAGGAAGCGGCCTGCTGGGCTCATGGCCGCCGCAAGTTTTACGATGTCTACAAAGACCAGGCTTCACCACTCGCTGGCGAGGCGCTGCAAAGAATTGCTGCCCTGTATGCCATCGAGAGCGAAATTCGAGGGCAACCGCCCGACCAACGCAAAGCCGGGCCAGTCCGCTGCTAGAACAACTACACGCATGGCTTAATCAGACGCTCACTCAACTGTCGAAAAAATCGACATTGGGCGGTGCAATCCTCTATGCCCTAAACCGGTGGCAGGCTTTAACGCGTTACTGCGATGACGGCCGAATCGAAATCGACAACAACGCCGCCGAACGGGCGCTGCGCGCCGTCGCGCTCGGCCGCAAAAACTATCTGTTTGCCGGTTCCGATGCCGGCGGAGAACGAGCTGCGGCGATTTACAGCCTAGTGGGTTCGGCCAAGCTAAACGGATTGAACCCACAGGCGTATCTGACCTATGTGCTGGAGCACATTGCCGAGCACCCAATCAATCGGGTAAGCGAGTTGCTGCCCTGGAATATTTCTTTGAACCACTCTGAACACTGCGAGGCCGCCTGATCCATGGTTAAAATTGTCCGTTTACCCAAACCCGCCTCCGACCTGTTGCTGCTGCACATTGAACTGAAGTGGATCACTCCGAAGATTTGGCGCCGGTTCGCGGTGCCTGAAAACATCACCTTGGGCAAACTGCACCATGTCATCCAGGCCGTGATGGGCTGGAGTGATAGCCATCTGCATGAGTTTGAAATTGCCGGCGAGCGTTATGGTATGCCCGATCCCGATGGCTGGGGGCCGACGGTTAACCCGGAAGCTCGTAAAACGCTGATCAAGGCGCTGAGTGGTAAGCGGACATTTAATTATCTCTATGACTTTGGTGACAGCTGGCATCACAGTATCAAGGTCGAAAAAACGTTACCCGCTATTGCCTGTCCTCAGGTGCCGTATTGCATCGATGGCGCCAATGCTTGCCCACCGGAAGACGTGGGTGGCGGGCCTGGCTATGAGGACTTTTTGGCGGCGATGGCCAACCCCAATCATCCAGAGCATGACGACATGGTTGAATGGCATGGCGATGTTTTTGATCCAGCGGCATTTGAGTGCGAGCGCGTGAATCAGTGGTTTAAACGGATTTAGGTTTGAGTTATAAGGCGGTTTAGCTCGGACGCTTACGGCTTTGGAGTTGGTGGGCCCACACGGACTTGAACCGTGGACTCAAATTATGAGTTGTCCAGAAACGCGGCAAGCCTAGTGAAATAGTGCGTAGCTAAGCGTAGGAGTGGCGAGCTGAAAGTAGCGTGGCTATTGGTGTTGAGCGTAACTTTGAGTAATGGGTAGAAACTAGGCACTGTACCGCTGGTGTACTGAATTCAGCGGGCGGAGGGGCAAGTAATGATCTGATAAAATCTTATTGATGACGAGCGTTGGAGACATACGCATGCGAGCGCTGATTTGGTGGGTCATCATTAGGTTGACTAAAGAGCTGACTTTCGATCCACGTTATTAATGGCATTGAGTGGTACAGTCAAAAAATTAGGCTATTGATGAATACCTGTTTCAGTGGCTGACCTACCAGGTGCAGATAGCTTGGGCCGTTCGGAGTGATCTATGCGCGTTTGGCTGAGGCAAAATCGCTGGCTACCGATGCCCGTTCGTCACCCCATCCTCATGCGAGCCCCTGTTCGTGTGGCCTAAAAGGGGGACGTGTTTCACTTCGTAAAAAAGCAGCTGACTTTCAGATATGAGGCTGTTAGTATGGCCTCCATGAATTAGATGCTCCGAATGGGGATTGCATAGTGGCAAATATTGTATCAGTGTACAAAAACTCATCAAAAAGGGAGTATGTACTAACCGATAAAGAGCGAGATAACTATCGCCAAACGTCTCAGGATTCTCGTTTGGCTAAGTCTTCAGCTCAACTAGGATTGCTTGAGTCTCTTCATGAAATTAATACGCCTAGACTAAATCCTTGCGCCTTGATGCCGCAAATAGAAGGGAATAAGCTTCGTTGCCTTAGTCTGTTTTCTGGTGGTGGTGGCCTGGATTTGGGGTTTGATCGGGCAGGATATGAACATGTTGCGTCGTATGAGTTGATTCCTATTTGTAAAGAAACTCTGTCCTCTAATCGCCCCCAGTGGAACGTATTTGGCGGACCTGATTCTGGTGATGTCACTAAAGTAGATTGGACTCTGTACAAAGGGCAGGTGGATGTAATTCATGGGGGGCCTCCATGCCAACCATTTTCCATCGCGGGTGAGCAAAAAGGTGCTGATGATGAGAGGAATATGTGGGGAGAGTTTATTCGTGCGGTTAATACGATAAAGCCTCAAGCTTTCGTTGCAGAAAATGTTCTTGGTATTTTGAATCCTAAATTTGAGCAGTTTGTTAAAGTTAATATATTAGACAAGCTAAAGGACTACAGTGTCGTCAAGTTTGAAATGAACTCTTCTGATTATGGAGTTCCACAGATTCGTCGACGAGTTTTTTTTGTTGGGTTTCGAGGCTCTAAGGATTTTAATAAATTTGAAATTCCTAAGCCTACGCATCGCTGGTCCCCATATGATGGATTACCCAAGCAGGGTACGATTTCACTGTTCGATAGTATTTTGGGGAGAACGATGGGAGTAAGAGAGGCTCTTGGACTAGCAGATACAAAATTTGATAATTTAGCGCCCACCATTAGAAGTGCTTTTACAGGGAAAAGAAATACGACTTCAGTTTTAAATAGTGCAGCTGGGCAAAAGACATGGGGTGATATGGGCGTTTGGCCTAACGGAGTCCAGTCCAACAGGCAATCTGCTTCAAATTTCCCTGCAAAGCATAACCATTTTAGAATGTCTGTCCAAGATGTTGCACTACTTCAAGGCTTCCCGGAAAACTGGAAGTTTTCCGGTGCGGTATATCAGGTTTTGGGTCAAATAGGTAACTCTGTTTCCCCACCCGTAGCTTATCAAGTTGCAAAAAATGTCGCCAAAGCGCTTATGTAGTAGCTTCTTTTTCGATGAGGTAAGAGGAGACTAGTGCGCGAAGTTCGTCAGCATGGTTTTCCTCGATCCTAACCCACCCATCAAAATACGAGAGGGGGATATGTGGATTGTTTAGCGTGCTGCCTCGAGCCATTAAATAAGTCGCACGGTCCTTCATGATCTCCAACATTCTTACTTTGCTGTATCCATCTTTAATGTCCATTAGCTGTTGATATTGGGTACTTGTGTACTGTTTTTTTTGAAGCGATTTTGCATCGTCTAGGGTGTATGTTTGCTTGTCCCCAAGTACGTCGATCATGTCCTGCATATCTAGCTTGGAGGATGCTAGTGCGGCAAGTTTTATGTCCGGTCCAATATAGGTTTCTTTGCCTTTTATCCAGGGCGACATTGCGCAAGGAGAGCCATATAAGTAATAGTTGTTGCCGTTGTGGAAGAAGCCGATTAGCCAGTGCTTATCTTCCCACTTTTTTACGTGTTCTAGACTAAAGTCTCTTACAGTTGTTACTGATCCTTTTGATGTTGTTTTTAATTCAAATGGAATTGACTCGCCATTGATGTCTAGGAATGCATCGATTCCTGATCTGCTTTCAAGTTCGTCTTTGCGTAGTGCAAATAGTTTGCACATCGCTAGTTCGCGAACATCATCTTGAAACCCTTTCATTTTTTAAAATTCCTAAATGCGTATGCTTGGTTTGGCTTGTTTGTTTTATAGAATTTGTAGAATTTCAAGTTTCTATATGGTTTCTTAAAATTCATATTTTTAAGCTGTAGGTGGTTAACCACTTGCCAACTCTTTTATCCTTGTCACAGAAATGACAGATAATGACAAGAGAGTCGTAAAAAAGGAAGTGGCATGCTGGCTGATTGCCGCAATCTCGTGGGTAAAAGTCCCGCCGTGAGCTGATCATTGCGAACGAAGTGGAGCGCAACTGCATGAGGGGGACCGAGTGTGGGGAGATCGCGTGAGTCGAAGCCGTGAGCCGATGAACAAGAATCGGATGCAAGGCGATGTCGGCTAGGGTGAGCGGGCAATAAACCGCGAAGCTCTTGTGGTCAAAGGGAGGCAGCATAAATCCGGCGGTTGTGCGGTGAAGGATTGCGTTCTTACCTGGTGAGATCTCGCCTCGTACCTGAAAGGGCGACGGGATAACCAGAGCGAGAAGTCGGCAGAGGCTGTAGTAGTCTTTTTTTGACGAGGGGGGCGAACGAAAGAAAGCGGTGTAGGCCATATTGATGCGAACAACCGGAAGTCAGATGCCTGCTAAGCTCGGGGCGGATGGAGATAGCGAGCGGTGAAACCGTGAGAAGTCCCATCAGCGACGAGGTCAAGAACCGTACAACATAGGGTAAGGGCTGCTGGAGCGGGCCTTTGCCGTCGAGATGTGAGCGTTATCCCTCGTTCAAATTAGCGGACGAAAAAATAGAGGCTGACTGAATTTTTACCTTTGGACTGGTCTAGCTATTTTTGTGGCTGGCATGAAAAAGCCGCGCAATGCGCGGCTTTGGAGTTGGTGGGCCCACACGGACTTGAACCGTTATGTGGTATGTAAAGTATGCGTTCGTGTACTGTCCGTCCGGTAATTTCAACGGTTAACTGCCAGTGATTTCTAGTGATTATTTACGTTTAACGATCATGTAGCCACAGCTCTTTAAATACAACCCTGGTGTTGTATTTGGATGGCTCGTCGCAATGCGCCCACCTCTCGTGTGCTAGGGAACATCTAAATCACCGCGAAGCGTTCACCTGAGACGAGCTCATTGCGGAAAATCCCTGAAGCCTCACCGGATCTCGTAGTCGCCGGTCTGCTCGACGGTAATTTCGGGCGCAATTCGGCGATGAGCGACATGCGCCCTCGCTTCATTGACGGCTGCAGGGTTTTCCAAATCGCACCGTAATTTCACTGAAATTGTCATTATTTGGGCGCACCTTTCTGCTCCTTTCCTTTTAATCTCAATGCTAAATGTTACCAGCCTAGAGGGGGAAATCGGTGTACACCGCTACTACGTCGCCGACCAGCTACAACGCGCAGCTAGACCAAGAAACGGCGACCCTCCTATGTCCGCGCTTTGTATTATCATTGCGCCAGCACCGAATCGCCGAATGGATAATTTATGAAAATTGACGCAATGATGCGGGATATACGCGTTATCTCCCTGGATCAAATTAAGCTCGACCAGGAGAACGTGCGATTCGGCAACGATGTCGCCCAGAATCAGCGTGAAGCGATCAAGCTGATGCTCTCCAATCCGGAGGAGGCCAAGAAAATTCTTCGCCTAGCCGAACATATTGTTGAGAACGGTCTCGACCCTACAGAGCTGCAGCTTGTAACACCGGACGAAGACGGCAACTTTATAGTCCTTGAAGGGAATCGCCGGCTCACAGCCCTCAAGCTCCTTCAGCGTCCCGACCTTTGTCCTGCAGATCGCGGCTATAAAGGCTTTCTGAAAGCCCATCATAATTTGACGGATGGGGTGCCTGAAAGCCTGCAATGCAGCGTAGTGCCTACCCGCGCTGACGGGGATGTATGGATTGAGCTAAAGCATACGGGTGAGAATCGGGGGGCAGGACGGGTTGGCTGGGACAGTGACATTCGAGACGAGCGCCGGGCACGCCAGACTGGCATTGAATCTATTGGCCGCCAGATCAGAAACCTGATCGTCGACAACCAGCACATCTTCACGAACAAGGCGGCTCTGGACGTCTTCGAGATCGACGTAACGACCCTTACGCGGATCTTCTCGTCTACGCTCGGGCAGAACACCTTCCGTTTAAAAGTCGAAAATAAAATACTGACACCACAGCTGCCACTCGATCAGATTGCGCCCGCGCTGGAGTTCATGCTCGATATGTTTGTATCCCATGGATACAACGTGAACGACGTGCGTAAGTATGAGAACCAAGTAGTTACCCTTGGGCATATTCCGCCTGAAATACTGCCCGACAGTTTGGCTGAAGCCGCAAAGGTAAAGGTCAGACCGGCTCAGCCGGACACGACGAATGGTGGGGGTACAGTGGGCGGTCACAGCGCTGGTGGCAACGGTGGCTCTGGCGATGAAAAAGGTACTAACGCGCAGCCAGCTGGTGGCAACGGCACTCGACCAGGTGTAGCCAGTGGCCCTCAATCAGGCGGAACTCAGCCGGCCAAGCGGGACGGCACCGAAAATATAAAACCTGAGCCTCAAACTCCACCGGGGATTCGTGCAAAGCCGCAAGCACGCGCTAGAAAATACTTGACGCCTTGGTCGCTAAAGATCTCGAACTCGCGCATCAATGCCATATATAACGAACTTCGGGCGGTCTTGCGGGTAGATGAGTGCCCTAACGCAGTCGCAATAACTTTCCGAGTATTTATTGAAACCACTTGCGATGATTACGCAAGAGTTCAAAAAGAGTCTGGCAAGCCCGTTTTGCGATGGGATACCAATCAGGAACTTCGTGGCGGCGGCAGCGGCGACAAGTTAGTTATGAAAGTTCAGTCTGTGGTCAAGTATCTGGAGTCAGAAAAGAAGATGGCAGCTGCAGCGGCGAAAGCCATTTTCAAGCGTGCTGCCTCCTATGACCAGCCTGGATCGGTAGATCATTTCAACCTGTTCGTGCATGGCACTCATAGCGCCCCGCTACCATCCGAGTTGAAGGACATTGCGGAGGAATACCAGCCTATGCTTGAAGCCATCTGGCGCTAAGCATTGGAAAATGCCCTGGCATGTGTTCTCATGGACAGCTTGACAAGCTGGGATAAGATTCATGGGCGCTTCTAGGGTATTTTCTACACCGCTACGCTACCCTGGTGGCAAGGGAAAATTTGCTCACTTCATAAAGCAAGTGTTTGAAGTGAATGGCTTGCATGATGGACATTATGCAGAACCCTATGCAGGCGGAGCTGGTGTTGCTCTGGAGCTCATGTTCCACGAATACGCTTCAGTTATACATATCAATGACCTAGATCCGGCTATCTACGCGTTCTGGCATTCTGTAGTACATCATACAGATGATATCAGCAAGGCTATCATCGACACGCCTGTCACCATGGAAAACTGGCACAGATTTAAGGCCATACTTGATAATCCAGAAGATTGTTCAGTGGTGGATCTTGCCATGGCTACCTTCTTCCTCAATCGCACTAATCGCTCGGGCATCTTGAAGGCCGGCGTTATTGGTGGGAAAGAGCAAGCAGGAAAGTGGAAGTTAGATGTTCGCTTCAATAAGCCTGAACTTATCAAGCGCATAGAGCTAATCGGCAAGTACAAGAATCGAATCAAAATTTATAATGAAGATGCTCTTGGCTTCATTAATAATATAATCCCAACTCTTCCAAAGAAATCCCTCACCTATCTTGATCCTCCCTACTACATCAAGGGATCTGGTCTCTACCGAAACTTCTACGTACACGACGATCACGTACAGATCGCTAACGCGCTTGGCAACATCGACAAGCCTTGGATCGTCTCGTACGACAACGTGAGCGAGATAAAAGAGATTTACACTAACTACCGCCAAGACGAATATTTCTTGAGCTATACCGCTCAGCTTAAGAAAAAAGGTTCGGAGGTAATGATCTATGGGCCCACTATTTTAGCGCCTGAGAGCGGCTTGAACAGAAAGGCATCGTAGATCAACCGCACGAATCTGCGAATCAGGATAGCTACCAAGATTTCATACCTTCTTGGGTCAGACTCACACCCCCCCCCCGGCCAGCAATGCTCTCACCACCAGCTCTACTGTCCTGCCCAGCATGGCCGAGCAAGGTCACTGATCGGGCTGACCTCACCGCAAGAGTTGAGAAAATCCTGGGCTGGTGAACAGAGCTGACGCGTTACGCGGGGCCCGCCGTATGCCTTCATAACTGCAGCTCGATGGCGATGACGCCGTTTCAGTTTTGGACTTGCCCCTGTGGGTACGTCTGTCGTAAACCAAACCCTGGCTTCGCCAGTTTTTGGCCCTGCGGGCTTTCATCCTCAAGCCTGTGGCCCCTGGCCGGCGCGCTCCGCTTGCATAACGCTCGAAACGCCACGATGGACGATTGGGCAAGGTTCATAGAATTCACGGGGGTTCATGATGAAGCAATACCCAGAAGACGATATACCTCATAGCGCTCTTCTTCCTCCGCAAGTCCTTTTATATGCCCGGCCCCAGTGTGCAGTACAGGGAGTAAGCGAGCGAAGTCAGTGGTCATCTGATAATTGGTTGTAGTTTGGCTTTCGATCTCTTTGCGTGTCACATTCGTTACCGTGAAGCATTCCAGCAATAACCGTAGGTTTCTATCATCTGTGAAGAATTTGGTTCTTGCGTACCCTTTTCCATGAGTAATCCAAATATTAAGGATCATGTTTGAAAAATTGGCTATGCGCTGTACTAACTGAATGTCTGCCAGTGCATTGCCTGCATCGAATTCATCCGGATTTTTCTTGAGTTTCATAACCCCGAATGCGGGCAAGAAACTATAGACGCAAGCAACTGAAACAATTACGACTGGATGATTTTTCAAGATCCCAAGACTTTGCGCTCTAGAACATATATCAGCAACGAGCTCAAGGCGCTTTTCTGCAAGCGGCTTATCATGCAGCTCCATTGAGTTAACGTATATGAGAAGCTCAAGATAGGCTGGGGCCAACTCTTCAGGGTGCTCACCTTTGAGCTCAAGAATCATAGCTGGCGTTATAAGATTTGTTTCATACACTCTAGCTTTAGTGAAAAACTTCTGTATAGCGGCTATGTCGCCAGAAACTTCAGCTATAAGATCTTCATCAGTTCTAGGTTTTTTCAAATTACTGATTATCTCAAGAAAAGCTGCGAGATACGAGATCCCGTCTTTAGGCTTATCGAGCTTAAAAAGTTCAGCAATCGACTCTCGAACCGGAACGGAGGGGGCGGGCGGCTTTTTTAGATGAGTTTTGATGTGGCTAATGGCGCAGACGTCTAGAAAGTGTAAAGTTGGTGCATCGTCTGCCGGACACAGCGACCGCATCAGAGCGGCGGCAGAGGAGTGTTCTCCAGCAGGGATCTCAAATCCAACTTTTATATTGACGTGATGAAACACAATTTCCTTGTCGACCTGCTCGCTCACCTACTTTCCTCCTTAGCTTTAATTTACCGTTGACTCTACAGACTTTAGCCTGCAAACCACGGTGCGTTAGCACGTTCGGAAACTAGATTCCTTCCCTGGCTAAACTCAGCTACGAAGCATACCACCAATCTTGAGTTGACCTAATTTCGCAATTTCACCCGAAGCCATCAACACGGGCGGCAAGGCTCATGCCTACCAGCCCTGACGAGATAGGCCGCTGAGCGGGCACTTGCCTCACCACGCGTTGCCTGATACCAGGATTATCGACGGCATGTTCAGTTAAAGCATGAGCGACTGGGAGCTTTCGTCGTTTTATACCGCTCAACAGCCAAGCTTCCCATCAACCCCTTCTTAAGAACACTATCGGCTCGGTATCACCCAACGACTAACAGCAAATTGTCAAACTTGCGCAGCAGAGTGTCCCTGCACTGGCGAAATCTGCGCCGAACACCCTGTATCAGCTCAAATCTGAGATTGAGCTCATCACGCTCAGTGAACTCATTGAGGTGTACCGGAGAATGCTGGAGAGCAACGTTACTGAGAACAAGTGGCAAAGCTTACTGAGTGAACACTCTTTTGTACTCGACATGGCGTTTGGTTATCCAGTCAAGATGATTGCAGAACAGCCCTATGTCGGAGGTGAGGACATCAGAGGTCAAGGGGGCCAGTATTCCGACTTCCTGATGGCTGCGAAGGCAGTCGGAAACCTTGCTCTGATCGAGATCAAACACCCTCAGCACGACCTACTCGGAAAGGCCTACCGCAAGACCTACATACCCTCTTACGAGCTCAGCGGATCCGTGGCCAAGGTCATCAGTCAGCGAAGCGCTCTACAGAAGAACATTCTGGGTCTGAGCCAAGATCTCGATGATCGTGTCCACTGCACATGCAGTGGCGGCCATTGTCATCATTGGCCGTACGTTATCGAAAATTGGTGAGCAGCGAGCCCTCGAGCAGTATCGGAATAGCCTTAAGGATGTCCTGGTTATTACCTTCGACGAAATGCTAGGTCGGCTCGAGGGCATTCATAGAGCCTTGATGCCAAAGCCGCCAGTCGCACACCTCCCCATCACTAATGAAGACTTACCCTACTGAAATGCCCGCCACCGAATAGGTACGGCTGAGGATGGGCAGGCGCTCTCGCGAAAGCTTTGGCGACCCACCTGCCTAGACGTTCGAGGACGACTCATATTGCTTCTGCTTTGGGCTTGCCCCCTTCGGGGTATGGCTGTCGTAAACCAAACTCTGGCTGCGCCAGGTTTTGGCCCTACGGGCTTTCATCCTCAAGCCTTTGGCCCAGAGGGCCGGCGCGCTCCGCTTGCCTTAGGCAGCCAACGAGCGTTGTTACAGGCAGCACCTCTTGTATTTTGAGCCGCTTCCGCAAGGACACGGGTCGTTGCGTCCATATTTCTTCGGAGCAAGTGCTCTCTCCACAGTTTTCATCGCCATACTCAGTGACGAGGACGTCTTCATTTCTCTGGTCAAATCATCCATCTTTGACGATTGCTCCCACGGGAACTCAAGCGTGATCCCAAACTGAATGTCACCCCGGAGCCCTACCGAAACTCCAAACCAGTTCGCCGTCCGTTGAGTGTATTTCCGCTTCGCACAATGCAGCTCCAGGCTTCTGATGGCTGCCTCACAAGGCGTTGGGTTGCAATGGAAACAGATTCCTGTTCCGGCCTCCGTCATCCCAAGTACGAAGTCATGTCGTCTGCCATCCATATTTGCCATCCTGATCAACCCTTCGATGGCTTGGTGAACTGAATTACACGACTCCTCTCCCATGTACATCAGAGTGAAACCCAACTTTAGTACCGCTGGGTCAGGACGACGCTCGATCTGCTCCAGCAGTCGTTCGTAGTACGTCCCCTTCATTTTGGTCAAAATTCCTGGAGGGACTCGCTGACCGGGGAGCCCTTCTCGCCGCACTGTCATGGCGCTATCGAGATCCGCTGCGATTGAATCGTCCAGCATCACCATGTCGTATTTGTCATCGAGCCACAGATTGCATCGCAGATGGTAGGCAAGAGCAGTGAGCTCATGACTCATCATCAGCTTATGCGCGGACTCCACACGCATGCGGATATAGCTCAGGAAACGCAGCGGCGTGTCTAGCATTTCAGCGAGCACATCCAGCAGGAAAACGTCCATCACAAGGGGGGAACGAACAACTTCATCAGTAGAGAATTTGAGGTACTGACTGGCTTGAAACGCCAATGCGGGGTAATGGTCGGATACCACGCAGAATGGATAGATCTCCTTGATCTTCTCAGGAAGTACGACAGCTTGGCCACGATCATCTTCTAGGCGGCATTTGCCAGAGAGGATAGCCGTCGCACACTCAGCACCTTGATCGTAGGCTTTCTGAATCGCAGCCGCGAAATCAGCCTTGATCTGCCCATCGTTACCTTTGCGGGCAGCGAGAGTTAGCTTTTTGGCTTTCGCCTGAACGATGATGATCCGGTCGCCGAAGATGACCAGCACGTCCGCCTCCGCGACAATCCGCTTGCCCTCGTAAAGATTGACGTTGGTATGGACATTCGCCTTTCCGAAAACCGCTGCCAGGCGGCGCTGGGAGAACTGCTCGGTGAATGCGCCTCGATTGTCAGACGCCTGCTGCCTGTAACCTTTATCCTGATGCATCCAGAAGAAAGGTGACTCGTACAGCGCTTCGTAGATCGCGTAGTGAGAAAACAGCAACACCGAACCCCGCCCTGTCGGCAGAAGTGGGGTTGCAGCAACCTGATTAAAGTCTCCGACTTCATTGAATTGGCCATTGTCGCCACTGTACGTAAGCGCTTTTAAAACTGCTTCAACGACAGCTGTCTCCTGACCAGAACGCTGAGCTACCTCTTGCGTAGTAAATTCAAAAAACTCTAGCACCGAGGCTGCTGGTAGCTCTCCTATCTTGGTATCGCCACTCAGTCGTGTCCCATTAGTCGCTCTCGCGTCCATCAACGAGCACATTGCACTCGCCACTAGCTGTGCCTGTGCACTGCTAAACCCCATAACCCGCACCAACCAGTCATCATCTGGGGCATGCTTCTCAACAAAAAAATCTCGATACTGGAAGCTGTAGGCTGACTCGGTGCCGTAGAAGAAAGGCTCTTTCATCATCGCACCCTGCCAAAAAGCGCCCATACCCCCACCTTCCTCGGCATGTGGCACAAGCCCGCTCATCACTGGGCCGTTCATGGCGTCGTGGAGCTCACCCATCAACTCGTCTGTACGTGAGGCGTAGCTCTTAAGCGTATTTTCATCAACCTCGGTGAAATCTAGAGGCTGACGCATCATCAGCCCCATGAGCGTAGTTGTCTCATTCCGGTTGAGCCTTCTACGGTCGAATAGATGGTCAAGGTCAGAGGCCTTGTGCTCACCCTGAAACGACACAAGGTTGTCGCGATAACAGATCCCGGCCAGTGCATGAACGTAACCAGGCTGGCCCGTCATGGCTGCCAGATCCTTAAAAACCTCAGCTTCACTTCGGCGCGTGGAATGCATTCTGGATACCCTTGATTCACGATCTATGAAGGCATAGGACATAAGAGGTCTGCCGGCAAGTATTCCTGTTCTGCTTAACTCCGAAGGGACAGCGTTGTGCAGGATCTTCCTGGCGCACGCCCGACTATAGCCGCTCAGGCCTCTCTCACCCGCCATATTGGGTTTTCAGAATTTGCGAAAACCATGCAACCCCCTCCCGATGACACAGCTAAACGCTGGTGAAAATAGCGCCTGCAATTGGTCGTGACAGCACGATCAAGAGATCACACTGCGAGCGAGGCCGCGATGACGAAGCAAAAAAATGGCAAACAACCCTGGTCGGGGAAAAAACTGCCGTTATACCGACTGTTGCCCTCGAAAAAGGAGGTGGGCATGCACGTAACTTCCTTGGCACGTGGAACGGCAAGCTGGTCTGCGATGACTTCGCAGGCTACAAGGCCGGCTTCGAGCTGGGCATCACCGAAATCGGCTGCATGGCCCACGCCCGCCGTAAGTTCTTCGATCTGCATGTGGCGAACAAAAGCCAACTGGCCGAACAGGCACTGCACTCAATCGGCGGCTTGTACGAGATCGAGAGGCAGCCAAAGAAATGAGCGGTGAAGACCGCAGGCGATTACGTCAGGAAATAGCGGTGCCCATCGCAGGAAAGTTGCATGAGTGGATGCTGGCTCAACGCGAGCTTGTGCCAGAAGGTTCGGCTACGGCCAAGGCTTTGGACTACAGCGTGATACGCTGGATAGCGCTGACGCGCTACCTGGATGATGGTGCCGTGCCCATCGACAATAACCCGGTCGAAAACACGATCAGACCATGGGCACTTGGGCGTTCCAATTGGTTGTTCGCCGGGTCTCTTCGCAGCGGTAAACGAGCGGCAGCGATCATGAGTTTGATCCAGTCGGCACGCATGAACGGGCATGATCCGTACGTGTATCTCAAGGATGTACTGACGCGATTGCCGACGCAGAAGGCCAGAGAGATCGGACAGTTGCTACCGCATCAGTGGATGCCGTCCTGACTACCTCAAGAAGAGCTGAAAGTGCACTTAGGCCTCAGCGTGCGTCTTCCGAAGAAAGCTCAAGGCATCCTTGAAAACCTGATGCCATTTTTCAGAGGGCTCGCTCATGAGAGGATGCCAAAAGAATCTGAATTCATGGCCTCCATCATCTTCTGCAAAATGCACCCAGGTGTCTGGGAGGTCTTCGGCAACATGACATTCATGAAATGCCCATGTTTGCCCAGTTACGATGGAGCGCCACTCCCCCACATTTCGCTTAACTGTCGACTGAATCCCTGCTTCTTCTTTCAGCTCTCGAACCGCAGTCAGGGCGGTTGATTCACCTGGTTCGACACTGCCTTTGACCAGCTGCAAGCCTGCTAATGGATGCTCGAACGCTAAGATTTCCAGCGTTTCTCGGCTTCTCAGAACTACAGGACAAGATTTATCTGCTTCCATGCCGTCACACCTATTTCGATCATCCTTACACGTGAGTCGAGAAGCATAAGCGAAGCAAGCTGCTATCGAAACCGGAGGGGGCGAAAGATTCGCAAGGTGTGTTTACCTTACGCTTACGGATCTCCAAAGTCATGAAGCACTACGAATCGGTGCGTAACTGTTGCTGATTGTCACCAGGCGTAGGGTGCTACTCCTTTCCCTACACCTGTAGTCAAGATGGGTAGGAAAAGGATGATCGCCACCATGGCGGATCGCTTATGCGCCTGCAATAAACCATACGGTATTGATACGCTGATCGGATACTTGAGCGGTAATAGCATCCTGTCAAAAAATTCATTTTGCGGGGATGAGCGTGAAATGCCCCTAGCTTCAGTATTAGCCCAAGCCAGCAAACATTGTGATGGCTAAACCTAAACACTGGAGATTTGCCATGAAAACCCTGAAAGCTCTTTTGATCGTAACCTTGATGAGTGCCTCTGTAGCTGCGATGGCAGAAGGCGGCGGCGATACGGTAACTGCAAAGATGGAGGCCGCAAGAGAGTCTGCGATGGCAACGTACCAACAGTCTGAACACGCAACCGCCGTTGCCAGCAATCAGAAAGCGGCGTCCAACGATGTCGCACGTTCGAATTGATAGGACGTTTTACCCATCAAATTCATTAGCAGCCGACTACTTAATCATGCGCTTTAAGTGCCATGAAGTGCAGTCGGGAAAACTGCCGCAAGGAAGCATCACCAAAGTCGCTTACTCGCCGTGTGGCAGTAGGACTCGTCCTTTAAAAAACAGTCAAAACAACCTCCTCGGGTTGCGGGGTACACCGACAACCCGAGTAATAGGTCGGCAGCAAAAAAGCTGCTCTAATGAAACGCCAGCATTTCACCATCCTGCTGCTTCGGCTGTGTTCATTACCGAACGGGAGTTTCAGACAAGTTCGTCACTACGTTGAGGCAATAGCCTGCGCCAGGAATGGTAGCAATTAGCGCAATTCCAAATCCATCATCTAACTTTCGACGCAAACGGTAAATATGTTTATCGATAACGTTGTCGTTTGGATCGAATTCATAGTCCCATGCACTCTCAAGTAGCATCATGCGAGTAACAACCTCACCACAATGTCTCATGAGTTTTTCTAGAATCAAGGTTTCGCGGTGAGCAAGGGATATCGTTCGCCCCATCCATGTTACCTGCCGAGCTGCACAGTCAAGGCACAGTTCACCAACACATAAGGTACTCGCCTTACCAAGTGGCTGATCTCTAGGGCGCAATAACCCTTCCAGTCGGGCCAATACTTCAACAAAGGCATAGGGCTTCGCCAAGTAGTCGTCGCAACCCGCCTCAAGCCCCTCAACTCGCTGCTGGGTCGAGGCTAGGGCGCTGAGCATCAATACTGGCGTCTGCATCCCCTCCCTGCGTAACTCTCGAACCAACGACAAACCGTCCATACCAGGCAGGCATCGATCAACGATCAAAGCGTCATAGATACCCTCAAGCGCCATCGCGAGCCCGTCACGACCTTCTGCACTGGCATCGACGACATGTCCGCTCTCTCCGAGTCCTCGCACTAGGTATGAAGCGGTACGGGCATCATCCTCAATGACTAAAATACGCACTCAAACCTCGCAAAGACTTAAATAAACTTTTTTTCATTTTGTCGGAAGCTCAGTGTATAGACTGACTCGGCACACTATGCCATCAAAGGGGTCGTTTGATTTACATCGGCCTATTAATTTCAAACCAGGAGCTCAGCGCGACGCCTATGACCCACGTACTGGTTATCGAGGATGATCCCGTCACCTCGCGGGAGATCGAGGCAGCCCTTCAAGACCACGGCTTTGACGTGACCCTGGTAAACAATGGTCGTGACGGTTTGTTAGCGGCCATTAGCGATACCTTCGACATCATTGTTCTTGATCGCATGCTACCTGGAGCGCTTGACGGCCTAGGTATGCTTACCGCATTGCGCGCCTCCGGCATCACCACACCAGTTCTGATTCTCAGTGCGCTAAGCGCTTTAGATGAGCGGGTTCGAGGCCTTCGTGCAGGAGGCGATGACTATTTGACCAAGCCGTTCGAGTTCATTGAGCTGACTGCTCGACTAGATGCTCTGAATCGCCGAAGGGCACCTCCTTCCGCAGCAAATCGAGACAGTCGATTACGCATTGGGAATCTGGAAATTGACCTACTACGACGCTCAGTGCGCAGAGGCGAAAGACAGATTGACTTATTACCTCGTGAATACGCGTTACTAGAGTATCTCGCTCAACATGCCGGGCAAGTCGTCACGCGAACCATGCTCTTCGAAGCTGTCTGGAATTATAGTTATGACGACCGCACCAATGTGATAGATGTTCATATTGGTCGTCTGCGTCATAAGATTGATGGCGAGGGCGATTCTCCAATGCTCCAAACCATTCGGGGGGCTGGTTATGTCCTACGTTCGCCTGAGTGAGATTCCACGTACCATCAGCTTTCGAACAGCCCTTATGTTCCTGGCATTATTTGGCTGCTCGTTTTTTGCCTTATTTGGTTATATTTATTGGCAGACTACCGGATATCTGATCTCAGAGGTGGATACTGCACTGCATCGAGAGGTAGACCGCCAAAACGCCCAGGCGCCTGCGCTACGACGTACAGAAATACTTAAACATACGGAACAAGACCCCGAAGGGCGGCTCCCATATACGCTATTCGACTCTGCAGGTACAACGATTGCGGGGGCGCTATCAACCCCGCCTACGTTCAGTGCATACGATAAGCCTGAGGAATTTTTCTGGGATAAAGCTAACGGGCATGATCGGCCTATCCGCTACCTTGTTCATAAACTGGATGATGGAAGCACTCTTCTGATCGGCCAGGACATTCACGATATTCGTGAGTTTGACGAACTTTTAGTCAATGCTCTGGTTTCAGGTGGCTCACTACTTATAGTAGTTGGGCTACTAGGAGCGATTGCATTAGGCGTATCTGCTCGCCGCCGTTTAGACGTACTTAGCCGCTCCATAAAAATAATTGTGGAGGGTGATCTCAGTGGGCGTTTACCTACACGGGGAAATAACGACGATATTGATCGTATTGCCGGCGTGGTAAACGGCATGCTGGATGCACTTGAACGGCTGATGAGTGAAGTCAAAGGTGTATGCGATGATATTGCTCATGACTTGCGAACACCGCTGACTCGCTTGATCGCTGGATTAGAACGTGCACAGCGGCGTAGCTTGACGCAAAAAGAGTACGCCAGCGCCATCGACACAGCCATTGAGGATGCTAAGGGCCTGATGCAAACCTTCCGGGCACTGCTGCGGATTTCAGAAATAGAAGGTAGTGCTAGACGCAGCAATTTTAGCCTTGTTGGTTTCAATAAAATCTGCGCAGATGCAGTTGAGCTCTTTGAACCTCTCGCTGATGAGCGTGGTATGAGTCTAAAGTTCAAGCCATGCGAGGGAGTCGATACAGTAATGGGTGACTCGCAGTTACTGTTTGATGCGGTTTGCAACCTCATCGATAACGCCATCAAGTTTTCACCGGATGGAAGTGAAGTTGAAGTAACAGTCTCGGCAGATGCTAACAACTGCGGAATCAGTATCCGTGACCATGGGCCCGGAATACCGGAGGAGGAACGGGAAGCGGTTTTCCGTAGACTCTATCGCTCAGAGTCCAGCCGTCATACGCCAGGAAATGGCCTGGGCTTAAGTATGGTTTCAGCTGTGGCACGTTTACATGACATGTCCCTACAGGTGCACGATGCCCGGCCTGGATGCCGGGTTGACTTGATAGGTAAAGCACAACACGCTTGAGACCTCGGATCCATATCTAAAGAGTTCGTAAATCGGCGGCCAATCTGTTCGATTGCTTGCCTGCCTCTGGGCTCAACTGATGTCCCTGTATTTGGATCCCCCGCTATGCACGTTAGCGGTCTCTGACCTACCTTCGTTTCAGAATTACGTCCTGCATTTTCCGCCTACCTATTAGGAGCGACGATCATTGGGGGGGAACAACCACATCTCATAGTATCGTCGCTCCATAGCGGCAAACCTGTCAAAAAATTCATCTTCAAGGGAACTGAATTATAAGCCTCTAGGCTCAAAATAAAGACACAAACCGTTTTAAAAAAAAACAGCTAGGCACTGAGCTTGTCTATCGAAAATGGCTCTGCAATAAGAAGCCTAGTCTTTTATGACTGTTTAATTACGCGCATCCGAGTCAACACTTCAGAATTGGGCGAGCGCGGTTTTTCGAGGGTCAGTAGCTGGGCGGCTTCGCTGGTTTTCACCTCCATTAGTCAGTGCAAAAAAATCAAGCCAACCTGTAACAAAGGCAATAAAATCCGAGGATTAGTTAGCTATGAACGTTCATAACCAAAAAAAAGCAAACTACAGCATCGCCTTGGTTAACTACAAGTCGCTCGAGCTGACCAAGAAATGCCTTCAACTCCTGCAAGATACCGTGCAAGAAAAAGGTATTTCTGTTTATGTGGTGGACAACGACTCCAGAGATTCAAGCACAGAGTATCTTCAAACTTTAAAATGGATCAACTTGATTGAGCGAAAGCCAGAACACCTGGAGGCTGGGAATATTGCTCATGGCCGAGCTCTTGATCTCGCTTTAGGTTTCGTGGAGACGGAATATGTATTTCTTTTGCATACCGACACTTTCATTTATGACCTTGAAGTTTTTAACATGATGCTCGCGCAATGCGCCGAACAACAAGACGTAGCAGCCGTTGGATGCTTGGAGCAGCTGAATAGAGGCTTTTTTCGCTCGGCCTGGAGAGTATCATCACGGTTTTTTAAACATTACACCAGGCGTAGTCTCAAAGCGCTTGGAATAAAATCAAGGGAACCGAAACCATATAGGGAAAAACACCTAAAAAGCTTCTGCACCCTATGGAATGTAAGGTTGATCAAAAAGCACAGCTTGCACTTTCAAATGGACGAACGCAATCCAGGCTATGAGCTTCAGGATAGGATGGCAGAGTTAGATTATAAAATTAGATTCATATCGCCTCGGAAAATGTTTCGCTATCTAGACCATATTCAAAGTGGAACGATTTCCTCACTCGGTGGCTACACCAGCAATCACAGAAGAGTCAGGATGTACAACCAGATAACGCAGGGTTTAAAAACTTAAAGCGCGGCCACAGAGCTGTAATCGCTCAACCTCAGAAAAATTCCGCTATCTAACTTCGCCTTTACATAAGCTCAGCGCATATCAAAAGAGGCTGTCATCACATGAATCTCGACAAAGTCGGATGGCTCAACAAAGTACCTGAAGTGACATTGTCATTCTGGGTCATAAAAATACTGTCCACTACGGTGGGGGAAACAGGGGCGGACTTCCTGGCCGTAAACGCTGGTTTAGGAGCTGCCTGGACTTCCATCGGCATGGCCGCATTGCTAATGCTAGCGTTGTATTTCCAGCTCCGTACAAAGGCTTATTCGCCCAGGATTTACTGGCTAACAGTGGTACTCGTAAGCATCGTCGGGACACAGATTACCGACGTCATGACCGACATGCTAGATATCAGCCTGTACACCAGCACGGCGCTCTTTGCGGTACTGCTGACGATCAACTTTCTAGTCTGGTACAAGGTCGAGCGAAACCTGTCGATTCGTGAAATTGTCACGCCTAGAAGGGAGCTTTTTTACTGGACGACCGTACTTTGCACCTTTGCGCTTGGCACAGCAGCCGGCGATCTAGCCACCGAAGCGCTGGGCTTGGGTTTCACCCTTGGTGTTTTTATTTTCGGTGCGCTTATTGCCGCCACTCTGGTGGCTTGGCGTTTGGGTGGGAACGTGGTGCTGACCTTTTGGCTGGCTTACATCCTGCCCCGTCCTTTTGGCGCCTCTCTCGGCGACTTGCTTACTCAAGCTAAGACCTATGGTGGCCTTGGCATGGGGGCCACTTGGACGAGCGCAATTTTCCTGTGCGTCATTATTCTTCTGGTAGGCGTAGCACAAGTAAGTATCAGTAACCGTAAATCCGCAAATCAATAACTGGTTAAAAACCATCGAGGAATCGTCATGCCCACTCTTCAAATTATGATCCGTCAAGTTGCTATCGTGTCGTCTATTTTTTTGCTGAGCATCGCCGCTGGCTGCTCGAAACCTTCCGATAAGGTCGCCTCTGGAATACAGCCCACCCCGGTCAGCGCATCTGCCCAGTCTGCTTCAAAGTTGGGTGACCTATCTGAGTTCCGAAGCATCGCGGCTGATACTTTCCGCCTCACCGAAAAAAACGACCTCGCTGGAGCAAAAGCTCGCATCAAGGATCTAGAAACCTCATGGGACTCTGCCGAAGCAGGAATTAAACCCCGTGCTGCCAGTGATTGGCATGTGCTGGACAAAGCAATTGATAGGGCACTCGACGCCCTGCGAGCAAGTACACCCAAGCAAGCCGATTGCAAGGCAGCAATGGATGATCTGCTGAAAACCTTCGATTCTATGACGGGTAAGTCATGACACCGCTCCAGGGCCGCTGACCTATCAGGGCACAAACAACGATCCAGACGCTTAAATTCAGGCGCGCTAACCGATACAAGCTACACTGTGGACTTGCGGAAATTTACCGCTTGCACTGAACACACATGGTCATGACTTGGGCGTCTGGATCTCGGCTTACTAGGCAACGACAGGGTAGGTGCACTTGCCGCCGAAATAATACCGATCCATTGCTTATTTTCACCGCAAAGTGATGGACTTCCAGATAACCTGAGGAGCCTAGCTTGCCAAAGAAACTGGCGCGAGCTTGCTAAGTCAACAATCTACTATGGAATTTTCTATGCAAAGGCAAGATCCTGCATTCGATACCGACTCGATTAGAATCAATATCAACGACATTACTGAACTCAAGCATTGGGCCAAAAAATTTGGAGTAGCAAGAAGTGACATCAAATCAGCTGTCAGAGCTGTAGGTGACTCTTTAACAGCAGTGAAGCAACATCTTAGCCACGTGCATCATGCTTAAATATTATAGCCCGAAGACTGACAAGAACTTGTCGTTCCTATTCCGTAGGTAACGTTCGTAATCAGGGCCGCATCTAATTAAAGCAAGCGCAGTATCCGAATGTGAGTTTCAAAGCGCTTAGAGTCATGACCCCCTGCCCGCATGGGCAGTACAGTAGATTATCCGGGTACGGGCCGCCCCTTCGCCGAACCAGGTTAGTTGGGGCTGTCTACATCGATTTAACCGATAGCACCTCAACATACTTGTACTTCTTCCTTGCTGCCTTCACAGCCTCCTGCTCAGCAAGCAACGAGCTCAACGTATCGGCCTCGTGAATCAACTCGATCATTTTCCCCTCAAACTCGTTTCCAACGCGTAACGTGACCCTCAGCCTAGGTGTAAATGCTTTTGCCGCTTTCTTCTTGGCTGCTGGAGCGACCACTGGTTTCGCGAGCACAACTTCTTCCACAGGCTCCTCTACTAGAGGAGCAGATACCTGCTCTTCGGGCTGAGACGTACCGAATAACGCACGACGCATTTCTTCTTCAGTTAAATCAGTGTTCATAGAACATCTCAAAGTGGCAGTAATTAGCTCGACAAATTCTACTAGGATGGCTGCTCCAGCGTGTCTTCTGGAGGCATGTTTGAGTCGCCCGGTGCTCCGACCTACATTCCCAGATCAACCTCAAGCCTGGCACCCTTCAAGCTGGGCGACAGCTTTTCGATAGGCATGGCCCGCAACAACTTGTCGGCAAGATGCTCGGCGTGAGCGGAGTAGATCGCGATTCTGTCTGACTCAAGCGGCCTATAAGGCACCACCGCGCCTACAGAAGCTTGGGCAATTCTCAGTATATTCAGCACGTCATTGCCAATGTGAAGACTTTCCAGATACTCGACGGTTGCGCGGGCTCGCGGCTCTGCCTTTGTCCATAGTTCGACAACAATGTGATGAAGCCCTACGGGGCCAAGGTGTTGCAGAGCACTCTTCCACAGCAAACCTTCTTGGGAAATTTTCAGCCTGATGCTGGTCATTCAAAAGTCACGGCTGTTCGGGCTTGGTTGTTTTCAAATACCTACGAACAGTCGCTTCAGAAAGCCCCAACCTTTCCGCGATCTCAGCAACAGAAATTCCCCACTGCTTCAATCGATTGGCCTCAATGGCATTTCTAGCCGCATCAGGACGAGCTGGCCGCCCAGGACGTGGCTTTCCAGTTCGAGCCTGCGACTCAATCTCAAGATCGATCCCTGCCTTCCTAATTCTTGCGAGTTGCTTCGTAAGACGTTTCTGGCCGTCCTTGAATGACTCGTGATTTTGCATGGAGGTCGCCATAAGCAGGAGCGTAGCCGGATCGAGGTCTAGGATCCCGGCGAGCTTCACCAAGACATCGAGTCCGATACTTACTTCCCCCCGCTCTATCCGGCTGAAATGAGAGCGCCCGAGGTTGTTGATGTCCTCTTGGGACAAACCTTGGCCTCTGCGAATCCCACGAACCACGACAGCCAGTGCTTCTGCCGCATCCATTGGTTTTTTCCCCAATCAAATCTGAGGATAAAGCCATACTCTGGAGCGTCATAACACGCCCAATTAGGTTCATTATGATTGCCTTGTGGCTTATGTAGAGGTTTAATAGCCTCATCCACGCGCCACGGCCACTAGGACGCAGCGCTGCCGTGAATTTTGCGAGCCATCGTAAGCAGCATGTAGCGAGGGTTGGAGTTGTCAATTTGATGGTAATTAATGAGAGGAAGCCTTATGGCTAGCGTCGAAGAGCCCGAGTTTATGAAGGGGCCACGTACACCACTGGAAGGCCTGTCGAGCAGCTCTGAAGCGCGAGCGATGGCGAACCAACGTTTTCCCGAAAAGCCTTACTGCTTGGTTCGAGACTGGACAATATTTCGCATTGAAGTCACTCGCGACGAACTCTTCAAATGCCATGCAGCGGGCCAGCTCCCGATGATCCTGTTTGCTCACAACGTGGCCGAGGACAGCCAAGGCCGTTTCGAACGGGGCGATTGGGTTCGTTCAAGCATGTGCACCGGTTTCCACGACGGTGTTGCGTTCGAGACCAGAAACTCTGTGTACGTGTTGATTGGCCCTGGTCATGAACAGCTCGCGAGCCTGAAAGACGTTTTCTCCCTCTTCTAACCTGCGCTCTATATCGGAGCCCCTTCAGGCCAAGGACATACGATGTTTAGAACACACGACGCCGACATGCTGGGCCTACCGGGCATGTTCGGTGAGGGTCAGTACCAATGGCATCAGGTATCCAAAGTGCTTCTTAATCACTGGTATCACGTAACAGTTCAGGCCAAGACCAAGGGCCGAATTTCAGAGGCGGTTCTGATGGTCGACAGCGAACCTCGACTTCAGCAACTCCTGATTTCCCAAGACGCTGAGACGATCATCACAGAGGTACAAGTAGTCACTCCCGCCCACATGAATGGCACGGGAGCTTGGCGCATGGAGACACTGACCAAGGTGACGCTTGGCGAAGACCAACACGAGTGTGTTGTCTGCCTGCTGGAGGTCGAGACAGGCTCCAAATATCACAGCTCTCACCAACCTGGCTTCAACAGTGATGTGCTGAGCAACCTTCGTCCGGTCTATCACGCGAACATGATTCGTACAGCCTGAAATTTACCAAGAATCCCGCAAGATATCAGCGCAGATGGTTCCGTGTGGATTTCCTGGTAACGCCATACGGGCTGCGAAAGGAGCGCAATTATGCTGAACATTTTGGATGTGAATTTTCATGGCAAGCGCCATACAGATTTCGATCTCGCACGAGTCCTGAAAGCACAGGCGCAAGGCTTCGGCAAACCGATAACAGCCTATCTCTGCGGAGTATCCATAAAAGCTCGTGCTGGCATCGGCGTGGTTTTTGGCCACGAGCGAAAAGATCATTATGGTCGGTTTGGCGATGGTCATCTGATCAGGACTTCTTACGTGTTGAAAGTCGAGCGTGAAGGCCGGTTTTGGGTGATGACGACCGAGAACTCTAGGTACGTGCTCGCAACATTTCAGCGCGGTAATGGGCGTGCGAGTCTGCGGGATTTCCTACGTCTTTCACGGGGGTCAGCACCATTTCACGCCACGAGTTTTGCAGTGACGGTCGCGCCCATTAGCATTGATGGAAATCACCATCCTTTGCTCAATCTGGGGCGTCCGCCTGTGCACTTTTAATGAGGTAATTACCGAGAGAGGCACACAGGCCAACTATTAACTCAGCCTCGTTGAACGAAGGCTCTCGTCCTTCGCGTATGTGCCGACCATTTTCAGATGCGTAACCCCAAGCCTTCGCTACAGCCTGATCCAGTGGGGGAGGAATGATGGTGTTGTGTCGTTTGAGAATGTCACCCAGATTCGCTTTGACATCACCAGTGACTTCTCGGGCAACACACTCTAATGATGCCATAGCATGCTGGATGGCACCTGTTGGATCAGGAGAGGGGCGACGGGAGAGATCACCTATTGCTTCGTGCAGTTCCTTACCCGCTGTCACATGACCGTATTCGCTCTCTGTCTCCCGAGCACTCTTTACGATGACTTCGAATGACTCCGGGCCACGAATTTCGACCAGGCCATCTGCAAGCTTCCAACCAATGCCATTCTCTACGAAATAGTCATTCAACTCGGTGTGAAAATGTTCGTACGTATCCGGGTTGTAGTTGTGCTGACCCAAATCGGTCTGGATGCGTTCGATTACGTCATAAACTTTGTACCACTTACATTCTTGGAGAAGATTGTTCACCTCCCAGTCAACGTTGGGAAATTCGCTCCAGTTATTCGAGTCAGGCTGCTTTTTTAAGGCTTTACAAAGAATGGCACGGAGATCTGAGGGCTTGAATCCGCATTCATAGCTCAACTGAACCAGATACCCTCGCAACTCCTCTGGCGCATCCTCCCTGATGGTGATTTCACTCTCTTGGGTGCTATGAAATCCGTTGCGCTTGGAAAAAGAGTCTTTCATCCCGTTTCCGCTCCGTTGATCCTTCGTTTGATCAAGCTAAAGTTTTTCCGGATCCGTGTCTATTGCCCAGATACTCGCATTATCGAGGGAACCAATCTGAAGAACTGTTGATAACTGAATAGCCATAAGGCCGCAATCGCGGCCTTGTGGTTTTCCAAAGTGTTATTCGTGTGAATGCCCGTGCTCGGCGCTCTCGGAGGTCTCTCCTTTCTCACCACCGCCGCATGCCGTCATCAGGCCGAGGAAGCAGATCAGGAGCATCGAACGAAACAGAGTGGTTGGGGTTTTCATGGAAGGACTCTTCAAAAGTTGGTGAATAAATGGCCTGGGGGCAGGCTGAACACTGCATTTTCGGCAGTAGGACAGCCATAGTTGTGTCGGATTACTGTTTTACGCTCAAGTAATCGCCGGTTGTTTTCAGTGCGATGGTCACGTCGCTGTTGCTGCGATTACGCCAAAACCAACCATGGGTGCCGTCAAAAATGGCGGTAAATTCACCCTTGTCACTTTTGACCTGTTTGCCCTTGCTGTAGCTGTGGAAGTATCCCTTCTCACCGTTGTACGGTTCGCCATGGGTATCGAAGTTCACAGGCCCACCAACCGCAGTCCATTCGTAGCTAACAGACTTGCCCTTCAAGACTTCGAGCTTTATTTCCGTCCCTTCACCGGGCTTGAGCGTGACGCTCATTTGATTCCTCTTCAAAGCTGAAGTGGATGTGGGCGCCGGCTGAGCAACAGGTTTCGCAATAGGCTGGACTTGCGCAACATGTGGAGCTGGAGCTGGAGTAGCTGGTTGAGGTGGCGCGGCGTCCGCCAAAGCTTCCTGAGCAAGGATGATCTTCAATTCGCCCATTTGGGTCAGTCCCAGTGCTCGGCCCACACCCGTTGGATCGACGGCATATTCCGAAGGCATAACCACTGTCACCAGCAGGCCGACCGCAGTCAGCAGGGCAATGACAGTGGAGCGCACCAGTTTGCGAGTGCTTGGCAATTCATTAACAGTGGGAAGCGGAGTATTGAACATGGTCAGAATTCCTTACGTGGAGACAAACAGGCCGGTGATCTGGTAACCCATCAAGAGGAAA
This sequence comes from Pseudomonas sp. PAMC25584, assembly GCF_058135675.1. NCBI lineage: Bacteria > Pseudomonadati > Pseudomonadota > Gammaproteobacteria > Pseudomonadales > Pseudomonadaceae > Pseudomonas > Pseudomonas sp. PAMC25584. The sequence continues at coordinate 5,646,109 of NZ_CM176870.1, read as the reverse complement.
CCGGCACTCATCATGGCGACGTTGGCGGTATATGCGTGGCGCCAGAAACTGCCAGTGCGCCGCCAATAACCCATCAAAATGAGAATCGCGCTGAGGGCCAGCAACTGGCCGATCTCAACACCAACGTTGAAGGCGATCAGGTTCGGAATCAGGCCATCAGGCGAGATCTCGTACTCCTGGATCTTCGTCGCCAGGCCAAAACCGTGGAGCAAGCCGAAGATCAGCGTGGCCACCTTGGTGTTGGGTTGGAAACCGAACCAGCGCTGGAATGCGCCCAGGTTGTCGAGCGCCTTGTACACCACCGAGAAGCCGATGATGGCGTCGATGATGTACGAACTGATGCTGATCTCGGTCAGCACACCCAGCAGCAGCGTGACCGAGTGGCCTACAGCGAATAGCGTGACGTAGAGCCCCACGTCTTTCAGGCGGTAGAGGAAGAAGATCACCCCGAACAGAAACAGCAGGTGGTCGTACCCCGTCATCATGTGCTTGGCGCCCATGTAGATGAAGGGCAGCAACATGACGCCGGAACTTTCCTGGATGAAGCCCTTGTCACCTTCCGCGACGGCGTGAGCCATCACCTCGGGCATTCCAAAGAAAAGTGCAGCGACAAGTAAAAACAACAGCAATAGTGGGCGGTGCGAAGGCGCAGTAAACGCGCCGACTCCGCTCATCGAGTACGAATGCATAGATCAATCCTACGTTGCAGAGATCGAAGGCCGCATTGCGGCCAAGGTCAAGATGCGAACGAAGGACGGGGTGGACGCTCGATCAAGAATATCGGCGGCAGGGGAACAGAGTCTCGAAGCGCATCGACCCGGATGGATAGCATCGGGGATGTCGCCAGCATCAACGCCGCTGTAAGTTGCGGTGTTTCGTGCTGGTGATCAGGGGTCAATGGCGAATGGTAGTGATCTGAAAGACTCGAGTAGCTGGATGAAGCCTCTTCGCCGTGGGAGTGATGGGCGTCTTGCGCGATCTCCCAGGCTGGCTGTTTCGACGCCACTGATAACGAATAGGTATGCCCGGCCCAAGCCACCAACATGGCGAGAGCAAGTGCGATTACCACCGTCGTTGTCAGTGTTCTGCTGAACATGGCGTTAGGGTTTCAACTCGTTTATAGGGCTTTTACGCGTTTGACCGCATCCCCCTAGGGGGGATAGGATGCCAGCGTAATTCATTGAGGCCTGAGGCTCAAGTCATGAGTGAGCACGAACACGAACACAGCCATCCCCATACCCACCAAAGTCATGAGGCGATCATCAAGCGCCTCAAACGAGCGGACGGCCATTTACGCAGCATCATCACCATGATCGAAGAGGGTCGTGAGTGCGTGGACATTGCTCAGCAGTTGCATGCAGTTGAGAAAGCCGTATGTCAGGCAAAACGAACGCTCATCCAAGATCACATTGATCACTGCCTTGAGGACACCGTTTCGGCGCTGGGCAATGGCGAGCGTGCACCGCTGGAAGCTTTCAAACAAATCACCAAGTACCTTTAGGACTGATATGCCCAACTTCGCTGAACTCTTGCAACAGGGTGGTTCGCACGCCTGGCTGTACTTCCCGAGCGCCATTCTGCTCGGTGCTTTGCATGGGCTTGAACCGGGCCATTCAAAAACCATGATGGCGGCTTTCATCGTGGCCATCCGTGGCTCGGTAAAACAGGCCGTATTGCTGGGGCTGGCTGCAACGCTATCGCACACCGCCGTAGTGTGGCTGGTCGCCATCGGCGGCATGTATCTGGGCAAAGGCCTGGACGCTCAAACCACTGAGCCATACTTCCAGCTAGCATCCTCTGCCCTGATCATCGTAATTGCGCTGTGGATGCTTTGGCGTACCTGGCGCGGTGAGCAGATGTTCAAGTTCGAGCAAGGTGATGATCACCACCATGGCGAGCATGACCACGGCCATCATGATGAAACCCACCGAATCGATACTGGCCATGGTCGTGTTGAGCTGTCGATCTTCGAAGACGGTGTGCCACCGCACTGGCGCATGAAGACATTGACCGGGCACGCTTGGGCAGCCTCAGATGTTCGCCTGATGACTACTCGTCCGGACGGTAGCGCCCAATCGTTCTCTTTCGTTGAGCGCGAAGGCTTCCTGGAGTCGACGGTCGATATTCCGGAGCCACACGAGTTCAGTGCTCGCTTGAGTCTTGGGCATGCAGGCCACTCCCATGATTACGATCTCCAGTATCAGGAGCACGATCACGGGCATGCTCATTCCGAATTGGAAGGCTTGGAGTTGTCGATTGATGGGTACCAGGATGCGCATGAACGTGCGCATGCCAACGATATCCGTAAGCGCTTCACCAATCGTGAGGTCACCACGGGACAGATCATCATGTTCGGTTTGACGGGGGGGCTCATTCCTTGCCCAGCGGCCATCACTGTTCTGCTGCTCTGCCTTCAGGTCAAAGAAGTCGCGTTGGGTGGCGTGCTCGTCCTGTGCTTCAGTATTGGTCTGGCGCTCACACTGGTAACCGTCGGTGCAGCTGCCGCTATTGGCGCCAAGCAGGCCTCCAACCGCTGGCCTTGGATGGGCACCGTCGCGCGTCGAGCCCCTTATCTGTCCAGCGTGCTGATCATCGGTGTTGGTCTGTACGTTGGCTTCCATGGCTGGATCGGCCTGAACGCATAAGGCGACGTCTGAGTGTTCGAACTCACCAGCTACGTTGGTCTTTTCCTGGCTGCATTCGGTGCCGCCACGTTATTGCCAATGCAGTCTGAAGCTGTGCTGGTCGGGATGTTGCTCTCCGACCGGTACGTCGTTTCTACGCTCTTGGCGGTCGCCACTTTTGGCAACGTTCTTGGCTCCGCACTGAACTGGCTTCTGGGCCGTTCTGTTGAGCGATTCCGCCACAAGCGCTGGTTCCCCGTGAGCGAGAGCAAGTTAGAAAAAGCCCAGCAGTCCTATCTGCGCTACGGGCGCTGGTCACTGTTGCTGAGCTGGGTGCCCATCATTGGCGATCCGCTGACGGTCGTCGCCGGAGTCATGCGCGAACCATTTTGGAGTTTCCTACTGATCGTCACCCTGGCCAAGGGCGTGCGTTATCTCGTGCTGACCGCCGTCACATTGGGGTGGACATGACGACGGCTCATACAACCCCGCATTCTTCACTCAAGAGCCGAAGCCGTAGCCTGGATCTGATCAAGTGGCTGGCGATGCTGACCATGGTTATCGATCACTTGCGCCTGGTGTGGCCGGAGATGAGCAATTTGTTTATTCTGGGAAGACTGTCTTTTCCGCTGTTCTGTGTCGCCATTGCGGCCAACGTGGCGCGCTCCAAACCGGGCGAATTGCTGACGGCGACGAATGGTCGATACCTTGCGTTGATGCTGTTGTTTGCTGCCATTTCAGAAGTGCCTTATCGCTACATCAGCACCTCGGGATCATTCAACGTGTTGGTGACGCTTGCATTGGGGCTGGTGATTGCCTGGGGGTGGCAGCATCGCACTCTGTTGAGCAGCGCTATGGCGTTGATGGCCGCCGCGATTGCGTACTTGCTAGATGATCCACTGATGTACGGCTTCTACGGTGCACTTGTTCCAACAGCTGTCTTAGTAGCAATCAAGACCCCCGGAATTCTTTGGTTTCTGCCAGCGGCTCTATGCCTGTTGAGCAATACCCGCAGCAGCATCGTGACCAGGGCGATGGACTTGGAAATCTATTCATTGCTGGCTTTGAGCTCCGCGTTCGCGGCTCCCCTGATCGGGCTCTGGCTTCTGCGTCAGACTTTCACCTTCAAGGTCTGGCCGGTCGGGCAATGGGGCTACTGGTTCTATCCAGGCCACCTTGCCGCTCTGCAAGCCATACGGTTGCTGGTCTGAATGCCGGTCACCAGCCTTAGCAAGTCTTAGAAACTTACGATCACTTGTTGGGCCATCGGCGATGTTGATCATCGATCACGTATGGGTGTTCGTGACCCGTACCCTCTTGGCCGTCGAAGTGCGTGTGATCGCCCGGCAGATTCTCATGGGTGTGCTTGATCGACTCCTGGTCATGAGCTGGACGCCAGATCACGATGCTGACCACCAGAGCACTACCTGCCACGACGGCGAGCCCAACAAACGACGCAGTGAGGTTGATGTTGGCTCCCAGCCATCCCGCCAATGGGTAGGTAATCAACCAGCAAGCATGGGATAGCGCAAATTGGGCGGCAAACAGCGCCGGGCGATCTTCGGCATGTGCTGAGCGACGCAACAGCCGACCGCTCGGGGTCTGAGCCAGGGAGTAGCCCACGCCGAGCACCATCCACAGCGGCAACAGGAAGTTGTAGGTGGTCAGGTTGATGCCAACCGCTAAACCTGCGACCAATATTCCTCCGCCAAACAGCATGGCAGTTCGGTCTTTGATGTTTTTCAACAGTCGAGGCAAGACTAGGGCTGCGACCATCGAGCCTCCGCCAAATGCGGCCAGTGCCAATGCCGTAGAACTCTGAGGCAGAGCAAAGCGCGACTGCACCAGCACCACCGTATTGACGATGACCATGGCACTGGCGGCAGCTACCGTCAGATTGAGAGCCAGCAGCCCTCGCAGGCGGGGTGTGGCCAGGAAAATGCGCATGCCTCGGGTGGTTCGTTCGTAGATGCTGCGTCTTGGTGTCTGCTTCGCTTTTGGCAACAGCACTGTTGCGACCAGAGCCGCAGAGGCGAGGAAACCAATGACGGTGCCGGCGAACAGGTTATGGAAGCTGATCACAGTCAACAGTGCGGCAGCTAGCATCGGGCTGGCGACACTTTCTAGATCGTAGGCCAGACGCGATAGCGACAAGGCACGGGTATAGTCGTCCTCGTCCGGCAGGATGTCCGGAATGGTTGCCTGGAACGTCGGTGTGAATGCTGCCGAGGCCGACTGTAGTACGAAAATCAGCACATAGATTTGCCAGACCTCAGTCACGAACGGCAGAGCCAACGCAATCAGGGCTCGCACCAAATCCAGCGAGACCAGCATTGCCCGACGAGGTAGGCGTTCTGCAAAAGCGGCTGCAATCGGCGCAACACCAATGTAAGCGATCATTTTGATCGCCAACGCCGTACCGAGGACAGCGCCCGCTTGGGCACCTGCAAGGTCGAACGCTAATAGTCCTAATGCAACAGTGGCAAGACCAGTCCCAACGAGCGCAATCACTTGTGCCAGGAAGAGGTGACGGTAGGTTCGGTTGGCTAGGATTTTCAGCATGAGAACTCTCAAATGGAAGGCGCGTTCCCATCTGGTTGTCGAGTATTTCTCGAAGAAAGAACGCGACGAGTTTCCCGTTTTCAGATGATTTTATATCCCCCCTAGGGGGATACAGAGCCATCATAAACTAGAGGAAGTAGTAGCTCAAGAAATAGGCACTACCCTTTGCCCAGCGAAGGCTATTAGTCATACGCACGCAATGCATGAGAGGTCTCGCTCGCTTTCCTAGCCTTCCAACTATCGGGATCATATCCACCGACGCTGCTGCGAGCTGAGCCAAACCTCCACCTTCTCCAGCCCGCTCACCTCTTGAAGCTTTGACTTCCCAGTAGCTAAGAGATCGAGCAATCGTTGCTTATCGGAAAGGGATGGAAACCATTCATCCACTTCAACATTACAGTGCTCGGACTTGCTCAGTGCCCACCTCACAATGATGTCGGCTGTAGCTCGGTAGTGATTTGCCATGTACAGCTGTCGATCTTTTACAGACCAGCCACGCTGTGCCATTTGGTCAGTGACGTCAATGACGCCCGCGTCACCAAAAAAACCGGTGGTATCTGGATAATGGATGCCCGCCAACGACACCTTTGACACCCCCGTTTCTCGGTCGAAGTACGACAGAAAATGCCACCCACCAGTTGTGCTCCCAGCGTGCGGAAAATTGATGGCGGCTTTCCCTGTTATGTAGTGCTCGCGTGAGACGCGTTTGAGATCAAAATCGAACAGTGGCTGCCTCATGGGAGCTTTTTAAACCGGGCTAGTCCTTGTTTGATGTGGCCAGAGTTCTCGCCGATTGTCTCGAGGGCACCTCGGACATTATTCCCAACATCTGCATGACCGTGAGCCTCGACGTGGAGGGTCAACTCCATCAGGGCTGCCTCCAGGGCGAGCTGGTTTTGGTAAATCCTTTCCAATACGTCTGACAGCGAGTATTCACCGTGCATTTTTCAACTCCTTGTTGGGAAACGACAGAATAGCAGCAGGCGAAAATCACAGTGATATCAGCTCGTAGCTCACGCTTTGAGCTGAGTCGTTGACACGCTTGGGGGTTATGAGCGTTTTCGAGATCAATTGCGTATCGCCAATAAAAGCCAGTTGGCGGAGCGGGCTCTTCACTCGATTGGCGGACTGTACGAAGTCGAGCGAAACGTCAAGGAAATGAGCGACGAAGATCGCTGGCGATTACGCCAGGAAACAGCGGTGCCCATCGTCGAAAACTGCATGAGTGGATGTTCGGCCACGGCCAAGGCTCTGGATTAAAGCCTCAAACGCTGGGTAGCGCTGACGCGCTACCTGGAAGATGGTGCTGCGCCTATCGACAACAATCAAATCGAGAACCTAAACCGCCGTGGGCGCTTGGGAGGTCGAACTGGTTATTTGCTGGAACGCTGCGCAGCGGCAAGCGGGCGGCGTCGATCATGAGTTTGATCCAGTTCGCGCGCATGAATGGGCATGATCCGTATGCTTATCTCAAAGATGTGCTGGTGCGACTGCCAACGCAGCGGGCCTGCGAGATCGAGCGACTGCTGCCGCATCAGCGGATGCCTACCTGATCTGTGCAAGGCGGGTTCGCTGGGCGCTTAGAGGTTTTGGGCAGACGCTTACAGCAGATAAACGTAATCCGGGTTATGAATTGCAGGATCGAATGACTGCCTTGGGCTACCAAGTGCGTTTTATTTCACCGAGAAAGATGTCCGTTACCTGGATCACATTCAAAGCGGCATCGTATCGGCGGTGGTCGGTAATGCGCGAAACCACCGAAGGGGGCGCATGTACGAGCAGATTACCCAAGGGAAAATCCAGAAAGTCTGGTGAATGGATAGAACAGCACGCGCAGGTTCGAGGACAGCTAGACTTTCGAAAGAACCTCACGCCGAAGCCTACAGATACCCACTGGGCCAGAGTGCAGTAGGAGTGGTGTATTACTGTGTTTTGATAGCAACCGGAAAACCCTGCTTGCGCAGGATTCGCCAGCCTTTTGCGGCGCGTCCGAGCGATCATACTTTAGTATTAATGATCTCGCCGGTTATCTGCCCGTTACCATTCACAACACCAGACGTTGGCGCTGCTGTGCTGGCGGGTTGATGGTGGTGCTTTTGTATCAAGCGCTGCGCCTGATGATCACCATGCCCCGCCTCTTGAGCGGTTTGCGCGGCAGTTTCAGTGGCTTCCTTCAGTGCTGCTGCGACATTGATAGTCGCGGTAGCAGTGGCAGAAGTCGTTGCCTGACTTTCTTTCGTCTGTGGCTGACTTTGGGCAGAACTTAACCCACTGATAGTCACTGGATTTGAAGCGGATACGGCTCCGATGGACATAGGTAATTCCTTACTGAGCGGATTGTAAGTGCGTTCTTGGTCATTACGATTGCGTCAACATTACCCATCAAGTCCCGGCTATCAGGACTGCTTTGCTTGCCCCCCCTCGATATCAACTCATGGCAGCGGTCAGAGTAGGCGCCCAGTTGTCTGGCCTCTGTCGGATAAATGTGAAAGCTTCGTGGTATTAAGTGAAGACTGTGCTGAGTTGCTTGGGGATAAACACGAAAGGTGTATTGGCCGGACGCTTAGGGCGCCAGTTAAAGCTGGCGGAGGATCGTCGATGAAAGTTCGATACTGGTAAGAAATGGCGAATCAACCAGGCCCCGAGTCATGCATGTTGCACCGTGAGGTGCAGGGTAAAGCGTTGACAGGGGAAACCGATGGGCCAGCCATTGAGCCGCGTAATCAGGAATTCGGGATGCGGATGCTATTAAGCGAAGCAGAAGTCAATACGGAGCATGGCATTATACGCCAGTCATGCTCTGATCCCGCGCGGTCGGAGACCCTGCGCACGTCGGGAAGTCCTCCGCACAGAAACTGGGAGATCTCAGCAGTGCCCGGTGTGCAAGCACCGGGCGGAGCAGGAAAGGTCAAAAGCCGTAACCCTACTGCCCACGCCGCTGAGAAGTCGGATACGTCCGTATTACCTGAGAAGCCATCGAACAAAGGGCCTGGCCCTGCGGAGATAGTGGAGTAAGGGACGTAGCCAAGGGGAACACCGACAGCCCCCCCTCCCGCGCCCCGGACACTGAGCCGGATCAGTTGTGCGTCGATGGGACTTGAAGGTGTACGTGAAGCAGCCCGAAGAAACAAGGGCATGCAGTTCACGGCATTGCTGCACCACATCACACCGCAGTTACGGGCGCCTTGCCGACCTCTACATACCTAGACCCGGAAATGCACATCCTTACCCTGAGGATCGCTTCGCGTCACACACCCGAGGCAGGAGCCGTATGCGGTAGTTCCGCACGTACGGATCTGTGCGGGGACGGGTAACTGCCATCCCTACCGCCACCCTACATGCCTGCCGGTGAGCTGCGGGCGAGGTATTACTTTGGTCAAATCGAGCGCAAAGTTAGCACCGACCCGAAACGATTGGACAAGAAAAAAATACTCTGGAGTATTTTTTTGCAGGCTTTTCCTCGATAACCGGCTACCTTGACTAAAAGCCTTTGAGAAATAAGAGCTTAAAGCAATAGTTGCAACGCTATGGAGCAAGAAGCATGTCATACCAGCCAGAGCCACCTCAGAAAATACAAATAAAAATGAAAGGAAGCGCCTTTGAGGTGCATTGGGACTTCAGGAGTGCCCCAGATACGTTGACTATACGTACTGAGTGCGAGCGACTTGATGGCTTCATCGACGGCTTCATGGAGGGTGCGTTAGCTGCCTTAGATATACCTCTCAGAGATATCTATCTGATGGGCTGCTCAAAAGGTGTAATCAAGGAACTCGATCAGAAACTGGCCATTAAACTGGCTTCAATACTCGCGAAACTGTTCCTCCCACTGATTACTCTCGAGCAGGAAAAGCTCCGGAAACAGTCGCAACAGCGCCATCACTCGGGGCACTTTGTAGACCCCGACATTGATCGCGGGTTAGCGCGGGTTGGCGCATAGCTAATCGATTGAGCGCATGAGTACCCCTCTCGCTGAGAGCGGCGTGTTTTCGTCGACGTCACGAACCCCGGATAGTGGCGCATTTTCTCTGGCCGCATGCAGTAGATGTTCAGCGTACACAGCAGAATCTTCATCAGACAGTCGATAGACCGCAGCTGAAAGAGCCTGTACACGCTCTTCGATTGGCAGGCACTCTGGATCGCGAGTGACTTGGTAGGTTCTGCCTGGGACGCGCTGATCTACGTCTATTCGATACTCCGCTGAACTTAATGTCCAATTCGCACTGTCTGGACTCTTCGATAGCGTGTAGCCAGAACAGTTGGGCACGTGGTTGGTGATCTCGTATTCCCGCCATTCAGCCATAGCTTGATCATCAATCTTCTGTGGCGCGCACTCAATCAGCCAAGCCACCGCATTGATGAATTGTCCATGTGAGAACACGGCGATGTCATGAGCAGCATGCTCTGCAAGTCGATCCAAGAAAGACTGAGCTCTAGATATAAAATCCAGGAAAGACTCTGCGCCTTCACCATCGCTGAACGCTGGGTCTGTCTTAGCCCAATATGCGTCCACCCAATCTCGTCTCTGGGCAATGGTCGTATTGGTACACCGTGCTGGTTCAAGGTAGGTGAACTCGTGAATGGGCCATATTTCGAACGACACGGAGGGGAAAGCAGCCACTGTCTGCATCGCCGTTGCTTGGGCTCGAGAGAACGGTGAGGCTACGATTAGATCCGGGGCCTGGGCGAATGCCCCAGCAACCAAGTGCGCTTGTTCGACACCCTTTGGCGTTAGCGGGATGCTCGCATGATCCGAACTGGCTTCTCCAGCGTTCGCGGCGCTTTCCCCGTGGCGAATCAGTCTGACGTACTTCATCGACCAAATACCCCCCACTATTTCAGCCATCCGAACCTGCTCTCTACGTTATGGCCAACACCACAAGTGCTTACCCTTGCCCAAGGATACACCGTAGCCACGAGCACAAAAGACATCACGTAAAGAAAGAGGGATCGCGATAGCCTGGAGGTTTATGTATTCCAATACTTCTGAACGGTAGTCCGTGCAATTCCGAGTTTTTCAGCGATTGTTTTCCGGTCAAGGCCTTGCGCTTTCAAGGCTCGTATTGAGTCCGCATTGAGGGGCTGCTTAGGCTTTCCCTGGGAGCGCTTGATGAGCTTTCCATCACTGAATTGCTCCTCTACTAACTGCCACCCTCCAGAAATTTCGAATTCCCTGATTCGCAGGGCAGTACGTTGCAAAGCCTCGGAAGGAAGTTCGTCACCCTGCGCAGCAATGGCAAGAGTGACCATAGTCAAAAGATCGAGGCCTAGGTAGTCAGAGATCTCGTCCAGTTTCTCCAACGTCGCATTCGCTCGGGCCTGCTCAAGCTTCCCCACGTACGTTCTGTGCGTTGCCCCCGCCAACTCTTCGTAATTCAACCCCTGATGAGCACGAGCTCCACGCAACGCCCCTGCCAGTGCTTCTTTCAGATGCATGAGACGGATCCTCAAAAGCGAGGATAGAGCCACGCGGAGCATGTTCCGATAAACAGATCATAGTGATATTATCGTGGCATCAGGTTCATTAGGCGGTCTTCGACCAGGGCGTCACGGTGTCAGAAGAGTTGGTTTGATGAGGAGAGCGGGCTAGTGGGACATGGCTCGGTTGCCTTGAAGCGAGCCGCTCTATAAAGCGTGCATTGAAGCCGCCGCGTGCCCACCTGCAACCATGATCGAAGGCTTCCAGGCATGAACCGAATGCGATTTTTTGACCGAAGGCAGGGATAGGTAGTAATGAAATTTGATTGCGTGAAGTTTTCTGGGAAAGTCGATTACGTTCGGCATACGGATCGTATAAGTGGCGGTTATAAGGCTAATGTCAGTATTGATGGGGCAGTGATACCGAAATTACAGCTGACGAATAAGTTTTACGAAGAACTGGAAGCTGGCGAAAACGTGACGTTGTACGGCGTTTTTAAAAATAAAAGTAAAAAAGAAGAAAACGATGGCTTTATATATGGACTTCAGAAAGAGAGTGGCGAAAAAATGTTCGCGACTCACTACAGGTATCAAGTTCCTATTTTTATGGCATTTACGGCTGCCATAGCTTTTTTCCTGACGTTCGTTGCAGGCTGGTTTGCATCAATATTTCCAGTGCTGATGATCTTTGGCAAAGATGATCCGAATTACATGTATAACACTACTGTATTTGCGACAATTGAAGCGAGTATGGTCGCTGCTTTTTTTCTGTGGCGGGCCTGGCTAATGTTCAGCGTTACGGCGGATCCAGAAAGCTGGGAAACCATTGAGCCAGCGACCCTTTCGAGCCGCTTTAGCAAGTTTCATAAGTAACACGCCTGTCGGTGGGTGGGGTACGTGCAACGCTTGCTCCACTTGCTTCAGAGCGCGGCAAGATCCAGGTTCGCTGGGCATGCCGCCTGACTAGCAGATGGAGTCGTGGGCCGTGGGAGAGCGAATTAGTGAACAGTTGTAGGGAGCTACCGGGGGAAGAGTGCGGAATCTGATAGCCTTAACGAGGAACAACCTGCATGAGCTCGAAGCAATCGAGCGCCTCGCCTCGACGCTTGGTGCCGACCGCTTCTGTATTCTGGCATTGCAGATCGCTCACGAATACCCGATCAAGATCGAGGAGTCCTATCAATCTGTACGTAAACTGCAGCACAGCTCGGTCATTGGCATGAGCGCCGCCCCCTTTGAGGCGCTACGCTCCGTATGCGAAGTCATTATTGAGCGAGCTCCTGAACTGCTGCGGATACTTTCATATCGCCATCGACATGAGAGTCGCACGACTATTCCCCATGGACTTTGGCTAGCTCTCCTAGACTGGGCTAATGGAGACATGTCTCAGATCTACGCTGTCTGATCGCATGGATTGATGGGCGCTGGGTTCGAAGATCTTTGCCACGTTCCACGATTGATCGCTGACAACAAGGTTGTTGGGAGCTTAGTCGCATACAGAAGGGAAGCACGCCCTCGCTGGCAGGATGCAAGGGGGGAGGAACGGACTCAAGCCCATTGATCGCGGCAATTGTAGGTTTCAGTGCTCGGCAGACCAAATATGGCCTCTTTGTTTTTTCATCGTTGAGATACTGGCTGTCTAAGGTAAGGGATGACTATGGCCCGAGTCTAAGGATCTTGGCCTGTGGGCAAGCGGAGCGCGCAGGCGTGCGGGATGAAAGCCCGTAGGGCCGAGCCGTGGCTTGCCACGGTTCGGTTCACGCCAGCCATCCGCCGAAGGCGGCACGCCATAACCATCGCCCAGCTTTGTGAGAAGGAGGCTGAAATGACCCACGATGAACTCCGTCAGCTTGAGGGCGCTAGGCGAAGGGCTCTGTGGGCGCTTGCCAGCCTCCATCCTGGCGATCCCACTGCATCCGAGCTCCTTGCTATCTTTGAGGAACTCGACGATCAAGAGCGACGCGGCATGCCTTCAACCGCTGAACCACTGGAACTCAATGAGGTTCGTGACTCTGTCCCGGCGCAGCGTCATCACTCCGGAATCGACATCATCTTGGAACGTACTATTCCGCAACCCTGGAGGGAGCGTTTCTATCAGGCAAGCATCGGGTCGACCAGGTTGGTAGAAGGGTTTTACGCCGGCGACTGGGATAAATTCTTGGATGCCTGGGACGCAGAGATGCGGCACCTAAAGCAGCATAGGGCTGCCAGATACAAACCTGGAACAGACTGAGCGGATCACGGGAATGGGACAAGACGACGATGACACGGTGTACTGCGACATTCAGATGCCGGTTGATCAAGGAAGAGAGCTGCTAAATCTGGTGAGCGCACTGCGAGAATCTAAAGCTCATCCAGGTCTCGATAGGGTCTTCGAACACATGCAACACGAACTCAGTACATCCATTGACATAATCGAGAATCCACCATCTTGGGGCCCTTGGTGCCGATGAGGAGACCAGTAAAGCCTTCAGATCTCTGCATCCCAAGAATCCTTGTCGAGATAGGTCTAGTCAACGAACATCTCGTTGAGCTCCGTATAAGCCCAGAGGGCGAAGACGCCGGCGAAGCGAGCGGCTCGGTTCACGATAGCCGACCCGGCAGGGTGCGCCCGACCAAAACGATTTCTGGAGAGGCTTATGAGTCGAGACTCTAAGGACACGGTGTACTGCAGCATTCAGATGCCCATGGCTCAAGGCCGAGAGCTACTGCAAATCATCGCAAAGCTCCGAGCCTCAGGTGCTCACCAATCACTCGAGTCCGTTCTCAAGGAAGCCCAAGGCGAGTTGGAGATCGATGTAATCAATCAAGGGTTTGCTGGTGAGCTCGATCATTCTTGCTCCCTTCCATCATGCTCATCACACCGGGTGCGAAAGAATCTTCCACCATTACGAAATGTTCCCCGGCCACCGCAGACTTCACAGGTGTAAAACGACATTTCGCCGGCCATTGCCACAATCCCTTCTAGGTAAAGATCACCAGATGCGCCGCTGTAGTAAAAGCGAAGCTGGCCCTGTTTTTCCTTGACCTGTCTGGCTACCACTTGCTCCGAGCGTCCATCGTCCACGCGCTGCTGAATGAGGTTGCACATGCCATCTATCAGGTCTAGCCATCCATCCTCGCACTCGAACAGGGAAGGGCTGTTTGTCGAAGGGGCAGAGGCTGGAAATATCTGCGGGAATTTTTCCGTCAGATGGAGGCGATGCTTGATATCCATAGACACCTGGCTTGAGTGAACTGTAGACGATTGATATACACCAGATATCAACGACCGTCAGTGGAGACTAATCGAACTGGGTAATGGCCATGGTATGGGCAAAAAAATGCATGTGTGGTCGTCCCAAATGAGCATCCTGAGCTATTTGTGATTTCCCCGGTAATTCGATAGCAATGTCCACTGAGTCGGTCTCCTACTATCAACCATGCGATCTGAGATTAATCTTGCCGACAAGCATCGATTTTATCCACATCCAGCCAACGCAGCTAATGCATTTGAACTGTAAGGCAAGCGGAGCGCGCAGGCGTGCAGGATGGAAGCCCGAAGGGCCGAGACGCCGGCGCTTGCGTCAAGGCTCGGTTTACGACAGCCACTTCCCCGAAGGGGCACGCCCCAACGCCAGGCCGTATGAACTGGAGACGAAGAACATACTGCGAGGATGTGCCGATGGGAATGAAGAACGATGACGACACAGTGTACTGCGACGTTCAAATGCCCTTAGCTAAGCGCCGTGAGGTGTTGCAACTGGTGACGACAATGAGAGAGTCGAAAGCCCATCCGAAACTCGACAGAGTTTTTGAACACATTCAGGACGAGCTCAGCACCTCAATCGACATTGTTGAGAACCCGCCGACCTGGGGGCCTTGGTTTCAGTAAACCTCACCACAGCCCATACTGTTTCTTCCTGTATATCGCGGATAACCCACCAGTGTGAAAGCTGCCGGTGCCGGCGAGTACAACTCCTGCAAGCACCTCTCCTTCCGTCTCTCTAGGTACAATACGAGCGTGCCGCCTGCACCGCTCGGGGCTCATTTTCAGAAGATGTCTAATGAGTGCGCCTATCAAAATCAATTAGTAAAGGAATACAATCTTGCATATTAAAAGTTTTGGTCTGTTGGGGCTTCGAACACTCTGCCTCAATAACATCATGCAGACCAACTCCCTCAATCCGCGTGATGTTCCTCAAGTCAAAGCTTCAAAGGTTAATATTTTTGTCGGCCCCAACGGCGGCGGTAAGTCAACTGTGCTAGATATGGTGCGCGCACTCAAGGATGTTGAGATTATAAAAACGATTGCTCGTGAAAACATGCGATTCACTACCGTGGCGACTTCCATCATTTACTTTGACAATGGAACTCAGGTGGCTTCAGTATTCAACAAGCTAGATATTGATGAATTTGGCACGTACATAGCCGTTACTACACGAGACGACGCACACCTATTCAAGGGAAGCATTTACAGTAAATCGTCAAAACCGCCAAAAGAGCTTTTAAAGGTTTTAGATAAATTAGAAGCAATAATTAGTTTTCGCTCATCACACGACGAGCGCGGAGTTTGTATTCACAAAATCATCAATGCGCTCAATAATGATGGCAAGCATCTAGTGGGACTCGCGCCGCATCCATTGCAGCCCGACCAAGTAGACTATAAAAGGCCTCCAAATGCAGATGACACCTACAAGCAAGCCAATCCAATTAGCTTTCTTGATAAGAACACTTTAGGTGTCTACCTCAACGATGACTTAGGTCAGTACAACCATATCCCAATAAAGATGCTGCCGTCTGGATGGCGGGCGTTTGCTGGACTAATAGGATGGCTGAACTCTGTTAATGATGACCAGATATGTGTCATCGAGGAGCCTGAAGTCCACCTGCATCCAACGCTTCAGAGACTCATGATGGCTAGAGTTTCTGAAATCGTCACCCGCAAGAACCTTCAGCTTTTCATCTCTACGCACTCTTCTGTGCTTCTAGACATATCAAGCTGGTCTGTACCAGACACAAAGCTATTTGAAGTCAATGGTTACGCATTATCAGAATTAACATCACCTGCAAGGGCTCTGTCAGGGCTCGGCATAAAGCCAAGCGATGTTTTCCAAGCTAACGGAGTGATATGGGTCGAAGGGGCGTCTGATCGAATCTACATTTTGCACTGGCTTTCGCTCTGGTGTTCGACGCATGGTAAATCCATGCCCATGGAGAATCTTGATTTCTCCTTCGTTTTTTACGGCGGCTCTATGCTCGGCCATTTCACATCAAATGCTACGCCAGGATTAATTGACATATTCAGTATAAACAGGAACTCCATAGTAGTTATGGATCGAGATCTAGACTTTCAGCGCGCAGCTGACGGCACTGATGAATGCATTAACCAAAACTGCGTGAAATATCAGGTTTGGGCAGACATTGCTGAACATGAATCGAAGACAGGATATTGCTGGGTGACTGATGGCTATACGATTGAAAGTTATTTGCCAGCAGCTTTTCGAGACAAGCATTATCGGATTTTCGGCGCTAGACTAAAGCAAATTAATACTTATTCAAAAGTTACAATCGCGGACAAGTTCGTAGCCGGGGGTAGCGCTTTCAACCATAGCTATGACCCACAAACCGACTTGCCAACTCAGATTGAAAGACTTTTCAACACTATTGAGGCATGGCAGTTGTAGGCCCAAGCGTCGGCAAGCCTCGCCTCAAGGCAATCAAAGGTCTGCATCCCAAGCATCCATCGCCTCGCCCACAGTAGCCAACCAGCGGAGATGATCGTTCTGTATGGCACTGGCGACGTGCTTGGCGGTGTTGGCTTCGATCCAAGATGGAAGACTATGCGCGCCGTCCGAAAACAGGCTTGCGGTCGCGACAGCGAATCGCCCCGTACTCGTGGACTTGAGGCATACGTACCGCACCACAGCGCCACTCAGCAACCGACGCCAGGTCACCACCTCTATACAGTCCGTGGCGCTCACCGGAGCCTCTACGATGGGACTCACTAACGGTTCCACCTGGGCATCTTCCGCTGCTCTGAATGATCGGTTAGGCGCTTCTGGCCTGTGGACAAGATGCTTCAACTGCTCACGCGAGGCGACTATCTGGTCGCGGAGCTCTTCGGGGTCGATAGACATGCTGCCCCGGTCGGTGACCGAAAGAGTCTTTAACCCGTTCGCTGCCAGGATGAACTCACGCTCGCGCTTCTGCTCCCAATCGGGACGGCGGTCGGGATAGAGGACGTTAAAGACGCGTTTTAAAAACTTCAGCATCATTCCTAGCCTGATTTGAGGGAGGCAAGCTCTGGCGATCATACCTCACAGCCTCAATGATGCTCACACCACCATTGGTTGTCCCCCCCCCCTCAAAAGATGGGGCATGGCTATACCGGCGATGATGGCAAAATAGTATGTTTCGCAAGACAAGTGGAAATCAGGCGCAGGGAATGTGGAATCTTGAACCCGAAGTGGCTCGGTTCATGACAGCCGTTATATACGGGCACGCCGATCCATTGATGGAGGAAATTTCGTGCTAGGCGCCCAAATAGGACTGGGAGCGCTTAGAGCTGAGATAAAGTCCACTGAAGCCCAGCTCATCTATAATCACTCTATAATTCACTATAAACCCGCTCTACTGACCTAGCATGTACCAAATAATTGGTCTATAGTCACTCTATAATTACCTATAAACGAGGTTTGAGAGTCGCCATGACTGAGACTGTGAGTGTTTACCACCGCACCGAATTAGCCAAACGCATTGCGCAACTGATCCTTCAGGTGGCGGTGGGAAGCTCTGCGAGCTCTGGCGTCTTTCTTGCTGCACCTCGGCGTACCGGAAAATCCACATTCGCACGCGAAGATCTTCGGCCTGCTTTAGAAGAGCAAGGAGCATTGGTGCTTTACGCCGACCTCTGGAAAGATCTGACCAAAGACCCAGGCCAGGTGATCGTCAATACCGTTCGAGAGGCAGTGGGTAAAAACGAGGGATTCATAACACGTTTGGCCAAATCGTCTGGGATGGAAAAGGTCGCCGTTGGTGGATTGAATTTCAGCCTGGATAAGATTGGGCTCGGAAAAGATATTGATCTCACAACCGCCTTGGTCGCGCTGTCTGATGAGTCAAAGAAAATGATCGTCTTGATCATTGATGAGGCACAGCATGCGATCACGACTGAACAAGGCGTAGCAGCCCTGTTTGCTCTCAAGGCAGCCAGAGACGAGCTCAACAGCTCCTTGCATCATGGCCTTCGTGTCGTCTGCACCGGCTCGAACAGGGACAAGCTGGCCATGCTTCGCAACAGCAAGGATCAAGCGTTCTTCGGGGCAGCGATGGTGCCATTCCCCACGCTAGATCAAGATTTCATCAACTGGCTCTGCGAAAACATTGATCTCCAATGCCAGCTAGACCCTTCCGAAGTGTTCCAGCTTTTCAAGGACAGCGGCTTTCGCCCCGAGCTGCTCGGGGCAGCAGCTGACCTGATTCGGTTCGACTTCGCCATCGACCCCAAGACGATACCTGAACGATTTGCCGAATTAGTACGAGCTCTGGCAGACGAGTTGAATACCAACCTGAAAAAGGTGATCCATAGCCTTACCCCTATCCAATCAGCCGTCCTTCGTGTCATGAGCGCAAAAGGCGAAGGCTATGCTCCATTTGAAGCTCCAACGGTACAGCTCTACGCTAAAGCAATGGAGCAGGCTGGAATTGAAGTTAGTGATATAAAGGCTGAAGTCCCAGGCGTCCAGCAAGCCCTCATCGCCCTGCAAGAAAAGAAGCTGGTATGGAGAGCTTCGCGAGGTGTGTATGCGGTTGATGAGCAAGTAATCGTAGACATTCTTCGCGATGACGGCCTGTTGGAAGGTTTGTCCTGATCGCTGCTCACCGTTGAGTCCTCTCCCGACCTCTTCTGAAGGTAATGCCAGCGAGGCAAACTTCGCTTGCCCAGCCCCTCCGTTCAACCAAATTGGTTGAGGGGAGAGGGGTTATTGGCTGCGAGACAAACGGCACTAACCTCCAAGCATCCGAGCCTCGCACTCTTCTTGATCAACCTGTCTTGATCTGGTTCAACGCTGAACTCACAGTGGACGTTCGACTGGAGCTGATCCTTCTGATACTCACTAGGCAAGCGGAGCGCGCCCGCCCGAATGGCCAAAGGCGTGAGGATGGAAGCCCGAATGGCCGAGACCTTGGCAGCGCCAGGGCTCGGTACGCGACAGCCGCTACCCGCAGGGGCACGCCCAAACTGAAAGAGCAGCGTCATCAGAGCTCCGCATCCCAAGCATTCATCGTCTCACTCATGGCCGTTAACCAATGAAGTTCAGCGCTCTGAACGGCATTGGCGACCTCCCTGTTGGTATTCAAAACGAGAAACCAACACAGAGCGTGTCGCTTCGGTTTGGGCGAGCTACCCCCTGCTGCATGATGTTCTGCGTGCTTAGGATCAAAGCCAGCCGCTTAGATCGGGAGACGGCTGTGTACAGCATGCTTCGTTCCACAAATTCACTTTGACTCAGAGTGCAAAGGATCGACGTCTCGTACTCGCTGCCTTGCGCCTTATGAATGGATATGGCGTAGGCAAGCTTCATTCCCAACCCGAACAAGTCCATCCTGGACAGGGTCACTTCGAACCCATTGAAGAAAAACACACCTGAAGTCTGGCCATCGATTGACGTAACGCCAGTCATGATCCCGGTGTTGCCGTTGAACAGATTATGCTCGTAGCTATTCTGGGTGACGATGACGGGGTCGTTAACTCGCAGCCAGTATTTGCCCATCCAGATGCCCTGCGTCTCGTCTGTATGCTGGAGGGCGCTTTGCAGATGTTTGTTTATCTTGTGCCCGGAATCCGGCATGCGATCAGACATGTGTGGCGTCAGGATCTGAGCGTCAGGGATGATCTGCTTGATCTTCGCGAGGTGTGTCAGCATGTCCTGCGTGTTTGTGCAGGGGATCAGATAAACCCCATCGCGCTCGCCATTCCAGAATGGCAAGGTGTCCAGGTGACCAGATCTAATCTTCATGGCGATGTTCTGAAGGTGACTGTTGCCGATAGACCTGTGAACCTTGATCAGGTGAGTCGACGGTATCGCCTTCGATTTGGCCAGTGCATGGAAGAAGATTCCATAACCAACCGGAGATAGCTGACCGGTATCGCCTACTAGCAAGAGAGACAGTTCTTTCTTCGCGAAGGCATTCAGCAGTTTCAGCATCAAGGCGATGTCTACCATGCTGGATTCATCAATGATTACCAGAGGGTCGCCTCCAGTGCTGATCCCTGAGCTTGCGGTGCTGATTTTGATCAAGAAGCTGTGGATCGTGTAGGTGTCTCGGCCAACAGACTCCTTGGCGCGCTCCTTGGCTTTTCCACTCAGTGCTAAGACATGCACTGGGCGGTGCTGAGAGGCTATATCAACGATGGCTTTCAGCACGGTTGTCTTGCCCGTACCGCCAAATCCAGTCAGCGTGCTGATGCGATTAGTAAGCGCCATCAGCACTGCGCTTTTCTGGTCTCGGGTGAGTGAGTGTCCAGGCACGCTCTCACCGTGTGCGCAGTAATCTTCAATCGCTTGCTCCAGTTCCTGCGGAGAACCGTGAAGCAATGAGGCCTGAGCGGACAGTAGACTCGCGACTCGCTGCTCGAGTTTACTTTCGACAAGGGCCGCTCCCAGTGGCTGGATAAGCGTCGTCCCTTGATCCTTCTTAACGCATACAGCACGCCTTTTTAGGGCGCATTCGATAGCTTGGTCTGCCAGTCTGGCGGATGGAAGCTTCTGCATCAGGGCGGCTTTTAGCTCTTCTATTTCGTATGCGGTATGGCCCTGATCCAAGCGCACATAGAGCAAATTCTCCACAAGGCCGGCCAGCCTGCGTGGGTCATCACGAGGTATGCCTAGCTTGGCTGCTGCGGCGTCTACGATTTTCCACATGTTCGGGTGGATGCCTTGAAACGCAATGAGGCTGTACGGATTAAGCTTTAGGCGCTCTACCGTATCCGTCTGGCAAACCTTGAGAATGCTTTTGGCGAGCCCAGGATCGAAGTCGTGCTCCATGAGAAATTCAATCGTTGAAATCTCATCCTGCAGTGTCCTCCAGGCATCCACGACCTTCTGGGCGAGATCGGGATTAATAAATTCCGCCAGGTAGCTGACCCTGCCTGCAGTCAATGCCTGAGCAAGGTTTTCTGCGCCAAATGCCCTGACCAGTTTCGAGACTTTCGCTTTGCCGAATGACAGCCCGCGAAATGCAGGATGCTTTATCAGCAATCGTTCCACATATGCCGCTATGGGCAGGTTTACGATGTGACAGCTTTCGATCAGAACGAAATCCCTGTACTGATCATGCCCTGTGATCGAGCCTTTGAACTGCCAGCATTCACCGGGTTGAGGAATGCGGGTTATGACTTTATAGCTTGCTCTGCATGTGTAAATTTTGTTTTGGCCAATGATGCGCCCGGAAAAGACTGCACCGCCAAAACTGCCTGGCTTCACCGAGCTCACCTGGATCACGCTCGACAGATTGCTCATAGGATGAATGACCGCCCGGAGTCGATCATCAAGTCCTGCTGGCTACTGATTTCCTGTGCAGATGTGCGAAGCAACCGCAGCTCGGCAGAGAGTTGCTCAACTTGCTCGCGGAGCAGTTCGTTTTCCTTCGACTTTTGCTCAAGCATTACTCGCAACCGATTCGCTTCGCGACTTTTCGAATCCGCCATATCAATCGCCAGAGACTCAGGATCTTTGGCCGCAACAAACTCACTGCCTATGCGGCGAATGTCCTTCGCGATGACCTGCTCAAGGGTTTTGCCCTGTGAGCAAAAGATCTTCTTGGCGCTTTCAGAAAACCACTGCCTACGATTACCACATTCATCAGCGACTTTGCTGAAGTTGACGGCGCCAAACTGATTCACAGGGAATTTTTTTCCAGCCTGTTCAAGCTGCAGCACGTAGTCCCTGTAGCGGTCGTACGGAGAGCGCTTCTGATCACTTGTGTCCATGGCTTTTCTCTTTCGCTTTCAACCACAGAATGAACGGCTCAACCACCTCTGTTGGCACGAGTCCCTCCCTAGGTTCAAGGTCGTCAAAACTGCAGCAAATCTTTTTAGCCTGCATGTCAACCGTAAACATCCCATCACTTGCATCGAGCACCAACTTGAGGGCCCGGCAGGTTTTGTCAAACTTCGCCATGAATCCTTGATCCACATGCGTTGTGTCCGGCAGGGTTACTGGCTGAGCACCATGGCTACGGAGGGCTGAGCGCAGAGCTTCGACCTCCTTCCTCAGTTTCTCTGTCTCAGCTTGAAGTTGGTCTGCTCGCTGAACGGCCAGCTTTCCGACAAGCTTGTCCTTCTTGGACTCCATGTTTCCAGCAGCATCCCAGTGCTTGAAGAATATTGGCCCGAGCAGAGTCCAATAGTCAGTGCTCTGTACCAAGGTTCTGTAGCCAATCTTCTTTTCGTTTACGGGAAGCCCATCGTTGTAAAGTTCGGCGCAGAATCTTGAGTAAGGCGTAACCCCATCGAATGATGCTTTTCCTACGAAAGACTTCAGCTTAGGGATTACTTCGTCTTTAATTCGGGAAATTCTATAGTCGCGGTTCAGCTTTTGAGAGCCTGCAAAGCGGTTTTGGCCCTTTTTCGCACCTTTGCTCATGCAGGAACACCTCCTGGGCTCGAAATTAGCTTCAGGATTGCAGTAGGTCGTTCCAAGGCCATGGGCTTACTCATTGCATCATTCAAATCATGCAGTGAAAGACCCAGAACTTCACACGTAGACCGAATCAGGCCCCTAAATTCATCGATCAACGTGAATCCTGTAGGAGCTTCTTGCAGCATACGGTTAAAGTCCCCAGTGAATGCAAGGAGCTTGTTTCTTGCCACTTTAACCTGCTTGTCTAACTGTGGAGTGAAATACTCCGCATGCGACTTGGCTTCTGCAGTGCGAGCAATCAGGTTGGAAAGCGAGTCTTTCTTGAGCTCTAAGCGCTCCAGGTGCTCTGAGACGATTTCAGGTTTCTCTACCAGGAAGCTCTCACGCGTTTTGATTTCGTTATGCATTTGCTCGAGGCAGTGAGCAGTAACGCTCCATGAGATGATCTCTGCGGCGAGGAATTTGCGACGATTGGCTTTTGGCACAAGGCTTTCAGGCGATGCTCCATTCCTTTTAGACTCAGCGATATAGGCCTCCAGCTCGCTACACTCGTCAGTCAGCACACGAATGTGACCGTATATCCTTGGCAGGTGGTCGACAGTTTTGACCGAGTAATAGCAGCCCCCGCACGGCATACTTATCCCAGGAATGGCACCCAGGTCTTTAACGACGTCCGCTGGGCAACGATTACCAAATGGGCAGATATGAGTGGGCATGAAGGCCAGCGAGTCGATGGGGCGCTGCCTTGTCTCCCTGACACCCGAAACCACATCATCCTTGGTCTCACGGTCAAATGAGATCGCACCGAAGTCAATCAGAGACTTCTCCTTGTCTCGCCGGAAAGCCTGCTGAAGCTTCGATGCAACGTCTTCTGCTTTGATGTTAGACATTGCTGGGCGGTCAACTAGCCAACCATGCTCAATACTCAATTTTTGATACTGGGCAACCGATTTCAGGTATGCAGGGTCAACTTTTGCGTAATACATTACATGTTCATCACTGGCATGGCCGGTAATAAATGCGCCGATGATGTGTGGCGGCAAAATTGGGATGTATTCAGATACAACTGATACTCGGCAGGAGTGCGGGGTATGTTCGATTAATTTGCAGGCCTGTCCCTCAAGTTTGATCACGGTGAGATAGTCGTGAGGATCATCAATAGATTCCAGATCCCCCACAGCCTCTGGCATTGCGTTCGTCGCCTCAATGCCCAGCTGAAACCTGCAGAACAAGTCGAAAGAATAAATTAGCCTTTTGAAATATTTCGCATAGGCCTCCGGAGTCAGCACGCCAGGACTTGTTCCCTTCGGAAATAGCGTGATGATTTTGCCATGCTCATTTTCTTCATGGTAGTCATACCAGGTTTCGACATCCATTGCGGGATCGTTAAACCAAGGGATCATGGCTTTTTGACGATCCAGCAGTTCAATTACCGTCTTCGAAACAGTAGCGTCCCAGGGGCCGTTTACTTTGTCAGTGTTGATGCGTAACTTGCAAAGCGGAGGCAGGGGTCTTGAACGATCAATTCGCATATCATAGGTTCGCTTCTCTAGCCAACGTATGTGAATACTACGAACCCCTGTCTCCAGTGCGATGATATTATGTCTGATGTAATTGAGCTGAGGATAGAACACCCACTTCCCTTCGCGTTCAACCGAGTGTTCAATAATTGGCACGACGAACCTTGGAAGAAGTCGCAGCGCCTCATACTTCATGGGGCGATTATCTTCGGATTTAGGCTGCGAAGCGTCAAATGATGGGTTCCGGTAGAACACAATTGGAACGTACCCAAGTTTTTCAGTTTGAACGATTTTTTGGGTATTGTTCCAGTCCTTTGTTTCAATATCAGCCCTGAATTTTTTGTCGAATAGGTTTATTTGTTCGTGATATACCCTTTCGGCTAGGTGAGTTGTGAAAGACTCTATCGCGTAGCAGTATTGGAGAAGGTATGGGAAATGCTCAGAATGAAATGCAGGCTTATTAGAGCTATTCCTTCTTCGCACGATGGGGAAATCGAGCTCAAGTATGGGGCAAACAAAACCAGAAAGTTTATCGTCGGCGCTCGAGTGAGCCGTCAAGTAGTTGAAGAAGCTGGTGATGTGGTACATGATCTGCTGGATCGTTGAGTTTGACCTGCCTCGACGAAGAAAAGTGAGGAAGCCTATGTATCCATCGCCTTCCATGTGCGTCCGATTTAGCTCACTTGGGTGAGGAGGAAGCAATCCCGTGGCAGTAGGGTATTCGCCAAACAACCAGGTATTCAGAACTGAGAAGCTCTTGCTGTAAGCGTCGAAAGACTTAATTCCCCGAGACTTTTGTAAGCCGGTGTATTTGTCCTGATATTTCAACCACGACTCGACACTTTCCTTGTGCTCATCAGGACAGTCATATTCGCCAGATGCCAGAGCTTTTCTACTGGCGTGCAAATCATTTTTAGGGCGGACGGCGGCCTGGCTACATCTGTCAGAATACAGCCTCTGAACATAGTTCCAAAACGCGGCTGGGGCGATGGGGTACTGGAACCAGTCAACGTCATTTCTTCGCGTTAAGACCAAGTGGTCGGCGAGGTCAGCGATGTCATCTGGATTGATGTCTTCGATTCTATGCCAGTCTGTGCAACGAATCATGCGCCATGCGTACCATCCAAAGTTTTTGACGGCACTAGGCTTCATTACGGAGGTAATGTCCGGAATGTCTTCGTAGGTAACATGCGAGACAAACGGTTTGCTCACAAATGCAAGCACCTCGGTATAGGATGCTGCAGCAAACTCATAGAAGTTGGTTCCTTCGTCCTGATTGTGAACCGTGGGCTTCCTTAGGTCAGCCGGGAGCAGGACAGCTCGCTCCTGCCAGAGAAAGTGAAGAATTAAGACGCAGTCTTTACTCAGCCTCTCCAAGGAAGACTTGTTGAGCCAGTCAATAGAGGCCTTCGGAACGACCTGCTTCGCAATTTCTATCGGTGCAGTCTTTTTCGTGCAAGCTAAAGCATTACGCACCCACACTTCATCATAAATAGGTGCATTCGACACGTTCAGGTGGTCATCAAACAGGCGCACGATGGACGCGTTGTAATATTCGTTACGAGCGCCGCTTGTTACCTTACTTGGAGAGATATAGTTCGTGCCAAACAGCTCTTTGCAGACGCAAGCCTTGGCTTTCGTGATCGCCTCTTTAATGGAGCTATCAAGAGGCGCTCCAGTTTTGATAATCTGAATATCCTTAGTCAGGTTAATCATGCTGCGTCCCTTGAATGCGATTCGCCTCGTCCTTCAATACTTCGAGCTGGCGCAGATAAAATTCCTCGCGAA
The DNA here is from genome assembly GCF_058135675.1 of Pseudomonas sp. PAMC25584. Classification (NCBI taxonomy): domain Bacteria; kingdom Pseudomonadati; phylum Pseudomonadota; class Gammaproteobacteria; order Pseudomonadales; family Pseudomonadaceae; genus Pseudomonas; species Pseudomonas sp. PAMC25584. The sequence goes on along the minus strand of NZ_CM176870.1, from coordinate 5,620,573 downwards.
TTGTGGTAAAGGAGGCATCGCCTCTTTGCATGACGTACTGGTTAGCATGTTGAATGTATGCTTCGATGATGTCGGTGTCGTGCTTCGCGTACTTCATCGTGGATGTAACGCTGGCATGGCCCATCAGGATCTTCACGTAGGTAATGGGTAGGCCAGGAAGGGTTTGACCAGGAACTGGCATGTAATTAAGCGTGTAGGTTCCGTACATATGCCTCAGAGAGTGAGTGCTGATGCCTGTGACGTCCGGCAAGCCTGCCTTCAAAGAGTATTTCTTAAAGGTTTTGTCACGGCTGCTCCTGTCGCTTGCGAAGAAGGGCCTGCCGTCAGTGTTTTGAAATAAGAAATCATGTCCAACACTAGAGTTGTATTCTAGGGTCAGGTACTTCTCAAGGTTCTCCCAGAATATTTTAGCGAACGGTTCAATCATGAAGGTCACCTCGGTCTCCCGACCTTTCCAGGAGAGAAGCTTATGCTCTTCTTCAGTAATACCAAGCGCTTTCCTCGCAAAGGGGTCGCGTAGGAACACTGCAAAATCGTCATCATCGATGTCAGACATTCGAACTTGTAGCGCCTCGCTTGTACGCGAACCTGTCGCGGCAAGTAGGGCGTATAGCGTCATATCCCTGTAAAATGTCGTGGACTTTGCAGGCTTGGCCTGTCTGAGAAAGTCGACGGATCGTTCTATAGGGAATGGGAGGATCTTGAACGGCTGCTTGTCGTGTTTGCTGTTCCTACGCCCTGCTTTAGCAAACAGCTTATCTCTCTTGCGTTTAGGCAAAACTGAGTTCAGCGAGCCACGAATGACTGCTGCCATCCATGAATTAGCTTTTTGGGCCGAAACCTCATATTGACTTCGATATTCGGCATTGCTCGAGCAGAACCGACTGAACAGATGGTCAGGTGCTGTCATGTTTTTTGACTCGGCTACCTCAAGAAACCATCGAATAGACGACTCTATTGATTCTGCGATTGAGTTTTGACCGGTTAGCCGTGTCTTTCCCAGGCTATGGGCCAGCGTCTTCGCTATCGGATTTGTGGCGTCTGTACCGAAGAGGAGATAAACCTGATAGCTGTAGATGACGGTCTCGATAGTGACCTCGACATCTGCAGGAAATTGGGTCTTCGTCGCCTCGTACACGTAGTCGATGAAGCGGCCAACGTGCTCCGAGTAGAGCTTATCGGTGTTTACGGCATAGCCCCTACGCGCCAGCCAACTCGTGTAGTCGGTGAACGGTTTGAACTCGCGTGCCTCGTCGGGCATGCCAGGGTCGAGATGAAGCAGGATGTAGTTAGCCTCGCTCGTAACGGGCGCTTCGACCAAGATGAAGTTTTTCATGAGCTCTTATTCCAAATACCACACCCTATTAGCTTTGGGTGTCGCACTTGCCTTTGTCAAGGAAAAGACTCAAGTGGGTGAATCAGGCCAACGCAGAAAGCTCCGTCAGCATGGCCGTTGGCCGTCTGCGGAGTGCGCTAAGTGCTTGATTGTAAGGGGAGATGGGGCCACCGGCGGGAATCGAACCCGCGACCCACCGATTATGAGTCGGTTGCTCTAACCAATTGAGCTACAGTGGCGCTGAGAAAGTGCAAAGCTATCAAAAATCAGGTTAAAATGCCACACCAACATTCGTACCACATAAGAACCGTGGACCAAAGGATTATGAGTCCTCTGCTCTGACCAACTGAGCTATAGGCCCTTAACAGGTCGCGGATTATAGCGATGGTTTCTCCACTGTGCTATCCGAAAAATCCTGAACCTTCATACGAAGAAACGTCGCGGCAAAAAGCTCCGGTGGCAGGGGCAGGCTGACGATGTAGCCTTGCATCTGTTCGCAGCCTTCGGCGGCGAGGAAGGTTTGTTGTGCGGGGGTCTCCACGCCTTCGGCAATGATGGTGAATTGCATGCTGTGGCCCAGGGCAATGATGGCGCGCACGATCGCCACGTCGTGGGGGTCGTCGGGCAGGCCGCGGATGAAGGATTGGTCGATTTTCAGGAAGTCCAGCGGCAGGCGCTTGAGGTAGCTGAGGGATGAATAACCCGTGCCGAAATCATCGATCGCCAGTTGTACGCCAAGGTGTTTGAGCTGGTGCAGCACGTCCAGCGCTTCTTCGGCCTGGCTCATGATGAAGTTTTCGGTGATCTCCAGTTGCAGGCAGCCGGGTTCGAGACGGTAATCGCGCAGTAACTGTTCGATGCGTGACAGCAGGTTGGGTTGGCGCAGTTGTGCCCCGGCGAGGTTGACTGACAGCGGGCCGAAGCGCTCGAAGGCGGTTTGCCAGGCGTGCATTTGTTGGCAGGCCTGTTCCAGGACCCAATCGCCGATTTGCAGGATCATGCCGTTCTCTTCGGCCAGGGCGATGAAGTGTTCGGGCGACACGTCGCCGAAGGTCGGGTGGTGCCAGCGGATCAGCGCTTCGGCGCCGATCAGTTGTTGGGTCTTCAGGCTCAGTTTGGGCTGGTAATACAGGCTCAGCTCATCGCGCTCGATCGCCCGGCGCAGTTCGTGTTCCAGCGCCACGCGTTCTTTGGCCTGGGCGGTCAGGTCGCGGGTGTAGCCTTCGACACGGTTGCGGCCCTTGGCTTTGGAACGGTACATCGCGGCGTCGGCGTTTTTGACCAGGGTGGCGACGTCCATGCCGTCCTGCGGGTATAGGCTGGTGCCGATACTGGCGCTGATAAAAAACTCGTGTTCGCCCGCCTGGAATGGCGGGGTGAAGCAGGCCAGTAGTTTATTGGCCAGGTACTGGGCGTCGCTGGCTTGCTGCAGGCCGGGCAGGAGGATGATGAATTCGTCGCCGCCCAGGCGGGCGACGGTGTCGATGTCGCGCAGTTGCTCCTTGAGGCGCACGGCGATGTTCTGGAGCAGCAGATCGCCGATCGGGTGACCGAGGCTATCGTTGATGTGTTTGAAGCGGTCCAGGTCGAGGAACAGCACGGCGCCCTGGTTGCCGCTCTCCTGTTGATTGGCGAGCGCGGCCTGTAGCCGGTTTTCAAACAGCGTTCGGTTGGGCAGGCCGGTCAGCGGGTCGTGATGCGCCTGGTAGTCGAGGCGCGCTTGGGCGTGTTTCAGGCTGGAGATGTCGGCAAACACCGCGACGAAGTGCGTGATCGCCTGGTCGCGGTTGCGCACGGCGCTGATGGTCAGCCAACTGGGGTAGACCTCGCCGTTCTTGCGGCGGTTGGCGATCTCGCCTTGCCAATGCCCATGGGTGGTCAACTGGTGCCACATCGCGGCATAGAACGCGCTGTCATGCAGGCCGGAGGCGAGCAGGCGCGGGGTGTGGCCGAGGGCCTCAGCTTCGCTGTAGCCGGTGATTTCGCTGAAGGCGCGGTTAACGGCGCTGATGTTTTGTCGGGTGTCGGTGATCAACACGCCTTCGGCGGTGCTTTCGAAGACGGTGGCGGCCTGTTGCAGTTTTTCCTGCATCTGTTGGCGTTCGGTGATGTCCCGGGCGATGGTCAGCATGCAATCGTCATTGCCGATGGGCAGCGGGCTGCTGGACACCTCGCAGAGCCGAATCTGCCCGTCGCTGCGGCGGATATGGCAGATGAAATCGCGGACAGACCCGTCGCGTTGCAGCAGCTCCAGCATGTGTGTGCGTTCGTTGAGGTCGACCCAGATGCCCAGGTCCAAGGTCGACTGGTCAAGGGAGGTTGCGGCGGGGAAGCCGGTAATGCGGCTGAACCCCTCGTTGACCTCAATCAGCAGACCGTCGCTCTGACGGCTCAGCAGCAAACCGTCGGGCGAGGCGTGGAAGGCCTTGGCGAATTTTTCTTCAGACGTTTGCAACTGTTGCTGGGTTTCCTTGAGCTCGGTGATGTCGCGCACCACCACTACCAAGGCTTCGGTCGTGTCGAGCTGGAATGGCTCGGCGGAAATCAGCCCGGTAAAGGCTTGGCCGTTGCTGCGCAGGAAGGGCATTTCCAGGTTGCGAATGCTGGTGGACTGCACCCGTTTCAACAGCTCCAGGCCGATGCCCGGGATACCCCAGATATTCAGCGTAGTAGCGGTTTTACCGATCACGTCCTCGGCCTTCAGGCCTACTTGATCCTCAAACGCTTTGTTGACCTCCAGCAGGCAGCCATCGGACATCCGTGCGATCACCAGGATGTCGGGGCACTGCTGGAACACCGAGGCAAACTTTTGCTCGGATAACTGCAACGCCTCTTCCGTGCGCTTGGCTTCGCTGATATCGATCATCAAACCGCGCAGCACCGGTTCATGGCCGTGTTCGATCAGGCTGACAATGTCGCGTACCCACAGGCACCGGCCGTCGGCGGTGATCACTCGGTAATCGACGCTGTGATCGCGGTTGGCGCGGGTTTCGCGGTAGCAATAGGCTTCTGTGCGCGTCAGGTCGGCGGGGTGAATGATGTTGCGCCAGAAGCCTGGAATCAGCCAATGGGCGCTAGGGTAGCCGAGTAATTCTTCGGCATGCGGCGACACGTAGCTGTAGGTGAAATCGGCAATGCTGGCCTCCCAGGCAATGGCGGACAAGCTTTCCACCAGGCCGCGATAGTGATATTCGCTGCTGCGCAATTCCTGCTCGAGGGCGACACGCCGGGAAATTTCTGAACTGAGCCGACGATTGATCCTAATCACGATGACCAATACGGTGCTCAGCAGCAGTATCGTGGGCAGGCCATACGTCAGCAGATCCGTCCAGAACGTGTGGTGATCGGTGAGGCTGCCGCCCCAGTGTTGCTGGATCGCTTGCGTTTCGTCCGGGCTGAGGTCGGCAAGGACCTTGTCCAAAATCCCCACCAGCATTTTGTTGTCACGAGGCACGCCCATTGCGAGTTGGTAGCGGTAGGGCGTTTCACCGCTGACGTACAAGCCATCGAGCTTGAGCTGGCGCAGGCTCCACACGATCGAGGCCAGGTCGCCGACCACCGCGTCCACTTCATCAGTGGCCAGCGCTTGCAGGGTCGAGCTCACATTCGGCATGGCCACCAGGTTGAGGTCGGGGTGGTGGGTGCGCAGCAATTCATGGGGCGCGTAGTTTTCCACCACGGCAATCTTGAGCCCGTAGAGGTCCTTCAGGTTGCGCGGTTGCGCACCGCCTTCATGGGCGAGGATGACGACGGGGAAATCCAGGTATGGCCGCGTGAACGCCATATAGGCCTGGCGCTCGGGGGTGGACATGATGCCCGGCAGCAGGTCGAGCTGGTTGTTGCGGGCCTGCTCGAGTACAGCGCTCCAGTTTATCGGCTCGATCAGCTTGATCCTGACGCCCAGGCGGTCCTGTATCAGGCGCACGTAATCCGCCGCCAAGCCTTGGTAGCGACCATTCTCGTCGCGGTATTCGAAGGGGGGCCAGGAGGCATCCACCCCCAGGCGCAGCTCCTGGTGGTCCGCCAACCAGCCACGCTCATCCTCCGTGAGAGTCAAGGCGCCAGCCGTTGCGGTCCAGGTCAGCAGCGACAGCAACAGCACAGTCGGCAATCTGGGCATAACGGTCTCGTTATGGCACGGGGAATGTTTCGAGTGTAGACGGGCATTGCGAGGATGGGGTGTTGCGCGGGACTGAATCTATAGAAAGTAATCTATAGAAAGCAAAACCCCCGGCCTGGGCCGGGGGTTCTGGGATCACTCGTCGAGGAAGGAGCGCAGATGCTCGCTTCGCGTCGGGTGGCGCAACTTGCGCAGCGCCTTGGCTTCGATCTGACGAATCCGCTCACGGGTCACGTCAAACTGTTTACCGACTTCCTCAAGGGTGTGGTCGGTATTCATGTCGATGCCAAAACGCATGCGCAGTACCTTGGCTTCACGGGCAGTGAGGCCGGACAGTACGTCGCGAGTCGCTTCTTTAAGGCTCTCAACGGTGGCGACATCGATTGGCGACTGCATCGTCGAGTCTTCGATGAAGTCACCCAGGTGGGAGTCTTCGTCATCACCGATCGGGGTTTCCATGGAGATCGGCTCTTTAGCGATCTTCAATACCTTGCGGATTTTATCCTCAGGCATTTCCATGCGTTCGCCCAGCTCTTCCGGGGTCGGTTCGCGACCCATTTCCTGCAACATCTGCCGGGAAATGCGGTTGAGCTTGTTGATGGTCTCGATCATGTGCACCGGAATACGGATGGTGCGGGCCTGGTCGGCGATCGAGCGAGTGATCGCCTGACGAATCCACCAGGTGGCATAGGTCGAGAACTTGTAGCCGCGACGGTATTCGAACTTATCCACAGCCTTCATCAAGCCGATGTTGCCTTCCTGGATCAGATCGAGGAATTGCAGGCCACGGTTGGTGTACTTCTTGGCGATGGAGATCACCAGACGCAAGTTCGCTTCAACCATCTCTTTCTTCGCGCGGCGGGCCTTGGCCTCACCGATCGACATGCGACGGTTGATGTCCTTGATCTCGGCAATCGTCAGACCGGTTTCGGTCTGAAGTGCGGTCAACTTGTGCTGGCAGCGGATGATATCGGGCTGCAGGCGACCAATGGCTTCAGCGTATTTCGCCTTGCCCTTGGCCAGTGCGTCGGTCCAGCTTTCGTCAACTTCGTTGCCCGGGAACTGGCGCAGGAAGTCGGTACGCGGCATGCGCGCATCACGAACGCAGAGCTGCATGATCGCCCGCTCTTGTGCGCGCAGACGCTCAAGGGCACTGCGAACGCGTTCAACCAGGCCTTCGAATTGCTTCGGCACCAGCTTGATCGGCATGAACAGCTCAGCCAGCGCCGCCAGTTCGGCAATCGTCAGCTTGTTGGAGCGACCGTGCTTTTTCAGGGCTTTGCGGGTGATTTCCATTTGATCGGAAACCGCACCGAAACGCTGGGCAGCGACGATCGGATCTGGACCGCTTTCGACTTCATCTTCGTCATCGGTGCTGGCTTCAGCGTCGTCCTCTTCGGCATCGTCGTCCGCTTTCACGGCTTTCGGGTCGACAGGCGGCGGCACTTCGGCAGCAGGTGGCGCAATGCCGTCGTCCGGGTCGATATAACCGCTCAGGACGTCGGACAGGCGGCCACCTTCGGTGGTGACGCGAGTGTACTCGGAGAGAATGTGGTCAACCGTGCCAGGGAAGTGCGCGATTGCGCCCATCACTTCACGGATACCCTCTTCAATACGCTTGGCGATTTCAATTTCGCCTTCGCGTGTCAGCAACTCGACGGTACCCATTTCACGCATATACATGCGCACAGGGTCAGTCGTGCGACCGATGTCGGTCTCCACCGCGGCCAACGCGGCAGCGGCTTCTTCAGCTGCTGCCTCGTCGGTATCGGAGTCGGCCAACATAAGGGCGTCCGCATCCGGAGCACTCTCGTGTACGGGGATCCCCATGTCATTAATCATGCGGATGATGTCTTCCACCTGCTCTGGATCTGAAATATCCTCAGGCAGGTGGTCGTTGACCTCTGCGTAAGTCAGATACTTCTGCTCACGACCCAGGGTGATCAACTCTTTGATACGAGACTGCTGTTGCGCTTTTCCGGACATAACACCCTATCCACTGAAGGTCTTGGCGGGCAAAAAACAAGCCGAGGATTATACCCGAGCTACGACCTCACGCGCCAGTTAAGGTCGGGTTTGATGCGGAAACATTCTGTTTTAAGAGGTCGCGCATCTGTTTTGCTATCTGAATTTGCTCTTCAGCCGATAATCCCGGCTGCCTCGCTCTCTTGATGAGTTCATCGAGGGTCTGCGTGTGCTGACCCGCAGATAACCTAGTAATGGTGTCTAAAAACTGTTGTTCAAGGTTATCGCCGTCAATTAGCCACTCCTTTTCCGCGAGGGCTTTCAACAAACGACCTTGTTCGGTGCCATGCCAGCGGGCCATCAGTTGGATGGAGTTTAGCTTAGGATTTTTCTGCACGGCCTCGATCAGTGCGATCAGGACCTGGGCATAGGTGTTGCTCTCGTTGGCAAAGTGCTCGGCACTCTCCACCTTGCCCGCCAATTGCGGATGGTGGATGAGTGTGCGCAAGGCAATCAGCGTAGGTGCTTCTACGGCCACCGGGGTGCGCGGGGCGTAGGCCTCGTCGCGATCACCCCGCTTGCCGTTTTTGCTCCAGGGTTTCTTGTCCCATTTCTTGCCGCCGGCGCCGGGCTTTTTCGGTGTCCACTCCTGCTGGGGCGTGTAGGCCTCCTGCGATTGGTGGAAGTCGGAATAGTCCGGCATGGCGTCGTAATCCATGCCTGGGTCGTAGGCGGGCGGTGCGTCTTGCGGCGCGCTGTGGACCAGTTGGCTGACCGCTTCGCCGCTCAGTCCGGTGATTTCCAGCAGGCGCTGACGCATCAGGATGCGCAGGTTGGCGCCCGGCACTTTGTCGATCAGCGGCGCTGCGAGGGTGGCCATGTGCGCCTTGCCTTCGAGGGAGCGCGGGTCGGCTTCTTCGGTCAGTTGTTGGAAGAAATAGTCCGCCAGCGGTTGCGCATGTTGATTGATGCGCGCGCGGAAGGCGTCGGTGCCTTCGGAGCGGACCAGGGTGTCCGGGTCTTCGCCTTCGGGCAGGAACAAAAAGCGTGCGCGGCGTCCATCCTGCAGGCACGGCAGCGTGGCTTCGAGGGCGCGCCAGGCGGCGTTGCGGCCTGCCTGGTCGCCGTCGAAACAGAACAGCACGCTGGGCACTACACGGAACAGGCGCTTCAAGTGTTCTTCGCTGGTGGCGGTGCCCAGGGTCGCCACGGCATTGCGCAGGCCCTGCTGGGCGAGGGCGATCACGTCCATATAGCCTTCAACCACGATGATTTCGTCGAGGTTGCGGTTGTTCTTGCGCGCTTCGAACAGGCCGTAGAGTTCCTGGCCCTTGTGAAACACTGGGGTTTCCGGCGAGTTGAGGTACTTGGGCTTATCGTCCCCGAGTACGCGGCCACCGAAGGCGATGATCCGGCCGCGGCTGTCGCGGATCGGGAACATCACGCGGTCGCGGAAGCGGTCGTAGCGTTTGCCGGTCTCGGCGTTTTCCACCAGCAGGCCGGCGTCGATCATGGCTTTTTGCTGGAGGGTGTCGCTGCTCAGGTGTTTGTACAGGTTGTCCCAGCCCGGCGGGGCGAAGCCCAGGCCGAAGTCGCGGGCGATTTCGCCGGTCAGGCCGCGACCCTTGAGATAGTCGACGGCGGCCTTGCGCTGCGGATGGCTCTTGAGTGCCTGGCGATAAAAGTCGGCGGCGGCGGTCAGGAGTGGGTACAGCGGCGAATCGGTGGGTTGTCGCGGTTTGTGCGGGCGGCCACTTTCTTCGCGGGGGATTTCCATGCCGGCGGCTTTGGCCAGTTCCTCGACGGCCTGGGGGAAGTCCAGGTTGTCGTGGTCCATGATAAAGCCGAGGGCGTTGCCGCCCGCGCCGCAGCCGAAGCAGTAGTAGAACTGCTTGTCGGGGCTGACGCTGAACGACGGGGTCTTTTCCTTGTGAAACGGGCAGCAGGCGGTGTAGTTCTTGCCCGCCTTCTTCATTTGCAGGCGCGAGCTGACCACATCGACGATGTCGGTGCGGTTCAGAAGGTCGTCAATAAAGCTCTGGGGAATTAGCCCGGCCATGGCGTTCTCGTCATCACTGCGTGGGAATGAGGGCCCGTGAAGTGCTCAAGCGCACGTATCGTATGGCTCGACCATCAATCGTCTGCTTGGGCTGTCAGGAAGTGTATCTGCCGAACATTCACTGACGTTAATTTCTATTCAGTCTGTTCGGCGAAGAAATGTCGCCCCGGCGTCCGGTTTAGGCCAATGGCAGGCCTCGGAAGCGCATCGATGGGCACAGCCGACACAGTCGATCGTCTGCTTGAAGAAATTAAGTGTGCTCGTCAGTAGCCTTGTTAGGCTCGTCAGAAGAGACGCGCACCGCTGGCAGAAGAGCCAGTCCTGACGTGTGAAGCTGTGTCTCGGTCGCGTGTGCGGCGTCGACGATGAAGCATCAAGCGATATCCGCAAATGCCAACAGCCCGGCTGAGGGCCGGGCTTGGCAGAAGCTTGCTACGAACGTCTGTGTATTAGTACAGACGAACGGCGCGGCGCTGCTCGCGCTGAACTTTCTTGGCGTGACGCTTAACAGCGGCTGCTGCTTTACGCTTACGCTCAGAAGTTGGCTTCTCGTAAAATTCGCGGCTACGAACTTCAGCCAGAACACCGGCTTTTTCGCAGGAGCGCTTGAAACGACGCAGAGCTACGTCGAAGGGTTCGTTCTCTTTTACTTTGACGGCTGGCATCCAGAGCTACCTTCTTTCATTACCGGGAATCAACGTTCTCGTCGCAAAAAATTCGCGGCTGAGGTCGTCGGTTTTTAAGGGTTGCGGATGTTAACCCCTCATTGCCAGGAATGCAAAGCCTCTGATCGAAAACCGCTAGTCGGGAGGGGGTGTGGCGACTATTATGCGCGCCTTCGAATTCAGCCTCTACAAGGCGCAAACCCATGCTAGTACTGGGACTTGAAACCTCCTGCGACGAAACCGGTGTCGCACTTTACGACAGTGAACGCGGGCTTTTGGCCGATGCACTGTTCAGTCAGATCGACCTGCACCGTGCCTATGGCGGCGTGGTGCCGGAGCTTGCCAGCCGTGATCACGTCAAGCGCATGCTGCCGTTGATTCGCCAGGTGCTCGACGAGGCCGGCTGCGTGCCGACCGAGATCGATGCGATCGCCTACACCGCCGGCCCAGGATTGGTCGGAGCCCTGCTGGTTGGGGCTTCTTGCGCCCAAGCGCTGGCATTTGCCTGGGATATTCCGGCCCTCGGCGTACACCATATGGAAGGCCATCTGTTGGCGCCGATGCTGGAAAAAACACCGCCGCAGTTCCCGTTCGTCGCTTTGTTGGTTTCGGGGGGGCATACGCAGCTGGTTCAGGTCGATGGGATCGGTCAATACACGCTGTTGGGCGAGTCCCTGGATGATGCCGCCGGTGAAGCATTCGACAAGACCGCGAAGATGATGGGCCTCAATTATCCCGGCGGTCCGGAAATCGCGCGCCTGGCTGAAAAGGGGGTCGCCGGCCGCTTCACCTTCCCGCGGCCGATGTGTGATCGCCCGGGCCTGATGTTCAGCTTCAGCGGCTTGAAAACCTCCGCGTTGAATACCTGGCAGCACAGCGTCAGCGCCGGGGACGACAGTGAGCAAGCCCGTTGCGACATCGCGCTGGCGTTCCAGCAGGCCGTGGTGGAGACTTTGACCATCAAGTGCAAGCGTGCCCTGAAACAGGCGGGCATGCAGCGCCTGGTGATCGCAGGCGGCGTCAGCGCCAACAAGGCTTTGCGCGCGTCCCTGGAAAAAATGCTCGGCGACATGAAGGGCGATGTGTTTTATGCGCGCCCCGAGTTCTGCACTGACAACGGCGCGATGATCGCTTATGCCGGGTGCCAGCGCCTGCAGGCCGGTCAGCACGAAAGCCTGGCGATCAGCGTACAGGCACGCTGGCCGATGGAGCAGTTGTCACCGTTGTGAGCGCTCAAGGTGAGCGGGATTCATCGGCGGGATTTAAAAATGCCGTTCGCGCCCGGCAAACAGGTCGCGTAAATTGCCGCGATGGCGCCAGACGATCAGCAGGGTCAGCACGCTCATCGGCAACAGCGCCGCCGGTTCCTGCCAGGCCAGCAACGGCAGGGTGAGCGGCGTGGCGATCAGTGCGGCCAGCGAGCTGGTGCGGGTCAGGTAGAACGTCAGCAGCCAGGCGAGCACCGCCAGCAGCGCTGCCGGAGGGTAAATCCCCAGCAGCATGCCGGCCGCCGTGGCGACACCCTTGCCGCCGCGAAAACGAAAGTACAGCGGAAACAGATGGCCGAGGACGGCGCATACGCCAATCCAGGCTTGCTGTTGCAGGGTAAGGCCGGCGAGGCTGGCGATCAGTACGGGCAGCAGGCCCTTGCAGACGTCGCCCAGCAGCGTCAGGACGGCGAGCTTCTTGCCGGCCAGGCGCAACATGTTGGTGGCGCCGGCATTGCCTGAGCCACTCATTCGCGGGTCGGGATTTCCCGTCAGGCGGCTGAGCAAAATGGCGAAGGACAGCGAGCCGAGCAGGTAGGCGAGAATCGCCAGTGACCAAAACATGCTAACTATTCCGGGCGAGGACGCCCTGATTCTAACGGGGCATCGCGCCCTTGTCGTGCTGCGGAGAAGAGCTTGGACAGAGTGTTTATCGAAGGCCTGGAAGTCGACACCGTGATCGGGGCCTACGACTGGGAGCGCGGCATCAAGCAATGCCTGCGCCTGGACCTGAGTTTCGCCTGGGACAACCGCCCGGCCGCCGCGGGTGACGACCTCACTCTGGCGCTGGATTACGCCAGTGTGTCCGCGCGCATCCAGGCCTTTGCCGAGCAGTCGCAATACCAGTTGGTGGAAACCTTTGCCGAGCGTCTGGCCGAAGTGCTGATGAGTGAATTCCAGATTCCCTGGCTGCACCTCAAATTGACCAAGCCGGGGGCCGTGCCGGCCGCCAAGGGCGTGGGCGTGGAGATCGAGCGCGGATGTCGCTAACTCAGATTTACCTGGGTCTTGGCAGCAATATGGAGCGCGAGCCCCATCTGCGTGCGGGCCTGGATGCGCTGGCGGGCTTCTTGATCGACGTGCGCTGCTCGGCGGTGTTCGAGAGCCAGCCGGTGGGCATCAAGAGCGGGCCGTTCTTCAACCTGGTGGTGTCGGCTTTCACCGATCTGTCGTTGATGGAGCTGGATCGCCGGTTGAAATCCATTGAGGCGGACAATGGCCGCTATGCGCCGGATCGCAAAGGCCTGCCGCTGGATATCGATGTGCTGTTGTACGGTGACCTGGTGGGTAACTTCGATGGCCTGGTCCTGCCGCGTGCAGAAATCCTGAAAAATGCCTTCGTGCTGTGGCCGCTGTCGATGATGGCGCCGGATCGCGTACACCCTGAAGTGGGCAAGACGCTGGCTGAGCTGTGGCGGGATGCGCAGATCGATCAGGTGCTGGCGCCCGTCGGATTCGAATGGCAGGGCCAGCAACTTACACCCAGCACGCTCCTATAGGGCGTGTTGGTTCTTGTAGGCTTTCAATGTCTTGAGCCGTTCGCGCTTCAGGGCCTCGCCCAGTTCGGGGCCTTTAAAGCCCTTTTCCAGCAACGGCGCCACCGCGACCTCGCGCGCGGCCTTTGCGGCGCCGCGCAAATAATCAGCCTGTGGATAACTGCGTTGCTCGAAGCCTGTGCGACCTCGTGCGTCCATCTCGCAGGCGACCACAAACTCTTCAAAACGCTGCGGCCGACGGTAAACGTCAAAACTCTGCAGCAACTCCAGCAATGTCGAGGCTTTCAGCTCCAGCGCGCGATGACCATGGGTGTGGTATTGGCCCACCAGCAGCGCCAGTTCCTGGCAGTCCTTGGGCGCCTTGAAGCGTTCATTGACCGCTTTGATCAGCTTCAGGCCGCGCTGCTCGTGGGCAATATGCTGCGGCAACTTATCCACAGGCGTCAGGCCTTTGCCGACGTCATGCAGCAGGCAGGCCCAGCGCACCGTCAGGGGCTGATGATGCACGGCGGCCTGTTCGAGCACGCTCAAGGTGTGAACGCCGGTGTCGATCTCGGGGTGATGGGCTGCGGGCTGCGGCACGCCAAACAGTGCGTCGACTTCCGGCATCAAGGTTTTCAGGGCGGCGCAATCGCGCAGCACCTGGATGAACACCTGGGGTTGATCTTCCATCAGGGCGCGGGAAATCTCTTTCCAGTTGCGCTCTGGCGTCAAGGCTTGCAGTTCACCGGATTCGCTGAGTTGACGCATCAGGTCCAGGGTTTGCGGGGCTACCGTAAAACCCAGGTGGGCGTAGCGCGCAGCAAAACGCGCAACCCGCAATACACGCAGGGGATCTTCGGCGAACGCCGGGGAAACGTGGCGTAAAATGCGTGCTTCAAGGTCGCGTTGGCCGTGATAGGGGTCGGTCAGCCTGCCGTCGTCGTCCTCTGCCATGGCGTTGATGGTCAGGTCGCGGCGGATCAGGTCTTCTTCCAGCGTAACTTCGGGGCTGGCGTGAAACACAAAGCCGCCATAGCCCCGGCCGCTCTTGCGCTCGGTACGGGCGAGGGCGTACTCGTCGCCGTTTTTCGGGTCGAGGAATACCGGGAAGTCCGCGCCCACCGGTTTGTAGCCCTTGGCGAGCATTTCCTCGGTCGTTGCGCCGACGACGACGCGGTCGATATCGGTGACTTTGATGCCGAGAAGGCGATCACGCACCGCGCCGCCGACTGTGTAGATTTTCATGAAAAAGCCTCCATTAGCCGCACAGGATAACGCCTGTGTCCGGCCAATGGAGGCTTTGCCGTTTCAGAGATGAACGACGGCCAGGTCCAGGCGGCCGTAATCGTTGTCGTTGTGATCGCTGCGCGGCGGTACGTGGTGGGTTTTCATCACCTGATCGCCCTGCAGGGTTTCCAGGTGGATATCGAACCCCCACAGCCGATGCAGGTGCTTGAGCACTTCCTCAGTGGACTCGCCCAGGGGTTTGCGGTCGTGCTGCTGGTGACGCAGGGTCAGCGAGCGGTCGCCGCGCACATCGATGCTGTAGATCTGCACGTTGGGCTCGCGGTTACCCAGGTTGTATTGCGCCGCCAGGGTTTCGCGGATGGTGCGGTAGCCGGGCTCGTCGTGGATGGCCGGCACCGTGAGGTCGTCCTTGAGGTCGTCATCGAGGATGCTGAACAGCTTGAGGTCGCGAATCACCTTGGGCGACAGGTATTGCAGGATGAAACTCTCATCCTTGAAGCTGCTCATGGCGAACTTGATGGTGGAAAGCCAGTCGGTGCCGGCGATTTCCGGGAACCAGTGGCGGTCTTCTTCGGTGGGGTGTTCGCACATGCGCCGGATGTCGCGGTACATGGCAAAGCCCAGCGCATAGGGGTTGATGCCGCTGTAATACGGGCTGTCAAAGCCAGGTTGCAACACCACGCTGGTGTGGGAAGTGAGGAACTCCATCATGAAGCCGTCGGTGACCAGGCCTTCGTCGTACAGATCGTTGATCAGGGTGTAGTGCCAGAACGTTGCCCAGCCTTCGTTCATCACTTGGGTCTGGCGCTGTGGGTAAAAGTACTGGGCGATCTTACGCACGATGCGTACGATTTCCCGTTGCCAAGGCTCTAGCAGCGGCGCGTGTTTTTCCAGGAAATAAAGGATGTTTTCCTGAGGTTCGGCGGGGAAGCGTGCATTGTCCTTGTCGTTGTTTTTGCCGGCGCGTTTGGGAATGGTAC
Organism: Pseudomonas sp. PAMC25584; assembly: GCF_058135675.1. Classification (NCBI taxonomy): domain Bacteria; kingdom Pseudomonadati; phylum Pseudomonadota; class Gammaproteobacteria; order Pseudomonadales; family Pseudomonadaceae; genus Pseudomonas; species Pseudomonas sp. PAMC25584. The sequence goes on along the minus strand of NZ_CM176870.1, from coordinate 5,605,454 downwards.
GCCATAGGTCATTGATCTGCTTCTGCAGGTGTTCTTCTCGCTCCTTCTGGCGCAGGCGTTCTTCTTCCGCGGAAATCGGGTAAGGGCGTTTGTAGCGATCGACGCCGTAGTTCATCAGGGCATGGCAGGAGTCGAGTAAGTCTTCCACCGCATCGATGCCGTGGCGCTCCTCGCACTGCATGATGTACTGCTTGGCAAACACCAGGTAATCGATGATGGAACTGGCGTCGGTCCACGTGCGAAACAGGTAGTTGCCCTTAAAGAAACTGTTATGCCCGTAGCAGGCATGAGCCACCACCAGTGCCTGCATGCAGATGGTGTTTTCTTCCATCAGGTAGGCAATGCACGGGTCGGAGTTGATGACGATCTCGTAGGCCAGGCCCATCTGGCCGCGGCTGTAGGACTTCTCAGTGCTGAGGAAGTGTTTGCCGTAGGACCAATGGTGGTAGCCCAGGGGCATGCCGACCGAGGCGTAGGCGTCCATCATCTGTTCGGCGGTGATCACTTCGATCTGGTTGGGGTAGGTGTCCAGGGCATAACCGGCCGCGATACGGCTGATTTCCCGGTCGTAGGCCTGGATCAGTTCAAAGGTCCACTCGGACCCGGTGGAAATGGGTTGGCGTTTCTGCTCTTTGGCGGTCATGTCACTAACCTGCGCTGGAAGAGTTCACGGAAGACCGGGTAGATATCGCCGGCCGAGACCAATTGCTGCTGGGCGAATGTATCGGCGAAGGCTTCGCCGATGCGCTCGTATTCGAACCACAGCGCCTGATGCTCACGAGGAGTGATCTCGACATACGTGTAGTACTGCACGAATGGCATGATCTGGTTGATCAAGATATCCCGGCAGATCGGCGAGTCGTCGTTCCAGTTGTCGCCGTCGGAGGCCTGCGCTGCGTAGATATTCCAATCGTTGGCCGGGTAGCGCTCGGCCATGATTTCCTGCATCAGTTTCAACGCGCTGGAGACGATGGTGCCGCCGGTTTCCCGCGAGTAGAAGAACTCTTCTTCGTCGACTTCCCGGGCGCTGGTGTGGTGGCGGATGAAGACCACATCGATCTTGTCGTAGTTTCGCTTGAGGAACAGGTACAGCAGGATGAAAAAGCGCTTGGCGATGTCTTTGGTGGCCTGGGTCATGGAGCCAGACACGTCCATCAGGCAGAACATCACCGCCTTGGAGCTTGGGTTGGGTTGTTTGACCAGCAAGTTGTATTTCAAGTCGAAGGTGTCGAGGAACGGCACGCGGTGTATGCGCGCGCTGAGTTTCTCGATTTCCGCCTCGATTGCCTGGATATCGCCGAAGTTGTCCGGCTCTTCGCGCTTCATGCGCTCCAACTCTTCCTTGGCCTCTCTCAGTTTGGCGCGGCTGCTGCCGGACAGGGCGATACGCCGGGCATGAGCCGAACGCAGGGTGCGGATAATGTTGATTCGCGAAGGGTTGCCTTCATTGCTGATCCCGGCGCGCACGGTCTTGAACGTGTCGGTGCCGGTCAGGTTGCGCTTGACCAGGTTGGGCAGCTCTAGGTCTTCGAACATGAACTCGAGGAATTCTTCTTGGGTGATCTGGAACACGAACTCATCCATGCCTTCGCCGGAGTTACCCGCCTTGCCGGGGCCCTTGCCGCCGCCACCGCCTTGGGGGCGCGGGATATGTTCGCCGGTGGTGAATTCCTTGTTGCCCGGATGCACGACAGTCTGCTTGCCGCCCCGGCCGTGGTGCAGCACCGGTTCGTCGATGTCGCGTCCGGGAATGCTGATTTGTTCGCCATGCTCCATGTCGGTGATGGAGCGGCGGCTGACGGCCTCTTCAACGGCCTTTTTGATGTGGTCACGGTAACGCCGCAGGAAACGTTGACGGTTTACCGTGCTCTTGTTCTTGCCATTGAGGCGTCGGTCGATCACATAGCTCATGGGGAGCCCTCCGGGCAGCTTCACGTTACAAGCTTCAAGCCGCGAGCTGGAAGCTTAGAGACAAGCGGTCGCCTGCCAGGCCATGGGCCTGGCATTGCACACCTGTCGCTGCCTTACTGCGATTTGCGCACCCGCAGATACCACTCGGAGAGCAGCCGTACCTGTTTGTCGGTGTAGCCACGCTCGACCATCCGTGTAACGAAGTCGTTGTGTTTTTGCTGATCCTCCTTGCTGGCTTTGGCGTTGAAGCTGATGACCGGCAGCAGATCCTCGGTGTTGGAGAACATTTTCTTCTCGATGACCACCCGCAGCTTCTCGTAGCTGAGCCAGGTGGGGTTCTTGCCATTGTTGTTGGCGCGGGCGCGCAGCACGAAGTTGACGATTTCGTTGCGAAAATCCTTCGGATTGCTAATGCCGGCCGGTTTTTCGATCTTTTCCAGTTCCTCGTTGAGGGCCACACGGTTGAGGATTTCGCCGGTTTCGGGGTCGCGGTATTCCTGGTCCTGAATCCAGAAGTCGGCATACAGCACGTAGCGGTCGAAGATGTTCTGGCCGTACTCGCTGTAGGACTCCAGGTACGCTGTCTGGATTTCCTTGCCGATAAACTCGATATAGCGCGGCGCCAGGTATTCCTTGAGGAAGCGCAGGTAGCGTTCGCGGGTCTCGGCCTGGAACTGTTCCTGTTCGATCTGCTGTTCCAGCACATAGAGCAAGTGGACCGGGTTGGCGGCGATCTCGTGAGGGTCGAAGTTAAACACTTTGGACAGGATCTTGAACGCGAAGCGCGTCGACAGGCCGTTCATGCCCTCATCCACGCCGGCGGTGTCGCGGTATTCCTGGATAGACTTGGCCTTGGGATCGGTGTCCTTCAGGTTTTCGCCGTCGTACACACGCATCTTCGAGTAGATATTCGAGTTTTCCGGCTCCTTGAGGCGCGACAGCACAGTGAACTGCGCGAGCATCTTCAAGGTGTCGGGCGCGCAATGGGCTTTGGCCAGGGCGCTGTTGAACAGCAGCTTGTCGTAGATCTTGATTTCATCGCTGACCCGCAGGCAATACGGCACCTTGACGATGTAGATCCGGTCGATGAAGGCTTCGTTGTTCTTGTTGTTGCGGAAGGTGTGCCATTCCGATTCGTTGGAGTGGGCCAGCAAAATCCCGGTGAACGGAATCGCGCCAAGGCCTTCGGTACTGTTGTAGTTGCCTTCCTGGGTGGCGGTGAGCAGTGGGTGCAGCACCTTGATCGGGGCCTTGAACATCTCCACGAATTCCATCAGGCCCTGGTTGGCCCGGCACAGTGCGCCCGAGTAGCTGTAGGCGTCGGCGTCGTTCTGTGGGAATTCTTCCAGTTTGCGGATATCGACTTTACCCACCAGCGCCGAGATGTCCTGGTTGTTCTCGTCGCCCGGCTCGGTCTTGGCCACGCCGATCTGGTTGAGGATCGACGGGTAGAGTTTCACCACGCGGAACTGGCTGATGTCACCGCCGAACTCGGACAGGCGTTTGGTGGCCCACGGCGACATGATGGTGTTGAGATAGCGCCGTGGGATGCCGAAGTCTTCTTCGAGAATCGCGCCATCTTCCGTGGCGTTGAACAGGCCCAGGGGCGACTCGAAGACCGGTGAGCCCTTGATGGCGTAGAAGGGCACCTTCTCGATCAGTTGTTTGAGTTTTTCGGCCAGGGACGATTTACCGCCGCCAACAGGACCGAGCAGGTAGAGGATCTGTTTCTTCTCTTCCAGGCCTTGGGCGGCGTGCCGGAAGTAGGAGACGATCTGGTCGATGCACTCTTCCATGCCGTGGAAGTCTTCAAAGGCCGGGTAGCGGCGGATCACCTTGTTCGAGAAGATTCGCGACAGGCGCGAGTTATTGGCGGTGTCCACCAACTGCGGCTCGCCAATTGCCAGTAACAAGCGTTCGGCGGCAGACGCGTAGGTGCTGCGGTCGCTTTTGCACAGCTCGAGATACTCTTGCAGCGTGAGTTCTTCCTGCTGTGTGGACTCGAAGCGTTGTTGGAAGTGGCTAAAGATACTCATGACGTCGTCACCTCGCTCGATACGTGGAGCCGACGCCGGATCAATCAGTCGATGCTGGCAGTCATTGACGATCGCCAATGGCCGTTTTCCCCCCAGAACACCCTATAACGCTACCGATGACCCGCACGCCGGTGTACCGGCTCTCCCCTGATTCGGATGGCCTGCGCTTAAGGATAGTTCGGAATCTGCGAGGTAAAGGCGTGATACACAATTAGTTTGACTGCGCCGTTCGTCAGAAACGGCGCAAGCCCAAGCGTCACGCGGGATAGCGGGGGGTGAAAAAAATTATAGCAAATCGTCAGAGGCAATTTCTGCAGGATAGGTCGTGCGCCACAGCTCAAAGCCGCCGTCCAGACTATAGACGTCGGAGAAGCCTTGGCTGATGAGATAGGCGGCCGCGCTCTGGCTGGAGTTGCCGTGGTAGCAGGCCACGATCACGGGCGCGTCGAGGTCGGCGGCGCGGATGAAGTCGGCGATGTTGTGATTGTCCAGGTGTCGTGCGCCTTTGATGTGGTTCAGGGCGTAGGTCTGGGGGTCACGAATGTCCACCACCACCGCGCCTTGTTCGCGCAGGGACTGGGCTTGTTCGGGTGGGATACGTTTGAATTCGCTCATGGCGGGCTCCTTGGGCTTGGCGGCACGCGGCGTCTAGCGCTTCGCGGCGACCGTCGGGGTAAGGGGAATAGGGGAGGGGCACTGGCAGGTCAGGCGCTCGCCGGTGTCGATGTTCATCAGGGTCATGGCGCCGCCCCACACGCAGCCGGTGTCGAGGGCGAACACGCCGGGTTCATCGCATTTGCCTTCGAGGGCCGCCCAGTGACCGAAGATGATCTTCGTGTCGCGGGTCTTGCGTTCCTTGTGGGCGAACCACGGCTTGTAGCCGGGCAGCGCGGTGTCGGCGCCTTCCTTGCTCTTGAGGTCCAGCTTGCCGTCGGCGGTGCAGAAGCGCATACGTGTGAAATAGTTGGTGATCACGCGCAGGCGCGCGACGCCCGTCAGCTCGTTGTCCCATTTCACTGGCTCATTGCCGTACATGCCCTCGAGGTAGGCGATGTACCGGTTGTCATCGGCCATGGCGCTTTCGACTTCGGCAGCGCACTTGAGGGCTTTTTTCAGCGTCCACTGCGGTGGAATACCGGCGTGGACCAGCACCATGTCGCGGTGCTCGTCGTAGTGCATGATCTTTTGCCTGCGCAGCCAGTCCAGCAGGTCGACTCGGTCCGGCGCTTCGAGGATTTCCCGCAGGGTATCGCCCTTTTTCAGACGCTCGATGTTACTGCCAGCCGCCAGCAGGTGCAGGTCGTGGTTGCCCAGTACGCACACCAGGGAATCGCGCAGGCCATATAAGTAGCGCAGGGTCTCCAGGGATTCGGGGCCACGATTGACCAGGTCGCCCACCAGCCACAGGCGATCGTTCGCCGGGTCGAAGGCCACGCGTTCGAGCAGGCACTTGAGGGGTTCCAGGCAGCCTTGCAGGTCGCCGACCGCATAGGTTGCCATCAGTGCAGGGCTCCGGGCACGGCGAGACGAAATGGCTGGATGATCGCGTCGAACAGTTTGCCGTCGGTGGCTTTCATCTGATACGAGCCTTGCATGGTGCCGACCTTGGACGTCATCACCGTGCCGCTGCTGTAGGTATGGCTGGCACCGCTATCGATCAGCGGTTGCTGGCCGACAACGCCGGCACCACGCACTTCCTCCACTTGACCGTCACCGTCGGTGATCACCCAGTGGCGTGACAGCAGCTTGGCCGGCACCAGCCCGTTGTTTTTCACCGTGACGGTGTAGGCAAAGGCGAAACGGTTGTGTTCGGGTTGCGATTGGTCCGCCAGGAAGCGGGTAACGACGCTGACGTCGATCTGGTAGCGAGGATCGGACATGCAAGAGGCCTTAAAAGCAAAAGCGGAGGACAGCAGATGCGGGTCAGTCTAGGCCAAGAGGTGTGCACTAGGCCAGACATGCTGTCTGGCCGGGTGCAGGGTCGGGCTTCAGTCCGCGACGGGTGGCGGCTGGATCGCAAGCTGGTCGGCCAGGCGCACGAACGCGGCCAGGTCCAGTTGTTCCGGACGCAGGCTGCCGTCGACGCCGGCGGCTTCGATCTCGGCGTTGCTCAACAGCGCTTTGAGCGTATTGCGCAGGGTCTTGCGGCGCTGGTTGAAGGCTTCGCGCACGACGCGCTCCAACAGTTTGTGATCCTTGGCCGGGTGCGGGAGCACGGCGTGGGGCACCAGGCGCACGATGGCCGAATCGACCTTCGGCGGCGGGTTGAACGCGCCCGGGCCAACGTTGAACAGGTGTTCGACGCGGCAGTGGTACTGAACCATGATCGACAGACGGCCCCAATCACCGCCGCCCGGGCCGGCAGCCAGGCGCTCAACCACTTCTTTCTGCAACATGAAGTGCATGTCGCGGATGATCCCGGCGTTGTTCAGCAGGTGAAAGATCAGCGGCGTGGAGATGTTGTACGGCAGGTTGCCCACGACCCGCAGGCTGTTGGGCGCGGCATTGAGGCTGGTGAAGTCGAACTTCAGCGCATCGCCCTGGTGCAGGATGAAATTGGACTTGCCGCCAAACTGCTGGTTGAGGATCGGGATCAGGTCTTTATCGAGTTCAACCACGTCCAGTTGAGCGCCGCTGGCCAGCAGGCCTTGGGTCAGTGCGCCCTGGCCCGGGCCGATTTCCAGCAGGCGGTCTTCGGGCTTGGCGTGGATGGAGCGCAGGATGCGGTCAATCACGCCAGCGTCGTGCAGGAAGTTTTGCCCGAAGCGCTTGCGCGCCCGGTGTTGGTAATGCTCGGTCATATACGGGTCTCGGCCATCTGATAGGCGGTTTCCAGGGCCACGCGCAGGCTGCCGGTGTCGATCTTGCCGCTGCCTGCCAGGTCCAGGGCGGTGCCATGGTCGACGGAAGTACGGATGATCGGCAGGCCCAATGTCACGTTGACTGCGGCGCCGAAGCCTTTGTATTTCAGCACGGGCAGCCCTTGGTCATGGTACATCGCCAGCACTGCGTCGCAGTGCTCCAGATATTTGGGGGTAAACAGAGTGTCCGCAGGCAATGGGCCGCGCAGGTCCATGCCGTCTTGGCGCAGACGCTCCAGGGTGGGTTCGATGATGTCGATTTCTTCATGGCCCAAGTGGCCGCCTTCACCGGCGTGAGGGTTGAGCCCACAGACCAGGATGCGCGGTTGGGCGATGCCGAATTTTTGTTGCAGGTCGGCGTGCAGGATGCGCGTGACGCGCTCCAGACGCTCGACGGTGATGGCATCGGCCACATCGCGCAGCGGCAAGTGTGTGGTCACCAGGGCGACGCGTAGGCCATGCGTGGCCAGCATCATCACGACTTGGGCGGTGTGGGTCAGTTCGGCGAGGAATTCGGTATGGCCGGAAAAGGCGATACCGGATTCGTTGATCACGCCCTTGTGTACGGGGGCAGTGATCATGCCGGCGAAGTCGCCGTCGAGGCAGCCTTGTCCGGCGCGGGTCAGGGTTTCCAGCACAAAGGCCGCATTGGCCTTGTTCAGTTGCCCGGTGACCACCTTGGCCAGCAGCGGGGTATCCCACACATACAGGCTGCCCGCAGGGGCTGGCAGGTCGGGCCAGTTACCCGGCGCAACGTCCAGCAACTTGACGGACACGCCCAGTTGCGCGGCCCGCTCAAGGAGCAGGTCGCGGCTGGTAATGACGATCAGGGGATGTGGCTGGGGTTGCGAGGCGAGCAGCAGGCACAGGTCTGGACCAATGCCGGCCGGCTCGCCGGGTGTGACTGCGAAACGCTGGGGTTTCACTGGTTTGCCTGGTTGGTGCCTGTTTGCTCGGCGCCTGGCAGTTTGTTTTCAACGTAGGCTTCGTCACGGATCTGACGCAACCAGGTTTGCAGCTCTTCATCGTACTTGCGGTTGCGCAGCACGGTCAGGGCTTGCTGTTCGCGGGCCTGGCTGGTGTTGTCGGTGGCGCGGCGGCCAAGGACTTCCAGTACATGCCAGCCATATTGAGTCTTGAAGGGTTTGGACAGTACGCCTTGCGGGGTCTTGGCCATCACTTCCTGGAACTCCGGCACCAGCGCTTTCGGGTCGATCCAGTTGAGGTCGCCGCCGTTGAGGGCAGAGCCTGGGTCTTCCGAGAAACTTTTGGCCAGGGTGGCAAAGTCTTCGCCGCTTTCGATGCGGTCATAGATCTTCTGGGCCAGTTCCTTGGTTTGCGCTTCGGTGCGGATTTCGTTTGGTTTAACCAGGATGTGACGAACATGTACTTCGTCTTTCAGCGAGGTTTCGCCGCCACGACGTTCCAGCAGCTTGAGGATGATGAAGCCGCCAGGGGTACGGGCTGGCTGGGTAATGCCGCCCACTTCCATGGCACTCAGTTCACGGTCAAACGGAGGTGGCAATTGAGCGGCTTTGCGCCAGCCCATATCGCCGCCTTCCAAGGCGTTGTCGCTGCCGGACTGGGCAATGGCCATTTGAGCAAAGTCAGCACCGCCCTTCAGGCGATCATAGATCGCCTGGGTTTTGGCGGCGGCGGCATTGAGCTGCTCGGAGTTGGCGCTGTCCGGTGTCGGGATCAGGATGTTGGCCAGGTGCAGTTCTTCGGAGAGCTGCATCTTGCCCAGGTCCGATGCGAGGAAGTTCTTCACTTCCTGCTCGGAGACCTGAACTCGCTCGGCCACACGGCGCTGACGCACACGGCTGATGATCATTTCGCGGCGGATCTGGTCACGTGCGTCCTCATAGGACAGGCCATCGTGGGCCAGGGCGGCGCGGAATTGATCGATGCTCATGTTGTTGCGTTGCGCGATGGTGCCGACGGCCTGGTTCAGTTCTTCGTCCGAAATACGGATGCCGGAACGGTCGCCGATCTGCAACTGCAGGTTTTCGACGATCAGGCGCTCTAGGACCTGTTGGTCCAGGACGCTGGTAGGCGGCACGCCACCGCCACGCTTGGCGATGGTTTGCTGAACTTCCTTGACCCGTTGGTCCAGTTGGCTCTGCATGATCACGTCGTTATCGACGATGGCCACGACCTTATCCAGCTGTTGAACCGCGGCATGCGCCGATACGGTACCCAGGAACAGCGCGCCCAGCACGAGCGGGCGCAGACAATCAGAAAGCTTGATCTTCACGTTCACGATAACCTTGAATGCCTTTGTCGAGGAAGCTCTCTACCTTGGCGCCGGTCAGGCCGCCGAGTCCTTTGAGGACGATCTGGAGGAAGAGCCCGTGGTCACCCTTTTCGTTAAGCGGGGCGATCTGGCTGTATTCGTCGTTGGAAACCCAGTAACGGTTGATGACGCGCAGTTTCCAGCAGCAGTTGTCGTACTCGAAACCACCGAAGGCTTCCAGGGTACGGTTGCGGGCGTAATCGTACTGCCAGCGGGTGATCAGGTTCCACTGGGGAATGATCGGCCACATCATCGAGAAGTCGTGTTGTTGGATTTTGTAGTAATCCTTCACGTAGTTATCTGTACCAGGAGTGCCGTAGTCGCCGCCAAACTGCCATTTGCCGGTCAGCTGGTTGTAGACCACCTGGTCATTGCGATAGCGATAACCGAGGTTGACGACCTTGTTCGGGTTGTCTTCCGGCTGGTAGTGGAACATCGCGCTGCCGGAACGTGGGGCGTGGCTTTCAGTGTCCCAGTTGTAATCGGCAGTGGCGCGCCAGTCGCGGTTGAAGCGGAACTCGTAGTCCAGGGCGATGGGCGATACGTTCGACTGCGCATCGGCGCGGTCGGCTGCCACGATACCCGGCAGTTGAACTTCGCGGTCCTTGAAGTACAAAGCCTGGCCGACGCTGACGCGTTGGCGTTCGAAGCCGTTTTCTTCGATCCAGCGGCTAGTAACACCCAGGGACAGTTTGTTCTCATCGCCGATCCGGTCGGTGCCGCTGAAGCGGTTGTCACGGAAGAGCGAGGCGTAGCTGAACGAGTATTCGCTGGTGTCGAAAACCGGGATGTCGCTCTGGTCTTTATTTGGCACATAAAGGTAGAACGCACGCGGTTCGAGGGTTTGGCGATAGTCTTTGCCGAACCAGTTGGTGTTGCGGTCGAAGTACAGGCCGCTGTCGACGCTGGCGATTGGCACGGCGCGGTCTTGCGAACTTTTGAACGTCTGACCGGCTGCAGCCATTTGCGTCTTGCCGGTACCGTCAAGGTCGAGGTCGTACTTGGTATAGACGTACTTCAACTTCGGCGTAATAAAACCGTAGGTCCAGTTCATCGGGTAGTCGACGGCGGGGGCCGCGTTCAAACGCGTACCGTTTGCACGGGTCAGGCCTGTGACGTATGTGTCCAGTCGAGCCGACTCTACGCCATTCTGATCGGTAAACGTGCCGTTTTCGAGGCTGCGTTCAAAGCGAACCGCTTCGGTCTCGTAGGTAAAATTCAACCCGCCCGGATGGTACGGCAGCGCACCATTGAAAGTGATCTGAGGCAACCGATCATATGGCGTGATCTGAGAGATCGTTGCCAACTGATAAGCCTGGACGTTCAAGCGCGCTTGGTAAGAATCGCCTCGATAAGCCACAGACCCTTGCTGGTTCAGGAAATCGCGACTCTGAACCCCTTCTTCATACGACTTCAAATCCTGGAAGTAGTAAGGATCGCTGATCTTGGTGTAATCCACCTGAGTCGTCAGACGCGAATCCAGCCCGCCCTTATGCTGCCAATTGAGCATATAGCGCGTTTTTTCGTAATCGGTCTGCTTGCTGCGTTCGTCGCTGTCGTCGTTCAGGTACGCGCCGCCGAACTGGCCTTCGCTGGATTTGGTGAGGTAGCGGAATTCGCCTTCCATCAACAAGCCGCGTTTGGTCATGTATTGCGGGTACAACGTGGCGTCGTAGTTCGGTGCCAGGTTGAAGTAGTAAGGCGTCACCAGCGTAAAGCCAGTCTCGCTGCCGGTGCTGAAGCTCGGCGGCAGGAAGCCGGATTGACGACGGTTGTCGATCGGGAAATAGATGTAAGGGGTGTACAGGATCGGGATGTTCTTGATCCGCAACGTCGCGTTGGTGGCAGTACCGAAACCGGTGGCCGGGTTCAACGTGATGTTGTTGCCCTTGAGCTGCCAGGCGTTGCTGTCTGGCTCGCAGGTGGTGTACGTACCGTCCTTGAGACGGATGATCGCGTTTTCGGCGCGCTTGGCGTACAGCGCGTTACCGCGCACGCGTGACTTGTGCATCACGTATTCGGCGTTGTCGATCTGCGCCGCGCCGGTATCGAGCTGGACCTGGGCGTGGTCGCCGACGATCAGGGCGCCGTTGTCGCGCAGACGGACATTGCCGTTCAGCTCGCCACGGTTTTCGGCCTGGTACAGGCTGGCTTCCTCAGACTCCAGCTGCATGCTGCCCTGGCGCATGACGACGTCACCGGCCAGGGTCGCGACCTGTTGTTCCTGCTCGTAACGCGAAGCCTTGGCGCCGATGAAGGTCGGTGCATCGCTCTGGTTCGTCTTGTCGTTCATGCCAGGACGAGTCGGCTCGATGTACGCGCCGGAGCAATAAGGGCCGGTTTCAGCCAGTTGGGCGGCGGTCAGCTTCTCGCGGGGCACCCAGTCCAGGTGGCTGTAGTCGGCGCTGCGCGAACGCAGGCCACGGCCCTTGGCTTCGGTGACCAGCATGGTCTTCGGCTCGGCCTCGGTGCTGCCTTCAGCGTTGGCTTGCGCCGTGCCGTTGGCCGAGCTGACGGCTGCACCGTCATGCACCGGGCGCGGTGGCAATGGGGCGGCGGCGGTTTTCGGCGCGCAATCCCAGGCACCCGAAGCAGAGACTGAGCAGTCATACTGTTCCGCGGCGACCACGAATGAGGTGGCGAAAGGTTGCATGGCCAGCAGACTGCCGGTTACCAGCAACGGAAATTTTCTACGAAACGCGGGGGATTTCAATGCCATCTTATTAGTCCGGGCTTCCTGCGTGCCATCTGCCCGCGGTGTGGGCCGCACGCCTCTCGATGGTCTGAAAAAGATGCGTGATAATAAAGCATGACCCGCTTGACGGCTAGCGCCGTCGGAGACCCTTGTAATGCCCGAGCAAGATCTACGTTTACAACAGCTGAAAGTCTGGCTGGATGAGCAGTTGCCGATCCTCTTCAACGCTCAGGACTGGGGCGTCGTACCCCCGGCCACATTGACCGCGGCCAGTAGTGACGCGAGTTTCAGGCGCTACTTCCGCTGGGAAGGCGGGGCGCATACTTTCGTGGTGATGGACGCTCCACCCCCCCAGGAAAACTGCAAACCTTTCGTCGATATCGCCGATTTGTTGGCGAAATCCGGAATAAATGTGCCAAAAATTTATGCAGAAGATTTGCCGCGCGGCTTTCTTTTGCTCAACGACCTGGGCAGAAAAACCTACCTGGACGTGATTGACGAGCAAAATGCCGATCAATTGTTTGCCGATGCCATCGACGCCTTGCTGGCTTTTCAGCAGTTGCCGATGCACGCGCCGCTGCCCAGCTATGACGTCGCTTTACTGCGCCGCGAGCTGGAACTCTTCCCCGAATGGTACGCGCGCCGCCACCTGGGTATCGAATTCGACGCGCACCAGCAGGCGCTCTGGCAGCGTGTCAGCGAGCGCCTGATCGACAGCGCCCTGGCCCAGCCGAAAGTGCTGGTACACCGCGACTACATGCCGCGCAACCTGATGATCAGCGAGCCCAACCCCGGCGTGCTGGACTTCCAGGACGCGGTCTATGGCCCGGTGACCTACGACATCACTTGCCTGTTCAAGGACGCGTTCCTCAGCTGGCCCCAGGCCCGCGTGCGCGAATGGCAGCGCGGCTACTGGGAGCGCGCCGCGACGCTGGGCATCCCGGTGCAGGCGGATTTCGACGACTTCCAGCGCGCCTGCGACCTGATGGGCGTGCAGCGTCACCTCAAGGTGATCGGTATCTTCGCGCGCATTTGCCACCGCGACGGCAAGCCACGCTACCTGGCCGACGTGCCGCGCTTCTTTGCCTATATAGAAGCGGTGCTGGCGGACCGCCCGGAGCTGGGCGAACTGGCTGAACTGTTGGCCAGCCTGCGCGAACCCGCCGAGGCGAGCGTATGAAGGCGATGATCCTGGCGGCCGGCAAAGGCGAGCGGATGCGTCCGCTCACCTTGCACACGCCCAAGCCGCTGGTGCAGGCGGGCGGCAAACGCCTGATCGAGTACCACCTGGAAGCGCTGGCCAGGGCCGGTTTCAGCGATATCGTGATCAACCATGCCTGGCTCGGCCAGCAGATCGAAAGCTATTTGGGCGACGGTGCGCAGTTTGGTCTGCGCATCCGCTACTCCCCCGAGGGCGAGCCTTTGGAAACCGGCGGCGGGATTTTCCAGGCATTGTCGTTGCTGGGGGGTGAGCCCTTTGTGGTGGTCAATGGCGATATCTGGACCGACTACGACTTCGCCCAGCTCCAGCGCCCCCTCCAGGGCCTGGCCCACTTGGTGATGGTCGATAACCCGGCGCATCACCCCTCGGGCGGAGATTTCTACCTGGATCATGGCGTGCTTCATGATGCAGCGCCCGGTGCCGATAACCTGACCTTCAGTGGCATTTCAGTGCTCGACCCCAAATTGTTCGCGGGTTGCAGCGCCGGTGCTTTCAAGCTGGCGCCGTTGTTGCGCGCGGCGATGGCGAAAGGGCAGGTAACGGGGGAACACATGACGGGACGCTGGATTGATGTCGGCACGCTAGAGCGCCTGGCGCAAGTCGAAACCCTGCTGACAGCGGGGCGCTAAGATGTTGTGGCCAGGGACGCTGATCGGCGCCGGGGCTGGCTTCGCCATTGCCAGTATTCCGGGTGGCTTGTTGGGCGCCTTGCTGGGGCAGGCGCTGGATCGCCGCCTGCAACTGCAAAGCTGGGCACAATTGCGTGAGCGCCTGGGCGGGCGCCCGGCGTTGCGCAATGACGAACTGTTGTTTGTGCTGCTGGGCCGCCTGGCCAAAAGCAATGGCCGCGTGGTGGACGGGCATATCCAGCAGGCACGCCAGGAAATGCGTGCGCTGGACATGACGGAGCCGGCCCAGCGCCGCGCGATTACGGCGTTCAATCGCGGTAAATCCGGTTCTGACCGGGTGCGTGCCTACCTGCGCGTCCTCAAGTCCCAGCCCCACGCGGCAGAAGGCGTATTGCGCGCCTGTTGGCGGATGGCTTGGGCGGATGGCCGTGCGGATGATGCCGAGCGCGACTTGATCAGCCTGTGGGGCAAGTGGTTGGGCTGGACACCACAACAGCTTCAGGCGCTGGCCGCCGATTACGCGCCGGAGCGCAAGCCAGTGGCCAGCCGTGGCGCAGCGTATCAGGAGGCGTTGCGGATTCTGGGGGTGACCACCACCACCGAACCGTCGGTGATCAAGCACGCCTATCGCCGCCTGCTCAGCCGCCATCACCCGGACAAAATCGCCGGCACCGGTGCCAGCCCGGCGCAAGTGCTTGAGGCCACCGAGCGAACCCGCGAACTGCATAACGCCTATACGTTGATTCGCGAGCGGCGGGATTTCTGATAGTCGCCCCGTTTTGGCGCGGGCGATCAGCTGTCTTTGGGCTCGGGGCTCAACCACCCGCGAACCCGTCGATACAGCTGCTCATGCTCGGCTGCACTGTTACCGGGCACGGTCTTGAGTGACACCTGCTTGTAGCCGTTATTCTTCAAACGTTTGGCGGCCTGGGCGCGTTCCCGTGCGGTGTCTCGGTCCTGGGCGGCGTCCTGGTAGAAGACATCCGCCGTGGGCACTTTCAAACCCGGGGCGAGTTGTTGCAGGTCCGGTTGGCGACCTACAGGTGCCTTGCCCGCAACCATCACCAGCTTCTGCACCTGGCTCGGTTGTTTCTCGCTCAGGTAACGCGCGGCCCACCAGGCGCCGCTGCCATGGCCGAGCAGCACGACGCTGCGGGCGCCTTGGGTCTGGGCGAAAGCGACGGCGGCATCGATGCGCTCGAAGATGCGCTTGGCATCGGTCTTGTCCTGTTCATCCGCGCCCGGCACCACGGCCGGGTCGGTGCCTTCGGCTTCTGCGCTGGCGGCTTGCTCGATCGGTTTTGCGGCGGTGCTGCCGTCTTTGCTGCTGGTGTCGACGGCAGCCTTGGGCGCCTCGATCACCCGTGGCGGCAACGTGTCCAGGTTCACGTCCGGCAGCGATAGGCTGAGGGTGCTCCAACCGGCATCCGGCAATTTACGCCGCAATGGCGCAATTGCTTGCGGCGAGTCAGCATTTTCACCCGCGCCTGGGACGATAATCACCACGCCTTCGGCTTCGGCGCTGTTGGCCGGTTTCCACAGGGCCAGGAATGAATCGCTGCCGGCCTGCAACTGTTGCTGTTCTTCCCGTGGGATTTGGCGCTCGAGGGCGCTGGCTTCTTCCTGGCTACGCTCCGGCAGGGGCAGGCGTTCGAGCGGTTTTTCGGCTGCCGGCGCAGGCGCGTCGGCGGCCTGGGCAGAAAAGACGGCGGTAAAGAGGAGTGACAGGCACAATGCTGGCAGTGCCGAACGGTTTCGAGGTGGCATCGTTTATTCCCGGCCAGAAGTGATTCCAGCAGCCTAATGGGTTGGTCAGTATTTGTCAGTGATGTGAGACGTGGATCATGGGTTTTCGCTGTCTGCTGGTTATCGGCTGTATGTGCTTTGCCTTGATGGCGGGGGCGGCGCCTGCGCCTGTCGCGGCGCAAGCGCAGCTCACTGTGCCGCAACGCGAATGGCTGGCGCAGCACCCGGAATTGCGGGTGGGCCTGGTCTTGCAGGCGCCGTATGCGCAATACGATCGGCGTCTGCAGCGGTTGTCGGGGGCCAATGTCGAGTTGATGCAATGGCTGGCTAAGGCCCTGAACATCGAGCTGACGTGGCGCAACTTCCCCACTCAGGAGCAACTGGAAGCCGCCCTGCGCGACGGCGAGGTGGACATTGCTCCCGGTCTGCAGCAAACCCCGGCCGGTTTGCGTCTGTGGTTGTTCACGGACCCGTATATGCGCGTGCCCCAGCACATCGTCGGTGTCCGTGAGGGCGGCGGTGCGGTGGAGCTGGAAAAACTCGACGAGCATTCCCGCGTTGCTGTGCGCATGCCCAGCGCCGTGGCCGATTACTTGCGCAGCACTTATCCCGGCCTTAACGTGCAAGGCGTGCCCATGGAACGCCAGGCCTTGCAGTTGCTGGTCAGCCAGCAGGCACGCTATGCCGTGGTGGATGAGGCGCAACTGAGCCGGTTGTCGGGCGAGGCTGAGTTTTCCGGGCTGGCGGTGGTCGGCGATATCGGCCTGCCGCAATTGCTGCGCGTGGCGACCCGCCGCGACTGGCCGGAACTGTCCGGCATCATGGAAAGCGCGTTGCGCGCCATCCCCGCCCGCGATCTGGACCAGTTGCACAACCGCTGGCTGCAACCCAAATACCCGCGTCTATCCGAGTCTCCCGGCCTGTGGCAAAACCTCTGCCTGCTGTTGGGGTTGCTGCTGCTCGCCAGCCTCGCGGTAGTGTTTTGGCAGCGTCGCCAGCAACGAGTACTGGAGCACAACCTGCTCGCCGCTCGCGA
Source organism: Pseudomonas sp. PAMC25584 (assembly GCF_058135675.1). Lineage (NCBI taxonomy): Bacteria > Pseudomonadati > Pseudomonadota > Gammaproteobacteria > Pseudomonadales > Pseudomonadaceae > Pseudomonas > Pseudomonas sp. PAMC25584. The sequence continues at coordinate 5,589,022 of NZ_CM176870.1, read as the reverse complement.
AGAAAGCGCCGCACGCGCTGCCGGCGCCGAAGCGCTGCGCCTGACACAATTTTCCATCGATCAAAGTACCGTCGGCATCCTCTGGGTCAATTGGGACAGTCATGTGCGCTACGCCAACCTGGCGGCGGAAACCATGCTCGGCTACGGTCCCGGCGCGTTGATCGAGCGTCCGCTGGCCGATTTCGACCCGAGCCTGAGCATGGACCGCTGGCTGAACCTATGGAAACGCGCGCGCAACAGTGAAGACGGCCCGCAGCACTTCGCCGCCGACTGCCTGCGCGCAGACGGCAGCATCCTGCCGGCCGAGGTGTCGTTGAGCTTTCTGCGGTTTGCCGAAGGCGAATACTTGGTGGTCTACCTTAATGACGTCACCGAGCGTCGCCGCTATGTGGCCGCGTTGCTGCAAAGCGAAGCGCAGTTGCGTGAGCTGTCGGCGCACCTGGAAACCGTGCGCGAAGAAGAAAAGGCGCGCATCGCCCGGGAAGTACACGACGAACTTGGGCAAATGCTCACCGTGCTCAAGCTGGAAACCTCCATGTGCGAGTTGGCCTATGCGCAACTGGACCCCGGCCTGAACGAGCGCCTGAACAGCATGAAGCGCCTGATTGCCCAACTGTTTCAATTGGTGCGCGACGTGGCCACCGCGTTGCGCCCGCCAATTCTCGACGCGGGGATCGCCTCGGCCATCGAGTGGCAGGCGCGGCGCTTCGAAGCGCGCACGCAGATTCCCTGCCTGGTGCAAGTCCCGGATAACCTGCCGGCCTTGAGCGATGCCAAGGCCATCGGCCTGTTCCGTATCCTGCAGGAGGCGCTGACCAATGTGATGCGCCATGCGCAGGCGCATACTGTCGAATTGACCCTGGCGGTGGAGGGCAAGCAACTGCGGCTGACCATCAGCGACGATGGCGTCGGTTTCGTCGAGGCCCAGGGTCGCCCGGTGTCGTTTGGCCTGGTCGGCATGCGTGAGCGTGTGCTGATCATGGGCGGGCAGTTGAGCCTGGACAGCGAGCTGGGGGAGGGCACCACCCTGAGTGTGACGGTGCCGCTGGATGCATAACGATAAGAGGAAGCCCCTGTGATCCGTGTACTGGTAGCCGAAGACCACACCATCGTGCGTGAAGGCATCAAGCAATTGATCGGCCTGGCCAAAGACCTGCTGGTGGTGGGCGAGGCGGGCAATGGCGAGCAGTTGCTGGAGACCTTGCGCCATGTGCCTTGCGAGGTGGTGCTGCTGGATATCTCGATGCCTGGCGTCAACGGCCTGGAAGCCATTGCGCGGATTCGTGCGCTGAGCAACCCGCCGGCGATCCTGGTGCTGTCGATGCACGATGAAGCGCAGATGGCCGCGCGGGCCTTGAAGGTGGGCGCGGCCGGTTATGCCACCAAGGACAGCGACCCGGCCCTGCTCCTGATGGCGATTCGCAAGGTTGCGGCCGGTGGTCGTTATATCGACCCGGACCTGGCCGACCGCATGGTCTTCGAGGTCGGCCTGACCGATTCACGGCCCTTGCATTCGCTGCTGTCGGAGCGCGAGTTCTCGGTGTTCGAGCGCCTGGCCCAGGGCGCCAACGTCAACGACATCGCCCAGCAACTGGCGTTGAGCAGCAAGACCATCAGCACCCACAAGGCGCGCCTGATGCAAAAACTCAATATCACCTCCCTGGCGGAACTGGTGAAGTACGCCATGGAACACAAGCTGCTCTGACGACATGCCTGTTTGCGACCCCCTTCAAAGCGACAGTTGCCGGTTCTTGCCGCTTGCAGCCTGGCGCTCATAGCGGCTCTGTCCTATCCCCGCCATCGCTGTAGGGCATGCCCTACCCACAACCTTCCATCCGGCTGATGTGATTCTCTCCTGGCCCCCGATTTCCGGGGCCCCGTCCCTGGACTACGCTTGTGCCACAGCAGTCCAAAATACAAAGGTGCGGGTATGAGCGAGGTGGATTCAAATGATGTGCTGGTCAGCTTTCGTGGCGTGCAGAAGAGCTACGACGGCGAGAACCTGATCGTCAAGGACCTCAACCTGGAGATTCGCAAGGGCGAGTTCCTCACCCTGCTAGGGCCGTCGGGTTCGGGTAAGACCACCAGCCTGATGATGCTTGCCGGTTTCGAAACGCCGACCGCTGGCGAAATTCAGCTGGCCGGGCGCGCGATCAACAACGTGCCGCCGCACAAGCGTGATATCGGCATGGTGTTCCAGAACTACGCGCTGTTCCCGCACATGACCGTGGCCGAGAACCTGGCGTTTCCGCTGTCGGTGCGGGGGTTGAGCAAGACCGATGTCAGCGAGCGGGTTAAACGCGTGCTGAGCATGGTCCAGCTCGACGCCTTCGCCCAGCGCTACCCGGCGCAACTCTCCGGCGGCCAGCAACAGCGTGTGGCATTGGCTCGGGCGCTGGTGTTCGAACCGCAGTTGGTGCTGATGGACGAACCCCTCGGCGCCCTCGACAAGCAATTGCGCGAGCACATGCAGATGGAGATCAAGCACCTGCACCAACGCCTCGGCGTGACCGTGGTGTATGTGACCCACGATCAGGGCGAAGCCTTGACCATGTCGGACCGGGTGGCCGTGTTCCACCAGGGCGAGATCCAGCAGATCGCTGCGCCGCGCACCTTGTATGAAGAGCCGAAGAACACCTTCGTCGCCAACTTCATCGGCGAAAACAACCGTCTCAACGGTCGCCTGCACAGCCACACCGGCGACCGCTGCGTAGTCGAGCTGGCGCGGGGCGAGAAAGTCGAGGCGCTGGCGGTGAACGTCGGCCAGGTCGGCGGCCCGGTGACCTTGTCGGTGCGGCCTGAGCGCGTCAGCCTCAATGGCTCCAGCGAACGTTGCGTGAACCGCTTCTCCGGGCGAGTAGCGGAATTCGTTTACCTGGGCGACCACGTGCGCGTGCGCCTGGAAGTCTGCGGCATGACCGATTTTTTTGTGAAACAACCGATCGCCGAGCTGGACCCGGCACTGGCGGTCGGCGACGTGGTACCGATTGGCTGGCAAGTCGAGCACGTTCGCGCACTCGACCCACTTCTAGAGGCGAAATAATCGCCCCCATGGCTTCACCAACCCTGCACGTGGAGAGAACAACAATGTTGAGATCCCTTAAGTATTCCGCACTGGCGATCGGTTTGATCGGCGCGACACAGGCCATGGCCGGCCCGGACCTGACGGTCGTGTCCTTTGGTGGCGCGAACAAGGCAGCACAGGTCAAGGCCTTCTATGCACCGTGGGAAAGTGCAGGCAACGGCAAAATCGTCGCTGGCGAGTACAACGGTGAGATGGCCAAGGTCAAGGCCATGGTCGACACCAAGAGCGTGTCCTGGGACCTGGTGGAAGTGGAATCGCCGGAACTGTCCCGTGGTTGTGACGAAGACATGTTCGAACCGCTGGACCCGAAACTGTTCGGTAACACCGCTGACTACGTGAAAGGCGCCATCCAGCCATGCGGCGTGGGCTTCTTCGTGTGGTCGACCGTGCTCGCCTACAACGCCGACAAGCTGAGCAGCGCGCCGACCAGTTGGGCGGATTTCTGGGACACCAAGAAATTCCCTGGCAAACGCGGCCTGCGCAAGGGTGCCAAGTACACCCTCGAGTTCGCCTTGATGGCCGACGGCGTAGCGCCGAAGGATGTGTACAAAGTGCTGGCCGGCAAAGATGGCCAGGACCGTGCGTTCAAGAAACTCGACGAACTCAAGCCGTCGATCCAGTGGTGGGAAGCCGGCGCGCAACCGCCGCAGTACCTCGCCTCGGGTGACGTAGTGATGAGCTCGGCCTACAACGGTCGCATCGCTGCCGTACAGAAAGAGAGCAACCTGAAAGTGGTCTGGAACGGTGGCATCTACGACTTCGACGCGTGGGCTATTCCAAAAGGCCTGGCCAAGGATCGTGCAGAAGCGGCGAAGAAGTTCATCGCCTTCTCGGTGCAGCCGCAGCAGCAGAAGATCTACTCGGAAAACATCGCTTACGGCCCGGCCAACACCCAAGCCGTACCGTTGCTGGCCAAGGACGTGCTCAAAGACATGCCGACCACGCCTGAGAACATTGCCAACCAGGTGCAGATCGATGTGAGCTTCTGGGCCGATAACGGCGAGCAACTCGAGCAGCGCTTCAATTCCTGGGCTGCCAAGTAACTCCATGTGGGAGGGGGCTTGCCCCCGATAGCGGTGTATCAGTTGGTATATGTACTGACTGACATTCCGCCATCGGGAGCAAGCCCCCTCCCACAGGGGATCTGCTGCGTTTGGAAGAGTGCATTCATTTTCAAGTTTCGGAGTTAGCCATGGCCATCGCCGTTCCCTCGACCGAGGTCAACAGCCCCACCCTCAAGCAGCGCCTGGCGCGTGCCGAGCGGCTTAATCGCTGGAAGGCCCAGGCCTTGATTGCGCCACTGGTGCTGTTTTTGCTGCTGGTGTTCCTGGTGCCGATCGTTGCGCTGCTGTACAAAAGTGTCGGTAACCCGGAAGTCGTGGGTGGCTTGCCGCGCACGGTGGTGGCGGTGAAGACCTGGGACGGTCGCGGCTTGCCTGGCGAGCCGGTGTACCAGGCGCTCAGCGAAGACCTCGGTGAAGCGCGCAAAAACCAGACCCTCGGCGATCTGTCCAAACGCTTGAACATGGAACTGGCCGGCTATCGTAGCCTGCTGACCAAAACCGCCCGTGCGCTGCCGTTTACCGCAGCGCCGGCCTCTTATAAAGAAGCGCTGGAAACCCTCGATGAACGCTGGGGCGACCCGGCGTACTGGCAGGCGATCCGACGCAATACCAGCAGCCTGACGCCGTACTACCTGCTGGCGGCCGTCGATCACCGCATCGACGACCTCGGAGAAGTGGCCCCGGCCACGCCGGACCAGGCGATCTACCTGGACATCTTCGCCCGCACCTTCTGGATGGGCCTGGTGATCACCTTTGTTTGTCTGCTGTTGGCCTATCCGCTGGCCTACCTGCTGGCCAACCTGCCTGCACGGCAAAGCAACCTGTTGATGATTCTGGTCCTGCTGCCGTTCTGGACGTCGATCCTGGTGCGCGTGGCGGCTTGGATCGTGCTGCTGCAGTCCGGCGGCCTGATCAACAGCGCGCTGATGGGCATGGGCCTGATCGATAAGCCGTTGGAACTGGTGTTCAACCGCACCGGGGTCTACATCTCCATGGTGCATATCCTGCTGCCGTTCATGATTCTGCCGATCTACAGCGTGATGAAAGGCATCTCGCCGACCTACATGCGCGCCGCGATTTCCCTGGGCTGTCACCCATTCGCCAGCTTCTGGCGTGTGTACTTCCCGCAAACCTACGCCGGTGTGGGCGCAGGCTGCCTGCTGGTGTTCATCCTGGCGATTGGTTACTACATCACCCCGGCCTTGCTGGGCAGCCCGAACGACCAGATGGTCAGCTACTTCGTGGCCTTCTACACCAACACCAGCATCAACTGGGGCATGGCGACGGCGTTGGGCGGCTTGCTGCTGCTGGCCACCGTGGTGCTGTACTTGATCTACAACCGGCTGGTGGGCGCCAGCCGCCTGCGCCTGAGCTAAGGAGACCTTGCGATGCTGAGCCCTTATATGTCGCCCGTGGAGCGGGTGTGGTTCTACAGCTTGCGGATCCTCTGCGGCTTGATCCTGCTGTTCCTGATTCTGCCCGTGCTGGTGATCATCCCGCTGTCCTTCAACAGCGGCAGTTTCCTGGTGTACCCGCTGCAAGGCTTCTCGCTGCACTGGTACCAGGATTTCTTCGCCTCGGCCGAATGGATGCGTGCGCTGAAGAACAGCATCATCGTCGCCCCGGCGGCCACCGTGCTGGCGATGGTGTTCGGCACGTTGGCGGCGATCGGCCTGACCCGCGGGCATTTCCCCGGCAAGGCGCTGGTGATGGCCCTGGTGATCTCGCCGATGGTGGTGCCGGTGGTGATCATCGGCGTGGCCAGTTACCTGTTCTTCGCGCCGCTGGGGCTGGGTAACAGTTTCTTCTCGCTGATCGTGGTCCACGCCGTGTTGGGCGTGCCGTTTGTGATCATCACGGTGTCCGCGACCTTACAGGGGTTTAACCATAACCTGGTGCGGGCGGCGGCCAGCTTGGGGGCATCGCCGTTGACCGCGTTTCGCCGGGTGACCTTGCCGCTGATTGCGCCGGGGGTGATTTCCGGCGCGTTGTTCGCGTTTGCCACCTCGTTCGACGAAGTGGTGGTGACGCTGTTCCTCGCCGGCCCCGAGCAAGCTACCCTGCCGCGCCAGATGTTCAGCGGTATCCGCGAAAACCTCAGCCCGACGATTGCGGCAGCGGCGACCTTGCTGATTGCCTTTTCGGTGTTGTTGCTGCTGACCCTGGAATGGCTGCGCGGCCGTAGCGAAAAACTGCGTACCGCCCAGGTCTAAATGTGGGAGGGAGCTTGCTCCCTCCCACATGGGTTCTGTGACCATTCAGCTGTTGAATGGAATACAACCGATCTCCTTCAGCTACTCTTGTGCCAGCCCACAATCAACAAGAGGCCGCGCACATGAGTACTTCCTCATTCAAGATCGCCCATAAACTGCTGACTGGCGCCGGTGCCATCGAACAACTGGCCGCCGAGCTGACGCGGCTGGATGTCGACAACCCGCTGATCGTCACCGACGCCGCGCTGGTCAAGTCAGGCACTGTTGCGCTGGCGCTGGCGCATTTGGGCGGGCGCGCCTACGAGATCTTTGACCGGGTGCTGCCCGACCCGGAAATCGCCATTGTCGAAGATTGCATGCGCGCCTACCGCGAAGGCGGGCACGACGGCCTGATCGGCTTGGGCGGCGGCAGTGCAATCGATATCGCCAAAAGCGTGGCGGCCTATGCCGGTTATCACGGTGCCCTGGCGGATCTGTTCGGCGTCGACCAGGTACCGCGCAAGGGCCCGCCGTTGATCGCCATTCCCACGACGGCCGGCACCGGCTCGGAAGTGACCAACGTCGCGATCCTCTCCGACAAGGTCGCACAACTGAAAAAGGGCATTGTCAGTGACTTCCTGCTGCCGGACGTCGCACTCATCAGCCCGCAGATGACCCTGACCTGCCCGCGCAGCGTCACCGCCGCCAGTGGCGTGGATGCGCTGGTGCATGCCATCGAGTCCTACCTGTCGCTGAATGCCTCACCGATTACCGATGCCTTGGCCATCGGCGCGATCAAGCTGATTACCAAGGCGTTGCCCAAGGCTTACGCCAACCCGGCCAACCTGCAGGCCCGCGACGACATGGCCACCGCCAGCCTGATGGCCGGGATGGCGTTCGGTAACGCCGGGGTCGGGGCGGTGCATGCGTTGGCCTACCCGCTGGGCGGGCGCTTCAATATCGCCCATGGCGTGAGCAACGCGCTGTTGCTGCCGTATGTCATGCACTGGAACAAGCTGGCCTGTGTCGAGCGCATGCAGGACATTGCCCAAGCAATGGGCGTGAATGTCGCCGGCCTGAGCGTCAACGCTGCCGCCGACCAGGCGGTCGAGGCGATGACGCGGTTGTGTGCCGACGTGGAGATCCCTTCGGGCCTGCGCAGTTTCGGCATCCCCGAAGACGCCCTCGCGGGCATGGCCACGGAAGCGGCGGGTATCGAGCGCCTGATGCGCAACAATCCGCGCCGGCTCAGCGTCGCCGATATCGAGAAAATCTACCGGGCAGCGTACTAGCCGTTTAGTTAGGTCACGGTGCGCAGGGCAAAGCATGAGGTATACAATGCGCGCCATCGTGATTTAGCTCAAAAAAGGTGCGTCATGCAGCCCTTCGTTATCGCTCCATCGATTCTCTCCGCCGACTTCGCCCGCCTCGGCGAGGAAGTGGACAAGGTGTTGGCCGCCGGTGCCGACTTCGTCCACTTCGACGTCATGGACAACCACTACGTTCCCAACCTGACTATCGGCCCGATGGTTTGCGCGGCGTTGCGCAAGTACGGCGTCACCGCGCCGATCGACGCGCACCTGATGGTCAGCCCGGTGGACCGCATCGTCGGTGACTTCATTGACGCGGGTGCGACTTACATCACCTTCCACCCGGAAGCCTCGCTGCACGTCGACCGTACCCTGCAACTGATCCGCGAAGGCGGCTGCAAGGCGGGCCTGGTGTTCAACCCGGCCACCCCGCTGGACGTGCTCAAGTACGTGATGGACAAGGTCGACATGGTGTTGCTGATGAGCGTCAACCCAGGTTTCGGCGGGCAGAAGTTCATCCCCGGCACCCTCGACAAGCTGCGCGAAGCCCGCGCGCTGATCGATGCCTCGGGGCGTGACATCCGCCTGGAAATCGACGGTGGGGTCAACGTCAACAACATCCGCGAAATCGCTGCGGCCGGCGCCGACACCTTTGTGGCCGGCTCGGCGATCTTCAATGCGCCTGACTACCAGGAAGTCATCGCCAAGATGCGTGCAGAACTGGCGCTGGCGCGTCCATGAGTGGCTTTGAGCGGCTGTTCCCCGGCAAACTGCCACGGTTGGTGATGTTCGATCTGGACGGTACGTTGATCGATTCGGTGCCGGACCTGGCAGCGGCGGTGGACGAGATGCTGCTCAAGCTGGGGCGCAAGCCGGTCGGCATCGAGCCGGTGCGCGAATGGGTCGGCAACGGCGCGCAGAAGCTGGTGCGCAGGGCGCTGGCCAACCACATCGATGCCGAGGGTGTCGATGATGTCGAGGCCGAGCACGCCCTGGAATTGTTCAATGCGGCCTATGAAGACCACCACGAACTGACCGTGGTGTACCCCGGCGTGCGCGACACCCTCAAATGGCTGAGCAAGCAGGGCGTGGAAATGGCCCTGATCACCAACAAGCCGGAGCGCTTCGTCGCGCCGCTGTTGGACCAGATGAAAATCGGCCGTTACTTCCGCTGGATCATCGGTGGCGATACGTTGCCGCAGAAGAAGCCCGACCCGGCGGCGCTGTTCTTTGTGATGAAAATGGCCAATATCCCGGCGTCCGAGTCGTTGTTTATCGGCGACTCGCGCAGCGATGTGCTCGCGGCCAAAGCGGCGGGCGTGCAGTGCGTCGCCTTGAGTTACGGCTATAACCACGGTCGGCCGATCGCCGAAGAGTCGCCCTCGCTGGTGATTGATGACCTGCGCCGGCTAATCCCCGGTTGCTTGGGAGCTGGCGCTGAGATAACGTTGCCAGACACCGATCCGTCCCCCTCTGGAAGTGCCATCGTGGTAGTCACTCGCAAACTCTGGATGAAAGTCATCAAGGCCCTGGCCCGCTGGCGTTGGCGCGCCTGACTGATCCTCGCCGCGCGTTGCGGCACGTTTGCATACCTGACCGTTAGACCCTCATGCCACGAGGCACCTCATGATCCGCGAAGAATTCCTGCGTTTGGCCGCTGCCGGCTATAACCGTATCCCCCTGGCCTGCGAAACCCTGGCCGACTTCGATACGCCGCTGTCGATCTACCTGAAGCTGGCCGACGAGCCCAACTCGTACTTGCTCGAATCGGTACAGGGCGGCGAGAAGTGGGGCCGTTACTCGATCATCGGCCTGCCGTGCCGCACTGTCATGCGGGTGTACGACCATCACGTCAGCATCACCCATGACGGCGTCGAGATCGAAAGCCATGACGTCGAAGACCCGCTGGCCTTCGTCGAAACCTTCAAGGCGCGCTACAACGTGCCGACCATCCCTGGGTTGCCGCGTTTCAACGGCGGCCTGGTCGGGTATTTCGGCTACGACTGCGTGCGTTATGTGGAAAAGCGCCTGGGCAAATGCCCGAACCCCGATCCGCTGGGCGTTCCGGATATTCTGCTGATGGTTTCCGACGCCGTGGTGGTGTTCGACAACCTTGCTGGCAAGATGCACGCGATCGTGCTCGCCGACCCATCCCAGGCCGACGCTTTCGAGGAAGGCCTGGCCAGCCTCGAAGCCCTGCTGGAAAAACTGCGCCAGCCGATCACCCCGCGTCGCGGTCTGGACCTGCGCCGTCCGCCTGCGGCCGACCCGGTGTTCCGCTCCAGCTTTACCCAGGATGACTACGAGCGGGCGGTCGATACCATCAAGGAATACATCCTGGCTGGCGACTGCATGCAGGTGGTGCCGTCGCAACGCATGTCCATCGACTTCAAGGCCGCGCCGATCGATCTGTACCGCGCGCTGCGTTGCTTCAACCCGACGCCGTACATGTACTTCTTCAACTTCGGCGACTTCCACGTCGTCGGCAGTTCGCCGGAAGTGCTGGTGCGCGTCGAGGACAACCTGATCACCGTGCGCCCGATCGCCGGCACCCGCCCGCGTGGCGCGACCGAGGAAGCGGACCTGGCGCTGGAAGAAGACCTGCTCAGCGACGACAAGGAAATCGCCGAGCACCTCATGCTGATCGACCTGGGCCGTAATGACACCGGGCGCGTCTCGGAAATCGGCTCGGTGAAGTTGACGGAGAAGATGGTCATCGAGCGCTATTCCAACGTGATGCACATCGTCTCCAACGTCACCGGCGAGTTGAAGGCCGGCCTGACCGCGATGGACGCGTTGCGGGCGATTCTGCCGGCGGGCACCTTGTCGGGCGCGCCGAAGATTCGGGCGATGGAGATCATCGACGAGCTGGAGCCGGTCAAGCGCGGTGTTTACGGCGGCGCCGTAGGGTATTTCGCCTGGAACGGCAACATGGACACCGCCATTGCGATTCGCACTGCGGTGATCAAGGACGGGGAGCTGCATGTGCAGGCCGGTGGCGGGATCGTCGCCGACTCGGTGCCGGCCCTCGAATGGGAAGAAACCCTGAACAAGCGCCGCGCCATGTTCCGCGCAGTGGCGTTGGCTGAACAGACCCCCCAGGGCTAAGAATTCTTGAGGTTTCCCCCATGTTGCTGATGATTGATAACTACGACTCCTTTACCTACAACGTTGTGCAGTACCTGGGCGAACTCGGTGCCGAGGTCAAGGTGGTGCGCAATGACGAACTGACCGTCGCCGAAATCGCCGCACTGAACCCGGAGCGCATCGTGGTTTCGCCTGGCCCGTGTACGCCGACCGAAGCGGGCGTGTCCCTTGAAGCCATCAAATATTTCGCCGGCAAGCTGCCGATCCTCGGCGTTTGCCTGGGCCACCAGTCTATCGGCCAGGCGTTTGGCGGTGAGGTGGTGCGGGCGCGCCAAGTGATGCATGGCAAGACCAGCCCGGTGTTCCATAACAACCTCGGCGTGTTCGAGGGCCTCAAGCTGCCGGTCACCGTGACGCGCTACCACTCGCTGGTGGTCAAGCGCGAAACCCTGCCCGACTGCCTGGAACTGACCGCCTGGACTCAGTTGGACGACGGCTCGGTCGACGAGATCATGGGCCTGCGCCACAAGACACTGAATATCGAAGGGGTACAGTTTCACCCCGAGTCGATCCTGACCGAGCAGGGCTACGAGCTGTTCGCCAACTTTCTCAAGCAGAGCGGCGGCACGCGCTAAGGACTTTTCATGGATATCAAGACTGCCCTGAGCCGTATCGTCGGCCATCTGGACCTGAGCACCGCGGAAATGAGCGATGTGATGCGTGAGATCATGACCGGTCAATGCACCGACGCGCAGATCGGCGCGTTCATGATGGCGATGCGCATGAAGAGCGAGAGCATCGACGAAATCGTCGGCGCCGTGTCGGTGATGCGTGAGCTGGCAGACAAGGTCGAGCTCAAAACCCTCGACGGTGTGGTCGATGTGGTCGGCACTGGCGGCGACGGTGCGAATATTTTCAACGTGTCCACGGCGGCGTCCTTCGTGGTCGCGGCGGCCGGTTGCACCGTGGCCAAGCACGGCAACCGAGCGGTTTCCGGCAAAAGCGGCAGCGCGGATCTGCTCGAAGCGGCCGGGATCTACCTGAACCTGACACCCGTCCAAGTGGCGCGCTGCATCGACAACGTGGGCATCGGCTTCATGTTTGCCCAGTCCCACCACGGCGCGATGAAGCATGCTGCCGGCCCGCGCAAGGATCTCGGCCTGCGTACCCTGTTCAATATGCTCGGCCCGCTTACGAATCCGGCCGGTGTGAAGCATCAGGTGGTGGGCGTGTTCAGCCTGGCCCTGTGCCGGCCGTTGGCAGAAGTGTTGCAGCGCATGGGCAGCAAGCATGTGCTGGTGGTGCATTCGAAAGACGGCCTGGACGAATTCAGCCTGGCGGCGCCGACCTTTGTGGCGGAGCTGAAGAATGATCAGATCACCGAATATTGGGTCGAGCCCGAAGACCTGGGCATGAAGAGCCAGAGCCTGCACGGCCTAGCGGTGGAAAGCCCGGCGGCCTCCCTGGCGCTGATTCAGGACGCCTTGGGGCGTCGCAAGACCGAAAACGGCCAGAAAGCCGCAGAAATGATCGTGCTCAATGCCGGTGCTGCGCTCTATGCCGCCGATCACGCCTATAGTCTTAAAGAAGGCGTGGCCCTCGCGCATGACGCGTTGCACACCGGCCTTGCACGCGAGAAGCTCGAAGAACTGGGTGCCTTTACTGCGGTGTTCAAGATGGAGAATGAAGGATGAGTGTGCCGACCGTTCTAGAAAAGATCCTGGCCCGCAAAGTCGAAGAAATCGCTGAACGCCGTGCCCGCGTGAGCCTGGCCGAGCTGGAAAGCCAGGCGAAAATCGCCGATGCGCCGCGTGGCTTCGCCAAGGCCTTGATCGCCCAGGCCAAGCTCAAGCAGCCGGCCGTCATCGCTGAAATCAAGAAGGCCTCGCCGAGCAAAGGCGTGATCCGCGAAAACTTCGCACCGGCGGAAATCGCCGTCAGCTATGAGAAAGGCGGGGCGACTTGCCTCTCCGTGCTGACCGACGTCGACTATTTCCAGGGTTCCGATCTGTTCCTGCAACAGGCCCGCGCGGCGTGCAAATTGCCGGTGATCCGCAAGGACTTCATGATCGATCCGTACCAGATCGTTGAAGCCCGCGCCCTGGGCGCCGACTGCGTGCTGCTGATCGTCTCTGCGCTGGATGACGTGAAGATGGCCGAGCTGGCGGCCGTGGCCAAAAGCGTTGGCCTGGATGTGCTGGTGGAAGTTCACGACGGCGATGAACTGGAACGTGCGCTGAAAACCCTCGACACGCCGCTGGTGGGGGTCAACAACCGTAACCTGCACACCTTCGAAGTCAGCCTGGAAAATACCCTCGACCTGCTGCCGCGTATCCCGCGCGACCGTCTGGTGATTACCGAAAGCGGCATCGTCAACCGCGCCGACGTGGAGCTGATGGAAATCAGCGACGTGTATTCGTTCCTGGTGGGCGAGACCTTTATGCGCGCTGAGAACCCGGGCGCCGAACTGCAACGCCTGTTCTTCCCGGAGCGCGGTGTGGCGGTCAGCGGTTCGACCCTGGATTGATCAAACCACGGTCAGTATTTGAAGTGCGGTCAACATGTGGGAGGGGGCTTGCTCCCGATAGCGGTGTATCAGTTGATAGATGTACTGACTGACACTCCGCCATCGGGAGCAAGTCGAACCGTCGCACCGCCCCTGCCTCATTGGGTTTTGTGTTTATTCAGCGAGGTAGGTGTTCGATGATCCAGCCAGTGTCGATGACCGTCGAAGCCGGGCTTGCTGCGGAGCAGGCCTTACTGGCGCAAGTGTGCGCGGGTGAGCGGGCGTTTGGCTTGCTGTTCTGGCAACCCAGCGACCAGGCATTGGTGATGCCGCGTCGTTTGAGCCGCTTGCCGGCGTTCGAGCTGGCTAGCCAGGTGTCGGCGCAGGCCGGTTGGCCGGTGCTGTTGCGCGAAACCGGCGGCGAGCCGGTGCCGCAGTCGAGCGCCACGGTGAATATCGCTTTGGTCTACGCACCGCCGCGCAGTGAAGGCGATCAGGCGCGCATCGAAACCGGCTACCTGCGTTTGTGCCAGCCGATCTGCGACCTGCTGCTCGAATTGGGCGGCGATGCCTCCGTCGGCGAGATCGATGGGGCGTTTTGCGACGGTCGCTACAACGTCAACCTTAATGGCCGCAAAATGGTCGGCACCGCCCAGCGCTGGCGCCAAAGTGGTGGCCGTCCGGTGGGGTTGGTACACGGAGCCTTGTTGCTGGACAACGACCGCGAAGAACTGATTGCTGCGGTCAATCGTTTCAATCAAGCCTGCGGCCTGGAACAGCGCGTTCGCGCCGACAGCCATATCGCCCTGCACGAAGCCTTCCCCGCGCCGGACGCGATCAGCCGGCTGGATACTTTGTACCGGCAGATGCTGGCCGGCTTCCTGCCGGGTTAGCGGGTGCCGAACACGACCATCGTCTTGCCTTTGACGTTTACCAGGTTGCGCTCTTCCAGATCCTTGAGCACGCGGCCGACCATCTCCCGTGAACAACCGACAATGCGCCCGATCTCCTGGCGCGTGACTTTGATCTGCATGCCATCCGGGTGAGTCATGGCGTCGGGCTGTTTGCACAGCTCCAGCAGGCAACGGGCCACGCGGCCGGTGACATCAAAGAATGCCAGGTCGCCGACTTTGCGTGTGGTGTCCCGCAGGCGCTGGGCAATCTGGCCGCTCAGCGCGTAGAGGATGTCGGGATCGTGCTGAGTCAGTTCACGAAACTTCGCGTAACTGATCTCCGCCACTTCGCTCTCGATTTTGGTCCGCACCCAGGCGCTGCGCTCCTGCTCTTTGCCGGCTTGTTCAAATAACCCCAGCTCCCCGAAGAAATCGCCGGTATTGAGGTAGGCAATGATCATCTCGCGGCCGTCTTCATCCTCGATCAGGATGGTGACCGAGCCCTTGATAATGAAGAACAGTGTTTCGGAGCGTTCGCCTGCGCAGATGATGTTGTGCTTGGCCGGGTACCGACGACTCTGGCAATGCGTCAGCAGTCTGTCGAGATTCTTGATCTTGGGTATGGGAGTAAAAGCAACCATGGTTGTATCCCGAAAAAGACTGCACAGGGTGGTTGGACTTGTTTTTATCTAGCCGTATCTACATTGATACACGTCGCACAAAGGATGGCAATGCGCCACTCATTTGGCGCCAGCTTACCAGACACATTGTGACTCTATTAACCAATTTACCGTGGCACCCTGACGATTGATGACGTTGCGCGGAAAAGCTGTCGGCCGCGGGCCCTGTGCTAAGCTGGCGACCCTTTTTTAGCAGTGGAGTCTGGGCGATGAAGGCACGCATCCAATGGGCGGGCGAAGCCATGTTCCTCGGTGAGTCGGGCAGTGGCCATGTCGTTGTCATGGACGGTCCGCCGGAAGCCGGCGGCCGCAACCTGGGCGTTCGCCCGATGGAAATGCTCCTGCTTGGTGTAGGCGGTTGCAGCAATTTCGACGTGGTCAGCATCCTGAAAAAATCCCGTCAGGCCGTGGAAAGCTGCGAAGCCTTCCTCGAAGCCGAGCGTGCGACTGAAGATCCCAAGGTGTTCACCAAGATCCACATGCATTTCGTGGTCAAGGGCCGGGCGCTGAAAGAAGCCCAGGTCAAGCGCGCCATCGAGCTGTCGGCGGAGAAGTATTGCTCGGCGTCGATCATGCTGGGCGCGGCGGGTGTCGCGATTACCCATGATTACGAAATCATTGAGTTGGGCTGATCCAGGGATTCGCCGGCAATAACGACAGGGCGCTTTGATAGCGCCCTTTTTTCGGCTTAGATGCGGTAGGTGCTTTTGGTCATGACCTTGGCCATCAGGCTCATGCCAAACCTCACCGGCGCTGGGAAGCGGAAACCGCCGGCATCCAGTGCGCTTTCTGCGTGGTGTTCTTCGTCGATGCGCATCTGCTCAAGAATCGCCCGGGACTTTTCGTCTTCGGCCGGTAACTGTTCCAGGTGCTCATCCAGGTGCTTGCACACTTGCCGTTCCGTGGCGGCGACAAAACCCAGGCTGACTTTGTCGCTGATCAAGCCGGCGGCGGCGCCAATCCCAAACGACAGGCCATAGAACAGCGGGTTCAGCACGCTGGGATGACTGCCCAATTGGCGAATACGTTGCTCGCACCAGGCCAGGTGGTCGATTTCTTCCTCGGCAGCATGCTCCATTGCCGCGCGCACTTGCGGCAGCTTGGCGGTCAACGCCTGGCCCTGGTACAGCGCTTGGGCACAGACTTCACCGGTATGGTTGATACGCATCAGGCCAGCGACGTGGCGGGTGTCGGTCTCGCTCATTTGCGCATCGGGCTGCACGATGGCGGGCGACGGGCGATACGGCTGGCCGCTGAATGGCAACAGCGTGCGCATGGCCGTGTCGGCTTGCAGCAACAGACGGTCAATCGGCGAGTAGTGACGTTGGGTAGTCATGCTGACCTCCGGGAAGAATCTCGGCGGCCAGTTTACCGCAAGAGAGGGCGAAGCGTTTGCGCTGAGTCAAGGGCATGGGGTCGCATGCCGGGGCTGGCGACCCTTGTGTCAGGCGTATCAGCCCGGCGGCCAGTTCATCTGGCGCTGACCCAGCACATGCATATGGATGTGGTAAACGGTCTGTCCACCTTCTTCATTGCAGTTCATCACCACACGGAAGCCTTTCTCGCAGCCCAGTTCCAGCGCCAGGCGCTGGGCGGTGAACAGGATATGCCCGGCCAAGGTTTTGTCGTCCTCGGTCAGGTCGTTCAGGGTGCGGATCGGTTTTTTCGGGATAACCAGAAAATGTACCGGCGCTTGTGGGGCGATATCGTGGAAGGCCAGGACCTGGTCATCTTCATAGATGATCTTCGCGGGTATTTCTCTGTTGATGATTTTGGTGAACAGAGTATCCAAAGCTGTTTCTCCATTGTGAATGTGCAGGGTGAGTGTACTCAGGCCGTCAGCGCGGGCAATAGGCCTTGTTGATCGCGCCGGCGATCTTGCGTGTCAGCCAGCGTGGGCTCAAGCGCGGGCTGAAAGCCAGCCAGCGGTTGCGGCGGCCGGGGATGATGATGGCTTTGTTCTTTTCCAGTGCGCGCACGGTGTAGAGCGCCACTTCTTCCGGGCTCATCAAGTGCGCGCTGCGCTCGAGCTTGGTGGTGTCCATTTGCGCCGTGCCGAAGAACGCCGTGCGCGTCGGGCCGGGGCACAATACCGAGACCTTGATGCCGCAGGTTTTCAATTCTTCGCGCAAGCCTTCGGAGAAGTGCAGTACATAGGCCTTGCTGGCGTAGTAACTGCTCATCCATGGGCCGGGTTGGAATGCGGCGATCGAGGCGACATTCAGGATCTGCCCGCCGCCATGCAGGGCCATGGCATTGCCGAGGGCGTGGCACATACGGGTCAGTGCGAGGATGTTGACTTCGATCAGGTCCTGCTCGGTCATCCAGTCCTGGGCCAGGAACGGCCCGCTGGTGCCCATGCCAGCGCAGTTGATCAGCAAGTCGATCTGTCGCTCGCCTTCCTCAAGTTCCAGCAGGAACCCGGACAAGCGCAGCGGTTCGCCCAGGTCGCAGGCACGGAACAGCACCTCGACGCCGAAGCGTTGCGTCAATTCGATTGCAATGCTTTCCAACTGATCACGCTGGCGGGCCACCAGAATCAAGCTGCGGCCACGCCGGGCCAGCGCTTCGGCCAAGGCCAGGCCGATGCCGCTGGAGGCACCGGTGATCAGAGCGTAACGGGTCATGCCTTTCTCCATCGCAACGCCGCCGGGCCTGTGACAGAGGCATCACAGGCGGCGGGCGTTTCTTCACTGTTCTGGAGAGTCTACAGGTTCGGCCGCGTCGTCAGCACTTTGCACGTCTGCTTCATCGACGATCACGCTTTGATCGACGTCGTCATCCGAGGTGATGGAGCTGCTTTCGTAGCTGCTGTCGACGTTGCTTTCGAGTTGGTCCAGGTAGCCGTTCATCCCCAAAGCCATCACGATGATGAGCATCAACGGAATAAACGCCAGCCACAGGGAGGCCAGGACTTTCACCGCCGTGGAGTTGCGCGGTGGCGGCGCGCCGTACTGGTTGGCGCCTGTGTTACCCGGCAACACCAGCAGCAACAACGGGAAAATGCTGTTCACCAGTGGCACCAGGTTCAGCAGGTACAGCCAGCCCGACCAGCCCAGGTCGTGTAGACGCTGCACGCCGATTTGCACGCTGACCCAGACAATCGCCACGAACAGCGCAAAGCCCAGCAGCGAACCCAGAATGATGCCTGCCGTCGGCGAAGCGGTCGCCACGGCGAAGCCAGCAGTGGCGAGGATGCCCGAGGCGACGAGCATTGCGACGGTGAGGACCAGCGTCCAGGCCAGGTAACGCAGGCGCCCGATGCGGCCATGGATCGTGAAAACCTTGAGCTCGGCATACTCCGGCAAGTCGTCGCCCACTGTCGCGCGCGGTGGTGCATACGGGGAGGCGGCAGGGCGGGCGGAGAACTCTGTCTCGTGGGTTTCGTCGAGGCTGAAGGCCACGGGCTGTTCGGCTTCGATACGTGCGTCGACCCCGGCGTTCTTCAGCGCGGTGAGGTAGGTGTCGGCATCGGGGCGCGACAGGTCGCGCTTGAGGGCAACGGGGCGGCCGGTAAAGAGCTTCTCGATGGCCTCAACGTCGCTTTTGAACAGTTCGGCGAGATTCAGCTTAGCGGTGGTGCTTTCGACACCCGGGAGCAAGGCTCCATCAAACACAATCTTGAAACGGTTGTCGCTCATGCGGGCATCCTTGTCACGTTACAGGGGGAGGTGGGCAGGCCCGCGTCACAGCGGCGGGGCCAGCAAGTGTATCAGCGCGGCCAGCGCAATTGTGCCGCCGTCTCACGGGCTTCGCGGTATTCGGCATCCAGGCGGGCAACGAGTTCATCGACGCCGGGTAAATCATCGATCTCGCCGACGCCCTGGCCGGCGGACCAGACCGTCTTCCAGGCCTTGGCCTCGTCGCTCAACGGCTTGAGCTTGGCGCCGAAATTGACTTCGCCTTTGTCTTGCAGGGCGGCGAGGTCGAATCCGGCGTTTTCCAGGCTCTGGCGCATAAAGCTGGCGGGCACGCCAGAGACTGCGGCAGTGTGCACGATGTCGACGGCGCGCGATGTGAGCAGCATCTCTTTATACGCATCCGGCGCGTGGCTTTCGGTGGTGCCGATAAAGCGGGTGCCGAGATACGCGAGGTCTGCGCCGAGCAACTGGGCGGCAAGGATCTCGTGCCCGTGGTTGAGGCAACCGGCCAGCAGCAGGGTTTTATCGAAGAACTGGCGAATCTCGGCGATCAACGCGAACGGACTCCAGGTGCCGGCATGGCCACCGGCGCCGGCGGCCACCGCGATCAGACCGTCCACCCCGGCTTCGGCGGCTTTCTCGGCGTGACGCCGCGTGGTCACGTCGTGAAAAACCAGGCCGCCATAACTGTGTACGGCGTCGACCAACTCCTTCACCGCACCGAGGCTGGTGATGACGATCGGCACCTTGTGCTCCACGCAGATCGCCAGGTCAGCCTCCAGCCGTGGGTTGCTGTTATGGACGATGAGGTTGACGGCGTAGGGCGCGGGGTTGTCCATCTGCGCCAGGCCCGCTTCGATTTCCTCCAGCCAAGCCTTGAAACCACTGCTTTCGCGCTGGTTCAGCGCCGGGAAGCTCCCGACCACGCCATTTCGGCAGCACGCCAGGACCAGTTGCGGGTTGGAAATCAGGAACATCGGCGCCGCCACGACGGGCAGGCGCAGACGTTGTTCAAGCAAAGCGGGCAGCGACATTAGATGTACCCCGAGTCATTGACGTTAGAACGGTTTGACCACGACCAAAATTACGATAGCCAGCAATATCAGAACCGGGACTTCATTGAACCAGCGATAAAAGACATGGCTGCGGGTGTTTTCGCCACGGGCGAAGCGTTTTACCTGCGCGCCGCACATATGGTGGTAACCGATCAGCAGAACGACCAGGGTCAGCTTGACGTGGAGCCACGCGCCCATATGGAAGAGGCTGGGGTTGAGGGCGATCATCCAGATGCCGAAGACCAGCGTGGCAAGCATCGAGGGGCCCATGATGCCGCGATACAGCTTGCGCTCCATCACGCTGAAACGCTCCTTGCTCACGGTGTCCTCGCTTTGTGCGTGGTAGACGAACAGGCGCGGCAGGTAGAACAGCCCGGCAAACCAGCACACGATGGCGACGATATGAAAGGCTTTGACCCATAGATAGAGCATTTTTAGTTATTCCCAGGTTCACGGTAACTGAAGATAGTAGTGGCTCATGCGTCCTTACGTCACGTTGGCGGTTGTCGCAGAACGATGCGGCCCCTATTATCGACAGCTTTCCAGTGGGTTCGTTGAGGGCAGGTTTATGGTCAAGGTCGGTATCGTCGGCGGCACGGGTTACACCGGTGTCGAATTGCTGCGTCTGTTGGCACAGCATCCGCAAGCTGAGGTGGTGGTCATCACTTCCCGATCCGAGGCCGGTCTGGCTGTGGCCGATATGTATCCGAACCTGCGAGGCCATTACGACGGCCTTGCGTTCAGCGTGCCGGACATCAAGACCCTCGGCGCCTGTGACGTGGTGTTCTTTGCCACACCCCATGGCGTTGCCCATGCGCTGGCCGGTGAGCTGCTGGCCGCCGGTACCAAGGTCATCGATCTGTCGGCGGACTTCCGCCTGCAGGACGCCGATGAGTGGGCCAAATGGTACGGCCAACCACACGGTGCGCCGCAGCTGTTGGAAGAGGCGGTGTACGGCCTGCCGGAAGTCAATCGTGAACAGATCAAGCAAGCGCGCCTGATCGCCGTGCCGGGTTGCTATCCGACCGCGACGCAGTTGGGTTTCCTGCCATTGCTCGAAGCTGGGCTGGCGGATACTTCGCGCTTGATCGCGGACTGCAAGTCGGGTGTCAGCGGCGCCGGTCGTGGGGCCGCAGTGGGGTCGCTGTACTCCGAGACGTCGGAAAGCATGAAGGCCTATGCGGTAAAAGGGCACCGCCATCTGCCGGAAATCCGCCAAGGGTTGCGTCGCGCCGCCGGTAAGGACGTGGGGCTGACTTTCGTGCCGCACCTGACCCCGATGATCCGTGGCATTCACTCGACGCTGTACGCGACTGTGGTGGATCGCTCGGTCGATCTGCAGGCGCTGTTTGAAAAGCGCTACGCCAACGAGCCGTTCGTCGACGTGATGCCGGCCGGTAGCCATCCGGAAACCCGCAGCGTGCGCGGCGCCAATGTGTGCCGGATTGCCGTGCATCGTCCTCAGGACGGTGACCTGGTGGTGGTGCTGTCGGTGATCGATAATCTGGTCAAGGGCGCGTCGGGCCAGGCGGTGCAGAACATGAACATCCTGTTCGGCCTGGATGAGAAGCTGGGATTGTCCCACGCGGGCATGCTGCCTTAAGAGCAGTTGTAGGCTTCAAGTTGTAAGCTGCATGCTTGGAGCTGGCGATTTGAAGCTCGCCGCTGTGCCCATAATAGTTGACCGCTTTTCTAGGAGAAGCGGATAATGCCGACCATTACGCATATGGCGGCGGTACGCCGGGAGATTATCAGCATGAGCGTTGAATCCTTCACCCCCACGGCTTTGCAATTCACCCACGGTGCTGCGCACAAGGTGAAGAGCCTGGTCGATGAAGAGGGTAATGATCGCTTGAAGCTGCGCGTATTTGTTACGGGCGGCGGTTGTTCAGGGTTTCAGTACGGTTTTACCTTCGATGAAGAAGTGGCCGATGACGACACCATCGTTGAGCGCGAGGGCGTGAGCCTGGTTGTGGACCCCATGAGTTTCCAATACTTGGCAGGCGCCGAGGTGGATTACCAGGAAGGTCTTGAGGGCTCGCGTTTCGTGATCAAGAACCCTAATGCCACCACTACGTGTGGTTGCGGGTCTTCGTTCTCGATCTGATCGGTAGCGGATACAAAAACGCCGCTTGGCTTTGATCGGCCAAGCGGCGTTTTGCTGTCTGCGGATTATGGGGGGGCAGTCAGGCGGGGTAGATCCCGCCCAGGACTCGCAGCCCGCGCGCGCCGGTGACGCTGGGGCGGTTGGCGGCGATGCCTTCCAGGCAGCAATGGGCCAGCCAGGCGAAGGCCATGGCTTCGACCCAGTCGGGATCTACGCCGCAGGTGGCGGTGCTGCTGACCTGGGTCGATGGCAGCAGCGCGGCCAGGCGCTTCATCAGTGTGGCGTTATGGGCGCCGCCGCCGCAGACCAGCAGGGTCTCTGTCTGGGGTTGGGCGGTTTGCAGGGACTCGACGATGGTCAGCGCCGTCAGTTCGAGCAGCGTGGCCTGGATGTCCTGGGGGGCGAATGCGGGCAGGCGTGCCAGGTGCTGTTGCAGCCATTCCAGGTTGAACACTTCGCGCCCGGTGCTTTTTGGGCCCTTGGTCGAGAAGAAGGGGTCGCCGAGCAGCGCGCTGAGCAGTCGAGGTTCAACTTTACCGCTGGCAGCCCACTGACCCTCTCGATCGAAGTGTTCACCGCGCTGTTGGTGAATCCAGGCGTCCAGCAAGACATTGCCCGGGCCGCAGTCGAAGCCGGCTACGGGCTTGCCGGTCTCGATCAGGCTGAGGTTGCTGAAACCTCCGACATTCAACACCGCACGATTCCCGCTGCGCTCGTCAAACAGTGCTTCATGAAAAGCTGGCACCAAGGGCGCGCCCTGGCCACCCGCGGCAACGTCGCGGCTGCGGAAGTCGCTGACCACGGTGATTCCGGTCAGCTCGGTGAGCAGGGCGGGATTACCGATCTGTACGGTGAAGCCGCGTGCCGGTTCATGACGGATGGTCTGCCCATGGCTGCCGATCGCGCGAATGTCCTGGGGCTTGAGGTTGTGCTGGTCCAGCAGGGCATGGATGCCCTGGGCGGCGAGTGTCACCCAGTGCTGCTGGGCAATGGCTGAGCGGGCGATCTCATCCGGGCCGCTGGCGCACAGGCCGAGCAGTTCCTCGCGCAGGTCGTCAGGCATGGGGATGTAGTGAGTGGCGATCAGCTTGATCGCCTCGTCTTGTTCGATCAGTGCGATATCGAGGCCATCGAGGCTGGTCCCTGACATCACACCTATATAGAGCGGCATACCTTAACGCTTCGCCGAAGCCAGCAGGGTGGAGCGCTCCTGATCCATGCGTGCCATCAGCGGCTGGCTTAGTTGCATGAAGCGCGCGCGTTCGGCCTTGGCTATCGGGTCGGCCATCGGCAGTTTCTGGCCCAGTGGATCGACGTGTACGCCATTGACCTGGAACTCATAGTGCAAGTGTGGGCCGGTGGACAGGCCGGTGGTGCCGATGTAGCCGATCACCTGGCCCTGCTTCACGTTGCCCCCAGTCTGTACGCCCTTGGCGAACCCTTGCATGTGGCCATACAGCGTGCGGTAGGTATTGCCGTGCTGGATGATCACCGTGTTGCCGTAACCGCCGCGACGTCCGGCCAGCAGAACCTTGCCGTCACCTGCAGCCTTGATGGGCGTACCGCGCGGAGCGGCATAGTCGACGCCTTTGTGGGCGCGGATTTTGTTCAGAATTGGGTGCTTGCGACCCATGGAGAAGCGCGAGCTAATGCGGGCGAAATCCACAGGTGTCCGGATGAAGGCCTTGCGCATGCTGTTGCCATCAGCGGTGTAGTAGCTGCTGTTGCCTTGTTTGTTGGTGTAACGCACGGCGGTGTATGTCTTGCCGCGGTTGGTAAAGCGCGCGGAAAGGATGTTGCCGGTGCCGACCACTTTGCCGTTGGCGACCTTCTGCTCGTAGATCACGTCGAATTCGTCACCCTGGCGGATGTCCTGGGCGAAGTCGATGTCGTAGCCAAACACGCTGGCCATGTCCATGGTCATGCTGTGGGACAAGCCAGCGCGGGCGGCCGATTGCGACAGCGAGCTGTTGATTACGCCGTGTACATAGGCGGAACGCATCACTGGTTTGGTGGTGATGCGATTGAATGCGAAGCCCTTGGCGCCCTTGGTCAGGGTGATGCTTTCCAGGTCGCTGAGGTCGCTGTGCAGGTTGTTCAACTGGCCGTCGGGGGTCAGTTCGAACTCGAGTTTTTGACCGCGCTTGAGCTGGGTGAATTGCTTGGCTTGTTTATCGCTGGCCAAGACCTCATTAACAGTGGCGGCAGGCAGGCCGACCTTCTCGAACAGCGTGGAAAGCGTGTCGCCCTTGCCGACGATCACCTCGCGATGCTGAGGGTTCTTGGCCAGCGCTGGCGCAGGTGCAGCCTGCTGCTGGGCGGTTTTGTCGGTTTCGTCGGGGGCGCTTTCGATCTGGGCAAACGGCGAATCGACAGGTGCATTTGTGGCTTGTTGCGCGTCG
>NZ_CM176870.1:4245000-5560000 GCF_058135675.1 Pseudomonas sp. PAMC25584 | reverse complement strand
TTCTCCTCGAAAGCTATTTAGGTAGCGCCTCATGTATCACTGTAGGGGGTAGAGCACTGTTTCGGCTAGGGGGTCATCCCGACTTACCAAACCGATGCAAACTCCGAATACCTACAAGTGCCGAGCATGGGAGACACACGGCGGGTGCTAACGTCCGTCGTGAAAAGGGAAACAACCCAGACCGTCAGCTAAGGTCCCAAAGTTATGGTTAAGTGGGAAACGATGTGGGAAGGCTTAGACAGCTAGGAGGTTGGCTTAGAAGCAGCCACCCTTTAAAGAAAGCGTAATAGCTCACTAGTCGAGTCGGCCTGCGCGGAAGATGTAACGGGGCTCAAACCATACACCGAAGCTACGGGTATCACTTAGGTGATGCGGTAGAGGAGCGTTCTGTAAGCCTGTGAAGGTGAGTTGAGAAGCTTGCTGGAGGTATCAGAAGTGCGAATGCTGACATGAGTAACGATAATGGGTGTGAAAAACACCCACGCCGAAAGACCAAGGTTTCCTGCGCAACGTTAATCGACGCAGGGTTAGTCGGTCCCTAAGGCGAGGCTGAAAAGCGTAGTCGATGGAAAACAGGTTAATATTCCTGTACTTCTGGTTATTGCGATGGAGGGACGGAGAAGGCTAGGCCAGCTTGGCGTTGGTTGTCCAAGTTTAAGGTGGTAGGCTGGAATCTTAGGTAAATCCGGGATTCTAAGGCCGAGAGCTGATGACGAGTTAACTTTTAGTTAACGAAGTGGTTGATGCCATGCTTCCAAGAAAAGCTTCTAAGCTTCAGGTAACCAGGAACCGTACCCCAAACCGACACAGGTGGTTGGGTAGAGAATACCAAGGCGCTTGAGAGAACTCGGGTGAAGGAACTAGGCAAAATGGCACCGTAACTTCGGGAGAAGGTGCGCCGGTGAGGGTGAAGGACTTGCTCCGTAAGCTCATGCCGGTCGAAGATACCAGGCCGCTGCGACTGTTTATTAAAAACACAGCACTCTGCAAACACGAAAGTGGACGTATAGGGTGTGACGCCTGCCCGGTGCCGGAAGGTTAATTGATGGGGTTAGCTAACGCGAAGCTCTTGATCGAAGCCCCGGTAAACGGCGGCCGTAACTATAACGGTCCTAAGGTAGCGAAATTCCTTGTCGGGTAAGTTCCGACCTGCACGAATGGCGTAACGATGGCGGCGCTGTCTCCACCCGAGACTCAGTGAAATTGAAATCGCTGTGAAGATGCAGTGTATCCGCGGCTAGACGGAAAGACCCCGTGAACCTTTACTATAGCTTTGCACTGGACTTTGAATTTGCTTGTGTAGGATAGGTGGGAGGCTTTGAAGCGTGGACGCTAGTTCGTGTGGAGCCAACCTTGAAATACCACCCTGGCAACTTTGAGGTTCTAACTCAGGTCCGTTATCCGGATCGAGGACAGTGTATGGTGGGTAGTTTGACTGGGGCGGTCTCCTCCTAAAGAGTAACGGAGGAGTACGAAGGTGCGCTCAGACCGGTCGGAAATCGGTCGTAGAGTATAAAGGCAAAAGCGCGCTTGACTGCGAGACAGACACGTCGAGCAGGTACGAAAGTAGGTCTTAGTGATCCGGTGGTTCTGTATGGAAGGGCCATCGCTCAACGGATAAAAGGTACTCCGGGGATAACAGGCTGATACCGCCCAAGAGTTCATATCGACGGCGGTGTTTGGCACCTCGATGTCGGCTCATCACATCCTGGGGCTGAAGCCGGTCCCAAGGGTATGGCTGTTCGCCATTTAAAGTGGTACGCGAGCTGGGTTTAGAACGTCGTGAGACAGTTCGGTCCCTATCTGCCGTGGACGTTTGAGATTTGAGAGGGGCTGCTCCTAGTACGAGAGGACCGGAGTGGACGAACCTCTGGTGTTCCGGTTGTCACGCCAGTGGCATTGCCGGGTAGCTATGTTCGGAATAGATAACCGCTGAAAGCATCTAAGCGGGAAACTAGCCTCAAGATGAGATCTCACTGGGACCTTGAGTCCCCTGAAGGGCCGTCGAAGACTACGACGTTGATAGGTTGGGTGTGTAAGCGCTGTGAGGCGTTGAGCTAACCAATACTAATTGCCCGTGAGGCTTGACCATATAACACCCAAGCAATTTGACTACTCGAAAGAGCATCAGATTGCGGTGTGTGAAGACGAAACGAACCGAAAGTTCGAATCTCACAAAACACCGAAAGCTATCACATACCCAATTTGCTGAAGCGAGGCCAGCTGGCCACGACTCAGTACCCGAATTTCTTGACGACCATAGAGCATTGGAACCACCTGATCCCATCCCGAACTCAGCAGTGAAACGATGCATCGCCGATGGTAGTGTGGGGTTTCCCCATGTGAGAGTAGGTCATCGTCAAGATTAAATTCCAGAACCCCTGTTTGCTTACGCAGACAGGGGTTTTGTTTTGCGCGCTCGGAAAGTGCGAAGAGGCTCATCGCGATAGTCTTCAGTGCTAAGGTCCGGCCTTTCTATGCAATGACCCTGCGCATGGCTATCATGCGTGCCTCATTGTGAGGCGATACTTGCATGCTGACGTTGTTAAAACTTCTGAAAGATGGCCGATTCCACTCCGGGGAAGCACTTGGCGCCGCCCTGGGCGTCAGTCGCAGTGCTGTATGGAAGCAGCTTCAGCATCTTGAGGCTGAGTTAAACTTGCCCATCCACAAAGTGCGTGGCAGGGGGTATCAGTTGGCATCGCCGCTGGTGTTCTTGAATGCTGAAGATATTGCGCTGAAGGCGCCTTCATTGGCATGGCCCGTCCACATCTCTGATTCTATTGACTCCACCAATGCTGAGGCCTTGCGCCTTGTCGATGCGGGGTGCGCGGCGCCATTTCTAGTGCTCGCGGAGCAACAAACCGCAGGAAGAGGCCGGCGGGGGCGCAAGTGGGTCAGTCCGTTCGCCCAGAATGTGTATTACAGCCTCGTGCTGCGCATCGAGGGCGGCCTGCGGCAGCTAGAGGGGCTGAGCCTGGTTGTGGGGCTTGCGGTTATGCAGGCCCTGCGTGAGTCGGGGGTGCAAGGGGCTGCCTTGAAATGGCCAAACGACGTCCTGGTGGGGCAGAAAAAAATTTCCGGAATCCTGTTGGAGTTGGTGGGCGATCCTGCTGATATCTGTCACGTTGTTCTCGGGATCGGCATTAACGTGAATATGCAGAAAGCCACTGCAGTTGATCAGCAGTGGACGTCGGTGCAGCTGGAAACGGGCCTTCCTGTGGATCGTAATCTACTTGTGGCGCAGCTGGGTCTGCAGTTGCAAAACTACCTGCAGCGACATACAGCCTCTGGCTTTGCGGCGCTTCAGGAAGAGTGGGAGCAGAATCACCTATGGCAGGACAGGGCGGTGTCCCTCATTGCTGGAGTCAATCGTATTGACGGGGTGGTCCTGGGTGTCGACCGCCAGGGTGCGTTGCGTTTGAGCGTGGATGGTGTTGAAAAAATATTTAGCGGTGGTGAGTTAAGCCTGAGGTTGCGTGATGATTCTTGAGCTCGACTGTGGGAATAGCTTTATCAAATGGCGCGTACTTGAATCGGATCAGGCGAAAGCATCCGCCGAAGGTGTTGTAGGTTCGGATTTCGCATTGATTGAAAGCCTGGCAGCGCTACCTGGGCTGTCGTTGACGCGTTGCCGCTTGGTGAGCGTTCGGGCTTTGGAAGAAACCAATAAGCTCGTCGAGGTGCTGCAAGGCGCTTTCGGTGTTGTCGTATCCTGTGCTGTATCCTCGCGTGAGATGGCCGGAGTGCGCAATGGCTACGAAGACTTCGAGCGTCTTGGTCTTGATCGCTGGTTGGCGATGCTGGGAGGCTTCAAGCTGGCGCCGGGCGCGTGCCTGGTGCTGGATTTTGGTACTGCGGCCACGGCAGATTTCATCGCGGGGAATGGCGAGCACCTGGGAGGCTTCATTTGCCCCGGCATGCCGTTGATGCGCAACCAGTTGCGAACGCACACCCGCAAGATACGCTACGACGACGCGGCTGCTGAGCGTGCCCTGGAGCGGCTTTCCCCTGGGCGCACGACCGTAGAGGCTGTCGAGCGAGGCTGTACGCTGATGCTCAGGGGGTTCGTGTTGACCCAGCTTGAGTTGGCCCGAAGCTACTGGGGTGATGATTTCACCGTATTCCTCACGGGTGGGGATGCTGATCTGGTCACGGATGCCGTACCGCAGGCGCGGTTGGTTCCGGACCTGGTTTTCGTTGGTCTGGCAATGGCGTGTCCTTTGTCCTGAGGTGCTTATGCGTTGGCTGTTTTTACTTTTACTCGTTCTTAATGCCTTCTATTACGTTTGGCATCAGCAAGAGGCTCCGTTGCGCGCCAAGGATGTCACGCCCCTGAGTCTTTATCGTGGCCCTCAGCAGGATATTCGGCTGCTGAGTGAATCCTCGGATTCGGTGTCTCGGCGCGACCGAGCAAAAGCGCCTGACGCGCAGAATACCTGCTTATACATCGGCGGCTTTGCCGACCAGCGTCAGGCACAGTCTGTTGAGCAGCGTCTTACAAGCCTGGATATAAAGGTCAAGGTTCAACTGTTGAGCACGCCTGAGGCATCCGGTTACTGGCTTCGTGTGGCCCCTGAAAGCCGACGCCTGGCTGAGGATCTGCCGTTTGAAAACCTTGCTAAAGAATTCAATGAGTTAAAACATAAAATAATGCTGTGCGAAGGCATTGCAACTCTCGAATAGTTTGCATAGAATGGCGCCCGCTTCGCAGTGAAGACCTTTAAGGTCTACAGCGTGAAGCGAACGTCAACGCAGCTAACCTCATATTTTTAATGAGAAAATGCTTGACAGAAGGTCGGCGTGATGTAGAATGCCGGCTCGCTTAGGAGGGGTTCCCGAGCGGCCAAAGGGATCAGACTGTAAATCTGACGTCTACGACTTCGAAGGTTCGAATCCTTCCCCCTCCACCATTTTTAGCGTGAGCTGCAAGCTCCGCGGGTATAGTTTAGTGGTAGAACCTCAGCCTTCCAAGCTGATGATGCGGGTTCGATTCCCGCTACCCGCTCCAAGTTTGCAGGTTGTGCGGCGTGTTTTGCTCTTGTAGCTCAGTTGGTAGAGCACACCCTTGGTAAGGGTGAGGTCAGCGGTTCAAATCCGCTCAAGAGCTCCATATAACAAGGCAGATATGAAAATATCTGCCTTTGTTTTAACGGCTATCTCGGCTTGATTCTGTTGTAGCTGGCGTTTATGTCAGGTGGTATCAAGTCTCTTGGGGTTTGCTGTTGTAAAGTCTTTTTCAGGCCTGCATAATGGTCGGCCTGATTTTGTTTTAGGTCAGTAGCTCAATTGGCAGAGCGACGGTCTCCAAAACCGTAGGTTGGGGGTTCGATTCCCTCCTGACCTGCCAGATTCACGTGGTGTATCTGGCTTTCTTTTCACAGGATCTTCATAGATGACTCCTAAGGCTGAAGCTCAAAGCTCTCGTTTCGATCTGGTCAAGTGGCTTGCAGTAGTCGCATTGGTGGTCGTAGGCGTTGTTGGCAATCAGTACTATTCTGCTTCGCCGATCCTGTACCGTGTACTCGCTTTGCTCGCCCTCGCTGCTGTAGCTGCCTTTGTAGGCCTGCAGACTGCCAAAGGCAAGTCTTTCGCGGTCTTGGTAAAGGAAGCTCGCACCGAAATTCGTAAAGTCGTTTGGCCGACTCGCCAAGAAACCACGCAGACCACGTTGATTGTTGTGGCTGTTGTTCTGGTTATGGCGTTGCTGTTGTGGGGGCTTGATTCCCTGCTCGGCTGGCTTGTTTCCTTGATTGTTGGCTAAGGGTGTCCCGTGGCTAAGCGTTGGTACGTTGTGCATGCTTACTCGGGTTACGAGAAGCATGTTATGCGCTCTTTGCTAGAGCGCGTAAAGCTGGCAGGCATGGAAGATGGCTTCGGCGAAATTCTGGTTCCCACTGAAGAAGTGGTTGAAATGCGGAATGGTCAGAAGCGCAAGAGTGAACGCAAGTTCTTTCCGGGCTACGTGCTGGTTCAGATGGACATGAATGAAGGTACTTGGCACTTAGTCAAGGATACCCCTCGTGTCATGGGTTTCATTGGTGGTACTGCCGATAAGCCTGCTCCGATCACCGACAAAGAAGCAGAAGCGATTCTGCGTCGTGTTGCTGATGGTAGCGACAAGCCCAAGCCGAAGACGTTGTTCGAGCCGGGTGAGGTTGTTCGTGTTACCGATGGTCCGTTTGCTGATTTCAACGGCACCGTCGAAGAAGTTAACTACGAAAAGAGCCGGATCCAAGTGGCGGTGCTCATTTTCGGACGCTCTACTCCGGTAGAGTTGGAGTTCAGTCAGGTCGAGAAGGTCTAGCTGAGCAAGCATCCCAACCCCGCAGCCTAGGCTGTGGGGTTTTGTCGTCACTGGGATAAACGCGCAAGTAACCGGGGAGCCTTTTGAGGCGTTCGAACCCGTAATTGGAGTGCCTCATGGCCAAGAAGATTACCGCTTACATCAAGCTGCAAGTGAAGGCCGCTCAGGCCAACCCTAGCCCACCCGTCGGTCCAGCTCTGGGTCAGCACGGCGTGAACATCATGGAATTCTGCAAGGCCTTCAACGCCCGTACACAGGGTATTGAGCCAGGTCTGCCGACTCCAGTGATCATCACTGTATACAGCGACCGTAGCTTCACCTTCGAAACCAAGTCGACCCCGGCTTCGGTTCTGTTGAAGAAAGCTGCTGGCCTGACTAGCGGTTCCGCTCGTCCTAACACCGTTAAGGTTGGCACCGTGACTCGTGCTCAGCTGGAAGAAATCGCGAAAACCAAAAACGCGGATCTGACTGCAGCTGATATGGATGCAGCCGTGCGTACCATCGCCGGTTCTGCTCGTAGCATGGGCCTTAACGTGGAGGGTGTGTAATGGCTAAGCTGACCAAACGCCAAAAGGCTATCGCCGGCAAAATCGAAGCAGGCAAGGCCTACAACTTTGTAGACGCTGCTGCACTGCTGACCGAGCTGTCGACTGTCAAGTTCAGCGAGTCTGTTGACATTGCTGTAAACCTGGGTGTTGACCCACGTAAATCCGACCAGGTCGTTCGTAGCGCTACTGTGCTGCCACACGGTACTGGCAAGACTGTACGTGTTGCTGTCTTCACCCAAGGTCCAGCAGCTGAAGCTGCTCTGGCCGCTGGCGCCGATCGCGTTGGCATGGACGACCTGGCTGCCGAAATGAAAGGCGGCGACCTGAACTATGACGTCGTTATTGCTTCCCCGGATGCAATGCGCGTTGTAGGTCAGTTGGGTCAGATCCTTGGTCCACGTGGTCTGATGCCTAACCCGAAAGTCGGCACCGTAACCCCAGACGTAGCTACCGCGGTTAAAAACGCCAAGGCTGGTCAGGTTCGTTATCGCACTGACAAAAACGGCATCATTCACACTTCCGTTGGCAAAGTCGGCTTCGATGCCGTCAAGCTGAAGGAAAACGTTGAAGCCCTGATCGCTGATCTGAAGCGTATCAAGCCAGCTTCTTCGAAAGGCATCTACGTCAAGCGCGTTACCCTGAGCACCACTATGGGCCCAGGTCTGGTCATCGACCAAGGTTCGCTGGACGTATAAGACACACGTTGGCGTGAGCGATCGCGTCAATTGAAAAAATTGGGGTCCCTGCCTGGCGGGGGCTATCCAAGACCGTAGGCGGCGCAAGTCTTAAACCTCAAGCCTACGCAGATGGTGCTCCCGGTTCCTTACCGAATCAGACACCAAAACGACATCCGGCTTCGGCCAGATGAAACGGTAACAAGCAGGAGTTTAACCCGTGGCAATTAATCTCGAAGACAAGAAGGCCATCGTCGCTGAAGTCAACGAGGCTGCCAAAGCTGCTCTGTCCGCTGTCGTGGCTGATGCCCGTGGTGTGACAGTAAGCGCTATGACCGGACTCCGTAAAGAGGCTCGTGAAGCTGGCGTATACGTACGTGTTGTACGTAACACCCTGCTCAAGCGCGCTGTTGCTGACACTGAATACAGTGTCCTCAACGACGTGTTCACCGGCCCGACTCTGATCGCGTTTTCCACAGATCATCCAGGCGCTGCTGCCCGTTTGTTCAAGGAATTTGCCAAGAGTCAGGATAAGTTCGAGATCAAGGCAGCTGCGTTCGAGGGCAAGTTCCTCGCAGCTAACCAAATCGACGTACTGGCAACACTGCCGACCCGTAACGAAGCTATTTCTCAGCTGATGAGCGTGATTCAAGGCGCTACCAGCAAGCTGGCTCGTACTCTGGCTGCAGTTCGCGAGCAAAAAGAAGCTGCCGCAGCCTAAGGCTGAGCATTTTCTCTCGCGTATTTTTGTTTATTTCGATGGCCGCGTAGGCCGTCCCCCAATTCAGGAAATACAGTAATGTCTATCTCCCAAGAAGATATCCTCAACGCCGTAGCTGAAATGTCGGTTCTGCAGGTTGTTGAGCTGATCAAAGCTTTCGAAGAAAAATTCGGCGTTTCCGCTGCCGCTGCTTCCGCCGGTCCAGCTGCTGCTGCTGCCGTTGTTGAAGAGCAAACCGAATTCAACGTCATGCTGCTGGAAGCTGGCGAGAAGAAAGTAAACGTGATCAAGGCCGTTCGTGAACTGACCGGTCTGGGCCTGAAAGAAGCCAAGGCTGTAGTTGACGGCGCTCCTGGCGTTGTTCTGGAAGCTGTGTCGAAAGACGCCGCTGACAAAGCCAAAGCTACTCTGGAAGAAGCAGGCGCTAAAGTCGAGCTGAAGTAAGCATCGACCTTGCGTCTCCAGCCCAAGCGTTAAGCTGAAGGCTGATGGCTGGTGGCTCATGCCACCGGCCTTTTTCCGTTATTGGCTGTCGACTCGGTCGCCGCCATTAACGCGCTGTAGCCACCCGATGCGGTGGTGCAAACCAAGGGGTTTGCAAGATTTTCTGGCTGCTCCCGTCGGGAGGGCCAAACAAGCAGGTGACCAAGCTGGGGAACGCTGATGGCTTACTCATATACTGAGAAAAAACGTATCCGCAAGGACTTTAGCAAGTTGCCGGACGTCATGGATGTCCCGTACCTTCTGGCTATCCAGCTGGATTCGTATCGTGAATTCTTGCAGGCGGGAGCGACCAAAGATCAGTTCCGCGACGTGGGCCTGCATGCGGCCTTCAAATCCGTTTTCCCGATCATCAGCTACTCCGGCAATGCTGCGCTGGAGTACGTCGGTTATCGCCTGGGCGAACCGGCATTTGATGTCAAAGAATGCGTGTTGCGCGGTGTTACGTACGCCGTACCTTTGCGGGTAAAAGTCCGTCTGATCATTTTCGACAAAGAATCGTCGAACAAAGCGATCAAGGACATCAAAGAGCAAGAAGTCTACATGGGCGAAATCCCACTGATGACTGAAAACGGTACCTTCGTTATCAACGGTACCGAGCGTGTTATCGTTTCCCAGCTGCACCGTTCCCCGGGCGTGTTCTTCGACCACGACCGCGGCAAGACGCACAGCTCCGGCAAGCTCCTGTACTCCGCGCGGATCATTCCGTACCGCGGTTCGTGGTTGGACTTCGAGTTCGACCCGAAAGACTGCGTGTTCGTGCGTATCGACCGTCGTCGCAAGCTGCCGGCCTCCGTGCTGCTGCGCGCGCTCGGCTATACCACTGAGCAAGTGCTGGACGCTTTCTACACCACCAACGTCTTCAGCCTGAAGGATGAAACCCTCAGCCTGGAACTGATTGCTTCGCGTCTGCGTGGTGAAATTGCTGTCCTGGATATCCAGGACGAAAATGGCAAGGTCATCGTTGAAGCCGGCCGCCGTATCACTGCGCGCCACATCAACCAGATCGAAAAGGCCGGTCTCAAGTCGCTGGACGTGCCTCTGGACTACGTCCTGGGTCGCACGACCGCCAAGGTCATCGTTCACCCGGCCACAGGCGAAATCCTGGCTGAGTGCAACACCGAGCTGAACACCGAAATCCTGGCAAAAATCGCCAAGGCTCAGGTTGTTCGCATCGAAACCTTGTACACCAACGATATCGACTGCGGTCCGTTCGTCTCCGACACCCTGAAGATCGACTCCACCAGCAACCAATTGGAAGCGCTGGTCGAGATCTATCGCATGATGCGTCCTGGCGAGCCACCTACCAAAGACGCTGCCGAAACCCTGTTCAACAACCTGTTCTTCAGCCCTGAGCGCTATGACCTGTCTGCGGTCGGCCGGATGAAGTTCAACCGTCGTATCGGTCGTACCGAGATCGAAGGTTCAGGCGTGCTGTGCAAGGAAGACATCGTTGCGGTCCTGAAGACTCTGGTCGACATCCGTAACGGCAAAGGCATCGTCGATGACATCGACCACCTGGGTAACCGTCGTGTTCGCTGCGTAGGCGAAATGGCCGAGAACCAGTTCCGCGTTGGCCTGGTACGTGTTGAGCGTGCGGTCAAAGAGCGTCTGTCGATGGCTGAAAGTGAAGGCCTGATGCCGCAAGACTTGATCAACGCCAAGCCAGTGGCTGCAGCGGTGAAAGAGTTCTTCGGTTCCAGCCAGCTCTCGCAGTTCATGGACCAGAACAACCCGCTCTCCGAGATCACCCACAAGCGCCGTGTATCCGCACTGGGCCCGGGCGGTCTGACCCGTGAACGTGCTGGCTTTGAAGTCCGTGACGTACACCCGACGCACTACGGTCGTGTTTGCCCGATCGAAACGCCGGAAGGTCCGAACATCGGTCTGATCAACTCGCTGGCTGCCTATGCGCGCACCAACCAGTACGGCTTCCTTGAGAGCCCGTACCGTGTGGTTAAAGACGCGCTGGTCACCGACGAGATCGTGTTCCTGTCCGCCATCGAAGAAGCTGATCACGTGATCGCCCAGGCTTCGGCCACGATGAACGACAAGAAAATGCTGATCGACGAGCTGGTAGCTGTTCGTCACTTGAACGAATTCACCGTCAAGGCGCCGGAAGACGTCACCTTGATGGACGTTTCGCCGAAGCAGGTAGTTTCGGTTGCAGCGTCGCTGATCCCGTTCCTGGAACACGATGACGCCAACCGTGCGTTGATGGGTTCCAACATGCAGCGTCAAGCTGTACCGACCCTGCGCGCTGATAAGCCGCTGGTAGGTACCGGCATGGAGCGTAACGTAGCCCGTGACTCCGGCGTTTGCGTCGTGGCCCGTCGTGGCGGCGTGATCGACTCCGTTGATGCCAGCCGTATCGTGGTTCGTGTTGCCGATGACGAAGTTGAAACTGGTGAAGCCGGTGTCGACATCTACAATCTGACCAAATACACCCGCTCGAACCAGAACACCTGCATTAACCAGCGTCCGCTGGTGCGTAAGGGTGATCGTGTTCAGCGTAGCGACATTATGGCCGACGGCCCTTCCACCGATATGGGTGAGCTGGCTCTGGGCCAGAACATGCGCATCGCGTTCATGGCCTGGAACGGTTACAACTTCGAAGACTCCATCTGCTTGTCCGAGCGTGTTGTTCAAGAAGACCGTTTCACCACGATCCACATCCAGGAACTGACCTGCGTGGCGCGTGACACCAAGCTTGGGCCTGAGGAAATCACTGCAGACATCCCGAACGTGGGTGAAGCTGCACTGAACAAGCTGGACGAAGCCGGTATCGTTTACGTAGGTGCTGAAGTTGGCGCAGGCGACATCCTGGTTGGTAAGGTCACTCCGAAAGGCGAGACCCAACTGACTCCGGAAGAGAAGCTGCTGCGTGCCATCTTCGGTGAAAAAGCCAGCGACGTTAAAGACACCTCCCTGCGTGTACCTACCGGTACCAAGGGTACTGTCATCGACGTACAGGTCTTCACCCGCGACGGCGTTGAGCGCGATGCTCGTGCTCTGTCCATCGAGAAGATCCAGCTCGACGAGATCCGCAAGGACCTGAACGAAGAGTTCCGTATCGTTGAAGGCGCGACCTTCGAACGTCTGCGTTCCGCCCTGGTAGGCCGCAAGGCTGAAGGCGGCGCGGGCCTGAAGAAAGGTCAGGACATCACCGACGAAGTACTCGACGGTCTTGAGCACGGCCAGTGGTTCAAACTGCGCATGGCTGAAGACGCTCTGAACGAGCAGCTCGAGAAGGCCCAGGCCTACATCGTTGATCGTCGCCGTCTGCTGGACGACAAGTTCGAAGACAAGAAGCGCAAACTGCAGCAGGGCGATGACCTTGCTCCAGGCGTGCTGAAAATCGTCAAGGTTTACCTGGCAATCCGTCGCCGCATCCAACCGGGCGACAAGATGGCCGGTCGTCACGGTAACAAGGGTGTGGTCTCCGTGATCATGCCGGTTGAAGACATGCCGCACGATGCCAATGGCACCCCGGTCGACGTCGTCCTCAACCCGTTGGGCGTACCTTCGCGTATGAACGTTGGTCAGATCCTTGAAACCCACCTGGGCCTCGCGGCCAAAGGTCTGGGCGAGAAGATCAACCGTATGATCGAAGAGCAGCGCAAGGTTGCTGACCTGCGCAAGTTCCTGCACGAGATCTACAACGAGATCGGCGGCCGCAAAGAAGAGCTGGATACCTTCACCGACCAGGAAATCCTGGATCTGGCGAAGAACCTGCGCGGCGGCGTTCCAATGGCTACCCCGGTGTTCGACGGTGCCAAGGAAAGCGAAATCAAGGCCATGCTAAAACTGGCAGACCTGCCAGAAAGCGGCCAGATGCAGCTGTTCGACGGCCGTACCGGCAACAAGTTCGAGCGCCCGGTTACTGTTGGCTACATGTACATGCTGAAGCTGAACCACTTGGTAGACGACAAGATGCACGCTCGTTCTACCGGTTCGTACAGCCTGGTTACCCAGCAGCCGCTGGGTGGTAAGGCTCAGTTCGGTGGTCAGCGTTTCGGGGAGATGGAGGTCTGGGCACTGGAAGCATACGGTGCTGCTTACACTCTGCAAGAAATGCTCACAGTGAAGTCGGACGATGTGAACGGTCGGACCAAGATGTACAAAAACATCGTGGACGGCGATCACCGTATGGAGCCGGGCATGCCCGAGTCCTTCAACGTGTTGATCAAAGAAATTCGTTCCCTCGGCATCGATATCGATCTGGAAACCGAATAACACGTGACGCGAATCGAGAGCGGGGCTATTTAGCCCGCTCTCTGCTCCGCCAGGAGGAAAGGCCTTGAAAGACCTACTGAATTTGCTGAAAAACCAGGGTCAAGTCGAAGAGTTCGACGCCATCCGTATTGGACTGGCATCGCCTGAGATGATCCGTTCGTGGTCGTTCGGTGAAGTTAAAAAGCCGGAAACCATCAACTACCGTACGTTCAAACCTGAGCGTGACGGCCTGTTCTGCGCCAAGATCTTTGGCCCGGTAAAGGATTACGAGTGCCTGTGCGGTAAGTACAAGCGCTTGAAGCACCGTGGTGTGATCTGCGAGAAGTGCGGCGTTGAAGTCGCACTGGCCAAGGTTCGTCGTGAGCGCATGGCGCACATCGAACTGGCTTCGCCGGTTGCCCACATCTGGTTCCTGAAATCGCTGCCGTCCCGTATCGGCTTGCTGATGGACATGACCCTGCGTGATATCGAACGCGTTCTCTACTTCGAGAGCTATGTCGTTATCGATCCAGGCATGACCACCCTTGAAAAAGGTCAGCTGCTGAACGACGAGCAGTACTTCGAAGCGCTGGAAGAGTTTGGCGACGATTTCGATGCCCGCATGGGTGCCGAAGCTGTCCGCGAACTGCTGCACGCTATCGACCTGGAGCACGAGATTGGCCGTCTGCGTGAAGAAATTCCGCAAACCAACTCCGAAACCAAGATCAAGAAGCTGTCCAAACGTCTGAAGTTGATGGAGGCCTTCCAGGGTTCCGGTAACTTGCCAGAGTGGATGGTGCTGACCGTTCTGCCGGTTCTGCCGCCAGACCTGCGTCCGCTGGTACCGTTGGACGGTGGTCGTTTCGCGACGTCCGACCTCAACGACCTGTACCGCCGCGTGATCAACCGTAACAACCGCTTGAAGCGCCTGCTCGATCTGTCCGCTCCGGACATCATCGTGCGCAACGAAAAGCGTATGTTGCAAGAAGCCGTCGATGCCCTGCTCGACAACGGTCGTCGTGGCCGCGCTATCACTGGTTCGAACAAGCGTCCTCTGAAATCCTTGGCTGACATGATCAAGGGTAAGCAAGGTCGTTTCCGTCAGAACTTGCTCGGTAAGCGTGTTGACTACTCCGGTCGTTCGGTAATTACCGTAGGCCCGACCCTGCGTCTGCACCAGTGCGGTCTGCCTAAGAAGATGGCTCTCGAGCTGTTCAAGCCGTTCATCTTCGGCAAGCTGGAAATGCGCGGTCTCGCGACCACCATCAAAGCGGCCAAGAAAATGGTCGAGCGCGAACTGCCAGAGGTTTGGGACGTTCTCGCTGAAGTGATTCGCGAACACCCGGTTCTCCTCAACCGTGCACCGACCCTTCACCGTCTGGGTATCCAGGCGTTTGAACCGGTACTGATCGAAGGTAAGGCTATCCAGCTGCACCCGCTGGTCTGTGCTGCGTACAACGCCGACTTCGACGGCGACCAAATGGCCGTGCACGTACCGCTGACACTGGAAGCCCAGTTGGAAGCGCGTGCGTTGATGATGTCGACCAACAACATCCTGTCGCCAGCCAACGGTGAGCCAATCATCGTTCCTTCGCAGGACGTTGTATTGGGTCTGTACTACATGACCCGTGAAGCGATCAACGCCAAGGGCGAAGGTCGTGTATTCGCTGACCTGCAGGAAGTTGACCGTGTGTTCCGTGCCGGCGAAGCCGCACTGCACGCCAAGGTCAAAGTGCGGATTCACGAAACCGTGAACGACCGTGACGGCGGCAGCGTGAGCAATGTCCGTATCGTCGACACCACTGTCGGCCGTGCGCTGTTGTATCAGGTTGTGCCAAAAGGTCTGTCTTACGACGTCGTCAACCTGCCGATGAAGAAAAAGGCGATCTCCAAGCTGATCAACCAGTGCTACCGCGTGGTTGGTCTGAAAGAGACCGTGATTTTCGCTGACCAGTTGATGTACACCGGTTTTGCTTATTCGACCATTTCCGGCGTTTCCATCGGTGTTAACGACTTCGTTATCCCGGATGAAAAAGCCCGCATCATCAGTGCTGCTACTGATGAAGTGAAAGAGATCGAAAGCCAGTACGCCTCCGGCCTGGTAACCCAGGGCGAGAAGTACAACAAAGTGATCGACCTTTGGTCCAAGGCCAACGACGAAGTGTCGAAGGCGATGATGTCTAACCTCTCGAAAGAGAAGGTTATCGACCGTCATGGCGTGGAAGTCGATCAAGAGTCGTTCAACTCGATGTACATGATGGCTGACTCGGGCGCACGGGGTTCTGCTGCGCAGATCCGTCAGCTCGCCGGTATGCGTGGCCTAATGGCCAAGCCGGACGGCTCCATCATCGAAACGCCAATTACTGCGAACTTCCGTGAAGGTTTGAGCGTACTTCAGTACTTCATCTCCACTCACGGTGCTCGTAAAGGTCTGGCGGATACCGCGTTGAAAACCGCGAACTCCGGTTACCTGACTCGTCGTCTGGTAGACGTGGCACAAGATCTGGTTGTAACCGAGATCGATTGCGGCACCGAACACGGTCTGCTGATGACACCGCACATTGAAGGCGGTGACGTTGTAGAGCCGCTGGGTGAGCGCGTATTGGGTCGTGTTATTGCCCGTGACGTATTCAAGCCAGGTACCGAGGAAATTATCGTTCCTGCCGGCACCCTGGTTGACGAGAAGTGGGTCGAGTTCATCGAACTCAACAGCATCGACGAAGTGATCGTTCGCTCGCCGATCAGCTGCGAAACCCGCTTCGGCATTTGCGCCAAGTGCTATGGCCGTGACTTGGCTCGTGGTCACCAGGTGAACATCGGTGAAGCGGTCGGCGTTATCGCTGCCCAGTCCATCGGTGAGCCGGGTACCCAGCTGACCATGCGTACATTCCACATCGGTGGTGCGGCAAGCCGGACCTCCGCAGCCGACAGCGTTCAGGTGAAGAACGGCGGTACCGTCCGCCTGCACAACCTGAAACACGTTGAGCGAGTGGACGGTTGCCTGGTTGCTGTGTCCCGTTCCGGTGAGCTGGCAATCGCTGATGACTACGGTCGTGAGCGTGAGCGTTACAAGCTGCCGTATGGTGCTGTGATTTCGGTTAAAGAAGGTGACAAGGTCGACGCTGGCGCAATCGTGGCTAAGTGGGACCCGCACACTCACCCAATCGTTACCGAAATGAAAGGTACCGTGACCTACGTGGGCATGGAAGAAGGCATCACGATCAAGCGTCAGACTGACGAATTGACCGGTATGACCAACATTGAAGTACTCGACGCGAAAGATCGTCCAGCTGCCGGTAAAGACATCCGTCCTGCCGTGAAGATGGTCGATGACAACGGCAAGGATCTGTTGCTGCCAGGCACTGACGTAATCGCTCAGTACTTCCTGCCAGCCAACGCCCTGGTCGGTGTAGCGGATGGTGCGAAGATCGCGATCGGCGACGTTATCGCGCGTATCCCGCAAGAGACTTCGAAGACCCGTGACATCACCGGTGGTCTGCCGCGTGTTGCCGACTTGTTCGAAGCTCGTCGTCCGAAAGAAGCGTCGATTCTGGCTGAAGTCAGCGGCACCATCGCGTTCGGTAAAGAGACCAAGGGCAAGCGCCGCCTGGTCATTACCCCGAACGACGGTAGCGATCTGTATGAAGAGCTGATTCCGAAGTGGCGTCACCTGAACGTGTTCGAAGGCGAACAGGTAAACCGCGGCGAAGTTATCTCCGACGGTCCTAGCGATCCACACGACATCCTGCGTCTGCTGGGTGTGAGTGCGCTGGCCAAGTACATCGTTAACGAGATCCAGGACGTTTACCGCCTGCAAGGCGTGAAGATCAACGATAAGCACATCGAGACCATCCTGCGTCAGATGCTGCGTAAAGTTGAAATCGCTGAATCCGGCGATTCTACTTTCATCAAGGGCGACCAGATGGAACTGACTCACGTACTGGTAGAGAACGAGCGTCTGGCAGCCGACGAGAAATTTGTTTCCAAATTCACTCGTGTACTGCTGGGTATCACCAAGGCGTCGTTGTCCACTGAATCGTTCATCTCGGCGGCCTCCTTCCAGGAGACCACTCGTGTACTGACCGAAGCAGCGGTAACCGGCAAGCGCGATTACCTGCGCGGCCTGAAAGAAAACGTGGTTGTGGGTCGTCTGATCCCAGCCGGTACCGGTTTGGCTTACCACAGCGAGCGCAAGCGCCGCCGTGAAGCTGACAAGCCGTTGCGCGTAAGCGCCAGTGAAGTGGAAGCTGCACTGACCGAAGCGCTGAACTCAAGCGGTAACTGAGTTCTGCGATAAATAAGTCTGGGCCCTGGCAGCCCCCATTCGTCGGATCGAGGCAGTTTTGCCCCGGTTCGTTGAGAGGGGAGGTCGGGGCCTTGCCTTGACTGGGGACAAGATCCTCTTTAGACTCTTGTACCCCTAAATTTGGCGGGAATTCGTTCCTGCCATTTTGCTTTTCTTGCAAGACAATAGCGTCGCAAGACAACAGTGGAGCTAGTAGATGGCAACTATCAACCAGCTGGTACGTCAGCCGCGTAAGCGTATCGTCGAGAAATCCGACGTTCCTGCGCTGCAGAACTGCCCGCAACGTCGTGGCGTATGCACTCGCGTGTATACCACTACGCCGAAAAAACCTAACTCGGCACTGCGTAAAGTATGCCGTGTGCGTCTGACCAACGGTTTCGAGGTTTCCTCGTACATCGGCGGTGAAGGCCACAACCTGCAAGAGCACAGCGTGGTGCTGATCCGCGGCGGTCGTGTAAAAGACTTGCCAGGTGTTCGTTACCACACCGTACGCGGCTCCTTGGATACTTCCGGCGTTAAAGGTCGTAACCAGGGTCGTTCGAAGTACGGTACCAAGAAGCCTAAGTAGTAGCGGCTTTTTGTAAAACTGAATCATCTTATTTTCTGAGTCGATAAGAGTAAGGTCGGAGGCGTCCCGAAAGGGCACCGATTCCGAGCGAACCTGAAGACCGTTTGAGGGCTTATCCATGCCAAGAAGACGCGTAGCAGCCAAGCGCGAAGTGCTTGACGATCCAAAATACGGAAGCCAAATTCTGGCCAAGTTCATGAACCACGTGATGGAAAGCGGCAAAAAAGCCGTTGCCGAGCGTATCGTTTATGGCGCGCTGGAAAAGGTTAAAGAACGCAAGAACAGCGACCCCCTGGAAATCTTCGAGAAAGCTCTCGACGCCATCGCTCCGCTGGTCGAAGTGAAGTCGCGCCGTGTAGGCGGTGCTACTTACCAGGTTCCGGTCGAAGTTCGTCCGTCCCGTCGTAACGCCCTGGCAATGCGCTGGTTGGTAGACTTCGCCCGTAAGCGTGGCGAGAAGTCTATGGCTCTGCGTTTGGCTGGCGAACTGTTGGACGCTGCTGAAGGTAAAGGTGCTGCTGTTAAGAAGCGTGAAGACGTGCACCGTATGGCTGAAGCTAACAAAGCTTTCTCGCACTACCGCTTCTAATTCTAGCTTCACTAATTTTGCGAGGGCTTTATGGCTCGTACTACTCCGATTAGTCGCTACCGTAACATCGGTATCGTCGCTCACGTGGATGCTGGTAAAACCACCACCACCGAGCGCGTCCTTTTTTACACCGGCAAAAGTCACAAGATGGGCGAGGTGCATGACGGCGCCGCGACCACAGACTGGATGGTTCAGGAGCAGGAGCGTGGTATTACCATTACTTCTGCTGCTATTACCGCCTTCTGGAAAGGTTCCGAGAAGCAGTACAAAGATGAGCACCGCTTCAACGTAATCGATACCCCGGGCCACGTAGACTTCACCATTGAAGTTGAGCGTTCCCTGCGCGTACTCGACGGCGCTGTCGTTGTGTTCTGCGGCACCTCGGGTGTTGAGCCTCAGTCGGAAACCGTATGGC
The DNA here is from genome assembly GCF_058135675.1 of Pseudomonas sp. PAMC25584. Taxonomy (NCBI): domain Bacteria; kingdom Pseudomonadati; phylum Pseudomonadota; class Gammaproteobacteria; order Pseudomonadales; family Pseudomonadaceae; genus Pseudomonas; species Pseudomonas sp. PAMC25584. Next base: position 5,541,156 of record NZ_CM176870.1, on the reverse strand, counting down.
GTCAAGCCAACAAATACGGCGTTCCACGTCTTGTTTACGTAAACAAGATGGACCGTGCTGGTGCGAACTTCCTGCGCGTGATCGGTCAGATCAAGCAGCGTCTGGGTCACACCCCAGTGCCAATCCAGTTGGCTATCGGTTCCGAAGACAACTTCCAGGGGCAGATCGATCTGCTGGCCATGGAAGCTGTTTACTGGAACGATGCTGACAAAGGTATGGTTCCTCGTCGCGAAGCTATCCCTGCAGAACTGCAGGAATTGGCTGACGAGTGGCGCAATAACATGGTTGAAGCTGCGGCCGAAGCCAACGAAGAACTGATGAACAAGTACCTCGAAGGTGAAGAACTCACCAACGCGGAAATCAAGGCCGCTCTTCGTCAGCGTACTATCGCTGGTGAGATCGTCTTGGCTGTTTGCGGTTCTTCCTTCAAGAACAAGGGTGTTCCCCTGGTTCTCGACGCCGTGATCGACTACCTGCCTGCGCCGGTTGATATTCCTGCCATCAAGGGTACTGACCCGGATGACGAGACTATCGAGCTGGAGCGTCATGCAGACGACAGCGAGCCGTTCTCGGCTCTGGCGTTCAAGATCGCTACCGACCCATTCGTGGGTACCCTGACCTTCGTCCGCGTTTACTCGGGCGTGTTGAACTCCGGCGACGGCGTGATCAACTCGGTCAAGGGCAAGAAAGAGCGTGTGGGTCGTATGGTGCAAATGCACGCAAACGCCCGTGAAGAGATCAAGGAAGTGCGCGCTGGTGACATCGCGGCCTTGATCGGCATGAAGGACGTCACCACTGGTGAAACTTTGTGCAACGCTGACAAGCCAATCATCCTGGTTCGCATGGACTTCCCGGAACCGGTTATTTCGGTTGCCGTAGAGCCTAAGACCAAGGATGACCAGGAAAAAATGGGTATTGCTCTGGGCAAACTTGCTCAGGAAGATCCATCTTTCCGCGTCAAGACTGATGAAGAGACTGGTCAAACGATCATCTCCGGCATGGGCGAGTTGCACCTGGACATCCTGGTTGACCGGATGCGCCGTGAGTTCAACGTCGAAGCCAACATCGGTAAGCCTCAGGTTTCCTATCGTGAGCGCATCACGAAGAACTGTGAAATCGAAGGCAAGTTCGTTCGTCAGTCCGGCGGTCGTGGTCAGTTCGGTCACTGCTGGATCCGTTTTGCTCCTGCTGATGAAGGTCAGGAAGGTTTGCAATTCGTGAACGAAGTAGTAGGTGGTGTTGTTCCTAAGGAATACATCCCTGCTATCCAGAAGGGTATCGAAGAGCAGATGAAGAACGGTGTTGTTGCCGGCTATCCGCTGATCGGCCTGAAAGCAACCGTTTTTGACGGTTCTTACCACGACGTCGACTCCAACGAGATGGCGTTCAAGGTGGCTGCTTCCATGGCAACCAAGCAACTGGCCCAGAAGGGCGGTGGTGAGTTGCTTGAGCCAATCATGGCGGTAGAAGTTGTTACACCTGAAGACTATATGGGTGATGTCATGGGCGACCTTAACCGTCGTCGCGGCATGATCTTGGGTATGGAAGACACGGTTTCCGGCAAAGTGATTCGCGCCGAGGTTCCGTTGGGTGAGATGTTCGGTTATGCGACCGACGTTCGCTCCATGTCCCAGGGTCGCGCAAGCTACTCTATGGAATTCAAAAAATACAACACAGCTCCGGCGCACATCGCTGAAACTGTATCCAAAAAACAAGGCTGATTCAGTCCTTTAGGCAAGGAGTTAATTGTCGTGGCTAAAGAAAAATTTGATCGTTCCCTACCGCACGTCAACGTTGGCACTATCGGTCACGTTGACCACGGTAAAACCACTCTGACTGCTGCTCTGACTCGCGTTTGCTCCGAAATTTTCGGTTCTGCAATCGTTGATTTCGATAAAATCGACAGCGCGCCAGAAGAAAAAGCTCGTGGTATCACCATCAACACCGCTCACGTTGAATACAACTCGCTGATCCGTCACTACGCTCACGTTGACTGCCCAGGTCACGCTGACTATGTGAAGAACATGATCACCGGTGCTGCCCAAATGGACGGCGCGATTCTGGTTTGCTCGGCCGCTGATGGTCCGATGCCACAAACCCGTGAGCACATCCTGCTGTCCCGCCAGGTTGGCGTTCCGTACATCGTGGTTTACCTGAACAAGGCTGACCTGGTAGACGACGCTGAGCTGCTGGAACTGGTTGAGATGGAAGTGCGCGATCTGCTGAGCACTTACGACTTCCCAGGCGACGACACTCCGATCATCATCGGTTCTGCTCGTATGGCTCTGGAAGGCAAAGACGATAACGAAATGGGCACCACGTCCGTTCGTAAACTGGTTGAGACTCTGGACAGCTACATCCCAGATCCAGTTCGTGTTATCGACAAGCCGTTCCTGATGCCAATCGAAGACGTATTCTCGATCTCCGGTCGTGGTACTGTTGTTACCGGTCGTATCGAGCGCGGTATCGTTAAGGTTCAAGATCCACTGGAAATCGTTGGTCTGCGTGACACTACCGTCACCACCTGCACCGGTGTTGAAATGTTCCGTAAGCTGCTCGACGAAGGTCGTGCTGGCGAGAACTGCGGCGTTCTGCTGCGTGGTACCAAGCGTGACGACGTTGAGCGTGGCCAGGTTCTGGTTAAGCCGGGTTCGGTTAAGCCGCACACCAAGTTCGAAGCTGAAGTGTACGTGCTGAGCAAAGAAGAAGGCGGTCGTCACACTCCGTTCTTCAAAGGCTACCGTCCACAGTTCTACTTCCGTACTACTGACGTGACTGGTAACTGCGAACTGCCGGAAGGCGTTGAAATGGTAATGCCAGGCGACAACATCAAAATGGTTGTCACCCTGATCAAAACCATCGCAATGGAAGACGGTCTGCGCTTCGCTATCCGTGAAGGCGGCCGTACCGTTGGTGCTGGCGTTGTAGCTAAAATCATCGAGTAAGCTCTTTTTTGAGTTAGCTTCGAGGTTTTGAGAAAGCCCCCGCTTAGCGGGGGCTTTTTTTATTGGGTTGACACCCATCTGGGGCGTCTATAGAATTGCGCCTCCTTTTAACGGGCGTATTGCGCTCGCTGGGAATAGCAGCCGGAGTCTGAAATCCAATGCAAAATCAGCAAATCCGTATCAGGTTGAAGGCTTTTGACCATCGCCTGATCGACCAATCCACCCAGGAAATCGTGGAAACCGCGAAACGTACTGGTGCACAAGTGCGTGGTCCAATTCCACTGCCTACCCGTAAAGAGCGGTTCACCGTTCTGGTCTCCCCGCACGTCAACAAAGACGCGCGTGACCAGTACGAGATCCGTACTCATAAGCGCGTACTGGACATCGTCCAGCCAACGGATAAAACCGTTGATGCACTTATGAAGCTTGATCTGGCGGCCGGTGTGGAAGTACAGATCAGCCTCGGCTAAGACTTGGGTCTTAGTCGTGTAACGCTCTGAAATGGGCGGCCATAGCGGGTGAAAGCCCCGTACACTCATGAGGTTTACAACATGACTATTGGTGTAGTCGGTCGTAAATGCGGTATGACCCGTATTTTCACCGAAGAAGGTGTCTCCATTCCGGTTACGGTCATTGAGATCGAGCCGAATCGCGTCACCCAGTTTAAAACTGAAGAAACCGATGGCTATCGTGCAGTGCAAGTCACTGTCGGCGAGCGTCGTGCTTCGCGTGTGACTGCTGCTCAAGCAGGTCACTTCGCTAAAGCAAACGTTGCAGCTGGTCGCACTGTTATGGAGTTCCGTCTTGAAGAAGGCGACTACCAGGCTGGCGATCTGATCAACGCTGAAATCTTCGCCGCTGGTCAACTGGTTGATGTAACCGGTCAGTCCAAAGGTAAAGGCTTCCAGGGTACGATCAAGCGTTGGAATTTCCGTGGCCAAGACAACACTCACGGTAACTCCGTTTCCCACCGCGTCCCGGGCTCTATTGGCCAGTGCCAGACTCCTGGTCGTGTATTCAAGGGCAAAAAAATGTCCGGTCATATGGGCGCTGAGCGCGTGACCGTGCAGTCCCTCGAAGTAGTGCGCGTCGACGCTGAACGCAATCTGTTGTTGGTCAAGGGTGCTGTTCCTGGCGCTACTGGCGGCAACCTGGTTGTACGTCCAGCGGCCAAGGCTCGCGGTTAAGGGGAAGCTGACATGCAATTAAATGTAAATGACGCTCAAGCGATCGAAGTTTCCGAACTGACATTTGGCGGCGAATTCAACGAGACGCTCGTTCACCAAGCAGTCGTGGCCTACATGGCCGGCGGCCGTCAAGGTAGCAAGCAGCAAAAGACCCGTTCCGACGTTCGTGGTGGCGGTAAGCGCCCTTGGCGTCAGAAAGGTACTGGCCGTGCTCGTGCCGGTACTATCCGTAGCCCAATCTGGCGCGGCGGCGGTACCACTTTCGCAGCTCGTCCTCAGGATCACACGCAGAAGCTCAACAAGAAGATGTACCGCGCAGCACTGCGCTCCATCCTTGCTGAACTCGTGCGTACTGATCGTCTGGTCGTGGTTCAGGACTTCGCTGTTGAAGCACCGAAAACCAAAGATCTGCTGAACAAGCTGAACGGCATGGGCCTGACTGACGTCTTGATCGTGTCTGAAGCTGTTGATCAGAACCTGTACCTGGCTGCTCGCAACCTGCCACACGTTGATGTACGTGACGTGCAAGGTTCCGATCCAGTTAGTCTGATCGCATACGACAAGGTGTTGATCACCGTGTCGGCCGTGAAGAAATTCGAGGAGCTGCTGGGATGAACCAGGAACGCGTATTTAAAGTTCTGCTTGGCCCGCACGTTTCCGAAAAGGCTACGGTTCTGGCTGACAAGAAAGGCCAGTTCGTTTTCAAGGTTGCAACTGACGCAACCAAGCTGGAAATCAAGAAGGCCGTCGAAAGCCTGTTCAGCGTGAAAGTAGAGCGTGTTACTACCCTGAATGTTCTGGGTAAGAGCAAGCGCACTGCTCGCGGTCTGGGCAAGCGTAATGACTGGAAGAAGGCGGTTATCTCCCTTCAGCCAGGCCAAGATCTCGATTTCAGCAGCAGTGCTGAGTAAGGAAGGGGTGCATCATGGCAATCGTTAAATGCAAACCGACTTCCCCTGGCCGCCGTTTCGTGGTCAAGGTGGTCAACCAGGAGCTGCATAAAGGCGCTCCTCACGCACCGCTGCTCGAGAAGAAATCGAAGACTGGTGGTCGTAACAACAATGGTCGCATTACCACTCGTCACATCGGTGGTGGCCATAAGCAGCATTATCGTCTGGTCGACTTCCGTCGCAACGACAAAGATGGCATCGCTGCCACTGTCGAGCGTATCGAATACGATCCAAACCGTACTGCTCACATCGCTCTGCTGCTGTACGCAGATGGCGAGCGTCGCTACATCATCGCCCCTAAAGGCGTGAGTGCTGGCGACCAGCTGATCGCAGGTGCCTTGGCACCGATCAAGCCGGGCAACGCTCTGCAACTGCGTAACATTCCAGTTGGTAGCACCGTACACGGCATCGAATTGAAGCCAGGTAAAGGCGCGCAAATCGCTCGTTCCGCTGGTGCTTCGGCTCAGCTGATCGCTCGTGAAGGTGTCTACGTGACCCTGCGTCTGCGTTCTGGTGAGATGCGTAAAGTGCTGGCTGAATGCCGCGCGACCTTGGGCGAAGTCTCGAACTCCGAGCACAGCCTGCGTTCGCTGGGTAAAGCTGGTGCCAAACGCTGGCGTGGCGTTCGCCCAACCGTTCGTGGTGTTGCCATGAACCCGGTTGACCACCCACACGGTGGTGGTGAAGGTCGTACCTCTGGTGGTCGTCATCCGGTATCGCCATGGGGCTTCCCGACTAAGGGCGCGAAGACTCGTGGTAATAAGCGTACCGACAAAATGATCGTCCGTCGTCGCAAGTAAATAGAGGGATACGACAGTGCCACGTTCTCTGAAAAAAGGTCCTTTTATTGATCTTCACCTACTGAAGAAGATCGAAGTGGCGGCGGAAAAGAACGATCGCAAACCGGTGAAAACCTGGTCGCGTCGTTCGATGATCCTGCCACAAATGGTCGGTTTGACCATCGCAGTACACAACGGTCGCCTTCACGTCCCAGTTCTCGTGAACGAAGACATGGTCGGCCACAAACTAGGCGAGTTTGCCGGTACCCGCACATATCGTGGGCACGTGGCAGACAAGAAAGCCAAGCGTTAAGGGGTTAGGAAATGGAAGTAGCCGCTAAGTTGTCGGGCGCTCGAATCTCCGCCCAGAAAGCCCGCTTGGTCGCCGACCAGATCCGCGGGAAGAAGGTGGGCGAAGCGCTCAACCTGTTGGCTTTCAGCAGTAAGAAAGCCGCCGAGATCATGAAGAAAGTGCTGGAGTCGGCCGTAGCCAACGCCGAGCATAACGAAGGCGCAGACGTTGATGACCTGAAGGTCAGCACCGTTTTCGTCAACGAAGGGCGTTCGCTGAAGCGTATCATGCCGCGTGCCAAAGGCCGTGCTGATCGCATCGTCAAGCGGTCTTGCCATATCACTGTCAAGGTTGCTGACAAGTAACGGAGTCGAAGAGATGGGTCAGAAAGTACATCCCATTGGCATTCGCCTGGGAATCGTCAAGGAGCACACCTCCGTCTGGTACGCAGACGGTCGGACTTATGCGGACTATTTGTTCGCTGATCTGAAGGTGCGTGAGTATCTCCAAGACAAACTAAAAAGCGCGTCCGTAAGCCGTATCGATATCCATCGTCCGGCACAAACTGCACGTATCACCATCCACACCGCTCGTCCAGGTATCGTTATCGGGAAGAAAGGTGAAGATGTTGAGAAACTGCGTCAGGACCTGACCAAGCAAATGGGTGTGCCTGTGCACATCAATATCGAAGAGATCCGCAAGCCGGAGCTCGACGGTATGCTGGTTGCGCAGAGCGTAGCTCAGCAGCTGGAGCGTCGCGTCATGTTCCGTCGCGCTATGAAGCGCGCCGTACAGAACGCCATGCGCATTGGTGCCAAAGGCATCAAAATCCAAGTGAGCGGTCGTCTCGGCGGTGCTGAAATCGCACGTACTGAATGGTATCGCGAAGGTCGTGTGCCATTGCACACCCTGCGTGCCGACATCGACTATGCCAACTACGAAGCTCACACCACTTATGGTGTGATCGGTGTAAAGGTTTGGATCTTCAAAGGCGAAGTAATTGGTGGTCGCCAAGAAGAACTGAAACCACAAGCACCAGCGCCTCGTAAAAAAGCTGCTAAGTAAGGGGTACGCCAAATGTTGCAACCAAAGCGTACGAAGTTCCGCAAGCAGATGACAGGCCACAACCGTGGTCTGGCTCAGCGCGGTAGCAAAGTCAGCTTCGGCGAGTTCGCGCTGAAGTCTGTAGCTCGTGGTCGTCTCACCGCTCGTCAGATCGAGTCAGCGCGTCGTGCTCTGACCCGTCACGTAAAACGTGGCGGCAAGATCTGGATCCGTGTATTCCCGGACAAGCCAATCTCCAAAAAGCCCCTCGAAGTTCGGATGGGTAAAGGTAAGGGCAACGTGGAATACTGGGTTGCCCAGATTCAGCCAGGCAAAGTCCTGTATGAAATCGAGGGTGTAACTGAAGAGCTGGCGCGTGAGGCTTTTGCCCTGGCTGCTGCAAAGCTGCCGCTCGCCACCGCCTTTGTTAAACGGACGGTGATGTGATGAAAGCGAATGAACTTCGTGAAAAATCCGCACAGCAGCTGAACGAGCAACTGCTCGGCCTGCTGCGCGACCAGTTCAATCTGCGCATGCAGAAAGCAACTGGCCAGTTGGGGCAGTCTCATCTGCTCTCGCAAGTTAAGCGTGACATTGCTCGCGTGAAGACTGTGCTCAACCAGCAGGCAGGTAAGTGATCATGGCTGAAGCCGAAAAGACTGTCCGTACGCTGACTGGCCGTGTTGTCAGCGACAAGATGGACAAAACCATCACCGTTTTGATCGAGCGTCGCGTTAAGCACCCGATCTACGGTAAATATGTTAAGCGTTCGACTAAGCTGCACGCGCACGACGAAACCAACCAGTGCCACATCGGCGACAAAGTCACTATTCGTGAAACTCGTCCGCTGGCCAAGACCAAGTCTTGGGCACTGGTTGATGTTCTCGAACGCGCTGTGGAAGTCTAAGGACTAGGGGTCGGAGAAATTATATGATTCAGACTCAATCCATGCTCGATGTGGCCGATAACAGCGGCGCTCGCCGTGTTATGTGCATCAAGGTGCTGGGTGGCTCCCATCGTCGTTACGCTGGTATCGGTGACATCATCAAAGTTACCGTGAAGGAAGCAATTCCTCGCGGTAAAGTGAAAAAAGGCCAAGTGATGACTGCTGTTGTAGTCCGCACTCGTCACGGCGTTCGCCGTGCAGATGGCTCCATTATCCGCTTTGATGGCAACGCTGCTGTTCTTCTGAACAACAAGCAAGAGCCGATCGGCACCCGTATCTTTGGGCCAGTGACCCGTGAACTTCGTACTGAGAAGTTCATGAAGATCGTCTCGCTCGCCCCAGAAGTGCTGTAAGGAGATCCGACATGCAAAAGATTCGTCGTGACGACGAGATCATCGTGATCGCCGGCAAAGACAAAGGTAAGCGCGGTAAGGTGCTTAAGGTTCTCGCTAATAACCGTCTGGTTATTGGTGGTCTGAACCTGGTTAAGCGTCATACCAAGCCTAACCCGATGTCGGGCGTACAAGGCGGTATCGTCGAAAAAGAAGCTCCGCTGGACGCTTCTAACGTCGCCATTTTCAACGGCGAAACCAACAAGGCAGACCGCGTTGGTTTCAAAGTAGAAGATGGCAAGAAAATTCGTGTCTTCAAGTCGACCCAAAAAGCGGTTGATGCTTGAACACTGCTAGGTAGAAGACCATGGCACGACTAAAAGAGATTTATTGGAAAGAAATCGCACCGAAGCTTAAGGAAGAACTTAAGCTTTCGAACGTGATGGAAGTTCCACGCGTTACCAAAATCACCCTGAACATGGGTCTGGGCGAAGCGGTCGGCGACAAAAAAGTCATCGAGCACGCTGTTGCTGACCTGGAAAAGATCACCGGTCAAAAAGTCGTTGTGACTTACGCTCGGAAATCCATCGCTGGCTTTAAAGTCCGTGAAGGTTGGCCGATCGGCGTCAAAGTGACTCTGCGCCGTGAGCGTATGTACGAATTCCTGGATCGTCTGCTGTCGATCTCCCTGCCTCGGGTCCGCGACTTCCGCGGCCTGAATGCCAAGTCCTTCGATGGTCGTGGTAACTACAGCATGGGCGTGAAAGAGCAGATCATCTTCCCGGAAATCGACTACGACAAGATCGATGCTCTCCGCGGTCTGGACATCACCCTGACCACCACTGCCAAGAACGATGATGAAGGTCGCGCCCTGTTGCGTGCTTTCAAATTCCCGTTCCGCAACTGATTGGAGTAGGACCATGGCCAAGATGAGCATGAAAAACCGCGAGCTGAAGCGTCAGCTCACGGTTGCCAAGTACGCCAAGAAGCGTGCAGCACTGAAAGCAATCATCGTTGATCTGAACGCAAGTCCAGAAGCACGTTGGGAAGCGACAGTAGCACTGCAGAAGCAGCCACGTGACGCAAGCGCCTCGCGCATGCGTAACCGCTGCCGCCTGACCGGTCGTCCACACGGCGTTTACCGCAAGTTCGGCCTCGGCCGTAACAAGCTGCGTGAAGCGGCAATGCGTGGTGACGTACCGGGTCTGGTTAAAGCCAGCTGGTAAGTACGTTCAGCGTCCAGGTGGTCGGTTTCGCAAGATACTGACCGCCGGTGGCCTTGAATCTGGAACAAGCCCCTTTTGGGGCTTGTTTCATTTCCGTAGTGTGTCTAAAATACGCGGCTCGCCTGAGCCCGTGTGTTTTATGCTCGGAGATTCTCGGCGACATATGTAGCCGCAAGGCTAATTTTTTTGTATTAGGAGCGTCTAGCCCATGAGTATGCAGGACCCGTTAGCGGACATGCTAACTCGTATCCGTAATGCCCAGATGGCTGAAAAGTCCGTCGTAAGCATGCCATCTTCCACGTTGAAGGTTGCTGTTGCCAAAGTCCTGAAAGACGAAGGCTACATTGCGGGTTATCAGATCAGCAGCGAAATCAAACCTCTGCTGTCCATCGAGCTGAAGTACTTCGAAGGCCGTCCGGTCATCGAGGAAGTGAAGCGCGTTAGCCGTCCAGGCCTGCGTCAGTACAAGTCCGTCGATGATCTGCCAAAAGTTCGTGGCGGTCTCGGTGTGTCTATCGTCTCCACCAACAAAGGTGTGATGACGGATCGTGCTGCGCGCGCTGCCGGTGTCGGCGGCGAAGTTCTTTGCACTGTGTTCTAAGGGGGGATAAGCATGTCACGCGTCGCTAAGAACCCCGTTAAGCTGCCAGCCGGTGTCGAAGTAAAATTCGCAGGCCAACAGCTTTCGGTGAAGGGTGCCAAGGGTACTCTCGAACTGAACATCCATTCGTCCGTTGAGATCGTTGAAGAAGCTGGTGAGCTGCGTTTCGCTGCTCGCAATGGCGATCAACAAACTCGCGCAATGGCCGGTACCACTCGTGCGTTGGTAAACAACATGGTCCAAGGCGTAAGCCAAGGCTTCGAGCGTAAGCTCCAGCTGGTCGGTGTTGGTTACAAAGCGCAAGCAAAAGGCACGGTTTTGAACCTGGCCCTTGGCTTCTCGCACCCAGTGGATTACGAACTGCCAGAAGGCATCACCGCTGAGACCCCTAGCCAAACCGATATCCTGATCAAGGGTATTGATAAGCAGCTGGTAGGTCAGGTGGCCGCTGAGATCCGCGACTTCCGTCCACCAGAGCCGTACAAAGGCAAAGGTGTGCGCTACGCGGACGAAGTCGTCCGTCGTAAAGAAGCCAAGAAGAAGTAGGGCATAGCAAATGACCGACAAAAAAGTTACTCGACTGCGTCGCGCTCGCAAAGCACGCCTGAAAATGCACGAACTCGAAGTCGTGCGTCTCTGCGTGTTCCGCTCGTCGCAGCACATCTACGCCCAGGTCATCTCGGCCGACGGCAACAAAGTCCTGGCAAGCGCCTCGACTTTGGATAAAGAACTGCGTGATGGTGCCACTGGCAACATCGACGCGGCCACTAAGGTTGGCCAGCTGGTCGCTACGCGTGCAAAAGCCGCTGGCGTCTCGCAGGTGGCTTTCGACCGCTCTGGCTTCAAGTATCACGGTCGCGTCAAGGCGCTGGCTGATGCTGCTCGTGAAGCTGGGCTGGAGTTCTAAGTTATGTCAAATAACGACCAAAAGCGCGACGAAGGCTACATTGAGAAGCTGGTTCAAGTTAACCGCGTAGCCAAAACCGTTAAAGGCGGCCGTATCTTCACTTTCACCGCGTTGACCGTGGTTGGTGATGGTAAAGGGCGTGTTGGCTTCGGCCGTGGCAAGTCACGTGAAGTGCCTGCTGCGATCCAGAAGGCAATGGAAGCTGCTCGTCGCAACATGATCCAAGTTGATCTGAACGGCACTACTCTGCAGTACGCAATGAAGTCCGCCCATGGCGCTTCGAAGGTGTACATGCAGCCTGCTTCTGAAGGTACCGGTATCATCGCTGGCGGCGCTATGCGTGCTGTCCTCGAAGTTGCTGGCGTTCAGAACGTTCTGGCCAAGTGCTACGGCTCGACTAACCCAGTAAACGTGGTTCACGCCACTTTCAAGGGTTTGAAAGCAATGCAGTCTCCTGAATCCATTGCCGCCAAGCGTGGCAAAAGCGTCAAGGAGATCTTCTGATCATGGCTACCGTTAAAGTAACGCTGATCAAAAGCATGACCGGTCGCATCCCTAACCACAAATTGTGCGTTAAGGGTTTGGGTCTGCGTCGCATCGGTCACACTGTAGAAGTCCAGGATACTCCCGAGAATCGCGGGATGATCAACAAGGCTTACTACATGCTGCGTGTCGAGGGTTAATCGATGAAACTCAATGATCTGAGTCCAGCGCCGGGTTCCCGTCGCGAAAAGCATCGTCCGGGCCGTGGTATCGGTAGCGGTTTGGGTAAGACTGGTGGCCGTGGCCACAAAGGTCAAACCTCCCGCTCCGGTGGCACCATCGCTCCAGGCTTTGAAGGCGGTCAACAGCCGCTGCATCGTCGCCTGCCTAAGTTCGGTTTCGTATCCCTGAAAGCCATGGATCGCGCAGAAGTGCGTTTGTCCGAGCTGGCTAAAGTGGAAGGCGACATCGTTACTGTGCAGACCCTGAAAGATGCCAACGTGATCAACGTCAACGTACAGCGTGTGAAAATCATGCTGTCCGGTGAAGTGACCCGCGCTGTCACTATCGGCAAGGGAATCGGCGCCACCAAAGGTGCGCGTTCGGCTATCGAAGCAGCTGGCGGCAAGTTCGAGGAATAAATGGCTAAGCAAGGTGCTCTCTCAGCGCTCGGCAAAGGCGGTATGTCTGAACTTTGGGCTCGTCTGCGTTTTCTGTTCCTGGCGATTATCGTCTACCGAATAGGCGCACACATCCCGGTTCCAGGTATCAACCCGGACCGACTCGCAGACCTGTTTCGACAGAATGAGGGGACCATTCTTAGCTTGTTCAACATGTTTTCCGGCGGCGCGCTGGAACGGATGAGCATCTTTGCACTGGGGATCATGCCGTACATTTCGGCATCGATCATCATGCAGTTGATGACCGCCGTCAGCCCGCAGTTGGAGCAGTTGAAGAAGGAAGGTGAAGCTGGCCGTCGCAAGATTAGCCAGTACACCCGCTACGGCACTGTCATCCTTGCCCTGGTTCAAGCTGTCGGCATGTCCGTTGGCTTGGCGGGGCAGGGTGTTGCGTTCACTGGTGACTTTGGCTTCCATTTCGTTGCGGTATCCACGTTTGTGGCTGGTGCGATGTTTATGATGTGGCTGGGTGAGCAGATTACTGAGCGTGGTGTTGGTAACGGTATCTCGATGTTGATTTTCGCAGGTATCGTCGCCGGTCTTCCGAGAGCAATCGGGCAGTCTTTCGAGTCTGCACGTCAGGGTGATATCAATATTTTTGCCCTGGTTGCCATCGGTTTGCTGGCAGTAGCGATTATCGGTTTTGTGGTGTTCATTGAGCGTGGCCAGCGTCGTATTGCTGTTCACTACGCCAAGCGTCAGCAGGGCCGCAAGGTTTTTGCTGCGCAGACCAGCCACTTGCCGCTGAAAGTGAATATGGCCGGTGTTATTCCGGCAATTTTCGCGAGCAGCATTTTGCTGTTTCCGGCTTCGTTGGGTACCTGGTTTGGTCAGTCTGAAAACATGGGCTGGCTGCAGGACCTTTCTCAGTCGATCGCTCCTGGTCAGCCGTTGAATATTCTGCTGTTTAGTGCAGGGATTATTTTCTTCTGCTTCTTCTATACGGCGTTGATGTTCAATCCGAAAGACGTAGCGGAAAACCTGAAGAAGTCCGGTGCCTTTATTCCGGGCATCCGTCCAGGTGAGCAGTCTGCACGCTACATTGATGGCGTTCTGACTCGTTTGACCCTGTTCGGTGCTCTATATATGACGGCCGTGTGCTTGTTGCCCCAGTTCCTGGTGGTTGCGGCAAACGTTCCGTTCTACCTTGGCGGGACCTCGTTGCTGATCGTCGTCGTGGTTGTGATGGACTTCATGTCCCAAGTACAATCGCACCTCGTTTCGCACCAGTACGAATCCCTGATGAAGAAAGCCAACCTGAAGGGTTACGGCAGCGGCATGTTGCGCTGAGTACCCATAAGGTTCGAGGAGTTGGTGATGAAAGTTCGTGCATCGGTGAAAAAGCTGTGCCGTAACTGCAAAATTATTCGCCGCGAAGGTGTTGTTCGAGTAATTTGCAGCGCGGAACCGCGTCACAAACAGCGCCAAGGCTGAGTGTGATCCGCTTGAAGCCCGGCAGCTAGTGCGCTGCCGGGTTGATTATTTGTTATTACAGCGATATTATCTCGCGCCCTATTTCTTGGCTTCCGGGGCGTAGGTAGCTGTCAATTGGAGTCCCACTGAATGGCCCGTATTGCAGGCGTTAACATTCCAGATAACAAGCACACTGTTATCTCGCTGACCTACATCTATGGTGTTGGTCGCACTACTGCGCAGAAAATTTGCGCAGATACTGGGGTAAACCCAGCCGCAAAGATTAAAGATCTGAGCGACGAGCAGATTGAGCTGTTGCGTGGCGAAGTGGCGAAGTTCACCACTGAAGGTGACCTGCGTCGCGAAATCAACATGAAAATCAAGCGTTTGATGGACCTCGGTTGCTACCGTGGTCTGCGTCATCGTCGTGGTCTTCCAGTACGCGGTCAGCGTACCAAGACTAACGCGCGTACCCGTAAAGGTCCGCGTAAGCCGATCCGCAAGTAATCGCCCACGCGAATCGACAGGAAATTAATCATGGCAAAACCTGCTGCTCGTCCTCGTAAAAAAGTTAAAAAGACAGTGGTTGATGGCATCGCCCACATCCATGCTTCTTTTAACAACACAATCGTGACCATCACCGACCGTCAAGGTAACGCGCTTTCTTGGGCTACCTCCGGTGGTTCGGGTTTCCGCGGTTCCCGCAAGTCCACCCCGTTTGCTGCTCAAGTAGCTGCTGAACGTGCTGGTCAAGCTGCGCTGGAATACGGCCTGAAAAACCTTGACGTTAACGTCAAAGGTCCAGGTCCAGGTCGTGAGTCTGCTGTCCGTGCTTTGAACGGCTGTGGCTATAAGATCGCCAGCATCACCGACGTGACGCCAATCCCGCACAACGGGTGCCGTCCGCCGAAGAAGCGCCGCGTGTAATCCAGGAGATTGTAAAGAATGGCTCGTTACATTGGTCCAAAATGCAAACTCGCTCGTCGCGAAGGCACCGATCTCTTCCTGAAGAGCGGCGTGCGCGCGATCGAATCGAAGTGCAACATTGAAGCAGCACCTGGTATCCACGGCCAACGCCGCGGTCGCCAGTCCGATTACGGCACCCAACTGCGTGAAAAGCAGAAGGTCCGTCGTATTTACGGCGTTCTCGAGCGTCAGTTCAGCGGCTACTACAAAGAAGCTGCTGGCAAGAAAGGTGCAACCGGTGAAAACCTGCTGCAACTGCTCGAATGCCGTCTGGACAACGTTGTATACCGTATGGGCTTTGGTTCTACTCGTGCCGAATCCCGTCAGCTGGTATCGCACAAGTCGATCAGCGTTAACGGTCAGACCGTAAACGTTCCGTCCTACCAGGTTCGTGCTGGTGACGTGGTCGCTGTCCGCGAGAAAGCAAAAAACCAACTTCGCATTGTCCAAGCTCTCGATCTGTGTGCCCAACGTGGCCGCGTAGAATGGGTAGAAGTAGACACTGAGAAGAAGTCGGGCGTTTTCAAGAACGTTCCTGCTCGCAGTGATCTGTCCGCCGACATCAACGAAAGCCTGATTGTCGAGCTCTACTCCAAGTAAGGGCTAGAAAATAGGTGCATCCATGCAGATTTCGGTAAATGAGTTCCTGACACCCCGCCACATTGATGTGCAGGTTGTCAGTCCAACCCGCGCCAAAATCACTCTCGAGCCTCTCGAGCGTGGTTTTGGCCACACCCTGGGCAACGCGCTGCGCCGCATCCTGTTGTCCTCAATGCCCGGCTGTGCAGTAGTCGAGGCCGAGATTGACGGTGTGCTCCACGAGTACAGCGCCATCGAAGGTGTACAGGAAGACGTAATTGAAATCCTGTTGAACCTTAAAGGTCTGGCTATCAAGCTGCACGGCCGTGACGAAGTTACGCTGACCTTGTCGAAGAAGGGTTCGGGGGTGGTTACCGCTGCCGATATTCAGCTGGATCATGATGTCGAGATCGTTAACCCCGATCACGTAATCGCTAACCTGGCGTCTAACGGCGCCCTGAACATGAAGCTCACTGTAGCTCGTGGTCGTGGTTATGAACCGGCCGACTCGCGTCAGAGCGATGAAGACGAAAGCCGCAGCATTGGTCGCTTGCAGCTTGATTCTTCGTTCAGCCCGGTTCGCCGCATCGCATACGTGGTGGAAAACGCCCGTGTCGAGCAGCGTACTAACCTGGACAAGCTGGTTATTGATCTGGAAACCAACGGTACTCTGGACCCTGAAGAGGCTATCCGTCGCGCTGCAACCATTCTGCAACAGCAGTTGGCTGCGTTCGTCGACCTCAAAGGTGACAGCGAACCAGTGGTAATCGAGCAGGAAGACGAGATCGATCCGATCCTGCTTCGCCCGGTTGACGATCTGGAACTGACTGTACGTTCGGCTAACTGCCTTAAGGCGGAAAACATTTACTACATCGGCGACCTGATTCAGCGTACCGAAGTAGAACTGTTGAAGACTCCGAACCTGGGCAAGAAATCCTTGACTGAAATCAAGGACGTTCTGGCCTCCCGCGGTCTGTCCCTCGGCATGCGCCTCGACAACTGGCCGCCTGCAAGTCTTAAGAAGGACGACAAGGCGACTGCCTGATCGTCGTAATCACCGAACGTGAGTTTGGTAAGGAATGAACCATGCGTCATCGTAAAAGTGGACGTCACCTGAGCCGTACCAGCTCGCACCGTAAGGCCATGTTTCAAAACATGGCGGTGTCGCTGTTCGAGCACGAGCTGATCAAAACTACACTGCCGAAAGCTAAAGAACTGCGTCGCGTTGCTGAGCCGCTGATCACTTTGGCTAAGACAGACAGCCTGGCTAACCGCCGTCTGGCATTCGACCGTACTCGTTCGAAAGCTATCGTTGGTAAGCTGTTCAACGACCTGGGCAAGCGTTACGCTACCCGTGAGGGTGGCTACCTGCGCATCCTCAAGTGCGGTTTCCGCTCTGGCGACAACGCGCCTATGGCGTATGTCGAGTTGGTTGATCGTGCTACTGCCGGCGAAGCTGTAAGCGCCGAGTAAGACGACAGTCTGTAACGAAGAACCGGGCCTCGTGCCCGGTTTTTTGTGCGCGTAAGAAAAACGCCATTTGTACAAGCTGCGTCAGGTCAACACTGGCACGATGGTGGCCAGGTGTATTGGTAGTAATTTTCTATTGATTCCCACAATTTAATGAATTTGTAGGTGTCATGTTGATGATCAATACTCACTGCAAGCCGATTAGCCGGCAGTTCCAAGTCCGACCTGAGGAAGATTGAGCATGAGCCAGAACAAAATTCTTACCACCGCCAGCGGCGCTCCCGTGGCGGACAACCAGAACTCCCGTTCCGCCGGCCCACGTGGCCCGTTGTTGCTCGACGATTTTCACCTGATTGAGAAGCTCGCGCACTTCAACCGCGAAAACATCCCTGAGCGTCGAGTACATGCCAAAGGTTCGGGGGCTTACGGCACGTTCACCGTTACCCAGGACATCGCTGAATACACCAGCGCCAAGCTGTTCGAGTCCGTGGGCAAACAAACGCCGACCTTTCTGCGCTTCTCCACGGTGGGTGGGGAGCGTGGTTCGGCTGATACCGAGCGCGATCCTCGTGGCTTTGCCTTGAAGTTCTACACCGAAGAAGGCAACTGGGACATCGTCGGTAACAACACGCCGGTGTTCTTCATCCGTGACCCTCTGAAGTTCCCTGATTTTATCCACACCCAGAAACGCCTGCCGCAAAGCAATCTGAAAAGTGCGCAGATGATGTGGGACTTCTGGTCGCACTCCCCGGAGGCGCTGCACCAGGTCACCATCCTATTTTCGGACCGTGGTATCCCTGATGGTTACCGTCACATGCACGGCTTCGGTAGCCACACCTACAGCCTGATTAACGCCAAGGGCGAGCGGCACTGGGTAAAGTGGCACTACAAGACCAAGCAAGGCATCAAGAACCTTGCACCGGCTGAGGCCGCACGCTTGGCTGGCACCGATCCTGATTACGCACAGCGCGATCTGTTTGGTGCGATCGAGCGCGGCGACTTCCCGAAATGGCGCGTCTGCATTCAGATCATGACCGAGGCCCAAGCCAACGCGCATTACGAGAACCCCTTTGACGTGACCAAAACCTGGTCACAAAAGGAGTTCCCGCTGATCGAAGTCGGCGAACTGGAGCTCAACCGTAATCCACAGAACTACTTCGCTGAAGTGGAACAAGCTGCGTTCGGCCCGAGCAACATGGTCCCGGGTGTCGGTCTGTCGCCAGACCGCATGCTGCAGGGCCGCGTTTTCGCTTATGCAGATGCACATCGCTACCGTATCGGCACCAACCACCAACAATTGCCGGTGAATGCCCCACGCAGTCCGGTCAACAGCTACCAGCGTGATGGCTCGATGGCCTTCGGCAGCAATGGCGGTGCGACTCCCAACTATGAACCAAACAGCTATGCCGACGCGCCGAAACAAGCACCACAGTACGCCGAGCCTGCATTGGCCCTGAGCGGTGCCGCAGATCGTTACGATCACCGCGAAGACACCGACTATTACAGCCATGCCGGTGCGCTGTTCCGCCTGATGAACGATGAGCAGAAGGCCTTGCTCACCGGCAACATCGCCGGCGCCATGTCGGGGGTTTCCAGTGATGTGGTCCAGCGTCAGTTGCAGCACTTCTTCAAAGCCGATCAGGCTTATGGAGAAGCAATCGCAAAGGCACTGGGTGTATCGCTTAACTGACTCTAAACGATAAGCAGAACCGCCCTCATTTGGGCGGTTTTTGCGCTAATTTAGCTACTTTTCTCTGTAAATCTTCACTTTTCTGCCGTTGCTTCCGTGACCTATAGGTCAGCATGGTTCAAACTGAAGACTTTCAAGCAGGGAGATGTAGGGCGATGCAAGGTCACCCCAACGTAATCGATTACCTCAACACGTTGCTGACGGGCGAACTCGCTGCTCGTGACCAATATTTCATCCATTCGCGTATGTACGAAGACTGGGGCTTTACCGAGCTCTATGAACGTATCAACCACGAGATGGAAGAAGAGACGCAGCACGCCGATGCGCTGATGCGCCGTATCCTGATGCTCGAAGGCACGCCACGCATGCGTCCGGACGACCTGGACGTAGGCACCACGGTGCCTGAGATGCTCGCAGCCGACCTTCGCCTCGAGTACAAGGTCCGTGCCGCGCTGTGCAAGGGCATCGAGCTATGCGAGCAGCACAACGACTATGTCACGCGTGAAATTCTGCGCGTGCAGTTGGCCGACACCGAAGAAGATCACACCTACTGGCTGGAAAAGCAGTTGGGCCTGATCAAGCTGGTCGGCCTGGAGAATTACCTGCAATCGCAGTTCTGATTCCCGGCTGTAAAAAAGCCCCTGTCACCGTTGAAGTGACAGGGGCTTTTTATTGGTTCTTCACGGATTACCGGGAAAGACGCTCTTGATCTTCATGAAAAAGAATTCGCTATCCCGGTAACCATACGCCATACGCTTGATCACCTTTATTCGATTGTTTATTCCTTCCAACTGACCGGTGTGCATTGGCCAGCGAACCCGACTGACGATGCCTCGCCAGTAACCCTTTAGTCTTTTGGCAAACTGCATCAGGGCAGGTATCTCGCTTTCATGGGCGTGACGCAGCCATTGGTTCCAAGCTGATCTCCAGTCCCAGGCGGTGCTCGGCGTCCAGAGCGTTTTGAGTTCAGCCTTCATTAAATAGACCGTCATCAGCGACTGGTTGGCCGCCAGCAGATCCTGCAAATGAACCTGTTGCTCTGGGTTTTTCAGGTTCTCAGGATTGCGCAGCAGTAACCATCGCGCCTGCTTGATGACTTTGCGTGCAGGCCTGTCATGGCGCAGTCGATTGGCTTCGTCG
Source organism: Pseudomonas sp. PAMC25584 (assembly GCF_058135675.1). Lineage (NCBI taxonomy): Bacteria > Pseudomonadati > Pseudomonadota > Gammaproteobacteria > Pseudomonadales > Pseudomonadaceae > Pseudomonas > Pseudomonas sp. PAMC25584. Next base: position 5,521,526 of record NZ_CM176870.1, on the reverse strand, counting down.
ACACGAACCCGGTCAATTACCTCTCGACCATATTTGGCCACCACATGAAAGAGGTCGTAGACCACTCGCGCTTTGGGGCAGTGGTGACGAACCTCCAGATCAAAAGCGGTGTTCATGTCCATCGCCACCGCTTCGATTAGCGCGCAGCCCTCGGGCCCCAGCTCTTCAAAAAAGGGTCTAACCGCCGCCCGACTACGGCCTTCGCCGATCCACAGCACCCGTCGCGTATCCGCATCCAGGACAACGGTGGCATAACGATGACCTTTGAAGAGTGCGAACTCGTCCATGACCAAGCGTCGCGGTTTCGCCTTTGGCAAAACGCTTAATGCTGCTTGCAGGGCTCGACGCTCCAGTAAACGAACGGTCTCCCAATGCAGGCCAAACATCTGCGCCACGTGCAGCGTTGGAAGGCGCTCGCACGCTTGAATGACGGCATCTGCCAGGCGCCGGGTCATGCGGGCATAGCGATCCAGCCAACTAACCGCCTCCATGCGCTTGCCACAATCGCGGCAACCAACGCGCCGGAGCAAAACGCTCAAGCGCACCGCATGGCCGAGAATAGGCAAGTCACGAATGATGCGCTCGCAATACTCATGAGTGGTTGAGCAGAGCTTTTGACAGCCGCCACAACATGGGAACCGGGTGGCATGGGGGATCAGGTCGATCTGAAGGGCATCGCCGTCAGGCTTGATGTTGACGACAGAAAAGCCCTCCCAAAAGGGAAGGAAAGTATTAATATCTCGCATAAGAACGCCGGTTTGTTAGATGTGTTTGCTCGCACGAACATCATCAACCAAATCGGCGTTCTTGTTTCTGTGTTTCCCGAGATTCCGTGAAGAACCTTTTTATTGGGTCGGATAAATCACGCCCTGTCGCGTGCGAGCAATGGTTTCAAGTAGTAACCCGTGTGCGACTGCGGCATTTCGGAGACCTGCTCCGGCGTACCCACCGCGATGATCTGGCCGCCCTTGGAACCGCCTTCCGGTCCGAGGTCGACCAGCCAGTCGGCGGTCTTGATCACATCCAGGTTGTGTTCGATCACCACCACGGTGTTGCCGTGGTCACGCAGGCGGTGCAACACATCCAGTAATTGCTGAATATCCGCGAAGTGCAGGCCCGTGGTCGGTTCATCGAGGATATACAGGGTTTTACCCGTATCCCGCTTGGACAGCTCGCGGGACAGCTTGACCCGCTGCGCCTCACCACCGGACAGCGTGGTCGCCGATTGCCCCAGCTTGATGTACGACAAGCCCACATCCATCAGTGTCTGCAGCTTGCGCGCCAACGCTGGAACCGCGTCGAAGAACACCCGCGCTTCTTCGATGGTCATCTCCAGGGTTTCGTGGATGTTCTTGCCCTTGTATTTGATCTCAAGGGTTTCGCGGTTATAGCGCTTGCTCTTGCACACATCGCATGGCACGTAGATGTCCGGCAGGAAGTGCATTTCCACTTTGATCAAGCCATCGCCCTGGCACGCTTCGCAGCGCCCGCCCTTGACGTTGAACGAGAACCGGCCCGGCCCGTAGCCCCGCGAGCGGGATTCCGGGACGCCAGCGAACAACTCGCGAATGGGCGTAAACAGCCCGGTATAGGTCGCCGGGTTGGAGCGTGGTGTGCGGCCAATCGGGCTCTGGTCGATATCGACCACTTTGTCCAGGAGCTCAAGGCCCTTGATGCTGTCATGTGCAGCCGCTTCCAGAGTGGTCGCGCCGTTCAAGGCGGTGGCGCTCAGTGGGAACAGCGTGTTGTTGATCAGCGTCGACTTGCCCGAGCCGGAAACACCCGTCACGCAGGTCAGCAGGCCCAGGGGAATCTCCAGGTCGACATTGCGCAGGTTGTTGCCACGCGCGCCCTTGAGGTGCAACGCCATCTTCTTGTTGCGTGGCGTGCGCTTGGCCGGCACCTCAATCTTCACGCGACCGGACAGGTACTTGCCCGTCAGTGAGTCCGGATGGGCCATCACCTCGGCAGGCGTACCTTGGGCGACGATATGTCCACCATGCACGCCGGCACCCGGGCCAATATCGACCACATAATCTGCCAGGCGAATCGCGTCTTCATCGTGCTCGACCACAATCACCGTGTTGCCGATATCCCGCAGGTGCTTCAGCGTGCCCAGGAGGCGATCGTTGTCGCGCTGGTGCAAGCCGATCGATGGTTCATCGAGGATATACAGCACACCCACCAGGCCCGCACCGATCTGGCTGGCCAGGCGAATACGCTGGGCTTCACCGCCAGACAAGGTATCGGCGCTGCGGTCCAGTGACAGGTAATCCAGGCCGACGTTGACCAGGAACTGCAGGCGCTCGCGAATCTCCTTGAGGATCTTGTCGGCGATCTCCCCACGGCGTCCGGTCAGTTTGAGGACACCAAAGTATTCACAGGCATCACCGATCGGCAGGTTGGTCACTGCCGGCAGAGTCTTCTCGCCAACCCATACGTGCCGCGCCTCACGGCGCAGGCGGGTGCCACGGCAATCCGGGCAGGGCTGGGTGCTGAGAAACTTCGCCAGCTCTTCACGCACGCTCGCCGACTCGGTCTCGCGGTAGCGGCGTTCGAGGTTCGGCACGATGCCTTCGAACGGGTGCGAGCGTTTGACGATGTCGCCACGGTCGTTGAGGTATTTGAAGTCGACGCTCTGCGAGCCGCTGCCGTTGAGAATGACCTTCTGCTGATCTGCCGGCAGTTGGTTGAACGGTACTTCCAGGCTGAACTTATAGTGCGACGCCAACGACCCGAGCATCTGGAAGTAATAGACGTTACGCCTGTCCCAGCCGCGTATCGCGCCTTCCGCCAACGTCAGTTCGCCATTGACCAGGCGCTTGATGTCGAAGAACTGCTTCACCCCCAGGCCATCACAGGTCGGGCATGCGCCGGCCGGGTTGTTGAAGGAAAACAGCTTGGGTTCCAGCTCGCTGATGGCGTGGCCACAGATCGGGCAGGCAAAGCGTGCGGAGAAGATGATCTCTTCGCCAGGCTCGTCGTCCATCGGCGCGACCAGGGCAATCCCGTCCGCCAGCTTCAGGGCGGTCTCGAAGGATTCGGCCAGGCGTTGCTGCAAGTCGGCGCGCACTTTGAAACGGTCGACCACGACATCAATCGAGTGCTTCTTCTGCTTGTCGAGCTTCGGCGCTTCGTCCAGCTCATACAGCTTGCCGTTGATCCGCGCACGCACGAAACCTTGGGCCCGCAGTTCTTCAAACACCGAAAGGTGTTCACCCTTGCGCTCGCGAATTACCGGCGCCAGCAACATCAGCTTGGCGCCTTCCGGCTGGGCCAGCACCAGGTCGACCATCTGGCTGACGGTCTGGGCTTCCAGCGGAATGTCGTGGTCCGGGCAGCGCGGGATACCTACGCGCGCATAGAGCAGGCGTAGGTAGTCGTAGATCTCGGTGATGGTGCCCACGGTGGACCGCGGGTTATGGGACGTCGACTTCTGCTCGATGGAAATCGCCGGCGACAGGCCTTCGATGGTGTCGACGTCGGGTTTTTCCATCATCGACAGGAACTGGCGGGCATAGGCCGACAGCGACTCGACATAGCGCCGCTGGCCTTCGGCGTACAGCGTGTCGAACGCCAGCGACGATTTGCCGGACCCGGACAAACCGGTGATGACGATCAGTTTGTCCCGGGGCAGGGTCAGGTCGATATTCTTCAGGTTGTGGGTTCTAGCCCCACGAATCAGGATCTTGTCCAAGATGGCCTCGCACGGCGGGCGTAAATAATGCAGGAGTATACGGATAAAGACTGGATGAATATACACTGTCAAGGTGCTAGGTGCAGCCTTACATGAAACCTGCGCGGCAAAGCGCCGCATATACCCTCTCAATCGATGGGACTGGTAGAATCGCCGCCGGTTCACACGAGGTTTTTCCATGCACGATCCCCACAGCGAACGCATGAGTAGCGGCGAGACCCGAGCGGCAAGCGGTCTGGCCCTGGTGTTCGCCTTCCGTATGCTTGGCATGTTCATGGTGTTGCCGGTACTGGCGACCTATGGGATGGACCTCGCAGGCGCGACCCCCGCCCTGATCGGCCTGGCCATTGGCGCCTATGGCCTGACCCAGGCGATTTTCCAGATTCCGTTCGGGATCATTTCCGACCGCATCGGCCGCCGCCCGGTGATCTACCTCGGGTTGATCGTGTTCGCCCTCGGCAGCGTGCTCGCGGCTCAGTCCGATTCTATCTGGGGCGTGATCGCCGGACGTGTCCTGCAGGGCGCCGGGGCAATTTCTGCGGCGGTCATGGCCTTGCTGTCGGACCTGACCCGGGAACAACACCGTACCAAGGCCATGGCCATGATCGGCATGACCATCGGCCTATCGTTCGCCGTCGCGATGGTGATCGGCCCGTTGCTGACCCGCGCCTTTGGTTTGCACGGACTGTTCCTGGCCACCGGCGGCATGGCGTTGTTCGGTATCGTGATCGTCGCCTTTATGGTGCCGCGCTCCACCGGCACCCTGCAGCACCGTGAATCCGGGGTTGCGCGCCAGGCCCTACTGCCGACGCTCAAGCATCCGGACCTGCTGCGCCTGGATTTAGGTATCTTTGTATTGCACGCGATGCTGATGAGCAGCTTCGTTGCCTTGCCCCTGGCCCTGGTGGAAAAAGCCGGGCTGCCCAAGGAACAGCACTGGTGGGTCTACCTGACCGCACTGCTGATTTCATTCTTCGCCATGATCCCATTCATCATCTATGGCGAGAAGAAACGCAAAATGAAACGAGTTTTACTCGGCGCCGTCGTGACGCTGATGCTCACTGAGCTATTCTTCTGGCAGTTCGGCGACAGCCTGCGGGCGCTGGTAATCGGTACGGTGGTGTTCTTTACCGCGTTCAACCTGCTAGAGGCTTCGTTGCCTTCGCTGATCAGTAAAGTTTCACCGGCCGGCGGCAAGGGCACGGCGATGGGGGTGTATTCCACCAGCCAGTTCCTGGGCTCGGCACTCGGCGGCATCATGGGTGGCTGGATGTTCCAGCACGGCGGTTTGTCGGTTGTCTTCCTGGGATGCGCCGGGCTTGCTGCACTTTGGCTGGCCTTTGCTGTTACCATGCGCGAACCCCCATACGTCACAAGCCTGCGCCTGCCGTTGTCGCCCGAAGCCGTTCGTGAAGCTGGCCTGGTCGAGCGCCTGAAGGCCGTCGTTGGGGTAACCGATGCAGTCGTGGTTGCTGAAGAAGCGGCCATTTACATCAAATTGGACACCGAATTATTGGATCGCGCGACGCTCGAGCAACTGGTCAACCCAGTGCCGACAGCGCGCCCAGCTTAGGAGAACGTTATGGCCCGTGGGGTTAACAAAGTCATATTGGTCGGTACATGCGGCCAGGATCCCGAAGTTCGCTACTTGCCTAACGGTAACGCCGTGACCAACCTGAGTCTGGCGACCAGCGAACAGTGGACCGACAAGCAGACCGGCCAGAAGGTCGAGAAAACCGAATGGCACCGTGTGTCGATGTTCGGCAAAGTGGCGGAGATCGCCGGTGAATACCTGCGCAAAGGTTCGCAGGTCTACATCGAAGGCAAACTGCAGACCCGCGAGTGGGAAAAAGACGGCATCAAGCGTTACACCACTGAAATCGTGGTCGACATGCAAGGCACCATGCAACTGCTCGGCGGCCGTCCACAGGGCGACCAACAGGGCCAGGGCGGCATGTCCAACTCGGCACCGCGTCCACAGCAGTCGCGTCCGCAGCCAAGCCAGCAGCCAAGTCAGCAGCCGCAGCGTGAGTCGCGCCCAGCGCCACAACAGGCCGCTCCGCAACCGGCTCCGGATTTCGACAGCTTTGATGACGATATCCCGTTTTAACCCTCATAAGGTAGAAATGTAAAGATCTTCTGATTGCTATTTACGGTTAAGTCCAAGTAATCAGAGGGTTTTTTCCAAAGACGAAGGCTCCATCTCTGTAAAGAGTATGGGGCCTTTTTTTACGTCAAAAAAATGGGGAAAAGTCTCGGCAATTTCCCCGGAGCGAAGGAGTAGTCCACTTCGTCGCAATTGGCCGAAATCGGGCTGCCACTTGTAGGTGCGGGGGCAGCCCGCGAACCGATTCACCCATCGACGGCGTCTTCATTTGCGGATGCTAATGCTCTAAACCTCCCGAAGGTGTTCGATGATAGGCTGCCGGGAGTATCTCTTTTCTACATCTGAGGAAAATAAATGGAATTGCGCCATCTGCGTTATTTCATAGCTGTGGCCGAGCACAAAAGCATTCGACTAGCGTCGGAGCGTATCCATGTCACGCAGCCAGCTGTTTCTCGCCAGCTTCACGATCTTGAGGAGCAGCTAGGGTTTGAGCTGTTTAGCAGACATCCCCGAGGGTTAACCTTGACGCCAGCGGGTGAATCATTTTTGTCTGATGCTCGGCAGATCATGAGTGACCTCGAAGCTGCAACACGTAAAGCCAAGCGTATTTCTACGGGATGGGAGGGACAGCTACGCCTTGGGTTTGTGGAGAACAGCAGCTGGGACGGTATTGTCCCCAAGGCGCTGAGAGCGTTTCAGATCGCAATCCCTAATGCGAGTCTGGAACTCAATCCCCTTAACACGCCTGAGCAAGTCCAGCGTATTGAGGACGGGATGCTCGATGGTGGTTTTGTGTACCTATACCGTCCCCTTTCAAACAGATGCGAGGTACTACAACTGGTAGAACACAATCTGGTTCTAGCGATACCAGTTGATTGGGACCTTGGGGGTAATGAGGTCTCGCTCGCGGACATCGCCCACCTGCCTTTCATAACCTTTCCACGATGGGTGTACCCGACTTACTACGACCAGCTCATGGCTGCCTGTGGAGCGCTGGGAGTCAGTCTTCAGGTCGTTCAAGAGGCGCAGACCGAGTCGGCCATTCTGGCGTTGGTGGGCTCCGGTATGGGGGCTGCGCTCGTCAACTCTGCGAACCTGGGCCGGCCACCGGCGTCTGTCAGTTTTTTGAAACTGCTGGATCTGTCAGTACCGATGCCGCTGGTATTTGCATACTGCGCAAACAGTGAAAGCCCGCTGCTTCAGCGATTTCTCCAAGTGTTGACCGAAGCGCGGAAGTGCCATTCTGGCCAGTGATGCCTTTCAGGCATCGCTGATCTCATAAAACGGCAATATTCTCATGCAATGTCCTGACAGATAGTGGGTGTGGTCCGTTACCACGCTTATATTTCAGTTTCAGGAGGGTTTGTATGAATAACCAAGGATCACTCATTGCGTCCACGGTCGATTTCTCTCTGGAAGGCTTTCAGAAGGGAGCTCTCATGCTTCCGCATTCCCATGACCGCTCAGCCTATGGCCGTATCCCGATCCCCATCGTAGTGCTCAAACGCGGGGTCGGGCCGACAGTTCTTCTCACCGGCGGCAATCATGGGGACGAACTGGAGGGGCCAATCGCGCTGATGAAGCTCATTCAGCGGATGAGCTCGCTGGAAATCAGCGGCCGCTTGATCGTCGTCCCGGGTCTCAATTTCCCTGCTTTCCAGAATGGAACGAGAACATCGCCCATCGACAAGGGCAATCTGAATCGCCTGTTCCCAGGTAACCGTAGCGGCAGTATCACTGAAATGATTGCGCACTATGTCAATACAGAACTGTTCCCTATCTCGGACGTTATTCTGGACATGCATGCCGGTGGTGCCTCTTTCCAGCACGCGCCAGCACTTCTGGCTTCCCTGCCAGCCAATGCGGCGCAGCACGATGATTACCTGCGTCTTGTCGATGCATTCGGGGCTCCAACCACCATGGTCATGAACCTGCTGGGCGAAGATCGCACCTATGGAGCGGCTGCCGAGCGACAGGGGAAACTGTTTCTTTGTGGTGAGTTTGGCGGCGGTGCGTCGTGCAGCCCTGAGAATCTCAAGATTGTCGAAGACGGATTGCACCGGGTATTGCATAGCCTTGGTGTTATCAAAGACGTTCCAGTCGCGCCGGCCAAACCGACGCGCCTGGTCAAAGTCGAGGATTCAGGACACTACGTGTTTGCCACCGCAGGCGGTGTTTTCGAACCCTGCTTCTCTCTGGGTGATCAAGTTGAAAAAGGCCAGCTCGCGGGTCGTTTGTTTGACATTTATGCACCCTGGAAACCAGCAGAGGAGCTGTATTTCAGCAGGGATGGCGAAATCATGGTTCAGCGGACCTTTTCTCATGTGGCGGCGGGCGACTGTATTGCCGTGCTGGCTTCTCCTACCACCTGGCAATGACGACTGAATCGCGTCTGGAGTGTGTCTTATGAGCGTAATCCGTTCTGTAGAACCCGTGGCCCAAGATAACCATGGCTCAGCCTACAGTGCTGCCCTGTTTCTCATCTGCTTTGCTTTTTCGTACTTGGATCGCCAGATCGTCAGCATCCTCGTTCAGCCATTGAAAGCCACGCTGGGCATCACTGATAGTCAAATCGGCATGTTGCAGGGCTTCTCGTTCACCCTGTGCTACGCAACCGCAGGGATTATTGTTGCGCGCATGGTCGACCGATCAAACCGGGTGCGCATCATTGCCGTGTGCGTGGCGATCTGGGCGTGTTCCACGGCGCTTTGTGCCACCGCCGGAAGTTTTACCGAACTGTTGGTCTGGCGAGCAGGTACTGCCATTGCCGAGGCTGCGCTGAGTCCTGCCGTGTTGTCGTTGTTCGCCGACATGTACGCACCACGACGCCTTAGCCGCGCTACCGGTATTTTCATGTTGGGGCCTTACATCGGTAGTGGTGTCGCATTGACGGGGGGCGGGGCATTGCTGGGCTGGTTGAGTCAACCAGGCAATGAGTTTCTCGCCAGCACCTCGATGCACGCCTGGCAGATGGTGTTTCTGATTGTTGGCCTGCCGGGTTTTTTGCTTGCGGCTATCGTGTTCTTAACCGTAAGCGAACCGGCAAGACGAGATCATGCGAGCGCAGGCAAGGATACCGAGCGAGAGGTGGCTCCACCGTTCAGTGAAGTGCTGCGTGAATTGTTTGTTCGTAATCGCTTCTGCTTGCCGTACTTTTTTGGCTACGCCAGTTTGATCATGTTGTTTTACTCGTTCACCGCCTGGTTTCCCACGGTGTTGATTCGACACTTTGCCCTGGAAGCCAGCTATGTCGGGAAAATAACGGGGCCCCTTTACATGCTCGGCGGGATAGTCGGTGTTCTTACCGCTGGCCTTCTGGTAAGGCGCGCCAAGGATGAGCAAGCGCTCGGGACTGTTCTCAAGGTGGCAGCCTACGCCTGCACGTTGTTAACCCCTCTTGCGCTCATCGCACCTTTGGCCTCATTCAACATGGCGATCATCTTCTACGGGCTTTGCGCGTTTGCAGCGAGCATCGTCATGGCATTGGCCCCCATCCCGTTGCAAATTGCGATCCCCAACAGAATGCGTGGTCGCTCTATCGCGCTATTGGTATTCATGACCAACGTGCTTGGAGGTGGGATCGGGCCATACGCCGTTGGCTATATCAGCCAGCAATTGGGCGACAGAGAGAATGCCCTGGGCTTTGCACTGGCGATTGTCGCAACCGTGTCCGCAGCCTTGGCAGCCGTCCTCTATACGACAGCAGCATTGGCCGTTAAACGCTCACAATCGCTTTCACTATCAGCCGTCCAGGCAAGCTGATGATTCGCGGTGTTTGGTACAGGAGCTTTCATGAACCTATCTGACGTTTATCAAATCGGTGATTTACGTATTTCGAAAATTACCGAGCAGGTATTTAGCGCTCTGTCCGTTGCCCAGCTTTATCCGGATGCAACGCCTCACTTGCTTGAAGCAACCTCAAGCCGCGAGCAGATGAGGCAAGACACACCGGTTGAAATGAGCATCCATAGCTGGCTGGTAGAAACGCCTCAGCATCGGCTGTTGATAGATACAGCTTCTGGAAACTTCAAGGATCGGCCTTTCAGCAGCATATTTCATCAACTGCAAAGCCCATGGCTGGGAAACCTTGAGCGAGCAGGTGTGCGTCCTGAAGACATCGATTTCGTCCTGCATACGCATTTGCACGTGGATCATGTTGGCTGGAATACCGTGTGGGACGGTGAGAAGTGGGTGCCCACCTTTGCCAACGCCATGCATGTCTGCTCCCAGGCGGAACTGGACTTTTACGGGACACCTGCTGCGGCCCCGCGACTGATGATTTTCGAAGACAGCATCAAGCCTGTAAGGGATGCGGGGCAACTGGCGACCATCAATAACGGTGGAGAGGAATACTTGCCAGGCATCAAGTTTCACCCAACGCCTGGTCATAGCCCTGGGCACATGAGCATCAGTATTGAATCCGGTGATGGCCTCGTCGTTTTCTGCGGTGATGTCATGCACAGCCCGTTGCAGGTCGCACTACCGCAATGGAACTCTGTTTTCTGCGCCGAACAAGTCGCCGCGCGGGTATCCAGACGATGGCTGCTTGAATACGCGGACGTTAATTGTGCCACGGTATTCACTAGTCATTTTACCAAGTGTTCTGTGGGTCACATTACAAAAGCCAATGGGCAATACGCCTGGGCATTTATATAAAAAGGTTGGGAGATAACAATGCACATTGTCCAAAAAACCGGCAGCAACGCTCGGCTCAGCCAAGTCGCCGTACATAACGGAACCGTTTACCTCTCGGGGCAGACATCTCAGAGCACGGGCGGCGTTCAGGAGCAAGCGGTTGATATTTTCGCGAAAATTGATCAACTTTTAATTGAGGCTGGCTCGGCCAGAACAAAACTTATATGGGCGCAAATCTGGTTAACGGACATGAGTGATTTCGATGCGATGAATCAGGTGTGGGAACGGTGGCTTGAAGGCACGCAACCGCCCGTTCGAGCCTGCGTTCACTCCGTATTGGCGAAGCCTCACTATAAGATTGAAATTCAAGTGATTGCGGCCCTGTAGCGCTCGATGTTGGTCGGTCCGAGAAAAGTTCGATGCTGGTAAATATAAGAATATAAGTTGCACAGTTAATAACTCTGCCCCCGTACCTTAATTTTTTAATACGCAGTTTCGCGTAGGGGAACGCTTTGTCCATGATTACTAAAATTAAACTTGGAAGTGCGGCCGGATGCGCTTTGATGGCGTGTAACTGTATTTCAGCGCATGCTGACTTTCTAACAGACGGCAAGGCTGATATCTCAGCTAGAAATCTCTACTTTGATAATGATTGGCGCAGTGGGAACGCCCGGCCATCCCAAAATCGCGAATGGGGTCAAGGGTTCATCCTGCGCTATGCGTCAGGATTTACCGAGGGTGCACTGGGATTCGGGGTGGATGCGAATCTTATGCTGGGCGTAACCTTGGACAGCGGAAAAGGTCGCCACTATGCAAGCTCAATGTTTCCAGATGATGGTGACCGGGCCGCCGACTACTGGACGAGGTTCGAGCCCACAATGAAGGTGCGGCTACAGAAAACCGAATTACGCTACGGTGCGCTCACCCCAAAGCTGCCGGTGTTGACGATCACTGACGGAAGACTGCTGCCGCAGTCGTTTGAAGGGTTGCAGTTCACATCCAACGATCTGGACAATGCGACCATTATCGGAGGGCAACTGACGTCAGCGACTGCAAGGGGCTCCAGCGACTCCACGGGATTATCCGTGGCCGGGGCTAGTCAGGACACGAATAAATTCCTCTTTGGGGGGGTTGACTATAGGGTTGGGAAAGACCTGACGGCGCAGTATTACTTCGGGCATCTTGAGGATTTTTATACTCAGCATTTTCTGGGTTTACTGCACCGACTGCCTATGGGGCAGGTGGGTTCGTTGACCTCGGACCTGCGATATTTTAGTACCCGCTCCGATGGCAAGAACAGTTCAGCTACAGGTCGTGCTGAGGGCTATGGGACAAGTGGTTACACGAGCGGAACCAACGGCGAGATCGACAACAATACATGGAGTGCAACGTTTACTTATAGCTTGGGGGCGCATTCGTTTCTGATGGGCTATCAGAGTGTTTCTGACGACAGTAACTTCATTCAGCCGAATCAAGGCGGATTGGTGGGCAAGGGTAGCGGTGGAGCGGGGGTGTACCTGTATACCGACAGGTTAATCCAGAATTTCATCCGGGCAGGCGAGGATACGACCTACGTGCAATATGGTTATGACTTTGCTGCGCTGGGTATTCCGGGGCTTAAGGCCGCGTTGATGTACCTGGATGGACGAGGCATAAAGACGGCCGCGGGTTCTGATCAGACGGAGTGGGAGCGAGACCTCTCAATTGACTACATTGTACCGTCGGGAGCGCTGAAGGGGGTGGGGTTCGGATGGCGAAACGGTAGGTCACACAGTGAAGCCTCCCGCGATGCAGACCAGAATAGGTTGATAGTCAGTTATACATTAGCGTTGTTCTAAATCGATGCGGTGCGGTCACTCAGTGGTGAAAATGCTCGGCCAATTTTTGGTTGAGCTTTCCTGATTCTGCTTATCTAACAGCGCTAAATTGGTTTGCTTTCCATAGGCCGCGCGATTTCCATCGTTTAACACCTGCCATGACCACCCAGGCCGTGCAATTGTGCGATGAGCCTATCGTCGGTTTTCGCCGGCGCAGTCGCGCTATCTCGATGACGGGGCCGTACCCATTGACAGTAATTGGGCCGAGAATCAGATCCGACCATGGGCATTAGGCCGCAAAAACTGGCTTTTTGCAGGTTCGCTGCGCAGCGGCAAACGGGCAACGGCGATTATGAGTTTGATCCAATCGGCGCGTATGAATGGGCATGACCCCTATACCTATAAGACGTGCTGGAGCGACTGCCGACGCAGCAGTTGCTATCGCATCAGTGGGGCCAGCCAAACTTGCGCAAGAATGAGTTCCGTAGGAGTTTACCGCCGAAGCTCACTGGCCAAGTAATAGCAGCCACGAGCAGGGCCTGGCCGGCTTTCCTAGTCGTAGGCAAACTGGTCAATCAACCCGAGACGTGGGACATGTGTGTTTGGCCGCAGTAGCGCACCGGGAGCGATGACTGCGTTCGCCCCAATTTTGCAGCCATCGCCGACCAGGGCACCGAATTTGTTAACTCCTATCTCGATGACATTGTCTGCATAGCGGACTTTGATATCCGCACCATCTAGCTCGTTGCGGTAATTGGCTATGATTGCACCTGCTTCGATATTCACGTTCTCGCCAATCAATGAGTCGCCGACAAAGTTGAAGTGTGCCAGCTTGCTTCCGTCAAGCATGAAGCTGCTTTTCACTTCGCAGCTTGGGCCAACAATGCAATGGCTGCCGAGATAAACCCCTCCACGTAGGTAGGCACCCGCCGCCACGAAGGATCCTGCGCCGATGATAATCGCGCCCTTTAATACAGCGCCTTGCTCAACAACCGCAGTTTCGTGGACGGCACAGTTTCCCTGGCGTCGATAACCCTCTCCAAGCCGTGCCAGCGAAGCCATAACTTGGTTTTCGCAGTCCTGGGAAACCAGCCAAGCGGCAGGGGGAGCCAGGCCCAGCAAGGGCCAGCGAGTAATAAACGTACTGATCTCAGGTAGATTCATCGAAAATCGTCCAGGCAGTAAGAAACGGAAATATCCGAGCTTCTGACATTAAAGACAATAAAACTCAAGTGCACACTGACCGACCCAGGCAGCCGCTCCATGATGACGCGCGGCACGGGAATCGTCGGCTACAACGTGCAGACAGCGGTCGAAACCCAGCACCCTCTGATCGTCGCCCCCATGGATAATGAGCCTGCCATCCCACGGCTCGCTTGGGCGGCCATGCCCTCGGTGCGCAATGGCGCAAACAGAAAATCGTTCGTGGACCTTACGCAGGGGGGTTGTGCATCTTCGGATGGTGATGTGAACCCTGGCGTTTGTTCTCATGGCTCACACGATTTAGGCTGTGGCCAACCGTTAAACAAAAGGAAAGCCGTGATGACCTGGTCAGCCAAGCAATACACCCTGTTCGAGCAGCAGCGCACACGCCCCGTCCGCGATCTGGTTGCGGCCATCCCCAATACCGCTGTGCAAACCGCCGTTGACCTGGGGTGCGGCCCCGGTAATTCCACGCAAGTGTTGGCCGAGCGTTTTCCACAGGCTCACGTTACCGGCATGGACAGCTCCGACGACATGCTGGCCGACGCCCGCAAACGCTTGCCGGCGCTGAGCTTCGAACTGGCGGACATCGGCGCATGGACCCCGGCACAACCCTTCGATGTGATCCTGGCGAATGCTTCCCTGCAATGGCTGCCGGACCACGCCACGCTCTACCCGCACTTGGTCAGCCAACTGACACGCGGCGGAACCCTGGCGGTGCAAACCCCGGACAACCTTGACGAGCCCGCCCATCGGCTGGCCCGTGAGGTCGCGGCCGATGGCCCATGGTCCGCCAGGATCGGCACGGTTAAACACAATGAACGGCACACAGCGAGCTATTACTACGAGCTGTTGAGCCAACACTGCAGCACCGTCGATGTGTGGCGCACCACCTACCTGCACCCGCTGGCGGATCACGCGGCCGTGGTGGAGTGGTTCAAGGCCTCGGCATTGCGGCCGTTCCTCGCGCCGTTGAGCGACGACGAAAAAGCCGCTTTCCTGCAGGACTATAAGGCGCGGATCAGCCAGGCTTATCCGGCCCTGGATGATGGCACCGTACTTCTGCCTTTCCCGCGCCTGTTCATCATTGCGACCCGCTAGCGCCACGCCCGCACGCGGCGGTCAGGCCGCCGCCTGGGCCTGCAAGTATTCTTGCGTCGACACTACGCTCGCATACCCAAACGCCAGCGCCGCCATATACGCACCGTGCACCTGCGCCGCCGGAATCACTTGCCCGTTGAATTCCTGATCCCGCGTGGCGCAGGCGTCATGGATCAGCGTGACCTTGTAACCCAGGTCCGCCGCCGCCCGTACCACCGCGTCGATGCACATATGGCTCATGCTGCCGACCACCACCACGTCAGTGATGCTGCATTGTTCCAGCACCGTGCGCAGTTGGGTTTCGCGAAACGCATTCACAAAGTGTTTAAGCACCACCGGCTCACTGCCTTCGTTCAGCACCTTGGGATGCAGGTGCGCGCCTTCGGAGCCTGGGGTGAAGAACGGTGCATCGTCCGAGGTGAACTCATGACGCACATGAATCACCGCATCGCCCGCCTGACGAAATGCCTGCAGCACCTGCGCGGCCTTGTCTGCCGCAGCCTCCACGCCGTCGAGCGGCCACTTGCCCTGGGGGAAGTAGTCGTTCTGGATATCGATTAGGATGAGCGCTTGCTTGGCCATGTGTGTTGCCTCGTGATGGGTTGATGGGGCCAGTATCTTAGCTGGCGCGCAGAGCGGGGATTGGCTGCACCGACAATAACAGGGGGAAAACTGACAATGGCCGTGGAACGCTCGATCATCGAGCTGGGTGTGTTGATCTACCAGGGCGCGCAACTGGCGGCGGTGCATGGCTTGACCGATCTGTTCGGGGTGGCCAATCGGATCGCCGCCGCGCACCAATCCGCGCAATTGCCGCTGTTGCGGGTCAGCCATTGGCAGGTGGCGCCGGATGGCACGCCCGCGCGCATATTCGTCAGCCATCCCGGTCCAGGCCAACCACTGATGGCCGTGCTGGTGCCACCGTCGATCGGCGAATTCACCGAGGAACAGACGCCCCCCGCGCTGCTGGATTGGCTACGTCAGCAACACGCAGCGGGCACCGTGCTCGGTGGCGTGTGCATCGGCTCGATCATGCTGGCGCGCAGTGGTCTGTTGGACGGGCGCAGCGCCACCACCCATTGGTCTTCCGCCAGCACCTTCGCTGCGCGTTACCCGGCGGTGCGCCTGGAAGCGGATAAACCGATCGTTGACGACGGCGACCTGATCACCACCGCCGGGCTGATGGCGTGGTCCGAACTGGGCCTGCGCCTGGTCGACCGCCTCATGGGGCCGAGCATTGCGGCCGACACGGCGCGCTTTTTGGTGATCGAACACAGCGACAGCGCCAGCCAGTGCGGGAGCAACTTCGCGCCGATTCTTGGGCATGGCGACGGCGCGATCCTGAAAGTGCAGCACTGGTTGCAAGCGAGCGGCGCGGTGGATGTCTCGGTGGCGGCGATGGCGCAGCAGGCGGGCCTCGAAGAGCGCACGTTCCTGCGGCGCTTTCGCGGCGCGACGGGTTTGAAACCCACTGAATATTGCCAGCACCTGCGAGTGGGCAAGGCCCGGCAAATGCTCGAATTTACCAATGGCACCATCGACCATATCGCCTGGACCGTGGGGTATCAGGACCCCAGCGCGTTTCGCGCCACGTTCAAGAAAATCACCGGCCTGGCGCCCAGCGAGTATCGCAGCCGGTTTGGCGTGTGAATCATGCAGAACGCCTCGCTGTTAATGCGTCATCGTGCAGAATAAAGAGCTTTATCGGCGGTCACGTGTTCAGCTACTGCGGCGAGCAATACCTGGCAAGCCCGCAGTTTATCCGTGACGGTTGCGCTACAAACCCGCAAAATGCAACGATTCTGGCAAACACCCACGGCAAGGCTCAAACGCCTGTCGATACTAACCATCGTTCCAAACAGACCGGGCCTGCTCAATCTATGCGAATGCGCCTTATGTTATTGGGCGGCGGGAATGCCCTCGGGCAGGCGCTGATTCGCCTCGGTGCAGAGGAAGACATCGGTTTCCTCGCCCCCAAACCGCCCCAAGACGGCTGGGATGCCGCGAGTCTTACCCAATTGCTCGACGACACCCGTCCCGATGCGTTGATCAACCTCGCCTACTATTTCGACTGGTTCCAGGCCGAAGCGGTCAGCGAAAGCCGTCTGGCCGCCCAGGAGTCTGCGATCGAACGCCTGGCCGAACTGTGCCAGCACCACAACATCACCTTGCTGCAACCGTCCAGCTACCGCGTGTTCGATGGCTCCCGCGCCACCGCCTACAGCGAAAAGGACGAGCCGGTGCCCCTGGGCCTGCGCGGCCAGGCGTTGTGGCGTATCGAACAAAGCGTGCGCGCCACGTGCCCGCAACATGTGCTGCTGCGGTTTGGCTGGCTGCTGGATGACAGTGTCGACGGTACCCTCGGGCGTTTCCTGGCGCGGGCCGAGAAGCCTGAAGAATTGCTGATGGCAGACGACCGTCGCGGCAACCCGACGCCGGTGGACGATGCGGCGCGGGTGATCATCTCCGTGCTCAAGCAACTCGATTGCGCGGCGCCGCTGTGGGGCACTTATCACTACGCCGGTCACGAGGCGACCACGCCGTTGGCGCTGGGCCAGGCGATCCTCACCGAAGCGCGCAGTTTCCGTGCGCTGGCCATCGAAGCGCCCACCGCCCAGGCCCATGCGGCTCGGCCGGATGCCGGTGAAGAACCACAACACGCGGTGCTGGCCTGCAAGAAAATCCTGCATACCTTCGGCATCAAACCACGGGCGTGGCGGGCGGGGTTGCCGGCGTTGCTGGATCGGTTTTACCGCCGTAGCTGAAACACCCCAAAGCAAAATGTGGGAGGGGGCTTGCCCCCGATAGCCCGGTGTCAGTCAACAGAATCATTGACTGAACCACCGCTATCGGGGGCAAGCCCCCTCCCACATTGGTTTTGTGGCGTTTGTGAAATATCGCTTAGAACTTGTAGCCGATACCAACCATGTAAACGAGTGGGTCAACGTCCACATTGACCTTGGCGCGGGTGCCCTGGCCCAGGGCGTTGTTGTCCACGGTGGCCGTGGTGCTGATGTCGATATAACGGACCTGGCCGTTGATCATCCACTTGTCGGTGATCATGTAGTCGGCGCCGATCTGCGCGGCCCAGCCCCAGGAGTTATCGGCCTTGAAGTTGCTGAACCCGTTTTGTTTCGCGGTGCCGCTGAGGCTCTCGTCATAGATCCAGGTGTAGTTGATACCTGCACCTACATACGGTTGGAACTTCGAGGCGCTGTCCAGCGGGTAGTACACGACGCTCAGGGTTGGCGGCAGTTGTTTCAGGGAGCCGAGTTTACCGTTGGCTGCGCCCACGGAGGTGCCCTTGAGCTTCACGTCATGCGAGAACGGCGTGGCCGCCAGCAGTTCGATACCCCAGTGGCTGGTGAACATGTAAGCGAAGTTCAGACCCAGTTGCGTGTTGCTGCTCAAGGTCGCCTTGCCACCCAGGTTGGCGCCGCTCAATGGACCCTGGTCAACTTTGACGTTGCCGCTGTCGGTATTCGGGTTCACGGTGATTGCACCGGCACGAACCAGAATGTCGCCGGCCTCGTAAGCGTGGGCAACAGGGGCGGCGAGGGCGAGGGCGAAGAGGGACGCGCCGAGCAGGGACTTGTTCATGGGAGCTCCAGAGGACGTTTAAAGGTTGTACATCCAATGGTAAAGATCGTTCCGCTTGGTCTTTTGACGCAGCTCAATGAAAGGGTGATAAGCGCTATTCCGGCAATTCGTAGATGTAAATCTTCTCGGCGTCCATCTGATAGCCCGCGTCGGCCAACTCACTGGACGACGGTTTGACCTGCATCGCGCCCTCGATCCAATACGGCTGATACAGCTCATCGAGCTTCACGCCGACTTCGCTTTTCACATGCACGATCTGGTTCGACGGCGGCGGCGGTACGTGAATGCACGCGCCGAAATACGGCACCAGGAGGAACTCGGTGGTGCGGCCTTCTTCACTGACTTCCAGCGGCACGATATAGCCCGGCAGGCGGATATGTTGGCCGTTGAGGCTCTGCACCACCGGCGCGTTGGGCAAGTCCTGCTTGGCCGCTGGCGCGGCCTCGACCGACAAGGCATCGGCCATCTTCGACAGGTCGTGCAGCGGTTTCATATTGGGGATTTCCGGCGGCGCGTCCGGTGGAATCATCTCCTGCCAGGACAAATCCTTGGGCTGATCCTCCGCCCAGGCGGGCGCGGCCAGCAGCAACAACAGGGTAAACAGGGCACGACGCATCGAAGCCTTCCTCATAAACGTATGGACAGGCCATCGGCCAAGGATTGTCGATAAGCACGCCACGCGGGCACGCTGCCCATCAGCAGCGCCGCCGCCAGGATACCGGCGAGCAAGGTCCATTCATATTCGCTGGGCCAGGCCATCGGCAGGTCCAGGCCGTAGTTGGCCTGCAAATACCCGCGCGAAGCCGCGATGCACACGTACAGCAAACCCACGCCTGCGATCACACCGGACAGCGCCAGGGCAAAGGCTTCGAAGATCAGCAATGTTGCGATATGCCAGGGCCGTGCGCCCACCGAACGCAGGATCGCCATTTCGCGACGGCGCTCGTTGAGGCTGGTGAGGATCGCGGTGAGCATGCCGATCAACCCGGTCAGCACCACGAACAGCGAGATCACGAACAGCGCCTTTTCCGCAGTGCCCATCATGCTCCACAGCTCTTGCAGCGCCACGCCCGGCAGAATCGCCAGCATCGGCTCGCCGCGAAATTCATTGATCTCGCGTTGCAGGGCGAAGGTGGAAATCTTGTTGTTCAACCCGAGCATGAAGGCGGTGATGGCTTGCGGCGTCAGGTCCATGTTGCGCGCCTGATCGGCACTGATGCGGCCTTTGCCCTGGGCGGGTACGCCGTTGTGCCAGTCGATATGGATCGCCTCCATGCCGCCGAGGCTGATATGCAGCGTGCGGTCCACCGGCGTGCCGGTGCGCTTGAGGATGCCGACCACGGTGAACGGTTTGTCATCGTGCTTGACCAGGCTGACCACCGCCACGCCGTGGGCCAGCACCAGCTTGTCGCCGAGCTTGTAGTGCAACGCTTCGGCCACTTCGGCGCCGAGCACCACTTCGAACGGATCGGTGGCGAAGGCGCGGCCGCTGGCCAGCTCGAGGTTTTGCTTGCGGCCGTACTGGTAGTGCTCGAAGTAGGACGCGTTGGTGCCCATCACCCGGTAGCCGCGATGGGAGTCGCCGAGGGAAATCGGAATGGCCCATTTCACCTGGGGGCTGGCGGCGAAGTGTTCGTAGCTGTCCCAGCGGATATTGTTGGTGGCGTTGCCGATGCGGAACACTGAATACAGCAGCAGGTTGACCGAGCCGGAACGCGCACCGACGATCAGGTCGGTGCCGCTGATGGTGCTGGCGAAACTGTTGCGCGCTTCAACGCGCACCCGCTCCACAGCCAGCAGCAGGCACACCGAGAGGGCGATGGCGAAGGCGGTGAGGATCGCGGTAAAGCGGCGGTTAGCCAGGCTGGCCATGGCTAGACGGAACAGATACATCTCAAACCTCTGCGGGCGTGGCGGCGCGATTGAGTTCGGCCAGCGACAGGTGACGGTCGAACAGTGGGGCCAGGCTCTGGTCATGGCTGACAAACAACAGGCTGGCGCCGGCGTCGCGGCATTCGGCGAACAGCAGTTGCAGGAAGGCTTCGCGGGCGTCGTAGTCCAGGGCCGAGGTCGGCTCGTCGGCGATCACCAGTTCCGGCTGGCCGATCAACGCGCGGGCGGCGGCCACTCGTTGTTGCTGGCCGATCGACAGCGAATCGGCGCGGCGTTCCAGCAGGGCGCTGTCCTTCAACCCCAGGTGCGCGAGTAAGCTCGCGGCGGCCTGGTCGACACTGCCGTGGCGCTGCTTGGCCCGCTGCGCGCGCAGTTTGGAAAAGTGGCACGGCAGCTCGACGTTTTCGCGCACCGACAGGAACGGCAGCAGGTTGAACTGCTGGAAGATGTAGCCGGTGTGGTCGACGCGAAAACGGTCGCGGGCGCCGGCCGAGAGGTCGGTCAGCTCCTGGCCGAGCAGGCGAATGCTGCCCCGGCTGGGTGTCTGCACGCCGCCCAGCAGGCCGAGCAGGGTGGTCTTGCCGCTGCCGCTGGGGCCCTTGAGAAACAGGGTCTCCCCCGGTTCCAGGCGGAACGCGGGGATGTCCAGCAACTGTGGGTGCCCGGGCCAGTTGAAGCCCAGGTCGGACAGTTCGATCAATGCGTGGGTCATGGCTACTCAGAACTTCAGGGTGGCTGCTGTGACCGTCGCTTCCACACCTTGCTGGCCGCTCGGGCCGATCAGTTGTACCTGAATTTTTTGCGTGGCGGGGAAGGTCTTGAACACTTGGCTCAGGTCGAGGTTGCTCAAGGCAGTCGGCGTGGCGCAGGTGAATTGGTAGTGGGCGTGGATTTCGCTGTGGTCGTGATGATGCTCGTGGGCAGCCGCGCCTTTGCTGTCGGTGGCGTGGTCGTCATCGTCGTCGTCATGCTCGACTTCGGGCTTGTCGCCGAACAGCGGGCTGTTGAGTTCCTGGGTGCTGATCACGCAACCGGCGGCCTTTGGCAGGTTGAACAGGGCCACGGAATTTTCCAGTTGTTTGCGCACGGCGGCGACCTTGGCTTTGTCGGCGGCGCTGGTGGCCAGGTGTTCGAAACCCACCAGGTTCATCGCCGGGCTGTCCAGCTCAAGCTCCAGGGCCTGGCCATCGAGCACCGCGTTGAGGCGGCCGACCCCGTGTTCATGGGCGCCGAGGCTGGCGTGCTCATGATCATGCTCGTCAGCGGCATGGGCGATAGCCAGTGGCAGCAGGGCAAACGGCAAAGCAAGCAGCAGACGGCGCATGGGGAGGCTCCAGAACATGAAAATTATGTTATGTGATCTTATAACAATAGTGCGGGGAGTTTGACCGCACGCTTGGCGTTGCGCAAGCCGCATGGGAGCATGCCCGTCGGAAAAATGCAGGAGTAAGGACGATGTTGCGAATTCGTGGAACCGTCGGTGACCTGCCAGTGGACTTGACCCTGGAGCTCGATGACGCTGATTGGGCGCGACTGAGCGCGCAGTTGCAGGCAACGCCCGTGGCCAGCGCGACCGCCGCGCCGGCCGTTGCGGTCAAGCACAATGATGACCTGTGGCAGAACGCCCAGGACCTGTTGCGCGCCGCCGGCCAACTCAACGGGCTGGAATTGCTCGATCAACTCGAAGGACTGGCCGGCGATGCGGCGGCGGGCAAGCGCCTGCTGGTGCGCCTGCGCCACAGCGCCCAGGTGAAAGTCACCAGCGGCGGCGATACGCCGCTGTACCGCTGGGTTGGCGATTAGTACAGCGCGGCGAACAGCTTGCGGCGGTATGCGGTCACGAGTGGGTGATCATTGCCCAGCAGTTCGAACACCTGCAGCAAGGTCTTGTGCGGCAGGCCCTCGCTGTAGCTGCGGTTGCGGATAAACAGCTTGAGTAAGCCTTCCAGCGCGGCGTCGTACTGCTGGCGCGCCAGTTGCTGAATGGCCAACTGATAGGCGGCTTCATCGTCCTGCGGGTTTTGCGCCAGGCGGCTTTTCAGGTCGGCGGCGTCCGGCAGGTCGGCAGCCTGGCGCAGGAAAGTGATTTGCGCCTTGGCGCCGGCGAGGGCGGCTTTGTGATCGTCGCTCTTCACGGCGTCGAGAACGGCTTGGGCTTCACCCAGTTCACCGCGCTCGGCCAGGCAGCGCGCGTACAGAATCAGCGCGGCGGCGTTGCTGTTGTCCTCGCCCAACAGCGCGACCAGCACGGCTTCGGCTTCGCTGATGCGGCCCTCGGCAAACAGCGCCTGGGCCTGCTCCAGTGGGGCCGCTGCGGCTGGCGGCGGCATCTGCACGTGAGGTTCGAGCATCGCCCGCACCGCCGACTCCGGCTGCGCCCCGGCAAACCCGTCCACCGGTTGGCCGTCCTTGAACAGCACCACCGTCGGCAGGCTCTGAATACCAAAGCGCGCAACGATGTCCTGCTCGGCCTCGCAATCGACCTTGGCCAGCAGCAACTCGCCCTGATAACTCTCGGCTATTTTCGCCAGCATCGGCATCAGCGCTTTGCACGGCGCGCACCATTCGGCCCAGAAGTCCACGAGCACGGGCTTTTCGAAGGAGTTCTGGATCACCGCCTGGTCGAACGTGGCAGTGGTGGCGTCGAAGATATACGGCGTGGGCTCACTCATGGGGCGTCTCGAATAAAGCGGGAATGGGGCAACTATAAGGGCTGGCGCCGCGAATGGTACAGGCTCACCTTGCGAAACTCCCAAGGCTCCGCCAAGTCCGGCAATGTCAGCGCCTCTAGTATCGCCAGGCGCTGATAATCCGGATGCTGAAAATCCCGTATCCGCGAATCCGCCACCAGCGCTTCACGCCCGCGCGTGAGGAACTGGTCCAGCAGCGGCAGGTTGGCGCGGTCATAGAGCACGTCGGCCACCAGGATCAGGTCGAAACGGTCGGCTTCGGCGAAAAAGTCCGCCGAATAGCCCAGTTCAACCTCGTTGAGTTCGGCATTCGCCCGGCAGGACGCCAACGCCAGCGGATCAAGGTCGCAGGTCACCACTTCCAACGCACCGGCTTTGACGGCGGCAATCCCGGCGACGCCGGAGCCGGCGCCAAAATCCAGCACGCGCTTGCCCGCAACCCACGTCGGGTTCGCCGCCAGGTAGCGCGCCAGTGCCAGGCCGCTGGCCCAGCAAAAACTCCAGTAGGGCGGCTCATGCAGGATGCGCCGGGTTTCTTCGGGGCTGAAGGCGCGGTCCATGTTGTCGGCGTCGAGCAGCCATAACGCCAGGTCGGTGCCCGGCAGCGGGCAGGGCACCAACTGTGCGTCACCGATCAGGGCGCTCAGCGCGCGTTGCAGGTCCAGCGGTGGCGTCATGGTGCTGTGACGAGTTGCAGAGGGCCGGTGGTCTGGGTGATCGCCTGGGTGATGCGCACGGCGGGCAGGTGCAGGATCAACTGGCCGGACTGGCTGGCGCGCCCGCGCAGTTCAACCCGTGCACCGGCCGGGAACGCGTCGGGGCTGAAGCGCAGGCGGAACGCCAGGGGTTTGCCGTTGCCGCTCAGCACGCTGCTGGCGAGCAGTTGTTGCGGGCGGCTGCGGTCGTCGATTACCAACAGCGCCATCTCGACTTCGGCGCCGGCGGGCACGTTGGCCAGGCTGCCGTTGATTTCACGCTGGTAGGCCGGCAGCGGGCCGAGGTCTTCAATGCCGGGGACTTTTTTCTCTTGTGCAGGCTGAGGTTGCGGCGTCGACGGTTTCGGGGCTTCGCTGCTGCAGGCGACCAGAAAACCGAACAAGGTGAGTAAAACGAGTGGTCGTAACTGCATGTAAGGCTCCAGAAAGGACAATATCCGTGGCTTAAAAAACATGAAACATAATCGTCAGCCTATATACCGCAAAGGCTATGGCTTGTCTTGCCACGGGGATGCGCTACCATGGCCCTCCCTTTTTTTGTTGCCTGCCACCATGCACTGTCCCTTCTGCGGTGCCAACGAAACCAAGGTCATTGACTCGCGTCTGGTCGCCGAGGGCGATCAAGTGCGTCGCCGGCGCGAATGCCTGGCCTCTGGCTGCGGTGAACGTTTCACCACCTTCGAAACCGCCGAACTGGTATTGCCACGTCTGATCAAATCCGACGGCAGCCGCCAGCCTTTCGACGAAGAAAAATTACGCGCCGGTATGCAGCGCGCCCTGGAAAAACGCCCGGTGAGTGTCGAGCGGCTGGAGGCGGCGCTGGCGCATATCAAGCACAAGCTGCGCGCGACCGGCGAGCGCGAGGTCAAGTCCCTGGTGGTTGGAGAGCTGGTGATGGGCGAGCTGCAAAAGCTCGACGAAGTCGCCTATATCCGTTTCGCTTCGGTGTATCGACGCTTCCAGGACCTCAATGAGTTCCGCGAAGAGATCGACCGCCTGGCCCGTGAGCCGGTCAAAAAATGAACCCACCGTCTGCTGAACAGGCCGTCCTCGACGCCCATTACATGGCCCGCGCCCTCGAATTGGCGCGCAACGGCCTGTACACCACCCATCCCAACCCGCGTGTGGGCTGCGTGATCGTGCGTGACGGGCAGGTCGTCGGCGAAGGCTGGCATGTGCGTACCGGCGAGCCCCATGCGGAAGTGCATGCCTTACGCGCTGCCGCTGACAAAGCCCGCGGCGCCACGGCCTACGTCACCCTCGAGCCCTGCAGCCATTACGGTCACACCCCGCCGTGCGCCGATGCGCTGGTGAGTGCCGGGGTGGCGCGGGTGGTCGCGGCCATGCAGGACCCCAACCCGGACGTCGCCGGGCGCGGTATGCAGCGCCTGGCCCAGGCTGGCATCGAGGTACACAGCGGTGTGCTCGAAGTGGACGCGCGGGCCCTCAATAAAGGTTTCCTCAAACGCATGGAACACGGCCTGCCATTTGTGCGGGTCAAGCTGGCGATGAGCCTGGACGGCCGCACCGCGATGGCCAGCGGCGAGAGCCAATGGATCACCGGCCCCGCCGCTCGCGCCGCCGTGCAGCGCCTGCGCGCCGAGGCCAGCGTGGTGCTGACCGGCGCCGACACCGTGCTGGCCGATGGCGCTCGCCTGACCGTGCGCGCCGCCGAACTCGGCCTGGACGCGCAAACCACCGCCCTGGCCATGTCGCGTCCGCCGCTGCGTGTGCTGATCGACGGTCGCTTGCGGGTGCCGCTCAATGCGCCGTTCTTCAAGGCCGGCCCGGCGCTGGTCATCACCTGCGTCACGGCGGAAAACCAGTTTCCCCGTGGGCCCGAGTGCCTGGTGGTGCCCGGTGTCGATGGCCAGGTCGACCTGCGCTCGGCGCTGGTGGCGTTGGCGGCCCGTGGTGTCAACGACGTCCTGGTGGAAGCCGGCCCAAGCCTGGCGGGCGCGTTCGCCCAGCAGGGCCTGGTGGACGAATACGTGATTTTCGTCGCCGGCAAGTTCCTCGGTTCTGCGGCCCGGCCTTTGCTGGACTGGCCGCTTGAGAAACTGGCCGACGCGCCCCAACTCAAGATCACTGAAATGCGCGCTGTGGGCGATGACTGGCGAATCACTGCCATCCCAGTAGCGAGCGTATAATTCTGACCGGGCGCTCAAGCGCTCGCCCCGTTTTCCAGGAGAAGGCCATGTTCACCGGCATTATCGAATCCATCGGCAGCATCCGTGCCATGACCCCCAAGGGCGGCGACGTGCGCCTGCTGGTTGACACCGGCAAGCTCGACCTGGGCGACGTCAAGCTGGGCGACAGCATCGCCGTCAGCGGCGTGTGCCTGACTGTCGTCGACTTGCCGGGCAACGGCTTTGCCGCCGATGTCAGCCGGGAAACCCTGGACTGCACGGCGATGAGCGATCTTGCGGCCGGCAGCCCGGTCAACCTGGAAAAAGCCCTGACCCCGACCACGCGCCTGGGCGGTCACCTGGTCAGCGGCCACGTCGACGGCGTCGGCGAAGTGGTGGCCCGCAGCGAAAATGCCCGCGCTGTCGAGTTCCGCATCCGTGCGCCCAAGGCGCTGGCCAAGTACATCGCCCACAAAGGCTCGATCACCGTCGATGGCACCAGCCTGACCGTGAACGCCGTGGACGGCGCCGAATTCGCACTGACCATCATTCCTCACACCCTGAGCGAAACCATCATGGCGTCGTACCAGCCAGGTCGCCGGGTGAACCTGGAAGTCGACTTGCTTGCCCGTTACCTGGAGCGCCTTCTATTGGGCGATAAGGCCGCAGAGTCTGACTCTCGACAAAAGCCTGCCGGGAACATCACCGAAAGTTTTTTGGCCGCTAATGGCTACCTGAAATCCTGACCAAGGGGGTGCCCTGTGGCGCTCAATAGCATCGAAGAACTGGTTGAAGACATCCGCCAAGGCAAGATGGTCATCCTGATGGATGACGAAGACCGTGAGAACGAAGGCGACATCATCATGGCCGCCGAGGCGTGCAAGCCCGAGCACATCAACTTCATGGCCAAGCATGCCCGTGGGTTGATCTGCATGCCCATGAGCCGCGAGCGCTGCGAGTTGCTCAAGCTGCCGCTGATGTCACCGCGCAACGGTTCCGGGTTTGGCACCAAGTTCACCGTGTCGATCGAGGCCACCACGGGCGTGACCACCGGGATCTCCGCCGCTGACCGTGCGCGCACCGTGCAAGCGGCTGCTGCGAAAGACGCCAAGGCCGAAGACATCGTCAGCCCGGGTCACATCTTCCCGCTGATGGCGCAGTCAGGCGGCACCCTGGCCCGTGCCGGTCATACCGAAGCCGCCTGCGACCTGGCGCGCATGGCCGGTTTCGAGCCGAGCGGGGTGATCTGCGAAGTGATGAACGACGACGGCACCATGGCCCGTCGTAGCGAGCTCGAAACCTTTGCCGCCCAACACAACCTCAAGATCGGCACGATTGCCGACCTGATTCACTACCGGATGATCCACGAACGTACCGTTCAGCGGATTGCCGAGCAGCCGCTGGACAGCGAACTGGGCCAATTCAACCTGGTGACCTACCGTGATTCGGTGGAAGGCGACGTCCACATGGCGCTGACCCTGGGCACCATCTGCGCCGACGAGCCGACCCTGGTGCGTGTCCACAACATGGACCCGCTGCGCGACCTGTTGATGGTCAAACAACCCGGACGCTGGAGCCTGCGCGCCGCGATGGCTGCGGTCTCCGAGGCCGGCAGCGGAGTGGTGCTGCTGCTGGGCAACGCGGTGGATGGCGACGTCTTGCTCGCGCATATTCGCGAGTCCGCCGAGCAAACTCCGGTCAAAACGCCGACCACCTACAGCATCGTCGGCGCCGGTTCGCAGATCCTGCGCGACCTCGGCGTGCGCAAAATGCGTCTGATGAGCGCACCGATGAAATTTAATGCGATATCCGGTTTCGACCTGGAAGTTGTAGAATACGTGCCCTCCGAATAAAGGCTGGCGATTGTTGCGCCTTGTTCGCGGTTAAATCATCACTGAGGGACGCACTTTTAGCGTCCCGGCTCTTTAAGAGATTTGTCGAATGACCCTGAAGACCATCGAAGGTACCTTCATTGCCCCCAAAGGCCGCTATGCCCTGGTGGTTGGCCGCTTCAACAGCTTCGTGGTTGAAAGCCTGGTAAGCGGTGCCGTGGACGCCCTGGTTCGCCACGGTGTGAGCGAGAGCGACATCACCATCATCCGCGCCCCTGGCGCCTTCGAAATTCCGCTGGTTGCGCAAAAAGTTGCGCAACGCGGTGAATACGCGGCGATCATCGCCTTGGGCGCGGTCATTCGTGGCGGCACGCCGCACTTCGAATACGTGGCTGGCGAATGCACCAAGGGCCTGGCCCAGGTGTCCATGGAGTTCGGCGTACCGGTTGCTTTCGGCGTGCTGACCGTGGATTCGATCGAACAAGCCATCGAACGTTCCGGCACCAAAGCCGGTAACAAAGGTGCTGAAGCTGCCCTGTCCGCCCTGGAAATGGTCAGCCTGCTGGCGCAGTTGGAGGCCAAGTGATTTCCGACGAGAGCGATCGTTTCAACCCACGCGACGAGCGGCCGGCGGACGCCGGTAAGCCATCGAAAAGCGAAAAGCGCCGTGCTGCCCGTCAGCTCGCCACCCAGGCGCTGTACCAGCGTCACATGGCCGGCACTTCGCTGAACGAAATCGAAGCGCAATTTCGCGTCGACAATGACTTCGCCTTCGCCGACCAGAGTTACTTCCACGACATCCTGCACGGTGTTCCGGCCAACCTGACCGAGATCGATGCTGCATTGACCCCGTGTCTGGACCTGACTATCGATGAGCTGGACCCGGTTGAACTGGCTGTACTGCGCCTGTCCACCTGGGAACTGCTCAAGCGCGTCGACGTGCCGTACCGCGTGGTGATCAACGAAGGTATCGAACTGGCGAAAGTCTACGGTTCGACCGACGGTCACAAGTTCGTCAACGGCGTGCTCGACAAGCTGGCCCCGCGCCTGCGTGAAGCCGAAGTGAAGGCGTACAAGCGCTAACCTGCGCTTGAGTCCTGAATGGGCGAGTTTGAGCTGATCCGCAAATACTTCGCCGCCGCGCCCTGTGCGCAGGGCGGCGAGGGCATTGCCCTGGGGATCGGCGATGACTGCGCCTTGCTGGCGCTCCCCGCCGGGGAGCAGTTGGCAATCTCCACCGATACCTTAGTGGCCGGCGTGCATTTCGCCGACCCCTGTGATCCGTTCCTGCTCGGCCAGCGCTCGCTGGCCGTGGCAGTGAGCGATCTGGCCGCCATGGGCGCCCACCCCGTTGCATTTACCCTGGCCCTCACCACCCCCACCGTCGATGCCGACTGGCTGCAACGCTATGCCCAGGGTTTGAACGCCATGGCGCAGAACTGCGGCGTGGGCCTGGTCGGCGGCGATACCACGCGCGGGCCGCTGAGCTTGACCATGACCGTGTTCGGCCGCGTACCGGCCGGCCAGGCGCTGACCCGCAGCGGTGCGCGGCCGGGTGACTTGCTGTGCGTGGGCGGTGAATTGGGCAACGCGGCGGGCGCCCTGCCGTTGGTACTGGGCCAGCGCAGCGCCGATGCCAGCATCGCCGATCCGCTGCTGGCTCATTACTGGTCGCCGCAACCGCAGTTGGCCTTGGGGGTGGCCCTTCGGGGCAAGGCGACGTCTGCGATGGATATCTCCGACGGGTTATTGGCCGATTGTGGGCATATCGCCAAGGCATCGGCTGTCAGCCTGCTTATCGAGCGCCAGACGCTGCCGTTGTCCCAGGCCTTGCTCGCGTTTGTCGGCGATGACGCGGCGCGGGTGGCGGCCTTGAGTGGGGGCGACGACTACGTGTTGGTGTTCACCCTGCCGCCGGCCGAACTCGCGCCGTTGCTGGCGGACGGCTGGCCGGTGCATGTGATCGGCCGGGTCGAGGTGGGGCAGGGTGTGACACTGCTCGACGTGAACGGGCACGACATCACCCCGGCCATTCGCGGCTATCAGCATTTTCGCGAGACGCTCTGAGCCAGCGTTCTGGCTTGCATAGAACCGTGACGAAGGCCAATCGAACCGATTGATCTTTATCAGCGATAATTCAGCTTAAGCGTCTGTAGGAACGTGCTGTTACAATGCGTGCCTCTGTGAAATCTGAAATCAGGAGCACACGGTGCCCGTCGTTTTCGTCGCTGCTTCCAAGCTGCCTACCCCTTTTGCCTCGTTCACCATGCATGGCTTCCTCGAAGAAGCCAACGGGCGCGAGCACGTTGTGCTCAGCCTGGGCGATATCGCCGATGGCGCGCCGGTGCTTGGCCGCGTCCACTCCGAGTGCCTCACCGGTGACGCGCTGTTCAGCCAGCGCTGCGACTGTGGCTCGCAACTGGAAGCCGCGATGCGCGCCATCGCCCATGAAGGCCGTGGCGTCTTGCTGTACTTGCGCCAGGAAGGTCGTGGCATTGGTCTGCTGAACAAAATCCGCGCCTACGAGTTGCAGGATGGCGGCGCCGACACCGTCGAAGCCAACGAGCGCCTGGGCTTTGCCGCTGACCAGCGTGACTACGGCATCTGCCTGCCGATGCTGCAGCACCTGGGCGTGAAATCCCTGCGCCTGATGACCAACAACCCGCGCAAGGTCAAAGCCTTGACCGAGATGGGCATCACCGTCGCCGAGCGCGTGCCGCTGCACACCGGGCATAACCCGCACAACAAACTCTACCTGGCCACCAAAGCCAGCAAGCTCGACCACATGATGGGCAACGAGCATCAGGGCGAGGTCGACCGCGCGTGACCCGAGGCCAGGTGAAAAGGCGATTGACCTTCAATTGGTGGCAATACCTGGCGCTCGCGTTGCTGCCTTTGTTCGTGATCAACCTGGTGTTCGGTCGGGCCGAGCCGCTGTTGCCGGTGCTGGCCATGCCGTTCTTCATTGCCGGCGTGGCCTCGATGTTTCTCAGTCTGCGGTATTTCCATGGCTATAAACATGCGTTGATCGCCACGTCCAAAGCCCTCGATACCGCCGAGGAGCCGGCAGCCTGGCTCACCCTTGCCGCCCGTCGCCGCATGGCCTTGCTGATTGCAGCCGTGCCGGCCTGGATTGGCGCGCTGGCAGTGTTTGTCGGCCTGGAAGCGGTGCCGTTGTTTCTGCTCGTGCTGTCGACCCTGGTGTTGTTTTACCTCTACCGCATCCCGCGTCAGTTGGGATGAGGCTTCGCTGGCTGGCGGTCCTGCTGTTGGCGTTCGGTGCCCATGCGCTGGCGGTCGAGCGGGTGGTCAGCCTGGCGCCGTCGCTGTCGGAAATCGTGGTTGAACTGGGCGCTGCCGACCTGCTGGTGGGCGTGCTCGACGGCGGCGATCGGCCGGTGGCGCTGGCGAAGGTGGCGTCGGTAGGTCGCTATGGGCAATTGAACATCGAGCGTTTGCTCAGCCTCAAGCCCGACTTGATCCTGCTCTGGCCCGGCAGTGTCGGCCCGGCCCAGCGCGAACAGTTGCAGCGCCTGAATATCCCGGTCTATGTCGCCGAACCCCATAACCTCGAACAACTGACCCGCCAGGTCCAGGCCATCGCCGAGCAACTGGGGCGCGCCGACGCCGGCCGGCAATTGTCTGCGCAGTTGCGCCAGCGCCTGGCCGAGTTGCGCCAGCGCTATCAGCGTGCCGAGCCCTTGCGGGTGTTTTACCAAGTGTGGAGCCCGCCGCTGTACACCGTGGGCGGTGAGCAGATCATCAGCGATGCGCTGAGTGTGTGCGGCGCACGCAATGTGTTCGACGACCTCACGCTGCCCGCGCCGCAGGTCAGCATCGAGTCGGTGTTGCAGCGCAATCCCAAGGTGATTCTGGCAGCGGATCAGCCGCAGTTGGATGCCTGGAAAGCCTGGCCGCAGGTGGCGGCGGTGGCGCAGGGGCGATTGCTGTTGGTGCCGGATAAAGGCCTGGAGCGGCCGAGTGGGCAGATGTTGGAGGCGTTGGCGCGGTTGTGTCAGGTGATTGCGCCAAACCTCTGAGGCCTGCGATGAGGCCAGGGCAAACCGACGTTCCAATCAGAGCGCCGGCGTCCAGGTCACCCCAACCTTCCATACCCGGCCTTCTTCCCGGTAATCCTGATTATTCAGAAACGCCGGATCGTCGTAGCTGTAACGCGCCCGTGCGTAAGTCTTGTCCAGCAGGTTATCGACGTTCAGCGACAGCGCCACCTCCCGACTCACCGCCCAACTGCTGCGCAGCCCGAGCAGGGCATAACCGCTCAGGCGATTGCGATTGGCTTCGTCGTCGTAGCTGCTGCTGATCGCCTGCCAGCTCGCGCCCACGCCGAGTTGATCGAATTGCCGATCCAGGTCCAGGCTTAGGGTGCGTCGCGCGCGGCGGGCCAGGGTGTGGCCGCTGTCGCGGTCGCGCGGGTCGATGAACGAGACGCCCAGGTTGCCCTTCCAGCCAAACAGCTCGTGCTTGAGTGCGCCTTCAAAGCCATTGATCCGCGCCGCTGCGACGTTTTGCGGTTTGTCGCGGTCGAGGATGATCGCGTCGCTCAAGTCGGTGCGGTACAGCGAGGCTTCCAGGCGCGTGTGGTCGCCGAGTTGGCTGCGCCATTGCAGCTCGTAACTCTTCGACGTCTCGGGCTGAAGATTGGGGTTGCTGTACTGCGTGTCCGGGTAATAGAGGTCATTGAAGGTCGGCGCACGGAAGCCTTCGCTGTAGCTCAGCAGCACATCGTTGTCGGGATTGATCGGCACGGTGAGGGTGCCGCTCCAGCTGTTCTGGCTGCCGAACTGTTGGTTCTGGTCATGGCGCAGGCCCAGTTCGGTGGAAAACCAGTCGCTGTGGAAACGATGCTGCACAAACGCCGCGCGGTTCCAGCGGCTGTTTTCGGTGAAGGTGGTGGAACCGTGGAAGCGGTCTTCGTACCAGTCGCCGCCGAGGATCAGGTTGTTGCGGTCATTCAGCGTCAGGTCGTTCTGCCAGTTGAGCGAGTCGCGGTAGGTGTTGAACACGCTGAAGTCATCGCTGAGGGTGTCGCGCTTGGTATCGCGGTTCTCGCTGTGGCCCAGTTCCAGGCGCGATTGCCAGCGCTCGGTGAGGCTGGCGTCGAGATAGCCGCTGGCGCTGCTCACGGCGTAGTCGGTGTAGGGTTTCTGGCCGACGGTCTGCTTGGTGGCGACGTCATAGCGGCCGAAACTGTTGTCGTACTCCGACTTGCCGCGGCTGTCCAACAGATTGAAACCGGCTTCGAGCTCGTCACTGAAGCTGTGGCTGAGGTTAAGGCTGACGGACTGGTTGCGGTAGGCATCATGGTCGCCATCGCTGGGAAACGAGGTGCGTGTCGAATTGATGCCGGCGGTTTCATCCAGGCTCGCGCCCAGGTTGAAGCGTGTGTGTTCGTCGCCGCCGGACAGCCCGAGGCTGCGTTCCCAGCTCTGGTGGCTGCCGAAGCCCAGTTTCAGGCGCGGCTGCAGGCCCTGTTCGGCGTTGCGCCGGGTAAACACCTGGATCACCCCGCCAATCGCATCGCTGCCGTAGATCACCGAGCGCGAGCCGCGCAGCACTTCGACCCGCTCGATCTGATCGACGTTGAGGTACTGCAGGCCGCTGTCGCCGGAGGTGGTATTGGCGATGCGCTGGCCGTCCACCAGCACCAGGCTTTGCGCGGACTTGGTGCCGCGTATATAGATGCCCGGCAAACTGCCACGGCCGCCGGTGGGCGCCACTTGCACGCCGGGCACGCGGCTGAGCAGGTCGGTCAGGCTGGTGGGTTGCAGGCGGTCGATGTCGTCGCGGGTGAAGACGGTGTTGGCGGCGCTGCTGTCGTTGCGCGCCTGGACCTGGCGGTTGGCGCTGATGACCACGTCGGGGAGTTTGAGCGCGTCGTCGCGGGAGTCGGCGAGCAGGTCGTGGGCTGGCAGAAGCAGCAAGGGCAGGGCAAGGCGAAGATGATTCATGGGCTGTCCGCAGCTTTGAAAGTTGGCACAAAACCAATGTGGGAGGGGGCTTGCCCCCGATAGCGGTGGGTCAGTCACCTTATCTATGACTGAACTGCCGCCATCGGGGGCAAGCCCCCTCCCACATTTTGATCCGGTTTCTACAGGCCCAGCAGCGCCATACGTTTGCGTACCGAAGCCTCGATCCCGGCTTCATCCAGGCCGCACTCGGCCAACATCTGCGCCGGCTTGGCGTGTTCGACGTACATGTCCGGCAAGCCCAGGTGCAGCACCGACTTGAGGATGTTCTCGCGTGCCAGGAACTCGCTGACCGCCGCACCGGCACCGCCCATGATGGCGTTTTCTTCGACCGTCACCAGCAATTGATGGCTCGCGGCGATCTCGCGCACCAGGGCTTCATCCAAGGGTTTAACGAAGCGCATGTCGACCACGGTGGCGTCGATGTTCTCGGCCACTTTCAGGGCTTCGGCCAGTTGCACGCCGAACACCAGGAAGGCGGTCTTGCTGCCTTGGCGTCGCACGATGCCTTTGCCGATTTCGATCGGTGCCAGGTCTTTTTCGATCACTGCATTCGGGCCGTTGCCACGTGGGTAACGCACGGCGGCCGGGCCGTTGTACAGGTAGCCGGTGCTGAGCATCTTGCGCAGTTCGTTTTCGTCGCTCGGCGTCATCACCAGCATGCCGGGGATGCAGCGCAGGTAGGACAGGTCGAAGCTGCCGGCGTGGGTCGGGCCATCTTCGCCCACCAGGCCGGCGCGGTCGATGGCGAACAGCACGTCGAGGTTCTGCACCGCGACGTCATGCACCAGTTGGTCGTAAGCGCGCTGCAGGAAGGTGGAGTAGATCGCCACCACCGGCTTGGCGCCTTCGCAGGCCATGCCGGCGGCGAACGTCACCGCGTGTTGCTCGGCGATGGCGACGTCGAAGTAGCGCAGCGGGAAACGCTCGCTGAATGCCACCAGGTCGGAACCTTCCTTCATCGCCGGGGTAATCCCCACCAGGCGCGGGTCGGCGGCGGCCATGTCGCACAGCCACTCGCCGAACACCCCGGAATACTTCGGCCCGCTGGCCTTTTTCGGCGCGGCGGGGGCGTCCAGGGGGTCGAGCTTGGTGATCGCGTGGTAACCGATCGGGTCGACTTCCGCCGGCGCGAAGCCTTTACCTTTTTTGGTGACGATGTGCAGGAACTGCGGGCCTTTGAGGTCACGCATGTTGCGCAGCGTGGCGATCAGGGTCGGCAGGTCGTGGCCGTCGATGGGGCCGATGTAGTTCCAGCCCAGCTCTTCGAACAGCGTGCCGGGCACCAGCATGCCCTTGGCATATTCTTCGGTGCGGCGGGCGATTTCCCACGCGCCGGGCAGGCGCGACAGCACTTTCTTACTGCCTTCGCGCATGCTGGCGTAGGTCCGGCTGGACAGGATCTTCGCCAGGTAGTTGGACAGCCCGCCGACATTGCGCGAGATCGACATGTCGTTGTCGTTGAGGATCACCAGCATGTTGGCGTCCACTTCTGGCGCATGGTTCAGCGCTTCGAAAGCCATGCCGGCGGTCAGCGCGCCGTCACCGATCACCGCAATCGCCTTGCGATCACTGTTTTGCAGGCGCGAAGCAATCGCCATGCCCAGTGCGGCACTGATGGAGGTGCTGGAGTGGCCGACGCCAAAGGTGTCGTACTCGCTCTCGGAGCGGCGCGGGAAGGCAGCGATGCCGTCCTTCTGGCGCAGGGTGCTCATGCGCTCGCGACGGCCGGTGAGGATTTTATGCGGATACGCCTGATGGCCCACGTCCCACACCAGCCGGTCGTCCGGGGTGTCGAACACGTAGTGCAGCGCGATGGTCAGCTCGATGACGCCCAGGCCGGCACCGAAATGCCCACCGGTCTGGCCGACCGTGTAGAGCAATTCCAGGCGCAATTCATCGGCCAGGGTTACCAGCTCGGTTTCACCCAGACGCCGCAGGCCGTCCGGCGTGGCAGCACGGTCGAGCAGGGGCGTGGACGGGCGTTTGCGGGGAATCTCTTGAAACGTCGTGGGCATCAGGCGAATCGTTATAGGTATAGAAGAGGCGGCAGTTTACCTCAAGCATCGCAAACTGCCCACGCGGAGCGCCGAACTTGACTGATATGCGGCCGTAATGGCCGCTGTTATCAGTAGCGACGTTCGACGATGTACCGCGCCAGGTCACGCAGGGGCTCGGCCGCCGCGTCGAAAGGTCGCAGGGCGGCCAGGGCCTGGTCGCGCAGTTCCAGGGCGTAGGCCTTGGCGGCATCCAGCCCGAGCAGCGCAGGATAAGTCGGTTTGTCCCGTGCGATATCGGCACCCTGGCGTTTGCCCAGGGTGGCGGTGTCACTTTCTACGTCGAGAATGTCGTCCTGCACCTGGAACGCCAGGCCGATGGCCCGGGAGTAGACCTGCAAGGCCGCCAATTGCGCGGCGTCGGCACGACCACTGGCCAGGGCGCCCAAGTGGACGGCGGCTTCGATCAGGGCGCCGGTCTTGTGCCGGTGCATGTGTTCGAGTGCCGGTTGATCGAGCTTCTGGCCCACCGAACCAAGATCGATGGCCTGCCCGCCAACCATACCGGCGGGGCCTGCGGCCACCGCCAGGGCAGTGACCATGCGCAAGCGGATCTCGGCGTTCACGCTGCTCAAGCTCGGGTCCAGCAGCGCGCTGAACGCCAGGCTTTGCAGGCCATCGCCAGCGAGAATCGCGCAGGCTTCGTCAAAGGCTTTATGGGTGGTCGGCTGACCGCGACGCAGGTCATCGTCGTCCATCGCCGGCAAATCGTCATGCACCAGCGAATAGGCGTGAATCAACTCCACCGCACAGGCCGCGCCATTGGCTTGTTCGGCGGGCGCGCCGAGGGCTTCGCACGCCGCATACGCCAGCAACGGGCGCACACGCTTGCCGCCATTCATTACGCTGTAGCGCATGGCCTCATAGAGACGTTTGATTTCGGGGCTTGGCGCAACAAACAAGGGCTCCAGCGCCGCATTGACCCGGGCTTGGCTACTGGCCTGATACGCGTCGATCATTCCGGCTGTTCCGCATCGAAAGGTTCTTCGGCCAACTCCCCGTCGCGTTCCAGCAACACCTGGACCTTCTGCTCCGCCTGCGCCAACGCGCTCTGGCAGTCACGGGTCAGGCCGATGCCTTGCTCAAACGCGGTCAGCGAGTCTTCCAGCGACAACTCGCCGTTCTCCAGACGCTCGACCAGGGTTTGCAGGTCGGCGAGGGATTGTTCGAAATCGAGTGCAACTTTTTTGCGGGCCATGGCGGCTATTCCGGTAGACGGTAAACCGGCGCGACACTAGCAGACATGGGGGATGGGGGCAAATGAGCGGGGGGGGCAGACGACCCGGTCATCGCCTGCTGTAGGCTGTGCAACAGGGGTGAGCCGATTGTGCGCTCGCCTATCACTGCGCCGCAGCGGCACGCAAATAGTTATACACACTGGCCCGGGAAATCTTGAAGTAATCGCCGACGTATTCGACAAAATTACGCACGTCCAGCAAGCCGTGCTCCCGTGCCTGTACCAGCACCTGGATGATTTCCCCTCGACCGAAATCGGCGGGTTTCAAATGATTCGCGGCGGCGAGGGTTTCGATGATCTCATTGAGTTTTTCCCGCCAATCGCCACTGAACAGCGATTCTGGGCGCACTTGGGACTGCTGGCCTACGGCAAAGCCGCTGAGCAGTTTTTGCACGTGGGCCAGTGCGGTTACATCGAAGTTCAGGCACAGCAAGGCGTTGGGCTCCCCGTTTGCCGCGCGGGCGACGAGGGAGATTGAACGCAACTGACGGCTGTTGAGGCCGGTCTTTTCATACGGCCCGACTACGTCGGGTCCGGCATCCAACTCAGCCAAATCGGTGATCAGCGATTCATCCCCGACCTTACGTCGGGAAAATCCATTGGCGATGTGGGCAATGCGCCCGCTGCTCAGGTCGTGTACCACGGCTTCCAGGTCCGGATAGAGCAGGGCGGCGATGCCGTCGGCGGTTGCCTTGATGAACGCGATATCGACCATGGGTTAACCGGGCACAGGGAAAGGAACGGTGATTGTACGCAGGCGTCCGAACAGTTGTCAGTTCACGGCCTGCATGCGCTGCACCGCGAGGGTGGCCAGTGCGATGTCCTGAGCGGCCAGGCCGGTCAAGTCGGCAATGGTCAGGTCGTCGTCGCTGAAACGTCCGCACGCCTTGCCGGCCAGCACATGGCCGAGGGAAACGTCGGCGTGGTCGCTGATCAAATGGGCCCGTACTGCGTGGCTCATTTCGCCATGGTCGACGCATTGGCTGCGGTCATCCGTCATGAGCACGCGTGCCCGTTGCAGCAGTAGCGGGTCCAGTTCCTGTTTGCCAGGGCTGTCTGCACCCAGGGCGACAATATGCGTGCCTTTACGGACCACGGCGGCCGGCACGATTGCCTGGGTCGACGGCGTGCAGGTAATCACCAGATTGCACTGTGCGAAAACAGCCTCAACGTTGTCGGCTGCTTGGGCCTTGAGCCCCTCTTGAGTCAGCGTCCTGGCGAGATGTTGTGCCTTGTCAGGGGCGCGCGCCCAGATCACTACACGTTCGATTCCCAGCAGTTCGCAGGTCCAGCGTGCCTGCAGTTGCGCCTGATGCCCGCTGCCGATTATCCCTAACGCGCTCACCCGCCGAGGTGCCCCGGCCCGCGCAGCCAGGGCGCCGGCGGCGGCAGTGCGGCAACTGGTCAGCCAGCCTTCGTCATTGAGGACGGCGCGGGTCTTGCCGGTGTGAGAATCGAACACCAATACCAGGCCATTATTGGTCTCCAGGCCGCGGGAAGGATTCTCGTAAAAGCCCATGGCCAGCTTGACCACAAACACCGAACCGTCTTTCGCATAGCCGGACTTGATATGACAGTCCCCCGGCGGGTTTTCAAACAGTAACACCCCCGGCGGCGGGGCCACGATGCGGCCGTCGGCGTGGCTGATCAATGCCTGTTCCACCGCGTACAGCATGTCTTGGCGCGATAGCGTGGCGCGTAACGCACTGAGCCCGTAAACCGCCAGTGGTGCCGCGCTCATCAGGCACGCTCCCACGTGGAAAAGCAGGTTTTGAGATTGAAATCCGAGGGTGTGGCCATGGCGCGTTCCTGACGATCAGCGGGGCGAAAGCGCGACACTAGCCTGATTTATATTTTTTGTCTAATTTGTATTTTCTGTGTAATTATCGTTTGAGTGTTTAAGCATTGCGTCAAACTCGGCCAGCCCCGCCTGCATCTTCTGCAGTGCCGTCATTTGCCGCGCCAGCTCCTCTTGCTTGCGAGCAATCGCCTGGCTCGCGCGCTCCCAAGGCAGCGCGTCGCCCTGGTGCCCCTGCAAAATGGCCTGCAGCTCCTTGAGCTTGAAACCCAACTGCTGAGCACATTTGATCACCATCAGCCGCTCGACACTCTGCGTCGAATAGACCCGATAGCGCCCCTCTCTCTGCGGGGTGGGCAGCAGGCCGATCGCCTCATAGTGACGAATCGCCTTGATGGTCGTGCCCGACAGTTGCGCGGCTTTGCCGATGAACATGAAAACGCCCTTTTTCAAATAATCCGCCGGCCCGCGTCAGCCAGCGATTGCGCTGCGCGGACGTGGAGCCCAGCACCGGGCCGAGCAACAAGGTCTTGGTCACCGTGATGCCGCAAAACTTCAGCGTCGTCTTGCGCATCTGATGGATGCCCGGCATGCGGTAGAACCAGCGGTAATACCACGGCGGCGTGTCCATGGTCACCAGTAAGTGCGCGGTTCGGCCATGCAGCAGTTTGTCAGGAAATGCCTTGCCTGCACGGTACTTGAAGGCAAAGCCGGGTAGGAAAACTCTGTCGATGAAGCCCTTCATCAAGGCCGGAATACCGCCCCACCAAATCGGGAAGACAAACGCCAAATGGGTGGCCCAAAGGATATCTTCCCGGGCGCCGAGTAAATCCGGCTCCAGGGCTTGAATGTCGTTGTAGCCGTTATGCAGGACAGGGTCGAAAGCCAGCGCGCCCAGCCGTAGGACGCGTACTTCATGGTCAGCGTTTGTTGCCGATTGGATGTAGGTGTCTGCCAGCGCCGAACAGAAGCTGGAGCCGCAGGGGTGACCGAGGATGACCAGAATGCGCTGAGCCATGGGGGCGAGTCCTGAAAAGGGGCTTGCAGAGTAGGGGCTGCCGTATAGGGGAGAGTCAAGCGGCGGCGCTGCAGCATCCGTTAGTCATAGAGCCACGGTCTCAAGTCCTTGAGGTTCGTCACCACAATCTGTTGTGCTTCAGGGTTCGGGTCCAGGTTGCGTGCATCAATCTGATAACGCTGCAGGACATACTTCACCAGCGCCCTGCGGCTGGGCACAACGAGCTGGCCGTCAACCATGCCAAAGTCGGTTTCGATGATCGCCTTTTGTGCCGCGCTCAAACGCCCGTCGGGCGCGATGATCACGGGTGTTTCGGTGTTCCAGTCATCGTCCAGCGCCTGGG
This sequence comes from Pseudomonas sp. PAMC25584, assembly GCF_058135675.1. Lineage (NCBI taxonomy): Bacteria > Pseudomonadati > Pseudomonadota > Gammaproteobacteria > Pseudomonadales > Pseudomonadaceae > Pseudomonas > Pseudomonas sp. PAMC25584. The sequence continues at coordinate 5,481,666 of NZ_CM176870.1, read as the reverse complement.
TGTTCTCTGATACGTCCAGCAAACCAGGCTCGCCCCGCAGCCGGCTCAACACAAAGTCCCGGTACTCTCGATTCTTCTCACAGTACGCGCGCACGTGCCAGCGCATGCCGGTGTAGACCAGGGTGTGTGGTGCGATCAGGCGGATATCGACCTGGGGCGAATTCAGCGACACATACTCGGTCTCCAGGCGCAGGCCATCGCGGCAAGCCTTCAACAGAGGGCGCAGAATTTCCGGGCGGATGGGCCGATCCGGAACATCCAGAACCTTGGTATGCGCGTAGGCCAACGCCAAGCCATCAATGTGGGGCGCGCGTTCGTGGTTTTGATAAAGCAGGTGCAAATAGGCGCTCGCGCTGTCGTCGATGAACAGCGGCTTGAACGTTTTGCTTGGCACATAACCTTTTATTTTTTTGTCATATGTAAGGTTTTTAGGCGCATGTTCGGTGATGTACGTATTGATGTCTTTGGAGGCCTGCTGACGGCTGATACCAAAGCTCTGGATCAAGTGGCCCGTGGTCAGCCGGCCCTCCCACCAGACAACGGTTTCGATCAAACGATAGCGAAGTGCCAGGTCCCAGCGAACCTGTTCGACGGATTGCTTGCGTTTCATACCCTCTCCATGTGCGCGAATACTTTACCTGTATAAGTCTACATTCTAGACCTGTCGTCTATCACTACATATCGTGTGGCTGTCGTTTAAACAAATCGAACACACCCAAGGAAGTACACATGACTATGGCAGAAGCAGTGTCGACAGGGGCGCTGGTAGTGCTGGGGAGCATCTTGCTGGTCCTCCTGCTGCAATACTTGCGGCTGCGTGAACTCTGGAAAATGGCGCTTAACTGCCGCAGAGACGCACGCTGGGGGCGGATCTGGGAGGCTGAGAACCGGGAGCTGCGTTCTGCGCTGCGCGCTGAGAAGGCGCATATCAAGCAGTTGCAGAGGAAGGTGGGGATTTTGCAGGGGGTGATTGCGCAAGGAGAGTAGGGGCGGGATGTCTTGCTCATTGATATTCAGACGAGAGCAGGCGTCTTGAACCCCGATACCCGTAGGAGCCTACGCTTGACACGGATAGTGGCAAAATGCGATTGAGGCTTAAGAATTTTGGATCCAGGGCGAAAACCTTTTTTAGCGCGCACGTTTGCGAGCGTCGCGCAGTGACGGAGAAAAGAACGATGGCAAGTATGGAAGCTCAATTGGAAGAGCAGTTCGATAAGGAAATGGCTGCGGTCAAACGCCCGAACCTGATGATTGTCGGCGGCACCGGTGTTGGAAAGAGCAGCCTGATCAATTATATCTTCGGCAAAACGATTGCCGAGGTCGGTACCGGGCAGCCTGTCACTCGGGGTTGTCATCGGTACGAAGATGCCAACATCCCTCTGGTCATCTTTGATACCGAAGGTTACGAGGTGACTGAAGGCGGGCCTTCGGCAGGCAATTTTCGGGAAAAAATCATTCCCGAGATCATTCAGCGCAAATCCAAAGTGCTGGATGAGCACATCCATCTCATTTGGTACTGCCTGAGCGTGGCCAACCACCGCGTTACCGATTTTGACCTGGAAAACTTGCGACTCATTACCGGCGAACTGGATATCCCGGTGGCTGTGGTACTCACCCAGTGCGATGCCGAGCCCGTCGACGACGAAGGTCGCGGTGAGACTTCCCAGGCGTTTCGCAAAGTCCTGCGCGAGCATGGTGTTCATTGTGAGGTTTTTGAGACCTGTGCAAATAACCCCAACCATGACCCAGAGCTGAAACTGGACCTTGAAAAGTTGATCGCCTGGTCGAGCGCATCGCTCAAGGACGATGCGTTGCGCCAGTCCTTTGTGGCTGCCCAGATCGCCTCGCTACCGGCCAAACGCAGCGAAGCGATGACGATCATCATGACCTACAGCGCCACCACCGCCGCCAGCGCCGGGCTTAACCCGGTGCCGATGTCGGACGCGTTACTCATTGTGCCTCAGCAGATGGCGATGGCCGCATCCCTGGCCAAGCTCTACGGGTTTGGCTCGATGGGTGAAATGGCCGTCAGCATGCTCAAGGGCCAGATCCTCAGCCTGGTGGGGCGCCAGTTGGCAGCCAGCCTGACCAAGATGATCCCCGTGCTTGGGCAGATCATTAACGCCGCTGTCGCCGGGGCTATCACCGGAGCGCTTGGCTTGGCCCTGGTCGAGGTCTATGAACGAGCCGTGGACGGCTACCTTAAGACAGGCAAGTCGCCGGACTGGGCCCGCCTCTTTTCTAACGAGCAGTTCATGCAGGCGTTCAAGATTGCGCTGGGAAAATGGGGCAATCAAAAAGCTTGAAGCCACTTGTCGCACTTTGAAGGCCGTGGCGAGAGACAGATCACGCTGTTTCTGTGCAGGTCTTCATCCCCTTTCCGCGGTTCAGGGTTTAGAGAGACATGGATCAGTTTGCGATCAACATCATCGTGCTGGGTAAAAGCGGCGTCGGCAAAAGCAGCTTCTGCAACTATCTTTTCGACCAGGCGGGTTTGTTTGAGACGGGCAGCGGCAAGCCCGTCACCTCCTGGGAGAAAAACTTCCAGTCGCACACCTTCGAGCATCAGGGGCACCTGTTGAATGTGTTCGACAGCGTTGGCCTGGAAGCTGACAACTATGAGCGATGGCTCAAACAGTTCGACAGTTTCATGCAGCAACGTCGCGCCCGCCCGATGGAGCCGGAAACCTGGATTCATGGCGCCTTTTATGTGATCAACGCCAGCTCGGCACGCCTGGAACCGGTGGATGTGAACCTGATCAAACGGCTCGGGCAGGATGCCAGGATTCCCCTGCAAGTCATCCTGACCAATGCCGACGTTGCGGGCGATAAGGTCGAGGCCCTCCAGCGAGAAATTCACCACCTATGCCCGGGTGTATCGGTGACGCCGCTGTGTTCGGTATCGGTACGCAGGCGCGGTGGCCAGTCGACGCAAGCCTTTGGCCGCGATGAAGTGCTTTCGCTCTACCTGGAACAGTCGCACGCCTTTCTCAGCAAGCGTCTGGCAGCGATGAGCTGCTTGAACTTCAAGGGTGTACTTCGCGAAATGCGCAATACGGTGGTTGCCAAGATAGAACAGGCCGACCTCAGCATTTTTAGAATCGCGGACCTCGATCTGGATACGGAAATCGAGTTGCCCGATTTCGATGAAGTGTTTTCCGATCTGAAAGGTTTCGATGACTACCTCTCATCCTTTGGTTTCGTGGGGGACTGGGAGACCAGCGATGAGCTGGAAAACGCAGTAACCCGTGTGTTTGATGACTTCCAGGGCGAGATGGAGAGCCGTTTCAAAGAGATCGAAGACGGGTTCGAGTCCGATAGCCTCCTGCGCAAGGTGGGCGCGCTCTACGAAGCGGCAAAGATCATCCTGACCCTGAAGTCGACCATGATCGAATGGCTGGATGAAGGTTTTGGCCGCGTCCACACAGCACTCGATCAGCTTTTCATCAAATATGCCGAGGACGACAACTTCTTCGCCAGCCATCTAACGGGACGCGTCTTCATTCGCCCCAAACTGTTCGGCATTTTCTAAGCACGGACTGCATCAGCGCTATTTAAGGGAGAGCAGTAACCATGGGGTTCGATACGATTTATGCGGTGCTGCCGGATCAGGTGGCCGAAATAAGCCGCTTGCAGTACCTGTTGGCTGAAGCACGGTTGCCGGTTGTGTCGGTGATCGGCAAATACAACCATGGCAAGAGCTCCTTGCTCAACGCCCTCGTGGAGCGCGAGCAGTTCGCCGTGTCCGATGCTCGTGAAACAACTGTATTGAGCTACTTCGAGCATGAAGGCGTGAGGTGGTTGGACACACCGGGGTTGGATGCTGACGTGGCGCGCGAAGACGACCGCGAGGCGATGAATGGCGCATGGCAGCAATCGGATATTCGGCTGTTCGTGCATTGCGTTCGAGAGGGCGAGTTCGACCAAAGCGAAAGCGAGATGATTGATGCGTTGCAACGGGACGCGTCAGACAGTGGGCGTCAAACCTTGATCGTACTGACCCAGATCGAGCAAGTCGAAGAACAGGCCCTGGCCAATGTTCAGGCGAGCATCAGAAAACAGGCGCCAACGCTGTCGATCATCCCCGTCTCTGCCCATCGTTACCTTCAGGGCTTACAAAGCGGTAGTGCGTTGAAGGTGAAGAAGAGTGGCGTCAAAGCGTTGCGCCAGGCTTTGCAAACGGCATTGGACGATGTGTCGCAAACCCGTCTCGATGAAGTGTCGGCGCTGGGAGAAACCCTCGGTGGCCTCATCGACCAGGGCCTGAGCAACCTGCAGGCGCAGCTTGAACATCGGCAATCCACTCAGCAAGCGCAATTGACTGGGTTTATGGATGACTACAGGCAACTGCACAGCAAACTCCATCAACAACTCAAAGGGACCTGAGCAATGCTTCCACTATTTTTGTTGGCCGGTGCTGCAATCGCTGCCGTCGCTGCTGCGGTGTCCAGCAGTTCGTCTTCGTCTTCGTCCTCTTCCTCTTCTTCGGGGCCTTCCCGCGACTATGAACGTGAAGCGGCTGAAAAAGCGCACAAAGTAAAACTTCAAGCCAACACCGACGCGGCGGAGCGTCAGCTCAAGGCTTTCCTTCAGAGCAAAGGCATTGAAGTGACGGCCGTGCAGTTTGCGGCATTGATTAAGTCGATGATCAGTCAGCCGGATAGATACCCCAGCGAGACGCTGAAAAAAGCCTTCCAGCGCACCGCCTCCATGCGCGCCATCGATGCGCAAGTCAGCGCATTGGAGCAGCAGATTGCACAGCGCAGCCAAGCCAAGACCTTCCTTGACAGTTTGCCGATTGGCTGACTGCCTCTTGATACCGGTGTGACGCGTATTTGCGCTCGCACCGCCCCTTTTTGGACTCTCTGTTCGCGACTTCGAGTGGCGTTAACAGGCACAGGATTGTGTATGCAGGAAAAAGCATTTATCGACGCGCTCAAAGGGTTTGAATACCTGACCCAGCGCGTGGAAGCCGAAGAAAGTGAATTACGCGATTGGCAGGCTGCATTGACGCGCGCGCTGAGCGTTCAGCCATCGCTGGGCAAGCTGAACCGCGATGGCCACCTCGCACGCCAAGCGCAAGGTGTGCGCGAAGTGGTGCAGGTGTGCATTAACGATTGGGGTAAGTCATGGGCGCGCAATCAGCCGTCTGCCCAGCTTGCCGAAACCTTTGGCGACAAAGCTGTGATTCTGGTGTTCGGCAAGGTCAATGCCGGCAAGAGTTCGTTCTGTAACTTCATCGCCGAGCGCTTTGCCGCTCAGGGCGAAGCCGTTCAGTACTTTCATCTGGCGAACGATTCGATTGTCGACCGTGATGAGCCGTTCGCCGAAGGCGAGACGGAAACCACGTCGCAGATCCAGGGCATTCGCCTGGGTCAGAAGTTGATTCTCATCGATACGCCCGGCCTGTTGTCGGTGACGGGGGTCAATGGCGAACTGACCAAACGCTACACCGACAGCGCCGATGCGGTGCTGTGGTTGAGCAGCTCCACGGCGCCCGGGCAGGTGCAGGAGTTGGCTGAACTCGAAGGTGAACTCAAGCGTAACAAGCCACTGCTGCCCATCATCACCAAAAGCGACTTCTTCGACGAGGACGAGGTGCCGGGTCAGGACGAACTGGTCAAGGTGCTGCGCAACAAGACTGCGGCAAACCGCAAGATGCAAGAAGAGGATGTGCATAAAAGGGCTGGCGAGCAGCTCACCAAATCCCACCTCGACGCGGCACTGCTTAAGCCGGTTGTCGCTGTTTCCGTGCGTTTTGCCCGCGTGCACGCATCGCAGGCGGATGCCTTGGACGCCGCAGGTTTCGAGCGCCTGTTCCAGCAATTGCAGCTGACTGCGCAAGAGGCTCGAACCTACAAAGAAGGCAAGGCGACGCAGTTGATGATCAGCCATCTGGAGAACAACGTACTGCACAGTTTGCGCAGCACGGTGCTCCCCCAGTTGGATGAACTGCGCAATGCGACGCGCGCTGCGGTTCATGGCCTCAAGGTGCGTAACGATCAGATCGCCTCAGCGGTGCTCGCCGATGTGCTGCTCAAACTGGGCGACCTGCTGGAGGCCCACAAGGCTACGCAGGATGTTAAGGCGCTGACCCAGGATGTTAACGCGCTGTGCCAGGCCACGATCGAACATCACCTGACGCGGGAGTTGAAAGACTATGTCAATGAGCTCAAGGGTGCGCTGGTCGATATGTCCAGTGATGACATCGGCAGCTTCGAGGACCTTGGCGTTGACATTGAACGGGTGACCGGCCGAGGCAAACAAGCGGCGGCGGCGGCGAGCGCAAGTGCTATCGGAACCGCAATCGGCACCGCATTTGGCGGCCCGCTCGGTGCCCTTGCCGGTGGCCTGCTGGGTGGGATGATCGGCGGCGCCGTTGGCAAGTACATGGTTGAAACGGAGATGGTCCGGCAAGTCGTCGGCGTCAGTTATGCACGCCTGCATGCCAAGCTTGAGAGCGACCTGCGTGCTCGCTTGCCCAAGGCCGTTAACGTGGCGGTAGACACCTGCATCGAGTCGATCAACCTGGTGGAAGTCGAGGCCATGCGCCTGTTCGACATCATCGCGACCAGCGAACAGGACCTGAAGCAGTTGAAGGAGCGTATTGCGCGATGAACCCTTTTGAACACTACAAAACCCTACTCGCCAGCGCCTGTGGCATTGCTTCGCGCTACCTGCCAGATGCGTCCCAGCGTATCGAACAATTAGTCGAACAGATTGATGAACGCAAAGTACACGTGATGTTGTTCGGTGCCTACAACGCCGGCAAAAGTACGTTGATCAATACTTTGCTGGGTGAAGAGCGCGCTGTGGTTGGCGATATTCCAACCACCGATGCGGTACATCGCTACGATTGGGATGGGCATGTCTTGCTCGATACTCCGGGCATCAATGCACCCATTGCACACGAAGAAGTCAGCACAGAGCAGTTGAAACGGGCCAACCTGATTCTGTTCGTGTTGCGCCAGGAAGATCAGGACGCGCAAAACATAATCGAGCGTATTTTTGCCTTGATTGCCCAGCGTCGCCCGCTGTTCGTCGTGCTGAACTATGAAGACAGCGACCCTGCCGCTATCGATCGCATCCAGTCCAGCTTCTCTCTGACACTGCTCAACCATGCGCGCAAAAATGCTATCGATGAGCGCCTGGTTCAACAGTTGCCCGTGATATTGATGAATATCAGAACGGCAAGTCGTGGACGCCTCGAGGGCAAGGCGAAACTGCTTGAGCACTCGGGTTTTGAAGCCTTCATCGTTCGATTCAAACAATGGCTGCAGCATTTCGACAGTGAGCAACAACTGCTCAAGCAAACCTTCGGAATTATCGAAAGGGCATTGCTGGCGCCAGTGGCCAACTGCATCGACGGCGAAACACCACACGCCCAGCAGTTAGGCGCGATCGATGCTCAGTTGGAGCATATGGCTCGTCAGCAGCAACAGCTGAAAAACAGCGCCAGGCATTTGGTGCGCCGTGAGATTCTCGCGGCACGGCCGGCCATCGAGGCCGCGCTCGATCAGTGTACCGATCCCGCGTCGTTGACCCGTGCATTGGAGGTTCAGGCGCAGGGCATTGCCGAGAAACTGCAGCAATGGCTGGAAGGCGAGTTGCAGAGCATGCGCAAGGCGCAAATCAACGAGTTGCTATCGGGCGCCGGGATCGACCCCAAGCTGTATTCGAACATCGAAGAAAGCGAACTGCTGGACAAGTTGTCCGGACCGATCTTCGCTCAGCTCAAGGGCATCAACCAGGATCACCTGACCTCGTTGCTGGTACTGGGCCGCAAACTGAAGATACCGATGTTGAAAGGCCGTTGGCTCTCGACCTTGCAGAAATGGGCGGGGCGTGCAGCGCCGGTGGTTCAACTGGTATTCGCCATTGCAGAAATTTTTATGGCCGCTCGCAGCGAAGACAAGGAGAACGAGCGCAACCACAGCCGTGCCCTTCAACGGATACAGTGGATTGAAGAAACAAGCGCCGAGGTGGAGAGCGCCTTGGTCCAAAGCGTCTGTGAGTTGATTGACCAACTCTTCCGCGAGCAGAGAACACCTTACGAAGAGAGCCGTACCGCCTTGCAAGGCGCCGCCAGCCAACGTGAAAAAGACTGCAGCGACTGGCGTGAACTGACGCGCACATTGCAGGCGCTGGAGTTCCCAGCTTGAACGCCTGAGTTGAATCAGCCTTTTCATCGTGACGCCGCCCATACAGGGCGGCTGCTTTTTTTGCAAAGGAATGACACTGTATGAATCGAATGTTTGTAAGCCCGTGGTTGTCGGTATCCCCCAACGGCCCGGTGACCTGTGCCCACCCCCAGGCACATGATTATGTGCATTTGCGCCAAGGCGAAATGGATGGCGCCTGTGGACCCTATTGCGTGGCGATGACCTTGATCGCGCTGGGCGTCATGTCTCGCGAGCAGGCTCAATCACTCGACACCTATGATGGCCGAACTCGACTGGGTCGCTTTCGCGAAAGCCTGCTGGCCTTCGGCGCTCTGGTGTCGGAAGGCACCGACGATTTCGATGTGAGCTGGCTGGTCGACGTGTTCAAGCGCGCCGGGGTTGTGACCGAAGTGCTGGATGCGGCTCCGCGACGACAAACGACCATCCGCAATATTGCCGATGCCGTCGACAACCGCAAAATCCCGATCGTTGGTGTCGATTGGGACGGTGGCCTGGCGGGGCATTGGCTGCTGGTTATCGGCTATCAGGGCTACCAGGCAAACGATGATGATGAATTACAAATCACCCACCTGCTGTGCCTCGACCCCACCAGCGACGCCCCACGGGTGTCACTCTGGAATGCGGTGATCGAAGTCTTCACCGAGGAAGGTAAATCAGTCAACGAAGGTCGTTACTACTGCCAGCACTGGGGGCCCAACGCCGCGCCGACGGCCTGCCGAATTGCTCAGAGTGTTTTGGTGGGGCTCGATAAAAAAGCGGAGTCCAACTATTTCTACTGAGTAAAGCGCGGGCGCCGCAACGTCCATAGCGGTATTTAACGAAGCAAGCCTGCTTTTTCAAGCAGGCCTATCGTTGACGGCGGTTCTCTTACTTCTGCTGCGCCGTCAGCGCCGCATAATCATTCATCAAGTTGCGATAGTTCGGAATACGCTGGGACAACAGATTGCCCAGGCCTTCGATATCGTTGCGCCAGTCGCGATGCAACTCACACGCCACCGAAAACCAGTTCATCAACTGCGCACCGGCCTGCGTCATCCGGCTCCACGCCGCCTGCTGCACCGTGGTATTGAACGTGCCCGACGCATCCGTCACCACAAACACCTCAAACCCCTCCGCCAGCGCCGACAACGTCGGGAACGCCACGCACACATCCGTCACCACACCGGCAATGATGATCTGCTTACGCCCGGTGGCCTTGATCGCCTTGACGAGGTCTTCGTTGTCCCACGCGTTGATCTGACCAGGACGGGCGATGTACGGCGCGTCCGGGAACATCTCCTTCAACTCCGGCACCAGCGGGCCGTTCGGGCCTTGCTCGAAGCTGGTGGTGAGGATCGTCGGCAGGTTGAAGAACTTGGCCAGATCCGCCAGGGCCAGCACGTTGTTCTTGAACTCGTTGGGCGAAAAGTCCTGCACCAGGGAGATCAGGCCAGTCTGGTGGTCGACCAGCAGGACTACGGCGTCGTCTTTGTTCAAGCGGTTGTAGGTTGGCGTGCTCATGGTTGAATCCTTTTTTGTTTAAGTGGGTTGGGCGTTGCGTTCAACATGGGCACAGATTAATGGGTGGGACGTGGGGGATAAATCGGCTGGTAGGCGTCTTACTGTCAACTTAAAAGAGACAATTGGTTGAACGGCCAGCAGTATCGATCCCTTTCATTTGCAGGACGTTTCCTAGAGAATCCCAGCCGCTTGCGCCAGCGAAATTCCGTGACTAGGCTGCGGTCCGTCACTGCAAATTCAGTGATCGGGTTTAGTCGCCCGAATTCGATTGGCGTATGAGCAACTCATGAGTCAGGCCCCCCTTCGCCTGCCTCTTATGGTGGCTGTACGCAGGGCACCTTCGGGTGCGCCGGGTTCCAATCGACCGGTCGACTAACCTGCGTACAGCTGCCGCCTTTCGTTTAGTCGCGGGGAGTGGCAGCTCCAAACTATCGATTGGAGTTTTGCTATGGATAACGTTGTTTCGGATTCACCGTCATCGCCTGCGGCCAACCCCTTTACTGTCAATGAAGAACTGAGCTTCGAGGATGCCTGGGTGCGTGTGGCTGAGTTGCTGCAATGTGCGGTGGCGACATCGCAGGTGCTCGGGGAGCCGCTGGCCGCGCCGCAGAGGGCGGTGATGCATTTGGTGGAGATGGCGAAGCTGGTGGCGGATCGGGCGGTGGAGTGTTTGCAGCCTAGGTGACGCGACTTGAGAGGCGGGCAGGGCGATATGCGGCCCGCTATTGGCTGAATGTTTGGTTGGCGTTGGGTATTTGGATTTCGATGACTGCAGGCATTAAAAAGCCGGCTTGTGGCCGGCTTCTCGGGGACTGCCTCAGCTTGTTTTTGACAAACCTCAGCAGCCTTCAAATCGCTCAGCCAACATCGCGTCTGGCTGAATAGTCGGGGCATCCGCGGGAGTTTTCCGCATCGCCTGGCAGGGTGAATGGCCTAAAACCAACCCCTGCCAAATGTGCGGCGCATGATACCCACATTCCCCTCAGTTGCCCACCTCCGGATCGGATTTAGAGCCTTCCCAGCCCAGTAGGTGTTCATCCAGTGGCACGGGTGGGCGGCGGTTGTTGAGGGTGGACCACCAGAATACCCAGCCGACGATCTGGAAGTTCTGTTCGAAGCGTTGATCGAAGGTCAGGTATTCGTCGGGGTGTTCGCCGGCGTTGTGGCTGCGCATGCGCAGGCCGCCGCCGGGGCGGTTGTAGAGGTATTTGATGCGCAGCATGTCGTCGTGTTCGACGGCGTAGATTTCGCCGTCGACGATTTGGGTGCGGCCGCGGTCGATGGCGAGGGTGGCGCCTTGTTGGATGATGTCGATCATGCTGTTGTCGACCATGTAGGCGCCGAGGGCGCGGTCGGGGTTTACGTTTAAGGTGTCGAGGGTGTGACGCGAGAGGCGGATGTGTTCGGTTGAGGTGAAGGACGGATGGAGGGTGATCTCCACGTCGATGGTTTCCGGGTGACGGACGGGGCCTGTGAGGTATTTGCCGCTTTCTTCGCGGGTGGGCAATGCTTTCCTTGCATCGTGACCTTCCAACAGGAAGTTGGCCGGTGGGTGTTTAGGGCCTACGCCGGCGTGCAGCCAGCGGCTGGAGACGCACAGCAGTTCTGCGATTTCGTTGAGTCGGCCCATGGGGACGCCGCGTTTGAACCAGTTGTTCACGTGTTGAGGCGTGACACCGCGGTTCTTGGCGAAGTCGGAAGCGGAAAGATGAACTTCCCGTAATAACGCTTTTAAGCGATCACCTGATGTATTCATAAACGCAGAGTTTACTGGCCGGGAAAATAGATCAAATAAACCATGCGTTCAATTGCCGGTGTAGGTTTTTGCTTAGTTGTAGCCTGATCTTTCTTTGTTGCTTGTTAGTTCAACATAGAGTGTTAAGTGTTGAACTTGATGTTTAGTTTTTCCGACAAAAAAAGCCCCGAATGATCGGGGCTTTTTTGATTGTCGCAGCAATGAGGAGCAGGTATCAGCCTTTGTAGGCTGCGACCGACTTCATGATCTCGGCGCGGGCGGCGTCTGCGTTGCCCCAACCTTCGATCTTCACCCATTTGCCTTTTTCGAGGTCTTTGTAGTTCTCGAAGAAGTGCTTGATCTGTTCCAGCAGCAGTGGCGGCAGGTCGGTGTATTCCTTCACGTCCACGTACAGCTGGGACAGCTTGTCGTGGGGGACTGCGATGACTTTGGCATCGCCGCCGCCGTCGTCGGTCATGTTCAGGATGCCGACTGGACGCGCGCGGATAACCGAGCCTGGGGTAACCGGGTAAGGGGTTACGACCAGCACGTCGAGGGGGTCGCCGTCGTCAGCCAGGGTGTTGGGGATGAAACCGTAGTTGGCCGGGTAGAACATCGGGGTGGCCATGAACCGGTCAACGAACAGGCAGTCGCTGTCTTTGTCGATTTCGTATTTGATCGGCGCGTGGTTGGCCGGAATCTCGATGGCGACGTAGATGTCGTTCGGCAGGTCTTTGCCAGCCGGAATCTTGCTGTAGCTCATTGGGCGTTGCCCCCGTAGTTGGCCATGGACATGGCCGGATTGGCCTAAAAGTGGCGGCGATTATAGGCATATTCTGACGCCGATGCCATTCACCAGACGTCGTACAGTCATTCGCCTTGTGGCTGATAACGTGGGTCGTGCGCTTGCAGCTGGGTGAGGCGGGCTAGAGGGTCCTGGCGGTAAAAGCGGCTCAGTTGCGCGTACACCTGTGGATAACTGTTGATCAGTAAATCGGGCGCGCTGAAAAAATATTCGCTGGTGACGGCGAAAAATTCCGCCGGGTTTTCGGCGGCGTAGGGGTCGATGGCGGTTTCGGCGTCGGGGTTGGCGTCCAACTGGCGATTAAGCTCGTCGTAGGCGCCTTGCATCACGCTGGCCCACTCTTGCACACGCATGTCGTGGTGCAGGGGCGGCAGGCCGTTGGCGTCGCCGTTGAGCATGTCGAGCTTGTGCGCCAGCTCGTGGATCACCAGGTTGTAGCCTTCCCAATTGCCGCTGGCCAGCACGCCGGGCCAGGCGAGGATCACCGGGCCTTGTTGCCAGGCTTCGCCGCTGTGCTCGCCGTCCCACTCGTGCTCGACGCCGCTGGCATCGCGATGGCGTTGCGGGCTGAGGAAGTCGTCGGGGTACAGCACGATCTCGTGGAAGCCCTGATACCAATCGAGGTCGCCGAGGTTCATCAGGGGCAGTTGTGCCTGGGCGGCGAGCAGCAGGCGTTGTTCCTGGTGCAGCTCGACGCCGGGCAGGGCGGTGAGGTGTTTTTCGGCGAGAAACACCACGCAGGCTTCGCGCAGCCACTGGTCTTGCTCGGCGCTGATGCCGTCGAGGAAGGTCAGGTGCTCGCGCACCCGCTGCCAGGTGTCATCGGCAATCGGGTGCTTGGCCAGCAGGCGCCGGCGACGCCAGGCGCTGAGGGACCACATCGCAGGTTACTGCGGCTTGGCTTCGGAAGACGCGCGGCCAAAGCGGCTGCGGAACACGCTAATGATCATCGGCACCAGCGACAGCAGGATGATGAACACCACCAGCAGCGAGAGGTTTTTCTTGATAAACGGTACGTTGCCGAAGAAGTAGCCGAGGGTCACCAGGCCGCCGACCCAGAAGACGGTGCCCAGCACGCTGAAACCGAAAAAGCGCGGGTAGGGCATTTTCGCGATGCCGGCGACGAACGGTGCAAAGGTCCGCAGGATCGGCAGGAAGCGCGCCAGGGTCACGGTTTTGCCGCCGTGCTTGTCGTAGAAGTCGTGGGTTTTTTGCAGGTAGTCGCGGCGGAAGATTTTCGAATTCGGGTTGCTGAACAAGCGTTCGCCGGCCGTTCGCCCGATTACGTAGTTGGTGCTGTCGCCGAGGATCGCCGCCAACATCAAGAGGCCCGCGAGCAAGACCGGGTCCATGCCACCGCCCGCCGCCACCGCGCCGGCAATGAACAGTAATGAATCACCCGGCAGGAAAGGCATGACCACCAGGCCGGTTTCGCAAAAGATTACAAGGAACAGAATGGCGTAGATCCACAGACCGTAATTTTTTACCAGCAGGTCGAGGTAAACGTCGAGATGCAGGATAAGGTCAAGCGGGTTGAAATCCATGGATGGCACCTGTGTGAATGGCCCGGCTCGGCAGGCCTGTGCGGAGGCTCGGGTAATAAGGCTACAAGTATTTGTCGCGCTTCTTACAACCCTGAAAGGTCGGCATTATACGGATTGAGAAGTGAAAAGCGTGTGGGTTTTGTAGCGGGGGATGTCATGGCACTCGGCTCCCGAGCACCACAGAACCAAATGTGGGAGGGGGCTTGCCCTCGATGGAGTCGTGTCAGTTATAAAGAGTCTGAATGATCCACCGCTTTCGGGAGCAAGCCCCCTCCCACAGGGGGTTTTTGGTGTCTGGAGGCGTTGAGTTTAGTCTTCGCTGATCGGCAGCACGTAGTTTTTGAACTCGGTGTCTTCGCGAAACCCCATCGACTCATATGTCTTCTGCGCCACGTCATTGTTGCTGCTGGTCGACACCCGCAGCCTCACGGCATGGGTCTCCTTGGCCATCTTCTTCGCCGTGCGCATCAGGTTATCCGCCACCAGTTGCCGGCGCGCGTCTTCGGCGACGTAGATGTCGTTGAGAATCCACACACGTTTGAGCGACAACGAAGAAAAGCTCGGATACAGCTGACAGAACCCGAGCAAGCGTTTGTCGTCGTCATCGGCCAGGGCCAGGTAGATCACCGACTCCTTGCGGCGCAGGCGCTTTTCCAGGAAGGCCCGCGAGGAGTCCGGGAACGGCAGGGCCCCGTAGAACTCGCGGTATTTGACGAACAACGGGGTCAACAGGTCCAGGTGTTCCGGGGTCGCTTGAGTGATCCGCATGCCAGGCCTCAACTTCCAAATGGGGTACGACCCCGCGAGGGGCCGTGACTTGATGCTGCCTAAAGACGCGAAAAAGCGCAATCGTGTGGGGATCAGTCCGTGGGTGGACTGAGCAGGAAATTGCCTTTCACCAAGTCCGGGTCATCTGACTCGATGGTCTGAAGCTGCGCCTCATCCTTGAGATTGACCCCCGACAACTGTCGACGGCAGGCCTCGCGCATCAAATACAGCAGGCGGTGGGCTGCCATGCCATAACTCAAGCCTTCCAGGCGCACGTTGGAGATGCAGTTGCGGTACGCATCGGTGAGGCCGACCTTGGGGTTGTAGGTGAAATACAGGCCCAGGCTGTCCGGCGAACTCAGCCCCGGCCGTTCACCGATGAGGATCACCACCATCTTGGCGCCGAGTAACTGGCCAATCTCATCGGCCACTGCGACGCGGCCCTGTTCCACCAGGATCACCGGCGACAGGGACCAGCCTTCGGCGTGGGTCTGTTCTTCCATGCGCGTGAGAAACGGCAACGTATGTTTATGCACCGCCAACGCCGACAGACCATCGGCCACCACTACGGCCAGGTCGACGCCGCCGGGGTTGGCCGCCGCATGGTCGCGCAGGGCCTGGGCCGATGCGTCGCTCAGGCGCCGCCCCAGGTCCGGGCGTTGCAGGTAGCTGTGGCGGTCGAGGGCGGCGCTGTGCAGTAACAGGCTGTCACGCCCGCGCTCGGCAAGCTGAGTGCTGAGGCCAGCGTGGTCGAAGGGCAGGTGGACCGCGTCGCGCGCCTGGGCGTGGGCGAATTGGAAGTCTAGCTGTGCGTTGGTCGGGATGCTGGTGCCGGTCCGGCCCAGGGCAATGCGCGCCGGGGTCAGGCGACGCAGTTCCAACCACGGGTTTTCGGGTAAGTCTGGTTGCACGGGCGGCTCCTTCATCCCAATTGCGCCAAGGCGTGGCGAAACGCCGGTGGCAGGCTGTTGCCGAAGCGCACTTTGCCGTCGGCTTGCGTGAAGATGCCCATTTTCGCCAGCCACTGTTCAAACTCCGGCGCCGGCTTTAAACCCAATGTTTGCCGGGCGTACAGGGCGTCGTGGAACGAGGTGGTCTGGTAGTTGAGCATGATGTCGTCGGAACCGGGAATGCCCATGATGAAGTTGATCCCGGCCACACCCAGCAGGGTCAGCAGGGTGTCCATGTCGTCCTGGTCGGCCTCGGCATGGTTGGTGTAGCAGATGTCGCACCCCATAGGCACTCCCAGCAGCTTGCCGCAGAAGTGGTCCTCGAGGCCGGCGCGGATGATCTGTTTGCCGTTGTACAGATACTCGGGGCCGATAAAACCGACCACGGTGTTCACCAAAAACGGCTTGAAATGCCGGGCCACGGCGTAGGCGCGGGTTTCGCAGGTTTGCTGGTCGACGCCGAAGTGCGCGTTGGCCGACAAGGCGCTGCCCTGGCCGGTTTCGAAATACATCAGGTTCTGCCCCAGGGTGCCACGGTTCAGGCTCAGGCCCGCTTCGTAGCCTTCCTGCAGCAGGCTCAGGCTGATGCCGAAACTGGCGTTGGCCGCTTCGGTGCCGGCGATCGACTGGAACACCAGATCCAGCGGCACGCCACGGTTGATGGCTTCGATGGAGGTGGTGACGTGGGTCAGCACGCAGGCCTGGGTGGGGATTTCGTAGCGCTGGATGATCGCGTCGAGCATCTCCAGCATGGCGCAGATCGAGGCGATGCTGTCGGTGGCCGGGTTGATGCCGATCATGGCGTCGCCGTTGCCGTAGAGCAGTCCGTCGAGAATGCTCGCGGCGATGCCCGCCGGTTCGTCAGTGGGGTGGTTGGGTTGCAGGCGGGTCGACAAGCGGCCACGCAGGCCCATGGTGCCGCGAAACCGGGTGACCACGCGGATCTTCTGCGCGACCAGCACCAGGTCTTGCACGCGCATGATCTTCGACACGGCGGCGGCCATTTCCGGTGTCAGCCCTGGCGCTAGTGCACGTAGGGATTGTTCATCGGCCGCATCACTGAGCAGCCAGTCGCGCAGGCCGCCGACGGTCAGGTGGCTGACGGCGGTAAACGCCTGTTTATCGTGGGTGTCGATGATCAGACGGGTGACTTCGTCGCTTTCATAAGGGATCAGCGCCTCTTGCAGAAAGTGCTTCAGCGGAATATTGGCCAGCGCCATTTGCGCCGCCACCCGCTCGCCGTCGTTCTGTGCGGCGACGCCGGCGAGGAAATCCCCTGAACGGGCGGGGCTGGCCTTGGCCATCACGTCCTTGAGGCTGTCGAAGCGGTAGGTCGATGCACCCACCGCGTGGGAAAAACTTGCCATACAGTGTCTCCTGGATGACGCGGGCAAATGTGGGTAAGGCGCCCGCGTCGAGGTTTACGGCATTTAGTGCAAGGCGGCCTCTGCGGCCTGGATCGCCGCGAATTCTTCTTCCGGCGTGCCTGCTACTAAGTGATGCCGGCTGTAGAAAGCAAAGTAAGCAATTAATACTCCATAGATGATCGCAGCGCCAATCACCACCCGTGGGTCGACCAGAAAGCCCGCTACCACGGCCACGCAGGCCAATACCAGCGCCACGCCGGAGGTGAAGATGCCGCCCGGCGTGCGGTACGGACGATCCATTTTGGGGCGACGGATGCGCAGCGTGATGTGCGCGGCCATCATCAGCACGTAGGAAATGGTCGCGCCAAACACCGCCACCAGGATCAGCAGGTCACCCTGGCCGGTCAGCGACAGGCCGAAACCGATAATGCCGGGGATCACCAACGCCAGGACCGGCGCCTTGCTTTTATTGGTCTGGGACAGTTTGCGCGGCAGGTAGCCGGCGCGGGACAGCGCGAAGATCTGCCGCGAATAGGCGTAGATGATCGAGAAAAAACTGGCAATCAAGCCCGCCAGGCCGACCAGGTTGACGAAGCTGCCCATCCAGGTCGAGCCGCCATACGACAGCGCCAACGCTTCAACCAGTGGGTTGCCGGACTTGATCAGCGCATAGGTGCCGGCGCCGCCCGGTGCAATCACCAGGATCAACAGGGCAAAACTGGTCAGCACCACAATGGCGCCGATCAGGCCGCGGGGCAGATCGCGCTTCGGGTTCTTGGTTTCTTCGGCAGCCAACGGAACGCCTTCTACCGCCAGGAAGAACCAGATCGCATACGGAATCGCCGCCCACACGCCGACGTAGCCAAATGGCAGGAAGGTGCTGGCGCCCTTGGCTTCGGTCACTGGAATGTCGAGTAGGTTGGCGACGTTGAAGTGCGGCACCATCGCCACCAGAAACACACCCAGCGCAATGGCGGCGACGGCGGTAATCACAAACATCAGCTTCAAGGCTTCGCCCACGCCAAAGATATGGATGCCGATGAAGATGATGTAGAACGCCAGGTAGATCATCCAGCCGCCAATGCCGAACAGCGACTCGCAATAGGCGCCGATGAACACCGCAATGGCGGC
This sequence comes from Pseudomonas sp. PAMC25584, assembly GCF_058135675.1. NCBI lineage: Bacteria > Pseudomonadati > Pseudomonadota > Gammaproteobacteria > Pseudomonadales > Pseudomonadaceae > Pseudomonas > Pseudomonas sp. PAMC25584. The sequence goes on along the minus strand of NZ_CM176870.1, from coordinate 5,463,683 downwards.
GGGGGCGATGGCGTATTCGATCAGGATCGCGGTGCCGGTCAGGAACCCGCCCCAAGGGCCAAAGGCGCTGCGGGCAAAACCGTAGCCACCGCCGGCGGTGGGGATCATGGAAGACAGTTCGGCCAGGGAAAAGCACATGCACAGGTACATGGTGGCCATCAGCAATGTGGCGAGGAACATGCCGCCCCAGCCGCCTTGGGCCAGGCCGAAGTTCCAGCCGGCGTAGTCGCCGGAGATTACGTAGGCAACGCCAAGGCCGACTAACAGCACCCAGCCGGCGGCGCCTTTTTTCAGTTCGCGTTGTTGGAAGTAGTCGGTGCCGACTTTTTCGAAGTCGACGGTAGAACTAGTGGGTTCGCTAGGCATGGGGAAGTACCTTTGATTGTTATTGTTTTTAATTCGGACTCTGTGTGCCGGATGCAATTGGCAAGTACTTATGAATATCTAAATGTGGGAGGGGCGGTGCGACGATTCGACTTGTCCCCGATAGCAGTGGATCAACCAACAATTAAGTGACTGACGCACCGCCATCGGGGGCAAGTCGAATCGTCGCACCGCCCCTCCCACATTTTTTAGTGCATTTAAAATGTGGGAGGGAGTTGTCAGTTAGAAGAAGCCCAGTGGATTAATGTCGTAGCTCACCAGCAAGTTCTTGGTCTGCTGGTAGTGATCCAACATCATCTTGTGCGTCTCGCGGCCCACGCCGGACTTTTTGTAACCGCCAAACGCGGCATGTGCCGGGTATAGGTGGTAGCAGTTGGTCCACACGCGGCCGGCCTTGATCGCCCGGCCCATGCGGTAGGCACGGTTGATGTCGCGGGTCCACAGGCCGGCGCCGAGGCCGAACTCGGTGTCGTTGGCGATCGCCAGGGCTTCGGCTTCATCCTTGAAGGTGGTGATGCTCACCACTGGGCCGAAGATTTCTTCCTGGAACACCCGCATCTTGTTGGTGCCCTTGAGCAGGGTCGGCTGGATGTAATAACCGGTGGCCAGATCGCCGGTCAGCTTCTCGACCTTGCCGCCAGCCAGCAACTCGGCGCCTTCGCCCTTGGCGATTTCCAGGTACGACAGGATCTTGTCGAACTGCTGCTCGGACGCCTGGGCGCCGACCATGGTGTCGGTGTCCAGCGGATCGCCACGCTTGATCGCCTCGACCTTCTTCATCACCACTTTCATGAAGTCGTCGTAGATCGATTCTTCCACCAGCGCACGGGATGGGCAGGTGCACACTTCGCCCTGGTTGAAGAACGCCAGCACCAGGCCTTCGGCGGCTTTCTCGATGAATTGCGGTTCGGCGTTCATGATGTCGGCGAAGAAGATGTTCGGCGACTTGCCGCCCAGTTCAACGGTGGACGGAATAATGTTCTCGGCCGCGCAATGCATGATGTGCGCGCCCACCGGAGTGGAGCCGGTGAAGGCAATCTTGGCGATGCGCTTGCTGGTGGCCAGGGCTTCGCCAGCTTCTTTGCCGAAACCGTGTACCACGTTCAGCACGCCCGGCGGCAGCAGGTCGCCGATGACTTCCATCAGCACGCTGATGCCCAGCGGAGTTTGCTCGGCTGGCTTGAGCACCACGCAGTTGCCGGCGGCCAGGGCCGGGGCGAGTTTCCAGGCGGCCATCAGCAGCGGGAAGTTCCACGGGATGATCTGGCCGACCACGCCCAGGGGCTCATGGAAGTGATAGGCGGCGGTGTGTTCGTTGATTTCGGCGCTGCTGCCTTCCTGGGCGCGGATGCAACCGGCGAAGTAGCGGAAGTGGTCGGCAGCCAGCGGGATGTCGGCGTTGAGGGTTTCACGCACGGCCTTGCCGTTGTCCCAGGTTTCGGTGATGGCCAGCAGTTCGAGGTTCTGTTCGATACGGTCGGCGATCTTCAGCAGCACCAGCGAACGGTCCTGGGCAGAGGTTTTGCCCCAGGCGTCAGCGGCGGCATGGGCGGCGTCCAGCGCTTTGTCGATGTCTTTGGCGGTGGAGCGTGGGAATTCGGCGATTGGCTTGCCGTTGACCGGCGAGGTATTGGTGAAATAGTTGCCATCGACCGGCGCCACGAACTCGCCGCCGATGTAGTTGCCGTACTTGGCCTTGAACGAAACGATCGCGCCTTCAGTACCGGGGTGTGCGTAACGCATGGTGGGTATCTCCTGGCTTTTTATGTTTATTGGAGTGCAGCGCGGCAAGCGCTTGATAAAGCGTAGAGCAAAGGTCGGGCCACTGCCTTGCAAGCCAGTTAAATCAGGGGGTTGGCGAGTGCTGAAAAGCGCTGCTGTGCCAGCCTTGGTACAGTCGGTGTGACAGTTTGTCCCATCAACGGTACAGCCTGTGACCGGTGGGCCGGCGCGGGATTGCAATGCCCGGGTGGCTGGGGGATGCTGGGTGTTCTCACGCAGGGAGAATAATAAGAACATGCGTCACGATCATTTCAGTCGCCATGCCCAGCAAGTCTTGACCGTCACTCGTGGGCAAGACCTTTCCCAGGGCCCCGGCAGCGACCCGTCCATCGCCCGCTCCTGGCTGCGTTGCCTGGAGGATTATCACCTTGACCCAGCACTGACCATCGCTCCTACGGTGCTCGAACATGGCCGTCTGCTGGAAAGCCGCGAGCGCCTGCAGCAGGTGTTGCACATTGCCGGCAGCGAGATGAACAGCCTGCATCAGCAACTGTCGGGCGCCGGCCACGCCGTGTTGCTCACCGATGCGCACGGGGTGATCCTCAACTGTGTCACCGCGCCGTCCGAACGCAAGATTTTCGAAGGCGCCGGGCTGTGGCTCGGCGCCGACTGGAGCGAGGCCTGCGAGGGCACCAATGGCATCGGCACCTGCCTGGTGGAGCGTCAGTCGTTGACCATTCACCGCGATGAACATTTTCGCGGTCGCCACACCGGGCTGACCTGTTCGGCGAGCCCGGTGTTCGATCACCAGGGTGAATTGCTGGCGGTGCTGGACGTGTCATCGGCGCGGGAAGCGGTGTCGCGCCAGAGTCAGTTCCACACCATGGCGCTGGTTAACCTGTCGGCGAAGATGATCGAGAGTTGTTACTTCCTGCGTCACTTTGAGCACCACTGGCTACTGCGTTTTCACCTGCAGGCGGAGTCCGTGGGCTTGTTCAGTGAAGGGCTGCTGGCGTTCGACGGGGAAGGGCGCATTTGTGCGGTCAACCAAAGTGCCCTGAACCTGCTGGGGCAGGTGCGCGGTGGCCTGCTGGGGCAGCCGGTGGAGGCGCTTTTCGAATGCTCCCTGGATCAACTGCTGGGCCGCGCCAGCGCCAATGCCACGGCAAGTTGGCCGTTGCTTACGCGGGACGGTCGGCATCTGTTTGCGGCGTTGCGCGGCCAGCCGCGCAGTGTGCCGGCGCCAGCGTCGGTGGCTGCCGCCAAGCCCGAGCGGCGGCCCGGTATCTGCCTGGGCGATCCCGCGTTGCAAAGCGATTTTCGCAAGGCGCTACGCGTATTCGAGCGTGACGTGCCGCTGCTGGTAAACGGTGAAACCGGTTCCGGCAAAGAGGCCTTCGCCAAGGCCGTACACCAGGCCAGCCAGCGTGCGGACAAGGCTTTTGTCGCGCTCAATTGCGCCGCCATCCCGGAAAGCCTGATCGAAAGCGAACTGTTCGGCTATCGCGGCGGCAGCTTCACTGGCGCCCGCAAGGAAGGCATGCGCGGCAAGCTGCAACAGGCGGACGGGGGCACGTTGTTCCTGGACGAAATCGGCGACATGCCGCTGGCCTTGCAAACCCGGCTATTAAGGGTGCTGGAGGATCGCCTGGTGGTGCCCATCGGCGGCGAGCCCCAGGCGGTCAACGTGAGGGTCATCAGTGCCACCCACCGGGATTTGTTGCAACGTGTGCAGGACGGCAGCTTTCGTGAAGATTTGTACTACCGGCTTAACGGTTTCGAAATTGGCTTGCCACCGTTGCGCGAACGTAGTGATAAGTCGCAAGTGCTGGATTTTTTGCTGGCCCAGGAAGTCGGTGGGCAGACGATAACGCTCGATGCTGGCGCGCGACAGGCATTGCTGGCGTTCACCTGGCCGGGCAATGTGCGGCAGTTACGCACGGTGTTGCGCACCATGGTTGCGCTGTGTGAGGGGGCGTTAATCCGTGTCGATGATCTACCGCCGACGATTCGTCCGGCGTCCTTGGCTACGGCTGCTGCGGATGTGCCATCCCTGTCGCTGCTCGATGATGCCGAGCGCCTGGCATTGTTGAAAGTCCTGACGCAGCAGCGCTGGCATATGACACTTGTGGCTGAACGGTTGGGGGTGAGCCGCAATACGTTATATAGAAAGTTACGAAAACATGGGATTGAACTGCGTTCGGCGCTGTAATGCGTAAGTTGTTATCAAGTGCATAAGTGCGGTTTTTGATTTTTGGTTGTAGGGTGATTTACTTCTGTTTTTTATAGGGGGTTTATTGGGGTGGTGTGTGTCAATGGCAGCGGGGGTGCAAGTAGGCGAGTACCTGTAATGTTGTGTTGGTGGAACTGAGTTGGATCTTTTTGTCACCCAGTGAATGCAAGTTTGTTATTGATTAACTCAGGTGATGAATATGGATATTGCAGGTATTTCCATTTGTGCCGCAGCACCCTCGGCTGATGTTTCAGCTGATTTTACCCCGGATGCCAATAATGGTAGATCGACGGGTAGTCCGCGCGAGGGCGGTTCAACTACTTGGAAAAGTGACCATTGCGACAAAACTGACGACTCTGAACGTTTAAACTCGAACGTACACGCTCGTAGTAAAAGAGGGATTAATATCGGAGGCCTTTTCCGCAGGCCAGCATTGAGAGGGTCCAGCCTGCCGGCTTCGGGGACGCCCGGTCACTATAATCCTGTTCCGGTATCGTCTCTCCCCAAACCCTCTCCCACTTCTGCAACAACCAATCCCATTCGAAATCTTTTAGTGAATACCAATTCGTTCAGCGGCGCCGGTACTCTTCCTTCCAGGTCCCATCCCGTTCCCAGGACGTTTGGAGAGGTGGCGCAAAACCTGGTCACTGCCGATCGCTTGGTCAAGGCCGGCGTTTTTAAGACCGGGCCTGATTTGAAAACCGTGACACGCGACGCTTTCGTGAATGCCGCGGTCAACGGCTTGGTCAGTACGCCATTGAGTATTGCTACTTACGCAGGCTCCGTGTGGAGTGGTGAGCATATCAAGGGGACGTTTAGCGCCAACACCCCGTTACTTCCTCCTGCGCACCAACCCGCCCCGAGTCAACAGAACGGTGTGGCGGGATCGGCGTCGAGTCTTGCATCGCCGCAAGATCTGGAGTTGCGCTTGGAAAATGCGGAGTTAAAACTTGTACTGGTCAGTAATACGATCCAGGCATACACCGAAGGGAGCGAGGGTAAAGCCTTGGATAAAAGCCCTGATTGGCCAACCGAGACAACTGCTCGACTTGATATGGTGGAAAAACAATACGCCACCGTCGAGTCGAACTTGAAATTAATTTCTGAGGAAAACGATTTTATATTCAGGCCTTTTAAGCGTGATGCCGTCACCACCGAGAAAGATCCTGTGCGCCGTCTTGAAACATTGGATCGACGAAATCAGGCTGTTTTAAATCAGATCTCCCGTATCAATACGGTGTTGGAGCCGAAGGGGCTGCCATCCTCAACGCAGGTTGTCTGATGCAGGTTATGTCGGCGCCGGTAGGCAGTTGATTGCTGGCACTCCATAGTGACACTCGTCTGCGCATGAGTCCGGTGCAGTAAAGGCGTGCGCCGGCACCGGACTCAACGACGGCGCTGCCGGTCGAATCGAGCAGATTGATCCGGCGCGTACCGCTAAAAGAGTGCGATTTCCCACTCCCTGCGCTAACCTGCCTCGATGTTTTACGAGGTCGACCATGCACATTCATATTCTCGGTATTTGCGGTACTTTCATGGGCTCGATGGCGGTTCTGGCCAAAGAGTTGGGCCACCATGTGACGGGTTCCGACGCCAACGTCTACCCGCCCATGAGTACGCAACTGCAAGCCCAGGGCATCGAGTTGACCCAGGGCTATGACCCATCCCAATTCGATCCGGCCCCCGATCTGGTGGTGATCGGTAACGCCATGTCCCGTGGCAACCCGGCGGTCGAGTACGTACTGAACAAAGGTTTGCCTTATGTGTCCGGCCCGCAATGGCTGGCGGACCATGTGCTGCAAGGGCGTTGGGTGCTGGCGGTCGCGGGCACTCACGGCAAGACCACCACCAGCAGCATGCTGGCTTGGGTGTTGGAGCACGCGGGCATGAGCCCGGGTTTCCTGATCGGCGGTGTGCCGCAGAACTTCTCGGTGTCGGCGCGCTTGGGCGATACGCCGTTCTTCGTGATCGAAGCCGATGAATACGACAGCGCTTTCTTCGACAAACGCTCCAAGTTTGTCCACTACCGCCCACGCACCGCGATCCTGAACAATCTGGAGTTCGATCACGCGGATATCTTCCCCGATCTGGCGGCCATCGAGCGGCAGTTCCACCATTTGGTGCGCACCATCCCAAGTGAAGGCCTGGTGATCCATCCGACCACCGAACCGGCCTTGCAGCGCGTCATCGACATGGGCTGCTGGACCCCGGTGCAAACCACCGGCGCGGGCGGGCAGTGGCAGGTCAGGTTGCTCAGTGACGACGGCTCCAAATTTGAAGTGCTGTTGGAAGGCGAAGCCCAAGGCATTGTCGATTGGGATATGACCGGCCAGCATAACGTCGCCAACGCCTTGGTCACTCTGGCGGCCGCACGGCATGTTGGCGTGGTGCCTTCGATGGGCATCGCGGCATTGAGTGCGTTCAAAAGCGTGAAACGGCGCATGGAAAAGGTCGCCGATGTGAATGGGATTACCATCTACGACGACTTTGCCCACCACCCGACGGCGATTGCCACCACCCTTGATGGCCTGCGCAAGCGTGTCGGTGATGCGCCGATCATTGCCATTATCGAACCGCGTTCCAACTCCATGAAGCTCGGCGCACACCGCGATGGTTTGCCGGAGAGCGTCAACGACGCGGACCAAGTGGTCTGGTACGCGCCGGCCAACCTGGGGTGGGACTTGCCCGCCATTGCGGCGCTGTGTCGCGTGCCGTCGAAGGTCTGCGATTCCATCGAAGGAATCATCGAATTCGTCAAGCAACAGGCCAAGCCCGGCACCCACGTGGTGGTGATGAGCAACGGCGGCTTCGGCGGCCTGCACGGTAAACTGGCCGAGGCCCTGAAATGAGCGGGCCGGAGCGCGTTACCCTGGCCATGACCGGCGCATCCGGCGCGCCTTATGGCCTGCGCCTGCTCGACTGCCTGGTGCGCGAGGAGCGTGAGGTGCACTTCCTGATCTCCAAGGCCGCGCAACTGGTGATGGCCACCGAGACCGATGTCGCGCTGCCACCCAAGGTGCAGATGATGCAGGCGTTCCTCACCGAGTACACCGGTGCGGCGGCGGGGCAGATCAGGGTCTACGGTAAAGAGGATTGGATGTCGCCGGTGGCCTCGGGCTCCGGCGCGCCGGCGGCGATGGTGGTGGTGCCGTGTTCCACGGGTACGTTGTCGGCGATTGCCACCGGCGCCTGCAACAATTTGATCGAGCGGGCCGCCGATGTGACGTTGAAAGAACGTCGTCAGTTGATTCTGGTGCCGCGTGAAGCGCCTTATTCGAGCATTCACCTGGAGCACATGCTCAAGTTGTCAAACATGGGTGTGACCATCTTGCCCGCGTCGCCCGGGTTCTATCACCAACCGCAGACGATCGATGACCTGGTGGACTTTGTGGTGGCGCGGATTCTCAATCTGCTGAACATTCCGCAGGACATGCTGCCGCGTTGGGGTGAGCATCATTTGAGCAGCGATGAATAAGCTACTGCTGGTCTTGTTGGCCTTGCAACTGACGGGCTGCGCCACCGCGCGCACGCTGGATGCCGCCAAGCCCGGTGCGCCGGTGGTGTACGCTGGCACGCGGCTGGATCTGTACGCCATGAATGGCGGCTGTTGTGCCATGGACCGTTTTGGTGCCGAGGCGCCGAGCTATCCCGGCGTCGACCTGCCGGCCAGCGCGTTGCTCGACACCTTGCTGTTGCCGCTGTCGGTGTTGACGGTGGTGGGCGTAGGATTCAACGCCACAGGCGGCCTATAGAAGTGTATTACCTGTGCTGGCCTCATCGCGGGCAAGCCAGCTCCCACATTTGATTGTGGTTCACGCAGTTCCAAATGTGGGAGCCGGGCTTGCCCGCGATGAGGGCTGCCCGGTCACCGCAAAATTACTTACCAAGCTTGCGCAACTCATCCGACTCAACCACGCGCACCCCGTCCTGCTCTTCCAGCGCCAGCCGCCACATGGCGCGGGCCAGTTCGCACACTTCGATGCCGTGGTACTTGCCGGGAATCAGCCGTGACAGCGGCCCGGCCAATTGCTCGGCCAGGCGCGGTTCGAGGCGTTCCCCCAGTAACAGCGAAGGCCGCACGATGGTCAGTTGCGGCCAACCCTGGGCCTTCAAGGCCTCTTCCATTTGCCCTTTGACCCGGTTGTAGAAGATCGAGGATTTAGGGTCGGCGCCAATCGCGCTGATGACGATCAGGTGCCGCGCGCCCATGTCCCGCGCGCGCTTGGCAAACCCCACGACCATGTCCAGGTCGACGGCGCGAAAGGCTTCTTCGGAGCCGGCTTGCTTGATCGTGGTGCCCAGGCAGCAGAAGGCGATATCCACCTGGCCCTGCAGTTGCGGCAAGAACACCGCCGGGTCGCCCACCGGGTTTTCCAGGCGTGGGTGTTTGGCCAGCGGCTTGCGGCTGGGCGCCAGCACGCGGGTCACGGTGGGTTCATTGAGCAGGCGATCGAGCAGGTGTTCACCGGTCAGGCCAGAAGCTCCGGCGAGCAAGATATGCTGAGGTGTCAGGTACATGGTGTTTCCCCCTTATTACACGTTACAGCTTAGTTGCCTTTAGCTTCCCTGCTATTTAGTGAGACGCTTTCGAGCGCCTTTCGTGCCTGCTGCTTGCGTAATAGTTGCCAATGGGCGATCACGCCTTTGGGGGCCCAGATCTGCGGTTCGGAGGCTTCGAAGTTGTCTGCCTGCTCGCGTTCGGTCACGTGCAGTTGCGCCAGCTTGAAGGCTTGCTGCAAGTCGTCGGTCTGGTTGAAAGCCTGGGCGAAAAGGGCATCGCCGAAGTAGGTAAAGTCGGCTTCTTCGGAGCAACCGAATGACACGCGGTCGGCGCGGGAAGCCGTCATGATCAAGGTGTGCTCGTCTTTCAGTGCCGGAATGAAGCCGCCGGAGTAGCACGCGGAAATCACCACGATCTTGTCGCGGTTCTTCAGCGGCGTGAGTACTGCGGCCAGCTCATCGGCCGGCAGATCGGCCAGTTCCATGCGCGGTTGGTCGAGCACCAGTTCGTGTTCGTGGGTGCCGTGGCTGGTCAGGTAGATAAATACCAAGTCCTCCGGCCCGCTACGTTCGGCCAGGGTCTGCACCGCACGCCGCAGGCTTTCGCGGGTGGCCAGGGGGCGGTCGGTGATATGGTCGCGATGGTTGACCAGGCGAATCTGTCCGCGCGCCCCGAAGCGGCTGGCGAGCATATTGCTGACGTAATCGGCTTCGCGCAGGAACACGCTTTGTTTGCCGTCGCCAGCCAATACCAGGGTGTACAGCTCCACGGCGGGGGTCGAGGCGGGCACAGCGGCGAGGGCGGCATCGAGCAAGTGGCCCTGGGCCAGTACGCCAATTTCCAACGGGTCGGGCAACAGCTTGCCGTCGGCGTCGCGCACGCGCATGCCGTTGACCCATGTGCCCGCTTGCACGGTGCCATCGGTGAGCACCAAGGTGCCACGACCCTGGTAGTTGTCGCTGTCGAAACCGCCGATATAGAAGCTGCCGTCGGTGAGGTTCAGGCGGCCTTCGCCGCTGAAGCGCCAATCGCTGAACTGGCCGACGTAGTGGCTGCTATCGACGCCGATCAACTCGCCCTTGCCGCTGAGGGCGCCTTCCTTGAACTGGCCGATCCACACGTCGCCGTCGGCGTTTTCGTAGCGACCCTTGCCGTTCAGTTGGTTCTGTTTGAACTGGCCGACGTAGATGTCGCCGTCAGCGCTGTTGAAGGTGCCGTTGCCTTCGAGTTGGCCGTCGACGAAGTGGCCGCTGAACTGGTTGCCGCTGTCATCGTTGCGCTGACCTTCGCCATTGGGCTTGCCGTGGGCGAACTGGCCCTGGTATTGGCTGCCGTCGGCCAGCTCCAGGCGCCCGAGGCCGGAATACTGATCGTCCTTGAATTCGCCGCGATAGGTCATCTGCCCCTCTTTGAGGGTGCCTTCGCCGTTGCGTCGGCCTTGCTTGAAACCGCCGCCATACTGGCTGCCCGCAGTGGTCAGGCTACCCTGGCCGTCGAACAGGCCTTGCTGGAATTGACCTTTATAGACTTCGCCGTTGCTGCCGTGCCATTCGCCCTGGCCGTGCCACTGGCCTTTGTCGAACTGGCCGGTGTACCAGCTGCCGTTGGGGTAGTCCACGCGCCCCTGGCCCTGCAGCAAGCCATTGACCACGTCACCCCGGTAACGGCCGCCATCGGGCAGGCGCGCATCGGGCGGCAACAGCGATTCGCCGTCTCCGCAAGCGGTGAGCAACAGGGCAAGGACAAGGGGAGCGAGTGGGCGCATAGCGGGATCCGGATAATTGAGCGCCGAGTATGCCGCAGCTACGACTTACATACATAAATTTACGTGCCCTGTGGTGAGTTTCAGCGCCTCACCACAGGGCGGCGCTTACACGAAGCAGAGTGACAGCGACTCGGCAACGTAAGCGGGTTTTTCCTGGCCTTCGATTTCCAGGGTGGCGGTGGCCTTGAACAGCCATTGGCCGGGTTTTTTCTCGGTGACGTCGGTGAGCGTCACGTTCAGGCGCACCTTGGAATTGACCTTCACCGGCTGGATAAAACGCACACTGTCCAAGCCATAGTTGATCGCCATCTTCAAGCCTTCGGGCATGATCAGGATGTCTTCCATCAACTTGGGCATCAGCGACAGTGACAGGAAACCGTGGGCGATCGTGCTGCCGAACGGGGTTTGCGCGGCCTTGACCGGGTCGACGTGGATGAACTGATAATCGCCAGTGGCCTCCGCGAACAGGTTGATACGGGCCTGGTCGATGGTGAGCCATTCGGAACGTCCCAGTTCCTTGCCGACATAATCTTTGAGCTGCGCTACAGGTACATAGGGCATTGCGTCTCTCCTTGGTTCATCGGTTTTTATTGATGTGCGAGAACGAGGTTAGATCATCATGGGCAACCAGCCCGGTCAATCCACCATGCTTATTGCGAATGCCTGAGCATAGCGTGGGCATGTTTATAATGCGGGCGAGTCTTGAGGGGGAAGAACGGATGCTGTTACGCGGTCTGACATGGCTGGTGCTGTTTCAATTGATCGGCACGGCGATCAACCATTTGCTGATGCCGGTGTTGCCGGGGCCGATCATCGGTTTGCTGTTGATGCTGGGTTACCTGGTGTGGCGCGGCGAAGTCGCTGAGCCCCTGAGCCTGGCGGCCAGCAGCCTGCTGCGTTACTTGCCGTTGCTGCTGGTGCCGCCGGCGGTGGGAGTGATGGTGTACGCCAAGGATATTGCCGCCGACTTCTGGGCCATCGTCGGCGCGTTGGTGTTGTCGCTGGTGATCGCCATGGGGTTCGTCGGCGTGCTGATGCAAAAACTGGTCAAGCGCCAGGCGCAGAGGGAGGAGCAATCATGACCTTCGACTGGCAAGGCGCATGGACAGCGGTGATTCATCATCCGCTATTCGGCATCGGCATCACCCTTGGCGCCTATCAACTGGTACTCGCGGGCTTCGAGAAAACCCGCTGGATCTTCCTGCAGCCGGTGCTGGTGTCGATGCTGCTGGTGATTGGCGTGTTGCTCACCTGTGGCCTGAGTTACGCCGAGTACCGCAAGAGCACCGAGATCATGAGCATTCTGCTGGGCCCGGCGACCGTGGCCCTGGCGGTGCCGCTCTATCTGAACTTGCGACGGATTCGTCAATTGTTCTGGCCGATTTTTACTACGCTGGTGATAGGTGGCGTGTTGGCCACTGGTCTCTGTGTATTGCTGGGCTGGTGGTTCGGTGCCGAACACAGGATGTTGATGACGATGGCGCCCAAGTCGGTGACCTCGCCGATTGCCATGCTGGTGGCCGAGCAGATCGGCGGCGTGGCTGCATTGGCTGCGGTGTTTGTGCTGATCACCGGGGTGATCGGGGCGATGATCGGCCCGGCATACTTGTCGCGCCTGGGCGTGCACAGCCCCGAGGCGCGCGGCATGGCCCTGGGCATGACCGCCCACGCCGTCGGCACGTCGGTGGCCCTGCAGGAAAGCGAAGAATGTGGCGCCTTTGCGGCGCTGGCCATGAGCCTCATGGGCGTGGCGACGGCGGTGTTCCTGCCGCTGGCCGTGTCGGTGATTGTTTGAATCGGGGTTAAGGAAACCTTTATGAGTCTGGCGCTGTTCCCGCTCAACACTGTGCTATTTCCCGGCTGCACCCTCGACCTGCAATTGTTCGAGGTGCGCTACCTGGACATGATCAGCCGCTGCATGAAAAAGGGCGAAAGTTTCGGCGTGGTGTGCATCCTCGATGGCAAGGAGGTAGGCACGGCCGCGGATGGCTACGCGCTGATCGGCTGTGAAGCGCTGATACGTGACTTCAAGCAGCAGGATAACGGCCTGCTGGGCATTCGCGTCGAGGGCGGGCGCCGCTTTCGTGTCCGCGACGCCGAGGTGCAGAAGGACCAGTTGCTGGTGGCCGAGGTGCAATGGTTGGAGGAACTGCCGGACCACGCGCTGGAAGAGGAGGACGCCGACCTGCTGGCCCTGCTCCAGGCCCTGGCCGAACACCCGATGGTGGCCTCGCTGGACATGGGCACCCATGCCGATGGCCAGCAGGCCCTGGGCAATCAATTGGCGTATTTGCTGCCGTTCACTGAGGCCGACAAAATCGACCTGCTGCAGCTCGATGATCCGCAGCAGCGGCTGGATGCGATCCAGATGCTGCTGGATGAGTTGCAAGGTGAGCTGTTCACCTGATCTTCGGAATTGTCTGGCGCTGCTTTCAGACTTTCCTGCGTTGCTCCCGTCGCACTGGCTGAAATAGTTTCCGATCACACAACCACTGATCAGGGGATGAACATGATTCGGCTAGTGCAATCGGAGCAGGCGGCCTGGGACGTTTTTTTTGTCACCATTACTTCGCAGTTGCTTGCGCAGGATGCAATGCGTAGTCCGGAATACATCGCCGAGCGCGGCGCAGAAATTGCCGACGAAATGCTGCTGGAGCGGCGCGAAAGGTGCATCGAGCGTCGAACCGCCCCAATTGACTGGATCGGTCCGGCCAAGGGTCAGTAGGCGTACCTGAGCAGCGCGTGCGGGGTGCCGGTAAAGGCGATGAAACCGAGCACCGCCACTACGACGGGCAATACCAGCCACCAGGCTTTCTGCGGCATGGGTGGCAGCGGGCTGCGGTATTGGACCGCGCTCAGGCTCAATGCGCAGACGGTCATCGCCAGCAGTGTTCCGGCCAGGATGTCGGTGGGCCAGTGGGCGCCGAGGTAGACCCGCGACAGCGCGATGAATGCGGCGGGAATGCAGCCCAGCAGCAGCCAGGTCAGGCGCAGGCGCGTGGGTTGCCCGCGCCCGGCCAGTACCGCCAAGGCCAGGAAAAACGCGAATGCGCCGGAGGCGTGGCCACTGGGCATGCTGAAGCTGGTCAGCGGGTCAGTGAGGATTTCCGGGCGACCACGGGCAAAAAATTGCTTGGTGGTGGTATTGATCAGCGCGGCCCCGCCCAGCGTGACGCCGACAAACAATGCGTGGCGCCATTGTCGTGCCAGTAACAACAGGCCAGTGAGCAGGGCGCTGGCGACAAACATCTTCTTGAACTCGCCCAGTTGAGTGAGCCTCACCATGGTCTCGTCCAGCCAGGCGCTACGATGCTCCTGCACCAGGGTGCTCAGCCCCTGGTCGAAGTCGTTGAGGTGCGGGTAGCCGATAAACAGCGCGATCAACAGGATCAGGCTGGCGCAACCGGTCCACAACGTGGCCTGGCGATGGCCGCGCAGGCTGCTGTTCAAACTCAACCCCAGCAACACCGCCAGGCATGCCGCGACAATCCCCGCTTCGGGCCAGAACCCCGCCGGCAATGGCAGGCGGAAGGCCGCGCCGGTCGCCCAGCCCGGCAGCAGGTAGGCGACCGTCCAACTGGCCGCCGCGACAATGCTGACGAGAGCAAAGCGCGGGAACGGCATGTCGCACATGCCGGCCACCATCGGCAGCATGGGGCGCAATGGGCCGATGAAGCGCCCTACCAGCAGGCTGGCGATGCCGTACTTGTGGAAGTAGGTCTCTGCGCCGTTCATCCATTCAGGGTGATGCCGCAGGCCGGGCAGGCGCCGGATGTTCTGGTGGAAATGTCGCCCCAGGAAGTAGGACACCCCATCGCCTAACAGGCCGCCGAGAAAACCCAGCAGCAGGGTTTCACTCAGGGGCAGTGCACCGCTGCCGGCCAGCGTGGCAATGGCGAACAGCAGCACCGTGCCGGGCACGATCAACCCGGCAATGGCCAGGCATTCTATGCATGCGACGATAAATACCGCCGCCGCCAGCCATTGGGGGTTCAGCGTCAGCCAGACGGTGATGCTATCGAGCCATTGGCCCATACAATCCACTCCACTTATGCAGTTTTTTCAATTGGCAATCCACCGACGATCAGCGCCCACAGAGGATCGGTTGCGTTGCAGGTAGCCATTTCCAGCAGGAACAACCGGTTCAAGCCTTCAAAGCAAAAAATAGTCGCGGCCTTCTACCTGGCCCCGGCGCAGCGGGTTCCGCGTGCAATAGGCCGCATAGCCAGCATCGACGAAGCGGTACATCAAGTGTTCATCCCTGCCGCTGGGAATGCCCAGGCGAGTGGTCTGGATAATGTGCATCGGCACCTGGCCGACGTCTTCCACATAGAGCCGCTCCTGTTCGAAGCGCTTGGCATCCCACATTGGTACTTTCAGGCCCAGCGCCTTGCACAGCAAGGTCTGGCCGGCGCAGAGCTTCTGCGAGGGGCGCGGGCCGCCATTGGCGTCCGGGTTGTTCAGCAGCATCTGCGCCAAACTCGCCGGGCCGCAGATGTCATCGACCCAGGGATAGGCGGATTTGATCAATACCGCATTGCCCGGGCCTTGGGCGCTGAAGTTCAGCGAATCGCCGCCACGGGCGTAGTACATATAGATATGCCCACCATCCAGAAACAAAGCCTTACGCTTTTCTGTGTAGCCCAGTGAGGCATGGCTGCCTTTTTCGGCCATGTAATACGCTTCGGTTTCAATAATCCGTGCCGAAAGCCAGATATCTCCGACACGATGGCGGATGACTTTGCCGAGCAATTCCCGCGCAAGGAGTTGCGCATCGCGGTCGAAGAAGCGGTCGGGCAGGGCGCTGGCGGGGAGTTGGGAGGTAACACTCGACATGGCGTTCAGGGTAAATACGGCTAAATGTGACGGAATAATAACAACTCCCACCTTAATTACGGCTGAACCCCAGGTTTTTACAGTTCATTTCGACCATCCGCCCCTCACCGCTGTCAGTCGGGCGGCGTCACAGCTATAATCTGCCGCTTTCCTCTTTGCCAAGACTCCCTGACCATGACTGAGTCCGTTCTTGACTACATGACCCGCCTGGGTCGCGCTGCCCGTCAGGCCTCGCGGTTGATCGCCCGTGCGAGCACCGCACAGAAGAACCGCGCCTTGTTGGCCGCCGCCGATGCTCTGGATGCTTCGCGCTCCGAGTTGGCTGCCGCCAACGAACTGGACCTGGCCCACGGCCGCGCCAATGGCCTGGAGCCGGCGCTGCTCGACCGCCTGGCGCTGACCCCTGCGCGTATCGACGACATGATCGAAGGCCTGCGTCAGGTCGCCAAGCTGCCTGACCCCATCGGTGAAATCCGCGATATGCGTTACCTGCCGTCCGGCATTCAGGTCGGCAAGATGCGCGTGCCCCTGGGCGTGATCGGTATCATCTATGAGTCGCGCCCGAACGTGACCATCGATGCGGCGAGCCTGTGCCTCAAGTCCGGCAACGCGACCATCCTGCGTGGCGGTTCCGAGGCGATTCATTCCAATCGCGCGATTGCCGCCTGCATCCAGCAAGGCCTGGCCGTGGCCGAGTTGCCGGCCGAAGTGGTGCAAGTGGTGGAAACCACCGACCGCGCCGCCGTCGGCGCGCTGATCACCATGCCGGAATTCGTCGACGTGATCGTGCCGCGCGGTGGCAAGAGCCTGATCGAACGCGTCAGCCGTGATGCCAAGGTGCCGGTGATCAAGCATCTGGACGGCGTCTGCCACGTTTACATCGACATCGCGGCCGACATCGACAAGGCGATCCGCATCGCCGACAACGCCAAGACGCACCGTTACGCCCCGTGCAACACCATGGAAACCCTGCTGGTGCACGCCGGCATTGCCGATCGCGTGCTGCCGCCGCTGGCTGCCATCTACCGCGACAAGGGTGTTGAACTGCGTGGTTGCGAGCGTACCCGTGCGCTGCTCGGCGCGGACGTGATCGAAGCCACCGAGCAAGACTGGTACACCGAGTACACGGCGCCGATCCTGTCGATCCGCATCGTCGACGACCTTGACCAGGCCATCGAACACATCAACAAATACGGCTCCAAGCACACCGACGCCATTGTTACCGAGCATTTCAGCGATGCCCGGCGTTTCCTCACCGAAGTGGACTCCGCTTCGGTGATGGTCAACGCCTCGACGCGCTTTGCCGACGGCTTCGAGTATGGCCTGGGGGCGGAGATCGGTATCTCCACCGACAAGCTCCACGCACGCGGCCCGGTTGGCCTGGAAGGCCTGACCAGCGAGAAGTATGTAGTGTTCGGCGACGGTCATGTGCGCACTTGATGGGTAAACGCATCGGGTTGCTCGGCGGCACTTTTGACCCCGTGCATATCGGCCATTTGCGCAGCGCCCTGGAAGTCGCGGATGCCCTTGCGCTGGACGAATTGCGTGTGATCCCCAATGCCCGGCCGCCGCACCGCGATACGCCGCAGGTGTCAGCGCAGCAGCGCCTGGAAATGGTGCGCCTTGCCGTCGCTGGCATACCGCCGTTGGTGGTGGACGACCGCGAGCTCAAGCGCGATAAACCGTCCTACACTGTCGACACCCTGGAGCTGATGCGTGCCGAGTTGGCCGCGGACGACCAGTTGTTTCTGCTTTTGGGCTGGGACGCATTTTGCGGCCTGCCCTCTTGGCATCGCTGGGAGGAACTCCTCCAGCATTGCCACATCCTGGTTTTGCAACGCCCGGATGCCGACAGCGAACCGCCGGATGCCTTGCGCAACCTGCTGGCCGCGCGGTCGGTAAGTGACCCCTTGGCCCTGACCGGGCCGAACGGGAATATTGCATTCGTCTGGCAGACCCCGCTTGCGGTGTCCGCCACCCAGATCCGTCAACTGCTGGCCAGCGGGAAGTCGGTACGTTTCCTGGTGCCTGACGCGGTCCTGGCCTACATCGATGCGCACGGACTTTACCGTGCGTCGAACTGAAAAGGCGCGCTTGAACGCACGAACAATCGTGCAGCGAGCGCCCGAACATACGAGCAAAACGAGTTTTATATGACGAACAAAGACGTAAGCAAAGTTAAGCGCAAAGGCACCTTCAAAAGCGCGCCACTGCCGGTTGAAGCCCATGTTGGCCCGGAACTGGCTGGCGAAGAGCTGGTGAAAGTCGCCGTGGCTGCCCTGGAAGACGTCAAGGCCCAGGACATCCAGGTGCTGGACGTGCGCGACAAGCAGAGCATCACCGACTTCATGATCATCGCCACCGGTACCTCCAACCGCCAGATCGGCGCGATGCTGGACAAAGTGCGCGAAGCCGTCAAAGCCCAAGGCGTGAAGCCGCTGGGTGAAGAAGGCAAGGGCGACAGCGACTGGGTGCTGCTGGACATGGACGACGTGATCGTTCACATGATGACCTCCAACGCCCGTCAGTTCTACGACCTGGAGCGTTTGTGGAAAGGTGCCGAGCAGAGCCGCGCGGCGGATGGCAAGCACCACAACCCTGAAGTGGGCCATGCGCACTTCGACAAGCTCAACAAAGACCAGGAATAAGGAACGGCTGTGCGCCTGCGTCTGATCGCTGTCGGTTCACGCATGCCCAAGTGGGTGGAAGAAGGCTGGCACGAATATGCCAAGCGTCTGCCCGCCGAGCTGTCGCTTGAGCTGGTGGAAATACCGCTCAACACCCGGGGCAAGAACGCCGATGTGGCTCGCTTTATCCGTCAGGAAGGCGAAGCCATGCTGGCCAAGGTCGGCCCCAACGAGCGCATCGTCACCCTCGAAGTCCACGGCAAGCCCTGGAGCACCGAGCAATTGGCGGTTGAACTGGATCGCTGGCGCCTGGACTCGCGCACTGTCAACTTCATGGTCGGCGGCCCCGAGGGGCTGGCGCCGGAGGTCTGTGCGCGGGCGGACCAACGCTGGTCGCTGTCGGCGCTGACGTTGCCGCACCCGTTGGTAAGGATTCTGATCGGTGAACAGCTGTATCGCGCCTGGACAGTTCTGTCCGGGCACCCTTACCACAAATAGTCTGCGCCCCTCCCGATGACTCAGCCGATCCGCATCAAGGACCACGAGAAAGACGCACGTCTGGTACGCGCGCGCGTGGTTTTTGGCGCGATCATGGTGGTGACGTTGATCGGGGTGTTGATTGCGCGCCTGTATTTCCTGCAGGTGATCCAGTACGAGTATCACTCCACACTGTCGGAAAACAACCGGGTGCATGTGCAGCCGATTCCGCCGACCCGTGGCCTGATTTTCGACCGCAACGGCGTGGTGGTCGCGGATAACCGGCCCAGCTTCAGCCTGAGCATGACCCGCGAACGCTCCGGCGACTGGCAGCAGGTCCTCGATGTGATCGTCGACGTGCTGCAACTGACCCCGGAAGACCGGGCGATCTTCGAAAAGCGCATGAAACAGGGGCGTCGGCCGTTCGAGCCGGTGCCGATCCTGTTTGAGCTGACCGAAGAGCAGATCGCCCGGATTGCGGTGAACCAGTTCCGCCTGCCGGGCGTGGAAGTGGTGGCGCAACTGGTGCGGCATTACCCGCAAGGGCCGCACTTCGCGCACTCCGTCGGTTATATGGGGCGGATCAACGAGAAAGAGCTGAAAAGCCTCGACCCGGTCAATTACAGCGGCACCCACCATATCGGCAAGACCGGCATCGAGCGCTTCTACGAGCCCGAGCTGCACGGCCAGGTGGGTTACGAAGAGGTCGAGACCAACGCTCGCGGCCGCGTGCTGCGGGTGCTCAAGCGTACCGACCCGGTGCCGGGCAAGGACATTGTGCTGAGCCTGGACATCAAGCTGCAGGAAGCCGCCGAGATGGCCCTGGGTGGGCGACGTGGTGCTGTGGTGGCGCTGGACCCGAATACGGGCGAAGTCCTGGCCATGGTCAGCCAGCCCAGTTTCGACCCCAACCTGTTCGTGACGGGGATCAGCTTCAAGGCCTACGCCGAGCTGCGCGATTCCATCGACCGGCCGCTGTTCAACCGGGTGTTGCGCGGCCTGTATCCGCCGGGTTCGACGATCAAGCCGGCGGTGGCGATTGCCGGCCTGGACGCGGGCGTGGTCACGGCGTCGAGTCGTGTGTTCGACCCCGGCTATTACATGCTGCCTAATTACGATCACAAATACCGTAACTGGAACCGCACCGGTGACGGCTATGTCGACCTGGACACCGCAATCATGCGTTCCAACGACACCTATTTTTATGACCTGGCCCACAAGCTGGGGATCGATCGCCTGTCGGCCTACATGGGCAAGTTCGGGCTCGGTCAGAAAGTCTCCCTGGACATGTTCGAAGAGTCGCCCGGCCTGATGCCGTCGCGCGAATGGAAACGTGCCACCCGCCGTCAGGCGTGGTTCCCCGGCGAGACGCTGATCCTCGGCATCGGCCAGGGCTACATGCAGGCCACGCCGCTGCAACTGGCCCAGGCCACGGCACTGGTCGCCAACAAAGGCATCTGGAACCGGCCACACCTGGCCCGCACCATCGAGGGCGAAAAGCCGGTGGATGCAAACCCGATTCCGGACATTGTGCTGCGTGACCCGTCGGACTGGACCAAGGTCAACCACGGCATGCAGCAGGTGATGCACGGCGCCCGGGGCACGGCGCGCAAGGCGGCGATCGGGGCGCAATATCGCATTGCTGGCAAGAGCGGTACGGCCCAGGTGGTCGCGATCAAGCAAGGCGAAAAATATGACCGTTCCAAAGTTCAGGAACGCCACCGCGACCACGCCTTGTTTGTCGGCTTCGCCCCGGCGGACGACCCTAAGATCGTGGTCGCCGTGATGGTCGAGAACGGCGAGTCCGGTTCGGGCGTCGCGGCGCCAGTGGTCCGTCAAGTGATGGATGCCTGGCTGTTGACCGACGACGGCAAGCTCAAGCCCGAATATGGCGGCCCCCCTTCAAGCACCGAGGTTACGGCCAGTGAAGAGTAATTTTGACCGCATCCTTTCCAGCGAGGATGTGATGCGTCGCCGCGCGACATTGCTGCAGCGCATGCACATTGATGGCCCGTTGCTGATCCTGCTGCTGACCCTGGCGGCCGGCAGCCTGTTCGTACTGTATTCGGCCAGCGGCAAGAACTGGGACCTGCTGATCAAGCAAGCGTCGTCGTTCGGCCTGGGCCTGTTGTCGATGGTGGTGATTGCCCAGTTGGAGCCGCGTTTCATGGCGCGCTGGGTGCCGTTGGGGTATGTCGCCGGCGTGTTGCTGCTGGTGGTGGTGGACGTGATGGGCCACAACGCCATGGGCGCGACCCGCTGGATCAATATTCCGGGGGTGATTCGCTTCCAACCGTCGGAATTCATGAAGATCTTGATGCCGGCGACCATCGCCTGGTACTTGTCCAAGCGCACCTTGCCGCCGCAACTCAAGCATGTGGGGATCAGCCTGATCCTGATCGGCGTGCCGTTTATCCTCATCGTGCGCCAGCCGGACCTCGGTACCTCGCTGCTGATCCTGGCGGGCGGCGCGTTCGTGCTGTTCATGGGCGGCTTGCGCTGGCGCTGGATTCTCAGCGTGCTCGCCGCCGCCGTGCCGGTGGCCGTGGCCATGTGGTTCTTCTTTATGCATGACTACCAGAAGCAGCGGATTCTCACGTTTCTCGACCCGGAGAGCGATCCGCTGGGTACTGGCTGGAACATCATCCAGTCGAAGGCGGCCATCGGTTCTGGCGGTGTCTTTGGCAAAGGCTGGCTGATGGGCACCCAGTCGCACCTGGACTTTTTGCCTGAGAGCCACACCGATTTCATTATTGCGGTGATGGGCGAAGAGTTCGGCCTGGTGGGCATTTGCGCGTTGCTGTTGATCTATTTACTGTTGATTGGTCGTGGCCTGGTGATCACCGCGCAGGCGCAGACGTTGTTCGGCAAATTGCTGGCGGGTTCGTTGACCATGACTTTTTTTGTTTACGTTTTCGTCAACATCGGTATGGTCAGTGGCCTGTTGCCGGTGGTTGGGGTGCCGTTGCCGTTCATTAGCTACGGCGGAACTTCGCTGGTGACATTGATGTCAGCGTTTGGGGTTTTGATGTCGATTCATACGCATCGCAAATGGATCGCACAGGTTTGAATAAGGTGAAGATGTCAATGCAAGTAATGCGCTGCTGGGCGACTCGGCATGCGTCCTGGATGAGCCTGATTGGGCTGCTGGGCGCCATGCACGAGGCGCGGGCCGGTGACTACGATGGTTCGCCCCAAGTCGCCGAGTTCGTCGGTGAGATGACCCGCGACTACGGCTTCGCCGGTGAACAGCTGATGGGCGTGTTCCGCGAGGCGCAGCGCAAGCAGGCGATCCTTGACGCCATCTCCCGCCCGGCCGAACGCGTGAAGCAGTGGAAGGACTATCGCCCGATGTTCCTGACCGATGCCCGCGTGGCACGGGGTGTGGACTTCTGGCGCGAGCACGAAGCCGTGCTGGCCCGCGCCGAGCAGGAATATGGCGTGCCCGCCCAGGTGATTGTCTCGATCATTGGCATTGAAACCTTCTACGGGCGCAATACCGGCAGTTATCGGGTAATCGACGCCTTGTCGACCCTGGGCTTCGATTACCCGCCCCGCGCCGATTTTTTCCGTAAGGAACTGCGCGAATTCCTGCTGCTGGCCCGCGAAGAACAGGTCGACCCGCTGACCCTCAAAGGCTCCTACGCCGGTGCGATGGGCTTGCCGCAGTTTATGCCGAGCAGCTTTCGCGCCTACGCGGTGGACTTTGACGGCGACGGCCATATCAATATCTGGAGCAACCCGGACGATGCCATCGGCAGCGTGGCCAGCTACTTCAAGCGCCATGGCTGGGTGGGCGGCGAACCGGTGGTCAGCCGTGCCGACGTGAGCGGTGAGCGCGCCGATGAAGGCCTGACCCAGGGTATCGAGCCGGCCAAGACGGTCGGGGAGTTGCGGGCGCTGGGCTGGTCAAGTCATGATGCGCTGCGCGATGATATGCCGGTTACGGCTTTCCGCCTGGAAGGCGAAAACGGCCCTGAATACTGGATGGGCCTGAAGAATTTCTACGCAATCACGCGTTATAACCGCAGTGTGATGTACGCCATGGCCGTGCATCAACTGTCTGACATGCTGGTCCAAGCACGGGGCAACAAGTAATGCGGGCATCGCCGTTGAAAAAACCGCTCAAGCTGGTGGCGTTTGCCGCGTTGTCCTTGCTGGTTGCCAGTTGCTCCACCAGTCGCGCGCCGACGCAAAAGTCCGGGGGGGCCGCCGTTCGTTCCCAGCCGGGCCTGGACATCAACCGCGCGCATAAAGACGGTGCGCCGTGGTGGGACGTCGACGTGTCGAAAATCCCGGATGCCACGCCAACCCTGCACACCGGCCCGTACAAGGCCAACCCCTATACCGTGCTGGGCAAGAATTACTTCCCGCTGCAGGACTCCAAGACCTACGTACAGTCGGGTACAGCGTCGTGGTACGGCACCAAGTTCCACGGCCAGAACACGGCCAATGGCGAGGTCTATGACCTGTACGGCATGAGCGCGGCCCACAAGACCCTGCCGCTGCCCAGCTATGTGCGCGTGACCAACCTGGACAACAATCGCACGGTGATCCTGCGGGTCAACGATCGCGGGCCGTTCTATTCGGACCGGATCATCGACTTGTCCTACGCTGCCGCGAAGAAACTCGGTTATGCCGAAACCGGCACCGCGCGGGTCAAGGTCGAAGGGATCGACCCCGCGCAATACTGGGCCCAGCGTGGTAAGCCGGCACCCTTGATGCTCAACGAGCCGCAGGTCGCGCAACCCCAAGTGACGGCGTCGACCGGCAAGATCGAGCAGTGGACGCCACCTGCGCAACAGCACGCCCCTGACACGGTCGTCGTGCCCCGCGCTGCGCCGGGGGCCTCGGCCGCTGGCGGGCAATACCTGCAAGTGGGCGCTTTCGCCAACCCGGATGCGGCAGAGCTGTTAAGGTCCAAGCTGAGCGGCATGGTCAATGCGCCGGTCTTCATCAGCTCCATCGTGCGCAATCAACAGACCTTGCACCGCGTGCGCATGGGCCCGATCGGTTCGCCGAGCGAGGTCGCGCAAGTGCAGAACAGCGTGCGTTTGGCCAACCTGGGGCAACCCAGCGTGGTCAGCGCCGAATAAACCGTAAAGGATTGAAGGTTCAGGTTCGTGCGCGCGCCTGAGCCCTGGTTGTTGGCTCGTTGAACAATAAAACCCAGGGGCAAGGGGTGGGCAGGCAACCGAACACGCGACAGACTGGTAACGGGCTGTCTGAATAAGTTTTGCCCGCGAGGGCAAGTTTCCATAAGTAATTTCGAGAGACGGATGAACATCATCACCTTAGCCAAACGCACGTGCCTGCTTATCTCGCTGATCATCACCCCGGCCGCCTGGGCGGTTGAAATGGTGCCGGCTTCACCGCAACTGGCCGCCAAGGCCTGGGTCCTCATGGATGCCGCCAGTGGCAACGTGCTGGTGGAAAACAACGGTGACCAGCGCCTGCCACCCGCCAGCTTGACCAAGCTGATGACGGCCTACATTGCGACCCTGGAAATCCGTCGCGGCCAGATCGGCGAAAACGACCCGGTGACTGTCAGCGAAAACGCCTGGCGCACCGGCGGTTCACGGATGTTCATCAAGGTCGGTTCGCAGGTGACGGTCAGCGATCTGCTGCACGGCATCATCATCCAGTCCGGTAACGACGCCAGCGTCGCCCTGTCCGAGCACATCGCCGGCAGCGAAGACGCGTTCGCCGACATGATGAACAAAACCGTGGCCGACCTGGGCATGACCAACAGCCACTTCATGAACCCGACCGGTCTGCCGAACCCAGAGCACTACTCGTCGGCTCACGACATGGCGATCCTGGCGCGCGCGATCATTCGTGTCGACCCGGTCCACTACGCGATCTACTCCCAGAAGGAATTCTTCTGGAACAACATCAAGCAGCCTAACCGCAACCTGCTGCTGTGGCGCGACAAGACCGTTGACGGTCTGAAAACCGGTCACACCGAAGAAGCCGGCTACTGCATGGTGTCGTCCGCCGTGCGTGATGGCCAGCGCCTGATCGCCGTGGTCTTCGGCACCAACAGCGAGCAGGCCCGTGCGGCCGAGACGCAAAAACTGCTGACCTACGGTTTCCGCTTCTTCGAAACCCAGACCTTCTATCAGAAGGGTGCTGAACTGGCGACCGCGCCGGTATGGAAAGGCGCGACCTCGCAAGTCAAGGCCGGCCTGGCTGAAGACCTGACCCTGACCATGCCTAAAGGCCAGTTGAAAAAGCTCGCTGCCAGCATGACCATGAACCCGCACCTGGTTGCGCCAATCGCCAAGGGCGACGTGATCGGCAAGGTCGAAGTGAAACTGGACGATAAAGTGGTACACAGTGCCGACCTGATCGCCCTGGACGCCGTCGACGAAGGTGGTATCTTCCGCCGCGTGTGGGATAGCATCCGTCTATTCTTCTACAGCTTGTTCAACTGATAAGTGTGCACCTGCAAAGCCCCGTGTTGATCCGACACGGGGCTTTGCCCGTCGCCACGGCTTACGCTTACGAGGCTGTTACGCCATGACCGATAAAGAAGTAAAGGCGCCAAAGATCGAATTCCCGGTGACGGATTATCCCGTCAAGGTGATCAGCGATACCGGTGTGGGCAACAAGGACAAGATTATCGACATCGTGCGTAAACACGCGACGATCAACGACAACCGTGTGGATGAGCGTTCGAGCACCAACGGTAAGTACACCACGATCCAATTGCACATCGTTGCGATCGGTCAAGACCAGCTCTACGACATCAACAGCGAACTGCGGGCCACCGGCTTCGTACACATGGTGCTGTGATGCCACAGGTCCTGGGCTTTCGCGAGCTCGGTCGGATGGACTACGAGCCCGTCTGGCACGCCATGCAGCGCTTCACCAACGAGCGCGGCAGCTCGGCTCCCGATGAAATCTGGCTGGTGGAGCACCCGCCGGTGTTCACCCAGGGCCAGGCCGGCAAGGCCGAGCATCTACTACTTCCGGGTGATATTCCGGTGGTGCAGGTCGACCGAGGGGGGCAAGTGACTTACCATGGGCCCGGTCAA
This sequence comes from Pseudomonas sp. PAMC25584, assembly GCF_058135675.1. Lineage (NCBI taxonomy): Bacteria > Pseudomonadati > Pseudomonadota > Gammaproteobacteria > Pseudomonadales > Pseudomonadaceae > Pseudomonas > Pseudomonas sp. PAMC25584. Next base: position 5,438,098 of record NZ_CM176870.1, on the reverse strand, counting down.
CTGGTGGCGTATCTGCTGCTGGACGTGCGCAAGCTGGGGTTTGGCGTGCGCGACCTGGTGAACCGCATGGAGGCTTGCCTGATCGAGCTGTTGGCCAGTTACGGCGTGAGCGCCACGGCCAAGCCCGATGCGCCCGGTGTGTATGTGGATGGCGCGAAAATCGCCTCCCTGGGGCTGCGCATTCGCCACGGTTGTTCGTTTCATGGCCTGGCGCTGAATGTGGACATGGACCTGGCGCCGTTCCGGCGTATCAACCCGTGCGGTTATGCCGGGTTGGCGATGACCCAGTTGAGCGACCACGCCACACCGATTAAATTTGCCGAGGTAAGTGCCCGGCTGCGTGCGCAGCTCGTCAAACACCTCGACTATGCTGAGCAGACGACCCTTACGGGCGGAATCGACTGACTATGACTACTGATGCAGTGCAAACCATGATCCCGACGCTGGACGTCACCGAGCGTCCGGCCCCGGCCCCGCGTGCCAAGGTGGAAGCCGGCGTCAAGCTGCGCGGCGCCGACAAGGTTGCACGCATCCCGGTCAAGATCATCCCGACCACCGAACTGCCGAAAAAGCCTGACTGGATTCGCGTGCGCATCCCGGTCTCGCCGGAAGTCGACCGGATCAAGGCTTTGCTGCGCAAGCACAAGCTGCACAGCGTGTGCGAAGAAGCGTCCTGCCCGAACCTGGGCGAATGCTTCTCCGGCGGCACCGCCACCTTCATGATCATGGGTGACATCTGCACCCGTCGTTGCCCGTTCTGCGACGTCGGCCACGGCCGGCCGAAGCCGCTGGACGTCAACGAGCCGGCAAGCCTGGCCATCGCCATCGCCGACCTGAAGCTCAAGTACGTAGTGATCACCTCGGTCGACCGCGACGACCTGCGTGACGGCGGTGCCCAGCACTTTGCCGACTGCATCCGCGAAATCCGCAAGCTGTCGCCGGACGTGATGCTCGAAACCCTGGTGCCGGACTACCGTGGCCGCATGGACGTCGCGCTGGAAATCACCGCCGCCGAGCCGCCGGATGTGTTCAACCACAACCTGGAAACCGTGCCACGCCTGTACAAGGCTGCGCGCCCAGGTTCGGACTACCAGTGGTCGCTGACCCTGCTGCAGAAATTCAAGCAGATGATGCCGCACATCCCAACCAAGTCCGGCCTGATGCTGGGCCTGGGCGAAACCGACGAAGAAGTGATCGAAGTCATGCAGCGCATGCGCGAACACGACATCGACATGCTGACCCTGGGCCAATACCTGCAGCCGTCCCGCAGCCACTTGCCGGTGCAGCGTTTCGTACACCCGGACGTCTTCGCCTGGTTCGCCGAGGAAGGCTACAAGATGGGCTTCAAGAACGTGGCGTCGGGCCCGCTGGTACGTTCCTCGTACCACGCCGACGAGCAGGCCAAGCTGGTCAAGGCTAGCCTGGTTTCCTGATAGGCATTTGTGCAACACCGCAGGTCCAATGTGGGAGGGGGCTTGCCCCCGATTGCAGAGTGTCAGTCACTGCCTCTGGTGACTGAACCACCGCTATCGGGGGCAATCCCCCTCCCACATTTCGTTCCGCGTTGATTAGGGAGAATCGTGGATGACCGCCGCCGTACCTGCATTGCGTTCTGAAGCCACCATTGGCCTGATCGCGCCCGCCGGCCCTGCCGCGCTGGACGTGGAAAAAGCCGGGCAATGGATGCGCGCCCGTGGCTATGAGCTGCGCATCTTCGCGGGTGTATATGAACGCGACGGCTACCTGGCTGGCAGCGACGATGTGCGCCTGCACGACCTGCACGCCGCCTTCGCCGACCCCGCGATTGATGCGATTTTCTGCCTGCGCGGCGGCTACGGCACGCCCCGCCTGCTGGACCGCCTGGACTTCGACCTGCTGCGCGCCAACCCCAAGCCATTTGTGGGGTATAGCGACATCACCGCGTTGCACCTGGCAATCAACCGCTATGCCGGTTTTGTGACCTTCCACGGCCCGATGCTGAATGCCGACCTGCTCGGCGACAAGCAGCCACCGACCGAATCGTCGCTGTTCAACATGCTGCGTGGCCAGCTCGGCGCAGGCAGCGTGCTGACTCACCCTGCAGCCTACCCGTTGACCACGATCGAGCCCGGTATCGCCTGTGGGCGCTTGCTCGGCGGCAACCTGTCGATGATCGCAGCGGTGATGGGCACGTCCTACGAAATCGATGCCGAGGGCATCATTCTGTTTATCGAAGACGTCAACGAGCCGATCTACCGCATCGACCGCTTGCTGACGCATCTGCGCCTGGCCGGCAAGCTGGCCCAGGTAGCGGGTGTGCTGGTGGGGGATGTGGCGGGTGTGGATAACGCCGCGTTGGAGCGGCTGCTGAAACAGACCTTCGAACCGCTACGCATCCCGGTACTGTCCGGCTGGCGCAGTGGGCATTGCGATCCGAACCTGACGCTGCCGATGGGGGCGTGGGTGCGGTTGGATGCGGGGGAGCAGCGGGTGGTGTTGGAGCAGGATGTGGTGTTCAACCCCTGAATCTGTCGTCTGCTAAACCGCTATCGGGAGCAAGCTCCCTCCCACATTTGGACCGCGTACATCCTTTGAAATGCAGTCAAATGTGGGAGGGGGCTTGCCCCCGATAGCGGTAGTTGCCATAAGCCGATCTAACGGTTCTGCAACGACTCCAGCAATTTCACCGTCGGATAACCATCCGCCGGCCAGCCCAGTGACTGTTGCGCCGCACGGATCGCCTTGCGCGTGTTAGCGCCGATAATCCCGTCCGGGTTGCCCGCGTCATAGCCATTGGTGCTGAGTACGGTCTGCAGATCAATACGCTGGGAACGACTCAGCGGCAGTTCATCTTTCGGCCAATCGCCCCGAATCACACCGCTTCCGCCGAAGCGCTCCGACAGCAGGCCAACGGCCAATGCGTAGGACGACGAGTTGTTGTACTTGAGGATTGCGCGGAAGTTATCCAGCACCAGAAACGCCGGGCCACGGTAACCCGCCGGCAGCAACAGGGCGGCGGAGAGCTGGTCGACGTTAGGCGGCATGCTCGCCCCCGGCGGCAATTGGATGCCCAGTTTCAGCCAGTCGGCGACGGTCTTGCGCACGCCACCGTCGGCCAGGGCGTAATCGAAGTTGGTCGGCAGTTGTTTGACTTCGAAACCCCACGGCTGGCCTTTCTGCCAGCCGGAGCTTTGCAGGTAATGCGCGGTGGAGGCGAGGGCGTCGGCCGGGCTGTTCCAGATATCACGGCGACCGTCGCCGTCGAAGTCCACGGCGTGGGTGTTGTAGGTGGTCGGGATGAACTGGGTCTGGCCCATGGCGCCCGCCCACGAGCCGCGCATTTGGTCGGCCTGGATGTCGCCGTGCTGGATGATCTGCAGCGCCGCGAGCAATTGCGCCTGGGCAAAGGCTGGGCGCCGACCTTCGTAGGCCAGGGTCGCCAGGGAGCGGATCACCGAGTTATTGCCCTGGAACTGACCGAAGTTACTCTCCATGCCCCACACCGAGACGAGCGCCTGGCGGTCGACGCCATAACGTTGCTCGATGCTTTGCAGGGTGTCGGCGTACTTGATCAACAGTGCCTGGCCATTACGCACGCGTACTGGCGACAGCGCGCCGTCGAGGTATTCCCACACCGGGCGGGAAAATTCCGGCTGGCTGCGGTCGGCGCGGATCACTGCCATGTCCGGGGTGATATTGGCGAAGGCCGTATCAAAGACGGCTGGCGTAATCCCGGCCGCCAAGGCTTGCGCACGGAAACCGGCCTGCCATTCGGCAAAGGTCTGGGTGGGCTGGATGTCCAGGTTGTCCACGGCCAGCGGGGCCACGACAGCGGGCGCAACGACCGGTGCGGTCGACAGTGTTGGCAGGGGTTGAGCATCTGCGGCGGTGGGTTTTTCCGCGCAGGCGACAAGCAGAATGAGGCTGGAGGCAGCGATCAATTGGCGAAGGTGCCAACGACGGGAAAGACGAGAGGGCATGCACAGGTCCAGGGATTACAAATCAAGTGCTGACCTTATCATGCCGGAGGGCCGCTTGCCTTCAGGCAGCCAGAAAGTAAGAAGCCTCCCAGCTATTAGACTGGAAGGCTTCGCGGCGGTAGCTGCCTTTGCCCTTGCCGGCGCGTTCCTGACGGCTGCGGAACAGTGGCTGGGCGATGATGGATTTGGCCTTGTTGAGGCCATGCTTAGATGGCTTTTTGCTCATGATCGTTACTCTTTTCAGGTGGGATGCAGCGCTGCAAATCATCTGCCGAAGTCTGGCCGCTGTAAAGCCTGACAAGTTTTTTGAAATGAAAACACAGCCAACATGTGGGAGGGGCAAGCCCCCTCCCACAGTGGTTTTGCGGTGTTTTTAAGCGCGGCGTTATTCGGCAGGTAATGTCAGGCGCTGGCCAGACATCAACAGTGACAAACGACTCAGGCTCATCCACGGCGAACCGGCTGCCTGGCCTTTGATTTGTGCGTCGATGCGCTGGGCCTCCAGCAACAATTGCGCCCAGCGTTGCGCCGAGTGCCGTTGCAGGGCTTTGCTCATCAGTGGTTTGCGCTTGTCCCAGACAGGCGGCCGGGCCTGGCTGAAGCATTTGTCCAACGGCGTGCCCTGGCTGTATTGCAGTGCAATATTGGCCAGTACCCGTAACTCGCGGGCCAGGGCCCAGAGAATCACCGGCGGTTCCACCCCTTCACCGCGCAACCCTTCGAGCATGCGCAGGGCGTGGGCGGGCTCGCCGTTGAGGATGGCATCCACCAGCCCGAACACGTCAAAGCGCGCGCTATCAGCCACGGCGCCCTGCACGGTTTCGACGGTGATCTGCCCGTCTTCGGCCATCAGCTTGAGCTTTTCGATCTCCTGGGCAGCGGCAAGCAGGTTGCCTTCGACGCGGGCGGCGATCAGCTCCACGGCGTCCTGCGTGGCCGACAGCCCGGATTGGGACAGGCGCTGACGAATCCACTGCGGCAACTGATTGCTGTCCACCGGCCAGATCTGGATGAACTGGGTCTGTGCCCCTTCCACCAGCGCTTTGCCCCACTTGGTTTTCTGCGCGCTGCCGTCGAGCTTGGGCAGGCTGATCAGTAACACCGTGTCTTCGGCAGGCCGCGAACAGTACTCGATGAAGGCCGCCGCGCCCTTGTCCCCAGGCTTGCCCGACGGCAGACGCAGTTCCAGCAGGCGTTTCTCGGCAAACAGCGACATGCTTGCGCCGGCTTGCAGCAGCGTGCCCCAGTCGAAACTGGCGTCGGCGCTGAACACCTGGCGTTCGTCGAAGCCTTGCTGGCGTGCGGCGGTGCGAATGGCGTCTGCCGCTTCCTGGCACAGCAACGGGTCATCACCGCTGACGATATAGACAGGCGCGAGAGCACCTTGCAGGTGTTTGGCGAGTTGGGCGGGGGCGAGTTTCATAGGCGAGATGAACGGGGCGCCTGGGGCGCCCCGTCTGGCTTACTCTACAGGGACTTCAACAGGCGATTGTTTCGGCGTGTTGTTTTCGTACTCTTGCGCGGCTTTCAGGGCATCGGCGTCAGCCTTGGCCTTGTTGTCGGCGGTTTGTTGCAGGAGTTCCAGTTTTTCCGGCGTCAGCTGTTGCAGGCGCAGCATCACGCGCTGGACCAGCTCACGACGCATTTCTTTGCGTACCTGGGTCATTTCCGAGTCCGAGCCCACCAGGTTGTTGCCATCGTGGCTTACGACCTTTTGCACTTCGATCTTGTCACCCATCAATGGCAGATGGTCGCGGCCCTGCATTTCAAAAACCAACGAGGTGTTCAGCTCGATATCGGACGCACGGCCAGCGCTGGCGTAGCTGAGGTTACGCTGGGTTTCTTTCTCGTCTGCCAGGAACAGCTTGTAGGTCGCGCCGGTGTAGACATGCACGCCACTGTTTTCCAGTGTGTCGCGCAGTTGCACAACGGTTTCGCCATAGGCGTTGCGGGCGCTGACGTCCAATTCCTTGATGGTCAGTTCATTGGTGCCGGTACCACGCAGCTGGAAGCCGCAAGCGCTCAGCAGCACAGCAAGGCCCATCACCAGCAAGTTGCGTTTGATCATTTTATTGCTCCCCTTGAAACCATGCGGGCCTTATCGAGGCCCTGAAGGTTTAGTTCGGCGCAGCGCTCAAGCCCTGCGCCCGATCCGATTTAGCTGGCGACGATGTTGACCAGTTTACCCGGCACCACGATCACTTTGCGGATCGTCAGGCCTTCGGTAAAGCGCAGCACGTTCTCGTTGCAGCGCGCGGCTGCTTCGACGTCTTCGCGGCTGGCGCTGGCCGGCATGTCGATCTGGCCGCGCAGTTTGCCGTTGACTTGGATCACCAACTGCAGCGTGTCCTGTACCAGCGCGCTGTCATCCTGCACCGGCCAGCGGGCATCAATGACGGCATCGTTGTGGCCCAGGCGGTTCCACAGTTCATGACTGATGTGCGGCGTGATCGGGGCCAGCAGCAGGGTGACCGCCTCGAGGCCTTCGTGAACCAGCGCACGATCCTGTTCGGTGACGTGTGGCGCTTTTTCCAGCACGTTCATCAGCGTCATCACCTGGGCGATGGCGGTGTTGAACTTGTGGTTCTGGCCCACATCCTGGCTGGCGTGCTTGATGGCCAGGTGGGTGCTGCGGCGAATGACTTTCTGCTCGTCGCTCAAGGCGGCCACGTCCAGCTTGCCCGGCAGGCCCTGGCTGACATGGGCGTGCGCCAGGCGCCAGACGCGCTTGAGGAAGCGGTGCGAACCCTCGACGCCGGAGTCGGACCATTCGGCGCTCATGTCAGGCGGTGAGGCGAACATCATGAACAGGCGGCAGGTGTCGGCGCCGAACTGGTCGATCATCGACTGCGGATCGACGCCATTGTTCTTCGACTTGGCCATCTTCTCGGTGCCACCGATCTCCACCGGCAGGCCGTCGGCGATCAGCTTGGCGCTGATGACCTTGGCTTTGCTGTCGCGCTCGAGCTCGACATCGGCCGGGTTGAACCAGGTGTAACTGCCATTGGCTTCGCGACGGTAATACGTCTCGGCGATCACCATGCCTTGGGTCAGCAGGTTCTTGAACGGCTCGTTGGAACTGACCAGGCCTTCGTCGCGCATCAGCTTGTGGAAGAAGCGCGCGTACAGCAGGTGAAGAATGGCGTGTTCGATACCGCCGATGTACTGATCCACCGGCAACCAGTGGTCGGCCGCCGATTTCTCGACCAGGCCGCCCTCGTAGTGCGGCGAGGCGTAACGGGCGTAGTACCACGAGGACTCGACGAAGGTGTCCATGGTGTCGGTTTCACGCTTGGCAGGCTGGCCGCATTTCGGGCAGTTGCACGCGTAGAACTCGGGCATGCGCGCCAAAGGCGAACCGGCGCCGTCCGGCACCACGTCTTCCGGCAGGATCACCGGCAACTGGTCTTCCGGCACCGGCACGTCACCGCAGGTCTCGCAGTGGATGATCGGGATCGGGCAGCCCCAGTAGCGCTGGCGGCTGATGCCCCAGTCGCGCAGGCGGAACTGGGTGCGCGAGGCACCGAGGTTTTTCTTGATCAGCGCCACTTCGATGGCGTCGAAGGCACCGACGAAGTCCAGGCCGTCGAACTCGCCAGAGTTGATCAGCTCACCGTGCTCGCCGTAGGCGTCTTGCCACGGGGCTGGGTTGGTGTCGCCCGAGCTGGTGCGCACCACGGACTTGATCGGCAAGTTGTACTGGGTGGCGAATTCGAAATCGCGTTCGTCGTGGGCCGGCACAGCCATTACTGCGCCATCGCCGTAGTGCATCAGCACGTAGTTGGCGACCCACACCGGCAGTTTTTCGCCGGTCAGCGGGTGCTCGACGAACAGCCCGGTCGGCAGGCCTTTTTTCTCCTGGGTGGCGACGTCGGCTTCAGCCACGCTGCCACCTTTGCATTCGGCGATGAACGCCTGCAGCTCAGGGTTGTTCTGTGCGGCCCGGCTAGCCAGCGGGTGTTCAGCCGCGACGGCGACGTAAGTCGCGCCCATCAAGGTGTCCGGACGGGTGGTGAAGACTTTGAGGGCACCCGCTTCGCCGATCGAATCGACGTTGTACGGGAACTGCACTTCCATGCCCTTGGATTTGCCGATCCAGTTGCGTTGCATGGTCTTGACCTGTTCAGGCCAGCCCGGCAAGTCGTCGAGGCTCGACAAGAGTTCATCCGCGTAGGCGGTGATCTTGAAGTAGTACATCGGAATTTCGCGCTTTTCGATCAGCGCGCCGGAACGCCAGCCGCGACCGTCGATCACCTGCTCGTTGGCCAGCACGGTCTGGTCGATCGGGTCCCAGTTCACGGTGCCGTTCTTGCGGTAGATCATGCCTTTTTCGAACAGGCGGGTGAACAGCCATTGTTCCCAGCGATAGTAGTCCGGCTTGCAGGTGGTCACTTCGCGGGACCAGTCCACCGCCAGGCCCAGGCTGCGCAGCTGGGTCTTCATGTAGGCGATGTTCTCGTAGGTCCACTTGGCGGGCGCTACGTTGTTCTTCATCGCGGCGTTTTCCGCCGGCATGCCGAAGGCGTCCCAACCCATGGGTTGCAGGACGTTCTTGCCTTGCATGCGCTGGAAGCGGGAAATCACGTCGCCGATGGTGTAGTTACGCACGTGCCCCATGTGTAGCTTGCCGCTGGGGTAAGGGAACATCGATAGGCAATAGAAGGTCTCCTTGCCTGGCTGTTCACTGACTTCAAAGGACTTTTGCTCGTCCCAGAAAGATTGGGCGGCATTTTCTATTTCACGGGGCTGATATTGTTCGTGCATGGCTACTTTTGAACTGAATAGGGGTGGCCTAATCCTCTTCGGTACATTGTCCGGGTCGAGCGGCACCAAAAAGCGCCGCGTCCGTGCCCAAACCCTGCGGGAAGTGGAGTTACAGGAAGCGCCGTAGCATACATGACCCCACTCTATCGAGGGAAACCCTGATTGCTCGGTCGAGGCCGTCTGTCGCGGCGCCGGGCAGGCGCAGCCATGGGGGCTACGCTGTTTATTGGGGAGCAAGACTTATCTTCAATGAGGTGAGGGGATGGTGGAATCGCAGCGAATGTTATCTAAATCGGATGTTTACCAAGGACTCATCGACCGCTTGGGTCGCGCATTGGATGCAGCCAGTACAGCGGGCCGGTTGCGTGATGAACAGCCCGTCGAGTTGGAACTGCGAGGCTTGAGCCACGCGGAGATGGAACTGATCAAGGCTTACCTGGCAAGGAACGAACGCTTGGCCTCTGTCGGCGTGGCTTGCACGCCACCCAATGAGCCTGTGCGGTCGGCCAAGGTGGTGTGGCTCAAGGATGTATCAGCCGCTCGCGGTCCGGAAAAACATCGGGCCGTGCGGTTTAAGTAATACATGCCCCCTTCGCGGCCTGATCATCGCTGACACTGCTTAGTTCTTGTAAAGATTGTCGCTAAACCCCGTTACACCTTAGGCTTCGGGCATCTATGGAGATGCTCGATGCCTATTCGTTATTTCATCAAACAATTGTTGCTGCCGCCCGGCATTCTCTTGCTGTTGCTGGCCCTTGCCTGGTGGTTTCGGCGCAGCCGCCCGCGCCTGGCGGGGTGTTGCTTTGCTCTCGGGTTGGGCGGGATGTGGCTGATGAGTCTACCGGTCATGGTGGAGTGGGGTGCGCGCGCCCTCGAGACGGCGCCGCCGTTGGCCCGGGAGGATTGGTCGAGCCTGGCTCAGCACGCCGATGCCATTGTGGTACTGGGTTCGGGGCGCGAGCGTGGGGACCCGGCCTGGGGTTCGGACCAGCCAACTGGCATCGGGCTGGAGCGTCAACGTTATGCCGCGCGATTGGCCAAGGCCTCCGGGCTGCCGGTGTTGACCAGCGGCGGTTTGCACTACGGTACGCCGCCGAGCGAGGCTGAGTTGATGGCGGTGTCGATGCGGGACGACTTCGGTGTGACGGTGCGCTGGAAGGAAGAGCGCAGCCGCACCACCTGGGAAAATGCACAGATGAGCGCCGAGATTCTGTTGCCCGAAGGGATCAAACGCGTCGTGGTGGTGACCCAGGCCTGGCATATGCCGCGTGCGGTCTGGAGCTTTGAAAAAGCCGGTTTCAGCGTGGTGCCGGCGCCGGTCGGCTTCCTTGGCCAGGATAACGCCCGGCCGCTGGGTGGCTGGATGCCGGAGTTCAAGTCGGTGTGGCAGAGCGGGCAGTTGCTCAATGAGGCGGTGGGGCAGGTGGGGTATCGGTTGTTCTACCGATAGCACCGCAAATCAAAATGTGGGAGGGGGCTTGCCCCCGATTGCGGTGTATCAGTATCAAATCTACTGACTGACACACTGCTATCGGGGGCAAGCCCCCTCCCACATTTGGTTCGGTTTGATTCTGTTAGACGGTTTTGGACATCCGGCCGGCCAATAGCGCCCAACCAAACAACACCAGGCACACCACGATCAGCGGCCACGACCGCCATTGCAGATACGGCGTGAGGTTGTGCATCGGCACCACTTCGCCGTAGAGGATGCCGCGCTCGAACTGCGGGATCTGCGCGGTGATCTGCCCATACGGGTTGATCAGCCCGGTCACGCCGTTGTTGGTGGCGCGGATCATCCAGCGACCGGCTTCCAGCGCACGCATCTGCGCCATTTGCAGGTGCTGCAACGGGCCAATGGAGGTGCCGAACCAAGTGTCGTTACTGATGGTCAGCAGCAGGTCGCTCTGGGCTGAGAGGCTGGCGGCAAATTCGGGGTAGACCACTTCATAGCAAATGAACGGCGCGATCTGATAGCCCTTGGCCTGCAACATCGCCTGGTCGGACGGGCCGCGTGCGAAGTCCGACATGGGCAGGTCGAAGAAGGCAATCAAGCCACGCAGCATGTCTTGCAGCGGCACGTATTCGCCGAAGGGCACCAGCTTCTGCTTGAGGTAGGTGCCGTCGCCTTCGCCCATCACGGTGATGCCATTGAAGTAGCGCTTCTGGTGATGCACTTCCTGGCGAATCGGCACGCCAGTGATCAGCGCGGTGTGCCGCTCGGCGGCGAACCTGCCCATCATCCCGAGGTAGCCCTCGACGGAGTCCTTGAGCACCGGCACGGCCGTTTCCGGCCACACCAGCAGGTCGACACGCTTGGAACTGAAGCTCATGTCGCGGTACAGCGCCAACTGCGCATTGAGCTGCTCGGGGTCCCACTTCATGCTTTGTTCGACGTTACCCTGGATCGCCGCCACGCTCAGCGGTGCGCCGGACGGTGAAGTCCACGCGTGATGCTTGAGGGCCAGGCCGATGGCCCAGGGCGCTACCAGCAACAACAGGCCGGCGCCGATGAAGGCATTGCGCTTGGTTGCTAGCAGGCGCGGCAGGTTGCACAACACGGCGGCGGTCAGGGCCAGGGCGAAGGAAATCAGCCACATTCCGCCCAGCGGCGCGAGGCCGGTGAGGGGGCCATCGAGTTGACTGTAGCCGGAGTACAACCAGGGGAAACCGGTCAGGAACCAGCCACGGAACGCTTCTTGGCCGACCCACAACGCTGCGAACGTCAGGGCATCGGCCAATGGCGCTTCATTGCGGCGCAGCCAGCGCGCCCACAGCCAGGCGGGCAGGGCGAAGAACAAGGCAATGGCGGCGGTGAACGCCAGCATCAGCAAGCCGGCCAGCAGCACCGAAGCGCCGCCGAAGTGGTGGATGCTGTAGTAGATCCAGCTAGTGCCGGCGCCAAACAGGCCGAAACCGAAACACCAGCCACGGCCGAGGGCCTGGCGTGGGGTCAGTTCCCGCAGCCCTATATAGAACAATCCGACTGCCACCAGCGCAAACGGCCACAGATCGAATGGCGCCAGCGCCAGGGTGGTGATGGCGCCGGCCACCACGGCCAGCAAGTTACCGGGCCAGCCGGGAGCGATGAAACGGCGCATGTCAGTCCTTAGCGGGCAATAGGTGTCAGGCGAATCAGATGAATCCGGCGGCTGTCGGCATTTAGGATGCGGAAGCGATAAGCGCCGATCACGGTGGTCTCGTTACGCTTGGGCAGGTGCCCGAACGCACTCATCACCAGGCCGCCGACGGTGTCGAACTCGTCGTCGGAGAATTCGCTGTCGAAGAACTCGTTGAAGTTCTCGATCGGCGTCAGCGCCTTGACCAGGAAATCACCACTCGGCAGCGGCTTGATGTAGCTGTCTTCTTCGACATCGTGCTCGTCTTCGATATCGCCGACGATCTGTTCCAGCACGTCTTCGATCGTCACCAGGCCCGCGACACCGCCGTACTCGTCAATCACAATGGCCATGTGATTGTGGTTGGCGCGAAACTCGCGCAGCAGCACATTCAGGCGCTTGGATTCCGGGACGAAGGTGGCCGGACGCAGCAGGTCCTTGATGTTGAAGCTGTCGCCGTTCTCCTTGAGGATCAGCGGCAACAGGTCCTTGGCCAGCAGGACGCCCATGACGTCGTCATGGCTTTCGCCGATCACCGGGTAGCGCGAGTGCGCCGAGTCGATCACGGCCGGGAGGAATTCCCGTGGGGTCTGGGTCGCCTTGATGCTGATCATCTGCGAACGCGGGACCATGATGTCCCGGACCTGCAGGTCAGCCACCTGGATGGCGCCTTCGACGATGGCCAGCGCTTCGCTGTCCAGCAACTTGTTCTGATGCGCCTCGCGCAGCAGCTCCAGGAGCTCCTGGCGGTTTTTCGGCTCGTGGGCAAAAGCCTGGGTCAGTTTACCCAGCCATGACTTTTGCCCGTTGCTCGATCGGTCTTCGCTCATAGCGATTACTCTAAATCCTTTGATGTTTCAGTTGAGTGTTAATCAGTTTTCGTCATCTGCATACGGATCAGGGTGACCCAGTTCTGCAAGCAACGATCGTTCCAGTGCTTCCATTTCTTCGGCTTCGTCATCGTCTATATGGTCGTAACCCAAGAGATGCAAGCAGCCGTGGATGACCAGATGGGCCCAATGGGCCTCAAGGGCCTTGCCTTGCTCCTTCGCTTCACGTTCGACGACTTCGACGCAGATCACCAGGTCGCCCAGCAGTGGGATATCCAGCAGTTCGTCGGGTACGTCGGCGGGAAACGACAGCACGTTGGTCGCGTAATCCTTCTGGCGCCAGGTGTGGTTCAGTTCGCGGCCTTCGGGTTCGTCCACCAGGCGGATGGTCAGCTCCGAGTCGGCAGTGCGCTGGCGCAGGGCCAGGGCGCACCATTGACGGAACTGCTCTTCGCTGGGGGCGTGCGCGTCGGTTGCCAGTTGCAGGTCAAGCTCAAGCATCGCGGCGGGTGTCCTTGGCCGGGGCGTCGTCGCGATGTTCGAAGCGCTCGTAGGCTTCGACAATGCGCTGGACCAGCGGGTGGCGGACCACGTCCTTGGGCATGAAGTGCGTGAAGCTGATGCCTGGCACGTCTTTGAGCACTTCGATCACCTGGGCCAGGCCCGACTTGGTGCCCTTGGGCAGGTCGACCTGGGTGACGTCGCCGGTTATCACGGCGGTGGAGCCGAAACCGATACGGGTCAGGAACATTTTCATCTGCTCGACGGTGGTGTTCTGGCTTTCGTCGAGAATGATGAAACTGTTGTTCAAGGTCCGGCCGCGCATATAGGCCAACGGTGCGATTTCGATCACCTGGCGCTCGATCAGCTTGGCCACGTATTCAAAGCCGAGCATCTCGTAGAGTGCGTCGTAGAGCGGGCGCAGGTATGGGTCGATCTTCTGGGCCAGGTCGCCGGGCAGGAAGCCGAGCTTTTCGCCGGCCTCGACCGCCGGGCGTACCAACAGGATGCGGCGCACTTGCTCGCGCTCCAGGGCGTCGACCGCACAGGCCACGGCCAGGTAGGTCTTGCCGGTACCGGCAGGGCCGATGCCGAAGTTGATGTCGTTACCGAGGATTTCCTTGACGTAGCGCTGCTGATTCAAGCCGCGCGGGCGAATCATGCCTTTTTTGGTGCGCAGGGCCACGCTGGCTTCGGCCACCGGGTTGTTGGCCAAGTCTTCCACGGCAGATTCCTGCAGGTACAGGTGGACCGTCTCCGGCGACAGCTCACTACCCTTGGTTTCGCGGTAGAGGCGGCGGAGCAGATTTTCTGCAGACGTGGTGTGCTGGGGTTCACCAATCAGCTCGAACTGATTGCCGCGGTTGCGGATCTCGATGCTCAAGCGTTGTTCGATCAGGCGCAGGTGCTCGTCGAACTGTCCGCACAGATTGGCGAAACGGCGAGCCTCAAACGGCTCGAGGAGAAAACGATGGGGTTCGATGGGTGCGTTCAAGGTCGCTTTTAGCCGCCCTTTGGCTGTTGAGGTGAAAGAGAGGATAACGCCACGCGCCGGTGTGCGAAAGCACTTATCCAACCCGATCCAGTGTGGGAGGGGGCTTGCCCCCCATAGCGGAGTGTCAGGCAGCTCATGTGCTGCTGATGTACCGCAATCGGGGGCAAGCCCCCTCGCACATTTATTACACCAGAGACCCACGCAACGAGTGCGGTTGCGCCGCATCGATATGTACATCGGCAAATTGGCCGATCAGCGTCGGGTTGTCGCAACGGAAGTTGACGATGCGGTTGTTCTCGGTGCGGCCTTGCAGTTCGCCCGGGTCTTTTTTCGAGTAGTCGGTGACCAGGATGCGCTGGGTAGACCCCACCATTTGTCGGCTGATCTCGAAGCCTTGCTGATTCAGGCGATGTTGCAGCGCGTTCAAACGCTCTTTTTTCAACGCTTCCGGGGTGTCATCGGCCAAATCGGCTGCCGGGGTGCCGGGGCGCTGGCTGTAGACGAACGAGTAAGAAAAGTCGAAACCGACGTCTTCAATCAGCTTCATGGTCTGCTGGAAGTCTTTCTCGGTCTCGCCGGGGAAGCCGACGATAAAGTCCGAGCTGATGCAGATGCCCGGCACCGCCGCACGCAATTTGCGCAGTTTGGATTTGTATTCCAGGGCGGTGTGGTTGCGCTTCATTGCCGACAGGATGCGGTCCGAACCCGATTGCACCGGCAAGTGCAGGTGCTTGACCAGTTCCGGCACCTCGGCATGGGCCTGGATCAGGCTGTCGGAGAATTCCAGCGGGTGTGAGGTGGTGTAGCGAATGCGCTCGATGCCATCCACTGCGGCGACGACACGGATCAGCTCCGCGAGGTCTGCCAGGCGCCCGTCGTGAGTCTGGCCGCGATAGCCGTTGACGTTCTGGCCCAGCAAGGTCACTTCACGCACGCCGTTTTCGGCCAGGTGGATGATTTCTGACAGCACATCGTCAAACGGCCGGCTGACTTCTTCGCCACGGGTGTAGGGCACCACGCAGAAGGTGCAGTACTTGCTGCAACCCTCCATCACCGACACGTAGGCGCTCGGCCCATCGACGCGCGGTTCGGGCAAATGGTCGAATTTTTCGATTTCCGGGAATGAGACGTCGACCTGAGGCAGCTTGGTGAGGCGCGCAGCGTCGATCATTTCCGGCAGGCGGTGCAGGGTTTGCGGGCCGAAGACCACATCCACGTAGGGCGCGCGGTCGCGGATGGCGGCGCCTTCCTGGCTGGCGACGCAACCGCCGACGGCGATCACCATGTCCGGGTTGGCCAGTTTCAATTCACGCCAGCGGCCCAGTTGCGAGTACACGCGGTCCTGGGCCCGTTCGCGGATCGAGCAGGTATTGAGCAGGATCACGTCGGCATCTTCGGCGCGAGCGGTGACTTCCAGGGCCTGATGTTCACCCAGCAGATCGACCATGCGCGAGCTGTCGTACTCGTTCATCTGGCAACCGTGGGTTTCAATGTAGAGCTTCTTGGCCATGGGAATCGTCAACTGGTGGTAAAGAACCGCGCATTATAGGGGTCATGTCCATCGGTTCCTAGCGCTGTGCATCGGGTGCCATGCTATAGTTCGCGCCCTCTTTTAAATCCCCGATGTGTTCCCCGCCCACCATGACCAAACGTGAAGCTCCAATCTACAAGGTGATTTTCCTCAACCAGGGCCAGGTGTTCGAAATGTACGCCAAGCAGATCTATCAAAGTGATCTGTGGGGCTTCCTGGAAGTGGAAGAGTTCGTCTTTGGCGAGCGCACACAACTGGTCGTCGACCCGGGCGAGGAAAAACTCAAGGCCCAGTTCGAAGGCGTGGTGCGCAGTTTTGTGCCGATGCATTCGATTGTGCGCATCGATGAAGTCGAGCGCCTGGGCACGCCGAAGATCAGCGAAGCCCGTGGCACGAGCAATGTCATGCCGTTTCCGATGCCGATGCCTGAGAAGTAGGGCGTTTGTGGCGAGGGCGCGTGCTCCCGCTGGGGCGCGAAGCGGCCCTAATGCAATTTACAGATGTGTCAGATAGAAATCATTGAAGGGTTGTGGGGGGCGCTTCGCAGCCCAGCGGGAGCAAGCTCTCTCGCCACAGGTCGATCAGGGCAGGGGCGAGAACGGCGAACGCCCATCCGCGCTCTGCAGTTCCTGCAGGTAGTTGCGGAAGATCTGGCCCAGCACCTGGGTCGCCAGTTCCAGTTCATCGCGCTGCATGTGCTCGGCGACTTCGTCGGCCGTGTCCAGCGCGTCCTCGGCGCCGTTGACCGCCGCCATTTTCAGCACGATATACGCCTGGACGTTATTGGCCGGCACGCCTTCACCATGGAAGAACATGGTGCCCAGCTGGAATTGTGCCTGGGCGTGGCCCTGCAGCGAGGCTTTCTCGAAGTAGTTCAACGCTTTGTTGAGGTCGCGCGCGGGGTTCTTGCTGTCGTGGTAGTACTCGCCCAACTCGTATTGCGCCTGCGCATCCCCGCCGTCGGCCTGTTTATGGCACGCGCTCAGCGCTTCGGCCTGGCTGTCTGGCTGGGTATTGAGGGTGCAACGACCCATCGCTGGGATTAACAACGAGTTGCCGCCTGCTTGTGCATGTGCCAGCAGCGGCTGAAGGAGCAACAGGCAGCCCAGGACCAGGGTGCGGCCGGTGCGTTTCATGGGAATCGACTTACCTCTGACGGGGCGCGCGGACCCTCGGGGGTCCAATAAGCGCGCATTATGAAATAAGCAGGCCTCTGCTTACAAAGTCTTTACTCGTTTTTCTGCTGCTTGGGCAAGTTATCTGCCGGATTGCAGGAGTTTTCTCGAAAAAGTTAGGAAAAATCTGTAAGCAAAGTAGCAAATCTGACGCCGCCGGGGGCCGCGTCAGATTTTTGTGTCAGTTATTTCAGGGCGGCGAAAGCGCGTTCGGCAGCGTCCAGGGTCAGTTTCAACTCGGCGTCGCCATGGGCGATCGAGGTGAAGCCGGCTTCAAAGGCGCTCGGTGCCAGGTACACGCCGCCGTCCAGCATCAAGTGGAAGAAGCGCTTGAACAGGTTGGCGTCGCTGCTCATCACGTCCTCAAAGGTGACGATATTGTCGGCACCGCTGAAATACAGGCCGAACATGCCGCCTGCTTGCGTGGTGACAAACGGAATGCCGGCGGCATCGGCGCGCTGTTGCAGGCCGTCGAGCAGGCGGGAGGTGTAGTCGGTCAGCTCGGCGTGGAAGCCCGGGCGGCTGATCAGACGCAGCGTGGTCAGGCCGGCGGCCATGGCCAGCGGGTTACCGGACAAGGTGCCGGCCTGGTACACCGGGCCCAGCGGTGCGATGTGCTGCATGATTTCGCGCTTGCCGCCGAAGCAGCCCACCGGCATGCCGCCGCCGATGATCTTGCCGAAGGTGCTCAGGTCCGGCGTCACGCCGTAATGCGCCTGAGCGCCACCGAGGGCCACGCGGAAACCGGTCATCACTTCGTCGAAAATCAGCACCACGCCGTGCTTGTCGCATTGCTCGCGCAGGCCTTCGAGGAAACCCGGGGCCGGCGGTACACAGTTCATGTTGCCAGCGACCGGTTCGACGATGATGCACGCCACTTCCTGGCCTACTTCATTGAGCATCTGCTCGACGGCCGCGATGTCGTTGAACGGCAGGGTCAGGGTATGTTTGGCGAATGCCGCCGGCACACCGGCCGAGCTTGGGACGCCCTGGGTCAGCAGGCCGGAACCGGCTTTCACCAGCAGGCTGTCGGAGTGACCGTGGTAGCAACCTTCGAACTTGATGATGCTGTCGCGACCGGTGAAACCACGGGCCAGGCGAATCGCGCTCATGGTGGCCTCGGTGCCGGAGCTGACCATGCGCACCATCTCCATCGACGGCACGATCGCGCAGACCAGATCGGCCATCTCGGTTTCCATCTCGGTCGGAGCGCCGTAGGACAGGCCGTGTTCCAGTTGCTTGCGCACCGCATCCAATACGTCGGGGTGGCTGTGGCCGAGGATCATCGGGCCCCAGGAACCTACGTAATCCACATAGCGCTTGTCGTCTTCGTCGGTGACGTAGGCGCCTTCGGCATGCTTGAAGAACAGCGGCGTGCCGCCCACGCTCTTGAACGCACGCACGGGGGAGTTAACACCACCGGGGATGTGTTTCTGGGCATTGGCAAACAGGGTTTCGGAACGGGACATGGTCGGGCTCTCTAAACTTGATATTTAAGAAGATCGTTGAAGGCGCGGGCGCGGCGCGTGACTTCCTGGGTGCTGTCGGCACCAAACAGGCCGTGGACCACCGCGAGCAGGTCGGCACCGTGTGCCACCAGCGGTTCGGCATTCTCCAGGGTGATGCCACCGATCACGCAGATCGGCAACTGCAAGCGCGCGCGGGCCTGGGCTAGCATTTCGACGCTGGCGGCGGGGGCGCCGGGCTTGGTGCTGGAGTTGAAGAAGCGGCCGAAGGCGACGTAACTGGCGCCTTCTTTCGCGGCCTGCTCGGCCAGTTCGATCTGGCTGTGGCAGGTGGCGCCGATGATCGCCTTGGAGCCCAGCAACGCACGGGCAGTGGTCAGAGGGCCATCGGTCAGGCCCAGGTGTACGCCGACGCCCAGGCGTGCGGCCAGCTCGGCGTCATCGTTGATGATCAGTCGGGTCTTGTAGCGCGAGCACAGTTCCCGCAGTTTTTCAGCTTCACGCAGGCGCCGGGCCTCGTCGCTGCTTTTGTCACGGTACTGCAGCAGGGTCACGCCGCCATCCAGTGCCGCTTCGACGTAGGCGAGGAATTTACCGGCCAATAATTGGCTGTCGGTAATGGCATAAAGGCCACGTAGTTTCATCGGGCAGGCCTCTTGGTGTTACGAGCAGAAATCCAGCGGCAGCCGGCGAGGCACGAACTGGCCCTGGCCGAGTTGTTCGGCGTCACGCAGGGTGCGCCAAGTGTAGTTGAGGGCCGATTGCACGGCGCTGACCAAGCCTTCACCCTGGGCGATCCGGCCCGCCAGCGCGCTGGCCAGCGTACACCCCGAACCGTGATAGCTGCCGGGCAGACGCTGGCAGGTAAAGGTCTGGCGCGTGCCGTCGCGGCTGTATAGGCGGTTGTGGACTTGATGCTCATCGCCATGGCCGCCGGTAATCAGCAGGTGCTTGATAAACGGCAACAGCCTTTCAGCGCATTCGTCCGCCGTGCCCTCAGGCAGTTCGGCAAGGATGCGTGCTTCTGGCAGGTTGGGCGTGGCGATCAGCGACAGCGGCAACAGCCGCTCGCGCATGGCGTAGCCGACTTCGTCCTTGCCCAGGCTGCCACCGCCGCCGGCGCGCAGCACCGGGTCGCACACCACCGGCAAGTGCGGGTGCGCCTGCAGCAGTTCGACCACGGTGTCGACCATCGCGGTGGAACCGAGCATACCCAGCTTGACCGCCGCCACTTGCGAATCGCCGAGCACGGCATTGGCCTGGGCCAGTACCCACTCGCGGTCGAGCACGCGGAAATCGCTGACATTGACGGTGTTCTGCACCGTCAGCGCGGTAACGGCCGGAGCCGCATGGCAACCCTGGGCGAGCAGGGCTTCGATATCTGCCTGCAAGCCGGCGCCACCACTGGGATCATGGCCGGAGAGACAGAGGACAACGGGGCGAGAGCTGTAGATATTCATGGTGCGCGAGCTTACCACCAAACGCTTTTGGCGTGGCCGTCTGGCGATGGCTGAATTTTGTCGGTATTCGTGGGTGTTTATGGCTGTTTGCTAGTATCGATTTTTAGTTGAATAAGCCGCTGAAAGCCTTGTTCTAGAGCCTCTTTAAAAATTATCTTGATGGTGTCCAATGGCCTTTAGCGGCTATGCTAAAGTGGATTCAAATAACTTACTGTATCGCCGGTATACGTCTTCTCAAAAGGAATGGGGGCTATTTGACATAACCGGACAGGCCACGCTGGGGCTCTATGCGCTATTTGCTGATTTTATTGTTGTGCGGGCTACCGCTGTTCGCCAACGCCATTGAGTTCACCCAAGACACTCGAAGCCTGCCCTTGGGCCGTGCCATGCAAGTGCTCGAAGACCCAACTAACGCCCTGACCATCGCCGATGTGAGTGCTCCCACCGCCGCCACACAGTTCAAACCCCACGACAAAGACACCCTCAACGCCGGCTATTCGCGCTCGGTGTTCTGGCTCAAGGTCAACCTGCGCTACCTGCCCAAGCAGCCTGAAACCCAGCGCACCTGGCTGCTGGAGTTAGCCTATCCGCCCCTCGATCACCTTGACCTGTACCTGCCCGACAGCACCGGCAACTATCGCCTGGCCGGTCGCACCGGGGATGCCCTGCCGTTTTCCAGTCGCGAGATTCGCCAGAACAACTACCTGTTCAAGCTCGACTTCACACCGGGCGAAACCAAGACCGTCTACCTGCGCCTGCAAAGCGAAGGCTCGATCCAGGCGCCGCTGACGCTGTGGTCCAGCACCGCCTACCTTGAGCAGCAACCGCTGCGCCTGTACGTATTGGGCCTGATCTATGGCGTGTTGCTGGGGATGCTGGTGTACAACCTGTTCATCTACCTCAGCGTGCGCGACACCAGCTACCTTTATTACATCTTCTACATCGCCTCGTTTGGCCTATACCAGTTGTCGGTGAACGGCGCGGCGGTGGAGTATTTCTGGCCGAACAACCCCTGGTGGGCGAATGCCGCGACGCCCTTCCTGATCGGCTCGGCGGCGTTGTTCGGCAGCTTGTTCGCCCGCAGCTTCCTGCACACCGCCCAGCACAGCCGCTGGATCAATCGCCTGTTGCTGGGGTTGGTGGCCTGCGGCGCGGTGGTGATGCTGCTCTCGCTGATGACCAGCTACGCCCTGGCGCTGCGCCTGGCCACGGGTTTGGCGCTGGTGTTTACCGTGACCATCTTTGTCGCCGCCATCAAGGCCTGGTACTGCGGGCAGCGGGTGGCGCGCTATTTCATCATTGCCTGGTCGGCGTTCCTGTTGGGCGGTGTGGTCAACACCCTGATGGTGCTGGGCTACCTGCCCAACGTGTTCCTCACCATGTACGCCAGCCAGATCGGCTCGGCGATCGAAGTGGCGCTGTTGTCCCTGGCCCTGGCGGATCGCATCAACAGCATGCGTGAGCAACAGGCGCAGATCCTCTACGACGCGAGCCAGAAACTCGAAGTACTCAACCAGCAGTTGGCCCGCAGTAACCGGCTCAAGGACGAGTTCCTTGCCACCCTGACCCACGAACTGCGCACGCCGATGAATGGCGTGATCGGCTCCCTTGAGCTGATGCAGACCGTGCCCCTGGACGACGACCTGGCGCAGTACCAGCAAACCGCCGCCGGCTCGGCGCGGGACATGATGCGCATGGTCAATGGCATCCTCACCCTCACCGAATTGCAGGCCGGACGCCTGAGCGCCCAGCCCAAGGTGTTCAGCCTGCGCGGGGTGCTCGGCACCTTGCGCCAGCAGTTCAGCGCCAGCGCGCAGAGCAAAGGTCTGGCCTTTTCCATCGATGTCGCCGACGAGTTGCCCGACCGCCTGCACGGCGACGCCGACAAACTCAGCCAGTGCCTGGATTGCCTGTTGGACAACGCCTTCAAGTTCACCCACGAAGGCGCCGTGCGTCTGCGGGTGGTCGGCGTACCCCTGAGCGACGGCGCAGTGCGCCTGAGTTTTATCGTCACCGACACGGGCATCGGCTTTGCTTTCCTCGACGAGGCCACCCTGTACCAGCGTTTCTTCCAGCTCGATGGCTCGACGACGCGCGAATACGGCGGCCTGGGGATTGGTCTGGCGATCTGCCGGCAACTGATCGAATTACTCGGCGGGCGCCTCACCCATCATTCCGAACCGCGCAAGGGCAGTCGCTTCCAGTTGGAACTGGCGGTCACCGCGCTGCAGCTCGAGCCACGCCCGGCGAGCCCTGAGCGCGAACGCACGCCTGCGCAGTGCACGGTGCTGTTGGTGGACGACAACAGCGTCGGCCAGTGGGCGGTGCGTGGCATGTTGCTCAAGCTCGGTTATCGGGTGAAAACCGTGGACAGCGGGCCGGCGGCGTTGGCGGCGTTGCAGGGGGAAACCTTCGACGCGGTGCTGCTGGATACACCTGAAGACGGCTTCTCGTTGTGCTGTCAGATTCGTGCGTTGCCCGGCTGCGGCGAGTTACCGGTGATCGCCCTGGGCGCCACGCTGAATGTGTCTGAACGTGAGCGTAGCCATGGCATCGGCATCACCGAACGCCTGGTCAAGCCGGTACGTTTCGACGCGCTGCAGGCGGTATTGGAGCGCCGGCTGCTGTGCCCGCTAGAGGGTGAAAGCGCCGGACATTCGGCGCGTATGCCACTTTTTTAAGCGAGGTGACGGTGCTTAACTGAAATTTGGGCCGCAACCCCCGGTGGCCTTTTTCCAGGAGGCCCGTCATGAACTTGCATCAGTTCGCCGAAACCCACGACGTTACCAACCAGCCGCCCTCCTTGGACGGCGTCAACCTGTACCGCATCGACGTGCCGCTGCAAGACTGGTCGCGCCGCTTCGGCGCCGGCTGGGCCGCGCCGCGCATCGATGCCTACGGCGCGCTGGCCGGCGGGCCGCTGATGGCGGCCGGGTTCCTGGCGAACCAGAACAAACCACAGTTCAGCAGCCATGACCGCTATGGCCATCGTATCGACCTGGTGGAGTTTCACCCGGCCTACCACGAGCTGATGCGCACCGCTGTCGAACATGGCCTGCCATCGCTGCCGTGGGCGCATCCACAATCAGGCGCGCATGTGGCCCGTGCCGCCCTGACTTACCTGCACAGCCAAGCCGAAGCCGGCACCGGCTGCCCGTTGACCATGACCTTCGCCTGCGTCCCGGCCCTGCGCCTGCAACCGGACCTGGCGCAGACCTGGCTGCCGAAAATCCTCAGCACCGACTACGACCCGCGCAACGTCGGCATCGCCCACAAGGCCGGCGCCACCATCGGCATGGCGATGACCGAGAAACAGGGTGGCACCGACGTGCGCGCCAACACCACCCGCGCTTACCCCGTGGGCGCGGGCGGCCCCGGCCAAGCCTATGAACTGGTGGGGCACAAGTGGTTCTGCTCGGCGCCGATGTGCGATGCGTTCCTCACCCTGGCCCAGACCGACAAGGGCCTGACCTGCTTCCTGCTGCCCCGGCACCGCCCGGACGACACGCGTAACCAGTTCTATATCCAGCGCCTGAAAAACAAACTCGGCAATTGCTCGAACGCCTCCAGCGAAGTCGAGTTTCGCGGCGCCCTGGCCTGGATGGTCGGCGAAGAAGGCCGTGGCGTGCCGACTATCATCGAAATGGTCGCCATGACCCGCTTCGATTGCATGGTCGGCTCCAGCGCCTTGATGCGCCAGGCGCTGACGCAAGCCAGTCACCATTGCGCCCATCGTTCGGTCAGCGGTCGCGTACTCAGCGAACAACCGCTGATGCAAAACGTTCTGGCCGACCTGGCGCTGGAAAGCGAAGCCGCGCTGGCCTTGAGCCTGCGCATGGGCCGCGCCCTCGATCATTTGGGCGATGAACAGGAAGCCAAGTTCTCCCGGCTGGTGACCGCGGTGGGCAAGTATTGGATCTGCAAGCGCGCGCCCGCGATGATCAACGAAGCCGCCGAGTGCATGGGCGGTGCCGGTTATGTGGAGGACAGCATCCTGCCGCGCTTGTATCGCGAGGCGCCGGTGAATTCGACGTGGGAAGGTTCCGGCAATGTGCAGTGCCTGGACGTGCTGCGCGCATTGTCCAAAGAGCCGGGTGTGCTGGAAGCGCTGTTTGTCGAACTGGGCGACGGGCATGGCGACAGGCAGTTGGCGCAGCATATCGAGCAACTGAAATCGGCGTTCATGGACACCCAGGACATCCAATACCGCGCGCGGCAACTGACCGAGGACATTGCCGTGGCGTTGCAGGCCAAGTTGTTGCTGGAGGCCGGGAATGCAGCCGTCAGCGATGGGTTCATCGCCAGCCGGCTGGGTGAGTCGTCGGGGCGCGTGTATGGCGCCTTGCCACGTGGGGTGGACGTGCGGGCCATCGTTGCGCGGTCCACCCCCCAAGTGTCTGAATAAATACGCTCCAAAAGGTGGGAGGGGGCTTGCTCCCGATAGCGGTGTGTCGGTCAGCCCATGCGTTAACTGCACCACCGCCATCGGGAGCAAGTCGAATCGTCGCACCGCCCCTCCCACATTATTCAGCGCATTGCACTTCGGCTGTTTCAGTGAGGCCGGGATACAGGCAAGATAAAGGTCTGCAAGTCAGCACACAGGATGCTTACCGTGACCGAAGCTTTTGTTGTCGTTCAAACCGCCGAAGAAGCCGTCGACCGGCTGGCGGCTCTGCATGAGCGTGCTACCGGCGCGCTCAATCAAGCCCTCAAGCAATACCTCAAGGACCGCGTCGAGCCCGACGCCGAACAACGCGCGATGTTTCGTTACCCGGAGCTGCGCCTGACTTACCAGTGCCACGGCGAAGTCCCACAGACTACCCGGGCATATGCCAAGGTCCAACTGCCGGGGACTTACAGCGTCACCGTCACCCATCCGTCGGCGTTCCGTAAATACCTGCTGGAACAATTGGTGCCGTTGATGCACGACTTCACCGTGACGGTGGAAGTCGGCGTCAGCCAGCAGAATATTCCTTACCCGTATGTGGTCGAGCAGGGCGACGAACTGGCCGGCTCCGGCGTGACCGCCGCGACCCTGGCCCGTGTGTTCCCCAGCACCGACCTGTCGGCCGCCACCGATGGCATCGCCGACGGCCTGTATGACTGGGAAAACACTGACCCGCTGCCACTGGCCCTGTTCGATGCGGCCCGCGTGGACTTTTCCCTGCGCCGCCTGGTGCATTACACCGGCAGCGACTGGCGCCATGTGCAACCGTGGATTCTGCTGACCAACTACCACCGCTATGTCGACCAGTTCATCCTGCATGGCCTGGAGCAATTGCGCAGCGACCCGCGTTTTATCCGCATGGTGCTGCCGGGCAACGTGATCATCGACAAGAGCATGGACCACGGCGAAGCGTCCGCCATTGCCGCAGGCGTGGTCTGGCACCGTTACCAGATGCCGGCCTACCACCTGCAGGCCACTGACGGTCACGGCGTGACGCTGGTCAACATCGGCGTCGGCCCGTCCAACGCCAAGAACATCACCGACCACCTGGCCGTGCTGCGTCCGCATTGCTGGCTGATGATCGGCCACTGCGGCGGCCTGCGCCAATCCCAGACCATTGGCGACTATGTCCTGGCTCACGCCTATATGCGCCGTGATGGCATTCTCGACCGCGTGGTGCCGCCGAACATTCCGATCCCGGCCCTGGCCGAAGTGCAAATGGCTTTGCAGCAAGCGGCGGCCAACGTCACCGGCGAAAAGGGCGAAGAACTGAAAAAACGCCTGCGCACCGGCACCGTGCTGACCTACGACGACCGCAACTGGGAACTGCGCTGGGCCCAGGAGCGTCCGCTGATCAACCTGTCCCGCGCCGTCGCCGTGGACATGGAAAGCGGCACCATCGCCGCCCAAGGCTACCGTTTGCGTGTGCCCTACGGCACCTTGTTGTGCGTGTCGGACAAGCCGTTGCACAGCGAGATCAAGCTGCCGGGCTCGGCCAACGCGTTCTATGAGCGTGCGGTCAGCCAGCACTTGAAAATCGGCATCGAGGCGGTCGACCTGTTGCGCACCGAGCTCAACTCGCTGCACTCGCGCAAACTGCGCAGCTTCGACGAGCCGCCGTTCCGCTAAGCGGTTAGGATGGTCATTTAGCGGTCAGGCCACTAGCATTGTCGGTCCTGACCGTTAGATGTTCCTTCGCCATGTCCCGTCCCACCCGTCCCGATTCGCGCCGCCCTGGCGTGAAAGCCCCGTATTCCGCAGCTCGTCGCGTCGCCAAGGCGCCACCGGCCGAGCCGAAGCTGATCCTGTTCAATAAACCCTTCGACGTACTGACCCAGTTCAGCGACGAAGGCGGGCGGGCGACCCTCAAGGATTTTATCGACATCCCCGGTATCTACCCGGCGGGCCGCCTGGACCGTGACAGCGAAGGTCTGTTGTTGTTGACCAACGATGGTCAATTGCAGGCGCGCATTGCCGACCCCAAGCACAAGTTGGCGAAAACCTACTGGGTGCAGGTGGAAGGCGAACCCACTGAAGAACAACTGCAACGCCTGCGCGACGGTGTGCAACTCAACGACGGCATGACCTTGCCCGCCGAAGCCCGGCGGTTGGACGAGCCTGAGTTATGGCCACGCAACCCGCCGGTGCGCTTTCGCAAAAGCGTGCCGACCCACTGGTTGGAGTTGGTGATTCGTGAAGGGCGAAACCGCCAAGTGCGGCGCATGACGGCGGCGGTGGGGTTGCCCACCTTGCGCCTGGTGCGCGTGCGGATTGGCGATTGGTCCATCGACGGCCTGGATCAGGGCCAATGGAAGGCCGTACCGGCGCGCTTATAAGACGCCGGACTCGATCAGGCCGATCACCACGCTCTTGATGACGAATGCGGCCACGCCCAGGCCCAGCACGAAAAACAGGATGAACGAGCCGAAACGCCCGGCCTTGGATTTCTTCGCCAGGTCCCAGACGATAAAGCCCATGAAAATGATCAGGATCGTGACCAGGCCGGTCATCATCCATTCTTCAAGTAGCGCGGGGTCAATCGAGTTCATTGGTTTCTTCCGACGGGGCAGGTGGCAAGTATACGGCAGTGCTCGGGCTGGGCATTGCCCTGCGTCGGTGCGTCGCACGCAGACTTAAATGTGGGAGGGGGCAAGCCCCGATAGCGGTGCATCAGTTGAAAATATACTGACTGACACTCAGCTATCGGGGGCAAGCCCCCTCCCACATTTGACCTTCACCGATCTTAAGTACGCAGGTGGGTCAGTGGTAACTCGGTGCTGTTGAGCACCTGGTTCAGCACAAAGCTCGAACGCACGCTGGTGACGCCTTCAATGCGGGTCAGGTGGCCCAGCAGCAGCTTCTGGTAGTGGTCCATGTCCGGCACCACGACTTTCAATTGATAGTCGGCATCCATCCCGGTCACCAGGCTGCATTCCAGCACCTGCGGCAGGGTGCGGATGGCCGCTTCGAAGTTCTCGAAGCGCTCGGGGGTGTGTCGGTCCATGCCGATCAGCACGTAGGCGGTGAGGCTCAGGCCGAGCATCTTGCGGTCGAGCAGGGCGACCTGGCGGGCGATGTAGCCGTCGTCCTCCAATTGCTTGACCCGGCGCGAGCAGGGCGACGGCGACAGCCCGATACGCTCGGCCAACTCCTGGTTGGAGATCCTCGCGTCGCGCTGCAATTCCGCCAAAATACTCAGGTCGTATCGGTCAAGTTTGCTCATGGGGCTGGCCTTTGTCGTAACTATTGCGGTGAATTATCCCTTAAGGGTTAAAAATTGCGCAAGCACTGTTTATTGACGCAATCTTCGCAATCATCTGTCGGGGCGCTGCGCCTATGATTACCAACAGAATCACCGCCTGGACATAGTCCACAGCAGCTCGCCCAATCAGGCCTGCTGCGGCCGCCACCCCAGCAGGGTTGAGCCGGCCTCCAGGCTGCACACTGTCCACAAGACGGCGTGAGGTGAGCCAACGTCATAAGCGTTGAGCCCGGACGAAGTTCTCAAGGGGTGGCCGACGGGTCGCCCCTTTCTTTTTGCCTTAAGAAAATTCTTCTCGTGACTGATAACCTGTGCCAGAACCGGGCGAGGCTTTTCCAGTCTCATTGATAAGCCCTAAACCGCAGTGAGGAAGAGCATGAAGCGCATCTGGCGAATGGCAGGTGTTGGTTTGCTGGTGGTCAGCGTCAGCGCGCAGGTAACGGCCGACGAACGTGATAATTCACCCGGTCAGGGCCAGAGCCAGGGGCAGCGGCCGCAGGGCGGCGGCGGGCAGCATGAACGCGGCCCTGAAGGTGGCGGGCGGCCCGAGAATAATCAGCCGCGCCCGCAGACCGCGCCGTCACGGCCTGAGAACAATCAACCGCGCCCGGAGAACCCGCATTTTGATCGCGGCGGCCCGAACGGTGGCGGTCAGGGGCAAGGCCGGCCCCAGGGCAATGAGCCGGGCCGCCCGGCGCCGCAGCCACAACCGTCGAACAGCCTGCCGATCCAAGGTCGCCCCGATACTGTGCGCCAGACCCAGGAGCCGCGTCAGGGTGACTACCGCGACATCCCGCGCCGCAACGACGGCAATCAACATTGGGAGGCTGGCGGCCCCGGTTCACGCCCAGGCAACAACGGCGGCGGCTACCACAATGAGCGTCCCGGTGATAATCGCTGGCCAGGTCGCCCCGATGGGCACGGCAACGGCTGGGGCCCAGGCCCGCAGTATCGCCCGGGCTATATGGTGGATCGTTTTCCCGAGCGCAATTACCGTGTGCCTTACCGTGGTCAGGATTATTTCTTCTCCGGCGGCTACTGGTATCGCCCGCAAGGCCCGCGCTATGTAGTGGTGGCGCCGCCGTATGGCATCCGCGTGCATTACCTGCCGGATTACGCGCGGGAAGTGTGGGTGGGCAGCGCGCTGTTCTTCCTCGCGGCGGGTGCCTATTACACCTACGAAAGCAGTTCCCAGCAGTACGTGGTGGTGGAGCCGCCGACCGCAGTACCGGCACCGCAGCCGGCGCCCCAGGGCAACGGCTATGACGTGGTGGCCTATCCCGCCAATGGCCAGTCACCGGCGCAGGTGCAGCAGGACGGTTATGACTGTTATCGCTGGGCTGTGCAGCAAAGTGGCTTTGACCCGCAAGCGGTCACCTACGCCCCGGCCCCGGCAGTGGTGCAAACCTACCGCCAGGCCCAGGGCAACTGCCTGAGCAGTCGCGGCTACCAGGTGCAGTACTAGGCCTGGGCGCCGCTCACCACGTCCAACGGGTCGGCGTGTACCAGCACTTCGGCCCGTGGGTAGGCAGCGTGAATGGCATCGGCGGCCTGGTCGCTGATGCCGTGGGCAACAGACAGCGTCAACTCCCCCGGCAATTCCAGGTGCAACTGCACAAACCAGTGGTTGCCGGAGATCCGCGTGCGCAAGTCGTGGGCGCCCAGCACGCCGGGTACGCCACGGGCCAATTCCAGCATGTGCTGGCTGACGTCCGGCGGCAGTTCTTCGTCCATCAACACGGCAAAACTTTCCCGGGCGATCTGAATCGCGCTCCACAGAATGTAGGCCGCGATGCCCAGGCCAAACCAGGCGTCGATCTGATGGAAGCCGAAACCGGCCAAGACCAGTGCAATCAAAATACTGCCATTGAGCAGCAAATCCGAGCGGTAGTGCAGCGAGTCGGCGCGCACGGCGCTTGAGCCGGTTTCCCGCACCACGTGGTGTTGCAGGAACAGCAGGGCCACGGTCAGCGCCAGGGACAAAATAATCACCCCAATGCTCAGCCACGGCGCGCCCACGGGCTCGGGGTGCTTGATCCGTTCGAATGCCTGCAACGCAATCAGCACCGCACTGCCAGCGATAAACAACGCCTGCGCCATACCGGCCAGCGACTCCGCTTTGCCATGCCCGTAACGGTGATCGTCATCGGCCGGGCGCAGGGCGTAATGCACCGCCAGCAGATTGAGCAGTGAGGTGACGCCATCGAGCAGTGAGTCGGTCAACCCGGCGAGCATGCTCACCGAGCCACTGAGCCACCAGGCGATCGCCTTGGTCACAATCAGCACAGAGGCCACGCCAACTGAAGCGCGGGTGGCCAGGCGCAAGAGCCGGGCGTGTTCGGGACTGGTGCTCATAAGTGGGTCAGATCCTTAGGCGGACGGTTGTAAGCCGAGGGCAGCCAGTTGTTGCACGCTGCCCTTGAACTGGATCATGCGCGGGTCGTCCAGCGGCAAGGTGCGGCCGGTTTCCTGCTGGATGATGGTCTGCAGCTTGGCCGTGTCGACCTTGCCGTCGGCGCCGATGGCTTGCTGCAGTTTCTCCGGGGCGACTTGTGCGGTCTTGCCCGGTTCGAAGTAGATCGCGCCGGTGGCGAAGTCGACGCCGAAGGCGATCAGGCCAGGGATCACGTAGAACAGCAGGCCTACGGCATCGAGCACGGCAATCGTTGGGTCGATCTTGCCGTCGATCTGGCCGCGGCGGTCAGGGTAGAAAATCGAACCGCAAGCGGTCAGTTGGCTCAGCAGCGTGACGGCGAGGACACCGCCGATGACTCGGGAAGCGATACGCATGAGAAAAACTCCTGAACAGGGTTGAAAGGTGACTATAAGCCAGATCCGCCAGGCGACGATGATCCGGTGAGGTGCTTGTGAGACCACCACCGGCCTTCAGCAGTTCGCCGTTATACTCGCCGCTCTGCTTTGGAGCCAGTATGAATTCGTTGCCGATCGATGATGTTTTACCCGCCTTGCGTGACGCCTTGGCGAATCGCCATGAAGCCGTGCTGGAAGCGCCGCCCGGCGCCGGTAAAACCACCCGCGTACCGTTAGCCTTGTTGAATGAGCCTTGGCTGGCCGGGCAGACCATCCTGATGCTCGAACCGCGACGCCTGGCCGCGCGCGCCGCCGCCGAGCGCCTGGCCAGCGAGCTGGGGGAGAAAGTCGGTGAAACCGTCGGTTATCGCATCCGCCTCGACAGTAAAGTCGGCCCCAACACGCGCATCGAAGTGGTCACCGAAGGCATCCTCACCCGCCGCCTGCAGGACGACCCGGCGCTGGACGGCGTGGGCCTGCTGATCTTCGACGAGTTCCACGAACGCAGCCTCGACGCCGATCTGGCGCTGGCCCTGAGCCTGAATGGCCGCGACCTGTTTCGCGACGAGCAGCCGCTGAAAATCCTGCTGATGTCCGCCACCCTCGAAGGCGAGCGCCTGGCCGCGCTGTTGGATGACGCGCCGATCCTGCGCAGCGAAGGGCGCATGTTCCCGGTGCAGATGCGCTGGGGGCGGCCGTACCAGGTCGGTGAGTTTATCGAGCCGCGCCTGGTGCAGACCATCCTCGACGCGCTGCAGGACGAAACCGGCAGCGTGCTGGTGTTCCTGCCCGGCCAGGCGGAGATCCGCCGGGTCAACCAGCAACTGGCGGACGCTCTGGGTGATCGCGCCGATGTACTGCTCTGCCCGCTGCATGGCGAGCTCGACCTGAACGCCCAGCGTGCCGCCATCGACCCGGCGCCCGCCGGCAAGCGCAAAGTGGTGCTGGCCACCAACATCGCCGAGACCAGCCTGACCATCAATGGCGTGCGTGTGGTGATCGACGCCGGGCTGGCACGCGTGCCGCGTTTCGACCCCGGCAGCGGCATGACTCGCCTCGACACCCAGCGCATCTCCCGCGCCAGTGCCACCCAGCGTGCCGGTCGGGCCGGGCGCCTGGAGCCGGGCGTGTGCTATCGCCTGTGGTCCGAGGACCAGCACGAAGGCCTGGCCGCCTATGGCAGCGCGGAAATCCTCGCGGCCGACCTCGCCGGGCTGGCCTTGCAACTGGCGCGTTGGGGCGTTACGCCTGCGCAGTTGGTGTGGCTCGACGTGCCGCCCACTGCCGCGTATGCCCAGGCCCAGGACCTGCTGCAACGCCTTGGCGCCTTGAATGACGACAAACTGACCGCCCACGGCCAGAAGATGGCCGAGCTACCGGCCCATCCGCGGATCGCCCATCTGCTGTTGCGCGGGCAGGATTTGGGGCTTGCGGCCACCGCGTGTGATGTCGCGGCGCTGCTGGGCGAGCGCGATATCCTGCGCGGGGGCGGGGCGGATTTGCACTCTCGCCTGGCCCTGCTGTCTGGCGAAGAGCGCGCGCGGGGCACCCAGGGCGGTGTGCAGCGCGCCAAGCAGTTGGCGCGGCAATACCGTGGCTATTTGCGCGGCCGGGCGACCCAGCCGGTGGCCGACCCCGAGCACCCGCGCTGGCTTGGCGCCTTGTTGGCGTTGGCCTACCCCGACCGCGTCGCCCAACAACGCCGACCCGGCGGCGCCGAATACCGCCTGGCCAATGGCCGCGCTGCAGTCTTCGCCGAGGCTGACAGCCTGATGAAGCAAGCCTGGCTGGTGATTGCCGACCTGGGCAGCCGCCAGGGCCAGCGCGAAGAACGCATCTACCTGGCGGCGGATTTTGATCCGACGCTGTTCGACACGGTGCTCGCCGAACAAGTGCGCAACGTCGATCAATTGGATTGGGACGAACGCGAAGGCGTGCTGCGCGCCGAACGCCAACGCAAAGTCGGCGAACTGGTGCTCAGCCGCGAACCCCTCAGCGGCCTCGACGAAAACGCGCGCAGCCAGGCGCTGGTCAACCTGGTCCGGCGCAAAGGCCTGGAGCTGTTGCCCTGGACCCCGGAACTGCGCCAATGGCAGGCCCGCGTGAGGCTACTGCGCCAGCTCGATACCGGCAAAACCAGCGAATGGCCCGACGTCAGCGACAGCGCCTTACTCGCAAGCCTGGAACACTGGCTGATGCCCTACCTGGGCAAGGTCTCGCGCCTCAGCCATTTTGCCAACCTGGATATTTCCAGCTACCTGCACAACCTGTTGCCCTGGCCGCTACCCCAACGCCTGGACGAACTGGCGCCGCAGCATTTGAAAGTGCCGTCGGGTTCTTCGGTGCGGTTGGACTACAGCGAGCATCCGCCGATTCTGGCGGTGCGCCTGCAGGAATTGTTCGGCCTGGCAGATACACCGCGCATTGCCGGCGGGCGCCAGGTCGTCAAGCTGCACCTGTTATCCCCGGCGCGACGGCCGGTGCAGGTGACCCAGGATCTGGCGAACTTCTGGCGCAGTACCTACGCCGAGGTGAAGAAAGATCTGAAGGGGCGCTATCCCAAGCATTACTGGCCGGATGACCCGTTGGTGGCCGAGGCCACCGCCCGAATCAAACCGCGTAAGTAAGCGTGACAGCGATTCAAATGTGGGAGGGGCGGTTATTGCGCGGCCGGCAGCAGGAACCGTGCGATGACCGGCAAATGGTTGGAAATGCGCAACGTATCCGCCTGCCGCACCTTCGCCTCCACCCGTTTGATCCGCGAGCTGTAGAACAGGTAATCGACGGTGCGATCCGGCCCGTCAAGGCTCGGGTCATTCGGAAAGTGCGTCAGCCACTGCTCACGATCAATCCCGCTGGATTCGCTGTTGCTCGGGATCATCGGGTATTTGTCCCACAGCAGATGCAGTTCGCTGTCTGGCGAATACTGCCCGCGTTTACCGGCATCCAGGCGCAGGAATTGCCCCAGCGGCAGCACATTGAAATCCCCGCCGATCAACCAGGGCGTCCCGCGGCCTTCGAATTTGTCGAGTAGTTTCACTGTGGCCTGGACTTGTTCTTGCACCGCACTACGCCCCGGCTCGTCGCCCTCCAGACGGGTGTTGAGTACCGCCAGTTGGCCGCCGTCGCTCAGCGGTAGGTAGGTCAGCAGCAACGCCGGTTTGGGTTGGAACTGACGGCTGATGAAGTTGGCGGGCGGCACGGGCAGTTGCAGGCGTTCGGCGTGTTCGATCTGGTAGCGACTGAGGGTTACCAGCTTGCGGCCGACGCTGCCAAAGATATGCAGGTTGGGGATAAAGTCGGCTTTCCAGTCGAAGGCCTGTGCGCTGCAGGGGTAGAGGTCGGCCAGGCGTTCCTGGAGCAGCGTTACCTGGTCTTGATAGTGGGACGGCTTGGCGCCTTCGTCGAGTTCCTGCAACAGCAGGATGTCGGGTTGTTCGTCGCGAATCACCCGGGCCACCTCGTCGAGGCTGAAGGCCATGTCTTCGACGGTGGGGCGGTCGTCCGGGCCGCTGCCGTCGGCGGTGTCGTACCAGAACACGTAGTTCTTGCCGGCCAGGTACTGCACGTTCCAGGTCATCACCTTGAGCGCCTGCCCGGGCAGCAGGGTCGGCGCACGGGGCGCGATGCAGCTCACGGGCAGGGTTTGCTTGTCGGCGGGGCGCCAGGTCAGGCTGTAGATCAGGGCCGTCAGCAGGCCTGCAATAAGCAGCAGGCCCAGCAAGGTGATGCGCAAGAAACGGGTCATCGGCTCGGCTTATAGCGTGTCAGGAGTGGCACCGAGCATATCACCGCGCGTCGGCATCGCCACCGATCAGCATGAATAAACGGAACAGCACCACACTGGTAAACAGCTGCAGGAAGCTGTGTGCACTGTCGATCAGCACCCCCAGCAACGGCGCGGGCTCGGGATACGCCGCCACGCTGGCGCCTTTGAGCAGCCACAGCGGCGTCATTACGCACAGCATGCACACCAGGATTCGCCAGAAATGCCCACGGGTCAGACGTAAACTTTCCTTCATCGCCTGCAGTGCGGGCATACCGCGCAGCACCAGCAGGTACTCGGCAAACGCGAGCACCACCATCAGCCACAGGCCGGGTAGGAAATACAGCGACAGCCCGAGCAATATCAGCAGCGTGCTCATCGCCGTCAGCAGGGCGAAGCGCGGCCACAGGGTCAGGGCCATGGCCCACACATCCTGGGGGCGCGGCGATTCGCCACGGGTGCGGGCATCGAGAAACAGGATCAGCGCGCCGGTGTACAGCGGATACACCAGCAACCCCACCACCACGCTGTAGCCTGGGAATGCGTCCGGGCCGAGCGTGTGGTCGAGCACCTGTTGCAGCAGGGCTTCGAGGATCACCAGCGGCAGGCATAGCTGGACGATGGCGCCCAGGTTGTGCCGGGTGAAGCGGAAGGAGTCGCGCAGTACGTCTAACGGATTCATCAGAGTCATCACAGGCCGAAAAAAGCAGGGGCACACTTTAACCGATAGGTGCCGTGAGCAAGCAAACGTAAACCTTGAGTAAAGACCATTGAAACAACTGGTAACACCCCCATAACTAGAAGGACCGGGCCTGATCACAGACCGGACCATGATTTCTACCGGCAATCTAACGAGGTCGCCATGAACAGCGAAGAGCAAACCCTGATCGATGGACTGTTTTCACGGCTGCAACAAGCCGAAACGGACACAGCCCCCCGCGACGCACAGGCCGAAGCGCGGATCAAGGAGCATATGACGCGCCAACCGGCGGCCGGGTACTACATGACCCAGTCGATCCTGGTGCAGGAACACGCGCTCAAGAGTCTCGACGCGCAGAACAAGCAACAGGCGCAACAGATCCAGCAATTGCAGGATGAACTGCAGCGGGCCAAGTCCCAGGCGGCACAACCGGCGCCGAGCAGCGGTGGCTTTCTGTCGAGCATCTTTGGCGGCGGTCCACGTGATGCACAACCGGCACAGAGCGCTCCGGCCTCTTCCGGCGGCGGTTGGCGTGAACCGGCGCGGCCGTCTTTCGGACAGCCGGCGCCGCAGCAGAACTACGGCGCCCCGCAGCAGAACTATCAACAGCCACAACAACCCGCCGCCCCGATTGGCAGTGGCTTCCTCGGTGGCGCCCTGAAAACCGCAGCGGGTGTGGCCGGTGGCGTGATGCTGGCGGAAGGCATCAGCAGCCTGTTCAACCACAACTCGCAACAGCCGCAAGTGGTGGAAGAAATCATCCGTGAAGAGCCGGCGCCCGCCAGTGACAACAGCAACTGGGGCAACGATGACCAGAAATTCGCGGGCAATGATAGCTGGGGCAGCGACAACGCCTCGGACAGCTTCGCCGATAGCGATTCCTCTTCCTTCGACGACGACGATTCCTTCGTCTGACGCACCCAGGCCCGGGGCGCTTTGCCGCCCCGGGCTGATTTTTCCCGGAAACTTTCCCGTGACTGGCATACTGGCAACCTTTGCGGACCTTCGCGTCCGGGGTCTAAGCGGCAGTCATGGGGAAGTGCGGTGAAGAAAATTGCAGTGTTCGCCGATGTACAAAACCTCTACTACACCGTGCGCCAGGCGTATGGCTGTCACTTTAACTACGCCGCCCTGTGGGCTGACATCAGCTCGCGCGGGCAGATCGTCGAGGCGTATGCCTATGCCATCGACCGTGGCGACAGCAAGCAGCAGCAATTCCAGCAGATCCTGCGCAACCTGGGCTTTACCGTGAAGCTCAAGCCCTACATCCAGCGCAGCGACGGCTCGGCCAAGGGCGACTGGGACGTGGGCATCACTATCGACATCATGGACGCCGCCGCTAACGTTGACGAAGTGGTGTTGGCTTCCGGCGACGGTGACTTCGACATGCTGCTCGACCGCATCATCCACAAGCATGGCGTCGAAGCCGTGGCCTACGGCGTGCCGGGGTTGACGGCCAACTCATTGATACGCGCCGCCAGCCGCTACGTGCCGATCGAAGGCGCGTTGCTGCTCAAATAAGCGCGGCGGCTCAATAAATAAATGCTTAGACGGAGTTGGAACAGGTTTGGAACGTATAGCGGTCATCGACTTTGAAACCACCGGCATCACCCCGAGCAGCCACTGCCGGGCCACGGAAATCGCGGTGGTCATCCTTGAGCGCGGCCAAATCGTGGACCGTTACCAGAGCCTGATGAACGCAGGTGTGCGCGTACCGGGCTTTATCGAACAGCTCACCGGCATCAGCAACGCCATGCTGCGTAGCGCGCCAGCGGCAGAGCGGGTGATGAACGAAGTCAATGAGTTCGTCGGCACCACACCGCTGTTGGCGCACAACGCCGCGTTCGACCAGAAGTTCTGGGACTTCGAACTGGGCCTGATCCGCCGCACCCGCCTGCAAAAATTCGCCTGCTCGCTGCTATTGGCCCGCCGCCTGATGCCGGCGGCACCCAACCATAAACTCGGCACCCTTAATTCGTTCGCCCAACTGCCCCACACCGGCAAGGCGCACCGGGCCATGGCGGATGCGGAAATGGCCGCCAACCTGACGGCACACCTGGCCGAGCAACTGCGGCGGACCCATGGCTTGCGCGAGCTGTCCCATGACTTGCTGTGCACGTTGCAGAAAGTCCCGGCGGCGAAGATCAATGAGCATTTGAAGAAGCATCGCGGGTTCTGATAGAACAACGCCGTTCAAAATGTGGGAGGGGCGGTGCCTATCGAGGCTGCACACACTCCAGCGCCCGATCCACCACGCCCTTCGCCATTTCCACCAAATGCATCACCGCCCGTTGCTGCGCGTTCATCGCCTCTCCCGGCAAGTGCGCAGTTTTCACCGCGCAATGCAGCAAGTCCGCCGCATGGGCGAGGGCATCTTCGAGGCTCAGGTTGTCATTCAGGATGAAGGTGGGCCCATCCGGGGCGGACGCTTTGAGGTAGTAGTCGATGGCGCGGCGGTTGAGTAGGGCGTCTTCGCTGAGGAAGTTGGGTGGATCGGGGGTGACTTTGACCATGGTGGAACTCCTTGCAGGAAGAAGTTGCAACCGTCCGCTTGCACGCGAATTGGGGTGGCAACTGTACGTAGGTGTGCAAGACCGGGGCAAGGAGCGAAACCCAGCAGGCCCGAAGGCCTCCCACGCACAGCCGCCATAATGGGCGAACGCCAAGCATCAAGCTGGGCATTAATAAGCTGTATGTTGATTTGTGGATTCTACTTGCCGTCGGACTTGCACGTCCGGCCACCGAACATTCGATGACTGAGCGAGACTAGCGACCTGATCCGACGGAAACAAGGCCGTGGAATTCTCTAGGAAACGTCCCGCAAATGAAAGGGATTGGTCTTGCTGGCCACTAAAACATCAGTTCTTTGTGGAGGCTTTTAGCGGTCTTCTGAAACGTCAGTAGGCTAAGCGCTACTGCTTCGTCGGACCTTTCTGGTTTTTCCCGCCAACCACCAATCGCCCTTTGCTGAAACTTACTATCCGCCTGTCATTTACGTACAGGGACTACGGCATGCAGGAAAGCGATCTTCATACAGCAATCATGCGAAGCAAGTTTGAGCTCGAAAGCAAGGGCATCGATTTCGGCTCAACTTCAAGCATGGCGTTTCATATGGGAAACACAATGACAAGCTGCCCGGCAGTCATGGCTTTGCCTAATTCGCCAGGCTGGACCCATGGCGCCAGTTATCAGTTACTCAAGCCCATTCATGCGGAATCCTCGGTGCCGAGCACTACTTTTGACGAACTCTGGAAGTGTACAAAGCAACACTACGGCTTGACGGCTGCAACGGTTCTCATTGGTGCGGCGGGCATACCGATAAGCAAAATTGCCTTGGGCACTTGGGTTTAAGTCGGCTCCAGCAAAACGACGAACCTGGCTAGCCTCATCGGAATGCGCTTCTTCCCTCGTACATTGATCAGGCAGCCAACCGTGGCCAGAATGGCGAAAGCAACATTTGGAACTGTCAGGGTATTTGGCATTATCGGGCGAGGCATTCCCTTCGTGGCTGCGGGGTTGGCTGTTTTTGATCTAATCAGTATTGGTAAGTGTGCCTACGAGGCAAGAAATGCAAAGTAATCTGACCCGAGCCGAGATCAGCGAAAAGGTCATTCAACTGTTCGTCGATATCATCGGCTTCATCGACCGCAGCCAGGTGACGGAGCAAACGGATTTCATCCATGACTTCAAGATCATCGATGACGATTTGACTTGCTTCGTCATGCAGATCAAGTGGCAATTCAAGCTGCGCGCGACGCAGGCAGATTGGGATCACATCACCACCCTCGAGCAAATTGTCGACTTGATCGTTCAGCGTTCAAATCAGCAGTGCGGCCTCTGACGCCATCGGGGGCAAGTCGAATCGTCGCACCGTCCCTCCCACATTTTGATGTGCGAATACATGCAAACTGTGGGAGGGGGCTTGCCCCCGATGACGGTAGATCAGCCACCACTTTTGCCATTCCCCTCCAACTGCCCCAACGGCACCCGCCGTTCTATCGCGCTCGATAAAATGATCGAGGTCTTGCTGAACCCGAACTTCGCTATCCGATTAATCAAACTCTCCAGCTCCGGCATCGAGCCCACCGCCGCTTGCATGATGACGCACGGGTCG
Source organism: Pseudomonas sp. PAMC25584 (assembly GCF_058135675.1). Classification (NCBI taxonomy): domain Bacteria; kingdom Pseudomonadati; phylum Pseudomonadota; class Gammaproteobacteria; order Pseudomonadales; family Pseudomonadaceae; genus Pseudomonas; species Pseudomonas sp. PAMC25584. The sequence continues at coordinate 5,399,202 of NZ_CM176870.1, read as the reverse complement.
CCAGTCACCCGGTGGCATTCGGTCAGTTCGGGGATTTCGGCCAGGGCGTCGTACACCTTCTGGCTGCCATGGTTGGTCAGGCGCAGTTCAATCACGCACTGGATCGGCAAACCCACTTTGGACAGGTCCACCTTGGCCTGGTAGCCGGTGATCACGCCGCTGGCTTCCAGCTTGGCCACACGTTCAGCCACGGCGGGGGCGGAGAGGTTGACCGTGCGTGCGAGTTGCGCGAAGGAGGCGCGGCCGTCTTCGAGCAGGGCACTGAGGAGCATGCGGTCGTATTTGTCCATGAAAAGGCTCCAGCGCTAAGCGGCTTTCGAAAACATGGTTTATAGCCTTCATAACCATGCTTTGAAAAGTGTATGGGCGGTTTAAACAGGTTTTGTAACTTATGTTTATGCGCCTGCCTTTTTAGAATAAGCCTCTCTTTTTTTGCCACAGAGCTGCCCAATGCCTGGCCCACGTCGCTTTCCCTTACCGTTGATCGCCGCCTTTTTTGCGTTGTACGTGATTTGGGGATCTACCTACCTGGTGATCCGGATCGGTGTGGAGTACTGGCCGCCGCTGTTGCTGGCGGGGATTCGGTTTTGTACGGCGGGTGCGCTGATGTACGCGTTTTTGCGCTGGCGCGGGGTGCCGGCGCCGACGTGGGCGCAGTGGAAGGCTGCCGGGATGATCGGGATTTTGCTGCTCACCTTCGGTAACGGTGGTGTCACGTTGGCGGAGCATGCGGGCGTGTCGTCCGGGGTCGCCGCGCTGGCCGTGGCGACCGTGCCGCTGTTCACCTTGCTGTGTGGTTACTTCTGGGGCGCGCGCAATACCCGGCTGGAATGGGCCGGGGTGATTCTGGGCATTGTCGGCATCGCCATGCTCAACATGGGCAGCACCCTGCAATCGAGCCCGATGGGCGCGGCTTTGCTGTTGTTTGCCGCCGCCTCGTGGGCATTCGGTTCGGTCTGGAGCCGGCAACTGTCGCTGCCCCAGGGCGCCATGGCCAGTGCAGCGGAAATGCTGGTGGCCGGTGTGGCGTTGTTGATTGGCAGTGCGGTGTCCGGTGAGCGCCTGCAAGCCATGCCGCCGCTGGAAGGCTGGCTGGCGCTGGCCTACCTGACGGTGTTCGGCTCGATCATCGCCTTCAACGCCTATATGTACTTGCTCAAGCACGTGCGCCCGGCGGCCGCGACCAGCTATGCGTATGTCAACCCGGCAGTGGCGGTGTTGTTGGGGATTGTGTTTGTCGGCGAGTCCATCGGTATCGAGGAGGCGTTGGCCATGTTGGTGATCATCAGCGCCGTGCTGTTGATCAGCCTGCCCCAGTGGCGAAAGCCTGGGCCGAAAATAAGGTAAACTGCCGCGCATAACGCCTTTTTACCCCCTTAGGCGCTGAATTTTCCCTACGGTAAACACATGACTTTCGCCACCCTTGGCCTGATCGAACCCTTGCAGCGCGCCCTTGAGACGCTCGGCTACCAGACTCCGACGCCGGTGCAGGCGCAAGCCATTCCGGCGGTGCTGGCCGGCCGCGACCTGATGGCCGCCGCCCAGACCGGCACTGGCAAGACCGCCGCTTTCGCCGTGCCGCTCCTGCAACTGCTGACCATGGAAGGGCCGAAAGTCGCTGCCAACTCGGCGCGTGCGCTGATTCTGTGCCCGACCCGCGAGCTGGCCGAGCAGGTTCACGCCAGCGTTGCTGAGTACGCCCAAAACCTGCCGCTCACCACCTACGCGGTGTACGGCGGCGTGAGCATCAACCCGCAGATGATGAAGCTGCGCAAAGGCGTCGACGTGCTGGTTGCCACGCCTGGCCGCCTGATCGACCTGTTTCGCCAGAACGCGCTGAAACTCAATCAACTGCAAACCCTGGTGCTCGACGAAGCCGACCGCATGCTCGACCTGGGCTTCTCCGAGGAGCTGGCGAATATTTACCGCATGCTGCCGAAAAAGCGCCAGACCCTGCTGTTCTCCGCGACCTTCTCCGATGAAATCCGCACGCTCGCCGGGCAAATGCTCAACGACCCGCTGAGCATCGAAGTCAGCCCGCGCAACGTCGCCGCCAATACCGTCAAGCAATGGGTGGTGCCGGTCGACAAGAAGCGCAAGCCGGAGCTGTTTGTCCACCTAATGCGCAAGGGCCGTTGGAAGCAGGTGCTGGTGTTCGCCAAGACCCGTAACGGCGTGGATGCACTGGTGGATAAGCTGCAGGGCTTGGGTATCAATGCCGACGGCATCCACGGCGACAAGCCTCAGGCGACCCGCCAACGTGCGCTGGACCGCTTCAAGTCAAGCGATGTGCAGATCCTGGTGGCCACCGACGTGGCGGCCCGTGGCCTGGATATCGAAGACCTGCCGCTGGTGGTCAACTTCGACCTGCCGATCGTGGCTGAGGACTACATCCACCGTATCGGCCGTACCGGCCGCGCGGGCAACACCGGTGAAGCGATTTCCCTGGTGTGTGCCGATGAAGTGAACATGCTGTCGGCCATCGAGATGCTGACCCGTCAGACCTTGACCCGGCATATGGAGCAGGATTTCGAACCGGAACACCGAGTGCCGGATACCGATGCCAGTGGGCAGGTGGTGAAGAAGCCGAAAAAGCCTAAGAAACCCAAGGCGTCCGGTGGTGGCGGTAAGCGCAACCTGGGCAAGTGGGTGGACAGTGGCGAAGTGGCGCCGGCGGAGCCGTCGATCAAGCCGGTGCGCAAAGTGCCGGTGTTCAACACCGGGCCGCGTAAGAAGAAGTGATTTTTCGGCGCGGCTGATGGCCTATCTGGAGCAAGCCCCCTCCCACAGTTTTGATCTGTGAATACATTCAAAATGTGGGAGGGGGGCTTGCCCCCGATGGCGGACTAGAGTTCACCGCAAATCTGAAGTGTTCAACCATTCCAACATGCCCCGCCCGGCGGCTCTGCCACTGGCAAAACACCCCGTCAGCAAATACCCGCCGGTCGGCGCTTCCCAATCCAGCATTTCCCCCGCGCAGAACACCCCGGGCAATTGCTTGAGCATCAACCGCTCGTCCAGCGCCTCAAACGGCACGCCCCCCGCCGTACTGATCGCTTCATCCATCGGCCGGGTTTTCGCCAGGCTCAGGGGCAATGCCTTGATATCCACAGCCAATTGCGCCGGGTCGTTGAAGTGTCCGGCGGGTGCCAGTTCGCGCAATAACGCCGCCTTGACCCCATCCAACCCCAACTGACTGTGCAAATGCTTGCTCATCGAGCGCGAACCACGCGGTTTAGCCAGCGCGGCCTGGACCTTGTCCAGCGGTTTGCTCGGCAGCAGGTCGATATGCACCGTGGCCACGCCCTCGCGATTGATCGCTTCACGAATCGGCGCCGACAGCGCGTAGATCAGGCTGCCCTCGATGCCGGTGGCGGTGATCACGCATTCGCCCAGGCGTGGCTTGTCATCACCCAGGCCAATGGCGACGTTTTTCAACGGCGCGCCAGCGAATTTGCTGACCATCAGTTCGCTCCAGGCCGACACCTCGAAGCCACAATTACTGGGCTGTAACGGCGCGCAGGGCACGCCTTTATCTTCCAGCAGTTTGAGCCAGGCGCCGTCGGAGCCCAGGCGCGACCAACTACCGCCGCCAAGGGCCAGCAGCACGGCGTCGCTGTGGATGGTTTTTTCGCCGTCCGGGCTGTGGATAAGTAAACCACCGTTCGCGCTCCAGCCCAGCCAGCGATGGCGGGTGTGGATAACCACACCGTGGTCGCGCAGGCGCTTGAGCCAGGCACGCAACAGCGGGGCGGCTTTCATATCGGTAGGAAACACCCGGCCGGAGGTGCCGACAAAGGTCTCGATGCCCAGGCCATGAATCCATTCGCACAGCGCTTGCGCGCCAAACGCGCGCAGCAATGGCGCCATCTGCGGTGCACGTTCGGCGTAGCGTGAGAGGAACGCCGGGTAAGCTTCGGAGTGGGTGATGTTCATACCGCCCACGCCGGCCAGCAGGAACTTGCGCCCCACCGAGGGCATGCCGTCGTACACGTCCACCCGCAGGCCTGCCTGGCTCAGGACTTCAGCGGCCATCAGGCCGGCAGGGCCGCCGCCGATAATAGTGACGTGTTGAGCAGGGGTGTGAGGCATGGGCAGGGCTACGGTCGCGTGAATAGGCCGAGCATTCTACCCGAGGACGCCGCAAGTTCCTGATCAAAAAACGTACAGCTTCCTACAGGCTATGCAGTTACTGGCTTTCAACGCTTTACGCTCAAGTTATCCACAGGCCGTTCCACAGGCATTGTGGGTAACGCCCACACTTCAATGACAACCTGATGACGTCCACACCCGTTGCGCGCTGTGGTGCAGGATGCCGTGGCGGCGAGCCAGGGCCGGGCGGTCTTTGCTGTAGCCGCCGCCGATCACGCCCATCACCGGAATGTCGCGGCCCAGGCAATGGCGTATCACGCTTTCATCGCGGGCGGCGAGGCCTTCATCTGTCAGCTTGAGGTAGCCAAGGGCGTCATCCTTATGCACGTCGACGCCCGCGTCGTACAGCACCAGGTCCGGCTGGTACAGCGGCAGCAGGTAGTTGAGCGCGTCGTCCACCACCTTGAGGTACTCGGCATCACCCATGCCCATGGGCAGCGGGATGTCCCAGTCGCTCTGGGCCTTGCGCGCCGGGAAGTTCTTTTCGCAGTGCAGCGACACGGTGATCGCGTCTGGCGTGTCATGGAGGATACGTGCGGTGCCGTCGCCCTGGTGGACGTCGCAGTCGAAGATCAGCACGCGGTCGACCCGGCCGCTGGCCAGCAGATATTGGCTGATCACGGCCAGGTCATTGAAGATGCAAAAGCCCGCCGGGTAGTCGTAGTGGGCGTGATGGGTGCCGCCCGCCAGGTGGCAGGCCAGGCCGTGTTCCAGTGCCTGTTCTGCCGCTAGGATCGAACCGCCCACCGCACGCACGGTACGTCGCGCCAGGGCTTCGCTCCAGGGCAGGCCGAGGCGCCGTTGGTCTTCGCGGGACAACTCGCCGCTCATGTAGCGTTCTATATACCCAGGTTCATGGGCCAGGGCCAGAATCTCTGCCGGGCACAGCGGTGGGCGCAGTAATTGGCTGTCCTGGGTCAGCCCGGTGGACACCAAGTGGTCACGCAACAGGCGGAACTTGTCCATGGGGAAGCGGTGGTCCGCCGGGAATTCGGGGCTGTAGTCATCGTGGTAGATCAATGGCAAAGGCATGGGATTTTCTGACGGGAACCTGCGACGGATCTTAACAGCGCGTTACACTCACGCACATGGCAAGGGAGGGGGACCCATGGAGCCGATACTGGAATTGGAAAGCGCACGCCTGGTGCTGCGCCAATGGCGCGATGCCGACCTGACGGAGTTTGCGCACATGTGCGCCGACCCGCAGGTGATGCGTTATTTCCCGGCCCAATTGGACCGCCTGGAAAGCGCCGCATTGATCGGCCGGATTCGTGGGCATTTCGCCGAATACGGCTTTGGCCTGTGGGCCTTGCAGCGCAAGGACAGTGGCGCATTTATCGGCCTGGCCGGGTTGCAGAATGTCAGCTTTGAAGCCGGCTTCACCCCTGCGGTGGAAATCGGCTGGCGCCTGGCTCGCGAGCATTGGGGCCTCGGGTATGCCAACGAGGCGGCATGGACTGCGTTGCGCTGTGGTTTCGACCGCTTGCAACTGGACGAAATCGTCGCCTTCACCACCCAAACCAATCTGCCATCACAAAAAGTCATGCAAGCCATCGGGATGCATTACGATCCCCAGGCAGATTTTGAACACCCCAAGGTCGCAGTTGATGACCCGCTGCGCCCGCATGTTTTGTACCGCATCACCCGCGCCCAATGGTTGGACACGCTGCACGGATAAGCAGCCCGGAATGCCCCATAGATTGTAGGAGTTGCTCTATGAGCCAAGTATTGGAAGATCTGGTGGACTTGCTGACCCTGGAGCCGATCGAGGAAAACCTCTTTCGCGGCCGCAGCCAGGACCTGGGTTTTCGCCAACTGTTCGGCGGGCAAGTGCTCGGTCAGTCGCTGTCGGCTGCCAGCCAGACCGTCGAAGCCGAGCGACACGTGCATTCCCTGCACGGTTATTTTCTGCGCCCCGGCGATGCGGCATTGCCGGTGGTGTATTCGGTGGATCGCGTGCGCGATGGCGGCAGCTTCAGCACGCGCCGGGTGACAGCGATCCAGAAGGGCCAGCCGATTTTTACCTGCAGCGCGTCGTTCCAGTACGACGAAGCCGGTTTTGAACACCAGACCAGCATGCCGGAGGTGGTCGGCCCGGAAAACCTGCCGTCGGAGTTGGAGCTGACCAAGCAGCGCGCCCACCTGATCCCCGAGCACATGCGCGACAAGTTGTTGTGCCCCAAACCGATCGAAGTGCGCCCGGTGACCGAAACAGACCCGTTTAACCCGCAGCCGTCCGACCCGGTCAAGTACGTGTGGTTCCGCGCTGACGGTGCCCTGGCCGACACGCCGGCGCTGCATAAATACCTGCTGGCCTACGCCTCGGACTTCGGCCTGCTGACCACGTCGCTGCTGCCCCATGGCAAGACCGTATGGCAGAAAGACATGCAGGTCGCCAGCCTCGACCACGCGCTGTGGTTCCACGCCGACCTGCGCGCCGACGACTGGTTGCTCTACGCCATGGACAGCCCGTGGGCCGGCAATTCCCGTGGTTTCTCCCGGGGCAGCGTGTACAACCGCGCCGGGCAACTGGTGGCCTCGGTCACCCAGGAAGGCCTGATCCGCCACCGCAAGGATTGGGCATGAGCCTGGCGGACATTAAACATTGGGTGTTCGACATGGACGGCACCCTCACGGTGGCCGTGCATGACTTTGCGGCGATTCGCGTGGCCTTGGGGATACCGCCCGAGGACGACATCCTCAGCCACCTCGCGGCGTTGCCGGCAGATGTCGCGGCGGCCAAACATGCCTGGTTGCTTGAGCATGAGCGCGAGCTGGCGCTGGGTTCGGTTGCGGCGCAAGGCGCGGTGGAACTGGTGCGGGAATTGGCCGGGCGCGGTTGTCGCCTGGGCATCCTGACCCGCAATGCGCGGGAGCTGGCGCACATCACCCTGGAAGCGATTGGCCTGGCGGACTGCTTTGCCGCCGAGGATGTGTTGGGGCGTGATGATGCGCCACCCAAGCCTGATCCGGGTGGCTTGCTCAAACTGGCGGCGGCCTGGGACGTATCGCCCAGTGCGATGGTGATGGTGGGGGATTACCGCTTTGACCTGGATTGCGGCCGCGCCGCAGGCACGCGGACCGTGTTGGTCAACTTGCCGGAGAACCCATGGCCGGAGTTGGCCGACTGGCATGCCGAGGATTGCACGGTATTGCGCCGGATGATCCAGCCCGGGCAATAGAGATCAAATGTGGGAGGGGGCTTGCCCCCGATAGCGGTGTGAAGTGCGCCCCAAAAGTTGGACAGTGATTGTTAGGCTACAGCGGACCTGGCTCTGTACGCTACAGGGCTCAGTCCGCCAAGTTTCGTTTTGATTCGCTTATGGTTGTAGTAATGGATGTATTCAGCCAGTCCAGCCTGCAACTGAGCCACACTCTCGAAGCTTTCCCGGTAGTAAAACTCTGACTTCAACGTGCCGAAGAAGCTCTCCATTGTGGCGTTGTCATAGCAGTTTCCTCTGCGTGACATGCTCTGTTCCAACCCTGCTTTTTCTAGTCGATCCCGGTACTTCGGGTATCGATAGTGCCAACCTTGATCCGAGTGCAACATGGGCTTGACGCCCTCAGGCAAGCGCTCAAGAGCTTGTTCCAGCATGTCGCCCACCAGGGCATATTGGGGGCGCGTGGCGGTTTGATAGGCCACAATTTCTCCGTTGTACAAGTCTAAAACTGGAGACAGATATAGCTTTTCGCCTGCCACTTTGAACTCGGTGACATCCGTTACCCATTTCTGATTCGGTTGCTCAGCCTCGAACTGACGAGCCAGGATGTTAGGCGATACTTCTCCCATTGGTCCTCGATACGATCTGTATTTCTTCGGTCGCACCGTACATTTCAGACTCAACTCCCCCATCAGTCGCCGCACAGTTTTACTGTTGATCAACTGTCCGTCGCTCCGCAGAGCTAAAGTCATACGGCGATAGCCGAATCGCCCCTTATGCTCGTCTTGAAGGCTCTGGATAGAGGCTTTTAGCGAAACGAACCGGTCTGCTCCGTCCATCGCCTTGAGTTGGTAGTAGTACGTGCTGCGGGCGAGCCCAGCCAGCTTGAGCAAATGGTCCAAGGGGAAGCTGTGCCTCAACTCAGAGACTAATTGGGCTTTTTCTTCGCTTCTTTCTCGCGCCTCATCACTGCCTCGCCTAACTCCCCAAGCTTTTTTAGGTAGGCGTTCTCCATGCGCAAATACTGGAGTTCATCAAGTAAAGCCTTGTGAGCACGTTCTTGGTCGGTGAGTGGAATGGCCGTTTTTCGAGGTTTAGCAGGTAGCTTGGACATAGCGGTATTCGATCCTTTTTCCCCTGAGGCCAGGGCTTCAATACCGCCACTGTAATACTGCTGCTGCCATCTGCCCACTTGGGTAGAGTCACCCAGATTGAAGAGTGCCGCTGCGCGGCGAAAAGAAAGGGAGTCACGCCACATGCGTTGCAGAACGGAGAACTTGAACAAAGCACTGTAACGTCCACCGGTACTACTCAGACTGGCCTCACCGTGCAGCCGGTAAGCTTCCACCCAACGGCGAAGTAAAGTGGGGTCCATATGAAATCGAGCAGCAATATGGCGAAAGCCTCGGCCTCGTTCCAGGAAGGCGGTAATGGCGGAAAGCTTGAACTGCGTTGTGTACTTGCTCATGAAAAAGCCCCAGGAGTTGGATGGGTGTCCAACTTCTGGGGCGCACTTCAGTCTGTCAGTTAAAAATTGGCTGACTGTTACACCGCAATCGGGGGCAAGCCCCCTCCCACATGTTGAGCCGGTTTCTTCAGTTAATACCGGGAAAACAGTACGTTCTGGCCCTCGGGCGAGGTAAACATCCCATCCCCGTTATGCCCAACCCCCGGCACTTCCACCAGCTTCTGGGTCAGTTGCGGATGGCGTTGCTTGAGGCTGTCAAAATAGTTGTGCCCACGAATCAGGCGATACGCGCCCTGGGTCTCGGCTTCACAGCTTTTATCCAGCGCGGGGTGGTTCGGGTCGGTGTCCTGCTGGCCGAGCAGGTAGGTGATGTCACGCGACACATAGGCCTGCTCCAGTTGCTCGGCGCTTTGCCCCTTGGCATAGGCGGGCAGGTGCTGCATGCCGTACTTCCAGTCATTGAAGCCAGGGCAGTCGGCGACCTTGAATGGCACCGGCCGCTGCGGGCTGAAGTAGGCGTAGGACGACGGGTTGGCCACCACAAAACGCAGGCTGATGCCCGCGGTTTGCAGGGTCGGATGGTCGTGGCCGGTAAGGGCGAAGCGTTGCACCACCTGGCCACCGCCGGAATGGCCGGCCACCACAATCGCTCTCAGCGCCGGAAATAGCGTGCGGTTACCCAGGTGCTTGATGATCTGGTCGAGTGCACCGAAGGAGCTGACAGCGCCCGGCTCCACTGAGGGCTCGCCGGCCATCCAGTCATTGCCCTTCCAGCGCAGAAGTTGCTTGTCCAGGTGATTGCGTTTCACATCGGACTGATTCAGAAACTGCGGCGCGATCACCAGCGTCGTGCCGCCAACCCCTGCCTGCTCGGCGGCGTCTTCACCGCTCTGCAGGTAGGTTTGTGCGTTGCGCAGGCGACCATGCACGATGATCAACGCACGCGTGACGTTGGGCAGCGGTTTACCCCAATCCTGGCTCAAGCCGAGGCTGAGGTCGCCGGCATCCAGGTGAAAGCGCTCGGGACTGACCACCTTGACCCCGTGCTCGGCGGCCCAGGCGGGGGCGCAACAGGTGACCAACAAACCCAGCAGCATGCCCAATCGCGTATTCATCTAAAGACTCTTGGCCGTAAAGGTGTCGCATTGAGTGATCTGGCCTTGGGCAAAGCCGGTCTTGAACCAGCGCACCCGCTGCGCCGAGGTGCCGTGGGTAAACGAGTCCGGCACGACGCGGCCCTGGCCCTGTTGCTGCAAACGGTCATCGCCAATCGCGTTGGCCGCATTCAGCGCTTCTTCAATATCGCCGGGCTCCAGCCAGTTCAGGCGTTTTTGCGCACGATAGGCCCACACCCCGGCAAAGCAGTCGGCTTGCAGCTCCTGGCGCACCAGCAGGCCGCCGTCGCCTTGCATTTGCCGGCCTTGCTGGCGCGCAGCCTGGATCTTCGACGAGATGCCGAGCAAGGTCTGCACGTGGTGCCCGACTTCGTGGGCGATCACGTAGGCCTGGGCAAAATCGCCAGCGGCCTTGAACCGTTGTGACATTTCCCGGAAGAAATCCAGGTCCAGGTACACCTGCTGATCCGCCGGGCAATAGAACGGGCCGCTGGCGGAAGTGGCGCCACCGCAGGCGGAATTGACCCGGCCGCGGAACAGAATCAGTTGCGGGTTCTTGTAGGCCAAGCCGTTTTCCTTGAACACCTGGCCCCAGGTGTCTTCGGTATCGCCCAATACCGCGCGGACAAAGTCGACTTGCTCGTCATTGGCCGGCGGCGCCTGGCGCGATGGAGTGCTCACCGAGGGCGCCTGGTCCATCTGGCCGGTCAATTGGCCGAGGATCTGCAGCGGGTCCTGGCCGGTCAGCCAGCCGATGCCGACGATCAACACAATCGCGGTCAAGCTCAGGCCCTTGCCGCCGCCAAAGCGCATACCACCGCCACCGCCGCCGCCACTGTCATCGCGGGCATCCACCACGTTGTCGCTGCGTCGGCCTTTTTTCCATAGCATGGGGCAATCCTCGAAGTGCTAACCGTGATTGATTATGGTCGTGATTAACGGCAATAGCCTTCGCCGGTAGCAACAATCAAGCAGTCCTTTTTATCCGCCAGCCATTTCAATCCGGTCGCCGCACCGTCACCGGCGCGCAGCCGTTGCGGGCCGTCCGGGCGGGTGAACGCGATGCCGTCTTCAGTCGTTTCACCTTTAAAGGTGCCGGCGGCGTCGGCGTCGAGGCCGTACTGCATGGTCAGAAGGTAGTGGCCACGGCCGATGCTGTCGTCCTTGGCGATGGTCAGGTGCAGGCCTTCGACGCCGATCCATTTACCGACCCAGTTGTCGGTGGGCGGGGTTTGCGGCACCAGGGTCGCTTGCACGGAAGGCGGCGCCGGTTTGGCCGGTGCCTTGGACTCTTGGTTGCACGCGGCGAGCAGGGCAAGGGCAGACAGAAGAAAGACAGTTTTTTTCATAGCGGCAAGGCCTTGGTTAAAAAGTGTGCAACGCAGGGGCGAACGTGCAGCGTTGGACTCGATTGCAGTGATTTAGTGCGCTGTTCGCACGGTGTTTGGTTATGCTCTTGGGGCAGACGCATGCCCGGCTGCTAGATTACCGGGTTGAGTACCACCGCGTTCAGCCCGCCACGCAAGAGAATTCAATGACTGTCAGCACCCCCCTTTCCGGCGTCAACCATCCCTTCAAAGGCATTCTGCTGATTGTGGTGGCGACTTTTCTGTTCTCCAGCCACGACGCCTTGTCCAAATTCCTGGCCGGGTTCTACCCGATCGTGATGGTGGTGTGGGCGCGTTACCTGGTGCATACCTTGTTGATGGCCGGGATTTTCCTGCCGCAATCAGGCTTGCGTGTGCTGCGCAGCAAGCGGCCGGGGATGCAGGCAGTGCGGGCCTTGTGCCTGTTGGGCACCAGCCTGTTTTTTACCGCTGCGCTGCATTACATCCCGCTGGCGGAAGCCACGGCGGTGAACTTCCTCGCGCCGATCCTGGTAACGGCGCTGTCGGTGCCCCTGCTCGGTGAGCATGTCACGCGTGGCCAATGGCTGGCGGTGATCTGCGGGTTTGTCGGGGTGCTGGTGATCATCCACCCAGGCGGTGAATTGTTCACCCCTGCGGTGCTGCTGCCGCTGTGCTCGGCATTGTTCTTCTGCTTCTACCAACTGCTCACGCGCATCCTCAGCCAATACGACACGCCCACCACCAGTAACTTCTTCGCCGGCCTGTGCAATACCTTGGTGATGAGTGCGATGGTGCCGTTCTTCTGGCAAGTGCCGACCCTGTGGCACGGCGTATTGATGCTGGCGTTGGGCACCTGTGGGATGACCGCGCACTTGATGCTGACCCAGGCCTTCCGCTTTGCGGCGCCGGCCTTGCTGGCGCCGTTCGGCTATTGCCAGATCGTGTTCGCGGGGGTGTTGGGCTGGCTGGTGTTTGCGCATACCCCCGACTTGACCACGGTGGTCGGCATCGGGGTGATCTGCATGAGCGGGTTGGCCGCTGCCTGGCAGCAGCGGCGGCGCTGAATCAGGCGTCGACTGTAGGAATCTTGCGCGGCGCCATGAAGTACATCCAGGTCAGCGCGATGAAGTACATCGCCGGGATCAGGGTGAACAGCACGGTGTAGTTGTTGTTCGTCACGGTCAGGATGTGGCCGACGATCTGGGTCATGAACATGCCGCCGATGGCCGCGCACATGCCGCCGAAGCCAAACACCGTGCTCATCATGTGCTTGGGCGTGTAGTCCATCACCAGGCTCCAGATGTTGGCGGTCCAGGCCTGATGCGCACCAATCGCCAGGGAGATGGCGAACACCGCGACCCACAACTGGCTGGAACCGGCGGCCAAGATCACGCCGACGATGCAGCAGGCAAACAGCAGCATCGACAGCAGCCGCGCCTTGATCGGGTTCAACCCGCGGCCGATCAGGAACGACGACAGAATCCCACCCCCCACACTGCCGAAGTCGGCGGTCAGGTAAATGATGATCAGCGGGATACCCATCTGGGTCACGTTGATGCCCAGGTTGTATTGCTGGTTCAAGAACGGCGGTAGCCAATACAGGTAGAACCAGAACACCGGTGCGGTCAGCGAGTAGGCGATGGCGAAGGCCCAAGTGCCGCGCATGCGCAGGATACGGCTGAAGGGGACGCGGGGCTGTTCCGGTTCGACTTCCCGTTGCACGTAGTCCAATTCGGATTGCTTAACGGTTGGATGGTCTTCCGGGTTGTAGTACTTCAAGCCCCAGAACAGCAGCCAGATCCCACCGAGTGCCGACATGCACAGGAACGCCGCTTGCCAGCCCCACACATGCAGGATCAACGGCAGCAGCATCGGCGTCATCATCGCGCCGACGTTGGTGCCGGCGTTGAAGATGCCGGTGGCCACTGCGCGTTCGCCGGCAGGGAACCACAGGCGGGTGGTCTTGACGCAGGCCGGGTAGTTGGCGGCTTCGGTCAGCCCGAGGATAAAGCGGCAGACCATAAAGCCGACGGCCGAGGTGGCCAGGCCGTGGGCGCCGGTGGCCACGCTCCACAGCAGCACCGCGCAGAAGAACACGCGCTTGACACCCACGCGGTCGATCAGCCGGCCTTGCAGCACAAAGCCAATCGCATAGCCGACCTGGAACCAGAAGTTGATGTTGGCGTAGTCCATCGCCGTCCAGCTCATTTCTTTGGCAAGGATCGGTTGCATCACGCCCAGGGCGGCGCGGTCGATGTAGTTGAGCGTGGTGGCGAAGAACACCAGGGCCAGCATGCCCCAGCGGGTTTTGCCGACGGCCAGTGCGCCGCGAATCTTGTCGCCGATGCCGGCATGCGGGTTGGCCGGGCGCGCAGCCAGGACGGAGTTTTGCGAAGGCATGAGGTTTTACCCGTTTTTTGGAATTTTTAGGGTGTGTTCTGGGTTTTATTTTGGACGTTGCTACAGGAACGATGGTGCGCAGTGGCTAAAAAATCGTCAATTCGCCGATGGCCATTGTGTTCGATAATCGCCCTAAAAACTAACTGGTTCGTACATTTGAATTGCTGTGTGTAGGCTGGGGGCGAATAATTTACTGTAAATAACAACTGCCGGGAGTCGCCCCATGCAACGTTCCATCGCCACTGTTTCCTTGAGCGGCACCCTGCCAGAAAAGCTCGAAGCCATTGCCGCCGCCGGGTTTGATGGGGTTGAGATCTTCGAGAACGACCTATTGTATTACGATGGCAGCCCACGGGAAGTCAGGCAAATATGCACTGACTTGGGCCTAGCCATCACCTTGTTTCAGCCGTTCCGCGACTTTGAAGGCTGCCGCCGCGACCGCCTGGCACGTAACCTGGAGCGCGCTGAGCGTAAGTTCGACCTGATGCAGGAGCTGGGCACCGACCTGGTGCTGGTGTGCAGCAATGCCTCGGCCGATTGCGTGGGCGATGAACGTATTTTGCTCGATGACCTCAGCCTGCTCGCCGAACACGCTGGCCGCCGTGGCGTGCGCATCGGCTATGAAGCGCTGGCCTGGGGCAAGCATGTGAACACCTGGCAGCAGGTGTGGAACCTGGTGCGCCAGGTCGATCACCCGAGCCTTGGGGTGTTGCTCGACAGCTTCCATACCCTGTCGCTCAAGGGCGACCCGAGTGCTATCGCCGAGATTCCCGGCGACAAGATCTTCTTTGTGCAAATGGCCGACGCACCGATCCTGGCCATGGATGTGCTGGAGTGGAGCCGTCACTTCCGCTGCTTCCCCGGCCAGGGTGAATTCGACCTGGCGGGCTTTCTCGCGCCGATCATCAAGAGCGGTTATACCGGGCCGTTGTCCCTGGAGATCTTCAACGACGGCTTCCGCGCCGCACCAACCCGAGCCAACGCGGCGGATGGCTTGCGCTCGCTGCTCTACCTGGAAGAGAAAACCCGCCAGCGCCTGGCGCATGAACAGCCTGCCGTGCCGGTGGAGATCCTCTTCGACACCCCGCCCGCCAGCGAATACGACGGAATTGAATTCCTTGAATTTGCCGTGGATGAAAACCTCGGCGCCAAACTGACGCAATGGCTGGAGCGCCTGGGCTTCGTCAAGGTCGGTCAGCATCGTTCCAAGAGCGTCAGCCTGTTGCGCCAGGGTGATATCAACCTGATCCTCAACTGCGAACCGTATTCCTTCGCCCACAACTTTTTCGAGGCCCACGGGCCGTCGTTGTGTGCCACGGCGATGCGGGTCAAGGACAGCGCCAAGGCCCTGCAGCGGGCGGTGGCCTACAAGGGCCAGCCTTATCGTGGCCTGGTCGGGCCGAATGAGCTGGAATTGGCGGCGGTGCGCGCGCCGGACGGCAGCCTGATTTATTTGGTGGACCCAAGCGAAGGCGTATACGACACCGATTTCAATCTGCAACCGAGCGCTGCCTCCAGCGGCGGGCTTTTGCGCATTGACCACATGGCGATGGCCTTGCCCGCCGACAGCCTCGACAGCTGGGTGCTGTTCTACAAGAGCCTGCTGGATTTCGAAGCCGATGACGAAGTGGTGCTGCCTGATCCGTATGGCCTGGTGAAAAGCCGTGCGCTGCGTAGCCGCTGCAGCTCGATTCGCCTGCCGCTGAATATTTCCGAGAACCGCAACACCGCGATTTCCCACGCGCTGTCGAGCTATCGAGGCTCGGGCGTGCATCACATTGCCTTCGACTGCGCGGATATTTTCGCCGAGGTGCGCCGGGCCAAGGAGGCGGGCGTGCCGTTGCTGGATATCCCGCTCAACTACTATGACGACCTGGCGGCGCGCTTTGATTTCGACGATGAGTTCCTCAGCGAGCTGGCGTACTACAACGTGCTGTACGACCGCGACGCCCAGGGCGGTGAGTTGTTTCATGTGTACACCGAGCCGTTCGAGGGGCGTTTTTTCTTCGAGATCATCCAGCGCAAGAATGGCTATGCCGGCTACGGCGCGGCCAACGTGGCGGTGCGCCTGGCGGCGATGGCCAAGTCGCGCAGCGGTGCGGTACGCCAGGCACGGTTATGACAGCGGGCCTGGTGCTTCCTTCGGGGAACGCTGCGGCCCATAATCGCGGCCTGCACAATAAAAACCGGCCGTGAGCGCACCATGACCTTAACTCCCGATCTCTCCGCAGTGTCAGACGCACCGCGCAAGAGTCGTAAGAACAACCCGGAAAAGACCCGCGAAAACATACTGCAAGAAGCCATTGTCGAGTTTGTTCAGCAGGGTCTCTCCGGCGCTCGCGTGGATGCGATCGCCGAGCGTATCCACACCTCGAAACGCATGATCTATTACTACTTCGGCAGCAAGGAGCAGTTGTACGTCGAGGTGCTGGAGAAGCTCTACGGCGATATCCGCAACACTGAAACACGCATGAACCTCACGGCCCTGGAACCGCGCGAAGCGATCCTTCGGCTGGTGGAGTTCACCTTCGATCACCACGACCGGAACGTGGATTTCGTGCGCATCGTCAGCATCGAAAATATCCACAATGCCGAGTACGTGAAGCGCTCCGATTCGATCAAGGCGATGAACAGCAACATTCTGGATGCGTTGGGCACGACCTTGCGTCGTGGCGCCGAGATGGGGCTGTTCCGTGCGGGGCTGGTGCCGCTGGACGTTCACCTGCTGATCAACTCGTTCTGTTTTTACCGCGTATCCAACCGCCATACGTTCAGTGAGATTTTTCAGACGGACCTGTCGGATGAGGCGGTTAAACAGCGGCATCGCGAGATGATTTGTGAGTCGGTGTTGCGTTACCTGCAGGCCTGAGGCTGGCGCGGGCTCAATGTGGGAGGGGGCTTGCTCCCACATTTGGATTCGGTTTCGGCCGTCAGGTATTCATGCTCTGGAAGTGCGCCAGCATCCGGTGTGCGTCCGGCACCAGGCCACTGAATAATTCAAACGCTTTCACCGCCTGAAATACCGCCATGTTGCCGCCATTCAGGGTGCGACAACCCAAGGCGTGGGCGTTACGCAGCAGTTCGGTTTCCAGGGGGAAATACACGATTTCCGCGACCCACAGTTCAGCGCGTAACAGCGCGGCGGGCACCGGCGTGCCCGGCAGCTTGGCCATGCCCATCGGCGTGGTGTTCACCAGGCCGTCGGCCTCGGCCATGGCGTTTTCCAGATCGTTGCCAACCTGGGCGCGCCCGTTACCGAAACGCCGGGCGAGGTTATCCACCAGGTCGCGGGCGCGGCTGGCGTCCACGTCGAAAATGCTCAAGCGTTCAACGCCCTCTGCCAGCAGCGCATGAGCCACAGCCGCGCCGGCACCCCCGGCGCCCATCTGCACCACGCGTTGGCGTGCCACGTCATTCAGGTTACGGCGAAAGCCTTCGGCAAACCCCAGGCAGTCAGTGTTATGGCCGATGCGTTTGCCCTCCTTGAACACCACAGTGTTGACCGCGCCAATGCCCCGGGCCTCGTCGGACAATTCATCGAGTAAAGGCAGGATCGCCTGCTTGCACGGGTAAGTAATGTTCAACCCGGTGAAGTTCATCTGCTCGGCAGCCTTCAGGAGGTCGGGCAGGGCATTGATGTCCAGGTGCAGCGGTTCCAGGTCGATCAGGCGATACAAGTAGCGCAGGCCTTGGGCGTCACCTTCCTGTTCATGCAGGGCGGGCGTGCGCGAGGCCTGGATGCCGGCGCCGATCAGGCCGGCGAGGATGCGCGGTTTCATCGGGCTCATCCTTTCACCGTGTGGCTGAAATGTTCCAGGGCCAGGTGATAGCCGTGGCTGCCAAACCCGGCGAGTACCGCCTTGGCGATGGGCGACACAAACGAGTGATGACGAAACGCCTCGCGCGCATGCACGTTGGATAAATGCACCTCGATCACCGGCACTTCACTGGCCACCAGCGCATCGCGAATCGCCACCGAGGTGTGGGTCCAGGCCGCCGGGTTGATCACGATACCGGCGCAACGGGCGCGGGCACCGTGGATCCAGTCGAGCAACTCGCCTTCATGGTTGGTCTGGCGGAACTCGATCCTCAGCCCCAGTTGTTCCGCGCTGCGGCCGCACAGGGCAGCGACGTCGGCCAGGGTTTCATGCCCGTAGGTGGCAGGTTCGCGGGTACCGAGCAGGTTGAGGTTGGGGCCGTTGAGCACCAGCACGATGGGCTGCATAAGGGGATCTCCACAGTTATTATTCGTTGTGGGGATAAAATGTACTGAATGGTTAATTTGGTCAATCGATGGCGGTAGATGTGTTCGATTATCGAACCGTTAATCAGTGAGACCGGGCATTTCCAGGCGCCGCCATGAGTAGTTACAAGACCGCATTCGACGGTTTGCCCGTCGTTACTACGCTGTGAAAAAACGCCCTGATCAAGGAGCCGGTTGTCGGGTGACGCTTGGAAAAGTGTTACACGGCGGAAAATAACCTAACGGATGGGTTACGATGAAAGTAGGCACTTACAAAGGACATGTGATTTCGGTGTTTCTCAGGGATGAGCATTGCCCGCCTCACGTACATGTCAGGGGAAAGCAATGGGATGCGCGCTTTCGCTTCAGCTTTCTGGATGGGCGAGTGGCGCTTTGGGATGTAGACCCCGAACGGCGGCGGCCACCCCGTGGGATTCTGGAAGGCATACGCCAGACGTTAATGCAGCGGCACGTCTTGGCTCATGTACGAAGGATCTGGTGGGAAAAACTGCAAACGGTTTGCCTGGAGAACCATTCCTGGGATTGGGACGCCGATGAGGTGGTGCCGGGGTTGGTCATTCGGCGTGGTGTGTATGTGATTGCAAACGCCCGGCACGATGTGGCGAGGCAGCGAACCCTTTTGAGTCTGGTCAGGGCGCCAGATAGTGTGGAGATTGATCTATGAAAATCGTAAAAGCCAAAACCTTGCCCGATGTACCGATCACTGAGGCCGATATCGATAAGGCCATCGTGCGGGGGCGCAAACTGAAGCGTTTGTACGCCAATGCTTGCTCGGTGCGTTACGAGGACGACTGCCTCTCCATCGGCTTCAGCGACGGCAGTCGCATCCTGTTACCGGTGGTCGGTCTCCCGGAGTTCGAAGGGTTTTCCGCGCAGGACTTCCAGCAACTGGAGGTCGGTTTTGGCGGCAAGGCGCTGTGCTGTGAAGCCCGCGACCTGCATGTTTCCATCACCGGCCTGATTGCGACCAGCCAACCCTTGATGGAGTTGGCCGTGAGCCTGGTGGCGTCGCATAACGGCCGTAAAAGCAGCGCGGCCAAATCCGCCGCCGCCCGAGCCAATGGCAAGAAGGGCGGTCGACCACGCAAGGAACCGTGAGGGGGGTTATCGACGGGTCAACAGCACCCCGGACTCCATATGGTGCGTCCACGGGAACTGGTCGAACAACGCGCATTGGCTGATCCGGTGCGTGTCATGCAGTTGCGCAATGTTCGCCGCCAGGGTTTCCGGGTTGCAGGAGATATAGAGGATGTTGTCGAAGCGTCGGGTCAATTCGCAGGTGTCCGGGTCCATGCCGGCACGCGGCGGGTCGACGAAGACGCTGCCGAACGCGTAGCTTTTCAGGTCGATGCCGTGCAGGCGGCGGAACGGACGCACTTCATTGAGCGCTTCGGTGAGTTCTTCGGCGGAGAGGCGCACCAGGGTGACGTTATCCACCGCGTTTTCATCGAGGTTGCTCAAGGCGGCATTCACCGAGGTCTTGCTGATTTCGGTGGCGAGCACGTTGCGCACGCGGGTGGCCAGCGGCAGGGTGAAGTTGCCGTTGCCGCAGTACAGCTCCAGCAGATCATCCGGGCGATCGCCGAGTGCTTCGTATGCCCAGTTGAGCATCTTCTGGTTCACCGTGCCGTTGGGCTGGGTGAAGGCGCCTTCGGGTTGACGGTAGCTGAAGGTGCGGCCACCGACGTCGAGTTTTTCCACCACATAGTCGTGGCCGATCACATCGCGCTTGCCCTTGGAGCGGCCGATGATGCTCACGTTCAAGTCGGCCGCAAGCTGGTTCGCGGCGGTGTGCCAGTGCTCGTCCAGCGGGCGGTGATAGCACAGGGTGATCATCGCGTCGCCGGCCAGGGTGGTCAGGAACTCCACCTGGAACAGCTTGTGGCTCAGGGCGGCGCTGGCTTGCCAGGCGGCCTTGAGCTGCGGCATCAACTGGTTGATGCGCTGGCTGGCGATGGGGAATTCTTCGATCAGGATCGGCGTGCGCTTGTCGTCCTGGGAGAACATCGCGTAGTGGCGTTCACCGCCTTCGCGCCACAGGCGGAACTCCGCGCGCAGGCGGAAGTTCTGCAGGGGCGAGTCGAAGACCTGGGGCTCGGGTGCGTCAAACGGTGCCAGCAGGTCACGCAAGCGCGTGACCTTGTCTTGCAGTTGAGCGGTGTAGCGTGTGGCGTCAAAAGTCATGCGTTGAACCAGCCCAGCTTGATCACAAACAGAATCGACAGAATCACCAGTGCCGGGTTCAGCTCACGGTAGCGGCCCGAAAGCAGCTTGATGGCGGTCCAGGCGATGAAACCGAAGGCAATGCCGTTGGCGATGGAGTAAGTGAAGGGCATCGCCAGGGCGGTGATCACCACCGGCGCTGCAACAGTAATGTCATCCCAGTCGATTTCCGCCAGGCCTGAGGTCATCAGCACCGCGACGAACAGCAGCGCAGGCGCGGTGGCGAAGGCCGGTACGCTGGAGGCCAGTGGCGAGAAGAACAGCGCCAGCAGGAACAGAATCGCGACCACGACAGCGGTCAAGCCGGTGCGGCCACCGGCACTCACGCCAGCAGCGGACTCGATGTAGCTGGTGGTGGTCGAGGTGCCCAGCAGCGAACCGGCCATGGCGGCGGTGCTGTCGGCGATCAGCGCACGGCCCATTTTCGGCATGTGACCATCCTTGCCCATCAGCCCGGCGCGCTTGGCCACGCCGATCAGGGTGCCGGAGTTGTCGAACAGGTCGACGAACAGGAACGCGAAGATCACGCTGACCAGGCCGATGTCCAACGCGCCTTTGATATCCAACTGCAGGAAGGTGGGGGCCAGGGACGGTGGCATGGACATCACGCCGCCGAACTCAGTGACGCCTAGCAGGATGGACACGATGGTCACGGCCAGGATGCCGATCAATACCGCGCCTCGTACCGCCAGGGCTTCCAGCGCAACGATCAGCATGAAGCCCAGGATGGCCAGGATCGGCGCCGGTTTTGTCAGGTCGCCCAAGCCCACCAGGGTATTAGGGTTGCCGATCACGATTCCGGCGTTGTGCAGGGCGATCAGCGCCAGGAACAGGCCGATACCGGCAGCAATCGCCGAGCGCAGGGGCAGGGGGATGCTGTTGATGATCCATTCACGGATGCGGAAGATCGACAGCATGAAGAACAGCACCGCCGAAATGAACACCGCCCCCAGCGCTACTTGCCAGGTATGGCCCATGTGCAGGACCACGGTGTAGGTAAAGAAGGCGTTGAGGCCCATGCCCGGCGCCAGCGCGATCGGGTAGTTGGCGATCAAGCCCATCACGGTCGAACCGATGGCTGCGGCCAGGCAGGTCGCGACAAACACCGCGCCCTTGTCCATGCCGGTCTCGCCGAGGATGCTCGGGTTCACGAACAAAATGTAGGCCATGGCCAGGAATGTCGTGATGCCCGCGAGGATCTCGGTGCGCACGTTCGTGTTGTGTGCTTTGAGTTGAAACAGCTTTTCCAGCATGCCTGCTCCCTGTGACGCTATGTTGCGTCGTGATTTGTTGACCTCTAAGTCAAAGCACAAATTGCGCCAAGCGCCTGTGGCTTCAGAGAGGATCGGAAAAAGCGGCGCATCATACCAGCAGCCGGGCCCGTGTGGCGCACGGGGTTGGCTTTGTGACGCATGGCTGTGAATCATGGCCTTGAGGCATACTGCGCCGACGTTTAATTCAGGGTCATCGACAGCATGAAAATAGCCAACGCGTGGAGTCTAGCTCTGATCGCTTGTATCAGCTTGTGGCTAGGCGCGGCACCGGCGTGGGGCGCGACTGCACCGGCCTTGAGCGAGGTGCGGGTGTTCAAGGTCGAGTCGACGGGGTGTGTGGAAACGATTCCGGAGCGCTCGCAGAGCACGCAGATGTGTACGCACCGTGGGCCCACCCAGGTGTCGGTGATGGAAGTCGGGCTGGGCAACAACCCGATAGGCCGTTTCAATGGCGCCGAACTCAACGGGCAACGCACTGCGGTGTGCCAGGTCGGTAGCGTCAGCCAGGCCTGCGCTGGCGCGGGCACGCTGATGGGCTACATCTATGTGTTCGACCTGAACGTCGCCGCCCCAGGCTGGTTCGAATACAGCAACACGTCGATCAACGCGCCGCGAAATACCCTGAAAACCCAGCTCAATATCCGCTGATCAATGGCCTTGAACGCCACGGATACCCGGCGGTGAGGTTCAGGCTGTGGTTTCGTCCACCGGCACATGCATGCGGTCGCGGTTGGCCAGGGTCGGGAACAGTTTGATCCACGCCCCGGTCACCACCAGCGTGCCGATCCCGCCCATGACCACGGCGGGCACGGTGCCGAACCAGTGGGCGGTGATCCCGGACTCGAACTCGCCCAGTTGATTCGACGCGCCAATAAACAGGCCGTTGACCGCACTGACCCGCCCGCGCATGTCGTCCGGTGTCTCCAACTGCACGAAAGAGGCGCGGATCACCATGCTGATCATGTCCGCCGCGCCCAGCACCACCAGCACCGCCAGGGAAAACCAGAACGAGGTGGACAGGCCGAAGGCGATGGTCGCCACCCCGAACACACCGACGGCGGTAAACATCACGCGGCCCACGTGCCGGTCGACCGAAAAGCGCGCCAGCCACAACGACATCAACAACGCGCCCACTGCCGGCGCCGAACGCAACAGGCCCAGGCCCCAGGCGCCGGTCAGCAGGATGTCCTTGGCGAACACCGGCAGCAACGCGGTGGCACCACCGAGCAACACGGCGAACAGGTCGAGGGAAATTGCCCCGAGGATGTCCGGGCGGCTGCGAATAAAGCGAATCCCGGCCAGCAGCGAGTCCATCGTGGCCTTGGCTTTATTCAGCGGGGTCTGGCGGGCGGGCAGGTTGAGGGTCAGCACGCAAGCAATGAGGTACAGCACCACGGTCGGGCCATACACCCACACGCTGCCAAACGCATAGAGCAAACCGCCGAGGGCCGGGGCGACGATGGTTGCCAGTTGCTGGGCCGATTGCGATGAGGCCACGGCCCTTGGGAACAGGGCGCTGGGTACGATGCTTGGGAGCAGCGCTTGAGTGGTGGGCATTTCAAAGGAGCGTGCGGCGCCGAGCACGAAGGCGAGGATAAAGATCATCTCGCGGGTCACGTTGCCGGTCAGGCCGCCAATGGCCAGGGACAAGGCAATCAGCGCCTGCACGGTCTGGCAGATGGCCGCCACCTTGCGCCGCTCATAGCTGTCGGCCACATGCCCGGTGTGCAGCATGAACAGCACGCGCGGGACGAACTCCACCAGACCGACCAAGCCCAAGTCCAGCACATTGCCGGTCAGTTGATAGAGGTTCCAGCCGATGGCCACGGTGAGCATTTGGAAGCCGCTGGCGGTGAAGATCCGCGCCAGCCAGAACGCGATGAAAGGGCGGTGGTGGCGTAACAGCAGCGCGGGTTCACTGGGCATCGGACGTTCGGATCAAAGCGGGAGGGGAGCTCGAGATTAGCATCAAGCTGTAACAAACAGTTGCAGAAACTGCGCTGAGGCAAGCTGTCACGCGGCAAAAGACCACACAGGTCAATCGCCAAAATGGGACTACTCTTTTGACTGTGATTGATCCAGATCAAAGCTATTTCAGGATTTGTTCTGGTGGCCGCAAGGCCTGATTCCCTACGTGGTAGGTAAAAAAAGAAACGAATTGAAATTCGCCACACTCCATATCCGTGGGGGCAGTGGATGCGGCCTCCAGCCAGCATTCGGTATTACCTGACAGAGGAAGACTTATGTTCGGTTTGGAGGCGTTAGATCTCGCCCGAATTCAGTTTGCGTTCACCATCTCGTTCCACATCCTGTTCCCGGCGATCACCATCGGCCTGGCGAGTTACCTTGCGGTGCTAGAAGGCTTGTGGCTCAAGACCCATAACGACACCTACCGTGACCTCTACCATTTCTGGTCGAAGATCTTTGCCGTCAACTTCGGCATGGGCGTGGTCTCCGGCTTGGTCATGGCTTACCAGTTCGGCACCAACTGGAGCCGTTTCTCGGACTTCGCCGGCGCCGTCACCGGGCCGCTGCTGACGTATGAAGTGCTCACGGCCTTCTTCCTTGAGGCCGGTTTCCTCGGGGTGATGCTGTTCGGCTGGAACAAGGTGGGGCGCAAGCTGCACTTCTTTGCGACCGTGATGGTGGCCGTCGGCACGCTGATTTCCACTTTCTGGATTCTCGCCTCCAACAGCTGGATGCAGACACCCCAGGGCTTTGAAATCATCGACGGCCGCGTGATCCCTACGGACTGGCTGGCCGTGATCTTCAACCCCTCGTTCCCCTACCGCCTGATGCACATGGCCACGGCGGCGTTTGTCGCGACGGCGTTCTTCGTCGGTTCCTCTGCGGCCTGGCATTTGCTGCGCGGCAAGGACAACCCGGCCATCCGCAAGATGTTGTCGATGGCCATGTGGATGGCCCTGATCGTCGCGCCTATCCAGGCGGTGATCGGTGACTTCCACGGCCTCAACACCCTGGAGCACCAGCCGGCGAAAATCGCTGCGATTGAAGGCCACTGGGAAAATATCGGCAACGAGCCGACACCGCTGATCCTGTTCGGCTGGCCCGACATGAAGGCGGAAAAAACCAAGTACGCGGTGGAAATCCCTTATCTCGGCAGCCTGATCCTGACCCACTCCCTGGACAAACAGGTGCCGGCACTCAAGGACTTCCCGCCTGAGGACCGCCCCAACTCGACCATCGTGTTCTGGTCGTTCCGGGTTATGGTCGGCCTGGGCTTCCTGATGATCTTCACCGGCCTGTTCAGCCTCTGGCTGCGCCGGGGCGGCAAGATGTACACGTCCAGGCCGTTTCTGTACCTGGCGTTGTGGATGGGCCCGTCCGGCCTGATCGCGATTCTCGCCGGCTGGTTCACCACCGAGATCGGTCGCCAGCCGTGGGTGGTCTACGGGTTGATGCGCACGGCGGATGCGTCCTCCGGGCATAGCCTGGTGCAGATGAGCATCACCCTGGTGTTGTTCGTGGTGGTGTACTTCACGCTGTTCGGCGCTGGGTTGGGCTACATGATGCGCCTGGTGCGCAAAGGCCCGGTGATCCACGAAGGCATCGAGCCTACCCACGGTGGCCCAGGCCAGAAACGCACACCGGCGCGTCCGTTGTCGGCGGCCGATGACGGCAGCGATGACAATCACGTCGACATCCAGCACAAGGGGAATTGAGATGGGTATTGATCTTCCGCTGATCTGGGCCGTGATCATCATCTTCGGCATCATGATGTACGTGGTCATGGACGGCTTCGACCTGGGCATCGGCATCCTCTTTCCGTTTATCCCCGGCAAGACTGACCGTGACGTGATGATGAACACCGTCGCTCCGGTCTGGGACGGCAACGAAACCTGGCTGGTACTCGGCGGCGCGGCGTTGTTCGGTGCCTTCCCGCTGGCTTATTCGGTGGTGCTCTCGGCCCTGTACCTGCCGCTGATGCTGATGCTGATCGGGCTGATCTTTCGCGGTGTAGCCTTCGAGTTCCGCTTCAAGGCCAAGGACCACAAGCGTCACCTGTGGGACAAGGCGTTCATCGGTGGTTCGTTGGCGGCCACCTTCTTCCAGGGCGTGGCGCTGGGGGCGTTCATCGACGGCATCCCGGTGGTCAATCGCCAGTTTGCCGGTGGTTCACTCGATTGGGCGACGCCGTTCACGATGTTCTGCGGCGTGGCGCTGATCGTGGCCTACGCGTTGCTCGGTTGCACCTGGCTGATCATGAAGACCGAAGGCAAGTTGCAGGAGCAGATGCACAACCTGGCGCGGCCGTTAGCCTTCGTGGTGCTGGCGGTGATCGGTGTCGTGAGTCTCTGGACGCCGCTGTCGCACCCGGAAATCGCCTCGCGCTGGTTCACCCTGCCGAACCTGTTCTGGTTCCTGCCGGTGCCGATCCTGGTGCTGGTGACCATGTACGGGCTGATCCGCGCCGTGGCGCGTAATGCGCACTACACGCCGTTCCTGCTGACGCTGGTGCTGATCTTCCTCGGCTACAGCGGCCTGGGTATCAGCCTGTGGCCAAATATCATCCCGCCATCGGTGTCGATCTGGGACGCCGCCGCGCCGCCGCAAAGCCAGGGCTTCATGCTGGTGGGCACGTTGTTCATCATCCCGTTCATCCTGGGCTACACCTTCTGGAGCTACTACGTGTTCCGCGGCAAGGTTACCCACGAAGACGGTTATCACTAGGAGGGTCGTTTAATGTCCGGCAAACCTTCGTTGCACGAGATTGAACAGGCCGAGAAACAGCCACTGTGGCGGCGCCTTGGCTGGTTGGCGATGATCTGGACCGGCAGCGTGCTGGCCCTGTTCATCGTGGCCAGCCTGATGCGCCTGTTCATGAGCGCGGCCGGCCTGACCACACACTGATATCCCATCCCGGTGCCTCGCGGCACGGTTTTTTGACCCTGCCCCTTCTTTGGAGGGGGCGGGGTCTTTTTTTATTTGCGCGCTTTGAGAATCACGAACTTGGGCGTGGCGGCCACTTGCTCGACGCCACGGAACAGCCGCGCCAACTTGCTGTGATAGCCCAGGTGACGGTTGCCGACTATATAGAGCGCGCCGCCGACCACCAGCGCTTCGCGCGCCTGCTGGAACATGCGCCAGGCGAGGAAGTCGCCAACCACCTGCTGCTGGTGGAACGGCGGATTGCACAGCACCACCTCCAACGATTGCGGCGCCTGGCCGGCCAGGCCATCGTCGGCGCGGACGATGACGTCGCGATCACCCAGTGCGGTTTGCCAGTTCTCGGCGGCCGATTGCACGGCCATGTAGGACTCGTCCACCAACGTGTAGTGCGCGTCCGGGTTCTGCAGGGCGCTGGCAATCGCGAGTACGCCATTGCCGCAAC
Source organism: Pseudomonas sp. PAMC25584 (assembly GCF_058135675.1). Lineage (NCBI taxonomy): Bacteria > Pseudomonadati > Pseudomonadota > Gammaproteobacteria > Pseudomonadales > Pseudomonadaceae > Pseudomonas > Pseudomonas sp. PAMC25584. Next base: position 5,372,443 of record NZ_CM176870.1, on the reverse strand, counting down.
CCAGGTCGGCAACCCGCGCACTGCCAAGGCCTGTGGGCAAGTGTGGGAGGAATGCGCGGGTGCCGATGTCCAGGCCTTCGCGGCAGAACACGTTGGCGTGGTTGAGCAGGGCGATGGCCGGTGTGTCCAGGGCGTAACGGGTGGGGTAGGGCGAGACGGCGGCCGGGCGCTCCCCGGCGGTGGCAATCAACAGTCGCGCTTTTTTGACCGCCAGGGACGCGTGCATCGGCCCGATGTACTGCTCCAGCAATTCACCGGCCGCCCGTGGCAGATGCTTGACCATCGCACCGGCGATGACTTCAGCGCCCGGCGCCAGTTGGCCCTGCAGGCGGATCAACTGTTCTTCGAGCAACGCCAGGGTTTTCGGCACGCGGATCAGTACCCGGTCGAACGGCCCACGTGGCACGTGGCTGGCAGGCATGAACGGCACGGCATCAAACGTCTTGCCGTTGCGCACCAGGTTTTTCTCCAGGCCTTGGGCGGCGAGAAACGAGTCGCCGCTGGACGTTACCTGCACATGACCTTCAAGGCTGGCGGCCAATGCGCCAAAGCTGTCGTTCAGCACCAGCACGCGGGTCGCGGCGTTCGGTTGCTGCTCGGCCAGGTAGCTGAGCAGGTACTCGTCGGCGGCGTCGAACGCTTGCAGCGGATCGTTGTGCTGCTCGGGTTGGCGGATCAGATCGAGCTGGGCGAACGGGCTTTCAAGCAGGGGCATGGAGGGGGAGGCTCTGGGTAGTCGATGAGTGTTCGGCGGGTTGCATGGGGACCGGCGCAACCGTCTGAGTGAACTGCGAGGCGGCACCTTGGGGGGCTGCGTCAACACTCAGAGTTGGCGATAAATGTTACTTTTTTTTCGCAAGGATTACATGCGGTGATTCCGCGCCGGTTAAAACAAACCCGCCTTCGAGGCGCAGAGTACGGCAGCGATCTTATTGTTGACTCCCAGCTTCCTGAAACAACTGGCGAGGTGAAAGCCAATCGTGCGCTCCGACAGGCACAGGATGCGGGCGATGTCTGAAGCGGTCTTGCCCAGAGCGGACCATTTGAGGATTTCTGTTTCCCGTGGGGTCAAGGTGTTGGGTGTCTCTGCGCCGGGGCTTTCGGCGTATTTCTGCGCGACCACTGCATGCATGGCATGGCAGAGCCACAATACCTGGCCGGCCTTCTCGTACAGCTCCTGCGGGCTGACCTCACCCTTACCGCGTCCCAGGGTCAGCATGCTGAACACCCCCTGGAAGTCGTGGACCGACTGGGTCCAACCCAGATGGACGCCAGAAGACTGGGCCAGTTCCCATAAGTTCGGCGCGGCGCCGAACACTTTTTCCTCCCAGACAATCGGTAGTACGCAACGTTTGCAGTGTGTGACGACCGGGTCTACATCGAAGAAGTGGGCCTGGTCGTACAGTGTGTTCCATTCATTTGGATAGTTATTGAGGCGAATCGGTTTGTTTGGGTGTGTGGGTCGTTGAGCGCTCATCGTAAAGGAACAGAATTGGAAGCCAAGCTCGTATGTTTGGTTGATGACCATTTCAAATACGCTGGTGATCTTGTCCTCGCCCTCCAGCTTGGGGAGTCGTGTATTGCGCCAGTTGACCATCTGTAACTCTCCATGGATTTTTTTGTGACTTGGGTACGTCCTGGCCCCCAACGGTGCACGGAATGGAGTGTAGGATATCGGTTACATTTGCAGATGAAATTTTCGCTCTTGTACCGAGTGTTCTAATAGTTTTTCAATCAAGCATTAGTTCGCTATTCAAATGCCGGTATTTTTTTTCAGATTTTTTAGTGGGTTGTGACGCCTGTAACGTTCAACTAACAAAGACACTGCGTGCCAATGTAATGGAACGATGTGGGGTAATAGCGAAATGATTAAGGGTGAAGTCAAAGTGCTACTATTTTGGCAAGCCCTGGGTGGCCAAACGATGCTACTGCCGACTGTAGGTGTTTCCGCGTGTGACTTTGGGGGACACTAGGGCACCTGTAGAACGGAGCTCCCCATGACGGCCAGTGCTGAGAAATTTACCCGCCAGACCCTGCTCGACGTGCAATCGCTGACGCCCAGCCTCTTCACCCTGCGCACCACCCGTGACCCGGGCTTCCGGTTTACCGCTGGCCAGTTCGTGCGCCTGGGGGTGACCAAGGCCGATGGCAGCACGGTATGGCGCGCGTACTCTGTGGTGTCGTCGCCGTTTGATGAGTATCTGGATTTCTTCTCGATTGTGGTGCCCGGCGGCGAGTTCACCAGCGAGCTGAGCCGCTTGCGCGTGGGCGATACGCTGATGGTCGAGCGCCAGGCCACAGGCTTCCTGACCCTGAACCGGTTTGTCGACGGCCGTGACCTGTGGCTGCTGGGCACCGGCACCGGGGTGGCGCCGTTCCTGTCGATCCTGCAGGACTTTGAGGTCTGGGAAAAATTCGAGCGCATCATCCTCGTGTACAGCGCCCGGGAGGCCAGGGAGCTGGCCTATCAGTCGCTGATCCAAGGGCTGGCGCAGCGAGAGTACCTGGCCGAGTACGCCCACAAACTGACGTACCTGCCGCTGGTCACCCGCGAGCAGCATCCCGGCGCCCTGCATGGGCGCATTACCACCCTGATCGAGAATGGCGAACTGGAGCGCGCAGCCGGCGTCGAGCTGACCCCGGAGCATTCGCGCGTGATGATTTGCGGCAACCCGCAGATGATCGACGACACCCGCCAATTGCTCAAACAACGCGACATGCAATTGAGCCTGTCCCGGCGCCCTGGCCAGGTGGCGGTGGAAAACTACTGGTAACAAAAAGGCGCCCCTGGAGGCGCCTTCTTTCAAATCGATACGGCTTACAGCGGCTTTTCGTTCTGTGCCTTGAGCAGGTCACGGATTTCACCCAGCAACACTTCTTCCTTGCTCGGCGTCGGCGGCAGGCTTGGGGCCACCGCTTCTTCGCGCTTCAGGCGGTTGATGGCCTTCACACCCATGAAGATCGCAAACGCGACGATCAGGAAGTCGATCACGCTCTGGATGAACTTGCCGTAGGCCAGCACGACCGCCGGGACATTGCCCTGGGCAGCCTTGAGCGTCACGGCCAAATCAGCGAAGTCGACACCGCCGATCAACAGACCGATCGGTGGCATCACCACGTCGCCTACAAACGATGAAACAATTTTGCCGAAGGCGGCGCCGATGATAATACCGACGGCCATGTCGACCACATTACCTTTGACCGCGAAGGCCTTGAACTCACTGATCACGCCCATAGGTTATTCCTTGTTACAGATGAGAAGGGTGGAGCTCAGTGTAAGTCAGTCGTAACCGGCTTGCCTGACACAACTGTTAACACTGTTGCTTCTTATCGACACATTAAATCGTAAATAGTTTGCAAAGTGCCATCATTCGCGCGCGAATTACCCATAATTTCAGTGGGTTACCAGATTATTTTCTCAATCGCCCCGGTGGTGTTTTTCTATTTATCTTCTGACTCGCGGGTCACTAGCCTCTGGCAAGCACAACTGAATGTGCATTAAAAAAACCAGAGGAAACCTCGATGAACAACCCCATGAACCGCGCGCCCGTTCTGGCGCGCCATGCGCTGGTGCTGGCGACCGTCAGCCTGCTTTCCCTGTCTGTGCACGCCGCCAACCTGACCCGCGATAACGGCGCCATCGTCGGCGACAACCAGAACTCGCAAACTGCTGGCGCCAACGGCCCGGTGCTGCTGCAAGACGTGCAACTGATTCAGAAACTGCAACGCTTTGACCGCGAACGCATCCCCGAGCGCGTGGTACATGCCCGTGGTACCGGCGCCCACGGCACGTTTACCGTCACCGATAACCTCAGCGATCTGACCAAGGCCAAAGTCTTCGCCGCCGGCGAAGCAACCCCGGTATTCGTGCGGTTCTCGGCGGTGGTACACGGCAACCATTCCCCGGAAACCCTGCGCGACCCTCGCGGTTTCGCCACCAAGTTCTACACCGCCGACGGCAACTGGGACTTGGTCGGCAACAACTTCCCGACGTTCTTTATCCGCGATGCCATCAAGTTCCCGGACATGGTCCACGCCTTCAAGCCGGACCCACGCACTAACCTGGATGATGACTCGCGTCGTTTCGACTTCTTCTCTCATGTTCCCGAAGCCACCCGCACACTGACCGAGTTGTACTCCGACGCCGGCACGCCGGCCAGTTACCGCGAAATGGACGGCAATGGCGTACATGCCTACAAGTTGATCAACGCCAAAGGCGAAGTGCATTACGTCAAGTTCCACTGGAAGAGCCTGCAAGGCATCAAGAATCTTGATCCCAAGCAAGTCACTGAGGTGCAGGGCCGTGACTACAGCCATATGACGAATGACCTGGTCACGCATATCAACAAGGGCGACTTCCCCAAGTGGGACTTGTACGTGCAGGTGCTCAAGCCTGAGGAACTGGCCAAGTTCGACTTTGACCCGTTGGACGCCACCAAGATCTGGCCCAATGTTCCCGAGCGCAAAGTCGGGCAGATGGTGTTGAACCGCAACCCGGCCAATGTCTTCCAGGAAACCGAGCAAGTAGCCATGGCCCCGGCCAACCTGGTGCCGGGCATCGAACCGTCGGAAGATCGCCTGCTGCAAGGCCGGGTGTTCTCCTATGCCGACACGCAGATGTACCGCCTGGGCGCCAACGCCCTGCAACTGCCGATCAACGCCCCTCGGGTCACCGTCAACAACGGTAACCAGGACGGTGCGATGAATCTCGGCAAAACCACCACCGGTGTTAACTACCAGCCAAGCCGCCTGCTGCCACGCGAAGAGCCGCAAACCGCGCGTTACAGCCAGTTGCCGCTGGTGGGCAGTACCCAGCAGGCGAAGATCCTGCGTGAGCAGAACTTCAAGCAGGCCGGTGATCTGTATCGCTCCTACAGCAAGAAGGAACGTCAGGACTTGATCGAGAACTTCGGCGGCTCCTTGGCCACCACCGACGACGAGAGCAAGCACATCATCCTGTCGTTCCTCTATAAAGCCGACCCGGAATACGGCACCGGCGTGACCAAGGTCGCCAAGGGTGACCTGGCCCGCGTGAAAGCGCTGGCGGAAAAACTGACTGACTGACGTTGGTTCCGGTCGACGCCCTACATGGGCGTCGACGCTTTCAATGGGGGCTTTGCCCCTGGCAGGAGAATGACCATGCGTATTTCCATCGGGCTGCTGATGGCCATGCTGGCCTTCGTCGCCTATGCCGAGTCCCCGGACCCGGTTGCGCTCAAGGCGCAATTGCAGGACTACTATTTCGACGCCGCTCGCCGTGGCGATCTCGACATGCTCAACACCTTTATCGACGCCGGCTACAGCCTCAATACCCAGGACGACAAGGGCTACACCGCGCTGATCCTCGCCGCGTATCACGGCCAGGGGCCCTTCGTGGAGCGCTTGCTCAGTGCCGGCGCCGACGCCTGCGTGCAGGACCAGCGTGGTAACACCGCACTGATGGGCGCGATCTTCAAGGGTGAACTGAACATCGCCCGGCGCTTGCTGGCCACCGCCTGCAACGCCGATCAACGCAACGGCGCCGGGCAAACCGCCGCCATGTACGCCGGGCTGTTCAAGCGCCTCGAACTGCTTGACGAGTTGAAAGCCAAAGGCGCCGACCTGAATGCCGAAGACCCGATCGGCAACAGTGCTTCACGATTGGCCAGCGGTGAAATCCGGACCCCGGCGCCGCGCTGAGCTATCATCGCGGTTTTTCGGTTGGAGGTTCTCAAATGGCAAAGGCCAAGCGCATGTACGGCTGCACCGAGTGCGGCGCGACCTTTCCCAAGTGGGCCGGCCAGTGTACCGAGTGCGGGGCGTGGAACACCCTCACGGAAACCATGATCGAAAGCGGCGGCGCTGCGGCCCCCAGCGGCCGCGCCGGCTGGACCGGGCAACAGGCGCAGATCAAGACCCTGGCCGAAGTCAGCGTCGAGGAGGTCCCGCGTTTCTCCACCGCCTCTGGTGAACTCGACCGGGTGCTGGGCGGCGGCCTGGTGGACGGCTCGGTGGTCCTGATCGGCGGCGACCCCGGTATCGGCAAGTCGACCATCCTGTTGCAAACCCTGTGCAGCATCGCCAGCCGCATGCCGGCGCTGTACGTCACCGGCGAAGAATCCCAGCAACAAGTGGCCATGCGCGCACGCCGCCTGGGCCTGCCCCAGGACCAGTTGCGGGTGATGACCGAAACCTGCATCGAAAGCATCATCGCCACCGCGCGGATCGAAAAGCCCAAGGTCATGGTGATCGACTCGATCCAGACGATCTTCACCGAGCAACTGCAATCGGCCCCGGGCGGTGTGTCCCAGGTGCGTGAGAGCGCGGCGCTGTTGGTGCGTTATGCCAAGCAAAGCGGCACGGCGATCTTCCTGGTCGGTCACGTGACCAAGGAAGGCGCGCTGGCCGGGCCACGGGTGTTGGAGCACATGGTCGACACCGTGCTGTATTTCGAAGGCGAATCCGATGGCCGTTTACGCTTGCTGCGGGCCGTGAAGAACCGCTTCGGTGCGGTGAACGAGCTGGGCGTATTCGCTATGACCGACCGCGGGCTGAAAGAAGTTTCCAACCCCTCGGCGATTTTTCTGACCCGTGCCCAGGAGGAAGTCCCAGGCAGTGTGGTGATGGCAACGTGGGAAGGCACCCGGCCGATGCTGGTGGAAGTGCAGGCGCTGGTGGACGACAGCCACTTGGCCAACCCGCGCCGGGTGACCCTGGGCCTGGACCAGAACCGTCTGGCGATGCTGCTTGCGGTACTCCACCGCCACGGCGGTATCCCGACCCATGATCAGGACGTGTTCCTTAACGTGGTGGGCGGGGTCAAGGTGCTGGAGACCGCGTCCGACCTGGCGTTGATGGCGGCGGTGATGTCCAGCCTGCGCAACCGCCCGCTGCCCCACGACCTGTTGGTGTTCGGCGAAGTCGGCCTGTCGGGCGAAGTGCGCCCGGTGCCCAGTGGTCAGGAGCGTTTAAAGGAAGCGGCCAAGCACGGCTTCAAACGCGCGATCGTGCCCAAGGGCAACGCACCGAAGGAAGCGCCGCCGGGGTTGCAGGTGATTGCGGTGACGCGGCTGGAGCAGGCGTTGGATGCACTTTTCGAGTAGCCAGCAACGGGGCAAGACAAATGGGGGAGGGGCGGTGCGACGATTCGACTTGCTCCCGATTGCAGTGTGTCAGTGGCGTATAAGTGCCTGACACACCGCTATCGGGAGCAAGTCGAATCGTCGCACCGCCCCTCCCACAGGTGGTCAGAGCTCCAGCAAGGCGCCCAACTGCCGCTCCAGTTCTTCCTGATCGCCCAGGTTCAACTCGACCAAGCGGCGCAAATGGCTGATCGACTCCAGGCTGATGTGCTCGCACTCAAACCCCAGTTGGCCAGGTTGGTCGTGGGTCAGCCTGACCTGCATCTGCACATCGGTAGTGGCGTCCAGGTGGATATCCACATGGAACGACTCAGTGCCGATGCCAAGCCAGGGTGTCGGTCTCAGCACCAGCAAGCCCTTGAGCGATAAATCCACCAACTGCACTGGCCATTCCTGACCGTTTTGCCGGAGTTTGGTCTTGGCATCAAAGGCGATCCGGCGAAAACGACGGCGATCAGACGCATGTTCGGTCATGGTGAAACCCTCTGTGGATGAAGGGATTGTAGCCTTGCGCCATTATTGAGGCTTTATTTCTGCTTTTTTTGCCATGGGAAGGCTCTAGACCAACGTAGGGGGCTGGCCTTTAAGGCCAGTAGCGCTAAACTCGAGCTGGTCGTCCTTTCTGTCCACCCTGGCTGGAATATAAAAATGAAGAATAATAATAGCCTGCTACGCCACTTACCCTGGCTGGTACTGGCAATAGTAGGTGCGTGCGCCCTAGGCGTAGTGGCTTTGCGCCGCGGCGAGGCGATTAACGCCTTGTGGATCGTGGTCGCCGCAGTGGCGATCTATCTGGTTGCCTATCGTTACTACAGTCTGTTCATCGCCAACAACGTGATGCAGCTCGATCCACTACGGGCCACCCCGGCAGTGGTCAATAACGACGGTTTGGACTTCGTGCCGACCAACAAACACATTCTTTTTGGTCACCACTTTGCGGCGATTGCCGGTGCAGGCCCCTTGGTCGGCCCGGTGTTGGCGGCGCAAATGGGTTATCTGCCCGGCACTCTGTGGCTGATCGCCGGGGTGGTGCTGGCCGGTGCGGTGCAGGACTTCATGGTCCTGTTCCTGTCCACCCGTCGTAACGGCCGTTCCCTGGGGGATATGGTTCGCGAAGAGATGGGCCGCATTCCGGGGACCATCGCGCTGTTCGGCTGCTTCCTGATCATGATCATCATCCTCGCGGTGCTGGCGCTGATCGTGGTCAAGGCCCTGGCCGAGAGCCCGTGGGGCATCTTCACGGTGATGGCGACCATCCCGATCGCGATGTTCATGGGCGTCTACATGCGCTACATCCGCCCGGGCCGCATCGGTGAGATTTCGATCGTCGGCGTGCTGTTGCTGCTCGGTTCGATCTGGCTGGGCGGGCAGATTGCCGCCGATCCGGTCTGGGCCAAGGTGTTCAGTTTCACCGGCATCCAGATCACTTGGATGCTGATCGGCTACGGTTTCGTCGCGGCGGTACTGCCGGTGTGGCTGATCCTGGCCCCGCGTGATTACCTCTCCACCTTCCTCAAAATCGGCACCATCGTCGCCTTGGCCATCGGCATCCTGGTGACCATGCCCGACCTGAAAATGCCGGCGCTGACCCAATTCATCGATGGCACCGGCCCGGTGTGGAAGGGCGGCCTGTTCCCGTTCCTGTTCATCACCATTGCCTGCGGTGCGGTCTCGGGCTTCCACGCGCTGATCGCTTCGGGCACCACGCCGAAGTTGCTGGCCAGTGAAGGCCACGCCCGTTACATCGGGTATGGCGGCATGTTGATGGAGTCGTTCGTGGCCATCATGGCGATGGTTGCCGCTTCGGTGATCGAGCCTGGCGTGTACTTCGCCATGAACAGCCCGGCGGCGATTGTCGGCTCCGACGTGGTCACCGTCGCTCAAACCGTCAGCAGTTGGGGCTTTGCGATTACGCCTGAGGCGCTGTCGGCCGTTGCCCGTGACATCGGCGAAACCACCGTCCTGGCGCGTGCCGGCGGTGCGCCGACGCTCGCTGTGGGTATCGCGCAGATCCTGCACAGTGTCCTGCCAGGTGAAAACACCATGGCGTTCTGGTACCACTTTGCGATCCTGTTCGAAGCGCTGTTCATCCTGACGGCGGTCGACGCCGGTACCCGTGCCGGGCGCTTCATGCTGCAAGACCTGCTGGGTTCCTTCGTGCCGGCGCTCAAACGTACCGAGTCCTGGACCGCCAACCTGATCGCGACCGCCGGTTGCGTGGCCATGTGGGGTTACCTGCTGTATCAAGGTGTGATCGACCCACTGGGCGGCATCAACACCTTGTGGCCGCTGTTCGGTATCTCCAACCAGATGCTGGCAGGTATCGCGCTGATGCTGGCGACTGTCGTGCTGATCAAAATGAAGCGCCAACGCTACATTTGGGTGACCATGCTGCCGGCTGTCTGGCTGCTGATCTGCACCACCACCGCGGGCTTCATCAAGCTGTTCGACGCTAACCCGGCGATCGGCTTCCTGTCGCTGGCGAAGAAGTACAGCGATGCGCTGGCCAACGGTCAGATCCTGGCCCCGGCCAAGAGTATCGACCAGATGCAGCATGTGATCTGGAATGCCTACACCAACGCAACGCTGACGGCGCTGTTCCTGTTCGTGGTCTTCAGCATCCTGTTCTATGCGCTCAAGGTCGGCATTGCCGCCTGGGGTAACAAAGAACGCACGGATAAAGAAGCCCCGTTCCAGGCCGTACCGGACGCATGATCGAGGATTGCAGCCATGTTCAATGACATCAGTCGCCTCGGTAAATACCTCGGTCAGGCCGCGCGCCTGATGGTCGGCATGCCCGACTACGACACTTACGTCGAGCATATGCAAACCAAACACCCGGACAAACCGATGATGGACTACAAGGCGTTCTTCCGGGAACGCCAGGAAGCCCGTTACGGCGGCAAGGGTGGGCCCAAATGCTGCTGACCCGGTAATTCGGGCTGGCGGTGATCTACTGTGGGAGGGGGCTTGCCCCCGATAGCGATGTGTCAGTGACATACCAGTGCCTGACACACTGCTATCGGGGGCAAGCCACCTCCCACATTTGTTTCTGTGTTTCTTCAAGGAGAATTTCTTTGTCCTCTCCCATCCCCGTCACCGTCCTTAGTGGCTTCCTCGGCGCCGGCAAGACCACGTTGCTGCGCCACCTGCTCAAAGCCGAGCACGGCTTGAAAATCGCCGTGATCGAAAACGAATTCAGCGACGCCGGTATCGACACCCAGCTATTGGGCGCCGAGCCCGTGCAAGTCATGACCCTGTCCAACGGCTGCGTGTGCTGCACCCTCCACACCGACCTGAGCAAAGCCCTGTACCTGCTGCTGGAGCGTCTGGACAGCGGCGAGATCGCCTTCGACCGCCTGGTGATCGAATGCACCGGTCTGGCCGACCCTGCCCCCGTGGCCCAGACCTTTTTCATCGATGAAGAGCTGCGCGAGCGCTACATCCTCGACGGCATCATCACCCTGGTGGACGCGGCCCACGCCGAGCACCACCTGAGCCAAACCATCGCCCAGGCGCAGATCGGGTTTGCCGACCGCCTGCTGGTGAGCAAGCGCGACCTGGTGGACGACGCAACCTTCGACGCCCTCAGCCAGCGCCTGACCCGCATCAACCGCCGCGCGCCGATTCGCGTGGTCGACCACGGCGCCATCGACCTGGCCGAATTGCTCGATGTGCGCGGCTTCAACCTCAACGCCGGCATGAACCTGCGCCCGGTCAGCGCCGCGCCGTCCATCGACCGTATCTCCAGCCTGGTGCTGCGCACCGAGCAGCCGCTGGATATCGACCGCCTCAGCGAGTTCATGAACGAACTGCTGGAAGACCACGGCAAGCAACTGCTGCGCTACAAGGGCGTATTGAACATCGCCGGAGACGATCGGCGCATGGTGTTTCAGGGCGTGCTGAAACTGTACGGCTTCGATTGGGACACCGAATGGGCCGAGGGCGAAGCGCGGGAGAGTGTGATTGTGTTTATTGCCGACGAGTTGCCGGAAGACAAGATTCGCGAGGGCTTTGCGAAGGTCCACCAACTCTGATCTGAAATGCGATCAAAAATGTGGGAGGGGGCTTGCCCCCGATGGCGGTGGGTCAGCAAACATATAAGTGGCTGACACACTACTATCGGGGGCAAGCCCCCTCCCACATTGGGTTGCATTCCAAATCCTGATTGGCATAAAAAAACCCGGCTCAAGAGCCGGGCTTCTTAGTCAAGCAACTGCAATCAAGCGCCGTACACCGGCAGCTTTTTGCAGATGGCCTTGACCTTCTCACGCACCGCATCGATCACGGCGTCGTTGTTCAGGTCAGCCAGGATGTCGCAGATCCAGCCGGCCAGTTCCTTGCACTCTGCTTCCTTGAAGCCGCGAGTGGTCACGGCCGGGGTGCCGAAACGCAGGCCCGAGGTGACGAACGGCGAACGTGGGTCGTTCGGTACGGAGTTTTTGTTCACGGTGATGAAGGCTTTGCCCAGGGCCGCGTCAGCATCTTTACCGGAGATGTCCTGCTTGATCAGCGACAGCAGGAACAGGTGGTTTTCAGTCCCGCCGGACACCACGTCAAAACCGCGTGCGATAAACACGTCGGCCATGGCCTTGGCGTTTTTCACCACTTGTTGCTGGTAAGTCTTGAACTCAGGCTGCAGGGCTTCTTTGAAGCAGATCGCTTTGGCGGCGATCACGTGCTCCAGCGGGCCGCCTTGGGAACCTGGGAATACCGCGGAGTTGAGCTTCTTCTCGATCTCGGCGTTGGCGCGAGCCAGGATCAGGCCGCCACGTGGACCGCGCAGGGTTTTGTGCGTGGTGGTGGTGACGACGTCAGCGAACGGAACCGGGTTCGGGTAGACGCCAGCAGCGACCAGACCGGCCACGTGGGCCATGTCGACGAACAGGTACGCGCCCACTTTGTCGGCGATTGCGCGGAAACGTGGGAAGTCGAGGATCTGCGAGTAGGCAGAGAAACCGGCCACGATCATTTTCGGCTTGTGCTCGACCGCCAGGCGCTCGACTTCGTCGTAGTCGATCAGGCCGTTGGCATCGATACCGTATTGAACGGCGTTGTACAGCTTGCCGGAGGAAGAAACGCTGGCACCGTGGGTCAGGTGACCGCCGTGGGCCAGGCTCATGCCCAGGATGGTGTCGCCGCCTTGCAGCAGGGCCAGGTACACGGCGCTGTTGGCTTGGGAGCCGGCGTGTGGCTGGACGTTGGCGTAATCGGCGCCGAACAGTTGCTTGGCGCGGTCGATGGCCAGTTGCTCAACCACGTCGACGTATTCGCAGCCGCCGTAGTAGCGCTTGCCTGGGTAGCCTTCGGCGTACTTGTTGGTCAGAACCGAACCTTGAGCCTCCATGACCGCAGGGCTGGTGTAGTTTTCCGAAGCGATCAGCTCGATGTGCTCTTCCTGGCGCACGGCTTCTTGCTCCATGGCGGCGAAGAGATCGGCGTCGTACTTGGCAATAGTCAAATCACGGCTGAACATGGCGGTCCTCAAGGATCGGGGGGCAGAAAAGGAAGGCATTCTAACCCAACGGGTTTTAGATGGCATATGAAAGGACGTCATGTCGCGGACAAGTGGCTTTCATCTGTGAACGGGCGGTGACTGTACCGGCGCCATCGGGGGCAAGCCCCCTCCCACACTTGAACGTGTTCACACGTCAAAATGTGGGAGGGAGCTTGCCCCCGATGAGGCCGGCGGCTTCACCGCAGATCTTCAGTCGAACATGAACAGTGCGTCGTTACTGAACTGCGCCGCGAACCGATTCGGCGGCATCGGCCGCCCGAACAGATAACCTTGCACCTCATCGCAGCCATGCTCGCGCAGGAAGTCCAGCTGTTCATGGGTCTCCACGCCCTCGGCGATCACCGCCAGGTTGAGGCTGTGGGCCATGGCAATGATCGCTCGTGCGATTTGCGCATCCTGCTCGCCGGACGGCAGGCCGTCGACGAAGGAGCGGTCGATCTTGAGCACGTCGATGGGGAATTGCTTGAGGTAGTTGAGCGACGAATAGCCGGTGCCGAAGTCGTCCACCGCGATGCTCAGGCCAAGGTTTTTCAGGCTGGCGAGGATCTGCAGGGCTTCGTTGACTTCGCGCATCAGGATACTTTCGGTCAGCTCCAGCTCCAGGCACGCCGGCGGCAGGCCGGTGTCCTTGAGGATGGTGGCGATACGCTCACCCAACTGACCGTCGGAGAACTGCCGCGCCGAGATGTTCACCGAGACTTTCGGCACCCGCACTTTGTTCTCGTGCCAGATCTTGAGCTGACGGCAGGCTTCGCTGATCACCCAGTCGCCCACGTCCACCACCAGGCCCAGCTCTTCGAGCACCGGAATAAAGTCCCCCGGCGGCACCAGGCCACGACGCGGGTGGCGCCAGCGCAGCAGGGCTTCGGCGCCGGTCAGGCGTTTGCCGTCGCCGCTGAATTGCGGCTGGTAATAGAGCACGAATTCGTTCTGCTCCAGGGCATGGCGCAGATCGCTTTCCAACTCCAGCCGCTCCAGGGCGCTGGCGTTCATGTCGGCCTGGTAGAACTGGAAGTTGTTCTTGCCGCGTTCCTTGGCGTGATACATCGCGGTGTCGGCGTTTTTCATCAACTGGCTCAGCTCGTTGCCGTCCTGCGGGCTGAGGGCGATGCCGATACTCGCGGTGACGAAGAACTCGCGGCCTTCCAGCACGAAGGGTTTGACCAGGCTGGCGAGGATTTGCTCGGCCACGTTAATCGCGCGGTTCAGCGCCAGTTCGCGGCTGGCTCGCGGCTGCAGGAGCAGGGTGAACTCGTCACCGCCCATGCGCGCCACGGTGTCGTCTTCGGCCACGCAGCCGAGCAGGCGGGTGGCCATTTCCTTGAGCATGCGGTCGCCGGCGGCGTGGCCCAGGGAGTCGTTGATCGGTTTGAAGCGGTCGAGGTCGAGGAACATCAGCACCACCCACGACTTCTGCCGTTCGGCCGACTGCAGCGCGGTGTGCAGACGGTCCTGGAACAGCGTGCGGTTGGGCAGGTGGGTCAGGGCGTCGTAATAGGCCAGGCGGTGGATGCGCTGTTCGCTGGCCTTGCGCTCGCTGATATCGCTGAAAAAGCAGACATAGCTGGCCAGGTCGCCTTCATCGTCGAACACGGCGGTAATGCCGACCCAGGCCGGGTAATGCTCGCCATTACGGCGCTTGAGCCACACTTCGCCTTCCCAGGTGCTGTGCTGGTGCAACTGCTTGAGCACGTAGCGCAGGTGGGCTTCCTGTTGCTCGTCGACGGTGAGTATGTTCGGCAACTGGTCGAGCACGTCCGCTACGGCGTAGCCACTGACGCGGCTGAACGCCTCGTTGGCCTGCACGATATAGCCCGCCGGGTCGGTGATCAGGATCGCCGACGTGGAGTGCTCGAATACCGTGGCGGCCATGCGCAGGTCTTTCTCGGCGCGGCGCTGCTGGCTGATATCGCGACCCACGCCGAGGATGCCCTCGAAGGCGCCGTGCTCGTCCCACACCAACACCAGGCGCAACTCGATCGGTACTTTGCGCCCGTCGGCGCGCAGGCAGTCGAACAGGAACAGTTGGGTATGGATGTCATCACGCAACTTGGCCAGCGCCTGCACGTCGCCCAAGGCCCGGCTGACTTGCTCGACCAGGCTGTAGATGCCGGCCAATTGCTGCGGATTGGCGATGATCGACTGCCATCCATTCTTGAACACCCAGTCCACGTCATACCCCAGCACGGCGCTGACCGAGGGGCTGATGTAGTTGAGGGCGAGCCGGCTGTCGGTGGAGCAGATCACGTCGCTGATGCTTTCGGCCAGCATGCGGTAGCGCTGTTCGCTGTCCCGCAGGGATTCGCTGGCTTCAATCTGATCGGTAATGTCCTTGGCCACGCCGATGATGCGCGTGACCTGCGCGGTCTTGTCCCCGGCCAGGGCTTGCTCGCGGATATCGAAGCGGCGCCATTGGTTATTGCGGTGGCGAAAGCGTAACTGGCAGTGCAGTTGGCTCGAATAGCCGGCCTGGCGCTGCTGCTGGCGCAAGTCATGGTAATGCTCGGCGTCTTCGGGGTGCAGCAGGATTTCCCAGAAGTACTCGCCCATTTGCTCCAATTCGGCCTTGTTGTAGCCGAGGGTGTGGCCCAGGTGGTGGTTGCTGAAAATCATCCGTTGGCTGATCACATCCTGCACATACAGGTGATCAGGCACGGTGCGCACCACGTCCGACCAGAAACTCTCGCGCTCCACCAGCGACAGTTCGACCAGTTTGCGGCTGGTGATGTCGCTGATGCTGAGGATCACCGCCTTGAAGTCGTCGCGCTGTTCCGGCAGGCGCATCACCAGCCACAAGTATTGGAGGTTGCCGGCGACGTCGTTGAGCTGGATTTCCAGCTCCAACTGGCTCTGTTGGGTCAGCACCGCCTCGAGCACCTGATAGCCGATGGCCGTGGCGTTGCGCGGGCAATCGTCGATCAGGCGTTCCCAGGCTTGCTCGCACGAGCTGACGTTTAACAGGCGCACCGCCACCTGGTTGACCTCGGTGACGCGCAGTTCCCTGAGCAACTGGCGCCGCGCTTCGGGGTTGCCCTGCAGCCACTCGTGCAATTGCTCGCTTGTGTGGATCTTGGCCTTGTCGAAGAACGCATTGAGCTCCGACAGGTCAAGCACGCACAGGGCCACGCCGGTGCCTTCGAAAATATCCTGATAGCGCCGCCGGCCTTCGTTCACCTGGCGCTGACGGCGGCGCATATTCAACAGCACGATCGCCGGGACCAACGAGAAGGCAAGGCCCAGCAGGCACTTGCCGATAAACGCCGGCAGCAGTTGTTCCAGGACGGCGTTACGGTCGAAGAGGCCGCGCAGTTGCCAGTCGCTTTTGCTCAGGGGCGTGACCAGTACGCTTTTATTCAGTTCGTCCGGGGTCAGGGCGGCGGCCCAGTGTGTCGACATGCCGCTGTCACGGCTGACTACGCGGTGGTTCAGGCTATTCTCGATGGCCCACATCGGCCGCTGGCCTTGGCCGTCCTGGCGGGTCAGGCTGGCCAGGTAGTTCGGCGCCAGGCGCAGTGCCCAGTACATTTTCGAATCGCCACTGGGCTGATGCAGCAACAGATAGATGACGGTGCCGTCGTTGTCGTTGCTCAGGTAGTAGGGCTGGGAATGGCTGCGCTTGACCAGTTCCTCGAGCAAGTCGCGGTCCTGGCTGTCGTTGGCCGTGTCACGGATCATTGCGCCGCTGGGGGCGAGCAGTGCGAAGCTGCGCAGTTCCGGTAGGGAGCGCTGCAAGGTGCGCATCAAGGCCTGTTGCTGTTCATCATTGCGCGGCGGCTCGACCATCGGCAGCAGATTCAGGGCGATCTGTGCGCTCAGGCCCATGTTCAGGCTGATTTGCTCCGCCAGGTCGGCACTGTAGTCGATGGTGTATTGCTGCTGGTTTTTCTGGTTCTGCTGCAGTTGGTCGAGCAATTGCCAGAACAATAGCGCGAGCAACATGAGGACGAGCGTCGCCAATGCGCCTTTGAGGGTGCCGTGCAGGGGCGCTCCCGGCGCTATATGAGCGGCGCGCAGGGGAGTGGGCGGCGTGACTTTGGACAAGCTGTGATCCTGCGGTTTGGCTGGACTGGCGCGCGACATGCACTATAAGCCGGGCGCCCGAAGGGCGGCTAGCATGCCTTGACTTGTGGCAAAGTGCCAGTCCCGCCTGGCTGGACTGCCTTGGCGCATTCAGGTAGCTTTGCCTGTTACGCGGGGGCGTTCCAGCCCCAGACAATCAGGCTTTTTCCGCTCGCAGGCATTGACCACGGTCAACGGCCCGCGCGGCGCATGGCCTGGCACGGGCTTCGCCCGCTCAATTCATCAGTCACTGACGCTAGGTTCACCATGGCTCAATACGTCTTCACCATGCATCGGCTGGGAAAAGTTGTTCCGCCGAAGCGGGAAATCCTGAAAAATATTTCGCTGTCCTTCTTCCCTGGCGCCAAGATCGGCGTGCTCGGCCTCAACGGTTCGGGTAAATCCACCCTGCTGAAAATCATGGCCGGCGTCGACACCGAGTTCGAGGGCGAAGCTCGCCCGATGCCCGAACTGAACATTGGCTACCTGCCACAGGAGCCGATCCTGGACCCGACCAAGACCGTGCGTGAAGTGGTCGAGGAAGCCGTCAGCGTGATCAAGAACGCTCAGGCCCGCCTGGATGAGGTCTACGCCGCCTACGCCGAACCGGACGCCGACTTCGACAAACTGGCTGCCGAACAGGCCAAGCTCGAAGCGATCCTGCAGGCCGGCGACGGTCACAACCTGGAGCGCCAGCTGGAAGTCGCCGCCGATGCGCTGCGCCTGCCTGCGTGGGACGCCAAGATCGAATTCCTGTCCGGTGGTGAGAAGCGCCGTGTGGCCCTGTGCCGCCTGCTGCTGTCGGCCCCCGACATGCTGCTGCTCGACGAACCGACCAACCACTTGGACGCCGATTCTGTCGCCTGGCTGGAACATTTCCTTCACGATTTCCCGGGCACCGTGGTTGCGATCACGCACGACCGGTACTTCCTGGACAACGTTGCCGGCTGGATTCTCGAACTCGACCGTGGTGCCGGTATCCCCTACGAGGGTAACTACTCCGGTTGGCTCGAAGCCAAGTCCGACCGTCTGGCCGCCGAATCCAAGCAGCAGTCGGCCCATGAAAAAGCCATGAAGGAAGAACTGGAGTGGGTGCGCAAAGGCGCCAAGGCCCGCCAGTCCAAATCCAAGGCCCGCCTGCAACGCTTTGAAGAAATGCAGTCGCAGGAATTCCAGAAACGCAGCGAAACCAACGAGATCTACATCCCGGCCGGTCCGCGCCTGGGTGACAAGGTCATCGAATTCAAGAACGTTTCCAAAGGCTACGGCGATCGCGTACTGATCGATAACCTGTCGTTCTCGATGCCAAAAGGTGCAATCGTCGGCGTTATCGGCGGTAACGGTGCGGGTAAATCCACACTGTTCCGCATGCTGATGGGCAAGGAAACCCCGGACTCCGGCACCATCGAAGTCGGTGAAACCGTGCAACTGGCCTGCGTCGACCAGAGCCGCGAAGACCTCGACGGCAGCAAAACGGTGTTTCAGCAGATTTCCGACGGTTCCGACCAGATCCGCATCGGCAACTATGAAATCCCGTCGCGCACCTACGTCGGCCGTTTCAACTTCAAGGGTGGCGACCAGCAGAAGTTCGTCAAGGACCTGTCCGGTGGTGAACGCGGTCGCTTGCACCTGGCCCTGACCCTGAAAGAGGGCGGCAACGTGCTGCTGCTCGACGAACCGTCCAACGACCTCGACGTTGAAACCCTACGTTCCCTGGAAGAGGCCTTGCTGGACTTCCCGGGCGCCGCCATTGTGATCTCTCACGATCGGTGGTTCCTTGACCGCGTCGCGACCCACATCCTGGCGTATGAAGACGACTCCCAGGCGGTGTTCTTCGAAGGTAACTACACCGAGTACGAAGCGGATCGCAAGAAACGCTTGGGCGAAGCCGCTGCCCAGCCGCACCGTGTACGGCACAAAAAATTGGCCTGATTTGGGTCGGTTTGGAAAACGCGGAGCCTTCGGGCTCCGTTTTTTTTGCCCATTAATTTCTGCCGAACATCGATCAAATGTGAGAGGGGCGGCGCGACGATTCGACTTGCCCCCGATAGCAGTTTTTCAGTTGGTGCATGACGCTGTTTTGAAATCCCTTTTTAAGTGCGATAAATGCCTGTTTTTCAGGTTTATTTATATCCAATGCACCATTTAAATTCACAAAAGCGACATTTTGCCCTGTCGCGGTGCGAAATGAATTGATAAAGTCCGGCTCAATCGCCCTTAACGACAATAAATTTGCCGAGACTTTTCATGATCGAATCCGTTGAATCCTTCCTCGCCCGTCTCAAGAAACGCGACCCCGACCAGCCGGAATTCCACCAGGCCGTAGAAGAAGTCCTACGCAGCCTGTGGTCGTTTCTTGAAGCCAACCCCCACTACCTGACCTCGGGCATTCTGGAGCGCATCTGCGAGCCGGAACGTGCGATTACTTTCCGGGTGTCGTGGGTCGATGATCACGGCAAGGTGCAGGTCAATCGCGGTTTCCGTATCCAGATGAACAGCGCCATCGGCCCCTACAAGGGCGGTCTGCGCTTTCACCCGTCGGTCAACCTGCGTGTGCTGAAATTCCTCGCCTTTGAACAGACCTTCAAAAACTCCCTGACCTCGCTGCCCATGGGCGGCGGCAAAGGCGGCTCGGACTTTGACCCCAAGGGCAAGAGCGACGCCGAAGTGATGCGCTTCTGCCAGGCATTCATGAGTGAGTTGTACCGCCATATCGGCGCGGACGTGGACGTACCCGCCGGCGATATCGGGGTGGGCGCCCGCGAGATCGGCTTCCTGTTCGGCCAGTACAAACGCCTGAGCAACCAGTTCACCTCGGTGCTGACCGGCAAGGGCATGACCTACGGCGGCAGCTTGATCCGCCCCGAAGCCACCGGTTTTGGCTGTGTGTACTTCGCTGAAGAAATGCTCAAGCGCGATGGCCTGCGGGTTGAAGGCAAGCGCGTGGCGGTCTCCGGCTCCGGCAACGTGGCGCAATACGCTGCGCGCAAGGTCATGGATTTGGGCGGCAAGGTGATTTCGCTGTCCGACTCCGAAGGCACCCTGTATGCCGAAAGCGGTTTGACCGAGGCGCAATGGTCGGCGCTGCTGGAGTTGAAAAACGTCCAGCGCGGTCGCATCAGCGAACTGGCAGCGCGTTACGGCCTGGAGTTCCGCGCCGGTAAAACCCCGTGGGAGCTGGCGTGCGATATCGCGCTGCCGTGCGCCACCCAGAACGAACTCGACGCCGACGCTGCCCGCACCCTGTTGCGCAACGGCTGCATCTGCGTGGCCGAAGGCGCCAACATGCCGACCACCCTGGAGGCTGTGGATATCTTTATCGACGCGGGCATTCTGTTCGCCCCGGGCAAGGCGTCCAACGCCGGCGGCGTGGCGGTGAGTGGCCTGGAAATGTCGCAGAACGCCATGCGCCTGCTGTGGACCGCCGGGGAGGTGGACAGCAAACTGCACAACATCATGCAGTCGATCCATCATGCGTGCGTGCATTACGGTGAGGAGAACGGCCGGGTCAACTACGTGAAGGGCGCCAATATCGCGGGCTTCGTCAAAGTCGCCGACGCGATGCTGGCCCAAGGTATCGTCTAGGCCTCGGCCTCGATACGCAGCACGTCGATCACCTGGTCGCCGACGGGGCGCTGCCACAGCACCTCGTCGCCCACCCGGGCTCCGAGCAGCGCCCGACCCAGGGGTGAACCCCAGTTGATCAGGCCCGCGCCGGCATCGGCCTGGTCTTCTCCGACCAACTGAATGCGCTGCTGCTCGTCCTGCTCATTGGCGAAGGTCACCCAACTGCCGATCTGCACCTGGTCGGTGGAAACGGCGGGCGCCACCACCTGGGCGCTCTGCACCCGCTGGTTGAAGTAACGCAAATCCCGCTCAAGGTCGGCCTGGCGCTGTTTGTCGGCCTGTTCGCCCTTGGCGGATTCGACGCTGTATTCATGCTGCAACTGCGCGACCTTGGCCTGCAACTGCGCCAACCCGCGCGCGGTGAGGCGATTGGGTTGCTCGCTGACCTGACGCTCGACCGGTGTGTCGGCCTGCGCGGCGGCGCTGTCTTCATTTACAAAAGCTCGGCTCATGACAGTCTCCCTCTATGGAGTTTGGGCCATGTTCGCCGCACTTTAGTTTCGACGAATGTCTGAAAGCGACCTATCGCGAGCGATAAGCCTTGGCCGCGTCGCGATCCTTCTCCTGCTGCCAGGCGCGCTCGCGGTCGTTCCAATGGCTGTCTTTGTAGTCACGTAGCGCTTCGCTTTCGCGCATGGCCTTGCACTGGCGAAAGCCATCTTCCCAGCCTTCGGCGTATTCCCGCTCTTTCAGATAACGCGGCACATTCTTGCGAAACTCCCCAGTGATCACTCCCGCCGCCTGGCGACCGCTGCTGCAACCGTCATCGAAACCATCGGCAAACGCCGGTGGGTAGCCCTTGGCCAGTAACTCCTGGTGGGTCGATTGGCAACCCGACAGCCATACCATCGCACACAGCATTACTGCATACCGCCACATTGCTTGCTCCCTGGCCGTTTCACGGCTGATAGGGGAAGTCTAGAAGGGGATTCGTCGGAGGGATGTGAAAGGGGGGTGAGAAAGGTGTGGAGCATCGCGATGCTTAAGGCGAACGCTATACCTGTGGCGAGGGAGCTTGCTCCCTCGCCACCGGAAGCTAAGCCGTCTGGTTTATCGCCAGCGCAGCATGCTCAGCCAATTCCTGTTGGATAAACGCCGCGATCATCGCGCGGTACACCTGTTCGGTGACGTCTGGATTGGCGCCGACTGTGTGGGATAGGTCGCGCACTTTACTGATCACCTGTTCGACCCGCTGCGGCGCTTTGACGCCGTCGGTGTCTTTTTTGAAACGCGCCGCCTGGGAAACATACTGGCCGCGTTCGGCCAGCAGGGTGACGATTTGCTGGTCGAGGCGGTCGATGTTGCTTCGGACTTGTTCAAGCGTGGTGCAGTTAACGGCCATGTTGAGTGAGCTCCTGATTGTGCGGGCAATGCTAACAAAGTGTGGGAGGGGGCTTGCTCCCGATTGCGGCGTGTCGGTCAGCCTATTTATAGCTGGTCCACCGCAATCGGGGGGCAAGCCACCTCCCACACTTTTAGTCAGTAGTGATACCACTTCATCTCAAGCATTACCTCATTCACCGGTGTCGCCAAGTGGCTGTACTCGCGCTGGGCGCTCAGGCGCAGGCCGAGGTTGCGCGACAATTCCCACTGCTGGTTCAGGCTGATGCTGCGCCGCACTTCGCCATTGGTGAAGAAGTCCCCCTTGGCTTCCAGGCTCAGGTTGCCCAGTGGGTTTTTCCACAGCACGCCGGTGTTAAAACCAGCGGCGGGGGAGATGGCTTCGTTGAAGTCGTTGTTGTGTTCCACGCGCACGGTGCCGAGGGCGAAGCCGAGCATGTCGTCGCGCAGTTGCCAGGTGCCGCCGGCGCCGCCGTTGACGTGGGCGACCAGGGTTTCGTCGTCGTGTTTGCCCGGCACACGTTCCAGGCCACCAGTGACTTGCCATGACCAGGGTTGTAGCAGCGCGTTGCGCGGGGTCAGTGAGCGGATAGTGGCCAGGTCCAATTGCTGCAATTGCCAGTGATTGCCTTCGTACTGGCGCAGTTTCATTTGCAGGATTTCGATCTGCGCGCCGAGGGGGAAGCCTTCGGCGTTGTCGTTGAGGTCGTGGTAGGCCATGCGCAGGCCGTATTCACCGAAGGCTTTGTCGCCACGGGTGCCGATGCCGGCTTGCCAGGTGCGCGATTCGTGGCCGTTTTCCGGCAACCCAGGAGGGGTAACTTTAAGGTCTGGCGCCGGGTTCTGGTTGATCGCACGCAGCAGTTCGAAGCTGCGTTGGGAGCGTTCGGTGTCGCGCTCCAGGCCATTGGCGCGGTAGCGGCCGAGGCGGTAGGCGGCGTCGATGATCAGGGCCTGGCGATCCTTGGCGATGGCCTTGAACGCGGGTGCCTGCAGTTGTTTCTGGTCGTCGCTGACGTTCAGCACCCATTGCTGCTCGTTGCTGTCCAGCGGCTTGGCACGTTCCAGCAACTCGCGTTCACGGGAGGGCCGGTAGTCGATTTTTTCGACCAGGCCGGCGTCTTTCACCGCCTTGACCGTGTCAGTCGGAATCGCGGTGAGCGGGAATTGCTCGGTCAGGCGCAGGCCGGGGCGGGCCACTTGCAGCAATTCCAGCAGGCGGTAGGAGCAGTTTTCGTCGAAGAAGAAGTAGTCGAACTGGATCTGCTTGAGCTCCCACACATGCTCGACCATGCGTTCGGTCTCGACCTGGGTCAGGTTCAGGCGGTATTCCCACAGGTCGCGGTTTTCCAGGCTGCGGTATTCCGAGAGTTTTTCCTGGTAAGGCACCAGGGCGAACAGGCCGGGGTAGCCGCCCATCAGGCCTTTCCAGGCGTAGAGGATGCTGTTGTCCGAGCCCTCGATATACGCGCCGAAGTTGATCGCATAGCTGAGCAGCGCGGTGTTGTTGCTCTGCACGTCCGCCTGGTCGATGCGCAGCAAGGTGTGGCCGAACATCGAGGAGGGGCTGTTGAGGTAGGCCGCCGGGAAGATCAACACCGCGCTATGGGGCGCGACGTCCTTGAACCATTGCTTGAATTCGTTGCAGTCCACGGCGGGCAGGTCGTTCAGGTGCAACTGATCCTTGAGCCAGCGGGTGCGTGCGGGGTAAACGCATTGGGCGTGTTTTTCACCCAGGCTGGCCGGCGCGTAGAGCGCGTCGACGGTGGCCTTGAGCTCCGCATCCGGGTGGTGAGCACCGTCGGCTGCGAGGAAGAATTTTTTGTCGCTGACATAGCTGCGCCAGCCACTGACTTTGCCGGCTTCGTAATGGCCCAGGGACAACCAGAACGGATCGTTGGCCAATTGCTGCAAACGTTGATCATCAAGATGCGGCGCTGCGTACAGCGGGGCGCAGGCGAAGAGTGCCATCGAGGCAAGGCGTTTGAGCATAGGGGCAACTTAAGTCGGAAAAAGTGAGACCCAAACGGGGAGGCGGGTCCAAAAGTAAAACCCGCGCCGTGGAGGGCGCGGGCAGGTCGAGCTTAAGCCTGGGTTGCGTACTTCGCCAGACGCGCATCACTTTTCAGTACAGCGAGGGTGTTGTTGTGCACATCGTCAGCGGTCACATCAGCCTTGCTGAAGATTTGCTGGAAGTGCTCATGAGTCACTGCAGCGAAGTGCTCGCGATCTTCAGGTGCAACGCCCAGTACCACGGCGTAGGTGGTCAGCGCTTCGCCATTGCCTTTGGCCATGTCTTCGGACAGCTCGTTCATCATGCCATTCATGGCAATCCACGACTTGCCGCCGTAGGTCAGGGCGCTGTTGGTGCTGCAACCGTTGGTGCCCGAGGTCATGCCGAAAGTGGCGTTGCCCGAGGTGCCGTTGGTGGTGGAAGCCAGGAAGTGCGCCGGAGTACCGCGCTGGCCGTCGAACAGCATGTTGCCCCAACCGCAGTTCGGGCCACCGGGTGATTCAGCCATTGCATTGAGGGAAACGACGGTGAAGAGAGTACCGAGAAGGATCCGTTTCATAGCTTTGTTCTCTTTGTGTGCAAACCAATGGACAAGGGGTCAGGCACTTCATAGCGCCTTAGGGGCCAGTTATTAGTCTAGCCCGCGCAGTTTGGAGTTTAGGCAGGTTCCAGGGGTTCCGTGATTTTTTATAAAACAAACAGAGATGTCGTGTTTTTTTTGTAGGACGCATGCCGTGTCTATGCTTTCCCTCAGGCTCGCCTTGCCAGAGCGCGCAACGGAGAGCCAGAATGCCGCCATCTGCCCCGCCTGATGTAAGGAAGCCCGATGCCTGATCCTGTTGCTGCCAGCTTGCGTCTAGCGCCTGACGCGCTGACTCGTCCTTTCTCCGCTGAACAGTTCAGCTTCTCGACCACCAATGATTTGGAGCCCTTTCGCGGTGTGCTTGGCCAGGAACGTGCGGTTGAAGCCTTGCAGTTCGGTGTGGCCATGCCACGCCCCGGTTACAACGTGTTTGTCATGGGCGAGCCGGGCACCGGTCGCTTTTCGTTCGTCAAACGTTACCTGAAGGCCGAAGGCAAACGCCTACAGACCCCGGCGGACTGGGTCTATGTGAATAATTTCGATGAGCCCCGCGAACCGCGCGCGCTGGAACTTCCGGCAGGCGGCGGTGCGGCGTTCATCGCCGATATCAATGGCTTGGTCGATAACCTGGTGGCGACCTTCCCGGCCGTCTTCGAACACCCGACGTATCAACAACGCAAAAGCGCCATCGACCGCGCGTTCAACCAGCGTTACGACAAGGCGTTGGACGTGATCGAGCGCCTGGCCCTGGAAAAGGACGTGGCGCTGTACCGCGACAGTACCAACATCGCGTTTACCCCGATGCTCGACGGCAAGGCGCTGGACGAGGCCGAGTTCTCGCAACTGCCGGAAGTCGATCGCGAACGGTTCCATACCGATATTTCCGAACTGGAAGAGCGCCTCAACGAAGAGTTGGCCAGCCTGCCGCAGTGGAAGCGTGAGTCGAACAACCAACTGCGTCATTTCAACGAAGAAACCATCACCCTGGCCCTCCAGCCATTGCTGTCACCGTTGTCGGAAAAGTACGCGGAGAACGCTGCGGTGTGCGGTTACCTGCAAGCCATGCAGGTGTACTTGCTGAAAACCGTGGTCGAGCAATTGGTGGACGACGCCAAGACCGACGCCCAGGCCCGCAAGCTGCTCGAAGAGCAGTACTGCCCGAGCCTGGTGGTCGGCCATCCGGTCAGCGGCGGCGCGCCGGTGGTGTTTGAACCGCACCCGACCTACGACAACCTGTTCGGCCGTATTGAATACAGCACCGACCAGGGCGCGCTCTACACCACCTATCGCCAGTTGCGTCCGGGCGCCTTGCACCGGGCCAACGGCGGGTTCCTGATCCTCGAAGCCGAAAAAATGCTCAGCGAGCCGTTTGTGTGGGACGCCCTCAAGCGTTCCCTGCAGTCGCGCAAGCTGAAGATGGAATCGCCGCTGGGCGAACTGGGCCGCCTGGCCACCGTGACGCTCAACCCGCAAATGATCCCGTTGCAGGTCAAGGTGATCATCATCGGTTCGCGTCAGCTGTACTACGCCTTGCAGGACGCCGATCCAGACTTCCAGGAAATGTTCCGGGTGCTGGTGGATTTCGACGAAGACATCCCGATGGTCGACGAAAGCCTGGAGCAGTTCGCGCAGTTGCTGAAAACCCGCACCTCGGAAGAAGGCATGGCGCCGCTGACCTCGGACGCGGTGGCGCGGTTGGCTACCTACAGCGCACGCCTGGCCGAACACCAGGGGCGTTTGTCGGCACGCATTGGCGATTTGTTCCAACTGGTCAGCGAGGCGGATTTCATTCGCCACCTGGCGGGCGACGAAATGACCGACGCCGGCCACATCGAACGCGCGCTGAAGGCCAAGGCTACGCGTACCGGGCGAGTGTCGGCGCGGATTCTCGACGACATGCTCGCCGGGGTGATCTTGATCGACACCGCCGGTGCGGCGGTCGGTAAGTGCAACGGGCTGACGGTGCTGGAAGTCGGTGATTCGGCGTTCGGCGTGCCGGCGCGGATTTCCGCCACGGTGTACCCGGGCGGCAGCGGTATCGTCGACATCGAGCGCGAGGTTAACCTCGGCCAGCCGATTCACTCCAAGGGCGTGATGATCCTCACCGGTTACCTGGGCAGCCGTTATGCCCAGGAATTCCCGCTGGCGATTTCTGCGAGTATCGCGTTGGAACAGTCCTACGGTTACGTGGACGGTGACAGCGCATCCCTGGGCGAGGCCTGCACTTTGATTTCGGCCTTGTCGAAAACCCCGCTCAAGCAGTGCTTTGCCATCACCGGTTCGATCAACCAGTTTGGTGAAGTGCAGGCGGTAGGTGGGGTCAACGAGAAGATCGAAGGCTTCTTCCGCCTCTGCGAAGCGCGCGGTCTGACCGGCGAACAAGGCGCGATCATTCCGCAAGCCAACGTGGCGACGCTGATGCTCGATGAGAAGGTGTTGCAGGCCGTGCGTGCCGGGCAATTCCATATCTATGCGGTGCGCCAGGCGGATGAGGCGTTGAGCCTGTTGGTCGGCGAGCCGGCCGGTGAACCGGACGCGCAAGGGCAATTCCCCGAAGGCACGGTGAATGCGCGTGTGGTAGAGCGTTTGCGTGCGATTGCCGAGATGATCAGCGAGGAAGACTTGAAGGAAGCAGAGAAAGAACTGGCGCAGCAGGCGTTGGCGGAAACCAAGCCGAGCTGAAGCGTTAACCCGCCACAAAATTGACTCCGGGTTCGGGGCCAACGCCCGTTGGTCCCTACAACCTTGGTTTGTCGCAGTTTTCTTCTATTCTGAGCATTAGGGATATCCACAGGAGTCGCAGGATAGAGACAGTCTCGCCGTGCTTGAGGCTGAACACTGATCTACCGAGGGTCGCCGCCATGCCGCGCAACCTTTGCCTCACCCGCCAGTGCCTGGGCTTGGGCACCCGTATCGAATGTTCCGTTCGCCCTCTTGCGGGGGATAACGGGATGTGGACGTTGCTGTTTGCCGCTGGAATGGCCGGCGAGCAGCCTTCCACCGTCAAGTCCGAAGGTCCGTTTCATGGGCCTTTCGTGGCCGAGACCGTTCTGCAAACGATCGTCGATAACCTGACACAGCACGGCTACGAGCTGGCGGACGAGCCGCCGATCTGGTGCCTGCATGTGCAGGCCCACCTGCGACTGCTCAACAATGGGCAGGAACGCCTGGCCCTGTAAGCCCCAATCATTTGCTTTCGGGCTTGTCCAGCTTGACCTCGAAGCCGTACTGCACGGTGCCGAGGTCGGTGCGCTGGTAGCTTTCCAGCAGGGTCGGCTGGCCATAGAAGTAATGCACGTCAAACAACGCCGTGCCGTATTCCTCGGCGCGGTGGCTGACCCCGAGAATTTCCTTGAGATAGTTGCCGCTGGCGTCCTTGGCATAGAAGCGCCAGCTGTCGGACGGGAACTGCGTCTGGTCGATGATCAGCGCGTTGTCCTTGAGCGATAGGCCCTTGGGTAGCTTGGCCACGTCGATCGTGGCTTTGTCGATGGTGGCCAGGAACAGCGGAATCGAGCCCACCACAAACGCCGGGTTCTCCGGGAACAGGTTGAGGTCGTAGGTGAGGGTGCCGCGTGCCGGGTTCAGTTCGAAGGCTTCGCTCGGCAACTCGATGGGCTCGCCGCGCGCGCCTTTTTCATCTGCCGTGAAAAACGTCACCGGGGCTTCGCTGCTGTTGCGTTCGGCACCTGCCAGTTCGTCGTTGAAGGTAAAGGGGTGGTCAAACACGATATGCGCGGCGCTGGCATCTTCGACGGACTGGCTGATGGTCACGCTGTTTTTTAGCTGGTCCTCGGTCATTGTCGCGTTTTTGAGCCAGTTGGCAGCGCCGTCGTCATACACCGTTACCGCCATCGGCAAGGCTTGTACGGTTTTCTGCAGACTGTTTTTGTCGAAGCGCAGCACCGGCAGGTCGAGGTCCTTGTGGGTTACCGTGGCCGTGGAAAAGTCCAGTACGTCGACCTGCAGCGTGTCGATCAGGCCGTTGAAGTAGACCTTGGCGTAATGGCTGTTTTGCTGGTGTTCGAAGGCTTTTTGTTCGTCCGTCAGTTGTTTTTCAAGCGTGTCCGACCAGGCTTTCTGCTTTTGCATCTGCGCCAGTTGTTTTTCGTAGAACGCCACCTGCGCGGTACTTTCATTGATTGAGCCGGAGCGCGTGAGGAATTGCCCGGTACTGTCGCGCGCCTGGACCAGCAAAGGGTTCGGCGATTCGTCGGCGGCTTGCGCTGCCAGCGGTTCGTGGTTGGTCAGTTCGATCTCGGCGTAGTTTTTTTCCAGGCTCAGCAGCTTGAGGGTGATATTGCCCTCGGTGCGCGGGTGGCCCAGGTCTTGTTTCGACAAATCGAACGTCAGCACCTTGCCCGGTGCAATGACCTCAACCGTGCCTTTGAGGCTGACGGGCTGCGGCTGGCTTTTGTTTTCCGTCTCGATGCCGTCGATGAACGGGTAGGTCACCGTCAGGTCATCGGGGTTGGTCAGGTTGGAACTGCTGGGGCTCAACTGGATGCCGGGATCGGTTTCCGACCATTCCGGTTGGAAGGGGATGACTTTGTTGTTGCTCAAGGTCACCGACTGCCATTCCAGGCCGTGGGGGAAGGGGAACTGGTCGGGCATATTGAAGTTGAACGGGAACACCGGCTGCAGATCGGTCAGGTAGTCGGAGTGGGAGGTCTTGCGCAGTACGAACAGGCCGTTGATATAGGTGTCGACCAGCGCCTGGGGCGTGGGGTAGTGCTTGAGCAGCGCCAGGCTGTCTTCGCCGTATTCGGCTTCGATAGGCTTGGTGGCGAGCTTGACCCGCGCCCGTTCCAGTAACAGCAGCGAACCGCCAAGGTCGGCGATGGCGTCACGCAGTTTGGGGTCCTGGATACTGTCGAGCGACTGTTCGAACTGCGTGGTTTTCTCTTCGAGGGTGGTCTGCTTTTTCTCATCGCTGGGAGAGCAGCCGCCGGCCAGCAGCAATGCCGCACACAGGCCGATGCTGGCCCAAGGGGAACGCACATCCATCATCTTGAGTTTTCCTGTCCGACGTCTTTGAGCCGAGTTGATGGGCTCGACACTAGCAGAAAAATTCTCTTACAGATGCCGCCCAGGTTAGTTTTCTCATGGTTACAGGTGTTCGGGAGCCGCTGGTATACTCGCCGCCATTTTTAGCCAAGCTGTGTGAGATTCAATGGAACGCTTTATCGAAAATACGATGTACGCCTCGCGCTGGTTACTGGCGCCGATCTACCTGGGGCTCTCCCTGGGCCTGCTGATCCTGGCACTGAAATTCTTCCAGGAAATCATTCACGTCGTTCCCGGCATCTTCAGCATGCTCGAATCGGAAGTGATCCTGCTGCTGTTGTCGTTGATCGACATGGCGCTGGTCGGCGGCCTGCTGGTGATGGTGATGATCTCCGGCTACGAGAACTTCGTCTCGCAGCTGGACATCGATGAAAACAAGGAAAAGCTCAACTGGCTGGGGACCATGGACTCTTCGTCGCTGAAGATGAAAGTGGCCGCGTCCATCGTGGCGATTTCCTCCATCCACCTGCTGCGCATCTTCATGGACGCCAAGAACGTCGATCCGCAGCATTTGATGTGGTACGTGATCATCCACATGACCTTTGTGGTATCGGCGTTCGCCATGGGTTACCTGGACAAGCTCACTAAGCACTGATCCCCCGCGCCCGCCTTACTGCTCGATGAAGTAGTAAGGTTGGCGACTGATTGCCATTTCCTTGATCACCGTGACCTTGCCGGTCAGTTGGTCCGTGTTATCCAGCAGCGCGACGTTGCCGGGGGCGGCGGCCAGGTAACTGCGCAGTTCTGGCTCGGTTTGCAGAATTGGCAAGTAGGCCTGCAGATAGAACATGCTGGCGCCGTCGATGCGCTCGTTGGGCCGGAACAATGCGACTTTTTTGCCTTCGGCCTGCAGTGCCTGGATCTGACTCACTACGGGCACGAACGACTGTTTTTTGTCGGCTTTTGGCGCGAACCAGAATGCCGCGCCCAGGTAGCAGGCGATGAGCAGGGTGAACACGCCGCCGATCACGATTTTATGCGGCGCATACAGCGCCGGTTTGTGATCTTTCAGCCATTGCAGCAGTACCCGCGCGTACTCCGCAGCCAGTACGGCGGCGGCTGGCGTCAGCGCCATCAGGTACACCGTGCGCTTGCTGGAGGCCAGGGTCAGCAGGGTAAATTGCGCCACCAGCCAGACGCAGAAAAACAGAAGGTAGCGGTTGTGTACCAGGCTTTTGCGGAAGTGCCAAAGCCCCAGGTACACCAGGATATTCCACGGCAAAAAGGCTTCGGGCAGTTTGGCGATGTAGTAGTAGAACGGCTCGTAATGCCCGGCTTCGACAAACGAACCGCTGAACCGCCCGACGCTGTTGGTCCACAGCACTTCGCCCACCGCCTGCATCCCGCCGCGCTGGAACAGAAATCCCAGCCAGATCAGCAGCGGCACCAAGGCCAGCAGGGTAAACAGTGCCGGTCGCAGCCAGTCGCCGATGCGCAGGCGTTTGTCCATCCAACTGGTACACGCCAGGTACACAAAGATCACGATGCCCGGCATCGCCAGGCCCAGCACGCCTTTACTCAGGGTGGCGACCACCATCCCGGCCGTAAACAGGGCCCAGGCCCAGGTGGTTGAGCCCTGGCGCTCGGACGCCGGTCGCATCGCCTGGTAGAACGCCAGCAGCGCGGTAGTCACGCCCAGGCTGAGCAACGCATCTTCACCCACGCCGCGCACGTTGCCCCAGTAACTGGCCATGGTCGCCAGGATCAGTGCCGCGCAGAACGCCAGGATCTGCGGTCGTCCGAACCGGCGCAGCATCCCGTAGAGCAGCATCACGCTGAACAACCCGGCAAACGCTGAGGCCAGGCGCACGGCCCAGGTTGTGCCGCCAAACAAGCGGATCGCGCCGGCGTCGAGCCACAGGCTCAGGGGCGGTTTTTCAAGGAACGGCTCACGAAACAGCCGTGGCACCACCCAGTCGTTGTCCAGGTGCATGGCCATCGCGATCCCGGCGACGCGGGCTTCGGTGGAGCCTTGCAGCTCATGGCTACCAAGGGCGAAGAAGAACAACAGGCCAGCAAGCAGGAGCAGCAGACGAACGGGACGCGTCATGGGGGCAGGATACCGGGGCAGGGGACCGTTCGGGGGAACGGCTCGTAATCGGTGAGTATAGGGGGGCGCTTCTTAATATTTCGTGAATAGAGGCGGAATTTATGCGGCCGGGCCGGAGGTGGTGGTAAACCCACCCCCGGCTTCACTCTCGATGGCTGCAAATGGGCGTTATGTGGCTTTGACTTTAAAACGACTCAACCCTTGCTGCATGGAACTGGCCCGTTCCGACAGGTTGCGGGCGGCCACCGCGCATTGTTGGGAGTTGGCCTGATTCTGCTGGGTGACTTCGTCGATCTGCTCCAGACCGATACTGGCTTGCTGTAAGCCGGACGCCTGTTCACTCGAGGCTTGGTAGATCAACGACACCAGGCTGGAAACGGTGCTGGTGCCGGTGACGATGTTTCGCAACGAGTCGGCCGTGCGACCGGCGATGACCATGCCGCGCTGCGTCTTGGTCGACGAGTCGGCGATCAGCGCTGCGGTTTGCTGGGCTGCTTCGGCGCTGCGGGCGGCGAGGCTCCTGACTTCATCGGCGACGACGGCAAAGCCGCGGCCCAATTCCCCGGCGCGCGCGGCCTCGATCGCTGCGTTCAAGGCCAGCAGGTTGGTCTGCGCGGCAATATTGTCGATGGTGGTGATGATGGCGGTGATGTCTTTGCCCGAATTGTCGATTTCCGCCATGGCGGCGATCAATTCGCTCATCAGCTTGTCACTCTCCCCGGCGTCGGCGCGTGAGGCCTGGGATTGTTCGTCGGCCTTTTTCGCATTGGCGGCGTTGTCGGAGGTCTGCGCGGCCATTTGCGTCATGACGGCACTGATTTCAGTGATGGACGATGCCGAATTGGACGCGCCGTCGGACAACGACTGGCTCAACTCGGTGACCTGTGCGGAGCTGCCGGTGATTTGCGTGGCGCTGGCCTGCACCTGGGAAATCAAGGTGTTCAGGTTGCCGACCATTTTCTCCAGGGACTTGCCCAACGTGTCGTTGGGTGAGGACAAACGCACTTCGAGGTCCAGATCGCCTTCGGAGATACGTTCAGCCACGCGGACTTGACGCTGCAGGCTTTCAGACATCTCGTTCAAAGCCAAGGACAACTGGCCGACCTCATCTTCGGATTTTTGCACCAGGCGACGGGAGAAGTCTCCCAGGCTGATGTTGGCAGCCAAGGCGGCGGCTTCACGAATCGGCCCGACGATTTTTGCGGTAGCGAACCACAGCGCCAGCAATGCCAGCAATGAGATGCCCAGGCCGACCGAGACCTGCCAGATACTGCTGCTGACGCCACGCGATTGCAGTTCCTTCTCCAGGGTAATGGCCTGGCTCATGACCACCGCCTTGGGCAGGTGGATCAAGATGGCCCAGGGTTTTTCGGTGCGGCCCAGGGTGATCGGCATCTGCACTTCGATTTCCTGGGTGTCCTGGTTCAGGCGGCTGTCGCCCTGGCCTTTCTGCACATTGGCCAGCACCTTATCCCAGGTGTTGGGTAGCAACGCCTTCAGTGGCTGGCCGATCAATTCTGGCCGTTTACTGTCGGCCACCACCAGCCCCTGATTGCTCAGGATCGACACTGAGCCTTTGCCGCCGTAGAGGTCGGCGGACATTTGCTCGCTGAGTTTCTGGATAAACGAAATGTCGAAGTCCGCACCGACTACGCCGTAAAACTTGCCATTGGCGGTGATCGGCACCGAGAGCGTGGTCAGCCACACATTTTTGCCTTGCACCACGTAGGGAATGGGGTCGAGCACGCTTTCTTTCTGGGTATCCCGGGGGCCGCTGTACCAGCCGCCCTTGAGCACACCATTGGGGTGGCGGGCATCGGAGTCGTACTCGACCAGCGGTTGTACCGCGACATGACCGTCCGAGCTGCGCGTCCAATAGGGCGTGAAGCGGCCGGTCAACGGGTTGTTGCCGCCCTCGTTGTTACGAAACGCTTGGTCCTGGCCGTCCAGCGCATCTGGCTCCCAGCACGAATACGTGCCGTTGAACTCGGGGTTGTCCTTGAGCACGCTGAGCAGCATCGTATTGATTTGATCGCGGCCCAGCGCCAGCGGGCTTTGCGCACTTTTACTCGCGCCCAGCGTATTGGCCAGCGTGCGTGCCGAGTCCAAGGCATTTTGCAGCTTCGCCTTGATGGCGTTGGCACGGGACTCCGCCAGGTTTTGCACTTCGCGGATGGTGCCACTTTCAATCAATGCTGAAACTTCAGTACCCACGTAGGCTTGATTGGCGGTTGAGGAGTACAACCCATATGACACCAAACTCGCGCAAGAGATTAATAGGCAGAGTCCGGCGGTGAAGCAAATTCGAGTCTGTAATGAGTTGAATTTCATGATATTTCCTGCCCACGCTAGTAGTTGCCGAAATAATTGGATGTCGGCATTCCAGTTTTTTGTTTACAAGGCTTACTGCTTGATCATGGGCTGCTTAAGCATATAAATGCGGTACAGCTGGGTAGTCGCTTAGTTCTGTTCTGACGCCTCATCGTCGAGCCATAAACGTTCGGTATTTTTAAAGCCATAGCGCTGTGCCGGCACGCGCGCAATGATGCGATCGGTTTGTTCGGGATCACTCAGGTCGACTATTCTTGGGGTGATATAGATATTTAACACCGGCAAGAAGAATAACTTTATTTTTGGCGTCAATAATGAGTCGGGATGTTGTTCGATCACTACGCCGATACTGCCACTTTTCAATTGAACGATAGACCCGACTGGATAAATGCCCACGGACTTCAAAAACGCACGGAACACCTCATCATCGAAATGCCCGTCCCATGTCGACATTTGCTGAATCGCGACGGCGGGGTCCCAGCCTCGGTTGTAGGATCGGTCCGAGGTGATTGCGTCATAGACATCGCAAACGGCGGCCATTCGCGCAAAAAGACTGATCTGGTCGCCCACCAACTGATGGGGGTAGCCGCTGCCGTCGACCCGTTCATGGTGGTGCAGGCAGACATCCACGACCATGTCGCACAGCGGCGAGGTCGCCTGCAGGATTTTCTCGCCTTCCAGCGGGTGGGTGCGGACCAGCTCAAATTCGTCACTGCTCAAGCGTCCAGGCTTGTTGAGGATGGCGCTCGGTATGGCCATTTTACCGACGTCATGCAGCAGGCCGGCCATTCCCACCCGGCGAATCAACGCAGCAGGCAGGTCCAGCTGGTTGCCCAGGGCAATCATCAGTGCGCACACGGCGACCGAATGCATATAGGTGTAATCGTCCAAGCTTTTCAGGCGTGCCAGGCTGATAAAAGCGTTGGGATGACGTGCGATCGAAGAGGAAATGTCGTCTATCAGCGCGCCGATATGTTCCAGCTCCAGGGCGCGGCCCATGCGGGCATGGCTGAACATCTCGACCACGGCGGTCTTGGCGCGGGCGCAGATTTCCTGGGCGGCGACCAACTCGTCGTTCATTCCGGTGGGGGCGATCGCAGCCGCTGCGGGCGCGGGGGCCGGGTCTGATAATTGGGGCGTCTCGGCCAGCTGCGCGCCACAGCCCATGGCGCACCGGATGTCCGCTTGCGCGTCACGCGCGCAGTCCTTCCAGAATGGCCTGGCTTCGTTGTCTGACACCAGATGATAGAGCTCACTACATTTCGACATGATCTGCCCTCTGTTGATTTTTTCTTATTCGCTTCCTTACAGCCTCCTTGGCTTGAGTCTTGTAGTAATAGAACTTCAGTTCGGATTGACGGCTTTGATACGTGAGATGACACGGCCGGCCAGGTCATCGGGGCGGAACTTGGCCAGGAAATCATCGGCGCCGACTTTCTTGACCATGGCCTGGTTGAAGCCCCCCGAGAGCGAGGTGTGCAGCACAATGTGCAGGTTGGCCATGCGCGGGTCGTTACGGATCTCGGCGGTCAAGGTGTAACCGTCCATCTCTGGCATCTCGATGTCGGAGATCATCATCAGAAACTCCTCATCGGGCTTGCGCCCTTCGTCGAGCATGGCGTGCAGGTAGTCAAGTGCTTGCCGGCCATCGTTCAAGGCCACCACCTCGACGCCCACGGTTTCCAGGCAGCGGGTCACCTGTTTGCGCGCGACCATCGAGTCGTCCACGGTCAATACACGCAGGTGTCGGGCTTGTTGGGTGACGTCGTGATCGATCACGCCGCTGGATATTTCCTCGGACGATGGCGATATTTCTGTCAGGACCTTTTCAACATCGATGATCTCGACCAGGCGATCGTCCGTGCGGGTCACTGCGGTCAGGTAATTGTTTTCACCACTGCCCTTGGGCGGCGGATGAATGTCTTCCCAGTTCAAGTTGACGATGTGCTCGACTGCGTAGACGAGGAAGCCCTGAACGCGATTGTTGTACTCCGTAAGTATGATAAAAGCGCTTTCCTGATCTTCGACGCCGGGCAGTCCCGTTGCCATGGCAAGGTCAAGAATAGGGATGCAGACACCTCGGATATTGGCCACGCCACAAATATTGCTATTAGACTTTGGTATCGAAGATAGCTTCGGGCAGCGAATAACTTCCCGAACTTTAAATACGTTGATCCCGTACAGTTGGTGGTTATTGAAACGGAATAGCAACAGTTCGAGCCTATTCTGCCCAACCAGTTGTGTGCGGCTGTTAACAGATGCCAATACACCGGTCATACACACTCCCTGAGCCTGGTTAAACAGCGTTAGTGTCGTAATGACATTAGCATATGCAACGGAATGTAAAATATATGTGAAAAAATATACTGGGCGGATTTATGGTTAAAACGATATGAGAGCAGATGAGTGTCTATCCGCGCGGATACTTTAAATAGTTAGTTGGCTAACTTGCTATTTCTTATTGTTGAGAATTATTTAGATCGATGTCTTTTAGACTGCCTGCGAAGTCCGGCAATTCATGTCGTTCGAGGAGCCGGGGAGGCTAAACAGTCTAATCTCCGGCCGAGCCTCCCTCCACGCCGATAGGGCTGTCGCGCAATGTCCAGGCTTTGCCCGTCAAGTTGAACGAGCGCTCCAGTGCCTCATGTCGGCGCACTGACACACAATGTTCGGGCGGCCCATGGCATCGCTGAGGTCTTCCTTGTGTCCTCTGGGATTAGCGCGATGTCGCCAGTGCCCACCAGCCCCAGCGTCAACTCGGAGAACTCCTGGACGGGAGGCAGGCTGCCCTTGGACCAATGACCTTTGTGGGTTTCGGCGTTGTAGTGGCCGAGGTCCCTGGATAAAAACAACGCTTGGGCCACCACGTATTCCGCGACGGCTGGGGCGTTGGCGCCTGGTGTGTTCAGTATCGTCACGCCAGCGTGCCCGGCTGCTTGCCGGTCGATGTGGTTAAGCCCTACGCCTGCCTGGGCGATGGCGCGCAGCGGTGTTGCCAGGCAGGCGGCGGCGTTGATCAGTTCGCCATCGAGGGGGATGTTCAAGCGCGTCTTGAACACGCCGTAGCCTCCGGCCTGGGTCAGCGCAGCGATGAAGGCGGGCTTGTCGTGGCAATTGATCTGGGCATATTGAATGCGCTCGCCGTAGTGGTTCCTGATGCTGTCCTTATCGGTGAAGTAGTGAAGGTTCAGGGTGACGGCCAGCCCGAGTTCAAGGAATCGGTCGACTTCCTCACATAGCAGCGGCGGGCCAGGGGCGTCCAGTATCAGGGTGGTGAATGCCATGCGCGTGGTCCTTTTGGAAGAGTGCCTGAGCCCCTCGACGGCATCATCAAAGAGGACAGGCTTGGCCTGGACGTGATCTATCTCCAGGCCAAGCGCTGGACCAACACGGTGCATCGTCCGGAGATCGACAAATTCATCGGTGCTTTGACTCGCCAGCGTGCGCGCAAGGGCGTGTTTATCACCACCTCGGAGTTCTCCGATGATGCCCTTACCGCAGCGCTGGGGCTGGATATCAAAGTGGTGCTGATCGACGGTGTTGAGCTGGCGCGACTGATGGTGGAGAACAACCTGGGCGTGAGCGTTAAGCAGGTGTACGAGGTTAAACAGCTAGACAGTGATTACTTCGCGGAGGAGTGACTCACAACGTCCAAAACTTTCCTTCGTTTCAAATCTGGAGGTCACTACGAGGACCGCTCGGTCCTCGACCTTGGTATAGCGTTGTTCTAGATCGGGATGCTGCACGCAGAT
This sequence comes from Pseudomonas sp. PAMC25584, assembly GCF_058135675.1. Taxonomy (NCBI): domain Bacteria; kingdom Pseudomonadati; phylum Pseudomonadota; class Gammaproteobacteria; order Pseudomonadales; family Pseudomonadaceae; genus Pseudomonas; species Pseudomonas sp. PAMC25584. The sequence continues at coordinate 5,334,980 of NZ_CM176870.1, read as the reverse complement.
CTTAGCTTTAGTGAAAATATGAATACTTGAGGGCAATCGGGTAAATACCGCTTCATAGGGTGCAATCAAGCGTCCACGGGCCAAGTGCCGCGACGCACCATCTCCCTGACACGATCAGCCCCGTTGGCCCGAACCAGCAACTCCATGCGTGCTTTTTCGATGTCCTCGGCACTCCACTGGTCGGTCGCCATGGTGGCTTTCTCATGGGACCAACCATTGTCGTAGTGACGCACCACATACTGCTGCTGGTATTCCCACATCGAAGTTCCGGGAATCGGCGTGACGATAAACGGGTTGGCATACGCCATGCCGGCGCCCATGAGGTTGACCGCGTAATCGATGGTGCGGTCGATCAGTTCCAGGCTCTCTACAAACGGCTTTTGCCCAGGCCCCCCCGGGGGATTGACGAACCCCAGCATGAACCCGCCGGTGACCTGAATGCCGTGCTCGGTAAAAATTTCTATGAGCTCAAACGTCGAGTGCTGGATCGCGTTAAGTCTGGATTTGTTGGAATTGACCAGGCTGTCTTCGTTCGCGCTCTCCACCGCGAGGTAGATGTTGTAGCAGCCATTTTCGGCAATCGACCGAATGAACTCCCTTGCCGTAAGTCCGCCTTTCACCGCCTCGATCACATTGCGATATTGCGGGTTCTTGCGCTCCTTCTCATCCATCTGGTCTATGAAGCCTTCGCCCAAATGCAGCAGGATTAGGTTGAAAAGGCTCAACCCGCCTTCTTCGACCCAGGGCAAGTCATGTTTTTTCAGGAGCTTGCCAACCTCCATCGCATACAACGGGTCGTGCATCAGGTGATCGTCCTCGATCAGGACTTCGGTGACCCCCTGTTTCACCAGATCGGCCAGGTGCAGGTCAAACCAGTCCAGGCCAAGTGCGCGCCAGGGGCCGTTGATTTTCGGGATGTAGCAGAAGTTACAGTTCACGTTGCAGCCAATCGTGGAGAATATCTGCGCCCACGCGCCATGCTTGCGTACTCGCGCACCTGAGGAGTGATAAGGCTGCAGGTAATGGTTCATGTTCAGAAAGCTGAAGTCCGGCAAGGGCATCACTCCGAGCCTCTCCTCGAGGTCCTGCCGCTTGGGGATGATGCTCAGGTAGCTGGATTTCTGGGTGGGCCGGATCAGTTGCGCTCGGCTGTCGCGGTACGCCACCCCGGGTACGGCATTGATGTCTGTCCCTTCGTGAATCAAGGCATCGAGCAGCAGTGTAAAGGCCCGGTCAGCTTCGTTGATCAGCGCGAAGTCGAAGGCCGAATCCAGCAGTGCATTCTTCCAGTCACCACTGGAGTGAGCGCCGCCAGTGACCAGCACCAGATTGGGGTCGAGGGTTTTTACCAGCTCGGCCAACGCCCGTGCATTGCCCCATTGCACGGTGTAGTTGCACTGGATCCCGACAATATCGGGCTGCGCGGTTTCGATGATCTCGCGTATCTGCGTATCGGTCAGGCCGTAGCGGATCAGATGCCCTTGGTCGACCTTGACCAGGCTGTGCTCCTGGGACCAACCGGCAAAGGGCGAATCGACAATCTGCACGTCATAACCGGCACGCCGGGCTACCGTGGCGATGCGCAACAGGCCGATAGGCGTACCGGCACGCTTCATCACTTCGAACGTATCAATGCCGATGCGGGCGAATGCGCTGTCGTATGACGTGGGCTCGATCAGGCGTGTGTAAGGCGGCACAAACAGCAGCACACGAGGCGCCTCACCATTGGCGCGACGGCGGATGCCGGTTCGGCTGTTCAGCAACGATGGCTTTCCCAGATGACTGAGTAAGGGCCGCGTAGGTGCGACCGAAAAACTCGGCCCGTCGCTCTCGATCCTCATGGTTCCCTGCGAAGCTATCAAGTTCATTTCCCTGTCTCCTTACCCGTCGAAATCACCGTGAGGTCGTGCGTGAGCGTGAAGTGGCGATGACCGCCCCCGCAATGATCAACACGGCGGGAATCATCAGGATCGGCTTGGCATCGCTTTGCCCCACGGCAATCAGCAGCAGCGTGGAGAACAGCGGCGCCAGGTAAGACAAGGCGCCCAGCATCGATAGATTTCCGTGCTTGGTCGCGTGGTCCCAGGCGAAAAAAGCCAGGCCTACCGGGCCCAGCCCCAGGGCAATGATTGCCGCCCACTGGCCCGGTTCAGGCTGCACCGTGGTTTCGAACGCCAGGTGGCAGAGCCCTCCGGCCACTGCCACCAGCCCGCAAATACCCCCGACGATGCTGCTCGGAACATGGCTGAAACGCCGGTTGAACACCGAATAAATCGCCCAGACCCAGGCACACGCAAAGGCTGCGGCGTAACCGATAACCGGCATCGCCACACTGTCACTCTGGGCCCGCAGTTGCATGATGAAGGCCGTCCCCGCAAGGCCGAGCAACGCGCCCAGCAACTGGCGCTTGCGCAGCGACTCGCCGGTGGCAAAGCTCGACAGCAGAACGATCAGCAGTGGCCACAGGTAGGCAATCAGGCTGGCTTCAGCCGCAGGCGCGGCCTTCAGGGCGAAGAAATACAACGCGTGATAGACGAAGATGCCGGCAAACCCCGTTGCCCATACAGGCCAGGGCTGGCGCCAGCTGCTGAACCCGGCAGCGCCACGCATCCCCAGCATGCACAGGCTGGCCACGAACGCGACCGCGAAGCTCGAAGCCAGCAACTGAAAGGCCGGGATCCCGGCGGTCAAGGTGGTCAGAAGCGCCAGGCACGCCCACAAAAACACGGCAATCACCCCGATCAGCGTCGCACTGGCGGCGCCCTTGGCAAGGGTGATGGATGGGTTGGAAGTGCTCATGCAAGCCCCGTCTGCGGATTATCCTCAAGCGGGAACAATAGAAAGGTCGAGAGAGCGAGTATTGATCAGTCCCGCCAAAGAATTGTTCGGGACTGCTATTTTTCAGTGGTCTGGCACTTGTTTACGCACAACGGCCGGTGTCAGGTGGCGGGCTTTCTTCAGGGCATGGGTTAACGCACTCTGGTCGGCGTAACCGGTGCGATGCGCAATATCAATGATCGACAAGGACGTTTGGCGCAGCAGATCAATGGCCAGATTCAGGCGCAAGTTCGCGATATGCGAGAACGGGGTTGTGTTCAGGTGCTGCCCGAATAGGGCATACAAGCGCCGCTCGCTGGTGCCCGCATAACGCGCAATATCATGCACCGTCAGGGCGGTGGCCAGGTGCTGCTCGATGTAGGCCAGCGCGCGAGCGAGAATGAACTGGCCAGGGTCGCTGCGCGCAACCTCGGGCTGCAATAAAGAACACAACAGCAACCGACTCCAGGACTCGGCCATCGCGAGCGAGCCGACCAACTGTGGCCCGTTGCTGCTGGCGTAATCGAGCAAATGCCGTATATCGGGCCTGACCGCAAAAAAGCGTTTGTCGTTGAGGGGGTCAAGTGACGCAGAAGTGCTTTTATGCGCTTCGCCACGGTCGGTCGATACATCCAACACCAGAAAATTGTTATGGGTGTTGGCCAGAAACGTATGCCGGGAACCCGCGCAAATCACGACGCCTTGGCTCGCGTCGACTTTGCCACCTCGTCCGTCGACCTCAATTTCCATTGAGCCGGACTGAGAAAGGACTATTTGATGAAAGTCATGTTCGTGCAGCTCAACCTCACCTGAATAAGAGCGCAACGCCAGGGAAAACGATTGGGGGTCGGTAGCGCTCATCCGTGACTCTCCTTGTGTCGAGGCATTTATCCTACGTCACCGATACGCACGAGGACCAGTCCGTTGCCTGCGGTGATTGCCGCCGGTTACTTATCATTGAATTCAAATTCGCGATTGGCGATCAACATCGCTGAAGAACCTAAGGAAACTCTGAAAAAGACTTCTTGATTTGGCGAAGTCACTGAACACTAATCGCCGAGTCTTTCGGTGATGACGCAGATGACTTTCGTCGACATCGAGTACGTCGGCAAGCGCAAGCAGACCCGCAAAGAATTGTTCCTGACCGAGATGATCAAGTGCTGCCCTGGAAGAGCTTGATCGTGCTGATCGAACCGCACTATCCAAAAGGCAAAGGTGGTCGTCCGGCCTTAGCGTTTATGGCGGTGCTGCACGTACACATGATGCAAAATTGGTCCGGTTACAGCGATCCGGCGATGGAAGAGGCACTGTAAGAAACGACCGTCCTGCGCCAGATCGCGGGGGTGAGTCTGGAGCGTATCCCGGACGAAACCGCCACCCTTAACTACCGTCTTTTGCTGGTGAAGCACGAACTAACTGCCGGAATCCTTGCTGTGATCAATGGCTAGCTGGGCGACCCTTGATGGCATTGGCATTGGCCTTGGTGACCTTGGGCATTTACGGTCCTCTTCTGGGTATCGCGCCGTTGGGTACCTTGCTGGTGATCTGGGGTGTCGCCATTTTCGCTTTGTTTACTGGCCTGCAGACCTGGCTCTTGAGGATTGCCGGTGATCACACGATACCGGCCACGGCATTCCATACAGCTGTACTGAATAGCGCGATCGGGTTGTGTGTGATTATCGGCGGAGGAGCACTGAATGTGGCCGGGTTTGAGGGGCGATGCTATCGGCCCGCGTGGTTATTGCCCCTGCCATCGTCCTGATGATTGCCGCAGGAGTTCGCGCTCGGATGGAACCAGCCCCTGTGCAGAGGCTTGGCATGAGTAGCGCAGGCAAGCAGATGACTTGGCGACAGTCGCCAAGTCTATCGACATCCAGTAATCCCTTAGCATATCGGGACGACATTGCGGTCCCTAGTTTGATTGATGGCAGATGCCGACAGGCTTCCAGTAGCTGCTCGCTGGATATGCTCACTCCACCAGGCCATCATCGGGCGCCGGCGTTCGATGTAATACGCCCTGTTGTAGGCGCTACGAACTTCGTCCTTGTCGACATGCGTCAGCGCGACCTCGATCAGTTCCGGATCCCAGCCATGCTCATTCAGGATGGTGCTCGCCATCGAGCGCAAGCCGTGGCTGACTAAACGGTCCTGAAAGCCCATGCGCTTCAACGCCATGTTGGCGCTCTGGCTATTGGCATGGGTGCGGGGATTTCTATCTGAAGGGAACACGTACTCTCTGTTACCACTGAGTTGCTTGAGCGTCTCCAGTAACGAAAGTGCCTGATCGGTCAGGGGGATTGTGTGCGGTCGACGCTTTTTCATGCGCTCTGGCGGAATGGTCCAAATGCGCTTGTCGAAGTCGATATCTGCCCATCGTGTGGTGGCTGCTTCGGCAGGGCGGGTCATCGTATGCAACTGCCATTCGATCAGGCAGCGGGTCGTGCGTTTGATGCTGGCATTCGCGATTTCCATCATGAGCTCGGGAAGCTCCTCAGGTGGTAGCGCAGCCATGTTTTCTTTCTTGGGTTTCTTGAATACCGCCCGAATTCCATTGCGGGGGTTCGCAAATATCAGCCCGGAGTTGACCCCATAGGTCATGATCTCGTTGAGTCGTTGACTCAATCGTTTCACGGTTTCGACGCTCCCTTTGGCCTCGATTGGGCGAAGGATCTTGATAACCATCAGAGCAGTGATTTGAGAGAGCGGCGTTGTTTTCATGCTTGGGAACACATGGAGCGTCAGCGATCTCCAAATGTCTTCGGCGTAGGCTTTGGTTACGGAGTCTTTCTTCAGCTCGAACCAGGCGGTGGCCACCTTCTCGAAAGTGTGTTCAGTCTCAGCAAGTTTGGCTTGCCTTACCTCATCACGCTGGGTTTTAGGATCAATGCCCATAGCGAGCAGCGCACGCGCCTCTGCGGCTTTCTTTCGGGCGTTGGCTAGCGAGAGGTCGGGGTATGGACCAAGCGCCATATTGATACGGCTTCTGGTCAGGGGCTCGCGGTAATTGAAATTCCCCATCATTGAGCCGCTCGCGCGGACTCGAAGCTGTACGCCATCGCCGTCGCTGAGGACGAAATCTTTGCCAGTTGCCTTCACTGCTTTCAGTTGGCGATCGGAGAGGCGGGGTGCGTTAGTAGGCATGGGGCTACCTCCAGCACCGTTTTGGTATCCTGAAAATAGTATTTGATAGTCCGGGATACCAAAGCGGCTGGAACTCAGAAACTCTCCAAAGCTCCCATAAGCGCTGAAACCCCTGTATTTACTGGATTTCAGGCACAAAAAAAGACGTCCGTGGACGTCTTTAGATGATGAAGTGGTGGAGCCGGGGGGATTTGAACCCCCGTCCGCCAGTACTCCGCTGTCGGTACTACATGCGTAGCCGTGTCTATTAAGTTAACCCTCAGCGACCCGACGGGCAGGGTGCTTTGGGCGAGTTGTGTAAGTTTTAGCCGCTTCGTCCACAACGTACTGCACGGCGATTCTGTTCTATATGACAATCATTTTGGGTTTACAGACATCCCCTGATGATTGCTGGACCCGAAGGTACCAGGAGGGAAGGGCTAAGGCTGCTTACGCAGCGAGAGCGTATTCCCCGTAGGTTTCGTCATTGGCAACTATAGAAAGTTGCAACAGTGGATTTACGAGTTCTGTTACCAACTCGGCATGCACCTAAAGTTTCGCGACCGGCGTCGAATCCTAAACGGCCCCGTGCTTGTAACTCGTTGTTTCTTAGTGAGTGACAAGCCTATGCAGTGTACGTCAAACGGTCACAGAAGGCCAACCCGAAGGTTGGCCTTGAACGTCGGGACGTTACTGATTGCCGCCTTTGTCACCGTTCTGTAGGTCTTGCAGGGCTTTGGACGTGATCTCTATGCACTTCTTGTCATCGCCTGCCGCGTGGGCGGCCTGCGCTTGAGACACGGCGGTATCGATTTCGCCGCGTTTGCCACTGGTGTCGGTGGCGAGCAGCGCTTTGCCGTTGTTGATTTTGTCGAGATTAATCTGACACAGCTGGTCGGTTTTTCCGGCTGCAAACACCGGTGACGCCAGCATCGCGGCGGTAACGAACAAGCCAGCAAGAGCGGAATGCTTCATAGGGGTATCTCCTTGCGAAAAAGGGCTCGACGCTGCTGGCGTTCACGTGCTGCCAGCGACATCACTGATGAGCCTCGATCGCCGAGGCCTATGCAGATGACTGCGCCGGTGCGCAGGGGTTCTGTTTTTTGCGGGTTTTAATGTGCCCTCGGCTGGGTCACGCGGTCCACGAGGTACACCAACCCGTGGTAATCGATGCCGCCATGCTGGCTCAGGCCGATCTCGCAGGTGCGGCTGGTGGAGATGCCTTCGCTGCAATATTGCACGGCGTCCTTGAGCGAGCGCAGGGAGTGGGCGTTGAGCTCCGGTGTGGTAAAGCCTTTGTCGCCGGCAAAGCCGCAGCAATGAATGCCTTCCGGAATCACCACGTTTTTGGAGCAGCGGCGGGCCAGGTCGATCAATGCCTGGCTTTCCCCAAGGTGCTGGGTGCTGCAGGTGACGTGTACGGCGATCGGTGCCTCCTGCGGCGTGAAGTCGAGGCGGTCCATCAGGTGCGTGCGGATAAACCGAACCGGGTCGTAGAGGTCCAGGCGTGTTTCGCCCAGGTCTTGCACCAGGCGCAGGGTGCAGGGGCTGGTGTCGCAGTAGATCGGGTCGAGGCCGCCACGGCTGGCGTGGAGCAAGGCGCCGATCAGTTCCTGGCGCTTGTGTTCGGCCTGTTCGGCGTAGCCCTTGGAGGCAAAGGGCTGGCCGCAGCACAGGTTGTCCTGGTTGTCGGGGAAGACGACTTGGTAGCCGGCTTTTTCCAGCAGGCCACGGGTTTTGTCGTACAGCGACATCTGCTCTTTATCGCCAGCCGCCGGCCCCATGGCGCGTGAGACGCACGCCGCGAGGTAGACCACGCGTGGTCGCTCATCGGTCACCGCCGGGCTGAAGCGAATGGCTTTTTCCGGCTGCGGCATAGCGTTGGTCCATTGTGGGATTTGTCCCTTGGACAGCTTGGTCACTGTGGCCGACAACTTAGCCAGGCGCGGCGCGCCCAACAGCATGCGTGCACCGTTGGCGACGTGCAGGGTAAAGCGTGCGCCTTGCAGCGCAGTGGCGAAGTGGGTGGCAAGCCATTCGGCGGTTTTCGTATGGTCGGCGTCGCGGGCCCGGAGTTTTTTCACCAGGTCGCCGGTGTTAATTCCCACAGGGCAGCGCTGGGCACATAGCCCGGTGGCGGCGCAGGTGTCGATGCCCTGGTAGCGGTAGGCCGTTTCCAGTTCAGTCGTGTCGATGCCGGCGCGTTTTTTCGCCTGGATATCGCGCCAGATCACGATGCGCTGGCGCGGGCTCAAGGTCAGGCCTTTCGACGGGCACACCGGCTCGCAGAACCCGCACTCGATGCACTTATCCACAAGCTCGTCGGCGGCGGGCAGCGGCTTGAGGTGTTTAAGGTGGATCTGCGGGTCTTCGCTGAGCACCACGTCCGGGTTGAGAATACCGTTGGGGTCGAGCAGGCGTTTGAGTTGCCACATCAGTTGGTAGGCGTCGCTGCCCCATTCCAGCTCGACGAACGGCGCCATGTTGCGGCCGGTGCCATGTTCGGCTTTCAGCGAGCCGCCAAACTCCACCGCCACCAGTTGCGCGACGTCGTCCATGAACGCTTGGTAGCGTGCGACTTCTTCGCTGCTGTTGAAGCCTTGGGTGAACACAAAGTGCAGATTGCCTTCCAGGGCGTGTCCGAAAAGGATGGCTTCGTCGTAGTGATGTTTGTCGAACAGCTCGATCAAGCGGTTAACGCCGATGGCCAGTTGTTCGACCGGGAAGGTTACGTCTTCGATGATCACCGTGGTGCCGGTTTTGCGCACGGCGCCGACGGCGGGGAAGGTATCTTTGCGGATCGCCCACAGGCGGGCGTTTTCCACGGGGTCTTCGGTGAAGTCGACCTGTTTTTCCACCGGAAACGCCGCCAGGGACGCCATGATCAGCGCCAGTTGCTCGTGGAGCAAAGAGGGCGATGCGGCGCGGGATTCGATCAGCAGCGCGCAGGCATTTTCCGATAGATGTTGTACGAAGGCCGGCATGCCGGGCTTGTCCTGCACCGAACGCATGCTGCGTCGGTCGAGCAGCTCAACGGCTGAGACCGGTTGGGTTTTCAGGACGGTTACCGCATTGCAGCAGGTCTCGACATCGGGGAATACGATCAGCGCCGAGGCTTTGTTCGGGTGGTCGATGACGGTGTCGTAGGTCACGGCACTGATAAAACCCAGGGTGCCTTCGGAGCCCACCAGCAGGTGGCTGAGAATATCCAGCGGCTCATCGAAATCCACCAGGGCGTTGAGTGACAGGCCGGTGGTATTTTTCAGGCGGTATTTGTGGCGGATTTTGGCGGCCAGTTCAGCGTTTGCCCGCGTCTCTTGGCCGAGTGTGGCCAAGCGCTCAAGCAGCGTGCTGTGCTGCTGACGAAATGCCGCGACGCTGGCGGCATCTTCGGTGTCCAGGCGGCTGCCGTCGGCCAGTACCAGGCGAATCCCAGCGAGGGTGTGGTAGGTGTTTTGCGCCGTACCGCAGCACATTCCGCTGGCATTGTTGGCGACGATGCCGCCGATTTTGCAGGCGTTGATCGACGCCGGATCCGGCCCGATCTTGCGCCCGAAGGGGGCCAGCCAGGCGTTGGCCTGGGCGCCGATCACGCCGGGTTGCAGGCGGATCTGCGTGCCTTGCCCGCGAATTTCGCGGCCGTTCCAGTTGTCCCCCAGTACGATCAGCACTGAATCGCTGATGGCCTGCCCGGACAAGCTGGTGCCCGCTGCGCGGAAGGTCACCGGAACATGATCGCGCTGGGCCAGTTGCAGCAGCGCCACGACTTCGTCTTCCGACTCGACGCGGATCACCAACTGTGGGATCAGTCGGTAAAAACTGGCGTCTGTGCCAAATGCCAAGGTGGAAAGTGGGTCGTCGAAGCGACGACTTTTCGGGATCAGCAATGTGACGTCAGCAAGGAAAGCGGCAGGCAGACTCATTGGTCCTCCAGGATCAGCACCACCAGGTCCTTCGGACCGTGGGCGCCATAAGCCAGAACTTGTTCGATGTCAGCCGTCTTCGACGGGCCGGACACCAGCAGGGCATTGGTGGGCATGCCTTGGGCCCAGGCGAATTGCTGCTGGACCTGATAAAAGTTGTCGTAAATCTCACTGGCCTTGAGCAGTGCAAAATGTACCGGTGGCACCAGGCTCATCAGGCGCGGTTCTTCCCGCGAGGGCCACAGAATCAGGCTACCGGTGGCGGCGATGGCGCCGAGGGTGGTGGTCAGGCTGGCCGGTGTGTCATTAAACAGCTCGGCTTTCCATTCTTCCACTGGGCGGTCATAGGCTTTGAGCCGTGGCAATTGCGGGTTGTTCGACCAGTGTTCGGTGATGCGCCGACCGTGCTCGGTTGTCGGCGCGATGAGCAGGCTGGGCAGTTCGCGCTTTTGCAGCAGTTGCGCGAGCAAGGCCGGCCATTCGGCGCTGCGGGTCAGGTGGATCTCGGTATGCACCGCTTCCATCAGCTTGCGCAATTGTGCGATGCGCTGCTCTGGCGGATAGGTGTAGATCTGTGTGACCAGAGTCTCATCGAAGTTGTCGGGCACCGGTGTTGTGCCCGTCAGGCTGTGGCGCAATTTGCCGAGGATATTTTGCTTGGCGCTCATCAACGCGCTCCCTGTTTGGCCAAATGCTCGCGTGCCAGGTCATGCAGCGAACGGGCGGCGGGTTTAGGCGCGCTATGGTTTTGCGTCCATGGCCCGACATTGCTCGGTACGAGGGCGCGCAGGCGCGTGGCGGCGAATGTGAACACGCGGTATAGCGTCGGTGAGCTGTGGAGCTTGGCCCAGGCGTTCCAGACAAACCGCTCCTGGCGCGAATACTTGCTGCCTTGACCGCGCATCACGGGGTGTGGGCTATCCGGCGCTTTTACGTTCTCTTCCCGCAGACGGCGCAGCAAGGCCGGGATCGGGATTTTTACCGGGCACACTTCTCCACAGGCACCGCACAACGAAGACGCACTGGGGTGGTCCGGCACTTTCGCCAGGCCGACCATATGCGGCGTGATGATTTTTCCGATCGGGCCGGGGTACACCTCTCCGTAGGCATGGCCGCCGATTCGGGTATACACCGGGCAATGATTCATGCAGGCGCCACAGCGAATGCAGTTGAGCGTCTGGCGCAGTTCACTGTCGGCAAACGCCTGGCTGCGCCCATTGTCCAGCAACACCAGGTGGACTTCTTCTGGGCCGTCGAGCTCATCGGGCTTGCGCGGGCCGGAGATCATATTGACGTAGGTGGTGATCGGCTGACCGAGCGCGGAGCGGGTCAGCAGCGACAGCAACGGCACTACGTCACGCAGGTTTTCCACGACCTTCTCGATGCCGGTCACGGCGATATGCACCGGTGGCACCGTGGTCGACATACGCCCGTTACCTTCGTTTTCCACCAGCAGCAGCGTGCCGGTTTCGGCCACGGCGAAGTTGACGCCGGAGACGCCGATATCTGCTTCGAAGAACTTTTCCCGCAGCACACGGCGACCAATCTGAATCAACTGGTCGACATCCTTGGTGTACTCCACGCCGAGTTTTTCGTGGAACAGCGACGCGACCTGGCTGGCGTTCTTGTGGATCGCCGGCATGATGATGTGGGATGGCTTCTCGTGGTCGAGTTGAACAATAAACTCTCCCATGTCCGACTCAAGGCATTCGATGCCTTGGGTGGCAAGTACGTGGTTCATCTCCATCTCTTCGCTGACCATGGATTTGCCTTTGATCACCTGCGTGGCTGCACGCCGGCGGATGATCGACAAGACGATCGCATTGGCCTCTTCAACCGTTTCGGCCCAATGCACGGTCACGCCGTTACGGGTCAGGTTGGCTTCCAGTTGTTCGAGCAGGTCGGGCAGCTTCGACAGGGCTCGGGCGCGCACCGCGTTACCGAGGGCGCGCAGGTGTTCGCGTTCGTGGGCGTCGCTGAAAGACGCCGCCCGTTTGCTCATCAGGGAATCCATCGCGTTGCGAAAGTTGTTTCGCAGTTGCGTGTCGCCCAGCGCCTGGTGGGCGCGGGTGCGGAAGTCTTCCGACACATCGACGGTCGGAATCAGCGCAGCGGCGTTCATCGCTCACCCCCGGTGCGTTGCCAGAGAAAGCTGGCCAGGTGTTGGCCGCGTAAGGCGGCTTGCTGTTTCTCCAGGGCGCCATTGATGTTCATCAAGCAGCCGCAATCAGCGCTCAGCACTTGATGGGCGCCGGATTCCTGCAAGGCTCGGGTCTTGTCGGCCACCATTGCGCCGGAAATGTCCGGCATGCGCACGCTGAACGTTCCACCAAAGCCACAGCATTCGCTTTCGTGGCTGTGGTCGACGCGTTCGACATTGCGCAGTTGGGCCAGCAATTCGCGGCCGTGGAGGTGGGTATTCATTTCCCTGCGCGCGGAGCATGAAGTGTGCAGGGCGACTTTGACCGGCGCCCCGCTGTCGTTGAGTTGCACCTTGCACACGAACAACAGGAACTCCGCCAACTCATAAGTACGGGCCGCGAGGGCCTGCACTTGTTTGAGGGTGTCGGGTTCGTCCTTGAAAAGGTCGGCGTAGTGCTCGCGTAACATGCCGGCACAGGAACCGGACGGCACCACCACTGGGTAGTCGCCGGCGAACAACGCCAGTTGCGCGCGCGCCACTTGTCGGGCCTGGTCGGTATAACCCGAGGTGTAGGCCGGTTGCCCGCAGCAGCTTTGCCCTTGGGGATAGTCCACGCAGATCCCTTCGCGCTCCAGCAGGTGGATCGCGTCCATGCCGGCTTCGGGATAGAACAGGTCCACCACGCAGGTGCCGAACAGGTAGACCTTCTGCGGTTTTTCGTGGGGGTATTCACGTGGCTGGGCCAGGGGCGGCGCGACACGGGTGGCATTCGGCACGGCGTTGTAAAAAAGCTCGCTCATCAGGCGCGTTCTCCGGGTAGTCCCGGTTGTCCGTCCGTCAGGGCAGCAGCGTGTTCAGCGGCCCGGCAGATGGGTTGTGGAAAGCTGACGCCGAAATCGCTGTTCGGCGTCGGTTATTGCTTGATTGCCTGTGGTTTCAATGCACGAGCATGCCGGTGAACCAGTAGGCCTGGGCCAGCGTGATCAGCCCGACGATGGTGGCGAAAAACAGGCTGTGCTTGAGGGTGAAGCGGAACAGGTCGGATTCCTTGCCGACCAGACCGGTAGCGGCGCAGGCCACGGCGATCGATTGCGGCGAAATCATCTTGCCGGTCACGCCGCCGCTGGTGTTCGCCGCTACCAGCAAGACGTCGTTGACACCGATCTGGTGGGCGGTGGTGGCTTGCAGCGAGCTGAACAGGGCGTTGGACGAGGTGTCGGAGCCTGTCAGGAAAACCCCCAGCCAGCCGAGGAACGGCGAGAAGAACGGGAAGGCTGCACCGGTGCCGGCCAGGACCAACGCCATGGTCGAGGACATGCCCGAGTAGTTGGTGACGAAGGCGAAGGCCAGCACCATGCCGATGGACAGGATCGGCCAGCGCAGTTCGTAGAAGGTCTCTTTCAAAGTGGTAAGACCAGTTTTGATGTCGATCTTCAATATCAGCATCGAGATCAGCGCGGAAAAGAAGATCGCGGTGCCGGTCGCTGAAATCGGGTCCAGTTTGAATATGGCGGGGATGGCCGTCGGATTGGTCACGATAGGCGCAACCTTGACCACCATTTGGTCCAGGTGCGGGATCGCGAAGTTGAACACCCAGCTGTACATCGAGCCGCCCGCAGCGAACATCGCCTTGAATGGCTTGAGGGTCCAGATGGTCACCAGCACGGTCAGGATCAGGAACGGCGACCAGGCCTTGAAGATTCGCCCCAGGCTGTAGGGCGAAGCGACAGTGCTGCGTGGCAGGCCGAAGCCGCCGACGCTGGCGGTGACCGTTGCGTTGGAGGTTGCACCGGCAATCTGTGCGCCGGCGGTGCGCTTGGGTTGCCAGACTTTCAGGAACAGGGTCAAGGAAACCAGGCTGGCCAGGGCCGAGGTGATGTCCGGCAGTTCCGGGCCGATGAAGTTGGACGTGAAGTATTGGGTGACGGCAAAGCTCAGGCCTGCCACCAAGGCGGCCGGCCAGGTTTCGCGCACGCCGCGCAGGCCGTCCATCATGAACACCAGCCAGAACGGTACGAACAGCGACAGCAGTGGCAATTGGCGACCGGTCATGGCGCCGATCTTGAACGCGTCAATGCCGGTCACTTGTCCGGCGACGATGATCGGAATCCCCAGGGCGCCGAAGGCGACAGGTGCGGTGTTGGCAATCAGGCACAGGCCGGCGGCGTACAGCGGGTTGAAACCCAGGCCGACCAGCAGCGCGGCGGTAATCGCCACGGGAGCACCGAAGCCGGCGGCACCTTCCAGGAATGCGCCGAAGCAGAAACCGATCAGCAAGACCTGTAGGCGTTGGTCGTCGGTAATCGACAGCACCGAGCTGCGGATGATCTCGAACTGGCCGCTTTTGACCGTCAGTTTGTAGAGGAATACCGCTGCGACGATGATCCAGGCGATTGGCCACAGGCCGTAGGCAAAGCCGTAGCCGGCAGCGGCCAGTGCCATGTCCACCGGCATCTGGAAGGCAAAGATTGCCACCAGGATCGACAGCGCAAGCGTGATGCTGCCAGCGACGTGGCCTTTAAGGCGAAACACGGCCAGAGCCAAGAAGAAAAATACGATTGGAATAACGGCGGCCAGTGCGGACAGGCCGAGGCTGCCGAGCGGGCTGTAGAGCTGTTGCCAAGTTTGCATATGGGGTGGCCCCTAATTGTTGTTGGTTAGGCACGTTTTAGTCGGCTTGGGTAATTGGTAATACCAATTTACAGCCGCTGTTGGCTAGAGTAAAAGCCTTGGCGGTGGTGTGTCAATTTGCCGCCTGCGAAACTTTGGTCTTAAAGTTATGGGCGGCTGCTCTGATCGGATAAATCGAAGGTGTTCTGATGGGTGCTGCAAGCGTTGCGATAGGCCAGAATAGAGGCCCCGGCGAGTGGTCGGGATCGTGGAGAGAGTGTTATGGGGTTTGATCAGGTGCGTCAGCGCCGTTTGTCTGACGATATTGTCGAGCAGCTTGAGGGCATGATCCTTGAGGGCACGCTGAAATCGGGCGAGCGCTTGCCGGCCGAGCGCGCGTTGGCTGAAAAGTTCGGCGTGTCGCGCCCCTCGCTGCGTGAGGCGATTCAGAAGCTGGCGGCCAAGGGTTTGCTGGTCAGTCGCCAGGGCGGTGGCAATTATGTGGCTGAGTCGTTGGGCTCGACGTTCAGCGATCCGTTGTTGCGCCTGCTGGAAAACAATCCCGAGGCTCAGCGTGATTTGCTGGAGTTTCGCCAAACCCTCGAAGCGTCCTGTGCTTATTACGCAGCGTTGCGCGCTACCGAAGTCGACCGTGAGCGGCTGACGGCGGCCTTTGAAGCGCTACAGGATTGTTACGCGCGCGACGATAAAGTCAGTCGGGCGGAGGAGGGGGCTGCGGATGCGCGGTTTCACCTGGCCATTGCCGAGGCCAGCCACAACGCCGTGCTGTTGCACACCATTCGTGGGTTGTTCGACCTGCTCAAGCGGAACGTGGTGACCAATATTGGCGGCATGTATCAGCAGCGCACGGAAACCCGCGACATGCTGATCAGTCAGCATCGGGATTTGTACCTGGCGATTATCGAGGGGCGGGCCGAGCAGGCGCGGGAAGTCTCAACGCGTCATCTGTTGTATGTGCAGGAGGTGTTGGAGGAGGTGCGTCAGGAAGTTCAGCGCGTGGCCCGGGCGGAGCGGCGCAAGAGCATGTAGCCGAGGGTGAGGCACCCAAGGCTACAGCGTCACCAGGATTATTCTTCCTTGCCCTTGTTGCGCACGGCGCGATGCAGCTCACGATCGGAATCGCGCTCGCGCTCGGTATCGCGCTTGTCGTATTCCTTCTTGCCCTTGCCCAGTGCGATCTCGCACTTGACCAGATGCTTGCTCCAGTACCAGGACAGGCAGATGCAGGCATAGCCTTTCTGCTGTACGGCGGCGGCGAGCTTGTCCAGTTCGCGGGCGTTGAGCAGCAGCTTGCGTGTGCGCACCGGGTCGGCAATCACGTGCGTGCTCGCGGTGGTCAGCGGGGTGATATGACTGCCAAGCAGCCACGCCTCGCCATCCTTGAGCAGCACATAGCTGTCGACTAGCTGCAGCTTGCTGGCTCGCAGACTTTTTACTTCCCAGCCGGCCAGGACCAGACCAGCCTCGAACCGATGTTCGATGAAGTAATCGTGTCGCGCCTTTTTATTTTGCGCGATGGTCCCTGTGGGGTGTTTCTTTTGTTTAGCCATAGGGGCGGCATTATAGGGAGTTGCGAGCGTGTCGGCTACGGTCAACCTGTGTGCTTGAGCGTGTTGGACGAATCCCGGACAATACCGGCAGTTCTTTGGTTTTTTTCTCTCGCGGATCGGGTTGTTCTTTCTCGATGTTTGCCGCTCAGTTGTGGAAATAACGCTCACATGACGACGCATATTCAACGTTCGGCCCTGCTGCCCTATCCGGCCCAGGCGCTTTATGACCTGGTCAACGACGTGGCGCGTTACCCGGAATTCCTGCCGTGGTGCTCGACCGCCGAGGTGCTGGAAAGCAGTGATGAGCACATGGTTGCCAGTGTCGGGGTGGCCAAGGGAGGGCTCAGCCAGCACTTTGTCACACGCAATGTCCTGGTGCCGGGCAAATCCATTGAAATGAATCTGCAGGAAGGGCCGTTCACCCAGTTGCATGGTGTCTGGGTATTCAAGGTGTTGACCGAGCAGGCCTGCAAGATCAGCCTGGATCTGTCCTTCGATTATGCGGGGCCCATTGTGCGGGCGACGTTGGGGCCTCTGTTCAATCAGGCCGCCAATACCCTGGTCGACGCGTTCTGTCAGCGAGCCAAGCAACTGCATGTTTGAGATTGAAGTGGTGTATGCCGGGGTGGATCGCCAGGTGTTGCTGGCGGTCGCGGTGGCATCGGGCACGAGCCTGCGGGCAGCGGTGCTGGCGTCGGGTATTGCGGCGCACTTTCCTGAGGTGGACCTTGCTGATTGCCCGCTGGGGATATTCGGCAGGGTGGTGGTGGACCCCGATACGCGCACCGTGCAGTCAGGTGATCGTATTGAGATTTACCGCCCGCTGCTGGCCGACCCCAAAGAAGTGCGCAGGCTGCGAGCGGCCAAGGCGGCGCTGGCCAAGCAACAGCGTTCATAGGCCGGCCAATCAGCAGGCAACAAAAAGCCCGGCATGCCGGGCTTTTTATCGAACACCGCACACTTACTGCGGGCTGGTGTCCAGAGGCTGTGGCGTCGGGACTGGAACGGTTTGCACGCCGTCGACGTCTTTCTGGATCTTGTCGAGCAATGAGCCTGGCTTGGCCGGTACTTCGGACTTCGGCTTCTCGGCTCCCTGCGCTGGCGCAGTCACGTTGGTGCCGTTGTCCTTGCCCAGTAAGGCTTCATCGCGGCTTACGCCGGGCATGAAGTCGCCGGACAGGCTGACCAGTTGATCATTGCCATTAAAGATGACAGCGACACGCTCCTGTTGGCGTTCACCGCCCCCAGGCTGGATGCTATAGAGATAATCCCAGCGATCGGCATGGAACGTGTCAGTCAGCAGGGGGTTACCCATAATAAACCGCACTTGCCGTCGGGTCATTCCCGGGCGTAACTGGTCTATCATGTCCTGTGTGACGACATTGCCCTGCTGGATGTCGATTTTGTAAACCCCGGGGAATGAACAACCGGCGAGTGCGAGCAGTCCCACAAAGGTGAAACTGGTTAGCAAGAGCTTGGTGTTTTGCATCGGTGGGCGACTTCCACTATCTTGGCTGGGACAACGTAAACGCCGATCATACCCGTATTAAGAGAAGCTGCGAAGCAGCATCCGCGAGAAAGCTAACCATGGTTGAAAATAGCGAACTACGCAAAGCCGGTCTTAAAGTGACTCTGCCACGCGTCAAAATTCTACAAATGCTTGATTCTGCTGAGCAGCGCCACATGAGTGCCGAGGATGTTTACAAGGCGCTGATGGAGTCTAATGAGGACGTTGGCCTGGCCACGGTTTACCGTGTGCTGACCCAGTTTGAAGCCGCAGGGCTGGTGGTTCGTCATAATTTCGACGGCGGTCATGCAGTGTTCGAATTGGCTGACGGTGGTCATCACGACCACATGGTCGATGTGGACAGTGGTGAGGTTATCGAATTCACCAACCCGGAAATCGAGCGGCTTCAGAAGGCAATTGCCGAGGAGCATGGCTACGACTTGGCGGACCATAATTTGGTTCTTTACGTTCGTAAGAAAAAGTAAAAATCGGCGCAGATTGACTCTGCGAAACGATTGAAGGCGACCCCAGGGTCGCCTTCGTGCTTTCTATAAGCGTGAAAATTGCTGGTTCGCTCAGGCCTTCGCCGCCACCACCATTTTCTTCGCGTGGGCCAGGGACTCTTTGGTCAGGTCGATACCGCCGAGCATGCGCGCCACTTCCTCAACACGCTCCGACTTATTCAGCTTGGACACTGCAGTGCGTGTCGCATCGCTGCCCCGTACTTTATGTACAAACAAATGCTGATGCCCTTGGGCGGCCACTTGCGGCAAGTGGGTGACTGTCAGCACCTGGCCGCGATCCCCCAGGCGGCGAAGCAGTTGGCCGACAATTTCTGCGGTCGGGCCACCAATGCCAACGTCCACCTCGTCAAAGACCAGTGTCGGAACCCGCGAGGTCTGGGCGGTGATCACCTGAATCGCCAGGCTGATCCGTGAGAGCTCACCACCGGAGGCGACTTTTGCCAGCGCCTTGAGCGGCTGCCCCGGGTTGGCGCTGACCAGCAGTTCTACCTGTTCCAGGCCATGGGGCTGCAGTTCGTTGCTGGTGTTGGTGCGCAGTTCGATGGTGAAGCGGCCGCCGGGCATGCCCAGGCGCTGGATTTCCTGCTCTACCGCGCTGGCCAGGCCTGTGGCGGCTTGGTGGCGCAGGTCGCTCAGTTCACGGGCCTTCTCTTGATAGTGGCGGGCGAAAGAAGCCAGTTCGTCGCTCAGGCGCTCAATGGATTCGTCATTCGCGTTCAGGGTTTCGATTTCATCCAGCAGCTTCTGCTGCATCGTTGCCACTTCAGTGGGCTGGATTCGATGTTTGCGCGCCAGGGTGTAGATGGTGTCCAGGCGTTCTTCTATTTCCTGCAGGCGTGCCGGGTCGGCGTCGAAGTGGTCCAGGAAGCGGTTCAGTTCGCCTACCGCTTCTTCTACCTGAATTTGCGCGCTGGTCAGCAAGGTCGTGGCTTCATTCAGCGAACCGGACGCATTGTTCACACTGGACAGCCGATTGAGGCTGACGGTCAGTGCATTCAGTACATTGCCCGAATCGCTCTCGCTGCATTGCTCCACCACCTGGCGGCAAATACCCAGCAGGGTTTCGGCGTTGGTGAGGTTCTTGTGTTCCTGCTCAAGCTGTTCCAGCTCGCTTTCGCCAAGGCCGAGGCTTTCCAGCTCTTCGAGTTGATAGCTGAGCAATTGATGGCGTGCGCGCTGCTCGTCGCCGGAATTGGAGAGGCGCTCCAGTTCCAGGCGGGTCTGGCGCCAGCGCTGCGCGGCTAGCTGGACCTGGCGGGCCAGGTCGGTGGTGCCGGCGTATTCATCGAGCAGGCGGCGATGGGTGTCGGTTTTGAGCAGGGATTGGTGTTCGTGCTGGCTGTGGATATCGATCAGCAGCTCGCCAAGGGCTTTCAAGTCACCCAGGGGGCAGGGTGTGCCGTTGATATAGCCGCGGGAGCGTCCTTCGGCGGTGATGACCCGGCGCAGGATGCACGGCCCTTCATTATTAAGGTCGCGTTCGGCAAGCCAGGCTTCCGCTTCGGGGATGTCCGCCAGGTCGAAGGTCGCCAGGATATCGGCCTTGTCTGCGCCGGGGCGTACCACGCCACTGTCGGCGCGGTCTCCCAGGGTCAGGCCGAGGGCGTCGAGCATGATCGACTTGCCGGCGCCGGTTTCGCCTGTGATTACGCTCATCCCGCGATCCAGTTCGAGATCCAGATGTTCAACGATGGCGTAGTTATGTACGGACAGGTGCACGAGCATGACGGCCGCTCCCAGGCTTTAGGTCTGGTTATTTATACAGTGTTTTGTTCCGAGCTGACAATCCTGACGCTTAGCTCGATTTGCTTGGTCTGGTGTTTTTTTTAGCGCGAAGGGGAATGAACGGGTCGGAATTGATCTGGGTCAGCTGAAAGACTTTTGGTAACGCCTGCACCCTTGAACCTGGAAATTGTGGCCCCATATACCGGAACAGAAGCGCGAGTTGAGTTCGCGCATGATTTTGAAAGGAGAAATCTATGGCTGACGAACAGACGCAGGATACGCAAACTCCAGACGCCAATTCGGCTGCCGGTGATGAGTTGGCAACTCGTGTGCAAGTGCTCGAAGAGCAATTGGCCGCTGCGCAGGACCAATCTTTGCGTGTTGCCGCCGATCTGCAGAATGTCCGCCGCCGCGCTGAGCAGGATGTAGAAAAGGCCCACAAGTTCGCGCTGGAAAAATTCGCCGGTGATCTGTTGCCGATCATCGACAGCCTGGAGCGCGGACTTGAGTTGTCCAGCCCGGACGACGAAAACATCCGCCCGATGCGTGAAGGTATCGAGCTGACCCTGAAAATGTTCCAGGACACCCTGAAGCGTTATCAGTTGGAGGCGGTCGATCCGCAAGGTGGCGAGCCGTTCAACGCTGAGCATCACCAGGCCATGGCTATGCAGGAAAGCCATGATCATGAGCCAAACCGCGTGTTGAAAGTGTTCCAGAAGGGATACCAGCTCAACGGTCGCTTGCTGCGCCCGGCAATGGTTGTAGTCAGCAAGGCGCCTGCGCCGGTTTCACCTTCGATTGATGAGCAGGCTTGAAATTCGCCGCAAGGCCCCCATCTATAAGTCAAGCGTTTAAGTGCTACCGCAGTTAGCCACCACTGCTGCGGCATCCAAATTCAAGTTTCGGGAGAGTAAATCATGGGCAAAATTATCGGTATCGACCTGGGGACCACCAACTCCTGTGTCTCCGTGCTGGAAAACGGCGTTGCAAAAGTCATTGAAAACGCCGAAGGCGCGCGTACTACGCCGTCGATCGTTGCTTACGCCAACGACGGTGAAATCCTCGTCGGTCAGTCGGCCAAGCGCCAGGCTGTGACCAATCCGCACAACACCCTGTACGCGGTGAAGCGTTTGATCGGTCGTAAGTTCGACGAAGAAGTCGTACAGAAAGACATCAAGATGGTCCCTTACAAAATCGCCAAGGCTGACAACGGTGACGCCTGGGTTGAAGTAAACGGCCAGAAAATGTCGCCGCCACAAATCTCGGCTGAAATCTTGAAAAAGATGAAGAAAACCGCCGAAGACTACCTCGGTGAAGCAGTGACCGAGGCGGTGATCACCGTTCCGGCCTACTTCAACGACAGCCAGCGCCAGGCGACCAAAGACGCCGGCCGCATCGCGGGCCTGGACGTAAAACGTATCATCAACGAACCCACTGCGGCCGCTTTGGCTTACGGCATGGACAAGGCTAAGGGCGACCACACCGTCATCGTTTATGACTTGGGTGGCGGTACCTTCGACGTGTCCGTGATCGAAATCGCGGAAGTTGATGGCGAGCACCAGTTCGAAGTGTTGGCCACCAACGGCGACACTTTCCTGGGTGGTGAAGACTTCGATATCCGTCTGATCGACTACCTCGTCGACGAGTTCAAGAAAGAAAGCGGCATGAACCTCAAGGGTGACCCGCTGGCGATGCAGCGTCTGAAAGAAGCCTCTGAGAAAGCCAAGATCGAGCTGTCCTCGGCTCAGTCGACCGACGTTAACCTGCCGTACATCACTGCAGACGCTACCGGTCCTAAGCACTTGAACGTGAAGATCTCGCGCTCCAAGCTGGAAGCGCTGGTTGAAGACTTGGTTCAGCGCACCATCGAACCTTGCCGCATTGCACTGAAAGACTCGGGTATTGAAGTGGGTGCGATCAATGACGTGATCCTGGTCGGCGGTCAGACCCGTATGCCACTGGTTCAGAAGTTGGTGACCGAGTTCTTCGGCAAAGAAGCACGTAAAGACGTGAACCCGGACGAAGCGGTTGCCATGGGTGCTGCCATCCAGGGTGCGGTACTGGCTGGCGACGTGAAAGACGTATTGTTGCTGGACGTCAGCCCGCTGACCCTGGGTATCGAAACCATGGGCGGCGTGATGACCGCGCTGATCGAGAAAAACACCACGATTCCTACCAAGAAATCGCAAGTGTTCTCGACTGCCGATGACAACCAGGGCGCCGTGACCATTCACGTCCTGCAAGGTGAGCGTAAGCAAGCGGCGCAGAACAAGTCCCTGGGCAAGTTCGACCTGGCCGAGATCCCGCCAGCACCACGTGGCGTGCCACAAATCGAAGTGACTTTCGACATCGACGCCAACGGCATCTTGCACGTAGGCGCCAAAGACAAGGCGACCGGGAAAGAGCAGAAGATCACCATCAAGGCCAACTCTGGTCTGTCTGATGAAGAAATTCAGCAGATGATTCGTGATGCGGAAACCAATGCCGAGGCGGACAAGAAGTTTGAAGAGTTGGCCGCTGCTCGTAACCAGGGCGACGCACTGGTTCACTCGACACGCAAAATGATCACTGAAGCTGGCGACAAAGTGACTGCCGAAGAAAAAACCGCGGTCGAAGCTGCTGTGGTTGCTCTGGAAGCCGCGATTAAAGGTGACGACAAGGCTGCCATCGAAGCCAAGGTTGAGGAACTGTCGAAAGTCTCCGCACCGGTTGCTCAGAAAATGTACGCCGAACAAGGTCAGCCAGCTGACGGTGCAGCGCATCAGGCAGAGCCTGAAGCCAAGCACGACGACGTTGTCGATGCCGAGTTCGAAGAAGTCAAAGAGCAGAAGTAATCTGCTTGGCCGGTTGACCGCTAACAAGCGGTGACTGGTAGGATGTCGCCGCGCGGGAGCTTGCTCCCGCGTTGGCGTGTCTGGGGTATGCAAATTTTTACAGCATGCGACAACGCTCGGATGCTGGCGGTGTGATCGGGAATGCTCCTGCTTTCCGGCGACAGTCACCGCGTTTTTGGCCGGATCCCTGGCTGAAAGTAGTTATGACCAGGATCGTTGAATTGACGTGAGTTGGGTCCGGGCCTGTATTGGGGCTCAACGAGTTCGGCAAGGCTCAGGAGGGTCTGGCTGAACGTCCTTAAGAGTGCAAAGACTTATGGCAAAGCGTGACTATTACGTAGTATTGGGTGTGGAGCGCGGTTCCAGCGAGGCGGACCTGAAGAAGGCTTACCGTCGCCTGGCGATGAAGCACCACCCGGACCGTAATCCGGACAACAAAGAATCCGAAGAAATGTTCAAAGAGGCCAACGAGGCCTACGAATGCCTGTGTGATCCCAACAAGCGTGCAGCCTACGACCAGTATGGTCACGCCGGCGTCGATCCGAGCATGGGTGGCGGCGGTGCCGGCTTTGGCGGTCAGAACTTCTCCGATATTTTCGGCGATGTGTTCAGTGACTTCTTCGGCGGTGGCCGTGGTGGTCAGCGTGGCGGCGCCCAGCGTGGCAGCGACCTGCGCTACACCCTGGAGCTGAACCTGGAAGAAGCCGTGCGCGGCACCAGCGTCAATATCCGCGTGCCAACGCTGGTCAACTGCAAGCCTTGCGACGGTTCGGGTGCCAAGAAAGGCTCGGCGCCAATCACTTGCCCGACCTGCGGCGGTATCGGTCAGGTCCGCATGCAGCAGGGCTTCTTCTCGGTGCAGCAGACCTGTCCGCGTTGCCAAGGCCAAGGCAAGATCATCTCTGACCCATGCGATTCCTGCCACGGCGAAGGGCGTGTCGAAGAGTACAAAACCCTGTCGGTCAAAGTGCCGGCGGGCGTAGATACCGGTGACCGCATTCGCCTGTCGGGCGAAGGCGAGGCGGGGACCCAGGGTGGTCCGACGGGTGATCTGTACGTGGTGATCAATGTGCGCGAGCACTCGATCTTCCAGCGTGACGGCAAGCACCTGTTCTGCGAAGTGCCGATCAGCTTTGTCGACGCGGCCCTGGGCGGCGAGCTGGAGATTCCGACCCTGGACGGCCGGGTCAATCTCAAGATCCCTGAGGGGACGCAGACCGGCAAGCAGTTCCGTATCCGTGGCAAAGGCGTTGCGCCGGTGCGTGGTGGCGGTGCGGGCGACCTGATGTGTCGTGTCACCGTTGAAACGCCGGTCAATCTGGGCCGTCGTCAGCGTGAACTGCTCGAAGAGTTCCGCAGTTCGTTGGCAGGCGACGATTCCCATTCGCCGAAAACCACTGGCTTCTTCGATGGTGTGAAGCGCTTCTTCGGCGACCTGTAAGGAATTGAGTATGCGACGTATAGCCGTAATGGGCGCTGCCGGGCGCATGGGGAAAACCTTGATCGAGGCGGTGCAGCAGCGCTCGCCGGCCTCCGGCCTGACGGCGGCGATCGTTCGCCCTGGCAGTACGTTGATCGGTGCCGATGCCGGTGAGCTGGCTTCGCTGGGGCGTATTGGGGTGTCGTTGTCCGGCAATCTGGAGTTGGTGGCGGACGAATTCGACGTACTGATCGACTTTACGCTGCCAGACGTGATGCTGAAAAACCTGGCGTTCTGCCGCAAGGCGGGCAAAGCCATGGTGATTGGCACCACCGGTTTGAGTGCTGAGCAGAAGCAGTTGCTGGTCGAGGCGGGCAAGGACATTCCCATCGTGTTTGCCGCCAACTTCAGTGTGGGCGTGAACCTCTCGCTCAAGCTGTTGGACCTGGCGGCGCGCGTGCTGGGTGATGAGGCGGATATCGAAATCATCGAGACCCATCATCGCCACAAGATCGATGCGCCGTCGGGAACGGCATTGCGCATGGGTGAGGCTATCGCCGATGCCCTGGGCCGAGACTTGTCGAAGGTGGCGGTGTACGGGCGTGAAGGCCATACCGGTGCGCGTGCGCGTGACACCATTGGCTTTGCCACTGTTCGCGGTGGCGACGTCGTCGGCGATCACACCGTGCTGTTCGCTGCTGAAGGCGAGCGCCTGGAAATCACGCACAAAGCCTCCAGTCGCATGACGTTCGCCAAAGGTGCGGTGCGTGCTGCGCTGTGGCTGGACGGTCGTGCGCCGGGTCTGTATGACATGCGCGATGTGCTGGATCTGCACTAATCAGTAGCTAAAATGGGGTCTCGGGATTATCCTAAGGCCCCGTTTTTACCCGCTAAGCGACGTCCTGTCGCATTCTCCTGCCTTTAAGGCTCATTAGCGGTGGACCAAAATAGCCTTTTTCTGTAAGCTACAGCTTTAGTGTGTCCACTAAAAGCGCGCAGAATAATTCAGTGAAGAAGCGGGGTGACGTGTCCATACGTCACTCCGCTTTTTTACAACCTGCGATCGCCCTTTCAGGCTTTATTTACGGGAGGTCTTCTTGACTAAGCCAGCCATACTCGCCCTTGCTGATGGCAGCATTTTTCGCGGCGAAGCCATTGGAGCCGACGGTCAAACCGTTGGAGAGGTGGTGTTTAACACTGCCATGACCGGCTATCAGGAAATCCTTACCGATCCTTCCTACGCCCAACAGATCGTTACCCTGACCTATCCGCACATCGGCAACACCGGTACTACACCGGAAGACGTCGAATCTGATCGTGTCTGGTCGGCGGGCCTGGTGATTCGTGACCTGCCCCTGGTTGCGAGCAACTGGCGTAGCACGATGTCGCTGTCCGATTACCTGAAAGCCAACAACGTTGTGGCGATCGCCGGTATCGATACGCGCCGTCTGACGCGCATCCTGCGTGAAAAAGGCTCGCAGAACGGCTGCATTATGGCCGGTGACAATATTTCCGAAGCGGCGGCGATCGCTGCAGCGCAAGGCTTCCCTGGCCTGAAAGGCATGGACCTGGCGAAAGTCGTCAGCACCCAGGAAAAGTACGAATGGCGCTCCACTGTCTGGGACTTGAAGACCGACAGCCACGAGACCATCGACGCTGCCGATCTGCCCTACCACGTAGTGGCCTACGACTACGGCATCAAGTACAACATCCTGCGCATGCTGGTTGAGCGCGGTTGCCGCGTGACCGTCGTGCCGGCGCAAACCCCGGCCAGCGACGTCCTGGCCCTGCAGCCGGACGGTGTGTTCCTGTCCAACGGCCCGGGCGACCCCGAGCCTTGCGACTACGCCATCAAGGCGATCAAGGCGGTGCTGGAGACCGAGATCCCGGTGTTCGGTATCTGCCTGGGCCACCAGTTGCTCGCCCTGGCCTCCGGTGCCAAGACCCTGAAAATGGGGCACGGCCACCACGGCGCCAACCACCCTGTGCAGGACCTGGACACCGGTGTGGTGATGATCACCAGCCAGAACCACGGTTTCGCGGTGGATGAAGTGACCTTGCCGGCCAACCTCCGTGCAACTCACAAGTCGCTGTTCGACGGTTCCCTGCAAGGCATCGAGCGCACCGACAAGAGCGCGTTCAGCTTCCAGGGCCACCCTGAAGCCAGCCCGGGCCCGAACGACGTAGCGCCGCTGTTCGACCGTTTCATCAATGAGATGGCCAAGCGACGCTGACTGAGTGGCGTGCGGGCGGCCCCGAATGTCGGTGGCCCCCGCAGGCTCTTCAAAGATTGTTCAAGACGGCTTGCCGACTGACCTGCGGATTTGAGTGACAAACCCATGCCAAAACGTACAGACATAAAAAGTATCCTGATTCTCGGCGCTGGCCCGATCGTGATCGGCCAGGCCTGCGAATTCGACTACTCCGGCGCCCAGGCCTGTAAAGCCCTGCGCGAGGAGGGTTACCGCGTCATCCTGGTGAACTCCAACCCGGCCACCATCATGACCGACCCGGACATGGCCGACGCCACCTACATCGAACCGATCAAGTGGCAGACCGTTGCCAAGATCATCGAGAAAGAGCGTCCGGACGCACTGCTGCCAACTATGGGTGGCCAAACCGCTCTGAATTGCGCCCTGGACCTGGAGCGCGAAGGCATCCTGGAAAAATTCGGCGTGGAGATGATCGGTGCAAACGCCGACACCATCGACAAGGCTGAAGACCGTTCGCGCTTCGACAAGGCAATGAAGTCCATCGGCCTGGCGTGCCCGCGTTCCGGTATCGCCCACAACATGGAAGAAGCCAATGCGGTCCTCGAGACCCTGGGCTTTCCGTGCATCATCCGTCCGTCCTTCACCATGGGCGGTACCGGTGGCGGTATTGCGTACAACCGTGAAGAGTTCGAAGAAATCTGCGCCCGTGGCCTGGACCTGTCGCCGACCAAAGAGCTGCTGATCGACGAATCCCTGATCGGCTGGAAAGAATATGAGATGGAGGTTGTCCGCGATAAGAAGGACAACTGCATCATCGTCTGCTCCATCGAAAACTTCGACCCGATGGGCGTACACACCGGCGACTCGATCACCGTTGCTCCGGCACAGACCCTGACTGACAAGGAATACCAGATCCTGCGTAACGCCTCTCTGGCGGTACTGCGCGAGATCGGCGTAGAGACGGGCGGTTCCAACGTACAGTTCGGCATCTGCCCGACCACCGGCCGCATGGTCGTGATCGAGATGAACCCGCGTGTGTCGCGTTCGTCGGCCCTAGCCTCGAAAGCCACCGGTTTCCCGATCGCCAAGGTCGCGGCCAAGCTGGCCGTGGGTTACACCCTGGACGAACTGTCGAACGACATCACCGGCGGCAAGACCCCGGCGTCCTTCGAGCCGTCCATCGACTACGTTGTGACCAAGCTGCCGCGGTTTGCCTTCGAGAAGTTCCCCAAGGCTGACGCGCGCCTGACCACCCAGATGAAGTCGGTTGGTGAGGTCATGGCCATTGGCCGGACCTTCCAGGAATCCCTGCAGAAAGCCCTGCGCGGCCTCGAAGTAGGCGTTTGCGGCCTGGACGAGAAGCTCGACCTGAGCAATCCGGAAAGCATGAGCGTGCTCAAGCGCGAGCTGACCGTGCCGGGCGCCGAGCGTATCTGGTACGTTGCTGACGCGTTCCGCGCCGGCATGACCGTCGAAGACATCTTCGGCATGAACATGATTGATCCGTGGTTCCTGGTGCAGATCGAAGATCTGATCAAGGAGGAAGAGAAGGTCAAGACCCTGGGTCTGGCCAGCATCGACCGCGACACGATGTTCCGCCTCAAGCGCAAAGGGTTCTCCGACCAGCGCCTGGCCAAGCTGCTGGGTGTGACCGAGAAAAACCTGCGGACCCATCGCCACAAGCTGGATATCTTCCCGGTCTACAAGCGCGTTGACACCTGCGCCGCCGAGTTTTCCACCGACACCGCTTACCTGTACTCCACCTACGAGGAAGAGTGCGAAGCTGCGCCGTCGGGTCGCGACAAGATCATGATCCTGGGTGGCGGTCCGAACCGTATCGGCCAGGGCATCGAGTTCGACTACTGTTGCGTACACGCCGCCCTCGCCCTGCGCGAAGACGGGTACGAGACCATCATGGTCAACTGCAACCCGGAAACCGTATCCACAGACTACGACACCTCCGATCGCCTGTACTTCGAGCCGGTAACCCTGGAAGACGTGCTGGAAATCGTGCGCGTCGAGAAGCCAAAAGGCGTGATCGTCCAGTACGGCGGCCAAACCCCACTGAAACTGGCTCGTGCCCTGGAAGCCGCTGGCGTGCCGATCATCGGCACCAGCCCGGACGCCATCGACCGTGCCGAAGACCGTGAGCGCTTCCAGCAAATGGTCGAGCGCCTGAACCTGCGTCAGCCGCCAAACGCTACCGTGCGCAGCGAAGACGAAGCCCTCCGTGCGGCCGGCAAGATCGGCTACCCGCTGGTGGTGCGTCCTTCCTACGTACTGGGCGGACGGGCGATGGAAATCGTCTACGAAGAAGAAGAACTCAAGCGTTACCTGCGTGATGCGGTGAAAGTGTCCAACGACAGCCCGGTGCTGCTGGACCACTTCCTCAACTGCGCCATCGAGATGGACGTGGACGCAGTGTGCGACGGTACTGACGTGGTCATCGGCGCGATCATGCAGCACATCGAACAGGCGGGCGTTCACTCCGGTGACTCCGCGTGCTCGCTGCCGCCGTACTCGCTGCCGGCGCACATCCAGGACGAGATGCGCGAACAGGTCAAGAAAATGGCCCTGGAACTGGGTGTGGTCGGCCTGATGAACGTACAGTTGGCGCTGCAAGGCGACGATATCTACGTCATTGAAGTCAACCCGCGCGCCTCGCGTACCGTGCCGTTCGTGTCCAAGTGCATCGGTGTGTCCCTGGCCATGATCGCTGCCCGCGTGATGGCCGGTAAGACTCTGAAGGAAATCGGCTTCACCAAGGAAATCATTCCGAACTTCTACAGCGTGAAAGAGGCGGTGTTCCCATTCGCCAAGTTCCCTGGTGTGGACCCGATCCTCGGCCCAGAGATGAAGTCCACCGGTGAAGTGATGGGCGTGGGCGATACCTTCGGTGAGGCCTTTGCCAAGGCCCAGATGGGCGCCAGCGAAGTGCTGCCGACCGGCGGTACTGCTTTCATCAGCGTGCGCGATGATGACAAGCCACTGGTTGCAGGCGTGGCCCGTGATCTGATCAACTTGGGCTTCGAGATCGTGGCCACCGCCGGGACCGCCAAGCTGATTGAAGCGGCGGGCCTGAAAGTGCGTCGCGTGAACAAGGTGACGGAAGGCCGTCCGCACGTGGTCGATATGATCAAGAATGACGAAGTCACCCTGATCATCAACACCACCGAGGGTCGTCAGTCGATCGCGGATTCTTACTCCATTCGTCGTAATGCCTTGCAGCACAAGATTTACTGCACCACTACCATTGCTGCTGGCGAAGCTATCTGCGAAGCGCTTAAGTTCGGTCCGGAAAAGACCGTGCGTCGCTTGCAGGATCTACACGCAGGATTGAAGGCATGATCAAATACCCAATGACCGTCCGGGGCGCCAAGGCCCTGGAAGAGGAGCACGCCCATCTGACCAAGGTCGTCCGTCCAAAGCTGAGCCAGGACATCGGCACGGCCCGCGAACTGGGTGACTTGAAGGAAAACGCTGAATACCACGCTGCCCGCGAGCAGCAGGGTATGGTCGAAGCGCGGATACGTGATATCGAAGGCCGTATGCAGAATGCGGTGATCATCGATGTCACGACCATCCCGCACACCGGCAAAGTGATTTTCGGCACCACGGTGGAAATCGCCAACGTCGAGACTGACGAAAGCGTGGTCTACCACATCGTGGGTGAGGATGAGGCTGACTTCAAACTCGGCAAGATCTCCGTCGGTTCGCCACTGGCCCGTGCCTTGATTGCCAAGGAAGAGGGGGATGTGGTGGTTGTGAAAACGCCAGGTGGCGTGATCGAGTACGAGATTGTCGAAGTTCGCCATGTCTGAAAGGCGGCGCCCGCTTCGTGCGGGCGCCATGCTTTGGCAGTTTGCCCAGATGCTTTGGGTGGGCGGCCTGTGGTTGCTGCATATTGGCGTGTTACCGGCGTTGGGCCTGATTGGCCTGGCGCCGTTGTTGATCGATGAGATCGATGGATTATTGAGTGCGTTGCTGGTGGGTTTTGCGGCGGCGTGCGTAACGCTTCAGGCGCTGGTGCTGATCAAGGCCGAAGGCTTGGGGAGTTTGTGGCGGGATATTCGCGGCCAACTGCTGTTGATGGCGCTGTATGCGTGTGCAATGTATTGCATCGTGCATGTGTGGCTGCCGGAAGCGTTGCGCTGGCAGCTATTCAGCTATCTTGTGCTAGGGTTTTCCGGCCTGGTGCTGGTGATGCAACCGGCGCCGGGTTGGAGTGGCGGGGCGCGCGAAGCACGCCCGTGACCCTTGTTGTCATTTGAAGCGATGAACGTTCGACAGTTGCTTGTTGACGCTGAAGTTCTTGCGATACAGCAGTGCCATCTTGCCGATGACCTGGACCAGGTCTGCCTTGCCAACCTTGCACAGTTCTGCAATGGCTGCCAGGCGCGCTTCGCGGTCAAGGATGTTGACCTTGATCTTGATCAGTTCGTGATCGCCCAATGCGCGTTCAAGTTCGGCTAACACACCTTCAGTCAAACCGTTGTCGGCCACGATCAAAACTGGTTTCAGATGGTGGCCAATGGATTTGTACTGTTTCTTCTGCTCTTGAGTGAGCGGCATAATCTGACCCCTGCGTCTGATCTTGTAAAAAGCGGCGGCCAGTTTACCCGAGCGAGTCCGGGACCGCCCAGTTAATCACGACCCGTTTTATTTTCGAGGTGGCCCGTGGCCCGTTCCAAAACTAGCCTTAAGTGGCTGCAAGAGCATTTCAACGACCCTTACGTCAAAAAGGCGCAAAAGGACGGCTACCGCTCCCGGGCCAGCTACAAGCTGCTGGAGTTGCAGGAAAAGGACAAATTGTTCCGCCCCGGCATGAGCGTGATCGACCTGGGGGCCGCCCCGGGTGGCTGGTCCCAGGTGGCCAGTCGTCTGATTGGTGGTCAAGGCCGTTTGATCGCTTCCGACATTCTGGAGATGGACAGCATCCCGGATGTGACCTTCGTTCATGGTGACTTTACCCAGGACGCGGTGTTGGCTGAGATCCTGCAGGCGGTGGGAAATTCGCAGGTGGACCTTGTGATTTCCGACATGGCCCCCAATATGAGTGGATTACCGGCTGTTGATATGCCGCGAGCCATGTTCCTGTGCGAGTTGGCGCTGGATCTGGCGGGGCGGGTATTGCGCCCGGGTGGTGATTTCCTGGTCAAAGTCTTCCAGGGTGAGGGCTTCGACGAGTACCACAAGAACATCCGCAAGCTGTTCGACAAGGTGCAGATGCGCAAGCCGGACTCTTCCCGGGACCGGTCTCGCGAGCAATATCTGCTGGCGCGGGGGTTCCGCGGGATCGAAGGCGCAGCGAGTGATGAGCGTCTTTGAAGGTTTGAAGGGAGTCGATAGGTTTTTTTATATCGCTTTCGTCACGAAGCTTTACGAATATTGTGTAGTCAAAGTTTCACAAAGGGTTACAGACGGTGCCTGCCAGAGTTGTAGGTAATGTAGTAAGTTAGGCTGGTGAATATCATGCGAAGCGCGCGCCAGTAGCGGAGCTTGCTTCAGAGGGTAGTTAATTGAACGATATGGCAAAGAATCTGATCCTGTGGTTGATCATCGCGGCTGTCCTGGTGACGGTGATGAACAACTTCTCCAGCCCTAACGAGCCGCAGACCCTCAACTATTCCGACTTCATCCAGCAAGTTAAGGATGGCAAGGTCGAGCGCGTAGCGGTTGATGGCTACGTGATTACCGGCAAGCGCAACGATGGCGACGGCTTCAAGACCATTCGTCCGGCAATCCAGGACAACGGTCTGATCGGCGACCTGGTGAATAACCACGTGGTTGTCGAAGGCAAACTGCCTGAGCAGCAGAGCATCTGGACTCAACTCCTGGTGGCGAGCTTCCCGATCCTGGTGATCATCGCCGTGTTCATGTTCTTCATGCGCCAGATGCAAGGTGGTGCGGGAGGCAAGGGCGGGCCGATGAGTTTCGGCAAAAGCAAGGCGCGTCTGCTCTCCGAAGACCAAGTGAAGACAACCCTGGGTGATGTCGCCGGTTGCGACGAAGCCAAGGAAGAAGTGGGCGAGCTGGTCGAGTTCCTGCGTGATCCGGGCAAATTCCAGCGCCTGGGCGGTCGCATTCCTCGCGGTGTGCTGATGGTTGGCCCTCCGGGGACCGGTAAAACCTTGCTGGCCAAGGCAATTGCCGGCGAAGCCAAAGTGCCTTTCTTCACCATTTCCGGTTCGGATTTCGTTGAGATGTTCGTTGGCGTCGGTGCCAGCCGCGTTCGCGACATGTTCGAGCAGGCCAAGAAACACGCGCCATGCATCATCTTTATCGATGAAATCGACGCCGTCGGTCGCCATCGTGGTGCTGGCATGGGTGGTGGTCACGATGAGCGTGAGCAGACCCTCAACCAGTTGCTGGTGGAGATGGATGGTTTTGAAATGAATGACGGCATCATCGTCATTGCCGCAACCAACCGTCCGGACGTACTGGACCCTGCGTTGCTGCGTCCAGGCCGTTTCGACCGTCAGGTCGTGGTTGGCTTGCCGGATATCCGTGGTCGTGAACAGATCCTGAAAGTACACATGCGTAAAGTGCCGATGGGCGACGACGTGGCTCCGGCCGTGATTGCCCGCGGTACGCCAGGCTTCTCCGGTGCTGACCTGGCCAACCTGGTGAACGAGGCTTCGCTATTTGCGGCCCGTACCGGCAAGCGCATCGTTGAAATGAAAGAGTTCGAACTGGCGAAAGACAAGATCATGATGGGCGCCGAGCGCAAATCCATGGTCATGTCCGAGAAAGAGAAGCAGAACACCGCTTATCACGAAGCGGGTCACGCCATTGTGGGGCGCGTCGTGCCTGAGCATGACCCGGTCTACAAGGTGTCGATCATTCCTCGTGGTCGAGCGCTGGGTGTCACCATGTTCCTGCCGGAAGAGGATCGCTACAGCCTCTCCAAGCGTGCCTTGATCAGCCAGATCTGCTCGCTGTACGGTGGCCGAATTGCCGAAGAGATGACCCTGGGCTTCGACGGTGTAACCACCGGCGCTTCCAACGACATCATGCGCGCCAGCCAGATTGCGCGGAACATGGTGACCAAGTGGGGCTTGTCGGAGAAACTCGGTCCTTTGATGTACGCCGAGGAAGAAGGTGAAGTGTTCCTGGGTCGTGGCGGTGGCGGTCAAAGTGCCAGCTTCTCCGGTGAAACAGCCAAGCTGATCGACTCCGAAGTGCGCAGCATCATTGACCAGTGCTACGGCACGGCCAAGCAGATCCTCACCGAGAACCGCGACAAGCTTGATGCCATGGCGGATGCGCTGATGAAGTACGAAACCATTGATGCCGACCAGATCGACGACATCATGGCTGGCCGTACACCGCGTGAACCTCGCGATTGGGAAGGTGGTTCGGGCACCTCTGGCACGCCGCCAGTGGTTCAGAACGAACGCCCTGAAAACCCGATCGGCGGTCCTGCAGCTGACCACTAAGGTTTGAAATGACTTCTGCGTCGTCCTCCACCCGGTTGCCTTGCGGCAACCGGGTTCTTGATTTGGCCCATACACATGTCATGGGCATTCTTAACGTAACCCCCGATTCCTTTTCCGATGGTGGCCGCTTCAATCAGCTCGATGCTGCGTTGCGTCACGCCGAGGCGATGGTGGCGGCGGGTGCGACCTTGATCGATGTCGGCGGCGAGTCGACCCGGCCCGGCGCTCGCGTTGTTTCTCCCGTGGAGGAGCTGGAGCGGGTGGCGCCGATCGTCGAGCGCATCGCTCGCGAGTTGGATGTGATCATTTCAGTGGATACATCGACCCCGGCCGTGATGCGTGAAACGGCGCGCCTGGGGGCGGGGCTGATCAACGATGTGCGTTCGTTGCGGCGTGATGGCGCGCTGGACGCTGCCGCGGCTACCGGCCTGCCGGTCTGTCTGATGCATATGCTGGGTGAGCCCGGCAATATGCAGGATAATCCGCACTACGATGATCTGGTTGGCGAAGTGAGTGGGTTCCTGGCTGATCGCATTGCTCAATGCGCCGCAGCAGGGATCGCTGCCGACAAGATCATCCTCGATCCGGGGTTTGGCTTCGCCAAGACCCTGCAGCACAATCTAAGTCTGTTCAAGCATATGGAAGCCTTGCATGCCCTGGGTCGGCCTTTGTTGGTCGGCGTTTCGCGCAAGAGCATGATAGGTCAGGCGCTGAATCGTCCGGTGGGCGAGCGGCTTTATGGCGGGTTGGCGCTTGCGGCACTTGCTGTGACCAAGGGTGCGCGCATCTTGCGTGTGCATGATGTCGCCGAGACCGTGGATGTTGTCCGCATGCTTGCCGCAGTAGAATCGGCCGAATAAGAATGATGGAGCACTTATGACAAAGAAATACTTTGGCACCGACGGTATTCGTGGTCGGGTCGGCGAGTTTCCGATTACCCCTGATTTCATGCTCAAGCTGGGTTGGGCGGCAGGCATGGCGTTCCGCAGCATGGGCGCGTGCCGCATCCTGGTAGGCAAGGACACGCGTATCTCGGGCTATATGTTTGAGTCTGCGCTGGAGGCTGGATTGTCCGCCGCCGGTGCTGATGTGATGCTGCTGGGCCCCATGCCGACCCCGGCGATCGCTTACCTGACGCGTACCTTTCACGCTGAAGCCGGTATTGTGATCAGTGCCTCGCACAATCCCCATGATGACAACGGCATCAAGTTCTTCTCGGGGCAGGGCACCAAGCTGCCGGACGAGATCGAGTTGATGATCGAAGAGCTGCTGGATGCGCCGATGACGGTGGTCGAGTCCAGCAAGCTGGGCAAGGTGTCGCGGATCAATGACGCCTCTGGCCGTTATATCGAGTTCTGTAAGAGCAGTGTGCCAAGCAGCACCAATTTCGCCGGGCTTAAGATCGTCGTCGACTGTGCTCATGGTGCGACCTATAAGGTCGCGCCGAGCGTATTCAAGGAGCTGGGTGCGGAAGTGACGGTGCTGTCGGCCCAGCCTAACGGGTTGAACATCAACGACAACTGTGGCTCCACGCATATGGAGCAACTGCAGGCTGCCGTCCTTGCCGAGCATGCCGACCTGGGTATCGCCTTTGATGGTGACGGCGACCGCGTATTGATGGTGGATCACACCGGCGCCGTGGTTGATGGCGATGACCTGCTGTTCATCATTGCTCGTGACCTGCATGAGCGTAATCGGCTGCAGGGTGGTGTTGTCGGCACGCTGATGAGCAATCTCGGGTTGGAGTTGGCGCTGGCCGAGCTGGGAATTCCTTTTGTGCGGGCCAATGTCGGGGATCGCTATGTGATTGCCGAGCTGCAGGAGCGCAATTGGCAGATCGGTGGCGAGAACTCCGGCCATGTCGTGTGCTTCCAGCACACCACCACGGGTGACGCGATCATTGCAGCGCTGCAGGTATTGTTGTCGTTGCGCCGTCGCCAGGAGAGCCTGGCCCAGGCGCGTCAGGCCTTGCGCAAGTGCCCGCAGGTGCTGCTCAATGTGCGTTTTTCCGGTGGCGACAACCCGATCGAGCACCCGGCTGTCAAAGCGGCCTGCGAGCGCGTGACCCTGGCAATGGCGGGGCGTGGGCGAGTGTTGCTGCGCAAGTCTGGCACAGAGCCTCTGGTGCGCGTCATGGTCGAAGGCGAGGACGAAACCCAGGTTCGCGGCCATGCCGAAGACCTGGCAAAACTGGTAACTGAAGTTTGCGCCTGAATTCGGCTTGCCAGTGATGATGTGGTTGGGTAACATCTGCGCCCACTTTGACCGACGAGGTACAGCATGCGTCGCACTATGGTAGCTGGTAACTGGAAGATGCACGGTACCCGCGCCAGTGTCGCTGAGCTGATCAATGGCCTTCGTCATTTGGCCTTGCCGAGCAGTGTTGATGTCGCGGTTTTTCCATCTTGCTTGCATATCAACCAAGTGGTTGATGGCTTGAAAGGTAAGTCGATTCAGATCGGCGCGCAGAATTCTGCGATGGAACCCATGCAAGGTGCGCTGACAGGTGAGATTTCGCCAAGTCAGTTGGTTGATGCGGGTTGTTCCTATGTGCTTATTGGGCACTCCGAGCGCCGTCAGTTGATGGGCGAGCGTGACGGAACACTCAATCGCAAGTTCGCAGCGGCACAGGCTTGTGGCTTGATTCCGGTGTTGTGCATAGGGGAGACCCTTGAGCAGCGTGAATCGGGCAACACCTTCGAGGTTGTCTCGCGTCAGTTGGGCAGCATCATCGAAGAGCTGGGTGTTGGTGCGTTTGCGAAGGCAGTCATTGCTTACGAGCCGGTCTGGGCCATTGGCACCGGGCTGACTGCAACACCGCAACAGGCGCAGGATGTGCATGCAGCCATCCGCGCGCAGTTAGCGGCAGAGAATTCTGAGGTCGCACAAGGTGTGCGGCTTCTATACGGCGGCAGCGTGAAGGCGGCCAATGCGGTCGAACTGTTCGGCATGCCGGATATCGATGGGGGGCTCATTGGTGGAGCTTCCCTGAATGCAGATGAGTTCGGTGCGATTTGTCGCGCCGCGGGAAACTGAAAAAATGCTGGAAACAGTCGTAGTCGTTTTTCATCTGTTGGCTGCCCTGGGCGTAATTGCCCTGGTTTTGTTGCAACAGGGTAAAGGTGCGGATGCTGGTGCGTCTTTCGGTGCAGGTGCTTCAAATACTGTATTCGGAAGCCAAGGTTCCTCTACCTTTCTTAGTAAGTTTACTGCTATACTTGCCGCAGGTTTCTTCATAACCAGCTTAGGGTTAGGTTACTTTGCTAAAGAGAAAGCTCATGTGCTGACTCAAGTAGGTTTGCCAAACCCAGCTGTATTGGAAGTGCCAAAAGCAAAGCCGGCTTCTGATGACGTCCCGGTGCTTCAAGAGCAAAAGTCTGCTACTCCAGCGACTGACGTGCCTCCAGCTCAAGAGCAAAAGTAAGAAGGGTTGTAAACGCTGTATTGCCGAGGTGGTGGAATTGGTAGACACGCAACCTTGAGGTGGTTGTGCCCATAGGGTGTAGGGGTTCGAGTCCCCTTCTCGGTACCAATTATCAGGAGAGCCCGCTGTTGCGGGCTTTCTTGTAGGTGGAAGGTTACATTGACCCTGTAAGGGATCGGTCGTATACTTCCGCCCCAGCTTTGTCGCGGGGTGGAGCAGTCTGGTAGCTCGTCGGGCTCATAACCCGAAGGTCGTCGGTTCAAATCCGGCCCCCGCAACCAGTTTTAGCGGAGCCCCTTATTAAGGGGCTTTTTGTTAGCTGGACACTTTCAACGCCGCTATTCGACGGCGTTTCAAGGATGGGCGTTTCGCCCATTTTTTTATTTTGCACAGCATGCACATACATGCACGAGGGGGTTCAGGTGTCGAGCAAGCTAGAAGAGTTGCAGGCCTTGCTGGCCCCGGTGGTCGTGGCCCTGGGCTATGAATGCTGGGGTATTGAGTTTTCGGCTCAAGGTCGCCACTCAATGTTGCGCGTTTATATTGATAAAGAGGGCGGCGTGCTGGTGGACGATTGTGCCATTGTCAGCCGTCAGATCAGTGGTGTTCTGGATGTTGAAGATCCAATCGCTGTTGAGTACACCCTCGAAGTTTCCTCGCCAGGCATGGAACGCCCACTGTTCACTCTCGAGCAGTTTGCAAAATTTGCCGGTGGACAAGTGAAAATCAAGCTGCGATCGCCCTTTGAAGGGCGGCGCAATTTTCAGGGCCTTCTGCGCGGTGTAGAAGAGCAGGATGTCGTGGTGCAAGTAGAAGACCATGAGTTCCTGTTGCCGATCGATATGATCGACAAGGCCAACATTATTCCCAGTTTTGACTGAGACGCGGATCCCGCGGATCCAATGGCTTGCGAAAGGCGAGGCGTACGATGAGCAAAGAAGTACTGCTGGTTGTTGAGTCGGTATCCAATGAAAAGGGCGTACCGGCAAACGTGATTTTTGAGGCGCTGGAGCTGGCCCTGGCCACTGCTACCAAAAAGCGTTTTGAAGACGAAGTTGATCTGCGTGTGGAAATCAATCGCCACACCGGTGCCTACGAGACTTTCCGTCGCTGGACGGTTGTTGAAGAAGCCGATCTTGATGATCCGGCCATCGAAACCTGGCCGAGCAAGGTTGCTGAAACGCACCCTGGCGCCAATGTCGGTGATGTTGTCGAAGAAAAGATCGAATCGATCGAGTTCGGCCGTATTGCTGCGCAAACTGCCAAGCAAGTCATTGTGCAGAAGGTTCGCGAAGCTGAGCGTGCTCAAGTCGTTGACGCCTATCGCGAGCGTCTGGGGGAAATCATCTCCGGCACCGTGAAAAAAGTCACCCGCGACAACGTGATCGTCGACCTGGGCAACAACGCCGAAGCGTTGCTGGCCCGCGAAGACATCATCTCTCGCGAAACTTTCCGTGTCGGCGTGCGTCTGCGTGCGTTGCTCAAGGAAATCCGCACCGAGAACCGCGGCCCTCAGTTGATCCTGTCGCGTACCGCGCCGGAAATGCTGATCGAGCTGTTCCGTATCGAAGTGCCGGAAATCGCCGAAGGCCTGATCGAAGTCATGGCTGCGGCCCGCGACCCGGGTTCGCGCGCCAAGATCGCGGTCCGCTCCAAGGACAAACGCATCGACCCGCAGGGCGCTTGCATTGGTATGCGCGGCTCGCGCGTCCAGGCAGTGTCGGGCGAGTTGGGCGGTGAGCGTGTGGATATCGTCCTGTGGGACGATAACCCGGCGCAGTTCGTGATCAACGCCATGTCGCCGGCTGAAGTGGCGGCAATTATCGTTGACGAAGATGCCCATGCAATGGACATCGCCGTTGGCGCTGACAATCTGGCTCAGGCCATTGGTCGTGGAGGTCAGAACGTGCGTCTGGCCAGCCAACTGACCGGCTGGACCCTGAACGTGATGACCGAATCGGACATCCAGGCTAAGCAGCAAGCTGAAACCGGTGACATCCTGCGCAACTTCATCGACGAGTTGGAAGTCGACGAAGACCTGGCGCAGGTGCTGGTAGATGAAGGCTTCACCAGCCTGGAAGAGATTGCCTACGTACCGTTGGAAGAAATGCTCAACATCGATGGCTTTGACGAAGACACCGTCAACGAGCTTCGCGCTCGGGCCAAGGATCGTTTGTTGACTAAAGCCATCGCTACTGAGGAAAAGCTGGCAGACGCCCATCCGGCCGAAGACCTGCTCTCGCTTGAGGGTATGGACAAGGATTTGGCGATGGAACTGGCGGTGCGCGGCGTAATTACCCGCGAAGACCTGGCCGAGCAGTCTATTGACGATCTGCTCGACATCGACGGCATTGACGATGATCGTGCCGGCAAGTTGATCATGGCCGCCCGAGCCCATTGGTTCGAGTAATTAGGCGCGGCCTGAGGAGAGAAGTGCATGACGCAAGTCACGGTGAAACAACTGGCCGATGAGGTCAAAACACCGGTAGAGCGCCTGTTGCAGCAGATGCGTGAGGCAGGTCTGCCGCACACCGCCGCCGATGAAGGTGTGAGCGATAGTGAGAAGCAGTCTTTGCTGACTCACTTGAAGAGCAGCCACAAGGCGAAAGTGGAAGAACCGCGCAAGATTACATTGCAGCGCAAAACCACCAGCACCCTGCGTGTTGCTGGTAGCAAGAGCATCAGCGTTGAAGTACGCAAGAAGAAAGTCTTCGTACAGCGCAGCCCGGAAGAAATCGAAGCCGAGCGCAAACGCGATCTGGAAGAACGCCGCTCAGTAGATAATGCTGCTCGTCAGAAGGCTGAAGAAGAAACCAAGCGTCGCGCCGAAGAAGAAGCGCGTCGCCAGCCTACTGCTGCGCAACCTGCTGGTACTGAAGCGGTCGCGGCTCCTGCTGCGCCTGTAGAAGCTGTGCGTGAGGCCACTCCGGTTGCCGCTGCACCAGCACCTGCTGCTGACGCCCGCAAGCGTGACGAACCTCGTCGTCCGGACAAACCACGTGCCGACGATAATAGTCGTCGCGGTGGCGGCGGTGATGGCGAGCGCAAAAACGCTCCGCATCGCGCCTCGGTCAAAGAGAAAGCGCCTGCTCCACGCGTTGCGCCACGTACTACCGACGAAGAAAGCGATAGCTTTCGTCGTGGTGGTCGCGGCAAGGCCAAGCTGAAAAAACGCAACGCCCACGGTTTCCAGAGCCCAACCGGCCCTGTCGTGCGTGATGTGCAGATCGGCGAGACCATCACAGTTGGCGATCTCGCCAATCAGATGTCGGTCAAGGCTGCAGAAATCATCAAGTTCATGTTCAAACTGGGTACTCCCGCGACCATCAACCAGGTGCTTGATCAGGAAACTGCTCAACTGGTAGCCGAAGAACTGGGCCACAAAGTGACCCTGGTCAGCGACACCGCCCTGGAAGATTCCCTGGCCGAGTCCCTGAAGTTTGAAGGTGAGACGTTCTCCCGTGCGCCAGTTGTGACCGTAATGGGCCACGTTGACCATGGTAAGACATCGCTGCTCGACTACATCCGTCGTGCCAAGGTAGCTGCAGGCGAAGCCGGCGGTATCACCCAGCACATCGGCGCGTACCACGTTGAAACCGATCGCGGCATGGTCACCTTCCTCGACACCCCAGGTCACGCCGCGTTTACCGCAATGCGTGCCCGTGGTGCCAAGGCGACTGACATCGTGATCCTGGTGGTTGCAGCGGACGACGGCGTAATGCCGCAGACCATTGAAGCTGTCCAGCACGCCAAGGCCGCTGGTGTTCCACTGGTTGTGGCAGTGAACAAAATCGACAAGCCGGGCGCCGATCTCGATCGCATCCGTAGCGAACTGTCGGTTCACGGCGTGACGTCTGAAGAGTGGGGCGGTGATACGCCGTTCGTTTCGGTTTCGGCGAAAGTCGGTACTGGCGTGGACGAGCTGCTCGAAGCGGTCTTGCTGCAAGCTGAAGTACTCGAACTGAAAGCAACGCCATCGGCCCCAGGTCGCGGTGTTGTGGTTGAGTCGCGTCTCGACAAAGGTCGTGGCCCGGTTGCAACCGTTCTGGTTCAAGACGGCACCCTGCGTCAAGGCGACATGGTGCTGGTCGGTTCGAACTACGGCCGTGTACGTGCCATGCTCGACGAGAACGGCAAGCAAATCAAGGAAGCGGGTCCTTCCATCCCTGTCGAGATCCTCGGCCTGGACGGTACCCCGGACGCTGGCGACGAGATGAGCGTGCTGTCGGACGAGAAGAAAGCCCGTGAAGTGGCTCTGTTCCGTCAAGGCAAGTTCCGCGAAGTCAAACTGGCTCGCGCTCACGCCGGCAAGCTGGAAAACATCTTCGAGAACATGGGCCAGGCAGAGAAGAAGACGCTCAACATCGTCCTCAAATCTGACGTTCGTGGTTCCCTCGAAGCGTTGAACGGCGCCTTGAACGGCCTGGGTAACGACGAAGTGCAAGTGCGTGTCGTCGGTGGCGGTGTCGGTGGTATCACCGAGTCCGACGCTAACCTGGCACTGGCTTCCAACGCTGTACTGTTCGGCTTCAACGTGCGTGCCGATGCTGGCGCTCGCAAGATCGTCGAGCAGGAAGGCCTGGACATGCGTTACTACAACGTCATCTACGACATCATCGAAGACGTCAAGAAAGCCCTTACCGGCATGCTTGGCAGCGACGTTCGGGAGAATATCCTGGGTATCGCCGAGGTGCGTGACGTGTTCCGCTCGCCGAAATTCGGCGCGATCGCCGGTTGCATGGTTATCGAAGGTGTTGTGCACCGTAACCGTCCAATCCGTGTACTGCGTGAAGACATCGTTATCTTCGAAGGCGAGCTGGAATCCCTGCGCCGCTTCAAGGATGACGCTTCCGAAGTACGTGCCGGCATGGAATGCGGTATCGGCGTCAAGAGCTACAACGACGTCAAGCCTGGCGACAAGATCGAAGTTTACGAGAAGGTTCAGGTTGCTCGCAGCCTCTAACTCGCGCACTTCAGGAGCCACGCCGCGTGTGGGCATGCAAATGCCCCGCTCAACGTTCGGACTCTAAACGCAACGCCCGGTCTGGCTTTTGTCAGGCCGGGCGTTTGCCGCTTTCAGACCCCACGGGTTTCACCGTGTGGCAGTAACAGGTAACAAGACATGGCAAAAGAATACAGCCGTACCCAGCGTATCGGCGATCAGATGCAGCGCGAGCTGGCCCAACTGATCCGTCGCGAAGTCAAAGACCCCCGTGTTGGCCTGGTCACCATCACCGCCGTTGACGTGAGCCGTGACGTGGGTCACGCCAAAATCTTCATCACCGTGATGGGTGAGGACAGCAGCGAAGAAATTGCGCAAAGCATCAAGGTGCTCAACTCGGCCGCAGGTTTCCTGCGCATGCAGTTGGCCCGCGAAATGAAGCTGCGCAGCGTGCCTCAGTTGCACTTCCACTACGACGAAAGCGTCGTGCGTGGTGCGCACCTGTCGGCACTGATCGAGCGCGCCGTGGCTGAGGATAATCAGCACCCGTCCACACCTGAAGACGCCAAGGAGTAAGCGGTGGCTCAGGTCAAACGTATCCGTCGCAACGTCAGCGGCATCATTCTGCTCGATAAACCCATTGGCTTTACCTCCAATGCGGCGTTGCAGAAAGTCCGTTGGCTGCTCAATGCCGAGAAGGCCGGGCACACCGGCAGCCTCGACCCGCTGGCCACCGGCGTGTTGCCGTTGTGCTTTGGCGAGGCCACCAAGTTCTCGCAATACCTGCTCGATTCCGACAAGGGTTACGAAACCCTGATGCAACTGGGCAAGACCACCACCACGGCCGATGCCGAAGGTGATGTTTTGCAGGTTCGTGACGTGACCGTTGGTCGTGCTGATATCGAGGCTGCTTTGCCCGCTTTTCGTGGGAAAATCAGCCAGATACCGCCGATGTACTCGGCGCTCAAGCGGGATGGGCAGCCACTTTA
Source organism: Pseudomonas sp. PAMC25584 (assembly GCF_058135675.1). NCBI lineage: Bacteria > Pseudomonadati > Pseudomonadota > Gammaproteobacteria > Pseudomonadales > Pseudomonadaceae > Pseudomonas > Pseudomonas sp. PAMC25584. Next base: position 5,291,779 of record NZ_CM176870.1, on the reverse strand, counting down.
CAAGCTGGCACGTGCGGGCGAAGTAGTGGAGCGCGAACCGCGTTCTGTTACTATTGCGCGCTTGGAATTGCTCGCCTGTGAAGGCGACACCGCACGCCTGGCCGTGGACTGTAGCAAAGGCACCTATATCCGTACCCTGGTGGAAGATATTGGTGAAACGCTCGGTTGCGGCGCGTATGTTGCACAACTGCGACGCACCCAGGCCGGCCCTTTCAGTCTGGCGCAGACGGTTACGCTGGAAGAGCTGGAAGCGGTACACGCCGAAGGCGGCAATGAAGCGGTTGATCGCTTTCTGATGCCATCGGACAGCGGTTTACTCGATTGGCCATTGCTGCACTTTTCGGAGCACAGCGCGTTCTACTGGCTCAACGGCCAGCCGGTACGTGCCCCGGACGCCCCGAAATTCGGCATGGTGCGGGTACAGGATCATAACGGTCGCTTTATCGGTATCGGTGAAGTGAGCGAAGACGGGCGCATCGCGCCACGTCGACTGATTCGGTCAGAATGACCGGAACCTGTTTGTGGTAAAAGCGCAGTAGCTTTTACGCAAACTGGAACGAGGGTGGCTGTTAGCAGGCACGGTCACTACTCATTTTTAGATACAGGGATTTGTCCCTGGCCTGTTGAAACTGCCCTTTGGGTGGTTTCCTGAAAAAAGGATTGCCTCATGGCTCTCGACGTTCAAGAAAAAGCACAAATCGTAGCTGACTATCAGCAAGCTGTTGGTGACACTGGTTCGCCAGAAGTGCAAGTTGCACTGCTGACTCACAACATCAACAAGCTGCAAGGTCACTTCAAGGCCAACGGTAAAGATCACCACTCCCGTCGTGGTCTGATCCGCATGGTAAACCAGCGCCGCAAGCTGCTGGACTACCTGAAAGGCAAGGATCTGGGTCGTTATCAGGCTCTGATCGGTCGCCTGGGTCTGCGTCGCTAATAAGCGATTGCGCTAGAGGTTGGTTGTTTGTCGTGTGTCAGTGGGATTCCCGCTGGCCCATGGCAGGCTTCCAGCCTCAAGTTTTATCTGGATACACGTTTTACCCCTGGACAAGGGTTGGGCCGATTCCCGACATTGCCCAAGAATTTCGCAAGAAGACAAGTTCCCCAAGAGCCACAAAGAAGGTAGGACACCGTGAACCCGGTTATCAAAAAATTTCAGTTCGGTCAGTCGACCGTTACCCTCGAGACAGGCCGTATCGCCCGTCAAGCCTCCGGCGCAGTGCTGGTTACCGTTGACGACGACGTTACCGTACTGGTGACCGTTGTTGGCGCCAAGCACGCGGACCCAAGCAAGGGCTTCTTCCCTCTGTCCGTTCACTACCAGGAAAAGACTTACGCTGCCGGTAAGATCCCTGGCGGTTTCTTCAAGCGCGAAGGCCGTCCTTCCGAGAAAGAAACCCTGACTTCCCGACTGATCGACCGTCCGATCCGTCCGCTGTTCCCAGAAGGCTTCATGAACGAAGTGCAGGTTGTCTGCACCGTCGTTTCCACCAGCAAAAAGACCGATCCGGACATCGCTGCGATGATCGGTACCTCGGCTGCCCTGGCCATCTCTGGTATTCCTTTCGATGGCCCGATCGGCGCCGCGCGCGTTGCTTTCCACGAAAGCACCGGCTACCTGCTGAACCCGACTTACGAGCAGCAAAAAGCCTCGAGCCTGGACATGGTCGTTGCCGGTACCTCGGAAGCCGTATTGATGGTTGAATCGGAAGCCAAAGAGCTGACCGAAGACCAGATGCTGGGCGCTGTACTGTTTGCTCACGACGAGTTCCAGGTTGTGATCAACGCTGTTAAAGAACTCGCTGCCGAAGCTGCCAAGCCAACTTGGGCGTGGGCTCCACAAGCCGAAGCGACTGAACTGCTGGGCGCTATCCGCTCCGAATTCGGCGAAGCGATCTCCCAGGCCTACACCATCACCGTCAAGGCCGACCGTTACGCTCGCCTGGGCGAGTTGAAGGATCAGGTTGTGGCCAAGCTGTCCGGTGAAGAAGGCCAGCCTTCTTCCAGCGACGTCAAAGCGGCTTTCGGTGAAATCGAATACCGCACCGTTCGCGAAAACATCGTGAACGGCAAGCCACGTATCGACGGTCGCGACACTCGCACCGTGCGTCCGCTGAACATCGAAGTCGGCGTTCTGCCGAAGACTCACGGTTCGGCGCTGTTCACCCGTGGTGAAACCCAGGCTCTGGTAGTCGCGACGCTGGGTACTGCCCGTGACGCACAACTGCTGGACACCCTGGAAGGCGAGAAAAAAGACCCGTTCATGCTGCACTACAACTTCCCTCCGTTCTCGGTGGGCGAGTGTGGTCGCATGGGTGGTGCTGGTCGTCGTGAAATCGGTCATGGCCGTCTGGCCCGTCGTTCGATTGCGGCCATGCTGCCTGCCGCAGACGTGTTCCCGTACACCATCCGTGTTGTGTCGGAAATCACCGAGTCCAACGGTTCCAGCTCCATGGCTTCGGTCTGCGGTGCTTCCCTGGCACTGATGGACGCCGGTGTGCCAATGAAGGCACCGGTTGCCGGTATCGCCATGGGCCTGGTTAAAGAAGGCGAGAAGTTCGCCATCCTGACCGACATCCTGGGCGACGAAGATCACCTGGGCGACATGGACTTCAAGGTAGCCGGTACCGCCAAAGGTGTGACCGCGCTGCAGATGGACATCAAGATCAAGGGCATCACCGAAGAGATCATGGAAATCGCTCTGGGCCAAGCCCTGGAAGCGCGCCTGAACATCCTCGGTCAGATGAACCAGATCATTGGTCAGTCCCGTACCGAGCTGTCGGAAAATGCTCCGACCATGATCGCGATGAAAATCGACACCGACAAAATCCGTGATGTTATCGGTAAAGGCGGCGCGACTATTCGTGCGATCTGTGAAGAAACCAAGGCTTCGATCGACATCGAAGACGACGGCTCGATCAAGATCTTCGGCGAAACCAAGGAAGCTGCAGAAGCTGCGCGTCAGCGCGTTCTGGGCATCACTGCCGAAGCCGAGATTGGCAAGATCTACGTCGGTAAAGTTGAGCGCATCGTCGATTTCGGCGCATTCGTCAACATCCTGCCAGGCAAAGACGGTCTGGTTCACATCTCCATGCTGAGCGACGCTCGTGTTGAGAAAGTGACCGACATTCTAAAAGAAGGCCAGGAAGTGGAAGTGCTGGTACTGGACGTGGACAACCGCGGCCGCATCAAGCTGTCCATCAAAGACGTGGCAGCAGCCAAGGCTTCGGGCGTTTAAATACCCGCAGGCTTCACGCTGAAAAAGGACTCTTCGGAGTCCTTTTTTTATGCGCGCAGGAAAATGCCGAAAAATCAGGCGCTTAATCACATCCAAAAACCGCAACTTGCATGCAGGCACGATCCGCTTCATGCAAATTGCACGAATGCGAAAACTGGCTAAATTCTTAACGTGTTGTTTTTAAAGGTTTTATTTTTATGATTCGACTTGGCACAGTGCCTGCAATATTCCTGTTAACGCTGCAGCATCAAGGTACACACACTGCAGACTTTTAATAAAACAGGAGTTACTCGTATGAAGAAGTTCGCTCTCGCTACCGCAACTGCTACCGCTTTGACCCTGGCCATGGCCAACGTTGCCTTCGCTCAAACCTCTCAGGCGCCTATGACACTGGCTGCTGGCGAAATGACCAAAGCCAAAGAGTCCACCTCGGACACTTGGATCACCACCAAAGTCAAAGCTGACCTGCTGACCGAAAAGGGCATCCCAGGTTCGGACATCAAGGTTGAGACCAACAAAGGTGTGGTTTCCCTGTCTTCGACCGTTGCCATCTCCGACTCGCAGAAAGCCACCGCCGTAGCCATCACCAAGCGTATCAAGGGTGTCACTGCGGTGTCCGCTGACGGCTTGCTGGCTGGCGGTGCGGTAAAAGCTGACAACATCGACAAATCCAAGGAAGCCACTTCGGACACTTGGATCACCACCAAAGTGAAGGCTGACTTGGTCACCGAGAAAGGTATTCCTGGTACCGACATCAAAGTCGAAACCAACAAGGGTGTAGTTTCCCTGTCTTCTTCCGTCGCAGTGACTGAAGCGCAGAAAACTACTGCGGTGAACATCACCAAGAAAATCAAAGGCGTGAAAGCTGTATCGGCCGATGGCCTGAAAGCAGAGTAACGCCCAACCTATCGTCTGAACTAGGCGTCGGCGGCAACGAGTGAGTTAGATATCCACTCAATGCACCTCACGGGTTCATGCGACCGACCATAGGGATGTGGTCATTACAGGCCCCGGCACATGTGTCGGGGCCTGTTCTATTCTGCATTTCGTCGGTGTATGACGATTGGGGGGTTACTCAGCGTCCAGATGCATCGGCGTTATCACCCGGCCATCCTTCTCGGCCTGGCCAAGTTTGGCATCGATGAAGTACACCCGATCATCTTCCAACTGCCCTTTGTCCACGAGGTAGTCCTTGATGGTGCTCGCGCGGTCCTGACCGAGCTGGCGCAGCAGCACGTCGCTGCCACTCCAGAACGTGATCACGCCGTCCTTCAGTTTGGCCGTGCGCTCATCGTCGCTCAGGTTTTTCCATTCCGCCGGTGGTTGTTGCTTCAGGCGGGTGCGGTAGATACCCTCGAGCAACGGGGCTTTTTCCTTTTCCGGTACTTGCAGCAAGGAAGCCTGGGCCGGAACCTTGTCCCCACGGCGCTGCAGCATCTTGTAGTAGTTGTACTGGTATTCACGCTCCAGGCGCTGCTCTGCCAGGAACTTGCCGTCACTGTCGGCAGCCGCGGTGCCTTCGATTTCCAGGCGCAGGGTCGGGCGCTCCTTGAGGGCGTTGGCCAGGGTGTTCAGGGCGCCCTCGGCGTCTTTGTTCAGTTCGCTGGAGCCTGCTGCGAACGAGACATTGCCGAGGTCTTCCGAACCGCCGCCGGTCACCAGCCCACCGATAAACTTGAAGGGCGCCGTTGCTGCGCGCACCACCAGGTTGCGCAATGTCTGCCACACGATCGGCATCACGCTGAATTGCGGGTTATTCAAGTCGCCGCTGACGGGCAGCTCAATCGAGATCTTGCCGTCAGAGTCCTTGAGCAGAGCGATCGCGAGGCGAATCGGCAGGTCTACCGCATCGGCACTGTCGACCTTCTCACCCAGTTGCAGTTGCTCGACCACCACTTTGTTCTCGGCCTTCAACTGGCCTTTGATGATCACATAATGCAGGTCGAGGTTAAGGCGGCCCTTGCGAATACGGAAACCGGCGAATTTACCCGAGTAGGGCGTCAGGGTTGTCAGTTCGACACGTTTGAAGCTGGTGGCGATATCCAGCGCCGCCATCGGATCGAACGGGTTCACGCTGCCTTTGATGGTGACCGGTGCATAGCGATCCACTTTGCCCTTGATGTCGACACTGGCCGGTTTGGCCTGGCGGCTGTCAATGGTGCCGATCTGCCCGTTGAGCTGTTGAATCGCGGTGGCGAAGTTGGGCGTGAGGCTGAAGTCGGCGAAGTTCGCCGAACCGTCGTTGATCGCAATCTGCCCGATATGAATGCCCAGAGGTTTTTCGTTACTGGCAGCCGCCTTGGCCGCCGGCTTGGCGCCGCTGTTGGCGGGCTGTGGGATCAGTAGGTCGTCGACGTTGGTGGTGCGATCATCGTTGATCATGAAGCGCACGTAGGGCTGCAGCAGGTTGACCTTGTCGATCGACAGGCTGTTGCCATGCTGATAGTTCACGCCTTCCAACACCAGGCGCTGCCATTTTAGGAAGTCGCGGGTCTTGAGTGTGTCGAGGGTGTGCAACTGATCGACCTGCGCCCGGCCGGTGATCTGCAGGGCCAGAGGATCGGTGCTTTTCAGGTTCACGTCGAGGTTGCTGCCGAGCATGCCGCTACGCAGCTCCAGGCGTATGAACGGGCTGATATAGGATTGCGCGACCCGCAGGTCGATATCCTGGGTGTTCACTTTCAGCTTGGCGCTGACCGGGCTGAGGTTGACCTCGCCGGTTGCCTGGATCTTGCCTTGCTTGCCCAGGCCGGTGTCGACCTTGAGGGTAAAGGGGTTGCCGTTGAGGCTGTCGAAGTTCTGCACATCGACGTTCAGCGGGCCCAGTTCCAGAGCAACGGCGGGTTTGGCCTGGCGGTCGGCCAGGTGGACCTGATAGTTACGCAGTTGCACATCCTTGAGCAGGACTTGCCACGGTTTGCTGGGCGCTGCGACAGCGGGTTTTGGCGAGTCGGCAGCCGCTGGTGCGCTGGCCGGTTCCGGCGCCTTGGCCGGCTTGCTCGGCTGGCTGGCGAACAGTTTCTGCCAGTCCAGTTGCCCATCGGCCTCGCGGGCGGCCCAGGTTTCCAGCTTGTTGCTGCGGATCTTGCCGACCACCACCTGCTGCTTGGCCAGGTCGATCGTGGTTTCGCTGACGTCCAGGCGCTCCAGGCGCACCAGCGGCCGGCCATCCGGCGCCTTGATGGCGAATGGCGCGATGCTGGCGGCGGTGTTGGTCAGGTTCAGCTCGGTCTCTTTGGCCAGGCTGAACGTGTAGTCCGTGCTGAAGTTGAGCACACCGTTTTCGAGCACCAACGGCAGTGCGTCACGCACATAGGGCCACCAGGCTTTCATCTTGCCGTCGGTGATTTTCAGGGTGCCTTTGGAGGTGATCGGCACCAGGCTGACGTTACCTTTCCAGTCGATCTGCCCACCTTCCGGGCCGGCGGCGACCAGGGTCATGTTGGCATTGTCTTCCGGCAGGGTGCTGAGGTTCTTCAGCTCGAAGTCGAGTTTGTCGTAGAGGAACTCGATCGGCTCGCTGGGGCGCAGATCCTGGAAATGCACATAGCCGCCCGCCAGCTTGATCCGCTCGATACGCAGCGGGAACGGCTTGGCGTTGGGGTCTGTCGGGGTCGCTTCGCTGGGCGGCAGTTTGAACAACTGCGCCAGGTTCAACTGGCCGGACTTGTCGAACAGCAACTCGGTCTTGGGTTTGTCGAGTTGCACATCGGCCAGGTGCAGGGCGCGGGTCCACAGGCTGTCGAGCTGCAGGTTGGCGTACAGCCGCTCGAAACCCACTTGTTCCTTGCCGGGTTCGCCGATTTTAAGGCCCCACAGCGTCAGTTCCAGACTGAACGGGTTGAGCTCGATACGCTCGATGCGCGCCGGCACCGTAGCGTAGTTGGCCAACTGTTGGTTGGCTATGCGAAGGGCAATGCCGGGCAAAATCAAAAAGCCCAGCAAGCTGTACAGGGCAACAACAGTCAACAAGGCGCCAGTGGCGCGGATCAATCCTTTGGGCATGGGGCGGCGCCATCTATGTTGAACAGGAGTGCCTTGGAGTATGGCACGGGTTTTCGGTTCCGAAGAGCCAGCTCCTTTCAGAAAATTCCTATAACTGCAGGATCAGAGTCTTCAGCGGTGGTTGCTGGTCTTGCGACGGAAAGTCGGCGCCAGGTGGCATGACTTGCCAGTCGCGTACCGGACGCCCGGCTTTCTCGGCGCAACGTAGAACCTGCTCACGCCAGTCGTCCATGCTCACTTTTGCCAGGTTATTGCAGCAGATCAGCACGCCGTCATCGGCGGTTGCCAGCAGCGCCGGCTTGAGCAGGCTTTGATAGTCGCGTAACAGGTCGACGGTGCCAAAGGCGCTCTTGGCCCAAGCCGGCGGGTCAAGTAGCACCAGGTCATATTGACGCGGTTCCAGGCGGGGATAGCTCGGCAGTTTCTGCCCGCGCCGCTGGGTGATCGGCAGGCCGGCCAGTTGGCGAATCGCCGGGAAATAATCGGACTGCACGAACGTCATGCTTACCAGCTGCGGGTTGAGCAAGCCGTTTTCGCGCCCGACCGCCAGGTTGCCTTCGGCAAAATCCAGGTTGCACACTTCACGGGCACCGCCGGCGGCAGCGCTCAGGCCCACGCCACAGGTGTAGGCAAACAGGTTCAGCACGCTTTTGCCGGCACTGTGTGCCTTGACCCAGCCGCGAGTGTTGCGCAGGTCGAGGAACAGCAACGGGTCTTGCCCGGCATGGCGGCCACGCACGCGGTAATTGAGGCCCCATTCGTGGCCGACCAGATCCTGCAGCGCCTCGGGTGTGGCGCGGTAGACCGTGTCTTCGCGGTCGATCCGCGAGTTGCCACGGGAACGATCGTTGTACACCAGCAGCAATTCCAGGCCCATGTACTGGTTGATCAGTTGATGCAGCTCCAGCAGGTCGGTGGTTTCCAGCGCCTGGTGGAAGCTCTGCACCAGCAATTGCGGGCCATAGCGGTCGATGGTCAGGCCACCTGCACCTTCCTGGCTACCATGGAACAGCCGGTAGCAGTCGGTGCCGTGGGCATGCAGCTCGCTGATCAGGTCTTGGCGATGATCGAGGGCGGCGCGCAGCGCCTGGTTCAGGGGAGACATGGAGCGCGCCTTGCTGGGTAAATGTGGGCGCGGAGTTTAGCAGCTATGCAGCGCCGCCTACATCAACCCCATCCGCCGATGTGCGCGCTGCACCGAGCCATTGCGCATCGCCCAACGCAGCAACGGTGCGCTGCGCTTGACCCCGGCACGCACCAACTGGCGTTGCAACAGGCTTGGGTGTTGCCCCAGCATCGCGCCCGCCCAGTCCGGCAGCAGGTCGATCCCGGCCTGCATCATCAGGGCGCCAAAGGGTTTTGCCAGCGTGCTGGGAGCCGGCGCATCGAGCAGCAGGCGCAGCACTTCGCGGCTGCGCTCGTCGCACAACAATTGCGGACGAATACACGCCAGATAATCCGCAATTTCCTCGCGTGAGCGTGGCACATTCCGTGCGCCCAGGCGTTCGGCGACCAGCGCGATTTCGTCGTAGTAACGATCCTGGTCGCGCCCCGACAGCTGTGGGTTGCGATAACGCAGGTGAGCGGCGAGGAAGCTGCTGACCTCCGCCACATGCACCCAGGTCAGCAGCTCCGGGTCGCTGGCCGCGTAGGGGCGGCCGTCCGGCGCATGCCCGACGACCTGGAGGTGAACGGTGCGCACTTTTTCGATCAGCCATTCGGCGTCTTTGCGCGAGCCGAAGGTGGTGCCGGAGATGAACTGCGAAGTGCGGCGCAGGCGCCCGAGCAGGTCCTGGCGAAAATTCGAATGGTCCCACACGCCGGCCAGCGCCAAGGGGTGCAAGGCTTGCAGCATCAAGGCGCTGATGCCGCCGATGAGCATGCTGCTGAAGTCGCCATGCACTTGCCAACTGACCGAGTCCGGGCCGAACAGGCCGGGGTCGCCCTTGGGGTTTTCCAGGTCCAACTGGCCCAGCGACAAGCCGGTGAGGCTCATCAACTGGGTTTCGATACGGCTGCGGATAAATTCCATGGCGACGCGCGGGTTCCTATCGGTTCAGGCGTTTATTGATCAGGCCGGCGACCACGCTGGGGTCGGCCAGGGTGGAGGTATCCCCGAGGCTGTCCAACTCGTTGCAGGCGATCTTGCGCAAAATGCGTCGCATGATCTTACCCGAGCGGGTTTTCGGCAAGGCCGGGGCCCATTGGATCAGTTCCGGTTTGGCAAAGCTGCCGATTTCCTTGCTGACCAGTTCGAGCAGGTGTTTTTTCAGCGTATCGCTGGGTTCCACGCCATTCATCGGCGTGACGAACGCATAGATGGCCTGGCCTTTGATGTCATGGGGATACCCCACCACCGCAGCTTCGGCCACCCAGTCATGTAACACCAGGGCACTTTCCACCTCGGCGGTGCCAATACGGTGGCCGGAGACGTTGATCACATCGTCAATGCGCCCGGTGATCCAGTAATCGCCGTCTTCATCGCGCCGCGCGCCATCGCCGGTAAAGTAATAACCGGGGTAGGGTTTGAAGTACGTATCGATCATGCGTTGCGGGTCGCCATAGACACTGCGGATCTGCCCCGGCCAGCTGGATTTGATCGCCAGCACGCCGCTGCCGGGGCCGTTGATTTCCTTGCCGTGTTCATCGAGCAGCACCGGCAGTACGCCGAACATCGGTTGGGTCGCGCAGCCGGGCTTGATGCGCTGGGCACTGACCAGCGGGCTGAGCATGATGCCGCCGGTTTCGGTCTGCCACCAGGTATCGACAATCGGGCAGCGTTGTTCGCCGACGGCGTTGAAGTACCAGTCCCAGGCTTCCGGGTTGATCGGCTCGCCGACGCTGCCCAGCAGGCGCAGGCTGGCACGTGAGGTGTTTTCCAGCGGGGCGTGACCCTCGCGCATCAACGCGCGCAGGGCCGTGGGCGCGGTGTAGAAGATATTGACTTGGTGCTTGTCGATGACCTGCCAGAAGCGCGAGCTGCTCGGGTAGACGGGCAGGCCTTCGAATATCAGCGACGTGGCGCCGTTAGCCAGCGGGCCGTACACGATGTAGCTATGGCCGGTGACCCAGCCCACATCGGCGGTACACCAGAACACTTCGCCATCGCGGTAGTCGAGCACGTATTTGAAGGTCATCGCGGCTTGCAGCAGGTAGCCGCCGGTGGTGTGCAGCACGCCCTTGGGTTTGCCGGTGCTGCCGGAGGTGTAGAGGATAAACAGCGGGTCTTCGGCGTCCATCGGCTCGGGCGGGCAGTCGTCGCTGGCGGCATCCACGGCCTGTTGATAGTTGAGGTCGCGGCCGTCGCTCCAGTTCACGGCCGCCCCGGTACGCGCCACCACCAGTACGGTGCTGACGTTCGGGCAACTGGCCAGGGCCTTGTCGACATTTTGTTTCAACGCCACCGGCTTGCCGCCGCGCACGCCTTCATCGGCGGTGATCACCGTGCGGCAGTCGGCGTCGAGAATGCGGTCGCGCAGGGCGTCGGGTGAGAAACCACCAAACACCACTGAATGCACTGCCCCAATCCGCGTACAGGCGAGCATGGCGTAGGCCGCTTGAGGAATCATCGGCATGTAGATACACACCCGGTCGCCCTTTTTCACGCCACGGTTTTTCAGCACATTGGCCAGGCGGCTGACGTTTTGGTGCAGTTGGCGGTAGGTGATGGTGGAAGACGTGGTCGGATCATCGCCCTCCCAGATGAAGGCTGGCTGATCGGCGCGTTGCGCCAGGTGACGGTCGATGCAGTTGTAGCTGACGTTCAATTGGCCGCCGGCAAACCATTGGGTGGCGCCGGTCTTGATGTCCGAGGTATTGACGGTGTGCCAGGGGGTTATCCAATCGAGAAAGCGCTTGGCCTGTTCAGCCCAAAACGTGTCCGGCTGTTCGATGGATTGGCGATAGAGGCGCTGGTAGTCCTCTTGACTCAGTTGCGCAGCCCGGCGAACGGCATCGGCGATGGGAAACGTGCTGATATCGAACATGAGCGATCCTTATTCTTGTTTTTGCGACAAGTCATCAAGATGCACCCAGTAGGGGGAGGGTTCAAGGCCGACGTCCAAATGGACGTCGGCCCTGTGTGACCGACGTCAGCCGCGGTGACGACCGCGGAAGTAGTTGATCAGGCCCTGGGTCGACGCATCGTCGGCCGGGGTTTCTTCGGCGCCGGTCAGGCGGTTGTAAACGCCTTTGCCCAGCTCCTTGCCCAGCTCCACGCCCCATTGGTCGAAGGCGTTGATGCCCCAGATCACGCTTTGCACGAACACTTTGTGCTCATACATGGCGACCAGTGCGCCCAGGCGCCGCGGGCTGATGCGCTCGACCACCAGGGTGTTGCTCGGACGGTTGCCCGGGATCACCTTGTGCGGGGCCAGCTTTTGCACTTCGGCTTCCGGCAGGCCCTTGTCGCGCAGTTCGGCTTCGGCTTCGCTGCGGGTCTTGCCGAGCATCAGTGCCTGGCTCTGGGACAGGCAATTGGCGTACAGCCACTGATGGTGGTCGGACACCGGGTTGAAGCTGACGATCGGCACGATAAAGTCAGCCGGGATCAGTTGGGTGCCCTGGTGCAGCAACTGGTGGTACGCGTGCTGACCGTTGCAGCCCACGCCGCCCCAGATCACCGGACCGGTATCGGTGGACACTGGCGTACCGTCCTGGCGCACGCTCTTGCCGTTGGATTCCATGTCCAGCTGTTGCAAGTGTTTGGTGATGTTACGCAGGTAGTGGTCGTAGGGCAGGATCGCATGGCTCTGCGCGCCCCAGAAGTTGCCGTACCACACACCCAGCAGGCCAAGCAGCACCGGCATGTTCTGTTCGAACGGCGTGTTCTGGAAATGCTGGTCCATGGTGTAGGCCCCGGACAGCAGCTCCTTGAAGTTCGACATGCCGATGGCCAGGGCGATTGGCAAACCGATAGCCGACCACAGCGAGTAACGGCCGCCGACCCAGTCCCACATCGGGAAGATGTTTTCTTCGCGAATACCGAAGGCCACGGCGGCCGCGTTGTTGCTCGATACGGCGATGAAGTGGCGATACAGCTCGGCTTCCGAGCCACCCTGGGCCAGGTACCAGGCGCGGGCGGCCTGGGCGTTTTTCAGGGTTTCGAGGGTGTTGAAGGATTTCGACGAGACGATGAATAGCGTGGTCTCGGCGCGCAGTTTCATGGTCAGTTCGTGGAACTCACTGCCGTCGATATTCGCCAGGTAGTGGCAGCGCACGCCTTTGTGGGCGTAGGACAGCAGCGCTTCGGAGACCAGCTCCGGGCCGAGGAACGAGCCACCGATGCCGATGTTCACCACGTCGGTGATCGGCTTCTCGCTGTAGCCACGCCACAGGCCGTCGTGGATGCGGCCCACGAGGTCGGTGATCTGGTTCAGCACCTTGTGTACGTCCGGCATGATGTTCACGCCGTTGACCGACAACTTGTCGCCCACCGGGCGGCGCAGGGCGGTGTGCAGGGCAGGGCGCCCCTCGGAGGAGTTCACCGGTTCGCCGGCATACAGCGCGTCGATCGCGGCTTTAAGGTCGACTTCCTTGGCCAGGCCCACGAGCAGGTCGCGGGTTTCGCTGGTGATCAGGTTTTTCGAGTAATCGAGGAAGAGCCCGCAGCTGCTCAAGGTGAATTGGGAAAAACGCTGAGGATTGGCATTGAACGCGTCGCGCATGCTGAAATCCTGCATGGCTTGGCGATGTTGATTGAGCGCTTGCCAGGCCGGCAGAGCGGTAACGTCATGAGGGGTGCGGTAGTACGCCATCGCTGCGGGTTTCCTTTTATTACGGGGACTGCCTTTAGGACACTTCAAAGCCCGAAACATCCAGTGTTTCATCAAACAATGGGTTCCAGACAGCGCTAACCATAGCGCTGGGCGAATACATTAAACCTAGCGTGTCGATATGTCTTGGCTTTGTCTGCGCTGTGGCCGGTACTTTTTTATACCGGCGCATCAGGCTGGGGTCAGTCGAGGTTCAGGTGCAGGTTATCGATGAGGCGTGTCGCCCCCAGGTAGGCCGCAACCAGGATAACTACGTCGCGATCCTCGGGCGTGGCTGGACGCAGGTGGACGCCTTGGCGCACTTCGAGGTAATCCAGGCGCATCCCGGCGGCCTCGATCTGCTGGACCTGCTCGGCACGCAGTTTGGCGAAGTCGCGGTCACCGTGTTTGATGGCGGCGGCCATCTGACTCAGGCTGCGGTACAGCACCGGCGCGATCGCCCGCTGCTCGGCGGTGAGGTAACCGTTGCGTGATGACAGCGCGAGGCCGTCATCGGCGCGGACGGTCGGTTCACCGATGATCTGGATCGGCATGTTCAGGTCATGGACCATGGCGCGAATCACGGCCAGTTGCTGGTAGTCCTTCTGGCCAAATACGGCCATGTCCGGCTGGACCATGTTGAACAACTTATTGACCACAGTGGCCACGCCTTCAAAGTGCCCGGGACGGCTGGCGCCGCACAGGCCTTCGGACAATTGCGGCACGCTGACGCGGGTCTGGCCGGTCATGCCGCCGGGGTATATTTCCTCGACGGTCGGCGCGAACAACAGGTTGCAGCCGGCTTGCAGGAGCTTTTCCTGGTCGGCGGCGAGGGTGCGCGGGTAGGTGTCCAGGTCTTCGCCGACGCCAAACTGCAGCGGGTTGACGAAGATGCTCGCCACCACGAAGTCCGCCTGCTGGGCAGCCTTGGCCACCAGGGTCGCGTGGCCGCTGTGCAGGTTGCCCATGGTGGGCACAAAGCCTATGCGTTTGCCGGCGTTGCGGGCATGGGCGACGGCAGCCCGCAGTTCGCGGACGGTTTTTACGGTGTTCATGCAGAGAATCCGTGTTCGGCGCCAGGGAAGGTCACGCCTTTGACTTCGGCAACGTATGCGCTCAACGCGGCGTGGATGCTGTCTTGGCCGGTCATGAAGTTCTTCACGAACTTCGGCACGCGGCCGGTCATCGACAGGCCGAGCATGTCGTGCAACACCAGGACCTGGCCGTCGGTGGCCGACCCGGCCCCAATGCCGATTACGGGCACTTTAACCGCATGGGTGATTTCTGCGGCCAGTTCGCTGGGCACGCATTCGAGCACGATCATCGCCGCGCCGGCTTGTTCCAGGGCAATGGCATCGGCACGCATCTGGCGCGCCTGGGCTTCATTGCGGCCTTGGACCTTATAGCCGCCGAGGAGATTCACGGACTGCGGCGTCAGGCCCATGTGCGCACACACCGGCACGCCACGTTCAGCCAGCAGGCGGATCGACTCGGCGAGCCAGACGGCGCCTTCCAGCTTGACCATGTGCGCCCCGGCCTGCATCAGTTTGCCGGCGTTCTGGAAGGTTTGTTCGAGGGTGGCGTAACCCATGAATGGCAGGTCGGCGATGATAAACGCGCCGTCGTTACCGCGCTTGACGCTAGCGGTATGGTAGGCGAGTTCATCCGTGGTGACGGGCAGGGTGCTGTCATTCCCTTGAAGAACCATGCCCAGGGAGTCGCCCACCAGTAGCACCTCGACACCGGCTTGGCAGCAGGCGTGGGCGAAGGTGGCGTCATAGCAGGTCAGCATGGTGATTTTTTCACCTTTGAGCTTGAGACTCTGCAAGGTGGTCAGGGTAACGTCTGGCATGAAAAGGGTCCTCGTTCAGGCGCTTGGAAACAGCGAGTAACGCGCGTGAGTCTTCGTTTATACAGGCGCACTTTCTTGATAGCAGTGCTTATAAGGCCTGGATTGCGCCCTTTAGCGCCGGTTGGCGGCAGCGGGACGCCTATAGTCGTGAGGAGGGCACGGGAAGTCAATTGCATGTGTTACCGCATTGTTACGGCGGTGGTGTTACCGCTGTAACTGATGCGATTCAGCAGGGTGGGGCAGGCAGCGAGTCAGGCAGTAGCGATGCGTTCCAGGCCGACAAACGGGCAGGCTGCCAGCAGGTCGCTGAGGCGCTGGCCATCGGGCAATTGCAGGGTGGCTGGCGCCAGTTCGGCCAGCGGGTACAGCACGAAGGCGCGCAGGTGCATCTGGTAGTGCGGCACTTGCAGGCGGGGTTCGTCGATCAGGCGGTCGCCGTACAGCAGGATATCCAGGTCGAGCGTGCGTGGGCCCCAACGCTCAAGGCGTTCGCGGCCTTGGTCGTTCTCGATGGCTTGCAGCGCATCGAGCAGTTCCAGCGGCGCCAGGCTGCTGTCCAGGGCCGCAACCGCATTGGTGTAGCGCGGTTGGCCGGGGAGCAGCGAGTCGCTTTGATAGAAGGCCGACACCCCCGCGACGGTAGTGTCCGGCAATTGCGCCAACGCTTCGATAGCGCTGCGCAATTGTTGATCCGGGGCCGCCAGGTTGCTGCCCATGCCGATGTAGATGCGTTCCACGTTTATTCGCCTGCGGCGCCCGAGGCATCGCCGGCGCTGCGCTTGCGTTTGCTGCCGCTGCGACGACGTTTTTTCGGGCCAACGCCTTCGCCGACGCCATCGCCTTTGCTGCCGAGCTCACGAATCATCTCGCGGCGCTCGCTGTCATTGGCGTCCTGGTAGTCGGTCCACCATTCGCCCAGGCCGTCGGTCTGCTCGCCGGCGCTTTCACGCAGCAGCAGGAAGTCGTAGCCGGCGCGGAAGCGCGGGTTGTCCAGCAACAGGTCGGCGCGCTTGCCGCTGCGACGCGGCAGGCGTTCCTGCATGTCCCAGATCTCGCGGATCGGTATGGTGAAGCGTTTCGGAATGGCGATGCGCTGGCACTGCTCGGCGATCAGCTCGTGAGCGGCTTCCTGCATGGCCGGGATCGGCGGCATGCCGCGATCCTGAAGGCGCAGTACGCGTTTCGGCAAGGCCGGCCACAACAAGGCGGCAAACAGGAACGCCGGGGTGACCGGTTTGTTCTGCTTGATGCGCAGGTCGGTGTTGATCAACGCTTCGCTGATCAGGGTGTGGGTATACGTCGGGTTGTATTCCAGTGCTTCGGCACTCGCCGGGAACAATGGATCGAACAACTGCAGGTCGACGAGCATTTCGAAGGTGTCGGCGGCGTAGCCCGAGAGAAACAGCTTGAGCACTTCTTCGAACAGGCGCGCCGAGGGGATTTCCCGCAGCATCGGCGCCAGTTCGCGAATCGGCGCAGCGGTGTGTCGCTCGATACCGAAGTTCAGCTTCGCAGCGAAACGCACCGCCCGCAGCATGCGTACCGGGTCTTCCTGGTAGCGCTGCGCCGGGTCTCCGATCAGGCGGATCAGGTTGTTGCGAATGTCGTGTACGCCGTTGGCGTAATCGAGGATGCGCTCACTGACCGGGTCGTAATACAGGGCGTTGATGGTGAAGTCGCGGCGCTGCGCGTCTTCTTCCAAGGTGCCGTAGACGTTGTCGCGCAGGATGCGTCCGCTTTCGTTTCGGGAAGACTGATTGGTGTCCTCTTCCTCATCGTTTTGCGGATGACCGGCGCGGAAGGTCGCGACCTCGATGATTTCGCGGCCAAAGTGAATATGCACCAGCTTGAAGCGGCGGCCGATGATTCGCGCATTGCGAAACTCGGCACGCACTTGCTCGGGCGTGGCGCTGGTGGCGACGTCGAAGTCCTTGGGCGTGATATTAAGCAACATGTCGCGTACACACCCGCCCACCAGATAAGCCTGGTAGCCGGCGTTCTGCAAGCGTTCGACGATGTTCACTGCATAACGGCTGAACTGAGCGCGTTGCAGCGAATGTTGGCTGCTGTTGAGCACTTCAGGCGTGCTGCGTTTGTGTTGCGTTCGACGCAAGGGGGAACGGAATGACTGGAACAACTTCTTCAGCATGGGATGCACTGTTTGAAGGAATGTTCGGCCATAACAAAGAATGACCGCATGATGGGCCGGGATTCTAGCATTTAGTCGGGGGATGGTGTAGGAACAAGCTGCAGGCCTTGCGCCATAAGCCTCAAAACGTTAAATACCGGAAACTACAAGGGGAGCCGAAGCTCCCCCAGAAGTAGTTGCGT
Source organism: Pseudomonas sp. PAMC25584 (assembly GCF_058135675.1). Lineage (NCBI taxonomy): Bacteria > Pseudomonadati > Pseudomonadota > Gammaproteobacteria > Pseudomonadales > Pseudomonadaceae > Pseudomonas > Pseudomonas sp. PAMC25584. The sequence continues at coordinate 5,274,600 of NZ_CM176870.1, read as the reverse complement.
GCTCTATTTTTATTATTGGTTTCGGGCTTCTTGTTTTTGTTGATCGCCCTCGCCATGAAGTGTGACCTTCATGGCACTCCCAATCGGGAGTCAAGAGCAAACGGATTGCTTTGGTTGCTGTGTTGCTGATCTACGATCCAACCAGTTCAGGCTCTGCCTTAGGGCAGTTTTTGTTGTTCTCTGCCTGGTTGCGGGGCAAGCCCCAAATGCAACGCCTCTCCAAAAGAATCAGTTAGCTGCGCCTCCGCCGTGTTGTTTTTATTGTGCGTGAGTCGATTCGTCTTATTTTTATTGTCTTGTACAAAGCTTGTTATTGTTTTTGTACTAAGCATATAGCAGGGTGCGTGCCAACTTTTGTGCCGACCAGCAAAAACGGGGGGTTGAGGGGTTTTTGGTTTTTTGGCGGCGAAAAAAAAGCCGGGGCTTCGTTACCGTAAGCCCCGGCTTTTGTTACGCGAAATATCCGCGGTAACAGTTTTTTCACATCGGCGGGTGTTACCTGTGGGGGCGCACCCTCAACTCTCGCTGGCCACTCCGGTCTTGCGTCGTGGAATGCCCAAGCGCTGGCGCCGTTCCCACAGGCACTTGCGGCTCACGCCCAGCTTGCGCGCCAGTTCGGTCTCGGTCATGTGGTCCTGGTGCTCCAGGACGAAATGCTGGAAGTAGTCTTCCAGTGACAAATCTTCCGTCGGTTCATGGCTGGTATTCCCGGCGGCGCCCTGTTGCGGGGCCAGGCCGAGGAAATCGTCGTCGTCCAGGTCGCTGAGTTCTATATCGATACCCAGCATTTCGGCGGAAATTTCCGGGCTCTCCGACAGAATCACCGCACGCTCGACCGCATTCTCCAACTCCCGCACGTTACCCGGCCACGAGTAGTGCCGAATCGCCTGCTCGGCGTCCGCCGCGAACCGCAGGTCGGTACGGTTGATGCGTGCGCTCTGGCGCAACAGGAACGCGTTGGCGATCTCGTTGACGTCGGCGCCCCGTTCACGCAGGGCCGGTAGCTTGAGCGCGATGACATGCAGGCGGTAGTACAAGTCTTCGCGGAACTGGCCAATCTTGGCCAGGCTCTTCAAATCACGGTGAGTGGCCGCGATCAGGCGCACATCAACCTTCTGCGATTGCACCGAACCTACGCGGCGGATTTCCCCTTCCTGCAGCACGCGCAGCAGACGCGCCTGGGCTTCCAGGGGCAACTCGCCGATTTCGTCGAGGAACAGCGTGCCGCCGTCCGCCGCTTCCACCAGGCCCGCGCGCCCGGCGCTGGCACCGGTAAACGCGCCTTTCTCGTGGCCGAACAATTCGGATTCGATCAGGGATTCAGGAATTGCCGCGCAGTTCACCGAGATCATCGGTGCCTTGGCGCGCTTGGACAGGTTGTGCAGGGCGCGGGCCACCAGTTCCTTACCGGTCCCCGATTCGCCTTGGATCAGCACATTCGAGTCCGTCGGCGCGACTTTGCGGATCTTGCTGTACAGGTCCTGCATCGGTGGGCAGGAACCGATGATGCCGATCTCGCCATTGCTGTTGTCGATGCCCGGCTTGTCGGCGCCGTTGGCAGCCTTGCCGGCGGTGCGCTGTTCGGTGGGAGCGCTGCTGGCCGACTGGCGGTCGCGCAGGATGCGGGCCACGGCCTGGAGCATCTCATCGTGGTCGAACGGCTTGGCGATGTAGTCCACCGCGCCCATCTTCATCGAGTCCACTGCCGAGCGCAGGCTGGCGTAGCTGGTCATGATCAGCACCGGGGTGCCCTGGCCGAGCTTGATCAACTCGGTGCCCGGCGCGCCCGGCAGGCGCAGGTCGCTAACAATCAGGTCGAACGTGGGAATGCTGAATCGCTCTTGGGCTTCCTGCACCGAGCCGGCTTCGCTGACCTGGTACTGATTACGTTCAAGCAGGCGACGCAAGGCAGAGCGGATAATGGTTTCGTCTTCGACGATCAAAATGTGCGGCATTGATTCAATTCTCTCGACGGTCTCAGTTCACAGCGGACGTCGCTTCGACATGACGCGGCAAGGTCACCCGAATACGGGTGCCGCGTTGGCTTTCTGTGTCAGCCGGGCTGTCGATGGTGATTTGTCCATAATGCTCTTCAACGATGGAATAGACCAGTGCAAGGCCCAGACCGGTGCCTTCACCGGGGTCCTTGGTGGTGAAGAAGGGTTCGAACAAGCGGTCCTTGATGTTCTGTGGAATGCCGCTGCCTTCGTCCTCCACGATCAAGTCGACCGTGTGCTCGAATGCCTCGCTCTTGACGCGTACCGCACTGCCGGCCGGGGAGGCGTCACGGGCGTTCGACAACAGGTTGATCAGCACCTGCGCCAAGCGCTGGGAGTCTCCGTCGACCCAGTGGTCCGGATCGCACAGATTGAAGAACTGTACTTCGAAATTGCGCCGGTTCAAGGCCAGCAGCCCAATGGCATCCTGTGCGACTTCGGCCAGGCACACCGCTTCGTCGTGGTTCTGATGGGCGCCGGCGTGGGCGAAGCTCATCAGCGACTGCACGATGCGCGACACGCGCTTGGTCTGTTCGAGGATCTGCCCACTGATCTCGGTGATTTCGCCGTCTTCCTCGCGCTCTTCGCGCAGGTTCTGCGCGAGGCAGGCAATACCGGTGATCGGGTTGCCGATTTCATGGGCCACGCCGGCAGCCAGGCGACCGATACTCGCCAGGCGTTCGGAATGCACCAGCTTGTCTTCGAGCATCTGGGTTTCAGTCAGGTCTTCCACCAGCAACACCAGGCCGCTGTTACCGGGGGCCAGGGGCTCGTCGATCGCCGCCTTGTGCAGGTTGAGCCAGCGGGTCTGGCCATCGAGGGCCAGGTGCTGCTTGTGCAAGTGTTCGTCGGGCAGGTTGATAAAGCCTTGCAGCAGTTCCTTCCACGGGTCGCCCAGGGTATTGAGGCGCGAGCCCACGACCCGTTGCGCGGCGATCCCGGTGAGTTCCTCCATGGCTTTGTTCCACATCAGAATCTCTTGGTCCTTGGCCAGGGAACAGACCCCCATCGGCAGTTCCTGCAGGGTCTGGCGATGGTAACGGCGCAAGGCATCGAGTTCGGCGGCGAGGCCGGTGAGGCGTGAGTGGTAATCCTCCAGCCGGCTTTCGATGAAATGGATGTCCTCAGTGACGTAGTTTTCACCGCTCGCCTTGTAAGGCAGGAACGTTTCCACCATGTCCTGTGACACGCTGGGACCCATCAGCCCGGACAGGTTGGCTTCGATTCGGTCGCGCAGGCGGCGCAGCGCGTAGGGCCTGCGCTCGTCGAACGGCAGATAGAGATCGCGCAACGCCTGTTCGACTTCCTTTTGCGCGGCCTTGGCGCCCAGGGGTTTGGCCAGTTGCGTGGCGAACTCCTGGGGCGAGGCGGCATGCAGCTCGCGGCGTTGCGGACGGCGCACGTTGTCCACCGCGCAGGCTTCGGCGGCGCTGGTTTCTTCCGGGCTGGCGTTGGTGAACAGCGAGATCAGGGTGAACATCAGCACGTTGGCGGCCAACGAGGCAATCGCCGCCATGTGCCAACTGGTGTCGTCGAGCACGTAGATCATGTTCAGCAGCGGGATGTAGAAACCCTGCAGATTGCCGACCAGCGGCAGCAGCATGGTGATCATCCACACCAGAATCCCCGCGAGCAGCCCGGCGATAAAACCACGCCGATTGGCCGTCGGCCAGTACAGCACCGACAACACCCCCGGCAGGAACTGCAAGGTTGCGACAAACGCGACGATCCCCAGGTTGGCCAGGTCTTGCCCGGCGCCCAGCAGCAGGTAGAAACCGTAGCCGGCCATGATGATCGCGACGATCAGCGCGCGGCGGGTCCATTTCAGCCAGCGGTAGATATTACCTTCGGCCGGCGGCTGGTACAGCGGCAGCACCAGGTGATTGAGCGCCATGCCCGAGAGGGCCAGCGTCGTGACGATGATCAAACCGCTGGCCGCTGACAAACCGCCAACATAGGCCAGCAGCGCCAGGGCCTTGCTGTTGGCGGCAATGCCGACACCGAGGGTGAAGTATTCGGGGTTGGTGGTGGCGCCCAACTTGAGGCCGGCCCAGAGGATCAGCGGCACCGCCAGGCTCATCAACAGCAGGAACAGCGGCAAGCCCCAACTGGCGCTGACCAGCGAGCGCGGGTTGAGGTTCTCGGTGAACGTCATGTGGTACATGTGCGGCATCACGATGGCCGAGGCGAAGAACACCAGCAGCAGCGTGCGCCACGGGCCTTCCTGCAGCGGGGTGTGCAGCGCGGCGAGGGCGGTCTGGTTTTGCAGCAGCCACAACTCCAGCTGTTGCGGGCCGTCGAACACGCCGTAGAGCGCATAGAGCCCGACGCCACCGATAGCGATCAGCTTGATCACCGACTCGAAAGCAATCGCAAAGACCAGGCCTTCGTGTTTCTCGCGGGTGGCGATGTGGCGCGAACCGAAGAAAATCGTGAACAGGCTGATCAGCGCGCAGAAGGCCAGGGCGACGCGATATTGCACCGGCTCACGGGTCAGGATGCTGATGGAGTCGGCCACCGCCTGGATCTGCAGGGCCAGCAAGGGCAGCACACCGATCAGCATGAAAATCGTGGTCAACGCGCCGGCCCAGGTGCTGCGAAAGCGAAAGGCGAACAGGTCGGCCAGGGACGACAGCTGATAGGTCCGGGTGATCTTCAGGATCGGGTACAGCAGCACTGGCGCCAGCAAAAAGGCCCCGGACACCCCGAGGTAACTGGACAGAAAGCCATACCCGTACTGATAGGCCAGACCCACCGTGCCATAAAACGCCCAGGCGCTGGCGTACACGCCCAAGGACAAGGTGTAGGTCAACGGATGGCGAATGATCGCCCGCGGAATCATTCCGCGCTCACTGATCCAGGCGACGCCGAACAACGCGGCCAGGTAGGCGGCGCTGATCAGCAGCATCTGGGTGAGGCTAAAGCTCATCGGCATCTTTTTGGCTCTGCAGGATGAAAGTCACGACGATCAGGATCAGCCACAGCAGATAGGGGCGATACCAGGCGCCTGTGGCGTCGATCCACCAATCCATGATGGCGGGGGAAAACAGGTAGATCCCGACGACCAGCAGCAGGACCAAGCGATAGATGTACATGTTGGCCTCTGATCGAATAATTGCGGCGATGGTAACGGATGCCTGGCCGGCTGCAAGCGCCTTCAGCGCAACTGTGTTTCGGCCAGCGTGAGTGTGCGCGGGATCAGCCGCGCATCCCAGTGTGCAATGCCCCAATCCAGCAGTTCCCGTGGGCTGGCGTGAAGCAGCTCGTCGCCGGGTTGCTGGCCGAGGGCGCGCAAGGCTCTCAACAGCAAAGGCGTGGCCTGGTCCGTGGTCAAGGGCGGGGAACGATAGGATTTACCCAACTTGTTACCGTCCGGCTGGATGATCAGCGGCACGTGCAGGTAGCGCGGTTGGCGCAGCCCCAATAATTCTTGCAGGTACAACTGGCGTGGCGTGGAGTCGAGCAGGTCGGCGCCGCGGACGATGTCGGTAACACCTTGCCAGGCGTCATCCAGCACTACGGCCAGTTGGTAGGCGTAGAGGCCATCGCGGCGGCGGATGACGAAATCGCCTACATCGCGGCCCAGGTGTTGTCGGAATTCGCCCTGTACGCGGTCGGTAAAGTGGTATTCCAACTCCGGAACGCGCAGGCGGATGGCTGCATCGTGCTGGTCGTGACCGGCATTACGGCACAAACCTGGGTAAATCCCGTGGTAGGGCTCCAGTTGTTTACGCGAGCAGGTGCAGGCATAGGCCAAGCCGTGGTTGAACAGGTCGTTCAGCACCTTGGCGTAGGCGTCGTGCCGATCGCTTTGTCGGACCCGTTCACCGTCCCACTCAAAACCGTAGCTTTCCAGGGCGTGCAGGATTGCCGCCTGGGCGCCGGGTTCTTCGCGTGGAGGGTCGAGGTCTTCCATACGCATCAACCAGCGGCCATGGTTGGCGCGGGCGTCGAGGTAGGAGGCGAGGGCGGCGACCAGCGAGCCGAAGTGCAGATGGCCGCTGGGCGTGGGGGCGAAACGCCCGATATAGGGAGAGGCTGTCATGGGCCGGATACTACTGGAAAATCGCTGAACGCCAGAAACAAAAATGGGGCGTTTGTACGCCCCATTCGTTCAGTTCGGCAGGGATTACTTGCCGACCTGTTTTTCCTTTATTTCTGCCAGATTCTTGCAGTCCACGCACATATCGGCGGTCGGACGTGCTTCCAGGCGGCGAATACCGATTTCGATGCCGCAGGATTCGCACCAGCCGTATTCTTCGTCTTTGATCAACTGCAGCGTCTTGTCGATCTTCTTGATCAGCTTGCGCTCGCGATCACGGGCGCGCAGTTCAAGGGCGAACTCTTCTTCCTGGCTCGCACGGTCGGCCGGATCAGGAAAATTGGCAGCTTCGTCCTTCATATGGTCAACGGTACGGTCGACCTCCTGCATCAAGTCCTGTTTCCACTTGTTAAGGATCTTGGTGAAGTGCTCGCGCATGGGCTCGCCCATGTACTCCTCACCTTTCTTCTCGACGTAAGGTTCGAAGCCGCTGAGGCCTGGGGATTGCTGTTGCTTTGCTTGGGTGGACATGAATAGACCGCCTCTCACTCTTCTAATCCATTGCGCAGGATTGCAACGTCACCGACACCTGCCGGCCCTGCGGCTGCAAGCGGGCGAACTTACCAGATAGATTCAGGGCGCGCCACTCCCGGTTGTCGAGGCCCATCACGCAGAGGTTGCAAATGGCAGCAGCCCGCTGTGGCTGGGTATGAATCGCCTCGAAGGTTAATTTTAGTCGTTTTGCAAGCGCTTGCCGGGCTCATCTTGGATGGCTGAGCAGGCAATAGAGCATGTTTTACCGCGAGGGTTCGGTAGAATCGCTATTTTTGTCCTCACCGTTAAGGAAGGCTAATGGCTCAGCCCTACAGTGCGCGCAGTCGCGCCATCGAACCTTTTCATGTCATGGCGTTGCTGGCGCGAGCCAATGAACTGCAGGCGGCAGGCCATGATGTGATCCATCTGGAAATCGGTGAACCGGATTTCACCACCGCCGAACCGATCATCCAGGCCGGCCAGGCCGCGCTGGCCAATGGCAAGACCCGCTATACCGCAGCTCGCGGCCTGCCGGAACTGCGCCATGCCATCAGCGGTTTCTACCAGCAACGCTACGGCCTGAGCGTGGACCCCGAGCGCATCCTGATCACCCCGGGCGGCTCCGGCGCGTTGCTGTTGGCCAGCAGCCTGCTGGTGGACCCCGGTAAACACTGGCTGTTGGCCGACCCGGGTTACCCGTGTAACCGGCACTTCCTGCGCCTGGTGGAGGGCGCGGCGCAGTTGGTGCCCGTCGGCCCGGACGTGCGTTATCAATTGACCGCCGACCTGGTGGCCAAGCACTGGAACCAGGACAGCGTCGGCGCGCTGGTCGCGTCGCCAGCCAACCCGACCGGCACCATCCTTACGCGGGACGAACTGGCCGGGTTGTCGAGCGCAATCAAGGCGCGTAACGGCCATCTGGTGGTGGACGAGATCTACCACGGGCTCACTTATGGCACCGACGCTGCCAGCGTGCTGGAAGTCGACGATGACGCGTTTGTCCTAAATAGTTTTTCGAAGTATTTCGGCATGACCGGATGGCGCCTGGGTTGGCTGGTGGCGCCGCCCGATGCGGTCGGTGAACTGGAGAAGCTGGCGCAAAACCTCTACATCAGCGCTCCCAGCATGGCGCAGTACGCAGCGCTGGCCTGTTTTACCCCGCAAACCCTGAGCATTTTGGAAGAGCGTCGCGCCGAGTTCGGTCGCCGTCGTGATTTCCTGCTGCCGGCCCTGCGCGAGTTGGGCTTCGGTATTGCCGTCGAGCCGGAAGGCGCGTTCTATTTGTACGCCGATATCAGCGCGTTCGGCGATGATGCCTTCGCGTTCTGCCGTCATTTCCTTGAGAACGAGCATGTGGCGTTCACCCCAGGGCTGGATTTCGGTCGCTATCAAGCCGGTCACCATGTGCGCTTTGCCTACACGCAAAACCTTGATCGGCTACAAGAGGCGGTGGAGCGTATCGCCCGCGGCCTGCGCAGCTGGCAGGGCTGATGCGCTTTCATCCTCCCCTCGAAGAGGCGCGGCTGATTCGCCGCTACAAGCGTTTTCTCACCGATATCGAAACCGTTACCGGCGAGTTCTTGACCATTCACTGCCCCAATACCGGTTCGATGCTCAATTGCATGGTCGAGGGCGGGCAGGTCTGGTTCAGTCGCTCCGCTGACCCCAAGCGCAAGTTGCCCGGCACCTGGGAAATTGCCGAGACGCCTCAAGGCCGCCTCGCGTGCGTCAATACGGCGCGTGCCAACCAACTGGTTGAGGAGGCGTTGCATGCCGGGGTCATCACCGAGCTCAACGGCTTTAGCGCATTGAAGCGTGAAGTGCCTTACGGCCAAGAGAAAAGCCGCATTGATTTTCGCCTGGATTACCCCGAGGGGGCGGCGTATGTCGAAGTCAAAAGTGTGACCCTGGGGTTTGATGGCACCTCGATTGCTGCGTTCCCGGACGCCGTGACCCTGCGCGGTGCCAAGCATCTGCGCGAGCTGGCACACTTGGCCCGTGATGGCGTGCGGGCGGTGCAGTTGTATTGCGTCAACCTCTCGGGGATTGACGCGGTGCGCCCCGCGGTGGAAATCGACGCGGCCTACGCCGCTGCTCTGCGCGAGGCCAAGGCTGCGGGCGTGGAGGTGTTGGCGTATGGCGTGCGCGTCACGGCCGAAGAAATTTACGTCGAGCGTCGCTTGGACGTGCTGCTCGGCGACTAGAGTTCCACCCACAGGCCCTGTTCGTCTTCACGGCCGGGCAGGGCCGTGAGGCTTTGACCCGCGCAGGGGCCGGCGATGCACTCGCCGCTCTCGATCAGGAACAGTGCGCCGTGGGTGGCGCATTGGATCAGGCTGGCGCTGGCGTCGAGGAACTGATCGGGCTGCCATTCCAGCGGGACGCCGCGATGGGGGCAGCGATTGAGATAGAAGTAGGCAGTGCCGTCGCGGCGGACAGCCAACAGTTTGCGCCCGTCGATATCAAAACCACGGCTGCTGTCTGGGGCGAGGGTGTCAGAGGGGCAGAGAAACTTCATTCCAATCCTTAAGTGCCTTGATGTTGAAATGCAAACATTTATCAAATGCAGGCTTCGCCCGTTAGCTGACTGGGCGCTCAGTACGATGCCCAGCAAGGGGCATCTGTCACATCCATGAGTGTTTCAGCGGCCCCGTCCTTGGAAGGAAACCCGGTTATGCTCCTGAGTGCCAGCGCTATTGCGCTTGTTGTCGGAATGATGCTCAACCACGCGGCGCACGCCTCGCAACTGCCGCAGCGCTGGGTGAGTGCCGGTGGGGCGTTACCGAGCATCGGCTATCTGCGGCAGTTGTCGGCCGGCGTCGATCCGTCCCAGGTCATACCGGCCCCATGAGTACGCTGGTGAAGCCCCGAACGCTGTTTATCGGCCTGACGCTGTTGTGTGTCCTGGCGATCTGGCTTTCATTGGCGCTGGGGCCGGTCAGCTTGCCGTTGCTGGATACGCTCAGGGCGGCTTTGCGCTTGATGGGCGTGCCGATCGGGGCCAGCGGCCTGGAGCAGGCAGAGCTGATTCTCGGGCAGATCCGTTTGCCGCGGACCTTGCTGGGGCTGGCGGTGGGCGGCGTATTGGCATTGTCGGGCGTGGCGATGCAGGGGTTGTTCCGCAACCCGCTGGCGGATCCGGGGTTGGTCGGCGTGTCCAGTGGTGCGGCACTCGGTGCGGCTTTCGCTATTGTCGGTGGTTCGTTTTTGGGCGGGTTGCCGGAGGTGTTCGGCCCGTATCTGTTGTCGTTGTGCGCGTTTCTCGGTGGGTTGGGGGTTACGGCGCTGGTCTATCGACTGGGCCGGCGCAACGGCCAGACCCATGTCGCCACCATGCTACTCGCCGGTATCGCCCTCACGGCGCTCGCCAGCTCGGCGGTGGGCCTGTTTACCTACCTGGCCGATGACGCCACCCTGCGCACGCTGACCTTCTGGAACTTGGGCAGCCTCAATGGCGCCAGCTATTCGCGCCTCTGGCCGTTGCTGCTGGTGAGCGCCGGCGTGGCGTTGTGGCTGCCGCGCCGGGCGAAGGCATTGAATGCACTGTTGCTCGGCGAATCCGAGGCCGGTCATCTCGGGGTTGATGTTGAGCGGCTCAAGCGCGAATTGGTGTTCTGCACTGCGCTTGGCGTAGGTGCGGCGGTAGCGGCGGCGGGGATGATCGGCTTTGTCGGCCTGGTGGTTCCGCACCTTGTGCGGTTGCTGGCGGGGCCGGATCACCGCGTGCTGTTACCCGCCTCGGTGTTGGCGGGGGCGAGCTTGCTGCTGTTGGCGGATCTGGTCGCGCGCCTGGCCTTGGCGCCAGCGGAGTTGCCGATCGGTATTGTCACCGCGTTGATTGGCGCGCCATTTTTTCTTTACCTGTTGTTACGAGGTCGCGCCTGATGCTGCGAGTGGAGGGGCTGAAGATCCGTCGCGGTCGTAAAACCGTACTGGCGGATGTCACTTTGGAGCTGTTGCCTGGCCAGGTACTTGGCGTGTTGGGCCCGAATGGCGCGGGCAAGAGTACTTTGCTCGGCGCGTTGTGCGGGGAGCTGCACCCGGATCAAGGCACGGTGTGGCTGGATCAGCATGAGCTGAAGGATTGGAGCGGGTCGCAACGCGCCCAACGCCTGGCGGTGTTGCCGCAGGCCTCAACCCTGGATTTCGCCTTTCGTGTCGAGGAGGTGGTCGGCATGGGCCGCTTGCCTCATCAGACCGGGCGGGTGCGTGATGACGAGATTATCGATGCCGCGTTGCGGGCTGCGGATGTCGCGCACTTGAGCGGTCGCAGTTACCTGGCATTGTCGGGCGGCGAGCGTCAGCGTGTTCACCTGGCGCGGGTGCTGGCGCAGTTATGGCCCGGGGAGGCGGGGCAGACGTTGCCGCTGGATGAGCCGACCTCGATGCTTGACCCCTTGCATCAACACACCACCTTGCAGGCGATCCGCACCTTTGCCGACCGAGGAGCAGCGGTGCTGGTGATCCTCCATGACCTGAACCTGGCGGCGCGTTACTGCGACCGGATTCTGTTGCTGGACGAGGGCCGGCCCCATGCGCTGGATACCCCGGCACAGGTTCTGCGACCTGAGCCGCTTAAAGCGGTATTCGGGCTGGATGTACTGGTGCAGCCGCATCCGGAGCGCGGGCATCCATTGATCATTGCTCGCTGAGGCTTTTTATAGGCAAAAAAAGACCCGGCAAGAGCCGGGTCAAATAACCGTGATTAGCCTGATGAGGAGATAATCTGAGAGTCCGAACCAATGGTCTTTCAGTTATCGGCTGATCTCGCGACCAGTTGCGATAATCATAACGATTCTCATTTAAGAGTCAAGATTTGTTTTCGCGAGCCCTTCTGCTTTTCTCAAGTGCTCGTTCGCAATGCCACTGAGCGTTGGGTGGGATCGCCGATCTAATTCTTCTGGCGCGCCGAGATCGCCTCTAATTGGCGGTTCAGCGCTTCCTTGCGTTCGGCAGGAATGTCGTTCCAATGCACATCCATCAACGCCCCTTCGATTGCATACAGCAAGACTTTCGATGCACGGAAGCCGCGAGTGCGCACGGCTCGATAAGCATCGACCGCCCCCAGGCGACGCAGGTCTGACGCACTGTGGATGCCCACCGCGTGCAGCCATTGCGCCGAGGTCTTGCCAAGGTTTCTCAGGTGTTGCAGCTCATCGTTCATCGAGCCTCCTTGCGACGGCCGAATGGTGCGGTGGGTGTCGTGACCAGGCAAGCCTGAAAAGGAGTGTAGCGCTCAGTAGGAAAAGCGTAGTTCTTTGCTCAGGAACGGCGCAAATGCTTATAAGAATGGTGCGAGCGTTTTATGCCGGGCAGGCAGGAAGTCCCCGGTCCGTGTTGCACGTAACCGGGGCTTGGGGGGAGCGTATTACTTGGTGCGGTAGCGCAGACGCGTGCCGAAATTGACCGACATGAGGATCTCGTCGGCCGTCAGTTCTGGCGGGAAGTAGGTGCCCGAAATCTGCGCGTGGGCCAGGCTCGCGCCTTCCAATGAGCACTCGCGCAAGTCCAGCCCGCGCAAATCGGCAGAACGGAAATACGCGTCGGTGAAATCCACGCCGCTGGCATTCAGATCGCGCAGATCCAGCCCTCGGAAGTCGCCACCACGCATGTCGATGACGCCGTCTGTGGGGCGTTCCTGGTTGAAACCGCGAATATCGTCTTTGTGCAGGAGCGAATAGAGCGGGGTATCAAGAAGCTTTGGATGACTCATGATAGCGACACCTGTTGGACTTATGGCGCCATTATAGTGCCACTATTGTTTGGCCGCTCGCCTAAGATGACGACGCGACCAAGAAGTTTTTCTTACAGACCTGGCAGGCGTTGGCGAATTTGCGCAACCAGTGCATCGAGGGTTCCGCTTTGATTGGTCTCGACGCGCTTGCTCAGCAGCAGCTCTTCGGCCGTCAGGGGGTCGCGATGGGCTTGCTGTTCTTCAATAACCGTCAGTGTAGCGTCGGACGGGTCGTTATGGTCTGCCTGACGTTGTGCCAGCCAGTTGGCAATAACGGCCTGCGGCGCGTTGCAGTCCAGGATCAGGAAGGGCGCGCCCGTCGCTTCGGCCACTTTGGCGGCGGCATCGCGTTGTGCGCGCTTCAAGAAGGTCGCATCGAGTACCACCGGGAAGCCGGCGCGTAGCACGGTCTCGGCGATTTCGTTCAGGCGTGCGTAGGTTTTTGCGCTGGCGTCGGCAGCATAGATGCCGGCCTGTGGCGTGTTTTCCACCTGTTGCTCACCAAACAGGCGCTTGCGCTCCACGTCCGAACGCAGGCGAACGGCACCCAAGGCTTCCACCAGGCGCATGGCCACATGGCTTTTGCCCACCGCCGAAACGCCGTGGGTAATCGCCAGAAAGCGCGAAGGAATAGTGCTGTAGCTTTCCGCCAGGTTGGCGTAGTTGCGGTATTGGCGCAGGGTGGTGGCGCGTTGCACCGGGCTCGCTTCGCTGGGCATGCTGAACAGCGAGACTTTGGCCCGTACCAGCGCGCGGTAGGCTTTATAGAAGTTCAGCAGTTCCAGGCCCTGGTAGTCGCCGGTCAGTTCGAGGTATTGGCTGATGAAGCGGCGAGCCAGGGATTTGAGGCCGCGGTCTTCCAGGTCCATGGCCAGGAAGCCGGTGTCGGCGTACACGTCGGTGAAGCGAAACGGTTCGTTGAACTCGATGCAGTCGAAGATCACCACGTGGCCATCAATCAAGGTGGCATTGCCTAGGTGGATGTCGCCGTGGCACTCGCGGGTGAAACCATCGAGCTTGCGCTGTGCCAGCAGCGGCTTGAGGCGTTCGAAGCTGCTTTCGGCCCAGGCTTGCAGGGCTTCGAGTTGCAGCAGGTCAGCCTTGTCGCTGAGGAACGGGCGGATCTGATCGAAATTCTGGCGTACCGGTGCCATCACCTCGTCCGGGGTGCCGGCCGGGTGCTCTTGCGGCACTTTCGGTGCGGTGAGGTGGAAGTGCGCGATCTGTTTGGCCATCTCGTCGATGTGCGCGCTGGTCAGCTCACCGTTGGCTTGCAAGGTGCTGAGCAACTGGCTTTGCGGGAATTGACGCATTTTCAGGGCGTATTCGATGACCGGACCTTCGCCGGCCAGTTGCGGGGCTTCGGCCGTGCCGGTGATCGGCAACACTTCAAGATACAAATCTTCGGTCAGCCGCTGGTTGAGGCGCAGCTCTTCGTTGCAGAAATGCCCCCGATCTTCCAGCTTGGTGAAGTCCAGAAAGCCGAAGTTCATCGGCTTTTTCAGTTTATAGGCGTAGGGGCCGGTCAGTATGACCCAGGAAATATGGGTCTCAATGACTTGGAATGCTTCAACCGGATGGGGGTATAAAGCCGGGTTCTGCAGGGCTGCGATCAGGGACTGGCTCACGGGCGATCCTTCAAAGTCTGGGGGAAATCATGGCGGGCATTATGGCTGCTGATGCCTGCCATGCAAACCGCTGTCCGGCGCATGTTGATCGTCAATAAAGTGCGTATAATCCGCCGCCATGACTCGAACCCGATCTCCCCGTTCCCGTAAAAAACCTCCTTCCCGCGGCCTGCGCCCGTGGCTGGGCTGGGCGCTCAAGCTCAGCCTGGTGGGCTTTGTGGTGCTCGCCGGCTTTGCGGTGTACCTCGACGCAGTGGTCCAGGAAAAATTCTCCGGTAAGCGCTGGACCATTCCAGCCAAGGTGTACGCCCGCCCGCTGGAACTGTTCACCGGCCAGAAGCTGAGCAAGGATGACTTCCTTACCGAACTCGACGCCTTGGGCTACCGCCGCGAACCCGTGAGCAATGGCCCCGGCGCTGCCGCCGTCAGCGGCAATACCGTGGACCTGAACACCCGTGGCTTCCAGTTCTATGAAGGCCTGGAAAAAGCCCAGCCGGTGCGCGTGCGCTTCTCCGGCGACTACGTGGCCGAGCTGTCGTCGCTGAACGGCTCGAAGCTGCCCGTGGTGCGCCTGGAACCGTTGATGATCGGCGGGATTTACCCGAAAAACCTGGAAGATCGCATCCTGATCAGGCTCGATCAGGTGCCGCCGTACCTGCTCGAAACCCTGGTCGCCGTGGAAGACCGCGATTTCTACAGCCACTGGGGCGTGTCGCCGAAGTCCATCGCCCGTGCGATTTGGGTCAACACCTCCGGCGGCAAAATGACCCAGGGCGGCAGTACGCTGACCCAGCAGTTGGTGAAGAACTTCTACCTCACCAACGAGCGCAGCCTGACCCGTAAACTCACCGAAGCCATGATGGCGATGCTGCTGGAGTTGCATTACAGCAAGCAAGAAATCCTTGAGGCTTACCTCAACGAGGTGTTCGTCGGCCAGGACGGCCAGCGCGCGGTCCACGGTTTCGGTCTGGCCAGCCAGTTCTTCTTCGGCCAGCCGCTGTCCGAGCTGAAGTTGCATCAGGTCGCGTTGCTGGTGGGCATGGTCAAGGGGCCGTCTTACTACAACCCACGGCGCAACCCTGAACGGGCGCTTGAGCGGCGTAATCTGGTGCTCGATGTGTTGGAGCAGCAGGGCGTCGCCACGGCTGAACAGGTTGCCGCTGCGAAGAAAATGCCACTGAGTGTCACCACTCGCGGCAAGCTGGCGGACAGCTCCTTCCCAGGCTTTATCGACCTGGTCAAACGCCAGTTGCGTGAAGACTACCGCGACGAAGACTTGACCGAGGAAGGCCTGCGGATCTTCACCAGTTTCGACCCGATCCTGCAGATGAAAGCCGAAGCGTCGGTCAACGACACCTTCAAGCGTCTGGCGGGGCGTAAGGGTTCCGACGAAGTTGAAGCGGCCATGGTGGTGACCAACCCGGAAACCGGTGAGGTCCAGGCCATGATCGGCAGTCGCCAGGCCAGTTTTGCCGGCTTCAACCGCGCGCTGGATGCGGTGCGGCCGATCGGGTCGCTGGTCAAGCCGGCGGTGTACCTGACAGCGTTGGAAAAACCGAGCAAATACACCCTGACGAGCTGGCTGTCGGATGACCCGCTGTCGGTCAAAGGTGCCGACGGCCAGGTGTGGACGCCGCAGAACTTTGATCGTCGTTCCCACGGTACGGTGTTCCTGTACCAGGGGCTGGCGCATTCCTACAACATCTCGACCTCGCGCCTGGGGCTTGACGTGGGTGTGCCGAACGTCCTCAAAACGCTGGCACGCCTGGGCATCACCCGTGAATTCCCGGCCTTTCCGTCGATCCTTCTGGGCGCCGGTGCAATGACGCCGATGGAAGTAGCGACCATGTACCAGACCCTCGCCAACGGTGGTTTCAACACGCCGATGCGCGGGATTCGCAGCGTGCTGACGGCCGAAGGCGAGCCGCTCAAGCGCTATCCGTTCCAGATTCAGCAGCGCTTCGATGCGGGCTCCATCTACCTGATCCAGAACGCCATGCAGCGCGTGATGCGCGAAGGCACCGGCAGCTCTGTGTACAAGGTCCTGCCCTCCAACCTGACGCTGGCGGGCAAGACCGGCACCAGTAACGATTCGCGTGACAGCTGGTTCGCAGGGTTCGGTCAGGATGTGCTGGCCGTGGTCTGGCTGGGGCGTGATGACAACGGCAAGACGCCGTTCACCGGGGCGACCGGTGCATTGCAGGTCTGGACCAGTTTTATGCGCAAGGCTGATCCGCTGCCGCTGAGCATGCCGCAGCCGGACAACATCGTGCTGGCCTGGATTGATCCGCACACCGGCCAGGGCTCCGATGCCAACTGTCCGGGCGCGGTGCAGATGCCGTATATTCGCGGCAGCGAACCACCACCCGGTGCCGCATGCGGCGGCAGTGCCCCTGCGAGCGCGGAATCGGTGATGGATTGGGTCAAGGGCTGGATGAATTAAGCAAAGAGGGTTTCAAGTGAACAAGTGGTGGATTCCAGCTATTACAGCTCTGGCTTTGCTCGGCGGTTGCTCCAGCGTTCAGCGCGGCTCCATTCCCGTGGTGGACTCGAGCACGGCCGTCTCCAATAGCGATCGGATCTCGGCCAATGGCGGTTTCCGCCAGACCGTGACCAAGCGTCCTACCCAGGCCGCGACCCGTGCCGTGCCGCAGGATTCGGGTGTGGTGGTGATGGTGCCTGGCGGCGGTGCCGCGACATCGGCGCCAATCAGCGCCGAGCCGTGGACGCCTGGGCCAAGCACGTCGGGGCCGATTGACTCCGCGCCGGTCCAGGCGGGACCGATCAATCAGAACACTTACACCATGCCGTCGACGCCAAGCGGCATTCCGTCGTCCTCCAGCGCGGGCGGCCTGTCGGCTGACGAGCAACTGGACGGCCCGGTACTGGCCTTGCTCACCACTGCCCAGCAACAGCAGGCCGGTGGCGACTTGAACGGTGCGTCGTCGAGCCTCGAGCGCGCCCAGCGCGTTGCGCCACGCGAACCGCAGGTGCTGTATCGCCTGGCTCAGGTGCGCATGGCCCAGGGCGATGCGCCGCAAGCCGAACAGTTCGCCCGGCGTGGCCTGACCCTGGCCAACGGCCGTCCTGATTTGCAGGCCAGCCTGTGGGCCTTGATCGGCGATGCGCGTGCCGCACAAGGTGACGCCGCCGGCGCCGCCCAGGCTCGGCAAAAAGCCAAGGTCAGCCTCTGATGGATGTACGTTTTCCAGCGATTGCCGAACAGCTGTTGCTGATTGAGCGCGAATTGCGCCTGCAGGGCTGGTGGGACGAGGAGTCCCCCAGCGCCGAGGCGCTCAGCAGTGTCGAGCCCTTTTCGGTCGACACCCTGGACTTCCATCAGTGGCTGCAGTGGATCTTCCTCATGCGCATGAAGCAGATCCTCGAACAGGATCTGCCACTGCCGAATGCTTCCGGGATCATGGAGATGGCCGAGATGGTCTACGCCTCCCGGCCGCTGGAAAGCCTGGGTATGCGCAATGCGCTGAAAAAGTTCGACCAATTGATCGTCGACGCTCGTTAATTGCCTGGCTGCCGGTTTTTCCGGCAGTCTTGCGCACATTTCTACCGCTTGACGACATTCAGGCGAGTTTTATCCCTCCTCAAAGCCCTTTCTTCTGCGTTCTCATGCGCTTAGTTGGAAAAAAGCGCAATTATTGCTTGACTTGAAGGGCCTGAAACAGAAGAATCCAAAGTCCGCTGTATCGGGACTGCCAGAAGCAGGCCCACTCAGCAGATCATGAGGCGCACATCCGCGCCGACCTGTTACACCCGCAACGCGTTACCTCGCGCTGGGTGGGAAGAGCCCGCAACACTTGGGACGATCCCAATACTTGCTCAGTCAGTGCTGACGTAGTCGGCGACCACCGTCGCTCATGCTCTGTTGAGAAGTAAACCTATTAAGACCCGTCGGTTTTTAACGGACGGTATTCTGGCGTTTTAGAGGTGAACAACGTGGAGCTTTTATCTGGCGGTGAGATGCTCGTCCGCTTTTTGCGTGACGAAGGCGTTGACTATATCTACGGGTACCCGGGTGGTGCTCTGCTGCATGTCTATGACGCACTGTTCAAGGAACCGGCTGTTACCCACATCCTGGTTCGCCACGAACAGGCTGCGACCCATATGGCTGACGGCTATGCCCGTGCCACCGGTAAAGCCGGCGTGGTACTGGTAACCTCCGGCCCAGGCGCAACCAATGCCATTACCGGCATCGCGACTGCGTATATGGACTCCATCCCGATGGTGATCATTTCCGGCCAGGTCGCTAGCACCATGGTCGGTACCGATGCATTCCAGGAAACCGACATGATCGGTATCTCCCGGCCGATCGTGAAACACAGTTTCATGATCAAGCATGCCTCGGAAATCCCGGAAGTCATGAAAAAGGCGTTCTACCTCGCACAGTCCGGTCGCCCGGGCCCTGTGGTGGTCGATATCCCTAAAGACATGACCAACCCGGCTGAGAAATTCGAATACGTCTTCCCAAAGAAAGCCAAGCTGCGTTCCTACAGCCCGGCCGTTCGTGGGCACTCGGGGCAGATCCGCAAGGCGGCAGAAATGCTCCTGGCGGCCAAGCGTCCGGTGTTGTACTCGGGCGGTGGCGTGATTCTGGGCGGCGGTTCCGCACCGTTGACCGAACTGGCCAAGTTGCTCAACCTGCCGGTGACCAACACTCTGATGGGCCTCGGCGCATTCCCGGGGACGGACCGTCAGTTCGTCGGCATGCTCGGCATGCACGGCAGCTATACCGCCAACCTGACCATGCACCACGCCGATGTGATCCTGGCCGTGGGCGCTCGGTTCGATGACCGGGTGATCAATGGCGCGAGCAAGTTCTGCCCGAATGCCAAGATCATCCATATCGACATCGATCCGGCGTCCATTTCCAAGACCATCAAGGCCGACGTGCCGATCGTAGGTCCGGTGGAAAGCGTGTTGACCGAAATGGTCGCTGCGCTGAAGGAAATCGGCGAGACGCCGAACAAAGAATCCGTCGCCAGTTGGTGGAAGCAGATCGACGAATGGCGCGGCGACCGCGGCCTGTTCCCTTATGACAAGGGCGACGGCAGCATCATCAAGCCACAAACCGTGATCGAGACCCTGTGCGAAGTGACCAAGGGCGACGCCTTTGTGACCTCCGACGTGGGCCAGCACCAGATGTTCGCCGCGCAGTACTACAAGTTCGACAAGCCTAACCGTTGGATCAACTCCGGTGGCCTGGGCACGATGGGCTTTGGTTTCCCTGCCGCGATGGGTGTGAAACTGAGCTTCCCGGACAGCGACGTTGCATGCGTGACCGGCGAAGGCAGCATCCAGATGAACATCCAGGAACTGTCGACGTGCCTGCAGTACGGCCTTCCGGTGAAGATCGTGTGCCTGAACAACGGCGTGTTGGGCATGGTTCGTCAATGGCAGGACATGAGCTACGGTAGTCGTCACTCCCATTCCTACATGGAATCGCTGCCGGACTTCGTCAAATTGGTCGAGGCTTACGGCCACGTCGGTATTCGCATCAACGATCTGAAAGATCTGAAGCCGAAGATGGAAGAAGCGTTCGCCATGAAGGACCGCCTGGTGTTCATCGATATTAAGGTGGATACCAGCGAGCACGTCTACCCGATGCAGATCAAAGACGGCTCTATGCGTGACATGTGGCTGAACAAGACGGAGCGTACCTAATCATGCGGCACATAATCTCCCTGCTTCTGGAGAACGAACCCGGCGCCCTGTCTCGTGTTGTCGGCTTGTTTTCGCAACGCAACTACAACATCGAAAGCCTGACCGTGGCGCCGACCGAAGACCCGACTCTGTCGCGTCTGACGTTGACCACCGTGGGCCACGATGAGGTGATCGAGCAGATCACCAAAAACCTCAACAAGCTGATCGAAGTGGTCAAGCTGGTCGACCTGTCGGAAAGTGCCCACATCGAGCGCGAGCTGATGCTGGTTAAAGTCAAGGCCACGGGTGCCCAACGTGCCGAGATCAAGCGTACTACCGACATCTATCGCGGGCAGATCGTCGATGTGAGCGCCAGCGTTTATACCGTGCAATTGACCGGTACAAGCGACAAGCTGGACAGCTTCATCCAGTCGATCGGGACGGCCTCGATTCTGGAAACCGTACGCAGTGGTGTCACCGGGATTGCCCGTGGCGACAAAGTACTCAGCATCTAACCCAAATTAGTGAATGGCCTTAAGGCCTGGATATATAGAGGAACCTCATGAAAGTTTATTACGAAAAAGATTGTGACCTGTCGATCATCCAGGGCAAGAAAGTCGCCATCATCGGCTACGGCTCCCAAGGCCACGCGCAAGCTTGCAACCTGAAAGATTCCGGCGTTGACGTGACTGTTGGCCTGCGCAAAGGCTCGGCCACTGTTGCCAAGGCTGAAGCCCACGGCCTGAAAGTGACTGACGTGGCTTCCGCTGTTGCCGCTGCCGACCTGGTCATGATCCTGACCCCGGATGAGTTCCAGTCCGCGCTGTACAAGAACGAAATCGAGCCGAACATCAAGAAGGGCGCCACCCTGGCCTTCTCCCACGGCTTCGCGATTCACTACAACCAAGTCGTGCCACGCGCTGACCTCGACGTGATCATGATCGCGCCGAAGGCTCCGGGCCACACCGTGCGTTCCGAGTTCGTCAAAGGCGGCGGTATCCCTGACCTGATCGCGATCTACCAAGACGCATCGGGCAACGCCAAGAACGTTGCGCTGTCCTACGCTGCTGGCGTCGGTGGCGGTCGTACCGGCATCATCGAAACCACCTTCAAGGACGAGACCGAAACCGACCTGTTCGGCGAACAAGCCGTTCTGTGTGGCGGTACCGTTGAGCTGGTCAAAGCCGGTTTCGAAACCCTGGTTGAAGCCGGCTATGCGCCGGAAATGGCCTACTTCGAATGCCTGCACGAACTGAAGCTGATCGTGGACCTCATGTACGAAGGCGGTATCGCCAACATGAACTACTCGATCTCCAACAACGCCGAATACGGCGAGTACGTGACTGGCCCGGAAGTGATCAACGCCGAGTCCCGTCAGGCCATGCGCAACGCCCTGAAACGCATTCAGGACGGCGAATACGCCAAAATGTTCATCAGCGAAGGTGCTACCGGCTACCCTTCGATGACCGCCAAGCGTCGTAACAACGCCGCTCACGGTATCGAAATCATCGGCGAGCAACTGCGTTCCATGATGCCGTGGATCGGTGCCAACAAGATCGTCGACAAAGCCAAAAACTAAGTCGGATGCATCAACAGAAAACGCGGCTTAGGCCGCGTTTTTTCGTTTGGGGGGCTGGTTCTGGTATAAAGCTGCATCGTTTGCGGGCGAACACTCGCCGCAAGTATCTGTCGTTTTTTTCACACCGTTGCAAGGTAAAGTCCATGAGCGAACGTCCCGAAGAGCCAAACCAGGCTTCTGACGCCGATAGCCTGCTACCGATCGATGAACATGTCGAAGAAGGGCACGATGCGGAAGGCCGCAAGGTCCGGCATCGTGGTATCTATCTCCTGCCCAATCTGTTCACTACGGCGAACCTGTTTGCCGGGTTCTACTCCATCATCAATTCCATGAGCGCCCAGAGCGCGCTGGCGGCAGGTGATGCGGTGAGTGCCAGCAAATACTTCGGTTTTGCGGCGATCGCGATCTTCGTGGCCATGGTGCTCGACGGCCTCGATGGTCGTGTGGCGCGCATGACCAACACTCAAAGCGCCTTCGGTGCCGAGTATGACTCGCTGTCGGACATGGTTGCCTTTGGTGTCGCGCCTGCATTGCTGGCGTTTGCCTGGGCCTTGGGTGATATGGGCAAGGTCGGCTGGATGGTGGCCTTCATCTATGTCGCGGGCGCCGCATTGCGCTTGGCACGCTTCAATACCCAGGTGGGGACCGCCGACAAGCGTTACTTCATTGGCCTGGCCAGCCCTGCTGCGGCGGGCGTGGTGGCGGGTATCGTCTGGGCGTTCAGTGACTACGGCATCCAGGGGTCGAAGATGTCGTTCTTGGTGGCCTTGATGGTTGCCGCCGCCGGCATGCTGATGGTCAGTAACATCAAGTACAACAGCTTCAAGGAGCTCGACCTCAAGGGGCGCGTGCCTTTCGTGGCTATCCTTGTGGTGGTGCTGGTGTTCGCCGTGGTCTTCAGTGATCCGCCGCGTATTCTGCTGCTGGCGTTCCTGGTCTATGCCGCTTCCGGGCCGATTCAGTATCTGCTGCAACTGCGTCGGGACAAAACGTTGCCTTAATGTAATTTCCCCCATACTCCGCAGTCTATTGGTGCATCAGTTCTCCAATGCTGCGGAGTTGCCATGTTAATCAAATTGCCCAAAGCGTCCGATTGTCATGAATCGGACGTCACCCCCGAATCCTTCTACTTGTCTCGCCGTAGCTTACTCGGTGGTGCGCTGGCCGGTGTTGCCGCCAGCAGCTTGCCGCGTTGGGCCAGTGCGGACGATGCCGCGCGGTATGCGGATGTCGAGCCAGGCAAGGCGCCAGGCTGGTTTGCCGAAAAACTGCCGGGGACGAAATGGCAGGCGGTAACCGTCAAGGACGAAGCCATCACCCCGTTCAAAGACGCGACCCACTACAACAACTTCTATGAGTTCGGCACGGACAAGGGCGACCCGGCGGCGAATGCGGGTTCACTCAAGACCGAACCTTGGAGTGTGGTGATCGATGGTGAGGTCGCAAAACCAGGGCGTTATGCTCTGGAAGACTTCATGAAGCCCTATCAATTGGAAGAGCGAATCTATCGCCTGCGCTGTGTGGAGGCGTGGTCGATGGTTATTCCATGGATGGGCTTTCCCATCTCGGCGTTGCTCAAACAGGTTGAACCGACCTCCAAAGCCAAGTACATCCGCTTCGAAACACTCCAGGACCCCAAAAGCATGCCGGGCCAGCGCTCAAGTTTCGGCTTGATCGACTGGCCCTATGTAGAAGGGCTGCGTCTGGATGAGGCGATGAACCCTTTGGCGATTCTGGCCGTGGGGATGTATGGGCGGGAGTTGCCTAACCAGAATGGCGCGCCGCTGCGGTTGGTGGTGCCATGGAAGTATGGCTTCAAGAGCGTGAAGTCCATCGTGCGTATCAGTCTTGTGAGTGAGCAGCCGAAAACCACGTGGCAGAGCATTGCGGCGAATGAGTATGGGTTTTATGCGAATGTGAACCCTACGGTCGATCACCCCCGTTGGACGCAGGCGCGTGAGCGGCGCTTGCCGAGCGGTCTGTTCAGCCCGAATGTGCGTGAGACGCAGATGTTCAACGGGTACTCGGATGAAGTGGCGGCTCTGTATACCGGCCTCGATCTGCGGAAGAACTACTGATGCGCTTCCCTCTCTGGCGCATCGGCGTGTTTATCGCCTCGGCGGCGTGGCCGTTGCTCTGGCTGTATGAGGCATGGCGTTCTGCATTGGGGCCGGACCCAGGCAAGGTGCTGGTCGATCGCTTGGGCTTGGGCACGTTGATCCTGCTGCTGATTACCCTGGCGATGACACCGCTGCAGAAGTTGAGCGGTTGGGCAGGGTGGATTGCGGTGCGGCGGCAACTGGGGTTGTGGTGCTTTGCTTATGTGGTGCTGCACCTGGCTGCGTATTGTGTGTTTGTGCTGGGGCTGGATTGGTCGCAACTGGGGGTGGAGCTGCGTAAGCGGCCCTACATTATTGTGGGTACGCTGGGTTTCCTGTCGTTGTTAGTGCTGGCGCTGACGTCAAATCGCTACAGCCAGCGTCGGTTGGGCAGCCGTTGGAAGAAGTTGCATCGCCTGGTGTATGGCGTGCTTGGTCTTGGCTTGCTGCATATGTTGTGGATCGTGCGGGCTGATCTGAAGGAGTGGGCTATCTATGCTTCTATAGGCGCGTTGCTTCTCAGCCTGCGGATACCGCCGGTAATGCGGCGAATTCCGCGTCTTATTGCGAAAAAAGCACCTTCTGCAACAAAAGCGTAATTAAGCCTTGACGGCAAATCCTGGACGTCTATAATTCGCCCCACTTCCGGCGCAGTCGAAACGGAAAACTCCTTGGTAAACAAAGAGTTATGCGAGATTCGACAGCGGCCTGCTTCAGTTCATCGAAGCCTGGAAGGAGTTGGTAGATCAGTGTTGTTTGGCTCTATTAACGTTTCGATCTTCTCGGTCGAAAGCGGAGAAAAAGAGGTGTTGACAGCAGCGTGTAACGCTGTAGAATTCGCCTCCCGCTAACGAGAGATCGGAAGCGCAAGTGGTTGAAGTTACAAAGGAAACTTTGAAAACTTCTGAAAATAATCACTTGACAGCAAATGAGGCTGCTGTAGAATGCGCGCCTCGGTTGAGACGAAAGATCTTAACCAACCGCTCTTTAACAACTGAATCAAGCAATTCGTGTGGGTGCTTGTGGAGTCAGACTGATAGTCAACAAGATTATCAGCATCACAAGTTACTCCGCGAGAAATCAAAGATGTAACCAACGATTGCTGAGCCAAGTTTAGGGTTTCTTAAAAACCCAAAGATGTTTGAACTGAAGAGTTTGATCATGGCTCAGATTGAACGCTGGCGGCAGGCCTAACACATGCAAGTCGAGCGGTAGAGAGAAGCTTGCTTCTCTTGAGAGCGGCGGACGGGTGAGTAATGCCTAGGAATCTGCCTGGTAGTGGGGGATAACGTTCGGAAACGGACGCTAATACCGCATACGTCCTACGGGAGAAAGCAGGGGACCTTCGGGCCTTGCGCTATCAGATGAGCCTAGGTCGGATTAGCTAGTTGGTGAGGTAATGGCTCACCAAGGCAACGATCCGTAACTGGTCTGAGAGGATGATCAGTCACACTGGAACTGAGACACGGTCCAGACTCCTACGGGAGGCAGCAGTGGGGAATATTGGACAATGGGCGAAAGCCTGATCCAGCCATGCCGCGTGTGTGAAGAAGGTCTTCGGATTGTAAAGCACTTTAAGTTGGGAGGAAGAGCAGTTACCTAATACGTGATTGTTTTGACGTTACCGACAGAATAAGCACCGGCTAACTCTGTGCCAGCAGCCGCGGTAATACAGAGGGTGCAAGCGTTAATCGGAATTACTGGGCGTAAAGCGCGCGTAGGTGGTTAGTTAAGTTGGATGTGAAATCCCCGGGCTCAACCTGGGAACTGCATTCAAAACTGACTGACTAGAGTATGGTAGAGGGTGGTGGAATTTCCTGTGTAGCGGTGAAATGCGTAGATATAGGAAGGAACACCAGTGGCGAAGGCGACCACCTGGACTGATACTGACACTGAGGTGCGAAAGCGTGGGGAGCAAACAGGATTAGATACCCTGGTAGTCCACGCCGTAAACGATGTCAACTAGCCGTTGGGAGCCTTGAGCTCTTAGTGGCGCAGCTAACGCATTAAGTTGACCGCCTGGGGAGTACGGCCGCAAGGTTAAAACTCAAATGAATTGACGGGGGCCCGCACAAGCGGTGGAGCATGTGGTTTAATTCGAAGCAACGCGAAGAACCTTACCAGGCCTTGACATCCAATGAACTTTCTAGAGATAGATTGGTGCCTTCGGGAACATTGAGACAGGTGCTGCATGGCTGTCGTCAGCTCGTGTCGTGAGATGTTGGGTTAAGTCCCGTAACGAGCGCAACCCTTGTCCTTAGTTACCAGCACGTAATGGTGGGCACTCTAAGGAGACTGCCGGTGACAAACCGGAGGAAGGTGGGGATGACGTCAAGTCATCATGGCCCTTACGGCCTGGGCTACACACGTGCTACAATGGTCGGTACAGAGGGTTGCCAAGCCGCGAGGTGGAGCTAATCCCAGAAAACCGATCGTAGTCCGGATCGCAGTCTGCAACTCGACTGCGTGAAGTCGGAATCGCTAGTAATCGCGAATCAGAATGTCGCGGTGAATACGTTCCCGGGCCTTGTACACACCGCCCGTCACACCATGGGAGTGGGTTGCACCAGAAGTAGCTAGTCTAACCTTCGGGAGGACGGTTACCACGGTGTGATTCATGACTGGGGTGAAGTCGTAACAAGGTAGCCGTAGGGGAACCTGCGGCTGGATCACCTCCTTAATCGACGACATCAGCTGCTCCATAAGTTCCCACACGAATTGCTTGATTCATTGAAGAAGACGATAAGAAGCAGCCCGAAATTGGGTCTGTAGCTCAGTTGGTTAGAGCGCACCCCTGATAAGGGTGAGGTCGGCAGTTCGAATCTGCCCAGACCCACCAATTTTGTGTGGGAACCTGTAGAAATACGGGGCCATAGCTCAGCTGGGAGAGCGCCTGCCTTGCACGCAGGAGGTCAACGGTTCGATCCCGTTTGGCTCCACCACTACTGCTTCTAGAAGTTGAAAGCTTAGAAATGAGCATTCCATCGTAATGATGGTGAATGTTGATTTCTAGTCTTTGATTAGATCGTTCTTTAAAAATTTGGGTATGTGATAGAAAGATAGACTGAACGTTACTTTCACTGGTAACGGATCAGGCTAAGGTAAAATTTGTGAGTTGCTCTTAATTGAGTATTATCGAATTTTCGGCGAATGTCGTCTTCACAGTATAACCAGATTGCTTGGGGTTATATGGTCAAGTGAAGAAGCGCATACGGTGGATGCCTTGGCAGTCAGAGGCGATGAAAGACGTGGTAGCCTGCGAAAAGCTTCGGGGAGTCGGCAAACAGACTTTGATCCGGAGATGTCTGAATGGGGGAACCCAGCCATCATAAGATGGTTACCTTACACTGAATACATAGGTGTAAGGGGCGAACCAGGGGAACTGAAACATCTAAGTACCCTGAGGAAAAGAAATCAACCGAGATTCCCTTAGTAGTGGCGAGCGAACGGGGACTAGCCCTTAAGTGGCTTTGAGATTAGCGGAACGCTCTGGAAAGTGCGGCCATAGTGGGTGATAGCCCTGTACGCGAAAATCTCTTAGTCATGAAATCGAGTAGGACGGAGCACGAGAAACTTTGTCTGAATATGGGGGGACCATCCTCCAAGGCTAAATACTACTGACTGACCGATAGTGAACTAGTACCGTGAGGGAAAGGCGAAAAGAACCCCGGAGAGGGGAGTGAAATAGATCCTGAAACCGTATGCGTACAAGCAGTGGGAGCCTACTTGTTAGGTGACTGCGTACCTTTTGTATAATGGGTCAGCGACTTATTTTCAGTGGCGAGCTTAACCGAATAGGGGAGGCGTAGCGAAAGCGAGTCTTAATAGGGCGTCTAGTCGCTGGGAATAGACCCGAAACCGGGCGATCTATCCATGGGCAGGTTGAAGGTTGGGTAACACTAACTGGAGGACCGAACCGACTACCGTTGAAAAGTTAGCGGATGACCTGTGGATCGGAGTGAAAGGCTAATCAAGCTCGGAGATAGCTGGTTCTCCTCGAAAGCTATTTAGGTAGCGCCTCATGTATCACTGTAGGGGGTAGAGCACTGTTTCGGCTAGGGGGTCATCCCGACTTACCAAACCGATGCAAACTCCGAATACCTACAAGTGCCGAGCATGGGAGACACACGGCGGGTGCTAACGTCCGTCGTGAAAAGGGAAACAACCCAGACCGTCAGCTAAGGTCCCAAAGTTATGGTTAAGTGGGAAACGATGTGGGAAGGCTTAGACAGCTAGGAGGTTGGCTTAGAAGCAGCCACCCTTTAAAGAAAGCGTAATAGCTCACTAGTCGAGTCGGCCTGCGCGGAAGATGTAACGGGGCTCAAACCATACACCGAAGCTACGGGTATCACTTAGGTGATGCGGTAGAGGAGCGTTCTGTAAGCCTGTGAAGGTGAGTTGAGAAGCTTGCTGGAGGTATCAGAAGTGCGAATGCTGACATGAGTAACGATAATGGGTGTGAAAAACACCCACGCCGAAAGACCAAGGTTTCCTGCGCAACGTTAATCGACGCAGGGTTAGTCGGTCCCTAAGGCGAGGCTGAAAAGCGTAGTCGATGGAAAACAGGTTAATATTCCTGTACTTCTGGTTATTGCGATGGAGGGACGGAGAAGGCTAGGCCAGCTTGGCGTTGGTTGTCCAAGTTTAAGGTGGTAGGCTGGAATCTTAGGTAAATCCGGGATTCTAAGGCCGAGAGCTGATGACGAGTTAACTTTTAGTTAACGAAGTGGTTGATGCCATGCTTCCAAGAAAAGCTTCTAAGCTTCAGGTAACCAGGAACCGTACCCCAAACCGACACAGGTGGTTGGGTAGAGAATACCAAGGCGCTTGAGAGAACTCGGGTGAAGGAACTAGGCAAAATGGCACCGTAACTTCGGGAGAAGGTGCGCCGGTGAGGGTGAAGGACTTGCTCCGTAAGCTCATGCCGGTCGAAGATACCAGGCCGCTGCGACTGTTTATTAAAAACACAGCACTCTGCAAACACGAAAGTGGACGTATAGGGTGTGACGCCTGCCCGGTGCCGGAAGGTTAATTGATGGGGTTAGCTAACGCGAAGCTCTTGATCGAAGCCCCGGTAAACGGCGGCCGTAACTATAACGGTCCTAAGGTAGCGAAATTCCTTGTCGGGTAAGTTCCGACCTGCACGAATGGCGTAACGATGGCGGCGCTGTCTCCACCCGAGACTCAGTGAAATTGAAATCGCTGTGAAGATGCAGTGTATCCGCGGCTAGACGGAAAGACCCCGTGAACCTTTACTATAGCTTTGCACTGGACTTTGAATTTGCTTGTGTAGGATAGGTGGGAGGCTTTGAAGCGTGGACGCTAGTTCGCGTGGAGCCAACCTTGAAATACCACCCTGGCAACTTTGAGGTTCTAACTCAGGTCCGTTATCCGGATCGAGGACAGTGTATGGTGGGTAGTTTGACTGGGGCGGTCTCCTCCTAAAGAGTAACGGAGGAGTACGAAGGTGCGCTCAGACCGGTCGGAAATCGGTCGTAGAGTATAAAGGCAAAAGCGCGCTTGACTGCGAGACAGACACGTCGAGCAGGTACGAAAGTAGGTCTTAGTGATCCGGTGGTTCTGTATGGAAGGGCCATCGCTCAACGGATAAAAGGTACTCCGGGGATAACAGGCTGATACCGCCCAAGAGTTCATATCGACGGCGGTGTTTGGCACCTCGATGTCGGCTCATCACATCCTGGGGCTGAAGCCGGTCCCAAGGGTATGGCTGTTCGCCATTTAAAGTGGTACGCGAGCTGGGTTTAGAACGTCGTGAGACAGTTCGGTCCCTATCTGCCGTGGACGTTTGAGATTTGAGAGGGGCTGCTCCTAGTACGAGAGGACCGGAGTGGACGAACCTCTGGTGTTCCGGTTGTCACGCCAGTGGCATTGCCGGGTAGCTATGTTCGGAATAGATAACCGCTGAAAGCATCTAAGCGGGAAACTAGCCTCAAGATGAGATCTCACTGGGACCTTGAGTCCCCTGAAGGGCCGTCGAAGACTACGACGTTGATAGGTTGGGTGTGTAAGCGCTGTGAGGCGTTGAGCTAACCAATACTAATTGCCCGTGAGGCTTGACCATATAACACCCAAGCAATTTGACTACTCGAAAGAGCATCAGATTGCGGTGTGTGAAGACGAAACGAACCGAAAGTTCGAATCTCACAAAACACCGAAAGCTATCACATACCCAATTTGCTGAAGCGAGGCCAGCTGGCCACGACTCAGTACCCGAATTTCTTGACGACCATAGAGCATTGGAACCACCTGATCCCATCCCGAACTCAGCAGTGAAACGATGCATCGCCGATGGTAGTGTGGGGTTTCCCCATGTGAGAGTAGGTCATCGTCAAGATTAAATTCCAGAACCCCTGTTTGCTTACGCAGACAGGGGTTTTGTTTGTCCGCTCGAAAAGTGCGAAGAGGCTCATCGCGATAGTCTTCAGTGCTAAAGTCCACGCCTCGATTTTGCTTTTGCCAAGGAAGCCGTTATGCCGGATGCGACGCCTCTCAGCGCAGGATTCATGGTGGTTCACGGCAACCGCCTGGACGAATTGCGCAGCCTGGTGGTCAGTTGGATGCGCCGTTATCCCCTGGCCCCTCTGGAAAATGAAATCGCCCTGGTACAGAGCAACGGCATCGCCCAATGGCTCAAACTGGCCCTGGCCGAAGATCCGGAAGATGACGACATGGGCGGCTGCGGCATTGCTGCGGCGATCGACGTGCAACTGCCCGGTAGCTTCATGTGGCAGCTCTATCGCATGGTCCTGGGGCGCGACGAAATCCCGCCCAAGTCCCTGCTCGATAAAGCCCCGCTGACTTGGCGCCTGATGCGCCTGCTCCCCGAGCTGATCAATCAACCGTACTTCGAGCCGCTGCAGCGCTTCCTCACGGACGACAGCGACCTGCGCAAACGCTACCAGCTCGCCGAACGATTGGCAGACCTGTTCGACCAATATCAGGTCTATCGCGCCGACTGGCTGGAAGATTGGGCCGCTGGCCGCCATCAACTGCGTAACGGCCGAGGCGAATCCAAACCCCTCGACGCCGCGAACTGCTGGCAAGCCGAATTATGGCGTGCCCTGCTGCTGGATGTGGGGGAAGCGGGCATGGCGCAAAGCCGCGCCGGTGTGCATCAGCGCTTTATCGAACGGATCAACAGCCTTGAGCAAGCGCCGCCAGGGCTGCCTTCTCGAGTGATTGTTTTTGGCATTTCCTCATTGCCCGCGCAAGCACTCGAAGCGCTCGCCGGCCTGGCGCGCTTCAGTCAGGTCCTGCTCTGCGTGCACAACCCCTGTCGCCACCATTGGTCCGACATCGTGGCCGACAAAGATTTGCTGCGTAACGAATACAAACGCCAAGCACGCAAAGCCGGCATGCCGGTCACCATCGATCCGCAGACCCTGCACCAGCATGCGCATCCGTTGCTCGCCGCCTGGGGCAAACAGGGCCGTGACTACATTAGCCTGCTCGACAGCTACGACGATCCCAACAGCTACCGCGCTGCATTTCGCGACGGCCGCATCGACCTGTTCAGCGACAGCGAACCGACCACACTGCTCAACCAGCTCCAGGACGATATCCTCGAACTGCGCCCCCTCAACGAAACCCGTGACGTATGGCCCGCCGTCGATCTGCAGCGCGATACCTCCATCCGCTTTCACATCGCCCACAGCGCCCAACGCGAAGTGGAAATCCTCCACGACCAACTGCTCCAACGCTTCAGCGCCGACCCCGCGTTGCGTCCCCGCGACATCATCATCATGGTCCCCGACGTCGACAGCTACGCGCCGCACATTCGTGCAGTGTTCGGCCAGTTGGACCGCAGCGATCCACGCTTCATCCCCTTCACCCTCACCGACCAAGGCCAACGCGGCCGCGACCCGCTGCTGATCGCCGTCGAACACCTGCTCAAGCTCCCCGACAGCCGCTTTCCGGTCAGTGAAATTCTTGACCTGCTCGACGTCCCGGCTCTGCGCGAGCGCTTCGCCATCAAGGAACGCGACCTGCCCACGCTGCATCGTTGGATCGAAGGCGCCGGCATCCGCTGGGGCCTCAACGCCGAGCAGCGTGCCGGTCTTGGCCTGCCCCACGAACTCGAGCAAAACAGCTGGCGATTTGGTTTGCGGCGGATGCTGCTGGGTTATGCCGTGGGCACGGGTGTCGCCTGCGACGGTATCGAGCCCTACGACGAAATCGGTGGCCTCGACGCGGCCTTGATCGGTCCGCTGGTCGCGTTGCTCGACGCACTCAGCGACGCCCATCAAGCCTTGTCACAACCTGCGGTTCCGCAAGAATGGGGCGAGCGCCTGCAACGCTTGATGCAGCTGTTTTTCCTGCCCAGCAGCGAACACGATGACTACCTGTTGGGCCAGCTCGAACAGCTCAGGGAAACCTGGCTGGAAACCTGCGAGTCCGTCGGCCTGCAGGACGAGTTACCGCTCACCGTAGTCCGCGAGGCGTGGCTCGCCGGCCTTGACCAAGGGCGCCTGTCCCAGCGCTTTCTCGCCGGAGCTGTCAATTTTTGCACCCTGATGCCGATGCGCGCGATCCCGTTCAAGCTCGTCTGCCTGCTCGGCATGAATGACGGCGACTACCCCCGCGCACAACCCCCGCTGGATTTCGACCTAATGGGCAGCGACTACCGCCCCGGCGACCGCTCACGTCGCGAAGACGATCGTTACCTGCTGCTCGAAGCCCTGCTGTCAGCCCGCGACCAGCTCTACATCAGTTGGGTCGGCCGCAGCATTCGTGACAACAGCGAGCGCCCGGCATCGGTATTGATCGGCCAACTGCGCGACCATCTCGCCAGCGGCTGGCACCACGCCCAAAGCGACGCACCGCTGCTTGACGCAATGACCCAGGAACACCCGCTCCAGCCCTTCAGTGCGCGCTACTTCCACACCGGTGACCCGCTGTTCAGCTACGCCCGCGAATGGCAGTTGCTACACGAGGTGACCGATGCGCCGGCGGACAACACCGAACTCGCTGCCCATCAACAGGAAGAACCCCTGAGCCTCGGCCAGTTGCAGGACTTCCTGCGCAACCCGGTCAAACACTTCTTCAGCCAGCGTCTGAAAGTATTCTTCGAAGCCGCCGAAGTGCCGCTGGCCGATGAGGAACCCTTTGTCCTCGATGCCCTACAACGCTACAGCTTGAGCGACAGTTTGCTGAACGCTGCGCTGAGCCAGCCCGATCATATCGACCAGGCGCTCAGCGCCCAGGCCCGTCGCCTGCAAGGCAGTGGCCTGCTGCCCATGGTCGGTTTCGGCGAGTGCCTGCGCAACGAACTGATCGAGCCCTTGCCTGGCCTGCTGCAACGCTATCAACAACTGCTGGCCCTTTGGCCCACGCCACACACTGGGGCGGAACCGATCAGTTTCGAGCATCAAGGCATTCAGCTCGAAGGCTGGATCAGCGGCCTGCATCGGCGTAGTGACGGCGGGTTGTTGAGTGTCACCACGATCCCCAACAGCATCGGTTCGATCAAGACCCGCAAGTGGCATCGGCTGATTCGCCCTTGGGTCAACCACCTGGTCGCCTGCGCCTGCGGCCTGCCGTTGAGTACCGCGCTGGTGGCCAGTGACGACACCTTGCTGCTGGCCCCGTTGGAGCCCTCCAGCGCCCGGGACATCCTCGGCGACCTGCTGCTGGCCTGGCACATCGGCATGGCGAAACCGCTGCCCGTCGCGGTCAAAACCGCGTTCGCCTGGCTCGGTCAAACCGACCCGGCCAAAGCCGCGGCGGCCGCGAGTAAAGCCTACGAAGGTGATGGCATCAACACCGATGGCGAACGCCGCGAAACCCCCGCGCTCACCCGGCAATTCCCCGACTACGCGGCCCTGGTGGCCAGCGAAGAATTCGAAGGCTGGTGCGAAACCCTGTATCGCCCCCTGATCAACGCCCCCTGGCGATCACTCACTGGCGAGGAGGCCGGCGCATGAGCAGCAAACCCTTGGCCCTGGCCTTCCCGCTCAAAGGCAGCCAGCTGATTGAAGCCAGCGCCGGCACCGGCAAGACCTTCACCATTTCTGCCCTGTACCTGCGCCTGGTGCTCGGTCACGGTGGCGATGACGCCGGCTTCGGCCGCGAACTGTTACCGCCGCAGATCCTCGTGGTGACCTTCACCGACGCCGCCACCAAAGAGCTGCGCGAACGCATCCGCATCCGCCTGGCCGAAGCTGCGCGGTTCTTCCGCGATGAGATCCAACCGCCCGACGCCCTGATCGCCGAACTGCGCGATCAATACGCGCCCGAGCAGTGGCCCGCCTGCGCCAACCGTCTGGACATCGCTGCGCAATGGATGGACGAAGCCGCCGTTTCGACCATCCACAGTTGGTGCCAGCGCATGCTGCGCGAACACGCCTTCGACAGCGGTAGTCTGTTCACCCAGACCCTGGAAACCGACCACAGCGACCTGCTCGGCGAAGTGCTGCGTGACTACTGGCGCCTGTTCTGCTACCCGATGCACGACGATGCGCTCAACTGGGTCCGCAACAACTGGGGCGGCCCGGCCGCGCTGATGCCACGGGTGCGCGCGCTGTTTGGCAGCGAACGGCCCACCGGTGAAAGCCGCGAGCCGGCCGAGCTGATCAGCGCGTGCCTGCAGGAACGCCGCGACGCCCTGGTCGCCCTCAAAGCGCCGTGGCAGCAATGGGCCGGCGAGTTGCGCGACCTCTGCCTGCAAGCCGTCGCCGCCAAAGCCGTCGATGGGCGCAAGATGCAAGCGCGTTACTTCGAACCCTGGTTCGAAAAAATCAGCGCCTGGGCCGCTGACGAAGCCCTCGAACAGCTGGACATCGGCACCGGCTTCACCCGCCTGACCCCGGACGGCATGGCCGAAGCCTGGAAGGGCGAGCCGCCGCATCACCCGGGCATCGACGCCATGGCCAGCCTCAAGGCCAGCCTGGATGCGTTGCCAACCCCCGACGCCGCCGTGTTGCAACACGCCGCCGCGTGGGTCGGCAAACGCTTCGAAGATGAAAAACGCCGGCGCGCCGAAATGGGCTTCGACGACATGCTGATCCGCCTCAACGCCGCCCTGCAAACCGACGGCGGCGAGCGTCTGGCCAGTGTGATCCGCGAGCAGTTCCCGGTCGCCCTGATCGACGAATTCCAGGACACCGATCCGGTGCAGTACAGCATCTTCGACAGCATCTACCGCATCGAAGAAAACCACCTCGACAGCGGCCTGTTCCTGATCGGCGACCCCAAGCAAGCGATCTACGCCTTCCGCGGCGCCGACATCTACACCTACCTGCGCGCACGCCAATCCACCACCGGCCGCCACCACACCCTGGGCACCAACTTCCGCTCCAGCCACCCGATGGTCGAGGCGGTCAACCATGTGTTCCAGCGTGCGGAAACCGGCCGTGGCGCGTTTCTGTTCCGTAAGCCGAGTGGCGAAAACCCGGTGCCGTTCCAGCCGGTGCTGTCCCAAGGCCGCAAGGAGCAACTGCAGGTCGATGGTCAGACGCTACCCGCGCTGAACCTCTGGCACCTGCCCACCGATCAGCCGATGTCCAACGCGGTTTATCGTCAGCAACTGGCCGCTGCCTGCGCCACACAGATTGTCGAGTTGCTCAACGGAGGGCAGCAAGGCAGTGCGGGTTTCCTACAAGCAGACGGCAGCTTCAACGGCGTGTTGCCGTCGGACATCGCCATCCTCGTGCGCGACGGCAAAGAAGCCCAAGCCGTGCGCGGCGAGTTGGCCGCCCGTGGCGTGCGCAGCGTGTACCTGTCGGACAAGGACTCGGTGTTCGCCGCCCAGGAGGCGCACGACCTGCTGGCCTGGCTCAAGGCCTGCGCTGAGCCCGACGTCGAACGCCCGCTGCGCGCCGCGCTGGCCTGCGTCACCTTGAACCTGTCACTGCCCGAGCTTGAGCGTCTGAACCAGGACGAACTGGCGTGGGAAAGCCGGGTGATGCAGTTCCGCGGCTACCGTGCGATCTGGCGCAGCCAAGGCGTGCTGCCGATGCTGCGTCGCCTGCTGCACGACTTCAAACTGCCGCAAACCCTGATCGCCCGCAGTGATGGCGAGCGCGTGCTGACCAACCTGTTGCACCTCAGCGAACTGCTGCAACAGGCGGCCTCCGAACTGGACGGCGAACAGGCCTTGATCCGCCACCTGGCCGAACACCTCGCGCTGTCGGGGCAGGCCGGTGAAGAACAGATCCTGCGCCTGGAAAGCGACGAGCAACTGGTCAAGGTGGTGACCATCCACAAATCCAAGGGCCTGGAATACGACCTGGTGTTCCTGCCCTTCATCTGCTCGGCCAAACCGGTGGATGGCAGCCGCTTGCCGCTGCATTACCACGATGCCAACGGCAAATCGCAGGTCAGCCTGCGCCCGACCACCGAGTTGATCGCCCAGGCCGATGACGAGCGCCTGGCGGAAGACCTGCGTCTGTTCTACGTCGCCCTGACCCGCGCCAAACACGCGTGCTGGCTGGGTATTGCCGACCTCAAGCGCGGCAATAACAACAGCTCCGTGCTGCACCTGTCGGCCCTGGGCTATTTGCTCGGCGCCGGTGCCGCGCTGGCTGAGTCCGCCGGCTTGGCGCGCTGGTTGCTGGATCTACAGGAAGGCTGTTGCGCCGTGCATTACGCGCCGGTGCCCGAATCACAAGCCAGCCTCTTCTACCCGCCGCGTAACGAAGCCACGTTGCTGGCGCCCCTGCTGCCCAAGCGCAAGGCTGCGGAAAACTGGTGGATCGCGTCCTACAGCGCTTTGCGCATCGGCGACAGCATGAGCGCCGCCAGCCTCGAAGCGCCGGAAAGCCCACAAGCCCAGAAGCTGTTCGACGACGAACGCCTCGACCCTGACGCACCGCGTGAAGTGGCGGCGTCGGGCAGTGATATTCACCGTTTCCCACGCGGTCCTAACCCCGGCACCTTCCTCCATGGACTCCTGGAATGGGCGGGCGAAGACGGTTTCGACGTGACCGCGCAGGCGATCGAAAAGGCCGTGGGCGCGCGCTGCAACCGCCGCAATTGGGAAGGCTGGATCATGACCCTCAGCGGTTGGCTCGGCCATCTGCTGCAAACGCCACTGCCGCTGGATAACGATCAGGTCACGCTCAGCGGCCTGCAGCACTACCAGATCGAAATGGAGTTCTGGTTCGCCAGCCATAAAGTCGACGTGCTCGCCCTCGACAAGCTGGTGTGCGAGTACACCCACAACGGCGTCTCCCGCGTCGCGGCAGAACCGGTGTTGCTCAACGGCATGTTCAAGGGCTTTATCGACCTGACCTTCGAACACGACGGCCGTTATTACGTGGCCGACTACAAATCCAACTGGCTCGGCCCCGATGATTCGGCCTACACCCAGCAAGCCATGGAACAGTCGATCCTTGAGCATCGGTACGACCTGCAATACGTGCTTTACCTGCTGGCCCTGCATCGCCAACTCAAGGCGCGCCTGGCGGATTACGACTACGACCGGCATGTCGGCGGCGCGCTCTATCTGTTCCTGCGCGGCACTCGGGCCGCCAGCCAGGGGGCGTACTTCACGCGGCCGCCACGCGCGCTGATCGAGAGCCTGGACCTGATGTTCCAAGGCCAATCGTTACCGCCCAAGGCTGAGCCCGCCTGGGAACAAGGAGTGTTGCTATGAGCCTGTCGCCGTTACCGCTGGAGGCGCTGATGCCCCTCAGCCGCGCCGCCGACCTGGTGCAACTGTTCGAGCGGTGGGTCGAGCGTGGCTGGCTGCGCGCGCTGGATAAGGCGTTCGTCGGCTTTCTGCACGAACTCGATCCACAGGCCGACCCCTTGGTGTTGCTGGCTGCGGCCCTGACCAGCCATCAACTGGGCCACGGTCATGTGTGCCTGGACCTGTTCGAAACCCTCAAGGCGCCGGATTTCGCCCTGTCGCTGCCGCCCGAAGGCGACCTGCAAACCGGCGCCATGCTGCTGCCGTCGCAACTGCTCGATGGCCTGGACGGCGGCCATTGGTGCCACGCCCTGGCCACCAGCCCGTTGGTCGCGTTGGCTGTCGACGGCAGCGAGGCCGCGCAAAGCCGCCCGTTGGTGCTGTCCGGCAAACGCCTGTACCTGCGCCGCTATTGGACCTACGAACGGCGCATCGACAGCGCCTTGCGCTTGCGCCTGGCCACAGAAGAAAACCTCGCCGCCGATCTGCCCCAGCGCCTGAATGGCCTGTTCGACCAACCGCCGCCGGATGGCGTGATCGACTGGCAGAAACTCGCCTGCGCCCTGGCCACGCGTGGTGCCTTCAGTATCGTCACCGGCGGCCCCGGCACCGGCAAGACCACCACCGTGGTGCGCCTGCTCGCCCTGTTGCAGGCGCCGGCCGTGGAAGCCGGCAGCCCGTTGCGCATTCGTCTGGCGGCGCCCACCGGTAAAGCCGCCGCACGGCTCACCGAATCCATCAGCCAGCAAGTGCTGTCGCTGAAAGTGCCTGACAGCGTGCGCGAAAAAATCCCGACCCAGGTCACCACCGTCCACCGCCTGTTGGGCAGCCGCCCGGGCACCCGCCATTTCCGTCACCACCTGGGCAATCCATTGCCGCTGGATGTGCTGGTGGTGGATGAAGCCTCGATGATTGACCTGGAAATGAT
Organism: Pseudomonas sp. PAMC25584; assembly: GCF_058135675.1. NCBI lineage: Bacteria > Pseudomonadati > Pseudomonadota > Gammaproteobacteria > Pseudomonadales > Pseudomonadaceae > Pseudomonas > Pseudomonas sp. PAMC25584. The sequence goes on along the minus strand of NZ_CM176870.1, from coordinate 5,236,750 downwards.
GGCCAACCTGCTCGACGCCTTGCCGCCCCACGCACGCTTGGTGCTGCTGGGCGACAAGGACCAGCTCGCCTCGGTCGAGGCCGGCGCCGTACTTGGCGACCTGTGCCGCGACGCCGAGGCCGGCTGGTACAGCCCCGACACCCGCCAATGGCTACAAGCGGTCAGCGGCGAAGACCTCAGCAGCAGCGGCCTGCAGGAAGACCGCGACGGCAGCCACCCGCTGGCCCAGCAAGTGGTGATGCTGCGCTACTCGCGGCGCTTCGGCGAAGGCAGCGGCATCGGCCAACTGGCGCGCTGGGTCAACCAGCAAAACGCCGAAGAAGCGCGGCGGTTGCTGGCCGCCGGCAGCCACCGCGATTTGTTCTGCGTCAGCCTCAAGGGCGAACACGACCACGCACTGGAGCGCCTGGTGCTGGATGGGCCGGGCGACGGCGCCGAAGGCTATCGTGCTTACCTGAACCTGCTGCACGCTGCGCGTCCACCGGCCGACACCCTGCGTGACGACCCCGCCTGGACCCACTGGGCACAACAACTGCTGCAAGCCTTTGACGCCTTCCAACTGCTCTGCGCCGTGCGCAAGGGCCCTTGGGGCGTGGAAGGGCTGAACCTGCGCATCACCGCCGCCTTGCGCAAAGCGCGGCTGATCGACAGCGATGAGCAATGGTACGAAGGCCGCCCGGTGCTGATGACTCGCAACGATTACGGCCTGGGCCTGATGAACGGCGATATCGGCATCGCCCTGAAGCTGCCCGAAAGCGACGGCGGCTCCCACGTGTTGCGCGTGGCCTTCCCACGTAACGACGGCCAGGGCGGCGTGCGCTTTGTGCTGCCCAGCCGGCTCAACGACGTGGAAACCGTGTACGCCATGACCGTACACAAATCCCAGGGCTCCGAGTTCACCCACACCGCGTTGATCCTGCCGGATGCGTTGAACCCGGTGCTCACCAAAGAGCTGATCTACACCGGCATCACCCGCGCCAAGCGCTGGTTCAGCCTGATCGAGCCACGCGGCGGGGTATTTGAGGAAGCCGTGCGGCGCAAGGTCAAGCGCCTGAGCGGGTTGATGCTGGAGTTGGGCCATGAGCCAGGAAAAACGGACTGATCGGCCCTTAGGTATTTCTGATTCGAACGTCTGATTTTTCTGAAAAAATAGCGGGACCCTTTGAGGCGTTGCCTCGTGGGGCTTTCCGCCGCTGTGCTATCGTTGCGGCATCACCCCTCGCTAACATCTAAGAGAGTCGCTGCATGAACGTGGCTGTCTCGCCCACAGGGTATCGCTTGAGCTGGAGACGCGTGTTACTGATGGCGGTACTCTGGCTGCTCGCGGTGCGTGCTTTTGCCGAGACGGCCAGCCCCGTCGGCATGGCCGATTCCCGTGCCCAGGCGGTGACCCAGGTGGTGCTGGGCATCCTCAGTTATGCGCGCTGGCCAGTGGAACCGACGCAATTGCGCCTGTGCATCGTCGGGCCGACCCAGTACACCGACGATTTGGTCAAAGGCACCACTCAGGCCACCGGTCGCCCGGTGGTGGTGCAGCGCCTGCTGGCCGACAACCCCGATATCGTCAATGCCTGCGACGCCGTGTACATCGGCGAACTCAGTGTCGATGAGCGCAGCCGTTTGTTTGCTTCATTGATGGGCCACCCGGTGCTGAGCATCAGCGAAGGCGGCGGCCAATGCACCGTCGGCAGCCTGTTTTGCCTGCGCGTGGGCGATGAGCAGGTGTCGTTCGAGGTCAACCTCGACTCCGTGGCCCGCAGCGGCGTGCGCATTCACCCCAGCGTGTTGCAGCTGTCGCGCCGTCGAGCGCCGACGCCATGAGCAACGAAAACGTGCGACCGACGCTGCGCTCGGTCATCGGTCGCGGGCACTTGATCCTGGCGCTGGTGGCGGTGACGCTGGCCAGTGTGTCCCTGACCCTGCTCGGGGTGCTGGCGTTGCGCGTCTACGCGGAGCACAACCTGGACCTGATCGCGCGTTCCATCAATTACACCGTGGAAGCGGCGGTGGTGTTCAACGACCGTGCGGCGGCCACCGAGGCTCTTAGCCTGATCGCCGCCACCGAAGAAGTGGCCGAGGCCCAAGTCTTCGATGCCAACGGCCAGCTGTTGGCGCAGTGGCTACGGCCGGAAACCGGGATGCTGTCCCGGGTCGAACTGCAATTGGCCCACTCCCTGCTCGAACAGCCGATCAGCCAGCCGATCGTTCACCAGGGGCGCACCATCGGCAGCATTCACCTGACGGGTCACGGCGCCAGTCTGTTGCGCTTTTTGCTCAGCGGCCTGGCCGGGATTCTGATCTGCACCGCCCTCAGCGCCTGGGTCGGCCTGTATTTGGCGCGGCGCCTGTTGCGCGGGATTACCGGGCCGTTGCATAGCCTCGCGACGGTGGCCCATGCCGCGCGCGTCGAACGCGACTTTGACCGCCGCGTGCCACCGGCACAAATCGCCGAACTCGACAGCCTGGGCAACGACTTCAATGCCCTGCTGGAAGAAATGCAAGCCTGGCAAAACCACCTGCAAAGCGAAAACGAAAGCCTTACCCACCAGGCCAACCACGACAGCCTGACCGGCCTGCCCAACCGCGCGTTCTTCGAAGGCCGTTTGATCCGTGCCCTGCGCTGCGCCGCCAAGGCCAACGAGCGGGTGGCGGTGCTGTTCCTCGACAGTGACCGCTTCAAAGACATCAACGACAACTACGGTCACGCCGCCGGCGACGCAGTGCTGGTGGCCGTTGCCACCCGCGTGCGTGCGCAATTGCGCGAAGATGACCTGGTGGCACGCCTGGGCGGCGACGAGTTCGCCATCCTGCTGTCGCCGCTGCACAAGGTTGAAGATGCCCAGCGCATCGCCGACAAAATCATTGCCAGCATGGACGTGCCGATCCCGGTGCCGGGCAACACCGAAGTGTTAACCTCCCTGAGCATCGGCATCGCCATCTACCCCGATCATGGCGCCACCCCCGGCGCCCTGCTCAACGCCGCCGATGCGGCGATGTACCAGGCCAAACGGTTGTCACTGGGCGGCCAGCAAACGGCGGAGACGGAGCTCCCTGTCGTCAACGTTCACCACAGGAGTTGATCCCTTGTTCTTGACCGCACGCGTTGTGTTTATCACCTTATTCGTGGCCCTGTTGGCCCTGAGCGGCTGCCAGACCGCGCCCCCCAAAGGCCTGAGCCCGGCGCAAGTCGCGGTCCTCAAGCAACAAGGCTTCGAACCGACCGACGACGGCTGGGCGTTCGGCCTGTCGGGCAAAGTACTGTTCGGCAGCGACGTAGAAAGCCTCAACGCCCCCAGCACGGAAATCGTCGAGCGCATCGGCAAGGCGTTGCTGGGCGTGGGCATCGACCGCGTGCGCATTGACGGCCACACCGACACCTCGGGTAAAGAGAGCTATAACCAGCAACTGTCCCTGCGCCGCGCCAAAAGCGTCGCCACGGTGCTGACCCACGTGGGGATGAAAGAACAAAACATCCAACTGCGCGGCCTGGGCAGCGGCCAGCCGGTGACCGCCAACGACACCGCCGCAGGGCGCACCGAGAATCGGCGAGTGTCGATTGTGGTGAGTGCCGACTAAGCGACTTCACCCGTTCCAATATATGAAATGCAATCAAATGTGGGAGGGGGCTTGCCCCCGATGGCGGTGTGTCATCCAGTAGATGTGTTGGCTGTCACACTGCTATCGGGAGCAAGCCCCCTCCCACATTTGTACCGTGTTCGCTTAACCGCTCGGCGTCAGCGCCTGCGTCAAGTCATCCACCACCGCCTTGCCCATCTCACACAGATAATGCGCCGCCCAGGCGTATTGCTCGCCGCGCACATCCATGGCGGCTTCCATCGCGAGTTTCTTGGCGTAGTAAAGCAGGGTAGAGGCGTGCTCCAGCGCTTCGCCGAGCGGCATGCCCGCGTTGACGCGGAACAGTGGCTTTTCGTTTTCGCCGTAGTCGCCGAAGGTGACGACGCCGAGGGTGGTGAAGGACGAAAGCGGTGGATCGGGGACGATTTTGGTCATGATCTATACCTGGGAGTTTTAGGAACCACCCGTTCATGTCGCTAAACATGAAAGGGTGGCAGCTGTACGCAGGTTAGCGAACCGGACCCAGGACCCGGCAGACCCGAAGATCTCCCACGCACAGCCGCCATAACACGAGAACGAAGAGCACGAAGCTCCTGCCGTTGGGGGCTGTGTCCGGGTTCGGGTCGCTAAACCCGTTCGCTGATTTCAGCGAAGTACGGAGGCTAGTGACTCGAACCCTAAGGCGTAATAGGCTGGAGATTCTCTAGGAATCGTCCTGCAATTTAAAGCGAATCGTCGTTGCTGGCCCTTTAATCCGCAAACCGCATCTCCCGCGTCTCCCCCATCAACAACCCCCGATTCTGCTCCGTCACCTCGCGTATGTAGTCCCACAACAACGTAATCCGCTTCAACTTCCGCAGATCCTCCCGGCAATACATCCAAAACTGCCGCACTTAAGGGTTAACCCAATGAATACAGGGGCTAACCACCATGAAGCTGATCATAAACCCTACTTTTGTTACAAACCCTGTACCAAGTGTTGTACCAAAGACCAAGCTTGCCCGTCCCTATCTGTACAGGAGGGAGGGGGTTTACTATGTGCGTTTCCGCGAGACTGGCAGTGCCATTAAGACCTCTTCAGTCTCCCTCAAGACAACGCAACGCAAGGCAGCTATGGACGCTACACGACGCCTCTCAGAGACCCTGAAGGCCTTCCACTTGGATAACCCTGATGCATCCTGGCAGGAGCTGAGAGAACACCTTTTGTGGGTTGCTGAGGGTCTCCTATCAACGGCTCATGATGTCCACTCACTGAGTCTGTGGGGCGACCTCTACGAGGACGTAGGGACGAATCTCTCTGAGATCGCAGCTACTCACCGCTTGAGTCTCATTCAGCACGAACACCTTGCCAATTCTAAGCAAGTGATGATTGCTACACAGGCACGGCTACAGGGCGATTCGGTGCCCTTAGTGAACCTCATTAAGAACCTTGAAGGCCCGCTGAATGGCTCTCAGGGTGTTGCGGAGACGCATGGGGCCACTGTCATGCCTAAAGCGCTGAAGGGGCCTGCGTTAACGTTTGGGGTGCTTTCAGAGATGTACTTGAGAGAGCGCGGAGCGGAACAGAAACCCACCACCTTGAGTACTACCAAGTTTACGCATGGTGTTCTTAGTGAGTTGTTAGGAACGCTCGACCTTCGGGCACACACGAGGGCTGACCTTGTGGGCCTTAGAGATGCCTTGGTGACGACTCGCAAGCCTTCAACGGTCAATCAGATGCTCATGAAGCTTTCTGCTGTCCTGAACTGGGCTGTTGAGAACGGTCACCTCGAAAAGTCATACGACAAGAAACTGAAGTTCACTAAGGGCCTTGAGTCGACCCGCAAGGCATTCTCACAGGTTCAGGTAGGTAAGCTGGTTGCTTACTCGAACACACTCCCTGAGACCTCGTGGAAGCGCTGGTTGCTAAGCCTGGGTGCAATCACTGGCGGACGTCTCAATGAAATCTCTCAGTTGACGGTAGAGGATGTCGTGACCTTTGAGGACACACGGATAACTGCTATCCATATCAACGAGGTGGGCGAAGGAAAATCAATCAAGAACAAGCGCAGTAAGCGTTTAGTACCGCTCACAGACGGGGCTTACGGCTTCGACCTCGCGGCCTTCCTGCGGTACGTAGAGTCGTGCAGGCTCTCAGGTGCTGATGCACTGGCCCAGATCGCGTATAGACCCGCTGGAGAATGGGCTAATCAGACAGCGATCCCTGAGGCTCTCGGTGACTCCTATGAGCGGGGCTTGGTGTTTCACTCTTTTAGGCACTCATTGGCGTCTCTGATGCAAGAGCGCGGCGTTCCCACCACTCATGCCCAGGCCGTAATGGGCCACGCTACAGGAACAATAACCTTTGATGTCTACGGCTCAGGGGTTCCCGTTGAAGTTCTTGCCGAGTTGCTTAAGGGGATCTTTGCGACTGATCTTGGCTACGAAAATTATGGATGACCAAAAGACACCGCCCGGTAATCGGGTAACGCAGCTCAGTTTTTCTCTTGTTACTCAGCAGTTCAGTAACGGTGAAGTCGTCTATCGACCAGAGCGCCGCGAGTATGTTTTAGGTATCAATGCATCTGGGGAGGATGTTTTAAGTCTTTGGTGTGAGATTGCTGGGGAGTACATGACCGTTACCAAGGTTGTGGCGCCGCTCGGGTCTCAGATCGACTTACTGAGGGCTGGTCAAGAAATCATTGCGTGGGTAAAAACTACTGGGCCACGCCGAAAAGTTAAGAAGGGCTCTTACACGGCCCCGCCCGATGAGCTTGAAGCTGCTGAATGTGCAGAGGCTAACAAAATACTGTTGCGCATGTGGAACCACGTAGAAAGTATGAAACAGCGGCGGGTAATTTATAAGATTTCGGAGGTGACTGGACCGATAGAGTGGACCGCTTACACCCCAAAGACGGAGATGCCCAAGGCGCTTAAAACTGGGAACGACGGCGTAGTAAAAAGTACATCTAAACGATCTACTGGGAAGAAAGGTTCTTAGTGTTCTGTTCGCTCATGACTCTTACGTGAACCACACTTCAGCTTCCGCCAAATCCCGTAGGGAGGGGCGCTCTTTAGATATTGAATAATAGGTGATACATGGATGACGACACGTTAATACAAGAGCTGCTTTATCGAGGTGAAGGACCAACGCTTGACTACAAGGTTAAGCAGTATCCCTTCTCGGGTGCTGATGATGGGCAAAAATCGGAATTGTTAAAGGACATTTTGGCCTTTTCCAATGCGTGGCGTTCAGAGGTGGCTTACATCCTTATCGGGGTGGAAAACGATACGGGAAAATTAGTAGAGCTTGATGTGGATATTGACGACTCGCGCTTGCAAGAGTTTGTGAATAGCAAAACAAATCATCCTGTGGATTTTTCTTATAGATCTTTGAGTTATGAAGGAGTGAGACTCGGCCTCTACACTATTGCTGTACAGGATCGGCCTATTTTTGTTAGGCGGCAGTACGGCAGAGTAGCGCCTAATACCGTATATGTTCGTCGTGGATCAGCTACGGCTATTGCAGATCCCTCTGAGATAGCAAAGATGGGTTTTTCAAAGGTCACACAGGCGGTTGCGCATGCTCCGAAGTTAGTAGTAAGGGTAGTGTGTCCCGAATCAGGCGTTACAGATAACTTATCAATAAAATATACTCAGTATGCCCTGCTTCCTAAGTATGAAGACTATTCTATTTTGAATGAGCGTGGGGTTGTTCATCGTATGATAGTTGCTATGTCAAACGTTGACTTCTATCGGCAGTTAGCAGCCTATCTACAAGAGTCATCTGGGAGAATGCCCTTTGTGCTTGAGATCAGCAATGAGGGGGATCATTTTGCAGATGATATTCAAGTTTTTATGAATTTTCCTGCCGCTCCCTTATTCGCGTTTAAGAGTGAGCATGATTTGTTAGAAAGGCCTAAGAAAGAAAACAATATAAGTATTTTTGATCGCGGGCTATTGCTTGCAAATGCTAAGCTTGCAAAGTATTTAATAAAGGCTTCGGAGTTTGAGATATCCTTGAAGTTTAATGTGGGGAAACTACAGGCGGGTGAGACGCGACGGACGCCTAAAATATTTATGATAAACCCTCCTGTTGCGCTTGCAGAGTTAACCGGGCGTATTTTGTCTGATCAACTGCGGAGCCCTGTCGTATTTAGTATTCCTACGAAAATAGAAGTTACACCTAAGGTTCTAACCATGGCGGTGATGCAAAAGCCATCGTGACATATTGACCAGACACCTGTGAGACCACTCAATATGACGCCGTGGTGGTCTTCAATATATTAGACCACCATTACCTCAGGGTGGATGCAAGGCAGAATCTCAGCTATCCACAGGACATTCAAACGGCCCTTTCGGTTTACCGCCTTCGCCAGTCAGCAGCCACCAGCGATACGATGGATACACACGCCCCAAGATCTCTATCTCTTCCAACCCCATTCTTGCCCGACCGCGCTTCACATTCTGCCAGCGTACATACGGAACATCCCCAGCGGCTGCAAGGTCGCTCAATTGCGCTCGTCCCAGTAGCAGTGCAGCGCGCTCAGCAATATCCATAAATTCCCTTCAAAAAGCAGTTGGTTTGTGTAAATAGTACATGTACTCTGTACATATTGCGATTGAAAACAGGCCTCGTAATCCCATGCTATCACAGCCATCAACGCGAGCAGCAGCCTGCTCCCAGCTCGGAAGGATACCCCAAATGCCCACAGTAGAAGCTTGCTCACACAACACTCCTACCTACGCCATGCGGTCCTATCGCTGCGCAGCAATCACTGAACTCGGTTTGGTCTTTCGTGGTTACGGGCTCATCTGCGGGTTATATCGAAGGTTTGCAACACCCCCACCTAATTAAAAGCCCTCACTACAAGCAGCCCTGCTGTTCCCACTCTATGAGCCTTTAACTTAGAGACTTCTTTAAGTCCCCTCTAAGGACCCTTTACGCCCTAAATTCTGTAAATCACCCAACTAACTAACCAACTTCTTCATAACTTTGTTGGAGGCCCAAGTGGCCTCTAAGGGATTCTTGTGTCCGCAGAAAGCCAAACCATCCAACTAACCAAGCATGACTTTAGCGCAATCACTGATGTTTCATCCTGGGCCTATGAGACCCTTTCTAATATCTACGGGCCAGACCTTGCAGCGGCTCAGTTAAGTCTTGAACATGAAGCCTATACGCTGGGTGAGGATCACTTTAAGAAAGTCCTTGAGCGTTCTATTGATCGCAATGAGTTCGCTGACAACGCCACAGCTAAGCCTGTGCTGGCCTCACTGATTCCCCTGATGGCTAAGGCGTTCGAAGACTGGGTTGAGCATCAAGTGACTAAGGTGAAGCGAAAGAACATTGGCTTGCCTTATCTTCAACTGGTTAAAGCGGAGAACGTCGCGGCAATCACCGTCAAGACTGTTCTAAATATGGTCGCCAAGAAAGGCCCGCTGAGTGTTCAGCAGGTTTCAGTATCCCTCGGTAAGGCGGTTGAGGAAGAGGCCAGATTTGGCCGTATCCGCGAGCAGGAGGCGGAACACTTCAACAAGCGTATCCGCCCAGCACTCAACAAGCGCAACGGCCACACCTACAAAGTTAAGTTCATGGAGAAGGTCGAGGCTCACATGATGGCCGCTAATGAGCTGACCACTAAGTGGACCTCCTGGGACTCACTGGACAACTACGTCACCTTTCATATTGGCGTGAAGCTCCTGGAGCTGCTCATTGAGTCGACTCAGTTGGTCGAGATGAAGCGGGAACACGCAGGCAACGCAAAGTTAGACGGCGAGTTCATCTACTTGACCCCTGAGTGGGCCGAAAAGCTATGCAATCGTGCATATGCGCTGGCCGAGATTACTCCGCGTTACCAACCAATGATCGTACCGCCGCGCGAGTGGACCGGAATGATTGGTGGTGGCTACTGGGCGAAGGGGCGTAAGCCTGTGCCGTTGATTCGGGTCCGCTCAAAGAAGGCTCTACAGCGCTACAAGGACGTATCGATGCCTGAGGTCTACAAGGCCGTTAACATCGCCCAGGCTTCCGCGTGGAAGGTGAACGCAAAGGTTCTCGAAGTCGCCAAGGAGGTGATGCAGTGGAAGCACGTTCCAATCGACAAGTTTCCTACCGCTGACAAGGAAGCCTTGCCGGTCAAGCCCGCAGACATTGAGGAAGACCCCGAGGTCCTTAAGGCCTGGAAGAAAGCCGCATCGACTGTGTACCGCAAGGACCGGGCCCGAGTGAGCCGCCGTCTGTCCTATGAGTTCATCGTAGAGCAGGCCACAAAGTTCGCTGAGTACGAGGCCATTTACTTCCCGTACAACCTCGATTGGCGCGGTCGTGTTTACGCCATCCCTTCGTTCAATCCACAAGGCAACGATCTAACCAAGGGTCTCCTAATGGCTTCCATTGCGGAGCCTGTAGGCAAGGACGGCATTGAGTGGCTGAAGATTCACGGAGCCAACTGCGCAGGGGTCGATAAGGTCGACTTCAGTCAGCGCAAGCAGTGGGTAGAGGACAACGAAGAGCTGATCCTTGAGATTGCTCGGGACCCACTGGGCCAGCCTGAGTGGACCAAGATGGATAGCCCTTTCTGCTTCCTGGCGTTCTGCTTCGAGTGGGCCGGTGTGGTTGAACACGGTGAGCTGTGGGAGTCGGCACTGCCTATCGCATTCGATGGGTCTTGCTCTGGTATTCAGCACTTCTCCGCGATGCTCAGAGACGAGCGGGGCGGTCGTGCTGTGAACTTGTTGCCTTCGGATGAGGTGCAGGACATCTACCGCTTGGTTGCTGAGGAAGTCATTGAGGCGGTCAAACGGGACATGCTTGAAGGCACGGAAGACAGCACCGAAGTGGTGACGAACAAGAAGACCGGTGAGATTACAGAACGCCGCGTGTTGGGTACTCGCTCAATGGCCGCTGGTTGGATGGGCTACGGGATCAGCCGGAAGGTGACTAAGCGTTCCGTAATGACTCTGGCGTATGGCTCCAAGGCTTTTGGGTTCACCGACCAAGTACGCGAAGACATCATCCAGCCAGCTCTTGACGCTGGTGACGGTGAACAGTGGTTCCCTGATGCACAGCAATGTGCCCGGTATATGGCGAACCTCATTTGGGATTCTGTGAGCTTGGTCGTAGTGAAGGCCGTTGAGGCCATGTTGTGGCTCCAAAAGGCTGCAAAGCTGCTGGCTACTGAAGTGACCGCCACCAAGCGGACAAAAAAGAATCCTGAGCCTGAAGTCTTGAAGCCGTGCATGCCTGTGTACTGGGTGACGCCTGACGGGTTCCCTGTGTGGCAGGAATACATGGTGCCTGTGCAACGCCGGGTCGACCTGATCTTCCTGGGTGCTGCTCGCTTGCGCTCAACGATCAACGTTCGGGATTCCAACGAAATCGACGGGGCCAAACAGGAGTCGGGTATCTCTCCGAACTTCGTACACAGTCAAGACGGGTCGCACCTGCGTAAGACAGTCGTTAAGGCTTCCGAGTGCTACGGCGTGGAGTTCTTCGCGTTGATCCATGACAGCTTCGGGACCATCCCAGCGAAGGCCGGGGCGATGTTCAAAGCAGTGCGCGAAACGATGGTTGAGACGTACACCGAGAACGATGTCTTGGACGACTTCCGGGAACAGTTTATGGAGCAGCTCCACGAGACCCAGCTTGAAAAGATGCCAGCGATTCCCGGTAAAGGGTCCTTGGACATCACGAAGATCCTTGAGAGCCAGTTTGCGTTCGCTTGAGTATGTTTAGTGCGTCATCACTCGATACAGTATTAGTCATGGCACGTAGGGCACAGGAAGCATTTTAAATTCACTTTGTGAAAGTTTCATTTGGAAGACAGGTAGCTGTTTTAGATTTGCTTCTTTGTAGATTTTTTCAGCGTCTTTTTCCTCTATCTTTGAACCCAAATAAACAGCTTTGAGGGGGGCGCGAAAATTCTGTGGGGGCGAAGTTGGGCTGTCGGGAATTATTATGCGCCATTCCCGTTCGTACTCCCAGTCTTTTGCCTTGTGTAGAGAAGCAATGATCGCAACCATGTTATTGAAGGACTTTTCAGGAGAGCCCATGTGGACAAGCAAGTTTGACGCATCGTAAATGTGTTCGCTATAAATCACCGGCCATAGGCAGCGGCCCATAAGGTCCTCTACTGGAAGTGAGCTGAAGTCATACTCCATAGCAAAGCCTTTGTGCTGACTACCGTAGTGTCCCCACATTAAAAGGGAATCGAGCCTCTCGCTAAGAGAACATATTTTATACATGTTTTGCATTTTTGAATTAAGGTTGGATATCAGCTCTAAGCTCGTTTTTTCTTTTAGCGCGCGAAATGACTCGGCGAGTTTTTGAATGCCTTCTGTAGAAGGGTTTGAAGGGTCTGGGAACTTATCAAAATAGAATTCTAATAAGGCTTTCAAGGGGTCTTCAGTGCGGTATATAAAATCGATTTCGACGGCTGTTAGTGATGTGCCGGTTATTAGTTGTTGGGCTAATTGGCTTGTGTAGCTTTTGCCAAAGTAAGGGTCGAAGAGCATTGTAGAGTCATAGGGGTCGTTAAATTTAGATGCGAAAGTGCAATGCAAAGAGCTGTCTCGCAGGTTATTTATGGCGAAATCATTAGCTTCTCTGTATTTGAATAGTTTTTTTGGGGTGTTATTTTTCTTTATCTGGATGGCGCCGTCTATGTCGATCTCCTCCAGGCAAGAAGTGAAAAATTTAGACTTAACCTCTTCTATCCAGTCAGTAGTCATCTACCACGTCCACATTTTAAATGTTCGTTGCGGCTTGATTTAGCGTTTAATCAGCCGTCCTCAGTATAGTAAACCATAATCATTGTGGCCATGCAGGCCCCCCCCCATCAACATAGGCCTTGCGCAGTACGTAGTGAATGGCAGTGGTTGCCTTTGGCTTCATGGGGATCGAACTGGACGTACTGACCGGACACCCTGACCACGACCTGTTGTTCCTCGCCTCACAAGCTGCCTACGCGGCTGGTCTACCACTGGCAAAGGACAATGTGACCAAGTACATCAAGCGCCAAGCGCCTGAGGCTTTCAAATTGGGACAGTTGGTAGGGGAGGACAAAAAGTCCTCTCTTAATCTGCCCTCCCGTAAGGACACCCGGAACTGGACGGCACTGTGGCTCATGCCTGAGCAGTCCCTCTACACCATGCTCCTACGGGGAAACTCCACGCACTCGGAAGCCTTCCGTAAGTGGGTCACAGAGGAAGTCCTGCCGACCATCCGCAAGACCAGCAAGTACAACGCTGAGGATTCCACGAACCCAATCGCCCTGGGCGTCATGGATGAGCTGAAGACCCTCAGAGGCGAAGTCGGGGAGCTGAAATCTTTGCTTGAAATCCTGATGGCTCGCCCTCTTCTTGTGTCTGAGAGTGCCCCAGCATCTGTAAGCACCTACCTGTGCCCTGAAGTACACACCGAGTTCGTATGGCGTCACTTCGACCGCAAGCTACTTATCAAACTGTGCGGCATGCAGGCGCTGGGCGTTCCCGCAGCGGACAAGCTGAAAGGGGCGGTCATGGTGAAGCTCGAAGTGGCCCTGTTGGACCTCTGGAACGCTACCGACGCCCGTAAGTTGCAAACAGAGCTATCGCAAGGGTCAACCAAACGCCCGTGGGCACGGTTCCCGCTGGAGTTCTTGAAGAAAAACATGAACCAAGGCGCTTATGCGGTGTGCATGAATGGATTTAAAAACCCCCACTATTAGGACGACACTCTCACACATTGCCTTGGAGAACCATAATGACTCATCCGACGCTCCACACTGTTACATCGCTCGACATGGCTGCACTCACAAACCGACCACGCCGCTTCATTCACCGTGATCTTATGACTCTTTTCACGAAGCTTGCAGACGCTGGGCTCGTTGGTAAAGAAGTCGGCGATGGTGGCTTGGTGCGGTGGTTTAATAAGAAAGCCGAAGCCGGCTCATATTGGGTAGGTGGAGAATACCAATACCTTGACTTGCGCAACCGCAAGCAGACAGCCTTGTATATTGCGAAAGACTTCTTGATGGTGGTTGCCGCGCGTGTCGACTGTGACGCAACTCGGAAGAAATATATCTCACTGATGTAATGTGGTTTCGCTGTACGCTTTCGCAAAACAATGGTGTCCAAGCTAAAAATTAAAACCTCAACTATTACTAAGGCGACTAAGCAAGGCGTTCACGGTTGCCAAGCTCAATGACTCACTCTAAATCTCATACACTCAATAAGGGGCTACGGCTGGGGGGTGTAACGGTATCTGCATGTGGTCACTACAGTTGGGGGCTCCTTACATGTGCGGCATGCAGAAGGGGGGGCTTTAAGGTCTTGAAGGGTCTTAGAGTCAATCGTTGCTTTCATCTTTTAATATTACTTCTCTTTAGCTTAAAGAAATCGGCATCTCTATGCCTGGAACAAAGCTAAAACTGGTCCTGATCGACTTCATGCCATTACTGACACCTTATAGGCCCGACCGTCTCTTATGTGTCTTTTATTTACCACAGCTTCTTTTGGTTGGACTTCTTGGAACCTGACAGTAGACCCGTGTGGGGTGCTGTGAGGCTGTCAGGAGGTCGGCCAAGAAGTCCAGTCAAAAGGAAATCACATATGAATATTGCAGGTGTCAACACTGAATTACTTCCTATTGTTATTCAAGGTCACACATTTAACGCGGGCATAGATGGGCGATGGAGTCTCAATGAGATTCACCAAACACTTGGTCTCGTGGAGTCAAAGAGACCATCGGAGTGGAATAACGCCGTGTCGGCTGAGCTACTGGCTTCCGGAAATTTCCGGAAGGTGGATAAGGTCGGTTCATTTGCCGATGAGTTGGGGACTATTGCCTATGCCATGTGGGTTTCGACTGATTTCTATTTGATGGTCGCCCACGCATTCGTAACTGTTCGCAATGACGCAATTTTAAGTGCTCGTATGGCTCTCATTGCAGCGGCTGAGTCGGATATACGGCTGGCTAAGGTTATGCCCAAGGCGGACCTCATTGACGCTCGATTGACTGGTGCAGGAATCACATGGAGCCAGGCTTGTAGGCTGGCAGGTGTTTCGCAACCTCAATTGGCTAAGGCGTATTTGGTTAGCGTCAATCGATTCAGCCCCATGGACCACCCAACCGAGCATCGCAAGATACTTCGACCATCAAGGGACGGCTTCACTCAGGGCTTCTTCAAGTCCTGTTCGACAGAATATGGCAATGCTGACGGCTTCCGTGTGACAGCGAAGGGTCTTTTGTGGCTCGAAGGTAAATCGAAAGAAATCAATGAAGCATGCCGCGCGCGCAACGGCGAGAGAGCGAAGGAGGCTCGCGCTCAGAAAGCAAGGGTCAAAAAAGGAGGGCATCGGCATGTGTGAACCAGTAAGCATCGGCATGGCCGTTGTTGCCGTGGCAGGTTCAGCCATGAGCGCATCTGAAGGAGCCAAGGCTAAGGGCCAGATGACAGACAACGAACGCAAACAGCAAAACGAAATCGTGAAGCAAGCCAACTTCGCGGAGAACGACCAGAAGCTCGCAATAGTAGATAAGCACGATGAGGCCCGCCGTCAGCTCACAGAGGTGAACCTACAGGCCATCCGAAACCAGGGAATTATCAATGCGGCTATTGGCGAATCTGGAATGGCTGGCAACTCCATGGACCGCCTCAAAACTTCTGTTGGCAATGACGCGTCGGCTCAAAAAATGAACGTTCTCGACAACTACGAGCGGGACTATCAGGCCATCTTTGCGAATCGCGTGGGTAGCTCGGAGAACGCTAAGGCCGCTGTGCGTGGTCTGGGCGGTAACAATCGCAAAGTGAACAACATCGCCAACGCCTTGAATATCGTTTCGGCTGGTGGCAGTGCCTATGTAGCGTCTGGCGGTAAGTTCGGGACAGGTAGTAAGACTCCCGCACCAACGCAGTCAACGCCTTCTACTACTAATAACAGCGCGAGCGTCAACAATGGAGGGACCCGCTAATGCCTATGAATCAAATTGCACAAGCACTCAACCAATCATCTCAGTCTACTTCGGGTCGCCAAGCCTTCCGTGCCGGTTCCGGGGCGGGTTATCAAGCTGCACGAATAGCGAAACCTGACGGCCCTGATTATGCACTCGCCGATTCCTTGAGGAATTTCGTAAAGGCTGGTGGTGACGTCTACGGTGCATACGACGCAGCTCAACAGAACCAAGGGAAGGAGCGGGCTAACGAGATTATTCGCAAGATGGCTCCTGAGGATCGTAAGGCCGCGCGGGAGCAGGGCGTGTTGCTGTATCAGGACGACCCTTACGCCATGCTCCACCTGAATGAGTTGACCGGCAGAAATGCGGCCAACGAGTTGGATCAGGAAGTCCATGGGATGGTGACTCGGGGTGAACTCAAGACCCGTAAAGAGCTGGATGAATACCGGGCGACCCGATTACAGGAGGGTGCCAAGTCCTTTGCGAGTATGAACGGGATTGATCCTGACGATGGTGATTTTCAGCGTGGTTTCAACGACAGCATCACGCAACGCAACGCCGCTGTAGTCGATCAATTCGGACGCCGTAAGTCTGAAGAGTTTCAGGTGAATGCGGGCATCCAGTCGCGTAGTGACCTCGGGTCGCTTCTATCTGATCCAAGTTTCTTGCGTACCCCAGAGGCAGCTACCGTTATGGCTGGGTACATCAACAACGGTCTACATACCGGGATCATTCCGACCACTGCATCAGCCGTAGAGCTTCTCAAAGGCGCCCTTCAGGACGCGACTGCTCGTGACGGTGGGGTCTCACTCTTGGGCAACATCGGAGGCCAACAGGTGAACGTCGGAGGTCAAATGGCTTACGTCACTGATGTGGTTGGTGCTGACGTTATGGAGAACTTCAAGGCAAGAGCGGCGCACTTTGAGCAGTCCACAAAGGCCGACCGAGCCGAGCAGTTTCACGGGAAACTCTCGGGGATCATGGCGGGTACTGACACCGTTGGGGCCCTTTCCGCTCTCGATAAACTCCACGCTCAGACTGTTGGTGCAACCCCTACTGAAGTGATGACACCCGAGCGTCAGGCCATTCTGAGCAGCCGTGAGCAGTTACTACAGCGGCACCGTAAAGAGACCGCAAAGTATCAAGTGGAGACCGAAAAGCTTGAGCAGAAACAGAACCGCCTCTCTGTGCTTGACGGTGCGTGGAGCCGGAAGCTCAACGGTGAGATGGTCTCCGTTGACCCAAAGCTACTGCCAACCAATGAGCTGACCGGGAATTTCATACCTGAGGACGAGGCGAACTACGCGAACCTCAAGATGAATCAGATTGCGTCCTGGGATCTTCCTGAAAACCAGAAGACGAACTTGATGCTTCAGTACGTAAAGGCTGACCGCAAGGACGGCCCTTTCAGAAAGATCATGGGCGAGTTTGTGGATGGGGCCAGTGCGGAATGGGATGGGGCTGTAATCAGCGGCGCGACTCAGCAGAACTACCCGAAGCTCGACCGCCTGCGAGAACTATCAAAGGCTGACTCTGTGTCGGTCGCACTGCTCTACCCGGAGAAAGCCGACCTTGTAGCGAAGCTCAACGCTATGGACCGATACGGGATCGACATGTCTGTGGCAGTCGAGGCCGAGAAGGCTCAGAGCAAGCTGACTCGTGAGGAGCGCAATCAGCAGGCACGGGACTTCACGACGATGATTCGCAAGTCAAAATCAGCAGCCCAGTACATGCCCGCCGAGATGAACGAGATGGCCCGAACAATCTATGAAGCCAATGTAGCCCTGACAGGGAATCTCTCGGCCGCCCAATCGGCTGTAGAGGCTTTCGTTGAAACCAACACCGCCCAGTTCAAAACATCGGGGGAACCTATGGGCGCGATCTTCAAGACTGAAATCCTCATGGACCCTAACGATGTCACTTCGTGGAAAGCAGGGCAGACAGCCGTCCAGGCAAAACTTGATGCCTTCTCACAGGCCCATCCTGAAGTAGCCACAGGCGGTGCCTTTGTTGTCTCCAGGAACAGCCAGCTCTACATACAGACACTCAACGGTCGTGTGGAGCCTTTGCACATGCAGGACATCCGTGATGAGAGCGCGCGAAAAGTCGCTCAGGAACGTGAAGACGCCAAGCTCCGCGAACAGGCCGATATCAAGCGCTCGCAAGAGGGCTGGGAGAAAGACCCGATGTTGGTAGAGCGGCAAATCCGCGAATACAAACAGACCCAACAGAAACCCAAGTGAGGCCTTCGGGCCTCCTAACCCATTCCCTTTAAAGGAGGCCAAACATGACCAACCCGCCTAACGACGAATACGCAAGCATCAAAGCCACAGGCACCCAGTACGACAACCTGATTCGTTCAGCCGCTGAGTCCGAAGGTGTCCGCTATGACCTTCTGCATAAGCAGATTTACAACGAGTCCTCATTTAAGTCAGACGCAAAGTCACCTACAGGCCCGTTGGGTCTCGCACAGTTCACCGAGGCCACCGGCCGGGCTTACGGGCTTATGTCCCCTGAGGATCGTTTAGACCCCTTGAAGGCCGTCCCCGCGATGGCCCGTCACATGCGGGACCTCATTGATAAATACGATGGTGACGAGCTGACAGCAGCCCTTGCGTATAACCAGGGTGAAGGCCCACTTGGGGCTCCACAGGTTTCGGCTATGCGTGCTGGTGACTTCTCAAAGTTGTCCGCTGAGGGCCGTGGCTACATGGAAAAGCTGGTGGATGTCGCTGTAAGCCCTCACCGGGATTACTTCAAGGGGCTTACGGGGTCCGCTGTGCCTAAACAGGGCGCATTGGGTCTCACAGGTCAGCCGGTAGAGAAGGGTGCAACTGTGGGGGAACTTGCCGCCGCTCAGGGAAAGCCGTTATCCGGTGATGCTGAGACCGGTGCATGGGACGACACGGGGAAAGCCTCTAAGGCTGCCTTGGCTACATCCGTAATTGGTACTGCTTACCGTGGCTACGCTGAAGAAGGCGCAGACCTCGGGACAGTTGTGTCAATGATGCGCCCAGTATCTCGGATGCAGCACGAGCCGATGACGGATGAGGACTTTGAGACCCTTGATGGTCTTGGGGTTCGGCCTGAGTATTACCGTCAGTTTGCATCGGCTGAACGCAGTGAATGGGCAAAGATTCTGCCAACCGTATTGGACTCTCAAGACTATCAACAGGACTTCGATTCTGCTGGATGGGCTGCACAGGTAACAGGCGGACTTGTCGGTGCTGCTGGGGACCCTACGAGTTACATACCAGTGGTGGGCCTTACAGGTTCACTCGGAGCTCGTGTGGTTAAGGGCGCTGCCTACGGGGCCGTTGCAGCAGTCGCAGGGGACCAATTACGGTCTCGTGTGGTTGGTGGTGAGTTCCACTTAGCAGCCTCAGCGGCAGGTGGGGCAATCCTTGGGGGCGCTCTTTCAGGCGTCTTCGGGAAGAACATCTTGGTAACTCGCGGTAATGACGCCGCTGAGCATTTGGCTGACCCGTTCACCGGCCCTACGATCCGAGCAGAGGCGCGAGTACGTGCAGCCCAAGAGGGTGCGCCCGACCCAACCTTAATGCCGCACACTGCGAGCGAACCCACTGCAAACGTGAACGGTGTTGACCTTCAGCCTGTTCCTTTTGAACCCGGTGCTGTGCGTCTTTCTAATGGCACGATTCTCAGCGGTTCTAATCCCCTCAATCCGGTCACGGTTGCCCGCATGGAACAGTTTGAGCGAGCTGCTGTGGGGGCTCGTATGGGCGGTTTTACAGAGATTGGTCATACGTTGAATCGCAGTGATTCCCCTGAAGTTCGTGACATTGCCGGTCAATTGTTCCGACCTCCTACAGGCACCGTTTCGGGTTCCAGTGGACGCTTCGCAGCTACTGCAAGTGACATCATTGAGCGTGAAAAAGGCCAGGACAATATGAGCTATCAATCCCTGACTGAGCTTGGAGATGCCGCTATGGGCTCTAAGTGGTACTCAGCGTTGCCGGGCTCACGTACTGAGGCTCAGCAGGTGCTTGACCGCCGAGCTGTTGAGGCTCTTGAAGATTCAACGGGGGCTGCACGGGCGTCATTGCGAGCTGAGGAGCGGGCCTACATGGACGCTATTGGGGCGCATACAGAGCGTAAGCATGACAGCCTGACCAACCCGGCGAAGTACGGTAATAGCAACGCTGTTTCCTTGCTGGACTCCACACGCCATCAGGGGCATTACTTTCCGAACGTCTACGACCGTGGGGCGCGTGTGCTGTGGTCGGAACGTCTGGGCGGAACAGATGCACTGCAAGATGCCGTCCGGGAAAGCATGTTGCGTAGTTACGCGGGGCGGCCTGCTACCCGTGCCCGTGTGGATGCTCACATTACCGACCTGCTGAATGCTGAAGGTGTCCCAGTGACCCCACAGGCAATCGCTCAGCGGGTCCGTGAGTATGCGAGTGCAAAGTCCTACGGGATCACACAGGACAACTCTCTGACTACGCAGGCCGTTGACATCACACAGGGGCAGTTCGGGGGCGATATTGCCGACAACAACTTCCTGAAGGGGCGTCACCTCTTCGACTCTGACGTTCCGGTGTCAACACCACACGGGGACTTCTCTGTGAACGACCTGCGGGACTTTTCGGTGGGCCGCATTCTTCAAGCATATGACCGGCGTGTTAACGGTGACGTGGCGGTGATGGGCTCAACTGGCCGGACTGTAGGGGATCTTGAAGCCCAGATTAAGGCGCTCCCTGATGGCATCAAGCCGGATGAACGTGCGGCCTTTGATCAGGCGCTTAAAGTCCTCACAGGGCAGGCCCGCCGCGATACCCCTGAAGGTGCCTTGGCGACTGTTGGGCGGGCACTCAATGACACCGCTTTCACGCTCAAGTCCTTCTTCATGCCCTTTCAGAACTTCACTGAGATGGCGGGGCTTGTCTCGCGTGGCTACGTTCACATGCTTGGTCACAACATCCCGGCCTACAAGGGCTTGATCGCAGGAAAGTACAACATGACAGGGGAGGGGCTTAACGACCTTCATGCAGGTCTCTTTGGGCGTGAGCTTGACGGCTCCATCGTACCTGCCCGCATGGACATCATTGAGCGTCTTCGGCAGCAGGGTTCTAATGAGGCTGTAGCGCAAACTGTCGGTTCGCTGAAGTGGGCCACAGGTGCAATGTCCCGTCGATCCCCTGCGGGTCACATGCTCCCAGAGACCACTAACCATCTAATTGATGCTGGCCGTAAAGGCATCCTTGGGGACATCGTTCGGCACACCATGGCAGGCGGTAAGAATCCGTTCGATACCATGATGGTCTCTGAGTCTTCGTTGCTTCGTTCTGCGAGTATCACACCGGCTCAGTGGGATGGCATCAAGGACCTTATCAGTAGCTCTATGGTTCGTGATGCTGAAGGTAAGTATTCGGTTAGGGATATGGCTGCATTCCAGTCAGACCCACGCTCAATGCACCTATGGCGTCTTGCCGACCGCATGGCTGACGAAGTTGTGATTCGTCCACATAAGGTCTCCAACCTCGACACCAAGGCCTATGGCGTGAGCGTCAAAATGCTCATGCAGTTCAAGAGCTTCCTTGTGAAGTCCCTGAACGAGCGCTTGATGCGCGGACTTACAGAGGCACAGATGAATGGCCGTGTGATGGATCAGACCCTAACTGCGGCTCTTTCGGCTCTTGCAGGCGGTAGCTTCTATGCGTCAACGGCTTACTTGAAGGCTCAGATGATGCCGACTCACGACCGTAAGCAGTATCTGAAAGATGCCCTTGATCCCAACATGATCGCCTACGCGGCGTTGACTCGCGGGTCATATCTTGGGACACCTTTCGGTCTGGCGAACATCGCGGCAGCTCCCTTGGGGTTCGATCAGGCGGCAATGGTGAGAACTTCGATTCTTCCCGAAGCAGCCCGTAAAAAGGACCCGAAGGAAAAGGCGTGGCTGTATGGCCTGAGTGACCTCGATAAGCCCGGCGAGGTTCTGACGGGGGCCTTAAAGCAGATCCCAGTAGCCGGAATGGGGAGCAGTGTCGCCCAGGTGGGCTACAACCTTTTCAAACTTGCCGGAACTACTAACAGCCCCGACATGGCCCAGCAGTACCGCACAGGTATTTTCAATGGGTTCCGTGGGCTGGTTCCCAATGACCCAGTGAGCCAGCGAGCAACCGTTGAGATGTTTGAACGATGGGGAATCGACACCACGAAGTAGTACGTAGCGTGATCTTGAGGGGCCTTCGGGTCCCTTATTTTTCAGTTTTGCCAGGGCTACAGGCCACGTACTGCAAGGGCTCCAAAAGCACCCACTATAACCATAGGGAGGCTTAAAGTTACTCATCTTAGAGATACCTCTGAGACCCTCTGTTTGGGTGGTGGTTATCACCATCTACCACCTTCTCTTCAACCAGCTCAAAGGAGGCTGAAGCATGATCACAGCAATGACTACTCGCTGGCAGACCTTTGCGGCTGTGGTTGAGGCCCTGGCGAAGCACCGGGCTACGTACAAATTCCTTGCGTTGCTCTTGGTGACTCTCGGAGCTGTTCAAGGCGGTCCACTTGTCGAAGCCTTTGGGAATGTCGTCTGTGCTTTACTCGGTGGCTGTGCCGGGTGACCTATACGTGATTCTCTTTGGGTTCTTGGCTGAGCTGCGTAACTTCAATGATCCCAGTGGCGGTGTGGAAGATAAGGATACGGTCAAAAGGGGTTTTCTCGACACTCTCATCTGTGGACCAATGCATCCATTGATCCTGGGCGGGGTCCCAAAAGTCAACGATCAGCAATAGCCAATTAGCTTCACAGGAGGTGTAGTGCCCAGCCTTCTTGGCCTTCCGTTCGACCATCGCTTTAACTCGTGGGACATTCAGTAAAGGCGTGCTGTAGGAGTGCCACAGATCCCACCTGAGTTTCGGATATTCATTGCCGTCGTGAGAGAGAAAACTTATTTCTGGAGTGGGGTCGATTGGGGCGTAGCAATAGTAGGCGTCTGACAGCGCACTGATTTTCAAAACGTGCGCCGCCAAGTCTTCTGCAATTTGCTCGATGCGCTTGGGTTTAATCAGATTCTCCTGACAGAAACCTATGAAAAGCTCGATCCTCCGCCCGCCGCGCGATAGGTAGATCTTCTCGGCTAAGTCGAGGACCCTTCGCCTGTTTACTCTCTGCTTCTGTTCGCTATCCGTAGCATTGCCGTCATTTATGTAAAGATTGGCAATTTCTATCCCCAATATCCTCCGGTTGTTCTCGTCAAAAATTACCACATCGGGCTTGTCAGAAAACGTGATGGTGCCTTGAGGAAGCTCATAACGTTGCCGGAACAAGTCGAAGTATTCCTTCTCGGTCTTCTGGTTTTCGGTGAGCTGCATAGTGCTACCTTATCGCTGTGGTGCATAAAGTGTAGATCGGGGGAACGTTTGTGAGGACCTTTGAGAATCTGACAGAAAAATCTGAATGACCACCTCAACTGTTCTACGCCGCCAGTTCCCCCCGTGGCCCTCTCGTTAGCTGCTCACCAGCTCACAGCGCGCCTGAGCCTTACCGCATGGGTGCGCCTGGGGTCCCTAACGCGGGCCTGCACGCCTCTGTAAGTTGGTCGTTTGGTGCCACAAACTCTGTATCAAGTGCTGTTACAAACCGTTGATTCGGTCCGAGAGACTCGCTACGATGAGCCTCCCTTAAGTCATCAGTCGATGAACTGTAGGACCCTGGATTGGCCCAGCAATATCGGGCTATTAAGCTCAGTCACCTCTCTGATGTAGTCCCATAACAGAGTGATTCTTTTGAGCTTTCTAAGGTCTTCTCGGCAATACATCCAAAACTGCCGCGTAACCGCAATCTGCTCCCCAAGCACCGGCAATAACCGTGGATCTTGCGCCGCCAAAAAGCACGGCAAAATCGCCATCGACCGCCCTTGCTGCGCCGCCACGTACTGCGCGATCACGCTGGTGCTGCGCAGGCTGGCGCTGGCGCCGGGCACTACGTTCGCCAGGTACAGCAGCTCCGAGCTGAAGGCCAGGTCGTCGACGTAGCTGATGAACGGATGCTCGGCCAAATCCGCCGGGCGGTGGATGGGCGGGTGTTGGTCGAGGTAGTCCTGGGTCGCGTACAGCTGCAGCTTGTAGTCGCACAGTTTGCAGCACACATACGGCCCGTGTTCCGGGCGTTCCAGGGCGATGACGATGTCGGCTTCGCGCTTGGACAGGCTGATGAAGTGAGGCAGGGGCAGGATGTCGACCGAGATCGCCGGGTAGGTATCGACGAAGTGGCTCAGTTGCGGGGTGACGAAGAAGCTGCCGAAACCTTCGGTGCAGCCCATGCGGACGTGCCCGGACAGCGCCATGCCGGAGCCGGAGACTTGTTCGCAGGCCATGTGCAAGGTGCTTTCGATGGATTCGGCGTAGCCCAGCAAACGCTGGCCTTCGTTGGTGAGGACGAAGCCGCTGGTCCGGGATTTTTCGAACAGCAGAGTGCCGAGTGAGACTTCCAGCGAACTGATGCGCCGCGACACGGTGGTGTAGTCCACCGCCAGGCGCTTGGCGGCGACGCTGGCCTTGCGGGTGCGGGCCACTTCGAGGAAAAACTTCAGGTCATCCCAGTTCAGGGCGCCCAGTGATGTGATGTTTTTTTGCATATTGGACCGGCTTTTATGTGCGTTCTTATTAGAAGTTTGCACATCTATACTCCAAAAACAGTCCGAACGCCTCATCCTCAAGGCGATTCAACGCCTTGGTTCTCTGCCTATAAATACAAATTGGAGACCACATGAACGCATCTGCCGATATTTCCGTGCAACAGGTCAAGTTGCTGATCAACGGTGAATGGGTCGAGTCAACGACCACCCACTGGCAAGACATCGTCAACCCGGCCACCCAGCAAGTGCTGGCCAAAGTCCCGTTCGCCACCGCCGATGAAGTCAACGCCGCCATCGACGCCGCCCATCGCGCCTTCCAGACCTGGAAGCTGACCCCGATCGGCGCGCGCATGCGCATCATGCTCAAGCTGCAAGCCTTGATCCGCGAGCATTCCAAGCGCATCGCCGTGGTCCTCAGCGCCGAGCAGGGCAAGACCATTGCCGATGCCGAGGGCGATATTTTCCGTGGCCTGGAAGTGGTGGAGCACGCCTGTTCCATCGGCACCCTGCAAATGGGCGAGTTCGCTGAAAACGTCGCCGGCGGTGTCGACACCTACACCCTGCGCCAGCCCATCGGCGTGTGCGCCGGGATTACCCCGTTCAACTTCCCGGCGATGATTCCGCTGTGGATGTTCCCGATGGCGATTGCCTGCGGTAACACTTTTGTCCTCAAGCCTTCCGAGCAAGACCCGCTGTCGACGATGCTGCTGGTGGAGCTGGCGCTGGAAGCCGGTGTGCCGGCCGGTGTACTCAACGTAGTACACGGCGGCAAGGACGTGGTGGACGCGCTCTGCACGCATAAAGACATCAAGGCGGTGTCGTTCGTCGGTTCGACCGCCGTGGGCACCCATGTGTACGACCTGGCCGGCAAACACGGCAAGCGCGTGCAATCGATGATGGGCGCCAAGAACCATGCGGTGGTGCTGCCGGATGCCAACCGCGAACACACCCTCAACGCGCTGGTCGGTGCCGGTTTCGGCGCGGCGGGCCAGCGTTGCATGGCCACTTCGGTGGTGGTGCTGGTGGGCGCTTCCAAGCAGTGGCTGCCCGATCTGAAGGCGCTGGCGCAGAAGCTCAAGGTCAATGCCGGCAGCGAAGCGGGCACGGACGTCGGCCCGGTGATTTCCAAGCGTGCCAAGGCGCGCATCCTGGAGCTGATCGAAAGCGGCGTGAAAGAAGGCGCCAAGCTGGAGCTGGACGGTCGTGGTATCCAGGTGCCGGGCTTCGAGCAAGGCAACTTTGTCGGTCCGACCCTGTTCTCGGGCGTGACCCCCGACATGCAGATCTACACCCAGGAAATCTTCGGCCCGGTGCTGGTGGTGCTGGAAGTCGACACCCTCGATGAAGCCATCGCGCTGGTCAACGCTAACCCGTTCGGCAACGGCACCGGCCTGTTCACCCAGAGCGGGGCGGCGGCGCGTAAGTTCCAGAGCGAAATCGACGTCGGCCAGGTCGGCATCAACATCCCGATCCCGGTGCCGGTGCCGTTCTTCAGCTTCACCGGTTCGCGCGGTTCCAAGCTCGGCGACCTGGGCCCGTATGGCAAGCAAGTGGTGCAGTTCTACACCCAGACCAAAACCGTCACCAGCCGCTGGTTCGATGACGACACGGTCAACGATGGCGTCAACACCACCATCAACCTGCGCTGATTCCGGGAGACGAGCATGAAGATTGCATTTATCGGCTTGGGCAACATGGGCGCGCCCATGGCCCGCAACCTGATCAAGGCCGGCCACGCGCTGAACCTGTTCGACCTGAACCAGGCGGTACTCAAGGAACTGGCGGAGCTGGGCGGCAGCATCAGCGATTCACCGCGTGATGCGGCAAACGGCGCTGAGCTGGTGATTACCATGCTGCCGGCCGCTGCCCATGTGCGCAGTGTCTGGCTGGGCGAAGACGGCGTATTGGCCGGTATCGGTCAAGGCGTGCCGGCGGTGGATTGCAGCACCATCGACCCGCAAACCATCCGCGATGTCGCGGCGGCGGCGGCCAAGCAAGGGGTGGCTGTCGCTGATGCGCCGGTCTCCGGTGGCACCGGTGGCGCGCAAGCCGGGACGCTGACCTTCATGGTCGGCGCCACCCCGGAGTTGTTCGCCACCCTGCAACCGGTGCTGGCGCAGATGGGCCGCAACATCGTGCGTTGCGGCGACGTCGGCACCGGCCAAATCGCCAAGATCTGCAACAACCTGCTCTTGGGCATCAGCATGGTCGGCGTCAGCGAAGCGATGGCCCTGGGCGATGCGCTGGGCATCGACACCCAAGTGCTGGCCGGCATCATCAACAGCTCCACCGGGCGCTGCTGGAGTTCCGACACCTACAACCCATGGCCTGGCGTGATCGAAACCGCGCCGTCGTCCCGGGGCTATACCGGCGGTTTTGGCGCCGACCTGATGCTCAAGGATTTGGGCCTGGCCACTGAAGCTGCGCGCCAGGCGCACCAACCGGTGATCCTCGGCGCTGTGGCCCAGCAGTTGTATCAATCGATGAGCCAGCGCGGGGAAGGGGGCAAGGACTTCTCGGCGATTATCAACAGCTACCGCAAGCCCAAATAAACAAACCCTGTGGGAGAGAGCGTGCTCCCTCCCACAGGTTATTGCGGTCAAGCAAACACAAAATACTTACGCACCGTCTCAACCACTTCCCACGTCCCCTTCATCCCCGGCTCCACCACAAAGATATCCCCCGCGCGCAAATGGATCGGTTCCATGCCTTCCGGGGTGATCACGCAGTAGCCTTCCTGGAAATGGCAGTATTCCCACTTCACGTATTCCACGTACCACTTGCCCGGTGTGCAGATCCAGGTGCCCATGATCTTGCTGCCGTCTTCGCTGGTGTAGGCGTTGAGGTTGACGGTGTGCGGATCGCCTTCGAGCTTTTCCCATTTGCAGGCATCCAGGACCGGCAAGGGGTGGGTGTCGCGCAGTACGGTGATGGGCTTGGACATGATGACTCCGAGGCAAGTGAACGAGAGTCGAACCCTATAGCGTCGCAGGCAGGGTCAATGGTCTGAACTCGACATCGGGATGCCCAGAAGCGCAGGCGAATACCACTCCTCGGGCCATGTGGAGTCAATGTGGGAGGGGCGGTGCGACGATTCGACTTGCCCCCGATGGCTGCGGATCAGCCAGCACATGTGTCAACTGACACACTGCTATCGGGGGCAAGCCCCCTCCCACATTGGGCTCGGGTGCACGCTTCAGCGTAGTTCGACGATATTTCTGAGCGTCAATGAGTCACTTCTTCGCAGTAAGTGCGAAAGATTCCCCGCTTGGCGCAGGAATTCGCAAGAAAATTCACAGCTGGCCCTCGTATCATTCACATCAGTCACGACCGAGAGCCTTGATATGAACCCAATAAAAACGTGGTGGGACATCAGCCCGCCCTTGAGTACGGCGACCCCGACCTGGCCGGGGGATACACCGTTCCAGGAAGAGCGCGTGTGGCAGTTCGGCCCGGAGTGCCCGGTGAATGTCGGGCGCATTACCTTGTCGCCGCACACCGGCGCCCATGTGGATGCGCCACTGCACTACAGCGCGGACGGCGCGCCGATTGGCGAGGTGTCGTTGGACGTGTACATGGGCCCGTGCCGCGTGTTGCATTGCCTGGACAGCGGCGCACTGGTGCAGCCGCAGCAGTTGGACGGGCGTGTGGATAACGTGCCGGAGCGCGTGTTGCTGCGCACTTATCCACAAGCGCCGCTGACTGAATGGGATGCGCACTTCACCGCCATCGCCCCGCAGACCATCGAGCTGCTCGCCAGCCTGGGCGTGCGCCTGATCGGTATCGACACGCCGTCCCTGGACCCGCAGCAGTCCAAGACCATGGATTCTCACAACGCCGTGGCCCGTCATGGCATGGCGATTCTCGAAGGCATCGTGCTCGATGACGTACCGGAGGGCGACTATGAACTGATCGCGCTGCCGCTGCGGTTTGCCCACCTCGACGCCAGCCCGGTCCGCGCAATCCTGCGCCCGCTTGTGGAGCCCGCACGATGAGCCAATGTCCCTTCTCAGAGGATTACCAACCGCCGGAAGAATGGCATAACGCCGAGCTGAATTTTTCCGAGTCCATGAGCTACGGCGACTACCTGGACCTGGGAAAAATCCTCAGCGCCCAGCACCCGCTGTCGCCGGACCACAACGAAATGCTCTTCATCATCCAGCACCAGACCTCCGAGCTGTGGATGAAACTGATGCTCCACGAACTCAAGGCCGCCCGTGAACACCTGCGCCTGGGCGAGCTGCCGCCGGCGTTCAAGATGCTAGCGCGGGTGTCGCGGATCTTCGATCAACTGGTACACGCCTGGGCGGTGCTGGCGACCATGACCCCGTCGGAGTACAAGGCGATTCGCCCGTTCCTCGGCCAGTCGTCGGGGTTCCAGTCGTTCCAGTACCGTGAGATCGAATTCATCCTCGGCAACAAAAGCCCGGCGCTGTTGCGGCCTCACGCCCATCGCCCGCAATTGTTGCAAGAACTGCAGGTGGCAATCGCCACGCCGTCGCTGTACGACGAGGCGATCAACCTGATGGCCAAGGCCGGCTTGGCGATCGACCCGCAACGCGCCGAACGCGACCCGACGGCGGCGACGGTTCACGATGCGTCCGTGGAAGCGGCGTGGCGCGAGGTCTACCGCGACCCGAGCCGTTATTGGGACCTGTACCAGTTGGCCGAAAAGTTTATCGACCTGGAAGACTCCTTCCGCCAATGGCGCTTTCGCCATGTGACCACGGTGGAGCGGATCATCGGCTTCCAGCCCGGCACCGGCGGCACCGAGGGCGTGGGTTACCTGCGCAAGATGCTCGACACGGTGCTGTTCCCCGAGCTGTGGCGAGTGCGTTCCACGCTGTAAACAAAAAGCCCCGGATCACCGGGGCTTTTCATTTGGAATGCAATCAAAAATGTGGGAGGGGGCTTGCTCCCGATAGCGGTGTGACAGCCAACACATCCACTGACTGACACACCGCCATCGGGAGCAAGCCCCCTCCCACCTAGGTTATTGCGTCACTGCCACTTTCGCGTTTTTGATCCGCAACCGGTAGGCAATGTAGATAACCCCCACCCAAACCGGCATCGCATACACCGAATCGCGAATGCCCGGGATCGCGAGCATTACGCTGATGATCATCAGCATGAACGCCAGGCACAGGTAGTTGCTGAACGGAAACCAGAAGGTCTTGAACGACGGCACCACGCCTTGCTCGCCCATGGCTTTGCGGAACTTGATGTGAGTCAGGCTGATCAGCGCCCAGTTGATCATCAACGAAGCGACCACCAGGGCGAACAGCAACTCCAGCGCACTGTGCGGCGCGACGTAGTTGACCACCACGCACAGCAGCGTCACCAGCGCCGAAATCGCCAGGGCGCGCAGCGGCACGCCTTGCTTGTTGAGCTTCATCAGCGCCTTCGGTGCATCACCTTGCTCGGCCAGGCCGAACAGCATGCGGCTGTTGCAGTACACGCCGCTGTTGTACACCGACAGCGCCGCGGTCAGCACCACGAAGTTGAGGATGTGCGCGGCGGTGTCGTTACCGATCAGCGAGAAGATCTGCACGAACGGGCTGCCGCTGTAGGCATCGCCCGACGCGCCGAGGGTTTGCAGCAGTTGATCCCACGGGTACAGCGACAGCAGCACGGTTAGCGCGCCGACGTAGAAAATCAGGATGCGGTACACCACCTGGTTGATCGCTTTCGGGATCACTTTGCGCGGCTCGCTGGCCTCGGCGGCGGTGATGCCCACCAGCTCCAGGCCACCGAACGAGAACATGATGAACGCCATCGACATCAACAGCCCCATGCCGCCATTCGGGAAGAAACCGCCGTGGCTCCACAGGTTGCTGATCGACGCTTGCGGGCCGCCGGTGCCGCTGAACAGCAGGTAGCAGCCGAGCACGATCATGCCGACAATCGCCACCACCTTGATGATCGCGAACCAGAACTCGGTCTCACCGAAGAACTTCACGTTCAGGGTGTTGATCAGGTTCACCGCGACAAAGAACACCAGCGCGCTGACCCAGGTCGGAATTTCCGGCCACCAGAACTGGATGTACTTGCCCACGGCCGTCAGCTCGGCCATACCCACCAGCACGTAGAGCACCCAGTAGTTCCAGCCCGCCAGGAAGCCCGCGTAACCGCCCCAGTATTTGTGCGCAAAGTGGCTGAACGAACCGGCTACCGGCTCCTCGACGATCATCTCGCCGAGCTGGCGCATGATCAGGAACGCGATAAAACCGGCAATCGCATAACCGAGGATCATCGACGGCCCCGCCGACTTGAGCACCCCGGCCGAACCGAGGAACAGCCCCGTACCGATCGCGCCGCCCAAGGCAATCAGCTGAATATGCCGGTTCTTCAGGCCACGCTTGAGGCCTACCGGGTTAACCATGTCATCCGCCATTAACATTCCCTTCTACTTGTTTTTCTCGGGGTTGATTGCACGCCGCGCCCAACCCCTCAGACGTGCTGAGGGGTCAGATATTACTCTGCGTGAACTTTTCGTAATACAGCTGAACGCCATCAAGTGCCTGATCCGCCAGCCATTGCTGGATGGACTCGACCATCGGAGGGGGCCCGCACACGTACATATCGGCCGAACTGTCCCGCCATTCGGCCAGGTTGAAATGCTCGGTGAGGTAGCCGCGCTTGCCGGGCCATGCGGGCGGCGGGTCGCTCAGTACTTCGGTGTAGCGAAAGTCCGCGAGCGCGGACGCATAACCCTCGATGCGCGCCGCTTCGCACAGGTCCTGCGCGCTACGCACGCCGTAGTACAGGTGTACCGGCCGCTCGCAGGCGTTGGCCGCCAGTTCATCGAGCATGCCCAGCAGCGCCGACAACCCAGTACCGCCGGCGACCAGCACCAGCGGCCGGCTGACATGGCGCAAGTAGAACGCCCCCAGCGGCGCCTCCATCAGCAACTGATCGCCGATCTGGCAACGTTCGCGCAGGTAGTTGCTCATCACCCCGTCGGGCAGCAGGCGGATCAGAAACCGCAGCTGATTGCCCGGCCGGTTGGCGAAGGAATACGAGCGCCAACTGTCGGTGCCCGGAACCGCCAGGCGGGCGTATTGGCCCGGCAGAAAGTCCAGCGCCTGTTCCAGTTGCACCTGCAGGATCGCCGTGCTGGTCGAGACCTGCCGCACCTCGCTCACCGTGCCGCGCACCTGCACCGGCCCCGGTGCGTTGCACAGGCTGGAATCGAAGTCGAAGTAGAACGTCGCATCCGACTTCACCCGGGTCTGGCAACTGAGCATCTTGCGTTGTTGCAGGTCGAGGCTGGAGAGGGCGTCCTCGTCCACATAGTCCTGGCTGTATTCGCCGCTCTCGCAGCGGCCCTGACAGGTACCACACACGCCTTCGCGGCAATCCAGCGGAATCTTGATGCCATTGCGCAGGGCCGCATCCAGCAGGATTTCATGCGCGCCCACCGGGAAAAAC
This sequence comes from Pseudomonas sp. PAMC25584, assembly GCF_058135675.1. Taxonomy (NCBI): domain Bacteria; kingdom Pseudomonadati; phylum Pseudomonadota; class Gammaproteobacteria; order Pseudomonadales; family Pseudomonadaceae; genus Pseudomonas; species Pseudomonas sp. PAMC25584. The sequence goes on along the minus strand of NZ_CM176870.1, from coordinate 5,205,223 downwards.
AGGGTCTTGCCGTCGGCAAAACTGAAGGCCACTTTGTGATTCATCCCCAGTACTCCGTGGGTTCATGTGTGAACCCCTGTAGGAGCGAGCTTGCTCGCGAAAAACTCAAGGACGCCGCGTACATTCAGGATGCCCGCGTCATCGTTGACGTCCTTCGCGAGCAAGCTCGCTCCTACAAGGGGGCGTTCGCCAGCGTTACAGGTGATAGAAATCCAGCACCGAGTTGATGGTGTCGTTGAGCAACAACGCGTGCTTGCGGGTGATCAGCCAACTGTCGCCATGGGGCTTGAGGCGATAGGTCGCGTGGCCGTAGAACTGCTCCGACGTGGCCAGGCGATAGAACAGCGTGTGCCAGTTCAAGCGCACCTCCAGCGTGCCGTCCGCCTGCTCGGCAATGCGCACGTTGTGGATCAGGTGCAAGGTGCGCGGCATCGGCGTGGCCGACGCCGCCTTGCCGGTGCGCAGGCGGAACACGCGGTCTTCCAGGCCCGTGCGGTTGGCGTAATAGATCAGCGACATTTCGCGCTTGGGGTCGCGGGTGTAGACGTGTTCGGAGTCCCATTGCGGCAGGTGGAACTCGCTCTGCGGGTCGAACAACTGCACGTAGGCGTCCCAGTCCTGGGCGTCGCACAGCTCGGATTTGCGATAGAAAAACTGCTCGATCCGGTACTGCAATGGCGCATTCATCATTCCACCTCCCGCAGCTTCAGCGCGCGTTGGTCGAGGCCGTTGAGCAGGAACTGCTGCCAGTTGCGGTGCTGGTTGACGTACAGGCCTTCGTGGGTGAATTCGGTGCCGGTCATGGCGGGCTGGATGCCGAGGGCTTCGCTGTTCGGCGTCGGCCCGGTGGCCCAGCGGTGGCTGCCGCGTGAGATATCGCTCCAGCGCTCCAGGCGGCCCTGGAATCCGCGCTGGGCTTCGCGAAACTCGACCAGATCGTCCGGCGTGCCCATGCCCGAGACGTTGAAAAAGTCCTCGAACTGGCGGATGCGGTTTTCCCGGTCGGCGTCGGACTCATGTTTCACCCCCAGGCACTGGCTGATGATCTCGGTCTTGTTCCACGCCAACGGGCGGATGATGCGCAACTGCGAGCTGATCTGGTCGAGGAAGAACAGGCTCGGGTAGATGTTCAGGTTGCGCAGGCGGTGCATCATCCACTCGGCTTTTGGCTGGCCGTGTTCTGCCACCAGACGCGGCATGATGGTGGCGTAGCCGGAGCGCACCGTGGGGTTGGGCATGTCGCTGAACAACAGGCTGTGGCCATTGTTGAAGGCGAACCAGCCGTCGTCGGTATTCGCGTCGCCGGCGCCGAGTTTGCTGTAGTCCAGCGTCGTGCTGGCCGCAGTGCCATTCGCGGTATTGACCTGCTGGCGGTGCTGCACCGTGGCCACGTAGTTGTAGTGGACGGTGCTGACGTGATAACCGTCCAGGCCGTTTTCGTTCTGCAGCTTCCAGTTGCCGTCGTAGGTGTACGCGGACTTGCCCGGCAGCACCTCCAGCTCACCGGTGGCGGACTGGGTGACCATCATGTCGAAGAACACTTTGGCGTCGCCGAGGAAGTCTTCCAGGCTGTCGGTGCCGTTCACGTCCAGGCTGATGAACACAAAGCCCTTGTAGCTGTCGATGCGTGCTTTTTTCAGGCCGCGCGTGGCCTTGTCGAAACCTTCCGGGTATTCCCCCGGTGCCTTGACCTTCACCAGCCGGCCGTCGCTCTTGTAGCACCAGGCGTGGAACGGGCAGGTGAAGGTCGACTGGTTGCCCTTGCCGACGCGGGTGAGGGTGGTGCCGCGATGCTGGCAGGCGTTGACCAGCGCGTTGAGGTGGCCGTCGCCGTCGCGGGTGATGATCATCGGCTGGCGCCCGGCGCGCATCGTCACGAAATCGTGGTTATTCGCCAGTTCGCTTTCGTGGCAGGCGTAGATCCAGTTTTTCTCGAAGATCAGTTCCATCTCCAGGTCGAACAGTTGCGGCTCGGTGAACATGTCGCGGGCGATGCGGAACACTTCATCGGCGGGGCGAAAATCCAGGCAGCTGTCGATGAAGCTTTTCCATTGCTCGACGCTTCTTGCACCACTCATGGGACGCACCTTTTGATAATGGCTGAACGGGTAAGCCATTTAGAGGCTGCACCGAGGCGGCGGGCTATCCGCTTAATGGGCGAAGGCGGGCCGGATAGTTGGGCAGCAAATACCCACGCCGGTGCAGGGCGGTGACGCGATGCGCTACTGTCATGCAGGGCGGTGCGCGCAGAAGTCGGTGGTTTATCCACATAGTCGAGCGTTGCTATCCACCCAGCAGCGAGACCGCCGCCGTGGCGCAGAACTTGCTGTCGATCTGTCACGACGCGCCGCCAGAGCGCGCAACCGCCTAACCGCCGTGGGTGCAGCCTGATGAGTAGCCATACACGCGATATCCGTATCGAACGCTTCGACCTGGAGGGCGCCCGCAGCTGGATGTCCGGCATCTGCGGGCCGCACCGCCTGGAGACGGCCACGCCCGAGCGCCTGCGTTTCCATCACAGCGCCAACGTGTTCAAGTCCCGCGCCACCACCCTGGGCGTGATCGAATACGGCACCGACGTGACCATCGACATCGAGGACGCCGAGCACTTCAGCAGCTACAGCCTGAGCCTGCCGCTGGTGGGCGAGCAGGAGTTGAGCAAGAACGGCGAGCGCCTGAGTTCCAACCGCGATCAAGGCGTGATCATCTCGCCCAATGAGCACCAGGTGCTGGCGATTTCCGGCGATTGCCGCAAGTTGCAGGTGGTGATTACCCGCGCGGCGATGAACGAGTCGCTGGAAGGGCTGCTGCAACGGCCGATTGAGGCGCCGCTGCGTTTCGAGTCGGTAATGGATGCGGTGGACGGTGCCCCGGCCTCGTGGTGGCGCATGGCGCGTTATTTCATCGCGGAGCTTGCGCGCAGCAGCGAGTTGTACGAGCAGGCGGCGTTTACCCGCGACCTGGAAAGCTCGCTGATCAAGGGCCTGATCCTCGCCCAGCCGAATAACTATTCAGAGGAACTGCGCGACGTACTCGGCGTGAAACTGCCGCACTACTTGATCCGCGCCCGCCAATACATTCACGACAACGCCCGCGAAGCGGTGCATCTGGAAGATCTGGAAGCCGCCGCCGGGGTCTCGCGGTTCAAGCTGTTCGATGCGTTTCGCAAATACTTCGCGCTGTCGCCGATGGCTTACCTGAAAAAGTATCGGCTAGGGGCGGTGCGCCAGGAGATCCTCGAACACGGCTCCACCCGTACCATCTCCGAGATTGCCCTGGGCTGGGGGTTTACGCACCTGGGGCGGTTCTCGGCGGAGTATCGCAAGCTGTTCGATGAGTCGCCGAGCCAAACTCTACAGCGCAACCGCCTGCGCACGGTCTAAAAAACACCGCAGATCAACTGTGGGAGGGGCGGTGCGACGGTTCGACTTGCCCCCGATAGCAGTGGAACAGCCAACTTATGCATCGACTGACACACTGCCATCGGGGGCAAGCCCCCTCCCACATTTGATCTCCAGTGCCTGGGAGATTTCAGATCAGTTCTTCAACCAACTGCAAACAATGACTCAGCCCCGGCGACTGATCATTCACCCGCCGGCTGAGAATAATCGGCGAGGTCGCGGTGGTTTCCACAATCGGCGTGTAGCCGATGTCCGCCCGATGCAGCACCTGCACCGATGCCGGCACCAGCGTCACGCCCATGCCCGCGCCGACCAGGCCGATGGCGGTCTGCAATTCGTTGGTCCATTGCACCACCTTGAGGCTCAAGCCGTGGGCGTCGAACAGCGCGATCACATGGTCGGCATAGCTGGGCCGTGGGTTGCCGGGGTAGAGCACGCACGGCTCGGCAGCCAGTTGGGCGAGGGTGGCGGGCGCGTCCAGCAAGGGGTGACCGGCGGGCAGCACCGCGACCAGGCGGTCCTCCACCAGCACGCGCTGGACGATAGCCGGGTCATCGATGCGAATCCGCCCGAAGCCCACATCAATGCGCCCAGCCTTGAGCGCTTCGACCTGCTGCAAGGTGGTCATTTCCGACAGCCCCAGCTCCAGCTCCAGCGCTTCATGGTTGCGCAGCCGCCGAATCAGCTCGGGCAGCACGCCATACAAGGTCGACGGCGCAAAGCCGATGCCCAGCCAGGTCTTCTCGCCCTGGCCAATACGCCGGGTGGTGTCGCAGACCTTGCCCAACTGCTCCAGCAGCACGTTGGCGTGCTCATAGAAAAACCGTCCGGCCTCGGTCAGCCGCAGCGGGCGGCCGCGCTCCAGCAGTATCACGCCCAATTCATCCTCCAATTGCTGGATCTGCCGGCTCAACGGCGGCTGGGCGATGTGCAGGCGTTCGGCGGCGCGGGTGAAGTTGAGGGTTTCGCCCAGCACCTGGAAATAGCGCAGATGTCGCAGTTCCATGACAGCTCCTTTGATACCTTGAAGGTATTGTGCGAGACCAATTCTATATTGGAACCCTGGAAAAATGCGGCACAGAATCGGCTCAAATCTATAAAGAACCCAACGGGTATAGCCATGCCGATTTGTGCCATCGAGTCGATCGAGACCATCATCGTCGACCTCCCCACCCTCCGCCCGCACAAGCTGGCGATGCACACGATGCAAAACCAGACCCTGGTGATCATCCGCCTGCGCTGCGCCGACGGCATTGAAGGCATCGGCGAAGCCACCACCATCGGCGGCCTGAGCTACGGCAACGAAAGCCCCGACAGCATCAAAATCAACATCGACCGCCACTTCGCCCCGCTGCTGATCGGCCAGGACGCGAACAACATCAATGCCGCCATGTTGCGCCTGGCGCGCAGCATTCGCGGCAACACCTTTGCCAAGTCCGGTATCGAAAGCGCCTTGCTCGATGCGCTGGGCAAACGCCTGAACCTGCCGGTCAGCGAACTGCTCGGCGGCCGCGTGCGCGACGCGTTGCCGGTGGCCTGGACCCTGGCCAGCGGCAACACCGAAAAGGACATTGCCGAAGCCGAGAAGATGCTCGACCTGCGCCGTCACCGCGTCTTCAAATTGAAGATCGGTGCCGGTGAGGTCAGTGCCGACCTGGCCCATGTGATCGCGATCAAAAAAGCCCTGGGCGAGCGCGCCAGCGTGCGCGTCGACGTCAACCAGGCCTGGGATGAAGCCGTCGCCCTGCGCGCCTGCAAGGCGCTCGGCGACAACGCTATCGACCTGATCGAACAGCCGATCTCGCGCAACAACCGTGGTGGCATGGCCCGGCTTAACCGGTCGAGCCCGGCGCCGATCATGGCCGACGAATCCATCGAATGTGTCGAGGACGCCTTCAACCTGGCCCGCGAAGGCGCGGCTTCGGTGTTTGCCCTCAAGATCGCCAAGAACGGTGGCCCGCGCGCGGTGTTGCGCACCGCCGCGATTGCCGAAGCGGCCGGGATTGGTCTGTACGGCGGCACCATGCTCGAAGGCGGCATCGGCACCCTGGCCTCGGCCCATGCGTTCCTCACCCTGGACACCCTGACGTGGGGCACCGAGCTGTTCGGCCCGCTGCTGCTCACCGAAGACATCCTCACCGAGCCGCTGGTGTACCGCGATTTCCACCTGCATGTCGGCACCGCACCGGGCCTGGGCCTGACCATCGATGAAGAGCGTCTGGCGTTCTTCCGGCGTGACAACCACTAAGAGGCGCCTGCCATGTTGTTCCACGTAAAAATGAGCGTACACCTGCCCGTCGACATGAACCCCGAACGCGCCGCCAACCTCAAGGCCGAAGAAAAAGCCCTGGCGCAGCGCCTGCAGCAAGAGGGCAAATGGCGCCACCTGTGGCGCATCGCCGGGCTCTACGCCAACTACAGCGTGTTCGATGTCGACAGCGTGCAGGAACTGCACGACCTGCTGATGCAACTGCCGCTTTATCCCTACATGGCCATCGAAGTGAATGCGCTGTGCAGGCACCCGTCGTCGATCCACGCGGATGACCGCTGAGCCTGTTTTATCCCGAATAATTACAAGATGAGGATTGCACCATGTCCATCCGACTGTCCCAGACTGCCCACGCCCAACAGTTTCTCGAAGAAGCCAGCGGCAACCGCAGCGAAAGCGGCAACCCGCGCACCAAGACGCTGATCTACCGAATCCTGCGGGACACGGTGAACATCATCGAAGACCTGGAAGTCACCCCCGAAGAATTCTGGGCGGCGGTCAACTACCTCAACGAATTGGGTAAACACCAGGAAGCCGGTTTGCTCGCCGCCGGGCTCGGCCTGGAGCATTACCTGGATTTGCTGATGGACGCCGCCGACGAAGAAGCCGGCAAAACCGGCGGCACGCCGCGCACCATCGAAGGCCCGCTGTATGTGGCGGGGGCGCCGTTGTCGAAATACGAAGCGCGCCTGGATGACGGCCAGGACCCGGGCGTGCCGCTGTTCATGCGCGGGCAGGTGCGGGACACGCAGGGCAAACCGGTGGCCGGGGCGATTGTCGATGTGTGGCAGGCCAATACCGGCGGCACTTACTCCTGGTTCGACACCGCGCAGTCGGAGTTCAACCTGCGCCGCCGCATCGAGACCGATGCCCAGGGTAACTTCCGTTTTCGCAGCATCGTGCCGTCCGGCTATGGCTGCCCGCCGACCGGGCCGACCCAGCAGTTGCTCGATCAACTCGGACGCCACGGGCAGCGCCCGGCGCATATTCACTTCTTCATCTCGGCGCCGGGGCATCGGCACCTGACCACGCAGATCAACCTGTCAGACGACCCGTACCTGCACGATGATTTTGCCTACGCGACGCGGGATGAATTGATTGCCGAAATTCGCTTCAGTGACGATCAGCAATTGGCGCGGGAGTTGGGTGTGGACGGGCGTTTTGCGCAGATTGATTTTGACTTTGAGGTGCAGCTCGCCGCTGCGCCGGTAGAGCAAAAGCGCATGCAGCGGGTGCGTGCATTGGAAGATTGATCAGCACGGTCAAAAAATGTGGGAGGGGGCTTGCTCCCGATGGCGATGGATCAGCTTGCGAATCCGGCGACTGACACACCGCTATCGGGAGCAAGCCCCCTCCCACATTTTTTGACCGATGGTGCTGCGGCTATTTGCGCAGCACCAGATCCAACACCTCGTCGCGATCCTTGATCTTCTGCAACACAATCTCCGAACGGATATCCATCACCCCCGCCGTGCGGTTCAGGTGGTTCACGATAAAGTCCGAAAAGTGCTTGAGGTTGCGCGCCTGCACCCGCAGCACATAGTTGCTGGCGCCGGTAATCACGTAGGCGCTGGCCACTTCCGGCCAGCCTTGCACCTTCTGGATAAACGTCTCATGCCAATCCTCCACGTCCTGGCGCAATGACAGGTGGACGATGGCTTCCAGCTCGATCCCCAACTGCTCGGCATTCAACACTGCGCGATAGCCGCTGATGATCCCTTCGCTTTCCAGCAGGCGCAGACGGCGCAGGCAGGCGGAGGGCGACAGCGCGACTTTTTCCGCGAGTTCCTGGTTGCTGATACGGCCGTCCTGTTGCAGGAAATGCAGGAGGCGCAGGTCGGTGGCGTCGAGAATCATACTTAGAATAAATCCGCGTTTTTTCGGTTGAACTTCGAATTTCCTACAGCTTAATTAGCCTGTTGCCCACCACTTTGCACGAAAATTCTCTAAAACCTCGTTCATTATTTGCTGCATATTCCTTTATAAAAATCAGGACAGCCCATGATCACTCGAAGCCATTGCCAAGCCCTTGACGACCAGGACCGGTTGGCGCCGCTGCGTCACCAGTTCGCCTTGCCGCAGGGGGTGATCTACCTCGACGGCAACTCCCTCGGTGCGCGTCCGGTGGCAGCGCTTGCGCGGGCGCAGCAGGTGATCGCCGAGGAGTGGGGCAATGGCCTGATTCGCAGTTGGAACAGCGCGGGTTGGGCGGATTTGTCGCAGCGCCTGGGCAATCGCCTGGCGCCGTTGATCGGTGCGGGCGACGGCGAAGTGGTGATCACCGATACCACCTCGATCAACCTGTTCAAGGTGCTCAGCGCCGCCTTGAGCGTGCAGCGCCAACGCCAGCCGCAGCGCAAGGTGATCGTCAGTGAAGCGAGTAACTTCCCCACCGACCTGTACATTGCCGAAGGCCTCGCCGAGCTGCTGCAACAGGGCTATTCCCTGCGGCTGGTCAACAGCCCGGACGAACTGCCTCAGGCCATTGATCAGGATGTGGCGGTGGTGATGCTCACCCACGTCAACTACAAGACCGGCTACATGTATGACATGCAGGCGCTCACCGCATTGAGCCACGAGTGCGGCGCGCTGAGCCTCTGGGACCTGGCGCATTCGGCGGGCGCGGTGCCCATCGACCTGCATCGGGCCGGCGCCGATTACGCGATCGGCTGCACCTACAAATACCTCAACGGCGGCCCCGGCTCCCAGGCGTTCGTGTGGGTTAACCCCGCGCTGGTGGACGTGGTCCGCCAGCCGTTGTCGGGCTGGTTCGGGCATACCCGGCAGTTCGCCATGGAGTCGAGCTATGCGCCGAGTGCCGGCATCGCCCGTTACCTGTGCGGCACCCAGCCGATCACCTCGCTGGCCATGGTGGAATGCGGCCTGGAGATTTTCGAACAGACCGACATGGCCAGCCTGCGCCGTAAATCCCTGGCCCTGACCGACCTGTTCATCGCGTGCGTCGAAGCCCGTTGCGCCGCCCACGGCCTGGTGTTGATCACCCCGCGCGAGCACGCTAGACGCGGCAGCCATGTGAGCTTTGAGCACCCTGAAGGCTACGCGGTAATCCAGGCGCTGATTGCCCGTGGAGTGATCGGCGACTACCGCGAGCCGCGCATCATGCGCTTTGGTTTTACGCCGCTGTACACCAGTTTCAGCGAGGTATGGGACGCCGTGGAAATCCTCGGCGACATCCTCGACAACCACACGTGGGACCAACCGCAATTCAAGGTGCGCAACAGCGTCACCTGAACAAACACAGACAACAATGGAGGAGGGGGCTTGCTCCCGATAGAGCCGTATCAGCGTGCGAATCCGGCGACCGACACACCACCATCGGGGGCAAGCCCCCTCCCACACTGAGCCTGCGCCAGACACTCAATGAATGAACACCACAGACCCCTGTGGGAGGGGGCTTGCCCCCGATGGCGGCGGATCAGTCACCCATGCATCGACTGAAAGACTGCTATCACCAGCAAGCCCCCTGCCACAGGGAGTCTGTGGCAACAGACAAATCGTGCAATCACAACAATAAGGGGCACACCACGTGACCACGCCAAACGACGGCTTTGCAGAAATCACCCACCGTGAACTGGGCCTGAGGCGCCAGCTCACTTCCGGCCAGATGAGTATGATCGCCATCGGTGGCGCCATCGGCACCGGGCTGTTCATGGGCAGCGCCTATGCCATCGCCTATGCCGGGCCCAGCGTGCTGCTGAGTTACGCCATCGGTGCGTTGATCACCTTGCTGCTGATGGGCTGCCTGGCGGAGATGACGGTGGCCCATTCCACCTCCGGCTCCTTCGGTGCCTACGCCGAGTTCTACATCAGCCCGCTGGCCGGGTTCCTGGTGCGTTATGCCTATTGGGCGGCGATTGTGCTGGCGGTGGGCGCCGAGGTCACGGCGGTGGCGATGTACATGAAGTACTGGTTCGCCAACGTGCCGGAGTGGGTGTGGATCGTGTCGTTTTCCAGCGTGCTGATCCTGCTCAATGCCATCAGCGTGAAAACCTTCGGCAACTTCGAATACGGGTTCTCGACGATCAAGATCAGCGCCATCGTCGGCTTCATCCTCCTTGCGGTGTACGTGGTGTTCGGCTCCGGCAACCCGCAGTACGGCGTGCAGAACTACACGGCCCACGACGGCTTTTTCCCGCATGGCTTGAGCGGCATGTGGATCGCCGTGATCGTGTCGATCTTCAGCTACCTGAGCGTGGAGATGATCGCCGTGGCGGCCGGTGAAGCGGCTGACCCGGAGCAGGCGGTGAAGAAGGCTTTTCGCGCGACCATCGTGCGCCTGGTGGTGTTTTACCTGCTGACCCTGGCGCTGATGTTGGCCATCGTGCCGTGGAACCAGGCCGGGCAGACCCAGAGCCCGTTCGTCACGGTGATGCAGACCATCGGCATTCCCGGCGCCACCGGGGTGATGAATTTCGTGATTCTGATCGCGGCGCTGTCGGCGATGAACAGCCAGCTCTACATCACCACGCGCATGATGTTCAGCCTGTCCCGCGCCGGCTTTGCGCCCACGTCCATGGGCGCGTTGAGCAAGAGCGGCATCCCGCTGAACGCCTTGTTGTTGTCCAGTTCGGGCATCGCCCTGGCGACCTTGCTTAACGTGGTCTACCCGGAAAGCTCGTTCACACTGATGATGGCGATCTCGATGTTCGGCGCGATCTTCACTTGGTTCATGATCTTCCTGACGCACCTGTTCTTCCGCCGCTATCGCAAGCGTCATGGCGGGGCGAAGTTGTCGTTCCAACTGCGCCTGTTTCCCTACAGCACGCTGCTGGGCCTGGTGCTGATGGGCGCGGTGATGATCACCACGTATTTCACCGACGCGTTCAAGATGACCCTGGTGTTCGGCGTGCCGTTCCTGCTGATTCTATCGGCGGTGTATTACGGGTTTTTCCGCAAGGGCAGGGCCAAGGCGTCGAGCAAGGCCCTGGCATAACCCGGCAGTTGTTCGAACGAGCGTGCGCATAACAGCAACGTTCGACAGGCCCAATCTTCTCGCAACGGTTGGGCCTTGAAGCGCTGCTCCAACGGCCAACGCGCCAGTGCCGCCTGGGGCACGATCCCCAGGCCCGCGCCGCGTGCGACCATGCGCATCACCCCATCAAAGCCCTCGGCCCGGATGCGCGTTTGCAAGCGAAACCCCGCGTGCAACGCCTGTTCTTCCAGGTACACCGCCAACGCGCTGTGGGCGGCCAGGCCCACATAGTCGTAATGCAGGCTGTCGATAAAACTCACCGTACTTGCCGCCAACGGATGCTCCAACGGCATGATCAGCACCAGCGGATCGTCGCGAAACGCCAGGGTCTGCAAGCCGTGGGTGTCCACCGCGTCGGAGATGATCCCCAGGTCTGCGGTGCCCTGGCGCAAGGCCTGGGTGATGCGCAGGCTGGGCAGTTCCTGCAGGTCGATATCGAGGTTGGTGTGCTCGCGCAGAAAATCCGCCAGTAGTTCCGGCAGGTATTCGCTGAGGGCGGTGGTGTTGCACAGCAGGCGCACCTGGCCTTTGACGCCGTTGGCGTACTCCGCCAGGTCCTGTTGCAGGTGCTCGGCCTGTTGCAGCAACAGCCGGGCATGACGGGCCAGGGCGCGGCCAGCGGCCGTGGGCGTGACGCCACGGCGGCCGCGTTCGAGGCATTCGACGCCCAGCGCGGCTTCCATCGCGCGGATGCGCGCGCTGGCGGCGGCCAAGGACAAGTGGCTGCGGCTGGCGCCGGCGGTGATGTTGCCCGCGTCGAGGATGTGCAGGTAGAGGCGCAGGTCGATCAGGTCGAAGTGCATGGCTGGAAGATTTCCTTTCGCTGGACTGGCGCTATCGCGAGCAAGCCCGCTTCCACAGTTGGAATGCATTTCAACTGTGGGAGCGGGCTTGCTCGCGATGGCGGCATCAGCCTCACGCAAAACAAGAGGCTGCCTCAGTATATGGTGAATTTTCGCGCCCAGCGATAAGCCCCACACTCGGCCGATGACAACCTTCCTCGCGTTCTACCAAAACCTCGGCACCGCCCTGACCCTGCTGGTGATCGGCACCTTCCTGCTGGCTGGCACCGTCAAAGGCGTGATTGGCCTGGGCCTGCCCACCGTAGCCATGGGCATGCTCGGCCTGGCTATGTTGCCGGCGCAGGCTGCGGCGTTGCTGATCATCCCTTCGACGGTGACCAACCTTTGGCAACTGGCCTTCGGCGGCCACTTGAGCGCGTTGCTCAAACGCTTGTGGCCGCTGTTGCTGCTGATTTTCCTCGGCACCGGGTTGGGCTCGTTGTGGCTGGGAATGGGCGGTGGCGATTGGGTGGTGCGCGCGTTGGGCGCGGCGTTGCTGGTGTATGCGTTGAGTGGACTGTTGCTGCCCACATTCAGCGTAAAGCCCGCAACCGAGCGCTGGTTGGCGCCGGTGTGTGGGCTGGTCACCGGCCTGATCACCTCGGCCACCGGCGTCTTCGTGATTCCTGCGGTGCCGTACCTGCAAGCGTTGGGTTTGAGTCGCGATCAGTTGGTGCAGGCGCTGGGGTTGTCGTTCAGCGTGTCGACATTGGCGCTGGCCGCCGGGTTGGCCTGGCGTGGCAGCCTCGGCGGCGGCGAAATCAATGCCTCGCTCTTGGCGCTGGCGCCGGCCTTGCTGGGGATGTGGCTCGGGCAGGTATTGCGCCAACGGATCAGTGCCGGGTTGTTCAAACGGGTGTTTTTTATCGGCATGGCGCTGTTGGGCGCGCATCTGTTGATCAGTGGGTAAAGGCAATAATAGATTCGAATTCGTGATTTTTAGTCAAATGTATTTTGCCGCGCCAAGGCTTATTCCGCACAAGGCGCATCGATACCCTGCCTTCAGACATTTTTAATCTTAAGGCGCTCCTCCATGAAAAAAGTCCTGTTGCTCAACGGCGGTAAACAATTCGCCCACTCCGACGGTCGCTACAACAGCACCCTGCATGACGCCGCCGTGGCGGTACTCGACCGTGGCGGTATCGACATCAAGGTCACGCATATCGACGAAGGCTACGACGTGGCCGAAGAGGTCGCCAAATTCCTCTGGGCTGACGTGATCATCTACCAGATGCCCGGCTGGTGGATGGGCGCGCCGTGGATCGTCAAGAAGTACATCGACGAAGTCTTCACCGAAGGTCACGGCAGCCTCTACGCCAGCGATGGTCGCACCCGTTCCGACGCGTCGCAGAAATACGGCAGCGGCGGCCTGATCCACGGCAAGCAGTACATGCTGTCGCTGACCTGGAACGCCCCGCAGCAAGCCTTCGACGACCCGAGCGACTTCTTCGAAGGCCAAGGCGTGGACGCGGTGTACTTGCCGTTTCACAAGGCCAATCAGTTCCTCGGCATGACGGCCTTGCCGACGTTCCTCTGCGTGGACGTCATGAAGCGCCCGGCCATCGACGCTGACGTGGCGCGCTACGAGCAGCATCTGGCGCAGGTGTTCGACCTCTCGGTGTAAGCTGCGCTGTGCCGATAAAGAGGACAGCCTGTGAAAGCCCGATCCGATGAATTACAGATCTTCGTCAGCGTGATTGAGTGCGGCTCGATTTCCGCTGCGGCGGAGCAGGTCGGGCAGACGCCGTCGGCGCTCAGCCGCACCTTGTCGCGCCTGGAAGCCAAACTCGACACCACGCTGATCAACCGCACCACGCGGCGCATGGACCTGACCGAGGAGGGCAAGTATTTCTTCGAGCAGGCCAAGGTGATCCTGGCGCAGATGGATGAGCTGGAGGAGCGCTTGTCGTCGCGCCAGAAAAAACCGGCGGGGCGGTTGCGCATCAATGCCGCCGTGCCGTTCATGCTGCATGGGATCGTGCCTTACATCGCCGAGTTTCGCGGGCTGTACCCGCAGATCCAACTGGAGCTGAACAGTGATGACTTGATCATCGACCTGTTGGAGCAGAGCACCGACATCGCCATTCGCATCGGCGCGCTGGCCGATTCCACCCTGCATGCGCGGTCCCTCGGCTGCACCCCGCTGCATATCCTTGCCAGCCCGGCCTATCTCAAGCAATACGGCACGCCGACCACGGTCGCCGAGTTGGCCGAGCACACCTTGCTTGGCTTCACCCAGACCGAGACGCTCAACCACTGGCCGCTGCGCCACGTGGCGGGTGACCGCTGGCTGATCCAGCCCGGCATTGCCGCGTCCAGCGGCGAAACCTTGCGACAACTGGCGCTCGAAGGGCAGGGCATTGGCTGCCTGTCGAACTTCATGACCAGCGCAGACATCGAGGCCGGGCGCCTGGTGCCGGTGCTGGAGGCGTTCAACAGCGGTTATCGCCAGCCGATCCACGCGGTGTATTACCGCAACTCGCAACTGGCCTTGCGCATCCAATGCTTCCTGGACTTCATCCAGGCCAAGCTGGCGCGGTACGCCTGCTGATTCGTGACCTGCACGCAAGATTGAATTGGGCAATACGGTCTTATTCAACAGGGATGGGGCCTTGATACTGGGCCCATCACTTACTCAGTCAGGAGAGACCGCCATGAACGTATTCGTTACCGGCGCCGCTGGTTTTATCGGCGGTTCCATCGCCACCGGCCTGGTCAAGGCCGGCCACCATGTGACAGGCCTGGTGCGCAGCGCCGATCAAGCCGCCGAGATGACGGCCCTGGGCATCACCCCGGTCATCGGCACTCTGGATGACCGTGCGGTGTTGACCGAACAGGCCACGCAGGCCGACGCGGTGATCAACGCCGCCAGCAGCGACCATCGCGCGGCCGTGGAAACGCTGCTGGCAGCCTTGAAAGGTTCGAACAAACCGTTGCTGCACACCAGCGGTTCGAGCATCGTCGGCGATGCATCGGGCGGCAAGGCCAGTGATGTCATCTACTTCGAAGACCACCTGCCGGAACCGACTGTCGACAAGGCCGCCCGTGTCGCCATCGACAACCGGGTGCTGGCTGCCGCCCAAGACGGCGTGAACTCGGCGGTGATCTGCAACACCCTGATATACGGCCACAGCCTGGGCGTGAAGCGTGACAGCGTGCAATTGCCGCGCTTGCTCAAGCAGGCGCGCAAGAGCGGGGTGGTGCGCCATGTCGGCACAGGGCAGAACATTTGGTCCAATGTGCATATCGAGGACGTGGTCGCGCTCTACCTGCTGGCGCTGGAGAAGAACGTACCGGGCACGTTCTACTTCGTGGAAAGCAGCGAAGCGGCGTTTATCGACATGACCACCGCCATCGCCGATGCCCTGAACCTGGGCAAACCGCAGGATTGGCCCCTGGCCGACGCCGAAGCCGAATGGGGCTATGAAATGGCCAACTACGGCCTGGGCTCCAACAGCCGCGTGCGCGGCAAGCATGCCCGTGAACTGCTGGGTTGGGTGCCCAAGCGCACGTCGGTGGTGGAGTGGATTCGCCGCGAAATGGTCTGATACCCCTCTGCGCTTTTGTGGCGAGGGAGCAAGCTCCCTCGCCACAGGGGTATGCACAATCGCTGGCCCCACCGCGCCCAATTCCGTACCATTCCCCGCCTTATTCCCCGCAATGCCCTGGTACCTCATGAACCTCACCCGTCTTCGCGCCGACGCCCTGGCCGGCCTCACCACGTCTTTTGCCTTGCTGCCAGAATGCATCGCCTTTGCCCTGGTGGCGCACCTCAACCCGCTGATGGGCCTCTACGGCGCGTTCATCATCTGCACCCTCACGGCGTTGTTCGGCGGCCGGCCGGGGATGGTTTCTGGCGCGGCAGGGTCGATGGCGGTGGTGATCGTCGCGCTGGTGGTGCAACACGGCGTGGAGTATTTGCTCGCGACGGTGCTGCTGGGCGGGTTGATCATGCTGGTCTTCGGCCTGCTGCGCCTGGGCAAACTGGTGCGGATGGTGCCGCACCCGGTGATGCTGGGGTTCGTCAACGGCCTGGCGATCATCATCGCCCTGGCGCAGTTGGAGCATTTCAAAAGCGCTGATACCTGGCTCAGCGGCACGCCGCTGTATGTGATGAGCGGCCTGGTGCTGGTGACCATGGCCATCGTCTACCTGTTGCCGCGCCTGACCCGTGCGGTGCCGCCGGCCCTGGTGGCGATCCTCGGCGTGGGCCTGGCGGTGTACCTGCTGGGCTTGCCGACGCGCACGCTGGGCGACATGGCCCACATCGCCGGTGGCCTGCCGAGCTTCGCGCTGCCGCAGATCCCCTGGACCCTGGAGACCCTCGGCATCATCGCGCCCTACGCATTTTTGATGGCGATGGTTGGCCTGCTGGAAACCCTGTTGACCCTGAATCTCACCGACGAAATCACCGAGAGCCGCGGCTATCCCGACCGTGAGAGCGTGGCCCTGGGCGCCGCGAATATGCTCTCGGGCCTGTTCGGCGGCATGGGCGGTTGCGCCATGATCGGGCAAACCGTGATCAACCTCAGCTCCGGCGGGCGCGGGCGTTTCTCCGGGGTCTTGGCCGGGGTGATGATCCTGTTGTTCATTCTGTTTCTGTCACCGCTGATCGAGCGCATTCCGCTGGCGGCGCTGGTGGGGGTGATGTTCGTGGTGTCGCAGCAGACCTTCGCCTGGGCGTCGCTGCGGGTGATCAACAAGGTGCCGCTCAACGACGTGCTGGTGATCATCGCGGTGACCGTGATCACCGTGTTCACCGACCTGGCCACGGCCGTGTTGTGCGGGATCGTGATCGCGGCGCTGAACTTCGCCTGGCAACAGGCGCGGGAGTTGTATGCGGATGAACATCTGGAAGCGGACGGCAGCAAGCTCTACCGCGTGCATGGCACCTTGTTCTTTGCCTCGACCACGCCGTTTTTGAACTGCTTTGACCCTGCGAACGACCCGGCAGCGGTGACGCTGGATTGCCGTCACCTGAGCGTTGTCGACTACTCCGCGATTGCCGCGCTGATGACCTTGCGCGAGCGCTACAGCAAGGCCGGCAAGCATCTGCGCGTGCTGCATTTGTCCGAGCGCTGCAAGAAGCTGCTCAAGCGCGCCAAGGTCCATCACGACTGATTGTGAGGGATCACGGCCCGACCAGGTCTTCCAGTTCCTGGGCGCGGGTCTGGGTCATGTCCAGCACGCAGCCGGTGCCGTTGACCTGATCAATGCTGCCGCCGGTGGCACTGCCGGCAAAGGCGCAATTGGCATCGCGGTACTTTATCCACAGGCGCTGCACGTCCTGCAATTGCTGCTTGCGCGCACCTTCCTGGGCGGCGAGGGCGGTCTTGTAGGCGGTGTTCAGGCGCGTGTCCTGCACTTTGGTTTGCTGGGTGTTGCACTTGACCATGTCGACGGTCGTGTTGGCGCTGTCCATGCATTTCTTCAGTGCGGCGTTGTCGGCGGCCGACGCGCTGCTGCACAGGGCGAGCAGCACGGCGCTGGCGGCGAGGGAGGTGCGGATCATGAGCGAGTGTCCTGGATGTCGGTGGGTGCGCATTTTAAGACTCAAGCGCGCGTGTTGAGTTTCCAGCCTTTTCTGAACTTGATGTAAGAACACCCCCTGAATTTTCATGCGCCGCTGTCGGGCATGTCCCAACGCGACAGCGCTTATCTGTGGGCGAAAATTACTTTCATGAAAATTGAAAATGCTCCTCGGTAATGATTTATGAGTTTCACAACCCATTCGACGTGACCCTTTCCGAGGAGTACCGCATGGCCGCATCACCGGGCTTCGGGCTATTGGCATACGCTGCCATCGCCATCATTGCTTTGATCGTGCTGATTGCACGTTACCGACTCAACCCGTTTATCGTCATCACCCTGGTGTCCATCGGCCTGGCGCTGATGGCCGGGATGCCGGCGGACTCCATCATGGGCTCCTATGAGGCGGGCGTCGGTAAAACCCTGGGGCATATCGCCCTGGTGGTCGCGCTGGGCACCATGCTCGGCAAGATGATGGCTGAATCCGGTGGCGCCGAGCAGGTGGCGCGCACGCTGATCAACCGGTTTGGCGAGCGCAATGCCCACTGGGCGATGGTGTGCATTGCCTTTCTGGTGGGGCTGCCGCTGTTTTTCGAGGTCGGTTTTGTGTTGCTGGTGCCGATCGCCTTTACCGTGGCGCGGCGCGTGGGGGTGTCGATCCTGATGGTCGGCTTGCCGATGGTAGCCGGCCTGTCGGTGGTGCATGCGCTGGTGCCGCCGCACCCGGCGGCGATGATGGCGGTGCTGGCGTACAACGCCTCGGTCGGGCAGACCGTGCTCTATGCGATTTTGATCGGCATTCCCACGGCGATCATCGCCGGCCCGCTGTATGCCAAGTTCATCGTGCCGCGCATTCACCTGCCAGCGGAAAACCCGCTGGAACGCCAGTTCATCGAGCGCGAGCCGCGCAGCCGGTTGCCGAGTTTCGCCCTGACCATGGGCACTATTTTGTTGCCGGTGGTGCTGATGATGATCGGCGGCTGGGCCAACGTGATTTCCACGCCTGGCAGCGGTTTTAACCAGTTCCTGTTGTTTATCGGCAACTCGGTGGTCGCGCTACTGGTGGCGACCCTGGTGAGTTTGTGGACCCTCGGCCTGGCGCAGGGTTTCAACCGCGAGTCGATCCTCAAGTTCACCAACGAATGCCTGGCGCCGACCGCGAGTATCACCTTGCTGGTGGGCGCGGGCGGCGGTTTGAACCGGATCTTGGTCGACGCCGGCGTGACCAATGAAATCCTCGGCCTGGCCCATGCCTTCAACCTGTCGCCGCTGGTGATGGGCTGGCTATTCGCCGCGTTGATGCGCATCGCTACCGGGTCGGCCACCGTAGCCATGACCACCGCTTCCGGGGTGGTCGCGCCGGTCGCGCTGGGCCTGGGTTATCCACACCCTGAACTGCTGGTGCTGGCGACCGGTGCGGGTTCGGTGATCTTTTCCCACGTCAACGACGGCGGCTTCTGGCTGATCAAGGAATACTTCAATATGAGCGTGATCCAGACCTTCAAGACCTGGACCGTGTTGGAGACCCTGATTTCAGTAGTTGCCTTCGGTCTGACGTATGGTCTGTCCTGCATCCTGTAATCCGGAGACCCCATGGACATCCTCTACCAGATCCGCGCCCGCCAGGCGTCTTTCAGTGCCGGCGAAGGGCGTATCGCCAAGCTGATGCTCGATGACGTGGGCTTTGCCGCGTCGGCCAGCCTGGAAGAGTTGTCCCAACGCGCCGAGGTCAGCACCGCCACGTTGTCGCGGTTTGCGCGCAGCGTCGGTTGCCGGGATTTGCGCGACTTGCGCCTGCAATTGGCCCAGGCCAGTGGCGTGGGCAGCCGCTTCCTGGACCCGGCGGGCAAGCCTGAGCAGTCGGGGTTTCATCGGCAGATTCTCGGCGATATCGAGGCGACGTTGCGTCAGCATTTGTCGGGGTTCAATCAAGCCGGTTTCGTCGATGCGGTCAGCCTGTTGGGCAAAGCGCGGATGATCCACGCGTTTGGCATGGGCGGCCCGTCGAGCCTGTGCAGCGATGAGTTGCAAGTGCGTCTGGTGCGCCTGGGCTACCCGATTGCCGCCTGCCATGACCCGGTGATGATGCGCGTCACGGCGGCGACGCTGGGGCCGGAGCATGCGTTGATCGTCTGTTCGCTCAGCGGTCTCACCCCGGAGTTGCTGGACGTGGTGGCCCTGGCGCGCAACTACGACACGCCCGTCGTCGCCATCACCCTGGCCGGCTCCCCCCTGGCCGCGCTGGCGGATGTCGTACTGGCGCTGCAACCGGCCGAAACCAGCTTCATCTACAAACCCACGGCGGCGCGCTACGGCATGCTGCTGGCCATCGACCTGCTTGCCACCGAACTGGCGCTGGCCATGCCGGATGACAACCAGGAACGCCTGCGCCGCATCAAGCTGGCCCTCGACGACTATCGCGGCGGCCCTGACAGCCTGCCGCTTGGAGACTGATATGCAGTACGACACGCTGATTCGCCAGGCGCTGATCATGGATGGCCGCAACACGCCTGGGTATGTCGCCGATGTGGGGCTGCGCGACGGGCGTATCGAGGCGATCGGCGACTTGTCGGCAGCGCTGGCCACGCACGTGATCGACGCCCGAGGCCGGGTGTTGGCGCCGGGGTTTATCGATGTACACACCCACGATGACACGGTGGTGATCCGTCAGCCGCAGATGCTGCCCAAGCTCAGCCAGGGCGTGACCACGGTGATTGTCGGTAACTGCGGCATCAGCGCGTCGCCCGTGAGTTTGCGCGGTGATCCGCCGGACCCGATGAACCTGCTGGGCCGGCGTGAGGCGTTCACCTATCCGCGGTTTGCCGATTACCGCGCCGCCGTGGAACGCGCGCATCCGGCGGTCAACGTCGCGGCGCTGATCGGCCACACGGCGCTGCGCAGCAACCATATGGACGACCTGCACCGCTCCGCCACTGTCGATGAAATCGCCGCGATGCGCGTGCAGTTGCGCGACAGCCTGGAAGATGGCGCCCTCGGTTTATCCACCGGCCTGGCCTACGCCAGCGCGTTCAATGCCGAGACCGATGAGGTGCTGCAACTGAGTGAAGAACTGACGGCCTATGGGGCGGTGTACACCACCCATCTGCGCAGTGAGTTCGAACCGGTGCTGGAGGCCATGGACGAGGCGTTTCTGATCGGTCGGCATGCCCAGGTGCCGGTGATCATTTCCCACCTTAAGTGTGCAGGCGCGGGTAACTGGGGGCGTAGTCCGCAGCTGTTGGCGGCGCTGGAGCAGGCGGCGAAAACCCATCCGGTGGGGTGTGATTGTTATCCCTATGCGGCGAGTTCTTCGACCCTGGATCTCAAGCAGGTCACCGACGCGTTTCGCATCACCATCACCTGGTCGACAGCGCACCCGGAAATGGGCGGACGCGACTTGCAGGCGATTGCGGCCGAGTGGGACGTTTCGCTGATGGACGCCGCCCACCGCCTGCAACCGGCGGGGGCGGTGTATTACGGCATGGACGAGGTGGATGTGCGCCGTATCCTCGCGCATCCGCTGTCGATGGTCGGATCGGATGGCTTGCCCGAAGATCCGTTCCCGCATCCGCGCTTGTGGGGCGCGTTTCCACGGGTGTTGGGGCATTTCAGCCGGGACGTCGGGCTGTTCCCGCTGCACACGGCGGTGCATAAGATGACCGGCTTGTCGGCGGCGCGATTCGGCTTGTCCGAGCGGGGCGAAATTCGTGTAGGGCACTGGGCCGATCTGGTGCTGTTCGATCCGCTGCACGTGCGTGATGTGGCAGATTTCGAGGCGCCGCAGCAGGCGGCGCAAGGGATTGATGGCGTGTGGGTCAACGGCGTGTTGAGTTATTGCGACGGACAGCCGAATGGCCAGCGGCCGGGGCGGTTCCTGGCGCGCAGTGGGGATTTGCGGGGTGGGTTTTCGACTCTATAGTGGGCGCTCTTACACACGGAGCGGTTGCCATGCACTTAGGAAAAGTCACCCCCATCCTGCGGATTTTCGACGAGGCCAAGGTGTTGGAGTTCTATGTCGGTTTTCTGGGGTTCACTGTCGATTGGCAGCATCGCTTCGAGGCGAATTTTCCGTTGTACCTGCAGGTGTCGTTGGGTGAGTGCGTGCTGCATTTGTCCGAACACCATGGCGATGCTTCGCCGGGTGCGGCGGTGCGGATTCAGGCGCAGGGCGTAGACGCGTATCAGCAGCAATTGCAGGGCAAGGACTATCGTTTTGCCAAGCCAAGCGTTGAAGAAATGCCCTGGGGTTCGCGGGAGATGAGCATCCGCGATCCGTTTGGCAATCGGCTGGTATTTGTCGAGGAGGGCGAGGGCTGAGGGGTAAAGCGCAGGCAATAAAAAACCGCCTTAGTAGGGCGGTTTTTTTGTGCAAGCCCAGTTTCGGCTGAGGTTGCGTTCTAACAGGAAGCGTTGACCCGTATCCAAAGGCTCACATGTTCCGGTAAGTGCGCTGGAGGTAAGGCCCAACTCATGGAGGGCCGAGTATGTCTAAGTTTGCACGACGTACGTGGAACCTCGTCGTGAATGCCTGTGGCGAGGGAGCTTGCTCCCGGTGGGGCGCGAAGCGGCCCCTACTCAAGTTGATTCAGGTAACGGTTTGGGCTGCTGCGCAGCCCAACGGGAGCAAGCTCCCTCGCCACAATGATTGCGCTTTACACCCGGAAGTGGCTGACCATCTGCTGCAACTGGCTACCCAGCCGTGCCAGTTCCACGCTCGACTTGGCCGTCTCGTCACTCGCGGTGGCGGTCTGTTCCGACACGTCACGCACGTTGATGATGCTGCGGCTGATTTCTTCGGCCACGGCGCTTTGCTCTTCGGCTGCCGCTGCAATCTGCTGGTTCATCGACTGGATATTCGACACCGTGCGGGTGATGTTTTCCAGGGATACGCCGGCCTTGCGCGTCAGCTCGACACTGCTGTCGGTGAGGCTGCGGCTGTTGTTCATCACCGCCGCCACCTGCTGGGTGCCGTTCTGCAAGCCGGCCACCAGGCCTTCGATTTCTTCGGTGGATTTCTGCGTGCGCTGGGCCAGGCCACGCACTTCGTCGGCGACGACGGCAAAGCCACGTCCGGCTTCACCGGCACGCGCTGCTTCAATCGCGGCATTGAGCGCCAGCAGGTTGGTCTGTTCAGCCACGGCCTTGATCACGTCCATTACGCTGCCGATCTTGTTGCTCTCTTGTTGCAGATGGGTCATGGCGTCGGTGGAGCGCGCCACTTCGGCGGCCAGGCGTTCGATCTGGGCGATGGCTTCAGCCACCACTTTGTCGCCTGCGCGGGCTTGGCCATCGGCATCGGCAGCGGCCCGGGAGGCCTGCTCGGCGTTGCGCGCGACTTCCTGCACGGTGGCAGTCATTTCGTGCATGGCGGTGGCGACTTGATCGGTCTCGATCTTCTGGCTATTCACGCCGGCGCTGGTCTGCTCGGTCACGGCCGACAACTCTTCGGCGGCGCTGGCGATTTGGGTCACGCCGTCGCGAATACCGCTGATCAACTCGCGCAGGGTCGTGCCCATGCGCTGGATGCCTTGTTGCAGCACGCCCAGTTCATCACGGCGGGTGACCTGGATATTGTGGCTCAGGTCGCCGGAGGCAATGCGTTCCACCACGGCCAGGGTTTCCTGGATCGGGCGCGTGATCTGGCGGGTGATGACAAGTGCCGCGATGATGCCGACCAGCAACGCCAGCAAGGTGCTGATCAATTGCAGGCTGCGGGCCTGGGCGCTTTCGGCGTCGCGACGTTCGAGCTGGATGTCGTAGAGCTTATCGCTGATGGTGACGATGTCGGCACCTTGGGTGGTCATTTCGGCGCGTGCTGAGACGATATTGGCGTTAGCCGCTTTGTAGTTCTGCACCGCACTGCGGTAGGCGCCGAGGGCGCTTTCCAGTGCGCTGAGCGCGGCCTGTTGGCTGCTGCCAAACACGGCGCCGAGGCCTTTCAAGCCGTTGATGGCTTTTTCGATTTGTGCGGCGGCGCGGGCTTCGGTGTCGGCGTTGACATTGCCGGTGTAGCCGCGCACTTCGTAGCGGGCCAACTGGAACTCTTGCTTGGCATGGGTCACGGCCTGGTACTGGGTGAAGCGCTCGGGGCTGTCGGGCACCTGCTGCACGCTGCTGTCCAACGCGTCGATCTGGGCGTTGGCGATGTCGGCCTTATCACCCATGACCTGGCGCGCAGCATTGCCGTTACGGTAGGCCTCACGCATTTTGTTCAGCGATTGCTGATAAGCCGTGATGACGGCTTTCTGGTCGTTGAGCAGCTTGCGGTTTTCCGGGCTCTTGAAGCTGTCCAGGAGTTTTTGCTGCTGGGCGGTGAAGGCATCCAGGCTGGTCTGTACGTTCTGCGCCACGCTCTCATCGCCGTTGGCCAGCATGTATTGCAGGCGCACGATGCGCAGCTTGGTCAGGGCGGCATTGAGTTGGGTGATGTCGCTCATCCAGTTGCTGCGGTCGATCAGGCTGCCCAGGCTGGTCCAGCCGGTCAGCGCGAGGATCGAGGTGAGGACAAGCACCAGGCCGAAGCCCAGGCCTAGTTTGAGGTTGACGCTGATGTTACCGAACCAGCTGTTCATCGAGTGCTCCGCAAAAATGATGTTTGTCTGCTGGACGGTATTGTTGTTTGAGCCAGCCAAGGTGTTTAGGCGGTATCGGCGGGCGCACGGGAAACTGAAACGTTTAATTAGTTATTGCGATGTACGGGGCCCGGCATCACCGATCACCGACGCCAGGCAGGCATGACGTGGCGGGCGCTCATCCCGTACTCACATTCTGTGCTAGTCTGCTGGCCCTTTTAGTTCTGGGCGGTGCGGGAAAACAGTGTTTTCAGCGCTGCTCTACAGCGGAGCCTCTTCATGTCCGACGTTAATCTGTCCACCGACGAAACCCGCGTCAGCTACGGTATCGGCCGTCAGTTGGGCGACCAACTGCGCGACAACCCACCACCGGGCGTAAGCCTGGACGCGATCCTGGCTGGCCTGACCGACGCGTTCGCCGGCAAGCCAAGCCGTGTTGATCAAGAACAAATGGCTGCCAGCTTCAAGGTCATCCGCGAAATCATGCAAGCCGAAGCGGCTGCCAAGGCTGAAGCCGCGGCAGGCGAGGGCCTTGCGTTCCTGGCGGAAAACGCCAAGCGTGATGGCATCACCACTCTGGCTTCCGGCCTGCAATTCGAAGTGCTGACTGCCGGTGAAGGCGCCAAGCCGACCCGTGAAGACCAAGTGCGCACTCACTACCACGGCACCCTGATCGACGGCACGGTGTTCGACAGCTCCTACGAGCGCGGCCAGCCTGCAGAATTCCCGGTTGGCGGCGTGATCGCTGGCTGGACCGAAGCCCTGCAACTGATGAATGCCGGCAGCAAATGGCGCCTGTACGTGCCGAGCGAACTGGCTTACGGCGCTCAAGGCGTTGGCAGCATTCCGCCGCACAGCGTTCTGGTGTTTGACGTCGAGCTGCTCGACGTTCTGTAAGACCTGCTGATTACCTGTTGGGAAGAGCCTGCTCGCCCCAACAGGGTTTTGCGCGGTTGCTCATGGGTGAAACTTGCCATTGGGCTCCGTCACCGGGCGCAACGCTCGGGCATAGCAGAACAGAAACAGATTGCGCACCACTTCCTTCAGTACACCGGGTTCACTGGAACTCAGGCCATTCACGTCCAAGTCGCCCTGGTCCTGCAGTTCATTGAGCGCTTCTTCCTCCAGCACCGCACAGACTTCCCCGGTTTCCCGATGAAGGATCCGTAGGTAAGGGTGTGGGCGGTCCAGCCAGGCATCTATCAAATAAGTCATGGTCGTTCTCCTTGATAAGTTTCAATGAGAATAATTCTTATTCGTAGAATAGCAAGTGCCTATTGGCGGTTTCTGGTTTTTTCTGTGTGGGTATTGCGCGCGATCAACAGCGAGGGCGAAACGCCATCCCACGGCGGGCGCGGGATGGAAGCCGCAGGATCAGACCTTGCGGACGAACTCGGACTTGAGTTTCATCGGGCCGATACCGTCGATCTTGCAGTCGATATCGTGATCGCCGTCGCACAGGCGGATGTTCTTGACCTTGGTGCCGACCTTGACCACCAGGGAGGTGCCCTTGACCTTGAGGTCTTTGATCACGGTGATGGTGTCGCCGTCCTGCAGGACGTTGCCCACAGAGTCTTTCTTCACGGTTTCATCGCCGGCCACTTCGGCCTCGCCAGTGGCGGACCACTCATGGGCGCATTCCGGGCAGATCAGTTGGGCGCCGTCTTCGTAGGTGAATTCGGAATTGCATTTCGGGCAGGGTGGCAAAGTGCTCACTAAAGCTCCTTAAAGGTCAGGATGGCTAAAGTCGCACATTATATAGGGAATTGTAGGGAGGCAGGGCGCGGTCTTGGATTGGTAATACAAACTAAATGTGGGAGGGGGCTTGCCCCCGATGGCGGTATTGAAGTCGATACAGTTGGCGACTGATACTCCGCTATCGGGGGCAAGCCCCTCCCACATTTGGTATTTCTAGTGCGTGCGCGCGACCGCGAATTCACTCAGCTCAACCAGGGCGTCCCGGTATTCGCTGGCGGGGAGGGCGTCCAGGCATTTGATCGCACGGGCCACGTAGTCACGCGCCAGTTGTGCGGTGTAGTCCAGGGAGCCGGAGGCTTCCACGGCAGCGCGGATGCTTTCCAGGTCTTCGATCCCGCCTTTCTGGATCGCCTTGCGCACCAGGGCCGCTTGTTCCGGCGTGCCTTCGCGCATGGTGTAGATCAGCGGCAAGGTTGGCTTGCCTTCGGCCAGGTCGTCACCGACGTTCTTGCCCAGGGTTTCGGCGTCGCCACGGTAGTCGAGCAGGTCATCTACCAGTTGGAACGCCACGCCCAAGTGATCGCCAAAGGTGCGCAGGGCTTCGGCCTGTTCGGCCGTGGCTTCGCATAGGGCAGCGGCGCTGTGGGTCGAGGCTTCGAAGAGCATCGCGGTTTTGCCGCGAATCACTTCCATGTAGGTTTCTTCGGTGGTGCTGGCGTCACGCACCTTCGACAACTGCAGCACTTCGCCTTCGGCGATGATGCGCGTGGCCTGGGAAAGAATCTTCATCACCTGCATCGAGCCCAGTTCGACCATCATTTCGAACGAGCGCGAATACAGGAAGTCGCCGACCAGCACGCTCGGGGCGTTGCCCCACATGGCGTTGGCGGTCTCGCGACCACGGCGCATGCCGGACATGTCGACCACGTCGTCATGCAGCAGGGTCGCGGTGTGCAGGAATTCGATAGTGGCGGCCAGCAGGCGCAGGTCATCGCCTTCGCGGCCCAGGGCCTTGCCGCACAGCAACACTAATAAAGGACGCAGGCGCTTACCGCCCGCCGACGTAATGTAGTCGCCAATTTTGGAGACCAGCGGCACTTTAGACGTCAGCTGCTGCTTGATGATGCCGTCGACGGCGCTAAAATCGTCCGCGACCGCGCGGTAGAAAGCTTGGGGTTGCATCAGCGACAGTCGCTCCAGAAGGGTTGCGCGGCATGCTAGGACCCTGACCCCGCAGTGTCAAGGCGCGATAGACAGCCTCTTGCAACGCGTCAACGCCTTGCGTACAATCGCGCACCCTGAACTTCCTGGGCAGCACCTGCCTTACGCAATTGCATTCGGGACGTCCATCCCATGCAGCCATGCCAGCCAATACCTCTTCTTATAAAGCGCTGGGTGAGCAGGATTATCGGAGAAATACCATGTCGTATGCAGTAATTGTTACTGGTGGCAAGCAATACAAGGTCGCCCCAGGTGAATACCTGAAGATCGAAAAACTGGAAATCGCTACCGGCGAATCCGTTACTTTTGATCGCGTTCTGTTGGTCGCCAATGGCGATGACGTGAACATCGGCGCTCCAGTTGTTCCTGGCGCTACCGTTGTGGCTGAAGTGATCTCCCAAGGTCGTCACGATAAAGTCCGCATCATCAAGTTCCGTCGTCGTAAGCACCACATGAAGCGTATGGGCCACCGCCAGTGGTACACCGAGATCAAAATCACCGGTATTCAGGCTTAATTTCAGCCTAATCCTCACTAGGAGAATTGACTCATGGCACACAAAAAAGCTGGTGGTAGTACCCGTAACGGTCGCGACTCAGAAGCCAAACGCCTTGGCGTGAAGATGTATGGCGGCCAGGTTATCATTCCGGGCAACATCATCGTGCGTCAGCGCGGCACCCAATTCCACGCCGGTTACGGTGTTGGCATGGGTAAAGATCACACTCTGTTCGCTAAAATCGACGGCGTGATCAAGTTCGAAGTAAAAGGCGCCTTCGGTCGCCGTTACGTGAGCATTGTCCCGAAGACTGAAGTCGTCGCGGCATAATTACGTAGTTGCTGGAAAAGCCCTGTCTCGCGACGGGGCTTTTTCGTTTGTGGAGTGAGTCTCTTGCAAAGCTGTTTGTAATGAGCTCAAGCGCTGGATTTGCGGTCGTTGATTGAGGTCGCTGCGCTCATTTTTGCAAGAGTCTTATGTCTTGGTTTCTTAAGCTCGTCCGTGCGGCGAGAGGCGTTTTGTTATGAAGTTCGTTGATGAAGTTTCCATCCGAGTAAAAGCAGGCGACGGCGGTAACGGTTGCATGAGTTTCCGTCGCGAAAAGTTCATCGAAAACGGTGGCCCCAACGGCGGTGACGGCGGTGACGGCGGTTCCATCTACATGATGGCCGACGAAAACCTCAACACCCTGGTGGACTACCGTTACACCCGGCACTTCGATGCCGAGCGTGGTTCCAACGGCGGCAGCACCGACTGCACCGGTAAAAAAGGTGAAGACATGGTGCTGCGCGTACCGGTCGGCACCACGATCATCGATTCCGCGACCCAGGAAGTGATTGGCGACCTGACCAAGGCCGGCCAGAAGCTGATGGTTGTGCAGGGCGGCTGGCACGGTCTGGGTAACACCCGATTCAAGTCCAGTACCAACCGTGCGCCACGCCAGACCACGCCGGGCAAGCCTGGCGAGCAGCGTGACCTCAAGCTGGAAATGAAAGTACTCGCCGACGTGGGCCTGTTGGGCCTGCCAAACGCTGGCAAAAGTACCTTCATCCGCTCGGTCTCGGCCGCCAAGCCGAAAGTCGCCGACTACCCGTTCACCACCCTGGTGCCAAACCTGGGCGTGGTCAGCGTCGACCGTTGGAAAAGCTTCGTGGTCGCCGACATTCCCGGCCTGATCGAAGGTGCTTCCGATGGCGCGGGCCTGGGGATTCGCTTCCTCAAGCACTTGTCGCGTACCCGTTTGCTGCTGCACCTCGTCGACATGGCGCCGCTGGATGACACCAGCGCACCGGACGCCGCCGAAGTGATCGTCAGCGAGCTGACCAAGTTCAGCCCGGCCCTGGCCGAGCGTGACCGCTGGTTGGTGCTGAACAAGTGCGACCAGATCCTCGAAGAAGAACACGAGGAGCGCGTCAAGGAAATCGTCGATCGCCTGGAATGGACCGGCCCGGTCTATGTGATCTCGGCCATCGCCAAAGAAGGCACCGAGCGCCTGACCCGCGACATCATGCGCTACCTCGAAGACCGCGCTGACCGCCTGGCGGCCGACCCGGTGTTCAAGGCCGAACTCGCCGAGCTCGATCAGCAGATCGAAGACGAAGCCCGTGCCCAGTTGCAAGCGCTGGACGACCAGCGTGCCCTGCGCCGCAGCGGCGTGAAGTCGGTCCATGACATCGGCGATGACGATTGGGACGAAGAAGACGTGGATGATGAAGACGGTCCGGAAATCATTTACGTGCGCGACTGATTCGTTGCAGTAAACTTAAGCGCCGCTCACTTGAGCGGCGTTTTGGTATCTGGGTATATCTGTAGTCACGAATGTAGTCACGAATAACGTTATGGGCGGCGCTGGGTCGCGTCGAGCCCTCTAACCAAGGTTGAAGATGATGCGGAGCAAAGTGGCAGGTGCGCAGCGCTGGGTCGTAAAGATCGGAAGTGCGTTGCTGACGGCAGATGGCAAGGGGCTGGATCGCGCAGCCATGAGCGTGTGGGTCGAGCAGATGGTTGCCTTGCATGAGGCCGGTGTCGAGTTGGTGCTGGTCTCGTCCGGAGCGGTTGCCGCCGGGATGAGCCGCCTCGGCTGGACCGCGCGACCCAGCGCGATGCACGAACTGCAAGCCGCTGCCGCGATCGGCCAGATGGGCCTGGTGCAAGCCTGGGAATCCAGCTTCGCCGAGCACGGCCTTCACACGGCGCAGATCCTGCTGACCCACGACGACCTGTCCGACCGCAAGCGCTACCTCAACGCCCGCAGCACCCTGCGCGCGCTGGTGGAGCTCAAGGCGATCCCGGTGATCAACGAGAACGACACGGTGGTCACCGACGAAATCCGGTTCGGCGACAACGACACCCTGGCCGCGCTGGTGGCCAACCTGGTGGAGGCCGACCTGTTGGTGATCCTCACCGACCGCGACGGTATGTTCGACGCTGACCCGCGCAACAACCCCGACGCCAAATTGATCTACGAAGCCCGCGCCGATGACCCGGCGCTGGACGCCGTGGCTGGCAGCGTCGGTGGGGCCTTGGGCCGTGGCGGCATGCAGACCAAGCTGCGTGCGGCGCGCCTGGCTGCGCGCTCTGGCGCACACACCATCATCGTCGGCGGGCGCCTGGAGCGCGTGCTCGACCGTCTCAAGGCCGGTGAGCGCATCGGTACGCTGCTGTCGCCGGAGCGCGGCATGCTGGCCGCGCGCAAGCAGTGGCTGGCCGGGCATTTGCAGACCCGTGGCACGCTGGTACTCGACGATGGCGCCGTGGCGGCGTTGTCCCAAGGCCACAAGAGCCTGCTGCCGGTGGGCGTCAAGTTGGTGCAGGGCAGCTTCCGCCGTGGCGAGATGGTGGTGTGCGTGGCGCCGGACGGTCGTGAAATCGCTCGTGGCCTGGCCAACTACAGCGCGCTGGAAGCGCAGAAAATCATCGGGCAGTCATCTGACGCGATTGTCGGTCTATTGGGTTACATGGCGGAACCGGAACTGGTCCACCGCGACAACCTGATCCTGGTTTAAACGAAAGGAATACACGATGCGTGTGATGAAGGGATTGCTCGGCCTGCTGCTGGCCATGCCATTGTTGGCCTCGGCCGAAGAGATCGGCCAGGTGTCGACGGTGTTCAAGTTTGTCGGCCCCAACGACCGGATCGTGGTCGAAGCCTTCGATGACCCCAAGGTCGATGGCGTGACTTGCTACCTGTCGCGTGCCAAGACCGGCGGCGTCAAAGGCGGCCTGGGCTTGGCCGAAGACCGCTCTGAGGCGTCGATTGCCTGTCGTCAGGTCGGGCCGATCCGCTTCAAGGGTGAACTCAAGGATGGCGACGAAGTGTTCAAGGAACGCACGTCGCTAGTGTTCAAGACCATGCAGGTGGTGCGCTTCCTCGACAAGAAGCGCAATACCCTCGTCTACCTGGTCTACAGCGACCGCCTGATCGAGGGCAGCCCGCAGAACGCCGTTACCGCGATTCCGATTTTGCCGTGGCCGACCGCTCAGTGATCCGCAGGCGAGTTTCGTAATCGGCGTCTATGATTGCAGGCTTGCGGGTTGTAATCTCGAAGCGTCGCAATGCAAAGAACATGGGATATCTGGAGTTCGTCATGAGTGCTTTCCACGACCTGAAACTCAAAGCGTTGGACGGACAAGAGCTGCCACTGGCGCCCTTCAAGGGCAAAGTTGTGCTGGTGGTCAACGTGGCCTCCAAATGTGGCTTGACCCCGCAATACGCGGCGTTGGAAAACCTCTATCAGCACTACAAGGACCAGGGGTTTAGCGTACTCGGCCTGCCGTGCAACCAGTTTGCAGGCCAGGAACCGGGTAGCGAAAAGGAAATCCAGGCGTTCTGCAGCCTCAACTACGGCGTGACCTTTCCGTTGGGCAGCAAACTCGAGGTCAACGGCCCTGAGCGTCATCAGTTGTACCGCTTGTTGGCGGGCGAGGGCGCGGAGTTTCCTGGGGACATCACCTGGAATTTCGAGAAATTCCTGTTGGGTAAAGACGGCCGAGTACTGGCGCGCTTCTCGCCGCGTACCCCACCGGAAGATCCGTCGATCGTCCAGGCCATCGAAAAAGCCCTGAGCTGATTCCCTAACCTGTAGGCGCGAGCGAGCTCGCTCCTACAGGTGTCCGGCATTTCTAAGCCTTAATCACTCCGATCAATAGTGCTACTCAGCGCGCTGCACTCGCCATATTATCGGCATCATAAAAACCGTCTTTCGTGGAGTGTTGCCATGCCTGTTCAAGCCTTGTTCAAACCGTTCCACCTCGGAGCACTGCAACTGTCGAGTCGTGTGGTCATGGCGCCGATGACCCGTTCGTTTTCCCCGGGCGGTGTACCCAATTCCAAGGTCATCGAGTACTACCGCCGCCGTGCCGCTGCCGGCGTGGGCCTGATCATCACCGAAGGCACCGTGGTCGATCACCCGGCGTCCAACGGCTATCCCAACGTCCCGCACTTCTACGGTGAAGCGGCGTTGGCCGGTTGGAAGAAAGTGGTCGATGCAGTGCATGCCGAAGGCGGCAAGATCGTCCCGCAGCTGTGGCATGTGGGCAGCGTGCGCCGTATCGGCACTGAGCCGGATGCCAGCGTACCGGCCTACGGCCCGATGGAAAAACTCAAGGATGGCAACGTGGTCGTCCACGGCATGACCCATCAGGACATCAAGGACGTGATTGCCGCCTTCGCCCAAGCGGCCAAGGACGCCCAGCGCATCGGCATGGACGGCGTGGAGATCCATGGCGCCCATGGCTATCTGGTGGACCAGTTCTTCTGGGAGGGCAGCAACCAGCGCACCGACGAATATGGCGGCAGCCTGGCCAACCGTTCGCGCTTTGCCATCCAACTGATCCAGGCCACCCGCGCCGCTGTAGGCCCGGATTTTCCGATCATCTTGCGTTTTTCCCAGTGGAAGCAACAGGACTACACCGCGCGCCTGGTGCAAACCCCCGAGGCCTTGGGTGAGTTTCTTAAGCCGCTGTCCGACGCCGGTGTGGATATTTTCCACTGTTCCACTCGCCGTTTCTGGGAGCCGGAGTTCGAAGGTTCCGACCTCAACCTGGCCGGCTGGACCCGCCAGCTCACCGGTAAACCGACCATCACCGTCGGCAGCGTCGGCCTGGATGGCGAGTTCCTGCAGTTTATGGTCAACACTGACAAGGTTGCGCAACCGGCCAGCCTGGAGAAGCTGCTGGAGCGCTTGAACAACGATGAGTTCGACCTGGTCGCCGTGGGCCGTGCTCTGCTGGTGGACCCGGATTGGGCGCTGAAGGTGCGCGAAGGTCGCGAGGGCGACATCCTGCCGTTCAGCCGTGAGGCGTTGACGACCCTGGTGTAACGGGCTGGGCTCCCGGCGGTTGTCACCGGGAGCTGTTTAGCTGGAGCGTTCAATACTCTACTGATTTACGCAGCGCTTGGCTGTGATCGGTCTTGTGCCCATCTTGACGCGCAGAGTGGTCATAGGTGGGCGGTTCTGCTCGAGACTGATCCAGCCACTGTTGCTGACGCGTCCACTCTGCCTTTTGTGTGTGTGTCCACAAGCAGACACCCCTTCTATGGCAGGTGTCATGTAGGTGGCGATAAATCGCACGACGTTCCGGAAATATCCTGTTGTGGCGTGCCGACTCCGATGGCTTTAGGTAAAAAATCCTAATGTTGAAGCCGTTATTCAGGGGGAAGGCTGGCAGGAAGGCGAACGAACTGACGTTACTCGCAGAGCGTTCAACGAGCGTAAGGCAGCGTTGGAGCGGCCAAAGGTTCCCCGCACACATCGCGTAACTGGTTCTCGAATTGCTCGATAATCGCTGGCCAGCCCTGGCGACTGGCATGCTGGCGCGCATTGAGGCGGGCTCTGCGCAAATGCTCACGGTCTTCGAGCAGCCAATTGGCTGCATCGCAGAACGCGTCCTCATCGCCGGGCATCGCCAGCACGCCGTTGTAGCCATGGCGGATATGCTGGGTCGCGGCCGCCTGGTCGTATGCCACCACCGCGAGCCCGGAGGCCATCGCTTCCAACACCACATTGCCGAAGGTTTCGGTCAGGCTGGGGAACAGGAACAGGTCTCCCGAGGCGTAATATCGCGCCAGTTCTTCGCCGCGCAGGGTGCCGCAGAATATGGCGTTCGGCAGGTCGTGCTCCAACAGCGCACGCTGTGGCCCGTCGCCGACGACGATCAGTTGCAGGCGACGCTGTGGATAAGTACTGCGCAGGGCATCGAAGCAACGCTTGAGCACGCCCAGGTTCTTTTCCTGAGCCAGACGCCCGACGTGCAGCACCGCAATATCGTCATTGCCCAGGCCCCAGCTCTCGCGCAACGCGTTATCGCGCTTGGCCGGGTGGAATAGCTGACTGTCCACCCCGCGCGACAACATCCCCAGGCGCTCGAAATTCCGGCGCTCCAGTTCCAGGCGCTGGCTGGCGCTGGGCACCAGGGTCAAGGTGGAGCGGTTATGAAACCAGCGCAGGTAGTGCGTGACCACGCGGCTCAACAGGCTCATACCGTACTGGTTCGAGTACTGCTGGAAATTGGTGTGAAAGCCGCTGACCACGCTGATCCCCAGGCGACGCGCTGCGCGTAGCGCCGACAACCCGAGCGGCCCTTCTGTGGCGATGTACAGCACATCCGGGCGCTGGCGTGTCCAGCGGCGCAGCAGCTTGTGCATCGACGACTGGCCCCATTGCAGGCCCGGATAACCCGGCAACGGCCAGCCGCGACACAGCAGCAATTCGTTGTCGCTGGGCCGGCTCTGGTCAACGCCCTGGCGCGGGCGCACCAGTTCGACCTGATGGCCGCGCGCGCGCAGACCCTCGCACAGGCGAGCCAGTGTATTGGCCACCCCGTTGATCTCTGGCGGGAAGGTTTCGGTAATTAGGGTGATATGAAGCGAGGCTGTCGTCATGACCCACAGTGTCGCTGTGGGCTGTGTCGTCGATGTGTCATACAGATGATGGATTTATGACTTGACCCCTTTGGACACCACCATCGCCTCGGCGCCTTGCTCGCGCACCCAGAACAACGTCGCCCCGGCCACCGCTGCAGGCATCATCAGCAGGTTGACCACCGGCACCAGCAGCACCAGATAGACGATGCCGCCGAAGCTCATGCTCTGCCAGCGTTTCTGGCGCAGCCAGGCGAGCATTTCATTCCAGCCCAGTTTGTGGTTGTCGGCTGGGTAGTCGATGTATTGGATCGCCATCATCCACACGCCAAAGAGCAGCCACAACGGCGCGGCGATCAGGTTGACCACCGGAATGAACGACAGGATAAACAAGCCGATGGCCCGTGGCAGGAAGTAGCCTAGCTTGCGCATCTCCCGCGCCAGGGTGCGTGGGACCATGGCCACCAGCTCGGCCCAACTGAACGATGGGAAATCATCGGTGCCACGCACCACCACTTCAACTTTCTCCGCGAGAAAACCGTTGAACGGTGCGGCGATGATATTGGCGAGCATGGTAAAGGTGAAAAACACCATCAACACCACCAGCACCACGAACAGCGGCCACAGGATATAGCTGAGGAAACTCAGCCAGCCGGGCAGCGTCGGCATCAAGGTGTCGACCCACAGGCTGAACTGATGGCCGGCGAAATAGATCAGGCCGACGAACAGCACCAGGTTGATCGCCAACGGCAGCAGCACAAACAGGCGCAAGCCGGGGCTCAACACCAGTTTGAGGCCTTCACGCAGGTATTGCGGACCGGAAAGAACAGGGGCGGGCATGGAGAACTCCGAGCAGGATGACGAACGCGCCGACCTTACCGGCTTTGCATTCCAGGCGAAAGAGCGGCCAGTGTGACGACATCAACGGTAACAAAGGCGTCGATTAATGGGGGCGACTGCATAGAGACCGCCTATGAGCTGGATTGTTATTCCGTATTTCCTTAATCTTGCCCCCCTCTATACGCTGCACCCATTATTTTCAGGATCTGCGAGTTCAAGCCTTCCCCAAGTGCTTCGCGGTCCTTTTTTATTCCAGCCGCCTTGTAGTCCGGGCGGTCGACAGGAGTGAGTCATGTCTGATACCCGTCATTCGCGAGTGATTATTCTCGGTTCCGGCCCTGCCGGTTACAGCGCTGCCGTCTACGCTGCCCGAGCCAACCTCAAGCCACTGCTGATCACCGGCATGCAGGCGGGCGGTCAGTTGACCACCACCACCGAAGTCGACAACTGGCCGGGCGACGTCCACGGCCTGACCGGCCCGGTGCTGATGGAGCGTATGAAAGAGCACGCCGAGCGCTTCGAAACCGAGATCGTGTTTGACCACATCAACCAGGTCGACTTCTCGAAAAAGCCTTACAGCCTCACCGGCGACAGCGGCGTCTACACCTGTGACGCGCTGATCATCGCTACCGGCGCCAGCGCCCGTTACCTGGGCCTGCCGTCGGAAGAAGCGTTCATGGGCAAGGGCGTATCCGCCTGCGCGACGTGCGACGGTTTCTTCTACCGCAACAAGCCGGTCGCGGTGGTCGGTGGTGGCAACACGGCCGTGGAAGAGGCGCTGTACCTGGCCAACATCGCCAGCACCGTGACCTTGATTCACCGCCGCGAGACCTTCCGCGCCGAGAAGATCC
The DNA here is from genome assembly GCF_058135675.1 of Pseudomonas sp. PAMC25584. Lineage (NCBI taxonomy): Bacteria > Pseudomonadati > Pseudomonadota > Gammaproteobacteria > Pseudomonadales > Pseudomonadaceae > Pseudomonas > Pseudomonas sp. PAMC25584. The sequence continues at coordinate 5,169,651 of NZ_CM176870.1, read as the reverse complement.
TGATCGACAAGCTGCACGCGCGTGTGGCTGAAGGCAAGATCATCCTCAAGCTCAACGCCACCCTGGATGAAGTCCTCGGCGACAACATGGGCGTGACCGGTGCGCGCCTGAAAAACAACGACGGCAGTTTCGACGAGTTGACAGTCGACGGCGTGTTCATCGCCATTGGCCACACCCCGAACACCTCGCTGTTCGAAGGCGTGCTGGATGCCAAGGACGGTTACCTGGTGGTGCAGGGCGGTCGTGAAGGCAATGCTACGGCGACCAACATCGAAGGCATCTTCGCTGCCGGTGACGTGGCTGACCACGTGTACCGCCAGGCCATCACCTCGGCCGGTGCCGGTTGCATGGCGGCCCTGGATGCCGAGCGTTACCTGGACGGTTTGAAGGACGCTGCGCTCTAAACCGTTGAAATAAAAAAAACCGGCGAAAGCCGGTTTTTTTATGCGCGGGATTTGATGATCCATCGCTATCTCAATTTGGTAATCCAATCCCTGTGGGAGCTGGCTTGCCTGCGATAGCGGTGTGTCAGCCAACGTCTATGCAGGATTTACCGCCGCCATCGCAGGCAAGCCAGCGCCCACATTAAATCGGGTTTGCACGTTGGATCAGCGGCGAGTCAGAGGTTGCTGGTCAAACTTCACACCCGCCAAGCCGTGCTCGATCAACGCTCGAATATTGCCATGGTCACTGCCCTCAGGCGTGGCCACCACCGAACGGTAGTGTTCGCCAAACGCGAGCAGTGCGTGCTGATCGCTCAAGCCTTCCAGCAATGCCAGGCCGAGGGTCTTGCACGACCCTTCGTTCTGCGCTGCGGCGTTTTCCACGGTGCCGTTGGTGAAGGCTTGTGGCTTATACGCGTAACCTGCGGCAACGAAAGCCAGGGTGTCGGCGAAGAGATGTTCGCCGCTGTCGAGGCTGGCGCGCAGGGTGTTCAGGTCAGTCATGGGGTTTTCCTTTGGCGAACGCCGCGTGTTGTTCGGCGCTGGCTTCTTGCTGGTATTGGGTTTTCCACTCGGCATACGGCATGCCGTACACCACTTCACGGGCGGCATCGAGGCTCAGCTCGATCTGGCGCTCGTCGGCTTCGGCCTTGTACCACTTGGACAGGCAGTTGCGGCAGAAGCCGGCGAGGTTCATCAGGTCGATATTCTGCACATCCTTGCGGCTGTCCAGGTGTGCGACCAGCCGCCTAAAGGCGGCGGCTTCGAGTTCGAGGCGTTGTTGATCGGTCATAGGTTTCACGCAAATCCAGGGGTTAGCGGCTGGCCGCCAGGGTAATCGAAACCGATTCGGCAAAGCGCAGCGCGTGGGGCTTGTCCACTTCGACTTCGGCGTACAGCACTGACTCGTTGCTCATCACCAGGTCCAGCAGTTCCTGGGTCAGGCGCTCCAGCAGGGCGAAGCGGTTGCCTTCGACGTGGGCGATGATCGCCTTGGTGATGGTGCGGTAATTCAAGGCGTGGTCGATATCGTTGTCGCGCACGGCGTCCTGGGCGGCATAAAGGATGGTCAGATTAATCAGCACATCCTGCTTGTTGAGGATTTCATCCTCGTTGATACCGATATAGGTGCGCAGGCACAGGTCCTTGACCCGGATGCGCGCCATGCCTGGTTGAAGTTGTGGCATTGCTACTTGCTCCGTCCAATCAGTTGCAGGAACTCCATGCGCGTGGTGTTCGACTCGCGGAACGCGCCGAGCATCACCGAGGTGTTCATGGTTGAATTCTGTTTTTCCACGCCGCGCATCATCATGCACATGTGCTTGGCTTCGATCACCACCGCCACACCGGAAGCCTGGGTCACGTCCTGGATGGCGTCGGCGATTTGCCGCGTGAGGTTTTCCTGGATCTGCAGGCGCCGCGCAAACATGTCGACGATGCGCGCCAGCTTCGACAGGCCCAGGACCTTGCCGGTCGGAATATAGGCCACATGGGCCTTGCCGATAAAGGGCAGCAGGTGATGCTCGCACAGCGAGTACAGCTCGATGTCCTTGAGGATCACCATCTCGTCATTGTCGGAGGCGAACAGCGCCCCGTTGACGATTTCTTCGAGGTTTTGCGCGTAGCCATGACACAGGTATTGCATGGCTTTGGCGGCACGCTTAGGGGTGTCGAGCAGGCCTTCGCGTTCCGGGTCTTCACCCAGGCCTTTAAGGATCTCGCGATAGTGCTGGGGCAGGGATAAGGTCATACAACATCCTCACAAACGGCTTACTTGATATGCCGCCCACCGTTGACGGTCAGGGTGGTACCGGTGACGTAGGGGTTGTCCAGCAGGTAACGCAGACTCTGGTAAATCACTTCGGGCCCGGGCTCGATGCCCAGTGCCGACTTGGCCAGCACCTGGGTACGGTAGGCCGCGTCGTCGCCTTCGTTGAACATCACCATCGCCGGGGCGATGCCGTTGACTTTGATCAGCGGTGCAAACTGCGCGGCAAACGACAGCGTGAGACTGTCGAGCCCGGCCTTGGTGGCGCAGTAGGCGATGTGCTGGCGGCTGCCCTTGCGCACCACGTCATCGCTGATATGCACGATGTCGGCGGGTGAAGAGCGGTGCAGCAAGGGTGAACAATGCAGGTTGATCAGGTACGGCGCAAGCATGTGTACGCGGAACATGTCGGTAAATGCACGGCTTTCGTCGCCCGGGGTTTCGGCGATCCAGGCCGAGGCGTTATGGATGATCGCGCGCAGGCTTTGGGTGTGGCGCTGCAGCTCGGTGATAAACGCGAGAATCCCGGCTTCGCTGGAGAAGTCGGCAAACACGCCGATCGCGCCCCGCTCGCGCAGTGCCTGCACGCCGGGGCGTTCGCTGCGATAGCTGAAAATCACCGAGTGGCCGTCGTCCAGCAGGCGTTCGGCACAATGCAGGCCGACGCGCTGGCCGGCGCCGGTGATCAGGATCGGGGCGTTCGTTGCAGTCATGGGAGGCTCAAGTCGCTGGCAGGTTCAAATCATACCAGCGACGAGCCGCCCTGTACTCACGCCGCGGCTTCGGTAGCCTTGGCCCGTGGCGGCGAAGGGTGCAGCCAGTTGGCCAGCAGGTGGGTCGAGAGTGGAATGAACAGGTAGACCATCAGCGGTGTGAGCGCCAGGGTGCTGACCAGCACGCGGCTGAACAGGTCCAGTTCGCTGAGCAGTGGCCCCAGGCCGAAGTTGAACAGCAACGACACCGGGAAAAACGCCAGCCAGATCGCCACCGCCTGTTTCCAGCGCGGCGGCCGTGTACCTGCGGCACCGAACCAACCATCGATGCCACGCACGCGATGCTCCGACGGGTCGGCAAACAGTTCGCTGCCACGGCCCAGCCACGCGCTGCGCGACGCGGAAAATTCCCAGGCATGCAGGGTTTTTTCGTCGGCGAAGCGGAAAATGATCTGGAATTCATCATCAAGCGGCGGCGGTGCGAGGACGCCGGAGCCCAGGTAGCCGGGGAAGTCAGTGGCCAGTTGCTCGCCTTCGCGCAGCCAGGCCATCAACTCTTCGTAGCGGCCCTTGGCTACGCGGCGCGCAACCATCAGGGTGACGGGTGAGGTAGACATTGTGTATCTCCAAATAGACGGGTGCGCTGAACCGGGTAGGTGGCGCACAGACGACGCTGCGGGGGTGTTGCAGCGACGCTTGGTTCGTTGTTGCCAATATCGGTAAGCAAGGATTATTCCTGTTTTGTAAAAATACACCAGCGGCATCGGTCCGATAGGTACACACCTTGATATACATCGCGGTAAAAGCGTTAAATGGAACTCACTTTCATACGGACGTTCTTGACCTCTGATGCCCGAAATCATTGCGCCTATTGGCGAATCTTCCTTCGCCAGCCTTGCCGACTCCGATGAGTTGCTTCCGATTCGTGAAGTGTCGAGATTGACGGGCATCAACCCGGTCACCCTGCGTGCCTGGGAGCGGCGTTACGGCCTGATTCAACCCACGCGCACCGAAAGTGGGCATCGTCTGTACTCCAAAGCCGATATTCAAACGGTTCATCGCATTGTCGATTGGATCGAGCGCGGCGTGGCCGTGAGCAAAGTGGGCAAGATCCTCGCGCGTGACGATCAGCAGGCCGCAGCCGTGCGCGTCGAGCACGACACGGTCGAGGAGGGCGAATGGCCGCAGTGGCAGGCGCGCTTGGTGCTGGCCGTCAACGCGTTTGATGACCGTCAACTGGAGCATCTGTACAACCAGGTGATTGCCACCTACCCGCTCAACGTGGCGTTCCAGGACATCCTGATGCCTCTTTGGAACGACCTGTTGCGTCATCAGGGCGGATTCGGCCAGGCCAGTGAGTGGCTGTTCTTCGACAATTTCCTGCGGGTGCGGGCGTTGCAGCGTCTGCAACTGGGGTGTGCGTCGGCGGCGCCACGGGTGTTGCTCGCGGCCATTCCTGGCGAGTGCCGTAAATTGGAGTTGCTGGTGGCGGGGCTGTTGATCTGTCGAGACGATCTGGCCGTGAAGGTGCTGGGGATGGGCCAGCCTTTCGATGAATTGACGCTGGTGTGTGAAAAGACGCAACCCGAGGCGCTGGTGCTCTTCTCCAATCACTCACACAATCAGGCGCTGATCGGGCGCTTGAATCGACTGGCGTTGACCCTGGATTGCCCGTTGTTTCTTGCCGGTGCGGCGTCGGACCTGGCCGAGGAAGACCTGGCAGGCTCCACCGTCGGTTGCCTGGGCAATGAAGGGCGCTTGATGCAACGCCGCTTGCAGCAATTTCTCCGCGGTAACCTGGATACCTGAGGTCAGGTGTGCATCTGTGGATGCATCAAGCGGTGCTGGTGCAGGATGAATTGGCGCAGGCGCTCGGTTTCATTCGCATCGCCTTGGCCCAGGCGATAGGCAAACAAGCCCCGCGCGGTTTCCCGCTCCAGCGTGCCGCGTATCGCGATGCGTTCATAACCGGAAGGGCTGAACCACAGGGCAAAGGTTTTCGGCGCCTTGATCCGGCCACGAATTTCCACCAGCACGCCCTTGAACGACACTTCATGCACCCACAGCGCACTGGGATTGCCCCTGACATTTTCCAGCGCCACCGGCGCTTCAAGTGCCAGGCGCCAAGGACGAATCATCGGCCCGTCTTCAAAAATACTCGGTACGCCCAGGCGTAAATGCACGGCATGAAACTCGTCTTCCTCCAAGTGCAGCGGGAAGGTGAGTTGCTGGTTATCGAAGTGCGCCTGGAGGGTGACGTGATCGTGGGCAGCCAGCCGCGTGAGCAAGTCGCGAAGCTGGGAACCGCCGTTGACGGTCAGGCTAGACGAGGTATCCCGCAGGTTGAGCTGGGGGTTGTGCTGCATGTTACGAATGAAATCCAACTCGTCCTGAGTCAGAAGCGCGTCGCGTTGCATTGATCTTGCTCAATCGGGAGGGTGTTAAAACGCCATTATCCGCTCTAATGAGCGCATTTTCTAAGTTTTGTTAGATCCGCTCGTCGCCTTGACCGCTGCCAGCTCGGCCTTGACCTGCGCCAACTCCGCCTCCAATTGCGCGACGCGCTGCTGGGCCTTGACCTGCAAGGTCACGTCCTTTTGCACACCGACGAAATAGGTCTGCTTGTCGGCATGGTTGTAAACCGTTGAAAGCGACAGCTCGTTCCAGAAATGGCTGCCGTCCTTGCGATAGTTGCGCAGGATTTCCCGGCAGGTACCGCCGCTGTCCAGTGCTTCACGAATGGCCATCAGCGCCGGTTGATCACGGTCGCCGGACTGCAGAAAGCGGCAGTCCTGATACAGGACGTCGTCCAGGGTGTAGCCGGTCAGTCGCTCGAATGCCGGGTTGACGTAGATCAGCGGTTTGTCCTTGCCTTCCCGTTCGGCGACAACAATACCGTCGTTGGAAGCGTTGACGACCATTTGCAGCAGCTTGGCGTTAATCATAGCGCGGTCCCGGGCGTGTTCTTGAACTGGCAGTTTATGGCAAGTCTTGAATGTTGCACGGTGTGTGCCGAAATATTTGCCCCAACTGGTAATATCCCAGGCTTTCGCTCAATGACAGGATCAGATTGATGAAAGTCGCCATCCTTTCCGGCTCGGTGTACGGCACGGCTGAAGAAGTCGCCCACCACGCTGCCGACATCCTTAACGCGGCCGGCTTCGAGGCCAGGCACAACTCGCGCGCGAGCCTGGCGGACATGCTGGCCTTCGCCCCGCAGGCTTTACTGGCGGTGACCTCCACCACCGGCATGGGAGAGCTGCCGGACAACCTGCAACCGCTGTATTCGAGCATTCGCGACCAGTTGCCTGCAGCCTGGCGCGGTTTGCCGGGCGCGGTCATCGGCCTGGGCGACGCCAGCTACGGCGATACGTTCTGCGCCGGCGGTGAGCACATGCGTGAGTTGTTCAGCGAGTTGGGCGTGCATGAAGTGCTGCCGATGCTGCGCCTGGACGCCAGCGAAAGCGTCAACCCGGAAACCGACGCCGAACCCTGGTTGGCCGAGCTGGTCACTGCACTGCGCGGCTGACCGGGAACTCCCGCAGCAACGCCAGCCAGGCCTGGGCGGCTTTCGACAGATAGGCGCCCTCACGCCAGATAAATGCAATGTCCCAGCGCAGGTAGTCGGGCGCCTTCAGCGTGAGGCGTACCACCCCGGGCCGCACCAGCCCACGAGCGACCACGCTGGGCAACAGCACCACGCCTTGACCGGCCGCGACCAGGGCCGCGAGAAAATCCGCCTGGCCGCTGCGGCCTCCTTCTTTCGGCGTAAAGCCCACCCGCTGACACGCCTGTAGTAAGCGGTCGTTCAAGACAAAGCTGCGCTGATACATCAGGAACGGAGTGTCCGCCAACTCCTCCAGGCGCACCTGGGCGTTCTGCGCCAAGGGATGGTTCATCGGCAGCAAGGCATCCAGCGGTTCATCGCAGAAGGCTTGCCAGGCGAATGCCGGGTCGCTGGGCTTCAAGCTGCCACCGACTTCCAGCTCGCCGCTCAAAATCGCCTGCTCGATGCTGCGACTGCCGCCTTCCAGCAACTGGATGGTGACGTTCGGATAGCGCCGGCGGTACTCGGCGAACAGCTCGGCAAACAGCGTATCGCCGCCCAATTGCGGCAAGCCCAGGCGCAACTCGCCACGGGTCAGGTGCTGCATATCATCCAGCTCACTGAGCAACTCGTTCTGCAGGCGCAGCATGGCTTCGGCACGTTGCAGGACGACCTGGCCGGCGGCGGTCAGGCGGATCTGCGAGCCGATGCGGTCGAGCAACGGTGTGCCCAGGCTGTGTTCCAGCTGTGCGACCTGTTTGCTCACGGCGGACTGGCTGATGTGCAGGGTTTTCCCGGCCTGGGTAAAACCGCCGCGGTGGATGACTTCGACAAAACTGCGCAGCTGTTTGAACTCCATGGGCTCGATTCCAGTTTGGAATAGTTGGCAGTCTAACAATTCGCTGTGGGGATGGAAGGGGGCTCTCTAAAATGGAGGCTTACGAGGACCCAAAGCCCATGAAACGTTTCAGCTTCAAGCACGTCAGCCGTCTGCTGACTGAATTGGTCGTGCTGCTGGCCATCTACCAGCTCGGTACTCAACTGGTGGCCTGGTTGGCGTGGCCCATCCCCGGTGGCGTGATGGGCCTGGGCCTGTTGCTGGCGACATTCGCCACCGGCCTGGTCAAGCCGGCTGCCCTGCAATTGGGGGCGGGTGTGTTGATGGCGGAAATGTTGTTGTTCTTTATTCCGGCCTTGATGAGCCTGTTGGACTACGGCGGCCTGGTGCGCAATGACGGTTGGCGCATTCTGCTGGTGATCGGCGTGAGCACCCTGGCGGTCATGCTGGTGACGGCCTTCACCGTGGAAATAGTGTGTCGTTGGAAGGTGCGCCATGAAGCTTGAGCTGATGCCGGTGTTCTGGCTGGCCCTGACCCTGGGCGCCTATATCTTCAGCCGCTGGATCTACCGTCGGACCGGACGCTACCTGCTGTCGCCGCTGATCCTGGTGCCCGCGCTGCTGCTCGCGGTGGCCGTGCCGATGCACACCGCCTATGCCGAATACGCCTGCGACACCCATTGGCTGATGCGGGTGCTGGGCCCGGTGACCGTGGCGTTTGCGGTGCCGATCTGGCAGCAGCGACGCTTGTTGGCGCGGTATTGGTCGGCCTTGCTGCTGGGCATGGTGGCCGGCAGCGCGGCGTCCATCGGCACCTCGTTCGGTTTGGCCAAGGCGCTGGCGCTGGACAGTGCGGTGACGATGTCCCTGGTGCCGCGTTCAATCACCACACCGTTTGCCATGCCGATGTCTTCCGACCTGGGCGGTGTGCCGGAACTGACGGCCGTGTTCGTGATGTTCACCGGCGTGTTCGGCGCCTTGCTCGGAGGGGTGCTGCTCAAGTGGCTACCGCTGCGTACCCCCTTGGCGCGCGGGGCATTGTTTGGGGTGGGCGCGCACGGCGCAGGCGTGAGCCGGGCCCATGAAGTGGGCGGTGAAGAGGGCTCTGTCGCGGGGCTGGTGATGGTATTGACGGGGCTGCTCAACCTGTTTGCAGCGCCTTTATTGGCGACGCTTCTCTGACGCGAGGTGGCCAAATGTAAACTATTCTCTTGGCTGACTCGTGCGGCCATCAAGCTGGCTGCGAAGGCAACTTCCTGCGCCACGAGGTCTGACTACACTGACCCTTCACTCAAAAAATAATAATAAAGTGCGCCAAGGAGGTCATTGCCGTGAGCCTAGCCCCCGTTGTATCGCCACAGAATGTCAACGATCAGGTCAGCGCCGCCGAATGGCAGACCCGCGTCGACCTGGCTGCGTGCTATCGCCTGGTCGCCATGCATGGCTGGGATGATCTGATTTTCACGCATATATCGGCCAAGGTGCCGGGCACCGATGATTTTCTGATCAACCCTTATGGGCTGATGTTCCACGAGATCACGGCGTCGAGCCTGGTCAAGGTCGACCAGGCCGGCAACAAGCGGATGGACAGCCCTTACGACATCAACCCGGCCGGCTACACCATCCACAGTGCCATCCACGAAGTGCGCCACGATGTGGTGTGCGTGCTGCATACCCATACGGCGGCGGGGGTTGCCGTGTCTGCGCAGAAGCAGGGCGTATTGCCCATCAGCCAGCAGTCCTTGTTCGTGTTGTCCAGCCTGGCCTATCACGCGTATGAAGGCGTGGCGCTGAACCACGAAGAAAAAGCGCGCTTGCAGGCCGACCTTGGCGAAAACAACTTCCTGATGCTGCACAACCATGGCCTGCTGACCTGCGGTGGGACGATTGCTGACACCTTCCTGATGATGTTCACCTTTCAGCGCGCCTGTGATATCCAAGTGCTTGCGCAAAACGGCGCGGCTGAATTGATCACCATCGACCCGCAGGTTCTCGCTGGGGCCAGGGCGATGGTGGCGGCTGTCACAAAGAGCGCCCAGGGTATGGGAGGCGCGCTGGCCTGGCCGGCGTTGCTGCGTAAATTGGACCTGCAAGATCCGGGGTATAAAAATTGATGCCTCTCGCCGAGATTCCGCTCAGGGCCTGGCGCAAGTGCGGTCAGAGTTTCGTTTTTCGCGGGCGCACCATTCGGTATTGGGTGGCCGGGCAGGGCGAGCCGCTGCTGCTGATCCATGGCTTCCCGACCGCCAGTTGGGACTGGCATTACCTCTGGCAGCCCCTGGCCCAGCGCAATCTGGTAATCGCCTGCGACATGCTTGGGTTTGGCGATTCGGCCAAGCCGCTGGACCACGACTATTGCCTGTTGGAACAGGCCGATTTGCAACAGGCGCTGCTCGACCACCTGCGTGTGCGGCAACCGGTGCATGTGCTGGCCCATGATTATGGGGACAGCGTCGCCCAGGAATTATTGGCGCGGCATCACGAAGGCCGTTTCCAGATGGCCAGTTGTGTGTTTCTCAACGGCGGGCTGTTCCCCGAAACCCATCGTCTGGTGCTGGTGCAGAAACTACTGCTCAGCCCCTTGGGCTGGATGATCGGTCGCGCATTTGGGCGCAATGCCTTGTCCGACAGTTTCAGCCAGATTTTCGGCGCGCAGACCCGTCCCAGTGAGAGCGCCCTCGATGATTTCTGGAGCCTGATCGACTGCAATGACGGGCCCCGCATCCTGCATAAACTGATCAACTACATTCCCCAGCGCCGTCGCCTGCGTGAGCGTTGGGTGGGCGCCCTGCAGCGTGGCGACGTACCGCTGCGAGTCATCGATGGCGAGTTCGACCCGATTTCCGGCGCCCACATGGTCGAGCGTTACCGCCAGTTGGTGCCCCACGCCGACACGGTATTGCTGGCCAATATCGGCCACTACCCGCAGATCGAAGCGCCGGTGCAGGTGCTCAAGCATTACCTGGAGTTTCGACAGCGGATCGTGCAGGTCGCGCCGCGCATGGCCTATTCCTGAGACAGGCAATCATCCTTCAGCCTTATCGCGCACCATTCAGCCCTGGCCGTATTTATTGTGACCGAACGCCCTGTGCCTGACACTCGACCCATTCCCATTGTCGCCATTGGAGTTCGGTATGAGTGAGTCAGTGCAGTTCCAGGATAAGGTCGTGATCGTCACCGGTGCCGGCGGCGGGTTGGGCCGGGCCCATGCGCTGCTGTTCGCCAAGCACGGGGCCAAAGTGCTGGTCAACGATCTCGGCGGTTCCACCCAGGGCGAGGGCGCCAATGCGTCGGCGGCCGACCGTGTGGTCGCACAAATCCGCGAGGCCGGCGGCATTGCCGAAGCCAACCATGATTCCGTCACCGATGGCGAGAAAATCGTACAGAACGCCCTGGACGCTTTCGGCCGTATCGACGTGGTGGTGAACAACGCCGGCATCCTGCGCGACAAGACTTTCCACAAAATGGACGACAGCGACTGGGACTTGGTTTACCGGGTGCATGTCGAAGGTGCCTACAAAGTCACCCGCGCTGCCTGGCCCCATCTGCGTGAGCAAAGCTATGGTCGGGTGATCTTTACTGCGTCCACGTCGGGCATCTACGGCAACTTCGGGCAGTCCAACTACGGCATGGCCAAGCTCGGTCTGTATGGCTTGACCCGTACCCTGGCGCTGGAAGGGCGCAAGAACAACATCCTGGTCAACGCCATCGCCCCCACCGGCGGCACACGCATGACTGAAGGTCTGATCCCGCCGCAGGTATTCGAGCGCCTCAAGCCGGAACTGGTCAGCCCGCTGGTGGTGTACCTCGGCAGCGAGGCGTGCCAGGAAACCTCAGGCTTGTTTGAAGTGGGCGGCGGCTGGATCGGCAAGACCCGCTGGGAACGCAGCCTCGGCGTGGGCTTCGACCCGCAGGCCGGGTTCTCGCCGGATGACGTGGCCGCGCACTGGCAACAGATCTGTGACTTTGAAGGGGCGGTGCATCCCAAGGACACGATTGAGGCTTTGAAGGAGATGATGGCCAATTTGCAGAAGTTCAGCCTCTGATCATTGCCAGATGGACTATGAATACTGCGGGGCGCTGATGGCGCCCCGCTTTTTTTTAAGCATAAAAAAGGCCGCTGCAAAGCAGCGGCCGAAATAAGACGTTGGATCAAGGAGCGACAGATTCAACGTCAGTGAACACCGGTAACAGATTGAATACAGTAGCCAATCCGTAAAATTTCAGCTTTTCTCCCGAAGCTGGGAGCGGGCCATTTGCCCTGAAAGCCAGGCAAGAATAGAGGGTTGTAACCAAATGAGTAATAGCGGTTCATGACAAGGACTGTTACCGATATGGAAACAGTTCCCTCGGCGCTATCCACCGGCCTGATAACCCGCCATCCACAGGGTGCATGCCCGCGCGCAGAGCCGCGCCAGAGCGGCTGTTAATCCTTTCGAGCGACAACACGAATACCTCCTTGGTGCGCTTATCGCTCCCGAAGGGCGGCAGTAGGGTGGGGCCTTCTGTCACTCACCGGGGAAGACGCATGACAAAAACAACAATGCGCGCCATCTTCACGCCACAGGCGCTGGCCACTGCGGTTGCGTTGGGATGCTGTGCCCAGGCGCAGGCTGTTTCGTTCAACATCGGCGAGATCGAAGGGCAATTCGATTCCTCGCTGTCGGTCGGCGCCAGTTGGGGCATGCGCGATGCCGACAAGAAGCTGGTGGGCGTGTCCAATGGCGGCACGGGGCAGGCTTCGACCGGGGATGACGGGCGACTGAACTTCAAGAAGGGCGAGACCTTCTCCAAGATCTTCAAAGGCATCCACGACCTGGAACTCAAGTACGGCGACAGCGGCGTCTTCGTGCGCGGCAAGTACTGGTACGACTTCGAGCTGCAGGATGAAGACCGTGAGTTCAAGCAGATCAGCAATCACCATCGCGACGAAGGCGCGCGCTCTTCCGGCTACGAGCTGCTGGATGCGTTCGTCTATCACAACTATTCCATCGCCGACCTGCCGGGCAACGTGCGTGTCGGCAAGCAGGTGGTGAGTTGGGGCGAGAGTACGTTTATCGGTAACTCCATCAACAGCATCAACCCCATTGACGTATCGGCCTTCCGTCGCCCCGGCGCCGAGATCAAGGAAGGGCTGATACCGGTCAATATGCTGTTCGCCTCCCAGAGCCTCACCAACCAACTGACGGTGGAAGGCTTCTACCAGTTGAACTGGGAAAACACCGTGCTGGATAACTGCGGCACGTTTTTTGGTGGCGACGTGGCGGCCCATGGTTGCAACGGTAACTACACGGTCGGCAGCCCTGCGATTGCACCGTTGCAACCCGTGGCCGCAGCGTTCGGCCAGGGCTTCCAGGTGACCAGTGAAGGTGTGGTGGTGCAGCGCGCCAAGGACCGTGATGCCCGCGATGGCGGCCAGTTCGGTGCGGCCCTGCGCTGGCTGGGCGACGACACGGAGTACGGCCTGTACTTCATGAACTACCACAGCCGCACGCCGACCGTCGGCACCCTCACGGCCAACACCAACCTGGCCACCATCGGGCGCATCGTCAACACCGCCAACGCCATTGCGCCGGGCACCGGCTCGGCCCTGGCCCAAAGCACCATGCTTGGCCGTGGCCAGTACTATCTCGATTACCCGGAAGATATTCGCCTGTACGGTGCGAGCTTCTCCACCACCTTGCCCACCGGCACGGCCTGGACCGGGGAAATCAGCTACCGCCCGAATGCGCCGGTGCAACTCAATACCACTGACCTGACCCTGGCCCTGATCAACCCGATTGCCGGCAATACCGCATCGCCGATCCACAGCTCGTTTGGCGCCGACAATAGCGGTTACCGTCGCAAGGAAATCACCCAGATCCAGAGCACCATGACGCAGTTCTTCGACCAGGTCCTGGGGGCCGAACGCCTGACCTTGGTGGGTGAGGCCGCCTTCGTCCACGTCGGCGGGCTGGAAGCGAAAAGCAAACTGCGCTACGGCCGCGATTCGGTATACGGCGCCTACGGTTTCGGTGGCGACACCGACGGTTTCGTCACGGCTAATTCCTGGGGTTATCGTGCCCGCGCCATCCTCGACTACAACAACGTGTTTGCCGGGGTGAACCTCAAGCCCAACCTGTCCTGGTCCCACGACGTCAACGGTTACGGCCCCAACGGCTTGTTCAACCAGGGTGCCAAGGCGATCAGCGTCGGCGTCGATGCGGACTACCGCAACACCTACACCGCCAGCCTGAACTACACCGACTTTTTTGGTGGCGACTACAACACCCTGACCGACCGCGACTTCCTCGCCCTCAGCGTCGGCGTGAACTTCTGATTTGGCTTAAAGAAGGACAAGACTCTATGCGTAAGTTGATTGCTGTGATGGCCCTGAGCGTGTTGGCCGCCAACGTCATGGCGGCCGTGTCGCCCGAAGAAGCCGCCAAGCTCGGCACCAGCCTGACCCCGGTCGGCGCGGAAAAAGCCGGCAACGCCGACGGCTCGATCCCGGCCTGGACCGGTGGCATTCCGAAAAATGCCGGTGCGGTGGACAGCAAGGGCTTCCTCGCCGACCCGTTCGCCAATGAAAAGCCGCTGTTCGTGATCACCGCCGCGACGGTCGACAAGTACAAGGACAAACTCTCCGACGGCCAGGTGGCAATGTTCAAACGCTACCCCGAGACCTACAAGATCCCGGTGTACCCGAGCCACCGCACGGTCAACCTGCCGCCGGATATCTACGAGTCGATCAAGCGCAGCGCGCTGAACGTGCATGCGATCAACGACGGTAACGGCCTGGAGAACTTCACCGGCAACCGCTACTACGCCTTCCCGATTCCCAAGAATGGCGTGGAGGTGTTGTGGAACCACATCACCCGTTACCACGGCGGTAACCTGCGGCGCATCATCACCCAGGCGACCCCGCAGACGAACGGCAGCTACACGCCGATCCGCTTTGAAGAGGAAGTCGCAGTACCGCAGGCGATCCCTGACATCGACGCGGCCAAGGCCGCCAACGTGCTGAGTTTCTTCAAGCAATCGGTAACGGCCCCGGCGCGGTTGGCGGGCAACGTGCTGCTGGTGCACGAGACTCTCGACCAGGTCAAAGAACCGCGCCTGGCCTGGATCTACAACGCCGGCCAGCGCCGCGTGCGTCGCGCGCCGCAAGTGTCCTACGACGGCCCGGGCACCGCGTCCGACGGCCTGCGTACCACGGATAACTTCGACATGTTCTCCGGCGCCCCCGATCGCTATGACTGGAAGCTGGTGGGCAAGAAAGAGATGTACATCCCCTACAACAGCTACAAACTCGATTCGCCGAGCCTCAAGTACGACGACATCATCAAGGCCGGGCACATCAACCAGGACCTGACCCGTTATGAGCTGCACCGCGTGTGGGAAGTGGTCGGCACCGTCAAGCCGAGCGAACGGCACATTTATGCCAAGCGCCACATGTACATCGACGAAGACAGCTGGCAGGTCGCGCTGGTGGATCACTACGACGGCCGCGGCCAACTGTGGCGTGTCGCCGAAGGCCATGCGCAGTTCTACTATGACCACCAGGTGCCGGCCTACACCGTGGAAACCCTGTACGACCTCATCGCCGGACGCTACATCGCCCTGGGCATGAAGAACGAGGAGAAGAGCAGCTTCGTCTTCGGGTTTGCGGCCAAGGCGGCGGATTACACGCCGGCGGCGTTGAGGGCTTCGGGCGTGCGCTGATGCCTTCGGACGTGCGCTGATGCCTGTTTGAAATGCAATCCCAATGTGGGAGGGGGCTTGCCCCCGATAGCGGTGTGTCAGCTACAGATAGCTGACTGATCCACCGCCATCGGGGGCAAGCCACCTCCCACATTGGGTTTTGTGCATGGCTATTAATCACTGCGCTGAATACTTCTTCAATAATCGCCGAGCACAGGGCTAGGGTAGGTGTCAGGTTGCATAACAATAAAAACGCAGGATGCAGCAATGACCGCCATGACACGTTGCCTGGACCGTCCTGGATTCATGCCCCGGCTGTCCGCCCATCATCTGTTGCGCCCGCGCCTGGCCGAGCCCTTGCTGGCGGCGCAGGCGCGGGTCAAGTTGCTCTGCGCCCCTGGCGGCAGTGGCAAGAGCGCGCTGCTCGCCGAGTGTGCCTTGCAGGCGCCGGCGGGTTGCCTGGTGTACTGGTTGCCGCTCAATGGCGTGGTGCTCAGCCCTGTGGATTTCTGCAGGCGCCTGGCGCACAACCTGGGCCTGGCGTTTACCGATGAAGCCACCTTGCTGCAGGATCTCGGCCGCTGGCAGACGGCGGCGTGGCTGTTTCTCGATGATTTCAGCCGCCTGCCCGCGCCCGAACTCGACGCTTTGCTCGACCGCCTGCTCACCGCCAGTCACCCTTCGCTGACCTGGTGGCTGGGCGCGCGGCGGCGTCCTGCGTGTAACTGGCCGCGGCTGTTGCTCGACGATGAACTGCTGGAGTGCAGCGCGGCCGAGCTGATGTTCAGCGCCGAAGAAGTCCAGGCCCTGCTCGGCCAGGCGCCGGGTCACTGCGTCGAGCGCGTGATGCAGTTCAGCGCCGGCTGGTGCGCCGGGGTGCGCATCGCCTTGCTCGGCGACGGCCATCCTGACAAAACCTTGCTCGACTACCTGCAGCACGAGCTGTTCAGCACCTTGCCGGCAGAGCTGGTTGAAGCCTGGCGGGTGCTGGCGCATTTGCCGCGTTTTAATGTGGGCTTGTGTGAGCACCTGTTCGGTTTTGGCGATGGCGATCAGTACCTGCGGGACTTGCAGGCGCTCGGCGCATTTATCCAGCCCTGGGAAGATGACGCCGACTGGCTGCAAGTCTTCCCGCCGCTTGCGCAATTGATGCGTGATGAACCCTGGCCGGCCAAACGCTCCTGGCACCGACGGGCCTGTCAGTGGTTCAGCGCCGAGCGTGACTGGCAAGCCGCGTTCGAGCAGGCGCTGCTGGCCGAAGAATACGAAGTGGCCGTCAGCCTGTTGCAGCACTTCAGCTTCGAAGACCTGTTCCGCCAGCAGAACGCCGCTCTGCTGTTGCGCCTGCATGAGCAGCAGGGTGATGAGCTGATGCTCTGTTCCGCGCAGTTGGTGGGGCTGGTCACGGCCGCGTTGCTGTTCGCCGGGCGCTTCGAGCAGGCCGCGCTGTGCATCGGCCAACTGGCGCGTTTCGCCCCGCAACCGTCGGCGGCACAACAACGCCTTCTGTTGGCGCGCTGGCAGGCGCAGTGGGGGTGGTTGCTGCATCTGGCAGGCGATGCGCAAGGCGCTCGCGAGCATTTCTTCGAGGCGTTGCAGGCATTGCCCGACAGCGCGTGGACGTCACGTTTGATGTGCCTGTCGGGGTTGACCCAGCAGGCCTTGTTGCGCGGTGAGCTGGAGGCGGCCCAAGCCCTGAACCGTGAAGCGTTGTGCCTGGCGCGGGCCCACGGTTCGCTGCTGCTCGAGGCCCTGCTGGAGCTGGATCACGCTCAATTGCTCGAACAGCGTGGCGCACCGTATCGGGCGCAGAGCCTGTTGGAGCAGGTGCAGGCGATGTTGCTCAACCAGCGGCTGAAGGCCGAGCCGCTGGTCGGACGCATCGCCCTGCGGCGTGGGCATCTGGCCCTGCGCCAAGGCCAGGATGCCTTGGCTGCCGAGTGTTTCGACGCCGGTTTGACGATGTGTTTGCACAGCCAGGACAAGCGCGTGCTCTACGGTTTTCTCGGCCTGGCGTTGCTCGCGGCCAACCGTGGCGATTACGCCCAGGCCTTTATCCAATTGCGCGAGGCCGAGCGCCTGATGCAGCAACGCCAGGTGCCGGACACGGTATACCGCGCGGTGCTGTTGCTGGTCAGCGGGCACTTCTGGTTACAGCAGGGTCGCGCCGAATTGACGATGGAAGCAGTGCGCCGGGTACTCCGCCATTTCCGTGGGCCAGGCGCCAAGCAGGCACCGCCGGCCACGCTGGAATTGATCCCGCGCCTTGAATACCTGTTGGTGTTGGCCGAGGTCAAACTG
Source organism: Pseudomonas sp. PAMC25584 (assembly GCF_058135675.1). Classification (NCBI taxonomy): domain Bacteria; kingdom Pseudomonadati; phylum Pseudomonadota; class Gammaproteobacteria; order Pseudomonadales; family Pseudomonadaceae; genus Pseudomonas; species Pseudomonas sp. PAMC25584. Next base: position 5,152,358 of record NZ_CM176870.1, on the reverse strand, counting down.
GGCGTCGTCGATCAACCGCTGGCGCGGCTTGAAGCGCTGCTGGACGCCTCCCGCCAACGCGGCATGCTGTGCCTGGAAGCCGAATTGCACTTGGTGCTGGGGGAGGTGGCCTGGCAACTGGGCGAGCCGGCGGTGGCGCGTCGTGCCTTGCAAAATGGCCTGGAACTGGCGGGGCGCTGCCAGGTGCAGCAGGCCATTCGCGAACTGCGTTTACGCTCGCCCGGGCTGTTGAGTGAGCTGGGCCTGGAGCCGCAGGCCTCGCCGACAGGCACGGCAGACAACCCGCTGAGCCAGCGCGAGCTGGAAGTGCTGCAACTGATCGCCCTCGGTAACTCCAACCTGGAAATCGCCAACCGGTTGTTTATCTCGCTGCACACCGTCAAGACCCATGCGCGGCGCATCCATAGCAAACTCGGCGTGGAGCGGCGCACCCAGGCGGTGGCCAAGGCCAAGACGTTGGGCTTGATGGGTTAAGCGCAGAACGCCTGACGGTATTCGCCGGGCGTCGCGCCCATGGCCTGGCGAAAACGATGGGTGAAGTGGCTGGCGCTGGAGAAGCCGCACATCAACGCGATATCACCCACGGGCAGGCTGCCACTGCGCAGCAGGCTCTGCGCACGGGCCAGGCGTCGCGCCAACAGGTATTGATGGGGCGGCAGGCCGAAGCTCTGGCGGAACATCCGCGCAAAATGGTATTCCGACAGCGCGCACATCCCGGCCAATTGCCCGAGGCTGATGGGGTCGTCCAGGTGCTGCTCGATGTAGTCCACCAATAAGCGCCGTTGATGCGCCGCCAGCCCGCCTTTCAAGCGCAGCCCGTCGCGCGCGCCGACTTGGCTGAGCAGGGTGTGGCTGAGCATTTCATGGGCCAGGCTACTGGTCAGCAGGCGTTCGGCGGGTTCGTGCCAGTTGAGGGCGATCAACTGGTGAAAGCGGCGCGCCTGGCTGGGGTCTTCGAGGAAGGTGCTTTCCTGCAACTGCAGCGCGCGCGGTTCGCGGTCGAGTAGGGTGATGCAGCCCAAGGCGAATTGCGCCTGGCTGAAATACACATGGGCCAGGCGGATGTCGCCGTTGATCACCCAGGCCGACTGATGCTCGGCCGGCAGGATGCACAACTTGTCGGGCCCGCCCTTGGTGCCCGGCTGGTCGCGCCGAAAAGTGCCGGTGCCGCCGCCGATGTAGCAGGACAAGGTGTGATGGCCGGGTGCCTGGTAATCCTGGGAATCGTGGTGGTTGCTCCACAGCGCCGCAGACAAGCCGTCACCGAGCTCGGCGCAGGCTTCGAGGCGAGCATGGGGCGAGCGGTTGAGGGCTTGAAAGACTTGCAGGGATTCCAGCGTTGACATGGTGTGTACTCTCCGACGCCTTGCATCCTACTCCGAGCCGCTGGTGCTGTGAGCCCGCCGCGCGACAAAAGCGCAAGAATCTGCAAGTGCCGGCCTGGGGTTGAAGGTGACACTGTGGCTCAACCAGCGGAGCCTGTTATGAACCTTTTCCTGTATTTACTCACCGTGCTGATTTGGGGCACCACCTGGATCGCCCTCAAGTGGCAACTGGGCGTGGTGGCGATTCCCGTGTCGATCGTCTATCGCTTCGGCCTGGCGGCGCTGGTGTTGTTTGCGCTGTTGCTGCTCAGTCGCAAGTTGCAGGTGATGAACCGGCGCGGGCATCTGATCTGCCTGGCCCAGGGCTTGTGCCTGTTCTGCGTGAATTTCATGTGCTTTCTCACGGCCAGCCAGTGGATTCCCAGCGGGCTGGTGGCGGTGGTGTTTTCCACGGCGACGCTGTGGAATGCCCTGAATGCGCGGGTGTTTTTTGGCCAGCGGGTCGCGCGCAATGTGTTGATGGGCGGCGGGCTTGGTTTGTTGGGGTTGGGCCTGTTGTTCTGGCCGGAGCTGGCGGGGCACACCGCCAGCCCGCAGACGTTGCTCGGGCTGGGCCTGGCGCTGCTGGGGACGATGTGTTTTTCGGCGGGCAATATGCTTTCGAGTCTGCAGCAGAAGGCGGGGTTGCGGCCGTTGACGACCAATGCCTGGGGCATGGCGTATGGGGCCTTGATGCTGGCGACCTATTGTGTGGTGCGCGGTATTCCGTTCGAGATGGATTGGAGTGCGCGGTATATCGGGGCGTTGGGGTATTTGGTGATTCCGGGCTCGGTGATTGGGTTTACGGCGTATCTGACGTTGGTGGGGCGGATGGGGCCTGAGCGGGCGGCGTATTGCACGGTGTTGTTTCCGGTGGTGGCGCTGAATGTGTCGGCGTTTGTCGAGGGGTATCAGTGGACTGCGCCGGCGTTGGCGGGGTTGGTGTTGGTGATGGTGGGGAATGTGTTGGTGTTTCGTAGGGGGAAGGTGGTTTTGCCGGTGGACCCGGGGTTCAGGGCGAAGCAGGTCTGAGGTGGGAGGGGTGTTTAAGGTGGTGGGGTGGTGATTTAGGTGGGAGGGGGTTGCTTTAGGTGGGAGGGGGCTTGCCCCCGATAGCGGTGGGTCAGTCACTTATTTGTCGCTGAGCTACCGCTATCGGGGGCAAGCCCCCTCCCACATTTTTTGCATTTCCTGCATTTTTTGCATTTTTTGCATTTTTGGGGTTGGGTTTGGGTTTGATTGGGTGATTTGGGTTATTTGAGGCCTAGGCGCTTGGCCATGCGGCCTAGGTTGGCGCGGTCCAGGCCGAGTTCACGGGCGGCGCTGGCCCAGTTGTGCTGGTGGCGTTCCAGGCAGGCGTTGATCACTTGGCGCTGGTAGTGCTCGGTGGCCTGGCGCAGGTCGCCGCTGGCGATGGTGGCTACTTCGGGTGGGGGTTCGATCAGCGCTGCGCTGACGTCGGGCAGGTCCAGGTCCTGGGCGCTCAGGCTGAGAATCTTCGGACGTTCGCGACAGTTACCCAGGGCTTTTAGTGCGCTGCGTCCGATCAAATGTTCCAGCTCGCGCACATTGCCCGGCCAGTTGTAGGCCAGCAATGCCGTCTGGGCGTCGCTGGTCAGGCGCAGGCTGCCCAGGCCCATGCGTGAACGGTTCTGTTCGAGAAAGAACCCTGCCAGCAGCAACACATCGCGCCTGCGCTCGCGCAGCGCCGGCACTTGCAGCGGGTAGACGCTGAGGCGGTGGTAGAAGTCGGCACGGTAGCGGCCGTTGCGCACCTCTTCAGCCAGGTCGCGGTTGGTGGCGGCGATCAGGCGCACGTCCACCTGATGTTCCTTGTCCGAGCCCAGGCGTTGCAGTTGGCCGCTTTGCAGGACGCGCAGCAGCTTGGCCTGCACCGTCAACGACAACTCGCCGACTTCATCCAGAAACAGCGTGCCGCCATTGGCCAGTTCGAACTTGCCGCGGCGCTCGTTCGACGCGCCGGTGAAGGCGCCACGCACATGGCCGAACAGCTCGCTTTCCACCAGGGTTTCCGGCAGGGCGGCGCAGTTGAGGCTGATCAGCGGCTTGTCTGCACGGGACGACGCGGCGTGGATCGCCTGGGCCACCAACTCCTTGCCGACCCCGGTTTCGCCGGTGATCAGCACGGTGAGGTCGCTGCCGCCCACCAGGCTGATCTCTTCTACCAGGCGTTTGTGGGGCTTGCTCTGGCCGATCATCTCTTTGTGCTGCTGGCCGCTGGCCTGGCGGTAGATTTCGGCGCGCTGGTGCTCGTCTTCGGCACGCAACGCCAGGCGCTCGATGCGTTCGGCGACGTTGACCGTGGCGGCGGCGAGGCTGGCGAAGGCCTGCAGCGCATCCAGTTCGACCCGTTCGAAACGCTCGGGGTCGAGGGCGTCCAGGGTCAGCAGGCCCCACGGTTGGTCATCGACAAACAGCGGGCAGCCCATGCAGTCATGAATTTCGAGGTGCCCGTGCAGGCCGTCCACCAAGCCGTCGTAGGGATCGGGCAATTCACTGTCGCTGTCGAAACGCGTCGGGCTGGGGCTGCTGAGCAGTATGGCGAAACGCGGGTGTTCGCTGACCTTGAAGCGTCTGCCCAGGGTATCGGCGCTCAAGCCGTCCACGGCCAGCGGCACCAGCGACTCGCCGTCCAGGCGCAACAGTGCGGCGGCATCGCACGGCAGCAGGGCGCGCATGGCGTGCAGCAGGCGGCGGTAACGCTCGCCTTCGGGCAGTTCACGGGACAGGTCGGCGACCAGGGGGAGCAGGGTGGTGAGCAGCGATTGCGCAGTCATAATGACTCCTTGTAGTCCTTATGACTATATTGCGTAGGAGTCATACTGACTATGTTTAATTTAACTGGTTGAAATTTAACGATTTATTAGTTGGCATGAATGCTGATTACCTCAAGGCAATCAGTAAAGAAGCCCAGGAGGCTCCATGCTTAGTGCCCAAGACCGTGCCATCGTCAAATCCACCGTGCCCCTGCTGGAAAGCGGCGGCGAAGCGCTGATCACCCATTTCTACCGCATGATGCTCTCCGAATACCCGGAGGTCCGCCCGCTGTTCAACCAGGCGCACCAGGCCAGCGGCGACCAGCCCCGCGCCCTGGCGAATGGCGTGTTGATGTATGCGCGGCATATCGACCAGTTGGATCAACTGGGTGACCTGGTGGCGAAGATCATCAACAAACACGTGGCCTTGCAGATCCTGCCGGAACATTACCCGATCGTGGGTGCCTGCCTGTTGCGTGCGATTTCCGAAGTGCTGGGCAGCGAGATTGCCACCCCCGAGGTGATGAGCGCCTGGGGAGCGGCCTACGGCCAGTTGGCGGATATCCTGATCGGCGCCGAAGCTGCGATCTATGACGAGAAGGCCCAGGCGCCCGGTGGCTGGCGTGGTGCGCGGTCATTCAAGCTGTTCAAGCGCGTGAAAGAAAGTGCCGAAATCACTTCCTTCTATTTCGCCCCGGTGGACAACGCCCCGATCCTCGCTGCTGCGCCCGGTCAGTACATGGGTATGACGCTGCTGCTCGATGGCGAAGAAGTGCGCCGCAACTATTCCTTGTCGGCCCTCAGCGATGCCGGCCAATACCGCATCAGCGTCAAGCGCGAAGCCGGTGGGCGGGTGTCCAACTACCTGCATGATCAACTGCAGGTCGGCGCGACGATCGACCTGTTTCCGCCAGCGGGCGAGTTCACCCTGGTGGCCAGCGATAAACCGCTGGTGCTGATCAGCGGCGGGGTGGGCATTACGCCAACGCTGCCGATGCTCGAAGCGGCCCTGGCCACCCAGCGCCCGGTGCATTTTATCCACTGTGCGCGTAACGGCGGGGTGCATGCGTTTCGGGAGTGGGTGGACGCCTTGGCGGTCCAGCATCCGCAGCTCAAGCGCTTCTACTGCTACGCCGAGGACGATGGCGTGAGCCCTGCGGCGGACACGCTCGGCCTGCTGAGCCAGGAACAACTCGCGGCGTGGTTGCCCGAGCAGCGCGACCTGGATGCGTACTTCCTCGGCCCTAAAGGCTTCATGGCCGCGATCAAGCGCCACCTCAAAGCCTTGGGCGTACCCGAAAAACAAAGCCGCTACGAATTCTTCGGCCCGGCCGCCGCCCTGGAATAACCACCTAAAGGTTCACACTGTTCACACTGTGGGAGGGGGCTTGCCCCCGATAGCGTTGGATCAGTCAGCTTATCTGTAGCTGACACACTGCTATCGGGAGCAAGCCCCCTCCCACATTTAGTGCTCCATTCCCTCCGATTAATCCCCTGTTAACCCCCTGTTAACCCCTCTCTGTTTAAACCACTCTCTGTGTGTAAACTTGCGGCCATTGGCACAATCAAACAAAGGGATACGGAGATGAGTGACGAATTGCGTTTGGGCAGGGAACGGCGCTTTCTGGCGTTGCTGGGCATCATCTGCCTGGCGCTGATCGGCGGTGCGCTGTACATGCAGGTGGTGTTGGGCGAGGCGCCGTGCCCGCTGTGTATCCTGCAACGCTACGCCTTGCTGTTGATTGCGGTCTTTGCGTTTATCGGTGCGGCCATGCGCAGCAAAGGCGCGATCACGCTGTTTGAAGGCTTGGTGGTCCTCAGTGCCCTGGGCGGCGTGGCCGCTGCCGGCCACCATGTGTACACCCAGTTCTTCCCCGAGGTCAGTTGCGGCGTGGATGTGCTGCAACCGATCGTTGACGGCCTGCCCCTGGCGAAGGTGTTTCCACTGGTCTTCCAGGTCGATGGCTTCTGCAGCACGCCTTACCCGCCGGTGCTCGGCCTGTCACTGGCGCAATGGGCGCTGGTGGCGTTCGTGCTGACGGTGATCCTGGTGCCCCTGGGTATCTATCGCAATCGCCAACGCAAAGCCTGAGTCGTTCACTGAAACGCCCCGGTCCTTCTCAAGGGAACGCCGGGGCGTTTTTGTTTGTAGGGATTAATGAAGGGACAGTGACGCGGGACAATTTTGACGGTGTGCAGCGTGCGACATGTTGTCACACAGACGCCGTTGCAGGACGTTTCTGAGCCGCTGAACCGCCGCTTGAATTTGCCCCGGGTCGTGAATGTGTGCTGTCAGTTCATCGTTTGATCGACACCGCGAATGGCGCGCGGTTCGAGGCTTTCGGTGATCTGTTAATGCCTTGTTTTATGGGGGCTTGGATCGGTTTTTTAGGCCCTTACAGGGGGTAAGGGGTGTGGCAGTTTGCCCTATAACACGGCATTTTTTGTGGTTTTTGTTGAGAATCTAACGCGATAAGATCGCGAACTTTTGCAAAATAGGTGAAGGATTATTGCTGGAATCGATAAAAATTATTTCTTTATAAGACATGGTTTATACATCGCTAGCTAACTACAATCGCCCGCACTGAATGTCCGGTGCTGTTCAATCTTTTGAGCATTGGAGCGGTCGAGGGGCAGATGGATGGCTCTGTGCGACCCCAGGTTCCGGCAGCCTTTCAACTATCCGCACCAAATGGAATTGGTCTGTAACAAGGCCTTTAACCACGAAATCGAATAAGAACTCACCGCAGGTCCGTTAACCGTCCAATCAGGGCGCACGGGCAGGCTCTTATTCAATCGAAGAGAAATGCCAACCCTTGGCAGGGTGAAGTGTTGGCGATCAAAACCCAACTGCATTGCGCAAGCTGCTTTAGAGGTCGTGAGATGAGTAAAAACAGGTACCCCCGATTACTAGGCTTTTTGCCGCTGCTTGGCATGATGTTAATGCTGGGAGGCTGCAAGTGGGCCTTGCTCGACCCCAAAGGACAGGTCGGTCTGGATGAACGCAACCTGATCATCACCGCCACCCTGCTGATGTTGCTGGTAGTGGTTCCTGTGATCATCATGACCTTCGCCTTCGCCTGGAAATACCGCGCGTCGAACACCAACGCGACTTACGCGCCGAAGTGGTCGCACTCCACCAAGATTGAAATCGCGGTGTGGCTGGTTCCGATCCTCATCATCATTGCCCTGGGTTATGTGACCTACAAGTCCACCCACGCACTGGACCCGTACCGTCCGCTGGAATCCGACGCCAAGCCGATCAATATCGAAGTGGTCGCGCTGGACTGGAAGTGGCTGTTCATCTACCCGGACCTGGGTATCGCCACCGTCAACAAGATCGTGTTCCCGGAACATACCCCGGTTAACTTCAAGATCACCTCCGACACTGTGATGAACTCGTTCTTCATTCCAGGCCTGGGTGGCCAGATCTATGCGATGGCCGGCATGCAGACCAAGCTGCACCTGATGGCCAACCAGAAAGCTGAAATGGACGGCATCTCCGCCAACTATAGCGGCGCTGGCTTCACCGGCATGAAATTCAAAGCGATCTCGACGAGCCAGGAAGAATTCGACGCCTGGGTAGCCGAAGTCAAGGCCGCACCTAAACAGCTTGATCAAGCTGAATACGAAGCCCTTGCCAAACCAAGCCAGAACAACCCTGCCGCTTCGTACTCCGCGTACACGCCGGACCTGTTTCAGAAGATCGTCGACAAGTACGAAGGCATGAAACCAGGCAAGCCGGTCAAGCACGAGAAGAAAGAAGTGGCTGCGGTTGAAGGTTCTGACACGGGCTCGCATTCAACTGCTGGGGCAGAGGAGTAAACGATGTTTGGTAAATTAAGTTGGGATGCGGTCCCGTTCCACGAGCCGATCGTGATGGTGACCATCGCCATGATCGCGCTGGGTGGTCTGGCACTGTTTGCAGGTATCACTTACTTCAAGAAGTGGACCTACCTGTGGACCGAGTGGCTGACGTCGGTCGACCACAAGAAAATCGGTGTGATGTACATCATCGTTGCCATGGTCATGCTGCTGCGTGGTTTTGCCGACGCCATCATGATGCGTACCCAGTTGGCCATGGCCACCGAGGGTTCGCCGGGCTACCTGCCGCCTGAACACTATGACCAGATCTTCACCGCTCACGGTGTGATCATGATCATCTTCATGGCGATGCCTTTCTTCACCGGCCTGATGAACCTTGCAGTGCCGCTGCAGATTGGTGCCCGTGACGTTGCCTACCCGTTCCTGAACTCCCTGAGCTTCTGGCTGCTGGTATCCGGCGTTGTGCTGGTCAACCTGTCCCTGGGCGTCGGCGAATTCGCCAAGACCGGTTGGGTTGCGTATCCGCCGCTGTCGGGCCTGGCGTACAGTCCGGGCGTGGGTGTGGACTACTACATTTGGGCGCTACAGCTATCAGGGCTCGGGACGACGCTGACGGGGGTCAACTTCCTGGCCACCGTGCTGAAAATGCGCGCCCCTGGCATGAAGATGATGGACATGCCGATCTTCACCTGGACCTGCACCTGGGCCAACGTGCTGATCGTGGCTTCGTTCCCGATCCTCACCGCTACCCTGGCACTGCTGTCGCTTGACCGTTACCTGGATTTCCACATTTTCACCAATGAACTTGGTGGCAATCCAATGATGTACGTGAACCTGTTCTGGGCGTGGGGTCACCCTGAGGTGTACATCCTGATCCTGCCAGCGTTCGGTATCTTCTCCGAAGTGATCTCGACCTTTACCGGCAAGCGCCTGTTCGGTCACCACTCGATGGTCTACGCTTCCGGCGCGATCTCGGTACTGGGCTTCATGGTTTGGCTGCACCACTTCTTCACCATGGGTTCGGGGGCCAGCGTCAACGCCTTCTTCGGCCTGGCGACGATGCTGATTTCGATCCCGACGGGGGTGAAGCTATTCAACTGGCTGTTCACCATCTATCACGGTCGTTTGCGTATGACCAGCCAGGTTCTGTGGACCCTGGGCTTTATGGTGACCTTCGCCATCGGCGGCATGACCGGCGTACTGCTGGCCATCCCGGGTGCTGACTTCGTGCTGCACAACAGCCTGTTTGTGATCGCTCACTTCCACAACGTGATCATCGGCGGTGCGGTATTCGGTTACATCGCTGGTTTCAGCTACTTCTTCCCGAAAGCGTTCGGCTTCAAGCTGCACGAAGGCTGGGGCAAGGCAGCATTCTGGTTCTGGATCTCGGGCTTCTTCGTCGCGTTCATGCCGCTCTATGCACTGGGCTTCATGGGCATGACCCGTCGTCTGAACGCTACTACCAACCCTGAGTGGGTGCCGTACCTGTACGTCGCCATGGTCGGTGCGTTGATGATCGCTGTGGGTATCGCCTGCCAGTTGATCCAGCTGTATGTCAGCGTGCGTGATCGCAAGCAGAACATGTGCGAGTCGGGCGATCCATGGAACGGCCACACCCTGGAATGGTCGACTTCGTCGCCACCACCGTTCTACAACTTCGCCGTGATTCCTACTGCGAACACCATCGATGCGTTCACCGAAGCCAAGGAAGACGGTACTGCGTACCAGCAGCCTAAGCACTACGAACCGATCCACATGCCAAACAACACCGCCACTGGCGTGGTGATGGGTGCGCTGTTGACCGTGTTCGGTTTCGCGATGATCTGGCACATCTGGTGGCTGGCAATCGTGAGCCTGGTGGGCACCATCGGCTACTTCATTGTCCACGCTGCACGTGATGATCAAGGCTACATGGTGCCGGTCGAAACGATCGAGCGCATCGAAGCCGAGCAGCACGCTCGCCTGGTGGCCGAGAAGAAGATCCCGGCCAACCGTGTAGAAACCTCGTTGGAACAGGCTTAAACCATGTCGAACTTAGTGACCAATGCTGGACACGCCCATGTCGATGATCATGGGCACGATGACCATCACCACGACTCGGGCCCGGTAACCGTTTACGGTTTCTGGCTCTACCTGATGACCGACTGCATCTTGTTTGCGTCGATCTTCGCGGTGTACGCGGTACTGGTAAACAACGTAGCGGGTGGCCCGGCGGGCCACGACATCTTCGAACTGCCTTACGTGCTCGGCGAAACCGCCTTGCTGTTGTTCAGTTCGATCACCTACGGCTTCGCCATGTTGTCCTTCTACAAGGGCAACAAGCAGGGCGTACTGACCTGGTTGGGTCTGACCTTCCTGTTCGGCTTGGGCTTTATCGGCATGGAGATCAACGAGTTCCACCTGCTGATCTCCGAAGGCTTCGGCCCGCACCGCAGCGGCTTCCTGTCGGGGTTCTTCACGCTGGTGGGGACCCACGGTCTGCACGTGACGGCTGGCCTGATCTGGATGGCGGTGATGATGTATCAGGTCAATAAACACGGCCTGACCAACACCAACAAGACTCGCCTGAACTGCCTGAGCCTGTTCTGGCACTTCCTGGACGTGGTCTGGATCTGCGTATTCACCGTCGTCTACTTGATGGGGACTCTGTAATGGCTAATGCACACTCCCATGACAGCCATGATGCGAGCCACGGCAGCGTAAAGACTTACGCTATCGGCTTCATCCTGTCGGTCATCCTGACCCTGATCCCGTTCGGCCTGGTGATGTACCCAACCTTGCCGAAGTCGATCACCTTGATGATCGTCCTGGCGTTTGCGGTGATTCAGGTCCTGGTTCACCTGGTGTACTTCCTGCACCTGGACCGCTCCGAGGCTCAGCGCGAGAACGTGATTGCGTTTGTGTTCGCAGGCCTGGTGATCGTTCTGCTGGTTGGTCTGTCGCTGTGGATCATGTTCAGCATCCACACCTTCATGATGGCGAAGTGAGGTAAGACCCGATGTCGCTTAAGCACTTTATCCAAATCACCAAACCGGGGATCATTTTCGGTAACGTGCTTTCTGTGGCAGGCGGCTTCTTCCTGGCCTCCAAGGGACATGTCGATCTGGCCATCTTCCTGGCAGCAATGATCGGCACGTCCCTGGTGGTAGCTTCCGGTTGTGTCTTCAACAACTGCATTGACCGCGACATCGATATCAAGATGGAACGCACCAAGAATCGCGTGCTGGTCCAGGGCCTTATCTCCCTGAAACTGGCCCTGCTGTTCGCGACCGTCCTGGGTGTTGCCGGCGTGGTGTTGTTGTACAAGGTGGCCAATCCGTTGGCGGCACTGTTTGCCGTGATCGGTTTTGTCATCTACGTCGGCCTCTACAGCCTGTACCTCAAGCGCAAGTCGGTTCACGGCACGCTGGTGGGCAGTCTGTCGGGGGCGATGCCGCCGGTGATTGGTTATGTGGCTGTGACCAATAGCTTCGACATGGCCGCGCTGGTGCTGCTGGTGATGTTCAGCCTGTGGCAGATGCCGCATTCCTATGCCATCGCGATCTTCCGTTTCAACGACTACCTGGCTGCGTCGATTCCGGTTCTGCCGGTCAAGCGTGGCATCCAGGTGGCCAAGAAACACATCCTGCTGTACATCCTGGCCTTCCTCGTGGCGACCTTGATGTTGACCTTCAGTGGCTACGCCGGCATGAGCTACCTTGCCGTCGCCGCCGCCATGGGCATGTACTGGTTGTACATGGCCTGGACCGGCTACAAGGCGGTGGACGACACCGTCTGGGCGCGCAAGCTGTTCGTGTTCTCGATCTTCACCATCACCGCGCTCAGCGTGATGATGTCCCTGGATTTCCAAGTGCCCAAAGAGCTGTTGCTGACCTACGCGCCCTGAGTGGTTCCAAGCAGTGAACAAGCCCCGCCTTCGTGAGAAGCGCGGGGCTTTTTCTTGGGCGCGGGGTTAAATCGGCCGGGGCCTTTCTCGTCATACCCCTGTGTATGAACTGTGCGAATCCATCACCCGCCTACAAGGAGTTGTCACCATGGTCAGCGTTAGTCGTCGCTCCCTTCTCGCCCTGGGCGCGGCCTTGCCCCTGCTGGGGCGCCTGGACTGGGCGGTCGCCAGCCCGCCGCCGGCAAAGGTTGACAAGGTGCGGCTCAACTACAACGAAAGCCCTTACGGCCCCTCGGGCGCCGCCCGTGAGGCGATGCAGGGTGCGATTGCCACGGCCGGACGTTATCCCTACGGCCACATGTACGCCTTGGCCGCGCTGTTTGCCCAGCAGCAGGGGATTGCCGAGGACCAGGTGGCGGTGTTCTCCGGCTCCATGGCGGCGCTGCGCTATGCCGTGTTGGCGTTTACCGGCGAAAGCCGCGGCCTGGTGATGGCCGCGCCGTCCTACGAAGTGCCGCGCCAGGCGGCCGAGTCGAACCGGGCGTCGGTACATGAAGTGAGCCTCACAGCCGAGCACGCCCACGACATCCCCGCGATGCTTGCCGCCGATCCCCAGGCGGGCATGCTCTACCTGTGTAACCCGAATAACCCCACCGGTACCCTGACCCCCACCGAGGCCATCCGCCACGCACTGGCGAACAAACCCCAAGGCAGCGTGCTGGTGGTGGACGAGGCGTACATCGACTTCGCCGACGCCCCCAGCTGTGTCAGTTGGGTCAAGGAACACGACGACCTGCTGGTGCTGCGCACCTTCTCGAAAATCTACGGCATGGCTGGCGCGCGCGTGGGCCTGGCGATTGGCGCCCCGGCGTTGCTGGCACGCCTCGCGGTGTTCGGTGGTGACAACGTCCCCGCCGGTAGCGGCTTGCTCGGCGCGCGGGCCAGCCTCGAAGACATCAAGCTATTGCCGCAACGCAAGGCCCTGAACGCGCAACTGCGCGAGGAAACCGTCGCCTGGCTCAAGGCCCGTGGGTTCACCTGCACGGTGTCGCAAAGCAACTGCTTCATGATCGATGTGAAGCAACCAGCGGAGCAGGTGATAGAGAAGCTGGCCGCGCAAGGGGTGATGATTGGCCGCGTGTGGAAGAGCTGGCCGCAGTGGGTGCGGGTGACAGTAGGGAACAAGCGCGAGATGGAGCGGTTTCGTGAGGTGTTTGCGGCGCAGGTCCAGCGCAGCGTTTAACCCGACACAAACCCAATGTGGGAGGGGCGGTGCGACGATTCCACATTGGGTTCAGCGATACAGCGGTACTACTGCTGCGCGATGCTATACCCATCAAATGCGGTCTGCTGCTGCAACGCCGTGATCACGCTCTTGCGGCTCAGTGGCTGTTCAGCGCCTGCGTTATCCACAAAGCTCTCAACCTCCAGCTCGGCGTCATCGCCTTCACCCACGAAGCTGAAACCCAGGAACTCGAACGCTTCACGGTCGACGTTGAGCTTCGAGCGCGGCGTGCGCAGCGGCAGGGTGACGCTGATGCCGTCCTTGCTGATCACAAACACTTCGGCTTCTTTCTTCGGTCGAGCGACCTTGCCCTTGCCGGCGCTTGGGTTGCTGATGGCCTGGTGGGACTGGTTCAGCACCTTGAGGGCCAGGCCATAGACCAGCTCCTGAAACTGCGGGTCGTCCTTGAAGCTGGACAGGATGCGGCTGATGGAAAACTGGCTGCTGAGGTCTTCCAGTGCGATGTTGTCGGCGGCTTCGGCGTCCTTGAGCTGCTTGAGCTGGCCCATCAGGTCGTAGGCCTTGTCGTCATCGAAGGCGTCTTGGGCCTCGCGGATGGCCACACGCAGTTCGCGGATCTGGTCGCTTTCCTTGGAGGTATGGAATGCGTCCAGCACCATCTCGCTGATGATCTTGGCCGCTGGCACATGCTGTGAAAGATTGATGGCGTTTTCGTATTCAGCTTTGGATTGCAAGGCGACTACGGATTCTGCGGCGGATTCTGCGGTGTAGGAATCGGACATTGAAATTTCACTACTTCAGTAAACAGGGACAAAAAAGCGTCGGGCATTTTCGGCGGGGAGGGGGATCAGGTCAAGGCAGCACAATGCCCTTATTGCGACGCAAGGCAGCCAGCGCCCGCTGCAGCGTGATTGCCCTCCCGCAAAACAGACCTACGGTCAAACCGGATGCGCCACCGACTGCGGCCAGCATCGATGGCGTGCTCAGCAACAGCGGATGCACGGCCTGCTGGTAACCGAAGTAATACTTCACCGCGAAGAACAGCTGCGAGATCAACAGGGTTTTCCACGTGCCCGGCAGCACCAGCGTGTCGCCATCGGTTTCCAGTCGGGCGCCGTTGGCATTAAACAACAGCATGCCCAGCAGACTGCCGATGACCGCGCCGCCCACCCAGGCACCGCTCGACAGCATCGACGGTGCCAGCGATATCAGCGACCACACCACCAGCACCGCCGACAGGATCATCAATGACCGCCGATTCTCGCGGCCACCCAGGCAGGCCTTGATCCCGTAGTAACAAATCCACAGGTAAACGGCGTATACCCAAACGGGCGTGCCTTGGAGGATGTCGAGCATGGTGTGCTTCCGTGCAGAAAAACGTCGGATATTTTCAGGCGCGGATCAGGGCAGTCGGCTTCAACAGGTATTCCCCGTTAATAGTGATAACGACACATCAAGATCTGAACCTCATCATCCTCTATGCCATAGACCAATCGATGTTCGGCGGTGATTCGCCGAGACCAGAAGCCACTGAGGTTGTGTTTGAGTGGTTCGGGTTTGCCCACGCCGTCAAATGGGTCTCTTTGTATCGCCTTGATCAGCAAATTGATACGTTTGAGTCCGGCTTTGTCGTTTTGCTCAAACCAGAGATAGTCGTCCCAGCCCTCAGGGGTGAAGAGTATTTTCATTCCTCAATCAGCCGCCTCGCTTTGGCTTTGCCCGCTCTCAAGCTGTTGACCGAGTTGATCAGGCGTTCAGCATTTTTTGGCGAGCGCAGCAGGTAGGCCGTCTCTTCAAGGGCATTGAATTCCGAGAGCGAGATCATCACCACGGGCTCACCTTTTTGCCGGGTGAGCAGCAACGGGATGTGATCGTCATTAACCCGATCCATTGTCTCGGAGAGATGGGCACGGGCATTGGTGTAGTTGATTGTTTCCATGGGTATGTCCTCGCTTGATGGTACGAAACGTACAGGAATACGTACATGTGTTCAAGGATTTCCTTATCAACGGTCAGTTGGCGGCACCCTTACGGTTTGAGCCTGACCCACATCAAAAGCCCACAGCGGTAAACCCGTTACAACACAGAGGTCTGATGAACCTATAAAAACGAACACAGACCTGCGCCGGGGGGACATCCCCACGCCAGGCTATTAAAGGACAAATGCAATGGCGCTTTCTTTGTCACGCGTGGCCATGCTGGGAGCGATGCTCTGCCTGACGCTACCCCTGCACGCAAATTCCGCTGATACCCTGCTGATCGAACACGGCAAATATGTCGCGCAATTGGGCGACTGCATCGCCTGCCACACCGCCAAGCAAGGCAAGGCGATGGCCGGCGGGCTGGAGCTGAGCACGCCGATGGGCACGATCTATTCGAGCAATATCACGCCGGACCGCGAGACGGGCATTGGCGCCTACAGCTTCGAGCAGTTCGACCGGGTCATGCGTGAAGGCGTCACACCTGCGGGTATGAACCTGTACCCGGCGATGCCGTATCCGTCCTACGCCAAGATGAGCGAGGAGGACATGCGCGCCTTGTATGCCTACCTGATGCAAGGCGTAGAGCCCGTGCGAGAGGCCAACCTCGAGGCGGACATGGGCTTCCCGTTCAACCAGCGCTGGGGCCTGGCCCTGTGGAACTTCGCCTTCCTCGACACGCAAGCGTTCCAGCCGGCCCCGGGCCGTGACGCGCAGCTCAACCGTGGCGCCTACCTGGTCCAGGGCTTGGGCCACTGCGGCTCCTGTCACACCCCACGCGGCATCGCTTTCCAGGAAAAAGCCATGAGCGATGACGGGCGCAGCGGCCAGCATTACCTGGCCGGCGAAACCGTCGAGCATTGGCGCGCCCTGAGCCTGCGCAACCTGTGGACCGTGGAAGACACCGTGCAACTGCTCAAAACCGGGCAGAACCGCTTTGCCACCGTCGCCGGCAACATGGCCGATGTGATTCACCACAGCACCCAGCATTTCAGTGACGACGACCTGACCGCGATTGCCCGCTATTTGAAATCCCTGCCGCCAGGCGAGGACGATCTGCCGATGCCGTCGCTGGCCCGCGCACCGGCGGTGCCGCCCGCCGACCTGTTCACCAGCCGTGGCGGCCTGGGTTATATGCAGTTCTGCAGCGACTGCCACCGCAGCGACGGCGGGGGTGTGAAAGGTCTGTTCCCGCCTTTGGCCGGCAACCCGAGCATCGCCTCGAACGACCCGACATCGCTGCTGCACATTACCCTCACCGGTTGGCAGACCGCACAAACAGCCACCTACCCACGGGTCTACACCATGCCCGGGTTTGCCCGGCTGGCGGACCAGGAAGTCGCCGACATTCTCAGTTTTGTGCGCACACGCTGGGGTAACCAGGGCACGCCGATCAGTGCCGCGCAGGTCAAGACGTTGCGTGACCAGCTCAACCCGACCACGACCGACTCAACTGCCTTCGTAACCCCGCGCCTGGCCGACCTGCTCGCCGCGCCGAACGCCGACCAGGTGGTCCGCGGCATGCGCCTGCACCTGCAAACCAAGGAATTGCTGCCCGCCAACGTGGGCAATTCGCTCAATTGCACCAGTTGCCACCTCAACGCCGGCACGGTGGCGGACGGCTCGCCCTTCGTTGGCGTGTCGGCCTTCTTCCCCAGTTATGCACCGCGCGCGGGCAAGGTGGTGAGCCTGGAAGAGCGCATCAACGGCTGCTTCCGCCGCTCGATGAACGGCAAACCGTTGCCGCCGCAATCAGCCGATATGCAGGCGATGGTCGCGTACTTCGACTGGATGAAGAACAACACCCGCCCCGAAGACAAGGTGGCCGGGCGCGGCGTAGGAAAAGTCGACGCGGCGATCAAACCCGACCTGGCCAACGGCAAGGCGGTCTACGCCAAGCAATGCGCGGTGTGCCATGGCGACAATGGCGAGGGCCTGGCGCGTGCCGACGGCGAGCGGGTGTACCCGCCGCTGTGGGGCGACCAATCGTTCAATATCGGTGCCGGCATGGCGCGCACCTACACGGCGGCGGCGTTCGTCAAACGCAACATGCCGATCGGCTTCCACGAGCAATTTCCGTTGGGCCAGGGTGGTTTGTCCGACCAGGAAGCGGTGGACGTCGCGGCGTATTTCTCGGGGCAACCTCGCCCGGATTTCCCGGACAAGGTCAAAGACTGGCCCAACGGCGGCAAGCCGCAGGATGCGCGTTACTAGCCCAGTTGCTTGAGGCACGCCTGGAGGATGTCCAGGCCTTCCTCCAACACCGCTGGCTCAGTGGTCAGCGGCGCCAGTAAACGGATGATGTGCCGCGACTTGCCGCTGGGCATCAGCAGCAAACCGGCGTCCCGCGCCAGGCTCAGTAATTGGCTCAGTTGCTGGGGCGCGGGCGTGCCGTCGGCGTGGGCCAGCTCTATGCCTCGCATGGCGCCGACGCCGGTCAGTCGGCCCAGGTAAGGCGACAGGCCTTGCGCGCGCCAGGTTTCGTAGCGGCGCAGGATGGCCTCTTCCTGCTGCGATCCCCAGGCCTGCAAGTGTGCATCCGTCATCACCTCAAGGGTGGCCAACGCCGCCGCGCAGGCGATGGGATTGCCGGAGTAAGTGCCGCCCAGCCCGCCTTTGGGCAGGTTGTCGAGTAATGCCTTGCGCCCCACCACGGCGCCCAACGGCACACCGCCGGCGATGCTTTTGCCGAGCAGGATCAGGTCCGGCGCTATGCCCAGGCGCGAGAAGGCAAAACGCTGGCCGGTGCGGCCGAAACCGGACTGGATTTCATCGACGATCAGCAGGATATTTTTCTCATCGCAGAAACGGCGCAGGGCCTGGGCAAACTCGATATCCAGCGCGAGGAAACCGCCTTCGCCCTGCACCGGCTCAATGATGAAGCAGGCTACATCGTTGACGTCGATTTCCACACTGAACAAGCGGTCCATGGCCTTCAGCGCTTCGGCGCAGGTCACGCCGTTGTCTGCGCTCGGGTAGGGCAGGTGATACACAGGGCCCGGCAGGACACCGACTTTTTGCTTGTAGGGCGCCACCTTGCCATTCAGGTTGAGGGTGGCAAGCGTGCGGCCGTGGAACGCGCCGTCGAACGCAATCACCGCAGTGCGGCCGGTGGCGCCGCGCACGATCTTCAAGGCGTTTTCCGCGGCTTCCGCGCCGCTGTTGGTGAGCATGCCGCTGACCGGGTAGTCCACCGGGATAAACGTACTCAGACGATCCATCAGCTCGATGTAAGGCCTATGCGGTGCGGCGTTGAAGGCATAGTGGGTCAGTTGGGTTGCCTGCTGGCGAATTGCCTCGACCACCGCCGGGTGGCAATGCCCGAGGTTGAGCACGCCGATGCCGCCGACAAAGTCGATGTAGCGCTTGCCCGTGGTGTCCCAGACCTCGGCGTTCTTGCCGTGGCTAAGGCTGATGGGGTGAACGATGGAAATCGACTGGCTGATGGTTTCGCGGCTCATGAATCTCGGACTCGGCAGTGGCGGGCTTGTTTTTATCTAAGCCGCGAGCCAGGCTGTGCCGCAAACGAAATAAAGTCGCCGGGTCATTCCAAATCGGAAGGAGCGGTTGCCAGCAGGTTGTTCGGGGCAACAAACCCCGCGCACTCAATGTAGGAGCCGGGCAAGCCCAGCGCCCACATGTGAACGTGCATTTATTCCGAGACGACGTCCTTCCCCGCTGCCTTGGACCGATACAGCGCCTGATCGGCCCGCGCCATCAGCGCGGCGGGGGTTTCACCCGCAAGACGCTCCACCACCCCCAGGCTCAGGGTCACTTTGAAGTCACCCACGGCGGGCATCGCGGTCATTTTTTGGCGAATGCGCTCGGCCAGGGCTTTCGCTGTATTCAGGGTGCTTTTGGGCAGCACCACCACAAACTCATCGCCCCCCCAACGCGCCAGCAAGTCACCGGGGCGCACGCAGGATTCCAGGCTCTCCACGACGCTCACCAAGGTCTTGTCGCCGACGCCGTGGCCGTGTCGATCATTGATCGGCTTGAAATCATCGATATCCATGGCGAGCAGCGCCAACGGCAGGCGGAAACGTTCGGCGCGGTCGCATTCTTCCAGCAGCACTTTCTCCAGGCGATAACGGTTGGCCACGCGGGTCAGGGCGTCGCGCTCGGCCAGTGAGCGGTTTTCGTCCAGTTGCAATTGCAGTTGCTGATTGACCCGTGACAACTCGCGTGTGCGTTCGGCAACCAAGGCTTCAAGCGATTGGTTACGCCGTTCGAGCTGTTCGATGGAGCATTTGCGCGTATTAATGTCGCGGTGGGCGCCGACCATGCGCGCCACCGAGCCGTCGAGGTTACGCGCAACCACATAGCCGCGGTCTTCGATCCACAGGTAGCTGCCGTCTTTTTTGCGGCAGCGGTATTCGGTCTGGTAATGGGGCGAGCGACGGTTGATGTAGTCATCGAACAGCGTCATCACCCGGAGGTAGTCGTCGGGGTGGAGGATGTTCTCCCAAGTGAACACGCTGTTCTCCAGGGAGTGGCTGGGGTAACCGAGCATTTCGTACCAGCCCGGGTTACGGTAAACGAACCCGGTATTCGCGTTCCAGTCCCAGACTCCGTCGCTGACCAGTTCCATGATCGCATGCAGAATGTCGGCATTGAGGTCAGTTGAGGGTTTGTTGCCGGATGTATCGTCCATGTGTGTGCTTCCTGCGTGGGCAGGCCCAGAAGGCCATTCAAATTCCCGCCGATACTCCGTGGCTGGCGCTACTGTACAACGGGGCTTGCACGCGTTGAATAGAGAGGCTTTGCGGCTTCAGGGCGTGTGGCGATAGGCTATTACCTAGGCGCCAGCATCCTCGTCCGTGCCTTTCCATCGGCGTTGTGCTGGTAAATCGCTTCAGGCTGGCCTTGCTCGTTGAAAAACACCTGGCCGATCCCCGCCGAGTTCCACAAGCGCTCACCGGCTTGCGCGTGTTCCGGGATATGCGGCACCACCTGCATGTTGCGGCGGCGGGTGAACCCGTTGAGCGGAGAACGCGGCGAGTAGAGCCAGCGGTTGAGGCGGTCGAACCATTCCAGCAGGCGCGGTGGGAATTCGTTCTTGATGCCGCTGCTGGTGATCTGCCAGAGCTTGGGGCCTGCGTTGCGATGACGGATCAGCACTTCGTAGACGAACGAATAGTGTACGTCGCCCGAGAGGATGACGTAGTTACCCGGCGTGCGGGAGTGGCGGAAGATATTCAGGATCACCTCGGCGGCGCCGCGATGCGCCATCCAGTTTTCGGCGTCCACCAGCAGCGGGTAGCCGCACCCACTGAAGACTTTTTGCACGGTCTCGATCAGCTTGACGCCAAAGATCGGCGCGGGGGAGACGATGATCGCGCACGGGTGGTCCAGCAGTTCCTGTTGCAGTTCGCTCAAGGCTTCCCAGTCCAGCAGGCCGGATGGTTGTTTGAGGTTGAATTCGCTGCGCCAGCGCCGGGTGCGGGTGTCGAGCACGACCAGCGCGGGGCTGGTCGGCAGGACGTAATGCCACTGTTGGAAGGTCAATAGCGTTTCGAGCAGTTCATCCTGCGCGCTCGCGTTCAGATGATTGTCGTGCGCCTGGGCGGCAAGCGCCTGTGTCTGGCCGATCAGCTTGGCAAACACATCCGGCTGGTTGCCCCAGCCCTGGCACAGCAGGTAAGCCAGCAACGCGTTACCGATGATGCGTTTGGAGAACGGATGGCCGTAGGCAGTTTCTTCCCACTGGGCACTGAGGTTCCAGTCGTCGGTGATGTCGTGATCGTCGAAGATCATCAACGTGGGCAGATGGGCGAGCACCCGCGCAACGCCGGGCAGGCCGTTGCGGAATTGATCGATCTGCACCTGCTCACGGGCATAACGCTGTTGCGCGTCGGCGCTCAGTTGCGGCGGTTGTGGTGTGATCAGCGTCCAGGGTGTGGGGGACCAGACCAGCAAATACATGGCTATCACTTCGGCGAAGGTCACCAGGTGATTGTCGGCGGTGCTGCTGGTGAAAATCGGCTTCTTCACACCGCCGAAAAAACGCTCGCGCAGGGTCTCGTTGCTGTCCAGCGCGGGCAGCAGTTCGGCCCGATGGTAATAACTGGCGTGATGCCCATAGAGGCTGGCGCTGTTGTCCACCACGGCGCCTTCCAGGTATTCGTCGAACAGCCCCAGGCGCGCGATCAGCCCGTGAATCGCCCTTAGCATCGGCCCGGCGACATCGTCGGCGTACACCTGGTCGCCGCTCATCATCAACAACGCCGGGCGTTGCGCTGGGGTTTGGGCGTCGGCCAGCAGGCGGTCGACGCACAGCAAGCCTTCGTCCGCCGGGTGATGGGGCTTGCGGCAGGAGCCGTGGACCAATTGATGAATACGGCTATGCAGCACGAAACTCGGCGATTGCGCGTCGCAATAGAGCAGGTGCGGTGCCCATTGGGCGATGCCGCGGCCATCGATCAGCAGGTCATAGCCGATCACCACGTTCTGGGGCAGGGCGTCGTCCAACGGGACGTCGATCAAGTGGATAAAGGCCTGGCGCCCCACCGGCACGATTTGGCACTGGCCTTGGTCCAGTGAGATATCGAGGGTCTGCTCGGCGACGTGCAGCCTGAGGCTCAAAGGCAGTTCCCGGGTCCCCACCAGCCACATCACCAGGCGCTGGGGTTCAAGGCGCCGCAGCAGCGGGCCGGCGAGGACGTCGGGCAAGGTGCCGGCGTGAGGCATAGGGTTGAAAGCTCTGTGCAGGGTGGTTGCGAAGGTTAACCCGGGGGATGTCAGTATTTTGTTAAGGTCGGGTGGATCGAAAGGTGGAAGAGACTGCAGGGTTGCAGCCTCTCTGTTTGACGACTTAGATGATGTTTCCACCGCCCAGGCTGTCCAGGCCGCTCGAACGGTTGTCCTTCTTTGGCAGCCGCTCGCCACTGAAATCAATGGTCGACCCCTGAGAGGGCGTTTTCGGGCGAGGAGGGTTTTCTTCTGGTGTGTTCAAGTAGGTCTGCAAAAGGCTGTTTTCAAAACTCAGATGACTGGAAAAAATATCCATCACGGTACCCTCTGTAAGTTCAGTTCGCGTCGAAGGATGTCGACGCGGACCGAAACTACAGAGCGTGGGAAGCCTGAGCTATAAACAAATCGCGTCAAAACGAGACGACACAGGTGTGGGAATCGTCATTCACCTTGGGCACCCTAAATCGGAACTCACGGCTGCGGCCCAGCTCACTTTTCGCAACGATTTTTCCGACACCTAACCGCCGCCGAGCCTTCGGCGAAGTGATGTCGCGAAGCTATTAATGCATCGACGCTACCTGCTGGGTCAGTGCGGTTTGTACGCATTCGAGCAGATGGCGGGTGCTCCACGGCTTGGGCAGGAACCGTACCGATCCCCCCAACTGCGCCGCCAGCCTGGTGTTGCCGGACGTCAGCACCACCGGCACCGCTGGCCAACGATGGGCCACCACTCGACTCAGGTCATAGCCGTTGAGCAATCCAGGCATCTGGATATCACTCACAATCAGGTCCACCGGGTCATCGGCCCGCTCCAGGTAAATCATGCCTTCATCCGCCGAAGGAAACGAGGTGACATGCGCACCGAAATCCTCCAGTACGTCGACCATTAACGCGCGAATGATTTCGTCGTCTTCCAGCACTAAAATCGATGGCTGAGCCATGATCCTTACTCCACCATCAGGGTTCAGTAGGGTGGAGTGGGGCGCAGCGCATTAGGTTCGATCAGATATGCCTGGAACGATGGATGGTCGTTCTGAGGGACCCGGTTGCGTATTGACCGGGTGCTGCTGCACGATACCGGCGCTTTTCCACCTACCACCGGCCTGCTTCCCACAGGCCGTGACATAAGGCCGTCAACCGTGACCACTCGGCCGCGCAGATCGACCGGGATGACCCGTGGTTCAGGGCGCTGGCATCGGTGGTGACGGCATGGACCGAAGCGGTGATCTGGATGGGCATGCGCTCCTGACAAACCGGCATAATCACCCGTATCACCCGATGTGGAGCCCTTATGAAATACCGCGCCTTACTGACCTTCGCCCTGATCCTCAACACCGGCGCGGCCTGCGCCGCCGGCGATGCCGAAGCGGGCGGCAAGCTCTTCGCCAAAACCTGCGGCGGCTGCCATAACATCGGCGAGGGCGCGCGCGGCGGCTTTGGCCCCGAACTCAACGGCATCATCGGCAGGCCTGCCGGCACTACCGCCGACTATCAGTATTCGGATGCGATGAAAAACTCCGGGGTGGTCTGGACCCGCGAAAAACTCGCGGCCTATATCGAGGCGCCGAAGAAGGTAGTGAGCGGCACGCGCATGATCTTCTGGGGCATCAGCGATCAGGAAAAAATCGACAACATCCTGGCGTATCTGGAGATGTTTCAACCCCAGTGATTCTGACCTCGTGTGGGAGTTGTCGAGCCCCACATGAAACCTGCGTCGTTCTGAAGTTCCTATACTTAACCGCCCAGCTGCCTATTCTGCTGCGGAACATTCCGTACAAACACCGGCCCAGTTAGCACTTACTTTCACACCAATAAGAACATCCCCTGTGAGGGCATGTGAGTTATACCCTGCAGCCAAAACTGACAGGCAAGTAGGACCGTTCTGATTTCTATCTGATCCCCTCTTAAGCAGCAGAGCGTTTGCTACGGTCGCGAAAAAACGCGATGGAAATGCTAAATGCTGACGTTCCATACGCTATGGAAAAACCATCCGGAAATCTTCGGAGACGCCGCCCCGTGCCGAATCCACTTCTTCAAGGTTTTTTTGGCACCGGGGCAATGAAACGTTCGGTAACCGTAGTGGTGACCACATTGATTTATGGAATGGGCGGCGATTGACGGATTGGCTGAGCTATCCGCGAATTCAGTTGGCGTTCTCGATCAAAGGGATCGTTCTCGGATTATCACCAGTCAAGGGAGATTTGGTGTTGGAGCGTTATATGAAGGTCTGTAAGGGGGGCGTGTTCGTGTTTTTGGTGGTTGCCGTGGCGGTTGCGGTGTTCAACGGGGTGGTGGTCGCGGTGTCGGCGTACTTTGGGCCGTTCTATGAGGGGGATGCGGAGCAGGCTCGGAATTTTGGGATTTGGTTGGTGGGGAATGGCATCACTGTTGTAGGGGCGGTTGTGGGTGGGGTGGTTTGGTATTGCAGGTGTTTGGGGAGGGAGCGGGGCTGATGGCCTGCGCCCATATTTGACGGTGTGCATCCATTGAATCAGGCATGCCTGCAGTAAAAAAGACCTTGGGACGCCAAGGTCTTTTTTTGCCCGCTGATCAGGTCAGTAGGTGCTTGGAAATCCGGAGCGAAAGTCCCGGACGATTCCACGGAATAGGCCACGCTGTTTTTGTACGGCAGCGAGGGCGAAGTCGACCATGTGCCTGTCCTGTGTATGACGTTTTGCTCGCAGATCTGTATCTAACGCGCGCTTGTCGCACGCCCTACCATGGCGCTCGACACGACAACGTTGGCCAAGGGGCTTTCGCCGACAACACCCTCATTCAGGAGCTGCACGATGCCCGAACTGTCCAACTGGCTTGCCTATGGCCTGATCTCACTGGGCATGGTGCTGACGCCCGGGCCGAACATGATTTACCTCATTTCCCGCTCGATTTGCCAGGGGCGCACGGCCGGTTTGATTTCCCTGGGCGGGGTGGCGTTGGGTTTTATCGTTTACATGCTGTGCGCGGCGTTGGGTATCACCGCATTGGTCATGGCGGTTCCCTTGGCATACGACGCGCTGCGACTCGGCGGTGCGTTGTATCTGGTCTACCTGGCCTGGCAGGCGGTCAAGCCGGGTGGTCGTTCGCCTTTTCAGGTGCGGGACTTGCCCCAGGACAGCCCGCGCAAGCTGTTCATGATGGGCTTTGTGACCAACCTGCTGAACCCTAAAGTCGCGGTGATGTATCTGTCGCTGCTGCCGCAGTTCATCGACCCGAACGGCCACGGCAGTGTGCTGACGCAATCTTTGGTGCTGGGTTTTACGCAGATTTTCATTAGCGTGGGCGTCAACGCAATGATTGCCATGATGGCGGGCTCCATCGCGGTGTTTTTCGTCACCCGGCCCGGTTGGCAGGTGGCGCAGCGCTGGCTGATGGGCTCAGTGCTGATGGGCTTGGCCGTGCGTATGGCGGGTGACGGGCGGCGGTAATTGGGCAGGCGCTATTGACGCTGGCCGGCACGCTGATCACCGAGTCACTGGATGTCTTTCAAATAGTCCTTGAGGGTGGTTAGCGGCGCGGGCAGTGCATCGAGTTGACGGACGTTTTGCACGTCAGTCGCCAACCGCCGCAATTCCCGCCCCAGCACCGTCTGGGCGCCGCCCACTGTATCCAGTGCCTGCACCGCACACTCCTCGATCTTGAGTTGAATCGCAGGCAGATCCCCGCGTCGCACCAATAACCCAAACACTTCCCGCTCGTACCCGTCCATCACCAGATCGTCACGCAAAACCGGGCTGCCGCCGTCGGTCTCGTGCACCAGTTTCAGTGCGAAGAGCGCAACCGCTTCCAGCGTCAATTCCATGGTCTCGCTTCCTCAGGCTTGGGTGGGGAGGGCGATGATCACTGTTCTGCGCCGGAAAAAAAAGACCCACGCGTCAGCGCTCCAGGATCAGTTCCACGCGGCGGTTGCGGCAGCCTGGTTGCGGGTGACCTCCGCCATGCTCGCGTTTTCCACTTCAGCGCAATCAGGGCGCGCGGTGGCGCGGCAGCTTAATATCGCCAATGGCGAGGCGTTGGGCTGCGGATGGCGTGTAACCAGCGGATTGTTGGGTTTCTTAACCGCATTGGCGGTAACCAATTGTATGGGCCGGATGGGCGGACGCTGCGAAGAGACTCAGAACTTCACGTTGAAGCCGGCATACATCGCCCGAGGCGCCGCCGGGGTGATGGTTTGCGGATTGGATAGCCCAAGCGACGGGATGTCGCCAACGGCGGCGAACGTACCGTAGGTGGCATATTTGCGATCAAGGGCATTGTCCAGTTTCGCGAAGAGTTTGATTGTTTGGGTGAGCTGATAATCGCTGTGGACATTGAACACCGCGTACCCGGCCAACTTGGCGTTCTGGTTTGAATCGTCGCCAACGTAATACTGGCTACTGTTGGCGATCATGTCTGCGCCGAGGGTCAAGGCAGGTGTCAATTTATAATCCCCGCCCATCTTCAATTGCCATGGCGAAATACCGGGGATTTTTTCGCCGCGGGCGACAGCAATATTACCGTTGGCATCGGCTTGAGGATTGTTGGCCGACGTCAGGCTCAGGTTGGATTGGTAGGTTGCATCGACATAGGCCAGCGTCGTGTAGGCAGACCAGTCGGAAGTTCGGTACTGGACGTAGGCATCAATACCCTGGCGACGGGTTTTGCCCGCATTCACATAGTAGCCATAGCCTGGGACCAGGCTGCTGGGCTGACTGACGATGTCATCGCTGTTGTTAGTCCGGAAAGCGCCGAGCTTCCAGTCAATCGTCGAGTCGGCGCCTACTGTGCTGTGACCACGAAGACCTGCCTCGTATGTTTTTGAGACCACCTGCTTCAGGGTTGGGTCTGACACCAGGAAGCCTTCGAGCAAGCACGGTTTCGCCGGGTTTGCGCAACCCAGTTCGAGCGGTGTGGGCGCGCGGTTGGCTTCGGAGTAGCCGCCGTACACGGTCAGGTCTGGCGTCAGCTTGTAGGTGAGGCCTGTGAGTGGGTTCAAGCGAGCGTAGCGATGATCACCGGTGAGTTCAGGCGAGTTGCCCAGCGCGTCACTCAGGTTGATCTGAGCGATATTCAGCCGCGCACCGAGCGTGGCCGACAGGCGATCGGTGATGTCGAGCGTATCGGAGGAAAACAGCCCCTGATAGGTATTCTTCGCGCTTAGCCTGACCGGTTGAATCAAGCCGTCGCTGGTCTGATAAGTGATTCCGGAGCCGATTACGTAAGGATCTATCGT
This sequence comes from Pseudomonas sp. PAMC25584, assembly GCF_058135675.1. NCBI lineage: Bacteria > Pseudomonadati > Pseudomonadota > Gammaproteobacteria > Pseudomonadales > Pseudomonadaceae > Pseudomonas > Pseudomonas sp. PAMC25584. The sequence goes on along the minus strand of NZ_CM176870.1, from coordinate 5,125,379 downwards.
GGTGTCCGGTATCGTCCCGAGTTCATTGCTTCCGGAAAACGACAGGCTGGAATAGTCGATGTTGGCACCTGCCACGAAATGATTGTTCAGCTTTAGGAGCGAGCCGTCATACGTGGTCTGGAGAGAGGCGCCGACGGTGTCGGAGTCGACGTGAGTGCGGTCTATCGACCCGGCGATCCCCTGGTTCAATCCGCTGCCAGGCAGCAAGTTCGATGCTAGGTTTTCTCCGCTCCTGGCGTTCTGCGCGGCCGCGTCGCCAAGGCATAACTGCGTGGGATCGCCCGTACATGCCGCCACATCGGAGGTGTTGCCATCGACATGTTTCTGGTCGAAATGGCGCACGTAGATATTGCTTTGCACCGCCCAGTCGTCATTGATCGATACCTTGCCGTTAAGGCCGATCATCAACATGTTGTTTTCGGTTGTCTGGGGAAACGTGTAGACGCTTGAGTATCTACGCGCCAGTTCCTCGACCGGGGTCGGGCCAATGACCCCCAGCGTGTTCGACGCGCCCGAGAGGCTTAGATGGAACTCACGCTCGTCGTCCTTGTAGCCAAGGTCGGTGTAGAACCGCTTGATCCTCGAAGAGGAGTGATCACGCCAGCCGTCTTCATGGATTTCTTCACCGGAGGTGTAGAAGGCCCAGTTGTCTTTTTGGGCACCGTATTGCAGAGAGCTGCCGAGGCGTCCGAACGACCCTCCTGTGACCTCGGCTTCCAGTCCGTCATAGGTGAAGCCGTTCTTGAGTTGCAGATTGATCGCCCCGCCGAGGGCGTTGAGTCCGAAGACCGGATTGCTGGTCCATACGTCAGCACGGTCAATGGCCACGGTGGGCACCAGGTCAAAATTCACGGTATCGCCGAACGCTTCGTTGATACGCACGCCGTTCATATAAACGGCCAGCCCCTGCGGGGTTCCTTGCGTCGCGGAGGCCCTGAAGCCACGCAGATTGATGTCCTGCGAGAACGGGTTGCCCTGGACATCGGAGATCTGAAGGCCTGGGGTCTGTTGAGAGAGCGTGTCTAATACTGAGGCTGATTTATTGCGGTCGAAATCGTCGGCAATCAGCGATTGAGTATCGGTCGGCACTTTATCCCGATCGATTGAGTCGCCGGCGACGGGCGAACTGCCGATGACTTGGATCGTCGGCAATTCCGTTTCTTGCGCGTGCGCGAAAATGGGGACGTAAATGCAGGCCGAGCAGAGGAGCATACGTTTTAACGTCTGGTACATGGTCGGCCTGCGTATTTGTTTTTATTTTTTCGCAATTTACCAATACGTATAACCCCGGACGTCGGGGGGCACTTGATAAAGCGCGAGGGGGTATGAAAACCATATTCCTGACGTGACAAATACGTCAACGCCTCTTTGCAAAATCACGACCTATTAATAGGGGAGTTAAGACTTTTGGATGAGGCGATGTGTTGTTTTCGGTATTGCGGTAATAAGCATGAACAGGTTAGTTGGCTAACTATAACCGCCAACGTTTTCCTCCTTATGCCCATGGCAGGTGTAAGTGCCGGTGCGGTCTACATTGCAGTGCCGTTGACGGGGAGTGATACACGCCTGTTATCAGGCGCAGAGATTGGGATAGGGCGAGCCTTTTATTCGGCTTATGATCATGGATGAATAAACGGCGTTTCTATAGGGAGGCCCTGATGGCCACTGCACATGTTTTCATCGCCGTCAGCCTGGACGGCTTCATCGCCCGGCCAGATGGCGACATTGACTGGCTTTTGCAGCGTGATGATCCGAATGAAGATCACGGCTACTGCGCCTTCATTGCCGACAAGGATGTAATCGTGATGGGGCGAGGCAGCTATGAGAAGGTGCGGACCTTCGACACATGGTTCTACGACCGGCCCGTAGTGGTTCTGTCTGAACAACTGGCCGCTACGCCCGTGCCCGAGGCGCTGAAGGGCACGCTGCGTTTCTCAAACCTCGCACCAGGGGAGCTGATGGCCGAACTGACGAGGCAAGGCGTGCATCGTGTCTATGTCGACGGCGGGCAGTTGGTGCAATCCTTCCTGCGCGATGGGTTAGTCGCCGATATGGTGATTACCACTGTTCCCGTACTGATCGGATCGGGAAGGCGATTGTTTGGGGCCCTGAAGAAGGACATTGGCTTGGAACTGGTATCCAGTTGCAGCTTTCCTTCGGGGTTGGTGCAGTCTACCTATCGGTTGACTGTATGACCGGTTCGCGAGGATGTTCGATCTAGAGCAATGAGGGAAAAGGGGGGGCGGATTTATTTGCCGAGGCCGATTCTCGTGGACGTTGGCTTTTCTTCTGGCTGGCAGTGAGTTAAGGGGCGACTTCTGCCGGATATGACCGGCAGAAATCGACCGATTCTGTTGAAAAAGTCGGCTTCGAATTCCACGGCAGAAAAGTACGCGCCTGAGATTGAAATCTGAGTTTTTGGCAGAAGGTTCAGGACTCGGATTTAACGTAGCAGCGTGCAACAGAGGTGTTTTCATCCATCAATTTCGAGTGTTTTGGGAAAACCGACTTTTTCAACACAATCGGCCGTAAACCATTTCGAGTGAAGAGAATTAACTCGTCTGATTTTCACCTGTGCAGCTAGATCAATGATGGACTTTAACGAATGCTGCGTTAGGGATATGGGCTCTTATCGCTTGCTCGATTTTGCGTTATGCCATGCAGCTGCATGGCATAACGATAGTGGCTGGTGAATGCGATGCGCTCACGCCCCTAAACAATGCGGCACGCGGGAGTTGCGTTACAGCGCTCGCACTGGAATGCAGATGTCGCAGCTAAACTCACCGGTGTGTGGGTCAAGTGCCGTGGTCGCAGAAAACATCTCGAAGCAAGGCCTATCGTCGCATTGTAGTCCGCTGGACGGCATCCATTCACGCGTCAGCCATATCCAGGCGTTACCTAAAACCTTAGCTTTCCCTTTGAAACTCGCTACGGCATAACGGCCGCCCGGCAGAGCTAGAATATCGACCTGGCCGCTAGCAACAAAATGTGCCGGTACTTCGACGCAAGCGTCGTAGCGGCACTTGTTGGCTGGAGTGAGAGACGGGTCGTCATGACCTATGCCATAACACGTTTCATCACTGAGGCCATTTGAGCGCATCCACGGCGCAATGGTACCGCGCCAAAATTCGCCGATGGCGGGCCCATATGGACCGATCAATCGTTGATACGCGACGCGTGCTTTTGGTAAATCAATGATACGTACATCCATGGCACAAGTTTCCGTTAGCCGATAAGAGACGTCAGATTCACCGAGCGCGGGCTCGCCTTCCTGATGGATATTGCTGAAGACCTGATCAGGATTGCTCTCTTGGTTGCCTGGTTGCTGTCCGATCGCGGACGCCTGCATTTTCAGCCGCTGAAGAGTCGTGGAGCGCCAGGTCGATGGCGTGCAGCCGAACTTGAGTTTGAAGGCTCGCGCAAACGCTTCGCCCGAGTGGAAGCCGGTGGCCAACGCTGTTTCAAGTACTGTTTCATGGCTACCACAGGACAGCCGGAAGGCCGCCTTCTCGAGCCGTCGACGCTGTGCGTAACTGCCAAGCGTTTCGCCCATCCATGCGGCGAAAATTCGATGAAAATGGAAGCGCGAGAAATTGGCGATGTCGGCTAACTGCGCGCCATCTAACGGCTGATCGAGGTGAGCATCGATGTAGTTGAGTACACGATTTATCCGTCGCGCGTACTCAGCGCGGGATACTTGCGCAGAAGGCTTGGTCGTCATGTTAGCTATTCTAAAAATCACCGTTCATGTGGCTGTTGAGCCGTTGAGCTCCTGCGATAACCGCAGCGCGTTCTTCGTTTCTTTCTCGGCAGCCTGCTGTTCCAGCGTAGGCCAATCCGTAGCAAATGTATCGAGTTTGAACTGTTGGCAGAGCGCTTAAAGCGGCATGTCAATCCAAGGAGACAGCATAGGACCAGGCACTTCAACGGTCATCGGGTTTGTGAAATAACGCCACCCATGTATTGATTTAAATCGCGAAAATCCTTAACGCTCCATGAGTGCGGCGATAGCTTTACTCCATTCTCTCGCAAGGTTCTTGGAATTAAGTCGCCATTTGGGCGAAGTATTATCGAAGACACTATCACGCCCGGATAATCATTTAATCGTTTTTTGAAAGCGAGCGTTGTTAGATCAGGAGTCGGCGGATTACTTTTTTTAGCCAGCGGTCCTGTTGCTTTGAGATCCATTCCATGGCACATGCTGCATCGCTGTAGATAGAGATTTTTTCCATTAGCATTATCCGCGAAGGATAGTGATGTTTGAGTCAGCGACAAAATTCCTAGCGAAGCGATGAGCAATACTTTCATTGTTTTTATCTTCCTTGATTGGATCGGCGTTGATTGGACGCGATTGGGCGCGCGGGAAAGATATCAGCCATCGCGACCTGCGCACACTGTCATTTCTGATGCCCATTAAACCAATACGTTTTCCCGGAAGTAATCGGGGGCAGACCCCGGTTGTTTCCTGCATCTGGGGACTGTCATAAATTTTGTGTTCGGGCATAACATTGCAGAAGAGGTGCATATATGCCGACCAAAAAGAAACCGGCCCGTGAGGCCCCGCGTGATCTTCCAACCATTCCCAAAGAGCTGATCGACCAGTTCGTCAGCGGTCCGATGAGTGCCGAAGCCATTCAGGATGCGTCGATGGCGTTCAAAAAGGCGCTGATCGAGCGAGCCCTTGGTGCCGAACTGGGTCACCACCTTGGCTATCCTCAGGGCGCGGAGCGCCCTGAGGAGTCGAGTAACCAGCGCAACGGCAAGAGCGGCAAAACGGTGCTCACCGATGACGGCCCGCTTCGCCTGGACATTCCCAGAGATCGCGATGGAAGTTTTGCGCCGATCCTGATCCCAAAACACGAACGCCGCTTTACGGGCTTTGATGACAAGATCATTGCGATGTATGCCCGAGGCATGACGGTCCGTGAGATCCGTGCATTTTTATCCGAACAGTACGGAACAGAGGTCTCTCACGATTTCATCAGTTCAGTGACCGATGCGGTTTTAGACGAAGTCACTGCCTGGCAACAACGACCGCTTGAGCCGATGTATCCGGTGATTTTCTTCGATGCGTTGCGAGTCAAAATTCGCGACGAAGGTTTGGTTCGCAACAAGGCAATCTACCTGGCGCTGGGTGTCTTGCCGGATGGAACCCGAGACATCTTGGGCATTTGGATTGAAACAACCGAAGGTGCGAAGTTTTGGATGAAGGTCTTCAACGACCTCAAAACCCGAGGTGTCGAGGACGTCTTGATCGCAGTAACTGATGGCCTCAAAGGTATGCCTGAAGCGCTGAGCGCGGTATTTCCCGAGACGACGTTGCAGACCTGCATTGTGCATTTGATCCGTAACAGTCTTGATTACGCGCCTTGGGATAAGCGCCGCGAGCTGGCGAAAGCGTTGAAGCCGATCTATCAGGCACTCAACGCTGACGCCGCTGAACAAGCGCTGTTAGCCTTCGAAACCGGCCCTTGGGGCAAGCAATATCCAACGGTCGCAAAGGCCTGGAAGCGTGCGTGGGATCGAGTTATCCCCTTCTTCGTGTTTCCCCCGGCCATACGTAAAGTGATCTACACAACGAACGCCATCGAGAGTATCAACGCTCAGTTGCGCAAGATCATCAAGACCAGAGGCCATTTCCCAACGGACGATGCCGCGACGAAGCTAATCTGGTTGGGCTTACGCAATATCACCGCAAACTGGGGCAAGCCGGCACACGACTGGAAGAGTGCGATGAATCAATTTGCGATCTTGTATGGAGATCGATTTATCAGGCCGACCTGGTAAAACTAAGGCCTACCTAACGGCAGGCCGTTAACGGCCCGCACACAAAAAATCTGACACTCTCTGCATCTGGGGGGGAATCGGCGTGGTTCGCCAACCCCGAGCGACCTAATGGAAACTTTTCGCCACAGATACTGACTTTCAACCCCAATCGCTCCTGCGCTAACTTCCTCCCCGTCGCTTCCAACCCAGCGACCAGACTTGAGAATCCGAGAAACAATAGGCTCACTATATTAGGAGCTTAAGCCATGAGTATTTCTGACAGGCCATACCCCCGCAATCCCAAAACCCACACCTCCGCCCATCCAGGAGGTGTCCAATGATCAACCTACCCCTCAACAAAACCCTAGGTGTCATCACCTTTTCCACCTGTGGCAAACTGCCCAACCTTCACCGGCTATTCCGCGTCAATTCCGGCGTGCCCATCCGCGATGCCCTGGAGCATGCCTCCGAGTTGCTGCGCTGTTCAAAACTGCTGGCGTTGGATGCCGCCATGGACACGGGCGCGGATCGTTATGCCTGGGCGGCGCATTATTTGGGGGAGATGGCAAAGGCGGTGGTGGATGATTTGGCGAATGGGGTGTTGCCCAATGGGGTGATGGAGGAGGGAGACGTGGCGGGTATTTAGTCTGGTGGTTTGAGGGCGTTGCGGCTGACGCTATCGCAGGCAAGCTGAACTGGTCAACTAATTTTGGACACCAGTTAAGGTTTCACGCCGCCAGTTTCTCCATAGCTACCGGCGACCGGTAGCCGTTGTAGCTGTGGAGCCTGACGTTGTTGTAACGCATCAAATAACGCTGCAAATCCACTCGGGCTTCATGCTCTGAGCTGTAGCCATCTTCTGGTACCCATTCTGATTTAAGGCTCCCAAAGAAACGCTCCATCGGGGCGTTGTCCCAGCACTCACCTTTGCGACTCATGCTTTGCAGGAGTCCATGCTTGCGCATTTCATTCCTGAATTTGTGGCTGGTGTACTGACAGCCTTGGTCGGAGTGAAACAGCACCTCTTTTGGACGGCCTCGCAACTCGACCGCCATTCGCAACGCTTCGCAGGTCAGCGTGGCATCGGAAATCATCGAAAACGACCACCCCACAATCCGGCGAGCGAACAGATCCAGAACTGCCGCGAAATACATCCAGCGCTTGCCGACTTTGATATACGTCACATCGCCACACCACACCTGGTTGATCGCTGTGACATCAAACTGGCGCTTGAGCACATGCGGCGCTACCAGCGCTTCCACGCCGGATGATTTGTACTTATGCCGCCGGCGTTGACGACTGATGACGCCCGCTTCACGCATCAGGCTACGCGCCATGTACCGCCCGACGCGATGCCCCTTGGCTTGCAGTTCCTTAGCTAAAGTACGCGATCCAGCAGATGCTCTGGACTCCTTGTGATGCTCGACCAGGGCGGCTTTGAGCTTTTCCCGCTCAGGTTTCACCTTGCCTTGGCGCTGACGCCAGGCGTAAAAACTGCTGCGGTTAACATCGAACGCCCGACAGCAATTGTTAACGCCGTACTGCTCGTCCAGCTCACAGATCAACGTGAATGATCTTTGGCGTCCAACAGCAAGAGAGCACTGGCCTTTTTTAGGATTTCGATGTCCAGGTCTTTTTGCCTGAGTAACGCTTTGAGCTGCTGAATCTCTCGTTGATCGGCGGTAATAGCCTTGGCGCCAATCGGAGTCGAGCCCAGCCGCTCTTTGCGAACCTGATCGACCCAGCGGCGCAACGCAGTCGGGCCAATATCCAGACTGGCACAGACGTCGGGAACCGACTGCCCCTCGTCCAGCACCATGCTGGCCGCCTTGAGTTTGAACTCACTCGAATAAGATTTACGCATATCCAAACACCTCAGATTTGGGCGCCATCATAGCGCCCGATTGAAGTGTCCAAAATCATTAGGCCAGTTCAAGCCAGCTCCCACAGCGGGCCGTGTTTCAAGTTGAGGGAGCGGTGGCCAGGGATTTTGTCGGTTGCCCACTTTTCGACAGGCGAAAAAAAAGACCTTGAATTTCAAGGTCTTTTTTTAAGATGGTGCCCCGAGGGAGAATCGAACTCCCACTTCTTTCGAAAACGGATTTTGAATCCGCCGCGTCTACCAATTCCGCCATCAGGGCTCAATGGCGGCGAAGTATAGAGATGAGATTACCGTTGGTCAATCACGTTTCATGGTCAATTTTGACTATTTCCGCTAGACTTCCCGGCCCTGCTAGACGAACCCCATCATGCGCGTTGCTGACTTTACTTTTGAGCTCCCTGATTCGCTGATCGCTCGCCACCCTTTGGCCGAGCGTCGCGCCAGTCGACTGCTGACCCTGGACGGGGTGAGTGGTGCCCTCGCACACCGTCAATTCACTGATTTGCTTGAGCATTTACGCCCAGGCGATTTGATGGTGTTCAACAATACCCGTGTGATTCCGGCGCGGCTGTTTGGCCAGAAAGCCTCCGGCGGCAAGCTGGAAATTCTGGTGGAGCGGGTGTTGGACAGCCATCGCGTGCTGGCCCATGTGCGTTCCAGCAAGTCGCCGAAACCGGGTTCGACCCTGCTGATCGATGGCGGTGGCGAAGCCGAGATGGTGGCGCGCCATGATGCGTTGTTCGAGCTCAAGTTTGCCGAGGAAGTGTTGCCGCTGCTTGAACGCGTCGGCCATATGCCGTTACCTCCTTATATAGACCGCCCCGACGAAGACTCGGACCGCGAGCGCTATCAGACGGTCTACTCCCAGCGCCTCGGCGCCGTGGCCGCGCCAACGGCCGGGCTGCATTTTGACCAGCCGTTGCTGGATGCGATCACCGCCAAGGGCGTCGAGACTGCGTATGTGACCCTGCACGTGGGGGCCGGGACGTTTCAGCCGGTGCGTGTGGATAACATCGAAGACCACCATATGCACAGCGAATGGCTGGAAGTCAGCCAGGACGTCGTGGACGCGGTCAACGCGTGCAAGGCGCGCGGCGGACGGGTTATTGCCGTGGGCACCACCAGCGTGCGTTCCCTGGAAAGCGCGGCGCGTGATGGCGTGCTCAAGCCGTTCAGTGGCGACACCGATATCTTTATTTACCCTGGCCGGCCGTTTCATGTGGTCGATGCCCTGGTGACCAACTTCCATTTGCCGGAATCCACGCTGTTGATGCTGGTGTCGGCATTTGCCGGTTATCCGGAAACCATGGCTGCTTATCAGGCCGCCATCGACAATGGATACCGTTTTTTCAGCTACGGTGATGCGATGTTTATCACCCGTAATCCGGCGCCGACTGCCCCTAAAGACGCGGGCCCCGAGGAACAACTATGAGCCGTATGTCGTTTGAATTGCTGGCCACTGACGGCAAAGCCCGTCGCGGTCGCCTGACGTTCCCACGCGGCACCGTCGAGACCCCGGCATTCATGCCTGTGGGCACCTACGGCACCGTCAAAGGCATGATGCCGCGCGACATCGTCGCCACCGGCGCCGAGATCATCCTCGGCAACACCTTCCACCTGTGGCTGCGCCCGGGCACGGAAGTGATCAAGAAGCACGGCGACCTGCATGACTTCATGAAGTGGCAAGGCCCGATCCTCACTGACTCGGGTGGTTTCCAGGTGTTCAGCCTGGGCGCGATGCGCAAGATCAAGGAGGAGGGCGTGACCTTCGCCTCGCCGGTCGACGGTTCCAAAGTGTTCATGGGCCCGGAAGAGTCGATGCAGGTCCAGCGCGACCTGGGCTCCGACATTGTGATGATTTTTGACGAATGCACGCCGTACCCGGCTGATGAAGACGTCGCGCGGGTTTCCATGGAGTTGTCGCTGCGTTGGGCCCAGCGCTCGAAGAACGCCCACGGCGACAACACCGCGGCGCTGTTCGGTATCGTCCAGGGCGGCATGCATGAAAGCCTGCGTAAACGCTCGCTGGAAGGCTTGGACAAGATCGGCTTCGACGGTCTGGCCATCGGCGGTCTGTCGGTAGGTGAGCCCAAGCACGAGATGATCAAGGTGCTGGATTACCTGCCGGGCCTGATGCCGGCTGACAAACCTCGTTACCTTATGGGCGTTGGCAAACCGGAAGATCTCGTAGAGGGTGTGCGCCGCGGTGTGGACATGTTCGATTGCGTGATGCCAACCCGTAATGCCCGCAATGGGCATCTGTTCATCGATACAGGCGTGCTGAAGATCCGTAACGCGTTCCATCGCCATGATGATTCGCCGCTCGATCCCACCTGTGACTGCTACACCTGCCAGAACTTCTCCCGTGCTTATCTGCACCATCTGGACAAGTGCGGGGAAATGCTGGGTAGCATGTTGAATACCATCCACAATTTGCGTCACTACCAAGTCCTGATGGCTGGTTTGCGCGAGGCTATTCAACAGGGTACATTGGCCGCCTTCGTCGATGCCTTCTATGCCAAGCGCGGGCTCCCTGTGCCGCCCTTGGACTGAGTTTTCCGACCCTAAGATTCACTATTTGCAACTGGAGTGCTAAATGAGCTTTTTTATCTCTAACGCCATGGCTGATGCCGCTGCGCCTGCTGCTGCCGGCCCCCTGGGCGGTGGTTTCGAGTGGATTTTCCTGGTCGGCTTCCTGGTCATCTTCTACCTGATGATCTGGCGTCCACAGGCCAAGCGCGCCAAAGAGCAGAAAAACCTGCTCGGCAGCCTGCAAAAAGGTGACGAAGTTGTGACGACCGGCGGTATCGCGGGCAAGATCACCAAGGTTTCCGACGCTTTCGTGGTTCTGGAAGTCTCCGACACCGTAGAAATGAAGTTCCAGAAGGGCGCCATCGCCGCCACGTTGCCTAAAGGCACGCTCAAAGCGATCTAAGTTCCAACCTTTACCAATCGACGGGGCGCGCAAGGCGCCCCGCGTTATAAGCGGGCGGCGTGATGCTGAACAAATACCCTCTGTGGAAATACCTACTGATCCTGGCGGTGCTGGCGATCGGTTTTATTTATTCCGCTCCCAATCTCTATCCTGATGACCCTGCGATCCAGATCTCTGGCGCCAGCACTTCGCTGAAGGTCAATCAGGCTGACCTGGAACGCGCGAGCAAAGCGCTCACCGATGCGGGTATCCAGGTTAAAGCGGCAACCTTGGCAGCTGATGCGAAGGGCGGCTTGTTGCGCCTGACCAAGCAAGAAGACCAGTTGCCGGCCAAAGACGTCGTGCGTAAGGCCATGGGTGACGACTATGTTGTCGCGCTCAACCTGGCACAGACCACGCCAAAATGGCTGCGCAGCATTGGTGCGCACCCGATGAAGCTGGGTCTGGACTTGTCCGGTGGTGTTCACTTCCTGCTGGAAGTCGACATGGACAAGGCCCTCGACGCGCGCCTGAAAGTCTACGAAGGCGACGTGAAGAGCCTGCTGCGTAAAGAGAAGTTGCGTTATCGCAGCCTGCCGCAGCTCAACGGTGCCATCCAGCTGGGCTTCTCTGACGAGGCCGCGCGCGAACAGGCCCGTGCGCTGATCCGCAAGAACTTCAACGATTTCGACATCGTACCGGCCGACCTCAACGGTCAACCTGTACTGCGTCTGGCGATGACCCCGGCCAAGCTGGCGGAAATCCGCGAATACTCCATCAAGCAGAACTTGACCACGGTACGTAACCGCGTCAACGAACTGGGTGTGGCCGAGCCGATCGTTCAGCGCCAGGGTGCCAACCGCATCGTGGTTGAGCTGCCGGGCGTGCAGGACACCGCTGAAGCCAAGCGCATCCTCGGTAAGACAGCCAACCTGGAATTCCGTCTGGCCGCCGAGCCGGGTGCTTCCAAAGCCACTTCCGAGACCTTCGAGTTCCGTGAAGGCAACCGCCCTGCGGCGCAGATCGAGCGTGGCTTGATCATCACCGGCGACCAGGTGACTGACGCCAAGGCCGGTTTCGGCGAGCACGGTACGCCTGAAGTGAACATCCGCCTGGATGGCCACGGCGGCGAACTGATGAGCCGCGCCACGCGCAGCAACGTCGGTCGCAGCATGGCGGTGATCTTCATCGAGCAACGCCCGATCACCACCTACACCAAGCAAATGGTCAACGGCGTCGAGAAAGACGTGCCGGTGCAGACCTTCAAGGAAGAGAAGAAGATCATCAGCCTGGCGACCATCCAGTCGCCGCTGGGTGCTCAATTCCGCATCACCGGCCTGAACGGCCAGGGCGAATCGTCCGAGCTGGCCCTGCTGCTGCGTGCCGGTGGCCTGGCTGCGCCGATGTACTTCGCTGAAGAGCGCACCATCGGCCCGAGCCTGGGTGCCGACAACATCACCAAGGGTGTCGATGCGGCCTTGTGGGGCATGCTGTTCGTGTCGCTGTTCATCATCGCCATCTACCGCTTCTTCGGCATCATCGCTACCGTGGCCCTGGCGGGCAACATGGTGATGCTGCTGGCCTTGATGTCGCTGCTGGGTGCTACGCTGACCCTGCCAGGTATCGCCGGTATCGTGCTGACCATGGGTATGGCGGTGGACGCCAACGTGCTGATCTTCTCGCGGATTCGTGAAGAGATCGCCGCTGGCATGACCGTGCAGCGTGCAATCAACGAAGGCTTCGGCCGGGCATTTACCGCGATTCTCGACTCCAACCTGACCACATTGCTGGTCGGCGGGATTCTCTTTGCCATGGGTACCGGCCCGGTCAAAGGTTTTGCGGTGACCATGTCCCTCGGTATCTTTACCTCGATGTTCACGGCCATCATGGTGACCCGCGCAATGGTCAACCTGATCTTTGGCGGGCGTGACTTCAAGAAGTTGTGGATTTAAGGGGCTGCCATGTTACGTACAATCAACTTCATGGGCGTTCGCAATATTGCGTTCGGCGTCACTGTGCTCCTTACCGTTCTGGCGTTGTTCAGCTGGTTCCATAAGGGCCTTAACTACGGTCTGGACTTCACCGGCGGTACGCTCATCGAGCTGACCTACGAGAAGCCAGCCGACGTTAGCCAGGTGCGCAGCGAGCTGGTCAAGGCCGGCTATCACGAAGCCATCGTGCAGAGCTTCGGTGCGACCACCGACCTGCTGGTGCGCATGCCGGGCGAAGACCCGCAACTGGGTCATCAGGTCGCCGAGGCCTTGCAGAAGGTCGGCGGTGATAACCCAGCGTCGGTCAAGCGCGTCGAGTTCGTCGGCCCGCAAGTGGGTGAAGAGCTGCGCGACCAGGGTGGTCTCGGCATGCTGATGGCGCTCGGCGGCATCATGATCTACCTGGCTTTCCGCTTTCAGTGGAAGTTCGGGGTTGGCGCCATTGTGTCGCTGATCCATGACGTGGTGGTAACCGTGGGTATCCTGGCGTACTTCCAGATCACCTTCGACCTGACCGTACTGGCTGCCGTGCTGGCGATCATTGGTTACTCCCTCAACGACACCATCGTGGTATTCGACCGGGTTCGAGAGAACTTCCGCGTACTGCGCAAGGCGACGCTGATCGAGAACATCAACATCTCCACCACTCAGACCCTGTTGCGGACCATGGCGACGTCGATCTCCACCTTGCTGGCGATCGCGGCACTGATGATCTTTGGTGGTGACAACCTGTGGGGCTTCTCCCTGGCGCTGTTTATCGGCGTTCTGGCGGGCACCTACTCGTCGATCTACATCGCCAACGTGGTACTGATCTGGCTGAACCTCAACAGCGAAGACCTGATCCCTCCGGCCGCGACTGGCAAGGAGGTCGACGACCGCCCTTGATGGGTGAGCGTTGATTTGTTGTTACAAAGAAGGCGCGAGTATTGAACTCGCGCCTTTTTTTTTGCTCCAAGGCTGGGTATAGCGCGGATCTTTCGGTCCGTTTGTGATGGTCAGGAGGTTCAACGTGAACAAGTCGTTGCTGGTTGGTGCGGTATTGGGTGCTGTCGGTGTGACTGCCGGGGGTGCTGTTGCCACCTATAGCCTGGTAAAAAGCGGCCCTGAGTATGCGCAAGTGCTGGCGGTGCAGCCGGTGAACACCCAGATTAAGACGCCTCGCGAGGTCTGCAAGGACGTCGCAGTGACCCGGCAGAAGCCGGTGCAGGATCAACACCAGATCGTTGGTACGGTGGTCGGTGCGCTGGCGGGTGGCCTGTTGGGTAACCAGGTCGGTGGCGGTAACGGTAAGAAACTGGCCACCGTAGCCGGTGCGGTCGGTGGCGGCTACGCCGGTAACAAGGTTCAGGAAGGCATGCAGAACCGCGATACCTACACCACCACGCAAACCCGTTGTAACACCGTCAACGACATCAGCGATAAGGTTGTCGGCTATGACGTGCGTTACACCTTGGGTGGCAAGGAAGGTACGGTGCGCATGGATCGTGATCCAGGCGGTCAGATCCCGGTCGATAAAGAGGGGCGTTTGATTCTCGGTCAGAACCAGCCGTAATTCCGGGCCTGGCGCAGTTCACAATGTGGGGAGGGGGCTTGCCCCCGATGGCGGTGTGTCAGTCAGTCTATCTGTAGCTGAAACTCCGATATCCGGGGCAAGCCCCCTTCCACGGTTGGCTTGTGGTGTTGCTGGTATTTAAGTTAACGCCAAATTCCAGGCATAAAAAAAGCGCCCCGAGGGGTGCTTTTTTGTGCTCGCTCGCTCGCTTAGCGCTTCAGCGAAGCCGGCAGGTGCGGCTGGATCGCCGTCAATACTGCCTTGAAGCATTTGGTGTTACCGGCAACCACGTGGCCCTTTTCCAGGAAGTCGTGACCACCAGTGAAGTCGCTCACCAGGCCGCCGGCTTCTTGGATCAGCAGCGCGCCCGCCGCCATGTCCCACTCGGACAGGCCCGATTCCCAGAATGCATCAAAACGACCGGCGGCCACGTAGGCCAGGTCCAGGCTGGCTGCACCGGCGCGGCGGATGCCGGCGGTCTGGCCAACCAGGGCGCGGAACATGCCCAGGTAGTTGTCCAGGTTGTCCATCTGGTCGTCACGGAATGGGAAGCCGGTGCCCAGCAGGGCGCCGTCCAGGCTGGTGCGGCCGCTGACGCGCAGGCGACGACCGTTCAACTGGGCTCCACGGCCACGGCTGGCGGTGAATTCTTCCTGGCGAACCGGGTCCAGCACAACGGCGTGTTCCAGGCGGCCACGGTATTTGCAGGCGATGCTCACGGCAAAGTGCGGGATGCCGCGCAGGAAGTTGGTGGTGCCATCCAGTGGGTCGATGATCCACAGGTAGTCTTCGCCTTCGCCGCTGCCTTTATGCATGCCGGTTTCTTCGCCGAGAATGCTGTGGGTAGGGTAGGCCTTGCGCAGGGCGTCGATGATTTTCTGCTCGGCGGCGCGATCCACCTCGGATACATAATCCTTGGCGTCTTTTTCGTCGACCTTGATGGTATCCAGGCGCTCGATGGAGCGGAAGATCAATTCACTGGCGCTGCGGGCGGCGCGCAGCGCGATATTCAGCATGGGCTGCATGGATGTGTCACCTAAGGTTGTTAAAGAAAGCCGAGCATTCTAGCAGAAACTTTCTTCAGGTGAAGGACGACGTGAGCTTTCATGGCATAACCTTAGGCTGTTCTGTAAGATTTGCTCCCCTTTCCCGTGTCCGAGAGCGCCTCCCTTGCTGCAAAACATTCGTGTCGTCTTGGTCAATACCAGTCATCCCGGCAATATCGGCGGGGTGGCGCGAGCCATGAAAAACATGGGGCTGACGCGCCTGGTGCTGGTCGAGCCGCGCGTGTTCCCGCACCACGAGGCCGATGCCCGTGCCTCTGGCGCCAATGACATCCTTGAAAATGCCCAGGTCGTCGCCACCCTGGAAGATGCATTGGTCGGCTGCAACCTGGTGCTTGGCACCAGCGCCCGCGACCGTCGAATCCCTTGGCCATTGCTCGATCCGCGTGAGTGCGGGACCAAAGTGGTGGAGGAAGCCGCCGGCGGCGCTGAAATCGCCCTGGTGTTCGGTCGTGAAGACTCCGGCCTGACCAACGAAGAGCTGCAGCGATGTCATTATCACGTGCATATTCCATCAGACCCCGAGTTCAGCTCGCTGAACCTCGGGGCGGCGGTGCAGGTGTTGAGTTACGAAGTGCGCATGGCCTGGCTGGCCGCTGAAGGGCAGCCGAGCAAGGTCGAGAAGGATGAAGTGGCATCGACCAAAAGTGGCGAGTTGGCCACCATGGACGAGCTGGAGCGGTTCTATGAGCACCTGGAGCAAACCCTGGTGGCCATTGAATTCCTCGATCCGGAAAAACCCCGGCACTTGATGGCGCGCCTGCGTCGCCTGTACGGACGCAGCTCGGTCAGTCGAGCGGAAATGAATATATTGCGTGGCATCCTCACGGAAACCCAGAAAGCGGCCCGTGGCGAGCTTCTTAAGCGGAAGGATTAAAAATGTTCGAGCGTTTGCGAGAAGATATCCAGAGTGTTTTCCACCGGGACCCGGCGGCGCGCAATGCCTTTGAAGTGCTGACTTGCTACCCTGGCATGCATGCGATCTGGATTCATCGGCTGTCCGGTGCCTTGTGGGGCATGGGTTGGAAATGGCTGGCGCGGGTGGTGTCCAACTTTGGGCGCTGGTTGACCGGCATCGAGATTCACCCGGGCGCCAAGGTCGGCCGCCGCTTCTTCATCGACCACGGTATGGGCATCGTCATTGGCGAGACCGCCGAAATCGGCGATGACGTGACCCTGTACCAGGGCGTGACCCTTGGCGGTACCAGTTGGAATAAAGGCAAGCGACACCCGACCCTGGAAAACGGCGTGGTGGTAGGGGCGGGCGCCAAGGTGCTTGGCCCGTTCACTGTGGGGGCTGGGGCCAAGGTCGGCTCCAATGCAGTGGTGACCAAAGCCGTGCCGCCCGGGGCAACCGTGGTTGGGATTCCAGGGCGGATCATCGTCAAGCCGGAAGTCGGTGATGAGCAGGAAGCCAAGCGCAAGGCTATGGCCGAGAAGATCGGCTTCGATGCCTACGGCGTCAGCGAAGACATGCCCGACCCAGTGGCTCGTGCCATCGGCCAGTTGCTTGATCACCTGCAGGCGGTAGATGGCAAGCTGGACGGCATGTGTGGTGCTCTGAAGGAGTTGGGCAGCAGCTATTGTGCGAAAGACCTGCCTTCGCTGCGCGAAGAGGACTTCGCCGAGATCAAAGACGAAGCCGCCACCAAGGTCGGCTGAAGTCTCACGATCAGCCGAAATACCCTGTGGGAGGGGGGCTTGCCCCCGATAGCGGTGGTTCAGTCACCCAATACATTGACTGATCCGTCGCTATCGCGAGCAAGCCCCCTCACGCATGTTGATCTCCATTGGTCTCGGAATTCCTGCTCGGCCGTGTTCCCGCTGTTCGTCCCGACCCCATCCTGATATTATTTGCGCGCCCTTTTTACGGCTAATCCTGACTAAAGTACTAGGTCTTATAGTTGACTTAAATACTCGGGAATCGCATACTTGCTCCCATTCTGAAACACCTTGGTACTTGTCCATGAGACTGACTACAAAAGGCCGATACGCGGTGACCGCCATGCTTGATTTGGCTTTGCACGCGCAAACTGGGCCGGTGTCCCTGGCCGATATCTCCGAGCGCCAAGGCATTTCCCTGTCCTACCTCGAACAGCTGTTCGCCAAATTGCGCCGCAGCAATCTGGTCTCCAGCGTGCGTGGACCGGGTGGCGGCTATCAACTGTCCCGCGATATGCAGGGTATCCAGGTGGCCCAGGTGATCGACGCGGTCAACGAATCCGTCGATGCCACCAAATGCCAGGGTTTGGGTGATTGCCACGCTGGCGACACCTGCCTGACCCACCACTTGTGGTGTGACTTGAGCCTGCAGATCCATGAGTTTTTGAGTGGTATCAGCTTGGCTGATCTTGTGACTCGCCGTGAGGTGCAAGAAGTAGCCCAGCGTCAGGACCAGCGCCGTTGCAACACCAAGGCGCCGCGCCTGGACAAGATTGAAGCGTCCGCCGTCGAGTGACAGCCGAAGAGCTAACGGCACGCCAGCCAGCCTGATTTAGGAGAAAGTCCATGAAATTGCCGATTTACCTTGATTACTCAGCGACCACCCCGGTTGATCCGCGTGTCGCGCAAAAGATGAGCGAATGCCTGCTGGTTGACGGAAACTTCGGCAACCCGGCGTCCCGTTCCCACGTATTCGGCTGGAAAGCCGAAGAAGCGGTTGAAAACGCTCGTCGCCAAGTCGCTGACCTAGTGGGTGCCGACCCACGCGAAATCGTCTGGACCTCCGGTGCTACCGAATCCGACAACCTGGCAATCAAGGGCGCCGCGCATTTCTACGCGACCAAAGGCAAGCACCTGATCACCACCAAGATCGAGCACAAGGCGGTCCTCGACACCATGCGCCAATTGGAGCGTGAGGGGTTCGAAGTCACCTACCTCGAGCCGACCACCGACGGTATCGTGACGCCGGCGATGATCGAAGCGGCGATGCGTGATGACACCATCCTGGTTTCCGTGATCCACGTGAACAACGAAATCGGCACCATCAACGACATCGTGGCCATCGGCGAGCTGACCCGCTCCAAAGGTGTGTTGCTGCACGTCGACGCTGCTCAGTCCACCGGCAAGGTCGACATCGACCTGTCGAAGCTGAAAGTCGACCTGATGTCGTTCTCGGCGCACAAAACCTACGGTCCTAAAGGCATCGGTGCCCTGTACGTGAGCCGCAAACCTCGCGTGCGCATCGAAGCCACCATGCACGGCGGCGGTCACGAGCGCGGCATGCGTTCGGGCACCCTGGCGACCCACCAGATCGTTGGTATGGGCGAAGCATTCCGCGTAGCCAAGGAAGACATGGCTGCCGAAAACGTGCGCATCAAGGCTCTGAGCGATCGCTTCTACAAGCAGGTCGAAAACCTTGAAGAGCTGTACATCAATGGCAGCATGACTGCCCGTGTACCGCACAACCTGAATTTGAGCTTCAACTACGTCGAAGGCGAGTCGCTGATCATGGCGCTCAAGGACCTGGCGGTTTCGTCCGGTTCGGCCTGCACCTCGGCCTCCCTTGAGCCGTCCTACGTGCTGCGCGCCCTTGGCCGCAACGACGAACTGGCGCACAGCTCGATCCGCTTTACGTTTGGCCGTTTCACCACCGAAGAAGAAGTCGACTACGCCGCGCAGAAAGTCTGCGAGGCCGTCACCAAGCTGCGCACCTTGTCGCCGCTCTGGGATATGTACAAAGACGGCATCGATATTTCCAAGATCGAGTGGGCGGCACACTAACTATAGAAGCCGCCACCCCGGCTCTGTAGGAACGTGGCGGAAAACGCAGGCGTTTTTACAGGGCTCCAGAGCGGCCCTGATGAGTGAGGATTCAGTACCATGGCTTACAGCGAAAAGGTCATTGACCACTACGAAAACCCGCGCAACGTCGGCAAGATGGATGCGGAAGACCCTGATGTCGGCACCGGCATGGTCGGCGCTCCGGCGTGCGGCGATGTGATGCGCCTGCAGATCAAAGTCAATGAGGCGGGCGTTATCGAAGACGCCAAGTTCAAGACTTACGGCTGCGGTTCGGCTATCGCCTCCAGCTCCCTGGCGACCGAATGGATGAAAGGCAAGACCCTGGATGAGGCTGTGACTATCAGCAACACCCAACTGGCCGAAGAACTGGCTCTGCCGCCAGTGAAAATCCACTGCTCCGTGCTCGCAGAAGACGCCATCAAGGCCGCCGTTCGTGACTACAAGCAGAAGAAAGGCTTGATCTAAGCATTTGGCGACGAGTAAGGAGTCAACGATGGCTATCAGCATGACAGAAGCGGCTGCGCGGCACGTGCGACGCTCCCTGGATGGGCGCGGTAAAGGTGAGGGGATTCGTCTGGGTGTTCGCACCACGGGCTGTTCCGGCCTTGCCTATGTGCTGGAGTTTGTCGACGAGGTGGTGGGGGAAGATCAGGTGTTCGAAAGTCACGGCGAGAAAGTGATCATCGACCCGAAAAGCCTGACCTACCTGGACGGCACCGAACTCGATTTCGTCAAGGAAGGGTTGAACGAAGGCTTCAAGTTCAACAACCCCAACGTGCGCGGTGAATGTGGCTGCGGCGAAAGCTTCAACATCTGAGGCTACTTGTGGGCAATCCTTGTCATTTCGCTTTATTCGAGCTGCAGCCGAGCTTTCGGCTGGACCTCGAGCAGCTTGCCAGGCGCTACCGTGAATTGGCGCGTGGCGTGCATCCGGACCGCTTCGCTGACGCTTCCGAGCGCGAGCAACGCCTGGCGCTGGAGCAATCGGCCAGCCTCAACGAAGCCTATCAGACACTCAAAAGCCCCCCCAAGCGCGCGCGTTACCTGCTCGCGATGAATGGTGGTGAGTTGCCGCTGGAAGTCACGGTGCATGATCCGGACTTTCTGATGCAGCAGATGCAGTTGCGCGAAGAGCTCGAAGACTTGCAGGACGAAGCCGATCTGGCGGGTGTCGCGGTCTTCAAGCGGCGTCTGAAAGTGGCTCAGGATGCGCTCTACGAAAGCTTCGCAGCCTGTTGGGATGATGCAGCGCAACGTGAGCAGGCAGAACGCCTGATGCGGCGCATGCAGTTCCTCGACAAGCTCACCTACGAAGTGCGCCAGTTAGAAGAGCGCCTCGACGATTAACCCAGCGCTGCCCATGTTGCACGCCTGAAAGACAGATAAGACCTGATTACCATGGCCCTACTGCAGATCGCCGAACCCGGCCAAAGTCCTCAACCGCACCAGCGTCGCCTGGCGGTCGGAATCGACTTGGGCACCACCAATTCCCTGGTCGCCGCCTTGCGCAGCGGCCTGTCCGAGCCGCTGCCCGATGCTGATGGCCAGGTGATCCTGCCGTCGGCAGTGCGCTATCACGCTGATCACACCGAAGTCGGTGAGTCGGCCAAGCGGGCAGCCTCTACCGATCCATTGAACACCGTGCTGTCGGTCAAGCGCTTGATGGGTCGTGGGTTGTCCGACGTCAAGCAATTGGGTGACCAGTTGCCGTACCGCTTTGTTGGCGGTGAGTCGCACATGCCGTTCATCGACACCGTCCAGGGCCCGAAAAGCCCGGTGGAAGTGTCGGCCGATATCCTCAAGGTGCTGCGCCAGCGCGCGGAAACCACCTTGGGCGGCGAACTGGTCGGCGCGGTAATTACGGTTCCAGCCTACTTTGATGACGCTCAGCGCCAAGCCACCAAGGATGCGGCGAAGCTCGCCGGCCTGAACGTGCTGCGTCTGCTCAACGAGCCGACCGCTGCTGCCGTGGCTTACGGCTTGGATCAGCATGCCGAAGGCTTGGTCGCAATTTACGACCTGGGCGGCGGCACCTTTGATATTTCAATCCTGCGCCTGACTGGCGGTGTCTTTGAGGTGTTGGCCACTGGTGGTGATACGGCCCTGGGCGGCGATGACTTCGACCACGCGATCGCCGGTTGGATCATCAACAGTGCCGGTTTGTCTGCTGACCTAGACCCCGGCGAGCAGCGCCATCTGCTGCAAACCGCCTGTGCCGCCAAGGAAGCCCTGACTGGCGCGGTCTCTGTTGACGTTTCCTACGGCAATTGGTCGGCCCAGCTGACCCGTGAAGCCTTCGATTCGTTGATCGAGCCGATGGTCGCCCGCAGCCTCAAGGCTTGCCGCCGCGCCGTGCGTGATTCCGGTGTTGAGTTGGAAGATGTCGCTGCCGTGGTGATGGTCGGTGGTTCGACCCGTGTGCCGCGCGTTCGCGACGCTGTTGCCGAAGCGTTTGGCCGTCAGCCGCTGACTGAAATCGATCCGGATCAAGTGGTGGCCATTGGTGCCGCGATCCAGGCCGATACCCTGGCAGGCAACAAGCGCGACGGTGGCGAACTGCTGCTGCTCGACGTGATTCCGTTGTCCCTGGGGCTGGAAACCATGGGTGGCCTGATGGAGAAGGTGATTCCACGCAACACCACCATCCCCGTCGCCCGCGCCCAGGACTTCACCACTTACAAAGATGGCCAGACGGCCATGATGATTCATGTGCTGCAAGGCGAGCGTGAGCTGATCAGCGACTGCCGCTCCCTGGCACGCTTTGAATTGCGCGGTATCCCGGCGATGGTTGCGGGTGCGGCGAAAATTCGCGTGACCTTCCAGGTCGACGCTGATGGCCTGCTCAGTGTGGCTGCGCGTGAATTGGGCTCGGGCGTTGAAGCCAGCATCCAGGTCAAGCCGTCCTACGGTCTGACCGATGGCGAAATCGCCAAGATGCTCAAGGATTCGTTCCAGTATGCCGGTGACGACAAGGTCGCCCGCGTACTGCGTGAGCAGCAAGTCGATGCCCGGCGCCTGCTCGAAGCGGTGCAGGGCGCACTGGAGGTCGACGGCGAACGCCTGCTGGATGCTGAAGAGCGCATGGTCATCGACCTGCAGATGCAGGAGCTGGCCGAATTGATGAAAGGCTCCGATGGCTATGCCATCGAGCAGCAGACCAAGCGCCTGTCGCAAGTGACCGATGCCTTCGCCGCCCGCCGCATGAACCAGACGGTAAAAGCCGCCCTGGCGGGCCGCAACCTGAATGAAATTGAGGAATAATTGATGCCGCAGGTCATTTTTCTGCCACACGCCGAGCATTGCCCGGACGGTATGGTCGTGGAGGCTGAGACCGGCAAGTCCATCCTCGAAGTTGCCCATGAGCACCACATCGAAATCGAGAGTGCGTGCGGTGGTGTCTGCGCTTGCACCACTTGCCACTGCATTATTCGCGAGGGTTTCGACTCTCTGGAAGAGGCGGACGAGTTGGAAGAAGACTTTCTTGACCGTGCCTGGGGCCTGGAGCCGACTTCTCGCCTAAGCTGTCAGGCCAAGGTCGGGACTGAAGACATCACCGTCGAAATTCCGAAATATTCGCTCAACCATGCGGCCGAAGCGGCGCACTGACTGGTGGTACTGTCATGAGTTACGGTTGGAATGATGTGCAGCGCATTGCTGAAGAACTGGCTGAAGCCAAGCCGGATGTGAGCCCGCTGATGGTCAACTTCGTCGACCTGCAGCAGTGGATCATGGAGCTTCCCGATTTCGACAATACTTCTGGCCGTTGCGGCGAGAAGGTCTTGGAAGCGGTCCAGGCTCTCTGGATCGAAGAAATAGACTGATCATCCCCGCAGGTTAGGCAATACCCAAGAACCCGCGTATAATTCGCGGGTTTAATTTTTCGTAAATTACCGTTTCTGGAGTTACACCATGGCTGTTCAACGTACTTTCTCCATCATCAAGCCTGACGCTGTTGCAAAAAACGTCATCGGCGAGATCACCACTCGTTTCGAAAAAGCCGGCCTGAAGGTTGTAGCTTCGAAACTCAAGCAACTGTCCAAGGCTGAAGCTGAAGGCTTCTACGCTGAGCACAGCGCTCGTGGCTTCTTCGGCGACCTGGTTGCCTTCATGATCTCCGGTCCTGTTGTTGTTCAGGTTCTGGAAGGCGAAAACGCTATCGCTCTGAACCGTGAGCTGATGGGCGCTACCAACCCTAAAGAAGCCGCTGCCGGCACCATCCGTGCTGATTTCGCTGATTCCATCGACGCCAACGCTGTACACGGTTCGGACTCCGAAGCCGCTGCTGCTCGCGAAATCTCTTACTTCTTCGCAGCTACTGAAGTAACCACTCGCTAAGCATTGGCTTAAGAGTGAAGGTGAATCCATGACTACATCGACTGTAAAAACCAACCTGCTGGGTCTGACTCAGCAGGAAATGGAAAAATTCTTCGACTCAATCGGGGAGAAGCGTTTCCGTGCCGGTCAGGTAATGAAGTGGATTCACCACTTTGGTGTCGACGATTTCGACGCCATGACGAACGTCAGCAAGGCCCTGCGCGACAAGCTCAAGGTTATTGCCGAGGTCCGTGGTCCCGAGGTTGTCAGCGAGGACATCTCCAGCGACGGCACCCGTAAGTGGGTGGTGCGCGTGGCGTCCGGCAGTTGCGTCGAGACCGTCTACATTCCCCAGGGCAAACGTGGCACCTTGTGCGTTTCGTCCCAGGCAGGCTGTGCCCTGGACTGCAGTTTCTGCTCCACCGGCAAGCAAGGCTTCAATAGCAACCTCACCGCCGCCGAAGTCATCGGCCAGGTGTGGATTGCCAACAAATCCTTTGGCAGCGTCCCGGCAACCGTCGACCGTGCCATCACCAACGTGGTGATGATGGGCATGGGTGAGCCGCTGCTGAACTTCGATAACGTCATCGCCGCCATGCACCTGATGATGGACGACCTGGGCTACGGCATCTCCAAGCGCCGTGTGACCCTGTCGACTTCCGGCGTGGTACCGATGATCGATGAGCTGTCCAAGCACATCGACGTCTCCCTGGCGTTATCGCTGCACGCACCCAATGACGCATTGCGTAACCAATTGGTGCCGATCAACAAGAAGTATCCGCTTAAGATGCTGCTCGAGTCTTGCCAGCGTTACATGGCGACCTTGGGCGAGAAGCGCGTGTTGACCATTGAGTACACTATGCTCAAGGACATCAACGACAAGGTCGAGCACGCGGTCGAGATGATCGAACTGCTCAAGAACACCCCGTGCAAGATCAACCTGATTCCTTTCAACCCGTTTCCACATTCTGGCTACGAGCGGCCGAGCAACAACGCCATCCGCCGTTTCCAGGATCAACTGCACCAGGCCGGCTACAACGTCACCGTGCGCACCACCCGTGGTGAAGACATCGACGCCGCTTGTGGCCAATTGGTAGGACAGGTGCTGGATCGCACCCGTCGCAGCGAACGTTATATCGCGGTGCGCGAACTGAGCGCCGCCGACGATATGCCGCAAAGCACTGCGACTCGAACCTGAGAGAGGATCTCTATGCCCTTGCGCCTTGCGCTGCTATTGCTTGTTACCGGTCTCGCGGCCGGTTGTGTTTCTTCGGGCCATGACAGCCCTTTGCAAACCGGCAAGGGTCGTGAAGAGGCGCGAGTGGCTTATGTGCAACTGGGCTTGGGTTACCTGCGCCAAGGCATGAGCGAGCAGGCCAAGGTGCCGCTGAAGAGGGCTCTTGAGCTGGATAGCGACGATGCCGACGCCAATGGCGCACTGGCCCTGGTGTTCCAGGCCCAGGCCGAGCCTGAGCTGGCCGATCAGTATTTCAACAAGGCCCTGGCTTCGCGCCCTGCCGATCCACGGCTGCTGAATAATTACGGCAGCTTCCTGTTCGAACAGAAACGCTATGAACAGGCGTCCCTTTATTTCCAGCAAGCCTGCGCCGATACCCTCTACCCAGAGCGGTCGCGGGTGTTCGAGAACCTTGGGGTGGCTTCCAAGCGTCTCGGCCAGCGTGATATCGCGCGCCAGCACCTGGAAAAAGCCCTGCACCTGAACAGTCGCCAGCCTCGCGCCTTGCTCGAAATGGCTGAGTTGTCTTACGAAGACAGGCATTATGTGCCGGCACGTGACTATTACGAGCGTTTTAGCCTGCTCAGCGGGCAAAATGCACGTAGTCTATTGCTCGGAGTGCGCCTGGCGACGGTTCATGAAGAACGCAACACGGCCGCACGTTATGGCCAGCAACTCGAACGACTCTATCCCGGTACCCCGGAATATCAGCAATACCTGTCGGAGCAATGATGAAAGCGGCGCACCCGGAAGTTGTAGCAGCTAATCGCGTAAACCCAGGCGACACCTTGCGTCAGGCCCGCGAAAGCAATGGTTGGTCTCTGGCGGAAGTGGCCCTCAAGCTCAATTTGACCACCACGTCCCTGGGCAACCTGGAAGCCGGCGCGTTCGACAAGCTGCCTGGGCATACCTTCGCCCGCGGCTATATCCGCGCCTACGCCAAATTACTGGGTATCGACCAGACCATATTGGTCCAGCAATTCGACCAGTTCACCGGCACCGACTCCCAGGGCAGCAATGTCCATGGTCTGGGGCGCATCGAAGAGCCGGTGCGGGTGTCCCACACGATCCTGCGCATCGTCAGCCTGTTGTTGCTGATCGCCGTGATTGGTGGCGGCTTCGTCTGGTGGCAGGACCAAGCCTCCCAGCGCACCAAGGACTTGACCAGCAACGCTCTGGAGCACGTCGAAGTCGAAAGCGCCGACGGCACCACGCAGATTCACCCATTGGACGAGCCGGAAGACCAGGCTGTCGCCGAAGGCCAGGCTGCGCCTGAAGCGCCAGTGACTGCCGAGCAACCCGCAGTGGAATCGGCCCCGGCGGCCATCGCTGCGGTGCCGGCTCCAGCTGTACCGGCGCATACCCCGGTCGTACCGCCTGCAACGGCGCACACCCCGGCTGCACCTGTGGCGCCGGCCGCTCCTGTGCAGACGCCAGCGCCTACCGCCCCTGCGGCGCCCGCGATTTCGCCGCCGACCACGCCTGTGTTGATCGCCGGTGACGGGCGCGTACATATTACTTTCGTCGCTGACTGCTGGACGCAACTCACCGATGGCAATGGCAAAGTGCTGTTTAGCGGTATGAAGCGTAAGGGAGATACGCTCGACCAGGGCGGCAAGCCTCCTTTGACGCTGCGTCTGGGCTTTGCCCGTGGTGCGCAAGTGGCCTACAACGGCCAGCCTGTCGACGTAGCGCCTTTCACCAGTGGCGAAACTGCTCGCCTGAAGTTGGGACAATAGTCATGCACGGCGAATCTCCAATCAAACGTCGCGTATCGCGCAAGATCTGGGTCGGCTCGGTGCCGGTGGGCGGCGACGCCCCCATCGCGGTACAGAGCATGACCAACAGCGACACCAATGATGTTGCTGCCACCGTCGCCCAGATCAATCGTCTGGAAGCTGCTGGCGTCGACATCGTGCGGATTTCCGTACCGGACATGGATGCCGCCGAAGCCTTCGGCCGCATCAAGCAACTGGTCAAGGTGCCGCTGGTTGCCGACATTCACTTCGACTACCGGATCGCTTTGCGCGTTGCGGAGTTGGGTGTTGATTGCCTGCGTATCAACCCGGGCAACATCGGTCGCGAAGACCGTGTGCGCGCGGTGGTGGATGCTGCCCGTGATCGCGGGATTCCGATCCGCATCGGCGTCAACGCCGGTTCCCTGGAAAAAGACCTGCAAAAGAAATACGGCGAGCCGACCCCCGCCGCGCTGGTTGAATCGGCGCTGCGCCACGTTGAACACCTTGAGCGCCTTAATTTCCAGGACTTCAAGGTCAGCGTAAAGGCCTCCGACGTGTTCATGGCGGTAGAGGCCTACCGCTTGCTGGCCAAGGAAATCGTGCAGCCGCTGCACCTGGGTATCACTGAAGCGGGCGGTTTGCGCTCAGGCACAGTGAAATCTGCGGTGGGTCTCGGTATGCTGCTCGCCGAAGGGATTGGCGATACTATCCGCATCTCCCTGGCGGCAGACCCGGTAGAGGAAGTGAAGGTCGGTTACGACATTCTCAAATCCCTGCATTTGCGTTCCCGTGGCATCAACTTTATTGCCTGCCCGAGCTGCTCGCGGCAGAACTTCGACGTGGTGAAAACCATGAACGAACTGGAAGGGCGCCTCGAAGACCTGCTGGTGCCGCTGGATGTTGCGGTGATCGGTTGCGTGGTCAACGGTCCGGGTGAAGCCAAGGAAGCCCATATCGGCTTGACCGGCGGCACCCCGAACCTGATTTACATCGACGGCAAGCCGTCGCAGAAACTGACGAATGACAATCTGGTGGATGAGCTCGAAAGACTGATCCGCCAGAAAGCGGCCGAGAAGGTCGAAGCTGACGCTGCAGTTATCGCGCGCGGCTGATCCAGCGAATTTAAGGAATAGATGTGAGCAAGTCTCTGCAAGCCATTCGTGGCATGAACGACATCCTTCCGGAGCAGACGCCGCTGTGGCGCTACTTCGAGAGCACCGTTGCGCGTCTGCTGGATAACTACGGTTATAAACAGATCCGTATGCCGATCGTCGAGTTCACCGAGCTGTTCAAGCGTTCCATCGGTGAAGTGACCGACATCGTCGAAAAAGAGATGTACACCTTCGAAGACCGCAACGGCGATTCGCTGACCCTGCGTCCGGAAGGCACCGCCGCGTGCGTGCGCGCCGTGCTCGAGCATGGCCTCAGCGGCGGTGGCCAGCCGCAGAAGCTGTGGTACATCGGGCCGATGTTCCGCCACGAGCGTCCACAGAAAGGCCGTTATCGCCAGTTCCACCAGATCGGCCTGGAAGTGTTCAACCTCGACGGTCCGGACATCGACGCCGAGCTGATCGTGCTGACCTGGCGCCTGTGGGGGCTGCTAGGCATCCGCGATGCGGTCAAGCTTGAACTCAACAGCCTGGGCACCAGCGAGTCCCGGGGCCGCTACCGCGTCGCCCTGGTCGAGTACCTGTCCGCCCACCTGGACAAGTTGGACGAAGACAGCCAGCGCCGTCTGAAAACCAACCCGTTGCGCGTCCTCGATACCAAGAACGCCGACACGCAAGCCGTACTGGTCAACGCGCCGAAGATGGCCGACTACCTGGACGACGAATCCCGTATCCACTTCGAGGGCCTCAAGGCGCGTCTGGATGCCGCCGGTATTCCATACGTGATCAACCCGAAACTGGTGCGTGGCCTCGATTACTACAGCAAGACCGTGTTCGAGTGGGTTACCGACAAACTCGGCGCGCAGGGCACCGTGTGTGCCGGTGGCCGTTACGACGGCCTGGTCGAGCAGATGGGTGGCAAGCCTACGCCCGGCGTGGGTTTTGCCATGGGTATCGAGCGGCTGATCCTGCTGCTGGAAACCCTTGAGCAGGTTCCGGAAGAAATCTCCCGGCAGGTGGATGTGTACCTGTGTGCCTTTGGCGAGGCCGCCGAACTGGCTGGCCTGGCCCTGAGCGAAAAAGTGCGCGACCAACTGCCGAACCTGCGCCTGCAGATCAATGCTGGCGCCGGCAGCTTCAAGAGCCAGTTCAAGAAGGCCGACAAGAGCGGTGCGCTGTACGCACTGATCCTCGGCGATGACGAATTGGCCCAGCAAGTGATAGGTTTCAAACCCCTGCGTGGCCAGGGCGAGCAACAGAACATTGCCTTTGATGCGCTCGCCGCGCACTTGGCCACCTGCGTCGTGCAGGGTTGAAGCTGTCGAACAGCCGAATTTAGCGATTGAGGAGTGTTGGGGTGTCGAGTACTGATGATGAGCAGTTGGCCGAGTTCAAGGACTGGTGGCAGCGTAATGGCAAGCCCCTGGTTACCGGTGGCCTGCTGGCTTTAGTGGTAGTGTTCGGCTGGCAAGCCTGGCACAAGTATCAGGCGAACCAGTCCCAAGGTGCCTCGATCCTCTATCAGCAATTGCTGGAAACCACGCTGACGCCGAGCGGCAAGCCCGATCCTGCGCAAGTGGCAGACCTGGCTGGTAAGCTCAAGAGCGAATTTGGCGGTAGCACCTACGCCCAATACGGCAGCCTGTTCGTCGCGAAAGTCGCGGTCGACACCGGCAAGCTGGATGATGCAGTCACCGAACTGAAGGCCATCGCCGACAAGCCGACCAACCCGACCCTGGGTGAAATCGCACGTCAGCGCCTGGCTCAGGTATTGGCGGCACAGAACAAGGCCGACGAAGCACTCAAACTGCTCGACGGTGATGCTGACAAGGCATTTGTAGCCACTCGCGAAGAGCTCAAGGGCGACCTGTTGGTCCAATTGGGTCGTACCGACGAAGCCAATGCTGCGTACCAAAAAGCCAAGGCGGCGCTGTCTGATGAAGCAGCGGTCGGTGGCTTACAAATCAAGCTCGACGACTTGGCCAAAGGGGATGCGTGACGTGATCCGTTGGAAACATGCAGCATTGCTGGCTCTGGCCGTTCTGGCCGCGGGTTGCAGCAGCAACAGTAAAAAAGAACTGCCTCCGGCCGAGCTGACCAGCTTCAAGGAAGAAGTGGTCCTGCAAAAGCAATGGAGCCGCTCCATCGGTGACGGTCAGGGCGAAACCTACAACATGTTGGTACCGGCAATCGACGGTGACAACATTGTGGCCGCTGACGTGACCGGCGTGGTGATCTCCATGGATCGCATGAATGGCGACGTGAAGTGGAAGAAAGACCTCGAACTGCCCGTATCCGGCGCCGTCGGCGTGGGTTACGGCATGGTTATGCTCGGCACGCTCAAAGGCGAAGTCGTGGCGCTGGATTCCAGCACCGGTGAAGAGAAATGGCGCGCTCGCGTGACCAGTGAAGTCCTCGCACCGCCTGCCACCAACGGCGACATCGTCGTGGTGCAAACCCAGGACGACCGTGTGATCGGCCTCGACGCCAGCACCGGCGCACAGCGCTGGCTGTACGACAGCACCCCTGCGGTGCTGACCCTGCGCGGTACCAGTGGTCCGGTTGTGACCAATAATCTGGCCGTTGCAGGCCTGTCGACCGGTAAAGTGGTCGCCCTGAATACCCAGAACGGCGTGCCGATCTGGGAAACGCGTGTGGCCATCCCGCAAGGTCGTTCGGAACTGGATCGCGTCGTCGACATCGACGGTGGCTTGCTGCTGTCCGGCGAAACCCTCTACGTCGCTACCTACCAGGGCCGTGTCGCGGCACTGGACCTGCAAAGCGGCCGCGTCAACTGGCAGCGTGATGCTTCCAGCTACGCCGGTGTCGCCCAAGGGTTTGGCAGCGTCTACGTAAGTCTGTCGTCTGGCACCGTTGAAAGTGTCGACGAACGTTCTACCACTGCGCTGTGGAGCAACGACTCTCTGGCCCGCCGTCAACTGTCGGCACCGGAAGTGTTCTCCAGCTACGTAGCGGTAGGCGACTTCGAAGGTTACCTGCACCTGCTGAGCCAGGTGGACGGTCGTTTTGTGGGTCGCGAGCGCATCGACAGCGACGGCCTGCGTGCGCGTCCGCTGGTCGTGGGTAACATGCTTTATGTGTTTGGCAACAGCGGCAAGCTGGAAGCCCTGACCATCAAGTAAAGGTTTGACTATGCTTGGGGTAATCCCCAGGCGGCCCCGCTTCGGCGGGGCATGCTGCATCTGACGATGCTGCCCCGAGCACCAGCCGCTGCCTTGCAGCGGCTTTTGTATTTTCTGAAATAACGAAGTGGAGAGCCGCATGGTTCCCGTAATCGCCCTGGTGGGCCGACCTAACGTCGGCAAGTCCACCTTGTTCAACCGCCTGACCAGGACTCGCGACGCCATTGTCGGCGACTTGTCCGGTTTGACCCGTGATCGCCAATACGGTGAGGCAAAGTGGCAAGGGCGCTCCTACATTATTGTCGACACCGGTGGTATCTCCGGTGACGAGCATGGCATGGACGAAAAGATGGCCGAGCAGTCGCTGCTGGCCATTGAAGAAGCCGATGTCGTGTTGTTTCTCGTGGACGCCCGCGCGGGCTACACCGCTGCCGACCAGATGATCGGCGAGCACCTGCGCAAGCGCAACAAGCGTTCCTATGTGGTGGCCAACAAGATCGACAACATCGATCCTGAAATGGCCCGTGCCGAATTCAGTCCGATGGGCCTGGGCGACGCGATTCCGATCGCCGGTGCCCACGGTCGCGGCATCACCCAGATGTTGGAAATCGCCCTGCGCGACTTCCCTAGGGATGACGCCGAGGAAGAAGAGGGCGAAGAAGAGGTCGTCGCCGAAGGTGAGGAAGCCAAGCGCATTCCTGGCCCGAGCGAAAAAGATGGTATCAAGATCGCCATCATCGGCCGCCCCAACGTCGGCAAGTCGACCCTGGTCAACCGCATGCTCGGTGAAGACCGTGTCATCGTGTACGACGAGCCCGGCACCACCCGCGACAGTATCTACATCCCGTTCGAGCGTAACGACGAGAAGTACACGCTGATTGACACCGCCGGTGTGCGCAAGCGCGGCAAGATCCACGAGGAAGTTGAAAAGTTCTCCGTGGTGAAAACCCTGCAGGCGATCAAAGACGCCAACGTGGTGATCTTCGTGATGGACGCCCGCGAAGGCGTGGTGGACCACGACCTCAACCTGCTGGGCTTCGCCCTGGAAGCCGGTCGGGCCCTGGTGATCGCGATCAACAAGTGGGACGGCATGACGCCGAGCGAGCGCGATTTCGTCAAGATCGAGCTGCAGCGTCGCCTGTTCTTCGTTGAGTTCGCCGATATCCACTTTATCTCGGCACTGCACGGCACCGGCGTGGGCAACCTCTACGCGTCCGTACAGAACTCGTTCAAGTCCGCGGTGACCCGCTGGCCGACCAACCGTCTGACCCAGATCCTCGAAGACGCGGTAGGCGAGCACGCACCGCCGATGGTCAACAACCGCCGGATCAAACTGCGTTACGCCCACTTGGGTGGTGCCAACCCGCCGATTATCGTGATCCACGGTAATCAGATCGAGAAGGTGCCCAAGTCCTACGTGCGTTACCTGGAAAACACCTACCGCCGTGTCTTGAAGCTGGTCGGTACGCCGATCCGTATCGAGTTCAAGGGTGGCGAGAACCCATACGAAGGCAACAAGAACACACTGACTGACCGTCAGGTGAACAAGAAGCGTCGTTTGATGACTCACCACAAGAAGGCCGACAAGAAGCGCCGCGACAAGCGCTGATTCCGACCTCGCAAAAAGGGCTCTTTACGAGCCCTTTTTTGTGCGCGGTGGTTTGCGCCTTGACCCGATGCAATTGGCAGCTTAAAACTTGGGGCTCACCTGCAGGGGCCTCCGATGATCAACAGCAAGCTGCCAAATGTCGGCACGACCATTTTCACCACCATGTCGCAACTCGCTGCCGAGACCGGCGCGCTTAACCTGTCCCAGGGGTTCCCCGATTTTAATGGCCCACAGGGCTTGCTCGATGCCGTGGGCAAGCATGTTGCCAGCGGCCATAACCAATACGCGCCGATGACCGGCCTGCCTGCCCTGCGCCAACAAGTGGCGGCCAAGATCGCTCGTAGCTATGGCGCCACGGTCAGCCCCGACAGCGAAGTGACCATCACCCCAGGCGCCACTGCGGCAATCTTCTGCGCGATTCAGGCGGTGATTCGCAGCGGTGACGAAGTCATCGTATTCGACCCGTGCTACGACAGCTATGAGCCCTCGGTCGAGTTGGCCGGCGGTCGTTGTGTGCACGTGCAACTGAACCTGAAAAACTTCACCCTCGACTTTGAAAAGATCCAGGCGGCGTTGTCTGCGCGCACGCGCATGATCATCCTGAACACACCGCATAACCCCACCGGCGCACTGATCAGTCGCGCCGAGCTGGACCTGTTGGCGGCCTTGATCCGCGACCGTGATATCTACCTGGTCAGCGACGAGGTCTACGAACACCTGGTGTTTGATGGCGTGCCCCACGTCAGCGTGCTGGCCCACGAAGAGCTGTATCAACGTGCGTTCGTGGTCAGCTCCTTCGGTAAGACCTACCACGTCACCGGCTGGAAAACCGGCTACGTGGTCGCGCCCCCGGCCCTGACCGCCGAATTGCGTAAGGTGCATCAATATGTCAACTTCTGCGGCGTGACCCCGTTGCAGTACGCGTTGGCCGATTTCATGGCTGAGCACCCGGAACACGTCGAAGAATTACCGGCCTTTTACCAGGCCAAGCGCGACCTGTTCTGTGACCTGCTGACGCCGTCGCGTTTCAGCTTTAATCGGGTCACCGGTACTTACTTCCAACTGGTGGATTACTCAGCGATTCGCCCGGACCTGGATGACGTCGCTATGTCCTTGTGGATGACCCGCGAGCATGGGGTAGCAACAATCCCGGTTTCGGTGTTCTACCAGCACCCACCCCAAGGCCAGCGCCTGGTGCGCCTGTGCTTTGCCAAACGCGAGGAGACGCTGCAACAAGCAGCCGAAAAACTATGCGTGATCTGAATGCACTGCCTGACCTGAACATCGCCCTGGTCCAGACCAGCCTGGCCTGGCACGACCGCAAGGCCAACCTCGATCACTTCGAATTGCTGCTGGAGCAGGCCCGGGGCGCTGACCTGATCATCCTGCCAGAGATGTTCACTACCGGTTTTTCCATGGACTCGGCCACCCTGGCCGAACCGGAAAGTGGCCCGACCCATCGCTGGCTCCAGGCCCAGGCGGCGAAGTACAACGCGGTGATCACCGGGAGTGTGATTATCCAGGCGGCCGACGGCAGCCATCGCAACCGTCTGTTATGGGCGCGGCCGGATGGCGAGGTGCTGCATTACGACAAGCGCCATCTGTTCCGCATGGCCGGCGAGCACAGTCACTACACGCCCGGCGAGCGCCAGGTGCAGTTCGAGATAAAGGGCTGGCGTATTCGCCCATTGATTTGCTACGACCTGCGCTTTCCGGTGTGGAGCCGTGATGCCCAGGACACCGATCTGCTGCTGTACACCGCCAACTGGCCAGGGGCGCGACGCCAGCATTGGAACCGGTTGCTGCCGGCGCGTGCGATCGAGAACCTGTGTTATGTGGCGGCGGTGAATCGGGTGGGTACGGACGGCAAGGGCTTTGTCTATACCGGAGATAGCCAGGTGCTGGATTTCCAGGGTGAGAACCTGCTGAGTGCGGGGGAGGCTGACGGGGTGTTCCAGGTGTGCCTGGACGCGGCTGAGCTGGCGGCGTATCGCAGCAAGTTTCCGGCGAATCTGGATGCTGATAACTTTCAGTTTGTCTGACAGAGCGCTATCGCGGGCAAACCCACTCCCACATTTTGACCGCATTTTTCCTGCAGGAACACGTTCAAAATGTGCGAGTGGGCTTGCCCGCGATGAGGCCCCGACACACAACACAACTCCAAAGCCCAACAAAAAGGCCCCTGAGTTCTCACCCAGGGGCCTTTTGCATGTCGGCGGAGTTACGCCGCTTTCGCTTCCACCTGGCTCAGCGAGCGGTTCAGGGCGCTGAACACCGCCTTGAAGCTGGCCGTGGTGATGTTTTCATCAATACCCACACCATGCACCGGACGCTCGCCGTTCACTCGCAGCTCGATGTAGGCCGCGGCCTTGGCGTTGGTGCCGGAACCGATCGCGTGTTCGTTGTAGTCCATGATCTCCACGCCAATCGGCAGGCCGGCGACCAGGGCTTCCAGCGCACCGTTGCCCTTGCCGTGCCAGCGCAGGTTGGTTTCGCCTTGGCCTTTGCTCGAGACTTCCACTTCCACCGTGCTGTTGCCGTTTTCTTCCTGCAGGCGATGGCTGACCAGCGCATACGGCGTGTTGGCTTGCAGGTATTCACGCTGCAACAGCGCGTGAATCTGCGAAGCGCTCATCTCCAGGCCCACACGGTCGGTTTCGGCCTGTACCACTTGGCTGAACTCGATCTGCATGCGACGCGGCAAGCTGATGCCGTATTCCTGCTCCAGCAGGTAGGCGATGCCGCCTTTGCCCGACTGGCTGTTCACCCGAATCACGGCCTCGTAGCTGCGGCCGATGTCGGCCGGGTCGATCGGCAAGTACGGCACTTCCCACAGGGCGTCGGTTTTTTGCTGGGCGAAGCCCTTGCGGATCGCGTCCTGGTGGGAGCCAGAGAACGCGGTGTGTACCAGGTCGCCGACATACGGATGGCGCGGATGCACCTGGATCTGGTTGCACTCCTCGACCACTTTGCGCACGCCGTCGATGTCGGAGAAGTCCAGCTCAGGGTGCACGCCCTGGGTATAGAGGTTCAACGCCACGGTGACCAGGTCGACGTTACCGGTACGCTCGCCGTTGCCGAACAGGCAGCCTTCGACACGGTCGGCGCCTGCCATCAGGCCCAGCTCGGTGGCGGCTACGCCGGTGCCACGGTCGTTGTGGGTGTGCAGGCTGATGATCACGCTGTCACGACGGTTGATATGACGACCGAACCACTCGATCTGGTCGGCATAGATGTTCGGCGTGGCGCATTCAACGGTGGCCGGCAGGTTGAGGATCATCTTGTGCTCAGGCGTCGGGTTCCACACCTCGATCACCGCGTCACACACTTCCTTGGCGAACTCCAATTCAGTGGCGCTGAAGGTCTCTGGCGAGTATTCGAACGTCCACTGGGTGTCTGGCTGCTGGGCGGCGTATTTGACGAACAGCTTGGCCGCGTTGACCGCGATGGCCTTGACCCCGTCCTTGTCCTGGTTGAACACGATGCGGCGGAAGGACGGCGAGGTGGCGTTGTACAGGTGGACGATGGCTTTTTTCGCGCCGCGCAGGGATTCGAAGGTGCGCTCGATCAAGTCTTCGCGGCCCTGGGTCAGCACCTGGATGGTGGTGTCCTCGGGGATGTGGTTGCCTTCGATCAGGGTGCGCACGAAGTCGAAGTCGGTTTGCGAAGCGGCCGGGAACGAGGCTTCGATTTCCTTCACGCCGACGGCGACCAAGGTCTTCCAGAAGCGCAGCTTTTTGACTGCATCCATGGGTTCGATCAGCGACTGGTTGCCATCACGTAGGTCGGAGCTGCACCAGATCGGCGCGCTGGTGATGGTTTTCGACGGCCAGGTGCGGTCCGGGATATCGATGGTTGGAAACGCGCGGTACTTCGAAGACGGGTCTTTGAGCATGCTCATCGGGAAATCCTTTGTAGTAGGGGCCGAAAAAAGGCGGCCTGCCGTGGAACTGTTATTGGGGATAAAGCGGGAGACGAGGCAGATCGATTCAGCCTGGCAGTCGTGCGCTGACAAGGCACAGGCTGCGGTGCTGACGGAGCAGAATGAGGGTGTGAGAAGTTTTCATAAGCTCAACCCTAACCCCAGAGGTGAAAGATGGCAAGTAGTGCGGAAAAATTGAGAGAAGTTCTTCTCTGTGCGTAGGAAACGAGATTTTATGCTTAGTAAATGGTTGTTGGCTTGCTTAAATTGCGCAGCCTTTGTTGGCCGCGCAATCGGGCCATTCAAGGTTGGAACGCGCCGATAAAGATCGCCGGATCTACCCGTGCATCGTTCAGGCTGACATTCCAGTGCATATGCGGCCCGGTCGCGCGGCCCGTCGCGCCGACCTTGCCCACCACTGCGCCGCGTGCCAGTGGCTGGCCCACGCTGACGTCGATCTTCGACATATGGCAGAACATGCTGATAAAGCCCTGGCCATGGTCGACGAACACCGTGTTGCCGTTGAAGAAGTAGTTGCCGACCAGGATCACCTTGCCCGCCGCCGGGGTCTTGATCGGCGTGCCGGCGGGGACGGCGAAATCCAGGCCTGAATGCGGATTGCGTTCTTCGCCGTTGAAGAAACGACGCACGCCGAACTTGCTCGACAGCGGGCCGTTGACCGGTTTGTCCAGCACCAGGTTGCTTGGCTGGTTAGGGCTGAAACTGCGGTAAGCCTTGATCTGTACCGCCAGCTCCGCCTCGATGCGTTTGAGCTGCGCCGGGGCGGGGTTGACCTGGCTTTTGTTTTTCAGGGTGATGCGCTGTTCCGGGTACTGCTTGTAACCGACGATAAACGGCAGGTTGCGCCCACCGCTGCTGATGCGTTCGTTGCCCGGTTTGACCGTCAGCGGAATACCGACAATCGCCAGCCAGTTGGCCTGCTCCTTCACCACCAGGAGCGGCTTGCCCTGGTAGGTGGCTTTTGGTGCGGCGGCCGAGGAGCCCAGGTCGACGACTGCAACACCGCCAGGCACCGGCTTGTTCAAGGTCCGGGAGATGTAGCTGTCGGCGTGGGCGTTGACGGTCAGGCACAGCAGCATCAACAGGCTAAATAGACGTGGCATCGATCAATCCAATAACGAAAGGGTGACGGGTGTCAGATGGTTGTCTTCCACCCGCACTTGCAATTGGCCTTCACCGAGGCGCGCGGTCAGGCGCTGGCCGGTGTGGGTCTGCGCGGCATTGCGAATCGCCTGGCCGCGTTCGTCGAGCAGGATGCTGTAGCCACGGCCGAGGGTCGCCAGTGGGCTGACCACTTGCAGTGTCTGCACCTGGCTTTGCAGTTGCAGGCGGCGCGCCTTGAGGCCCTCGCGCATGGCGCGGGGCAGGCGCTCGGCGAGGCTGTCCAGGCGTTGGCGCAGCAAGGCCAATTGGCGGCCGGGGTGTTGGCCGGCGAGGCGCGTTTCCAGGCGGATCAAGCGTTCGCGGCGGGTATTGAGGCTGCGTTCGAAGGCGCGGCGCAGGCGCATGTCCAAGTCATCCAGGCGTTGGGCCTGCTGGCGCAGACGTTCGCCGGGATGGCGCAGGCGGCGCGCCATGCCTTCGAGGCGCAGGCGGTCGTGGGTCAGCCGGTTGCGCATCAGCAGCACCAGGCGACGGTGCAGGCTGTCGACCTGGCGCACCAGGCTGCTGGAGTCCGGGGCCAGCAGTTCTGCAGCGGCAGACGGCGTAGGCGCGCGCACGTCGGCGACAAAGTCGCTGATCGACACATCGGTCTCATGGCCGACGGCGCTGACGATCGGCGTCACGCAAGCATCCACCGCGCGGGCCACGGCTTCTTCGTTGAAGCACCAGAGGTCTTCCAGCGAGCCGCCGCCACGGGCCAGGATCAACGCGTCAAAGCCCCGCGCGTCGGCCAGCTTCAGCGCGCGCACAATCTGCGCCACCGCTTCGCGGCCTTGTACGGCCGTGGGGATGAGGGTGAGTTGCACCTGCGGCGCACGGCGGCGGAACACGCTGATGATGTCGCGGATCACCGCGCCGGTCGGCGAACTGATAATGCCGATGCGCTGCGGATGGGCCGGCAGTGCCACCTTGCGTTCGGCGCTGAACAGGCCTTCGGCACTGAGCTTTTCCTTCAACGCATCGAAGGCCAGGCGCAGCGCACCATCCCCCGCGGGCTCGACGGTATCGAGGATCAGTTGGTAGTCGCCACGGCCCTCGAACAGCGAGACCTTGCCGCGTACCTTCACCGCCAGGCCATCTTTCAAGGCCTGGCGCACCCGTGCGGCGTTCTGCCGGAACAGTGCGCAACGCACTTGGGCGCCGCTGTCCTTGAGGGTGAAATACACATGGCCGGAAGCCGGGCGGGCGAGGTTGGAGATCTCGCCTTCGACCCAGATATTGGTGAACACGTCTTCCAGCAACACCCGCGCACGGCCGTTGAGTTGGCTGACAGTCAGGACCTCGCGGTCCAGGCCCAAGCGGGCGAACGGGTCTTTAATCATGGAAAGAGATCTTTAGTCATGGGCGGCAGTTTATAGGCATTCGCGCAAGGTTTGACAGAATTGCTCCACCAACGCGCTGGGTGCGTGCGGGCAGGCCAGGGCCACGGTACTCAAACAGTCCGGGTCGGCCAGGGGCAGAAAATGCACAGCGGCCGGGGCAATGTCCTGCATCGATTTTGGTAGCAAGGCAATGCCGAAGCCGGCCTGGATCAACTGCAACTGTGTGGTCTTGCGCGACATGACCCGCGCAGGCTTGGGGAAAAATCCGGCACGCATGCACAACTCGGCCGACAGATAGCTCAGCCCGCCGCGCTGGGGATGGGGGACCGAGATAAACGCTTCGTCCCTGAGTTGCGCCCATTCGACCGGCGCCTGGCTGCGCGCTAACGGGTGGTTCGGCGGCACCGCCAGCAGTAGCTGCTCACTGTATAAAGGCACTACATGCACGCCTTCGCGCTGGCGCAGCACTGGCAGGCGCAGCAGGCCGACTTCCAGGCGACCGTCGGCGATTTCTTCCAGTTGGGCTTCGGAAGACAGTTTGGCGATATCCATCGATACGCCGGGGCAACGCTCCAGCCAGGTGCTGATGCCGCGCAACAACGGGCCGCTCATCGGCACGGTGCTCGAATGGCTCAGGCGCAGGGTGCCGACTTGGCCGTTACCCACTTGTGTCGCCATCTCGCTGGCCTTGTGCAGTTCAGTCAGCAGGTTGCGTGCCCTGGGATAAAAGGCTTCACCGGCGGCCGTCAACCGAGGCTGGCGCGCGGTGCGTTCGAACAACGGGGTGTGCAGTTGGTTTTCCAGCGCTTTGATCTGCCGGCTCAGCGCCGACTGCGCGACAAACAGGCGCTCGGCGGCGGCGCTGAAGCTGCCGCTGTCGGCGATTTCGACGAAGTAGCGCAGTTGGCGGGTGGAAATCAAGACTCATGCCTTTTCGAGATGGGTAGAGGGCGTTGAAGATATTAGTCGCAAGTCTTACCGATGGCTAAAGTGATGGACATCTCTTTCAAGGAATTACCCATGAGCCCGGTTGAGCTGATGAGTCAGTGGTCGTTTGGCGGTATGGATTGGCTGGTGATCGGCCTGGGCATTGTCGTGGCCTACATCGTGTTTGGTATCGCCGGGTTCGGTACGGCACTGGTGGCGGGGCCGATCCTGCTGGTGTTCATGCCGCTGTCGAAGATCATCCCGCTGCTGGTGCTGCTGGATTTTGTCGCGGCCTTCGGCAACCTGCTGCAATCGCGACGGGATGTGAACAAGCCGGAGCTGTTGCGACTGCTGCCGTGCATGGCGATCGGTTGCACCTTAGGCGTGGTGTTTTTGCTCAACCTGCATTCGGATCTGTTGCTGCTGTTGATGGGCCTGTTTATCAGCGCCTATGCGATTTACAGCTTGGCGGTGAAGGCTCGGCCGGCGCAACTGGCGGCGGGCTGGGCGATTCCCATGGGCACCGTCGGCGGCTTGTTCGGTGCGTTGTTCGGCAGTGGCGGCTTTTTATATGCGATCTACCTGAGCAGTCGTTTGCCCAAGGACGCCGCGCGCGCCACGCAAAGCGCGTTGATCAGTTGCAGCACCGTGGTGCGCCTCAGCCTGTTCCTGATTGCCGGGGTGTATGCCGACATGCCGCTGTTGCTGCTGGCGGTTTGCCTGTTGCCGGCGATGGCCCTCGGATTGTGGTGTGGGCGCAGGCTGACGCTGCGCATGTCCCGTGAGGCGTTTGTGCGATTGGTGACGTGGCTGGTGCTGGCCAGTGGCATCGCATTGATTGGGCGGTACTTGAGTACTTGACCTGATTTATTCAGGGATTAAGCTGCCTGCCTTCAGGGCCTCTTCGCGAGCAAGCCCGCTCCCACAGTTGACCGCATTTATCCTGCAGGATCGCGGTCGAATGGTGGGAGCGGGCTTGCTCGCGAAGGCGCCAGACGCTACACCGCAGGACTCTCAGGCCCCATGAACTCCCAAAGCATCCTTGTCCCGAAAATCTCCACCTTGCCTGTCCACGAACCCCGCGCCCGGGCGGTCGTGCGCTGGCTGGTGCGCAAGAACATCATCAAGGAAGAGCCGACCACGTGCGGACGCACCGGTAATCGCATGGCTTACGCCCTGGCGGATGGCGCCCGCGCCGTGGTACTGCACCCCGAGGCGCTGCCGTTCAACGAGCCGGTCAATGGCCTGGAAATCATCTACAAGCGTTGCATCTATACACCGGCCAAAGGCTTTCTCGAAGAAGCCGGCTGCCCGGAATGCCTCAAGGAAGTCGGCGAGGCGCTGTTCGACAGCCTGGAAGACTGGATGCCAGGCCACACCGACAACTTCACCTGCCCGCTGTGTGGGCATGAGGATGACATCAACGGCTTTCTGTTCCTGCAGGAATGCGGGTTTTCCAACCTCGGATTCATCTTCAACAACTGGGCGGAGGCGGGTTTCAAGCAGAGCTTTATCGACGAATTTGCCGATTGGTTGGACCAGAAGATCAGTTGGGTCAAAGTCGAGCTTTAATCCATCTATCAGTATTACCAAGTTTGTCAGAGTTTTACGTTGAGACCTGAGGGGTGTCTGAGTATAATGGCGCGCTTCCATTTTCCCGCTCGGGAGCCCCCGCGATGCTGCGTATCAGCCAAGAAGCTCTGACATTCGACGACATTCTCTTAGTGCCCGGTTATTCCGAGGTGCTTCCTAACGAAGTCAGTCTCAAGACCCGCCTAACCCGTGGCATCGAGCTGAATATTCCCCTGGTTTCCGCTGCCATGGATACCGTCACTGAAGCCCGTCTGGCCATCGCCATGGCTCAGGAAGGCGGCATTGGCATCATCCACAAGAACATGACCATCGAGCAGCAAGCTGCCGAAGTGCGCAAGGTCAAGCGTTACGAAGCCGGTGTGGTCAAGGACCCGATCACCATCGAAGCTGACGCCACCGTGCGTGAACTGTTCGAACTGACCCGCCTGCACAATATCTCCGGCGTTCCGGTGCTGCACAATGGCGACCTGGTCGGCATCGTCACCTCCCGTGACGTGCGTTTCGAGAACCGTCTTGAAGTCACCGTCCGCGAAGTGATGACGCCTAAAGAGCGTCTGGTCACGGTCAAGGAAGGCGCTGACAAGAACGACGTGCGCGAACTGTTGCACAAGCACCGCATCGAGCGCGTGCTGATCGTCGACGACAAATTTGCCCTCAAGGGCATGATGACCGTCAACGATATCGAAAAAGCCAAGGCTTACCCGCTGGCCAGCAAGGATGACCAAGGTCGTCTGCGCGTCGGCGCGGCAGTCGGCACCGGTAAAGACACCGGTGATCGCGTGGCGGCACTGGTCGCTGCCGGCGTGGACGTGGTGGTGGTCGACACCGCTCACGGTCACTCCAAGGGCGTGATCGACCGCGTTCGTTGGGTCAAACAGAATTTCCCTGAAGTCCAGGTAATCGGCGGCAACATCGCTACCGGCGCTGCCGCCAAGGCCCTGGCCGAAGCGGGCGCGGATGCGGTCAAGGTCGGTATCGGCCCTGGCTCAATCTGCACCACGCGTATCGTCGCGGGTGTGGGCGTGCCACAAATCAGCGCCATCGCCAACGTCGCCGAGGCCCTCGAAGGCACGGGCGTTCCGTTGATTGCCGACGGCGGTATCCGTTTCTCCGGTGACCTGTCCAAAGCCATCGTCGCCGGTGCTTCCTGCGTGATGATGGGCTCGATGTTCGCCGGTACTGAAGAAGCCCCGGGCGAGATCGAACTGTTCCAGGGCCGTTCGTACAAGGCCTACCGCGGCATGGGTTCGCTGGGCGCCATGTCCCAGGCGCAAGGCTCTTCCGACCGTTACTTCCAGGACTCCTCGGCAGGCGCCGAGAAACTCGTTCCGGAGGGCATCGAAGGCCGTGTGCCGTACAAAGGCACCCTGAGCGCGATCATCCATCAACTGATGGGCGGCCTGCGTTCCTCGATGGGCTATACCGGTAGCGCCGACATCGAAGAAATGCGCACCAAGCCAGAGTTCGTGCGGATCACCGGCGCCGGTATGGCCGAATCCCACGTCCATGATGTGCAGATCACCAAGGAAGCGCCGAACTACCGCGTAGGTTGAGGCTTCCAGCATAAAGTTAAGTAACCGGGGCTGTCTTATGCAGCCCCGAGTTGTTTCTGATTCATTAGACGAGACTGATCTCATGGCCCTCGACATTCACGCCCACCGTATCCTGATCCTCGATTTCGGTTCCCAGTACACCCAACTGATCGCCCGTCGCGTGCGTGAAATCGGCGTGTACTGCGAACTGCATCCGTTCGACATGGACGACGAAGCGATCCGCGAAT
This sequence comes from Pseudomonas sp. PAMC25584, assembly GCF_058135675.1. Lineage (NCBI taxonomy): Bacteria > Pseudomonadati > Pseudomonadota > Gammaproteobacteria > Pseudomonadales > Pseudomonadaceae > Pseudomonas > Pseudomonas sp. PAMC25584. The sequence continues at coordinate 5,082,586 of NZ_CM176870.1, read as the reverse complement.
TCGCACCGAAAGGCGTCATCCTTGCCGGCGGCCCCGAGTCTGTACACGAAGCCAACAGCCCGCGCTGCCCGCAAGCCGTATTCGACCTGGGCGTGCCGGTGTTCGGTATCTGCTATGGCATGCAAACGATGGCCGAGCAGTTGGGCGGCAAGGTTGAAGGTTCCGAGCTGCGTGAATTCGGTTATGCGCGTGTCGACGTGGTCGGCAAGAGCCGCCTGTTGGACGGCATCGAAGACCATGTCGACGCCGACGGCCTGTTCGGCCTCGATGTGTGGATGAGCCACGGTGACAAAGTCACCAAGATGCCGGAAGACTTCCACATCCTGGCCAGCACCCCGAGCTGCCCGATCGCCGGTATGTTCAACGATGAGCGTGGTTACTACGGCGTGCAGTTCCACCCGGAAGTGACCCACACCAAGCAGGGCGGTCGCATCCTGTCGCGTTTCATCCTCGATATCTGCGCGTGTGAAGCCCTGTGGACCCCGTCGAAAATCGCAGAAGACGCGATCGCCAACGTGCGTGCCCAGGTCGGCACCGACAATGTGCTGCTCGGCCTGTCCGGCGGCGTCGACTCCTCCGTGGTAGCCGCGCTGCTGCACAAGGCCATTGGCGACCAGCTGACCTGCGTATTCGTCGACAACGGCCTGCTGCGCCTGCACGAAGGCGAGCAAGTGATGGCCATGTTCGCCGAGAACATGGGCGTCAAGGTGATCCGCGCCAACGCCGAGGAGCAGTTCCTCAACAACCTGGCCGGCGAGTCCGACCCGGAGAAAAAGCGCAAGATCATCGGCCGCACCTTCATCGACGTATTCGATGCCCAGTCCAACAAACTGGACAACATCAAGTACCTCGCCCAGGGCACCATCTACCCCGACGTGATCGAGTCGGCCGGCGCCAAGAGCGGCAAGGCCCACGTGATCAAGTCCCACCACAACGTAGGTGGCCTGCCCGAGGAAATGAACCTCAAGCTGGTCGAACCGCTGCGCGAACTGTTCAAGGACGAAGTCCGCCGTCTGGGCCTGGAACTGGGCCTGCCTTACGACATGGTCTACCGTCACCCATTCCCAGGCCCGGGCCTGGGCGTGCGCATCCTCGGTGAAGTGAAGAAGGAATACGCCGACCTGCTGCGTCGCGCCGACCACATCTTCATCGAAGAACTGCACAAGGCCGACTGGTATCACAAAGTCAGCCAGGCGTTCGTGGTGTTCCAGCCGGTGAAATCGGTAGGCGTGGTCGGCGACGGTCGTCGTTACGCGTGGGTCGTGGCCCTGCGTGCGGTGGAAACCATCGACTTCATGACCGCCCGTTGGGCACACCTGCCCTACGAACTGCTGGAAACCGTCAGCGGCCGTATCATCAATGAAATCGAAGGCATTTCGCGCGTGACGTATGACGTGTCGAGCAAGCCGCCGGCGACGATTGAGTGGGAATGATCCTGCCCTAGCAGATAAATGCTGAACAACAAAACCCCGGCCATGTGCCGGGGTTTTGTGTTTCTGGAATAGGGAAGATCAACGCCCTCATCGCCGCGCGATATCCGAAAAGTAAAACTTATCCAATGTGTGCCGCGACTCGGTGTACTCGAACTGCCGCCCGTCCTGCAAAAACGTCTGGTTGCTCACCACGATCACATGGCTTTGACCCTCGAGGTCGAGGTGCGCCTGGTCGTCTTTGCCGCGGGGCAGGGCTTCGATGGTGCGTTGGGCGTAGCTGATCTGTAACTGCAACGTCTGCTCGATGAAGGCGTAGATCGATTGCTCGGCGATGTCGCGGTCCAGGCCGGGGATCAGGTCGGCGACGAAGTGGTTGATGTCGAGGATCACCCGTTTGCCGCCGATGCGCCGCACCCGTTTGATGCGGGTGATCAGGCTGCCGGGTTCGGCCTCGATGTGCTGCAGCAGTGAACCTTCCAGCGGGAACTGGGTGAATTCGACGACGTCGGTGCGTACGTCATCGCCCAGGTCGGCGTGGGTTTCGTGGAAGCTGACGATGCCGCCCAGTTGGAACTCGATAGGGTTGGGCGACAACACAAACGTGCCCTTGCCGTGGATTTTTTGCGCAAACCCACGTTCCTGCAACTGCTCGATGGCTCGCCGCACGGTGCCACGACTGGCCTGGTAGGTATCCATCAGTTCGGTTTCAGAGGGAAGACGGGTGCCGCGTTGCAGGCGTTCAGTGGTGATGTTGGCAAGCAGATCGGTATAGATCTGGTTGTATTTGCTCATGGGGATGGCTCTGTGCCGCGTTTGCGTTCAAGGCAGGAACCTTAGTGGCACGGCTGGGGTTTGTCTATTGGGCCCGTGGATATCTGTGGCCTGCGGGGCGGCCAGGCCTACAAAAAATAAACAACATGTAACTCGTACAGACGAGTTGTTGCTTTAACTCGTCTGTACGAGTACTTTTGCCTTCGGCGTGCTGCCAATGACTGCCCTCAAATAAAAAAATCAAAGTGGAAACCAAGCATGAGCCACGACTATTCGAACATCGCCCGCGAGATTCTCGAGAACCTCGGGGGCCGCGACAACCTTGAGCAAGCTGCCCACTGCGTGACCCGCCTGCGCCTGGCGCTCAAGGACCCGAGCCTGGTCAACGGCAGTGCGTTGAACCAGGTCGACCTGGTCAAGGGTTCGTTCTTTACCGGTGGCCTGTTCCAGGTGGTGATCGGCCCCGGCGAAGTGGAAAAGGTCTACGCCGCCCTGCGCGAACAGACCGGCCTCGCCGCCGCCACTATCGCCGACGTCAAGAAGAAGGGCGCCGACAAGACCAACGCCATGCAGCGCCTGGTGCGGGTGTTCTCCGATGTATTCATGCCGATCCTGCCCGCGCTGATCATCGCCGGCCTGTTGATGGGCGTGAACAACCTGATGGGCGCCAAGGGCATGTTCATCGAAGGCAAGACGCTGCTGGAGGCCTACCCGAACCTGGATGGCCTGTGGAGCCTGATCAACCTGATGGCCAACACCTCGTTCGTGTTCCTGCCGGCGCTGGTGGGCTGGTCGGCAGCCAAGCGTTTTGGCGGCAGTGAAATCCTCGGCATTGTGCTCGGCCTGATGCTGGTCCACCCGGACCTGCTCAACGCCTGGAACTACGGCAAGGCGGTGGCCGGTCTCGATGGTCAGAGCCTGCCGTACTTCGACATTTTCGGCTGGTTCAAGATCGAGAAAGTCGGCTACCAGGGGCAGATCCTGCCGATCCTGATGGCGGCCTATGTGATGAGCGTCATCGAGAAATGGCTGCGTGCGCGGGTACCGAATGCCATTCAACTGCTGGTCGTGCCGATCACCACGATCGTCGTCACCGGCGTACTCGCGCTGGCGATCATCGGCCCGGTGACCCGTCACCTCGGCATCCTGATCACCGAAGGCGTGGTCACCCTGTTTGACCTGGCGCCAATGCTCGGCGGGGCGATTTTCGGCCTGCTGTATGCGCCGCTGGTGATCACCGGCATGCACCACATGTTCCTGGCGGTGGACCTGCAACTGATCTCCACCCAGGGCGGCACATTTATCTGGCCGATGATCGTCATGTCCAACCTGGCCCAGGGCAGCGCCGCGTTGGCGGTGTTCTACATGACCCGCAATGCGCGGGACAAAAGCATGGCCTCGACTTCCGCTATCTCGGCGTATTTCGGCATCACTGAGCCGGCGATGTTCGGGGTGAACCTGCGCTTCAAGTTTCCATTTTATGCCGCGTTGCTGGGGTCGGCACTGGGCAGCATTTTCCTCTCGCTGAACAAGGTGCAGGCCTCGGCCATCGGGGTCGGTGGCTTGCCTGGGTTTATCTCGATCGTGCCGCATGCGATCCCGATGTTTGTGATCGGGATGGTCATCGCGATGGTCGTGCCGTTTGTTCTGACCTGTGCATTGAGCATGAAGATTGTCCGGCCTGGGTATCGCGTTGCCTGAATTACCGCCTTCGCGAGCAAGCCCGCTCCCACAGTTGAAATGCGTTCCCCCTGTGGGAGGGGGCTTGCTCCCGATGAGGCCGAGCGGCTGGTACAAAATTTTACTGAAGGAACCCCCATGCAAAACTGGCAACACTCGGTGATCTACCAGATCTACCCCAAGAGCTTTCACAGCCACGCGGGTAACGCCACCGGAGACCTGCTGGGTATCGTGGACAAACTCGACTACCTGCAATGGCTGGGCGTCGACTGCCTGTGGATCACCCCGTTCCTGCGCTCGCCGCAGCGCGACAACGGCTACGACATCAGCGACTACTACGCCATCGACCCGAGCTACGGGACCATGGCCGATTGCGACCGGCTGATCAGCGAAGCGGCCACGCGCGGCATCAAGCTGATGCTCGATATCGTGGTCAACCACACCTCCATCGAGCACGAGTGGTTCCAGCAGGCGCGCAGCAGCCTCGACAACCCGTACCGCGACTTCTATATCTGGCGCGACCAGCCGAACAACTGGGAATCTAAGTTCGGCGGTTCGGCCTGGGAATACGAAGCGCAAACCGGCCAGTACTTCCTGCACCTGTTCGACCACACCCAGGCCGACCTGAATTGGGACAACCCCAAGGTGCGCGCCGAGGTGTTCAAGCTGATGCGCTTCTGGCGCGACAAAGGTGTGGGCGGTTTCCGCCTGGACGTGATCAACCTGATCTCCAAACCCGCCGACTTCCCCGAAGACGCCAGTGACGGCCGCCGTTTCTACACCGACGGTCCGAACGTGCACGAATACCTGCAGGAAATGCACCGCGAAGTCTTCGCAGGCCATGCCCTGATCAACGTCGGCGAGATGTCGTCCACCAGCCTGGAACACTGCATCCGCTACTCGCGGCCGGAGTCGAAAGAGCTGTCGATGACTTTCAACTTCCACCACCTGAAAGTTGACTACCCGAACCTGCAGAAGTGGGTGAAGGCCGACTTCGATTTCCTGCAGCTCAAGCAGATCTTTTCCGACTGGCAACTGGGTATGCAGGCCGGCGGCGGTTGGAACGCGCTGTTCTGGTGTAACCACGACCAGCCACGGGTGGTCTCGCGCTTTGGGGATGACGGTGAGCATCGTGTGGTCTCGGCCAAGATGCTCGCCACGGCGCTGCACTTCCTGCAGGGCACGCCGTATGTGTATCAGGGCGAAGAGTTGGGTATGACCAATCCGGGCTTCGACAAGATCGAACAGTACCGCGATGTCGAAACCCTCAACATCTACCGCCTCAAACGTGATGCCGGTGAGTCCGAGGCGTCGAGCATGGCGGCGATCATGCAGAAGTCGCGGGACAACGGGCGCACGCCGATGCAGTGGAATGCCCACAAGCATGCCGGTTTCAGTAGCGGTGAACCGTGGATCGGCATCCCGGCCAATGCGGCGCAGATCAATGTCGACAGCCAACGGGATGACCCGGATTCGGTGCTGCATCACTACCGCAGCCTGATTGCCCTGCGTCGCCAGGAGCCGCTGATTCAAGACGGCGTTTATCGCGAATTGTTGCAGGACCATCTCCAGGTCTGGGCCTACCTGCGCGAAGGCCATGGCGAGCGCCTGCTGGTGCTGAACAACTTCTACGGCAAACCCTGCGAAATCCGGCTGCCCGACAACGTCCTCAACGCAACGACGCGGCAGCGCCTGCTGATCAGCAACTACCCCGATTGCCAGGCAAGCACGGGCACGCTGGCGTTGCGGCCTTACGAATCCTTCGTGCTGCACCTCAAGGACTGACGCCTGGAGCGTTGTAGCAACGGCCGAGCGCGACGCTAAGCAGGAGATTAATTCCCCGTGTGGGAGCACCGGGCGCTTCACAAAAAACATAATAAAAATATCGGAGTACTGCATGAAAAAAACAATAAAGCTGGGCCTAGTGGCGTCGTGTCTGAGCTTGCCGTTCGGCGCTCAGGCCCTGGAGTTTTCCGGTTACTTGCGCAGCGGCGCGGGGACTTCAACCGGCAGTGGCAAGCAGCAGTGTTTCCAACTGCCGGGCGCGCAAACCAAATACCGTTTGGGCAACGAATGCGAACAGTACGGCGAACTGGAGCTGCGCCAGGACCTGCTGACCCTCGACGACGGCTCCGTGCTCAGCGTCGACGCCATGGCTTCTCTCTACAACAAGTACGACCGCGCGCTTAAATTCCAGGGCGAAGACAACGGCTCGGCGCGCATGCCGCAGATGTATGCACAGTGGTCCAACCTGCCCAGCCTCAACGGCGGCTCACTGTGGGCGGGGCGGCGTTACTACAAACGTAACGACATCCATATCTCCGACTTCTACTACTGGAACCAGAGCGCCACGGGCGGTGGCATCGAGGACGTACTGATTGGCGACCTGAAATACGGCTACGCGCTTTCGCGCAAGGACAACCTGTACCAGAAGGAATACGCGACCCGTCACGACTTCAACGTGGCCGGCTTCAAGACCAACCCCGGCGGCGAGCTGGAACTGGGCTTGAGCTACATCGAAAAAGCCGGAGGGCGTGACGCCAACAGCGGTTGGGCGCTGACCGCGCAACATGTGCAAACACCGTTCCTCGGCGGCAAGAACAAGTTCGCCCTGCAGTACGGCGAAGGCCCCGGCACCGGCCTCGGCTACACCGGCAATACCGCCCTGGATAGCAGCAGCAAAAGCTACCGCGCCGTGGAGTTCTTCGACTGGCAGCTCACTCCGCGTTTCGGTGGGCAGATCGAGGCGGTGTACCAGAAGGATATTCGCCCCGGCAGCCAGGACCAGACCTGGATGTCCATCGGTGTGCGCCCGGCATATGCGATCAGTGAACAGTTCAAACTGGTCACCGAGCTTGGCCATGATCAGGTCGACGCTACAGGCGGTACACGCAAGCTGAGCAAATTCACCTTTGCCCCGACCTGGTCGCCCAAGGGCCCGGAGTTCTGGGCGCGCCCGGAAGTGCGTCTGTACTACACCTATGCGACCTGGAACGAAGCGGCCAAGCGCGCGGCGAATGAGCTGGCGGCGGGATCGGCGTTGTCCGACACCGGCGCCTACGGCACTGCGCGGCATGGCTCGAACGTCGGTGTGCAAGTCGAGTACTGGTGGAAGTGAATCTTCGGATGTAGACAGGCTTAAATGTGGGAGGGGGCAAGCCCCTCCCACATTTGATCTTTGTCACCTCGGGATTTGTATCCACCCAATGATTTTTACAGAACAAAACAGCAGGTGACGTCATGACCGCAACTCAACCCCTGGAATTGCTTGCGCCCTTGTCGGGTGTGCTGCTGGCACTGGACAAGGTCCCCGACCCGGTGTTCTCCAGCCGCCTGATCGGCGACGGCCTGTGCATCGATCCCACCTCGCCGACCCTCTGCGCGCCATTGACCGGAGTGATCAGCAATATCCAGGAGAGTGGCCATGCGGTGAGCATTACCGACGACAACGGCGTCCAGGTGCTGCTGCATATCGGCCTGGACACCGTGAACCTGGCGGGCAAGGGCTTCAGCCGATTGGTCGAGGAAGGCCAGCGGGTGGTGGCCGGGCAGCCGCTGATCGAGTTCGACGCCGACTACGTTGCGCTCAACGCCCGCAGCCTGCTGACCTTGATGCTAGTGGTCAGCGGCGAGCCGTTTGCGCTACTGGCGCCGGCCAGCGGCCTGGTCGCGGTGGGCCAGCCGCTGTTGCGCCTGTCTCCAGGTGAGGCGGCAGAAACAGTGGACGAGGAGGGCGATGCGCTGTTCTCCAAGCCGCTGACGTTGCCCAATACCAACGGTTTGCACGCCCGCCCGGCGGCGGTGTTTGCCCAGGCGGCGAAGGGGTTCAATGCCAGCATCTATTTGCACAAGCAAATCCAGAGTGCCAACGCCAAGTCGCTGGTGGCGATCATGGCGCTGCAAACCGTGCAGGGCGACACCTTGCAGGTGAGCGCGGCGGGAGCGGATGCCAGCGCGGCGATCAAGGCCTTGGTGGCGCTGTTGGCCGAGGGGTGCGGCGAGACGATCGCGACGCTGGTCGAGGAGGCTGCGCCGCTTGCGTCTGTGTCATCCGCGAGGGTGTTGCGGGGCGTGTGTGCGTCGCCGGGCTCGGCGTTTGGTCAGGTGGTCCAGGTGGCGGAGCCGGCGCTGAGCATTCCCGAAGCGGGGGGCGGCGAAGCACTCGAACGCGCGGCGTTGGGGCGTGGCTTGCTGGCTGCAACCGAGGCCTTGCAAGCGCTGCAGGCCAAGGCGGTCGGCAGTGCCCAGGCGCAGATCTTCCGTGCCCATCAGGAACTGCTCGAAGACCCGACCCTGCTGGAGCACGCCCACTGCCTGCTAGCCGAGGGCAAAAGCGCCGCCTTTGCCTGGAACAACGCCACGCTCGCCACCGCCAAACTGTTCCAGGGCCTGGGCAATGCCCTGCTCGCCGAACGTGCGGCGGACTTGGCCGACGTCGGCCAGCGCGTGCTGAAACTGCTTCTCGGCATTCAGGATCGCGCATGGGAACTGCCTGAACGCGCGATCCTGATCGCTGAGCAACTGACGCCGTCGCAAACCGCCAGCCTCGATACGCACAAGGTGCTCGGGTTTGTCACCGTCGGCGGCGGCGCGACCAGCCACGTCGCGATCCTTGCTCGTGCGCTGGGGCTGCCGGCGATTTGCGGGGTGCCGCCGCAGGTGTTGGCGCTGGCCAATGGTCAACAGGTGCTGCTGGATGCCGACAAGGGCGAGCTGCACCTGAACCCGGACCTGGCCGAGATAGAGCAATTGCAGGCCACTCGCCGGGAGCAAGTGCTGCGGCACCAACGCGACGTCGCGCAGGCGTGCCTGGCGGCCATCACCCGCGACGGTCATCATGTCGAAGTCACGGCCAACGTCGCGTCGCTTCAGGAGGTCGAGCAATCCCTGAGCCTGGGCGGCGAAGGCGTGGGCCTGCTGCGTTCGGAGTTCCTCTACCTGGACCGCCATCGCGCGCCGAGCCCCGAAGAGCAAGCCGGCACCTACAGCGCCATCGCCCGCGCGCTGGGCCCGGAGCGCAACCTGGTGGTGCGCACGTTGGACGTCGGCGGTGACAAACCCTTGGCCTATGTGCCGATGGACGCCGAGACCAACCCGTTCCTGGGCCTGCGCGGTATTCGCCTGTGCCTGGAGCGCCCCGAATTGCTGCGCGAACAGTTCCGCGCAATCCTCGCCAGTGCCGGGCTGACGCGGCTGCATATCATGCTGCCGATGGTCAGCCTGCTCTCGGAGCTGCACCTGGCGCGCACGATTCTTGAAGAGGAAGCATCGGCCCTTGGGCTTACCGAGCTGCCGAAGTTGGGCATCATGATCGAGGTGCCGTCTGCGGCCTTGATGGCGGATGTATTCGCGCCCCATGTGGACTTCTTCTCCATCGGCACCAACGACCTGACCCAATACACCCTGGCGATGGACCGCGACCACCCACGCTTGGCCAGCCAGGCCGACAGCTTTCACCCGGCGGTGCTGCGCCTGATCGCCACCACCGTCAAGGCCGCCCATGCCCACGGCAAGTGGGTCGGCGTGTGCGGGGCGCTGGCGTCTGAAACGTTGGCGGTGCCGGTGTTGATCGGGTTGGGGGTGGACGAACTGTCGGTCAGCGTGCCGCTGATCCCGTCCATCAAGGCCACCGTGCGCGAGCTGGACCTGGCGGACTGCCAGATCATCGCCCGTCAGGTGCTGGGCCTGGAAGAAGCTGCGCAAGTACGCGAGGCCTTGCGCCTGTACCACGCGGCCACCGTTGAAACCTCACCTGTCGTGGAGCACTGAGCATGTTCGAGAAATTGCAGCGGGCGTTCTGGAAAGCCCTGACCCCGGACTTGATCGCCGAGACCGTCGCTGCGCCTGTGCCAGCGGGGGAGAACCTGTTGTCCGCCGACGTGCTGAATGCCCTCGGTGGCGCGGATAACCTCAAGTCGCAACAACGCGTGGCGCTGACGCGAGTGCGTGTGCAACTGCAGGATGCGGCACGGGTGGATGCGGCGGCGTTAAAGGCGGCGGGAGTGTCGGGAGTGATGGTGCTGGCGGGTGGGATCGTGCATCTGATCACCGGTCTCCAAGGCCAGTAGCGAGTCAAATGTGGGAGGGGGCTTGCTCCCGATGGCGGTGGGTCAGTTATAGACAAGCTGACTGTCACACCGCTATCGGGGGCAAGCCCCCTCCCACATTGGGCGGTGGTGTTTGGGGGCATCGGGTTTACAGCTGCGGGTTCTCTTCCGGCGGCTTGGTCTTGTTCACCCCAGGCACATGCAGGTTGCCTTCGACCACCTGGTTGCCTTCCAGCTGTGGCTGGGTCACCCAGGTAAGGATGTCGTAGTAGCGCCGGATGTTCGCCACAAAATGCACCGGCTCGCCGCCCCGGGCATAGCCGTAGCGGGTCTTGCTGTACCACTGCTTCTGCGACAGGCGTGGCAGCATCTTTTTTACGTCCAGCCACTTGTTCGGGTTCAGGCCGTCCTTCTGCGCCAGCTTGCGTGCGTCGTCCAGATGCCCGGTGCCCACGTTATAAGCAGCCAGGGCAAACCAGGTGCGATCCGGCTCGGCGATATCGTCGTCCAACTCATCCTTGATCTTGGCCAGGTACTTGGCGCCGCCCATGATGCTTTGCTTGGCGTCCAGGCGGTTGGATACGCCCATCGCCTGGGCGGTGTTCTGGGTCAGCATCATCAGGCCGCGCACGCCGGTCTTGGAGGTGACCGCGGGTTGCCAGAGTGATTCCTGATAGCCAATGGCGGCTAACAGGCGCCAGTCGACCTTTTCTTCCTTGGCGTAGGCCTTGAAGTGTTTCTCGTACTTGGGCAGGCGCTGCTGCAAGTGCTGGGCGAAAGTATAGGCGCCCATGTAGCCGAGCACGTCGACGTGCCCGTAGTAGCGATCTTTCAGGCGTTGCAAGGTGCCGTTCTTGCCGACCTTGTCCAGGTAGCTGTTGACCTCGTTGAGCAGGCTGTTGTCTTCGCCGGCGGCCACGGCCCAGCTCTGGTTGCTGGCATTGCCGAGGTCGAACGCCACGCGCACGTTGGGGAAGTACACCTGGTTCATCGCCACTTCGTTGGAGTCCACCAGGGTCAGGTCGATCTGGCCCTCGTCGACCATGCGCAGCAGGTCGACCACCTCAACGGCGTCGGATTCTTCGTATTCGATCGCAGGGTTCTGCTTTTTAAGCTCCGCCAGTTGTTCGGCGTGGGTGCTGCCCTTGAGCACTATGATCTTCTTGCCCGCCAGGTCCGCCGCGTTGGTGGGGCGCGACTGGCCGTTGCGGTAGATGATCTGCGGGGTGACTTCCAGGTACGGGTGGGAGAAGCGTACCTGCTGCTTGCGTTGCTCGCTGCTGACCAAACCGGCGGCGGCGAGCACCGGGCCGTTGGGTTTGCCGAGCTGGCCGAACAGGTCGTCGAGGTTGTCGGCGGTCTCGATTTCCAGTTTCACCCCCAGGTCGTCGGCAAAGCGCTTGACCAATTCGTATTCGAAACCGGTTTCACCGTTGCGGTCCTGGAAATACGTGGCCGGGCTGTTCCGGGTAATCACCCGCAATACGCCATCCTCCTTGATTCGCTCGAGCGTGCTGGGTTTATCAACACAGGCGCTGAGCATCAGGAAGAGTCCGGTTGCGATGAGCCATTTGGCGCATCGCGGGCGTAAAGCAGTTGGGGAGAACATCTGCGCAGTATACGCAAACGGCCCACGGCGCCATATCTCGACAGCAGGGGACTTGTCTGCTAGCCGCCTTGAAACTGTGCTGCAGCCCGCAGAAACGTGGCCTGGCGAGCGATTGTGACGGTTAAAATAACTGCGCCCAATGCTGTGGTTAACGCCCCGCTACCGTGCAAACCCTGCCAACTGACGTTCGGCAGCGGCCAGCGGTAGCGTTTCGGGTGCCGTTGACGACGGTTTACGCTAGAATGCACGGCCTCAAAGCACACCCCTTCCCGAGGCTGTCCCGAAGATGTTGATCCTGCGCGGCGCTCCTGCCCTTTCTGCCTTTCGCCACAGCAAACTCCTTGAGCAACTGAGCCAGAAGGTTCCAGCTGTTACAGGCCTGTATGCTGAATTTGCTCACTTCGCCGACGTGACTGGCGTCTTGACCGCCGACGAACAGCAAGTGCTGGCACGCCTTCTGAAGTACGGCCCAAGCGTTCCCGTTCAAGAGCCGACTGGCCGCTTGTTCCTGGTTCTGCCACGGTTCGGCACCATCTCGCCCTGGTCGAGCAAGGCCAGCGATATCGCCCGCAACTGCGGCCTGGAAAAAATCCAGCGCCTGGAACGCGGTATTGCCTTCTATGTCGCGGGCCAGTTCAGCGATGCCGAGGCCGAGCTGATCGCCAGCAGCCTGCACGACCGCATGACCCAGATCATCGTCTGCCAGTTGGAACAGGCCGGCGCTCTGTTCAGCCACGCCGAGGCCAAGCCGCTGACCGCGATTGACGTGCTCGGCGGTGGCCGCGCCGCCCTCGCGAAGGCCAACACCGAACTGGGCCTGGCCCTGGCCGAAGACGAGATCGATTATCTGGTCAACGCCTTCAACGGCTTGAAGCGCAACCCGCACGACATCGAATTGATGATGTTCGCCCAGGCCAACTCCGAGCACTGCCGTCACAAGATCTTCAACGCCAGTTGGGACATCGACGGCGAAAGCCAGGAAAAAAGCCTGTTCGGCATGATCAAGAACACCTACGTGATGCACAGCGAAGGCGTTCTGTCGGCTTATAAGGACAACGCCTCGGTCATCGTCGGCAGCGTCGCCGGTCGTTTCTTCCCGGACCCTGAAACCCGCCAGTACGGCGCGGTGCAGGAACCGGTACACATCCTGATGAAAGTCGAGACCCACAACCACCCGACCGCGATTGCCCCGTTCCCGGGCGCAGCCACCGGTTCCGGCGGTGAGATCCGCGACGAAGGTGCTACCGGCCGTGGCGCCAAGCCCAAGGCCGGGTTGACCGGTTTCACCGTATCCAACCTGCAGATCCCGGGCTTCGTACAGCCGTGGGAAGTGCCATACGGCAAGCCGGAGCGCATCGTCACCGCGCTGGACATCATGATTGAAGGCCCGCTGGGCGGCGCCGCGTTCAACAACGAATTCGGGCGTCCGGCGCTGACCGGCTATTTCCGTACCTTCGAACAATCGATCACCACCCCGCATGGCGACGAAGTGCGCGGTTACCACAAGCCGATCATGTTGGCCGGCGGCATGGGCAACATCCGTGAAGAACACGTCAAGAAAGGCGAGATCCTGGTCGGCTCCAAGCTGATCGTGCTCGGCGGCCCGGCAATGCTGATCGGCCTGGGCGGCGGCGCGGCTTCCTCCATGGCCACCGGCACCAGCTCGGCGGACCTGGACTTCGCTTCCGTACAGCGCGAAAACCCAGAGATGGAGCGCCGCTGCCAGGAAGTCATCGACCGTTGCTGGCAGTTGGGTGACAAGAACCCGATCAGCTTTATCCACGACGTCGGCGCCGGCGGTTTGTCCAACGCCTTCCCGGAACTGGTCAACGATGGCGAGCGTGGCGGCCGTTTCGAACTGCGCAACATTCCAAACGACGAGCCGGGCATGGCCCCGCACGAAATCTGGAGTAACGAATCCCAGGAACGCTACGTCCTGGCTGTCGGCCCTGAAGACTTCGCGCGCTTCCAGGCCATCTGCGAACGTGAGCGTTGCCCGTTTGCCGTGGTCGGCGAAGCCACAGCCGAGCCGCATCTGACCGTCACCGACAGCCACTTCGGCAACAGCCCGGTGGACATGCCGCTCGAAGTGCTGCTGGGCAAAGCCCCGCGCATGCACCGTTCGGCGGTACGTGAAGCGGAGCTGGGCGATGACTTCGACCCAAGCACACTGGAATTGGCCGACAGCATCGAGCGCGTGCTGCACCACCCGGCGGTCGCGAGCAAAAGTTTCCTGATCACCATCGGCGACCGCACCATCACCGGCCTGGTTGCCCGTGACCAAATGGTCGGCCCGTGGCAAGTGCCGGTGGCCGACGTTGCCGTCACCGCCACCAGCTTCGACGTCTACACCGGTGAAGCCATGGCCATGGGCGAGCGCACGCCGCTGGCCCTGCTGGACGCTCCGGCGTCGGGCCGCATGGCCATTGGTGAAACCCTCACCAACATCGCCGCGTCCCGTATCGGCAAGCTGTCCGACATCAAATTGTCGGCCAACTGGATGTCCGCTGCCGGTCACCCCGGCGAAGACGCGCGCTTGTACGACACCGTCAAGGCTGTCGGCATGGAGCTGTGCCCGGAACTGGGGATCACCATTCCGGTGGGCAAGGACTCCATGTCCATGGCCACCCGTTGGAACGATGACGGCGTGGACAAGAGCGTCACCTCGCCGCTGTCGTTGATCGTCACCGGTTTCGCACCGGTCACCGACATCCGCCAGACCCTGACCCCGCAACTGCGCATGGACAAGGGCACCACCGATCTGATCCTGATCGACCTGGGCCGTGGCCAGAACCGCATGGGCGCCTCGATCCTCGCGCAAACCCATGGCAAGCTCGGCAAACACGCGCCGGACGTCGACGACGCCGAAGACCTGAAAGCCTTCTTCGCGGTGATCCAGGGCCTCAACGCCGACGGCCACCTGCTGGCCTACCACGACCGTTCCGACGGTGGTCTGTTGACCAGCGTGGTCGAAATGGCCTTCGCCGGTCACTGCGGCCTGAACCTGGTGCTCGACAGCGTTGCCGAGGACGCCTCTGAAATCAACGGCATCCTGTTCAACGAAGAACTGGGTGCGGTGATCCAGGTGCGCCAGGACGCGACGCCGGACGTATTGGCACAGTTCAGCGCCGCCGGCCTGGGCGATTGCGTGGCCGTGATCGGCCAGCCGATCAACAACGGTCAGATCGACATCGTCTTCAACGGCGACACCGTGTTCGAAGGCCAGCGCCGTCTGCTGCAACGCCAGTGGGCCGAGACCAGCTACCAGATCCAGCGCCTGCGTGATAACGCCGACTGCGCCGAGCAGGAATTCGACGTGATCCTGGAAGAAGACAACCCGGGCCTGAGCACCAAGCTCAGCTTCGACGTCAACCAGGACATCGCTGCGCCGTACATCAAGAAAGGCATTCGCCCACAGGTTGCCGTACTGCGTGAGCAGGGCGTCAACGGCCAGGTGGAAATGGCGGCCGCATTCGACCGTGCCGGCTTCAATGCGATCGACGTCCACATGAGCGACATCCTCGCCGGTCGCGTCGACCTCAACGAGTTCAAAGGCCTGGTGGCCTGCGGCGGTTTCTCTTACGGCGACGTGCTGGGTGCCGGTGAAGGCTGGGCCAAGTCGGCCCTGTTCAACAGCCGTGCCCGCGACGCGTTCCAGGGCTTCTTCGAGCGCAACGACAGCTTCACCCTGGGTGTGTGCAACGGTTGCCAGATGATGTCCAACCTTCACGAACTGATCCCGGGCAGCGAGTTCTGGCCGCACTTTGTGCGTAACCGTTCCGAACAGTTCGAAGCCCGTGTCGCCATGGTGCAGGTGCAGGAGTCCAACTCGATCTTCCTGCAAGGCATGGCCGGTTCGCGTATGCCAATCGCCATCGCCCACGGTGAAGGCCATGCCGAGTTCGCCAGCGAAGACGCCTTGCTCGAAGCCGACGTGTCCGGCTGCGTGGCCATGCGTTTCGTCGACAACCACGGCAAGGTCACCGAAAGCTACCCGGCCAACCCGAACGGCTCGCCGCGCGGGATCACCGGCCTCACCAGCCGCGACGGTCGCGTCACTATCATGATGCCGCACCCGGAGCGTGTATTCCGTGCCGTGCAGAACTCGTGGCGCCCGGAAGAGTGGAACGAAGACGGCGCGTGGATGCGCATGTTCCGCAACGCTCGCGTGTGGGTGAACTAAGGCGGTGTACAAGCTCGCTTTCTTTGTGCCCGCGAGCCACGTGGAGACGGTAAAAACCGCCGTCTTCGCAGCCGGCGGCGGGCGCATCGGCGACTACGACAGCTGCGCCTGGCAAGTGCTGGGCCAGGGCCAATTCCGCGCGTTGGACGGCAGCCAGCCGTTTCTCGGGCAAGTCGGCCAGGTTGAAGTGGTTGAAGAGTGGAAAGTTGAGCTGGTGGTGGCGGATGCGTTGATCGTGGCTGTTGTGGCCGCGTTGAAGCTGAGCCATCCCTATGAGACACCGGCGTATGAGGTATGGCAGTTGGCGGATTTTTGATTCGTTGATTGCATGAGCAAGAAACCCGCTGGGCCTGTTGGGGCAGCGGGTTTTTTGTTGCCTGTGAGGCCCAATCGCAGGCAAGCCTACTCCCACATTTGGCTGCGTTGCCAGGTCGGGCGCCGGTCAAATGTGGGAGGGGGCTTGCCCGCGATAAGGTCAGAGCAGCCACTACATCTCTTAAACCCCGGCGCTGACCTCACGGCCACTGACCATCTGCTCCAACGCCTCGCTCAAACCCGAGGCCTTGTCACCAATCAGCAGGTGCCAAACACCGCTATCGAGTTGGCTAACGCCTTGGCAACCAAGCGCTGTCAGTTGAGCCTCGGACACCACCGAGTCATCCCCCAATTCCACCCGCAACCGGGTCATCGCCACCGCTTCCAACTGGCGCACATTTTCCCGGCCACCCAATGCAATCAGCCATCTCTCGGCTTCCCGGACATCCACCGCAACCAACTTATCCACAGGCGCAACTGTCACGGGCGCATTGGCTACAAACGACGGCATCGCCAACCGGATCTCATCGGCAATGCTGTCCGCCATCGGCCCGACCACTACCTGCAAGCTCCCACCGTTACCCGGCCGAACCACGGCCATCGCACCGAGGGCTTTCAACTGTGCATCCACTGCTTTGTTGCGGTCGACCATGTCCAACCGTAACCGCGTGGTGCAGGCTCCCACGCTGAGCAGGTTGTCGGCACCCCCCAACGCCTGGATGTAAGCCGTGGCGCGCTGGTTATCGCTCATCACTTCGGCCTGCGCCACCGGGATATCTTCGCGGCCCGGCGTCTTCAGCTGGAAGCGGCGGATGCAGTAGTTGAACACGCTGTAGTAGATCACTGCGTAAGCCAAGCCGACCGGGAGGACCAGCCAGCCATTGGTGGACTTGCCCCAACCCAGCACCATGTCGATAAACCCACCGGAGAAGGTAAAGCCCAGGTGGATATCCAGCAGGTTAGTGACCGCCATCGACAGCCCGGTCAGCAACGCATGCAGCAGGTACAGGAACGGCGCGAGGAACATGAAGGCGAATTCGATCGGCTCGGTCACGCCGGTCAGGAACGAGGTCAGCGCCATCGACAGGAAAATCCCGCCCATCACTTTGCGTCGTTCCGGCAGGGCATTGCGGTACATCGCCAGGCACGCGGCGGGCAGGCCGAACAGCATCACCGGGAACATGCCGGTCATGAACTGGCCGCCTTTCGGGTCGCCGGCGAAGTAGCGGGTCAGGTCGCCGGTCACCACCGCGCCGGTCAGCGGGTCGGTAAAGCTGCCGAACACGAACCACGCCATGTTGTTGAGGATATGGTGCAGGCCGGTGACGATCAGCAGGCGGTTGAACACGCCAAACACGAAGGCACCCAGGCTGCCGCTTTCCATCAGCAATACGCCGAAGCTATTGATGCCGTGCTGGATCGGTGGCCAGATCAGGCCAAAGATCACGCCCAGGCCGACCGCGCTGAACCCGGTGACAATCGGTACAAATCGCCGCCCGCCAAAGAACGCCAGGTATTCCGGCAGCTTGATGTCCTTGAAGCGGTTGTACAGCCCGCCCGCCATCAAACCGCTGGCGATCCCGGCGAGCATGCCCATGTTGATGCTCGTATCCATCACCTTGAGGGTGGAGACCATCACCAGGTAACCAATCGCCCCGGCCAGGCCCGCGGTGCCGTTATTGTCGCGGGCAAAACCCACGGCGATGCCGATGGCGAAGATCAGCGCGAGGTTGGCGAAGATCGCCTGCCCGGCGTCGTGCATCACCGCGATGTTGAGCAGGTCGGTGTCGCCCAGGCGCAGCAGGAGGCCGGCGATCGGCAGGATCGCGATCGGCAGCATCAGCGCACGGCCCAGGCGTTGCAGGCCTTCGATAAAGTGTTGGTACATGGCGTGTCTCCCTTTTCTTGTTGTTGTCAGCTCAGCGGCCAGTGGTGTTGACAGGCTTGGCGTACCGCCTTGGCGCTGCTCAGGTCGAGCAGACCTAGGCTCAGTTGCCGGCATTGCGCCGCGTCCAGGTGGCGGACGCGGTCCTTGATTTCGCCGATCTGCGGCGGGCTGACCGACAGCTCGCTGACCCCCAGGCCGACCAACACCGGCGTCGCCAATGGGTCGGACGCCAGGGCGCCGCACACGCCGACCCAGCGCCCGTGTTTGGCTGCGCCCGTGCAGGTCTGGGCGATCAACCGCAGCAGCGCCGGGTGCAGCGCATCGACCCGTGCGGCGAGGCCGGCGTGGTCGCGGTCCATGGCCAGGGTGTACTGGGACAGGTCATTGGTGCCGATGGACAAGAAGTCCGCATGCTCGGCCAGTTGTTCGGCCATCAGCGCAGCGGCGGGCACTTCGATCATCACCCCCAGTTCCGGACGCTGGGTCAGTTTCAGCTCGACGCACAGTTCATCCAGGCGCTGGCGGATCTGCAGCAGTTCGTCGACTTCACTGACCATCGGCAGCAGGATGCGGCAGCGCGCCAGCGGGCTGACTTGCAGCAGTGCGCGCAGTTGCTGGTCGAGCACCTCGGGGCGCACCTGGGCCAGGCGAATGCCGCGCAGGCCCAGCACCGGGTTGGCCTCGACCGGCAGCGGCAGGTAGTCGAGCTGTTTGTCGCCGCCCACGTCGATGGTGCGGATGATCACCGACTTGTCGCCCATTGCATCCAGCACCGCTTGATAGGCCTGGCGCTGTTCCTGTTCGTCCGGTGCGGTGCGGCGGTCGACGAAGAGGAATTCGGTGCGCAGCAGTCCGATGCCATCGGCGCCGTTTTCAAATGCCACTTGGGCCTCGGCGCTGGAGGCGACATTGGCGGCGACTTCAATGGTCATGCCATCGCGGGTGTTCGCCGGCAGTCGCGCCTGGGTCTGTTGTGCCTGGCGGCGCAGGTTCTGCGTGTCGCGAATCCGGTGGACTTCGGCGTGGCGCGCCTCGCTGGGCGCCAGTTCCAGGCGACCGTTGGCGGCGTCGAGTACCACGCGTTGGCCTTGGGGCACATCGAGCACCTCGGCGCCCAGCGCCACCACGCATGGCAAACCTTTGCCCCGGGCCAGGATCGCGACATGGGAGGTGGCGCCGCCCTCGGCCATGCAGATGCCGGCGGCCTGTTGCGCGCTCAGTTGCAGCAGGTCCGAGGGCGTCAGCTCATGGGCGCTGACAATCGCCCCGGCGGGTAACTCGAGGTGCCACGCTTCACCCAGCAGCGCGCGCAGTACGCGTTGTTGCAGGTCGCGCAGGTCGTTGGCGCGTTCGGCCAACAACGGCTTGCCCAGGCCCAGCAACACCGCGCATTGCGCCTGGATCGCATCGCGCCAGGCGTGGGTGGCGGCGCTGCCGTGTTCGATGGCGCGGGTGGCGGCGTCCAGCAGGGTCGGGTCTTCCAACAGTGCGAGGTGGGCGGCGAAGATCTCTTCTTCGTCGACGGCCTTGCGCTGGCGGGCGAGGTCCAGGGTGGTGCGGATTTCGTTGCGCACCTGCTCAAGCGCCGCATCCAGCCGCTGCAGTTGCTCGTCGGCGCAATGCTGGGCGGTATCGTCTGGCAGCTCGATCCCGCTCAGGCGGAACAGCGGCCCGCAGACCAAGCCCGGCGCCGCGCATACGCCTTGCAATACACCGGCTTCGGTAGGCGTGCGACGGGGTGCGACGGCCACCGGTGCGGGAGGTTCGTCGCTGATCGCTACCGACAGCGCGGCAACCAGTGCCTGCACTGCCGCCGCACAATCCTTGCCACGGCTGGTGACGCGGACCTCATCGTCTTCGCCGATGCCCAGCCCCATCAGGGCAACCAGGCTGTCGCACGCTGCCGACTTGCCGGCGAAATGCAACTGCGTCTGGCTGCTGAACGCCTGGGCGGTCTTGCGGATCAATGCTGCCGGACGCGCATGCAGGCCGCCGCGATGGGTGATGCGCACGCTGGCGCTGGCTTGCGCGACGGAGTTATCCACAGCTGTTTGCGGCGCTACGCTGGAACGCAGCGCCACGCGCGCCAGCGGTTCACCGCGCTTGATCGAATGGAGCGCCAGCGGTGTCAGTTCGAAGCGCTCGCTGTTGGTGAGAATGATCAGGCTGACCAGGCTCTTGCACTGGCGCGCAATCCGGTCCAGGTCAAACTGCATCAGCGCCTGGCCCTTGCTCACCCGCGCGCCGTTCTTCACCAGCAGGGTGAACCCTTCGCCGTTCAATTCCACCGTGTCGATGCCCACATGCATCAATAGCTCGGCGCCGTTCTGCGCACGAATCGTCAGCGCATGCCCGGTGCGCGCCACATGGATGATCTCGCCGTCGCACGGTGCGTACAGGCAATCGTTCAGCGGGTCGATGGCCAGGCCGTCGCCCATGGCGCCGCTGGCGAAGACTTCGTCGGGGACGTTGTCCAAGGCCAGCACCGGCCCGCTGAGGGGGGCGCTGAGGGTCAATTCATTATTGTTGTTGGACATGGGCACGGTACTCATCAGGAAATCGCGGTACGCCACTCAGTGGGTGCGGGTGACTTTGCTCAGGTGGCGCGGCTGGTCAGGGTTCATGCCCCGGGCGACCGCCAGGCCGGCGGCCATGACATAGAAACTCTGGATGGCCAGGATCGGGTCCAGGCTCGGGTGTTCGGCGCGGCTCAGGGTCAGGTCGCGTTCGGCGATATCGTCCGGCGCGGCCAGCAACACGCGGGCGCCGCGTTGGCGCATATCGGCAGCCAGGCTCAATAGCCCGGCTTGCTCGGCGCCGCGTGGGGCGAAGATCAGCAGCGGGTAGTTGTTGCCGATCAAGGCCATCGGCCCGTGACGCACCTCGGCGCTGCTGAAGGCTTCGGCCTGGATCGCCGAGGTTTCCTTGAGCTTGAGCGCGGCTTCCTGGGCGATGGCAAACCCGGCGCCACGGCCGATCACCATCAATTGCTGGCAGTCGCGCAGGGCGTCGATGGCTTGCGTCCAGTCCTGCTTGGCTGCTTCGCGCAGGCCCTCGGGCAACGCACGGCAGGCGTGCAGCAGGTCGGCTTCCTGGTTCCAGTGGCCGATCAACAGCGCGCTGGCGCTGAGGGTCGCGATAAAGCTCTTGGTCGCGGCCACACTGAGTTCCGGGCCGGCGCACAGCGGCACATGGAATTCGCAGGCGGCTTCCAGGGGTGAATCTTCGGCATTGACCAGCGAGATGCTCAAGGCGCCGCGTTTGCGCAGTTGGCGCAGGCTGTCGACCAGGTCCGGGCTCTGGCCCGACTGAGAGAAACCGAACACGACCTGGCCGCTGACCTGCAACGGCGCTTGCAGCAGGGTCACCACCGACATCGGCAACGACGCCACCGGAATGCCTACGTGCTGCATGGCCAGGTAGGCGAAGTAGCTCGCGGCGTGGTCCGAGCTGCCACGGGCGATGGTCATCGCCACTTGCGGCGGCTGACGGCGCAGGCGGTCGGTGATGTCTTGCAGACGCGGGTCCAGGCGTTGCAGCTGCGCGGCTACGGCGTCACAGGAGGCGAGGGCCTCTTCAAGCATTTTTGAGGACAATGGTTTCTCCTTCGACCATGACGTCGGTGAGGTGCAGGGAGCGGTCCAGGCGCACGCAGTCGGCAAAGCTGCCGGGTTGCAGGCGGCCGCGTTCTTCCAGGCCCAGGTAGTCCGCCGGAAATTGCGACAGGCGTTGTGAGGCTTCGCTGATGGGCAGGCCGATCTTCACCAGGTTGCGCAGCGCCTGATCCATGGTCAGGGTGCTGCCGGCCAGGGTGCCGTCGGCCAGGCGCACGCCGCCCAGGCATTTGGTCACGGTGTGGCTGCCCAGCTTGTATTCGCCGTCGGGCATGCCGGCGGCGGCGGTGGAGTCGGTGACGCAGTACAGGCACGGGATCGCGCGCAGGGCCACGCGCATGGCACCGGGGTGTACGTGGAGCAAATCCGGGATCAATTCCGCGTACTGGGCGTGGGCCAACGCCGCGCCGACGATGCCCGGCTCGCGGTGATGTAGCGGGCTCATGGCGTTGTACAAATGCGTGAAGCTGGTGGCGCCGGCGGCGAGGGCGGCGACGCCTTCTTCATAGCTGCCCAGGGTGTGGCCGATCTGCATACGCACGCCGCGTGTACTGAGGGCGCGGATCAGGCTGTCATGCCCGGCGATTTCCGGGGCGATGGTGATCACCCGGATCGGCGCCAGGCGCAGGTAGGTTTCCACTTCTTCCATCAATGCGGTGTGGGCGAAGTTGGGTTGCGCGCCGAGTTTGCCCGGATTGATGTAGGGGCCTTCCAGGTGCACGCCAAGGACCCGGGCACTGCCGCTCGGGCGCTGCTCGCAGAAGCTGCCGAGCTGGCCGAGTACGCTGGAAATCTCGTCCACCGGCGCGGTCATGGTGGTGGCCAGCAGCGAGGTAGTGCCAAAGCGCACGTGGGTGCGGGTGATGGTTTCGAAGGCGTTGGCACCTTCCATGATGTCTTTGCCGCCGCCGCCGTGGACGTGCAGGTCGATAAACCCCGGCAGCAGGTAGGGCAAGTCGTTGTCGGCCGGGTTGCAAGGCGCGCCTTCGATGGCGATCACCTTGCCGTGTGCATGCGCCAGGCGGCCGCGAATCCAGCCATGGGGCGTGAGGATATTGTCTTCGGACATGGGCAGTTCTCTGAGGCCGCGGTGCGCGGCAAAGGCCTATCGCCGCAGTTCTGCGACAAAGTCGTAGTAGTCGTTGCGGCAGTAGGTGTCGGTGATTTCGATCGGTGTGTTGTCGGCGGTGTAGCCGACGCGGGTCATCAGCAGCATGGCGGTGCCGGGGGCGATGCCGACCAGTGCGGCGAACTCGTCCGAGGCGTTGATCGCCTGGATATGCTGCAGGGCGCGCACGATGGGTTTGCCGATGCCCTCCAGGTACTCGTAGAGGGAGTGGCCGATGGCTTGCGGTTGTGGCAGCACCGAGGCGGGCATGGCGGTCATTTCGATTGCCATCACCGTGTCGTCGGCTTTGCGCAGGCGTTTGAGGCGCGTCACCTTGTCGTTCGGCGACAGGCCCAGGCGGATCAATTCTTCATGGGTCGGCGCGCTGATGTCGCGTTCCAGCCACTGGGAACTGGGCACAAACCCCTTGAGTCGCAGCATCTCGCTGAACCCTGACAGGCGCGACAGCGGCTGTTCCAGGCGTGGGGTGATAAAGGTGCCGGAGCCTTGGCTGCGACGGATCAGGCCTTGGGCAAGCAAGACTTCCAGCGCTTTGCGGGCGGTGACGCGCGAAAGGCTTAACTGCTCGCTGAGGGCGCGTTCCGACGGCAGGGCCTGTTCGGATTTCCACTGGCCGGCGTGGATCGCCGCTTCCAGGTTGCGGGCCAGTTGCAGGTACAGCGGCGTGGATTGTTTGTCGTCGGGACGCAGCGTCAGGATGGGGTTCATCTGTCAGGTTTCCGATGCGGTTATTAGAGTGTTGTCGCCCGCTATTGGCCGGAAACTAATACCACTTAAATACCATGTCAATGCTGCTAAAACGCTTTAGGTCCAGGTTTCAGGGCGCCTTAACGGTAGCTGGCATCAAGTGGTATTAGAGAGGTCTTTAAGGCGCGCAGAGCTGCGCAGCCTGCGGGGTGAATTGGTATTCACCGGCAGGCGCTATCGAGGGCAGGAAACTTTTTTTAATTAATTTGCCAAGGGGCGAGGGCTACGGCCGAATCTCGATCAGGGTGCCGTCTTTGACCAGGTTCCAGATTTCGCGCATGTCGACGTTGCGCATGCCGATGCAGCCGTCGGTCCAGTCCAGGGTGTGGAACCACTGCTCCGGGTATTCTTCACTGTCGGGCGTGCCGTGAATCATGATCATGCTGCCGGGCTTCACGCCTTCGCGGCGGGCACGGGCGGAGTCGCTGATATTGGGGTAGGAAATGTGCATGGCCAGGTTGTAGCGGTCACTGGTTTTGCGCCAGTCGATCCAATACAAGCCTTCCGGCGTGCGGCGGTCGCCTTCGAACAGTTTGGTGCCCTTGGGGTTTTTGCCCAGGGAGATGCGGTAGGTCTTGAGGGGTTTGCCGTCGTTGATCAGTTGCAACTGATGGGCGGACTTGAGCACCAGAATTTTTTCGACCGTTTTGCCGCCCAGGGTTTCCAGAGTGGTGGCTGAGGACAACGTGGCGAACGACAGGCAGAGCAGAGCAAGCAACCAACGCATTAAAACGATTTCCCTTGGACGACGATCTGCCGGTTTGTTATTGGGCGGGCTTGGACAGCGGCGGCACAGCTTCGCTGCGCACCGGGAACGATTGTTGGCGACGGTCGGCGAAGAAGTATTCTAAGGTACGCCCGACCGTGCGGAAAGCCAGCTCGGACCAAGGGATGTCGGCTTCGTCGAACAGTTGCACTTCCAGGCTTTCGGGGCCTGCGGCGAAGTCCAGGTCAATCAGTTCGGCGCGGTAGAAGACATGCACCTGGCTGATATGCGGCACATCGATCAGGGTGTAGAGGCTCAGGTTGCGCACGTGGGCGCAGGCTTCTTCCATGGTTTCGCGCATGGCGGCCTGTTCCATGGTCTCGCCGTTCTCCATGAAGCCGGCGGGCAGGGTCCAGTAACCCCGGCGGGGCTCGATGGCGCGGCGGCACAGCAGTACTTGATCGCCCCACACTGGCACCGTGCCGGCGACGATATTGGGGTTCTGGTAGTGAATGGTCTGACAATGATCGCAGACAAAACGCAGGCGTGCGTCGCCTTCGGGAATGCGTTGGGTGACCGGTTTACCGCACTGGCTGCAGAAATTCATGCTGGGGTTCCTGGAAAGTCTGCCTATTTTGGCGTGGGCGGCAGGGCCCTGCAAGTTGTCGTTTCGCGACAGCCCTCAGGTTTTGGGGTTGGGCACCCGCGCGCTTTGGTGCATGATGCAAGGTAGCCAACAGATCGAGATGACTCATGCTGGACGAGCTACTTCGCCGGGTAAGCAATCACACACCGCAACTGCTTGAGACCGACGGGCGTTTCCCCGAGGCCGCCGTGCTGGTGCCGATTACCCGCAGTGACGAACCCGAGCTGATCCTGACGCTGCGCGCCAGCGGCCTGTCCACCCACGGTGGCGAAGTGGCCTTTCCCGGCGGGCGCCGCGACCCCGAAGACCCCGACCTGATCTTCACCGCCCTGCGCGAAGCCGAAGAAGAAATCGGCCTGCCGCCCGGCCTGGTCGAGGTGATCGGCCCGTTGAGCCCGTTGGTTTCCCTGCATGGCATTCGGGTCACGCCCTACGTTGGCGTCATCCCGGACTACGTCGAATACCTGGCCAACGACGCCGAAATCGCTGCGGTCTTCAGCGTGCCCTTGGAGTTTTTCCGCCAAGACCCGCGCGAACATACCCATCGCATCGATTACCAGGGTCGCAGTTGGTACGTGCCGAGCTATCGGTTCGGCGAATACAAGATCTGGGGTTTGACGGCGATCATGATCGTCGAACTGATCAACCTGCTTTATGACGATGCCAACATCAGCCTGCACCAGCCGCCCAAGAGCTTCATCCATCTATAAGCCATCGTTTAAATGGCCAGCCGTGAGGACACATCATGAAATACCGCCTGGGCGACGCCCGCGTCGAGACGCATCCACACAGCTGGGTGGCGCCGAATGCCACGTTGGTGGGCAAGGTCAAGCTGGAGGAGGGCGCCAATGTCTGGTTCAACGCGGTGTTGCGTGGCGACAACGAACTGATCCTGATCGGCAAGAACAGCAATGTGCAGGACGGCAGCGTGATGCACACCGACATGGGTTACCCGCTGACCCTGGGCACCGGTGTGACCATCGGCCATAACGCCATGCTGCATGGCTGCACCGTCGGCGACTACAGCCTGATCGGCATCAATGCGGTGATCCTCAACGGCGCGAAGATCGGCAAGTACTGCATCATCGGCGCCAATTCGCTGATCGGCGAAGGCAAGGACATTCCCGATGGTTCCCTGGTCATGGGCTCGCCGGGCAAAGTGGTGCGCGAATTGACCGACGCGCAGAAGAAGATGCTCGAGGCCAGCGCTGCGCACTATGTGCATAACGCCCAGCGTTATGCGCGGGATCTGGTTGAGCAGGAAGAATGAACCCGTCAGAGCGCCCTGTCGCCTCGCCGTGCGTGAACATTTGCGCGCTGGATGACGACGATATATGCATCGGCTGCCGGCGTAGCGTGGAAGAAATCACGCTCTGGAGCCGCATGGACAACGCCGAGCGCCGGGTGGTGCTGGGGGTGTGTCATGAGCGGGCGAAGGCGAGTGGGTTGGTGTTTATGGCTTCCGGTAAATCCGGTGCCTGAACCATCGCTATCGGGGGCAAGTCGAATCGTCGCACCGCCCCTCCCACACTTAACCGCGTTTAAACTGTAGGAATGCGGTCACATGTGGGAGGGGCGGTGCGACGATTCGACTTGCCCCCGATAGGGCCACCCCAGACGACATCCCTGTAATTGTGTACCCTGTGCGGCACTACCCACAGGTCCATCCCCCATGCTCTTCCTGATCGCCTACATCAGCAGCGTCGTGCTGATCAATTTTGCCTTTTCCACTGCCCCGCACCTGGACGTCATCTGGTCCGCCTGGGGTGGCCTGGTTTTCATCCTGCGCGACATGGTGCAAACCCGCTTCGGCCACGGCGCGATCCTCGCCATGCTGGCGGCGCTCGCGCTGTCGTATATCACCTCCGACCCGTCCATCGCCCTGGCCAGCGCCACGGCGTTCGCGGTGTCCGAGTGCATCGACTGGCTGGTGTTCAGCATCACCAAACGCCCGCTCCACGATCGCCTGTGGATAAGTTCGGCGCTGAGCATTCCCCTCGATACTTTTATCTTTTTCGGCTTGATCGGTGCACTTACGCCCGCCGTGGTGGGCACCGCCCTGGCGTCGAAATTCGCCGGGGTCACGGTGGTCTGGCTGATCATGGCCTGGCGTATCCGCAAACGGGCCGTCGCCAACTGAAGCCAATCTGCACAGTTCATGTAAAATGCCGGCCTTTCTCCCCATGATCCGCTCCCCTGAGGACCTGAGATGACCCGAATAGGAACTCCATTGTCGCCAACCGCGACCCGCGTTTTGCTGTGTGGCTGCGGTGAGCTGGGCAAGGAAGTGGTAATCGAGCTGCAACGCTTGGGCGTTGAAGTGATTGCCGTGGATCGCTATGCCAACGCGCCGGCCATGCAGGTTGCCCATCGCAGCCATGTGATCAACATGCTCGACGGCGCCGCCCTGCGTGCGGTGATCGAAGCCGAGAAGCCGCACTTCATCGTGCCGGAAATCGAAGCCATCGCCACCGCCACCCTGGTGGAGCTGGAGGCCGAAGGTTTCACCGTGATCCCGACCGCGCGCGCCGCATCGCTGACCATGAACCGCGAAGGCATCCGTCGCCTGGCCGCTGAAGAGCTGGACCTGCCGACCTCGCCGTATCACTTCGCTGATGCCTTCGAAGACTACAGCAAGGCCGTGCACGACCTGGGCTTCCCGTGCGTGGTCAAGCCGGTGATGAGCTCGTCGGGCAAGGGCCAGAGCCTGCTGCGCAGTACCGAGGACGTGCAGAAAGCCTGGGATTACGCCCAGGAAGGCGGGCGTGCCGGGAAGGGCCGGGTGATCATCGAAGGCTTTATCGACTTCGACTACGAAATCACCCTGTTGACCGTGCGCCACATCGGCGGCACGACCTTCTGCGCGCCGGTCGGCCATCGTCAGGAGAAGGGCGATTACCAGGAATCCTGGCAGCCTCAGGCCATGAGCCCGATTGCCCTGGCAGAATCCGAGCGCGTGGCCAAGGCCGTGACTGAATCCTTGGGTGGCCGTGGCTTGTTTGGCGTGGAGTTGTTCATCAAGGGCGATCAGGTGTGGTTCAGCGAAGTGTCGCCACGCCCGCATGACACCGGTTTGGTCACCTTGATTTCCCAGGACCTGTCGCAGTTCGCCCTGCACGCGCGCGCCATCCTGGGCCTGCCGATCCCGTTGATCCGGCAGTTCGGGCCGTCGGCGTCGGCGGTGATCCTGGTGGAAGGGCAATCGACCCAGACCGCATTCGCTAACCTCGGCGCGGCCTTGAGCGAACCGGACACGGCGTTGCGTCTGTTCGGCAAGCCGGAAGTGAATGGCCAGCGCCGCATGGGCGTGGCATTGGCGCGGGATGAGTCGATTGAAGCGGCTCGCGCCAAGGCGACCCGTGCGGCTCAGGCGGTTGTTGTAGAGCTTTAAACCGCGTCGCGCCTATCGGGGGCAAGCCCCCTCCCACATTTTGACCGCACTCCTACAGATTGAACGCGGTTAAGTGTGGGAGGGGGCTTGCCCCCGATAGCGGTCTATCAGTCGACCTTGTTCAAATCGTTATCCCGCGTCTCTTTCAGGCACAGCACCGCAATCAAGCTAATCAATGCTGCCGCCGACACATACCCGCCGACATAACTCAGCCCACCCATCGCCACCAGCTTGGTCGCGAAGAACGGTGCGGCCGACGCGCCGACGATCCCACCCAGGTTATAGGCCGCCGAAGCGCCGGTATAACGCACGCGGGTCGGGAACAGTTCCGGCAGCATCGCGCCCATCGGGGCGAAGGTCACGCCCATCAGGAACAGCTCCAGGGCCAGGAATAGCGCCACAGCCCAGGTCGAACCGTATGTCAGCAATGGCTCCATGGTGAAACCCGACAGAATGGCCAGCACCGTACCGACAATCAGCACCGGCTTGCGCCCGAATCGATCGCTGGCCAAGGCTGCCAGCGGCGTCGCCAGGCCCATGAACAACACGGCAAAACACAGCAGCCCGAGGAATGTCTCGCGGCTGTAGCCCAAGGTCGACACGCCGTAGCTCAAGGAAAATGCCGTGGTGATATAGAACAGCGCATAGCACACCACCATCGACGCGGCGCCCAGCAGCACCGGCATCCAATGCTGGCTGAACAGCTCGAACAACGGCACTTTTACCGGCGCTTCTTTCGCCACGGCATTGGCGAACACCGGGGTTTCATGCAGCTTGAGCCGCGCATATAGGCCGACCATCACCAGTGCGGCGCTGAGGATGAACGGGATGCGCCAGCCCCAACTGCGGAACTGCTCGTCGTTCAGGTTCATGGCCAGGATCAGGAACAGGCCGTTGGCCGCGAGGAAGCCAATCGAAGGGCCGAGTTGCGGGAACATGCCGAACCAGGCGCGCTTGCCCTTGGGCGCGTTCTCGGTCGCCAGCAACGCCGCCCCGCCCCATTCCCCGCCCAGCCCCAGGCCCTGGCCGAAACGCAGCACGCACAACAGAATCGGGGCCCAGGCACCAATGCTGTCATACCCCGGCAGCAAGCCGATCAGCGTGGTACACACCCCCATCAGCAGCAGCGAAGCCACCAGCGTGGATTTGCGGCCGATACGGTCGCCAAAGTGGCCGAACAGCGCCGAACCCAGCGGGCGGGCGATGAATGCGATGCCAAAGGTCAGGAATGACGCGAGCATCTGCGCCGTGCCGGAGGTCTGCGGGAAGAACACGGGGCCGATCACCAGCGCGGCCGCAGTGGCATAGATATAGAAATCGTAGAACTCGATGGCAGTGCCGACGATGCTGGCGGTGGCGACGCGGGCGGTCGAGTTGGTCGGGGCGGCGGTCGCAGCCTCGTTATAAGTGGTGCTCATGGAGGTATCCCTGACGGTCAGTGCGCGTTTGGACGCGGATTATTATTGGTCGAACACCCCAGGATCAGGGTTGTGAGCGGAGCGGCTCGGGATGGGAGCGAACACCGGTAAGACATGGCAAGGCGGTGCCTGGACGCGCTCGGTGCGGGTAGCACGCGGTCGGGCGGGGCTTGGGTAAGCCGACCCGATTATAGGAAGCGGTTTGCGCATCCAACAAGGGGTTACGCGGCGACCGGCACGCGGCTGGTGTGCCAGATCAGCACCTTGCTCACGCGGTTGTCCTCGGTCTCGAGGGTTTCCAGGCGGTAGCGGCCGATTTTCAAGCACACCGCGCAATCGGGAATGGTTTCCAGCGCTTCGGTCACCAGGCCGTTGAGGGTCTTGGGGCCGTCGCAGGGCAGGTGCCAGCCCAGGCTCTTGTTCAATTCGCGGATCGAGGCGGCGCCGTCGATGATATAGCGGCCGTCCGGTTGCGCTTCGATATGCGGGTTGTCAGCACTCTGTTCGCTTTCGAATTCGCCGACGATTTCTTCAAGAATGTCTTCCAGGGTGACGATGCCCAGCACTTCGCCGTACTCGTCCACCACCATGCCCAGGCGCCGCTGCTGCTTGTGGAAGTTCAGCAATTGCAGTTGCAGGGGCGTGCTTTCCGGGACGAAGTAGGGTTCGTAGCAGGCGGCGAGCAAGGTCTCCTTGGTCAGGCTGGCATCCAGCAACAGGTGCTGGATCAGCCGGGTGTTGAGCACGGCTTCGACCTGGTTGATGTCGCTGTGGAACACCGGCAGGCGGGTGCGCTGGGAACTGCGCAGTTGCTCGATGATCGCTTCGAGCGAGTCGTCAAGGTTAATGCCGTCCACTTCGCTGCGTGGCACCAGGATGTCGTTGACAGTGATGTTGTCCAGCGCGTGGATGCCGGGCATGCCGGGCGTGCGATTTTCATCGGCCTCTGGCTCGGGTTCGTCATCATGGTCGGGTTGCGGGTCGTCGCTTTTTTTCACCACGCCGGGCGTGCGTGCAAAGGGGCGTAGCAACAGCAGGCTGATGCCATTGAGCAGCCAGGCGAGGGGATAAAGGATTTTCAGCGGCACGCCCAGCAGGGCATTGCCGAAGCCCAGCACCGCTTGCGGATGGCGGGTGGCCAGGGCGCGGGGTAGGTAATCGGCCAGCACCAGCAGGATGCTGCAGGAGACCAGCCAGCCAAGCCACGCGCCGTTTTGCGCCCAGGCGTAGATCGCCAGCAGAGTACAGAGGATCACCACGCCAGCACGGCACAGGGTGTTGCAGAGGATCATGCTGTGGCGTGGGAAGTTCAGGCGGGCGGCGGCCTTGTCGCCCTGGCGTGTACCGGGGCGCAGGGCCAGCAGGTGTTGTTGTGCGGCTTCGATGGCGGTAAATAGCGCCGCCCACAAAACCAGCAAGGCGATTACCGCGAGCATCGGCCCTAAGGGCAAGTTATCCATGATCGCTGCCCGTCAGATATGCAGGATGTATTCGCGAACCAGCTTGCTGCCGAAATAGGCCAGCATCAGCAGGCAGAAACCGGCCAGGGTCCAGCGGATCGCCTTGTGCCCGCGCCAGCCAAGGCGGTTGCGGCCCCACAGCAGCACGCTGAACACCACCCACGCCAGGCACGCCAGCAGGGTTTTATGCACCAGGTGCTGGGCGAACAGGTTTTCGACGAACAGCCAGCCGGAGATCAGCGACAGCGACAGCAGCGTCCAGCCGGCCCACAGGAAGCCGAACAGCAGGCTTTCCATGGTTTGCAGCGGCGGGAAGTTCTTGATCAGGCCGGACGGGTGCTTGTGCTTGAGCTGGTGGTCCTGCACGAGCAAGAGCAACGCCTGGAACACCGCGATGGTGAACATGCCGTAGGCCAGGATCGACAGCAGGATATGCGCAAGAATGCCCGGCTCTTCATCGATCACCTGCACCGTGCCGGCGGGCGCGAATTGCGCCAGCAGCACCGTCAGCATCCCCAGGGGAAACAGCAGCACCAGCAGGTTTTCCACCGGGATGCGTGCGCAGGCGATCAGCGTGAGGGCGATCACTGCGGCGGCGATCAGGCTGGCGGCGCTGAAAAAATCCAGGCCCAGGCCGACCGGCGTCATCAAGTGGGTGAACAGGCTCGCGGCATGGGCCAGCAGGGCGAGGACGCCAAGGCCTGCCAGCAGGCGCGTTTCGGCCTTGGCGCCTTGCGCCAGGCGCGTGCCTTGGTAGAGGGTCGCAGCGGCATACAAAAAGGCGGCGGCGAGGCTGGGTAGTAAACTGGGTGACAAAGGGAGCATAAATCCTGTTAGGCAAGCCCGAAAGGCGCTGAGTTTGGCATACACCTGCGTTCCACGAAAGACTCTAGGGCCAGACAGCGGGTGTGCATGTGCGCAGTCTTCGCTATAATCCGCGACCTGCCCACGCCGCAGGCTCGCCGAGCGCTGTTTTTAATAGCGATTTACCACAGCCTGGGCCGCCATTACCTCGGTCTACCATAGGGCCTGAAAGGATCGCGCATGTTTGAAAACTTGACTGACCGTCTCTCGCAGACGCTGCGCCACGTAACCGGCAAGGCCAAGCTGACCGAGGACAATATTAAAGACACCCTGCGTGAAGTGCGCATGGCGTTGCTGGAAGCCGACGTGGCCTTGCCTGTGGTCAAGGACTTCGTCAACTCGGTCAAAGAGCGCGCGGTCGGCACCGAAGTGTCCCGCAGCCTGACGCCGGGCCAGGCCTTTGTGAAGATCGTCCAGGCCGAACTCGAAAGCCTGATGGGCGCGGCCAACGAAGACCTGAACCTCAGCGCCGTGCCGCCGGCCGTCGTGCTGATGGCCGGTCTGCAAGGTGCGGGCAAGACCACCACCGTCGGCAAGCTGGCGCGCTTCCTTAAAGAACGCAAGAAAAAAACCGTGATGGTGGTGTCGGCCGACGTGTACCGTCCGGCGGCCATCAAGCAACTGGAAATGCTTGCCGGCGAAGTGGGCGTGACCTTCTTCCCGTCGGACCTGAGCCAGAAGCCGGTTGACATTGCCAACGCGGCGATCAAAGAAGCTAGGCTGAAATTCATCGACGTGGTCATCGTCGATACCGCCGGTCGCCTGCACATCGACGAAGAGATGATGGGCGAGATCAAGGCGCTGCATGCCGCGATCAACCCGGTCGAGACGCTGTTCGTGGTCGACGCCATGACCGGCCAGGATGCGGCCAATACCGCCAAGGCCTTTGGTGACGCACTGCCGCTGACCGGCGTGATCCTGACCAAGGTCGATGGCGACGCCCGTGGTGGTGCCGCGCTGTCGGTGCGCGCCATCACCGGCAAGCCGATCAAATTCATCGGTATGGGTGAGAAGAGCGACGCGCTCGAACCGTTCCACCCTGAGCGTATCGCTTCGCGTATCCTCGGCATGGGTGACGTACTCAGCCTGATCGAGCAGGCCGAAGCGACACTCGACAAGGACAAGGCCGATAAACTGGCCAAGAAGCTGAAGAAGGGCAAGGGCTTCGACCTCGAAGACTTCCGCGATCAGTTGCAACAAATGAAGAACATGGGCGGCCTCGGCGGCTTGATGGACAAGCTGCCGAATATGGGCGGTGTGAACCTGGCGCAAATGGGCAATGCCCAGGGCGCGGCAGAGAAACAGTTCAAGCAGATGGAAGCCATCATCAACTCCATGACCCCGGCCGAGCGCCGCGACCCTGAGCTGATCAGCGGTTCGCGCAAGCGTCGGATCGCCATGGGCTCCGGCACCCAGGTGCAGGACATCGGTCGCTTGATCAAGCAACACAAGCAGATGCAGAAGATGATGAAGAAATTCTCCGCCAAAGGCGGAATGGCCAAGATGATGCGCGGCATGGGCGGTATGTTGCCCGGCGGCGGCATGCCCAAGATGTAAAGAATTCGAGCGGGAGCGTGCTCCTGCTCCGACCCACAGGGATGTGGGATCTCCAGCAAACCCGCCGTCTGGCGGGAGCTGACTTGCCGTTTTAACCGACGGCTCTATAGCAGATCTGAATGGCACGCTGATAGGCGCCAGAAAAAGACATTTGCAAAAGTCCGGATATTCCTTAGAATATGCGGCCTTTCGGGCACCTATGCCCGCTGTGCATTTAGATTTGCAGCACCGACTACAGGAACGATGTTCACATGCTAACAATCCGTCTTGCCCTTGGCGGCTCCAAAAAGCGCCCGTTTTACCACTTGACCGTAACCGACAGCCGCAACCCGCGTGACGGTTCGCACAAGGAACAGGTTGGTTTCTTCAACCCTGTTGCTCGTGGTCAAGAAGTTCGTCTGTCCGTGAACCAAGAGCGCGTAGCCTACTGGCTGAGCGTTGGTGCACAGCCTTCCGAGCGTGTTGCCAAGTTGTTGAAGGACTCGGCTAAGGCCGCAGCCTGAGCAATATGAACGCGACGCCAGCTGTTGCTGATGATTTGATCGTTATCGGCAAGATTTATTCTGTTCATGGCGTTCGCGGCGAAGTGAAGGTGTATTCCTTTACTGATCCGACAGAAAACCTGTTGCAGTACAAAACCTGGACGCTCAAGCGCGAGGGGAATGTGAAACAGGTCGAGCTGGTCAGTGGACGCGGGAACGACAAGTTCCTGGTCGCAAAGCTCAAGGGTCTTGATGATCGTGAAGAAGCTCGTCTTCTGGCCGGTTATGAGATCTGCGTGCCGCGCAACCTGTTCCCTGAATTGACCGACGGCGAGTACTACTGGTACCAGCTGGAAGGTCTGAAGGTTATTGATCAACTCGGGCAATTGTTCGGGAAAATTGATCATCTTCTGGAAACCGGCGCCAATGATGTAATGGTGGTCAAGCCTTGCGCTGGCAGCCTGGATGATCGCGAGCGCCTATTGCCCTATACCGAGCAATGCGTGTTGGCCATCGACCTGGCCGCGGGCGAGATGAAGGTGGAATGGGACGCGGACTTCTAAGCGTGGCTAATTTGCGCATTGAAGTGATCAGTTTGTTTCCCGAGATGTTCTCCGCCATCAGCGAGTACGGCATCACCAGTCGGGCGGTGAAACAGGGGCTCTTGCAGCTCACCTGTTGGAACCCGCGAGACTACACGACGGATCGACATCACACTGTGGACGATCGCCCATTTGGCGGTGGCCCGGGCATGGTGATGAAGATCAAGCCCCTGGAAGACGCGTTGGTTCAGGCCAAGGCTGCCGCTGGGGAGAAGGCGAAGGTAATTTACCTGTCCCCTCAAGGCCGTCAGCTGAAACAGGCGGCGGTACGCGAACTGGCGAATGAGGAAGCACTGATCCTGATTGCCGGTCGCTATGAAGGCATTGACGAGCGGTTTATTGAAGCTCATGTCGATGAAGAGTGGTCGATTGGGGACTATGTCCTGTCTGGCGGTGAGCTGCCGGCGATGGTCCTGATAGATGCGGTTACACGACTGCTGCCTGGAGCTTTAGGGCATGCGGACTCCGCGGAGGAAGATTCCTTCACGGATGGTTTGCTGGATTGCCCGCACTACACCCGACCGGAGGTGTATGCGGATCAGCGTGTTCCCGACGTATTGCTAAGTGGCAATCACGCACACATCCGGCGTTGGCGTTTACAGCAGTCCCTTGGTCGGACCTATGAACGACGCGCCGATCTTCTGGAAAGCCGCTCGCTTTCTGGAGAAGAGAAGAAGCTGCTCGAGGAATACATCCTCGCGCGGGACGATAGTTAACAACGTATCGATGGTAGGTCCATTGACTTACCTTAGGAGCACAGCATGACTAACAAAATCATCCTTGCACTCGAAGCAGAGCAGATGACCAAAGAGATCCCTACCTTTGCCCCGGGCGACACCATTGTCGTTCAGGTGAAAGTGAAGGAAGGCGACCGTTCGCGTCTGCAAGCGTTCGAAGGCGTGGTAATTGCCAAGCGTAACCGTGGTGTGAACAGTGCTTTCACTGTTCGTAAAATCTCCAACGGTGTTGGCGTAGAGCGTACTTTCCAGACCTACAGCCCGCAAATCGACAGCATGGCCGTTAAACGTCGCGGTGACGTGCGTAAAGCCAAGCTGTACTACCTGCGTGACCTGTCCGGTAAAGCAGCTCGCATCAAGGAAAAACTGGCTTAAGTCCAGCTTCCCGATGCAGAAAAAAAGCAGCCTGCGGGCTGCTTTTTTTGTGCCTGGAATTTGTTGGCTGATCCGAGGCCGAGTCGCAGCTATCGCGGGCAAGCCAATTCCCACATTTGATTATCAGTGGTCATAAAATCGATGTGCGACACAAATCCCATGTGGGAGCTGGCTTGCCTGCGATAGGATCTACCAGACATCCCAGTAGTCAACCTGAGCCCACATGCCCGCCATCGACCACCCTCTGATCGACCGCTTCCTCGACGCCCTATGGCTGGAAAAAGGCCTGTCGGACAACACCCGCCAGGCCTACCGCAGCGATCTGGCCCTGTTCAACGGCTGGCTGCAGGAAAATAACCTCGAGCTGATCAATGCCGGCCGTGAGTTGATCCTCGATCACCTGGCCTGGCGCCTGGAGCAGAACTACAAGCCGCGTTCTACGGCGCGATTCCTTTCTGGTGTGCGTGGCTTTTATCGCTACCTGCTGCGGGAAAAACTCATCGCCCTCGACCCGACGTTACAGGTCGATATGCCGCAATTGGGTCGGCCATTGCCCAAATCCTTGTCGGAAGCCGATGTCGACGCCTTGCTCGCCGCCCCGGACTTGAGCGAAGCCATTGGCCAGCGCGACCGTGCCATGCTCGAGGTGCTGTACGCCTGCGGCCTGCGGGTGACCGAGCTGATCAGCCTGACCCTTGAGCAAGTCAACCTGCGTCAGGGCGTGCTGCGGGTAATGGGTAAGGGCAGCAAGGAGCGGCTGGTGCCGATGGGGGAAGAAGCGATTGTGTGGATCGAGCGCTACATGCGTGATGCGCGCAGCGAATTGCTCGGTGGGCGCCCCAGTGATGTGCTGTTCCCCAGCCTACGGGGTGAGCAGATGACCCGCCAGACCTTCTGGCACCGCATCAAGCACCAGGCCAAGGTGGCGGGGATCGGCAAGAGCCTGTCGCCGCATACGTTGCGTCACGCGTTTGCCACGCATTTGCTCAACCACGGCGCGGATTTGCGCGTGGTGCAAATGCTCCTTGGCCACAGCGACTTATCCACAACCCAGATCTACACCCATGTGGCACGGGCGCGCTTGCAGGATATGCATGCCAAGCACCATCCGCGTGGCTGAAAACCGCCAAATTATCCCGCCACGGGCTGCCCTGCGGCCCAACTGTGGTAGGCTTTGCCGGTTAGCAAAGGGTACGGCGTGACTTGTGATGACAGCCCCGTGTTTCCAGATCGGTGTTCCGCACGCCCGTCCCTGCATCTGCCTTCAGGAGTTCCCATGCGCTTGACCCAGATTATTGCCGCCGCAGCCATTGCGTTGGTTTCCACCTTTGCCTTCGCCGATGACGCTGCCGAGCAGACTATTCGCAAGAGCCTGGCCAACCTGCAACTCGATACACCGATCGAAAGCATCAGTGCCAGCCCGATGGCCGGCCTGTACGAAGTCAAGCTCAAGGGCAGCCGCGTGCTGTATGCCAGTGCCGACGGCCAGTACATTGTCCAGGGCTACCTGTTCCAGTTGAAGGATGGTAAGCCGGTCAACCTGACCGAGAAAGCCGAGCGGCTGGGCGTGTCCAAGCTGATCAACGGCATTCCGGTAGCTGAAACCGTGGTTTACCCGGCCATTGGCGAGACCAAGACGCACATCACCGTGTTCACCGACACCACCTGCCCGTACTGCCATAAGCTGCACGCCGAAGTGCCGGCGCTGAACAAGCTCGGTGTGGAAGTGCGCTACGTCGCGTTCCCGCGCCAGGGCCTCGGCTCGCCG
This sequence comes from Pseudomonas sp. PAMC25584, assembly GCF_058135675.1. Taxonomy (NCBI): domain Bacteria; kingdom Pseudomonadati; phylum Pseudomonadota; class Gammaproteobacteria; order Pseudomonadales; family Pseudomonadaceae; genus Pseudomonas; species Pseudomonas sp. PAMC25584. Next base: position 5,045,164 of record NZ_CM176870.1, on the reverse strand, counting down.
GGTGACGAGCAGTTGCAGGCAGTCTGGTGCTCGGCCGACAAGAAAGCGGCCATGGACAAGATGGTCGACGGCAAGGAAATCAAGGCGGCCAAGTGCGCCAATCCGGTTTCCAAGCAGTTTGCCCTGGGCCAGTCCATTGGTGTGAACGGTACACCGGCCATCGTTTTGGCTGACGGCCAGGTGATTCCGGGCTATCAGCCGGCACCGCAAGTTGCCAAACTGGCGCTGAGTGCCAAATAAACCAGCATCGTCGAACCTTTGACGATCATGGCCCTTTGATAAGTCGATGGGCCATTAATTGAAAGCCGCAGTTGTGCGGCTGTTTTCCACGGCCGACCTCGCGTCGGCCGTTTCATGGGGAGTTCTTCAGTGAAACCGGTCAAAGTAGGCATCTGTGGGTTAGGGACCGTCGGTGGCGGCACCTTAAACGTACTTCAGCGTAATGCTGAAGAAATTTCCCGCCGTGCAGGGCGCGGGATTGAAGTGGCGCAGATTGCCACGCGTTCGCCAAAGCCTCAGTTCGAAACGACCGGTATTGCGATTACCAACGATGTCTTCGCCGTGGCGACCAACCCTGACATCGATATCGTCATCGAGTTGGTCGGCGGCTACACCGTGGCCCGCGAGCTGGTGCTCAAGGCGATTGAAAACGGCAAGCATGTGGTCACTGCCAACAAGGCGCTGATCGCCGTGCACGGCAACGAGATCTTCGCCAAGGCGCGTGAGAAGGGCGTTATCGTGGCGTTCGAAGCTGCGGTGGCCGGCGGTATTCCGGTGATCAAGGCGATCCGTGAAGGCCTGTCCGCCAACCGCATCAACTGGGTGGCCGGCATCATCAACGGCACCGGTAACTTCATCCTCACCGAAATGCGCGAGAAGGGCCGTACCTTCGAAGACGTGCTGGCCGAAGCCCAGGCCCTGGGTTACGCCGAAGCCGACCCGACCTTCGACGTTGAAGGTATCGACGCGGCGCACAAGCTGACCATCCTCGCGTCCATTGCCTTTGGTATCCCGTTGCAGTTCGAGAAGGCCTACACCGAAGGCATCACCAAGCTGACCACAGCCGACGTGAACTACGCTGAAGCCCTGGGTTACCGCATCAAGCACCTGGGCGTGGCGCGCAGCACACCGGCCGGTATCGAGTTGCGTGTACACCCGACGCTGATCCCGGCCGACCGCCTGATCGCCAACGTCAATGGCGTGATGAACGCCGTGATGGTCAACGGTGACGCCGCCGGTTCGACCCTGTTCTACGGCGCCGGCGCCGGCATGGAGCCGACCGCTTCGTCGGTGATCGCCGACTTGGTGGACGTGGTTCGCGCCATGACCTGCGACCCGGAAAACCGCGTGCCGCACCTGGCATTCCAGCCGGATTCGCTGTCGGCCCACCCGATCCTGCCGATCGAAGCGTGCGAAAGCGCCTACTACCTGCGGATACAGGCCAAGGATCACCCGGGCGTATTGGCCCAGGTTGCCAGCATCTTGTCGGAACGCGGCATCAACATCGAGTCGATCATGCAGAAGGAAGTCGAGGAGCAGAACGGCCAGGTGCCGATGATCCTGCTGACTCACCGCGTGCTTGAGCAGCACATCAACGATGCCATCACCGCCCTGGAAGCCTTGCAAGGCGTAGTGGGGCCTGTGGTACGGATTCGCGTCGAACACCTGAACTAACCGATTTGTTCCAGGGGCCCCGTGTGATCGGCGGCCTCTGTTCGAGAATGTTTTTGAGGAGCCAGTCATGCGTTACATCAGCACCCGCGGCCAGGCACCGGCCCTGAATTTCGAAGACGTCCTGTTGGCAGGCCTTGCCACCGACGGCGGCCTGTATGTGCCGGAAAACCTGCCACGCTTCACCCAGGAAGAAATCGCTTCCTGGGCTGGCCTGCCGTATCACGAACTGGCGTTCCGGGTGATGCGCCCGTTCGTCACTGGCAGCATTCCGGATGCGGATTTCAAAAAGATCCTGGAAGAGACATACGGCGTGTTTTCCCACAGCGCCATCGCTCCTCTGCGCCAACTGAATGGCAACGAGTGGGTCCTTGAGCTGTTTCACGGCCCGACCCTGGCGTTCAAGGACTTTGCCCTGCAACTGCTGGGTCGCCTGCTCGATTACGTGCTGGAGAAGCGCGGCGAGCGCGTGGTGATCGTCGGCGCCACCTCCGGTGATACTGGCTCGGCGGCCATCGAAGGCTGCAAGCATTGCGAAAACGTCGACATCTTCATCCTGCACCCGCACAAGCGTGTGTCGGAAGTACAGCGTCGGCAGATGACCACCATTTTTGGTGAGAACATCCACAACATCGCCATCGAAGGCAACTTCGACGACTGCCAGGAAATGGTCAAGAACAGCTTCGCTGACCAGAGCTTCCTCAAGGGCACGCGCCTGGTCGCGGTGAACTCGATCAACTGGGCGCGGATCATGGCCCAGATCGTCTACTACTTCCACGCCGCGCTGCAGTTGGGTGGCCCGGCACGTTCAGTGTCGTTTTCGGTGCCGACCGGCAACTTCGGCGACATCTTCGCTGGCTACCTGGCGCGTAACATGGGCCTGCCGATCAACCAGTTGATCGTCGCTACCAACCGCAACGATATCCTGCACCGCTTCATGAGCGGCAACCAGTACGTCAAGGAAACGCTGCACGCCACACTGTCGCCGTCGATGGACATCATGGTGTCGTCGAACTTCGAGCGCCTGTTGTTCGACATGCACGGTCGCAACGGCGCTGCCATCGCCGAGCTGATGAACAGCTTCAAGAGCGGTGGTGGTTTCAGCGTCGATCAAGAGCGCTGGACCGAAACCCGCAAGCTGTTCGACTCCCTGGCTGTGGACGATGCACAAACGTGCGAAACCATCGCTGAAGTCTATGCCCAGACCGGCGAACTGCTGGACCCGCACACCGCTATCGGCGTGAAGGCCGCGCGCGAATGCCGTCGTAGCCTGGACATTCCGATGGTGATCCTCGGCACCGCGCACCCGGTCAAATTCCCGGAAGCGGTGGAGAAAGCGGGCGTTGGCAAGGCGCTGGAGTTGCCGGAGCATCTGGCCGACTTGTTCGAGCGTGAAGAACGTTGCACCGTGCTGCCGAATGACTTGAAGGCGATGCAGGCGTTTGTCAGCCAGCATGGCAATCGTGGTAAGCCGCTGTAAGGCAAACTGCTGGCGCTTCGGCGCAGACAAAAACGCCGCTTTCCCTTCCTTGGGTCAGCGGCGTTTTTTGTTTCTGGCAGGCCCAACAGTGTGCTGGTTACAACAGTAATTTAATGGCCATTCCGGTAATTGAAGCAATTGTGGCGACAACGGCCATCGCTACGCCCATGGGGTACCAAAACGTCTCACAGGTTATCTTCAAGGACTCCGCGTTGAGCTTGCCTTGCTCGGCATGCATGCGTGAAATTTCGGCATAGATGCGAGATACGTCAGCATGCATCTTCTCCATCGACGCTTGTTGTTCGTTGTGTTCCACCATCATGTTCATCCTTAGCAATAAGGGCCTTTGACATGCACTTCTAGCTGTGTGACAGCGTGATCAGCGCTTACTGAGTATAGGGTTCACCCTCAGCCGCGCTGCAGGGCGAACCCTGAAACGGCAACCCATTGCGTAAGCAGTTATGTGCGGCCGTTTTTTCGTTGTCATGTTGCAAGCGCATGCTGTTCCAAGTCACTCCCCCGCGGCCTCATAAAGACGAAAAAGCGAACTTTCCTACGTCACAACCCGTCACTTAGGAGAGAGGCAGCCCCCGTTGAAACGATTGTTCCCGAACTATTGAGTGGTGATCGAAATGGAAAGTATCAGCCTATTGCTCGAAGAAGCACTGAGCCCTTATCAGGTTACGCTGACCACCGCTGGTGTGCAGGGCGAGTGCCTGGTGACCGTAAAGAATCCTGCCGGTGCTATCGTGGTCGAGCGTGATGTCGACCGGGCGCAACTGACCGACAAGCGCGTGCTGGTGGATGTCGTCGATTGCCTGCTGCGCGACCTGAAAATTGCCGAAGGGCGCCTGGAACCCTCGGTGATCGCCGCCTTGCGCAACGCTGCCCAGACCCGCAGCAGCGCCCTTGCATGAAGAATTGTTTATCGGCGGAAACTTCCTACTGCGTGGCTGGTCTGATTTAGTAACAGCAAGAGCAGACATTGTGCTCCGGTGTTTGTGACTTGCTGTACTGGTCTTTGTAGGCCACGTTTAACCCCGAAGTGTTTCCCCACTCTTCGGGGTTTCTTTTTGCCCGCGATTTATCACGGGGTGGGCGCTTCTTCATAGAATCGCTGATGATCCAGCAGGTATTGCTCACCCAGGGCCGGGCCGAGCCATGACGCGTAGGCACGTAGCAACTGCGCCTGCGGCAGGTCGCCCAGCAACTGGTTGATACGCGTCATGACCTGGCGCCCCTCGGGCGTATCCGAACAGCCGATATGGATGTGCTGATAGGGCGTGGTGCCGGCAATCGGATAAAACGCCAGCGCCTCGGGATCAATACCTTGCTGCAATGCGTGATAGCGAATTTCGGTCCAGTAACCCAGTACCCCTTCCAGGCGTCCCAGGCGCTGCATTTGCAGCAGGCTGCCCAAGGCGTCGTTGCCGTAGTGCATCACCCGATTGTGCGTGTCGCCATGCCGCAACATGCCGTCGATGAATGGCCCGTAACTGCGCTCGGCGATGATGCCCAGGCGTGTGCTCTTGTCCCGTAGCATCGCTTGCAGGTCGACCTTGCCTCGCGCGACAAAGGGCGCCAACACTTCACGGTTTTGCTGGCGAACGACTACGCCATTGCTCACCACGGAAAAAGCCTGGTCGGAATATACAATCCATTGGGTCCGCTCCGGCGTCCACATCAGGGTAGGGTCGCAGGTGAGGGAGGGCGCCTGGAGCATCTGCATGCTCCTGGCACGGTTGACGTGCTGGACCTGGTGCTGATACTCCGGCAGGCGCTCCATCAGCATCGGCAACAATTCGTCGATGGCGCCCTGGCCTTTTTGCGGACCTTCGAAGATCGTCAGTGGTGGCAGGTCTCGCACCAGCCAGATCAAGGTTTGCGCCGCCTGGGTCGGCAGCGGCAAAAGTCCCAGCAAAGGGGCGCACAGGTGCAACAGCCAGCGGTGAGCCACTATCTTGAGCGCACCATCAGATCGCTCCTTGCTCACGCAAGCGGATGATGGCAGCCGCGTCATAGCCCAATTCTCCCAGTACTACGCCGTTGTGTTCACCCAGTTGCGGCCCCACCCACTCACAACTGCCCGGCGTGTCGGAGAGCTTGGGCACGATACCTGGCATCTTGAAGGCCTTGCCGTCGGGCAGTTGCGCGTTGAGGAACATTTCCCGCGCCAGAAATTGCGGATCCCCGAGCATGTCTTCGGCGCTGTAGATGCGGCTGGCTGGCACCTCAGCCTTGTTGAGCTGCTCAATCACGTGTTCCAGCGATAGCGAATTGACCCAGCGATCAATCACGCCATACAGCTCGTCGCGGCGCTCGTCACGCCCGTCATTACTGGCCAATTGCGGGTCGTTGGCCAAATCTTCGCGGCCGATGGCGGACATGAAGCGTTTGAAGATCGCATCGCCATTTGCGCCGATCTGCACATGCTTGCCGTCCGCGCTGGTGTGGATCGAGGATGGTGTGATGCCGGGCATGATGTTGCCGGTGCGCTCGCGAATGAACCCGAACACATCGAACTCCGGGATCATGCTTTCCATCATGGCGAAGATGGCTTCATACAGTGCCACATCAACCACCTGGCCCAGCCCGCCGTTGACCTCGCGGTGTCGCAACGCCATCAGCGCGCCGATCACCGCCCACAGGGCGGCAATGGAGTCGCCGATGGAAATACCGGTGCGCACCGGCGGGCGGTCTTCAAAACCGGTGATGTAACGCAGCCCGCCCATCGATTCGCCTACCGCGCCAAACCCCGGCTGATCTTTCATCGGCCCGGTCTGGCCAAAGCCCGAGAGGCGCACCATCACCAGTTTCGGGTTCAGCGCATGTAAGGTGTCCCAGCTCAGGCCGAGCTTTTCCAGGACGCCAGGGCGGAAGTTTTCGATCAGGATGTCGGCGTCCGCCAGCAACTGCTTGAGGATCGCCAGGCCGTCCGGGTGCTTGAGGTTCAGCGTCAGTGATTTTTTGTTGCGCGCCTGCACGAACCACCACAGCGAGGTGCCTTCGTACAGCTTGCGCCATTTGCGCAGCGGGTCGCCGCCGTCCGGGGATTCGACCTTGATCACTTCGGCGCCAAACTCGGCGCAAATGCGTGAGGCGAACGGGCCGGCGATCAGGGTGCCGAGTTCGATGACCTTCAGGCCGGCAAGCGGTTTGGCGTTAAACGACATGAGGAACCTTTCATACGCAGCACAGTGGTGTGATGCCTTTTAACATAGCCGAGGGGGGCAGGGATAAGGATGATGCAGCGCAGCATTCGTTGAATCGCCTCGCCATCGGTTAGACTGCCAGCCTTTTCCTGTCTCTAGAAGTCCGTTCATGGCCCAGCCGTCCACGACCTACAAATTCGAACTCAACCTCACCGACCTCGATCGCTCGGTGTACGAGAGCGTCAAACAGACCATCGCCCGCCACCCTTCGGAAACCGAAGAACGCATGACCGTGCGTCTGCTGGCCTATGCCCTTTGGTACAACGAGCAACTGTCGTTCGGCCGTGGCCTGTCAGATGTAGACGAGCCAGCCCTGTGGGAAAAAAGTCTGGATGATCGGGTTTTGCACTGGATCGAAGTCGGCCAGCCCGATGCCGACCGCCTGACCTGGTGCTCGCGTCGCACCGAACGCACCAGTCTGTTGGCTTACGGCAGCCTGCGCGTGTGGGAAGGCAAAGTGGTTCCGGTGGCGAAAAACCTGAAAAACGTACACATCGCTGCCGTACCGCAAGAGGTCCTCGAGACCTTGGCCAAGGACATGCCCCGCGTGATCAAGTGGGACGTGATGATCAGCGAAGGCACGATCTTCGTCACCGACGACCGCGGCCAGCATGAAGTGCAACTGCAATGGCTGGTCGGCGAGCGCGATTGAGCTAGCGCTTGAAGCCTGCCGCTAATATTTCCCCTACAGAGAATTCCCCAGCGTCCCATGCGTATCGATCCCCGCCCGTTACCTGCTGTCCTGCCGTTTCTCGGTGAACTGCCACCGCTGTTGACCCGCCTCTACGCCGCGCGCGGGGTACAGACGGAGGCCGAACTGGACAAGAGCCTGGCGCGGTTGATCCCTTATCAACAACTCAAGGGCATCGACGCGGCGGTAGACCTGCTGGTGACGGCCTTGGAGCAACGCCAGCGCATCCTTATCGTCGGCGACTTCGACGCCGATGGCGCCACAGCCAGTACGGTGGGCACTCTGGGCCTGCGCTTGCTCGGTGCGGCCCATGTCGATTACCTGGTGCCCAACCGCTTTGAGTACGGCTACGGCCTGACGCCGGAAATCGTCGCCGTGGCCCTGCAGCGCGAGCCGCAGTTGCTGATCACCGTGGATAACGGCATCTCCAGCGTCGAAGGCGTGGCGGCAGCGAAGGCGGCGGGGCTCAAAGTGCTGGTGACCGACCACCACTTGCCGGGGGATGAATTGCCGGCGGCGGACGCTATCGTCAACCCCAACCAGCCGGGCTGTGAGTTTCCCAGCAAGGCGTTGGCTGGGGTCGGGGTGATTTTTTATGTCTTGATGGCCCTGCGTGCGCGTTTGCGCAGTTTGGGCTGGTACGCGAACAAACAGCAGCCGAACCTCGGCGAGTTGCTCGACCTCGTCGCCCTGGGCAGCGTCGCCGATGTGGTGCCGTTGGATGCCAACAACCGCATTCTGGTCCACCAGGGCCTGGAGCGCATCCGCGCCGGTCGCGCGCGGCCGGGGATCAAGGCGATCCTCGAAGTGGCCAAGCGTGACCATGCGCGCATCACGTCCACCGACCTCGGTTTTATCCTCGGGCCACGGCTCAATGCCGCCGGGCGCCTGGACGATATGAGCCTGGGCATTGAATGCCTGCTCACCACGGATTTCGCCGCCGCACGGGAAATGGCCGCGCAACTGGACGGCATGAACCAGGACCGCAAATCCATCGAACAAGGCATGCAACGCGAAGCCCTGGCCCAGCTCAAGGACTTGCCGCTGGAGTCGATGCCGTATGGCTTGTGCCTGTTCGACCCGGAGTGGCACCAAGGCGTGATCGGGATTCTGGCGTCGCGCATGAAAGAACGCTATTTCCGTCCGACCATCGCCTTTGCCGACGCCGGTGATGGCCTGCTCAAGGGTTCAGGCCGCTCTGTGCAGGGCTTTCACATCCGGGATGCGCTGGCGGTGGTGGCAAGCCAGCATCCCAACCTGATCAGCAAATACGGCGGCCACGCCATGGCGGCCGGCCTGACATTGCCCGAGGCGAACTTCCCCCTGTTTGCCGAAGCCTTTGATGCCGAAGTGCGTCGGCAACTGCGCGAAGAAGACTTGACCGGGCGGCTGTTGTCGGACGGCACCCTGGCGGTGGAAGAGTTTCACTTGGAGTTGGCGCGCGCGCTGCGGCATGCCGGCCCATGGGGGCAGCACTTCCCCGAGCCGTTGTTTCATGGGGTGTTTCAGCTGGTAGAGCAGCGTGTGGTGGGGGAGCGGCACCTGAAAGTGGTGCTCAAGAGCGAATGCGGGTCAGTGAAACTCGACGGTATTGCGTTTGGGGTGGACCGTGAGGTCTGGCCGAACCCGACCGTGCGTTGGGTGGAGTTGGCCTACAAGCTCGACGTGAACGAGTTCCGTGGCCAGGAAACCGTGCAGTTGATGATTGCGCATATCGAACCGCGCTAGGCGCTAACCAACACCGCAAACCAATGTGGGAGGGGGCTTGCTCCCGATAGCTGAGTGTCAGTCAATGATCTTATGACTGACCCATCGCTATCTGGAGCAAGCCCCCTCCCACATTGGGTTTTGCGTACAGCGTAGGATTACTCGGTCTTGGCCTGGTGCTTGACGATGATATCCACCAGGCGCTTGGCCAGCGCCGGGTAGTTCTCGTCGAAGTGGTGCCCGCCTGGCAGTTTTATCGCTTCGCCCACGGCGGTCTTGTCGGTGCAGCCGCTCTCGTCGACCTCTTCGGCACCGTAGATGCAGACCACCTTGTCCGCCGGTAGCTTGGCCATTTCAGGGCCGGTCGCGGCTTCTTTGCCGGCATTGCCCAGCCATCCTTCTACTTCGATTTCAAAGCTGCCGGTGCGCGCAAACGCCAGCAGGATGATCGCGTCGACGCGTTGCTGCTCGTTTTCCGGCATACGGTTGTAGATGGCCGGCAATACGTCGGCACCGAACGAATAACCGGTCAGCACAAAGCGCTTGGTGCCCCATTTCTGCCGATAGTGCTGCATCAGCTCGCTGAGGTCCTTGGCGCTTTGCTCCGGGGTCTTGTGCTGCCAGTAGTAGCGCAGGGTGTCGATGCCTACGACCGGGTAGCCGATCTTGGCCATTTCACCGGCTACGTCGCGGTCGAGGTCACGCCAGCCGCCGTCACCGGAGAGGAACAGGGTCACGGTGTCCTTGGCCTGGCCGGCGGGGACTTCCACGACCGGAATCGCCAGGCCGCCGTTGTCCGAACCCACCAGTTGCTTGCGCAGTTCGTTATTCAGCACTTGCGGGTAGTGAATGTCGTAGTCGCTGATGCTGGTGGTGGCGCGAGGGGTGTCGCGCACGAAACTGGCGCTTTCATCGTCAGGGTTGTCGTTCCATGCCACCAGCCAGTTGCCATGGGCGGCGGTCTTTGGCAGAGGGTCTTTACAGCCTTCCTGTACCAGGGCGAAGCCGACGGAGATCGCATTTGCCTTGTCGTCGTTCTGTGTAGCCAGCCAGCGCCAGGCGAGGGCGGCGCCAGGGCCGATGCCGCTGACCAGGGTAGCGGGGCCCTTGAGCTGGCTCAGGGCGCCTTGCAGTGCCTGTTGCTGCAGCGTGCAGTCATCCTTGGGCAGGATCACCTGGACGATCTGCGCCTTGCCGCCCTGGCTCAGGGCAATCAGTTGGCTGTCAGTCAGGGTCTCGTCGGCCATTACCGCCACGGCCACGCGGGCTTTCGGGGTGCCGGCGGGGGTTACGCGGGTCATCACCGAGCCATCTGCCTGGGGCAACTGCTCCAGAGTCGGCTGCGGGGCAGGGCGGTTCCAGTACCAATAGCCTCCACCCAGCGCCACGGCGAGCACCACCACAAAAGCCAATACATACCGCCAGGAGCGTCGAATCATCAGCGTTTCACCAATCCAGTCAAGCCGCCCGCGATCAGGGCGGCGGTATCGGCCAGTGCCACCAGCGGATCAAGTCCTGCGGGCACGGCCATGTAACGGGGTTCCCAGTCAGGCTGGAACTTGTCTTTGAAACGGCGCAAACCTTGGAAGTTATAGAGTTGCTCGCCGCGACGGAACACCATCGAGCCCAGGCGTTGGGTCAGCGGCGCGCCACGGCGAGGTTGCAGGCCAGACAATGGCACCATGCCGAGGCTGAAGCGAGCATAACCATGATTCTTATAGTGTTGAATCAGGCCGACCATCATGAATTCCATGGTCAGCTTAGGCGCATCGGGGTGGGCGCGCATCAGGTCGAGGCTGGCCAGGTCGTGGTTGTAGGTCTCGAGCAGGTTGGCGAAGGCAACCGGGTGTCCTTCGAAGCGAATGATCGCGATGCGAAAGTGCTTGAGGTAGTCGTCGCTGAAACGTCCCAGGGAAAAGCCCTTTTCCCGCACGTTCTTGCCGGTCAGCCAGGCGTCGGAAATGACCTTGAGTTCGTCCATCGGCGCTGTGCCCGGTTCGTGGATTTCCAGGGACAAGCCGTCCCGGGTTCCACGGTTCCAGGTGTAGCGCAAATCCTTCATCTCTTTGCCCTTGGCTTCCAGGTCAAAGCGTTTCAGGTCGACGCGGGCTTCTTCGCCCAGCTTGATCGCGGTCAGGCCGATGTCCATGTAGTACGGCAGGTTTTCCGCGCGTACCTGGTAGAACACCGGGCGCGCATGGTGGATGTCGCACAGGTCGCGGAACTGCCAGATCATCTCGGCACGGGGTTGGGTCGGGCCGATCGGGTCGTACAAGGCCACCAGGCTGCGCCCGCGACGGGCGTACATCAGGAAGGCTTCATCTTTGGGGTGGAACAGCAGCGCCTTGTCGCCGGTCAGCGCCAGGCCGCCGTCGGGTTGCGATGAGGCCATCAGGATCTTGGTGGCGCGTTCCATTTCTTCCGGAGTCGGCAGGTGGATCACCGGGCGCGCGGTACGCAGCAGCCAGGTCAGCGACACGATCACCAGCAGCACCGCCGCCCCCAGCAGCGAGCGCAGGCCGCGTGGGGCGTTGGCGTCGAGGGTGAACTGCCACCACAATTGGTGGCTATACGGTACGTCTTGATAGGCAAACAGCAGCAGCCAGATAGACGCTCCCAGCACGCACACACTGGCCACCAGGTACAGCGGCGAGAACGGCAATTCGGTCAAGCGGCTGGCGCGGTAAAAGGAGCGGCGGAAGATCGCCAGCAACACCGCAGTCATGGTCATCAGGCTGGCTTCTTCCCAGTCGAAGCCCTTGAGCAGTGAGAGCAGGGCGCCGGTCAACAGCAGCACCATGGTCAACATCCAGGCTGCCGATAAGCGTCGACGCAGACCCTGGGCCAACAACAGGCACAACACGCCGATCAGGCTCGCGCCAAAGTGCGAGGCGTCAATCAGGCGGTGGGGAATCAGGAAGCCGATGTTTTCCAGGCGTGAGTCGATCTCTGGCGTAGCGCCGGAAAACAGCAGGACCACGCCGGACAAAAAAACCAGTACGGCCAGTACCGGCGCTGCGAAGCCTGAAGCCACGCGCAAACTCTGCTGGGTCTGGAACAGCCGCTGGGCTTCATTGACCAACAGGAACACACAGGCGATCAGCAGCGGCAGCACCACATAGATCATGCGATACAGCAGCAGGGCAGCGGCCAATGGCGCGGCACCGAGTTTGTCGGCAAAGGCTGCGAGCAGGATCGCCTCGAACACCCCGACGCCACCCGGCACATGGCTGAGTACGCCGGCGGCCAGCGCCAACAGGTACACCAGCAGGAACGGGCCGAAGGGTGGCGCTTCCGGTAGCAGCAAATAAAGGACGGTGGCGGCAGCGGCGACGTCCAGCGCTGTGATGATCAGTTGCAGGAACGTCAGGCGCCGACCGGGCAGGCGCAGTGTGCGGCGGCCAACCTTGACCAGCAGGTTGTCCGGGTAGGGTTGTTCTGGCAGGCGCCGGCGATAAATACCGATGCACAGCGCGGCCGACAACAGCAACACGGCACCGGAGATAGCGCCGAGCAAGCCTTGCGACACATGCAAGGCGGCGGACGCGGCGGGCAAGTTGCTCAAGGTGGCCAATGCAGCCAGCGGTGGCAGGGCGCAGCCCAGGGCGAGGCTGGCGAACACGGTCATGCGGGCGACTTCCGAAGCCCCGATGCCATGACGCGCATATAAACGGTAACGCACCGAACCGCCCGAGAGCATCGACAGGCCAATGGCGTTGCCGATGGCAAAGGCGGTAAAGCCGCCGAGGGCGAGGGTCTTGGCGGGCAGTTTCACCCCGGCATAGCGCGCGCCGGAAAACTCATAGCCCAATAGAATGATGAAACCGCCGATGGCGGCAGCTAACGCGCCCAGCAATGCCGGCTTGGGCACTTCCAGGATCGAGTCGTGGAGGGCGTAGAGATCCAGTTCCAGCAGCAGGTGTCGGCAGGCGATCAGGGCGATTGCGAACAGCAGCAGCGTCACGGCCAGCCCAATGGGTTGCCGATACTTGCTTAACAGATCCAGCCAGCGCAAACGGGTGGGAGTGATCGGTTGTGTCGCTGTGACGGAGTCTTGTGGTTCAGACGAGTTGGCGCGCATCAATCACCTCGTGGATTGTGCGCGACAGGATGGGGGTATCCAGCCAAGTTACCAATCCCTATGGACAAAATAATTACAAATATTAACGCGGATCGCCGGATGCGGCGACTGCGGCCATTGGTCGTAGAAGGATTAAGCATGGCGTGCGATGAAATGGACTCCACGAACCGTCTACGGTTTCATGAAAGATGCCATGCCATTGTTTCAGAAGAGCTTTTTTATCAGATACAAAAAAGGCCACTCTTTCGAGTAGCCTTTTTTGATGTTTGGTTGCGGGAGCCGGATTTGAACCGACGACCTTCGGGTTATGAGCCCGACGAGCTACCAGACTGCTCCATCCCGCGTCTGTGGGCGGCATTCTACAGCCAAGTGGCGGGGTGTCAACCGTTAATGGGCCGATAGGTCAAATAAGTGTGAATGAGCGCGTATTTGTCCGCTGCGAGCGGTAAGTGCGCGATGGGGAAAGATTTTTTGTCCGACAATCAAAAACGAGCACGCACAAAAAAGGCCACTCTTTCGAGTAGCCTTTTTTGATGTTTGGTTGCGGGAGCCGGATTTGAACCGACGACCTTCGGGTTATGAGCCCGACGAGCTACCAGACTGCTCCATCCCGCGTCTGTGTGTCGGCATTCTACAGCGGAACGCAGGGGTGTCAACCTATGAATCGAAGAAAAGCGCTTGTGGTTCAATCGCTTACCTCTCCATCACGGTTGTTGAAATGGCTACGGGCCAGTCGGGCCGAGGCTTTCAGCTCTATTGGTAGGCTGATTTCGATTGAGAAAATAAATCTACCTGGGCTATTTCCTACCGCTTGCGCGGAAGATTCAAACTACTGGTGCTATATACAGGTGTGAGTGCGATACTGGCCGCCCGTTGGATTGCACTCCCTTCTATATATGACGCAGCGCAAAATCATCCATGTCGACTGTGATTGCTTCTACGCCGCCATCGAGATGCGCGATAACCCGAGCCTGGCGCAAAAGCCCCTGGCGGTGGGCGGTTCGGCGGATCGGCGCGGCGTGATTGCCACCTGTAACTACGAAGCGCGGGCCTACGGGGTTCGTTCGGCCATGTCGTCGCGTCATGCCTTGAAGCTCTGCCCGGACCTGACCATCGTCAAGCCGCGCATGGATGCTTATAAAGAAGCGTCGAAAGAAATCCAGAGCATCTTTCGCGACTACACCGACCTGATCGAGCCGCTCTCCCTGGATGAGGCCTACCTGGATGTTTCCGACAGCCCGCATTTTGGCGGCAGCGCCACGCGTATCGCCCAGGACATCCGGCGCCGGGTCTCCAATCAATTGCACATCACCGTGTCCGCCGGTGTGGCGCCCAACAAGTTTTTGGCCAAGATCGCCAGTGACTGGAAGAAACCCAACGGCTTGTTTGTGATCACGCCGGACCAGGTCGAAGACTTTGTGTCGATACTGCCGGTAAAAAAACTGCACGGCGTGGGCAAGGTGACCGCCGACAAGCTGGGGCGCATGGGGATCGAAGACTGCCTGCAATTGCGCGAATGGAACAAGCTGGCGCTGGTGCGCGAATTCGGCAGTTTTGGCGAGCGGCTGTGGAGTCTGGCCCGTGGGATAGATGACCGCGTGGTGCAGAACGACAATCGCCGGCAATCGATCAGTGTGGAAAACACCTACGATGAGGATCTACCGGATCTCTCAAGTTGTCTGGCGAAACTGCCCGAGCTGATGGAAACCCTGGCTGGGCGTATAGCGCGCATCGACAGCAGCTACCGCGCGGGTAAGCCGTTCGTCAAAGTGAAGTTTCATGACTTTACCCAGACCACCCTGGAGCAGGCGGGGGCAGGGCGGGACCTGGAGAGTTATCAACAACTGATGACCCAGGCGTTCAATCGCGGTGGCAAGCCGGTGCGATTGCTGGGGATTGGCGTGCGGTTGCTCGACTTGAGCAGCGGTAACGAACAGCTCGAGCTCTCGTGGTAGAACCCGGAAACAAAAATGTGGGGAGGGGCAAGCCCTTCCCACATTAGCCCTTTAGTGCTTCTGAGGGCTCAGCGCGCGCCAGGATCTGCGACGAGTCTCCCCGCATCCTTGGTCAGCGCTTGCAGGAACTCCTGCTGTAACTCTGGATCATTGCGGGTCAGTTCGATCAGGCTCTGTTCCAGTTCACTGGCTTCTTCCTCCAGGCCCAGCTCCGACAGACGCTTGACGCGGTGTACCCACTGGCTGACTTCGTCGTCTTCCAAGTCGTCGTAGATCAGTCTGTGGGCTTCCAGCAACTTGCCGCGCAGTGTGTTGCTCACGGCCAGGGTCGAGTCCGAATGCACGTCGTCCTGGCTATCTTCCACGCTGATCTTCAAGGTGCTGATGCGGTTCAGATCCTGCTCGGCGAACGGGCTGTCCAACAGGTTCAGGCGCAGTACGCCGTTGCGGTCGGTGGTCAGTTCATGCTCTTGCTTGCCGGCGGTGACCTGTACCGGGCGCTCGCTCCAGGGCAGGCTCGAATACTCCACACGCTTGTCGCGCTGGACTTCATCGATACCCGCCAGGTTCTGTTGCGCACGCCCATGGGATTGCACGTTCATGAACGGGTTGAGGCCGTCGATGCCGTAGCTCAGCCAATCGTGCGTCATGCTGGTCGGCAGGTTGCCGAGGGCGAAGATATTCGCCACGTTGGCGCCCGCGCCTGCCACCAAAGCGACCGCGCCCAGCGGCAGCTCATAGAGTTTGCGCCAGGGCTGGTAGGGGGTGTAGCGGTCATAACGACGGGTGACTTCGAATTCGGTGACCTCGAAGGTCTTTTGCTCGTGAATGCGAACCCGGCGTTGCGGCAGCTCCAGCACTTTGGGTTCGCCTACATCGATCTGCAGGCTGTGGTCGAGCAATTTACGCTCGACCCGCTCCTCGTGCTCACTGCGTTGCGACATCTGGTTGGCGCAGCCGCTGACCAGCAGGGCACCGCACAAGGCGGCGCCCCCCAGGGCTCTGGTGTTTCGCTTGAACATGACTTCTCTTGATCTGGTTTTCAGCGACGAATACGCGCCTGAAGGAAAGACAGCACGTCAGCCACCGGCAACGGTTGGGCTTCGGCTTCGGTCCGGCTCTTGTATTCCAGATTGCCATCGGCCAGGCCACGGTCGCTGACCACGATCCGGTGCGGGATGCCAATCAGTTCCATGTCGGCGAACTTGATGCCTGGGCTGGTTTTCTTGTCGCGGTCATCCAGCAGCACTTCAAAACCGGCGGCCGTCAGTTCGGCATACAGTTTGTCGGTGGCTTCACGGACCTGCTCGGTTTCATAGCGCAGCGGCACCAGGGCGACCTGGAACGGCGCCAGGGCGTCACTCCAGATAATGCCTTTCTCGTCGTTGTTCTGCTCGATGGCAGCGGCAACCACGCGCGATACGCCAATGCCGTAGCAACCCATTTCCAGGGTGATCGGCTTGCCGTTTTCGCCCAGCACTTCGCACTTCATCGCCTTGCTGTACTTGTTGCCCAACTGGAAGATGTGCCCGACTTCAATGCCGCGCTTGATTTCCAGGGTGCCCTTGCCATCCGGGCTTGGGTCACCGGCGACCACGTTACGCAGGTCGGCCACGGTCGGCACCGGCAAGTCGCGTTCCCAGTTCACGCCGAAGTAGTGCTTGTCGTCGATGTTCGCGCCGATACCGAAGTCGCTCATCAGCTCGACCGAACGGTCGATGATGATCGGCAGCGGCAGGTTCAGCGGGCCCAGGGAGCCGGCACCGGCGCCAATGGCGTCGCGCAATTCGGCATCGGAGGCCATGACCAGCGGGCTGGCCACGCCAGGTTGCTGGGCCGCCTTGATCTCGTTGAGTTCGTGGTCGCCACGGATCACCAGGGCGATCAGCTTGCCGGCTTCCTCGGCGTGAACGATCAGGGTCTTGATGGTCTTTTCAATCGGCAGATTGAATTTTTCCACCAGGGCCGCGATGGTCTTGGTGTCCGGGGTGTCCACCAGGCGCAGCTCTTCAGCCGGCGCTGGGCGGGAGGTTTCCCGTGGCACGGCTTCGGCTTTCTCGATGTTCGCCGCGTAGTCGGAACCGTTGCTGAACACGATATCGTCTTCGCCGGATTCGGCCAGTACGTGGAATTCGTGGGAGCCGGCGCCGCCGATGGAACCGTTGTCCGCTTCAACCGGGCGGAATTTCAGGCCCAGGCGCGTGAACACGTTGCAGTAGGCGGTATGCATGCGGTCGTAGGTGATCTGCAAGGACGCCTGGTCGGGGTGGAACGAATACGCATCCTTCATGATGAACTCGCGGCCGCGCATCAAGCCGAAGCGTGGACGGATCTCATCACGGAACTTGGTCTGGATCTGATACAGGTTGAGGGGCAGCTGTTTGTAGCTGCTCAACTCATTGCGCATCAGGTCGGTGATGACTTCTTCGTGGGTCGGGCCGGCGCAGAAGTCGCGGCCATGACGGTCCTTGAAACGCAGCAATTCCGGGCCGTACTCTTCCCAGCGCCCGGATTCCTGCCACAGCTCAGCCGGTTGGGTGCTCGGCATCAACACTTCCAGAGAACCGGCAGCGTTCATTTCTTCGCGAACGATTGCTTCAACCTTGCGCATCACCTTCAAGCCCATGGGCAACCAGGTGTACAGGCCGGAAGCCAGCTTGCGGATCATACCGGCGCGCAGCATCAGCTGATGGCTGATCACAACCGCGTCGGAAGGCGTTTCTTTCAGTGTGGCGAGCAAATATTGACTGGTACGCATGGTAGGCCGTTGTCGGTTGCTTGGACTTGAAGTGACTTGGGATTGTACGGGCGCTGGCTGCTGGAGTACAGGCATCAGAATGCAGAGGGGGGTTGGGAGGGGGCGTGCCCCCGATGCAGGCAACTCGGTGCTTCAGTCACACCGCGATGATCCTATCGGGAGCAAGTAGAATCGTCGCACCGCCCCTCTCACATTGAACGAGTTGTTTCAGTCTTCTGCCGGCGGGTTCAAGCGAATCCGCCGGTTTTCCTGGAACCAATGCAGCGCAATCAGCAGCAACGTCGGCACGCCCAGCACGCAGGTGATCAGGAAGAAGTTGTGATAGCCGAACTTCTCCACCATCACCCCCGAATACCCGCCGATCAGGCGCGGCAGCAACAGCATGATCGAGCTGAGCAGCGCGTATTGGGTGGCGGAGAACTTGAGGTTGGTCAGGCTCGACAGGTAGGCGACAAACGCCGAAGTGGCGAGGCCTGAGCTGAAGTTGTCCAGGGAGATGGTGAAGATCAGCATCTGCAGGTCCGGGCCCATGTCGGCGAGCATCACGAACAGCAGGTTGGTGGCGGCCGAGGCGATGCCGCCGATGAACAGGATCGGCAGGATGCCGAAGCGCACGATCAACAGGCCGCCCATACCGGCGCCGACCAGGGTCATGATCAGGCCGAAGATCTTGCTGACCCCGGCGATCTGGTCCTTGGTAAAGCCCTGGTCGATATAGAACACGTTGGCCATCACGCCCATCACCGTATCGGACATGCGATAGGTGGCGATCAGCCCAAGTAGCAGCAACGCCTGCCAGCGGTAGCGCAGGATGAAGTCGTTGACCGGCGTCAGCACCGGCGCCAGGCCTCGGCGGCCCATGGCCGACAGGCACAGCGCAGTCAGGGTGATATAGAGGATCGCGCGCAGGAACGCGCGGTCTTCCATCAACAGTTCCCACAGGCTTACGCCGTGGAACAGCACGCTGGCGAAGTCGGTGTTGTACAACTGGGTGAACATCGCCGGCACCGACACCAACAGCACAATCAGTACAAACACCGACACCAATTGGTGCATGAAGCTGTAGCGCCCCGCCTGCAACTGAGTCCGCAGTGGCACATTGGGCTCGCGCATAAACAGGGTGGTCAGCAGCGCCGGAATCATCAGTGCGCCGAACAGCACATAGGTGCCGGTCCACGCCGAATGTTTATAGTTGAAACCGGTAGAGCCAAAACCTTCGGCAAAAAACAGCGCGCCAGCCGTGGCCAGCAGGGCGGCGATGCGATAGCCGGACATGTAGCTCGCGGCCAGGGCAGCCTGGCGGCTGTCATCGGCGATTTCCAGGCGATAGGCATCAACCGCAATATCCTGGGTAGCCGAAGCGAAGGCGACGATCACCGCGATAGCGATCAGCCAGGACAAGTGTTTTTGCGGGTCGCAGAAACCCATGCCGATCAATCCGAGGATCACCAGCGATTGGGCCAGTACCAGCCAGGAGCGACGACGTCCGAGTTTGCCGAGCAGCGGCAGGCGCCATTGATCGAGCAGTGGCGACCACACCCATTTGAAGGCATACGCCAAACCGATCAGGCTCGCATAGCCGATGGTCTCGCGGGCCACACCGGCCTCACGCAACCAGACCGAAAGCGTCGAGAACACCAACATGTAAGGCAAGCCGGCGGCAAAGCCGAGCAACAACAGCACTAACGTCGAGGGGCTGGCATAGGCGGCGAGCGCGGCGCGCCAGGTTTTACGGGGCATGGGCTGGAGTCTGCCTCAGATTCACGGAAACAAAGCGCGCACTCTAACCGCTGTGCTCTACCGGGCGCCAGCCATGACGCTGAATATCCACGCGGTTGTTCAGGATAGCGACACCTTCGTCGCGTAAACGCGCACGTTGTTCGTCGCCTGAGGCGCTGCCCACCGGCAGGCTTATCCGACCACCGGCGCCCAGCACGCGGTGCCAGGGCAAGCGCGTGTCTTCGGGCAGTTGGCTCAGCGTGCGCCCGACCCAGCGCGCCGCGCGCCCAAGCCCGGCGAGGTGCGCCAGTTCGCCATAACTCACCACGCAGCCTTTGGGGACTTGCGCCAGCGTCAGGTACAGCGCGGTGCGGCGCATCTCGGCAGGGCTTTGCGGGGCTTCGGCGGGTGGTTTCACGGTGGATATATCCGTTCAGAGCGTCGTTTTTTTGTAAGAAACGTCTGTAAATATGCAGATGAGAACTGAACTCAACACAATTCCTTGAGTCAGTCCTTGCTATCTAACACGATAACGCCCCTTTTTCGCCAACCCTGAGCCCCTATCTGCTTATGTTGTCCAGAACCTTGCTGTGCCTTGCTGTTTTCAGCGCCTCCACCCCCTTGCTCGCCGATACGGTCTGGTTAAAGAACGGCGACCGTCTGACCGGCAAGATCAAGGTCTTCGACGGTGGCAAGTTGCTGATCCAGACCGACTATGCTGGGGCTATCCCGGTGGACTGGAAACAGGTGAAAACCCTGGAAAGCGATCAGGAATTGCTGGTCAAGCAGGATGCCTACACCGGAGAGAAAGCCAAATCCTTGCAGGCGGCGGACGATGGCAAAGTGGTGCTGGCCAATGGCGAGGCGCCCAAGACGGTGGAATTGGCCAGCATCCAGCAGATCATCAAGCCCAAGCCGGTGATCGAAGACCTGGTGTGGAAAGGCAACGTCGACATGGCGCTGGACTACAAGCGCGCCGAGAAAGACACCAACGACTACGACATCGACTTCAAGACTTCCGCCCGCCATGGCCAATGGCGCCACACCGGGCAGGGCGAGTACAACCGCGAATTCCAGGACGACGTCACCACCACCGACAACTGGTCCCTGGAATATGACCTCGACCGGTTCATCACCGAGCACTGGTTCTGGCAGGGTCGCCTGACCTACAAGCGCGACAGGGTGGAAGACCTGTCCCGCCAGCGCACGGTCGGCACTGGCCCGGGCTACCAGTTCTGGGACGATGAGCTCGGCGCATTCTCCCTGGGTTCGCTGGTTAACCGCACCGATTACGAATATTCCGACGGCGGCAAGGACAACTTCTATTCCTTGGCCATGAAGTGGGACTACAACCGCTACCTGATCGGCAAGAAGGTTGAGTTTTTCACCTCCGGCGAATTGGGCAAGCCTATCGGCGGGCCGGCCGAATACGCCCTCGAAGCGCAAATGGGCCTGCGCTACAAGGTCACCGAGTGGGCGTCGCTCAATCTCAAGGCCGAGCGTGACGTGATCAGTGGCGACTCGGAAAGCAGCTTGAGCAAGACCCGCTACACCGCAGGGTTTGGCGTGGCCTGGTAATCGGCCTCAAGCTCGCTGGCAACCTGCGCGGTTATTGATTACCTTGGCTTGAGATCCATTCCCATACGCCATGGGCGACTGAATTCCCGAGGAGTCATACGTTGAGCGCGCACGTTGCCAAAAACGCCCGAGAGCTGTTGCTCAAGGAATACCGTGGGGCTCTCTCCACATTGTCCAAAGCCATGCCCGGCTTTCCCTTCGGTTCGGTCGTGCCGTACTGTCTGGACGAGCAGGGTCGGCCGCTGATCCTGATCAGCCGGATTGCCCAACACACCCATAACCTGCAGAAAGACCCCAAGTGTTCGTTGCTGGTCGGCGAGCGTGAAGCGGATGATGTGCAGGCGGTCGGGCGCCTGACTTACCTGGCCGAGGCCGAGCAATTGCACGACGTCGCCGCGATTGAAGCGGCGGCCGAGCGCTATTACCGCTACTTCCCCGAATCGGCTAACTATCACAAGGCCCACGATTTCGACTTCTGGGTGCTCAAGCCGGTACGTCACCGCTATATCGGCGGCTTTGGCGCGATTCACTGGCTTGACCGGTTGACCCTGGGCAACCCGTTCGCCGGCCCGACCGAGCGCAGCATGGTCGAGCACATGAACGCCGACCACGCCAAGGCCATCGCCCATTACGTCGAGTTGGCCGGCTTGCCCACCCACGAACCGGCGCAATTGGCCGGGATCGACAGCGAAGGCATGCACCTGCGCATAGGCCATGCGCTGCACTGGTTGCCGTTCGCCGAGTCCTGCAACACGCCGACACAAGTGCGCGAGGCCCTGGTTTCATTGGCTCATGCTGCGGTCTGGCCGAAAAAAAGTGCCGCTGAAGCTTGAATTCACGAAATCGCGACGTCATCTAAGGTGGACTGGCAAGGCATTCTTGCGTTGAGGAAACCATTTGATGCGCCCTTTTTTATTGCTCTTTCTGCTGTTCCCGGTGTTGGAGCTGTTCGTATTCGTAAAAGTCAGCGGTGCGATCGGGTTTTTCCCGGCGCTGCTGCTGATCATTCTCGGCTCGATGCTCGGCGTTTTGGTGCTGCGCGTCGCCGGTCTGGCCACGGCGTTGCGTGCCCGTGAAAGCCTGAATCGTGGTGAATTGCCGGCACAAACCATGCTCGAAGGCCTGATGATGGCCCTGGCCGGAGGCCTGTTGATCCTGCCGGGCTTTATCAGCGATGTGCTCGGCCTGGTCATGTTGCTGCCCTTCACCCGCAAGCTGTTGGCGGGCAAAATGCGCCAGCGTGCCGAAGAGGCTGCGATTCGCCAGCGCGCGTTCGCAGACGACCTGCAACCCCGTGGCGGCCCGGCTCCGCGCCAGCCGTTGGGACGCGAAGGTGATGTGATCGAAGGTGAGTTCGAGCATCGCGACAGTCAATAACTGCGTCACTGGCACGGCACCTTCGGGTGCCGCGTTGTTTTTATGGGCTGGCAGACGCAAAAAAATTCATCCCCCGCCCCTTGTAATATGCTTATGCGCCCTTATGTAACGGTCACCGCAAGGTTTCTGGTGGCGACACCAGACAGACTTCCGCGTCTTGCTTGGCGAGGCGCGACCGGCACCGCCGGAATACAACTTGCCGGTATTGACACCGGCCGATGAAAAACACAATTAGGAGAGATCGACAATGAGCAAGCTTCGTCCTCTGCACGACCGCGTCGTAATCCGTCGCAGCGAAGAAGAAAAGAAAACCGCTGGCGGTATCGTTCTGCCAGGTTCGGCTGCTGAAAAGGCCAACCACGGTGTGATCATCGCTGCTGGCCCAGGCAAGGCTCTGGAAAACGGTGAAGTACGTGCGCTGGCTGTGAAAGTGGGTGACAAGGTTGTTTTCGGCCCTTACTCCGGCAGCAACACCGTGAAAGTCGACGGCGAAGACCTGCTGGTAATGAGCGAGAACGAAATTCTCGCCGTTCTGGAAGACTGATTCCCCGCTCATTTTCCCGTTACTACAAAGTATTTAAGGAATATCGATCATGGCTGCTAAAGAAGTTAAATTCGGCGATTCCGCCCGCAAGAAAATGCTCACAGGTGTCAACATCCTGGCTGACGCAGTAAAAGCGACCCTGGGCCCGAAAGGCCGTAACGTGATCATCGAGAAGAGCTTCGGCGCTCCGACCATCACCAAGGACGGCGTTTCCGTAGCCAAAGAAATCGAACTGGAAGACCGTTTCGAAAACATGGGCGCGCAGCTGGTCAAAGACGTTGCCTCCCGTGCCAACGATGACGCAGGCGACGGCACCACCACCGCCACCGTTCTGGCTCAGGCAATCGTCAACGAAGGCTACAAAGCCGTCGCTGCCGGCATGAACCCGATGGACCTCAAGCGCGGCATCGACAAGGCGACCATCGCCATCGTCGCTGAGCTGAAAAACCTGTCCAAGCCATGCGCTGACACCAAGGCTATCGCTCAGGTAGGCACCATCTCCGCCAACTCCGACAACTCCATCGGCGACATCATTGCCGAAGCCATGGAAAAAGTCGGTAAAGAAGGCGTGATCACTGTTGAAGAAGGCACAGGCCTGGAAAACGAACTGTCGGTTGTAGAAGGCATGCAGTTCGACCGTGGCTACCTGTCCCCGTACTTCGTCAACAAGCCGGAAACCATGGTTGCCGAGCTGGAAAACCCGCTGATCCTGCTGGTCGACAAAAAGATCTCCAACATCCGCGAAATGCTGCCGGTGCTGGAAGCTGTTGCCAAAGCCGGTCGCCCACTGCTGATCGTTTCCGAAGACGTTGAAGGCGAAGCCCTGGCGACTCTGGTTGTGAACAACATGCGTGGCATCGTCAAAGTTGCAGCCGTCAAGGCTCCAGGCTTCGGCGACCGTCGCAAGGCCATGCTGCAGGACATCGCCGTTCTGACCGGCGGTACCGTTATCTCCGAAGAGATCGGCCTGAGCCTGGAAAGCGCCACCCTGGAAAACCTGGGTAGCGCCAAGCGTGTGACCATCTCCAAGGAAAACACCATCGTCGTCGACGGTGCTGGCGTAGAGGCCGACATTCAGGCGCGCATCACTCAGATCCGTGCCCAGGTTGCCGAAACTTCCTCGGACTACGACCGTGAAAAACTGCAAGAGCGTCTGGCCAAGCTGTCCGGCGGCGTTGCAGTGATCAAGGTTGGCGCTGGTTCCGAAGTTGAAATGAAAGAGAAGAAAGCCCGCGTTGAAGACGCCCTGCATGCAACCCGTGCGGCCGTTGAAGAAGGCGTGGTACCTGGCGGTGGCGTTGCGCTGATCCGTGCTCTGGAAGCCCTGACCAACCTGACCGGCGACAATGCTGACCAGAACGTCGGTATCGCTGTACTGCGTCGTGCTGTTGAAGCACCGCTGCGTCAGATCGCTGCCAACTCCGGCGACGAGCCAAGCGTTGTGGTCAACGAAGTCAAGAACGGCAAAGGTAACTACGGTTACAACGCTGCGACTGGCGAGTACGGCGACATGATCGAAATGGGCATCCTGGACCCTACCAAGGTGACTCGTTCCGCGCTGCAAGCAGCTTCCTCCATCGGCGGTCTGATCCTGACCACCGAAGCGGCGATCGCTGATGCACCGAAGAAAGACGGCTCGGCTGGCGGCGGTATGCCAGACATGGGCGGCATGGGTGGCATGGGCGGCATGATGTAAGCCAGCCTTACCCGGCGACTGAAAAACCCCGCCTGCAGCGATGCAGGCGGGGTTTTTTATGCGGGTGTGTAAACCTATAAAGAAGTCCCGTACTTGGCAGTAAGGGACGTTTTGCTTAGCGCGTGCTCACTGCCGGGGCCTCTTCCTTGGGGACCCTCCAGCTCAGCAGTTGTTGTTTGAAACCATAACTGGCGGCCTGGTAGTAGGTGATCGCCCGCAGGATCAGCGGGTCATCGCTGCCGACCCGCAATTCCTGGCTCTCACCCAGCGCCTCGTCGTGGCGGCGCAGGCCCTGGCGTGGGCTGAGAATCGCCAGGTCTTTGCCGTCGAATAACCCCAGGTGCTGGTAGTTGCCGACTACGACCCGAGGGGGCAATGGGTTGTCCTGCAACAGGTCGCGGCCAAAGAAGGTCGATTCATAGTTCAGGTTGATCAGGCCCAGCAGGGTCGGCGCCAGGTCGATCTGGCTGGCCAGTTGTGCCGATTCCCGTGCGTCGATCAGCTTGGGCGCATAGATGAACAGTGGAATCTGATAGTTGGCAATGGGCAGGTCTTCCTTGCCCGCACTGCCGGCAGTGTGGTCGGCGACGAAGACGAAGATGGTGTTATCGAACCAGGGTTTCTGCCGCGCCGCTTCCAGGAATTGGCCGATGGCATGATCGGTGTACTTCACCGCACCGTCGCGGCCATTGCCGGATTTGATATCGATGCGCCCGTCCGGGTAGGTGTAAGGGCGATGGTTGGACGTGGTCATCAGTTGCAGCAAAAACGGCTGCTGTTTGGCGTAGTCCTCGTCGGCCAGCTTCAGGGTCTGTTTGTACAGATCCTCGTCAGCCATACCCCAGGCGTTCTTGAACGAGATTTCTGCCTCGGGCACGCTGCTCTGGTCCACGACGCGATAACCGTTGCCGCTGAAGAACGCATTCATGTTGTCGAAATAACCACGCCCGCCATACACAAACACGCTGTCGTAACCGATGGCCGTGAGTTGTTGCCCCAGGCTCGCGAAGCCGCTTTCCCGGCCAATACGTTTGACGATAGAGCGTCCCGGCGTCGGTGGGATTGCCAGGGTGATCGCCTCCAGGCCACGGTCGGTGCGGGTACCGGTGGCGTAGAAGTTATTGAAGTACAGGCTTTGTTGACGCAAGACGTCGAGATTCGGCGTGAGGTTGCGCCCGTCGCCATTGCTGCCCATGTATTTGGCGCTGAAACTTTCGATGGTCACCAGCACGATATTGGGTTTGCGCAGGGGGCCCGGGTGGGTAATGGCGCGGCGGATATCCAGCGGGTCCTGGCCGATAAAGCGCGCATTGGGCTCGCTGAGTTCGGCGCGCAACTGCTTGGCCACGACGTCGGTCGGCAGGCTCTTGTAGAACTGTGAGTAGTCCAGTTCGTTGTTACGGAAGGCGGCGAAAAACTGATACGGGCCATTGCTCGCCAGTTCGTTCTTGTAGGCGTTGCCGCCTTGCGCGCGCGGGCTGTCCTGGCTGATCAACTGCAGGCTCAGACCCCCGACGACCAACAGTGCCAAGGCATTCAACAGGCGGCCGCGCATGGGCGGCAGCGGAGCATTCATTGCGGCATTGAACGGCTTGCGCAAAGCCAGGCTCAACACGATGGCCAGCATCGCCAGCAAACTGAGCAACTTGCCGATGGGGTAGGATTCCAGCAGGTTGTTCAGGACTTCATCGGAGTACACCAGGTAGTCGACGGCGATAAAGTTGAAGCGCACGCCGAATTCGTCCCAGAACAGCCATTCGGCCACCGAGGTGAACAGCATTGCGAACAGGCTGACGGTGAGCACCGCCTGCAGGAACCAGCGATGGCCACGGCGGCGCCACAGCGCGGGCGGACACAGCAACAGGTACAGCCCCAGAGGCAGGGCGGCATAGGCGAGAAAACCGAGGTCATACAGCAGACCCACGCCAAATACCGGCAGCAGATTGCCGCCGACTTCATCGAGGTGCGTAACCAGCAATACGCTGCGGGTAAGCAGGAAAATAGCCAGCCAGGCACCCGTTACCAACAGCAAATAGCGCATCGGCGCTGTTTTGAGAAACCCCATGTCCCGCTTCCTTATATCAATGGGTGCGATCTTCGCCCTGACACTGTAATCAGTTTGTGAAGCTATAGTGAAAAACTCATTCGGCGCCCCAATCGGTTGAAAACCTTTATTGACCAACGGTTAGGCTCTATCCCTGAGCATCACTTGGCCTTAAGCTGCGCGAGCCAACACACGGCTGGCACGAAAGTACGGAGACACTGCCCATGCGAATTTTATTGGTTGAAGACAACCGCGATATTCTGGCCAACCTGGCGGATTACCTGGGGCTCAAAGGCTACACCGTGGACTGCGCGCAGGACGGTTTGTCGGGCCTGCACCTGGCCGCCACCGAGCACTACGACTTGATCGTGCTCGACATCATGCTGCCTGGCATCGATGGCTACACCTTGTGCAAACGCCTGCGTGAAGACGCGCGCCGCGACACGCCGGTGATCATGCTCACCGCCCGCGATCAGTTGGATGACCGGCTGCAGGGCTTCAAGTCCGGCGCCGATGACTACTTGCTCAAGCCGTTTGCCCTGTCGGAACTGGCCGCGCGCATCGAAGCCGTGCTGCGCCGCGCCCACGGCGGCGGACGCCGTGCCCTGCAGGTGGCCGACCTGCATTACGACCTCGATACCCTGGAAGTCACCCGAGAAGGGCGCCTGCTCAAACTCAACCCGGTGGGCCTGAAGCTGTTGGCGGTGTTGATGCAGAAAAGTCCCCACGTACTGCGTCGGGAAATTCTCGAAGAAGCGCTATGGGGGGATGATTGTCCCGACAGTGACAGCCTGCGCAGTCACGTCCATCAGTTGCGCCAAGTGATCGATAAACCTTTCGCCAAACCATTGCTGCAAACGGTACACGGTGTGGGTTACCGCCTGGCCGAGGGTCGTGATGGAGTTTAAGCAAAGTCTTGCCCAGCGGATCATCATCGCCTTTGCCTTGATGAGCGCGTTGGTGGCAGGCGCCTTCGCCATAGGTATCATCGCGACGGTGCATCTGGTGGAAGAGAAGCTGATTTCGGCCGGTTTGGGCGGCGACTTGCAGCGCCTGCTGCTGATGGACAGCGTCGAAGACTGGAGCCACCGACCCGAGCCGGATCAGTTGTTCTATTTCAGCGGCGGGCGCGGGGATTTTGAGCTGCCCAAGGACCTGCGGCACCTGGAACCCGGTTTCCATGAAGTGTTCCGCGAGGCGTTGTCGTACCACGCCATGGTCGAAGTGGTTGACGGGCGGCGCTATGTGCTGCTGCAGGACCAGAGTGATTTCGAAGAACGCGAGCGCGTGCTGTTCGCGGTGGTGCTGGTGGGCTTCGTGCTCAGCCTGGCGTTGGCGGTCTTCCTTGGCTGGGTGCTGGCCCGCAAGGTGATGGCACCGGTGGTGCGCCTGGCGCGCCAGGTGCGTCATCGTGACCAGTTGCTCGGCCTGGCGCCGCCCCTGGCGCCGGATTACGCTGCTGATGAAGTGGGCGAACTGGCCGTGGCCTTCGACGCCACGTTGGGCCGTTTACGCCAGGCACTGTCCCGCGAGCAGTTGTTTACCAGTGACGTGAGCCACGAATTGCGCACGCCGTTGATGGTCCTGGCCAGTTCCTGCGAGTTGCTGCTGGAAAACCCGGCCATCGACGAGCGCGGGCGCAACCAGGTGCTGCGCATCGCCAGGGCCTGCGAAGAAATGCGCGAACTGGTGCAGACCTTCCTGATGCTGGCGCGCGCCCAGCACAACGACGCCACCATGTCGCCCCGAGTAACCCTCACACAGGTGGCGGATGATTTGCTTGGCCTCTGGCGCGAGCCGATCGAGCATAAAGGCCTGCAACTGATCTATCAGCCGGGCAACCCCCTGGACACACGCTACAACACCACCTTCCTGCATGCGGTGATGGGCAACTTGCTGCGTAATGCACTGCATTACACCGAGCAGGGCTTTATCCGACTCACCTTGGAACCGAGTGGTTTTGTCGTGGAAGACTCTGGCGTCGGCATCCCCGAAGACAAGCGCGAAGCCATGTTCGAGCCCTTCGTGCGCGGCAGCGAAAAGCGCGGTGAAGGCCTTGGCCTGGGGTTGTCGCTGGTGCAGCGTATCTGCGAGAACCAGGGCTGGAGCGTCAGTTTGAGCACCATGGAGCCCAATGGTTGCCGCTTTCACGTCCAGTTGAGTCAGGTCAAACCCTGATCTTCCGTGCTACCGCTGTGCTGGCAACGATCGGTGTAATTCGACGAAGATGGCCCGTTAACATTATTTATGTCTGTAAAGTCTTGAAATGTATGAGCGTGGACAGGACAAGTTTTTCACAACGAGTTGACCTGTTGGTCACACTTCGCAACCTAAGGTCGTAGGCATCAGTAAACGGAGACGTAAGATGCCTACCCCGATCAAGCTCGAATTTTCCGATAAGTACGACGATGAGCATGCGCAGAATTATTTGCTCAAGCATCAGGACAATTTGGCTCGCCGGCTGTCCCACAAACGTGACGAGCAATTGGCACGCGGCGCATTGGCCATGGCCGGTGAGCCCGGCCTAGTCTTGGACCTACCTTGTGGTGCTGGGCGTTTCTGGCCGCTGCTGGCTGAAAAACCTAACCGGGTGATTATCGGCGCCGACAATTCGGAGTCGATGTTGAAGGTCGCGACGTTCTCCCAGCCGGCGGATGTGGTGAAACGGGTACGACCCTTGCAGACATCGGCCTTTGATATCGATTTGCCAGATAACTCGGTCGACAGCATCTTCTGCATGCGCCTGATGCACCATATTGGTGATCCTGAGCACCGGCTGGCGATACTGCGGGAATTTCATCGCGTTACCCGCGACAGCGTGATCATCTCGTTGTGGGTGGATGGCAACTTCAAGGCCTGGAAACGCAAGCGTGTCGAAGTAAAACGTCGTAACAACGGTGAGCAGGGAAGTTACCAAAACCGGTTTGTATTGCCGGCGGCTACTGTAGAGGCAGAGTTTGAGCAAGCCGGTTTCCGTGTTCAGGAATCCCTGGACTTCATCCCGCTCTACGCCATGTGGCGGGTGTATGTATTGCGCAAGAGGTAACAGGATGGCAGTTGAGTGCGTAGCAGGCAGTCACGTAGCTCCCGAAGAGCGATTTGATTATTTCTGGCGCCTGCAGGGCGAGTGGGTCGAAGAGCCCAATCGTCGGCGCGGTGGTGAAAGTGGTGTGCAGCGTGTGGCGGGCCCCACCGGGCGCCTGCTCTACAGCAAGCGTCAGACCGGGCATATCTACCGCAGTTGGCTCCATCCGTTTGGACGCCCGACTGTGTTGCGCGAACGGGATGCCATCAAGGGCCTGCGCTCGTTGAATGTGCGGGTGCCGGAGATGGTGTTCTGCGAGGCGCGTCGTGATCCGCAACACCAATGGAAGGCATTGTTGGTGACGGCTTCGCTGGACGGTTTCGACGAAATCGAAAAATGGTACGCCGCCGGTGGCCGTGAACAGTACGGTGAGGCGGTCCATGAGCGCCTGCTCAAGGAACTCGCAGCGACGTTGGCGCGCATGCACAAGGGGCGCTGGCAACATGGTTGCCTGTACATCAAGCATATCTTTGTGCGAGTCACGGGTGAGCCCGACTCGGCCACCGTGGAAGTCGCGCTGCTGGACTTTGAGAAGTGCCGCCAGCGCCTGACCGCTTATCGGGCGGCCTCCCATGACATGCTGCAACTGCGCCGCCATTCGTCGTGGAGCGATGGCGACTGGGCAAAACTCAGCTACTTTTACGAGACGGCGTTTGGCAGCGCTATCAAGGGTTTAACCAAATGAAGCTAGAAATAGCTCGAGGTCTGTTTCTGGTCGGGGCGTTGGGCGTTGCTGCCCTGGCCCTGGTTGCATGGGAACAACCTCGGACACAGGTCCTCAGTGCGGTGCAAAGCGGCGGGCAATGCCTGCTGCCGCGCATCGCGAAGGCGACGGTGACGGTCAAGCCCGATCATGACCTACTGTTGTTCATGTTCGGGATGTCACGAGGGGTGGGGCCACAAAGTTGAAACGATCGAAACCACCCGAAAAGGGCCTTGTGAAACGAGGCCCTTTTTTTCGCCTGCGATCTGGCTGTCAGGCGCAGTGCGGGATTAGCCTGAGCGGCTGACCGTCAGATCAGATGCAGATGGTTATCCCAAAGCCCTGCCGGCAATTCCAACGGTTTTGCGATCAGTTGTTCCTGGCGACAGTCATAGAATCGACAGCGCCCCTGGCCGGATGTCACGACAAACCCGTCCGCTACCGCACCCACACCCGCGCAGTCCGGCAAAGGTCCGTCCAGGCGCAATTTGCCGCTGTCCATGTCCCAGATAAAGAAGCGGTTACCGCGCGGCGCGGTCAATGCCACCAGGCGCAATTCGCTGTGTACCGCGACGCTGGCGGTGTAATGCCCCATTGCCTGCAGTTGCTCATCGGCCACCGGAAATGCCACGAATGGCTGCCCCGGCCGCTTGATCGCGAGCAACTCGGAACGCTCCTGAGACGGCCCCATGAACTGCTGCCCGGTGAGGATGGTGCCATCGCTTGCGATGCCCATATGGCGCACGCTATTCATCGGCTGGCCGAGGGTTTCCTTGCTGATCAGGCTGCCGTCGCGTTGCATCAGCACCAGGCTCGGCTCCATGGCGTTGAGGTTCATGTCCACCCGGCTTTCGGCCTCGGTGCGGATGCCGCCGTTGGCCACCACCAGGGTTTCGCCGTCGGGCATCCACGACACCTGATGCGGGCCGATGCCATGGGTGGAAATCTCGCCGCTGTGCACTAGCCGCTCGCCTTCGAACCGGTACACACCGAGCAGGCCACGGCCCGGGTCGGAGGTGTCGTTTTCGGTGGCGTACAGCCAGTCGCCACTGTTGTGAATCACCGCGTGGCCATAGAAGTGCCGGCCAGCGTTCGAGCTGATGGTTTGCAGCAGCGCGCCATCACGCAGGTCGATCAGGTAACTCTCGGTGCCCGGGCGACGGGCGACAAACAGCGCGATCGGCAGCGTCGGGTGGTTGATGATGTCGTGGCAGCGCTGACCGACCTGCGTGGCGAACACCCGCTGGCCGTCCAGGCGATAGCCAACGGCATAGTGTTTGCCGTCTGCATCATCGCGCGCCGACAGCAGCAGCGTGCCCTTGTCTTTGTGCTTGAACAACGTCCAGCCGCCCAACGTGAGTGCGCCGAGCAGCGCGCTGCCAATGGCTAAAGCCTGTCGCCTGAGCATCATCAGTCACCGTCGTTGGCGTTAAAGCCCAGTTGGATGCCCAGCGCCTTGGCCAACTCGCCTTCGTGCAGGCGGTGGACGACATTGAGGCTGTCGTAGAGATCGTTGAGCTGCTGGCGCCCGGCGTCGTCACCCAACAGTTCGTTGAGGGTGCGCTGGTTGCTGGCGAACAGTTTCAGGGACGCGGCGTAGGCGGCGTCGATCTTCTCGGCCAGCGCCTTTTGATCGGACGGCAACAAGCCCCGCAGGCCTTTGTTGTCGACGCCGACCCATACCGTCTGGGCCGCAGCGAGGCTGGCTTCCAGACTTTGCAGGGACGACTGGCTGCGCCACGCATCGGCCTGGAACGGCTGCGGGATGCCCTTGGTCTGGCGACCCATCGGCGTGCCGAGCTTTTTCTTCAGGGTGTCCAGTGCGGTCACTTGCACGCGCAGCAGGTCGGCGATGGCTTCGTGGGAATCAGCGTAACGCTGATTGGGAAACTTGCTCATCTGCGCGAGCATGCCGTCGGTGCTGTTCCAACTGGCGAGGATCTCTTCGGCCAGGGCTTTCTGGCGCTCGCCGATGGCCATCAGTAACGGGCAGTACCGGGCTTTCTGC
The DNA here is from genome assembly GCF_058135675.1 of Pseudomonas sp. PAMC25584. Taxonomy (NCBI): domain Bacteria; kingdom Pseudomonadati; phylum Pseudomonadota; class Gammaproteobacteria; order Pseudomonadales; family Pseudomonadaceae; genus Pseudomonas; species Pseudomonas sp. PAMC25584. The sequence goes on along the minus strand of NZ_CM176870.1, from coordinate 5,012,855 downwards.
GCGGCGTCGGCGATGTCGGTCTTGGCGTCGTAGAGGATGTATTCATAGGCCGACAGGCCCTGCACCACCACGCTGGACTTGGCCAGGGCAGCGGCATCGATCTGCGGCTGGGCGGTGACCAGTTGCTCGACCTGGCGACCGACCAGGTTTTTCTTGTCGGGCCAGAACTGCACCTGCCACGAACGGTTGCCCTCGGCCAACGGGCCGATCAGCAGCGGTTGCAGCTCGGCCCAGGCTTTTTGGGCGTGAAGGAAGTCGGCGCGTGCGGTGTCCAGGCTTTCCTTGCCTTGGCAGTACGCCAGGGCACTGACGGCCAATTGGCGGTCGGCTTCCACCCAGCGGCTGTAGGTCGGCAAGATCACTTGCTTGGCGATGGCTGCCGAGGTCACCGCTTGTGGGTCTTGCGGTGAGCAGGCGCCGAGGGCGAGGGCGGCCAGGCTGGTGAACAACAACTTGGGACGGAACATGTCGAGCTCCCTTCGGTAAGTGGGTCGAGGCTTATAGAGAATTCAGGAACGTCAGCAGCGCAGCGCGCTGTTCGGCATTAAAAGACAACACATGCTGCTGCGCCGCGTGTGCTTCACCGCCGTGCCATAGCACGGCTTCCAGCAGGTTGCGGGCGCGGCCGTCATGCAAGAACTGGGTGTGGCCACTGACGGTTTGCGTCAGGCCGATGCCCCACAACGGCGGCGTGCGCCAGTCGCGGCCACTGGCCTTGAATTCGCTGCGGTGATCGGCCAGGCCGTCGCCCATGTCATGCAGCAGCAGATCGCTGTAGGGGCGGATCACCTGGTTGGCCAGTTCAGGTTCGGCGGCATTGGCTGGCGTGGTGAACGACGGCGTGTGACAGCCCTGGCAACCGGCTTGGTAGAACAGGTTTTTCCCGGCCAGCACCTGGGGCGCGTTGACGTCGCGACGCACGGGCACCGCCAGGTTGCGGGTGTAGAACAGCACCAATCGCAGGATGTTATCGCTGACTTCCGGTTCGCCATCGGGACCGTTGCCGTTGGGCGCCTGCTTGCAGGCGACCTGGGCGTCAGTGCAGTCATCGACGGGCTTCAGCGACGTGGTGAGGCCCATATCACCGGAAAAGGCGTGAACGTTTTGTTGATTGAGGTTGGGTTGCCCGGCTTTCCAGCCGAAACGTCCGAGCACGGTTTTCTGCCGGGCGTCATCCCAGACCCAATTCGCGCGGCCGACGATGGCTTCCTTGTCGGCGGTCTTCGGGTCGGTGTTGCGCAGGATGTCCGCGTCGGCAATCGCTTCGAGCAGGCCCAGGCCGATCATCGGCGGGGCGATGCGTGCGGAGAAACGTGTGTCCGGATGCATCGGGCCGTAGCCGAGTTGGGTGATTTGCAGGTTGGGCTTGCGCAGTTCGACGACGCTGCCGTCCTTGAACGTGACGTTGACCGGCGTGTAGTCGACCCGCACCTTGCCCTCTGGCGTCACGCCGGGTATGGCCATGTCCTGCAATTGCCCGCCGTAGACCGGCTCGGGCACTACGCCGAGGTGCTCGATGAGCTTGGCATACGGCGGCGCATCCGGGATCGACAGGCGCACCAGCATCGACACCGCGTTCTGCGCGTCGGCCAGCGGCGGGTGGCCACGGCCGTCCTTGATATGGCAGTTCTGGCAGGCATTGGTGTTGAACAGCGGCCCCAGCCCATCGCGTGCGGTGGTGGTGGACGGCGCGATCACCCAGGGGCTGCGGAAGAAACTATTACCGACGCTGAAATCCAGGCGGCGGGTCGGCGACAGGTTGGCCGAGGGTAGGGAAAAGGCATTCTGGTCGCGCTTGTTCACCGTCGTTGTACCGCCGGCCCGCGCTTCTCCCGGCTCAGCCTGGGTAAACCGGGGGGCGTCATCGCAGGCAGCCAGGCTCATGGCCATTAGTCCTGCAGACAGGCAAAGAAGCGAACGGAACATCGAGTTTCCTGAAAAAAGGCGAAAAACAAGGTCGCAAAGTCTAACAGGGCGGGGCGGTTTGAATAATAGCAATTATCGTTTGATGGCATGCCGATTCATTCCCGCTAGAATGACCGCACATTTTTCTCTGGAGGTGGCCAATGCAGGCTCTCGACGCTTTGCTCAACCGTGTTTCCGTGCCGCGCCTGCTGGAACCGGCACCGACCCAGGAGCAGCGTGATGTGCTGTTCGCCGCGGCCATGCGTGCGCCGGACCACGGCCAGTTGCGTCCTTGGCGGTTCCTCACCGTGGAAGGCGCGGCCCGTGAGCAGATGGGCACGTTGCTGGTCGAAGCCGCCCGCCTGCAAGACCCCGACGCCCCGCAGGCCGCCCTCGACAAGGCCCAGAACGGCCCGATGCGCGCGCCGCTGGTGGTGGTGGTGATTGCTCGCCTGCAGGAGCATTTCAAGGTGCCGAAATCCGAGCAGTTGCTGGCGGCGGCGTGTGCGGCCCATGGCATCCTGCTGGCGGCCTACGCCCAGGGGATTGGTGCGGTGTGGCGCACCGGGGATTTGTCCTACTCGGCCCATGTGGCCAAGGGCCTGGGGCTGACGGCGGGAGAGGAGGTGATCGGCTTCTTGTATCTGGGCACGCCGCAGAACCCACCGCGTACCGCGCCGAAGGAAGACTTGGCGGCGTTTGTGCAGGCTTGGCCTGGTCTCTAAATGTGTAGGGAGCAAGCTCCCTCCCACATTGGTCCTGTGGTGTTTTTACACCTTGAACTGATCCATCAACTTCATCTGCTGAGTGGCCAAGGCATTGAGTTGGCTGCTGATGGCCGCCGACTCCGTGGCCTGGCCGGTGAGGGTCTCGGTCACGCTGCGGATCGCCGACACGTTGCGGTTGACCTCTTCGGCCACGGCGCTCTGTTGTTCGGCGGCGCTGGCGATCTGCAGGTTCATGTCGCTGATCACCGTCACCGCGTCGCTGATCTTGCCCAGCGCCTGAACGGCCTGATGGATCTGCCCTGCGTTGCTCTGGGCCTGCTGCTGGCTGGAGTGCATGGTCGCCACCACGCCACGGGTGCCGTTCTGGATGCGTTCGATCACCTGACGAATTTCCTCCACCGAATCCTGGGTGCGTTTGGCCAGGTTGCGCACTTCGTCGGCCACCACCGCGAACCCGCGGCCGCTTTCCCCGGCGCGTGCCGCTTCGATGGCGGCGTTGAGCGCGAGCAGGTTGGTCTGCTCGGCAATGCTGCGAATCACTTCCAGCACTGAACCGATCTGCTCGCTGTTGACGGCCAGTGCTTCGACTTCGCTCACGGCCTTGCTGACTTCGTCGGCGAGGGTGGTGATATCGCGGGTGCTCTGCTCGATGATCGACATGCCTTCGCGTGCCGACTGATCGGCCCCGCGCGCCGCGTTGGCGGCGTTGGAGGCGCTGTTGGCCACCTCATGGGCGGTGGCGCTCATTTCGTTGGACGCAGTGGCCACCTGGTCGATCTCGCGGAACTGCACCTGCATGCCTTCGCTGGTCTGGCGCGCAATGGCTGAAGACTGGTCGGCCGTGCCACGGGCTTCGGTGATACTTTGCTTGATCTGCGCGATGGTCGGTTGCAGCTTGTCGAGGAAGCGGTTGAACCAGTTCACCAGCTCGCCCAGCTCGTCTTTCTTGGCGTAGGCCAGGCGCTGGGTGAGGTCGCCGTCGCCGCTGGCGATATCCTTGAGCATGGCGGCCACGCTGTTGATCGGCCGGGTCACGCCGGTGGCGGTCAGCCAGACCAGCAACAGCCCGAGCAATGCGGCGACGGCCGCCACCAGCAAAGTCTTGAGCATGCCGCTGGCCTGGGCCTTGTCGAGTACGGCTTGCAGCTTGACGTTGTCGGCCAGCAGCACGGCCTTGGACAACTTGATCACCACGCCCCAGGACTTGGCGTCGGCAATCGGCTTGACCGGGTACACCGCGCGAATGGTGTCGTCCTGTTCGCTAATCGTGCGGTTGTCACTGGCCAGCAGTTGCACGATGCCTTTGCCTTCGGCGCCCAGAGTGTCGATCAGGTTCTTGCCGACTTTAGCCGGTTCGCCACTGTAGGCGGCGATCAAACCGGTGCTGGAGATAATTCGCAGTTGCGCCATACCGTTGAACAGGTCTTTCTGCGTGGCATCGGTGCTGGCTTGTAAGGAGTCGAGGGCAATGTCGACGCCGATGACGCCGATGACTTTGCCGTCCACCAGTAGCGGCAGGGCGATGGTAGTCATCAACACAGACTTGCCGGCCACCGTGTCTTCATACGGGTCCAGCAGGCAAGTGCGGCGGGTGTCGCGTGGGCAGGTGTACCAGATGTTGTAGGGCGTGCCGTTGAGGTTGGGGGTGGTCTTGTTCAGGTCGTCTTCGATCAGGATCGTGTTCAAGCCTTCGCCACCGGCGCGGCTCCAGTAGCTGGAGAAACGGCCTTTTCCGTTGGAGGCACGCGCCTTGTCGTCGACAAACTCGCTGTCCTTGCCCTCCAGCCCGTTGGGTTCGAACGCCAGCCAGATCCCCAGCACCTTGCTGTTGCGTTCGAACGCGGTTTTCAGGCTCTGGTTGAGTTCTTCACGCAACGCGCCGGGTTCGAGGGAGCGCTTGGCGGCCAGGTTGCGCAGGTCTTTGACCTGGTCGGCGAGGGCGGTCACTGCCACCAGGCTGTCGCCGAAGGTTCTCTGTAATTGCACCGCTTGTTCGGCGGCCTTGGCTTGCAGCAGTTGTTCCACGCTGGCGGTGAGCATTCGTGAGCTTGAGTCGCTGACCAGCGCGTCGTTCTGCGCGGTGTTGTAAATGTTGATACCGACCACCAGCGCAATCACTCCCAGCAGGCAGAGGCCGGACAGCAGGACGATTTTCAAGCGGATGGAGAGGGTATCGAACATAGGTTCACTCACGAATGGACTTGTTGGTATGCGAGCTGGGCCAAGTCCATTCGGCGCATTATCCGGAACATCGGCGCAACCTGAGCTTTCATGAGCGGTAGGCGATGAGCGGTCGGAGAGTGCCTACATCCAGCGTTATATAGGGCGTGCGAGCCGTTCCGGACGGGACCAGATCCACAGGTTGCCCAGGCTCATTCCGGCGATGGCCAGGTAGATCGGCCAGCCGTGATCGAGCATCACCAGCATCAGGCCGGCGCAGAGCAGCATGCTGGCGGTGGCGCTGATTTTGGCGCGGCGCGTGATGATCTTGCCGTTGCGCCAGTTGAACAGGATCGGCCCGAACAGGCGGTGGTTTTCCAGCCAGGCGCTGAGGCGCGGCGAGCTTTTGGTGGCGGCCCAGGCGGCCAGCAGGATGAATTCGGTGGTGGGCAAGCCCGGCACGACAATCGCCACCAACCCGATGCCCAGGCTGACATAGGCCAGCAGGCCGAAGAGGAGCTGGGCGATTTTCGAGGTGGATTGGGGTTTGCCGGTCATGGATGTGTGCAACGTAGGGAGAACAAAAAATCGGCTTGGGATGAGATCTAATTGTGGGAGGGAGAAAGCCCCTCCCACCGATCGCATTTCAATCGAGTATCAGGCCAGTTCAGGGGCTGTAGCGTAAGCCTGTTCGAGCAACACCGTGAAGCGCATAAACGCATTGATCGCGCCTTTTTCCACAGCGGCTTCTTCTTCGGCGCTGAATTCCAGGCTGTCGAGGGTGCGGGTGAAGCGCTTCCAGCCTTCGGCGCGACCGCCGGCCGGCTCGCCGAGGTGGCGGGCGCCGAAGGTTTCGCTCAGGCCCAGGCCCACGGCACGCTTGATCAGGAACGCGGCGCCCAGCTTGGAGCCTTCGGAGACGAACAGCCAGCCCAGGGCTTCGGCTTTGCTCGGGTTCTGCACGGCGCCGGGGACGGGGGCCGGGACGTCGGTGCCCAGGTCGGCCAGGTCCAGCCTGGCGGCGTCGGCGCGGCAGCGTTCGGCCAGGTCGGGAACGATCTTGATCAGGTCGGCATCGTTGTACAGCGCCACTAGTTCCGACTGGAACAGGTACTGCGCCACCACGAAACGCGCGAAGTTGGGCTGGGTTTCAAACGGCGCGTGCGCCTTGACCAGCGCGTCGAGCCGGGTGTGCGGCGCGGTGGTGATCTGGTTCAGGCGCTGGGAGCGCAGGCTTGGGCGTTCTGCGGAAGGAGAAACGGTCATGAAAAAGTCCTTGAGAAGGGGAGCGCCGTGATGCCCTGGGGCGTGGCTGGGCGGTTAGTAACTAGACGAACAAGAAGACGCGGCACAGTAAAAAATCCTCACCTCATCGCTGATTAATTCCGACGAGGCGAGGCGGGTTGATCAGATGTCCCAGACCACATTGATCGCGAAGTTGCGACCGGGCTGGGTCAGGCGGTCAAGGTTGGCCGGGCCGGTGACACTGGCTTCGCCGACGCTGTCGTAGCTGCGCACGTCATCCCAGTTCCAGTACTTCTTGTCGGTGAGGTTGTAGAGGCCGCCGTTGAGCGTCACGTCTTGGGTGACTTTGTAGAAGGCGGTCAGGTCGACCACACCGAAGCCAGGGGTCTTGAACGGGCCGTCGGTGCTGCCGTCGGGAGCGTGGAAGCTGCTGCTGTCGACGCGATCCTGCTTTTTCACCAGCGTCCAGCTCAGCAGGCCACCGTAGTTGTCCTGTTCGTAACCCAGGCCGAATACGCCTTTGAGTGGGTTGACGCTGTTCAGCGGCTCGCCGCTATCGTCGTTGCGCCCATAGGCGTAGGCAATCGACCCCTGGGTATACAGGCCCTGGGGCGCGCCGAAGGCATCGAGGTTCAAGCGGCCCTTGGCTTCCGCGCCCTTGATGGTTGCGCGCTTGATATTGACCGCCTGGAACTGTTCGACGGTGCCGCCGACGACCGCGTTGTCTTCGTCGATAAAGTCGCGGTACTTGGTGTAAAACACCGCGATGTCGAAGGAGCCCGCGTCGAACTTGCCGCGAATCCCGGTTTCAATGCCTTTGCTGGTTTCCGGCTTGAGGTCGGGGTTGGGCTCGACGGTGTAGCCCAGGTTCAGGTTTTCAAAGCGTCCGTACAGCGCTTTGGCCGAGGGCGTGCGGAAGCCTTCGGCGTATTGGCCAAACACGGTGTAGTGATCGGTCAGGGCGTAAGTCAGGCCGAACTTGGGGGTGACACGGTGCCAGGTTTTTTCCTTGTCGCTCACCGGGTATTGGCCGGTCGGGTTGACGCTGCTGAGGAATTCCTGGGTCAGCTTGGGTTTGAGCCGGGTGTAGTCATAACGCACGCCGGGCAGGAAGGTCCATTTGTCCCAAGCGATCTGATCCTGGGCAAACAGCGAATAGGTGTTGATGGTTGGGTCCGGGAAGTCGCTGGTCTTCGTCACGCTGTCGCTGGCCGTTGGGCTGGGCGCGCCAATGGCTGTGCAACCGGCGCCGACGGCGAGGCAAGTGGCCGCGCCCTCGCGGGAGCCAGTGACTTTCTGCTGCTTGAGCGTGGTGCCGTAGGTCACTTGGTGATCGGTCTCGCCGAGGCTGAAAGCCTTGTCCAACTGGGCATCGAATATCCACTGCTTTTCTTCGTAAAGCGTGTCGCGGGTGCGCAATACCCGACGGCCCGCCTGGTAGATTTCTGCGGTGGTCTGGTCGGTCTTGGCGATCTGGTAATTGAGGCTGGTCTTGATGCGATCAGCCATGGGCGAGTCGAGGGCGAAGGTGTTTTCCAGGCCGAAACGTTCGCGGGTGATGGTGTCGTTGCCCCGTCGGTCACGGTAGAGATTGAAGCCTTGGCCGCCGACGAACGGGCCTCCCACCGCATTCTTCAGGTTGACGTCGCGATCGTCCTTGTACTTCTCGTAAGTCAGGCCCAGACGGTTGTCATCGCCATAATTCCAGCCCAGCTTGGCCAGCACGTTGGTGGTGCGCGCCTCCTCGGGGTTGGCGCCGGTGCGGGCCAGGCCGGTGGCGTTGTTGCCGTCGTAGGCTTCGGTTTCATGGCCATTGCGTTGGCTCAGGTGCAGCAAACCGTCGACGTCCTGCACGCGGCCGGCGACGGTGGCGGAGGTCAGCCAGCTTTCATCGGCGGAGCTGTAGCCGGTCTTGAGGCGGGCGCCGATGTCCTGGCCGGGTTTGATGATGTCGTCCGGATCGAGGGTGAAATAGCTCACCGCCCCGCCGATGGCGCTGCTGCCGTACAGGGCCGACGCCGGGCCGCGCAGGATTTCTACGCGCTTGACGATTTCCGGGTCGACGTAGTTGCGACGGGTCTTGGCGTAGGGGCCGTTGAAGAAGTTGTCCGGCACTTCCACGCCATCGACCTGGGTAAGGATGCGGTCGCCGTCGATACCGCGAATGTTGTAGCCCGCGTTGCCGGCGCGAGTGCCGGCGCCACCGACCGAGACGCCGGGTTCGTAGCGCACCAACTCACGGATGTTGTTGACGTTCTGGCGGTCCAGCGTTGCACGCTCATGCACGCTGACGGTGTTCGGTACGCTGTTGACGTCCTGCTCGTTACGAGTGGCGCTGATGGTCAGCTGTTGCAGGTTGAGGACGCTGCCAGCAGCGCGCTTTTCCAGGGCAATGCTGTTGTTGCCGAGTTTGCGGTAGCTCAGGTTGGTCCCCACCAACAAGCGCTCCAGGGCTTTTTCCGGCGACAGCGCACCGCGCACGCCAGGCGACGACACACCCTGGCCCAGCTCGGCCGGCAGGCCGACTTGCCAGCCGGTCACGGCGGTGAAGGCATTGAGTGCCGCAACCAGCGGCTGCTGTTCGATGCTGAAGCTGAAGCTGTAGTTGCCGTGGCTGCGGGCGGTGGGTTCGGCGGCGGCGACCATCACCGGCGTACCGGCCAGCAGGATGGCGGCGGTCAGCAAGGACAGCACGGGTGAAGAAGACCGGCGATTGAAACGAGAAGACATCGAAAGCGCTCCGGAGATACGAATCTTATAGTTGCGAACCGATTCAAATGGGAATCAGTTGCATTGGCTAAGACGAGACGTACCGCCGATCACTATCGAGTAAAAATAATTCTCATTTAGTTCAAGATCACCAGTGCCGGGTATTCAGAGAGCTTGGCCGAGGTGATGTGGGCCAGGGAGCGCACCACGTCCAACGGCTGGTCGAGGCGGTAGTTGCCGGTGACGGCGACGCTGGCGAGTTGCTCGTTGGTGTTGAGGATCCAGCCGGGGTAATAGCGGCGTAGTTCGGCGAGCACTTCGCTCATCGGGCAGTTTTCGAAGATCAGCCGGCCCTGGACCCAGGCCAGGTCTTTGTTGGCGTCGAGTCTGGCGGGCTGGCCGAAGCCGTTGGGGCCGATGCGGATGCTTTGCCCGGCGCTCAGGCGCACGCGGGCATCGTCGAAGGTGTTGCTCAGGTCGACATCGCCGCGCTGCACCTGCACCTGGGCTTCGCCATTGAGGTAACGCACGGCGAACGCGGTGTCGCGCACGCTGGCGCGCACGGGGCCGGCGTCGACTTCCAGCGGCAGGCCGCGGTTGGGCATGACCTCGAAAAACGCTTCGCCCTGGTAGAGGCGGGCGATGCGCTGGTGGTCTTTGATGCTGCTGGAGAACGCCGAATCGGTGTTCAGCAAGACGTTCGAGCCCTCGTCCAATTGCAGGCGCTGGCGTTCACCCACCACGGTGAGGTGGTCGGCTTGCAGGCGTACCGGCAGGTTGCTGAAGCTGAACAGCCCGAGCATCAATACGGCGGCGGTGGCCAGTGGTTTCCAATGTGGCTTGATGCGGCGCCAGGCGCTGGGCTTGCGCGGTGCCGCCAGGGCGACGGCGGCGCTGTGGACGGGCGCACCACCCCAGGCCGCCTGGGCTTTGCCGAAGGCCTGGGCGCGCGCCGGATCGCCGGCCAGCCAGGCTTCGAACGCGGCCTGCTGCCCCGGTTGCGGGCACTGCAAGGCGATCAGCCAGTCGAGGGCCTGGTCCATCGCCGGGTCTTGCAGCACCTCATGAGCCAGCGCATGGGGGCGCAGTTTATTCGGGTCCGTCACGGTGTGCCTCGGGTCTTCGCGGCGTTCTATTTATCTTTCCTACAGCCTGGATCGACATTTCTGTCGGATGAAGCTTAAGGCTGATCCAGCCGTTCGGCCACACCTACACAGATGGCCATGATCAATTTCAGTTCCTTTTGCACCGTACTCAAGGACACTTCCAACTGATCGGCAATCTCCTGGTAGCTGCAACCGTGCAGGCGGCTGAGGATGAATATCTGCTGCTGGCGCGCGCTCAACTGGCCGAGGCTGATGCTCAGGTGCTCAAGCAGTTGCTCGGCCTGGGTCGCGTCTTCGGGCGTGCTGATGGGGGCGGCGACACTTTGCAGGACGTCCAGCGGGACATCTTCCTGCAGTGTGCGGGCCTGTATCCTGCGCGAACGCAAGTGATCCAGCGCGAGGTTGCGCGCGGTCTGGTAGACGAAGGGTTCGAGGTGATCGATCGGCCGCTCGCTCAGGGCCCGGGTAACGCGCAGGTAGGTTTCCTGCAACAGGTCTTCGGCGGTGCTGTGGTTGTTCACCATCCGCTGCAAGGTGCGTAGCAGAATCACCCGTTGGGTGAGAAAGACTTGGTTGAAGCGAGATTGGCTCACAGTGATACCGGACCGATTTGCAGTTAATGATAATGCGTATCATCAGCGCAAATGGCAAGCCGCTATTTCTCTGGGCCTATACAGATCAAATGTGGGAGGGAGCAAGTCGAACCGCTCCTCCCACAAAAGCCCTCCCGCAAGGGCTTATTCGGCGTTGCAGAGTGCCAGGCAGTTATCCAGCATGCGGTTGGAGAAGCCCCACTCGTTGTCGTACCAGGCCAGTACTTTCAGCAGTTTGCCGCTGGACTTGGTGTGGTTGGCGTCGAAGATCGACGACAGCGGGTTGTGGTTGAAGTCACTGGAAACCAGCGGCAGGGTGTTGTAGCCGAGGATTTTCGAGTGCTGGCTGGCTTCCTTGAGCAGCGCGTTGACTTCCTCGGCCGTGGCGTCTTTTTTCAACTGTACGGTGAGGTCCACCAGCGATACGTTGATCACCGGCACCCGCACGGCCATGCCGGTCAGCTTGCCCGCCAGTTCCGGCAGCACCAGGCCGACCGCTTCGGCGGCGCCGGTCTTGCTCGGGATCATGTTCTGGGTGGCCGAGCGCGCGCGGTAGGGGTCGGTGTGGTAGACGTCGGTCAGGTTCTGGTCGTTGGTGTAGGCATGGATGGTGGTCATCAGGCCGCTTTCGATGCCCAGCTCGCGGTGCAGCACCTGGGCCACCGGCGCCAGGCAGTTGGTGGTGCAGGAGGCGTTGGAGATGATCTGGTGGGATTGACGCAAAATGTCATGGTTTACCCCGTAGACCACGGTGGCATCCGCGCCTTTGGCCGGGGCGGAGATGATCACCTTGCGCGCGCCGGCGCTAATATGGGCGGCAGCCTTGGCACGGTCGGTGAACAGGCCGGTGCATTCGAACACCACGTCGATATTGTGCGCAGCCCAGGGCAGGTCGGCCGGGTTGCGAATGGCACTGACGGCGATCCGGTCACCATTGACGGTCAGGCTTTCCTGATCGTGGGCGACCTCTGCATCGAAAGTACCGTGGACGGTGTCATATTTGAGCAGGTGGGCATTGATCGAGCTGTCGCCCAAGTCATTGATGGCGACGATCTGCAAATCCTGGCGATAGCCTTGGGTATACAGTGCGCGCAAGACATTGCGGCCGATACGGCCAAAACCATTGATTGCGATTCGAAGAGTCATTGGAAGCTGCCTGTCGTCGATTTGTTGTAAGAATTACAAGATTATTCGCATAAAAATAGAAAACAAGCCTTTTTAATGGCAATATTTTGTTCAATCTACAACGAGTGACCTGAATCAACTGGTCCGATGATCCAAACGACTCCCTGCCATCCCATGTGCTGCGGGCGTTTGATCAGCATAGACGCTCAGGTCGCCACATCCGCTAGCCTGGAGTTCTACACATGCATCCCCGCGTTCTTGAGGTCACCGAACGGCTTATCGCCCGCAGTCGTGCTACCCGCGAGGCTTACCTTGCGCTCATTCGCGGCGCAGCCAGCGACGGCCCGATGCGCGGCAAGCTGCAATGCGCCAACTTTGCCCACGGCGTGGCCGGTTGCGGCACCGAAGATAAAAATAGCCTGCGCATGATGAACGCCGCCAACGTGGCAATTGTTTCGTCATATAACGACATGCTCTCGGCGCACCAGCCGTATGAACATTTCCCTGAACAGATCAAAAAGGCCCTGCGCGAAGTCGGTTCGGTCGGCCAGTTCGCCGGCGGCACACCTGCCATGTGCGACGGCGTGACCCAGGGCGAACCGGGCATGGAGCTGAGCCTGCTCAGCCGTGAAGTCATTGCCATGTCCACGGCGGTAGCGCTGTCCCACAACATGTTCGATGCGGCGCTGATGCTGGGCATCTGCGACAAGATCGTCCCCGGCCTGATGATGGGCGCCCTGCGCTACGGCCATCTGCCGATGATCTTTGTCCCCGGCGGGCCAATGCCCTCGGGCATCTCCAACAAGCAGAAGGCCGACGTGCGCCAGCGCTACGCCGAAGGCAAGGCCAGCCGCGAAGAGCTGTTGGAATCGGAGATGAAGTCCTACCACAGCCCCGGCACCTGCACCTTCTATGGCACCGCAAATACCAACCAGTTGCTGATGGAAGTGATGGGCCTGCATTTGCCCGGTGCCTCGTTCGTCAACCCATACACGCCGCTGCGTGACGCGCTGACCCGCGAAGCCGCGCATCAGGTCACGCGTCTGACCAAGGCCAACGGCAACTTCACGCCGATCGGCGAGATCGTCGACGAAAAATCCATTGTCAACGCCATCGTCGCGCTCAACGCCACCGGCGGGTCCACCAACCACACCCTGCACATGCCGGCTATCGCCATGTCGGCGGGTATCATCCTGACCTGGCAGGACATGGCCGACCTCTCTGCAGTGGTGCCGACCCTGTCGCACGTGTATCCAAACGGCAAGGCCGACATCAACCACTTCCAGGCGGCGGGCGGCATGTCGTTCCTGATCCGCGAAATGCTCGAAGCCGGCCTGCTGCACGAAGACGTCAACACTGTGGCCGGCAAGGGCCTGAGCCGCTACACGCAGGAACCGTTCCTGGTCGACGGCGAGCTGATCTGGCGCGAGGGCCCGATCGAAAGCCTCGACGAAACCATCCTGCGCCCCGTGGCCCGTGCGTTCTCGCCGGAAGGCGGCTTGCGCGTGATGGAAGGCAACCTCGGCCGTGGCGTGATGAAGGTCTCCGCCGTGGCCCCCGAGCACCAGATCGTCGAAGCCCCGGCGGTGGTGTTCCAGGACCAGCAAGATCTGGCCGATGCGTTCAAGGCCGGCCAGTTGGAAAAAGACTTTGTCGCGGTGATGCGCTTCCAGGGGCCGCGCTCCAACGGCATGCCCGAATTGCACAAGATGACCCCGTTCCTTGGCGTGTTGCAGGACCGTGGTTTCAACGTGGCGCTGGTGACAGACGGGCGGATGTCCGGCGCCTCGGGTAAGATCCCCGCCGCGATCCATGTCAACCCCGAAGCCCACAGCGGCGGTCCGCTGGCTCGCGTGCGCGATGGCGATATCATTCGCGTGGATGGCGTCAAAGGCACCTTGGAGCTTAAGGTGGACGCCGAAGAATTTGCAGCGCGCACACCTGCCACGGGCCTGTTGGGCAATAACGTGGGGGCCGGTCGCGAGCTGTTTGCATTTATGCGCTTGGCCGCAAGCTCCGCAGAGCAGGGCGCCAGCGCCTTTACCTGTGCCTTGGAGACGCTTAAGTGAAACTTGCGCTGGTCGGTGACATCGGCGGTACCAACGCCCGTTTTGCGTTGTGGCGGGATCAGGCACTGCATTCGATCCGGGTGCATGCCACCGCGGATCATAAATGCCCTGAGGACGCGATCAAGGTCTACCTCAAGGAAGAAGGCCTGGCGATCGGCGACATCGGCGCGGTGTGCCTGTCGGTGGCCGGGCCGGTGAGCGGTGATGAATTTAAATTCACCAACAACCACTGGCGCCTGAGCAAGACTGCGTTTTGCAACACCTTGCAAGTGGATGAACTGCTACTGGTGAATGACTTCTCGGCCATGGCCCTGGGCATGACCCGCTTGAAGCCCGACGAATTCCGCGTGGTCTGCCCTGGCACGCCGGAACCGTTGCGCCCGGCGGTGGTGATCGGTCCGGGCACCGGCCTGGGCGTCGGCACCTTGCTCGACCTGGGCGGCGGCCGTTGGGCCGCGTTGCCGGGGGAGGGCGGGCATGTCGACCTGCCCCTGAGCAGCCCACGGGAAGCCCAGCTGTGGCAGCACATTTACACTGAGATCGGCCATGTCAGCGCTGAAAGCGCCTTGAGTGGTGCAGGTTTGCCACGGGTGTATCGGGCGATCTGTGCGGTGGATGGTCACACGCCGGTGCTGGATACGCCGGAAGCGATCACGGCGGCAGGCTTGGCCGGCGACCCTGTCGCGATGGAAGTGTTGAACCAGTTCAGTATCTGGCTGGGCCGCGTAGCCGGTAACAACGTGCTGACCACCGGCGCACGGGGCGGTGTGTATATCGTCGGCGGGGTGATCCCGCGGTTTGCCGACTTCTTTATCCACAGCGATTTTGCCAAGAGCTTCAGTGACAAAGGCTGCATGAGCGACTACTTCAAGGGCATTCCGGTATGGCTGGTAACCGCGCCGTATTCCGGGTTGACCGGGGCTGGGGCGGCGCTCGAACAGGCATTCGCCCTGTAGGAGCGAGCTTGCTCGCGAAGAATGTTGACGATAACGAAGCGCATCAGGTGATACGCGGCAGCCTCAGGATTTTCGCGAGCAAGCTCGCTCCTACAGCATGGCCATAACAACAAGGAGGACCCCGTGAGCGTATTCAGTAAATCGATTCTCCTCGTCGACGACGACCAGGAAATCCGCGAATTGCTGCAAACCTACCTCAGTCGCGCCGGTTTCCAGGTACGTGGCGTGCCGGACGGTGCGGGGTTCCGTCAGGCGATGGACGAGGCTCCGTGCGACCTGGTCATCCTCGATGTGATGTTGCCGGACGAAGACGGCTTCAGCCTGTGTCGCTGGATTCGCCAGCACCCGCGCCAGGCGCAGGTGCCGATCATCATGCTCACCGCCAGTTCCGACGAAGCCGACCGCGTGATCGGCCTGGAACTGGGCGCCGATGACTATATCGGCAAGCCTTTCAGCCCCCGCGAGTTGCAGGCGCGGATCAAGGCCCTGTTGCGCCGCTGCCAGTTCGGCCAGGAGCGCAGCGGCAATGGCGACGTGTTGGCGTTCGATGAATGGCGCCTGGACACGATCAGCCACCGACTGTTTCACGTCGACGGCGAAGAGGTGATCCTCTCCGGTGCCGACTTTGCCCTGCTCAAGCTGTTTCTCGACCACCCGCAACAAATCCTCGACCGCGACACCATCGGCAACGCCACCCGTGGCCGCGACCTGATGCCGCTCGACCGGATTGTCGACATGGCCGTCAGCCGCCTGCGCCAACGCCTGCGCGACACGGAAAAACCGCCGAGGTTGATCCGCACCGTGCGCGGCAGCGGCTATCAACTGGCAGCCAGCGTGGTTGCCGGCAATGCCCACTGAACACCTGAGCGAACGGCGCCGCCGCTTGCCGGTGCCGCGCTCGCTGCTCGGGCGCATGCTGCTGCTGACGCTGCTCGCGGTGCTGTTCGCCCAGGCGCTGTCCAGCGTGATCTGGGTTTCGCAATTGCGCGCCACCCAGCTCGAAGGGCTGGTCACCAGCGCCCGTAGCCTGGCGCATTCGATGACGGCCAGCGTGAGCTATTTCCGCTCGTTGCCGGTGGCTTATCGCCCGTTGGTTCTCGACCAATTGCGCAGCATGGGCGGCACACGTTTTGTGGTGACGCTCAATGACCGCCCGCTGGACATGGCGATCTTGCCGCAGACCCCGCGCAAGCAAGCGGTGCTCAAAGCGGTCGATGAAGTGCTGCGCCAGACCTTGGGCGCCGATGTGCATATCTCGGTGGAATTTGTCAGCGCCGAAGACCTGCGCATCTTCAATGCCGGGTTGAAGCTCGATGAACTGCCACGTTCCTGGGCGCATTACGCGCTGACCCTGGAACCGGTGAACCCGCCAGTGCTGGTCACCCAGATCCAACTCGCTCCCGGCGAATGGCTGTACATCGCCTCGCTGTTGCCCGAGCCGTACACCAGTCTCGAGGAACAAGGCCTGCCCTCGCAGCAAGTGTGGTTTATCGTGCTGACCAGCGGCTTTTTGCTGCTGTTCATCGGTCTGTTGGTCCACTGGCAGAGCCGGCCGCTCAAGCGCCTGGCGCGGGCAGCGCGGGACATGTCGCTGGGCGCCGACGTGGAACCGGTGGCCGAAGGCGGCGGCAGTGAAGTGGTCGAAGTGGGGCGCGCATTCAATGCCATGCGCGAACGCATCAGCCGTTACCTCATTGAGCGCAGCCAGTTGTTCAGCGCGATCTCCCACGACTTGCGCACACCGATCACGCGCCTGCGCCTGCGGGTTGAATTGCTCGAAGATGAAAACCTGCAAAGCAAATTCGGCCGCGACCTGGACGAGTTGGAGTTGCTGGTCAAAGGCGCGCTGCAGTGCGTGAAAGACACCGACATCCACGAAAATATCGAACCGGTCGACCTCAACCATGTGCTCGACTGCCTGGTGGAGCCGTACCTGGCGCCCAACGGCAACGGCCGCGTGACCCAGCATGGGCGGGCCTTGGCGCCGTATCCGGGCAAGCCGCTGGCGCTCAAGCGCTGCATCGGCAACCTGATCGACAACGCATTGAAGTACGGGCAGAACGCCCATTTGCATATTGAGGACGATGGCGCGGAGTTCATCCTGCACGTCGACGACGAAGGCCCGGGGGTACCGGAACAGCGCCTGGAGCAGGTCTTCGAACCGCATTTCCGCCTCGCCGGCCAGCAGCAGGGCTACGGCCTGGGCCTGGGCATCGCACGTAACATTGCGCACAGCCATGGCGGCGAAGTGAGTTTGCAGAATTTGCGCGAGGGTGGCTTGCGGGTCACCTTGCAGCTCCCCCGAACCCTCGACTGAAGAACACCATTGGGCAAATGTGGGAGGGGGCTTGCTCCCGATTGCGGTGGTTCAGATAAAACAGCTGTGACTGACACGCCGCAATCGGGAGCAAGTCGAACCGTCGCACCACCCCTCCCACATCTGATCGGCAGTGAATCACACGCTCTGACGCAACCTGGCCAAATCCCTCAGCGGCGGCGCACCAAACAACCGGCTGTACTCGCGGCTGAACTGCGACGGGCTTTCATACCCCACCCGATACCCGGCCGCCGAGGCTTCCAGCCCTTCGGCGATCATCAGCCGACGCGCCTCCTGCAAGCGCAACTGCTTCTGGTATTGCAGCGGGCTCATGGCGGTGATGGCCTTGAAACGGTGGTGCAAGGTCGAGACGCTCAGGTTCACTTCCTTGGCCAGGTCATCGATGCGCAGCGGCTGTTCGTAGTTGCCATTGAGCCATTTGATCGCCTGGCTGACCCGATGACTCTGACTGTTGGTCACGGCGATTTCATACAGCCGGTAACCCTGTGGCCCACGCAACAAGCGGTAGAGAATTTCGCGGCTGATTAACGGCGCCAGCATGGCGATGTCTTTGGGCGAATCGAGCAGGCGCGTCAAGCGCAGTACGGCGTCGAGCAGTTGGTTGTCGATGCGGTCGACGTACATCCCACGCGGGGTCGGGCGCGACGGCACGCCCATCGGCCCGGCTTCTGCGATCAGGGCCGTGAGCTGCGCCGGGTCGATGTTGATGCGGATCGACAGGTTAGGGTCTTGCGGGGTGGCATCGATGATCCGTCCGGCCACCGGCATCGACACCGAAAACACCAGGTAATTGAGCGGGTCATAGGCAAAGATTTCGTCGGCCAGGCGCACTTCCTTGCGGCCGTTGGCCAGGATGCATAGGGCGGGTTCCACCAGCACCGGGCTGAAGTCGCGCGGCGTGTTGTGGCGGTTCAGGAACAGTGACGTGATCGCCGTACCGTAGGAGCCGTCTTCCCAGGTATGCCGATGCACGATGCTGGCCAGTTCGGCGCGCTGTTTTTCCATCTCGGCATCGAGGGGCTCGGACTTAGGTTCGGGCGACGACATGGGACGTCCTCTGCAGGCTTTTTTGATGGGCTCAGCTTAGCGGCGGCTGTTCAAACCGTGGTATGTCGATTCTGCACAATCCTTGCCTGATCCTGCGGAACATCATGAATCAGGCAAGCAGGAGAGCTGTCATCGCCCTGAAACATGGCGTCTGCCTGTGGAATAAAACCGGCGGGCAAGCGTCCTGTCTACGCTTTTCGCAGGATTGTGCAATAAGCCGGCAGGAATCGACTAACCGCGCCTCGACCTGCGCCGTTATCTTTGATCCTGTGGCAACACGCCCTCACCGTGCTTGCCGAGCATCACTTCTCAACGGGAGAGTCGAACATGTCCACCCCCATTCCCGCGAGCCATATGGCCTTTATCCGCGCCCGCAGCGGTTGCAGCACCGAACTCGGTGCTCGCTTGAGCAGTTTGATCGAACCGGGCCGTCAGGCTCAGGGTTGCCTGCAATTTTCGTTGCAGCATTCCCAGGTCGATCCTGATGTCTGGCTGGTCTCGGGCTTCTGGAGCAGCGAACAGGCGATGAGTGCCTACTTCAACTCGCCGGCCCTGATGATCTTCTCCGAGCTGTTGAACGACATGGTCGTGCGCAGCATGGACTTCCAGACCTTCACCGATGCATCCGCCGCCAATGCCTACGGCGAGTACCTGCAACTCGCCGGTTAGGGTTTAGAATGGCCGACTTTCCATTGGCCAGGACCTGCAACATGGCACGTAAACAATTTGCTCACCACGAAGCCGTTTCCGCCGTAGTACCGGGCGAAGAGGGCTACAGCGCCGCCGTCGCCGTCAAGGCGCTGGATGGCATGGGCGCACCGCAGTTTCACAAGATCCTGGATGGACAGACGTTCAAGACGGCGTCCGATGCCGACGATGCGGCAACGCTGCAACTTGAGTTGTTGACTGACGTCGATGCAGAAGGTCAGTTGACCTGGGCAACTGCCACAAATTGACGCACGCCGTCGATCCAGTGTGGGAGGGGGCTTGCCCCCGATAGCGGTGTTTTAGCTACAGATAGGCTGACTGACACACCGCCATCGGGGGCAAGCCCCCTCCCACATTTTTTCTGCATTGCAGTCAGGGTTTGGTGGCGCCTGGGCGATACATTTTGAACAGCGCCTCAGGGCCCACTTGGAAGTAATCCCCCGGGCCACCGCCACGCAGGATCGGTTCGGCGGCGGCGGTGTCGTAGATCCCATCCTTGAGCAGCCACTTGGCAATATGCACCGCGACCACCTCGCCCAGCACCAGCCAACTGGGTACCAGTACCTGGTCGGCACGCTGCAGTTGGATGATCTGCGTGACCTTGCACTCGAACGACACCGGGCTCTCGCCCACCCGCGGCACGCCGACGATCTTCGAGGCCACTGGCGTCAGGCCGGACAACTCGAACTCATTCACCTCTGGTGGTACGGCGGCACAGCTCTGGTTCATCTGCTCGGCCAACGGGCGAGTGGCCAGGTTCCACACAAACTCGCCGGTCTGTTCGATATTGTTCAGGCTGTCTTTGCGCCCGACACTGGAAAACCCAATGATCGGCGGAATGTAGTTGAACGCATTGAAGAAACTGTAGGGCGCCAGGTTCAGGCGACCTTCGCGGTCGTGAGACGAAATCCAACCGATCGGCCGTGGGCCGACGATGGCATTGAACGGGTCATGGGGCAGGCCGTGGCCCTTGGCGGGTTCATAGTAATAGCTGTCGTCAGACATGGCCGGGGTTCCTGCTGTGCTTTTCTGGGGGCCGTCATAGTGCAAGCCATGGCGGCGAATTTCCATCGGCCCTATGGAATTTTCATTCAGCGCCCACCTATTTTTCACAGCGCCCCGTTCAGTCTGCGCGCCAGGTCGACACCCCCCTATAAGTCGGCCCATTGATAGATTGAGCTTCGGAGCCTTGCACTGCATGAACAAACTTCCTCAGATCACCCTGGCGTTCTGGGTCATGAAAATCTGCGCGACGACCCTGGGCGAAACCGCCGGGGACTTGCTGTCGATGACCCTGAACGTCGGTTATGCCATCAGCTCGATGATCCTGATCAGCGTGTTCCTGGTCACCCTGGTGACGCAACTCTGGTCGAAAGCCTACAACCCGGTGCTGTACTGGATCGTGATCCTGTCCACCAGCACCGCCGGCACCACCATGTCCGACTTCATGGACCGCAGCCTCGGCCTGGGCTACGCCACGGGGTCGATGATCCTGATCGTGATCCTGATGATCATCTTCGCGTTGTGGCACCTCAGCGGTGATTCGCTGAACGTGAACAAGGTGCAAACCTTTCGCGGCGAGTTGTTCTACTGGATGGCGATCCTGTTCTCCAACACCTTGGGCACTGCTCTGGGCGACTTCCTTGCCGACGATTCGGGGCTCGGCTTCGCCGGTGGCGCCTTGTTGATCGGCTCGACTATCGCGGCGGTGGTGGCGCTCAAGTACTTCACGCGGATTTCGTCGGTGTTGCTGTTCTGGGTGGCGTTCGTATTGACCCGCCCATTTGGCGCGACCCTGGGCGACTTCCTGACCAAACCCCATGAAAAGGGCGGGCTGGACTTCGGCACCATCGGCTCGTCGGCGGTGTTGGCGGCGGTGTTGTTGGTGATGATTGTCGGGGCTTTGTATGTTCAGCGGCGCTATGTGCGGCGCGAAGTGGCAGAGTTGTCCTGATTGCACATGTGGGAGGGGGCTTGCTCCCGATGGCAGTGGGTCAGCTTGAGATAAGTTGACTGATACACCGCGATCGGGAGCAAGCCCCCTCCCACATTGGTTACTGCGTTCAGCGGTTAGTTCGTGGTGATCCGCGAATGCTTGCGGGTGTCCTTCATGGTCACGTAGACCACCAACGACACCGCGATACACGCGGTCACGTACCAGTAGTAGCCGGTTTCCATGCCGATGCTCTTGAACCACAGTGCGATGTATTCAGCGGTGCCGCCGAAGATCGATACGGTCAGCGCATACGGCAGGCCCACGCCCAGCGCACGGATTTCGGTGGGGAACAGCTCAGCCTTCACCACCGCGTTGATCGAGGTGTAGCCGCTGACAATGATCAGCGCCGCCATGATCAGGAAGAACGCGCCCCACCAGCTCTGGATGGTGTGCAGGGTGGTGAGGATCGGCACGGTGAACAGCGTGCCGAGGATGCCGAAGGCGATCAGGATCGGCCGCCGGCCGACCTTGTCCGACAGCGCGCCGACCAGGGGTTGCAGGCACATGAACAGAAACAGCGTCGCTGCCGAGATGGTGGTGGAGTCGGAAATGCTCATGCCGACGGTGTTCACCAGGTACTTCTGCATGTAGGTGGTGTAGGTGTAGAAGGCCAGGGTGCCGCCCATGGTCAGGCCGACCACGGTCATCAGTTCCTTGGGGTGGCGCATCAAGGTGCGCATCGCGCTTTCCTTGGCTTTTTCCTTCTTGGTGAACGACTCGGTTTCTTCCATGCCGCGACGCAGGTACAACGCGACCACTGCACACAGGGCGCCGATGGCGAACGGGATACGCCAGCCCCAATCGTACAGTTGCTCGGTGGTGAGGGTCTGTTGCAGCACGATCAGCACCGCCAGGGCAATGAGCTGGCCGGAGATCAGGGTCACGTACTGGAAGCTGGAGAAGAAACCGCGACGTTCCTTGGTCGCCATTTCACTCAGGTAAGTGGCCGAGGTGCCGTATTCGCCACCCACCGACAAGCCTTGCAGCAGGCGGGCGAACACCAGCAGGATCGGCGCACCGACGCCGATGGTTTCATAGCCCGGGCTCAGGGCGATGATCAGCGAGCCGAAGCACATCAACAGTACCGAGGCCATCAAGGCGGCTTTACGACCGGCGCGGTCGGCGTACAGGCCCATCAGCCAGCCGCCGATTGGGCGCATCAGGAAGCCCACGGCGAAGATCGCAGCGGTGTTGAGCAGTTGGGCGGTGGTGTCGCCTTTGGGGAAGAAGGCTTTGGCGAAGTACAGCGAGAACGCCGCGTAGACGTACCAGTCGTACCACTCGACCATGTTGCCGACCGATCCGCTGAAGATCGATTTGATGCGGCTGGAGGTGGTGCGTTCTTTCGCCGGCGCAGCCGCCGACCCCAGAGGCAGGGTATTGGAGTTATCCATTGAAGGATCCTTCAGATAGTTGTTTTTATGGAGCGTGCCTGGGCACAGCCTGATTGGGGCTATAGCAGGAGCTGTGCCAGGCGGGGGAAGGCGCGGTCTAGAAGGGTTTGCAGGTTTTTTTGAGCGGAAAGTCGCTGATGGTTTTGGGCTGGGTGAGCGGAAATCCGCTTATGGCTTGCCTGCGCTGGCGTCTTTGGAAGTAACCCAGGGCATGGCCTAGAGAAACATCTCCCGCACCAACCCATGCCGCTGCATTTTCTCATTGAAGGTGCGCCGGGGCAGTTGCAGTTCGGCCAGCACCGCCTTGATATCGCCTTTGTGTCGGGTCAGTGCGGCTTTCAGGCAGTGGGCCTCGAAGGCTTCCTGTTGTGCCGCCAATGATTGCCCGGCCTCGATGCCTTCGGGCTCTGGCTCGCCAAGCCCCAACACCTGGCGTTCGGCGACGTTGGCGAGTTCGCGCACGTTGCCCGGCCAGTCATGGCTGAGCAGGCGCCCCAATTGCGCGCCACTCAGCGGTTCAACGTGGCGGCCCAGGCGTTCGGCGGCGCTTTGCGCAAAGTGATCGAACAGCAGCGGTATATCTTCACGACGCTCGCGCAGGGGCGGCAGGCGCAGTTGGGCGACGTTCAGCCGATAGGCCAGGTCTTCGCGAAAACGCCCGGCGCGGGCCTCGTCCAACAGGTCCGGCTTGGTCGCGGCAATGATGCGCAGGTCGACGTGGATACTTTGGTTGGAGCCCAGTCGCTCCAACTTTTGCTCCTGCAACACGCGCAGCAATTTGACTTGCTGGGCCAGGGGCATGCTTTCGATTTCATCCAGAAACAGCGTGCCACCGTGGGCGTATTCCAGCTTGCCTATACGCCTGCCCTGGGCCCCCGTAAACGCGCCGCTCTCGTGGCCGAACAGCTCGGCTTCAAACAGTTGCTCGGGGATCGCCGCGCAATTGAGCGCGACAAAGGCTTTTTTCGCCCGCGGGCCGAAGTCGTGCAGGCAGCGGGCGACCAGTTCCTTGCCGCTGCCGGTCTCGCCGCGGATCAGCACGTTGACTGGGAGCGTCGCCAGGTCCAGCACCTGGCGGCGCAGGTTCTGCAAACTGCGGGACACGCCCAGCAGGCTGTTTTCCAATTGTGTCCGATGATCGGCCTGTTGATGCAGGCGGCGGTTTTCCAGGATCAGCCCACGTTTATCGAGGGCGCGGCGCAGGCTGTTGAGCAGGGCTTCGGGGCTGAAGGGTTTTTCCAGGAAGTCGTAGGCCCCGTCGCGCATGGCTTCGACGGCCATCGGCACATCGCCATGGCCGGTCAGCAGGATCACCGGCAAGTCGGCATCGCGCCGCCGCACTTCGGCCAGCAGCTCCAGGCCGCTGAGGCCGGGCATGCGCACGTCGCTCAAAATCACCCCGGGAAAGTCCTTGGGCAGTTGCGCGAGACAGGCCTCAGCGCGACTGAACAACTGCACTTCAAATCCCGACAGGCTCAACCATTGCTCGACGGCCGTGCGAATGCTGGCTTCGTCATCGATCACAATCACCGCGTTCAACATAGCTCCGGCGTCTCCAGCGCGATAGGCAGCGTCAGGGTAAACACCGCGCCGTCGCCACGGTTACCGGCGCTCAGGCGCCCACCCAGTTCGTGCACGATAGCGTAGGACACCGCCAGCCCCAAGCCGAGCCCATCGCCCACGGGCTTGGTGGTGAAGAAGGGGTCGAACACGTTGTTCAAATGTTCCTCGGCGATGCCGCCACCGCTGTCGCTGACGGTCAACTGCCACAGTTGCTCATCGGCGTGCAGGCGGATTTCCAGGCGTTTGCGCGGTTTGTTGGCCATGGCGTCGAGGGCATTGCGCAGCAGGTTGATCAGTACCTGTTCCAGGCGGATCGCGTCGCCACGGACCCAGGCGGGGCGGGTCAGGTCCAGCACGGTGCCGATGCCTTCATCGCGCAGGCGTGCGTCGAGCAACTCCAGGGATTGGTCGACCACCGTGGCCAGGTCCAGGCGTTCGCGCAGGCCGCTGGGGCTCTTGCGGGCGAAGGTCTTGAGATGGCCGGTTAGCGCGGCCATGCGCGTGAGCATGTCGTCCAGTGGTGTGAGCGCCTTGTAGGCATCGCCCACGCGGCCATGGTCCAGCAGCAGACGTAGGGTCGCCAATTGCATGCGCTGCGCGGTGAGTGGTTGGTTGATTTCATGGGCGAGGGCGGCGGACATCTGCCCCAGCGCCGCCAGCTTGGCCGATTGCACCAAACCATCCTGGGCCGTGCGCAGCGCCTGGGTGCGCTCCTCGACAAGCTGTTCGAGCTCTTCGCGGCTGCGCTGGCGCATGCGGGCCAGACGCCAGCGTTGGGTCAGAAACAGCACCAGGAACACCAACGCCAGCCACGAACCGGCGGCAGCGAGGCCGGCGTTGCGTTGGTCTTCGAAGGGGAACTGAGGTTTGCGCAGCAAGTGCAAGGTCCAGCCTTCGGCCTTCAGCGGCAGGGATTCCCAGATGTAATTGGCGTTGCCATCGGGGCCGTTGACGCGCATCAGGTGGCTGTTTTCGTCGAAACGTTGCAGGGCCTGGGTCTCCAGCGGCTGCAATTGTTTCTTGTCGTATTGGCGGGTGGCCTGTAGTTCGGCCAGATCGCTAGCCGACAGCGGGCGCAGGTTGCGATAACGCCAGCCCGGCTGGTTGGCGATAAACACGATACCGCGCGCGTCGCTGACCAGCAGCAGGTCATTGCCTTGGGCCCACTCACGCTCGAGCTCGGGGAATTCCAGCTTGACCACCATGGCGCCGAGGAACTGCTCGTGTTCATCGAGCACCGCGCTGGAAAGGAAATACCCCGGCACGCCGGTGGTCACCCCGACCGCAAAAAAGCGCCCGGTGCCCTGGCTCAACGTCTGCCTGAAATACGGCCGGAACGCGTAGTTATGCCCGACGTAACTGCTCGGCAGGTTCCAGTTGCTGGCGGCCACGGCCAGGCCGGTGCGGTCCATCAGTTCCAATGTGGAGGACTGCGCGGCGCCGTTGATACGTTCCAGTTTACGGTTGAGCACGCCCTGGGTCGCGGCATCCAGCGGGCCTTTCAGCGCGCTGATCATTTCCGAATCCAGCGCCAGCACAGCGGGCAGCGCACGGTAGCGTTCGATCAGGGTGTGCAACGAGTTGCCATATAGCGTGAGCTGCTGATTGGCGCGGGCGGCATCGTCTACCAGGGCCTGGCGTTCAGCGTGGCGTGTGGCCAAGGCGGCGGCCAGCACCGCACCGGCGATGATCAATAGGGAGTAGACGGTCAGGCGCAGGGGACGGGTGATCGCGATCATACGAAGATGAACAGTTGCAATTAGGGGGGGCACCATAGCATGCGCCATAAAAAAGGCGACTGGGCCGTGTAGCCGCAGTCGCCTTTATCGGTACGAAGAAGTGTTTACTGCACTTCTATCGCCAGGCTTTCACTGATCTTTTTCTGCCAGATGGCAGGACCGGTGATGTGGACGGATTCGCCCTTGCTGTCCACCGCAACGGTGACTGGCATGTCTTTGACCTCGAACTCGTAGATCGCTTCCATGCCCAGCTCGGCGAAAGCGACAACGCGCGACTTCTTGATGGCTTGCGCCACCAGGTAAGCAGCGCCGCCCACGGCCATCAGGTACACGGCCTTGTAGTCCTTGATCGCTTCGATGGCGGTCGGGCCACGCTCGGATTTGCCGATCATGCCCAAAAGGCCGGTTTGCTCGAGGATCTGGCGGGTGAACTTGTCCATCCGCGTCGCGGTGGTCGGGCCAGCCGGGCCAACCACTTCATCGCGCACCGGATCAACCGGGCCGACGTAGTAGATGAAGCGCCCCTTGAGGTCCACCGGCAGGGTTTCGCCCCTGTTCAGCATCTCGACCATGCGCTTGTGCGCGGCGTCGCGACCGGTGAGCATCTTGCCGTTGAGCAACACGGTTTCGCCCGGCTTCCAGCTCTGCACGTCTTCCGGGGTCAGGGTGTCGAGGTTGACGCGACGGGCCGACGGGCCGGCTTCCCAGACGATTTCCGGGTAGGCGTCCAGCGATGGTGCTTCCAGCGATGCCGGGCCCGAACCGTCGAGCACGAAGTGCGCATGACGGGTGGCGGCGCAGTTGGGGATCATGCATACCGGCAGCGAGGCGGCGTGGGTCGGATAGTCCATGATCTTCACGTCGAGCACGGTGGTCAGGCCACCCAGGCCCTGGGCGCCGATACCCAGTTGGTTGACCTTCTCGAACAGCTCCAGGCGCATCTCTTCGATACGGTTGGAGGGGCCGCGCTTTTTCAGCTCGTGGATGTCGATGGATTCCATCAACACTTGCTTGGCCATCACGGCAGCTTTCTCGGCGGTGCCGCCGATGCCGATGCCGAGCATGCCCGGTGGGCACCAGCCGGCGCCCATGGTCGGAACGGTCTTGAGCACCCAGTCGACGATCGAGTCGGACGGGTTGAGCATGGCCATTTTCGACTTGTTCTCGGAACCACCGCCCTTGGCGGCCACATCCACTTCCACGGTGTTACCCGGGACGATGGAGTAGTGGATCACCGCCGGGGTGTTGTCCTTGGTGTTTTTGCGCGCGCCCGCCGGATCGGCGAGGATCGAAGCACGCAGGACGTTTTCCGGCAGGTTGTAGGCGCGACGCACGCCTTCGTTGATCATGTCGTCCAGGCCCATGGTGGCGCCGTCCCAACGCACGTCCATGCCTACGCGCACGAACACGGTGACGATACCGGTGTCCTGGCAAATCGGGCGGTGGCCGGTGGCGCACATGCGCGAGTTGATCAGGATCTGGGCGATGGAGTCACGGGCTGCTGGCGATTCTTCGCGCAGGTAGGCTTCGTGCATTGCCTGGATGAAGTCAACGGGATGGTAGTAGGAAATGAATTGCAGGGCGTCGGCAACGCTCTGAATCAGGTCGTCTTGCTTGATCACGGTCATGAGTCGCGCTCCTCTATAAGGGAACATTCAATAAAGGCGGCTTCAGAGGGGTGTATCGGTCGGCTGAAACCACCTTTCCAAGGCACGCCGAGTGATGCTGGCGCGACGCTAAAAAGGCGCGGCAGTATAACCCGGCACGGTGGCCGATACACCCGACTATGGTCAAACTCTGCCGGGCGTGATTCCCTGTGTACGCTTTTTTGATCCGAGACCTTGTATGCCTGAACTGCACGTCGGCGAACGCCACTGGTCGGTCTCCACCGGCAGCAACCTGTTGGATGCCCTGAACCAGGCCGGCGTCGCTGTGCCCTACAGTTGCCGCGCCGGCAGTTGCCATGCGTGCCTGGTACGTTGCCGGGGCGAGGTCGAGGACCAGCAGCCCGACGCCCTCAGCCCGGCGCAACGCGAGGACGGCTGGCGCCTGGCCTGCCAGTGCCGGGTGACGGCGGACCTGCAGGTCGAAGCGTTTGACCCGAGCCGCGACGGCGTGTCGGCCGAGGTGGTGGGCGTGGATTGGTTGAGCGCGCAGGTGTTGCGCCTGCGCCTGCAACCGGAGCGCGGCCTGCGCTATCGGGCCGGGCAGCATCTGGTGTTGTGGGCGGGGCCGGTGGCGCGCCCGTACTCCCTGGCCAGCCTGCCCCAGGAAGATCCGTTCCTGGAGTTTCATCTCGATTGCCGTCAGCCCGGCGCATTCAGCGATGCCGCTCGACAGTTGCGCGTCGGTGACCGCCTGCGCCTGGGCGAACTGCGCGGCGGCGCGCTGCAATACGACCCCGACTGGCAATCCCGGCCGCTGTGGCTGTTGGCGTCCGGCACCGGCCTGGGCCCGTTGTGGGGGGTGTTGCGCGAGGCATTGCGTCAGGATCATCAAGGCGCGATCCGCGTGATTCACCTGGCCCACGATGCCAGCGGTCACTACTTGGCCGAGCCCCTGGCAGCGCTGGCCGCCCGCCATCCGAACCTGACGGTGGAGCTGTGGACGGCGGCGGAGTTGACCCCGGCATTGGCGCAACTGCGGCTGGTTTCCCGGCAAACGCTGGCCTTGCTCTGCGGGCATCCGGCCAGCGTCGAGGCGTTTTCCAAGCGCCTGTTCCTGGCGGGGCTGCCGCGCAATCAACTGCTGGCCGATGTGTTCCTGTCCCGGTCGACTGCCGGGCGCTGATGACGCCATCGCAGGCAAGCCCATCACCGTGAGCTGCAAAGCAAAAAGCCCCGCCATTCACAGGGCGGGGCTTTCGTTTTTCAGCGGATCACTCAGACCATTGGGTCGCCAACGTGCAGGATCTTCATGCCGTTGGTGCCGCCGATGGTGTGGTAGCTGTCGCCCTTGGTCAGGATGACCCAGTCGCCTTTCTCCACTACGCCACGCTTGAGCAGTTCGTCGATGGCAGCCTGGCTGACTTGCTCAGGCGGCAACGACGCAGGGTCGAACGGTACGGTGTAGACACCACGGAACAAAGCCGCGCGGGCCTGGGTTTCGCGGTGCGGGGAGAACGCGTAGATCGGCACCGAGGAACGGATACGGGACATGATCAACGGCGTGTAGCCACTTTCGGTCAGGGCGATGATCGCTTTGACGCCAGGGAAGTGGTTGGCGGTGTACATGGCGGCCAGGGCGATGCTCTGGTCACAGCTTTCGAACACTTTGCCGATGCGGTGGCTGGAGGTCTTGCTGGTCGGGTGCTTTTCGGCACCGATGCAGATACGCGCCATGGCCTGAACAGCTTCCAGCGGGTACGGGCCAGCGGCACTTTCAGCCGAGAGCATCACGGCGTCGGTGTAGTCGAGCACGGCGTTGGCCACGTCGGACACTTCGGCGCGGGTCGGCATCGGGTTCTGGATCATCGACTCCATCATCTGGGTCGCCACGATCACTGCTTTATTGTGGCGGCGTGCGTGCAAGATGATTTTTTTCTGGATACCGATCAGTTCGGCATCACCGATTTCCACGCCCAGGTCGCCACGGGCAACCATCACGGCGTCGGACGCCATGATCAGGCCGTCGAGGGTTTCGTCATCGGCCACGGCTTCGGCGCGTTCGATCTTCGCCACCAGCCAGGCAGTGCCGCCAGCTTCGTCGCGTAGCTTGCGGGCGTATTCCATGTCGGCGGCGTCGCGAGGGAAGGACACCGCGAGGTAATCCACTTCCATTTCGGCGGCGAGCTTGATGTCGGCCTTGTCTTTTTCAGTCAGGGCCGGCGCCGTCAGGCCACCACCGCGACGGTTGATGCCTTTGTGATCCGACAGCGGGCCGCCGATGATCACGGTGCAGTTCAGTTCGGTGACGCTGGCGGTGTCGACTCGCATGACCACGCGGCCGTCGTCCAGCAGCAGTTCGTCGCCGACGCCGCAATCCTTGACCAAGTCCGGGTAGTCGATACCCACGATTTGCTGGTTGCCTTCGGTCAGCGGGTGGCTGGTGGAGAAGGTGAACGTGTCACCGATCTTCAGCTCGATCCGCTTGTCGGTGAATTTGGCGATACGGATTTTCGGGCCTTGCAGGTCACCCAGCAGTGCGACGAAGCGACCGTGCTTGGCGGCCAGGTCACGCACCAGCTTGGCGCGAGCCTTGTGCTCGTCCGGGGTGCCGTGGGAGAAGTTCAGACGGGCAACGTCCAAACCAGCCAGAATCAGCTGTTCGAGGACTTCCGGCGAGTTACTGGCCGGGCCAAGGGTGGCGACGATTTTGGTGCGACGGACGGACATGCACAGACTCCTGAGTTCAAGCGCTGAGGAAGGCTACTATGCTCTTTGGTTGTAGTCATTGTTCGTTTGCACTACTTATCGGCGATTCGCTTTTCGCTATGATTGATTAGATGAACATCCTTGAAGATTTTTGACGAGGGGTCGATACACTGCACGAGACAGGAGAACCCTCATGCGAATTTTGCTCATTGCTGCCCTGGCCGTCAGTGTTGTCGGCTGTACCCGTTGGTCGATGGACCACCATTTGAACGACGCCTACCGTGCGTATGGGGCCGGTGACTGCGAGCGCGTTACCCTGGAATTGTCCCAGGTCGACCGTGAAAGTCGCACTCGGCGCTATGTGCAGCCGGAGGTCTCGATGTTGCGCGGGCAGTGCCTGGAGCGGCAGAAGCTGTTCGTCGACGCGGTGCAAACCTATCAGTTCATCATCAACCAGTATCCGTCCAGCGAGTACGCCTACCGAGCCCGCGCGCGCCTCGACACCCTGCAGCAACTGGGGCATTACCCCGGTGCGAGCGTTGCGCAGCCACGTCCTGCGTCGTTGTGATGATATTTGTCATGCTATAGCTGGCTCGTCACCAGTCTTGGGCTATTCTTTGAGCGTTCGTTTGTACAAGTTTGTGTTCGAGCGGATGGAATACTTGGGGTTGGCAAGCGGTAGAGTGGCAAAGCGATAGCTGTTGTCGCACCGATCTCCAGGGAGAGCGGGGGGTGTTAGGCCCGTTCCGAATCACTGGCGCGGCCAGAGTTATGGCCAATGGATGGCGATATCAGCATGTTTACCAACCGACGAATTGAGCGGCATCAATTGTCTTGTTTCCTGCAAGTGTTCAACAGGCTTACGGACAAGCCTATTGGATACTTGGGTAACGTCTCTGCAGAAGGGCTGATGTTGATCAGTCAATTGCCGATGATGGTCGACGCGGAGTTCGAGCTGCGCTTGAAGATTCCCACGGCTGGCGGCGATTTCCAGGCAGTTGATTTCACGGCGACCTGTTTATGGAGCCACGAGGACATCAATCCCCAGCATTACGACTCAGGCTTCAGTGTGGTTGAGGCGCCTGCCGAATACGGCCAACTGATCAATGCCTTGCTGCGATACTTCAGTTTTGACCCCTTACAGGCGTCCGCTTAGACATTGCGCGCAGTCGCCCCGACTTGGGTGTGGCGACCCTCGCCGGGGTGTGTGCTGCTTTCACAGTACGCCGGCTTTTTTCCAGCCCAGGTAGCGTGTCACCAGAGCGGCGCCCAATTCCGAGGGCGGCGTATCCAGTACCGACAACCCGTGAGCGCTCAGGCGGTCATGCAGTTCGTCGCGTTGATTGAGGTAGTCGACGGCGCCGCTATAGGCCAGCGCTTCGGGCAGGGTTTGCACGGGCGACAGGCGCAGTTGGTCGAGTACTTCTTCACGCAAGCTGGCGACCAGTACCCGGTGTTGCCGGCTGATGCGTTTGACCGCCGTCAGTAACGCCTCATCGTCCTCATCCCGCAGGTTGCTCACCACGATCACCAGCGCCCGGCGTTTCTGCCGAGCCAGCAGTTGGCTGGCTGCGGCCTCGTAGTCGGCCGCGCGTCGGGTGGTGTCCAGGTCGTAGACGGTGTTGAGCAACAGGTTCAACTGCCCGGTGCCCTTGACGGGCGCCAGGTAGCGCGGCTGGTCACAGGCGAAGGTGCATAGCCCGACCGCATCGCCCTGGCGCAACGCGACGTAACTGAGCAGCAGGCAGGCGTTGAGGGCGTGATCGAAGTGGGAAAGTTCGGCATCCTGGCTGCGCATGCGCCGACCACAATCGAGCATGAACACGATCTGCTGGTCGCGTTCGTCCTGGTATTCCCGGGCGATCGGCGTGCGTTGGCGCGCGGTGGCTTTCCAGTCGATCTGCCGCAGGCTGTCGCCCTCCCGAAACTCGCGCAGTTGATGAAACTCCAGTCCCAACCCCCGTCGTTGGCGCTGACGCACGCCCAACTGGCTCAACCAGTTATCCACACCCAATAGCTGTGCGCCATACAGACGGGCGAAATCCGGATAGACCCGGGTTGCATCGCTGACCTCAACAACGCGCCGCGCGGACCACAACCCCAAGGGGCTGGGCAGGTGAAGCTCGCAACGACTGAAGCAGAAGTGGCCACGCCGCAAGGGGCGCAGCCGATAGCCAAGTTCGCTGCGCTCACCGGGGCGCAGTTCGATGGACTGCGGCATGTTTTCCATGCTCAGGCCGTCGGGGACGTGATCGAACACCTGTACAGTCATTGGCTGTGGGTAATCGTGTTCAAGCGTCAGGCGTACTTCGCCCCAGCGAGCCAGTGCCAGGCTGCCGGGCATCTGCCGTTGTACCCGTGGGGACGGACGGCGGCGAAGACGCATGGCGTCCAATAGCGCCAGCAGGAACAGGGCCAGCAGCAGGCCCCAGGCTACCGAATGCAGGCTTTCGGGCACCCCTAGCTGCAACGCCTGTGCAGTGCCCAGGAGGATATTCAGGCCCAGCAGCACGCCGAGCCAGGTCAACAGCAGACGGGTCGGCTTCATGGAGGGTTCATTGCCGAGGTGCCGGAATCTGGTCCAGCAGTTGTTGGAGTACCTGATCCACTTCCAGTCCGTCGATATCCAGTTCGGGGGCGATGCGAACCCGATGACGCAGCACCGCAAGGGCGCAGCCCTTGATGTCGTCCGGGGTGACGAATTCGCCCCCGCGCAGCAAGGCTCGGGCTCGGGCGCCGCGCACCAAGGCGATGGAGGCACGTGGGCCGGCACCGATGGTCAGCCCCGGCCAACTGCGGGTGGCTCGTGCCAGGCGCACGGCGTAATCGAGCACTTGCTCATCCAGCGCCAGTTCGCTGGCGATCTGTTGCAGTTGCAGCACGTCCTCGGCTTGCAGCACGGTGCGCAGCGGCTGTACGTCGAGCATGTCGGCCCGGGATGAGCGCGTGACTTCGCGCACCATCTCCAGCTCTTGCTGGGAATCAGGGTAGTCCATGCGCACCTTGAGCATGAAACGGTCCAGCTCTGCCTCGGGTAGCGGGTAGGTGCCTTCCTGCTCAATAGGGTTCTGGGTGGCCAGCACCATGAACGGTTGGCCGATGGGCAGCGCTTCACCCTCAAGGGTGACTTGGCGCTCCTGCATGGCTTCGAGCAAGGCGGCCTGGGTCTTGGCCGGCGCTCGATTGATCTCGTCCGCCAGCAACAGGTGGGTAAACAACGGCCCCTTGCGCAGCTTGAACTGTTCGGTGTGCAGGTCGTACACCGCGTGGCCGGTGACATCGCTGGGCATTAGGTCCGGGGTGAACTGGATGCGCGCAAAGTCGCCGCCAAAGCAACGGGCCAGGGCCCGTACCAGCAAGGTCTTGCCCAGGCCGGGTACGCCTTCGAGCAGCACGTGGCCGCCGGCGATCAAGGCGGTGAGTACGTCATCGATCACCTGGTCCTGGCCAATCACTGCCTTGCGCAGTTCAACGCGCAAGGCCTGGGCTTGGCGGCTGGCGTGTTGCAGGGTTTCGGTGGTCAGGGCAGTGGCCGTTGGAAGTTCGCTCATAGGGCATTCCTGAGAGTTTGCAGGCACGCCACCTGGCGGCTGAAATCGGCGCTGGAAAGCTGTTTTGCCGCAAGTGGGCCGAGGGCCTGGCTGATCACGTGAGAGGGTTGGCGCGTCAGGTGTTCAAGCACCTGCCACTGTTCTGCGGTGTCGAGGTGTTCAAAGCCTGGGTGGCGCCGCCGGGCAGCGCGCAGGATATCGCGCTGCAAGGCGTGTAACAGGGGGGCCTGGCCGCTGCGGCGCAGCAGGAAGTCGGCGCTGGCCTCCAAGTGTTCCTGCAGTTGCCGGCGTGCTCTGGGCGCTGGCGCCTGGAGCGGGCCTTGGCGCATGCCGGCCTGCCAGAGCGCCAGGGCGATCAGCGCGGCGAGTGCCGCCAGCGCCTGGGGGAAATAGCGCATCAACAAGGTGAACAGATCGTCCACGTCGCTGTTGAACAACAGGGTCACGTGCGTGCCTTGGTTCAGGTACCACAGCAGCCAGGCGTTATCGTGTTTGCCGATGCCTGGGGTTTTCCACAAGTCGCTGTCGGTGACTACTGTCACACTGCCTTGCCCGAGATTGAGTTGCATCAGGTGGCTGGACTTGGCGCTGTTGGCCGAAAACTGGGCCAGATGCTTGGGATCGGTGAGGTTGAAGTCGGTATCGAAGCTGAAGTACGCCGGGGCCGTTTCATTGTCGACATAGAGTTTGGTCAGGTCTGGCCCTTTCTTTTTGCGTGCTGGGGCGAGTTGGTCGGGTTCGTCGCTCAAGGTTTGGTGGATGTACAGGCGATCGAGCAGCAGGTCGCCGCTTTTATCTGTTGCTTCATCCCACAGTGCTTCGGCCACCACCAACAGGTGGCCACCGGACTTTGCCCAGTCCAGCAGTTGATCCACCTGGCGCGGGGTCATGTTGCCGCGTTCGCCCAGCAGCAATAGGCTGCGATCTTTCGGGGGCAGATCGGACAGTCGTTCAAGGCCGTTGGCGTGGTCCACCACCAGGCCTTGCTCGCGCAGAAAGTGTTCGGCCGCCAGGTAGGGATTGCCCAACGCCTCCGGTGAAGGGCCGCGATCCACTACTTCGTCATAAGGAATTGCCTTGTGCCACACGTACAGGCCACCCGCACCCAGCAGGCATGCGAGCAACAACCCCACCCACAACAATGGCCGGTTCATCGGGCTGCTCCCGGGTTGAACAGGGCGCGCCAATCGCTGCACAGTTGCTGCTGCACCACTGCGGGAGGAAGGCGGTGCCCGTAGGCGAGGTTTTGCCAGTGCCGGGTCAGTTCATCGCTGAATGCCTGCAGTTGCGGTTGTTGCAAGCGCTGAACGCGTTCCAGTACCTGGCCTTCGGTGTCGGCGTTTTTCAGTGGCAGGTTGAAGTCGTGCAGCAACCGGCTGAGCAGCCCGCGATACAACAGGCCCAAGGCTTCCCTGGGGTGCGTGTGCCATAGTTGCTCGGCGGTGCTGGCAATGTCAGCGGGCAGGGTTTCGGCGCCCAGTTCCAGGCCGAACAATTGCGTGGGTACCGGTTTGGCGAGCTTGGGTTTGCGTGGCCCGCGCCGGCTGACAAAGGTGTGCAGCCACTCGCGATAACGCCAGATCAACAGGGCCACGCCGCCCGCCAGCAAACTCCACAACAGCAACTCCAGGCCTTGGGCGAGGTGCTTGAAGGTGTTGCTGTTGAAGTTGTCCAGGAGTGTTTGCAGCCAGGCCGGTAGCTTGCCATCACCGTGTGCCTTGGGCTTAATGTTGGTTTTTTCGTCACCGAAGCGATAGCGGGTCACGGTTTCCGGATTTTTGAATGGCGGCTTGTCCAACAGCGCCTTGATCGATTGGCTGGCGGATTGGGGGGTGACTTGCCGGATGGGGGGCGAGTCATCGGCCATAGCGGGCCGGCCCAGCGGCAGCAGTATCAGCCCGATCACCAACAGTACCAGTGGGGTCACGCTGCTCAATCGCTGACGCAGGCGGCGAAATGCCAGCTCCAGGTCCCACGCTTCCAGCACGGTGCGGCGGTTGAGGTACAGGCTGAAACCGCAGGCGACGTAGATCGGTTCCCAAAACACCAGGACCAGCGCGTAGAAGGCGTTGCTCAGGTGTTCCAGCCACAGCCCCTCCGGGCCTGTCGCCAGCGCCAGCCGCTGCCAGTCCCAAGCCAGTTCAACCTGCTGGGGGATGAATAGATAGAACAGTGCCATGCAGCCGAACCACAGGCCGATCTCCAGGTGTACACCGAGGGTGGTCAACCAGCGCGCCGCGCCGGCGTTGTGTTGCTGCAGCACGCCCAGGCGTTTTTGGCGCGCCTTGCCATCCAGGCCTTCGAGTTGGCTGACCGGCATCAAAAAACTGCGGCTCAGGCTCAGTCGCCGCCAGGTCAGGCTGGCCAGGAGTTGGCCTTTGAGCAGGCGCGGCCAGTGACGCACGGCCTGCTTGAGGCTAGGCGTCTCGCCAAACAGGGCCTTGGATAGGATATACAGGGGCAAACGGTCGAAGGCCGGCTTCAACCACCAGAATACGAACATGGCGGTGGACGGGTATTGCCATAACAGAACACTAAGCACGATGAATATCGGCAGGCTCACCAACGCCCAACTGGCCATCAGCAGCAGTCGATGTTCCTGGGCCATTAACACGCCCAAGTCCATGGCTTCCCATGACGTTCGAGGGCGAATCACCACGCTGGAATCACTCAGGCGCATGGCGAGTCCGTCCGGCAAAGGTCAGGTAGGTGGCCACCAGTAGCCAGAGTCCGGCGCCCACCAGGTATTTGACCCAAGGCGCGATCGCGGTGGTGGAGGACCAATAGGCTTCGATAAAAGCGGCGATCAGCAGGAACAGCATGACACCGCAGAGCATCTGTACGCTTTTACGTGCCGCCAGCCGTAGCGACTCCCCTCGTGTCAGGTGCCCCGGAGCGATCAACGCCCAGCCCAACTGCAAGCCTGCCGCGCCAGCCAGCGCAATCGCGCTGAGTTCGAAGGCGCCATGGCCGATGACAAACGACCAGAAGGTCTGGCCGTAGCCGATTTCAGTGAGATGCCCGGAAATCGCGCCGATGATCAGACCGTTGAAAATCAGAAAGAACGCGCTGCCCAGGCCAAACAGCAAGCCGGCGGCAAAGGTCTGGAAGGCGATGCCAATGTTGTGCATCACGTAGTAGCCGAACATCATCCAGTCTTCACTGGATGCACGTTCGGCGACGCGGCCCAGGCGACTGGCGTCGGGGTCATACATGCTCTGCATCTCGGCCACCTGCTGGGGGCTGACGATGCTGTAGATCAGTTCGGGAAACAGGTACACCAACAGCGCAATACCCACCAGGCTGCCGAAGAACAGCAGGCTGGCGATCAACACGAAGCGCCACTGTTCACGTACCAGCCGGGGGAAATCGGCCAGCAGGAAACTCAATACGTTCGCCGCCAATTGGCTACGGTGGCGATACAGCTGTTGGTGGCCGCGCAGGGCCAGTTGTTGCAGCGGGTCGACCAGGTAACTGCTATAGCCGCGCTCCTGAGCCAGGGCTAGGTGCTGGCACAGGCGCCGATAGTGATGAGGGAAATCAGCTAGCTCACCGGCCTTGGTCTTGCCCTGTTCCAACTGTGTCAGTTGTTCGGCGAATGCTTGCCATTGGGGCTGATGACGGCTTTCGAACAGGCTCTGTTTCATGTAGGCCCCAGCAAACCACGGGCCACGCCGTTGAGCTGCTCGACGGCGCGAGCCGGGGACACCTGCAGTGGCGTGGCGAGGATCGAGGCCAGTTCCTGCACTCGCTCGGCGGACAGTTCGCCCTGGCGCTCGGCGAAATTGAGAATGGCGCGCTGTTCGCTCAGGTCCAGGGCAAATGGCAGGCGCAGGGCAGGGGTCTGCGGCACCTTGGGGCGTGCCAATGGTAGTTCGCGGTAGACCACCAGCGTGCCGGCCGCCAGATCGCCGAGCCGTTTGAAGTTAGGATGCTGCAGGCAACTGATGGCGCCGAGAAAGTAGCCGAAAGGCAGCATGTCGACAAAGCGCAGCAGGTTGCGGATGAGTGAGGCTGACCAGCCGATGGGTGTGCCGTCATCCTGTACCACGCGCAAGCCCATGACTTGCTTGCCCGGCGAGCAGCCCTGATTGAGTACTTCAAACAGCACCATGTACCACCAACTGACCAGGAACAGCAGTAATGAGCCCAGCCCTATGCCGATATTACCGAGCAGGGCCAACGGAACCAGCAGGATGCCCATGAGCAGCCCGCGCACGCCCAGATCGAAGGCGAAGGCCAGCGCGCGTGGTAGCAGGCCGGCCGGGCGCAAGGGTAGGTCGATGCCCTCCGGGGTCTCGATCTGGTAACGGGTATCCAATGGAGCTGATGGCATCGCGATCCTTGGCAGCGCAGGGCGGTTGGAAGACACGGATGCTAGCAGTGTCGGCGATGGAAGCAACCATTCAAGGTTTTGCTGGATATTTATACAGTTAATATGGCTCTGGCCTCGGGCACCTTCCAGCGCCTAGACTTCGTCGATCTTCAGCACAGGAATAGACCGTGACCACTCTTTTTTGGTACGACTATGAAACCACCGGCATCAACCCGCGCAGCGATCGCCCCCTCCAGGTCGCCGGTATTCGCACCGACGTCGACCTCAACGAGGTTGGCCCGCCGGTCAACCTGTATTGCCATCCCAGCGACGATATCCTGCCCCATCCGGCAGCCTGTGCGATCACCGGCATCACCCCGCGCATACTGGCGGAAAAGGGCTTGGCCGAAGCCGATTTCATGACGCGGGTACATGCCGAACTGGCGGTTCCCGGTACCTGTGGGGTGGGTTACAACACCCTGCGGTTTGACGATGAAATGACCCGTTACAGTCTTTATCGAAATTTCTTCGACCCTTATGCGCGTGAATGGCAGGGCGGTAACAGCCGCTGGGACTTGATCGATGTGGTGCGTACCGCCTACGCGCTGCGTCCGGAGGGGATCGTCTGGCCCGAGCAGGATGGGCGTGTGACGCTCAAGCTGGAGCGTTTGACCGACGCCAACGGTATCGCCCATGGCCAGGCCCACGATGCGTTGTCCGACGTGCGCGCGACCATTGCCTTGGCCAGATTGGTCCGTGAAAAACAGCCCAAGCTTTACGACTGGCTATTCCAGTTGCGCAGCAAGCAACGGGTGATGGATCAGGTGCGGCTGTTGCAACCGATGGTGCATATCTCCGGGCGTTTTTCTGCAGAGCGCCATTACCTGGGTGTCGTACTGCCCCTGGCCTGGCACCCGCGCAATCGCAACGCATTGATCGTCTGTGATCTGGGCCTTGATCCGCAGGGGCTGCTGGATCTCGATGCCGATACCTTGCGTCAGCGCCTCTACACCCGTCGTGATGATCTGGCCGAAGGCGAGTTGCCGGTACCGCTCAAATTGTTGCATATCAACCGCTGCCCGGTGGTGGCCCCATTGAATGTGCTGCGGGCGCAAGACCGTGAACGGCTGCAATTGGATATGGACGCTTATCAGGCACGGGCGCTGCGGCTAACTGACGCACAGGAAGTTTGGCGCGACAAGTTGGCCGCGATTTATGCCGAGGAAGATTTTGCGCCGAGTTCGGACCCGGAGCAGCAGCTCTATGATGGTTTTATCGGTGATCGCGACCGTCGTTTATGCGAACAAGTCCGCGCGGCAGAGCCGACGCAATTGGCGCTGCAGCAGTGGCCCTTTGATGATCAGCGTTTGCCCGAATTGTTATTTCGCTACCGGGCGCGCAACTTTCCTGAAACCTTGAATAGCGAGGAGCAACAACGCTGGAAACTGTTCTGTCAACAACGCTTGTCAGATGGCGACTGGGGCGCCCCCAATACCTTGGAAGCATTTAAACGGGCGCGTAATGAGTTGGCTGTTAGTGCCACACCGTTTCAGTCTCAGGTGCTGGATCAATGGCAGGAGTATGCCGACTCTTTAGCCGCTCGGCTGAATCTGTAACCGGATAATTTCAGACTATTCAGACAATAAAAAACGCCAGCAAGCTGGCGTTTTTTGTATATCGCGTATCAGGCGAGAGCCTGGCGAGGCTTAGCCCAGCAGGGTAGCCCAGCCTTCAACCACGTCACCGCCCCACTTGGCTTTCCACTCTTTCAGAGTCTTGTGGTTGCCGCCTTTGGTTTCAATCACTTCGCCGTTGTGCGGGTTTTTGTATTGCTTGACCTTGCGCGCACGCTTGGTGCCGGTAGTTTTTACGGCGCCGCGCGGTGCTTTAACTTTCGACTCTGGGTCCAGCAGCGCGATGATGTCACGCAGGGATTTGGAGTATTCGCCCATCAGGGTGCGCAGTTTGCCTTCGAATTCCAGCTCGGTTTGCAGTTTGTCGTCTTGGGACAGATTCTTCAAACGGGCTTGCAGCTCTTTGATAGCTTCTTCGGTGGCACGGTATTCGTTGATCAGGGACATGTGGACTACCTTATGTAGAGCGCAGATTGGCAGGGATAGTGGCCCAATAATAGTCAGGCTATTTCCCCAAGTAAACATTTAAGGGGATATTTATGTGAATTACTTTGAATGTTTGTGGCAAATCTATGCAAACGAGTTAATTGGTGGGGGGATGGCTAAAGATAACCTGCTTAATTTTCGGTAATTGCTTGAGCTTGCCGATGCGCATGCATATAGCGGTGGTAAAACCTTACGCCATTAAGGGGGGGTGGCCAAGGCAAGGGCAGAATAAGCGTCAACGGATACTGCAGTTTTTCTGCGTAATCGCTAGAATGGCAACCTTTGCGAAGTTCTGGAGTTTTCCCCTAATGCGCACTTTTCGGCTGGTGATTGCTTGCCCGGACCGGGTTGGCATCGTTGCCAAAGTCAGTAACTTTCTGGCCTCCCACAACGGCTGGATCACCGAGGCGAGCCATCACTCGGACAATCTCAGTGGTTGGTTCTTCATGCGCCACGAAATCCGTGCCGATACGCTGCCCTTTGGTCTTGAGGCCTTTCGCGAGGCGTTTGCGCCGATCGCCGAAGAGTTTTCGATGATCTGGCACATCAGCGATACCGAGCAGAAAAAACGTGTGGTATTGATGGCCAGCCGTGAATCCCACTGCCTGGCCGACTTGCTGCACCGTTGGCACAGCGATGAGCTGGACTGTGAGATCGCCTGCGTGATTTCCAACCACGACGACCTGCGCAGTATGGTCGAGTGGCATGGCATCCCGTACTACCATGTGCCGGTCAACCCGCAGGACAAGGAACCGGCGTTCGCCGAGGTGTCCCGCCTGGTCAAACAGCACGAAACCGACGTCGTGGTGCTGGCTCGCTACATGCAAATCCTGCCGCCGGAATTGTGTCGCGAATACGCCGGCAAGGTGATCAATATTCACCACAGCTTCCTGCCGTCGTTTGTCGGTGCCAAACCGTACCACCAGGCTTCCCTGCGTGGTGTGAAGTTGATTGGCGCAACGTGCCATTACGTCACTGAAGAGCTGGACGCCGGCCCGATCATCGAGCAGGACGTGGTGCGTGTGAGCCACAGCGACAGCATTGAAGACATGGTGCGTTTCGGCCGTGATGTCGAGAAGATGGTTCTGGCCCGTGGTCTGCGCTATCACTTGGAAGACCGCGTGCTGGTACACGGCAATAAGACTGTGGTGTTCTGATCAACGCGTTTTGATTGAAGAATGAAGGGCCTGGGCGTTAAATCGTTCCAGGCCTTTTTTCATTGATCTGCCATCAGGACAAGCCCATGACCGACCCACTCGATAAAGCTACATCCAGGGCGCCGGCTACGTTGGGCGAGGGGTGTCTGAGTCGCTATGATCCGGATGCGCTGGAGGCTGAGGACGGTACTGACTTTCCTGGGGCGGCCCAATTGTGGGATGAGTTGCAGAAACGGCCTGCTTCCCCTGAAACAGACGCTTGAGCTGCGGCTTGCCGGCCAGTAGATAGAAGCGTCACCGCCCGCCAGATCAAAATCGCTGCCGCTGCGTTGGATTTCCAGCACAGGAGAACCATGCCGGACATCAGCGACGGCTGGAAAAGGCTTGGGGGCGAAGCGTCCCCGCAAAGTGGGCGACTGCCGGGTAGTCGAACGGGAGCAAGCTCCCTCGTCACGGTGAGCGCGCTCCTGCAAGGGTTGTCAGATGCGGAAACTGCCCACCAGATGCTTCAGTCGTGCCGCCTGCTGTTCCAGGTCGGCGCAGGCGCGCAGGGTCGACTGCAGGTTTTCCACGCCTTCCTGATTGAGCGTGTTGATCTCGGTAATGTCCATGTTGATCGACTCCACCACCGAGGTTTGCTCCTCGGTGGCGGTGGCGACCGACTGGTTCATGCCATCGATCTCGCCGATGCGTTGGGTCACGCTGCTCAAACGTTCGCCGGCCAGGTTGGCGATTTCCACGCTGTCGAGGCTGTGGCGCTGGCTTTCGCTCATGGTGCTGACCGAATCCCTGGCGCCGACTTGCAGTTCCTCGATCATCTTTTGCACCTGTTGTGCCGACTCCTGGGTGCGATGCGCCAGGTTGCGCACTTCATCGGCCACCACCGCAAACCCGCGTCCGGCTTCCCCGGCCCGTGCGGCCTCGATGGCGGCGTTGAGCGCGAGCAGGTTGGTTTGCTGGGAAATACTGGTAATCACCTCAAGGATCTGACCGATATTCACCGTTTTGCTGTTAAGTGCTTCGATATTGCTGCTGGACGCGCTGATCATCGCGGACAACTGGGTCATCGCCTTGATATTGCGTTCAACCACCTGCTGACCTTCTTCGGCCAAGTGCCGCGCATCGCTGGCCTGGTTGGAGGCTTGTGCGGCGTTACGCGCGATTTCCTGGGCGGCTGCCCCCAATTGGTTGATGGCGGCGGCGACACTGTTGGTGCGGTTGGCCTGCTCGTCGGAGTTGATCATCGACGAGTTGGAAGCGCTGACCACCCGCAGGGCTACTTCATTGACTTGCCCGGTGGCCGAGGACACTTCGCGGATCGACGTATGAATCCGCTCTACGAAGCGGTTGAACGCATTACCCAGGATGCCGAATTCGTCGTGATTCTGGATGGTCAGGCGGCGAGTCAGGTCACCCTCGCCATCGGCGATGTCCTGCATGGCGCGGGTCATCACGTGCAGCGGTTGCATCAGCACTCGGATCAGCATGCCCAGGAGCGCGATGATGATCACCACGGCGATGATCGTGGCAATGATCGCTGAGGTACGGAATTCGCTGAGCATGGCAAAGGATGTGGCTTTATCCACGGAAATACCGAGGTACCAGTTCACCGACGGCAGGCCCTTGATTGGTGTAAAGGTCACGATGTTGTCTTTGCCGTTGGCCTCGACTTCGCTGAAGTCGCTGCTGATCTTCGGCGTGTGTTTCGGGTAAACGTCAGCCAGGGTCTTCATCACCAGGTTTTTGTCCGGGTGTACCAGCACCTTGCCGTCGGCGCTGACCAGGAACGCATAGCCCATGCCGCCGAAGTTCAGCGCGCCGATGTTGTCGACCAGGGTTTGCAGGCTCAGGTCGCCGCCGACCACGCCGATGCTCTGGCTGCCCTTGGCGCTGGGTGTGGCGATGGAAATGATCAATTGCCCCGTCGCGGCATCGATATAGGGTTCGGTCAGGGTTGAACCATTGTTGCTCTGGGCGCCTTTGTACCAAGGGCGAACGCGTGGATCGAAACCGTCCGGCATCTTGGTGTCGGGGCGAATAGTGAACGCGCCCTGGCTGTCGCCCACGTAGGTTGCCATGAACGAGGAGGTCAG
Source organism: Pseudomonas sp. PAMC25584 (assembly GCF_058135675.1). Lineage (NCBI taxonomy): Bacteria > Pseudomonadati > Pseudomonadota > Gammaproteobacteria > Pseudomonadales > Pseudomonadaceae > Pseudomonas > Pseudomonas sp. PAMC25584. The sequence goes on along the minus strand of NZ_CM176870.1, from coordinate 4,969,925 downwards.
GGTTTTCTGTTCCAGCAGGCTGGCAACCACCTTCGGTTCGGGGTTGATCGCGATATTTTGTGCAGCGTTTTCAACCAGTGCAATGCGCCCGGTGAGCCAGGTTTGAATATTACTTGCAGTGACATCACCCATTTCATGCAGGTAGTTGTTGAGATCTTCGCGAATTGCGTTGCGTTGCAGGTAGTCATTATAAAGGGTGAACAATGCGAATGCGGCGATGACGATCAGGGAGGCCGCAAGCAGGATTTTGTGGCTGAATCGCAGATTTTTATTCATGGTTTTATGGGTCCGCTAAGGTCTTAATATCCAAAGCGCGTCCTTATGGGATGCGCAAAATGGTAGCGCCAAAAAAGGTGTGCTACTTCTGGCGATAGCTCTATGGGTCCCTGTAAGAACTATCTGACCTATTTTTAGACTTTGTCGGTCTTACATTTATCTATATCGACCTGGCGGCATGAAAGATTAACCATGGGTGACGAAATGCCTGACTCCACGCAACTCCTTATCGGCGCCGGCCTCGACGGCCAGCCCATCGCCCAGGCCATGCGCCTGGCCAATCGTCACGGGTTGATTGCCGGTGCCACGGGCACCGGCAAGACCGTCACCTTGCAACGCCTGGCGGAAGCCTTCAGCGATGCGGGCGTGGCGGTATTCGCCGCAGATATCAAGGGCGACCTTTGTGGCCTCGGCGCTGCCGCCAACCCTCAGGGCAAGGTGGCCGAGCGCCTCGCCGGCATGCCCTTCCTGAATTACGCAGCCAAGGCGTATCCGGTCACGCTGTGGGATATCCACGGTCAGTCCGGTCATCCATTGCGCACCACGATCAGTGAAATGGGCCCGTTGTTGCTCGGTAGCCTGTTGGAACTCACCGACAGCCAGCAGTCAGCGCTCTATGCCACGTTTAAGGTTGCGGACCGTGAAGGCCTGTTGCTGCTGGATCTCAAGGATCTCAAGGCGGTGCTCAACCACTTGCGCTATAACCCGGAGCTGCTGGGTGAAGATGCGGCGCTGATGACCACCGGCTCCAGCCAGGCGCTGTTGCGGCGCCTTGCGGTGCTGGAACAGCAGGGCGCCGAAGCGTTGTTCGGCGAGCCGGCGCTGCAGCTTGAGGATATTTTGCAACCTGCCAGTGATGGTCGTGGGCGTATCCACTTGCTTGACGCCAGTCGCCTGGTACACGAAGCGCCCAAGGTATACGCAACCTTCCTTTTATGGCTGCTGGCTGAACTGTTCGAGCAGTTGCCCGAGCGCGGCGATGCCGACAAACCGCTGCTGGCGCTGTTTTTCGACGAAGCGCATTTGTTGTTTGCCGATACGCCCAAGGCCTTGCAGGACCGCCTGGAACAGGTGGTGCGGTTGATTCGCTCGAAAGGCGTGGGCGTGTATTTCGTCACGCAATCTCCCGGGGACTTACCTGACAGCGTACTGGCGCAACTTGGCCTGCGTATCCAGCATGGCCTGCGCGCATTCACCACCAAAGAACAGAAATCACTGCGCGCGGTGGCAGACGGTTTCCGGCCCAATCCGACATTTGATGCGTTGTCGGTCCTGACAGAACTGGGCACCGGTGAAGCACTGGTGGGCACTTTGCAGGAAAAGGGCACACCGGAAGTCGTCCAGCGCGTGCTGGTCGCACCACCGCAATCGCGGATTGGCCCGCTCAGCGACGCCGAACGCGCCGCCCTGATTGCCAGTTCGCCGTTGCAGGGCCGCTATGACAAGCCGATTGACCGCGAGTCGGCCTATGAGGTGCTGATGGCGCGCAAGGCGTTGGGCCCGACCGAAGAAACCAGGCCTGTGAGCGAAGAGCCGAGTATTACCGACAGGGCCGGGGCGTTTCTCGGGACTGCGGCCGGCAAGGCACTCAAGTCAGCCATGCAACAAGCCGCCAATCAGATGGGGCGCCAATTGGTGCGGGGCTTGCTGGGGTCGTTGCTGGGCGGCAGTAAGCGCAAATAGTGGGTTAGGTTTTGGGCTTGGCATGGGCGGCCAGCCGCTCCAGCGCCGCGCGCAAACCCGGATCGCTGATACCGTCGGCCGTTGCCTGGATGGTTTCGGCCGCGTTCGCCGATAAGTCCATGGTGTGCCCCGCTGCGCCTTGCGGAACGGTCGGCGGTTGTACCTTGAACTGGATGCGCGTTAGGCTGGCGAACTCGTCAAATGCCATCAACTGCCGCTGCAAGCGTTTTTGCTGATAGCGCAAGCGTGTTGCCCAATGGCCGTCTGTGACAATAAGCAGCAGGTTGCCCTCGCGCCACGAAGCGACATGGCAGTGTTCCCGTGCCGCCGGTTGCAATTGGCTTTCTACCAGGCGTTGCAGATGGCCCAAGCGTTGCGCATGGCTGAAGATGGCTTTCAACGGCTTGGCTTCGCGAAGCAACACGCTGGGCGCGCGGGCTGTAAGAGGGCGAAACGCCATGGTCAGACACCTTAAGTAACAGAGCCGCCATCTTAGCAGAAACCACCTGTGGACCCCCAGGCAATGCATTTGCGGGGCTTTGCCTACGAAATCAATGTCCCTCCATGGGTTGAAGTTCCGGTAAAAGCCCATATTTTAAACAAGCCCTCTCACGGGCTCATGCCTGCATTGGGGAACAACGCCACTTTCCTCACCCACGATTCCGGGTAGAATGCGCGTTCGCATGCGCCCGTGAGGGCTGCTCGGGCCACTCACGGTGCGCCCTCCATCCCTATGTGTGGAAGAACCTGCCGATATGTTTGCGCCTTTGTTAAAGAAACTTTTTGGAAGCAAGAATGAGCGCGAAGTTAAACGCATGCTCAAGACGGTGCAGCTGGTCAATGCCTTCGAAGAGCAGATGGTTGCCCTTTCGGACGAGCAATTGCGCGCCAAGACCCAAGAGTTCAAGGCCCGCATAGCCAAAGGTGAAACCCTCGACCAGCTGCTTCCCGAAGCCTTTGCGGTCGCCCGTGAGGCCGGTAAGCGCGTAATGGGCATGCGCCACTTCGACGTGCAGTTGATCGGCGGCATGACCTTGCATGAAGGCATGATCGCCGAAATGCGCACCGGCGAAGGCAAGACTTTGGTCGCAACCCTGGGTGTTTACCTCAATGCACTGTCCGGCAAGGGCGTGCATGTGGTGACGGTGAACGACTACCTGGCCCGCCGGGACGCCAACTGGATGCGCCCGCTGTATGAATTCCTCGGCCTGACCGTCGGCGTCGTGACGCCGTTCCAGCCGCCGGAAGAGAAGCGCGCAGCCTACGCTGCCGACATCACCTACGGCACCAACAACGAATTCGGTTTCGACTACCTGCGCGACAACATGGCGTTCAGCATGGAAGAAAAATTCCAGCGCGAACTCAACTTTGCCGTGATCGACGAAGTCGACTCCATCCTCATCGACGAAGCCCGTACCCCGCTGATCATCTCCGGCCAGGCCGAAGACAGCTCGCGCCTGTACACCGAGATCAACAAGTTGATCCCGCGCCTTGAGCAGCACATCGAGGAAGTGGAAGGCGTGGTGACCAAAGAAGGTCACTTCACCATCGACGAGAAGACCCGTCAGGTCGAACTCAACGAAGCCGGTCACCAGTTCGTCGAAGACATGCTGGCCCAGATCGGCCTGCTGGCCGAGGGCGAAAGCCTGTACTCGGCACACAACCTGGGCCTGCTGACCCACGTGTATGCCGGCTTGCGCGCGCACAAGCTGTTCCATCGCAACGTCGAATACATCGTCCAGGACGGCCAGGTTGTCCTGGTTGACGAACACACCGGTCGTACCATGCCGGGTCGTCGTCTGTCCGAAGGCCTTCACCAGGCCATCGAAGCCAAGGAAGTGCTCAACATCCAGGCCGAAAGCCAGACGTTGGCGTCCACCACCTTCCAGAACTACTTCCGTCTGTATAACAAGCTGTCCGGCATGACCGGTACGGCCGACACCGAAGCGTTCGAATTCCACCAGATCTACGGTCTGTCGGTGATGGTTATCCCGCCGAACAAGCCGCTGGCGCGAAAAGACTTCAACGACCTGGTGTTCCTGACCGCCGACGAGAAATACGCGGCCATCGTCGCCGACATCAAGGAGTGCATGACCCAGGGCCGTCCGGTGTTGGTGGGTACTGCCACCATCGAAACGTCCGAGCACATGTCCAGCTTGCTGAACAAGGAAGGCATCGAGCACAAGGTTCTCAACGCCAAGTTCCACGAAAAAGAAGCCGAGATCATTGCCCAGGCCGGTCGGCCAGGCGCGCTGACCATCGCCACCAACATGGCCGGTCGTGGTACCGACATCCTGTTGGGCGGCAACTGGGAAGTGGAAGTGGCGTCTCTGGACAATCCGACACCTGAGCAGATCGCCCAGATCAAGGCCGACTGGCAGAAACGTCACCAGGCCGTGCTGGAATCCGGCGGTTTGCAGGTGATCGCGTCCGAGCGTCACGAATCGCGCCGTATCGACAACCAACTGCGTGGTCGTGCCGGTCGTCAGGGTGACGCCGGTTCCAGCCGTTTCTACCTGTCCCTGGAAGACAGCCTGATGCGCATCTTCGCCTCGGATCGGGTGAAGAACTTCATGAAGGCGCTGGGCATGCAGTCCGGTGAAGCGATTGAGCACCGCATGGTGACCAACGCCATCGAGAAGGCCCAGCGCAAGGTCGAAGGCCGTAACTTCGACATTCGTAAGCAACTGCTCGAGTTCGATGACGTCAACAACGAACAGCGTAAAGTGATCTATCACATGCGTAACACGTTGCTGGCCGCCGACAACATTGGCGAGACCATCGCCGATTTCCGTCAGGACGTGCTCAACGCGACAGTCAGCGCGCACATTCCGCCGCAGTCCCTGCCAGAGCAGTGGGATGTTGCCGGCCTGGAAGCTGCGTTGAAGAGCGACTTCGGTGTCGACTTGCCGGTTCAGCAGTGGCTGGACGAAGACGATCACCTCTACGAAGAGACGCTGCGTGAGAAGTTGATGGCCGAATTGCTGGCCGCGTACAACGAGAAAGAAGAGCAGGCGAGTGCCGAAGCGCTGCGCACCTTCGAGAAACAAATCGTGCTGCGCGTGCTGGACGACCTGTGGAAAGACCACCTGTCGACCATGGACCACCTGCGTCACGGTATCCACCTGCGTGGCTACGCCCAGAAAAACCCGAAGCAGGAGTACAAGCGCGAGTCGTTCACGCTGTTCTCCGAACTGCTGGATTCGATCAAGCGCGATTCGATTCGCGTGCTGTCCCATGTTCAGGTGCGTCGCGAAGACCCAGTCGAGGAAGAAGCGCGCCTGCGTGAGGAAGCCGAGGCACTGGCGGCGCGCATGCAGTTCCAGCATGACGAAGCGCCAGGTCTTGAGGCACCTGAGGAATTGGGCGAAGAGGTCGATGTGGCCCTGGCTCAGACTCCGGTGCGCAACGAACAGAAGTTGGGCCGTAACGAGCTGTGCTGGTGCGGCTCGGGCAAGAAGTTCAAACACTGCCACGGCGAAATCAACTAAGATTTTCGCCTGACGCTGCAACACCCCGCGCCGCGACCGGCATCAGCCGTCGCGGCGTTTTGCCATTAATTCCCACCGTCGAACGCGACGGCACAGACATCATCTATTTTTAAGGAGCGCATTCATGGCTGTTGGTCTTGGTCCTTTGCCCACATTGCACCCGGTTGCCGGTTTTGAACTCGGTATCGCTTCGGCCGGCATCAAACGCCCGGGGCGCAAGGATGTCGTGGTGATGCGCTGTGCTGAAGGCTCGACCGTCGCCGGTGTGTTCACCCTCAACGCCTTCTGCGCAGCGCCGGTGATCCTGGCCAAACAGCGCGTGGCCGGCCCGATTCGTTACCTGCTGACCAACACCGGTAATGCCAACGCTGGCACCGGCGAGCCGGGCCTGGTCGCCGCCGCGCGTACCTGCGCCAAACTGGCGCAACTGGCCGGCGTGGACGCCAACCAGGTGCTGCCGTACTCCACCGGTGTGATCGGTGAGCCGCTGCCTGTGGAAAAAATCGAAGGTGCCCTGCAAGCCGCGCTGGATGACCTGTCTGTGGATAACTGGGCGGCCGCCGCCACTGGCATCATGACCACCGACACCCTGCCAAAAGGCGCGAGCCGCCAGTTCGTGCACGACGGCGTCACCGTCACCGTGACCGGTATCAGCAAGGGAGCGGGCATGATCCGTCCGAACATGGCCACCATGCTCGGCTATATCGCTACCGACGCCAAAGTCTCCCGCGATGTGCTGCACAGCCTGATCCTGGACGGCGCCAACAAGTCGTTCAACCGCATCACCATCGATGGCGACACCTCGACCAACGACTGCTGCATGCTGATCGCCACCGGCCAGGCCAACCTGCCCGAAATCACTGAGGCCCGCGGCCCGCTGTTCGCCGCGTTGAAGCAAGCGGTGTTCGAAGTGTGCATGGACGTGGCCCAGGCCATCGTGCGTGACGGTGAGGGCGCCACCAAGTTCGTCACGGTTGAAGTCAACGGCGGCGGCAACCACCAGGAATGCCTGGATGTCGGTTACACCGTGGCTCACTCGCCGCTGATCAAGACCGCGCTGTTCGCCTCCGACCCGAACTGGGGCCGTATCCTCGCCGCCGTCGGCCGTGCCGGCGTGCCGGACCTGGACGTGAGCAAGATCGACGTGTTCCTCGGTGACGTGTGCATCGCCAGCCGTGGCGCCCGCGCCGAGAGCTACACCGAAGCCCAGGGTTCGGCGGTGATGCAGCAGGAAGAAATCACCATCCGCATCGAGTTGGGTCGTGGCGAGTGCAGCGAAACCATCTGGACCACGGACCTGTCCCACGAGTACGTGAAGATCAATGCGGAATACCGTACCTGAAGCCCGGAGGATAAGCGCGGTGAAACGAGTGCATGTAGCAGCAGCGGTGATCCGCGGCGTCGACGGCAGAATCCTGCTGGCGCGCCGTGCCGATACCCAGCATCAGGGCGGCCTCTGGGAATTTCCCGGCGGCAAGGTGGAGGCCGGAGAGTCGGTCGCCACGGCGCTGTCCCGCGAGTTGCAGGAAGAGCTGGGCATCCAGGTCACCACGGCGCGGCCGCTGATCAAGGTGCAGCATGACTATCCGGACAAGCAGGTGTTGCTGGATGTCTGGGAAGTATCGGCCTTTACCGGCGAGCCCCATGGTGCCGAAGGGCAGCCGCTGGAGTGGGTGGCCGCTCGGGACTTGCTCAACTATGAGTTCCCAGCAGCCAATGCGCCGATCGTTGCCGCCGCACGGTTGCCCGGTGACTACCTGATCACGCCGGGTGAGCTGGAAACCGCGCCGCTGTTGTGCGGTATCCGGAAAGCCATCGCGGGCGGTATCAAACTGGTTCAACTGCGCGCGCCCAACGGTTACGACCCCAAGTACCGTGACCTGGCGGTAGACGCCGTGGGCCTGTGTGCTGGCAAGGCGCAGTTGATGCTCAAGGGCCCGTTCGAATGGCTGGGGGATTTTCCTGCAGCCGGTTGGCACATGACGTCGGCGCAACTGCGCAAATACGCAAGCAAGGGCCGACCGCTGCCGAAGGATCGCTGGTTGGCGGCGTCTTGCCATAACGCGGAGGAACTGGCGCTGGCGGAAATGATGGACGTGGATTTTGTCACGCTGTCGCCGGTGCAGCCGACCCAGACCCATCCCGATGCCCAGCCGTTGGGTTGGGAGCAGGCGGCGGCGTTGATCCGTGGGTTCAGCAAGCCGGTGTATCTGTTGGGTGGGGTTGGGCCGGCTGAGCGCGAGCAGGCGTGGGAAGCTGGGGCTCAAGGCGTGGCAGGGATTCGGGCGTTTTGGCCGCAAGATTGAGGTAGCGTTTGCTGGCCTCATCGCGGGCAAGCCCCCTCCCACATTGGAAGGTGTTCACAAATCCAAATGTGGGAGTGGGCTTGCCCGCGATGGCGCCAGACCAGACACCTGATAATCAGTTCAGTGGGGTTTGGCCGCCGCCTGCCACAACACCTCCGCCACCCCCTGGCGCTTGGCAATCACCCGCGCCGCCACAAACAGCAAATCCGATAGCCGGTTGATATACGCCAAACCCACCCCTTCCAACGGTTCAACCGCATTCAGGTGCTGGCAGCGTCGCTCCGCACTGCGCGCCGCGCTACGGCATACGTGGGCCTGGGCGATCAGCGCTGAGCCACCGGGCAAGATGAAATTCTCCAGGGGGCCGACCTCTTCGTTCCAGCGATCAATCGCCGCCTCCAGCCGATTCACCTCCGCCGCATTCAGCGCCTTGTAAACCGGCATCGCCAGCTCCCCGCCCAGGTCGAACAGACGATGCTGGCAAGGCGTCAGCACTTCGATCACATCCTTCAGGTGCGGATGCTTGCCGCTTTGCTCTTCAAGGCCGGCCAGCAGCAAACCCAGCTGACTGTTCAGGGTGTCGACTTCGCCGATGGCCTCCACCCGTGGGTGGTCCTTGGGCACGCGGCGGCCGTCGCCGAGGCCGGTTTCACCCTGGTCGCCGGTACGGGTGTAAATCTTCGACAGGCGAAAGCCCATGGTCAGTGCTCCAGTTGGGTAAGTTCAGCGGGGGACAATTGGCTGCCGGCCAGGGGCAGGCGCAAGGTAAAGCAGGTGCCTTGGCCCAGGGTGGAATGCACTTCCATCTGCCCTTTGTGGTTGTTGGTGATGATGAAGTACGACACCGACAGCCCCAGCCCGGTGCCCTGGCCGATTTCCTTGGTGGTGAAGAATGGCTCGAAGGTACGTTTACGCACGTTCTCGCTCATGCCGATGCCGTTGTCTTCGACTTGTATCTCCGCCCAGGGCGGGTTGAGGCGGGTGCGCAGGATGATGCGCCCCGGCTCGCGGTCGTCTTCGCGCTGATGAATGGCCTGCGCCGCATTTTTCAGCAGGTTGAGCAGTACTTGTTCCAACTCGTTGGCGGTGCCCGGCACCGGGCCGAGCTGCGGGTCGAACTGGCGGATGATCGCCTGGCCCCTGAAGTCAAAACCGATGGCCAGGTCAAAGTCGTTGCCGGCGATTTCCACCGCCTGGTCGATCAGCGCCGGCAAATCACAAGGGGCCATCTGTCGATTGCTGAGGCGACTGAAACTGAGCATGTGGGTGACGATTTTCGCCGCCCGCGCGCCGGCCTGCTGGATACCGTCAAGCAATTGCGGGACTTCGCGGCTTTGCAGGTAGCGGTTGACCGTCTGCAGTTCGATGCCCACCTGTTCGGCGTGTTCCTGGTTCTTGGGCAGGTCGGGGGACAGGCGGCGGCGGATGTTCTGCACGTTATGCAGGATCGCCCCCAACGGGTTATTGATTTCATGGGCCATGCCTGCGGCAAGGCCGCCGACGGAGAGCATTTTCTCCGACTGCACCATCATTTCTTCCAGGGACAGGCGCTGGGTGATGTCATCGATCCGGATCACCACACCGCGCCCGGCGCCGCCCATCAGTGGATAGAACGTCAGGGCGTAATGCTTGGGCTCATCGTCCTTGACCCAGGTGACGCGCTCGATGCGCTCGACCGTGTGTTGCTCGACCGTGGCCTTGATCTGCGGCAGGTAGGGCTTGAGCGGTTGGAAGGCGAGGAAGATCGGCTGGTTCAGCGCTTCATCCAGCCGCGTGCCGGAAAGCGCAGTGGCTTCCTGGTTCCACTGGGTGACGTAGAGTTGTTCATCCAGGGCGATCAGCGCCGAGGGCATCGAGTCGATAATGCTGTTCAGATAGTTCTGGAAACCGGTGAGTTTCTTCTCGATCTTGCTGCGAACCTGGACTTCCAGCTCCAGCTTGCGGTTGGTATGGCGCGTTTCTTCGGCCAGGCCCTGTGCCTGGTCGTAAGCCGCCTGAGCCTCATCGCGCGCCCGCTTGAGTTGCTGCTCGCGGGCCTCGATACGCGACAACATGGTGTTGAAGGCCTCAGCCAGGCTGCCGATTTCGTCACGATTTCCACGGCCGGCGCGCAGGGCGTAGTTCTCTTCGCGGGTGACCTGGCGCGAGAGCTCTTCCAGCTCATGGATCGGCCGGGTGATCAGGCGTTTGATCTGCCGGGCGATGACCAGCCACAGCAGCACGCTGAAAATCAGGATGCCCAGGCTGGCCGTCAGCGTGCCGGTATAGAACGCCATCGGCAGCTCACTGCTGGCGACCAGCAATAAATGCCCGGAAGGCTGGCCGGGGCGGGGCAGGGTGATGACCTGGTTGCTGCGAAACTCGGTGACGCGCCAGGCCTCGATATGCCGGTAGTTGTCCGGCAGATGCAGGCGGTCGCCGTGTTGCATCTGCGCCAGGCGGTTGCCCTCGGCGTCGTACAGCGCGGCGGCGCGCAGCGGTGAATAGCTGGTCAGCTCATTGAGCAGGGCGTCGGCCTTGTCGGGCGACTCAAGGGCTTCGGCGGCGAGCGCCGGGTTGGACACCAGTCGACCAATCGCCTGCAGCGCCTGGGGCGCCATGCTCTCCTGGGAGATCCAGTAGGCGGCACTGATAAAAGTCAGGTTGGCCACCAGCAAGACGGTGGTTAGCAGCACCAACAGGGCGGCCAGCAGTTTCTGCCCTACCGGTAGGTTTTCAAGACGCTGGCGCAGTGGCATCAGGGGTTTCACAGGTAATAGGCGAGTGGGCAGGGTAGCGCGTGCCTCAGTCGCTGGGCAATCCGCGTGCAATCAGTTGGTCGACGAGGCGCGTCTGCACCTCTTGCAGATGCGGCAGCGTCAACCGGTGCCGAGCGGCGGCCTGGCAGGCATAGCCCAGCAGGTAGCTGATTTCGGTGCGCCGCGCACTGGCCACGTCTTGGTACATCGAGGAGTAATTGGCCGCCGTGGCCTGGATCACCCGTTCCACTTCCGTGTGCAGGTCCTGCGCCGCTGCTGGTTGGCCGCAGCATTCCAGCAACTCGGCCAGTTCGGCGCATAGGGTCGCGACTTCACACTGATGGGCTTGCAGGCCACCATTGCGGCATTCGTACAGCACGGTCAGCGGGTTGATGGCGCAATTGAGTGCGAGCTTGCGCCACAGGCGCGTAAGAATGTCGCTGCTCCATTCGTGAGGAATACCTGCGGCGCACAAGTCGTCCAGCCACAGCGGGGCAGTGGGGTGACTGGCGTCCCCCAGCCAGGTGTAGCCATGGCCGGCAAACACCACGCGCCAATCGCCGTCGCGAAACGCGCCTTCGGTGCTGGAGGCAAAAATGCAGCGGGCCTGGGGTAGCTGCGCGGCGACGGCGTCCTGGCTGCCCAGGCCGTTTTGCAGGAGGATCAATTCGGCGTCCGGCGCGAGACGCGGTTGCAGTTGTGCGACTGCGTTTTGGGCGTCGTAGGCTTTGCACGCTACCAGTAAGCGATGAATCGGCTCGGGGCTGTCGGGCGTTTCGCCGAGTACCGGGTAAGTGTGCGCTACGCCGTGCTCCACCAGGGTCAGCCCGCTGGCCGTCTGATAGCTGGCCAGGCGTGCCGCATCACGCAGGATCAGCTTCACCGGCACGCCGGCACGCGCAAGGCGGGTGGCCCACAACGTGCCAAGGCTGCCGGCGCCGAGAATATGCCAGGTGGTCGACATCAGTTTGTGCTCCGTAGGGTCGCTCACAGCGAATAGGGCGAAAGAACCGCTATAATGCTCCCGCATTTTAGCTTGGGCGCGCTCCATCTCTACTGAGCCCGCCCCTTATATTGGAGAAATGACATGCCTTCGTTCGACGTGGTATCCGAACTGGACAAACACGAAGTCACCAACGCCGTCGAAAACGCCGTCAAGGAGCTGGACCGTCGCTATGACTTGAAAGGCAAGGGCAGTTTCGAATTCAAGGAAAAGGAACTGACCGTCAACCTGACCGCTGAAGCCGATTTCCAACTGGAAGCGATGATCGAGATCCTCAAGCTGGCCCTGGTCAAGCGCAAAATCGACGCACAGTGCCTTGAAGTCAAGGACGCCTACGCTTCCGGCAAGTTGATGAAGCAGGAGGCCGTCCTCAAGGAAGGCATCGACAAGGAGCTGGCGAAGAAAATCGTGGCGCATATCAAGGATGCCAAGCTGAAAGTCCAGGCCGCCATCCAGGGTGAACAGGTGCGCGTCACCGGCAAGAAGCGTGATGACCTGCAAGAGGCCATCGCGTCCCTGCGCGCCAAGACCTTCGACATGCCGCTGCAGTTCAATAACTTCCGCGACTGATGGCATTTTGGGGAACCTGAGGACGTTTTTGACGTCCCACGCCCCAGAAACCGCGCCTCACATTGAGCCCTTCCGGGCTCAATTGCGTAATGGGCACTCAATAACGCCGCACACCCGGTAAACAGGAGCTTGTAGATGGATTTGAACGCTGAAGTGGATCACCTGATCAAGACCTCCCAGTCGTGGATCCCGATGATCATGGAGTATGGCAGCCGGGTATTGCTGGCAATGATTACACTGGCTGTCGGCTGGTGGCTGATCAACCGACTGACCCACCGAGTGGGGCGCTTGCTGGCCATCCGTAATGCGGACCTGGCGCTGCAGCACTTCATCACCAGCCTGGCGAACATCGTGCTGAAGGTCATGCTGATCGTCAGCGTGGCCTCGATGATCGGCGTGGAAACCACCTCGTTCGTCGCCGCTATCGGTGCCGCAACCCTGGCCATCGGCCTGGCCTTGCAAGGCAGCCTCGCCAACTTCGCTGGCGGCGTGCTGATTCTTTTGTTCCGCCCGTTCCGCATCGGTGACTGGATCGAAGCCCAGGGCACCTCGGGTACGGTCGACAGCATCCAGATCTTCCACACCGTGCTGCGTACCGGTGACAACAAGACAGTGATTGTGCCCAACGGCATCTTGTCCAACGGCATCATTACCAACACCAACCGTCAGCCGACCCGCAAGGTAGTGTTTGATGTGGGTGTGGACTACGAGGCTGATCTGCAGAAAGCCCGCGAAGTGCTGCTGGAACTGGCGAAAGACCCACGGGTGTTGGCTGACCCGGCTGCGGTGTCGGTGGTTTCGACCCTGGGCGACAGTTCGATCACAGTGTCTTTGCGCTGCTGGACCAAGACGGCGGACTATTGGGATGTCGTGTTCATGCTCAATGAACTGGCGCGGGATCGCTTGAAAGCGTCGGGGATCGATATTCCATTTCCGCAGCGGGTTATTCGCGTGATGCAGGAAACAGCGGCGAAGTAATGAAAGGCATTTGCACTTAACTTGGCTGATAGGTCAGGTTAAGTGCGAGAGCGTTACTGTCGTTAGTTAGCTTGCTAGTTATTTTACTGCTGAAATAATACTGCAATAAAAAAGCCGCTCCCTTGCATGCAAGGGAGCGGCTTTTTATTTAAGGCCGAAGCCTTAAGTCATCGTTGTAATCGAGCGGGCAATTACAAGATGTTCAGCGGGTATTGCGCGATCAGACGCAGTTCGTCGATAGACGCCGAACCGTAGTACACGCCGTCAGACGAACGATAGGTGGCTTGACGGACGCGCAGGCTCAGGTCTTTCGCTGGGCCGCTCTGGATCACGTATTTGGCTTCGATGTCGCGTTCCCACTCTTTACCGTTCGACGTGGTGCCAGTGTTGGCGCCGCTACCGTTGACGTAACGAGTCATGAAGCTCAGGCCTGGCACGCCGAAGGTGGCCATGTTCAGGTCGTAGCGAGCTTGCCAGGATTTCTCGTCTTCAGCGTTGAAGTCGGAACGGGCGATGGAGTTGGCCAGGAAAATCGAGCCGCCGCCGTCTACGCCGTAACCGTAGTCGCCGTCACCGCTAACTTTCTGGTAGGCGAGGGTAAAGGTGTGAGCTTGGTAGGTGTAAGCGCCTTGCAAGCTGTAGGCACGGTTATCCAGCTTGGTGGTGCCGTCTTTTTCTGCGCGTTGCAGACCGGCGCCGTCGCTTTTGGTGCTGTAGATGTTGAAGTCTACAGCCAAGGACTGATCGGCGCTGAGCGCATGGGTCCAGTTCACGTTGGCGTAAAGTTTCTTCCAGTAGTCTTCTACTTTCGAGTAGTAGAGGCTGGTAGTGAACTCTGGGGTCCAGGCGTAAACACCACCCAGGAAGTTGGCATCACGCAGGCCACGGCCGGTATTCGGCTCGGAGCTGGAGATACTGTCCTTGTAGGTATGGTCTTGGGCGACGATCGATGTGAAGTGACCGGCTTCGAGCTTCAGGTCTTTGATCTCGTTGCTGGTGATCGAGACACCTTGCGGCAACTCAGGCAGCAAGCGGCTGTCATCGGAGGCGAATACAGGCGCTGTGGTGTATTGGTCGCCGACTTTCAGCACGGTATTGGAGAGGCGGAATTTAACTGCGCCGCCGCCTTTGGAGTAGTCGTCTTGCGAGCGACCATCCGAACCTGTTGGGAACAGACCGGTGCCAGCACGGCCCTTGCCGCTGTCGAGCTTGAGGCCCAGCAGGCCGATGGCGTCGACGCCGACACCGATGGTGCCTTGGGTGAAGCCCGACTGGTAGAGACCGTTGAAACCAAGACCGGTTTCTTCGCTGCGGCTTTGGCCGGAGTCATTGTTGCGTTTGTCGCGGCTGAAATACAGCGCACGGGTATTGATGCTGAAAGTGCTGTCTTCAACAAAGCCCTTGGCATCGTCTTGGGCAGACGCCATTGCGAACTGCGAGGTGCCTGCTGAAACAGCGAGGGCGATCATGCTCCACTTCATCACGCGCATCGTGATTTGCTCCTTTGGTTTTAGGAAGAGTACTGCCGTCCCACCTGTATTTTTATCTGGGCGGCTCTTTCTTTTTTGTGTCAGCGCAAAGTTATATCACGCTGACTCTAATGACGATACTTACCCATCTTTCCTTTCAGCTTCTTTACGAGGCTGTCGTAAATTGCTAGATCCGTGTCGCAAATTCACAGTCCGAATGCAACCGGACTGACAACTTCAATGCTCTTTTCAAACCCCTTTCATAGTTTGAATGCGTCCTTGTTCCGCATTGACCCGCTGCTGTTCTTATCGCGAAACACCCGCTTCCTGAAGGGTGCCGTTGCCGACGATGTGGGTGTGAATGCAACAAGCGCGCCCAAACCGGTAACTGAATGTCATTTTTTCGTGAAAAACCTTGCTGCACTGTAAAAAGCGCATAAGCACGGGCTTCTTACGCCGTTTGGTTTGCTCTTGACGGCCATGCATTCCCTTGCTCCTGTGGTGCATGAATCCTGTACCTGAGAGAAACGTTACCGATTCACCCTCATGAGTGGGTACTTGGCGGATCTATTTGATGCACGGGTGGGTCATTTTGGTGCATCCCGGTGAGGCCCGAGTTAGCGTAGCTCAATTATTCGCCTGCCTCGAAAAAGGGCAGGTTTTTTATCGGGATGCGCGCTGGCTTCTGCATTCGAAGTGAAGCCGCAAGCGTTCGAAGGTATGCTGGGCCCCAGAATCTGACCTGCCGAACGGAGTGCCCGCGGTGTTCGCCTTAGATCAACGCCTGCAACAAGACACACTGGCCATCGGGGACTTCCCGTTGTGCCGCCTGCTGCTGTCCAATGACTCGAATTACCCCTGGTACATTCTGGTGCCGCGTATCAACGGTATCAGCGAAGTGTTTCAACTGGGTGTCGCAGATCAACAGAAGCTGTGGGAAGAAACCACGGCCCTGGCGCAATTGCTCAACGAAGGCTTAGTGGCCGATAAGATGAACATCGGCGCGCTGGGGAATGTTGTCAGTCAGTTGCATGTGCATGTGATCGTGCGCAAACGCGACGACATTGCCTGGCCTGCGCCAGTCTGGGGCAAGCACCCGGCGCGGCCGTATACAGAAGAACAAGTGGCTGCCATTCGTGCGCGGTTGCGCGAGCTATTGCCTGCCGACTTCATCTTTACCCAGGACTGAACCATGGATCTGCAAGACCGCGTGACCGACCTGGAAAGCCGCCTGGCCTTTCAGGACGACACCATCGAAACCCTCAACGATATTCTGGTCACCCAGCAGCGGGCGGTCGAACGCCTGCAACTGCAGATGACTGCGCTGCTCAAGCGCCAGGAAGAAATGGGCAGCCAGTTCGAGTCGTCCGAAGAAGAAGCGCCGCCGCCTCACTATTAATAGCCGCGCCATAAAAAAACCGCGATCCAGCCTACGCCGGATCGCGGTTTTTTTTACTGCTTAGCCTGGAATCAGCGACGCGGCAAGGCGGCGATCACGTCTTCGGCTTGCAGGCCTTTGTCGCGGTTCATGACGGAGAATTCCACACGCTGGCCTTCGACCAGAACGCGATGGCCTTCGCCACGGATGGCCCGGAAGTGGACGAAGATATCGTCGCCCGAATCGCGGGAAATAAAGCCGAAGCCTTTGGACGTGTTGAACCACTTGACGGTCCCGGTATCCCGATTGGTCATGTCGTAGTTTTGCGACGCGGCCGTAGGGGACGAACGGTAGAAGCTGATGGCCAGGTGAAGAACGATGGCGACCAGCGCAATCACCAGGCTGAGCAGGATGGCCGGGTGGCCACCGACTTCAGGCATGGGTGCCAGGAGGGTGAGGGTTTGTACGACAACAGTCAGCACCAGCAGCGCGCTGACCAGGTTTTGCAGTTGATGACGCGTGCCTTTGTTCCAGTAAGGAATCACTGGCGCCAGCGTCAGGTTGAGAAGGCCGAACAAGGCCAGGTACAGAGCGTCATGTTGTTGCAGGTAAGGCAGGCTTTCAGGCTGCAGGCTCGGGATAAAGGACAGCAGCAAAGCTGCAACGCCCGTTAGCAGGTGGACGATTTTCAACATTTTGATTAACTCACGTTAAGACGGATCACAAGGAAGAGCTGACTGGCACGGTTCGCTTCTGAACAATGGGAGGCGTTGAGCACGTGCGCGGGTATCAGCCTATGCGCTGGACGAAGAAAATAACGACAGCGACACGCTGCCTATTTAACAGCAAAGGCTGTGCCTACTCAAATCAAGCATTTCCGGGGGGGGTGCGAGGGGAGGGGCATTTCTGCGTCAAACGCTTGTCCTAGACAGTTGCAGGTGTTTTGCCTGCTGTCGGGAAACTTCCTACAGCGCCCAAAGCCCTCACCGTCGCGGGCCAGCGAGGCCTAGCAGGGCGATTTGCCGCGCGTGCCTCGGCGTGTTGAGCTGCACACGCTGGTTACTCTTGCTAGAGTGGTCCGGCACCTGGTCAATGAATGCTGTTCAATTGAAGGGGATAAACATGGCAATCGATATCGGTATCAGTGAAGAAGATCGCAAATCCATCGTCGATGGGCTTTCGCGTCTGCTTTCCGATACCTATGTACTGTACCTGAAGACCCACAACTTCCACTGGAACGTCACGGGCCCCATGTTTCGCACGCTGCACTTGATGTTCGAAGAGCAGTACAACGAGCTGGCGCTGGCGGTTGACCTGATTGCCGAGCGAATTCGTGCCTTGGGCTTCCCGGCGCCGGGGGCCTATTCGATCTATGCGCGACTGTCTTCGATCAAGGAAGAAGAGGGCGTGCCCAGCGCTGAAGAGATGATCAAGCAGTTGGTGGCGGGGCAGGAGGCGGTTACGCGCACCGCGCGCGGCATTTTCCCACTGCTCGACAAGGTCAGCGATGAACCGACGGCCGACCTGCTGACCCAGCGTATGCAAGTTCACGAAAAAACTGCGTGGATGCTGCGTTCCCTGCTCGAAAGCAAGTAGACGTCGACCCCGGGTGGCGCCGTCCTGGCGCCGCTCGCTTGTTTCTCCGTGTTTCCTAGCGTTGTCCTACGACTATCAACTCCCCGTCTTCTGGCTGCCCCCGTCTTCCTGCTGTTTGATAGGCCCACCGTCCAATGGGAGAAACCCATGGACCGCTGTTTGGCAATGGAGTGTCAGGTGTATGTCACGTGGAGTGGGTAGTAGAGTGATGGAGACCTGTGGTTTTCAAAAGATAAACGTCGATCCCTTTGTCAAAGGGTTCGATATGGGGCTGGCGCGGCCGCTGTCCCGATCGGTAAGGCTCAATGGGTTTTCGACTTGCTTGCGGCTGGAACAGATCTACTGGAATATCCTCACGGAAATAGCCAGGCTCAATGCCTGTTCAGTCAGTGCATTGTTGTCTTATGTCGATCGGGAAGTGCATTTGCGCTATGGCGGCGTGAAGAACTTCAGCGGGCTGGTCCGGGTAGTTTGCGTGGTTCACGTATTGAAAGGCCGTGCTTGCCTGTCAAACTCTGAGTAGTCCGGTGGTTCCGGGGCCGGCCCAACGTGCAGGCGGGCCGGGCCTCGGGCAGAAAGCCGGCTGCGCTGCCTCGATTTACCAGATATAATCCCGCGCTTTGCTGCTGCCAGCGCTTTCTGCGCGGTGCCCTCTGTTCGGAGGCAGGCGCGGCACAGTAACGATCTGATCGCCGAGACATCTCCATGCCCATGTACGACTATCAATGTGCTTCCTGTGGTCATCAGTTGGAAGCCATCCAGAAGATCAGTGACGCGCCGCTGGTCGATTGCCCAGCCTGCCA
The DNA here is from genome assembly GCF_058135675.1 of Pseudomonas sp. PAMC25584. Taxonomy (NCBI): domain Bacteria; kingdom Pseudomonadati; phylum Pseudomonadota; class Gammaproteobacteria; order Pseudomonadales; family Pseudomonadaceae; genus Pseudomonas; species Pseudomonas sp. PAMC25584. The sequence goes on along the minus strand of NZ_CM176870.1, from coordinate 4,951,634 downwards.
GGCGCCGCAGCTTAAAAAGATGCTGTCCATGCCGGGCTTCCGCCTGAGCGGCAGCGGCTGGTACGAGACCGACTTCAAGACCGGCTCGAAGAAGAATCTGGCGGGCGGCGACAAAGCAGACTGAGTTGAACTCTACGCGCAGGCTCCTGCATTATCCGTCCCCTGACTTATGTGCGGTGACTGAGGCCAAGCCTGCCACCGAATTTCGAATTACGAGAAGTGAAACCACTACCATGATGCGCAGCCATTATTGCGGCCAACTGAACGAGACCCTGGAAGGTCAGGAAATCACCCTTTGCGGATGGGTTCACCGTCGCCGCGACCACGGCGGGGTGATCTTCCTCGATATCCGTGATCGTGATGGTCTGGCCCAGGTGGTGTTCGACCCGGACCGCGCCGAGAGCTTCGCCGCGGCCGACCGCGTGCGCAGCGAATACGTGGTGAAGATCACCGGCAAGGTACGCCTGCGTCCGGCCGGTGCGGTGAACCCGAACATGGCTTCTGGCGCGATCGAAGTGCTGGGCTACGAACTGGAAGTGCTGAACGAGTCGGAAACTCCGCCGTTCCCACTGAACGAATACTCCGATGTTGGCGAAGAAACCCGCTTGCGCTATCGCTTCCTGGACCTGCGCCGCCCGGAAATGGCCGAGAAGCTGCGTCTGCGTTCGCGCATGACCACCAGCATCCGCCGCTTCCTCGATGAAAACGGCTTCCTCGACGTCGAAACCCCGATCCTCACCCGTGCCACTCCGGAAGGCGCGCGTGACTATCTGGTGCCGAGCCGTACCCACGCCGGCAGCTTCTTTGCCCTGCCGCAATCGCCGCAGTTGTTCAAGCAACTGCTGATGGTGGCCGGCTTCGACCGTTACTACCAGATCGCCAAGTGCTTCCGTGACGAAGACCTGCGTGCTGATCGCCAGCCTGAATTCACCCAGATCGACATCGAGACCAGCTTCCTCGATGAAAAAGAGATCATGGGCATCACCGAACAAATGATCCGCAACCTGTTCAAGGAAGTGCTGGACCTGGAGTTCGGCGAATTCCCGCACATGACCTTCGAAGAAGCCATGCGCCGTTACGGTTCCGACAAGCCAGACCTGCGTAACCCGCTGGAACTGGTGGACGTGGCCGACCAGCTCAAGGATGTCGACTTCAAGGTGTTCAGCGGCCCGGCCAACGACCCGAAATGCCGCATCGCCGCCCTGCGCGTGCCTGGCGGCGCGAGCATGCCGCGCAAGCAGATCGACGACTACACCAAGTTCGTCGGCATCTACGGTGCCAAGGGCCTGGCGTACATCAAGGTCAACGAGCGCGCCAAGGGCGTTGAAGGCCTGCAGTCGCCGATCGTGAAAAACATCCCGGAAGCCAACCTCAATGTGATCCTGGATCGCGTGGGCGCGGTCGACGGTGACATCGTGTTCTTCGGCGCCGACAAGGCCAAGATCGTCAGCGAAGCCTTGGGCGCGCTGCGGATCAAGCTGGGCCACGACCTGGATCTGCTGACCTGCAAGTGGGCGCCGATGTGGGTCGTCGACTTCCCGATGTTCGAAGAGAGCGACGACGGCAGCTTCAGCGCCTTGCACCACCCGTTCACCGCGCCGAAGTGCTCGCCTGAAGAGCTCGAAGCCAACCCTGCGGGCGCTCTGTCCCGGGCCTACGACATGGTCTTGAACGGCACCGAGCTGGGTGGCGGTTCGATCCGTATCCACCGCAAGGAAATGCAGCAAGCGGTATTCCGTCTGCTGGGCATCAACGAAGCGGAACAGGAAGAGAAATTCGGCTTCCTGCTCGACGCCCTGAAATACGGCGCACCGCCCCACGGCGGCCTGGCCTTCGGCCTGGACCGTCTGGTGATGCTGATGACCGGCGCCCAGTCGATCCGTGAAGTGATTGCCTTCCCGAAAACCCAGAGCGCTGCGGACGTCATGACCCAGGCCCCGGGTGTCGTGGATGCCAAGGCACTGCGCGAGCTGCATATCCGCCTGCGCGAGGCGCCGAAGGCTGAGTAAGGCCGCTGCGTGAAAGCGCGATAGGGTTTTACGCAGTCAAAAAGGCGCATCTTCGGATGCGCCTTTGCGTTACAAGGGTTGTATCCCGCCGGGTGCGGGGTTGATAAGGTTTTTAGAGAATTTCGGAGTTGTGTTATGGCTGGCCATTCCAAGTGGGCGAACATCAAGCACCGCAAAGAGCGTCAGGATGCCAAGAAAGGCAAGATTTTCACCAAGTGGATTCGCGAGCTGACCGTCGCCGCCCGCCAAGGCGGCGGTGATCCGGGCTCCAACCCGCGTCTGCGCCTGGCGCTGGACAAAGCCCTCGGCGCGAACATGAGTCGCGACATCATCGACCGCGCCGTGGCCCGTGGTGCCGGTGCGGCCGATACCGACGACATGGTCGAGCTGACCTACGAAGGCTACGGCCCGGGCGGCGTGGCGGTGATGGTCGAGTGCATGACCGATAACCGCAACCGTACCGCCGCGGCCGTGCGCCATGCGTTCAGCAAGTGCGGTGGCAATCTCGGCACGGATGGCTCGGTGGCCTACCTGTTCGAGCGCAAGGGCCAGATTTCCTTCGCGCCGGGTGTGGATGAAGACGCGTTGATGGAAGCCGCGATGGAGGCGGATGCCGACGACGTGGTGACCAACGAGGACGCTTCCATCGACGTGTTCACCTCGTTCGCCGGGTTCTATGCGGTGCGTAACGCGCTGGAAACCGCCGGTTTCAAAGGCACCGACGCGGAAATCGTGATGCTGCCGACCACCAGCGCCGAACTGGACCTGGACGGCGCGCAGAAAGTGCTGAAGATGCTGGATATGCTTGAGGACCTGGATGACGTGCAGAACGTCTACTCGAACGCTGACATTCCAGAATCGGTAGCCGAGCAGCTAGGCTGAAGGGCGATGTGGATCAACATGTGAGAGGGGGCTTGCTCCCGATGGCGGTGTGTCAGTCATTTATAAATCGACTGAATCACCGCCATCGGGAGCAAGCCCCCTCCCACATTGGATCTTCCCTGTATCAAAAACTGTGTTTACCCGACCTGCAGGCGTTATGACTTTAATCCTAGGTATCGACCCCGGTTCGCGCATCACCGGCTTTGGCGTGGTGCAACACACCCCGCGCGGCTGCGTGTATGTCGCCTCGGGCTGCATCCGCACTGGCGCGGGCGAGTTGGCCGAGCGCCTGCAGATCGTCTATCGCGGTGTGCGTGAAGTGATCCAGACCTACAAACCGGTGACGATGGGGATCGAAAAGGTGTTCATGGCGAAAAACGCCGACTCGGCCCTCAAGCTTGGCCAGGCCCGTGGCGCCGCGATCGTAGCCGGTGCCGAAGAGGCCATGGAAATCGCCGAGTACACCGCCACCCAGGTCAAGCAGGCCGTGGTCGGCACCGGTGCAGCCAATAAAGAACAGGTGCAGATGATGGTCATGCACATGCTCAAGCTCACCTCCAAGCCGCAGATCGACGCCTCCGACGCCCTGGCCATCGCCATTTGCCACGCGCACACCCGTTCCAGCCTGCTGCCTCACGGCCTGGGTGCGGCGCGCAGTCGTGGCGGGCGGCTGCGTCTCTGATAGCATCGGCGCAATCGTTATTTCCGGTCAGGCCTCGATCTGACCCCAAGCCTTAAGGATCTGAACCGTGATTGGACGCTTGCGCGGCACCCTGGCTGAGAAACAGCCGCCGCACCTGATTCTGGATGTCAACGGGCTGGGGTATGAGCTGGAAGTGCCCATGACCACCCTGTACCGCCTTCCGTCGGTTGGCGAGCCACTGACCCTGCATACTCACCTTGTGGTGAGAGAAGATGCGCAACTGCTCTATGGTTTCATTGGCAAGCGTGACCGTGACTTCTTCCGCGAACTGATTCGCCTTAATGGCGTAGGGCCTAAACTGGCCCTGGCGCTGATGTCGAGTCTGGAAGTGGATGAACTGGTGCGTGCCGTTTCGGCCCAGGACACCTCGGCGCTGACCAAGGTGCCGGGGGTCGGCAAGAAAACCGCCGAACGCCTGCTGGTGGAGCTCAAGGACCGCTTCAAGGCCTGGGAAGTCGCCCCGAGCATGTTCGCGCTGGTGCCGAACCAGCCGGATCTGCCGGCGGGCCAGGTGGCGAGTGCCGAAAGCGATGCGGTCAGCGCGCTGATCTCCCTGGGCTACAAGCCGCAGGAAGCCAGCAAAGCGGTGTCGGCCATCAAGGACAAGAACCTGAGCAGCGAAGACATGATCCGCCGAGCCCTGAAGGGAATGATTTAAGTGATTGAAGCTGATCGTCTGATCGCGGCCACGGGCGCCCGTGACCGTGAAGAAATCCAGGATCGCGCCATCCGCCCCCTGAGCCTGGCCGACTACATCGGCCAGCCCACCGTGCGCGAGCAAATGGAGTTGTTCATCCAGGCCGCGCGTGGGCGCAGTGAATCCCTGGATCACACCTTGATCTTCGGCCCGCCGGGGTTGGGTAAAACCACCCTGGCCAACATCATCGCCCAGGAAATGGGGGTGTCGATCAAGTCCACCTCCGGCCCGGTGCTGGAGCGCCCGGGCGATCTGGCGGCGTTGTTGACCAACCTCGAACCGCACGACGTGCTGTTTATCGACGAAATCCACCGGCTGTCGCCCATCGTCGAGGAAGTGTTGTACCCGGCGATGGAGGACTTCCAGCTCGACATCATGATCGGTGAAGGCCCAGCGGCCCGCTCGATCAAGCTCGACCTGCCGCCGTTCACCCTGGTGGGCGCAACCACACGTGCGGGCATGCTGACCAACCCGTTGCGAGACCGTTTCGGTATTGTTCAGCGTCTAGAGTTCTATAGCACCGCAGACCTGGCGACCATCGTCAGCCGTTCGGCCGGCATTCTCGGCCTGCCCCTGGACCCCGAAGGCGCGTTTGAAATCGCCCGTCGGGCGCGGGGCACGCCACGGATCGCCAACCGCTTGCTGCGGCGCGTGCGTGATTTTGCCGAAGTGCGGGCCAAGGGGCATATCACCAAACCTGTGGCCGACCTGGCGTTGAACTTGCTGGACGTGGATGAGCGCGGCTTCGATCACCAGGATCGACGGCTACTCTTGACCATGATCGAGAAGTTCGACGGTGGACCGGTGGGCGTGGACAGCCTGGCGGCCGCCATCAGTGAAGAGCGCCATACCATTGAGGACGTGCTGGAGCCGTACCTGATCCAGCAGGGCTACATCATGCGCACGCCGCGGGGCAGGGTGGTTACCCGGCATGCCTATTTGCACTTTGGGCTAAACATTCCGTCACGATTGGGCGAGATGCCCGTGGTAGACGAATTCCTCGATGCGGTGGACGATTAAAAAGGCTTTGTTCGTCGATTTATTCGAGGTTTGTGCTGTCCTAGTGGCTGGCGTCGTCATTCAGTCAGTGAAAATGTTTCAGCGAATGAAAAAACAGTTGCCTGAGCGGATTGGCAACCTGAGGAGTAAGCACTAGAGTATGCGCGCGCAAAACGGGGATCAGTCGTTCGCACATCGCTGTCGCGTTTATTACGAGGACACCGATGCGGGCGGCATCGTGTATTACGTCAATTACCTCAAGTTCATGGAGCGGGCTCGAACCGAGCGGCTACGGGAGCTGGGCTTTGCCCAATCCCAGCTGGCAGGAGAGGACCTGTTGTTTGTCGTGCATTCCAGCGAGGCGCGTTATTTCGCACCCGCGCGATTGGACGATGAGCTGCTGGTCAGCGCTGAAGTAATCGAATTGAACCGGGCCAGCCTGCGCTTTAAACAGCAGGTCAGGCGGGCTACGGATGCAACGCTGCTCTGTGAGGGGCAGTTTCTGGTGGCGTGTGTGCGCACCAATAGTTTGAAACCTCGGGCCATTCCCGAAACTCTACGTGCGGCCTTTGCTGCCGTGAGCGGCGCGGGTAAACAATCAAAGCAGGAGATTTAGCGTGGAACCTACCGTCGTCGACCATTCCTCCATGTGGAGCCTGGTCAGTAATGCCAGTGTCGTGGTTCAACTGGTGATGCTGATCCTGTTAGCCGCATCGGTTACATCCTGGGTCATGATTTTTCAGCGCAGCAACCTGCTGCGTGCCGGTCGACGAGCCCTGGAGAGCTTCGAAGAGCGCTTCTGGTCGGGTATCGACCTGTCCAAACTGTATCGCCAGGCGGGCAGCAACCCTGACCCGGATTCGGGCGTCGAGCAGATCTTCCGTGCCGGCTTCAAGGAATTCTCGCGCCTGCGCCAGCAGCCGGGCGTCGACCCGGAAGCGGTCATGGAAGGCGTGGCCCGTGCCATGCGTGTGGCCATCTCCCGCGAAGAAGAGAAGCTGGAGCAGAGCCTGCCGTTCCTCGCCACCGTGGGTTCCGTCAGCCCGTACATCGGCCTGTTCGGTACCGTGTGGGGGATCATGAACTCCTTCCGCGGCCTGGCCCAGGCCCAGCAAGCGACCCTGGCCACCGTGGCTCCGGGTATCGCCGAAGCCCTGGTCGCCACCGCGATCGGCCTGTTCGCTGCGATCCCGGCGGTAATCGCCTACAACCGCTTCGCCGCGCGCGGTGAAACCTTGATCAGCCGTTACTACACCTTCGCCGACGAATTCCAGGCGATCCTGCACCGTAAAGTGCACACCAGCGAAGAATAAGCAGGTAATTCCCAATGGCTTTAATCGCTCGAGCTCGCAAAAAGCGCAAGCCGGTCGCCGAGATGAACGTAGTGCCTTACATCGACGTGATGCTGGTGCTGCTGGTGATCTTCATGGTGACCGCGCCGATGCTCAATCAGGGCGTGAAGGTTGATCTGCCCAAGGTTTCCAGCGAAGCCTTGCCGCAGGACAACAACACTCAGGTCCTGACCATTTCGATCAAGGCTGACAAGACCTATTACTGGAACCTTGGCAGCGAAGTCGACACCCAGAAACAGCAGGACAAGGCCATGACCTTGCCGCAGATGACCGATGCCGTGACCAAGATCATCCGGTCCGGCAACGAGGGCGGCAAGCACACCCAGGTGTTCATTCGCGGCGATAAAGTCGTCGACTATGGCTCCGTCATGGGCGCCATGGGCGGGCTGCAGAAGGCCGGCGTCGGTAACGTTGGCTTGATTACCGAGGCGCCCTGATGCACCAACAGCGAGAGCCGTCCGCCTCGGAAAGCTTCTTCTGGCCTAGCGTCTGGGCAATTGCCCTGCACGTCCTGGTGTTTGGCATGCTGTTCGTCAGCTTTGCCATGACCCCGGACCTGCCGCCAGCCAAGCCGATCGTGCAGGCGACCCTGTATCAGCTGAAATCGAAAAGTCAGGCCACCACCCAGACCAATCAGAAGATTGCGGGTGAGGCCCAGAAGTCGGCTGCGCGCCAGACTGAAGTCGAGCAGATGGAACAGAAGAAGGTCGAGCAGGAAGCGGTGAAGGCTGCTGCGGAACAAAAGAAAGAAGAGGCGGCTCAAAAGACCGAGGAATCGAAAAAGGCTGACGAAGCGAAGAAGGCTGACGAGGCGAAAAAGGCTGATGAAGCCAAAAAGTCCGAGAAGGCTGCCGAAGCTAAAAAAGCTGAAGAGAAACAATTGGCTGATATAGCCAAGAAGAAATCTGAAGAAGAAGCCAAAAAAGCTGCCGAAGAAGAGGCCAAGAAAAAGGCCGCTGAAGAAGCCAAGAAAAAGATAGTCGAAGACGCGAAGAAGAAAGCCGCCGAAGACGCCAAGAAAAAAACTGAAGCAGACGAGGCGAAGAAGAAAGTCGCCGACGACGCGAAGAAGAAAGCTGCCGCCGACGCCAGCAAGAAAAAGGCCCAGGAAGCAGCGCGTAAATCCGCCGAAGAGAAAAAGGCCCAGGCCTTGGCAGATTTGCTCTCCGACACGCCGCAGCGTCAGCAAGCCTTGGCCGATGAGCGTGGCGATGAAGTCGCGGGCAGTTTCGATGACCTGATTCGGGCACGGGCAGCAGAAGGTTGGACACGTCCACCTTCGGCACGCAAAGGCATGACAGTAGTGCTGCAGATCGGCATGTTGCCGGACGGTACGGTGACTTCGGTCAGCGTGGCCAAGTCCAGTGGTGACGGTTCGTTCGACAGTTCGGCGGTCGCGGCCGTCAAGAATATTGGCCGGTTGACCGAGATGCAGGGAATGAAACCAAGCGACTTCGCTCCCTATCGTTCATTCAAGATGACATTCACACCTGAGGATTTAGCCTTGTGAGAAACCTTCTTCGAGGAATGCTTGTCGTTATTTGCTGCATGGCAGGGATAGCGGCGGCGGATGAAAAGAACATCCTGGTCACTAGCGGTAGCGATCGGGCCACCCCGATCGCCGTTGTGCCGTTCGGTTGGCAGGGCGGCAGCGTGCTGCCGGACGACATGGCCCAGATCGTCAGCGACGACCTGCGCAACTCCGGTTATTACGCGCCGATTCCGAAAGGCAACATGATCAGCCAGCCGACCCAGGCCAGCGAAGTCATCTTCCGTGACTGGAAAGCCGTAGGCGCCCAGTACCTGATGGTCGGCAGCATCGTGCCCGCCGGCGGTCGCCTGCAGATCCAGTACACCTTGTTCAACGTGGCGACCGAGCAGCAGGTCTTGACCGGCAGTGTATCGGGCACCGCCGAGCAATTGCGGGACATGGCCCACTACATCTCGGATCAGTCGTTTGAAAAACTCACCGGTATCAAGGGTGCTTTCTCGACGCGTCTGCTCTATGTAACGGCTGAGCGTTTCTCCGTAGATAACACGCGCTACACGCTGCAGCGTTCCGACTATGATGGCGCGCGGGCCGTGACCTTGCTGCAATCGCGTGAGCCAATCCTGTCGCCGCGCTTCGCGCCGGACGGCAAGCGCATTGCCTACGTGTCCTTTGAACAGAGGCGTCCGCGCATCTTCGTCCAGCACATCGATACTGGCCGTCGTGAGCAGATCACCAACTTCGAAGGCCTCAACGGTGCGCCAGCCTGGTCACCGGATGGTTCTCGCCTGGCATTCGTGCTGTCCAAAGACGGCAACCCGGATATCTACGTGATGAACATGGCTTCGCGCCAGATCAGCCGCGTAACCAGCGGTCCTGGTATCAACACCGAACCGTTCTGGGGTAAAGATGGTTCGACCATCTATTTCACCTCCGACCGTGGCGGCAAGCCTCAAATTTATAAAACGAGCGTGGGTGGCGGTGGCGCGGAACGCGTGACCTTTATTGGTAACTACAACGCCAACCCTAAGCTTTCGGCTGATGAAAAGACGTTGGTGATGATTCACCGTCAGGATGGTTTCACTAATTTCCGGGTTGCGGCCCAGGATTTGCAGCGCGGAACCGTAAAAATCCTTACAGATACCAACCTTGATGAGTCAGCCACTGTTGCGCCCAACGGCACCATGGTAATCTACGCCACCCGCCAGCAGGGCCGGGGAGTCTTGATGCTCGTGTCCATTAATGGACGCGTAAGGCTCCCGCTTCCTACCGCACAAGGCGAAGTCAGAGAACCATCCTGGTCCCCTTACCTGAACTGACGCGGCGCTACATGATTTGCTTAACACACTGGGGTTCATTAGGAGTTTCACGATGGAAATGCTGAAGTTTGGTAAGTTTGCTGCTCTGGCTCTGGCTCTGTCCGTAGCCGTTGGTTGCTCGTCTAAAGGCGGCGACAATGCCGGTGAAGGCGCAGCTGTTGATCCAAACGCTGGTTACGGCGCTAACACTGGTGCAGTTGACGGCTCCCTGAGCGAAGAAGCTGCTCTGCGCGCAATCACCACTTTCTACTTCGAATACGACAGTTCGGACCTGAAACCAGAAGCCATGCGCGCTCTGGACGTTCACGCGAAGGACCTGAAAGCTAACGGCGCTCGCGTTGTTCTGGAAGGTAACACCGACGAACGTGGTACTCGCGAGTACAACATGGCACTGGGCGAGCGTCGTGCGAAAGCCGTTCAGCGCTACCTGGTACTGCAAGGTGTTGCTCCAGGCCAACTGGAACTGGTTTCCTACGGTAAAGAGCGTCCAGTTGCTACTGGCCACGACGAGCAGTCCTGGGCTCAAAACCGTCGCGTCGAACTGCGTAAGTAATTCGTCATGCGAACGTGCCGTCGTGCTCTAACTGTATTGGCTCTCAGCCTCGCACCGCTTGCGGTGTGGGCTGCGGTTCCTGTGGAAGATAGCAACTCAGGCTATAACAATAGCGGGAGCAGTTATCCGCCAGCGGGTTATGGCACGAACGGCGCCTATGCTGGGGGGGCGGCTACGTCCGCTCCCTCGGCACAGGGCGAACTGTTCAACCAGCTGCAACGCATGCAGGATCAATTGTCGCAGCAACAAGGCACCATTGAAGTTCTGCAGAATCAAGTGAACCAGCTGAAGCAAGAAGGCCTGGAGCGATACCAGGATCTTGATCGACGTATAGGAGCCGGCGTTACACCTGCCGCTACTCCTGATAATTCTTCTGCCGGTGGCGCGCCAAGTGCCGCCACCGGTGGAGCAGCAGCAGGGGGCGCCGCCGCGGCCCCTGCTGCCAGCAGTGAACCGGGTGATCCGGCGAAGGAAAAACTGTACTACGACGCAGCCTTCGACCTGATCAAAGCCAAGGATTTCGACAAGGCCAGCAAAGCCTTTACCGCATTCCTTGGTCGCTACCCAAACAGTCAGTACGCGGGCAACGCCCAGTACTGGCTGGGTGAGGTAAACCTGGCAAAGGGTGATCTGCAGGGGGCGGGCCAGGCATTTGCCAAGGTCAGCCAGCTTTACCCCAAGCACGCCAAGGTGCCGGATTCGCTGTACAAACTTGCTGACGTAGAACGCCGCCTGGGTCACACCGACAAGGTCAAAGGCATTCTGCAGCAGGTCGTTGCCCAGTATCCGGGGACTTCCGCTGCACAGTTGGCTCAACGCGACCTGCAGCGCCTATAAGCGATGCAGTCCGTTTAGAAGAAACCCGCGCCTGGCGCGGGTTTTTTCGTTAGAATCCGCTCCCTTTTATGAAACACGCTTCCTGGGGTTGACGCGTTGGCGTAATTCCTTGAAGTGCCTGACGGAGGCGGACAGCCTGTTTAGCTGTTACGCCCGTGGCGACTATGCAAGACACATTACGCATCACCGAAGTTTTTTACTCGTTACAGGGTGAAACGCGAACGGCCGGCCTGCCCACAGTATTTGTGCGCCTGACTGGTTGCCCCCTGCGTTGCCAGTACTGTGACAGCGCCTACGCCTTCAGTGGCGGCACGGTGCGCACCCTTGAAGACATCCTGGAGCAGGTTGCCGGTTACCGGCCACGCTACGTCTGCGTGACAGGCGGCGAGCCGTTGGCGCAACCCAACGCCATCCCCTTGCTCAAGCAGCTATGTGACGCCGGTTACGAGGTGTCCCTGGAAACCAGCGGCGCTCTGGATATTTCCGCTGTGGACCCGCGTGTAAGCCGGGTGGTCGACCTCAAGACCCCGGGCTCCAAAGAGGCGCATCGCAACCTCTACGAGAACCTGAACCTGCTGACAGCCAACGATCAGGTCAAGTTCGTGATCTGTTCGCGCGACGATTACGACTGGGCGAGCACCAAGCTGATCCAGTATGGTTTGGACCGCCGCGCGGGCGAGGTGCTGTTCTCGCCAAGCCATCACGACCTCAACGCACGCGACCTGGCCGACTGGGTGGTGGCTGATAACCTGCCGGTCCGTCTGCAACTGCAGCTGCATAAATACCTTTGGAACGACGAGCCGGGACGCTGAAATGACCGAACAACCGATTGATCAAAAACGCGCAGTGATCCTGCTGTCCGGTGGCCTCGACTCCGCCACGGTGGTGGCCATGGCGCAGGCTGAAGGCTACACCTGCTACACCATGAGTTTTGACTACGGCCAGCGCCATCGCGCCGAGCTGAACGCCGCTGCCCGCATCGCCCGCGAAATGGGGGTTGCCGAGCACAAGGTCATTGGTCTGAACCTAAACGGCATCGGCGGCTCGGCCCTCACCGACAGCAGCATCGACGTGCCGGAAGCGCCCAGCGAAGGCATCCCGATCACCTATGTACCGGCGCGCAACACCGTATTCCTGTCCCTGGCCCTCGGCTGGGCAGAAGTGCTGAATGCCCGCGATATCTTTATCGGCGTTAACGCAGTGGATTATTCCGGTTACCCGGACTGCCGCCCAGAGTTCGTCGAGTCGTTCGAGCGCATGGCCAACCTGGCGACGAAGGCCGGCGTAGAGGGGCAGGGCTTCCGTATCCTGGCGCCGCTGCAGAACCTCAGCAAAGCCGATATCGTGAAGGCTGGCGTAGGACTTGGCGTCGATTACTCGCTGACTGTTTCCTGCTATCAAGCAGACGCTGACGGCCGCGCTTGTGGGAAATGCGACAGCTGCCGACTGCGCGCAGAAGGCTTCCAAACGGCCGGAATTACGGACCCGACGCGTTATTTCTGATTTATTTCAAATAAGGTGTTGAATAATCCTTAGAAATCAGTATTATACGCGCCACAACACAGCGGGTCGTTAGCTCAGTTGGTAGAGCAGTTGGCTTTTAACCAATTGGTCGTAGGTTCGAATCCCACACGACCCACCATTTTTGGCGGTTTAGAAAATCCGGAAGGCCCACGCAAGTGAGGATTTCCGGGTTTTTTTTTGCCTTGTGAAAAAGTTGACGTGCCATGTCTCACCGCACGCAATCCGCCTTCCGATGCTGAAACGCGGCTCCGCTTATGCGTGCGTGCTGACGCGGAGGTCGCTTCGACCTATTCCCCGCCCAGCGAGCCGCCCAGCCGGCCCTTGATGACCTTTTGCAGGAGTAAGGCCAACGTCTCAGTGGCGTAGGGCTTTTGCAGCAGCACAAAGCGCTTGGTTTCTTCCTGGGCGATGCGCGCGTATTCGTCGTTGTAGCCTGTAGTGAGCACCACGGGCAGCCACGGGTAGAGTGCTTCGATTGCGTCGAGCAGTTCCAGGCCGCTCATACCCGGCATGGAGATGTCGGAGAACACCACCTGGAAACTTTCCGGGTTAGGGGCCAGGGCTTCCAGCGCGCTCTTGGCGTTCGGCACCCACAACACGTGAAAGCCCATCTGCTCCAGTGTTTGCGAGGTGTAGAGGCCAACGTCGGCGTTGTCCTCGACCATCAGCACGCACAAGTTCGAGACAATCGGTGCGCTAGGGTTGTCCTGGGAGGTCGGCATCGTGCTAGCCTCGACCTTGGGCAGGTACAACATAAACTGGCTGCCCTTGCCGCATTCGCTCTGCACCAGAATTTCCCCGCCCGACTGTTTGGCAAAGCCAAACACTTGCGACAAGCCCAACCCGGTGCCTTGGCCGATGCCTTTGGTGGTGTAGAAGGGCTCGAAGATGGCATCGAGTTTTTCCGGCGCAATACCTGTGCCGGTGTCGCTCAGCGTGATGGTCACGTAGTCGGCGACCAGCCCCGGGTGGGCACGTACCGACGGTAGCCAGGCGGCTGTCGCGACCTGGATGGTCAAGTGGCCATTGCCGGACATGGCATCCCGCGCATTGACCACCATGTTCACCAACGCGGTATCGAACTGGCTTTCATCGGCGTTGATAAAGCAGGGTTCATCCGGCACCTCGATGGTGACCTTGATCCGCGAGCCGGTCAGGCTGTCCATCATCTCGCCCACCCGCAACACGCTGTCTCCGACGTTGAACACTTCCGGGCGCAGGGCCTGGCGGCGGGCGAAGGTCAGCAGTTGCGCGGTCAGGCGGGCGGCGCGGTCGACCGTGTTGGCGATGGCTTCCACGTATTTGATGCGCCGCACTTCGCTCAGCGACGGGGTCTTGAGCAAGTCGGCGCAGGATTTGATCACCGTCAGCAGGTTATTGAAATCGTGTGCGACACCGCCAGTGAGTTGGCCAATGGTTTCCAGTTTCTGGGACTGACGCAGGGCGTCTTCCGACAGGCGTAGGGCGTCCTTGGCTTCTTCTTCAGCCTGGATATCACGGCCCACCGCATGGATGTAGTCGCTATCGGGCACGGCGGTCCAGGCGATCATGCGGTAGCTGCCATCCTGGTGGCGGTAACGGTTCTTGAAGTTCGGGAAGTTCTTGCCGTCTCCCAGGCGGCTGACTGCCGATGAGGAGTCGGCCAGGTCGTCCGGGTGTACCAGGGCCAGCAACTGGCTGCCCACCAAGTCGTGTTCGGTGTGACCGAGCATGCGAGTCCAGGCTGGGTTGACGGCGGAAATCACGCCGTCGAGTTGGGCCACCAGCATCAAGTCCGGAGACAGCCGCCAGATGCGGTCACGGTCGCGGGTGCGTTCTATCACCCGTTGTTCCAGGGATTCGTTGAGCTTGCGCAACGCCTCTTCGGCTTCACGTAGGGCCGTGATGTCGCGGGATACGCAGAGGATCTGTTCCGGTCGGCCGTTACTGCCCAAGATCGGGCTGACCTGTACATGCCACCACTTCAGGTTACCGGCCAGGGTCTGGGCCGGGCCGATAAAGCTGGCACTCTCGCCGTTTTTGGCGGCCTGTACGGCGGCCTTGGCGTCTAGGTTGCCTTGATCCTGCCAGAAATCGGGCCAGGAGCAGCCACGGATAGTGTTGAAGTCACTGACCTCCATGATTTTTTGGCCGCCTTCGCTCATGAACGTGAGGCGGGCATCGAGATCGAGTACTTTAATGCAATCGTTGATGCTGGCCAGTACGCGCTCGGTGAACGCTTCGTTTTGGCCCAGGCCGGAGGTGGCCAGTTCGCTGGCCTCAGAGCCCATCCCGACGGTGCTATTCATTTGAGTTTGGCCGAGCGGGTTAAATGGCCTTCATCATGTCATTAAGATACCTCCCCCCACCAGCGACTTCCTTACGCACTGCACTGCTTTTGCTGTGGTAGGGCATTCGATAATGCCGGCACGTTCTGTACATATTCCTACGAGCGATCGCGCGGCATGTGTTGCGTTGACTTACAGCTCCTGAGTCTGCGCGATGCGGCAAAAAGGCAGTTTTTTGACGTGGCTCTTTGCCACTTATTTCGGCTTTAATGCTGTCAATCGCGGCTTATCTTGACTAGATTGGAGGCTACTAAGCTTTTAAGACACGGACTGTCATGACTACGCTAACTCCGATCATCGCTAGCAATCCCCTCATTGTTCGCGCTGCAGCCACACCGCTCGCCATTTCGGCGAACACTGTCGATGTCTCGCCGGTGCGACCTGCCTCGGTGGTCAGCCTCGGTAATCCGGCTGCCGATGTCGTTGATATCTACTCCCGAGACGGGCAGATGCCGGGTCGGGAAAGTGTGCGGGCCTGGGAAAATAGCAGCCAGGACGCAGTCAGCAAGATCATCAATACCAGCTTTAACTCGGCCTCCACGGCCAGTCGCTACAGCGGCTTGGGGGCAGCATTGGTGGCGCAGTTCGCCAAAGGCGGCGGCGCGGGCATTTCACAGTCGGTGCTCAACACCACGGCCGACCGGGCCGGGGACGCCGGTGCGATCAAGGCCGACCAGACCGTGCTGCACAGTAAGGCCGAGAATCAGGTCAGCCTCAGCATCAAGACCGCCAGCGGCAAGACCGTCACCTTCAGCTTGTCGAGCCAGAAAGATGGGCTGGGCGTGCAGGCCACGGTGGAGGGGGGCGATTTAAGTGCTGACGAGCTCAAGGCCGTCGGTCAACTGGGCAGTGCCTTCCAAGCCTCGGTTGATGGGCTGACCGCTGTGCCGCCAAAACTCGACCTAAGCCAATTGACTCAGTTTGATTCAAAGGTGCTGGCGTCCGTAGACCTTAATGCCAAGGTGAAGTCCCAGGGCGGCGATGACCTGACTCTGGCTTTTCACGCCGACAGCCAGAGCCGCACCACACGCATGAGTGGCCCGGCGGGTAGCATTGACCTGGCGGTGGACCTGAAAAACGCGGCGATCCTCGGCGATGCCAAACAGCAGGCCAACGCGCTGAAAACCTACCTCGCCCAGTTCGACCGGGTGGAAAAGCGAGGGAGTGCCAACACTGACTTGATGGCGATGTTCAAAGACGCGTTCAGCGCCATGAACAGTAACTATCCACAAGGCGCTGGCGCCGTGGAAGCCTTGAGCAACAATCCGAGCGACAAAGGCTTGCTGACCGGTCTGGCTGACTTCAAGGCTTCCATCAAGCAGGCCGTAGACAGCTCCAACCCGATGCGCGCTTCAGAGGTCGACAGCTTTTCCTACAATGTGTCGCAGAAAACCCAGGTCAATGGTCGCAGCAGCGCGGATCGCAGCGTCACCCAGAACCAGCAATCGGTGCTTTCGGCGAGCTTCCACAAAGGCCTTGATGGTGGGAAACCGCCGGTGTTTGATGGCAGTCGCGAATCGCAGAATTACCTGTATGTGCAATTGCAGGACAGGGCCAGCAGCACCGCGAGCTTTGCCTACAAAGACGGCCAATTGACCCGTGCTTCCGTCACACAGTCGGCTTCCCAGAATACCCACACGCAGAAGTATGTGATGGCCAACCTGGTAGAAGACACCGTGGTGCCGAAGGAAGGCTCATCCAAGCGTGACTACCTGGCACTGCTCGAACACGCGGGCAGGGAAAGCAAAAAATCCAAGGATGCGCTGGAGCAGTCGACGTTGAAGGATGCATTGGCGACGATGCATGACTCAGTCCTGTTGCAGGATGATCCGGATGTGCTGATGCGCTGAGGTT
This sequence comes from Pseudomonas sp. PAMC25584, assembly GCF_058135675.1. NCBI lineage: Bacteria > Pseudomonadati > Pseudomonadota > Gammaproteobacteria > Pseudomonadales > Pseudomonadaceae > Pseudomonas > Pseudomonas sp. PAMC25584. The sequence continues at coordinate 4,935,089 of NZ_CM176870.1, read as the reverse complement.
AATCGTGGTCAACGCGGGAAGGCCCAGTGATGCGCCTTCCCGCTTTTTTTTGTCCGACAGATGCGTCGCGCCATGCCAGATTAGGCTTTTGAATCCATTCGATATTCTGTAGCCTTGCGCAGCTTCACCTTAACCCGTGCTTGATGACACATCACTTCGTCCGGCGGCGCCCGAAGGGCTCCAGAGCCGGTGGTACACTCGACTTTCGCGCAACGGCGCCTGCAGGTCTTGCGAACATGACGCAAATTTCCGAACGCCTTCTGGTTCAAGCCCACCTCGATGCCAAGCAGCCCAAGGCCCTCAGCGCCGAGGAAGAGGCCAGCCTGCGTACCGCCATCGCCGCCGAGCTCAAAGCTCAGGACGCGGTGCTGGTCGCCCACTTCTATTGCGACCCGGTGATTCAGGCCCTGGCCGAAGAAACCGGCGGCTGTGTCTCCGATTCCCTCGAAATGGCGCGCTTCGGCGCCGCCCACCCGGCCAAGACCGTACTGGTCGCCGGCGTGCGTTTCATGGGCGAGACTGCCAAAATTCTCACCCCTGAAAAACGCATCCTGATGCCGACCCTGGAAGCCACATGCTCCCTCGACCTGGGCTGCCCGGTGGATGAGTTTTCGGCGTTCTGCGATCAGCACCCTGAGCGCACCGTGGTGGTGTATGCCAACACCTCGGCGGCGGTCAAGGCGCGGGCGGATTGGGTGGTGACCTCCAGTTGTGCACTGGAAATCGTCGAAAGCCTGATGGACAACGGCGAGACCATTATCTGGGGGCCGGACAAACACCTGGGCACTTACATTCAGCGCCAGACCGGTGCCGACATGCTGCTGTGGGACGGTGCCTGCATCGTCCACGAAGAGTTCAAGTCCAAGCAACTGGAAGACATGAAGGCGCTGTACCCGGACGCGGCGATCCTGGTCCACCCGGAATCCCCGACCTCGGTGATCGAACTGGCGGATGCGGTGGGTTCCACCAGCCAACTGATTGCTGCCGCTCAGCGTTTACCGAACAAAACGTTCATCGTCGCCACCGATCGCGGCATTTTCTACAAGATGCAGCAGCTGTGCCCGGACAAGGTCTTTATCGAAGCGCCTACCGCCGGCAATGGCGCGGCGTGCCGCAGTTGCGCGCACTGCCCGTGGATGGCGATGAATACGCTGGAGCGCACGCTGCAGTGCCTGCGTGAGGGCAGTAACGAGATCTTCGTCGAGCCTTCGGTGATCCCGCAGGCTGTACGCCCGCTCAAGCGCATGCTTGATTTCACCCAAGCTGCGCGCCTGAAGCAGGCCGGCAACGCCTGACCCGGTCGAACATGTGGGAGGGGCTTGCCCCCTCCCACATTTTGATCCGCACCAGCAGGGCGTTATTTTTTCCGCTTCGGAACCTGCACCAACCGCGTGTCAGAGTAGATGTCATGCCAGCTGCGTTTCTGCTTGTCGAACAGCGACCAGATAAAACCCAGCCCCACGCATAACCACGATGCGATCGACACCACAAAGCGCAACAGCGCCTGCCACAGGCTGATCCGCGAGCCGTCGGCGTTCTGTACGCGCACGCCCCACACCTGCATGCCCAGGGTCTGCCCGGAATGGGTCCAGAACTTGGCGAAGAAACCAAACAGCACGAAGAATAGAATCGTCGACAGCAACGGGTCGCCGTCCAGCGTGCCGGATTCGGTGAGGGTGCGCATTTTGGCTTCGCCCACGAACGCGATCCACACCAGCTTGTAGATAAAGGCCGTGACAATCAGCAGCGCAGTGCAGAGGAGGAAGTCATAGAACATCGCTGCCAGACGACGGCCCAGGCCAACGGCGGGAAATTCGCCTTGGGGGCTCAGCAGGGGTTTGGACATGGCAGGGCTCTCTGAAGAAAAAAGCATTTTACGGCGCAACACCCTTCACGCGCCCATAAAAAAAGGTTCTTCACGGATTACCGGGAAAGACGCTCTTGATCTTCATGAAAAAGAATTCGCTATCCCGGTAACCATACGCCATACGCCATACGCTTGATCACCTTTATTCGATTGTTTATTCCTTCCAACTGACCGGTGTGCATTGGCCAGCGAACCCGACTGACGATGCCTCGCCAGTAACCCTTTAGTCTTTTGGCAAACTGCATCAGGGCAGGTATCTCGCTTTCATGGGCGTGACGCAGCCATTGGTTCCAAGCTGATCTCCAGTCCCAGGCGGTGCTCGGCGTCCAGAGCGTTTTGAGTTCAGCCTTCATTAAATAGACCGTCATCAGCGACTGGTTGGCCGCCAGCAGATCCTGCAAATGAACCTGTTGCTCTGGGTTTTTCAGGTTCTCAGGATTGCGCAGCAGTAACCATCGCGCCTGCTTGATGACTTTGCGTGCAGGCCTGTCATGGCGCAGTCGATTGGCTTCGTCGACACGAACCCGGTCAATTACCTCTCGACCATATTTGGCCACCACATGAAAGAGGTCGTAGACCACTCGCGCTTTGGGGCAGTGGTGACGAACCTCCAGATCAAAAGCGGTGTTCATGTCCATCGCCACCGCTTCGATTAGCGCGCAGCCCTCGGGCCCCAGCTCTTCAAAAAAGGGTCTAACCGCCGCCCGACTACGGCCTTCGCCGATCCACAGCACCCGTCGCGTATCCGCATCCAGGACAACGGTGGCATAACGATGACCTTTGAAGAGTGCGAACTCGTCCATGACCAAGCGTCGCGGTTTCGCCTTTGGCAAAACGCTTAATGCTGCTTGCAGGGCTCGACGCTCCAGTAAACGAACGGTCTCCCAATGCAGGCCAAACATCTGCGCCACGTGCAGCGTTGGAAGGCGCTCGCACGCTTGAATGACGGCATCTGCCAGGCGCCGGGTCATGCGGGCATAGCGATCCAGCCAACTAACCGCCTCCATGCGCTTGCCACAATCGCGGCAACCAACGCGCCGGAGCAAAACGCTCAAGCGCACCGCATGGCCGAGAATAGGCAAGTCACGAATGATGCGCTCGCAATACTCATGAGTGGTTGAGCAGAGCTTTTGACAGCCGCCACAACATGGGAACCGGGTGGCATGGGGGATCAGGTCGATCTGAAGGGCATCGCCGTCAGGCTTGATGTTGACGACAGAAAAGCCCTCCCAAAAGGGAAGGAAAGTATTAATATCTCGCATAAGAACGCCGGTTTGTTAGATGTGTTTGCTCGCACGAACATCATCAACCAAATCGGCGTTCTTGTTTCTGTGTTTCCCGAGATTCCGTGAAGAACCTAAAAAAACCCCTGATGTCACCATCAGGGGCTTTTTGTCGCAGGAAGGATCAGGCTTCGGGGATCACTTCATCAGCCTGCATACCTTTCTGGCCTTGCACGGCGACGAAAGACACTTTCTGGCCTTCTTTCAGGCTCTTGAAGCCGTTGCCCTGAATAGCGCGGAAATGTACGAACAGATCCGGACCGCTTTCTGGAGTGATAAAACCAAACCCTTTTTCGTCGTTGAACCACTTGACGGTACCGCTCTGACGTTTATCCGACATTTTCTTATTTCCTTGACGCTAAAAATGAATGACAGCCCCTTTCGCATGAAAGAGTACTGGGCTGGGTTGCAGGAAAGTAAGAGACGTCGAACGGGTTGTAGCAAACTTTGGCTACTGCCCAGGTCAGGTTTCAAGCGACCCATGCAAACACAGTGGACAAACTCTACGACAACTAATGCAGAAAAAACAAGCCCTGCAAAAAGCCCAGGTTTTGCTAGGCCTAGTGACATTTCGTTGAATACTCGTGCACCGACTTATTCGATAGAATTGGTCACTTGTTATAGGTTAACCCCTATAACAATGACTATCGAAAATGCACTGTTTTATGGCGGTCGCGTTACAGTTTAGTGCGCGTTATTGCGACCGCGTTACTTATAGAAGCAGTCAATCAGCCGCGGTAGTAACGTTGCGGCACAAATGGCATTTTACTTACACGTAGTGGCACCTTTTTCCCACGCACCAGTGCAGACACTTCGGTATCCAGCGCAATGAACGCGCTGTCCAGGTAGGCCATCGCCAACGGGCCACCGAGGCTTGGGCCAAAGCCGCCGCTGCAGACGCTGCCGATCACGGTGCCGTGTTCGTCGACGATTTCCGCACCTTCACGCACGGGCGTGCGCTCTTGAGGCAGCAGGCCGACACGTTTGCGGCTTACACCGGCTTGCTGCTGGGTAAAGATCCGGTCGGCGCCGGGAAAGCCACCGGCACGTGCGCCGTCAGCGCGACGGTCCTTGGAGATCGCCCACAGCAGGCTGGCTTCGATCGGGGTGGTGTCGGTGTTCATGTCGTGGCCATACAGGCACAGGCCGGCTTCCAGGCGCAGGGAGTCGCGGGCGCCCAGGCCGATGGCCTGTACTTCCGTCTCGGCCAGCAGGCTGCGGGCCAGGCTTTCGGCGGCGGCGGCGGGCACCGAGATTTCAAAGCCGTCTTCACCGGTGTAGCCGGAACGGCTGACGTAGCAGTCCACCCCCAGCAGGCGCAGGGATGCGAACTGCATGAAGGTCATCTTGGCCACTTCAGGGGCCAGGCGCGCCAGTACTTTCACGGCTGCCGGGCCTTGCAGGGCGAGCAGGGCGCGTTCTTCGAACAACGGCTCGATGGTGCACTGGTCGCCAATCTTGGCGCGCAGGTGCGCCAGGTCCTGGTCCTTGCAGGCCGCGTTGACCACCAGGAACAGCTCGTCATTACCCAGGTTGGCCACCATCAGGTCGTCGAGAATGCCGCCCTGGTCATTGGTGAACATGGCGTAGCGCTGCATGCCTACCGGCAGGTCGATGATATCCACCGGCACCAGGGTTTCCAGGGCCTTGGCGGCATTGGCGCCGGTCAGGCGGATCTGGCCCATGTGGGACACGTCGAACAACCCGGCCTGATCACGGGTGTGCAGGTGTTCTTTCATCACGCCCAGCGGGTATTGCACCGGCATGTCGTAGCCGGCGAAGGGCACCATGCGCGCGCCGAGTTCGATGTGCAGCGCGTGCAATGGGGTTTTCAACAGGGTTTCGGTGGACATATTCAGCTCCTGAAAAACGTGCGGACGCGCGTCTAAGCGTCAGCACTCGATAATGTTGACCGCCAAACCGCCACGGGCGGTTTCTTTGTATTTGCTTTTCATATCGGCGCCGGTCTGGCGCATGGTGCGGATAACCTTGTCGAGGGACACAAAATGCTGCCCATCACCGCGCAAGGCCATGCGCACGGCATTGATGGCTTTGACCGAGCCCATGGCATTGCGCTCGATGCACGGCACTTGCACCAGGCCGCCAATCGGGTCGCACGTCAGGCCGAGGTTGTGTTCCATGCCGATCTCGGCGGCGTTTTCCACCTGGGACACGCTGCCGCCCAATACTTCGCACAGCGCACCGGCGGCCATCGAGCAGGCCACGCCGACTTCACCCTGGCAGCCAACTTCGGCGCCGGAGATTGATGCGTTTTCCTTGTACAGAATTCCGATGGCGGCGGCGGTGAGCAGAAAGCGCACCACGCCGTCTTCATTCGCGCCGGGGATAAAGCGCATGTAGTAATGCAGCACTGCCGGCACAATCCCGGCGGCACCGTTGGTGGGCGCCGTAACCACGCGCCCGCCATTGGCGTTTTCTTCGTTGACCGCCAGCGCGTACAGGTTGACCCAATCGAGTACCGACAACGGGTCGCGCAGGGCTGACTCAGGGTTCTTGCATAGCTGGCGATGCAGGGCAGCGGCACGACGCTTGACCTTCAAGCCTCCCGGCAAGATCCCTTCGTTGCGACAGCCTGCGTCCACACAGTCCTGCATCACCTGCCAGATCTTCAGCAGACCGTTGCGGGTTTCGGCTTCGGGGCGCCAGGCACTTTCATTGGTCAGCATCACTTGGCTGATGGACAGCCCGTAGGTGGCGCAATGACCGAGCAAGTCCTTGGCGCTCTTGAACGGGAAGGTCAGGGGGGTGGCGTCTTCGACGATCCGGTCGGCGCCGGCGGCGTCTTCATCCACCACAAAACCGCCGCCCACCGAGTAGTACTCGCGGCTGCGGATCTGGATACCGGCGGCGTCAAAGGCGCGAAAGATCATGCCGTTGGGGTGATAGGCGAGGGGTTTGCGAATCATCGCCAGGTGTTCTTTCTCGTTGAACGCAATGCTGTGTTCGCCGAGCAGGTTCAAGCGGCCGTCGCTGCGCATCTGTGCCAGGCGGGCGGCGATGGTTTCTGTGTTCACGGTGTCCGGGTGTTCGCCTTCCAGGCCTAGCAGCACGGCCTTGTCGCTGCCGTGGCCTTTGCCGGTAGCGCCGAGTGAGCCATAGAGTTCCACCTTGACGCAGGTGGTGGCGCTCAGCAGGTCGTCACGGCGCAACCCCTCGACAAAGCGCGCGGCGGCGCGCATTGGGCCGACGGTGTGGGAGCTGGAGGGGCCGATGCCAATCTTGAACAGGTCGAACACGCTTAACGACATGGGTTGTTCTCCGGTTTCTTATTAGGTGTCGGGTGTACCCGATCAAAGTGTGGGAGGGGGGCTTGCCCCCGATGGCGGTGTGTCAGTCGATCAATAGATAACTGATCCACCGCTATCGGGGGCAAGCCCCCTCCCACATTTTTGATCCGGTTATGCGTAGCTCTCGATTGAAGGGCACGCACACACCAGGTTGCGATCGCCGAACACGTTGTCGACCCGGCCAACCGGCGGCCAGTACTTGCCGTCGATCAATGACGCCACCGGGTACACCGCTTGTTCACGGCTGTAAGGGTGGCTCCATTCGCCCACCAGTTCTGCGGCTGTGTGCGGGGCGTTTTTCAGGGGGTTGTCGTCCTTGTCCAAGGTGCCGTTTTCGACTGCGCGGATTTCTTCGCGGATGGCGATCATCGCGTCGCAGAAGCGGTCCAGTTCTTCCTTGGATTCGCTTTCGGTCGGCTCGATCATCAAGGTGCCGGCCACCGGGAACGACATGGTCGGCGCGTGGAACCCGAAGTCGATCAGGCGCTTGGCCACGTCATCTACGCTGATGCCGCTGCTGTCTTTCAACGGGCGCAGGTCGAGGATGCATTCATGCGCCACCAAGCCGTTGCTGCCGGTGTAGAGCACCGGGTAGTGCTCTTCCAGGCGACGGGAAATGTAGTTGGCATTCAGGATCGCCAACTGCGAAGCGCGCTTGAGGCCCGCGCCGCCCATCATGCTGATGTACATCCAGGTGATCGGCAGGATGCTTGCGCTGCCGAACGGCGCGGCGCACACCGCGCCTTCCTTGTGTGCCATGGTCGCGTGGCCGGGCAGGAATGGGCTCAGGTGCGATTTGACGCCGATCGGGCCAACGCCCGGGCCGCCACCGCCGTGCGGGATGCAGAAGGTCTTGTGCAGGTTCAGGTGGGACACGTCGCCGCCGAACTTGCCCGGCGCGCACAGGCCAACCATGGCGTTCATGTTGGCGCCGTCGATGTACACCTGGCCGCCGTTGTCGTGAATGATCCCGCAGATCTCGCGGATACCTTCTTCGAACACGCCGTGGGTCGACGGGTAGGTGATCATCAGCGCAGCGAGGTGGTCGCGGTGCTCGATGGCTTTGGCGCGCAGGTCTTCGATGTCGACGTTGCCTCGGGTGTCGCAGGCGGTCACCACCACACGCATGCCGGCCATGTGGGCGGTGGCCGGGTTGGTGCCGTGGGCCGATGACGGGATCAGGCAGATGTCGCGGCGCTCATCGCCACGGCTCTGGTGATAGGCACGAATCGCCAGCATGCCTGCGTATTCACCCTGGGAACCGGCGTTCGGTTGCAGCGAGATCGCGTCATACCCGGTGGCCGCACAGAGCATGGCTTCCAGCTCGGTGGTCAGTTGCAGGTAGCCGGCGCTTTGTTCGGCTGGGGCGAACGGGTGCAGGGCACCGAACTCGGCCCAGGTCACCGGGATCATTTCGCTGGCGGCGTTGAGCTTCATGGTGCAGGAGCCCAGCGGGATCATGGTGCGGTCCAGCGCCAGGTCCTTGTCGGCCAGCTTGCGCAGGTAGCGCATCAGTTCGGTTTCGGAGTGATAACGGTTGAACACCGGGTGGCTGAGGATCGGCGACTGACGCAGCAGCGCGGCCGGCAGGCTGCCTTCGACCTTGGCGGCGAAGTCCGGCAGGGCTTTACCGTCGGCGAAGAGTGCCCACAAGGTTTCGATATCGGCCTGGGTGGTGGTTTCGTCGACCGACAGGCCGAGACGCTCACCGTCCACCACACGCAGGTTGATGCGCTGGGCGCGTGCTTGATCGTGCAGGGCGGCGGTGCGCGCGCCGGTGTTGAGGGTCAGGGTGTCGAAGAAGTGTTCTTGCTCGACCTTCAGGCCCAGGGCGCTCAAACCGTTGGCCAGGATCGCGGTCAACTGGTGAATGCGCTGGGCGATCTGGGTCAGGCCTTTCGGGCCGTGGTACACGGCGTACATGCTGGCAATGTTGGCGAGCAGGACCTGGGCGGTGCAGATGTTGCTGGTGGCTTTCTCGCGGCGGATATGTTGCTCGCGGGTCTGCATGGCCAGGCGCAGGGCCGGCTTGCCGAAGCGGTCGACCGAAACCCCGACCAGGCGGCCCGGCATGTCGCGCTTGAACGCATCCTTGGTAGAGAAGTACGCCGCGTGCGGGCCGCCAAAGCCCAGCGGGACGCCGAAGCGTTGGGCGCTGCCGATGGCCACGTCGGCGCCGAACTCACCCGGTGGGGTCAGCAGGGTCAGGGCCAGCAGGTCGGCGGCCACGGCCACCAGGGCATTGGCGGCGTGGAAGCGTTCGGTCAGCTCGCGATAATCAAACACGTCGCCGTTGCTGGCCGGGTATTGCAGCAGGGCGCCGAAGAATGGGCTGACATCGCTCAGTTCGCGCTCATCGCCCACCACCACGTCGATGCCCAAGGGCTCGGCACGGGTGCGCAGCACGTCGAGGGTTTGCGGGTGGCTGTGGATCGAGGCGAAGAAGGCATTGCTGCCCTTGTTCTTGCTCAGGCGTTTGCAGAAGGTCATGGCTTCGGCGGCGGCGGTGGCTTCGTCAAGCAGCGACGCGTTGGCAATCGGCAGGCCGGTGAGGTCGCTGATCAGGGTCTGGAAGTTCAACAGCGCTTCCAGGCGGCCCTGGGAAATCTCCGGTTGGTAGGGCGTGTAGGCGGTGTACCAGGCCGGGTTTTCCAAGAGGTTGCGCAGGATCGGCGACGGCGTATGGCAGTTGTAGTAGCCCTGGCCGATGTAGGTCTTGAACAGTTGATTCTGACTGGCGATGGCCTTGATCTTGGCCAGGGCCTCGGCTTCGCTCAAGCCATCTTCCAGGCCGAGCACGCTGGTGCCCTTGATGCTTTCCGGGATCACACTGGCGCTCAGGGCTTCCAGGGAATCAAAGCCCAGGCTGGCGAGCATCTGCAGCTCATCTTCCTGGCGCGGGCCGATGTGGCGGGCGATGAATTCGTTGGCGGTGCTCAAGTTGATCGTCATGGCGCGCTCCTCAGGCTTGTGCGTTGGCTTTGATCAGGCGGTCATACGCATCCTGATCCAACAGCGTAGCCACTGCATCGGCATCGGCGGGTTTAAAGCGGAAGAACCAGCCTTCGCCCATCGGGTCTTCGTTGACCAGTTCCGGGCGGCCCTCCAGCTCGGCGTTCACTTCGAGGACGTCACCGTCCAACGGCATGTACACGCCACTGGCGGCTTTGACTGATTCCACGGTGGACGCTTCGGCGCCCTTGTCGTAGGCCTGCAACTCCGGCAGTTGCACGAAAACCACATCACCCAGCGCGTTTTGCGCGAACGCGGTGATACCTACGGTGACGCTGCCGTCAGCTTCGGCGCGCAGCCATTCGTGATCTTCAGTGAAACGCAACTCGCTCATGGAAACTCCTCGGGGCCAGATTCGTCTGGTGGACGGGATTGGAATAATGGGGAGTTACTTAGCAATATCGCGGCCAATGTCATTAATCACTTATAAATCAATAACTTGATAAAAGTGGCCTGCGCGATCGCGCCTGAGGCTGTAGCGATTTCGCTACACTTCGCCGCAAGAAAAAAAGCCTATGTGGATCAAAGCCTTGCATGGCGCGCAAAAAGCAGGGTTGTAGCGATATCGTTACGCTGTAGCGCTTTCAGTACAGATCAAGGTCGTATTTGATGACACGCTGCCCCTCCCCCATTTGATCCGTGTTCAGTCAGGGCTTGTTGGGGATGCCGTATTTGCGCAGGCGATGGGCGATAGCGGTGTGGGAGGTGTGCAGGCGGCTCGCCAACTGGCGGGTCGACGGGTAGCTGGTGTAGAGCTTTTCCAGGAGGCTGCGTTCGAAGTCTTCCACGGCCTGTTCCAGGCTGTCGATTTCGCTGTCGCTCTGGCGTGCGACCGAGGTGCCGGCGATGTCCAGGTCGCCGATGTCCACCAGGCTGCTTTCGCAGATGGCGGCGGCGCGGAAGATCACGTTCTGCAACTGCCGCACATTGCCCGGCCAGCGGTTGCCCAGCAATGCCGGGTAAGTACCGGGCGCCAGGCGGCAGACCGGGCGCTGGATCTGCGCACAGGCCTGCTGCATGAAGTAGCGTGCCAGCAGCAGGATGTCCTGGCCTCGCTCGCGCAGGGGCGGCACTTCGACATTGAGGACGTTGAGGCGATAGAACAGGTCTTCGCGAAAGGTGCCCTCGGCGACCATCTTTTCCAGGTCGCGGTGGGTGGCGCTGAGGATGCGCACGTTCACCTTCACTTCACGGTCGCCGCCTACTCGGCGAAAACTACCGTCATTGAGAAAGCGCAGCAGCTTGGCCTGCAGGTACGGCGACATTTCGCCGATCTCATCGAGGAACACCGTGCCCTGGTTGGCCAGTTCCATCAGCCCCGGCTTGCCGCCGCGCTGGGCCCCGGTGAAGGCGCCGGGGGCGTAGCCGAACAGTTCGCTTTCGGCGAGGTTTTCCGGTAGCGCCGCACAGTTCAACGCCAGGAACGGCGCACTGCAGCGCGCGCTGATAGCGTGGCAGGCCCGCGCCACCAGTTCTTTGCCGGTGCCGGTCTCGCCCTGGATCAACAGCGGTGCATCGAGCACCGCGACGCGCTGCGCACGCGCCTTGAGGGTGCGAATCGCCGGCGACTCGCCGAGCAGCGCATCGAAGCCTTCCGCATGGTCGTGGTGCAGGGCCGACAACTGTTCGCCGATGCGGTTGGGCTGGTAGAGGCTGAGCAGGGCACCGGCATCGGTGATCGGCGTGGCCTCCAGCAGCAGGGTCTGGCCATTGACGCTGATCTCGCGCAGAGGCAAGCGAAAGCCTTGCTCCAGCAAGGTGTCGAGCAATGCCGGGTCGTTGAACAGCTCGCTGATGCTTTCGCCGGCCGGTTCGCGACCGTACAGGGCGATCAACGCCGGGTTGGCCAGCAGGATCTTGCCCGCACTATCCAGGGCCAGCACCGGGTCGGTCATGGCCGCGAGCAGTGCGTCGAGTTGCAGGTGGCGGCGTTGGCCGGGGAGGATGTCCACCACCGTCACCGCCTGCACGCCGTTGACGCTGAACAGCGCGTCCCGCAGCTCTTCGAGGACTCCGGCGCTCAGGGTCGGCGCGTCGATGTAGACATTGGGCGGGATCATTTCTACCGCGTCCAGGTTGAGATTGCGCCCACCGAGCAAGGCCAGGACTTCCTGGGTAATGCCGACGCGGTCGATGAAGCTGACGTGGATACGCATGGGGCGGCTGACAATTCTGGGGAGCGAGAGGCGGCAAGTATGCCAGACAGGGGGGGAGATCAAAAATGTGGGAGGGGAGCAAGCCCCTCCCTCATTTTGACCGAGTTATGCGAGGTGTTCGGGTTTGACCGGATCACCCGGTTTTACATTCAACTGATGCCGAACGTCCTCGAACATCAAGTCGTACTGCTTGTGCATATCGCCGTTGAGCGTCGCGATCTTCGGCATCCCGTACTTCTGCGCGATATTCATCGCATGCCGGGCAAAGTCGAACGCCTGGTCCTTGGGCAGGAAAAACTCTTCCTTGAGGTCGTTGCCCTGCACCGAGCCATGCAGCTTGAACAGCATCCCCTGGCCTTCCTTGGGGTGCTGGCTGACTTCATAGTCGATGTGCAGGTTGTAGCTGTAGTCGGCGTTGTTCAGCGCGTGTCGTTCGATGTGCAAATGCCCGGGTTCAAAGGTAGCCATAGGCGTTTTTCCTCAACTTCACAGATAACGGATGCCTGGGGTTGCCGTGCTGATACGGGTGCCGGCGTGGCCCTGGACGATGGCTTCGATGTCCGAGAGTGAACCGATCACAGCGGTTTTGCCAGTCTGGCGCGCGAACTCGCAGGCCGCTTGCACTTTCGGCCCCATGGAACCGGCGGCGAAACCAAGCCTTTCCATTTCATCCGGGTGGGCCTGGCCGATGGCCTTCTGGGTCGGCTTGCCGAAGTCGATAAAGGCGGCATTGACGTCGGTGGCAATCACCAGCAAATCGGCTTCCAGTTGCGAAGCCAGCAGCGATGAGCACAGGTCCTTGTCGATCACGGCCTCGATGCCCTTGAGCTTGCCGTCTTCGCCGTACATCGTCGGGATACCGCCACCGCCGGCGCAGATCACGATGCTGCCTTTTTCCAACAGCCATTGGATCGGGCGAATTTCGAAGATGCGTTTCGGCCGCGGGCTGGCGACGACGCGGCGGTATTTATCGCCATCCGGGGCGATGGTCCAGCCTTTTTCAGCGGCGAGTTTCTCGGCTTCGGCCTGGGAGTACACGGGGCCGATCGGTTTGCTGGGTTTCTTGAAGGCCGGGTCGTTGGCGTCCACTTCAACCTGGGTGAGCAGGGTGGCAAACGGGACTTCGAAGTCCAGCAGGTTGCCCAGTTCCTGTTCGATGATGTAGCCGATCATGCCTTCGGTTTCCGCGCCGAGCACGTCCAGCGGGTACGGCGAGACGCTGGTGTAGGCCGCCGCCTGCAACGACAGCAGGCCGACTTGCGGGCCGTTACCGTGGGCGATCACCAGCTCGTTGCCGCAATGGATCTTGGCAATCTGTTCGGTGGCGATTCGGATATTGGCGCGTTGGTTGTCCGCTGTCATGGGTTCACCACGGCGGAGGAGGGCGTTACCGCCCAGTGCAACGACGATACGCATAATGCAATCCTTCTAGAGTTCAGCGTGTGAACACAGGACTAAGTGTGGGAGGGGGCTTGCTCCCGATGGCGGGCTAACATTCAATACTTGTATCGACTGATACGCCGCTATCGGGGGCAAGCCCCCTCCCACATTGACTGTGTTCCAGCAGTAAAAGTTAGATATCCGCCAACGTCGACACCAGGATCGCCTTGATGGTGTGCATGCGGTTTTCCGCTTGCTCAAAGGCGATGTTGGCCGGGGATTCAAACACCTCTTCGGTCACTTCCACGCCATTGGCCAGGTTCGGATAACGTGCGGCGATGTCCTTGCCAACCTTGGTTTCGCTGTTATGGAAGGCCGGCAGGCAGTGCATGAACTTCACCCGAGGGTTGCCCGAGGCTTTCATCATCTTGGCGTTGACCTGGTACGGCAGCAGTTGCTCGATACGCTCGTCCCACGCTTCAACCGGCTCGCCCATGGACACCCAGATATCGGTGTGGATGAAGTCCACGCCCTTCACCGCCGCGACAGGGTCTTCGGTGATGGTGATGCGCGCGCCGCTTTCCTCGGCAAAGGCCTGGCACTGCTTGATGAAATCTTCGTGTGGCCACAGGGCTTTCGGCGCGCCGATGCGCACGTCCATGCCCAGCTTGGCGCCGATCATCAGCAGCGAGTTGCCCATGTTGTAGCGGGCGTCGCCCAGGTAGGCGTAGCTGATGTCATGCAGCGGCTTGTCGCTGTGTTCGCGCATGGTCAGGGTGTCGGCGATCATTTGGGTCGGGTGGAATTCGGCGGTCAGGCCGTTGAATACCGGCACACCGGCGAACTTGGCCAGCTCTTCGACGATTTCCTGCGCGAAGCCACGGTATTCAATGGCATCGAACATCCGGCCGAGGACGCGGGCGGTGTCTTTCATGCTTTCTTTGTGGCCGATCTGCGACGACATCGGGTCGATATAGGTGACGTGGGCGCCCTGGTCGTGGGCCGCTACTTCGAAGGCGCAGCGAGTGCGGGTCGAGGTTTTTTCGAAGATCAGTGCGATGTTCTTGCCCAGCAAGTGCGGACGCTCGGTGCCGGTGTATTTGGCGCGTTTGAGGTCGCGGGACAGGTCCAGCAGGTAGTTGAGCTCGCGAGTGGTGTGGTGCATCAGCGAGAGCAGGCTGCGGTTGCGCATGTTGAAAGCCATGGTGGATCTCCTTCTGTTTAGGTTATCCCCTTGGCCGACGCCTCGTGAGCGGCGGCCAAGGCGTGAAAATTAATAATCGATTGGGTCGCGGATGATAGGGCAAGTCATGCAGTGTCCACCGCCACGGCCACGGCCGAGTTCACCGGCGCTGATGGTGATGACTTCCACGCCGGCCTTGCGCAGCAGGGTGTTGGTGGAGGTGTTGCGGTCGTAGCCGATCACCACGCCAGGCTCCAGGGCTACCACGTTGTTGCCGTCGTCCCACTGCTCGCGCTCGGCGGCGAAGCTGTTGCCGCCGGTTTCGACGACGCGCAAGGCCTTGAGGTTGAGCGCTGCGGCTACGGTGTCGAGGAAGTTGGTTTTCTCCCGTTGGATATCGATGCCGTGCGGCTTGCTTTCGTCAGGGCGCAGGGTGAAGGCGACGATCTGGTTGACCACTTCAGGGAAGATGGTGACCAGATCGCGGTCACAGAAGCTGAACACGGTGTCCAAGTGCATCGCCGCGCGGGATTTTGGCAGGCCGGCAACGATCACTCGTTCCACGGCTTTGTTTTTGAACAGGTTGCGCGCCAACTGGCCGATGGCCTGGTGGGACGAGCGCTCCCCCATGCCGATCAACACGACGCCATTGCCAATCGGCATGACGTCACCGCCTTCCAGGGTGGCAGCACCGTGTTCCAGGTCAGGGTCGCCGTACCAGATCTGGAAGTCCGCGTTGGTAAACTCGGGGTGGAATTTGTAGATGGCGCTGGCCAGCAGGGTTTCCTGACGTCGCGCCGGCCAGTACATCGGGTTCAGCGTCACGCCACCGTAGATCCAGCAAGTGGTGTCGCGGGTGAACTGGGTGTTGGGCAGCGGCGGCAGAATGAAGCTGGAGTGGCCGAGGAAATCGCGGAACATCTCGATGGTCTTGCCACCGAAGCTGCTCGGCAGGTCATCGGCCGACACGCCACCAATCAGGAACTCGGCGGTCTTGCGTGGCTCCAGGCTGCGCAGCCAGGAGCTGACTTCATCGACCAGGCCCAGACCCACTGTATTGGCGGTGATCTTGCGTTCCAGAATCCAGTCCAGGGCTTCGGGGATGGCGACGATATCGGTCAGCAGGTTGTGCATTTCCAGCACATCAATGTCCCGCTCGCGCATCTTGGTGACAAAGTCGAAATGGTCGCGCTTGGCCTGGGCCACCCACAGCACGTCATCGAACAGCAATTCATCGCAGTTGTTGGGGGTCAGCCGCTGGTGGGCCAAACCTGGGGAGCACACCATGACTTTGCGCAGTTTGCCGGCTTCGGAATGTACGCCGTACTTCACTTTTTCCGTGGTCATTACAGATCCTCCAGTGAACAACAATTACATAGTCAGGAAGCCGGCGTAGAGGCCGTAGGCAGCCACCAGGGCGCCAACAACCACTGCGGCGAAAATCAGCTTCTCGACGTTGGTGAAAATCGGTTTGCCCAGTTCATGCTTGGCCTTGGCGAACAGGATCGCGCCAGGGGCATAGAGCAGGGCGGAGAGCAGCAGGTATTTGGTGCCGCCGGCGTAGAGCAGCCAGACCGCGTAGATCAGTGCGATCGCGCCGATGATCAGGTCCTTCCTGCGGTCGGCCGAGGCGTTTTCGTAGGTTTCGCCACGTACCGCCAGCAACAGCGCATAGGCTGCCGACCACAGGTAAGGCACCAGGATCATCGAGGTGGCGAGGTAGATCAGCGACAGGTACGTGCTGGCGGAAAACAAGGTGATAACCAGGAACACCTGGACCATCGCGTTGGTCAGCCACAACGCGTTGGCCGGTACATGGTTGGCGTTTTCCTTACGCAGGAACTCCGGCATGGTGTGGTCTTTGGCGGCGGCGAACATGATCTCCGCACACAGCAGCACCCACGACAGCAGTGCGCCGAGCAGCGAGATGATCAAGCCGACGCTGATCAGCACCGCGCCCCAGTGGCCCACGACGTGCTCCAGCACGGCAGCCATCGACGGGTTCTGCAACTTGGCCAGTTCCGGTTGGGTCATGATGCCCAGCGAAAGTACGTTCACCAGCATCAGGAACAGCAGCACGGTGATAAAACCGATCACGGTGGCCTTGCCCACGTCGGAGCGTTTTTCGGCCCGCGCCGAGAAGATGCTCGCGCCTTCGATGCCGATGAACACCCATACGGTGACCAGCATCATGTTGCGCACCTGGTTCATCACGCTGCCCAGGTCGGGGTTTTTCAGGCCCCAGATGTCAGCGGTGAAGATGTCCAGCTTGAATGCAAACACCGCAATCAGCACGAACAGCACCAGCGGCACTATCTTGGCGACGGTGGTCACGAGGTTGATGAACGCCGCTTCCTTGATCCCGCGCAGTACCAGGAAATGCACGGCCCACAGCAGCACCGAGGCGCCAATCACTGCGGCCGGGGTGTTGCCCTCGCCAAAGATCGGGAAGAAGTAGCCGAGGGTGCTGAACAAGAGTACGAAGTAGCCGACGTTGCCCAGCCACGCGCTGATCCAGTAACCCCAGGCAGACGAGAAGCCCATGTAGTCGCCGAAACCGGCCTTGGCATAGGCGTATACGCCGCCGTCGAGGTCGGGTTTGCGGTTGGCCAGGGTTTGGAATACAAAGGCGAGGGTCAACATGCCTACAGCAGTAATCACCCAACCGATCAGAACGGCACCGACATCGGCGCTGGCTGCCATGTTTTGCGGCAGGGAGAAGATCCCGCCGCCAATCATTGAGCCCACGACAAGTGCAACCAGTGCACCAAGTCGAAGTTTTCCGGGAGATTCAGACATTGCATAACTCCAATGCAGGAGAAGAGAGAGCACAGAATAATTCTGTGTGCTATTCAAACAACTGACTTAGATCACATCATTGGCACATTCCATTGTGAATTAATGACTTAGGCCGAAAATGCTGCGGGCGCAAGGGCTTGGCGCAGCACCTTGTTGTAGAGCCTTTATGCGCTGTTTATTGTTAAGGTTTGCTAATTGCAGAGACATTTCAAGCTAGCCCCTTTTTGTGAATGTGCAAACTTTTTCCAGGGCGATTCGGCAAACCATTGATGTTCATAAAGTTCAATACATATTTAATTTATAAATTTCCCTAAACTCTAGTTATTGACATGCCTTTGGGTTATTAGAACCCGCGTTTTGTTCGCAATACCTGATAAACGCGGGAGCTCTCGTGCAAATTAGTTGAGTACACAATCGTTCGCTCATTTGTTTTTGACTCTGGAGAGTTCATGTCGCAATCGTCTGAAAAGCTTCGACTCAGCGCCTTGATCGCCCTGGTGGTGGGCTCCATGATCGGCGGGGGGATTTTTTCCCTGCCACAAAATATGGCCGCGCGCGCCGAAGTCGGCGCGGTATTGATCGGCTGGGCGATCACCGCCGTGGGCATGCTGACCCTGGCGTTTGTGTTCCAGACCCTGGCCAACCGCAAACCCGAGCTGGATTCCGGGGTGTATGCCTACGCCAAGGCCGGTTTCGGCGACTACATGGGCTTCTCGTCTGCCTGGGGTTACTGGATCAGCGCGTGGATGGGCAATGTCGGCTACTTCGTACTCTTGTTCAGCACCCTCGGCTACTTTTTTCCGGTGTTCGGCGAGGGCAATACGCCGGTGGCCATCGGCTGCGCCTCGCTGTTGCTGTGGGCCGTGCATTTCCTCGTGATGCGCGGGATCAAGGAGGCGGCATTCATCAACCAGATCACCACGGTGGCCAAGCTCGTACCGTTGCTGATGTTCGTGGTCATCGCCGGCGTGGCATTCAAGGCGGATATCTTCACGGCTGACATATGGGGCTTGGGCAAGCCGCAATTCGGCAGCGTGGCGGACCAGGTGCGCAATATGATGCTGGTCACGGTGTTCGTGTTTATCGGCATCGAGGGCGCCAGCGTGTATTCGGCGCGGGCGCAGAAACGCTCCGACGTGGGCCGGGCCACGGTGATCGGGTTTCTCGGCGTGCTGGCGCTGCTGGTGCTGGTGAACCTGCTCTCCTTGGGCATCATGAGCCAGCCGGAACTGGCGAAATTGCAGAACCCGTCCCTGGCCGGCGTGCTGGAGCACATCGTCGGGCCCTGGGGCGCGCTGCTGATCAGCATCGGTTTGGCGGTATCGCTGCTGGGCGCGTTGCTGTCATGGGCGCTGCTCTGCGCGGAAATTCTCTACGCCACGGCCCATGACAAGACCATGCCGGCCTTCCTGAAAAAGGAAAACGCCAACCAGGTGCCGGTCAACGCCCTGTGGCTGACGAATGTGATGATCCAGATATTCCTGGTCATCACGTTGTTTTCCGAAAGCACCTACACCACCCTGATTTACCTGGCCTCGTCCATGATCCTGGTGCCTTACCTGTGGTCGGCGGCTTACGCGGTGTTGTTGAGCGGGCGCGGGGAAACCTACGAAGGCGCCCAGCGCCAGCGCCTGAAAGATCTGCTGGTGGGCCTGATTGCACTGGGCTACGCGGTGTGGCTGCTCTACGCCGGGGGGCTGAAGTACTTGTTGCTGTCGGCGTTGCTGTATGCGCCGGGCGTGGTGTTGTTTGCCCTGGCCAAGCGCGAGCAGGGCCAGCCGTTGTTTACCCATGTGGAAAAAGGCATTTTTGCCTGTGTGATGGCGGGCGCGGGGTTGGCGGCATATGGGCTGTATAGCGGGGTGTTGCGGTTATGAGACTTTGGCGTTTTGATCAGCGCAGCTATGTGATGTGGTGAGCAGGGTGCATGAGTCGTGCTGGTGAGGGCCGCATCGCGGGCTGGCCTGCGATGGCGACCTTCAATTCACCACTGAGGCCGGTGCGACCCCAACTCTCCCGCCGGCAAATCCCACTGCGACGGTGTGCCGCTGATGGCCAGCGGCGCGAGCAATCGGTGCGCCGGTCCCCAGGCCGTTTGTTCCTCCACCAATCCCTGATCTTCAGGTGTCTCGGCCCGCAATGGCGGTTGCTCCGGAACCGGTCCGGCGTCCAGCAACAATTTTGCCGTGCGCGCCAACGACAACCGCGCCGAACCGCCACGGCCGGAGGCCAAGCGCTCGCGCAGTGCCTGGATGGCGCTGGCTGCCATCAAGTAGCCGGTGGCGTGATCCAACGCCTGCAACGGCAGCGGCACAGGTTTATCCGCGTGTTTCCAGGCCATGCCCGCGTCGGCGATGCCGCTGCTCATCTGCACCAGGCTGTCGAAGCCCCGGCGGTTGCGCCACGGCCCGCTCCAACCGTAGGCATTGAGGCTCACGTCGATCAGGCCGGGGGCGAGTTGTTGCAGTGTGCTGGCGGTGTAGCCCAGCTGCTCCAGGGCGTCGGCGCGGTAGCCGTGGAACAGGATGTCGGCCTCTTTGAGCAGACTTTCGAAAACCTGGCGGTCTGCGGCGGTTTTCAGGTCCAGGCGCGCGCAGCGTTTGCCCAGGGTCATTTCCGGCACTACGCCTGGCTCGTTCCAGGTCGGTGAGTCGATGCGCAGCACGTCCGCACCCAGCCCGGCGAGAAAACGGCTGGCGACGGGGCCGGCCAATACGCGCGTCAGGTCCAGCACCTTGATACCGGCCAGTGGTCGGGCCGCTGAGCCGCGCCAGGGTTTAGCGGTGGTGGTGTCGAAACTCTGGCGCTGAACCAAGGCCTCTGCATTCACCGCCAGGCCCTGCGGATGGGTTTGCCAGGCCTGCCACGTGCGCATCTGCGCGGCGCACCCGCCGGCCTCGACAATCGCCTGCTCCAGTTCAGCGGCATTCCAGGCCGCGACCTTGCTTGCCATCTGCGCACGCTCGGCGACCCTACCGAGCACCTGCTCGGCAGCGGCACGGTGATGGGGCGCGTTGGTGTGCAAGCGAATCCAGCCGTCGGCGCTGGCGTAGTCGCCGGCCACCGGGTCCCACAGTGGTGGCACTTGCCAACCGACGGGGCGGATCGAGGAAGAGCACCAGAACGAGGCGAGGCGTCGGTCCACGCTCACGCTGGGCAATCGCCCGGTCTGTTGCAGGATGAGGTGGGCAACGGCCTGACCGGCGGCGCCGATACTGGCGCCGGCCAGGTCGGTCACGGCGAAGATCGAAGGCAGGGCGCCGGTCTCGGTCAAGGTCAGTGGGGTGAGCGGTAGATCGAGTGCGGCTTGGATGGGAGTCAGCAGGTCAGTCATCGAAGGCCCTCCATAAGAGAAGGGCCACTATAGAAGATCATCACGCCGGTGTGACAACCCCCGGCGTCAATGGCAGGTCGATACTGGCGCTAAAACCGCCGTCGGGATGATTGGCCAGGATCAGGTTACCGCCATGGCGTTCCGCCGCCCGCCGTGCAATCGCCAGGCCCAGGCCGTGGCCCTGCGCCGTTTGGCCGGGCGCGCGGTAGAACGGCTCGCCCAACTGGCTCAGGTGCTCGGCCTCGACGCCGGGGCCGTGATCGCGCACGCTGATCAGGATGCGTTCGCCCAGGCGGCGAGCCTGCAATTCGATCGGTTGGCCTGGCGGATTGAAGCGCTGGGCATTGCGCAGCAGGTTATCCACGGCGCGTTCGATCATGGTCGGCCAGCCTTTGAGGCGCAGGTCGGGATCGGCGTTCAGTTGCACCACCTGGTCCGGCGCGCTGAGTTGGGCGTCCTTTTGCAGGGTCTTGAGCAGCGGGATGAGGTCCACCTCTTCGGCGCTGGCGTTGTCGGCGTCGACCCGGGCCAGTACCAGGATTTCGCTGATCAGCGCTTCCAGGCGGTCGCACTCGCGGGTCAGGCGTGGCCAGAGTTTTTCGCGCTCCTCGGGCCCGGCACGTTCGGCCAGGGCCAGGGCGATACGCAGGCGGGCCAGGGGCGAGCGCAGTTCGTGGGACACGTCCCGCAGCAACTGGCGCTGGCTGCCGATCAGGCTCTGCAGGCGCGCGCCCATGCGGTTGAAGTCGTTGGCGAGGACGCCGAATTCATCGCGGCGGTTGGCCAGTTGCGCCAGGCTGTTCTGCTGGTAGGTGGCCTGGCCGAGGTCATGCACCGCGCCGCGCAGACGGCTCAAGGGGCGGGTGATGGACAGCGTCACCAGCAGGCTGAACAGGGTCAGCACCACCAAGGCAATCGCCAATGCGCTCAACGGCCACATCAGGCTGTTGCGGTGCCAGGCGTCCAACTCCGGATGGGGGATGCGGTAGATCAGCAGGTAGGTGTCGCCGGTTTTCTCGCTGGTGTACTCGGCGGTCAGGCGCCGCCAGGGCAGGTGGCCATCCTTGCTGTCGTTCTGCCGGGCTTCGAAGGCGGCGGCGCGGCGCGGAAAGGTGCCGCGTACCACGGGCTCGCCGCTTTCGTTGAGTACTTGCACGTCAATGTGGTACTGGCGCTTGCGCTGTTGCAGCAAGTCTTGCGCGGCGTCCTCGCCCTGGGCTTCGTAGAGCTGGGTCCACTCTTGGGCCAGGTTATTGAGACCGGGATGGCGGCTGAGAATCCAGGCGTCCTGGTTGAGCATATGCCCCAGTAGGATCGACAGCCCGGCAACCAAGGCGATGGCCAGCCAGAAACTGGCCAGGATACGCCAGAACAATGAACGCACAGGAAACCCTCAAACAGGAAAAGCCCAGCGGCGCGAACCGCTGGGCTGGGGCAGTGAAGCTAGAACATTATTGCGCTTTTTGCGGCTGCTGCGCTTTCCAGGCCTGGAATTCCTTCCACTCGGCGCGGCGTTGTTCTTCCTTCTTGACGATCTCGTCGAATTTCTTCTGCTGGTCAGGCTTGAGCACGGCACGGACGTCGGCCTGGGTTTTCTGCCTGCCGGCGGCGATTTCATCCTGCATGGCTTTCTGGTCAGCGGCCGGGAGTTTGTCCAGGTACTTTTTGACCAGGTCTTTGCGAGCGTGCCATTGGTCGCCCATCAGCTTGCCGATCTGCTGGCGTTGTTCCTTGCTCAAATCCAGCTGGCTGAACGGGCCACCTTTGCCACGCGGACCGTGTTCACCGTCAAAGCCTGGACCCCCCATCATGTGGCCTTCAGGGCCGCCCATCGGGCCTGGGCCTTCAGGCATTGCTGCCATGGCAACGGTGGGCAGGGCTGCGGCGAACATCAGGGCGATTAGGGTCTTGCGCATGGTGATTCTCCTGTCTCTATTCCGGTGAGTCCGGATGTGAGTAGATTACGGAGATCAAGGTCAGCGGCGGTCAGGTGTGGGTAAAGCTTGGGTAAAGAGGGTTTTGGTGGAAGCTGACAAAACCCTGGGGGCCGAGCAGATCAAATGTGGGATCAGCGTGTTGCTGGGCTCATAGGCTGTAGTAGTAGCCGCGGCTGCGCAACGCCACGATCCGTGGCCGGCCATCCGGGTGCGGGCCGATCTTTTTGCGCAGGTTGCTGACGTGCATGTCGAGGCTGCGATCATAGAGGGTCAGCTTGCGGCCGAGGGCGATCTGCGCCAGTTCCTGTTTATCCAGCGGTTCGCCGGGCTGGCGCAGCAAGGCTTCGAGCAGGCGGCTTTCGGAAACGGTGAGGGTGAATTCCTGATTGTCGATGCTGACCACGCCGCGCACCGGGCTGAAGCACAGGTCGCCCAGTTCCAGTTGCGTTGACACGGCGGCCGGGTGGCTGCGGCGCAACACGGCGCGCAGGCGGGCAGTCAGCTCCCGTGGGTCACACGGCTTGGCCAGGTAGTCGTCGGCGCCCAGTTCCAGGCCGAGGATACGGTCCAGCGGCTCGCCCCGGGCCGACAGCATCAGCACCGGCAGCTCCGGATGGTCGTTGCGCAATTGCTTGAGCAACTCCAGACCACTGCCATCGGGCAGCATCACGTCGAGCACCACGGCCGCCGGGGCGCTGTCGGCCAAGGCTTTGCGGGCGCTCAAACCGTCGTGGCAGGCGCGCACCTGGAAGCCTTCCTGGCTCAACCAACTGGTCAGCAGCTCGCAGAGCTCCTGGTCATCATCTATCAGTAACAGCTCGCTCATGACTCACTCAATTTAGCCATTGTCGACGGCGACGGTGCCCACCGCTGGCGAAGATCCCGCACAGCAGGGCGATCAGTGCGACGGCCCCGCCGGTGACAAACCACTGCTGTTGCTCGGTCAGCCATCGGGTCAAGCCGCCGCCCTGTGTCTCTTTGAGTTGCTGGGCCAGGCGTTGGTTCTCTTGGCGCAAGCGACTCAGCTGGGCGCTTTCACGGGCAGCATCCGTGGTTTGCAGTTGCTTGCTCAGTTCTTCACGCAGCCGCTCGCTTTCTTTCAAGCGTTGCTGCAATTCGGTGATCTGGCTGCCGGCACTCAAGGACAGGGGCGTAGAACTGCCGGTGTTTGAGGTTTCTTCAGCGTGGGCCGTAGCCCCGATCATTAACACTGCCAACAGACACAACTGACGTAAGCGCATCGGAACTCCTGATTCCACACGAATATTCAGAAGGTTGTCGGCAGGTTACCCAGAATAATGAGCAATTAGGAGTGCGCCGAACCGAATTGGTTCGGCGCGACCGGGGTCAAGGCAGGACTTGCTTGAACGGTTTGATCACTACATCCGCGTAGACGCCGGCCGCCATATACGGGTCAGCCTTGGCCCAGGCTTGGGCATCGGCCAGGGACGCGAACTCGGCAACGATCAGGCTACCGGTGAAACCGGCAGCGCCCGGGTCGTTGCTGTCGATCGCCGGGTGCGGGCCGGCCAACACGATGCGGCCTTCGGCCTGCAGCACTTTCAGGCGCTCGACGTGAGCCGGGCGCACGGACAGGCGTTTTTCCAGCGAGTTGGCAACGTCGGTGGCAATGATGGCGTAGAGCATGTCAGTCCTCGGTTTTCGGCGTAGTGGGGTCGGTTTCATGCAGGTGGCGCGACAGGTAGATGCCCTGGCCCACCAGGAACAATACGGTCATGCCCAGGCTGCCGAACACCTTGAAGTCGACCCAGTAGTTCTGGAAGGTGAAGGCCACAAATAGATTGGCGCCGCCGCAGAACAGGAAAAACACGATCCAGGCCACGTTCAGGCGTGTCCACACCGGCTCCGGCAGGGTCAGGGCATGGCCCATGATCCGCTTGATCAACAGGCGATCGCCAACGAAGTGGCTACCGATGAACGCCAGGGCGAACAGCCAGTTCACCACCGGGGCTTTCCATTTAAGGAAGGTTTCGCTGTGGAAGGCCAGGGTCAGGCTGCCGAAGACCAGGCAGGCGACCAGGGTCAGCCATTGGCTTTTTTCGAGTTTGCGCTGGGAGATGAAGATGGCGCCGTAGACCACGATGGAGCTGATGATCAGCACGGCGGTGGCGCTGTAGATGCCCCCGAAGGTCAGTTCATGGCCGGCGAGATCGATGACCCTGGGGTCGAGTTTGTAAACGATGAAAAACAGCAACAGCGGGATGAAGTCGATGAATTGTTTCACAGTAAGAGCCAGAAGCTGGATGTGGCGGCATAATAACAAACATCCTTGGTAGCGAAAGCGCCACCTGACTTGAGGTTACACACTTCCGTGAATGTTGATTTGCACTGCCACAGTACGGCCTCCGATGGCGCCCTGGCGCCTGCGGTATTGGTTGCGCGTGCGTTTGAAAAAGGCGTGCGAGTCCTGTCGTTGACTGACCACGATACCCTCGAAGGCCTCGACGAGGCCCGCGAAGCCGCCCAGGCGCTGGGCATGCAACTGGTCAACGGCGTGGAATTGTCCTGCACCTGGGGCGGCGCCACCATTCATGTGCTCGGCTACGGTTTTGACCAAAAAGCCCCCGCGCTGGTGGAGGCCATCGCCCAATTGCACGATGGCCGCTGGCTGCGCTCCGAAGAAATAAGCCGCAAGCTCGGCCTCAAAGGCATGCCCAACGCCCTCGACGGCGCCCGGGCTATCCAGCAGGAACTGGGCGACAGCGGCAACGCACCGGCCCGGCCGCATTTCGCCGATTGGATGGTGCGCGAAGGGTTTGTCCGGGACCGCGCCGAAGCCTTTCGCAAATGGCTGGGCGCCGGCAAACTGGGCGACGTCAAGCAGCATTGGCCGACCTTGGACGCCACCGTCGAGACCCTGCGGGCCTCCGGGGCCTGGGTCAGCCTGGCACATCCCTGGCATTACGATTTCACCCGCAGCAAGCGTCGCAAGCTGATTGGCGACTATATTGGTGCGGGCGGCCACGCAATTGAAGTGGTCAACGGGCATCAACCCGCCGAACAGGTTGGCAGCCTGGCGATTCTTGCCCGCGAATTTGGTCTGCTGGTCAGCGCCGGCAGTGACTTTCATGGCCCAGGCGGCTGGTCCGAGATCGGCGAATATCGCCCGGTCCCGGAAGACTTGCCGCTCTTGTGGGGGCGATTCAAGCATGACCCCATTATTGCCACCGTCTGAACAGGTAGAGCACGTGAGTCAATTCTTCCAGATTCATCCGGAAAACCCTCAGCCACGCCTGATCAAACAGGCCGTGGAGATCATTCGCGCCGGTGGCGTGGTGATCTATCCAACTGATTCGTCCTACGCCATCGGTTGTCAGATCGGCGACAAAAACGCGGTTGAGCGTGTCAGACGCCTGCGTCAGCTGGACGACAAGCACAACTTTGCGCTGATCTGCAGCGACCTGTCCCAATTGGGCCTGTTCGCCAAGGTCGACACGGGCACCTTCCGCCTGCTCAAGGCCCATACGCCGGGGCCGTACACCTTTATTCTCAACGCCACCCGCGAAGTGCCGCGCCTGTTGCTGCATCCGAAGAAGCGCACCATCGGCCTGCGTGTGCCGGAACACCCGATCGCCCTGGCGCTGCTGGCCGAGTTGGGCGAGCCGCTGATGAGCGTGTCGTTGATCATGCCCGGCGCCACCGAACCGCTAGAAGACCCCTACGAGATGCGCCAACTCCTGGAAAAACACGTCGACCTGATCATCGACGGCGGTTTCGGCGGCGGCAAGGCG
Organism: Pseudomonas sp. PAMC25584; assembly: GCF_058135675.1. NCBI lineage: Bacteria > Pseudomonadati > Pseudomonadota > Gammaproteobacteria > Pseudomonadales > Pseudomonadaceae > Pseudomonas > Pseudomonas sp. PAMC25584. The sequence goes on along the minus strand of NZ_CM176870.1, from coordinate 4,909,078 downwards.
TCAACCGTGATCAACCTGGCCGACGGCGACCCCGAAGTGATCCGTGTCGGCTGCGGCGACCCCGCGCCGTTTATGGTCGAGGCCTGAATGTCGGCCGTGGAAACCGTCGACAGCCAGGCCGGCGCCCAGCAGGAACTGCCGTTTGCCATGGTGTATGGCCAGGCGGTCATGGAAATGCCGCTGGACCTGTACATCCCGCCGGATGCCCTGGAAGTGTTCCTTGAAGCCTTCGAAGGTCCGCTGGATTTGCTGCTGTATTTGATCCGCAAGCAGAACATCAACATCCTCGACATCCCGGTGGCGGAGATCACCCGTCAGTACATGGGCTATGTCGAGCTGATGCAGTCGGTGCGCCTGGAACTGGCCGCTGAGTACCTGGTGATGGCCGCCATGCTCGCCGAGATCAAGTCGCGCATGCTGTTGCCGCGCTCGGAGACGGTCGAGGCCGAAGAAGACGACCCGCGCGCCGAGCTGATCCGCCGCCTGCAGGAGTACGAACGCTTCAAGGCCGCCGCCGAAGGCATCGACGGCCTCAGCCGCGTGGGCCGCGATGTGGTGGTGCCCAAGCTCGATGCGCCGGAAGCCCGGGCGCGCAAGCTGTTGCCGGACGTGAGCCTGGAAGAGTTGCTGATGTCCATGGCCGAGGTGCTGCGCCGTGGCGATATGTTTGAACACCACCAGGTCAGCCGCGAGGCATTGTCCACCCGCGAGCGCATGAGCGATGTGCTCGAACGCCTCAAGGGCGGCGGTTTTGTGCCGTTTGTCGAGCTGTTCACCGCCGAAGAAGGGCGCCTGGGGGTGGTGGTGACCTTTATGGCGATCCTCGAGCTGGTCAAGGAGTCCTTGGTCGAGCTGGTCCAGAATGAGCCTTTTGCGGCTATCCACGTGCGGGCGCGAGCCGAATAAAGAGCTGAATCGATGAATCTGACTGAACCCCGCGAACTGGCCCCGCTGCTGGAGGCCTTTCTTCTGGCTTCGGGTAAGCCGCAATCCCTGGAGCGCCTGTTCGAACTCTTTGAAGAGGCCGAACGCCCTGAACCGCCGGTTTTCAAGAAAGCCCTGGAGATTCTGCGCAAGTCCTGCGACGGCCGTGCCTTTGAGCTGCGCGAAGTGGCGTCGGGTTATCGCCTGCAGATCCGTGAGAAATTTTCCCCGTGGGTCGGCCGCTTGTGGGAAGAGCGCCCGCAGCGTTATTCCCGGGCGATGCTGGAAACCATGGCGCTGATCGCCTATCGCCAGCCGATCACCCGTGGCGAAATCGAGGACGTGCGCGGCGTGGCCGTCAACAGCCATATCGTCAAGACGTTGCTGGAACGCGAGTGGATTCGTATCGTCGGTTACCGCGACGTGCCCGGCAAACCGGCGATGTTCGCTACCACCAAGGTGTTCCTCGACCACTTCAACCTGAAAAACCTCGACGACCTGCCACCGCTGGCCGAATTGCGCGAGATGGAAACCGAGCCGGTACTCGACTTCGACGACGCCCCGGTCCCGGCGAGCCTGCAGGAACTGGCCGACGCCTCCGCCGAACCGGAAGAGCCGAAGGACGAAACCAGTTTCCACACCTTGCTGCTGGAATTGGACGACATGGAGCAGGGCATCAAGACCGACTTCGATGATTTGCTGCGTGATGGTGCGGCAGCGCCGGACGCCCAGGAGCTGCATGTTGAGGGGGCGGCTGAAGTTGAAATTGAAATCGAGTCCGAGTCCGAGCCTGAGCCCGAGGAAGACATCCTCGGCGTCGCCCAAGCCCGCGAAAAACTCCTGGCGGCCGTCGCCGCCCTCGAACAGCCGCCGCTGAGCGACGAAGAAGACGAAGCCCGCGCCCTGGCCGAAGCCATCGAGGCCGAGCGCCGCCAATTCGAAGACTGACGCGGTCCAATGTGGGAGGGGAGCAAAGCATGACTTCAACCAAAGACCCCTGCATCAGCCTGTGCAAGTTCAACGCCGACATCTGCGTCGGCTGCGGCCGCAGCAAGCGTGAGATCCGCGCCTGGAAGAAGCTCGACAAAGTCGACAAGCGCACGGTGCTCGCCGAAGCCGAGCTGCGCCTGTTGGCGTTGGGTGCCACCGGTCGGCGGAAAAGCCGCTGACTCGGCACTTATCGACTAGTCTCTGATGCGCAACGCGCGCCATGCGCGTATGATTCGCGACCCTTTGGCGATGTATTCGCCCAAAGCCCCGCTTTCAACACTCTTCAGGCCACGCCTGAATCGACCCACCGGGAGGTGCTTAAGATGAACGACAAAGACCAGAACGACAGCCAGGAAATCGGCCCTGCAGGCGAAAAACTGCAAAAGGTGCTGGCGCGTATCGGCGTGGGCTCGCGCCGCGACGTCGAAGCCTGGATCACCCAGAAGCGCATCAAGGTCAACGGCGTCGAGGCCACCCTCGGCCAGCGCGTCGACCTGCACGATGCAATCACTATTGATGGCAAGGTCATCAAGCGTGAAGAGGCCTCCGAATCGGTGCGCCGCGTGATCATGTACAACAAGCCCGATGGCGAGATTTGCACCCGTGACGACCCGGAAGGCCGTCCGACCGTGTTCGACAAGATGCCTAAGCCAAAAGAAGGCCGCTGGATCAACATCGGTCGTCTCGACATCAACACCACCGGCTTGCTGATGTTCACCACCGACGGTGAGCTGGCCAACCGCCTGATGCACCCATCCTACGAGATGGACCGCGAATACGCCGTGCGTGTGCGTGGCGAAGTCGATGACGAGATGATTGCGCGCCTCAAGGCCGGCGTCGTGCTGGAAGATGGCCCGGCGAAGTTCACCGACATCAAGCAGGCTCCAGGCGGCGAAGGGTTCAACCACTGGTATCACTGCGTGGTGATGGAAGGCCGTAACCGCGAAGTACGTCGCCTGTGGGAATCCCAGGGCCTGGTGGTCAGCCGCCTGAAACGCGTGCGTTTCGGCCCGGTGTTCTTGAACTCCGACCTGCCGATGGGCCGCTGGCGCGAAATGAGCCAGTACGAAGTCGACATCCTCAGTGCCGAAGTGGGCCTGACGCCAGTCGCGATGCCACAGATGAACGCCAAGAGCAAAGACAAGCTCGACCGTATGCAGCGTAAATCGTCGCGTCCGGTTGCGCGTACCGAGCGCGTCGCTCGCACCCTGCGCCCGGCGCTGAATGCACCGGCTACCGGCGGGCGTATTTCCCGTGAGCCGCACATTGAAGGTGAGCGTCGTCCAACGGCGCCATCGCGTCAGGAAGGCGAACGTGCGCCACGCACTCCGCGTCCTGCCGGCCGTGGTGAAGCGCCAAGCGGCGGTCGCGGTAATCGCGGTGAAGCCGGTCGCGGTGAGCCCGCAGGTCGTCCGGCAGACAACGCTAGCACCAAGCGCCCAGCCAAGCCCGCGCCGAAAAAGCGCCCAGGCTTGAAACTGGTGGCGGACGAGCCGTCGGGCAAGCGCCGTGGCGCACCGGCCGGTTCTGGCCAGCGTCCGGGTTTTGGTCGCAAGAAGCCGCAGTGATGTAAGCGCTGCATAAAAACGCCAACCCTCGGGTTGGCGTTTTTTTTGGATCTGCATTTGCAATGCAATCAACGGTGGGAGGGGCGGTGGATTTGATCAGAACGCAAAGGTGCCATCGAACACCGGCTTGTCATCCAGCGCCAACACCCCACTGGCGAAGATCAAATCCAGGTGATGGCTGCCTTTCTGCCCGCCACCCAACCCAAGGTGCAAGCCGCAGTGGCGTTCTTCGAACCCGGCGTTGCGCGCATACAGATCCTTGACCCCTTCATTGGTACCGATCCCCAGTTCCTCCACGCGGCGGTTCGATGGGTTGGCGTTCAGGTACTTGTTGAAGTCGTCCGCCAGCCCGGGGATGTCACTGGCGACGCTGCAGATGGTCGAGTTTTCGATCCACAGCTCCAGCGGTGATTGCAGCACGCCATATTTGCGCGCGAAGGGGATGGTGCTGAGGAAGGTGCCGACAAACCGTACCTGACCATTGATGGCCTCGCTGTGGGTGGCGATCTCGCCGGGGGCCAGGTCATGGTTGCCGATGCCGTTGATATTGGTCCACTTCTTGATGCTGTTCAGCGGCGCTTGCAGGCGTGAGCCGTGCCGGTCGGTGAAGCTCAGCAGCGTGGCCTGGGACATGCGCCGGATCAGCGTGGCGTTGAGGTCGGCGATGCGTTGTGGCTCGACGCTGAAGGTGTCGTAGAAATAGTCGCCGTAGTCCTTGAACAGCAGGGATTTCTTCCAGTGCTCGGCCATTACGCCGTGCAAGGCGTGGATAAAGTCCGGGCCTTCGGCGCGGGGGTTGGGCAGGGTCGAGGCGTCGTAGAAAAACAGGTACAGGTCGCAGGTGTCGATGGCCTCGGCCAGGGTGGCGCTGGGGGCCAGGTCCAGGCGCTGCACCTGGAGGTTGAAGCGCGCGGCACTGCTGTGGGTGATCGCCTGGGCAATGGCCTCGTAGCGTTCGGTATGGCCCAACAGCACGGTCGGACAGCTCAAGCCGCTGAGGGCCGGGCGGTGGGCGAGGTAGTAGAGAAAGTGTTCGACGGCGCGGGCCTTGTCCATGACGAGTGTCCTTCTGTGCCTTGGGTAAGGGGGCAGGTGCAGCGCACTGCACCTGCCGGATGCCTGCCGGGGGTTAGAAAGGCCACATCGCCGTGCCAAAGGGCACGACGGCATCGGCTTGCATCATTTCAACGGCGGCCTCATGGGTCGGCGCTTCAAACCAATCGTCGAGTTGCAGTTCGGTTTCCAGGTCGTTTTCCAGTGCTTGCATGGTGTATCTCCTAGAGGACGTTGTTTGAGAACGGCTTGCCCGCGGGCTTCGCTGGGCAAGTGAAAGAACCTAGGTGAGAGTGTTTCGGAATGCAAAAAATTTATTGACACGGTCTCATTTGGATTTTTTGTTCTGTTTTTAGTGCGCGATTTTTTCCCCATGCAAAACAGCGCACTGCGGCTGGCGACTGCTCGGATATTTCCTACCGCCAATTATTTGTGAACTGACAGATACAGGCTGGGTGTAACGCAAGTTTTCCACGATGTAACGATTAATTTACGTGAAAGGCGCACGGTATCGGGCCGGCGCAGCGCTGTAAGGAATAGCTGACAGATTGTCGCGGTTGCTCGCCAGGGCCGTCCGCAAGCGGTCGAGCGGTGTACAATGCGCCGCGTTTTACTGTGACCCCCTTGCGTAACCACGCAAAAGGCCAAGACCTCAGGGTTTATCCACCCTGATCACTCCGCCTGGCCACGAGCCAGACGGGTTCGATTTCGTCACAGATAAAAACAAACAGGTGACGCATGACCGTTAGAACGACGCTGTATTCCTGGTGCCTGCGCTGGGGTTTGAGCGGCGCTGCTTGAGTCGCACATCAAGGCAGCAACCTGCATTCAACATTATCAAACCTTGCGTGAGAGCCTTTTCATGAGTGGACCCGATTCCTCTTCAGGCGAACTGAAACGTGGCCTGAAAAACCGTCATATCCAGTTGATCGCCCTCGGTGGTGCCATCGGCACCGGCCTGTTCCTGGGCTCGGCCGGGGTGCTCAAGTCTGCCGGCCCGTCGATGATCCTGGGCTATGCCCTCTGCGGCTTCATTGCCTTCATGATCATGCGCCAGCTTGGCGAAATGATCGTCGAAGAGCCGGTGGCCGGTTCCTTCAGTCACTTTGCCCACAAATACTGGGGCGGTTTCGCTGGCTTCTTGTCGGGCTGGAACTGCTGGATTCTGTACATCCTGGTGGGCATGTCGGAGCTGACGGCTGTCGGTAAATACGTGCATTACTGGTGGCCGGAGATCCCGACCTGGGTGTCGGCAGCGGCGTTTTTCGTGTTGATCAACCTGATCAACCTGGCCAACGTCAAAGTCTTCGGCGAGGCTGAGTTCTGGTTTGCCATCATCAAGGTGGTGGCCATCGTCGGCATGATCGCCCTGGGCAGCTACCTGCTGGTCAGCGGCAGCGGCGGCCCGCAAGCCTCGGTGAGCAACCTGTGGGCACACGGCGGCTTCTTCCCCCACGGCGTGGGCGGGTTGGTGATGGCCATGGCGCTCATCATGTTCTCCTTCGGCGGCCTGGAAATGCTTGGCTTTACGGCGGCCGAAGCCGACCAGCCACGCACCGTGATCCCCAAGGCGATCAACCAGGTGATCTACCGCATCCTGATTTTCTACATCGGCGCCCTGGTAGTGCTGTTGTCGCTGACACCGTGGGACAGCCTGTTGGTCTCCCTCAACGCATCCGGAGATGCCTACAGCGGTAGCCCGTTCGTGCAGGTGTTCTCGATGCTCGGCAGCAACACCGCCGCGCATATCCTCAACTTTGTGGTACTGACCGCCGCGCTGTCGGTGTACAACAGCGGCACCTACTGCAACAGCCGCATGCTGCTGGGCATGGCCGAGCAGGGCGACGCGCCGCGGGCGTTGGCGAAGATCGACAAGCGCGGCGTGCCGGTGCGTTCGATCCTCGCCTCGGCGGCGATCACCCTGGTGGCGGTGCTGATGAATTACCTGATCCCGCAACATGCGCTGGAGCTGTTGATGTCGCTGGTGGTGGCCACGCTGGTGATCAACTGGGCGATGATCAGCTTCTCCCACTTCAAGTTCCGCCAGCACATGAACCGCACCGGCCAGGTGCCGTTGTTCAAGGCGCTGTGGTATCCGTATGGCAACTACGTCTGTCTGGCGTTCGTGGCGTTTATCCTGGTGATCATGTTGATGATTCCGGGGATTCAGGTCTCGGTGTATGCGATCCCGGTGTGGGTGGCGTTCATGGGGCTGTGTTACTGGATCAAGAACAAGCGCAGTGCGGATCAGCGCCCGGCGACGGTAATGCCGGCGGTGGAATGACCGTTCGATGCTGTCGAGCAAACCCGGCCCTGTGCCGGGTTTGTTGTTTGAAGGGATGGGCGGGGCGCATTCGCGTATCCTTGGGCTCCCCTTAGAGGAACCCGTTGCTCATGCTGGTGATTTCCAACAACGTGCACCTGCCCGACGCCGAGATCGAGCTGACCGCCATTCGCGCCCAGGGCGCCGGCGGGCAGAACGTCAACAAGGTGTCGAGCGCGGTGCATCTGCGCTTTGATATTCCGGCCTCGTCGTTGCCGGAATTCTACAAGGAACGTTTGCTGGCGCTGCGCGACAGTCGGATTACCAGCGACGGTGTGCTGGTGCTCAAGGCCCAGCAATACCGCACCCAGGAACAGAACCGCGCCGATGCGCTGGAACGCTTGGTGGAGTTGATCCTCAGCGCCACCAAGGTGGAGAAGAAACGCCGCCCGACCAAACCGACCCTGGGTTCGAAGAAACGCCGCCTGGAGTCCAAGACCAAGCGCGGCAGCATCAAGGCCGGGCGCGGCAAAGTCGACTTCTAGGCGTCGCGCGCCTTGCGGGCCATGGGCGCTTGCCGGTACAGGTAGACACTCAGCAGCAACCCGCCCAAGGCGGCGAGGGCGGCGAACAGGAAAATCGACGCAAAGCCAAAGCCGGCCGCCACGGCCCCGGCCAGCGGGCCGGTGATCCCCAGCGACAAGTCGATAAACAGCGAGTACGCACCCACCGCTGAACCCCGGCTGGATGCAGGCACCAGATTGACCGCCTCAACCCCCAGCGCCGGAAACACCAGGGAAAAGCCAAAGCCGCTCAGCGCCGCGCCCGCCAGTGCCAACTGGGCATCCGGCGCCAGCCACAGCAGCAGCAGGCCAAGCACCTCCACCGACAGGCAGGCAATGGCCACGCGAAAGCCGCCGATGCGGTTGATCAAATTGCCAAACAACAGGCGCGCGCCGATAAAACTGGCGCCGAACAGGCTCAGTGCCCACACCGCGTTATCCCAATGCTGGGTGGTGTAGTACAGAGTGATGAAGGTGGCGATGGTGCCAAAACCGATGGAGCCCAGCGCCAGTGCGCAACCATGGGGCAATACCCGGCCCAGCACGTTCATGAAGGGCAGGCGCACCCCTGCAACAATCGGTGCCGGCTCTTTACGCCAAGCCAGCAGCAGGCCCACCGCCGACAGCAGCAGGATACTCACGCCCATGCTCCACAAACCGAGGTGACTGACCAGCAGCACCCCCAACGGCGCGCCGACTGCCAGGGCGCCGTAGCTGGCGATGCCGTTCCACGAAATGACCTTCGCCGTATTCGCCGCACCCACCCGGCCAATGCCCCAGCCGATGGCGCCCGAACCCACCAGGCTTTCAGCACTGCCCAGCACCAGGCGACCGATGAGCAGGCTGCCCAGGCTCAGCGCCGGCAGGCTGGAAAACCACGCCGCGAGCAACATGAACACCCCACTCAGGCCGCAGCCCGCCAGGCCGATCAGCACAGCGCGCTTGCTACCCAGATTATCGATGATGCGCCCGGCATACGGGCGGCTCAGCAGGGTGGCCAGGTATTGCACACTGATCACCAGCCCGGCGATCACCGCGCCAAAGCCCAGTTCACTGTGGACATAGCCCGGCAACACGGCCAGGGGAATGCCGATATTCAGGTAGCCGATAAAGGTGAACAGCACGATGGAAACAACTTGCAGCGTGACCGCCATGGGGCGCTGGGTATCTGGCATGGGAAGGGTCCATTGTCGCAGCAGGTAAAGATAGGCTGCTAATGATACCGATGCTTTGGCCCGCGCAGGGCAGTAAAAAGTCAAAGCGCCACTCTAAACGGCGTCAGGACCGGGCGGGCGCGAGCATTTGCGTGGTGACCAGGGCGGCCAAGGCGTTTTCCTGGGTGCCGAAGCGCTTGAGCAGGAGGGCTTGTTTGTCCGCGCTGAGACGGTTCCAAACGTCGACCATCTGCAGGGCAGTGTCGAGTACGGCGGTGTCGGGGCGATCGGGGTGCTTATCGGTCATGGCGGGTATCTCGGGAAATTCAGGCAGTGTGGAAAGCGCTCAAAGCTGCGCTTTCCACACGGTCTGGTACAGCGTCAGTCCTGGCTTTTGCGGTCGACTGGTTTTGCTTCTTTGGCCTCAGGCTGCTTGGCGCTGGCCTGCTGCGGTGTTGGCTGCTCAGTTGGGTGCAGGCTTGGGAAGGGGAGATTAGGTATCTCGTGCATCGTCGTCGCTCCTCGCAAAGTCTGTTTTTTTCAATCGCAGGTGATTCCGCGCTCTCAAAAAGCCTTGGCAGGGTACAGCACTGTAAATGACAAAAAGACTTTTATATCGACGAATGGACAAACCTTCAGCGTTCAAGCGCAAGTGACAAGACGTCACACCGCTAGAACGGCACCTTCCCCAGGATCATGTCGCGGTACATCACGAAATCCCCCAGCAGGCTGTAGAACGGATGTTGGAAGGTTGCCGGGCGGTTCTTTTCGAAGAAGAAGTGACCCACCCAGGCGAAGCCGTAGCCGGCGATGGGCACCGCGAGCAGCAGGCCGACGGCGCCTTTGCCCAGGGCATACGCCAAAAGCCCAATCACCAGCGTGGTGCCGATAAAGTGCAGGCGTCGGCAGGTGCTGTTGCCATGTTCCTTCAGGTAGTACGGGTAAAACTCGGCGAAGCTGTTGAATCGCTTGATGTTTTCCACGGTGGCGGGCCCTTTGATTGTTATGCCGTCGAACACTTGTTCGGCGGGGAGCTTATTTGAGTCTAGAGTGATCAGTGGTAACAGCCAGTGACATTAGATGCCACTTTAGTATCCTTGGTCGCAGTCGCGTAAATTGCGGCCTGTAGAGGTGATGTTGTCATAACCTTGGCATTAGCTCCGAAAAGAGCCTCTGCCTTGCTGCCTGCCCCGGTGTCCGCCGAAGGCATCCAGCGACCATAAATCCTTGCGATCATGGTCCAATCTTTGTGCCCCATCTGACTCGCCACCCACATCGGATGCTCTCCGGCAGAAAGCATCATTGACGCGTAGGTATGGCGAGTTTGGTACGGCCTGCGGTAGCGGACTCCTGACTTCTTCATCGCTGGAAGCCAGAGCAGCTTTCTAATGCGTCCAGACTCTTCCCATGGCTCGCCACTATGCGGGTTCAAAAATATCCTTCCCCCCGCCAAAAATGTCAGAGCCTTCTGCTGGGTCAGAGCATCCAGGGCAGGCTTCAGCAATTTTACCGTCCGACGGCCGCTCGCGGTTTTCGGTGTCTCCGGCGAATTCGCCGCTCGCGTTTTGGCGCGAACAATGCGAACCGATCCGCCAATCCAATCGACATCCCCCCACTCCAAAGCAATAAGCTCGCTCGGGCGAAGGCCTGTCCAGAACGAGAAGATCATCTGCGCGCGCTGATCACGTGGTGTCGCAGCCAGAAGAGCTTCCTGTTCTTCGACGGTGAACGGATCGACATCATCGTCCTCCTTGAGCTCTTCCCGGTTTTTGTAGTTCCACCCGACCATCGGGTTGATCTCCAAGATCTCGTCTTCTACCGCATCATCAAGAGACGACCGCAAGCAGCTCTGCAGGTTGGTCATCGTCTTGTTGCCAACCTTGTACTGCGAGAGCCGGTCCCTGACGTGCTTTCGGGAAAGCTCTCCCAATGAAAGGTGGCCGAACATCGGGATCAGCCGACCGGCGATCATCTCCCGGTAGTGCTCGGCTGTGCTGGATTTGAGCTGAGCCTTCTTCTTATCCAGCCACTCAAGCAAGTAAACCCCCAGATTCTGCCGATCCTCCGGCGTTTTGAAAGCCATGGCCTTCTTTGAGTTTGGGAATGTCTTGGCGTAATCAAATGTGCCGCCGAGGATGGCGTGTTCAATTGCGGCCTTATGCAGCTCGGCCTTTTTCAGGTTAGCGGTGGTGGGCTTGAGTTGGACCCTCTCGCGGCACCGGACGCCCTGGTATTGGAATGTGATCTCGATACTACTTGCAGACGCGGCGCGGACGCCTCCCCCATCTCTACCCATGAGTAATACCCCTCAACATCTATAAGTACCCGACCGTCCGGCGCTTTCTTCCAGACGGCGTGCTTCGGCCAAATGCCGTCGCGGATTTTGGTTCGGATGGCATCTGGTGTATAGCCAGACTCTCGCGAGAACTGCTCGACGGTCTTGTATCTGACTGGCCCGCTCATAGCTCGCTCCCACAGCCCATTCCGGGCCGTGCTGAATTGATGGTCATTTAGTGTCCTTGCCGCGCTGGGCGGCAGAAGGTGGGTTAGGGTTTGGCGGGGAACCACTCTGTGTCGTATTCGTGCTGGGTAACGCGTTCTATCTCGATGCTCGGCAGTTGCCGGCGGAAGGTCTCAGTGCCGAACGGCTTCTTCACGTAGTCGGCGGCCTCTTCCATGAATGTTTCCTTGAAGATGCGCAGAAGGTGATCGGCTGCTTTCTCGTACTGGTCCTCGCGATAGTTGGCAATGCACGTGCTTCTGCAGCAAACCCGCCAGATCGTGCGCTTTGGCTGTGCCTCAGCCGCCTTGATCTTTTCGTCCATTGCGGTACGGGCATAGCGCATCTGGTCAAGGGTCAGCGTGGCGACCCAATCATCCGTGCTGATTCTCTGGATGTGGCCCTGGTGACACTTAATTTCAGACATAGGAAGTACCTCGCCCGCCGCTCACCGGCAGACATGTAGGAGGATTGGGGTTAGGCTTGTTTGGTACGAAGGAAGCGTCGGCACTGGCATTGCATATCGTCGCAATGGAGCTCACCAACCCAATCAGGGAATTTATCGCCCTCGAAACGCTCAGCGCGAGAGTGGTTGAGCCCGCTGCGCTTCACGTCTTTTACAAAGCGCTGCAGGTCTTTCGCGTTTCCATCGCGGTCAGGTTCATCCCACCGACTCATCACTAGGAGGCCGCAATTCGTCTTGCCATGGTCCATGAAGCCCATGCTCTTCGGTGCATCGCTCATGGCCTCGGCCCCTTGTAGATGAACACGTAGGCGAACCAGAGGGTGGCGATCATTGCGTCACCTTGATATCGACGTCATCGTGAATCCACTCGATATCGAGCAGGTCATCGTCGTCAATCTGCGATTCCCGATGGTCATTGCTTGTCAGCAGCTCCTGCACTTCATCTTCATCGACGTTCTCAATGACCTTTCGGAAGTTCACGACTGCTTTGCCGGTGAGCACGACTGTTCTTTTCATGGGCGAGTTCGTCCTTGCCGCTATAGCGGCTGACTTTGAAGGGGGAGGGGTTACAGGTTTTGCGCTGGAGTACGGATGTGCTCCTATCGGGAATTGGCAGACTCAGCCTTCACGGCCAGGCCCGATACGGCCTTGCTGTAGATGAACTTGATCTGATCCCACGGGATGGTGTGTTTCTGCCCGTACTCGCCTTCGCCGTCGCAGATTGAGCAGCCTTCGGTTGGCTCTTCAAGCTCGCAGCATTCATGGCATTCTTTGGTGACCAGCAGCTTGAACTCGCCGAGCAGCAAGGCTTTGGCGCCATTCTCAGCGGTAAGTTGGCGGGGCATGATGCAGTAGCCATCGGGCACCACCGCTACCGGCGCGGGCTGCTCTGCGTAGAGCTTCACCTGCTCACCATGCTTGAGCGTGACAGTGCTGGCGTAGATCGCATGGGTTATGCCAACCGAAGTCATCACGCCTTCAATGATTGCGTCCGGTTGGCGCTCCACCGGCTCGCGCTGGGGTTTACCGTCTACGCTGTAAGACTCAACCAGTTCCCCGCGCAAGCTGACGATAAGGTTCTGCTGCTGCTCAATGATCCCTTTCTGTTCGTTTGCCACACCCTTCCAGTTGACGCCATCGCCCTGGGGCTGTGCGGCTGCATTCTCACCTTTCACGCGCTCGATGTAGGCGGGCAGCAGTGTCGGCGGGAACGTATCTTCCCATGGCTTTACGTTGCGTTTGGCCGAGTCCTGGAGTTGAGCAACATGACCGACCAGTTCGCGGACAAGTCCGGCCCAGTCCTCCACGTCGTAGAACTTGCAGAGCGCTGGGTCGGGCTCTGGGTTGGCGCCGCGCTCGGCGACAGCGCGGTCGAGTTCAGCTTGTGGCGGCACCGGGGCGGCGGCAAGCATGGCGGCCCAGCACAGCTTCGCACGGAACGCCGCTTGCTGGCAGCCGCTCATCCCTTGGTACTGCTCCCAGACGTCTTCATCGGAAAAGCACTCGTCCGGCTCCGATTCAAAGCCGTTTATCACCATGGTTTCGGTCGGTTCAACCGGCACAAGCCTCCATTGATTGAGATCGTGACCGGTGGCCAGGCTCAGCAGTTTGTTTTCTGTAGGCATGGGGAGTCCTTGCCGGGCCATGCCCGGGCGGTGGAGTGGTGGAGTTACTTCTTCTGGTAGGTCTGGGTCAGCGCCGCGTTGACGCTGTTGCCGCGCTTCAGCACGACTCGGGCGAGTGCGGCCCGGTCTTTGTGGCTATGGCTTGCCTGGCTGAGCAGGCCGAAGTAGCTGTTGGCCGTCTCGCGCAGATCCTCGGCCGGCACCGCGGCGGTACGCTTCAGCGCCTGGGCAAGCGACCGCTTACGAGTCGAGCGCCGCCAAGGTTTGATCACATGCCCAACGAAGTCGACGCCGCGGTCCACGGGCTGCAGGATTGTCTTGGTGGGATTCAGCCTGGCGCCGAGCCTGGGCAGGAACTCTTCGACCTCGGCCAACCACTGATTGAGCTGCTGTGGCGACTCGTGCAGGAATACGAAGTCATCCACGTAGCGGATGTAGTGCCTGGCGCGCAGCGTGTGCTTGGCGAACTGGTCCAGGCTGTCGAGGTAGACGTTGGCGAAGAACTGCGACGACAGGTTGCCGATCGGCAGACCGAGGTGGGCAGGCTGTGCCACCAGGCGCTTGTGCTGTGGCACCCGGTTGAACAGGTGCGCGGGGCTGCGGGTCTCGTAATCCTCGCGCGGGTCGTGCATGAGGATCTGCGTGGCCAGGGCCAGCCACCAGGGTTCGGTGATCCTGGCAGCCAGTTGCTTGCGCAGCACCGCCTTGTCGATGGCGACGAAGAAGTTGGCCAGGTCGCACTTGAGGTAGAAGATCGGCTTTGACCAGTTCTGCGAGGCGCTGCGGATCTTCGACTCAAGGCGCTTGGCCGCGTACAGCGTGCCGCGCCCTGGAATGCATGCGCAACTGTCCACTATGAAGCTGGCGTAGAAGCGCGGTGCCACATGGTTGTACAGCAGGTGGTGGACGACGCGGTCCCGAAAGGCCGCTGCCCATACCTCGCGGGCTTTCGGTCGGGTGACCACGAAACAGATGGATCGGCCTGGCCGGTAAGTTCCGGCAATCAGGTCGTCGTGTAACTCCAGCAAGTTGATCTCCATGTCCTTCTCGAACAGCCGGGCGCTCGCGGAATTCCGCTTGTTGCGTCGGCAGTCGTAGTAAGCCTGGACGAGATCCTCGAACTGGAAGGGAGCAACACTTAAATCTGCGGACAGGGCGCGCGAGCCGCTCGTTGTTCTTGTCGTTGTTGTTGAGCCAGCCATCTTCAAAGTCCATGTTGTAGGCGTTGTTGGCGGAGCGCTGCGACCTGTCGAGCTATCTACATCGCCAAACCGAAGGCAGTGCCGATCAGTTTGGAAACTGCGCGAGACCTACGCGGACGCTTTAGACCGGCGGTATCTGTTGTGCGCATGGCGGTGACCCGGAGGTCAGCGGCTCGACCAGATTTGGCGCACAGGCAAGAGGGCCTTGACCCTCAAGCAGCGGGCGCGGTTGCGGACTTCTTCCAGGCGTTTGCCTGGCGGCCAACTGAGGCCGTCATCATCATTGCCTTGGCATGCTGCCCTTTGCTGATCAACCCTCGATTGGTGAGGGCGCGCAGCAGGTAGTTGAGCATCCAGATGCTTTCGAGCAGGAGGTTGATCTGGGGCAGTTTGTCCCGGGTCATGTTGGCCCGGCCGATCAGCACCAACACCTGCAGGCACTCGTCCCGGATTTTTGCCCCGACAACCTGTTTCAGGTCGCGCGGGATATTGCGCACCAGGTCAAGCGAAAGCCCGAGCAACTCCTCGGCCACCTTGTGGATTTCCAAATCCGTATGCAGCGCCATCCCTGGACTCCTGAAAAGCGAGGGCGCTGCCGCGCCCATGAATGAAGAATTGAATGATTAAATAAACTTTCTGCGGACAGGGCGCGCGAGCCGCTCGTCGAGCTTGTCGTCGTAGAAGAGCCAGCCATCTACAAAGACCATGAGGTAGGCGTTGTTGGCGGAGCGCTGCGTGCTGGTCCAGTGGTGCGCCTGGGTGAACACGTCCGGCACGGTGATTTCGAGGAAGGAAGCCTCACGGCGAGCCATCAGGTAGAAGTCCTTGTGCCCGTCACGCTCGAAGGCTGCACAGAATTGGGCCGCGGGGTGGTCGTGCTCCCGGTTGCTGCTGGCGAGGTAAGCGGTGTTCGCCTGGCCGTCCCATGGGGATTTGGCGCCATCAAGTTCATCGCCGTAGCCACCCCACTCATGGCTCGCCTCTGCATCGCTGCCGATCGGCACAATCAGGTAGTAGGGCTTTCCTCCGCCAGGGAACAAACCGCCGTTCACGCCGCCCTCACCGGGCCAGTATTCGCCGATGGCGGGGATGCCGCTTGCCGAAATGGCCGGCGCGGCGGCGATGGCCAGAGTTGCCAGCTTCAGCACCACCGCCGGATCTGGGCTACTGATGATCAAGTCTTTTCGGGTGTAGGTGGTCAGTTCATTTTCTTGCATGGGATGCTCCTGTGAGCGAGATAGGGGTGCAGGCCGTCGGCGCTTCCCGACATGCTTCTGGTCTGAGCGCCGTCCTGGCGCTCCCGGGAATCACCTGCGAAAAATCAATGAAGGAATGAATTACTGAATAGGGATGCTGCGGACAGGGCGCGCGAGCCGCTCGAAGCCCTTGTCGAGGCCGTTGAGCCAGCCATCTTCAAAGTCCAAGCTGTAGGCGTAGTTGGCGGAGCGCTGCGTGCTCAGGTGGTGGTAGCGGTCATCGCGAAGCTCTACCAGGCCATCTGCCTTGGCAGCCATCAGCAGCTGGCCCTCGAGGCAGGACGGAATAAAGCCGCCCAGTTCCAGCGCTTTTACGGCGATCTCGCTGCCGGCCTCGGCCATGGCGCGGGTGTTCGCTTCGCCGTCGCTGTAGCTGCCGGCACCTTTGATCTCGACGCCATACTCGCCCCAGACACCGTTGAGCTCGTCAGGCAGAAGGATCAGGGCGCGCTCCACGCCGCCGAGCCAGTAGCGGGTTACGAACACACCGCCGGCCAGAGGTTGGCCGCGCTCAGGGAGTTCGGAAGCGGCGATTGTTTGCTGTGCTTGCTTGGTCATGGGTTTACTCCTGGGTAAGCGCCGCCCTCCGGTGTCCGGTGGTGGCAATTTGGTTTGGGTTGGGGTATTACGGGTGACCGGCATGGAGCCGGATCAAGCGGTGAGGCGTTCGCCAATCACCGTGGTGGTGAACTGAATTGTGTACTCGGTGACAAGTTCGAACTCGCCGCCGCAGGTGTCGCAGGTCATGTTCTTGTCGCCGTAATCTTCAGCCTCGATGTGGATGACCGTGGCGCAATGCGGGCATTTGCATTCGTCTTGGCTGCGATAATCCCACTCGTCATAGTCGGTCTCGGCGACCTTGGCCAGCGCGGCGGCTTTCGCAGCGGCGTCTTCTGCGTCCTGGCAAGGTTTGCAGGTGAAGCCGTCAGGATGGCCCCACGGTGTTTCCGTGAGCTTCGAGCGGTGAGTGCTGCACAGGCGGCAAACGTTGTGCTTATCGCACACCACGTAGCTGTACTTCTCACCGGTTCCATTGCACTTAGCACAACCAGAAACCCAGTACCAGGCGCCATCGATTCGCTCGGCGTACAGTCCGTTTTCCGGGGGCCGCAGGCTGACTTCAGGCAGGTCAGTAGTGGTACGGTGAAATCTGTGATGATCCGCCCCGTTCCACACGTTGAGGCTGCCGTTACGTTGGCGCTGGGTCCACTCACCCGGGATCTCCGTGATCAGGATCTTTGTGTTCTTGTCCATGGATTGTCTCCAGTCAGGCGCCGCCCTCCGGTTACCGGATGCAGCGAGTAGGGTGGGTTATGCGGGTTCGATGATCTCGTCGCCCGGGTCTTTCTGGATGGCGAGCAGGCTTTTGTTTCTGAATTCCCGCGCCACGTTTTCGGATATCTGGATTTCGTGGCGCGGCGGATCAAGCAGGAATGTGGCTTTAGAGCCAAGCGCATGTAGGTGATAAATCATCAGCGTCATCGCCTCGCCCTGCTCAGTAATGCCTGACCACTCCATCAGGTCGGCCAGGGCCTGACGGGTGCCGGGGCGAACCCTGAGCCTCAATTCCTCTTCGGCATTCGCCACGCGCTTCCTGGCAGTTTTGGCCGAGCGCTCCTGCGGTGATTTCGCCATGGCCTACCTCTTCTATTCCGCTGGCAGGCAGTGCGAGCCAGGTTTGACGTTTGCGTTGCTGGGGGCGCTTCTTCATCTGAATGCAGGCTTCAGCTTTGGGTAGTCGATGCCGTAGTCCTTGATAAGCCGATAGAGCAGGGTGGAGCTGATCTTCAACGTAACGCAGCACTGCTGCCGGCTGATGCCGGAGTCGATGCACTCCTTGATACGCACCACCAGGAAAGCATCCCTGATTGAATCAACCTTGTTAGGCGGGCTTGGCATTTGCGGCCGGATAGGAAACGTGATCCCGTATCGGCCAGCGATACCCTTAAGAACACCAAGTGTGATCCCTTCCTTCTCGCAGATGTCGCGGCGACTCATGGTCGGGGCCATTTCGCGGATTCTCGCCACCTGCAGCTCGGTCTCGGTCTTGACCGAGGGGCGATGGAAGGTTGGCGGCTGTTTGAGGCCGGCGAGTACTTCCGGCTTTGGCTTCGACTGACCTGAGGTGTCGATCTTTCCGCCGGCCGCCAGGAACTGCTCAACCTGGGCTGCCAGTTCATTCGACGCCGGCCGAAGGCGCTCTACTTCGTTCTGTAGGATGCTGATCATGCTGCGATCCCCAATACTTGGTTCATGCGGTCGTCGAGGATTTCATAGAAGGTCTTAACCCGCTCGGACAGCTTGCGGATCATCGTTTCGTCGCGGTAAGCGCGCTTGATGAACAGGGGCATGCCGGGCCAGTAGCAAACAAAGTCAATCCACTCACGCTCCGAGATCCACAAGCCACCCTGGCACTGGGCGATATGCTCCTTTGGAATTTCTCCGGACAGAATCACCTCGACCTGGAATTTCGGGAGCTTGGTTTTGATTTCCGTCAGGCCATTGGCCCCCACCAGCGAGTCAGGCGAGTAACCGGCGCCGTGGTTGAGGATGATCGCAACCTGCTTGGTCTCGACCTCTTCGCGCTGCTCGTACAGCTTGCGGGCAACACCTTCCAGCTCATGGCCGCGCTCGGTGTGGCGGTTGCCCTGGAAAGGGTCGGCAGCCTCGCCAGTGATGCGCTCGCCGATCAGCGTGTTCATGTAGGTGAATGCGCCCACGCCGAAACCAGCCTCGCCCTTGCCGTTGGTAAGCAGGCACTCCAACTCGGAGCAAGTGACGATACCCAGGCGCAGGGCTAGCCACTCTGGCGAACCCTGCTCAACTTCAGTGATGATTTGCATAACTTACTCCTGAGGGCGATTGGCAGACTTGGTGATGCGGGCCGACACCGCGTCAAACTCAGACTTGTAAACGTTGGCTGCGCAGCCGTATTTGGCGGTGAAGTTCTCTTGTAGCACCGGAGTACATTTTTTCAGAAGTGCGTCGAGTTGGGCTGCCTGGCCTGCGGTTATGACTGGCTCTGGCGGAGGATCTTGAGGGCTGTTCGCACCTTGTCCGTCGTCGTCTTCATTGGTCATTACCACGTTGAAGATCATCATCGTCAGGTAGCGGCGGGCGTAGCTGAAGGTCGATCCGCTTGCGTGGACACCTGTTTTATTCACGCTGCCCTTGATGCCGACGGAGTCAATGGGAAGGTCGATGTGATACTGCTTGGTGTGGCCGCCTTCGTGCATGCAGTCGCAAACGGTGCGGATGTGGCCGACCAACGAGCTATCGGCGGTGCCGAACGACAAGGAAAAGCCGTAGGCGGTGTAAACCGGGGATATCTTCTTATCGATCGATTCAAGTGCCGCGTAGGAACTGCTGGTTTGCGTATTGATTTTGTCGCGGAATACCGGACCAATCTGAGCCTGGGCGCGGACCATTGCGGCATTGAAAGCTGCTGCTGCTGTGCGATCCGTATGGCGCTCGTACATCTCCATCATCTTCTGCATCTTGTCGGCATCAAATGCTGGGTCAGTCGCCGCGCGCTGAATCATTGTCAGCATCGCAGTAGATTCATTAGTGGCCACGGGGTTGGCTACCTGCTGGGTTTCGGCCTGTTCGGCCAACGCTAAATTGCTCATGGTGACCTCAGTATTGGATGGACATGGAAGGGATGAGGCCGCTCGCAACCAGCTTCACAGCGAGTCGCGCGCATTCTTCCGTCATGCCGTGCTGGATGAATGCTTCCTTGGCGGCTTTGTAGATCGCGCCAGGCCGTTTTGAACATACACGGCTGGAGCCGTCTCTTCGCTGATGTGGTCAATGGTGATTACTTGCTGTTGTGCGGACACGATGACTCCCTTGCCGCGATGCTCGCAGCTATTGAAGGTGTTGGTTATTGAGTGATTCGATCAGCGAGGGCGCCGAGCAACATCAGGAAGGTGAAGAATGCGAGTGCTATGGCAGACCCGCGCCAGAAGCAGTAGCGCTTGGCTCTTTGGTAGGAGGTCATGGCGCGACTCTCATTTCTGAGAGGATTTTGACGTAGGTCTTCCAGTGACTGCGCGGTCCCCATGAACAGCCAGCGGGCACAAGGTATGCGCATGGCTTGCCGCCGAACGACTCGCCGGAGTGGCGGGCTATGCGATATTGAGTGCCGTCCTTTTTGCGGATCAGCGTTTTCCCTTTGAGATGCACGATCTCTTCTGGCCATTCACCATCAACAAACCTGCGGAATACGTCGAGGCTCATTTAGCCACCTTGCAAGTCCAGCGGCCCGCACATTTGCAAGGCTGCTCGATCCATTTCACTTCGGCTAAAAGCAAGAAGCCTCGATTTCTCAAGGCTTCCACGATTCCTGTAAATGATCCGGCGATGATGGTCATGCGGCGGCCCTCTTGAGCTGCTGGTTGCGCTCGACGAACTTTGCGTCCAGCGCATCGCGGTAACGGTTGGCGGTGCGGGCATCGATCAGTCCAGCGAGCTCCGCCATTTCGATCATGCCCATGACGAAGGTTCGGTCTGGCACCGGGGTGCAGGACTTCTTCATCTTGGTGATTTCCAGGCCCAGGCGGGCGAGGGTGGTCGGGTTATTCATAGATCACCATCCACGTCGTCCTCGGCCGCTTCCCGCTCTGCTACCACCGCGTCGGCGGCGTATGGCCTGAGCAGGTCCATGGCGATCCGCTCGGCGGCTTCGATGGGCCGTGGCTGGCCGATCAAGTCAGCAGCGTGTCCGCGCGAATCCGCCTGGCTGCCAAGGATCGATGAAAGGAACAGGCGCGCTAACGAATCGCGCTCGTCTAGGCCGTCTACCTGGCGCTGATTCAGGATGCCTTGCAGGTAGGTGCAGTACCGGTCAAAGGTCACCACCTGCGGACGACCGAAGCGCCGCTTCCACTTGATGTCGACGCCGCACACCAACTGTTCCGCCGAGTGTTCCAGCCACTCCTGTTTCGGATTCGCCTCGCTGATCTCTGGAGGCAACTGAGCGTCGAAACGCTCTTGGCAAATATTCAATGCTGCGTTCATGGTCGCCTCCAAGGTGGCGTTATTCGGTGGGCGGGGCAGGGAGTGGCTGCCAATGGGTGGGGCTATGCATTTCCCCAGCATCCGGCGGCGTGCGCTCATCGTCTTCCTCGTCGACGTATCCGTAGAAAACGGCATCGTGATAAGTCGACGGGGCGACGTAGCGGCGTCCGAATGTGTTCGCATATTGAAAGCCGGTGCAGATGACTTGCTGGCCCTCTTCCGGCAGCCTGTCTTCAACCTTGATCCAATCGCTCATGGCGACCTCCAGTGTTTGGGGTTAGGCGGTAGCCTTGGCGATTACAGCTTCTGCATCAGCGAGGGCGGCGTGGTACTTGTCGAGGCGAGCAGCGCCGAGCTTTGCCAAGCCCACCAGGTTGCTCAGGCTTTCCAGCAACTGCGGCGCGGCGACGATCAGTTTGGCATCTGACTCGGTCGCTACAAGGTCGCCTTGGTAGTGCGGACCGACGCCTGGGGCGCCCAGCGAAAGCCAAATAGAGCCATCTTTACGGACGCCGTAGTTCCACGGCCCAGGCGTGTGTTTGGTTTCCATGACTCTCTCCATTCGTTGATTCGCCCGTTTAGGCGGCTAACATCTGATTCATCAGTTCGGCGTAAGCGCTGAGTGCTTCTTCGCGGGTATCACCGAATGCGTAGTTGGATGACGATTGCAGGTCTTCAAACCCTTCGCCAACTACGCACCACGCGCTTCCATCCTTCATCATGCGGATGGCCCACCAAGGCTTCTGGAATCCGTCAGTGCGGCAGGTGTTGCACGCCCAGGTGCCGCCGTAGACAAAGCCGGTCTGCTTGCACTGGCCGTGCGGGAATGGGTGGATGAAGTAGATCTGGCCCGCTCGGATCATGTCGTCGGCTTTGTCCCAGCCCTGACCACGATCAAAGCTCGCCGGGCCATCAGCCGTGGCGTTGCGCTCAACACCGTGCACTCGGGAATTGAAGCCGCCGAGAAAGTTGCCGCTGAGCAAGCTTGCGTCGAAGATTTGATCTGCCATCCGGATACGGTTCGTTTGCTGTTTCATGGTCAACTCCAATTGTTGGTTCACCTGCATTCGTCAACACTCACGACTCCCGCTGGTTGCCGATGGGCGCGGGGGGAGTGCTGACGGGTAAAGGCGAGGGTGCAGGCGCCGAGCGCTACCTCGGGCGCTTCTGGTCTGGCCACGGACACCCGTGGCCCCAGGAATCGCCTGCATGAAAAGCAATAAACGAATTACTGAATGAATCTGCGGACGGGGCGGACACGGAGCTCGTAGCTCTTGCAGTAGTCGTACTGACTGCCATCAACGAAGTGCATGCTGAATGCGAAGTAGGCTGAGCGCTGCGAACTCGACCACACCCAGCCGCTCAACTTGCCATTCAGGTTCAGCCAGATTTCGTACAGTTCGGCGGCGGCCGGCAGGTAGAAATCGCCATGCCCTTCGGCGATGTGTTCGTATGCGGCAATTGCTGCTGGATATTCGCCGTCAGCGTTAACCAGTGCTTCGGTGTTGGCCTGGCCGTCAATCAGGCTGGTGGCCGGCGACTCATCGCCATACTGACCCCACTCGGCACGGGCCAGCTCTTCACCCAGGATCAGGTGGTAGCCCTCGGCGCCGTTGCGAGCCGGCATGAAGCCGGCGTAGATACCGCCCTGACCAGGCCACACAGCGCCGATTTCAGGGATGGTGATTTGTTCTTGCTCTGCTGCTTGCATGGTTGATTCCTCGTCGGCGGTTTTCTGCATTGGCTCTGCGTCTTCACCATCTAGTGGCGCCGGAGGCAAGCCCTACCCGGACTCAAGACGCAGACCGATACAGCCTGCGCTTCGGCACGCAGGTGGCCGGGCAGTTAACGACAGGCTGTCGTGGCGCTGGTTGTTCGTTCAAACGCTCTCTTCCGGGCGGAGTATTCGATTCCCCTCTTTGCGCAGGGTTAAAATTCTCTGACCGGCCGCTGTTATTCGATAATTTCCCTCATCCTCGACAATAAGCATTCTCTTCACTAGGCCGGTTATTGTCCGGCCCGAGAACTCTTCAAGTAATGCGTGGTCGCCGCCGTCCGCGGTGATCAGCTTTAGGGCCTTTAGTTGCCATGCGCTAAGCGTCCATGACTCTTCCTTTGGCATCCTCATGCTTATTTTCATGCTGCATGACTCTTCTCATGATTTCCCGTCAGGCCCTCTTGCGAAGGCCTGCCAGTGAAATCTGCGGTGTCCGGCGTAACCGCTATCTCCCATTTGGTAGGGAATTTCCCGCCAATACATCTGGCCCGCCCCCAGCTATTTTCCTCAAGCTGGCTTGGAAATCTTTCTCTCCAGCCGCGGGCCTTTCGGCTTGTTCTCCCGCTGGATAACTGTTCTTGGCGCTTTACGCTGCACGCCCGGGTCAGTTGCCAACCCTCTGAACCGTTTAGGCCGGTTCATCGCTGCCTTTGAATCTGGGCCGGTGGTGATCCGGCAAGGGGTGTAACCAAAGAGCGGCGGGCTGTGAGGCCCTGGCGAGCCCCTGTTGGGTGACTCGATGGGCCTAGTAAACAACACGTTTATAAACACGTCAACACTATTTGTTTATTTGTGTTTATCGCAGGCACAAAAAATCCCGCTCAACGGCGGGCAGCAGGTCGATCACAAGTCGGAAGGTCGTACTATTCAGCGCAGGTCGATGCCTGCGAGGGGGAGGGGGCGATGCAGGGATGGCGGATACAAGAAGCCCGGCGCTGGGCCGGGCTTAGTTGTGGTATGGCTACTGATTTTGCTTGGTTGTATGCGCGGATGCTCCGGCTACACCAGGACCGAATACCAAAAAACCCTTCCAAGAACGACCAGCTCGTTCTCCATCATCTGCTGGGCTGTGTACTCTTCGTCGGGATGCTCGTCACGGTTATAGCTGCGCAGGCGCAAGCCACCCATCGGCATCCTATAAAGAATCTTCACCCGAAGCTGGCCGCCATGGTTCAGCGCGTACATTTTCCCATCAATGACGGATGTTGATCCCTGGTCAACTCCTACCGTGCTGCCGTTCGGCAAAACTGGCTCCATGCTGTTCCCGCTGACGGTTACGCAGACCGCCTCGCTAGGCTGAACATTCTGGCGCCGCATAGTCATCTTCCCAAATCGAAGTCTTTGCTTGTGGGATTGCTCGACGACCGTCCTGCCGCTACCGGCTGATAACTCCACCTCCTTTAAAAAAGGCACGTACACCTCATCATTTTCAAGTGGAGTGTCGTCATCCCAAACATCGAAAGGGCCGTCCAGGGATGCGTTCGAGTCGGCGGCAGGAGGAACTGGAGCGTCAGATCGGCCAGACGGGTCAGGCTCCCCGTGAGTTAGCCAGTGCTGATCCACAAATAGCTTTAGTGCGGCCTGATAAATAGCGCGCGCAGGAAGCCCCCGGTTAAACCAGTTATTTAAAGTCTGCGGTGAAACCTCAAGGGTTTCAGCGACCTGCTTTGCGGTAATGCCTTGCTCGGCCATAAACCGCCGTAGCCGGTCGCCAGAATGTTCATTAGTCATAAACACAGAGTTTACCGGGGTTGTGTTGTTTATTAAATAAACGTATCGTTGACTGGTGTTTACTCGCCGACGGCGGAATTGTTTATGAAACCCACACCTCTTGAGCGCGCAATCCTTGCGGCCGGATCGGGCAAAGCCCTTGCCGAGCTTCTTGGCGTGACCCCTATGGCGGTCTCCTACTGGAAGGTCAGGGGTGTTCCCGCACGTCAGGCACTTCCTATCGAAAAAGCTACTGGCATCTCCCGCCATGAGCTTCGGCCTGATTTATATCCGGTCGAATCCCTTTCTGCCGCTTAACCACCTTGCATGCATTCAACAACGGAGCCTCACCAATGGCATATGACGATCCAACCCACAAACGCAGCGCTGTGATCAAGGCGCGCTACACCCCGGAAGATTTGCGCTACCTGCGCATGGAGGCAAAGCAGGCGGGCATGCAGCTCGCCACTTATATCCACGAGCTTTCAATGATCGCGCGCCGTTTAGGTGCCGCCCAACTGATCCGAGAGATGAATGCCTGCGCACAGGATAAATCAGCTTAAGACCCCTATGGAGGGCCTATGCCTGAAAGAACCTTCGACTTACTGGAAGAAGGGGCTCAGGCCGAGGTTAGACAGCTAAGTGTCGAGCTCGGATGGAGCCTTGAGCACGCGACGAAAGAATACCTGCGTGCAGGTAGATCACTCGCGATCCAGGCCCAGATGGAGCAGATGAAGCGCAAAGCGCCTCTGCTTTCACTGGTTGAACACAAAAAGGGCCTCGAAAGGGCCGAAAAAGGAGGGACTGATGAATCAATTGATCCTTAAACACAAATCGGAGGCACAAAAAAGCCAGGTTCGTGGCCTGGCTTCTTGTGCAGCACATACAACTAATGTCTGGAGCGAATAATGCCTATTCCCCAATCAGTCGTCAACACCAACGAATCCGCGCCACGTTTTCTGAAATCGCAAAACGTGGCGCGGACAATGTCATCCGTAGAAATATCCAAGCTGACCAAGAAGCGTCACGACAACGTGAAGCGGCTCATTGAAGACTTGGCCCAGGGTGGATTGGTCCGCCCTCAATCTGAGGATGAATGGTCCACGGACAAACTGGGCCGTCCTCGCGCCACCAGGATCTATAACGTTGGCGAGCGTGACAGCTACGTCATCGTCGCCCAACTCTCGCCAGAGTTCACCGGCAAGTTGGTTGATCGCTGGCAGTACCTTGAAAAACAGGCTCAAAAGCCCGAGCTGCCCGCCAGCGTGAAGGTCGTCGGGGAGCTGGCGATCATGGAGTGCTTCACCAGACTTCTGAAGCCGGCGCCATCAAGCCAAATGATGATGCTGACCAAGATCGCGCAAAACAACGGCCTCGACCCTGAATTCCTCCCTGGCTATGCCATTGACGCCGCTCCAGACGCTACCGGCGGATCTTCGATGGAAACAAAGCCCATCACCGACCTCATCAAAGAAAACGGGGTAGCCAGCACAGCCACGGCCTTCAACCGCTTGTTGGCCGCCAACGGCTTTATCAAAAAGTGCCAGCGCAACAGCACCAAGCGCGGCGTCGTCGACTTCTGGTCGGTGACTGATAAGGGCCTTCGATACGGCAAGAACCTGACCAGCCCCAACAACCCCCGCGAGACCGCGCCGCATTGGTACGTCGATCGCTTCCTTGAGCTTGCCAAGCTTATTGGCAAAGGACGTCCATGATGGCCCGATCCAGAAACATCAAACCGGGGTTCTTCTCGAACGAACACCTGGCCGAGCTCGACTTTGCCACTCGTTTACTCTTCATTGGCATGTGGACCGAGGCTGATCGGGAAGGGCGCCTGGAAGATCGTCCGCGCCGCCTGAAAATGGCCCTATTCCCTGCTGACAACGTAGACATCGAGTTCATGCTGAATGGCCTGGAGTCGTATGGCTTTATTCGCCGCTATGTCGCCAATGGCTGCCGAGCAATCCAGATTGTGAGCTGGGCAAAGCACCAAAACCCTCACGTCAAAGAGGCTCAAAGCACCATTCCTGCTGAGGTTTTCGAACCTGCACCGGACTGGTATGAGGAAAGCACCGGGCAAGCACCAGACAAGCACAGTTCTTTCCCGGCTGATTCCCTCTCTCTTGATTCCCTCTCTCTTGATTCCCTCTCTTCTGATTCCGGATTCCAGATTCCCGATCTTCCGATCGAAGATCAAAATCTCTTGCCGGTCGCTTCCGCTCAGGCGGCGTCGAACGTGAAGGTTTTGAAACCCAAAGCTCCACGGCAGAAGACCGACGCCCAGATCGCCAACGCCAACACCTGGGATGCCTACACGATTGCCTATCTCGAGCGCTATGGCGTCGAGCCGGTACGCAACGCGAAAGTGAATGCCCAGGTTGCCCAGCTTGTTCAACGCCTTGGGGCTGAAGAGGCGCCGCAGGTCGCGATGTTCTACGTGACCATCAACGACTCGTTCTTCATCCGCAGCTCTCACGAACTGGGCCTGCTGGTCTCGCGCGCCGAGGGCATCCGCACGCAGTGGCTCACAGGGCGCCAGGTCAACGCCGTGACCGCCCGCCAGATGGAGAACACCCAGGCAAACATCAGCGCCGCCCAGGAAGCCAGTCGCAGCATTTTGGAAGGAGGGAATAGCAATGCTTTCCTACGCCGAAACCGCTGAGCTGAGCATGGCGATCTGCGCCACTGCTGAAACCCTTGGGCAAACGCTGAGCGCTCCAGCCGCAAAGCTGATGGCTGAAGACCTGGCAGAGCATCCAATGGACGTGATCGCCAACGCCCTTTGGGCCTGCCGCCGCGAGCTGACTGGAAAGCTGACCCTGGCCTCAATCCTTCAGCGCGTCCAGGCCGCCGACGGCCGCCCCGGGAAGGACGAAGCCTGGGCCATCGCCATGACCACGAACGATGAGTTCGAGACCGTGGTGCTGACCGACGAAATTCAGTTGGCCCTGGCCGCTGCGAAACCCGTGCTCGATGCCGGCGACAAGATCGGCGCCAGGATGGCCTTCATCAGCGCGTATGAGCGGTTTGTCTGCCAATCCCGAGAGGATGCCAAGCCTGTGAACTGGCACGTCTCGGTGGGCTTTGACGCAAGCCGTCGCATTCAAGCCGTAACCAAGGCCATGGAGCTGAAGCGAATCCCCCGCGAGCACGGCCAGAAGTACCTGGCTGACCTGAGCGTTGCCCCGGTCACCGAGGACGGCCGCGCCATTGCTGGATTGCTCACCGGCACCGTCACCCAGCCAAAGCCGGTGCTGCGCGCAAAGCTCGAGATCGTGAAGAACTCGATGCTGGAAATGCGCAGGGCCAGCGAAGAACGGAAGCTCGAAATGCGGATTGAAGCAGCCAACGAATTGGCGGATCGCCGCGCACTACTGATCAAGCAAGCCCAGGAATTGGAGCAACGGACATGAGCGACATCTGCGATGACGCCGACGTAGTAATCGAAGAGGCCCTGAATCGGTCCCTATCCCAGATCCCTCGCTACACCGGAATAAGCGCCACAGAGTGCGTGGAGTGCGGTGATGTGATTCCGGAAGGCCGTCGGGTGGCTATTCCGGGGGTGACGCTGTGCGCTCCGTGCAAGGCGCTGGCCGACGTGCGGAAGCAGGGGGTGCGCCGTGGGTGATCATTCTGAGCTGAAGCGGCTGGCTGGCTGCGTGCTGACGGATCTCCGTTTCTGTGGCGACGAAAACCACAAGGCTCTTGCTGATGGCGTCCGGGCCCTGATCGCCGAGAACGAGCGCGTCAAAGCTCGTCTTTGCGTGTGCCGAGACTGCGGTGGCCAGGGCGAAGTCTATTCCGGTCACAGTTCCTACCAGGGTCACAACCAGCCGCCAGAACCTGACATGGACGTGTGCGGCACCTGCGGCGGGGATGGCGTTCTTGGGCCGCTGGAGGATTTCGAAGCGCTGGCTGCCGAGCGCGACCAGCTCAAGGCCGAGAGCGACCGGCTTACGTCCATGCTGAAATCTTGGCGCGACCAAGCCGAAGAGAACAACGTTTCCGCCAACCAGCTCCGCGCCGAAATCGCCGGCCTCAAGACCGGCTACGAAGCCTACGAGCGGGTGAATGCTGAGCTGAAGGCTGAGGTGGGGGCGCTGCGCAAGGATGCTGATTCTCGTATTGAGTGGGCCAAAGAAGCCTCTGCAGAGATTGATCGGCTTCAGGGTATCGAAGCGGAGTGCGGGACGCTGCGTGACGATCTTGAGCAGAACCAATACGACGCCAACGCTTGGCGAAATGGCGAAGAGTCGGTCTGGATCGAGGTCTTTCACAGCGAAGGCGATGATCCGTTCATAAGCGCTATCAGCGGTCAGATTACCGTTGAGCAGTTGGCCCTGATCCAGGCTGAGATCCTTGAATATCGGGATGACTATTTCGAGAAGGGCTCGGGGCTTTACGTTTTCAGGTGTGGCCACTGCCAGGCTCATTACGACAACGTGGGCATGACTGAGCCGGCGCACTGGGAGACTGACTTCGAGTCGTACAGCCCTTTCCCGTGGGAAGAAGAGGCCGCCGCCCTGGGCCAGGGAGAGCAGTCATGACCAGCCTCCAGATCCGCAACGAATCAGACCGCAACAAGGCTATTGGTTACATCGCCGGCCTGGACCTGGCCAAGCCAAAGAAGCTGACCATCGTCGAGATCCGCAGTAAGCGCAGTGACGCACAGAACAAGATGCTGTGGATGTGGAACGGACTGATCCAGTCGCACCTGCGCGATTCCTTCGGCCAGCTCGCAAGCTCAGAAGAGTGGCACGAGATCCTGGTATCGAAGCTGTGGCCTGCCGAGGTTCATCCGGTTCAGTTACCGGACGGCACCCAGTACCGCGTGGGCCGCGCCAAGACTCGCAAGTTCACCATTGCCGAGATGACCGAGTACCTGGAGCGCCTGGACGCGTACTGCGCCGAACACCTGCAGCTCTTGCTCCCTCATCCCGACGACCTGATGTACGCCATCTACGGCGAAAGGAGAGCCGCATGATCTGGCTTATCGCACTGATCCTCGCCATGGGTGGCCAGCCGTTCGCCGCGGTAATGCTCTGCTTGATCGCTGCCGTAATGGAGGTTCGCTGATGCTCGCCGCCAAGCAACCCAAGCCCAAGACCTGCAAGAACCCAGCATGCAGGGCCTCATTCGTCCCACAGCGCCTCGGGCAGGCGGTGTGCAGTCCGAAGTGCGGCCTGGACATCAAGGAAGTGAACCAGGAGAAGGCGCACAATTCGCTGGATCAGGTTGGGCGCGCCGAGATCCGTGTCCGCAAGGAGAAGCTGAAGAGCAGGGCGGATCATGCCAAGGATACTCAGCAGGCTTTCAACGAGTGGGTTCGCCTGCGTGACGCCGATCTGCCTTGCGTGAGCTGTGGTCGCCACCATGACGGCCAATATCACGCTGGGCACTATCGGACCGTTGCGGCAAACCCAGCCATCAGATTCGAACCGCTGAATGTCCACAAACAATGCGCCCCATGCAACAACCACAAATCAGGCGACATCGTGAACTACCGCATTGAGCTGGTTAGGCGGATCGGCATCGAGGCTGTGGAATGGCTTGAGGGGCCGCATGAGCCCAAGAAGTACACCGTCGAGCAACTGAAGGCGATCACCGCCGAGTACCGGGCAAAAACCAAAGAACTGAAGAGGGCGGCAGCATGAAGATCAACTCAGCGCGCCAGGCGTGGCATGACTGCAAATACAACCCGGCCCCCGGCCAGACCTCTGACGTTGTGCAATTGGGCGTGGTGGTGCAGAACACCGAGCGTGGCCCTACGGCGAATCAAGCAGTCCACGGCGCCCTGGCAGGGCATATCCAGTCGGCAATCGCTCGGCTACACCCGCAGATCCGAGTCTTCGGCGACTTCATGTACGCCGCCGAGCAGAGCGACGACATCCGCGAGGCAGCGGAGGAGGTGGTATTCCTGTTGGTGCAGAGCAAGTCACCACGCATGACGGCGGCCAAGCGGGAGAAGCTGGAGTATGTGGTGAAGGGCGTCATGCGCCGGTACCAGTACATGCACCAGGGCGGCCAGTCGGCCAACGAAGATCCGTTCGCCAATCCCGAGAAGTTCAGGGAGTGGATGTGGCAGTTCTACGGTGTGCGCCTGGAGTCATGCAACTGGGAGCGGGATTGGGGTGGAGTGCTACAACTGATCTTCGATTGCTGCGAGGATCTAGACCGTCGAGCACTCAGCCCGGTGGCGGCGGTAATTTACGAAATGCGCGAGGCCGCATGAGGGCCTATTGCGTTCCCGTGCGGCTCATGGCATGATTTCGCCACTGTTAGAGTTTTGCCTTCGGCAACTTACTCGCTGAACCAATAAACCCGGCCATCGCGTCGGGTTTTTTATTGCTCAAAATTCACTGCGGCCAGGGCAGCCCTCGGGAGGCCTGGACGCTGATAAGCCGGTAGTGCAGCGCTACGGAAAAACACCGGCAGCCCGTGCGCCCTGACCTAACACGCTTTCAGGGTGGCGCGAGACAGGCGCGGCGAGATCGATGCACTTGGGTGTCGACGCCGTGATGGTCTTTGGCTGGCAGCGTGGGAAGACACGCAATTGCGGGTAGCGCAGGTCGCTAGACAGCCTTCCAAGCTTTCGATCAGGGTTCGATTCCCTGTATCCGCTCCAATTCCAACTATGGCAAAAACTGCCATAGTTCATTTCGAGGCCTCGCCACTGTGCGGGGATTTGTCGTTTTCGGCCCCGCCAAACCCTTCGCTCTGATCTGGGAGTGCCGCCGGGGCTGATCTATTCGCCGCTGCTCCCCAGCGTTTGGTCGCCACCTGACGGCCCTTTTATTCAATCATGCAACTGAGAGGTCGAGCGCATGGAATTCCTGCATCGCTTGCTCGACAAGGCCGACCTGATCCTTGCCGGGGTAGTCGGCGCCATCATCGCGAGCTGGTGGAGCAAGGACGACCTCAAGGATCTCTGGTCCTGGGTCATCTTCCTGCTGACGGGTATTGCCTGCGCCCTGTACTTGACGGGCATTGTTTGCGACCGCCTGGCTGTGACTGATCCCAGCAATGTTGCCGGTGTTGGGTTCCTTCTTGGGGCGTTCGGTGGGTCACTCCTGACCGCCATCAACCGGGCCATCAAAGCCGCCGACATCTGGGCGCTTATCCGCTCGAAGCTCGGAGGGGGTTAATCCATGAGCCTTCAAACATTGAGCACGGCTTTCGTCTCCATCATCGCCATATGGGCGACCTGGTGCGTACTGAGCCACAAGGTGAGAGACGGTATTGTCGGCAAGATCATTTACGCGGCGATCGCCGTGTCCGGGTTTGCGATTGCTACCCGGGGCGAGACTGTATTCCTCAGCCCAAGCGCTGCCGGCGTCACCTTCCACGGAGCGCTCGCATTGGCTGGCCTAAGACACTGGTTCGTCGCCAACCACTGGCCGCGCGTCAAGGGCTGGCTGTGCCGGTATCTGCACTGTGAGCAATGCCTGAACAACCTTGAGCAGTCAGAGCGCCAGGCAGGTGAGAGGTGAAAGCCGTCCTCGCCAGCATCATCCACACCATTCTCCCCGCATGGATTGCGAAACTCTTCGTAGAGGCTCCAGTCATGTCCGAATTGCCAGTTGAAGTACAGGCCGCCATTGCGTCGTCGGCTCCGGTCGTTGTGGTTCCTGAGGCTGCAGCACCTGTTGCCCAGGTAAGCGAGCCTGCACCCGTCGCCGCCCCAGCGCCCGACCTGATCGCCAAGCTCGAAACCATCCTGTCCGCCCTCGGCCATGAGCTCCCAGTGTTCTGGGATGAGGCTGTAGCGTTGGCGAAGAAGGCTCTGTAATCGAATGATCATTGAATGACGTTCGAACGACGTTGAATGAGTCGTTGTGAAAACCAACCCCATGAATGAGGCTGACTATGGCCCTATGCGGCGCATCCAAGCGCGGCAACGGGGAACCATGCAAGCGTCACGCAATACCGGGTTCCTCTCGCTGCAAGCTACACGGCGGCAAGAGTTCGGGCCCCAAAGAACAGCGGGGCAACAAGAACGCCGCTCATCCTGGCTCCATCTACAGCAAGTTCTTGACTGATGAGGAAGCCGAACTTCTGCCAAGCATTGAGCTTGGTTCGGTCGACGATGAATTGCGCCTGACTCGGATCAGGCTGATGCGCACGCTGGCTCAAGAGGCTGAGCGTGGTGATACGGCAGAGCTTGAGGCTCGCGTTGAGCGTGAAGGCGCCGGCGAGTACCAAGCCAAGACCGGAGAGAAGTTCAAGGTGCGCGACTACGCCGGGCTGATTGATCGCCTGACAGCTCGCATTGAATCGCTGGAGACTCGTCGTTCGTACTTGATGACCCAGAACCAAGAGCGCGCATTGCGCGGCCTTGAACTGGCTGACAAGGAGCGTGAGCACGGCAAGTCGGGTGGCGGTCCTGTCACTGGAATCGCGGTAAGGGTGGTCACCAATGGCGCGTGAAATCGAGATGGTGATGACCGCGCCGCAGTCTGAGTTCTTCCTGAAAACCTGCAAGTATCCGGCGTTCGTCGGCGGCTTCGGCACGGGGAAGACTGAGACCCTGGCCAACTGCGCTATTCGTGACGGCTTCGAAGCATCGACCGGCATGATTGCCCTCTATGAGCCGACCTACGACCTGGTGCGCCTGATCCTGGCGCCCCGGATCGAAGAGAAGCTCACCGACTACGGCATCCGGTACAAGTACAACAAGCAAGAGAACATCATTTACTGCAGCTCGGGCGGTTGTGCCGACTTCGTGCTGCGGACACTGGACAACCCGGCCCGGATCGTTGGCTATGAGTCGTACTGCGCTCATGTGGACGAACTGGACACGCTAAAGCGCGATCACGCTGCCGACGCATGGCGCAAGATCATTGCGCGTAACAGGCAGCGTCCCAAGGGCGTCCAGAACCCATTCAACCGCGTGAGCGTATACACGACACCAGAAGGCTTTCGTTTCGTTTACGAGACATGGAAGCGTGACGCCAAGCCGGGGTACGAGATTGTCCAGGCGCCGACGCGCACCAATCCGTTCCTGCCGCCCGACTATATCGACAGCCTGCGTGCCAGTTACCCGCCGCAGTTGATCGAGGCTTACCTCGAGGGCGAGTTCGTCAACCTGACATCTGGCGCTGTGTACCCCGAGTTCTCCCGGGTGCTGAACCACGTCGACACCAATGTGCAGCCTGGCGAGCCGATCCACGTCGGCATCGACTTCAACGTCAACAACATGGCCGGGATCATCTACGTCATGCGAGATGGTGCGCTGCACGCGGCTGACGAGATGGTCAAGGTGCGCGACACTCCTGAGCTGGCCCGCATGATCCGCGAGCGTTACCTGCTCCAGGGCCACCACGTCACGGTCTACCCGGACGCCAGCGGCCAGAACACCAGCAGCAAGGGCGCGTCAGTCTCTGACCTATCCATCCTGCAGCAGGCCGGCTTCACGATCCGTGCAAACAGCGTCAACCCACGGGTCAAGGACCGGGTGAACGCCGTCAACGCCCAGATCCTCAGCGGGACCGGCGTTCGCCGCCTCAAGGTCAACACCAGCAAGTGCCCAGCGCTCACTGAGTGCCTGGAGCAGCAGCCCTACAACGATCACGGCGAGCCAGACAAGACAACCGGCCACGACCACGCATGTGACGCAGCCGGCTACCCGATTGCGTTCCTGTTCCCGGTCTGCAAGCCAGTCGCAACCCACGGCGCTCACGTGCCCCACATGAGCCGATAGCATGGACTTCAAGACACTCAAGGCCACATACCCGGCTGACCCTGACTATCCGGCGCGCACCGCTGACATCCTGGCGCTTAACCGCGTGATGGATGGCACGATGTATGACGAGCTTGAATATGCGTTCTCGATGGAGAAGAACAACGCCGGGGAATACATCTCGCTGTCTCAGCGGCGTCCTTCGGCGCGCACCAGGCTCTGCCCAACCGTAGTTGGCGATTCGGTGTCGCTTCTGTTCTCCGAGGGCCATTTCCCGGCTGTCGACTGCACGGACGAGCAAACGCGCGATACACTGACACGGATCATCAAGGGGTCGATGCTCAACCAGGTCATGATCGAGGCTGCGATGAGCGGCTCTGTCGGGTCGGTGGCTGTCCTGATGCGCGTCCTCAGTGATCGCGTGTTCTTTTCGGTGATGTCGTCGGCCTACCTGACGCCGTTCTGGAAGGCTGACGCGCCAGACACGCTGGAAATGGTAACCGAGCGCTTCAAGGTGAAAGGCGACGTGCTGAAAGGCATGGGCTACCCCGTCGAAGAGAAGGAAATTTACTGGTTCCAGCGCGACTGGACCTCGACCGAAGAGGTTTGGTACGCCCCGCTAGCCGTCAGCAAGGCCAAGGAAGGCGATAAGCCCTCCAGGGATGAAACCAAAACCGTCAGTCACAAGCTGGGCTTCGTCCCGCTTGTCTGGGTGCGAAATCTGCCCGGCGGTGATGATATCGACGGCAAGCCTACCTTTCCGGTTGAGGCTATCGACGTACAAATTGAGTCCGATTACCTGCTTTCCCAGGGTGGCCGGGCGCTCAAGTATCAGTCTGACCCGACCCTGCACATCAAAGAGCCTGCGCTCGGCGGTAATGGCGCGGTCATCAAAGGCGCCGCTAACGCCATCGTTACCGACAAGGATGGCGATGCAAAGCTGCTGGAGATCAGCGGTGACGCTGCGGGCGCGGTGATGGAGTGGGTCAAAGGGTTGCGAGAGATCGCGCTTGAAGGCGCGGGTGGTAACCGCTCCAACGCTGACAAGCTGAGCGCCGCCCAATCCGGTCGCGCCATGGAGCTGATGAATCAGTCCCTGATCTGGCTGGCCGACAAGCTGCGCATCAGCTACGGCGAAGGCGCACTGCTCGAACTGTTGAACATGATCGTCAAGGCCTCGCTGGTCTTCACTCTGGTCGACAAGAAGGGCAGGCCGCTTGGGAATCTCTCCGAAAAAGAGGACATCTCGCTGCGCTGGCCACAGTGGTACGCCCCAACCTACGCAGACAAGCAAACCCAGGCCGCGACACTTGATGTGTTGAGGCTTGCAGGCCTGCTGTCGCAAGAGACAGCCGTGAAGTCGATGGCTCCCTCTTACGACATCGCAGACCCGGCGGATGAAATCCGGCTCATTAAGGCCGGCGGGCCGCCGCCAAACCAGCCTGTGCCGAAAGAGCCGACACCAGCTCCTGATTCAAACGATTAACCCCACAGCCTCGATGAATCGGGGCTTTTTTATACCCGGAGACGACAGATGTCAGCTCGCGACAAGCCGCACGCGCCAAATTTCCAGGATTACCCGGAACAGCTCAGCAAAGAGAGCGGCTTTCCCGGTGTGATCTGTCTCTTCCGCGAGGCAGACGGGACCGTCAGCTTCGCAGGGCATGGCGTCAATAACATGGAGGCCAACGACATGCTGTCGATTGGCATCTTCATCAACCTGGACCAGCACTACCGCAACATTGCGGCGGGCCTGGCTGGCGATGAAGCGAAGCGCCGTGGTGAAGAGATCAAACAACTGAATGGGGTGCGTAATGTGGTGGCTTAAATATTATTCCGGGGCGCGTTTTCAAAAGGACACTGATGACGGTGGTGAGCCGGGCAGTATCAGGTCTGAACCGCAGACTTTCTCGCGCGAATACGTCAGCGAGCTGCGCGCAGAAAACAAAGGTCTTCGCCTGAAAAACCAGGAGCTGACCGGCAAAGTGGATTCGTTCGAAGCCACCAAAGCCGACGCCATCAAGGTGGCTGTCGAGGCTGCCGTAGTGGCGGCCAAAGCCGAAGCCACGACTGAGGTCCAGGCCGAAGCCGATAAGCGCGTCTTGCTGGCCGAGCTGAAAAGCGAAGCGGTCAAGGCGGGCATGGTTGACGTCGACGGCCTGAAGCTGGCCGATCTGTCCTCTGTAACCCTCAAGGACGGCAAGCTGGAAGGCGCTGAAGCGCTTTTCACTGGCCTGAAAGAGTCGAAGCCGTACCTGTTCGGCAAGCCGCCGACCAGCAGCAGCAACCCGCAAACACCGCCTTCTCCTGTTCCGCCTGTGGCCAAGAAGGTCGCAGAGATGGACGACAAGGAATATGCCGTGGCCAAGGCCGCAGCACTGAAGGCATAACCGCTTGATTCACCCACCGGGGCCAGACGCCCAAGGGGTAAGACACTATCGAACCCTTAGGAGTTTTGCCCCATGGCAATTAATAATTTCCCGGCTGCTCTCCAGCCAATCATTCAGCAAGGCTTTTTGGAGCGCGAATTCCAGGCCGGTATCCATTCCCGCCTCGGCTTCCGCGCCATCGCTGATCGCGAAGAAATCCCGAACAAGGTCGGTGAGACCGTCACCAAGACCCGTCGCGGCCTGAAAGCGCCGGTCACCACCCCGCTGAACCCTACCACCAACACCAACCTGGACAACGGCCTGACCCCGTCCGGCTGGACCGTTGAGCAGTACACCCTGTCGATGAACATGTACGGCGACACGATCGACCTGAACATGGTTACTCAGGGCGTGGGTATCGCGAAGCAGTTCATGGAAAACGCCAACGTCAACGGAGTGCAGTCGGCTCAGTCCCTGGACCGCCTGGCGCGCAACGCGCTGTTCAGTTCGTACCTTGGCGGTAACACCCGCGTTCGTACCACTCTGGGCGCGCCGGCTCTGACCCTGGCTGTCGATGACATCCGTGGCTTCCAGTACGTGCTGGCCAACGGCGTGATGGTGCCTGTATCCGTCGGCACCCCGATGACTGTCACCGTAGGCGCAGGCGTTTACACCCTGACCGGCGTTGTGGCTGATGGTTCGAACGTTTCGACCGCGCCAATCGGCGTATCCGGCGTTCTGACCTTCAGTGCAAACGTCAGCGTGTCCGACGGCACTGCGGGCAATGGCGTAATTTCCAGTGTTGGCCCAAGCGTGCTGCGCGCCTCCAACCGCGCGAGCACCTCCAGCCTGATCGCTACCGACCTGCTGACCATGCAGACCGTGCTGTCTGCCGTGGCCCGCCTGCGCACCAACAACGTGCCGACCATCAACGGTCTGTACAACGCCTACCTGGATGACAACCACCTGCTGGAGCTGTTCCAGGACGGTGACTTCAAACTGCTGTATCGCGGCGCCTACGGCTCCGAGACCTACAAGCAGGGTCAGATCATCGAGTTGCTCGGCGTGCGCTTCATCACCACCACCGAGGCTTACCAGCAGACGCTGGGCGGCGTGCCTATTCGTCGCGCCATTGTGTGCGGCCAGGGCGCTCTGGTTGAAGGTGACTTCGCAAGCGTCGGCTACAGCGATGTGGGCGATGGCGACAGCCTGAAAGTCATGGTTGACGACATCTGCATGGTGACCCGTGAGCCGCTCGACCGCCTGCAACAAATCATCGCCCAGTCCTGGTACTGGATCGGTGGCTTTGCAGTGCCGACCGATGCGACCGCCAACCCAACCATCATCCCGACCGCGAGCAACAGCTACTTCAAGCGCGCCGTTGTGATCGAGTCCGCCTAATCAAGCGCCGGGGTGAAAGCCCCGGCCACTGGAGAGAATCATGGGTCGAAAAAAAGACGACGCGCCGCCCGAGTCGGTTGTGCTCTCTGCGCCGTATGCGTTCATTGACGACACCGGCGCTACCCGTGCGTGGAGCCCGGGCGTAACCGTCACCGATGCAGAAGACATTGCACTGCTGATCGGCCGCAAAGCCCCGCTGGATGGCATCGAATACGAGGACTGAACCATGGCCTTCACGGACGCAGAAAAGACAGATATTCGGCGATTCTGCGGGTTCCCTCTGTTTGGCGGAGTGCCGACACAGGCATTCGGTCACCGGTTCTACCAGCAGTACGGCACGCTTGAGTTCCGCCTGAACAACATGCAGCCCTCGGAAGAGGCGGTGATCCGGGTTACATACCTGGCAAATCTCTACCTTCTTGAGACTGATGTGATCAGCGCCCGGGAAAACCTGGATACAGATCAGGCGGCGGTGTGGGTTCACAACAAGAACGAGCAGCGTGATCGTGATCGCCTGTTTGACTCGTGGAGTCGCCGCCTTTGCGGCTTCCTCGGCATTCCCCCTGGCCCAGCCTTGGGTGATGGCGGCCTGACCCTGGTGGTGTGACATGGACGGCACAAAGCTTCAGGCCAAGATTTACAAAGGGTACGGGCAGGCAGCCAAGCGTATCGGTTTCGACTACCAGCAATTTCGCGCCACGAGCGCCAGTAACCCGCTGTCGTCAACCGCTTTGCAGACGCTGCCTGCGTCGTTCACCACGAATTTCAGCTACTCCGCTCCGAACAAGTACGGCCAGGCCACTTGGCTTGGGCTGTTCGACGCACGCCCGTTTGAGGTTGGCGACTTTCTCGTCGGCCGGCAGGGCACGTTCTTCGTCGCCGCCATGCAGGACACGCTGCCGATCTACTGCGTTCAGGCGAATCGCGTTGTGAGCGTGCTGCGCGATCACCAGGATCAAAGCGTTGGTCTTGGCGCCTACTCAGGCGGCACTCGGGCGACTGAGGTGTCGCTCATGCAGGGCTGGCCAGCCAGCATCCTGCAGGGCACGAAGGGCGAAACGAACGACGCCAAGCTGCCGCTGGACGTGAAAACGCCGTGGTGGCTGATCCTCATGCCGGCCTATCCAGGCATCGTTTTGCGCACCAGCGACGTGATCCGGTGCGAGCTTGGCCGGAAATACGTGATTTCGAGCGCTGAACTGACCGATATGGGCTGGCGCATCACCGCAATGCAGGCGCAGGTGTGACGATGGATACAGGAGGCGCGTTTCGCGATCACCTTCAGTCCAGTCCGGCAGCCTGCGCATTCCGAAAGTCGTGGAATGGCGAGGCCTACATTCGCTACAGCGGCCTTGGTCTGACTATTCACCGCCGGCATGACCCTGAAAGCTATCCCTATGCCTTCAGCTTCGAAGATTTCACCGCTGAAGACTGGGAGTTGGCGTAATGGCGAGCCTTACCGACGTACTGAAGCAGGTCGCGGCCCAGATTGCGGCCATCGTCTACCCGAACGGAACGGGGCAGCCAAGCATTGCCGGGTTCCCGATTCGGGTTTACCCGGGTTGGCCTGTGCCCGAACAGCTTGAGGCTGACCTGGCGGCAGGGAAAGCGCACATCAGCATTTACTCGCACGGCAAGGACCGCAGCACGACCCGTTACCTGGGTCGCTCGTGGATTCCGCTGACGGCACCGGTCCACACGCTGGTCATGACCGTCGCAGGGTCGCTTGTGACCCTCTCCGGCACGATCAGCGCCCAGAACATCATGATCAACCTGAACGGCACCAGCTATGTCTATGCCGTGCAGCAGTCGGACACGCTCACGAGCGCAGCTACAGCGCTTGCGTATCTGATCCCGGGCGCGACTAGCTCCGGACCGGTCATCACGCTCACGGGAGCCTCCAGCGTCTTTGCGAGGGTCGGAGGCTTCGGCACGGCCTACAAGGAAACGAAGCGCCAGGAGCAGTCGGTGCAGGTCATCGTCTGGGCCAACAGCCCGGCAGCGCGTGACGCGGTAGTGAGCCCGCTCGACTCGGCCCTGTCCGACAGCAACAACATCTCGTTCATTGACGGCTCATTCGGTGTCATCCGCTCCAGCGGCTCGCTGATGACCGACCAGCTCCAGAAGGCCGACCTGTACCGGGTCGACCTGTTCTACATGATCGATTACGCAACAACGCAGACCATGCAGGCTGCCGAGATCATTGCCCCAGGGGCCAATATCTCGACAACGCCCGCTGGAGCACCCGCAACCACTCGAAACCCTTGAGGCCCAAAAATGGACTCCGATATTCCAGATAGCACCGCGGTTGCCACTCCAGCACCTGCACCGGCCTCAAAGGCCAAGACATCCCCGTTCAGCCTCACCGTCAAGTTTGCCTTTGCCGACTATCACGTAGGCCAAGTGCTGACTGATCCTGATGAAGTCGCTGCCGTACTGGCTGGCGAGTGCGTCGGTAACGTCCTGAAAGT
The DNA here is from genome assembly GCF_058135675.1 of Pseudomonas sp. PAMC25584. Taxonomy (NCBI): domain Bacteria; kingdom Pseudomonadati; phylum Pseudomonadota; class Gammaproteobacteria; order Pseudomonadales; family Pseudomonadaceae; genus Pseudomonas; species Pseudomonas sp. PAMC25584. The sequence goes on along the minus strand of NZ_CM176870.1, from coordinate 4,869,088 downwards.
CGCCAACGCCTAACAGGCAAACCCATACACAAAAAGCCGCCCACTGAGGCGGCTTTTTCATTAGGAGAGAGCCATGCCCATCTACCAGGCAGGCAGTTTGAACCAAACGGCGCTGACGGCTCCAGACTTGTACGTCGGGATCGTTCCGCCAAAGACTCGCTACATCAACGGCATTGCAACCGATGTGCTCGGCATCGTCGGGATTGCTGACTGGGGCCCAGTCAACAGCGCAGTCTTGATCGGATCGGCAAGCGACCTGACCCAGAAATTCGGCACGCCAAGCGTTCGCAAATACGACTTGTGCACTGCGATTTCGGTCTCCATTCAGGTGGGCGCCGCTAACATTCGTGCGGTCCGCGTCACTGACGGTACCGACACCGCCGCCACAGCAACCCTGAAGGACACTGCAGTCGCCACCGGCGTGACGCTGACCGCTTATTACACCGGCATCACTGGGAATCAGCTTAGCGCTACCCTTTCTGCTGGCACTGCCGCTTCAAGCTGGAAGCTCGTCGTTTCTCTGCCGGGCTTGACGCCTGAAGTGTTCGACAACATCACCGGCACCGGTCTGGCGCTGTGGCAGAACATCGTCAACGCCGTGAATAACGGTCAGTCCGGCATGCGCGGCCCATCCCAGTTGGTGATCGCCACTGTAGGCGTCTCTGTAGTTGCTCCCGCTACCACCCAGACCGTCGCCTTCACTACTGGCACATCTGGCAACACCACTATCACTGACTCCGTCCTCGTTGGCGTCGACGGCGTGGTGGGTACTGGCCGCAAAGGCATGTATGCATTGCGTAGCAGCAATGCTCAGGTTGCCAACCTGGTTGACGTGACCGACGCAACCCAGTGGCCAACCATGGCGACCTATGGCTTGCAGGAAGGCTGCTATATGGTCACCCAGGGGCCGGCCGGCGCCTCGTACTCGACCGTATCGGCCAGCCTGACGACCGCTGGCGTCGACAACTACTGCATGAAAGTGATGGTTGGGGACTGGGATTACTGGGCAGACCAGCTCAACGCTCAGAACCGCATGCTTGCCCCTGCAACATTTGCCGCCGCCAAGCTTGCAGCTTTGAACCCAAGCCTAAGCATCCTGAACAAGCAAATCGGCAATATCGTGTCTACCCAGCGCAACCTGACAAACCAGGCCTACAGCGGTGCGGAAATCGGCGCGATCAACACGGCTCGCCTGGACGTCATCACCAACCCATGCCCGGGCGGCAGCTACTTCGGCGGCAGATCGGGGCTGAACACCTCCAGCAACTCAGCCACCAACGGTGACAACTACACCCGCATGACCAACTACCTCGCCCTGACCATCGCGGCCAACTTCGGCAGCGTAGTCGGCAAGTTGCAGACAGTTGATCAGCGCCGAGAAGCGAAGAACACCATGTCTTCCTGGCTTCAGGGTTTGAAAGACGCCGGGATGATCGGCGACGTCAACGGCGGCGCGGCATTTTCGGTGCAGCTCGATTCCGGAAACAACTCGGATGCACAGGTAGCGCTCGGCTACGAAACGGCCGACGTTCAAGTCAAGTACCTGTCGGTTATCCGCTTCTTCCTGGTCAACCTGGAAGGCGGGCAGTCCGTGTCGGTCACTGTTTCCAACACCCCGCGCGCTTAAGCGCCCAATAAGCCACCTGCCCGCCATTGCGGGCATTTTTTGGAGCATCGGTTATGCCAATTAACGGCTTTACGATGGGCAAGGACGTGTCGATTGACATCAACACGTCCAATGGCCCGCTTCGCCTTCCCGCCGTCACAAAGTTCACCTCTGAGCCAGTCCTCGGCAACATCAGCGTCACCATGCTGAATGGCGTCACTGAAGAGGCCCCCTTCCCCAAGAACTGGAAGGGCACAGTCAGCATTGAGCGTCGAGATTCGACGGCTGATGACTACCAGGCCCAGTGGGAGGCGGATTACTTCGGTGGAGTAACGCGCGCCGCATCGACTATCACGGAGACCATTCAGGAATCCAACGGCAGCTTTTCCACTTACCGGTACACCTCTGCCCAGCTTCAGCTTTCAAAGGCTGGCGATAAGGCTGGCGACAAGACCGTTGAGCAGGATTTCAACTGGACCGCCCAGCGCCGCCTGAAGGTTTCTTAACCCTGTTTGCATGGCAGCCCGGCTCGCAGGGCGCGGGACTCGTCACCCCGCACGCCATGCTCCTTGACGACTCACTGACCAGAGGTTTTACCCATGGCTACCGTAAAAGTTACCGAATCCGCTGCACCGGTCCACGTTGACCAGAAACCCAAGTTCACTTCTGTTCATGACAGTCGCGGACGCACTATCCAGTTGCGCAAGCTGGACCCATTGCAAAAATCCCGCATCGTCATGGCTGTAGGTGGCGAGCTCGCCGCAAACCAGGTGTATATGGGCGGCTTTGCGTTACTCGCCGCATCAGTAGTTTTCATTGATGACGTAGGGTTTGGCCTTCCACAAACGATCAAGCAGATTGATTCAATGCTTGCCGAGCTTGGTCAAGAGGGCATGGAAGCTATCGAGAATCATCTCATGGCCGAGTACAAGGCCGCCGAAGAGAAGGCCAAGGAAGAAGCAGCAGCCGAGGCGCTTAGCGCAGAGCAGGCCGCCGCAAAAAACTGACGAAGGACCCCGTTTTTCGGCAGCAGTGCTGGGCGGTGAAAAACGGGGTTCCTTTCAGCGTTGTTTTTGATGGGTGCGAAAGCCTATCCCCCTACGAACTCATGGCGTTTTCAGTCGTCTTTTCTGAGATTGAGGGGAATTCGACATTCAACTGGTTCACGCACGAATTCGTTGAGAACAAATGATGATGGAGTTCAAAGACCTGGGCAGCCTGGCGCTGCATATGGCCGGGCAAGAGGTGGCATTGCTTGCCAGCCTGCACGCCGGGCTTGAGAAGTGCGCGGTGCGCGTTGAAAAGACCGCAAAAGCCGAGATCGGCCACTATCAGGCAGGTATTGGTCCTTTTCCGGCCTGGGCTGAGCTGGCCGAGTCTACCGAAGAGCACAAGGCGAAGATGGGCTACCCGGCCGACTCGCCGCTCCTGGCCAGCGGCGCCATGCAGGCCAGCATTACGCACACCACAGGCATCTTGGAGGCCGTGATCGGCTCAACCGACCCGAAGATGGTCTACCACGAATTCGGCACGCCAAAAATGCCGGCGCGCCCAGTGATGGGGCCGGCACTGCTGACAAACAAAGAGTTCATCCGCCGCACGCTGGGCGCCGCGACGGTGGCCGGGTTGATCGGCGGTCAGGCTATCCATGCATCGCTTGGGTATAACTCTATCGCTTGAACAGGTGTCCTCGCGGAAGCCAGAAAGCGTTCTGTTTCTGGTCGGCGACCCACACAGACAAGCCGGTTTCAGGTGAATTAATTACGATCACCTGCATCTTGTTCTTGCCATCACTGCACTTGGCTGTTGCCTCATCAAACGATGAAACCTTCGCCGCAGATCGCCATTTTTCGATCATATCCTTTGTTTGTCCGGTGTACTCGGGCTCGCCGGTCTTCGGAGATACGTTTGGCAGCTTGCTGGTCATGTCGTAAGTCATGGAAACAAAGCCCATGACGCCGTTCACGTAGTCGGATAGCTCAAATGTTGGGCATGCGTAATAGGAATCGTCCTTTTGCGCATAGGTGACGGCTTTGGTGCCGGCCGAACAATCGACGGCAGTGCATGACTTGCTCATATCTACGGCATTGGCCGCAGGTGCTATCGCAATGGAAAAAAGAAAAATCCATTTATTCATAGGTCACCCGAAAAGGACTGAGTAGAGGACGACGGCGACGACTGCCAGCGCGCCGCCAGCAAAGATCATCACCAAGCTGCTGAGCGTGAACACGAGTAGGCCCGTCTGGATGCCCATTCCCTGACGCCTCGGCGCATCCACCGCATCCACATCCTGAATCCGGCCATTCACCCACTGATACGTGCGCTGATTATTTGCCATGTGATCCAACACCACAAAAGGAAAGCTCATTATGGCATTTGAGGCGTATTCCGTCGCTGTCAAGCTGTCGCTGATCAACCATGTCAGTGCTGGCATGGCCATGATCAGTAAGAGCCTGGCCTCCACTGGTGGTGACGTCGACAAGCTGAATGCAAAGCTGGCCTCGATCGGTAAGCAGGGCGCGATTGGCGCCGCGATGTTCGCCGGCGGCCTGGGCCTGGCCTCGATGCTCAAGGGGCCGCTCGAGGAGGCGAAGAAGTTCCAAAACGAGACGGAGCGCTTCCGCTCGCTCGGCCTTGGCGACAAGGTCACCGCCGACGCGGTGAAGTTCGCCAGCGGCATGAACACCTACGGCACCAGCATCCGGGAAAACCTGGGGCTGCTGCGTGACGCACAGACAGTATTCGGCGACTTCCACGAAGCGCAGATGGTGACCCCGCTCCTGGCAAAGATGAAATTCGCCAACGCCGCGCTGTATGGCGATGAGGGCGGCGCCATGAAAGACCGAGCCTTCATGGACATGCTGAAGGTCATCGAGATGCGCGGCGGCCTGTCCAGCCAGGAAGCATTCACCAACCAAGCCAACATGGTCCAGCGCGTACAGACCGCAACCGGCGGCAGGGTAGGGGCCAACGAGTACCTGAACTTCATCAAAACCGGTGGTGTGGCTGCCAAAGGGATGAAGGACGAAAACTTCTACTACGCCATGGAGCCGCTGATCCAGGAGATGGGCGGTAACCGTGTCGGTACAGGCCTGATGTCGGCCTATCAGAACTTGGTGCAGGGCCGCACCACCCAGCGCGCAGCCAACGAGTTGATGCGCATCGGGATGCTGAATCCGAAGATGGTCGACTATGACAAGGTCGGCAACATCAAGCAGATCAAACCAGGCGCCGTGTCTGGCAGCGACATCATGATCTCTGACCCCATGAAGTGGATGCAGACGGTCATGCTGCCCGCATTTGCCAGCAAGGGGATCACTGATAAGCAGGCGATCCTCAACGAAATCGGCGCAATCTTCACCAACCGCACAGCCTCGCAGCTCTATTCGACGATGTACCTGCAACAGGCAAATATCGCGAAGAACTTCAAGCTGAACAGCGGCGCCGCGGGCATTGATGAACTTGATGCGAACGCTAAAAAGACACTTACCGGCAAGTTGATTGAGCTGGACAAGAAGTGGCTCGACCTGCAGCTCAAGCTCGGCGAAGTGATCCTCCCGCTGGCCATCAAGGCAGTGGATGGCCTGAACGGCGCCATCAAGAACCTGACTGTCTGGATCGACGCCAACCCTGGCAAGGTCAGGGCGCTGACATATGCTTTCATGGGGTTGTCGGCATTCCTGATCACCGGCGGCCTGATAAACATGATCATCGCCGCTGGTCGCGGGTTCGTGTTGCTTGGGCAGGCCATGATCTTCCTGACGAGCACGGCGCTCGCTCCGATGCTTCCAGTGCTTGCTCGATTCGGAACCTACTTCGTCATGTTTGTGGTTGATGCCTTCAAGGCGGTCGCCATGTTCCTGACGTCCGGCTTCCTGCGCGGCATCGTCATGGCGTTTCTGTCGCCACTGAAGCTGCTCGGCCAGGGACTGCTGTTTCTGGGGCGCGCGCTGCTCATGACTCCTATCGGCCTGGTCGTCACAGCAATCGCCGCCGCCGCATTCCTGCTCTGGAACAACTGGTCGGAGATCAGCGGGTCGCTGAAGCTGATGTGGAGCGACATGAAGACCGGTTTTATCCAGCTATTCCATGGCGACATCGGCGGGGCTTTCAAGTCCTTCGCGCTGGTGTTTCTGACCGGCTGGCAGACGATCTTCAACACGCTGATCGCCGGTGCCAACACGATCCTGCCGGCGTCGATGCAGATCTCGAAGACCACCTTCGCCGACGACTACCGAAACAGCGGCAAGCCGAAAGAGCCGTGGTCTCCGATGGTTGCCCCGGTCCCCGGCAAGCAGTCCGGCGGCGGCGAGCAAAACATCAATCTGTACTTGGACGGCAAGAAGCTGACCGATGTCGTCATCCAGCGGACGGCCAAGGAGGCCATGCGCCCGCGCACCGGCACCCAGGGCTTCGACCCAACTCGCAGCATGTTGATGCCTGGAACCCCAAGCACAGCACTACCAAGGGGATAACCGATGAGCTTCACTTCCTTCCTGGACAACTTCGCCCCAGGTGGGGACCCGTTCGCCACGCGCCTGATTGTGGGCGACGTGGAGTTCACCGGGCTTGAGGTTCCAGAGTCGGTCACGATTGGCGCCAAGCAGCAGATGGTTGTTCACAAGCTGGTGGGCGGTAAGCGCATCGTCGACGTGCTGGGTGTCGACTACGACAACCTGTCGTGGTCGGGCTGGATGACCGGCGCGACGGCGGGGGAGAGGGTGACCGCACTCGAAACCCTGCGCGACGTCGGCGCCCCGCTGGCCTTCAGCATCGACGGCTACTACTTCAGCGTGCTGATCCAGTCGTTCAATCAGCGGTTTGAGCACGTCTACCGCCGCTTCTACAGCATCGACCTGCTCATTGTGTCGAGCCTCGACACGCCAGTCACCGAGAACGCCCTGGCCGGCACGCTCGACAACCTGATCAACAGCGACGTCGGCGAATCGCTCGGCCTGGCCAGCATCATCAACTCAAGCTCGATCTCAAGCGCCATCGATACAGTGAAGAGCGCGGTTTCGCAGGTCCAGGGGTTCGCCAACGCGACAATCGATACCGTGCAAACGGTCATCCGGCCGCTGGTAGCCGCTCAGGCGGTTGTCCAGTCTGTTATTGCGCAGGTTGGGGCGTCGGTGAACGACATCACAACCCTCGGCGGCCTGATTCCCGGGAACCCGGTCGCGCAAGCAGCCAACAACGTGCTGCGCCAGGGCGCCGCGCTGACCCAGCTCGCGCCACTGTATCAAATGCAGAGCGTGCTGGATCGGATGCAGAAGAACGTCCTGTCCGGGCCGCTGGCCAACGGCACGTCGAGCGTCACCACCAGCAACAGCAGCTTGCAGAAAGTCGCAGCCGACGCCTATGGCGACCAGTCCAGATGGACCGAGATCGCAGCGGCGAACAGCATCACCGACCCGCGCCTCGACGGCATCCAGACCATCAAAATCCCAGTAGGTGAATAAGTGGACCTGAATACCAAGGAGACGGAGCAACTTGTCCGGCAGGTGGTCGGCCGCCTGCTACTGAACGGCGTTCATGTGCCTTTCTACTCGTTCGATGTCGACAGCAACGCCTTCTACTCGGCCGATACCTTCTCGGCCGTGCTGGTGATGAGTGACCTTCCGGCGCCCTACAGCACCATGAATTGGTGGGGCTCGCAGACCTCGATTGACGTCTCGATCTGGGCCGGACTGATCAATCAGGGGGCGCAGGACTGGAAGGAGCTGATCGTCGGCGCCGTGGATCACTTGTCCATCCACCCAGCAAAGTTTGAGGTATCGATCAGCGGCCGGGACTACACCAGCCGCTTCATCGATCACAAGACCAACGAGAAATTCGCCAACATGACCACCAGCCAGGTGGCCACGCTGCTGGCTACCCGGCGCGGCCTCACGCCGGTCGTTACGGCCACGACCACGCAGGTTGGCGGCATCACCAAGTGGGACCACGCGCACGTCACTGATGAGCGCACCGAGTGGGATGCGCTGGCCTATTTCGCCGGGCTTGACGGGTTCCAAGTCTATGTTTCCGGCAATGAACTGCACTACGAGCCATCGATCGATCCGCAGACCACCGAGCAGTACGTGATCCGCTGGTTCGAGCCGAATGCCTACCACTACCCGCAGTCGAACACGGCCGACGACATCACCTTCGAGCGCGACCTGACGCTAGCCCTGGGCGTTACGGTTCAGGTCATCTCCTACAAGGATGGGAAGACGGTCACCGCGACATACCCGAACAACTCAGCCAAGGGTATTGCGCCAGGTCAATCCACGTCGAAGCGCCAGGTCTACGAGATCAAGCGCAACGGCCTGGATAAGGCCCAGGCGGTGCAGTTGGCCCAGAAGATCCACAAGCAAATCACCGACCACGAAATGCGCATGTCCTGCTCGATGCCGGGCGACAACCTGCTCATGCCGAACACCATCGTGCGCCAGGAAGGCACGGGCTCCGGGTTTGACCAGCTCTATTACGTAGACGCGGTCCGCCGATCGATGAGCTTTGACGCCGGCTACACGATGAGCCTGACAGCCAAGAACCATAACCCCAACTCACTGGTGCAGCCATGATCGACAGCCTCATGAATGCGGCCAGGCAGCGCCTCGGCGATGACGGAACCGGCTCGCGCACCGGGACCATCACCAGCTATGACCCGGCAAATGGTGTGGTGAAGGTCGCCATCCAGCCCGAAGGCCGAGAGACAAACTGGATCAAGCTGGACTGTCCAGGTGTCGGCAACGGCTGGGGCGTGCAGATCGGCCCGCAGATAGGCGACGAGGTGACGGTTTCGTTCGATTCGTCCGACCCGAACCTCGGCAAGGTCACTGCGCGCCACACCAACTCGCTGAACCTACCGATGCCGGTGCCGTCCGGGGAAATCTGGCTGGTACATGAGAATGGCTCGTATCTCAAGTTCAACACCGACGGCACTGTCACGCTGCATTCCGCCGTTGCAATCAGCTATGACGCGCCGGCCCACCACTTCACGGGCGGCCCAGTCACGATGGATCACACCCTGACCGTCACCGACTCGACCGGGATTGTCGTAACCGGTGGCGATGTCACGGCCGACACGATCAGCCTGAAAGCCCACATCCACACAGGCGGCACCATCAGCGGCAAAACAGGGGCGCCTACACCATGAAAGACCTGAACCACTACGCCGGGGACGACCTTTCGTTGTCGCCGACGGGCAGCCTTTCGACTGTAGAGGGCATCGAGCGTGGAAAGCAGCGAATCCTGCGGCGATTGATCACCAACCCAGGCGACTACCTGTTCCATACGGAATACGGCGCCGGCCTGGGCCGCTATGTGGGAGCGCTTACCAACATTCCCGAGATCATCGCCCTGATTCGCGGACAGATCCTGCTCGAGGACTGCGTTGCCAAAAAGCCAGCCCCTGTTATTTCGGTCTCGACTGACAACGAGACCCTATCCGTAAATATCAGCTACACCGACGCGCCGCTTGGCGAGCCGGTGACGCTCTCGTTTGAGGTAAATCGCTGATATGGCATCGCTCAATATCAAGGACTTCACCACGCTGGTACGGGACCAGGTGACAGCAATTCAGGGTCGCGCCGCTGGCCTTGTGGACTTCACGATTGGCTCTCTGCTCCGCGCCATCGCCGAAAGTAACGCCAGTATCTTGCAGTGGCTCCAACAGTTGATCGTCACGCTGCTGGCCACCACCCGCGCATCCACGTCTTCTGGCGCCGACCTCGACAGCTGGATGGCAGACTTCGGCTTCTTTCGCCTGTCTGCGAGCTTCGCCTCCGGCAGTGTTACCTATTCAAGGTTCACGCCTACCGTATCGGCGCTTATCCCAATAGGCTCCATCGTCGGATCGACTGACGGCTCGCAGCAGTACACTGTCACGATCGATACAACCAACCCACTGTATAATGCAGGGTTGGCTGGCTACCTCATCCGGGCCGGCACTGCGTCGGCTACCGTGCCAGTAGTCGCCAGCACTGCCGGCGCCGCTGGTAACGCACTGATCGGAACGGTCACGGTGATCGTTGGCAGTATCAGCGGCATTGATACCGTCACCAACTTGGCCGTCTTTGCTGGCGGCGTCAACCAAGAAGAGGACACGCCGTTCCGCGCGCGCTTTGTCCTTTGGGTGCAGTCGCTGTCGAAGGGCACCAAGGCCGCAATCGAATACGCCCTGTCGTCCATGCAGCAAGGCGTCAGCTACACCCTGACCGAGAACCAGGACTACAGCGGCAACCTTCTTTACGGCTATTTCTACGCAGTCGTGGACGACGGTAGCGGAGCGCCGTCTGGCTCGTTTCTGGTCACCGCCGGCGCCGCCATTGAGTCAGCCCGAGCCTTTACCACGCGCTACGGCGTGTTCGGCCCGGTGCTGGTGACTGCAAACGTAGGCATGACCATCACCACCGACTCCACGGTCGTCCATAGCGTGGTGGTGGCGCAGGTCGTTGCTGCGATTCAGGCGTACATCTCCGGCCTTACGCTAGGCCAGATTCTCCCCTATACACAGCTCGCCGCCGTGGCATACGGCGTCACCCCGGCAATCACCAACGTGTCGGCCGTACTTCTAAATGGCAGCACCGCCGACCTGTCCGCAACCAATAAGCAGGTCATTCGACCGGGCACAGTGACGGTGGCTTAAATGAGTGTTGGCGACCAAAGCGACATGCTTTCAAGGCTGAAAAGCCTGCTGCCTTTTGGATGGTTTGGAGACAATAACCCGATCCGCGACGCGCTGCTGTGGGGTTATGCAGAGGCGCTTTCGTGGGGATTCACCCTGTACCTGTACGCGAAGGCGCAGACGCGCATCAAGACAGCTACAGATGGGTGGCTTGACATCATAGGCTTGGACTTCTTTGGAAACGGCCTGATCAGGCTGTCCAGGCAGTCTGACACCAGTTACCGAAACCGCATCCTGATCAACATTTTCAGGGAGCGAGCAACACGGCACGGCATGGATCAGGTCTTGTTTGATCTCACCGGTCGCCGACCGCTGATTATCGAGCCCGCAAAACCTGACGACTGCGGATGCCTCGGGCTGACGCTTGGCCTTGGTGTTGCCGGACCGCTCGGTTCCACCAGTTGCCCCTATCAGGCCTTCGTGACCGCATACCGGCCAACAGGCAACGGCGCCGCGAACTGGCCAGGGATAGCAACCAACTGGTTTGGTCTGTCCATGACAAGCGGGCTTTTGCCAGCCGCCCAGCTATTCCCAGAAGTCTCTGACGCAGACATCGTCGCCGCAATTGAGGCGACAAAGCCATACGGCACGACAGTTTGGTATCGCATCACCAACTGAAACCCTTCATTCGAATCTAGGCCCGCCATGTGCGGGCCTTTTTATTGGGGCACACATGGACAGACAGATCGTATATACAGGCCAGATCCTGCCTGAAACCACGCTTTTGCAGATGGCAAAGGACGCGATGATCGGCAGCGCGAAGCTGGCTGCCGCAATGTTGGGAACCAGCACTATCGCGAACGGTTTTGCCGTGACGCCGACGGGTCCGGCCTCGCTGCAGATCGTTGTGGCGCCTGGCGAGATCTACAGCCTGGCCAATATCGACTCGCTGGCTTTCTCGACACTGCCAGCGGATACCACGCATTCGATCATGAAGCAGGGCATCTTGCTCGATGGCGTGACGCTTAGCTGCCCAGCCCCGACCACAACCGGGCAGTCGATCAACTATCTGGTGCAGGTCACGTACCAAGATCAGGATTCTACTCCTGTTCTGCTGCCGTACTACAACAGCGCCAACCCAGCACTTCCATATAGTGGGATTGGCAACAACGGCCTGACTCAAAACACATCGCGAAAGGGTGTGGCGATCGTGCAGGTCAAGGCCGGCGCCTCGGCCGCCACCGGCAGCCAGGCAACGCCTGCCCCCGACAGCGGCTACATTGGCCTTTATGTGGCCACGGTTGCCTATGGGCAAGCCGCGATCACGTCCGGGAACATCGCCCAATATCCGAGCGCTCCGCTGCTTCCTTCTGGCGTGCTTCAGTCTATTCAGGGCGGAAACACCACTTACGCACTGGACACGGGGACCACGAACGCCTGCGCGGCTGCATTTCTCCCAGCTATTTTGTCCGTGCAGGACGGCCTTGTTCTTCGCTTCAAGTCGGCAAGCACCAATACCGGGCCGACTACATTCAGTCCAAATGGCATTTCTCCTGCGCCCATTGTCGGCGCGCTGCACCTGGCTCTGCAGGGCGGCGAGATTTCCGCTGGTGGGTCGGTATGGGTTCAATGGAACAGCTCTGTTGGGGGCGGATCGTGGATTCTTCTGGATAGCACCGGCGGTAGCTTGCAAGTCGCCCCGGCGGGAAAATCTCTTCAGGCTGTAAACGCTGGGCAGATTCAGCTGCAGAGCGTTACGGCGTTTACTGCCGGCGGGACTTCGGGTGCTCAGACGCTAACCCCCGCTCCAGCCATTACAGGCTATGTCGCCGGGCACAGATTCAGAATTAAGTTTTCCGCCTCTAGTACTGGCTCTGATACGCTTAGTGTTTCGGGCCTAGCTACCAAAAATTTGAAGCAATATGATTACACTGGCGCCAAGATCCCTGCTGTTTTTTCTGCAAACCAGCTAGCAGACATCGAATATGACGGTACTGACTTTGTCGTAATCGACCAGCTTCCAGCTATCCCTATTAATATACAGGGAGCATTTAAGAACCTCGTTTCTTCAGCAACTGGCTTGAGTTCTGTAGTTTCAGTTTCTGCCGACGAGCTTGTTCTTGAAAGCAACCTGAATACCTACCAAACATTACGAGGCGTCAGCGTTTCGCCAAGTTTTGCCAATTCCGGCGCAAACGGGCTTGATATCGGAGCTGCTAACTCGCAGGCAGCATCAACCTTCTATTCTGTATGGGTTATTTGGAACGGTACAACTACGGCAGGGTTGTTATCGCAGTCGGCAACATCCCCTACTATGCCTAGCGGCTACACGCACAAGGCCAGAACTGGGTGGGTTAGAACAGATGCTACCGGTAATAAATACCCACTGTCATTTACCCAGCAAGGAAGAAGTTGTCAGTATAAAGTCGCAGGTGGCAGCAATGTCACATCGCTTCCAATTGTGGCTAACGGATATCAGGGAACAGTAGGCTCGGTAGGCGTACTTGTGCTGTCTTCTGCAATCAGTATTCCTGCCACGGCGGCAAAAGTTAAATTGTCGTTATTTGTATCTGGTAACTCTACGATACAGGTATCGCCAAACAGTAATATGAGCCTAGCTGCTAGCTCTCCAGCAATTACAGTTTCTACGTCAACCACAACGCTGAGCTTGATGGCAGAGCTTACCCTTGAGTCGAGTGGCATTTACTATGCTGGTAATGCCTCCTCGGTGAATTGTACGGCTAGCCTTTATGGTTGGGAGGATAATTTATGAGCTTTGCAGTTCGTGATGATCTAATGGGCTGTCGTGCTATATCGGACAAGTCCGAGATTGGCCCTGGCGAACATTACCGCGAATCGATTGCCGACCTTGTCCCCCCAGTCAGGCGAGAGGATGTAGAGGCTGCAAGGCTTAAAGCCTATGCAGATCCAATAACTGGCAGCGACCGGTATTTTTCAGAGGCTATGAGGCTGGAGGCATTAGGCGCTTCCGGTGCTGATGATGCTCGCGGCAAGGGGAATGCAAGGCACCAGGAAATCCAGGACGCGAATCCCTGGCCGAAGTAGCTAAATTCTCATGGCTTTGCGCCGTGCATGTTACTATGCGCGGCAAGTTGTGACGCCGATCAGCAGCGCAAAAAATCACTTATGGTGCCGAATGAAAAATATTATCACATCAATATTTTTAATAGCTTACTTGCTTTCTGGGTGCGCACTAGCTGCTGATATATCGGCATCCTCTGTCAATGTTGTTGCGTTTGAGAATGTTCCTGTTTCCATACTAAGAGCTCAACCAGGGCCGGTAATCACTAGCCTGTCCACATACCCAAATTACATTGAGTTTCAAAGATCTGGGCAGCAGGTTAAGGGTTCAGTTGGGGCGCTTGGTTCGTTTGAGATGAATATGTCGGTCAACATGAACTACTCCGACGGCACTCATCGTCTTTATGACAAGACCCAGAGCGCATACTGGCTTGCATTAAATACGCAAGGCCTTTTCATGCAATTTTCTCCACCATCGCAATCTACTGGAGACGTCTGGGATGAGAGCGGCCAAAAATATGCTTTCGTTCTAACTATGACCGAGGCGTCATTCCGTGGCGACGTAAAGCCGTTGGATAACGGCAAGACCTATCTTGGACGGCCAGGTATGGCGTTCAAAGGAATTTACATTGACAGCACATCCGCATCAACAGCGGGGGCTATCACTATCAACAAGTCAGCGGGTCGCATAAAGATCGCTGCCGGGCAAACTTCTGTCATTGTAACAAACGACCTAGCAAAGACCGCTTCTCATGTTTTTGCTAACGTTGCCACAAAAGATGCGTCAGCCAAGAGCGCGCAAGTCACGCCTGCCGATGGGTCTTTCGAAGTCACTATCAATGCGCCTACCGATCAGGAAGTCGCGGTCGACTTCTTTATCGTGAACTAGGACTTATCAACAAACGAAGCCCGCCATGTGCGGCTTTTTTTGTGCCTGGAGAAAGCCATGCCGATCACCGCGCAGCAGTTGCTGCAGATCCTCCCGAACGCCGGCCGCCAAGCCGGCGTTTTTGTTCCTGTCCTGAACACGGCCATGAACCGTTACGGCATTCTCGGCAAGCTGCGCGCCGCCGCATTCATCGCTCAGGTCGGGCACGAGTCGGGCCAGTTCCGCTGGCTGAAAGAGTTGTGGGGGCCGACGGCGCAGCAGGCCGGCTATGAAGGGCGCGCAGACCTTGGCAATACCGTCGCGGGCGACGGCTCCAAGTACCGTGGCAGGGGCCTGATCCAGATCACCGGCCGGGCCAACTACGCCGCGTGCGGGGAAGCCCTGGGCCTGGACCTGATCAATCAGCCTGAATTGCTTGAGCAACCTCAGTACGCAGCAATGTCGGCGGCTTGGTTCTGGTCGGCCAATGGGCTGAATACCCTGGCCGATGCTGGCGACCTGACAAAGATCACCCGACGCATCAATGGGGGGCTGAACGGCCTGGCCGATCGGCAGGCGCTGTACGACAAGGCATTGAAGGTGCTGGCATGAACGCGATCTGGTTGAAGATCCTTCCTTATATAGCCGCGCTGCTGCTGGTGGCCGGCGCGCTGTTCGGCGCCTATCACCACGGTGAGACGGTCACCAATGATGAGTGGCAGGCCAAGTGGGCTGAGCGGGATGCGCGCGATGAAGCCGCACAAGCCACCAACGAGGCCGCCGAGCGCACCAAAGAACAATCCCGCCAACAGGCGATCAACAAGGTAGTCCAGAATGGCCAAGCTCTTATCGATACCGCCACTGCTGCTGTCACTGCTGCTAACCGTGAGTCTGACAGGTTGCGCAGCGCAGCCGACGGCCTTGCCAGTCGCATCGCAGCCAGTCAAGCCGGCGGCAATTCCTGCACTGCCGCCGCAAGTGCGGCAGCTACCCGCGCCGTCATGGTGCTTGCCGACGTGCTCAAGCGCGCTGATGAGAGATCGGGCGATCTGGCAGGATTTGCTGACCAAAGCCACAGCCGGGGATTGACGTGCGAAAGGGCTTATGATGGTCTTATGGAATAGGGATTGTGTTCATTCGGCAGGACGCCGTGAGAAATGACAGGCTGTCATAATGTTGGCATTGCGGGCCCCAACAGGCCCTATGAGACCCCATCCAGCCAAAATGATCTGGCTGGAGGGCTTGCTATTAGCGGGCTCTGAATTAACCTCTACAGGTTAGTATCCTTGGCTTTCTGGCTGCTGTTTCAGCCTGCTTTATTAAGAAGACGCCATGAGCGAACGAACAACTTCTGCAAGCTGGGTGATGGGGATAGTCAAGTCACTGGAAATGGACGGTCTGGATTGCCAGGTGTTGTTCAAACAACTGGGCCTGGACTATGCCGCCCTCGACGACCCCGATGCCCGTTTTCCGCAAGACTCCATGACTCGGCTCTGGCAGCGCGCCGTGGAACTGTCGGGCAACCCCGCGATTGGCCTGAACATGGGCAAAGTTGTGCGCCCGGCATCGTTTCATGTGGCCGGTTATGCGCTGATGTCCAGCAACACATTGGCGGAAGGTTTTATGCGGCTGGTGCGCTACCAGCGGATCATCGCCGAAAGCGCTGACCTGAGTTTCCGACTATTACCCGAAGGCTATGCGCTGATTCTGACGGTGCATGGCGATCACCTGCCGCCCACCCGACAGAGCGCCGAAGCCTCGCTGGCCTGTGCGCTGGCGCTGTGTGGTTGGTTGACCGGGCGTACCCTGCATCCGCGTAAGGTGCTGCTGCAAGGTGAGCAACCCGTCGACCTCGCGCCCTACAAACATGCGTTTCATGCGCCGTTGGAATTCAATGCGGTGTATGACGCACTGATTTTCGAGCGCGCCGATATGGATGCGCCGCTGCCCACGGCCAACGAGGCGATGGCGCTGCTGCACGATCGGTTTGCCGGTGAATACCTGGCGCGCTTCTCCGAAAACCGTGTGACGCACAAGGCGCGGCAGGTGCTGTGCCGCCTGTTGCCCCAAGGCGAACCCAAGCGTGAAGTGGTGGCCCAGACCCTGCACCTGTCTCAGCGCACCTTGCAGCGGCGTCTGCAGGAAGAGGGCACCAGTTTCCAGACGCTGCTGGACGACACCCGTCGCGAACTGGCCGAGCAATACCTGGCGCAGCCGGGCATGAGCCTGCTGGAGATCGCCTACCTGTTGGGCTTTGCCGACCCGAGCAACTTCTTCCGCGCCTTCCGCCGCTGGTTCGATGCCACGCCCGGCGAGTACCGCGCGCGGTTGCTGGAGGTGTCGACGGTCAGTGACGCCAGAACGCCGGGATGCACAGAACAAAGACTGTAATGATTTCCAGCCGGCCCAGCAGCATGCCCAGCGACAGAATCCACTTGGCCGCATCCGGCAGGCTGGCGAAGTTGCCGGCCGGGCCGATGGTTTCGCCCAGGCCCGGGCCGACACCGGAGACCGTGCTGGCGGCGCCGGTCAGCGCGGTCATCCAGTCCAGGCCGAGCAGCGACAAGGCCAGGGCGATCATGCTGATGGTGATGGCGAAGAAAAACGAGAACGTCAGGATCGAGCGCACGATCTCTTCGTCGAGGCGGTGGCCGTTGTACTTCTGCTTGATCACCGCGCGCGGGTGAATCAGTTGGTTCAAGTTGGCCTTGAGCAGGATATAGGCGACCTGGAAGCGGAAGATCTTGATCCCGCCGGCCGTTGAACCCGAGCAACCGCCGATAAAGCCCAGGTAGAAAAACAGCATCAGTGAGAAGTTGCCCCACAGGCTGTAGTCCCCAAGTGCAAAACCGGTCGTCGTCACCACCGACGTCACGTTCAGCGCCACATGGCGCAGCGCATCCAGCCAATGCAGGTTGGTGGTCCACCAATACCAGGTGCCGAGTACCAGCCAGGTCACCACCAGCAACGCGAGCAAACCCTGCACCTGCTGATCCTTGATCAACGCCCGACGGTTGCCACGCAAGGTGGCGACATACAGGGTGAACGGCAGGCTGCCGAGGATCATCACCACCACCGCCACCCAATGCACCGCCGGTTGTTTCCAGTGCGCCAGGGACTCATCGGACGTGGAAAACCCACCGGTGGAAATCGCCGACATCGCATGGTTGATCGCATCGAACAAGCCCATCCCGGCCCACCAGAACGCCAGGCTGCCGAGGATGGTGATGCCCACATACGCCGCCACGATCAGCCGCGCCACCATGTGCGAGCGCGGCATGACCTTTTCCGAACGATCCGAGGACTCGGTCTGGAACAGGCGCATGCCACCAATACGCAGCAGGGGCAGGATCGCCACCGCCATGCCGATAAAGCCGATACCGCCGAGCCAGTGCAGCAGCGAACGCCATATCAGAATACCCGGCGACATGCTGTCCAGCCCGCTCAACACCGTGGAACCGGTGGCGGTGATGCCAGACATGCTTTCAAAAAACGAGTCGGTGTAGCTGATGTTCTGGGTCAGGAAAAACGGCAGCGCGGCGAAGATGCACACCACCACCCAACTGCTCACCGTCAGCAGGTACATGTCCCGGGGGCGCAGGTGGATATGTTCCGGGCGACCCGGAATCACCAGGGCCAGGCCGGCGATAAAGGTAATCAGGCTGGCCCACAGGAACGACGGCAGGTCGCTGGTGCGTTCGAAGAGCACCAGGATGGCCATCGGCACGACCATGGCGATCGCGAGGGTGATCAGGAAGATGCCGATGATGAAACCAATGATGCGAAGGGTCGGCAACGCCATGAAGTCTGCTCGGGTGACAGGGGAAAGGCGCCATTCTACCTGGGGTGCAGGGCATGTAAACCGTGGCCGCCGATCGACGGCGTGTGCGTCGGCGCGTAGCTATGTAGCGCATGGCTGAAGGGGGGCGCAGGCACGATGGGCCGCTACGTTTCCTATTCGAGAGGCCACCATGCCGTCTGATTCATTCTTACCTGCACCGCTGACTGTCAAAGACACACCGCTACAGGTCGCGTTGCGCGAACAGTTAATGGCGCTCAATCGCCAGCTCGCTGAGCAGTTTCAGTCGCCACCGACGTTCCATTCATGTGTGCAGCATGCGTTCGAGCAAGCGTTCCCGACCTTGACGCCCAGCCTCGATGTGCGTCACGGCTTCATCCGACTGCCCGAGGCAACCATCCCTCCCACGACGTCAGAGGCGCAGCCTTCCACCGATGCCGAGTTGCTGCCCACGCTGTTCGATGCGGTGGTGCAACGTATCGTGGCTAACCAGCCATCGACATATGCGAGTCGCATGGCGACCCTGTTCCGGCTACCGGCGACTGGCGAAGCCCTGTTGCCCTTGAGCGGCATCACCCCGGCCGGGCTGGATAAGTTCCTCGACCGCCTGGCCGGTGGGCTGGGCACTGATTACAGCGCCTTTGTGCAAGCCTACTGGACGCGCGCGCGCAGCCTGACCGATGCGCGCACGCAGAAACAATGGTGGGTGCAAACCCGTATCGAACTGTTGAAAACCGAAGTGGCGCTGCTCGCGTCTGACCGCTTGCTCAGCCCCGCCGACCAGGACCTGTTCGACCTGGTGCTGCGTCACCCGGACGCCCAGGCACGACAGGCACTGCGCACTGACCGGCCGTGTGTCTATGGGGTTGCCCTCAAGGGGGCAATCGGCGCTGCGGATCTGACCTTGCGCGGGGCTTTTATGCTGACGTCCCGGGACCCGGAACACGCCGTGGTGAGGGCGCAGGGGGCGGTCAAACCGGTCCGGGTGCGGCCTGTCGAGCCGAGCATGAACGTCGGCACGGTGTTGCTGTTTCTACCGGACTACGGCCTTGAGGCATTTGATTCCCTGGCCAGCCTGGATCGGGAGCTGCACCGGCGCTTGAACCACCCCGTCGAATTTGCCGCCGTGCTCGATGGACTGGCTGCGGCGGACCAGGCGCAAGGCTTGGCGCGGCATCGGCAGATGAAGAACGCGGGGCAGGTGGTCTACCACGAACAGCTCGATTCGCCGTTCGACGAGAGTGTCGAGTCGCAATGCAGGTTGCTGTTGGATAACTTCACTTCAACCCTTACCCGCTACCAGTCGCTGGGTGAACACGCCGAGATGACTGAGTTACCGCAGGTGTTGGACCGGGTGACAGACCCTGGCCGTTTCTTCAGTGCGCGCGGGGTGTTGTTGGGCCGTGAAATCAAGCGCGGGCAGGCGCACATCAGGACGTTTCTCCATGATGCGTCCCCCGACGATAAAGACGCATGGCGGGTCGCGATAGCGGACTACTGGGACCTGTTGTCGAGCCTGCCGGATGCCGAGGGATTACCGTCGCTGGCGCAATTCGGCGATAAATCAGCCTTGCTGGCCTACGCCAATGCACAGTTGCGCATCCGCCTCAAAGCGGACTATGCGCTGGACATTGACCCAGACGATGTCCTCGTCCATACCAAAGAGCCCTACATTCCTGCGACGATTGTCGTCCCGGGCGCGCCTGCTCCCGCGCCCCGCGAGCCCGGTACGCCGTTGTTTCAGCCTCGAAGCCGCACGCTGACCGCGCTGTCTCTGGAGAATGTCGGCGGGCTGGACTTTAACTTCACGCACTTTTCCAGGCTCAGTGAAAACACCCGCAAAAAGCCTGACGAGGCCTTGCTCCCTGAAGATCTAGAGCCTGCCCCAGTCTACGACGGGCTGACCCTGCAACAGGTCAAGGATCTGGTGCGCACGGTCAACGTCGGACAAGGTTATGAGAGCTTTCTGAAGGACCGTCTCATCACATCGCCGAGTGCTCTGGCGCTGAAACACACCTATGGCCAGGTCATGCTGCGGCAACTGCGACTCGACGCCATCGAGGCCAAGATCAACGGCGATTTTCTGCCGGACCGCCTGGCCCGAGGGTTCAATTGGGTGCGGGCGGCGCTCGACGCTCCCGTCGACAGTGATCGGCGCGAGTACGTCGAAGGGCACCGGATTCTTGTGCAGCACTTGAAACTGCGCGGTCAGCGCGTGCGCGGGGTATTGCTGTTCGGCACGGCTGCGGTCGGGGTCGGCTCGATCGTGGTGTACACCCCTCAGGCGCCGGACGGTCGCGTTTTCCATGAGTACGCCAAAGACCGTTTGATCAGTGACTTCATCATGAACAGCAGTTGGCGCGACTACTTGCTGGCGCGCGTGGAGCGGGTGTTTGAGCCTCAGGTCCGGGCGGTGCTCCGGGGGCGCGGCGACGTGTCGATGGTGAGCATGAGCCGGATTGCCAACAATATCTTCGAGGATGCTTATGAGGTCGAAGCGAACTTCGCGATCAACGACGCCGGGGCGCAATCGAAGAGCACCCAGCAAGTCAATGTCGAAACCGGCCTGAACGTGGCCACGGTGGCCTTCGACGTCCTGTCCATGGTGCTGCCGGTCAAGATCATGTTACCGATCGGCTTGGCGCGCAGCCTGTTCTCGGTGTTCAACGCCGTCGAGGCGCTGGATCTTGGCGACCGCGCCGGTGCCGCGCAGTATTTCGTGCGGTCGATGGGTGAGTTGGTCGGTGCGCTGGTGGACGGCGCGGTCGGGGCCCGCGCCCCGGCGGTGAGCGCCAGGCCCCGCGTGTTGCCGGCGGAGCTGGCGCTGGGGAAAAAGCCCGAGGGCGTGGTGCCGTTGGCCGGATGGGAAGGTAAGGGCGTGCATCACACCGCCTCGAACGCCGCAGGTGCCCAGCGCTACTTCCTCAATGACGGCGGGCATTGGTATTCGATCATCGACGACGGCGACAAAGCCGCCTGGCGCCTCAGGGATGCGCGCAAGCTGACGCAATATCACTACTCGCCGCTTCGGCAAAATGCGTCGGGGCAGTGGGAAATCGGTTCCCATCCGTTAGGCGGACTCAAGGGCGGCAACGCGCCGGAGCGCGCCCTCAGGGATCTCTACCCGCGCCTGGATGACGTCCAGGCCAGGCGAGTGTTTGAGTCGTTCAACTTCCCGGCGGGGCGTGAAATCGAATATCGACTGGCCCTGGTCGAAAACCTGCGACTGAGGCTCTCCACGGCGGCCTTTGAGCCTTATCTGAACGTGCCGGTCCTGCGTTTTCAGTGGCGTCTGGACGGCATCGATCTACCGGACGTGCCTGCTGTGATTACACGGCGGCCGTCGCCTGTCGAACCACCACCGCCGCCGTCACGCGCCCTTGCCCCGGCTCCAGAGGTGACGACCGTGCGTGCCCCAAACGAACAATTCATCGAATGGGGCAGAACCCTCGACCCGGCCGAGCTTGAGGTGGTGGATGCGACACGGGGCATCTATCGGCGGGTTGCAGGCGATCCGCAGTGGCTGGGCCAGGAGTACATCGAGATGGATCGGCGCTATTTCGCAATTTTGCCCAGGGACGCCGCGATGCCCAATAAAGTCTTCATTCGTGATCCTGCGCAACCGGCCAGGTACTTCATGGACTTGGAAAACCTGGTGCGCTCCGGCATCTACAATCAGCCCCGGCAGGCGAGGTTTGCCAGCGGTGACGGGCTGTGGGTCATTGCCAGTGGCGTGGCCTTGAAAAAGCCGATCACGGCCTATGTCCGCGAGGCGTTTGCGCTGTTGACCACCCGCTGCCAGGTGGAGCTTGCCCAGATCCTGTTCAATCGGGCCAACCCGGGGGGGCTGACCCAATTGGGCCAGCGTTCGCTGATACGTACCTTGCGGGACTGGCAGTTATGGCTGCCCACGGCGCAAGCGCGACTGGCCGATCCGTTTTCGTTACTTCCACCCGCCCGCACACTCAGCGACGGCAGTTGGCAGCTACCGAACGCGCCGGGGCATTATCGCCGTCTGGACTTTCGTCCGGAGCCCGTTGCAGTGCCGCTGTTCAACGCGCTCCCGCCTGGCGCCGACGGCCGCTTGAGAACCTTGATGAGTGAGGTGGTAACCCGCTGTCGCTACGGCGTCCTGGGCGGTTATGACTTTCCCGGAGAGTTGCTGTTCAGGCGCCCTGGCGATGTCAGGCTGTACTGGCTGAGACTGCGCCGCGTGGTCGGGGATCGAATCGCCACAGATGTCCAGGTTGCGCCCTACAAGAGCTTGATGGATGAGCCGACGCGCAGACTGGTCACGCAGGCTGAGGTCAGTCATAACCTGGTGCCGCTGATGGGCGGCATTCAATTGACGACGCCCGCCGCGTCACCGCAGATTTTTATCATTCGGGTGTGATGCCTTCGACTGCCGATGTAAAAAAAATGCCCCGAGCAGGTCGGGGCATTCTTAATGGCGCTTAGGTGTCAGCCGTGATCAGAACTCGTGATCAGCGTTATCCGGGTTCAGGTCGCTGATCCCCAGCTTGCCCGCAGCCGCTTCGATCGAGCCGGTCTGCTTGACCAGTGCGGCGATGGCATCGCGCACGATCTGGTTGCCCGCGTCGTTACCCGCGGCGATCAACTGGTCGTAGTGCTCACCCTTGTTGGCGTGGTCAACCATGACCTGGAGCTTCGCTTCGGTCGCCGCCAGGTCCGCTTTCAACGCGGCGTCGGCAGCCGGGTCGGCCTTGGCCACCAGGGACGACAGGCTGGCGCCGGTCATTTTGCTGCCGTCAGCGCGGGTGTATTCGCCCAGGTAGACGTTGCGGATGCCCTTGGCGTCGTAGAAGTGCGAGTTATGGGTGTTGTCGCTGAAGCAATCCTGCTCGTCTTCCGGCGAGTTGGCTTCCAGGGAAACCTTCATGCGCTCACCGGCCAATTCGCCGAGGGACAGGCTGCCCATGCCGAACAGCATTTTGCGCAGGCCATCGGTGGCCGGTTCGGCCTCCAGGGTGGCGCGGTAGTTGTCTTCGACGTTGGGCTTCCAGTTGCCGACCATTTCTTCCAGGTCGCTGACCAGCAATTGGGTCACGGCGCGCAGATACGTGCGGCGGCGCTCGTTGTGGCCGCCGGTTGCACCGTCACCGGTCAGGTAGTCCGACGCAGGACGGTTGCCGGCGCCCGGGCCGGTGCCGTTCAGGTCCTGGCCCCACAGCAGGAACTCGATGGCGTGGTAGCCGGTGGCGACGTTGGCTTCGGAACCGCCCAGCTCATTGAGGCTGGCGAGTTTTTCCGGTGTGATGTCCTTGACGTCGACCTTGTCTTCGCCGACCTGGATCTCGGTGTTGGCGATGATGTTGGCCGTGGCGCCTGGGTTACCCAAGGCGTGCTCGTAGGATTTGTCGGTGTAGTCGATCAGGCCTTCGTCCAGGGGCCAGGCGTTCACTTGGCCTTCCCAGTCGTCGATGATGGTGTTGCCGAAGCGGAACACTTCGCTCTGCAGGTACGGCACGCGGGCGGCGACCCAGGCGGTGCGGGCGGCTTTGAGGGTCTCGTCGTTCGGATTGGCGAGGAAGGTGTCGACCGCAGTTTGCAGGGTTTTCGCCGTGGATTCGGCATCGCTGTACACCGCAAACACCATGTCAGCGTAATGCGCGACCACGGCCTTCGCGGCGGCTTCGTCGACCTGACCGGCGGAAGTGGCAGCCGCTGGCGCGGCAGTGCTGGTGGCCGGGGTCGGCGCCTGGGGCGCGGCGGCCTTGTCTTTACCTTCGCCGCAACCGGCGAGAGAAATGGCAATGGCCAACAGACTGGCGGTGGCCAGGGGCATACGAATCATGGTGAACATCCTGCTTCGGTTGTTGATGGGGCGCGTGGGCGCGCGCAAAACTGCAACATAATGCGAAGGATTTGCATTCTGTGTAAAGGGGTAGTGCGCGGTAAATATGAAGTCTCGTTTTATCGTTTCAGAGAATCGCCGCGTTATTGCGCTCGGCCTGCTTCAAATACGCCGCCAATTCCCGAGCCTGCAACGGTTTGCTGTAGTGGTAGCCCTGACCCTCGTGGCATCCCTCGGAGATGATGTAAGCCTCCTGTTCTGCGGTTTCCACACCTTCGGCGATCACCTGCATGCCCAGGCTTTTACCCAATTGGATAATCGCCCGCACGATGGTGGCGTCGTCGTCATCATCGAGTAGGTCCTGCACGAAGCTCTTGTCGATCTTGATCTTGTCCAGCGGCAGGCTTTTCAGATAGCTCAGCGATGAATAACCGGTGCCGAAGTCATCGATGGCGATCAGCGCCCCGGAGCGGCGCAGGCTCAGCAGGTGTTGCGCGGCGGTGCTGATGTCTTCCATCAGGCCGGTCTCGGTCACTTCCAGTTCCAGGCTGCGCGGCGGCAAGCGATAGATCTGCATCAGGTTATTCACCACCCGCGGCAATTCGGTGTGGTGCAGTTGCACGGTGGACAGGTTGACGGCCATGCGCAAGTCGGTGAAGCCCTGGTCATGCCATTCGCGCAATTGGCGGCAGGCCTGGTCGAGCACCCATTCACCAATCGCAATGATGGTGCCGTTCTGCTCCGCCAGGGGGATAAACAAGTCCGGCGGTACCAGGCCGTGTTCCGGGTGCTGCCAACGAATCAGCGCCTCGACGCCGACCACGCGGTGGTCGCGGTAGCTGATCTGCGGCTGGTACACCAGGTAAAACTGGTTGCGGCTCAAGGCGTCGCGTAGGTCTTTTTCCAGTTCGCGGCGTCGGCGCATTTCGCTGTCGACGCTGGCGATATAGAACTGGTAACGGTTGCGCGAGCGGCTCTTGGCCAGCGTCATGGTCTGTTCGGCTTTTTGCAGCAGTTTTTCGGTGCTGTCGCCGTCTTCCGGGAACAAGGTAATGCCGATGGTGGCGCGCAGGCGAATCTGCTCACTGTCGAGGGCAAACTCCGCTTCCAGGTCATCGAGGATGCTTTGCGCCAGCTCGGCGGCTTCGTAGGGCTGGTCGATATCGGCCTGCACCAGGGCGAACTGGTCGCCGCCGAGGCGGGCGAGGGCGCCGAGGCGGCCACTGTGGGCGCGCAGGCGATCAGCCAGGGCCAGCAGCAGTTTGTCACCG
The DNA here is from genome assembly GCF_058135675.1 of Pseudomonas sp. PAMC25584. Taxonomy (NCBI): domain Bacteria; kingdom Pseudomonadati; phylum Pseudomonadota; class Gammaproteobacteria; order Pseudomonadales; family Pseudomonadaceae; genus Pseudomonas; species Pseudomonas sp. PAMC25584. The sequence goes on along the minus strand of NZ_CM176870.1, from coordinate 4,844,073 downwards.
GCCTGGTAGGTGAACTGCTCGTTGACGCTTTTGAAGTCATCCAGGCCCACGCACAACACTGCCACGCGACGTTGCCGGCGGCCGGCGTCGATCAGGATCTTGTCCAGTTGCTCCTGCAGTTTCTGGCGGTTCGGCAGGCCGGTGAGAAAATCGTACTGGGCCATGCGCAGCAGGCTGGATTCAGCTTTGTGGCGCAGATGGGTGTTGCGTTCGATGGATTCGAGCAACTGGTTGGCCGTGTTGATCCACAGCCCCAGCTCATTGCGCTCGTGGCCCTTGATCTGGGGGATCTTGTGCTCGCTGGGGCGGTCGGGGTTGATCGACGTCAGGTGCTCGATAATCCGCGACAGCGGCTTGGTCAGCAGCCAGTGATACACCAGGTACAGCACCAGGCCCATGGCCAATGCGCGCAGCACGCCGGAAATAAAGATGATCACCGAGCTGACAATAAAACTCTTGCCGTAGGTGGCCGTGTCGAGGGTGATGCTCAGGTCGCCGTAATACTCGCTATAGGGGCCTTTGCCGACCAGGGCGGTGGTGAACGTGCGTTCCTGGCCGAGAATCAGGTCGGTCAACCAGCGGCTGGAGGATTGCTGCAAGGCGCGGCTTCTTTGCGCGAGCATGGTTTCGTTGGGATGGCCGATGGAGGCCATGCGCACCGCGCCGTCCTGAAACAGGCCTTCGATCACCTGCATGCCCATCTCGCGGTCCAGGCTGTAGACGGCCTGGGTCGAGGGGTCGCGGAACATGTCGAGGATGCGCTGGGCATCATCGGCCACGGCCTGGCGCGTCTTGTAGGCATCGAAAACGATCTGCGCCACGCTCAGCGCCACGCCCACGATCAATGCCGAGAGCAGCACAACCCGTAGCAACTTCACCGACAAGCTGTTTTTGAGTTCCAGCTTCAAAGGGGCATTCCTTGTCTCATGCGGGTGGCCTTCAATATGCCATGAGTATTGGCAATCTGGTGATGGCAGTCAAAGGAACATTGCGCGGCCATGCTCTATGACGTCATGGTTGGCCAGTCTGTTGCAGGTGGGGCTGTCAGGCGGGGAGGAATTCAGGTGATGGCGGACCGGTTTTGTTCCGCCACCTTTTACGCGCACCCGTCAGGGAGGGGGGTATGTCTTCTCAATCAGAATTTGATTTGCTGCTGTTGATTCGTTGCGTTTGCGCCAGCACTCGTTGCGTTACTTAGAAGGTCTTTTGCGACACCCATGGCCATACTGGCGGCTTGCTCTGCCAACGGCAGTAACACCGGGGCGAGTGCTGAGGCTGCTGCTCCTAATCCTGCTGCGCCTGCGATCATAAGTTAATTCTCCGACATTGAATGAAAGGGACATTCCTCTCACTGCCTGGGTGGCAATTTCCGAGTAGTTGGTTCCGTCATGCCCGGCTGGCGCCGCCGTCGAACGCACACAAAAAAGCCCGGCAATCGCCGGGCTCTTTTTACTGCAAGCGTTGCTTAGGCAGTGAAGGTCTTGCCTTCGAACTGCTCAGTCACGAACTTCCAGTTGACCAGGTTCCAGAACGCTTCCACATACTTTGGACGCACGTTGCGGTAGTCGATGTAGTAAGCGTGTTCCCAGACGTCGCAGGTCAGCAGCGGGGTGTCGCCGCTGGTCAGCGGGTTGCCGGCGCCGATGGTGCTGGCCAGGGCCAGGGAACCGTCAGCCTTTTTCACCAGCCAGCCCCAACCGGAACCGAAGGTGCCGACGGACGTCTTGGTGAATTCTTCCTTGAACTTGTCGAAAGAACCGAACGCAGCGTTGATGGCTTCAGCCAGCGCGCCGGTCGGTTGACCGCCGGCGTTTGGCGCCAGGCAGTTCCAGTAGAAGGTGTGGTTCCAGACCTGAGCGGCGTTGTTGAAGATACCGCCCGAAGAAGATTTGACGATTTCTTCCAGGGTCTTGCCTTCGAACTCGGTGCCAGGCACCAGGTTGTTCAGGTTCACGACATAGGTGTTGTGATGCTTGTCGTGGTGGTATTCCAAGGTTTCCTTGGAAATGTGCGGCTGCAGGGCATCGTGTGCGTAGGGCAGCGGCGGCAATTCGAAAGCCATGATGATTCTCCTAATCAGGTCAGTTGCGGTGAGCGCAAGGCCGATCACGGGCGGCCAAACAAGCGCCGGGGAGTTTGTACTCTTTGCGGCGCAGGGTCAGGATCATAGCACCGGGGGTGTGGCAAAACCACGCAACAACTGTGTGGGATAGAGGTTCCAGAGCGTTTTGGAATATTCATTACGCGCTGATCAATTGATAGGCCACGCTGAACATCATCGCCGCCACCAAAAGGTCGAGTAGACGCCATGTCGTCGGACGTGCGAGCCACGGGGCCAGCCAGGCGGCGCCCAGCGCCAGCGTGGCGAACCACAGGAACGAAGCGCTGGCCGCGCCGGCTACGTAGGCGCCGGGTTCGGTCTGTTGGGCGCCCAGCGAGCCAATCAGCAGCACCGTATCCAAGTAAACGTGGGGGTTGAGCAGCGTGACCGCCAACGCGCTGAGCAACACGGCGCGCAATGAGCGCACCTTGTGGGTGTCGCCCTGGTCCAGGCTCTGTTTCGAACAGGCCCGCCGCAGCGCGCAGGCGCCGTACCACAGCAGGAACGCGGCGCCGCCCCAGCGGGCAATCCCCAGCAGAATCGGGCTTTGCGCCAGTACCGTCGCCAGTCCGAATACCCCGGCGGCCACCAGCAGCGCGTCGCAGACGACACACAGGGCCGCCACCGGCAGGTGGTGTTCACGACGCAGGCTTTGCGCCAGCACAAAGGCATTCTGCGTGCCGATGGCCATGATCAGCCCCAAGGCGACCAGCAGGCCGTTCATATAGCTTTGCCACATAGTTGAAGATCCTTGCTCAGGCCGAAACGATGCTGGCTATCTTCCCAGGCATGGCTGTATAAGAAAAACAAATATTGCTGATCGCCCATTAGAGAAACTGATGTTCGACTATAAATTGCTCTCCGCCCTGGCGGCGGTGGTGGAACAAGCCGGCTTCGAGCGCGGCGCCCAGGTGCTGGGGGTGTCGCAATCGGCGATCTCCCAGCGTATCAAGCTGCTGGAGGCTCGGATCGGCCAGCCGGTGCTGGTGCGGGCCACACCGCCGACGCCCACCGATATCGGCCGGCGTCTGCTCAACCATGTGCAACAGGTACGGCTGCTGGAGCGCGACTTGCAAAGCCAGGTGCCGGCGCTGGATGAAGAAGGCATGCCCGAACGCCTGCGTATCGCATTGAATGCCGACAGCCTCGCCACGTGGTGGGCCGAGGCCGTCAGCGACTTTTGCGCCGAGCAGCATTTGCTGCTGGACCTGGTGGTAGAAGACCAGACCGTCGGCCTCAAGCGCATGCGTGCCGGTGAAGTGGCGGCCTGTATCTGCGCCAGTGAACGCCCGGTGGCCGGTGCGCGCAGCCTGTTGCTGGGCGCGATGCGCTATCGGGCGCTGGCGAGCCCGGCGTTTATCGCGCGGCACTTCCCCAGCGGTGTGCGCGCCGATCAACTGGCGCGCACGCCGGCCTTGGTATTTGGCCCGGACGATTTCCTGCAACACCGCTACCTGGCCGCGCTCGGGGTGGACGGCGGTTTCGAGCACCATTTGTGCCCCTCGTCCGAAGGGTTTATCCGCTTGGCGGAAGCCGGGCTCGGTTGGGGCCTGGTGCCTGAACTGCAGGTCAGCGACCAATTGCAAAGGGGCATATTGGTCGAGTTATTGCCAGATAAGCCCATCGATGTGCCGCTGTACTGGCATCATTGGCGCAGTGGCGGGCAACTGTTGGGTTTGTTGACTGACCATCTGGCTCAGGCCTGTGGTCAATGGTTGGTGCCGTTGGACTGATGGCGGGCGTCAAGGCAACAGCGATGAAAAACGAAAGAACACGGAGTAACACATGAAGATTCTGGTCACCGGCGCAAGCGGCTTCATCGGCGGGCGCTTTGCGCGTTTCGCCCTGGAGCAGGGCCTGGACGTGCGGGTTAACGGGCGACGCGCCGAAGGTGTGGAACACCTGGTACGGCGCGGTGCCGAGTTTATCCAGGGTGATTTGAATGATGCCGACCTGGTGCGCGAGCTGTGCCGCGACGTCGAAGCCGTGGTGCATTGCGCCGGCGCCGTCGGGCTGTGGGCGCGCGCTCAGGACTTCCATCAGGGCAATGTGCTGGTGACCGAAAACGTCGTCGAAGCCTGCCTCAAACAACGGGTTGGGCGCCTGGTTCACTTGTCGTCGCCGTCGATCTACTTCGATGGGCGCGACCACCTGGGGCTGACCGAGGACCAAGTGCCCAAGCGCTTCAAGCATCCCTATGCCGCCACCAAGTACCTGGCCGAGCAAAAGGTCTTCGGTGCCCAGGAATTCGGTCTCGAAGTCCTGGCCCTGCGTCCGCGTTTTGTCACGGGCGCTGGTGACATGGGCATCTTCCCACGCCTGCTGAAAATGCAGCGCAAGAACCGCCTGGCCATCGTCGGCGACGGCCTGAACAAGGTCGATTTCACCAGCGTACACAACCTTAATGAAGCGCTGCTCAGCAGTTTGCTCGCCACCGGTTCGGCGTTGGGCAAAGCCTACAACATCAGTAACGGCACCCCGGTGCCGGTGTGGGATGTGGTGAACTACGTGATGCGCCAGATGGATTTGCCTCAGGTCACGCGGTATCGGTCCTACGGTTTGTCCTACAGCGTCGCGGCGTTGAACGAAGCATTCTGCGCGATGTGGCCCGGGCGCCCGGAACCGGCGTTATCGCGTCTGGGCATGCAGGTGATGAACAAAGATTTCACCCTCGACATCAGTCGCGCGAGGCATTATCTCGACTATGAGCCCAAGGTCAGCCTGTGGACGGCGCTCGACGAGTTCTGCCACTGGTGGAAGGCTCAGGAACCGGGGCTGAAGTAAGCTCACAAGCGGCAACACATCGGGAACCGAATTCAGCGTTCCGGGTCGATCAGTGCGGCGCGACAGCGGTTTATACTCCCGTCGCCCGGCTTTCCAGGTAGCCATTTCACGATTCAGGGTTGATTCATGCGCAACGATGCCAACGACGATTTCGACAATGTTCCCAGCCTGCGGGCCGACACCTTGGACGATGATGATTTCGTGCCGACCGCCGCCACCTCCGTGCGCTCGCGCAACACCCCCGTGGTCAAGGTCAAAAGCGCCAGTACCGGCCCGCTGTGGGCCTTGGTCGGCGCGCTGCTGATCGCCTTTGCCGGCCTGGCCTGGTGGAGCTTCCAGCAGATTTCCCTGATGGGCCAGCAACTGGTTGCCACCCAGGAAAGTTTTGCACGCATCAGCGAAGAAGCGGCAGGGCGCCTGCAGGATATTTCCGGCAAGTTCGTCGCCAGTGAAGCCAGTGTGAACAACGGCAGCGAAGCGCTGAAACTGCAGATCAGGCAGCTGGAAACCCAGTTGCTGGAGCAGGGCAAGCAGCAAGTCGGCGTGGCCGGCCAGGCCACCGAGCTGGACAAGCGCCTGGCCCAAATGACCGCCGGCACCACCGACCTGTCCAACGCCAACGCCAAGTTGCAAGGCCAGGTGCAAGCGTTGACCGACGCTGTGGCCGGCCTCAAGGCGGCGCAAGGGGAGGCCGCCAAGCGCGATAGCGAGATCAGGGATCTGGTCGCTGACGTGGCTGCCTTGAAGAAACAGGGCAGCCCGAGCGCCGCCATCGCCCGTCTTGAACAAGACATGGTGGTGCTAAAGAGCGCGCAGGACAACCAGCCGGCCAATAGCGACGCGCCGACCAATAAAGAGTTCGACGTGTTCCGCATTCAGACCACCCGCAATATCACCACCTTGCAGAGTCAGGTGCAGAACCTGAACCAGCGCCTCAATTCGCCGGCCGCAGCCTCGCCCATCGGCCAGTAAAGGTCTTGGGGAATGTCACCATCTGGTGACATTTTCCTTGTCCTTCGTTACATGCCCTCATGCCGCCCTTGTTTAGACTCCGGTCATCCCGCCAAAAATAATAAGGGCCTGCCATGACTACCCAACCACAGCCTGCCGGCAGTTGGCTGAACGCACCCGCCCATCATGCCTGGCTCGCCAACGAAGGCCAGCGCCTGCTGTCATTCGCCAAGGCCTCGCGCCTGGCCGACGGTTTCGGCAACCTCGACGATAAAGGCCAGTTGCCGGCTAATGCGGTTGCCGAAACCATGAACACCGCGCGCATGACCCATAGCTTCGCCATGGCCCACGCGATGGGGCTGCCGGGGTATGCCGAGCTGGTCGAGCACGGGGTTGCCGCCCTCAGCGGCCCGCTACGCGATAACACGCACGGTGGCTGGTTCGCCGCGCCCCACGCCGTGGATGGCAATACCGGCAAGGCTGCCTACCTGCACGCCTTTGTCGCCCTGGCCGCCAGCTCTGCAGTGGTTGCTGGCGCACCCGGCGCACAAGCCCTGTTGAACCAGGCCATCCAGATGATCGAGCAGTTTTTCTGGAGCGAGGAGGAGGGCGTCATGCTCGAATCCTTTGTCCAAGACTGGAGCGGTCTCGAAGCCTATCGCGGCGCCAACAGCAACATGCACGCGACGGAAGCGTTCCTGGCTCTGGCCGATGTCACCGCTGACACACGCTGGCTGGACCGCGCGCTGCGCATTGTCGAGCGCGTGATCCACACCCACGCTGCCAGCAACCGGTTCATGGTGATCGAGCATTTCGACACCCAGTGGACACCCTTGTTCGGTTACAACGAAGACAACCCCGCCGACGGCTTCCGCCCCTATGGCATCACCCCAGGCCACGGTTTCGAGTGGGCGCGGTTGGTGTTGCACCTGGAGGCTGCACGCCTGCAAGCCGGGCTGGCCACGCCGGACTGGCTGGTGACCGACGCCAAGGGCCTGTTCGCCAGCGCTTGCGACTACGCCTGGGCCGTGGATGGCGCCCCCGGCATCGTTTACACCCTGGACTGGAACCAGCGCCCAGTGGTGCGTGAACGCCTGCACTGGACCCATGCCGAAGCCAGCGCCGCCGCGCAGGCCCTGTTAAAACGCACCTTCGATCCACATTACGAAACCTGGTATCGGCGTTTCTGGGAGTTTTGCGACGCCCATTTCATCGACCGTATCCACGGCAGTTGGCATCACGAACTCAGCCCACAGAACCAACCCAGCAGCAAGATCTGGGGCGGCAAACCGGACCTGTACCACGCCTGGCAAGCGGTCTTGCTGCCGACGCTACCCTTGGCGCCCAGCATGGCCAGTGCATTGGGTCGCGGGTGCTATGTCACCGAGTTGTGACATTTGTGCGTCCCTTTGTTACCTGCGCTTGAAAAATCCCTGTTTAAACTCCGTGCAGCGCAAGCTCTAGACTTGCATGCATAACAACAAGAAAAGGTACTCAGATGAACGCGATTAATCGCCTCGCCGTCGCTATTTCCATTGCCTCGTTGTTTCCCCTCAGTGCATTTGCCGCCGACTCGAAAGGCACGGTTGAAGTTGTGCATTGGTGGACCTCGGGCGGTGAAAAAGCGGCTGTAGATGTCCTGAAGGCCCAAGTTGAAAAAGACGGCTTCACCTGGAAAGACGGTGCTGTCGCAGGTGGCGGTGGCGCCACGGCCATGACCGTGCTGAAAAGCCGCGCGGTTGCCGGCAACCCACCCGGCGTAGCCCAGATCAAAGGCCCGGACATCCAGGAATGGGCGTCAACCGGCCTGCTCGACACCGACGTCCTCAAAGACGTCGCCAAAGAAGAAAAATGGGACTCCCTGCTCGATAAGAAAGTCTCCGACACCGTGAAGTACGAAGGTGACTACGTCGCCGTACCGGTCAATATCCACCGCGTGAACTGGCTGTGGATCAACCCGCAAGTCTTCAAGAAAGCCGGTATCACCAAGAACCCAACCACCCTCGAAGAATTCTACGCCGCCGGAGACAAACTGAAGGCCGCCGGCTTCATTGCGCTCGCCCACGGTGGCCAGCCGTGGCAGGACAGCACGGTGTTCGAAGCGGTCGTTCTCTCGGTGATGGGTGCCGATGGCTACAAGAAAGCCATGGTTGACCTGGACAACGGCGCGTTGACCGGTCCGCAAATGGTCAAGGCGCTGACCGAGCTGAAGAAAGTCGCGACCTACATGGACGTCGATGGCAAAGGCCAGGACTGGAACCTCGAAGCCGGCAAAGTCATCAACGGCAAGGCTGGCATGCAGATCATGGGTGACTGGGCCAAGTCCGAGTGGACCGCCGCGAAGAAAGTCGCCGGCAAAGACTACGAGTGCGTAGCCTTCCCGGGCACTGAAAAAGCCTTCACCTACAACATCGACTCCCTGGCGGTGTTCAAGCAGAAAGACAAAGGCACTGCGGCCGGTCAGCAGGACATCGCCAAAGTCGTGCTGGGTGAGAACTTCCAGAAGGTGTTCAGCATCAACAAGGGTTCGATCCCTGTGCGTAACGACATGCTGAACAAAATGGAATCCTACGGTTTCGACTCCTGCGCCCAGACTGCGGCCAAAGACTTCCTGGCCGACGCCAAGACCGGCGGCCTGCAGCCAAGCATGGCGCACAACATGGCCACCACTCTGGCCGTGCAAGGCGCGTTCTTTGATGTCGTGACCAACTACATCAACGACCCGAAAGCCGACCCGGCCGATACCGCCAAGAAACTTGGCGCTGCGATCAAGTCTGCCAAGTAACGGTTGACCGGGTGGGGGAGCCCTGGCCCCCGCCCGGCATGTTCCTGTAGTCCTTTTCCCTTGTATTGGATTTCCCCATGAGTTCTGTTGCTGTGTTCAGCAAAGCCTCGCCGTTCGATGCACTGCAGCGCTGGCTACCCAAACTGGTGCTGGCGCCGAGCATGTTCATCGTGTTGGTGGGCTTCTACGGCTACATCCTGTGGACGTTCGTGCTGTCGTTCACCACGTCGACGTTCCTGCCCAGCTACAAATGGGCGGGCCTTGCGCAGTACGAGCGGTTGTTCGACAACGACCGCTGGTGGGTGGCGAGCAAGAACCTGGCGCTGTTCGGCGGGATGTTCATCGGTATCACCTTGGTGATCGGCGTGACGCTGGCGATTTTCCTCGACCAGAAAATCCGCCGCGAAGGCTTTATCCGCACCATTTACCTGTACCCGATGGCGCTCTCGATGATCGTCACCGGTACGGCCTGGAAATGGCTGCTAAACCCAGGCATGGGCCTGGACAAACTTCTGCGGGACTGGGGCTGGGAAGGCTTCCGTCTCGACTGGCTGATCGACCCGGATCGCGTGGTCTATTGCTTGGTGATTGCTGCCGTGTGGCAAGCCTCCGGCTTCATCATGGCGATGTTCCTGGCCGGCCTGCGGGGTGTGGATCAATCGATCATTCGTGCCGCGCAGATCGACGGCGCGAGCCTGCCGCGCATCTACTGGAGCGTGGTGCTGCCAAGCCTGCGTCCGGTGTTCTTCAGTGCGGTGATGATCCTGGCGCACATCGCGATCAAGAGCTTCGACTTGGTGGCGGCGATGACCGCTGGCGGTCCTGGCTACTCGTCCGACCTGCCGGCGATGTTCATGTACTCGTTCACTTTCAGCCGTGGCCAGATGGGCATGGGCTCGGCCAGTGCAATCCTGATGCTCGGTGCGATCCTCGCGATCATCGTGCCGTACCTGTACTCCGAGCTGAGGACCAAGCGTAATGACTAGTCTTGCCGCAAAACCTGCCATCAGCCTGAGCCGCATCGCAATCTACGCGGTGCTGATCCTCGCGGTGCTGCTGTACCTGGTGCCGCTGGTGGTGATGTTGCTCACCAGCTTCAAGACCCCGGAAGACATCAGCACCGGCAACCTGTTGAGCTGGCCGACCGTGGTCACCGGCATCGGCTGGGTCAAGGCCTGGGCCACGGTGGATGGCTACTTCTGGAACTCGATCAAGATCACCGTGCCGGCCGTGCTGATTTCCACCGCCATCGGTGCGTTGAACGGCTATGTGCTGTCGTTCTGGCGCTTCCGTGGTTCGCAACTGTTCTTCGGTTTGCTGTTGTTCGGCTGCTTCCTGCCGTTCCAGACCGTGTTGCTGCCGGCCTCGTTCACGCTGGGCAAAATGGGCCTGGCGAGCACCACCACCGGCCTGGTGTTTATCCATGTGGTCTACGGCCTGGCGTTCACTACGCTGTTTTTCCGTAACTACTACGTGAGCATTCCGGATGCGCTGATCAAGGCGGCGCGCCTGGACGGTGCAGGTTTCTTCACCATCTTCCGCCTGATCATCCTGCCGATGTCGACGCCGATCATCATGGTCTGCCTGATCTGGCAGTTCACCCAGATCTGGAACGACTTCCTGTTCGGCGTGGTGTTCTCCAGCGGCGACTCGCAGCCCATCACGGTGGCGCTGAACAACCTGGTCAACACCAGCACCGGGGCCAAGGAATATAACGTGGATATGGCGGCGGCGATGATCGCCGGGCTGCCGACCCTGCTGGTCTATGTGATCGCAGGCAAGTATTTCGTGCGCGGCCTCACGGCCGGCGCGGTCAAGGGGTAATCATGGCTACGCTTGAACTTCGCAATGTAAACAAGACCTATGGCGCCGGCCTGCCCGACACCTTGAAGAACATCGAGCTGTCGATCAAGGAAGGCGAGTTCCTGATCCTGGTCGGCCCGTCGGGGTGCGGCAAGTCCACGCTGATGAACTGCATCGCGGGCCTTGAGACCATCACCGGTGGCGCGATCATGATCGGCGACCAGGACGTCAGCGGCATGAGCCCTAAGGATCGCGACATCGCCATGGTGTTCCAGTCCTACGCGCTGTACCCGACCATGAGCGTGCGTGAAAACATCGAGTTCGGCCTGAAGATTCGCAAGATGCCTCAAGCCGATATCGACGCCGAAGTGGCGCGGGTGGCCAAGCTGTTGCAGATCGAACACTTGCTCAACCGCAAACCGGGCCAACTCTCCGGCGGTCAGCAACAACGGGTGGCCATGGGCCGCGCCCTGGCGCGTCGGCCGAAGATCTACCTGTTCGACGAACCGCTGTCCAACCTCGATGCCAAGCTGCGCGTCGAGATGCGTACCGAAATGAAACTGATGCACCAGCGTCTGAAAACCACCACCGTCTACGTCACCCACGACCAGATCGAAGCGATGACCCTGGGTGACAAAGTGGCGGTGATGAAGGACGGCATCATCCAGCAGTTCGGCACGCCGAAAGAGATCTACAACGACCCGGCCAACCTGTTTGTGGCGAGTTTTATCGGTTCGCCGCCGATGAACTTCATCCCCCTGCGCCTGCAACGCAAGGATGGTCGCCTGGTGGCCCTGCTCGACAGCGGCCAGGCCCGTTGCGAGCTGCCGCTGAGCATGAGCAATGCCGGCCTTGAAGACCGTGACGTGATCCTCGGCCTGCGCCCGGAGCAAATCGTGCTGGCGACGGGTGAGGGCAACGGTTCGTCGAGCATTCGTGCCGAAGTCCAGGTCACCGAGCCGACCGGCCCGGACACCCTGGTGTTCGTGCAGCTCAATGACACCAAGGTCTGCTGCCGCCTGGCGCCCGATCTGGCACCGCAGGTGGGCGAGACCCTGACCCTGCAATTCGATCCGGCCAAGGTGCTGCTGTTCGACGCCAACACCGGCGAGCGCCTGGGCACTGCCGCGTCTTTGCCCACCCAGGACCGTGCCGACAACGTGGCTCAGTTCAAGGGTCGATGAAAATATAAGCTGTTGTTTTTGAAAGAAAAAGTGAACCGCGTTAGATAAAAACAGTTTAATAACAATAAAGACGAGGATGTAGGGATGAAAAAGCAACACAACAACACTCGGCTGATCTGCCAACTGTCAGCAGCGGCAGCCCTGGTCTTGTCCGCCAATGCGATGGCGGCCGATGCGTTCAGCGCCGATTCCAAGTGGATGACCGGCGATTGGGGCGGCGAGCGAACCAAGCTGATCGAGCAAGGTATCGACATCAAGGCTGACTACGTTGGGGAAGTCGGTGGCAACCTGCACGGCGGCTACAACAACGACAAAACGGCGCGTTACGCTGACCAGTTCGGTCTGGGCGTGGCACTGGACCTGCAAAAACTGTGGGGCTGGGATAACACCCAGGCGAAGATCCAGTTGACCAACCGTAATGGCCAGAACATCTCCAACGACCGTATCGGTGATCCTCGTGCCGGCACCTTGAGCTCATCTCAAGAAGTGTACGGTCGTGGCCACATGGTGCGTCTGACCCAGTTCTGGATTCAGCACCAGATGTTCGACAACAAGCTGGACGTGAAGCTCGGTTACTTCGGTGAAGGCGAAGACTTCAACACCTTCCCGTGCGACTTCCAGAACCTGTCGTTCTGCGGCTCCCAGGTCGGTAACTATGTGAACACCTGGTACAACTGGCCGGTCGCCCAGGCCGCTATCCGCGTGAAGTACAACATCACGCCTGAGCTGTATGCGCAGATCGGTGCATACAATCAGAACCCGTCGCAGTTGGAGCACGGCAACGGCTTCAAACTCAGCGGCAGTGGCACCAAGGGCACCGTGATTCCGGTGGAATTGGTCTGGTCGCCGAAGGTCAATAACCTGCCGGGCGAATACCGTGTGGGTTACTACAAAAGCGCCGCCGATGCTGCCGATGTACGTGAAGACGTCAACGGTAACGATGCGGCCACCACTGGCGCAGCTTACCGCACCCACAGCAGCAAAAAAGGCTACTGGTTCGTTGCGCAGCAGCAACTCACTACCCATAACGGCGACGCTTCCCGCGGCCTGAATATCGCGGCCAACGCCACGTTCCACGACAAGGAAACCAACACCGTCGATAACTACCAGTCGATTATGTTGGTGTACAAAGGGCCTTTCGATGCGCGTCCAAAAGATGATGTGGGGATTGGTGCCGCTCGTCTGCACGTCAACGATGACGTGCGCAAAAACGCTGAGTTGGCGAACGAGGCTGGCGGTTTCACCGATTACAGCCAAGCCGGTTACGCGCCACTGCGCAGCACCGAATACAACTACGAAATCAACTACGGCTTCCACGTCACCAACTGGCTGACCGTGCGTCCCAACCTGCAATACGTCACTCATCCGGGCGGCGTGGATAAAGTCGACAACGCCTTGGTCGCCGGTCTGAAAATTCAGTCGGTGTTCTAACGCGGTTGCGATAAGCTCTTCCTCTCTGTGCGCATTTTGCGGATAGCCATGGCTATCCGCTTTTTTTTGGGTTGCACTGTGAAGATATTCAGGACCGTGGCACATGCATGAGCATCCACTGCAACGCTTTTTCAAGTCCCTGCGCGAGCGTCCGGTATTCGCCTGGGAGCGCTTCCAGGTGCGTGACGTGTTGGTGATCGACCATCCGCTGTGCCAGGCGGTATTCAGCCGCCAGGGCGCGCAATTGCTGCATTTTCAGCCTCGAGGGCAGAAACCCTGGTTGTGGTGCGCGGCCAAGTGGCCGCAAGTCGGCGCTATTCGTGGCGGCGTGCCGGTGTGCTGGCCGTGGTATGGCCGGCATCCCAGCGAAAATGCGTGGCCGTCCCATGGTTGGGCGCGGCTGATCGACTGGAAACTGCTCGACAGCAGCACCGACGATGACGGCGTGCGCCTGCACTGGCAGTTGCAGTTGTGCGACTGGCAGGTGGACTTGCACGCGCACCTGGGCGAAACCCTGGAACTGCGCTTGAGTACCGAGCATCAGGATGAACTGCCGTGCCAACTGAGCCATGCTTTGCACGCTTACTGGCGTATTGGCAATGTCGGTGAGATAGCGCTGTCTGGGCTCGACGGGGCGCAAGGGTATGACCAGCTCAATCGCCAGGCTTGCCAGCAGGAAGGCGAACTGCGCGTGGAGGGCGGGTGCCAGCGGGTGTTCCAGCATGAGGGCGAGTTACAGCTCAAGGACCACGCCTGGCAGCGCGAATTGTGCATCGACACCGGCGACAGCGCCGACACCGTGGTGTGGCACCCGGGCAGTCGGCCGCTGTTGGGCGTCAGTTTTAATGAGGCGTCGGGGTTTGTGTGCGTGGAGTCGGCAATGGCCGGGGCCAGCCTGGCGCCGGGGGAGAGGGCGCATTTGAGTTTGCAGGCCCGGGCTGGGGTTTAGCGCTGTTGCTATACCGTCTTCGCGAGCAAGCCCGCTCCCACATTTGAACCGCATTCCAAGGTAGGACTCGTCAAAATGTGGGAGTGGGCTTGCTCGCGTAGAGGCCGGGACTGCTGGAGGCATTGTCTGCCTCAGTTGAACTCATCTCCAACCGGATACCGGCTGTCATTCAAGCTCTCTTTGATCTTGCGCAGATGCGGCTGGAAATCCACGCCACGGCGCAACGTCATGCCGGTTGCCAGTACATCCAGCACCGTCAGCTGGATGATCCGCGAGGTCATCGGCATATAGATGTCGGTGTCTTCCGGCAGCGGAATGTTCAGGCTCACGGTGCTGACCTTGGCCAGCGGTGAGTTCTCGGCGGTCACGCCCAGCACCGATGCGCCGTTTTCCCGGGCGATACGCGCCACTTCCACCAGTTCGCGGGTACGCCCGGTGTAGGAGATGATCACGAACAGCTCGCCGGTGTGGGCCACCGAGGCAATCATGCGTTGCATCAGCACGTCGGCATGGGCAGTCACCGACAGGTTGAAGCGGAAAAACTTGTGCAACGCATCCATGGCCACCGGTGCCGACGCGCCGAGGCCGAAGAAGTGGATCTGGCGCGCCTGGATCAACAGGTCCACGGCCTTGCTGATCAGGTTCGGGTCGAGGGCCTGGCAGGCGCTGTCCAAAGAGGCAATGGCGCTGCCGAAGATCTTCTGGGTGTAGGCCTCGGGGTTATCATCGGCCTCCACTGCGCGACTGACATACGCCGCACCGCTGGCCAGGCTTTGCGCCAGCTGCAATTTAAGTTCAGGGTAACCGCTGACACCAAACGAGCGGCAGAAACGGTTGACCGTCGGTTCACTGACCGAGGCGGCTTGGGCGAGGGCTGCGATCGAGAAGCGGGTCGCCTGCTGTGGGTTGAGCAGGATGACCTCGGCGACTTTTTTCTCAGCCTTGTTCAATTCTTCGAGGCGGTTCCGGATCTGTTCCAGAAGATTTCGCACGCGGTCCATACAGTCTTTCCTTGGGGCGACGATGCAAATAAAGGGCGGTCATCAATCGACGAGTGGCTCTTTGCGGTGGCCTATCCTACTGAGGGTAGCTGAACACCACCACTCGGAATGCGTATTTCGGGAAAATGTTGTGGTTATTACTACATTTTTCCTTGAGTGATGCCTTGAAAAAAGGTATTTGTAGCTTAACTTGATAAAAGAACAAACATCATGCCTTCGATAACCGTAGAACCCTGCACCTTTGCCCTGTTTGGCGCGTTGGGTGATCTGGCGCTGCGCAAGTTATTTCCTGCCCTCTATCAACTCGATGGCGCCGGGCTCTTGCACGACGACACGCGCATCCTGGCCCTGGCCCGTGAAGCCGGTTCCGAGCAACAGCACCTGGCGCATATTGAAACAGAACTGCGCAACTACGTCGGCAAGGAACTGGACGAGGCTATCGCCCAGCGTTTCCTGGCGCGCCTGACGTATGTTCACGTCGATTTCATGAATGCGGATGACTACGTGGTCCTGGCTGAAAAAGCCGGCACCGCGCAACGCCTGATCGCCTACTTCGCCACGCCTGCGGCGGTGTACGGGGCGATCTGCGAAAACCTGTCCAAGGTCGGCCTGGCGGACAATACCCGCGTGGTGCTGGAAAAACCCATCGGCTCGGACCTGGAATCTTCGCGCAAGGTCAACGACGCCGTCGCGCAGTTTTTTCCGGAAAACCGCACGTACCGCATCGACCATTACCTGGGCAAAGAAACCGTCCAGAACCTGATCGCCCTGCGTTTCGCCAACAGCCTGTTCGAGACCCAGTGGAACCAGAACTACATTTCCCACGTGGAAATCACCGTGGCCGAGCAGGTCGGCATCGAAGGCCGCTGGGGTTACTTCGACAAGGCCGGGCAACTGCGGGACATGATCCAGAATCACCTGCTGCAACTGCTTTGCCTGATCGCCATGGACCCGCCGGCCGACCTGTCCGCCGACAGCATCCGTGACGAGAAGGTCAAGGTGCTCAAGGCCCTGGCGCCGATCAGCCCGGATGGCCTGACCACCCAAGTGGTACGCGGCCAGTACATCGCCGGCTACAGCGCCGGCAAGCCGGTGCCGGGTTACCTGGAAGAAGAGAATTCCAACACTCAGAGCGATACCGAAACCTTCGTCGCCCTGCGTGCCGATATCCGCAACTGGCGCTGGGCCGGCGTGCCGTTCTACCTGCGCACCGGCAAGCGCATGCCGCAAAAATTGTCGCAGATCGTCATCCACTTCAAGGAACCGTCCCACTACATCTTCGCCCCCGAGCAGCGCCTGCAGATCAGCAACAAACTGATCATCCGCCTGCAACCGGACGAAGGTATTTCCTTGCGCGTGATGACCAAGGAGCAGGGCCTGGACAAGGGCATGCAACTGCGCAGCGGGCCACTGCAACTGAATTTTTCCGACACCTATCGCAGCGCACGGATTCCCGATGCCTACGAGCGGTTGTTGCTGGAAGTGATGCGCGGCAATCAGAACCTGTTTGTTCGCAAAGATGAAATCGAAGCCGCGTGGAAGTGGTGTGACCAGTTGATCGCCGGGTGGAAAAAATCCGGTGATGCGCCCAAGCCGTATGCGGCGGGTTCCTGGGGGCCGATGAGCTCCATTGCACTGATCACGCGGGATGGGAGGTCGTGGTATGGCGATATCTGAATTGAAACTGCCTCAGGGCGTCACTGCCCATGAGTACCGTTCGCCTGCGTTGCTGGCGGATGGCCTGGCCAATGACGTGGCCGAGCAACTGCGCGCGGCCATCAGTGCTCGTGGCGAAGCGACCCTGGTGGTGTCCGGTGGCCGCAGCCCCGTGGCGTTTTTCCAGAACCTGGCCAAGCAGGGCCTGGACTGGTCCAAGGTCACCATCAGCCTGGCCGACGAGCGCTGGGTGCCGGTGGAACACGCCGACAGCAATGCCGGCCTGTTGAAGAAATACCTGTTGCAAGGTCCGGCAGCCAAGGCCAAATTCCTCAGCCTGTACAGCGCCGCTGCCAATCTTGAAGACGCCGCCGAGCAGGCCGATCGCCTGCTGGCCGAACTGCCGGCTATTGATGTGCTGGTACTGGGGATGGGCGACGACGGCCACACCGCGTCGCTGTTTCCCAACAGCCCGAACCTGAGCGAGGCCCTGCAGGCCGACGGTACCCGCCGTTGCTGGCCGATGCTGGCGCCGACCGTGCCGCGCCAGCGCCTGACCATGAGTCGCGCGCTGCTGGCCACGGCGAATTACACCGTACTGTCGATCTCCGGCAGTTCGAAATTGACCACCTTGAGCGCCGCGCTGGCCAGTGACGACGTTGCTGCCATGCCGATTCGCGCGTTTTTGCAACCTACATTAGAGATTTACTGGTGCCCATGAGCCAAGGATCAGCCGCGATGAAAAGCCCTCAATCGACCGTGTCCATGGCGGATAAAGTTGCCCTGATCGACAGTCTCTGCGCCAAGGCGCGGATACTGCCAGTGATCACCATCGCCCGCGAACAGGACATCTTGCCGCTGGCCGACGCCCTGGCAGCCGGTGGTTTGACCGCGTTGGAAGTGACCCTGCGTTCCGAGTTCGGCCTCAAGGCCATTCAGGTCCTGCGCGAGCAGCGTCCGGAGTTGTGTACCGGCGCTGGCACCGTGCTCGATCGCCATATGCTCGAAGCGGCCACCGTTGCCGGCTCGCAATTTATTGTCACCCCCGGCATTACCCGCGACCTGCTTGAAGCCTCGGTACACAGCCCGATCCCGCTGCTGCCGGGTATCAGCAACGCCTCCGGGATCATGGAAGGCTATGGCCTGGGTTATCGCCGCTTCAAGCTGTTCCCGGCGGAAGTCAGCGGTGGCGTCGCAGCCATCAAAGCCCTGGGCGGCCCGTTTGGCGAAGTGAAATTCTGCCCGACCGGCGGCGTTAGCCCGGCCAATATCAAGAGCTACATGGCGTTGAAAAACGTGATGTGCGTGGGCGGTAGCTGGATGCTCGACCCCGAGTGGGTCAAGAACGGCGACTGGGCGCGTATCCAGGAAGTCACCGCTGAGGCGCTGGCACTGCTGGACTGAACTGATTTATCGAATCGTTGTTGCTGTGCTTAACGGCATTTTTTGCGGTGCACTTGGTCGGTGTGCCGCTTTTTTTTGCCTGCAGGAAAGCTGAACCCAACACACACGTCCAAATGTGGGAGGGGGCTTGCCCCCGATAGCGGTCTATCAGCCAATATTTTCGCTGACTGTCACTCTGCTATCGGGGGCAAGCCCCCTCCCACATTTTTTAGTCCGTGTTGAGTGCGGTGATGGCGTTGATCAGTACATGGATGTCTGCGGTTGATGTCCCCGCCCCAGCGTCACCCGGATGCTTTACGGTGCGCTTGGCCGGCGTGGCGTTTTTTTTGCCTGCGCAAAACCTTGAACCCAACACACATCCAAGTGTGGGAGGGGGCTTGCCCCCGATAGCGGTCTATCAGCCAATATTTTCGCTGACTGTCACTCTGCTATCGGCGGCAAGCCCCCTCCCACATTTTTAGTCCGTGCTCAGTGCGGTGATGGCGCTGGCCAGTACATCGATGTCCGCCGCGGACGTCACCAAGCCCGGCGTCACCCGGATACAGGTGCCAAACGACGCGCCCACTCGAGTGGTGGTGAACAGGTTGTAGTCCCTGAGCAGTCGGTCTGCCATCACTTGCTGATCGCGCCCGATGAACGTGAACGCCGTGATCCCGCAATACAATCGCGGGTCATCCGAGGTCAGCACTTCAATTCCCGGTAATGGCCGCACCTGGCGCACCCACAGATCCCGCAGGTAATTCATCCGTGCGCCTTTGGCCGCCGCTCCGCCCAATGCGCGGTGTTCTTCAAATACCAGTGGCAAGGTCATCAGCGCCGGGAAGTTCGGCGTGCTGTACGGCGTGCGGGCGCGCACGTCGGTGGCAGGGTAGTGGAACTCACCCATGTCCGGGTCGATGTCAGCCAGGCGTTCGGTGGCTATGTAAAGAAAGCCCAGAGTCAGCGGCGCGCCGATCCATTTGTGCAGGTTGAAGCCGGCGAATGCGATACCCAGCTCGGCGAGGTTGAACTCGATCTGGCCGAGGGCGTGGGCGCCGTCGAGGATCACATCGACAGCGTGTTCGCGCGCCGCTTTGGCAATGGCCGCGACCGGCATGACCAGGCCGGTGCGGTGGGTCACGTAGGTCAACGCCATCAGTTTCAGGCGGGGATATTGGGTGAAAGCA
The DNA here is from genome assembly GCF_058135675.1 of Pseudomonas sp. PAMC25584. Taxonomy (NCBI): domain Bacteria; kingdom Pseudomonadati; phylum Pseudomonadota; class Gammaproteobacteria; order Pseudomonadales; family Pseudomonadaceae; genus Pseudomonas; species Pseudomonas sp. PAMC25584. Next base: position 4,824,858 of record NZ_CM176870.1, on the reverse strand, counting down.
TCGCGATAGCTTTGCAGCAAGCTGTCGAAACTGGCCGGGTGGGTATGGGAAATTTCGATCACTTCCACCCCTCTGTAGCTGGCCAACCAGCGCATGGCGCCCTTGACCGTGTCGTACTCCAAGTCGCTGATCAGCACTTGGTCGCCCGGCTGCAGGCAGTTGTAGTTGCGGATCAGCGACTGCAAGGCTTCGGTGGCGTTGCGGGTGAAGGCGACCGACTCGGGGTCGGCGTCGATCAGCTCGGCCAGTTGGCGGCGGATCTCGACGTTTTCGCCTTGCTCGAAACGCTGACGCACATGCACCGCGTTACTGCGGTTGATAAACGCGACGTGCTCAAGGTACTGCGCTTGCACCGCGCGGCTCATGCGCCCGAAGTAGCCATTTTCCAGGTTGATCGGGCCCGGCTCCAGTTCGTAGTGGTCGGCGATGGCCTGCCAGTGGGGTTCGTTGGCTGCATTCCATGGCATGGCGTGGGTTCCTAATGGCTAGGCGCGGGTTTGCCGTGCTTGGCGCGCAGCGGTTCCAGCAGTTCGGACAGGCCGTTGTGGTCGATTTCCTGCATCAATGCCAGCAACCCGCCCAGCTCGCCGTGGGGGAAACCTTCACGGGCGAACCAGTTCAGGTAGGGGCCAGGCAGGTCGGCGATGATCCGTCCCTTGTATTTGCCGAAGGGCATTTCGCGGGTGATCAGCAGTTCGAGTTTTTCGGGATTCATGACGGCTCAGGCGTTGGCATCGAGGTCTTGGAAAATACAGGCATTCTGCATGAAGGCCAAATGACAGATCATGCAAATAACGCACATACAGAACGTTCAAATATTTTTAAGATATTGAAATTAAAAGAGAAAGTCGTTTTTTAAAACCTGGCACGGCCGCTGCAATCATTCAGACAACCTTTCTCAACCGGCATAAGGAATTGAAAAATGACTGATATCAATAAAGAGTCCATCTCGGTACTGAACGACCTGATCGAAACCAGCATTGACGGTCAAAAAGGTTTTAAAGAGTGCGCTGACGACATCAAACATCCAGAACTCAAAGCGCTGTTTGCCAAGCGCTCCGCAGACTGCACAACCGCTGTGGCCGAGCTGAAAACCGCCGTGCGTGCCCTGGGTGGCGATCCGGAAAATTCCGGCAGCGTTGCCGGCGCCCTGCACCGTGGCTGGGTCGATGTGAAGTCGATGGTGACCGGTAAAGACGAAGAGGCTGTATTGAACGAAGCCGAGCGCGGTGAAGATCACGCACTCAAGGCTTACAAAGAAGCGATCGAGAAGATCAACAAGCACAACCTGCTGGGTATCCGTGACCTGGTTGAGCGTCAGTACCACGGCGTGCAACGCAATCACGATCAGGTCAAAGCCCTGCGTAACCAGGCTCGCGCTCAGTCGTGAGTCGTCGCTGAATAAAAAATCCCCGCCGATGCGGGGATTTTTTATGGGAGCTGATCAGCCGATGGTGATGGCCGGCAGCTCGGTCAACGTCACGACCAGTTGCTTGCGTGGCGCGAGGATCTCCGCCTCGCCATCCACCACCAGTTCATCGCGCTGGTTGAACACGCGGGTGGCGATACGCACGCGGAACTTCGGCAGCTTCTCGAGGATTTCCAGACGCACGGTCAGGGTGTCGCCGATTTTCACCGGCTTCTGGAAGCTCATCTGCTGGCCGATATAGATCGTGCCCGGCCCAGGCAGCTCACAGGCAACAGCCGCACTGATCAGGGCGCCGCTGAACATGCCGTGGGCAATTCGCTCCTTGAACATGGTCGCCTTGGCAAATTCGGCATCCAGGTGCAGGGGGTTGTGGTCGCCGGACATGGCGGCGAACAACTGAATATCGCGCTCTTCGACGGTCTTGCTGTAGCTGGCGGTCTGGCCGACTTCGAGGGCTTCGTAAGGGGTGTTGGTTACCTGGGTCATCTAAACGTGCATCCTGTGGCTAATCGATAATTTAATTGGCTGATTTTAAACGAAAAATTATTCGCAGCGAGCCGGCCTGCGTAAGGTCAGGGCTTGGTCGAGCCACGTCAGCACATCCGCGGTGACTTCGTCGCGGTTGGTTTCGTTGAACACTTCGTGACGCGCCTGCGGGTAGATATTCAGTTGCAGGTTCTGGCAGCCGGCCTCACGCAGGGCATGGGCCAGGCTTTTAAGACGCTTGCCTTCACTCACCGGATCACATTCGCCGCCGATCACCAGGATCGGCAAGCCCGGATCGATCTGCGCGAGATTGGACGCTTTGCTGATTTGCTGCAAGCCACCCAGCAGGTCGAACCACAGTTGGTTGGTGCAGCGGAACCCGCAGAGCGGGTCGTGGAGGTAGCGGTCGACTTCATCCGGGTCACGGCTGAGCCAGTCGAAAGCCGTGCGGTTGGGCTTGAACGCTTGGTTGAACGAGCCGAACGACAGGCACTCAATCAGCGCACTGCGGCCGCGTAAGCCCTGGCGCAGGCGTTCGGCACGGGTGATCAGCCGCGCGGCGCGGTACAGCGCCACCGGCTGGAAATTCGAACCGCTGAGAACCGCCCCATGCAGGCTGGCGCTGTGGTGCAGCAGGTAGGCCTGGGCGATATAGCTGCCCATGCTGTGGCCCAGCAAAATGATCGGCACTCCCGGCAGTTGCTGGCCGATGTGCTGGTTGAGGCTGGCCAGGTCGCCCACCACCTTGTTCCAACCGTCCTGCTCGGCGAACAGGCCCAGGGTGCCCTCGTCGGCGGTGCGGCCATGGCCACGCTGGTCCAGGGCAAACACACCGTAGCCCGCCCCGCACAACGCTTCGGCCAGGCGCACATAGCGCCCGCCGTGCTCGGCCATGCCATGGGACACCATGATCAACGCCTTCGGCGGCGCTTCCGGCAGCCATTGATTGACGTACAGGCGGCTGTGGTCGTTCGCGGTCAGCCAGAAAGTGGTGTGGTTCATGGCGCTTCCTTTGCTCAGGGTCGTTGCAGTGTATAGCTCATCCTCGGACAGCCGTCTGATCAGTACAGACCCTTGTAGGAAGATTCACGCAATTAATGACGCTCTTTCCTGTATTTGCCTGTTTGGCCATAGCTGCTAACGTCCCCGAAGCTCCGCTTTTTATAGCAGCAGAAAAGCGGCTGGGCACATTCAGGTAAGAGGACAAGAATAATGCAACCTGATTTCTGGAATGACAAACGCGCGGCGGGCGTTCCCAACGAGATCGATCTGAGCGCCTACAAGTCGGTGATCGAAGTCTTCGAGCGTTCCTGCAAGGCCTTTGCCGACCGTCCGGCGTTCAGCAGCATGGGCGTCACCCTGACCTACGCCGAGCTTGAGCGCCAGAGTGCGGCGTTCGCCGGTTACCTGCAGCAGCACACCGACCTCAAGCCGGGCGATCGCATTGCGGTGCAGATGCCCAACGTGCTGCATTACCCGATTGCCGTGTTTGGTGCGCTGCGTGCGGGGCTGATCGTGGTCAACACCAACCCGCTGTACACCCCGCGTGAGATGCGACACCAGTTCAAGGACGCCGGCATTCGTGCCCTGGTCTACCTCAACCTGTTCGGTTCACGGGTGCAGGAAGTCTGCACCGACACCGAGATCGACTACCTGATCGAAGCGAAGATGGGCGACTTCATGCCGGCAGCCAAAGGCTGGCTGGTCAACACCCTTGTCGACAAAGTGAAGAAGATGGTCCCGGCCTATCACTTGCCGCGTGCGGTGTCGTTCAAGCGCGCCTTGCGCATGGGCGCAGGGCAGGGCGTGACGCGCCACCCGGTGACCCTCGATGACATCGCCGTGCTGCAATACACCGGCGGCACCACCGGCTTGGCCAAGGGCGCGATGCTCACCCACGGCAACCTGGTGGCGAACATGCAGCAGGTGCGTGCCTGCATGTCGCAGACCGGCGAGGATGGCCACCCGCTGATCAAGGAAGGCCAGGAAGTGATGATCGCGCCGCTGCCGCTTTACCACATCTATGCATTCACCGCGAATTGCATGTGCATGATGGTCTCCGGCAACCACAACGTGTTGATCACCAACCCGCGGGACATCGCGGGTTTTATCAAGGAACTGAAAAACTGGCGCTTCACCGGCTTGCTCGGGCTCAACACGTTGTTTGTGGCGTTGATGGACCACCCCGACTTCAAGAGCCTGGACTTCTCCCATCTCAAACTCACCAACTCCGGTGGTACGGCGCTGATCAAGGCCACCGCCGAACGTTGGGAGCAGCTCACCGGCTGCGCGATTGGCGAAGGGTATGGCCTGACGGAAACGTCGCCGGTGGCCAGCACCAACCCGTATGGCAACAAGTCACGCCTGGGCACCGTGGGCATCCCTGTGCCGGGTACGGCGATGAAGGTGATCGATGACGACGGCGTCGAGTTGCCCCTGGGCGAGCGCGGCGAGTTGTGCATCAAGGGCCCGCAGGTGATGAAGGGCTACTGGCAGCAACCGGCCGCCACCGCCGAGGCACTGGACGCCGAGGGGTGGCTCAAGACCGGTGATATTGCCGTGATAGACGAGGATGGATTTATACGCATCGTGGATCGCAAGAAGGACCTGATCATCGTCTCGGGTTTCAACGTGTACCCCAACGAGATTGAAGACGTGGTGATGGCTCACCCTGCGGTGGCTAATTGCGCGGTGATCGGCGTACCGGATGAACGCACGGGGGAGGCGGTGAAGCTGTTTGTGGTGGCGCGCGCCGAAGGCGTGAGCCTTGAGGAGTTGAAGAGCTACTGCAAGACCAACTTCACGGGGTACAAAGTGCCCAAGCACATCGTGTTGCGTGAGTCGTTGCCGATGACGCCGGTGGGCAAGATCCTGCGGCGCGAGCTGCGCGACATCGCCTGATTTGAAAGGCAGTCAATAATGTGGGAGGGGGCTTGCTCCCGATGGCAGGAGATCAGTCACCAAATGTGTTGGCTGATTCACTGCCATCGGGAGCAAGTCCCCTCCCACATTTGTCTGCGTTTATCCCGTTAAGCCTTGTTCTAGAGCCATTTCTTTGCTTATAGAATTTTTGCTCTAAAAATGACTATTGGTTATTCATGAGTCATGTTTATGACTGTAGGGGCCTCTTTTGGCTCTAGTCGGCCCTTGGCAAAGCTGCTACTCTCGGCGCGCTTCGTGACCTCTCGGCCTGCTTAAACGCGCCAGACTCACCTAAAAAACACACACCAATAATAATCGCATCAAATGCGATGATGAATTCGCGTCGCTGAGGAGTGGGCTTCCATGAACGTAGACTTTTGGAAGGATAAGTACCCCGCCGGGATTGCTGCAGACATCAATCCAGACGAGTATCCAAATATTCAGGCGGTACTGAAACAGTCCTGCCAGCGCTTCGCCAACAAACCGGCTTTCAGCAACCTGGGCAAGACAATCACCTACGGTGAGTTGTATGAATTGTCCGGCGCTTTCGCTGCGTACCTGCAACAGCATACCGATTTGAAGCCTGGCGATCGAATCGCCGTGCAACTGCCCAACGTCCTGCAATACCCGGTCGCTGTGTTCGGTGCCATCCGTGCCGGCCTGATCGTGGTCAACACCAACCCGCTGTACACCGCGCGGGAAATGGAACACCAATTCAATGACTCCGGGGCGAAGGCCCTAGTCTGCCTGGCCAACATGGCGCATCTGGCTGAAAAAGTCGTGCCCAAGACCGCCGTCAAACACGTGATCGTCACCGAAGTCGCCGACCTGCTGCCGCCGCTCAAGCGCTTGCTGATCAACAGCGTCATCAAGTACGTGAAGAAAATGGTCCCGGCCTATCACTTGCCCAAGTCGATCAAGTTCAACGCCGTGCTGGCCAAGGGGCACGGCCAACCGGTCAATGACGTCAGCCCGGCCAGCAGCGACGTGGCGGTGCTGCAATACACCGGCGGCACCACCGGCGTGGCCAAGGGGGCGATGCTGACCCACCGTAACCTGGTGGCCAACATGCTGCAGTGCAAGGCGCTGATGGGCTCCAACCTCAACGAAGGCTGCGAGATACTGATCACCCCGCTGCCGCTGTACCACATCTATGCGTTCACCTTTCATTGCATGGCGATGATGCTGATCGGCAACCACAACATCCTGATCAGCAACCCGCGTGACCTGCCGGCGATGGTCAAGGAACTGTCGAAGTGGAAGTTCAGCGGCTTTGTCGGCCTGAACACGCTGTTCGTGGCGCTGTGCAATAACGAAGGTTTTCGCAAGCTGGACTTCTCTGGGCTGAAAGTCACCCTGTCAGGCGGTATGGCCCTGCAACTGGCGGCGGCCGAGCGTTGGAAAGCCGTGACCGGCTGCGACATCTGCGAAGGCTACGGCATGACCGAGACCAGCCCGGTGGCGACGGTCAACCCGATCCAGAAGATCCAGATCGGCACCATCGGCATCCCGGTGCCGTCGACCCTGTGCAAAATCATCACCGATGACGGCGTCGAGCTGGCCCTGGGTGAGGTCGGCGAGCTGTGCGTCAAAGGCCCGCAGGTGATGAAGGGCTACTGGCAGCGCGAAGATGCCACCGCCGAGATCCTCGACAGCGAAGGTTGGTTGAAGACCGGTGACATTGCGATCATCCAGCCGGACGGCTACATGCGCATTGTCGACCGCAAGAAAGACATGATTCTGGTCTCCGGTTTCAACGTTTACCCCAACGAACTGGAAGACGTGCTGGCGACCCTGCCGGGCGTGCTGCAATGCGCTGCCATCGGCGTGCCGGACGAGAAGTCCGGGGAGCACATCAAGATCTTCATCGTGGTCAAGCCAGGTGCCACCCTGACCAAGGACCAGGTGATGGAGCATATGCGCGCTAACGTCACCGGCTATAAAGTGCCCAAGGCCGTTGAATTCCGTGATCTCTTGCCGATCACCAACGTGGGTAAGATCCTGCGTCGAGAGTTGCGCGATGAAGAGCTGAAGAAGCTGGGCCTGAAAAAGTAACCCAAAAAAACCCCGCCAATGCGGGGTTTTTTAATGCCTGGATTGGAATGCAATCCAGTATGGGAGGGGGCTTGCCCCCGATAGCGGTGGATCAGTCACCAGATGTAGTGGCTGTTCACTCTGCAATCGGGAGCAAGCCCCCTCCCACATTTGAAATACAGTGCTTAGAGGACAAGCTGCACGAAGCTGACGCCCGCACCGGCTGGGCGCACATCCTTGAGGAACGAGTCCTTGTCTGCGCTCAGTTCCAGCGTGATTTCCGGCTTGCGCTTGCCGGCATTGCGCACCACCAGGCCTTCGAGCTTTTCACGCAGGAACACCGTCGGCACCTTCAAGTGCAGCAACTGGTCAGTCTCGGCGTTGTGCAGCAACAAGTGAATCCACTCGTACTGGCCCACTGCGATCCGCGCCACCGGCAGGTCGAACCACCAGATGTTGCGTTTGCGGTCCAGGTCGGTGAAGTGGCAGTTGTTGACGCCGAGTACGGCACCGCCCAGTTCCTGGTTTCTGCGGGCGATGGCCTGTGCTTTATTGAGTTTCATAACCTTCCTACGGGATCTGTTATTCAGCGTCGTAGCCTGAATGTGCCGCGCATTCTCGTGGGTTGGCCGCAAAACATAAAGCCAAACCTGCTGCCGGCGATGAAATGCGTGCGCAAAATAATTGAAACTCTGCCGAACAGCCTCGGGTCAATCTCTACGTAATGACCAAAACCCCTCGATTGTTCCAGGAGAAATACCATGAGCAGCACATCGGATAAGGTAAAAGGCGTCGCGAACGAAGCTGTCGGCAACATCAAGCAAGGTGTTGGCAAAGTGACCGGCAACGACAAGCTGCGCGCTGAAGGTGTGGTCCAGGAAAAAAAAGGTGAAGTGCAGAAAGCCGTAGGCGATACCAAGGATGCGGTGAAGAAAGCGATCAAGTGATCCTCGATCGCTGGCTGGGTTCATCCCGCCCGACGGCCATCCACGGATGGCCGTTTTTGTGTCACCTGAAGCGGTTAATCTTTCGAAATTGTTTCAAGGTCGCCAAATAGGCTACCTTGATGTAGAAAACGGCCCCTGAGTCGCCCATGAACCTGATCTTTTTGCGGCGAAAGGAGACGCTATGATTTTTCCGGTACTCGATGGTCTCAAGCTGCACAAAGTGCTGGCGCGCACGGTGACGGAGTTCGTCAACGACGAGATGTCCACCTACGCCTCGGCGCTGGCCTACCAGATGCTGTTTTCCTTGTTTCCGTTCCTGCTGTTCCTCATTGCGTTGATCGGTTTCCTGCATTTGCCGGACTTCTTCACCTGGCTGCGCCTGCAGTCGGAATTGGTGTTGCCGCCCCAGGCCCTGGAGCAGGTCAACCCGGTGATCGACCAGTTGCAGCAGTCCAAGGGCGGCCTGCTCTCGGTGGGTATCGTGATTGCCCTGTGGACCGCGTCGGCCGGTGTGCGCCTGATGATGAGCGCGATGAACGCCGCCTACGACGTGGTCGAAGGGCGGCCGATCTGGAAGCGTTTCCCGCTGTCGGTTTTCTACACCGTCGGCATCGCCGGCATGTTGCTCGCCGCCGCCGCGCTGATGGTGCTCGGCCCGCAGGTCATGGAATGGCTGGCAGGGCAGATCGGCATGCAGGAGTTCGTGGTCACACTGTGGACCATCCTGCGTTGGCCGCTGATTGTGATCCTGCTGATGTTCGCTGTGGCCCTCATGTACTACGTGATGCCTGACGTGCAGCAGAAATTCCGCTTCATCACCCCAGGCTCGGTGCTGGCGGTGGTGGTGTGGATCGTCGCGTCCCTGGGCTTTGGCTACTACGTCAAAACCTTCGCCGACTACAACGCCATGTATGGCAGCATCGGTGCGATCATTGTTTTGCTCCTGTACTTCTATATTTCCGCCGCCGTGCTGTTGCTGGGGGCGGAGATGAATGCCGTGATTGAGCACATGTCGGCCGAAGGCAAGGAGCCAGGGGAAAAGACATTTGATGAAAACACCCGCTCAGGTGAAAAAAAGCACGTCTCCGGCCTTGGCCGGGACCATTCCAAGCCCACTCCCGACGAAGTCTGATCGATGATCCATGAAATCCTGAAAATGGGCGACGAGCGCCTACTGCGTATCGCCCCGCCGGTCCCGCCGGAAATGTTCGACAGCCCCGAGCTGTGGCAATTGATCGATGACATGTTCCAGACCATGGAACACGTCGGCGGTGTCGGCCTGGCCGCACCGCAGATCGGCGTTGACCTGCAACTGGTGATCTTTGGTTTCGAGAGCAGCGAACGCTACCCGGATGCCCCGGCTGTGGCACAGACAATCCTGATCAACCCGCTGATCACACCGCTCAGTCCGATCATGGAAGAGGGCTTCGAAGGCTGTCTGTCCGTGCCCGGCCTGCGCGGCGCGGTGGACCGTTACCAGCAGATCCGCTACGAAGGCTTCGACCCCAAGGGCGAGCCGATCATACGTATTGCCGATGGTTTCCATGCGCGGGTGGTGCAGCACGAGTGCGATCACCTGATCGGCCGCTTGTACCCGTCGCGGATTAGCGACTTCAGCAAGTTCGGGTTTATCGAGGTGATGTTCCCCGACATGGACCCGAATGCCGACGACTAGCTTCCTGGCACGATACAAGCCCAATGGTGGGGTTGGTCAGCCAGCACGATTGCGACGGGGCTGTCACCCACTCTCCTGGGCGGTTACACGCCTCGTGCCAACCCCATCGCGATCATCGGCTTGTTGCGCTTGTAGCGCACCAGCCGTTCGCTGAGGGATTGGGGCAGCACCGTGTCCTGAGTAAACCCCATGCGCCCATACACACCTTCCAGGTCGGGATGGCACAGCAGCCAGACTGAACCCTCCCGATCGGCCGCCGCCTGAAGAATCAAGCGCGCCGCCAGCCCCTGGCCGCGATAGGCCGGGTCGACAAACACCCCGGTCAGCCATTGCCCGCCCACCACGGGCGTCAGGCACAAGCCGGCAACAATCTCGCGGTCCCGCGCCACCCACAGACGTCCGCCCTTGAGTGCCTTCATTGGCGAATTGTGCTGGCGGTAAAACTTGTTCAGCAGCGGCCACAGGGGCTCTGCCAGCGGTTCGAGGTGCAAGTCGGGCATGGTATTCAGGCAGGCGTTATCAAGGGTCGGGGATTATAAGCGCCTTCTGCGCGGCAATAGGTGGTATACCCAATGTTACATCCCCTGTAAGTGGAGCATGCATCATGGCCAAAGGTATGGATTCAAAGAAAGCCGCGAAGAAGAAACCGGCAAAGACCGCCGATGAAAAACGCGCGGACAAGAAAACCAAGAAATCCGAGACAGGGCTGTTCGGTCACTGAGTTAAACGTGTAGAAGCCTACGATCTGCAAGCTGTTCCCGCCTCACCGCACAGAGCAGGACACACCTGCTCTATGCTGCCGACGCCCAACTACCGTGATGGCACCCCATGCCGGGAAATCAACGTCCTGGCGCACGGTTTTACTGCGCGACCGAATAGCCCGATTGGCCGTATCGCTTAGATCGCGGCCAGGGTTTCTTTCACCGCCTGCACCTGCGGCTCTGCCGTCTTCGCGGCTACTTGCTGTTCTTGCTGTTGTTTCAGACGATCGGCCACTTGCTTGGTGATCGCATCCTGTTTTTCCTGCGGCATTGTCTGCACTTCTGCTTCGGTCAAACCCTGCTCCTTGAGCAGTTGTTCGCGAATGCGTTCGGCCGGGGTTTTGCTCATGTAATCGGTGAAGTCTGCGCGCGCGGCGCTCGTGGTAGAACCGGCTGCGGGCACATCCGTGGTCGCCGGGGTGGCGGCCGTTGAGGCCTGCAACTGTACGCGGGTCTTGGCGAAGGCTTCGTCGATGCGGTCGGCGGCCTTGTCCAGTTGGGTCTGCGCGGCGGGTACGCTCACACTTTGCTGCGCCGTTTGCAGGGCACCGCTGTACAGCGTGCTGGCGGCAGCGTTGGCGGGGTCCATGTCGGGGCGCTTGAGCTTTTCGACGGTCGACAAGGCTTGAGTGTTGTTGTTAATCAGCATGATCGGTCACCTATGCAAATGTTCGATGCGTCAGCTAGAGCAAGTAGCGTGCCGTGTGCACAGCCCCGGTTTTACGGGGGCTGGCATGGCACTCGCGGCAAACATTGTTCTGGCGCCGGCCAAACGTTGCCGTCGACAGGCACATCTTGTGCAGTACCTTCCCGGTGGCAGGGCCGTTCAGTCGTGTTTGAAGTCCTCGACGGTGAGCGACCCGCTCGTGAAGTCCATTTCCAGGTGATGGTGACGTGCCGCCGTTTTGGCCTTGAAGTGAAAGGACGCCTTCAGGACGCGGCCTTGCAGGTGCAATACGGTGAATTTTCCGCTGGTTGCCAAATAGGTGCCCTGTTCGCCTGACCTCGTGTCGTCAAATTCAAGCCTTACCTTGTGGTCTTCACTGGCCGTTGCACCAATCTCGTAGGTCTCGCCTTCCTTGATATTTTGGTCAATGCTGATTTTAAGCAGGGCGAAGTCGGTCATGATCCCGACTGTTGAATTAAAGCCCGACCCGCCATTCAAATGAGCTACAAAGTCTGTGCTAAAGGGAACCGTCCATCCGGCTATTACCCCAGAGATTGCATCGTTTTCACCCAGTACCGAACCCATGGTTGCTTCTCCATATTCAAGGGGCAATGTGTTGCACATTGCGTGTGCTTATGAATAGGCGAAGAGGAGAAACGAGGCTACTGTCAGACCTGACAGGTCCCTGCACTTTCCTGACAGACGGTCTTTCGATGTTTCGAAAAAACCTCTTGCGATTCTGCCGCAGGCACCTGTGAGCTGTGCGTTGAGTCCTTTCACGTTGCCGTCTTTGTGATCAATCATGACCGTCGAGGGCGAAGGTCTTAAAGCCGGCGTGCTGGCCGAGGTGCTGGTAATACGCCGCAACCGCCGGGTAGAGCGGGCGTTCCATGGGGGTCATCTGCCAGCGATGAACCGAGAGGCCGATGAGGATATCGGCCAGGGTGAATTCGTCGCCGGCCACATAGGCGCCGGTCTTTGCCAACTGTTGTTCCAGCAGGCCCATCTTGTCGTTCCAGGCTTGTACGCCGGCTTTGATGCGTTGTGGGTCTTGATGCTCGGGGCTGTTGCGCACCAGGGCCTGGAAGGCGTAGCCCCAGGACGGGTTGAGCTCGGTGGCTTGCCAGTCCATCCACTGTTCGACCCGGGCGCGGGGTGCGGGGTCGAGAGGCAGCAGGTCGTGGCGTTGGTAGAGGTTCACCAGGTAACGACAAATGGTGTTGGATTCCCACAGCACTCCGTGGTCGTCGATCAGCACCGGCACTTGGGCGTTGGGGTTCAGGGCAAGGAATTCGGCGGATTGGGTCGGCTTGAAGCCGATGCCCCAGTCTTCGTGCACGTAGTCGATGCCCAGTTCCTGGCAGGTCCAGAGCACTTTGCGCACGTTGATGGAAGAAGCGCGACCCAAGATTTTCAGTGAGTGTCCCATGGTGCTTCCCTGGCAGTGGAGAACAGTCAATCTAGCAGGGGGCGGGCACTACGGCGATGGCTTCAAGCGGGCAGGGTAAAAAAATGTGGGAGGGGGCTTGCTCCCGATAGCGGTGGATCAGTCACCAGATGTGGTGACTGTCACGCTGCAATCGGGAGCAAGCCCCCTCCCACATTTTTGACCGAACAGGGCTTTAGCCGCGTGGTGTGTGTTGGTCCATGGCTTTGCCCACTAGCAATACGCTGAGCTCCCTCAACTGATGAATTGCCAAGGCAACATCGCAATGCCAGTCGCGTCCTACAAACGTCCTACGTACTTTCCCGCACCTGCAACTCAAATCCCATATCCACCACCGGCTTGGCGATCTTGTTACCCGCCATGATCGTCAGCAAATGCTCCGCCGCGCGCCGACCAATGGCTTCGCGCGGGGTGCTGATGCTGCTCAGGCGCGGCACCATGAACGAGGACGCTGGCAGGTCGTTGAAGCCCAGCACGGCCACGCGCCCCGGTACTTTGATGCCATGACGCAGGGCTTCGAGCAGCGCACCCTGGGCCAGGTCGTCGTTGCCGAAGAAGATCGCATCCACATCCGGATGCGCCGCCAGCAACTGCAGGAACAATTCGCCGCCCAGGCCCACGGAGGAGGGGCGTGGCGTCAACAGTTCCAGCGCCGGGTCATACAGCCCGGCCTGTTGCAGCGCACGCCGGAAGCCTTCGCCGCGCAGCAAGGTGCGTTGGTCCAGTTGCGCGCCGATATACGCCAGGCGCTTGCGCCCCCGCGAGATCAAATGCGCTGCCGCTGTCTCACCCGCCGCCAACTGCGAAAAGCCCACACAGTTCACGCCAGCGTTGGGGTCCAGATCCATCATGTACACACACGGCACGTTACTGGCCTCGACCATCCGTCGCGCGCTTTCGGTGCGATCGAACCCGGTCAGCAGCAAACCCCGTGGCTGATAGGCCATGTAGTTGCGCAGCAAGGTCTCTTCTTCGTCGCGCGAATAGTGGGAGTTGCCGATCAGTACTTCAAAGCCCTTGGGCCGCAGCACCTGATGGATGGCTTCGAGGGTTTCGATAAACAGCAGGTTGGACAGCGACGGCACCAGCACCACCACCGAATGGCTCTGGGCCGAGGCCAGGGCGCGGGCGGCGGGGTTGACCACGTAGTTCAGTTCGGCGGCGGCCTGTTGCACTTTTTCCACCAGTTCGGTGGCAACGGTGCTGATGCCACGCAAGGCGCGGGAGGCGGTAATCGGGCTGACGCCGGCCAGGCGGGCGACTTCATTGAGGGTCGGACGACCCGTGGTGCGCGTATTTTTATCGTTCTTGGAGGTCATCAGGCGGCTTGCCAAACAAAAATCGAGGCACTAAGGTAGCGCTGTCTCCAAACGGCTGCAAATGCTAGAGCGCTGGGTTGCCTGATCCGGTTCAAATGCTTGGAGCGGATGCACGCGTCACTCCATAAAAAAAGACAAGACGGCGCGGGAAAAGCCTGTTTTTGCACTAGCCTTACAGCGTGCAAAGGTAGCGCTATCTGCGTCCTGAGGTGTTTCATGAGTCAACCTGTTACCGCCCTGGTTATCATGGGTGTTGCCGGCTGTGGCAAGACCAGCGTCAGCGAGGCCCTCTGCCGCCTGAACGGTGCCACGCCCATTGAAGGCGACAGCTTTCACCCCGCCGCGAACATCGAAAAGATGAGCGCCGGCCACCCCCTCGACGACAACGACCGCGCCGGCTGGCTCGACATCCTGTGCGATGAATTGCGCCGTTCGCTCAAGGCCGGTGAACACCCGGTGCTCACCTGTTCCGCGCTGAAAAAGAAATACCGCGACCACCTGCGCGAAGCAGCGCCGGGTCTGGGCTTTGTATTTCTGGAACTGAGCCGCGAAGTCGCCGCCGACCGCGTGTCCCATCGCCCCGGCCATTTCATGCCGGCCAGCCTGATCGACAGCCAGTTCGCCACCCTCGAATCGCCCGTCGGCGAGCCGCTGACCCTGGCCCTCAATGCCAGCGAAGACAGCGTCAAGGCGTTGGCCGAGCAAACCCATGCCTGGTGGCTCAAACACGGCTTTGAACCTACTCGTTAATTTTTTGCCGGATAAGATAGCGCTATCCCCGGCGACAAATTCAACACCGGCTTTAATAACAACAACAAACAGGAGAGACCCCCCATGTTTGGCATGTCCCACGAGTCCTACCTGCTGCTTGATGCAGTGGTCACTATCATTGGTCTGATCTTTTTGATCACCAAGTTCAAGGTTCACCCATTTATCGCGTTGATCATCGCCGCGGGCTTCCTCGGCCTGACCTCGGGCATGCCGGTGGACAAGATCATCAAGGCCTTCCAGGACGGCTTCGGCGGGGTGCTCGGCTTTGTCGGCATCATCCTCGCGCTGGGTACGATGCTCGGCAAGATGATGGCCGAATCCGGCGGTGCCGATCAGATCGCCCAGACCCTGATCCGCGCCTTCGGCAAGGAAAGGGTCCAGTGGGCAATGATGTTCGCCGCGTTCCTGGTAGGCATCCCGCTGTTCTTCGAGATCGGCTTTGTGTTGCTGATCCCGCTGGTGTTTATCGTCGCGCGCCGCACCGGTGTGTCGCTGATCAAGATCGGTATCCCGTTGCTCGCCGGCCTGTCGGCGGTCCATGGCCTGGTGCCACCGCACCCGGGGCCGCTGCTGGCCATCGGCGTGTTTGGCGCGGACATCGGCAAGACCATTCTGTACGGTCTGATCGTCGCGCTGCCGACCGCCATCATCGCCGGCCCGATCTTCGGTACGTTTATCGCCAAGTACATCCCGGGCAATCCGTCCCAGGAACTGGTCGACCAACTGGCCCGCGAGCCGGAAAACAAGACGCTGCCGAGCTTCAGCATCACCCTGATCACCGTGCTGCTGCCGGTGTTCCTGATGCTGCTCAAAACCTTTGCCGACATCGCCTTGGCCGACGGTCATGTGGTGCGCAACTGGATGGACATGATCGGCCACCCGATCAGCGCCCTGCTGCTTGCGTTGCTGCTGTCGCTGTACACCTTTGGCCATCGCCAGGGCATCCACTCCAAGCAAATCCTCAAGCTGCTCGACGCCAGCTTGGCGCCGACTGCCGCGATCATCCTGATCATCGGTGCCGGTGGTGGTTTCAAACAGATGCTGGTGACCAGCGGCGTGGGCGACGTGATCGGCCATATGGCGGTGAACGCGCAGATCAACCCGATCCTGCTGGCGTGGCTGGTGGCGGCGGTGATTCGTATTGCCACCGGTTCGGCGACGGTCGCGACCATCACTGGCGCAGGCATTGTCGTGCCGGTGGTGGGGATGATTCCGGGGGTTAACCGCGAGCTACTGGTGTTGGCGACGGGGGCGGGATCGTTGATTTTGTCTCACGTCAACGATGCGGGGTTCTGGCTGGTGAAGCAGTACTTCAACATGACTGTGGCCGAGACGTTCAAGACCTGGACGGCGATGGAGACCATTCTGTCGGTGGTGGCGCTGATCTTCATCATGTTGCTGTCGTTGGTGGTGTGACAGACACACCCTAAGGCAAGGGTGCAAACCCAATCCAAATGTGGGAGGGGGCTTGCCCCCGATAGCGGTGTTTCAGTCACCCGATACAGTGACTGACACCCTGCCATCGGGAGCAAGCCCCCTCCCACATGTTTGACCGCGTTAGACGCCGGTTTTTGGTAAGAGCCCATCCGCCCGGAACATCCCGCGAATCCCGCGCACCGCCTGGCGAATCCGGTCCTGGTTCTCGATCAGCGCAAAGCGCACGTGATCGTCGCCATATTCACCAAAGCCAACCCCCGGCGATACGCAAACCTTGGCTTCGAGCAGCAGCTTCTTGGCAAATTCCAGCGAACCCATAGCGGCATACGCCTCGGGAATCTTCGCCCAGACGTACATCGCCGCCTTGGGATTCTCCACCATCCAGCCCAGTTCATGCAGGCCCTTGACCAGCACATTGCGGCGCTGACGGTACTGCTCGGCGATGTCTTTCACGCACTGTTGGTCGCCTTCCAGTGCGGCAATCGCCGCCACTTGCAGCGGGGTGAAGGTGCCGTAGTCGTGGTAGCTCTTGATCCGCGCCAGGGCGTTGACCAGTTCCGCATTGCCCACCATGAAACCAATGCGCCAGCCGGCCATGTTGTAGCTTTTGGACAGGGTAAAGAACTCCACCGCAATGTCCTTGGCGCCCGGCACCTGCATGATCGACGGGGCTTTCCAGCCGTCGTAGACGATGTCGGCGTAGGCCAGGTCATGCACCACCAGCACGTCGTACTGCTTGGCCAGGGCGATCACCCGCTCGAAGAAATCCAGTTCCACGCACTGCGCGGTCGGGTTGGACGGGAACCCCAGGATCATCATCTTCGGCTTGGGGATCGAACCGCGAATCGCCCGTTCCAGCTCGGCGAAAAAGTCCACGCCCGGAATCAATGGCACCGAGCGCACCTGGGCGCCGGCAATCACGGCACCGTAGATATGAATCGGGTAGCTCGGGTTGGGCACCAGCACGGTGTCGCCCTGGTCCAGGGTGGCCAGCATCAAGTGCGCCAGGCCTTCCTTGGAGCCGATGGTGACGATGGCTTCCGACTCGGGGTCGATATCCACTTCATAACGGTCTTTGTACCAGCGCGAAATCGCCCGGCGCAGGCGCGGAATGCCCTTGGAGGTGGAGTAACCGTGGGTGTCTTCACGCTGGGCGACGGTGACCATTTTCTCCACGATGTGCGGTGGAGTCGGGCCGTCAGGGTTACCCATGCTCAAGTCGATGATGTCTTCGCCGCGCCGACGCGCAGCCATCTTCAGCTCGGCAGTGATATTGAAAACGTAGGGGGGGAGTCGATCTATGCGCGCAAAGCGGCGCGGCGAACCTTGGTCGGCCATTGTTGCCTCGAGAGTACGTAAGCGCCCGGAACCGTCCGAGCGACGTCGGCCACTGCGGTGGCCTGCGGGCAGACAATACGGTCGATGATGGCCAGTTGTCCAGATACGTAGGAAAAATTTCTACATGGAGCGCAGCCTGGATATACCCCTATACTCGATATGGGTTTTTCCCTCATAAGAAGGAGACTGTTCAGATGGATCAGCAGACACAACAACCGTTAGAACCGCGCATGGAAGAGGGCAAGGCCCTGGTGATCGCTGGGGTGCAGGGGCGCTATTCAAAGGCCACCGTGGGGGATATTCCGCAGTTGTGGGACGTGTTCGATAGCTGCTTCAAAGAAATCAAAAAGCGTGTAGGCGGTTTTACCTACGGGGTTTGCCATAACCCGAAGCACGATGAGTTCGACTACCTCGCCGGGGTTGAAGTGCCCGCCAAGGGCGATGTGCCGAGCAATTTCGAGTTCATCGAAATCCTGGCGCATCACTATGCGGTGTTCGCGCACTACGGCCCGGTACAGGCGTTACCGCAGACCTACGAGCGGATCATGTTCGAATGGTTGCCGCACTCCGGTTACGCAATCGCCGGCCCGGATTTTGAGCGGTACAGCGCGGATTTTGATGTAAGTAAGGGCATCGGTACTGTAGAGGTCTGGTTGCCGGTAGCGCCTGAGTAAGGGCTCCCACTGTAGGCGCGAGCAAGAACCTGGCGTCGCTCGCTCCTGCGAGGGCTGCAATCGCCAATGACGAAGGTTGTGTTCAACCGCCAAAACTCAGTTGGTAGCCCTGAGAGGATTGCCGTATGGCTTTCGCAACATCAGGTGCTAATCGGCAGTAATCGTCTTCACGTTTAAGCACGATCTCAAGCGTTTGCAGCAGTGCTTGAATACGTTCTTCAGGCTTTTCGACTTCGCAGGTTCTTGCAAACTCGAGGATGCCCAGACGTGAAGCGAAAAAGGACTTGTTGCCGACCATGTCCAATGCGAGCGTGTCGTCGGGAATGTACGCCGTGGTATTCACAATGTCGTAAGCCGGTGCTAGTCGTGTATCGGCGTTGACTGGGTCGCTGTAGAGCACGCCGAAATTCTTCAGATGCGCATCACCGTTGCCCACTATGCAACTGAGCGCCACGCTGTCGAATAATTGGTCGAGCGAGCTGCGTTGATGGGCAGGTGAACAGAAGACACGCACAGCCTTGGCCATAGCGCCGTAGCTCTTGGTGTATTTTTGCTCGGTAGACAGGCCCATCAGCGTGGTCATATCTTCGAAGCCCAGTGGGTTGAGCTGCTCGTCCCGATCAAAGCGTCGCATGATGAAGAGTTTCTGGTTCTGCGACAGGTAAAACGGTGGTGTGGGTATGCCTGCATCCCTGGCGATGGACATGCACAGGTATTCATTGATAGCCAACCCCGGAAACTCGTCGCGCCCGCTCTTGATGATCAGGTCATTGGTTTTCGAGGTGATTCTCTGCTCGGGCGTTTGAGGTTTTTCGGGCACCAGCACTTTGGGTTGTACGCCAGAAATGCCTGCTCGCAAGATGTAGCGATCCACCAGGTCAGCGAACAGATCTTCCGTGCCGTCCCAGGCGAGAATCTCCTCGAGGTTCTCGCCACTCGAAGGAGGGCTGTTACGTTGGATCAACTCGCTCACCTGATCCGAGCAGACGAACACCCGGCCAATGGGTGCGCTGCTGCCTGACAACGCAAGCAGCAACATTGGGTCGACTTTCACCGTCTTGGCGAGACGATTGCGCAATTGCTCAAGCACGTAACCTTCCGGCAGATTCATCTGGAAGATGGGGTGCAAGTCTCTACGACGATACTCATCTGCGCGAACGGGCATCGAGAGGCTTATTGCGCTTTGTGCGTTTGCTTTGTCGCTGTATCGGAACAGATAGTCGTCGGCGCTTACCCGCACGCTTCCACTCTCGCCTTGAGGGGTATGAACGCGCAGAGTGGGGCTATTCATTGAACAAGTCCTCCAGTTCCTCCAAGGTCGGCATGGTCACGGGAACCAATTTGATCTCGCTGCCCAACGCCGCAATCACACGGGCATAGGCATTCATGGAAACCGAGAGGCTGCCTTTTTCGATTTCAATAAGTTTTTGCCGGGTAATTCCCGCCAGCTTTGCCAGGTCCACCTGTTTATAGCCACGATTGAGGCGCATGGAGCGGATTTGTTTGGCGAGTCGTTGGGTGATAACTGAAATATCCATGTAGCGTATTCATTACTTTAGATTTGATAGGTCATGTATACATTACATTTAAGGTGTGTCAAGGCCATCCCGACCAAACACCCAACTCAACCTGCGCTCATACCCAACCCGCGCTTTATACGCCTCCCCGCGATCCACCCAGCCAAGCCCGAGGTACAAGCCCATCGCCGCGACGTTGTGTGTGTCCACCGACAACTCCAGCGCCTTGATCTGCGGCCAGGCCTGAAGCGCGGCGTCGGGTAGTGCCTGCAAGCAGGCTTTGCCAAATCCCCGGCCCTGCTGGGTTCGGTCTACCTGTAACGCGTGCAGCGTGGCGCTGTGTGCATCGGCCCAATGGGGCAGGCACGGCGAGCGCTTGAGCAGAAGGAAGGCCACGGGAATATCGTCGGCCAGCAGCACGAAGCCCTTGATGTCGGGGCTTGGGTTGACCAGCAGGGTGTTGAGGGCGCAATACATGTCGCCGCAAAACGGCAACTGCTCAGGGTGAACTTCGATGGCGCCGACTTGCTGTGTCTGCACAGCATTCAGCGCCTCGTAGGCGACAAGGCGGGTTTGCATCGGGGTGTCCGAACGGCTGCAAAGAAGGGCGCAGTCTATCGGGTTTGCACCGCGCGAAATGAGTTTTCAGCGGGGTGTCGATCGGGCGACAGGGCTTGCCGGGTTTGCTGCTGACCTTGCAGGAAGGCTGCGTCGGCCAGGGGCGGCTGGCGGTGGAGGAAATGTGCGGCGAGGACGAAATATTTCTGCCGATATGGGAGGAGTCCTACGTGATGGCCTTACATCCGCAGCCTGACCCGCAATGCGGGAGGGGGCCTGCTCCCGATGGCGGCGTCCCCGTCAATGCTGCCGTGACTGACCGACCGCGATCGGGAGCAAGCCCCCTCCCACAGGTTGATCGTCATGGCCCGGACGGGCTCAGTCGAGCATCTTGCCCAACAACCAACTCCCCGCCGGCCCCGGCGGATGCTGCCGCGACCACAGCGCATCCACCGCCACCGAGCGCGGCCAACTGCGCGCCTTGAGTTCGACCAACTGGCCGCCGCCAAAACGCTCCACCAGCCAGCGTGGAATCGGCGCCCAGCCAAACCCCAACTGCGCCATCTCCATCAGCATCAGGTAACTGGGCGCCGACCACACCCGTCCGGATGCCCGGGTTTCATTGGGGTTGATGATGCTCGCCAGGCGCAGTTCCCGGTGCTGCTGCAAGGCCTGGACGCTGATGTTGTCCTGCTGCGCCAACGGGTGTTTGGGCGAGACGAACAGCGCGATTTCCGTGCGTTCTTCAACCGGTGAACAGGTCAGGTCCGGCGGATAGGTTTCCTGCTTCTCGATAAACGCGATCTGCGCCCGGCCGCTTTGCACCAGGGCGATCAAGTCTTCGCATTCGGCGATCAAACACTCCAGTTCAAGGTCCGGGTAGCGCTGTTCAAAGGCACTGAGGGCGATCTCGAATCGGTCGGACTGGTACGTATCGGACATGGCGATACTCAGCTTAGGCTCCAACCCCTGGGATAGCTGGCTCGCCGCCAATTCCAACCGACTGCTGGCCTCTAGCACCTGCTCGGCGCGTTGCAGCAGCACATGGCCGGCGGCGGTCAGCGTCGGCTTGCGGCTGCTGCGGTCGAACAGCAGCACATTCAGGTCAATCTCCAGGCTCGCGACCGCCGCGCTGACGGTGGACTGGCTCTTGCCCAACTTGCGCGCCGCCGCCGAAAACGAGCCTTGGGTCGCGGCCTGAACAAAGGCCTGGAGCACTTCATGGGAGGCCATGACTATCGCCTTGATCGATGGTTATTAGTTATGAAGTATCGATACAAAGCGCAATGATGGCAACCACAGTCACTCACGGAGCCGGGTCATGAACCCTACCAAGTCGATTACTGAACGCGTGTGCCAGGCCATCGGTTTCGAGGCCCTGGCGTTGTTGATTTGCACGCCGTTGCTGGCGTGGATCATGGACAAGCCCGCCCTGGAAATGGGCATGGTCACCCTGGCGATCAGCCTGATGGCGCTGACCTGGAACGTGATTTTCAACGGCCTGTTCGACCGCCTCAAGGCACGCCTGCAACTGGCCAACAACGGCTGGACCCGGGGGCTGCACGCCTTGCTGTTTGAAGGCGGGCTGGTTCTGGTGTGCGTGCCGTTGATTGCCGCGTGGCTGAACGTCAGCCTGATGCAGGCGTTTATCCTCGATATCGGCGTGTTGCTGTTTTTCCTGCCGTACACCTACGTGTACCACTGGGGCTACGACGTGGTGCGCGAAAAGTTCCTACAGAAACATGCCGCCCGACGCCTCGATCCGCTGGCCGGTGATCCAGTGGCTGCCGTCCGCCAGCAGGCTGGCAATGGCCCCGCCGATATCATCCGGTAACCCGGCGCGGCCCAGGGCGGTGTTGTTGGCGACCATCGCGTTGAGGTTGGCGTTGTCGCGCACGGCGCCGCCGCCGAAGTCGGTTTCGATGGCGCCAGGCGCGAGGATATTGACGCTGATACCGCGCGCGCCGAGTTCTTTGGCCTGGTAGCGGGTCAGCACTTCCATGGCGCCTTTCATCGCTGCATACGCGGCATAGCCGGGCAGGCTGAAACGGGCTAGGCCGCTGGAGATATTGAGGATGCGGCCACCGTCACGGATCAGCGGCAGCAGTTTTTGGGTCAGGAAAAACGGGCCTTTGAATTGAATCGCCACCAGTTGGTCGAACTGGGCTTCGCTGGTTTCGGCAAAGCTGGCGTGGATGCCGATACCGGCGTTGTTGATCAGAAAGTCGAAGTCATCCCGTGCGAAAACACGCTTGAGCACGTCGCCCACGTCTTCGACGAACGCGCCGAAGGTCGCGCTCTGGCTCACATCCAGTTTCAGCATGGCGGCGCGGCCGCCCCATTGTTCGATCTGCGCGACCACCGCCTGGGCCTCATCCGCCTGGCTGTGGTAAGTGCCGATGATGTCTACGCCTTGTGCCGCCAGGCGCAGCGCGGTGCTTCTACCCAAGCCGCGGCTGGCGCCGGTGATCAGTGCGATTTTACGGGTCATGGTGCAGTCCTCTGATGTGATCGAGGGAATGAGTGTATTTGTCCGCCTATAACGTGATAAACAGCGGTAAAGCGAAATCACTGGCCGGATAAGGCGAACAATCCCATGAACAAACTGGAGTTGCTGCGCACCTTCGTGCGCGTCACCGAACTGTCGAGTTTTACCCGCGCCGGCGAGAGCCTGGGGCTACCGCGTTCCACCGTGTCCGAGCATGTGCAGGCGCTGGAAGAACTGCTCGGCGCGCGCTTGCTGCAGCGCACCACGCGCAAGGTGCAGGCGACCCAGGACGGCCGCGTACTGTATGAACGCAGCAAGGACTTGCTCGCGCACATGGAGGAACTGGAAGGCTTGTTTCGCCAGGACGAAACACAACTGACCGGGCGCATTCGCGTGGACCTGCCGACCATGATGGCGCGGGATTTGATCCTGCCGCGCCTGCCGCACTTCATGGACGCGCACCCGTTGATCGAGCTGGAAATCAGCACCACCGACCGTCAGGTCGACCTGCTGGCCGAGGGGTTCGATTGCGTGCTGCGCGTCGGTGCGCAGCCGGACCAGTCGGTGGTCGCGCGGTTGTTGTGCAGCATGCCGATGATCAACTGCGTGAGCGCCGGCTACCTGCAGCGCTATGGCGTGCCGCAGACCCTGGCAGACCTGGCCGATCACCATTTGGTGCATTACGTGCGCCCGCTGGGCTCGCGCTCGGCGGGGTTCGAATACCTGCAGGGCAACAAGGTGCAGCGCCTGCCCATGGTCGGGCGAGTCACGGTCAACAGCACTGATGCCTACAAGTCCGCCTGCCTGGGCGGCTTCGGGATCATCCAGGTGCCGGCGCTGGGCATTGGCGATCAGTTGGCCAGTGGCGAACTGGTGGCGGTCCTTCCGGATTACCCGGCGCCGCCGTTGGACGTGTCCCTGCTCTACGCCGGGCAGCGCCATTTACCGCTGCGGGTGCGGGTGTTCATGGACTGGTTGGCCGCGACGCTGCAAGCCCAGCTCTAACGCCGCGCCGACAACTGCTGCGGGGCCAGGAAGGCGTCGTGGAAGTAGTCCCGGAACGCCTGCATCGCGGGGGTAAATACGCGCTCGCGGTGCCAGGCCAGGCCGACGCTCATGGGCGCCACCGGGTCGGTCACGGTCAGGGTCTCGATGCGCTTGCCTTCCAGGGACCAGGGCCGATGGACCAGGTCCGACAGGATCGCCACGCCGCTGCCATTGGCGACCATGCTGCGCACGGCTTCCACCGAACTGGTGCGCAGCCGCACTTTGGGCGTTTGCCCGGCCTGTTCCCAATAGCGCATGGCACTGTGTTCGGCCTCGTCGACGGTCAGCAGGATGTAGGGCTCGCGGGCCACATCCGCCAGGCTGACGGCGCCGCGTTCACACAACGGGTGATGGCTGGGCAGCCACAGGCGGCGTTCGGAGTTGAAGAGGATTTCCGAGACGATATCCGTGTGGGTGAGGTTGGCGGTGAGCACCACGGCCATGTCGAACTGGCCGTCGAGCAGGCCGTGTTCGATAGCCTGGCGCTCCTGCTCGAACACCTCGATGGTCACGTCCGGGTGCCAGTGTTCCATGCGCTGCAGGTGGTGCGGCAGGAAGTAACCGAGCACCGTGTAGCTGGCGGCGACCCGCAGCACGCCGCTGGCGCGGTAGTCGGGCAGCGGGCTGTTCAGCGCGTCGTCGACACTGCGCACGATCACATAGGCGCGGTTGAGAAAGTGCCGCCCGGCGTCGGTCAGGTTCATGCCCTGCGCGGTGCGCACGAACAACTGCACGCCGAGCATCGCTTCCAGCTCTTTGATCGCCGTGGTCACGGCCGACTGGGAGATGTTCAGGTGAATCGCCGCCTGGGAAATCTGGCCGATCTCGGCGGTGGCGACGAAGTAGCGGATTTGGCGCAAGGTCAGTGACATGGCGATATCTGTTTTTCAGAAGATAGGTCATCTGATAATAGATCTTCCCAAGGGGTCAAGCCGCAGCCTACTTTTCAGCATCACCTTTGGCGGAGCGCCTTTTCATGCGGGCAGTGGATTTCAATTCAGACATGGGCGAAGGCTTCGGCCCCTGGACCATCGGCGATGGCGTCGATTCGGAGCTGATGGCTTATATCAGCTCGGCCAATATCGCCACCGGCTTCCACGCCGGCGACCCCGGCACCATGCGCCGCACCGTTGCACGCGCCAAGCAACTGGGGGTCGCCATCGGCGCCCATCCGGGCTTTCGCGACCTGGTGGGCTTCGGTCGCCGCCATATCAACGCACCGGCCCAGGAACTGGTGGACGACATGCTCTACCAGCTCGGCGCCCTGCGCGAAATCGCCCGGGCCCAGGGCGTGCCCCTGCAACATATCAAACCCCACGGCGCGCTCTACATGCACCTGGCCCGCGATGAAGACGCCGCGCGGCTGTTGGTGCAGAACCTGCAAGTCATCGAGCCGACGCTGTTGCTGTACTGCATGCCGAATTCGGTGATCTGGCGCATTGCCAAGGAGCTGGGGCAGCCGGTGGTGCGCGAGTTTTACGCCGACCGCGAGTACGATCTGGCCGGCTCCATCGTGTTCACCCGCACGGTGCGCGTGCTGAACCCTGCCACCGTCGCGGCGCGGGTCCTTCGGGCTTGTCAGACGGGTCTTGTACGCACCGTAGAAGGCGAAGACCTGTTTATCGAATTCGACTCCATCTGCCTGCACAGCGACACCCCCGGCGCCCTGGAATTGGTCGAAGCGACCCGTGAAGCCCTGGACCAAGCGGGCATTGTGGTCAGAACACCCAAATAAGATCGAACCCTTACTTTTTTGTCTGCCTTTCTATAACGACTCCAAGAGGAACAGACATGGCTGAAACGTCCCCCATCCGCTACAGCTTCGGCGCCGATGAACACCTGTTTGCCGAGGTCAGCGACAGCATGTCCCTGCAGGCCTTTTTCAAAGGCATGGCCGTGACCCGCGCCGTGGAACGCCTGGCATTGGACGGTGTGCTGGATGTGTGTCTGGCCAACGCATCGTTCCAGATTCGCTTCGACCCGGACCGCATTGCGCCCCATGTGCTGCTCGACGCGGTGCAAAGCGCCGAAGCCCAGGCCGTGGCCGAACGCACCTTGCACACGCGCATTATCGAAATCCCGGTGCTCTACAACGACCCCTGGACCCACGAAACCTTGATGCGCTTTCGCGACCGCCATCAAGACCCCAGCGGCACCGACCTGGAATACGCAGCGCGCATCAACGGCCTGGCCGATGTCGACGCTTTCATCGCGGCCCACAGTGGCGCACCGTGGTTTGTGTCGATGGTCGGCTTTGTCGCGGGCTTGCCGTTCATGTTCCAGATGGTCGAGCGCGAACGGCAGTTGCAGGTGCCCAAGTACCTGCGCCCGCGCACCGACACGCCGAAACTGACCCTCGGCCATGGCGGCTGCTTTGGTTGTATCTACTCGGTGCGCGGCGCCGGTGGCTACCAGATGTTCGGCGTCACCCCGGCACCGATCTACGACCCGGCGCAGCAGTTGGCCTACCTCAAGGACCACATGGTGTTCTTCCGGCCGGGCGACATTGTGCAATTCAAACCGATCGACCGTGAGGCCTACGACCTGGCCGTCGCCGAGGTCGACGCAGGACGTTTCGACCTGCGCATCCGCCCGCTGGAATTTTCCCTGGATGCGTTTCTCGCCGACCCCGTCGGCTACCCGAAAACCCTGCAGGAGGCGCTGGCATGATCAAGGTGCTCAAACCCGGCCTCGCCACCTCTGTGCAGGATCTTGGCCGCGAAGGCTACTACCACTTGGGCATTCCGCCATCGGGCGCGTTGGATCAGTACGCGCTCAACGCGGCCAACCATTTGGTGGGCAATCCACCGGGCGCGGCCGGCCTGGAATGCACGCTGATCGGCCCCGAGCTGGAATTTCAACAGGACGCCTTGGTCGCACTCAGCGGCGCCTTGATGTCGCCGCGCCTGGACGGTGAAGTGGTCCACCAGGACACCGCGTTCCACGTGCGCGCCGGGCAGGTGTTGCGCTTCGAATTTCCCAAGGCCGGTGCGCGCGCTTATCTGGCGGTCGCCGGCGGCATCGACGTGCCGTTGGTGCTCGGCAGTCGCTCGACCTACACCCTCGGCGCACTCGGCGGTTTTCACGGGCGGCGCTTGCAGGCGGGGGATGAGTTGCCTATCGGCGAGCCCACTGGGCAGGGGCGGGCGGGCAACAGTTTGCCGATGGCCTTGCGCCGCTCCGTCGGCGGCGATGTGACCTTGCGCGTGGTGCCCGGCCTGTATTACGAACGCCTGACGGAGGCGGCCAAAAGCAGTTTTTTTGCCGAGCCGTGGACGGTGGGTTCCGAGGCGGACCGTATCGGCTATCGCTTCAAGGGCGGCAGTGCATTGAGCTTTCAGCCACGGGAGCAGCCGTTTGGTGCGGGGTCCGATCCGTCGAACATCGTCGACAGTTGCTACCCGATCGGCTCGATCCAGGTGCCGGCCGGGCTGGAACCGATCGTGCTGCATCGGGACGCGGTGTCGGGTGGCGGGTACGCGATGATCGGCACGGTGATCAGTGCAGACCTGGACTTGATCGGGCAGATGCAGCCGAACCAGCGGGCGGGGTTTGTCGCGGTCAGCCTGGAGCAAGCGTTGGAGGCGCGGCGGGTGTACAAGAAGCGATTGAAGGCAATGGCCGGACTCTTCAATACCTGAAACACCCCAAAGCGAAATGTGGGAGGGGGCTTGCTCCCGATTGCAGTGGGTCAGCTACCAATAAGCTGACTGACCCGTCGCTATCGGGAGCAAGCCCCCTCCCACATTTGATCCTGCGGTGTGTCAGAAGAGTTTGGTGAATAACCAGTACAAGCTACCCGACAGCAGAATCGCCGCCGGCAACGTCAACACCCAAGCCATCAGCAAATTGCGGATGGTCTTCATCTGCAAACCACCACCGTTCGCCACCATGGTCCCCGCCACGCCGGACGACAACACATGGGTGGTCGACACCGGCAAGCCAAACATATCCGCAGCGCCGATGGTCAGCATCGCCACCGTCTCGGCCGAGGCGCCTTGGGCATATGTCAGGTGTGTCTTGCCGATCTTCTCGCCCACGGTCACCACGATGCGCTTCCAGCCGACCATGGTCCCGAGCCCCAGCGCGATGGCCACGGCGATCTTCACCCACAGCGGAATAAAGCGCGTTGAGTTGTCGATCTGCTGCTTGAACAACTGCAGCTTGCCTTGGGTGTCGGCGTCGAAGTTGCCGACCTTGGCCTTGTCCATCAAGCGGATGGTTTCGCTGGTCAGGTACATGTCGTTACGCACGTTGCCTACGGCCTCGGCGGGGACTTTGGCCAAAGAGCCGTAGCCTTTGACTTCGTCACCGATCTGGCCGGCGAGGGCGGCGAGGGCCGGGATCAGCTCGGGCGTGGCGTCCTTGGTCCGCACGTAGGTCGAGAGGATGGGGCGCGGGTCGCCCGGCAGCGCTTGCGGCGCGCTTTTCATCAGCGCGACCTGGGTCACTTCGGCCACTGCGGCAAACTGCAGCGATTGTTCGGCAGGCATGGCGCGGTTCAGCGCATACGCCATCGGCAGGGTGCCGACCAGGATCAGCATGATCAGCCCCATACCTTTTTGCCCGTCGTTGGAGCCGTGGGCGAACGACACACCGGTGCAGGTGAGGATCAGCATGCCGCGAATCCACCATGGTGGCGGGGTGTTGCCTTTCGGCGCCTTGTACAGCGCACGGTTTTTCACGAAAGCGCGCAAGGCCAGCACCAGCAGCGCGGCAAACGCGAAGCCGATCAGCGGCGAGAGCAGCAGGGCATAACCGATCTTGATCGCTTGGCTCCAGTCCACGCCGCTGGTGCCATCACGCCCGTGCATCAGGGCATTGGCCACGCCGACGCCGATGATCGAACCGATCAGGGTGTGGGAGGACGAGGCCGGCAGGCCGAGCCACCAGGTGCCGAGGTTCCACAGGATCGCCGCGATCAGCAGGGCGAAGATCATCGCGAAACCGGCCGAGGAACCCACCTGCAAAATCAGCTCGACCGGCAGCAGGGCAATGATGCCGAACGCCACTGCGCCGCTGGAGAGCAGCACACCGAGGAAGTTGAAAAAACCTGACCACACCACCGCGAATTGCGGCGGCAGCGAGTTGGTGTAGATCACCGTCGCCACGGCGTTAGCGGTGTCGTGGAAGCCGTTGACGAACTCGAAGCCCAGGGCGATCAGCAGCGCCACGCCCAGTAGCAGGAACGGCGTCCAGGTGGTGACCACCGTGCCCAGTTCGTGCATGTCGTGCATCAGGCTGTAGGCGGTGAACAACAGGCCCATGGCGAGCACGGCGAAGAAAATGATCACCGTTACCAGGCCGGGTTTTTTGTCCAGCCTGGGTTGGGTATCGACGGATGACGTATGCGTTGAAGCAGTCAGGGACGGGGTGGCCATGCCGGAGCATCCAGTATCGGGGAGGATGTCGCCCATGATCATTGCAGAATGTTACAGCGATGCTGCGATAGGTCATTATTTCGTGAAATGGATGTGCCGCCGATCTGAAAAATGGCCATAAGCTGATGTCAGATTGCAATCAATTGCGCACGCCAGCTCCCACGGTTGATCCCGTTTCAGGTCGAGAGGGCTCAGTAGTCTTTGCGCTTTCTGAAGGCCCAGCGCCCGGCAATCAAGGTGAAGGTCGCGACCAGTGCCACCAGAATCCAGAAGCCTTCCGGATCTTGGGAAAGCGGTACCCCGCCCACGTTCATGCCGAAAAAACCGGCGATGATATTGATCGGCAATGCCAGCACCGTCACCACCGTCAGCGTAAACAGCGTGCGGTTGCTTTGTTCGTTGAGGTTGGCGGCGATTTCTTCTTGCAACAACTTGATGCGTTCGCCCAGGGCCGTCAGGTCGTTGATGATCAGCGCAAATTCCTCGGTGGATTTGCGTAATTCCTTGACGTCTTCCTTTTGCAACCACTGCGGCGGGCGGTTGAGCAGGCGCAGCAGCGAGCCCGGCTCCAGCGCCAGCAGGCGTTGCAGGCGTACCAGCACCCGGCGCATGGCGCCCAACTCAGAGCGGTTGGTGGACAAGCGCGAGGAGAGTAATTGATCTTCGATATGGTCGACGCTGATGCTGGTCTTGCGCACGATCTGCGTCAGTACCTCGCCCTGGTCGCGCAGCAGGTGCACCAGCAACTCCAGCGGCGAGCGGAAGCGTTCACCGGCCTTTACCGATGAGCGCAACTTATCCACCGAATGCAGCGGTTGCAGGCGCGCGCTGATCAGCAAGCGACTGCGGGCGCAGACCCACAACGTGGAAATATCCGACGAGACCATGCTGCTGAAGTTGAACACCACGTCGTTGACCACCGCCAGCAAGGCCGAGTCGACGTGTTCGATACGGGTGGAGCGCGAGCCCTCATGCAGGGCTTCAAAAAACTCTTCAGGCAAGGCCAGGTGCGCCTGCATCCAGCGCTCGCATCCGGCGTGGGCCAGGTTCAGGTGCAGCCATAGAAACTCCTCCGGGTCTTGCGGTTGCTGCAAGGCCTGGAGGGCGGTGGCTGAGTCAATTTGCTCAGCCTTCTCGCCAGGGCGAAAACGGAAACCGTAAAGCAAGCCAAACAGATCGGAATCCTGGTGGCTGTGGTCAATGCTGTGGTTCATGGAGTCTCACAGAGAAAGGACCTGTAGGACGTTTCACAGGTTCGCGTGGGCGAATCATTGCAAGGAAGTTTGACAGTTTTGTGACGGTTTTCGACGTGTTTCGCTTTGGTGACACTTTATTGACCGCTTGTCGAAATGGGCTCAAGAAGCGCCTAGCACAGCCGATTCAGGACACAAGAACCGCTGTAGGTGGTGGCGCCTTCGACGACAGGGAGGTCATGACGTATTCGTACCTTTTCCTTGTTTTGAGGCTTTTTTCGATGACTTTTTTGCGAACATCCCTGCGCGCACAGATCCTGTCGCTGCTCGGTGGCAGCCTGCTGGCGATGTTGTTAATCGCCCTGGCCTGTTTCAACTTCCTCTCCAACGGGGTGCAGAGTTACCGCAGTTTGCTCGAAGGGCCGTTGCTCACTTCACAGTTGATCGATGAGGCCAACCTGCAATTCAAGGTGCAGGTGCAGGAATGGAAAAACGTGTTGTTGCGCGGCAAACAGCCTCAGGACCTGGAGAAATACTGGGGCCAGTTCCAGGACCGGCAACGCGATGTGCAAGGCATTCTCGCGCGGCTGGTCACCCAGACTGCCGGTGACCCGGCGCTGAACCAGCGTATCCAGAACCTGCGTCAAGAACACCAGCAGCTTGGCGTTTCCTACCAGAAGGGCCGCGATGCCTACGTGGCCGCCGGCGCCGACCCGAGCGTCGGTGACACCGCGGTCAAGGGCGTGGACCGCCCCGCCAGTGAGCAGATGAGCGCCCTGGTCAGCGACCTGCGCGCCCAAAGCACCGAACAATCCCAGACCATCAGCGCCCATGTCGAGCGCACGGTGATGGTGGGCCTGACGATTATGTTGCTGTCCGGCGTGTTGATTGGCTTGTTCAGCCTGTGGTTGATCAACCGCAACCTGATCCTGCCGATCCGTGGTTTGATCGATTATGTGAGCCAACTGAGCCACGGCCGTTTTGCCGAGCGTGTCGCCAGTCGTCGCCAGGACGAACTGGGGCAGTTGGCGGAGGCGGCGAACACCTTGCGCGACTTTTTGGCCGAAACCTTCAGCCGCCTGCAGCGCAGTGCCACCGACCTGGTCGGCGCCAGCAGTGAGTTGAATTCGATAGCCGGGCAGATGGCGACCGGTACCCATGATCAATTCAGCCGCACCGACCAGGTGGCCACGGCCATGACCGAAATGTCGGCCACCGCCCAGGAAGTGGCGCGCCACGCCGCCAGTGCCTCACGTGCGGCAGATGATGCGGATCACTCGGCCCGCGAGGGCGGTGAAGTGATGAAAGTCACTATCGCCACCATCGGCCAGATGCGCACTGAAATCCTCAACACCGGCACCATCATCCGCCGTCTGGAAACTGACAGTGTGCGCATCGGCAAAGTGCTGGAAGTGATTCGCGGGATCGCCGAGCAGACCAACCTGCTGGCGCTTAACGCCGCGATCGAGGCGGCACGGGCGGGCGAGGCGGGGCGTGGGTTCGCGGTGGTGGCCGATGAAGTGCGCAGCCTGGCGCAACGCACGGCGGCGTCGATCATCGAGATCAACCAGATTATCCAGGCCGTGCAAACCGGCGCGGTCGATGCGGCCGAGGCGATTGTCACGGGCCAGTCGTGCAGCGATGACAGCGTGGAAAAAGTCACCCAGGCCGGCGCGATGCTCGCTCACATCACCCAGGCCATTGAAGCGATTCGCGACATGAACCGTCAGATCGCCACGGCGGCCGAGGAGCAGACGTCGGTGGCCGAGGATATTTCCCGCAATATCACCCAGATCACCACCGTGGCCACCGCCAACCTCGACAACGTGAAGCGCACCGAAGCGGCGAGCCAGAATCTGCGCGGCTTGTCCGGCGAGTTGAACGAGGTGACGGCGCGACTGGGCGCTTGATCAGGCGGCCATAAAAAAACGCGCCACCCGAAGGTGGCGCGTTTTTTTCAGGTTTTTACTCAGGTGTCTTGCTTGTCTTCCAGCACGGTGCCGGTCTTGGCGTCGAGTTTCACTTCAAAGCGCTTGCCGGCGGTGTCGGTCAGTTCAACTTCGTAGACCAGTACGCCGCTGTTGTTGTGGTCCAGCTCGGTGTCGGTAATCTTGGCGCCTGCGTGTTTGGCCACGGCGGCGGCGTTGAGTTTCTCGAAAGGCATTACGGCACCGGATTTGAGCAGACCTTCGATATGATCCGGGCGGACATCGGCCTGGGCCAGGCCGGCGGTCAAGGTCAGGGCGGTCACGGCGAACAGGGCGGTCAAGGTTTTCATGGTGTGTATCCTTTTTCGGTGAGCTGTTTAAGTGGCGCCAGATTAACCGGCGCAACTTAATTCATCCTTAATGGCACACTGACTTATTCAGTATTTATGGTCGTTCAGCAGATCCTGCACGCTGGACGACGGCCAGCGCTTGTAGAACTTCAGCAGTTCAGCGGCGCGGTTGGTGAAGATGCCGTCGACGCCTGCCTTCATCACTTTCTCGAAGTCCACGGGTTCATCCACGGTGTAGACGTGTACCAGCAGGCCCTTGTCGTGGGTCAGCGTGTTCATTTCAGGCTTGACCAGGTCGGTGTAGCTCTGGTCGCCGTGGGCGGTCAGCTCCGCCGACGGGCCGGTGCCGATGGCGCCGAGGCTCTTGGCTTCGTCGACCCATTTTTCGAACTCGGCGGCGTCTTTCGGTTCTTGCTTGGCGTAGTAAGCCGCCTTGGTCGGTTCGCCGGATTCGGCGAAGGTTTGCTTGGATTTCGGCTCGATGCTGCCTTCACCTACCCACAGCAGCAGGATTTTCGGGGTGTTCGGCATCTCTTTCTGCAGCTCTTTCAGGCTGGCCGTTTCGAAGGTTTGCAGCACCACGCGGCCCTTGCCCTGGCCGACACCGGTGTTGCTCTTGCCCAGCTTGGAGCCGGCGGAGCTCAACCAGCCTTTATCCAGCAGCTTGTTTTTCAGGTCGGCTTCGATGCCCGGGAATTGCTTGGGCTCTTTGGTTTCGATGTACAAACCCGGTTTGTGCTGCGGGTTGCCTTCGGCGATCTTGATGATGTCGTCCAGGCTGAGGATTTTCAGGCCGACGAAGCCGGGGCGAGCGCGGTCCGGGTAGGCGGCGTTGAACCAACTGCCGGCGTCGAGGGTTTGCAGTTCTTTCCAGGTGAACTCGTTGGCCGGGGCGTCTTTGCGCTCGGGGAACTTGCTGCCCACGTCGGTGGTGCGTTGCAGGTTGTTGTCGTGCAGGGCGAACAGTACGCCGTCCTTGCTGCGCTGCAGGTCCAACTCCAGGTAGTCGGCGCCCAGGTCGCGTGCGACCTTGTAGGCGGCGGCGGTGGACTCGGGGGCGTCGTAGGACGCGCCACGGTGGGCGATCACGGCAGGGTAGGGGATGCCTTCGTTAGTTGCCAATTCAGCCGGGCTGATCGGGTCGGCAGCCTGCGCCTGGCCAAGGCCGAGCATCAGGGCGAGCAGCAAGGCGCTCCCTATAGTGGCGGGCACCGGGCCGTTGGTAAACGTGACAGGCATATGCGGAGTCCTTTCGTGTCGGTAGCTTTGAGAAGGCTTCCTTTTTAACAACTGATGATCAAAGGCGCTATCACCAAACCGACATTAACGTGCGCACGCGCCAATTTTCTGGGTTTTTTTGCGCGGCTTTGCAGTACTCTTGCCGCAAACCGCCCCGTAAGAGGGCAGTACTTTCCGCCACGCGTGTAAACCATCTTTCCAGTCCCCGTAGGACTTTTCAGTGAGGTTTACCATGCGCATCACCTCCGAGCTTATCTGCCAGGCCGCCGACCAGCTTCACGGTTTTGTCGGCCTCAACCGCAAGACTGGCCAGTACATCGTGCGTTTCAGCGAAGACTCCTTCGGCATGGACGTGGCCGATGACGGCATCATTCCCACTGCCGAATTTGTCTGGCTACCGGCCCCCGAGCACGCCATGACGTTGTCCCGTGAGCGCCTGCAATTGCTGCTCGATCAGAACATCGACGACCGCATCAACATCACCGAGCCGCTGCGTGTGTACATGCGGCGGGTGGAGATCCCGCAGATCAGTGCGTTGCGCAGCCTCGTCAGCTAGCCCGACAGCCTGTGTGTCCTCGATGAGGATCACACGTGCGAGCGCTTGCGGCCGCCTCTCAATGCTGGAATGCGTAGGCGCGCTCGACCTTGCACACGCGTGTGTGAAACGCCGAGTACCAGGTGGAACGCCCTTGCTCGCGTACGGCCCGATGCTCGGCCTGCTGTTTCCAGGCGAGGATGTCGGCCTCGCTGCGCCAGTACGATACGGTGATTCCCACGCCATCCTCCCGCGCCGATTCAACCCCGAGAAAGCCCGGCTGCTCACGTGCCAGTTCTAGCATGCGCGTGGCAGCCTCGCCGTAACCGTGGTCACCGGCGGTGCGCAGTGAGCTGAAAATCACCGCGTAGTAAGGCGGGGCGGGGGTGTGGGCAATCATACCGAGGTCTCCTGGCAGGCCTTGAGCAGGGCAATCGCCAGTGGCGGCGTGACGCCCTGGCGCGCGGCGCGTTCGGGCTGGAACAGGGTGGCGACGAAGAACGGATGGTCCAGCAGCTCCACGGCGCGCAGGTCGCCGGCCGAGTCGTGGCCGCTGGGGATCAGAGCGCCTTCCAGCAGTGCGCTGGCGAAGTCGGGGTTGATGCCGTAGCGGCAGCGATAGCCTTCATGAATATCGAGTGTGCCGTAGGCGTCGGCGATACGGGTGTAGGCGACCAGGCGCACGGTGTCGCTGGCCTCCACCAGAGCGCAACTCAGTGGCGCGATCACTGCACGTTGGGCATTCGGGACCAACTCGCCGTGTTCGGCATCGGCCCAGCCCAACACATTGCGGGCATATTCCAGCACCGCGTGTTGAAAGCCGCCGCAGGTACCGAGGAAAGGGCGCCGCTGTTCGCGGGCAAAACGGATCGCGTGCAGTGCGCCGTCGGTGTCGCGGTACGGGCTGGCGGGCACGCACCAAAAACCATCGAAACCTTGTAGTTCGGAGGTGGCGCTGAGGGTGTCGGTCTCCAGCCATTGAAGGTGAACCGTCAGGCCCAAGGCGGCGGCGGCCTGTTGCAGCGCCACGGGAATGGCTTGGTGCGCAATCACATCGGGGTTGTAATCGCCGATCAGGGCGAGGTGCAGCGTGGTGGCTTTCATTTGAGGCTTCCCCTGGCTTGTCGTGTCCTGGTGCGCACTATAGATTGGCGCTCACGCAATCAATATTGGCGTTTACCCACATGTTCAATGCAGTCGCGCACTATCAGATTGATTACCCCGACTTGTCGCTGATCCTTGCCCTGGTGCGCGGTGGCAGCCTGGCGCGGGCGGCGGCGTTGTTGCGGGTGGATGTGTCGACGGTGTTCCGCGCCGTGCGGCGGCTGGAGGCTGCGCTGGGCCAGACGTTGTTTGAAAAAAGCCGCGCCGGCTACCTGCCTACCAGCCTGGCCAGCCACTTGGCGCAGCAGGCCGAACGCGCCGAACAAGCCCTGGAGGCCGCGCGCATCGGCGTGGAACAGGGCGGTGAAGTGATCAGCGGCACCGTGCGCCTGACCTGCACCGACTCGGTGCTGCAAGGCTTGTTGCTGCCGGCGCTGGCGCAGTTCATGCCGGATTACCCGGCGCTGACCCTGGAACTGAGCACCTCCAATGATTTCGCCAACCTCAGCCGCCGCGATGCCGACATCGCCCTGCGCCTGACCCGCACACCACCGGAGCATCTGGTAGGGCGTTGCCTCGGCACCGTGCGGTATCAGGTGTGCGCCAGCACAGATTTTGCGCGTCAGCACGCAGGACGCGAGCTGGCGGAGCTGGCCTGGATCGCGCCGGATGACTTCCTGCCCGATCACCCCACCGTCGCCTGGCGCCGTGCGCAGTTGCCGGGCGTGCGTCCCAGCTATCGCTGCAACAGCATGTTGTCGGTCACCGAACTGGTGCGGGCGGGGCTGGGCGTGGCAGCGCTGCCGGATTTTCTGTTGGATGAACGCCTGCAACCGCTGGGCCCCGCTTTGGCGGGGCATGACACGGCGCTATGGCTGCTGACGCGCCCCGATTGCCGGGCATTGCGCTCGGTGGTCACGCTGTTTGATCAATTGGGGCGGCATGTGCGCTTGAGCCCCTGACACCCCGCCGGCTGAATGTCTGGTGGATTTACGGTTTTCGCACAAACTGCTCATGCATCTCACACGTCAGGGTCTCGATACGCTCGGTCAGTTGCTTGGTCATTTCCGTCAGCCGGGTGTTCTGCTCCAGCAGTTCCAACAGCTGTTTGCTGGTGTTCTGCGTCTCGGCCTGGCGCTCGGCATTGGCGACGGCCAGCGCTTCACGGTGCTGCGCGTCGGCCTCGGACTGGGCTTTGTCGCGAGCGGCCTGGCGTGTCTGGGCCAGCAGGATCAGCGGCGCCGCGTAGGCCGCTTGCAGGCTGAAGGCCAGGTTGAGCAGGATGAACGGGTAGACGTCGAAGTGCGTGATGCCGGTGACGTTGAGCACAATCCACACGGCCACGATCAAGGTTTGTGCGCCGAGGAAAGTCGGTGTGCCGAAGAAGCGTGCGAAGGCCTCGGCCTTGAGGGCGAAGGTGTCGTTGCCAAAGGTCGGCGCCAGGTGGGCGTGGCGTCGATGGAAGCGCAGATAATCGACGGGGACGTCTTTGGGTTTGTCGGGTGTGGGGGTCATGGAGAACTCGGGTCATCAATGTTTAAGACAGGTGTCCACTATAGCCTTGGCGATCTGTCTTACGCATGAATAACCTGGGGACGACATGGTTGCCTACGAGGAGTAGGGTGAAAACCTCAGGCGGAATGGGCGATCGCGTAGTTGCTGGCATTGACCCGGTTACGCCCGGTGTCTTTGGCCGCGTACAACGCGCGATCCGCCGCATTCAGCCAGGTGGCGGCATCGGTGAAGACGAGTTGGAAATCGGCCAGGCCGATGCTCAGGCTCACGCGCAGCTCGGGGATTTGCGGGTTACGGTAATTGCTGAAGGTTTCGCGTATACGCTCCATGACCCGTGCGGCTTCTTCCAAGGGCATTTGCGGAAGAATCACACAGAACTCGTCGCCTCCGTAACGGCCGGCCAAATCGTTTTTCCGCAGGTTGCGCCGTATCTCCACGCTCAGTTGCCGCAGCACGGCGTCGCCGACGATATGGCCGTGAGAGTCATTGATTTGTTTGAAGTGATCGATATCAATCAGTGCGATGGTGGCGTGGCTTTGTTGCTGCTGGCACTTGTGGAACTTGAGGTGCAGCAGATCTTTCCACGAACCGTGGTTGAGCAGGCCGGTGAGGCTGTCGGTGCGGCTCAGTGCGCTGAGGGCACGTTTATGTTCCGACAGTTTGATCGCCAATTCGTAGCAGACCCAGCCGATGGCCATGGGGTACAACGTCAACATCGGCAGGCAGGTGTAGACCTGGAGCGGGCTGACGTCGGGGTTGAAGCGCATGCCGAACAGCGCCCATGCCACCCCGATCCCTGCGCCCTGCGCGAGCAAACCGCGCAGGAACAGGCGCCTGCCGCCAGCGGCGAAGTTGTTCATGGTCATCATCGAGAGGATGGTCACGGCCGTCAGCGGTGTGAACTGGGCGGCGGCGGCCCAGAAGCCGCCGCACAACGAGTCATACAAAATGTTGCGCTGTTCGGCGTGGTAAGGGAAGGGGGAGCGGATTGACAGTTGGTACGCCACATGTGCCCACGCGAGCCCATTGAACAGCAGGAGCGCCCACACCCAGCTCGGCATCGCGAGCGGGTACAAGCCGCCGATGACACTGATGCAGCCGATACCCAGGCCGATGATCCTTGGCTTGTAAATACGCCTGGCAAATGAAAGCCCTTTGCCTCGTCTGTTTTCCATAGATTTCCGGGTCAGCTCTTTTTCGCAGATTCGGCCGCGCGCGCGTGCAGGGAGAACCGTTGATCGGATAATACTTGTGAATATTGTCAGTTATTTGCGTAGGAATAATCAGTGGCCTTCCAGGCCATTCGCGCAAAACAGAGGGCAAATAGGCCAAAAGCGACCTGGTATGTCGCGTATGCAACGGTTGTTTACTGCGAGCGGGGAGCGCCAGCTTCGTAGCCGGCCAGAAACATATCGATTGCCGACTCGATCACTCGGGCCTGTTCGGTGACGTCGAGGGTGGGTTGGCCCAGGGTGATCTGCGGCCAGAATGCGAACGCCTTGAGCAGGCTTTGAATCTGGTGCGCGGCGAAGGCCGGGTCGGTACACGTGAGCCGGCCATCTTCCTGGGCGGCGCGCACCCACTGAGTAAAGCCTTCTTCGCGCAGGCTCAAGCGGTTGACCATGTCCTGGGCGCGTTCCGGCGAGTGAATGGTGGCGGCGATGGCGACCCGGGCCAGGTCGAGGAAGTTAGCGTCCGACATCATCTTCATCTTGGCTTGCAGCAAGCCGCGCAGTTGTTCACGCAGCGGGCGATCGCTGGCGTAGTTCACGTCGAGTTGCGCGACGCTGCTGGCCCAGAGTTGATGCAGGATTTCGGCGAACAACTCTTCCTTGCTGGGGAAGTGGTTGTACACCGTGCGCTTGGAAACGCCGGCGGTGGCGGCGATCTTGTCCATGCTGGTGACCTCGAACCCGTTGACCCGAAACTCAGCGATAGCGGCGGCCAGGATGGCTTCGCGCTTGCGGTCGGTGAGACGTTGAGGGACAGACATGGACAGGGATCGACTCTAAGAGGAAAATTACACTCGGTAGTTTACTTGCTCCGGGTTTTGTTGCAATCTTGAAACTACACTGTGTAGTGTAATTTTATGAGCGGTCCGTAGGAGTTACCTGGTAATGGCCACGATTTCAACCCGTCTCGCTCCTTCGCCTGTGCTACCCAAGCCTGCTCAACAGGAACAGGGCACCTTCAGTAACCACGCCCCCGTGCAGCGCGCCGGCTTCGGCAAAACCTTGGGCATTTTCTACAAGATGCTGTTTCACAAGCCGCGCAATACGCGGCCGGTAGGGGCGATTCCGGTGCAACCGCTGACCCGCGAACAGCTATTGGCCGCTCCCGATCACAGTGTGTATCGCCTGGGGCATTCCACCGTGCTGCTGAAAATGCGCGGCAAATTCTGGCTGACCGACCCGGTATTCGCCGAGCGCGCTTCGCCGTTCAGTTGGGCCGGCCCCAAGCGATTCCACGCACCGCCGATCAGCCTCGAAGACCTGCCGCCCTTGGAAGCGGTGATTCTTTCCCACAACCATTACGACCACCTCGACCGCAAGGCCGTGATCCAACTGGCCGACAAGACCCGCTACTTCCTCGCACCGCTGGGCGTTGGCGACATCCTGGTGAAGTGGGGTGTGGATGCCAGCCAGGTGCGGCAACTGGATTGGTGGCAGGGCAGTGAAGTCGATGGCATTCATTTTGTCGCCACCCCTGCACAGCATTTTTCCGGGCGCGGCTTGTTTGATAGCAACCAGACGCTGTGGTGTTCCTGGGTGATGATCGATGGCGCGCGACGCGTTTTTTTCAGCGGTGACACCGGTTATTTCGACGGTTTCAAATGCATCGGCGAACAGTACGGACCGTTTGATCTGACCCTGATGGAAACCGGTGCTTACAACGTCGACTGGCCCCACATACACATGCAACCGGAGCAAACCCTACAGGCGCACATCGACCTTAAGGGCCGCTGGCTGCTGCCGATTCACAATGGCACCTTCGACCTGGCCTTCCACGCCTGGCACGAGCCTTTCGACCGCATCATGGCGTTGGCATGGGAGCGCAACGTGCTGATTACCACACCGGCCATGGGGCAGGCGTTCAGTTTGAACCAGCCCGAGCGAGGCGTTGCGTGGTGGTTGGAGGTGGAGGTTCAGGGCAGCGAAGAAGCGCTTGCGAACTGACGGTCGGGGAAATCGGAAAAAGGAATTTTCAAGGTGTTTCAGGCCTACGACAAACGCCAGATGAGAGTGCGATGATCTCGGGAAAGTCAATTTCCGGGAGTCGGCTCTGATGGAC
The DNA here is from genome assembly GCF_058135675.1 of Pseudomonas sp. PAMC25584. Classification (NCBI taxonomy): domain Bacteria; kingdom Pseudomonadati; phylum Pseudomonadota; class Gammaproteobacteria; order Pseudomonadales; family Pseudomonadaceae; genus Pseudomonas; species Pseudomonas sp. PAMC25584. The sequence continues at coordinate 4,784,805 of NZ_CM176870.1, read as the reverse complement.
AATAAATGTGGGAAGTCTTTGCAGTCGCCTATGTCTTGTCGGCGGGAAGCGTTTTTACCCGCCTGTGCGGAACCGGCGAGTTTGGCGCATGGCCCCTCCAACACTCACATCGAAACGGGGACCACGACTGCACTGGGCATCGGCTACGTCCCTGATGCGCATCTTGGTGCTGGCGTCGTAATCCCCGGCTATAACGTGCCGGCCCTGCCGCTAAAACCCGTGCGCGACGCCGCGCTGTCACTGATCGCCTTGAGTGGTGTCGACCCCAGTGAAGCGGGCAGGGTGGAAGCCCCCTTGGTGCCGCACACCGGCACTCCCACCGTCACCCACTCGTTGGCCGGCAGTCGCGTGGGGTTCGCCGATCGGCTTGTGCATGGCAATGATCAGACGCCGATTGAGCACAGCGCAGCCTTCCTGGAAGCGCTGGGCATGCTGCGTCGGGCCGGGGCCCAACTGGTGGCGGTGCCTGCAGAGCGGGCTGATGACACCCTGCGCTTCACCCTGCATTCGCGCAATGAAATCGACGAGCGTGTGAGCGAGTATCGGCTCGATGCACTGGTGTCCGAGAGCCAGAGCGCTGCGTTCCATGCCGCGTGCTGGAGCGGCTACCCGAGCCTTGGTGAGCCACTGGGGGGCGGGGCGATGCTGTGGTTCTATGGCGCGCAGTGGGCGAAAGACTCGCTGAAGGTGCTGGTGCAGGGTTATCGCAGCGCGCGTCGCTTGACTGAGGTGTAGGCAACGCTACCCGCTGCGTTGAACAATCCTACGGTTTGAACGACCTGCGTCGCGCAGCCTGGGTGGAGTGGGGTTTTTAGACTGGTGTGCGGATCATTGTTGGTCCTTCATCGTTTCTTACCCCTTCCAGGAGGTGCTTCATGTTGGGTATTGGTTATGGCATGGGTGTGTTTGTTAACCAGGTGCAGCGGTTGCTGCCTGTGCAGTTTTCATCGGGAGCTTCAGCGCCGGTTTCCCCGGGAACGGAATACGCCAGCGTTCGCGAGCTCAGCGAGCAAATGGCCCGGCCCGGTGGGCTCACTTCGGCAGATCTGGTCAGTTATCTGCAGGCGCGCATTCGTAAGCTGGACCCCAAATTAAGCTCGATCATTGAACTCAACCCCGAGGCGTTACAGATTGCCCGCGCGCTTGATCTGGAGCGCGCCAGTGGCAAGGTCCGTGGGCCGCTGCATGGCATTCCCGTGTTGCTCAAGGACACTATCGAGACGGGGGACACCCAGCAAACCAGTGCCGGCGCCTTTGGGTTGGTGGGTAGGGCGGCGTCCAAGGACGCTTTTATCGTCGAGCGACTGCGCCAACAGGGAGCCGTGATCCTGGGTAAAACCAACTTGACGGAACTGGCTGGCTTTCGCGGTGGGCCCGATGGTTTGAGTGCGCGGGGCGGGCAAACGCGTAACCCTCATCAAGCAGGCGCAGAGGTGGGCGGCTCAAGTTCGGGGTCGGCCGCTGCGGTCGCCGCAGGCTTCGCCCCCTTGGCGGTGGGTACCGAGACCAATGGCTCGATCATCGTGCCCGCGGCGTTCAACGGGGTGGTTGGTTTCAAGCCTGGTGTGGGTTTGTTGAGCCGCAGCGGCATCATTCCAGCCAGCCATCGACAGGACACGCCAGGTCCGATGGCGCGCTCGGTGTTTGATGCTGCGTTGATGCTTAACGCCATGTCGGGCCGCGACCCTCTCGATTCTGCGGGTGTGAATGCTCCCCAAGGTATTGATTACACCGCGTTGCTCAAGCCTGGTGCCTTGCAGGACAGGCGTATCGGTTATCCCGTGACCTTTTCCGCGAATGGCGAACGTTTACCGGTGGATAACAGTCCGCAATTCAGCCAAACGCTTGAAGTGCTTCGCACGCAAGGCGCGGTTCTGGTGCCGGTCGATATGCGATTGGCCGACGCCTCACGCTATGACGAACTTTTGTTCGCCGATGTGAAGGACGAATTGAACGACTACCTGGGCAAGCGCGAGGGGTTGCCGGTCAAGTCCGTGCCCGAGTTGATCGCGTTCAACGAAAAACGCGATGGCACCGAAACCGATCACCAACCGACACTCAAGGAGATCGACGCGTCCACCCTCACCGCCGACGAGCGCCAGCCGCTATGGGACGCAATGATCCAGGATTTTCGTGGCACGGTGGATGAACTGATCGACCGGGAAAACCTCGACGCCGTGGTCTCGGACTTTGATACGAACAGCTACTTCGCAGTGGCGGTGGCCGGCTACCCAGGGATTTGCGTGCCGTCCGGGAAGAATGAGGACGGTATGCCGACCAGTGCGTACTTCTTTGGTGCCCGTGGGGCTGAACCCACACTGCTTGCTGTGGGCCATGGCTATGAGCAGGCAGCACAGAAGGTCTCCAGACCCAGCCTCTAAACCGCCAGGCAATGCTTACACTCTGTTCTGGACTCTACGCACGTGTCGGTTGAGGGGTTGGTGAATCAATTGATGCCGCTGCCGAACCCATCAATCGAGACATGATGTTTTGTGCCGCGGGTTCACTTGGCGGAGTGTCAAACTTGCGCGCACTCATCCCCCATCCAGGCGCAAAACCCGGGAAAAACACCAACCCTTCGGCCTCCAGGCGAAACGCCAGGGTCAGGCGGACGTCATCCTCCACGTCGCCCTGGGTTTCAAACCGTTGAATCGCATCCACCGCCACGCCGGCCTGGCGCGACAGCTCTTCGCGGCTCCAGCCCAGCATGACGCGGGCCTGCACGCTGTGCTTGGCGGTGAATTGATGCAGGACGATTTGCTGTTCTACGAAAGAGCTCATTGCCAGAGAGGACATGGGTTGTCTCCAGGGTTCGACGGGGAGGGCAAACTATACTGTGTTTTTGTACAGTTGTTTTGACCGCTCATCAACTGGAATTTTTTCCGGCGCCGACACCGCTCTGTTTTGAGGCTAGCACGGTGGTATTCCTGTTCGGGTCGAACGCTGCATTGGCTAACTCGCCTCAGCCCCCGGCACTTCGCGAATAATCAAATGATCCAGATTCTCGATATCCGCGCTGAACACCCCGAATGTCTGCTCGGGGTTTTTCTTGCTCGGTACCTGCTTGAACTGCGGCGTCACCCCGTAAAAGAAGCAATATAACGGCCGTTCGCTGCTGGCTGCAGCCTTGATCTGCTCGAGGAACGCTGTGCGCTTGCGGTAACTCTCGATGAGTTTTTTGTTCAGGTAGACGTTGACCGAGTAGGGCTTCTTGTCGAGCCATACCTTCTTTTCGAAGTCGATGCGAAAGCTGCTGGTGTAGTCCTTGATCGCTTTGATCCTGCCCCAATAGATCAGGCCGTGGTTGTCCTGCAGGTACTCGATCTTCTTGAAAAACGCCGCATAAGACGCAGTATGCTCGCCGATCTTCAGCGGCATCGCCTTGAGCTTGTCCTTGTCGTCGAGGTTCGACACATAGCATTCCACCGGGTGGGCGAACACACTGGTTTTATCCGGGGTAGTGTCGTTGGAACCGACAGACACGCTGGTGCGGGCTGAAGGGGGATTCGCCGGGTCTTGTGGCGCTTGCCCTTCAGTGCCCGCCAGCGGGGTTTTGCGCGGGTAGGTGCGCCGGGTCAGGACAAATTCCGATGGGGAGTGTTCCTCGCGCTCGTCCTCGCTGTCGTCCGTAGCCGGCTTGTGGCGGCTGACGTAACGGCAACCCTCGATATGCCGGGTGCCTGGGGTGTTTTTAAAATGCGGGGTGCGCCGGTAATTGACGTTTTTCGCGTTGAAAGTGCTCAGCACGTTGCCCGCTTCAAAGGCCGCGCGGCATTCAGCGTTGGGACAGAGGAAGCTGTCCTGGTCAGAGTCGTAGGCGTCGGTTTCGTCGAAATTCAACTCTCGCACGTCATAGATCGACAGCTTGTCGTCGAGACTCAGGCTGTAGGCCGTGTCGAATTTCATGGGCTCGGGTCCGTGAGAAGTTTGGCTACTAGAGAGTCGGATATTACGCAGATATCAGCAGGAAACCGCAACCTGTCGCGCCCCAGCGAGGCGGCGATGGGATCGATTCGATCTCCCGCCTAACCCGCCGCCCGTATCACCGCTGCAGCCTGGCCTGCTTCTTCTTCCCGTGAAAATGCCGAAAATGTGCATCCTGCGCCGCCGCCAGCAACTCCCGATCCCCGCGCGTATCGCCCCAGGCCCGGAGCCGATACTCCCCCAGGTCCCCATACTCCGCCTCAAGCCGCAGCACCTTGTTCTCGCACCGGCAGTTATTCCCGGTGAGCCTGCCGGTCAATAGGCCGTCGAGCTCCTCAAGCTCGGTCCCGATCAACTTGATCCCAAGCCGATCGGCAAACGGCTGCAACACCAATGCCGGCGACGCCGAACATAAGGTCACCACCGCCCCCGAGCCCAGCTCCTGCTCCACCGAAAGCACCCCCGCCGGCCGCATCAACCGCGCCCAATTGCGCTGGCAGTACTCCTCGGCCTTCTGCTGCACCCACGTCTTCTCGACCCCGGTCATAAAGGTACGGATCAACTGCGCCTTCAACTCATCCCGGCTGATCTGCCGTACAAGAAACCGCAGCCCAGGCAGCGCCAGCTTGACCATCCGGCCGTAGAATTCGCGGGCGCCAAAGGCAAACTTGAGGAAGGGCACGAAACTGTCGTGATGGGTCAGGGTGCCGTCGAAGTCAAAGACGGAAAGTACTTTGGCATCCACGGGGCCGGCTTCGAGCATGTCTGGTTTCACGGGTGGTCCTTGATCAGGTGGCGCGGGTTCTCATAACGATGTGACTGGCACCCATTACAGGGGTTCAGGCGAATAACGGTTATGCAATTCAGATCAGCCATGGGCAGTGCTGTTGTTCTTTTGCCCGCAATGATCAGGGCAGTTTACCCGGTCGGGCATAGGAATGAACGTCGTGAGACGTGTATGCCTGCAAGGTGAAAGTATTTGTTTGCTGTGGCGCAAGCGCGGTCTGATGTGGAGCGAACAAGCGTTAGGTCTCCGCGCTTTTTACACGATACAGCGCCGACATCTGTTCGATTTCTGCAAGGATCTCCTCCCTGAGTGCTGCTGGCTTAAGAACCTCAACGCTGGCGCCTTGACTCAAAATCCAAAGTCGCAAGCCCTGGCTCAAATGCAGTTCGCAACTCAGGTGCCAGCGTTCCGTGTCGTGGGGCTGTAAATGCTGTTGTGAACTGAGCCAGTTCTCGCTCAGGCGCTGATACATCTTTTCATCGATCAGCAACTCCAGCTGGATGGGATGTTCGTTCTCCAGCCCAATCAAGCTCTTCAATGAACGGGTATTACGAATGTCGTACTCAGCGGGTACCTGAGCGGGTTCAAACCCTGCCGCTTTCGCGGATTTGAATCGGTGTACTGGCCAGGCATAAGGCGTGTCCGGGTCTCTGCCATCCACGACGAGTGACAGGTAGATGTTAGCGTCCTGAAAGGACAGGCCCAATGGTGTCAACCGATAAGGCTTGGGGGTTGGCGCGCCGCGTGGCTGGTACAGCACGTCCAGCATGCTCCCCTCCAGCAAGGCGTCCTGGATGGTTTGAAAGACCTGAGGCTCGACCAATCCCGGCTGTAAATTCAGAAAACGGGTGTTGCTGACCACCTTCTTGGTCCAGTCATACAGTCGGTGGGAATGTTTATTCAAAATCGACTGGGCGTGCTCGTACAGCTCCTGAAGATTACCGCCTAGCGTGCGGCTGGTGTACGGGCGGGCATGGTCGATGACCATGATCAAATTCATTGCGTCAGTGGGTTTGAGCACGAACCTCGACAACTCCTTGTCTGCCCAATACACGTATTCCCGGCCTTCCTTTTTGCGCTTGATACCGTAGCGTTTGTCCTCTAGCAGGGCTTTGAGGTTGCGCTGAATCGTCCGGTTGTCCACCTCGATGGACTGGGCTCGAAGTCTTTCTTGGAACTGTGCCACGCGCAAGCCGCACGGCGTTGCCGTGCCGCCCCGTGTGGGAATCATTGCCAGGAGTAGATCGAGGCGAAACCTCTCTTCCAGGCGTTTTCCTGACATCTCATGCATCCTCTATTGCGACACAGTTTGTCGTTCAGAGGGTGGATGATTCCTTTCGAGAAATCAATCTGATGCCGGAGCCGAGAAATGGCCACGCCCAAGCCTGCAAATGTCGTCAACATACTTGAGGCTTTTCTGCCCGAGCTTGAAGTGCTGGAGTTCCGTGAATCCAGTGCACATAACGGTCTGGGGGCGGGATTGGGCATGCCGACTCTGCGGATTGTTGAAATGTATGAGCGTCACGGGGCTGTGTCATACGCTGAAGCGAAGGCTATGAATCCTTTGAATGCGCCCTTGGCACGAGAATCATTTCTCCTGCTCTACGCGCAGCTTCGACGAGCAGCACTCGACCATGATGCAGAGGCACTAAATGACCTCGGTTGGTTATGGCTGGATGGGCGCACGTTGATCGAGGACCCCGCGATTGCCCTGCACCTTTTCCGGCTGGCTGCGGCGGACGATTTATCTGAAGCCTTTTTCAATCTAGGGCAGCTGTATACCTACGGAATAGGTGTCGCCGTCGATGAGCAAATGGCCCAGCGCTGGCTGAAAAAGGCGTTTAAAGCAGGTATCCGCGAGGCTGCTTTGGAGGTTGCATGGCTTTACGACGCGCGGAATCGAGAAGGCAGTTGTGAAGCTTCACAGGTTGAGGCCGATAACCGGAAGGCATTTCGTTGGTACCGAAAAGCTGCTCGTGCCGGCGATACTGCGGCGTTTGCACGCCTTGGGAAGAGTTACCTGGAGGGCAATGGCGTTTCGCGTCACGTCTCAAAGGGGCTTTTTTGGTTGCAGCGCGCTGCGCTCAGTGGTGATGCGGCGGCGGCGGATGCCTTGGAATATTTTTATGAGGATGGGCTGTACATGCCGGATCCTCAGGGACGTATGCGTTTATTTTGGGCCTCATATGCCGAAGGTCTGCGAGATGCACTTGAGTGCCGATAACGTGGGCGTAGGTCGCAGTATTCAACAGTGTTTTAAATGAAAAAAATTAAGGACGGGTAATGATTACGTTGAGAGACGGCGGCTCCTTCAGCATTGATGCTCTGGTTGCAAAAGTTGAGGGGTTGGGGGGTTCCATGGTGTTGGGCCCCATCACGGTCGTGTTGACCGAGCACAATAAGCCGGACTCGTTGGATTACTGGATTAGAACCAATGGGGCTCATCGAAAAGACCAGATGCAAGCGGAAACGCAAGTGGTCGACCAGTTGGTCGCCACCGGTCGTTTTGATCGCGTCAAAATGAACTGTCCATCGACCGGGCATCGTTGCACTGGACTGAGCGTGATTTCAAAGCCTCACGCCGAGCACACTCAGGCATCCACGATTACTGTGCCTGATTGTGAAGAAATGGAGGCGGCCGCATGGCTGGTCGACCGCTTCAAGGCTGCGTCGCCGAACCTTGCCTACGCCAACCTCAATGCGGCCGGAAGTTATCGAGGTTGGGTTGCTGACTTTAAAATTCCTCTGTTGGATGGTCGTTCACTGAGCCTGGATCTTCGAAAGGAAAAGGATCTGTTTCTCCTGTTTGTCCTGGCGGTGGTGTGGTCTCGGACAGGCCCTTGGGAGAATGCCGTCTATTTTGTGGCCTGGATGAAGCTGGCTCACAAAGACACTCCTGCGTTATGGAAAAACAATGCATTTGTAGAAGTAGAGTGCAGTAACCGCGAGGTCTCCATGGCGCAGACCTTAGGTCAGTGCCTGGCCCCCGAGACCCGCAAGCAGGTCAGTTTCAGGAAAGATGTTTACGCGAGTGTAGGGATACTTGCCCAACACTGGGACAGTATCAAACGTGAGATCGACATCATGATCACCACTCGCCAATACGCGGATTTTTTCGACTATATGCGTTCATTAAAAGGCTTGGGGACTAGCCAGAAAAGTATGCTGATAAAGATCCCGCTGATCATGCGAGAGTTGCGTTGTCAGCTTTATCCCTCAATTCCAGGCGAGTTCTGCTGTGTACCGGATGCCCGGGTCTATGAGGCGTTAAGTGCAATGAGCCGGGACCACAACAAGCATATAAACCTGATGCATCACGCTGGCAGTGTAAAAAAACTGATCGACGCTTCTGCGAAGATCTATCAGCTGTTCGGTGATCTGTATGACCTGCCTTTGTTCGCTTATGTAGACCTCGATCTACCCGGTAAGTGAGAGTTGGAGGAGAGGCCGGTCTAAAGAAGTCCGACGCACTGGCTCACTCACCTGCGAGATACACCGCCAGGACGCTTTGCGAATCAACTGGGTGAAGGCGCGCATTTGCGCCAACGCAAAAACAAAAAAGGGCTGCCAGTTGGCAGCCCTTTTTGCAGAACCCGTTTCATTGTTGATGAGGCGGGTTCAGGTTTTGATGCGATTTCACGGGCTAAAGAATCAGTCCCAGCTCAACGCGCCGCCAGTCTGATACTCGATCACACGAGTCTCAAAGAAATTCTTCTCTTTCTTCAAATCCATAATCTCGCTCATCCACGGGAACGGGTTGGTCGTCCCTGGGTACTCTTCCTTCAAGCCAATCTGCGACAGACGACGGTTAGCGATGAACTTGAGGTAGTCCTCCATCATCGCCGCGTTCATGCCGAGTACTCCGCGTGGCATGGTGTCGCGCGCGTATTCGATCTCCAGTTGCGTCCCTTGCAGGATCATCTGGGTCGCTTCTTCTTTCATCTCGGCGTCCCACAGGTGTGGGTTTTCGATTTTGATCTGGTTGATCACGTCGATCCCGAAGTTCAGGTGCATCGACTCATCGCGCAGGATGTACTGGAACTGCTCGGCCACGCCGGTCATTTTGTTGCGGCGGCCCATGGACAGGATCTGGGTGAAGCCGCAGTAGAAGAAGATGCCCTCGAGGACGCAGTAGTAGGCGACCAGGTTGCGCAGCAGTTCTTTGTCGGTGTCGACGGTGCCGGTTTCGAATTTCGGATCGGAGATGGAGCGCGTGTATTTGAGGCCCCAGGCGGCTTTTTTAGCGACCGATGGGATCTCGTGGTACATGTTGAAGATTTCGCCTTCATCCATCGCCAACGATTCGATGCAGTACTGGTAGGCGTGGGTGTGGATCGCTTCTTCGAAGGCCTGGCGCAGGATGTACTGGCGGCACTCCGGGTTGGTGATCAGGCGGTACACGGCCAGGACCAGGTTGTTGGCGACCAGCGAGTCGGCGGTGGAGAAGAAGCCGAGGTTGCGCATGACGATGCGGCGTTCGTCGTCGGTCAGGCCTTCGGGGTCTTTCCACAGGGCGATGTCGGCGGTCATGTTGACCTCTTGCGGCATCCAGTGGTTGGCGCAGCCGTCGAGGTATTTCTGCCAGGCCCAGTCGTACTTGAAGGGCACGAGTTGGTTGAGGTCGGCGCGGCAGTTGATCATGCGCTTTTCGTCAACGGCGACACGGGCGCAGGCGCCTTCGAGTTCGGCGAGGCCTTCGGCGATGTCGAGTGTGTCGAGGGCGGCCTTGGCGCGGATGATCGCGGCGGAGTCGTTGGCGGTGACGGCGCGGGCTTCGATGGCAGCGGCGGCGCCGGCACCGTCGAGGCGGTCCATGTTGGCTTCGGTGGCGTGGCCGGCGTTGGCGCCTTTGGTGGCTACTTCGCCGTCTTCTTCTTTGTCGAATTCGTCCCAGCTCAGCATGACGTGTCGTCTCCTGCGTGAGGGCTCAAAGGTGCCCGTGTGAAACCGGATGGTTGGGTGTTCACACGGCCCTCGGGCCGCGGTGGATCTTAAGGAATCGTTTGTTGCAACCGCTAGCGCAGGCATTAAACGCAATGGGGTGAACGGGTGCTCTGCGTGAGGCTTGAGGGGCGGAGCGATAGATGCATGCTCCTGCGGAGGCCTCAGGTCTGGCTCTTCATCCCCGTGTAAAGGGATATTGCAGGCCCGATTTACCCGCGCATTATAGGGAAAAAAACGGCTTTGTGTTGCTGCGCATGCGCTCTGAACGTAGACAAAAAGCCCGGTATTTGAGCCAGCGTGAGGGTTTACAGGGGTTTGGTGCAGGGGGATTTTTTTGACGGACGGTGGGCTATTTATCGCGAGGGGCAAACGAGGGGGTTTTGAGAGGCGGTACGGTGTGGTGGGTGTGAAGCCGGTTCTTGGCCGCAAGAGCAATTTCTTGCGGCAAATAAGATCACCGTCAGTGTGAGTTAACGAAGTTGTTACCCGTTAGAGCAACCGTTACCCATCACGTGATAGTTAAGAATGTGACGCTGACCTTTGGAATCTTCATATTCCATTTTTACCGGGACTACTTCACATACTTCTGGAACGCTGCTCATGGACACTACTTTGGCGATGTCCAGGTGAGTGCTGTAGGTGTAGTCCTCAACAATCGGGGCGTTCTGGCCGGCTACGTCAGTCGGGGCTTCCTCGGCCAGGGCGGCGGTGGCGCACAAGCTGCTGAGGGCCAAAACTAATAAAGCTTTCATTTCTCTATTTACCTTCTTCAGGGCGAAAGGGGCCACGGGGCCTTTTGGAGGCCACGTGTGTAACTTAGGGTTGTTTAGCTCGGATTAACGTGCCTTCGTGGGGGCTGTTACGGTGTTAATCAGGTTGCCTTGTTGGCGGAATCGATTTTAGGCCTGCGGGTTATATTCATATACCCGTGCTTTTGATAAACACTATTGGTGGTTTTTGTAACAATCCCCCGCTGAAGGTTTTTTACGTGCCCTACAGGCGTTGCCGGCTGCGGGCCGGAGGGGTAAAAGGGATATCAGGGCAGTTTGTAGGGTCTTGTTACTACCATCGTCGAATGGTTCTATAGGTTCACCCCGGCTACAACTGGGGTCATACAAAAACAACTATTTCACCGAGGTAAGAAAGATGAGTGCGGCTTCCCTGTACCCCGTTCGCCCCGAAACAGTAGCCAATACGCTGACTGACGAGGCGACCTACAAGGCCATGTACCAGCAGTCGGTGGTCAATCCCGATGGTTTCTGGCGTGAGCAAGCCAAGCGTCTGGACTGGATCAAACCTTTCACCACGGTGAAGCAGACCTCTTTCGACGATCACCATGTCGACATCAAGTGGTTTGCCGATGGCACCCTGAACGTTTCCTACAACTGCCTGGACCGTCACCTCGCCGAGCGCGGCGACCAGGCGGCGATCATCTGGGAGGGCGATGACCCTGCCGAAAGCCGCACCATCACCTATCGCGAGCTGCACGAACAAGTCTGCAAACTCGCCAACGCCCTGCGTGGCCAGGACATACACCGCGGCGACGTGGTGACTATTTATATGCCGATGATCCCCGAAGCTGCGGTCGCCATGCTGGCCTGTGCCCGCATCGGTGCGATCCACTCGGTGGTGTTTGGCGGTTTCTCGCCGGAGGCCTTAGCCGGTCGCATCATCGACTGTAAGTCGAAAGTGGTGATCACCGCCGACGAAGGTATACGCGCCGGTAAGAAGATTCCGTTGAAGGCCAACGTCGACGACGCGCTGACCAACCCGGAAACCAACAGCGTCCAGAAAGTCATCGTGTGCAAGCGCACCGGTGGCAGCATCAAGTGGAACCAGCATCGCGACATCTGGTACGAAGACCTGATGAAAGTGGCGGGCACCGTGTGTGCGCCGAAAGAGATGGGCGCCGAAGAAGCGCTGTTCATTCTTTATACCTCCGGCTCCACCGGCAAGCCTAAAGGCGTGCAGCACACCACTGGCGGCTACTTGCTATACGCGGCCCTGACCCATGAGCGCGTGTTCGACTACCGCCCGGGCGAAATCTTCTGGTGTACCGCCGACGTCGGCTGGATCACCGGCCACACCTATATCGTCTACGGACCACTGGCCAATGGCGCGACCACGCTGATGTTCGAAGGCGTGCCTAACTACCCGGACATCACTCGGGTGGGCAAGATCGTCGACAAGCACAAGGTCAATATTCTCTACACCGCGCCGACGGCGATCCGCGCGATGATGGCGTCCGGCACCGCCGCCTGCGAAGGCGTTGATGGCAGCAGCTTGCGCCTACTGGGTTCGGTGGGTGAGCCGATCAACCCGGAAGCGTGGGACTGGTACTACAAGAACGTCGGCCAATCCCGTTGCCCGATCGTCGATACCTGGTGGCAGACCGAGACCGGTGCCACCCTGATGAGCCCGCTGCCGGGCGCTCATGCGCTCAAGCCGGGTTCGGCGGCACGGCCGTTCTTCGGCGTGGTGCCAGCATTGGTGGACAACCTGGGCAACATCATCGAAGGCGTTGCCGAAGGCAACCTGGTGATTCTCGATTCGTGGCCCGGCCAGGCCCGTACCCTGTACGGCGACCATGACCGTTTCGTCGATACCTACTTCAAGACCTTCCGTGGCATGTACTTCACCGGTGACGGCGCCCGTCGCGATGAAGATGGCTACTGGTGGATCACTGGCCGTGTGGATGACGTGTTGAACGTGTCCGGCCACCGCATGGGCACCGCCGAGATCGAAAGTGCCATGGTCGCCCACCCTAAAGTCGCGGAAGCGGCGGTGGTGGGTGTGCCGCACGACATCAAGGGCCAGGGCATCTATGTCTATGTCACCCTGAAAAACGGCGAAGAGCCGACCGAAGCGCTGCGCCTGGAGCTGAAGAACTGGGTGCGTAAGGAAATCGGACCGATTGCTTCGCCGGATGTGATCCAGTGGGCACCGGGCTTGCCGAAGACGCGGTCGGGGAAAATCATGCGGCGGATTCTGCGCAAGATTGCCACGGCTGAGTACGATGGCTTGGGCGATATCTCCACCCTGGCCGACCCAAGTGTGGTGGCGCATTTGATTGAAACGCACAAGACCATGAACGTCGCATAAGGCGGGTTGGTGGGACAGAGCCCCATTCGGTGTGAGCCGGGTGGGGCTTTTTTGTGGTTTCTCAAAACCACTGAAGATCCCATGTTTGTGGTCTCTCAAAGCCACTGAAGGTCCCATGTGGGAGGGGGCTTGCCCCCTCCCACATTTGGATCTCCACCAGTCCAATAAATATCGGTTTATCGCAGAGGACGTTTCTGAATGTTACCGAGAAGCGCAAATGTGTAACCCTTCGCCCTAACATGAGGCAAAGTGCTACGGGCCTGCCTCGAAAAGCCGTGTTTTAGACACCCGGGGACATTAGATTAAACGCCAGACTTGCCGTGCTAGAAGGGTTTGCGAATAATAGGCCCGCAATTTGCAGTATCAACAGGTTTAATATCTTTTGTCTCTGCATAAAAAACAGGGGCTGTCAATGTGCTGGAACCGCTTTCTCAGTGCTTCTGTAAATTGTTGTCGCATTGAGGAAATATCGGCTTCCGGCCTGTCGTTAGAATGCCCATCACTCGCTCGTCGTCGCCGCTGTTGAATCGGCGTAGGACGCAGCACCGCTATTCGGTTTCACTCAGTCGCATCGTGGGCCATGGCTCATACTGCTGTTTTGCCCTATACCGATGGAGTCCCAAGATGAAGAAACTCGTGCTGTTGGGCGCCCTGGCGCTGTCCGTGCTGTCCATGCAGGCTTTCGCTGAAGGCAAGCCTCTGAAAATTGGTATCGAAGCGGCTTACCCTCCGTTTGCCTCGAAGGCACCGGATGGCAGTATCGTCGGTTTTGACTACGACATCGGCAACGCCCTGTGCGAAGAGATGAAGGTCAAGTGTACTTGGGTCGAGCAAGAGTTCGACGGCCTGATCCCCGCGCTGAAAGTGCGCAAGATCGACGCGATCCTGTCGTCCATGTCCATCACCGATGACCGCAAGAAGTCCGTGGACTTCACCAACCGCTACTACCTGACCCCGGCGCGCCTGGTGTTGAAGGAAGGCACGACCGTCAGCGATAGCCTGGATGAGTTGAAAGGCAAGAAGATCGGCGTGCAGCGCGGTTCGATTCACGACCGTTTTGCCAAGGAGGTCCTGGCGCCTAAAGGTGCCACGGTTGTTCCTTACAGCTCGCAGAACGAAATCTACCTGGACGTGGAAGCCGGTCGCCTCGACGGCACCGTGGCTGACGCCACCCTGTTGCAGGAAGGTTTCCTCGATACGGCTGCGGGTAAAGGCTACGCGTTCACCGGCCCAGCCTTTACCGATAGCAAATACTTCGGCGATGGCATTGGTATCGCGGTACGTAAAGGCGACAAGGAAAACCTGGATCGCATCAACGCTGCGATCACTGCGATCCGTGCCAACGGCAAGTACAAGGCTATCCAGGACAAGTACTTCAACTTCGATATTTACGGCCCAGACGCCAAGTAAATCGTCGCAGCGGTCTGTCCAGAATGGCGCAAGCAACAGAATTCCTGAGGTTTGCGCCATTTTTTCATCCCCCTTTTCGAGGACCTGAATCATGTTGAAAGGCTACGGGGCCGTCATCCTCGATGGCGCATGGTTGACGCTTCAGCTCGCCTTGTCGTCCATGGCCTTGGCCATTGTTCTGGGTCTGATCGGGGTCGCGTTACGCCTGTCGCCGGTGCGCTGGTTGGCCTGGCTGGGTGACTTGTACTCCACGATGATCCGCGGGATTCCCGACCTGGTGCTGATCCTGCTGATTTTCTACGGTGGTCAGGACCTGCTGAACCGCGTCGCGCCGATGCTTGGCTATGACGACTATATCGACTTGAACCCCTTGGCCGCCGGTATCGGCACCCTGGGTTTCATCTTTGGTGCCTACCTCTCGGAAACCTTCCGTGGCGCCTTCATGGCCATCCCCAAGGGCCAGGCTGAAGCCGGCCTGGCGTATGGCATGAGCCCTTTTCAGGTGTTTTTCCGGGTGATGGTGCCGCAGATGATTCGGCTGGCGATCCCCGGGTTTACCAACAACTGGCTGGTACTGACCAAGGCCACCGCGCTGATTTCGGTGGTGGGCCTGCAAGACATGATGTTCAAGGCCAAGCAGGCGGCAGATGCCACCCGCGAGCCTTTTACCTTCTTCCTCGCAGTGGCGGCGATGTACCTGGTGATTACCAGCGTGTCGTTGTTGGCCTTGCGTCATCTTGAGAAGCGCTACTCGGTAGGCGTAAGGGCGGCTGATCTATGATCTTCGACTACAACGTCATTTGGGAGGCCATGCCGCTTTACCTTGGCGGCTTGCTGACCACCCTGAAATTGCTGGCAATGTCGCTGTTTTTCGGCTTGCTCGCCGCCTTGCCCCTGGGGTTGATGCGTGTGTCCAAGCAGCCGGTCGTCAACGGTATCGCCTGGCTCTACACCTATGTGATCCGCGGCACGCCGATGCTGGTGCAGCTGTTCCTGATCTACTACGGCCTGGCCCAGTTCCAAGCGGTGCGCGAGAGCTTCCTGTGGCCGCTGTTGTCCAGCGCCACGTTCTGCGCGTGCCTGGCCTTTGCGATCAACACCAGCGCCTACACCGCCGAGATCATTGCCGGGAGCCTCAAGGCCACCCCCCATGGCGAGATCGAAGCGGCCAAGGCCATGGGCATGTCGCGCTACAAGCTGTACCGCCGCATCCTGCTGCCGTCGGCCCTGCGCCGTGCGCTGCCGCAGTACAGCAACGAAGTGATCATGATGCTGCAGACCACGAGCCTTGCGTCCATCGTCACCCTGATCGACATCACCGGCGCCGCGCGCACGGTGAACGCCCAGTACTATTTGCCGTTCGAAGCCTATATCACCGCCGGCGCGTTCTACCTGTGCCTGACCTTTATCCTGGTGCGCTTGTTCAAGTTGGCCGAGCGCCGCTGGCTGAGCTACCTGGCTCCACGGAAGCACTGATATGGAACGTATCGATCACCTGTTGCCGTGGGGCCACCTGGGCTGCGAGCGCCAACTGAGCGTGTTCCGTTTCGGCAGCGGCGAGCGCAAGGCCTACATCCAGGCCAGCCTGCACGCCGATGAACTGCCGGGGATGCGTGCCGCGTGGGAGCTGAAAAAGCGCCTGACCGAACTGGAACAGCAAGGCGCCCTCAACGGCGTGATCGAGCTGGTGCCGGTGGCCAACCCGATGGGCCTTGGCCAACTGCTGCAAGGCAGCCACCAGGGGCGTTTCGAGATTGGCAGTGGCAAGAATTTCAACCGTGATTTCGTCGAGTTGAGCGAGCCGGTGATCGCGCAGTTGCACGGCAAGCTCGGGGACGACCCCCATGCCAACGTGCGCGTGATCCGCCAGGCGATGCGCGCTACGCTTGACGCGTTGCCCGCGCCGGCCAGCCAGTTGCAAGGCATGCAGCGCGTGCTGTTGAGCCACGCCTGCAGCGCAGACATCGTCCTCGACCTGCATTGCGACGCCGAAGCTGCGCTGCACATGTACGCACTGCCCCAGCATTGGCCGCAGTGGCGTTCGCTGTCGGCGCATTTGAATGTGAAAGTCGGCCTGCTGGCGGAAGACTCCGGCGGCAGCTCGTTCGATGAAGCCTGCTCGCTGCCCTGGCTGCGTCTGTCGCGGGCGTTCCCCGAGGCGCAGATTCCGCTGGCATGCCTGGCGACCACCCTGGAACTGGGCGGCCAGGCTGATACCGGCCGCGATGAAGCAATCTTCCACGCCGAAGGCATCCTCGCGTTCCTCGCCGAACAGGGCCTGATTAACGGTGAGTGGCCGGCGCCACAGTACGAACCCTGCGACGGTGTGCCCTTCGAAGGCACCGAGTTGCTGTTTGCGCCGCATGCCGGTGTGATCAGTTACCTGCGTAAAGCCGGTGACTGGGTGGACGCCGGCGAACCGATTTTTGAAGTGATTGACCCTCTGGAAGACCGCGTGAGCATCATCCGCGCCGGCACTTCGGGGGTGTTGTTTGCCGTTGAACGGCTACGTTATGCCCAAGCGGGTTTCTGGCTGGCCAAGGTGGCGGGGCGCGAAGCGCTGCGTCACGGGCGCTTGCTCAACGACTGACCACCTGTTTTTGTGAGAACCGACCGCATGTACAAACTTGAAGTCCAAGACCTGCATAAACGCTATGGCAGTCATGAAGTGCTCAAAGGCGTGTCCCTGGCCGCTTCGGCCGGTGATGTGATCAGCATCATCGGTTCCAGTGGTTCGGGCAAAAGTACCTTTTTGCGCTGCATCAACCTGCTGGAGCAACCCCACGCTGGCAAGATCCTGCTCAATGACGAAGAGCTGAAACTGGTGGCCAACAAGGACGGCGCCCTGCGGGCCGCCGACCCGAAACAGCTGCAACGCATGCGTTCGCGCCTGTCCATGGTGTTCCAGCATTTCAACCTGTGGTCGCACATGACTGCACTGGAAAACGTGATGGAAGCCCCAGTGCATGTGCTGGGCATGTCGAAAAAAGACGCACGGGAAAAGGCCGAGCACTACCTGGCCAAAGTCGGCGTAGGCCATCGTAAGGACGCGTTCCCGGGCCATATGTCCGGTGGCGAGCAACAGCGCGTGGCGATTGCCCGAGCGCTGGCGATGGAGCCGGAGGTGATGCTGTTCGACGAACCCACTTCGGCGCTGGACCCGGAGTTGGTCGGCGAAGTGCTCAAGGTCATGCAGGACCTGGCGCAGGAAGGCCGCACCATGGTGGTGGTGACCCACGAAATGGGCTTTGCCCGTGAAGTGTCCAACCAATTGGTGTTCCTGCACAAAGGCATCGTCGAAGAACGCGGCAACCCGCGCGAAGTGCTGGTCAATCCCCAGTCCGAACGTCTTCAGCAGTTCCTTTCCGGCAGCTTGAAGTAGCCACTCCTTGTGAGCGCTGCTTTATGTGGGAGGGGCGGTGCGACGATTCGACTTGCCCCCGATAGCTGAGTGTCAGTCAGCACATCTGATTCTGATACAGCGCCATCGGGAGCAAGTCGAATCGTCGCACCGCCCCTCCCACATTGGATGTTCATCGTTTTTGAGATTTGTGTTCATTTACGGGCTAGCATTGGCCCACGGCTTCTTTCACTGTTTTTGCTTCGGATAGCCCTCCATGACTGCCCATCGAATTGGTTTCCTGATTTGGCCCAGCACAAAAGCACTGACGCTTGCGCTGGCTGAGGAGGCCTTGCGCGTTGCTCAGCGGGTGCATCCGGAGGTGGTCTACGAACTGTCGTTTCTGCAGGCCGAACCGCAGACCGAAGGCGCCTGGCAACTGCCGGGCGGGCCGTGGACCGGCAAGCTAGAAGGCTTCCAAAAGCTATTCCTAGTGGCCGACGAACCGCCCACAGTGATCGCTTCCCAGCTCAGCGCCGCGCTCAAGCAACTGGTGCGCGCCGGTTGCGTGGTCGGTGGTTTGTCGGCCGGTGTCTACCCGCTGGCCCAGCTCGGTTTGCTCGACGGCTACCGCGCCGCCGTCCATTGGCGCTGGCAGGACGATTTCGCCGAGCGCTTCCCCAAGGTCATCGCCACCAGCCATTTGTTCGACTGGGACCGCGATCGCCTGACCGCGTGTGGCGGCATGTCGGTACTCGACCTGTTGCTGGCGGTGTTGGCCCGTGATCACGGCGCCGAGCTGGCCGGTGCGGTGTCCGAAGAACTGGTGGTGGAACGCATCCGCGAAGGCGGCGAGCGCCAGCGCATCCCCCTGCAAAACCGCCTGGGGTCCAGCCATCCGAAGCTGACCCAGGCCGTTCTGTTGATGGAAGCCAACATCGAAGAGCCGCTGACCACCGACGAAATCGCCCAGCACGTCTGCGTGTCGCGACGACAATTGGAGCGCATCTTCAAGCAGTACCTCAATCGCGTCCCCAGCCAGTATTACCTGGAACTGCGCCTGAACAAGGCCCGCCAGATGCTGATGCAAACCAGCAAGTCGATCATCCAGATCGGCCTGTCCTGCGGCTTCTCCTCGGGGCCGCATTTCTCCAGCGCCTACCGCAATTTCTTTGGCGCCACCCCTCGCGAAGACCGCAACCAGCGGCGCAGCAGCAGCCCGTTCGAGTTGTCGTCGGTGCCGTCCGAGCGCGGCTGAGTGCCGACTGAGTGCCGGCTGGCGCGTTATTCCTCCATCGGCTCGGTTGAGTCGGACCTGACCAGCGCAGTGCCGGTTGAATCCACCCGGGCTTCATCGACTGCCAGGTCGTTACCGGTTTGCAGGTAGTACTGGCGCAAGGCGTTGAGGCTTTGCGCCGACCAGGGGTTACCGCTGAAGTCCGATACCTCGTCGAGCGGCGCGGCCATTTCCAGAAGGTCGGTGGGCAATCCTTCGATCAGGTTGTCACTCACGTCCAGGGTGTGCAGTTCAGGCAGGCCAAACACGCCGCGAGGCATTTCGCGCAGGGCGGTGTCGGGCAGGTACAGCGACTCCAGTTCGCTCAGGCGACTGACGTCCGGTGACAGTCCCAGCGGGTTCTCGCTCAAATCCAGATAAACCAGGCTCTTCATCTCGGCCAATGCGCTGATGCTCTGCGGCGTCAATTGCACAGCGGACTCGGTCAGGCTCAGGGTGCTCAGTTCGGTCAGGCTGAACACGCTGTGTGGCACAGTGCCAAGGTGGTGCTTGGAGAGGATCAGCCTGCGCAGTTTCGGGAAGCACCTGAGTAACCCATCAACCCCGGTAATGCTGCCTTCACCCTCGATTTCGAGGGACGACACGTGGTCAAACTGCGCGCTCAGTTCCGGCAGGTCGCCCAGGATGTTGGTTTCAAACACCAGCTTATGGGTGGGTTCGAGGCTGTCGTGGTCGTCGTCCATTTCGCTTTCGCGGCGCCAGGCGTCTTCCAGATAGGTTTTGAACGCCTGGCGGTGGAGCTGATCCTGCGCGCGTGTTTGTTCATCCAGTGGCACATCCAGGATCGGGTGGCGGGTTGGAACGTCCAGCATCCACAGTCGCAGGTCTTCGCGCAGTGTTTTGTATTGGTCTTCCAGGCGCTTGAGGGCCGGCTCTGCCGCGTCCAGGTCACCCGGCAATTCAAAGAAAAAGCGATTGGCTTCGCCGTCGGTGAACGTGGGGTACAGCGCTTTGATCCGGTCTCGCAGGGCGGTCGGCGCGTCGGCCTGGAAATGCCCGCCGATGCGCTGGCTGTAGCGCTTTATCTGCGACAGCGCCGCCCTGGACAGCGGGTTGCGCGAGAGGTCGAAGGCGCCGGTGACGGTGCTGGATAAACCGAACGCGCCAGCGGGGATCTCGCTGATCAGGTTGTTGCTCAGGTTGACGCACTTGCGCTCGACGGCGGTCAACAGGCTGTTGGGGATAGCCTCCAGGCCGGTGGCTTGCAGGTTGACGCTGACCAGTCTGGGCAATGCGCCGAAGTCCGGGAGCCGCGCCAGTGGGTTGTGGCTCAGGTCTAATTGTTCCAAGTGGTCCAGCGTCGCCAGAGACGCGGCGCTCTCGGCTGACAGCGTGATGCGGCAATGGGGCAGGCGCAGGGATAACAGTTGTGGCAAGTCGAATACCGCGCCGGGGATATCGCCCAGCCCATACTGCTCGATAGACAGGTGGCTCAGCGTCGGGAACCCTCTGAAAAACAGGCTCGATTGCAGTGGGAAGGGGTCGCCCGCGCCGAGCAGACGCAATGAAGAAACATGGCTGAAGACGCTGTTGATGGCGGGGAATTCTCCAGTAAACGGGGAGGGGGTTTCCAGGCTGTACGTGGGAATGGCCTGGGGATGGCGTTCATCCAGCGCACTCTCCCGGCGCCAGCAAGCCTGGAGCGAGCGTTTGAACGCTTGGCGTCGTACTTGCTCCTCGGGCGTAGCGGCCTGGCGCGCCCAGGTTTCGAGCCCGGCAGACAGCTCTGCATAGTCCACTTCCAGTCGGGCCAATTCGATCTGGCCCATTTCCAGGTTGCCCGGCAGGCCAAAGATGAAGCGGTTGACTTCGTTCGCGCTGAAGTCTGGGAACAGCGTATTGACGCGCTGGATGTCGACATTTGATGCGTCGATATCCCAATAGCGGCCGGTCCGTTGGAAGTAGGCTTTCACCTGCTCAAGGCTCGGTCGTGACAGGGGGTTGCCGGACAGGTCAAGGGTGTGGCGGGCGTCTGCGGGCAGCTCAAACAGCGCGCTCGGTAACTGTGTGATCCGGTTGTAAGACAGCGCCGCCAGTTCCAGTGCCGGTCGGCTGAGCAGACCATCGGGCAGCGCAGAAATGCCGGTGTGGGAAAGGTCCAGGTATTGCAATTCAGGCATGTTGGCAACGCTGGGCGTGGACCCCAGCGGGTTGTTGAACAGGTCCAGGGCGCGCAGCCTGCTCATGGCCGTCAGGGCGCTTAGATGCTCGGGTGTCAGGGTGATGTGGCAGTCGCTGAGAATCAATGCGTTGAGATGAGGCAGGCGGCTGACGACCGGCGGCAGTTGGCCCAGTTGGGCATGGCTGATGCTCAGGTAACGCAGCCTGGGAAAACTGCGCAAGAACGCCTCGACATTCAATGCGCGCCGGTCGCCGAACAGTTCCAGGTAGGAGATGTGTTCGAAGTTGGCGCGCAGCGCCGGCAACTCTCCGTGGAGCGGGTAGGGCAGCCGGAGTTTCTGACCATTGCGGGCGGGTGGGTCGAAGTAGTGGTCGGCCTCGGTTTCTCGGCGCCAGCAACGCATGAGTTCACGCGAGAAGAGGTGGCGATTTTGCCGCACATCGAGGTACTCCTGACGGCTCATGTTCACCTCGCTATCCGGGTAGCGCCTTGGCGTGCCGGCTTCCCAGGCGGCCACGTCCTCACCGAGCTGCAGGTACTCCTGGCGCAGCGCGGTGAGGATCGGCAAGGCGCCGCCCGGACGGTTGCCGAGGTCTTGCAGCAGTTCACCGATTTGCTCATCGGTATGGGCAGGAAACAGCGCGCGGGCCAGCCCATGCAAATCGGGCTCGGCCGCCGGGGCTGCAGGCGCCGGGGCATAGTTGTCCATGCCCAGCAGGCGCAGGTGCGTGCGCGTGTCGGTGGGCGCGCGGGCCGTTTGGGCGGTGATCAGCGTGCGTGCGGCTTGGCGTTCCAGTGTGTGGTTGCGCAGTGCCTGGCGCAGGGCGGGGCCTTGGCCGATGCGCAGGCCCAGGGCATCGCGCTCGGCATCGGGCAGCGCCTGGAGGATGGCACTGTACAGGTCGGTTGGCGCCGACAGCGGGCCACGGCTGTCTTGCGGGGTGTAACGGCCGTCGGCGGAGCGCACCAGCACACGCTTGATGCGCGCCTTCGGTTTGCCGATTGCATCAATCAGGCCGTCGTCGGCATCTCTGATCTCGAGGCGCAGCTTTTTCCGCGCCCATCCCGGTAGACGCTCCAGGGAATGCAGGGCCAGTCGATGGGTGTCCGGCGTGTCCGTCGAGTTCAGGTACAGCCCTTCGTAGGCCTGGGTGATGCGGGCTTCGTCGCGCAGGGTTTGAGCCAACGGGTGCAGGCGCGGCGGGACTTTTCCTTGGTCGACTTCCTGCAGTTCCAGGCTGTTGGCGCTGTCCAGCACGGCATCGGCGGCGCTGAGCGGTAGGCCGGGCGTGTGCTCGCGCATGACCTGCTGCCGAGGGTTGGTGGGGCTGTCGAGCCTTTGATAGCGCGCATCGAACAGTTCGCGCCGATGTGCCTGGGCCAGGCCCGCCAGCTTTTTCCTGAGTTTGAGCGCCTGGTTGTGCAGGGAGGTGACCGGGTCGCCGAAGGCTTCCCCGAGCAAGGTCTTGCGTTGCGCCTTGTCGAGGCTTTCCAGCAGGGCCTTCAGCAAGTCGCCGTTGCTGAGTTGGGCGTCGTGCAGTTGCACCACGCTGGCGTTGGTTTCGCCGGGCAGCTCCCACAGGGTTCGGCCTCGAGCGTCCAAAAAGCGCAACGTCTTGGTTTTTGGCCACAGGCCCAGGTTGGCGAGCAGGTGCAGTTGGGTCTGCCCATCGGCCCGTGCGTAGATCGCCGGGTCGTCGCTGTTCATTTGATCGATGAAGTCCTGCAGCGTCTGGTCGATCTTGAACCGTTGCAGCGTATCGGTCAGCAGCGGCGGCGGTGTGTGGCGGTTGAGGTACAGGCTGCGTAGCGCGCCGTCGTCGGTGGCGCTGATGCGCTGCGCCGTCGTCAACTGATCGTTACTGAGGCCTTGGGTGTGAGGGCCCTGGCGTTTCATCAGGGTCAGGCTGTCCCAGCTCAGCGGGTTGTCCAGTTCGGTCAGCCAGGCGCCTTTGCCGTTGCTCCTCAGGGGCGGGCGGTAGGCGTTGGTGCGCGTGGGATGCTGCAGGTAGGGCTGTTGCGTGACGGGATCGGTCTGGACCACGAACGGTTGGTCCGCGAGCTTGAGGATCTGCGTGCCATTGTGGGCATGCAGGCCCTCCGCGTTTGGGTAGGCATGCGGCGCCAGTTGCAGGTCGTGGGCATAGGGCGTCAGGTCGGGTTTCCACAGGCGGGTCTTGCCATCGGGCAGCGTCACCGGCTTGAGGCGCTCGAAAAACCGCAGCGCCTCGGCGGGCAGCAATGCGCGCAGCGCGCCGCTGGCCAGGGGCGCGCCGGCGATGAACAGGCCCAATTGCACGCCTTGCTCCACGCACGACAATAAATGCTTGAAGGCTTCGGTCACGTCGCCCACGGCCCAGTCGACGATCCATTCAAAGGCGTCATCGAGCATCTGGTAGGCGCTGTAGCCGAGCATCAGCAGGCCCACCGGCGGGACGAAGGGCGCGGCCACGAATGCCGCGATTTGCAGCAGTGCCGAGGCGATGTTGCGCACGATGTCCCAGCGTTCCCAGCGCGCTTTCTGATCGGCGCTGGCGGTGGACACGGCGAGGGTGCGGGCATCGTTGAATACCTTGCTGAGTTTGCGCTGGAACAGGTGGCTGAACAGGTTGCCGCTGATGGCGGTGGCGCGGAGTGCCAGGTGTGGCTGGTCGATGGGGGTTTCGCGCCAGGACGGCAGCGGGTCGCCGCGTGTGTGCAGGTGCCAGCTGACGTTGGACAGCCTGCGATTGAGGTCGGCGAAGAATGGGCCGCGCTCTGCGTGATTGACGAAGCGGCTGAAGAACTGCTGGTACTCGGCGCTGCGCAGGATGTTCCCGAGTGCAGTCATGAAGGCCACGAGCGTGGGGTACTGTTTGAGCGGCGCGTAGGGATCGTCGGGGATATAGGCGATCAGGCCCACCGGTTGGCGGCTGCCGATGTTCTCGGCAAACAGCACGATGCCGGTGAGGGTGCTCGACATGATCGTCAGGTCATAACACAGCAGCGGGTAGCAGGTGTTGCGGCTGTCGTCGGCGTTGAGCAGGCGTTGCAGCAGCGTGAAGGACTGATCATCGCGCAGGTCTTTTTTCATCCGGGCCATTTGTAGCGCGACGCTCAAGTCCGCCGCCTGGCTGTGCTTGAGCTTGCCTTGCAGGCTTGCCGTGGCCACCGGGTTGTTGAAGTCGAAGTACTGCTCAAGGTAGCGCTGGTAGTGGCCGCCGATGTCCAGTTCGCGGCATAGCGCGGTGAACTGCGCGATGCTGATCTGTGCGTCGACGGCCGGCAGGGGCTCGAATTGCCCGCTGCTCGTGGGTGGGGTGATGAAGCCGGAGTGCGCTTCATAGTGTTCGTCGGCTTCGAAGTTGTGCAGGGCCGCCTCGAGCAGCGAGACGGTCCACGTCCTTGCCGCCCCAGTGCGCACGGGAAACCATGGGATGGTCTGCGCAATATAGAGCCGCAGATAGGTGGTCCTGACATCCAACTCGATACCGAACCGCTGCTTGAGCCGCTGTTGCAGCAGCGGCGCGCCGAAGTCTTGCGGCGATTTCAGGTTGGCCATCGCCTGGTCGACCTGCTGTTGTGCGCGCCAGGCGCTATTGACCCGGGTTTTCAGGGTGTCGTGGTCCTGGGCGGAGGCGCTTTTGTACCAGGCCGGGATGACTGGCTGCACGTTGCTCAGTGCGGCGCGCTTGGCGGCGGAGGTGGCGGGCAGCCAGGCGGGCACGGCGTGCTCGAGGATATCCATGTGCAGGTCGCGATAGGTCGACAGGTCTGCGAGTTCGAGGGGCGGGGTGGGTTGAGTCACGGGGAAACGCCTTTGCATGATGAACAGGCGTATCAGCAAAACAACATCGGGCGGCCGACGGGGGGTAGATAGATAGCAGGCCGCCAGCCAAGTTATGGCTATCCTGCTTGACCACCTGCCGTTGCGACCCGCGAGCGTTTAAACTGCGCCATTGCGATGCTATTTGTCGCATTGGCGTAAACCCGCCAAAATCGCGGGTTGGCGCTATAAGAAGTTGTCGCTTGGCGGCAAGGCCGCACTGAAAACTGTCCTTACAATCCCTGCATCGCCCGCCAGTTCCAGGCGGGCGTTCCTCTTCAGGAGACTCCGATGTCCGTTGAGCAAGCCCCGGTGCAACGTGCCGATTTCGACCAGGTCATGGTGCCCAACTACGCACCTGCCGCATTCATCCCCGTGCGCGGCGCAGGTTCGCGCGTGTGGGACCAGGCGGGTCGCGAGCTGATCGACTTTGCCGGCGGCATCGCGGTCAACGTGTTGGGCCATGCCCACCCGGTACTGGTCGGTGCCTTGACCGAACAGGCCAACAAGCTGTGGCACGTTTCCAACGTCTTCACCAATGAGCCGGCCCTGCGCCTGGCCCACAAGCTGATCGACGCGACCTTTGCCGAGCGCGTGTTCTTCTGCAACTCCGGCGCCGAAGCCAACGAGGCTGCGTTCAAGCTGGCCCGTCGCGTGGCGTTCGACCGCTTCGGCAGCGAAAAATACGAGATCATCGCGGCACTGAACAGCTTCCACGGCCGCACCCTGTTCACCGTCAACGTCGGTGGCCAGTCGAAGTACTCCGACGGTTTCGGGCCTAAGATCACCGGCATCACCCACGTGCCTTTCAACGACCTGGCCGCGCTGAAAGCCGCCGTGTCGGACAAGACCTGCGCCGTGGTGCTGGAACCGATCCAGGGCGAGGGCGGCGTACTGCCGGCCGAGTTGGCCTACCTGCAAGGCGCCCGCGAACTGTGCGACGCCCACGACGCGCTGCTGGTGTTCGACGAAGTGCAGACCGGCATGGGCCGCAGCGGCCACCTGTTCGCCTACCAGCACTACGGTGTAGTGCCGGACATCCTCACCAGCGCCAAGAGCCTGGGCGGCGGTTTCCCGATTGCCGCCATGCTCACCACGGAGGCGCTGGCCAAGCACCTGGTGGTCGGCACCCACGGCACCACCTACGGCGGCAACCCGCTGGCGTGCGCGGTGGCGGGGGCGGTGTTCGATGTGATCAACACGCCTGAAGTGCTGGCCGGCGTCAACGCCAAGCACGACCTGTTCCAGGCCCGCCTGGAACAGATCGGCAAACAATACGGGATCTTCAGCGAAGTGCGCGGCCTGGGCCTGCTGCTCGGTTGCGTGTTGAGCGACGCCTGGAAAGGCAAGGCCAAGGACGTGTTTAACGCGGCCGAGAAAGAAAACCTGATGATCCTGCAAGCCGGCCCCGACGTGGTGCGTTTTGCGCCGAGCCTGGTGGTGGAGGATGCGGACATCAATGAAGGCCTGGACCGCTTCGAACGTGCGGTAAAAACGCTGACGCAAGCCTGATAGCTACACCTTCTGTCGGCCGGACCCAGGTCAAATGTGGGAGGGGGCTTGCCCCCGATAGCAGTCTGTCAGTTGATACATCTGGTGACTGATACACCGCTATCGGGGGCAAGTCGAATCGTCGCACCGCCCCTCCCACATTGGGATATGTGTTGTTCCTGACCTGTCCGGTATTTTTTTCCTATGAGTTTTTCGAGTTAAGGAGTGACACCATGCTGGTGATGCGCCCCGCGCAAATGGCTGATCTGGGCGAGGTACAGCGTCTGGCTGCGGACAGCCCGATTGGTGTCACCTCCTTGCCGGATGATGTGGAACGCCTGAGCGACAAGATCGCCGCGAGCGAAGCGTCCTTCGCCGCCGAGGTCAGTTTCAACGGTGAAGAAAGCTATTTCTTCGTGCTGGAAGACACCGAGACCGGCAAACTCGCGGGCTGCTCGGCCATCGTCGCCTCGGCCGGCTACTCGGAGCCGTTCTACAGCTTCCGTAACGAGACCTTTGTCCACGCCTCCCGCGAGTTGAAGATCCACAACAAGATCCACGTGCTTTCCCAGTGCCATGACCTCACCGGCAACAGCCTGCTCACCAGCTTCTACGTGGTGCCCGAGCTGGTCGGTTCGCCGTGGTCGGAACTCAATTCCCGTGGGCGCCTGTTGTTCGTTGCCAGCCACCCCGAGCGCTTTGCCGACTCGGTGGTGACCGAAATTGTCGGCTACAGCGACGAGCACGGTGATTCGCCGTTCTGGGACGCCATCGGGCGCAACTTCTTCGACCTCAACTACGCCGCCGCCGAGCGCCTGTGCGGGCTGAAAAGCCGCACGTTCCTCGCCGAGCTGATGCCGCACTACCCGATCTATGTGCCGCTGCTGCCGGATGAAGCCCAGGAAGCGATGGGCCAGGTGCATCCGCGTGCGCAGATCACCTTCGACATCCTCATGCGCGAAGGCTTCGAGACCGACCACTACATCGACATCTTCGACGGCGGCCCGACGCTGCACGCACGGATCTCGGGCATTCGCTCGATCGCCCAGAGCCGCGTGGTGCCAGTGAAGATCGGCGAGCGGGTCAAGGGTGTCGGTCGCCAGTACCTGGTGAGTAACGCGCAGTTGCAGGATTACCGCGCGGTGATGCTGGAACTGGACTACGCGCCCGGCAAACCGGTGACCCTGGACCTGGAAGCGGCCGAAGCCCTGGGCGTCGGTGAAGGCGCCAGCGTGCGTTTGGTTGCGGTTTAAAGCAGAGTTTTGCGGGTGGCCTGAACGGGCGGCCCGTCTGAGGAGATAGCATGATCGTTCGTCCTGTACGCAGCAGCGATTTACCAGCCCTGATTGATCTGGCGCGCAGCACCGGCACCGGCCTGACCACCTTGCCGGCCAACGAAGAACGCCTGGCCCACCGGGTTGGCTGGGCGGAAAAAACCTTCCGTGGCGAAGCCGGGCGCGGGGATGCCGACTACCTGTTCGTGCTGGAAAACGACGAAGGCCGCGTGGTGGGCATTTCCGCCATCGCTGGCGCCGTCGGCCTGCGCGAGCCCTGGTACAACTTCCGGGTCGGCCTGACCGTCAGCGCCTCCCAGGAGCTGAATATCTACCGCGAGATCCCGACGCTGTTCCTGGCCAACGACCTCACCGGCAACTCCGAACTGTGCTCGTTGTTCCTGCACGCCGATTACCGCAACGGCCTCAACGGCCGCATGCTGGCCAAGGCGCGCTTGCTGTTTATCGCGGAGTTCCCGCAGCTGTTCGGCAACAAGATCATCGCCGAGATGCGCGGCGTGTCTAACGAAGCCGGGCGCTCGCCGTTCTGGGAAAGCCTGGGCCGGCACTTCTTCAAGATGGAATTCAGCCAGGCCGACTACCTCACTGGCGTGGGCAACAAAGCCTTTATCGCCGAGCTGATGCCGAAATTTCCGCTGTACAGCTGCTTCCTCTCCGAGGATGCGCGCAACGTGATCGGCAAGGTCCACCCGGACACCGAGCCGGCGCTGAGCATGCTCAAGAGCGAAGGGTTCAGCTACCAGGGCTATGTCGACATCTTCGATGCCGGCCCGGCGGTGGAATGCGAGACCAGCAAGATTCGTGCGGTGCGCGACAGTCAGTCGCTGGTGCTCGCCATCGGCACGCCGGGGGACGACGCCACGCCGTTCCTGATCCATAACCGCAAGCGCGAAGAGTGCCGCATCACCGCCGCACCGGCTCGCCTGGCGGCAGGCACGCTGGTGGTCGATCCATTGACCGCCAAACGCCTGCAACTGGTGGTGGGCGATCAAGTGCGTGCCGTACCGTTGTCCGCTGCTCGGGAGTCGAAATAATGAATTCGCTGTATATCGCAGGTAGCTGGCTGGCTGGCCAGGGTGAACTGTTCGAGTCGCGCAACCCGGTGACCCAGCACGTGCTGTGGGCCGGTAAGGGCGCCAGCGCCGAGCAGGTCGAATCCGCCGTGCAGGCCGCGCGCCAGGCGTTTCCGGCGTGGGCCCGGCGTTCGCTGGAAGAGCGCATCGCCGTGCTCGAAGCCTTCGCCACTACCTTGAAAAAACGCGCCGATGAAATCGCCCGCTGCATCGGTGAGGAAACCGGCAAGCCACTGTGGGAATCGGCCACCGAAGTCACCAGCATGGCCAACAAGATCGCGATCTCGGTGCAAAGCTACCGCGAGCGTACCGGCGAGAAGAGCAGCCCGCTGGGCGACGCCACCGCGGTGTTGCGCCACAAGCCCCACGGTGTGGTGGCGGTGTTTGGCCCTTACAACTTCCCCGGTCACCTGCCTAACGGCCATATCGTCCCGGCGTTGCTGGCGGGCAATACCGTGTTGTTCAAGCCAAGCGAGCTGACCCCGAAAGTCGCCGAGTTGACCGTGCAATGCTGGATCGAAGCGGGCCTGCCGGCGGGCGTGTTGAACCTGCTGCAAGGTGCGCGGGAAACCGGGATCGCCCTGGCGGCCAACCCGGGTATCGACGGGTTGTTCTTCACCGGCTCCAGCCGCACCGGCAACCACTTGCACCAGCAGTTCTCCGGGCGTCCGGACAAGATCCTCGCCCTGGAAATGGGCGGCAACAACCCGCTGGTGGTGGATGAAGTGGCCGACGTGGATGCGGCGGTGTACACCATCATTCAATCGGCGTTTATCTCGGCCGGCCAGCGCTGCACCTGTGCCCGTCGCTTGCTGGTGCCCGAAGGCGCCTGGGGCGATGCGTTGCTGGCGCGGCTGGTGGCGGTCAGCGCGACGATTGCCGTCGGCGCGTTCGACCAGCAACCGGCGCCGTTCATGGGCTCGGTGATTTCCCTGGCAGCGGCGAAAGCCTTGATGTACGCCCAGGAACTGCTGTTGGCCAACGGCGCCGTGGCGCTGCTGGAAATGACCCAGCCGCAGGATCAGGCTGCGTTGCTGACGCCGGGCATCATTGACGTCACCGAGGTGAGCGAACGTGCCGACGAAGAGCTGTTCGGCCCGCTGTTGCAGGTGATCCGCTACGCTGATTTCGCAGCGGCGATTGCCGAAGCCAACAACACCCAGTACGGCCTGGCCGCTGGCTTGTTGTCGGATTCCGAAGCGCGTTACCAGCAGTTCTGGCTGGAAAGCCGCGCCGGGATCGTCAACTGGAACAAACAATTGACCGGCGCCGCGAGTACCGCGCCGTTCGGCGGTGTCGGGGCATCGGGCAACCATCGCGCCAGCGCCTATTACGCGGCGGATTATTGTGCGTACCCGGTGGCGTCGCTGGAGACCCCGAGCCTGGTGGTTCCAGCCACACTCACCCCCGGCATTACACTGATCTAAATGTGGGAGGAGGCTTGCCCCGATAGCGGTGGATCAGTCACCTGATTCATCAACTGGCAGACTGCTATCGGGGGCAAGCCCCCTCCCACATTTGGTTGGTGGTGTATTCAAGTCATTAGATGCCTATAAAAACAGATGTTCGTGGAGCCTCGCCGATGAAATCCTATGAAGTCAATTTTGACGGTCTAGTGGGGCCGACCCATAACTACGGCGGTTTGTCCTACGGCAACGTCGCGTCCCAGAGCAACAGCCAGCAGGCTTCCAACCCGAAGGAAGCGGCGTTGCAGGGCCTGCAAAAAATGAAAGCGCTGATGGACATGGGCTTTGTGCAAGGCGTGCTCGCACCGCAGGAACGTCCGGACGTGGCCACCTTGCGCAACCTCGGCTTCAGCGGCAGCGATGCCCAGGTCATCGAGCAAGCGGCCAAGCAGGCCATGCCGCTGCTGGTCGCCAGTTGCTCCGCGTCGAGCATGTGGGTGGCCAACGCCGCCACCGTCAGCCCGAGCGCCGACACGGCGGATGGCCGCGTGCATTTCACCGCCGCCAACCTCAACTGCAAATACCACCGCAGCATCGAACACCCGACTACCAGCCGCGTGCTGGGGGCGATGTTTGCCGATGCGAAACACTTCGCCCACCACGCCGCGTTGCCGGCGGTGGCGCAGTTCGGCGACGAAGGTGCGGCCAACCACACACGTTTCTGCCGTGACTATGGCGAGGCGGGCGTCGAGTTTTTCGTGTTCGGCCGCAGCGCGTTCGACACCCGTTACCCGGCGCCGCAGAAGTACCCGGCGCGCCAGACCCTCGAAGCGTCCCAAGCCGTCGCCCGCCTGCACGGCCTGAACGATGGCGGCGTGGTCTTCGCCCAGCAGAACCCGGCGGTGATCGATGCGGGCGTGTTCCATAACGATGTGATCGCGGTGGGCAATGGCGAAGTGCTGTTCTATCACGAGGACGCGTTCCTCAACACCGAGCAGATGCTTGGCGAGCTGCAGGCCAAGTTGGGCAAGTTGGGCGGTAACTTCCAGTCGGTGTGTGTGCCGCGTGCCCAGGTCAGCGTCGAAGACGCCGTGCGTTCCTACCTGTTCAACAGCCAATTGCTGACTCGCGCCGACGGCTCGATGCTGCTGATCGTGCCGGAAGAGTGCCGCGCCAACACGCGCGTCTGGCAGTATCTGCAGGGCCTCACCGGTGCCGGTGGTTTGATCCGCGAAGTCAAGGTCTTCGACCTCAAGCAAAGCATGCAGAACGGCGGTGGCCCGGCGTGCCTGCGTTTGCGCGTGGCGTTGAACGAAACCGAGCTGGCGGCGGTGAACCCTGGGGTTATCATGACCGCGCCGTTGTATGAGACGCTGACCCAGTGGGTCGACAAGCACTACCGCGACAGCCTGCGCGAAAGCGATCTGGCTGACCCGCAATTGCTGGTTGAGTGCCGGACGGCATTGGATGAACTGACGCAAATCCTTAAACTGGGCGCGGTATATCCTTTTCAGATCAATTAATGCCACACGGCTGAGAGCTATTTATGAGCACCGATACCCTGCAACTGATCCTTGAAGACACCGACGGCACCCAACTGGAAACCTCCTGCACCCGCGTTGCCGTGATCTGGCAGGGCAAGGAAGTCTGGATTCAGCACGACGGCCGTGGCCAACTGCTGATCGGTGTGGATGTGGAAGAAGGCGACGCCGAGTACGCCAACCTGCTGATGCGCCCACTGGCCACCAACCTGATGAGCCTGCAACTCGAAATGGAACCGGCCGAGGTTGAGGGTGACGACGACGATCACGTCCACGGCCCAGGCTGCAACCACTAAGGAAGCTGCTTATGCTCGCCCTCGGCAAACTCCTTGAACTGACGCTCGCCGGTCGTGAACCGGCGCAAAAAATTCAACTGACTGTCGACGGCGTGCAGATGCGCTGGCTCAGCGAAGGCGCGCTCGAAGTGCGCCCGCCGCAAGCGCGGGACAACGGCAGCGACGTGCTGCTGTCGTCCGGCATCCATGGCAACGAAACCGCGCCGATCGAACTGCTCGACCGCCTGTTGCATGGCATCGCCCGTGGGGAGATCAAGCCCCGCACCCGTATTCTGTTCCTGTTCGGCAACCCCGAGGCCATGCGTCGCGGCGAGCGTTTCCTCGAACTGGACGTCAACCGGCTGTTCAACGGTCGTCACGAAAAAAACATCGGCCCTGAAGCCATGCGCGCCGCCGAGCTGGAACAATTGGCTCGCAGCTTCTTCAGCCTGCCTGGCCGTGCGCGCCTGCATTACGACCTGCACACCGCCATTCGTGGCTCGAAGGTCGAGCAGTTTGCGCTCTACCCGTGGAAGGCCGGGCGCCAGCATTCACGCCACGAACTGGCCCGCCTGAACGCTGCCGGCATGGAAGCAGTGTTGCTGCAGAACAAGAGCTCGATCACTTTCACCGCGTTTACCTACGAGCAGTTGGAGGCCGAGGCCTTCACCCTGGAACTGGGCAAGGCGCGGCCGTTCGGGCAGAACCAGGGCGTGAATGTTTCCCGCCTGGAGCTGCGCCTCAAGCAGATCATCGAAGGCACCGAGCCTGAGACTGACAGTCTGGAGGGGTTGAAACTGTTCGCCGTGTCGCGGGAAGTCATCAAGCACAGCGATGCTTTCCTGCTGCACTTGCCGGCGGATGTAGAAAACTTTTCGGAATTGGAAAAGGGTTATCTGCTCGCCGAAGACGTCGCCAAGACCCGCTGGGTGATCGAGGAGGAGGGTGCGCGCATCATCTTCCCCAACCCGAAGGTTAAGAATGGCTTGCGGGCAGGGATATTGATCGTGCCGACCACGGACGCGGGCTTGGCATAGGTCTCAAGACGTAACCGGATTCAAATGTGGGAGGGGGCTTGCCCCCGATAGCGGTCTCAGTTAAAAAATTTCTGACTGTTACACTGCAATCGGGGGCAAGCCCCCTCCCACATTTTGTTTTGCAGTGTTGCTTAAACCGCTACAGCCCGTGGCTCGCTGCGGCGGATTGCACGCACCTTGTGCAAGGTGTCGGCGCACGTGCGCGCAGCTTCCTGGCCCTTGTGCACGAAATGATCATGGAAAAAGGTGTGGTGCTCGCTGCCCGCGTGGAAGTGGTGCGGGGTCAGGGACACCGAGAACACCGGCACTTCGGTTTCCAGCTGAACCTGCATCAGGCCGCTGACCACCGATTGGGCCACGAACTCGTGACGGTAGATGCCGCCGTCCACCACCAGGGCCGCGGCAACGATGCCGGCGTAACGGCCGGTCTTGGCCAGCAGCTTGGCGTGCAGGGGCATTTCAAAGGCGCCACCGACTTCGAAGAAATCGATGTCCGATTCCTGGTAACCCAGGGCGATCATTTCGCTGAGGAAGCCTTTGCGCGATTGGTCGACAATGTCCTTGTGCCAGCAGGCCTGGATAAACGCGACGCGCTCGCCGTGGTGGTTTTTGCTTTTGCTGTCGATTGCGGTGGGTTGCATGTTCTGACTCCTGTTTAAGAAAAAAACAGGGCGTTATGAATCGAATGGGATTTAAGGGTACGACCCGCTGGGTCATGCAAGCATGAACTCCGCGCGCGGCCCTTTGGTGCCAATCCCGTTCTCTCTTCATCCGGACTATGACCGTCGGCCCCGGGATCACACCGGGTCTGCTGACCTTGTCGCCGTCCTGCCGGAGCAGTTCGAGGCGCCAAGCGCTCGCGGGCTATGCACATTGCGCGCAATTACCGCCGGTGGGGAATTGCACCCCGCCCTGAGAACGTTGCCGCCAGAACCCTGGCGGCGGAGAGTTTTTAACATGGTTTTTCAGAAACTGCACGATTGCCGTATCGATAGCCTATATCGGTTTGTTCGATCGATATTCGATTGACGCTGCATGGGACTTGATATTCCGTCGCTTTACCCGCAGTAATCGTCAGTACGAAAAAAAGCCCAACCCGTCAGAGGCCAGTTTGATGACCGTGATAGACCTGCGCAGCGACACCGTGACCCAACCCACCCCCGGCATGCTCGATGCGATGGCCTGCGCCGTCAGCGGCGATGACGTGTATGGCGAAGACCCCAGCGTCAACCGCCTGGAGGCCGAACTGGCCAAGCGCCTGGGGTTCGCTGCGGCGTTGTTCGTGCCCACCGGCACCATGAGCAACCTGCTGGCGTTGATGGCCCACTGTGAGCGTGGCGAGGAATACATCGTCGGTCAGCAGGCCCACACTTATAAGTACGAAGGCGGCGGCGCGGCCGTGCTGGGTTCGATCCAGCCGCAACCGTTGGAGGTGCAGGCGGACGGTTGCCTCGATTTGGATCAAGTGCTCGAAGCGATCAAACCCGATGATTTCCACTTCGCCCGCACCCGCCTGCTGGCGTTGGAGAACACCATGCAGGGCAAGGTATTGCCGCTGGAATACCTGGCCAAGGCGCGTGCGTTTACCCGTGAGCATGGGCTGGCCCTGCATCTTGACGGCGCACGGCTCTACAACGCGGCGGTCAAGCTCGACGTGGACGCGCGGGAGATTACCCGGCATTTCGATTCGGTGTCGGTGTGCCTGTCCAAGGGCCTGGGCGCGCCGATTGGTTCGGTGTTGTGCGGTTCCACGGCGTTGATCGCCAAGGCGCGGCGCCTGCGCAAGATGGTCGGCGGCGGTATGCGCCAGGCCGGTTCCCTGGCGGCGGCCGGGCTGTATGCCCTGGACCATCAAGTGCAGCGCCTGGCCGACGACCACGCCAACGCCCAATGGCTGGGGGATGAACTGCGCAAAGCCGGTTATACGGTGGAGCCGGTGCAGACCAACATGGTCTATGTACAGCTCGGCGACCAGGCGCAGGCCTTGAAGGTATTTGCCGCCGAGCGCGGCATCAAGTTGAGCGCTGCGCCGCGTCTGCGAATGGTCACGCACCTGGACGTGAGCCGGGCGCAGATCGAGCACGTGGTGCAGGCATTCGTCGAGTTTTCTCGGAAATGACAGTGCAGACTGTCTAATTGACTGTTTCTATCACATAAACACGCTGTACCACCGGCAAAGGGCCGATATAATGCGGCCCTTTGCCGTCGCTCCGTCTGATGATGTTGCGCACTGGCCTTTGGCCTCAGACTCCGTGGAAGAACCTAATGAAAAGCGCAGAAATCCGTGAAGCCTTCCTTCGCTTCTTCGAAGAGCAAGGTCACACCCGTGTCGCCTCCAGCTCCTTGATCCCAGGCAATGACCCTACCCTGCTGTTCACTAACGCGGGGATGAACCAGTTCAAG
Source organism: Pseudomonas sp. PAMC25584 (assembly GCF_058135675.1). NCBI lineage: Bacteria > Pseudomonadati > Pseudomonadota > Gammaproteobacteria > Pseudomonadales > Pseudomonadaceae > Pseudomonas > Pseudomonas sp. PAMC25584. The sequence continues at coordinate 4,749,553 of NZ_CM176870.1, read as the reverse complement.
GACTGTTTCCTGGGCCAGGAAAAGCGCGCCTACACCCGCGCGGTCAGCAGCCAGAAATGCGTGCGCGCCGGTGGCAAGCACAACGACCTGGAAAACGTCGGCTACACCGCCCGTCACCACACGTTTTTCGAAATGCTCGGCAACTTCAGCTTTGGCGACTATTTCAAGCAAGATGCGATCACCTTCGCCTGGACCTTCCTCACTGGCGTGCTGAAACTGCCGAAGGAAAAGCTCTGGGTCACCGTCTACGCCAGCGATGACGAGGCCTACGACATCTGGACCCAGCAAGTCGGTGTGCCGCCTGAGCGCATGGTGCGTATCGGCGACAACAAGGGCGCGCCTTACGCCTCCGACAACTTCTGGACCATGGGCGATACCGGCCCGTGCGGCCCTTGTACCGAGATTTTCTACGATCACGGCGCCGATATCTGGGGCGGCCCACCGGGTTCGCCAGAAGAAGACGGCGACCGTTACATCGAGATCTGGAACAACGTGTTCATGCAGTTCAACCGCACCGCCGATGGCGTGCTGCATCCGCTGCCGGCGCCGTCGGTGGACACCGGCATGGGCTTGGAGCGGATCAGTGCGGTGATGCAGCACGTTCACTCCAACTACGAAATCGACCTGTTCCAGAGCCTGCTGGCCGCTGCCGCCAAGGCCATCGGTTGCGCCAATGAAGAGCAGGCATCGCTCAAAGTGGTGGCTGACCACATCCGTTCCTGCGGTTTCCTGATTGCCGACGGCGTGCTGCCGTCGAATGAAGGCCGTGGCTACGTGCTGCGCCGTATCATCCGTCGCGCCTGCCGCCACGGTAACAAGCTGGGCGCCAACGGCAGCTTCTTCTACCAGATCGTCGCGGCGCTGGTCGCCGAAATGGGCGAGGCCTTCCCGGAACTCACCCAGAACCAGGCACACATCGAGCGCGTGCTCAAGGCTGAAGAAGAGCAGTTCGCCAAGACCCTGGAACAGGGCCTGAAGATCCTCGAGCAAGACCTTGCCGGCCTGCAGGGCAGCGTGGTGCCGGGCGACGTGGTGTTCAAACTCTACGATACCTACGGTTTCCCGATGGACCTGACCGGCGACATCGCCCGTGAGCGCAACCTGACCCTCGACGAGGAAGGTTTCGAACGCGAGATGGAAGCCCAGCGTGTACGCGCACGTTCCGCCAGTTCCTTCGGTATGGACTACAACAGCCTGGTCAAGGTTGACGTGGCCACCGAGTTCACCGGCTACAAGGCCACCCACGGTTCGGCCAAAGTGATCGCCCTGTATAAAGACGGCCAGTCGGTCGACGTCCTGAGCGAAGGCGATGACGGCGTGGTGGTCCTGGACCAGACGCCGTTCTACGCCGAATCCGGTGGGCAGATTGGCGACTGTGGTTTCCTCAAGGCTGCTTCCGGTCGTTTTGATGTACGCGATACCACCAAGACCGGCGGTGCGTTCCTGCACCACGGCGTGCTGGCGTCGGGCAGCCTGACCGTCGGTTCGCCGGTGGAAACCCAAGTGGACGCCGACGTGCGCCACGCCACTGCGCTGAACCACTCGGCCACCCACTTGCTGCACGCTGCACTGCGCCAGGTGTTGGGCGAGCACGTCCAGCAGAAGGGTTCGTTGGTCGACAGCCAGCGCCTGCGTTTCGACTTCAGCCACTTCGAAGCGATCAAGCCTGCGCAGATCAAGGCCTTGGAAGATATCGTCAACGCCCAAGTGCGTAAGAACACCCCGGTGGAAACCGAGGAAACCGACATCGAGACCGCCAAGGCCAAAGGCGCCATGGCGCTGTTCGGCGAGAAGTACGGCGACAACGTGCGTGTCCTGAGCATGGGCGGCAACTTCTCGGTGGAACTGTGCGGCGGTATCCACGCCAACCGTACCGGCGACATCGGCCTGCTGAAAATCATCAGCGAAGGCGGTGTTGCGTCCGGTGTGCGTCGTATTGAAGCGGTGACCGGCGCTGCGGCCCTGGCCTACCTCAATGCGGGCGAAGAGCAACTCAAGGAAGCGGCCAGCCTGGTCAAGGGCAGCCGTGACAATCTGATCGACAAGCTGTCCGCCGTGCTGGAGCGCAACCGTGCCCTGGAGAAACAGCTGGAACAGTTGCAAGCCAAGGCGGCCAGCGCGGCAGGTGATGACCTGTCGGCTTCTGCCCAGGACGTCAAGGGCGTGAAAGTCCTGGCGGTACGTCTGGACGGCCAGGACGGCAAGGCGTTGTTGGCCTTGGTCGATCAGTTGAAGAACAAGCTCGGCCGCGCAGTGATCCTGCTCGGCAGTGTCCATGAGGATAAGGTCGTTCTGGTTGCCGGTGTAACCAAAGACCTGACTGGCCAACTCAAGGCCGGTGATTTGATGAAGCAAGCCGCTGCGGCAGTGGGCGGGAAGGGCGGTGGTCGTCCGGACATGGCACAAGGCGGTGGTGTTGATGCCGGTGCCCTGGACGCGGCCCTGGCCCTGACCGTGCCGTTTGTCGAGGCAGGTATTTAAGGCGCTGTGAATGAGCCCGTGGTCTAGTCACGGGCTCGCTCGGTTGCTGGAAGATTGGTTTATTGGGCGCCCCTTTACGGGCTGAGGCGGCTTAGAAATGGCTTTGATCGTACAGAAATTTGGAGGCACCTCGGTCGGCTCTGTCGAAAGAATCGAGCAGGTCGCCGACAAGGTTAAGAAATTCCGCGACGCCGGCGATGACCTGGTGGTGGTGCTGTCGGCCATGAGCGGCGAGACCAATCGCCTGATCGAACTGGCCAAGGCCATCAGCGGCGATCAACAACCGTTGGCGCGTGAGCTGGATGTGATCGTGTCCACCGGCGAGCAGGTGACCATTGGCCTGCTGGCCATGGCGCTGAACAAGCGCGGTGTGCCGGCGGTGTCCTACACTGGCAGTCAGGTGCGTATCCTCACCGACAGCGCGCACACCAAGGCGCGAATCCTGCAAATCGATGATCAGAAGATTCGCGCTGATCTGAAGGCCGGTCGTGTGGTAGTTGTCGCCGGTTTCCAGGGCGTTGACGAGCACGGCAATATCACCACCCTCGGGCGTGGCGGTTCGGACACCACCGGTGTGGCCCTGGCGGCCGCGCTCAAGGCTGACGAATGCCAGATCTATACCGATGTGGACGGCGTCTACACCACTGATCCGCGCGTGGTGTCCGTGGCCCAGCGCCTGGACAAGATCACCTTCGAAGAGATGCTGGAAATGGCCAGCCTCGGTTCCAAGGTGTTGCAGATCCGTGCGGTGGAATTCGCCGGCAAGTACAACGTTCCGCTGCGCGTATTGCACAGCTTCAAGGAGGGTCCGGGCACCCTCATTACTATTGATGAAGAGGAATCCATGGAACAGCCGATCATTTCCGGCATCGCTTTCAACCGCGATGAAGCCAAGCTGACGATCCGTGGCGTGCCAGACACCCCGGGCGTTGCGTTCAAGATCCTCGGCCCGATCAGCGGCGCGAACATTGAAGTCGACATGATCGTGCAGAACGTTTCGCACGATAACACCACCGATTTCACCTTCACCGTTCATCGCAATGAGTACGAAGCGGCCGAACGTATCCTGCAGAACACCGCGAGCGGGATTGGCGCCCGTGAAGTGGTCGGCGATACCAAGATTGCGAAGGTGTCGATCGTGGGTGTGGGCATGCGTTCCCATGCTGGCGTTGCCAGCCGCATGTTCGAGGCTCTCGCCAAGGAAAGCATCAATATCCAGATGATCTCCACGTCGGAAATCAAAGTCTCGGTAGTGATCGAAGAGAAGTACCTGGAACTGGCTGTACGCGCGCTGCATACCGCTTTTGAGCTGGACGCTCCGGCCCGACAGGGCGAGTGACGCAATGCCAGGAAGGCGCGGTTTACCGCGCCTTTCATTTTTTTGTAGGGTGCGTGTGTTTTGCACGGGCTCGACAATACTTAGCCGGTAGGGCTATGGCCGATGAGCCGTAGGTCGAAGGCCTTTTTTTGCAGACTGTTGTTCCTGAACTGAAGTGCGTGAGGTGAAAGGTATGTTGATTCTGACCCGTCGTTGCGCAGAAAGCCTGATTATTGGTGATGGCGAAATCACCGTGACCGTGCTCGGCGTCAAAGGCAATCAAGTGCGTATTGGGGTTAACGCTCCTAAAGAGGTAGCGGTCCATCGCGAGGAAATCTATCTGCGGATCAAGAAAGAGAAGGACGAAGAACCAAGCCTTTAATTTTTATCGTTTTTTATGTTTGCAAACGGGGAAGAACGTGGTTAATATACGCCCCGTGTTGCGGAGAGCTGGCCGAGTGGCCGAAGGCGCTCCCCTGCTAAGGGAGTACACCTCAAAAGGGTGTCGGGGGTTCGAATCCCCCGTTCTCCGCCATTATTTGCTTAGTACGTTGCAATCTGGATTTATCGGTAAGTTGTTGAAATTACTCGAAAAAATCGCTTTACATAGAGATTGAACGGCCTATAATGCGCGGCAACAAATGCACTCGTAGCTCAGCTGGATAGAGTACTCGGCTACGAACCGAGCGGTCACAGGTTCGAATCCTGTCGAGTGCACCATTTAAGAGTCAGTTGCAGTAATGCAGGTGATTTGGTTACAACCAGTTGTGATCTGGTCTAAAAACACAATCTGCACTCGTAGCTCAGCTGGATAGAGTACTCGGCTACGAACCGAGCGGTCACAGGTTCGAATCCTGTCGAGTGCACCATACAAACAAAAAGCCCGCCTAGTGCGGGCTTTTTGCCGTCTGGGGGTTATGTAGGATTTAGCCTTTTTCTCCCACCTCATGTGTTTTCCTTTCGCGCGGCGGCGTCGCAGTTCATAGATGCGGCCAGTCCTCAGCTTTGGCTCGCAAGCGCTTGTTCTTACCAGTTTTTTGACGTTAAAAGCGGCGGGCGGTGTATCATTGCGCCCGTCAGCCCCGCCGGGGCTTGTGGAATACCTCCATGGACTTACCCAGTAGTTACTCAGTACCCCGTTTTACCAATCATGAATTGACTGATTGATCCTTCCGGCGTGCCCCGCTGCTGGGAGTGGAGTTCGCCTATGACCGAAGTAGAAGTAAAAAAAACACAAGAAAGCCTGCAGGATCGTCTGGCTCAAGTTATCGAGCTGCTGCAGCGCCAGCGTTTGGTCGAAGACCTCACGCACCGCCAGGAAGGTCCGCACCACGACCGCGTCGAAAACCTGGTTCATCGGCAAAACCTCGTCGAGTTGCAACGCAAGCTCGATGACCTGCACTCCGCCGACGTCGCTTATATCCTTGAAGCCTTGCCGCTGGATGATCGACTGACCCTCTGGCAGTTGGTCAAGGCCGACCGCGACGGCGACATCCTGCTCGAAGTATCCGACTCCGTCCGTGAAACCCTGATCGCCGACATGGATGATCACGAGCTCCTGGCTGCGGCCCGGGAGATGGATGCCGACGAACTGGCTGACCTGGCCCCCGAGCTGCCCCGTGATGTTGTCCATGAGCTGATGGAAACCCTCGATGGCCAGCAGCGTGAGCGTGTGCGCTCCGCGCTGTCGTATGACGAGGACCAGGTCGGCGCGCTGATGGACTTCGAGATGGTCACCATCCGCGAAGACGTCAGCCTGGAAGTGGTACTGCGTTACCTGCGTCGCCTGAAAGAGCTGCCAGGGCATACCGACAAATTGTTCGTGGTCGACTACGAAGGGATTCTCAAGGGCGTGTTGCCGATCACGCGCCTGCTGGTCAACGACCCCGAGAAGAAGGTTGTGGACGTGATGGCCAACGATCCGGTGAGTTTCCACCCGGATGAAGACGCCTACGATGCCGCCCAGGCATTTGAGCGTTACGACTTGATCTCGGCCCCGGTGGTCGACAAGAACGGCAAGTTGATCGGTCGTCTGACCATCGATGAAATGGTCGACCTGATCCGTGAAGAAAGTGAAACCGAAGTCCTCAACATGGCGGGTCTGCGTGAAGAGGAAGATATTTTTGCGTCGGTCTGGCGCTCCCTGCGTAACCGCTGGGCGTGGTTGGCCGTAAACCTGATCACCGCGTTTATCGCTTCGCGGGTGATCGGGCTGTTCGAAGGCTCGATCGAGAAGCTGGTGGCGCTGGCGGCGTTGATGCCAATTGTCGCCGGGATCGGCGGTAACTCCGGCAACCAGACCATTACCATGATCGTGCGCGCCATGGCGCTCGACCAGGTCAATACCGGCAACACCTCGCGCCTGATGCGCAAGGAGTTGGCGGTGGGGCTGATCAATGGCGTGGTGTGGGGCGGGGTGATCGGGATCGTAGCCTACTTACTGTACGGCAGCTGGTCGCTGGGGGTGGTCATGACCGCCGCCATGACGCTTAACCTGCTGTTGGCGGCCTTGATGGGGGTGCTGATCCCCATGACCCTGGCGCGCCTCGGGCGCGACCCGGCCATGGGTGCCAGTGTGATGATTACCGCCATGACCGACAGTGGCGGCTTCTTCATCTTCCTTGGCCTGGCGACGATCTTCCTGCTCTGACCCCTCGCGGCGGGGGCAACCCAGCCCCCGCCCAGTATTGCCTTCCCGAATTGCGCGCAAAAAAAAGCCAGCACGTGGCTGGCTTCGGCTTTCAGGGGCAGATCAATTGGCTTCTGCGGCCGCCTCAACGTCATGTGCAATAAGCGAAACGAGGGCATTTTGCTGGCGGTGGGAGAGCTGACGAAAACGCTGCAGCAGTTCGCGTTCGTGCAGTGACAGCTCAGGGCTGTCCAGGCGCATGCTTAACTCTTCACCCAACGCGCCTTCCTGAATGAGGCTCTGCTCAAGGCGCGCGATGATTTCGGAGTTCATGCTGCGGTGATGATTGCGAGCCACCTCGGCAATGCGTTCCCGCATTCCGTCTGGCAGACGTACGACGAACTTGTCAGCCGTGCGGCTGGAATAAATTGCCTGTTTCAATGGGCGCATATATTTAACCGGTTAGTTCAGGGGAGCGGTTATGGGAATTGGCCGCAAGATGAGTGTTAAGACAAGGCTCACGACCAAAGTTCAACCTGAATTGCAAAGAGGCCGCATCATGCCTCAATTTTGCCGGTTCCTTGGCGTCAATTCTGTGACAAATATTGAACTGCCTAAAGGCTTTATGCCAGTACTGATTTGCATTTTTGCGGACTGGTTGGAAAACTTTTTTGCGGGCGATCGCCACAGTCCATCATCCCGCAAGCCATTGCTGCTAAAGGCGTTGGGGTGCATATCGTATCGCAATATGGCCTTTTGCCCTTGTTTTTAAGACTAGTGGCAATTTGCCGATTTACTAGCGCGAGGCGACATAAGGTCGGTGCAGGGCTACGGAGAATCAGCGCAACACGGGGTCGAATTTGATTCGGCGGCCGACGATAAGCGTCAACAACAGGAGGCTGCCGAAGACGGCGCTGGCGATGAGGGTGGTGGCGTGAGCGTCGTGGGACGAGGTAGACATACCCAGCACGGCAGTCACGACGGTCAGGCACAAAAACAGCCAGGCGAATTTGGACATGGAAGGCTTCCTCAGAAAACCCAGTGTTCAGTGGCGGGCGCGGGCTGAGTGCTTTGGGTAAGGCGCACAGGTGATTGCGGGTTGGCCGTCATCACCGCCAATTGCGGGCGTTGTTGCAGATGATGCGGCACGGGCTGGCGGATTTGCGCGGTGTCATCGCTGGAGCTCGACTGAAAATGAAACATCACCAGTGCGGCCAGGGCTACGGTATTGAGGGCTAACAGAAGGGTGCTGTTCATCGTCATCTTCTCCGCAGCGGGTTCAGCCGAATGGTTTTGTGGGAGAATTATTGCAGATGCCGTGCCAATGTTTTATTTCAATAAAATCAATGGCTTGAGTTTAATCTAAAGGTCGGTTGGGTTGCAATTTGCAATGCTGGCATTTTGGCGTAATGCATTTTGCACGATAGCCTCAGGTGCCCGGATTTGCGGGGCGAAACCGTGATCAGTGGCGCAAGTATTGGCTTACACTCAAAAAGCCTACGGACGACATGACAAAAACCACCTTGGCCGTTAACATGCACGCCGTCCGTCGCAGTGCCCTTAGCCTGATGACTGTCATTTGTCCCAGTAGCTCAATTGGATAGAGCATCCCCCTCCTAAGGGGAAGGTTGGCCGTTCGAACCGGCCCTGGGACACCATCTATTTAAAGGCTTTCAGCCTTTTCTGCGTAATGCTTGATTTTGCAGTGACGGCAGGGTGACAGCAAGACGCAGAAAAATTAGCCCCGTTCAGGTTTCCTGATGGGGCTTTTTTGTAACTCAGAGAAAGGTATGGATACGCTGACGAATTTCGCACTGAATATCCTTGCCACAGCGGGGGGGGCAGCGCTGTTTTACTTGTTGTTCTCGGATGGTTGCTCCGAACAGGGATAGTGAATCGCCCTGTGTTCTCTAGACACCCTGCAAGCCGCGTCCAAGTGAACTTCAACGAGTGTTGAACGCTGCGCGGCTTTCGGCCCGCAGGGAAGCCAAGTGAGCTCAGGCAGGTCCGCCTTGCTCACATAATGAACAAATAGACCATGAGCAAAACGCCCAGGATTGCAGTAATGACATTAACGCCAGGGCCGGTATTAACGCTGTAGCCAAGGGGGATCTCAACGGGCCTGAGGGTCTTGACCACCTTTTTGTATTGCCAGGATGACCAGCAGGCAATCCATGAGCCCAGCATCAGAAAAGCCAGCCCGATCCAGAACGAAAAGTGTTTTCCTGGAGAATTCGGAACGTCCGGTTTCAGCATTTGCAGCAGTAGTCCGGATCGTTCAATCACAAAGCCAAATGCCATCAGCGAAAGGCTGGTTCGGTTCCATGCCAGCAACGTTCGCTCGGCGGCAAAGAATACGCGCGGATCGTTCAGGTCGGACATTGAAATTTCCTTGTTCAAACAGCTTTTGAAGCTACTCCACACAGAATAGTTTTGAACAAAAACACTCGACTTGTACGTTTATAGATCCAGCTGTTGGCGTCAACGCGCACATGCCCAACGCAGCGTCCCGTGCTTGGCGCATAGCCACGAAATCGGCTGCGCCAATGGCCTCATGCACGTGAACGCTATGGGTTTTTGCTCAGCAACGGTTACAGGTTTTGATGCCCAGCAACCTGTACATAGGGCAAAAGCGGAAAAGACCAGTAGCCAGTGGCACTAAGCCGATCCAACCCCACCAGCCGATCACGCCCATCAGACTGAGGCCAATGAGAACCAGGCCGGCGACAATGCGCAGGCTACGGTCAATGGTTCCAAGGTTCGCTTTCATGACGATCTCCCGATCAGTGGTTGCGCCGGGTCTCCAGCGCAGTAAACAACAACATGCCGGCCAGCATGGCCAACATGAACACGATTGCTTGCCAGCGTCCTGTCAGCAGAATTGCCACCGCAGGGCCAGGACAGATGCCTGCTATTCCCCAACCGATGCCGAACAGCAGGCTGCCGCCGATCAAGCGCGGGTCCAATTCACGCTTGGTCGGCAGTTGCATTGGCCTTCCCAGCAGCGAGCGGGATTGTTGGCGCGCCCAGGTCAGCGGGCCAATGGCTATGCCAATGGCCCCGACCATGACCAGCGCGAGGGAAGGGTCCCAAGCACCGGCTAAATCCAGGAACGCCAGGACTTTGCTCGGGTTGGCCATGCCTGCCAGCAGTAGCCCCAAGCCGAACAGCAGGCCAGCAATGAATGCCGTCAGTTTGTTCATATTCAACCTCCCAGCAGATGACGCAGGACAAACACAGTGGTGAAACCGCTGAACATGAAGCAGGCAGTGGCGACCATCGATCGCGGCGAAAGGCGTGATATGCCGCACACGCCATGGCCGCTGGTGCAACCTGAGCCGTATCGTGTGCCGATACCCACCAATACACCGGCGGCGATCAGTCCGAACCCGCCACTTTGGAATTCAATCTGCGGCAGCGCGGCGAACAAGCCCCATAGAAGCGGCGCGATGAGCAGGCCCAGGAGAAAAAGCGCCTTCTCACCCGCCCCCTCGCTCCCCCGCTGTAAAAGACTGCCGATCAGACCGCTGATGCCGGCGATGCGCCCGTTGGCGACGACGAAAAGACTGGCCGCCAGGCCAATCAATGCACCGCCTGCAAGGGATGACCAGGGAGTGAAGTTGAGCCAATCGACATTCATGACGCGTCTGCTCCGCAAAATTGTTGATACAAGGTTTGGATGACGGCCAATGCCGCAGGACTGCTGATGCGATAGAACACCTGCTTTCCGTCTCGACGGGTATCCACCAGTGCTTCGCGGCGCAGCACCGCCAGTTGTTGAGAAAGCGTCGGTTGCTGTATCCCTAGCAGTGACTCCAGATCGCTGACATTACGCTCGCCTTGGGATAGTTGGCAGAGCAGGATCAAACGATCCGGATTGGCCAGAGCCTTAAGGAACTTGCTGGCGGCATCGGCGTTGGCGTGTAGCCGCTGGAGATCTGATTCGGGCATACGATTGATCACTAACTGGTCAGTTTGTTAAATAATATTATATAAAAACAATAAGTGTATGTCAGCACCGATCTGCGTTCGTCGCTGGCAGGAGAAGGTCGGGGGCTAAAGGCGAAGCGAAAGTGAGTGGTTCAGCTTTGGTGATCCAATGAGGTCGCTCTGCGCCATCGCAAGGCGATCGAATTGACCGAGCCCTGGGAGTCGACACCCCGTGGCTCAACGTCTGTCCCTTCAGTACGGTTTGGCTTGCCCGGCTTTCCTCAGGCTCTGTACCATCCGGGTCTGATCAGGACAGCGTTAGAAGGCCATCCTGTAGCCATTGCCGCCGTTCCCGTTTGGACACCTCATGACCTACACAGAACTTAACGATCCAGCACTATTTTCTGCGCAGGAGAAAGACGCGTTTGAACCTTCGACCATCGTCCAGAAAGATTTTTCTTCTGCGCTTCTGAAATACGGCCGGTCATCTTCTACACGCCCCCTGCTTCTGAACGGGGATTGCCTCGCTGTATTGAGGTCTCTGCCTGACGAGTCGGTTGATTTTGCAATGACGTCACCGCCGTACTGGGGGAAGCGGGAATATCAAAACGGTGGGATAGGCCTGGAGAAAGACTATCGGGATTTCGTCGCAGATCTTTGCGCTGTGTTTTTGGAACTCAAACGCGTGCTGAAGTCGACGGGATCGTTCTGGCTCAATCTCGGTGATTCTTATAGCGGCAAGGGGCTGCTCGGGATTCCGTGGCGAGTGGTGTTCGAGCTTACCGACAATCAAGGCTGGATACTTCGAAATAGCATTATATGGAACAAGCTGAAAGGCGGCATGGACAACACCAAGGACCGTCTTGGAAATGTCCATGAAAATTTGTTTCACTTCGTGAAACAGTCAAAAAACTATTATTACAATGCTGATGCCGTCAGGTCCAAGCCTAGAGAGTCCAAAGTGGTGAATGGCTCGATAGTCTCAGCCACGGGCGTTTCCGGCGTGCGTTACAAGCGCCAGATCGAGCTGTCGACCTCGTTGAGCGACGCAGAAAAATCAGCCGCGCATGCTGCCCTGGCCAGCATCCTTGCAGATTTGTCTTCCGGTAAAGTGTCAGACTTCCGGATGATCATTCGTGGGCAGCAAAGAGCGACACACTCCGACAGTGAAAAAGTTTCGGGGCGAGCGAAGGAACTCAGGGATAAAGGTTATTACTTTCTTAAATACCACCCTAAGGGGAGTAAACCGTCTGACGTCTGGGACATTCTCCCGGAAGATTCGCAGGGCCGGGAAACCCACTTTGCCCCCTATCCGGTCGACCTGTGCCGTATACCTTTATTGGCGACCTGCCCACCAGGCGGTATGGCAATCGACCCTTTCTGCGGTACGGGAACAACGATGGTCGCGGCGCAACGCTTAGGCTTGAAGTCGATCGGGATAGATATCTCCGAGCAGTATCTTGAGATGACCAAAGACAGGTGCAATACGCTGTTATGAGCAAAATAATAGAGTTGTTCGGGAAGGGTACGCATAATCGCTCCGTCGACTGGCAAGGCGTGATTGGCGCTCAACGCTGCGCCTATACCAACAAGCGTTGCTACAAAGTCAGGAAGTCCAACCCCGACATTTCTATCGGTACGTGCAGCGTGCTGTACGGAAAAGTGCCGGAACCGGTAATCATCTGTCCTGTCCGGCTAATCGAGCGCCGGCAGATTTTTACCGACTGTTTTCATCTATTGACGACCCATGAACCGGGGAACGAGCTTCACATCATCCCCGAAGTGTCGATCCCGGGGGGAAGTGTCGATTATTTCTTGGTGTCGGTAAAAGATGGAAAGGTGAAGGACTTTGTTGGCATCGAGCTGCAGACCCTTGATACGACCGGAACGGTCTGGCCAGAGCGCCAGAGAATGCTGGAAACGCTAGGGATTTCCAGGTCGGACAGTGCTGAAGAGTCCAATAAAACCTTCGGAATGAACTGGAAAATGACCGCAAAAACCATCTTGGTTCAAATGCACCACAAAGTGCAGACATTTGAACACCTCAACAAGAAGCTGGTGTTGGTGGTCCAGGACAAACTGCTGAGCTACATGACCAAGGAATTTAAATTCGACCATCTTGAAACACCGGCCTTGATTGGCGACTCAATGCATCTTCATGCCTATAAAATGGATAATGCAGGTGCCGGCGACTATAAGATCTCGATGTCATCCCGACTCAGTACGGATGCGGACGGAATCGGTATGTGCCTGGGGCTCCAGGCAGAGGCCCGGGTGGAGCTTGAGCAAATATTGATTGGGCTGCAGACCAAGCTATCCGACCGCACGTTGTTCCAAGCAGTGGGGACGCCCGACAGTTTGGTGTGATGCCGCCTGAGTGCGCGATTGCAAGAGGGCATCGAGTGGATGCCCCCCGTGCAAACGAGGCTTTTAAAACGTTGCCTTGACCTGTAAACCCGCGGCCAGCGCGTTGTCGCGTTTTTTGCCGGAAAACGCGCCGGGCTCGATGTAGTACTGCAGGTCTGGGCGCAGCAGCAGCCAAGGTGTGACCTGTGCGCCGTAGTTGAGCTCAAGCATTTGCTCGCCGTTGTCGAGGTTGGCGATCATCTCGGCGTCTTCGAGGTTGGTCGCCTTGGCTTCTTGCACATCCCGTGTGCGCGAGTTGAGCACGGCGCGGCCATAGCCAAAAGAGATGGAGTCGTTCGGGCGGCTCGCGAAAGGCTTCTGTTTGACAAGGCCCACCGAGTACCAGCGGCGCATCGGCGAGGTCGCCGCGTTGCTGCTGGCTGCCTGGCCGAAGAGGCGCAGCACGCTTTGCGGGTCTTGCTCATTGCGCCAGATGGCTTGGTCCATCAGCACATAGGCGCCGGTACGGTTGCTGCTCTTTTGCGTACTGCCGATCTCGGGGACGTTGGAGGTGTCGTAGTACCAACCGACTTTGTATTGGCCGTTCAGGAAGGCGTCGTTATTGAAGATCGCCTCCAGTGGCAAAATCGCCCCCGTGGTGCCGTTGCTGGGCATGGAGAACGCTTTGGAAGAGCGCGTGTTGTATTCCGGGTTGACCTGGAACACGGCGGTTTGCAGCGTCAGCGACGGGTTGACGTCGTAACGCAACTCGCCACCCCAATGCGCTGTCGGGTAGTTGCCCCAGCCACTGCCGCTCGACATGGTCAGCGGATGCGCACAAAAGCCGGCGCTCACAAAGTTGGCCAAGATGGGCATACCACCAAAATCGGTGCCCATCACCATGAAGCCGACTTTGGTGGACAGGGCCGGCGAAAACAGGTTGCGTTGATAGCTGAACTCGGTCAGCCGGGTGTATTCGCCGCCGTAGTTTTCTTGGGACGACAGGCGGTTTCCAAGCAAGTCTTCCGTGGCGCTGTGGCCGCGACGGTCGTTAACCAGCAGTTGCACGCGTCCCGCATCGGGGCTGTCGAGCAACTTACTCAGATCAAACTGGGCGCCTATACGTATTTGTTGCGAATAGCGGGTGCCGCGCTTGATCCCGCCATGCAGGTTGGAAATCGTTTCGGAACTGTAGTCACCGGTTAGTTTGATGCCCTCGTCGACCATCTTTTGGCGTTCACCACCCCAGCCGCCAGTGAGTGTGGAGCGGTTCATCAGGTCGTCGGCCAGTGCCGGGGACGGGGCGAAGAGGCATAGCGACAAACCGCTGCACAGGCTGCTGGTCAGCATGGCGCGGAAAGAAAAAAGCATTTTGGATGTGCTCCGTTACAGAGAAAGTGAGGGAGTAGCTCAACGCTCCGCGTTATTTATCGGTTTGCGCTGTGCTTTTGTGACTTGGAAAAATAACCCCCGTAAACGGGGGTTATTTTCATGCAGTGGCAACTAACGCATTACGGCTTGATGTTGTCCGGCAATGCATAAGCAATGATGTAATCGCCGACGTCAGGCGAATGGCTCATGCCACCGGCGGAGATGACCACGTACTGCTTCCCGGTGGTGGGTGACTGATAGATCAGCGGGGCCGCAACCGCACCAACCGGCAAACGGGCTTTCCAGACTTCTTTGCCGGTGGCCGAATCGAGTGCGCGCAGGTAGTAGTCCTGGGTGCCGGCAAAGAACACCAGGCCAGAGGCTGTCGACGTCGGACCGCCAAGCGTCGGCATGCCCAGCGGAATCTGCAGGTGGGTCTTGATCCCCAGCGGGCCGGTATCCTGGACGGTGCCCATGGGAACCTGCCAGACCAGTTTCTGCGTATTGAGATCAATCGCACTCATGCTGCCGAAGGGCGGGGAGTTGCACGGCACGCCCAGTGGCGACTGGAGAATGTCGATTTTCACGCCACCATAAATACCGGCGACTTGCGGGCGAATGGTGCCCATGAAACCCGGCACTTCGTCGGTCGAGACCTTGAATTTCTTGGTTTCTTCCTTGGTCACCAATGACATCCGCAGCGGCATGCGCATGTCGTTGACGAACAGCGTGCCGGTGTTCTCATCGATGGAGATGCCACCCCAGTTCATCCCGCCCAGCAAGCCAGGCCATTCGATGTATGGCTTTTCGGTTGGCGGCGTAAATGGCCCCGCGTAAACCGAATCTTTGAACATGATCCGGCAATACAGTTGGTCGAATGTCGACACCCCCCACATCGACTTTTCAGTCAGTGGGTCGGCCCCAATCACCGGCATGCCGGCCGAGTACGGTTGTGTCGGCGATAGGTGTTCGCCTTCTGCTGCCGGCGAGGTTGGAACCGGACGTTCCTGTACTTCTGTCACCGGCTGGCCAGTGCGACGATCCAGCACAAAGATTTGGCCGGTCTTGGTGGTCTGGATCAAGACCGGGGTTTTTACGCCTTGGGCATTCTTGATGTCATAGAGAACCGGCTGCGATGGCAGATCGTAATCCCATACATCGTGGTGAATGAGCTGGTAGATCCATTTGGCTTTACCGGTCGATGCATCGACGGCCACGACGGCCGAGCCAAATTTTTCTTTGACGGCGTTGCGATCACCGCCCCAATAGTCGGGCGGGCCGTTGCCGGTCGGCAAGTAGACCAGGTTCAGCTCTTTATCGTAGGTCGGGATCGTCCATACGTTAGGCGTTTCCAGCGTGAACGGGTGATCGGCCTTGGTTGGGTCCGTGCCCTCGGGCGCGCCGACGTCCCATGCCCACACCAGCGCACCGGTCAGCACATCGAAGGCGCGGACAGCGCCGGAGGGTTCGCCAGCCACAATGTCGCGTACCCAGCCGCCCACCACCGTGAGGTGGCCCATGACCACTGGCAGTGAGGTCGGGTGATAGCGCTTGCTGTTTTCGGTCGGGCCCATGCCTTTCTTGAGATCGACGTAACCGTTGTCACCGAAACTCTGGCAAAGGGCGCCTGTATGCGCGTCAAGTGCAAACAGACGGGCATCTACCGACGACACCAGAATACGCTGGCGGCATTGCTGCTGATCGTTATACGAGGCTTTGACCGCTGCGCTCAGGCTGTCGTCTTTATCAACGTCGTAATAGCCCACGCCACGGCACGTCACATGCTCTTCGCTTTTGGCGTGAGGATCGAACTTCCAGATCGGCTTGCCCGTATCGCCATCCAACGCGGTGATCAGGTTTTCCGGGGTGCACGAATACAGCACGTTGCCGATCTGCAACGGGGTGTTTTCGTCAACGCCAGCGCCGGCGCCGGTGGTCCTGCGTCCGGTCTGGTAGGTCCAGGCTACTTGCAGGTCCTTGACGTTTCCCGGCGTGATTTGCGTGTAAGGCGCAAACCGCGTGCCTGACGCATTGCGCCCGAAGAATTCCCAGTTTGCAGGCCCGCTGGCGGGCTCCGTGGCCTTGGGCAAGTCAGTCGCGGCGACAGGGTTCGATATCCCGCCGTGTGGGTAGAACGCCGCAATAAAGGTGGCGATCAGGGCCAGGAACACGGCAAAGCCGAATCGGTTGGAGGTGCGCCGGGTGGCCAAGGACGTTTCCGGGAACGCAGCACCGACCCACAAGCTGAGGGTCAGGATGATCGCCGGCACCACCAGGCGTGGCAGCAGTTGCCAGTAGCTGAACTGGCCCACTTCGTAGAACGCCCACGCACACGTGGCGAGGAAGATGACGACGGAGAGGGCAATGCTGATAGGTTTACGCAAGACAAACAGTGCTGCCAACAGCAGATAGGCGAAGCCGGCCAGCAGGTAGTAACTCGATCCGTCGAGTGCTACCAGTTTGAACCCGCCATAAATCAACGCCAGTGCCACGGCAAAAACAAGCAGGGAAAACAGTCCCCTTGCAATAGTACTCATTGAGGATCTTCCAGAGTGAGATCGATGATCGTCTGTCATATTTGTATATGCTCAGTTGGGGAAATACGTAACTGCGCCCACGGTGTATGAGCAACTTGGCCGAATGTTGAGTCCGGCCATTAGTTGGCCCGGTGTGGTTTGTCCATGGTCCCGCTGCGCTGTCTTGCTGACGGCAAGCAAGCATTGAAAATCAGCGTAATAACTTGCCATCCGCATGTTCTTGGCCTGCATACCGGCACTCTTTCAGCTCAACCCCTTCACGCTAAAAGCTCCGTTCGATAACGAACTAGATGCTTAACCGGGGGCTGATGGAGTGTCGGCAGGAGGGGCAAAGAAAACGTTGGCGGCAGCATTACGCCCGCTTAATGACTATCCATGTGTTCAGTCGGTAATGAGTAGGCCCGAAGGATCTGTCGGCCTTGATCGGGTTGCATGCTTTGCTCCGACTGATTCGCTGGTTAATCGCGGTGGATTAACGCGCGGACCAGTTTATAGCGCTGGTTTTTTGGATAAATCCATAAGACTGGAAAACATTGTTGATGAAACAGCAACAATGCGCGCCGATACGCATTGTCGATGCGGGTGTCCGGGCAATTATGTACAGGGGGGCTTTTTTGGGCGCGCTCGGTCTTTTCAACACCCGGTCGAACCTTGCGCGTTGGCGACGTTCACAGGAGGTGCGGCGTGTATTTTGCGCAACCTTGTACCTTGTACGTCACCCGGTAGCGTCTGAGCTGTAGTCAATCGCTTTAAAGCAAAATAATCCCCGGAAACAGCACCTGGTGCCTGTCCGGACCCGACCCCCCGGGACTATCATGCCGGTAGCCCTGACCCTCACTGCAAGGAGCCGCTCGGAACGCCGATGCGCCAGATCTGGAAATCTTTTCGAGCCCTTTATTTCGCCTCCTTGATGATGCTGATCGGCTCCGGCCTGCTCAGTACTTACCTGGCCTTGCGCCTGGCGGCTGACAACGTGGACAGCCTATGGGTCGGCGCGCTGATGGCGGCCAACTATTCTGGCCTGGTCCTGGGCGGCAAGATCGGCCACCGCCTGATCGCCCGGGTCGGGCATATTCGGGCGTATGCCACCTGTGCCGGGATCGTCGGCGCGGCGGTGTTGGGCCATGGCCTGATCGATTGGCTGCCGGCCTGGATCGTGCTGCGGGTCATTGTGGGCCTGGGGATGATGTGCCAGTACATGGTCATCGAAAGCTGGCTTAACGAGCAGGCGGATGCCCGGCAGCGTGGTGTGGTGTTCAGCGGCTATATGATCGCGTCCTACCTTGGCCTGGTGCTGGGGCAGTTGATCCTGGTGATGCATCCCCAGCTCGGCCTCGAGTTGCTGATGGTGGTGGCGCTGTGCTTCGCCCTGTGCCTGGTGCCGGTGGCCATGACCCGGCGCATTCACCCGGCGCCCCTGCGTCCGGCGCCGATGGAGCCGCGCTTCTTTATCCAGCGGGTGCCGCAGTCGTTGAGTACGGTGCTGGGGGCGGGGTTGATCGTCGGCTCGTTCTACGGTTTGGCGCCGCTCTATGCGTCCCAGCAGGGGCTGACCACCGAGCAGGTCGGTCTCTTCATGGGTAGCTGCATTTTTGCCGGGTTGCTAGTGCAGTGGCCGTTGGGCTGGCTGTCCGATCGTTACGATCGTGCGCTGTTGATTCGCTGCTTCGCCCTGTGCCTGGCGGTGGCGGCATTGCCGTTGGCCATCCTGAGCAAGGTGCCGTTGGAAGTGCTGTTCGTGGCCGGGTTCCTGTGTTCGCTGGTGCAGTTCTGCCTGTACCCGCTGGCCGTGGCGTTTTCCAATGACCACGTTGAAGGTGATCGGCGGGTATCGCTGACGGCCATGTTGTTGGTGACCTACGGCGTTGGCGCCAGTATCGGGCCGTTGCTGGCTGGTGTGGTGATGAAGCTGTTTGGTAGCCAGATGCTTTACGCGTTTTTCAGCCTGTGCGCGCTGATCCTGGTGTGGCGTATCCGTCCTAAAGCGGTGACCAACCTGCATCAGGTCGATGACGCACCGCTGCACCACGTGGCGATGCCTGACAGCATGTCCAGCTCGCCGCTGGTGGCTGCACTTGATCCGCGGGTTGATGAGCAGATGGTGCAGGAGCAGATGCAGACGCCTGTTGCGGAGCCTGAAACCGACTCCGAACCACCGACCGATGAGCCGCCTTTCGAAGGGCCGCCGGAACCACTGGGCCCGGATGAGCACCCCCATGACCTGAGCAGGGCGCGCCCCTGAATGCAAAAACGGGCAGATCCCGAAAGGGTCTGCCCGTTTTTTTGTCGCGATCTCAGTGCTTAAAAATCGTCGTCTTTGTCGAAGCGCCGTGCTTCGCGTTGCAATTGGTACACGAAACGCTCGACCTGGCGCTGCACCAGGCCGCTCATGTTGTGGAAGCGCACGCCGGCGAAGGTGGTGTTGATCTTCTCTTCGAAGTGCAGGTACCGCAGTTCGACCGAGGTGGTCATGCTGCCGAAGGGCAGGGCGGCGATGAAGCGGTCGTAGACCTCGCCCAACTGCAGTCGATCGGAAATATCGCCTTCAAAGCGCAATTTGCAGCCGGTGGCGGAGATGTCCAACAGTTTGCCGGTGGGCGCGGCCTTGAGTTTCTCGCCGCCCAGCTCGATGTTCACCAGTTGTGCCAGCTTCAGCGCGGCACGGAACGCATTGCGGCGCTGATGGTAGACCACCTCGTCCGGCATGCTGCCGGTGTAGATACGGTGGCCGCCTTTTTCGCTGATGCTCAGGGTGCCGTTGCTTTCCCAGGCGATGCGTACACCGTCGTGAAAGCCTTCGATGCGGAAAGGCTCGCCATTCTCAAGGTGGCGTTCGCCATCGCGTGGAATCATTTCGTCCAGGGCCAGGGTCTTGCTGTCCCGGTTGACGTCGACCAGGTAGCTTTGAAAGCGCTGGCTGCGCTCATGGAAGGTGATGATCAGCGGGTCATGGCTTTCTTGCAGCATTCGCAAGGTGCCGGCGATTTCCAGAGGCGTGGTGAGCACCTTGGGTGGCTGCGGAGCATCTTCCGCATTAAGGGCGTTGAACACGGTTCTTCCATCTCCAGACAAAATACGACTACACGCAATAACCGTCATTTTGCCAGTATGTCGCGCGCCTTGGATAGGGCACGCTTTAAACCGGCGTCAGGCTTGGCTGCGGGTGCTTGGCTTAACCAGGCGTGAGGTAGAACCTTGGGCGTTATACAGGGCCGGAGGTTCGCCGCCGTGGAGTATGCGCAACTGATTGGCCGTCGTGGTTTGCTGAAGCTGGATCGACTGACCGTTGAGCAGGTTGGCTTCCTGACACTGGGTGAGTAATTGATTGAGTTCTTTGCTCTGGGCCAGCAACTGATCGCCGACCGAGGAGTGACTGGCCAACTGCGCAAGGCCGTCTTGATCAGCCGGCAGGCCGAGGCTGACGAGAATCTGGCTACGCTTCTTGCCGTGCTGTTCCAGCAGGACAATCAGCGATTGTTTGCGCGCCAGGATTTCTTCCAGCAGCGGCATATCCCGGCCGTAGAGGGCCAGGGATTCTTCTTTGAGCAGCTCGAGCAATTGTTGCGTCGGCGCCAGATCATCAATGATCAGTTGAAGCAGATTTTCGTCGTGGTGCATGGCTGGCCTTGGGTTTTAAGCGTCCAAAAGCCTGGCGCAGGCCTTTGCCTAGCGCTCGGCTTCGAAGTTAAGCAGCTTGCTGGCTACACGGTTGCTGTCGACTTTATAGCTGCCATCGGCGATCGCCTGTTTCAATTCGGCCACGCGGGCTTGATTGACGACGGGTTGATCGCGCAGCGAGTTAGTGACCTTCTGCAACTGTTGAGCCTCATTGCTCAGGTGTACGGATTCCCCGCTTTGGCTGGCGCCGGCCTGTTCTGCCTTGGCGGGCAGAGGCTGGGCCTTGGCTTCTACGCTGTCCTTGGTGCCGCTGGTGCGCGTAGTGCCTGGCAAAGCCGGGGCGTTATTCAAACGGCTGAAATCGATGACCATGATAAAAAACCTCTGGGTATTTGGACGCTTGCCATGTTTTCGGCCATACCCGTACAAACTTTAGGCGCGATTGACAATAAACCTGCATGCACGAACGTCAGGCGTACAGTGTAGGAAAAGCTGGCGTCCTATTCCAGCTATCTATAAAGCGACCTCGACTTGGCCGGGCGCTGTGACCCGTGCCCTGATGACGCGGTTGGAGTTGAGGTTCTTGACCCGGATCTGTTCGCTCATGCCGCCGTTGGACAGCGCTTCGCCCGGCATCTTCACGTTCAGCCCGCCGCTGCTCGCGGAAATGACGACCTGGTCGCCCTTGCGAATGACCTCGGCCTGTTCAAGATTGACCAGGGTGATGACCTGATCGCTGACCATTGGTCGGGTTAATCGTTGCCCAACAGCCTGGTCCACTGACGTCAGGTAGCCCTGATTGATCAGGCTGATGTCCCGCTCACGCAAGATGACATCCTCATCGCCGATGATTCCGCCGCGTTTAAGCGGCCGCGATACCACGACTACATCGCGGAACAGTTTGACCTGGGCGGGCACGAACACGGTCCAGGGCGAGGCACCTTCACAGCGGACCTTGACCGTCACGCGGCCAATGGGTTGGGCCGGGCTTTCCAGGGTGGCTGTCAATTCCTTGTCGCACATCGGCATGCGCAGGCGCGGGTCCAGTTGGTTGACCTGGATTTCATAACGTCCTGGCGTCTGAGTGGTTGCCAGATAATCTTCTACAGTGAACTCAAGAAAGCCTTGGGTGACGCCGATAAGTAGATCAGGCAATGTGACGTTGTCGGCGCGGGTAGTGGCGCTTGCGCCCACGGTAAACAACGCCATCCAGGCGCAGAGTAATCTGCGGTACCGTGGGCGGCTGGTGCGTCGGGAAACTGTCGTTTTCATATCCATGACCAAATAAAAAGCAAAGCTCGTGCCGTTTAGTGTTGGGTGCGCGTCGTACCCCCAAAGGTTTTAGCGTAGGAGTCTGGGCATGGCAGGTGTAATGGATTCAGTAAACCAGCGCACACAGCTGGTAGGGCAGAATCGCCTCGAACTGTTGCTTTTTCGCCTGGACGGCAAGCAGCTATATGGCATCAACGTGTTCAAGGTGCGGGAAGTGCTGCAGTGTCCCAAGCTGACGATCATGCCCAAGTCGAGCCCGGTGGTGTGTGGCGTAGCCAACATCCGTGGCGCGACCATTCCGATTCTCGACCTGGCGTTGGCCACGAGTTCGGCCGGCCTGCAAGACCGCGAGAACCCGTTTGTGATCATTACCGAATACAACACCAAGACCCAGGGTTTCCTGGTGCGCTCGGTGGAACGTATCGTCAACATGAACTGGGAAGAGATCCATCCACCGCCCAAGGGCACCGGTCGCGATCACTACCTCACGGCGGTGACGCGGGTGGACAACCAGTTGGTGGAAATCATCGACGTGGAGAAAATCCTCGCCGAAGTCGCACCGACTTCCGAAGCGATCTCGGTTGGCGTCGTCGATGCCGAAACGGCGCACAAGGCGGTTTCGCTGCGGGTGTTGACGGTGGACGACTCCTCGGTGGCGCGTAAACAGGTGACCCGTTGCCTGCAAACCATCGGCGTTGAGGTGGTGGCGCTCAATGATGGCCGCCAGGCGCTGGATTACTTGCGCAAGCTGGTGGATGAAGGCAAGAAGCCGGAAGAAGAGTTTTTGATGATGATTTCCGACATCGAGATGCCGGAAATGGATGGTTACACCCTTACGGCTGAGATACGTAACGATCCACGCATGCAAAAATTGCATATCATCCTGCATACTTCGTTGTCGGGCGTATTCAATCAGGCGATGGTCAAGAAGGTCGGTGCTGACGACTTCCTGGCTAAGTTCCGCCCTGATGACCTGGCATCCCGGGTAGTCGACCGGATCAAGGCAGCAGATCACGGCTAGGGGGATTTCCCTGGCGGTCACACGATTTAAGAGGCGGTATCATTGTCTACGGGTAATTTGGATTTCGAACAGTTCCGGGTCTTCCTGGAAAAAGCCTGTGGCATATTGCTCGGTGAAAACAAGCAATATCTGGTATCCAGCCGTCTCAACAAACTGATGGAACAGCAGGGTATCAAGTCCCTCGGTGAGTTGGTCCAGCGGATTCAGAGCCAGCCGCGCAGCGGGCTCAAGGAAATGGTGGTCGATGCCATGACCACCAACGAAACCCTGTGGTTTCGCGACACCTATCCCTTTGAAGTACTCAAGAGCAAAGTGCTGCCCGAGGCCATCAAGGCCAGCCCGGGTCAGCGTTTGCGGATCTGGTCGGCAGCCTGTTCCTCGGGGCAGGAACCGTACTCGATTTCGATGTCCATCGACGAGTTCGAGCGGACCAACATGGGCCAGTTGAAGGCCGGTGCGCAAATTGTCGCGACCGATTTGTCCGGCACCATGCTCACCAACTGCAAGACCGGCGAGTATGACAGCCTGGCCCTGGGCCGCGGTTTGTCCCCGGAACGCCTGCAGCGTTTCTTCGATCCGAAAGGCGCGGGGCGTTGGGCGGTCAAGGCGCCGATCAAGAGCCGGGTGGAGTTTCGCTCGTTCAACCTGCTCGACAGCTACGCCAGCCTGGGCAAGTTCGACATGGTGTTCTGCCGCAACGTGCTGATCTACTTCTCGGCCGAAGTGAAGAAAGACATCCTGCTGCGCATCCACGGCACGCTCAAGCGCGGTGGTTATCTGTTCCTCGGTGCATCCGAGGCGCTGAACGGCCTGCCGGATCATTTCCAGATGGTGCAGTGCAGTCCAGGGATCATTTACCAGGCCAAGTAAGTCGCACGCAGTCAACGTGTGGGAGGGGGCTTGCCCCCGATAGCGGTTCAGTTGATGTAACTATCACTGACACACCGCCGTCGGGAGCAAGCCCCCTCCCACATTTGTTTGCGCTGCAAACTTCCCAATAGCGGCAACCGCGATTGCCGCTTTACTGGCGCCACGCGGAAACCGGTTGCCGCTTTTCTGGCATTGCCGCCGGCAATCTCCCCGCAACCCCTTGATATATGGGCTCCCATCAGATTGGCATGTACCTTGCTATAACCCTGTTAACGAACAGCAGGTCAGCCTAAAGGTTTCCGCCATGAGCATCAGCTTCGATAAAGCGCTCGGTATCCATGAACAAGCCCTGGGCTTTCGCGCCCAGCGTGCGGAGGTTCTGGCCAACAACATTGCCAACGCCGACACCCCGAACTACAAGGCTCGGGACCTGGACTTCTCCGCCGTGCTCGCCGCACAGCAGGACAAGACCAAGAACGGCACCTTCGCCTTGAACATGACCAATAGCCGTCATATCGAAGCGCAAGGCCTGAGCAGTGGTGACGAGTCGCTTCTGTATCGCACCCCGATGCAGCCATCGATCGACCAGAACACCGTCGACGCGCAGTTGGAGCAATCGGCCTACGCCGAGAACTCGGTGAACTTTCAGGCCAGCTTCACCCTGCTTAACAGCAAATTCAAAGGGCTGATGTCAGCCCTGCGTGGAGAGTAAGCCATGTCCCTAGCCAGTGTTTTCAATATTGCCGGCAGTGGCATGAGCGCGCAGACCACGCGTTTGAACACCGTCGCCAGTAACATCGCCAACGCCGAGACCGTGTCTTCGAGCATTGACCAGACGTATCGCGCGCGTCACCCGGTGTTCGCCACCATGTTCCAGGGCGGCCAGAGCGGCGGCAGCGATTCGCTGTTCCAGAACCAGGATGCTGCCGGACAAGGCGTGCAGGTACTCGGCGTGGTGGAAGACCAGAGCAATCTGGAAGCGCGCTACGAGCCGAATCACCCTGCGGCGAACGAAAAAGGCTACGTGTACTACCCGAACGTCAACGTGGTCGAGGAAATGGCTGACATGATTTCCGCCAGCCGCTCGTTCCAGACCAACGCGGAAATGATGAATACCGCCAAAACCATGATGCAGAAGGTCCTGACCCTGGGTCAGTGATAAGGGGTGCCAAACAATGGCCATTGTTGATACGACGAACAACACGGCAGTCCAGAACCTGTTCAATAGCAAGGTCAGTACTGCGACGACCAACAGCAGCCTCACCTCCGCCACCAAGGCGGCAACGGGCAACCAGTCGCTGGGTAAGGATGCGTTCTTGCAACTGTTGGTGACCCAACTGAAAAACCAGAACCCGCTGTCGCCCCAGGACAACGGTGCGTTCGTGTCTCAGTTGGCGCAGTTCAGCAGTCTGGAGGGCATCAACACCCTGAATGATTCGGTAAACAACATCTCCAGCAACTACAGCTCGTCGCAGGCGTTGCAGGCTTCGTCGCTGGTAGGCCGCTCGATCATTACCCAGACCGACACGGCGCTGGTGGATACCAGCAAGAGCATGACCGGCTCGGTCGCGGTGACGGCGGCAACGGGCAACGTCTCGGTCAAGATCACCGACAAAGACGGCGTCGTGGTGCGCACCCTCGATCTGGGCGCACAGAGCGCAGGTAGTTCCGACTTCATCTGGGATGGCAAGAACGCCAATGGTGAGGTCGCGGCTGCCGGGACTTACACCTTTGCGGCCACCACCAAGAACGACACAGGCGACTCGGTGGCACTGGCGACTTCTCTGCCGGCGACGGTCACCAGCGTGACCCTCAGCCAGACCGGCGGCGAAATGCTGCTTAACCTTGCTGGCGGCATGGGCAGCGTCAAGCTGTCGCAAATTCAGACTATCGGTACATAGAGCCGGCTAAATACGGCAGAGGGAGAGAAACATGTCTTTTAACATCGGCCTTAGCGGCCTCTATGCGGCCAACAAACAACTGGACGTGACCGGCAACAACATCGCCAACGTCGCGACCACTGGCTTCAAAGCGTCCCGCGCGGAGTTCGCGGATATCTACGCGGCGTCCAAACTGGGCACCGGCCAGAACAGCGTCGGTAACGGTGTGAACCTGGCGGCGGTGTCCCAGCAATTTACCCAGGGTGACGTCAACAACACGGGTGGCATCCTGGACATGGCGATCCAGGGCGGCGGCTTCTTCGTACAGAAGGGCAGCGACGGGTCGCTGGAATACACCCGTAGTGGTGCCTTCCGTTCGGACAAAGACGGCTATATCACCAACAACACCGGTACTTCGCGCCTGCAGGGCTACGCGGCGGATGCCAACGGCAAGATCGTCAAGGGCGGCTTGGTCGACCTGCAAGTGAGCCTGTCGAACCTGCCGCCTAAAGCCTCCAGCACCGTGGACTCCACCAGTAACCTGAACTCCTCGGAGGCGGTGATCGACCAGGTGGCCAAGCCATTCAACCCAAGCGACACCAGTACCTTCACCACCCAGTACAGCACCACCTTGTACGACACCCAAGGCAACTCCCACCCGATGGTGCAGTACCTGGTGAAGACGGGTTCCAACCAATGGAACTCCTACACCTTGATCGACGGGGTTAACCCTAATGGCACACCGATCAGTGGCACAGGCGCAGTGGCACCTGTAGCGTCGACCTTATCGTTCGACACCTCCGGTAAGCTCACTGGCGTGGTTACGCCGCCTAGCACGACCTCCAACACCACCCTGACCATTTCCGACTGGAAACCGGGTACCGTTACCAATGGTGTATGGACAGCTAACGGCGCTGCGGCCAACACGAGTGGTATTGCGGTCAACATGGCGAGTATCACCCAGTACAATTCGGCCAGCTACCGCAACCCGCCGGTCACCGATGGTTATGCCACCGGCCAGATCACCGGGCTGAAAATCGACGGCAGCGGCGTACTGTTCGCCACCTTCAGTAACCAGCAGAGTAAGGCCATTGGCCAGATCTCCCTGGCCAGCTTCAACAATGAGCAAGGTCTGCAGCCAGCGGGCAGCACCACTTGGAAGGAGACCTACGCTTCGGGCCAGCCGGGCTATGACGCCCCTCAAGCCGGTACCCTCGGTTCGATCGTGGCCAACTCCCTGGAGAACTCCAACGTCAACCTGACCAACGAGCTGGTGGACCTGATCAAGGCCCAGAGCAACTACCAGGCGAACGCCAAGACCATCTCCACGCAGAGCACCATCATGCAGACCATCATCCAGATGGCCTGATGCGTTAGCGCTGCACAAGAAGCCCCTCGATCGAGGGGCTTTTTTTTGCGTTTTATTTGGCATTAAGACCTTTTCCCACTACCGATGCGGTTACGAGATGACACGCCTTTGTTGGAACGCGCCACACCTGTCTTTCCACCTATCCAGCCGAGAGGCGTTGGGTTCTCTCATTGTTGGGGAGAGGCGATATGTGGAGTTCATCGGTATCTGGCCAAGGGGTCGGGGGTGTGCGTTACGAAAGTGGGGGGGCAGGGCAACACCTGAAGGCCGCCAGCCAGTCTGATGGCACCCAGCAAGACACGGGCGCCGTCAAGGAAAGCGTCACAAAGCTGATCAAAGAGCTTGAAGACGCCGAAAAAACCTCGAAGAACCAGACGGCCCAGGAGTTGCGGGACAAGCTGAATGAAAAGCGAAAGGAGCTTGGTGAAGAGAAATTCAAGGAGATTCTCGATGATCTGAAGAAAGATGCGTCCGAGGGTTTTCTCGATTTCATGAAGAGAGCCTTTCCGGAGGCGTTTCCTGATGGCCCGTCTCCGGATAAACCCCCTTCACCCTCTCCCTCTCCTTCCCCCTCGCCGGGAGGAGGTGGAGGTGGAGGGGGCGGCGGTGGAGGCGGCGGCGGTGGTTTTGGCCCCAGCGAGGCCATGAGCAACAAGGCGATTACCGAAGGCGCGAAGCATTTCGACTACAAACCCGATAACAGTGAGCCGGGAAAAAAACCGGAGAATATCTGGAGCGGCTTCAAGCAGGGGCCGGACGGCAATTGCGTGACGGTTTCAGCGATCAAATCCGCCATGATGCACTTTGGCGAGAAACCCACCGATGTCTTCAAGGAGGTCAAGGAAACGGGTAATGGCTACTCGGTGACCATGCGCGATGGTGTCAAGGTTGATCTGACCAAGGATGAAGTGCGGCTAGCTGCCACTCATGCACGTTTCCAGGGGGATGATCCAAAAATGATGACCAACGCCAACTTCATGTTTGCCGTGAGTGCAAAACGGGCGCAAATGGAAAACAACGATGGCACTGCCGGGCGCAGCTTTCTGGATGGCATACGCACGCTCAACGATGGTGAGTACAGTCGGGAAGGTCTGGACCGCCTGGGGCTGCGCAACAATTACCGGCAGTCCACGGATGCCGACTTGCGAAACAGCAAGTCGGGGACGGTGGAGTACGGCGGTCATTCGATGGCGGTGATCGACGGCCGGATTGAACTGTGGGGCAAGCGGGGCGGGGTGCCCAAGACAGGGATTGCGACCATATTGTTCGGCAACTGACGGGCTTTGCCTGGGCAAAAGAAAACCCCGATAAACCCAACTGCAGCTAGGGTCTATCGAGGTTTTTTCAATCACGGGCAATCAAGCCCGGAACCGACTCAGCTTATTGGCACGCTTCGCAATCCGGCTCGTCGATCGCACAGGCTTTCGGCACTGGCGCCGGGCCGGCAGGTGCGGCGAGCACCGAGTCATCACCGTGGTTGCCGCTGGAAACCGCGTTCAGCTTGCCGGTGTTGATGGTCGACTTCTCGGTGCTGGTCGCGGCCAGGGCACGGAGGTAGTAAGTGGTTTTCAAGCCACGGTACCAAGCCATGCGGTAGGTCACGTCCAGCTTCTTGCCCGAAGCGCCGGCGATGTACAGGTTCAGGGACTGCGCCTGGTCGATCCACTTCTGACGACGGCTGGCGGCGTCAACGATCCACTTGGTGTCCACTTCGAACGCGGTCGCGTAGAGCTCTTTGAGTTCTTGCGGGATGCGTTCGATCTGCTGCACCGAACCGTCGTAGTACTTCAGGTCGTTGATCATGACCGAGTCCCACAGGTCGCGGGCTTTCAGGTCGCGAACCAGGTACGGGTTGATCACGGTGAATTCGCCCGACAGGTTCGATTTCACATACAGGTTCTGGTAGGTCGGTTCGATCGACTGCGATACGCCGGTGATGTTGGCGATGGTTGCGGTCGGCGCGATGGCCATGATGTTGGAGTTACGAATACCTTTCTGTACACGGGCACGTACCGGCGCCCAGTCCAGGGATTCGTTCAGGTCAACGTCGATGTACTTCTGGCCACGTTGCGCGATCAGGATCTGTTGCGAATCCAGCGGCAGGATGCCTTTGGACCACAACGAACCCTGGAACGTCTCGTAGGCACCGCGCTCGTCGGCCAAGTCGCAGGAAGCCTGGATCGCGTAGTAGCTGACCGCTTCCATGGACTTGTCGGCGAATTCGACCGCTGCATCCGAACCGTAAGGAATGTGCTGCAGGTACAAAGCGTCCTGGAAGCCCATGATGCCGAGGCCGACTGGACGGTGCTTGAAGTTGGAGTTCTGCGCCTGTGGCACCGAGTAGTAGTTGATGTCGATGACGTTATCGAGCATACGCACGGCGGTGTTCACGGTGCGTGCAAGCTTCACGGTGTCTAGCTTGCCGTTGACGATGTGGTTCGGCAGGTTGATCGAGCCCAGGTTGCAAACGGCGATCTCATCCTTGTTGGTGTTCAAGGTGATCTCTGTGCACAGGTTCGAGCTGTGGACCACGCCCACGTGCTGCTGAGGGCTGCGCAGGTTGCACGGGTCTTTGAAGGTCAGCCATGGGTGGCCGGTTTCGAAGAGCATGGACAGCATTTTGCGCCACAGGTCTTTGGCCTGGATGGTCTTGAACAGCTTGACCTTGCCTGGGTACTCGGTGAGGGCTTCGTAGTACTCGTAACGCTCTTCGAAAGCCTTGCCGGTCAGGTCATGCAGGTCCGGCACTTCGGATGGCGAGAACAGGGTCCATTTGCCGTCGTCGAAGACGCGCTTCATGAACAGGTCAGGAATCCAGTTGGCGGTGTTCATGTCGTGGGTACGACGACGGTCATCACCGGTGTTCTTGCGCAGCTCGATGAACTCTTCAATGTCCATGTGCCAGGTTTCCAGGTAGGCACAGACAGCGCCTTTGCGCTTGCCACCCTGGTTGACCGCTACGGCGGTGTCGTTGACGACTTTCAGGAACGGTACAACGCCCTGGGACTTGCCGTTGGTGCCCTTGATGTACGAACCCAGCGCGCGCACCGGGGTCCAGTCGTTACCCAGGCCGCCAGCGAATTTGGACAGCATGGCGTTGTCGTGGATCGCGTGGTAGATGCCCGACAGGTCATCCGGCACGGTGGTCAGGTAGCAGCTCGACAGCTGTGGACGCAGGGTGCCGGCGTTGAACAGGGTCGGCGTCGACGACATGTAGTCGAAGGACGACAGCAGGTTGTAGAACTCGATGGCGCGGTCTTCTTTGTGCTTCTCTTCAATCGCCAGGCCCATGGCCACGCGCATGAAGAACACTTGCGGCAGTTCGAAGCGGATACCGTCCTTGTGGATGAAGTAACGGTCGTACAGGGTTTGCAGGCCCAGGTAGGTGAACTGCTGGTCGCGCTCGTGGTTGATCGCCTTGCCGAGTTTTTCCAGGTCGAAGGTGGCCAGGACCGGGTTCAGCAATTCGTATTCGATACCCTTGGTGATGTACGCCGGCAAGGCCTTGGCGTACAGGTCGGCCATCTCGTGGTGGGTGGCGCTGGGGGCTACGCCGAGGAAGCCCAGGCCTTCGGCGCGCAGGGTGTCCATCAGCAGGCGCGCGGTCACGAACGAGTAGTTCGGCTCACGTTCAACCAGGGTACGGGCGGTCATCACCAGGGCGGTGTTGACGTCGGTCAGGGCTACGCCGTCGTACAGGTTCTTCAGGGTTTCGCGCTGGATCAGGTCACCGTCGACTTCTTCCAGGCCTTCGCAGGCCTCGGTGATGATGGTGTTCAGGCGGCCCAGGTCCAGCGGCGCGAATGTGCCGTCGGCCAGGGTGATGCGGATCGATGGGTGCGCTTGTACGGCGGCTTCGTCGACTGGGGAGCGAACGGCGCGCTCTTTGGAGCGGGCGTCACGGTAGATCACGTAGTCGCGGGCGACTTTCTGCTCGCCGGCACGCATCAGGGCCAGTTCGACCTGGTCCTGGATTTCTTCGATGTGGATGGTGCCGCCCGAAGGCATACGACGCTTGAAGGTCGCGCTGACTTGTTCGGTCAGGCGGGCAACGGTGTCGTGGATGCGCGACGAGGCGGCAGCGGTGCCGCCTTCAACTGCAAGAAACGCTTTGGTGATGGCGACGGTGATTTTGTCATCGGTGTAAGGAACGACAGTGCCGTTACGCTTGATCACGCGCAATTGGCCTGGTGCAGTGGCGGACAGATCCATATTCGAATCAGCGGCCTGCGGCACGGAGCCCTGCGGGTTCTCGCGAGTTGTGTCGGTTTGCATGGGGTGTTGTCTCCACATTCTATATTTATTTGGGCACCATCACGGCGCCCACCGTTCCGTCCTGAAGCACTTACAGCAGGCCTGGGCCTGGCATAACAACTTCGAGACAGGAGGAAGGGAGCTCATCGCGCCGCTTCCATGCCGAAGTCTTCGGTTTAGAGCTCAAAAGCTCCTCGCCGTATTCCTGGTGGGTGACAGTTGCCAAGTTCAAGCACTGCAACACCCGTACCGTTTTGCGCTGTTGGCGCGCTAAAACGGTTGCCATCCGCTTGAGCGGTTTGGGCTTTAAAAAATGCTGGAGTTGGACCAAACAGGAGCAAGAAAGGACTTGAGTTTCTTGTCTGATTTGTGTTTGGTCTTTTCGCTCAAAACCCTACATGTAGGGTTTTTTTTGCGCCGAGGTACAAGATAATGCGTTTTTGGAGGCTTAGCAATCCAAGGTCTGTGGATAACGCTGTGGGTAAAATGTGTATGAAACCTAGAATGCCCGTGTAGGCCGCAGTACTGCTGGACCGCGCCGTTTGTCACTGAATATTCCAAGGAAAAAACGGCCCATTGGATTTTTGAGGGCGCGAACCCTATCACAAAAAAACGTGATCACCGAATGCATTTCCTGGCTTGTGTTTGAGGGTTGGGGCATGGCTACAATCGATCTTTTTTATGCCCTTACAACATTACAAATAGGGTATGGCTGGCGAAGATCTAAAGGTGGGAGGGGGCTTGCTCCCTCCCACCTTTAGATCGAGCAGGCCAATCAATTCCTTAATAACAACGAGGATTACCTGTGGAGCATGAAGCCTGGCAAATTCTGATCGTCGAGGATGACGAGCGATTGGCCGAGTTGACCCGCGAGTACCTGGAGAGCAACGGCCTGTGCGTGTCGGTGGAAGGCGATGGCGCCCAGGCTGCCGCGCGGATCATCGCCGAGCAGCCGGACCTGGTGATCCTCGACCTGATGCTGCCCGGCGAAGACGGCCTGAGCATCTGCCGCAAGGTGCGCGAGCGCTACGACGGAGTGATCCTCATGCTCACCGCACGTACCGACGACATGGACCAGGTACTGGGCCTGGACATGGGCGCCGACGACTACGTGTGTAAACCCGTGCGTCCGCGCCTGTTGCTGGCACGTATCCAGGCGCTGTTGCGCCGCAGCGAGCCGGCGGAACCCGTCGTGGTGGAAAACCAGCGCCGCCTGCAATTCGGCCCGCTGCTGGTGGATAACGCCCTGCGCGAAGCCTGGCTGCAGGGCGAGGGCATCGAACTGACCAGCGCCGAGTTCGACCTGCTGTGGCTGCTGGTGGCGAATGCCGGGCGCATCCTGTCCCGCGAAGAAATCTTCATCGCCCTGCGCGGCATCGGTTACGACGGCCAGGACCGCTCGATTGACGTGCGCATCTCGCGTATCCGTCCGAAGATCGGCGACGACCCGATCCACCCGCGCCTGATCAAGACCGTGCGCAGCAAAGGCTATTTGTTCGTCCCCGAAGCCGCCGCCGACATGCCGCTGTGAACTCGATCTTCCTGCGCATCTACGGCGGCATGTGTGCGGCGCTGATCCTGGTGGCGCTGTTGGGCGTGCTGGCGTTGCACCTGCTCAATGACGTGCGCAGCGGGCAGTACCGTGAGCGCCTGGCCCACGGCACGTTTGCCTTGATGGGCGATAACCTGCAACCCATGAGCGCGATTGAGCGCCAGCGCGCGCTGGCGGTGTGGGAACGCCTGCTGGGTATTCCTCTGACGCTGCGCACCTACACCGATGCTCAATTGGACCTCGGCCAGCGCACCCGCCTGCAGCACGGCCAGGTGCTGGTGCAACAGACCGGCCCCCATGCGGCACGGGTGCTGCGGTTGGTCAGCGAGACGGATCAATTGGTGCTGGAAGGTGAAGTGCAGCAGATCAGCGAGCAATTGGCGCGCGCGACCATTTACCTGTTGGCCGACGAACTGGTGCGTTTCCCGGTGGCCGAGCAGCCGCAGCGGCTGGCCGCTATAAAAGAAGCCAAGGGTTTTGGCTTCGAGATGCACCTGATGGCCCTCGACCAGGCCGATATGGATGACGACCAGCGCCGCCGCGTGGCGGAGGGCGATACGGTGATGGCGCTGGGCAAGGGTGGCGATTCGATTCGGGTGTTTGCCGGCATGGTCGGCACCCCCTGGGTGCTTGAAATCGGCCCGTTGTATCAAATGAACCCTTACCCGGCGCAATGGTTGATCCTGATTGCGTTGATCGGCCTGACCCTGATTGGCCTGATCGTCTATCTATTGGTGCGTCAGCTTGAGCGCCGCCTCAAAGGCCTGGAAGCGGCCGCCACGCGTATTGCCAAAGGCAACCTGGAAGTGCGCGTGCCGGCGCGTGGCGCCGACTCGGTAGGGCGCCTGGCCGCCGCCTTCAATGGCATGGCCGAGCACCTGCAGCAGTTGCTGGCGATCCAGCGCGAACTGGTGCGCGCCGTGTCCCACGAACTGCGCACCCCGGTGGCACGCCTGCGTTTCGGCCTGGAGATGATCGGCGACGCCGCCACCCCGCAGGCCCGGCGCAAATACCTCGAAGGCATGGACAGCGATATCCAGGACCTCGACGGCCTGGTCGACGAAATGCTCACCTACGCGCGCCTGGAGCAGGGCGCGCCGGCGCTGAATTTCCAGCGGGTCGACCTCAATGCGTTGCTCGACCAGGTGATCGGCGAATTATCGCCACTGCGTCCGCAGGTCAACGTGGCCCGTGGTATTTGCCTGTCATCGGCGCATTGGGACGATGCCTGGGTCGATGCCGAGCCGCGCTACCTGCACCGTGCCCTGCAAAACCTGGTGAGCAACGCCATGCGCCATGCCCAGGGTCAGGTACTGATCAGCTACCAGGTCGGCCAACTGCGCTGCCGCATCGATGTGGAAGACGATGGCCCCGGCGTACCGGAAAGCGCCTGGGAGCGCATCTTCACGCCTTTCCTGCGCCTGGACGATAGCCGCACCCGCGCCTCGGGCGGGCATGGCCTAGGCTTGTCGATTGTGCGGCGGATAATTTATTGGCATGGCGGGCGGGCGTTGATCAGCAAGAGCAACAACCTGGGAGGGGCATGCTTCAGCCTGAGTTGGCCTAGGGACCAAGATAAATCCTGATCCATCGCTATCGGGGGCAAGCCCCCTCCCACAGTGGAATGCATTCCCCTGTGGGAGGGGGCTTGCCCCCGATAGCGATGGATCAGACGCTGATTGCTACAAGGCTCAACAACTGCTCCCCCTCCACCGCAAATTGCCCAACCAATTCCTTACCGTGACGCCACTCTTCGGACAAGTCTGTCAGCAGCCGCAACCGCACCTGCCCGTTCTCTGACCATTCCAGCACCTCGGCATGCTCAAAATAAAAGCGCTTCTGCACGATCGGGTAAAGCGCCTTGAACAAACTCTCCTTGGCCGAAAACGTCAGTGTCACCAGCAGCGCATGTTGCTCACGCGGCAACAGGGCCATGCGCTGCAACTCAGCGGCGCTGAGAATTTCCCCGGCCAGGCGTTCGGCGCGCTCCAGGCTCAGGACATTTTCCAGGTCCATCCCCAGCCCACGCCATTGCGCCTTGTGACCGACAATCGCCGCCGCGTGCCCGCTGCTGTGGGTGATGGAGCCGCAGATATGGTGCGGCCACACCGGCGCACGGTCTTCGCCGATTGCCGGCACGCAGTCCAGGTTATCGAGCTGTTGCAAGGCGGCGCGGGCGCATAACCGGCCGGCGAGAAATTCCGCCTGGCGCTTGGCCACCGAGCGTTGGATGCTCGCCGGCGGCGGCACGGCGCTGCGTTGGAAATCATCGGCGATCAACAAGGCCGGATCAAAGCGCGTACTGAGCAGCACCGTGCCCGGCAAGGGATCGGGCAACGGCCAATGGGCGTCGAGCGGGGTGCAGCAAGCGGGTAGGGGCGTCATGCGCGGTATTTTGCCGAGTTGACGCGCCAGTGGATAGCCCGCAGCGGTTCAGGCCAGGTTCAGAGCCTGTTCAGGGGGAGTTCAGGGGCGCTTGCGTAGTGTGGGTCCACAGCCAAAACGCGTAGAGGTAGGCACCATGACTGCGATCAAGAAGCTTATGTTGGCATTGACCATGCTCAGTGCCACCGCCGGGGCGCAGGCCAGCGATGGTGCCTTTGCGGGATTCGGTCGCGAGAAAACCAAGAAATCCAGCACGCTGATGCAGCGTGTGAGCTTCGACGAGGTGCGCAGCCAGGTCGCGCCGTGGGGCCAGTCGCTGGGCCTGAGCACCCCGCAGGCGGCTTACCGCGCCGGTTATGAGCACCTGAGTGGCCAATACAATGGCATTAAACTGCGCCCGCAAGACCTGCAGGGCCGCTATGATATCCCTCTGTCGGACAGTTGATTTGCCTTGGAGAGCCTTATGAAATTGCTGGTGGTGGAAGATGAGGCGCTGTTGCGTCATCACCTGTATACCCGCCTGACCGACAGCGGGCATGTGGTCGAAGCCGTGGCCAACGCGGAAGAGGCCTTGTACCAGACCGGCCAATTCAACCATGACCTGGCGATCATCGACCTCGGCCTGCCCGGCATGGGTGGCCTTGACCTGATCCGCCAACTGCGCACCCAGGACAAGACCTTCCCGATCCTGATCCTCACCGCTCGCGGCAACTGGCAGGACAAGGTCGAAGGCCTGGCCGCTGGCGCCGACGACTATGTGGTCAAGCCGTTCCAGTTCGAAGAGCTGGAGGCGCGGATGAATGCGTTGCTGCGCCGTTCCAGCGGCTTTACCCAGTCGACCATCGTCGCCGGCCCCTTGCTGCTGGACCTCAATCGCAAGCAAGCCTCGCTGGATGAGCAGCCACTGGCGCTGACCGCCTACGAGTACCGGATTCTCGAGTACCTGATGCGTCACCATCAGCAGGTGGTGCCCAAGGACCGCTTGATGGAGCAGCTCTACCCCGATGACGACGAGCGCGACCCGAATGTCATCGAAGTGCTGGTCGGCCGCCTGCGCCGTAAACTGGAAGGCCCGGCCGGGTTCAAACCGATCGACACCGTGCGCGGCCTGGGCTATCTGTTCAATGAGCGCTGCCGTTGATTCGCTCGTTACGTGTGCGCTTGATGCTGGCGGCCGCCACCCTGGCCGTGCTGTTTATGCTGGGGTTGTTGCCGGCCATGCAGGGCGCGTTCAGCCTGGCCTTGCAGGACTCGATCGAGCAGCGCCTGGCGTCGGACGTTACGACCTTGATTTCGGCGGCGCGGGTCGAAAACAACCGCCTGCAGATGCCGGCGCAGTTGCCGGACGAACGCTTCAACCTCACCGATAGCCGGTTGCTCGGTTATATCTACGACCGCGAAGGCCACCTGGTATGGCGCTCGCGGGCGACCCAGGAAGAAAAGATCAACTACAAGCCGCGCTATGACGGGCGTGGGAATGAATTTGCGCGGATTCGCGAGAGCGATGGCCAGGAATTCTTCGTGTATGACGTCGAGGTCAAGCTGCTCGGCGGCAAGAGCGCGGCGTTCAGCATCGTCGCGCTGCAACCGGTGCGCGAATACCAGTTGACCCTCGAAGGCCTGCGCGAAAACCTCTACCTGGGCTTCGGCGCGGCGTTGCTGGTATTGCTGACCTTACTCTGGCTGGGCCTGACCTGGGGCCTGCAGGCGTTGCGGCGCCTGAGCCAGGAGCTGGACCAGATCGAAGGCGGCACCCGCGAAAGCCTCAGTGAAGAGCACCCCCGCGAACTGCTGCGCCTCACCGGGTCCCTCAACCGTTTGTTGCACAGTGAGCGCGAGCAGCGTACTCGCTACCGCGATTCCCTCGACGACTTAGCCCACAGCCTGAAAACCCCGCTGGCGGTGTTGCAAGGCGTGAGCGAAGACATGGCCCAGCGCCCCGAAGACCGCGACCAGGCCTGGGTGCTGCAATCGCAGATCGAACGCATGAGCCAGCAGATCAGCTACCAATTGCAGCGCGCCAGCCTGCGTAAAAGCGGTTTGGTACGCCATCAGGTGCGCCTGCAGCCGGTGCTGCAAAGCCTGTGTGACACGCTGGACAAGGTCTACCGCGACAAGCGCGTCAAGGTGTCCTTCGAGTTGCCGGACGAGTGCGATGTGCCCATCGAAAAAGGCGCCTTGCTGGAACTGCTCGGCAACCTGCTGGAAAACGCCTACCGCCTGTGCCTGAGCGAAGTGCGCATCAGCCTGGTGGAAAGCCAGGAAGGCATTGAGCTGTGCATCGAAGATGACGGCCCCGGTGTACCGCCCGACCAGCGCGCGCGGATTCTGCAACGCGGCGAGCGGCTGGATCGCCAGCACCCGGGGCAGGGGATCGGCCTGGCGGTGGTCAAGGACATCATTGAAAGCTACGGCGCGCGCCTGACTCTGGGGGACTCACCGTTGGGGGGCGCGGCATTCAAGATTCACTTCCCGGCCCTGTGACCCAGCGGGTGATCTGACTCATCAGGTTTCCTGCGCGCGGTAGGCCCCCGGCGTCAATCCCGTCCACTTCTTGAACGCCCGATGAAACGCCGACGGCTCGGAAAACCCGAGCTGCTCGGCAATTTCCTGCAAAGACAAGTTCGCGCGTCCCAGATGGTAAATGGCGATGTCCCGGCGCAACTCATCCTTGAGCGCTTGAAAACTGCTGCCTTCTTCACGCAGATGCCGGCGCAGGGTCTGCGGGCTGATGTGCAGGTGCTGGGCAACGGCATCCAGGTCCGGCCAGGGCGTGCGGTCACGGCTGAGCAAGCGGCGGATCTGGCTGCTCAAACTGTCGCCCTCATCGGGCCGCGACAACACGTCGGCGGGGAAGCGCTGCAGGAAATGCTTGAGGGTGCGCTCGTCCTGCAGCAGCGGCAGGCTCAAGTAACGGGCAGGAAACACCAGGCTGCTGTTCGGTGCGCCGAACACCTGTGGGCAGGGAAACAACAGGTCGTATTCGCTGGCGTGGGCCGGCATCGGGTAGCTGAACGTGGCCTGGTGCAGACGGATGCGCTGGCCGATCAACCAACTGCCGAGGCGATGCCAGATCACCAACAGGCATTCACTGAGAAAATGATCCGGGTCGCCTAGCTGTGAGTCGTCCAGGCTCAAGCGGGCCATTTCGCCTTCCCGTGTCAGATGCCAGCGCGGACCTTGTGGGAATAGGCTATAAAACAATAAGCCGCGTTCGAGTGCCTTCTCCAGGGTGCGGCAATGGATCAGCGCGTGGCACATCATGGCGAACGTGCCGCGCTTGCTCGGACCCTCGGCAAATCCCAGGTACTCGTCGTCCAGCGCGAGCCAGAGCATTTGCAGCAGCCGGGTAAATTGTTCCGGCGCGATGCGGGCGCGGGGTTCGGTCAGCAGTTCTGGGGTGATGCCCACCTGCTGCAACAGGCCCGAGTAGTCGTAGCCGGCCCGGCGCGCACCGCCGAGGGCGGCTCGGGCGTAGTGACTGGCGATGGTACGTTCACGCATGCAAGGGCCTCGTCCATGGAGTGGCGGATGGTAGCCACCCCCCAGTACCACGACAAGGCGGATATCCGCCAAATTGTAGGACGAGACTCGATGAGTTGGCGGAAAACCGCCGCCTGACGGGCCGCGTTGCGGCACGGCTTAATCCCTCCCACCCTTATGTCTAAGGGGCTTCAGACAGTTTCAGCAAAGTGGCACGGCGTTTGCGATAAGGATTACAGCGCAGGCCTTGTCCTACAAGTCTCGCAAACAACAAATCCCTCCAGTGCAGGAGGGTTCGCAATTCAAGTGCCGTGGGCAATGGCGGATATTTGCCACACGGGACGATTGAGGAACTTTACAATGACGACTCGTCAGCCACTGTACAAATCCCTGTATTTCCAGGTGATCGTTGCCATCGTTATCGGTATTTTGCTCGGCCACTTTTACCCGCAGACCGGCGTGGCCCTCAAGCCGCTGGGTGACGGGTTTATCAAACTGATCAAAATGGTCATCGCCCCGATCATCTTCTGCACCGTTGTCAGCGGCATCGCCGGCATGCAGAGCATGAAATCGGTCGGCAAAACCGGCGGCTACGCGCTGCTGTACTTCGAAGTCGTGTCCTCCATCGCCCTGCTGATCGGCCTGTTCGTGGTGAACGTTGTGCAGCCGGGCGCCGGCATGCACATCGACGTGGCCACCCTGGACGCTTCGAAAGTCGCGGCCTACGTGACGGCTGGTGCGGACCAGAGCATCGTTGGCTTCCTGCTTAACGTGATCCCGAACACCATCGTCGGTGCCTTCGCCAACGGCGACATCCTGCAAGTCCTGATGTTCTCGGTGATCTTCGGTTTCGCCCTGCATCGCCTGGGTGCCTACGGCAAGCCGGTGCTGGACTTCATCGATCGCTTCGCCCACGTGATGTTCAACATCATCAACATGATCATGAAGCTCGCGCCAATCGGGGCCCTCGGCGCCATGGCGTTCACCATCGGTGCCTACGGTGTCGGCTCGCTGGTGCAACTGGGCCAGTTGATGATCTGCTTCTACATCACCTGCGTCCTGTTCGTGGTCGTGGTGCTCGGCGCCATCTGCCGCGCGCACGGTTTCAGCGTGCTGAAACTGATCCGCTACATCCGTGAAGAGCTGCTGATCGTTCTGGGTACGTCCTCGTCTGAATCGGCACTGCCACGCATGCTGATCAAGATGGAGCGTCTGGGCGCGAAGAAATCCGTGGTTGGCCTGGTGATCCCGACCGGCTACTCGTTCAACCTCGACGGTACGTCGATCTACCTGACCATGGCTGCCGTGTTCATCGCCCAGGCGACTGACACGCACATGGACATTACCCACCAGATCACGCTGTTGCTGGTGCTGCTGCTGTCCTCCAAAGGCGCTGCAGGCGTGACCGGCAGTGGTTTCATCGTACTCGCCGCGACGCTGTCGGCCGTAGGCCACCTGCCGGTTGCCGGTCTGGCGCTAATCCTGGGTATCGACCGCTTCATGTCCGAAGCCCGTGCGCTGACCAACCTGGTCGGTAACGCCGTGGCGACCCTGGTGGTAGCCAAGTGGGTCAACGAACTGGACGAAGACAAGCTGCACGTCGAGCTGGCTTCCGGTGGTCGTGGTATCTCCGACACCCGTGAAGAAGATGACCTGGGCGTGGCCGAAGGCCCGGCGCCGGTGATCAAGTAAGACGCTGATGGCGTGAACTGACGTCCACAGCAATCCGCAAACGCCCCGACTGGTTCGGGGCGTTTGCGTTTCTGCCCGGTCACTTTGCGGATTTTTGGTTTACATTAAGCCCATGTTCCATCAAAGGCCCGGTGAAGATTCGTCTTCACAAGAGAGCCTCCTCAGCCTGAGCCAATCTGCGCGTACCCGAACCAGCGATACCTTTCGCGACAGATGGCTCGCCCCTAAATGCAGCAAATAGGCGGGCGTGCCCAATGATTACCCTGAAACTCAACGGCCAAGACCATCAACTGGACGTCACCGAGGAGATGCCACTGTTGTGGGCGATCCGCGATGTGGCGGGCTACAACGGCACCAAATTCGGCTGCGGCATGGGCCTGTGCGGCGCATGCACCATTCATATCGACGGCGCGCCGGCGCGCAGTTGCATCACCCCGATCGGCGCGGTCAAGGGCCAAGCCGTCAGCACCATCGACAACCTGCACACCGACCCGATCGGCCAGGTCGTGCAGCAAGCCTGGCTGGACAGCGCCGTGGCCCAGTGCGGCTACTGCCAGGGCGGGCAAATCATGTCGGCCACCGCGCTGCTGAAAACCAACCCCAACCCCAGTGACGAGCAGATCGAAGAGGCGATGGTCGGCAATATCTGTCGGTGCGGCACTTACAACCGCATCAAGACCGCGATCCGCCAGGCGTCGACGCATCTGCAGGGGGCCAAGGCATGAGCCGCTTACCCGCTGATTTCGTCCTCAATAACCTCAGTCGCCGTGGTTTCCTGCAGGGCGTCGGCGCCACCGGCGCGCTGGTGATCGCCGCCAGTTGGGGCTTGCCCGAGGCGTTTGCCGCTGATGCCGTCAAGAAATATGGCGGCGCTGCCATGCCCCATGGGCTGATCGATGACCCCAAGGTCTACGTCAGCATCGCCACCGACGGTACCGTGACGGTGATTTGCAACCGTTCGGAAATGGGCCAGGGCGTGCGTACCAGTCTGAGCCTGGTGGTGGCCGATGAGTTGGACGCCGATTGGGCCCATGTGCGGGTCCAGCAGGCGCCGGGCGACGAAGTGCGTTACGGCAACCAGGACACCGATGGCTCGCGCAGCATGCGCCACTGGTTCGAACCGATGCGGCGTTGCGGCGCGAGTGCGCGCGCGATGCTGGAACAGGCGGCTGCCGACCAGTGGAAAGTCCCGTTGGGCGAGTGCCGTGCGCAGTTGCATAAGGTCATCCACCAGCCCAGCGGTCGCGCCCTGGGCTATGGCGAATTGGCCGCCGCTGCCGGTGCATTGGCGGTGCCGGCGCGGGACACGCTGCGCCTCAAGCAGCCGTCGGAGTTCCGCTACATCGGCAAAGAGGGTGTCAAGGCCATCGATGGTGTCGACATCGTTAACGGTCGCGCAGTCTACGGCGCGGACGTGCATTTCGACGGCATGCTCTACGCCACCATTGCACGGCCGCAGGTCTATGGCGGCAAGGTCAAATCCTTCGATGCCAGTGCGGCGTTGAAGGTGCCGGGGGTGATCAAGGTCGTCGAAATCGAAAGCCGCCCTCTGCCTTCGGAGTTCCAGCCGCTGGGCGGCGTGGCCGTGGTGGCGAGCAACACCTGGGCGGCGATCAAGGGCCGTGAAGCGCTGAGCATTGTCTGGGATGACGGCGTCAACGCCGGCTACAACTCCATCGATTACCGCAAGGCTCTGGAAGCGGCCGCGCAGCAACCGGGTAAAGTGGTGCGCAATACCGGCACCCTCGACCAGGCCATGAGCGCTGCCGACAGCACCCTCGAAGCCGCTTATTACCTGCCGCATCTGGCCCAGTCGCCGATGGAGCCGATGGTTGCCATCGCCCGTTTCGACAAGGGTCAGTGCGAAGCCTGGGCGCCAAGCCAGGCGCCTCAGGTGACTCGCGAGCGCGTTGCCGAGCGCCTGGGCCTGCCTTTCGATAACGTGACCATCAATGTCACGCTGCTGGGCGGTGGCTTCGGTCGCAAGTCCAAGCCGGACTTCGTGGTCGAGGCGGCCATCCTCGCCAAGGAATTCCCCGGCAAGGCCGTGCGCGTGCAGTGGACCCGTGAAGATGATATCCACAACTCCTACTTCCACACGGTTTCCGCCGAGTACCTCAAGGCTGGCCTGAACAAGGACGGCCTGCCTTCTGCCTGGCTGCACCGCACCGTCGCGCCGAGCATCACCGCACTGTTTGCGCCGGGCATGAACCATGAGGCGGCGTTCGAGCTGGGCATGGGCTTTACCAACATGGCCTACGCGATTCCCAACGTGCGCCTGGAAAACCCCGAAGCTGCGGCTCACACCCGGGTTGGCTGGTATCGCTCGGTGTCGAACATCCCCCACGGCTTTGCGATTCAGAGCTTTGTCGATGAACTGGCGCATAAGGCCGGTCAGGACCCGTTGCAGTACCAACTCAAGTTACTCGGGCCGGATCGTCAGATCGATCCTAAAACCCTGAGCGATGAGTGGAACTACGGCGAATCCCCGGAGCGCTACCCGATCGATACCGCCCGCCTGCGCGGGGTGCTGGAAACCGCCGCCAAGGCCGCCGGCTGGGGGCGCACGCTGCCCAAGGGCCGAGGACTGGGGCTGGCGGTGCATTACAGTTTCGTCACCTATGTGGCGGCGGTGATCGAGGTCGAAGTCAAAGACGACGGCACGCTGATCGTACACAAGGCGGATATCGCCGTGGACTGCGGCCCGCAGATCAATCCGGAACGCATTCGCTCGCAATTCGAAGGCGCCTGCGTGATGGGCCTGGGCAACGCGGTATTGGGCGAAATCAGCTTCAAGGACGGCAAGGTCCAGCAGGATAACTTCCATATGTATGAAGTGGCGCGTATGTCCCTGGCGCCCAAGGTCGTTGCGGTACACCTGGTCACGCCACAGGGCGAGGTGCCGTTGGGTGGTGTCGGTGAGCCCGGCGTGCCGCCGATTGCGCCGGCGTTGTGTAATGCGATCTTTGCCGCCACCGGCAAGCGCATTCGTAGCCTGCCCGTGCGCTACCAACTGCAGGGTTGGCAGGAGACGAAGGCCTGATGGACAGTGTGGATCTGAATGTCCTGCGCAGCGTGCTCGAATGGCGCCGCGCGGGGCAGCGGGTGGTGTTGTACAGCGTGGTCCAGACCTGGGGCAGCGCGCCGCGTCCGCCCGGGGCCATGCTGGCCTTGCGCGGTGACGGGGTGGTGATTGGCTCGGTGTCCGGCGGCTGCATTGAAGATGACTTGATTGCGCGTTTGCAGGATGGTCGGTTGGCGGATGACGGGCCACCGGTGCAGTTGGTGACCTACGGCGTGACGCGCGATGAAGCGGCGCGGTTTGGCCTGCCGTGTGGCGGCACCCTGCGCCTGACCGAAGAGCGCGTGATGGAGTGGCAGTGGGTGGCCGAGTTGCTGGCGCGCTGTGAAGCCCATGAAATCGTCGCTCGCGAGTTGGACCTGGCCACCGGCAATGTGCGCTTGAGCGCTGCAAGCAAGACCGACGTGGTGACCTTCGACGGCGAGCGCTTGCGCGCCATTTATGGCCCGCGCTGGCGCCTGCTGTTGATCGGCGCCGGGCAGCTGTCACGCTATGTGGCGCAAATGGCGCGGTTGCTGGATTTCGAAGTGCTGATCTGCGACCCGCGTGAAGAGTTCGTGTATGGCTGGGAAGAACAGCATGGCCGCTTTGTGCCCGGCATGCCTGATGAAGCGGTGCTGAACATCCAGACCGACGAACGCACGGCTATCGTCTGCCTGACCCACGATCCGCGCCTGGACGATATGGCGTTGCTGACGGCATTGAACTCCAGCGCGTTCTATATCGGCGCGCTGGGTTCGCGGGTCAACACCCGTAAACGCCGGGAAAACCTGGCGGCGCTGGGGATGTCTGCGCAGGCGATTGCGCGGCTGCATGGGCCGATCGGTTTGCATATCGGCAGCCATACACCGGCGGAGATTGCCCTGTCGTTGCTGGCGGAAATTGTCGCGATCAAGAACGGCGTGGCACTGCTGCAGAAAAAGCCGATGCCGGTGCAGGTTGAATGAGCGTCACGGTGATTGTGCTGGCGGCGGGGCAGGGCAGTCGTTTTCGCGCTGCAGCCGCGGCTGATCAGGATAAGTTGCTGGCTGATTGCGTGGGCCGGGACGCCGTAGTGCGGCCGGTGATCGAGCAGGTGCTGGTGAATTTGCCGGCGTGCGCTGTAAAACGCGTGGTGGTGACCTCGCCCGATCGGCTTGAAGTCATTCGTCTGGCGCAGGCCCATGGCTGCGAGGTAGTGCAGCTGTGCTCAGGCGGAATGGGCGACAGCATTGCCGCAGCGGTCGCGGCCAGTGGTTCCAGCGATGGCTGGCTGGTGGTGCTGGGTGATATGCCGTTCATTCTGCCGTCCAGCATTGAACGGGTGTTGGAGCGCATAGACGGTATCAGTGTGCCGGTGCATGCCGGCCAGTATGGGCATCCGGTTGCGTTTGGACGGGCGTTCGGGCCGGCGTTGATGGCGTTGACGGGTGATTGCGGGGCCAAGCCACTATTTGCCCAGGGGCAAGTGCGCGAGATCCAGGTAAGTGATCCTGGCGTAC
This sequence comes from Pseudomonas sp. PAMC25584, assembly GCF_058135675.1. Classification (NCBI taxonomy): domain Bacteria; kingdom Pseudomonadati; phylum Pseudomonadota; class Gammaproteobacteria; order Pseudomonadales; family Pseudomonadaceae; genus Pseudomonas; species Pseudomonas sp. PAMC25584. The sequence continues at coordinate 4,704,982 of NZ_CM176870.1, read as the reverse complement.
TCTGGGATGTGGATCTTCCGCATCTGTTGGATTTCAAACCGCTCTGAAATGTCGGAGGGGGCTTGCCCCCGATTGCGGTGGGCCAGCCAACATATCTGGTGACTGATACATCGCAATCGGGAGCAAGCCCCCTCCCACATTGGTTTTTCAGCGTTTTGACAATTGGCATAAAAAAGCCCCGCCTGAGTGATCAGACGGGGCTTTTTAGTGGCGGATGGAATCAGACGAGAGGTTTAGGCTCGTGCTCTTCTTCCAGGGCCTTTGGGTGGTGCTCTGCCACTTCTTCAACGGAACTCGGGGTCTCGTCGACGATTGGGGCAGTGTGTTCGACCACTTCGGCGGCAGCCGGTGCGGCAGCGGCAGCAGCGGCGGCAGCTTCGGCTTCCTTGCGGCGACGGCGCACTTCACGTGGGTCGTTCGGCGCACGGCCGTTTTCGGTCAGGGTAATGGCCGGTGCGGCTTCAACCACCGGGGCGGCGGCTTCGGCAACGACGGGCGCTTCAACCACTGGCGCAGGCTCGGCAACCGCTACCGGAGCGGCTTCAACCACTTCGACAACCGGGGTTGGCGCTGCTTCTACCACAGGGGCAGGGGCGGGCGCTTCAACCGGTGCGGCAGGTTCGGCTGTCCACTGGAAGGCGGTCTGTTCTTCGCGAACTTCACGCACGGCCGGGGCGGCTTCTTCGACAACCGGTGCTTCTACAACGGCTTCAACCACTGGCTGTGGCTCAACCACCGGGGCAGGCTCCGCAGCAACTACTTCGGTTTCTGGTTGGGCTTCGCGAACCGGCGCAACTTCCACTTCCGCAACCACTGGGGCTTCGATCGGGGTGGTTGCTTCTACGACCGGTGCTTCAACCACTGGGGTCTCGGCGACTGGTGCCTCTACCGCAACGGTTTCTTCGACGGCGGCAGTGGCGCGTTCAGCCTGCTCGTGAGCCTGGGCTTCAGCAGGTGCGCTGATGACCGAGCTGGCAACGGCAGCGGTAACGGCCAGGCCGGCAGCCAGTTCGGCGCCAGTCGGTTCGCTGTTGGCGGCTTCTGCGTTCTCGCCGGCTTCTTCCGAACCTTCGATCACGTTGCCGTTGGCATCACGTTGACGCTCACGACGGTTGCTGCGACGACGCTGACCGCGGGAGCGGCGGCGTGGACGATCGCCTTCGGCGTTGTCCTGGCCGTCTTCCAGCAGTTGCTCTTCGCCGGTCAGCACTTCGTCGTCGTCTTCTTCGCTGGCGCTAGCCGCCTGCTCGGTGCGTGGTTGACGTTCTTCACGCGGTGCGCGTGGTTGGCGCTCTTCACGTGGCGCACGCTCTTCACGCGGCGGGCGAGCCGGGCGTTCTTCTGGGGTGGCGGCAGCAGCAGCAGCAGTCGCGGCGGCAACGGCAGGCGCGGCGTCCAGCGGCTCGCGCAGTTCACGCACACGTTCTTCGCGCTCGCCACGTGGCTTGCGATCTTCACGTGGGGCGCGGGGTGGGCGCGGTGCGCGCTCTTCACGCGGTGCACGTTCTTCACGGGCTACCACGGCCGGGGTCTCTTCGCGGGCTTCGCGAGGCGCACGCTCTTCACGGGGTGCGCGCTCTTCACGCGGGGCACGTTCTTCGCGCGGCTTGCGCTCTTCGTCACGGCGACCGTTGCGGTTACGGCTCTGCTGACGACCGTTGCGACGCTCTTCGTTACGCGCTGGGCGCTCGGTGGCAGGTTTTTCAACCACAACCGGTGCCGCAGGTTCTTCCTTGCTGGCGAACAGGCTGACCAGCGACTTCACCAAGCCTTTGAACAGGCTTGGCTCAGGCAGCGCGGCCGGGGCGGCAACTGGGGCCGCGACTTCAACCGGAACTGGTGCGTTGGCACGCGCCGGAGCAGTCTTCACAGCAGCTTCCTGGCGAACCAGGGTGCGGGTCGCGGCGGCTGGCTGGACTTCTTCCACTTCGGCAGCGGCAGCGGCGATTTCGTAGCTGGACTGGCCGCTGTGGGCTTCCGGGCTGTCATCACGCAGGCGCTGCACTTCGAAGTGCGGCGTTTCGAGATGATCGTTCGGCAGGATGACGATACGGGCACGGGTACGCAGTTCGATCTTGGTGATCGAGTTGCGTTTTTCGTTGAGCAGGAACGCGGCAACCGGGATCGGCACTTGCGCGCGGACTTCGGCGGTGCGGTCTTTCAGGGCTTCTTCTTCGATCAGGCGCAGGATCGCCAGGGACAGCGATTCAACGTCACGAATGATGCCGGTGCCGTTGCAGCGCGGGCAAACAATGCCGCTGCTCTCGCCCAGGGACGGACGCAGGCGCTGACGGGACATTTCCAACAGGCCGAAGCGCGAGATGCGGCCGACTTGCACGCGGGCACGGTCTGCTTCCAGGCATTCGCGGACTTTTTCTTCCACGGCGCGCTGGTTCTTGGCGGGGGTCATGTCGATGAAGTCGATCACGATCAGGCCGCCGATATCACGCAGGCGCAACTGGCGGGCGATTTCTTCAGCCGCTTCCAGGTTGGTCTGCAGGGCGGTTTCTTCGATGTCGCTACCTTTCGTGGCGCGCGCCGAGTTGATGTCGATGGACACCAGGGCTTCGGTCGGGTCGATCACGATGGAGCCGCCGGAAGGCAGTTCGACCACGCGCTGGAAGGCGGTCTCGATCTGGCTTTCGATCTGGAAACGGTTGAACAGCGGAACGCTGTCTTCGTACAGCTTGATCTTGCTGGCGTACTGCGGCATCACCTGGCGGATGAAGGTCAGGGCTTCGTCCTGGGCTTCGACGCTGTCGATCAGCACTTCGCCGATGTCCTGGCGCAGATAATCGCGGATGGCGCGGATGATCACGTTGCTTTCCTGGTAGATCAGGAACGGCGCGGAACGATCCAGGGACGCTTCTTTGATAGCGGTCCACAGTTGCAGCAGGTAGTCGAGGTCCCACTGCATTTCTTCGCTGCTGCGGCCCAGGCCGGCAGTGCGCACGATCAGGCCCATGTCGGCTGGAGCGACCAGGCCGTTCAGCGCTTCACGCAGTTCGTTGCGCTCTTCACCTTCGATGCGACGGGAAATGCCGCCGGCACGTGGGTTGTTCGGCATCAGCACCAGGTAACGACCGGCCAGGCTGATGAAGGTGGTCAGGGCGGCGCCCTTGTTGCCACGTTCTTCTTTTTCTACCTGAACGATGACTTCCTGGCCTTCGCTCAGGACGTCCTTGATGTTCACGCGGCCTTCGGGGGCTTTCTTGAAGTATTCGCGGGAGATTTCTTTGAGTGGCAGGAAGCCATGGCGCTCGGAGCCGAAATCGACAAAGGCAGCCTCAAGGCTTGGTTCGATGCGAGTAATACGGCCTTTATAGATGTTGGCCTTCTTCTGCTCGCGTGCACCGGATTCGATGTCCAGGTCGTAGAGGCGTTGGCCATCTACCAGCGCAACACGCAACTCTTCGGGTTGAGTTGCGTTAATCAGCATTCTTTTCATGTTGTACCGTCGGTTTCCGGGCTGCCGGAAACGGCGTTCGGCACACACGACTTCTCACGGTCGGTGTCAGGTGCGTCAAGAGTGGTTGGCCACTCCAGTGTCCAGCAATAACCGGCCAATTGGGCTGGTATCGCGACGGACGCGTCCTGCTTGTTAGCGGTGGTGACAAAAGCACCACTTCAACAAAAGCTAAGGTCAGGAGGAGGAATCAACCGGCGACTGTGGACGAGATGAAGCGTCTATATATAAGCCTAGTGCTACACGGTCCGACGGTTGTGCATCTCCACCCTACACGTATCCCTGATAATTCGGGTGCTGCCGCGCGCAGAATCCGCAGCGGGTTGGCATTTACCGTGTGCTCCAATGGGGAGTACACGCTCATGGCTAAACAAGACCAAGTGTGGGCGACTGCGCTCTCACTCAGCTCTTAACAGGCTTTGTTTCCGAAGCATTCGCCATGGTGTGTCCCAAGACTGACTGCACTTTGTGAACTGGCCGTAAATATCGGCGCAAAATGCGAGTATTTACTCTGCTTTCTGCACTCGCTTCAGGCCTCATGTCACCTGCGCTTGTTACAATCTCGAGCTTTCCACGGTGACGAAAGCCCCGTAGGACGGCCTCGCGTCCTGATGAATTGCGATGGTCAGGGCCGGCAGTTTGCCGCAAGTCCTCTGTCCAGGCCGCTTTTGGCGGCGTTCGCGACTATAGCAGTAATGATTAAGTGCTTCAATTCCATAAAAAATTGTTATCATCGCCGACATGACGACTACCGCCCCCCAGACCCCCAGCGTCCAGCTGCTCGAGGTCTCGCCGGAATATGCCGGCCAACGCATCGACAATTTTCTCCTGGCCAGGCTCAAAGGCGTGCCCAAGACCTTGATCTACCGCATTTTGCGTAAAGGCGAAGTGCGCGTGAACAAAGGCCGCATCAAGCCCGAGTACAAGCTGCAGGCGGGCGATATCATCCGCGTGCCGCCGGTGCGCGTGCCGGAGCGTGATGAGCCTGTGCCACTGGCCCAGGGCCTGCTGCAGCGCCTTGAGGCGTCGATTGTCTTTGAAGACAGCAAGCTGATCGTGATCAACAAGCCCTGTGGCATTGCGGTTCACGGTGGCAGCGGCCTGAGTTTCGGTGTGATCGAAGCCTTTCGTCAGTTGCGTCCGGATGCCAAGGAACTGGAACTGGTTCACCGCCTTGATCGCGACACCTCCGGCCTGCTCATGATCGCCAAGAAACGCAGCATGTTGCGCCATCTGCACGCCGCCCTGCGCGGTGATGGCGTGGACAAGCGCTACATGGCGCTGGTGCGCGGCAACTGGGCCAGCTCGATCAAGAGCGTCCGCGCGCCGTTGCAGAAGAGCAACCTGCGCTCCGGCGAGCGCATGGTCGAAGTGGACGAGGAGGGCAAAGAGGCCCTGACCCTGTTCAAGGTGCTGCGCCGCTTCGGCGACTTCGCCACCTTGGTCGAGGCCAAGCCAGTCACCGGGCGCACTCACCAGATTCGCGTCCACACCCTGCATGCGGGCCACTGCATTGCCGGCGACACCAAGTACGGCGACGAGGCGTTCTCCAAGGAGATTCGCGACCTGGGCGGCAAGCGCCTGTTCCTGCACGCCTACATGCTCACCGTGCCGCTGCCCGATGGTGGCGAATTGAAGTTGCAGGCGCCGGTCGATGACATGTGGGCCAAGACCGTGGAGCGCTTGAGTGTCGCACCTTGACTACAAGCTGCTGATTTTCGATTGGGACGGCACGCTGTGTGATTCCATTGGCCGGATTGTCGAGTCGATGCACGTGGCGTCGACCCGTTCGGGCTATGAGCTGTGCAGCGACCTGGCAGTCAAGGGCATTATCGGTCTGGGGTTGCCCGAGGCGATTCGCACCTTGTACCCGGAAATCGCTGACGATGAATTGGTCGCGTTCCGCGAGCATTACGCCGATCACTACATCGCGCTGGAGGCCGAGCCTTCGCCGCTGTTTGACGGTGTGGTGCAGTCCCTGGAAGCATTCCGTGCCGAGGGTTATCACCTGGCGGTCGCCACCGGCAAGGCCCGTCGCGGCCTGGATCGGGTGCTCAGGGCTCACGGCTGGGAAGGCTATTTCGACATCACCCGCGCAGCGGATGAAACCGCCAGCAAGCCCCATCCGCTGATGCTTGAGCAGATACTCGCCCATTGTGGCGTGTCGCCACGCCAGGCGCTGATGGTGGGCGACGCTTCCTTCGACCTGATGATGGCTCGCAACGCTGGCATCGACAGCGTGGCGGTCAGCTATGGCGCCCAGGCTGCCGAGGCGTTGCAGCAATACGAGCCCAGGCTGACGATCGATCATTTTTCTGAATTGCAGGCCTGGCTCAGCCGGGCTCACTAAGTCTTTGCTGGGGTAGATGGCATGAGTGATGAGTGGAAAGCGCCCGAAAAGGCCGACAGCGGTGATGACAAGAGCTGGAAGCTGCTGGAGAAGACCCTCCTGGCCAGCGTGCAGGAGCAGCGTCGTTCGCGGCGTTGGGGGATTTTCTTCAAGCTGCTGACCTTTGTTTACCTGCTCGGCATGCTGGCGCTGTTCAGTCCGCTGATGGACATGGAAAAAAGCGCGACCCGTGGCCCCAACTACACCGCCCTGATCGAAGTGCGCGGGGTGATTGCCGACAAGGAGTCCGCCAGTGCCGACAATATCGTCAGCAGTCTGCGCACCGCGTTTGAAGACCCCAAGGTCAAGGGCGTGATCCTGCGCATCAACAGCCCAGGCGGCAGTCCGGTGCAGTCGGGCTACGTGTATGACGAGATTCGCCGCCTGCGCGCGCTGCACCCTCAGACGAAGCTGTACGCGGTGATTTCCGACCTGGGCGCCTCGGGCGCGTATTACATCGCCAGTGCTGCTGACCAAATCTACGCCGACAAGGCCAGCCTGGTCGGTTCCATTGGTGTGACGGCGGCCGGTTACGGCTTTGTCGGCACCATGGAGAAGCTGGGCGTGGAGCGTCGCACCTACACCTCGGGCGAGCATAAGTCGTTTCTCGACCCGTTCCAGCCGCAAAAGGCCGATGAAACCCAGTTCTGGCAGAGTGTGCTCGACACCACCCATCGCCAGTTCATCGCCAGCGTCAAGCAGGGGCGTGGGGATCGTCTGAAGGATAAAGATCATCCAGAACTGTTCTCTGGGCTGGTTTGGTCTGGGGAGCAGGCCTTGCCGCTGGGCTTGATCGATGGCCTGGGCAGTGCCAGCTCGGTGGCGCGGGACGTGATTGGTGAGAAGGAACTGGTGGACTTCACCGTTGAGGAATCGCCGTTTGACCGTTTCTCCAAAAAGCTCGGCGCCAGCGTGGCTGAGAAGTTGGCCCTGTACATGGGCTTCCAGGGCCCGGCCCTGCGCTGAAATCTCAAGGTCTGTGTAGATAAATGTGGGAGGGGGCTTGCCCCCGATTGCGGTGGGTCAGCTACAGATAAGCTGGCTGATCCACTGCTATCGGGAGCAAGCCCCCTCCCACATTGGTTTTGTGGTGGTTTTAAGGGATCTGTATGCCTTCGGCCAGCAGCATGTCCACCAGGCGGATCAGCGGCAAGCCGACAAGGCTGGTCGCGTCCGGGCCTTCGGTGCTTTGAAACAGGCTCACACCCAGCCCTTCGGCCTTGAAGCTGCCCGCGCAGTCATACGGCTGCTCGATCCGCAGGTAGCGTTCAACCTGCTCCGCGTCCAGTATGCGCATGTGGACGGTAAACGGCACGCAGTCCACCTGACAGTGCCCGGTCTCGCTGTTCAGCAGCGCCAGCCCGGTGAGGAAGCTGACACGCTTGCCGCTGGCGGCCAGCAGTTGCTCGCGAGCGTTCTCGAAGGTGTGGGGCTTGCCGATGATCCGGCCTTCCAGTGCGGCCACCTGGTCAGAGCCGATGATCAGATGGCCTGGATGACTGGCGGCGAGGGCGCGGGCTTTCTCTTCGGCTAGGCGCTTGACGAGTTCGACGGCTGACTCATTTGCACGGCGGCTTTCATCGATATCCGGCGAGCTGCAGATGAATGGCAGGTGCAGGCGGTCCAGCAATTCCCGGCGATAAATCGAGCTGGATGCGAGTAATAAAGGCAGCATGGGCGTCTCCTCGGGGCGGCTGGGGATTCTAGCGGGGCGACCGGCTGACGCCCAGGGCTGAATTTCCTTTGACATGGCTGGGTGCATCCCTATAATGCTGCGCCTATGTTGAATGACCCGATTCCACCTCACGTTGACCCGCGCAAATTGGCTGATCGTGGCACTTCCCTTCAAGGTGAATTGCTGCTGGCCGATTTGAAGAGACTCTGCGACCCGCTTTCCGACACTGTCGGTACGGTGCAGGCTAAATTCGTTTTTGAACGAGATGAACGTAAATCTGTGGTTATTCACAGCTTTATCGACACCGAGGTCAAAATGGTTTGCCAGCGTTGTCTTGAGCTGGTCACCCTGCCGATCCACAGCGAGTGCAGTTATGCTGTGGTAAAGGAGGGTGCGAATACCCAGTCGTTGCCGAAAGGTTATGACGTGCTGGAACTGGGCGAAGATCCTTTGGATCTGCATGCACTGATCGAGGAGGAGCTTTTGCTCGCCTTGCCCATTGTGCCTGCTCATCATCCGGAAGAATGCCAGCAGCCGGCGGGCCTCGATGACGAGACCGAACCGAGCGAGGACGAGGTAACGCGGTCCAACCCGTTCAGTGTATTGGCGCAGTTAAAGCGTGACCCAAACGTTTAGGAGTTAATCAATTATGGCTGTTCAGCAGAACAAAAAATCCCGCTCTGCCCGTGACATGCGTCGTTCGCACGACGCCCTGACGGCGAGCACTCTGTCTGTAGAAAAAACCACCGGTGAAATTCACCTGCGTCACCACGTATCGCCAGAAGGCGTATACCGTGGCCGTAAAGTGATCGACAAGGGCGCTGACGAGTAATCACTTGTCTGCTCAAGTCATCGCGATTGACGCAATGGGCGGGGACTTCGGTCCCCGCAGCATTGTTCAGGCCTGCATTGCCAGCCTGTCTGCCACGCCCTCGCTGCACCTGACCCTCGTCGGTCAACCTTCCCTTCTTGAAGAACTGATTGCCAGCCATCCGGCGGTGGATTGCGCGCGCCTGACGATTACGCCAGCCAGCGAAGCCATCGGCATGGATGAAAAGCCGGCGGTCGCCTTGCGTGGCAAGCCTGATTCTTCAATGCGGATCGCCCTTGAGTTGTTGCGTGATGGCAAGGTGCAAGCCTGTGTCAGCGCCGGCAATACGGGCGCGCTGATGGCGTTGTCACGGCATGTGCTCAAGACCTTGCCGGGGATCGACCGACCGGCGATGGTCGCGGCGATACCGACGCAGGCAGGCTATTGCCAGTTGCTGGACCTGGGCGCGAATGTCGATTGCAGCGCCGAGCACCTGTTCCAGTTCGCTGTGATGGGCTCGGTGGCTGCCGAAGCGCTGGGTGTGGCCCGTCCGCGGGTGGCCTTGCTAAATATCGGCACCGAAGACATCAAGGGCAACCAACAGGTCAAGCTCGCCGCCGCTTTGCTGCAAGGTGCGCGGGGTTTGAACTACATCGGCTTTGTCGAAGGTGACGGTTTGTATCGCGGCGAGGCGGATGTGGTGGTGTGTGACGGATTTGTCGGCAATATCCTGCTTAAATCCAGCGAAGGCCTGGCCACCATGATTGCCTCGCGGATTGAGACTTTGTTCAAGCGCAACCTGGCCACACGCCTGGTCGGCGCCTTGGCGCTGCCGCTGATGCGCCGCCTGCAGGCGGACCTGGCCCCGGCGCGGCATAATGGCGCGAGCTTTCTCGGCTTGCAGGGGATCGTGGTGAAAAGCCATGGTTCAGCGGGGGTGGAAGGCTTTCAGAGCGCGATTGCACGGGCCTTGATCGAGATCCAGGAAAACCTGCCGCAACGCTTGCACGGCCGCCTGGAGGACCTGTTGCCTTAGGCGAATCGGCCTGGAAATGCTTAAATGTGACCGGCCGGTTCAATTGACCATCCAATCTGTCAGTTTCGTGCGCTCCCATCGTAGGAGCGCCCATATCCGACGACCAGATCATTAGGGGCTTGTTACATGTCTACATCCCTCGCATTCGTCTTTCCAGGGCAGGGTTCGCAGTCCCTCGGCATGTTGGCCGAGCTGGGCGCGCACTATCCGCTGATCCTGGAAACCTTCAAGGAAGCTTCCGATGCCCTGGGTTACGACCTGTGGGCGCTGACCCAGCAGGGGCCGGAAGAGCAACTCAATCAAACCGATAAAACCCAGCCGGCCATCCTCACCGCTTCGATCGCCCTGTGGCGCTTGTGGCTGGCGGAAGGTGGTGCGCGTCCGGCGTTCGTGGCCGGTCACAGCCTGGGCGAATACAGCGCCCTGGTCGCTGCGGGCAGCCTGACCCTCGCTGAAGCGGTCAAGCTGGTCGAACGTCGTGGCCAGTTGATGCAGGAAGCGGTTCCGGCCGGGCAGGGCGGTATGGCCGCCATTCTCGGCCTGGATGATGCTGTGGTGATCGAGGCCTGTGCCGAAGCGGCCCAGGGTGAAGTGGTCAGCGCGGTGAACTTCAACTCTCCGGGCCAGGTGGTGATTGCCGGTGCCAAGGCCGCCGTTGAGCGCGCCATGGAAGGCTGCAAGGCCCTTGGCGCCAAGCGTGCCTTGCCGTTGCCGGTGAGTGTGCCGTCGCATTGCGAACTGATGCGCCCGGCGGCCGAGCGTTTTGCCGAGTCCATCGCGGCCATCAACTGGCAGGCGCCGCAGATCCCGCTGGTGCAGAACGTCAGCGCGGCAGTTGCAGCGGATCTCGACACCCTCAAGCGCGACCTGCTGGAGCAGCTCTACAAGCCGGTGCGCTGGGTTGAATCGGTGCAGACCCTGGCCGCCAACGGCGCCACCGAGCTGGTCGAGTGCGGCCCGGGCAAAGTCCTGGCCGGCCTGAACAAGCGCTGCGCCGACGGCGTGTCGACCGCCAACCTCAATACCCCGGATGCCTTCGCTGCCGCTCGCGCGGCACTGGCCTGATCCCCAAACTTAGGAGAAGCCTGCATGAGTCTGCAAGGTAAAGTTGCACTGGTTACCGGCGCAAGCCGTGGCATTGGCCAGGCGATTGCCCTGGAGCTGGGCCGTCAGGGCGCCATCGTGATCGGCACTGCCACTTCCGCTGCGGGCGCCGAGCGTATCGCCGCGACCCTGAAGGAAAACGGCGTGCAAGGCACCGGCCTTGAGCTGAATGTGACCAGCGATGAGTCCGTGGCTGCCGTACTGGCCGAGATCAGCGCACAGTTCGGCGCGCCTGCGATTCTGGTGAATAACGCCGGTATCACCCGCGATAACCTGATGATGCGGATGAAAGACGACGAGTGGCATGACGTGGTCGACACCAACCTGAACAGTCTGTTTCGCCTGTCCAAGGGCGTTTTGCGCGGCATGACCAAGGCGCGTTGGGGCCGAATTATCAATATTGGCTCCGTAGTGGGTGCCATGGGCAACGCAGGCCAAGTAAACTACGCCGCGGCGAAGGCCGGTCTGGAAGGTTTCAGCCGCGCATTGGCGCGTGAAGTCGGCTCGCGGTCGATTACGGTCAACTCGGTGGCCCCAGGGTTCATCGACACCGATATGACCCGCGAACTGCCGGAAGCACAGCGTGAAGCCTTGCTGACGCAGATTCCGCTGGGCCGTCTTGGCCAGGCTCAAGAGATCGCGAATGTGGTCACTTTCCTGGCATCCGACGGTGCGGCATACGTGACTGGGGCTACAATCCCGGTTAACGGCGGGATGTACATGAGTTAAATTGTGACGGATCGCTTCAAAAAAATGTCATACGAGCTGTCTAAAATCCGTTATAAAGCTGCAACTTAATTTATAGGCGGGTGGCCGACCGGGTACTGGGTGAACCTTTCAGTTGAAAAGCTGAAATGGCTTTCTATACACTTACCCACTGGCCAGCTGCCTGAATTTGTCCATTAGGAGTGAAAACAAGGTATGAGCACCATCGAAGAGCGCGTCAAGAAAATCGTTGCCGAGCAACTGGGCGTTAAAGAAGAAGAAGTGGTCAACACTGCTTCCTTCGTTGAAGACCTGGGTGCCGACTCCCTTGACACCGTTGAGCTGGTGATGGCTCTGGAAGAGGAATTCGAGACCGAAATCCCGGACGAAGAAGCTGAAAAAATCACTACTGTTCAAGCTGCAATCGACTACGTTACTAACCACCAGGCGTAATAGTTTGTAGTCGTCGCTTGCTGTCAGGGAAAACCGCACTGCTGTAAAGGCGTGCGGTTTTTTCTTTAGCTCTGATGAAAAGTGATTCTGAAGCAAAGTGTCGTCATTAGAAAAAGGAGAGTGCTGTGTCGCGTAGACGCGTCGTAGTCACCGGTATGGGTATGTTGTCGCCACTGGGCACGGATGTGTCGAGCAGTTGGCAGGGCATTCTGGCTGGCCGCAGTGGTATCGGTCTGATCGAACACACGGACCTTTCTGCCTATTCCACCCGTTTTGGCGGCTCGGTAAAGGGGTTCAATGTCGAGGAATACCTCTCGATCAAAGAGTCCCGCAAACTCGACCTGTTCATTCAATACGGCCTGGCAGCGGGTTTTCAGGCAGTGCGTGACGCTGGCCTGGAAGTCACCGACGCCAACCGTGAGCGCATCGGCGTGGCCATGGGGTCGGGTATTGGTGGTTTGACCAATATCGAAGAGACCAGCCGCACGTTGCACGAGTCCGGCCCCCGTCGAATTTCACCGTTCTTCGTGCCGGGTTCGATCATCAATATGATTTCCGGTTTCCTGTCCATCCATCTGGGCGCACAGGGACCTAACTACGCGATTGCTACCGCTTGCACCACAGGTACTCATTGCATCGGCATGGCCGCGCGCAACATTGCCTATGACGAAGCGGACGTGATGATCGCCGGTGGCGCCGAAATGGCGGCGTGCGGCCTGGGCATGGGCGGTTTCGGCGCGTCACGTGCGCTGTCGACCCGCAACGACGAGCCCGCTCGCGCCAGCCGTCCGTGGGACAAAGGTCGTGACGGTTTCGTCCTGGCCGACGGCGCCGGTGCCCTGGTGCTGGAAGAGCTGGAACACGCTAAGGCGCGTGGTGCGACGATCTACGCCGAGCTGATCGGTTTTGGCATGAGTGGCGACGCCTACCACATGACTTCGCCACCGTCCGACGGTGCCGGCGCCGCACGTTGCATTACCAACGCCCTGCGCGATGCGAAGATCAGCCCGGACCGGGTGCAGTACATCAACGCCCACGGTACTTCGACGGCGACCGGCGACCTGGCGGAAGCCGAAGCGGTCAAGTCGGTATTCGGCGAGCACGCCTACAAGCTGGCGGTCAGCTCCACCAAGTCCATGACCGGCCACCTGTTGGGTGCGGCGGGCGCGGTCGAAGCGATCTTCAGCGTACTGGCCATCAAGGATCAGGTCGCTCCGCCGACCATCAACCTCGATGAGCCGGATGAAGGCTGCGACCTGAACTTCGTGCCTCACGAAGCGCAGAAAATGCCGATCGACGTGGTGTTGTCCAACTCGTTCGGTTTCGGTGGTACCAACGGTTCCCTGGTGTTCCGCCGGTTCGCTGAGTAATGCATAGCTGGGTCGACGGTCAGCCAGCGGACAGCGTGCCCCTGAAAGATCGCGGCCTGGCGTATGGCGATGGCCTGTTCGAAACCATCGCCGTCAAGGCCGGGCAACCCGTGTTGCTCGACCGCCACCTGCAACGCCTGGCTGAAGGTTGCAGGCGGTTGGCATTGGTTGCGGACCACGCATTGGTCCGCAGCGAAGTGCTCGCTTACGCCACCGCCCTCGGCGACGGCGTACTCAAGTTGATCCTCACCCGTGGCGACAGCCTGCGCGGTTATGGCATCAACCCCGGCGCCCCGGTGCGCCGTATCCTGCAGGGCAGTCCGCCTGCTGCTTATTCCCAGGCTCATGGCGCCGACGGTATCCGCCTGTTTCCGTGCGTCACCCGTTTGTCCGAGCAGCCGCTGCTGGCCGGTCTTAAACATCTCAATCGCCTCGAACAAGTGATCGCTCGCGCCGAGTGGCAAGATGCCGAGCATGCCGAAGGTTTGATGCTGGATATGTCCGGGCGCGTCATCGAAGGCGTGTTCAGCAACCTGTTCCTGGTGCGCAACGGCGTGTTGCTGACCGCCGATCTGAATCGTTGCGGCGTGGCCGGGGTCATGCGTGCCGAGATCCTGGCCCAGGCGCAGGCGCTCGGCACCCCGGTGGTCGTGGCCGATATCAGCCTTGAGCAGTTGCAGTCGGCCGACGAGGTTTTTGTCTGCAACAGCGTTTATGGCATTTGGCCGGTGCGCGACTGCGCTGCGATGAGCTGGCCGGTTGGGCCGCTCACCCGTAAACTGCAGGGCATTGTTCGCACGCTATTGGATATTTGAGTTGATACGAAAACTGTTGTTACTGCTGCTGATCGGTCTGTTCTCGGCGGCATTGCTGTTGGGGGTGTCGGCCTGGAAGCTCAACTCAGCCCTGAAGCAGCCCTTGCACCTGACCGAGGAGCAACTGCTCGACGTGCCGGCAGGTTCCACGCCGACCGGCACCTTCAATCGCCTGGAAGCCGACGGGGTGCTCGACGGCGCGTTCTGGTTGCGTCTTTACTGGCGTTTCAACCTCGAAGGCCAGCCATTGCACAGCGGTGAATACCGCCTGACACCCGGGCTCACCGCCCAAGGCTTGATCGGTTTGTGGCAGCGTGGCGAAGTGGTGCAATACAGCCTGACGCTGGTGGAGGGTTGGAATTTTCGCCAAGTGCGCTCGGAGTTGGCCAAGCATGAAAAGATCGTGCAGAGCCTTGCCGGGCTGAGTGACAGTGAAGTGATGGACAAACTCGGCCACCCTGGGGTGTTCCCCGAGGGGCGATTCTTTCCCGATACCTATCGCTTTGTGCGCGGCATGACGGATGTCGAGTTCCTCAAGAAGGCCTATAACCGCCTGGATGACGTACTCGCCCAGGAGTGGAGCAAGCGCGCCGCCGACGCGCCGTACACCGACCCGTACCAAGCCCTGATCATGGCCTCCCTGGTGGAGAAAGAGACCGGTGTGCCGGAGGAGCGGGGGCAGATCGCCGGGGTATTCGTGCGTCGCATGAAGATCGGCATGCTGCTGCAGACCGATCCCACGGTGATCTACGGCCTGGGCGAACGCTACAACGGCAAGCTGACGCGCGCCCATCTCAAGGAAGCCAATCCGTACAACACCTACATGATTGCGGGGCTCCCACCGACACCCATCGCGATGGTCGGCCGCGAGGCGATTCATGCGGCGTTGAACCCGGTATCGGGCAGCAGCCTGTATTTCGTCGCACGGGGCGATGGCAGCCATATTTTCTCGGATGACTTGGATGCGCATAATGCCGCCGTGCGTGAGTTCCAGCTCAAGCGTCGCGCCGATTACCGTTCCAGCCCGGCGCCGCAGGTGAAACCGTTGGAAGACGCCACGCCGACGAACGACGCACCTGCCGCCTCCGCCGAGCTTGCGCCGGACGCCGTCGCACCGCAAAGCCCGCAATGACTCTGACTAAGGACTGCCTGTGACTGGCTTGTTTATTACCCTGGAAGGCCCGGAAGGCGCCGGCAAAAGTACCAACCGCGATTACCTGGCCGAGCGTTTGCGCACCGAGGGTATTGAGGTGGTGCTGACCCGCGAGCCCGGCGGTACGCCGTTGGCCGAGCGCATTCGTGAAGTGCTGCTGGCTCCGGGTGAAGAACAGATGAATCCGGACGCCGAGCTGCTGCTGGTGTTCGCCGCCCGCGCCCAGCATCTGGCCGAAGTGATTCGCCCGGCACTGGCCCGTGGTGCCGTGGTGATTTGTGACCGTTTCACCGATTCCACCTATGCCTACCAAGGCGGCGGCCGCGGCCTGTCCCAGGCGCGCATTGCCACCCTGGAAACCTTCGTCCAAGGCGATTTGCGCCCTGACCTGACCCTGGTGTTCGACCTGCCGGTGGAAGTCGGCCTGGCCCGCGCCAGTGCGCGTGGCCGCCTGGACCGCTTCGAACTGGAAGGCCAGGCGTTTTTCAACGCCGTGCGCAGCGCGTTCCTCGCCCGGGCCAAGGCCGAGCCGGCGCGTTACTACCTGCTGGACGCCGCCCAGCCGCTGGCCCAGGTGCAGCACGCCATCGATGCCCTGCTACCGACATTGCTGGAGCGCGCCCGTGGCTGAAGCCTACCCCTGGCAGGACAGTCTCTGGCAGCAACTGGCCGGCCGTGCCCAGCACGCCCACGCCTACTTGTTGCACGGCCCGGCGGGTATCGGTAAGCGCGCACTCGCCGAACGCCTGATGGCCAGCCTGCTGTGCCAACGCCCGGTCAACCTGGAAGCCTGCGGCGCGTGCAAATCCTGCCTGCTACTCAAGGCCGGCAGCCACCCGGACAACTACCTGCTGGAACCCGAGGAGGCAGACAAGGCGATCAAGGTCGACCAGGTGCGTGATCTCGTCAGCTTCGTGGTGCAGACCGCGCAGATGGGCGGGCGCAAGGTCATACTGATCGAACCCGTGGAGGCGATGAACATCAACGCCGCCAACGCCTTGCTCAAAAGTCTCGAAGAGCCTTCCGGCGATACCGTGCTGTTGCTGGTCAGCCACCAGTCCAGCCGCTTGTTGCCGACCATTCGTAGCCGTTGCGTGCAGCAGGCGTGCCCGTTGCCCAGCGAAGCGATGAGCCTGCAGTGGCTGGAGCAGGCGCTGCCGGACTGCTCCGCCGCCGAGCGCGTCGAGCTGCTGACCCTGGCCGCCGGCTCACCCCTGGCCGCCGTGAAGCTGCAAGCCCAGGGTGTGCGCGAGCAACGTGCGCTGGTGGTGGACGGGGTGAAAAAGCTGCTCAAGCAAGAGCTGTCTGCCAGCCAGTTGGCCGAAGCTGCCTGGAAGGACATCCCCTTACTGCTGCTGTTCGACTGGTTCTGCGACTGGTCGAGCCTGATCCTGCGCTACCAGTTGACCCAGGATGAAAATGGCCTGGGCCTGCCGGACATGCGCAAGGTCGTGCAATACCTCGCGCAGAAAAGCGCGCAGGACAAGGTGCTGAATATCCAGGACTGGATTCTCGCCCAGCGCCAGAAGGTGCTCGGCAAGGCCAACCTCAACCGCGTGCTGTTGCTCGAAGCGCTGCTGGTGCAGTGGGTCGGCTTGCTCGGCCGGCGTTAATTTCCGTGGCCGACGGGTGTATCGTCGGCCAGACCCTTCCCGTGATTGAAGTTGTCATTTCTTATGCTCGTAGATTCCCATTGCCACCTTGATCGCCTCGACCTCGCCCAACACGGCGGTTCCCTCGACGCCGCCCTGGAAGCGGCCCGCCAGCGTGGGGTCGGGCACTTCCTGTGCATCGGCGTCAGCGCCGACAATGCGGCCGACGTCAAAGCCCTCGCAGATCGCTATGCCGACGTGGATTGTTCGGTGGGTATCCATCCGCTGGACCTCAAGCCCGGCGAAGCCCCGGCTCTCGACTGGTTGCTCGGCGAACTCAACCACCCACGGGTGGTGGCGATTGGTGAAACCGGCCTGGACTATCACTACGAGCCCGAAGCCGCGCAATTGCAGCAGGCGTCGTTCCGCCTGCACCTGCAAGCCGCCGAGCAGACCGGCAAACCGGTCATCGTCCACACCCGAGGCGCTCGCGCCGACACCCTGAGCCTGCTGCGCGAAGCTGCATTGCCCCAGGCCGGGGTGCTGCATTGCTTCACCGAAGACTGGGACATGGCCAAGGCGGCCCTCGACTTGGGGTTCTACATTTCCCTGTCGGGCATCGTCACCTTCCGCAATGCCGACGCCCTGCGTGACTTGGCGCGACAAGTGCCGGCCGACCGGCTGCTGGTGGAAACCGACTCGCCGTACCTGGCGCCGATTCCCCATCGCGGCAAGCCGAACCTGCCGGAGTATGTGCGCGATGTGGCGGATTATCTGGCGATGCTGCGCGGTGAATCCTACGAGCGCTTTGCCGAGCAGACCACCGAGAACTTCAAGCGCCTGTTTCCGCTGGCTCACGTCGCCGTTTAACGCGGCCAAAGCGCAGGCAAAAAAAACCCGGGTTCTGGGGGGGGAATCCGGGTTAAGACCATTAGGAGTAAAACAAGGGCACACAGTCCGTCGGTACCCAGATCGACGCGTCACTTGGGGGAGATGTCGCGCCGACAGTTGAAGTATTGATCAGTATCCGATTCAGTCCAGTCGCGTCTGGTCGTTTTTTAAACAGATTTGGAATACGCGCGCTTCGCTTGAGTTCTCATTGAGCGGATGTACAGGCGTAAACGTTATGTATTATTTCTGACTGAACGCCATGAATTCGTTGGCGCGCTGAAAGTAATGTGTGTGACGGGTTCACATAGGCGTTGCCCAACGACCGTTCAGTCGGGATAATCTCTCGCACCGGGTAAATCGTATCGCCACGTATCCTTGGCCCTGCGCAACCCTCCCTTTACCGACCTCTGCAGACCTTTTCCTCATGCAAAAAGAACCCCGTAAGGTCCGTGAGTTTCGCCGCCGCGAGCAGGAAATTCTCGATACCGCCCTCAAGTTGTTCCTCGAACAAGGTGAAGACAGCGTTACCGTCGAGATGATTGCGGATGCCGTAGGTATCGGCAAAGGCACCATCTACAAGCATTTCAAGTCCAAGGCCGAGATCTACCTGCGCCTGATGCTCGACTACGAGCGCGACCTGAACGAGCTGCTGCATTCGGCCGATGTGGACAAGGACAAGGAAGCTCTGTCGCGGGCTTACTTTGAGTTCCGCATGCGTGACCCGCAGCGCTACCGCCTGTTCGACCGTCTGGAAGAGAAGGTGGTCAAGGGCCACCAGGTGCCGGAAATGGTCGAGGAGTTGCACAAGATCCGCGCCTCGAACTTCGAGCGCCTGACCCTGCTGATCAAGGGCCGCATCAGCGAAGGCAAGTTGGAAGACGTGCCGCCGTATTTCCACTACTGCGCCGCCTGGGCGTTGGTGCATGGCGCCGTGGCGCTGTACCACTCGCCGTTCTGGAGCAATGTGCTGGAAGATCAGGAAGGCTTCTTCCAGTTCCTGATGGACATCGGCGTGCGCATGGGCAACAAGCGCAAGCACAGCGCTGAGCTGCCACCCGTTGAAGCCACGCCCGCCGAGACGCCTGCCACGTAATGATTTGCTGCCAGGCGCAGTAACCCAGGAATATACTCAGGTAAGGCGCTTGCTAAAAGCTGATTTATAAGTCAGCTTTTAGCGCGTCCGAATTATCCTCTGCCGGAGTGATCCATGATCGTTGATCGTCAAGGCAGGCGTTTTCGCAATTTGCGGATCAGCCTGACCTCAGCCTGCAATTACGCGTGTACCTACTGCGTGCCTAACGGCAAGCGGTTGGTGGCTGCCCAGGACGAACTCTCGGCCGAGGCCATGGCCCGTGGCGTGGCTTACCTGATCGAAGCCGCCGGTATCGAACGCCTGCGCATCACCGGCGGCGAACCGTTGGTCAGCCCCAAGCTGGAAGCCTTCATGGGCGCCGTGGGTGGGATGGGCCTCAGTGACATCAGCCTGACCACCAACGGCCAACTGCTGGCGCGCAAACTGCCGCTGCTGGTGGACGCCGGCATTCGGCGGATCAACGTCTCCCTCGACACGCTGAACGCCGACGCCTTCCGCAGCATCGCCCGTGGTGGCGACCTGGCCACGGTGCTCGATGGCATGGACCAGGCGCGCGCGGCCGGGATCAAGATCAAGGTCAATATGGTGCCGCTGCGCGGTCAGAACCTCGACCAGGTGATGCCGCTGCTCGACTATTGCCTGGAGCGGGGCTACGAGCTGCGCTTTATCGAACTGATGCGCATGGGCCACCTGGCCAAGGACTCCAATGCGTTCCTGCAGCAATTCGTCAGCCTTCAGCAACTGCTTAGCCTGATCGGCGAACACCACGAATACCTGCAAGCCAACGCTCCCGTGGATGCCACGGCGGTGCGCTACGAAGTGCCGGGCAAGGGCTTCTTTGGCGTGATCGCCAACGAAAGCGTGCCGTTCTGCCGTACCTGTTCACGGTTGCGGCTGTCGTCCACCGGTTGGCTGCATGGCTGCCTGTCGTCGAGCAACCGTCACTATGTCGGCGACCTGCTCGATAAACCGCGCCACCAGGCGCTGCCTGCCTTGCAGGGCTTGTTGATGAAGGCTCTGGGCGATAAACAGGAAGTGGCGTTCTCCGGCGGTGCGACCATCATGAAGATCATCGGCGGCTAACCCTGCCCCCTGGATTTCACACCATCCAGTGTGGGAGGGGGCTTGCTCCCGATTGCAATGTGTCAGTCCCAGATGAGCTGACTGACTCACTGCCATCGGGAGCAAGCCCCCTCCCACATTTAGTGATGCGTTGTTTCCAAATGGCGCGGATTCTGCATCTCGTGTCCATTCGCCGGTTTTCCGTCACCGGCTTCTGGAGGATTAGGATGCGTAGTCTGGTTTTGTTGCTGGCGTCGTTGGCGCTGAGTGGTTGCATGACCGTCAGCGATATGGCCGAAGGCACCCGTTATCAGATGAGCGATGCCGGGTTGCTGGACCACAGCGACACCCGGCGCACCGCCTCGATTCGCGTGCAGCCGGACTCCTTCATCTTCATCGCCCAGGGCGCCTTCGTGCCGCCGGGCAGCGCCTATCCGCGACCGAACGTGGTCGCCGAAGAAGCCTTCAACGGTTTCGTCGAATACTTCCCCATGGTGCGCCGCGCCCGTCAGCCCGAAGGCCTCGAACAAGCCATGGCCGAAGCCCGTGCGGCTGGCGCTCACTACTTGCTGTACTGCCGCTTCGCCAAGGCGGATGACCGCATCGGCAACGCCGATGAGTGGACTGACCAGCAGGCGCTCGACCGTGTCGGCCTGGACAGCGGCGTTATCCAGATCATGTTGATCGAGACCAGCACCCAGTATTTGATTGATACTGCACGGATTCACAGTCGTGGCGGTTTACTGACGTTCCACGACAATAAGCCCCAAGATCTGATCGCCCGCCCCCTGGCGCAGTACGCCCGAGGCCTGCTGGGCATGAGCGATCAGTAAGCCAGAGGAGAACCCCATGACCGATTCCGCCAAGGCCAATGATCTATTGGCTCAACTGCCCAAGGGCAAGGGGCCGGCGCCGGTGCATCTGTGGAACCCGGACTTCTGCGGCCACATCGACATGCGTATCGCCCGCGACGGCACCTGGTATTACCAGGGCACGCCGATCGGGCGTAAACCGATGGTCAAGCTGTTCTCCAACATCATCCGGCGCGATGGCGATGAGTACTTTCTGGTCACCCCCGTGGAAAAGGTCGGCATCACCGTCGAGGATGCGCCGTTTGTCGCGGTCACCCTGGAAGTCGAAGGGCAGGGCGAAAGCCAACGGTTGCGCTTCACCACGCAAGTCGACGAGCAGGTTGAGGCTGGTCTCGAACACCCGCTGCGGGTGGTGATCGACCCCGACACCGAGGAGCCTTCGCCCTATCTGCGGGTGCGCACCAACCTCGAAGCGCTGGTTCATCGCAACGTGTTCTACCAATTGGTCGAGCTGGCGGTGAGCCGCCCAATCAACGGTCGGAACTGGCTCGGCGTGTGGAGCGACGGGGTGTTTTTCCCGATTGGCCTGGAGCCCTGAGGGCGGTTTTTTTCTCCCCCTGAAATAATTTGCTTGCTGCAAACGGCGGCTTTCGGTTATCAATTTGTACATGATTAGACATGTCCGATTTGATAAGAAAAAACGCGTCGTCGACGAACTCATCCGCCGTATCGAAGGTGGGGTGATGGCCGACGGTTTCCTGCTGCCGGGTGAGTATCAACTGGCCGAAGAGTTTGCAGTCAGTCGCGGCACATTGCGCGAAGCCCTGGCCGAGCTCAAGCGCCGCCACTACATTGCCACCCAGAGCGGCGTTGGCTCCATCGTCACCTTCGACGGCATGGTGCTCGACCAACGCAGCGGCTGGGCTCAGGCACTGGCCGACACCGGCGCCCTGGTGAGCACCGATATCCTGCGTTTCGAAGCCGTGACCCGCCCGGACCTGTTCAGCCGTTTCGGCTGCGACCAATTTATTGCCCTCGACCGCCGTCGACGCACCGCCGATGGCCGCGCCGTGTCCCTGGAACGCTCGCTGATGCCAGCCTCGGGTGGCCTGGAAGGCCTGCCCCGCGTCGGGCTGATCGATAACTCCCTGACCATCACCCTGGCCGCCTACGGTTACGTCGGCGCCGAAGGTGATCAATGGATCGGCGCCGAGCCCCTGACCGATGAAGACGCCGAGCTGCTCGGCCGCCCGGCGCGCACGGTGTTTCTCAAGGCGTCGCGCACCACTTACGACCGGCGCGAGCGCTTCATGGAGTACGTCGAAAGTCTGCTCGACCCTGTGCATTTTCGTCTGCATCTGCAGTTTGGCGCGGCGAAATGACCGCGCACAGTCGCGCCCTCGGCGCCTTCTACGGCCTGGCGTTGGGCGATGCCCTGGGCATGCCGACCCAGTCCCTGAGCCGCGAACAAATCAGGGCTCGCTTCGGTGCCATCACCGGCCTGGAAGATGCCGACGCCGACCAACCCATCGCACCGAACATGCCCGCCGGCTCCATCACCGATGACACCGAGCAGGCGATCCTCGTCGGCGAGTTGCTGGTGGAAGGCCAGGGCACGATCGCGCCGAGCGTACTCGCGCAGCGCCTGATCGACTGGGAAGCGCGGATGCGCGCCAAGGGTTCCCAGGACCTGCTGGGCCCTTCGACCAAGCGCGCCATCGATATGATCCTCACCGGGCATACGCCTGAAGAATCCGGGCGCTACGGCACCACCAACGGCGCAGCGATGCGCATCACGCCGGTGGGGATTGCCGCCGATGTCCGCGACCCTGCTTCGTTCATCCAGGCGGTGATCCAGGCGTGCCAGGTCACTCACAACACCAGCCTGGGCATCTCAAGCGCTGCGGCGGTGGCGGCAGTGGTGTCGGCCGGGATCAACGGGGCGGACCTGGGCGAAGCGCTGAACGTCGGCACCCAGATCGCCCAGCAGGCCGAACGCCACGGGCACTGGGTGGCCGGCGGCCGTATTTCCACGCGCATCAGTTGGGCGCGGACCTTGAGCGTCGCCAGTGGCGACAAGGCGCTGTTCGCCGACCTGCTCTATGAGTTGATCGGCACCTCCGTCGCTTCCCAGGAATCGGTGGTGGTGTCGTTCGCCCTCGCGCAGCAAGTGGCGGTGGGCGCGATGAATGCCTTCGACGCCTTGTGCCTGGCCGCCAGCCTGGGCGGCGACACCGACACCATCGCCGCGATCCTCGGCGCGATGCTGGGGGCGTGCCTGGGGATGCAGTGCTGGCCTGCGGCGATGATCGAACAGGTCAAGCAGGTCAACGGGTTGGCGTTGCAGCCGTTGGTTGACGGGCTGCTCACCTTGCGCCAGATGCCACAGGCCGGCCCGCTCGCACATTGACCGCATCAAGATTGCGCTTTGCGAATTTGCCACAACCCTAACAATACCGGCACCAGGAGCACCCGCACATGAGTACGTCCACTTTCGGCCAAAGCGCCGGGCGCTTGGAAACACGCGGCATCGAACCGGTCCCCGAAGGCGAGTGCAACGGCCATCCACTGCAACTGTTCTGGGTGTGGTTCGCGGCCAACATCAGCATCCTGGGGTTGCCGCTGGGCGCCACCCTGGTTGCGTTTCGCGGCCTGGCCATCTGGCAGGCGATCATCGTCGCCATTCTCGGCGCCGCTGGCTCCTTCGCGGTGGTGGGTGTCATCTCGATTGCCGGGCGTCGTGGGCACGCGCCGAGCCTGACGCTGTCCCGCGCCATTTTCGGCGTGCGCGGCAATATCGGGCCGACGTTGGTGTCGCTGATGTCGCGCCTGGGTTGGGAAACCGTCAACACCACCACCGCCGCCTTCGTGTTGCTGTCGTTGTGTACGATCCTGTTCCAAACCCCGGTCGCGGCGAAAAGTGCGCCGCTGCTGACCCTGCTGTTCATCGCTATTTTCGTGCTGCTGACCCTGGCCGTTTCCGGCCTGGGCCACGCCACCTTGCTGGTGATCCAGAAGTGGGCGACCTACGTGTTCGGCGCCTTGAATCTCCTGGTCGGCGGCTTCCTCTGCGCCACCATCGACTGGAGCGCAGTGTTCAACGCCACCCCGGCGCCCTTGAGCGCGATGCTCATCGGTATCGGCACCATGGCCGCCGGCACCGGTATCGGCTGGGCCAACGCCGGCGCCGACATGTCGCGCTACCAGCACCGCAGCGTCAAGGCCGTGCGCCTGGTGGCATCCGCCGCGTTCGGCGCGGGCATTCCGTTGGTGCTGCTGATCACCCTCGGGGGCCTGCTGTCGGTGGGCAACAACGACCTGGCGTCGGCGACTGACCCGATCGTCGCGATCCGCGACATGCTGCCCACCTGGATGGCCGTGCCGTACTTGATCACGGCGTTTGGCGGGCTGTTGCTGTCCAATAACCTGTCGGTGTATTCGGCCGGTCTCACTACCTTGACCCTCGGCTTGAAGGTCAAGCGCGTGTACGCGGTGATCGTCGATATCGTGGCGATCTTCGCCGGCTCCATCTACTTCATGCTGATCGCCGACAGTTTCTACGGCCCGTTCATCACCTTCATCTCGTTACTGGCGGTGCCGATCACTGCGTGGGTGGGGATCTTCGTGGTCGACCTGATTCACCGTCATTACTACAGCCCCAAGGACCTGCTGGACGTCAGCCCAAGCAGCGCCTATTGGTACCACGGCGGGGTGGAATGGCGTGCGTTGGGTGCCTGGGCCGTGGCGATCGGGCTCGGGTTCAGTTTCACCACCATCGGCACCACCGCCGACAACATCTGGTTCGCCGGGCCGTTGTCCGATTCCTGGCTGGGCCACAACGGCCTGGGCTGGATCGTGACGTTCCTGGTGGCCGGCGGGATGTATGCGGCATTGGGCGGCGCCGCTGACCGGCGTCCGGTGTTCGTCGAGCGTGCCAATGCCTAGGTTGCTGCACACCGGCCAGGTCATCGTCGACCTGGTCATGGCCCTCGATCAATTGCCAGCGAGCGGCGGCGATGTGTTGGCGCAATCGGCCAGTTTCGAAGCCGGCGGCGGCTTTAATGTGATGGCGGCGGCGCGGCGCAACGGGCTGCCGGCGGTCTACCTGGGGCGCCATGGCACTGGGCGTTTCGGCGATCTGGCCCGCGCGGCGATGCAGGCCGAAGGCATCGACATGGCGCTGCCTGCCAGCCGCGGCAAGGACACCGGCCTGTGCGTGGCGCTGACAGAAGCCAGCACCGAGCGCACCTTCATCTCCCATCTGGGCGCCGAGGGTGAGCTGAGTGCCGAGGACTTGGCCAGCGTGGTGCCGCGTGCCGATGACTACGTGTACGTGAGTGGCTACAGCCTGCTCCTCGACGGCAAGGCCCAGCCGCTGATCGACTGGCTACTGGCGCTGCCACGGGCGATTGCGGTGGTCTTCGACCCTGGCCCGCTGGTCAAGGCGCCGGATTCGGCGTTGATGCGCGCGCTGCTGCCGCGTATCGACATCTGGACCAGCAACGGCCCCGAAGCCGTGGCGTTCACTGGCGCGGTGGATATTGCCAAGGCGCTGCTGGCGCTCAACCAGCACCTGCCCGCCGAAACGCTACGGGTGGTGCGCGATGGACCGAAGGGTTGCTGGGTCGGGCGGGCGAATGCGCTCGAGCATGTGCCCGGCTTCAAGGTGCAGGCGGTCGACAGCAATGGCGCGGGAGATGCGCACGCGGGCGTGTTTATCGCCGGTTTGGCCAACGGTTTGAACGCTCTCGACGCGGCGCGGCGCGCCAATGCGGCAGCCGCTTTGGCGGTGACGCGCTGGGGGCCGGCGACTTCTCCAGGCACCGCCGAAGTCGATGCGCTATTAGCCGACTAACCCCCTATTCGATGCATCAAGGCGCAGGCTGTTTCGGTGCGCCAGGGATATTCGAGTCGTCGCCCTTGTTGATATTCGGCTGATTGACACCTGGGCCCATTTTGCCGTTGCCGACGGCCGCCGGCGCCTGGCGCTGGGTGTCGTTGCCTTGGGTGCGCGGGTCGGCGCCGTTGTCGATGATCGCGCCGCCATTGGTGTCGAGGCCGGTGCCCATCGAGTCCTGGGATTCCTGGGTCGCCGAGCTCGGCGGAGTGTCGACCGGATCAGTCTTGCCGGTAGACGAGGACGCGGCGAAGGCGCTCAGCGAGGCAGCGGACAGCAGCGCGGTGAAGGCGAGGGCGGCACACTTGGAATGCTTCATGAGGGTGTCTCCATTAGGATTAATGTCCTTACCCTTTATTGGTCAGCCCTCATTTGCTGTTCGTGCCTGGATGCCGACGAGCGGTCTCAGGACACCTGTAAGATTTTGTGTGCCGAGAGGTGGCGCGCTATCAGGCGTGCCACGGTGATCATCCAGTTCAGGGCGGCGATGGCCAGTACGCCCATCATCAATGTCGGCAGGCCGTAGTCGACGATGATCCTGCCCGCTAGCCAGGGAAACCCGAAGACGCCGACAAAATACGCCAGGCTGAACAGCAGCAACGCTTGGGACGTAGTGCCGGACGGCGATTCGTGGGCTACCAGCCCATTGATCACCGAATACGTCAGGCCGTACCCGACCCCTAACGTGGCAGCCGCGAGCAAG
The DNA here is from genome assembly GCF_058135675.1 of Pseudomonas sp. PAMC25584. Classification (NCBI taxonomy): domain Bacteria; kingdom Pseudomonadati; phylum Pseudomonadota; class Gammaproteobacteria; order Pseudomonadales; family Pseudomonadaceae; genus Pseudomonas; species Pseudomonas sp. PAMC25584. The sequence goes on along the minus strand of NZ_CM176870.1, from coordinate 4,678,955 downwards.
TAGCTGAGGTTGCCGCTCACACCAAACGCAAACAGTGCAATCGACCCCAGCATGATCCCGGACAACACACACGCCGCCCGATAGGCATCACGCTTGACCACGAAGCCGGCGATCAACAGGCGGCTGGTGATCGCGGCACTCAGGAACCCCGCGAAGAACAGCGAATAGTCCAACCCATGTGCGGCCGCGTAGCTGGTCTGGAACGATGACAGCCCGCCAAACACGCAACCGCCCAGACCGACCATCAAGATGGCGAACGCCGCCTTGGAAGACAGTACCCGGCGGATGGCGGCCAGGGAAATCCTCGACGTCGGTGCATTCGCGTGACGCTTGAGTTGTGCGCCCAATCGCCAGAACAGCACCACCCCGGCCAGGCTGGCCACCCCAGCGATATAGAAGGCGGTCGTCAGGGGCAGGTCCAGCGCACTGGTGGCTCGTCCGAGCAGAGGCCCGGCACCGATCCCACTCAACATACTGCCCGACAGCAGCGCAAAATACTTGGCCCGCTGCCTGGGCTCAACCAGCAAGGTCACGATGATCGGGCCCAGCGTGTAGAACACGCCCCAGCCCAATCCGAGGGCCAGCCCGAACAGCATCAAGCCTTGGCCAAACCCCGGCGTCAGGGCAAAACCGAGGCAGGCCACCACCAGCAACACGCCCATCCCCGCAATCGCTCGTGCCGCGCCCAACGCGTCGGCCATATGCCCGGAGAGCACTACCGCGACGAAGGTACTGAGCATCGCCGTGGAAATCACGCTGCCGGCGTCATGCTCATTCCCGCCGCGCGAATGAATCAGCAGCGATAGCAGAAACGTCGAGCCGTAGGACAACGACAACAGGAAGCTGGCAAGGCAAAACAGGGCGAATAACTTTCCGCCCACCGGGGATGTTGAGTTCATGAGCACGCCTTGGAATCATTGGAGTTATGGCGACTTTCTACCATGCACGTCAGGGCGGATTGTTCTGTAGTTGGTGGTGCTTGCATTAGCCCGCAACGGAGTGAGGTGCCCTGGCCACCCCGAAATTGCACTGCAATCTGTCATCAATCCGTCTTAGTATGTGGCCTTTGAATTTACCCAAGGCGCGCCCATGACCATCGAGATTCGCCCCGCCGTGCCCAGCGATGCTGCGCAGATCCTGACTTTCATTACCGAGCTTGCCGAGTTTGAGAGGGCTCGTCATGAAGTGATCGCCAGTGTGGTGGACATCGAGCGCAGCCTGTTCAGCGAGGGCGCGACTGCCCATGGGCTGATTTGCCTGCGCGACGGATTGCCGATCGGGTTCGCGGTGTTCTTTTTCAGCTATTCCACGTGGCTGGGCAGCAACTGCCTGTACCTCGAAGACCTCTACATCAACCCCGAGCAACGCGGTGGCGGGGCCGGCAAGAAGTTGCTGCGCCACCTGGCGAAGATCGCCTGCGACAACGGCTGCGGGCGTTTCGAGTGGAGCGTGCTGGATTGGAACGAGCCGGCGATTGCCTTCTACAAATCCATCGGCGCCCAGCCCCAGGAAGAGTGGGTGCGCTACCGCATGGAAGGCGATGCGCTGCGGGATTTCGCCCAGGGCTGATGAAAACCCCGATGAAAACCGGCATCCCGACGCCGGTTTTTTTACACGCTCTCTCACTATGTGGGATGTAAATTTATATATTGAGATATTTGAAGGTCTGGGTTTATAGTCGGCTGCATCAGCACTCACTACCAAAAATAAAACAGGTGAAGCGATGCAGGCACACCCTCTGTCACTCCCCGCCGTGCCCGAACCCACCTATGGCGAGCGGCTGAAGCACAAGGTGGTGATCATCACCGGCGCCGCCCAAGGCATTGGCGAGGCGATCGTTGCCTGCTTCCAGGCCCAGCAGGCACGGTTGGTGATCGCCGATATCCAGGCCGAAAAGGTCGAGCAAGTCGCCGCTCACTGGCGCGAACGCGGCGCCGAGATCTACGCGCAGCCGGTCGACATCACGTCCCAGGCGCAATGGCAGGCGCTGGTCAATTTGGCCATCGAGCGCTTCGGCCGCGTCGATGTGCTGGTCAACTGCGCCGGGGTCAATGTGTTCCGCGACCCGTTGCAGATGACCGACGAGGACTGGCGACGCTGCTTCGCCATCGACCTCGACGGTGCCTGGTACGGCTGCCGCACGGTGTTGCCGCACATGATCGAGCAGGGCATCGGCAACATCATCAACATCGCCTCGACCCATTCCAGCCACATCATTCCCGGCTGTTTTCCCTACCCGGTCGCCAAACACGGCCTGCTCGGCCTGACCCGCGCCCTCGGCATCGAATACGCGTCCAAGGGTATCCGCGTGAATGCCATCGCGCCGGGCTATATCGAAACCCAGCTCAACGTAGACTACTGGAACGGTTTCCCCGACCCCCAGGCCGAGCGCCAGCGCGCGTTCGACCTGCACCCGCCCAAGCGCATCGGCCAGCCTGTTGAGGTGGCGATGACCGCGCTGTTTCTGGCCACCGATGAGGCGCCCTTTATCAACGCCACCTGCCTGATGATCGATGGCGGGCGGTCAGTGATGTACCACGACTAGAACTTGTCACTCTCCAATAACAACAAGAGGTGCCGTTCATGAAAAAAGCCCTACGCGTACTCACCGCCGCTATCGCGTTAAGCGGCCTCAGCAGTCTGGCCGTTGCCGAAGAAGTGAAGATCGGCTTTTTGGTCAAACAAGCCGAAGAACCCTGGTTCCAGACCGAATGGGCCTTCGCCGAAAAAGCCGGCAAGGAACATGGTTTCACCGTGATCAAGATCGCCGTGCCCGACGGCGAGAAAACCCTCTCGGCGATCGACAGCCTGGCCGCCAACGGCGCCAAGGGTTTTGTGATCTGCCCGCCGGACGTGTCCCTCGGCCCGGCGATTGTCGCCAAGGCCAAGGCCAACGGCTTGAAAGTGATCGCCGTGGATGATCGCTTCGTCGACGCCAAGGGCAATTTCATGGAGGACGTGCCGTACCTGGGCATGGCCGCTTTTGAAGTCGGCCAGAAACAAGGTGCGGCGATGGCCGCCGAGGCGAAGAAACGCGGGTGGGACTGGAAGGACACCTACGCGGTGATCACCACTTTCAACGAACTCGACACCGGTAAAAAACGCACCGACGGCTCGATCAAATCCCTCGAAGAAGCGGGCATTCCCAAGGACCACATCCTCACCGCCGCGCTCAAGACCCTCGACGTGCCCGGCAGCATGGACGCCACCAACTCGGCCCTGGTCAAGCTGCCCAGCGGCGCGAAAAACCTGATCATCGGCGGCATGAACGACAACACCGTGCTCGGCGGCGTGCGCGCCACCGAAAGCGCCGGGTTTGCCGCCGCGAATGTGATCGGCATCGGCATCAATGGCACCGACGCCATCGGTGAATTGAAGAAAGCCAACAGTGGTTTCTTCGGCTCGATGCTGCCGAGCCCGCACATCGAGGGCTACAACACCGCGCTGATGATGTACGAATGGGTCACCAAAGGCACGGAACCGCCGAAGTACACCGCCATGGACGAAGTGACCCTGATCACCCGCGCCAACTTTCAGGAAGAACTGACCAAGATCGGGCTGTGGAAATGAGCGGCGCGGCCTTGCGTTTCAATGGCATCAGCAAGGAGTTTCCCGGTGTGAAAGCGCTGGCGCAGATCAGCTTTGAAGCGCGGCCGCACTCGGTACACGCGCTGATGGGCGAGAACGGCGCGGGCAAGTCGACGCTGCTGAAAATCCTCGGCGGCGCCTACATCCCGAGCAGCGGCAGCGTGCAGATCGGCGCGCAGACCATGGCCTTCAAATGCGCGGCCGACAGCATTGCCAGCGGCGTCGCGGTGATCCACCAGGAGTTGCATCTGGTGCCGGAAATGAGCGTCGCCGAAAACCTGTTCCTCGGGCATTTGCCGGCGCGCTTCGGCGTGGTCAACCGCCGGCGGCTGCGCGAGCAGGCGCTGGCCTGCCTCAAGGGCCTGGCCGATGAAATCGACCCGCAGGAGAAGCTCGGGCGGCTGTCCCTGGGCCAGCGCCAACTGGTGGAAATCGCCAAGGCGCTGTCCCGTGGCGCGCATGTGATCGCTTTCGACGAACCCACCAGCAGCCTGTCGGCCCGCGAGATCGACCGGCTGATGGCGATCATCACGCGCCTGCGCGACGAGGGCAAAGTGGTGCTGTACGTGTCCCACCGCATGGAAGAAGTGTTCCGCATCTGCGACGCGGTGACGGTGTTCAAGGACGGCCGCTACGTGCGCACCTTCGACGACATGAGCGCGCTGAGCCACGACCAACTGGTCACCTGCATGGTCGGCCGCGATATCCAGGACATCTACGACTACCGCCCGCGCGAGCACGGCGACGTGGCGCTCAAGGTCGACGGTTTGCTCGGCCCCGGCCTGCGCGAGCCGATCAGTTTTGACGTGCGCAAGGGCGAGATCCTTGGCCTGTTCGGCTTGGTCGGCGCCGGGCGCACCGAGCTGTTTCGCCTGCTCAGCGGCTTGCAGCGCGCCACGGCGGGGCAGTTGGAACTGTGCGGCGAAAGCCTGAACCTGCGTTCACCCCGCGACGCCATCGCCGCCGGCGTGCTGCTGTGCCCGGAGGACCGCAAGAAGGAGGGCATCATCCCGCTGTCCAGCGTGGCCGAGAACATCAACATCAGCGCGCGCGGCGCCCATTCCCGGTTTGGCTGGCTGCTGCGCGAGGGCTGGGAGCAGGGCAACGCCGGCCGGCAAATCAGCGCGATGAAGGTCAAGACCCCAAGCGCCGAGCAGAAAATCATGTACCTGTCCGGCGGCAATCAGCAGAAGGCCATTCTTGGCCGCTGGCTGTCGATGCCGATGAAGGTGCTGCTGCTGGACGAGCCGACGCGGGGCATCGACATCGGCGCCAAGTCGGAGATCTACCAGATCATCCATGACCTGGCGGCGAGCGGTATTGCGGTGATTGTGGTGTCCAGCGACCTGATGGAGGTGATGGGGATTTCTGACCGCATTCTGGTGCTGTGCGAAGGCGCCCTGACCGGTGAATTGAGCCGCGAACAAGCGGATGAAGCTCGGCTGCTGCAACTGGCACTCCCGCGGATGCGGGCTTGAAGAATTCGAGGGCACAGGTATGTCTCAGGTAAAAACTGCAAAAGGCTTCTGGCCGCGTTTCAACCAGCGCAAGTTTCTCGATGACTGGGTGATGCTGCTCGCCGCGTTGGGCATCTTTGTGCTCAGCGCGCTGTTTATCGACAACTTCCTCTCGCCGCTGAATATGCGCGGGCTGGGCCTGGCGATTTCCACGGTGGGCATTGCGGCCTGCACCATGCTGTTCTGCCTGGCGTCGGGGCACTTCGACTTGTCGGTGGGCTCGGTGATCGCCTGCGCCGGCGTGGTGGCCGGGATCGTGATTCGTGACACCGACAGTGTGCTGCTCGGCGTGTCGGCGGCCTTGGCCATGGGCCTGGTGGTGGGGCTGATCAACGGCATCGTCATCGCCAAGCTGCGCATCAATGCGTTGATCGCCACCTTGGCGACCATGCAGATCGTGCGCGGCCTGGCCTACATCTTCTCCAACGGCAAGGCGGTCGGCGTAATGGACGAGCGCTTCTTCGTGCTCGGCAACGGCCAACTGCTGGGCGTGCCGGTGCCGATCATCATTACCGTGCTGTGCTTTGTGTTCTTCGGCTGGCTGCTCAACTACACCACCTACGGGCGCAACACCATGGCCATTGGCGGCAACCAGGAAGCGGCATTGCTCGCCGGGGTGAATGTCGACGGCACCAAGATCATCATCTTTGCCGTACACGGGTTGATCGGCGCATTGGCCGGGGTGATCCTCGCGTCACGCATGACTTCCGGCCAGCCGATGATCGGCCAGGGCTTTGAGCTGACGGTGATTTCCGCCTGCGTGCTAGGCGGGGTGTCGCTCAGCGGCGGCATCGGCATGATCCGTCATGTGATCGCCGGGGTGCTGATTCTGGCGATCATCGAGAACGCGATGAACCTGAAGAATATCGACACGTTCTACCAGTATGTGATCCGTGGTTCGATCCTGTTGCTGGCGGTCATCATCGACCGGCTGAAGCAGCGCTGAATTCAGCCATGTGAAGATCTAAGTGTGGGAGGGGGCTTGCCCCCGATAGCGGTCTATCAGTAACAGATGTGCAGACTGGCACGCCGCTATCGGGGGCAAGTCGAGTCGTCGCACCGCCCCTCCCACATTTGGATCTCAACTGTATTGAGGTTCGGTATTTGCCATAATGCTGCTCGTTTTCGTACCACCACATAGGCCCGATATGCAGGAAACCGCCCACACCCCCGTCAAAGACGCCGCTCCCACCGGCACCCAGACCTTGCTGCGTGGCTTGGGCGTGGTGCAGGCGGTGGCGGCCGGTGCGCGGGATCTGAAAGAGATCGCCCGGCGCATCGGCACCACCCGCAGCACCACGCATCGCCTGGCCAGTTGCCTGGTGGAGGAGCGCTACCTGCGCGTGGTGCCGCAAGTCGGCTACCTGCTGGGGCCGAAGCTGATCGAGCTGGGGTTTCAGGCGCGCGAAGAGTTGCCGTTGGTGACCCTGGCGGTGCCGTATCTGGACGAGTTGTCGGCGCTGACCGGCGACACCATCCACCTGGCGATTCGTGAAGACGACGACGTGCTCTATCTGCACAAGAACCCCGGTCGCAACGGTCCGGAAATGCGCTCGCGGGTCGGCCATCGCATGCCGCTGGCGCGGACTGGTATCGGCAAGGCGTTGCTGTTGGATGACAGCGTCGAAGAGTGGCAGCGCCTGTACGAAGTCAGCCATCCGACGGCAGGGAAAAACCTGCAGTGGCCGCAACACCCGGAGCAATCCTGGGCGCAATTCGAGCAGCGCATGCGTGAGTATGTGGTGGGCGGTTATGCGTTCGACCTGGAAGACAACGAGCCGTCGATCCGCTGCGTGGCGGCACCGGTGCGCGATGCCAGCCGGCGAATCGTCGCCGGCATCAGCATCGCCAGTACCGTGCCCTACATGCCGCTGGAGAAAATGGCCGAGCTGATTCCCGTGATCAAACAGGTCGCGGCGCGGCTATCTGCGCAGTTGGGCGCGAAGGCCTGATCAGGCCTTCAAGGTCGCCATGTCGATGACAAAGCGGTACTTCACATCGCCGGCGATCATGCGCGTGAAAGCCTCGTTGATCTGGCGGATGTCGAGCATTTCGATGTCGCAGGTGATGCCATGCTCGGCGCAGAAATCCAGGACTTCCTGGGTTTCTGCGATGCCGCCAATCAGCGAACCGGCCAGCATTTTACGGCCGAGCACCAGCTTGGCGGCGTTGACGGGCGGGTCTACCGGCTCGATTAGACCGACCAAGATATGCACGCCGTCAAAGCGCAGCACATCGAGGTAGGGGTTCAGGTCGTGCTGCACCGGGATGGTGTCCAGCAGGAAGTCGAAGTGCCCGGCGGCGGCTTTCATTTGCGCGGCGTCGGTGGACACGATCACATGATCCGCGCCCTGGCGCCGGCCTTCCTCGGCCTTGCTCGCAGAACGGGTGAACAGCGTGACTTCGGCGCCCATGGCCTTGGCGAACTTGATGCCCATATGCCCCAGGCCGCCCATGCCGAGAATCCCGACTTTATCGCCGGCCTTCACACCGTAGTGCTTGAGCGGCGAGTAGGTGGTGACGCCTGCACAGAGGATCGGTGCGGCGCTGGCCAGATCGAGCTTGGCCGGGATCTTCACCACAAAGTGTTCGCTGACCACGATGCTGTCGGAGTAGCCGCCCATGGTGTTGCTGCCATCGACACGGTCCGGGGTGGCGTAGGTCATGGTCGGGCCTTCGAGGCAGTATTGCTCCAGGTTCGATTGGCAGGCGGCGCAGTGGCGGCACGAGTCGACCATGCAGCCGACGCCGACCAGGTCGCCGACTTTATGCGCGGTGACGTTGGCGCCGACGGCGCTGACTTTGCCGACAATCTCATGGCCCGGCATCAGCGGGTACACGGCGATGCCCCATTCGTTGCGGGCCTGGTGGATGTCGGAATGGCAGACGCCGCAGTACAGAATTTCGATCGCCACGTCATCGGCGCGCGGGCTGCGGCGTTCAAACGACAGGGGGGCGAGGGGAGTGGTGGCCGACTGGGCGGCATAACCGATAGCGGTGTACATGGGCAAACCTCGCAAAAGCAGTGACAAGTGAGGTGGGCCATTTTCCGCGCCGACCCCGCAGGCGACCATGGCGATTGCTCCGAGTCTCATGCCTATTCGTCCGGGAGTGCCTCTGGTTTGGATGCACGGGGCGCTCGACCTGCGATGATGCTCTCATCCCTTATTAGCGAAGTTTTTTGCCATGTTGTTGACCCGCCATCTCGACGCCAACGCCACCCTGGTTTCCTTGATCGAGAGGCTGACGCCCCGCGACGGTTTCTCCCCGACCCACCTGCCGGGTGTGCAAGTGTTGCGCGCCAGTTGCGACGTCGCGCGCGGGCCGCAGATCTATGAGCCGAGCCTGATGTTCGTCGCCCAAGGCAGCAAAGTCGCGTACCTGGGCCCGCGTACCCTGGAGTACGGCGCGGGGCACTACCTGATCCAGGCGATGCCGGTGCCGTTCGAATGCGAGACGTTCGCCCGGGCGCCCGGCGCACCGCTGTTGGGGGTAACGGTGGGGATTGATCGGGTGGTGCTGGGCGAATTGGTGATGGCCATGGGCATGCAGGCCGGGCCGCCGCCGACCGCGCAGACCTTGGAGTCGATGAGTTCGGTGGTATTGGATGACGCCATGCGTGGCTGCGTCGAGCGGCTGTTGCAATGCCTGCACGATCCGCTGGAAAGCCGGATCATGGGCCCGGCGCGGGTGCGTGAATTGTTGTTCACCGCGTTGCGTGGGCCCCAGGCGGATGTGTTGCGCGCGTTGGTGGAACAGCAGGGGCAGTTTTCACGAATCGCCACCTCGTTGAATCACCTGCACGCCCATTACGCCGAGCCGCTGAATATCGAGACGTTGGCAGGTTATGCGCACATGAGTGCGTCGACCTTTCATGAACACTTCAAGCGCTGCACTTTGTTGTCGCCGGTGCAGTATCTGAAGCGTTTGCGGTTGCTCAAGGCGCAGCAGTTGTTGCTGGTGGAAGGCATGGGCGTGGCGCAGGCGGCGCATAGCGTGGGGTATCAGAGTACGTCGCAGTTCAGTCGCGAATATAAGCGCTACTTTGAGCGCAATCCCGGCGAAGAGCGCGCGGCCTGATTCTCCCTGGATCAACGGGATTAAAAATGTGGGAGGGGGCTTGCCCCCGATAGCGGTGGAACAGTCAGCACATCTATGGCTGAACCACCGTCATCGGGGGCAAGCCCCCTCCCACATTGAGTTGATGCCAGCCACAAAAAAGGCTCCCGATCTGGGAGCCTCCTGGGTCATGCAACCCTCTTACATATTCGGGTAAGTCGGCCCGCCCGCGCCTTCCGGCGTCACCCAGGTGATGTTCTGCGAAGGGTCCTTGATGTCACAGGTCTTGCAGTGTACGCAGTTCTGGGCGTTGATCTGGAAGCGCTTCTCGCCGTCTTCCTTGGTCACCACTTCATACACGCCGGCCGGGCAATAGCGCTGCGCCGGTTCATCGTAGAGCGGCAGGTTGGTGCCGATCGGGATGCTCGGGTCTTTGAGTTTCAAGTGGCACGGCTGTTCTTCTTCGTGGTTGGTGCCGGAGATGAACACCGAGCTCAGTTTGTCAAAGCTCAGCTTGCCGTCGGGTTTGGGGTAGTCGATCTTCTGGCAGTCCTTGGCCAGCTTGAGGCAGGCATAGTCCGGCTTGGTGTCGTGCAGGGTCAACGGCATCTTGCCGCCGAGGATATTTTGGTCGAACCAGTTGAAGCCAGCACCGATGATCGGGCCGAACTTGTGCATCGCCGGGCCGAAGTTACGCGTGGCAAACAGTTCTTCGTAGAGCCAGCTTGCCTTGAAACTGTCAACGTAGTTGGTCAGCTCGTCGCCGCCTTCGGCGTCCGCCAGCAGGCGCTCGGCCACGGCTTCGGCGGCGAGCATGCCGGATTTCATCGCGGTGTGGCTGCCCTTGATCTTGGCCACGTTCATGGTGCCCAGGTCACAGCCGATCAATGCGCCGCCCTTGAACACCATCTTCGGCAACGAGTTGATGCCGCCCTTGGCCAGCGCGCGGGCGCCGTAGCTGATGCGCTTGCCGCCTTCCAGGTACTGCGCCAGCACCGGGTGATGCTTGAGGCGCTGAAACTCATCGAACGGTGACAGGAAGGTGTTGCTGTAGGACAAGTCGACGATCAGGCCGACGACCACCTGGTTGTTTTCCAAGTGATAGAGGAACGAGCCACCGGTGTTCTCGTTGCTCATGATATCCAGCGGCCAGCCGGCGGTGTGGACCACCAGGCCTGGTTGGTGCTTGGCTGGGTCGATTTCCCAGATTTCCTTCAGGCCGATGCCGTAATGCTGGGCGTCGGCGTCGCTGTCCAGCTTGAAGCGCTGGATCAGTTGCTTGCCGATATGGCCACGGCAGCCTTCGGCGAACAGCGTGTACTTGCCACGCAGTTCCATGCCGGGGGTGTACAGGCCTTCTTTCGGGTTGCCTTCGCGGTCGACGCCGAGGTCGCCGGTGATGATCCCGCGCACCACGCCGTTTTCGTCGAACAGCGCTTCCTGGGCGGCGAAGCCTGGGTAGATTTCCACGCCCAGGTTCTCGGCCTGCTGGGCCAGCCAGCGGCACAGGTTGCCCAGGGAGATAATGTAGTTGCCTTCGTTGTGCATGGTCTTGGGCACAAAGAAGTCAGGCACCTTGGTGGCGGTGTTGCTGCTGCGCAGTACATAGATGTCATCGCGCACCACGGGGGTGTTGAGCGGAGCGCCGAGTTCTTTCCAGTCCGGGAACAGTTCGTTCAGGGCGCGTGGTTCGAACACGGCACCGGAAAGGATATGTGCGCCGACCTCGGAGCCTTTCTCGACCACGCAGACGCTGATTTCCTTACCGGCTTCGGCGGCCTTCTGCTTCAGTCGGCAGGCGGCAGACAGGCCCGCCGGGCCAGCGCCGACGATGACCACGTCGAATTCCATGTATTCGCGTTCCACAGGCTATCTCCTACTCAGGCTCACAGGCTTTTTTTCTAATGGGTGGAGGTTGGGTGTCGTCACCGTCATCGCTGCGCTCACTGGGCAGGCGGATGACCACCTTTCTCTCTAGGTGGCGCATTATATCTACACCACTCTCAGCGTCCAATACAAACGTTTGTTTGAATTGCTTGGAAGCTAGGTAAATCAAAGCAACGGGGCTTATGACTGGCCATTTTGCCGTATTGACCAGAATAGGCGTTCCGGTCAATATACGGTCGGTTTTGCGCTAGCCGTAGGCTGACTGTAGGTTTCAAGAGCACCTTTAAAGACAGGCGAAGGCGAAAAAGGCTGGCGCGTGCCCAATGCTGGCGCGCAGTTTACACGTCGCGATCATGAATGACCTCCCAGTCACCTCTGACGAACGGTCATCACTCTCTATCGCTGCGTCACTTGCCGAAGGTTTTGAAGGTGCCCTTGTGTGCCGATGAGCATCAACCGCCAGGTTCGCCTAGGCGACTTTCTTTTCACCGGAGAGTAACGAGGAATCCATGAAGGTTCTTGTAGCTGTCAAACGCGTTGTCGATTACAACGTGAAAGTTCGCGTCAAGGCGGACAATTCCGGCGTCGACCTCGCTAACGTCAAGATGTCGATGAACCCTTTCTGCGAAATCGCCGTGGAAGAAGCTGTACGCCTGAAAGAGAAAGGCGTGGTGACTGAAATCGTCGTGGTTTCCATCGGCCCGACCACTGCTCAAGAGCAGCTGCGTACCGCCCTGGCACTGGGCGCTGATCGCGCCATCCTGGTTGAGTCGGCTGAAGAACTGACCTCCCTGGCCGTTGCCAAGTTGCTCAAAGCCGTTGTCGACAAGGAACAGCCATCGCTGGTGATCCTCGGCAAACAGGCCATCGACAGCGACAACAACCAGACTGGCCAGATGCTGGCTGCACTGACCGGTTACGGCCAGGGCACCTTCGCCTCGAAAGTCGAAGTGAGCGGCGACAGCGTTGCCGTGACCCGCGAAATCGACGGCGGCGCGCAAACAGTTTCGCTGAAACTGCCGGCCATCATCACCACCGACCTGCGTTTGAACGAGCCGCGCTACGCGTCCCTGCCAAACATCATGAAAGCCAAGAAGAAGCCTCTCGAAGTGCTGACCCCGGACGCTTTGGGCGTTTCCACCGCCTCTACCAACAAGACCGTCAAAGTTGAAGCGCCGGCTGCACGCAGCGCGGGCATCAAGGTCAAGTCGGTGGCTGAACTGGTTGAGAAACTGAAAAACGAAGCGAAGGTAATCTAATCATGACTATCTTGGTAATCGCAGAACACGACAACAAGGTACTGGCTCCGGCCACCCTGAACACCGTGGCTGCCGCTGCGAAAATCGGTGGCGACATCCACGTGCTGGTTGCCGGTCAGGGCGCTGGCGCCGTGGCTGAAGCCGCTGCGAAAATCGCCGGCGTGAGCAAAGTACTGCTGGCCGACAACGCCGCTTATGCTCACCAGTTGCCGGAAAACGTCGCGCCTCTGGTAGCTGCTCTTTGTTTAGAGGCGGGTGGTGCTGGCTACAGCCACATCCTGGCCGCCGCCACCTCCAACGGCAAAAACATCCTGCCGCGCGTTGCCGCGCAACTGGACGTTGACCAGATCTCCGAGATCATCTCGGTCGAAAGCGCCGACACCTTCAAGCGCCCGATCTACGCCGGTAACGCCATTGCCACCGTGCAATCGAGCGCTGCGGTCAAGGTCATCACCGTGCGTGCCACCGGTTTCGACCCGGTTGCAGCCGAAGGTGGTTCGGCTGCCGTTGAAGCCGTCTCCGCTGCCCACGACGCTGGCCTTTCCAGCTTTGTTGGCGAAGAGCTGGCCAAGTCGGATCGTCCTGAGCTGACCGCTGCCAAGATCGTCGTTTCGGGCGGGCGTGGCATGCAGAACGGTGACAACTTCAAGCACCTGTACGCCCTGGCCGACAAGCTGGGCGCTGCGGTCGGCGCTTCCCGCGCGGCCGTCGACGCCGGTTTCGTGCCCAACGACATGCAGGTCGGCCAGACCGGCAAGATCGTTGCGCCACAGCTGTACATCGCGGTCGGTATCTCCGGCGCGATCCAGCATTTGGCCGGCATGAAAGACTCCAAGGTGATCGTGGCGATCAACAAGGATGAAGAAGCACCGATCTTCCAGGTGGCTGATTACGGCCTGGTGGCGGACTTGTTCGAAGCCGTACCTGAGTTGGAGAAGCTGGTCTAATCCAGTCGCTTCACTTATAAAGAGCCCGGTCTTGTGACCGGGCTTTTTATTTATCGGAGCACCTCGCCATGGAATTGCGCCCCTGGGCCGTACTGCTGGGTTTCACACTGTTGCTGCCGACCTTGTCGCTGGCCGCCGGCAAATGCGAGCGCCTGGTGGTCACCGGCAGCCCGGATGCTCCGCCTCTGCTCTGGCGCGACCCCCAGGACCCCACGCACCTGATCGGCGCCACCGCCGACATGCTGCAGCAAGTGGCCCAGGACCTTGGGCTGAAAATCGACCTGCTTTACGGCGGCAAGCGCTCCCAGGCCTTGGATGAAGTGCGCAGCGGGCGCATGGATCTGCTGGCCGATGCGCCGTTGAATCTCGGCGAGCTGGAAACCCTCGACTACATCCACCCGGCGCTGGTGCAGATCGACTATCTGGTCTGGACCCGCAAGGATTCGGCGCTGGCCTATACCACGGCCACTGACCTGCCCGGCCACAAGGGCGCGGTGTCCGAACGGGCGCGGTTGAGCCACGACTTTGAAACCTTCGCCGCCCAGCAATTGACTCTGCAACGCCTGCCTGCCTTGACTCCTGCGTTCCAGAAACTGCTGCTGGGGGAAGTGGATTACGTACTTGCCGGGCGTTACTCCGGCATGGCCATGGCCGAGACCTTGGGCATGAGCAAAGACCTGATTGCCCACGACATACCCGTCGATCAGCCTGGCCTGTACCTGGCGATTTCCCACAACTCCGCGTGCAATGATCCATGGCTGCGCGGACAGCTGGCGAAAAAGATGACAGAATTGTCCGGGTCTGGTGTGGCGCAAGCTGCGCTGCAGCGCAATCTAGAGCGCTGGAAAGCGCAATTGCAACAACCTGTCGGCACCCCAACAAAGTAGGGATTTTCAGTGACTTTTCGACCTCTTTTAGCGGCCCTCGCCGTCGTTGCTCTGGCGGGATGTGCAGCCGATCCTGCGCCGAATGAACAAATACGCCTCACCCAGCAAGCCTTGGAACAAGCCAATGCCGTGGGTGCCAACCCCGATGAATCGCCTGAGCTGAAACTGGCCGAAGGCAAACTCACCCAGGCCCAGGCCGACATGGCCGACCGGTCCTACAAGGACGCGCGCATGCAGGCCGAACAGGCCGAACTGGATGCACGTCTCGCCGAAGCCCAAGTGTTGACCCGCAAGAGCCAGGAACAACTGAACGTGCTCAATACCCGTATCACCCGCCTGCGTAAGCAATTGCAGTTGGGAGAAGCCCAATGAGCCCGATGATCCGTGGTTTGAGTTGTATCGTGCTGCTGGGCAGCGCGGCCCTGGGCGGTTGCGCCAGCCATCCGAATGGCGAGCAGGCCCTGCAACAGGCGGGCAGCGACTTCCAGAAGGTCAAGGAAGACGCCAATGTGCTGCGCTTCGCGCCCAAGGACGTGATCCGCGCCGGAGAGTCCCTGGCCCGTGCCGATCGCTTGTCCAGCTACTGGGGCAGCGGCGCCGACGTGGTGCATTACGCCTACCTCAGCCGGCGCTACAGCGCGATCGCCCGCGAACACACCGAGCAGGCACTCAACCAGGAACACGGTGCCAAACTCGAACTGGAACGCCAGCGACTGCAACTGGCCCTGCGTGAAAGCAAGCTGATCAGCGTGCAGCAGCAAGGCAAATGGCTCGAAGAACAGATCGCCAGCCTGGCCACCACCCAGACCGATCGCGGCTTGGTGATGACCCTGGGCGACGTGTTGTTCGACACCGGCGAAGCCGAATTGAAAAACTCGGCCAACCGCACCGTGCTGAAAATCGTCCAGTTCCTGCAACTGAACCCCAAACGCATAGTGCGTATCGAGGGTTACACCGACAGCACCGGCGGCGAGCAGGAAAACCTCCAACTGTCCCGCGACCGCGCGCAATCGGTGGCCGATGTGCTGGTGGACCTGGGGATCGACGAAAAACGCATCCAGGTCGAAGGCTATGGCGACCAGTACCCCGTGGAGGCCAACGCCTCCGAGCGCGGCCGTGCGCAGAACCGGCGGGTAGAGATCGTGTTCTCTGACGCAAAAGGCCAACTCGGCGCGGCCCGCTAGGAGCCTGGCGCAAGCAAAATGTGGGAGGTGGCTTGCTCCCACATTTTTTTGGATGTACCCGAAACGCCGCAGGCCACCCTTACAGTTTTTTCTATCACTGCCGCCCGCGCTCGACTATTGTGGCAACTGTCCCCGTACACTTCTAAACTGTGCCGGTATGTTTCACACAAAAATAAAATACCCGTGAAATCGAGTGCTGCGTCATGACCAATCTGTTGCTTTACCAACGTATCGCCCAGCAACTGGCTGAGGATATCCGGCGCGGTGTCTATCAACCGGGCGAACGCGTGCCCTCGGTGCGCAAGATGAGCTCCCAGCTCAACGTCAGCCATGCCACGGTGTTGCAGGCCTACGCCAATCTGGAAGATCAGGGCTTGATTCGTGCGCGGCCACAGTCCGGGTATTACGTACACCAGACACCGGCGCTGACGGCACCGACGCCGGATATCGCCCGGGTCGAGCGCCCAGGGTTGGTGACCCGCAGCAGCATCATTCAGCAAGTGTTGGTGGAGTCGCGTCGTGAAGGCGTATTCCCACTGGGCGCGGCCGTGCCGAGTGTGGATTACTTGCCGGTACGTGCACTGCACCAGCAGTTGGCCAAGGTCACGCGCTTCCAGAGCCCACGGGCGTTCAGCTACATGTTCAGCCCCGGCTTCGAGCCGTTGCGCCGCCAGGTGGCGATCCGCATGCGCGATGCCGGCGTGGTGGTGGACCCTTCCGAAGTGGTGATCACCCACGGCTGCGTTGATGCGTTGCAGATGTCGCTGCGGGTGCTGACGCGGCCGGGCGACCTGATCGCCGCCGAGTCACCCACCTATTACGGCTTACTGCAGTTGGCGGACCTGTTGGGCCTCAAGGTCATAGAGATCCCCAGTGACCCCGCCACCGGCATGAGCCTCGAAGCCCTGCAATTGGCCGCCAATCAGTGGTCGATCAAGGCCCTGGTGCTGACCACGCGCCTGAGCAACCCTTTGGGCGGCACCATGCCCGAGGAACGGCAGAAACAATTGCTGCGCCTGGCGTCGGATTTCGATATCCAGATCGTCGAAGACGACATCTACGGCGAACTGATGTTCGAGCTGGGTCGCACCAAAGCCCTGAAAGCCTACGATCGCCTTGATCGCGTGATTTATTGCTCGAGCTTTTCCAAAACCTTGTCACCCGGCGTGCGCATTGGCTGGATGATTGCCGGTAAGTATCAGCAGGAAATCCAGCGCTTGCAGATGTTCAGCACGCATTCGGCGTGCAGCGTCACCCAAATGGGCGTCGCCGCGTACCTGGAGAACGGCGGTTACGATCGGCACCTGCGTTACATCCGCCAGGAATATCGCAAGAACCTCAGTGCTTTCCAACTGGCGGTTCAGCAGTATTTCCCCGAAGGCACCCAGATGACCCGTCCGACCGGCGGTTTTATCCTGTGGGTCAGTTTGCCGGGGCGGGTCAATACCCAGGAACTGCATGTGCGTGCATTGCAACAGGGCATCAGCATCGCACCGGGGTTGATCTTCAGTAATACGGAACAGTTCAACCACTGTATTCGTCTTAACTGCGGCACGCCGTGGAACCGCGAAGCAGAGCGGGCGCTGATGACCTTGGGGATGCTCGCCAGTCAGTTATGCCAGGAGACCGCTGTCGGTTTTTGAGGTTCGCCAAGCAGACAACGCGGATAGCTGGCTGATCACCGCGCTTGTCATGCTGCCCTCAACAAGCGAGCATATGGCCCTCTGCCGTTAATGCTGTTGGCAATATGACTTCTATTTTTCGCGCTGTTTTAGTGATTAGCCTGTTCGGCCTGAGTAATGTCGGCGCCACGCTGGCCGCAACGCCTGTGGTCAACCCAGCCCCCGCCGCGAGCACCGAGCAGAAAACGCCCGCAAAAAAAACGACCCCGGCCAAAAAAGCCTCGGCCACGAACAAAAAAAACACGCCGGTAAAAAAACGCGCGCCGGTTGCGAGCAAGTCCAAGTCCGCCCGCGAAGTGGCCCAGACCCAACTGCCACCGGCACAGTTGGATTTGTCCCTGCCCTCCGACATGGTCAGGCACTTGCAGCCCATCGGCAGCATGCCCGCGCCCAAAAACGTACCGTTGCTGCCGCCAATGTTTGGCGAGAAGCCGTCTGACAACAGTGCATTCCAGATCAACGGCCGCCTGCTCAGCAATGAGATGAGGCTGCAACTGCGCAACGAAGAACGGCGAGACGTGGAAGGCGCGGCGCTGGATTTCGAATTCAAGCAATAAACTTTTCCTACGCAGGTGACGTCGACACTCGACCATCTGTCGCAGACTGGTCAGTCACTTTTTTTTTCTGCGAAAAACCCCTGTTAGACCATTTTAAAACGGCTGTTTAAGGGCGTACTCTAGCCCGGCCATCCCTATTGAGCCGTCGAGGACCTGCTGGTCATGAAATGCCGTGAAGGCTGTGGCGCTTGCTGCATCGCCCCCTCCATCAGTTCACCGCTGCCGGGAATGCCCCAGGGCAAACCTGCGGGCGAACGCTGTCTGCACCTGTCGGTCGAACACTTATGCCAGTTGTTCGGGCAACCGGAACGGCCTGCGGTGTGCAGTGCTTTCAAGGCGGATATCGAGGTCTGCGGCATCGACCAGGCCGATGCGATCAGGTTGATCGGCTGGTGGGAGCAGATGACGGCGGCTTGATGGGCTTTACTATCGGAACTTCAACAATAAGGAATACAACAATGGGTTCGCTGAAACGAATGGCTGTGTTGTGCGGTTTTACAGTGTTATTTGCTGCCACTGCTCAGGCTGAGGATTGGCAAGTCGCCAAGGATGAAGACGGGATCAAGGTGTCGCTGAGCGAAGTCGCCGGTTCCAAGTACAAGGCATATCGCGGTGTGACAGTGATCAAGGCACCCGTGGCCAAGATCGAGGCCTTGCAGGAGGACGCTGTCGGTGCCTGCACCTGGATTCATGAATGCAAATCGCAAAAACTGCTCAAGCAGGAAGGCAACAAGAGCTGGACCTACACCCAGTTCAAGGCACCGTTCCCGGTGACCGACCGCGATTCTATCCTGGAAATCACCACGTCCAAGGCTGCCGACGGCAGCGTGACCCGCACCCTGCTGGAAGTGCCGACCTATCAGCCGGAAGTGAAGGGCTACGTGCGCGTGGCCCAGGTCGAAGGCTACTGGAAACTGGTGCCTAAAGGTGCCAATGAAACCGAAGTGACCTACCAGGTACACACCGAGCCAGGCGGCAGCGTGCCTTCATGGTTGGCCAACAAGTTCGTGGTGGACGCCCCGTTCAACACCTTGAAAGCCCTGAAGGAACGCGCTGAGAAGTAAGCGCAGTTGATCCGGTGCCTGCGACCTTGAGTGGAACGTTTGCCGAACCCTCAAGGTCCAGATAGAAGTAAGCCCACACACGGGTTTTATCGAGGAGGCACCGATGCAAAATTGGCAGATTACCTTCGTTGATGATCACGGCGTGCAGTCCGTGGAGCGGTTCGCCTGCGACCGCAAGCCGAGCCTCGAGGATGCGGCACATATGATTCGCAACAAGCTGGTGCCGGTGGCCGCCGAACTGGACCTCAATGACCTGGACGGCCGCAAACCCGAGCCGACGGTCAAGATCCTCAAAGACCAGAACAGTATCCAGATCCTCGACATCTCTCCCGCCGCCTGAACATTCCCTGTATGCCATTCAAGCGCCTCTGGTGGAGGTGATAGCTTCGCGCTACTCTGCAAGTGAGATCAGCGAATGAATCGCTAAGGTCTGGTCTTGTCAGCTACATGCTTGTTTTCCAGCGGTGATGTCATTGTCGTAGCCCCCGCGCCAGTACGGCGCCGGCTAGGGAAGCACGGAAAGTCTATCCATCGGTTTGAGGAGGACGTTTCATGAGCACAGCCTATCAAGAAGACATCAGCACCAACGTTCTGCGCCGCATGAAAGAGGGCGGCTTCGATTTTTCACGGTTCCACCCCATCGAGTTCTACGCCATTTTCCCGGACGAGGAACGGGCGCGCAGGGCTGCGGGTCGATTTCGTGGCGAGTCCCTGAATGCCCAGGTCAGCGCGCGCGACGATGGCGCCTGGTACTTGGAACTGAGCAAGATCATGTTTGCAACCTACGACGGCATAGGAGACTTCGAGCAAGACTTTGAAGCGGTGGTCGAGCCGCTGGGCGGGATCATCGAAGGATGGGGCGTCAAGCAGGAGGTGCGTGGGTTACCCATGTAGCAGTATGAGAAACACAGCGTATCGGCTGACCTTTGGGTCGGCCGATTTTGTTTGTGGCGTCTGAAAGCGGGCGAAACTTGCGCTGTATTTTCAGACAAAAAAAAAGCCACCCGAGCAGGGTGGCCGAAAGGGAAGACCGAAGGAGTCGGTCGGTACACGAGGGCACACGGTACCGATTGCGCGATGGATTGGGCTGTAGGACGGGTCCTGTTCAGCAGATGGTGGTGATTATCCGCAACGCTGGCCGGGCATTGAAATCAACTCTGGCTATGCTGTTGATAGTCAAAGCCCGCATTGTGATGAAGCGTGCGGCCGGACGCTGGGCATTCTACGCACCAGGATGGTGCTCTTAGCTCTCCGTTATTATTTAACTCACTGATTTTTAAGTGTTTATGCCGCTGGCACGGGCCTTGCGATGATTCTCGCGTCCGGGTGACAAGGAGTACGGCATGATCCGCACTTATTACGACGAAATGTACGATGGGGCAGGGCAGGTTCGCCCCCATTACCGCGAGTTCGCCCGCTGGTTGGCTGAAACCCCTGCTGAATTGCTGGCCCAGCGCCGGCGCGAAGCCGATTTGCTGTTTCACCGCGCCGGGATCACCTTCACCCTTTACGGAGATGAACAGGGCACCGAGCGCTTGATTCCCTTCGACACCATCCCGCGCAGCATTCCGGCCAGTGAATGGCGGATTGTCGAACGTGGCTGCATTCAGCGGGTCAAGGCGCTGAATATGTTTCTCGCCGACCTCTACCATGAACAACGCATCATCAAGGCCGGAATCATCCCCGCCGAACAGGTGCTGGCCAACGAGCAATATCAGTTGGCAATGCAGGGGCTGAATCTGCACCGCGATCTGTATTCCCACGTCTCCGGCGTCGATCTCGTTCGCGATGGCGACGGCACCTACTACGTGCTGGAGGACAACCTGCGGACCCCGAGCGGCGTCAGCTACATGCTCGAAGACCGCAAGATGATGATGCGCCTGTTCCCCGAGCTGTTCGCGGCCCAGCGTATCGCGCCGATCGACCATTACCCCAACTTGCTGCTCGACACCCTGAAAAGCTCGAGCCCCCTGGATAACCCAAGTGTGGTGGTGCTGACTCCCGGGCGTTTCAACAGTGCGTTTTTTGAGCATGCCTTCCTCGCCCGGGAAATGGGCGTGGAGTTGGTGGAGGGCGCCGACCTGTTCGTGCGCGATGACCGCGTCTTCATGCGCACCACCGACGGTCCCAAGGCTGTGGACGTGATTTATCGGCGCCTCGACGATGCATTTCTCGACCCGTTGGCCTTCAACCCGGACTCCATGCTCGGCGTCCCCGGCCTGCTTGCCGCCTATCGTTCGGGCAACGTGGTGTTGGCCAACGCGATCGGCACCGGGGTGGCGGATGACAAGTCGGTGTATCCCTTTGTCACCGAGATGATCCGTTTTTACCTGGATGAAGAACCGATCCTGAAGAATGTTCCGACCTTCCAATGCCGTAAGCCCGACGAATTGTCCCACGTACTGGCTAACCTGCCGCACCTGGTGGTCAAGGAAACCCAAGGCTCCGGCGGCTACGGCATGCTCGTCGGTCCGGCCTCCACCGCGGCGGAAATCGAAGCCTTCCGCGCGCGTATCAAGGCCAAGCCCCATGCCTATATCGCACAGCCGACCCTGTGTTTATCCACCTGCCCGACCTTTGTCGAAAACGGTATCGCCCCGCGCCATATCGACCTGCGCCCGTTCGTGCTGTCCGGCAAGGAAACCCGTGTGGTGCCCGGCGGCCTGACCCGCGTGGCCTTGCGCGAAGGCTCGCTGGTGGTCAACTCGTCCCAGGGCGGCGGCACCAAAGACACTTGGGTGGTTGAGGACTGATGCCATGTTGAGTAGAACTGCCTCGGATTTGTACTGGATGTCGCGCTACCTGGAACGTGCGGAAAACCTCGCGCGCATGCTCGACGTCAGCTATTCGCTGTCGCTGATGCCCCAGGACGGACGCGGCGACGGTTTGCATGAGTTGGCCATGCCGTTGTTGATCACCGGCACCCTGGAGGACTACCACGCACGCCACGGCGAACTGCATGCCGAGCGCCTGCTGCACTTTTTCGCGCTGGACGCGGCCAACCCGGCCAGCATCTACAGTTGCCTCGGCGCTGCACGGGCGAGTGCCCATGCGGTGCGTGGGCGAATCACCGCCGACATGTGGGAAAACATCAATGCCACCTGGCTGGATATCCGCGATATCGCTCAGCAAGGCTTGAGCCGCTACGGCATGAGTCGGTTCTGTGAGTGGGTCAAGGAGCGTTCGCACCTGTTTCGTGGAGCGACCTACGGCACCATCATGCGTAACGATGCCTTCCGCTTTATCCGCCTGGGCACGTTCATCGAGCGCGCCGACAACACCCTGCGCCTGCTGGACGCGCGCTACGAAATGGCCGGCGACCAGGCCGACGCGGTCAGCGATGGCACGGCCCACGCGTACTACCAGTGGAGTGCCTTGTTGCGTGCGTTGTCGTCGTTCGAGGCCTACACCGAGATCTACCGCGACGCCCCCGGCGCCCGGCAAGTGGCGGAGCTGTTGCTGTTGCGTGCCGATGTGCCGCGCTCGTTGCGGGCCTGCAGCGAAGAGATCGACCAGATCCTCGCCAGCCTGCCCGGCCTCAACGGCCGCCCGGCCCAGCGCCTGGCCGCCGAAATGGACGCACGCCTGCGCTTTACCGCGATCGACGAAATCCTCGAGGAAGGCCTGCACGCCTGGCTGACCGACTTTATCCCCTTGGTCCGCCAGTTGGGCGACGCCATCTACAGTTCCTACCTGGAGGCGGCATGAGACTCTCCATCAGCCACGAAACCACCTACCACTACGACGATCAGGTGCGCGCAAGCATCCAGTACCTGCGCCTTACGCCCCACGACAGCGAGCGCCAGCGCGTAATCAGTTGGCAATTGGACCTGCCGCGTCCGGTGCGCGCCCAGGTCGACCCGTTCGGCAATATCCTGCATGTGCTGACCATGGACGAGCCCCACGACGCCATCATCATTGGCGCCCGTGGCCAGGTCGATATCGACGAGTTGCGCGAGGCTGAGCACGAGAGCCAGTCAGCCTTCCCGTTTCTGCGCAGCACGCGCCTGACCGAGCCTGACGAAGCCTTGCGTCGCTTTGCCGAGCAGCATTGCCATCAGCGCCGCGACCGCAGCGCCCTGATCGACCTGATGCACGCGCTCAACCATTCGATGGTCTACACACCTGGCGCCACCGAGGTCGACACCAGCGCCGCCGAGGCCTTCGCGGGGCGTGCGGGTGTCTGCCAGGACCACACCCACGCGTTCCTGGCCTGTGCGCGCAGCCTCGGGATTCCAGCGCGGTATGTGTCGGGGTATTTGTACACCGAGGACAGCACGCACCTGGCCAGTCACGCCTGGGCCGAAGCCTGGCTGGACGACGCCTGGTACAGCTTTGACGTGACCAACCAACTGGCGCGGCCGGAGCGCCACCTGAAACTGGCCGTGGGCCTGGATTATCTGGACGCTTGCCCGGTGCGCGGCATGCGTCGCGGCGGCGGGCATGAGCAGATGCATGCCAAGGTGTTTGTGGCGCCGACGCCGCTGGTTTTGGTGCAGCAGCAATAACTCAGGGCTGCTGCTTACGTCCGGCCATATGCTTCAAATACCCCACCAACAACGCTAGCTCGCTGTCGGGCAACACCCCGGCGGCGAAGGCCGGCATTTTCGCCTGGGGCCAGCGGCGCAGGCTTTGCGGGTCGCGGATATAGCGCTTGAGGAAATCGCCGCTGAAGTATTCGGTGGGGTTATAGGGAATGTTCAGGTCCGGCCCCACCTGTGCATCGCCAGCCCCATTGAGGCGGTGACAGGCCATGCAGTTTTTCTGGAACAGCGCAAAGCCTCGGTTGACCGGATCATCCGCACTCAGCTTCGGGTCGGGCAACAACGCCGGAAAGCGCTCGGCGACCGTCTGCAACTGCTTGATCCCTGCGATCTGGAACGGCCATTGCTCGGGGCTGATGTGCCCGGCCTGAGGGTTCGTCCACACCAGGTAGAACGGCCCGGCACTCGGTTTGCCCTCGGCCAGCGCGGGCCACGGCTGGGTGGGATCTTCCACCGCCAGCCAGGCGCGGGCGCCGTGTGTTTCCAGCAAAGGCGCGGCGCTCAGTTCGGCGGCGAACCCATCGAGAGCAACGGCCTGCAGATGGTTTTCTGCCTGCAGACCCGGTAAGAGTGCCGCCAGCGGGACTGCGCGATACGTCATGTTGCGCTTGTAGGAAACGTCATCAACGATATGCACCGTCTGTGCAGCGGGGTGCTTGAGCAGGTCGGCGGTCTGCCAGGTCTTGCTGGCGTGGTCCAACTCAATGCTCAACTGCGCGGCGGTAGCGGGCAGGGCGAGGAACACGGCGAGGAGGGCGAGGATCGATTTCAAGAGGGAGGCCCGGTGCGAGAGGGAATGGCGCCTAAGATAGCGGAAATTTCGCAGGCAAAACGGCAGCCCCTGCAACAGGACCGCTATTCGCAATGTCCCGGCAGGCGCTGCCAAAAACGCTAATCCTGATGCACAGAATGGGGTGTGTGATTCGTCAGCCAAGAACCTTGGTCAGGTTGGGCAGGATCAGAATCAGTGTGGTGGCGAACAGAATAAGTCCCGCCTGACGTACTTTCGAATGCTTGAACATGGCTGACTGCCTTTTGTTGTTATTCCTGAGCGTCAAATGCGTGCCGGTTTATTTCAGTATCGCAACGTGACGTGTCACTTTTCTTACAGTTGCTCCAGCAAAACCCGGCAGCAACTTCCTACTGAGTGAACCTTAGAGCCCTCGTTCTGCCTGGCTTAGATCCATTTCATATCACCTTGCCGTATATTTTAGTTAAATAGGTATGAGGCCTATCGCCATCTTGGCGCCAATGCCTTGGCTAGACCGCTAAAACGATTAATCAAAGGATTGCACTCGCCCGCTACCGTTCGTCCGAGCGAGGGGGTCAAAAGCAATGAGCGCATCCGTCATTGAAACCGTGTCAATCGGGCCTAAGGTAAGGGCACACCTGCACAGCGGTTCGAGGACGTCATGACCCAAGCTTTGATCTTTGATGCGATACGCACGCCCCGGGGCAAAGGCAAGGCCGACGGTGCCTTGTACAGCGTCAAGCCGGTAAACCTGGTGGCGGGTTTGTTGACCGCGCTGGCCCGGCGCAGCGACCTCGACACCCGCCAGGTGGATGACATCGTCCTCGGCTGCGTCACCCCCGTGGGAGACCAGGGCGCCGACATCGCCAAGACCGCCGCGCTGGTGGCGGACTGGGACGTCAGCGTCGCCGGTCTCCAGGTCAACCGCTTCTGCGCCTCGGGCCTTGAGGCGGTGAACCTGGGGGCGATGAAAGTGCGCTCCGGCTTCGAGGACCTGGTGGTAGTCGGTGGCGTCGAGTCGATGTCCCGCGTACCCATGGGCAGCGATGGCGGCGCCTGGGTGCTCGACCCACAAACCAACCTGCACAGTCACTTCACGCCCCAAGGCATTGGCGCGGACTTGATCGCAACCCTGGAAGGCTTCAGTCGTCAGGACGTTGACGCCTTTGCCCTGCATTCCCAGCAGAAAGCAGCCAGGGCGCGCTCAGACGGTTCCTTCAATAAGTCGCTGATCGCGGTGCAGGACCAGAACGGCATTGTGCTGTTGGACCACGATGAATTTGTCCGTGCCGACTCCACGCTCGAAGGCCTGGGCAAGCTCAAGCCCAGCTTCGAGATGATCGGGCAGATGGGCTTTGACGCCACAGCGCTGCGGGTCTACAGCCATGTCGAGCGGATCGACCATGTCCACACCCCCGGCAACAGCTCCGGTATCGTCGACGGTGCCGCGTTGATGTTGATCGGCTCGGAGGCCAAGGGCCGCGAGTTGGGCCTGCAACCGCGGGCGCGGATTGTCGCCACGGCGCTCACCAGCACCGACCCTACGATCATGCTCACCGGCCCGGCGCCGGCCACACGCAAGGCGTTGGCCAAGGCTGGGCTGCGCGTCGAAGACATCGACCTGTTCGAGGTCAACGAGGCCTTCGCCTCGGTGGTACTCAAGTTCATCAAGGACATGCGCATCGACGCCGCCCGGGTCAACGTCAACGGCGGCTCGATCGCCATGGGCCACCCGCTGGGTGCCACGGGTTGCGCGATCCTCGGCACCTTGCTCGACGAGCTGGAAGTGCGCCAACAACGCTACGGCCTGGCCACCCTGTGTGTCGGCGGTGGTATGGGCATCGCTACCATTATCGAACGCCTCTGAGCCCAAGGAATTGTCATGACCGAAGCCATTCGTTACGAAAAGGGCCAGGACCAGATCGTGGTGCTGACCCTCGACATGCCTGGCCAGAGCGCCAACACCATGAACGCCGCGTACCGCGAGGCCATGGCGGCCACCGTGACGCGTCTGCAAGCGGAAAAGCACGGGATCGCCGGCGTGGTCATCACCTCGGCGAAGAAGACGTTCTTTGCCGGCGGCGACCTCAATGAATTGATCAAGGTCGACAAGGCTCACGCCAAGGCATTCTCCGACAGTGTGCGGGTATTGAAGGCGCAACTGCGCAGCCTGGAAACCCTTGGCAAGCCGGTGGTTGCCGCAATCAATGGCGCAGCCCTCGGCGGCGGCTGGGAGATTTGCCTGGCGTGTCATTACCGGGTCGCGCTGGACGACCAGTCGGTACAGCTCGGTCTGCCGGAAGTCACCCTGGGCCTGTTGCCGGGCGGCGGTGGCGTGGTGCGGATGGTGCGCCTGTTGGGCTTGGAAAAAGCCCTGCCCTATTTGCTGGAGGGTAAAAAAATCCGACCGCAGCAGGCCCTGCAAGCCGGCTTGATCGACGCATTGGCGGCGGATCGCGACGAACTGCTGGCCAAGGCCCGCGTCTGGATTCTCGCCCACCCTGAGGCCGCGCAACCTTGGGACAACAAGACCTACCAGATCCCCGGAGGCACGCCGTCTAGCCCGAAAGTCGCGCAGATGCTCGCCATCGCGCCATCGATCCTGCGCAGCAAAACCCATGGCTGCTTCCCGGCTCCGGAGAAAATTCTCTGCGCCGCGGTGGAAGGCGCCCAGGTGGATTTCGACACCGCACACCTGATCGAAACCCGCTACTTCACCGAATTGGTCACCGGGCAGGTGGCGAAAAACATGATCGGCACCTTCTGGTTCCAGCGCAATGAGATCAACGCCGGGCGTTCGCGTCCCCAGGGCTTTGCGCCTTACGTAACGCGTAAAGTCGGTGTGCTCGGTGCCGGGATGATGGGCGCGGGGATTGCCTACGTCAGCGCCTGCGCAGGCGTTGAGGTGGTGCTCAAGGACATCGACCTTGCGGCCGCCGAGAAAGGCAAGGCGCACTCGGCTACGCTGTTGGACAAGAAGGTCAGCCGTGGGCAAATGACCGCCGAGCAGCGCGAAGCCACCTTGGCGCGTATTTATCCTACGCAGTCTGACGCCGACCTGGCCGGCTGCGACCTGATCATCGAAGCCGTCTTCGAAGACCGTGAGCTCAAAGCCAAGGTCAATGCCGCCGCGCAAAACGTGGTCGGCACCGAGGCGGTAATCGCTTCCAACACCTCCACCTTGCCCATCAGCGGCCTGGCCACGGCGGTGTCGGATCAAACCAAGTTCATTGGCCTGCACTTCTTCAGCCCGGTGGAAAAGATGCCGCTGGTGGAAATCATCAAGGGCACACAGACCTCGGACGAAACCCTGGCGCGTGGTTTCGACTTCGTCCTGCAAATCCACAAAACCCCGATTGTGGTCAACGACAGTCGCGGCTTCTTCACCTCTCGGGTGTTCGGCACGTTCACCAACGAAGGCATCGCCATGCTCGGCGAAGGCGTGGCTGCGCCTATGATCGAGACCGAAGCGCGCAAGGCCGGTATGCCGGTGGGGCCGCTGGCGGTGTCCGACGAAGTGTCCCTCAGCCTGATGAGCCATATCCGACAGCAGACGGCTAAGGATCTGCAGGCCGAAGGTAAAGCGCCGACGACCCATCCGGCGACGCAGGTGATTGATCTGTTGGTCAACGAGTACAAACGCACGGGCAAGGCGGCGGGGGGCGGCTTCTATGAATACCCCGCAGGTGGGCAGAAGTATTTGTGGCCGGAACTGAAAAGCCGATTCGAGCGCCCCGACCAACGCATTTCAGCACAGGATGTGCGCGACCGTTTGTTGTTTATCCAGGCCATCGAAACCGTGCGCTGCGTGGAGGAGGGCGTGTTGATGTCCACGGCGGATGCCAACGTCGGCTCGATCTTCGGCATCGGCTTTGCTGCGTGGACGGGTGGCGCGTTGCAATTTATCAACCAGTACGGCTTGAATGACTTTATTGCGCGCGCGCGCTACCTGGCCGAGCAGTATGGCGAACGCTTCGCGCCGCCGGCGTTGTTGCTGCGAAAAGCCGCACAGGGTGAAGTATTTGCCTGACCACAACCCTGCCCGCTGAACCACAGCTATCCACTGTGCGCGGGCTTGCGTTGCGGGGGTATTTCAAGGCAGGCTCTGTGGGTGTTCAATATTCCCATCGCCGTGTCAGGTATTTTTTATGTCGCTACGCGTCTGCATCCTGGAAACCGATATCCTGCGTCCAGGCTTGATTGATCAGTACCAAGGTTACGGGCAGATGTTCAAGCGCCTGTTCTCCAAGCAGCCGATCCCCGCCGAGTTTGTCGTGTACAACGTGGTGCAGGGTGAATACCCCTCGGATGATGAGGTGTTTGACGCGTACCTGGTGACCGGCAGCAAGGCCGACTCGTTTGGCACCGACCCTTGGATTCAGACGCTCAAAACCTACCTGCTCGAGCGCTATGAGCGCGGCGACAAGTTGTTGGGCATCTGTTTCGGCCACCAATTGCTGGCGCTGCTGCTAGGCGGCAAGACCGAGCGCGCCGGCCAGGGCTGGGGCATGGGCATCCACGATTACAAAATCGGTGCCAAAGCGCCGTGGATGAGCCCTGAGGTGCCAGAGCTGACGTTGTTGATCAGTCATCAGGATCAGGTGACCACCTTGCCGGAAAATGCCACGGTCATCGCTTCCAGCGAGTTTTGCCCGTTCGCTGCGTACCATATCGGCGACCAGGTGCTGTGTTTCCAGGGGCACCCGGAGTTCATTCACGACTATTCCCGCGAGTTGTTGGAGATTCTTCAGACAACCTTGGGCGAGAAAGTCTACAAGAATGGCGTCGCCAGCCTGGAGCGCGACCACCACGGTGTGACCGTGGCGGAGTGGATGATGCGCTTTGTCACGCATAAGCCCGAAGCCAAGGTTAATGCCTAAAGCCAGCCCGAACGCTTGAAGCTGGCCCACAACCCGCTACAGCCGACGGCGATGAACCCCAGCACGGCAAAATAGCCGTAGTGCCATTGCAGCTCGGGCATGTTCTGGAAGTTCATCCCGTAAATCCCCGCCACGGCCGTGGGGAACGCCAGGATCGCCGCCCACGCGGCGAACTTGCGCTGCACCACACTCTGGCGCGAGGCCTCCAGCAACACACCGATCTCGATGGTCTGGCTGGCGATGTCGCGCAGGGTGGCCAGGTCTTCCATCTGTCGTGTGACGTGGATTTGTACATCACGAAAATACGGCCGCATGTTCTTGTCGATAAACGGGAAACTCAGTTTCTGCAGTTCCTCGCTGATCTCCACCATCGGTGCCACGTAGCGGCGCAGGCGCAGCACGTCACGGCGCAGGCCGTGGAGGTTCTGGATATCGTGCTCATTGAGTGAGCTGCACAGCACGTTGCGCTCCAGTTCATCGATCTCGGCGTGGATGGCCTCGCTTACCGGCTGGTAATTTTCGGTGACGAAATCCAGCAGCGCATAGAGTACGAAATCTTCCCCATGCTCTAGCAGCAGTGGCCGCGCCTCACAGCGCTGGCGTACAAAGCCGTAGGACGCTGAGTGCCCGTTGCGCGCAGTGATGATGTAGCCGTTGCCGGCAAAGATATGGGTCTCGATAAACACCAGCTTGCCGTTTTCGCGCACCGGTGAATAAGTGACGATAAACAGCGCGTCGCCGAAGGTTTCCAGCTTGGGGCGGCTGTGTTTTTCCAGGGCGTCTTCGATGGCCAGTTCATGCAGGTTGAACTGACGTTGCAGGTTGGCCAGCTCGCGGGCGTCGGGCTCTTCCAGGCCGATCCAGACAAAATGCCCAGGTTTGGCGGCCCAGGCCGCGCCTTCGTCGAGGGTGATATCGGTAACTTTCTTTCCCGCGTTGTAAACAGCGGCCGCAACAACTCTACCCATGGTGCCTATCACTTCTTATCAGGGGGACAGATGTTGGGCAGCTTAGCTGGAAGCGAGTTCTATTGTTACGGCACTTTGCAATTGCTGGTCCATCGCCTGGATGCATTCATCCATCTGCGCGTAGCAGGCTTGCATCAACGCCGGGATGTCATCAACCGTCAGGCCGGTGGTAGGAATCGGCGGCAGCGAGCGTATGAGCACATCACCACTGTTCCAGCGATTGAGCCGCATATGCGTGACGTAATTGCTTACACACACCTGCACGATGGGCACGCCGGCGGCAATCGCCATGTGGAACGCGCCTTTCTTGAACGGCAGCAGGCCCTTGCCCAAGTTACGCGTGCCTTCCGGGAATACCCAGATCGACGTGTCCTTATGCTGCAACGTCTTGGTGGTGGTGAGCATCGCACTGCGAGCCTTTTGCGCATTGCTGCGGTCGATCAGCACGTTGCCAGCCAGCCAGAACAACTGGCCGAACAAAGGCACCCATTTCAGGCTTTTCTTGGCGATACACACAGTGCGGTGCGGCACCACGGTACCCAGCACAAACAGGTCATAGTTGGACTGGTGGTTGGCAATGATCAGGCAACTGCCGGGCTTGTTGCGCAGCGAATCCACATCGGTCTCGACTCGCAATCCGAGTATCCGCATCGCGGGCAGTGCATACAGGCGCGCGCACAGACGGCTGTTGTCCGGGTTGAACGGCCGACAGATCCCCAGCAACACGCCCAATCCACCGGCGAGCATAAAGTGCAGCCCCATCAATAACATACGCAACATAAACAGCATCGACGCGGCCCATCGAGAGAAAAGGTGGCGCAGTGTACGGATGTGCACTGTATTCGGCAATTGCCCGGTAGAGGTAGGAGATAGGCGATGTTTAAGTACATGTTTCAACAATTGCCAGCAGAGGCTGACTAGAGCGGCTAAGGAGGATTCGAATTTATTTGTAAGAAAAAGCCCGACTCAAGGTCGGGCTCTGGCGCAACAGGTGTGGGGACTTAGCTAAGGATATGGCCCTGGTCCTGGATGATTGCCTCATCCAGGGCTTCCAACAGTGCCTTGCGCACTTTCAGTTTGGTCTGCTTGTGGGCATTCATATTGAGCTTCTTCAACTGCCGGGCCGCCTCCAGCGCCGCCGTGTGCAATGCGTCCGGCGCCACCACCTTATCGAGGAAGCCGGCTTGCAAGGCGCCTTGCGGGTCGAACATCTCGGCATTGATCACCGAGCGGTGAAACGCCGACTTGCGCAGACGATCCCGCGCCAATTCGATACCGGCGTGGTGCATGGTCATGCCGATCGCCACTTCATTCAGGCCAATGCTGAACGGGCCCTCGACCCCGATCCGATAATCCGCCGACAACAGCAGGAAAGCGCCCTTGGCCACCGCATGCCCAGGGCACGCGACGATCACCGGGAACGGATGCGCCAACAGGCGCCGCGCCAGCGTCGAGCCCGACGTCACCAGGCCGATGGCCTCTTTAGGGCCAGCGGTCATCACTTTCAAATCATAGCCACCCGACAGAATCCCCGGCGTCCCGGTGATGATCACCACCGCCCGATCCTTCTCGGCCTGATCCAGTGCTTCATTAAACGCACTGACCACCGCCGGAGAAATGGCATTTACCTTGCCGTTGCTCAAGGTCAGGGTCGCGATACCGTCTTCCAGGTGGTAGGAGATCAACTCACTCATGACGCGGTTCCTTGTAGGACTTGTTATAGAGGTGCATGCGCAGACGTTACCCACCACGCCCGCCCTGGTAAAGCGCCGTGACTGACTGGCCGGTCAGGCTTTCCCTCGATACCCGGCGGTAAACCGCCTAGGCAGGGCGCAGCAACCGTCCCAGACGCGTGTTGCCTATGCCTGAGAATGGCAGAATCATCGCCCTCACATGGCCCGTCACGGAATACCGGTCTAACCGCATGAAAATTCTGAAAAAAACCTTTGCCATCAGAAAGGCTTTCGACTACATTAGCGCGCCTCGACAGACTGAACTGGTTTGACGAGATACGGTGAAGTGTCCGAGTGGCTTAAGGAGCACGCCTGGAAAGTGTGTATACAAGAAATTGTATCGAGAGTTCGAATCTCTCCTTCACCGCCACATTCTGCAAACACAAACCCCTGATTTTCCTAGTGAAAGTCGGGGGTTTGTGGTTTCTGGCGTCCAAAAAGTAACGTCATGGGAGCAATATGGGACTGGCGTTCTATTCTGGTGCGGAAAGTAGAGTCAGTGGTTGAGTTCGACCCAAAACTACTGGTCTATGTCTTAACAACACCAAAAGCGCTTCCATTGTCGTTCCATAGATCCTGCTGATGACACTGGCAGGATACGCAGGCGGCGTTCTTATTCCACAGACTGGTCATGCTTAGCTCACCACGTGGCCGATTGTGGCTAAAGCCTTTAGTTAGCTAGCTAACGTATTGGCTCATAAAAATGAGACCACGATTAAAGTTAGCGGATATCTTGCCGAATATAGTTAATGCCCAAGCCTTCTTGGGGCAGCCAACTAAGAGTTCGTCGGGGGTCCTATGGACGCATTACGTAGCATCAAGCTTTCCACACGATTGATCTCTGCATTTGTGGTGTGTGCCATCATCACATTGGGAGTGGGGCTTTTAGGGCGCTCGGGCATCACAACACTAAAAGCAACAATGAACGAAATCGTAAGCAACAATCTGGTGTCTGTTTACAACACCGGTAATGCGCGCGCGAGTGCTTATGCATATTCCAGGGCTGTGCATGCTGCTCTGCTATTTAAGTACTCCAAGGCAGATCCGGTTAAATTTGACGCCGCAGTGCAATCCATGTCCGAGAGTCAGAAGGACGTTGAACGACTCTTCAAGGAATACCGCCAAACGCCTCTTGCCGATGACGAGCGCGTCGCCGGTGATCAGTTCGAAAAAGACTGGCCCGCCTATGTTCAGGGGTCAAATAAAGTAATCGCGTTGGCGACGGCGGGCGACCTTGATGGTGCTACGCAGCTATTCCAGCAGCAGGTTTCGCCGACCTTCAAGGGCGCTATTGATGACCTTCAAGTCATTGTTGCATCCAACTATCGCCAAAGCGGTGAGACTGCAGACGCGGCAGAGGCCGCCACTACGAGTGCTTACTGGATATTGGGTGTAGGGGTAATGGTCGCTTTTTTGGCTGCCATCGCTTTGGGAATGATCATCACACGCTCGATTACGCGACCGCTTTCTATCGCTATACGCAGCGCTGAGGAAGTGGCGGAGGGTGACCTTTCTCAACATATTGAAATCAGTGGGCGAGACGACGTCAGTGTACTGCTGAGTGCGCTGGGTAAAATGCAGGAAAATCTGCGGACCACTGTAAAAGAGATTGGCAGTGCTGCTGACCAACTGGCCTCTGCATCTGAAGAGCTGAACGCTGTCACGGAGGAAAGCTCACGCGGCCTGACGCGGCAGAATGATGAGATTCAGCAAGCGGCAACGGCAGTGAACGAAATGACTGCGGCCGTGGATGAAGTTGCCCGAAATGCGGCAGGCGCCGCTGAAGCCTCTGAGCAAACCAGCCTTAGTGCTGTGCAAGGGCGTGATCAAGTGCGCAGAGCCGTTAACTCTGTGGGGGCGATGGCGGATGAGATTTCAAACTCAACCGGCAAGGTTGAGGTGCTTGCAACCCGTGTCAGCGAGATCACAAAAGTACTTGAGGTGATCAGGGCCATTGCGGAGCAGACCAATCTCCTGGCACTGAACGCCGCCATCGAAGCAGCCAGGGCGGGTGAGCAGGGTCGCGGGTTCGCTGTTGTAGCAGATGAAGTGCGCGCACTTGCCCATCGGACCCAGGCGTCGACGGCGGACATCGAGTCGATGATGCAACAGGTTCGTTCGGGAGCTGAAGAAGCCGTCCTCGCGATGAATAAGAGTAAAGAGCTGGCAGTCGATACGCGGGCGCAGTCCATTGAGGCTGGCCAGGCCCTTGACCGAATCACCGAGGGTGTTTCAATCATCAATGAAAAGAACCTAGTGATCGCAAGTGCCGCTGAAGAGCAGGCTCAGGTTGCTCGTGAGGTTGATCGTAATCTGGTCAATATTCAGGATCTTTCCACGCAAACAGCGGCGGGCGCACATCAAACCAATGCGTCGAGCGCCGAACTTTCGCGACTGGCGGCGTCGTTTGGCGTACTGATCAGTCGATTCAAAGTTTGAGCACTATGGTTGCTGGGCGTACTTGGTATCAGCGGTGATGGTGATCCGCAGCGTTGGACTGAACGCATATTGCGGCGGTTGACGGTAGATCGAACGCCGAATTCGCATAACGCCGTTTATGTTCAACGGGCCCCCACATCTAAGCCAGGTGCGGGGGCCTTTTTTCGGGCTCCGGAAACCAGAGTGGCCGTGTTCTGCAACCCGGTGCGTTTAACCCTTGGGACTACTTCTACACATGCCACCAGGCTGCGGCCCTTGTAAGCCGTGGGGCTTGTCTCTAAAATGCGCTCGCGGGTAGTTTCGAGTCTCTTCTTTACCGCCACATTCTACAAACACAAACCCCTGATTTTCCTAGAGAAAATCGGGGGTTTGTGGTTTTTTTGGCTGAAAAAGGCCATATAGGCCCAATGTGGGACTGACGGTGTTTTTTGCCGTCTGCCTTCAGACACAACTGTTTGGCGGGTTCAGAATTGGCAGATGGGTTTCTATGCGGGTTAAGCAGGCTGCTTTCGGCCAAAACTGGTCGATCAGGTGCCTTCTAAAACTAGGAGGATTCATCCTGCATCGAATCGTTGGCAATTCTTCCGCCCATCCGGACTGCGTAAAATGACCACCCGACCGAAGCCGAAGCTCAACCTGCGCATTCTGATTCTTATCTTTGTACTGCTTTCGGCCATCGCAACCCTGGGCAACAGTTTCTGGGTGACGTTCAAGATTCAGAAGCAGGAATTGATCGAGAATGCGCTGGAAGTGAACAAGGCCTATGCCTCTCGGATCGCCCGGAGTGTGGAGCAGGTACTCAACTCCGACCTCGATAAACTGAAATATGGCTCGGTCGTCATTGGCAAAACGTTTGGTGACAAGCAAGAACTCGCGGAGGAAGTCCAGCGACTGTTTGGGCAAGACGCCAGTTTTAACTCCGTGTTGATCGCCGATGCGGGGGGAACAATCGTTGCCTCAGCTCCGGAAAACCTCCATCTCGATGGGCTGGCGCTGCAACACCGGGAGCCTCTCAGCCTTCGCACGCCGATCATCAGCAACGCGTTCAGGTCCATCGCAGGTAATCTGGTGGTCTTTATTTCCCACCCCATATTCGACGCGAAAGGAGAGTACCTGGGCCTGATAGGCGGCAGTATCCAGCTTGAACAGAGGAATACGCTCCAGGCGCTGATGGACACCAATGTGCGCAAGGACGGGGCGCATGTCTATCTCGTCGACAGCGCTCGCCGGGTGATCTATCACACCGATCCCGAGCACATCGGCAACGTCACTGGAGTGGGGTTGATCGTTGACGCGGCACTTAGTCAGGACGCGGGAACGTTGCAGGCGACGGATGCCAATGGCGTGGACATGCTCGCGGGGTTCGCCAGGGTGCCCAGCAGTGGTTGGGGGGTGATCTCGCAGCAGCCACTCGACAACATACACGCCATTCTGCGACACACCATGGCCAAGGTGGCGCAGGGCATCGCGCCCCTGGCGCTGTTCGGAATCGTCTTGATTTGGTGGTTGGGCGCACGGATCTCGGCGCCATTGTCCAGGCTTGCCGATTGCGCTAAACGGCTGGACTCGCCTGACAGCTACGAACGTATCAGCGCAATCCCGTCGCGCTATTTCGAAAGCTGGCAGATTCGCAGAGCACTGCTGCTTGGCGCTACCCTGCTACAGGAAAAGATCGGCAAGCTAAACCAGGAGGCACAAACTGATGTGCTGACAGGGCTGGCCAATCGTCGAGCGATGCAGGACATCCTGTCGCGCTGGCAGGACGCCGACAAAACGTTCGCAGTCGTTTCCATGGACATCGACCATTTCAAGCGTGTGAACGATACGTTTGGTCATGGTGTGGGTGATGAAACGCTGAGGGCCATCGCACAGCTCATGCAGCAGAACTCACGGTCCAACGACTTGCCCTGCCGGGTCGGCGGAGAGGAGTTCGTATTGTTATTGCCCAACAGTTCGCTTCAAGCTGCAACGGATGTCGCCGAGCGATTGCGTGCCTCGATCGAAGCAGCAAACATTGTGACGGTCGGGCATGTCACCGTGTCGCTGGGCGTCGCGCTATGGCATCCCGGTGGCGATTCGATATCCGCTGTGCTTGAGAGGGCTGACCAGCTTTTGTACCAGGCCAAGCAAAACGGTCGTAATCGGGTGGTGGCGGAACAGGCTTGATGGGCCTCCGCCAGTCTCGGGACACGCCTTCAATGCCTATGCCGATGATGAATGTCCGGAAAATGCGGATGGCTATGCTTGATCGGGTTATGGGTGTGCACATGCGTGTGCGGCGTTGCCGGGTCCCACTCAACCGCGTGTTCATGTTGATGATGTTCATCGTGGACATGCCGATGCCCGTGTTCCGTCGCCTCATGCTGATGTGCATGGGCATGGCGCTCGGTCAGGTGCAGCCACACCCCTGCAGCCATCAGCGCCGAAGCAATCCAGAACGCGCCGCTCACCGACTCGCCCAGCACCAGCAAGGCGAGTGCGGCGCCGAGGAAAGGCGCGGTAGAAAAATAGGCGCCGGTGCGCGCACTGCCCAGCCCGCGTAACGCCAACACAAACAGCACCAGGCTGATGCCATAGCCGAGAAACCCGACCAGCAAAATCGGCGCGAGCTGCGCCATGCCGGGGATCTGCGCGCCGAGGTACAGTGCCAGGCTGCAATTGACCACACCCGCGATCAAACCCTTGGCGCCGGCGATAAACAGCGCGTCCGAGGCCGACACCTTGCGTGTCAGGTTGTTATCAATCCCCCAGCACAGGCAGGCCACGGCAACCGCGAGTGGCCCGATCCAATCGTGACTGTCGGCGCCGTCTTGGGGCCATGACAACGCCACGCCACCCAGCACAATCGCAATCATCCCGAGGACGATGCGGCGGTCTGCGTTTTCCCTGAAGACCAGCCAGGCGATCAGCGCGGTCAATACCGATTCAAGGTTGAGCATTAGCGACGCGGTGGCGCCGGAGGTGCGGGTGAGGCCGAACATCAGGGCCACGGGCCCGAGGATGCCGCCGAACGCAATGGCGCCGAGCAGCCACGGCCATTCGGAGGGCGTCAGCCCGGTGGGGGTCCAGCCGCGATCACGGATCAGGCGCACGATGGCGAGTCCGCCGCCGCTGCCGAGGTAAAGCAGGCCTGCGAGCAGCACGGGCGAGAGGCCCAGGCCGAGGCTTTTGGCGAGCGGGGTGCTGGCGCCGAATAGCGCGGCGGCGGCGAGCGCGTAAAGGATACTGAGGTTCATGGACCATCCTCGAAAGGTTGGCCCATGATACGTCGCTCGCTCAGGTTAAATCCCGCGCAAATAGAGCAACGTCCGGTTTAGTGTGCTGCTTTCAGCTTGACCACATCACCGGAGATCTTGGTGGTGTAACCGCTCAGCACCCAAGCCCAAAACCATTTTTCCTGGATTTCGGTATTGATCATTGCGTCGCCGCCTTTTGCCTGGATGGCAGCCGTCTGGGCGCGGACGAAACGGCTGTTCTGGCCGATTGGGATCACACCGAACAGCATGATGCCGGTGGCGGTGGCTTCACTGTGACCCAGCACGGTGTATTGGCTGCTGTCGTATTGCGGGGATTTGATGGCGGTGCCGGTGCAGCCTGCGAGGGTGAAACCGAGAACAGCTGCTGCAACCACTTTACTGACGTACTTCACTGAGTAACTCCATGGACTGAATCCCGAGATTCAATTCTCGGGGGGCGATACTTTAAACGCTCCTGTAACAGATTGAAAACAATTGCCCGTCGTTCAGGCTTGCACATACGCCCAAGCCGTCAGGCCCGATGCCAACGCCACGCTGACCCGCTTGTAGTCGGACACTTCATACGCATCCGCCGCCGCCAACTCGTGCTCGGTAATCTGAAACACCCTGCCTTCAACGCTGGCGCCTTGGTCGGTGCTCGGCGCGACGATCGGGTGATGGGTCTTGCCGCTGGTGGCCAGCACTTGCGGGTCGGTAATCTCTACCCAGTTTTTCGAGTAGCCCAACATGGCGTCATGCTGGCCTGCCAGTTCTCTGCCGAAGCTGGCGAGTTGGACAGCCTTGTCCTGCAAGGTGCCGTAGGAAAACAACAGCACGGGAAAATCGGCGCAGCCTTCCATTTTTTGGTTCCCTTGAACAATTAAGCGAGTAGGTCTTCATAGAACGCGCCATACGGCTTGCTCGGGTGAGCGATCTGGATTTCCAGAATCCACAGCCCCGCATTCGGGTACTGCTCGAAGTCGCCGAGGTCGCCGCCACGATGGATAGCGTGGGGAAAGTCGCTGACGCGGTGGCCCTTGATGTCGAGGTTCAACTGCCAGCCCATGGCCTGGGCTTGTGCTTCGGCGTAGCGGTAGAGTTCGAGGCCGATGACCTGGTCGTTTTTCCAGCGCGCCTGCACGCGGTGGAACAGCTCTTTGGCCGCGTTGGCGCAGGCGATCATGTCCGGGTCGGTGCCAATGCAGAACGTGGCACCCGCGTCGCCTTCGTGACCTTGCCAGACGGCGCCCATGTCGATGAAGAAAATGTCGTTTTCACCGAGTACCGGGTCACCGTCGGAGCGTTGCTTGAAGGTCTTGAGGGTATTGGCGCCGAAGCGCACCAGCAACGGGTGCCAGATGCGTTGCATGTCGAGGTCGGCGAGGATGTGCTTGCCCAGCTCGCGCGCTTCGGACTCGAGCATGCCGGGGCGGATGCGTTGGGCCAGTTGTTCGATGGCTTGCCAGGTCATGGCCTGGGCATGGCGCATGGATTCGATACTGTAGGCGGCGCCCACGGCTTCTTTGGGGTGTCCTGACACCGTTATCTCCTTGTGCGGCAGCTAGCGTTATACGTTTTACTATATAGCGGCTGGCGTTAGGCGCCCAAGTGAAATTATTAGAAATGCAGCCACGCCAGGCTGCCCAGCACCACGGCCACACCGCCAGCCGTATACGACATGCGCTTCAACCATTCCTTGCGCGTCAACAACGTAATCGCCGCCAACGAAATCGCGATCTGAATCGCCGTCATCGCCTGGGCCCAGCGGTGATGCTGGTGCAGCGCTTCTTCGGATTTCTGATCCCATTCCTGTGAGGTTGCCTCAAGTTTCTCGGCCTGTTTACGCACGTCTTCCTTCTGGCCCTTGTAACGCTCGCTCTCATCCTTGTAGTGCGCGGCGTCTACACCGGGAATATGGGTAGCCAGTTCCGCCAGGTTTTGCCGGCTGGATTTGGCCTGGTAGTAGTTCCACTGGTTGGCCGCTTCGGTCTTGAAAATGGCAGCGTTGTTCTTGTCCATCGCCGCTTCGCTTTCGGTGGAGCCGGCCTGGTAGCTGAGCATGGCGCCAAGGGTGGCCATCAGTGCCGTCATCACGGCGATGCGGCTGGCGAAATTGTCACCGCGCGCGTGGGCATGTTCGGTGGTGTGTTCGATGTGTTTTTCGTGGGGGCTGGGGACTTCGAAGGCTTCGGTCATGGGGGCGGCTATGAAGGGATTGAGGGAGTTTGATTCTTCCTCAGTGAAGCTGTCTCAATCCTGTACGTAACGCTGTAAACCCGCGACTAGCGCGTCAAACGTCGCCCGGCAGCGCGGGCTGTTGCGCAGGTCTTCATGCATGGTGACCCAGGTGTCGAGTTTGAGCGCGAATGCCTCCGGCAGTACCCGCTGCAGGCGCGCGTCTTGTTTGGCCAGTTTGACCTGGCATCCGCCGATGCCGGCGCCAGCACGGATCAGCGCCAGTTGCGCCAGGTCGCTGTCGCTACTGAGGGCGAAGGTGCTGCGCTCGAAGCCTTTAACGGCCAGGCTGCGGATAAATGCGTTCTCCTGGTCGTAGCCGATCACCGCGTGGCCGCTCAGGTCTTTGAGCTCTTGCGGCGTACCGTGCTGGTGCAGGTAATCGTCGCGGGCATGCAGGCCGACTTCGATCAGGCCGATGCGCTGTGCCAGCAGTTGCGCCTGGCTGGGGCGGACCATACGCACGGCGATGTCGGCTTCCAATTGCAGCAGGTCGATCAGGCGGTTGGTCAGGACCAGTTCGACCTTGAGGTGAGGATGCTGTTGGCGCAGCCGCGTGATGATCGGCGGCAGTACTTCCACGCCGACCACCTCGCTGGCGGATACGCGCACCACGCCGCGGACCTCGTCGCCCTGGGAGGAGGCGCTGCGTTCCAGGGCAGCGGCCGTGCGCTCCATGGTCTCGGCGTGGGCCCTCATGGTGTGGGCCACTGCCGTCGGCAGCAGTCCGGTGGGGGAGCGAGTGAACAGCACCACGCCCAAGGCCGTTTCCAGCGCGGCAATGTGCCGACCGACGGTGGGCTGTGTGATGCCGAGCTGCCGCGCGGCCCCCGACAGCGATCCTTCCTTGAGTACGCCAAGAAACGATCGGTAAAGCTCCCAACCAATGTTCAATGCCATGCGTAAATGTATAGCGTCTGGATGGTCTTCGGCAATTCCTCTATAGCCATGCTGCGAACAGAATGGCCGCTCCAACCAACGTGGGAGTGGGTGATGAGCAAGGTACTGGTATTGGGTGCAACCGGCGGTATTGGCGGCGAAGTAGCGCGACAGCTGAGCGCGGCGGGCTGGCAGGTGTGTGCGTTGACCCGGGATGTCGACAAGGCCCGTAGCCAGAATGCCACCTATACCTGGCTCAAAGGCGATGCGCTCAATCGCGACGAAGTGATCGCTGCCGCGCGGGGCTGCGCGGTGATCGTCCATGCGGTGAACCCGCCGGGCTATCGCAATTGGGCCGAACAGGTGCTGCCGATGAT
Organism: Pseudomonas sp. PAMC25584; assembly: GCF_058135675.1. Lineage (NCBI taxonomy): Bacteria > Pseudomonadati > Pseudomonadota > Gammaproteobacteria > Pseudomonadales > Pseudomonadaceae > Pseudomonas > Pseudomonas sp. PAMC25584. Next base: position 4,638,282 of record NZ_CM176870.1, on the reverse strand, counting down.
CGACAACACCATTGCAGCCGCCATCGCCGAGCGCGCGACCATCGTGCTGCCCGGCACGGTCTACAACTTCGGGCCGGATGCGTTCCCCGTGCTGGACGAAGACTCACCCCAGCACCCGCTTACCCGCAAGGGCGCGGTACGGGTGCAACTGGAGCAGCGCTTGCTGCACTCTTCCCGCGAGGGCGCTCGCGTATTGATCGTGCGTGCCGGGGATTTTTTCGGCGCCGGGGCGGCCAACAACTGGTTCTCCCAAGGCTTGGTCAAACCCGGTAAACCGGTGCGTGCCGTCAGCGATCCTGGCGCGCCAGGCGTGGCCCACCAGTGGGCCTACCTACCGGATGTGGCGCGCACCATGCTCGAGTTGATTGAGCGTCGCGCTACCCTCGAGGCGTTTGCCTGCTTTCATATGGCCGGGCACGTGGACATCGATGGCACGCAGATGAGCCAGGCGATCCAGCGCGTGGTGTTACGCAGGACGGGCCGGCAACCACGTGTAGGCGTATTTCCCTGGTGGTTGTTGACGTTGGCTGCGCCGTTTGTCGTGACCTTTCGCGAGATACAGGAGATGCGTTATCTGTGGCACACCCCGCTGCGTTTGGATAACCGGCGCTTGCTTGTGGCCCTGGGCCACGAGCCCCATACGCCGTTGGAGCACGCGGTGGAGGCCGCATTGACCAGCCTGGGCTGCCTGCCCACGCCCGCTTGATCAGGCGCACAGCCTAAAGGGTTGCCTGCCGACAAGCGTCGCCGGTATTGTGCTGAATCCTTTTAGTCCTTCCTCCAGGGTTTTGTCACGATGAATGCACCGCGTAGCGCAGTCGGTCCGATCAAGGCCGTGATTTTCGATATGGACGGCTTGTTGCTGGATACCGAAGGCATCTACACCGAAGTGACGCAGATCATCGCCGAGCGCTTCGGGCGTACCTATGACTGGGGGATCAAGCAGCACATCATCGGGCGCGGTGCCCAGGACCTGGCCGACTATGTGGTCAAGGCGCTGGACCTGCCGATCACGGCGGCTGAGTTCCTCGAAATCCGTGAGCCGCTGATGAGCGAGCGTTTCCCCAGGGCATTGGGCATGCCCGGCGCCGAAGCGTTGGTACGGCACCTGAACGCGCACAATATTCCGATTGCGGTGGGCACCAGTTCGTCGCGCAACTCCTTTGGCCACAAGACCACGTTGCACCGCGAGTGGTTTGGCCTGTTCGGCACCATCGTCACGGCTGACGACCCGGAAGTCGGCGCGGCCAAACCCGCGCCGGACATCTTCCTTACCGCCGCACGGCGCCTGGGCATTGCGCCGCAAGATTGCCTGGTATTTGAAGACTCGCCGTTCGGCGTCACCGCGGCGAAGGCGGCCCGGATGACCGCCATCGCAGTGCCCGATGAAGCCATGGCCGACAGCAAGTACCACCACGCCGACCAGATCATCCGCAAACTCGCGGATTTCGACCTCGCCGCCTACGGCTTGCCGCCAATGTCCTGATCCGGCGCCTACAGGCGGTTATGCGCTGAAGCCACCGTCAATGGTCAGGCTGGCCCCGGTGATGTACCCCGCTTCCGGCCCGGCGAGGTAGGCCACAAAGCTGGCGATCTCCTCGACATGGCCATAACGGCCCACCGCCATCAACCCGATCAGGCTCTCGGCGAATTCACTGTTCGCCGGGTTCATGTCGGTGTCCACCGGCCCCGGTTGCACGTTGTTAATGGTGATGCCACGTGGCCCCAGGTCCCGCGCTAGGCCCTTGGTCAAGCCGACCAGCGCCGCCTTGCTCATCGCATACGGCCCGCCACCGCCAAACGGCATGCGCTCGGCGTTGGTGCTGCCGATGTTGATCACGCGGCCGCCTTCGCGCATGTGCTTGGCCGCTTCCTGAGTGGCGATGAACACGCTGCGCACGTTGATTGCCAGGGTCTGGTCGAAGTCCTCCAGCTTGAAGTCTTCCAGCGGGGCGATGGCCAGTACGCCAGCGTTGTTCACCAGGATATCCAGGCGCCCAAAGGCTTGGACCGTGGTGTTGACCGCGTTGCGAATTGCCGTGGCATCGGCACTGTCGGCCTGAATCGCCAAGGCTTTGCCGCCGGCGCTGATCACGCTGTTCTGCAATTCTGCGGCCTTGGCGGCCGAACTGATGTAGGTAAAGGCGACGGCTGCACCTTGCGCCGCAAGACGCTTGACGATGGCGGCGCCGATGCCGCGTGAACCGCCTTGAATCAAGGCGACTTTGCCGCTGAGGTTATGGGTGGTCATGTCGATCTCCTAACTGTTCAAGGCGGGATGCCTTGTTGATGGAGCCGAGTATCGACCTCACCTCCCGCAGTCGGTAGACCTTGATTGCTATAGTCTGTGTAAACCAAAAGTTTAGAGTGGGCGGATATGGAGAGCTTCGGCAGTATCGAATGCTTTGTGCGCAGCGCCGAAGGCGGCAGCTTTGCCGAAGCAGCCCGGCACTTGAGCCTGACCCCGGCGGCGGTGGGCAAAAGTGTCGCCAAGCTGGAAGCGCGCCTGGGCGTGCGGTTGTTCCAGCGCAGCACCCGGCGCCTGACCCTGACCGAAGCCGGCAAGCGGTTCCTCGCAGAAGTCAGCGACAGCCTCATCACCATCCAGAACGCCGTGGCCAACCTGGCCAGCGCCGAGGGCCGGCCGGTGGGGACGCTCAAGGTCAGCATGGGCACGGTGTTCGGTAATCGTTATGTCATGCCGTTGCTGGGGGAGTTCGTGCGGCGTTTTCCGGATATCAGCCCGGATTGGCATTTTGATAACCGCCAGGTTGACCTGATCGGCCAGGGCTTCGATGCGGCCATCGGCGGTGGCTTTGAGCTGCCCCAGGGCGTGGTGGCGCGCAAGCTGACGCCCGCGCACCGGGTGCTGGTGGCGTCATCGAATTACCTGGCGCAGCGCCTGCCGGTACTGGCACCCGAGGATCTGGCGCGCTGCCTGGGCATCCTGATCCGCTCCCCGCAAACCGGCCGCGTGCGCTCCTGGCAACTGACCAACCGTGAGCGCGAACAGCGCCCGTTGGTGCTCAAACCGCGCATGACCTTGAGCGATTCGGAGGCCGCCTGTTGCGCCGCCGCCCAGGGCCTGGGCATCGCGTTGGTGAGCATGCCGATGGCGGTGCCGTTCCTCGACAGCGGCGCGGTGGTGCGGGTGCTGCCCGACTGGTACGTCGACGACGGCAACATCTCTCTCTACTACGCCGAACACAAACTGCTGCCCGGTAAGACGCGGGCGTTTGTCGACTTCATCATCGAGCAGTTTGTAATGACGGGATTGGCGCAGCGCTTCAGCGCGATTTGATGGCGACGCCATACCGGGCGTCTGCGTCGCGGGCAAGCGCCTTACCACATCTTTTGACCGCCTCAGCATTTACGCCTTGCTGATGAGATTTCCGGCATGCAGCCCGCATTCCTTCTGCGTGGCTTCTTCCCACCACCAGCGGCCTTCGCGCTCGTGCTGGTTTGGCAACACCGGGCGGGTGCAGGGCTCGCAGCCGATGCTGATAAAACCGCGCTCGTGCAGGCTGTTGTACGGCAGCTCCAGCATGCGGATGTAACCCCAGATTTCTTCGCTGGTCATCTGCGCCAGCGGGTTGAACTTGTACAGGGTGCGTTCCGGTGTAGAAAAGGCCGTGTCGATTTCCAGTGCCGCCACTTGGCTGCGGGTGCCGGGGCTCTGGTCGCGGCGTTGGCCGGTGGCCCAGGCGCGCACGCCGGAGAGCTTGCGGCGCAGCGGCTCGATCTTGCGCACGCCGCAGCATTCGCCATGGCCGTCTTTATAGAAGCTGAACAGGCCTTTCTCTTTGACGAACGGTTCCAGTTTGCTCTGGTCCGGCGAGATCAGCTCGATGTCGATCTTGTAGAACTCGCGCACCTGTTCAATGAAGCGGTAGGTCTCAGGGTGCAGGCGGCCGGTGTCGAGGCTGAACACCTTGACGTTCTTGTTCAGCTTCCAGGCCATGTCTACCAGCACCACATCCTCGGCACCGCTGAAGGAAATCCACAAGTCATCGCCGAACTGGCTGAACGCCAGCTTGAGAATGTCCTGGGCAGATTTGTTGGCATAGGTCGTGGCGAGTTCAACGACATCGAAGGCTTGGTTCATCAGGACGGTTCCTACAGGTCAGTGGCGCTGAGCGCTCTATAGGGGAGCGATGGTATCAAAATCCGCCCTGCGTTGCGGCCGCCGCCTTGAATCGCTAGAGTTCGGCAGTCTTTTTGCTCGCTCGACTTGAACAATACAAATAGGAGTGTCTCGTGGAAATTGCCTGTCTCGACCTGGAAGGAGTACTGGTTCCGGAAATCTGGATCGCCTTCGCCGAAAAAACCGGTATTGAATCCCTGCGGGCGACCACCCGGGACATTCCCGACTACGACGTGCTGATGAAGCAACGCCTGCGCATCCTCGACGAACACGGGCTCAAGCTCGCCGATATCCAGGAAGTGATCGCCACCCTCAAGCCGCTGGACGGCGCCATCGAGTTCGTCAACTGGCTGCGTGAGCGCTTCCAGGTGGTGATCCTGTCGGACACCTTCTACGAATTTTCCCAGCCGCTGATGCGTCAGCTGGGCTTCCCGACTCTGTTGTGCCACCGCCTGATCACTGACGAAAGCGATCGCGTGGTCAGCTACCAACTGCGCCAGAAAGACCCCAAGCGCCAGTCGGTGCTGTCGTTCAAGAGCTTGTACTACCGCGTGATCGCTGCCGGCGATTCGTACAACGACACCAGCATGTTGGGCGAGGCTGATCGTGGGATTCTGTTCCATGCGCCGGAGAATGTGATCCGCGAGTTCCCGCAGTTCCCGGCGGTGCATACGTTTGAAGACCTGAAGAACGAGTTCATCAAGGCTTCGAACCGACCGTTGAGTCTGTAAGTCGTTCAGCGAATCTGACGGCCTCATCGCGAGCAAGCCCGCTCCCACATTCGAACGCGTTTATCCTTTGGAAGCGCGGTCGAATGTGGGAGCGGGCTTGCTCGCGATGGGGACCTTACGGCCGCCTGAGATCTTAAGCCCCAGCCAGCAACCGCTCATACGGGATGCTCAAGCCTTCATGCAGGCGCTTGATCATCGACAGGCTCAGCTTGCGCTTGCGGTTAAGCACTTCGGACACCCGGCCGCTGGTGCCGATGAATGCCTCCAGGTCGCGCGCTGTCATGCCGAGTTGCTCCATGCGAAAGCGGATGGCTTCCACCGGGTCCGACGGCGGCATTGGATAATGTTCGGCCTCGTACTTTTCAATGAGGACCGCAAGGATTTCCAGCTCATCGCCCTCGGGCGAGCCGATTGGTGCTTCCCATATCTGCTCGACGCGTGCGAGCGCGGCGGTGAGGTTTTCTTGGGAATGTATGGGTTTGATGTTCATCACACGGTCTCCGCGTTGATCTGATCGTACTGTGCGTGGGTCCCGACGAAACGTATGAACCCAAGCTGACGCTGATAATTGATCGCCATGATCACTCGATACCGGTTGCCGCCCACGTTGAATACAACCCTGCTGCCTTTGAGGATGCTCGCGGTTCCGAGGTCCGCCTTGAGCGCTTGCGGCGTTGGGTATGCAGCCTTCTCCATATGGCGATACAACTCGACCAGCGGTGTTTTGGCGTCGATGTAAGCTGGGTGGCTCTCCCAGAAGAGACGTAAGGTCGAGAACGCGATTATCCGCATGAGTCGAACCTCCCAATTTGGGAGATGTTAGTCTCAGGCAAGTGCAGATGCAATCTTGGAAATATTTTCTGACGAGTAAGCAATCGCTTCATGTGATCCTTCACAGATGGCGGGTGGAGGTCGAAACCGGACGCTATCCTCCAGCTCATACGCCGTCCACAGCGCGTCTGATTCAGGTTTTTTCTGCGCTCGGGCGCTACGTCCCGAAGCCGGGAAGGGCGCTGCGCTAGAGGCTTTCCAGGGTTTGTAACAACACCCGCACCTTGGTCAGCGACTCCTGATATTCCGCCTGCCATTCCGAGTCGGCGACGATCCCGCCGCCGCCCCAGCAGCACACCTGGCCGTCCTTGACCAGCAAGCTGCGGATGGCGATGGAGCTGTCCATCTCGCCGCGCACGTCCAGGTACACCAGCGAGCCGCAGTACAGCCCGCGCCGGGTTGGCTCCAGTTCGTCGATGATCTGCATCGCGCGGATCTTCGGTGCGCCAGTGATGGAGCCGCCGGGGAAGCTGCCGGCGATCAGATCCAGGGCGTCCTTGTCGTCGGCCAATTCGCCGGTGACGCTGCTGACCAGGTGATGCACGTTGGGGTAGCTTTCCAGGCTGAACAACTCCGGCACGTTCACCGAGCCGGTGCGGCAGGTGCGGCCGAGGTCGTTGCGCAGCAGGTCGACGATCATCAGGTTCTCGGCACGATCCTTGGGGCTCGCCAGCAGTTCGGCGGCGTTGGCGGCGTCTTCTTCAGGCGTCAGGCCACGCGGGCGGGTGCCTTTGATCGGGCGGGTTTCGACCTGGCGCTGGCTGATCTTGATGAAGCGTTCCGGTGACAGGCTCAACACCGCGCCGTCATCCGGCAGGCTCTGGAACCCGGAAAATGGTGTCGGGCAGGCTTCGCGCAAGGCGCAATAGGCCGCCCAGGGATCACCGCTGCACGCTGCGCGAAAGCGCTGGGTGAAGTTGACCTGGTAGCAGTCGCCCGCCTGGATGTAGGCATGGATGCGTGCGATGGCGTGTGCGTAGGTCTGGGCGCTGAGGTCCGGTGTCATGGGGCCGTGGAGTTTGAAAGCGGCCGCTGTCTCTGCACCGGGTTGGCTGAACAGGCTGATCAGTCGCTGCCGCTCGCCATCGACCAGCGCCGGGTGAAAGACCAACTGGCTGGTTTGCGCCTGGTGATCGCTGACCAGGGCCCAGGCATACAGCCCAAAACGTGCGTCCGGCAGGTGCAGATCATCCACCGCCCGGTGCGGCAGTTGTTCCAGGTGCCGGCCGAAATCGTAGCTCAGGTAACCGATCAGGCCACCGGCAAACGGCAACGCGTAGCCAGCCGGCAATGCCGCTTCACCCAACTGCGTAAGGTTTTCCCGCAGGCGTTGCAGGAATTCGCTGCCGCTCTCGTCAGGCCGCACCGCCAGCGTCGCCTCGGGCCAGGCGCTGAGCAGGTCATAACGCCCACGCTCGGCCACCGGGCGGCCGCTGTCCAATAGCACTGCGCCAGGGGCATGGCGAATCGCCGCAAAATACTCGGCGGGGTTGGCCCGGTAGGGCAGTGGGTATACGGAGCAGGTCGACATGCGGGGTGGATCAGCTGATGGCGTGGGGGAGGGGATTGTAGACCCCTGTAGGATTTGGTCCTAGAGGGGATGTCGGGGATAGACAGATCGAAGGCCGGTTCAGCCTTCGACTGCCGGGATGTGCCCAAACATGGCCTGCACGAACTTCACTCGTTCGTCCGGCGTTTCCGTCGTGCCGGCAGCTTTCAATTCTTCCAAGCGTGCCTCGACCGCATGGGTGCGCAGGGTCAGGCCGCAGTCGTTGGCGATCTGGATATTCAGCCCCGGCCGCGCATTCAGTTCGAGGATCAGCGGGCCTTTTTCCTGGTCCAACACCATGTCCACGCCGATGTAGCCCAGCCCGCACAACTCATAACAGCCCGCGGCGAGTTTCATGAACCCGTCCCAGTTTGGCAGTTGCACGCCATCCACCGCGTTGGTGGTGTCGGGGTGTTTGGTGATGATGCTGTTCAGCCAGGTGCCGCGCAGGGTCAGGCCGGTGGCCAAATCTACGCCCACGCCGATCGCGCCCTGGTGCAGGTTGGCCTTGCCGCCGGACTGGCGGGTCGGCAAGCGCAGCATGGCCATCACCGGGTAGCCCATCAGCACGATGATGCGGATATCCGGCACGCCTTCGTAGCTGATGCTCTTGAAAATCTGGTCGGGTACCACGCGGTACTCGATCAGCGCGCGGTCGCGGTGGCCGCCCAGGGAGTACAGGCCGGTGAGGATGCTGGAAATCTGATGCTCGATTTCCTCATGGCTGATGATCTTGCCGGACACCGTGCGATAGCGCCCTTCAAAACGGTCGGCGATGACGAGGATGCCGTCACCGCCAGCGCCCTGGGCCGGCTTGATCACGAAGTCGCTGCGCCCGCCAATGATCTCGTCGAGCTTGTCGATTTCCTTTTCGGTGGAGATCACCCCGTACATTTCCGGCACGTGGATGCCGGCCGCCAGGGCTCGTTCCTTGGTGATGATCTTGTCATCCACGATCGGGTACAGGCTGCGCTTGTTGTACTTGAGCACGTAGTCGGCGTTACGCCGGTTGATGCCCATGATGCCGCGCGCTTCCAGGGCCTTCCAGGTCTTCCAGAAGCCGAACATTACGAGTCAGCCTTGAGGAAGGCCTTGAAGCGCACCAACTCGGTCAGGCGATAGCCGCGATAACGCCCCATGGCCAGCATGAAGCCCACCAGGATCAGCAGGATCGCCGGGAAGGTGAACACAAAGTAGACCAGCTCCGGCACGCTCATGATCACGTGCGCCAGCGACGCCGCGAACAGCGTGCCGATCGCCACTTTCATCGCATGCCCGGCACCGCGTTCTTCCCAGGTGATCGACAGGCGTTCGATGGTCATGGTCAGAATCACCATCGGGAACAGCGCCACCGACAGCCCGCGCTCCAGCCCCAGCTTATGGCTGAACAGGCTGATGGCCGCGATCAGCACCACGACGAAGGTCAGCACCACCGACAGCCTTGGCAGCATCTGCAACTTCAGGTGTTCCAGGTACGAGCGCAGGGACAAGCCCAGCGCCGTGATGATCGTAAACAGCACAATCCCGAAGCCCAACTGGGTCTCGCGGAACGCCAGGGCGATCAGCACCGGGGTAAACGTGCCCAGGGTCTGCAGGCCGATCAGGTTGCGCAGGATCAGGATCACCAGCACGCCAATCGGGATCATCACCATGATCATGAAGGTCTGCTGGGTTTGCAGCGGCAGGCCGTACAGCGAGTATTCGAGGAAATTGGCGTCGGTGTTTTCGTCGGTCAACTTGGCCAGGCGAATCGCGTTCATTTCGCTGTTGTTCAGGCTGAAGGTGACCATGGCTTTCTTGCCGCCATCGACGGTGATCAGGTTTTCATCGCCGGTCCACCACAGCAGGCGGTCGGCGGGCAGGCCGGGTTCGCCGGTTTCCGGGTTGAAGTACAGCCAGTCATTGCCATTGAAGCTGCGCAGCCACAGTTCCGGGGTTTGCGGCTGGTCGGCGACGAGGCGGATGGTGTGGACTTTTTCCACCGGCACGTGGGCGATGGACAGCAGCAGTTCGACGATCTTGGCCTTGTGCGGCGTGGAGGGGTCGCCCGCCAGCAGCAGCTTGACGTTGTCGTCGTTGAGGTTGTTGGTGCGCTTGATGGCTTCGGTAATAAAGGTTTCCACATCGGCCGAGTGCTGGCGGATCGGCGCCAGCAGGGCTTCGGCGGCGATTTTTTCCGGGCCTTCCACCGCAATGCTGTCGCGGAAGGTCGGGCCCTTGATCTTGACCTTTTCGCCGCTGTAACGCTTGGTCAGCACCAGGCGGTAATACAGGGTCTGCTTGCCCTTGGCCCTGCGCGCCGACCAGGTGACCTTGCGGTTGCCATCGATGCGGTTGACGCTGACCCCGTAGTTATTCGAGATGAAACTCTCATTGAGGCTGACGAAGTCGCGGCTCAGGGGCGGCACGAACATCTGGATCTTCACCGGGTCTTTCGGGTTAGCGACGAACTCGACCTTGGCGTCGATGTTCCACAAGTCATCGGTGGCGTCCTCGGTGACGGGAATGCCCAGCACGAAGATCTGGTAGGCGGTGACCGAAATACCCAGCACCACCAGGAGGGTGATCAGGATTCTCAGGTGCAGGGTCAGAGAGCGCATTCGGTTTACTCGGCGGTATGAGCGTCGGCGGCGCAGGCAGGTTTACCCGCTGCGTATTTAAGACTGGGGTCGACCAGCGCATCGAAGCGTTTCAGCGCTTCGGAGCCGATCAGCAGCGGGTATTGGAAAGCGCTGCGGTCAGTCAAGTTCACTTCGATGCTGCGTAATGCGCTGCCCATGCAGATGTCCAGGGCAATCACTGGACGGGCGGTGTAGTTCTTGTCCTCATCGGGATCGTAGTCACCGGCGCGGCGCTTGATCTTGCTGACGCGGGCCAGTGGGCGTTCGATGGGGTGGGAATGGGCGGTGTCGATGGCCAGATAGAAGCGCACCCAGGATTCACCGTTGCGCTTGAAGCGTTTGATATCGCGCGCGCTCAACGAGGCGGTCTTGGCGCCGGTGTCGAGTTTGGCTGCCACTTCCAGGTCGATATCTGCCAGCTTGGCGTATTCGTTGAGGCCATACACGGTCTTCTCGGCGGCAGCACAGAGCCCCGGTATAAGTCCCGGTATGAACAGTAGGCAAAATAATCGGGGGAAGGGCTTGAGTCTCATAAATCCTGAGGCGGTGCAGTGCGATGTTCAATTCAAGGCGACTGGCATTGCTGCGCAAGCTCCCTCGTGCGCCGTTTCATCAAGAGATGTCAGGCAAAAGCGGCGGCTATTCTAACATGATGCTTTTTTGGCGCCAGCGCTGGCAGGCGGCCATGCTCGTGGTGCCTGCAACGTTGGTTATTAGACGATTGTCGACAATGTTGATTTATTCTTTGACTAAGAAGGGCTAATTGGCTAGTTTTTGCGGCATTGCTTTTAAAAGGTGTCGACAATATGCTGGATCAATCGGAAGCTCCGGTGGTCTCCCCGGAAGAATCCCAGACAATGTCGGAGAACGTCTTTAGGCGTATACAGGCCGCGATCGTCAAAGGTGAGATCGCCCCCGGCAGCAAGATCTCCGAGCCGGAACTGGCGCGCACCTACGGCATCAGCCGCGGCCCGTTGCGTGAGGCGATCCACCGCCTTGAAGGCCAGCGCCTGCTGGTGCGCGTGCCCCATGTGGGCGCTCGCGTGGTGTCGTTGAGCCACGAAGAACTGATCGAACTCTATGAAATCCGCGAATCCCTCGAAGGCATGGCGTGCCGCCTGGCCGCCGAGCGCATGACCGATGCCGAGATCGAAGAACTGCGCCAGGTGCTGCATACCCACGAACGGGATGCGGCGTTCCAGGCCGGTGTCGGCTATTACCAGCAGGAAGGCGACTTCGACTTTCATTACCGGATCATCCAGGGCGCCGGCAACCGCACCTTGACCCAAATGCTCTGCGGCGAGCTCTACCAGTTGGTGCGCATGTACCGCATCCAGTTCTCCGCGACCCCCAATCGTCCACGCCAGGCCTTTGCCGAGCATCACCGCATTCTTGACGCGATCGCCGATCGCGACGGTGAACTGGCCGAGTTGTTGATGCGTCGTCACATCGGCGCCTCCAAGCGCAATATCGCCCGCCACTTTCCAGGCGGTGCTCCCCAGACAGCCACTCAGCGAGGTGAGTCATGAGTTCCAATAACAACCGCACTCCAGGCCAGCGTTTCCGTGACGCGGTCGCCAGCGAACACCCATTGCAGGTGGTCGGCACGATCAATGCCAACCACGCACTGCTGGCCAAACGCGCTGGCTTCAAGGCGATCTACCTGTCGGGTGGCGGGGTGGCCGCAGGTTCTCTCGGCGTGCCTGACCTGGGCATTACCGGCCTTGATGACGTGCTGACCGACGTGCGCCGCATCACCGATGTGTGCGACCTGCCGCTGCTGGTGGACGTGGACACCGGTTTCGGCTCCTCGGCCTTCAACGTGGCGCGCACCGTCAAGTCGATGATCAAGTTCGGCGCCGCCGCCATTCATATCGAAGACCAGGTCGGCGCCAAGCGCTGCGGTCATCGTCCGAACAAAGAAATCGTGTCCCTGCAGGAAATGGTCGACCGCATCAAGGCCGCCGTTGACGCGCGCACCGATGACAGCTTCGTGATCATGGCACGTACCGATGCGCTGGCCGTCGAAGGCCTGGAATCTGCCCTGGAACGCGCCGCCGCCTGCATCGAGGCCGGCGCCGACATGGTGTTCCCGGAAGCCATCACCGAGTTGGACATGTACAAGCTGTTCGCGTCAAAGGTGAAGGCGCCGATCCTGGCTAACATCACTGAATTCGGTGCAACCCCGCTGTACACCGTCGAACAGTTGAAATCTGCCGATGTTTCCCTGGTGCTGTACCCGCTCTCGGCCTTCCGTGCCATGAACAAGGCCGCCGAGAACGTCTACACCGCGATCCGTCGCGATGGCACCCAACAGAACGTGATCGACACCATGCAAACCCGCATGGAGCTTTACGATCGCATCGACTACCACACCTTCGAGCAGAAGCTCGACGCGCTGTTCGCCGCCAAGAAGTAACGAACGCGCCTCCCGGATAACTACAAAATTGGAGAGTAACCATGGCTGAAGCAAAAGTACTGAGTGGCGCTGGCCTGCGTGGCCAGGTGGCCGGGCAGACCGCACTGTCCACCGTGGGCCAGGCCGGTGCCGGCCTGACCTATCGCGGCTACGACGTGCGCGAACTGGCCGCTGATGCGCAGTTCGAAGAAGTCGCCTACCTGCTGCTGTACGGCGAGTTGCCGACCAAGGCCGAACTGGCGGCCTACAGCGCCAAGCTGAGCACGCTGCGTGACCTGCCCCAGGCGCTCAAAGAAGTGCTCGAGCGCATCCCGGCCGACGCCCACCCGATGGACGTGATGCGCACCGGTTGCTCGTTCCTCGGCAACCTCGAGCCGGAGCAGGACTTCAGCGTCCAGCGCGATGTCACCGACCGCCTGCTCGCTGCCTTCCCGGCGATCATGTGCTACTGGTACCGCTTCAGCCATGACGGCAAACGCATCGACTGCGTGACCGACGAACCTTCCCTCGGCGGTCACTTCCTGCACCTGCTGCACGGCAAGGCGCCGAGCGAGTTGCACGTCAAAGTGATGAACGTGTCGCTGATCCTCTACGCCGAGCACGAATTCAACGCGTCGACCTTTACCGCGCGTGTCTGCGCGTCGACCCTGTCTGACTTGTATTCCTGCGTCACCGCCGCCATCGGCTCGCTGCGCGGCCCGCTGCACGGCGGTGCCAACGAAGCGGCGATGGAAATGATCGAGCGCTTCCTGTCGGCCGAGGACGCTGTCGACGGCACCCTCGCCATGCTGGCGCGCAAGGACAAGATCATGGGCTTCGGCCACGCGATCTACAAAGACTGCGACCCGCGTAATGAGGTCATCAAGGGCTGGTCGAAACTGCTCGCCGAAGAAGTCGACGACAAGGTGTTGTTCCCGGTCTCCGAGGCCATCGACAAGGTGATGTGGGAGCAGAAGAAGCTGTTCCCCAACGCCGACTTCTACCATGCCTCGGCGTACCACTTCATGGGCATTCCGACCAAGCTGTTCACGCCGATCTTCGTGTGCTCGCGCCTCACTGGCTGGGCCGCCCACGTGTTCGAACAGCGCGCCAACAACCGCATCATCCGTCCAAGCGCCGACTACATCGGCGTCGAGCAGCGCAAGTTCGTGCCAATCGAACGTCGCTGAAGGCCGACGATTCCAGGACTGAAATGAGGGCAAAAGGTGGGAGGGGGCTTGCCCCCGATAGCGGAGTGTTATTCAACACCTATAGCAACTGATACACCGCCATCGGGGGCAAGCCCTCTCCCACATTTGAATCGCATTTCAAATCTGGATCAGTGGGTCCCTTTTGTAATCACCGTGACCGAGTCCCGACGATGAACACTGAATTTCGCAAATCGCTCCCCGGCAGCCGCCTCGATTACTTCGACGCCCGCGCGGCTGTCGAGGCAATCACCCCCGGCGCCTACGCCACCTTGCCTTACACCTCCCGCGTACTCGCGGAAAACCTGGTGCGCCGTTGCGCCCCGGCCACCCTCAACGCTTCCCTGAGCCAACTGATCGAACGCAAACGCGACCTCGACTTCCCTTGGTTCCCGGCGCGAGTGGTGTGCCATGACATTCTTGGCCAAACCGCCCTGGTCGACCTCGCCGGCCTGCGCGATGCCATCGCCCTGCAAGGCGGCGACCCGGCCCAGGTCAACCCGGTGGTGCCGACCCAACTGATCGTCGACCACTCCCTGGCCGTCGAAGCCGGTGGTTTCGACCCGGACGCGTTCGAGAAAAACCGCGCCATCGAAGACCGCCGCAACGAAGACCGCTTCCACTTTATCGAGTGGACCAAAAAGGCCTTCAAGAACGTCGACGTGATCCCGCCGGGCAACGGCATCATGCACCAGATCAACCTGGAGAAAATGTCTCCGGTGATCCAGGTGCGTGACGGCGTGGCGTTCCCCGATACCTGCGTCGGCACCGACAGCCACACCCCGCACGTGGATGCCCTCGGCGTGATCGCCATCGGCGTCGGCGGCCTCGAAGCCGAGAGCGTGATGCTCGGCCGCGCGTCATGGATGCGCCTGCCGGAAAGCGTCGGCGTGGAGCTGACGGGCAAGCTGCAACCGGGCATTACCGCCACCGATATGGTGCTGGCGCTGACCGAGTTCCTGCGTCAGCAGAAAGTGGTGGGCGCGTGGCTGGAGTTCTTCGGCGAAGGTGCATCGGCACTGACCCTGGGCGACCGTGCGACCATCTCCAACATGGCCCCGGAATACGGCGCAACCGCGGCGATGTTCTACATCGACCCGCAGACCATCGCCTACCTGAAACTCACCGGCCGTGAAGACGCGCAAGTCGCCCTGGTCGAGCAATACGCCCGCCTGACCGGCCTGTGGGCCGACGACCTCAAAGGCGCCCAATACGAGCGCGGCCTGACCTTCGACTTGTCCAGCGTCGTGCGCAACATGGCCGGCCCGAGCAACCCGCACGCCCGTGTCGCCACCAGCGACCTTGCTGCCAAAGGCATCTCCGGCCAGTGGGATGACGTACCGGGGCAAATGCCCGACGGTGCGGTCATCATTGCCGCGATCACCAGTTGCACCAACACCAGCAACCCGCGCAACGTGATCGCTGCCGGCCTCCTGGCGCGCAACGCCAACAAGCTGGGGCTGACCCGCAAGCCGTGGGTCAAGTCGTCCCTGGCACCCGGTTCGAAAACCGTGGCCATGTACCTGGAAGAAGCCGGCCTTGGGCACGAACTGGAAAAACTCGGTTTCGGTGTGGTGGCCTTCGCCTGCACCACCTGCAACGGCATGTCCGGTGCGCTCGACCCGGTGATCCAGCAAGAGATCATTGACCGCGACCTGTACGCCACCGCCGTGTTGTCGGGTAACCGCAACTTCGACGGGCGTATCCACCCGTATGCCAAGCAAGCGTTCCTGGCTTCGCCGCCGCTGGTGGTAGCCTACGCGATTGCCGGCACCATCCGTTTCGACATCGAGAAGGACGTGCTGGGTCTCGACGCCGACGGCAAGGAAATCCGCCTGAAAGACATCTGGCCGAGCGACGAAGAAATCGACGCAGTGGTCAAGGCGTCGGTCAAGCCGGAACAGTTTCGCAAAGTGTATATCCCGATGTTCGCGATCCACGAAGACACCGGCCCGAAAGTCGCGCCGCTGTATGAGTGGCGCCCGCAAAGCACCTATATCCGCCGTCCGCCGTACTGGGAAGGCGCGTTGGCCGGTGCGCGTCCGCTCAAGGGCATGCGCCCGCTGGCGGTGCTGCCGGACAACATCACCACTGACCACCTGTCGCCATCCAACGCGATCATGCTCGACAGCGCCGCCGGCGAATACCTGGCGAAAATGGGCCTGCCGGAAGTTGACTTCAACTCCTACGCAACCCACCGCGGCGACCACCTGACCGCGCAACGCGCCACCTTCGCCAACCCGAAACTGTTCAACGAAATGGTGGTGGAAAACGGTAAGGTCAAGCAGGGCTCCCTGGCGCGCATCGAGCCGGAAGGCAAGGTCACACGCATGTGGGAAGCCATTGAAACCTACATGGAACGCAAGCAGCCGCTGATCATTATCGCTGGCGCCGACTACGGTCAGGGTTCGTCCCGCGACTGGGCTGCCAAGGGCGTGCGCCTGGCGGGTGTGGAAGCGATTGCCGCTGAAGGTTTCGAGCGCATTCACCGCACCAACCTGGTGGGCATGGGCGTGTTGCCGCTGGAGTTCCTGCCGGGCACCGACCGTCACACGCTGAAGATCGACGGCAGCGAAACCTACGACGTGGTCGGCAAACGCACCCCGCGTGCGCAATTGACCCTGGTGATCAACCGCAAGAATGGCGAACGTGTCGAAGTGCCGGTGACCTGCCGCCTGGACACCGCTGAAGAAGTGTCGATCTACGAGGCGGGCGGCGTGTTGCAACGTTTTGCCCAGGACTTCCTGGAATCGGCGGCGACCGTCTGAAGAGGATGACCATGGCACACGTACCGCAAATCAAGATCCCCGCCACCTACATGCGTGGCGGCACCAGCAAGGGCGTGTTTTTCCGCGTCCAGGACCTGCCCGAGTCGGCGCAGGTGCCGGGTGCTGCGCGCGATGCCCTGCTGTTGCGGGTGATCGGCAGCCCCGACCCCTACGACAAGCAGATCGACGGCATGGGCGGCGCCACGTCGAGCACCAGCAAAACCGTGATCCTCGCCAAGAGCAGCCGCGCCGGGCATGACGTGGATTACCTGTTCGGCCAGGTCGCCATCGACAAACCGTTTGTCGACTGGAGCGGCAACTGCGGCAACCTGTCGGCGGCGGTGGGTTCCTTCGCCATCAGCGCGGGCCTGGTCGATCCAGCCCGTGTGCCGCATAACGGCGTGGCCGTGGTGCGGATCTGGCAGGCCAACATCGGCAAGACCATCATCGCCCACGTACCGATCACCGACGGTGCGGTGCAGGAAACCGGCGACTTCGAACTGGACGGAGTGACCTTCCCGGCCGCCGAAGTGCAGTTGGAGTTCATGGACCCGGCCGCGGAAGAAGAGGGCGGCGGCGGTTCGATGTTCCCCACCGGCAACCTGATCGACGACCTGGAGGTGCCGGGTATCGGCACCTTCAAGGCCACGCTGATCAACGCCGGCATCCCGACGATCTTCATCAACGCGCAAGACCTGGGCTACACCGGCACCGAGCTGCAAGGCGCAATCAACGGCGACCCGAAAGCCCTGGCGATGTTCGAGACGGTGCGGGCCTATGGCGCGTTGCGCATGGGCCTGATCAAGCACCTGGGCGAAGCCGCCCAGCGTCAGCACACGCCGAAGGTCGCGTTCGTGGCACCGCCTGCGGACTACGTGGCCTCCAGCGGCAAGGCGATCAAGGCCGGCGATATCGACCTGCTGGTGCGTGCCTTGTCCATGGGCAAGTTGCACCACGCGATGATGGGCACCGCAGCGGTCGCGATCGGCACGGCCGCAGCGATTTCCGGGACCTTGGTCAACCTCGCGGCGGGCGGCGTGGAGCGTAATGCGGTGCGCTTCGGGCATCCGTCCGGCACCTTGCGTGTCGGCGCCGAAGCCACCCAGGTGAACGGCGAATGGGTGGTGAAGAAGGCCATCATGAGCCGCAGTGCTCGGGTGTTGATGGAAGGCTTCGTGCGCGTGCCCGGCGACGCGTTCTAAAACCCAGCACCAATCCCCTGTGGGAGGGGGCTTGCCCCCGATAGCGGTGTGCCAGTCGACACATTCGTTAACTGACCCGCCGTCATCGGGGGCAAGCCCCTCCCACAAGGGATCTTTATTCCCAGGCAGGCATCCAAGATCTGCTTCCAGTAACCGTGAGCCCGAGGACTGACCCCCACCCACTTTGGAGAACAGCCATGAGCGCCAACGTCGACCAGAACAACCGTCCCGACTACGACCAGGTCCTGCAGGACATCGCTGACTACGTCCTCAACTACCGGATCGACTCGCCAGACGCGCTGGACACCGCCCGTAACTGTCTGATGGACACCCTAGGGTGCGGCCTGCTGGCCCTGCGGTTCCCGGAATGCACCAAGCACCTGGGGCCGCTGGTCGAGGGCACGGTGGTGCCGTTCGGCGCGCGGGTGCCGGGCACATCGTTCCGGCTGGACCCGGTCAAGGCCGCCTGGGACATTGGTTGCATCGTGCGCTGGCTCGACTACAACGACACCTGGCTCGCCGCCGAATGGGGCCACCCCTCGGATAACCTTGGCGGCATCCTCGCCGTGGCCGACCATCTCTCGCAACAACGCGTGGCTAACGGCGACGCGCCGCTGACCATGCGCGCAGTGCTGGAAGCGATGATCATGGCCCACGAGATCCAAGGTGTGATTGCCCTGGAAAACTCCTTCAACCGCGTCGGCCTCGACCATGTGCTGCTGGTGAAAGTCGCCTCCACGGCGGTAACCGCCAAGCTGATGGGTGCCAACCGCGAACAGCTGCTTTCGGCGCTGTCTCACGCCTTTGTCGATGGTCAGGCATTGCGCACCTACCGGCACGCACCGAATGCCGGTTCGCGCAAATCCTGGGCGGCGGGCGATGCCTCCAGTCGCGGCGTGCGCCTGGCGGACATCGCGCTGCGTGGCGAGATGGGCATTCCCGGCGTGTTGAGTGCGCCGCAATGGGGCTTCTACGACGTGCTGTTCAGCCACACCAACAAGGACTTGGCGCTCAAGCCCGAAGACAAGCGCACGTTCAGCTTGTCCCAACCCTACGGCACCTATGTGATGGAAAACGTGCTGTTCAAGATCAGTTTCCCCGCCGAGTTCCACGCGCAAACCGCCTGCGAAGCGGCAGTGACCTTGCACCCGCAGGTTGTCGATCGCCTGCATGACATCGAACGCATCGTGATCACCACCCATGAGTCGGCGATTCGCATCATTTCCAAGGTCGGGAAGTTGGCCAACGCTGCTGACCGCGACCACTGCCTGCAATACATGACCGCCGTGCCCCTGGCCTTCGGTAACCTGGTGGCCGAGCAGTACGAAGATGAATTCCACGCCGCGCACCTGATCATCGACGAGCTGCGCGAAAAGATGGTGATCGTCGAAGAACCGCGCTACAGCCGTGAGTACCTGGAGGCGGATAAACGCTCCATCGCCAACGCGGTGCAGGTGTTCTTCAACGATGGCAGCCACACCGAGCAGGTGGCGGTGGAATACCCGATCGGGCACCGCCGTCGCCGGGTGGACGGCATTCCGTTGCTGGAAGACAAGTTCAAGGTCAACCTGGCCACGCGTTTTACTGCCCAGCGCAGTGCCGGGATTTTTGCGTTGTGCAAGGATCAGGCGCGGCTTGAAGCGACGCCGGTGAATCGCTTTGTGGATTTATGGGTGATATGAAGGTGTCGCTGTTGCGCACGTTCCTGAACGCTAGGTTTTGACGCCGACACACCTTGCGATTCATGCGTCCTACATCTCAGGAACCGTTTTCAGATAGAAACCAATCAGGTGTCAGATGCCCTGCAGGCGCGGGTCATCTGGCAAGCGACGCTTGCGAATAAACACCTGAATCTGAGAAGGCGCTTTTATGACTAGCATAAACAATCGACAGCCAACGCCCTACACCGTCGGCTATGAAATGTCCCCGAAGCCCACGCCCATTCGCGGTCAAGACAGTGCCAAGGCGTCTGGCAATTCTAGCCCCCAGCCGTCTTCGGGGCCTTCCCGTCAGCCTATGAATGCGCCGCAGCTAGCTCATCGGGAGCTGGCCAACGCGTCGTCTGCCGCAAAAAGCGCCGTGCCCGATCAGCTACAACGGCTCGCTGGCCAGAATAAACAATTAAACGAAAAATATGATCAGATGGTCGCTAAGCTCGCGCCGCAAATCATGAAGCTCCAGGCGCAAGTAAACCAGCTCACTCAGTACCACAATGCGAAGACAACCCCTGGAAACGAGGCTGCTCCGTCGAACCCAAGTACTCGTGGTGGCCCGGCGGCGCAGCAGAACAGCAAGTCGCCTGACGCGCGCGCCCCTGCAGAAAATACACAAGCGTCCGGGCGCGATGCACCTCCCAGCCTTGAGCGGTTGACTGCCAACAATAAGCTCCTGAGCGATAAGCTCGATCAGTTGGAATCCCGGTTTAGTTCGACAGTTAAAGCGCTTCAAGGCCAGATTGGTGATTTGACTAAGAAGTTGGGCGGGGCAGATACCCCTGAAACCCGCACGCCTCCCGCGACACCAGGCGCAGGCAACGGCAAGCAGGCTGCGGCGAATAACATGCCGGCCAAAGATGCACCTAATGCCAACCAAGGCGCCGCATCGGGTAAGGCGAGCCTAGGTGCAGCATCGGGTCAAGCCAACCAAGGCGCGGCGTCGGGTAAGGCGAGCCCAGGTGCAGCATCGGGTCAAGCCAACCAAGGTGCGGCGTCAGGCCAGTCCAACCAAGCCAAACCGGCGGCGCAGTCCAGCGAAAGTAAGCCGTCGGCCCGGTCTGATGAATCAAGCCAGACGCCTCGTACCCTCGACGATCTTGCACGCGACAATGAGCAACTTCGTGCGCGCCTCGATCACATGATGGCTGAGTTCACCAAGATGATTTCCCAACTGCAACAGCAAATTGAGCGACTGAGTAACCAGATCAATTCGCTGAAGGGTTAAGGTCAGCGATGAAAAACGGGTCAATGTGGGCGCCTGCACCCGCATCGACCCTGTTCCGCTGGACATTCATTCAAAGCGCAAAATAACCCGACGGTTATGCTTGCTCTTCTTCTCGATCTTCTCGCAAAACACCCGACCGATTTCTTCAGTGTTGATCACATGGGTGCCGCCGCAAGGCTGGATATCGACCCCGGCAATTTCAATCACTCGCACTGAGCTTTGGATCACTGGCGGAGCCACCGCCTGGGTGCGGGTGATCTGCAGTAGGGTTGCGTACTCTGACGCGGGCATCGCCAGGGTTTGCACCTGATGGGCCTGTTCGATCAGCGCGTTGAGGTCGCGGGTGATGCTGTCCTTGTCCAGGGTCATTTCCGGCAGATCGAAATCCAGTCGTCCCTTGTCGGCGCTGATACTGCAGCCGGTGACCGGGGCGTCGATGATCGAGCACAGCAAGTGCAGGCAAGTGTGCATTTTCATGTGCTGGTAACGCCGGTCCCAATCGAGGCTGGCGTCCACTTGCACCCCAGCGCTCAACTGCTCGGGACAGTGTTCCACCTGGTGCCATATGATCGAGCGCTGCACCGGGTCGCGCACCGTGCCGACGATGTCGACGCGCGTGCCGTCGGCCAGGGTGAAGTGGCCGGTGTCACCGGGTTGCCCGCCGCCGGTGGGGTAGAACAGCGTGTGCTCCAGGGCGATGCCGTATTCGCTGACGGCAATCACCCGGGCGCTGAAGGCATTCTGGTAGGGCGCGCTGTCAAACAGCGCCAGGGTTTCCATGGTGTGCACAGACATGTTCAACCTCCGACAATCAATGGGCTGGCTTGCAGCAGGTGACGCACCATTGCGCTCAAGCCAGGGGGGGAAAGCAGGGTGATTTCAAATTCCGGCCCGCAGACTTTCAGGTTCAGCGGCAGGCGTGGCAGGCGGTCGGCCATTTCGATGCGGCGCAGGCGAAATTGCAGGTGATGGCGTTCTTTCACCGTGGGTTCCAGCATCAGCCCCTGCAACGGGTGAAAGTCCGCGTCCAGCACCGTGACCTTGTGGCTGGTGCTGATCTCGCCGACCACGTGCAGGCGCTCATCAAGGGCGAAGGCGCCGAGGTAGCTGCTGTGCTCCGATTCGTCGTTCTTTTGCAATTGGATCTGGTTGACCACCTTGACCTTGGTTCCCGCTGGCACGTCCTGGGTGATCACGCACGCTGGGCTGATAAACACGTTGTCGCCGATCTGCACGTAGCCCAACACGCGGGCGCCGGAGCCGATTTCGACGTTGTTGCCCAGGCGCGGGTGGCGCTTGCCGTCGGGGTTGTTGGCGATGCCACGGGCACCGAGGGTTACGCCGCAGAGGATGTAGCAGTCGTTGCCGATCTCGCAGGTTTCGCCGATCACTGTGCCGTAGCCGTGGTCGAGCACAAAGCGTCGACCGATGCGCGCTGCCGGGTGAATTTCGGCGCCGGAGAGGATCTTGCCCTGGTTGCTGAGCTTGAGGGCGATGCGCGAAAACATCCCGTTGGTCTGGTCGGGGAAATGCCACACCTGGTGCGCGAGGCGATAGAACAGCACCGCCTTGAACGAGGCATAGGACTCCAGGATCAACTCGCCACGCCCGCGCGACGCCGGGTCGCGGTAGGCGTAGGCAATCAGGTCCTCGGCTACTGCCTGGGCGGCGTTCTGGACCAGCGGCGCCAAGTGCGGCTCCAGTTGCTTCATTTGCGTGGGCGTGAGGGTTTTGATGAGGTGGGTAAGCAATTCATCGTGCAGATGTTGCATGTCGATAAAGCCGCCCATGGAGGCACCCCCGCATTCTGGATGGTTGGATAACCGGTTATTCGAAACTGGGCAGGTAGCTGTCGGCATTGTCGTAGACCATGGTCAACACCACCGTTTCGGGCGGCAACTCGGGGGCGAGCTTGGCGATGGCCACCATATTGGCGGCCGAGGACAGGCCCAGGCTGATGGCGTCGGTGCGCATGATCCGTTTCATCATGTCGAGGCATTCCTCACGCGACACCTTGAGCATGCCGTCCAGCACGTCCAGGTTGAGGATGCTCGGGATCAAGCCGATCGACAGGCCCTGGATATGGTGCGGTGCGTGCTGGTTTTTCAGCAGGTCGCATTCCTCCGGCTCCACACCCATCACGCGCAGGGTCGGCCAGGCGGCTTTGAGGGTCTCGCCGATGCCGGTGATATGGCCGCCGGTGCCGATGCCGCTGACGAAGTAATCCACACGCTGCTCACCGAAGGTGCGCAGGATTTCCGGCGCGGTGGTGTCGCGGTGGGTCTGTGGGTTGGCACCGTTGCGTTGCTGGTTGAGCATCACGTAGCTAGGGTTTTCCAGCTGCAACTCCATGCACTTTTCGCCGTGGGAATTGTTGCCGAGGCGGCTGTCCGACAGCACCACCTTGGCGCCGTACAGGCGCAGCAGTTTCTGCTTTTCGGGGCTGTAGTTATCGGGGATCACCAGCACCACTTTGTAGCCGAGCACGTTGCCGGCCATCACCAGGCCAATGCCGGTGTTGCCGCCGCTGGGTTCGATAATGGTTTGCCCGGCGTCGCGCATCAGCACGCCGCGGCGCTCGGCGTCGAGGATCATGCCCAAGGCGATGCGTGCCTTATGGCTGCCACCGGGGTTGAGGGATTCCAGTTTGGCGTAGACCTCGATGCCAAGGTCTTCGGAAAACTGCGCCAGGCGCACGATCGGTGTGTGGCCGATGGCGTCGAGAATTGAGTTATGCAACATCAGGTCGTTACCCAGGGCCGTGATCAGTACAAAGGCATGTCGGGTTCGACGTCGCGAACCCAGTGTTTCATGCCGCCTTGCAGAACTTTGGTGTTGGCGAAGCCGGCTGCCAGCAGGGTGCTGGCCGCTTGCTCGGCGCGGGTTCCGGCGTAACAGATCAGGTAGTGGGTGTTGTCTCGACTGAGGTTGTCGAGCTGGCCGTCCAGTTCGGCGAGGGGGATATGCACCACGCCCGGCAATTTGCAGACCTCCAGCTCGCTCGCGTCGCGCACATCCAGCAGCACGTCGGCGCTGCTGTGGCGTTCGAGCAGTTGCTTGAGTACCTGAGGCTTGATGTAGCGCTCTTCGGCCAGGCTGGGTTTGCTCGGTATGGCGTCGGCGCAGACTGCGGGCGCCAGGGTTTCGCTATGGCGCAGTTCCGAGCAGCAAGGGCAGTCGGCGCGTCGCTTGAAACGGATCTCGCTGAATTTCATCGCCAGCGCATCGAAGCGCATCAGGCGACCGGACAAGGGTTCGCCGATGCCGATCAGCAATTTGATCGCCTCGGTGGCCTGGATCATCCCGACCACCCCCGGCAGCACGCCGATCACCCCGCCCGCGCTGCAATTAGGCGCCAGCTCCGCTGGGGGCGCCTGGGGAAACAGGCAGCGGTAGCAAGGCCCGCCCTTGTAGTTGAGCACGCTGATCTGTCCGTCGAAACGGTAGATGGCGCCATACACCAGGGGTTTACCCAACTGCACGCAGGCGTCGTTGACCAAGTAGCGCGTATCGAAATTATCGGTGCCGTCGATTATCAGGTCGTAGGCGCCGACCAGTTCCAGAGCGTTGTCGGCGGTCAGCGCGGTGTCGTGGGCGTTGATCTGGATGTGGCTGTTGAGGTCTTCCAAGCGTTGCTTGGCGGACGCGACCTTGGACATGCCCAAGGTGCTGTTGCCGTGGACGATCTGGCGTTGCAGGTTGCTGCTCTCGACTACATCGAAATCCACCAGCCCCAGGGTGCCGATGCCGGCCGCCGCCAGGTACAGGCTGATGGGCGAGCCCAGGCCACCGGTGCCGATGATCAGCACCTTGGCTTTTTTCAGCTTCAACTGACCTTCGCGACCGACGCCGGGCAGGGTGATATGGCGCACGTAACGCTGGACTTCTTCATTGCTCAGGCTGTCGACGTCGATGCCGCCGGAGGTGGCGAGCAGCACTTCGATCCTGGCCTTTTCCGGTAGCTGGTCGTCTGCGTTGATCAACGCTTCTTCGGCGGTAAACAGGAAGTGTTCCTTGAGCTGGTTGTTCTTTTCGTGAAACAGGTGCGCACGCAATTGCGGGTGGCTACTGCACAGGTTTTCAATGACTTCGCGCAATGTCGATCCGGTGCCCTCAAGGGTCGATTCCGGCAGCTTGGCCACGCGAACCAGAATGTCGGGGAAAGAGACAGCGTTCATGGACAACTCCGTGTGCAGGTCGTTGAGCGGTTGAAGGGCGAAATGCTTGCTATCCCAGGCAAACAGCTTTGAGCCCAGGGCCCGGCCCTGGCGAACGTCCACCACCAGGTAGCTGACGGGGTAGATCGGCTCGCCCATGAACAGCGCCTTGTCCTGGTCTTCGTCGCTGAAATAGGCGCCGACGTCGGGGTGGGAGTGGTAGATCACCACCACCGGGTTGTCGCTGCGAAATGCTTTGTTCAGCAGCAGCGTGTCGGCCACTGAAAAGGTGTAGCCGTTGGCCGCGCTGCGCGGGTACATCTCGGGGTTCTTGCGGTGCAGCTCGTTCTGGATATTGCTGCCCAGGTACACGCTGCCGTCGGCGAAGACGAAGCCACAGCATTCTTCGGGGTAGCTGCGGCTGGCGTGGGCGTAGATCTGTTCCAGGGCTTCTGGGCGGAGGACGTCCATGTTTCTCTCGCGTTGCTGTGTGAGGGCCGGGAGGGTCAATTTTTCTTGGCCATGAGTTTTTCGATGGGCAACTTGGTGATCGCAAAACCGGCCAGCAGGATGGCCGAGTACAGCATGAGGTCGCGGGAAATCGCCACGCCTTCATACCAGGCGCCGATGATCACGGCGAACACCGGAAAGATGATGAACACGAACGAGAGGATGATCGGGCTGAGGCGCTTAAGCAGCATGAAATACACGATGAAACCACCCACCGACGCCACCAGGCCCAGGTAGAACAAGGCGCCCCACGAGCGCAGGGTGATGGCTTCGAAGGTCGGCGTTTCAAACCACAGGCCGGCGACGAACAGCATCAGCCCGGCGATTCCGATGGGCAGTGTGTTGTAAGTGATCACGCTGATGGCGCTGCCTTTTTGCTTGGTAATGACGTAGCACAAGGCATGCATGATTGCAGCGCTCAGAATCGCCAGTACCCCGAAGAACTCGGCGTGGTCCAGGTGCAGGCCCTGGCTCTTGATGATCATGTAAAGGCTGCCGAAGCCGATACCGATGCCGACCACCTGGGAAAAGTAGATGCGCTCGCGCAGGAACAGCGCTGAGAAAATCAGGATGAACACCGGCATGCAACTGAACAGCAGGGCAGTGAGGCCGGACGAGACATGCATCTCGCCGTAGTTGAGCAGGTAATAGGGCACGCTGAAGTAGGACAGGGTTACGAACACGAAGAACCAACGGCTTTCCCGGGGGAACAGGATCGGCTCGCGGCGCACCATGGCGAAACACAGGAACAGCGGGAACGCGATCAGAAAGCGCAGGCCGGCGGAGGTCAGAGGTGGCACGCTCTCCACGGCAATTTTGATACCCAGCCAGGTGGTGCCCCAACTCAGGCACACGATGAGAAACATCACGCTGGTCACCAGGCCGGCCAACCACTGTTTTTGAGTTTTTGTTTTTGCGGCGTTTTCGAGAACGGCGGACATTGGCATCGTTTATTACTTCCCTGAGCCGGAATTGAACTCTATATTGAACTTGTAATAAGTTATTTTTTTCGGCGATTGAACCCGTAAAAGCACACTATTAGGGCGAAAGATGGCTGTCAAAACAAATATTGACATGGTGTCAATTATGCGTGAGGGGTTGTCCAACGGGCAGGGCGTTAAGTACAAGCGCCTATCCGATGTTATGGAACGGGGCATCCTCGAAGGCTTGATTGAACCGGGACGAAAACTACCGCCCCATAGGGTGCTTTCCGACAATTTGGGGGTGACCATCGGCACCATCAGCCGGGCCTACGGCGAGCTGGAACGTCTGGGGTTGGTGGTGGCGCGGGTCGGTGACGGCACGTTCGTGCGCAAGCGTGGGATGGAGCGTCAACGGGATGAAGGTTTTCGCAACTTCAGCGAGGAGCCGCGCCAGTACTTCGACATGAGCCGCAACATGCATATTCCGGGGCAGGAGACGGTGTTCCTGGCGCAGAGCTTCCAAACCCTGTCGACCAACGCCAAGTTTCTCCAGGACATCAGTGCCTATACGCCGGACGCTGGCCTGCCGCGTTACCGCGAAGCGGGCGCGCAGTGGCTGGTGCAGCGCGATTTTCATCCCATCCCAGAGCAGGTCATTTGCGTCAACGGCGGCCAGCATGGGTTGCTCTGCGCGATGATGGCGCTGCTGCGCGCAGGCGATACGGTGGTCACCGAGCCACTGACTTATCCCGGGCTGATCACTGCCGCGCGCATGCTCGGTGTGCGGCTGATCGGCCTGGAAATGGATGAAGAGGGTGTGTTGCCCGGGGCTCTGGATGAAGTCTGTCGCAATCACCGGGTTTCGGCCTTGTACTGCACGCCCACTATCCAGAACCCGACCACAGCGGTGTTATCGGTCGCACGCCGCGAGGCGCTGGTCAAAGTGTGTCGCGAACACAACCTGCTGATTCTTGAAGATGAAGCCCACGGTGTGCTGGTGGAAGACCGACCGCCGCCCCTCAGCTATTTCGCGCCCGAGCGTACGATTTTGATCAGCAGCTTGAGCAAAGCCGTGTCGGCGGGGCTGCGTGTTGGCTATGTGCATGCGCCGCCGGCATTGGTCAGTCGTATTTCGGCGGCGCTACGTTCGACCTGTTGGATGGCCACGCCGGTGACTCTGGAACTCGCCACCCAGTGGATCGAGAACGGCACGGCGGAATACCTGCTGCGCCAGCAAATCAACGAGATCAGTCGGCGCAAAGCCTTGGTGCAGGGCCTGTTGGTCGGCCTGGAATACCGCACGCACCTCAATAGCCCGCACTTCTGGATTGAAGTCCCGGAGCCTTGGCGTGCGTCGGAAATCGAGGCGGAACTCAAGCAGAATAATTACCTGATCGCCACCGCCGAGGCCTTTGCCGTGGGGCAGACAGCGGTGCCGCAGTTTATTCGGGCGAGTATTTGCAATACGTCGGGCGATGATCAGTTGTTGCGGGCGGGCTTTGATGCGCTGGCCACTGCACTGGGGCAGGGTGGCGGGCGGTTTCAGCTTTGAGCCACATGTCACAAGCCACAAGCAAAGAGCTGACGGGCTTTTACTTGCAGCTTGTGGCTGTTTTTACTTGAATCTGCGTTCTACGCCCTTTTCCACCAGAATTTTCGCCGAGATCTCTTCCACTGAGAAATGCGTGGAATTGATGTGCGCAATGTTCTCGCGACGGAACAGATTTTCCACTTCGCGCACTTCGAATTCGCACTGGGCATAGCTGGAGTAGCGGCTATTGGGCTTGCGCTCGTTGCGGATGGCTGTCAGGCGATCCGGGTCGATGGTCAGGCCGAACAGCTTATGTGCATGCGCGCGCAGGGCCGTCGGCAGTGTCAGGTGCTCCATGTCGTCTTCGGTCAGCGGATAGTTGGCCGCGCGGATGCCGAATTGCATAGCCATGTATAGACAGGTAGGGGTCTTGCCGCAGCGCGACACGCCGACCAGGATTATATCGGCTTTGTCGTAGTAGTGGGTGCGGGCCCCATCATCGTTGTCGAGGGCGAAGTTCACCGCCTCGATACGTTCCATATAGTTGGAGTTATGCCCAATGGAATGGGACTTTCCGACGGAATAGGAGGAGTGCTCACTCAACTCTTGTTCCAGCGGCGCCAGGAAGCTCGAGAAAATGTCGATCATGAAACCATTGGAGGTTGCGAGGATCTCACGAATGTCTTGATTGACGATGGTGTCGAAAATGATCGGACGAAAGCCGTCTTTTTCTGCTGCCAGATTGATTTGTTGTACCATAGCCCGCGCTTTATCCGCGTTGTCGATATAAGGCCGCGTGAATTTGGCGAAGGTAACGTTTTCAAACTGCGCGAGCAGGCTTTGACCCAGAGTTTCGGCTGTGATGCCGGTGCCGTCGGAAATAAAGAAAGCAGATCGTTTCATTTGAGCCCTGGGCCTTAAGCTGATGGCGAATCTTGGATATGATAGGCGCGACTTTGCCGTCCCACATTGGGCCGCATTCTCACTTATTTTCCAGGTCCAGGCCACAAGCGCTGGCGAATGCTCCTACTGAGCCGCCGGCGTCCTGAGCTTTTCCAATACAGAAAGTGGAGAGATCACCTTGGTAGAGTACGTAGTTTCCCTCGATAAGCTCGGCGTCCATGATGTGGAGCACGTAGGGGGCAAGAACGCATCCCTCGGCGAGATGATCAGTAATCTTGCAGGCGCTGGTGTCTCGGTGCCAGGTGGTTTTGCCACCACTGCCCAGGCTTACCGTGATTTTCTCGAACAGAGCGGCCTCAACGCTCAGATCCACGCCGCGCTGGACGCTCTGGACGTCGATGACGTCAACGCCCTGGCCAAGACCGGCGCCCAGATCCGTGAGTGGATCATGGACGCCGAGTTTCCCGAGAAACTCAACGAAGAAATCCGTACCGCATTTGCCACGCTGTCGGCCGGCAATCCGGACATGGCAGTCGCTGTGCGCTCCTCGGCTACCGCCGAAGACTTGCCCGACGCCTCCTTTGCAGGCCAGC
Source organism: Pseudomonas sp. PAMC25584 (assembly GCF_058135675.1). Classification (NCBI taxonomy): domain Bacteria; kingdom Pseudomonadati; phylum Pseudomonadota; class Gammaproteobacteria; order Pseudomonadales; family Pseudomonadaceae; genus Pseudomonas; species Pseudomonas sp. PAMC25584. The sequence goes on along the minus strand of NZ_CM176870.1, from coordinate 4,609,273 downwards.
AGGAGACCTTCCTCAACATCCGCGGCGTGGAAAACGTGATCCGCGCAGCCAAGGAAGTGTTCGCTTCTCTGTTCAACGACCGCGCGATTTCCTACCGCGTACACCAAGGGTTCGACCACAAGCTGGTGGCCCTGTCTGCTGGCGTGCAGCGCATGGTGCGTTCGGAAACCGGCACCGCCGGTGTGATGTTCACCCTGGATACCGAATCGGGCTTTCGTGACGTCGTGTTCATCACTGGCGCCTACGGCCTGGGTGAAACCGTCGTACAAGGTGCGGTGAACCCGGACGAATTCTACGTGCATAAGCACACCCTTGAGGCTGGCCGTCCGGCCATCCTGCGCCGTAACCTGGGTAGCAAGGCCATCAAGATGATCTACGGCGACGAGGCCAAGGCCGGTCGCTCGGTGAAAACCGTTGATGTGGACAAGGCCGAACGCGCGCGTTTCTGCCTGAGCGACGCCGAAGTCAGCGAGTTGGCCAAGCAAGCGATGATCATCGAGAAGCACTACAAGTGCCCGATGGACATCGAGTGGGCCAAGGACGGTGACGACGGCAAGCTGTACATCGTGCAGGCCCGCCCGGAAACCGTGAAGAGCCGCACTTCGGCCAACGTCATGGAACGCTACCTGCTCAAGGAAACCGGCACTGTGCTGGTGGAAGGCCGCGCCATCGGTCAGCGCATCGGCGCCGGCAAGGTGCGGATCATCAAGGACGTGTCCGAGATGGATAAGGTGCAGCCAGGGGACGTACTGGTCTCCGACATGACCGACCCGGACTGGGAACCCGTGATGAAGCGCGCCAGCGCCATCGTCACCAACCGTGGCGGGCGTACCTGCCACGCGGCGATCATTGCCCGTGAACTGGGGATTCCTGCGGTAGTCGGTTGTGGCAATGCCACCCAACTGCTCAAGGATGGCCAGGGCGTGACCGTATCCTGCGCCGAAGGCGACACCGGCTTCATCTTCGAAGGCGAGCTGGGCTTCGACATCAAGCAAAACTCCATCGATGCGATGCCTGACCTGCCGTTCAAGATCATGATGAACGTCGGCAACCCGGACCGTGCCTTCGACTTCGCGCAATTGCCGAATGCCGGTGTGGGTCTGGCTCGCCTGGAATTCATCATCAACCGCATGATCGGCGTCCACCCCAAGGCCCTGTTGAACTACGACGGCCTGCCGCCGGAAATCAAGGACAGCGTCGACAAGCGCATCGCCGGCTACAACGACCCGGTGGGCTTCTATGTCGAGAAGCTGGTGGAAGGCATCAGCACCCTGGCTGCAGCGTTCTACCCGAAAAAGGTCATCGTGCGGCTGTCGGACTTCAAGTCCAACGAATACGCCAACCTGATCGGCGGCAAGCTCTACGAGCCGGAAGAAGAAAACCCGATGCTGGGCTTCCGTGGCGCCTCGCGTTACATCAGCGAAGCGTTCCGTGACTGCTTCGAACTCGAGTGCCGCGCCCTCAAGCGCGTGCGCAACGAGATGGGCCTGACCAACGTCGAGATCATGGTGCCGTTCGTGCGTACCCTGGGCGAAGCGAGCCAAGTGGTGGACCTGCTGGCCGAAAACGGCTTGTCCCGTGGTGAAAACGGCCTGCGCGTGATCATGATGTGCGAGCTGCCATCCAACGCCATTCTGGCCGAAGAGTTCCTGGAGTTCTTCGACGGTTTCTCCATCGGCTCCAACGACCTGACCCAGCTGACCCTGGGCCTGGACCGCGACTCGGGGATCATCGCGCACTTGTTCGACGAGCGTAACCCGGCGGTTAAGAAGCTGCTGGCCAACGCCATCCAGGCCTGTAACAAGGCTGGGAAGTACATCGGCATTTGCGGCCAAGGCCCTTCCGATCACCCTGACCTAGCCAAATGGCTGATGGAGCAGGGCATCGAAAGCGTCTCGCTGAACCCCGATTCGGTGCTGGAAACCTGGTTCTTCCTGGCGGAAGGCCAAGCGTCCGCCTAAGGTCGACGCGTCAAAAGTGCCGGTCAATCGTCAGGTTGGCCGGCATTTCTTATCTGTACAGGGCGGAACTCCTTCCGGACGCCGCCCTTTTTTGTGCAAGAGCATTATGCAAAGCAGCAGCAACCTGTTTCCCGTCGCCCTGATCAGCGCTGAACGTCGTGGCGACCTGAGTGAAGATGTATACCGGCTCAAACCCGGCAACAGTCCCGACGGCACCGTCGAGCTGGCCGTGACGCGTTTGGGCCTGGCCGATGCCCCGGAAAGCCGGGGCATCCCCGTGATTTTATTACATGGCAGCTTTTCCAATCGGCGCTTCTGGTACTCACCCAAGGGTATCGGCCTGGGCGCCTACCTGGCACGCCAGGGGTTTGATGTGTGGGTACCGGAAATGCGCGGCCATGGCCTGTCCAAGCGCAACCAGGACTACGCCCGGAATCGGGTCGCCGACTACGCGCGCTACGATTTGCCGGCTATCGGCGCGTTTGTGCGCGAGCAAAGCGCGCAGATTCCCCACTGGATCGGGCACTCCCTGGGCGGCACCACCCTGGCTGCTGCCTTGGGTGGCCAGTACCTTGGTGCGCCGGCAGTGGCTTCAGTGGCGCTGTTCGGCAGCCAGGTCAGTCGCTCCTTCTGGCCGTTGAAAATTCCACCGGTGGAGTGGGGCGCTCGCTTGCTCCTGAAGCGGTTTGGCCAGTTGTCCGGCCCGCGGCTCAAGCGGGGCCCCGAGGACGAGCCGGTGGGCGTGATGATCGAGACCATGCGCTGGCACGGCCTGTTCGGACGGTTTGGCGAGGCTGGCCGTGATTGGTGGAAAGGCCTCGCGGAAGTCAACGTGCCGCTGCTGGCCGTCAGTGCCGCCGGCGACCAGCAGGACCCGGACTGGGCTTGCCGCAAGCTGTTCGAACAAGTCGGCTCAGAGCATCGCCAATACCTGTGCCTGGGACGCCAACAAGGTTTTACTGGGGATTTTGGGCACGTGGAGATGTTGGTCAGCAAAGCGGCCCAGGCCGAAGTCTGGCCGCTGGTGGAGCAATGGCTGAATGATCCGCTCACACCGTTGTTTGGTGCTCCGGCTGAGGCATTGGTCGTAGTTTGACGCAGCGCTCTGCCAAGGGCGTTTCGCTCGTCTGTGGTTGCGGCTAAGATATGACGCGTTAAACGCTTCTGGTCATATTCAGTCGCGCAGTGGCTATTGCGTAGCGGCGAAACGGATGGGATGTTTTGCCGCTGCCTCGGCTGGCGCCTCTTTCGAAAGACACGTCTTTGACAGAAAGGAAATTTTTCAATGAACCACTACGTCACTCCCGATCTTTGCGACGCCTACCCGGAACTGGTTCAGGTGGCCGAGCCGATGTTCAGCAACTTCGGCGGCCGCGATTCCTTTGGTGGCGAGATCGTCACCATCAAATGTTTCGAGGATAACTCCCTGGTCAAGGAGCAGGCCGACCAGCCGGGCGCCGGCAAGGTGCTGGTGGTCGACGGTGGTGGCTCCCTGCGTCGTGCGCTGCTGGGCGACATGATCGCCGAGAAAGCCGCGAAAAACGGTTGGGAAGGGCTGGTGATCTACGGTTGCATCCGGGATGTCGACGTCGTCGCCCAGACCGATCTCGGCGTGCAGGCCTTGGCCAGCCACCCGATGAAGACCGACAAGCGCGGCATTGGCGACTTGAACGTGGCAGTGACCTTTGCCGGCGTGACATTCCGCCCGGGCGAATATATCTACGCCGACAATAATGGCGTGATCGTGTCGCCCAGCCCGCTGAAAATGCCTGAATAAACCGCAATAACCGACAGGGGTGAGGATGTTCGAGGAAGACAACGCGCAGTGGGGCCTGGTGCATGCCCTGGTGCTGGATGGTAAAGGCGGTGCGCGTTCGATTGCCCGGACTGAGCTTGACCAATTGCAACTGCAGCCCCAGGAAAGCCTGTGGCTGCATTGGGATCGCAGCCACCCGCAAACCCAGACCTGGCTGCGCAAGGCCAGCGGCTTGAGTGAATTCGCCTGTGACCTGCTGCTGGAGGAGAACACCCGCCCGCGCCTGTTGCCGTTACCGGACGCTGAACTCCTGCTGTTCCTGCGCGGGGTCAACCTCAATCCGGGCGCAGAGCCGGAAGACATGGTTTCGGTGCGTATCTTCGCCGCGGCCAGCCGGGTGATTTCCCTGCGCTTGCGCCCGCTGCGCGCCACCGATGAACTGCTGGTGCAGTTGGCGGATGGCAAGGGGCCAAAAACTGCGTCTGAACTCATCCTTTATATGGCGCAGTACCTGACTCACAAAGTCCAGGATCTGGTGTCCGACCTGTCTGAAATCGTCGACGTAGAGGAAGAAAAACTCGATACCGACGAACGGTATACCCCGGAGCATGGCAGCATTTTGCAGATCCGTCGGCGAGCAGCCGGACTCAAGCGATTCCTGTCGCCGCAGCGGGATATTTTTGCCCAACTGACGCGGATCAAATTGCCGTGGTTCTGTGATGACGATGCTGACTATTGGAACGAATTGAACAACAGCCTGACCCGCTACCTGGAAGAACTCGAATTGACCCGGGAGCGCGTGGGGCTTGTGCTGGAGGCCGAAGATCGGCGCTTGAGCGTGCGCATGAACCGTACAATGTACCGCTTTGGGATCATCACCGGGATCTTCCTGCCGATGAGTTTTTTGACCGGCTTGCTGGGCATCAATGTGGGGGGCATACCGTTCTCTGGCAACCCTTACGGATTTGTGATTGCCTGCTTGCTGATGATCTCGGTGGCGCTCGGACAATGGTGGCTATTTCGACGATTGCGCTGGGTTTGAGCTGAATATGACCTGAACGTAGGAAGGGTCCGATGTGACCTCGGGAATTTAACCCTCGTCTTTTAAATCACTTGCGAGAGGTCTTTATGCACGATCCGTTCGAACAGTCTTTGCGTGACATGCTCAATGCGTCGCCATCCAACCGTGATGACGATGCCTGCCTGGGCCGCGTGTTGAAAACCGCCAACCGTCAGGTTGGGGCGGGGGATCTGTTCGGTCTGCTCGGTCGTTGGTTGCCAGCATTGATGATGGCGCTGAACAATGGTTCGGCCCACGTCTCGCCGGTTTCCCGTCGTAAACCTCTTGCTCGCACTGCTGATAAGGCTGATTGAATATGGAACTTGATCTCTGGACCCAGAGCCTGGTCACCGCGATGACCGCATTATGGACCAAGGTGGCGAATTTCATTCCCAACCTGTTTGGGGCGCTGGTCCTGGTATTGCTGGGTTTTGTCGTGGCCAAGCTGCTCGACACCCTGCTGTCCAAGCTGCTCGCCAAACTCGGCCTGGACCGTTTGATGGCAGGCACCGGCCTGACCAAGCTGCTGGGCCGTGCAGGGCTGCAAGTGCCGATCTCGACCCTGATCGGCAAGATCGTTTATTGGTTCGTTTTGCTGATTTTTCTGGTTTCTGCGGCTCAATCCCTTGGCCTTGAGCGAGTTTCAGCTACGCTCGACATGCTGGCACTGTATTTGCCGAAGGTATTCGGCGGCGCGCTGGTACTTCTCGTCGGCGTTTTACTCGCACAACTGGCCAACGGGCTGGTACGCGGGGCTGCTGAAGGCGTCGGGCTGGACTACGCGGCAGGCCTGGGGCGAATTGCCCAGGGGCTGGTGATCATCATTAGCATTTCCGTCGCGATCAGCCAGTTGGAGGTCAAGACTGACCTGCTCAACCATGTGATTGTGATTGTTTTGATTACCGTTGGTCTGGCAGTTGCGCTGGCCATGGGCCTGGGAAGTCGTGAAATTGCCGGTCAGATTCTTGCGGGAATCTATGTGCGTGAGTTGTATCAGGTAGGGCAGCACGTGCGTGTGGGCGAGGTCGAAGGGCAAATCGAGGAGATCGGTACGGTCAAGACAACCGTGCTGACCGATGACGGCGACCTGGTGTCGCTGTCCAATCGGATTCTCCTGGAGCAGCAGGTCAGTAGCCGCTAACCCGGTAAACCCTGCTAATGTACGCCGCCGCGAACCTGGGTGACCGGGCTGTGGCGGACATTGACCTGACTGTCGGCACGACTTGTTTTGAATAAAGCCCAAACGCTGTCCACGCGCTATGACCCCCGTGAGCTCTCTGATGAGGAGTTGGTCGCGCGCTCGCACACGGAGCTGTTTCACGTAACACGCGCGTATGAAGAGTTAATGCGCAGGTATCAACGCACTCTGTTCAACGTTTGTTCAAGGTATTTAGGGAACGATAGAGATGCGGATGATGTCTGTCAGGAAGTGATGCTCAAGGTGTTGTATGGCCTGAAGAACTTCGAGGGCAAATCGAAGTTCAAGACCTGGCTGTACAGCATCACGTACAACGAGTGCATCACGCAGTATCGGAAGGAACGGCGAAAGCGTCGCTTGATGGATGCTTTGAGTCTGGACCCCCTTGAGGAGGCGTCTGAAGAAAAGGCGCCGGCACCCGAGGATAAGGGCGGGCTTGATCGCTGGTTGGTGCATGTGAATCCGATTGACCGAGAAATTCTGGTGCTACGTTTTGTCGCAGAGCTGGAATTTCAGGAAATTGCTGACATCATGCATATGGGTTTGAGTGCTACAAAAATGCGTTACAAACGTGCTCTTGATAAATTACGTGAGAAATTTGCGGGCGAGACTGAAACTTAGTGCGTGGCAAATATCTCTTACGTGTAGGCAAGTTCTGTTAGACTTGTCGCCGAGTTGTCCCCCGGTTTGAGGGACTGCTTTACAATCACCAGATGGGGATTTAACGGATGAAACTGAAAAACACCTTGGGCTTGGCCATTGGTTCTCTTATTGCCGCTACTTCTTTCGGCGCACTGGCACAAGGCCAAGGCGCAGTTGAAGGCGAGCTGTTCTATGCGAAGAAGTTCAACGACAGTGTTGATCACGTCGAAGACGGTCGCACTCCAGGCGCTTCGATCGGTTACTTCCTGACCGACGACGTTTCGGTGAACCTTACCTACGGCAAGCTGGATTACACCCGCTCGAACGACGGTACTGGCAATCAGAAGATCCGTGGCGATCAGTTCGGTCTGAAGAGCCAATACCACTTCGGTACCGTTGGCGACGCGATCCGTCCATACGTTGAAGGCGGCGTTGCTCACGGCAGCCAGACCAACGTAGCTGCTGACGGCCATACCGGTCGTGACCAGTCGACTTTCCTGACTACTGGTGCAGGCGTTAAGTGGTACATCACTGACAGCCTGTACGCTCGTGGCGGCGTTGAAGCTGACTACAAGCTGGACAACGGTAAGTGGGACTACCAGGCCCTGGTTGGTCTGGGTGTGAACTTCGGCGGTAGCGGCGGCAAGGCTGCTCCAGCTCCTGCTCCAGCACCAGCTCCAGAGCCAGTTGCAGCAGAGCCAGAAGCTCCAGTTGCTAGCGTTGTTCGTGTTGAGCTGGACGTTAAGTTCGACTTCGACAAGGCCGTTGTTAAGCCTAACAGCTACGGCGACGTGAAAAACCTGGCCGACTTCATGAAGCAGTACCCAGCTACCCACGTAGAAGTGGCTGGTCACACTGACTCCGTAGGTCCAGACGCTTACAACCAGAAGCTGTCCCAGCGTCGTGCTGACGCTGTTAAGCAAGTCCTGGTTAAAGACGGCGTAGCAGCCAACCGCGTTACTTCGGTAGGTTACGGCGAATCCCGCCCAGTTGCTGACAACGCAACTGAAGCTGGTCGTGCTGTTAACCGTCGCGTAGAAGCTGCGGTTGAAGCTCAAGCTGCTCAGTAATTACTGAGTAGTAGAAAAAAACCCGGCTCCGGCCGGGTTTTTTTTCGCCCTGGATTTGCCTCAGGCACTGGCTGCCACTGCGACGTGGGTGGCCTGCGAGATGGCGGCGACGCTGCCGATCACTAGGATCGCCGGGCTCTTCAAGGCGAACGCCAGTGCATCGTCCTGCATCCGCGACAAATTGCTACGGCACTCCCGCTGCTGCGGCAACGAGGCATTTTCGATCATTGCCACCGGCATATCTGCGGCCATCCCGCCTTCCAGTAATTGCTGTCGAAGTTCTTCGAGCTTCGCTACGCCCATATAGATCACCAGCGTCGTCCCGCCTTCCGCCAGCGCGCGCCAATTGAGGCTGCTGTCGTCCTGGGTGTGGGCTGTGACGAGGGTCACGCCGCGACTGACACCGCGCAAGGTCAGCGGAATTGCGCAGTTCGTCGCGCCCGCCAGCCCGGCTGTAATCCCGTTGACCAACTCGACTTCGACGCCGCGTTCGCGCAGCCACGCAGCCTCTTCGCCACCACGCCCGAAAATGCATGGGTCACCGCCCTTGAGCCTTACCACGCACTTTCCCTGGCGGGCATAACGCAGCATCAGGCGGTGGATAAAGTCTTGCGGGGTAGAGCGGCAGCCCCCGCGTTTACCGACTGTGATCACCCGCGCTGCGGCGCAATGTTCCAGGACTGCCGGGTTGACCAGGTCATCGATCAGCACCACATCGGCGGTGTTCATTGCCCGTACAGCCTTGAGGGTCAGCAGCTCCGGGTCGCCGGGGCCCGCGCCTACCAGCCAGACTTTTGCGTTCATGTGGTTTCCCTCGTCTAGAGATGACGTCAGCGGTGAAAGAGTAAATAGAGGAGCGCCAGATTGATCAGCATCGAGAGCAACCCCAAGGTGCGCCAGACCTTCAAGGGTTCCCGCTCCAGCAAAGGACGAGGGCGGACACTCAGTTCGCGTCGGTCTGCCTGCTCGAGGACCAGCAGCCATTCTTCGGCGGTTTCATAGCGTTGTGACGGTTGAGCAGCCACCGCACGGTCGAGGCTGAGCGGTAGCCAGTCCGGCAGGTCGGGACGGTAGCGGCTGGCGCTGACCGGCTGGGTGAACCTGGGCCGTTGGAAAGCTTCAATTTCACCGTAGGGGTAATGCCCGGTCAGCAGGTAATACAGGCAGACGCCTACGCTGTATAAATCTTGTTGGGCCGTAGGACGCTCACCATGGAACGCCTCGGGCGCGATAAAGCTCGGCGTGCCGGGCAGCACATGAGCCCGGTCCTCCGAGAGACCCGTGCAGTAGGCCAGGCCGAAATCCAGCACGCGTAATTCACCATCCTCACCCAGCAGCAGGTTCTCCGGTTTGATGTCACGGTGCAGTATTTGCCGGCGATGCAACAGGCCCACCGCCCGCAGCAAGCGTTCGGCCACGGATTGCCATTGCGCCAGGGGTAATGGGCCTTGTTGCTCGAACAGTTGCGCCAGGGTTTGCCCCGGATATTCACGCATCACGTAGTACAAATGCTGACGCGCGCTGGCCGCGTGGACTTCAGGAAACGCGCGCCCGGCCACCCGCCGCAGAAACCATTCCTCCGACAGCAAGGCCTGACCGGCGTCGTTGTCATCGTCACGGCTGAGGGGCAGGGTTTTCAGCAGCCAGGGTTGCTGTTGGGCATCGCGTACCCGATACAGCAATGACTGTCGGCTCTGCGCCAGTACGCTTTCCACCTGCCAGCCTTCGAACTGTTGCCCGGCTTTCAGCGCTGGGGGCAGCGGCCATTGCTGCAACTGCACCAGTGCGTCGCCCAGGGTCGCGGCGCCGAGTTTATCGATGCGTACAAGCAGGGCACTGGCGTTGTCCTGGCTACCGGCCAGGTGTGCGGCTGTGATCAGCGTGTGTACCGCCAGATCGAGGTCGGTCTGCTCGCGCAGGATCGCACTGATGCTGTGATCACCCAAGGTTGCCCACACACCATCGCTGAGCAGCAGGAAGCATTCGCCCTCGCGCAATTGGCCGTCGAGAAAATCCAGCACCAGGTGTTGATCCAGGCCGAGGGCGCGCTTGAGCACATGCTGCATGCCCGGCTGTTCCCACACATGATCTTCGCTGATGCGCTGTAACTCGCCGTCCAGCCAGCGATACGCCCGGCAATCGCCGACGTGGGCCAGGGTGAAACGTTGCCCGCGAAACACCAGTGCACTGAGGGTGGTCAGCAACGGCTGGCCGCCGCCATTGGCCTGCAGCCAGCGATTCTGCGCCAGCAATAGGCGTTCGAGCGCTTGGGCCACGCTCCAGGTTTGCGGCGTGGCGTAATAGTCCAGGGCCAGCGCCTGCAAGGTCGAGCGTGCGGCCAGGCCACCGTCGGCGCATTGGCTGACACCATCGGCGATGGCACACAGGTAACCCTTGCTCGCGGCCAGTTCCGCCAGGGGCGTGACCACGCGCAGGGCGTCCTGGTTCTCGGCGCGCGGGCCGATGGCGCTGGCCTGGGCGACGCTCAGTTGCAGGCTCATCAGACGCGCGCGGCGGTCACGGCGGCCGAACCCCAGGTGGTTCTCCAGCGGCGCTTGACGCCGTGCAGGCCGAACCAGGCCAGTACGCCGAGGCTGGCGAACAACCACAGGGCCAACTGATAGCTGCCGGTGCTTTGTTTGATCGCGCCCATGCCCGCCGCCAGGGCGAAGCCACCGATACCGCCGGCCATGCCGATCAGCCCGGTCATTACGCCGATCTCACGGCGGAAGCGCTGGGGCACTAACTGGAACACTGCGCCATTACCGGCGCCGAGACCGAGCATGGTGCAGACGAACAGGGCCAGGGCCGCGTAGGAACTGGGCAGGTTGAAACCCACCGCTGCGATGCAAATCGCCGCCACGCTGTACATGCCCAGCAACGTGCGAATCCCGCCGAAGCGATCAGCCAGGGCGCCGCCGAGTGGACGCATCAGGCTACCGCCGAACACACAGGCGGCGGTGTAGTAGCCGGCGGTCACGGGGCTCAGGCCGTATTGGTCGTTGAAGTAGCCGGGCAGGGCGCTGGCCAGGCCGATAAAACCACCAAAGGTCACGCTATAGAAAAACATGAACCACCAGCTGTCGCGATCGCCCAGGGCCTTGAAGTAGTCGGCCATGGATTTGGCCTTCGGGCGCTCGGGGGCATTGCGCGCGAGCCAGGCGAAGACGATCAGCGTCAGGATCAACGGAATCAGGGCGAAACCGAACACGTTGCTCCAGCCGAACGCCGCCGCGAGTACCGGTGCCAGCAGGGCGGCGAACACCGTGCCGGAGTTGCCGGCGCCGGCGATGCCCATGGCTTTGCCCTGGTGCTCAGCGGGATACCACTGGGACGCCAATGGCAGGGCGACTGCGAAGGAGGCACCGGCCATCCCCAGGAACAGCCCCAGCAGCAGTGCTTGCTCGTAGCTGTGGATTCCGAGTTTCCAGGCGCCGAAGAGTGCGGCGATCACAATCACCTGGCCAATCAGCCCGGCGGTTTTGGGTGAGAGTTTGTCTGCCAGCATGCCCATCAGAAAGCGCAGCACCGCGCCTGCCAGGATGGGTGTCGCCACCACCAGGCCGCGTTGTTGCGTGGTCAGGTGCAGGTCGGCGGCAATTTGCACCGCGAGCGGGCCCAGCAGGTACCAGACCATGAAACTCAGGTCAAAATACAGGAACGCGGCAAACAGGGTCGGGGTGTGCCCGGATTTCCAGAAGCTTGATTTCATCACGCACCTCAACGGTTGGGAGTCTTGTAAGAAGGCCTGGTGATGGAACAGCCCGCTAAGGCCGCCCCACCGGCCCCGTGTTACGGGGGCCAAAACGAAAAAACGCCGCCACCGGGTTCGCGAGGGCAAACCGGGTGTGCGACGTCTTTGTCGTGGAGGGGCAACCGCCGTTGGTTACCTGTGTTGAATACTTAGCAAGTCCTGGGCCAACCGGCCACGATGGTTTTTTAGCCAAGCAACTCGCTCATGGCGATGATCTGCTCCGCCACCTGGATCAGTTTCTGCTGGCGGCTCATGGCCTGGCGGCGCATCAAGGTGTAGGCCTCTTCCTCGTTGCAGTTCTTCATTTTCATTAGCATGCCTTTGGCCAGTTCGATGCGCTTGCGCTCGGCCAGTTGTTGGTCGCGGGCGTGCAACTGGGCGCGCAGGGCCTGGTCGCTTTCGAAACGGGCCATGGCCACGTCGAGGATCGGCTGCAGACGTTGGGCCTGGATGCCTTCGACAATGTAGGCGCTGACGCCGGATTTGATGGCTTGGCGCATGACGTCCGGGTCGTGCTCGTCGGTGAACATCACGATTGGATGCGGTTGGTCGCGGCTGACCAGCACCACTTGCTCCATCACATCGCGGCCGGGTGACTCGGTATCGATCAGGATCACGTCCGGCCGCACCGTTTCGACGCGCGCAGGCAAATCGATGGTCAGGCCCGACTCATCGATCACCTCAAACCCGGCCTCGGTCAGTGCTGCCTTGAGGCGCCCGACCTTGCGCGGTGTGTCGTTGATCAACAGGATTCGCAACATATCGGTCCTCCTGTCAGCGCAGGGCGTGGCGGCTGGCGTGGTCGGCCAGGGCATGCAGGCGGAAGCTGCGGGCGTAGGTGGCAGGGTCGGAGCCATCCCAGATCTTGCCGTCGATCAACTGGCTGCTGCGCATGTCCTGGGCGTTTGTGGGGACGCCGACGGCATCGGCCGCCTGGCGATACAGATCCAGTTGCTGCACTTTACGGGCAATGCCCAGGTAGTCCGGGTCTTCGCGCAACAGGCCCCAGCGGCGAAACTGGGTCATGAACCACATGCCGTCGGAGAGGTAGGGCAGGTTCACCTCGCCATCGGCGAAAAAGCGCAGCGCATGGGGATCTTGCCACTGGTTGCCGAGGCCATCGTCGTAGGCCCCGAGCAGACGCGGTTCGATGCAGTCGAGCGGTGCGTCGAGGTACTCGCGGGCGCTGAGCAACTGCGCGGTGGAACGGCGGTTTTCGTGGCTCGCCTCGATAAAGCGGCTGGCCTCCAGGATCGCCATCACCAGCACGCGGGCGGTGTTGGGGTATTGGTCGACGAACGCCTGGGTGCAGCCGAGCACTTTTTCCGGATGATCCGGCCAGATCGCCTGGGTGGTCGCGAGGGTGAAACCCTGGTTCTGCTTCACCGCGCTGGCGCTCCAGGGTTCGCCGACACAAAAACCGTCAATGCGCCCGGCTAATAGATGCGCCACCATTTGTGGCGGAGGGACCACCACACTGTTCACGTCCTGCAATGGATGAATGCCTTGGCTTGCCAGCCAGTAATACAGCCACATGGCGTGGGTGCCTGTGGGAAACGTCTGAGCGAAGGTCAGTTTTGTTCGGCTTTGGTGCACATGGCGATCCAGCGCCTCAGGAGTGACCACCCCTTGCTGTTGCAGATCGTGGGACAGGTTGATGCTCTGCCCGTTCTGGTTCAGCCCCATCAGCACTGCCATGTCGGTGGCGGCCACGCCGCCGATGCCCAGGTGTACGGCGTAGATCAGCCCATACAGGCTGTGGGCGGCATCCAGTTCACCGCTGACCAGTTTGTCGCGCAGGTTGGCCCACGACGACTGGCGCTTGAGGTTCAGCGTCAAGCCATAGGGTTGCGCGAAGCCCTGGGTAGCCGCGACCACCAGCGAGGCGCAATCGCTCAAGGCCATGAAGCCCAGGTCGAGGCTGCTCTTTTCCGGGGCGTCACTGCCGTTGACCCAGGCCAGCGGGTCGTTTATCGGGCTGTTGCCGTCCGAATCGTTCATCAACACCTACCTTTTCGTTCAAAAAAAAGCGTCGTTCCCTCAGATGGCAGTGCGGGCCATTGCGGGTAACGACGCCTTTGTCCGTAAGCCCGCTCCGACGTTGGCGCGCGCTCTGATGCAGAGTGCGTAGCAAGGCACATGCCACGGGCAGAACGGCGGGGTACGCCGTCAACTTTCCATCAAGATTGAAACGCCGCAGGCTTTCAGTATGGCCGCTTCCCTATGCCAGACTGCCCAGGAAACCCCACGGTGTACGACTCTCCCACAACGATGGCCGCCCACCGGCTCCGCCGCTGGCTGTTTTGCGCGGTGTTGATGCTGGGCTGCGCGTCTGCCTGGGGCGAGACCTACCAGGCGCGGGACGAAAGCCTGCATACGTTTTTTAGCGCGTTGTCGCTGCCTCTTGGCCTGCCGGTCGTTGTCAGCCGGGCGGCGGCCCGCCAACGCGTTTCCGGAACCTACGATTTCAGCCGGGCACAGCAGGTGCTGGAGGCGGTGGCCGAGCTGCATCACCTGATCTGGTACAGCGACGGGCAGGTGCTTTACCTCTACGCCGCAGATGAAGCGAAGAGCTCGGCTGTGACGTTGCGGCATATCTGCGTCTCAAGGCTGCGTGAGCTCATGCGTCGCTCGGGGCTCGATGAGTCCCGCTACCCCCTGCGGGAGAGCGGGGGGCGGATGTTCTATGTGTCCGGGCCGGCGAACTATGTCGACCAGGTGCTGCACCTTGCCCAATTGATGGACCGCCAGCGGGCCGGGCTCCGTGTGGGCAAGCAGGGGTTTGGCGTGGTGCAGGTGCTCAATACCCATGTGGCGGACCGTGAGTACGTCATGGGCGATGAAAAGGTCAATGTGCCGGGCATGGCGTCGCTGATCGAGACCGTGATTTCCCGCGAACAACAGGCCCCTGCGCAACGGCCGCCCGGTTTGCTGGCCGACAAGAGCCTGGCAGTGATCCCCTACCCGGATACCAACAGCCTGCTCATCAAGGGCAAGCCTGCCCAGGTGAGTTTTATCGAGCAACTGGTGGCGGAGCTGGATGTGCCCAAGCGCCCGATCGAGGTTTCGCTGTGGCTGGTGGATGTGGACCGTGACGAACTCAAGAAAATCGACCAGGCCTGGGCCGAGGAAACCCACACATCAGTCTCGGCGACCCGGGTGCTGGAGCCGTTGGAGGACAATCGCTTGATGGCGCAAATCGCCGTGCTGGAGCGGCGGCGGCGGGCGCGGGTGGTGACACTGCCCGTGATTCTCACCCAGGAGAACGTTCCTGCGGTCTTCCAGGATAACCACACACTCTACTTGCCGGGGCCCCCCGGCGGGAGCACCGCCTGGAAGCCCGTGCGCTATGGCACCCAGGTCAGCGTGTTGCCGCGGTTTGCCGAGGCGAACGAGATCGAGATGCTGTTGAGCCTTGAGGATGATCGCCAGATGGGCGAGGCGCGGCAGCGTCAGAAAATGACCGCAGTCGGGCGGGTGAGCGTTAGCAGCGTCGTTCGGATGCCTCAGGGTAAACGTCTGTGGTTAGGCGGTTTTCGTCGGGATGTTGATGCCGAAGGGCGTGCCACTGCGCCAGGCCAGCGTGCCGAGGTACGGCTGTTTGTGATTCAGGCCCGGGCCTTGGGCAACGAGCTCAAGACTTTGGGTGGCGCTGTCGGGCCTCCGCCGCTGACTCAGCCGCAATACGAACGGGTGCAACGTGCGTTTGTGCGGTCGATTCGCGATGTCGATCAATGAGGTAGGCGTTCGCCATGCATCTGGAAATTCTTTTGCAGGAACAACTGATCACGCGCAAGCGGCTGGCGCTGTTTGCACCGGGGAAAGTGCTGCCTTTGGCGCCGGAAGTCATCCATTGCGTGGAAGTGCGGGTCAATGGCCAATTGTTGGCTCTGGGCGAGCTGGTTCAGTTGGAAGACCGCCTGGGGGTTGAGCTGCTTGAGGTTTACCAGGAGTGGGTATCGCCTTAGTTGTTAGCTCCAGTGAGATTTCTTACAAGGCTATTCCTGAAAGCCTTGCTGATATGGGTTTTTTCCTAGGGTGGGTAGGGGGCGCCTTTTTTATAGTCGTGCCGTCGGCGTATGAGCCGGTTCTGGAAATTAGGATTTTAATGTCAGTGGTTGGATGCAGAGGTGTGTATGGCCGTCGTGAATGATGGAGGGATGACGACTTCCCTGGTCTTTGGCCACTGGACCCTGCATGGCGATGGACGTTTGACCGGTGAGGGCGCGGATATCCAGTTGCCGCCCAAGGAGTGGCAGGTGCTGCGCTTGCTGTTGGTGTCTGGTGGTGCGCTGATGACCAAAGACTGTTTGCTTGAAATGGCTTGGCGCCAGGGGGAGGTGTCGGAGGAGTCGCTGACTCGCTGCATTTATTCATTGCGTAAGCATTTGCGTGCCGACAAAGGGTTTATCAAGACGGTCTATGGCAGAGGCTATCGCTTTACGTGCCCGGTGCGACCTGCTGAGCGCACCCCGTCGCAGCCCATCCATGTTTGCTCGGCCTGTGGCAGGTAAAGCGCAACGTGTGGCGCAGGGGCCTGTTGCTGGTGGTGCTGATGGGAAGCAATCAGGCACTGGCGTATTGCTGGGACGAGGTGGCCAGTCGTTACGATCTTGAACCGGAGTTGCTGCAGGCCATTGCCGCCGTAGAGTCGGGGTATCGTGCGGGCGCGATGAATTACAACAATCGCAATGGCACCCGCGATATCGGTCTGATGCAGATCAACAGCATCCATTTGCCCCGCCTGCTCAAACAGGGCATCACCGAAGAACGGCTGTTGAGTGAGCCCTGCCTGTCGGTAGAGGTCGGGGCGTCGATTCTTGCCGAGTTCATTCAGCGTTTCGGCTATAACTGGACGGCCATAGGCGCCTACAACGCAGGCCCGGGCCCCGGTCCGCAGCGTGAAGCGTTACGCCTGCAGTACGCACAGAAGATCTGGGCCCGCTACGAAGCGTTGGTCGCGCATCGCTACTGACGATTGGGCGGCACGCCTCGCACGCAGCCAGCCAGCCCGGCTATAATCGCCGCCACTTATCGCCGCCATCCGAGTCTAGCCCGCCCATGTATACCCTGGCCCGCCAGTTGTTGTTCAAACTCTCCCCGGAGACCTCCCATGATCTGTCCCTGGACCTGATCGGTGCCGGTGGCCGCCTTGGGCTAAATGGCCTGGTATGCAAGGCACCGGCGAAAATGCCGGTGTCGGTGATGGGGCTCGACTTCCCCAACCCGGTCGGGCTGGCTGCCGGCCTGGACAAGAACGGTACGGCCATCGACGGCTTTGCGCAGTTGGGTTTCGGTTTCGTCGAAATCGGCACCGTGACCCCGCGTCCTCAGCCGGGCAACCCCAAGCCGCGCATTTTTCGCCTGCCGGAAGCCGAGGCGATCATCAACCGCATGGGCTTCAACAACCTCGGTGTCGATCACCTGCTGTCGCGGGTTCAAGCGGCGAAGTACAAGGGCATTCTCGGGATCAATATCGGCAAGAATTTCGACACGCCGGTGGAGCGCGCGGTGGATGACTACCTGATCTGCCTGGACAAGGTCTACGCCCACGCCAGCTACGTCACGGTGAACGTCAGCTCGCCCAACACCCCTGGCCTGCGTAGCCTGCAGTTTGGTGATTCCCTCAAGCAATTGCTCGAAGCCTTGCGCCAGCGCCAGGAAGACCTCGCCGTGCGCCATGGCAAGCGCGTGCCGTTGGCGATCAAGATCGCCCCGGACATGAGTGATGAAGAAACCGTACTGGTCGCCCAGGCCCTGGTGGATTCAGGGATGGATGCGGTGATTGCCACCAACACCACCCTCAGCCGTGTCGGTGTTGAAGGCCTGGCCCATGGCGACGAAGCGGGCGGCTTGTCGGGCGCCCCGGTGCGTGACAAGAGCACGCATATCGTCAAGGTGCTGGCTACCGAGTTGGCAGGGCGTTTGCCGATCATCGCGGTTGGCGGTATCACCGAAGGCAAACATGCGGCCGAGAAAATCGCCGCCGGTGCTAGCCTGGTGCAGCTGTATTCCGGCTTTATCTACAAGGGCCCGGCGTTGATTCGCGAGGCGGTGGACGCGATTGCGGCGTTGCCAAAAAAGGCCTGACACACGCCCAATAAAAAGGGCTCCTCAAGAGGAGCCCCTGGGCCGAAGCCCGCCGCCTGGATAGGGCGTGCGTGGTTAAGTTGTTACCTACTATTCGTGCTGGTGTCGGAATTAAATGCCCTTGATTAGCCGACCGCGTGAAGTTCGTTGAGTCTGTGGATGCCCGCAGTGCCTGTCATACCGTCCCAGTTGTCGCCGCGTCCTTCTCGCCAGCCGTTGATCCAGGCTTGGCGTACCGACGGTAGAGTAAATGGGCAAAGCTCACGGGATTTGCCATGAACGCCATATTGATATCCGCGTAAAAATGCTCTTTCCAACGGATCACGCTTAAGTCTTCTCATAGGGTGTTTCCCTCACTTGTTGACTGTCTTGATATCCTTCGGCCTCGTCTGGGGCCGGGCAGAGTTTTTCTGCCGTTGGTGTGGCTCGCTGCCGGCGTGGCGAGCCAATGTGTCAGCGTCGTTGTGGCGCTGACCTGTGTTGAGTTCTAACCAATAGGTCACATGGATTCAATGATCGTTTTGTCATAAGCACGTCACAATAGTGATGCTATAGCCATAAGCTGGGATGGCTTTTCGCCCCTTTTATTGGGCAAAGCCAGCTATGATGTGCCTTGCGAAGAGAATGGGCTTTTTCCTGCGGTGAGAAAGCCCGCCCGTCACGGTCGGTCACTATTCGACGAAGGGTCTGAATATTTCTTTTTGTTGCAAAAATTATCTCTCTGCCCCGTCAATCTAGGCCCAAAGGCCCGGTAGACGGGGTGGGACGGCACATTCGTGCCACGCGAGCACTCTTCAAGAAAAGTGCTTGATTGAAAACCGAGCCGGCGATGCGTCGCCCGTTCATTTATTGCTGAAAAGCCTGGATTACCCATGTCGGACCGTTTTGAACTCTTCCTCACCTGCCCCAAGGGCCTCGAAGGCCTGCTGATCGAGGAAGCCGTCGGGCTTGGCCTTGAGGAAGCCCGCGAGCACACCTCGGCCGTGCGCGGCATGGCCGACATGGAAACTGCTTACCGCCTGTGCCTCTGGTCGCGCCTGGCCAACCGCGTGTTGCTGGTACTCAAGCGCTTCCCGATGAAGGACGCCGAAGACCTCTATCACGGCGTGCTGGATATCGAGTGGGCTGAGCACATGGTCCCGGACGGCAGTCTGGCGGTGGAATTCAGCGGTCACGGCTCGGGCATCGACAACACCCACTTCGGCGCGCTGAAGGTCAAGGATGCAATCGTCGATAAGCTGCGCACGCCAACCGGCGAGCGTCCGTCCATCGACAAGATCAATCCGGACCTGCGCATCCACCTGCGCCTGGACCGTGGCGAAGCGATCCTGTCCCTCGACCTGTCCGGCCACAGCCTGCACCAGCGCGGTTACCGCCTGCAGCAGGGTGCCGCACCGTTGAAGGAAAACCTCGCGGCAGCGATCCTGATTCGTGCCGGCTGGCCGCGCATCGCTGCTGAAGGCGGCGCGCTGACCGACCCGATGTGTGGCGTGGGCACCTTCTTGGTGGAAGGCGCGATGATCGCCGCCGATATGGCGCCCAACCTCAATCGCGAACTGTGGGGTTTCACCACCTGGCTCGGTCACGTCCCGGCGCTGTGGAAGAAACTTCACACCGAGGCCAGCGAGCGTGCCGCCATCGGCATGAACAAGCCGCCGTTGTGGATTCGTGGCTACGAAGCCGATCCGCGCTTGATCCAGCCTGCTCGCAACAACATCGAGCGTGCCGGCCTCAGCCATTGGATCAAGGTGTACCAGGGCGAAGTCGCTACGTTCGAGCCGCGTCCGGACCAGAACCAGAAAGGCCTGGTGATCTGCAACCCGCCCTACGGCGAGCGCCTGGGTGACGAAGCGAGCTTGTTGTACCTTTACCAGAACCTCGGCGAGCGTCTGCGCCAAGCGTGCATGGGCTGGGAAGCGGCGGTATTCACCGGCGCGCCGGACCTGGGCAAGCGCATGGGCATCCGCAGCCACAAGCAGTATGCGTTCTGGAACGGCGCCTTGCCGTGCAAATTGCTGCTGATCAAGGTCAACCCGGACCAGTTCGTCACCGGCGAGCGCCGCACTCCGGAGCAGCGCCAGGCCGAACGCGAACAAGCCGCCTACGACCAGGCCCCGACCGAGCCGCAAGAGCGCCAGTACAATAAGAACGGCAACCCGATCAAACCAGCAGCGGCGCCAGCCCCCGTGGTCGAACAGGCGCGCCTGAGCGAAGGCGGGCAGATGTTCGCCAACCGCCTGCAAAAGAACCTCAAGCAACTGGGCAAGTGGGCCAAGCGTGAAGGTGTGGATTGCTACCGCGTCTACGATGCCGACATGCCGGAATATTCCATGGCCATCGACCTGTATCACGATTGGGTCCACGTGCAGGAATACGCCGCGCCGAAATCCATCGACCCGGAAAAAGCCTCCGCACGCATGTTCGATGCCCTGGCGGCCATTCCCCAGGCGCTGAACATCGACAAGAACCGCGTGGTGGTCAAGCGCCGCGAGCGTCAAAGCGGCACCAAGCAGTACGAGCGCCAGAGCGCCCAGGGCAAGTTCACCGAGGTCAGCGAAGGCGGCGTGAAGCTGCTGGTCAACCTCACCGACTACCTCGACACCGGCCTGTTCCTCGACCACCGTCCGATGCGCATGCGCATCCAGAAAGAGGCGGCCGGCAAGCGTTTCCTCAACCTGTATTGCTACACCGCCACCGCCAGCGTGCACGCAGCCAAGGGTGGCGCGCGCAGCACCACCAGCGTCGACCTGTCCAAGACCTACCTGGACTGGGCACGTCGTAACTTCTCCCTCAACGGTTTCTCCGACAAGAACCGCCTGGAGCAGGGTGATGTGATGGCGTGGCTGGAAGCCAGTCGCGATGAGTTCGACCTGATCTTCATCGACCCGCCGACCTTCTCCAACTCCAAGCGCATGGAAGGTATCTTCGACGTGCAGCGCGACCACGTGCAGTTGCTCGATCTCGCCATGGCGCGCCTGGCACCGGGTGGCGTGCTGTACTTCTCGAACAACTTCCGCAAGTTTGTGCTTGAGGACAACCTCAGCGAACGCTACGCGGTCGAGGAAATCAGCGACAAGACCCTCGACCCGGATTTTGCGCGCAATGCGAAGATCCATCGGGCCTGGAAAATCACCGCTCGCTGATTGCTCCCCCCCATAAGCCGCAAGCCTCGAATAATCGGGTCTTGCGGCTTTTTACGCTGGTCAAATACAGGGCCGCTAGCTATAACTAAACGTCCAGCCAAAGTGACACCCCAGCACGCTGGCGTTGTGAGTGTTGCCTATGCCGTTGCAAGCCGTTCGCCCGAAGATCCTAGGTTTTATCAGTGAGCAGGTATCGGCTTGGCTGATGGCATTGGTGGTGTTTTTGGCAGGCAGCACCTTGACGATCATCATTGCCTGGGCGACATCCGACCTCTATCAACAGCAGGAGCGCCAGCGTTTCCAACTGTTGGTCAATGAGCGATTCACCCGTCTGCAGGAGCGTTTCGAGGACCAGGAGCAACGTCTGGCCAGCCTGCAACGCTTTTTCGTCAATTCCAGTGACGTGTCCCGAGACGAGTTCGATGGTTTCGCCCAGCCCTTGCTGCTGCGTTCCCGTGCGTATGTCTGGGCGCCGCGGGTGCTGCGTGATCAGCGCGTTCAGTTTGAGCAGGAAGTATCGCGCCAGCGCGCTCTGCCCTTCAGGATACGTGAACTGAATTCACTCGGTGAGTTGGCCCCGGCGGTGGAGCGCGATGAATACGTGCCGATCCTGTACAGCCAGACCCACAGCCTGCTCGGTTCGCCCCTGGGCTTTGACCTGCTGGCCCAACCTCTGCGGCGCTCGACCCTTCAGCGCGCACAAGCGAGCGGTAAGCTGGCAGTGTCCCAGCCCATGCAGTTGGTGGGTGTGGAGCCGGCCTACGCCACCGGCGTGTTATTGGTCGCACCAGTCGTCTCCCTAGGCGGGACAGAACCCTACGGCTTTGTGATGGCCGTGATCAGCATGCGCCAGTTGATGGCCGACGGCTTGCCCAAGCCGGATCGCGATAATCTGGTGACGCAGATCGTCGACACTTCTGACCAGCAAAAGCGCCTGCTGTACGAGTCCAGCAATGCTTTGGCCAACAGCGATCTGGTGGCCACGCGCCGCCTGACCCTCGGCGATCATGTCTACGCCCTAACGCTGCGCCCCAGCCTGGTGTTCGAAAAGGGCAGCGGTTTCTCCCTGGTCTCGATCCTGGCCATGGGCGGGCTCTTCAGCCTGTTGCTTAGCGTCTTGCTCTATATGTTGGTCAGCCAGCGTCAGCGCGCCTTGAAACTGGTGGAGCAGCGTACCGCGCAGTTGCGCCTGCGCGAGCAGGAACTGCGCGGCGCCCACGGCCAGTTGCGTAGCGTGCTGAACGCCGCGACGCAGGTTGCAATCATTGCCACCGACTTGCACGGCGTGATCAACACCTTCAACGCCGGTGCCGAGCAGATGCTGGGGTTCAAGGCCGAGCACGTAATCGGCCGCTTGACCCTGGAAAGCCTGCATGTCGCGGCGGAGCTGGACGCGCGCGCGACGAGTTTGAGCGTGGCGTTGGGCCGGCGAATCCCGCCGAGCCAGGCGATGCTGGTGGAAAGCCCGGACAACCCGCAGGAGGCCCGCGAGTGGACCCTGGTGCGCGAGGACGGCAGCCAGTTGACGGTGAATATGCTCGGCACCGTGTTGCTGGATGAGCATGGCTTATGGGTCGGGCACCTGGCGATTTACCTGGATGTCACCGAGCAAAAACGCGCCTATGAGGCCCTGGCCGTGCGGGACCGCTTGCTGAAAAAACTCAGCGCCCATGTGCCTGGCGGGATCTTCCAGTTCACCGTGGAGCCCCAGGACAACTGGCGGTTTATCTACGCCAGCGATGGCATGCGCGATATCTACGAGATCGACACCGGGGTGCTGCAACGGGATGCGAAGCAGGTCTTGGAGCGCATCCACCCCCTGGACGTCGAGCGGGTGGATGCGTCGATCCGCTTATCCGCGCTGCAATTGAGCCACTGGCGCGAAGAGTACCGCGTGCAGTTGCCGCAACGGGGCCTGCGCTGGATTCGCGGTGAGGCCACGCCGGAGGAACTGCCGGGCGGCGGTACGCTGTGGCATGGTTATGTGTCTGATATTTCCGATCTCAAGCGCGTGGAAGAAGAACTGCGCGCGCTGTCCATCACCGATGCCCTCACCGGGATTCACAACCGCCGGTATTTCCAGGATCGTCTCAAGGCCGAGATGGTCCGCCTGAATCGCACGTCGGGGGCGTTGTCAGTGATCATGCTGGATATCGATCACTTCAAGCGTATCAACGACCAATATGGCCATGCGGTCGGCGACGGGGTCTTGCAGGAACTGTGCAAGCGCATCAGCCAACGTCTGCGCCGCAGCGATGTGTTCTGTCGCCTGGGCGGCGAGGAGTTCATGGTGTTGTGCCCCAATACCGATAGCACCCAGGCCTACAGTTTGGCGATGGCGTTATGGCAGTCGCTGCGCAGCGCGCCGATGGAGTCGGTGGGGACCGTCACAGCCAGCTTCGGGGTGGCCAGTTGGCGGATCGACGAAGGGGTCGACGGGTTGCTGCTGCGCGCGGATTCGGCGGTGTACGTGGCCAAGCAGGCGGGCAGGGATCGGGTCGAAACTGTGGCGAAGGAGCTTGCTCCCGCTGGACCGCGAAGCGGTCCCGATTAACACCCCGCATGCTTGCAGATAACATTCGGGGCCGGGCTTGAGGGCTGCGTCGCAGCCCAGCGGGAGCAAGCCCCCTCGCCACAAACGCTAGAGGACTGGCGCCGCCGCCGCCAGCTTCGGCTGGCGATACAGGTCCAGCAGCACCTGGTCGAGCACCGACGACGCACCCCACGGTTTCGGATCGTTGAGAATCGCCACCACTACCCAGGTATTGCCGTTGTTATCGCGGCTGAACCCGGCGATGGCCCGCACGGTGTTCAAGGTGCCGGTCTTGACGTGGGCTTCGCCGCGCATGGCAGTGGTCTTCAGGCGTTTGCGCATGGTGCCGTCGGTGCCGGCAATCGGCATCGAGCTGATGTACTCAGCCGCGTAGGGGCTTTTCCACGCGGCTTGCAGCATGGCCGCCATTTCACGGGCACTGACGCGTTCGGCACGTGACAGGCCGGAACCGTTCTCCATCACCAGATGCGGTGCAGTGATGCCTTTCTTCGCCAGCCACTGGCGCACCACACGTTGGGCGGCCTTGGCATCGTCGCCGTCGGCATCGTTGCGAAACTGCGCGCCCAGGCTCAGGAACAATTGCTGGGCCATGGTGTTGTTACTGTATTTGTTGATGTCGCGGATGATTTCCGCCAGGTCCGGCGAGAAGGCCCGTGCCAGTACCTTGGCGTCCTTGGGCACCGGAGCTTGGATGTCGCGGCCCTGGATGGTGCCGCCCAATTCCTGCCAGATCGCCCGCACGGCGCCGGCGGTATACGTGGCGTGGTCGAGCAGCGACAAGTAGGTCTGCGAACTGCAGCCTTCGCCCAACTGGCCGCTGACGGTTACTGTGATGCTGCCATCGGCCGCCGTCACCGGGTTGTAGCGCACGTCACCGGTACACTGCTTGGCGTTGGATACCTTGACCTGATTGTCGATGCGAATGCTGGCAATCGGCGGCTCGACCGACACGATCACGCGTCCCGAATCGTTGCGCGTCACGAAGCGCAAGGCCTTGAGGTTGACCAGCAGGGCATCGGGCTTGACCAGGAACGGTTTGTTCTCGTCATTGCCGTCGTCATTGAATTCCGGCAGTTGTGGCTGGATAAAGAAGCTACGGTCCAGTACCAGGTCGCCAGTGACTTGCTGCACGCCATTGGCTCGCAGGTCACGCATCAGCAGCCAGAGTTTTTCCATGTTCAGCTTGGGGTCGCCGCCACCCTTGAGGTACAGGTTGCCGCGCAACACGCCACCGCTGAGGGTGCCGTCGGTGTAGAACTCGGTCTTCCACTGGTGGTTGGGGCCGAGCATTTCCAGGGCCGCGTAGGTGGTGACCAGCTTCATGGTAGAGGCCGGGTTCACCGAGACGTCGGCGTTGAATACGGTGGGTGTGCCGGGACCGTTCAGCGGGAGCATCACCAGGGACAGTGCGGTGTTTTGCAGTTTGGCCTTCTGCAGGGCCTGTGCAACATTGGGCGGCAGGGTGTTGTTGATCGGGGCGGCGGTGGCGGAAAAGGCCAGCGGCAGGAGAAAGCCGGCAAGGAGCAATGGACGCAAAGATTTGATCATAAGAAATAAGACCCTACTGCTGAGGAGGGTGAAAAAAGGCGAGGGTTATGTAAGAAAATCCCCCAGTGGTCATGAAAGTGTCGGCATTATGCCCCAAGCTGGAGCCACTTGTAGCTGAACGATAGCTGCTAATCGGCGTTTTTTTTCCGAGCATTTCGCCGCCTGTCCTAGAGAATCGGGCAATCGCTTCCTTAAACTGCTAAAGTGCCGCCCGTTATTACTTATGAGGATTGTTCCAATGGCGACTAACCGTTCCCGGCGTCTGCGCAAAAAACTGTGCGTTGATGAATTTCAAGAGCTGGGTTTCGAACTGAACCTGGATTTCAAAGAAGGTTTGGACGATGCAGCGGTTGACGCGTTCCTCGAAGCGTTCCTGACCGAAGCGATGGACGGCAATGGCCTCGACTACGTCGGCGGCGATGACTTCGGTCTGGTGTGCAAAGCCACTCGTGGTTCGGTCACCGAAGAGCAACGTGCAACCGTTGAAGCGTGGCTCAAGGCCCGCGCAGAGCTGACTCGCGTTGAAGTAAGCGCGCTGTTGGACGCTTGGCATCCAGAGACGTCGATCAACTCGGCCGTCTGATGTCATGAAACAGCGACCCGCCCGGGTCGCTGTTTCGTTATGGGGCCTTAAACACTCAGGCCTTGCGCCAGTTCAGAATCAGCAGCGTCAACACCCCCGCCACAATTCCCCAGAACGCCGACCCGATGGAAAACAACGTCAAGCCTGACGCGGTGACCATAAAGGTGATCAGCGCCGCTTCCCGTTCCTTCGGCTGATTCATGGCAATGCTCAAGCCATTGATGATCGAGCCAAACAAGGCCAACGCCGCAATCGACAGCACCAGCTCTTTGGGCAGCGCTGCGAACAAGGCCGCCAATGTGGCGCCGAACACCCCGGCAATGCCGTAGAACACCCCACACCAGACAGCCGCCGTGTAGCGCTTGTTACGGTCTTCATGAGCGTGGGGCCCGGTGCAGATCGCCGCACTGATCGCCGCCAGGTTGATGCCGTGGGAGCCGAACGGCGCCAGCACCAGCGAGGCCAGGCCGGTGACGGTGATCAGCGGCGACGCAGGCACGTTGTAGCCGTCGGCGCGCAACACGGCCACGCCCGGCATGTTCTGCGAGGTCATCGCCACCACGAACAGCGGGATGCCGATGCTGATGGTCGCCGCCAGCGAGAAGTGCGGCGTGGTCCACACCGGCGTTGCCACTTCCAGGTGAAAGCCGCTGAAATCCAGGAGCCCCATCAGCCCGGACAGCACGCTGCCGATCACCAGCGCGGCGAGCACCGCATACCGCGGCGACAGGCGTTTGATGATCAGGTAGGTGAAAAACATCCCCAGCACCAGGCCGGTGCGATGTTGCGCGGCGACGAAAATCTCGCTGCCGATCTTGAACAGAATCCCCGCCAGCAAGGCCGCCGCCAGCGACGCCGGGATGCGTTTGACCAGTTTTTCGAAGCTGCCGGTCAGCCCGCAGAGCGTCACCAGCACCGCGCAGGTGATGTAGGCGCCGATGGCTTCGCCGTAACTGACGCCGCCGAGGCTGGTGATCAACAGCGCGGCGCCGGGCGTCGACCAGGCAATGGTGATCGGCGTGCGGTAGCGCAGGGACAGGCCGATGCTGCACACCGCCATGCCGATGGAAATCGCCCAGATCCACGAGGAAATCTGCGCGGTGGTCAAACCGGCGGCTTGGCCAGCCTGGAACATCAGCACCAGGGAGCTGGTGTAGCCGGTCATCATGGCGATGAAACCGGCGACGATGGCCGAGGGAGAAGTATCGGCCAGCGGGCGCAAGGGCGCTTGGGTGGCGTCGGTCATGGCGAGGTGTTTCCTTTTACCTGGGAGTTTGCCAGTGAAGGCGCAGATTCAAGCCTAAACTCAAACGTAACGATTCATTGCAATACAGCCGGGGCCGCAAACAGCCGTACAGTGTGTTGGCACATGGGGTTGTGTACAATGTGCGCTGATTTTAGGCGATACTTGCCAGCGCATCTTTGTTGCCGTATTACCGTTAATTCGCCGCCGTTCTCCCGACCCGAGTGCCCATGAACGAACAGTTGCAACCTCTCAAGAAACAACCGCGAGCCGGCAAGACCGGTCGCAGTGGAACCCAGGACGATATCGTCTACGCGCATATCTTCGAGGCGATCCTCGAACAACGCCTGGCTCCCGGTACCAAGTTGAGCGAAGAGGCACTGGGCGAAATCTTCGGCGTCAGCCGCACCATCATTCGCCGCGCGCTGTCGCGTTTGGCCCATGAAGGCGTGGTGCTACTGCGGCCAAATCGTGGCGCCGTGGTGGCCAGCCCCAGTGTCGAAGAAGCGCGCCAGGTGTTCCTGGCCCGACGTCTGGTCGAGCGGGCGATCACGGAACTGGCGGTGCAGCACGCCACGGCTGAGCAGTTGGCCGAGTTGCGACAGATGGTCAACGACGAACGCGACAGCTTCTCCCGCGGCGATCGCGGTGCCGGTATCCGCCTTTCCGGAGAGTTCCATCTGAAGCTGGCCGAAGCGGCGAAGAACGCGCCGCTGATCAGCTTCCAGCGCAGCCTGGTGTCCCAGACCTCGTTGATCATCGCCCAGTACGAAAGCGGTAACCGCTCGCACTGTTCCTACGATGAACACACCCAGTTGATCGATGCGATCGAAGCCCGGGACGCGGCGCTGGCGGTGAGTTTGATGATGCATCACATGGATCACATCGACAGCAAGCTCAACCTCGATGAGGAAAGTGCGTCGGATGATTTGCATGCGGTGTTCTCGCATTTGTTGCTGAGCAAGAAGCCTGGGCGCTCTTCGGTAAAGCTGTAAACCCGATCAAAAATGTGGGAGGGGGCAAGCCCCCTCCCACATGTGTTTTGTGTTGTGACTGAGATCAGCGTTGGTGGACTAGACTGCCGGCCGCGTAGGTCTGCAACACCGCCCGATCATCCCCCAGTGTCATCAGTACAAACAACCTCTCGGCAATGTCCTTCGCCTGCTTCATGCGGTAGCTGAGCAGCGGCGTGGCGTTGTAGTCCAGCACCAGGAAGTCCGCGTCGGTGCCCGGCTGCAACGTGCCGATCTTGTCTTCCAGTCGCAGCGCCCGCGCACCGCCCAGTGTGGCCAGGTACAGCGACTTGAACGGGCTCAATCGTGCGCCCTGCAGTTGCATGACCTTGTAGGCTTCGTTCAGCGTCTGCAGCAACGAGAAACTGGTGCCACCGCCCACGTCAGTGCCCAGGCCCACGTTGAGTTTGTGCTTCTCGGCCATTGGCAGGTTGAACAGCCCGCTGCCGAGGAACAGGTTCGAGGTCGGGCAGAATGCGACTGCCGAGCCGGTTTGCGCCAACCGCGCGCATTCGTCATCGCACAGGTGCACGCCGTGGGCAAACACCGAGCGTTCGCCCAGTAGCTTGTAGTGGTCGTACACATCCAGGTAGCCGCTGCGCTCAGGAAACAGTTCGTTGACCCACTCGACTTCCTGCTTGTTCTCACTGATGTGCGTCTGCATGTACAGGTCCGGGTATTCGCCCAGCAGTTGCCCGGCCAGCGCCAATTGCTGCGGCGTGCTGGTGGGGGCGAAGCGTGGCGTCACCGCATAGTGCAGGCGGCCCTTGCCGTGCCAGCGTTCGATCAGCGCCTTGCTCTCCTGGTAGCCGGATTCGGCGGTGTCGGTGAGGTAGTCTGGAGCGTTGCGGTCCATCATCACCTTGCCGGCGATCATGCGCAGGTCGAGTTTTTCGGCGGCTTCGAAGAACGCATTCACCGATTGCGGATGCACGCTGCCGAACACCAGCGCGGTGGTGGTGCCGTTGCGCAGCAACTCCTTGATGAAGATATCCGCGACTTCCTCGGCATGGGCCTTGTCGGCGAATTGGCGTTCGCAGGGGAAGGTGTAGGTGTTGAGCCAATCCAGCAACTGCTCGCCATAGGCGCCGACCATGCCGGTTTGCGGCAGGTGGATATGCGTGTCGATCAGGCCGGGGGTGATCAGCGCGTCCTGGTAATGGGTGATTTCGACCTCGGCGGGCAGGCTCGGCAGCAGGTCACGGGCGTGCCCCAAGGCACTGATCCGACCGTTGTCGATGACCAGCAGGCCGTCTTCGAAATACTCGTAGGACGCCTCGATCCCCACTTCAGCGGGGTCGGCGAGGCTGTGCAGGATGGCGGCACGGTAGGCTTTGCGCGTCAAAGGCATGGTGATCTCAATTTTTGGCAAAAGTGGCAGCTTGACTGCGGCGCGAGGCCGGCAGCAGTTGGGCAATCGGTTCGGCGCTCGCGGTGTGCTGGCCGAAATGGGCGTTGTAGGTGGCGATGATTTCCCCGGCGATGGAGATGGCGATTTCCACCGGCAATTTGCCCTTCACCTCGCTAAGGCCCATGGGGCAGCGCATGCGTTGCAGCTGTGCGGTGTCGACGCCGCGATCACGCAGGCGGTGTTCGAACTTGACGCGCTTGGTCTTCGAACCGATCAGGCCGAAGTAGGCAAAGTCATTGCGCTTGAGCAGGGCGGCGCTGAGCTCCAGGTCCAGCGCGTGATTGTGGGTCATCACGATGCAGTAACTGCCCACGGGCAGGTCGGCAATTTCGTCGACCGGTTCTTCGCTGACGATTTTACGCACGCCCTGTGGGATGTGTTCCGGGAACTCTTGCTCGCGCGAATCGATCCAGCGCACCCGACACGGCAGGCTCGCCAGCAACGGCACCAGTGCGCGGCCTACGTGGCCGGCGCCAAATACGGCGATCTGTGCCTGCACTTGGCCCATCGGTTCGAACAGCAGCACGGTCGCGCCGCCACAGCACTGGCCCAGGCTCGCGCCGAGGCTGAAGCGCTCCAGATGGGTGTGTTGCTGGCGGCGGGCGAGCATGTCGCGGGCGAGCTGCATCGCCTTGTATTCCAGGTGCCCGCCGCCGATGGTGTCGAACGTCTGCGCGGCGCTGATCACCATCTTCGAACCGGCATTGCGCGGCGTGGAGCCGAGCTCTTCGATGATGGTCACCAGTACGCAGGGTTCGCCCTGGTTTTGCAGGTTGGCGAGGGCGCTGATCCAGTTGTTCATGTCTACCTCAACATTTCTGTTGTCAGTTCTACCGTCATCGGGGGCAAGCCCCCTCCCACACTTGAATGTATTCACAGGTCAAAAATGTGGGAGGGGCGGTGCGACGATTCGACTTGCCCCCGATGGCAGCACCTCGATTCAAAGCGAAGCCATCTCGGTTTCAGCCTCAACCGCCTTCGCAGCAGCCAACTTCCGCATCTGTTCACACCCCCACAACACCCGCTCAGGCGTCGCCGGCGCATCGATGTTCGGCTGGTGGCGATAGTCGCCCAGGCTCGCCACTGCATCCTTGATCGCGCACCACGAAGCAATCCCGAGCATGAACGGCGGTTCGCCCACGGCCTTGGAATGGAACACCGTGTCTTCCGGGTTCTTGCGGTTTTCCACCAGCTTCACGCGCAAATCCAGGGGCATGTCGGCAACGGCCGGGATCTTGTAGCTGGCCGGGCCGTTCGTCATCAGCTTGCCCTTGTCGTTCCATACCAGCTCTTCCATGGTCAGCCAGCCCATGCCCTGGATAAAGCCGCCTTCCACCTGCCCGATGTCGATGGCCGGGTTCAGCGAGGCGCCCACATCGTGGAGGATATCGGTGCGCAGCATCTTGTATTCGCCGGTCAGGGTATCGACGATCACTTCGCAGCAGGCCGCGCCGAACGCGAAGTAGTAGAACGGCCGACCGCGCGCCTGGCTGCGGTCGTAGAAGATTTTCGGGGTCTTGTAGAAGCCGGTGCTCGACAACGACACCTGGGCGAAATACGCCTGCTGGATCAGGCTTTCAAAGCTCAGGATCTGCTCGCGCACGCGCACATGGCCGTTGTGGAATGCCACGTCCGCTTCGCTCACCTCGAATTTGCGTGCGGCAAATTCAACCAGGCGTTGCTTGATGATTTCGGCGGCGTTCTGCGCGGCCTTGCCGTTCAGGTCGGCACCGCTGGAGGCTGCGGTCGGCGAGGTGTTGGGCACCTTGTCGGTGTTGGTGGCGGTGATCTGCACACGGTCGATGTTCACCTGGAACACCTCGGCCACCACTTGCGCAACCTTGGTGTTCAAGCCCTGGCCCATCTCGGTGCCGCCGTGGTTCAGGTGGATGCTGCCATCGGTGTAGATATGGATCAGCGCCCCGGCCTGGTTGAGGAAGCTGGCGGTGAAGGAGATGCCGAATTTCACTGGGGTCAGCGCCAGGCCTTTTTTCAGGATCGGGCTGTGGGCGTTGTAGCGGCGGATCGCTTCGCGGCGCTCGGCGTATTGGCTGCTGGCCTCAAGCTCGGCGGTCATCTCTTCGAGCAGGTTGTGCTCGACGGTTTGGTAGTAGTGCGTGACGTTGCGCTCGGTCTTGCCGTAATAGTTGGCTTTGCGCACGGCCAGCGGGTCGAGGGCCAGATGGCGGGCGATGGCGTCCATCACTTCTTCGATGGCGACCATGCCTTGCGGGCCACCGAAGCCGCGATAGGCGGTGTTGGACGCGGTGTTGGTCTTGCAGCGATGGCCGTTGACCGTGGCATCGCCCAGGTAATACGCGTTGTCGGCGTGGAACATGGCGCGGTCGACAATCGAGTTCGACAGGTCCGGCGAGCAGCCGCAGTTACCTGCCAGCTCCAGCTGGATGCCGTGCAGTCGACCGCTGTCGTCGAAGCCCACGTCGTATTCGATATAGAAGGGGTGGCGCTTGCCGGTCATCAGCATGTCTTCGACGCGCGGCAGGCGCATCTTGGTCGGCTGCCCGGTAAGGTGCGCGACCACCGCACACAGGCACGCCGGGCTGGCGGCCTGGGTTTCCTTGCCGCCGAAGCCGCCACCCATGCGGCGCATGTCGACGACGATGTTGTTCATCGACACGTCCAGCACTTCGGCCACCAGCTTCTGCACCTCGGTGGGGTTTTGCGTGGAGCAGTAGACGATCATGCCGCCGTCTTCGGTCGGCATGACCGAGGAAATCTGGGTTTCCAGGTAGAAGTGTTCCTGGCCACCGATATGCAGCGTGCCCTGGATGCGGTGCTTCGCGGCCACCAGCGCCGCCGCCGAATCACCGCGTTGATGGGTGTGGCTGTCCAGCACGAAGTGCTGGTTGCGATAGGCTTCGACCACGTCCAGCACCGGCTCCAGGTCTTCGTATTCGATCACCGCGGCCAGCGCCGCTTTACGCGCGGTTTCCAGGTCGCGGGCGGCCACGGCGAGCACCACCTGGCCGACGAACTGCACGGTGTCGATGGCCAGCAACGGATCACCCGGCAGCAGCGGGCCGATGTCTTTGAGCCCTGGCACGTCTTCGTGGGTGATGACGATGCGCACGCCGTCGAAGGCGTAGCAGGGCGCGGTATCGATGCGCAGGATCTTCGCGTGGGCGCGGTCGGACAGGCGCGCATACAGGTGCAACTGGTTGGGGAATTCCAGGCGGTCATCGATGTACTGCGCTTCGCCGCAGACGTGCTTGGCGGCGCTGTCATGCTTGACGCTGCGCCCGACCCCGCAGGTCAGGTCCTGGGCAAACAGTTCGGCCAGTTCGGCCTGGGTTTTTGCCACGGCGTGGTGGTTAGACATAAGCGGTCACCCGAGTCTCGATGTGCGGCGTTTGCAGTTCGATGAAGTATTTGCGCAGCAGGTTTTGTGCGCTGAGCAGGCGGTATTCCTTACTGGCGCGGAAGTCCGACAGCGGAGTGAAATCCTCGGCCAGGGCGGCGCAGGCTTGCTCCACGGTGGCGGCATTCCAGGGGGCGCCGATCAGCACGGTCTCGCAGTGTTTGGCGCGTTTTGGCGTGGCGGCCATGCCCCCGAAGGCAACGCGGGCGTCGCTGATCACAGCGTTATCGATCTTCAGGTTGAACGCCGCGCACACTGCGGAAATGTCATCGTCCAGGCGCTTGGATACCTTGTACGCACGGAACCGCGCGTGGCCCTTGGGCACGATGATCTTCTCGATGAACTCGCTGTCCTGGCGCGCGGTGACGCGGTAGTTGATGAAGTAATCTTCCAGCGCCAGGGTGCGCCGGACGTTGCCCTTGCACAGCACGATCTGCGCGCCGAGGGCGATCAGCAGCGGCGGCGAATCACCGATCGGCGAGGCATTGCCGATGTTGCCGCCCAAGGTGCCCTGGTTGCGGATTTGCAGGGAGGCGAAGCGCTGCAGCAGTTCGCCGAAGTCCGGGTATTCGTGGTGCAGCGCGGTATAGCAATCGGAGAGGGCGGCGGCGGCGCCGATTTCCAGGCGATCGTCGAACGTCTCGATGCGCTTCATCTCGTCGATATTGCCGACGTAGATCATAACCGGCAGCGTGCGGTGGAACTGCGTGACTTCCAGCGCCAGGTCGGTGCCGCCGGCCAGCAGGCGGGCCTGGGGGTAGGCGTCGTAGAGGTCGGCCAGGTCGGCGACGGTCAGCGGCACCAGGCAGCGTTTGTCGCCGCTGTTGAGTTCAGCGGTTTGCGTCGGCGCGATGGCCTTGAGACGGGCGATGGTCTGGGCCTCACGGCTGTCGAACTGATCCTGGGGGTTGTTGCCGCAGGCCTGTTCAGCGGCGGCGAGGATCGGGCGATAACCGGTGCAGCGGCAGAGGTTACCGGCCAGGGCTTCATGGGCTTTCTCGCGGTCGGGGGCGTCGCTGTTCTTTTGCAGGGCGAACAACGACATCACAAAACCGGGGGTGCAAAAGCCGCATTGCGAGCCGTGGCACTCCACCATGGCCTGTTGCACGCTGTGCAGTTGGCCCTGATGCTTGAGGTCTTCGACGCTGATCAGTTGTTTGCCATGCAACGACGCCACAAACGTCAGGCAGGCATTGAGGCTGCGATAGCGAATGCGCTCGGCGCCTTGCTCATCGCTGTGCAGTTCACCGACCACCACGGTGCAGGCGCCGCAATCGCCGCTGGCGCAGCCTTCCTTGGTGCCGGGTTTGCCCACATGCTCGCGCAGGTAGTTGAGCACGGTCAGGTTGGGGTCCAGGGCGTGCTCGCTACGGAGTTCCTGGTTAAGTAAAAACTGGATCACGGAAGGCCTCGCAGACTCATTATTGTTGTTAACCGCTTTGCGCCGAATCTAGTCATGTCTGACTTTTCGGTCAACGAGTTTCTGACCTTTGGGTCAAGAAAATGCGGCCGCAACACGTTCAATTATGGTCCAGTCTTCTGGAACCGGCGTTTTTGGGGACTTCTGGCTGTTCACTGCTGCTTATTTCATGCCAAATTGTTGAACGTGGGCCGAGCGCCATCAGCGGGCATTTGCGCTACACTGCCGCGCTTGTACCGATAGAAGATTTTGAAGGAAAAACATGACGTTCAAGGCGCCGGACAGTCTCGCCGAGCAAATCGCTCACCACCTCGCCGAACGTATCATTCGCGGCGATCTCAAGCCTGGGGAGCGGATACAGGAACAGAAGGTCACGCTGGCGCTCAACGTCAGTCGTGGTTCCGTGCGTGAAGCCTTGCTGATCCTTGAACGTCGCCACCTGATCGCGATCTTGCCGCGCCGTGGCGCCCACGTCACCGAACTCACGGCGCACAAGGTGCAGAGCCTGTGTACGCTGATGGCCGAGCTGTACATCCTGCTCGGCAATGCGGTGGCGCAGGGCTGGCGGACCCAGGCCGACATGGCGCCGTTCGTGCAGATCCAGCAGCGCCTGGTGAGCAATTTCGAACGCCAGGACATCCGCTCGTTTGTCGAAGAATGCTTCAACGTGATGCGTGCTGCGTACCCCTTCGCCAACAACCCGTACTTGCAGGAAACCGTCGAGAACCTGCAGCCGGCAATGAACCGCGCCTACTACCTGGCCCTGGATCAACGCAAGGCCTCCATGAGCGAATACCTCGCGCTGTTCGCGCAACTGCTCGCCGCCGTGCTCGCCCGTGACTTGCCGCAGATTCGCCAGGTGCTGTCGGCCTACGGCCAGCGCAGTTGCTCGCTGGTGATCGCTGCGTTGGCGGACGTCTAAGCGTGCGGCTCAAGTGCATCAAACTGGCGGGGTTCAAATCCTTCGTCGACCCGACCACGGTGAACTTCCCCAGTAACATGGCGGCGGTGGTCGGGCCCAATGGCTGCGGCAAGTCGAACATCATCGACGCCGTGCGCTGGGTGATGGGCGAGAGCTCAGCGAAAAACCTGCGTGGCGAGTCGATGACCGACGTCATCTTCAACGGCTCCACCAGCCGCAAGCCGGTGAGCCAGGCCAGCATCGAACTGGTGTTCGACAACTCCGACGGCACCCTGGTCGGCGAATACGCGGCCTACGCGGAAATCTCCATCCGCCGCAAAGTGACGCGCGACAGCCAGAACAGTTACTTCCTCAACGGCACCAAGTGTCGCCGTCGGGACATCACCGATATCTTCCTCGGCACCGGCCTCGGCCCGCGCAGCTACTCGATCATCGAGCAGGGCATGATCTCCAAGCTGATCGAAGCCAAGCCCGAAGACCTGCGTAACTTTATCGAAGAAGCCGCCGGCATCTCCAAGTACAAGGAGCGCCGCCGCGAGACTGAAAACCGCATCCGTCGCACCCATGAAAACCTCGCCCGCCTGACCGACCTGCGCGACGAGCTGGAGCGCCAGTTGGAGCGCCTGCACCGCCAGGCCCAGGCCGCCGAGAAGTATCAGGAATACAAGGGCGAAGAACGCCAGCTCAAGGCGCAACTGTCGGCCCTGCGCTGGCAGGCGCTGAACGATCAGGTCGGCCAGCGCGAAGCGATTATCGGCACTCAGGAAATCAGCTTCGAAGCCCTGGTGGCCGATCAACGCAACGCCGACGCCAGCATCGAGCGCCTGCGCGACGGTCATCATGATCTGTCCGAGCGCTTCAATCTGGTGCAGGGCCGCTTCTATTCGGTGGGCGGCGACATCGCCCGGGTCGAGCAGAGCATCCAGCACGGCCAGCAGCGTCTGCGCCAGTTGCAGGATGATCTGAAGGAAGCCGAGCGTGCGCGCCTGGAGACCGAGTCCCACCTCGGTCACGACCGCACCTTGCTGCTGACCCTCGG
Organism: Pseudomonas sp. PAMC25584; assembly: GCF_058135675.1. Classification (NCBI taxonomy): domain Bacteria; kingdom Pseudomonadati; phylum Pseudomonadota; class Gammaproteobacteria; order Pseudomonadales; family Pseudomonadaceae; genus Pseudomonas; species Pseudomonas sp. PAMC25584. Next base: position 4,573,487 of record NZ_CM176870.1, on the reverse strand, counting down.
CGAAGAGCTGGACATGCTCACCCCCGAACAGGAAATCACCAGCGCCGCCGCCGAAGAAGCCGCCGCCACCCTGGAAGAATCCGAGACCACCATGCACGGTTGGCAGGAGCAGTGGGACACCTTCAACCTGCGCTCCGCCGAGCCGCGCCGCCAGGCCGAGGTGCAGCAGTCGCGCATCCAGCAACTGGAAACCAGCATGGAGCGCCTGGCCGAGCGCCAGCGTCGTCTGCAGGAAGAGCGCGTGTTGCTCGCCGCCGACCCGGAAGACGCGGCGATCATGACGCTGAGCGAGCAACTCGCCGAAAGCGAAATGACTCTCGAAGAGCTGGAAGCCAGTGAAGAACAGCAAGTGGAACGCCTGGAGCAATTGCGTCAGCAACTGCAACAGGCGACCCAGGCCCAGCAACAGGCCCAGGGCGATTTGCAGCGCCTCAACGGGCGCCTGGCGTCCCTCGAAGCCTTGCAGCAAGCCGCGCTGGACCCCGGCACCGGCACCGCCGAATGGCTGCGCGACCAGCACTTGGCCGAGCGCCCGCGCCTGGCGGAGGGCTTGAAGGTCGAGGCGGGTTGGGAGTTGGCGGTGGAAACCGTGCTCGGCGCCGACCTGCAAGCGGTGCTGGTGGATGATTTTGCCGGTTTCGACCTGGCCGGCTTTGCCCAGGGCGATCTGCGCTTGCTCAGTCCTGCCGCCGATGGCACCCGTGTGCCGGGCAGTTTGCTGGATAAAGTCGAGGCCGCGATTGACCTGTCGCCGTGGCTGGGCCAGATCAAACCGGTGGAGTCCCTGGAGCAGGCCCTGGCCCAACGCGGTCAGTTGGGCACCGGCGAAAGCCTGATCAGCCGCGACGGCTATTGGGTTGGCCGCCACTTCCTGCGGGTGTGCCGCGCCAGTGAAGCGCAGAGCGGCGTATTGGCCCGTGGCCAGGAAATCGTCAAGCTGATCGCCGAGCGTGAAGAACGTGAAGCCACCCTGGAAAGCCTGGAAACCGAACTGCAAACCCTGCGCGCCACCCAGCGTCAGCAAGAGACCGGCCGCGAACACCTGCGCCGCCTGTTGCAGGACGAAGCGCGCCAGCAGGGCGAATTGAAAGCCCAGCTCTCGGCGAGCAAGGCCAAGGCCGAGCAACTGACCCTGCGCCGCACTCGCCTCGACGAAGAAGTGGCCGAGATGGGCGAGCAGCGCGCTCTCGAACACGAACAGATCGGCGAAGCGCGCCTGCAATTGCAGGAAGCCCTCGACAGCATGGCCCTCGACACCGAACAGCGCGAACTGCTGCTGGCCCAGCGCGACAGCCTGCGCGAACGCCTCGACCGGGTCCGCCAGGAAGCGCGCCAGCACAAGGACCATGCCCATCAGTTGGCGGTGCGCCTTGGCTCCCTGCGCGCCCAGCACGACTCCACGCGCCAGGCCCTGGAGCGCCTGGAGATGCAGTCCGAGCGCCTGACCGAAAAGCGCGAGCAACTGAGCCTTAACCTGGAGGAGGGCGAAGCGCCCCTGGAAGAGTTGCGGCTCAAGCTCGAAGAACTGCTCGACAAGCGTATGACCGTCGACGAAGAGCTCAAGACCGCGCAAATCGCCCTGGAAGATGCCGACCGCGAACTGCGCGAAGCGGAAAAACGCCGGACCCAGGCCGAGCAGCAATCCCAGCTGATTCGCGGCCAGCTCGAACAACAGCGCATGGAATGGCAAGCCCTGACCGTGCGCCGCAAAACCCTGCAGGACCAACTGCTCGAAGACGGCTACGACCTGCATGGCGTACTCAACACCCTGACCGCCCAGGCCAACGAGAAAGACGCCGAAGAAGAACTTGAGCGGATTGCCGCGCGTATTCAGCGACTCGGCGCGATCAACCTCGCCGCCATCGACGAATATCAGCAACAGTCCGAGCGTAAACGTTATCTGGATGCCCAGAACGCCGATCTGGTGGAAGCCCTGGACACCCTGGAAAACGTGATCCGCAAGATCGACAAAGAAACCCGCAACCGCTTCAAAGATACCTTTGATCAGATTAACGGCGGTTTACAGGCGTTATTCCCAAAAGTTTTCGGTGGTGGCAGCGCTTACTTGGAACTGACGGGCGAAGATCTACTCGATACAGGGGTAACGATCATGGCGCGGCCTCCGGGCAAGAAGAACAGCACCATCCATTTGTTGTCCGGTGGCGAAAAAGCCCTGACTGCTTTGGCCCTGGTGTTTGCCATCTTCAAGTTGAACCCGGCGCCGTTCTGCATGCTCGACGAAGTTGACGCGCCACTGGATGACGCTAACGTAGGACGTTACGCACGCCTGGTTAAAGAGATGTCCCAGACCGTGCAGTTCATCTATATCACCCACAATAAGATCGCCATGGAAATGGCGGATCAGTTGATGGGGGTGACGATGCACGAGCCGGGTTGTTCGCGATTGGTGGCGGTGGATGTCGAAGAAGCGATGGCGATGGTGGAATCCTGATCCGCGCCTGCAGCGAAGATTTTCAGCTCGATGTAGGGCGGTTTACCGGTCTGACGAAAGTGGCAAATGGACATATTTGTTCAAGGCATTTTGACAGACGGTGTAAAGTTATCTTTGGTCGTGCTAGTTTAATGTCAATTTTTCGTATGCGTGGGCAAAACGTCAGTCAGAACATAGAGTTGGCGCCACGTTTTAAAGCGGTTTGCACGGTGCTAAACCCCTTATTTTTCAGCATTTTTTATTAGAGGCACGGGATTACATGGAAATCGGTCTGCGCGAGTGGCTGATCGTCATCGGCATTATTGTCATTGCCGGTATTCTTTTTGATGGCTGGCGCCGCATGCGCGGTGGCAAGGGTAAGCTCAAGTTCCGTCTGGACCGCAACCTGTCCAACTTGCCCGACGACGACGCCGGTGCGGAACTGCTGGGGCCGCCCCGTGTGCTGGATACCCATAAGGAACCGCAGTTGGACGAGCACGACTTGCCGTCCATGAGCGCACCTTTGCGCGAAGCCCGCGAACCGTCCTCCAAGCGTGGCAAGCGCGGCAGTGCCGCCGCCGAGCCGCATCAGGGCGACCTGAACCTGGGCGTGGATGACGGCCCGAGCTTCAGCAGCCGCGATGACGACTTCCCTGACGAGAGCCCGACCAAAAGCGCGCCGCGTCAATCGGTAAACGATCAGCCGGCCGCCGAAGAAGTCCTGGTGATCAGCGTGATCTGCCGCGACGCCGCCGGCTTCAAGGGCCCGGCACTGTTGCAGAACATCCTGGAAAGCGGCCTGCGTTTTGGCGAGATGGATATCTTCCACCGCCACGAAAGCATGGCCGGTAATGGCGAAGTGCTGTTCTCCATGGCCAACGCGGTCAAGCCAGGCACCTTCGACCTGGACGATATCGACCTGTTCAGCACGCCCGCGGTGAGCTTCTTCCTCGGCCTGCCAGGTCCGCGTCATCCGAAACAAGCGTTCGACGTGATGGTCGCTGCAGCGCGCAAGCTGTCCCAGGAGCTCAACGGCGAACTGAAGGACGACCAGCGCAGCGTCCTGACCGCCCAGACCATCGAACACTACCGTCAGCGCATCGTCGAGTTCGAGCGTCGCGCCCTGACACAGAAACGCTGAGGCCTGGTCTCAAGCGTTGTCGATAGAATCAAGCGCACCAACATTTGAGCAGCTTCGGCTGCTCTTTTGCTTTATGAGAGAACACCCATGACCGCCGCCCACACCCGCATCCTCGAACTGCGCGCTGAACTGGATCAGCACAACTACCGTTATCACGTCCTCGACGAACCGAGCATTCCGGACGCCGAGTACGACCGCTTGTTCCAAGCGCTCAAGGCCCTGGAGGCCGAGCATCCGGAGCTGGTCACGCGTGATTCACCGACGCAGCGGGTCGGCAGTGCGGCGTTGTCGGCGTTCACCCAGGTCAAGCATGAGATTCCAATGCTGAGCCTGGGCAACGCCTTCGATGAAACCACCATGCTCGAGTTCGATCGCCGGGTTACCGAAGGTCTCGACCTGCCGGTGGGCGATCTGTTTGGCGGCGGCGCCGCCGTGGAATACAGCTGCGAGCCAAAGTTGGACGGCCTGGCGGTCAGCCTGCTGTACCAAGACGGCGAACTGGTGCGCGGCGCTACGCGGGGCGATGGCACCACCGGCGAAGACATCAGCGTGAATGTGCGCACCGTGCGCAATATCCCGTTGAAACTGCACGGCAGCGGCTGGCCGGCGACCCTGGAAGTGCGCGGCGAAGTGTTTATGTCCAAGGCCGGTTTCGAGCGCCTGAACGCCTCGCAACTGGAAGTCGGCGGCAAGACCTTCGCCAACCCGCGCAACGCCGCCGCCGGCAGCCTGCGCCAGTTGGATTCGAAAATCACCGCCAGTCGCCCGCTGGAATTCTGCTGCTACGGCATTGGCCAGGTGACGGCGGACATCAGCGACACCCACATCGGCAATCTGCAGCAGTTGCAGAAATGGGGCATGCCGATCAGTCATGAGCTGAAGTTGGCCAAGGGCATCCAGGAATGCCTGGACTACTACCGCGATATCGGCGAGCGGCGTAACAGCCTGCCCTATGAAATCGACGGCGTGGTGTTCAAGGTCAACAGCATTGCGTCCCAGCGCGAGCTGGGTTTTCGCGCCCGTGAACCGCGTTGGGCGATCGCGCACAAATTTCCGGCCATGGAAGAGCTGACCGAGCTGCTCGACGTGGAGTTCCAGGTCGGCCGTACCGGCGCCGTCACCCCGGTGGCGCGCCTCAAGCCGGTCAAGGTCGCGGGTGTAACCGTGTCCAATGCCACCCTGCACAACATGGATGAAGTGGCGCGCCTGGGCCTGATGATCGGCGACACCGTGATCATCCGCCGCGCCGGGGACGTGATCCCGCAGGTCGTATCGGTCGTCACCGAGCGCCGCCCGGAACACGCTCGCGCGGTCCATATCCCGGAAAACTGCCCGGTGTGCGGCTCCCATGTCGAGCGCACCCAACTGGTCAAACGCAGCAAGGGCAAGGAAACCGTCAGCGAAGGCGCGGTGTACCGCTGCGTCGGCCGTCTGGCCTGCGGCGCGCAGCTCAAGCAGGCGATCATCCATTTCGTCTCGCGCCGGGCGATGGATATCGACGGCCTGGGCGACAAAACCATCGAGCAATTGGTGGATGAAAAGCTCATCGCCTCGCCGGCCGACCTCTACACGCTCAAGTACGAACAGATCATCGACCTGGAAGGCTTCGCCGATGTCTCCAGCAAGAAGCTGATCAGCGCTATCGAACACAGCAAGACGCCGACCCTGGCGCGCTTCATCTACGCCCTGGGCATTCCCGACGTGGGCGAGGAGACCGCCAAGGTGTTGGCGCGCTCCCTGGCGTCCCTGGAGCGCGTGCAGCGCGCGTTGCCGCAAGTGCTGACGTACTTGCCGGACGTGGGCCTGGAAGTGGCGCACGAGATCCACAGCTTCTTTGAAGACCGCCACAACCAGGACGTGATCGGCGCGCTGCTGGCGCCGGACAAATGCGGCCTGCAACTGCAGGAACAAGGCGACCTGAGCGCCGAGTTCGCCGCCAGCACCACCCTCGGCGGTTTGCTCGACAAGCTCAACGTGCCCAGCGTTGGCCCTGGCGCCGCGCAGAAACTGGCGGACAAGTTCGGCTCCCTCGACGGCGTGATCAAGGCCGACTGGCTCGATATGCGCCAGGCACTGCCCGAGAAGCAGGCCAAGGCCGTGCGCGAGTTCTTCGATAACCCCGACCACGCCAACCTTGCCCTGGCCATCGAGCAGCAGCTCAAGGACTTCGGCATGCACTGGCAGAGCGAGAAGAAAGTGATCGAAGGCTTGCCGGAAGCGGGGCACACCTGGGTGCTGACCGGCTCCCTGGAACTGATGAGCCGTGACGTGGCCAAGGACAAGCTCGAAAGCCTCGGCGCCAAGGTGGCCGGTTCGGTGTCGGCGAAGACGTATTGTGTAGTGGCCGGGCCGGGTGCCGGTTCAAAACTGGCCAAGGCGAGTGAGTTGGGCCTGAAGGTATTGGACGAAGCCGCTTTCGTGGACTTTCTAGCCCGGCACAACATCACTGTCTGACGATTTCTTGTTCCCGTTGGGCTGCGAAGCAGCCCTTCGAAGAAAGTGGAACGATCCCGAGCGCGAAATGATCTAGTCTTGGTCGCCCCGGGAGAGATCGCTATGTACCGCTTCTTCGAACAACTCAGTTCGCGCATCGCCGCACCGTTCATGGTCGAATCCTCGCGCAACAGCAAGGTCTGGCAGTGTCGGTGTGGCCAGTCGTTGTTCTTTCGCAACAGCCAGTGCCTGGCCTGCGCGGCGCTGCTGGGTTACCACCCGCAACAAAGCCGTCTGTCCTCGCTGCAACCGGGTCCGGTCGCCGACACCTGGCTGCTGGATGACAACCTCGATGCCGGCGCTTTCCGCCGCTGCGCCAACCTCGACAGCCCGGCCGCCTGCAACTGGCTGATTCGCGCCCACAGCACCCGCTCGCTGTGCGTGGCGTGCAGCCTGAACCGCACCATTCCCGACCTGTCGATCCCCGAAAACCCCGAGCGCTGGTGCAAAGTCGAAACCGCCAAGCGCCGGCTGGTGGCGCAACTGATCAGCCTGGGCCTGCACGTCGTGCCCAAAAGCGTCGACGAAGACAACGGCCTGGCCTTCGACTTCGTCGGCATCGACCTGGAAGGCAACGCGCCGACCACCGGCCATGCCAACGGCCTGATCACCCTCGACATCAAGGAAGCCGACGACGCCCACCGCGAAAAAATCCGCGTGCAGATGCGTGAACCGTACCGCACCTTACTTGGCCACTTTCGCCATGAAGTCGGCCACTACTATTGGGATCGGCTGATCGCCAACAGCCACTGGCTTCAACCGTTTCGCAACCTGTTCGGCGACGAACGCGCCAGTTACGCCGACGCTCTCGACCAACACTACCAGAACGGCCCGCGCCCGGACTGGCAACACACCTGCGTCAGCGCCTACGCCACCATGCACCCCTGGGAAGACTGGGCCGAAACCTGGGCGCATTACCTGCACATGATGGACGCCGTCGACACCGCCCTGGGCTTCGGCATGAGCGCCCGCGAGATGGACCTGGATTACCAGCCGTTCCCCCTCGCCAGCCTCTATGACCCCGAACACCCCGGCGGCGCGGCGTTCCTGTCGTTCGTCAACGCCTGGATCGAACTCGCCGGCATGCTCAACGAACTGTCCCGCGCCATGGGCCAGCCGGATTTCTACCCCTTCGTACTGCCACCGGCAGTGATAGCCAAGCTGCACTTCATTCACCTGGTGATCCAGGAAGAGGGCGGCAGGGCGGATGAGGTCCTACAGGCACAGTCATGAACCCGTGTGGCAGGGGGAATGCTGACGGCTATGGCAAGTGCTTGAACCTCTTGATTTTTTAATCCCGCACCAATGGTTGTAACTTCCGATGAGATGGGTACAATGGCGCGGCTTGCCGAGAGGCGAGCGTCGTTATGGTGACCCCATCGGTCCCCCCGCAACGATTACCCGTGAACCTGGTCAGAGCCGGAAGGCAGCAGCCACAGCGGGAACATTGTGTGCCGGGGTGTGGCTGGTGGGGTTGCCTCCATAACGCTCCTCCTTGTAGTACCCCTTCTGTTTCAACCCCCTTTGTCTTCCTTTCAGCCGTCTGCCGGTATTTTATTGCGCAGCCTGATGTGGTCGCGTGCTGGCCTTCAAGGATGGCTGGGCCCAGGTCGAGTTCGTCAATGCTCAGGATCGGTCGTTCACCGGCTGGATCAGCCCGGATCAGTACGCGCGATTGGCCGCCCCGAAAAACTGATGTTTGATCAGTGTTGGCCGAAGGTTTCGCGCAGCAGCCCCGCGAACGCATCCCTGGCCAGATGCCGCTGCGTGTCCTTGTGCCAGAACAGCAGGTTATCCACGGCCGCCAGTTCTTCGAATCGGTACGAGGCCAACTGACTGGTCTGCTCATAGCGCGCCAGAATGCCCTCCGGCGCCAATGCCACGCCAATCCCCGCGCTGACGCAGCCGATGATCGTGCCCCAACTGGCGTAGCTGGCGATGGCCGGCTTGAGGTCGTGGGGTTTGACCCAGTTTTCCAGGGCTGCGCGATAAGGGCAGCCGGGCGGCCAGACCAGTAGGGTGCGTCCTGCCAGGTCCTCGGCGCCGTTGATCGGCGCGCTGGAGGGGCTGGCGATCAGCACCAGGCGTTCGCTGTAGACCACGCTGTGTTCGAGCTTGGCGCGTGTGTTGCCGGCGGCTACCAGCGCCACGTCCAGGCGGTGGTGTTGCAGGTCGTCGAGCAGTTGGCTCCAGGCACCCGTCACCAGTTCCAGGCTGACGTCGGGATAGCGTCGATGGTATTCCGCCAGCAGCGGTGGCAGCCGGCCGCTGGCACTGGACTCCACCGCGCCGATACGCAAGGTGCCTCGCGGGATCGCATTGGCGCCCACCGCTCGTTTGGATTCGTCCACCAGTGCCAGGATGCGCTCGCAGTAATCGAGGAAGATTTCACCGGCGGCACTGATCGCCAGCCCGCGTCCGGCACGGATGAACAACGGCGTGCCCAATTCGCTTTCCAGCTGTTTGATGCGCGTGGTGATGTTCGACGGCACGCAATGCAATTGCAGCGCGGCCTGGGCCACGCTGCCGGTTTGCGCCACGGCTCGCACCATCTTCAGTTGGGCCATTTCCATCGCTCAGTTCCACTGATTTCAGAAGTCAGAAACGCTTAATTGTCCTGCCGCATGACCCGGCCAAGACTGGCGGCACTCCTTTTCTGTTTCTGGATGCCATCGATGAATGCCCCGTCACCCGCAAAGCTTACGCTAGTCATCGCCAGCGTGATCCTCTGTTGGGCCTATTCGCCGATTGGCGTACACATGGGGCTGCACAGTTATAACCCCGGCCAGTTGGCGTTGGTGCGGTTTCTGGTCGCATCGGTGTTCATGGGCGGCGTGGCGCTGGTGCAGGGCATCAGCCAGCCGCGCCTGCGGGATGTGCCATGGTTGCTGGTGCTGGGATTTTTCGGGGTGTTCCTGCATCACACCTGCCTCAACTACGGGCAGCAATGGGTGACAGCGGCGGCATCCAGTGTATTGGCGCAGTCGGCGCCACTGTTCAGTGTACTGATTGCGTTTTTTGGCTTGAAGGAGCGGATCAGCGCCTGGCGCTGGAGCTGCGTAGTGCTGGGGTTGCTCGGCGTGCTGGTGGTGATCTGGGGTGAGCAGGGTGTGGGTGACATCGATCCACGTGGTCTGTTGATCCTGTTGGCGGCGGTGTCGTGGAGCGTGTATTTCGCCATCCAGAAGCACTATGCCCACCGCTACAGCCCGTTGACCCTGGCGTGCTACATGGTGTGGTCGGGCACCCTGATGCTCTGCGTGAACCTGCCCGGCCTGCCCGCCGCCGTGGCGCAGGCGCCCTGGCCGGAAAACCTGGCGGTGCTGGTCCTGGGCATTTTCCCCAGCGCCCTGGCGTACCTTGCCTGGGCCTACGTGTTGAAGCATGTCGAGGTCAGCCGTGCATCGGTGGCGATGTACTTGGTTCCCCCGGTGGCCATGGCGATGGCGGCGACACTGCTGGGCGAGCACCTTGCCGGGCAGGTGATGCTCGGCGCGGTGATCGTGCTCGCCAGCGTGGCGGCCATCAGCCTGGAAGGACGCTGGCGGCGCTGCTCAGTCGCTCATGCAGAACGCCCGCAACCGATGGCCGTCGAGATCCTGGGCGACAAAGGTGTAGCCAAAGTCCACGACGGTCGGTGACTGAATGATCGTGGCGCCACGTTCCAGCCATTGGTCGTGCAGGGTATCCACGGCCGCCTGGTCGGGCAGGGCGAAACCCACTTCGCCGCCGCCGCCCGTGGCTTGGGCCGCCGGTTGCACGGTGTGGCGCGACCACAGGCCCAGCTTTACACCATTATTGAGAATGAACAGGGCAAAGGTAGGGTTCAACTCAACCGGTGCTTTGTCCAGCAGGCGGCTGTAGAAGTTGGCGCTGGTGGCGGGGCTGTCGACATACAGCAGGAAGTAATGGGCAACGGTGTTCATTGGGGCTCCTTGAGAACGGGGGTGGTTGAGCCCAGTCTATAAGGTGGCCCTGTCAGTTCTTGTCAGGAGCGTGCAAGGGCACTGCGTTTTCGCCGGTGTACAGCTTGATGATGTCGTCGATTTCGCCTGACATTTTCATCTGCAGCAGGGTGCGCAGGATTTGTTGCACCGGCAGGTCCGGGTCGTTGCGCACAACGCAGCCCAGGCTTTGCTCCTCGAGCATGGCAACTTTGTGCAGTCGCTGATCCATCGGCAGGTTCTGGTTGAAGCGGTCGACGATCCATTCATTGGCCACCGCATACTTGAAGCGCCCGGCCACCAGTTTGTGCAGCACCTGCTCTTCGCTGCGGGCGTCGTCGCGCCTCAATTGGCCGTTGGCGAACAGCGGGTCGAGTGTGGAGTAGCGGTAATTGAGCACTGTTCCGATCGACTGCGGCGCCAGCTGGGTCACTTGCACCGGATGGCTGTGAGCGCTGACCAATACGTTGCGCTGGACCAGCAGCGGGAGGCTCCAGATGTAGTCGTCAGACAAATTGTTGAGCCAGGCCTGGGCGACATAACAGCGCACATCGATGTCGCCATGGGCCATCGCGCTGGCAATGCGTGCCCTGGACAGTACGTGGAACTCGACCGGGCGGCCGACCTGGGTGGCCAGGCTCAACATCAGGTCATACAAAATGCCCTGGGTGGGTCGGCCGTCCTCCACTTGCACCATGGGCATCGCCCAACTGTCGGAAACAGAGAAACGCAACGGTGCGGGCGCCGCCAGGCTGGCCGTGGTGATCATCCATAAAGCGCCCAGGACTACGCGCATACACTCTCCGGGTTCAGGCCTTTTCATGGCCAATCTGGCAATCTTAGTCAGATTAGGCAAGCGTGCCGGATGCAATTTCCCCCTTGCTCCGCTAGCATTACCGGCTCCGCTTCTCAGTTGCGACGGTTTTCGATGAGTTATCAGGTTCTTGCACGTAAATGGCGCCCGCGCTCGTTCCGCGAAATGGTCGGCCAGACCCATGTGCTCAAGGCTCTGATCAATGCCTTGGACAGCCAACGGCTACACCACGCCTACCTGTTTACCGGTACTCGCGGTGTCGGCAAGACAACCATTGCCCGAATCATTGCCAAATGCCTGAACTGCGAAACGGGTATCACCTCGACGCCCTGCGGTACCTGCTCGGTGTGCCGCGAGATCGACGAAGGGCGTTTCGTCGACCTGATCGAGATCGACGCCGCGAGCCGCACCAAGGTCGAAGACACTCGCGAGCTGCTCGATAACGTGCAGTACGCGCCGAGCCGCGGCCGCTTCAAGGTCTACCTGATCGACGAAGTCCACATGCTCTCCAGCCACTCGTTCAACGCCTTGTTGAAAACTCTGGAAGAGCCGCCGCCCTACGTCAAATTCATCCTGGCCACCACCGATCCGCAGAAACTCCCTGCAACGATTTTGTCGCGGTGCCTGCAGTTCTCCCTTAAAAACATGACCCCGGAGCGCGTGGTCGAGCACTTGACCCACGTGCTGGGTGTCGAGAACGTGCCGTTTGAAGACGACGCACTGTGGCTGCTCGGCCGCGCTGCCGATGGTTCGATGCGTGATGCCATGAGCCTCACCGACCAGGCTATCGCCTTTGGTGAAGGCAAGGTCATGGCCGCCGATGTGCGAGCGATGCTTGGCACTCTCGACCACGGTCAGGTGTTCGACGTGTTGCACGCGTTGATCGAAGGCGACGCCAAGGCGTTGCTCGAAGCTGTGCGCCACTTGTCGGAGCAAGGTCCGGACTGGAACGGCGTGCTCTCGGAAATCCTCAACGTGCTGCACCGCGTCGCCATCGCCCAGGCCCTGCCGGAGGGTGTCGACAACGGCCACGGCGACCGCGACCGCGTGTTGGCGCTGGCCCAGGCGTTGCGGGCCGAAGACGTGCAGTTCTACTACCAGATGGGCCTGATCGGTCGCAGGGATTTGCCCCTGGCGCCGGACCCACGCGGCGGCTTCGAAATGGTCCTGCTGCGCATGCTGGCCTTCCGGCCCGCCGACTCGACAGACGCGCCGAGACAGCCGCTAAAGCCAGTGGGGATCAGCCAGGCCACAGTTGATTCCGCCAAACCCGTGGCTGGCGCGGCGGTGGTCGCGCCAGTGGTTGCTGCACCTGCACCTGCGCCGGTTGCGCCGGTGCCTGAGCCTGAGCCTGTGGTTGTCGCGCCTGTGGTCGCGCCTGAACCGGTGGTCGAGCCAGCCCCGGCCCCGGTGGTCGACTTGCCCTGGAATGCCCCGGTGGAGGCTGAGCCCGCCGTGGAACCCATGCTGGAAACCGCCGGCGAGCAGCCCGAGCTAACGCCGATGCCCACACCGACCCCGGACAGCGTGGTGCCGGACGCGCCGGAGTGGGTCAGCGCGCCCGCCCCCGAGCCGACTGTCGCCCAGGTGGACGCCGCAACGCACGGCATCGACCTCGACGACGAACCGCCGCTGGACGAAGACTACATCGAGCCGGACATCGATTCGGCCTACAGCTACCTGGACGAACTGGCCAGTGAGCACGCTGCCGAGCCTGCCCCCGAACCCGAAGCGGAACCCGCTGCGGCGCCAGCCACCGGCCTGGCCCTGCAATGGCTGGAGTTGTTCCCGAAACTGCCGATTTCCGGCATGACCGGTAGCATCGCAGCCAACTGCACCCTGATCGCCATCGATGGCGACCACTGGGTGCTGCACCTGGACCCGGCCCACAGCGCCCTGTTCAATACGACCCAGCAGCGCCGGCTCAACGATGCCCTCAACCAGTACCACGAGCGCACGCTGACCATCGCCATCGAGTTGATCAAGCCCGAGCAGGAAACCCCAGCCCAGGCCGCGACCCGCCGGCGCCTCAATCGCCAGCGCGAGGCCGAGGAGTCGATCCACGGTGACCCGCTCATCCAGCAATTGATGCAACAGTTCGGTGCGGTCGTCCGTCACGATACTATTGAACCTGTCGAAGCCCCGGTGCCCCAGGCGTCATAACCCGGGCTACTTATTGATCCACGTACTTTTGAGGTGATTCCCATGATGAAAGGTGGCATGGCCGGCCTGATGAAGCAGGCGCAGCAGATGCAGGAAAAAATGGCCAAGATGCAGGAAGAGCTGGCCAACGCCGAAGTCACCGGTAAAGCCGGTGGCGATATGGTCAGCGTGGTGATGACCGGTCGTCACGACATCAAGCGCGTGAGCATCGACCCGAGCCTGCTCGAAGGCGTCAGTGATGACGACCGTGAAGTGCTGGAAGATCTGTTCGCTGCGGCCGTCAATGACGCTGTGCGCAAGATCGAAGCCAACAGCCAGGACAAAATGTCCGGCGTGACCGCTGGCATGCAACTGCCTCCGGGCATGAAACTGCCGTTCTGATCGGCCAGCCTTAGCTAGACTGAAATGCCAGGCATCGCGCCTGGCATTTTTTTTGGCTGTTCACCCCTCTGCATTTGCTACCGGGCGGCAACTATGACGAACCTCGGCGCCTTGGCCAGTGTCTGCACTTAATGCCATTGAATTCGCTCATCGATAAAGGAGTCCCTCGATGCCTCAAGCACCGATTCTTAACCAGCGCATTGTTCTCGTCTCGCGCCCTCAAGGCGCGCCAACCCCGGAAAACTTCCGCCTCGAACGCGTGACGCTGCCGGAACTGGCAGACGGCCAAGTCTTGTTGAAGACGCTGTACCTGTCCCTCGACCCCTACATGCGTGGGCGCATGAGTGATGCTCCGTCCTACGCCGCTCCGGTAGAAATCGACGAAGTGATGACGGGTGGCGCTGTCAGCCGTATCGAGCAGTCGCGCAACCCGAAATTCGAAGTGGGCGACCTGGTGGTCGGCTCCACTGGCTGGCAAAGCCACAGCGTTTGCGACGGTCGCAACCTGATACCGGTGCCCAACGGCCTGGCCAGTCCGTCGATGGCATTGGGTGTGCTGGGCATGCCGGGCATGACCGCCTACATGGGCCTGATGGATATCGGCCAGCCCAAAGCCGGGGAAACCCTGGTGGTGGCGGCAGCGTCCGGTGCGGTGGGCTCGGTGGTGGGCCAGGTGGCCAAGCTCAAGGGCCTGCGCGTGGTGGGGGTTGCGGGCGGGGCCGACAAGTGCCGTTACGTGGTGGATGAACTGGGCTTTGATGCCTGCATTGACCACAAAAGCGAGCACTTCGCCGATGAATTGGCCCATGCCTGTTTCAAGGGCGTGGATATCTACTTTGAAAGCGTCGGTGGCAAGGTGTTCGATGCCGTGGTGCCGCTGCTCAACCCCAAGGCGCGGATTCCGCTGTGCGGGCTGATCGCCGGTTATAACGCCGATGAAGCGCCGAGCGGCCCTGATCGACTGCCGGCGCTGCAACGCACCTTGTTGACCAAGCGCGTGCGTATCCAGGGCTTTATCGTGTTCGATGACTACGGCGATCGCCAGCCGGAATTCCTCAGCGCCATGGCGCCGTGGGTACGTGACGGCAAGATCAAGTTCCGCGAAGACGTGGTCGATGGCCTGGAGCAGGCGCCTGAAGCGTTTATCGGTTTGCTCGAAGGACGCAACTTCGGCAAGTTGGTGGTACGCGTCGCGCAGGATTGAGCATTTGACGCTAATCCGGGGCGCGGGTATAAACCGCGTCTCGTTGTTTTGTCGGACCTTTCGCCCATGAGCTTCAGCCCCCTGATTCGCCAACTGATCGACGCCCTGCGTACCTTACCCGGCGTCGGCCAGAAAACCGCCCAGCGCATGGCGCTGCAACTGCTGGAGCGTGATCGCAGCGGCGGTACCCGGTTGGCCCAGGCCTTGAGCCAGGCCATGGAAGGCGTTGGCCACTGTCGCCAGTGCCGCACCCTCACCGAAGAAGAACTCTGCCCGCAATGCGCCGACCCTCGCCGCGATGACACGCTGTTGTGCGTGGTGGAAGGACCGATGGACGTGTACGCGGTGGAGCAGACCGGTTATCGCGGGCGCTACTTCGTGCTCAAAGGCCATCTGTCGCCGTTGGACGGTCTGGGCCCCGAGGCCATCGGCATTCCGCAACTGGTGGCGCGGATTGAAGCGCAGGGCACCTTTACCGAGGTGATTCTGGCCACCAACCCGACCGTGGAAGGTGAAGCGACCGCCCATTACATTGCCCAACTGCTGAGCAACAAAGGCCTGGTCACCTCACGTATCGCCCACGGCGTGCCGCTGGGTGGCGAGCTGGAATTGGTGGACGGCGGCACCCTGGCACACTCGTTCGCAGGGCGTAAACCGATCGCCCTCTAAGCCACGCCGCAGGACAAGTTGTGGGAGGGGGATTGCTCCCGATAGCGGTGCTTCAGTCACCTTTGCATTGGCTGATATGCCGCCATCGGGAGCAAGCCCCCTCCCACATTGGTTTTGTGTTGTCGGTGATATACGTGCCTGGTTTGATGGGCAAGCAAGTTGTCCATCGAGGGCGCCAGTTCAGACAACCCTCAGCGCTCGCTCAACGCAAACTGCGTCAGGCAAAACGTTGGAATCTCCATATCTTCCAGGCGTTGCGAGCCACCCAGCTCCGGCAGGTCGATAATCGCCGCCGCTTCAAAAACCTTCGCGCCCATGCGCCGCACCAGGTTCGCCGCAGCGATCAGCGTGCCGCCGGTGGCGATCAGGTCATCGAAGATCAGCACCGAGTCGCCCTCACACAGGCTGTCGGCATGCACTTCGAGGAAGGCTTCGCCGTATTCGGTCTGGTAACCCTCGGCCAGCACGTCGGCCGGCAGCTTGCCTTGCTTGCGGAACAGGATCAGCGGTTTGTTCAATTGGTAGGCGATGATCGAGCCGATCAGGAAACCCCGGGCATCCATCGCACCAATGTGGCTGAAATCGGCTTCGACATAGCGGTGGACAAAGGTGTCGGCCACCAGGCGCAGGGCCTTGGGCGACTGGAACAGCGGCGTGATGTCGCGAAAGGTCACCCCAGGCTTGGGGAAGTCGATGACAGGGCGGATCAGGGATTTGATGTCGAACGAATCGAAGGTCATCGTCGAAGAGTCCTGGGGCGGAAAACGGACTCGAAGTATACCTTGCGGCCTTGCCGATTGGCGCGGCCGCAAATGTCTGGATCAGCCCTCCAGGGAGCCGCCCGCCAACGCACACAGTTGGATCGGGTCGAGGATATGCACTTCCTTGCCTTCGGCGGCAAGCAGCTCGTTCTGCTGGAAACGGGTAAACACCCGGGACACGGTTTCTACCGCCAGGCCCAGGTAATTGCCGATTTCATTGCGCGACATGCTCAGGCGGAACTGGTTGGCCGAGAAACCACGGGCACGGAATCGCGCTGACAGGTTGACCAGGAAGGTGGCGATACGCTCGTCGGCGGTTTTCTTCGACAGCAGCAGCATCATTTGCTGGTCGTCACGAATCTCGCGGCTCATGACGCGCATCAGTTGGCGGCGCAGTTGCGGCAATTGCAGGGCCAGTTCGTCCAGGCGCTCGAAAGGAATTTCGCATACCGATGTGGTTTCCAGGGCCTGGGCCGACACCGGATGAATCTCGGTGTCCATTCCCGACAGTCCGACCAGCTCGCTCGGCAGGTGGAAGCCGGTGATCTGCTCTTCGCCGCTGTCGCTCAGGCTGAATGTCTTCAATGCACCCGAACGTACTGCATAGACGGAATCGAACTTGTCGCCCTGGCGAAACAGAAACTCGCCTTTTTTCAGCGGGCGCCCGCGTTTAACGATTTCGTCCAGCGCATCCATGTCTTCCAGATTCAATGAAAGTGGTAAGCAGAGGGGTGCCAGGCTGCAATCCTTGCAATGGGCCTGGCTGTTAGCGCGCAGCTTAACGGGCTCGGACATTTCTTAAATCCTTGTGGGAAAACACACATAAGACGTAAGGGTAACGCACTGTGGGTAGAAGAGGCCAGCATGGACGAAAAACCAATGGGTATGAAGATTTTCCAGCAGCGGCCGATGCATTGCTGTCGAACAGAAACTCAGTGGTTTACAAAATGCTTTCTTTTACTACGAATTTGGTTTCTCGCACCCTGATACAGGTGCAGCCTGAAACCAAACAGGTTAATGCCGCAAACGAAATTGCTGCGGCGTCGGCTACCGATGAGGTCAAACCGGCGGTTTCCGTCACTATTTCCGGCGCTGCAATGAAAGCTTCGGCAACCGAAAAAAACGCCAACAGTGACATTGACGACAGCGGCCTGGCAGACAACGTCAAGAATTTGCTGAAGATGCTTCGTAATATCAAGAAGCAAATTGCCGAGAAGCAGGCAGAGATGGCTGCAGTGATGGCTGATAAGCGCCTCAGCCCTGAACAAGCACGCGCCAAGCTTTCCGGCTTGCAAGCTGCTTTGGGCGGGCTGCAAGCCAGCATGACCAGCGCTCAGGCTTCCCTGGCCAAAGTGATGAAGGGCATGGGTGCCAGCGATGCGATGACCACCGCCAGCCTGGCGATGAAGTAGGCGCGCTCAGATCACCCGCGAAAACCGCTGCCTGTTCTGATGCTCAAGATAGGCATCGAACACCATGCACACCGAGCGCACCAGCAGCCGCCCGGCGGGTAGAACGCAAATGCCTTGTGCGTTCAGTTCGATCAAGCCGTCTTCGGCCATCGTTTCAAGTTGTGGCCAGATGTCGTCGAAGTAGCCGCGAAAATCGATATTGAACGCCTGTTCGATCTGCTCGAAGGTCAGGCTGAAATTGCAGATCAATTGCTGAATCACTTCCCGCCGCAACCGATCATCGGTGGTGCAGATCAGGCCGCGGTTGGTCGCCAGTTGCGCATCGGCCAGGGCGTGCTGGTAGCTATTGATGTCGCTGGTGTTCTGGCAATACAGATCGCCGATTTGGCTGATGGCCGAGACCCCAAGCCCGATCAGGTCGCAATGACCGTGAGTGGTATAGCCCTGGAAGTTGCGTTGCAGGGTGCCTTCTTCCTGGGCGATGGCCAATTCGTCATCCGGTAGCGCGAAGTGGTCCATGCCGATATAGCGGTAGCCAGCGTTGGTCAGTTGTTCGATGGTGGTTTGCAGCATCAGCAGTTTTGCCTCCGGGGACGGCAGTTCATCGGCGTTGATCCGCCGCTGAGGCATGAAACGTTCCGGCAAGTGCGCATAGTTGAACACTGACAGGCGATCCGGTTGCAGCTTGATCACCTCTTCTATGGTGCGCGCGAAGTTGATCGGTGTTTGCTTGGGCAGGCCGTAGATCAGGTCGATATTGATCGAGCGGTACTGCAGGGTGCGCGCCGCATCGATGACGGCGCGGGTCTCTTCCAGGCTTTGCAGGCGGTTGACCGCCCGTTGCACTTCGGGGTCGAGGTCTTGCAGGCCGATACTGACGCGGTTGAAGCCCAACTCGCGCAGCAGCCCCATGGTTGCCCAGTCGGCTTCGCGCGGGTCGATCTCGATGCTGTAGTCGCCGGAATCATCATCGAGCAGGTTGAAATGCTTACGCAGGGAGGTCATCACCTGGCGCAGTTCGTCATGGCTGAGAAAGGTCGGGGTGCCGCCGCCGAAATGCAGCTGTTCCACGGTTTGTTTCGGGTCGAGGTGGCAGGCGATCAGTTGGATCTCCTGTTCCAGGCGCTGCAGGTAGGGTTGGGCGCGGCCGCGGTCCTTGGTGATGACTTTGTTGCAGGCACAGTAATAGCAAATGTTTGCGCAGAACGGCACGTGCACATACAGCGACAACGGTCGTGCAGCCTTGCGGCTGTCGCGCAGGGCGTGGAGCAGGTCGAACGAGCCAACCTCGCTTTCAAATTGCACAGCGGTGGGGTAGGACGTGTAGCGCGGTCCGGCCAAGTCGTAGCGGTGAATCAGATTGGTGTCCCAACGAATGGCGTCGAGCATGCGGGCGTTCCCCCGGATAGACTAATGGGTCGAGTCTAGGGGCGTGGCGGATAGCGCATCTTGATTTGCGTCAACGGGGAGCGGCGCTATGCCACACGGCCTTTTAGTGGCCCATTAGCCAGTGCTGATGGGGCCCGGGCAAGGTCCAAATCCCGAACAGCATCACCAGCACGCCGCCGGCCGTGCGCACACTGCGCTTGCGCAATAGTGCCGTGACGCGTTCGGCTGCCAGTCCGGTCGCCAGCAGCACTGGCCAAGTACCTAGCCCGAACGCCAGCATCAGCACCGCACTGTCCAGTGCATTGCCTTGGCTGGCGGCCCACAGCAGGGTGCTGTAGACCAACCCGCACGGCAACCAGCCCCACAGCGCGCCCAACAGCAGGGCGCGGGGCAGGCTGGATACCGGCAGTAAACGGTTGGCGAACGGCTGGATGTGCCGCCACAGGCCGCGGCCGAGGCTTTCGATGCGGGTGAGGCCGCTCCACCAGCCGGCCAGGTACAGGCCCATGCTGATCAGCAGCAGGCCGGCCAGCACGCGCATGAACATCGCCGCCGGGCTGTTGGCCACGGCCCAGCCGGCCAGGCCGATCAGCAGGCCGGCGGTGGCATAGCTGAGGATGCGTCCCAGGTTGTACGCGAGCAGCAGGCGGAACCTGCGGCTGCGTTGCTCCTTGGGGATCGCCAGGGTCAGCGCGCCCATCAGGCCGCCGCACATGCCCAGGCAATGGCCGCCCCCCAGCAGGCCAAGGATCAGCGCGGAGACCAGCAGCGGCGCCAAATCAAGCATGGGGCGGATCTTTGGGGGCGGCGGGGGGCTCGGGGCTTTTGGCCTTGTCGATGGCGGCCAGGTGGTTGGGGTCCTGATCGTCGAACAGCACGCTGTGGGCCGGACCATCGAGGTCGTCGTACTGGCCGCTGTCCACTGCCCAAAAGAAGATATAGATGGCGATGGCCACAATCAGCAGCGCCGCTGGAATCATTATGTATAAAGCTGGCATCTGCACTCCATGCCCGTGCGGCTCATACCGGCAGCGGACGGGTTACTGAGGGGGCGCCGACGGCCGGCGCGCTCGGCAGGCGAGTCAGGCGCAGGGCGTTGAGCACCACGGTCAACGAACTGAGGGACATGCCGACCGCCGCCCAGATCGGTGTGATCCAACCGAGGGCCGCAAACGGCAGCATAAGGCCATTGTACAGTCCGGCCCACAGCAGATTCTCCGTGATGACCCGACGGGTGCGGCGCGCCAGGGTAAACGCTTGTACCAGGGCGTCCAGGCGGTTGGACAGCAACACCGCATCCGCGCTGGTTTTTGCCAGGTCGGTGGCCGAGCCCATGGCCACGCTGATATCGGCAGCCGCCAGCACCGGCACATCGTTCACCCCGTCGCCGAGCATCAGCACTTTGCGCCCTTCTTTATGCAATTGTTGCAGCACTCGCAGCTTGTCATCGGGGCGCAGGCCGCCGTGGGCTTCGTCGATGCCCAGTTCGGCGGCGACGCTTTCGACCATCGGCGAACTGTCGCCCGACAGCAGCAGTGTGCGCCAGCCGCGCGCCTTGCAGGCCGCGAGCAGGGCGGGGGCGTCGCTGCGCAGGCGGTCATCCAGGACGAACCAGGCGAGGGCGCCGTCACGGTCGCCCAACAGCAGCCATTGCCCGGCTTCATCCGGCGCGGCAGGGATCGGGCAACTGCTGAGTTCGCACGCATAGCCTGGCTGGCCGATGCGCAGTTGGCGCTCGCCCACCCAGCCTTCCAGACCGAGTCCGGGGGCGCTGAGCACTTCGTCGGCGGCCAGGGGCGCTCGGCCGAAGGCGCGGGCGATCGGGTGTTCGGAGCGATTTTCCAGGGCGGCGGCGAGGCCCAGGCACTGGTCGCTGTTCAACGCGCCCAGGGGGCGGATCGCACGCAGCGCCAGGCGCCCCTCGGTGAGGGTGCCGGTCTTGTCGAAAATCACCGTGTCGATCTGGTTCAGGCCTTCCAGCACATGGCCACGGGTCAGCAGCAGACCGAGTTTGTGCAGGGTGCCGGTGGCGGCGGTCAGGGCGGTCGGCGTGGCCAGCGACAGCGCGCACGGGCAGGTCGCCACGAGCATTGCCAGTACGATCCAGAACGCCCGCGATGCGTCCAACTGCCACCACAACAGGCCGATCAGCACGGCAGCGATCAGCGAGCACAGCAGGAACCACTGCGCGGCGCGATCGGCGATTTGCGCCAGGCGCGGTTTTTCCGCCTGGGCCCGCTCCAGCAGGCGCACGATGGCGGACAGGCGCGTGTCATGGCCCAAGGCGCGGACTTCGACGGTCAGCGCGCCTTCGACGTTGAGGGTGCCGGCCGTTACCGCATCGCCGACTTGACGCGGTTGCGGCAGGTATTCGCCGGTGAGCAGGGATTCATCGATGCTGGACTGGCCGTCGAGGATCACCCCATCTGCCGGCAGCACTGCGCCGGGATGAACCAGCACGCGGTCGCCCAGGGCTAGTTCGGGGAGCAGGATGCGTTCGCTCTGACCTTCAGCATTCAAGCGCAGGCACGAGGCCGGCAGCAGGTTGACCAACTGCGCGGTCGCGGCGGCTGTGCGTTCGCGGGCACGCCGCTCCAGGTAGCGGCCGGTCAGCAGGAACAGCGCGAACATGCCCACCGCGTCGAAATACAGTTCACCCACGCCGGTGATCGCGGTCCAGATCCCTGCGAGGTAAGCCCCGCCAATGGCCAGGGATACCGAGACGTCCATGGTCAGGTGGCGGGTGCGCAGGTCGCGCATGGCGCCCTTGAAAAACGGCGCACAGCTGTAGAACACAATGGGCGTGGTCAGAAACATCGCGACCCAACGCAGGATGACATGCAGCTCCGAGCTCAGGTCGATATTGAATTCCGGCCAGGTGGCCATGGTTGCCATCATCGCCTGGAACCACAGCAAGCCGGCAACGCCGAGTTGGCGCAAGGCCAGGCGGTTTTCGCCGGCCAATTGCTCGGCGGCGCGGTCTGCCTGATAGGGGTGGGCGGCGTAGCCGATATGGCGCAGCTCACTGAGCAGTTGGCTCAACGGCAGTTGTCCGTCGGCCCAGCGCACTTGCAGGCGATGGTTGGACAGGTTCAGGCGCGCCTCGGCCACGGCGGGCAGGCTGCGCAGGTGTTTTTCGATCAGCCAGCCGCAGGCGGCGCAACTGATGCCTTCCATCAGCAGCGTAGCTTCGGCCAGTTCGCCGTCGTGGCGCACGAAGGGTTTTTGCACATCGGCGCGGTCATACAGCGCCAATTCGTCCACCAGTTGCACCGGCAGCGCCTCGGGGTTGGCCGAGGCTTCGCTGCGGTGCTGGTAATAGCTTTCCAACCCGCCCGCCACGATTGCTTCGGCCACTGCCTGGCAGCCCGGGCAGCAGAGTTCGCGGCGCTCGCCGAGGATCACGGCGGTGAAGCGGCTACCGGGTGGAACGGGCAGGGCGCAGTGGTAGCAGGGGGTTGGGGTGGTCATGGCGTTAGATCTTTGGTGGCGGGTAGGGCCTCATCGCGGGCAAGCCCGCTCCCACAGTGGATTGCGGTGTCCATGTGGGAGCGGGCTTGCCCGCGATGTGTGAAGCGCAGCCTGTTTACTTCTTCAGGTCTTCAGCACCCTGCAGCGGTTCATCCCCCAGCAGCAAGTCCTTGTCGTGGCTGATCTGTTCTTCTTCGAACAAGCGCCAGGTCCTGTCGCCTTCCACGCCGAGCAGTTCGACGAAGCGCCGGCCTTCGACCTTGTCGGTGACCTGGCCGATGTAGCGACCGGGTTCGCTGTCGCTGCGGGCCAGGTTGATCTTGCGGTCTTTCTCCGGCTGGGTCGGCGAAATCAGGTTCAGTTCCAGGCTGGCCGGGTTGCTGTAGCCAGTAAGGTGCAGTTCGACTTCGCCGGTCAACTCGTCCAGACGAACCTTGGCACGTAGCTGCAGGGTCTGGGCCAGGCGTTCGCGGTCCAGGGAGCGATTGATGCCTTTGCCTGCCTCGTAATAGTTGTCGTTGACCAGGTTGTCCGGGTTGTTCACTGCAATGGTCACCATGGACAAGGTCAAGGTCACTGAGCAGGCCAGGATTGCGATGATGATCCAGGGCCAGAGGTGCTTGTACCAGGGACTTGCGGCAGTGGCTACGGGCATTGTTCTGCTCTCTCGTTAACGAACTTGTGGGCCGATGAATCGGCTCTTGGCTTCAATATGAACGTTGGTGTCATCGGCATCCTTGAGGATAAACACCACCTCGTTGGTGCTCGACGGCAGTTGTTCCGGCGCGCTCGACAGTTCTACCGGCATGCTGACGATGTCGCCGGCAGCCACTTTGATTTCACGGCGGCCTTGCAGCTTGAGGTCCGGCAGGCCGGCAGCGTCAAGCACGTAAGTGTGGTCGCGCTGATCCTTGTTCATGATCTTCAGGCTGTAGACGTTTTCGATCCGCCCTTCGGCGTTTTCGCGGTACAGCACGCGGTCTTTGCTGACGTCGAAACCCACCAGCGGACGCAGGAAGAATGCTGTGGCCAACAGGCTCATCATTGCCAGCAACACCAGCGCATAGCCGATCAGGCGCGGACGCAGCTTGTGGGTTTTCTGCCCTGACAGGTTGTGTTCGGTGGTGTAGCTGATCAGGCCGCGCGGGTAGTCCATCTTGTCCATGATGTTGTCGCACGCGTCGATGCACGCGGCACAGCCGATGCACTCGATTTGCAGGCCATCGCGGATGTCGATGCCGGTCGGGCACACCTGTACGCACATCGTGCACTCGATGCAATCGCCCAGGCCTTGGGCCTTATAGTCGCTGCCTTTTTTGCGCGGGCCACGGACTTCGCCGCGGCGCGGGTCGTAGGAGACGATCAGGGTGTCCTTGTCGAACATCACGCTTTGGAAGCGCGCGTAGGGGCACATGTAGATGCACACCTGTTCGCGTAGCCAGCCGGCGTTGCCGTAGGTGGCGAGGGTGAAGAAGCCGACCCAGAAATACGACCAGCCATCGGCTTGGCCAGTGAAGAAGTCAAACACCAGTTCGCGGATCGGTGAGAAGTAACCGACGAAGGTCATGCCGGTGACAAAGCCGATCAGCAGCCACAGCGTGTGCTTGCTGAATTTGCGCAGGAACTTGTTAGCCCCCATCGGCGCCTTGTCCAGCTTGATGCGCTGGTTACGGTCGCCTTCGGTGACTTTTTCGCACCACATGAAGATCCACGTCCACACGCTTTGCGGGCAGGTATACCCGCACCAGATGCGTCCGGCGTACACCGTGATAAAGAACAGGCCAAAGGCCGCGACGATCAGGATGCCCGAGAGGAGGATGAAGTCCTGGGGCCAGAAGGTTGCACCGAAGATAAAGAACTTACGTTCCGGCAGGTTCCACCATACGGCCTGGTGGCCACCCCAGTTCAGCCACACCGTGCCGAAATAGAGCAGGAACAGACCGGCACCGCCAAGCATGCGCAGGTTGCGGAACAGGCCCGTGAAGGCGCGGGTGTAGATTTTCTCTCGCGACGCGTAGAGGTCGACACCGTTGTTGGCGTTTTTGGCAGGTGGAGTAACGTCTTGTACCGGTATTTGGTTGCTCATCATTGCATCCCACGGCGGTGGAGATTTGCCTCGGCCAGTACGTGCCAGTCGGGGTCAAATGAAGGGTCTTGCAGTGGCGTAATGATACGCCCCCGATCACGCGCAAAGGGTGCGACCTTTGGTCGCGTTGGGGGAAATCAATTGATGGTGTAGGTGACGTGGATCAATTGACTTGTGAAGTATGGACGGTTTTTGCGGGCTCAGTCTTCAAAACACTGACGATCCAATGTGGGAGCAAGCCCCCTCCCACATTGAATCTTCGGTGTTTTCAGGCAACTGCAACAAAAAAGGCCCATCACTTTTCAATGAACGGGCCTTTTTGTTGCTGCTTCGTCTTACTGCTCTTGAGCCTTCTTATCCCCATGGGACAAGCTGTAAACATACGCGGCCAGCAAATGCACCTTGTCGTTCCCTTGCAGTTGCTCCTGCGCAGGCATCTGGCCCTGGCGGCCGTAGCGGATGGTCTGCTGCAGTTGGGCGAAACTTGAACCGTAGATGAACGCACCCGGGTGAGTCAGGTCAGGTGCGCCCATGGCAGGCGTGCCTTTACCGGCCGGGCCGTGGCAGGCCACGCAGTTGGTGGCGAAGAGTTTCCCGCCGTTGGCCACGTCGGCCTTGGCGCCTTCCGGCAGTTTGCGGCCGTCCAGGTTGGTCACCACGAAGCCCGCCACGTCGGCCACGCCTTGTTCGCCGATGACTTCGGCCCAGGCCGGCATCACCGCGTGGCGGCCTTTCATGATGGTTTCCTTGATGGTCGCGGGCTCGCCGCCCCAGCGCCAGTCGGCGTCGGTCAGGTTAGGGAAGCCGTAGGCACCCTTGGCGTCGGAACCGTGGCACACCGAGCAGTTAGAGGCAAACAGACGGCCCCCCATCTTCAGCGCTTGCGGGTCTTTGGCGACGTCTTCAATCGGCATCGCGGCGAATTTGGCGAAGATCGGCCCGAACTTGGCGTCCGACTTGGCCATTTCCTTTTCCCACTCATGCACGCCGGTCCAGCCGGTCTGGCCGTTGGCGAAGGCGGTCTGCTTGTCGTTGTCGAGGTAGTTGTAGCCCGGTAGCAGGCCTTTCCAATTGCCCAGGCCGGGGTACAGCACCAGGTAGCCCAGGGCGAAGACGATGGTGCCGACGAACAGCATGAACCACCATTTCGGCAGTGGGTTGTCGTACTCCTCGATACCGTCGAACGAGTGGCCGACGGTCTCGTCCGTTTGCTCGGCGCGCTGGCCCTTGCGGGTCGACAGCAGCAGCCAGGTCAGGGCGAAAATGGTACCCAGACTGAGGACTGTGACGTACAGACTCCAGAACGTAGTCATTCTTTGTTACTCCTAGAAGCTTGCTCGACGTGCTTGATGGCTTCGGGGTCATCCGCAAAGGGCAGCATGGTTGCGTCGTCAAACTCCGACTTGCGCTTGGGGCTGAATACCCACAAGGCCAGGCCGATAAAGGCCACCATCACCACAACGGTGCCCAGGCCACGAATCATCCCGATATCCATGAAGAATCACCGTTTGCTTTTGATGATGGTGCCAAGGCCTTGTAGGTAGGCCACCAATGCGTCCATTTCGGTCTTGCCCTTCACGGCTGCGGATGCACCGGCGATGTCTTCGTCGGTGTAGGGCACGCCCAGGGTGCGCAAGACTTCCATTTTCTTCGCGGTGTCCTTGCCGTCGAGCTTGTTTTCCACGAGGAACGGGTACGCCGGCATTTTCGATTCCGGCACGACGTTGCGCGGGTTGTACAAGTGCGCGCGTTGCCAGTCATCGGAGTAACGGCCGCCGACACGGGCCAGGTCCGGCCCGGTGCGCTTGGAGCCCCACAGGAACGGGTGGTCCCACACGCTTTCACCGGCTACTGAGTAGTGGCCATAACGTTCGGTTTCGGCGCGGAACGGGCGGATCATCTGCGAGTGGCAGCCGACACAACCGTTGGCGATGTAGATGTCGCGGCCTTCCAGTTCAAGCGCGGTGCGCGGCTTCATGCCTTCGACCGGCTTGTTGGTCACGTCCTGGAAGAACAGCGGAACGATCTGGGTCAGGCCGCCGATACTCACGGCGATAACCATGAAGAAGGCCAGCAGGCCGATATTCTTCTCGATTACTTCATGCTTCATCAGTGGGCTCCCACAACGGCGATCTTGGCGGCGGCTTCGGCTTCTGCAGGGTCGGAGGCACGCACGGTGCGCCAGACGTTGTAGGCCATGAACAGCATGCCGGAGGCAAAGAACGCGCCGCCTATGGCTCGGACGATGTAGCCC
Source organism: Pseudomonas sp. PAMC25584 (assembly GCF_058135675.1). NCBI lineage: Bacteria > Pseudomonadati > Pseudomonadota > Gammaproteobacteria > Pseudomonadales > Pseudomonadaceae > Pseudomonas > Pseudomonas sp. PAMC25584. Next base: position 4,546,874 of record NZ_CM176870.1, on the reverse strand, counting down.
GGGTGGCTGGCTTGCAGCGCTTCGACGAAGGAGTAGGTGAGGGTGCCGTCATCGTTGATCGCACGCCACATCAGGCCTTGGGTGATGCCGTTGACCCACATCGAGGCGATGTAGAGCACGGTGCCGATGGTGGCCAGCCAGAAGTGCGTGTTGATCAACACGACGCTGTGCATCTGCGCACGCCCGAAGATTTTCGGGATCATGTGGTACAGCGCGCCGATGGAGATCATCGCTACCCAGCCGAGTGCGCCGGCGTGTACGTGGCCGATGGTCCAGTCGGTGTAGTGGGACAGGGAGTTGACGGTCTTGATCGCCATCATCGGCCCTTCGAAGGTCGACATGCCGTAGAACGCCAGGGACACGACCAGGAAGCGCAGGATCGGGTCGGTGCGCAGCTTATGCCAGGCGCCCGACAGGGTCATCATGCCGTTGATCATGCCGCCCCAACTCGGGGCCAGCAGGATGATCGACATCGCCATGCCCAACGACTGTGCCCAGTCCGGCAGTGCGGTGTAGTGCAAGTGGTGCGGGCCGGCCCAGATGTACAGGGTGATCAACGCCCAGAAGTGCACGATGGACAGGCGATAAGAGTAGATGGGGCGTTCGGCCTGTTTCGGCACGAAGTAGTACATCATCCCCAGGAAACCGGTGGTGAGGAAGAACCCTACAGCGTTGTGGCCGTACCACCACTGGATCATCGCATCCGTCGCCCCGGCGTAGGCCGAATAGGACTTGAACAGGCTGACCGGCAACGACGCATGGTTGACGATGTGCAGCATCGCCGTCACCAGGATGAAGGCACCGTAGAACCAGTTACCCACATAGATGTGCTTGGTCTTGCGCTTGGTGATGGTGCCGAAGAACACCACCGCGTAGGTCACCCACACAATCGCGAGCAAAATGGCGATGGGCCATTCCAGCTCGGCGTATTCCTTGGTGGTGGTGTAGCCCAGCGGCAACGAGATGCCGGCCCCCACGATCACCGCTTGCCATCCCCAGAAGGTGAAGGCGGCGAGGCCGTCGGAGATCAGTCGCGTCTGGCAGGTTCGCTGCACGACATAGTAAGAGGTGGCAAACAGTGCACATCCGCCGAAGGCGAAAATCACCAGGTTAGTGTGCAGCGGGCGTAGGCGGCCGAAGGTCGTCCATGGCAAGCCGAAATTCAATTCCGGCCAAACCAGTTGCGAGGCGATGAAGACCCCGAGCCCCATGCCAAGGATCCCCCAGACCACCGTCATGATGGCGAACTGGCGGACTACCTTATAGTTATAAGCAGTCGGACTGATTGCTGTGCTCATTCTAAGGTTCCACGGTTTAGGTTTTTTTATAGGTAAAAATCGGTCGCAAGTATGTAGAAACCGAGGTGCCATTGCAACGCAAGGGTGACCTGTGTCAATACGTTCCACGCCAGATTCTGCGCCCTTTCCATGTTTGATGTAAGGACAAAATCCGAAATCAAAAGCTGATCGATCGGACAGGAATTTTTTCGGGGCACGCCGGCGGATGACTGGCTGTGTGTCAACACGCGGCGCAGGTGATGAGTGGTCAGTAGCACGACAGCCGGTCACTGCCTGCCTTTGCGCGTGTCATCCCTGCAGAAGCGTTCAACCCATTGAGTGCAAGTCGACCGTCGACCGGTCCGTACCGATCCACTGTGCAGACAAGCGTAGACCCGAATGGCAGGAGGGGAAAGCAGTGCTTTGGAAGGGTGCGACACTTGGTCGCGTAGAAGGGTAGAGCTACCGCCCCTGGATCAGGGGCGGCAGTTCAGGGGTGAAGCGTTACTGTGCCTGGCGTTGCGGCGTTGCGCCGTCAGCGTTGTGGGACAGGCTGTAAACATAAGCGGCCAGCAGGTGAACCTTGTCATTGCCTTGCAGCACTTCCTGCGCCGGCATCTGGCCTTGGCGGCCGTGGCGAATGGTTTGCTGCAACTGCGCCAGGCTGGTGCCGTAGATAAAGCCGCTTGGCTCGGTCAGGTTCGGCGCGCCCATGGCTTCGGTGCCGTGGCCTTGCGGACCGTGGCAGGCCACGCAAGTGGTGTTGAACGTGGCTTGGCCGGCGACCAGGTCGGCGCCGCTGTCGGCTGGCAGTGGCAGCTTGGCCAGGTCGTGACGCACATAGGCCGCGACGTTTTTCACACCGTCCTCGCCCAGTACTTCGCCCCAGGCCGGCATCGCCGCATGGCGACCGCCCATGATGGTGGTCTTGATCGCGTCGGCGGAACCGCCCCAGCGCCAGATATTGTCCGCCAGGTTCGGGAAGCCATACGCGCCCTTGGCATCCGAGCCGTGGCACACCGCGCAGTTGGAGGCAAACAGGCGACCGCCCATTTTCAGCGCTTGCGGGTCTTTGGCGACTTCTTCCACCGGCATGGCCGAGAATTTGGCGAAGATCGGCCCGAACTTGGCGTCGGCCTTGGCCATTTCCTTGTCCCATTCCTTGGCCGAGGTCCAGCCGCCTTCATAGCCCGGCAGTACGCCTTTCCAGTTGCCCAGGCCCGGGTAGAGGATCAAGTAGCCGACGGCAAATACCAGCGTGCCGGCGAACAGCATGAACCACCACTGGGGCAGCGGGTTGTCGTATTCCTCAATGCCATCGAAGGCGTGGCCCATGGTCTGGTCGACACTGCCCTTGGTCTCGCCCTTGCGGGTGCCGAACAACAGCCAGGTCAGGCCGATCAGGCTGCCGAGGGTCAGTACGCAGATCCATGTACTCCAGAAGGTAGTCATGGCCGATTGCTCCTTGTTGCAGGCGCTTCTTGAGCGTCGGATGGGGTGGCGGTGGGTTCGTCGGCAAACGGCAGCAGGCGTGCCTGCTCGAATTCCGCATTGCGTCGGTTGTTGAATACCCACAGCGAGAGGCCGATAAAGGCGATGGCGACGACTAGTGTGCCGAGGCCGCGGATGGTGCCCGCATCGAATTCAAATCCCATGGCTCACCTCTTGCTCTTGATGGCGGTGCCGAGGACTTGCAGGTACGAAACCAGCGCGTCGATCTCGGTCTTGCCCTTGAGGCTGGCCACTGCACCGCTGATGTCTTCGTCGGTGTAAGGCACGCCGAGGGTACGCATCACTTTGAGCTTGGTCACGGTATCGCTGCTGTCGAGCGGCGCCGTCACCAGCCATGGGTAGGCCGGCATTTTCGACTCAGGCACTACGTTGCGCGGGTTGTACAAGTGCGCGCGGTGCCAGTCGTCCGAGTAGCGTGCGCCGACGCGAGCCAGGTCTGGCCCGGTACGCTTGGAGCCCCACAGGAACGGATGGTCCCATACGCTTTCGCCCGCGACCGAGTAGTGGCCGTAGCGCTCGGTCTCGGCGCGGAACGGACGGATCATCTGCGAGTGGCACTGTACGCAACCTTCGCGGATGTAGATGTCGCGGCCTTCCAGTTGCAGCGCGGTGTAGGGCTTCATGCCTTCCACCGGTTTGTTGGTCACGTCCTGGAAGAACAGCGGGACGATCTGGGTCAGGCCGCCGATGCTCACGGCAAGCACCATCAGCAGCATCAGCAGACCGACGTTCTTTTCAATCGTTTCGTGTTTCATCACTGACTCCTCAGGCCGTCTGCGCGGCAGGGGTGGCTTCGACAGGTTGTGCCGAGCGCACGGTGCGCCATGTGTTGTAAGCCATCAGCAACATGCCGCTGAGGAACACCGCACCGCCTACCAGTCGCACGACGTAGCCCGGGTGGCTGGCTTGCAGCGCTTCGACAAAGGAGTAGGTGAGGGTGCCGTCATCGTTGATCGCACGCCACATAAGGCCCTGGGCGATGCCGTTGACCCACATCGAGGCGATGTAGAGCACGGTGCCGATGGTGGCCAGCCAGAAGTGCGCGTTGATCAGGCCGACGCTGAACATCCGCTCGCGCCCAAACACTTTCGGGATCATGTGGTACAGCGCGCCGATGGAGATCATCGCTACCCAACCGAGTGCGCCGGCGTGTACGTGGCCGATGGTCCAGTCGGTGTAGTGGGACAGCGAGTTGACGGTCTTGATGGCCATCATTGGCCCTTCGAACGTCGACATGCCGTAGAACGCCAGCGAGACGACCAGGAAGCGCAGGATCGGGTCGCTGCGCAACTTATGCCAGGCACCCGAGAGGGTCATCATGCCGTTGATCATGCCGCCCCAGCTTGGCGCCAGCAGCACCAGGGACATCACCATGCCCAACGACTGTGCCCAGTCTGGCAGAGCGGTGTAGTGCAGGTGGTGCGGACCGGCCCAGATGTACAGGGTGATCAGCGCCCAGAAGTGCACGATCGACAGGCGATAGGAATACACCGGACGTTCGGCTTGCTTGGGTACGAAGTAGTACATCATCCCCAGGAAGCCGGCAGTCAGGAAGAAGCCTACTGCGTTATGTCCATACCACCACTGCACCATGGCATCCGTCGCACCGCCGTACAGCGAGTAGGACTTGGTCAGACTGACCGGGATTTCCAGGTTGTTGACGATATGCAAGATGGCCACGGTGATGATGAACGCACCGAAGAACCAGTTGCCGACGTAGATGTGCTTGGTGTTGCGCTTGGCCACAGTGCCGAAAAACACAATGGCATAAGCCACCCAGACAATCGTGATCAGGATGTCGATCGGCCATTCCAGCTCGGCGTATTCCTTGGAGCTGGTGTAACCCAGCGGCAAGGTGATCGCTGCCAGGACAATGACCAGTTGCCAGCCCCAAAAGCAGAACTGAGCGACTTTTGGCGCGAACAGCTGGGTCTGGCAGGTGCGCTGTACCGAGTAGAAGGAGCTGGCAAACAGCGCACAACCCCCGAAGGCGAAGATCACCGCGTTGGTGTGCAGCGGGCGCAAGCGGCCGAAGCTGGTCCAAGGCAAGTCAAAGTTGAGTGCAGGCCACACCAATTGGGCCGCGAGAAAAACCCCGAGCCCCATGCCGACGATGCCCCACACCACCGTCATAATGGCGAATTGGCGGACCACCTTGTAGTTATAGGCGGTACTTAAAGTAGTGTTCATGGTTCCCCATCCACGGTTCAACCCAAGCAGATGCGACACTTGGGCTGGAGTTATAGGCAGACTAAAAAGCGAGGTAAGCATGGGCAAAGAGCACAAGGCCAGTATTGACGGGGATCAATGGGCACGGTGTGTGCAGGAACATGGTTGGCGATGGGATGTTGCCTCGGGCGCTCCCACGCATACGCCGGTGACGCTGATCCTGGCGCACGGCGCCGGCGCGCCGATGGACTCATCCTTCATGGACGACATGGCTGCGCGCCTTGCCGGGCAGGGTGTAAGCGTCTTGCGTTTCGAGTTTCCCTACATGGCCCAGCGCCGCGTGGATGGCGGCAAGCGCCCGCCCAACCCGGCGCCGAAACTGCTGCAGAGCTGGCGCGAGGTCTATACCGAGGTGCGACGCCATGTCGCTGGGAAACTGGTCATTGGTGGCAAGTCCATGGGCGGGCGCATGGCCAGTTTGCTCGCCGATGAATTGGGTGCCGATGGGCTGGTGTGCCTGGGCTATCCGTTCTATGCGGTGGGCAAGCCGCAAAAGCCGCGAGTCGCACATTTGGCCGGGTTGAAGACGCCGACATTGATTGTGCAGGGCGAGCGCGATGCGTTGGGCAATCGAGCGGCGGTGCAGGGGTATGACTTGTCGCCGAGCATCGAGGTGATGTGGCTGGCGGCGGGGGATCATGATTTGAAGCCGTTGAAGGCGTCGGGGTGCAGTCATGAGCAGCATTTGGAGGCTGCGGCGGTGCAAGTGGCTCAGTTTCTCGGTGCCTGTTAGGGCCCTATCGGGGGCAAGCCCCCTCGCACATTTAACCGCGTACACCCCTTGGAATGCAGTCGAATGTGGGAGGGGCGTTGCGACGATTCGACTTGCCCCCGATAGCGGTTTAGCGGTTAAAACGCTCCACCAGCGAATACTGGGTATGCGCCGTGTGCGTCAACTCTTCACTCAACTGCGCCGAGTTCAACGCCTGTTCCGACGTCTGATCGGCCAGTAGCGCGATGGTGCTGATATTGCGGCTGATCTCTTCGGCAACCGAGCTTTGCTCTTCCGTGGCGGCGGCGATTTGGGTGGTCATGTCGGTGATGTTGGCCACCGCTTCGCTGATGCCCACCAGCGCCTGATCCGCCTCCATCACCCGCGATACGCCTTCTTCGGCCTGGCGATGCCCGGCGTCCATGGTTTGTACGGCAGCGGCAGCGGTTTGCTGCAGCTTGGCGATCAGGGTATGGATCTGCCCGGTCGATTCAGCCGTGCGTTGCGCCAGTTGGCGGACTTCGTCGGCAACCACCGCAAAACCACGGCCCATCTCACCGGCACGCGCGGCTTCGATCGCGGCGTTCAAGGCCAGCAGGTTGGTCTGGTCGGCAATGCCTTTGATCACGTCGACCACGCCGCCGATTTCATCGCTGTCCTTGGCCAGTTGGGTGACGGTCACGCCGGTCTCGCCAACCGCGACCGACAGCCGCTGAATCGCCGCGCGGGTTTCCCCGGCGATATCGCGGCCGCGCCCGGTGAGGCGATTGGCTTCCTGGGTGGCATCGGCCGTGCGCTGCACATGGCTGGCGACTTCCTGGGTCGTCGCCGCCATCTGGTTGACTGCGGTGGCCACCTGTTCGGTTTCCACGCGCTGGCGTTCCAGGCCGCTGGAGCTGTTGTGCGCCAAGGTGTTGGACTGCGCCGCCTGCTCGTTGAGGTGTTCGGCGGTGTCCTGCAAGCGCGTGAGACAGGTCTTCAGACGTGCCTCCTGGCTGAGGATCGACATTTCCAGGCGTGCCTGGGCGCCACGGCTGTCGGTGTACATCTGCGCGATCAACGGATCGGAGGTGGTCTGTTCGGCCAGGCGCAGCAAACGCTTGAGGCCGCGCTGTTGCCAGCTCAGGCCCAGTAGGCCCAACGGCACCGACAACCCCGCCGCGAGGGCAAAGCCCCAGTGGGAGTTGAGCGACGCGCCAATCATGAAGCTCAACTGGCTGACCAGGATAAACGGCAGCCAGTCCTGCAGCACCGGCAGCCACTTGTCCCGTTTGGGAATGGCGGACTTGCCCTGATTGATGCGTTGGTAGAGCGCTTCGGCCCGGCGGATCTGCTCGGCGGTGGGCTTGACGCGCACCGATTCATAGCCGACCACTTGGTTGCCGTCATACATCGGCGTCACATAGGCGTTAACCCAGTAGTGATCGCCGGTCTTGCAGCGGTTCTTGACGATGCCCATCCATGGCAAGCCTTGCTTGAGCGTGGACCACATGTGTGCGAACACAGCCCCCGGAACGTCCGGGTGGCGAACCAGGTTGTGCGGGGCGCGCACCAGTTCGTCGCGGGAGAAACCACTGATTTCGACGAAAGCGTCGTTGCAGTAAGTGATGACACCCTTGGCATCTGTGGTGGAGATCAACCGTTGCTGAGCGGGGAAGGTCCGTTCGCGCTGGGTAACGGGTTGGTTATTACGCATGGTTATTCAATCCGCGAGGCTTTCAATGGGTATCGGCGATGGCGATCATATATTTAACTTATTTTTGCAATAATCAGCCGGCGAGCATTGGGTAGGAAAACAGTCCGAAATGCAGAAAATTAAGGCCGAAATGCGTGGCAATCGCCGCGCCCAGGCCGCCAAAACGATAAGCAAGGCCATAACCGACGCCAGCGATGCTGGCCAGCAGCACCCACTGCCAGCCCGCGCCCAGGTGTACAAGGCCGAATAGCAGAGCGGCCAGCAGCAATGCGAGGTTTTCGCCGTAGGGCAAGTGTTTGAAGCGTCGGCTCAGGCCGCCCTGAATGTAGCCGCGGAACAGCGCTTCTTCCACTAACGTCACCAACAACAGGTTATTCAGCACCCACAACCACGCCTGGTCCGGCCACTTCGGCGCCCAACTGATGACGCCCAGCAACGCCGCGCCACCCAGTGCCACTATGGCTGTCAGAGTCAACGCCAAGGCGGTGACGCAGATCGACAGTCGCAATGAGCGCCGCGCCACAATCCACGGGCAGGCCAGCAGCAGCCAGAAGCCGATCAGCGGTTTGTCCTGGTTGAGGTACATCGAGAAGGGCACGGCATCGGCGGTGAAACGCTGGGGCGCGATACCGCGCCCGTTGTCGAACCCCGGCAGCCAGTGCATTGCAAGGCCCAAGGCCAATACGATGAACAACCCGTGGCCGACGTAACGCCCCCATGCGGTCCGTTGCTGGCGTACCGCATACCCGGCGATCAGCAGCAGGGCCACGGAGATTGCCGCCAGCACCCCCAGTTGGCCGTAGACCAACGCCATGACATAGCCGATGGATAGGAGAGCGAGGTACAGCCAGGGCAAAGCGGCCATGTGAAATCCTTGGAAAAAACCGGGCGGTAGTATAGCGGGCGGCCTGCGCGGCCAAAATGAAAAAGCCATCACGCGAAAGCGGTTCTGCTGGAGCGATTGCAAAATATGTCGGCGGCTGGTTATAGTCGTCGCGCTTTCATCTCCTCAAAAGATCAGCCCATGCCTGCATTCCTGTGCATAGCGGTAGTCGATTCAGCGTCCAGCGCTGTGGTCGTGCCGTGCGGGAATCAGCAGCCTGCGCAGATCAGTCACTACCCCCCTCCACCTGTCAGTAGCACGCCGGTGTACGCAGTCGTATCACCGCCGGGTGTTGGCATTTCGGGCTGATCAGCTGATTGCTGTTCCCGTATGCCCGCCTGAAAAAAACCTACTGAGCTAAACCCACGCGCTTTAGCTTTTGCTGAATCGGCTTTTTGCCTGATTACAGGTGGTAACCATGTCTGTTATTTCGAAACAATCCGTGGCCGCGGCGGCTTCGACGAGCCTGTTTGTATTGCTGTGGAGCAGCGGGGCGATTTTCTCCAAGTTGGGCCTGGCCCATGCGTCGCCCTTCGCCTTTTTGCTGATCCGTTTTGCCATCGCCCTTGCGGGGTTGGTGATTTTGGTACCGATCCTCAAGCTCAAACTGCCGCAACCCGGCAAGCCGCTGCTGTATGCGGCGACCACGGGGCTGGTGTTGTTGGGGGCGTACCAGATTTTCTATCTGCTGGCCCTGGACCTCAAAGTCACCCCAGGGGTGATGGCAACCATCATGGGGGTGCAGCCGATTCTCACCGTGGTGCTGATGGAGCGCCAACGCTCCTGGCGCCGGATGTTCGGCCTGGGGTTGGGGTTGGTGGGGCTGATCATGGTGGTCTACCAAGGCATCGGGCTGTCGGGGATGTCCCTGGCCGGGATGCTCTTCGGTTTGTTGGCCCTGGCAAGCATGACCTTCGGCTCAATCATGCAGAAGCGCATCACCGACAACCCGTTGGGCACGCTACCCGTGCAGTACCTGGCAGGGCTGCTGCTGTGCTCGGTGTTTGTGCCGTTCCAGCCGTTCCACTTTGAGCACAACGCCAGCTTTTACCTGCCGGTGCTGTGGATGGGCCTGGTGGTGTCGCTGCTGGCGACGCTGTTGCTGTACCGCCTGATCGCCCGGGGCAATTTGGTCAATGTCACCAGCCTGTTCTACTTGGTGCCTGCGGTGACAGCGGTGATGGATTACCTGATCTTCGGCAACCGGCTCGCGTTATTGAGCCTGCTGGGGATGGGGTTGATCATCATGGGTCTGGTGTTTGTATTCCGTAAAAGCTGACGTCTGAACACGCTGTAGGGGCAAGGCGCCCCTACAGCGCTTTGGCCAATGTCCCCGGCCGCAACACCAACCATAACGCCCCCGCAATCAACACCCCGCCATACAGATGCGCCATCGACAATGGCTCATCCAACAGCAACGCTCCCCACAGTACCCCGAACGGCGGAATCAGGAAGGTGGTGGTCATCGACTTCACCGGGCCAATCGCCGTCAGCAGGCGAAAGTACAGGACGTAGGCAAACGCCGTACACATCAGCCCCAACCCCAGCAGCGACAACCACACGTGCCAGCCGCCCCAGCTTGCCGGCGGATGGCGGATGGCGCTGTAGGCAAACAGCGGCAGCAGGAACAAGGTCGCGCCGAGCATGCTGCCCAGGGCCGCGAGCCGACTGTCGAGCCCGCCGCGCTGATCCAGCCAGCGCCGCGCGAGAAAACCGGCGAAGCCATAGCAAGTGGTGGCCAACAGGCAGGCCAACGCGCCCATCAACAATTCCAGGTCAAATGCCACTGGCCCGGCGCGGGTCAGTACGCCCACGCCAAACAGGCCCAGGCACACCCCGCCGACTTTCGATGGCGTCAGGCGTTCGCTGAAAAACAATCCGCCAATCAGCACGCCCATTAACGGCGTGGTGGCATTGAAGATCGCCGAGTAACCCGCCGGCAACACCTGGGCGGCCACGGAGTACAGGGTCGCGGGTATGCCGGAGTTGATCACGCCCAGCAGCAGGATGGTCTTGAACTTGCCCTGAAAGTCCCAGTTCACGCGCATCACCGCCAGCATCACCAGCAAGCCGGCGGCGGCAATCGACACGCGAAAAAACGCGGTCGGCAGCGTGCCGATTTCCGGCGCGATAATGCGCATGAACAGGAAACTCGCGCCCCAGATCGCGGCCAGCCCCAGCAGGTACAGGGTGTCGACAGGTCTCACAGAAAACTCCTACATCAAGAAGGCGGCGAGTGTTGCCCAGCGACTGGCTCGACACAATCACTGATTACAGGACAACCCGCATCACCGCGCGGTGCTGGCCGATATGCGCATTGGCCGCGGTGAGTGTTCTCAATAACGCGCATAAATCTGCGAAATGAACGAAAGTCCACAAACAAGCATGCTAAATGACTGCTTCTCCTGGCTCCCTTGACTGGCTAAGCTCTGGGCTTCCAGATGCCCGTTCGAGGTTTCCCGCATGTCGCAGCGCACACCCGCCCTCGCTATCGCCCAGATGATCCTCGATGGCTTCGACGATTACCGCGAGCACTTCCGCCAGATCACCGATGGAGCCCGTGAACGTTTCGAAAAGGCCCAGTGGCAGCAGGGCCAGGCAGCCTCGGCGGCGCGTATCAACCTGTATGAGGAGAAAGTCAGCGAAGTGACGAACCGCCTGCAGGCGAGTTTCGATGACGCTACGCTGCAGGCCATTGATGCCTGGCCCTTGGTCAAAAGCGCCTACATCGGCCTGATCGACCTGCGCTTTGACGATGAGCTGTCCGAGACCTGGTACAACTCGATCTTCTGCAGCCTGTTCAGCCATGACCTGATCACCGACGGCTGCATGTTTGTCCATACCACTCGGCCGAGCCTGCGCCGGGCGAGGGCGGCGCAAACGCGGATCTACACGCCTGTCGGGAAGATCTCCGACATGCTGGCGCAGATTTTCGCGGATTACAGCTTCAGCGAGCCCTACGCGGATTTGCCGGCCGACCTGTGCCGCCTCGAAGTGCAATTGCGCGAGAACCTGCCGGACTGGGTGTGCAAGGACCCTGAGCTGAAGGTCGAGCTGTTTTCCTCGGTGCTCTACCGCAACAAGGGCGCCTACGTTGTCGGACGCATCTACACCCGCGACGAGCAGTGGCCGCTGGTAATCCCGTTGCTGCACCGCGAAGGGCAGGGTATCCAGATCGACGCGCTGATTACCGACGAAGCCGATGTGTCGATCATTTTTTCCTTCACCCGCTCCTACTTCATGGTCGACGTGCCGGTGCCGGCGGAGTTCATCGGCTTCCTCAAGCGCATCCTGCCGGGCAAGCACATTGCCGAGCTGTACACCTCGATCGGCTTCTACAAGCACGGCAAGTCGGAATTCTATCGCGCCCTGATCAACCACCTGGCCACCACCGATGATCAGTTCATCATGGCTCCCGGCATACGCGGCATGGTCATGAGCGTGTTTACGTTGCCGGGCTTCAACACGGTGTTCAAGATCATCAAGGACCGCTTCTCGCCGTCGAAAAACGTCAGCCGCGCCACCGTGATCGAGAAGTACCGCCTGGTCAAAAGTGTCGACCGCGTCGGGCGCATGGCCGATACCCAGGAGTTCGCTGATTTTCGCTTTCCGTTGAGCAAGTTCGAACCCGAGTGCCTGGCCGAATTGCTCGAAGTGGCGGCCGGCACGGTTCAAGTCGAAGGCGACAGCGTGCTGATCCGCCACTGCTGGACCGAACGGCGCATGACCCCGCTCAACCTCTACCTTGAGAACGCCAACCCCGCCCAGGAACGCGAAGCCTTGGAAGACTATGGCCTGGCGATCAAGCAACTGGCGGCGGCGAACATTTTCCCCGGCGACATGTTGCTGAAGAACTTCGGCGTCACCCGCCACGGCCGCGTGGTGTTCTACGACTACGACGAGATCTGCTACCTCACCGAAGCCAACTTCCGCCACATCCCCGCACCCCGCACGCCAGAGGATGAAATGGCTTCGGAGCCCTGGTACTCCATCGGCCCGCTGGATGTGTTCCCCGAAGAGTTCCCACCGTTCCTGTTCGCCGACGCCGGCCAGCGCAAGTTGTTCGATAAGCTGCACGGCGAGTTGTACAACGCCGACTATTGGAAGGGCCTGCAGGACGCGATTCGTGCTGGAAAGGTGATCGATGTGTTTCCGTATCGGCGCAAGGAGCGCGATAACGAATGAGGGGCGCGCGTGCCGGCGGTTTTCTGCGACAATCCGCCCCCTGCATAAATAGACGACCAAAACGCACCTGATGACTGACCAAGCGCCTGCTATCGACCAACTGCTGAAAAATCTCGATCACGCCATGCTCGCCGACCGCCCCCGTTTGCGGCGGCAGTTGCTCGAGCTGCGCAAGAAGCCCGATGAGGAGAAGCTGGCGCAGTGGGTGACGCGCATGCAGGCGTCCTGCGCCCAGGTTACGGCGCGGCGCGCCAGCCTGCCGCTGATCCGCTATGACGACAGCCTGCCGATTGCCGCCAAGCGTGACGAAATCAAGGCTGCGCTGCTCAAGCATCAGGTGCTGATCATTGCCGGTGAGACCGGCTCGGGTAAGACCACCCAACTGCCGAAAATCTGCCTGGAAATCGGTCGCGGCCAATACGGCCTGATCGGTCATACCCAGCCGCGCCGGATCGCGGCGCGCAGCGTCGCCAGTCGGGTCGCCGAAGAGTTGGCCACGCCGCTCGGTGCGCTGGTCGGTTACCAGGTGCGCTTCGAAGACCAGAGCGATTCCAACACCCTGATCAAGCTGATGACCGACGGCATCCTGCTGGCGGAAACCCAGAACGACCGCTACCTCGAACGCTACGACACGATCATCGTCGACGAAGCCCACGAACGCAGCCTGAACATCGACTTCCTGCTTGGCTACCTGAAAACCCTGCTGCCGCGTCGCCCGGACCTGAAAGTCATCATCACCTCGGCGACCATCGACCTGGAGCGCTTTTCCAAGCATTTCGACGATGCGCCGATTGTCGAAGTGTCGGGCCGCACCTTCCCGGTGGACACTTGGTACCGCCCGCTGACCCTGGAACAGGACGAAGAGGGCAACCGTGTCGAAGACGACTTGACCGTCGACCAGGCGATCCTCGCCACCCTCGATGAAATCGCCGCCTATGAGCGCAGCGAACGGCGCAGCCCTGGCGACGTGCTGGTGTTCCTGCCGGGCGAGCGCGAGATTCGCGACGCCGCCGACATGCTGCGCAAGGCCCAGCTCAAGCACACCGAGATTTTGCCGCTGTACGCGCGCCTGTCACCGGCCGAACAGCAGCGCATTTTCCAGTCCCACCCCGGCCGGCGCGTGGTGCTGGCGACCAACGTCGCGGAAACCTCGCTGACCGTACCGGGCATTCGCTATGTGATCGACAGCGGCACCGCGCGCATCAGCCGCTACAGCTACCGCGCCAAGGTGCAGCGTCTGCCCATCGAGGCGATCTCCCAGGCCAGCGCCAACCAGCGTAAAGGCCGGTGCGGCCGGGTCGAGCCGGGGATTTGCATCCGCCTGTACAGCGAAGAAGACTTTATCGGTCGCCCGGAATTTACCGACCCGGAGATCCTGCGCACCAACCTGGCTGCCGTGATCCTGCAGATGCTGCACCTGCGCCTGGGTGAAATCACCGATTTCCCGTTTATCGAACCGCCGGATGGCAAGGCCATCAGCGACGGTTTCAACCTGCTGCAAGAGCTGTCGGCGGTTGACCGCAACAGCCAGCTGACCCCGCTGGGCCGCCAGTTGGCGCGCCTGCCGGTGGACCCGCGCATGGGCCGCATGCTGCTCGAAGCCGCCAAGCTGGGCAGCTTGCAGGAAGTGCTGATCGTGGCCAGTGCCATGTCGATCCAGGACCCGCGCGAGCGCCCGCCGGAGCGTCAACAAGCCGCCGACCAGGCCCACGCGCAATGGAAGGACGTCGATTCGGACTTCGCCGGCCTGGTCAATCTGTGGCGCGGCTTTGAAGAGCAACGCCAGGCATTGACCGCCAGCCCGCTGCGTAACTGGTGTCGCAAGAACTTCCTCAACTACCTGCGCCTGCGCGAGTGGCGCGATTCCCATCGCCAGTTGAGTCTGATCTGCCGCGATATGCAGTTGAGCCTCAACAAGGAACCGGCGGACTTCGCCAAATTGCACAAGGCCGTGCTGTCCGGCCTGCTCAGCCAGATCGGGCAGAAAACCGAAGACGGCGATTACCTCGGCGCGCGTCAGCGGCGCTTCTGGATTCACCCGTCGTCGGGCATCGGCAAGAAACGTCCGCAATGGCTGATGGCCGCCGAACTGGTGGAGACCACCAAGCTGTATGCGCGCATGGTGGCGAAGATCGATGCCGACTGGATCGAGCCGCTGGCCGGGCACCTGATCAAGAAAAACCACTTCGAACCCCACTGGGAGAAGAAGCGCGGCCAAGTGGTGGCGTTCGAGCAGATCACCCTGTTCGGGCTGATTGTGGTCGGGCGGCGTCCGGTGCATTACGGGCCGATCGACCCGGTGGTGTCGCGTGAGCTGTTTATCCGCGAAGGCCTGGTGCGCGGCGAGATCCAGTCGCGGGCCCAGTGCCTGACGGCCAACCAGCAACTGCTGGAGCAGCTCGACGAACTGGAAGCCAAGGCGCGTCGTCGTGACATTCTTGCCGACGAAGAGACGCTGTATGCGTTCTACGATGCGCGCTTGCCGGCGGAGATCCACCAGACCGCGACGTTCGACAGCTGGTACAAGGTCAACAGCCAGAAAGACCCGCAATTGCTGATCATGCGCGAGGAAGACGTACTGGCCCGCGACGCCAGCGAAGTCACCGCTGCGCATTACCCGGACACCCTGCACCTGGGCGACCTGGCGCTGGCCTTGAGTTACCACTTCGAACCCAACCATCCGCGTGACGGCGTGACCCTGCGCGTGCCGGCGCCGCTGTTGCCGGCCTTGCCCGCCGAGCGCCTGGAGTGGTTGGTGCCGGGGGTGATCGAAGCCAAGTGCATCGCCCTGGTGCGTAACCTGCCTAAGGCCCTGCGCAAGAATTTCGTGCCGGTGCCGGACTTCGTCAGGGCTGCCCTGCAACGTATCGAATTCGCCCAGGGTTCGCTGCCCCAGGCGCTGGGGCGCGAGTTGCTGCGCATGACCGGCGCACGCGTCAGCGATGAAGCCTGGGCCGAGGCCGCGCAGCAGGTGGAAAGCCACCTGAAGATGAACCTGGAAGTGGTCGACGGCCAGGGCAAGTTTCTCGGCGAAGGCCGCGACCTGGCCGAGCTGACCGCGCGCTTTGCCGAGGCGAGCCAGGCCGCGCTGGCCGTGCCGCAAACCGCGAAAAGCCAACAGCCGGTGGAGGCCAAGGGGTTTGCGGCGGTAGCCGAGAAGACCCAGCAAAAGATCGCCGGGTTGTCGATGACGGTGTATCCGGCGCTGGTGGAAGAAAACGCCACGGTCAAGGAAGGGCGTTTCTCCACCGCCGCCGAGGCCGAATTCCAGCACCGGCGCGCCTTGCAGCGCCTGTTGATGCAGCAATTGGCTGAGCCGGCAAAATTCCTGCGTGGCAAATTGCCCGGCCTGACCGAACTGGGCCTGATGTACCGCGAGCTGGGGCGCATCGACGCGCTGGTGGAAGACATCCTGCTGGCCAGCCTCGACACCTGCGTGCTGGACGGCGAAGCCAACCTGCCGCGTGACGGTGCCGGGTTGGCGGCGTTGGCCGAGCGCAAGCGTGGCAGTTGGACCGAACATGCCGAGCGTCTGGCGCGCTTGACGCTGGACGTGCTGAAACTCTGGCACGGCCTGCAAAAGCGCTTCAAAGGCAAGATCGACCTGGCGCAGGCGGTGGCCTTGAACGATATCAAGCAGCAACTGAGCAATCTGGTCTATCCCGGTTTTGTGCGGGAAACCCCGGCGCTGTGGTTAAAAGAATTGCCGCGTTTGCTCAAGGCCATCGAGCTGCGCCTGGAAAAACTGCCCAGCCAGGTGCAAAAAGACCGGGTGTGGAGCGGCGAGCTGGGCGGCCTGTGGGCGCAGTACCAGAACCGCTTGAACAAGCACGCCCAGGAAGGCAAGCGCGACCCCCAGCTAACGCTCTACCGCTGGTGGTTGGAGGAATATCGGGTGTCGTTGTTTGCCCAGCAGTTGGGCACCAAGGTACCGATTTCGGACAAGCGCCTGAGCAAGCAATGGAGCCTGGTGGAGGCTTGATCACACTAATGGGCAATGGCGCTTATCCGGGATATGGCGCCAAATCCCCAGGGTTGTGGCAAACTTCGCGGTTATAAATGCCGGGATCGTCGTGATGGGCTGGTGTGCAGCCGCGGCGCGATGGAATAAAGCGTTGCCAGTTTGAAGCCCGCTGGATGGCCTCAAACGACCTACAGTTTGGTACGACGGTACCAATATCTTCTGCCTGACAGATTTAGAGGAACGACCGTGCATAACGTCGTCATCAGCGGCACTGGCCTGTACACCCCGGCCAACAGCATCTCCAACGAAGAGCTGGTGCAGTCTTTCAATACCTACGTGCAGCAGTTCAACACGAAGAACGCCGCTGCCATCGAACGCGGTGACGTGCAGGCGCTGACCGAGTCCAGCGCGGCCTTCATCGAGAAGGCGTCGGGCATCAAGAGCCGATTTGTGATGGACAAGGACGGCATTCTTGACCCGCAGCGCATGACTCCGCGCCTGCCCGAGCGCAGCAACGACGAGTGGTCGGTGCTCTGCCAGATGGCCGTCGGCGCCGCCGAACAGGCCCTGCAGCGCGCCGGCAAGACCGCCGCCGACATCGACGGGGTGATCGTCGCCTGCTCCAACCTGCAACGTGCCTACCCGGCCATCGCCATCGAAGTCCAGGAAGCCCTCGGCATCGCAGGTTTCGGTTTCGACATGAACGTGGCGTGTTCCTCGGCAACCTTCGGCATCCAGAACGCCGCCAACAGCATCAAGCTGGGTCAGGCGCGGGCAATCCTGATGGTCAACCCGGAAGTCTGCACTGGCCACTTGAACTTCCGCGACCGCGACAGCCACTTCATTTTCGGTGACGCGGCCACTGCGGTGATCCTCGAACGCGCCGACCTGGCAACCTCCGAGCACCAGTTCGACGTGGTGAGCACCAAGCTGCTGACCAAGTTCTCGAATACCATCCGCAACAACTTCGGCTTCCTCAACCGCGCGGCGGAAGAGGGCATCGGTGCGCCCGACAAACTGTTCGTGCAGGAAGGCCGCAAAGTCTTCCGCGACGTCTGCCCGATGGTCGCAGAGTTGATCGGCGCGCACCTGGCGCAAAACCAGTTGAACGTCGACGACGTGAAGCGCTTCTGGCTGCACCAGGCCAACCTGAGCATGAACCACCTGATCGTGAAGAAGCTGCTGGGGCGTGAAGCCACGCTGGTAGAAGCGCCGGTGATTCTCGACACCTACGCCAACACCAGCTCGGCGGGATCGGTGATTGCGTTCCATACTTACCAGGACGACTTGCCCAAAGGCGCTGTGGCGGTACTTAGCTCGTTCGGCGCGGGCTACTCGATCGGCAGCGTGATCCTGCGCAAACGCTGATTCTGCGGCTCGCCGCGGTCAAATGTGGGAGCTGGCAAGCCAGCCCCCACACAGATCGCGTTCTCACTTGGAAACCGAGGTCTCGAATGGCAGCAGCGGACGACGCGCACCTGCTTGAACGCTTGCTCAAGGGCGAGCAGCGGGCCTACAAGGAATTGGTCACGCAATACCAAAGCGCAATGCGCGCGGTGGCTTATGCGATTGTCGGCCAGCGCCATGCCGACGAAGTGGTGCAGGACGCCTGGCTCTCAGTGGTGCGCAACCTGGCCAAGTTCGAAGGGCGCTCCAGCCTCAAGACCTGGCTGCTGACCATCACCGCCAATGCCGCCAAGGGCCGCTACAAGCAGAATCGTCGCGAAGTATTGCTCGATGATTTGCCCTCGCCCCACGGTACGATCGGGGATGAGCGTTTCATGCCGGATGATGGCCACTGGGCTGTCGCCCCCTTTGCCTGGCATCAGGACACCCCGGAAGCCCTGCTCACTGAGGATGAGCTGCGCAAATGCCTGGAGCATACGTTGCTGAATTTGTCGGAATTGCAAAGCAGCGTCCTGGTGCTGCGTGAACGTCAGGGTCTGGAGCTGGAGGAAATTTGTAATCTTCTGACGCTTTCGCTCTCCAATGTACGGGTGCTGTTGCATCGTGCGCGGCTTAAAGTCTTCGCCACGGTGGAGCATTTTGAGGAAACCGGCGAATGTTGACGTGTAAAGAGCAAGTGGCACATTCCAGTGACTTTCTCGATGGGCAGTTGACCTTTCGCGAGCGGCTGCTGGTGCGTCATCACTTGATGTTCTGCCCCAATTGCCGGCGTTTTATCCGTCAGATGCGCCTGATGCAGGCCACGTTGCGGATCATGCCGCAGGCGCCGGTACAGGGTGTGGATGCCTTGGCTGAACGGCTGGCCGCCGAGCGGCGCAAGGATCAGTAACGGCGGGGGAAAGGCAGACTCGCGCGGGGGAATCGGACGGATGATGGGGACCGACTCACCCACGCCAGGCTGTTAAAGCCACCCAGGGCCATCCTGGCCCCAGGCGTGTCGCACTTACATTTAGAACTTGGCTTCAGCATCCAACTGCAGGGTGTTGGTGTTGGCATCACGCTGCGTGCGGCTGGCGTAGTCAGCCTTGGTCAGGTAGTACGTGGCGCCGACGGCGAAGTTCTTATCGATGTCGTAGCTGACCTTCATCTTATGGCCGCGCGAACCGGTGGTGCCGTTGGCGAAGTCCGAATCGGTGAAGGCGCCGACTACAGCGTTACGTTGCGTATCGCGGTAGTTGTAGTCCAGGTTGAACCCGAACACCTTGGACTTGGCACCCAGCAACCAGGCGGTGTCCTGATCGTTGGACGCATCGTTGTTCTTCACGTACTGGCCGTAGAACGCGAGTGGCACGGCCAGGCCACCGATGTCGGCCTGGGCAAAACCTTCATACAGACGGAATTGTTCGTTCGCCGAGTTGCCGTTGACTGCCAGTGCGCAAGGCGTGGTGCTGCTCGTACAGGCGCTGCTCTGGTCGTTCTGGTAGGCGTAGATACTGCCGCCCAGGGTCATTTTCAGGTTGTCGGTCACCGAGAAACGCGTACCCAACTGGCCGGAAGTCAGGCGCAGGTCGTTGCGAAATTGCACGCCGTCGCCGTCGACGTTGTCCTTGAGGTTGTAGTTACCGAGGCTGCCGAACAGCTCGGCGCTGCTACCCAGCGGGTATTTGTAGGTCAGTGCCAGACCTTCCGGGTTGATATCGCTATCCCAGATTATGTCGCCCATGCTCACCCACGGCTGGAGCATCTTGCCGCCGATGACGTGCAGGTTCTTGATCTGGTCCGGGTGGTAGTCGATGTAGCCAAGGTCCAGCCAGATCGACTTCTTGTTGAAGTAGTTGTCCTGATCCTGGTTGGTGGAGCGTGCGTCGTCGCTGCTGCCGGTGGAGATACGAATGCCGGTGTCGACTTGGTTGTTGATCTCGGTGTAGGCGCCCAGGCGGGCACGGATGCGCTGACGGTCCTTGTCACGGCCACCGTTGTTGGATTCGCCCTGGATCTTCACGGTTTCCTGGCGGAAACGCACGTCACCCTTGAACTGGGTCCTGGCGGCCCAGGCGAGTTTCTGGTCGAACACGCTCAGGTCGTTGGTTTTTTTCGCGGTGGCCGCGATCTGTTCGTTGGTCTCTTGTTGAGCTTGCTGTGCGATCTGCTTTTCTTTCTGATCCTTGGCCAGCTCAGCTTGCAGTTCAGTGTACTGCGAACCGGTGATCTGACCGTTGGCCTTGAGCATGTCGAGCAATTTAGCGTCGACTGCAGCGCTGGCCGGAACGCTCAGGGCCAGCAACAAGCCGCCACATAGGGCCGCCGCAGTTTTAGTGGAAGCAAGACGCATATCAATCTCCGAAAGTGAGGAGGGATGGCAAACCATCCAGGACACAACCGACCGATGACGGACGGAAAAATAACCGCCCGGGTAGAACCAGGCGCGCTAAAAACAGGCGTTAGTATCACGATCGTTTATGACGAAGAGGTGGCGAAATGATGTCATGAAGATGACAAATTATTTAGAATGGAACTATTGGTTTAGAGCCTTGTCCGTCGATTCGGGGGTGTGTTGGGAGTGGCGATAAGCGATACTCGCGAGGCTTTCACGCCCTGAAGTAGTGAGGATGCCGATGCCGCTGCAACGCCTGGACAGCCTGTCCGAAATCGCCCCGCAGGTCTGGGACGCCCTGGTGCCGCAGGCCCAACCCTTTGTGCGACATGCGTTCCTGAGCGCGCTGGAAGACAGCGCCAGCCTGGGCCCGCATTCGGGCTGGCAGCCCGAGCATTTACTGCACTGGGAAGACGATCGGCTGGTGGCGGCTTTGCCCGGTTATCGCAAATGGCATTCATCCGGCGAGTACGTCTTCGACCACGGTTGGGCGGATGCCTGCCAGCGGGCCGGTATCGATTACTACCCCAAGCTGTTGGTCGCCGTGCCGTTCAGCCCGGTCAGCGGCCCGCGCTTGCTGGCCGCCAGCGCTGAAGAGGCTTTCGAGCTGCTCAACAGCCTGCCGGGCTACCTGGAAATCGAAGGGCTCTCCAGCGCGCATATCAACTTCACCGATCCGCTGGCGGATGGCGCCCTCGCCCAACAGCCGGGCTGGTTGCAGCGCCTGGGTTGTCAGTTTCACTGGCAGAACCGTGGCTACCGAGACTTTCAGGACTTCCTCGACGCCTTGAGTTCGCGCAAGCGCAAACAGATGCGCAAGGAACGCGAACAGGTGGCGGGGCAGGGCATCGAGTTCGAATGGTTGCAAGGCCATGAACTCGGCGAGGCGCAGTGGGATTTTGTCTACGCCTGCTACGCCAACACTTACGCGGTGCGCCGCCAAGCGCCGTACCTGACCCGCGCGTTTTTCAGCCTGCTGGCCGAACGCATGCCCGAAGCGATCCGCGTGGTGCTGGCTAAACAAGGCACACGCCCGGTGGCCATGGCGTTCAGCCTGATCGGCGGCGACAGCTTCTATGGTCGTTACTGGGGCTGCCTGGCGGAATTCGACCGCTTGCATTTCGAAACCTGCTTCTACCAAGGCATGGATTACGCCATTGCCCACGGCTTGCAACGCTTCGATGCCGGCGCCCAGGGCGAACATAAATTGATTCGCGGGTTCGAACCGGTGATCACCCGGTCGTGGCATTACCTGCGCCATCCGGGGTTGAAGAATGCGGTTGAGGATTTCCTGGCGCGCGAGCGGGTGGGGATTCTGGCGTATGCCGAAGAGGCGAGGGCAGCCCTGCCGTATCGACAGGGCTGAACCCGTTTTGCTTCAGGCCGGCTCCTCCTTGCCCAGCCATCGATAGGCCATGCCGCCGATCACCGCGCCAAGGATCGGCGCGAGCCAGAACATCCACAATTGCTGGATCGCCCACCCGCCCACGATCAGCGCCGGCCCCGTACTGCGGGCCGGGTTGACCGAGGTGTTGGTCACGGGAATCGAGATCAGGTGGATCAAGGTCAGCGCCAGGCCGATGGCGATGGGTGCGAGGCCCTTCGGGGCACGGTGGTCGGTGGCGCCGAGGATGATCAGCACGAACATCGCTGTCATCACCAGCTCACAGACGAACCCCGCCGCCAATGAATAACCGCCAGGCGAATGCTCGCCATAGCCGTTGGACGCCAAGCCTGACGCCAGTTCGAACCCCGGTTTGCCGCTGGCGATCACATACAACAGCGCAGCCGCGACAGTGCCACCAATGACCTGGGCCACGATGTACGCCGGCAACTCCCTGGCCGGAAACCTGCCGCCCACGACCAACCCCACCGATACCGCCGGGTTGAGGTGACAACCGCTGATGTGCCCGATGGCGACTGCCATGGTCAGCACCGTGAGCCCGAAGGCCAGGGCCACTCCCAACAACCCGATGCCGACTGCGGGAAACGCTGCGGCCAACACCGCACTCCCGCAGCCGCCCAACACCAGCCAAAACGTACCTAAACCCTCTGTGACTGAACGCTTGAACAAAGACATGCCACACGTCCTTGATAGATCGCTCTACCGAATCAGTAAATCAGTGATGCTCCCTGCAGATTTACTTCAGCGCCCGTCTGGGCACTGCACTGATTACAGCAGGGTTGTGGCACAAATCCAGGCCACCCATGTGGGAGGGGGCTTGCTCCCACATGTTGAGTTGCGTAGGGCCGGCAGTTTTCAGTCGATGCCGACAAAACCTCCGGTCTGGTGCTGCCATAGCCGCGCATACAACCCGCCGTGGGCGAGCAGCTCGGCATGGCTGCCCGTCTCGGCGATCTGGCCTTTCTCCAGCACCACCAGGCGGTCCATCCGCGCGATGGTCGACAACCGGTGCGCAATCGCAATCACCGTCTTGCCTTGCATCAGGGTTTCCAGGCTTTCCTGGATCGCCGCTTCGACTTCCGAGTCCAGCGCCGAGGTGGCTTCGTCCATGATCAGGATCGGCGCATCCTTGAGCAGCACCCGCGCGATAGCGATGCGCTGGCGTTGCCCGCCCGACAGTTTGACCCCGCGCTCGCCCACATGGGCATCCAGCCCGGTGCGGCCTTCGGCGTCTGACAGCAGCGGGATGAACTCATCGGCACGCGCCTTGTGTATGGCTGCCCAGAGTTCTTCGTCGCTGGCGTCCGGCTTGCCATACAGCAGGTTTTCGCGGATCGAGCGGTGCAGCAGCGAGGTGTCCTGGGTGATCATGCCGATCTGTTCGCGCAGGGTTTCCTGGGCGACCTCGGCGATGTTCTGGCCATCGATCAGGATGCGCCCGCCTTGCAGGTCGTATAGGCGCAACAGCAGGTTGACCAGGGTCGATTTGCCCGCGCCGGAGGGGCCGATCAGGCCGATTTTTTCACCGGCCTTGATGTTCAGGTTCAGGCCGCCAATGATCCCGCTCTTCTTGCCGTAGTGGAAATCCACCTGCTCGAAGCGCACTTCGCCATGGGGTACGGTTAGGCGTGGAGCGTTGTCGCGGTCGACCACGGCCAGCGGCTGGGCGATGGTTTTCAGGCCGTCCTGCACCATGCCGATGTTTTCGAAAATGCCATTGACCACCCACATGATCCAACCGGACATGTTGACGATGCGAATCACCAGGCCGGTCGCCAGGGCAATTGCGCCCACGGAAATCAGCGAGTGGGTCCACAGCCACAGGGCCAGGCCGGTGGTGGTGACGATCAGCAGGCCGTTCATGGTAGTGATCACCACGTCCATGCTGGTCACCACACGGCTGGCCAACTGGGTTTTTTCGGTCTGCTCGATGATCGCTTCCTTGGCGTATTCCTGCTCGGACTGGGTATGGGCGAACAGCTTCAAGGTGGTGATGTTGGTGTAGCCATCGACGATGCGCCCCATCAACTTGGAGCGTGCCTCGGAGGAAATCACCGAACGCTCTTTCACCCGTGGCACGAAGTAGCCCAATGCCAGGCTGTAGCAGACGATCCAGCTCACCAACGGGATCATCAGGCGCCAGTCGGCCTCGGCAAACAGCACCAGGGAACTGATGGCGTAGATCGCCACGTGCCAGATCGCATCCACGGCCGCCACGGCGGAGTCGCGCAGGGAGTTGCCGGTTTGCATGATGCGCTGGGCGATACGCCCGGCGAAGTCGTTCTGGAAGAAATTCAGGCTCTGCTTGAGCACGTAGCTGTGGTTCTGCCAACGGATCAGGCTGGTCATGCCGGGGCTGATGGTCTGGTGGACCAGCAAGTCATGCAGGGCGCCGAAGATCGGACGCAGCAGCAGGGCGACCACGGCCATCCAGATCAGCTCGGTGCTGTGAACCTGGAAGAAATTCGCCGGTGGTGTGCCCTGGGCCAGGTCGATGATGCGGCTCAGGTAGCTGAACAGCGCGACTTCGATCAGTGCGCCGATCAGGCCCACCACCAACAGTGCGGCAAAACACGGCCACACCTGACGCAAGTAGTAGAGGTAGAAGGGCAGGACTTTGTCGGGAGGGGCGGCGCTGGGCGCGTCGCGGAAAATATCGATCAGTTGTTCGAAACGACGATAGAGCATTAGGGTTGACGCCCGCCCGGCGGGCTCTCCTGTTCAAATGCGCACGGCGCCTTGTGAGCGCCGCGCGAAACTACCTGCAGACCTCAGTCGATGCGCTTGGCCGACTTGATCAGGACAGGATCGATGGGCACGTTTTGCATGCCTTGTTTGGTGGTGGTCTGCGAGTTGACGATGATGTCGACGACGTCCATGCCCTTGACCACTTTGGCGAACACGGCATAACCGGCATCGCGACCTGGGTCGAGGAAGGCGTTGTCCGCGACGTTGATGAAGAATTGGCTGGTGGCCGAATCCGGGTTCGAGGTGCGGGCCATCGACAGCGTGCCACGCACGTTATGCAGGCCATTGCTGGCTTCGTTCTTGATCGGTGGATTGGTGTCTTTTTGCGCCATCTGCGTGGTGAACCCGCCGCCCTGGACCATGAAGCCCGGGATCACACGGTGGAAAATCGTGTTGGTGTAGAAACCCTTGTCGACGTAGGCCAGGAAGTTCTTGGTACTGATCGGCGCCTTGACCGGGTCCAGTTCGATTTCAATGTCGCCGTTGGTGGTGGAGATCAATACGTGGGGCGCCTTGGCAGGCTCGGCCGCCATCAGGTTGGCAGCGAACAGCACGGAACCGGCAAAGAAGGCGATTTTTTTCAGCATGGGTCAGTGATCCTGGGTAGTGGTTTCGACTGTCTTTAGAAAATCGAGAAGGGTAGCGTTAAAGACTTCGGGTTGATCTAAGGGCGTGGCGTGGCGGGAATCTTCGATCACCACCAGCCGCGCATCGGGCAGCAGTTTTACATAGATTTCTTTCTGCGCCACTGGGGTGTAGTCGTGGTCGGCGCTGATGACCAGGGTTGGACAGGTAATTCTGCAAAGTTGTTCCTGCACGCCCCAGCCCACAATCGCATCGAAGCTGGCGAGATAAGCACGTTTGTCGTTTGTTGCCCAGCGCTCGGCCATCTTGCGGCGCAGGTCGGCTTGCTGCGGTTTGGGAAACAGCCGGTCGCCCAGGGCCTTGCCGATGGTGCCCAGGCTGAGGACGCGCGCCAGGGTCCAGCGCTTGGCCCATTGCCAGTAATCGTCGGCGCTGCGCACCTTGACCTCGGGCGCGCTGTTGACGATGCACAGGCTCTTGACCCGCGCCGGTTCGTCCACCGCCAGTTGAAACGCGATCATGCCGCCCATGGACAAGCCCACCACATGGGCGGGAGGCAGGTCCAGGTGTTCGATCAGGGCGATTAGGTCGAAGGTGAAACCTTTGATGCTGTAGCGCTCCCGGGGTTTGTCCGAGCGCCCGTGGCCGCGCACATCCACCACGATCAGCCGGTAATGCCTGGCCAGCACCGGAATCTGCAGTTCCCAATCCTGGCTGCTGGAGCCCAGGCCGTGGATCAAAATCAGTGGGGCGCCGTGGCCATATTCCTCGTAATGCAGGCTGCACCCTTCATGTTCGAACCAGGCCATGCATGAACTCCGTTTCAGGCTTGCTGCGGGGCGGCGAAAGGCGCATCCAGGGGCGCGGTGTCAAATGTGCGTAGCAGTTCCACGAGGATCTGCGTCGCCGGCCCCAGGGGTTTGTCCTTGTTCGAGTACAGGTAGAACGTGGGGTGGCGGCTGCCGCCCTGTTCCAAGGGTAGCTGCTTGAGCACGCCCTCGGCGAGTTCGCGCTCGATCATGTGCCGGGGCAACCAGGCAAAGCCCAGGCCGCTGCCGACGAAACTGCTGGCCGTGGCGAGGCTGCCGACGGTCCAGCGCTGTTCCGCGCCGAGCCAGCCGACATCGCGCGGCTGTTGGCGCCCGGAGTCGCGGATCACCACTTGCATCTGGCTTTCCAGGTCCTGGAAGCTCAGTTCGCGGTTCATACGGTGCAGGGCATGCTCTGGATGAGCGACGGCGACAAATTCCACGTTGCTCATCTCCGTGCCGAGGTAACCGGGGATGCTGAAGCCGCTGATCGCCAGGTCGGCCACGCCTTCGATCAACAGCTCTTCAACGCCCGACAGCACCTCCTCGCGCAGGCGCACGCGACAGCCACGGCTCTGCGGCATAAAGGCGGTCAGGGCGCGCACCAGGCGCGCATTCGGGTAGGCGGCATCGACCACCAGGCGCACCTCGGCTTCCCAGCCTTGTTCCATATGATGGGCGAGGTCTTCGAGTTGGCTGGCGTTTTTCACCAACTGCCGGGAACGGCGCAACAGCACTTCGCCGGCGTCGGTGAGCACGGCCTTACGCCCGTCGATGCGCAGCAGCGGCACCCCGAGCTGGTCTTGCATGCGGGCCACGGTGTAGCTCACCGAGGACTGTGAACGGTGCAGCGCTTCGGCCGCCTGGGCGAAGCCGCCATGGTCGACCACGGCTTGCAATGTGCGCCATTGATCGAGGGTAACGCGGGGCGCTTTCAAGATGAGCTCCTCTTGTCCTAAGCTGGCGGTCCTTATTGGAGACTGCCGAATGAGAAAATTGTGTTGTGTGTTGCTGGCACTGCTGCCGTTAAGCGCGTTTGCCTACCCGATCGACGTGACAAAAAAAATCGACGGCGTGAGCGTGGATTACACCGCGTCCGACGTGGACGGTGACATCAGTTCGATCCAACTGAACAACTACGGGACCAACGACGCGGTGTGTTCCGTCACCTTCACCAATGGGCCGGAAGCGCCACGTCGCCGTACTGTTAGCGTGCCGGCGGGCAAGAGCACCAACACCACCGCCAAGTTCAACCGCGCAATCATCAAGATGCGTATCGCCCTGGCCTGTGCCCCGAAATAAAGCAGCAGCGGAGCATGTCTACAGGAATACTCCGCTTATAAACAAATTTCTAGATGGGTTGTAGCAGTTTTTTGCGCTTTTTTATCGAATTGGCCCTGGTTAATCTTTTCTCCATCGACTTACAGCAATCACAGATGGAGCCTACGCAGCCATGTCCAACGTTCTGATCATCGAAAGCAGCGCCCGCCAGCAGGATTCGATCTCCCGCCAACTGACTCGGCAGTTCATCAGCCAGTGGCAGGCGGCTCACCCGGCGGATCAGATCAGCGTGCGCGACGTGGCGCTCAACCCGCTCCCACACCTGGACGCCAACCTGCTCGGCGGCTGGATGAAACCGGCGGATCAGCGCAACGCCCGCGAGCAGGCATCTCTGGATCGCTCCAACGCATTGACCGACGAATTGCTCGCCGCCGACGTGCTAGTGATGGCGGCGCCGATGTACAACTTCGCTATCCCCAGCACCCTCAAAGCCTGGCTGGATCATGTGTTGCGCGCGGGTGTGACCTTCAAGTACACCGCCACCGGCCCCCAGGGTTTGTTGATCGGTAAGCGGGCCATCGTGCTCACCGCCCGTGGCGGGATTCACACCGGCGCGAGCTCCGATCACCAGGAACCTTACCTGCGTCAGGTGATGGCGTTTATCGGGATTCATGACGTGACGTTCATTCACGCCGAAGGGGTGAACCTGAGTGGGGACTTCCAGGAAAAAGGCATCAACCACGCCAAGGCGTTGCTGGCGCAGGTCGCGTGATCCTTTAATCGTCAGATAATCGCGGGGTGTTTATATCTCCCCACGCAAACCCTTCAAGTACGCGTAAGAACCTCCCTTTGCACTTGTTGCTCCTGAGTGCTCCTGCCCGACTGCCGCTCTAGCGAGGTCGGGTTTTTTTTGCCCCGAGTTTCGTGAACCGCCGAAAACCTTTAATGTCCCGCCCATTCGATACGAGGCGCGCATGGGCTACTTACTGGTTGTCACCCTGATACAGGCATTTTCCTTCAGCTTGATCGGCGAATACCTTGCCGGTCACGTCGACAGCTACTTCGCGGTGCTGGTGCGCGTGCTGTTGGCCGGGCTGGTGTTCATTCCGCTGACGCGCTGGCGCTCGGTGGAGCCGACCTTCATGCGCGGCATGCTGGTCATTGGTGCGCTGCAATTCGGTGTGACCTACGTTTGCCTGTACCTGAGCTTTCGCGTGCTGACGGTGCCGGAGGTGCTGCTGTTCACCATCCTTACGCCGTTGCATGTGACCCTGATCGAAGACGCCCTCAACCGGCGCTTCAACCCCTGGGCACTGGTCGCCGCCCTAGTCGCGGTGGCGGGCGCGGCGCTCATCCGCTTCGATCAAATCACCCCGCACTTCCTCATGGGCTTCCTGCTGCTGCAACTGGCCAACTTCACCTACGCCGCCGGGCAAGTGATGTACAAGCATCTGGTGGCGCGCTACCCCAGTGATCTGCCGCACTACCGGCGTTTCGGCTACTTCTACCTCGGCGCGTTGCTGGTGGTGTTGCCGGCGTTCCTGGTGTTCGGCAAGGCCGATTTCCTGCCCGAAGCGCCGCTGCAGTGGGGTGTGCTGGTGTACCTCGGGCTGGTCAGCACGGCCCTGGGCATGTACTGGTGGAACAAGGGCGCGTGCCTGGTCAACGGCGGCACCCTGGCGGTGATGAACAACCTGCACGTGCCGGTGGGGCTGCTATTGAACCTGTTGATCTGGAACCAGCACGAGCCCCTGGGCCGCCTGGCGCTGGGCGGCTTGGTGATTCTGGGCGCGGTGTGGATCAGTCGGTTGGGCATAAAACCCGAAGCAGGCGTACAGTCTGCGGGGTGATAGGCCCTGGGCATGCGTGAGCGGGAATGAAAGTCTGTTATCGAAGAGAAAAGTGTGGGGGCGGCAGAGTGGACAAGGTTGACGAACAGATAATTGCTGCCTTGAAGGACGACTCCCGGGTCAGCCTGGCGCAGTTGGCGCGACAAGTTCACAAGTCTCGAACCGCCGTCGAATCGCGGGTTCAAAAACTGATCGAAAAGGGCATTATCCTCGGCTTCACCATCAACGTCGCTGAAGATGAAGAAGCCCAGCAGTCGGCGTTTCTGATGCTCATGCTCAATGGCAGCAACTGTCACCTGGTGTTTCCGAAGATCTACCAGTTCCGCGAAGTGGTTCAGGCTTACTCGCTGTTCGGCGACGTCGACATGATGCTCGAGGTCAAATACCGCAACTTCGAAGAGCTGATGGTGTTCAAGGACAACCTGCTGAAGATCGAGCATGTGCGCGAGGTGGTGGTCAACCCGGTACTCAAGGCCTGGCGCTAGCCGCTGCTGTTTCGGCAACGGCTACGCGGCATCAGCCTCAGGCGTGATCGTGTACGGTCTCGAGAAAGTGATGACTCAAGGCCGGCATTCGCTGGCGCAGGGTGTCGACGAACTCTTCAATGACGGCCTGGTTGAAGGCAAACGTCGTGTCGTCGTGCCCCAGCACCACCACCAGCAGGCTGGACGAGTCCTTCGTCAGCCTGAAGTCATGGGCGTCGGCGTCGACCTTGCCGATGCTCGCCAGGGGCACGTCACCGCAGGTATAGACGATGTCGCCCGCCGGAATCGTAATGTCCTTCTTGGCGAACAATGGTCGGAAAGCCCTGGGGGCCTGCGAGCGCATGACATAAATATCATCCTGCTGATGATAGGTGTGTACGCCGATGCTGACCCCATGCCGGATCGCCACGGCGTTATAGGCATCGACGATGTTGTTGATGGGGTGGACGCCTTTGGCGATGAAACGCCGCAACAGTTTCTCGTTGGCGCTGACGGTGTTTTCGTAGCCGAGTTTTTTGAGTTGCTTGGCAAAGCCCTCGTAAATGACGTTGGAGTCCAGTTCGTTGAGGTGGGACGCAACGTGATTGAGGTTGCTTTGCAGGACACTGACGAAGCTCTGGTCGTCCGACACGGTAATGTCTTCGATAACCGCTGCGCACGCATTGTTGATGCCCAGATCACTGGCTGACTTTCGGATGATCAAACGACTTTTCATTGCCTTAACACCACAGTTTTTTACGTAGATTGGCGGTACTGATGTCCAGTTGCGGCGCCGAAAGGTGTTGCAGCCAGAACAGCCCCGGACAGGTGGCGAAGTCGATCGTGATCGGCGTGGTATCGCCGGCGTCGATGAAGTAGCGGTGGCCGCAATACGCCTCGTCCTCCATCACGCTCTGCAAGGCCTGCGACGAGGGTGCGGCGAAGGTGCGTTGTTCATCGGAGCAGAAGAACCCGATCCGGCCGTGGCTGATCTGGCTGACCGCATCCTTGCGGGGGCGTGGGCGGCCGAGGTAGCTGTCGATGGCCAGCGACAGCAAGTCGGGGTGGTACACCTGTTGAAACAACAGCGGTGCGATGCCGCCATGCAAGCGGCCGCCGGCTTCAATCATCACCGGGCCGTCTGCAGACCAGATGATTTCCATATGAATCGGGCCGACCTCGATGCTCAGCGCCGCAGCGGCCTGGCGGGCGTAGTCGTTCAGCGGCTGCAGTTCCTCGGCGCGGGGATCGAGGGTGTCCAGGCTTTCGTAGACAAACATGCTGCCGTTTTTCTGGACCTTGGTGTATCTGCACACCGAGGCAATGATGTACACGCCGTCAAAGGCGACCATATCCACGACATATTCCGGGCCCGAGACGAACGGCTGCACGATGAAGCCGAGGTTGATTTCCCCCAGGTCGTTTTTGCGCTGCCAGGCCGCATTGTTCAAGGCAGTTTCGACGCCAGCCCGGCCTTGGGCAAACACCACGCCTTCGGTGGCGGCGGAATTGAGCGGCTTGACTACATAGGTGGCGGTGTCTTTCAGCGTGGCAACCACCTCTGCAATGCGCGTTGGCGAGCTCAGCAGTTGCGATTCAATGTTCGCCAGCCCGTGTTTTTTCAGGGCATGCTGCATCGAGAACTTGTTGCGACGCAGGTCGCTGGTGATGCGGCTATTGCCGGGAATACGCAGGACTTCGGTGAGGTAGTCGGTCAGGTAGATCGCGGTTTCGCAACCCGCGATCACGGCGCTCAGCGACAGCAGTTCGAGGATCTCCAGCAAACCCTCTTCCCAGTTGTAGACCGCGTCGAAGTTTTCTCTGATCAGGTCATCGGTGAAATGCTTGGGCAAGCTGTCGGTGGACATCACGGCAATGCACCTTACGCCCTGAGCCTTGAGCAAGGGCGCGTAGAGTTTGCCTGTGGAGAACGGGTCAACGATCAGTACGGTTTCCAAAGCAGGTACTCCTATTCGGTGGTGGCGGTGGCCGCGACGGCAGGGGTGAGGTTCCACGCCAGTACGGCAGCAGCCAACAGCGCGGCGGAGACGATCATCAGCACGCGCGCACCTTCGAGCCCGAGGAAGGCTGCGGTGGTGAAGAACGTCAGGATCATCGGCGCCGAGCCACTGACCAGCAGGTAGTAGAGCGAGCTTTTGGCGGCGATCACGTCGGCGATCCGTGCGTTGGGCGCCGACTCGATCAGGGTTTTACGCAATTGGATGCGCAGGCTGTTGATGCAGAAACCCAGCAGGAAGGCGGCGCCCATCATCACGTAGAGGTTATGGAAATAGACGATTGCTACGTCGGCCAGTATCACCAGCAGGATCGCGCTGTAGCTGTTGAGCTTGATCCGTGGCAGCACTGCGGCGCTGAAGGCACCCAGGCCCGCCAGGCCGCTGGCGACGCCAAACAGGGTGGCGTTCCATTCGTTGAGTTTCTGGAAAACGATGGGCACCAGGCTGTTGAAGGCGCCGATATGGAAGCCGATCATGCTCAACACGATGATCAGGATGTACAGGTTGCGCGGCAGGTGCAGGGGCTGCGCCGTGTGGCCGTCGGCGGCCTGCTCGGGGGTATCGGCGACGGGGGTTGGCGCCACAAAAAGAATCGCCGCCAATGACAGGATCGCCCCCAGGCTGATGATCTGCAGGGTCTGGTTGACGCTGAACACATCCACAATCACGCCGCCCAGCAGCGCACCGCCGAAGGCCCCGATCTGGATGGAGGTTTGCATCAAGCGCGCCGAGGTGTCGCTGTTGGTCAGCCCGGCCAGCACCAGCTTGGTGTTTTTCGATTCCAGGGTACTGATGGTGAAGTAGTCGGTGACCCCCACCACGAAGGCAATCGCCAGGAAGCCGATCGGCAACAGCGCCGCGTCGGTAAACGACAGCCCCAGCACGGCGGCGAACGCGGTCAGGCGAATGTACAACAGTCGTTTCATGCTCAGTTCAATGGTGAAGAACTTGCCGATGTACTGTTCGCACAAATACGGCACCACGGTCGCCACGCATAAGGTGGCGCCCACCAGGAACGTCGAGCCGGTAGTCTCCAGGCCGAACCAGACCATGGCGATCACAATCGCCATGTCCAGGCCGGTGAAGAGGGTCACGATCGAATAAAACGCAGCAAGGGTCGATTTATTATTCATGGGCACCATCAGTCGTAACGAGAGAGTTTAAGGAGAGGCACGCATCGCTCGGTGTCACCGATGACGGTACTGATCTGGTTTCTGACGCGAACGGTGGGCAGCGACTTCTTTTCCAGGTTGCAGACCTTGTAGGCGTTGTCGTGCCAGGGGCAGATCACGCTTTGCCCGTCACCCGTCACTTCCCCCATGTGCAGCGGGCCGCCGCGATGGGGGCAGGCTGTCGGCAGCAGTTGAGTCGAATGCGCATGACGCTTGAGAAAGTAGGTTTTCCCGTCCACCGCCACATAGTGGGTATGGCTGAGGTTCAGGCTGATGGCTTTCATGGGGCGGCGTCCTCACATGGCCGTGACGGTGTAAGTGCAGGAGGGGCTGACGATGCAGGTGCCATGCAGCATGCCCTTGGGAATCACCACGCCTTCCCCGGCCTTGAGCCGCACGGTCAGTTCGGGGCTGGCGACAAAATCCAGCTCGCCGGATTCGACCCAGAACAGTTCGTCATTGGGGTGGGTGTGCAGCACCGAAAGCTCGTGTTCAGGCTCGGTGATCGTCAGGTCCACCGGCTTGCGGCCATGGAGGGCGCGGGCGTTGGCACGGTGTTCATCCATCTCGTCATGCCACTTGATATGGGCATAAAGCTCATCGTCGGCGATGTCCTGCAGTAACCGGAACTCCTCAAAACCGCGGATAAGGTCGGGGATGATCGCGTTGCCGAACTGTTTGATCATCGGCAGGATCAGGCGTTGCAGGGCCATTCTTCCGTGATGCACATCGATGTGTGAGTGCTCGTCGAAGTATTCGGTGGAGACCGTGCCGTTGAAGATCGTCTTGATCGCGCGTGACTGATGCTGGGTGGTCAGGGCCAGTGTGGCTTCGGTGTAGTACATGGCGCCGATATAGCGGAACAGCTCGCCATGGTTGGCCGACACGTAGTGGAAGTAGTTGGTGAGCGACAGCGAGGCGGGGGTATAGAACTGCCAGTAGTGATGCACGTGATGGGACATGTCCATGTCCTTGAGCATGTCTTCAAAAATGGTGCTGTGCTTCTTCTTGTCGATGCCGTAACCGTATTCGTCGATCAGGATCTTGAACAGTTCGCTGGTGTACACGCCGCCGTTACCCAGCACATTGCGCGCCATGGCCGAGGCTTCACTGAGGAAGTCGCCGGCGCATTGCGTCATGAAAAACCGCGCAGCACGTTCGGGATGGCGGCTGGTGGTCAGGACTTCATGGAGCTTGGAGTCGGACCGGGCCACATCGTCCAATACCTTGTCGGTGTGGGCGACAAAGGAGTCTAGGCACCAGGGACCGTTGATGTGAACCTCTTCCTTGAGCCAGTTGTAGAGGTATTGCTCCAGTAGCGGACGAATCTTTTTACCGGACGCGGCATGCTGCGGATCATAAAAATTCTTGAATGCCTTGAGATCCAGTGCCATGGGCGGCTTGGGTAAAAAGACCAAGTCTTGTTCATAGATGTTCAATAATAAGCGTTGCGCCAAAAGATGCTGGCTGTGTGAAAGTTGGTCGCTTGTCAGGCGGGTGCTGATAATTGCATCGGTCACGTCCTGCGGCCTTGAAGGTCGCTGGTAAGGGCTGTCGGTATAAAAGTCGCGAGGTTGAGAGAAGCCAGTTGCACTGCAGTAGTGAGTCAGTGCTTCCGCATCCGAACTTAATAAAAAGTGTGCCACATCATCTGAAAGCTTAGTTGTCCATAACATAAGTAATGCCTTCTCACAGAGTTGTTCGATGGCCAGATGCTATAGCTTTGGTTTTTCTAAAAACAGATTAAAAATCGGGCGCCTGGATAGTGAAAATCACTAAATGTATAGGTGAAGTTTTCTTTGTTGTTGCGTGGGTTTGATTTTGCGGCGTGGGCAACTAAACATGTTCGTCAGCTATTTGCCGGGCAGGCTTGGCCTGTAGCGCAAGGCCTGATTTAGCGCGGGGGGATTCAACAGGCGAGGGGCAAGGGAGCCCCTCACCGTGCGCTTTGTCAGTTCTCCGGGGCTTGCGCGGCGGTGGTGTTCTGCGTCATTGCAAACAGCCCGCTGCGCAGGTCAGTGCCGCTCGGCTGTTGGTACAGGCTCAAGCCGAATTCCGGCAGCACCGCCAGCAGGTAATCGAAGATATCCCCTTGAATCCGCTCGTAATCCGACCACGCCGTGGTGCGGGTGAAACAGTAGATTTCCAGCGGTACGCCCTGGGCGGTGGTTTGCATCTGACGCACCATGCAGGTCATGTTCGGCTGGATATCCGGGTGGCTTTTCAGATAGGCCAGGGCATACGCGCGGAAGGTGCCGAGGTTGGTCATGCGCCGGCGATTGGCCGACAACCGCGCGCTTTGGCCCTGGGCTTCATTCCAGGCCTTGAGCTCGGCCTGCTTGCGGCTGATGTAGTCGGTGAGCAGGTGGACCTGGCTCATGCGCGCCTCTTCATCGTCGCGCAGGAAGCGCACGGCGCTGGCGTCGATGAACAGGCTGCGCTTGATCCGACGCCCGCCGGACGCCTGCATGCCGCGCCAGTTCTTGAACGACTCGGACATCAGGCGCCAGGTCGGAATCGAGACGATGGTCTTGTCGAAGTTCTGCACCTTGACCGTATGCAGGGTGATGTCCACCACGTCACCGTCGGCGCCGACCTGGGGCATTTCGATCCAGTCGCCAACCCGCAGCATGTCGTTGCTGGTCAACTGCACGCTGGCGACGAATGACAGCAGGGTGTCCTTGTACACCAACAAGATCACCGCCGACATCGCACCCAGGCCGGACAGCAGCAACAGCGGTGAGCGGTCGATCAGGGTGGCGACGATGATGATCGCGCCAAACACGAACAGCACCATCTTCGCCAACTGCACATAACCCTTGATCGAGCGGGTACGCGCGTGTTCGGTGCGCGCATAGATGTCGAGCAGGGCGTTGAGCAGTGCGCTCATGGCCAGCACCATGAACAGGAGGGTGAACGCCAACGCCACGT
Source organism: Pseudomonas sp. PAMC25584 (assembly GCF_058135675.1). Taxonomy (NCBI): domain Bacteria; kingdom Pseudomonadati; phylum Pseudomonadota; class Gammaproteobacteria; order Pseudomonadales; family Pseudomonadaceae; genus Pseudomonas; species Pseudomonas sp. PAMC25584. The sequence continues at coordinate 4,511,372 of NZ_CM176870.1, read as the reverse complement.
TGCCGATAAACAGGGTCGCGGTCTTGCTCAGGTCCGGCACCAGGTACAGGCCGAACTGGATCACCAGCGACGGCGTCATCTGCGCCAGGCGGTGGAAGACTTTGTTGTGGCGCAGGTCATTGAGCCAGTGCAGGGACGGTTGCCGTCCGAGCAATTTGACCGCATGCAGGATGAGGTAACGCGCCGCCCGTCCGAGCAAGAGGGCCACCACCAGCAGCACCAGCAAGCCCAGGCTGGAATGCAGCAGGGGATGTTCGTCGAGGGCGCTCCAAAGGTCTTTGACGTTGAGCCAGAGCTGTTTGATATCCATGGGTGAAACCGATTCTTCTGTAAGACAAGACCGTGCGATTAGAGCATCTAAGTGCCGCAACATTGGCGTTACAGACAAACGCCTTAACAAAAAAACAGCTGATTGACGCTGTTCGCGTAAAGAAACTCGGTTTGGACGCCCGAAACCGTTACCCTATGCAGCTGATATTTTGTATTTCTTCGAGGTAGCACCCGTGTTTTCCCAATTCGCCCTGCACGAACGCCTGCTCAAAGCCGTGGCCGAGCTTAAATTTGTCGAGCCTACGCCTGTGCAGGCAGCGGCCATCCCGCTCGCGCTCGAAGGGCGTGACCTGCGGGTGACGGCTCAAACCGGGAGTGGCAAGACCGCCGCTTTCGTCCTGCCGATTCTTAACCGCCTGATCGGCCCGGCTAAAGTGCGCGTCAGCATCAAGACCCTGATCCTGCTGCCGACTCGCGAGCTGGCCCAGCAGACCCTGAAGGAAGTGGAACGTTTCTCACAGTTCACCTTCATCAAGTCCGGCCTGATCACCGGCGGCGAAGACTTCAAGGTCCAGGCCGCCATGCTGCGCAAGGTGCCGGACATCCTCATCGCCACCCCGGGCCGCATGATCGAGCAACTCAACGCCGGCAACCTCGACCTCAAGGAGGTCGAAGTGCTGGTGCTCGACGAGGCCGACCGCATGCTCGACATGGGCTTTGCCGATGACGTGCAGCGCCTGGTGGCTGAATGTGTGAATCGCCAGCAGACCATGCTGTTCTCCGCCACCACCGGCGGTTCGACCCTGCGCGACATGGTTGCCAAGGTCCTGAACAACCCCGAGCACCTGCAGGTCAACAACGTCAGCGACCTGAACGCGACCACGCGCCAGCAGATCATCACCGCTGACCACAACGTCCACAAAGAGCAGATCCTCAACTGGCTGTTGGCCAACGAGACCTATCAGAAGGCCATCGTGTTCACCAACACCCGGGCTGCGGCCGATCGTATCTACGGTCGCCTGGTGGCGCAGGACTACAAGGCGTTCGTCCTGCACGGCGAGAAAGACCAGAAGGACCGCAAGCTGGCGATCGACCGTCTCAAGCAAGGCGGGGTGAAGATCCTGGTCGCCACCGACGTCGCCGCGCGCGGCCTGGACGTCGATGGTCTGGACATGGTCATCAACTTCGACATGCCCCGCAGCGGCGATGAATACGTACACCGTATCGGCCGCACCGGGCGTGCCGGCAACGATGGCCTGGCGATCTCATTGATCTGCCACGGTGACTGGAACTTGATGTCGAGCATCGAGCGCTACCTCAAGCAGTCGTTCGAGCGCCGCACCATCAAGGAAGTCAAAGGCACCTACACCGGGCCGAAGAAGGTCAAGGCGTCGGGCAAGGCCGTGGGCGTGAAGAAGAAAAAAGTCGACGCCAAGGGCGACAAGAAAAAGGCCGGCGCCAAGTCGCCGACCAAGCGCAAGATCGCCAACCGGCCGAAGACCGACAACCTGTCGTTGGTCAGCAAGGACGGCATGGCGCCACTCAAGCGTCGCAAGCCGGAAGCGCCGGCTGCCGAATAAGCCTGGGCCGCAATAAAAAAACCGGACGTTGTCCGGTTTTTTATTGCCTTCAGTTTTTTGTTTTGGCCGCCGCTTCTTTCAGTTCTTTGAGGCGGGCGTCGATCAATTGGCATTTATCCGGGAACTCCGCGCTTTGCGTGTCCAGGTCCATCTTCTGCAGCTCGTCGTTCATCTCCTTGGCCTTGCTCGGGTTCTGCTCGGTAAGCTGAGTGACGGCCTTGGCCAGTTCTTCGCGCTTGATGGTGGCTTCTTCGGGGGTGCAGGCCCAAGCGGGCAGGGCAGCGAGCAATGTGGCGGCGATGCTCAGGTTTATCAGGGTTTTCATGATCGGACCTCCTTGGCGGTGATGCTCAGTTGAGGGGGTGAACGTCTGGAAAGTTCAGCGCAATGACACCTGTCCATTCGGCTGAACGGCCAGTGACGTCGCGTGTCACACCTCTAGACGGGTTACTTTCCTTTGGCCCGCAGGAGGAATCAGGATGACGACTTACAACTGGGATCTGATCGAGCGTCTGCTGCATGAAGTGCAGAATGGCGAGGGCAGCTTTGCCCCGCGCAAATACGCCGAGGAGGAAGCCGCTGATAAGGCCACGGCGGGCGAGTCCACCGGCAATCTGGATGCGCTGAAAAAGACCGCTGCGGATTACGAGGCGCTGTTGTTCAAGCGCGGGTTTATCGAGTCGCGGCCAGAGGACGAGGGTGGCAGTGGTGAGAACTTTGTTTTGACGCCGCGAGGTGCCCAATTGCTGGCCTTGATAGACAGCTCAATACCGGGCAACGCTCACCCACGTCAGGTGCTGGATGAGCAGGCGGATGCGCTGGAACCGGTGACGTTCGACGCTGTGGCGTCGAAGGCGGCGATTGCCTGAAGAGCATGTGGGAGCGGTCTTGCCCCCACGTTCTAGTCAGCGGCGGCTTTTAGACATTTGAGCGCCTTGAGATCGCTGCGCACGCCCTCGATTTTGTGCGTCAGCTTCTGGCGTTGTTGTACGCTGCTTTGCGCCATTAGATCCACGATCAGGCTGCGCGCTGCTGTTTCTGTCTGGGCATAGGCCTCCCGATATTCCGGGGTCCATAGGCCTTCTCGGTCCACCAACAATTGTTGCATTTTTTGCGCAAAGTCAGCGTCGTGGCGTTGTTGCACTGCGTCGATGAACTGCCCCTGCCAGCGGGCGCGGTTGTCGAGCCACTGCTGGTTCTGTTCACCCAGCTCTGCGGACCAGGCCGTCACGCGTTGCTGCTGGCTTGCGCTGAGCGGCCCGATCCACGTATCGAGGCGCTTGCTCATACGCTCGGCCCGCTCCTGGACCTGTTGCGGCAGGGGCGGTTTGAGGTATTCGTCCTGGCGCTTGCGCAGGTCTTTGGCCAAGGCGTCGTTCATGTCCTTGACCTGCTGGTCGTCCAGCCCGCGCAGCAAGTGGACGGCCGACGGGGTGATCGCGCGCGCGATCTCGTTAACCGCCTGTTTGGCTTCGCCGGTACGGCTCTGCAAGGCGCTGTCGCTGACCTGATGGTTGTCGACCATTTGTTGCAGGCGGTCTAACCAGTCCAGATAGCCCGGTAACTGCGTGGTGCAATGCCAGGCCAGGTGTTGCTGGAGTGTGTCGTTGAACCAGCGCTTCTGCACGGCGTTCATGGCCAGGTAGTCACTTAGGGTCCACGGGATGATCACGTCGAGATTGCGGTAGGCCAAACCCACGCGGTTGCAGCCGCCAAGCGCCAGGCTCGCGATCACGAATACCAGCAGAAATGTGAGCCGATGCAACATGGGCAGGTCCTTGCGCAGAGGGGGTTGATGCATGTGAACCCGCGCTGGGTGCGACAGTTCAGCCCATCAATAAAACGTCCGCGCGGCCTTCAGGGTCAACAGCCCATCGCATTGCGAATTGTGTCCGGAGTAGGCCGAGCAGTCGCCGCCATTGAGGCTGGAGTCGCTGTAGATCAGGTCAAGGTCAACGCCCATCCACGCCCTCGAGAATTGCACCGACCAGTCGCTGAAGCTGCGAATCGAGCCGCTATCCACCGACACCGGGCTACCCAGTTGGTGCGTCGTGTACTTCATGCTGACGCCGATGCCGAAAGGCTGCGTGCCGCCAAGGTCGGCGAATAGCGTGCTGTCCTGGCGGTCGGGGTCATTGCTGAAAGACGCGCCGAAGCGATTGCCCAGCAGGTTCAGGCCGCCGTAGAACTCCTGGCTGTCGAGGAGGCTGAGCGAGGGGTAGCTGTAGTGGATCAGTCCTACTTCGTAGCCCAGCGTCTGGTCGAAGGGGTGCTTGAAACCCATGTATGAGTCGACTTCGAGGTTGCTCGCCGAAGACAGGCCCATATTCGGCGAAAACTGGCCGAAATACAGGCCGCTGTTGTGGCTCAGGTCGAGGCCGCCGTGGAAGGCGTCGCTGCCCGGCGAGGTGGGCTTGACCAGGCCCTGGGCCATGCTGCGGCTGGGCGTGGTGCCCAATTTCAGATCGAAGTCGCCCAATTCGCGCTGGAAAATTTGCGCTTCGGCCAGTGGGCTCGCGGCGAGGGCGCTGAGCAGGAAAATAATCGGTTTGAGCATGCTTCACTCCATGAAAAGCGAGGAGCAGTAACGAAAGAAATCAGGCGGATGCCCGTGCTAGACGCGTGCAAGCATACCGGCGAATCCCAGGTGCTGAGGCCCGTTCGTCGATTTTGTGGAGCAGGGGGTGAAGCAAGAGGGTGTTTCGGACTCTAGTCCTAGCGCCTTGCTGGCAAGACGCTTAGGGACCAGGTGTATTGCGCCGTCAGCTTACTTCTTGCCCAGGCTGATCTGCTTGGACGGGCCGAAAGTCTGGCCGCTCACGCCCTTGGCAATCTGCTGGATTTCGCCACCGGACTTGAGGAACGCAGCGATCTGGCTGTTGATCGACTCGCTGGTTTCGACGGCGGGAGCTGGCTTTGCTTTGCTATTGGATGCTTTTACGCGCATGGCGGCCACTAACCTGTAGAAAATTAACTTGGCCAGGCATCGTACAGGAAATGCTTGACAATTGCTTGGTAAATATCCCCTGGTATTTACAGTGATGGCTGAAACACGCAAAGTTTGTCGTCGAAATAAGCCCCTAACTTGCTGTTTTAACTCGAAACCACGCGGCCTGCCGGGTGCAGCAAGCGCTGCAAAATTCAGCCGACTGATCAGACGAGCGGGGCGCAGCCAGTAGAACGCCATGCAAGCCCGCGATTTTTCAAGCGCGCGCGCGTGCCGGGCGCAACTCGGGTAGAATGCCGCCCACGCAATGAGGGTATTGGAAATGGCTTTAGTCGGGCGCTACAACAGCTTGCAAGTGGTTAAACACACTAACTTTGGTTTGTACCTGGATGGTGCGCAAGACGGTGAAATCCTCTTGCCTAATCGGTATATCCCCAAAGATATTCCCAGTGAAGATGAAGACTGGCTTAACGTATTCATTTACTTGGACAGCGATGACAAACTTATCGCCACCACTGAAAAACCCAAAGTTCAAGTCGGCGAATTCGCTAGTTTGAAAGTCGTCGAAGTCAACAGCATTGGTGTTTTCCTCGATTGGGGTTTGCCCAAGGATCTGTTGCTGCCGTATTCGGAAGAAAAACGTCAATTGACCGCTGGCGAATATTGCGTGGTGCATGTCTACCTCGACAAGCACACCAAGCGCATCACCGCGACCGCGCGTCTTGACCGCTACCTCGATAAGACGCCCGCCAACTACCAGGTGGGCCAGGAAGTCGACCTGCTGGTGGCCGAGGCCACGGACATGGGCTTCAAGGCGATCATCAACAACAAGCACTGGGGCCTGATCCACAAGAACGAAGTGTTCAAGTTCCTGCGCCCGGGCAAGGAAGAGAAAGGCTTTATCAAGGAAATCCGCGCCGACGGCAATATCAGCCTGAGCCTGCAACCGGTCGGTCAGGAAGCGGCCTCCAGCCTCAACTCGAAGATCCTCGCCAAGCTGCGTGAAAACAACGGTAGCTTGCCGGTCAGCGATAAAAGCGACCCGGCAGTGATCAGCAACTTGTTCGGCGTTAGCAAAGGCAACTTCAAGAAAGCCATTGGTGCGCTCTACAAGCAGGGCCAGATTGTGATTCACGCGGATCGTATTGAACTAAGCTAAGTGCGGTTTGCTCTTCTGTAGGAGCAAATCGCTCCTACAGAGGCTGTGCCGATGCCCCGCAAATCCTTGTTCGCTTACCTCGGCACCTTGCTCGCCTTTCTGGTGTTCGACGGCCTCTGGCTCGGTGTCCTCATGGGGCCGACCTACAAAACCCTGTTGGGCCCGCTGATGCTCGAGCAGCCGCGGCTGTTGCCTGCCATGCTGTTCTATCTGCTCTATGTCCTCGGTTGCGTGGTGTTGGTGATCTTGCCCAGCGGCACTTGGCTGCGCGCGGCGCGCCTGGGGGCTTTGTTCGGTCTGGTGGCCTACGGCACGTATGACCTGAGCAACTGGGCCACGCTGCAAGGTTGGTCGGCGGGGCTGGCGCTCATGGACATGGCCTGGGGCACGTTTCTCAGCGCTGTTTGTTGCACGGTTGGCCATCTGTGTGCGCAACGGGCGTGCAAGTGATTGTGTACAGAATTTAGGCGCGCACCGTTGCTGAGCCTAATACAACACCTTTGCCTTCTGCGGGCCGTTGTTCGGGATTCTGCTGGTGGACTTCTACGCCGGGTTTACCGGCTGTTTCCTGGGTGGGCTGTTTTTGCTGGTGCTCGCTCGACGCGAACAAGCTCGCGTGTCAACGCCGGTGATTGCTGGGTGACCGTCGTAGCGTGGCGCAGCAACACCGCGCCCGCCAATAACAGCCCGCAACCGGCAATCACCAGCGCCGGTTGCAGGCCGTCGCTCAGATGGCTGCTCACCGATGCGAGCAACGGGCCGCTCAGTTGGCCGATCGCGAAGCAGGCAGTCAGCACCCCGGTGCTGCGCTGATAGCCGTGCGGCGCCACCTCCCGCAAGCGCGCCATCACCAACTGCATACACGCCAGAAAAGGCCCGCCGCACAGCAACACGCCCAGCGCCAGACCCCAGCCGTTGCCCAGCAAGCAGGCAAACACGCCCGCCGCTTGCAGCCATAGGGTTGTCATCAGCCAGCGACGGGTTGTGTTCGCGGCCTTGCGGCGCAGGCTCGCCACGACCACACCGAGCGCAGCCGCCAGGCCAAAGCATGGCCAGAACAGGTCTGCCTGCCAGGCGCCCTTGAACTGCGCGCTGGCCATCTGTGACAGAAAGGTCGCCGGAATGATGTAGCCAAGGCCGAACAGAAAATAAATCCCGCCCAGGTGCGCGATGCTCGCATTGCTGTCCGCGCCGCTGATGGGCGCGTCAGTGAGGCTCGGTCGAGGCAGGAAAGGCAGGATCGCCAGCAGCATCAGCAGCGCCACCCCGCCGTAGACCAGCCACAGCGTCGCGGAGCTTTGCCCCAGCAGGTTCGAGCCTAGCGCCAGCAGGCCGGTCAATAGAATCCCCAGGCCCGGCCCGGCAAACACCAGGGCGCCCAAGCGTGGCTGCCCTGCGGCAATCGCCAGCGGTTGGCTGAGGCTGGTGATCATCACCAGTGCCCAGGCGCTGGCCACGCCGGTGCCGAAGCGCAACAGCAGGTGCGGCCAGAACCCATGGGCCCAGTACGACGCCAGGGTCAGCAGCACGCACAACCACAACCCGCCGTACAAACGGGCGCGCACATGCTGATGGCTGCGGGCAAAAATCGAATCCACCGCACCGACGAAGTAGCCCAGGTAGTTGGCGGCAGCGATTAGCCCGGCACCTGTCAGATCGATCTGTCCTTCGCTCAGCAAATGCGGCATTTGCGGGGTGAGGGCGAAGCGGCCAATGCCCATGGCCATCATCAAGGCGATAAAGCTGGCGAGGAGGCGAATCAAGGGGGACATGTTCAAGGTTTCCTGCGGGAAAGCGAATGATGTGCAGGCTAAGGTGGATTGATGTTCTGTAAAATTGAATAATAGTGATCAACTTGTTCAGTTTTGGAGAAAGGTATGGAGTTCAGTCAATTGCGCATTTTCCAGGCCGTGGCGGAAGAGGGCTCCATCACCCGCGCTGCCGAGCGCTTGCACCGCGTGCCGTCGAACCTGTCGACCCGGCTCAAGCAGATGGAGGAACAACTGGGCGTCGATTTATTCGTCCGTGAACGTCAACGCCTGCAGCTTTCCCCAGCGGGCAAAGTGTTGCTGGACTACAGCACCCGTCTGCTGGCGCTGCACGACGAAGCCCACGGTGCCGTGCAAGGCGGGCAACCGGCCGGCGACTTTGTGCTGGGCAGCATGTACAGCACCGCCGCGATTCACTTACCGAAACTGTTGGCGCGCTACCACAAGGCGTATCCGCTGGTGAATTTGCAGGTGCAGTCGGCGCCCAGCGGGGAGCTGCTGGAAGGCTTGATCACCGGGCGTCTTGACGCTGCGCTGGTCGACGGCCCGCTGACCCTCGCGACGCTGGACGGTGTGCCCCTGTGCGACGAAAAGCTGGTGCTGATTTGCGAAGCCGACCACCCACCGGTACACGGTCCCCAGGATGTGGCCGGCCGTGCGGTGTTCACCTTCCGACGCAGTTGTTCCTATCGCAGACGTTTGGAGACGTGGTTTTCCCACGAGCGCGTGGCCATGGGCCGCGCCATTGAGATCGAGTCTTACCAGGGCATGCTCGCCTGTGTGATCGCCGGTTCCGGCGTGGCCCTGATGTCCGAATCCATGCTCGACAGCCTGCCAGGCAAGGACAGCGTGTCCGTTCATCCCCTATCTGGGCCTTTTGCCACTGCGACCACCTGGCTGATGTGGCGAAAGGGTATGCTCGGCGCTAATCTCAACGCATGGATCGAACTGCAGCGCGAAGGCCAGGCAGAGTTGCCGCAAGACGCCCGTGCGATTGCCTGAACGTACCGTCGGCATTTGAATCAATTCAGTAATAGTTCGTTGTGGTTTCGTTGAAGCAATGCGTAGGAGTTAGGGCTACTATCTGTAGGAAGAGGCGAACGAATTCCCGCCGACCCGCACTACCCTCAAAGGGGGCAATCATGAAAGAGAAAATCCAAAACTGGCTCCACGACCTTGGCGTTGCGCTGGGTCTGATCGAGCCCCCGCTGCAGCCGGTGCCCATTCGCACGGATGATGAGCAGCGTCGTCCACGTCGGCGCTAAACCGCAGCCACTGGAATGCCGCAGAATTAATGTAGGTGCGGGCTTGTGTAGGAGCGAGCAAACCCGCCCCCACCCTGTCTTGTACGCCACGCAAAAAAAAACGGGTGCGACATCCGACGTCGCACCCGCTGAAGAAAACGTGATAGGCCAAGTGTTTGTTCAGGCCGCCCGAGCGGGCACCGTTTCAGGCCGGCGCGACAACAGGCTCACCCCGACAAAACTCACCAACGCCACCGCCAGGCTGTAGTAGATCGGCGTGTTCGCGTCCAAGCCATCCTTAAACATGAACACCAGCGCGGTCACAAAGCCCAGGGTCATGGACGTAATCGCCCCTGCGGTCGTCGCGCGCTTCCAGAAAATCGCCCCAATCAGCGGGATCAGCATGCCCCCCACCAACAGGTTGTAAGCCAGGGTCAGGGCGCTGATCACATCGTTCACCACCAGGGCGATGCCCAGTACCGCGATACCGGTCAGCATCGTGAACAGGCGGTTGATGTTCAGGCTCGACTGCTTGCCGCCGCGCAAACGTGGCAGCAGGTCCTCGGTCAATACGGTGGACGCCGCCAGCAAGCCGGCGCTGGCCGTCGACATCATCGCCGCCAACGCCGCCGCAATCACCAATCCACGAATCCCATCGGGCAGCGACATTTTGACGATCGCGGCAAACGCGTTGTTGACGTTATCCAGATCGGGGATCAGCACATGGGCCGCCATGCCGATCAACGCACAGGCCAGGCCGTAGAGAATGCAGTAGAAACCGGCGAAGGTGCCTGCGTACTGGGCGACTTTTTCGTCGCGAGCGGTGAACACCCGTTGCCAGATGTCCTGGCCGATCAGGATGCCGAAAAAGTAGATCATGAAGTAGGTGATGATCGTGTCCCAGCCGATCGCGGTGAAGCTGAAGCTCGACGCCGGCAGCTTGGTCACCAGTTCGTCCCAGCCGCCGACGCGGTACAGGCAGATCGGCAGCAGGATAAACATCAGGCCGACGGTCTTGATCACGAACTGCACGATGTCGGTCAGGGTCAGCGACCACATGCCGCCGATGGTCGAGTACACCACCACCACGCCACCGCCGAGCAGCACCGAAATCCAGAAGGGCAGGCCGAACAGCACCTGCAGCACGGTGCCGATGGCCAGGATCGAGGTCACGCCGATCATCAGCGCGTAGGCCAGCATGATCACCGCACTCGCCTGGCGGGCCATGGGGTTGTAGCGTTTTTCCAGGACCTGGGTGACGGTGAAGATTTTCAGCTTCAGCAGCGGCTTGGCCAGGAACAGGTTCAGTGCAATGATCCCCATGCCCAGCGCGGCGCACAGCCAGAAGCCGGAGATGCCGTGCACATATCCCAGGCGCACGGTGCCGACGGTGGACGCACCGCCCAATACCGTGGCGGCCATGGTGCCCATATACAGCGTCGGGCCGAGATTGCGCCCGGCGACCAGGTAGTCTTCGTGGGTCTTGGCGCGGCGCATGCCGTAATAGCCGAGCACGAGCATGCCGGCGGCGTAGATGAGTACGACGAATAAATCCAAAGCCATGACGGCGAGTCTCCGATTGTCTTTTTTATGGGAATCAGGCGGCCTGTTGCAGCGCCGGTTCAGCGCGCACGTCCGTGCGTTTGCTGCGCGGATCGGTCGGCCCATATACGCAAGCCGGTTCCGGGAACACGCGAAGCAAGGTCAGGTACACCGCCGAGGCCAGCCCCAAGGTCACCGGCAGGCTGATATCGATGCCGTCGGCGAGATTGCCCAGTGGCCCGACAAACTGCCCCGGCAGGTTGACGAAGCACAGCCCCACCAGCGCGCTCGGAATCCAGGCGCCCAGGCCGCGCCAGTTCCAGCCGTGGCTGAACCAGTAGCGCCCGCCGCGTTCGCCGCGGGTAAACACCTGCAGGTCGTCCGGGCAGTAGAAGCCGCGGCGCACGATCAGGCCGATGATCATCATCACCATCCATGGGGTGGTACAGGTGATGATCAGCACCGCGAAGGTCGACACGCTTTGCACCAGGTTGGCGGCGAAACGTCCGATGAAGATGAAGGCAATCGACATCACCCCGATCAGCAACGTGGCCTTGACCCGCGACAGCAGGCGCGGGAACACGCTGGACATGTCCAACCCCGTGCCATACAGCGACGTGGTGCCGGTGGACATGCCGCCGATCACCGCGATCAGGCACACCGGCAGGAAAAACCAGCTCGGCGCCACCGCCAGCAAACCGCCGACGTAGTTGTTGGCAGCGATGTAGTCCGGCGCCCTGACCGCGACGATGGTCGCAGTGGCCAGGCCAAACAAGAACGGGATCAAGGTGGCGATCTGTGCTGCGACCACCGCCAGCATGATGCGCATTTTCGGCGTTTCACGCGGGATGTAGCGCGACCAGTCACCGAGGAACGCGCCGAAGGAGATCGGGTTGCTCATGGCCACCAGCGCCGCGCCGATAAACGCGGCCCAGAAGCCGCTCTGGCCGAGGGCGACGGTGCCGGCGAAGTGGCTGTCGAAGGTCGGCGCGAACGCGAAGATCCCCAACAGAAACAGCAGGCTCGCCGCCCATACCGCAATGCGGTTGACCCACAGCATGAAGCGAAAGCCGTAGATGCACACCGTCAGCACCAGAATGGCAAACACGCCGTAGGCCAGGCCCAGGGTCAGGTCGGTTTCCGGCAGGCCGATCAGGCGTTTCGCACCGCCTACCAGCGCATCCCCTGAACTCCACACCGACAGTGAGAAGAAGGCAATCGCCGTCAGCAATGACAGAAACGAGCCGATAATCCGCCCGTGTACACCGAAGTGCGCCCCGGACGACACGGCATTGTTGGTGCCATTGATCGGCCCGAACAGGCCCATGGGCGCCAGGATCAGCGCACCCACCAGCACGCCCAGCACAATCGCCCAGACACCGGCCTGGAACGACAGGCCGAAGAGCACCGGGAAGGCGCCCAGCACCGCCGTGGCAAAGGTGTTGGCACCGCCGAAGATCAGGCGAAACAGATCCTTGGGCCCGGCGGTACGTTCGTGGTCCGGGATCTGTTCGACCCCGTTGGTTTCTATCTTGCGAATACTGTTTTCGTTGTTTTTATTATTCATGATCAGCTCCGATCACATTGGCTAAGGGGGCGGCAGCCCTTCCGGCATAGCGGACAAATGTTCGTGACAGGCCAGCCACAGGCCTTGTTTTTGTTGTACGTCTAACCCTTGCCGTGTGAAGACAATGGTCTCGCGTTCCTGGCTATTGAATTGCTCCCCGTTCATGCGCAGCTCGGTGGCCACGTCATGCATAAAAATCGCCACATCACCCTGCAGGCTGACAACGGCGTTGCTCGAGATGCAGGACAGCACCTCGAACCCCTCGTCCCGGCGCCAGCTATCCCACAATGCCTGGTAGGCATCGCGACTGAGCAGCGGCTGGGGCAGGGTGTAGAACACAAAGCTGGCGTCGGCGGTGAATGCGCCGAAGTAGGCCGCGCGATCATTGCGCGCAAAGGCCGAGACCAAATCGGCGGCGGCCTGCAATACCTCGCGCGCGCTCATCAGCGGTGCACCACGCCGGGCAGTACGCAGAGCATCTCGTACAGCAGGTTGGCGCCCAGCAGCGAGGTGTTGCCGCTGGTGTCGTAAGGCGGCGAAACTTCTACCAGGTCGCAACCAATCAGGTCGAGGCCTTGGCAGCCACGGATGATTTCGATCGCCTGGATGGTGGTCAGGCCGCCGATTTCCGGCGTGCCGGTGCCCGGTGCCCAGGCCGGGTCGATACCGTCGATGTCGAAGCTCAAGTACACCGGGCCGCCGCCGACTTTTTCGCGCACTTCGGCCATCAACGGCGCGAGGGAGTGGTGCCAGCATTCTTCAGCCTGCACCACGCGAAAGCCCTGCTTGCGGCTCCAGTTGAAGTCTTCGGCGGTATAGCCCTGGGCGCGCAGGCCGATCTGCACCACGCGGTCGCAATCGAGCAAGCCTTCTTCCACCGCGCGGCGGAAGGTGGTGCCGTGGGCGATCTTCTCGCCGAACATATGGTCGTTGACGTCGGCATGGGCATCGATGTGTACCAGCCCGACCTTGCCGTGTTTCTTGTGGATCGCCCGCAGGATCGGCAGGGTGATGGTGTGGTCGCCGCCCAGGGTCATGGGGATCACGTTGTGCTCGAGGATCTCGTCGTAGGCTTCTTCAATGATGCGCACGGCGTCGAGCAGGTTGAAGGTGTTGATTGCCACGTCGCCGATGTCGGCCACCGACAGCGAGTCGAACGGTGCGGCACCGGTGGCCATGTTGTACGGGCGGATCATCACCGATTCGGCGCGGATTTCCCGGGGCCCGAAGCGGGTGCCGGCGCGCAGCGAGGTGCCGATGTCCAGTGGCACGCCGATAAAGGCCGCGTCCAGGCCCTTGGCCGATTGCAAATGGGGAAGACGCATCATGGTGGCGATGCCGGCGAAGCGCGGCATTTCGTTGCCGCCCAGTGGTTGGTGGAAAATCTTGTCCACGGGATTGCCTCATCGTTGTTGTGTTTATAAGGGGCCGATTCTGCGAAAAGCCTGGGGCGGGAAGAATCGGCAGGGGTAAATACTTAGTTCAGATTTTTCTAAACTAATGCCGGCAGGTAGACTGCTGCGATCACCTCCCCGGAGCCGACCATGGCCAACGCCTTGCCCGACCTGAAACTCCTGCGCATCTTTGTCAGCATCGTGCGCCACCAGGGGTTCGCCAATGCGCAGCACGAACTCAACCTCTCGACCTCGGCGATCAGCACCTATATGAGCCAGCTCGAATCGGCGTTGGGCCTGGTGCTGTGCCATCGCGGCCGGGGCGGGTTCAGCCTGACCAGCAAGGGCGAGCTGTTCCATCAGGAAACCCTGCGGCTACTGGGCGAGCTCGAAGGCTTCGAGCAATACGCCGCCGCGCTCAAAGGCGAACTGCGTGGCACGCTTAAGCTTGGCGTGCTCGACTCCACCGTCAGCGACAAGGCCCTGCCGTTCGCCGAAGTGATCGGCGCCTACAGCCTGGAACACCCGGCGGTGCATTTGCATTTGTCGGTGATGAGTCCTTACGAACTGCAATTGGGCGTGCAGGACAACCGCTTGGACCTGGCCATCGGCGCGTTTTCCAATCGCATGAGCGGGCTGATCTATATGCCGCTGTACCGCGAGCAGCACTGGTTGTATTGCAGCACCCGGCACCCGCTGTTCAATGAGCGGCGCATCCCTGAACAGGTGATCACCCAACAACGCATGGTCGGGCGCGGCTACTGGAGCCAGGCGGAGCTGGCACGCCATGGCTTCAAGCACAGCGCCGCCACCGTGGAAAGTATGGAGGCGCAACTGATCCTGGTGCTGTCCGGCGCCTACATCGGCTACCTGCCCGAGCACTACGCCCAGGCGTGGGCCGACAAGGGCGACCTGCGGGTGCTGCTGCCGGCGACCTTCGGCTACCAGGCGCCGTTCTCGATGATCATGCGCCGTGGCCGTAGCCGTGAACCGCTGATCCAGACCTTTCGCGACTTGCTCAAAACCCAGCTCAACCAGGCCTGAAAAACCATGTCCAGACCCCACTGCTCCCGTTGCCTGCGGCCTACCAGCCATTGCCTGTGCGCGCTGATCCCCAGCCTCGACAGCCGCACCCGCGTGTTACTGCTGCAGCACCCGAGCGAGGTCAACCATGCGCTCAATACCGCGCGGCTGGCGGCGTTGGGCTTGAAAAATGCGCAGTTGGTGGTGGGCGAGGTATTCGATGATCTGCCGAGTTTGTTGAACCCGCCTGGTTATCAGGCGCGCCTGTTGTTTCCCGCTGACGATGCCCGGCCGCTGCAGGCTTATGGACAGAGTGACGAGCCGTTGTTGCTGGTGGTCCCCGACGGCACATGGCGCAAGGCGCGCAAGTTGTTGCACCTCAACCCGCTGCTGGCGGCGCTGCCCAGGGTGACGCTGGTCGAGGCGGCCGTCTCGCGCTACCGGCTGCGCAAGGCGCCGGGCCCCGGTGCGTTGTCGACGGTAGAGGCGATTGTGCAGGCGTTGCAGGTGTTGGAGGCGCCGACATCGTTTGCCGCGCTGCTCAAGCCGTTTGAGGCGCTGATTGACGGGCAGATCGCGGCGATGGGGGAAGAGGTTTTTCAGAGAAATCATGGCGATGGGTATTTGGGCTAGTCCATTTATCGAGGCGCGTCCATCGGGGGCAAGCCCCCTCCCACAGGGGGTTGTGGGGTACACACTATTTTTGGTGAGCACAGGGCAAATGTGGGAGGGGGCTTGCCCCCGATGGGCGCGCCACTTCACTCGCTTATTCCTATAAGCCATAAGCACCGCACTTTGCGTGATATGGCGCGCCAGGCTTTCCCGGTATGATGTTCGTCCCCGCAGTCTGGATTGCGAATACGCCATGACCTTGCAGTACCCTACAATCGCCGATTGCGTCGGCAACACGCCCCTGGTCCGCTTGCAACGCATGGCGGGTGAAACCAGCAATACCCTGTTGCTCAAGCTCGAAGGGAACAACCCGGCCGGTTCCGTCAAGGACCGTCCGGCGCTGTCGATGATCACGCGCGCCGAGCTGCGCGGGCAGATCAAACCCGGCGACACCCTGATCGAAGCCACCTCCGGTAACACCGGGATCGCCCTGGCCATGGCTGCGGCGATCAAGGGTTACAAGATGGTGCTGATCATGCCCGACAACGGCAGCGCCGAGCGTAAGGCTGCGATGACCGCCTACGGTGCCGAATTGGTCCTGGTCACCCAGGAAGAAGGCATGGAAGGCGCCCGCGACCTCGCCGAGCGCATGGCCGCCGAAGGCCGTGGCCAGGTGCTGGACCAGTTCGCCAACGGCGACAACCCCGAGGCGCACTACACCACCACCGGCCCGGAAATCTGGCGCCAGACCCAGGGCACGATTACCCATTTCGTCAGCTCCATGGGCACCACCGGCACCATCATGGGCAACTCGCGCTACCTGAAAGAGCAGAACCCGGCGATCCAGATCGTCGGCCTGCAACCGATGGAAGGCGCGTCGATCCCCGGCATTCGTCGCTGGCCCGAAGAGTATTTGCCGAAGATCTACAACGCCTCGCGCGTGGATCGCATCATCGACATGGCCCAGCGTGAAGCCGAAGACACCACGCGCCGCCTGGCCCGTGAAGAAGGCATCTTCTGCGGCGTGTCCGCTGGCGGCGCCGTGGCCGGCATGTTGCGATTGTCCAAGGAGGTGGAAAACGCGGTGATCGTCGCGATCATCTGTGACCGTGGCGACCGTTACTTGTCGACCGGCATTTTCGACGAACCCAACTGATGGCCAAGCACGAGAGAGGCCTGCGCTTCCAACCGACGGGCGGCAGCCGTGCCCCACAGATCCCCGTGGGCAAAAAGCAACGCCTGACCATCGAGCGCCTGGCCAATGATGGCCGTGGCATCGTGTTCTTTGAAGGCCGCACGTGGTTCGTCAACGGTGCGCTGGCCGGCGAAGAGGTCGAAGCGCGGGTGTTGGGCGCCCACGGCAAAGTGGTCGAGGCGCGCACCGAGCGGGTGTTCAAGGCCAGCGAGCTGCGCCGCCCGGCACCGTGCGCGCACTTCGGCCGTTGCGGCGGTTGCAGCGTGCAGCACCTGCCCCATGCTGAACAACTTGCCCTGAAACAGCGCATGCTCGCCGAGCAGCTGTCGCGTGTGGCGGGGGTCGAGCCGCAAGAGTGGGCCGCGCCGTTGAGCGGGCCCGAGCTGGGCTATCGGCGTCGCGCCCGTGTGGCCGTGCGCTGGGATGCCAAGGCCAAGAAACTGGAAGTCGGTTTCCGCGCCGTGGCCAGCCAGGACATCGTCGCCATCGACGATTGCCCGGTGCTGGTACAGGCCTTGCAACCGATCATGCAGCGTTTGCCCGGTATGCTGCGCCGCCTAAGCAAACCTCAGGCTTTGGGGCATGTGGAGTTGTTCAGCGGGTCGTCCATCGCCGTATTGTTGCGGCATATGGCGCCGTTGTCGGACGCCGACCTGCTGATCCTCAACGAATTTTGCGCTTTCCATGAGGCCCAGTTGTGGCTGCATGGCGAGGGCCAGCCCGAACCGGTCGAGCCTGACCAGGCCCTTGGCTATCGGTTGGAACAATGGGATCTGGAACTGGCGTATCGACCGGGCGATTTTGTTCAGGTCAACGCCGGGGTCAACGCGGCGATGGTGGCCCAGGCGCTTGAATGGCTGGCGCCGCAAGCCGATGAGCGGGTGCTGGACCTGTTTTGCGGCCTGGGTAACTTCGCGCTGCCACTTGCTCGCCAGGTGCGCGAAGTGGTGGCGGTGGAAGGTGTACAGGCGATGGTCGAGCGCGCGGCGCTCAATGCCATCAGCAATAATTTGCATAATGTGCAGTTTTTTCAGGCCGATTTAACCCAGTCGCTGACTGACGCGGACTGGGCCAAACAGGGCTTTTCTGCGGTACTCTTGGACCCACCCCGCGATGGTGCCCTGGAGGCTGTGCGCAAGCTCGCCACTCTGGGAGCCAAGCGCCTGGTGTACGTGTCCTGCAACCCGGCCACGCTGGCGCGGGACACGGTTGAGCTGGTCAAGCAGGGCTACCGGCTAAAACGTGCCGGGATTCTCGACATGTTTCCGCAAACCGCGCATGTCGAGGCGATGGCGTTATTTGAAGCGGGCTAGGACGCCCGTTTAATCCGACTGGCCTGCATTCTCCTGGGCCGTGATCTGCCTGGGAGTGTGTGAGCTTTAGTGATAAAGCAGGTCAGCGATGATTTTTGGCGCATCAAAGGTGCGTCGTAGGGAAGGTAAGCAAGATGGTACAGGTGAGAGCACACCAGCCGATCAACACCGACGGCAGTATCAATCTCGAGGCATGGCTGGATCATGCCGTCAGTGTCGACCCGGCACTGGACCGTGAAGCCTTGAAAGCAGCCTGCGAGTTCGCTCGTGAGTCTGAACAGCAAGACAATGCGGCCAAGAACCTGTGGGCGGAGGGCACTTCAAGCTTTCGTACCGGGTTGGAAATCGCTGAGATCCTCGCGGATCTCAAGCTGGACCAGGATTCGCTGATCGCCGCCGTGCTCTATCGCGGCGTGCGGGAAGGGCATATTGCCTTGCCGCTGGTCAGCCAGCGTTTTGGCACGCTGGTGGCCAAGTTGATCGACGGCGTGCTGCGCATGGCCGCCATCAGCGCCAGCCTCAGCCCACGCCAGTCCATGGTGCTGGGCACCCAGGGCCAGGTGGAAAACCTGCGCAAGATGCTGGTGGCGATGGTCGACGACGTGCGCGTCGCCTTGATCAAGCTGGCCGAACGCACCTGCGCGATCCGTGCGGTGAAGACCGCCGACGACGAAAAGCGCAACCGCGTCGCCCGCGAGGTCTTCGACATCTACGCGCCCCTGGCGCATCGCCTGGGTATCGGCCATATCAAGTGGGAACTGGAGGACTTGTCCTTCCGCTACCTCGAACCCGACCAATACAAACAGATTGCCACGCTGCTGCATGAGCGCCGGCTCGACCGTGAGCGTTTCATCACCGACGTGATGGGCCAGTTGCGTGCCGAGCTGCAGGCCACCGGCGTCGACGCCGACATCAGCGGCCGCGCCAAGCACATCTATTCGATCTGGCGCAAAATGCAGCGCAAAGGCCTGGAGTTCAGCCAGATCTACGACGTGCGCGCCGTGCGGGTGCTGGTGCCGGAAGTGCGCGACTGCTACACCGCGCTCGGTATCGTTCACACCCTGTGGCGGCACATCCCCAAGGAATTCGACGACTACATCGCCAACCCCAAGGAAAACGGCTATCGCTCGCTGCACACAGCGGTGATCGGCCCCGAGGGCAAGGTGTTGGAAGTGCAGATCCGCACCCACTCCATGCACGAAGAGGCGGAGTTGGGGGTGTGTGCGCACTGGCGCTACAAGGGCACCGACGTCAAGGCCGGGTCCAACCAGTACGAAGAGAAAATCTCCTGGCTGCGCCAAGTGCTGGAATGGCACGAAGAACTCGGCGACATCGGCGGCCTGGCCGAACAACTGCGGGTGGATATCGAACCGGACCGGGTCTACATCTTCACCCCCGACGGCCACGCTATCGACTTGCCCAAGGGCGCCACGCCGCTGGACTTTGCCTACCGCGTCCACACCGAAATCGGCCACAACTGCCGGGGCGCCAAGATCAACGGGCGCATCGTGCCGCTCAACTACAGCCTGCAGACCGGTGAACAGGTCGAGATCATCACCAGCAAGCACGGCACGCCGAGCCGCGACTGGCTGAACCCGAACCTGGGCTACATCACCACGTCGCGGGCGCGGGCGAAGATCGTCCACTGGTTCAAGCTGCAGGCGCGCGATCAGAACGTCGCCGCCGGCAAAACCCTGCTCGAACGCGAACTGGCGCGCCTGGGCCTGCCCCAGGTGGATTTCGACAAGCTGGCTGAAAAAGCCAACATGAAGATCGCCGAAGACATGTTTGCCGCTCTCGGTGCCGGCGACCTGCGCCTGGCGCAACTGGTCAACCTGGCCCAGCAACTGGTGGAGCCGGAGCGGGGCAACGAACAGCTGGAACTGATCCCGCGCAAAGCCACCGGCTACAAGCCTGGCAAGCGTGGCGATATCCAGATCCAGGGCGTCGGCAACCTGATGACGCAAATTGCCGGTTGCTGCCAGCCGCTGCCGGGCGACGCCATTGTCGGCTACATCACCCAGGGCCGTGGCGTGAGCATTCACCGCCAGGACTGCGCCTCGGTGCTGCAGTTGGGCGGGCGCGAGCCGGAGCGGATCATCCAGGTCAGTTGGGGGCCGGTGCCGGTGCTCACCTATCCGGTGGACATCATCATCCGTGCCTACGACCGTTCCGGCCTGCTGCGTGACGTGTCGCAAGTGCTGCTCAATGAGCGGATCAACGTGCTGGCCGTCAATACCCGCTCGAACAAGGAGGACAACACCGCGTTGATGTCCCTGACCATCGAGATTCCGGGGCTGGACGCGTTGGGGCGGTTGCTGGGGCGGATTTCCCAGTTGCCGAACATCATCGAAACCCGGCGCAACCGCACCCCATGAGCATCTGGATGAACACAGTCTGAAAGGCGGGAGGGGCTTGTCCCCGAAAGCGGAGTGTCAGGTACCAGATTCTTGGTTGACCCACCGCAATCGGGGGCAAGCCGCCTCCCACATTTGATCGGCTGTGTTCATACCTGATCGGAAATAGAATGATGTATTCACTTGAAGATCTGCTGCACCTGATGAGCCGCCTGCGCGATCCGAAGTACGGGTGCCCGTGGGACATCAAACAAACCTACGCGAGCATCGTCCCGCACACCCTGGAAGAGGCCTACGAAGTCGCCGACGCCATCGAGCGCGGCGACTTCGATCACCTGCAAGGCGAACTGGGCGACCTGCTGTTCCAAGTGGTGTATTACAGCCAACTGGCGCGCGAAGAAGGGCGCTTCGAGTTCGCCGGAGTGATCGACAGCATCACCCGCAAGCTGATTCGACGTCATCCCCATGTATTCCCCACCGGCGATCTGTACGCGCCGCTGGATGTCGCGCAACTGAGCGAGGAGCAGGTCAAGGCGCGCTGGGAGCAGATCAAGGCCGAGGAGCGTGCAGAAAAGTCCGACGCTCCTGAGCAACTTTCCCTACTCGACGATGTGCCCACCGCTTTACCGTCCCTGTCCCGTGCCGCCAAATTGCAAAAGCGCGCCAGCCAGGTCGGTTTCGACTGGCCCGCTGCTTTGCCGGTGGTGGATAACGTCCGCGAAGAGCTGGATGAAGTGCTCGAAGCCATGGCCGATAACGATGCAGTGGCCATCGCCGATGAAGTCGGTGACCTGCTGTTTGCGGCGGTCAACTTGGCCCGGCACCTCAAGGTCGACCCGGAAACTGCCTTGCGCGGTGCCAATGCCAAGTTCGAGCGACGTTTCCGATTTATCGAACAGGCATTGCGCGATACGCGCCAATCCATGGAAGATTGCACCCTCGAAGAGTTGGACGCCCTGTGGGGCGAAGCCAAACGCCAGGAAAAGAATGTGTCCAGCTGCGGTTGAGCAGTTGCCTAAGTGAGTAAGCACCATGAGCCTTTCCCTTCGCGACCAGTTGCTCAAAGCAGGTCTGGTCAACCAAAAGCAGGCCAAGCAGGTCGGCAAAGACAAACAGAAACAGCAACGTCTGGTCCACAAGGGCCAGGCCGAGGCCGATGACACCCAGGCACGCCTGGCCCAGGAAGCGATGGCCGAGAAGGTCAAGCGCGACCAGGAGCTGAACCGCCAGCAGCAGGAAAAGGCCGAGGCCAAGGCCCGCACGGCCCAAGTCAAGCAACTGATCGAGACCTCGCGCCTGCCCAAGCTGACCACCGAGGACTACTACAACTTCGTGGATGACAAGAAGGTCAAGCGTCTGTCGGTCAACACGCTGATGCGTAACAAGCTGAGCAACGGTTCCCTGGCGATCGTGCATCACGCTGGCAGTTACGAGGTGATTCCGCGCGAAGCGGCACTGAAGATCCAGGAGCGCGCGCCGGAGCGTATCGTCCAGCTCAATATCCTGACGGAAAGCCAGGTGCCGGATGAGGATGATCCATACGCCGCCTACCAGATCCCGGATGATCTGATGTGGTGAGGCTGTAGAGGCAACAAAACCCGCTCAAAGGCGGGTTTTTGTTTTCAGGCAGCCAAGCTGCGTGGGCCTGGCGCCTGTCTTACAAATATTCAGACGCTTTGTGCCTGGCGTTTCATCTCAAGGCTTTCGAGCTCGTTCTTATAATTATGAGCGTCGCTCTCGTTATGAAACATGCCGACCAGCAGGTCTTGTTGGTGTACATCCCAGATGTGAATCCCATGGCCCAATGCTTCGTGGGACATATGTTCGTCGTCGCGTTCAGTTACTTTTACAGTCATCTGCTTGCTCCAATCTCTGGTTGATCTGCGGCAAGTCGTCGCAGGCGTTTGTTATATGTTTTGTTAGCTTGCTACGTAAACTGATTTTTCCTGCAACAGTTCTTTGCAGTAATCGCAACAATCCAGCAGGCCGCGTAAACCGCGACATTGCGCCGCAGGCTGCTGAGTTTTATGACAAAAGTTTCATCTTGGCGTAAGGCTTTAATATTGGATTGGCGTTGTTCGCGATGGCGATAGTGGCCTTGCCTAAAAAATCCCAGGCGAAAAAAAGCCCCGCATTGCGCGAGGCTCTTTTCAACGCATCAGCGCTATCAGCTACCTTTGACAGACTGACCGTCAACCGTACCGTCTAGCAGCATGATGTTGTATTCCTTGCCGTCGGTTTCCACCTGACGCAGAGCAACCAGGATGCCGCCCCAGTCCTTGGCAAACCACATCTGGGTGATACGCTTGCTTTGGGTTGGGTCACGCACGCGCTCGACCTTGATCGCGTCGATGGAGCCGGCTTTGGTCTGGACCTTTTCCGGGCCGATCACGCGGAAGTCGTAGGTGTCGACGTCGGTGCCTTCAACCACGTTGTAGCTCATGCTCTTCTTGCCTGCCGCGACATCGCGCTGCAGCGCCAACTGGTAGGTCGACTTGTCGAGCATGCCGCTTTGCAGGGCGACGTTGACCGGATCTTTGTTTTCAAAACCGGTGACTTTCTTGGCCGTCTGGTCGAAGTCCAGGTTGATCTTCTTCGCCTTGCCCAGGCCGCCGCGTTCGAAGGTGTAGCTCTTCGGTTGCAGGGCGTCCTTGTCGAAGTGGATCACGCTGGTTTCGGTGAGGCTGGCGATCATCATGGACGCCTTGAAGTTCAAGGTCCAAGTGCCGTCGCCATTGTGGGTCAGGCTGCGTTCGGCCGAGCCGCTCATGGGCAACTGTTTCCAGTCGGCGGTATAGCTGGCGGAGAAAGGATGTAAATCTGCTGCTTGCACCGCAGGCAAGGCGAACAGCGCAAAAGCGAAGAGCAAGGCGCGACGCATAAAATCTCCTAGGTTCGAATCAAGTGGCCGCTGGCCGCGAGTAACTGACCGTCCAATAATGCACCCTGTTCACCAAGAATCAACCGCCCCTCGGCAAACCAGCGAACAGCCAGCGGGTAAATCCTGTGTTCCTGGGTATGAACCCGTTGCGCAAGCGTCTGCGCCGAGTCGTCAGACTCTACCGGAACCACTGCCTGTACGACCAGAGGCCCGCCATCGAGTTCCTCCGTAACAAAATGCACACTGCAGCCATGCTCGCTGTCGCCCGCGTCGAGGGCGCGCTGATGGGTGTGCATGCCTTTGTACTTGGGCAGCAGGGAAGGGTGGATATTCAGCAGCCGTCCTGCGTAGTGCCGCACGAAATCTGCGCTGAGGATGCGCATGAAGCCGGCCAGTACCACGAGTTTGGGGTTAAAGGTGTCGATCAGTTCGATCAAGGCGCTGTCGAAGGCCTCGCGACCTTCGAAAGCCTTGTGATCCAGGGTGCGCGTGGCAATGCCCGCGTCCCTGGCGCGTTGCAGGCCATAGGCGTCGCTGCGGTTGGAGATCACCGCAGCGATGCGCGCCGGGCTGTCGCCGGTGCGCGTGCTGTCGATCAGGGCCTGCAAATTACTGCCGGTGCCGGAGAGCAGCACTACGACATCACAGGTTGCAGGCATCAGTGCGCCTTAAGGTTCTTCAGTTCAACCTGAGCCGCGCCTTCAGCAGCAGCGGCGATCTGGCCGATGACCCAAGGCTGCTCGCCGGCTTCGCGCAGTACGTTCAGCGCGGTTTCCACGTGCTCTTGCGCCACGCAGATCACCATGCCCACGCCGCAGTTCAGTACGCGGTGCATTTCGGTTTCGTTGACGTTGCCTTTCTCTTGCAGCCAATCGAATACCGCAGGACGCTGCCAACTGGCCACGTCGACAATCGCCTGGGCGCCTTTTGGCAGGACGCGCGGGATGTTGTCCAGCAGGCCGCCGCCGGTGATGTGGGCCATGGCTTTGACCGCGCCCGTGTCCTTGATCAGCTTGAGCAGTGGCTTGACGTAGATGCGCGTCGGGGCCATCAGCAGGTCGGTCAGTGGCTTGCCGTCGAGCTGGATGTTTTCGATGTCGGCGCCGGACACTTCGATGATCTTGCGGATCAGCGAGTAACCGTTGGAGTGCGGGCCGGACGATGGCAGGGCAAGCAGGGCGTCGCCGGCAGCGACTTTGGAGCCGTCGATGATCTCGGCTTTTTCTACCACGCCGACGCAGAAACCGGCCAGGTCGTAGTCTTCGCCTTCGTACATGCCCGGCATTTCAGCGGTTTCGCCGCCGACCAGGGAGCAACCCGACAATTCACAGCCGGCGCCGATACCGGTGACCACCTGGGTGGCGGTCTCGACGTTGAGCTTGCCGGTGGCGTAGTAGTCAAGGAAGAACAACGGCTCTGCGCCGCACACCACCAGGTCGTTGACGCACATGGCGACCAGGTCGATGCCGATGCTGTCGTGTTTGTTCAGGTTCAGTGCCAGGCGCAGCTTGGTGCCCACGCCGTCGGTGCCGGAGACTAGCACCGGCTGTTTGTAGCCGGCCGGGATTTCGCAGAGGGCGCCAAAACCGCCCAGGCCGCCCATGACTTCGGGGCGCGCAGTGCGCTTGGCGACGCTCTTGATGCGTTCGACCAATGCTTCACCGGCGTCGATGTCTACACCGGCGTCCTTGTAGCTCAGGGAGGGTTGCTTGCTCATGATCCAGGCCTTTAGGGGGGATTCAGGGGTAACGACCGAGTGGGCAAGGGCTCTTGTGAAAAAGGCCCAGCCGCTGACGGTCTGCGAAGGCGCGCGATTTTATCAGGCTTGAGGGGCAGCGGCCATCCTCGGGCCGACGGGCAGGGCCATATAGGTTAAAAAGCCGGTTAAAAAAATGCTAATCGGCTCTGCTTCGGTGCGTATTAAGGTATAGCCTTGAAGCCGCTATCGTTATGACAGTAGGAAAACTTACCGAGACTCCGTGAATGTTTTGCCGGTCGCTGTGGTCACAGCCTTGGCAAACCGAGATCACGCGGTCTGTTCCAGCCGCTAATTTTGTCGTTCGGGAATCTTCCATGCGTCTGTGTAATGTCTTTTTTGTAGGCTGCTTGTCGTTGGTCAGCCTGGCGAGTCATGCCGAAACCCTCAATGGTCTTTATCAAGTACTCGAACCGGTCAGCAGCCAGTCCCCGCAAGAACGCGACCAGGCGACCCAGCGCGCCGTTCAAACCCTGGTGCTCCGCCTGACTGGCGACGCCAAGGCCGTCGATGGCCCGGGCCTGGCGGCGGTTCGCAAGGACCCGCAACAAATCATCAGCCAATACGGCTACGACGCCGGCCCGCCGGAAAGCCTGCAAGTGGATTTCGATCCGGTCAGCACCGATCGCGCGTTGCGTGGCGCGGGCTTGTCGATCTGGGGCAGCAATCGGCCGTCGATCCTCGGTTGGTGGCTGAACGACTCGACCGACGGCAGCAGCCTGGTGGGTGATGGCCAGGCCATCGCCCAGGCGTTGCGGCGCGCGGCGCAACACCGCGGCTTGCCGCTGCGCCTGCCGTTGGGGGATCTGGATGAGCAGGTGGTTGCCACCGCGCCGAATCTGGAAAGCGCGGACGCCACGCCGTTGCGTGCGGCCTCGGAACGCTACGGCGCCGATGCGATGCTCGCGGTGCATGCGCGCCAGGAAGGCAGCCAATGGCAGGCCAAATGGCGCCTGTGGCTGGGCGACAAGAGCGAGCAGGGCACTGCGCAAGGGGCCGACACCGCCGCCGTGGCCGATGCCGTGATGCTGGCCGTCAGCCAAAAACTGGCGCCGCGCTTTGCTGTCAAGCCGGGTGTGAGCACCGAGCAATTGCTGGAAGTGCAGGGGATGACCCTGGAACGCTACGCCGCGCTGGGCCACTTGCTTGAGCCGTTTGGCGGCCAGCCGCAGCGCGTGGATGGCAATCGTATTGTGTATCGCGTCAATGGCAGCGCCGATCAGTTGCGGACTCAGTTGAGTCTGGCCAGGTTGCAGGAGATTCCCGCAGGTGAGGCGCCGGCTCAGCAACCGCCGGTGGACGCTACACAGCCGGCCGCCGCCCCTGAGCCGCAGGCGCAACTGCGTTTTCGTTGGTGAATGTTCTTCCTTCTCTATATAGAAGGGGAAAGTAAATAAAAGATGGAGTGGTTTATGGCGGATACGCGTCGTTGGGTTTGGCTTGGCGGAATCGCCCTGCTGTGCATTTTTGTGTTGTTGCTGCATTCGATCCTGACGCCGTTCCTGATAGCGCTGTTGCTCGCCTATCTGTTTGATCCCGTGGTGGATCGCCTGGAGAAAGCCGGCCTGTCACGGACCTTGGGCGTGGTCACTGTGTTTGCGCTGTTTACGCTGATCATCACGGCGCTGGTGCTGGTGCTGGTGCCGATGCTGGCCAAGCAATTGTTCCGTCTGTATGAGCTGGCGCCGCAAATGCTCGACTGGCTGCAGCATACGGCGATGCCGTGGACCCAGGCTAAGCTGGGGCTGGCGGATGGCTTCTGGAAGTTCGACAAGGTCAAGGCCGCGATCAGCGATCATATGGGCCAGACCAGCGATATTGTCGGCGTGGTTCTCAGTCAGGCGACGGCATCCAGCCTGGCGCTGATTGGCTGGCTGACTAACCTGGTGTTGATCCCGGTGGTGGCGTTCTACCTGTTGCGGGACTGGGACATCATGATGGCCAAGATTCGTGGCCTGCTGCCGCGCGCCCGCGAGGCGCGCATCGTGTCCCTGGCCGGGGAGTGTCATGAGGTGCTGGGGGCGTTCGTGCGTGGCCAATTACTGGTGATGCTGGCCCTGGGGATTATCTATGCCGCCGGCTTGATGGCGATCGGCCTGGAGCTGGGCCTGTTGATCGGCTTGATTGCCGGCCTGGCCGCTATCGTGCCGTACATGGGCTTTGTGATTGGCATCGGTGCTGCGCTGGTAGCCGGGCTGTTCCAGTTTGGCGGTGACCTGTACCCGATGCTTGGGATTGTCGCGGTGTTCATGGTCGGCCAGGCCCTCGAAGGCATGGTGCTGACCCCGCTGCTGGTGGGCGACCGCATCGGCCTGCACCCGGTCGCGGTGATCTTTGCGATCCTGGCCGGCGGCGAGTTGTTCGGTTTTACCGGCATCCTGCTTGCGCTGCCGGTGGCGGCGGTGATCATGGTGCTGGTGCGGCATGTACACGATCTGTATAAGGATTCGGATGTGTATACGGGCGTCGAGGACCCCGACGTGTAATCGCGGTGTCACAAACCCGGCTCAGGCCGGGTTTGTGGTTTCTGGCACTGTCGCGTCAAACAATTCGCGTAAATCCAGCAAGTTAACGCAAACCTTTGATTTTGCTTGTGGTCTGCTGCATTGTGCGCCCGGCGTCACGGGTATAAACTTTGCAAACTTTTCACAGAGGCCACTAACGGTTCGATCGGAACCGTTCAGTCAGCATGAAACCGATTCAGCTGCCCTTAGGTGTGCGTCTGCGTGACGACGCCACCTTTATCAATTACTACCCAGGCGCCAATGCCGCTGCACTCGGCTATGTCGAGCGGCTCTGCGAAGCCGACGCCGGGTGGACTGAAAGCCTGATCTATCTGTGGGGCAAGCAGGGCGTGGGGCGCACCCACCTGTTGCAGGCCGCGTGCCTGCGCTTCGAGCAAATGGGTGAACCGGCGGTTTACCTGCCTTTGGCCGAGTTGATGGATCGCGGGATCGGGATTTTCGACAACCTCGAACAATACGAACTGGTGTGCCTGGATGATCTGCAGGCCATCGCCGGCAAGGCGGATTGGGAAGAGGCGCTGTTTCATCTGTTCAACCGCCTGCGCGACAGCGGCCGCCGCCTGTTGATCGCGGCCTCGACCTCGCCCCGTGAGTTGCCGGTCAAGCTGGCGGACCTCAAGTCGCGCCTGACCCTGGCGCTGATCTTCCAGATGCGCCCATTGTCCGACGAGGACAAATTGCGTGCCCTGCAATTGCGTGCTTCCCGTCGCGGCCTGCACCTCACCGACGAGGTCGGGCACTTTATCCTCACCCGTGGCACCCGCAGCATGAGCGCGTTGTTCGATTTGCTCGAACAGCTCGATCAGGCCTCTTTGCAGGCCCAGCGCAAGCTGACGATTCCCTTCCTTAAGGAAACCCTCGGCTGGTAGCAAACCCTTGTATTTCGTGGGGTTTAAGCAAATTCCAGGCGCCAGAAAACCTGCGTTTTGGCCGGCTTGGCCACGCAAAACACGTGCATAGGGTATTAAGGGCTTAGATGTCATAGCGCAAACAGTAAGTCACATAGATCACGATTGAATTTGCAAATCGATGTGATAGAAGGCATAGTCTCGGCTTCTTTACACATTTGCCACGGTCGTGCCCATGCTGAATCGCTTCGCACCCCTCGTGCCTCTCGCACTCGTAGCCCTGTTGTTTGGTTGCGCCTCCCACCCTCAACAAGTGGCCGAGCAGCACGATCAACAGTATAAAAATCAGGCAAAATTCGTTGCTGCGCAGTCTTCCACTGTTTATGAGGAAGAGCTGGCAACCGAAAAAGAACTGGCCGCCTTCGCTGGCAACAAGCCTTATCAGCTTCCCGTTCTGGCCGACAGCATTCTCGAACGCGGCATGTCCCTGATCGGTACCCGTTACCGTTTCGGCGGCACTTCCGAAGCCGGTTTCGATTGCAGCGGTTTTATCGGTTACCTGTTTCGTGAAGAAGCTGGCATGAACCTGCCACGCTCCACTCGCGAAATGATCAACGTGAATGCACCGTTGGTCGCGCGTAACAACCTCAAGCCTGGCGATCTGCTTTTCTTCAGCACCAGTGGTCGTGGTCGCGTCAGTCACGCCGGTATCTACTTGGGCGATAACCAGTTTATCCACTCCAGCAGCCGCCGCAGTGGTGGTGTTCGAGTCGACAGCCTGGGCGACAGCTACTGGAGCAAAACCTTCATCGAAGCCAAGCGCGCACTCGCCATGGCCCCGACGACGATTACCGCCAGTAAGTAAAGTTAAAGTGATACTTGAAGTTTGACGTGTAAGCGCTAGAATCCTTGAACATTGTTGTAATCCGTTCGCGCAAGCCTTGCTTGCGCGTTCTGGTTTTCAGCGTTCGGCAGCGAAAGCCGCATCCAGACCAGGATTGTTCTGCACATGTCGACCTCGGCCCGCCTGATTCTTATTGTTTGCGCCGCGCTGCTCAGCGCCTGCGCAAGCCGACCGCAGCCAGCGCCTGTCGCGGCCAAGCCTAAACCGGTATTCAACACCAGCCAGAATTTCTCGCCGGCCGCCGAAGACGTGCTCTTCCGCGCGCTGGGCCTGGTCGGTACGCCTTATCGTTGGGGTGGCAACACGCCAGACTCCGGGTTCGATTGCAGCGGGCTGATCGGGTTTGTCTACCGTGATGCCGCCGGCATCTCCCTGCCGCGCACCACGCGCGAACTGATCGTAATGCGTGGCCAGGACGTCAGCGAGCAGAACCTGCAAACCGGTGACCTGTTGTTCTTCGCCACGGGCGGCGGCTCGCAGGTCAGCCACGCCGGGATCTATGTCGGCGAAGGGCGCTTTGTACATGCGCCGCAGACGGGCGGTACGGTGAAGCTGGATACGCTGTCCAAAGCGTATTGGCAGAATGCCTACCTGAGCGCCAAGCGTGTGTTGCCGGCTGAAAACCTGGCGCGTAACCCTTAGATAAAACCTAGACCCAAATGTGGGAGGGCGCTTGCTCCCGATGAGGGCGTGTCAGTCCCTGCATTTGGTGACTGACCCACCGCTATCGGGAGCAAGCGCCCTCCCACATTTGTTTTGTGGTGGTCTTGGGGGCGGTTACTTAGCCGCAGAAACCCGCCACACCTTATTCCCCACATCATCCGCCACCAGCAAGCCGCCCTGCTTGTCGATGACCACGCCAACCGGTCGGCCCATGGCTTTCTCGTCGCTGTTGAGGAACCCGGTCAGCACGTCCACCGGCGGCCCCTTCGGCTTGCCGCCCTCGAACGGTACGAAGATCACCTTGTAGCCGCTGTGCGGCTTGCGGTTCCACGAACCGTGCTGGCCGATGAACGCGCCGTTGATAAAGGGCGCCGGCAGTTTGCTGCCCTCGGCGAAGGTCAGGCCTAGCGAGGCGGTGTGCGGGCCTACGGCGTAGTCCGGCGCAATGGCTTTGGCCACCATGTCCAGGTTTTGCGGCGTGACGCGTACATCCACGTGCTGCCCGTAGTAGCTGAAGGGCCAGCCATAAAAGGCGCCATCCTGGACCGACGTGATGTAGTCCGGTACCAGGTCGCTACCGATCTCATCGCGCTCGTTCACGGCCGTCCACAGCTTGCCGCTCTGCGGTTCCCAGGCCATGCCGTTAGGGTTGCGCAGGCCGGAGGCGAAGATACGGTGCTGGCCGTTGGCGCGGTCGACTTCCCAGATCGCGGCGCGGCCTTGTTCCGCCTCCAGGCCGTTCTCCGCCACGTTGCTGTTGGAACCCACGCTCACATACAGCTTGCTGCCGTCCTTGCTGGCCACCACGTTTTTCGTCCAGTGGTGGTTGATGCTGCCGCCGGGCAGGTCGATGACCTTGCTGCCGGCGGTCTTGATCGCGGTCTCGCCCGTCTGATAGGGAAAGCGCAGCAGCTTGTCCGAATCGGCCACGTACAGGTCATTGCCGACCAGCGTCATGCCGAAGGGCGAGTTGAGGTTTTCCAGGAATACCGTGCGGGTCTCCGCGACCCCATCATGGTCGGCATCGCGCAGCAGGGTGATGCGGTTCGGGCTCGGTACCCCGGCGCCGGCGCGGCCCATGACTTTCTCCATCACCCAGCCACGAAGGCCTTTGGAATCATCCGGCTTGGGCGGCGCGTTGGTTTCCGCCACCAGCACATCGCCGTTGGGTAATACGTACAGCCAGCGCGGGTGGTCCAGGCCTTCGGCGAAGGCCGCCACCTGGGTGCCGGCGGCGGCCGTGGGCTTGGTGCCCGCTGGCCAGCCAATGGCCGGGGCGATGTTCACAGTGGGGATCAGCGTCTTGTTCGGCTCCGGCAATTGCGGTGAGGGCCCGGTGCCGTCGGATACCTTCAGGGTCGAGCTTTCGCCGCAGGCGGCAAGGCTGCCCGCGAGCATGATCAGTAAGGCGAGTCTTGTTTTATGCATGGTTTTCTCCTGGATGCCTGTAAGGGTAGAGGTGTGTGTTGCGACGATGGTTCAAGTACAAGGCCAGCTTTAATTGACGCTCCACCCCCAACCCACTAACCTTCGCGGCTTGTTCCAGGTGCTCTGTGACCTACGGGTCGACTGAGTGAAACAGGGAAGCCGGTGAGTGAGCGCACTTGTACACAGTGTTGCCGCGATTCCGGCGCTGCCCCCGCAACGGTAAATGAGTCAAAACGGTGCTGTTTGCCACTGTATCGCCCGCGATATGGGAAGGCGCGCCGTCGGCGTGTGCTCTAGCGCGCCACTCATGAGCCCGGAGACCGGCCCGGATCATCCAACAGCATCACGGTGGGCGATGCTTGGCTGTCTGTTTTTGATTTTTCCTGCCCGCCGTTTTTGTCCAGCCCCAACGGAGAGCTGCCATGACCGATTCCCCCGAGCGCGACGAACGCCACCTGGCGCGCATGCTGCGTAAAAAAGCCGTGATCGATGAGCGCATCGCCAATTCTCCGAACGAATGCGGCTTGCTGCTGGTGCTGACCGGCAACGGCAAAGGCAAGAGCAGCTCGGCATTTGGCATGCTGGCCCGCGCCATGGGCCACGGCATGCAGTGCGGTGTGGTGCAGTTCATCAAGGGGCGCAACAGCACCGGCGAAGAGCTGTTCTTCCGCCACTTCCCCGAGCAAGTGCGTTTTCATGTGATGGGCGAGGGTTTTACCTGGGAAACCCAGGACCGCCAGCGCGACATCGCGGCCGCCGAAGCTGCCTGGGCGGTGTCCCGCCAATTGCTGCAAGACCCGTCCATCCGCCTGGTGGTGCTGGATGAGCTGAACATCGCGCTCAAGCACGGCTATCTCGACCTGGATCAAGTCCTTGGTGACCTGCAGGCCCGCCCGCCGATGCAGCACGTGGTCGTCACCGGCCGTGGCGCCAAGCCCGAGCTGATCGAAATGGGCGACACCGTCACCGAGATGGGCATGCTCAAGCACGCATTCCAAGCCGGTATCAAGGCACAGAAAGGCGTCGAACTTTGAATCAGCCCCGTCATTGCCCGGCCGTCTTGATCGCCGCGCCGGCGTCCGGCCAGGGCAAAACCACGGTCACCGCCGCGCTGGCCCGTTTGCACCGCAACCTGGGTCGCAAGGTGCGCGTGTTCAAATGCGGCCCGGACTTCCTCGACCCGATGATTCACGAGCGCGCCAGCGGTGCGCCGGTGTATCAATTGGATATGTGGATGGTAGGCGAGCAGGAAAGTCGCCGCTTGCTGTGGGAAGCGGCGGGGGAGGCGGACCTGATCCTGATCGAAGGCGTGATGGGCCTGTTCGACGGCACGCCTTCCAGCGCTGACCTGGCGCGACACTTCGGTGTGCCGGTGCTCGGCGTGATCGATGGCACGGCCATGGCACAAACCTTCGGTGCCTTGGCCCTCGGCCTGGCACGCTACCAGCCGGACTTGCCGTTCGCCGGCGTGCTGGCCAACCGCGTCGGCACCCTGCGCCATGCACAACTGCTTGAAGGCAGCCTCACCGAAGGCCTGCGCTGGTATGGCGCGCTGTCCCGCGAGACCGCTATCGAATTGCCCAGCCGCCACCTGGGCCTGGTGCAAGCCAGCGAACTGAATGACCTCGACCTGCGCCTGGACGCTGCCGCCCAAGCGTTGGGCAGCAGTTGCGAGGTCGCGTTACCGCCGCCGGTGACCTTTGCCGCACCGCCCGTGACCCGCGCCGAACCGTTGCTGGCCGGCGTGCGTATCGCCATCGCCCGTGACGAAGCCTTCGCCTTCACCTACGGTGCGAGCCTCGATCTACTGCGGGCGATGGGCGCTGAGTTGAGCTTCTTCTCGCCGATCCATGATCGCCAATTGCCTGAGGCCGACAGCCTCTATCTGCCTGGCGGTTACCCCGAACTGCATCACCAGGCGCTGTCGGAAAACACCGCGATGCTGGGTGCGATCCGTGCCCATCACGCTGCCGGCAAACCGCTGCTCGCCGAGTGTGGCGGGATGCTTTATCTGTTGGACTCGCTCACCGATGTCGACGGCATCCGCGCCGAACTGGTCGGCCTGCTGCAGGGCGATGCGGTGATGCAAAAGAAACTCGCCGCCCTGGCCCTGCAAAGCGTCGAATTGCCCGAGGGCGTGTTGCGCGGTCATACCTATCACCACTCGCTGACCAGTACCGAATGGCAGCCCGTTGCCCGTGGCGTGAGCCCCAATGGTGGGCGCGGGGCGGAGGCGGTGTATCGGCAGGGGCGGCTGACCGCGTCCTACGTCCACTTCTATTTCCCTTCCAATCCCCGCGCCGTTGCTGCGCTGTTTGCGCCCGGCGAAGGCGAATCGCACTCGGCTAGACACCACGAATCCACTGCGGGAGCGGGCTTGCCCGCGATAGGCTCATGACCGACAACGCCTTCCCCGAAGCCGAGCGCCAGGCCGTCTACCGCGCCATCGCCGAGCGCCGCGACATGCGTCACTTCAGCGGCGGCGATGTGGCTCCCGAACTGCTGCACCGTTTGCTCCAGGCCGCACACCAGGCGCCGAGCGTTGGCTTGATGCAGCCGTGGCGGTTTATCCGCATCAGCGACCGCCAACTGCGTAGCCGGATTCAACAGTTGGTGGAGGAAGAACGCATACGCACCGCCGAAGCGTTGGGCGAGCGTTCCGATACATTTATGAAGCTCAAGGTCGAAGGTATCCACGACTGCGCCGAAGTGCTGGTGGCGGCGCTGATGGATGACCGCGAGCGGCATATCTTCGGCCGACGCACCTTGCCGGAAATGGACATGGCCTCGTTGTCCTGCGCGATCCAGAATCTGTGGCTGGCGGCGCGGGTCGAAGGCTTGGGCATGGGCTGGGTCTCGCTGTTCGAGCCGCAGGCCCTGGCCGACCTGCTGGGCTTGCCGCCCGGCGCGAAACCCTTGGCGGTGTTGTGCCTGGGGCCGGTCGAGGCGTTCTACCCGGCACCGATGTTGCAGCTCGAAGGCTGGGCCGAACCGCGGCCGCTGAGTGACATGTTGTATGAGAATACCTGGGGAGTGAGTCAATGAGTGTGGCCTTGCTGTGTGTCGCGGCGGTGGCGCTGGATGCGCTGCTGGGCGAGCCCAAGCGCTGGCATCCGCTGGTGGCGTTCGGTAATTTTGCCGTGCGCATTGAGCGGCGTTTCAACAGTGGCGGCCGTGGCTGGCGCAGCCACGGTGTGACCGCGTGGTTTATTGCGGTGGTGCCGCTGACGCTGCTGGCCACCGCGTTGTCGTGGGCGCCCTATATCGGCTGGGTGCTGGAGATCCTCGCGTTGTACTGTGCCCTCGGCATGCGCAGTCTCGGTGAACACGTGATCCCGGTGGCTCAGGCCTTGCGCGGCGATGACCTGGACGAAGCCCGTCGGCGCGTGAGTTACCTGGTGAGTCGCCAGACCAGTGAGCTGGATCGCACTGAAGTGGCCCGCGCCGCCACTGAATCGGTGCTGGAGAACGGCAGTGACGCCGTCTTTGCCGCGCTGTTCTGGTTTGCCGTCGCGGGTGTGCCGGGCGTGGTGCTGTACCGCTTGAGCAATACCCTCGACGCGATGTGGGGCTATCGCAACGCACGCTTTGAGCGCTTCGGTTGGGCGGCGGCCAAGATCGACGACGTACTGAACTATATTCCGGCACGCCTGGTGGCGTTGACCTACGCCGTACTCGGTAAAACCCGGCTGGCGATCAAATGCTGGCGCCGCCAGGGCCCGACCTGGGATAGCCCCAACGCCGGCCCGGTCATGGCGGCGGGGGCGGGTGCCTTGGGCGTCGAGTTGGGCGGTGCCGCGATCTACCACGGTGAACTGCACCAGCGCCCGCCACTGGGCGAAGGCCCGGCGGCGGATGCAGACGCCATCGACCGAGGCTGGCAACTGGTGCAGCGCGGCGTATGGTTGTGGCTGCTGATTCTATGCATCGGGGGGCAATTGTATGCTTGAGCACGGTGGTCGCCTGCGCAAGGCGGCGATTGAATACGGGATTGCCGAAGCCGAATGGCTCGACCTGTCCAGCGGCCTGGCGCCCTGGCCGTGGCCGATCCCCGAGATTCCGTTGCACGCCTGGGCGCGCCTGCCGGAAACCGACGACGGCCTGGAACAAGCCGCCAGCGAGTATTACGGTACCGCGCATTTATTGCCGGTGCCTGGTTCCCAGGCGGCGATCCAACTGCTGCCGCGCCTGCGCCGGGGTGGCAAGGTCGGTGTGCTGTCACCTTGCTACGCCGAGCACGCCGAGGCCTGGCGCCGCGCGGGCTACGTGGTGCGCGAAGTGCAGGAGCAGGAAGTCGACTTCTTTCTCGACAGCCTGGACGTGCTGGTGGTGGTCAACCCGAATAACCCGACCGGCCTGAGCCTGTCCCCGCAACGTCTGCTGGATTGGCACGCGCGGCTGGCCCAGCGCGGTGGCTGGCTGGTGGTGGACGAAGCGTTCATGGACGTCACGCCGCACCTGAGCCTGGCAGGCCAGGCCCATCAGGTCGGCCTGATCGTGCTGCGCTCGTTCGGCAAGTTCTTCGGCCTGGCCGGTGTGCGCCTGGGGTTTGTGCTGGCGGAGCGCCGGTTGCTCAAGCTGTTGGCCGAACAGGTCGGGCCATGGGCGGTCAGCGGGCCGACGCGGGTGATCGGCCAGGCGTGTCTGCGCGATACCGCTGGGCACACCCGGCAACGTAATCGTTGCCAGGAAGCCGGCCAGCGCTTGTTCGAGTTGCTGGAACGCCAAGGCTTTCAACCCCAGGGCGGCTGCGCCCTGTTCCAATGGCTGATCACACCCCACGCCGAACGCCTGCATGCGTTCATGGCCCAACGCGGCATTCTGCTGCGCCTGTTCGTCCACGACAGCAGCCTGCGTTTCGGCCTGCCCGACACCGATGCCGACTGGCTGCGCCTCGAACAGGCGCTGATCGCCTACAAGGAAGCGCCATGAGTACGCTGATGGTGCAAGGCACGACGTCCGATGCCGGTAAAAGCACCCTGGTCACCGCCCTGTGTCGCTGGCTGGTCCGCCAGGGCGTCGCGGTGGTGCCGTTCAAACCGCAGAACATGGCGCTCAACAGCGCGGTAACGGCCGAAGGCGGCGAAATCGGCCGCGCCCAGGCGGTGCAGGCCCAGGCCGCCAACCTGGCGCCGCACACAGACATGAACCCGGTGCTGCTCAAACCCAACAGCGATACCGGCTCCCAAGTGATCATCCATGGCCGTGCCGTGACCAGCATGAACGCGGTCGCCTATCACGACTACAAAGCCATCGCGATGCGCGCGGTGCTGGCGTCCCACGCGCGCTTGAGCGAGGCCTACCCAGTGGTGATGGTGGAAGGCGCGGGCTCCCCGGCGGAGATCAACCTGCGCGCCAATGACATTGCCAATATGGGCTTCGCCGAAGCTGTGGACTGCCCGGTGCTGCTGATCGCCGACATCAATCGCGGCGGCGTATTTGCTCATCTGGTCGGCACCCTCGAATTGCTTTCGCCGACCGAGCAAGCGCGGGTCAAGGGCTTCATCATCAACCGTTTTCGCGGCGATATCGCTTTGTTGCAGCCGGGGCTGGATTGGCTGGAAGCACGCACTGGCAAGCCGGTGGTTGGCGTATTGCCCTACATAATGGACCTGCATCTGGAAGCCGAAGACGGCATCGACCAGCGCCAGATCGACAAGGCTGCCCAGGTGCTCAAGGTGGTCGTCCCGGTA
Source organism: Pseudomonas sp. PAMC25584 (assembly GCF_058135675.1). Lineage (NCBI taxonomy): Bacteria > Pseudomonadati > Pseudomonadota > Gammaproteobacteria > Pseudomonadales > Pseudomonadaceae > Pseudomonas > Pseudomonas sp. PAMC25584. The sequence goes on along the minus strand of NZ_CM176870.1, from coordinate 4,474,702 downwards.
TTGCCGCGCATCAGCAACCACACCGACTTCGACCCGCTGCGCCTGCATCCCCAGGTGGACTTGCAGTTCATCGGCCCGGGCCAGCCGATTCCCGCCGCCGACCTGATTATCTTGCCGGGCTCGAAAAGCGTGCGCAGTGACCTCGCGTACCTGCGTGCCAATGGCTGGGACACGGCGGTGGCGCGGCACTTGCGCTACGGCGGCAAGGTGCTGGGGATTTGCGGCGGCTTGCAGATGCTCGGCGAGCAGGTGCATGACCCGCTCGGGCTCGAGGGGCCGGCCGGGTCGAGTGCAGGTCTGGGCTGGCTGGCGTTCAGTACGACGCTGGAGGAGCACAAGCAATTGCGCAATGTGCGTGGGCGCCTGTTGCTGGAGGACGCGGAGGTCAGTGGTTATGAGATTCACGCGGGGGTGACGTCCGGCGCTGCGTTGTCGAACGCGGCCGTGTTGCTGGACGACGGCCGCAGTGATGGCGCGCAGAGCCCCGACGGGCAGATCTTCGGCACCTACCTGCATGGCTTGTTCGAAACCCCTGCCGCGTGCAGCGCCTTGTTGCGCTGGGCCGGTTTGCAGGCGGTACAGGCGGTGGATTACCACGCCCTGCGTGAGCGCGATATCGAGCGCTTGGCCGACCTGGTGGACAACCATCTGGATACCGCGCTGTTGCGCACGTTGTGTGGGGTTTGACGGTGTACATGCGCTCGAAGTGTGGGCGCTGGCTTGCCTGCGATGGCATCAACCGCGTTTCCCAGAGGCAGCGAGATGCCTGCATCGCTGGCAATCCAGCGCCCACCGTTGACCGAGTCCGGCTCGAATACCGAGGTGCCCTCCCATGCTCCAACTGATCCTCGGCGGCGCCCGTTCCGGCAAAAGCCGCCTCGCCGAAAAACTTGCCGGCGACAGCGCGTTGCCCGTCATTTATATCGCCACCAGTCAACCGCTGGACGGCGAGATGAACCAGCGCGTCGCCCTGCATCGTCAGCGTCGCCCGGATGCCTGGGGTCTGATCGAAGAACCGATCGAACTGGCACGGGTGCTGCGTGAAAACGCCGCGCCCGAGCGCTGCCTGCTGGTGGATTGCCTCACGCTCTGGCTGACCAATCTGCTGCTGCTCGACAACCCCGAGCGCCTGGCTTTTGAGCGTGACCAATTGCTGGAAAGCCTGGCCTCATTGCCAGGTGAAATCCTGTTTGTCAGCAACGAGACCGGTTTGGGTGTCGTGCCGCTGGGCGAATTGACTCGCCGCTATGTGGATGAAGCCGGTTGGCTGCATCAAGCCTTGGCCGAGCGGTGTCAGCGCGTTGTCCTGACCGTTGCCGGCCTGCCCCTGACTTTGAAAGGTACTGCGTTATGACGGAAACCTGGTGGCTCAACCCGTGCAAGGCCAGCGATGCCTTGGCGTATCAACAGGCCTTGGCGCGCCAACAGCAATTGACCAAGCCGGCCGGCTCCCTCGGCCAATTGGAAGCGTTGGCGGTGCAGTTGGCCGGCTTGCAAGGCCGGGTCAAACCTACGCTGGAGCAGGTGTGGATCGCCATCTTTGCCGGCGACCACGGCGTGGTCGCCGAAGGCGTGTCGGCGTATCCCCAGGAAGTCACCGGGCAGATGCTGCATAACTTTGTCTCCGGCGGTGCGGCCATCAGCGTATTGGCGCAGCAACTGACGGCGCAGTTGGAAGTGATCGACCTCGGCACAGTGACGCCGTCGCTGAACCTGCCCGGTGTGCGTCACCTGAATATCGCAGCGGGCACCGCCAACTTCGTCAACGGCCCGGCCATGACCGAGGCACAAGGGCGGCTGGCGCTGCAGGCCGGTCGCGACAGCGCACGCCGTGCGTTGACGAGCGGCGCGCAGTTGTTTATCGGCGGCGAGATGGGCATCGGCAACACCACCGCCGCCAGTGCGTTGGCGTGTGCCTTGCTCGATTGCCCGGTCAGTGATTTGACCGGGCCGGGCACCGGCCTGGATGCCCAGGGCGTCAGCCACAAAGTCGCGGTCATCGAACGCGCGCTGGCCGTGCACGCCGCGCAACGCGGTGACGCGCTGCAAACCCTGTTCAACCTGGGCGGGTTGGAGATTGCAGCGTTGGTCGGTGCCTATCTGGCCTGCGCCCAGGATGGCATTGTGGTGCTGGTGGACGGCTTTATCTGCAGCGTCGCGGCGTTGGTCGCCACGCGGCTGAACCCGGCATGCCGTGAGTGGCTGGTGTTCGGCCATCGCGGCGCCGAGCCGGGCCATCGCCACGTACTGCACAGCCTCGACGCACAACCGTTGCTCGAACTCGGCCTGCGGCTCGGCGAAGGCAGCGGCGCGGCCCTGGCGGTGCCGCTGCTGCGCCTGGCCTGCGCGCTGCACGGGCAGATGGCCACATTTGCTGAAGCCGCTGTGGCGGACCGCCCGGCATGACCTTGTACCTGGACCTGCTGCGCCACGGCGAAACCGAATTGGGTGGTGGCCTGCGCGGCAGCCTCGACGATGCGCTCACCGAAAACGGCTGGGCGCAAATGCGTGCTGCCGTGGCCGAGCAGGGCCCGTGGGATCGCCTGATCAGTTCGCCGCTGCAACGGTGTGCGCGGTTTGCACAAGAGCTCGGCGCAACACTCAACGTGCCAGTGAGCCTGGAAAAGGCTCTGCAGGAATTGCACTTCGGCGCCTGGGAAGGGCAGAGCGCAGCGGCGTTGATGGAGACCGATGCCGAAGGGCTGGGCGCGTTCTGGGCTGATCCCTATAGCTTCACACCACCAGAGGGCGAACGTGTCAGCGACTTTTCCGAACGGGTCCTCGGCGCGGTCTCACGCTTGCATCAGGCTTATGCTGGCCAGCGTGTGCTGTTGATCAGTCACGGTGGGGTGATGCGTCTGCTGCTGGCCCAGGCGCGCGGTTTGCCCCGAGCGCAATTGCTGAATGTCGAAGTCGGCCATGGCGCGCTGTTCAGCCTGCAGGTCGCGGCCGACGGCGTGCTGAAGGAAGGGCGCTGAACATGCTGCCGTTCTGGATCGCCCTGCAGTTCCTGAGCAGCCTGCCAATTCGTCTGCCGGGCATGCCGCAACCGCAGGAACTGGGGCGCTCACTGCTGTTTTACCCATTGGTGGGCTTGCTGTTCGGCCTGCTGTTGTGGGGACTGAATCTCGCGTTGACGGGCGCGCCGTTGTTGCTGCACGCAGCGCTGTTGCTGACGGCCTGGGTGTTGCTCAGTGGCGGTTTGCACCTGGACGGGCTGGCAGACAGCGCGGACGCCTGGCTCGGTGGTTTTGGCGATCGTGAGCGCACCCTGAGCATCATGAAAGACCCACGCAGCGGGCCGATCGCCGTGGTCACCCTCGGCCTGGTGTTGTTGCTCAAGTTCACCGCGCTGGTAGCGCTGATCGAACAGCACAATGGCGCAGCGCTGATCCTCGCGCCGCTGATCGGGCGTGCTTCGATGCTCGCGCTGTTTCTCACCACGCGCTATGTGCGTGCAGGAGGACTGGGCCAGGCATTGTCGGATCACTTACCGAGGATTGTCGGCCAGCAGGTGCTGATCCTCAGCGGCCTGGCCTGCCTCCTGATCGCTGGTTTCAGCGGCGGGATTGCGGTCCTGCTCGCGGCGCTGTGCTTTATCGGCCTGCGCCACCTGATGGTCAAGCGCCTCGGCGGCACCACGGGCGACACCGCCGGCGCGCTGCTGGAGTTGCTGGAAGTGGCGGTTCTGGTCGGTCTGGCGCTGTAACACTTGCTTGCATTTGCTGAATCGCGGGTATATACACGTTCCATGCTTGCCTCCCAATGTTTATGCACCAACCTGCGACGCGCCGCCCGTGGCGTCAGCAGGCATTACGACGGCGCTCTCGACGGCTTCGGGATCAACGTCGCCCAGTATTCTTTGCTGTGCAATCTGCAGCGTCTCGATCAGCCGAGTATTTCCAACCTGGCCGACGCCATGGGGCTGGATCGCAGTACGTTGGGGCGCAACCTGCGCGTACTGGAAGGCGAAGGCCTGGTGCGGTTGGTCGAGGGCGATGACCTGCGCAACCGCCTGGTGCTGTTGACCGAGGCCGGCGCGGCGCGACTGGCCGCAGCTTTGCCGGCCTGGGAGGCGGCGCAGCAGAAATTGATTGATCGGTTGGGCGCGGAAAAACGCGAAACCCTGTTGGCCTTGCTGGATGAACTCGCCTGAACGCGGGTTTGTTCGACTAAAAGCGGGTATATACCCGCAAATGGAGAATAAGAAATGACCTCGATGTGGCGCACCAGTGGCTGGATTCTTGTGGGGAGTGCGCTGATCCTGGCGTTGTCCCTGGGTGTACGGCATGGCTTCGGGCTGTTCCTGGCGCCGATGAGCGCCGAATTCGGCTGGGGGCGTGAGACGTTTGCCTTTGCCATTGCCCTGCAGAACCTGATCTGGGGCCTGGCGCAGCCTTTCACCGGCGCCCTGGCCGACCGCTTTGGGGCGAGCAAGGCCGTGTTGGTTGGCGGGGTGTTGTACGCCGTCGGCCTGGTATTGATGGGTATGTCCGACTCGGCATGGTCGCTGTCGTTGAGCGCCGGTTTGTTGATTGGTATTGGCCTGTCGGGCACCTCGTTCTCGGTGATTCTGGGCGTGGTCGGCCGTGCCGTGCCGCCGGAAAAACGCAGCATGGCCATGGGCATTGCCAGTGCCGCCGGTTCTTTCGGCCAGTTCGCCATGGTGCCGGGCACCCTGGGCTTGATCAGTTGGTTGGGTTGGTCGGCGGCACTGCTGGTGCTGGGCTTGATGGTGGCGCTGATTCTGCCGCTGGTGAGCATGCTCAAGGATCGGCCGCTGCCTGTCATGGCCGGCCAGCAAACCTTGCGCGAAGCACTGAAGGAAGCCTGCTCTCACTCTGGGTTCTGGTTGCTGGCGTTCGGTTTTTTCGTCTGCGGTTTCCAAGTGGTGTTTATCGGCGTGCATCTACCCGCCTATCTGGTCGATCAGCATTTGCCGGCGACTACCGGCACCACCGTCTTGGCCTTGATCGGCCTGTTTAATATCGCCGGCACCTACACCGCCGGCTGGCTCGGCGGGCGCATGTCCAAGCCGCGCCTGCTGACTGGCCTGTACCTGTTGCGGGCGTTGGTGATCGGGCTGTTCCTGTGGGCGCCGGTGACTGAAATCTCGGCCTACCTGTTCGGTATGGCGATGGGCTTTTTGTGGTTGTCCACGGTGCCGCTGACCAATGGTACGGTCGCGACGTTGTTTGGTGTGCGAAACCTCTCGATGCTCGGTGGGATCGTGTTTCTGTTCCACCAGCTCGGTTCGTTCCTCGGTGGCTGGTTGGGTGGAGTGGTCTATGATCGAACCGGCAACTACGATTTGATCTGGCAAGTGGCGATTCTTTTGAGCCTGCTCGCCGCCGCACTCAACTGGCCGGTGCGTGAGCGGCCGGTGGCGCGGTTGCAGACGCAGATGGAGGTAGCATGAGTTCCAATGGCTATTGGCTGGTTGGGGCAGGGGCGGCAACGCTTCTGCTGCTTCTGGCGTGGTGGGGCTGGCAGCACGGCGGGCTGGCGTTGATGCAACTGGGTATGTCGATCTGTTAAGTTCATGGTCTGACTCCTTTGAAGGACACACGATATGCAGATGCGCTGGCTCGCAGTACCCGTCCTGATGGCTGCTTTTGGCGGTGCGGCCATGGCTGCCAGTTGCCCGCCGTTGCTGGAGGGGCAGTTGCCCAAGTTGCGCGCCAAGGAATCCATCGACCTGTGCCAGCGCTTTGCCGGTAAGCCTCTGGTGATCGTCAATACCGCCAGCTTCTGCGGGTTTGCGCCGCAATTCAAAGGCCTTGAGGCGTTATACCAGCGCTACAAGGGCCAGGGCCTGGAAGTGATTGGCGTGCCTTCCGATGACTTCAAGCAGGAAGCCAAGACCGGAGAGGAAACCGCCAAGGTTTGCTACGTGAATTATGGCGTCACCTTCACCATGACCGAGCCGCAGACGGTCAAGGGGCCGGATGCCGTGCATCTGTTCAAGATACTGGCGCAGCAGAGCAGCGCGCCGAAGTGGAATTTCTACAAGTACGTGGTGGATCGTCAGGGCAGGGTGATCGCCAATTTCTCCAGCCTGACCAAACCTGACAGCCCGGACTTGCTCAAGGCGGTGGAAGAGGCGCTAGCTTCGAAACCCTGATCGTTGCCCATTGAAAAGCCCCGCCTCCTTTGCAGGAGAGCGGGGCTTTCTTATGCGCGAGCAGGTCAGAACTTGTACGTCACACCCAGGCCGAAACCGTTGGCGCTGTTTTCGTATTTGGAGCTGTAGGAACCCAGTGCGTTGGATTTGTTGACTTTGACCGACTCTTCCTTGAGGTAGGAGTAAGCCACGTCAACGGTCATGTTATCCATCACTGCGTAACCCATACCAACACTGAAGATGGTCCGGTCGCCGGTAGGGATGCGTGGTGAACGATCGGTGTTGTTGGTTGGCGACTGGTCGAAGCTCAGACCGGTACGCAGTACCACCTGCTTGGTGAGCTGATACGAGGTACCCAGGGCGTAAGCCCAGGTGTCGTGCCAGTTCTGCGGCTCAGTGATGGTTCCGACAAGCGCAGGTGCCAGTGCGCCTCCGCTAGCCGCTGTCACACCTTCGTTTTTGATGGTGATGTCTTTCAAACGGCTCCAACGAGTCCAGGTCGCACCCGCATACAGTTTCCAGGCGTCGCTGAGGTCTTGAGTCATCGACAGGTCCCAGGATTCAGGTGTGTCGACGTTCAGTGACGCATCGTAGCGGTTGTTGGCCAGCACCTGCGATGGAACCGTGGCGGCTTTGGTGACGTCGGTGTGGCCTTCGAGTTTGTACTTCACTTGCGAGTGGTAGGTCAGGCCAACGCGAGTGGTATCGGTGGCTTGAACCAGAATACCGGCGTTAAAGCCCAGGGCTGTATCATCGCCTTTGACTTTGACCTTGTTGTCGCCTGGGATCCCTAGGCCAGCCAGGCTTGGCTGCGATTCCAGGGTGCCGTCGATACGGTTGATGGTCGGACCAAAGCCGATGGATACGCGATCATTGAACTTGTAGCTGACAGTCGGTTGGAAAGTGATGACCGAGACTTCGCTCTTGCTGCCAAACCCGCGCCCCTGGAAGCCACTTTCGTAGTCGGTTTTCAGGCCGAACGGCGCATAAACACCGAAGCCGATAGCCCACTGATCGTTAAGTTTGTTGGTGTAGAAACCGAAAGGTACGCCAGTGAAAGGCACCATGTCGCCTTTGTTGGTGCCGCTGGAACGGCCGCCGGCATCTTTGATATTGGTCGAGGCATCAATCACCGCGAAACCACCGGTAATTTGCTGGCCTTCCAGGCGAGCCATACCGGCAGGGTTACCATAGACGGTGCTTGCGTTTTCGGCAGCGGAAGAGCGTCCTGCGAAGCCCGTACCCATCCCGGCGACGTCTTGTTCGTTAAGGGCAAAGCCACTTGCGAAGACGTGGGATGAGGCCATGGCAACGGCGAGGCTAAGTGTGGTCTTGAGCATTACTTTTTTCATTATTAGAACTCCGTGTGATCACCGAAGCGGAAAGTATCAATAAATTACACATCACGCTATAGGCTGTAACATAGGAGATAGAGCGGTTTTGTAGGACAATCCTACTAAAATCGCGGTTTTTTAGCGAATATTGTAAGTTTACCTATCAGCAAACCACCTGATTCATGGATGAAACACAGGATTTCCAGGTTTGGGTGAAGTCGCGAAGACGGCCTTGAGGGTGAAATATTTCTTTCCAGATACGCGCCATGGCCAATACATCACCCGGTGCGGGCAACGCGGGGCGCCGTTGTTCCACCAGCAGCCAGGCGATGGCTGTGGCGTAACGCAGGTTAACGGTCAGCTCAAGCTGGGGCGCGCTGAGGAAAGCATGCTGGCTGGCCAGGCCGCGCACCAGGCTTGCGCGTTCCGGGTCCAGCGCCAGGTAGGTGTCCCATAGGGCGCGGTGACGTGGTTCGGTGATGCTATACAGGCCGTGGCCGCGGCGGTCGTGCAATGCGGAGCCGAGTTCCGACTGGCTGGCGGCAATGCCCAGCAACAGAGATTCAGCCGTCTGGTCGTGGCACCCGAGGTAAATAAGCGTCGGCTTGATTACATAACGACACAATTCGCTGGCAGCGATACCCATACTCGCCTCAATCCGTGAAAGTGGTCGACGAAGCCTGAGCGGGTGGGGGCTTGGCAGCGGTGGATCGGATCTCAGGCCCGTCGTAAGCGGATCATGCCGCTTGAGTTGAAGTGTAGTGTCATATTCGTGGTGTAAAGGACTGTTTTTAAAACATCTTCTTTAATCAGTTATAACGGTTATATCTATTCGTGCTGAGTGCAAACATTCAGATCCTGAATATCAGGCAATAAAAAACCCTGCGTCTTAAACAGGGTTTTTGTGTTTCAGCAGCTCGGGTCGATCAGGCAACCAGTGCCTGACGGGTACGCTCGATCACGGCCTGCAGCGGCTCTGCGCTGGAGTATTGATCGGGGTACAGGCGTTCGCTGTGACGAGCGATACCGTGTTCGTTGACCAGGGTGAAGCTGAAGCAGCCTTTGCGAGCGGCCATGATCAGACAGTTCATTGGTGCAAAAGCGTTGGTGAGGGTGCGAATGGCATCCTGAGTATGGATTTGAGTGGACATATTATTGGTGTTCCTACAAATAACACGGTTAAGAACCGCGCAACGTTAAAACGTTCCAGTGACGTCGATCACCATTGATCGAACGAAGAACCCGACTGGAACAAAGCAGCCAGTTTGAAGCGCTAATAGTTTAGGCGCGCTTGGGCTGGCAGGTAGGTACTTAGGAGGGCAGGCAACACAACAGGGGCAAAGGTTCTGGGCCCAGGGTGAAGATCCTGATCAATTGGCAGGTTGGTTCGGTCAGAGTATTGATACTTCGCGACACCCTTTGCTTGTTCAAAGGCAGTGTCGTCGCAAGTGATACCTGGAAACCATCAAGGTGGCCGATCCCGTGTTGTTCAGGGGAGTTGTTCGACCAGAATTGACTTTCAGCTTGGTACTAACGCTGCGGATAGTAACGGATCGAAGCGGGGAATGGAAGCGTGCAGGCAAAAAAACTTCAGTCAGCCCTCCAGCAACCCGTGATACACCAGCACCGTGACGGCTGCCGCCAGCGAGGAGCCCAGCGCATACGCGGCCAGGGTCAGGCGCAGGGACTGGCCGGTTTCGATCATTTTCATGACATCGCCCATGTCATTGATCCGGCCCTCGCCCAACTCGATACACAGGCTGATGGCGGTGAACGCCGCGGAGAGCAGGATCGCGATGGCGAACAATGCGCCGTCGGGTGAGGGTAGTGCGGCATTGATTCCCAGGGAGGTCGCGCAGATAGCCAGCAACAACACTGTGAATAACAGAATTCCTTTCATCGACCCGCACATGGTTGCGTTGTAGGTGGGGCAGTGTGGCGACCTGTACTGAATTTGAAAAGTCCCTGCCTGGCCGTGCCGGTAACATATTCAAGCAGTATCGGATCAAAAAATACCGGCGATATAACCAGGGAAGAGGGGGTTGTACACATTGTTCACAGTAGGTGTCACCGGCCTGTCAAGTGTTTCGAACCGGCTCCGTCAGCCTGCAATGAAAATTTAAGTCAATGAAAAATATCGCTTTTTTTTATTGGTGAAAAAATCGTCAGTTTGACTGCGGCCCCCATTCCATGGGGCTTTGCGCGAGTTAAAGGAGGGTTGTCCACTGAGTTATCCACAGCTTCTGTGGATTGTCCCAAGCGCTTGCTCTAGCACGGGCGTGCAGGTTTTTTTCGGCTTTACCTGTACGAAAAAAAGAGTAGAGTGGCGCGCCTTCCGTTCTGTCCCACAGTGCTTTATGAAGTTTCGCTCAGTGTCACTTTCTGCTACCGACACCCCTCCGGCTGTTACCCCACCCAAGCGTTTCTCCTTGAAAGTTGCATTGTGGTTGCTCGACAGCCCGCTGCTAGGCCACAGCGCCAACGTCAAACATTTTGCCGGGCGCTTGCTCAAACAGCCGGCGCGTGATGGCGTAGTCGCCGCGCAAAGCCGACTTGGCCAATTGATGTGCCGCGAATGTGGTAATGCCCGCGACCGCCGCATCGGCCACGACCTCCTGCGCCTGGCTGCTCGCGCTGGCGACCGCCGCGCCCAGCGTGAATTGGGACAGGTCGAAGACTGAGCTGTCCTCAACTCCCTTGCTTGGTTAACCTTGCTCTTTTTCGGTGATGGCAGACATGGCTATGGCTTTTGACTGGACCAGTATTGCCCTGGGACTTGCTGGCGCGGCAGTGCCGTTATTGGCCGTATGCTGGCAGCTTCAGCGGCGCTTGGCCGCGCGCATGGCCGGCTGGGAATTGCTTGAAGAGCGCCTGGCCACTGCGCAACTTGCCCAGGAAGGCTTGGCTGCTCAACTGGATGCCAGTCGTGACGAGATCAGCGACCTCAGCCAGGCCAATGCCGCCAAGCAGGCTGACTTGGCCGCCGTGCGCCGCGAAGTCGAATTGCTGCAGATCGATCGCGACAACGCCCGCGACGCGGCCCACGCCTGGAACCTCGACCGCAGCGCCAAGGAAGCCGAACTGCGCCGCCTTGACGCGTTGTCGGCGGCCTTGCGTGCGGAGCTGCGTGAGCAACAGGAAAGCCATCAACAACGCCTCGCTGACCTACAGGGCGCGCGGGACGAGCTGCGGGCGCAGTTCGCCGAACTGGCCGGGAAAATTTTCGACGAGCGTGAACAGCGCTTTGCCGAAACCAGCCAGGAGCGCCTCGGGCAGTTGCTTGATCCCTTGAAAGAACGCATCCAGTCTTTCGAAAAGCGTGTCGAAGAAAGCTATCAGAACGAAGCCCGCGAACGCTTTTCCCTGGGCAAGGAGCTTGAACGCCTGCAGCAACTGAACCTGCGTCTGTCGGACGAAGCCACGAACTTGACCCGCGCGCTCAAGGGCCAGAAGACCCAGGGCAACTGGGGCGAGCTGATCCTTGAACGTGTGCTGGAACACGCCGGCCTGGAGAAGGGCCGCGAGTACCAAACCCAGGTCAGCCTGAAAGGCCCGGACGGTGAGCGCTTCCAGCCGGATGTGCTGATTATGCTGCCCGATGACAAACAGGTGGTGGTGGACTCCAAGGTCAGCCTGACGGCCTATCAACAGTATGTGGCGGCGGACGATGATGTGATCGGCCAGGCGGCGCTCAAACAGCACGTGCTGTCCCTGCGCAATCACGTCAAAGGCCTGGCCGGTAAGGACTACAAGCGCCTGGAGGGCTTGCATAGCCTGGATTTCGTGTTGCTGTTCGTGCCGATTGAAGCCGCTTTTTCCGCAGCCTTGCAGGCCGAGCCCAATTTGTTCCAGGAAGCGTTCGACCGCCATATCGTCATTGTCAGCCCCACCACCTTGCTCGCCACCCTGCGGGTTATCGACAGTCTTTGGAAACAGGAGCGTCAGAGCCAAAACGCCCGGGAAATCGCTGAGCGCGCCGGCTGGCTGTACGACAAGTTCGTGCTGTTTATCCAAGATCTGGATGAAGTGGGCAACCGTCTGCAGCAGTTGGATAAGGCTTACAGCGCGGCGCGGAATAAGCTGACAGATGGTCGCGGTAATCTGGTCAGCCGCACCGAACAATTAAGATTGCTCGGCGCCCGCGCCAGCAAGAGCCTGCCCGCCGATCTGCTGGAGCGGGCAATGACCGATGCCGACGGTGTGGCGCACTTACCCGAATAGTGGCGGGTCAATGTCGGAGCTATCGAGCCTCGGCAGTGGATTGAGTTCGGCCTGATTAAAGGGGTAGATGCCGACTTAGCAACGCCCGCAACGCCGCCGGCTTAACCGGCTTGGCCAGATAATCCAGCCCCGCGGCATGCACTTGCGCCACCATCTCCGGACGGCTGTCGGCGCTGATGACCACGCCGGGGATCGGCTCAGCCAATTGCGTGCGCAGCCAAGCCATCAGCTCCGTGCCGGTTTCCCCGTGGTCCAGGTGGTAATCCACCAGCGCCAGTTGTGGGCGCACGCCGTCGGCCAGCAGTGCGGCGCACTGCGCCTGGTCGGTGGCGGTCCATACTTCGCAACCCCAACGCGTCAGCAGGCTGCGCATGCCTATCAGGATGCTTTCTTCGTTATCCACACACAGCACCTGTGCGCCACTCAGGGGCAGGCCGTTCTCCTGCACGGTCTTGATCGGCGGGCTCGTCTGGTTGCGAGCCAGCGGTACGCGCACGCTGAACACGCTGCCCTTGCCCGGCCATGAACGCACGCTTAGGTGGTGGTCCAATACGCTGCACAGGCCATCGGCGATCGCCAGGCCCAGGCCGAGGCCTTTTTCAGCGCGGGTCTGATGGCTGTCCAGGCGCTTGAATTCCTCGAAAATCACCTTCTGTTTATCCTGAGGGATGCCTGGACCGCGGTCCCATACTTCCAGGCTCAACTCGCCCTCGTGTCGGCGCACGCCCAGCAGTACTGGGCCGTCGGCATAGCGGAACGCATTCGTCAGAAAGTTCTGCAAAATGCGTCGAAGCAACTTGATGTCACTGTCGACCCGCAAATGACTGCCGCGCAAGCGGAAGCGCAAGCCTTGTTCCTGGGCCAGTGCCTTGAATTCGGCGCCGAGTGCGTCGAACAGTTCGTTGAGCACGAACGGCTGGCGTTGCGGGTTGATCTTGCCGTTTTCCAGGCGCGAGATGTCCAGCAGGTCGCTGATCAGGTCTTCGGCGGAACGCAGCGAGCTGTCCAGGTGTTGCACCAGTTGCCGGGCTTCGCTCGACAGGCCGTCGTTCTGGTGGGAGAGGGCGGCGGAGAACAGGCGTGCAGCGTTCAGCGGTTGCATCAGGTCATGGCTGACCGCTGCGAGAAAGCGGGTCTTCGATTGGTTCGCGGACTCGGCCACGCCCTTGGCGTCGGTGAGCGCCACGTTGAGTTGCGACAGCTCGTGTGTTCGCTCGGTCACCCGTCGTTCCAAGCCCTCGTTCGCCTCGGTCAGCGCGTGTTCGGCCTCGCGGAACGCGGTGATGTCGGTGAAGCTCATGACAAAACCGCCGCCGGGCATCGGGTTGCCGATCAGTTCGATCACCCGTCCATTTGGGAACAGGCGTTCGGAGGTGTGCGCGCGGCCTTGGCGCATCCAGTGCAGGCGTCGTGCCACATGCACTTCGGCCTCACCCGGTCCGCACAAGCCGCGCTCGGCGTTATAGCGAATGATGTCGGCAATCGGCCGGCCGACGCTGATCAATCCCTCGGGGTAGTTGAACAGCTCCAGGTAACGGCGGTTCCACGCCACTAACTTGAGCGACTGATCCACCACGCTGATGCCCTGGGTGATGTTTTCGATGGCGCCTTGTAGCAGGGCCCGATTGAATTGCAGCACTTCGGAGGCTTCGTCGGCGATTCGTACTACGTCCTCCAGCAGCATGTCCCGACCTTCAATCGCGGCCTTTACGACGGCGCGAGTCGAGGAGGCGCCGAGTACACCCGCCAGCAGGCGTTCGGTATGCGCGATCCAATCGTTATCGGCATTCTGGTTGGGGTTGAAGCCTTTGCCCTGGCGATAGGCGAAGCGGATAAAACTTTGCTGGGCGCGTTCTTCCCCGACAAAGCGCGCGGCCAGGCTCAGCAGGTCGCTGATCTGGACCGACAACATGGAGCGAGTGCTGGCGCGTTGGCTGGTTTCCTGGCCGATGAAGCGCCCGGCCTGCCAGTGCTCGGACACTCGAGTGCGCGAGAGCATCGAAACCCAGACGAACAGCGTGAAGTTGCCCGCCAGGGAGAACACGGTGCCCAGGGTCAGCGAGGTGAGGGGCAAACCGAGCGGTTGGGAATGCAACCAGGTCAGGCCTGGGAAAAGGCTGAGCGACCAGCCCAGGCTTTTCGCGGTAACCGGTAGGACCAAGGTGTAGAACCACAGGAACGTGCCCGCCGCCAAACCGGCAAAGACGCCGCGACGATTCGCCTGTTTCCAATACAGCGCGCCAAGCATGGCGGGTGCCAGTTGGGTCACTGCGGCGAAAGCGATCTGGCCGATCGTCGCGAGGCTCGCAGTGGAGCCCAGCAATCGGTAGCTGACATACGCCAGCAGCAGGATGATCACAATGCTGACGCGGCGTACCGACAGCAACCAGTGGCGGAATACTTCAAACGGCCGTTCCGCGCTGGAGCGGCGCAACAACCAAGGCAGCAGCATGTCGTTGGAAACCATGGTCGACAACGCAATGCTTGCAACAATCACCATGCCGGTGGCGGCCGACGCGCCACCAATGAACGCCAGCAAGGCGAGGACCGGATGGGCCTCGGCCAAGGGCAGGCTGATCACGTAGGAATCGGGTGGCACCGAGCCGGGCAAGAGCATTTTGCCGCCGAGGGCGATCGGCACGACAAACAGCGCTGCGAGAATCAGGTACGCAGGGAAGACCCATTTGGCCAGGCGCAAATCCTGGGGGTCGATGTTTTCCACGACGGTGACGTGAAACTGCCGGGGCAGGCAGATGATTGCCATCATTGCGACGCCGGTCTGTACCACCATCGTTGGCCAGTTGACGGTTTCTTTCCAGTATTCCTCCAGCCGTGGAGCCAGCATCGCCTGGTTGAACAAATCGCCGAAACCGTCGTAGAGGCCGTAGGTCACAAACGCACCGACCGCGAGAAACGCGAACAGTTTGACTATCGATTCAAAGGCAATCGCCAGCACCATGCCACGGTGGTGTTCGGTGGCATCGAGGTTGCGCGTACCGAAGACAATGGTGAACAACGCCAGCACCAGCGACACGATCAACGCCGTGTCCTGGGCCCGGGTGCCGGTAGCATCCGCGCCAGCGCCGATCAGCAGGTTCACCCCGAGTACGATGCCCTTGAGTTGCAGGGCGATGTAAGGCAGCACGCCGACCATGCAGATCAGCGCGACCACCACCGCTAACGATTGGGATTTGCCGTAGCGTGCAGCGATAAAGTCAGCGATAGAGGTGATGTTTTCCTGCTTGCTGATCAGAATCATCTTTTGCAGGACCCAGGGGGCCAATACCAGCAACAGCACCGGTCCCAGGTAGATCGGTATAAACGCCCACAGTTGTTCGGCCGCCTGGCCTACGGCGCCGAAGAAGGTCCAACTGGTGCAATAAACGGCCAGCGACAGGCTGTACACCCAGGCACGCATACGCGGCGGCAGCGGCGCATGGCGACGGTCACCGTAAAAGGCGATGGCAAACATAATGGCCATATAGGCCAAGGCAACGGCGGCGATCAGCCCGCTGGACAGCGTCATGGTAACTCCGGACATAAACACACCCAGGCATTTCGGGCCCGGTCGGACAGTCTCGCATGATGCCTGGGGATTAGTCAGTGTCGACCAAGGTCTCGTGAGCACTAATGTCGCAGGGGCGGGTGTTAAAGAGGCTCAGCGCGGCGGCAGGGTTTTTTGGCGCAGGATGTAGATCGTCACCAGCACGGCACTGGTCAGCATGAAGCCCCGTGCCCAGGGTAGAGGCACCAGGTAGCAGGAAAAACCGATGCTCAGCCACATCAGGCCGATGGCATAGACCTTGCCCTTCAGCGGGATGCCACTGCCGTCCAGGTAGTCACGAATCCATGGGCCCAGGCGCGGGTGTTCCACCAGCCAGTCGTAGAAGCGTGGGGAGCTTCGCGCGAAGCAGGCGGCGGCAAGAAGTAGGAAGGGGGTGGTCGGCAATACCGGCAGGAAAATACCGATTACTCCCAGCTCTACGCTCAGCCAACCGATGGCCAGTAGTGCATAACGCAGGAGCGGCGAGCGCTTGCCCATGGGTATCACGGGCATGCGACTCAGTGGTGACGAGGCTTGAGGAGCGCCGGTTTTTCGTCAGGGGCGTTGCACAGCAGGTACAGGGCGGTCAGGGCTTCCGGGATCTGTACGATCATGTCGTCCATCAGGTTGGCGTCGGAGGCGATGTCGGAGAACTCCGGCTGGTCGTCGAACAGGCCTGAACCGACCATGATTGGCAGCAGCATTTCGCTGACTTCTTCTTCGGCGGTTTCGAACCAGGCGGCTTCGCGCAGGAACACGCCTTCCATGAATCCGATGCACCAGCCGCGCAGGTCGGAGTCGTCCGGATCTTCGCCCAGGTCCAGGTCGCACGGCAGCTCGAATTCCTCATCGGAGGCCAGTTGGCGACCGATGTGGGCCTTGAGAGCGAGCAGGGTGGCTTCGATCTCTTCGCGCTGGGCGGCGTCAGCGTAGTGAGGTTCTTCGGCGAACAAGGCGTCGATCCACTCACGGTCCGGCACGATGTCGGAAGAAATCGACAGGGCGGTCAGGTAGCCGTGGGCGGCCACGTAGTCCAGCGCCTCGTCATGCAGCTCATCGGCGTCGAGGAAGGCTTGCAGGCGGGTTAGTTGCTCAGCGAAGGACATTGAAGGACTACCTTGGGAATAAACGATGCTGAATTCTAGGCTTTCTTGAGCGCCCCGGCCAGCCACACTGCATATTTGGCCGGTTTTCGATAGCGGCCGCTATTCGTCAGCCGCGCCCTTTGCCGGCCGACGCTCGGGTATACTGCCGCGTTTTGTGATGCCCCTGCAGGCCAGTGCCAACCCGAGAAAACTTCGCTTACGGATTATTTTCCGTAGTGCCGCGTTTTTTCGGCCAGCCTGTAGAGAGGGATTTCGGCGATATTTGGAGTTTTACATGCTCGAGCAGGCTCAACGCGTCCTCAAGGACATCTTCGGCTACGACAGTTTTCGTGGCCGCCAGGGTGCGATCATTGAGCGCGTGGCCAATGGCGGTGATGCCCTCGTCCTGATGCCCACCGGTGGTGGCAAGTCGTTGTGTTTCCAGGTGCCGGCGTTGCTGCGTAACGGTCTCGCCGTGGTGGTGTCGCCCTTGATCGCGCTGATGGACGATCAGGTAGCGACCCTCGAAGAACTCGGTGTTGCCGCCGCCGCGTTGAACTCCACGCTCAGCGCCGAACAGCAGCGCGACCTGGCTGCGCGTATCAAGCGCGGCGAAGTGAAAATGCTCTACCTGGCCCCCGAGCGCCTGGTGCAGCCGCGCATGCTGGCCTTCCTGCAGAGCCTGGAAATCGCCCTGTTCGCCATCGATGAAGCTCACTGCGTATCGCAATGGGGTCACGATTTCCGTCGTGAATACCTGCAGTTGGGGCAGTTGGCGGAACTGTTCCCCGACGTTCCGCGTATCGCCCTGACCGCCACCGCCGACAAGCGTACCCGTGAAGAAATCGTCGAGCGCCTGCATTTGCAGAACGCCGAGCGCTTCCTGTCGAGCTTTGACCGGCCGAATATTTTTTACCGCATCGTGCCTAAAGAACAGCCGCGCAAGCAGTTGCTGGCGTTCCTGTCCGAGCGGCGCAGCGATGCAGGCATCGTCTATTGCCTGTCGCGCAAGAAGGTCGACGAAGTGGCCGCCTTCCTGTGCGAGCAGGGTTATCCGGCGTTGCCCTACCACGCGGGCTTGCCCAACGAATTGCGTGCTTATCATCAGAAGCGCTTCCTCAACGAGGAAGGCCTGATCATGGTGGCAACCATCGCGTTCGGCATGGGCATCGACAAGTCCAACGTGCGCTTCGTGGCCCATATGGATCTACCCAAGTCCCTCGAGGCTTATTACCAGGAAACCGGGCGTGCCGGCCGTGATGGCCTGCCGGCGGATGCGTGGATGGTCTACGGCCTGCAAGACGTGGTGATGCTCAAGCAAATGCTGCAGAACTCCGAAGGTGACGAGCGCCACAAACGCCTGGAGCAGCACAAGCTCGACGCCATGCTGTCACTCTGCGAAGAGACGCGTTGCCGCCGCCAGACCTTGCTGGCGTATTTCGATGAAGACATGCCCGAACCCTGCGGCCATTGCGACAACTGTGTGGACGGCGTGCAAACCTGGGATGCCACTGAGCCGGCGCGCCAGGGCTTGTCCGCGATCTACCGCACCGGCCAGCGTTATGGCGTCGGCCATCTGGTGGATGTGTTGCTGGGCAAGGACAACGAGAAGGTGCGTAGCTTCGGCCACGAGAAACTCTCGGTCTACGGCGTGGGCAAGGCCCGTGCCGAAGGCGAATGGCGATCGCTGTTCCGCCAGATGGTCGCGCGCGGCTTGGTAGACATCGACATCGAAGGCTACGGCGGCCTGCGCCTGAACGACAGTTGCCGGCCGTTGCTCAAGGGTGAAGTCAGCCTGGAACTGCGCCGCGACCTCAAGCCGCAGACCACCGCCAAGAGCAGTACCAGCCAAGCCAGCCAACTGGTGCGCTTTGAAGAGCGTGAACAGTGGGAAGCCCTGCGTACCCTACGGCGCAAACTGGCGCAGGAACACAGCGTGCCGCCTTACGTTATTTTCCCCGACTCGACCTTGCTGGAGATGTTGCGCGAGCAGCCGACCACCCTGGCCGAAATGGGCCGGGTCAGTGGTGTGGGGGCGCGCAAGCTGGAGCGTTATGGCCAGGCCTTCCTCGAAGTGCTCGGCGGCCAGGCCGAAGCGCCGAAGGAAATCGCCGATATTCGCCACGAATTGATCAGCCTGGCGCGGGCCGGCATGACCCCGATCCAGATCGCCGGCCAGCTGCAATGCTCGGAGAAAAACGTCTATACGCTGTTGGCCGAATCCATCGGTCAGCAACAGTTGTCGTTAGAGCAGGCTCTTGATTTGCCGGAAGATTTACTCAGCGAAATCCAGGATGCCTTCCTAGACGGTGAAGGCGAATTGCCACCAGTTGCTGAGATCGCACCGCTGTTCACCGGGCGGGTTCCCGAGGGGGTTTTGTACTGCGTTCGTGCCGCGTTGCAGTCTGAGTTCGAAATTTAGTGTGCCAATTGCGACAATGTAACGAATCAGTACAGACGAGCGCTTGCCTACTGACATGGCTCATGCTTAGCTGACTAATAATTAGCCATACTTTGTTTTCAGTCTAAACCATGAGTTTTTTATGCCGTTAACCGATCAACACCGTTTTGGCATGCAGTTGGCGCAAATGTCCCGAGGTTGGCGCGCCGAACTGGACCGCCGTTTGGCGGGGCTAGGCTTGTCCCAGGCACGCTGGCTGGTGCTGCTGCACCTGGCTCGTTTCGAAGACGCGCCGACTCAGCGCGAACTGGCACAAAGTGTCGGCGTTGAAGGTCCGACCCTGGCGCGGTTGCTCGACAGCCTGGAAGGCCAAGGACTGGTTCAACGTCAGGCCGTGGTGGAAGATCGCCGCGCCAAGCGCATCCTGCTGTGCGACACCGCCCGACCGTTGATCGAGCAGATTGAAACCATCGCCACTGCGTTGCGCCATGAGTTGTTCGTGGGCGTGAATGAAGAGGACCTGCGGGTGTGCATGCGTGTGCATGGGCACATTCTGGCGAATCTGGAAAAGTCCTGACCTCAAGTACACGGCAGATCAATATGTGGGAGCCGGCTTGCCACTGCAAGCCAGCTCCCACATTGGGTATTACGGTCGGCGTTTTAGAAGGTCTGGCCGAGGTTCAGGTACACCGCTTGCTGATTGTCATCATTGAACCCGTAGCTGAAATTCAGCGGTCCCAACGGTGTGTCAAACCCCAGGAAAATACTCGCGGCGTTGATATAGCCGCTGTCGAATTCATTGTCGTTGTTCCACGCCCGTCCGCGTTCCAATGACGCGCCCAGGTACAGCGGGAAATCCAATGGCAGGTACGAGCGTGGCGTCAGGCGGCGGTAGTACACGGCGCGCATCAAGCTGACGTTCTGCCCCGAGATCGCATCTTGGCGAAAGCCCGACAGCTGCCGTGCGCCGCCCAGCAGAAAGCTGGATATCACCACGTCCGAATTATCCATGGTGCGCCCGTAACGGCCGCCCAGTACGAGCGTGTCCGGACCGTGGCTCATGGCCTTGTCCAGCTTGAACTCCCATTGTCGGTAGCGTTGATCCGAACCCAACCCTGGTTCGAACTCGCGAAAAGCCAGGCCGATGTCTTCGCCTGTGTGGGGGAAGTACACGTTGTCCAGGGAGTCGAAGGAGTACTTCAACTCGTAGAAGCCTTCGCTGAAGCTCACGCTTGGCAGGTCGCGGTCGCCGATGCGCACATCGGCCTTGCCCCAGGCCTCGCCGACGCCGAAGCGGATCTCGCCGCTGGTGCCGATCTGGCGCCCCACGTTCAGGCCGAAACCGTAGCGTTCCAGGCGGTATTCGGAGATGGGATCGTTGTCCAGAATCAGTTCCACATTCTGCGCCTGGGCCTTGAGGTAAGGTGCGACGAAGTAGCGCGAGCCGGTGTCCATCGGTTGGTAGAACTCGCTGTACAGCTCCTGCCGATCGCCGATCTGCACCCGCGTCAGCCATTCCGCGCCGAGGCGGTTGATGCCATTCATGCGGTAGCTCGCGCCGAGGTTGAAGGCGCTGTCGCCACGCATATCGTCGGACAAGTTCAGGCCCAGGCGCAGGTAGTCGGTGCCGCTGCGTTTGCCGCGTGCGCTGATCACCAGGGTGTTGTCGTGGCCTTTTTTCACCACGCGGTATTGCACCTGTTCGAAGTAATCCAGGCCATACAAGGTGCCCATGTCCACTTGCAGGCGACCCAGGTTCAGCGGCTCGCCCAGGGTTTGGCGGATGTAGTAGCGGATCACGTCGTCGCTGACTTTCGAGTCGTTCTCCACGCTGATCGCGGTGATGATCGGGGTCCGTTCGCCCGGGGTGCGCGCGGCCACCAGTTCCGGGTCGATCGGTTCGGCGGGGCGCAAGTGGGCCAGGCGCACATCGAGGGCGCGGGTGGCGCGGTAGCCGGCGTCGATTATGTCCTTGGCGCGGCCGAAGTCCGCGACGCCATAGGCGGCCAACGGCGGCTGGATCAGCACATCTTTAGGGTTCAGGGCCCTAAGTTGTTCTTCGGAATTGCGCCGGGTCATCAGGGTGATGGACTGGTTGAGCACGTCCACCACCGTGGCCAGTTGCTTGCGTGAGCGCAGCGGCGTGCCGATGTCCACCACGATGGCGATGTCGACACCCATCTCTCGCGCTACGTCCAGCGGGATGTTATCGGTCATCCCGCCGTCCACCAGCAGCCGGCCATCGAGTTCCACAGGCGCGAATACGGCAGGGATCGACATGCTCGCGCGGATTACCTGGGGCAGGTGGCCTTTGCTGAAGACTACTTTTTCGCCGGTGGTGATATCGGTTGCTACGGCGCGAAAGGGGATCGGCAGCTTGTCGAAATTTCGCGTGTTGCTGCTGTGGGCGAACATGCTTTCCAGCAGCAGCGCCAGGTTCTGGCCCTGGATGACGCCCAGCGGCAGGCCGAGGCTGCCATCGTCGCGGATACTGAGTTTCTGCTTGACCAGGAAATCACGGTCATCCTGCTTGCGTCGAAACGGCACATCTTCCCGAGGAGGCGCATCGGAGAGCGCCTGCTGCCAATCGATACCCAGCGCGAGCTTTTCCAGCTCATCGATCTTGTAGCCCGACGCGTATAACCCGCCGATCACCGCACCCATGCTGGTGCCGGCAATCGCATCGATATGAATCCCCTGTTCCTCCAGGGCCTTGAGCACGCCGATATGGGCGAGCCCGCGCGCGGCACCGCCGGACAGCACCAGGCCGATTTTCGGGCGTGGCGTTTCAACCGCATCGACAAGGAGGGGTAGCAGGCAGAGCAACAGGCAGGACAGCAGGCGGTGCATCATGAATCTCGGGGCTGGACGATAAGGGCCGGTATTATAGCCACCCGACCCTCCAAGCCCGTTACGCCAGGAACCTGTCAAATTATGTCGCTGAGCAAACCCGAGATCGTCATCACCTATTGCACGCAGTGCCAGTGGTTGCTGCGCGCCGCGTGGCTGGCCCAGGAACTGTTGAGTACCTTCGCTGAAGACCTAGGCAAAGTGGCGCTGGAGCCGGCGACCGGCGGCGCGTTTCGCATTACCTGCGACGGTGTGCAGATCTGGGAGCGCAAGGCTGATGGCGGCTTCCCGGAGGCCAAAGTGCTCAAGCAACGTGTGCGCGACCAGATCGACCCGCAGCGCGACCTGGGGCACAACGATCATAAGTAATGAAGGCCACCGCCGCATAAGGGCGGTGACCGGTTGGTGCGTGCTTACTTGGCGGCCATCTTGCTCTTGATGAAGCCGATGACCCACGTCAGCACCAGGCCGCCGACGCCACCGCCGACAATATTGCTGCCGACCGCCGCGACATCCAGCGTTTCGCCACCGGGCGTGCCCGTCAGCGCCGAGACGATCTGGCCCAGCACCAGGCCACCGACACCACCGAGGAGGGTATTGAGCCCGGTGCCCAGGCTCTGTTTGGTCATCCCCGCCAAATTACCGCCGACGGCACCGCTGATGATCTGAACGAGCAAGCTGATAAACATTTCCATGATGCAACTCCTGCATAGCGTTAATGGAGTGACCACTCGCTTGCAGCAACTTCATACGTCCTGGCTGTCGTCGAGGAGTCTTTATCCGTAGACGACGACACACTGTTGCGGATGGGCAGAGTATAGATCAGGCCGCTGCAGCCGGCTGTTTGGCCTGGCTGGCGCTGCCCATCAGGCCGGAAAGCACGATGGCGACGATGATCAGCGCGCCGCCCAGCAGCATGCGCAAGGTCGGGGTTTCGGCAAACAACAGCCAGGCGACGCTGATGCCGTAGACCGGTTCCATGGCGAACACCACCGAGGCGGTGCGGGCCTTGATCACCGCGAGGCTGGCGACAAACAGGCTGTGGGCCAGGCCGGTACAGAACACGCCGAGCAGGCCGATCCACAGCCAGTCGATCGCGCGCACATCCGCCAGCCCCGGCGCGGCCACGGGCAACAGGCACAGCGCGACCACCACGTTCTGGCACAACGCCGCCTGCACCGCTGGAATCCGCCCGGAGCTGGCGCGGTTATTCAGTGACAGCAGGGAGAACAGCAACCCCGAGGCGATGCCCCAGAGCAGGCCGCCCGTGGCTTCGCTGGCGAGGTTGAAGTCCGGTGTCACCAGCACCAGGCCCACCGTGACCAGAGCCACCAGCAACACTTCATTGGCGCGAATGCGCTCGCGGAAGATCAAACCTTCGAGGATCACGGTAAACGCCGGGAACGCGGTAAACCCCAGGGTGGCGACGGCCACGCCGGCGACTTTGACCGCAATGAAGAACGTGACCCAATGCGCCGCCAGCAACACACCGCTGATCACCAGCCGACGCCAGTCGCGCATGTGCAGCTGTTTCCAGGGGGCGTTGCTGGCGAAGCGCGCAAAGATCGCCAGGGCAATCACCGCAAACGCGGCGCGGCCGAACACGATGATGGCCGGTGAGGCGGCCGCCAGCTTGCCGAATACGCCGGTGAGGCCAAACATCAATGCGCCGATATGCAGGGCGCCGAGGGCTGAGCGGGGAGTCATTGCGATCCTTGTAGCAACGGGGTGACAGGCTCGCAGTCTAGAGGCTGGGTGCGTGAGTGTCTGTCGCCTGGCTCGCGATTTTTAGCGCAGGACTCGCTATTTTTTCGTGCGCCGCAGGGCGCTCGGCGCGGCGCCGAATTCGCGCAGCATTGCAGCGGCAAACGCACTTTGCGAGGCATAGCCGACGCGCTCGGCAATCTCGCCGATGGCCAGTGGCGTTTCCCGCAACAGGCCCAAGGCTTTATGCAGGCGGCGACTGCGGATGTAGTCCATGGGCGTCTGCCCACACTCGGCAACAAACCGCGCATGCAGGCGTGCGACGGACAAGTCGGCGATGCGTGCCAGGTCGGCGACTTGCAGGGGATGGGCGACATGCTGTTCGATATGCGCATTGAACGCGGTGTAGGGCAGGCGGCGGCCCGGCACGCTGGGGGCCAGCGGATGATTGAGGCTGGCCAGCAGCAGCACCGCCCCTTGCTGGACGATCAGCGGGTCATCCACCGGGCTGTGCGCCAGCCATTGCACCAACTGGCTTTGCCGCGTATCCAGGGTCAGACGCGTCGGTTGGTCGAGCAGGCGGCGGCTGGCATCGGCATGCTCGCCCAACGATTGCAGCACCCAGTGTTCGTTGGGCACATCCAGCACCAGGCATCGGCTGCCGTCGCGACTGCCGCAGGTGTGGTGAGCCGAGAAGGGCAGCACCATCACACTGCTCTCGCGGACCTGGCTGGCGTGTCCATCCACTTCAAGGTCCAGGTGCCCGGACAGGCCAAAGACCAACTGCGCATGGTCATGGCTGTGGGCAATGGGCGCTTCGATGTAATGGCGTAGCGTGAGGGACGCGCTCATTGCGTTCTCCAGGGCAGCAGATCCGCAGTCTACAACGCTTTGCGAGGAGCCTGCGCTGTCATCAGACTGACGCATAGCTGTCATGGGCTATTAATCGCGAGGGCGCAAGCTCGCGAAAACACCGTCGAGGGATGCCCATGACCCGTGCCGAATTCGCCACACCCAGCCGTAAGCAACGGGTTCGTACCCTGTGGATTTCCGATGTGCATTTGGGCACCCGGGATTGCCAGGCCGAACACTTGTCGCAATTCCTCAAGGGCTACCACGCCGACAAGGTGTACCTGGTCGGTGACATCATCGATGGCTGGAAACTGCGCGGCGGCATGTATTGGCCCCAGGCCCACACCAATGTGATCCGCCGCCTGTTGACCATGGCCAAGCGCGGCACGGAGGTGATCTACGTCACCGGCAACCACGACGAATTCCTGCGCCGCTACTCCAAGCTGATCCTGGGCAACATCCAGTTGGTGGACGAAGCCATTCACGTCACCGCCGATGGTCGCCATCTCCTGGTGATCCACGGCGACCAGTTCGATGTGATCACGCGCTATCACCGCTGGTTGGCTTTCCTCGGTGACTCGGCCTACGAGTTCACCCTGACGTTAAACCGTTGGTTGAATCACTGGCGTGCGCGGTATGGCTACGGTTACTGGTCGCTCTCGGCGTATCTGAAGCACAAGGTGAAGACCGCGGTGAGTTTTATCAGCGATTTCGAAGAAGCCATCGCCCACGAAGTGACCCGGCGCGAATTGCATGGGGTGGTGTGCGGGCATATTCACCATGCGGAGATTCGCAAGGTAGGCGAGGTGGACTACCTCAACTGTGGGGATTGGGTGGAGTCGTGCACAGCGTTGATCGAGCACTGGGATGGGAGTATCGAGTTGTATCGGTTGGCGGATGCGCAGGCTAAAGAGGCGCAGCTAAAATCGGAGATGGTCGCGGGCTAAGGCCTTGTTCGGCCCCGAAAGTGAGAGCGGGCTTGCTCGCGATAGCGCAGTGTCGGTCACTGTATTTGGCAACTGATTCACCGCTATCGCGAGCAAGCCCGCTCTCACATGGGGTGCCTGTTTCGTCAGTCAGACGCTGCAGACATCGGCAATCGCTTGCGCCAGCAGGGTCAATCGCCTTGCATCGATCCCCGCCACATTCGCCCGCCCCGAGCTGACCATATACACGCTGTGCTTCGCGCGCAGTTGCTTGACCTGCTCGGCACTCAAGCCGGTATAGGAAAACATCCCACGTTGCGCGCCGATATGCGCAAACCGCTCGGCCAGCCCGTGTGGCGCCAGGGCCTCGACCAGTCCGGAGCGCAACTGCGCAATGCGCGCGCGCATCGCTTCGACTTCGCCGCTCCACTGCGCCTTCAGCTCGGCGTCACCGAGGATCGTCGCGACGACTGCCGCGCCGTGGTCCGGTGGGGTTGACCACAGGTTGCGCGCGATATTTGCCAACTGGCTGCGTACATCCGTGAGTTTCTCGGCATTCGCCGCACACACGATCAGCGCGCCGACACGGTCGCTATACAGGCCGAAGTTCTTCGAGCAGGAGCTGGTGATCAGCACTTCCGGCAGCTCGGCCGCGAACAGCCGCACCGCCCAGGCGTCCTGCTCCAGGCCGTCGCCAAAGCCCTGGTAGGCGAAGTCGATCAGCGGCAGCAGGTGGCGCTCGCGCACGATCTGCAAGACCTGGCGCCAGTCCTCCTGGGACAGGTCGAAACCGGTCGGGTTATGGCAGCAGGCGTGCAGCAGCACCACGTCGCGCTCGGGCACCGTGGACAAGGTCGCCAGCATTGCGCCCACATCCAGCCGATTGTCCGCGCCGACGTAAGGGTAGTGACTGACCTTGATCCCGGCCTTGGCGAAGATGCTTTCGTGGATCGGCCAGGTTGGGTTGCTCAGCCATACGCCGCGGCCCGGCAGGCTGTGGGCGATAAAGTCGGCGCTCAGGCGCAGGGCTCCGGTGCCGCCTGGGGTCTGGGTCGCGCCGGCGCGGTGTTCACGCAGCAGCGCGGACTCGGCGCCGAGCACCAGCTCGCTGATCAACCTGCCGAACGCGGCGTCGCCGTGGCCGCCAATGTAGGTCTTGGTGGTTTGCCGTTCCACCAGGCGCTGCTCGGCTCGCTTCACCGAAGGGGGAATCGGTGTCAGCCCTTGGTCGTCCTTATACACGCCCACGCCGAGGTCGAACTTGTTCGGGTTGGCATCCTGGGCATACAGGTCCATCAGCCCGAGGATCGGGTCGCCGGGCACGCGGCCAATCGCATCAAAATGCATTACTTGCGGCCCTCGGCACCCTTGGCCACTTCGTCGGTGCGCGCGGCCATGATGAAGTCGTTGCGGTGCAGGCCTTTGATGGAGTGGCTCCACCAGGTCACCGTGACCTTGCCCCACTCGGTGAGCAGGCCTGGGTGGTGGCCTTCAGCTTCGGAGATTGCACCCATGGCGTTGGTAAAGGCCAGGGCGAACCTGAAGTTCTTGAACAGGAAAACCTTCTCTAACTGCATGACGCCATCGCGCACTTCAATGTTCCAGTCGGGGATCTGTTTGAGCAGCACCGGTAGTTCTTCATCGCTGACTTGCGGGGCATCGGCGCGGCAGGCTTCACAGTGGGCTTGGTTCAAGGTCGTCATGGGGGGGGGTGTCCTGAATTCGAGTGTTTGGAAAACGGTCGTCAGTGGCGTCACCCTAAAGCAACGCGGGACCAGGGAACAGATTCACCTGGCTTCAAAACCTACGGTTCACGCGGCTTTGGGCTTGGGTGCGAAGAGCGGTGTGTGCAGACCCAGCTGCATCCCACGCTCGACCATGCCCATGATGTCTTCCTGCGCTACGTCGAACAGGCGCTTGAGCTCGGGCAAGACAAAATATAGCGGTTGCAGGATGTCGATGCGATACGGCGTGCGCATCGCCTCCAGCGGATCGAAGGCTTGATGTTTGGGCTCGGACGACAGGCTGTACACCGTCTCCTTGGGCGACGACAAAATACCGCCACCATAGATGCGCCGACCGGCGGGCGTGTCCACCAGGCCAAATTCGATGGTCATCCAATACAGGCGCGCCAGGTACACCCGCTGCTCCTTGGTGGCCGCGAGGCCGAGCTTGCCGTAGGTGTGGGTGAATTCGGCGAACCAGGGATTGGTCAGCAGCGGGCAGTGGCCGAAGATTTCGTGGAAAATATCTGGCTCTTGCAGGTAGTCCAATTCTTCGTGGGTGCGAATAAAAGTCGCCACCGGAAACTGCTTGTTGGCGAGTAATTCGAAGAACGTCTGGAAGGGAATCAGCGCTGGCACACGGGTGACTTGCCAGCCGGTGGTCTCGGCCAGCACCGTGTTGATTTCGCTCAGTTGCGGGATGCGATCCAGGGGCAGGCCGAGCTTGTCGATGCCGTCCAGGTATTCCTGGCAGGCGCGGCCCTCGATCACTTTCAACTGGCGCGTGATCAGGGTGTTCCACACCGCATGTTCTTCCGGCGGGTAGTGGATAAAACCTTGCGCATCGGGCTCGCGGGCCACGTAGTGCGTCTGCTTCATACGGCTCTCCTGCTGGCAATCGTTCTTGTTATGTCCTGCGATGTACGTATTGATAACCCGGCTGGAGCGAGATTCCATCCGCCTGCGCGAGGAGGTTGTAGGAAAATTTACTGCTATTCGTAAAGTATTCGTTACGGATGGGCCGCTAATCGATGTGTTGGGCTGTAAAAAGGTCGCCAGGTGTAACATAATCTTGACGATTATCTGCGCCCAGCGACAAAAAGACGCGGCGCCTACTCTTCTTCGGGCCTTTTCATGCGTATCAAAGTGCATTGCCAGAACCGCATCGGCATCCTGCGGGACATTCTCAACCTGTTGGTGGAGTACGGCGTCAACGTCGCCAAGGGCGAGGTCGGCGGTGAGCATGGCAACGCCATTTACCTGTTTTGCCCGAACCTGGTGAACATGCAATTCCAGGCGTTGCGCCCAAAGTTCGAGGCGATTGCCGGGGTGTTTGGTGTAAAGCGTGTAGGGCTGATGCCCAGCGAGCGTCGGCATATGGAGCTCAATGCGCTGCTCGGTGCCCTGGAGTTTCCAGTGCTGTCCATCGACATGGGCGGCTCGATCGTCGCCGCCAACCGTGCGGCCGCGCAGTTGCTCGGGGTGCGGGTGGACGAGGTGCCGGGCATTCCGCTGTCGCGCTACGCCGAGGATTTCGATTTGCCGGAGCTGGTGCGCGCGAGCAAATCGCGGATCAATGGCCTGCGGGTCAAGGTCAAGGGTGACGTGTTCCTGGCGGACATCGCGCCGCTGCAATCGGCCGAACACGACGACAGCGAAGCCATGGCCGGCGCGGTGTTGACCCTGCACCGTGCCGACCGCGTCGGTGAGCGTATTTATAATGTGCGCAAGCAGGAACTGCGTGGCTTCGACAGTATCTTCCAGAGTTCCAAGGTCATGGCTGCCGTGGTTCGTGAAGCGCGGCGCATGGCGCCATTGGATGCGCCGCTATTAATAGAGGGCGAAACCGGCACCGGCAAGGAGCTGCTTGCCCGCGCCTGTCACCTGGCCAGCCCCCGTGGCCAATCACCGTTGATGGCCCTCAATTGTGCCGGCCTGCCGGAGTCGATGGCCGAGACCGAACTGTTTGGCTACGGCCCCGGCGCTTTTGAAGGGGCGCGGGCCGAAGGCAAGCTGGGGCTGCTGGAGCTGACAGCGGGCGGTACGTTGTTTCTTGATGGCGTCGGGGAAATGAGCGCACGGTTGCAGGTGAAGTTGCTGCGCTTCCTGCAGGACGGTTGCTTTCGCCGAGTCGGCAGTGATGAAGAGGTGTACCTGGATGTGCGGGTGATTTGCGCAACCCAGGTGGACCTTTCGGAACTCTGCGCGCGGGGTGAATTCCGCCAGGACCTTTATCACCGCCTGAACGTGCTGTCGCTGCATATCCCGCCTCTGCGCGAATGCCTCGATGGTCTGGGGCCACTGGTGGAACACTTTCTCGACCAAGCCAGCCGACAGATCGGCTGCCCGTTGCCCAAACTGGCCCCGGCCGCTATGGATCGGCTCAGCCATTACCACTGGCCGGGCAATGTACGGCAGTTGGAAAACGTGTTGTTTCAGGCGGTGTCGTTGTGTGAGGGCGGGACGGTCAAGGCTGAACACATTCGCCTGCCGGACTACGGCGTGCGTCAGCCCCTTGGCGATTTTTCCCTGGAAGGCGGCCTGGAAGCCATCGTCGGTCGTTTTGAAAGGGCCGTGCTGGAAAGTCTGTATGCCGAACATCCCAGCAGTCGGCAGTTGGGTAAGCGCTTGGGCGTTTCCCATACAACGATTGCGAACAAGTTGCGGGACTATGGCATGAGCAAGGAAAGTGCTGGCAAGCGTCCTGAACACGGCACTTGAAAGGCGCTATGTTCAGGTTGTTCTGCGGTGGCAGGCAGCGTTAAAACACCAGGAAACCCCTGTCCGGGCCTATGACGATGGAGCTACCCGTCTCCTTCTCTATCCAGGCCAGATTGGCTTCTTGATCCGGATGGGTGGGGTAGAGTATGCCCAGGTTGTAGTTCTTGTCTTTCGGCAGTCCCTCAAGGCTCTTCGTAATGTCAGGGGACAGCGCTCCGTACTTTCCGGATCTCAGTGCGTCGGTTGATATCCCTTCATTGGTACTTTTGGGGTTGAGGATTGACAGGTCGATGTGTTCGAGCAACGCCGAGCCATGGGGTGGAAATAATCTACCCTCTTTGCGACTTTCGATTTCGATGGCGGCGCCACCTTTTTGCGGAACCCAAAATACGCCGCCACTCATCCTTTCATTCTCTTCTTTAGAGATTGAGACGATTCGGTAATCCTGGTTTTTATCCAGTTTTTCCAGTTCTTTGAGTGCGCTGCGCGACAAGGGGCCGAACTTACCGCTGCGCACATCGTTAGCGGACACGCCAAAGTCGGCTTCAAAGGTCCTGGTCGGGAGGCTCTGCAGCAGTTTTTGTAGTGCGAAGACCGTTGGATTGACGTCACAGCATGGCGTTTCCCAATCCCTGTTTTTCGCGTAATTGTTTGGGTTTAACTCTGGGCGTGTCTCCAGCGGACGTCGTTGTTCCGAAGGCCGGGTGTTTAACGACTCGACTATGTTGAGAAGGTTGTTATAAAGAAATTGTATTTGCCAGTTTGTTGCTGCTTGCATAGAAGGAGTGTTGCAAGTGCCAGACATTTAAATACCCTTAAGTGCGAATAAGTTGATAAGGCGCGAATGATCGTAAAGTAGTCGTGACTGCTTTGCGATGGAGCGAAGTTACGAGAGCTGTATTTAATCGCCAAGCGGGTTTTGATCAGTAAATGTAAAAGGCTATCGGAGTATTCTTGTTTGGGGTTGGGTTTGTCTGGTTGTTATAAAAAACAAGAGAACTACATATGTGCTCACTCATTTGCGGTGCCGTCAGGTAGGCGGCTTTTTTGGGGTTTGTAATGGGTGGACAATAAAACTTCGCGCCAGTCGTTTCGAGATGACCAGGGAGGAGGGCAAGTGCCCAGTGGCTTGCCAAGTGTTTCAGCGGTTCGGCTTCATCCGCGACCATCCAATGCCGTCGCGCTTGAGTGCTTGGAAAACACCCGTAGGACTCCAACCTTTGCCGTCAGCGGCATAACTCCGCCGTTTTTTCGACTCCTCCTGGGCCGGTCTTTTTCGACGCCTTGCCGCAAACCCTTGCCCCGCCTGGACTTTCTGCGCTTTTAGAAAGTTGGTTCGCAAATTGCTTAAGTCTTATCAGTACAGCGGTGGGCGGCAAGCGTCCGTCAGAAAGAGGATAAAGCGTGGACAAGTACCTTTACGTGGCAATGACCGGCGCCAGCCAGAATGCTCTGGCGCAGAAGGCCCATGCCAACAATCTGGCGAACATTTCCACCAACGGCTTCCAGCGCGATCTGGAGCAGGCGCGCTCGATACCGGTGTTCGGCGACAGCTTTCCGGCGCGGGCCTTTGCCCTGACCGAGCGGCCCGCCACCGATTTCTCTCCGGGCGCCATGATCGAAACGGGTCGTGACCTCGATGTGGCGGTCGGCGGCGACGGCTGGATGGCCGTGCAAACCCCAGATGGCAGCGAAGCCTACGTGCGCAGCGCCAGCATGAATGTTGATGCGCTCGGCGTGCTGCGGGCCGGCAATGGTATGCCGATCATGGGCAACGGTGGCCCGATCGCCGTGCCGCCGCAGCAGCAGATTGAAGTGGGCGCCGACGGCACCGTCAGCATTCGCGCGATGGGTGAAGGCCCACGGGTGATGGCTGAAGTGGATCGGATCAAGCTGGTCAAGCCCGACGTCAAGAACATGACCAAAGGCCTGGACGGCACCATCCACACCAAGGACGGCCAGCCGGCCCAGGTCGATGCGAGCGTCAAGCTGACCTCGGGTTTCCTGCAGGCGAGCAACGTCAATGCGGTGGAAGAAATGACTGCGGTGCTGGCGCTTTCCAAGCAGTTCGAGCTGCACATCAAGATGATGAACAGCGCTAAAGAAGACGACCAGGCCATGACGCGCGTTTTGGCAATGAGCTGATTGCGGTTTCACTGAATACTAATTTTGCGGCGCAGCGCCAACAAACAGGCGCACGAAGGAGAACAGCATGCTTCCGGCTCTATGGGTTGCCAAAACAGGTCTGTCTGCCCAGGACACCAACCTGACCACTATTTCCAACAACCTGGCGAACGTTTCGACCACGGGCTTCAAACGTGATCGCGCCGAGTTCCAGGACTTGCTCTATCAGATCAAGCGCCAGCCAGGTGCCCAGTCGACCCAGGACAGCGAACTGCCGTCGGGCCTGCAATTGGGTACCGGTGTGCAGATCGTCGGCACCCAGAAAAATTTCACGGCCGGTAACCTGCAGCAAACCGGTCAGCCTCTGGACATGGCGATCAACGGCAAAGGGTTCTTCCAGATCCTGCAACCAGACGGGACTACGTCCTACAGTCGAGATGGTACTTTCCACCTGGACTCCAACGGCCAAATCGTCACGGCCAACGGTTTTGCCTTGCAGCCGGCCATCGTCGTGCCTGCCAATGCCCAGACCTTCACCGTCGGCAACGATGGCACCGTGTCCATCACCGTGGCTGGCAACCCGGCGTCGCAAGTGATCGGCAACGTGCAAACCGCCGACTTCATCAACCCGGCCGGCCTGCAAGCCATAGGTGGCAACCTATTCCTGGAAACCGCCTCCAGTGGTGCACCGCAAATCGGCACCCCTGGCCTGAACGGCTTCGGCACCACGCTGCAAAGCACCCTGGAAACCTCCAACGTCAGCACCGTGGAAGAGATGGTCAACATGATCACCACTCAGCGCGCCTACGAGATGAATTCCAAGGTGATTTCCACCGCCGACCAGATGCTTTCGTTCGTTACGCAGAATCTGTAATCAAGTCTATGGGGCGCTCCTTAGGGCGCCTGCAACACCGTGAGGTTAGGGTCATGAATCGCTATGTTTCCGTTCTGGCATTAAGTGGGATTGCCGTGCTCGCGGGCTGTGTCGCCCCGACGCCAAAACCCAATGACCCGTACTACGCGCCGGTGTTGCCGCGCACGCCGTTGCCGGCGGCGGCCAATAACGGCTCGATCTACCAGGCCGGTTTCGAACAGAACCTGTACGGCGACCGCAAGGCGTTCCGGGTCGGTGACATCATCACCATCACCCTCAACGAGAAAACCACGGCCAGCAAGAACGCCAACTCCCAAGTGGACAAGACCAGCAAGAACAGTGTTGGCCTGACCTCGTTGTTCGGCGCCGTGCCGAACACCAACAACCCCTTGGGCAGTGGTGACTTGAGCTTGAGCGCAGGCTACAGCGGTGACCGTGCCACCAACGGCAAGAGCTCTGCTGGACAGAACAACAGCCTGACCGGTTCGATCACCGTGACGGTGGCCGATGTATTGCCCAACGGCATCATCGCCGTGCGCGGTGAGAAGTGGATGACCCTCAACAGCGGTGACGAACTGGTGCGCATCGCCGGCATGGTCCGTGCCGACGACATTGCCACCGACAACACCGTATCGTCGACGCGCATTGCCGATGCACGCATTACCTACTCGGGTACGGGTTCGTTTGCTGATGCGAGTCAGCCGGGCTGGTTCGACCGTTTCTTCCTTAGCCCGCTGTTCCCTTTCTAGGTGGCCACTTTGAAATTCAAACAGCTGATGGCGGCGGCACTGTTGCTGTCCCTGAGCGCAGTCGCCCAGGCCGAACGCCTGAAAGACATCGCCAGCATTTCCGGCGTGCGTTCCAACCAGTTGATCGGTTATGGCCTGGTGGTCGGGCTCAACGGTACGGGTGACCAGACCACCCAGACCCCGTTCACCCTACAGACCTTCAACAACATGCTCTCGCAGTTCGGCATCAAGGTGCCGGCGGGTTCAGGCACCGCGCAGCTGAAAAACGTCGCGGCCGTGTCGATCAGCGCCGACTTGCCGGCATTCTCCAAGCCGGGTCAGGTAGTGGACATCACTGTGTCGTCCATCGGTAACTCGAAAAGCCTGCGCGGCGGCACCCTGTTGATGACGCCGCTCAAAGGTATCGACGGCAACGTCTACGCCATCGCCCAGGGCAACCTGGTGGTGGGCGGGTTTGACGCCGAAGGCCGCGACGGCTCGAAGATTACGGTGAACGTGCCGTCGGCCGGTCGTATCCCCGGCGGCGCCACGGTTGAACGCACCGTGCCCAGCGGCTTCAACCAGGGCAACAGCCTGACCCTGAACCTCAACCGTTCCGACTTCACCACCGCCAAGCGTGTGGTCGACAAGATCAACGACATGCTCGGCCCTGGCGTCGCCCAGGCTATCGACGGCGGCTCGGTCCGGGTTACCGCGCCGCTGGACCCAAGCCAGCGCGTGGATTACCTGTCGATCCTGGAAAACCTTGAGGTCGACCCCGGCCAGGCGGTGGCCAAGGTCATTATCAACTCGCGCACCGGCACTATCGTCATCGGCCAGAACGTCAAGGTGTCGCCGGCCGCGGTGACCCACGGCAGCCTGACCGTGACCATTACCGAAGACCCGATCGTCAGCCAGCCTGGGCCGTTGTCCAATGGCCAGACCGCCGTGGTACCGCGCTCGCGGGTGAATGCCCAGCAAGAAGCCAAGCCGATGTTCAAGTTCGGCCCCGGCACCACCCTGGACGAGATTGTCCGCGCGGTGAACCAGGTGGGCGCAGCGCCCGGCGACTTGATGGCGATCCTCGAAGCATTGAAACAGGCCGGCGCCTTGCAAGCCGACCTGATCGTGATCTGAGGCCATGGCCATGGATATGCGCAAGAGCGGGATCAGCAGCACGGCGGACTCGGGGTCTTATTCCGACTTGAACCGGCTTAATCAGCTCAAGGTCGGCGCCGACAAGAACAGCGATGGCAACATGCGCAAAGTGGCGCAGGAGTTCGAGTCGCTGTTCCTGAGCGAGATGCTCAAGTCCATGCGCTCGGCCACCGAGGCCCTGGGCAAGGACAATCCGCTGAACACCCCGGCTGCCAAGCAGTACCAGGAAATGTACGACCAGCAACTGGCCGTCTCGATGTCCCGCGAGGGCGGTGGTATCGGCCTGGCCGACGTGCTGATGCGCCAGATGCAGAAGAACAAGCCGGTGGACGCCCAGGCGGCCACCTTGCAGGGGCCGGCGGCGGCTGAACCGGTGAAGAAAGTCGATGTGCCGACTGAAATCGCCGCCGGCACCCAGGCGACCGGGCCATTGGGCCGCTCCAATGGCCAGCGACCACTGTGGGCCTACCGCGTGGCCGTCGCCGAAGGCGCCAGCGCTCACACCAACGACGTGGCGCTGATGAACCAGCGCCGTATCGCCTTGCCGAGCAAGCTGACCGATCGACTGCTCGCCGGCATCGTGCCAACTGCGCCGGTCGCTATCGATGCCAACCGCGCGCCACTGCGTAACAGCGCCTTCGATGACAACGTGATCAACAGCAGCGCACACAGTTCTGCCGTGCCCAGCGGCCGCATGCAGGTCTACGGCCGCGCCGTGGCCCAGCCGCCGTTGGCACCAGCGAAGAAAGCCTTCAGCTCCCAAGATGAATTTGTCGCCACCATGTTGCCGATGGCCAAGGCCGCAGCGGCGCGTATCGGTGTCGATCCGAAGTACCTGGTGGCCCAGGCCGCCCTGGAAACCGGTTGGGGTAAATCGGTGATGCGCGCCGAGGATGGCAGCAGCAGCCACAACCTGTTCGGTATCAAGGCCGGCCAGAGCTGGCAGGGCGGCCAG
Organism: Pseudomonas sp. PAMC25584; assembly: GCF_058135675.1. Classification (NCBI taxonomy): domain Bacteria; kingdom Pseudomonadati; phylum Pseudomonadota; class Gammaproteobacteria; order Pseudomonadales; family Pseudomonadaceae; genus Pseudomonas; species Pseudomonas sp. PAMC25584. The sequence goes on along the minus strand of NZ_CM176870.1, from coordinate 4,439,377 downwards.
GCCCGCGCGATCACCAGCGAGTTTCGCGATGGGGCAATGGTCAAGGAAACGGCGCAGTTCCGTTCCTACGATTCCTACCAGGACAGCTTCCATGACCTGGTGACGTTGTTGCAAAGCAATGATCGCTATAAAGAAGTTGTGAAATCAGCCGACAACCCGGAACAGTTTGCGCGCGAGTTGCAAAAAGCCGGTTATGCAACCGATCCGGATTACGCCAGCAAGATTTCGCAGATTGCCAAAACGATGAACAGCTACCAGAACTACGCTGCCGCGGGCGCGACCACTCATTTATAAGGTCTGAATCATGAGTTTGCTCAATATCGGGATGTCGGGGTTAAACGCCGCTCAAGGATCGTTGTCAGTCCTGAGTAACAACATTGCCAACGTCAACACCCCGGGATACTCGCGCCAGCAGACCACGCAGAATGCCAGCGTCAGTAACCAGTACGGCGGCGTGTATATCGGCAGTGGCACCACCCTTGGTGATGTGCGCCGTATTTATAACGATTTTCTGGGGGCCGCCTACCAGAAGAGCACCTCGCTCAACAGCGATGCCACCGCTTACGCGGGCCAGGCCTCTGCGATCGACAAGACCCTGTCGGACAAGTCCACCGGCATGTCCTCGGCGCTCAGCTCGTTTTTTGCCTCCCTACAGACCGCTGCGGCAACGCCCAGCGATGTGTCCGCGCGCCAACTGCTGGTGACCAGCGCCCAGACCCTGAGTAACCGCTTCAACTCGATTTCCTCACAGCTGACCCAGCAGAGCGAAGGCATCAACAGTCAGTTGAGCACCATGAGTGACCAGGTCAACAAGCTGACCTCCTCGATTGCCTCGCTGAACAACCAGATATCACAGGTCCAGGGTTCGTCGAACAGTACGCCGAACAATCTGCTGGATGCGCGCGATGAAGCGGTTCGCTCGCTCAACGAGCTGATCGGTGTCACCGCGACTGAGAAGAACGGCCAGTACAGCATCAACACCGGAACGGGGCAGTCGCTGGTCGAGGGCAGTACCTCCAATACGATTTCCGCCGTGCCCAGCAGCACCGACAATAGCCAGTACACCATCCAGCTCAAAATGGGCAGCACGTCGATGGACATCGGTTCTGTGGTGACCGGCGGCAGCATCGGCGGCCTGTTGCGCTATCGCAGTGATGTGCTGACGCCGGCGATCAACGACCTGGGGCGCATCGCCCTTGCGACCGCCGACAGCGTGAACAGCCAGTTGGGCCAGGGCCTGGATCTCAACAGCGATTTCGGTTCTTCGCTGTTCAGCGATATCAACAGCGCAACGGCCATTGCCCAGCGTAGCCAGGGGGCTGCGGGTAACAGCGCAGGGTCGGGCAACTTGAACGTGACGATTGCCGACAGCAGCAAGCTGTCGACCTTCGACTACAAGGTCACCTTCACCAGCGGCAACCAGTACAACGTGGTGCGCTCCGACGGTAAAGCCATGGGCGCGTTCGACACCACCACCACGCCGCCGCCGGTGATTGACGGGTTCACACTGGCGTTGGATGGCAATGGGCCGGTTGCTGCTGGGGATAGCTTCAAAGTCCGCCCGACGGCGACGGGCGCCAGCAACATCGGCGTCGGCGTCACAGACCCCAACAAACTGGCTTTTGCAGGGCCATTGGCCGGTAATGCAAGCAAGACCAACACCGGCACTGGCACATTTACAGCACCGACTTTGACGGTGCCGATAGACATCAATGGCGGCGCCACTACTGCTCAGTTGCGCACCGGGATCGAGAATTCGATGCCGGTGAAGATGGTGTTCGGCAAGCCAGCGGCGGACGGCACCCAGCCCTACACGCTCAGCGATGCCCAGGGCAACTCGATCGGCACCGGCAGCATTATCCCGGGCCAGGACAATAAGATCACCGCCAATGTGCCGATGCGCGATGCCACTGGCGCGTTGATTCCAGGCAAGAGCTTTAGTTTCGATACCACCGTGGCGGGTGCGCCTGCCAACGGCGACAGCACCACCTTTTCGTTCAACAGTGGCGCGACCTCCGATGGTCGCAACGCGCAGCAGTTGCTGGGTTTGCAGACCAAGGCGACGGTCGGTGCGGTGGATGGCAATGCGGGCGTGAGCCTGGTCAGCGCCAACAGCCGTCTGGTGTCTCAGGTCGGTTCCAAGGCCGCCCAGGCCAACACCGACAGCACCGCCACTGGCGCCCTACTGACGGCAAATAAGGCGGCTAGCAACTCTGCGTCCCAGGTCAACCTGGACGAGGAGGCGAGCGACATGATCAAGTTTCAGCAGTACTACACCGCGTCGTCGCAAATCATCAAGGCCGCGCAAGAAACCTTCAGCACACTGATTAACGCCCTTTAAAGGAGTCTGGAACGATGCGTATCTCTACACAGCAGTATTTCGACACCAGCTCCAGCAAGTATCAGGACAACTATTCGGGTGTGGTGAAGGCCCAGGACCAGGCGAGTTCCGGTGTCCGCGTACAAACGGCCTCCGATGACCCGGTGGCCGCTGCGCAATTGCTGATGCTGCAACAGCAAAAAGACATGCTGGGGCAGTACAACGGCAATATCACCACTCTGCAGAACTCGTTGACCAACGAAGAGAGCGTCCTGTCGAGCATCAATACGGTGATGCAAACCGCCAGCGGCTTGGCGTTGCAGGCCGGTAACCTCAAGCTCAGCGATGATGATCGCAGGGCGATCGCCAGTCAGGTGGGGGCGCTGGAAGACCAGGTATTGGGCCTGCTCAACACCAAGGACTCCAGCGGCAACTACATGTTCTCCGGGGCCAAGACCGATACGCCGCCCTATAATCGCAATAATGATGGCACTTACACCTACCAGGGTGATGAGACGTCTCTGAGCCTGCAGGTGTCGAGTAACTTGACGGTTGCGGCGGGGGATACCGGCAAGACGTTGCTGGAGAGTTCATCCAACACCGGTCGCACCCAGGCCACGCTGTTGCCGCCGGCGGTCAACGATGGCACGGTTGGGATTTCGGCCGGCCTTGTCACGTCCGGCACGGATTACGCCAAGAGTTTTGCCGATGGCCAGCCTTATAAGCTGACTTTCGCCAGCAGCACCCAATACAGCGTGACCGACAATGCGGGTAACGATGTCACGTCCGAGATCACCGGTAACGGGACATTTGACGCTACCAAGGAAGGCGCTTCCAGCGTCAACCTTCGTGGGGTGAAGTTCGACATCCGCCTGAACCTGGGGGCGGATGTGGCGACGGGGGCTCCCTCCGATGCGTTGGTGGCGGGCACGGCATTCACTTTGGAAAGCAAGCCGGATACATTCAGCCTTTCGCGTACCGCGAGTAATGCATCCACGGCGCAGTTGACCGGCGGTCAGGTTACGAATCAGGCGGCCTACGCCAGCACCTTCCCCAACTCGGGGGCGGTGGTCAAGTTCACCAGCGGTAACGCTTATGAGGTGTACGCTCAGCCGTACACGGCCAACAGCAAGACGATCGCCACAGGTACCATGCTCACTGGCGCGACGTCGATCACCGCTGCCGGTGTGACCTTTGGTGTGAGTGGTACGCCGGGTGCGGGGGATCAGTTCTCCGTCGGCGCCACCAGCAACAAGAATATGAATGCCCTGGATACCCTGGGCCAGTTGCGCAAGGCCCTGCTAACGCCGGCCGATGCCAGCCAGGTCGCCAAGAACTCGCTCAAGGATGCGTTGAACACCTCCATCGGCAACTTGGCCAACGCCTCGGCGCAGATCGACCAAGTGCGTGGCTCCATCGGCGCGCGCCAGAACGCCCTGGATATTCAGGGCCAGGAAAACACCAGCCTGAGCTTGGCCAATACCTCCACCATGTCGTCGCTGGCAAACGTCGACATGGGGCAGGCCGCCATTGACCTGACGTTGCAACAGACCATGCTGCAGGCCTCGCAGCAGGCCTTCGTGAGAATCTCTCAGTTGAGCCTGTTCAGCCGCATGTAATCAACAGCAGGACTCGCGGCCCCACCTGGCAACAGGGGGGCCGTTGTCGTTTCTGGCGGCGGGAATGTTGCAGGGTTTTGCACAAAGCGCACAAAATTGAGTGACCTGTGAGTCATAAAGCGCATCTTCACTGTATCGTGTGAAAAGGATAAGTCGCCTGCGGGTCTTTGCGTGGCGGCTTTCAGCGAAATTTTTACGGGGTTATCCCCTTTATTTTCAGCGCTCCCGGCATAGTCCGAGGGGTGTTATCCAGCTATTTAGTATTGGGAAGCCACAATGATTGGCATAAAAAGTATCGCCAGTTACGTGCCGGCAGACGGGATCGATAACTACGCCCAGGGTGCCAAATTCGCCAAGGATGAAGAATTCATCATCGGCAAGATCGGTTCGGCGTTCCTGCCGCGTAAGGATGCTGCGCAGGAAACCTCCGACCTGTGCGTCGAGGCGGTCAATGCCTTGTTTGCTGCCAACCCTCAGTTGTCGCGCGAATCCATTGACGCAGTGGTCGTCGTGACCCAGAACGGCGATGAGGAGGGTTTGCCTCACACGGCCGCTATCGTTCAGGACAAATTGGGCCTGCCGACCCATGTGGCTGCGTTTGATCTCTCCCTGGGCTGCTCCGGCTATGTCTACGGCATCTATGTGATGAAGGGCTTCATGGAAGCGACCGGCCTGAAAAACGGCCTGCTGATCACCGCCGACCCGTATTCGAAGATTGTCGACCCGGACGACCGCAACACCACCATGCTCTTCGGCGATGCCGCCACCGCCACCTGGATGGGGGAAGACCCTGAGTGGTTGCTGGGCAAGTCGAAGTTCGGTACCGACGGTTCCGGCGCGCCGCATTTGAAGGTCAGTGATGGCGTGTTTTTCATGAATGGTCGCCAGGTGTTCAACTTCGCCTTGCTCAAGGTGCCGGCGCATTTGCACGAGCTGCTCAACGAATCGGGCCTCAAGGCCGACGACATCGACGCCTTCTGCATTCACCAGGGCAGTGCGGCGATTGTTGATGCCGTGGCCCGGCGTTTCGAAGATGCACCTGTGGAGAAGTTCATCAAGGACATGGTCGAAACCGGCAACACCGTGTCTTCGAGCATTCCGTTGCTGCTGGAAAAACGCATGAATGACCCCGACTGGAAGCGCGTTGCAATCAGTGGGTTTGGTGTGGGCCTGTCGTGGGGATCGGCGATTCTCTATCGCCCGTGATCCTCTGATGGTGCGGCACAAAAAACGCCCAGGCTCAAAAAGCCTGGGCGTTTTTTATTTGGCGCCAGAAAGCCCAGTATTTACGGGGCGGCAGGCGATCGTAAATGCTTGAATTCCAAAGGGTGGCCCCGTGCTAGTAAAAAAAATCAAAAAAATCCTCAAGCAACCTGCATTCACGACGATAACTATTACGAAGGTTCTCTAGGCCACACCCGGCGGTTGCCAGGGCCGGAAGCCGCAGTACACCACCCACGAGGATTTCGTCATGGCATTAACAGTAAACACTAACCTTGCTTCGCTGAACGTTCAGAAAAACCTGAACAGTGCTTCCACTGCCCTGCAAACCTCCATGCAGCGCCTGTCCTCTGGCCTGCGTATCAACAGCGCTAAAGACGACGCCGCCGGCCTGCAAATCTCCGACCGTCTGACCAGCCAAATCAACGGCCTGGGCGTTGCGATCAAAAACGCCAACGACGGTAGCTCGATTGCTCAGACCGCTGAAGGCGCGATGCAGCAGTCCACCAACATCCTGCAAAGCATGCGTACTCTGGCTCTGCAATCCGCGAACGGCTCGCCAAGCGCTGAAGACCGTAAGTCGAACCAGGCTCAATACTCCGCTCTGACTGCTGAATTGACCCGTATCGCGACCACCACCACCTTCGGTGGCAAGAACCTGCTCGACGGTTCTTTCGGCACTACTTCGTTCCAGGTCGGCTCCAACGCCAACCAGACTATCGACATGACCATCGGTAACGTTGCCGCCAACAACATTGGTTCGCAACAGCTGAAAACCCAGGCCCTGACGCCTAACGCAACCGGTATCGGCGCTGGCGCGATCATCGTTACCGGTGGTGGTCAGTCTGCAACAGTGAACCTGGCAGCTGGCGCTTCCGCCAAGCAGATCGCTACGCAAATGAACGGCGCTGTCGGTGGCCTGGCTGCTACTGCCAGCACTGAAGCTCAGTTCACTGTGAACGCGGCTACCATTGCTGGCGCTACTCCGCCTAACGCCAACTTCACCCTGCAAGTGGGTAGCGGTTCTGCGGTCCAGTTCACTGGCGTGACCAGCACTTCCGACCTGGCTGACCAACTGAAGTCCAACGCTGCCAAGCTGGGCATCAGCGTTAACTACGATTCGACTACCAACTCTCTGTCGGTCAAGTCTGACACTGGTGAGAACCTGACCTTCAACGCTGGCGACGGCGGTGCTGCTGGTATCTCGGTTGCAACCAAAGGCGGTAGCGGTGCCTACGGTACTGCTACTGCTCTGGCCGCCACCGCTATCGTTGCGACCGGTGCTGTTTCGCTGAACTCTTCCAACAGCTACGCGCTGAACGGTGCTGGTGTAACGGGTTTGTTCGCCGCCACAGGTACTGCTGCCAACTCCGCCAAAACCACCGTCAACAACACCGACGTTACCACTGCTAGCAACGCGCAGAACGCGATCGACGTGATCACCCAGGCGATCTCGGACATCGACTCCCAGCGTGCCGGTCTCGGTGCTGTACAAAACCGTTTCGACAACACCGTTGCCAACCTGACTAGCATCGCCAACAACTCCACTGCCGCTCGCGGCCAGATCCAGGACGTTGACTACGCTGCTGAAACTGCTCAGTTGACCAAGCAACAAACCCTGCAACAGGCGTCCACTGCGATCCTGTCCCAGGCCAACCAACTGCCTTCCGCTGTACTGAAGCTGCTTCAGTAATAGCCATCGGTAGATGACTGACGGAAGGGCGCGTTTACGTGCCCTTTTGTCTTTTGCGTGATGAGGAGATTGGACATGGACATGAGCGTCAAGTTGAACCAGTCTTATCCTGCAGCGGCGCCGCAGAGTGCTCCTGCCGCCAAGAGCAGCGACCCGCAGCAAACCAAGGTCGATCCTACGGTTGCCACGGTCGAACCCAAACAGGACTCGAAGCCGTCGGACCTTGAACAGGCGGTGACGGATATTCGCAAATTCGTCCAGGCTACCCAGCGTAACCTGGATTTTTCCATTGATGACTCCACCCATCAGGTGGTGGTCAAGGTCATTGCGACCGAAACCGGCGAGGTCATTCGTCAGATCCCTTCGGAAACGGCATTGAAACTCGCACAAAACCTTCACGACGCCAGCAACGTGTTGTTTAACGCCAAAGTCTGAGCTGGCATGAATTTTGTTGCTGTAGCTGCTTGAGGCGTCGTCCGTCAAGAAAGCGCCAGCCCCAATCAGGAGATAGAGTCATGGGTGATATCACGGTAAGCGGCCCGGTTACGGGTATCAACACTGAGTCGATCGTGACAGCTTTGGTGAACGCGGAACAAGCACCCAAGCAGTCGCAGATCAACAAGCAAACGCAGACGTCGACCGCCCAGCTGTCCTCGATCGGCAAGATTCAAGCGGCGCTGGATGCTTTTCGCGGTGCCATGGACAACATGGCCAAGGACGCCAGTATCGGCGGTATGACGGCGAGCACCTCGGATTCCAGCATTTCCTCCATCACCCTGGGTGCCGGTGCCTCCACCGGGACTTACGCGCTGGTGGTCAACCAGTTGGCGACGGCCTCTAAGGTCGCTAGCAAGACTTACGCGGGCGGTGCGTCGACGGTCATCAACTCGACCGCCTCAGCGACCAGCCTGACGCTCTCCCAATCGGGTAAGAATTATTCGGTCAATGTGCCCGCGGGCGCGACGTTGCAGCAAGTGCGCGACTCGATCAACTCGCAATACACGAGCGCAGGCTTGAGTGCCAACATCCTGACCGACTCCACGGGTTCCCGTCTGGTCATGACGTCGACCAATACCGGGGCCGGCACCGACATTACCATTGGCGGCAACTCCGGCCTGGAAGTCGGCACCTCGGTGTTGGCGGGCGGCGTGCCGCAGAATGCGAAATACACCATCGACGGTACGGCGCAGGAATCCAAGAGCAACAACCTGGCTGACGCGATCAGTGGCGTGAGTATCAAGTTGACGGGCGTCTCGGCAATGTCTTCTGACGGCGTTAACCGGGTGGCGTCGACCATTTCGGTCACACGTAGTACCGACACGCTCAAGAGCTCGGTCAAGGGGTTCGTGGATACCTATAACGCCTTGGTAACCGCGATGAACACTGAGACGGCAGTCACCACCAACGCTAATGGCACTACCACGGGCTCTGCGCTGACGGGCGATGCCACCATGCGCAATCTGCAGTCGGCTTTGCGTAGTCAGTTGAACGCATTGTCGGGTTCGGGAACGTTGAAGTCCCTGGCTCAGTTTGGTGTGAATACTGACCAGACAAGCGGCAAGCTGAGCATTGACGATAAACTGTTCGGTGCGGCTGTCTTGACTAACCCCACCGACATCGGCGGCATCTTCAACGGTGACAATGGTCTGCTGGCGCGTATGAAATCGGCGACTGACAGCTATGCGCTAAGCAATACCGGCATCCTCGCCACGCGTTCAACGACGCTGTCGAGCGACCTCAAGGATATGCAAACCCAGCAGGATACTCTAACGGCGCGCATGGCCGCGCTGAAGACGAGTCTGACCGCTAAATACACGGCGATGAACAACCTGGTTGCGCAGCTCACCTCTCAACGAACAAGCGTCATGACCACGCTCGATTCACTGAACAGTACGAAGAGCAACTGATCCTCAATGAGGCCGCCCGGCGAGGTGATGACCTTTGTCGGGCGTGGCCTTCGCCAGACCGCCGGCTTAAAGTTTTTTGCGATACCGTCGACATAATTACCAGAGCCGTTCTTTTTAGTGTTGCCTGTCACGAGGTAGAAAAATGAATCCCATGAGAGCCCTTCGCCAATATCAGAAGGTCAATTCCCATGCCCAGGTCTCCGAGGCCAGCCCACACCGTTTGGTCCAGATGCTGATGGAAGGCGCTTTGGATCGCATGGCTCAGGCCAAGGGCGCCATGGCTCGTGGTGATATCGCGCAAAAAGGCTTGTTGTTGGGCAAGGCGATCGACATCTTGATCGGCTTGCGTGATGGCCTTAACCCAAAAAAAACTGATGACCCGGCGGCGTTGCAGCAACTGGATAACCTGTACGCCTATATGACCACGCGCCTGCTGGAAGCAAACAGCAAGAGCGATGTCACCATGATCGACGAAGTAGCCGGCCTGATGATTACGCTCAAGGAAGGCTGGGACGGTATTGCAACACTGTAGGCCTTTGGGCCTGAGGAAGATGTCATGAGCCACGCCCTGCAACGGATTGACGAAACCCGCGAAGCTTTGGTCGACGCATTGGCTGAACGTAATTGGGACGCTATCGGCGAACTGGATATGGGCTGCCGTGCGGTGATTGATGAGGCGCTCAATAATGCGCCGGTGGACGAGGATGCCCTGCGGGAAAAGCTCGAGAGCTTGTTGGCGGTCTATCAGCAGTTGCTTGAGGTGACGACTGGCGAGCGCCAGGCGATTTTCGAAGAGATGTCGCAGATCAACCGAGCGGAAAATGCGTCAAAGGTTTACCATCTGTTCGGTTGACCGGGCGCAGTTAATCCGAACGGCGCGTCATATATTTGACTGTGCCAGCATTTTTGACTTAACTAGTGCTGTTTTCAGATTTCAGACGTCTAGTAAGGTAAGAAGTCTTACAGGCATCTAGATAGCCCACACTCTGGGCGGAGCGTTTTACTAGGGAAGTTGCTATTGCATGTGGCGTGAAACCAAAATTCTGCTGATTGATGACGATAGCGTCCGCCGCCGCGATTTAGCGGTGATTTTGAATTTTCTCGGCGAAGAAAATCTTCCCTGCGGTAGCCACGATTGGCAGCAGGCGGTCAGCTCGTTGTCGTCGAGCCGTGAAATCCTTTGTGTGCTGATTGGGACGGTAAACGCTCCTGGCGCAGTTCTGGGCTTGTTAAAGACACTGTCAACCTGGGATGAGTTCCTTCCGGTGTTGCTGATGGGCGATATTTCTTCGCTCGACCTGCCGGAAGACCAGCGCCGCCGCGTGTTGTCCACCCTGGAAATGCCGCCCAGCTACAGCAAATTGCTCGACTCCCTGCACCGCGCCCAGGTCTATCGCGAAATGTACGACCAGGCCCGTGAGCGTGGTCGCCACCGTGAGCCCAACCTGTTCCGCAGCCTCGTTGGCACCAGCCGGGCGATCCAGCACGTGCGCCAGATGATGCAGCAAGTGGCCGATACCGACGCCAGCGTGCTGATCCTCGGCGAGTCGGGCACCGGCAAGGAAGTGGTCGCGCGCAACCTGCACTATCACTCCAAGCGCCGCGACGGGCCGTTTGTGCCGGTCAACTGCGGGGCGATCCCGGCAGAGCTGCTGGAAAGCGAATTGTTCGGCCACGAGAAGGGCGCCTTTACCGGGGCGATCACCAGCCGTGCCGGGCGTTTCGAGCTGGCCAACGGCGGCACCCTGTTCCTCGACGAAATCGGCGACATGCCGCTGCCAATGCAGGTCAAGCTGCTGCGCGTGCTGCAGGAACGCACCTTTGAGCGCGTGGGCAGCAACAAAACCCAGAGCGTCGACGTGCGCATCATTGCGGCGACCCACAAGAACCTCGAAAGCATGATCGAGGTCGGCAGCTTCCGCGAAGACCTCTATTACCGCCTCAATGTGTTCCCGATCGAGATGGCTCCGCTGCGTGAGCGCGTGGAAGACATCCCGCTGCTGATGAACGAACTGATCTCACGCATGGAGCACGAAAAGCGCGGCTCGATTCGCTTCAATTCGGCGGCGATCATGTCCCTGTGCCGCCACGCCTGGCCGGGCAACGTCCGCGAGCTGGCCAACCTGGTGGAGCGCATGGCGATCATGCATCCCTACGGTGTGATCGGCGTGGTCGAGCTGCCGAAGAAATTCCGCTACGTCGACGAAGAAGACGAGCATCTGGTGGACAGCCTGCGCAGTGACATGGAAGAGCGGATCGCCATCAACGGCCATACCCCGGACTTCGGTGCCAACGCCATGCTGCCGCCGGAAGGGCTTGACCTCAAAGACTACCTCGGCAACCTCGAACAAGGGCTGATCCAGCAAGCCCTGGACGACGCCAACGGCATCGTCGCCCGTGCGGCCGAGCGCTTGCGCATCCGTCGAACCACCCTGGTGGAGAAGATGCGCAAGTACGGGATGAGTCGTCGAGACGGTGATGAACAGGCAGATGATTGACGCCTGTTTTTCAAGCCACTGTTTTATAGGTGGTTTTTTTTAGGCACGGGTATTGCTACAGCCCTCGCAACGTTCCGTTTAACTGACGGTCAGCCAAGCGAGAGAGCATGATGCCCCACGCCGCCCAACTATCTTCGGTCCCTGAGCTCCAGGGGCCGGTCCCGACCGCCGAACAGCTCAGCCGACATGGCCTTGAGCAGGCGTTCTCGCTGTTCAGCCAGATGTCCAGCCAACTGAATGACTCCTATAGCCTGTTGGAAGCGCGGGTCTCCGAGCTCAAGGGTGAACTGGCGGTCGTCAGTGCGCAGCGCATGGAAGAGCTGGCCGAGAAAGAGCGCCTGGCCAACCGTCTGCAAAACCTCCTCGACCTGTTGCCCGGCGGCGTGATCGTCATCGACGACCAGGGCCGCGTGCGCGAAGCCAACCCGGCCGCCTGCGACCTGCTCGGGCTGCCGTTGGAGGGCGAGCTATGGCGCCATGTCATCACCCGCTGCTTCGCACCGCGTGACGATGACGGCCATGAAATCTCCCTCAAGGATGGGCGCCGCCTGTCTATCGCCACGCGCTCCCTGGATGCCGAGCCCGGCCAACTGGTGCTGCTCAACGACCTGACTGAAACCCGTCACCTGCAAGACCAACTGGCGCGCCATGAACGCTTGTCGTCGTTGGGAAGGATGGTCGCTTCTTTGGCGCATCAGATCCGCACGCCGTTGTCGGCGGCGTTGATCTACGCCAGTCATTTGACTGATGAGCAATTGCCCGCCGAAACCCAGCAGCGTTTTGCCGGACGACTCAAGGAGCGTTTGCATGAGTTGGAGCACCAGGTGCGCGACATGCTGGTGTTTGCCCGCGGAGAATTGCCGCTGACCGACCGCCTCACCCCGTCCGGCCTGATGCAGGCCCTGCAAGCGGCGGCCGCCACCCACGTCCAGGGCGCCAATGTGCGCTGGCAGTGCGACAGCCACCAAGGCGAATTGTTGTGCAACCGCGACACGCTGGTGGGCGCGCTGCTCAACCTGATCGAAAACGCGACCCAGGCCAGCGGCCCCGGCGCGCAGCTCAAGGTGCATCTGTACACCCGCGCACAAACCCTGCGCCTGTGCATCAGCGACAGCGGTAGCGGCATCGAGCCGGGGGTGCTGCAACGCCTCGGCGAACCGTTTTTTACCACTAAGACCAACGGTACGGGCCTGGGCCTGACGGTGGTCAAGGCAGTGGCACGTGCCCATCAGGGAGAATTGCAACTGCGTTCCCGCTTGGGGCGTGGCACCTGTGCATTGATGACCTTGCCGCTGTTTTCATGCGCGGCAAGCGCGGAGTAAAAAGGCTATGGCTATCAAGGTTTTGTTGGTGGAAGACGATCGTGCCCTACGTGAGGCATTGGCTGACACGCTGTTGCTGGCGGGCCATGACTATCGTGCGGTCGGTTCCGCCGAGGAAGCCTTGGAGGCGGTGGAGCAAGAGCCCTTCAGCCTGGTGGTCAGCGACGTGAACATGCCAGGCATGGACGGCCACCAGTTGCTCGGCCTGCTGCGTGCGCGACAGCCGCAACTGCCGGTGTTGCTGATGACCGCTCATGGCGCCGTCGAGCGCGCGGTGGACGCCATGCGCCAGGGTGCGGCGGATTATCTGGTCAAGCCCTTCGAGCCCAAGGCGTTGATCGAACTGGTGGCGCGGCATGCCCTGGGAGTGATTCCGGCCGGTGAAGGCGACGGCCCGATTGCCTTCGAACCCTCCAGCGCACAATTGCTGGAACTCGCGGCCCGCGTGGCGCGCAGTGACTCAACCGTGTTGATTTCCGGCGAGTCGGGCACCGGCAAGGAAGTGTTGGCGCGCTATATCCACCAGCAATCGGGCCGCGCCCAGCAGCCCTTTATCGCGATCAATTGCGCGGCGATCCCCGACAACATGCTCGAAGCCACGCTGTTCGGCCACGAAAAGGGCTCGTTCACCGGCGCCATCGCGGCCCAGGCGGGCAAGTTCGAACAGGCCGACGGCGGCACCATCCTGCTTGACGAAATTTCGGAAATGCCCCTGGGCCTACAAGCCAAGCTGCTGCGGGTGCTGCAAGAGCGTGAAGTGGAGCGGGTCGGTGCGCGCAAGCCGATCCAGCTGGATATCCGCGTGGTCGCCACCACCAACCGCGACCTGGCCGGCGAAGTGGCGGCGGGGCGCTTTCGGGAAGACTTGTTCTACCGTCTCTCGGTATTCCCCCTGGCCTGGCGCGCACTGCGCGAGCGCCCGGCGGACATCATCCCGCTGGCCGAGCGTCTGCTGAACAACCACGTCAAAAAAATGAAGCACGCCCAGGCGCGGCTGTCGGTCGAAGCCCAGGCCTGCCTGATCAGCTACGCGTGGCCCGGCAACGTGCGGGAGCTGGACAACGCGATTCAGCGTGCATTGATTTTGCAACAGGGCGGCTTGATCCAGCCCCAGGACTTCTGCCTGGCCATGGGCAGTGGCGCCGCGCCGTTACCGAGCCTGGCGCCCGTGCCGCTGGTCGCTGAAGCCGAGTCTGCAGGGGCTCTGGGCGACGACCTGCGCCGCCGCGAATTCCAGATGATCATCGACACCCTGCGCGCCGAACGCGGCCGCCGCAAAGAAGCGGCCGAGCGCCTGGGCATCAGCCCGCGCACCTTGCGCTACAAGCTGGCGCAGATGCGCGACGCTGGGATGGACGTGGAAGGCTACCTTTTCGCCACCTGATCGGTAACAAGGTCGACAAGTTTTGTCGCCTTTTCTTACAAGTTGCTACAGAGCTGGCACCCTTGTTGCTACCACCCCTAGTAACTGCTGCGTAGTGTCAAAAAAATGCGGGTCGTCGGAGAGAGAAGGTCATGAGCCAGGGTATTGAGTTCAATCGGTTGATGTTGGATATGCGCTCCATGCAAATGGATGCCATGGCTCAACCGAAATCCGTCGCGCCAGCGCCGGAATTGGGCCAAAGCAGTTTCGCCGACATGCTCGGCCAGGCAGTCAACAAAGTCAGTGACACTCAGCAAGCCTCCAACCAGTTGGCGACCGCGTTCGAGATCGGCAAGAGCGGCGTGGACCTGACCGACGTGATGGTCGCTTCGCAGAAAGCCACTGTGTCCTTTCAAGCCTTGACCCAGGTGCGCAACAAACTGGTTCAGGCTTATCAAGACATCATGCAGATGCCGGTTTAAGGGCGAGATTTAAGTCATGGCAGAAGCAGTCGTGGACAACGTACCCGCCAAGGCAGACGGCAAGCCGCCGCTGTTTGGCCTGTCGTTCCTGGAAAACCTCTCGGAAATGACCATGCTGCGTCAGGTGGGCCTGATGGTCGGCCTGGCTGCCAGCGTGGCGATTGGTTTTGCCGTGGTGCTGTGGTCGCAGCAACCCGATTACCGGCCGCTGTACGGCAGCCTGGCCGGTATGGATTCCAAACAGATCATGGAAACCCTGGCCGCCGCCGACATTGCCTACACCGTGGAGCCCAACTCCGGGGCGCTGCTGGTCAAGGCCGATGATGTCGCCCGTGCCCGCATGAAGCTGGCCGCCGCCGGCGTGACCCCGTCCGACAGCAATATCGGTTTTGAGATCCTCGACAAGGACCAGGGCCTGGGCACCAGCCAGTTCATGGAAGCGACCCGCTACCGTCGTGGCCTGGAAGGCGAACTGGCGCGGACCATCTCCAGCCTCAACAACGTCAAGGGCGCCCGTGTTCACCTGGCGATTCCGAAGAGCTCGGTGTTTGTGCGTGATGAGCGCAAGCCAAGTGCCTCGGTATTGGTCGAACTGTTTTCCGGCCGCTCCCTGGAGCCAGGCCAAGTGTTGGCGATCATCAACCTGGTGGCCACCAGCGTTCCCGAATTGAGCAAGTCGCAAATCACCGTAGTCGACCAGAAGGGCAACCTGCTGTCCGATATGGCGGAAAACTCTTCGCTGACCCAGGCCGGCAAGCAGTTCGACTACAGCCGCCGCATGGAAAGCATGCTCACCCAGCGTGTCCACAACATCCTGCAACCGGTGCTGGGTAACGATCGCTACAAGGCTGAAGTGTCCGCCGACGTGGATTTCAGCGCCGTCGAATCGACCTCCGAGCAGTTCAACCCGGACCAGCCGGCCCTGCGCAGCGAGCAATCGACCAGCGAACAACGCACCGCCAGCAGCGGCCCACAAGGTGTGCCGGGTGCCCTGAGCAATCAGCCGCCAGCCCCGGCTTCAGCCCCGCAGACCACCGGCGGTGCCGCCGCGACCGCTGGAGCCATTGCCGCTGGCCAGCCACTGCTGGACGCCAACGGTCAGCAGATCATGGACCCGGCCACCGGCCAGCCGATGCTCGCTCCCTACCCGGCGGACAAGCGTAACCAGTCGACCAAGAACTTCGAACTCGACCGTTCCATCAGCCACACCAAGCAGCAACAGGGCCGGATCAATCGCCTGTCGGTGTCGGTGGTGGTCGATGACCAGGTCAAGATCGCCGCCGCTGATGGCGCCGTCACCCGCGCGCCGTGGAGCGCCGACGAATTGGCACGCTTCACTCGCCTGGTGCAGGATGCCGTCGGTTTCGACGCCAGCCGTGGTGACAGCGTCAGCGTGATCAACATGCCGTTCTCCGCCGAGCGTGGCGAAGTCATCGCTGAAGCGGCGTTCTACACCCAGCCGTGGTTCTGGGACATCGTCAAGCAAGTGCTGGGCGTGTTGTTCATCGTAGTGCTGGTGTTCGGCGTGCTGCGTCCGGTGCTCAACAACATCACCGGCAATGGTAAGAAACAACTGGCAACCTTCGCTGGCAGCGATGTCGAGTTGGGTGGCATGGGCGGCCTGGATGGCGAACTGGCCAACGACCGCGTCAGCCTCGGCGGCCCGCAAAGCATCCTGTTGCCAAGCCCGAGCGAAGGCTATGACGCTCAGTTGAACGCAATCAAGAGTCTGGTGGCAGAAGACCCGGGCCGTGTGGCCCAGGTCGTGAAAGAGTGGATTAACGCAGATGAGTGATAGTCGAGCCGCTGTTGCCAAGCTCACCAAGGTCGACAAAGCCGCAGTCCTGCTGCTGTCCCTGGGTGAAACCGACGCCGCACAAGTGCTGCGCCACATGGGGCCCAAAGAGGTCCAGCGCGTGGGCGTGGCCATGGCGCAGATGCGCAACGTTCACCGAGAGCAGGTCGAACAGGTGATGAGCGAGTTCGTCGAGATCGTCGGCGACCAGACCAGCCTGGGCGTCGGCTCCGACAGCTACATCCGCAAGATGCTCACCTCGGCCCTCGGCGAAGACAAGGCCAACGGCCTGATCGACCGCATCCTGTTGGGCGGCAACACCAGCGGCCTCGACAGCCTGAAATGGATGGAGCCGCGCGCCGTCGCCGACGTGATCCGCTACGAGCACCCGCAGATCCAGGCGATCGTGGTGGCGTACCTCGACCCCGACCAGGCCGGCGAAGTGCTCGGCCACTTCGACCATAAAGTGCGCCTGGACATCATCCTGCGCGTGTCGTCGTTGAACACCGTGCAGCCGGCGGCCCTGAAAGAACTCAACACGATTCTCGAGAAGCAGTTCTCGGGCAACTCGAATGCTTCGCGTACCACCTTGGGCGGTATCAAGCGCGCAGCCGACATCATGAACTTCCTCGACAGCTCGGTCGAAGGCCAGTTGATGGACTCGATCCGCGAGATCGACGACACCCTGTCCGGCCAGATCGAAGACCTCATGTTCGTGTTCAACAACCTCTCCGACGTCGACGACCGTGGCATCCAGGCGCTGTTGCGCGAAGTCTCCTCCGACGTGCTGGTACTGGCCCTCAAGGGTTCGGACGAAGGCGTCAAGGAAAAGATCTTCAAGAACATGTCCAAGCGCGCCTCCGAACTGTTGCGCGACGACCTGGAAGCCAAAGGCCCGGTACGCGTCAGCGACGTGGAAACCGCGCAGAAGGAAATCCTCACGATTGCCCGCCGTATGGCCGAAGCCGGAGAAATCGTTCTCGGTGGGAAGGGCGGCGAAGAAATGATCTAAGGCGCCTCGCATGTCGAACAAAGATGAAGCGCCCAGCGACCTGATTCGCGCGCGGGACGTGGGCGGGTTCGACATCTGGTCGTTGCCCAGCTTCGATCCGCATGTGCCGGAGCCCGAACCTGAGCCTGTGGAAGAACTGCCGGCGGAAATGGAAGAAGTGCCGCTGGAAGAAGTCCAGCCGCTGACCCTGGAAGAGTTGGAAAGCATTCGCCAGGAGGCCTACAACGAAGGCTTCGCCGCTGGCGAAAAAGATGGTTTTCGCAGCACCACGCTCAAGGTTCGCCAGGAAGCCGAGGCTGCCTTGAACGTCAAGCTGGCCAGCCTGGAACGCCTGATGGGCAGCCTGTTCGAGCCCATCGCCGAGCAGGATTCGCAGATCGAAAAAGCCATGGTCGGGTTGGTCGAACACATCGCCCGCCAGGTGATCCAGCGTGAGCTGGTGCTGGACTCCAGTCAGATCGAAAGCGTCATGCGTGAAGCCCTCAAGCTGCTGCCCCTGGGTGTCGGCAATGTGCGGCTGCACATCAACCCGCAGGATTTCGAACAGGTCAAAGCCCTGCGCGAGCGCCATGAAGAAACCTGGCGCATCGTCGAAGATGCAGCGCTGCAGCCCGGTGGTTGCCGCGTCGAGACCGAATACAGCCGCATCGACGCCACGGTGGAAACGCGCATCAGCCAGATCATGGCCCAGTTGCTGGACCAGGTGCACGAGCAGGTCCTGAACCCGGCCGAACCTGACATGAGCGTGGACCTGGACGCCCCCGATGCGCCTTGATCGCACCAGTTTCGCCAAGCGTCTGAGCGGGTATGCCGAGGCCACCAAGTTGCCCGGCCAGCCGATCCTCGAAGGGCGCTTGCTGCGCATGGTTGGCCTGACCCTCGAAGCCGAAGGCCTGCGCGCCGCCATGGGCAGCCGCTGCCTGGTGATCAACGACGACAGTTACCACCCGGTGCAGGTCGAAGCCGAGGTGATGGGCTTTTCCGGCAGCAAGATTTTCCTGATGCCGGTTGGCAGCCTGGCGGGCATCGCCCCCGGCGCCCGCGTGGTGCCGCTGGCCGATACCGGCCGCCTGCCCATGGGCATGAGCATGCTCGGTCGCGTGCTGGACGGTGCCGGTCGTGCGCTGGACGGCAAGGGCGGCATGAAAGCCGAAGACTGGGTGCCGATGGATGGCCCCACCATCAACCCGCTCAAGCGCAACCCCATCAGCCAGCCGCTTGACGTGGGCATTCGCAGCATCAACGGTTTATTGACGGTCGGTCGCGGCCAGCGCCTCGGCCTGTTTGCCGGTACCGGCGTGGGTAAGTCGGTGTTGCTGGGCATGATGACCCGTTTTACCGAGGCCGACATCATCGTGGTGGGGCTGATCGGCGAACGGGGCCGGGAAGTGAAGGAGTTCATCGAGCACAGCCTCGGTGAAGAAGGCCTCAAGCGTTCCGTCGTCGTTGCGTCCCCGGCCGACGATGCGCCGCTGATGCGTTTACGCGCCGCCATGTACTGCACGCGCATCGCCGAATATTTTCGCGACAAGGGCAAGAACGTCCTATTGCTGATGGACTCCCTCACGCGTTTCGCCCAGGCCCAGCGGGAAATCGCCCTGGCCATCGGCGAGCCGCCGGCCACCAAGGGCTATCCGCCGTCGGTGTTCGCCAAGTTGCCCAAGCTGGTGGAGCGCGCCGGTAATGCCGAGGCGGGGGGTGGGTCGATCACCGCGTTTTACACCGTGTTGTCTGAAGGCGATGACCAGCAAGACCCGATCGCCGACTCGGCGCGGGGCGTGCTCGACGGTCACATCGTGCTGTCGCGGCGCCTGGCGGAGGAGGGGCACTACCCGGCCATCGACATCGAAGCGTCCATCAGCCGGGTGATGCCGTCGGTGGTCACCCCGGAGCACATGGCCCGTGCCCAGCAGTTCAAGCAGTTGTGGTCGCGCTACCAGCAAAGTCGCGACCTGATCAGCGTTGGCGCCTATGTGGCCGGCGGCGATCGTGAGACTGACCTGGCGATTGCCCTGCAACCGCAATTGGTCACCTACCTGCGCCAAGGCCTCAACGACAACATCAGCATGGGCGAAAGCGAAGCGCACCTGCAGTCCATCTTCGCCCCCGCGCCAGGCGGCTAAGCCATGGCCAGCAACCGCTCCTCACGCTTGGCCCCGGTGGTGGACATGGCCGAAAAGGCCGAAAAAACCGCCGTCCAGCGCCTGGGTTACTTCCAGGGCCAGGTGCGCCTGGCGGAAAGTAAGCTCGGCGACCTGGAGCGCTTTCGCGGCGAGTACCAGCAGCAGTGGATCGAGCGCGGCACCAAAGGCGTGTCCGGCCAGTGGCTGATGGGCTACCAGGGCTTTCTCAACCAGCTTGAAACCGCTGTCGGCCAGCAGCGCCAGAGCCTGGCCTGGCACCAGAACAACCTCGACAAGGCCCGCGAAAGCTGGCAGCAGGCGTATGCCCGGGTCGAAGGGTTGCGCAAGCTGGTGCAGCGCTATATCGATGAGGCGCGGGCGCTTGAGGATAAGCGCGAGCAAAAACTGCTCGATGAGTTGTCCCAGCGCCTGCCGCGCCAGAATCCCTACTAGCGCCAAGCTCCGGACTCAATGTGGGAGGGAGCAAGCCCCCTCCCACATTTGCTTCGCTGTGTTGCCCACATCCGGTTAGCCTGCTACACCTTGTATCTAGACCCATGACAAGGAAGCAGTCACATGTCAGTCGAGTCAGAAGTATCCCTGGATGGGAAGAAGTTGACGATCGCAATCAAGGGCCGGTTCGATTTCGGCAGCCACCAGCTCTTTCGTGACGCCTACGAGCGTTTCTACAAGGTGCCAGACGTATACATCGTCGACCTGAAAGAAACCACCTACATGGACAGCTCCGCCCTGGGCATGCTCCTGCTGCTGCGCGATCATGCCGGGGGAGATAACTCGGAAATCCAGGTGATCAACAGCAGTTCCGACGTGCGCAAGATCCTCGCGATTTCCAATTTCGACAAACTGTTCGACATCAATTGAGCGCGCTGGCTCCGGTCCTCGAACCGCTGACCATCCTGATCGCCGAAGACAGCGCCGCCGACCTGCTGTTGCTGTCGACCATCGTCCGGCGCCAGGGCCACCAGGTGCTCACCGCCAGCAACGGCGCACAAGCCGTCGAGCTGTTTGCCCGCGAACGTCCACAACTGGTGCTGATGGACGCCCTGATGCCGGTGATGGATGGCTTTGAGGCCGCGCGGCGGATCAAGCAACTGGCGGGTGAGGCCCTGGTGCCGATCATCTTCCTCACCTCCCTGCGCCAAAGCGAAGCCCTGGCCCAGTGCCTGGATGCCGGTGGCGATGACTTCTTGCCCAAGCCCTATAACCCGCTGATTCTCGCGGCCAAGATCAATGCGATGGATCGCCTGCGCCGCCTGCAGGCCACGGTGTTGCAGCAGCGTGACCTGATCGCCAAGCACCATGACTACCTGCTGCATGAGCAGCGCGTGGCCAAGGCGGTGTTCGACAAGGTCGCCCATTCGGGTTGCATCAACGCGGCGCCGAACATTCGCTACCTGCAATCGCCCTATGCGCTGTTCAACGGCGACTTGTTGTTGGCAGCCTACACGCCGGCGGGTGACATGCATGTGCTGCTCGGCGACTTCACCGGGCACGGCCTGCCAGCGGCGGTCGGCGCCATGCCGTTGGCCGAAGTGTTCTATGGCATGACGGCCAAGGGCTACGGGTTGACGCAGATCCTGCGGGAGATGAACGCCAAGCTCAAACGCATCCTGCCGGTGGACATGTTCTGCTGCGCGACGCTGTTGTGCCTGAGCGCGCAACGGCGTGCGGTGGAAGTCTGGAATGGCGGCATGCCCGAGGGCTATGTGCATGAAGTCGCCACCGGTAAGCGCACGCCGCTGATATCACGGCACTTGCCGTTGGGCGTGCTGTCGGCGCAGGCGTTCGATGATCGCACCGAAGTCTGGCCGATGGCCCTGGGCGACCGCGTATTTCTGCTCTCCGATGGCGTGCTGGATACCGCCGATGCCAACGAACAATTGTTCGGCGCCGAGCGCTTGCAGCAGGTGTTTGCCGCCAATCGTGAGCCCGACCGCTTGTTCGAGGATATCGAGCAGGCCCTGGCGGCGTTTCGCGGTGAGGCGCGGGATGACGTGAGCATGCTCGAAATTACCCTGCAGGCCGGCCAGTCGATGCGTGCGACGGGGCCGCTGTATGCCGACAGTGGCCAGTCGTGCCCGTTGGATTGGTCGGTGAGTTTCGAGTTTCGCGCCGAGACCCTCAAACGCTACAACCCGTTGCCCTATCTGTTGCAACTGCTGCTGGAGATCCACGGCTTGCGCGAGCAGAGCGGGGCGCTCTACAGCGTGATGGCCGAACTGTATTCCAACGCCCTGGAGCATGGCGTGCTGGGCCTGGACTCGCGGCTCAAGCGCAATGCTGAAGGTTTTGCGCAGTATTACCGCCAGCGCAATGAGCGGCTGGTGCAACTCAACAGCGGTTATGTGCGCGTGCATGTGCAGGTAGAGCCCACCGCTACGGGCGGCAGGATGACCTTGCGCATCGAAGACAGCGGCCCCGGGTTCGATGTGGAACAGGTACTGGCTCGCCCGCTGGATCTCGACCGTCTGTCTGGTCGCGGCTTGGGCCTGGTGCGTCAACTGAGTAGCGATGTACGCTGGTCCGACGGCGGGCGCAGTGTCTGCGTGGAGTTTTGCTGGGAGGCTCTGGCATAATCCGCCGATTCTTGATCAAGGAGCGAACAAGTGGTTGAGGTTCATCTGGACCCGGACGTGTTATCGGGTTTGCAGGAAGTCATGGAAGGCGAGTACCCCAAATTGCTCGATACCTTTCTCGATGATTCGCAAAAGCGCGTCGAAGCGCTGCGCAAAGCTCGCGACGATGCCAAGGCGTTGGCGCGCATCGCCCATAGTTTCAAGGGCAGCAGTGGTAACCTCGGTGCAGTGCGGTTGGCGCACTTGTGCCAGCGCTTGGAGGTTGAGTCTGTCGAGGCTGCGGCGGACCTGGGGGCCTTGGTCGATCAGATCGACCATGAGTTTGCGCTGGTCAAGCCGCTGTATGAGTCGGAGCGCCAGCGCTTCCAGCTTTAATTTCAGGTCCCACACCGCTTTTCCGCAGAGCTGGCCCGACTCTTGCTCTATCTCCTGATACTGCATCCCCGATTCCCATGCAGTGGAGACCTTACCTATGCCAGTCGCCCCTAATTCGCTCCTTCAGGCTGCCCCTGCGGCCAAGCCTCAAGCGCCTGCCGCCAATCCACCGGCGGCGGCCGCGGAGCCGCGGGACAAGGGCCCTGGCTTTGCTCAGGTGTTCGCCAGCCAAGGTTCGAAGCCCTCGGCCAAGGCCGACGACAACTCGGCCAAGCCCGCGCGCGACAAGCCTGCTGACGCGAGTGCCAAGCCTGTTGCTGGCAACGATAAGCCTGTCGCGAACAACGATAAACCTGCCGCGAACAACGATAAGCCTGCCGCCGGTACGCCAGCGGTTGCCGATAGCGGCAAACCCTTGCCAGCCGACCCGCCGGCCAAACCCGCCGACAGCGCCAGCAGTGATCAAACCCCGCCCGCCGACCCAGCCCTGGCGCAGCAGCCGGCGGTAGACCCAGTGGTTGCCCCGGTGGTTGATCCGGCCCTGATTGTCACGGTCACGCCGGTTGCTGTGCCAGTGCCGGTGCCGGTGGAAACGCCAGCCCCGGCTGCTGCTGCCAAGGATGACAAGGCCCAGCCGGTGGTCACGGCACCGCTGGCAGCGACCGATGTGGCCAAGCCGGCCTTCGATCCCACGGCAGACCCTCTGGACGCGATGCCGGCGGTACGCCTGGCGATGGAGCAGGGCGGTCATGTGTCGGCCAGCAGTCAGGCCCCGCAGAGCGCCGCGCCGCCGTCCCAGGACCAGCCGACCGCTGCGCAGAACTTCGCCACGGGCCTGGCTAACATGGTGGACCAGCAAGCCAGCAAGGACAGCACCGACCAGGGCGGCGACAAAGCCTTTGGCGGGTTGATCGAAGGCGGCCTCAAGGATTTGAAGAGCGCCAGCAGCGACACGCGTGTCGATGACTTCGCCAACCGCCTGGCCGCACTGACCCAGGCCGCCACGCCGAAAACCGCCAATGCTTTGCCGCCGGTCGCCAACGCACCGCTGGCCATGCACCAGAGCGGCTGGACCGAGGAAGTGGTCAACCGCGTGATGTACCTGTCCAGCGCCAACCTCAAGTCGGCAGAGATCCAGCTACAGCCGGCCGAACTCGGGCGCCTGGATATCAAGGTCAACATGACGGCCGACCAGCAGGCCCAGGTCACCTTCATGAGTGGTCACGCCGTTGTGCGTGAAGCACTGGAAACCCAGTCCGGCCGTTTGCGCGAGATGTTTGCCCAGCAGGGCATGGGGCAGGTCGACGTCAATGTGTCCGACCAGTCCCGTGGTTGGCAGGGCCAGGGTCAACAGCAACAGAACCAGAACCAGGCGAACGGTGTCAGTGGTCGTGGCGGTCGGGGTGACAGCGGCGACGTTGCCGATCATGCCGAAGTGGCCGCGGCCGTCGCGCCGGTGACGGCCACCGTGATTGGCTCCAGCGCCGTTGACTATTACGCCTGATCCTAAGCCTGGCACCGGCTCAAGTGTGGGAGGGGGCTTGCTCCCGATGGCGGTGTATCAGCCAATGAATCTATTGACTGACACACCGCTATCGGGAGCAAGCCCCCTCCTACATTCGATTCGCGGTGATCTCTCTTCCCCGATTGCCAGACAACTCTGGCATAACACTTGCTCTTGCCTTTCCGTAGATCTATGAATCCCCAAATAGTGACGGATTATTGGCATGGCGAAGAGCGAAGACGCAGCACAAGCACCCGCAGGTAAGGGCAAGGGCAAGCTCAAGCTTATCCTGTTGATTGTCCTGGGCCTGGTCCTGGCGATTGGCGCGTCCGTGGGCGGCACTTGGTACATCATGCACAGCAGTGCGAGCAAACCGGCGCCCGCCGCCGAAACTGCCAGTAACGTCAAGCAACCGGCAATCTTCGAGCCGATGCTTCCGGCCTTTGTCGCCAACTTCAATCAGAACGGTCGTCAACGCTACCTGCAGGTGAGCATCACCTTGCTGGCGCGCAACCAGGCGGACCTTGAGGCCCTCAAGGTGCATATGCCGGTGATCCGCAATAACCTGGTGATGTTGTTTTCCGCGCAAAGTTTCGACAGCCTGGCTACGCCGGTGGGCCAGGAAATGTTGCGCCAGAAGGTCACTGCCAGCGTGCAGGAAGTGGCCCAGAAAGAGCTCGGCAAAGTGGTGGTCGAGCAGGCGCTCTTCACTAATTTCGTATTGCAGTAGGATCACGACATGGCCGTGCAAGACCTGCTGTCCCAGGATGAAATCGATGCGCTGCTGCATGGCGTGGACGATGGTCTGGTACAGACCGAAATGGCTGCTGAGCCCGGCAGCGTCAAAAGTTATGACCTGACCAGCCAGGATCGCATCGTCCGTGGACGCATGCCGACCCTGGAAATGATCAATGAGCGTTTCGCCCGTTACACCCGCATCAGCATGTTCAACATGCTGCGCCGCTCGGCAGATGTGGCGGTGGGCGGCGTGCAGGTGATGAAGTTCGGCGAATATGTACACTCGCTGTACGTGCCTACCAGCCTCAATCTGGTCAAGATCAAGCCATTGCGCGGTACTGCGTTGTTCATCCTCGACGCCAAACTGGTGTTCAAACTGGTGGACAACTTCTTCGGTGGCGACGGCCGTCACGCCAAGATCGAAGGCCGCGAGTTCACCCCTACTGAACTGCGCGTGGTGCGTATGGTGCTGGAGCAGGCCTTCATCGACTTGAAGGAAGCCTGGCAGGCGATCATGGAGGTCAATTTCGAGTACATCAACTCGGAAGTGAACCCGGCCATGGCCAACATCGTTGGCCCCAGCGAAGCCGTTGTCGTGTCTACCTTCCACATCGAACTCGATGGCGGTGGCGGCGACCTGCACGTGACCATGCCGTACTCGATGATCGAGCCCGTGCGCGAAATGCTCGACGCCGGCTTCCAGTCCGACCTCGATGACCAGGACGAACGCTGGGTCAAGGCCCTGCGCGAAGACCTGCTGGACGTCGACGTGCCCCTGACCGCCACCGTGGCCCGTCGCCAACTGCGCCTGCGGGATATTTTGCACATGCAGCCGGGCGACGTGATTCCCGTCGAGTTGCCGGAAGAACTGATCATGCGCGCCAGCGGCGTACCGTCGTTCAAGGTCAAGCTTGGTTCGCACAAGGGCAAACTGGCACTGCAAGTGGTGGAGTCGATCAGCCGGCGCTGAGTCACCCGTATTGATGCACCCCTATTTATTTATGAATGTTTGCTCCGCCGAGGACATGTAATGGCTACCGAACACGAAAACACTTCCGCCGAAGACCAGGCCCTGGCCGACGAATGGGCTGCGGCCCTGGAAGAAACCGGCGATGTTGGCCAGGACGATATCGACGCGCTGCTGGCGGCCGATGCCTCCACCGCACCGGCCAGTAACCGCATGCCCATGGAAGAATTCGGCAGCGTGCCGAAGAATAACAACCCGGTGACCCTCGACGGCCCGAACCTGGACGTGATTCTCGACATCCCGGTGTCGATCTCCATGGAAGTCGGCAGCACCGACATCAACATCCGCAACCTGCTGCAGCTCAACCAGGGCTCGGTGATCGAGCTGGATCGCCTGGCCGGTGAGCCGTTGGACGTACTGGTCAACGGCACGCTGATCGCCCATGGCGAGGTAGTGGTGGTCAACGAAAAGTTCGGCATTCGCCTGACCGACGTGATCAGCCCGAGCGAACGCATCAAGAAGCTGCGCTGACATGAAGTATTCGATGGCGGGACTGTTTTTGGCGCTGCCATTGAGCGCCCTCGCGGCCGAGCCGGTCGCGCAAGCGGCCGCCGCCCCCGTGGTGAGCAGCGGCATCGGTGGCCAACTGACCCAGTTGGTGCTGGGCCTGTTGCTCGTGGTCGGGCTGATTTTTGTGCTGGCCTGGCTAATGCGTCGCGTGCAGAACATTGGTCCGGGCAACGCCCAGGTCATCGAGATGATCGGTTCGCGCGCCCTCGGCCCGCGTGATCGGCTGGTGCTGGTGCAGGTGGGCGAGGAACAGATCCTGCTGGGCCTCACCCCCGGCCGCATCACCCCGCTGCACGTGCTCAAGACGCCGGTCAACGTCGCCCCGACCCAGGCCGCCACGCCAGAATTCGCCCAGCGCCTGATGGAGTTGCTGGGCAAGGATCAGAAGGATAAGAAGTAATGCGCGTTTTATTGACGCTCATGCTGTGGCTGGCCGCGCCATTGGCGTTCGCCGCCGACCCGTTGTCGATCCCGGCGATTACCCTGGGCACCAACGCGGCCGGGGCCCAGGAGTATTCGGTCAGCCTGCAGATCCTGTTGATCATGACGGCGCTGAGTTTTATCCCGGCGTTTGTCATGCTGATGACCAGCTTCACCCGGATCATCATTGTGTTCTCGATCCTGCGTCAGGCCCTGGGCCTGCAACAGACGCCATCGAACCAGATCCTCACCGGCATGGCGCTGTTCTTGACGATGTTCATCATGGCGCCGGTATTCGACAAGGTGAACCAGCAAGCCCTGCAGCCTTACCTTGCGGAAAAGCTCACGGCGCAAGACGCCATCGACAAGGCCCAAGGCCCGATCAAGGACTTCATGCTGTCGCAGACCCGCTCCAGCGACCTTGAACTGTTTGTGCGTCTGTCCAAGCGCACCGACATCGCCACCCCGGATCAGGCACCGCTGACGATCCTGGTGCCGGCGTTTGTTACCTCGGAATTGAAGACGGCGTTCCAGATCGGTTTCATGATCTTTATCCCGTTCCTGATCATCGACCTGGTGGTGGCGAGCGTGCTGATGGCCATGGGGATGATGATGCTGTCGCCGCTGATCATCTCGTTGCCGTTCAAGATCATGCTGTTTGTGCTGGTGGACGGCTGGGCGCTGATTATCGGCACGTTGGCCAGCAGTTTCGGCGGAGTGTAGGGCCATGACCCCAGAAGTTGCCGTCGACCTGTTCCGTGAAGCGTTGTGGCTGACCACCATGATGGTCGCCGTGCTGGTGGTGCCGAGCCTGTTGGTCGGCCTGCTGGTGGCGATGTTCCAGGCCGCGACCCAGATCAATGAACAAACCCTGAGCTTCCTGCCGCGCCTGCTGGTGATGCTGATCACCCTGATCGTCGCCGGCCCGTGGCTGGTGCAGACCTTCATGGAATACATCCTGCAGTTGTACGGCAGTATTCCGCAGTTGATCGGCTGACCGCATGCAATCGCTGCTGGCGTTGACCGACACCCAGATCAGTACCTGGGTGGCTTCGTTTATCTTGCCGCTGTTCCGGGTCACGGCGGTGCTGATGAGCATGCCGGTGTTCGGCACTACCCTGGTGCCGCGCCGCATCCGCCTGTATTTCGCGGTGGCGATCACCGTGGCCCTGATGCCGGGCTTGCCGCCGATGCCGCCCGTCAACGCGCTGGACCTCAGTGCGCTGATGCTGATTGCCGAGCAGATCCTCATCGGCTCGCTGCTGGGTTTCTCCCTGCAGCTATTCTTCCAGGCCTTCGTGATTGCCGGGCAAATCATCTCGATCCAGATGGGCATGGGCTTCGCGTCCATGGTCGACCCCACCAACGGCGTGTCGGCAGCGGTGATCGGGCAGTTCCTGACTATGCTGGTGACCTTGCTGTTCCTGGCCATGAACGGCCACCTGGTGGTGTTCGAGGTGCTGACCGAAAGTTTCACCACCTTGCCGGTCGGCTCGGGGCTGGTGGTCAATCACTTCTGGGAGCTGGTGGGGCGCCTCAGTTGGGTGTTGGGCGCTTCGCTGTTGCTGGTGCTGCCGGCGATCACTGCGCTGCTGGTGGTCAACATCGCCTTTGGCGTGATGACCCGCGCGGCGCCGCAACTGAATATCTTCTCTATCGGTTTCCCGTTGACCCTGGTGTTGGGCATGGGGATTTTCTGGATCGGCATGGCCGACATACTCAATCAGTATCAACCGCTGGCGACCGACGCCTTGCAGTTCTTACGTGATCTGGCACGGGCGCGCTGAGCCATGGCCGAGAGCGAGAGTGGTCAGGACAAAACAGAAGACCCCACGGATAAGCGTAAAAAGGACTCCAGGGAAAAGGGCGAGATTGCCCGCTCCAAAGAGCTCAACACCGTTGCGACAATGATGGCCGGTGCTGGCGCCTTGCTGATCTACGGCGGCGGCCTGGCGCTCGACCTGATGGAGTTGATGAAGCTCAACTTCACCTTGCCCCGTGAAGTGCTGCTCAGCCCCGGCGCCATGGGGCAGTACCTGCTGCATTCGGGGAAAATCGCGATCCTGGCGGTGCAGCCGATTTTGATCACTTTGTTGCTGGCGGCGCTGATCGGCCCCGTCGCCCTTGGCGGCTGGCTATTCGCTGCGAGCAGCATGGCGCCCAAATTCAGCCGCATGAACCCTGCCGCCGGGCTCAAGCGGATGTTTTCCACCAAGGCCCTGATGGAACTGCTCAAGGCCCTGGCCAAGTTCATCCTGATTTTGTTCGTGGCGCTGGTGGTATTGACCTCCGACATCGACGACTTGCTGCGCATCGCCCATGAACCGGTGGAGTCAGCGATCATCCACAGCGTGCAAGTGGTGGGCTGGAGCGCGTTGTGGATGGCCGCCGGGTTGATCCTGATCGCCGCCGTGGATGCGCCGATCCAGTTGTGGGAAAGCCACAAAAAACTGCTGATGACCAAGCAGGAAGTGCGCGACGAACACAAGGACCAGGAAGGCCGCCCCGAGGTCAAGCAACGCATTCGCCAACTGCAGCGCGAAATGTCTCAGCGCAAGATGATGGCTTCGGTGCCCGACGCCGACGTGGTGATCACCAACCCGACCCACTACGCCGTGGCCCTCAAGTACGACCCGGAGAAGGGCGGCGCGCCGATGCTGCTGGCCAAGGGCAGCGACTTCACCGCCCTGAAGATCCGCGAAATCGCCGTGGCCAATGGCATCCTGCTGCTGGAATCGCCGGAGCTGGCGCGGTCGATCTTCTACTCCACTGACCTCGACCAGGAAATCCCTGCCGGGCTGTACCTGGCGGTGGCGCAGGTGTTGGCGTATGTCTATCAGATTCGCCAGTACCGTGCGGGCAAAGGCAAGCGGCCTGATCCGCTTAAAGACCTGCCGATTCCGCCGGACTTGCGTCGCGATTCCTGACGGGTCGTTCAAATTGGCACCGTGCCATTCGTCGTAAAACCTTCCTGGCCTGTCAACTTTGACAGTAGCCAGCATCGCCTGCTCGCGGTTCTATTACCTCGCGTACTGCGCAACAAGATGCAGGGAGTGGGGCGATGCAGCTATTCACAGGCAGGGTCAAATCTTATGACCAACAGACCGGATTGGGTTCTATTGCGCTGGACAGTGGGGCAGAAGATGTATCGGTAGAACTATGCAGCTCGGATAGACCCCTGCTGTCGGAGGGGCAGAAAGTGGAGTTTTGGATGATCCATCGACCGACTGGCATCTATGCATGCGACATTCGACTGATCTGACGACACCTGTGTAAGTCCTTAATTGAAGTGTACGGAGAACGGCAATGGCAACAGGCACTGTGAAATGGTTTAACGCGGAGAAGGGGTTTGGGTTTATTAGCCAGGATGGCGGCGGCGATGTGTTCGTCCATTTTTCCGCCATCCAGGCCGAGGGTTTCAAGTCTCTTGAAGAGGGCCAGAAAGTGGAGTTTCTCGTCGAAAAAGGGCCTAAGGGCGATCAGGCTGCGAGCGTGAAAATCCTCTCTAAATAGAGCCGGCTGGTTGATCGTTCCCGCGCTGAATGTCGGAACGATCCGCCATCAGGTCGTTGAGTGTTCCCTTGCGCCCTTGCGTCGAACTCTTTCCAGCTCAAACGAAAAGTCATTGAGCAATGCATTGGCTGAGGTTGACCAGCAGGTCTTCGGTCATTTGAATCAGTTGATCCCCTACCTGCTCATTCGTCAGTCAGTCCTCGCCATAAGGGATCTGCGACCTCAAGCAAAAGTTGGAAGGCTTCTTGCAATACCGCCTTCAGGACGCCCTCTAGCGTCAAAACTTTGCTTCAAGGAACGCGAGGAATACCGGTGGTAGATCGCTCTCAAATGCTCAACACGGCCCGTGGCACCCTGACTGATTTGTCGCGGGGCAATCTGGGTGTGCCGTTGTTGTTGCTGGTGATGCTGGCAATGATGATGTTGCCAATACCGCCGTTCCTGCTCGACGTGTTCTTCACCTTCAACATTGCCTTGTCCGTCGTCGTGTTGCTGGTCTGCGTCTATGCCCTGCGGCCGCTCGACTTTGCGGTCTTTCCGACCATCCTGCTAATCGCCACGCTGCTGCGGTTGGCGCTGAACGTGGCGTCCACGCGGGTGGTGATGCTCAACGGCCAGGACGGTCACGCCGCCGCCGGTAAGGTGATCCAGGCCTTCGGTGAGGTGGTGATCGGCGGTAACTACGTGGTCGGTATCGTGGTGTTCGCGATCCTGATGATCATCAACTTCGTGGTGGTGACCAAGGGCGCCGGGCGGATTTCCGAGGTGAGCGCGCGCTTTACCCTCGACGCCATGCCCGGCAAACAGATGGCTATCGACGCCGACCTCAACGCCGGCCTGATCGACCAGAACCAGGCCAAGACGCGCCGCCTGGAAGTGGCTCAGGAAGCCGAGTTCTACGGTTCCATGGACGGTGCCAGCAAATTCGTGCGCGGTGATGCCATCGCCGGCCTGTTGATTCTGTTCATCAACCTGATTGGCGGCATGGCGGTCGGGATCTTCCAGCACGGCATGAGCTTTGGCGATGCGGGCAAGGTCTACGCCCTGCTGACTATCGGTGACGGTTTAGTGGCGCAATTGCCATCACTGTTGTTATCCACAGCAGCGGCGATCATGGTGACCCGTGCATCGGGCTCCGAAGACATGGGCAAGCAGATCAGCCGGCAGATGTTTGCCTCGCCCAAGGCCCTGGCCGTGGCGGCGGGCATCATGGCTATCATGGGGCTTGTGCCCGGCATGCCCCACGTCTCGTTCTTGAGCATGGCGGCCATGGCCGGCGGTGGCGCCTACCTGTTCTGGAAAAAGCAGAACGTGATCAAAGTGAAGGCCCAGCAAGAGATCGCGCGCCAGCAGGAGTTGCTGCCGTCGCCGGCCCGCGCCCAGGAAACCAAGGAGTTGGGCTGGGACGATGTGACCCCGATCGACATGATCGGCCTGGAAGTCGGCTACCGCCTGATTCCGTTGGTAGACCGCAACCAGGGCGGCCAATTGCTCGCGCGGATCAAGGGTGTGCGCAAGAAGTTGTCCCAGGACCTGGGCTTCCTGATGCCCACCGTGCATATCCGCGACAACCTCGACCTGGCCCCCAGCGCGTACCGCCTGACCCTGATGGGCGTGATCCTCGCCGAAGCGGAGATCTACCCCGACCGCGAGCTGGCGATCAACCCCGGCCAGGTGTTCGGCACACTGAACGGTATAACCGCCAAAGATCCGGCTTTTGGCCTGGAAGCGGTATGGATCGAAGTCAGCCAGCGTAGCCAGGCGCAGTCCCTCGGTTACACCGTGGTGGACGCCAGTACGGTTGTCGCCACGCACCTCAACCAGATTCTGTACAAGCACTCCCACGAGCTGATCGGCCACGAAGAAGTCCAGCAATTAATGGGTTTGCTGGCCAAGGCGTCGCCAAAACTCGCCGAAGAACTGGTGCCGGGCGTGCTGTCGCTGTCGCAATTGCTCAAAGTGCTGCAGGCGCTGCTGTCCGAACAAGTGCCGGTGCGCGACATTCGCAGCATCGCCGAGGCCATCGCCAACAATGCCGCCAAGAGTCAAGATACCGCCGCCCTGGTGGCTGCGGTGCGCGTCGGATTGTCCCGCGCTATCGTGCAAAGCATTGTAGGGGTTGAGTCTGAGCTACCTGTGATCACCTTGGAGCCAAGGTTGGAACAAATATTGCTCAATAGTATTCAGAAGGCAGGACAAGGCCAGGAAGAGGGCGTTCTGCTGGAGCCAAGCATGGCTGAAAAACTGCAGCGTTCGTTGATCGACGCCGCACAGCGCCAGGAAATGCAGGGCCAACCGGTGATTCTGTTGGTGGCAGGTCCGGTCCGAGCGATGTTGTCGCGGTTTGGACGCCTGGCAGTGCCGAATTTGCACGTTTTGGCTTATCAGGAAATCCCTGACAACAAGCAAGTGACTATCGTCGCGACAGTAGGGCCCAACGGCTGAGGTAGTGGGTTATGCAAGTAAAGCGTTTTTTCGCCGCCGATATGCGTCAGGCCATGAAACTGGTACGTGACGAGCTGGGCGCCGACGCTGCGATTATCGGTAACCGTCGTATTGCCGGCGGTGTCGAGCTGACGGCTGCCCTGGATTACACCCCTTCGGCGCTGGCCCCGCGCGTCCCGAACATGGAGCTTGAAGACGAGCTGCGCAAGACTGCCTCGCGCATTGTCTCGGCCCAGGCCGAACTGAGCATGCGTGGCGACAGCGATGCGACCACCAATCGCCAGTTGTTCGCCGGCCTGCCGCTGACCGCCGCCGAGCCGTTGATCGAGCCGACGTTCATCGAGCCGCCGCGTCCTGCCGCGCCAGCTCCGGCCGCCGCAGTCGACCAGCGTGTGTTCGATTCGATGCGCTTTGAACTCAACGGCCTGCGCGAACTGCTGGAAGTGCAGCTTGGTTCGCTGGCGTGGACCCAACTGCAAGGCAGCAAACCGCAACAGGCCAACCTGTGGCGTCGCCTGCAACGCATCGGTCTGTCCGGCCCGTTGTCCCGCGACCTGCTGGCGCTGACCACCGAAATCGAAGAACCTCGCCAGGCCTGGCGCATGTTGCTGGCCCACCTGGCGCGGATGATCGTGACCCCGGAACTCGAACCCCTGGAAGAGGGTGGCGTGATCGCCATGGTCGGCCCTGCCGGCATGGGCAAGACCACCACCCTGGCCAAGCTGGCCGCGCGTTACGTGCTCAAGTACGGCGCCCAGAATATCGCGCTGGTGAGCATGGACAGCTACCGCATCGGTGCCCAGGAGCAACTCAAGACCCTGGGCCGTATCCTCAATGTGTCGGTGACCCACGTTGACCCGGGCCAGTCCCTGGCCAACGCCCTCGATCCGTTGCTGCGCAAGCGTGTGGTGTTGATCGATACCGCCGGCCTGCAAGCCAGCGACCCGGCGTTGCGCATGCAACTGGAAAGCCTGGCCGGGCGTGGTATCAAGTCAAAAAATTACCTGGTGCTTGCAACCACCAGCCAAAAACAAGTTCTTACCGCTGCGTACCATAGCTACAAGCGCTGTGGCCTGGCCGGATGCATCCTCACCAAGCTCGATGAAACCGCGAGCCTGGGCGAGGTGTTGAGCCTGGCGATCAGTCATGAACTTCCGGTCGCCTACCTGACCGACGGGCCGCGGATTCCAGATGATTTGCATCTGCCGCGCCGTCATCAGTTGGTCAGCCGTGCCGTCAGCGTGCAAATGCAAGAAGAGCCTAGCGAGGAAGCGATGGCCGATATGTTCGCCGACCTTTACCACAACCCGGCAAAACGGGTGGGTTGAGGGCAGCATGAACACCCTGAATTGTATCTACATCGATGGTCTGCAGCGATTCACGCGGCCAACCCATGTAGCCTGCGTCTAAGCAAGACAAGGTAAAGAAATAAAATGGGCAGCATGCATCCCGTACAGGTGATCGCGGTGACCGGCGGCAAAGGTGGCGTCGGGAAAACTAACGTGTCAGTGAATTTGTCCCTGGCGCTGGCAGAGCTTGGCCGTCGTGTCATGCTGCTGGATGCTGACCTGGGATTGGCGAACGTTGACGTTTTGCTGGGGCTCACGCCCAAACATACCCTCGCCGATGTGATCGAGGGCCGCTGCGAGCTGCGCGATGTGCTGCTGCAGGGCCCTGGAGGCATCCGCATCGTGCCGGCCGCCTCGGGCACTCAGAGCATGGTCCACCTGAGCCCGGCGCAGCATGCCGGCCTGATTCAGGCGTTCAGCGATATCGGCGACAACCTCGACGTGCTGGTGATCGACACCGCCGCCGGGATCGGCGAGTCCGTGGTCAGCTTCGTGCGCGCCGCGCAAGAAGTCCTGCTGGTGGTCTGCGATGAACCCACCTCGATCACCGACGCCTACGCCCTGATCAAACTACTGAATCGTGACTACGGCATGAACCGCTTCCGCGTGCTGGCCAATATGGCCCAGAGCCCGCAGGAAGGGCGCAACCTGTTCGCCAAGTTGACCAAGGTCACAGATCGCTTTCTCGATGTCGCCTTACAATACGTCGGCGCAGTTCCCTATGACGAGTGTGTACGCAAGGCTGTGCAAAAGCAGCGTGCAGTCTACGAAGCGTTCCCTCGTTCGAAATGCGCCTTGGCGTTCAAGGCTATTGCTCAGAAGGTCGATACCTGGCCATTGCCCGCCAACCCACGGGGGCATCTGGAGTTTTTCGTCGAGCGATTGGTGCATCAGACGAGCGCAGGACCGGTGCTATGACAGCCAGCGGCTATAACCTTTACAAGAAATCGGCACGTGACAGCCAAGGTGAATTGATCGAGCGCTATGCGCCCCTGGTCAAGCGCATCGCTTATCACTTGCTGGCACGCCTGCCCGCCAGCGTTCAGGTCGAAGACTTGATCCAGGCCGGCATGATCGGCCTGCTCGAAGTGTCGACCAAATACGACGCGAGCAAAGGTGCGAGTTTCGAGACGTATGCGGGTATCCGTATCCGTGGCGCGATGCTCGATGAGGTGCGTAAAGGGGATTGGGCGCCGCGTTCGGTACACCGCAATACGCGCATGGTCAGTGACGCAATTCGTGCAATTGAAGCAAAAACCGGTCGCGACGCTAAAGATCACGAAGTTGCGGCCGAACTCCAATTGAGTCTCGATGATTATTACGGGATTTTGAACGATACCTTGGGCAGTCGCCTGTTCAGTTTCGACGACCTGTTGCAGGACGGCGAACACGAAGGGCTGCACGAGGATGGCGCGAGTACTCATCTCGAGCCGTCGCGTGACCTGGAAGATGAACGCTTTCAGGGTGCGCTGGCGGACGCGATTGCCAATTTGCCGGAGCGTGAGCGACTGGTGTTGGCGCTGTACTACGACGAAGAGCTGAACCTCAAGGAAATCGGTGAGGTCCTGGGGGTCAGCGAATCGCGTGTCAGCCAACTGCACAGCCAGTGCGCAGCCCGCTTGCGGGGACGCCTGGGAGAGTGGCGCGCGCGCTGACAGGCAGTGTGGGGACACTGCAAACACTACCGTGAGGGCTCTGGTTTTCGCGGGTGAGTTTCGTGGTGCCCTGGGCAGTCCTTTTTTGTGTAACGCCTGTTGATTGAAATGGCGCGTCCAGGTGCTGGGCGCGTTTAAGACTGCTTGGAGGTCGAATTGGACAAGAACATGAAAATCCTCATCGTTGATGACTTCTCAACGATGCGGCGGATCATAAAAAACCTGTTGCGTGACCTTGGGTTCACCAACACGGTCGAGGCGGATGACGGCCTTACGGCGATTCCGATCCTCAACAGCGGGAGCATCGACTTTCTGGTAACCGACTGGAACATGCCCGGCATGACCGGTATCGACTTGCTGCGTCATGTGCGCGCCGATGAAAAACTGCGCAGTCTTCCCGTGTTGATGGTGACCGCCGAAGCCAAGCGTGAGCAGATCATCGAAGCCGCCCAGGCCGGGGTCAACGGCTACGTGGTCAAGCCATTCACTGCGCTGGCCTTGAAAGAGAAGATCGAAAAAATCTTCGAACGCATCGGTCATTGATGCTGCCACGGGGGAGCTATGGAGCATAAAGAAACGTCACAGGGGGACTTTGAGTCGACCCTGAAAAAGCATGCTCACCAGCTCGTCGAGAGCCTCGAAAAAGGCCAGTTCGGCGACGCGGTGCAGTTAATCCATGAGCTTAACCAGACCCGTGACCGCGGCCTGTATCAGGAAGTGGGCAAGCTCACACGCGAGCTGCACAGTGCGATCGTCAACTTTCAGATTGACCCGCACATGCCCCAGGCCGAAGAGATTTCGCAAATCACCGATGCGACTGAACGCCTGTCCTATGTGGTCAGGCTGACTGAAGCGGCGGCCAACCGCACCATGGATCTGGTGGAAAACGCCACGCCTCTGGTCAACGGCATGGCCAATGAAGCCCAGGCGCTCAGCGTTGACTGGGGCCGTTTCATGCGTCGGGAAGTGGGGGCTGAGGAATTTCGTGAGTTGGCCCGTCGGGTTGAAGGTTTCCTGTCGCGCAGCGAACAGGACAACCACACGGTTTCCAGCAACCTCAATGACATTCTGCTCGCCCAGGATTACCAGGACCTCACCGGTCAGGTGATCAAGCGCGTGACCCAATTGGTCACCGAAGTGGAAAGCAACTTGCTCAAATTGGTGCTTATGGCAGGCCAAGTTGATCGTTTTGCCGGCATCGAACATGACCGCGAAGCGATCCTCTCGGAAAAAGATCCACAAAAACATCTCGCCAAGGGTGAAGGTCCGCAGATTCATGCCGATAAACGTGAAGACGTTATGTCAGGTCAGGATGACGTAGATGACCTGTTATCCAGTTTAGGCTTCTAAGGAGCACACCCATGAGCTTCGGCGCCGATGAAGAAATCCTTCAGGATTTCCTTGTAGAGGCCGGCGAAATTTTAGAGCAACTGTCCGAACAACTGGTCGAGCTGGAAAGCCGACCGGATGATGCGAACCTGCTCAATGCAATTTTTCGCGGTTTTCACACTGTAAAAGGGGGCGCCGGCTTCCTCCAGCTCCATGAGCTGGTGGAGTGCTGCCACATCGCCGAGAACGTGTTCGACATCCTGCGCAAGGGTGAACGTCACGTTGATTCGGAGCTGATGGACGTGATTCTCGAAGCACTGGATGCGGTCAACGGCATGTTCAGCGAAGTCCGCGAACGTGCCCCGATCACCGCAGCCACTCCGGAACTGCTGGCCGCCCTGGCGCGCCTGGCTGAACCTGCCGACACCTCGGCCGCGCCGGTGGTGGAAGCGGCTCCGGAGCCTGTGGTCGAAGCCGAAGCCGATGTCACCGACAGCGAGTTCGAGCAACTCCTCGACTCTCTCAATGCGGTCAAGGCCGAAGCCGAAGCGCCGCAAGCGGTCGCCGCAGTCGCCGTGCCGACCAGCGAAGACATTACCGACGCAGAATTCGAATCCCTGCTCGATCAGTTGCACGGCAAAGGCCAGTTCGCCGCCGACGCCGTTGCACCCACGGCTGCGCCGCAAGCGCCGGCGGCGACCGCCGGCACCGACATTACCGACGACGAATTCGAAGCGTTGCTCGATCAGTTGCATGGCAAGGGCGCCTTTGCTGCCGATGCCTTGCCGGAAGTCGCAGCGACTGCCGCCGCACCTGCTGCCAGTGCAGCACCTGCCGGCGACGGGCTGATTTCCGATCACGAATTCGAAGCGTTGCTCGACGAATTGCACGGCAAGGGCAAGTTCACCGAAGTGGCCCCGGCCGCAGCGGCGACGGCAGCTCCGGTAGCAGCCAAACCAGCGCCAGCCAAAGCGGCGGCGCCTGCCGCCGCCAAGCCGGCGCCGGCCCCAGCTGCTGCTCCCGCGCGAGCCCCGGCCGCCGCCGTGGCCGACAAGCCCGCCAGTGAAGCCGAAACCACCGTGCGCGTGGACACCGCGCGCCTGGACGACATCATGAACATGGTCGGCGAATTGGTGCTGGTGCGTAACCGCCTGGTGCGCCTGGGCCTGAGCAGCGGCGACGAAGCCATGCAGAAGGCCGTGTCGAACCTCGATGTGGTCACCGCCGACTTGCAGACCGCAGTGATGAAGACGCGGATGCAGCCGATCAAGAAAGTCTTCGGCCGCTTCCCTCGCCTGGTTCGCGACCTGGCACGTCAGCTCAAGAAAGAGATCAACCTGGAACTGGTGGGTGAAGAAACCGACCTCGACAAAAACCTTGTCGAGGCCCTGGCCGACCCGCTGGTCCACTTGGTGCGCAACGCCGTCGACCACGGCGTAGAAACCCCGGAAGAACGCGAAGCCTCGGGCAAGTCCCGTGGCGGCAAGGTGATTCTGGCGGCGGAACAAGAGGGCGACCATATCCTGCTGTCGATCACCGATGACGGCAAAGGCATGGACCCGGCGATCCTGCGGGGTATCGCGGTCAAGCGTGGCGTGATGGACAAAGACGCCGCCGACCGCCTGACCGACACCGAGTGCTACAACCTGATCTTCGCCCCGGGCTTCTCGACCAAGACCGAGATTTCCGACGTGTCGGGCCGTGGCGTGGGCATGGATGTGGTGAAAACCAAGATCAGCCAGCTCAACGGTTCGATCAATATCTACTCGACCAAGGGCCTGGGCTCGAAGATCGTCATCAAGGTGCCGTTGACCCTGGCGATCATGCCGACCCTGATGGTGATGCTGGGCAACCAGGCCTTCGCCTTCCCGCTGGTCAACGTTAACGAAATCTTCCACCTCGACCTGTCGCGCACCAACGTGGTGGACGGCCAGGAAGTGGTGATCGTGCGCGACAAGGCGTTGCCACTGTTCTACCTCAAGCGCTGGCTGGTCGCCTCGGCTGCCCATGAAGAGCAGCGCGAAGGCCATGTGGTGATTCTCTCCGTGGGCACCCAGCGCATCGGCTTTGTCGTCGATCAACTGGTGGGCCAGGAAGAGGTCGTCATCAAGCCTTTGGGCAAAATGCTGCAGGGAACCCCGGGCATGTCGGGTGCGACCATCACCGGTGACGGTCGCATCGCATTGATTCTCGATGTTCCGAGCATGCTCAAGCGTTACGCCGCACGGCGTATTTGATTCTGGTGGGGCAGGGCGGTATTGCCCGCCCCGCCTAACGGAGTGTTTATGGTAGTCAAGGTCCTGGTGGTGGACGATTCGGGTTTCTTCCGCCGCCGCGTCTCGGAAATTCTTTCCGCCGATCCAACGATCCAGGTGGTCGGTACGGCCACCAACGGCAAAGAGGCGATTGATCAAGCCATAGCGTTGAAGCCGGACGTGATCACCATGGACTACGAGATGCCGATGATGGATGGCATCACCGCAGTCCGGCACATCATGCAGCGCTGCCCGACCCCGGTATTGATGTTCTCCTCGCTGACGCATGAAGGCGCCCGGGTCACCCTGGATGCGTTGGACGCCGGCGCAGTGGACTTCCTGCCGAAGAATTTCGAAGACATCTCGCGCAACCCCGAGAAGGTCAAGCAGATGCTGTGCGAGAAGGTCCACAGCATTTCGCGCAGCAACCGTCGCAGCCTGTTCAGCGCCCCGGCGCCCGCGCCGGTCGCCGCCCCGGCCGCCCCCACCAGCACCGCGTTTGGTCGCCCTGCTCCGGCGCCTGTGGCCCGGCCTGCCCTAGCACCTGCGCGCACGCCTGCGCCGAGCGCCCATTCGCCGGCGCCGAAACGCAAGGCGTATAAACTGGTCGCCATCGGCACCTCGACCGGCGGCCCGGTCGCCCTGCAACGGGTATTGACCCAACTGCCGGCCAACTTCCCGGCGCCAATCGTGCTGATCCAGCACATGCCCGCCGCGTTCACCAAGGCCTTTGCCGAGCGCCTGGACAAGCTGTGCCGCATCAGCGTCAAGGAAGCCGAGGATGGCGACATTCTGCGTCCAGGCCTGGCGCTGCTGGCCCCTGGGGGCAAGCAGATGATGGTCGATGGCCGTGGTGCGATCAAAATCCTGCCAGGCGATGAGCGCCTCAACTACAAACCTTGCGTGGATATCACCTTCGGTTCGGCAGCCAAGTCCTACGGTGACAAAGTTCTGGCGGTGGTGCTCACCGGCATGGGCGCCGACGGTCGTGAAGGCGCGCGCCTGCTCAAACAGGGCGGCAGTGCGATCTGGGCCCAGGACGAAGCCAGTTGCGTGATCTATGGCATGCCGATGGCTATCGTCAAGGCTGACCTGGCCGACGCCGTCTACAGCCTGGACGATATCGGCAAGCATTTGGTGGAGGCCTGCCTCTGATGGATGTACTGAGCCTGATCGGCATCACCATGGCGTTTGTCGCGATCATCGGCGGCAACTACCTCGAAGGCGGGCACCTCGGTGCCTTGGCCAACGGCCCGGCGGCGCTGATCGTGATCGGTGGCACCGTGGGCGCGGCGTTGCTGCAGTCGCCCATGAGTTCGTTCAAACGCGCCATGCAAATCCTGATCTGGATCATTTTCCCGCCGCGTGTCGACCTGGCCGGTGGCATCGACCGCGTGGTCAACTGGAGCCTCACCGCACGCAAGGAAGGCCTGCTGGGCCTGGAAGGCGTGGCCGACGCCGAGCCCGACAGCTACGCGCGCAAAGGCCTGCAATTGCTGGTGGACGGCGCCGAGCCGGAGGCGATTCGCAGCATCCTGGAAGTGGATTTCTATACCCAGGAAAGCCGCGATATCAATGCCGCCAAAGTGTTTGAAAGCATGGGCGGCTACGCGCCGACCATCGGCATCATCGGTGCAGTGATGGGCCTGATCCACGTGATGGGCAACCTGGCCGATCCGTCGCAACTGGGTAGCGGCATTGCGGTTGCGTTTGTCGCCACCATCTACGGTGTGGCGAGTGCCAACCTGGTGCTGTTGCCGGTCGCCAGCAAGCTCAAGTCGATTGCCACGCGCCAGTCGCGTTACCGTGAAATGCTGCTCGAAGGCATCCTGTCGATTGCCGAGGGCGAGAACCCGCGCTCCATCGAATTGAAGCTCCAGGGCTTCATGGACTGATGGGAGGTATTGGTTGTGAGCCGTCGCCGTCGCGAGCCTGAAGAACACGTCAACCATGAACGCTGGCTGGTGTCCTACGCGGACTTCATCACCTTGCTGTTCGCGTTTTTCGTGGTGATGTACTCCATCTCGTCGATCAACGAAGGCAAGTACAAAGTCATTTCCCAAGCCCTGATCGGTGTGTTCAACGACGCCGACCACTCGCTCAAGCCGATCCCTATCGGCGAAGAGCGGCCCAAGACCGTGACTCCGGCCAAGCCGCTGGTCGACGATAGCGATGAAACCTCCGCCGGCATGGGTGGCACCGGCGACCCGCTGAAAAGCATCGCCAACGATATCAGCGCCGCGTTTGGCGACCTGATCAGCTCCAACCAGATGACCGTGCGCGGCAATGAGTTGTGGGTGGAGATCGAGCTCAATTCGAGCCTGCTGTTTGCCAGCGCCGATGCCATGCCCAGCGACCAGGCGTTCACCATCATCGACAAGGTGGCGGCGATCCTCAAACCGTTTGAAAACCCGATCCACGTGGAAGGCTTTACCGACAATTTCCCGATCAATACCGCGCAGTACCCGACCAACTGGGAGCTGTCGTCGGCCCGGGCGGCCAGCATCGTGCGTATGCTCGCGATGCAGGGTGTGAACCCCAGTCGCCTGGCGTCGGTCGGCTACGGCGAGTTCCAGCCGGTGGCCAATAACGCTACGGTAGAAGGCCGCGCCCGCAACCGCCGGGTGGTGCTGGTGGTCTCGCGCAACCTGGATGTACGCCGCAGCCTGACCGGCACCGGCACGGCAAATGCGAGCCCGGACGCAGCATTGAAGCGGGCTGGCACACAAACTGCACCGGCCTCTGCAAAGCCGCCGGTACGGCAAAGCTCCGTCAATTCTCCGTCACCGGCTCAATAACTTATGCACTGTCTCGGTCGCGCCTGTGCCCACCGGGAGGAATCAACCGAATGAGAGTCTGGGCAGTTGCCAATCAAAAAGGTGGAGTCGGCAAGACCACCACCTCCATCGCCTTAGCCGGCTTGCTGGCTGATGCGGGCAAGCGCGTGGTCGTGGTCGACCTGGACCCCCACGGCTCGATGACCAGCTATTTCGGCTACGACCCGGACGCGCTGGAGCACAGCAGCTATGACCTGTTCCTGCACAAGGGCAACGTGCCGAGCGATCTGCCCGGGCAACTGCTGCTGCCCACCAGTAATGAAAGCATTTCCCTGCTGCCGTCGAGTACCGCCCTGGCCACCCTTGAGCGCCAGTCGCCGGGGCAGAGCGGCCTGGGCCTGGTGATCGCCAAGACCCTGGCGCAACTATGGCAGGACTTCGACTACGCCATCATCGACAGCCCGCCGTTGCTCGGTGTGCTGATGGTCAACGCCTTGGCGGCCAGCCAGCAATTGGTGATCCCGGTACAGACCGAGCACCTGGCGGTCAAAGGCCTGGAGCGTATGGTCAGCACCCTGGCGATGATCAATCGCTCACGCAAACAGGCGCTGCCGTTCAGCATCGTGCCGACGTTGTTCGACCGCCGCACCCAGGCGTCCCTCGGCACCTTGCGCGTACTGCGCGATGCCTACCCGGACACCATCTGGGAAGGCTACATTCCGGTGGACACGCGTCTGCGCGACGCCAGCCGTGCGGGCCTGACCCCTTCGCAGTTCGACGGTAAAAGTCGCGGCGTGCTGGCGTACCGCGCGCTGCTCAAGCACCTGCTGTCGCAACAACTTGTGGCGCAGGTGGCGTGATGAACCGTCCCGTCGAACTCAAGGTCAAGACCCGGCCGCAACTGGCACTGGAATCCTACCTGGATGCCTTGCTGCAGGAAGCGACCGCCGAAGACCTGCCGGAACCGATCCTGGCTCTTGAATCCGCCGTCGAAGCGCCAAGCACACTGGATGAATTCCAGTTGGCGGTGCTGGAAGAACAGGCGCGGGATGCGCAGGTTGTGGTACCGACGATTGCACCTGTTGTGGCCGCGCCTGTGGTGGTTGCACCTGTGGTGGTCGAGCCGGTGGTTGAAGTGCACATGCCGCCGAGCATCACACCGCCGCCGGTCACCGGTGACGGCCGTCCGGCGTGGGCCGCAGAGCCGTTCGAATGCCTGCTGTTTGACGTCGCCGGGTTGACCCTGGCAGTGCCGCTGGTGTGCCTGGGCTCGATTTACTCGCTGGAAGGTCAGGAGTTGACGCCGCTGTTCGGGCAACCGGAGTGGTTCCTCGGCATCCTGCCCAGCCAGGCCGGCAACCTCAAGGTGCTGGACACCGCGCGCTGGGTGATGCCCGATCGCTACCGTGATGACTTCCGCCAGGGCTTGCAATACGTGATCTCGGTGCAGGGCTACGAGTGGGGGCTGGCAGTGCATCAAGTCAGCCGTTCGTTGCGCCTGGACCCGAATGAAATCAAATGGCGCAGCCACCGGGGCCAGCGCCCCTGGTTGGCGGGCACCGTGATCGAACACATGTGCGCGTTGCTCGACGTCGCCGAACTGGCCGAGTTGATCGCCAGCGGCGCGGTCAAGTCGATGCCGGGCCAGCAACGCAGTTAATTGAACAAGATCGGCCGCACGGTTGTGCGGCCACAGCGAAGAAGCACACACGCCGTGTCCAACGGCATTTGAAGGGGTCAGGGGTATGAATAAGTCAGCGTCCGCACAAGGTTTGGATGATCCGATCCTGCAATGGGTTACCTTCAAACTGGACAACGAGTCCTACGGCATCAACGTCATGCGCGTGCAGGAAGTGCTGCGCTACACCGAAATCGCTCCGGTTCCGGGTGCGCCAAGCTACGTGCTGGGCATCATCAACCTGCGCGGCAACGTGGTGACCGTGATCGACACCCGTCAGCGTTTCGGCCTGATACCGACCGAAGTCAACGACAACACCCGTATCGTGATCATCGAGGCCGACAAGCAAGTGGTCGGGATCATGGTCGACAGCGTGGCCGAAGTGGTTTACCTGCGCCAATCGGAAGTGGAAACCGCGCCGAACGTGGGTAACGAAGAGTCGGCCAAGTTCATCCAGGGCGTCTGCAACAAGAACGGCGAACTGCTGATTCTGGTCGAGCTGGACAAGATGATGAGCGAAGAAGAATGGTCGGATCTGGAGAGCATCTGATTGTTCCTTGAAGCAGCGGTGATTGTCCTGGCCCTGTTATGGGCCGGGACATTGGCGTTTTTGCTGCGCTCAGCGCGCCAGCAACGCGAGTGGGTGGCGCAACAGGCCGAACGCGACGCCCTGCGTGATCGGCGCGTGGTCGAGTTGGCCAAGCGCGTTGATCACTTCCAGCAAAGTGCGGTGCGGGTCGGGGATGAGGTGCATGAATTGCGCGCGATCCTCGCACCCATGCCGGATAAGTTGGAGCAGTTGGAGCAGCGTGATCCAGCGAAC
Organism: Pseudomonas sp. PAMC25584; assembly: GCF_058135675.1. Taxonomy (NCBI): domain Bacteria; kingdom Pseudomonadati; phylum Pseudomonadota; class Gammaproteobacteria; order Pseudomonadales; family Pseudomonadaceae; genus Pseudomonas; species Pseudomonas sp. PAMC25584. Next base: position 4,395,027 of record NZ_CM176870.1, on the reverse strand, counting down.
CTGTCTTTTGCCCAGGCGGCGAAGCTGGTGGGCATGGGCGCGACCGTGGATGAACTGACGCAGTCGTGTGGGTTGACCCAGGCTGAGGCGCAGTTGATGAGCAAGTTGCACAAAAGCTGATTGCGGCCTGTCAGGTTTATACCTATCCAACGGTAGGCGCTTGATGTTGCCCGCTGCCAATTAAATTCCAAACCCGATGGCTTTTTTCATCTCCTCAAAGGTCAACATCCTTCAAGTACCTTTGACCCCAGGAGAGTTCCCCCATGACCGCCCACAAAGCCCTGTTGATCCTCCACGGCAAGCAAGCCCTCAACGAGGAGGTGCGCGCCGCCGTGCTGGCTCGGCGTGAGCAGGGCTGGGAGCTGGCGGTGCGGGTGACGTGGGAGGGCGGCGACGCACAGCGGTTGGTCAAAGAGGCCCTCGACGGCGGGTACACGCGCATCATTGCCGGCGGTGGTGACGGCACCTTGCGTGATGTCGCCGAGGCGATGGCCCAGGCCGAGACCGACGCCAGCCTGGTGCTGATGCCTTTGGGTACTGCCAATGATTTTGCACGCGCCGCCGGTGTACCGCTGCAGCCCGATCAGGCCCTGGCGCTGCTGCACGTGCCGGCCAGGGCGATCGACCTCGGCCGCGTCGGTGGGCAAGTCTTCCTCAACATGGCGACCGGTGGCTTTGGCAGCCAGGTCACCGCCAACACCTCCGAAGAACTGAAGAAAGTGCTGGGCGGCGCGGCCTATTTGTTTACCGGTTTGTCGCGCTTCAGCGAGTTGAAGGCGGCGTATGGCGAGTTGGAAGGCCCGGGTTTCCATTGGAAAGGCGAGCTGCTCGCGCTGGGTATCGGCAACGGCCGCCAGGCAGGCGGTGGGCATGTGCTGTGCCCTGGCGCACTGGTGGACGATGGGTTGCTGGATATCAGCATTTTGCCGGCGCCCCAGGAAGTGGTCGGCACCCTGCGTGAACTGATGAACAATGGCTGGGGCCTGGACACCATGTTTGTCCGCGCGCGCCTGCCGTGGGTCAAGATCAAGGTCGCGCAAGGCTTGTACATCAACCTGGATGGCGAACCGCTGGAAGGCGATGATTTGCACTTCGAGATCGTGCCCAAGGCCCTGCGCGTGCACTTGCCGCCGGGCTCGCCCCTAGTCGTCCAGGCTGATGATCTGCTCGCGCACGGCAAATAACACCAGGCCCGCCACATCAAAAATTTGCAGGCGCTTCATGATTTGCGAGCGGTGGGCTTCTACGGTCTTGATGCTTAGCCCCAGGCCGTGGGCGATTTCCCGGGTGGATTTGCCGCGCACGATCAGGCGCAGGATTTCCAGCTGGCGAGCGGTGAGATTATGGTTGTGGGCGACCGGGGAGGCCGGGGCCTGGTTGCGTACCAGCGCCTGTTTGATCACGGTGTGGGCAATCGCCGGGCTCAGGTAGCGCTCGTCGTTGCTCAGCGCCAGCAGTGCTTGCTCCAGCTCGTTGGCGGTGGTGTCCTTGAGCAGGTAACCGTGGGCGCCGGACTCCAGCGCACGCATGATCAGCTCTGGGTCGGTGTGCATCGACAGGATCAGCACCTTGCTCTTGGGATAGGCCGTCTTGAGTTGACGCAACGCATCCAGGCCGCCAGTGTGTTTCATCGACAGGTCCAGCAGTACGATATCCGGCAATAGGGCGCTGAATGTTTCCAGCACCTGTGCGCCATCGCTGGCTTCGCCAATCACGGTGTAGCCGGGAATATCCTGGACCAGTGCGCGTACGCCGGCCCTGATCAGTGCGTGGTCATCCACCAGGAGTAAAGTGCGGGTCACTCGATAACCTTCGGGGAACTGGCCCGTTCGAGGGCGCGCGGCGCCCAGGGGAAAAGCGCGTCGATCCGTGTGCCTTTGCCTGGCTGGCTGCTGACGGACAACGAGCCCCCCAGTTGATCAATCCGCTCGGACATGCCGGCCATGCCCCGTTGGCCTTCCAGGCCTGGGTTGATGGCGGGCGAAAAACCCAGGCCGTCATCACTGATAAACAGCGACAGGCCCTGGGGTAGGCGCTGCAGGCGTACCAGCAGGTTTTGCGCCTGGGCATGGCGCAGCATGTTGGTCACCGCTTCCTGGGTGATGCGAAAAGCGGCCACGGCCATTTCTTCGGGGATGCCGGTCAGCCGTTGCTGGCATTCCAGGCTCCAGTGAATCGGGGTGTTTTCTAGGGTCTTGAGCAGGTGCGCGCGCAGGCTGGCTTCCAGGCCCAGGCTGGCCAACTGGCGAGGGTTGAGAATGGCGGATACGTCGCGCACCTTGGCCAGCGTCTCGTTCAGGGTGTTGCACAGCACCGTGCATTGGCCCTGCAGGTCTTCCGGCAGGCGGCGCTTGAGCCATTCGCTTTGTAGCTTGGCGGCGGTGAGCAATTGGCCGATATCGTCGTGCAGCTCACGGCTGAGGCGGTGCCGCTCGTTTTCCTGGACCTGCAACAGGCGGTCGGCCAGTTCCTGGGGCTGGAACTTGATCGATTTACGTGAATTCCAATGCAGCAGGCCCAACACCACCAGGGTGGCCAGGTTGAGTAGCAGCACCGTCAACGGCAAGGGTGCGGAGCGAGCGTAGGCCCACAGCCCCAGCAACAGCGAGCACAGGCACAACACGAGAACCAGTCGACGGGCATTGCTGCGGGAGGCGGATTTGGCGAGGAGTGACTTGAGGCTGGCGTACATAGCGGATGCTTTTCACGTTTTATGCATCATGAAGTTGGGTCACTTCGAGGGCGGCATGGTACCACTTTGCTTACCGTTGGTCGCCAGGCGTCATTCGTACAGTGTGGGGGCATGCCTATTTAGAAAAGTTGTCTATCGGCGGTTGTTTTGTATCGATTGTCTTTATAGCGCAGGCAACTTGGTTGCCTGCACTTATTGCAGGGCACATTAGTTATTCTTGTCGTTTTTGGGCAAGACGCTGGATAAAAGCGACACCTTACCGGTTAACGGCGCAGCCTTTCATGAGCGATGGGGCAGGCGCTGCTGTGGCTTATTGGCGAAGTCCTTTTGCGGGATCTGGAGAGTGACCGTCGCAATCAGTGAGGTTTGTTCGCTTTCGTCCAAACGCAGTTCACCGGTGCGGGTGTCGATCAGCTCCAGTTGCCACGCCAGTAATGTCAGGCAGTTGTTCAAGGCATCGAGGGCCTGATCGTGCAGTTGCAAAGGGCTCTCTGCGTTGGCAATCAGGTACTGGATATGTCGCGAGAACTCGCTGATCGCCCGCAAGGCCAGGTCATCGGCTTTTTCGGCGAGCGACGTTAGGCTGAACTTCATGCAGTCGATGGCATCGCTGTCATTACGAATCAAATGCAGATGGCTCAGGCACTCTTCCGACTTGCTTAGCAGCTTTTCGGCCTCTAGCAGGAACTCGGGAAGTGCAGTTTGCCACTCGTTCGCGCTATTCATCATGCAAGTCTCCACAACGTAAGGTCGGGTGATGAGATGTCGCACCGCGTGAATGGCGTAAAACTACCGCTGAAAGATGACTGAAATCTGTAGGTCGCTTCTGAGATTTTAGTAGGACGTTTATTTGAATGATTGCGTGAGGCGCGAACCGTCCTCGTCATCCGGGTCGATTGCACAACTTCGATTGCCGACACGTGAGTGTCTGGAAGACCGGTGGGCCGTGGGCTTACGATGGCAAACAAAAGCCTGACTCCATTCATGCAATGAGAATGGCGTCACATTAATGGCTATTAGATATCGCGAATATCAGGTCGGGCCTGATTGCGCATAGGGGAATCCCTTACACGGCGGAACCTCGCGTCGATTTAAATGTCGCGCAATGTTGCCGTTTTGCCAAATAATAAGGCCTGCACAGTAAAGCATGATGTCAGTGTGACATCAATCGATTTACGTGGCACTTTACAGGGGTCAAGGTCTGGCGCTTGCCGCCGATAACAAGCTTAGTGAACCGCATAATCCCTTAGCGCGACCTGCGCGCATATCAGGAGCTTTTAATGGCCGGCATTCTCGACACGGTAGATCAACGCACGCAACTGGTGGGTGAGAATCGCCTGGAGATTCTCATGTTTCGCCTGGCCGGGCGGCAGCTGTTCGCGATCAACGTATTCAAGGTGCAGGAAGTCTTGCAACTGCCCAAGCTGACCTTGATGCCCCAGCGCCACCCGTTTGTGTGTGGCGTGGTCAACCTGCGAGGCCAGACCCTGCCGGTGATCGACCTGTCCCAGGCCATCGGCATGCGTCCATTGGTGCCGGGGCCCAACAGCACCATCATCGTCACTGAGTACAACCGCTCGGTGCAGGCGTTCCTGGTGGGCGGCGTCGACCGCATCGTCAACATGAACTGGGAAGCCATCCTGCCGCCGCCGACCAGCGCCGGGCGCCAGCACTACCTCACCGCCATCAGCAAGGTCGATGACCAGTTGGTGGAAATCATCGACGTGGAAAAAGTCCTGGCCGAGATCGTGCCGTACAACGCCAAGGTCTCCCGCGAAAAACTCGATGATCCGGTACTGGAACGCGCCCGTGGCCGTGAAGTACTGCTGGTGGACGACTCCAATGTTGCGCTGTCGCAGTTGCGCGACACCCTGGGTCAGTTGGGGGTGAAAATGCACATCGCCAGCGACGGCCTCAAGGCGCTGAACATGCTCAAGGCCTGGGCCGACACGGGCCAGGTGATGACCGACAAATTGCTGATGATCTTCACCGACGCCGAAATGCCCGAGATGGACGGCTACCGCCTGACCACCGAAATCCGCAGCGACGCGCGCTTGCGTGGGCTGTACGTGGTGTTGCACACCTCGCTGTCGGGCAGCTTTAACGAGTCGATGGTGAAGAAGGTCGGGTGCGACAATTTCCTGTCCAAATTCCAGCCGGACAAGCTGGTAGATGTGGTGCGCGAGCGACTGATGCTGGACGTCGTATCGGCTTGACCTTAGGGTGACGGTTTTGCCCCCTTAGGAATGCAGGCCCATGCTTCGTCTCAGCGCGCTGTACCGTTACCCCTTGAAATCCGGCAAGGCTGAAATCTTGCAGCAGATCGGCCTGGATAAACTCGGCTTGGACGGCGATCGACGCTGGATGTTGGTGGACGAGGCCAGCGGGCGCTTTTTGACGCAGCGGGCCGTGGCGAAGATGAGCCAGTTGTCGGCGCTGTGGAACCGCAGTGGTGGCCTGACCCTCAGTTCGCCTGGCTACGCGGCGCTGGACGTGGCGCTGCCCGGCAGCGCGGCCGAGTTGCGCGGTGTGACCATCTGGCGCGACACCTTGCGCGTGCCGGATGCGGGCGATGAAGCTGCCGCCTGGGTCAGCGACTTTATCGGCAAGCCGACGCGGCTGGTACACGTCCCGCTGGAGCGCGCCCGCACCACTCAAGCCGGTTATGGCAAGGACGATGATCAGGTCGCGTTTGCCGACGGTTACCCGTTGCTGTTGATCGGCCAGGCCTCCCTGGACGACCTGTCCCGGCACGTCGGCCGACCTATGGACATGCTGCGCTTTCGCCCCAACCTGGTGATTGACGGCGCCGATGCGTTCGCCGAAGACGGCTGGAAACGCCTGCGTATCGGCGACGTCGAGTTTCGCGTGGTCAAACCGTGCTCACGCTGCATTCTCACCACCATCGACCCGCACACCGGCGAGCGCAGTGCCGACCGCGAACCCTTCGTGACGCTTGAGGCCTATCGCAAGACCGAAGACGGCGCGATGTTCGGCCAGAACCTGGTCAACGATGGCGTGGGCCGTCTCGAAGTGGGCATGCCGGTGACTGTCCTCGACTAATTCGCCTGCCCAAAAAAATGCCCGTCTCGCAGGAGACGGGCTTTTTTTCGCGCGGCGCAACTGCTTAGCCGCGGTATTCGCACAGGTAAGCGGTGTCGACGGCGACCTTCAACTGGAACTTGCTGTTGGCCGGAACGTGGAACAGGCTGCCAGTGGCGAAGGTTTCCCAGGTGTTGCTGTCGGGCAGTTTGACGCTTAGGGAACCGGACACTACGTGCATGATTTCACGCTGGGCGGTGCCGAATTCGTATTCGCCCGGGGCCATGACGCCGATGGTCGCCGGACCTTCTGCGGTGCCGAAAGCGATCGACTTGACGGTGCCGTCGAAGTACTCGTTGACTTTAAACATGGGAGAATCCTCGGAAAAGGGTCTGGAAAGGTCAGCCAGTATGCCCAAGGGCAGGGGAGCTGCCTAGACCGGCAAAATCAGCGGCAACAGGCGTGCGGTGTTGCGCGCATCCTCTAGCGCCCGATGTTGCTGGCCATGGAACTGCATCCCCGCCAATTGCAGGGCGCCATTGAGCCCCGTTGGCTTGTCCAGGCGCCGGGCCTTGGCGAAGCGTTGCTTGAGGTTGACGTGGGGCGTTTGGGCCAGCGCGCTGCTCAGGCCATGGCGCTGCCACTCCAGTTCGAGCTGCTGGCGATCGTAGTCGCCCCAACTGGCCCAGCCCTCCATGTGCGCCTGATGCTGGCCCAGCCAGCGCTCGAACAGCGCCCACACTTCGCTGAAGGGCGCGGCGCCGTCCATGTTTGCCTGGGTGATATGGGTCAGCTTGCGGCAAAAGGGCGTCAGCAATGGCCGACGCTGCGGCCGCACAAAGCGCTGGAAATGATCTCGCTCGCGACCCTGGCGGTTGACCAGGCTCGCGCCGATCTCGATGACTTCCATTTCCGTCACGGGCCAGCCGCCTTCATCCGTTGTGGCTTCAAGGTCAATAATCAGCCAATGAGGCATTGTGCAGGTTCCCGTACTCTTCCCGTCCTGATGGGGATAGAGCGTAGCCCGGCCGTAGAGTTCCGCCCAAGCTTTATTCGATCTCCAGCAACACCTGGCGATTGCGCACCTGATCGCCGGTTATGACCTGCACGGCCTTGATCACACCGTCGATGCCGGCCTTCAGCGGATGCTCCATTTTCATCGCTTCGAGCACCACCAGCAGTTGCCCCTGGGTCACGCGTTCACCGGCACGCACGCGCACCTCGACGATGGCGCCGTCCATCGGTGCCTTGACCATGCCGCCGCCGACCGGGGGTTGGCGGCTGGCGACGTGTTGGGTGCGGTTGGTCACGCTCACGCCGGGTAGCCACAGCTGGGCGCCGTCGAGGTGGTAGGCGCTGCGGTGGCGGATGCCGTTGATCACCGCAGTGGCCCACCGACCGTCGCTGCTGAGGTGGCGGATGTCGATGCCGTTGGCTTGCAGACGATGGTCGGCCAGGACGCTGACCGTGATGTCCTGGACCTCATCATCGACAGCCAACTGATAGGTCCACGGCACGTCAGCGCTGTTGCGCCACCCCGATAAAGCAGGGGGATGGGCCTGGGCGCTGTGTTGATAAAACAGTGCGGCCGCCAGGGCCAACTGTTCGGCGGTTGCGTTCGTGTGGCGGATGTCGCTGAAGTGTTCGGCGATCAACGCGGTGCTGAAATCGCCCTGGATAAACTGCGGGTGCTTGAGCAGGTCGGCCAATAGCTGCTGGTTGGTCGCCACGCCCAGCAGCACGCTGTCCTCCACGGCGCGCAGCAGCTTGCGCCGCGCCTCCTCGCGGGTGGCGCCATGGGCGATGATCTTGCCGAGCATCGGGTCATAGAACGGGCTGATGCGCTGACCTTCCAGCACACCATGGTCAATCCGCACACCGGCGGCCGGTTCCCAGCGCAACACCGCGCCGGTCTGCGGTAAAAAGCCCTGGGCCGGGTCTTCGGCGTACAGGCGCACTTCCATGGCGTGGCCGCTGAGGCTGACCTCAGATTGCGTTAACGGCAGCGGTTGGCCGGCGGCAATTTGCAGTTGCCAGTCGACCAGGTCGAGGCCGCTGATCAGCTCGGTCACCGGGTGTTCGACTTGCAGGCGCGTGTTCATTTCCAGGAAGTAGAACTGGCCGTCGCGGTCGAGCAGGAACTCTACCGTGCCGGCGCCGACGTAATTCACCGCACGCCCGGCCTTGAGGGCCGCGTCGCCCATGGCCTGGCGCAGGGCCGGGGTCATCACCGGGCAGGGCGCTTCTTCAATGATTTTTTGATGGCGGCGCTGGACCGAGCAGTCGCGTTCGCCGAGGTAGATCAGGTTGCCGTGGCTGTCGCCGAACAGCTGGATTTCGACGTGGCGCGGCTCGATCAGCGCCTGTTCCAGGATCAGTTCGTCACTGCCGAACGCGTTCAGGGCTTCGGAGCGGGCGGTGCGCAGTTGCTCATGCAAATGTTCGCGCTGATGCACCAGGCGCATTCCGCGGCCGCCGCCACCGGCGCTGGCCTTGATCATCAGCGGGTAGCCAATGCGTTCGGCTTCTATGTGCAACGTGGCGTCGTCCTGGGCGCTGCCTTGATAGCCGGCGATGCACGGGACGCCGGCCTCGAGCATGGCGAGTTTGGACAGGCGTTTGCTGCCCATCAGCTCAATGGCCTCGACGCTGGGGCCGATAAAGGTCAGCCCGGCGTTTGTGCAGGCGCGGGCGAAATCGGGGTTTTCAGAGAGAAAGCCGTAGCCGGGGTGGACCGCGTCGGCGCCCGTGCGTTGGGCCGCGCTGAGGATCGCTGGAATATTCAGGTAGGACTGCTGCGCCGGCGGCGGGCCGATATTCACGGCTTCGTCGGCCATCTGCACGTGCGCGGCCTGGGCGTCGGCGTCGCTGTAGACCGCCACGGTTCGGTAGCCCAATGCCTGGGCGGTGCGCTGGATGCGGCAGGCGATTTCGCCGCGGTTGGCGATCAGGATCTTGTTCATTGGGCCCACCGTGGCTTGCGCTTTTGCACAAAGGCCTGGGTGCCTTCGACACCTTCTTCGCCGGTCACCGCCTCGGCGAACCACGCGGCGGCCTGATCCAGCAGCGCGTCCATCGGTTGCTCCACGCTGGCCAGCAGCAACGCCTTGGTCCGCCCATTGGCCCCCGGCGCGCAGCGCAATACCTGGCCCAGTACTTCATCCAGGCGTTCGGCCAACGCCTGCGGATCGCGCTCGACAAAATGCACGACCCCCAACCGTTCAGCCTCGACCCCATCAAACCGCGCCGCCGTCAGCGCCAGCCGGCGTGCGTGCGTCAAACCGATCCGCTTGACCACAAACGGCGCGATCTGCGCGGGCAGCAAGCCCAGGCCGGTCTCCGGCAAGCCGAACTGCGCCTGGTGATCGGCCAGCGCGATATCACTGACGCACGCCAAGCCAAAGCCGCCGCCCAGCACCGCGCCTTGCAGCACCACGATCACCACTTGGGGCACGGCTTCAACTTCCTGCAGCAAGGTGCCGAATGCGCGGTTCAACGCCTGCAATTGCGCCTTGTCGCCAGCGCTGAGCATGTCTTTGACGTCCGCCCCGGCACAGAAATGCCCGGCCGCGCCGCTGATCACCAGTGCGCGGACCTGGCTGTCCAGTTGCGCCAGCACGGCACGCAGTTCATTGACCATCTCCAGGCTCATCGCGTTGCGGCTTTGCGGACGGTTGAGGGTGATGTGCAGCACACCGTTATGGGGTTCGAGCAGCAGCGTGTTCATGGTTTTTTCCCCGGCAGGGTGCCCATCAGTTTGCAGATAATGCCCAGCATGATTTCGTCGGCGCCGCCGCCAATCGACACCAGGCGCACATCGCGATAGGCGCGGGCCACCGGGTTGTCCCACATAAAGCCCATGCCGCCCCAGTATTGCAGGCAACTGTCGCTGACTTCGCGGCCCAGCCGCCCGGCCTTGAGTTTGGCCATGGAGGCCAGGCGCGTCACGTCCTGGCCCTTGATGTATTGCTCGGTGGCCTGGTAGACCAAGGCGCGCAGGCATTCGATTTCGGTGGCCAGTTCGGCCAGGCGAAAGTGGATGACCTGATTATCGATCAGTGCTTTGCCGAAGGTCTGGCGCGCCTTGCAGTATTCGATCGTGCTGTCGATGCAGTACTCCAGGCCCTTGATCATATTGGCCGCGCCAAACAGGCGTTCTTCCTGGAATTGCAGCATCTGCATCATGAAACCGGCGCCTTCGTGGCCGATGCGGTTGCGTTGCGGCACGCGCACGTCGTCGAAGAACACCTGGGCGGTCTCGGAGCTGTGCATGCCGAGTTTTTCCAAGGGCGGGCTGACGCTGATCCCCGGCGTGTTCATCGGCACCATGATCAGCGACTTGTTGATGTGTGGCTTGTCGTCGGAGGTGTTGGCCAGCAGGCACATGAAGTCGGCGCTCGGCGAGTTGGTGATCCACATTTTGCTGCCGTTGATCACGTAGTCGTCGCCGTCCTTGCGTGCCTGGGTTTTCAGCCCGGCCACATCGGACCCGGCGCCGGCTTCCGAGACGCCGATGCAACCGACTTGCTCGCCGCTGATGGCCGGGCGCAGGAATTCTTCGCGCAGTGCATCGCTGCCGAAGCGGGCGAGGGCGGGGGTGCACATGTCGGTCTGTACGCCGATGGACATGGGGATGCCGCCGCAGTGGATGCTGCCGAATTCTTCGGCGGCGACGATCGAGTAGCTGTAGTCCAGGCCCATGCCGCCGAATTGTTCGGGTTTGGAGATGCCCAGTAGGCCGAGGTCGCCGGCCTTGCGGAAGAGGTCGTGGATGGGGAAGCGGCCGGCTTTTTCCCATGCGTCGACGTGGGGGTTGATCTCGCGGTCGACGAAGGCGCGGACGGTGCGGCGCAGTGCCTGGTGTTCTTGGGTGAAGATCATTTTTATTGTTCTCCCTGTGGGCGTTCTTCGGGTGTGCATGGCTCCATCTGTGGGAGCGGGTTTGCCTGCGGTCTTACAGCGGGTAGATATCCAATGGGTCCACCTCGCTCCAAATGTGGGAGGGGGCTTGCCCCCGATGGCGGCCTCTGGGCCGACCATTTTTTTGGGTTGAGTTGAGTACATATCCATTGCTGCGGTAACGGCTGCTATGGGTTCCGCTCTTACAGCGGGTCACTTTTGGAAAAGAGCCCCAAAAGTAACCAAAAGGGCTCTTGCCCCACCACTCGGCACCTCGTCTAGGCTCGGTGTGCCCGAACGCAGGCTTGAATCCGTGGGCCGCCGTCATGGGCCATCCCTGGCCCAGGACGGCTAACCCGGCGTCCTGCCGGGTTGCCCACGGATTCAAGCCTGCGTTCGGCCAGCGTGGTTTTACGGGGCGCCTAAGATCAAAATCAAAAGCAGAGCAACAGCAGCGTTTCGTTGTCTTGATTGCTTTAGAACCGTGCTACGCCAAAGCTGTTCGGCTGCAACGCTCGCATGTCGGCTTCATGGCAAATATCCAGCAGGAACCCCAACAACGTGCGGGTATCCCGTGGGTCGATGAGGCCGTCATCCCATAGGTTCGCGCTGCCGTACAGCGCGGTGGATTGGCTGTCGAGTTTCTGTGCGGTGACTTGTTCCAGCATGTCCAGCATCTTGGGGTCGGGCACCAGGCCGTCTTTCAGTTGTTTGGCTTCGGTGACGATGCGCAGCACCTTGCCGGCCTGGGCGCCGCCCATCACGGCGGTGCGGCTGTTGGGCCAGGCGAAGATGAAGCGCGGGTCGAGGCCGCGGCCGCACATGGCGTAGTTGCCGGCGCCGTAGGAGCCGCCGACCACCACGGTGAGTTTAGGCACGCGGGCATTGGCCACCGCCTGGATCATCTTCGCGCCGTGCTTGATCACGCCTTGCTGTTCCGCCTCGGTGCCGACCATAAAGCCGGTGGTGTTGTGCAGGAACAGCAACGGCGTGCGGCTCTGGTCGCACAGTTGGATGAATTGCGCGGCCTTGCTGGCGCCCTTGGGCGTGATTGGGCCGTTATTGCCGATCACGCCGAGCGCCCGGCCCTGGATGTGCAGGTGGCCGCAGACGGTATGCGCGTCGAACTCGCCCTTGAACTCGAGGAAGTTCGAACCGTCGGCCAGGCGCGCGAGGATTTCGCGGACGTCGTAGGGCTTTTTCGGGTCGTCGGGGATCAGCCCGAGCAGTTCGTCGATGGGGTACAGCGGCTCGGCATACGTGCGTTTCGGGATGAGCGGCAGGCGCTCGTTCCACGGCAGCAGGCTGACGATCTCGCGCACGATGCGCACTCCGTCGGCATCGTTTTCCGCCAGGTATTCGGCGGTGCCGGCGGTTTGCGCGTGCATCTCGGCGCCGCCCAGTGCTTCATCGGTGGCGACTTCGCCGGTCGCGGCCTTGAGCAGCGGCGGGCCGGCCAGGAACAGCTTGGCTTTGCCGCGCACCACCACCACGTAATCCGACAGCCCCGGCTGATACGCGCCGCCCGCCGTGGCCGAACCGTGGACCACGGTGATCTGCGGCAAGCCCATGGCCGACATGCGCGCCTGGTTGGCAAAGCTGCGCGCGCCTTCGACGAAAATCTCCGCCGCGTAGTTGAGGTTGGCGCCGCCGCTTTCGGCGAGGGTCACCACCGGCAGGTGGTTTTCCATGGCGATCTGTTGCAGGCGCAAGGATTTCTTCAGGCCCGTGGGGGAGATCGTGCCGCCCTTGATCGCGCTGTTATTCGCCACCACCAGTACGCGCACGCCGCTGACGTAACCGATGCCGGCGATCAATCCGCCGCCGGCTGCGCTGCCGTCCTTGTCGTCATGCATTTTGTAGCCGGCCAGGCTGGCCAGTTCCAGGAACGGCGCGCCAGGGTCCAGCAGCAGGTTGAGGCGCTCGCGCGGCAGCAATTGCCCGCGTTTGTCGAACTTGGGCTTGGCTTGCTGCGCCTTGCTCAACAGGTTCTGTTCCAAAAGGCGCAGGTGCTGCAGGCTCGCCAGCATCGCTTCGCGGTTGCGGGCGAAGTCCGGGCTATGGGCGTCGATCAGTGTTTCGATCATCGGCATGGTTTATGGCTCTCCCTTGAGGACATCCGGCAGGTACGCGCGGTGGAAGCCGTTGAACGCTGCGCTCGGCGTGTGCGCCTTGGGCAGCGGCCAGGCGCGATTGCCCAGGCTGGCGGCACCGTCGATACGCAGGGTGCTGCCGCTGACGAAGGCGGCGGCGGGGCTGAGCAGAAACACGATGGCCGCACTGACTTCCGATTCGGTGCCGATGCGCTTGAGCGGCACGTGCTCGCGCAGGGTCGGGATCACCGCCTTGAACGCGCCCTCGTAGGTGTCCATGCCGCTGGACGCAATCCAGCCCGGCGCCACCGCGTTGACCCGCACCCCGGCGTACCCCCATTCGAAGGCCGCGGTCTTGGTGAAGTTGTCCATGCCCGACCGCGCCGCGCCCGAGTGGCCCATGCCGGGCATGCCGCCCCACATGTCGGCGAGCATGTTGACGATGGCGCCGCCGTGCTTGCTCATCGACTGGTTGAACACTTCCCGCGCCATCAGGAAGCCGCCGACCAGGTTGGTGCGCAACACGGTTTCGAAGCCTTTCTGATTGATCGAGGCCAGCGGCGACGGGTATTGGCCGCCAGCGTTGTTGACCAGGCCGTGGACCGGGCCATGGTCGTGGATAATCTGCGCGACCAGCGCCTTCACCGCTTCCTCATCGCGGATATCGCAGGCCTGCCAATGGGCGCTGCCGCCATCTTCGGTGATTTCTTGCGCGACCTTCTGCAGCTTTTGTGGCGTGCGCCCCACCAGGATCACGTGGGCGCCGAGGGCCGCCAGTTCATGCGCGGTGCAGCGGCCAATCCCGCTACCGCCGCCGGTGACGATCACGGTTTGCCCCTGGAACAGGTCGGCTTTGAAGATCGAGTCGAAGGCCACGGCAACGCTCCTTTAGGTGAGTTGATCGGCGATGTGTTGCGGCACGGCGATAGGGATCTCCAGCAACTGCTGGGCGAAGGCCTTGCCTTGCGGGTCGATGCGCAGGCTGGCGATGCCGCCACCGCCCAGGGCGTTTTCCAGCAGCAAGTTGAGGCTGTGGCTACCGGGCAGGTACCAGCGCTCGACGCGACCGTGGATCGGATCGAGCACGTGGCGCATCCAGTCGACGACCACTTCAGGGGTCAGGGCTTCGGCGATCCACGGCAGGTATGCCGGGTCGCGGGCAATCACCCCAATATTGCTGTGGTTGCCCTTGTCGCCGGAGCGGGCCACCGCGAGTTTCACCAGCGGCACGCTGGCGTCGGCGCGGCCTTGGGGTTTGGGCGGATCGATGGCCGCCGCCGGCGTGCCCAGTGGCTGGGTGGCCGGGAGGGCGCAAGGGTGACGCTCACCCTGGAAATCAATCGCCAGCTCACAAGACGATTTATCGATCAGAAACGAAAACAGCCGAATTAGCGGGTACACCGTCGGCCGCCCGCCGACGATACCGGTCAGCCCCGGCGCCATGCCGGTCGCGGCCTGGGCGATTTCGCGGGCGAACAGCAGCAGCGCCTGCTTGCTCGGGTGGCGCACCGCCAGCTTCACCACCACCTCGCGGCAGTCCTGGCGTTGGGCATGGGCACCGTAGGTGGCTTCGCTGCCGAGCTGTTCGATATTCACTTCGGTATAGGGCGCCCAGCCGTGTAGGCTGAACAGTTCCGAGGTCTTGTTGATAATCGCCTGGCTGACCCGCTCGGCCTTGGCCACCGCATCGATCCCGGCAATCAGGCAACTGGCAGTGCAGCGAAAGCCATCCGGGTAGGTGGCACTGACCTTGTAGTGGTCGGTCGGCGGCAAACCCTTGGCACCGTGCAGACGCACACTGTGTTTGCCTTGCTGCTGCAATTTGACCTGGCTGAAATCGCAGATCACATCGGGCAGCAAGTAGGCACGCGGGTCGCCGATTTCGTAGAGCAGTTGTTCGGCCACGCTCAGCTCGCTGATCAACCCGCCGCTGCCCGCGACTTTATTCACGCTGAACTGGCCGTCGGCGCTGACGTCGACGATGGGAAACCCGATGTGCTCGTAGTCCGGCACGTCGCGCCAATCGGTGAAGTTGCCGCCGGTACACTGCGCGCCGCATTCGATGATATGCCCGGCCAGGGCCGCCTGGGCGAGGCGGTCGTAGTCCTGCCACGACCAGTTGAATTCATGCACCAACGCGGCGCTGACCACCGCGCTGTCGACCACCCGCCCGGTGATGACGATATCTGCGCCCAGCTCAAGGGCGCGGACAATGCCCGGCGCGCCGAGGTAGGCATTGGCGGATACGCACAGCGGCGGCAGCGGCGCGCCGTTGAACATGTCGACGCTGCCGCGCAGGTGTTTGAGTTGGGGTTGCAGGTCATCGCCCAGCAGCACGGCGATTTTCAGCGGCAGTTGCGCAGCATCGCAGGCCGCTTGCAGGGCAGCGGCGCAGGCCTGGGGGTGGATGCCCCCCGCGTTGCTGATCACGCGGATGCCTTGGCGTTGGATCTCGGCCAGCAGCGGTGTCAGCACATCGACAAAGTCTGTGGCGTAGCCGGCCTGAGGATCTTTCATCCGCGCGCCAGCGAGGATCGACATCGTGACTTCCGCCAGATAGTCGAATACCAGGTAATCCAGCTTGCCGCCGTGTACCAACTGGGCGGCGGCGGTGCAGGTGTCGCCCCAGAAGGCGCTGGCGCAGCCGATACGAACCGTCTTGCTCATGAGAAATCCTTCCTCGAATGGCTGCTGACGAGACTACCAAGCAAGCGCTTGGTTTGTAAACTCCGGACACAGTTTTCGGCCAAGCGCTTGCTTGGCTGGCAGGCACGGCCTAAATTGCCGCCCAAGACGTCAGTAGAAGTAGAGGAGAGCAGCATGGATGAGCAAAAAGCCCTGCGGGTGATGCGCACCATGGTCGACGGCGGCCAATTGACCGACCCCGAGAGTGCCCGGGGCAAGTTGCTGCAAACCGCGGCTCACCTGTTTCGCAACAAGGGCTTCGAACGCACCACCGTGCGCGACTTGGCCGGCGCCGTAGGTATCCAGTCCGGCAGCATCTTTCATCACTTCAAGAGCAAGGACGAGATCCTGCGTGCGGTCATGGAAGAAACCATCCACTACAACACCGCGCTGATGCGCGCTTCGCTGGAAGAAGCGAACACCGTGCGCGAACGGGTGCTGGCGCTGATTCGCTGCGAATTGCAGTCGATCATGGGCGGCAGCGGCGAAGCCATGGCGGTGCTGGTGTACGAGTGGCGTTCGCTGTCGGCCGAAGGCCAGGCCCAGGTGCTCGCCTTGCGTGATGTGTATGAGACGATCTGGCTGCAGGTGCTGGGCGAGGCCAAGGTCGCCGGCTACATCAAGGGGGACGTGTTTATCACCCGGCGCTTCCTCACCGGCGCCTTGTCCTGGACCACCACCTGGTTCCGCGCCGAGGGCAGTCTGACTCTTGAACAGTTAGCCGAAGAGGCGTTGTTGATGGTTTTGAAGGCTGATTGAGGTGCAAGCTGTTAATTCGGCGGTGGAAAGTTGTCTCGCCAGACAAAAACGCCTAGCTTACTGCCATCAGCATGTTAAACGGTGTGTGCCTTAATGTTTTCGCCATTGCGATTGGCTGTAGGACTTACTTTATGGGCACTGGGCACGGCGGCGTGGATGCCGGCTTCGGCTGCGCAATTGGTGAGGATCGGCGCTGCGCATTTTCCGCCCTACACCGTGCGCCCCGAGCAAGGCGCCGACACCGGATTGCTGCCGCAGTTGGTCGTAGCCCTGAACGCCTCGCAAACCGACTATCAGTTCGTGCTGGTGCCGACCTCGATCCCGCGGCGCTTTCGCGATTTTGAGCAGGGCCGGGTCGACGTGGCGATTTTCGAAAACCCTGACTGGGGCTGGCAGAAAATTCCCCACACCACGGTCGACATGGGCCTGGAAGATGCCGAAATCTTCGTCGCCCAGCGTGAGCCCGGTCGCGACCAGAACTATTTCGCCAGCCTTGGCGGCAAGCGCCTGGCGGTATTCAGCGGTTATCACTACGCCTTCGCCAACTTCAATCCCGACCCCAAGTTCATGGCCGAGCACTTCAACGCGACGTTGACCTACTCCCATGACAGCAACCTGTTGATGGTCGCTCGCGGCCGCGCCGATATCGCCCTGGTGACCCGCTCGTACCTGAGTGATTTTCTGGCGCGCAACGCCGATATGGCTGCACAGTTCCTGATCTCGCAGCGCGTCGACCAGGTGTACCACCATTACGCCTTGCTACGGCCCAATGCACCGATCAGCGGGCCTGCGTTTGCCGAACTGATCAAACGTTTGCGCGACGACGGCGAGCTGCTGAAAATATTCGAGCCCTACCGCATCGATGTGACGGCCGTGCCCTGAGGTTGCAGGCGATCAACATGGGCGAGGGCGCGCTTCAGACCCGCCGCGCAAACGTATCGCTGTGACTGCCCGACACCTTGCGGCAATGCACCAGCGCATCGCGAATCATGAAGTTGACCAGGGTCGGTGAAACGCCGAGTTCCTTGGCGATGTCCTTTTGCGGTACGCCGTGCAGGCGGTACATCTCGAACGCATAGCGGGTGCGCTGGGGCAGCTCCGTCAGGGCGTCGGCGATGTTATCCAGGGTGTTGAAATTGATGTGCGAGGCTTCCGGTGAAGCGCCGTGAATAACCACATTCAAGCCTTCCTCTTCGGTCCCCGAATATCTGAGCTCCAGAGCCTGCTTGCGATAGTGATCGATCGCCAGGTTGCGCACGATCTGAAACAGATAACTCAATTGGGCCTTGAACGATGAGGTGATCGTCGGCGCCGCTTGCAGCCGGAAGTAGGCGTCCTGCACGACGTCTTCGGCCCGGGAGCGGCATCCGGTAATGCGTGCCGCGATCTTCACCAGAATCAGCCGATTATCGACGAATGCCTGGAGAAGCGGTGAGTCGCACCTGCCTGTGGATACTTGTTCCGTCATGGAAATCACCTTGTCGCAAAGAGGTTGGGGGAGGGCGTCCTTGCTGAGGCCTCCTACACATCGGGCAACAAATTATGATGAATGATAATTATTGTCAAATGAGAAGACGAACTAATCATATATTGACGCGAAAGGTGTGACCGACGTCTCGCTCGTCCTCTGCGACTAATTATTTGCCAGTGCCGTGCGTTCTTCTGGGTGACAGGTCCGTTAGTAAAACGGCCAAGGATCAGCACCTGCAGGAGGGCGAGATGGGTTTCTATCGTGCGTACAGCGCGTTTCAGGTTGGGGTTGCCGAGCGATGAGCGCGCCCACTCGACTGCGCCTGTTCTGCCTGCCTTATTCGGGGGCCAGCGCCATGGTGTACGTGCGTTGGCGCCGCGTTCTGCCGGACTGGTTGCAGGTGTGCCCACTGGAGTTGCCGGGGCGCGGCATGCGCATGGATGAGCCCTTGCAGCGTGACATCGGCGCCTTGGCTGCGCAGTTGGCGGATGAAATCAGCCGTGACCTGGACGGCCCTTACGCGCTGTTCGGCCACAGCCTTGGCGGCCTCCTGGCGTTCGAGCTGGCGCATGCGCTGAAAGCGCGCAACGTGCCCGCGCCGCTGGCACTGTTTGCCTCCGGCACTGCCGGCCCGGCGCGGCGCGATGTCAGCGAATACGCCCTCGAAAAGACCGATGAGCAACTGATCGCCCGCCTGCGCGAACTGCAAGGCACCGCCGAAGAGGCCCTGGCCAACCGCGAATTGATGCAACTGATGCTGCCGATCCTGCGCGCCGATTTCCTCCTGTGCGGCAGCTTCACCTACGGCCGACGCGAGCCGCTGGGCATGCCGATCCATGTGTTCGGCGGCAAACAGGACAGCGTGCGCGCCGACCAGTTACTCGACTGGCAGGCAGACGCCGCCAGCGGCTTTTCCCTGGACCTGTTCGACGGCCACCACTTCTTCCTCGTGCAGCACGAAAGCGCGGTGCTGCGCTGCATGCGGCGCTACGCCGAGGAACACCTGGCGCGCTGGCGCAATGGCGCGGCGCGGCAACTGGCCGCTGGCTGAACGCTCCCCGATTTCCCGTAAGCCGAATTTCCCGCAAGCCGATTTCAGGCAGGAACCCCCATGATCGATGCCTTCGAACTTCCCCGCACCCTGGCCCAGTCCCTTCAACGTCGCGCCGCGCAGACCCCGGACCAGATCGCTCTGCGTTTCCTGGCCGAGTCCGCCGAACACAGCGAGGTACTCAGCTACCGCGACCTCGACCTGCGCGCCCGTACCGTCGCCGCCGCCCTGCAGGCCAACGCCGACCTGGGCGACCGTGCGGTGCTGTTGTTCCCCAGCGGGGCGGACTATGTGGCGGCGTTCTTCGGTTGCCTGTACGCCGGGGTGATCGCGGTGCCGGCCTACCCGCCGGAGTCCAGTCGGCGTCATCACCAGGCGCGCTTGCTGTCGATCATTGCCGACGCCGAACCGCGCCTGTTGCTGACCATCGCCAGCCTCGGCGATGGCTTGGCGCAGATCGAAAATGCGCCGCCGGTGTTGACGGTCGATACCCTCGACAGCGCGCTTGCCGAGCGCTGGGTTGCCGCAGATGTGCAGCCCGACGACATCGCTTTCCTGCAATACACCTCGGGCTCCACCGCCTTGCCCAAGGGCGTGCAGGTCAGCCACGGCAATCTGGTCGCCAACGAAGTGCTGATCCGGCGCGGTTTCGGCATCGACCTGAACCCGGATGACGTGATCGTCAGTTGGCTGCCGCTGTACCACGACATGGGCCTGATCGGCGGCCTGCTGCAACCGATCTTCAGCGGCGTGCCCTGCGTGTTGATGGCGCCGGCGTACTTCCTCGGCCGGCCGCTGCGCTGGCTGGAAGCGATCAGCGAATACGGCGGCACCATCAGCGGCGGCCCGGATTTCGCCTACCGTTTGTGCAGCGAACGGGTCAGCGAGGCGGCCCTGGCACGCCTGGATTTGAGGCGCTGGCGCGTGGCCTATTCCGGCTCCGAGCCAATCCGCCTCGACACCCTGGAACGCTTCGCCGAGCAGTTCGCCCCGTGCGGTTTCACCCCGAACAGTTTCTTCGCCTCCTACGGCCTGGCCGAAGCGACCCTGTTTGTCGCCGGCGGCAGACGTGGCCACGGCATCCCGGCCCTGCGCCTGGATGCGCAGGCACTGGCCGCCAACCGCGCCGAGCCGGGGCAGGGCGCGGCGATCATGAGTTGCGGCACGTCTCAGCCGGACCATGCGGTGCTGATTGCCGACCCACACACGTTGTCCGAACTGCCTGACAACCACGTCGGCGAACTCTGGGCCAGCGGCCCGAGCATCGCCCACGGCTACTGGCGCAACCCCGAAGCCAGCGCCAAGACCTTCGTCCAGCACGCCGGCCGCACCTGGCTGCGCAGCGGCGACCTGGGTTTTATCCGCGAGGGCGAGGTGTACATCACCGGGCGCTTGAAAGACCTGCTGATCGTGCGCGGCCACAACCTCTACCCGCAGGACATCGAGCAGACCCTCGAGCGCGACGTGGAGGGGGTGCGCAAAGGCCGGGTCGCGGCGTTTGCGGTGAATGACCAGGGCCTGGAAGGCATCGGTATCGCCGCTGAGATCAGCCGCAGCGTGCAGAAAATCCTCGCGCCAGACGTGCTGATCAAAGCGCTCCGCCAAGCCGTGGCCGACGCCTATCAACAGGCGCCGTGCGTGGTGGTGTTGCTCAACCCCGGCGCACTGCCGAAGACCTCCAGCGGCAAGCTGCAGCGCTCGGCGTGCGCGTTGCGTCACGCCGAGGGCAGCCTCGACAGCTATGCGCAGTTCCCCGGTCTGCAAGCGCCGGCGAGTGATGTCGCGCTGGAGTCTGCCTTGCAAACCCAGATCGCGGCGATCTGGTGCGAGCAGTTGCAGGTGCCGGTGGTGGCGGCGGACGACCACTTCTTCCTGCTCGGCGGCAACTCCATTACCGCGACCCAGGTGGTTGCGCGCCTGCGCGAAAGCCTGGGCCTGGAACTGAACCTGCGCCTGTTGTTCGAAGCGCCGACCTTGGCGAACTTCGCCGCCAACGTGGCACAGTTGCAACAGGCGGGTGGCGTCGCCCAAGGTGCGATCCAGCGCTTGTCGCGCCAGGCCGAGTTGCCGCAATCCCTCGCGCAAAACCGTCTGTGGATCACCTGGCAACTCGACCCACGGAGCAGCGCGTACACCATCCCCGGTGCTCTGCGCTTGCGCGGTGAGCTGGATGAAGACGCGGTGCGCGCCAGCTTCGAGCAGCTGATCCAGCGCCACGAAGCCCTGCGCACGCGCTTCTACGAACGGGATGGGCAAGCCTTCCAGCGGGTGCTGGCCAGCAGCGAATTCAACCTGCGTGTCATCGACCTCAGCGACCTGCCCGCCGCCGAACGCGAAGCCCGTGCGCAACAGATCCGCGAGGACCAGGCGCGCAGCGCGTTCGACCTGGAAAACGGCCCGCTGCTGTGGGTGAGCCTGGTGCGTCTGGACGACGAAGATCATCAGTTGTTGGTGACGCTGCATCACATCATCGCCGACGGTTGGTCGCTGAACATCCTCATCGATGAGTTCTCGCGCCTGTACGCTGCGGCATCTCAGGGCCAGCCCCTGCTGCAACTGCCGCCACTGGCGGTGCAATACGCCGACTACGGCAACTGGCAGCGCCAGTGGTTGGCCGAGGGCGAAGGCCAGCGGCAACTGGCGTACTGGAAGGCTCAGTTGGGGGATGAACACCCGGCGTTGAGCCTGGCCACCGATCACCCGCGTGCGGCGCAGCAACGCCACACTGCTTCGCGCCACAGCGTGCGCCTGGGCGCCAGCCTCGGCGCGGCGATTCGCCAGACCGCCCAGGCCAATGAATCGACGCCGTTCATGCTGTTGCTCGCGGCGTTCCAGACCTTGCTCTATCGCTACAGCGGCCAGCGCGACATCCGCATCGGCGTGCCCAACGCCAACCGCCCGCGCCAGGAAACCCAGGGCCTGATCGGTTTCTTTATCAACACCGTGGTGCTGCGCGCCGAACTGGATGGGCGTTTGCCGTTCAATCAGTTGTTGGCGGCTACTCGCCAGGCAGCATTGGGCGCCCAGGCCCATCAAGATTTGCCCTTCGAACAACTGCTCGAAGCATTCCCCCGCGCCCGCGAACAGGGCCTGTTCCAAGTGATGTTCAACCATCAGCAACGCGACCTCAGCGCCTTGCATCGCCTGCCGGGCCTGCTCGCCGAGGAGCTGCCTTGGCACAGCCGCGAAGCCAAGTTCGACCTGCAACTGCACAGCGAAGAAGACCGCAACGGGCGCCTGAGTCTGTCGTTCGACTACGCCGATGAATTGTTCGAAACCACCACTATCCAACGTCTGGCCGAGCACTTCATCCACCTGCTGCACGCCGTGTGCGAGCAACCGCAGCTCGCCCTCGGCGACCTCAAGCTGATGCACCACGACGAGCAGCGGCCCTGGAGCGAAGCGCCTTGCGCGGCGGCCCAGCAATGGTTACCCGAACGGCTCAACAGGCAAACTTCGGACAGCACTGCGCTGGTCTGGCAGGGCGGCAGCCTGAGCTTCGCCCAACTGCACACGCAGGCCAACCGCCTGGCCCATTACCTGCGCGACAAAGGCGTCGGCCCTGACGTGTGCGTGGCCATCGCCGCCGAGCGTTCGCCGCAGTTGCTGATCGGCCTGCTGGCGATCATCAAGGCCGGTGGCGCCTACGTGCCGCTGGACCCGGATTACCCTGCCGAGCGCCTGGCCTACATGCTCAAGGACAGCGGCGTACACCTGCTGCTGACCCAGACCGCGTTGCTGGAGCAATTACCCACGGCCGAAGGTGTCTGCGTCATCGCCATGGACAGCCTGCACCTCGACAGTTGGCCGACCCAGCCGCCGGGGCTGTATCTGGAAGGCGACCACCTTGCCTATGTGATCTACACCTCCGGCTCCACCGGCCAACCCAAGGGCGTGGCTAACACCCATGCGGCCCTGGCCGAGCGCTTGCAGTGGATGCAGGCTACCTACGCGCTGAATGAAACCGACGTGCTGCTGCAAAAAGCGCCGATCAGTTTTGACGTGTCGGTGTGGGAATGCTTCTGGCCGCTGATCACCGGCTGCCGCCTGGTGCTGGCGGGGCCGGGCGAGCAGCGCGATCCGCAGCGCATTGCCCAATTGGTGCAGGCACATGGCGTGACCACGCTGCACTTTGTGCCGCCGCTGTTGCAGTTGTTTATCGACGAGCCGTTGGCGGCCGAATGCACCAGCCTGCGCCGTCTGTTCTGCGGCGGCGAAGCCTTGTCTGCAGAGTTGCGCAATCGCGTGCTTGCGCGGTTGCCGGCGGTGCAATTGCACAACCGTTATGGTCCGACCGAAACCGCGATCAACGTCACCCACTGGCATTGCCAGGCCGAGGATGGCGAGCGCTCGCCGATTGGCCGGCCGCTGGGCAATGTGATCTGCCGCGTGCTCGACGAGCAGCTCAACCCGTTGCCGGCCGGTGTGCCGGGCGAACTGTGCATCGGCGGCATCGGCCTGGCACGCGGTTATCTCGGCCGGGCCGGGCTCACCGCCGAACGCTTTGTCGCCGACCCGCTGGGCGCGCCGGGCACGCGCCTGTATCGCAGCGGTGACCGCGCACGCTGGAGCGTAGACGGCGTGCTCGACTACCTCGGGCGTCTCGATCAGCAGGTCAAGTTGCGCGGCTTTCGCGTGGAACCGCAAGAAATCGAAGCGCGCCTGCTGGCCCTCGACGGTATCGCCCAGGCCGTGGTGCTGGTACGTGATGATCAACTGATCGGCTACTACACCGCGACTGCGGCGTTGGACGCACAGGCCGTCAAAGCCGCCCTGGCCGCCGAGTTGCCGGAGTACATGGTGCCCGCGCACCTGATGTGCCTGGCCGCTATGCCCCTGAGCCCGAGCGGCAAGCTGGACCGTCGTGCGCTGCCGGAACCGGTGTGGCAAACCCGCGAACACGTTGAACCGCAAACCCCGTTGCAGCAGCAGATTGCGGCGATCTGGCGCGAAGTGCTGGGCCTGCCACGGATCGGCCTGTGCGATGACTTCTTCGCCCTCGGCGGCCATTCATTGCTGGCCACGCAAATCATCTCGCGCACCCGCCAGGCGTGTGACGTCGAGCTGCCGTTGCGCACCCTGTTCGAAGCCAGCGAGCTGGGCGCGTTTGCCGAGCGAGTCGGGCTGATCCAGGCCGCAGGCCAACGTAATCAACAGACGGCAATCACCAAGGTCGACCGCAGCCGGCCGGTGCCGCTGTCCTATTCCCAGCAGCGCATGTGGTTCCTCTGGCAGTTGGAACCGCACAGCCCGGCGTACAACGTCGGTGGCATGGCGCGTTTGCGCGGGGTGCTCGACGTGGGGCGTTTCGAGGCGGCGTTGCAGGCCTTGATCCTGCGTCACGAAACCCTGCGCACCACCTTCCCGAGCGTCGATGGCGTGGCCCATCAACAGGTGTCGGCGCAGACCGGCCTGCGCATGGGCTGGCAGGATTTCTCGGCGCTGAACCCCATCGAGCGCGAGCAACGCTTGCAGCAGTTGGCCGATGTCGAGGCGCACACGCCGTTCAACCTGGAAACCGGGCCGCTGTTGCGCGTGTGCCTGGTCAAGGCCGGCGCGCAGGAACATTACCTGGTGCTGACCTTGCACCATATCGTCACCGAAGGCTGGGCGATGGACATCTTTGCCCGTGAACTCAGCGTGCTGTACGAGGCGTTTATCGACGAGTGCGACTCGCCGCTGGCGCCGCTGCCGGTGCAGTACCTCGACTACAGCGTGTGGCAGCGCCAGTGGCTGGAGTCCGGCGAGCGCCAGCGCCAGCTCGATTATTGGATCGCGCAGTTGGGCCATGAGCACCCGCTGCTGGAACTGCCCGGCGACCGCCCGCGTCCGCCGGTGCAAAGCCACCGGGGCGAGCTGTACCGTTTTGACTTGAACGACGAACTGGCGGCACGTGTTCGGGCTTTCAATGCCGAGCGCGGTCTCACCCTGTTCATGACCATGACCGCTACCCTGGCGGTGTTGCTCTACCGCTACAGCGGCCAGACCGACTTGCGCATCGGCGCCCCGGTGGCCAACCGGATTCGCCCGGAGAGTGAAGGGCTGATCGGTGCCTTCCTCAACACCCAGGTGCTGCGGTGCCAGCTCAATGGGCAGATGAACGTCGCTGAGTTGTTCGAGCATGTGCGCCACACCGTGATCGAGGGTCAGTCCCATCAGGACCTGCCGTTCGACCATCTGGTGGACGCGCTGCAACCGCCGCGCAGCGCGGCGTACAACCCGCTGTTCCAAGTGATGTGCAACGTGCAGCGCTGGGAATTCCAGCAACGCCGCCAACTGGCCGGCATGACCGTCGAGTACCTGGCCAACGATGCGCGTGCGACCAAGTTTGACCTCAACCTGGAAGTCACCGACCTCGACCATCGCCTGGGATGCTGCCTGACCTACAGCACCGATTTGTTCGACGAGCCGCGCATTGCGCGCATGGCCGAGCATTGGCGCAACCTGCTCGAAGCGCTGATCGCCGATCCGCAGCAGCGCCTCAGCGAATTGCCGATGCTCAGTGCCGACGAGCAGCACGCGTTGCAGCGCAGCCTGGGGACCGACGCGGCTGAGCAGCGCCTCGACCAGTGCCTTCACTCACTGTTCAGCCAGCAGGCGCTGGCCCGTGCCGACGCGCCGGCGCTGACGTTTGCCGGCGAGACCCTCAGCTACCGTGAACTGAACGCCCGCGCCAACCGCCTGGCCTGGATGCTGCGCGAGCGTGGCGTCGGCCCGCAGGTGCTTGTCGGCCTGGCGTTGCCGCGCTCCCTGGAAATGGTCATCGGCCTGCTGGCGATTCTCAAGGCCGGCGGCGCCTATGTGCCGTTGGACCCGGAGTACCCGCTGGACCGCCTGCATTACATGATCGAAGACAGCGGCATCGGCCTGCTGCTCAGTGATGCGGCGATGTTCGCCGCCCTCGGTGAACTGCCGGCGACGCTGGCGTGCTGGTGCCTGGAAGACGACCTGCCGGTGCTGGCGAACTACCCGGCCAGCGAGCTGCCGTTGCTCAGCCTGGCGCAACACCCGGCGTACCTGATCTACACCTCCGGGTCCACCGGTAAGCCGAAAGGCGTGGTGGTGTGCCACGGCGAAATCGCCATGCACTGCCAGGCGGTGATCGAGCGCTTCGGCATGCGCCCGGACGACTGCGAACTGCACTTTTACTCAATCAACTTCGACGCCGCCACCGAACGTTTGCTGGTGCCGTTGCTCAGCGGTGCGCAGGTGGTATTGCGCGCCCAGGGCCAGTGGGATGCCGAGGAAATCTGTGGGCTGATTCGCACCCATCGCATCAACATCCTCGGCTTCACCCCGAGCTACGGCAGCCAGTTGGCGCAATGGCTGGCGACCCAGCAGCAGACCTTGCCGGTGCGCATGTGCATCACCGGCGGCGAGGCGCTGACCGGCGAACACTTGCAGCGCATCCGCGCCGCGTTCCAGCCGCAGGTGTTTTTCAACGCCTACGGCCCGACTGAAACCGTGGTGATGCCGCTGGCCGGCCTCGCGCCGCAGCACCCGGAAGAGGGCGCCGGCAGCGTGCCGATCGGCAGCCTCATCGGCGCCCGCGTGGCCTACATTCTCGACGCCGACCTGGCCTTGGTGCCGCAAGGCGCGAGCGGCGAGTTGTACGTCGGCGGGGCAGGTCTGGCACAGGGTTATCACCAGCAGCCGGGGATGACGGCGGAGCGTTTTGTCGCGGACCCGTTCGCGGCCCATGGCGGCCGCCTGTACCGTACCGGCGACCTGGTGCGCCAACGTGCAGACGGGCAGGTGGAGTACCTGGGGCGGATCGACCATCAGGTGAAGATTCGCGGTTTCCGCATCGAACTCGGCGAGATCGAAACGCGCCTGCTCGAACATCCCGCCGTGCGTGAAGCGGTGGTGCTGGCGCTGGATTCGCCGAGCGGCAAACAGTTGGTGGCGTATCTGGTCAGCGACGCCGAGCACGGCCCGTTGCGCGATGCCTTGAAGACCCACCTCAAGGCGCAACTGCCGGACTACATGGTGCCCGCCCATGTGCTCGTGTTGGACAGCATGCCGCTGACCGCCAACGGCAAGCTCGACCGCCGCGCCTTACCCGCGCCCGATCCCGAGGCGAATCGCCAACACTACGTGGCGCCGCGCAACGCGCTGGGGCAGACGTTGGCGGCGATCTGGTGTGCGGTGTTGAACGTGCAGCAGGTCGGCCTCGACGATAACTTCTTTGAACTGGGCGGTGATTCGATCCTGTCGATCCAGGTGGTCAGCCGTGCGCGCCAGGCCGGGATTCACTTCAGCCCCCGCGATGTGTTCCAGCACCAGACCGTCCAGAGCCTGGCTGCCGTCGCCACGCGCGCCGAGCAGGTCACTGCTGAGCAAGGTGTGCTGACCGGCCGTTCAGGGCTCACGCCGATCCAGCAGTGGTTCTTCGACAGCGAGATCCCGGCGCGTCAGCACTGGAACCAGGCCTTGGTGCTCAAACCGCTGCTACTGCTCGATCCCCATCGCCTGGAGCAAGCCCTGCTGGCGGTGCTGGAACACCATGACGCGCTGCGCCTGAGTTTCACCCGACGCGACGCGCAATGGCACGCCGAGCACCTGGCCGTGCCGCAGGGCGGCGTGCTGATGCAGGCGCACGTGCGCGATTTGCAGCAGTGCTCGGCGTTGTTCAGCGACACCCAACGCAGCCTCGACCTGGCGCACGGCCCACTGTTGCGCGCATTGCTGGTGGACGGCCCGCACGGCCAGCAGCGCCTGCTGATCGTGATCCATCACTTGGTGGTGGATGGTGTGTCGTGGCGTGTGTTGCTCGAGGACCTGCAAAACGTCTATCGCCAATTGAGCGATGGCCACTCTGTCAGCCTGCCGGCCAAGACCAGTGCCTTGCGCGATTGGGCGGCCCGTTTGCAGGCTTATGCCGGCAGCGAATCCCTGCGCGAAGAGTTGACGCTGTGGCAGGACCAGTTGGCCGGCGCGGTGCCGGCCTTGCCGGTAGCGCGCCCGCACGGTGGGTTGCGCCATCGCGATGCCGAGACGCTCAGCGTGCGCCTGGATGCCGAACACACCCGGCAGTTGCTGCAACAGGCCCCCAGCGCTTACCGCACCCAGGTCAACGACCTG
Source organism: Pseudomonas sp. PAMC25584 (assembly GCF_058135675.1). Taxonomy (NCBI): domain Bacteria; kingdom Pseudomonadati; phylum Pseudomonadota; class Gammaproteobacteria; order Pseudomonadales; family Pseudomonadaceae; genus Pseudomonas; species Pseudomonas sp. PAMC25584. Next base: position 4,367,251 of record NZ_CM176870.1, on the reverse strand, counting down.
CTGCTGACCGCCCTGGCCCGCGTGCTGTGCCGCTGCAGCGGTCACGCTTCGGCGCTGATCCAGTTGGAAGGCCACGGCCGCGAAACCCTGTTCGATGAGATCGACCTGACCCGTAGCGTCGGCTGGTTCACCAGCGCCTATCCGGTGCGCCTGACGCCGCTGGCGGAGCAGGGCGCATCGATAAAAGCCATCAAGGAGCAATTGCGCGGCGTGCCGCACAAGGGCCTGGGCTATGGCGTGCTGCGCTACCTGGCGGACGACCTGTGCCAGCAGACCCTGGCCGCACTGCCGAGTGCCGACGTCAGCTTCAACTACCTCGGCCAGTTCGACCAGAGCTTTGGCGCCGATGCACTGTTCCACCCGCTGGACGAATCCGCCGGCCTCGCCCATGACCCGGATGCGCCGCTGCCCAGCGAACTGAGTGTCGACAGCCAGGTGTACGGCGGCGAACTGGTGCTGCGCTGGACCTTCAGCCGCGCACGTCACGATCACCAGACGATTGGCGACTTGGCCGCCGCCTACCTGGCCGAACTGCACAGCCTGATCGACCATTGTCTCGAGGCCGATGCCGGCGGCCTGACGCCCTCCGACTTCCCCCTGGCGCGCCTGACCCAGGCGCAGTTGGACGCGTTGCCGGTGCCTGCCAGTGCCATCGAAGACGTGTACCCGCTGACCCCGATGCAGGAAGGCCTGCTGCTGCATACCCTGCTTGAACCGGGCACCGGCCTCTACTACATGCAGGACCGCTACCGCATCAACAGTGCTCTGGACCCCGAGCGTTTCGCCCAGGCCTGGCAAGCGGTGATCGCCCGTCACGAAGCCTTGCGCGCCTCGTTCTGCTGGAACGTCGGCGAGGACATGCTGCAAGTGATCCACAAACCCGGCAGTACGCCGATCGAGTACCTGGACTGGAGCGCCGTTGCAGAGGCCGAACAGGAACCGCGTCTGCAAGCCCTGCTCAAGGCCGAACGCGAAGCCGGTTTCGATCTGCTCAACCAGGCGCCGTTCCACCTGCGCCTGATTTGCGTCGGTGAAGCGCGCTACTGGTTCATGATGAGCAACCACCACATCCTGATCGATGCCTGGTGCCGTTCGTTGTTGATGAATGACTTCTTCGACCTCTACACGGCCCTCGGCGCAGGCCGCGATGCGCAACTGGCCACGCCGCCGCGTTATCGCGACTACATTGCCTGGCTGCAACGCCAAAACCTGAGTCAGGCGCGCCAGTGGTGGCAGCACAACCTGCTGGGCTTCGAGCGCACCACGCCGATCCCCAGCGACCGGCCGTTCCTGCGTGAACACGCCGGTGGCAGCGGCGGCATGGTGGTGGGCGATTGCTACACCCGCCTCGATGCCCGCGAGGGTGTGCAACTGCGCGAACTGGCCCAGGCCCATCAACTGACCGTCAACACCTTCGCCCAGGCCGCCTGGGCCCTGGTGCTGCGGCGCTTGAGCGGCGAGCGTGACGTGCTGTTCGGCGTCACCGTGGCCGGGCGTCCGGTGGACATGCCGGACATGCAACGTACCGTCGGCTTGTTCATCAACAGCATCGCGCTGCGCGTGAAGCTGCCCGAGGATGGCCAGCGTTGCAGCGTGCGCCAATGGTTGAGTGGCCTGCTCGACAGCAATATGCAACTGCGCGAGTACGAATACTTGCCGCTGGTGACGATCCAGGAACTCAGCGAACTGCCCAAGGGCCAGCCGCTGTTCGACAGCCTGTTCGTGTTCGAAAACGCTCCGGTGGAAGTCTCGGTGCTCGACCGTGCGCAAAGCCTGAATGCCACGTCGGACTCCGGTCGCACCCACACGAACTTCCCGCTGACGGCGGTGTGCTATCCGGGCGATGAGCTCGGTTTGCACCTGTCCTATGACCAGCGCTATTTCGATGAAAGCACCGTGCAAGGCATGCTGGGCGAGTTCAAACGCCTGCTGCTGGCGCTGGTGCAGGGTTTTCATGGCGACATGGCCGACCTGCCGCTGATAAGCGCGCAGGAGCGTGAATTGCTGGTACACGGCTGCAACCAGAGTGCGCACGCCTATCCACTGGAGCGCAGCTATATCGAGCTGTTCGAAACACAGGTGGCGCAGCATCCGGAGCGCATCGCCGCCACCTACCTCGACCAACACTGGACTTACGCCGAGTTGAACCGGCGCAGTAACGGCCTCGGCCATGCGTTGATCGCGGCGGGTGTCGGCCTGGATCAGCCGGTGGCATTGCTGGCGGAGCGTAATCTCGATGTGCTCGGCATGATCATCGGTAGCTTCAAAGCCGGGGCCGGTTACCTGCCGCTCGACCCGGGGCTGCCGAGTCAGCGTCTGAGGCGGATCATCGAGCTGAGCCGCACCCCGTTGTTGGTGTGTACCGAGGCGTGTCGCGAGCAGGCCATCGAGTTGCTGCAAGGTGTCGAATGCCAGTTGCTGGTGTGGGAGGACGTGCCTGGCCGTGGGGCAAACCCAGGGATCTACAGTGGCCCGGACAACCTTGCGTATGTGATCTATACCTCGGGCTCCACCGGCCTGCCCAAAGGCGTGATGGTCGAACAGCGCGGCATGCTCAACAACCAGTTGAGCAAGGTGCCGTACCTGGACCTGAGCCCGGTGGACGTGATTGCGCAAACCGCCTCGCAAAGTTTCGATATCTCTGTGTGGCAGTTCCTTGCCGCGCCGTTGTTTGGTGCGCGGGTGGATATTGTGCCGAATGCGGTCGCTCACGATCCGCAAGGCTTGCTGGCGCATGTGCAGGCCCAGGGCATCACCGTATTGGAAAGCGTGCCGTCGCTGATCCAGGGCATGCTGGCCGAGGAACGCATCGGCCTGGACGGCCTGCGCTGGATGTTGCCGACGGGTGAAGCGCTGCCGCCGGAACTCGCGCAGCAGTGGTTGCTGCGCTACCCCGAGATCGGCTTGGTTAACGCTTATGGTCCGGCGGAATGTTCGGATGACGTGGCGTTCTTCCGTGTCGACCTGGCCTCGACCCGTGGCACTTACCTACCGATTGGTACGCCGACCGACAACAACCGCTTGTACGTGCTGGACGCTGCGCTGGCGTTGGTGCCGCAGGGCGTGGTGGGCGAGTTGTGCGTGGCCGGCACCGGCGTTGGTCGCGGTTACGTCAGCGACCCGCTGCGCACCGCCCAGGTGTTCGTGCCCAACCCGTTTGGCGCTGCGGGCGAGCGTCTGTACCGCAGCGGCGACCTCGCACGGCGGCGCAGCGATGGCGTGCTGGAGTACGTCGGGCGTATCGACCATCAGGTGAAAATCCGCGGCTACCGCATCGAACTGGGTGAAATCGAAGCGCGCCTGCATGAACAAGCGGCAGTGCGCGACGCGGCGGTTGGCGTGCAAGACGGCGTCAACGGCAAACACCTGGTCGGTTACCTGGTAGCTGACGACGCCAGTCTCAACCCCAGCGAGCGCCTCGATCGCATCAAACAACGCCTGTGCGCCGAACTGCCGGAATACATGGTGCCGCTGCACTGGCTCTGGCTCGAGCGCCTGCCGCTCAATGCCAATGGCAAACTCGACCGTAACGCCTTGCCGGCCCTGGAGATCGGCCAGTTGCACGACCAGGCCTACCTGGCGCCGCGCAATGCACTGGAAGGTACGTTGGCCGCGATCTGGGCCGAGGTGCTCAACGTCGACCGGGTGGGGGTGCAGGACAACTTCTTCGAACTGGGCGGGCACTCGTTGCTGGCCACGCAGATCGCCTCGCGCGTGCAGAAAACCTTGCAAAGGGATGTGCCGTTGCGGGCGATGTTCGAATGCAGCACGGTGGCGCAGTTGGCCGAGTACATCGATGGGCTGGCGGTGACTGCGATCAGTGCCGAGAAGGTGGATCGGTTGAGTGATTTGATGGCGGAGTTGGAAGGCTTGTAGTTTTCGTTGCCTGGACTGACGCTATCGGGGGCAAGCCCCCTCCCACATTTGAACGCATGAACCCGGTCGAGTGTGGGAGGGGGCTTGCCCCCGATAGCATCAGCCCAGGCGCCGGCTATTTCGGCCCAAGGATCTTCACCAACTTATCCGGCGACGGCGCCCCTTGCTGTTGCTGCAACCCGCCCTTGTCATCCAGATAGAAAATCGCCGGCGTCGCCGACAACTCCAACTCTTCCATCAACTTCATATTGGCATCGAGCTTGGCTTCAATATTGGCAGGGATTTTGTCCAGCGCCTGCAACTTGCTGCCCTTGCCGGCCGCTTCGTGTTCTTGCAGGGCTTTTTGCGGGTCTTGGCTGGCCAGCAGGGCGGCGGATTTGCCTGGGCTGTCTTCGCGGATGATACCGACCATGATGTGGCGCAACTGCACCTTGCCGGCCTTCACCCATGGCCGGGCCTGTTCCCAGAACATGTTGCAGTACGGGCAGTTGGGGTCGCTGAACAGGTAGACCGTGCGCGGCGCGTTGGTGTCGCCGTCCTGGATCCAGCTGCTTTTTTCCATCTTGGCCCAGACTTCCTTGGCCATCGGTGCGTACACCAGTTTTTCCAGGGGCGCGCTGCTCAGGTCATTGCCCTGGGCGTCGTACAGGTTGCCGGCGAGCACGCTTTTGCCGTCGGCGGTCAGGTAAAGCGCCATGCCCCGGTTCTGGTACTGCGCGGCGTAGCCGGTGAGGCCGCTGGGGGCGTCGAACTTGCCGAGGATCTTGGCGCCCTTGGCTTCGATCTGTTTGATCGGTGCCGGCCAGTCTTCGGCCTGGGCCAGGGTGGCGGCCAGCGTGAGTGGCAGCAGGGTCAGCAAGTGGCGGAGGCGAGGCATGTCGGTTTCCTTTCAGTGGCGATGTCGAAGGGTTCCATGGCACGGGCCAGGCTGGCCTGGGACAGTTCACCGAGGTGGCTGTTGATCAGGCGTCCATCGGCTTGGTAGAACAGCGTGGTCGGCAAGGCCATGGAGCCCACGGCCTGGCCGAGGCGGCCGCTGGCGTCGAACAATACGTTGTCCAGGGTCAGGCCCTGGGTGGCCAGGTAGGTGCTGACGCTTTGCATGCTTTCGGCCTGGTTGACGAACAGGAAGGTCACGTCGGGGCGTTGGCGTTGGGCGCGTTCCAGGACCGGCATTTCCCGGCGGCACGGCGGGCACCAGGTGGCCCACAGGTTGATCACCAGCGGGCCGCCCTGGTAGTCCGCCAGTTGCACCACTTCGCCATTCGCGTTGCGCAGGGTGATGTCCGGCACGCGCGAGCCTTTGTCATACAGGCTCAGCGACAGGCTGGTCATGCCCCAGAACAGCAGGCCGGTGATCACCCCGGCACTCAACGGTTTGCGCAGGGCCGGGCGGCGCCAGCCGTACAGCAGCGCGCCGAGGATCAGTGCAATGACGCCGGGCCAGGCGAGAAAGCCGCCGTCGCGCAGGTCGACGATCTGCAACGGGTCGTTGCGATAATAACTCCAGTACATCAGCACAAAGCTGATGCGGGCTGCCAACATGCCCAGCAGGAACAGGTAGAACAGCACCGACTCCGGGTTTTCCCCGCCACGCTTGGCCACGCGCCACCCCACCAGGGTGGCGAGAATCAGCGCGCTGATCAGCAGGATGTGATTCAGGGCGATGGCGAAGGTGCCGATGGTCAGGGTCAGCATCAGCGGGCGTCCCGCGTCTGGGTCCAGCGTTGCAGGAACGTATCGGCATCGACTTCGCCGGTGATGCGCCGGGCGCGGCGTTCTTCACCGTCCGGGCCGATCCATACGAAGCTCGGTGGCCCCGGCACTTTGTAGCGGCCCAGCAGGGCGCGGCTGGCGGCGTTGTCGGCGGTGACGTCGAGGCGCAGCAGGCGCACGTCTTTCAGGGCGTCCATCACGTGGGGTTTACCGAACACCTGTTTTTCCATGATCTTGCACGACACGCACCAGTCGGCGTAGTAATCGACCAGTACCCATTGGCCCTGGGCCTTGGCGCTGTCGAGCTGGCTTTGCAGCACGGCCGGGTCGTTGATGGTCATAAACGCGTCGTGGGCGGTCGGCGCGCTGGTGATCCGCGAGCCGCTGTAGACCTTCAACGGTTGCCACACATCATCGCTGCCACCCGCCGCGCCGACCATCAGCAGGCCGCCCCACAACCCGAGCACCACGGAAACCGCGCCGGACAGCATGGCGACACGCCCGAAATCCTGGGCCAGGCGCCAGCCGCAATAGGCCATGGCGATGGCCAGCGCGCCCCACAGGCCGAGCCACAGGTTTTCCCCGACCACCGGGCGAATCATCAGCACGGCGGTGGCCAGGAACAGGAAGCCGAACACGCCCTTGAGCACATTCATCCAGGTGCCTGGCTTGGGCAGGAAGCGGTTGCCCACGGTCACCAGCAGCAACAGTGGAATGCCGATGCCGATGCCCATGGCGAACAGGATCAGCCCGCCGTGCAGGGCGTTACCGCTCTGGGCGATATAGAGCAGGGCACCGGCCAGGGGCGCGGTCATGCAGGGGCCGACCAACAGGCCGGACAGCGCGCCGAGCACCCCGGCGCCGATCAGGCTGCCGCCACGCTGGTTGCGGCTGACGTTGTCCAGACGATCACGCACGGCCACCGGCAGTTGCAGTTCAAAGAAGCCGAACATCGGCAGGGCCAGGATTACAAACAAGGCGGCGAAGCTGCCGAGTATCCACGGGGTTTGCAGCAGTGCGGCAAGGTTGCTGCCGAGCGACGCGGCCACTACGCCCAGCGCGGCATACACCAGCGCCATGCACATCACGTAGCTGCCGGCCAACGCAAAACCGCGACGCGGGCTGGCGCCGCTGCCGACCACCAGGCCGGCGAGGATGGGCAACATCGGCAACGAACACGGGGCAAACGCCAGCAACAGGCCCAAGCCGAAGAACACCAGCAGGCTCCACCCCAGGCTGCGCTGTTGCAGGCCGCTGGCCAGGCTCTGGTCCTGGGCTTGTGCGGTGGCGGCGACGGCCGGATTGCCGCCCAGGTCCACGCTGATCGACTGCGGCGGGTAGCACAGGCCGGCATCGGCACAGCCCTGCCAGCCCAGTTTGACCTGGCCGGTCACCCCCGCAGGAATCTTCACTTCCAGGCCTTGGCGGTACACTTGCTGCTCGCCGAAGAACTCATCGCTATGGGCTTCACCCTCGGGCAGCGCCGGCTTTTCGGCGAGGCCGTCGAACTTCATGCGCTGCTGGTACAGGTAATAACCATCGGCAATCTGCCAATACAGCTGGGTTTCGCCGGACTCCAGGCGTTCGGAGGTAAAGGTGAAGGCCTTGGCTACCGGGAGAAAATCGGGTTTGGTCTCGAACGGGTTACCCGGCGCGGCCTGGGCGAATCCCGCGAACAACATCAGCAGTAAGGTAAATAGATGCCGCATGGTCAAGCCTTAGTTCGATGCAAGTGAGGCACACAATGTGTGGCGTTGATTAACCGATGATTAACCGGACGCTATTCTAGAGTGTAGGGAATATCTGATGTTGCGAACTTTGGCGGCATAATGCGCGCTTAATCGATCTGTCTTCTAATTCCCCCATCTTTCATGAAGGGTTCAGCATGCACGTACTGGTCTGTGAAGACGACGAACTGATCGCCAGCGGCATCGTGGCCGGCCTCGGCGCCCAGGGCTTTACCGTCGAGCGCGTCGCCACCGCTGCTGCCGCGCGGGCAATGCTCAAGGCTGCCGAATTCGACATCATGGTGCTCGACCTCGGGCTGCCCGACGAAGACGGCCTCAAGTTGCTGCAACAGCAGCGCAGCCAGGGCCTGGAAATTCCGGTGCTGATCCTCACCGCGCGGGATTCGGTGACCAACCGCGTCGACGGCCTGCAAGCCGGTGCCGACGATTACCTGCTCAAGCCCTTCGACCTGCGCGAGCTCGCCGCGCGCCTGCAAACCTTGCTGCGCCGCGTGGCGGGGCGCAGCGTCAACCTGATCGAGCACGGCCGTCTCACTTACGACCCGAGCAGCCGCGAAACCCTGCTGGCCGGGCAATCCGTGGACCTTTCCCGCCGCGAACAAGCGCTGTTGCAGGCGCTGCTGCACAACAAGGGCCGCGTGCTCTCCAGCGAACAGCTCAAAGACAGCGTCTACGGCTTCAACGACGAACTGGAAAGCAACGCCCTCAACGTGCATATCCACCATTTGCGGCGCAAATTGGGCAACGGCATCGTCGAAACAGTACGTGGCCTGGGTTACCGCCTGGGCCCGGCGGATGGTGGAGATAGCCCCCCGTGATGAGCCTGCGTCTGCGCCTGACCTTCAAGCTCGGCGCCGCTTTTGTGTTGATCTGGGCGCTGGCGGCTGCCTGGATGCTCAACGATCTGCGCAACCAGATGATGTTCTCCCTCGACCAGCGCCTGGTCGCGTCGGCGCGCATGGTCGCCGGTTTGACGGAGCAGATGCCGGGCCTGGCAAGCAGCGCCGAGGGCAAGCACTTCAGCGCCGAGCAACTGAATGTGCCGGGCGGCATGGCCTGTCAGGTCAGTTCCTTGCGCGGCGAAGTGTTGGCGCGCAGCCACACCACTCCGGACCAGGGGCTGGAATCCCATCGCAGCGGTTTTCGCGACCAGATCATCGACGGCGCGGCGTGGCGCAGCTTTACCCTGAGCCGTGGCGATCTGTTCATTACCACCGCCGACCGCCAGGTCGAGCGCGAGGCGTTGAACCTGTCGATTCTGCTGGCGGCCTCGGTGCCGGTCGGTGTGGCGTTGTTGGGCTGCCTGTGCCTGCTGTGGCTGGGGATCGGGCAAAGCCTGCTGCCGCTCAATCGCATGCGTGACGCATTGATGCGGCGCAGTGCCGATTCCCTCGAGCCGCTGCAGATCCACCCGCTGCCCAGCGAGTTGAAACCGCTGCTCGACACCCAGAACCAACTGTTGCAGCGCATCGCCAAGACCATCGAACGCGAACGGCGCCTCACCGGCGACGCCGCCCACGAACTGCGCAGCCCGCTGACTGCGATCAAGACCCACCTGCAAGTGGCGCGCATGACCGAAGGCGCGGCCCGCGATCAGTCCCTGGCCCATGCCGAGGAGGGCGCCGACCGCCTACATCGTACCCTCGAGCAATTGCTCTTGCTGGCGCGAGTGGAGGGCAGCCTGTCGTTCGACGACGGCTTGCAGTCCAGCGCCGAGCAAGTCGCGCGGTTGGCGATCCAGGACGCCAACGCCGGCGACAACCAGCGTATCGACCTGATCCTGCCGGAAAATCTCAGCGACACCCCGGTGGAAATGCCGGTGGGCCTGGCCGTCGCTGCCCTGCGCAACCTGCTGGACAACGCCCTGCGCCATACTCCGGGCGATACCCGGGTGGAGCTCAGTGTATTGATGGCCGGCGATCAGGTGGTGTTCCGCGTGCGTGACCATGGCCAACAGATCGCCAGCGAAGACCTGCAATACCTGACCCAGCGCTTCTGGCGCAACGGCAACAGCGAGGGTTGTGGCCTGGGCCTGGCGATTGTGCAGGCGATTGTCCAACGCTGCTCCTGCTCGTTGACGTTCGATAGCCAGCCGGATGGCCTGCGGGTCGATTTGGGCATGCCGCTGCGTCGCTGATCACCGTTCTTTCGCGTGCCAAATAGTTACCGCCCGCCTGACGTTCAACCCTTCAGGATGGCGGTCATTGTTTTGCGCTTGAACGGGCCGAATGACTCGGCCTGTACCGAAAAGGACGATTCTTATGTTGGTCATCGATACCAGTTTCCCCGCCAAGGACTTCAACGAACGCAACGGCGAGCCCGTGGGGCAAGTGGTCCTGCATTACACCGCCGCGCCCTTTATGTCATCCCTGCAGACCCTGACGCGGCACGGTGTCAGTGCGCACTATCTGCTGCCTGATCCGGCCGAGCCCGGCTACCGCGCCGCCGGTTATGACGAGTTGCGCGTGTTCCGCCTGGTGGATGAGGCGCAGCGTGCCTGGCATGCCGGGGTGAGCCACTGGGGCGGGCGGGATAACCTCAATAGCCGCGCGATCGGCATCGAGATCGTCAACCAGGCGCGCGATGAGGACGGCGTGTTTACCTTTCCTGCGTACCCTCGGGAGCAGGTGGATGTATTGATCGAATTGCTGCGCGACATCCTTGCGCGTTACCCGCACATCGGTCCGACCGAGATCCTCGGGCATTCGGATGTGGCGTATTGGCGCAAGAGTGATCCGGGGCCGCACTTGCCTTGGCGTTGCCTGTTCGAGGCGGGCGTGGGGGCCTGGTTCGATGAGGCGACGCGGGCGATGTACCAGCGCCGATTTTGTGTCGGGTTACCGCCCGAGGTGGAAGTGGAGCGTGCCTTTCAGCGCTACGGGTATAAACCGGCGCAGAATCGCCAGGCGTTCGAGCTGCGAACCCGCGCGTTTCAAATGCACTTTCGGGCCAGGGATTATTGTGGGTGCCTGGATGCCGAGACGTGTGCGATTTTGTATGCGCTGAACGACAAGTACCGGGGGCTTTGACGTCAAGCGCTGTCTCATTTGGCGCTTCATCCATCCGTAACTACCACAGCCCCTAAATCCTTTCGACGCTGGTGCGTTTCCACAACAGGAAATCCGTGCGCATGCCCTTGGGCCAGACGCCAACGGATCGGCAGTTGGGTCACCATCATCAGCGTATTGAGGGATCGAGAGATGTCAGTCGCTAGCAGCCGTATCGCAGACGCTCAGGTGCCGGTCAGCCCTGCACCCGTGGAAACGCTCTACCAGTTCGACGAAAGCCCGCTGCTGGCGCGCCAACGCCAGCAGGAGTCCAACGCCCGCAGCTACCCACGGCGTATCCCTCTGGCACTCAAACGCGCGAAGGGTATCTACGTGGAAGACGTGGAAGGCCGCAGCTTCATCGACTGCCTGGCCGGCGCGGGCACCTTGGCGCTGGGGCATAACCACCCGGTGGTGATCGACGCGATCCAGCAAGTGCTGAGCGACGAACTGCCGTTGCACACCCTCGACCTGACCACACCGGTCAAGGATCAGTTCGTGCAGGATCTGTTCGGCCTGTTGCCGGCCGCGTTGGCACAGGAAGCCAAAATCCAGTTCTGCGGCCCCACCGGCACTGACGCAGTGGAAGCTGCGTTGAAGCTGGTACGCACCGCCACGGGGCGCAGCACGGTGTTGTCGTTCCAGGGTGGTTATCACGGCATGAGCCAGGGCGCGTTAAGCCTGATGGGCAGCCTGGGGCCGAAGAAACCGTTGGGCGCCCTGCTCGGCAATGGTGTGCAATTCCTGCCGTTCCCTTATGACTACCGTTGCCCGTTCGGCCTGGGCGGCGCGCAAGGTGTGCGGGTCAATCTGCATTACCTGGAAAACCTGCTCAACGACCCGGAAGCCGGGGTGTTGTTGCCGGCGGCGGTGATTGTCGAAGTGGTGCAGGGCGAGGGCGGCGTGATCCCGGCGGACCTTGACTGGCTGCGCGGCCTGCGGCGGATTACCGAGCAGGCGGGCGTGGCGTTGATCATCGATGAAATCCAGAGCGGTTTCGGGCGTACCGGCAAGATGTTTGCCTTCGAACACGCAGGCATCATTCCGGATGTGGTGGTGATGTCCAAGGCCATCGGCGGCAGCCTGCCGTTGGCGGTGGTGGTGTACCGCGACTGGCTCGACACTTGGTTGCCGGGCGCCCATGCCGGGACCTTCCGTGGCAATCAGATGGCAATGGCGGCCGGGTCGGCGGTGATGCGCTACCTCAAGGATCACGACCTGGCCGGCCATGCGGCGGCGATGGGCGAGCGCCTGGCGGAGCACCTGCACCTCCTGCAGCGCGATTTCCCGCAATTGGGCGATATTCGCGGTCGCGGGCTGATGCTCGGCGTGGAACTGGTGGACCCGAACGGCGCGCTCGATATCCAGGGCCACCCGCCGGTCCACCGGCACCTGGCACCGCTGGTGCAGCGTGAATGCCTCAAGCGCGGCCTGATTCTGGAGCTGGGTGGGCGTCATGGCGGCGTGGTGCGCTTCCTGCCACCGTTGGTGATCAGCGCCGCCCAGATCGATCAGGTCGCCGAGATCTTCGGGCGTGCCTTGGCTGCAGCGGTCGCCAGCCTCTAATTTTTCGGCCGCCTGGTACGTTCCTACAGATATCAGCGCTGCGCGTGGTGCGCAGCCAGCCTTTGAGTGATGGAGAACAGCAATGACCTCAGTATTTGACCGCGACGACATCCTGTTTCAGGTAGTGGTCAACCATGAAGAACAGTATTCAATCTGGCCCGACTACAAGGCCGTGCCGGAAGGCTGGCGTACCGTGGGCAAGAGCGGCCTGAAGAAAGAGTGCCTGGACTATATCGAAGAGGTCTGGACCGATATGCGTCCGTTGAGCCTGCGCCAGAAGATGGACGGCGCGGCGCTGACCTGAGCCCACCACACTGAAATCAGCGAAGCTCCAATGTGGGGCTCGGCAGCGCCCACATTGCGCCTGAAGGCTCAGGCGTTCTTCTCTTTCTCCAGCCCGCCCGACGCGCCGGTCACCACCTGCACACTCAGGCGCGGTGTAGCCAGGTCCAGCCCGGCCTCGTCCAGATGGCGTTTGAGTGACAGGTTGAACGCCCGCGACACTTCCCATTGCTTGATCGGCGCAGTCTTGAAGCGCGCGCGCAGAATCGCGCTGCCCGACTCGAAACTTTCCACGCCCTGAATCTCCAGCGGTGACCAGATATTGCGGCGTTGTAGCGGATCGTTGCGCATCTGCTGGCCGACGTCGCGTATCAACTTGATTGCATCGTCGATGTCCATGTTGTACGGGATCGCCACCCGAAAGATCGCGTAGCCGAACTCTCGGGAGTAGTTCTTGATGCTCTTGATCTCGCTGAACGGGATGGTATGCACGATGCCATCGATGTCGCGCAGGCGCACGGTACGGATGGTCAGGCCTTCGACTGTGCCGAGGTGGCCGCCGACGTCCACGTAGTCATCGATGGCCAGTGAGTCTTCGATGATGATGAACAGGCCGGTGATCAAGTCCGCCACCAGCGACTGCGCGCCAAAGCCGATGGCCAGGCCGATTACACCGGCACCGGCCAGCAACGGCGTGACGTTCATGCCCATGTTGGCCAGGGCGACGATGGCCGCGATGATGAAGATGGTCACGAACAGCACGTTGCGGATCAGCGGCATCATGGTCTGCGCGCGCGCGTTGGCCAGGCCTTTGCGCGAGCGGGTGAGGGCGTGATGGATCGCGGTGTCGCTGAGAATCCAGATCAGCCAGGCAAACAGCAGCGTGCCGCCGAGGCCGAACAGCTTGACGCTGATTTCATGACCGTCGCCTTCGGTGAAACGGATCAATGACAGGCCCCAGACCCGCAGCCCCAGCTCGATAAACGTCAGCCACACCACCAGGTGGGCGAGGGTGTAGACGAAGCTCTTCAGGCGTTCGGAGTACAGCGCATGGCGTTTGTGCCCGCGGTGCGGCTTGAGGGCATGGCGGCGTACCAGGCCGTTGATTACCATGCACAGCACCAGCAACACCGTGCATAGCAATGACTGACGCAAGGCGGTGCTGGTGTCGCCGGCGGAAACGAAGGTGGCGAACAGCGAGATGCAGACCAGCAGCAGGGCCGGGATGTACCAGAAGGTGCCGATGATTTCGATCGTATCGCTGAGGGCGCGGCGGGTCAGGCGACGGGACAGCGGCTGGTTGCGGATCAGGTGCGCAATCGGCCGGCGGAAGCGCAGGATAAACACACCGGTGGACAGCGCGGCCATTACATTGGCGACGGTTGCCGCCGTGTGCGCCAGGTGCTGGCCAAGCGCAACGACCAGCCTGGGGTCGCCCAAGGCTTCGCCAAAGGCGGCAAAACTGCCGATCAACCACAAGGGCCGGAACGCCTTTCGCCGCAGGATATACAACGCGTGACGGCGATGCGGGCCGTCCAGCACGGAGAATGCGATCACGCAGATTGCCGAGAAGCAGGTGCCGACCACCAGCGCATACGCCAGCACCATCGCCAGGGATTTGCCCAGGGACGAGGGCAGCGCGTAACTCAGGTACACGGTGATCACCAGCGCGATCAGCCACGGCCCCAGTTTGCGTAGGGCGAAGCGCAGCATGTCCCAGGTGCGCGGGTGTTGCGGCAGTTCTTCGGGCAGGCCGAAGCGCTCGCGCACGCGGTGGCTGAGCCAGATCAGCGCGGCGGCCAGCAGGCTCCACACGGCGAGGATCAGGGCAAAACCGAAGATGATCGGCAGCCATTCGCTGGCCGGCAGCATCAAGGCCTTGAGTTCATCCTTGGCCATGTCCACTTCATCGGACCAGCGTCCCAGCGGGCTGTCGACACCGGAGAATTGCTGCTCAAGGCCAGACAGCGTGCTGCCGATCAGCCCGAGCACGCCTTGTTCGGCGGCCGGCTGGGCCTTTTGCGTGGCCTGGCGCAGCTTTTTCAGGTCGCTCAGCAACTGGGTACGTTGCTGGTCGTTTTCCAGGGTCTTGATCACCTCGTCCAGCGATTGCCCCAGCGGCAGGTCGGCCTGGGGTTGAGGCTTGCTGGTGCCACCCAGCAGCCCAGGCAAGCCAACGGCCTGGGCCGGAGCGAGCGGGAGCAGGGTGAGCAGGGCGATCAGCAAGTAGCAGGGCAGGGCAAACAGACGGGAAAGCACGAGGCGGTCAACCTTGAAAACGACGAATTGACCGAGTGTACGAGGCCCCTATGCCCAATGCGAGTGCATTTGTTATTCAGCGAGTTTGGCGAGGATCTTGTAAACCACGGTGCCCAGGATCAACAGCATGCCGATCCACATGCCAAACACACCGAGAGGCTTGTCACGAAAATTGAAGCCGACCGCGAGCATGATCATGCCGATGAGGATAGGAATGAGCATGGTGTGGAATGAGGACATGGTGATCATGAGGCGACGGCCCTGTCAGAGTGGGAATAATGACAAGTCTAGGTGGGATTGCGGGAAATGTAGGTGATATAGATCAGGTGTACGCGAAGCCAAATGTGGGAGGGGCGGTGCGACGATTCGACTTGCCCCTCCCACCTGTTTAGCTGCATTCAGCCTTTGGCTCAGGGCAGATCGCGGCTTGCGTAGAACGCACCGAGGACTTTCACCAGATGCGCCAGGTCATGGCTGCCGCACAGCTCGCGAATGGAGTGCATGGCGAACGTCGGCAAGCCGATGTCGACGGTGCGCACACCCAGGTGGCTGGCGGTGATCGGGCCGATGGTCGAGCCGCAGCCCATGTCGCTGCGCACCACAAAGCTCTGCACTGGCACTTCCTCGGCCATGCACAGGTGGCGGAAGAAGCCGGCGGTTTCGCTGTTGGTGGCGTAGCGCTGGTTGCTGTTGACCTTGATCACTGGGCCGGCGTTGAGTTTCGGGCCGTGGTTGGCGTCATGCTTGTCGGCATAGTTCGGGTGGATGCCGTGGGCATTGTCGGCCGAGACCAGCAGCGATTTCTGAATGGTGCGTACAAATTCGTCACCTTCGGGCAACAGGCGCCGCAGGGTCTGTTCCAGCATCGGGCCGTCGGCACCGCAGGCCGAGCAGGAGCCGACTTCTTCGTGGTCGTTGCACACCAGCACGCAGGTTTCATCGGTCTCGCTGGTGAGCAAGGCTTGCAGGCCGGCGTAGCACGACAGCAGGTTGTCCAGACGGGCACCGGCGATGAAGTCGCCATTGAGGCCGATCACGGCGGCGCTTTGGGTGTCGTAGAAGCTCAGCTCGTAGTCGAGCACCACGTCGGCGTTCAGCCCGTGTTCGCGGGCCAACTGCTCGGTGAGCACGGCGCGGAAGTCCACGCGCTCGTCACCGGCAAACTGCGCGAGGATCGGCGGCAGTTCGGTCTGGGCATTGATCGCCCAGCCCTGGTTGGCTTCACGGTTCAGGTGGATGGCCAGGTTGGGGATGATGGCAATCGGCAGTTTGAAGTCGATCAGTTGGCTTTCGACCTTGCCGTCGCGACGGAAGGTCACGCGGCCGGCCAGGGACAGGTCGCGGTCGAACCACGGTGCCAGCAATGCGCCGCCATAGACTTCGACGCCCAACTGCCAGAAGCCCTGGCGTTGCAGCTCGGGCTGGGGCTTGACCCGCAGGCACGGGCTGTCGGTGTGGGCGCCGACCAGGCGGATGCCGCCCTGCAGCGGCGAGTGGCGACCGAGCTTGAAGGCGATGATCGCGGAGTCGTTGCGGGTCACGTAATAGCGACCGTTGGCCTCGGTGGTCCAGGTGTCGCGCTCGTCGAGACGCTGGTAACCGGCCGCTTCGAGACGCTGGGCCAGGGCAGCAGTGGCATGAAAGGGAGTAGGGGAGGCCTTGAGGAAGTCGATCAGGCCTTGATTCAACGCTTCGCGCATAAATAGCTCCAGACAGCAATGCGCGGAGTTTACCGTTCGATGGCGAGAAGTGCACAGCACAAATGTGGGAGGGGGCTTGCCCCCGATGGCGGAGTGTCAGTCACTGTATTTGTTCACTGACCCACTGCAATCCCCTCCCACATTTGACAGTGTTTACAGCTTTAGAAGGGGGCAGGACACTCGAAGCGCAAGCGCTCGCCGCTTTGCGGGTGGGTGAAGCTCAGCATGCTCGCGTGCAGGCACAGGCGCGGCCAGGCGGCCAGGGCGTGTTCATGGGCATACAAGCCATCACCGAGCAGCGGGTGGCCGATCGACAACATATGCACGCGCAACTGGTGCGAGCGCCCGGTGATTGGCGTCAGCTCGACGCGGCACCAGTCACCGCAACGTTCCAGCACCTTCCAGAAGGTCAGCGCGTGCTTGCCGAACTCGTGGTCGACCACATGGCGTGGCTTGGTCGGCGGATCGTAGCGCAGGGGCAGGTCGATGCTACCGCTGTCCAGTTCCGGTTGGCCCCAAGCCAGGGCGGTGTAGGCCTTTTCGGTTTCGCGGTCATGAAACTGACGGGACAGTTCGCGGTGGGTATCGGCGTCCCGCGCGAGCAGGATGATCCCCGAGGTTTCCCAATCCAGTCGATGGACGATTCTGGCCTCTGGGTAGCCGTTTTCCTGCAGGCGAGTGATCAGGCAGTCCTTGTTGTCGTCGGCGCGGCCAGGCACCGAGAGCAGCAAAGTCGGCTTGTTCACCACCAGGACAGCGTCGTCCTGGTAGAGGATATGGATGTTGGACAACGGCATTAAACAGCCTCGTAACAAACGCCAACGGCGGCTCGACCACCTGGCTCCCGCAAAGGGATCAAGGTGACGGAGCCGCCGTGGCGACCGCCCTTTCGATCAACGATCAGGCAGGGTGATATTGAGTTCCAGAATCGAGCAACTGCCGTCGTTTTCCAGGGCGACATGCACGTCGTCGTTGCCGATATTGACGTACTTGCGGATCACCTCGACCAGCTCCTTCTGCAAGGCTGGCAGGTAGTCTGGCGTGCTGCGTTGGCCGCGTTCGTGCGCCACGATGATCTGTAGACGCTCTTTCGCTACCGACGCGGTACTTGGCTTTTTGTTGGCGCGAAAGAAGTCGAGAAATTTCATTGTTTAGTTGCCTCCAAAGATACGCTCGAAGAATCCCTTCTTCTTTACATCGAGGAAGCGATGTTCCACGGTCTTGCCCAGTAAGCGATCAACTGCATCGCTGTACGCCTGGCCGGCGTCGCTCTGGTCGTCCAGAATTACCGGGACGCCCTGGTTGGAGGCCTTCAGTACGGCCTGGGACTCGGGAATAACACCCAGCAGGGTCACTGCGAGGATTTCCTTGACGTCTTCAACACCGAGCATCTCGCCATTGCTGACGCGCTCAGGGTTGTAACGGGTGAGCAGCAAGTGCTCCTTGATCGGTTCTTCGCCTTTTTCGGCGCGCTGGGACTTGCTGGCCAACAGACCCAGCATGCGGTCCGAGTCACGCACCGAGGAGACTTCCGGGTTGGTCACCACGATGGCTTCATCGGCGAAGTACATCGCCAGGTGAGCACCGGTTTCGATACCGGCCGGGGAGTCGCACACCACGTATTCGAAGTTTTCCTTCAATTCAGCGAGGACTTTGCCTACGCCTTCCTTGGTGAGCGCGTCTTTGTCGCGGGTCTGGCTGGCGGCCAGTACGTACAGGTTCTCAAGGCGCTTGTCCTTGATCAGGGCCTGTTGCAGGTTGGCTTCGCCGTTGACCACGTTGACGAAGTCGTACACCACGCGGCGTTCGCAGCCCATGATCAGGTCGAGGTTACGCAAACCGACGTCGAAGTCGACGATGACTGTCTTGTGGCCGCGCAGAGCGAGGCCGGTACCGATAGCGGCGCTGGTGGTGGTCTTACCCACACCACCCTTGCCGGATGTAACCACGAGAATCTTGGCCAAGGTGTTTCACCCCTAAGGAAAAAGGACTTTCAGTCCCTGAAAAACATCTCTTGGAACTCGCTGCAGGCGGACAGCCTTTGTAGGGAAAAGATGTGGTTTCCGCAGGGAAACGCCAACTTCAAATGAGTCCTACGCAAGTCTTGCCGGTTTCGCTGTGCTATCAGAGTCTAGAGATGCTTGGAAAATGCGGCAGTATCCGTTAAAGACGGATGATGTTCAACACATCACCCGACAGGCTGACTTGTACCGCAGCGCCCCACAGCGGATCACGGCGCAAGTCTTCTGAAACCTTGTACTGGCCCGCGATCGACACCAGCTCAGCGGTCAACTGCTGACAAAAAATACGCGCCTTGGTATCACCCTTGATGCCGGCGAGGGCACGCCCGCGCATGGGGCCGTATACATGGATGTTGCCATCGGCCAGAAGTTCCGCGCCCGGGCTGACCGACGCGATCACCACCAGGTCGCCGCCCTGGGCGTAAATCTGCTGCCCGCCGCGCACGGGGGAGGTGATGATCCTGGTCGGTTTGACCGTAGGCTCCGGTGGTTTTTCCGGTGTTTTCTTCACTTCACCGGGCAATGGGTCGAGCGGACGCTCGCGGGCACCCGACGGTGGCAGTACTGGCAATTCAATTGCGATGGCTGCGGCAATGTCTTCGATACGGCTGGCACGAATCGCCAGGGTGCGCAGGCCATGGGAGCGGCAAACGCGCATCAGGCCTGGCAGGTCGATCGTGCCTTGGCCGGCCGGGAGTTTGTCCAGGGCCAGCACCAGTGGGGCGTTGTTGAAGAAATTCGGCGCCAGGGCGACCTTGGCGGCGAGCTGGCGGTCCAGCGCGTCGAGGTCATTGCGGGCCAATTCCAGCACGGTAATGGCGAGCATGCTGCCTTTTAGCTGGAACACGGGATCTTGGTCTAGCGGTTCGGTTTGGCTCATGGTCGGCAAAAGCGGCTTGTCACGAAAAGTGTCGAGACTTATAACGAGAACAACCACTGGCCGCAAGCCGAGTCGAACCGTTGTAGAATGCGCGGCCCATGTCTTTACCGGAATCTGTAATGGATCGCCCGCGTTTTCGAGCTGTATTTTTTCATCCACGATTTTGGCTGTTATGGCTGGGACTCGGCCTGCTGTGGCTGGTCACTCAATTGCCGTACCGTGCGCTGCTGACCATTGGTCGCCTGCTGGGTGCCGGCATGTACCGCGTGGCCGGCGAACGGCGCCGCATCGCCGCGCGCAACCTGGAGCTGTGCTTCCCGGAAAAGTCCGCGCAAGCGCGTAAACACTTGCTCAAGGAAAACTTCGCCTCCACCGGCATCGCCTTCTTTGAAATGGCCATGAGCTGGTGGTGGTCGCGCCAGCGCCTGGCGCGGCTGGCCCATGTTGAAGGCCTGGAGCACCTCAAGCAGGCCCAGTTGGACGGCAAGGGCGTGATCCTCATGGCCCTGCATTTCACCACCCTGGAAATCGGCGCGGCGCTGCTCGGGCAAAAGCACACCATCGACGGCATGTACCGCGAGCACGGCAACCCGCTGTTCGACTTTATCCAGCGCCGTGGCCGCGAGCGCCACAACCTTGACTCCCTGGCCGTGGAGCGTGAAGACGTGCGCGGCATGCTCAAGCTGCTGCGCGCCGGCCGGGCCATCTGGTACGCACCGGATCAGGACTACGGCGCCAAGCAAAGTATCTTCGTGCCGCTGTTCGGTATCCAGGCCGCCACGGTGACCGCCACCAGTAAGTTCGCCCGCCTGGGCAAGGCGCTGGTGGTGCCGTTTACCCAGGAACGCCTGGCCGACGGCAGCGGTTACCGCCTGGTGGTCCACCCGCCGTTGACTGATTTTCCCGGCGAGAGCGATGAGATCGATTGCCTGCGGATCAACCAGTGGGTCGAAACCTCGGTGCGCGAATGCCCCGAGCAATACCTGTGGACCCATCGCCGCTTCAAGAGCCGGCCGCCGGGCGAGCCCAAATTGTACGAAAAACGCCGTCGATAAGACCTGCTTTTCCCCCCATGGAGTAATGCGATGCGCCAAGCTGAACCGGTCACAGGCTTGATTCTTTCCGGCGGCGGGGCGCGAGCGGCGTATCAGGTGGGGGTATTGGCGGCGATTGCCGAGTTGCTGCCGCCTGGCGCGGCCAATCCGTTTCCGGTGATCGTCGGTACATCGGCCGGCGCAATTAACGCGGTGAGCTTGGCCAGCGGCGCCATGGACTTCACTGCGGCGATCGAGCGTCTGACGGCGTTCTGGCAGGGGTTTCGCAGCCACCTGGTGCTACGCAGCGACTGGCCGGGGGTGATTCACCAGGCCGGTCGCTTCTGTTTCCACAGCCTGCTCGGCCTGGGCGCCCAGGTGCCGGTGGCGCTGCTCAACAGCTCGCCGCTGCGCGATTTGCTGCACGACAAACTTGACCTGGACGGCATTGACGAAGCCATCCGCGACAAACACCTGAAGGCGGTGGCGGTCACGGCCTTCGGTTACGAATCCGGGCAAGCGGTGACGTTCTACCAGGGCGGCGGCACCATCGATGCCTGGTTGCGCCACCGGCGTATCGGTGTGCCCACCCAACTCACGGTTGAACACCTGTTGGCCAGTTCGGCGATTCCCTTGCTGTTTGCCCCGGTCAAACTCGAGCATGAGTATTTCGGCGATGGCGCCGTGCGGCAATCGGCGCCTATCAGCCCGGCCTTGCACCTGGGCGCCAACCGCGTGCTGGTGGTGGGCGTCAGCGGCAACCCGCGCGGCGTCGAGCATGAACACCCGTTGCAGCGCGCCTACACCGGCCAGCAGCCGACCCTGGCGCAGATCGGCGGGCACATGCTCAACAGCACGTTTATTGACAGCCTGGAAAGTGATATCGAATTGCTGGAGCGCTTGAACCAGTTCAGCCATTTCCAGCCGGTCGACAGCGCGGCCCAGGGCCTGGCGCCGGTGGACGTGCTGGTGATTGCGCCGAGTCAGCCGATCGATGAGATTGCGGCGCGGCATCGGCAGGAATTGCCGGCGGCGTTGCGTCTGTTCCTGCGGGGGCCGGGTGCGACCAAGACCAGCGGGGCGGGGGTGCTCAGTTATTTGCTGTTCGAGGCGGGGTATTGCAGCGAATTGATCGAGTTGGGGCGCAGTGATGCCCTGGCCAAGCGCGAGGAAATAACGCGGTTCCTGGGCCTGTTACCGATCTGACGGTGGGAGGGGGCAAGCCCCCTCCCACATGAATCCGCGGTGTTCAATCAGAAGTGGTACTTGACCAGGAAGCTCGCCGTATCCTGAGTGGTCTTGAACGCGCCGGAATCTTCGATCCCGTACTTGTTCTTCCAGTAGTCGTATTCAAAACCGACATACAGCTGTTTCTCGCCCCAGTTCATCGCCTTGCCCAGGTCATATTTGACCTGCGGGTTGAAGTGCAGGTTGGCGTGATACGTGCCATGGGCGTTCTTGTCGTTGTCCACCACCCAATCCATATAGCCGTCGATGAGGATGTTGGAGTTGCCCATGGGAAGCGTGTACGACCACACCGGGGTGATCTGCCATACGCCGTCGCCTGCGCGACTGCCTTCGGTCTGGCGCTGATAGAAGTTCAACTGGAAGTAGTCGAAACCGGGGATGTTCAGGTCGAAGCCCGGGCCCAACAGGTACGATTCGTTATCGCCTTCGCCGAACTCGTAAGTGAACGCCAGCAATACATCTTTGATCGGGCCGAAGGACAAGTCTTTGTCGAAAATCTTGCCGAACGACAGGCGTGGACTGAACTCGCCGTAGTAAGTACTGGGGCCGACGTTGCCGTCTTCCTTGCCGTTGTAAAAGATGCGGTCGAGGAAGAAGAAGTTGTCGCCGTACTTCCACGCATCGGCGTGTTCAAACGTGACGGTCTGTTGGATCTGCGGGTTGACGGTAAAGTTTTTGCCCCACAGGTACGTCAGGCTGTTGTTCTGCCATTGCAACAGGTCACCGGCCACAGCTTGGCCACCAGCCAGCAGGGTTCCTGCCAGCATCAGGCCTTTGAACATAGGTTTCATTCGGTTGCTCCCGAGTTAAAGTTTTATGGTTTTTCTTCTACGTCGGCGCTCTGGTGTGGCGCCTTTTGGCTCGCTGAAAAAATCGTCTGTTCGGTCAGCTTTTATGCTTTAGCAAGAGCTGCGCCAAGGTGCTAAAAAACCCAAAAAATTGTCGTCTGCGGCAACGGATGCAGTCGAACTCAGGGGACTTTTGCGCACTTGGGCCGCAGACCGCAGGCCGGGATAAGTTGGCCTTATAGTCAGCTTTTATATTCGCTGTTTTTTTTTGAGTCGATTCGAGCGGGCGCGGAGAATACTGGCTCCAAAGCCTTGGCTCAAGTGCGCTGTTAGAGCGCGTATGGGGCGAGAATGGGGCACGGCTCGTAGCCGTCCCCAGGTCAATGGTGTACATGTGGGCGTTCCCTGTTTGTTATTGTTTTTGTTGTAACGAAGGAATCAATGCGTGTGGGCGATGGCGTGTCGTTCAGAACCCCGAGGATGTTGAACAGTACATTCAGCGACAACGCACGCCGGTCATAACACCTCGGATCTTTTTGGTGTGTTGTTAGGCATTCAACGGCTGGGTGTCACTCAGTGTTCAAAACATCGCAGGCCCGATGTGGGAGGGGGCTTGCTCCCGATTGCGGTGTGTCATTCAAAGTATCAGTGACTGAATCGCCGCCATCGGGAGCAAGCCCCCTCCCACAGGTTAGTCATGCGCTCATCCGTTAATTCGTGCGCGCCCCCTGATTGATCCAGGTGCCGATCAGATCGCGTTCCTGCTGGGTCATCTGGGTGATGTTGCCCAATGGCATGATCTGGCTCGCCACGGCCTGCGCCTGAATACGCGCCGCCTGTTGCTGGATCTGCGTCGGTGTGTCGAACATCACGCCCGCCGGTGCAGTGCTGAACAACGGGCTGCTGGGCTTGGCCGAATGGCAGACGGCGCAACGTGCCTGGATCACCCCATGCACCTTGTCGAAATCAATCGTCGCCTGGGCAGGTGCGGCTGCAGCAGCGGGTGCGGCGGGCGCAGCGGATTTCACGCCACCGCCCAGCGCGGTTTCCGGCAACGGTTGGTACTCGATGGCTGCCGGTGCCTTGGCTACGTCCGTGACTGGCTTGGGCCCGGTGACATACGCCAGGCAAATCATCGCCAACGCGCCCACCGGCAAGGTCCAGGCATATTTCTGGCTGTTATGCCGGGTGTTGAAGTAATGCCGCACCAACACCGCTGCCACGGCAATCCCCGCCAGGATCAGCCAGTTGTACTGGCTGCCGTAAGTGCTCGGGAAGTGGTTGCTGATCATGATGA
The DNA here is from genome assembly GCF_058135675.1 of Pseudomonas sp. PAMC25584. Lineage (NCBI taxonomy): Bacteria > Pseudomonadati > Pseudomonadota > Gammaproteobacteria > Pseudomonadales > Pseudomonadaceae > Pseudomonas > Pseudomonas sp. PAMC25584. Next base: position 4,343,789 of record NZ_CM176870.1, on the reverse strand, counting down.
ACAGCACCGGCAAGGTGAAGTAGTTGTTGTGCCGTGAACGCAGCAAGCCCTTGGCCGGCAGGGCCGGGTCCGGCGTGCGGTTCTGCGCGATTGCCGCCACCAGCGCGCGTTGCGCCGGCATGATGATGCGGAACACGTTGCCTACCATGATGGTGCCGATGATCGCCCCCACATGCAGGTACGCGCCCCGGCCGCTGAACACTTTGCTGAAGCCATACGCCGCCGCGATCAATAGCACGAACAAGGTCAGGCCGAGCAGGGCCGGGCGTTTGCCCAGGGCCGAGTCGCAGAGAAACGAGTAGATGAACCAGCCGGCGAACAGTGAGCCGATGCCCAGCAACACGCCTTCGGTGCCGCTCAGGCTGCTGCCGGGGGCGAGCAGGTACAGCGTCGGGTTGAGGTAGAACACCACGCACAGCAGCGCGACGCCCGACATCCAGGTGAAATAGGCTTCCCATTTGAACCAGTGCAGGTTGTCCGGCATGGTCGGCGGGGCCAGTTTGTATTTTTCCAGGTGGTAGATACCGCCACCGTGAATCGCCCACAAGTCACCGGCCAGGCCGTCCTTGGGGTTGACGCGATTGAGGTTGTTTTCCAGCCAGACAAAGTAAAACGACGCGCCAATCCAGGCGACGCCAGTGATCATGTGAACCCAGCGCACGCTAAGGTTCAGCCATTCCAACAGGTGTGCTTCCACAGTCTTTACCTCTCGCTTGTCGCCCTTGTTGTCGGGTGATCAGGCCTTCTCTTATTGGTGGGGGGCGAGGATCAACCGCTCATCCTCTTTGAAAAAATGCTCATCGCAGTTATTGCCGGTGCCACTGCGATCAACCACCAGGAAGTCATCCCGCTTTTCGATCGTCAGCACCGGGTGGTGCCAGACGCCGCGATGGTAATTAATGCCCTGCCTGCCGTTGGTGACGAAGGCGCGGACCAAGCCTGATACCGGTGCATCGCCAAGTGGCGCGACCACGATCAGAAAGGGGTTGCCGAGCAGCGGTATGAACGCCTGGCTGCCCAGCGGGTGTCGCTCCAGCATGCACACGGTCAGCGGCATGTCCTGCGCGTCGGCGCGGAAGATGCTGATGATGGCGTGGTCTTCAGGCGTAGCGGTTTCGACCGTCGCCAGTTTGTGGAAGCGCATGGTCGAACCGTTGTTGATCATGAAGTGATCGCTGCCGTCGGTTTCGATAACGTCTCCGAAAGGGGCGAAGGCTTCTTTGGTCAGGGGTTCGATCATCAGTGTGCGCATGGCTGTCTTCTTAAGTTTTCGAATGTGATGTTGTCTGATCTACCGCAATCGCGGGCAAGCCCGGCTCCCACATTTGTCCGCGTACCCCTGTGGGAGCCGGGCTTGCCCGCGATTGGGCTCACGCCTATTTAGCGACCTTGCCCAATACGCGCAGGCGGCTCACACCACCATCCGGGAACACATTCAGGCGGATGTGGGTAATCGGCCCCAGCGCCTTGATCTGCTCGGCGAAGGTGTGTTCGGCGTGCATTTCCAGCTTCTGCGCCGGCAGCAGTTCGCGCCAGAACAGCGATTGGGTTTCGATCTGGCTGTCGGTGCCGCCCTTGACGAAGGCGCCCTGGATCGAGCAAGTGTCCGGGTAGTTGCCCTTGAAGTGCAGGGTGTCGACGATGATCTTTTCGATCTCGCCCGCATGGCCCAGCGCGACGATCACCCAGTCATTGCCTGGCGTGCGACGGCGGGCGGTTTCCCAGCCATCGCCCATGTTGACGCCACGGCCCGGATTGAGGAGGTTGCCCATGCGGCCGAAGTGTTCGTCGGAGCAGGCCAGGGCCCGGCCGCCGTTCAGCGCGGCAGCCAGGTCGACCTGTTCGTTGTCGCCCACCGCCGACCAGTCGCGGAACGGTACACCGTACACGCGCAGACGGGCCACGCCGCCATCCGGGTAGATGTTGAAGCGCAGGTGGCTGAACGCCTGGTCGTGGTTGATTGCGTGGTAGTGGTGGCTGTTGCCTTGCAGTTCGACGGCCGACAGCACTTCCACCCACTCGGTGCTGTCGTCCGGCTCGCCCGAGGTCAGGAAGCAGGCTTCCAGGGAGGCCGACGGCGGGAAGTTACCGGTGAAGAATGAAGTGTCGATGTCCACGCCCTTGATCGAGCCGGCTGCACCCAGGCGGATCACTGCGCTGTCGTAGCCTTCGAAGCGTTTGCGGCGTGACTCCCAGCCGTCCATCCACTTGCCGTTATCATCGAAAACGCCCTCCTTCCACACGGCCGGGGTCGGCTGGAACAGGCGGTTGGCGTCGGCGAACCAGTCATCGGTCACCGAGATGATCTTGGTGCCGAGGCGGGCGTCGGCGAGGTTGACGAACTTCTCGAACGGTAAGGGTTGCGCTTTCATTCTTCTTGTCTGCCTTGGATAGGGTGGCTGGGGATGGTCGTTTAGAGGGTCAGTAAGCGGAACAGCGCGATCTTGTTGATCTCGTCCAGCGCGCACTTGAACTCGGTGTCCACCGGGTTATGGATGCGCGATTCGAACGCGTTGATGATCTGATGCCGGTTGCTGCCTTTTACCGCCATGATGAAGGGAAACTTGAACTTGGCTTTGTAGGCCTCGTTCAGCTCGGTGAAGCGTGAGAACTCTTCGGCCGTGCATTGGTGAATACCGGCGCCCGCTTGTTCCTGGGTGCTGGCTTCGGTCAGTTGGCCCTGGATGGCCGCACGGCCGGCCAGGTCCGGGTGAGCGTTGATCAGCGCCAGTTGCCGGGTGTGATCGGCGCTCAAGAGGATGTCGCTCATGCGTTGGTGCAGGGTTTCGACCACGTCGATCGAAGCGTCCTGGCCCAGGTCGAAGGCCTTTTCAGCCACCCATGGCGAATGTTCGTAGATGTCGGCAAAGGCGCTGATGAATGCATCGCGGCTCAGGCTCGACGGTTTCAAGGTCTGGAACGCGGTCATTGCGCCGCTCCCTTGTAAGGGTGCGTGGCGTGCCAGTGACGGGCAATGTCGACACGGCGGGTGAACCACACCTGTTCATGGCCCTTGGCGTATTCGATAAAGCGTTTCAACGACGCAAGGCGCGCCGGGCGGCCGATCAGGCGGCAGTGCAGGCCGATGGAAAGCATCTTCGGCGCGTCGGCCCCTTCGGCGTAGAGCACGTCGAACGCGTCTTTGAGGTATTCGAAAAAGTCATCGCCCTTGTTGAATCCCTGCACCTGGGTGAAACGCATGTCGTTGGTGTCCAGGGTGTAAGGGATCACCAGGTGCGGCTTGCCGGTGGGGTTGTTGGGTTCCCAGTAGGGCAGGTCGTCGTCATAGGTGTCGCAGTCATAGAGAAAGCCGCCTTCCTCCATCACCAGGCGCCGCGTGTTCGGGCCGGTGCGGCCGGTGTACCAGCCCAGCGGGCGTTCGCCGGTCAGTTCGGTGAGGATGCGGATGGCTTCGAGCATATGCTCGCGTTCCTGGGCCTCGTCCATGTACTGGTAGTCGATCCAGCGATAGCCGTGGCTGCAGATCTCATGGCCGGCGGCGACCATTGCACGGATCACGTCCGGATGGCGCTGGGCGGCCATGGCCACGGCGAAGACGGTCAGCGGGATATCGAATGCTTTAAACAATTTGAGGACGCGCCACACGCCGGCACGGCTGCCGTATTCGTACAGCGACTCCATGCTCATGTTGCGCTCGCCCTGCAGCGGCTGGGCCGAGACCATTTCCGACAGGAAGGCTTCGGACTCTTTGTCACCGTGCAAAATATTGCGCTCGCCGCCTTCTTCGTAGTTGAGTACAAAAGACAACGCGATGCGTGCCTTGCCCGGCCAGTGGGGGTGAGGAGGGTTACTGCCGTAACCGATCAGGTCGCGTGGGTAGTCAGCGCTCACTGCAGTCTTCCTTCTTGTGCGTGGTAGCGGTGTGTGTGGCGGCCGGGCAGTGGAAAGACTGAGTGGCGTCACAGTGATGAGTGATTGTATACAACTTATTGCCCACTTTGTAAGCCTGGATTTCTGCCTTTTTTCCGCCACGCTCACCTTCAAGGGTGTAGCAAGAAACTTGCCTGACTGGTCAGCTAATGGACAAAAGGTTGTTTAAAAGCAAGGATTACTCGTGAATCGGCCGGTCGAGCAAGGTCGGCTGGAGGATCGTAGGGTTTGTAATTTTTATTGTGTACAATTTTTTTAAAAAGTGTCTTAATCGACCAGCGCCGGCTTTTTCGCTGCCCTGAAAAAGTGCGGCATTCACTTCTACTGACCTCGGGAGGCGCGTACACGCCATGGGACGTTTGACCACACACGTTTTGGACGCCGCTCACGGCTGTCCCGGCAGCACCATCAAGGTTGAACTGTACCGCGTCGACGGCGCGCAACTGGAACGGGTCGCCAGCGCCGTGACCAACAGCGACGGCCGCTGCGACGCACCGTTGCTCCAAGGCGACGACTACCGCAGCGGTGTCTACCAGCTGCAATTCAGCGCCGGCGACTATTACCGTGCCCGTGGCGTGCAATTGCCAGAGCCGGCCTTCCTCGACGTGGTGGTGCTGCGCTTTGGCATCAGCGCTGAACAGGATCACTACCATGTGCCCCTGCTGATTTCGCCCTACAGTTACTCCACCTACCGCGGTAGCTGAGCGCGCCCCCACAGCTCTTCGTTGGTTTTCCGCCCGCCCACACGGCGGGCTTTTTTCATGCCGCTTGCGCGTGCAACTATCTAGCGCCTTTTGCACAGAGGCGCTGTCTAGGCTGGGTGTTTTCCTCATACAGAAGAAAACACCATGACCTCGTCCCCCGATCACGCGAGCGTTTCAGCCGATACCGTTACTGCCGACGACCCGGACCTCGCTGCCCAAGCGCAAGCGCAGGCGATTCGCGAGCAGTTGAAACGGCGGATCAACGCCTATACCCATCCCAGCCGCCTGATCAATCAGATCGGTCTTGCCGACGCGCGCTGCATCACCTCGACGCGGGCACTGGCACGCCTGATAGGACGCTCGCCGAAAGTCTTGACGGTCATTCGCGCCGAGCTGCGCAACGCGTTCGAGATGGACCCGGACCACCTGTTGTTCACCGAGCCCAAGCCGCCAGCCGTGCCGCGCAAAGTCGACAGCCTGACCGATCGGGCGCTGGCGTTGCTGGTCCTGCCGACGGTGGTGATCAACGTCAATCAATTCACCACCCTGAGCGTTAAAGACGAGCCGAACCGGCGCTTGCCTTATACGCCGCTGGAAGCACTGCGCCGTGTGATCGCGCTGAGGCTGTTTGAGCGGCTGGCCCATGCGGTCAGCGTCTATTGGGACGCCCTGGCGCAGGGTTCCTGGCTCACTCGCCGGGAGCGCTGGGTCGAGTTGTACAAGGCGCTTTTCGCCGACCGGGCGTTTATGGCGCGGCAACTGGAGCCGTTATCGAGTGCGGCATTGGACATGGTTCAGGCCCTGATCGAGGCTCCCACCGCCGAGGCTCGCCAGCGCGCGGGCGGGGCTTGGGCCACGCTGCAAGTGGGCCAGTTGCTGTGGCCGGGTACGCCTGCGGTAGCGATTCCCGGTGCCTTGCATCTTTATCGAGAAGGCGACCCCAGCGAGGCACCGCATGTGGTTTATCTGCCGGGAGAGGGCTGCAACTTCTACGAGTACCCGTCCTACGCGGCCCTGCAGGACGGCCTGCTGGTGTTGGACCGGTCTCGGTTCCACGCGCTCTGGCAGTGCTTGCCGCTGAGTCGGCGCAATGACTTATGCCGGCCAACCGCCTTGTCCGCGGCGCACCGCTTTGTTCGCGGCCTGCCGCTGATGGACGACGCGCTGACGCTGTGCGCTCAGGCGATGCTGACAGGGCAATGGAGCAACGAGCTGGCTTGTGCGGTGAAGATCAATGACGCGCACGTGTTTTCTGAACAACGGCCTCGGCCTCGGCCTCAGCCGCTGGACGCCGCACCTTTTCTGGCACAGGTGGAGGGGGCGAGGCGGCAACTGGTCGGTGGCGCTCGGCTCGGCGTTATTGGCGATCAATTGCTCAACTGGGACCGACAACGACGAGGCGCAGAAATCATCTTCGCCAGCACGGCGTCCGGCCTGGCTCTGCGCACCGCTGAGCATCAGGTCAAACGCTACGAAAAAGCCCTGGTTGCGCTGCTGGTCCCGGACGATCCCAGCGCGGACACGCTTGCGTACCAGGTCATCGTGGCGCTGGTGAGCCAACTCAAGGCGTATGCCGAGGTGTTGAAGACACTGATGCGGGATGGGCAGCCTCGGTTGCTCGATTTGGCTTTTTGGGCCGAGCGTCCCGACGGCGCGGGGACGCCCAGGCGCGTGTCGCTGTTCATGCGCACCCAAACCGAGGCCCTGCGCTGTGAGGTTGAGTTGCAACACCGGCTCAAGCTGATCAGTACGGCGCATCGCGACCTGATGATCGACGTGGTGGAGCACCCGTCGCCCACCCAACGCCTTGGCAGTCAGACCCAAGTCCTGTCGATCGCGGTGGGCAGCGAACCGGACGCGTTTTACGCCCTCCATAACGTGTGGGTGGTGACCACGGCAGCGGCGGTAAGGCGCCCGGCGCGCCAGCTTCCGGTGGTGGTATACGCTTTTGGAAGCGAAGGCGGGGTCAAGGCGTTTGCCGGACTGGACGCCTTGACCCAAAGCCTCCAGGCGAGCCTGAGCAGCCTTGACGACTCGGTGCTCTGGGGCTGCGTCGAGCACGATAAGCGGCGTGACTTACGCGCACATGCGGCCCGTGGAACCCTCGGCGTGCGCTACGTTGAGATCCAGGGCAAGCCTGCGCTGGTGGCTCTCAAGAAACTGCTGGGCTGCTACGACCGCTTGAAACGAAGCCGCGAAGACATCACGCGTATTTTCAGTGAAGTGACGGATGCCGAGCTGAGCCGCTCGCTGCTAATGGTCGCGCTGGAAGAACAGCTGAATATTCCGCTCAATACTGCCCTGAGCCAGGCTCTGGCCAACATCGAGCTGCTGCGCGCGGCGGCGTCTGAAGCGAGGAAACTGCCCACTTGGTTGGCGCACGCAACCCGGGCCCAGCGTAGAACCTTCAAGCGTTTGCTGCGGCTGTACCTGGGCAGCGCTTTTGCGTTTAAAGGCCGACTTGGGCAACGCCTGCCTGACCTGGATACATTCGCCCGGCGCGCGTTGATCGCCCGTTTGCGCCAGGATGGTTTCTTCCCGCTGTTGGACATCGACCAACCGTTGATTGATATGCCGGATGATGTCCACGGTGCGTTTTGTGGATGGACCAGCGGCTGTACGGTGGGTGATCGCAACATCGTGCTGACCCCAACCGCAGCGCGCACGACCTTCAGCCTGCTGCAACTGACGCTGCATAACCTCGACCCACTGGCGCCCTGGACCGCTTGGCGATTCAATCGTGCGCGCTATCTGCAACCTGAGTGGAAGCAACGCCTGAATGCCGACTACTTGACCCGTATGGTGTCTTCGCTGGATATCGGCGGTCAGTACGACACCGCGATCAACCGGGTTTTTTATCCGCGTATTGAAGCCGACCGCGCGCTCAGCAACGGGCGGATTCGCGAACTGTTGAATCGCGCCTTGCGCGCGGGCGTTGAGTATCACCTGTTCTGCGCGACTCAGCAGGGGCTGACGGCGACGGCACAAAGCGTATTCAAGACCGCGATGGCGGCGCGCACACCGCAAGACCTGTCGAACAACCAGCACCAGTTGCAGCTGTACGTGGTTCATCTGGTGGGCCACACGATGCAGCATGATCGCTATGTCGCAGGGATCGTGGTGGTGCATGACCGGCGCTCCGAACTGTGCCTGGTTTACTGGCCCGATGCGCCGTCGTCCCTGGTCCTGACCGAGTACGGCAGCCTGCAACGGGCCCATGCTGAATTGAACCGCATCGGCGCGTTACCGGATAACGTCAAGGCGCTGGCGCGGCAGGTCGCACCGGGCTGGGCATTCGAGGCGATCCCCCAGCCTGCGGAGGGCGGCGGTGCACACGTCCAGGCTGGCAAAACGCTTAAAGCCATACCGGCTTTTTTCATGGCGAAAGGGATCTGGCGGGGGATCGAGTTTGTTCGTTCATTCAGCATCAAGCACCTGGAGCCTGCGGCGGTGCTTGAGGAGATCGAAGCCCAAACCCTTGAGCAGATCGCCAGTGATCCGCAGGACTGGCTGGGGTTTGTGGCTACGCCCCACAGCAACGCCGAGGCGTTGCTCTACCACGCCAGCGTGCAGGATTTGCAACGGCGGACCCAAGCCGCCAGCCATTCCGGCAAGGCGTTGGCGAGCTATCGAACCCGCCGTCTGGGTGAGCAGGGCGACACCCGCGCGCGGGCGGTGGTGGGGGGGTTCTCGCCGTTGTACGGGATGTTCAATGACTTCTATGAGTTGCTGCGCGTATCGCGCAGTTATCACCGTTTCGGCGACCCCTACGATGCGATTGATGTGGGTTTTATGAGCGCCTTTATGGCGATCGACCTGCTGCTGAACTTAATCCCCGGCCCGAAGAAGGTGGGCCGTGCCGGCGCAGGTATTGCGCGGCCGATGCTGAGAGGGTTGCTGGGGCGCATACAGCGGTTGCGGATGGCGGTACGCAGCGGGGTTTCTCGCACGGCACCGTCCCCCGTGACGCAGTTGAAGGCCTTGGAACGGTTCAAAATCAAGGGGGTGCCGGAGGGCGCCGTTGCATTGAAAGGGCCGGACGAGTCGGGCGTCTATGTGAAAAATGGTGAGCCCTTTGTGGCGGATGATACGCACCATTACCCCCTTTACCGGCGTGGGAACGAACCGGTATTTCGCCTGAAAAACACGCAGGTGCCGGGGCAAGACGAACTGATTTTGCACCTCCATCAGCCCAAGGAATGGTCACTCGGCGCGGACGCCCCGCAACCGGTGGCGGGCACGAGTTCCGGCGTGCTCAACCCATGGCGCGCGCCAGCGCCGCCACCGCCGCCCGACTGGTGGCCCGCGACTGCACGCGTTGCTACCGAAGACGCCATTCGCCAGTCATCCGCGACGTCTAGCCACTGGTCGAATTGGCGGACTTCACTGCAGAGCCCGGATGCGACGTCTCCGGTTCCCGAGGTGTTTCATATTACGTCGGACACCCGAGGGTTTCCCCACAATGTCCTTCGGGTGGCCCCGCCGAATACCGGCGTGATGGACCCTATGAGCGGCTATTACAGGATGCTCCCTCAGGGTGATCAGGCGCCGTTGGACGGCATCGTGTTTATCCACAGGAATGAGCCAATGGTGTCATTGGCCAGTTTTGACATTGAGCGCTGGACCAGCGTGGATATTCTGGAGCAGCCTTTCCCGGTGACACGTAGCCCTGCGGGTGAATGGCTGGTCCATGCGCCCCTGTTCGATAAGCCTTTGCCGGAGTCTGTGGGCGCGGTGTTCCCCAGCATGACGCTCTCAAGTCGACAGTTTACCGCCGCAAGGTTGATTGAGTTGGCAGGCCCATCCCGCCCGGCAACGGCCACGCATCTGCTCAATATCCGCGCGACGTTGGACAAATGGTCGCCTCCAGCCCCCGCGAGGGCGGGTCAGACGGATGATTTGCTGAGAATGCTGCGGTCCACCGAAAGGGGCAAAAGAACCTTTCACGTCGGTTTTGACGGCAAGGCACCGGGCTTCACTCGCGTCGATTTCAAGGTGACCGACTTGGACCCGGCGCTGCGATCCGGCGGCCGCGAGATGGGCCCTCAGCGAGACATTGCACAGTGCGCGGCGATCAAGCGTGTGCTGGAACAGCAGGGGTTCAGCGTCGAGGCGCTTCTGGTAAGGCACGGCAACAAGACCACCCGTGAATTATTCGTGACTCATCCTCTTTCCGGCTCAAACCGGGTGTACTACGTGTCAGTTCATTGGCTTGAGCTGGGGTCTATCAAGTTGGAACGTCGGCTGACGGATCGTTGGTTCAATATTGCGATCACCAATAATCCGACGTCGGTGGCGTTTGCTGCCGTCAAGAGTGCGATGCGTGACAAGCGCCTGTTTCGAATCGTAGCGGGCGTCCAATGGCCTACTGCAGGGGAGGCCCTTCCGAGCGTCTATTTCGCCAAAGTGAGCCCGTCCTAGTGGTTGATCAGCGACGCAACGCCAGCGGCCCCGAACAGCCCGGCACTGGTGCGGTTGAACCAGCTCTGGCCGTTGCCGCTGCGCAAATACCGCGCCGCACCGTGGGCGCCAAGACCGTAGGCGAGCTTGCACAGCAGGTCGAGTACGGTCCAGGTGGCGATCATGACGAGCAACTGCGGCAGAAACGGCCGGTCGCTGCTGAGGAACTGCGGCAGGAAGGCGGCGAAGAACAGGATGTCCTTCGGGTTGCTGGCGCCCAGCACAAACGCGCGGCCAAACAAGGCGCGAAAACGCGGCGTGGCGACGGCCAGTGGCACCACCGCGCCCTGGGCCGGTTGGCGCGACTGCTGCCAGCTCTGCCAGGCGAGGTAAAACAGGTAGAGCGCGCCGACCATCTTCAAGGCGCTGAACAGCTGTTCGGACGCCAACAACAGCGCGCCCAGCCCCAGTGCCGAGGCACTCAACAGGCAGATCGAGGCAAACACGCCGCCGAGAAACGCCGGGTACGAACGGCGCAGGCCGTAGTTGAGGCTGTTGCTGATCATCAGCAACGACAACGGGCCGGGAATCAGGATCACGATCAACGCCGCGCCACTGAACAGCAGCCAGGTTTCCAGGTTCATTTAGAGTGCTCCTTTGATGCCAAAGCCTCACCCGAGGGTGAGGCGGTTTCTTCGCGTGTTCCCGAACTACAGGAAGATAAATTTCGCGATAAAAATCGCGCACAACACCCATAGGCTGATGGAGATTTCGCGGTACTTGCCGGTGCCGGCCTTGAGCGCCACATACGTGATAAAGCCCAGGGCGATGCCGTCGGCGACCGAGAAGGTCAGCGGCATCATGATCGCGGTGACGATAGCCGGAATGCTGTCGGTGGCTTCGTCCCAGTTGATATGGGCCATGCTCGCCATCATCAGCATCGCCACATAAATCAGCGCGCCGGCGGTGGCGTAAGCCGGAATCATGCCGGCCAACGGTGCGAAAAACATCGCCGCCACAAACAGCACGCCCACGGTCACAGCGGTCAGCCCGGTACGGCCACCGGCGGCGACACCGGCGGCGCTTTCCACATAGCTGGTCACCGGCGGCACGCCGACCATGGCGCCGAATACGCTGGAGGCGCTGTCAGCCTTCAACGCTCGGGACAGGTTGTGGATCTTGCCATCGGCGTTCACCAGACCGGCGCGTTGCGCGACGCCCATCAAGGTCCCGGCGGTGTCGAACATGTGTACAAACAAGAAGGCAAATACCACGCTGATCATGCTCACATTGAACACACCCTTAACGTCCATGGCCAGCCAGGTCGGCGCCAGGCTCGGCGGGGAGGAGAGGATGCCGTTGTAGTGAACCAGGCCCAGGCCCCAGCCGGCGAGGGTCACGGCGATGATGCTGATGAGGATCGCGCCAAACACTCGGTGGTAGCTGAGGATCGCGATCAGTAGAAAGCAGATGGCCGCCAGCAACGGCGCCGGTTCGTGCAGCGAACCGAGCTTGATCAGGGTGGCCGGGCTGTCGACGATGATGCCGGCGGTTTTCAGGCCGATCACCCCGAGGAACAACCCCACACCGGCGCCCATCGCGTGGCGCAGACTCACCGGAATGCTGTTGAGCAGCCATTCACGGATGCGCGACAGCGTAAGCAGCATGAACAACACGCCGGAGATAAACACCGCACCGAGTGCCGTCTCCCAGGTGTAGCCCATGGTCCCGACCACGGTGTAGGTAAAGAACGCGTTCAAACCCATGCCCGGCGCCAGGCCCACCGGCCAGTTGGCGTACAAGCCCATCAGCAGGCACCCCAGCGCGGCGGCGATGCAGGTGGCGACGAACGCGGCACCGTGATCGATCCCGGCGTCGGCCATGATGTTCGGGTTGACGAAGATGATGTAGGCCATGGTGATGAACGTTGTGAGACCTGCGATCAATTCGGTCTTCACTGTGGTGCCATGCAAGCGCAGTTTGAACAGGCGTTCCAGCCAGCCAGGGTTCGTGAGGGAGAGGTCCGGCGGGGCGAGGTCCAGCGGGGCTTCGGATTTGCGGCTATCCACAGCGAGTACTCCTCAAGCATTTTATTGTTATGGCCAGCGCTTAGGCGCTGTGAGGTACTGGCGGGTTTTGTTGACTAATAGGTCAGGAACTCGCACGAAGCGAATTATGCTTTTGTATACAAATAAAGCAAATAATGTTTTCGATTGCCTGCGCAAAAAGGGATGAAAGGCTAATTCACCGCACTCAGCGCCAGATTGACCGCCAGCCAGCCGTTCACCGCTTCTTCCCCTGCCTCATTGAAGGCGCGCTGCAACAGCTTCACCTGTTCACGGCGTAACGATTGCTCGAAGCGCAGGCCTTCGGTGCTCAATTCCAGCAGGCGTTTGCGCTTGTCGGTCTCGGACGCGACGCTTTCGACGAGGTGCATTTCCTGTAATTGGCGCAGCGGCATGTTCAGCGCCTGCTTGCTCACACCGAGCAATTCCAGCAGTTCTTTCACGTTCAGGCCGGGGTAGCGCGCGATAAAAAACACGATGCGCTGATGCACCCGGCTCAGGCCACGTCGCTCCAGCATTTCGTCGGCCTTGGCGGTGAACGCCTGGTAGCCGAAGAAGAACGCCTCCATAGCTTTTTGCTGGCTGGTCTGGTTTTTAAGGTCAAGCATATTGACGTATCCACTGAAGTCGTCGTAATTTCGGTCAACCAGTTTGACGTATTTCCCACAGGCTTTGCTACCGGTGACTCTATGGCCTTCTCAGAACGTGTTACACGCCTCAAAAGCTCCCTGATCCGTGAAATCCTCGCGGCGGCACAGCGCCCGGAAGTGATGTCGTTCGCCGGCGGGCTGCCTGCCGAAGCGATGTTGCCTGCGTTGAACTGGGACGACATGCCGTTGAATATCGGCCAATACGGCATGAGCGAAGGCGAGCCGCAGCTGCGTGAATTGCTGGCCGCCGAGGCGCGCGCATTGGGCGTGCCGTGCCAGGCCAGCCAGGTGCTGGTGGTCAGCGGCTCCCAGCAGACCCTGGACCTGGCGGCCAAGCTGTATATCGACAAGGGCACGAAAATTCTCTTGGAAGGCCCGACCTACCTGGCCGCGCTGCAGATTTTCCAACTGTTCGGCGCCGAGTGTCTCACCGTGCAACTGGAAGCCGACGGCCCGGACCTGGCCGCGCTGCGCTCCAGTGTCGAACGTCACCGCCCGGCGTTCGTCTACCTGATCCCGACGTTCCAGAACCCGTCGGCCGTGCGTTACAGCGAGGCCAAGCGCGAAGCCGTCGCGGCGTTGCTCGACGAGTTCGGCGTGACCCTGATCGAAGACGAACCCTACCGCGAACTGACCTTTGACGGCGGCAGTGCACAGCCCATCGCCGGCCGTCTGAAAAAGGCCAGTTGGATCTACACCGGCACCGTGTCCAAAACATTGTTGCCCGGTTTGCGCGTCGGCTACCTGATCGCCAGCCCCGACCTGTTCCCGCACCTGCTCAAGCTCAAGCAGTCGGCCGACCTGCACACCAATCGCATCGGCCAGTGGCAGGCGATGCAGTGGATCGGCAGCGAGAAGTATCAACAGCACCTGGTGGAACTGCGCAGTTTCTATCGCCAGCGCCGGGACTCATTCCAGGCCGCATTGGTGCGACATTTCAACGACCTGGCGGACTGGCAGGTGCCCCAGGGTGGATTATTCTTCTGGCTGACCTTGAAACAACCGCTCGATACCCGCACCTTGTTGGCACCTGCGCTCGATCAGAACGTCGCGTTCATGCCCGGTGAACCGTTTTTTTCCGAGCCGGACCAGCACCTTGGCTCACTGCGGCTCAATTTCAGCCATATCGACCCGTCCCGTTTGGACGAAGGTCTCAAGCGCCTGGCCGCAGTGGTCCGTCAAGCACAGCACGCGCAAGCGGCATAAGGGGAGCCCCATGTACAAGGTTTATGGCGATCACAAGTCGGGCAACTGCTACAAGGTCAAATTGATGCTCAACCTGTTGGGCATTCCGTATCAATGGGTGGATGTCGACATCCTCAACGGCGGCACCGAGACCCCTGAGTTCCTGGCCAAGAACCCCAACGGCAAGATCCCGGTGCTGGAACTTGAAGACGGCACCTGCCTGTGGGAATCCAACGCGATCCTCAACTTCCTCGCCGATGGCAGCGAGTTTCTGCCGACCGAACCGCGCCTGCGCACCCAGGTGTTGCAGTGGCAGTTCTTCGAGCAGTACAGCCATGAGCCGTATATTGCGGTGGCGCGGTTTATCCAGCTGTATTTGGGCATGCCGCAGGATCGCCTCGACGAATACACCACCAGTCACAAGGGCGGCTACAAGGCGTTGAAGGTGATGGAGCGTCAGTTGCAAAGCACGCCGTACCTGGTGGGCGAGCGGTATTCGATTGCCGATATTGCGCTGTATGCCTACACCCATGTGGCGCATGAGGGCGGTTTTGACTTGACGCCTTACCCGGCTGTGCAGGCTTGGCTGAAGCGGGTGGCCAGCCATCCCAAACATGTGGCCATGCTCGACTGACTCACTCGGTCAACTGTGGGAGGGGGCTTGCTCCCGATAGGGCCGTGTCAGTCACCTGATGCATGACTGAACCACCGCTATCGGGAGCAAGCCCCCTCCCACATTTAACTCAGCGGTGTGTTGGATAATTGCTCATGCAGTAAGTCGAAACAGCGCTGCGCCGCCGGGCTCAGGCCTATCCCGCTGCGACTGATCAGCCCGATCTCCCGGTTAACGCCGGGATGGTCGATGGTGATGCGCTTCAACCCCTCCAGGCTGTCCGCCGCTGATTCGGGCAGCACACTGATCCCCAGCCCCTGACGCACCAGTGCCAGTACGGTCGACATGTAATTGGCCTCCATGCCTGCGTTCATCGTCAGGCGTGTCTGATCAAATAACGCCTCGACGTGCTCGCGCACGCTGCTGTCGCGCCCGGTCAGGATGATCGGCTGATCCGCCAGTTGCTCCAGGGTCAACGCCCGATGGCGGGCGAGCGGATGATCCAGCGGTACAAACGCGCATAACCGATCATTGAGCACCGGCATAAACGCCAGCCCGTGGCTCAGTCGTGCGCGCACGCCGATGCCGAAGTCCACCTCGCCCGAGCGCACCTGGGCATGAATGCGGTGGGCCACCAAATCGTGCAGGCGTACGTCGATCCCGGCGAAGCGTTCGCGAAACAGGCGCAGCGCGGGCGGCAGGGCGCCTGCGCAGACCGAGGGCAGGGCGGCGATAGTCACCACGCCCCGGCGCAGGGCGGCGAGGTCGCGGGAGCCGGTGACGATGTTGTCCAGGTCCAGCAGCAGTTTTTCCATCGGCCCGCGCGCCTCCTGGCCGGCGGCGGTGATGCTCACATGCCGCGGGCTGCGGTCGAGCAGGGCGACGCCGAGCCAGTCCTCCAGTTGCTGAACTTGCACGGTGAGCGCGGACGGCGACAGGTGCAGTTCGTTGGCCGCCTTGGTAAAGCTGCCGGTGCGCGCGACGGTGAGGAAGGCTTGGATGTGTTGGATTGAATTCTTCATTTTGTTTTTCCGAACGCCAACGGGTGAATATTCCAATTTACAAAGTCTAACGCGCTTCCAATACTCCAGGGAAAACAATAACCGGCCACCAAGGCCGCTCTGGAGTAACCCATGCTCGCTACCCTGGGTGTCATTACCATCCTTTGCTTGCTCGCTGCCGTCATGAGCAAACGCCTCTCGCCCCTGGTGGCGCTGATCGCCTTACCGATCATCGCCGCGCTGCTCGGCGGGTTCGGCCTGCAAACCAGTGCCTTCGTCATTACCGGTATCAAGAACGTCGCCCCGGTGGTGGGCATGTTTGTGTTCGCGATCCTGTTTTTCGGGATCATGACCGATGCCGGCATGCTGGACCCCATCATTGATCGCATCCTGCGCACAGTAGGGACGCGCCCTACACGCATTGTCGTTGGCACCGCGACCCTGGCCCTGCTGGTTCACTTGGACGGCTCCGGCGCGGTGACGTTTCTGGTGACGGTGCCGGCGATGCTGCCGCTGTATACGCGGCTGGGCATCGACAAACGCATCCTCGCCTGCGTCTGCGCGATGGCCGCCGGGGTCAACTTCCTACCGTGGACCGGCCCGGTACTGCGCTCGTCGGCCGCGCTGCATGTGCCGGTGGCGGACCTGTTCCAGCCGCTGATCCCGGTGCAGATCGTCGGCTTGATCTTCGTCTTCGCCTGCGCCTGGTGGCTTGGTCATCGTGAGGAAAAACGCCTGGGCCTGGGCGCCGGTTCGACGGTGGACGCCATGCCGCAACGGGTGCTCAGCGACGACGACATCAAGCTGCGTCGCCCACGGCTGTTCTGGGTCAACCTGCTCCTGACCGTGCTGGTCATGGTGGTGATGATTGCCGGCTGGGTCGACCCGGTGGTGATGTTCATGCTCGGTACCGTGGTCGCGCTGTGCATCAACTACCCGAATGTCGACGCCCAGCGTGCACGCATCGACGCCCATGCAAAAACGGCGCTGACCATGGCCAGTATCCTGCTCGCCGCCGGGGTTTTCACCGGCATCATGCAAGGCACCGGCATGCTCAAGGCGATTGCCGAAGTGGCGGTGGCGCAGATTCCGGCCGGCCATGGCAAGTTGATCCCGGCGGTGGTGGGCTTTATTTCCATGCCGCTGAGCATGTTGTTTGACCCCGATTCCTACTATTTCGGCGTGATGCCGGTGATCGCCGAAGTCGGCAAGGCCCTGGGCGTAGACCCCCTGCAAGTGGCCCAGGCCTCATTGCTCGGCGTACACACCACTGGTTTCCCGGTCAGCCCGCTGACCCCCGCGACCTTCCTGTTGGTGGGCCTGTGCAAGATCGAACTGGCCGATCACCAGCGCTTCACCATTCCGTTTCTGTTCGCCGCGTCGGTGTTGATGACCCTGACGGCGTTGCTCTTGGGAGTGTTTTGAGATGAAAACCTTGCGCATCGGTTCCGGCGCCGGCTACTCCGGCGACCGTATCGAACCTGCCGTGGAACTGGCCGAACAGGGTGACCTGGATTATCTGGTCTTCGAATGCCTGGCCGAACGCACCATCGCCTTGGCGCAACAGGCGCGCATCAGCGATCCGCAGGGCGGGTATGACCCGCTGCTGAGTGAACGCATGCGCCGGGTGCTGCCCTTTGTCGGCGAGCATGAAGGTCGCCGGCGCTTGCGGGTGATCACCAATATGGGCGCGGCCAACCCGGTGTCGGCGGCCCGTGAAGTGCGGCGCATCGCCAGCGAACTGGGCCTGGCCCTCAAGGTCGTGGCGGTGGTGGGTGATGATGTGCTCGACGTGTTGCGCCCCGAGCAGGTGTTGGATAACGGCCAGACGCTCGGCTCGCTGGGCGCGCGGCTGATTTCCGCGAACGCCTACCTGGGCGTCGATGGCATTCTGGATGCGTTGCGCGCCGAGGCCGATGTGGTGATCACCGGGCGTGTTGCCGACCCCTCGTTGTTCCTGGCGCCGCAGATGTTTGAGTTCGGTTGGGCGGCGCACGACTGGCTGCGCCTGGGGCGTGGCACGCTGGTCGGGCATTTGCTCGAATGCGCGGGGCAGGTCAGCGGTGGCTATTTCGCCGATCCCGGGTTCAAGGACGTGGACGACCTGGCGCGCCTGGGCTTCCCCTTGGCCGAGATCGATGCCGAGGGCAACGCCGTGATCACCAAAGTGAGCGGGTCCGGCGGGCGCGTCAGCCGCGCCACGTGTACTGAGCAACTGATCTACGAAGTGCATGACCCGGCGGCATACCTGACGCCGGATGTCACCGCCGACTTTTCCGGTGTGAGCTTTGTCGAGGAAAGCGTCGACCGGGTACGCGCCCGGGGCGCTGCCGGACGGGCACGGCCGGAGCGGCTGAAAGTCAGCGTGGGTTATCTGGACGGATGGATCGGCGAGGGGCAGATGTCCTA
Organism: Pseudomonas sp. PAMC25584; assembly: GCF_058135675.1. NCBI lineage: Bacteria > Pseudomonadati > Pseudomonadota > Gammaproteobacteria > Pseudomonadales > Pseudomonadaceae > Pseudomonas > Pseudomonas sp. PAMC25584. The sequence continues at coordinate 4,325,870 of NZ_CM176870.1, read as the reverse complement.
CGGCGGACCGGGGGCCGTCGCACGCGCCCAACTGGCGCGGGAGGTGGTGCTCAAGCGCCTGGAACTGATGGGCGTGGAGATGCAGGACGTGCGCGCCGAGTTGATCGGCATGGACTCGCTGCATGGTCCGCGCAGCAGCGTCGAGCCGTGGGAAGTGCGCCTGCGCGTGGCAGCGCGCTGTGAGGAACGCAGCGAAGCGGTGCGGGTCGGCAATGAAGTGGAAACCCTCTACACCAACGGCCCGTCCGGCGGCGGTGGAGCCAGCAAGAGTGTGCGCCAGGTGGTGGCGGTGGCATCGTTGTTGTTGCCGCGTGACGCAGTCAACCCGAGGATCGAAGCATGAAGCTGCATACCCTGGCCCATTCCCGCACCGGGGATAAGGGCGACACGTCGAATATCTCGATCATTGCTTATCGCGCCGAGGATTATCCGCTGCTCTGCGAACAGCTCACGGCCGAGCGTGTGGCGGCGTTCTTCGCCGGTTTGTTGGAACCGGGTGCGGCGCCGGTACGGCGCTATGAGTTGCCCAATGTTCAGGCGCTGAACTTCGTGTTGCCCGGGATCTTGCGCGGCGGTGTGACCCGCTCGCTGGCGCTGGATGCCCATGGCAAATGCCTGGGTTCTGCATTGCTGGATCTGGACCTGGATTTGCCAACACCGAACTAAATGTGGGAGGGGGCTTGCCCCCGATAGCAGAGTGTCAGTCGATGTATTCGGCGACTGACACTCCCTCATCGGGGGCAAGCCCCCTCCCACAGTGGATCTGCATAGGCCTGTCAGATGGCGGCGAAACGCTTGACCAGGTAATCGATGATCGCCTTGGTTGCCGGGGATCTTGCGCGGCGGTGTGACCCGCTCGCTGGCGCTGGATGCCCGTGGCAAATGCCTGGGTTCTGCATTGCTGGATCTGGACCTGGATTTGCAAACACCGAACTAAATGTGGGAGGGGGCTTGCCCCCGATAGCGGATTGTCAGTCGATGTATTCGGCGACTGACACTCCCTCATCGGGGGCAAGCCCCCTCCCACAGTGGATCTGCATAGGCCTGTCAGATGGCGGCGAAACGCTTGTCCAGGTAATCGATGATCACCTTGGTTGCCGGGGATCTTGCGCGGCGGTGTGACCCGCTCGCTGGCGCTGGATGCCCGTGGCAAATGCCTGGGTTCTGCATTGCTGGATCTGGACCTGGATTTGCCAACACCGAACTGAATGTGGGAGGGGGCTTGCCCCCGATAGCAGAGTGTCAGTCGATGTATTCGGCGACTGACACTCCCTCATCGGGGGCAAGCCCCCTCCCACAGTGGAACTGCGCAGGTCTGTCAGATGGCAGCGAAACGCTTGTCCAGGTAATCGATGATCACCTTGGAGTCATACATCCAGGTGGTCTGGCCATTCTCTTCGATGCGCAGGCACGGCACTTTGATCTTGCCGCCTTGCTCCAGCAGGGCCTGGCGATCCTGTTCGTTGTTCTTCGCATCCTTCAACGCTACCGGCACATTCAGGCGATGCAGGGTACGACGGGTCTTCACGCAGAACGGGCAAGCGTGGAACTGATACAGGGTCAGTTCTTTGGCAGCCGCGTTGACCTGCGCCTGCTGTTCGGCGGGGCGCTGCTTTTTGCGTGGGCGGGTAATGAAGTCGCCCGCGATGATGACGTGGCCGAGGCCCACTCGAAGTGCTTTGACGAACATGGCTGAAACCTCTTGCCCAGAACAGAGGGCCGCATCTTACTTGATTTACGGGGGCGAAAAAAAACCGGCGATGAACGCCGGCTTTTTCCTACCCAGCCGATTACTTGATCAGGCTGAGGAACTCGCTGCGGGTCGCCGCGTTTTCGCGGAACTCACCCAGCATCACCGAGGTGATCATCGACGAATTCTGTTTCTCCACACCGCGCATCATCATGCACATGTGCTTGGCTTCGATCACCACGGCCACGCCCAGCGCGCCGGTCACTTGCATCACGGCATCGGCGATCTGGCGGCTGAGGTTTTCCTGGATCTGCAGGCGGCGCGCATACATGTCGACAATCCGTGCGACCTTTGACAGGCCCAGTACTTTGCCGCTCGGGATATACGCGACGTGGGCCTTGCCGATAAACGGCAGCAGATGGTGTTCGCACAGCGAGTACAACTCGATGTCCTTGACCAGCACCATTTCGCTGTTGTCGGAGCTGAACAAGGCACCGTTGGTGACTTCTTCCAGTGTCTGTTCATAGCCGCGGCAAAGGTACTGCATCGCCTTGGCGGCACGCTTTGGCGTGTCGAGCAGGCCCTCGCGGGTAACGTCCTCGCCGAGTTGGCCGAGGATCGCGGTGTAATTCTGTTCCAGGGACATGAAACTACCTGTGGGATTTTCGCAAAGCGCAAGGGTACGGTGGCCGACACATCGCTGCAAGCCTGACGATGGCACTTATTACTCGTCGCGCCCTTCCATCATGGTGCGCTTGAGCATCACGTACACCGCTCCCGCGCCACCATGGCGGGCCTGGCAAGAGGTAAAGCCGAGCACCTGGGCATGCTGGCGCAGCCAGGTGTTGACGTGGCTCTTGATCATCGGCCGCTTGCCGTCCAGGCGCACGGCCTTGCCGTGGGTGACGCGCACGCAGCGGATTTCGAACTTGGTGGCTTCGGCGAGGAATGCCCAGAGGGTTTCCCGGGCTTTTTCCACATTCATACCGTGCAGGTCGAGGCTGCCTTCGAACGGAATCTGGCCAACCTTGAGCTTGCGCATCTGGCTTTCCTGCACGCCGTCGCGGGCCCACATCAACTCGTCTTCGGGGCCGACGTCGATGACGAACTGGTCCGACAGGCCGTCCACGGTGGTGGCATCGGTGCGCACGGTCGCGGCCTGGCGCAGCTTGGCGATCTGCGCCCGATCAGTCTTGGGTTTGCCGGTCTCGGCGCGGTCGTGCTTGATCGGCTTGACGCCGCGCAGCTCGTTTTTGAACAGGGAAAAATCGTCGTCTTGCATGTCAGCCTCCGCGAGGGGCGGGCAGTTTACCTAAATCGCGGCGGCCGGGGCGTAGGAAACGCTATCCAAACGCCATCAGTCGTGTTTTTTCATCAAGTGCGAGGCGATGTTCAGCTCCAATGGCTGGTGCATCCGGCGCCGGCTACGGCGCCACAACCACACGCCGAACCACAGCACCAACAGGCCGATCACCAACAGAATCGCCGAGCCGCCGGGGCTGGTATTCAGTTCGCCCAGCGCCGGGGAATGTCCCGACAAACCAGCGCCGCCGGCGACCGCCAGCAGCACACCTATTATCGCCAGCAGCGCGGCAATGCCGGTTGCCAGGCGCAGACGCCAGTTGCTCCGGCCCTTGGGGCGCAAGCGACGAGCATCAAAACCATCGGATATCTTCATTCCGACCTTTCCTCCAGGGTATCGGCCCTTCGACCGGAAGATACACAGGTTGTTCCGGTGCCAGAGGTAATTGCAGCAAATGACAGGCATTTGCAGATGAGCGGGGCCTCGAATCGGCCGCGCCGCTCATCCCAGGGCAATCAGATCAGGTCTTTGGTCAAGGCGAGGGTAGCGAAGTTGTCGGCCATGATGGCCATTTCGGTTTGTTGCACGTGCTCGGCACTCAGGACGCCGCCCTTGTACGGCAGGTCGCGGGTGGCGCAGGCGTCTTCCACCAGGGTGCAACGAAAGCCCAGGTTCTTGGCGGCGCGCACGGTGGTGCTGACGCTGGAGTGGCTCATGAAACCGCAGACGATCAGGTCCAGAGGACCGAGGTCCTGCAGGTGTTTTTCCAGGCCGGTGCCGTGGAACGCGCTGGGCAGCAGTTTACCGATGATGGTTTCGTCGCCCATAGGCTCCAGGCCGGGAATGAACTCGCCGCGCTCGCCTTGCGGGTCAAACAGGCCGCCCACGGTGCCCAGGTGGCGCACATGCACAATCGGGCGACCGGCGTTGCGCGCCGCGGCGACCAGTTGCTTGATATTGCCGACCGCCGCGTCCATGCCCGTGAGGGCGAGTGGACCGCTGAGGTATTCCTTCTGCGCATCGATGATCACGAGGGTCGCATGGCTGAGATTGGCCGCCGCGTAACCTCGACCGCTGATTTGAAACATCGTCTTTGGAACGGACATTCTGGGGGCTCCTGTGAGGGGGGCTTTTGCGCCATTGTCCACTGGCTGAGCGGTTCTGTGAATCGCTACCATCGTAAGCTACGCCGTTGCTGGCGTGCAGCCATGTCAAGAGGTGCGCTTGTTTGACGCGATGATGGCAAATTGGATGAAATCCGACATACGGCTGAGGCTTTTCGTACATCGTCGCTACAGACGAAGGCTGTTAGAATCGCCAGTCGTTTTTTCCAGGAGTCTGCCCCCGTGATCACTTCCCGCCTGCGCACCTTGCGCGACCATATCCGTTGGGCTGTCAGCCGTTTCCATGGGGAAGAGCTGTTTTTCGGGCATGGTACCGACAATGCCTGGGACGACGCCCGGCAATTGGTGCTCGGCGCCTTGCATCTGCCCTGGGAAATCGCCGACGGCTACCTCGATTGCAACCTGGAAGAAGAGGAAGTTGCCCACCTGCAACGGCTGCTCCACCGTCGCATCCATGAGCGGGTGCCGACAGCCTACCTGATTGGCGAAGCCTGGTTCTGCGGCATGTCGTTTATCGTTGACGAGCGCGTGCTGATCCCGCGCTCACCGATCAGCGAACTGATCGAAAACCGCTTCGAACCCTGGCTGGACCAGCCGCCGGCACGCATTCTCGACCTGTGTACCGGCTCTGGTTGCATCGGCATCGCCTGTGCCTACGAGTTCCAGGACGCCGAAGTGGTGTTGGGGGACGTGTCGTTTGAAGCGTTGGAAGTGGCCAACCAGAACATTGAGCGCCATGGCGCCGACGAGCGTGTGTATACCGTGCAGGGCGATGGCTTTGATGGTTTGCCAGGCCAGCGCTTCGATTTGATCGTGTCCAACCCACCGTATGTGGACGCCGAAGACTTTGCCGACATGCCGGACGAGTACCGGCACGAACCGGAACTGGGCCTGGCCTGCGGCGACGATGGCTTGAACCTGGTACGGCGGATGCTGGCCGAAGCGGCGGACCACCTGACCGAGAAGGGCTTGTTGATCGTCGAAGTGGGCAACAGCCAGGTGCATGTCGAGGCGCTGTACCCGGAAGTGGACTTCGCCTGGCTGGAGTTCCAGCGCGGTGGGCACGGGGTGTTCATGCTCACGGCGGAGCAGTGCCGCAACCATCAGGCGGTATTTGCCGCCAGGGTTTAACCGACCTCGCTGATAACGGTGGAAGGGGGCTTGCCCCCGATGAGGGCGTGTCAGTCACTGAATGCATTGACTGATGCACCGCTATCGGGAGCAAGCCCCTCCCACATCACCGGTGGGTGGCAATCCAGATCAACAACCCGGCCTGAAACACGGTAAACGCCACCAGACAGGTGATGGTGAAGCGCAGCCCGCTGTCCTCACGCTTGAACTTGGTGACCTTTTCCTCTTCCTTGCGCAGCTTCACTTCCTGCTCCATCAGGTTCTGCTCGGCCTGTTGCAGCATTTGCGCGGCTTCAAGGATTTCCACGAACTGCACTTTCTCGGTGTTCCAGCTATCGAGCACGTCGCTGACCTTGCCGGGCTGCACGTTGCCCTTCAGATGCTGCACGTCGGCGTAGGCCACATCAAAACCCTGGATACGCAAGAAATGATCGCGGCGCAGGCGTGTGGCTTCGTTTAGGGCGTCCTTGTTGGACAGGTCCACACCGTCGACGCGGTAGTGCGACCACTTCTTCTTCGCCCACGCGGCACCTTGGGCGACCAGGAAGCGGCCGATGCCACGGTTGGCCGGTTCGATTTCGAGGCTATTGCCCGGGCCGAAATGCACACGGTGTTTATCGTGATCGACCCAGATGTCCAGGTGATTCTGCTCGCGGCGCACCCGTTGGCCCGGCAACTGGATGACCATACGCAGCAGGCTGTGATGGTGGTCATGGCGCTCGACATAGCCAAATTGCACAAACCGCAAAGGCCGTACCCCTGTGGCGCGGTCGATGGTCAGAGGCGCCAGACGCAGCATTTTGAAATGTTCGGCCTGCACGTCCGCCCACGGCAGGGGCGTCGCGTCGACGACCTCGGTGTCTTCCGCCGGGGTGTCGGCGGTAGGTTCTGGTGTTGCTTCGGTGTTAGTCATGCGGCGCGATCCTGTCCAAGCCCAGCCAGTCGACAGGCTTTTTGCTGTCGACGTTGGGCTTATCGGCCGTTTTTCCCAGTACTGGAGGCAATTAGTCGGTTAACGGGGTTGAAGTCCGTCGATAAAGCGCACCAGGCGGGTTCCCAGCTCGGCGGCGAGGGGTAATTGCGGGTCGTTGTACGACTCCAACTGTTGCTTCACCTCATTGGGCACGATGCGCATCACATGGTTCATGCCTTGGATCACCGTCAGTTCGGCATCGGGCTTGGCGTTCTTCAATTGCCGGGCATCGCCCACACCCACCTGGAAATCGTTGGTGCCCTGGATGATCAGTGCCGGCATGCGCAACTTGGCAAAGGCGGCCGAGGGATCGGCGCGAAACAGGCTGATCAGATACGGCTGCACGCTGGGTCGGAAAATGCCCAGCAGTGGGTCAGGCACATCGGCATCTACTTGGCCTGCCTTGAGGTGGTCGAGGATTTCATTGCTGCGCAACTGCAGGGCCGGGGGGAGATGACCGGCCAGTTGCTGGCGGATCACCTGATCGACCGGACGGGCGCTGCCGGACAGGGAAATCACCCCGGCCGGGTCGAGTTGCGGTGCCGCCAGCGCAGCCACCAGCGCGCCTTCGCTATGGCCCAGCACGATCAGCGGGCCCATGCGCTTGTCGGCTTTGAGCAGCTTGCCCCAGGCCACGGCGTCGGCCACGTAGGCGTCGAGGGTCAGGTTGCGTTCATCGGGGGTGGCGGCCAGGCTGGCCGCCACGCCGCGTTTGTCGTAGCGCACGCTGGCGATGTTATGCCGAGCCAGCACCCAGGCCAGGCGCTTGAGACTGTCGTTGCGCGCGCCGTCGGCACTGTTGCCGTTGCGGTCGGTCGGGCCGGAGCCGGCAATGATCAGCACCACCGGCACCGGTTTGTCGGACTGCGGCAGCAGCAGCGAGCCGAACAGCTCGCCGTTGCCGGTGTCGAGGCTGATGGGCCGTTGCAACACCACGGGGGACGCCGCATGGGCTACGGCAGTGAACAGGGAGAGGGTAAACAGCAAAACTCGAAACATCATCGCGCCATCATTCAGGAGGTGCCGGTTCGACCAACGTCTACCGGTAAGGTTTCGAGGATGAACTAGTCGGTTGGCCCGCGTATACTGGCGAGCTTGGTTATCACTGCTGAGTGATTACAACTGATTTCACGGAGCGCCCTGCATGTCCGGCAATACCTTCGGCAAGCTGTTCACTGTCACCACCGCGGGCGAAAGCCATGGCCCGGCGTTGGTCGCCATTGTCGACGGCTGCCCGCCCGGCCTCGAGCTGTCCCTGGAAGACCTGCAGCGTGACCTCGACCGCCGCAAGCCCGGCACCAGCCGCCACACCACGCAGCGCCAGGAACCCGATGAAGTCGAGATCCTCTCCGGCGTGTTCGAAGGTCGCACCACCGGCTGTGCCATCGGCCTGCTGATCCGCAACACCGACCAGAAGTCCAAGGACTACTCGGCGATCAAGGACCTGTTCCGCCCGGCCCACGCGGACTACACCTACCACCACAAATACGGCGAACGCGACTACCGTGGCGGCGGCCGTAGCTCGGCCCGCGAAACCGCGATGCGCGTGGCCGCCGGTGCCATCGCCAAGAAATACCTGGCGACCCAGGGCATCGTTATCCGTGGCTACATGAGCCAGCTGGGCCCGATCGAAATCCCGTTCAAGACCTGGGACAGCGTCGACGACAACGCCTTTTTCTGCCCGGACCCGGACAAAGTGCCTGAGCTGGAAGCCTATATGGACCAGTTGCGCCGCGACCAGGATTCCGTCGGGGCGAAAATCACCGTGGTCGCCGAGGGCGTGAAACCGGGCCTCGGCGAGCCGATCTTCGACCGCCTGGACGCTGAACTGGCCCACGCGCTGATGAGCATCAACGCCGTCAAAGGCGTTGAAATCGGCGCCGGGTTCGCCTGCGTGTCCCAGCGCGGCACCGAGCATCGCGATGAACTGACCCCGCAGGGCTTCCTCAGCAACAATGCGGGCGGCATCCTCGGCGGTATTTCCTCCGGTCAGCCGATCGTTGCGCACCTGGCGCTCAAGGCCACGTCGAGCATCACCACTCCGGGCCGTTCGATCGATGTATATGGCAACCCGGTGGACGTGATCACCAAGGGCCGCCACGATCCGTGCGTCGGCATCCGTGCCACGCCGATCGCCGAAGCGATGATGGCCATCGTGTTGATGGATCACCTGCTGCGCAACCGTGGGCAAAACGCCGATGTGCGCGTGAGTACCCCGGTGCTGGGCCAGCTGTGACGGTGTATGGCGAGCGAGTTTGCTCGCGTGGGGCCGCGAAGCGGCCCCTTGCATGACGCCAGCCCTCCCGTACTGGCGACTCTCCAGCTTCTACCTCTTCTACTTCGCCCTGCTGGGGGCGACGGCGCCATTCCTGGCGCTGTACTTCGATCACCTGGGGTTCTCCAGCGCGCGTATCGGCGAGCTGGTGGCCATCCCCATGCTGATGCGCTGCGTGGCCCCCAATCTGTGGGGCTGGCTGGGCGACTACACCGGCCGACGCCTGGCCATCGTGCGCGTTGGTGCGGTATGTACCCTGGTGAGTTTTGCGCTGATTTTCGTCAGTAAGACCTACGCCTGGCTGGCCCTGGTCATGGCCCTGCATGCGTTTTTCTGGCATGCGGTGCTGCCGCAGTTTGAAGTGATCACCCTGGCCCACCTGCACCAGCAGACCTCGCGCTATAGCCAGATCCGCCTGTGGGGCTCCATCGGGTTCATCCTCACGGTGGTGATCATGGGGCGCCTGTTCGACTGGCTGAGCCTGGATATTTACCCGGTAGTGGTCGTGGTGATCATGGCCGGGATCATCGCTGCCAGCCTGTGGGTGCCGAATGCGCAGCCCGCGAACCATGGCCCGCGCCTGGCCGGCGAGGGCTTCCTCAAGCAGTTGCGCAGCCCCGGCGTCCTGGCGTTTTATGCCTGCGTGGCGTTGATGCAAATGAGCCATGGCCCGTATTACACCTTTCTCACCCTGCACCTGGAACACTTGGGCTACAGCCGTGGCGTGATCGGCATGCTGTGGGCCCTTGGGGTGGTGGCGGAAGTGTTGATGTTCCTGGGCATGAGCTGCATCCTCACGCGCTTTTCGCTGCGCCGGGTGTTAATGGCGAGTTTCCTGTTGGCGGCGCTGCGCTGGTTGTTGTTGGGCGCGTTCGCTGAGTTTTTCTGGGTGCTGCTGTTGGCGCAGGTGATGCACGCGGCCACCTTCGGCAGCTTTCATGCGGCGGCGATTGCCTTTGTGCAGCGCAGCTTCGGCGCCCGCCAGCAAGGCCAGGGCCAGGCGTTATACGCGGCCTTGGCCGGCACCGGCGGCGCGCTGGGTGCGTTGTATGCCGGTTACAGCTGGAACCTGTTGGGGCCGACCCTGACCTTCAGTATCGCCAGCGTTGCGGCCCTGGCCGCCGCCCTTATCATCGGCTTTCGATTGCACGAGCAGAACCAAGGAACTGTCCTATGAGTTATGTAGCTGTTTACCACGTCGCCACACCGGACACCCCGAACAAAGTCCTGACCCACTTCGAGGATGTCGTGTCGACCCTGGCCGAGCATGGCGTGCGATTCGAGCGCTGGCAGCCCGGCATTATTGAAAAAGGCGCGAACGACGCCGCCATGATCGCGGCGTACCGGCCGCAGATCGACGCCCTCGGCTATGCCTGCGTCGACGTGCTGCGTGTCCCCGGCGATCCTGCGCAGAAGGCGGCATTGCGCGATCAGTTCCTCGCCGAGCGCCGTTGCAGCGAAGATGACGTGCGCTTTTTCATCGCCGGCCAAGGCCTGTTTGCCTTGCACATTGGCGACTATGTGTACGGCGTGCGCTGTGAGAAAAATGACCTGCTGGTGATCCCGGCCGGCATGCCTCATTGGTTCGATATGGGCGAGAACCCACATTTTGTGATGTTGCGCCTGTCCCATACGGCAAGCGGCGGGGTGCCTGAGTTCAGCGGGGACGATATCGCTGCCGGTTTTCCGGGGATGGATGACTAGTCTTAATCGACTTGAATGTTCAACCCCGGCAAGTTGGAATTTGTTGTGGGAAGTGGCTTATTTATCTGTAAGGCCTGGCTGTTTATCACCGGCCTTACGCTCTAACGCTCTGCATTATGTAACTCTCCCCGGTCTCAATGTTTATATCGCCTGTCAATAGGAGGAATCCGAAAGGCGATAAGCATCAGCCAATAAGAAGGAGAGAAAGCGATGAGTGATCCAGAAGCGTCAGGCGCGCCGTTGAGCGTGCCCACCGATGTCAGAAAACGCTTGGCCCTGTCCGGCAAGCCCCTGACCCCGACCGAATTGGAGATCTTGCGCTGGGCCTCCGAAGGCAAGACGATCTGGGAAATCAGCCGGATTCGTGAAACGTCCCAAGCCGCGGTGAAATTCCACCTACGTAACATCTACGGCAAGTTACACGTCAACAATCGTGTACAAGCGATGAATGAAGCGGCCCGCCTGGGCCTGTGTTGAGTTCATAAAAAAGGGCCGCGACGCTGAATGGCGTCGCGGCCCTTTTTTATGTGTGGCTTATGCCGAGTGGTAAGTCGGCAGGGCAAAGCGGTTCTGGCTTTGCAGCATCGAAATTTGCGGCAGGTCGCTGGCTTGTTCGGCCAGGTCGCGGCGAATGGCGCTGATTACCCAGGTGAGTTGATCGGCCGTGTGCAATTGCTGGTAGGAGATCGAACGCTTGACCTGCTTACCTTCGCTGTTGCGCAGGGTCAGCAGGATACCGCCGTCCGGGCGTGGCTGAGTGGTGACGTCGTATTGGGAGAATACTGAGGCGAATTTATCTTGGATCAGGCTCATGTCTATCAGCTCCGTTGGCTCAAGTTGGCAAGCATGGAGTGATAGGTGCAGTGATTGTGCCATCTTACAACTTTGTAATAAGTCTTTTAAAATCAATGAGTTGTGAAAAATATGGATTTTTGATTTCGTGCAATTTGCATGAGTGGCCATCATGCATCCTGCATTTTGCGCTATTCGATCCGGCCAGGCGGATGCATCGTTACTCATAAGGACTGTGGATGTGTCGCTAAATTCCCTGTTTGTCGGTTGCCTGTTGCCGGCCTGGGATACAAAACATTTCAAATCCCGCGTGTACAGCCTAAGAACGGCTGGCGTATTTTCCCGTGAGCATGTGGCTCGCTGCCTACAAAAGTGCCGGAGCTTCTGGCCTCCACGAAGAATAAGAAAAAGGACGTTCCTCCATGAACCCTCCGCAAAACGACATGATTACCTGGAGCATGCTGCTGCGTAAGGTGCCCGCCATCGTCCGGGCCTTGCCTCGGGTGGTCCGCGGCATGCGTGCCGCCAATGTCACCGACCCCGCGCAGCCTTGTGGCCTGGGCTGGCATTTCGAGCAAGCAGCCTTGCGCAACCCTGACGGTGCTGCGTTGTTGTATGGCGACAGCGTGCTTAGTTACCGCGACGCCAATCAGCGTGCGAACCGCATCGCCCACCACTTGCACAGCCAGGGCATCCGCAAGGGCGATGTAGTGGCGTTGTTTATTGAAAATCGCCCAGAATTGCTGCTCAACGTGCTGGCCGTGGCCAAGCTGGGCGGCATCTGCGCCATGCTCAATACCGCGCAAACCCAGGCGGCGCTGGTTCACAGCCTGAATCTGGTCAACCCGGTGGCGATTGTGGTGGGGGCGGAATTGGTGGCGGCCTACACGGCGGTGCGCGAGCAAGTGGCGATCGAGACGGACCGCACCTGGTTTGTCGCGGATCAACACAGCAGCGCCGTGCCTGCTGGCTATGTCGACCTGATGGCCGCCAGCGCCGAGTGCGCGGTGGACAACCTGGCCAGCTCCCGGCAGATCTTTTTCAACGACCCGTGCTTCTATATCTACACCTCCGGCACCACCGGCTTGCCCAAGGCCGGCATCATGAAACATGGCCGCTGGACCAAAACCGCCGTCAGCTTCGGCAGCATCGCCCTCGACATGGGCCCCGCCGACGTCCTGTATTGCACCTTGCCGCTGTATCACGCCACTGGCCTTTGCGTGTGCTGGGGCTCGGCGATTGTCGGCGCGTCGGGGTTTGCGATTCGCCGCAAATTCAGCGCCAGCCAGTTCTGGGACGATGTGCGCAAGTTCAACGCCACCACCCTGGGTTATGTCGGTGAGCTGTGCCGTTACCTGCTCGACCAACCCGCCAACGTCCAGGATCGTGACAACCGCGTGACCAAGATGGTCGGCAATGGCCTGCGGCCCGGCGTGTGGGCGCAGTTCAAGCAACGCTTTGGCGTCGAGCATATCTGTGAGCTGTATGCCGCGAGTGACGGCAATATCGGCTTCACCAATGTGTTGAATTTCGACAACACCATCGGCTTCTGCCTGCAGCACTGGGCGCTGGTGGACTACGCCCACGACAGCGGTGAGCCAATGCGTTGCGCCGATGGCTTCATGCGCAAGGTGCCCACGGGCGGGCAGGGCCTGTTGCTGGCCAAGATCGATGAAAAGGCGCCGTTCGACGGCTACACCGACCCGGAAAAGAACCGCAAGGTGGTGCTGACCGACGTGTTCGAAAAGGGCGACCGTTACTTCAATACCGGCGATCTGCTGCGCAGCATCGGTTTTGGCCATGCGCAATTTGTCGATCGCCTGGGGGATACCTATCGCTGGAAAGGTGAAAACGTCTCCACCACCGAGGTTGAGAACATCCTGCTGCAACACCCGCAGATCGCCGAAGTGGTGGCCTACGGTGTCGAGATCGAAAACACCAATGGCCGCGCCGGCATGGTCGCCATCACCCCCAGCGAATCCCTGGCCGCCCTGGATATGCGCGAGTTGTTGCAATTCGCCCATGGCCAGTTGCCGCACTATGCGGTGCCGCTGTTCCTGCGGATCAAGATGAAGATGGAGACGACGGGCACGTTCAAGTACCAGAAAGTGCGGCTCAAGGAGGAGGCGTTCGACCCGGACAAGGCGGGCACCGACCCGGTGTACGCCTGGTTGCCCGGTTCGGACAGTTACGTGCCCGTCACCGTCCAGTTGCTCGCGCAGATCCAGGGCGGTCAGTTCCGCTATTGATTCTGCCTATGGCCGCTTTCGACAAAAAAACCATGACAGTGGGGAACTCCCTCGCGACACTGGGCGCCTACTCTTCAGTACCCCAAGCCTTACCAGACAAGGAGCCCCCACATGTCGGACCACGCCAAACAAATGACTGACGACGAAGCCGCCGAATTTGCCGAACAGGTCTTCGACGTCGCGCGCAGAGGCGATGCCGCCCTGATGGCCGCGCTGCTGGCCAAGGGCTTGCCAGCCAACCTGCGTAACCACAATGGTGACACCTTGCTGATGCTGGCCGCTTATCACGGCCACGCCGACGCGGTAAAAGTGCTGCTGGAATTCAAGGCTGATCCGCAGATCGCCAATGACAAGCATCAACTGCCGATGGCCGGTGCGGCGTTCAAGGGCCATTTGCCCGTGGTCAAGGCGCTGATAGAAGGCGGCGCGCCGGTTGACGCGTCATCCTCGGACGGGCGCACGGCGTTGATGATGGCGGCGATGTTCAACCGCGTCGAAATGCTCGACTACCTGCTCAGCCAGGGCGCCAACCCCAAGGCTATCGACGCCCAGGGCGCCACCGCATTGGCAGCGGCACAGACCATGGGCGCGGTGGATACGGCGGCGCAGTTGCAGAAACTGGTGTAGGCTACGCGCCCTCAAAAACCAGCCCGCCACAGGACCCTTTCATGAAAAACGCCCTCGTCGAACTCATCCGTAAAATCAGCGCCGGCGTCATGGGCGACGACGAGGTGGCGCGCATCGCCGAGGAAGCGGCGCAGGCCTACGCCGACCCTGTGGCGTTTCTGGCGGCAAACCCGGACATCAACTACGACGATACGTTCTCGATTCCTTTGGGCGAGTGGGTAGTGGTCGGCAGCCTGCCGGACACCGTGCTGTTCCAGGCCGACACCTATGGCGACCTGTTTGCGCAGATCGTTGCATCGTTTGGTCCCGGCGTGGCGTTTAACCTCAAGCCCAAGCAACTGGCCAAGACCGAAGCCCTTACCGCGCTCAATCGCATCCAGATCCAGATGAGTGCGCTCAGCCCGGAAGACGGTGGTTATGTGTTGCTGAACCTCAGCCAGCCACTGGATGACGAGATCCAGGCCGTGCTGGTGTACGGCAACGACCTGCCGCGCGTGCTGGAACTGTGCGCCGAAGTTGGCATCAAGGGCGAGCCGTCCCTGGAAGCGCTGCGGGTCGCGGTCCACGTCTGAAATAAAACGGAACCGCAGCCAGGGCTGGCTATCCTACAAGGGCATGCCCTCACTTAGGAGCGACACCATGGGTTCCACTTTCAACGGTCTGGTCGGGTTGATCATCCTCGCGCTGGATATCTGGGCGATCATCAATGTGTTCAAAAGTGGCGCAAGCACCGGTGCCAAGGTGCTGTGGATTCTGTTGATCCTGCTGCTGCCGGTACTGGGCCTGATCATCTGGGCGATCGCCGGGCCACGGGGCAACATGCGCTTCTGAGCGCCAGCTTCACTCAAGCTGAAGCGGGCACGGAAAATGTGGGAGGGGGCTTGCCCCCGATAGCGGTGTATCAGTCCTTACAACAGTGGCTGAACCACCGCTATCGGGGGCAAGCCCTCTCCCACAATGGTTTCAGCGAATACCTTAATATTGTGTGTCGAAATATTCGCTGTACGAAATTTTCACATCTCATCCAAGACAATTCGCCGGCTTTATCTCCCGGCGACGGCTCTATCTCACGCGCCGTCAGCGGCGGGATTGCGGCACGCGTTCAGTAATTAATAGCGTTGCCGGCAGTGATCGGGCACCATTTGCGCCACCGCGTTTACCGCCTACCCCAGCCAGCCTGGGCGAGGGTCGGACGCCACTGCACTCTTTCGCAACTTAAACTTCCAATGGGTCCTGAAACGACATGGCAAACCCGGACGCCCTGAATCAGCAGCGAGCTTCTAATCGCCTGCTGCAACCGACCGTCAAATCCCATCTGGCATACACGCTGCTTTGCGCGCTGGTCATGATGGTGATGTTCTCCCTGCTGCGCCTGGCGCTGCTGGCGTACAACCGCGAGATGATCCTCGACACACCGGCCTCGACCTTCCTGGAAGCGTTCGCCAACGGCCTGCGCCTGGACATTCGCCTGGTGGTGTACTTGGTGATCCCCTTGCTGCTGGCATTGTTCAGCGTGAGGGCCATGGCCGCGCGGGGGTTCTTCCGTTTCTGGCTGACCCTGGCCTCCAGCATCGCGCTGTTCCTGGGCCTGATGGAGATGGACTTCTACCGCGAATTCCACCAGCGCCTCAACGGCCTGGTCTTCCAATACGTGAAGGAAGACCCGAAAACCGTGATGAGCATGCTCTGGTACGGTTTCCCGGTGGTGCGCTACCTGCTGGCCTGGGCCGTGGGCACGCTGATCCTGAGCATGGCCTTCAAGGGTGCCGACCGCGCGACGCGCCCACGCGGCCCGTTCAGCGGCGGCAGCATTGGCACCCGCCAAGTGGCGCCGTGGTATTCGCGGATCGCGGTGTTTGTGGTGTGCCTGCTGGTCGCCGTGGTCGCCGCCCGTGGCACCCTGCGCCAGGGCCCGCCGCTGCGTTGGGGTGACGTCTACACCACCGACTCGAACTTCGCCAACCAGTTGGGCCTCAATGGCACGTTGTCGCTGATCGCCGCAGCCAAGTCGCGCTTCTCCGAAGAACGCACCAACATCTGGAAGGCCACCCTCGAACAGTCGCTGGCCACCCAGACCGTGCGCGACATGCTGGTGCTGCCGCAAGAGAAGCTGGTGGATACCGACACCGCCGCCGTGCGCCGTGATTTCACGCCACCGGCCGAGAAAACCCTGCCGATCAAAAACGTCGTGGTCATCCTATTGGAGAGCTTCGCCGGTCACTCGGTGGGCGCCCTGGGGCGTCCGGGCAATATCACGCCGTACTTCGACAAACTGTCCAAGGAAGGCCTGCTGTTCGACCGCTTCTTCTCCAACGGCACTCACACCCACCAGGGTATGTTTGCCACCATGGCGTGCTTCCCGAACCTGCCGGGTTTCGAATACCTGATGCAGACCCCGGAAGGCAGCCACAAGCTGTCGGGCCTGCCGCAGCTGCTCAGTGCGCGCAAGTTTGACGATGTGTATGTCTACAACGGCGATTTCGCCTGGGACAACCAGTCGGGTTTCTTCAGCAACCAGGGCATGACCAACTTCATCGGCCGCAACGACTTTGTCGACCCGGTGTTCTCCGATCCGACGTGGGGCGTGTCCGACCAGGACATGTTCAACCGTGGCCTGGAAGAACTGAAAGCGCGTGAAGGCGGCAAACCGTTCTACGCCTTGCTGCAAACCCTGTCCAACCACACGCCGTATGCCTTGCCGACCCCGTTGCCGGTGGAGAAAGTCACCGACCGTGGCACCCTCAACGAGCATTTGACGGCGATGCGCTATTCCGACTGGGCCCTGGGCCAGTTCTTTGAAAAAGCCCGCAAGGAGCCGTACTTCAAGGAAACCCTGTTTGTGATCGTGGGCGACCACGGTTTCGGTAACGAGCAGCAGATCACCGAGATGGACCTGGGCCGCTTCAACGTGCCAATGCTGATGATTGCACCGGGCATGCAAGAGAAGTTCGGCGAGCGTGACCACACCGTGGGTACCCAGATCGACATCGTACCGACCATCATGGGCCGTCTCGGTGGCGACACCCTGCACCAGTGCTGGGGCCGTGACCTGCTCAACCTGCCGGAAGGCGACAAGGGCTTCGGCGTGATCAAACCTTCGGGCAGCGATCAGACCGTGGCGTTGGTCACCGGCGACCGCGTGCTGGTATTGCCTAAGGAAATGCCAGCGAAATTGTGGCAATACGAACTGGGCGCCGAGCCGACCGGTAAAGTGATTGCTGAATCGCCGGACGAGGCTGGGCTGAAACAGAAGCTCGAATCGTTCCTGCAGACCGCGACCAAAAGTTTGCTGGATAACACCGCCGGTGTTGTCGACGGTAAGCCGGACTAATAGCCCGGCAATAAAAAAGAGGCCTTCATGAAGGCCTCTTTTTTTTGCCCGGCGTTTATATCTTGCCGAGTAACAACAGAATCAGCAGCACCACCAGGACGGCGCCGAGAATACCCGACGGCCCATAACCCCAGCTACGGGAGTGCGGGAACACCGGCAAACCGCCGACCAGCAGGAGAATTAGGATGATGATTAAAATGAGGCTCATAGTTGTATTTCCTTATAGGCCTTGTGCAAGGACTGGTTGTTTAACATTAGGCCCGCCGGTTTAATTGCGGACGCCTTAACAACTCCGACTGTGCCGCTTGACAGAAAATTCCCTATTTTTTAAAGCATTTTGGAAAGTCGCTTATTTCTTTTAACGCGTCATTGAGCGCCTGCGCTTAGTTTAAAAATATTGAACTTAGGGCGTAGCGCAGTATCCGACCCGTCCCGCGGTTTGCTCAGGGCATTCATCAATTGGATGGTGCGTGGGTGTAGGAAAAACCTTCGCTACACTGCCGATCACTTCTTCCGTGAACCACAAGGCTATTTTCCTATGCAAAATCGCATGATGATCACCGGCGCCGGGTCCGGACTGGGTCGCGAAATCGCGCTGCGTTGGGCCCGCGAGGGTTGGCAGTTGGCCTTGTCGGATGTCAGCGAGCCAGGCTTGCAAGAGACCCTCAAGCGAGTGCGCGAGGCGGGCGGCGATGGGTTTATCCAGCGTTGCGATGTGCGCGACTACAGCCAGCTCACCGCCTTTGCCCAGGCCTGCGAGGTCAAGCTGGGCGGGATCGATGTGATCGTCAACAATGCTGGCGTGGCCTCTGGCGGGTTCTTCGCCGAACTGTCCCTGGAAGACTGGGACTGGCAGATCGCAATCAACCTGATGGGCGTGGTCAAGGGCTGCAAGGCGTTCCTGCCGCTGCTGGAAAAGAGCAAAGGCCGCATCATCAACATCGCCTCAATGGCGGCGCTGATGCAAGGGCCGGCCATGAGCAACTACAACGTGGCCAAGGCGGGTGTGGTGGCGTTGTCGGAGAGTTTGCTGGTGGAGCTCAAGCAGCAGGAAGTCGGGGTTCACGTGGTGTGCCCGTCGTTCTTCCAGACCAACTTGTTGGACTCATTCCGTGGGCCGACCCCGGCGATGAAGGCGCAGGTGGGCAAGTTGCTGGAAAGCTCGCCGATTTCGGCGGCCGATATCGCGGATTACATTTATCAGCGGGTGGCCGAGGGTGAGTTCATGATCCTGCCCCACGAGCAAGGGCGGATGGCCTGGGCGTTGAAGCAGAAGAACCCGCAGTTGCTGTATGACGAGATGACCGTGATGGCCGACAAGATGCGCGCCAAAGCCCAGGCGATTAAGGGCTGATCGGTTTCTTGACTGGGCTCAGCGCAAAAAAATCATGTGGTCTGTCAGGCAAATTACCTACTGCTGTAGGTGATGCCTGATTCGACCGCAAGTCATTGCTGAGCATCACCCAGGCGCGCAAGGTCGGGGTCCTGTCACTCGAAAAGGACAACCGCCATGCTGGTCTTAAGCCGTGCCGTAGGCGAAATCATTTCCATCGGCGATGACATCGCCTTGCACATTCTCGAACTCAACGGTTCCCAGGTGAAATTCGGGGTCGAAGCCCCGGCCGGGGTGCAGGTCCATCGCGCCGAGGTGTACCAGAAGATCGTCGAACGCCAGGGCACCGCCACTCATCCGGTGCGGGTGCCCAATCCCTGAACTGCCCTTTCAGTCGAACAGATGCTTGGGCACGTCGTGTTTGAGCATCAACTGGCATTGCTCGCTGTCGGGGTCGAATACGATCAATGCCTGGCCCTTGGTCAGTGCCTGGCGTACGCGCAGTACGCGGGTTTCCAGGGGCGTGTCGTCGCCATTGTCGGTGCCGTCGCGGGTCACGAAGTCTTCGATGAGGCGGGTCAGGGTGTCGACTTCAAGTGCGTCGTAGGGAATCAGCATACAAGCCTCTGGGGTTAAGTCCCGGCGATGCTACTGCGCCGGGACCGTTGTTGCCAGTGTCAGGACTTCTGGCCGACCAGGCTGTCCACCGACGGCACGCGGGTGTCGCTTTCCATCTGGGTCTCGTGCTCGAGCTGATGACTGAACCGGTCCAGTGAACCTTGCGCCGGTTGCGCGTCGCTGGCGAACACTGGCGGGCTGAGAATGTAAGCCGTCAACAAACGGCTCAGCGCCGCGAGGCTGTCGATGTGGGTGCGTTCGTAGCCGTGGGTCGCATCGCAACCAAACGCCAGCAAGGCGGTGCGAATGTCGTGGCCGGCGGTGACCGCCGAGTGCGCATCACTGAAGTAATAACGAAACAGGTCGCGGCGTACCGGCAGTTCGTTATCTGTCGCCAGGCGCAGCAGGTGACGCGACAGGTGATAGTCATACGGCCCGCCGGAATCCTGCATCGCCACGCTGACGGCATGCTCGCTGGAATGCTGGCCGGGGGCGACCGGGGCGATGTCGATGCCGACAAACTCACTCACGTCCCAGGGCAGCGCGGCCGCCGCGCCACTGCCGGTTTCCTCGGTGATGGTGAACAGCGGGTGGCAGTCGATCAGCAAGGGTTCGCCGCTGTCGATGATCGCCTTGAGGGCGGCGAGCAGGGCGGCGACGCCGGCCTTGTCATCGAGGTGACGCGCGCTGATATGCCCGCTCTCGGTGAACTCGGGCAGCGGGTCGAACGCCACATAGTCACCGATGCCGATCCCCAGGGAATCGCAATCGGCGCGGGTGGCGCAGTACGCGTCCAGACGCAGTTCGACATGGTCCCAACTCACCGGCATTTCATCCACGGCGGTGTTGAACGCATGCCCGGAGGCCATCAGCGGTAACACGCTGCCACGGATCACGCCGTTGTCGGTGAACAGGCTGACGCGGCTGCCTTCGGCAAAGCGGCTCGATCAACAGCCGACCGGGGCGAGCGTCAGGCGGCCGTTGTCTTTGATCGCCCGCACGGCGGCGCCGATGGTGTCCAAGTGCGCGGATACCGCGCGGTCGGGGCTGTTTTTCTGGCCCTTGAGGGTGGCGCGGATGGTGCCACGGCGGGTCATTTCAAAGGGGATGCCGAGTTCTTCCAGGCGCTCGGCGACATAGCGCACGATGGTGTCGGTAAAGCCGGTCGGGCTGGGAATGGCGAGCATTTCCAGCAGCACTTTTTGCAGGTAGTTGAGATCCGGTTCGGGGAGGGTTCGGGTCATGGAAACTCCTGATGGGGTGAGGGCATCGATGGTTTCGATGAGGGGTTAGCGGCGGTGGCGGGGCGGGCTTCAGCGCGGGCGAGTCCGCTCCTACATGTGGAATGCGGTCACCTGTGGGAGCGGGTTTGCCCGCGATAGCGCCGCTCCAGGCAATACATCTTTCAAGCGCTCGGCTGACTGTGCGGAAACAACAAATCCACAAACCGCTCCGCCGCAGGCTGCGGTTCATGATTGGCCAGCCCGGCCCGTTCGTTGGCTTCGATAAACACGTACTCCGGTTGATCGGCCGCCGGCACCATCAGGTCGAGGCCGACCATCGGGATGTCGAGGGCCCGCGCGGCGCGCACGGCGGCGTCGACCAGCGTCGGATGGAGGATCCCGGTGACGTCTTCCAGGCAGCCGCCGGTGTGCAGGTTGGCGGTTCGGCGCACGGCCAACTGCACGCCACTGGGCAGGATGCTGGCGTAGTCATAACCGGCGGCGTGCAGGGTGCGCTCGGTTTCGGTGTCCAGGGGGATTTTGCTTTCGCCGTCGGTGGCGGCCTGGCGACGACGGCTTTGCGCCTCGATCAGGGCGCGGATCGAATGCTGGCCGTCACCTATCACTTCGGCCGGGCGGCGGATCGCTGCGGCGACCACCTCGAAGCCGATCACCAGGATGCGCAGGTCCAGGCCTTCGTGGAAACTTTCGAGCAAGACCCGGCTGTCGAACTGGCGCGCGGCTTCAATCGCTTGTTGCACCTCTTCGATGGTCTGCAGATCCACCGCCACGCCTTGGCCTTGTTCGCCATCGAGCGGTTTGACCACGATGCGCTGGTGTTCGTCGAGGAACTCCAGGTTGTCATCGGCGCTGCCTGCCCGTTGTTGCGCCGGCAGTTTCAACCCGGCGGCGTTGAGCACCTTGTGGGTCAGGCTTTTGTCCTGGCACAAGGTCATGCTGATGGCGCTGGTCAGGTCGCTCAACGATTCACGGCAGCGCACGCGTCGGCCGCCATGGCTGAGGGTGAACAGGCCGGCGTCGGCGTCGTCCACGTGCACGTCGATGCCACGACGATGGGCTTCTTCGACGATGATCCGCGCGTAGGGGTTGAACCCCACCTGCGGGCCCGGGCCGAGGAACAGCGGCTGGTTAATGCCGTTCTTGCGCTTGATCGCAAAGGTGGCCAGGGCGCGAAAGCCGAGCTTGGCGTACAGGCTCTTGGCCTGGCGGTTGTCGTGTAGCACCGACAGGTCCAGGTAGCTCAGGCCACGGCTCATGAAGTGTTCCACCAGATGGCGCACCAGCACTTCGCCGACGCCGGGGCGGGTGCAGTGCGGGTCGACCGCCAGGCACCACAGGCTGCAACCGTTTTCCGGGTCCTGGAAGGCTTTCTGGTGGTTGAGGCCCATCACGCTGCCGATCACCGCGCCGCTGTCTTCGTCCTCGGCCAGCCAATACACCGGGCCGCCCGCGTGGCGGGGCGTCAGGCGTGCGGCGTCGACCGGCAGCATGCCGCGTCCCTGGTAGAGCTGGTTGACCGCCTGCCAATCGGCCTCGGTCTGCACGCGGCGAATACGGAAGCCACGAAACACGCGGGTCGACGGACGATAGTCAGAGAACCACAAGCGCAAGGTGTCGGACGGGTCGAGGAACAGTTGCTGCGGATCGATCCCCAGGATCTGCTGGGGCGCGGCCACGTACAGCGCGATGTCGCGCTCGCCGGCCTGCTCATTGAGCAGCTCCTCGGCGAGGCTGGCCGGGTCGGGAAACGTGTGGCCGATCAACAACCGGCCCCAGCCGCAATGCACCGCGATCGGCTCGGCGGCCAGTGGGCTGCCGTCTTCGGCCAGGCGTGCTTGCAGGCGCTCGTAGGTCGGCGCCTGGCCCTTGAGCAAGCGTTGGCTGTAAGCCGCTGCGAGAGGTTTCATCGATCAGATTCCTTGTTCGCTGAGCCACAGGTTCAGCGCCGCCAGTTGCCACAGCTTGGAGCCGCGCAGCGGGGTGAGTTGACCGTGTGGGTCGGTGAGCAAGCGGTCGAGCATGGCCGGATTGAACAGGCCGCGGTCCTGGCTCGGGTCCAGCAGCAAATCGCGGACCCAGTTCAAGGTATCGCCCTGCAAATGCTTGAGGCCGGGCACCGGGAAGTAACCCTTCTTGCGGTCGATGACTTCACTCGGGATGACCCGACGCGCCGCTTCCTTGAGGACTTGCTTGCCGCCGTCGGGCAATTTGAATTTGCCCGGTACGCGGGCCGACAGTTCCACCAGGCGGTAGTCGAGAAACGGTGTGCGCGCCTCCAGGCCCCAGGCCATGGTCATGTTGTCGACGCGTTTGACCGGGTCGTCCACCAGCATCACCGTGCTGTCCAGGCGCAGGGCCTTGTCCACGGCGGCGTCCGCGCCCGGCATCGCGAAATGCTCGCGCACGAAGTCGCCGGCGGCGTCGTTGGCGGTCAGCCATTTCGGCGTGACGGTGGCCGCGTAGTCGTCGTAGCTGCGGTCGAAAAACGCCTCGCGGTACGCCGCATACGGATCGCTGGCGCCGTCCACGGGCGGGTACCAGTGGTAACCGGCGAACAGCTCGTCGGCGCCCTGGCCGCTTTGCACCACTTTGCAGTGCTTGGCCACTTCCCGTGACAGCAGGTAAAAGGCGATGCAGTCGTGGCTGACCATCGGCTCGCTCATGGCGCGGAACGCCGCTGGCAGTTGCTCGATGATCTCGCGCTCGGCGATGCGCAGTTGGTGGTGACGGGTGCCGTAGTGCTTGGCGATCAGGTCCGAGTATTGGAACTCGTCGCCGCGTTCACCGCCGGCGTCTTCAAAGCCGATGGAGAAGGTCGACAGGTCCTGCACGCCGACGTCACGCAGCAGGCCGACGAGCAGGCTCGAATCGACGCCGCCGGACAGCAGCACGCCCACATCCACGGCGGCGCGTTGGCGGATGGCCACGGCTTCGCGGGTGCTGTCGAGTACGCGGTCGGTCCAGTCTTCGAGGGTCAGGTGCTGCTCATCCTCACGCGGGCCGTAGGGCAGGGTCCACCAGGTTTTCTGCTCGATGTTGCCGTTGGCGTCGATACGCATCCAACTGGCCGGCGGCAGTTTCTCGATGCCGGCCAGCAGCGTGCGCGGCGCGGGCACCACGGCGTGGAAGTTCAGGTAATGGTTGAGCGCCACCGGATCGAGGAGCGGGTTGATATCGCCGCCCTTGAGCAGCGCCGGCAACGTCGAGGCAAATCGCAGGCGCTGGCCGGTGCGCGACAGGTACAGCGGCTTCACGCCCAGACGGTCACGTGCAATAAACAGACGCTGGGCATCGCGCTCCCAGATGGCAAACGCAAACATGCCGTTGAGCTTGGGCAGCAGGGCTTCGCCCCACGCGTGGTAGCCCTTGAGCAGCACCTCGGTGTCGCCGCCGGAATAGAAGGCGTAGCCCAAGGCTTCCAGCTCCTGGCGCAGTTCCGGGAAGTTATAGATCGCGCCGTTGAAGGCCAGGGACAAACCCAACTGCGCGTCGACCATCGGTTGGGCAGAACCGTCCGACAGGTCCATGATTTTCAGGCGCCGATGGCCCAGGGCAATCGGCCCTTGGGCATGGAAGCCCCAGGCGTCGGGGCCGCGTGGGGCCAAGTGATGGGTGATGCGCTCAATCGCAGCCAGGTCGGCAGGTTGGGCATCGAAACGTAGTTCTCCAGCTAATCCGCACATAAATTCCTTACCGGTTTTTCCGTTGGGGAGGTTCAACACTCAATACGCCCAAAGGGCGCGTACCCAGAAACTGACACGGGCAAATCAACGGAGTTTTAGAACGATCTGTTATAAGGCAAAGAGCCTTGACTGCTCGGGCGCGACCCTGCGCCGCGCGTGGCGGCGGATTCGCGGGCGGTAAATAGGCCTGGTAAACATACAAATTTTGCGCGGTTTGGTGGGGCAACCGCCCCGGTTTTTGCGTCATTCGGCGCAGGCGTCGGGCTTATTGTTGAGCGTCATTACTCAATGCAATAAGGAAGGCTCCCGATGGCCGAATCACAGGATTCAGCTCAAACCCCCGCGCCGGTGACGCAAGAAGACATCACCGCCACATTGTTGGAGATCACCGCAGACCTGGACAAAGCCCAAGTGCTGCAAGAGAAGTTGCCCGCCTGGTGGATCGACGCCGATACCCAGACGCGCCAGGCCCTGCAAGATGCCCATGCAGATAGCCAGCACCCTCACGAACAAGCGGCGCGCCTGTTGGCGCGGGTCAAATCGCTCAAGGTTTTTTGCGCCGAACGGCTCCAGGCATTTTTGGCCAGCAAGGGGCACGCGTCGTTGGATATCGAGCACGACATGCTGGAGGTGCCCCGGCGTTCTTACAAAATGAAAGCCCCTATCGGCCCGGCGATTGAGGTGATCAAGACTGAGCGACATAGCCTGCTGCAGGCGGCCATGCAGAACTTCCCGCAGGCGCTTGCCGAGCCCGGGGGGATGCCGCAGGGATCGGTCATTCGTGTGGGCCAGACGGTCGTTCAAGGCCTCAGCGCCGAAACCTTCGTGGGCTACTGCCGGGAACTGGACCTCGGTGCCGCCTATCAACAGCATCTGCGGGAGGTGTTTAACCTGTCAGCCCCCGGCGACTCGGTGGCGGCGGAGCGCGGTTACAACCCGGCCGTCTCGACCCTGGGGCAAGCCAGGCGCATGGACATGCAGACCGATCTACACATCGCTTACGCGAAGGGCGATATCAGCCAGTCGACCTACACGGTAGTGCTGGCGCTGATCAAGGCGAATGCCCCCGCCGACCAGATGCAACATCTGCTGTTTCACGGTAAACCGCTGGTCTGGCAGGGGCTGAATATCGGCGGAAGCTGCGTGTGGGGCGTGATGGTATTGGCCCACGCGGCGACAGATGGTTTTTCCTCGGGCCCGGTGGTGCTCTACATGCCCAATGAGCCGCTAAGGCCCTGGTACGAGTACCCGTCGCTGGATGACTTCAAGCAGTACCTGACGCTCAAGCTCCAGGTGCAGGCGTATCGGCGCTTCTTTACCGGCTACCTGGATGAGTCGGAACGCTTCGGGTTTTTCCAGCGATTTGACCAGCGCCGAACCCTGGCGCGTCTGGAGCCGGTGGCGGAGACGGGCAATCTGTCGAGCTTCTTTTTCAACGTTGGCACCGGCAAGTTGCTGCTGGACGCGCACGTGCTGGCCGTGCCCACGGCGCAGGCGGATGAAGACGCCCGTCAGCAGCGTCTGCAGAGCTACCTGGACGCCGGCTTGACCGTGCTCAACGTCGCCGGTTTTGTGGTGCCGGTGGTGGGGGCCTTGATGACCGGGATTGGCATCGGCCAGTTGCTGGGCGAAGTGTTTGAGGGCATCGACGACTGGACTCATCGTGAAAAAGCCGAGGCGCTCGGGCATTTGCTCAACGTGGCTGAAAGCATGGCGGGTATGGCCCTGTTTGCGGCAGGTGCAAAGGTGTTTAGTGCGGCCAAGCGCCTGGTCACCCGGCCGGTGGATTTTTTTGACGGCATGGAGGCCGTCAAGCGGCCCGACGACAGCGCATGGTTATGGCCGCGTCGGCCCCGCGCCTATCGTCAGCCCCCGGACGTGATCGCCGGCACCGTGGCTAACGGCGCGGGCGTGTATCAGGTCAACGGGAAGTTCTACGTCAAGATCGAAGGCGGGGTGTATTCGATGGTCTTCGACACCCACGCCAAGCAGTGGCGAGCCACGCACCCGCTGCACAGCGAGGCCTATCGTCCGGTGCTTGAGCATAATTTGACGGGGGGCTGGCGGTTTGAGTGGGAGCGGCCCGAGGAATGGGAAAGCCCGTCATACATCATCAAACGCTTGCATCCCGCGCTTGGGGCGCTGAGCGATGAGCGCTTGAAGGAGATTGCGAGCATTACCGACCTGTCGTTGTCCGAGTTGCGTTACCGGGCTGTGGAGAACCTGCCATTACCGGAGCGCTTCAAGGAGGGGGTGGCGCGTTTCATACAAGAACAAAAAGTGCGTGACCTGACCTGGCAGCTTGAACACCAGGCGCAGTTGGATACCGGTACGGCACGCACCCAGATGTTCGCATTGCCGTATATGGCCGGTTGGCCCAGCGGGCGCTTCTTCGAGGTGCTGGACAATGAGGGCAACTTGCTTGAACGCTACCCGGATGTAGCACCCTTTGATTATGAGGACCTGAGCATCCACCTCACCAAGCAACAGTTGGAAAACGGCGAGGTGATGCCCACGCTGCTGTCCGCGTTGGACGCTGATGAAACCCAGGCATTGCTCGGTGGGGTGGTGGAAGCTGATGAGGCCGAGGAGACGTTGAAACGTCGCTTGCTCGCCTCGCTTCAGGTCACTCATCGGCAGGTGTATGAGCAGTTGTATCAGCACTCCGACGTGATCACCCACAGCGATCATGGCCTGCTCAAGTCGCACTATCCGCGCTTGCCCAATCGCATCGCCTGGGAGCTGCTGTCCAAGACTTCGAGCGTGGAACGCGGGCGTTTGCGTGAGGCCGGTCGGGTGCCGCTGGCGCTGGCGCAACAGACCCGGGAGGCGTTGCAACTGCTTGAGGAGGATCAGGCGCTCAGTGGTTTGTACTGGCCACGACAAGGCAGCGAAGCCACCCAGCGCCTGGTGGTCGGGCTGCTGGCACGAGTACCCGATTGGCCGCAGGCGATGTCGCTGCAAGTGCGCCGCGAAACGCTCACGGGTGAGCTGATTGCGCAAGGTGGGACGCCGGGCGCGGCGTTGCGGCGCACTGTCGTGACATCTGCCAAGGGCTGTCAGGCATTTGATGGGCACGGCAAGGCTTTGGGCACGCTCGCCACCGGTGAGGAGGGTTTTTACCAGGCCCTGACAGACACGTTGTCGGCCGATCAACTGGCCACGCTGAAGCTGAACGGCGGGCAGCGCGGCGCTTTCTTGCGGCATGATCTGCTGGCCAAGGCTGAAGCGGAGCGCAAGACGCTGGCGCGTTGCCTCTGGCCGGAGCGCCCGGTACCCAAGCCAGCGTTGGCCTGTATTCAGGCGGTATTGGAAGATCCGCCGGCGCAACCGGCCGCACTGATGCGCAAGGCGCGCAAGCTCTACCCTAAACTGGATTCACGCCAGCTCTCACGATTGCTGCAGGACCTGGGCCCGGATCACGTGTCGCGCGCCAAGGCTGTCAAAGGGTTGGAAAGACAACTCAAGGTGCTGTTGCTGACGTTGAAGCGCTGGTATGACGACAAGGCGGCTACGAAAGATATGTCTCGCTCTGCCCGGAAGGACTTTCGCTCGGCTCGCCAATCGGTCATGAAGGCCATTGAGCGCAGTTGGAAACGCAAAACACTGCTGCCCGATGAGGAGGGGCAGGTATTTGGCCTGAAGTTGGACGCCATGGCGACGGGCCCTTTGCCTCAGTTACCTGCTGAAGTTGATTTCGCCCATGTCCGCGTGCTGTCGCTCAAGCACATGGCGCTCAACAATGACGTTACGCAGTTCCTTGGGCATTTCAAGGGGCTGCAGACGCTCGACCTGATGGGCAACAAGCTGACCGACCTGCCGCAGACGCTGGAGCAGATGCCCGGGTTGCAGCGCTTGTACCTGAGCGACAACCAACTGCAACTGACCGAAGTCTCCCGCACGACCCTGGCGGGCTTGACCGAACTGCGGTTACTGGACCTGAACCGCAACCCGCTGCTGAACCCGCCGACGATCAGTCGGATGCTGGATTTGCAAACGCTGTTCCTCAATAGCTGCTCGCTCAGGGAGTTGCCTGTCGGTCTACGACGGCCGCCGTACCTGGAAACGGTGGACCTGCGTGGCAATCGAATCACGCAGTTGCCGCAATGGCTGGCCGATGTCCCGCGTGGGGTTGCACGCACGCTCAACCTTGGGGACAACCCGCTGGACGCCCCCAGCCGGCAACTATTGAGCAACTACCGAACCCGTGTCGGCGTGGGCATGGGTTTTCTGGAAGATGACATTGCCCGTATGACCGAGCAACGGGCGCAGGAGCTCTGGTTGAAGGACGTGGGCACGCTGTTTACCACCAAACAGTCCACCTGGACCGCGCTCAGGGCGGAACCTGGCTCCGATGGGCTGTTCAACCTACTGGCCGGGCTGGGGGGCACCGCTGATACCAAGAAGGTCCGCGAGGACATGAGTCGGCGTGTGTGGTGGGTGCTGGACTCGGCCGAAACCGATGCCGGCTTGCGCCAAGAAATCTTTGAGCGCGCCGCTACTCCGCTCAATTGTGATGATGCCGCGGCCGCGAGTTTCAGCAATCTAGAGGTGCTGACGCATATTCACGAGGCTTCAAGGTCGGTCGAGGGCGGTCAGTTGACCGCCGAACCGTTACTGCATTTCGGCCGGGGATTATTTCGGCTCGACCAACTTGAGCGTTATGCCCGGCGTCATAGCGAAGATCACCCCAGTGCTGACCCGCTGGAGGTGAGCCTGGCCTTTCGAAAAGGCTTGGCCGACAGGTTTCACCTGCCGGGCCAACCCAAACATATGCGTTTTGAGAGCTTGGCTGAGGTGACGTCCCAGCACTTGACGGAAGCCGCTGACGAGCTCCGCGCAGCCGAGAACTCAAGCGAGTTGTTGAATTATCTGGTTGAGTTGCCGTTGTGGACGGGCTATTTGAAGAAAGCTAACAGTGTGCCGCTCGACCGCTTGACCAAGCCGTTCGACGAACGGATGCAGGCGGTGTTTGATCAGGGCGAGACGTTGGGTGATGCCGACTACCGCGAGCAGATGAACGTGATTTTGCAGGCGCGGGCGCAGGTTGAGTCCACCGAGATCAGGCGCCAGACCGAAGAGGCACTCAAACCCGGTGCGCTGACCGCCTGCCCGCTGCCGTTGTTATAACCCGCCCGTGCCGCGGATCAATGCACGCAAGGCAAATCGATTCGGATGGCAGGCGTCGGCCACGCTTTTGGGCAGCGGCAAGGGTTCATCGTCCAGCCAGGCCGCCAACAATTCGGCGCACAGCGGCGCAGTCACTAGGCCGCGCGAGCCGTGGCCGCTGTTGATGTACACGCCGTCGAGCCACGGGCACGCGGCCTCGGGGACTTGGCGGGCATCCTTGCGCAGCGCGGCGTAGGCCTGGTCGAAGAGGGCGTGATCGGCCAGCGGCCCGACAATCGGCAGGTAGTCGGGGCTGGTGCAGCGGAACGCGGCGCGCCCTTCGAGTTGATCGGCGGCGAGGGCGTCGGCGCCCAAGCGGTGTGCCAGGTCGACAGAGATTTCCCGCAGCATCTCCAGGTTGCCGACATGCTCGGCGACTGTCGGCGCCAGGTCGTCACTCTTGAAGTCGAAGCTGGCACCCAGGGTGTGTTCGCCGAGGCGCGCCGGGGCCACATAGCCTTCGGCACAGACCACGGTGGCCAGCGCCAGGCTGTCTGGGGTTTGCGCCAGGCGGGTGATTTGCCCGCGAATGCGCTTGAGGGGCAGCTCGGCGCTGAACGGGAACCGCTTGATCTCGGCCGCGCCGGCCAGCACCACCACCGTGGCGCTGGCCAGTAGGGTGTCGCCGGCCAGGGCGTGCCATTGCCCGTCAACCCGTTGCAACTCAAGGGCCTCGTGATGCGTCAGTACGTTGATCAACGGGTGCCGGGCTTGCCATTCGCATAAGGCCGGCGGATGTACCCAGCCGCCCTCGGGGAAAAACAGCCCGCCGTGTTCCAGCGCCACACCGGCGCGCGCTTGGGCCTGGGCCTGGTCCAACGGGTGCAGCAGGCCAGGGGCAAACGCTGCAGCCAACTGGGCCTGGCGCTCGGCTTCCTTGGCGTTGAACGCCAGTTGCAGCACGCCGCAACCGTCCCAGTCGACGCCTCGGTGCAGGTGTTCGAGCAGGCGCCGGGTGTGGCCGAACCCGCTCAAAATCAATTGCGAAAGGGCCGTGCCATGGGCCGACAACTTGAGGTACAGCACCCCTTGCGGGTTGCCCGAGGCTTCCTCGGCCAGGCGGGCATGGCGTTCCAGCAGGCTGACATTCCAGCCGCGTGCAGCGAGGCTGGCCGCCGTCGTGCAGCCGGCCAGGCCGCCGCCGATCACCAGAGCGCTGCGCTCACCGCGCAGCGGCACCGGGCGCGCGAACCACGGTTTGCTCACGGCTGGCAACGGCGTCTCGGCCGGCCAGCCGAGGAATTCGCCGCGCAGGATTTCCCATTTATGGCCGATGCCCGGTGTGCGCTTCATCTTGAACCCGGCGGCATTGATCAGGCGTCGCACCCACCCGGTGCTGGTGAAGGTGCTGATGGTCGATCCCGGGGCCGCCAGGCGTGCCAGTTCGGCAAACAGCTCGGCGGTCCACATATCCGGGTTTTTCGCCGGGGCGAAACCGTCGAGAAACCACGCGTCGATTTGCGCATCCAGCTGCGGCAACTGCTCCAGGGCGTCGCCGATCAGCAGGGTCAAGGTCACGCGGCCGTTATCCAGCAGCAGGCGCTGGAAGCCTGGGTGGATGGCGATGTACTGCGCCAGCAATTGCGCGGCGAACGGCTGCAGTTGCGGCCAGAGCAGCAGGGCGCGTTGCAGGTCGGCGTGGCTCAGCGGGTACTTTTCCACACTGACAAAATGCAGGCGAGCACCGGCCACCGCGTGTTGCTCGAACAGTTGCCAGGCGCAGAGAAAGTTCAGCCCGGTGCCAAACCCGGTTTCGCCGATCACTAGGCGCCCACCCGCCGGCAAGGCCGCAAACCGTGCCTGCAAACGGTTCTGTTCGAGGAACACATAGCGGGTTTCTTCAAGGCCCGACTGGTCGGAAAAGTACACATCGTCGAACACCCGCGAATGCGGGCGACCTTGGTCATCCCAGTCGAGCTGGGCGTGGGTTACAGGGTTCATGGGCGACTCGGCAAAGGCAAGGCGGCCATTCTAGCCGATCAACCGGCAATGAATTGATCCATGGCAAGCGAGGGTTGAATTTCCTGCCGCGTGTTGCTGCCCAATCCGCTAGTCTTGAGTCATCTTGAAACGGAGCTGCTCATGTTCGAATCCGCTGAAATCGGTCATGCCATCGACAAAGACACTTACGACGCCGAAGTGCCGGCCCTGCGCGAAGCCTTGCTCGAAGTGCAGTTCGAGCTGCAACAGCAGAAACGGTTCCCGGTGATCATCCTGATCAACGGCGTCGAAGGCGCCGGCAAGGGCGAGACGGTCAAGCTGCTCAACGAATGGATGGACCCGCGCTTGATCGAAGTGCGCACCTTCGACCAGCAGACCGACGAAGAACTGGCGCGCCCGCCGGCCTGGCGTTACTGGCGGCAGTTGCCTGCGAAAGGCCGCATGGGGGTCTTCTTCGGCAACTGGTACAGCCAGATGCTGCAAAGCCGCGTGCAGGGCGAAATCAAGGACGCGCGGCTCGACCAGGCCATCGCCGGCGCTGAGCGCCTGGAGAAGATGTTCTGCGACGAAGGCGCGCTGATCTTCAAGTTCTGGTTTCACCTGTCCAAGAAACAGATGAAGGCGCGGCTCAAGGCCCTGGCCGACGACCCGCTGCACAGTTGGCGGATCAGCCCGCTGGACTGGCAGCAGTCCAAGACCTACGACAAGTTCGTCCACTTCGGCGAACGCATCCTGCGCCGTACCAGCCGCGACTACGCGCCTTGGTATGTGATCGAAGGGGTCGACAGCAATTACCGCAGTCTCACCGTGGGCAAGATTCTACTCGAAGGCCTGCAAAACGCCTTGAGGCAACCCAAGGGCAAAGTCAGCGGCATGAACCCGGCACCGTTGCCGGTGGCTGTGGATCAAGTGAGCCTGCTCAACAGTCTCGACATGACCTTGAGCCTGGAAAAAGACGATTACGAAGAGCAATTGATCACTGAACAGGCGCGTCTTTCCGGCCTGATGCGTGATAAACGCATGCGCAAGCACGCTCTGATCACGGTATTTGAAGGTAACGATGCGGCTGGCAAAGGTGGGGCGATCCGACGGGTAGCGGCGGCCCTCGATCCCCGCCAGTACCATATCATCCCGATCGCCGCGCCCACCGAAGACGAGCGCGCTCAGCCTTACCTGTGGCGCTTTTGGCGGCAGATTCCGGCGCGGGGCATGTTCTCCGTGTTTGACCGCTCCTGGTACGGTCGTGTGCTGGTGGAGCGCATCGAAGGTTTCTGCACCCCGGCGGACTGGATGCGCGCCTATGGCGAGATCAATGATTTCGAAGAGCAACTGCGCGACGCCGGGGTGATCGTGGTCAAGTTCTGGCTGGCCATCGACAAGGATACCCAACTGGAGCGCTTCCAGGCCCGCGAAGCGATCCCGTTCAAACGCTTCAAGATCACCGAAGACGACTGGCGTAACCGCGAGAAGTGGGATGAATACCGTGCCGCCGTGGGCGATATGGTCGACCGCACTAGCACCGAGGTCTCGCCGTGGACCCTGGTCGAAGCCAATGACAAGCGCTGGGCGCGGGTCAAGGTGCTGCGCACCATCAACCTGGCCTTGGAAGAGGCGTTTGCCCAGTCCGACAAGCACGACCAGAAAGGCAAGAAGAAGTAGGCCTATAGGCGGGGTGAATGATCGTCGCGGTTGGGCAGGCCTGGATCTATCCTCGATCCCTCTCCCAACAACGACAAGATCGAGGTAGCCCCATGCGTGAAGTAGTGATCGTCGACAGCGTGCGAACCGGCCTGGCCAAATCCTTTCGCGGCAAGTTCAACCAGACCCGGCCGGATGACATGGCGGCCCATTGCGTCAACGCGCTGCTCGTGCGCAATGGCATTGACCCGGCGACGGTAGAGGATTGCATCGTCGGTGCGGGCTCCAACGAGGGCGCGCAGGGCTACAACATCGGGCGCAACGTCGCGGTGCTGTCGCAACTGGGCACCGGTACGGCAGGGATGACCCTCAACCGTTTCTGTTCCTCGGGCTTGCAGGCGATTGCCATCGCGGCCAACCAGATCGCCTCGGGCTGCAGCGATATCATCGTCGCTGGCGGCGTCGAGTCCATCAGCCTGACCATGAAAAGCGTCAACACCGACAACCTGATCAACCCGCTGCTCAAAGCGCAGGTGCCGGGCCTCTATTTTCCCATGGGCCAGACCGCCGAAATCGTCGCGCGCCGCTATAACGTCAGCCGCGAGGACCAGGACCGGTATGCCCTGCAAAGCCAGCAGCGCACCGCCCAGGCCCAGGCCGATGGTTTGTTCGACGATGAAATCGTGCCGATGGCGGTCAAGTACAGCGTCGAGGACAAAAATACCGGCGCAGTGCAGGTGCTCGACGGCGTAGTCGACCGCGACGACTGCAACCGCCCCGACACCACCCTGGCCAGTCTCCAGGGCCTGAAACCGGTGTTTGCCGAAGACGGTTCGGTGACGGCGGGCAACTCTTCGCAATTGTCCGACGGCGCCTCGATGACGCTGGTGATGAGCCTGGAAAAAGCCTTGGCGCTGGGGCTCAAGCCCAAGGCGTTTTTCCGTGGCTTTACCGTGGCCGGTTGCGAGCCGGATGAGATGGGCATCGGCCCGGTGTTCTCGGTGCCCAAGATGCTCAAGGCCAGGGGCTTGCAGGTGGCGGATATCGACCTGTGGGAGCTCAACGAAGCGTTCGCCTCCCAATGCCTGTACGCACGCGACCGCTTGGAAATCGACAATGCCAAATACAACGTCAACGGTGGCTCGATCTCCATCGGCCACCCGTTCGGCATGACGGGTTCGCGGCAAGTCGGGCATCTGGTGCGTGAGTTGCAGCGGCGTAATCTGCGCTATGGCGTCGTCACCATGTGCGTGGGCGGCGGCATGGGGGCGACCGGGCTGTTCGAAGCTGTGCGCTGAGTCCGCTGTGGGGGGCAGGCAAGCCTGCCCTCACATTTGAACGGCGGCGTATCCCAATTCGTGTCCTTGCCCCTAGAATGCCTGTTCGACTTCCTCTGGCTTCTGGGGCACGCATGCACATCTCTTCCGGGCGCTGGGTCTATGGCTTTTGCTTGACCCTGCTGACCGCGCTGCTCTGGGGCATTCTCCCGATCAAACTCAAGCAAGTGCTGCAAGTGATGGACCCGATTACCGTCACCTGGTTTCGCTTGACGGTCGCGGGCAGTTGCCTGTTTGTCTATCTCGCCGCCGTCAAGCGGTTGCCCAGTGTGCGCGCGCTCGGGCCGCGCGGCGGTTGGCTGGTCGCAATGGCCGTGTGCGGCCTGGTGGGCAACTACGTGCTGTACCTGGTAGGCCTGAAAGTGCTCAGCCCCGGCACGGCGCAACTGGTGGTGCAGATGGGGCCGATCTTCCTGATGGTCGCCAGCGTGTTTGTGTTTAAAGAACGCTTCAGCCTGGGCCAGGTGTTGGGCCTGGTGGCGTTGCTCATCGGCTTTGGCCTGTTCTTCAACCAGCGTCTGGTGGAGTTGCTGACGTCCCTGGGCACTTACACCGCCGGGGTGCTGACGGTCCTGCTCGCCACCACGATCTGGGTGTTCTACGCCCTGGGCCAGAAGCAATTGCTGACGGTGTGGAATTCGCTGCAGGTGATGATGGTGATCTATCTGTCGTGTGCTGTGTTGCTCACGCCTTGGGCGCATCCGCTGGAGGCCCTGCAACTGAGCCCGCTGCAAGGCTGGCTGCTGCTGGCGTGCTGCATGAACACGCTGGTGGCCTATGGGGCATTTGCCGAGGCCCTGGCTCATTGGGAAGCCTCGCGGGTGAGTGCGACCCTGGCGCTGACGCCGTTGGTGACGTTTGTGGCGGTGGCCTTGGCGGCGTGGTGGTGGCCGGGTTTTGTGCAGGCTGAAGAGATCAATGCGCTGGGCTATGCGGGGGCGCTGGTGGTGGTGTTGGGGTCGGCGACGGTGGCGTTGGCGCCGTCGTTGTTTGCGGGGCTCAAGGCGCGGCGGGCGCGGTTGGCGTCTTGATTGGCTGAGGTGTTTTATCGGGTGTATGCAGGTCTACGCTTGGGCGCTGGCTTGCTTGCGATGGCGACCTGACAGCCGATACAGATCCAACAGGTTCACCTCGTTCCAAATGTGGGAGCTGGCTTGCCTGCGATGGCGGCCTTTGGGGCGACCATTTTTTTGGATTGGATCGAGTTCATATCCATTGCTGCGGTAACTGCGGCTATGGGTTCCGCCCTTACGGCGGCTCACTTTTGAAAAGCGCAAAAGTAAGCAAAACGCTCTTGCCCCACCACTCGGCACCTCGCCTAGGCTCGGTGTGCCCGAACGCAGGCTTGAATCCGTGGGCCGCCGTCATGGGCCATCCATGGCCCAGGACGGCTAACCCGGCGTCCTGCCGGGTTACCCACGGATTCAAACCTGCGTTCGGCCAGCGTGGTTTAACGGGGCGCCTAAGATCAAGATCAAAAGCAGATCAAGAGCAAGAACAAAGCAAAAGCACGTGCTGCGCTGCGCTTAGTGTCCGGCCTCCAGCATGTTTTCCGGGCGTACCCATTGGTCGAACTGTTCGTCGGTCAGGTAGCCCAGGTCCAGCGCGGCTTCTCTTAGGGTCAGGCCTTCGGCGTAAGCCTTTTTGGCGATCTGCGCGGCTTTGTCGTAGCCGATGTGCGGGTTGAGTGCGGTCACCAGCATCAGCCCGCGTTCCAGGTGCGCGGCCATTTGTTCGGCGTCGGGCTCGAGGCCTGCGATGCAGTGTTCCTGGAAGTTGTTGCAGCCGTCGGCCAGCAAGCGGATCGATTCCAGCAGGTTATGGATGATCACCGGTTTGTACACGTTCAACTGCAAATGCCCCTGGCTGGCGGCAATGCCGATGGTTACGTCGTTGCCCAGGACCTGGCAGGCGAGCATCGACAGCGCTTCGCACTGGGTCGGGTTGACCTTGCCGGGCATGATCGAGCTGCCCGGTTCGTTGGCCGGCAGTTTGACTTCTGCCAGCCCGGCGCGGGGGCCGGAGCCCAGCAAGCGCAGGTCGTTGGCGATTTTCATCAGGGCCACGGCCAGGGTTTTCAGGGCGCCGTGCAGGGTCACCAGCGGTTCGTGGCCGGAGAGGGCGGCGAATTTGTTGGGTGCGGTCACGAACGGCAGGCCCGACAAGGCCGCCAGTTCGGCGGCAATCGCCTCGCCAAAGCCGTGGGGCGAGTTGAGCCCGGTGCCGACGGCGGTGCCGCCCTGGGCCAGTTCGCACACCTGGGGCAGGGCGCTGCGGATCGCGCGTTCGGCGTAATCGAGTTGGGCGATAAACGCCGAGAGTTCCTGACCAAACGTGATCGGCGTGGCATCCATCATATGGGTGCGACCGGTCTTCACCAGCTTCATATGGCGTGCCGACAATTCCGCCAGCCCGCCGGACAGGTGCGTGATCGCGGGCAGCAGTTGCTGGTTGACTGCCTGCACCGCCGCGATGCTCATGGCGGTGGGGAAGCAGTCGTTGGAACTCTGTGAGCGGTTCACATGATCGTTCGGATGCACCGGGCTCTTGCCGCCGCGGGCCTTGCCCGACAGCTCGTTGGCGCGCCCGGCGATCACTTCGTTGGCGTTCATGTTGCTCTGGGTGCCGCTGCCGGTCTGCCACACCACCAGCGGGAACTGGTCGTCATGCTGCCCGTCGAGCACTTCGTCGGCGGCCTGTTCGATCAGGCGCGCGATGTCGGCAGGCAGGTCGCCATTGCGGCTGTTGACCCGCGCGGCGGATTTCTTGATCAGGGCCAGGGCGTGCAGTACCGCGAGGGGCATGCGCTGCTCGCCGATGGCGAAGTTCACCAGTGAGCGTTGGGTCTGCGCGCCCCAGTAAGCGTCATCCGGGACTTGGACTTCTCCCAGGCTGTCGGTTTCGATACGGCTCATCGGGCACACTCCTTCAGGTTCGTTTGCGCAGTTTAGGCCGTGATCGACCCAGGGGGTTCCCTAAAAGACTTTTCATCGGATTCATCCACCGCAAATCCAGGCCCGACAAGGCCTGGGGTTGAGCCGCGAGGTTTTTTAGGCGCAGAATGGGCGCCCTTGGGGTCTGACCTCGCCTGCTAGAAAAGGAAACTCGATGACTCGTCTTCGTGCCATCTGTACCGCGGTTGCTCTGGTTTGCGCCAGCGGCCAGGTTTTTGCCGATACCGCCAGCCACAACGCCAGTGCCGAAGCCTTCCTTACCCTGGCCCACGCTGACAAGCTGGGGACCCCGGTGTACATGCAAGTGCAGCAAATGTTCGCCCAGCGTTTCGAACAGACCAAAGCGCCGGCCGCCAAGCAGTCCGTACTGGACAGCTACCAGGCCAAGGCCAATGCCGCCCTGGACCAAGCCATCGGCTGGCCAAAACTGAAACCGGACATGGTCAAGCTCTACACCAGCAACTTCAGCGAATCCGAGCTCAAGGACCTGGTTGCGTTCTACCAATCTCCATTGGGTAAGAAAGTCCTGGAAAAAATGCCGCAGTTGACCCAGCAATCGGCCCAGATGACTCAGGCCAAGCTGGAAAGCGCCGTGCCGGTGGTGAACAAGCTGTTGGAAGACATGACCAACGAGCTGACACCTAAAGCCGCCGCTCCGGCCAAGAAGAAGTAAGCAGGAATGACCATGCAACAGCGTATCGAAACGGCGCTTGCCGCCCTGGGCCCGGACCACTTGAGCGTGCTGGACGAAAGCCACATGCACAGCCGTGGGTTACAGACCCACTTCAAGGCCGTGCTGGTCAGCCAGCAGTTCGAAGGGCTTAACCGCGTCAAGCGCCACCAGAAGGTCTACGCCACCCTGGGTGACCTGATGAGCGAGTTTCATGCGCTGGCGCTGCATACCTACACGCCTGAAGAATGGGCGAAAATCGACGCAGCCCCGGCCTCGCCGACCTGCGCCGGCGGCCATAGCTGATGACCGGGTGTTTCTGACCCCCCGCATTTGCTAGAATCCGCAACGCGCCGCTTAGCCGGCGCGTTTTTTTTGCATCCGGTTCACCCCTTACGAGGGTAGCCACCTGGAGAGAACACCCATGACTCAACCGATTGTCGTGGCGGCACTGTATAAGTTCGTCACCCTCGAAGACTACGTCGCCCTGCGCGAGCCCTTGCTGCAGGCGATGGTCGACAACGGCATCAAAGGCACCTTGCTGATCGCCGAAGAAGGCATCAACGGCACCGTTTCCGGCAGCCGCGAAGGCATTGATGGCCTGATGGCCTGGCTGAAGAACGACCTGCGCATGGTCGATATCGACCACAAAGAGTCGTACTGCGACGAGCAGCCGTTCTATCGCACCAAGGTCAAGCTCAAGAAAGAGATCGTGACCCTGGGCGTCGAAGGCGTCGACCCGAACAAAAAAGTCGGCACCTACGTTGACCCACAGGACTGGAACGCGCTGATCAGCGACCCGCAGGTGCTGCTGATCGACACCCGCAACGACTACGAAGTCTCCATCGGCACCTTTGAAGGCGCGATCGACCCGAAAACCACCAGTTTTCGCGAGTTTCCCGACTACATCAAAGCCAACTTCGACCCGGCCAAGCACAAGAAAGTCGCCATGTTCTGCACCGGCGGCATTCGTTGCGAGAAGGCTTCCAGCTATATGCTCAGCGAAGGCTTCGATGAGGTTTACCACCTCAAGGGCGGCATCCTGAAGTACCTCGAAGAGGTGCCACAGGCCGAGACCAAATGGCAGGGCGACTGCTTTGTGTTCGACAACCGCGTGACCGTGCGCCACGACTTGAGCGAAGGTGACTACGATCAATGTCATGCCTGCCGCACACCGGTTAGTGTGGAAGATCGTACATCCGAGCACTACGTGGCGGGCATCAGTTGTCCACATTGCTGGGATAAGCTATCGGAGAAAACCCGTCGCAGCGCGATCGACCGGCAAAAGCAGATTGAACTGGCCAAGGCCCGCAATATGCCGCACCCGATTGGCTTCAACTACAAGCAAACCCCTTCCGAGGTCTGAGCCATGTCTGCGCGCCTGCTCTATGTGATGGACCCGATGTGTTCCTGGTGCTGGGGCTTTGCCCCGGTGGCCGAGGCGTTGGTCGAGCAGGCCCAGGCGGCCGGCGTGGAGCTGCACCTGGTGGTGGGCGGCTTGCGCACCGGCAGCGGCGCGGCGCTGGAGCCGGCGACACGGCGCTACATCCTGGAACACTGGCAGGCGGTCACCGACGCCACCGGGCAGACGTTCAAGCGTGACGGCGCGCTGCCTGAAGGTTTTGTCTACGACACTGAGCCGGCGTGCCGCGCCATCGTCACCGCGCGCAGCCTGGCGCCGGATTGCGCGTGGAAGCTGCTGGGGCTGATCCAGCATGCGTTTTATGTCGAGGGGCGCGACGTGACCCTCGCCAGTGTTCTGGTGGAACTGGCGGAAAAAGCCGGCATACCGCGCATCGAGTTCGCCGGGGCGTTTGACCGCGCCGAGCAGCACGCCGCCACCGCCGCCGATTTCACCTGGGTGCAGGATTTGGGGATCGCCGGTTTTCCGACGCTGCTGGCCGAGCGCAATGGCCAGTTGGCCTTGCTGACCAACGGCTACCAGCCGCTGTCCGCGCTGTCGCCGCTGCTCGCCCGCTGGCTGGAGCGAGCTGCCTGTGCCTGACCAGCCTGACGCCGAGCCCACCCACCACATTGATCGACTGACCTGGGCGGAAATACGCCGCCTGGCCTTGCGTCACAAAAAATCCCTGTGGGTCGCCAATGGTGTCGCCGTGCTGGCGACCCTGTGCAGCGTGCCCATCCCCCTGCTGTTGCCCCTGCTGGTTGACGAAGTGCTGCTGGGCCATGGCGATGCCGCGCTCAAGGTGATGAACCACGCGCTGCCCCTGGGCTGGCAGAAAGCTGCCGGTTATATCGGCCTGATGCTGCTGGTGACCCTGACCCTGCGCTGCGGTGCGCTGGTGTTCAACGTGGTGCAGGCGCGTTTGTTTGCGCGACTGGCCAAGGACATCGTCTACCGCATCCGGGTGCGCCTGATCGAGCGGCTCAAGCGCATTTCCCTCGGCGAGTACGAAAGCCTCGGCAGTGGCACCGTCACCACGCACCTGGTCACCGACCTGGATACGCTGGACAAATTCGTCGGCGAAACCCTCAGCCGTTTCCTGGTGGCCATGTTGACCCTGGTCGGCACCTCGGCGATTTTGGTGTGGATGCACTGGCAACTGGCGTTGCTGATCCTGCTGTTCAACCCGCTGGTGATCTATGCCACGGTGCAGTTGGGCAAGCGCGTCAAGCACCTGAAGAAACTCGAAAACGACAGCACCTCGCGCTTCACTCAGGCGTTGACCGAAACCCTCGACGCCATTCAGGA
Source organism: Pseudomonas sp. PAMC25584 (assembly GCF_058135675.1). NCBI lineage: Bacteria > Pseudomonadati > Pseudomonadota > Gammaproteobacteria > Pseudomonadales > Pseudomonadaceae > Pseudomonas > Pseudomonas sp. PAMC25584. The sequence continues at coordinate 4,285,371 of NZ_CM176870.1, read as the reverse complement.
GGTCCGTGCGGGCAATCGCCAGGGCTTTTTCCTTGGCCGCCTCGGCCAGCGGGCCCGTGAAGTGCGTGACTATGCCATTCACTCCCAATGGAAAACCGACGCCTCCAGCCGCGCCAGCGGTTTGCTGTTCCAGTTCGGCATCGACATTTTTCGCGCGGCCGCCATGCTCACCGTGCTGTTTTCCGACCTGTCCATCGGCCAGATGCTCGCGGTGTTCAGCTACCTGTGGTTCATGATCGGCCCGGTGGAGCAGTTGCTGAACCTGCAATACGCCTACTACGCGGCGGGCGGGGCGCTGACGCGGATCAACGAGCTGCTGGCCCGTGCCGATGAGCCGCAATATGCCGGCGGCGCAGACCCGTTCACCGGGCGCGAAACGGTCGGTATTGACGTGCGTGGCCTGACGTTCGGCTATGGCGAAGACCGGGTGCTCGACCAGTTGAACCTCAGCATCGAGCCCGGTGAGAAGGTGGCGATTGTCGGCGCCAGCGGCGGTGGCAAAAGTACCCTGGTGCAACTGCTGCTGGGGTTGTACACACCGCAGGCGGGGAGTATTCGTTTCGGCGGTGCAACCCAGCAGGAAATCGGCCTGGAGACCATCCGCGAGCACGTCGCGGTGGTGCTGCAACACCCCGCGCTGTTCAACGACACCGTGCGTGCCAACCTGACCATGGGCCGCAATCGCAGTGACCAGGCCTGTTGGCAGGCGCTGGAAATCGCCCAGTTGGAGGCGACCGTCAAGGCCTTGCCCCTGGGCCTGGACAGTGTGGTGGGGCGCTCCGGCGTGCGCTTTTCTGGTGGCCAGCGCCAACGCCTGGCGATTGCGCGCATGGTCTTGGCCGAGCCCAAGGTGGTGATCCTGGACGAGGCGACCTCGGCCCTGGACGCTGCCACCGAGTACAACCTGCACCAGGCGCTGGCGCGGTTTCTCAGTGGGCGCACTACCCTGATCATTGCCCATCGACTCTCGGCGGTGAAACAAGCTGATCGGGTACTGGTGTTCGACGGTGGGCATATCGCCGAGGACGGTGACCATCAGCAACTGATCGCGGATGGCGGCCTATACGCCAAACTTTACGGACACTTGCAACAAGTGCGTTGATTTAGCCTACGCTGTGCTATCAGGAGCGGACGTCCGCGCGCGTATTTGGCTGTGCATGTGCAAGGGACTTCATGAAGCAGAAGCGGACTCTCGGAACGCCAAGGCTGTTGGGCATTGTCTGGCCCTTTATCGCCGTCGTATTGTTCCAAGTATTATTAGGTTGCATCAGTCTATATGTGCTTTCAGCGGTGCGCGTCTATGTGGCCGGCGAGAGTCTTTGGTCCAAGGGCCAGAAAGACGCCATCTACTATCTGACGCTGTACGCCGATAATCGCGACGAGGCCACCTACCTCAAATACCAACAAGCCATTGCCGTGCCTCAGGGCGGGCATGAGTTGCGTATCGCACTGGACCGCCCGGCCCCCGACCTCAACGCGGCGCGCCAGGGGATCATCAAGGGCGGCAACCACCCGGATGACGTCTCCAGTGTGATCTGGCTGTATCTCAACTTTCGCCATTTCAGTTACTTGGAAAAAGCCATCGAACGGTGGGCCGTGGGCGATGGCTATCTGGTCCAGCTGGACGACCTGGCCCAGGCGATGCACCGGGCGATCACCACCAGCCAGGTCCGTGATGACGATGTGCGGCAATGGAAGGCGCAAATATTTGCCATCAACGACGGCGTGACGCCGGCGGCAAAGGCGTTCAGCGATGCCCTGGGTGAAGGCTCGCGTTTCATCCTGCGGCTGTTGCTGATCACCAACCTGGCCACGGCACTGTGCCTGATCGCCCTGGCGCTGCTGCGTACCTATAAGTTGTTGACGCAGCGGCACGCCTTCGCCGATGCCCTGCAAGTGGAGAAGGAGCGGGCACAGATCACCCTGGAGTCGATCGGCGATGGCGTGATCACCACCGATGTCGATGGCGCCATTACCTACATGAACCCGGCCGCCGAGGCACTGACGCGTTGGACATCGGCCCGTGCCCAGGGCCAGCCCTTGGCGGCACTGTTCAACCTACTCGATGACGATGCCCAGCCCGATGCTTTCGCCCTGATCGAACACATCACCAAGGGCCACTTGAGTGGCGGCAGCGAACACTCCAAAACCATCCAGCGCCTGGACGGCAGTACCGTCTCGGTGACATTGGTGGGCGCGCCGATCCGCAGTGCCGGCAAAGTCAGCGGTGCGGTGCTGGTGCTGCACGACATGACCCAGGAACGGCAATACATCGCCAATCTTTCGTGGCAGGCGACCCATGACGCATTGACCGGCCTGGCCAACCGTCGTGAGTTCGAGTTCCGCTTGGAACAGGTGCTGCAACACGTCGGGCGTGAGCACAACGGGCGGCATGCCTTGATGTTCCTCGACCTGGACCAGTTCAAGCTGGTCAACGACACCTGCGGCCATGCGGCAGGCGACGAGCTGTTGCGGCATATCTGCGCACTGCTGCAGTCGGATCTGCGGGACGGCGACACCCTGGCGCGCCTGGGCGGTGATGAGTTCGGTATCCTGCTGGAGAACTGCCCGGCGACGGTGGCGGAAAAAATCGCCGAAAGCCTGCGCCACACCGTGCAGAACCTGCATTTCGTGTGGAAGGGCCGGCCATTCATGACCACCGTTAGCATTGGCCTGGTGCATATTTCACAGATCCCGACCACCCTGGAAACGTCGCTGCGCGCCGCCGACATGGCCTGCTATATGGCCAAGGAAAAGGGCCGCAACCGCGTGCAGGTCTACCATCCCGACGACTCCGAACTGTCCCTGCGCTTCGGCGAGATGGCCTGGGTGCAACGCTTGCACATGGCTTTGGAAGAAAACCGCTTTTGCCTGTACTCGCAGGAAATCTCGCCCCTGGGGCACACCGACGCCGGCAGTGGGCACATTGAAATCCTGCTGCGGATGCACGACGAGTCCGGCCGGATCATCCTGCCCGACAGTTTTATTCCGGCCGCCGAACGTTACGGGTTGATGAGCTCCCTGGATCGCTGGGTGGTGGACAACGTGTTCAACCTCATTGCCCGCTGCATGCATGAGCGCCCGGGCCGGCCCATGGCTATGTGTGCGATTAATCTGTCAGGCATAACTATTGGTGATGACGCTTTTCTCGGTTTTTTACGCGAGAAGTTTGCGGCTTACAGTGTTCCGCCAGAAATGATTTGTTTTGAAATAACTGAAACCTGCGCTATTGCAAATTTAGGCAGCGCAATTCGCTTTATTAATGAACTCAAAGAGTTAGGTTGCCATTTCTCACTCGATGACTTCTGCGCCGGAATGTCCTCATTCGCTTATCTGAAACATTTACCTGTAGACTTCTTGAAGATCGATGGAAGTTTCGTAAAGGATATGCTGGACGACCCGATTAACCGCGCCATGGTCGAAGTGATCAACCACATCGGCCACGTCATGGGTAAACGCACAATTGCCGAGTTTGTTGAAACGCCGCACATCGAACAGGCTCTACTTGAGATCGGTGTGGATTACGCTCAGGGCTACGTGATTGAACGCCCGCAATTGTTTACCTTTGATAGCTTGCAGTGTCGACCTGTGCGGCCGCAGCCTCTGTTATTCAAGGCGCCCGGCACATTCCGCTGAAACATTTGCTGGTCTGTACAATCACACTTAAAAAGGAGCCTTACAGTGATCGACACCTTCAACAGAACCGGCCCGCTTATGGAAGCCTCGAGTTACCCCGCCTGGGCGCAGCAATTGATCCAGGGCTGTAGCGAAAGCAAGCGCCGAGTTGTCGAGCACGAACTGTATCAGCGCATGCGTGATAACACGCTGAGCGCCAAGACCATGCGCCAATACCTGATCGGTGGCTGGCCCGTGGTTGAACAGTTTGCCTTGTACATGGCACAGAACCTCACCAAGACCAAGTTTGCCCGTCATCCTGGCGAGGACATGGCGCGGCGTTGGCTGATGCGCAATATTCGGGTGGAATTGAACCACGCCGACTATTGGCTGCATTGGGCCGGCGCCCACGGCGTCAGCCTCCAAGAGCTGCAAGCACAGAACGTAGCGCCGGAACTGCACGCACTGAGTCATTGGTGCTGGCACACCAGTTCGGCCGATTCGTTGATCATTGCGATCGCCGCCACCAACTACGCCATCGAGGGCGCGACGGGGGAGTGGTCCGCGTTGGTGTGTTCCACCGGCGTTTATGCCGCAGCCTTCCCAGAGGAAGACCGCAAGCGCGCAATGAAGTGGCTGAAGATGCATGCCCAGTACGACGATGCCCACCCTTGGGAAGCACTGGAAATCATTTGCACGTTGGCCGGCATGAACCCCAGCCGACAACTGCAGGCAGAGCTGCGCCAGGCCGTGTGCAAGAGCTACGACTACATGTACTTGTTCCTGGAAAGCTGCATGCGCCTGGAGAACGAAAAGCCTGCGGCCGCGACTGTTCGCGAGCGCCTGGTGCGCGTCGCTAGCGAAGCGTGATGTAAAACGCGTGGCGGGGGTCTACCCCGCCATTGCCAAGCGGTTGCGACCTTCGCGCTTGGCTACATACAGGGCGCTGTCGGCCCGGCGCAAGAGGCTTTCGGCAGACTCGCCAGCCAACAACGTCGCGCAGCCCAGACTCACCGTCAGATCGATGCGTATGTCATCCGCCCAATATTCCTGGGTCTGTGCCGCCTGGCGCAGCCGCTCGCCGACGATCGCCGCCGCTTCCCGGCCGGTGTTGGAGAGCAGGACCAGAAACTCTTCCCCGCCAAACCGGAACACCATGTCCATATTGCGTAGCTGGCCCTTGATTGACGCGGCCACGGCGCGCAGTACCTTGTCGCCGACCGCATGGCCGTGAGTGTCGTTGACGCGTTTGAAGTGATCGATGTCGAGCATCAGCAGGGACAACGGGTTCGAGTGTCGCCGCGCCATGTCGATTTCGCGCTGCAGGGTCTGGTCCATGGCGATGCGGTTGCCGGTTTCGGTCAACGGGTCACGCAGGGCGCTGCGGGTGGCGGCGCGATAGAGCAGGGCGTTGCGCATCGGGTAGAGCAGGGTGGCGAGCAGGGATTCTAGCTGACCCAGTTCTTCCTCCAAAAAGCGTTGGTTGCGACGGAATACCAGCTCGCCCAAATGTTCGCCTTCATGGCTCAAGGCGTAGCTCACCGAATGATGGCCGCGATGGCCGAATTCCAGGCGTAGGTCGCTGGGCTGATGGACGTAGTGCATAGCGTCAAGGGGCACCAGGCGCTGGATCTCGCGAAAGAACAGGCCGAGGATGCGTTGCGGTTCCAGGCTGGTCTGCAATTGCAGGCCCAGTTGTTGGCGCAGTTGAACAACCGTGGTGGGGCGGTGCGGGAGAGAGGATGGCTGACCAAAGCCCAGGCGTTGCAATTTGGCACTGTCAAAGTCGATTGCGTGAGTCTGGGGCGGGGTTTTCATAAGCAGTCGGCCTCTAAGCACTTAGCTGTCTTACAGGCTCGATGCGAGTGGCGAGTACCAAGCGTCTTACTGTTCCTTCAGTTCCGTAAAACATTGGAAACAGTTTAAACCGCTTTGCCAGGGGTTATAACCCCTGGGCACTGCCACACGTCTTGTCATCGCATAACCTGCTTGAAAGGGTTAGAGCGAGATTCATGCCACTTTGTTGTTTTTTAATAAAATCCTTATAAATCAAAGGGTATTCAGTATGTCAAAAACAGAGGCTGCAGCTTAATGTCAGTTATTTGGCAGGTTGATGGCAGGTTGATGGCAGTTTTACACGCCGTGCTGAACCAAGGTGCTCGGGTCGATCTGCTCAATCGATGTCACACCGGTCAGTGTCATGGCCACACGCATTTCCTTGGCGAAGATATCCAGCAGGTTTTCCACCCCGTGCTGGCCATCGGCGGCCAGCGCATAGGCGGTCGAGCGTCCCAGCAGACACGCTTTGGCGCCCAGGGCGAGCATGCGCACTACGTCGAGCCCGGAGCGAATGCCGGAGTCCACCAGCACTGTCAGGTCGTCGCCTACCGCTTGGGCAATCGGCGGCAGTGCCTTGGCAGTGGAGAGCACGCCGTCCAATTGGCGGCCACCATGGTTGGAGACCACGATGCCATCGGCTCCGAAGCTCACCGCGTCCTTGGCGTCCTGCGGGTCGAGGATGCCCTTGATAATCATCGGGCCTTTCCAGAACTCACGTATCCACTCCAGGTCTTTCCAACTGATCGACGGGTCGAAGTTGTTGGCCAGCCAGCCGACGTAATCTTCAAGGGTGGTGGGCTTGCCCAGGTACTTGGAGATATTGCCCAGGTCGTGCGGGCGGCCCATCACGCCAACATCCCATGCCCATTGTGGTTTGGTGACGGCCTGCAGCATCCGGCGCGCCGAGGCATACGGTCCGGACATGCCCGAGTGCGCATCCCGGTAACGTGCGCCCGGCGTCGGCATATCGACGGTGAACACCAGCGTCGTCACCCCGGCGGCCTGCGCCCGTTCCAGCGCATTGCGCATAAAGCCGCGGTCCTTGAGCACATAGAGCTGGAACCAGATCGACTGCGCGCTTTGCGACGCCACTTCCTCAATCGAGCACACCGACACTGTCGACAGGCAGAAGGGAATCCCCTTGTTGGCCGCCGCCTTGGCCGCCTGCACCTCGCCGCGCCGCGCGTACATGCCGGTCAAGCCCACTGGGCTGAGGATGATCGGCATGGCGTGTTCCTGACCGAACAACGTGGTCTTCAGACTCAGGCTATCCACGTTGCGCAGAATGCGCTGGCGCAGGCTGATCTCGGCCAGGTCCGAACTGTTGGCGTGCATTGTGTGTTCGGCGTAGGCGCCGCCGTCGATGTAGTCGAACAGGAAGCGCGGCAGCTTGCGCTTGGCGGCAGCACGGTAATCGGATGCCGACGAAATGATCATGAACAGTGTCTCCGCAGGGCAAAGGGGGATTACGGTAAGCAAACATCTGGCATGATAAAAACAACTTTTATCGCTAGCGTCCAGTCGCAAAAGGAATACCGATGAACCTGAGAACACTGCGTGTCTTCGTCGAGGTGGTGCGTCAGGGCGGGTTTTCCCAGGCGGCGCAGGTGGTGTCGCTGACCCAGTCGACGGTGAGCAAGGCGGTCAAGACCCTGGAAGACGAGCTGGGCGCGCCGCTGCTTAATCGCCTCGGCCACAAGAATGAACTTACCGCCGCCGGCGAAATTGCCTACCGCCGCGCCCTGGTGCTGCTCGCCGAGCGCAGCGACCTGGTCGCCGAGATCAACGACCTGCGCGAGCTCAAGCGTGGCCTGCTGCGTATCGGCCTGCCGCCAGTGGGATGCGGCGTACTGTTCGCGTCCATGTTTGCGACCTACCGCAACCGCTACCCGGACATCGATATCGAACTCACCGAGCACGGCAGCAAAAAACTGCGCGAATGCCTGGAAGCCGGGGAGGTCGATCTGGCGGCCCTGCTACTGCCGGTGGACGAAGGCTTCGACTACCAGCCCGTGCGCAATGAGCCACTGATGGCCGTGCTGCCCATGAGCCATCCGCTCGCGCGGCGCAAGCGCATCGACTTCACCGACCTCGCGGATTCACCGTTCATTCTGTTCGAAGCCGGTTTTGCCCTGAACGCATTAATCCTCACCGCCTGCGAACGCAAGGGCGTGACGCCCAGGGTGACCGCCCGCAGCGGGCAGATCGACTTCATCGTCGACCTGGTGGCGGCAGGGCTGGGCGTCGCCTTCCTGCCACGCATGCTCGCGCTCAAGCACCAGCACGCCGGCATCGCGCTGATTCCTTTGGACGAACCCCACACCGACTGGCACATCGCCCTGGCCTGGCGCGCCAGCGCCCACCTGCCACCGGCAGCCCGGGCCTGGCTGGACTTGGCCAAGGAAATGGCCGTCGCGGGATAGAGGCGCACGCCAACTGTCCGAATGCGCCGATCAGGCGCTACGGAGTGCTTGACTTATCCTTTTTAATCAGTAACATACGGCAAATTCCGCGATAGCTCAGTTGGTAGAGCAAATGACTGTTAATCATTGGGTCCCTGGTTCGAGTCCAGGTCGTGGAGCCAGATAGGGAAAAGCCTGCAGCGATGCAGGCTTTTTTTTGCTTTGGATTTGACCCAGCAACCCAAGGCGGGTCGGGTAAGACCACGGTTGGCGCCAATCTGGGCGGATTTTGCGCCGATGCAGGCATCCGCACACGGCTCATCGATCTTGATACCTGATCCCCGCGATAAGTGGATGTGTACGGCAACATCGTGCAGCAGACTTTAGAGGTGGGTATTCCGCGCTCTCTAGCCAGCAAAAAATCGTATTCGCTAGCACTCAAATCACTGTCGATTTCTCGGTGGAGACGTCGTTGTAGTCAGCTTACGATAGCGTGATCTGCACCTGTCTTCTCTCGCCGGGGTACTACTGAATGACGCGACTAAGTACGGTTTTCCGTAACCTTCACCAGGATAATTTGTTGGTACTTGCCAACGTGGGTGATGCCGGCAGCGCACGTATTGTCGAGAGCGTGGGGAGTAAGGCGGTAGCGACCAGCAGCGCCGCTGTGGCTTGGGCGAATGGTTACCAAGATGGTAATCAGCTTCCCCTGAAATTGTTGACTACTACAGTGGAGTCAATGGTTCGTGTGCTGACAGTACCCCTCACAGTCGATGTCGAAGGTGGCTACTCCGACGATCTTGAATCGGTTGCCAAAGTCATTGATTGCGTGGTTAGGGCTGGGGCCGTTGGAATCAACATTGAAGACGGTGCGGGGAGCATCGATCTGATTTTGCGAAAAATCGAAGTGGCAAAGAAGGTGGCAAGCACACGCGGGATCGATCTGTTCGTGAACGTACGAACTGACGTGTATCTCAGATGTTTGGTAGCACCAGAACGACAACTGGCAGAAACCATTTCCCGTGCATCGTTGTTTGAGCAAGCCGGTGCTGACGGCTTTTTTGCAGCTGCAATGGTTGAGGAGTACGACATTGCCACGCTGTGCGAGGCAACTAGATTACCTGTCAACCTGCTTTCTTGGAGCGGCCAACCAGAGATACATGAATTGGCGAGACTAGGCGTCAAACGACTAAGCGCAGGTTCCAGCATTGCTGAGTTCTTATTGGGTGCAAACAACGCGCTCGCCAAGAGTTTCTTGCGCACGGGAAGGCTTTTTGAGCACCCATTGGACGCATTTACATACAGCGATCTGAATGGCCTTATGGCAAAAACCAACTGAGCCAAGATTAATCATTCACGTATTAATCTGTGATCCGCCTGAAAATTGCCACTGTTTCCCACGTCTAAAAATGATGTTCACGCCCAATGCAGGATGAGGCTACGGTCTATGAGATCTTACAACAACGATCTTCCGCCCAGAGGCGAGATGGTCAGCGCGATGCTGTGTAGCGACAGCGCCTATGAGGGCGTTTTTTTTACGGCTGTCAAAACTACAGGTATCTTTTGCCGCCCTACGTGTGGAGCACGCAAGCCAAAACCCGAGAATGTAGAGTTTTTTTCGCAGGCGAACGAAGCTATGGCAGCAGGCTATCGGCCGTGCTTACGATGCAAGCCGTTGGATCTCGCAGCTACCGCGCCAGATTGGGTCAAGGGTCTACTAGCCTCTATATCTGCATCGCCTGATGCTCGCTGGAGTGATGCTGAACTAACTAAGCGTGGTATCGACCCGCTACGGTTACGCAGGTGGTTCAAACAAAATTTTGGTATGACTTTTCATACATGGATGCGTTCCAGAAGGCTCGGTATTGCCTTAGGTCGCATTGCTGTGGGCGAAACGCTGGATAACACGGCTTTTGACTTAGGGTACGAGTCATTAAGTGGCTTTAGAGATGCCTTCAAAAAAACATTTCAAATTTCCCCTGGCAAGTCGGCCGAAACGTCGCTCCTGCTATATCGCCATCTGACTACGCCATTGGGGCCGATGATTGCTATGGCAGAGGAGCGAGGTTTGGTGCTCCTCGAATTTCTTGACCGCCCGGCGCTCACTGCTGAGTTAAATGAATTGCGTGGGCGTTATGGGTATTCAATTGCACCGGGCGAGCATCCCCACATCAAGCAGATCGAAGTGCAGCTGAAACTTTATTTTGATGGAACGCTAAAAAAGTTTTCAGTACCGCTGCACATGCCAGGCAGTTCTTTTGACAGGCTTGTGTGGGCAGCGCTTCTAAAAATCGACTATGGAACCATTTCAACTTACGGTGCCGTCGCTGGGAGCATCGGCAAGCCAGGTGCAAGCCAAGCGGTGGGCAATGCAAATGGACACAATCGCCTGTCCATTGTCGTCCCCTGTCACCGTGTCATAGCGACAAATGGTGCGCTCGCCGGATATGGCGGCGGACAGCCACGGAAAGAGTTTTTACTGCGTTTGGAAAAAACTGCTTTGCAGATGACGCAGCAGCATGAATTCCTATTGAATTAGTTGCTAATCAGAATATACGCAGACACAGCTACGCCTCAGATTGTCTTTCTGTAAGCATTCGGGAGCACTCCTTGGCGAGCGTCTGGTTGACCCGGTAATCCAGGCGCCCAACGTGATTTGCAGGAAGCCGTCTCACGTCTGGAAGCTAACCGGTGACAAATGAATGTCCGACTATTATAATTTGATTATCATTGATCGATTTAGGGTACAGGCCATTCCATGGAAAATAAGACTGCACGATTAACGGTGCTCATTGATCCCGTCAAGAAAAAAGCCCTTGAGGAGCTTTGTGCGTCTCAGGATCTGACGCCTTCTCAGGTCGTTCGTCAGCTTATTAGGGACTACCTGGAGACGCATGGCGTGTCCTACGCGACCAAAAGCAAAATTGCGGCCAATGGCAAATAATTCATCCCTGCATGAGCGGGCAAGACAAATGCCTGCTCATCGCGCCTCATTCACGCCTGCCCCTCACGTCTAGTCCTGGGTCTCGTTAGTCGGGACATGGCTGACCAGTGCGCCGCTGAAGTCAGCATGATAATGCTGTGAACCAAGCGCCTGAAGAATCCCTGCCTTGTCGAGCTTGCCAAGCACTTTCTCGTTGGCTTCGCACAGCTTTACGACAATGTTGCGTTTTTGCAGTTGCTCTATCACTTCGAGCAGCGTTTGCAGGCCCGTGATATCCATAAACGGCACTCGCTTCAGGCGAATAATCAACGTCTCGGGATCGGTGTGCGTTTGCGCCAAAGCACGCTCAAGGGTTTCTGCTGCGCCAAAGAAAAGGGGGCCCTCAATGGTGTAAACCAAAACACCGGTAGGAAGATGTGTATGCCCATTCATGCGCAACTCCACCTCCAGCTCTTTTTCGACCATGAGCTGTACCTCCACGGAGGAAGCCATACGACGCATAAATTGCAGCATGGCGAGAATGACCCCGATGTTCACGGCGATCGTCAGGTCACTGAAAACGGTCAGGCCGAAGGTGATTAAAAGGATGGCAACGTCTGCTTTGGGGGCTCGTTTGACCATGCGCTTGAAGTGCTTCAGTTCGCTCATGTTGTAAGCGACCACGAACAAGATCGCCGCCAGCGCGCAAAGTGGGATATCCGAAGCCAAAGGAGCCAAGAAGAAGATCAGCAGAATCAACGTGAGGGCGTGCGTAAACCCCGCGATTGGGCTATTGCCGCCATTACGGACGTTGGTTGCTGTTCGAGCGATCGCGCCTGTCGCAGCAAAGCCACCAAACAGCGGGGTAACCAGGTTGGCAATGCCTTGGCCGATTAACTCCTGATTGGAGTCATGTTTGGTGCCGGCCATCCCATCGGCGACAACCGCCGACAACAGTGACTCGATGGCCCCCAGCATTGCGATCGCAAACGCCGGGCCGATCAACTCAATGACCTGTGGCAGCGTTATTTGAGGAAGGCCTATTTTGGGAAGCCCTTGGGGAATGCCCCCAAAGGCACTCCCGATCGTGGCCACGCCGTCGAATTGAAAATAGGCATGCAATGCCGTCACCACGACCATGGCGATCAGGGGGCCAGGAACGCGCTTTACGCCGGGCAGTCTAGGTGTGAGGACCACCAGTGCCAGGCTCAGCAGGGCTAACAGTGTCGTGGGTACATGAAGGTTGGGGAATGCTTGGATGAGGTGCCACAGCCGCTCATGGAAATGCTCGCCACTGATTTTCGGCAAGCCCAAAAAGTCTTTCCATTGTCCAACCCAAATGATCACCCCGATGCCGGCAGTGAATCCAACAATAACGGGATCAGGGATGAACTTGATGAGTGCGCCAAGTTTGGTGATACCGAGCAGTAATAGAATTGCCCCGGCCATCATTGTTGCGACCTGCAAGCCATCAACGCCGTACTTGGCTGTCACGCTGGCCAGAATGACGATGAACGCCCCTGTGGGGCCAGCAATCTGAAGCCGGCTTCCGCCGAACAGCGAAACCAGCAAGCCACCCACAATGGCCGTGTAGATCCCCTGTTCTGGCTTGACGCCGGAGGCGATGGCAAATGCCATGGCCAAGGGCAGCGCTACGACGCCGACGATGACCCCCGAGACGATATTTCTAAGCCAATGTTCGCGCCCTAACAAGCCCGCTTTCCAAGCTTCTCGTATCGCAATCATGACTAGCCTCGTTCTGGTGGCATGTGCATACTATTCACACGATGTGATAATAGCAAAGCAATTGGTCTAGCCTCGGCACACCACCTGCGACGCTCTAGATTCAGTGTTCAGAGAGCTGGACCCTATGCCCGGAGACCCCGCATGAAACGCGAAGATGTCAAAACCAATCACGGGGAAGGCATGCACTTCGACACGCATGTGATAGCCAATCCGGCCAACACGCACGAGTGGATCATTCTGTTCAAAAAGGATGCAGGGAGGAGCTATTTTCTGGTTAATGACAATGAGGAAGTGGAGTCATTTGGACGCCTCGATGATCTGATCCATGAGCTTCGCGAGCTGGGTATCAAGTCCGCTGAAGTTCATTTCTGACAGCTGCACTCAGGAAGGTTGATCATGTCTGTAAAGATTGAGCGGTGTTAAAGAAAGAATCGATGCCCCCATCCTTTCCGCGAATTCACCCTGCCTCGCCTAACACGGATCAACACTGATCCGAACCAATGAGCCACGCCGACGCCCTTATGTAACCGGGTCAAGCACTCGCACGAGTGTCGAAGCGCGTGGGTCAGCGTCCAAGACGCAATGAGAAAACCCTGAATCCAGATGTGCCGCGCTTAGGTCGTGGCCCATTGGGTATTCGTGCGCGCAAAAAAATGGCCACACAAGGTGGCCTAAAACGGGTTCAAGCATAGGAGGGCGCGATTGGCCAAAAAATACAGGCCCGCCCTGAAGTCTTAGGGCCAATAGCGTTGGTCTGGCGCTGATAAACCCCTTCATCAGCAGCATTCAAACCGGCAATTTGATCCTGGTCTGTGGCTCAGGACCTCATTGTCTTGCATTATAATAGTGTTAACATAAAATTATAATCAACGTCTAATTAGGGGCTCGCATGACTACCGACTTCAAAAAGGCTGCATTGGATTACCATGAATTCCCAACCCCAGGAAAAATCGGCATTGCGCTGACCAAGCCTGCCGACACCGCCGCCCAGCTCGCACTGGCGTACAGCCCAGGCGTAGCCGAGCCCGTTCGCGAAATCGCGAGGGACCCGGAGAACGCCTATCGCTTTACCGGAAAAGGCAATCTGGTGGCCGTGATCACAAACGGTACGGCCATTTTGGGCCTCGGCAATCTAGGCCCCTTGGCCAGTAAGCCGGTCATGGAAGGCAAAGCGTTGCTGTTCAAACGGTTTGCCGGCATCGACTCGATCGATATCGAAGTCAATGCTGAGAGTTCCCAGGCCTTTATCGACACAGTCGTGCGTATTGCTGACACCTTTGGTGGCATCAATCTGGAAGACATCAAAGCCCCTGAGTGCTTTGAAATCGAAGAAGCCCTGATCGAACTGTGCAGCATCCCGGTCTTCCATGACGACCAACACGGCACCGCCATCGTCACCGCGGCCGGTATGCTCAATGCGCTGGAAATTCAGGGTAAAACGCTGGAGAACGCGAGAATCGTTTGCCTCGGCGCGGGTGCCGCAGCCACGGCCTGCATGCGCCTGCTGCTCAGTCTTGGCGCGCAAAAAAGCAATCTGTACATGGTCGATCGCACCGGTGTCATCCACTCCGCCCGCAAAGACCTCAACCAATACAAAGCACAATTTGTCAACGACGGTGGCCCGCTTACGCTGATGGAAGCCATGAGCGGTGCCGACGTGTTTGTGGGGCTATCTGGAGCCAATCTTCTTCCGGCGCAAGCGCTGGCGGCGATGGCTCCCAAGCCGATCGTGTTTGCCTGCTCAAACCCCGACCCTGAAATCAGCTACGAACTGGCCATGGCCACACGTGATGACCTGATCATGGCGACCGGCCGTTCTGACTACCCGAACCAAGTAAATAACGTTCTGGGCTTTCCGTTCATCTTTCGCGGGACCCTGGATGTTCGGGCAACCCGGATCAACGAAGCGATGAAAATTGCGGCAGTGGAAGCACTGCGCCAACTGGCCAAAGAGCCAACCCCTGTGGCAGTGCTGCAAGCATTCAATGTCGATAAGCTTGAGTTTGGGCGCGATTACATTCTCCCCAAAGCACTCGATGCTCGCCTGCTCGGCGCAATCGCCGGCGCAGTGGCCAAGGCCGCTATCGACACCGGCGTTGCGAAGCTGCATTACCCAACGCACTACCCGCTGTAAGCTGAGATCAATCAGGCTGATGTGCGGCAGTTGCACGACCTTTTGCGCGGTTGGCAACTGTCGCACTCAGTGTGCATCCAGCCGCCGCAGCGCCTGAATATCGACAGCCCACCATTTGCAAGATCATCCGTTCTTGAATGATCCGAGCCACAACTCGTCTTCCTTTTATGCCTGCCTAAACGCGACCTCGCCCTGCCACGCACAGGCGTTCTAAGACCTTTGTCTCATCGGGAAAACGCCGCTTTCCACCACGTGGAATTAGCATTGTATGTTAATGTTATGCGCGTCATCGGTGGAGCAAATGACTGCACGCTTGATCCGGGCGCTCGCTCGTAGCAGCCGCGTTCATGCCCGTTTTGTGCGACGCGAGAGCTGACACCCACTCAGGTCGCTCGTCAATTGATCCGTGATGACCTGCGCAGTCACGGCGCGGAGGATGACACACGGCACTCTGCCGCGGTGAAAGCCGTCAGACAGTCAATGCCTATCAGCAGACTCGTGACACCAGTCTCAATGCCCCCATCAAAACAGCAGGCTGACAAAGCGCTGTTAAGGAAGAGACCATGAGCAAAACCATCGCAATCATCAAGGGTGACGGCATCGGCCCCGAGATCATGCAAGCGACGCTACGCGTACTCGATGCCCTTGACTGCAATCTTCAGTATGACTTCGTTGAGGCCGGTTTGGAGGCCTTGCAGCAGCATGGGCAACTGATGCCGCCCGTGTCCATCGAGACGATCGCCAAACACGGTGTCGCACTCAAAGGCCCTCTGACCACGCCGATTGGCCGCGGCTTCTCCTCGATCAACGTTCACCTTCGCCGCCATTTCGATCTCTACGCCAACGTCCGACCGGCGATCAGTTTCCCTGGTACTCGTTCACGCTTCGAAGATATCGATATCATCACGGTGCGCGAAAATACCGAAGGGGCGTACCTGCCAGAAGGGCAAAGTATTTCTGAGGACGGCGAAGTTGCTCTGGCGAGCATTCGCGTAACACGCACAGCCTCCGAACGCATCGTGCGGTACGCGTTCGAGCTGGCTCGTAGCAAAGGCCGTAAAAAAGTGACCGCGGTGCACAAGGCCAACATCATCAAGTCTTGCTCCGGGTTGTTCCTTGAGGTGGCGCGTGAAGTTGCGGCGGATTATCCGGAAATCGAATTCCACGAGATGATCGTCGACAACGCCTGTATGCAGTTGGTGATGAATCCCCATCAATTTGATGTCATCGTCACCACCAACCTGTTTGGCGACATCCTTTCAGACTTGTGCGCAGGCCTGGTCGGTGGCTTGGGTTTGGCGCCGGGGTCCAACATCGGCGCCGATGCGGCCATCTTCGAAGCGGTCCATGGCTCGGCGCCGGACATCGCCGGCAAGAACATCGCGAACCCATGCGCATTGTTGTTGGCTGCCGCAGACATGCTTGATTACCTGGGCATGGTGGACAAGGGGACACGCGTGCGTACCGCTATCCGCGCTGTTCTGGAAAACTCCCGTGATCAAGTGACAGCCGACATGGGCGGGGCCGGCACCACTGAGTCGTTCGCTGACGCCTTGGTGGCCTACGTGCGTGGCTAAATAGCGCATCAGGAATCACGCGCGTCGTCCGATTCGCCAGCTCACTACGAGCTGGCGATTTTCTGCGTGTGTTCTACGCTGACCTACCCCGAGGGCAGCCTGCCGGGCTAAATCTTCTTATGCCCCACGGGCCGATCCGGCCATCCCTCAGCGTTCTTGCACCGTCGAGCGCTGTGCAACATGAAAATCAATTTGACTGACTAAGTTCCACGGCGCGCTACGGAAGTAGCAATACTGTGTTGTCGTAACGTTAGCGTTAATAGAAATTCATTAAATATTATTGTTTGCTGCTATCGCGCTTGTCGGCGGACGACAATGTGCGAGGGAATGAGTGCGGGGCTTCAATACGCTCTTTTAGCTTTTCTGCGTAATCTTTTGCACCCTGCTCATTGCGAAATTGAATGCGCCTGGCTCCAATGCACACAGACCATAGCGGTTCACTCTGGCTAGACAGCTGCTCGATTTTGACGGACATGACGACACTCCAAGGAAAACAATTCAAAAGTGAATTTCAGCAACCTTGATACCGATTTCTCGCAGTTCATGAATCAAATCATCAAGGTACCGGAAGGGTTCGATTTCTTCGTTGTCATTGACTAGGAAGAAGCTTCTTCCTGCATCCTTTTTAAAGAAGACGATCCACTCCTGGGTGTTGGCCGGGTTGGCAATCAAATGGGTATCAAACTGAATGCCTTCAGCGTATTTGGTTTTTACGTCCTCACGTTTCATACGGGTCTCCAAGCGCTCACGTATTGCTGTTCTCATGCATGTATTTGCCGCCCCGCAATTGATTAAAAGACCTCGCCCCTGTCTGAAGCAGGGGCGAGTCGATTGCCTTTCTATTATCATTGCATGATAATATTATGCACATATGAGCCGCTGGAGGCTAGTCATGAGCAGGATTGTCGAGGCACCTGAGCCACGAGGGGCCGAGGAGGTCCGCCCAAGGCGTGGCTTTAAAGGTGCACGACCCTGCGGCCGGTTTTGCGTGATTGTTGAAGACCCCATAGGGCGTCATGCGCAAAGGCTCCAGATGAGCGCCTCGCAACAGCGGATCGCCCTTGCTTTTGATGCAACGCGTAAGGTTTTTGAATTTTAAGGACGGCAGTCATCATGCGCAAAACAGCAATTGAGAAGCGCCTTCCGCTGAATGCTCCGACCCTGGAACCAGGGCAACGAGTATTGGTTTGCCATGAGCAATGCGTCGTCGTTCAGCAGCGAGAAACAAGAATCTATCAAGTTGTATTCGACTGCAAATCACCCAAAACGATTCGAATTTTTTGGGCCGAATATGAGTGGATTTTCATCGGCAGGCTTAAGCAGCACGCCGAGAAAGATCCGTCATTGGAAAGCTTTGTATCAACGCTAAGAGCGGGTCTAAAGACTGTCTGGCGATAAATACGGCTCTGATCGATAACCCGCCGGGCCAAATCCAGCACAGACGGGCCTACGTCTTGCTGCTGCCGTGCTTTGCATAAAGTACGAACTTGATTGGGATAATCGTAGGGATATAAATCAGCAGGGTCTCATTGCAAAACAGATGCTTGTTTATCTATTCGAGTCAGGGGCGTGCCAGACAGAGAAAAGCCTGCAGCGATGCAGGCTTTTTGGGGCCTGGGATTTGCTCCAGCAATCCAGGCGCACAGCATGAGTTCGCCGAGTATCGTTTCAGTCCAGCAGGCGCTTCAACCCGGCGACGCCAACCGGCGGCTCCGCCGTCCAGGGCACCACGATGACGGCATGCTGGGTTTCGTCGGCCACCCTCGCCATTTGTTTGCGCTCGCTATCCAGGCGTGCTCGCAGCAGCGGGTCTGTCGTATCGGTGGCCAGTAACGACTTATTGACCACCCAGGCAAACGGTTCGATGTTGGCCCTGCGTAAGTCATCCTGCAGCGCCGCCGCCTGAGACACCGGTGTGGCTTCGGGCAGCGTCACGAGAATGATTTTGGTGTAGTCCGCATCTTGCAGGCGCATCAGTGGCGTGACGATGTGGTCCGAGGCTTTGCCTTTGAATTCGCGAACCATCTGGCGGTGATAGGCGCCTGTGGCGTCCATCAGTAGCAGGGAGTGTCCCGTGGGAGCGGTGTCCAATACCACAAATGCGCTTCTGGCTTGAGCAACCACGCGGGAGAACGCGTGGAACACCGCGACCTCTTCGGTGCAGGGGGATCGCAGATCCTCGATGAGCAAGGCTATTTCGTCTTCCGTCATACCTGGCGCGCGGGAAGCGATGATCTTGTTCACGTATTTTTGGGTCTCGACCTTAGGGTCGATGCGGCCGACGCTGAGTCCCTGCACCTCGGCGTTGAGGGTTACCGTCAGATGTGCGGCAGGGTCTGTTGTACTCAGGTGCACGGACTTGCCATGCTGCACGAGGCCCAATGCGATGGCGGCGGCAATGGTGGTTTTGCCAACACCGCCTTTGCCCATGACCATGATCAAGCCGTGCTGGTCGTGAGCTAACTCGGCAATCAACTCCGAGAGTGCGTGATATTCCAGGCGTGCCGGTGCCGGGGTTGCAGTGCTGGCTCGGCGAGCAAGCTCCGGGGTCAGCAGTGCGCGAAGCGCGGGCAGGCCTACGGAGTCGACTGCCTTGAGTGGGATGTAGTCGGCTGAAAGCTGGCGCAGTGACGCGGGCATCTCGTCGAGCGCCTGCTGGCCTACGGACTCAATCGCCGCTGCGATCGGGTCATGCAAATTGCTGCGTTTAAACACCGCATTCACCACCAGGCGCTGGTTTTTCAGGCCCAACTCACGGAGCTCATCGCTGGAGCGTGCCGCCTCGCCGAGCGCGCCTTTATCAGGGCGGGTCACCAGTACAACAGTGCTCAGGGCTGGATCGTTGAGCGCCGCCAATGCCTGATTGAATAGCTGCTCCTGCATTTTCAAGCCCGAGTGCGGCCCCAAACATGACGCACCACGATCATTGCCCTTCAAAAAACCGCTCCACGCTTTTGGCAGGCTCAACAGTCTGAGCGTGTGCCCCGTGGGCGCGGTATCGAACACGATGTGGTCGTAGGCCGCGCTGCCCTGCGACAGCAGGTGCGAGAATTCATCGAAGGTTGCGATTTCAGTCGTGCATGCCCCTGAGAGTTGCTCGCGCACAAGCGCAATGTCTTGATCGCTGGCCTGGGCGCCCATTTGCTCGACAACCCGGGCCCGATAGTCAATGGCTGCGGTCCCTGGGTCGATATTGAGCACGGACATTCCAGGCACGTGCGGCACCGCGACAGGCTGATTGCTTAACTCAACGCCGAGCATCTCATCAAGGTTCGAGGCGGCGTCTGTGCTGACCAGCAGCACGTTCTTGCCTGCGTCAGCCAGTGCGATTGACACCGCGGTGGAGACCGACGTTTTGCCGACGCCGCCCTTGCCGGTGAAGAACATATATCGGGTGGGTTGATCGAGCAGTTTGAGGGTGGACTGCATGGCACGCTGACTCCCTTGCGGAGCATGACTGGGTATCGGAGTTTAGACCGGTGTTCAGAATCGCCAAGGTGGTCATATCAATCAAACGCTGATTTTTGCCGTCCATTGAGCGCAATTGTCTGTGCAGGAGGGCTGCAACTCGCGGCCCAAGCATAGAGCAGGGGCCGCCCTGCGGCACTAACCTGGTTTTTCACGGTCAACAGCCCCCGCACCACCGTCGGTGGTCATCCGTTTACCCTTACCAAAAAGATCTAAAGCATGCACTTACGCAACATTGCAGTCGGGTTGTCGGCCCTTGTTTTGCTCTCGACCGGGGCCCACGCCCGCAGCCTGCCCAACCTCTATACCGCCACTGAGCAACGCGCGTCCTTTGATGGCTGTGCCGATCTTTTTCCCGCCGCGAAACCCATCAACACCGCCACCGTGCCTGCTGGCATGCGCCCCCTGGCCCTGTGCTCGGACAGTTTCGCGGTGCTCTATTCGCAGACCAGCAAGACGCCGCTGGTGGTGGTCGAGCGCCTGAATGCCGCGCAGTTGCAGGATGCCAAAGGTGAGGAACGCACCAATCTGTTCTACCCCGACCCGCGCATCCCTAAGGGTGGGCGCGCGGAGTTGAGTGACTACCGCAGCCAGCATCCGGCCGTCGACCGTGGCCACCAATCCCCGGCCGCCGACGCACCGAACGCCCATGCCATGGCACAGTCGTTTGCGCTGTCGAACATGGTGCCGCAAGACCCTGTCAACAACCGTAAGATCTGGAGCAAGGTCGAGGCGGATGTGCGCAAGTTCGCCAAGCGCGCCGGCGGCGATGTGTTTGTGTTCACCGGCCCGTTGTTCGACCCAGGCTACGGCACCATCGGCGACAACAAGGTCTGGGTGCCGACGCGCCTGTTCAAGCTGGTGTACGACGCCTCGTCGCAACGCGCCTGGGCTTACGTGCTGCCCAACGCGCAGACGCGTATCCAACGGCCGATGGACTATGACGCGTTCGTGAAGAGTACCGGGCTGAAGTTGCTCGGTAATCTTCCGGTCTCCGGGTCAGTCGGACGCTCGTAAGGGGGCGAGTCGCCCGGCGTCGTCGCTACGCTGCATCGAGCGTGCGAAACTCGACGGTGAGGTGACTCACTTCATGCACCGGTTTGAGGCGTTCGCGAATGCTGTCGGCATCCGCTGTGGCGTGGCCGACGACGCTCACGATTGCCGCATGCACACCTGGCCCTACCTGCCAGACGTGCAAGTCGGTAATCGTCGCGTCGCCCGCTTGTTCCACCAGTTCCCGGATCTCCGCCGCAACATGCACGTCGGTCTGGTCGAGCAGGACGCCGGCGGTCACGCCCATCAGGCTCCATGCCCAGCGTGCAATCACGATGGCGCCGACGATGCCCATCGCCGGGTCCAGCCAGACCCAACCCAGATACCGCCCCGCCAGCAACGCAGCGATCGCCAGCACCGAGGTCAGCGCATCGGCGAGCACATGCACGTAGGCGGATCTCAGGTTGTTATCGTGGCCATGGTGGCCGTGGGCATGCTCGTGGTCGTGGTCATGCCCGTGGTTATGACCGTGGCCGAGCAACAGCGCACTGACGATATTGACCACCAGCCCTACGATAGCAATCAGGGTTGCCGTCCCAAACTGCACCTCGGTCGGCTGCAGCAGGCGCATGATCGACTCGATGCCAATGCCCAGGGACACCAGCGCCAGGATCAGCGCCGAGGCAAAACCGCCCAGATCGCCGACCTTGCCGGTGCCGAAGCTGAAGCGCGGGCTGGACGCATGGCGCCGGGCGTAGGCATAGGCCGCAGCGGCGATGCCCAACGCGCCAGCATGGGTGGCCATATGAAAACCGTCGGCCAGTAGGGCCATCGAGCCGGTCAGGGCGCCGGCGGCGATTTCCGCGACCATCATCACTACCGTCAGCATCACCACCCATAAGGTGCGCTTGGCGTTTTCTTCGTGAGCCGCGCCGAGGAAGACATGCTCGTGGGTGTGACCGTGCGTGTGATCAAGGCTCATTTGGAGTACCGCCGAATGGCTTCAAGCAGCTCTTCGACGCCCTGGTTACGTTCTTCCTCGCTGAGGGATGGGTCCGCCACATGCGCGCGGGCATGTTCTTCGATGATTTCTTCCATCAAACCGTTGATGGCGCCGCGTGTGGCGGCCACCAGGTGCAGGGTCTTGGCGCAATCGCTGTCCGATTCCAGTGCTCTTTCCACCGCTTGAATCTGACCGGCAATGCGTTTGACACGCTTGATCAGACTGTCTTTGTTGGCCGCTATATGGCTCACAATATACCCCCCCTACCTATGATTCGCGGATCATCGCATACCCCGTCCCCCTATACAATCCTTCAGCTCGGATGCCGATTCCTCCGGAGACCGACCCCTCGGTTTATACTCGATGGCTTCGTAATCAAACCCCTTCAAACGAATTGAGATACCTCATGAGCACCTCTCTTTCCACAACCTCTGCGCGCAAGCCCGTCGCGCCCCTGGTGGCTTTTGTGCTGCTGGTACTGGGCGCCGTGTTCCTGCATAACCTTGTCGGCGCGCGCCAGGTGCTGTTGCTGGTCGTCGGCGCCGCGCTGGGCTTGACCCTGTACCACGCGGCCTTTGGCTTTACCTCGGCCTGGCGTGTGTTCATCAATGACCGGCGCGGCGCCGGTTTGCGTGCGCAAATGGTGATGCTGGCGATAGCGGTGTTGCTGTTCTTCCCGGCGCTGGGGGCGGGCACGTTGTTCGGCCAGCCGGTGGTTGGGCTGGTAGCGCCGGCCGGGGTGTCGGTGGTGTTCGGAGCGTTCATTTTTGGCATCGGCATGCAGTTGGGCGGCGGCTGTGCGTCGGGCACCCTGTTCACCGTGGGCGGCGGTAATGCGCGCATGTTGGTGACGCTGTTCTTCTTTATCTGTGGTTCGTTGATCGCCACGCACCATGTGGGCTGGTGGTTTGCACTGCCGGCGTTGCCGGCGACGTCCATCGTCAAAAGTTTCGGGGTCATGCCCGCGTTGCTTTTGAACCTGGCAGTGTTCGGCCTCATCGCAGCCGTCAGCGTGCGCTTGGAAAAAGCCCGTCATGGTCAACTGGAAGCCGGGGTGACCAGCGAGCACCGAGGCGTGCGCCGTTTTCTGCGTGGGCCCTGGCCCTTGGTGTGGGGCGCGATTGGCCTGGCCCTGCTCAATTACGCGACCCTGGCACTCGCCGGTCGACCGTGGGGCATCACCTCGGCGTTCGCGCTGTGGGGCGCCAAGGTGGTGAGCGGCCTGGGCGTGGAGGTGGGCAATTGGGCGTTCTGGCAAATACCGGGCAATGCCAAGGCCCTGGCCGCGCCGGTGTGGGAAGACATCACCAGCGTCATGGACATCGGCATCGTCCTCGGTGCGCTCCTGGCTGCCGGCCTGGCCGGGCGTTTCGCCCCCAGCCTGAACATTCCTGCGCGCTCGCTGGGGGCTGCGGTGATCGGTGGCCTGCTGCTCGGTTATGGCTCGCGCCTGGCCTACGGTTGCAACATCGGCGCGTACTTCAGCGGCATCGCCTCCGGCAGCCTGCATGGCTGGGTGTGGCTGGTGGCGGCGTTCATCGGCAACAGCGTCGGCGTGCGGTTGCGCCCGTTTTTCTTTGCCGGCGAGCGGCCGCAGGTGGCGTTGAGCGGGTGCTGAGCGATTGTTTCCGGTGGTGTGCACCTTGCGCTGGGTCGCTTTTTAGCCCCGACCTGTGCATTGAATTGCTTTCCGTTGCGCCAATAATCGGGCCCTGCAATCCCCCGAATTTTGAACGCTATACGGAAGGCACTGATGAGCGCCGCATCATAGTCTTAAAGGATGCCCAGCCAGAAACTCGCGATCATCCCTGCACGCGAGCCCTCTGGCTGAACACTCTGTTCCAGCTACTCGAACATCCGAAGTTGACCCCATGGGGGTCTACGCATGCGTAAGCCCAGTCAACGTATCCGCAATTGTCTTGGTCCGTTGCGCAGTCCCCTCCGTCGCACGGCTTGACGCCTCCAGCGCATCGAGCATTTCGCGCAAGGCACCGACGCCGCTGGACTGGTCTTCAATCTGTTGGGCAACACGCTGGATTTCGCCGGATAACAGGTCGATATCCACGCCGATTTCCGCCGCATTCTTGCGGGTGATTTCCGCCAGCTTGCGCACCTCGTCCGCCACCACCGCAAAACCCCGGCCCAGGTCGCCTGCGCGCGCGGCTTCGATAGCCGCGTTGAGCGCCAGCAGGTTGGTCTGGCCGGCGATTTGTTGAATTACCTGCACAATCGACTGGATACGCAAACTCGAACCGGCCAGGGTCCGCGCGCCGACCACGGCATCATCGGCCTGGCTGGACAAGCCCTCGACCGTCGCACCGGCTTTCGCAGACACGGTGTTCTGCTGGTCGATGGTGCCAACCAGTTCATCCATCGAGGCGTGCAACTCGCCGGAGTAATGCTTGATCTGCGAGGAGATTTCCTCGTGTTGACGTTCGGCCTGGGCCAACACTTGGCCCAGGTCCGCCAGGCCCTCGAACACCGGCAAAATATTGCTGTCCAGCCCGCGGGTATTCAGGGCGCCGCTGAAGTCATTGTTTTTGAACGCCGCAATCTGCTTGACCACTACATGGTTCAAGCCCGCCAGTTTATTCACCTGGCGACGGAGGAAGAAGGCTTTGAACTCGCCGTAGTGCGCAATGAAATTGTCCGCGTACTCGTCGCTGAAGCTGGCGCCCTTGGCCACCCGAAAGAAGAAAATCGCGGTCAGTGTCTGGTTCAGGTTCAAGCCCAGGATTTCCCCAAAGGTCGACAGCCCTGCCAGCGGCACATCGCCAAACGTCCCGGCCATGCTGCCCAATTCGGTGGCGTTGTTCAGCCTGCGCAAAATGCAGTCATTGAGAATGCCCGCCACCGGCTGCCCGCCCTTGCCGCGCAGAAACTGCTCGTAGTCCACGCGGGTGGCCTCGCGCAACGGTGTGCGCCGGACCATCACCAACTCCTCGCCGGGTGCCACGTCGCAATACAGCTGGACGATCTGGTGTTCATAGTCGATCCGTGCGATGGAGCGCACGAACAACTCACCGCCCACGCGGATGGCAAATGAGTAATCCGCCAACTTCGGCTCCAGCGCCTGGGGCGTGCAATTGAAGGCGTCACACAGTGCCTGCACCATGCTCTTGATATTGCCCGCACTGTCGATCACCTGGTCAATCGTGCGGTCCTCTTCGGAGGCGGTCAGCACGCTGAAGGTCAAATCAGCTGGTTTGAAGTTCTGGCTTTTAAATACGCCATAACGCACATTCGCGGCGGTCTTCAGGAACACGATTTGTGCGTGGTTCTGGTAACTGCGCTGGCCGTCATGGATCAGCGTTTTCTGGAAATCCAGCTTGCCCCCGGCCGACCCGCCGACAAACAGGCAGGTGAAACGCCCCGATTCATACAACGCCTCCATGAAAAACGACTCCGACGCCGACAACCCGTCGAACACCACATAGGCCAGCGTGTCGCGATGGTCGATCGGTGTGTGTACCTGCACGCGCTTGATATTGTTCGTCAGCTTGGCAATCCGCTCCTTCATGCCCATGCGCTTGCCGCCGCTGCGGATGTCTTCACACTCCAGCGGCACCATCACCACTTCGGCGGAAGCGATCAGGCTGTCGTCAAACAGCTGCAGCACAATCCGGTCCCAGCGCTCGCCGGTGGTGCAATACAGCGAATTCGCCGCGTTGCACAACTCGCCAGCGGAGGTACACAGGCTGATGCTGGTTTGCGGGAAGCGGCGCTTGAGCTTCGCGGCGACCTGGTCGATGTCCAGATGAGGGGAAATGAAACCGGTGATCAGCACCGGCGCGATGCGCAGGTTAGCCAATGAAGACTCCAGCTCATTGGCGGTGCAGGTGAGGGTGGCGGTGCCTTGTCGATCGGCCCGAGCTTTTTTTAGGAAGTTGAGTGGGTTCATGGCGACGGGCTCGATCCAGTGAGGGGACGCATGCAATAGGCTTGCGGCTAATAAGGTTATCGGCCGATGTGGCGGAGACTGGAGGAGGAGAAGCGCGGAGGCGGAGAGTTGACGAGGTGCAGGGGGCCAATTTTTACCGGCATTTACATCCGAACGGGTGGGTATCTCTGCACAACCCTGCAAGCACAGAAACAGCATAAAAGTGGGGAAGGAAAGTTTGCGCATGTATAAAACCATGCGCTCGCTCAATCGATAAAAGCTCAGTCTTTACGGTTGCGCTGTCCACACGGCCAGTTCATAGCCGTCAGGATCAATGAAGTGGAACCTGCTTCCACCGGGGAACGAAAAGGTTTCGCGGGAGATCACCGCGCCCGCAGCCTTGAGCCGCTGCTGTGCGTCCTCGAGATTGTCCGAATACAAGATGACTAAAGGACCGCCCGGCCGCACCGGCTCCCCCGTGGTGAAACCACCGGTCAGCCGGCCATCGCTGAATTCGGTATAGGTCGGGCCGTAGTCGACGAACGTCCATCCGAACGCGTGGCCGTAGAACGTTTTGCTGCGGGCAATGTCGCTGACATTGAATTCAATATTGTCGATCTGTCGATCTTGACCACGAACGCTCATGGCTGCCTCCTTGGCGAATGTCCAAAGTGGCGATTGTAACGGATCGGTCGTTGAAGTGGCGCGGGGAGCAAGGCGCTAAGCCTTGCCATACGCCATGTACTCGTTCTGCAACACGATGTGATCTGCCACGTACTTCGCATCATGCCAAACCCCGTAGATAAACGACGACGCCCGGTTCACCAGATTCGGCAGGCCCAGGAAGTAGATCCCGCTCTGTGCCGAAATCCCGCGTTTGTGGAACGGTTCGCCGTTCTCGTCGAACGCATCGACCTTCAACCAGTTGAAGTCGAACTTGAAACCGGTGGCCCACAGAATCGTGGTCACGCCGGCTTCGGCCAGGTCCAGGCTGAGGATCGGGTCAAGCAGGCATTGCGGGTCGGGCAGCAGTTCCCAGGCTTGCGGTTCTTCGGGGAACGGCAAGCCGTTTGCCTCGATATAGGCATCGGCGTCGCGCAGTACCTCGAAGTACGCTCGATCCCCCTCTGCCACGTTGGCGGCCAGGCCAGGGGCGAAGGTCATGACGCCTGCGTTCCAGTGTTCAGTGGCGCCCACCAGGGTGATCCCTTGGTGTGCGAGGCGGCGGAAGTCGACGGTCTTACCGCCTTCGTAGCCGCTGACGGCAAAGGCTACGTGTTTTTTCTTCGGCTGGATTTTGACTTCGTCCCACAGGCCCAGGGCGCCGAGCCACCAGCAATAGTCGCGGCCGCGGTAGGCGCGGGGAGGGCGGTAGTGTTCGCCGACCGAGAGGTACACGGTTTTGCCGGCCTTTTGCAGTTCTTCGGCGATCTGCGAGCCGGAGGCACCGGCGCCGACCACCAGCACGGCGCCTTCGGGCAGTTGGCCCGGATTCTTGTAGGCGCAGGAATGCAACTGATGCAGCGGCGCGCTGGTGGGGACGATGTCCGGGATCGAGGGGCGTTGGAACGGCCCGGTGGCGGCCACCACGTTAGCGGCCTCGATCACGCCCGCCGAGGTGGTCACCTTGAAGCCGGGGCGACCGACATGGCGCTCCACTTGCAACACTTCGACGCCGGTACGCACCGGGGCGTTGAGCATCTCGACATAGGCTTGGAAGTAATCGGCCATGCGCTCCTTGGGCGGGAAGGCTTCGGGGGAGATGCCCTCGAATTTCAGGCTAGGAAAGCGGTCGTGCCAGGCCGGGCCGTTGGCGACCAGCGAGTCCCAGCGCTCCGAACGCCAGCGCTCGGCGATGCGGCTGCGCTCCAGCACGATATGCGGCACGCCCATCAGCGACAGGTGCTCGCTCATGGCGACGCCGGCCTGGCCTGCGCCGACTACCAAGGTGTTGATTGTTTCGACGGACATAGGCGTTTCCTGAAAAGTTAGAGGTTTATCTGCAACACCGCAGAGCCGCATTTGATCGATGATCGGCCTGCTCACTGCTGCGGCTCTTTGAGCAGCTCGGCCAGCGCCGTGAGTGCGAGTCGGTAACCCAGCGCGCCCAACCCGGCGACCACGCCGGTGGCGGCTTTGGACACGTAGGAGTGATGCCGGAAGCTCTCGCGCTTCCAGATATTGCTCATGTGCGCTTCGATGATCGGGCCGTCGAACGCCAGTAGCGCATCGAGGATCGGCACCGAGCTGTAGCTCAGTCCGGCGGCGTTGATCACGATGGCGTCGGCGTTCAGGCGGGCCTCTTGAATCCAGTCCACCAGCACGCCTTCATGGTTGCTTTGGCGAAAGTCCAGGGTCAGGCCCAACTCTGCGGCGTGGCCCTGGCAACACGCTTCGATGCTGGCGAAGCTGGCGCTGCCGTAGGTGCCGTTCTTGTCCAGCCCGTAGAGGTTGGCGTTGGGGCCATTGAGGAAGTACACGGTGTGGGGCATGGGGTTCTCCGGCTTGTTCCGCGAGGTGCAACACGACTTCGGCGTCGGCCGCCTTCATACGGTCCAATCGTCCGGCACCACGGCGATCACATCGATCTCCATCAACCACTCGGGTTGGCCCAGGCCGGAAATCACCAGCCCGGTGGAAATCGGGAACACGCCCTTGAGCCATTTGCCGACCTCCTGATACACCGGCTCGCGGTAGCGCGGGTCGATCAAATAGGTGGTGGTCTTGACGATATGGGACAGGTCGGAACCCGCCTCCTCAAGCAGTTGCTTGACGTTTTTCATCGCTTGTTCGGCCTGGGCGCGCGGGTCGCCGAGGCCGACCAGGTTGCCGTCGAAATCAGTGCCGATCTGGCCGCGCACATAGATGGTGTTGCCGGCGCGCACGGCCTGGCACAGGTCGTTGTCCAGCGTCTGGTTGGGGTAGGTCTGCTTTGTGTTGAACATGCGGATGCGGGTGTGGGTGGGCATGGCTGGCGACTCGTCGGAAGCGGGATGCAATCAGCTTCACATCGCCTGTTGCCGGGCGAAACCAGCATTTGTGCGGGGTAGTGCTTAGGAAAAACCGAAGCCCGTGCTGGTCATCGCCCTGCGCAGGCCCCGCGCCTATCCCGGCATGAACCCTGCAACACGCTGGGCATACAGTCATTACCGAGGTACAGGCCTGATGCTCAGTCGTATTACTCAGCGCCAACTGGAATATTTTGTCGCGTCGGGCGAGGCCGGCAGCATCAGTGCCGCCGCTGAACGCATCCATGTCTCCTCGCCGTCGATCTCGGCGGCGATCACTCATATGGAGGCTGAGCTGGGCATCCAGCTGTTTATCCGGCATCACGCCCAGGGCATTTCCCTGACGGCAGTGGGGCGTCTGGTGATGCAAGAAGCCAAGCAGATCATGGAACAGATGAGCAACCTCTACACCATCGCCTCGGAGTCATTGAACACCGTGCGCGGGCCGCTGCGGGTGGGCTGCCTGGAGTCGCTGGCGCCGATGATCACCCCCGAGTTGGTGTTTGGCTTTGGTCGCGCGTTTCCGGGCGTGCGCGTGACCCAGGCCGAGGGTAACCACGAGGAACTGCTGGAAAAACTGCGCAGTGGCGAGCTGGACATCGCCCTGACCTACGACCTGGTGACCAGCCCCGACATCGACTTCCAACCCCTGGCACACCTGCCGCCGTATGTGATGGTCGGCGAGTACCACCCGCTGGCGAGTCTGTCGGCGGTCAGCATGCAGGACCTGGAGGCGTACCCGGTGGTGCTGCTCGACACGCCCTGGAGCCGCGACTATTTCCTCAGCCTGTTTATGCAGGCGGGCACCACGCCGAACATCATCATGCGCTCCACCAACCTCGAAACGGTGCGCGCCATGGTCGGCAACGGGATCGGTTATTCCTTCGCGAATGCGCGGCCCAAATCGAACCTGTCCCAGGACGGTAAACGCGTGATCCGCCTGCGCCTGGCGGGCACGCACCGACCGATGAAGCTGGGCTACGCCACGGCGAGCAACACCCAGCTGTCACGCGTGGTGTCGGCGTTTGCCGAGCGCTGCCGGATGTTTGTGTCTGACCAGTACATCCCCGGCATGGCACCGCCGAGTTTTTTTGACCCGCATGCGGTGCGCTCGCTCAGCAGTGTGAGCTGAATTTGCACCAAAAGGTCGCGTGTTCGGCGCGGTGAGTTCAGGCGCGCACCCTTTCGGTCAGGTCATGCGGCCTATCCAATGTGGGAGGGGGCTTGCCCCCGATTGCACTGGGTCAGCTTGCTGATGTGTTGCTGATGCGCCGCTATCGGGGGCAAGCCCCCTCCCACATTGATTTTTGGTGGTTTCGAGGGCGGCGGCGGGCTGCGTAGGTTCTGCCTACCCAGTGGACCGGGTTTTACGAATTGACCCCAAGGGCCCGTCCCCACGACTCTGATTTCATTGATGCAGATCAATTTCCTTCTTTTGGGGCAGGGCACCGCGACGATGACATTCGACTGGAATTACACGTTTGGTCTGCTGGGCGACGCCGAGTTCTGGCGCGCGACGTGGACGGTGATCAAGCTCAGCACCCTGACCTGGGTCTTGAGCATCGGTTTGGGTTTTCTGCTGGCGCTGGCCAAGCAATCCAGGCATGGGCTGCTCAGCGTTCCCGCGCGTGGCTATATCTGGCTGTTTCGCAGCCTGCCGCTGTTGGTGCTGTTGATCTTTATCTACAACCTGCCTCAAGCGCTGCCCGGCACTTCGGCGATTCTGGCCGACCCGTTCTGGTCCGGCCTGCTGGCCCTGGTGATTTGCGAAACGGCGTATGTGGCCGAGATCCATCGCGGCGGTTTGCTCTCGATCCCCAAAGGCCAAGGCGAGGCGGCGCGGGCGTTGGGCTTGAAGTTTTTCGGCACCCAATGGCGCGTGGTGATCCCCCAGGCATTGCGGGTGGCGCTGCCGTCCCTGGCCAACGAATACATCTCCATCGTCAAACTCACCTCGCTGGTGTCGGTGATCTCGCTGACAGAAATCCTGATGGTCGGCCAGCGCCTGTATTCGCAGAACTTCCTGGTGATCGAAACCATGGCGGCGGTGGCGTTCTTCTATGTGTTTATCGTCACCGTGTTCGACTTCCTGCTCAAACGCCTGGAGCGCTTTCTCGACGTCAACCAGCGCAATGTGTCGCGGGTTCCCGATGCGGCGGTGCTGGCCCTGGCCACGCAACAACGTGTTGCGCTGCAACGTCCGGCGACCACTGGGGCCCCGGCGCTGCACGCCACGCGGCTGCACAAGGCCTACAACGACATCGAGGTGCTGGGCTCGGTCAACCTGCAGGTCCTGCCCGGTGAAGTGGTGTCGGTGATCGGGCCATCGGGGTCGGGTAAAACCACCTTGATTCGCCTGCTCAACGGCCTGGAGCAACTGGACAACGGCGAGATCAGGATCAACGGCCAGCCGTTCATCCACCTGAACAAAACCGGCGCGCAGAAACCGCAGTACGTCGAACACGCCGAGCATCGCCTGAACATCGGCATGGTGTTCCAGAGCTTCAACCTGTTCCCGCACTTGAGCGTGCTCGACAACCTGCTGATGGCGCCGAAATACCACGGCCTGGGGCGCACCGACGAGCTCAAGCAACAGGCCTACGCGCTATTGCACAAGGTCGGCATGCTCGACCACGCCTGGAAGTACCCGCACCAACTCTCCGGCGGCCAGCAGCAACGCGTGGCCATCGCCCGCGCGCTGATGATGCGCCCGCAGATCATGCTGTTCGACGAGCCCACCTCGGCGCTCGACCCGGAGAAAGTCAACGAAGTGCTGCAGGTCATCGAAGCCTTGGCCGAGGAGGGCATCACCATGGTGATCGTCACCCACGAGATGAATTTCGCGTTCAAGGTCTCCGATCGCATCGTGTTCATGGAGAAGGGGCGTGTGGTCTGCGACGACACGCCTGCGGTATTGCGCAGCGGTCAGAACCCACGCGTGGAGGCGTTCCTCAAGGACGTCTCGCTGGCGTGACCCTCTAACGTTCAGGAAACATAAAATGATCGAGCAAGATGAAATCGAGCAGTTCCAGCGCGACGGATACCTGGTGGTGGAAGGCGTGTTGTCGATGGACGAAGTGGCCGCGCTGCAGCACGACTTCGACCAGTGGGTAGAAGAAAGTCGCGGCCATGATCAGGGCTGGGGCACGACCGTGGATGGCCGCGCACGCTTTGATCTGGAGGGCGACCATCGCGCCGATCACCCGTCGCTGCGCCGGGTCAGCTCGCCCACCGAAATTTCCCCAGTGTATGAACGCGTGGCGTTGCATTCACGCATGGCGGCGATTTCCGCGCAGTTGATCGGCGCCAGCGGCGCACGCTTTCACCACAGCAAGATCAATTCGAAGTTGCCCCACACCGCGACCCAGGTGAAGTGGCACCAGGACTTTTTGTTCACGCCCCACAGCAACGACGACATCATCACCGCCTTGCTGATGGTCAGCGAAGTGACCCCGCAAAACGGCCCGCTGAATGTGATCCCCGGCAGCCATAAAGGCCCGCTGTGGTCGCACTGGCAGAACCAGCGTTTCACCGGCGCGGTGGACGACGCAGTGGTCGCGGAACACTGCCGGCAACCGATCGCCTGCTACGGCCCGGCCGGTTCCGTATGCTTCATGCACACCCGCTTGCTGCACGCCTCCAGCCCTAACGAGACCGAACTGCCGCGCACCCTGTTCATCAGCGTCTACGCCGCTGAAGACGCGCTGCCATTCGGCGAAAACCCTCTGCCCAGCGCACATGCCGGCCTGCTGGTGGCCGGTGAAGAAAGTGGCTTGATACGTTCCACGGACAACCAACTGCGCTTGCCGCAGAAACCCCGTGGTGCGTCTTTCTTCGTGCAACAGGCCGGACAAGATTCTGCCACTGCCTAACCTCCCCACTCCCTTGCAGGTATTGACCATGACAGCGTTTCGTAAAAGTGTTCGTCCCCTTGCCTTGTGCCTGCTGGGCGCAGCGGTTGCGATGACCTCGTTGGCGGCTTCGGCGTTCCAGCAGGACGGCAAGATCATCGCCGGTTCCGATGTGACGTTCTTCCCCTATGAATACATGGATAACAACAAGCCGGCGGGCTTCGATATCGAGTTCATGGACGGCCTGGGCAAGGTCATGGGGCGCAAGGTCGAGACCCTCGACACGCGCTTTCCCAACTTGATCACCGGCTTGCAGGCCGGGCGTTTCGATGTGACCAACTCGTCGATGTATATCACCGCCGAGCGGGTCAAGGTCATCGACATGATTCCCTACCTGAAAAGCGGCGAGTCGATCCTGACCCTCAAGGACAGTGCCTTCCAACCCAAGACCCCGGAAGAGTTCTGCGGCCACAAGATCGGTTCCATGGGGGCTACCTCGTGGCTGGCGCAGATGAACAAACTGTCGGCCGAGTACTGCGTGGCCAAAGGGTTGAAGCCGATCCAGATCAGCGAGTACAGCACCGACCCGCAAACCACCCAAGCGCTGCTGGCCCATGCGGTCGAAGCGCAGATCACCGACGCGGCCGTGGCCCGTGGCGTGATCGACAAACTGGGCAGCCGCGTGGTGATTTCGTCCGACGCCTTGATCTACCCGGTGCTGAACGGCTTCGGCGTGAAGAAGGGCAATGACACGGTCAAGCAGGCCTTGCTCGACGGTCTGGAGAAGTACCGCACCACGCCGGAATACGCGGCCTTGCTCAAGAAGTACAACTTCGAGGCGCCTACCGATGCCGACCTTGCGGCGCTGATGCCCAAGTAAGCCTATTGCGCGGCCGCAGTCTTGCGGCCGCGCCCTGCGGAGACCGATCCATGGCGTTATCCCTCGAAGAACAGACGCGCATCGACCTGGCGGCGACCTTTCGCATCGTTGCCCACCTGGGCATGCACGAGGCGGTGGCCAACCACTTCAGCGCTGCCGTGTCGGCCGATGGCAAACAGTTTTTGCTCAACCCGAAGTGGAAGCACTTCTCGCGCATTCGCGCCAGCGACCTGCTGCTATTGAACGCCGACGACCCCGCCTGTGCCGACCACCCGGACGTGGACGCCACCGCCTGGTCGATCCACGGGCAGATCCATCGACGGCTGCCGCACACCCGTGCCGTGCTGCACTTGCACCCGGTCTACACCACGGCGGTGGCGTGCCTGGCCAAGCCGCACATCCCGGCGATCGACCAGAACACCGCACGCTATTTCAACCGTGTGGCGGTGGACGAGCTCTACGGCGGCATGGCCGACACCGAGGCCGAAGGCGCACGCCTGGCCGGCTTGCTCGACGGCAAGAGCCGCCTGTTGATGGGCAACCACGGTGTGATGGTGACCGCCTCGTCTATCGGTGAAGCGTTCGACGATATCTGGACCCTGGAGCGCGCCTGCCAGATCCTCGTCACGGCGTGGTCCACCGGGCAGCCGTTGCGGGTGTTGTCCGATGAAGTGGCGGAAAGAACCGCGCGGGGCTGGGAAGGCATCACCGATTTCTCGCGCCGGCATTTTGAAGAAATGAAGCACATGATGATCGATGCCGATGCGTCGGTGCTCGACTGAGGAAGCCCTATGACCTTTTCCGTTGTCGCCCGCTGTGCCGAGACGGGCCAGTTGGGGATCGCTATCAGTTCGTCGAGCATCGCCGTGGGCGCGCGTTGCCCGTGGCTGCGCCCCGGTGTAGGCGCGGTGGCGTCGCAGAACATCACCCTGCCGAGCCTGGGCCCGCAGATTCTCGACCTGCTGGAGCAGGGCATGGCGCCGAGTGAGGCCGTGGCGGCGGTGTTTGCTGGGCAGGACCACCGCGACTATCGGCAGGTGACGGTGATCGATGGCCTGGGCCGCACCGCACATTTCAGTGGCTCGCAAACCCTTGGCATTCATGCGGCGCTGAGTGGCGAGCAATGCGTGGCGGCCGGGAACATGCTGGCCAATCCCGATGTAATCGCTGCGATGGTCGGCGTGTTCGAGAACGCCTCCGGGCCTCTGGCGGACCGGCTGCTCGCCGCGATGCATGCTGGCCAGGCCCACGGCGGTGAAGCGGGGCCGGTGCATTCGGCGGCCCTGATGGTGGTCGATGAGCTGTTGTGGCCCATCGTCAGTCTGCGCGTGGACTGGGCCGACGCCGACCCGATTGGCGCCCTCGATCTGCTCTGGCAGGCCTATCGCGGGCAACTGCAAGACTACCTCGACCGCGCCCTCAACCCGCACATCGCGCCGGGCTATGCGGTGCCGGGAGATGACCGATGAGCCACAGCCGTGACCTGCTGGCGCAACTGGTGCGCTTCGACACTACCAGCCGCGAATCCAACCTCGCGCTGATCGACTTCGTGCGCACGTATTTGCAGGGCCACGGTGTCGCCTGTGAACTGGTGTTCAACGAACACAAGAACAAGGCCAACCTGCTGGCGACCATCGGCCCGGCGGATGTGCCTGGCATCGTGCTGTCCGGGCATACCGATGGGGTGCCGGTGGACGGCCAGCGCTGGAGCGTGGCGCCGTTCGACCTCACCGAAAAAGACGGCAAGTTGTACGGGCGTGGTACCGCCGACATGAAGGGCTATATCGCCTGTGTGTTGGCCTGTGTGCCGACGCTGGTGCGGGAGTCGCTACGTATGCCGGTGCATATTGCGCTGTCCTATGACGAAGAGGTGGGCTGCCTGGGCGTGCGTTCATTGATCGAAAGGTTTCACGCGCAGCCGGTCAAGCCGTTGTTGTGTGTGATCGGCGAGCCCACCGAACTCAAGCCGGTGCTGGGGCACAAAGGCAAATTGGCCGTGCGCTGCGACGTGCAGGGTGCGGCGTGTCATTCGGCCTATGCACCATCAGGCGTCAACGCCATTGAGTACGCGGCCTGCTTGATCCGGGAACTGGTGCGGCTCGGTGAGGAACTCAAGGCGCCGCAACACCTGAACGTGGCGTTCGATCCGCCGTTTTCCACGGTGCAAACCGGGGTGATGAGCGGCGGCAAGGCGCTGAATATCGTCCCGCAGCAGTGCTGCTTTGATTTCGAAGTGCGCTCGCTGCCGACCCAGGACCCGTGGCAGGTGGCGCACCAGTTACGTTTGTATGCCGAGCAAACCCTGCTGCCGGCGATGCAGGCGGTGAGTGCGCAGTGCGCGATCGGCTTCAGTGAGTTGTCCAGCTATCCGGGGTTGGCGACTTCGTCGCAAAGCCAGGCGGCTGAGTGGGTCGCGCAGTTTTGCGGTTCGCAGGACTTCGGCACCGTTGCCTTCGGCAGCGAAGGCGGGCTGTTCGATCAGGCGGGGATTCCCACCGTGGTGTGCGGACCCGGCAGCATGGAACAGGGGCACAAGGCGGATGAGTTCATCAGTCTGCAGCAACTGGATGCGTGTGATCGAATGCTGGAGCGGGTGGTGGAGTTTGTGCGTCAATAGCCCTCGCACTGACACTCGTGGTGAAGAAGGAACCGCAGTTGAACGAACACACATTGTCCATGCGCCTGGAGCGCGTAGCCGCGCATGTGCCGGCTGGGGCGCGGTTGGCGGATATCGGCTCCGACCATGGCTACTTGCCGGTGGCGTTGCTGCGCCGTGGCCTGATCGCGGCGGCGGTGGCGGGGGAGGTGGCCGCGACGCCATTCCAGGCCGCCGAACGCACCGTGCGTGAAAATGGCCTGGAGCAACACGTCAGCGTGCGCCTGGCCGATGGCCTGGCAGCCATCACGGCTGCCGACGCGATCACCGCGATCAGCGTCTGCGGCATGGGCGGCGAGACGATCCGCAACATCCTCGACAGCGGCAAGGCGCACCTCACCGGCCAAGAGCGCTTGATCCTGCAACCCAACGGCGGCGAGCAACCGCTGCGCCAATGGCTGATGGACAACGGTTACCGCATCCTGGTCGAAGAGTTGTTGCGGGAAAACCGCTTCTACTACGAAATCATCGTCGCTGAGCGCGCCGAACCGGTGGCGTACAGTGCCGAAGAGTTGTACTTCGGTCCGCTGCAGTTGCAGGCCCGCAGCCCGGCCTTCCTGGCCAAGTGGCAGCGCCTGCTGCGGCAAAAGCAGAAAACCCTGGCCAGTTTCGAGCAGGCTCGCCAGGCGGTGCCCGAGGCCAAGGTGCAAGAGGTCGCCCGGCAGGTGCAGTGGATCACCGCGTTGCTGGCGTGAGCTGGCCTTTCATTGCCGCACCGGGTTGATCGAACCCACTCGCTACTCGGTCGTTCCCTTGATTGAGTGCTTTCGCCCCATTTTCGAGCACTGCGCGCGGTTTTTTGCGTGCCGCACCGCCTATTCAGGGGCTCGCTAGTGGCGGCTCGTATCTTGCTTGGGCCTTCCCAATCAATGACATGGCACTTTGCCGTGATTCATTTCAAGGCTTCGTCCATCGTTGCCTCGCGTGGGTTGTTTTGGGGAGTAGTCGGCCATGCACAGTCTGTTGTCACCCGGTATCCGCCTGCTCGGACGTTTCGGCTTCGCCCGCAAATTCCAGATCCTGTTCATTCTGTTCATGCTGCCCCTGGTCGGGAGCCTCTGGATGATCGGGCTGGACTATCGCGACAAACTTGCGGTGATTTCCAGCGAAAAGTCCGGCGTTTCTCAACTACTGGCCCTGGACGCGTTAGATGGCCAATTGATTGCCCAGCGCAACCTCGCCTCGCGCTGGAAAGCGCTGGACCTGCTGCGTGAACCGACGCCCGCAGCCAAGGCGGCGATGGACAAGCTGGATGCGAACAACCCGCTTATCCTGCAAAGCCTGCAAGCTCTGGGCGATGCGCTCAAACAACAGGGCGCGAGCGTCGACACCCTGGCGCGCTTCGACGCGTTGCAGGCAATGGTCAAGGGGATGGATGTGCAATCCCTGCGCACCGTGGGCTGGTGGCCGGACGGCTACGATCGCTTCACCTCGGCGCTGACCGCCATGCAAACCCTGCGCGAACAGATCACCCTCGACGCCGGCCTGATCCTCGACCCCTGGCTGGAGACTTATCTGCTAATGCAGATTTCCACCCAGCACACGCCGGACCTGATCGAGCGTATCGGCCGCATGGCCAGTATTGGTCAGTCGTCCATCGCCTCGGGGCAGTTCACGTTGCAAAGCCGCTTGCAGATGCGCGACCTGCGCGGCCGTATCGGCGATGCGCGAGACCAGTTGGTCAAGGCCGCCGCGTCGCTCAAGGCCAAACCATACCTCGGCCTGGAGCCCTGGACCGCGCAGTACGATAACAGCCTGCAACAACTGGACAGCGAGCTTAAAGTGCTCGACGACGGCGTGTTCGGTGGCACCATCAAACTCGACCCTGCCGGTTTCGAGCGCAGTGTCGACACGATGCTCGGCAGCCTGGGCGCGCTGCGCAACCAGTCGCTCCGCTCGCTGGATGCACGCCTGACCTATTACCACGATCGCGCCTTGCAGCAATTCATCCCCGTCGCGGCCATCTTCAGCCTGCTGGCCCTGGCGGCGCTCTACCTGTTCATGTGTCTGCAAGCCTCGATCCGTCGCAGTGCCAGCGGCATCACCACGCTGGCCCAGTCCCTGCGCGACGGCAACCTGTGCGTGGAAGTGGCTGTTGACGGCCGCGATGAACTGGCTGCGATCAGCGCCGCGCTCAACGTGGCGGTGGTGCAACTGCGTACCAGCCTGCTGGGCGTAAATCACGAGACTCAGCAGCTTGGTTCGGCGGTGCTCACGCTCAACTCGCAATCGGGCAGCACCCTCACCGACGTCGAAGACCAGCAATACCAGATCAGCCAGATCGCCGCAGCGGCTACGCAACTGGCCGCCACTTCCATGGGCGTCGCCAAAAGCTGTGAACAAGCCTCCGGTAGCGCCCAGCACACTCGACGCATCGCCGAAGACAGCAGCCGCGATAGCCAGCGCACCACGGCCAGCATCCAGCAACTCAACCGGCGCCTGACCGACACCGCCAACGCCCTGGAACAAGTGAGCCAACAGGGCCAGCAGATTCAGTCGGTGGTCGACACCATTCGTGGCATCGCCGAGCAAACCAACCTGCTGGCACTTAACGCCGCCATCGAAGCCGCGCGCGCCGGCGAACAGGGCAGGGGCTTTGCGGTGGTCGCTGATGAAGTGCGCAGCCTGTCGCAACGCACCCAGGCCTCCACCGCGCAAATCGCTAGCACCGTGGACAGCTTGCGTGCCACGGTCAGCCAGGCGGTCACACTGATGAGCGCCGCCTGCGCTCAGGCCCTGACCGACGCCGAGTCCGTCACCGGGCTGGGCACGCGGCTGGGCGAGATCGCCGGGGCGGTGCAGAACGTCACCGACACCCTGGCGCACATCGCGGCGGCGGTGGAAGAGCAGGCGACGACGGCGGATGAAGTGAGCGGCAATATCCAGCAGGTGGACCAGGCGGCGGGGCGCTTGCTCGATGGCGCGCGGGCGGTGAACCGGGCTGCGGATACGCTGAGCAAGGGGAGCCGCGCGTTGAGTGACAACACCGCACGTTTCCGCCTGAGCTGAGTGGGCTGCCGAGAGAGCTTTGCCGGGGGTAAACCCGTCCAAATGTGGGAGCTGTCGAGCTTCAGCGAGGCTGCGACAGGATCACCTCGGTGTGCGCCTGCATCGCAGCCTCGCTAAAGCTCGGCAGCGCCTGCAGGGCGCCGGTTCAAGCACTCGCCAAAGGCCTCATCGCCCGTCACTTCGCAAACGCATACTCCCCACCCTGTTCCAGCGCCTTGCGATACGCCGGTCGCGCCTGGAACCGCTGCACCCACGCCGCCAGGTTCGGATACGCCTGCAACTTGCCCTGTGCGTTGGCGATTTCGCCGATAAAACTCATCTGAATATCCGCGCCACTTAATTCGTCACCCACCAGATACGGCGTGTGCGCCAGCGCATCGTTGAGATAACCCAGGTAATTGGCCACCTCGGACTCGATTCGCGGATGCAACGGCGCGCCGGCGTCACCCAGGAACCCGACGTACAGGTTGAGCATCAACGGCAGCATCGCCGAGCCTTCGGCGAAGTGCAGCCATTGCACGTACTCATCAAAGGCGGCGGTGCTTGGGTCCGGTTGCAGGCGGCCCGCACCGTGGCGACGGATCAGGTAATCGATGATCGCGGCGGACTCGATCACCACGCGCGAGCCGTCTTCAATTACCGGGGACTTGCCCAGCGGATGAACCGCCTTGAGTTCCGGCGGCGCCAGGTTGGTCTTCGGGTCACGCTGGTAACGCTTGATCTCGTAAGGCAGGCCGAGCTCTTCGAGCAGCCAGAGAATGCGCTGCGAGCGCGAGTTGTTGAGGTGGTGGACAGTGATCATGGGAACTCCGCTGGGCGAGAAGGGGCGAGGAACAGACTGCTACGCCGCTATAGAGTGCCTTGAATCAGGTTTCGTTGTCTGGGGAACTGCTGGCGTCCTGATCGGACCCCTCCGCCAGTTTCAAGCGGTCCGCTTTACTGACGTATTTATCTTTGCTTTTAGGTGCCAATTTGGCACTGGCCTTCTTTGCGTTGGCCTTTAATAGCTGATTGATCTTTTTACGACGGTTCATGATTGCTACTCAGCAGGTGAATGCCGGAATGATATCAGCTTGAAACAGTGAGCCACTGCAACCCGATGGCGTTCGAGGCAGGCGCTGTCGCTTGGCGGTAACGGCATAGGGGCCTGGGTGTCATATTTTATTCATGAGTGCGTCGGACACTCATGCGCGGTTTTCATTTTGGACAATGGATTTTAAGGAAAGCAATGTCGCACATCATGCGGGTCGTGACCTCCGGCTCCGCCTATCTGGATATCGACGCCTTCGCCTGCTGTATCGCCTACGCCGAGCTGTTGAACCATCAAGGTATCAATGCTCGTGCAGTCAGCAGCGCACCGCTCAATTTCAGCATCCCCAACACCGTA
>NZ_CM176870.1:2135000-4242500 GCF_058135675.1 Pseudomonas sp. PAMC25584 | reverse complement strand
CGACTGCGTGAAGTCGGAATCGCTAGTAATCGCGAATCAGAATGTCGCGGTGAATACGTTCCCGGGCCTTGTACACACCGCCCGTCACACCATGGGAGTGGGTTGCACCAGAAGTAGCTAGTCTAACCTTCGGGAGGACGGTTACCACGGTGTGATTCATGACTGGGGTGAAGTCGTAACAAGGTAGCCGTAGGGGAACCTGCGGCTGGATCACCTCCTTAATCGACGACATCAGCTGCTCCATAAGTTCCCACACGAATTGCTTGATTCATGCGTTTGTCAAAGTGCAGAGCTAACTATTCGAATCGAATAATTAGCTCTGATCTTTTTCAGAACCGTTCTTTAAAAATTTGGGTATGTGATAGAAAGATAGACTGAACGTTACTTTCACTGGTAGCGGATCAGGCTAAGGTAAAATTTGTGAGTTGCTCTTAATTGAGTATTATCGAATTTTCGGCGAATGTCGTCTTCACAGTATAACCAGATTGCTTGGGGTTATATGGTCAAGTGAAGAAGCGCATACGGTGGATGCCTTGGCAGTCAGAGGCGATGAAAGACGTGGTAGCCTGCGAAAAGCTTCGGGGAGTCGGCAAACAGACTTTGATCCGGAGATGTCTGAATGGGGGAACCCAGCCATCATAAGATGGTTACCTTACACTGAATACATAGGTGTAAGGGGCGAACCAGGGGAACTGAAACATCTAAGTACCCTGAGGAAAAGAAATCAACCGAGATTCCCTTAGTAGTGGCGAGCGAACGGGGACTAGCCCTTAAGTGGCTTTGAGATTAGCGGAACGTTCTGGAAAGTACGGCCATAGTGGGTGATAGCCCTGTACGCGAAAATCTCTTAGTCATGAAATCGAGTAGGACGGAGCACGAGAAACTTTGTCTGAATATGGGGGGACCATCCTCCAAGGCTA
Organism: Pseudomonas sp. PAMC25584; assembly: GCF_058135675.1. Classification (NCBI taxonomy): domain Bacteria; kingdom Pseudomonadati; phylum Pseudomonadota; class Gammaproteobacteria; order Pseudomonadales; family Pseudomonadaceae; genus Pseudomonas; species Pseudomonas sp. PAMC25584. Next base: position 4,241,580 of record NZ_CM176870.1, on the reverse strand, counting down.
AATACTACTGACTGACCGATAGTGAACTAGTACCGTGAGGGAAAGGCGAAAAGAACCCCGGAGAGGGGAGTGAAATAGATCCTGAAACCGTATGCGTACAAGCAGTGGGAGCCTACTTGTTAGGTGACTGCGTACCTTTTGTATAATGGGTCAGCGACTTATTTTCAGTGGCGAGCTTAACCGAATAGGGGAGGCGTAGCGAAAGCGAGTCTTAATAGGGCGTCTAGTCGCTGGGAATAGACCCGAAACCGGGCGATCTATCCATGGGCAGGTTGAAGGTTGGGTAACACTAACTGGAGGACCGAACCGACTACCGTTGAAAAGTTAGCGGATGACCTGTGGATCGGAGTGAAAGGCTAATCAAGCTCGGAGATAGCTGGTTCTCCTCGAAAGCTATTTAGGTAGCGCCTCATGTATCACTGTAGGGGGTAGAGCACTGTTTCGGCTAGGGGGTCATCCCGACTTACCAAACCGATGCAAACTCCGAATACCTACAAGTGCCGAGCATGGGAGACACACGGCGGGTGCTAACGTCCGTCGTGAAAAGGGAAACAACCCAGACCGTCAGCTAAGGTCCCAAAGTTATGGTTAAGTGGGAAACGATGTGGGAAGGCTTAGACAGCTAGGAGGTTGGCTTAGAAGCAGCCACCCTTTAAAGAAAGCGTAATAGCTCACTAGTCGAGTCGGCCTGCGCGGAAGATGTAACGGGGCTCAAACCATACACCGAAGCTACGGGTATCACTTAGGTGATGCGGTAGAGGAGCGTTCTGTAAGCCTGTGAAGGTGAGTTGAGAAGCTTGCTGGAGGTATCAGAAGTGCGAATGCTGACATGAGTAACGATAATGGGTGTGAAAAACACCCACGCCGAAAGACCAAGGTTTCCTGCGCAACGTTAATCGACGCAGGGTTAGTCGGTCCCTAAGGCGAGGCTGAAAAGCGTAGTCGATGGAAAACAGGTTAATATTCCTGTACTTCTGGTTATTGCGATGGAGGGACGGAGAAGGCTAGGCCAGCTTGGCGTTGGTTGTCCAAGTTTAAGGTGGTAGGCTGGAATCTTAGGTAAATCCGGGATTCTAAGGCCGAGAGCTGATGACGAGTTAACTTTTAGTTAACGAAGTGGTTGATGCCATGCTTCCAAGAAAAGCTTCTAAGCTTCAGGTAACCAGGAACCGTACCCCAAACCGACACAGGTGGTTGGGTAGAGAATACCAAGGCGCTTGAGAGAACTCGGGTGAAGGAACTAGGCAAAATGGCACCGTAACTTCGGGAGAAGGTGCGCCGGTGAGGGTGAAGGACTTGCTCCGTAAGCTCATGCCGGTCGAAGATACCAGGCCGCTGCGACTGTTTATTAAAAACACAGCACTCTGCAAACACGAAAGTGGACGTATAGGGTGTGACGCCTGCCCGGTGCCGGAAGGTTAATTGATGGGGTTAGCTAACGCGAAGCTCTTGATCGAAGCCCCGGTAAACGGCGGCCGTAACTATAACGGTCCTAAGGTAGCGAAATTCCTTGTCGGGTAAGTTCCGACCTGCACGAATGGCGTAACGATGGCGGCGCTGTCTCCACCCGAGACTCAGTGAAATTGAAATCGCTGTGAAGATGCAGTGTATCCGCGGCTAGACGGAAAGACCCCGTGAACCTTTACTATAGCTTTGCACTGGACTTTGAATTTGCTTGTGTAGGATAGGTGGGAGGCTTTGAAGCGTGGACGCTAGTTCGCGTGGAGCCAACCTTGAAATACCACCCTGGCAACTTTGAGGTTCTAACTCAGGTCCGTTATCCGGATCGAGGACAGTGTATGGTGGGTAGTTTGACTGGGGCGGTCTCCTCCTAAAGAGTAACGGAGGAGTACGAAGGTGCGCTCAGACCGGTCGGAAATCGGTCGTAGAGTATAAAGGCAAAAGCGCGCTTGACTGCGAGACAGACACGTCGAGCAGGTACGAAAGTAGGTCTTAGTGATCCGGTGGTTCTGTATGGAAGGGCCATCGCTCAACGGATAAAAGGTACTCCGGGGATAACAGGCTGATACCGCCCAAGAGTTCATATCGACGGCGGTGTTTGGCACCTCGATGTCGGCTCATCACATCCTGGGGCTGAAGCCGGTCCCAAGGGTATGGCTGTTCGCCATTTAAAGTGGTACGCGAGCTGGGTTTAGAACGTCGTGAGACAGTTCGGTCCCTATCTGCCGTGGACGTTTGAGATTTGAGAGGGGCTGCTCCTAGTACGAGAGGACCGGAGTGGACGAACCTCTGGTGTTCCGGTTGTCACGCCAGTGGCATTGCCGGGTAGCTATGTTCGGAATAGATAACCGCTGAAAGCATCTAAGCGGGAAACTAGCCTCAAGATGAGATCTCACTGGGACCTTGAGTCCCCTGAAGGGCCGTCGAAGACTACGACGTTGATAGGTTGGGTGTGTAAGCGCTGTGAGGCGTTGAGCTAACCAATACTAATTGCCCGTGAGGCTTGACCATATAACACCCAAGCAATTTGACTACTCGAAAGAGCATCAGATTGCGGTGTGTGAAGACGAAACGAACCGAAAGTTCGAATCTCACAAAACACCGAAAGCTATCACATACCCAATTTGCTGAAGCGAGGCCAGCTGGCCACGACTCAGTACCCGAATTTCTTGACGACCATAGAGCATTGGAACCACCTGATCCCATCCCGAACTCAGCAGTGAAACGATGCATCGCCGATGGTAGTGTGGGGTTTCCCCATGTGAGAGTAGGTCATCGTCAAGATTAAATTCCAGAACCCCTGTTTGCTTACGCAGACAGGGGTTTTGTTTGTCTGCGGGAAAATATTCTCAGACTGGTACGGAGTTCCCGCTAGGTTGGCGCCAGCCTGAATCGTCCTTAAATCTGTCGACACTTGATGCCCGGTTTTGGGCCGAAAGCAGCCCCTTTCTTTCCAAACAGGTCTACCATGCCAGCCCGGGAGTGGTCCACGCGCTACCGTCCATTTTTCATAAAGGTACAGCAATGACCATCGACCAAATTTCCCTTCCCAAAGGTGTAGGCCCTCACGCCTCCAAGCTTCTCGACGCCATCACCGGCGCCTCGACCCACGAAGAACTCAACCGCGCCGGCGGCAAAGCTGAAGGTTTTGTCTTGGGGCTCGAGTCCACCAAGGCCATCAAAAGTCAAATCGCCGAGTCGTTGTATGTGGCTTACGACGACGCGGCGAGCAATCGCGCGAGTGAGTTGAAAGGCTAATCGTCAGTCGCCGAGGTCTTCGGACAGGTCGAGCAGCAAGGCACGGTGGACGCGTTACAGCGTAAGACTTAATAACCATCCCGCCGCGCCGCTTCCGGCAACCACCAGCCACGGTGGCAGCTTCCATACCATCAGCGCCACCAGGCCGATCAGGGCCAGGCCGAAATCCCGTGCGCTAAAGATCGCACTGGTCCACACCGGCTGGTACAGCGCCGCCAGCAACAGGCCAACTACTGCGGCGTTCACGCCCGCGAGGGCGGCCTGGGTGCGCGGGCTGTGCCGCAGGCTTTCCCAGAAGGGCAGCGCGCCCATCACCAGCAAAAACGACGGGGCGAAGATCGCCAGCAGGCAGAGCGTGCCGCCGAGCCAGCCGTTCGGGGGCTGGGTCATCGAGGCGCCGAGGAAGGCGGCGAAAGTGAACAGCGGGCCGGGCATGGCTTGGGCGGCGCCGTAGCCAGCGAGGAATACGTCGTTGCTCACCCACCCGGTGGGTACGACTTCGGCCTGCAGCAGCGGCAGCACCACGTGGCCGCCGCCGAATACCAGCGAGCCGCTGCGGTAGAAGGCGTCGGTCAGCGCCAGGCTCTGGTTGGGGATCAATTGGGCCAGGACCGGCAGGCCGGCCAGCACCAGCACAAACAGCGATAACCACATCGCCCCGGCACGGCGGCTGAGCGTCACGGGCAACGTATCGTGCGCAGCGGGCGGCGTGGGCTTGAACAGCAGCAGGCCAGCCACCGCCGCCGCGCCGATCACTGCCACCTGGCCCCACGCCGAGGTTTGCAGCAGGGCCGCGCAGGCGGCGAGCAGCATCAAGGTGATGCGCGCTGCGTCGGTACACAGGTTGCGCGCCATACCCCATACCGCTTGGGCGACCACGGCGACGGCCACTACCTTAAGGCCATGCAGCGCGCCGGTAGGAAGGACTGTGCTGTGTTGGGCAATGCCCAAGGCGAACAGGATCAGCACAATGGCGGACGGCAGCGTAAACCCCAACCACGCCGCTAGCGCCCCACCGTAGCCGGCCCGCGACAGGCCCAGCGCGATGCCCACCTGGCTGCTGGCCGGGCCGGGCAGGAATTGGCACAGTGCGACCAAATCCCCATAGCTGCGCTCGCTCAGCCAGCGGCGCCGAGTGACAAATTCGTCGCGAAAGTAACCCAGGTGCGCGATGGGGCCGCCGAAGGAGGTGAGCCCCAGGCGCAGAAAAATCAGAAACACCGACCAGGCGCTGGCGGGGTGATCCGTGGGGGAGTGGGCCAAGGTGGGTGTCTCGGTGAGGGGAATAGGGGGCGGCGTGTCGAGGCACCTTAGCGAATTTTGATGACGTGAAGAAGGGGTCGTTACGTGAAAGCGTAACCCGCGTTGTTGTACTGTTGGCTGCCCAGGACCGGCGACCATTACAAAGGATTGAACATGACATTGACCGTCGAAACCTTTCTCAAGCTGGCCATGGCCAACCCCATCAACGCCGAGATCACCGCGCGCCTGCCCGCTCTTGGTTTGAGCCAGTGCATGCTGACGGCGGGCTGTCTGTTCCAGGCCGTTTGGAATCATCAGTCGAATCTGCCTGCTGATCAGGGGGTGAAGGACTACGACGTTTTTTACTTCGATTCGGACCTTTCCTGGGAGGCTGAAGACGCGGTCATTCGCGCAGCGCAGCGGCTGTTCGAGGATTTGGACGTTGAAATTGAGGTAAAGAATCAGGCGCGCGTTCACCTGTGGTATGGCCAGCGGTTTGGCCGACCGTATCCGCAGTTGCGCTCGGCTCGCGACGGGATTGATCGTTACCTGGTGGCCGGGACGTGCATCGGGCTGGATGTGGCGACGGGTGAGGTGTATGCGCCGTTTGGTTTGACTGATATGGAGCAGGGCTTTCTCAGGATCAACCCCATCAATCCGCAGCCGGGGTTGTTTGAGCACAAGGCGCGCAGCTATCAGGCGCGGTGGCCTTGGCTCAGGATTGTCGAGAGTTAGCGATGCGAGCGCGCTGGTTCGGCAGGTGATGCGCGGTGATCCCTTCGCCGCCTCGCCGGGCTCGACAGCGCCGACATTTGAACGGCGTTGTTTTTAACAGCGCAACCGCAGAATCTGCGCCCCATCGAACGGGTCCGTCAGATAGTGCGCCTGCACCCCGAACGTGTCCTGCAGCCGCTGCGGTGTCAGCACTTCCAGTGGCTTGCCCAGCGCCACCAAGCGCCCGCGCTCCAGCACGGCCAGGCGATCACAGGTCAGCGCCTGGTTGAGGTCGTGCAAGGCGATCAAGGTCGTGACGGGCAACGCCTGCACCCCCTTCAAAATCGCCAGTTGATGCTGGATATCCAGGTGATTGGTCGGTTCATCCAACAACAGAATCTGCGGCCGTTGCGCCAGGGCGCGGGCGATGTGTACGCGTTGGCGTTCACCGCCGGAGAGGCTGCGCCAGGCGCGGTTGCTCAAGTGGGTGGCGTCCACGTCGTGCAGTGCCTGGCGCACGATGCGCTCGTCTGCCTCGGACCACGGGCTCAGCGCAGACAGCCACGGTGTGCGGCCCAAGGCGACAGCGTCGAACACGCGAATGGCATCGTCGGTGTCGGCCTGTTGTTCCACCACGGCCAGACGTTGTGCGATGGTGCGGCGGGACAGTTCGCTCAGACGCTCGCCACCGAGGCGCACTTCGCCATGGGCAGGAGTACGCAAACCGGCCAACAGTTTGAGCAAGGTGGATTTACCGGAGCCGTTCGGTCCGACAATCCCGAGGGTTTCGCCTGACGCCACCTCCAGGTGGATATCCCGCAGCAACTCGGCGTCGCGCACCTTGAAGCCCAACCCGGTGCAGCTCAACACTGGCGCACTCATCGAGCGTTTCTCCGGCCGATCAGAATCAGCGCAAACACCGGCGCGCCGACCAGTGCCGTGACCACGCCGACCGGAATCACCTGGCCCTTGATCAAGGTGCGCGACAGCACATCCGCCGCGATCAGAAATAGCGCGCCGCCCAACGCGCTGGCCGGCAGCAGGCGTGAGTGCCCGGTGCCGAGCAGCAGACGCACTGCATGGGGGATCACCAGCCCGACAAACCCGATAGAGCCGACAATCGACACCATCACCGCCGTGACCAATGCGGCGCAGCCCACCAGCACAAACTGCACGCGGCGCACCGGGATGCCGAGGGAGGCCGCCGAGTCGCTGCCGAAGGTGAACGCATCCAGCGCACGGCGATGCCACAGGCACACCGCCAACCCGGCGACCGCCACCGGCACCGCCAGCCACACCGACGGCCAACGCACACCGCTGAGGTTGCCCAGCAGCCAGAACAAAATGCCGCGCGCCTGTTCGGAGCTGGCCGACTTGGTGATCAGGAACGCAGTCAGCGCGTTGAACAGTTGCGAGCCAGCGATGCCCGCGAGGATGATCTGCCCGGTGCCGCTGGACGAACCGCTGGCCCGTGCGAGCAATATCACCAGCGCAAACGCCGCCATCGCCCCGGCAAATGCGCCGACGGATAGCGAAATCAAACCACCGCCGACGCCCATCAGCACCACCAGGACTGCGCCGGTCGAAGCACCGGCGCTGATGCCCAGCAGGTAAGGATCGGCCAAGGGGTTGCGCAACAACGACTGCAAAATCACCCCGCAGGTGGCCAGCCCCGCCCCGCACGCAGCGGCGACCAGGGTGCGGGTCAGGCGGTAGTTCCACACCACGCCTTCATCGATCGGGTCCAGCACGTAGCCGGCCGCCCACAGCTTGTTGGCCAGCACTTGGAGCACCACGTGTGGCGTGATGGCGGTTTCGCCGATGGCCACGCCGGCGAGCACGGCGATCAGCAGCAACGCCAGGGCAAGCACGGTTCGTATCAGGCTGGCGCTCATTTCGGCAGGTCGTAGCCGTCGATGGCCGTGGCCAGTTGTTCAAGGCCCTCGAAGGTGCGCACGCTGGCCTGCAGGGCCATGGCGTCGAGGATGATGATGCGGTTGTGTTTAACCGCGTCCATGTTGCGCGTCACCGGGTCGCTGCGCAGGAAGGCCAGCTTCTGTTCATGATCGTCAGCCGGGTAGCGGCGGCGGTCCATACGCGCGATCACCAGCACGGTGGGGTTGGCCTTGGCGATGGTTTCCCAGCCGACGGCGGGCCATTCCTCATCGGACTGCACCACGTTGCGCAGGCCGAGGGTTTGCAGCATGAACTCAGGGACGCCCTTGTGGCCGGCCACGTAGGGATCGCTGGCCATCTCGGCGCTGGAGAACCACACCAACGCGCTGGCCTGCTTGAGCCCCTTGCTGTGCACCGTGGCGACGGACTTGGCCAGGCGTGTCTTGAGTTCATCGTTGAGTTGCCGGCCGCGATCTTGTACGTCGAAAATCTCGGCCAGTTGGCGGATGCTCTTGTAGATCGTGTCGACACGGAATGGCTCCAGCCGCGTGCCGTCGGCGCCCACCCGGTTGTCCTTGCCTTCGCAGTCGGAGGGCAACAGGTAGGTGGCGATCTTCAACTCATGAAACTGCTCGCGGGTGCCCACCACGCCTTGCGGGCCGACCACCCATTCCAGCTCGGCCGCCACCAGTTGCGGGCGTTTGGCGATCACCGACTCGAAACTCGGTTCGTTATTGGCCAGGCGTTCGATGTTGTCGTTCAGCGCCTTGAATGGCGGCAACACGTTGTTGAACCACAGCGACGTGCCGACTACTTTATCGCCCACGCCGAGGGCATAGAGCATTTCGGTGGCAGCCTGGCCGATGGTCACGCTGCGGGCGGGCGCTTGCGCGAAGGTCAGGGTGCTGCCGCAGTTCTCCACCGTCAGCGGGTACTGAGTGGGGTTGGCTTGGGCCAGGGCACACAAGCCCAGCCCGGTGAGCAGGGCGATAACGCGTGGCAGCATGGGGCAATCTCCTTGAAGCCGTACCTGGAGCTGGGGATGTACGGTTCGGAAATACGCCCTCGACCGCTGCGGTTGAGGCAGGCAAGGATGTCCTTCCCGGACACCCCGCCGGTTAGTGATTTTGCTGGGCCGGCAGGTCTCCTGACTGATGCGTCGTCGCCACGCTCCGGCCTTCCCGGACGTGGTCCAGTGGCAGTGGGGGAGCAGGCTCGGCATCTACAGTTGCGGGGGCAGTTCCGATTGGCGCGATGTACCGCGCTTCGGATTCCCTATTAGTCCCGTTTGGGAACCGGCGCGGTATGGTAGTCGATCACGGCGAGGCGATATAGCCTTAGGTCGCCCGGTCAGAGACGAATATCTTCAGGGCCCTGGATCAGCGCTTCAATTCGCGTCCCCGTGGCGCGCTCTTCGTTGCTGAAACCGTCGTAGTCGGCCAGGTTGCCGAAGCGAATACCGGTCAATCGCTCTATCTGAATCACGCTGCGTTGGTAGGTTCTGAGCTGGCCGAACATGAGGTCGAGCTGACCCAGTTCACGGCTTTGGTCGATCATGTAGGCGCTGGCGGAGGGCTCGCCGTCGTCGCTGAGGTAGGCGACCACTTTCCAGAATGCCTTGGGGATTTTAACGCCCCGGTAAACACGGTCGTCGTCAGCCAGCACCGGGCCGGTAAACACCGTGGCCCGGGCTTTCCAGCGTTGAGTGTTATCGAGAATGTAGTCCTCGAGCTCCAGCCAGGTCTTCTGGTTGAACCCGCTCATCTGCGGTGAGCAGTTGGTGAAGTGGAAGGTGTCGGCATTGGCCGTGTTGGCGGCGTCGCCCCAGTTGGGGTCTTGTCGGCGTACCAGGTGACCGCGGTCCAGGCCATTGTTGGTGTAGAGCGCGTCGCCCACCTGTGCGCTGATGGGCAGGCGACCGTCGTAGGCCCAGGCGTCGTTGCTGCGGATGATATCCACATGCTGTCCGCCATCGATATTGGCGCCCACGTAGAGCGCCAGTCGCCTCGAGCGGGACATGGTCACTGAGAAATGCGTGTAGTCCAGGCGCAGCGGTTGTACGTCAGCCGCCAGGGCCTCATCCACCGTGGGCCATGGCACCACGAAGCGGTCGAGAAACGCTTCAGCGTAGCCGCCCCGGTCCTGCAGGTCCTTGGCCGCGGTGACGCGCACAGTCGCCGCCCTGGCCTCCATGAGGCTGGGGCTGGCCGCGATCAACGGGCGCAGATCGGCGAGCCGGGGGCGGCGCGAAAGGTCGATTTTGGCGGTGCGTGGGGGCATCGTAAGTTCCTCGCAGTCCTTGGATAAACGCTACTGCAGCATAGCTTCATGACAATTTGGGCCAAGCCGTCGCAGCATGACTATCCTTGAACGGTTACCCGGACGTTCACCACCCGCCAAAATGGAGCCAGCCAATGTGTGTTCGCCAGCATCGCAATCCGATTTTCTGCCTGATCCCGCCGTACATGCTCGACCAGATCGCCCGCAATGGCGATAAAGCGCAACGCGACGTCGCGTTACGGACACGCGCCAAAGACAGCACGTTCCGTTCGTTGCGCATGGTTGCCGTGCCCTCCAAAGGGGCCGCCCATATGGCCCTGGCTATGGGCGCCGACAAACGGCGTTCGATCTACAGCGCCGAGGGCGCCGATAGCCTGCCGGGCAAGCTGATCCGTGGCGAAGGGCAACCTGCCAGTGGTGATGTCGCGGTGGACGAGGCCTATGACGGGTTGGGCGCCACGTTCGATTTTTTTGATCAGGTCTTCGACCGCAATTCCATTGACGACGCCGGTATGGCACTGGACGCGACGGTTCATTTTGGCCAGAGCTACAACAATGCGTTCTGGAATTCGAGCCAGATGGTGTTTGGTGATGGCGATCAGCAGCTATTCAACCGGTTCACGATCGCCCTTGATGTCATTGGCCATGAGTTGGCCCACGGTGTGACCGAGGATGAGGCCAAGTTGATGTATTTCAATCAATCCGGTGCGTTGAACGAGTCGCTGTCTGACGTGTTCGGTTCACTCATCAAGCAGTACGCGCTGCAGCAAAAGGCGCAAGATGCGGATTGGTTGATCGGCAAAGGGTTGTTTACCAAGCAAATCAAAGGCACTGCTTTGCGCTCGATGAAAGCGCCAGGCACCGCGTTTGATGACAAGCTGCTGGGCAAGGACCCTCAGCCTTGGCATATGGACGATTTCGTGCAGACCTATGAGGACAACGGCGGGGTGCATATCAATTCCGGCATTCCCAACCATGCGTTCTATCAGGTGGCCACGAAGATCGGCGGGTTTGCCTGGGAGCGCGCCGGGCGTATCTGGTATGACGCGCTGCGCGACTCGCGGTTGCGGCCGAACGCGGGGTTTCTGCGTTTCGCGCGCATCACCTACGACATCGCCGGCCGGCTGTACGGTGCTGACAAGGCTGAGCAGAAGGCGGTGAAGGAAGGCTGGAAAGCCGTGGGCATTAACGTCTGACAACCCGCCTGGGCGGTGAGGAGCAGCCATGCAAATTTCGATCAAGGAAATCGGTGGTCCGGCGTTTTTTCCGGGCCTGGCCCGACCGAACACCGTGGAACTGGAGAAGCTGCCCGAGCCGGACCAGCAAGAGTTGCGGCAACTGATCGAGGCTTCGCACTTCTTTCAGTTACCGCAAAGCACCGCGCCGGAACCCGGTAATCCAGGCCAGGTGCATTACACCTTGACCGTGACGGAAGGTGAGCGCGAGCACACAGTCTGTGTGCTCGCACCGGTGAAGTCACAGGCGCTGGACGGGCTGGTGCAGTGCCTGCGGCGGCATATTCGCTGTTGAGCCTGTTGCGCAGCCCAGTGGGGTCACACTCCCTTGCCACAGGGGTTGCTTTGGCTTACTTACGATCCAGCCATACCGTCTGCGCATTGCAGAATTCCCGCACGCCAAAGTGCGACAACTCGCGCCCAAAGCCGCTTTTCTTCACGCCGCCAAACGCCACCCGAGGGTCGGACACGCTGAAGGCGTTGACGAAGATCCCGCCGGTTTCGAGTTGGTTGGCGATATCGCGCGCTTTCGCCGAATCGCGGGTGAAGATGCTCGCGGTCAGGCCAAACTCGCTGTCGTTGGCCAGGGCCACGGCGTGGTCAGCGTCGCGGGCGCTGATGATGGAGGCGACGGGGCCGAACAGCTCCTGTTTGAACGAGGTCATCTGGTCGGTGACATCGGCCAGTACGGTCGGCGCGTAGTAGTTGCCGGCGCCGGGCACTTTGTTACCGCCCAGCAGCAGGGTCGCGCCTTCTGCCAGGGTGGCCTGGACCTGGCCGTGCAGTTCGTCGCGCAGGTCGAAGCGGGCCATCGGGCCGAGGTAGGTGCTGGTCGAGGTCGGGTCGCCCATCACCAGTTGGCGGCAGGCTTCGACGAACTTGGCGGTGAACGCGTCCACCACGCCGGCTTCGATGATCAGACGCTTGGCGGCAGCGCAGACTTGACCGCTGTTCTGGAAACGGCCGATCACGGCAGCCTGGACGGCGGCGTCGAGGTCGGCGTCGTTGAGCACGATGAACGGGTCGCAGCCGCCCAGTTCGAGCACGCATTTCTTCAGCGCGGCACCGGCCTGGGAGCCGATAGCCATGCCGGCGCGCACGCTGCCGGTGAGAGTGACGGCGGCGATGCGTGGGTCGGCGATGGCTTTGGACACACCGTCCTGGGTCACGTTGAGCACTTCGAACAGGCCTTGCGCAAAGCCGGCTTTGTGGAACGCCGCTTTCATCAGGTAGGCGCTGCCCATCACGTTCGGCGCGTGTTTGAGTACGTAGGTGTTGCCGGCGAGCAGCGTCGGCACGGCGCCGCGCAGGACTTGCCACACCGGGAAGTTCCATGGCATCACGGCGAGGATTGGCCCCAGCGGGCGGTATTCGATATGCGCGGTGCCGTTGTCCACCAGCGTCGGTTCCGGGGCGAGCATGGCGGGGCCGTGGGCGGCGTACCACTCGCTGAGTTGCGCGCATTTCTCGATTTCGGCGCGGGCCTGAGCGATGGGTTTGCCCATTTCCAGGGTGATCATCTGCGCCATCTCCTCGGCTTGATCACGCAGGGCTCCGGCCAGTGCCAGCAAACGCTCTGCGCGCTGGCTGACCGGCTGACGGCGCCAGGTGCGGAAGGCAGCGGTGGCACGGTCGAGGGCGGCGTCCAGTTGGGCCTCGCTTTCATACGGGTAACTGCCGAGCGTTTCGCCGGTGGCAGGGTTGATCGAGAGGGCGTGGGTCTGGTGAGTGATAGTGTGCATGGCACCGTCCTGCTGAAAGTTTGGATTGGAATCAGCGTAAGGGGCTATGTCTTTTCTGGAAAGTGAATAATATTAAGCAATATGTTCACGATTGGAGAATGATTTGGACCTGGTGCAGCTGGAAATCTTCAAGGCCGTTGCCGAGCAAGGCAGCATCAGCGCCGCCGCGCAGTTGATTCATCGGGTGCCGTCCAACCTGACCACGCGCATCAAGCAACTGGAGCAGGATCTCGGCGTGGAGCTGTTTATCCGCGAGAAGAGCCGCCTGCGCTTGTCGCCGGCCGGGTGGAACTTCCTCGGCTATGCGCGGCGCATTCTCGACTTGGTGCAGGAAGCCCGCGCGACGGTGGCGGGGGAGGAGCCCCAGGGCGCGTTTGCCCTGGGTTCGCTGGAAAGCACCGCAGCGGTGCGCATTCCTGCGTTACTGGCGGCGTATAACCAGAAGCACACCAAGGTCGAGTTGGACCTGAGTACCGGGCCATCCGGCACGATGATCGAAGGCGTGCTGTCAGGGCGCCTGGCGGCAGCGTTTGTCGATGGGCCGGTGTTGCATGCCACCCTGGAGGGCGTGGCGGTGTTCGAGGAGGAGATGGTGGTGATTGCACCGTTGCACCACGCGCCGATCACCCGCGGGCAGGATGTGAACGGGGAAAGCATCTATACCTTTCGCTCCAACTGTTCGTACCGGCACCACTTCGAGCGCTGGTTCTCACAGGACGGCGCGGTGCCGGGGCGGATTTTTGAGATGGAGTCTTACCACGGCATGCTTGCCTGCGTCAGCGCTGGGGCCGGCCTGGCGCTGATGCCGCGCAGCATGCTGGAAAGCATGCCGGGGTTTACCACGGTGAGTGTGTGGCCGCTGACGGACAGTTTCCGCCTGTTGCACACCTGGCTGATCTGGCGCCGGGGCACGGTGTCGCAGAGCCTTAACAGTTTTGTGCGGTTGCTGGAGGAACGCGCCCTGGAAACCCCATAAAACCAATGTGGGAGGGGGCTTGCCCCCGAAAGCGGTGGGTCAGCCAATACACCCATCACTGATACACCGCCTTCGCAGGCAAGCCCCCTCCCTCCTTTCGATCTTCATCAGCCGCCGAATTGCAGGGTACCCATCGCCAATTTGGCCATGATGGCTGTCGCACCCAATTGCACCAGCCACAGGGCCAGGCCACCGAGGAATACGCCGAGGGCTACTTGCAGTACCAGGCTTTTCTGGCGCTTGGCTTGAGGCGCACGCGGGGTGAAGTGGTCCAGTTCATCGCGGTCGGCATGCAGGTCCAGGTCGTCGTTTCTCATAGGGGTCTCATAGCAAAGGGGCAGTCGGGGGTCAGTCTAGGGGAGCAGGGCGTTTTCTGACAGGCATTAAAAAGGGAAGCCGTAGCTTCCCTTCGTACAGCGCCGCCAGGGTTATAGAACCTGAACAATCGCCTTTGTTACCGCACCGATGTTCGCCTGGTTCAACGCCGCCACACAGATACGCCCGGTATCCAGCGCATAGATCCCAAACTCGGTGCGCAGGCGGGTGACTTGCTCAACGGTCAGGCCGGAGTAGGAGAACATCCCACGCTGGCGACCGACAAAGCTGAAGTCGTGGCCCGGCGCAGCCTTGGCCAGTTCGGCGACCATCTGCTCGCGCATGCCACGGATGCGCAGGCGCATTTCGGCCAGCTCGGCTTCCCACTTGGCGCGCAGCTCTGGGTTGTTCAGCACCGCAGCCACGATCGCCGCGCCGTGGGTCGGCGGGTTCGAGTAGTTGGTGCGGATCACACGCTTGACCTGGGACAGGATGCGCGCACTTTCTTCCTTGGATTCGCTGACGATCGACAGCGCGCCGACGCGTTCGCCGTACAGGGAGAACGACTTGGAGAACGAGCTCGATACAAAGAACGTCAGGCCCGATTCCGCGAACAGGCGCACCGCCGCAGCGTCTTCGTGAATGCCATCGCCAAAACCCTGGTAGGCCATGTCGAGGAACGGCACCAGGTTTTTCGCCTTGACCACGTCCAGCACTTGTTGCCAGTCGGCAGGGCTCAGGTCGACGCCGGTCGGGTTGTGGCAGCAGGCGTGCAATACCACGATGGACTGTGGCGGCAGGGCGTTGAGGTCGTCGAGCAGACCGGCACGGTTCACGTCGTGGGTGGCGGCGTCGTAGTAGCGGTAGGTCTGCACCGGGAAGCCGGCTTTTTCGAACAGCGCCTGGTGGTTTTCCCAGCTCGGGTCGCTGATGGCAACCACGGCATTGGGCAGCAGTTGCTTGAGGAAGTCAGCGCCGATCTTCAGTGCGCCGGTGCCGCCGACCGCTTGTGCGGTGATCACGCGGCCTGCGCTCAGCAGGGGCGAGTCAGCGCCGAACAGCAGCTTTTGCACGGCCTGGTCGTAGGCCACGATGCCGTCGATCGGCAGGTAGCCCCGGGCGGCGTGTTGCGCCACGCGAATGGCTTCCGCTTCGGCAACGGCACGCAAGAGCGGAATCTTCCCCTCTTCGTTGCAGTAAACGCCCACGCCAAGGTTGACCTTGGTGGTTCGTGTATCGGCGTTGAATGCTTCGTTGAGGCCCAGGATTGGATCGCGTGGTGCCATTTCGACAGCGGAGAACAGGCTCATTTTTGCGGCAGCTCTTTGGGGGAAAGGAGGGACGTGTCGCGCTCCAGCCGAATGCACTAGAGCGGTGCACAAACGGGGAGCTAGTATAGAGGCCATCACGGTCAAGGGCGACAACCGAAACGGCTTTTCGGCCAACTTTTTCGGTTTATTTGCCGACCGTTAGTCTTGATCCAGCCTTGAGCGTAGACGGCAGGTCGGACGATTGCCTTGAAACCCGACACATTAGCCACCACTTCTACAGCTATCATGGTTTTTTCCTGCAACCTGCGATGAGAATTCGCGGGTCGCTGAGTTTTTTTCGTCCTTGGTGGAGTGCAGCCGGGGGTGACTTGAAAGAGGTACGTTATGTCGGATTTCCAGCTCGTCACCCGCTTTGAACCCGCCGGCGATCAACCCGAAGCGATTCGCCAGATGGTCGAAGGCATCGAAGCCGGCTTGTCGCACCAGACGCTGCTCGGGGTGACCGGTTCGGGCAAGACATTCAGCATCGCCAACGTGATCGCGCAGATCAACCGCCCGACCCTGGTACTGGCACCGAACAAGACCCTGGCCGCGCAGTTGTATGGCGAGTTCAAGGCGTTCTTCCCGAACAACGCGGTGGAGTACTTCGTTTCCTACTACGACTACTACCAGCCCGAAGCCTATGTGCCGTCCTCCGATACCTTTATCGAGAAGGACGCATCGATCAACGACCACATCGAGCAGATGCGTCTGTCGGCGACCAAGGCGCTGCTGGAACGCAAGGACGCGATCATCGTCACCACGGTGTCGTGCATCTATGGCCTGGGCAGCCCGGAAACCTATCTGAAGATGGTGCTGCACGTTGACCGTGGTGACAAACTCGACCAGCGCGAACTGCTGCGTCGGCTGACGAGCCTGCAATACACCCGCAACGACATGGACTTCGCCCGCGCCACCTTCCGCGTGCGCGGCGATGTGATCGACATCTACCCGGCGGAGTCCGATCTGGAAGCGATCCGCATCGAGCTGTTCGACGATGAAGTCGAGAGCCTGTCGGCCTTCGACCCGTTGACCGGCGAAGTGATCCGCAAACTGCCGCGCTTCACCTTCTACCCCAAAAGTCACTACGTCACGCCGCGCGAAACCCTGATGGGCGCCGTCGAGGGCATCAAGGTCGAACTGGCCGAGCGCCTGGAGTACCTGCGCGCCAACAACAAGCTGGTGGAAGCCCAGCGCCTGGAGCAACGCACCCGCTTCGACCTGGAGATGATCCTGGAGCTGGGCTACTGCAACGGCATCGAAAACTACTCACGCTACCTCTCGGGTCGTGAATCCGGTGCGCCGCCGCCGACGCTCTACGACTACTTGCCGGACGACGCGCTGCTGGTGATCGACGAATCCCACGTCAGCGTGCCGCAAGTCGGCGCGATGTATAAGGGCGACCGTTCGCGCAAGGAAACCCTGGTGGAATACGGCTTCCGCCTGCCGTCGGCGCTGGACAACCGGCCGATGCGCTTCGACGAATGGGAACGCATCAGCCCGCAGACCATCTTCGTCTCGGCGACGCCCGGCAATTACGAGGCTGAGCATGCGGGGCGCGTGATCGAGCAACTGGTACGCCCGACCGGCCTGGTCGATCCGCAAATCGAAATCCGCCCGGCGTTGACCCAGGTCGACGACCTGCTCTCGGAAATCGGCAAGCGCGTGGCCCTGGAAGAGCGGGTACTGGTCACCACGCTGACCAAGCGCATGTCCGAAGATTTGACCGACTACCTGGCCGACCACGGCGTGCGCGTGCGCTACCTGCACTCGGACATCGACACCGTGGAGCGCGTGGAAATCATCCGCGACCTGCGCCTGGGTACTTTTGATGTACTGGTGGGGATCAACCTGCTGCGCGAAGGCCTGGACATGCCGGAAGTCTCGCTGGTGGCGATCCTCGATGCGGACAAGGAGGGCTTCCTGCGCTCCGAACGTTCGCTGATCCAGACCATCGGCCGTGCAGCGCGTAACCTCAATGGCCGGGCAATTCTCTACGCCGATCGCATCACCGGCTCCATGGAGCGGGCGATTGGCGAGACCGATCGCCGTCGCGACAAACAGATCGCCTTCAACCTGGCAAACGGCATTACGCCCAAGGGCGTGTTCAAGGACGTCGCCGACATCATGGAAGGCGCCACCGTGCCTGGCTCGCGCAGCAAGAAGCGCAAAGGCATGGCCAAGGCCGCCGAGGAAAGTGCCAAGTACGAAAACGAACTGCGTTCGCCGAGCGAGATCACCAAGCGTATCCGGCAGTTGGAAGAGAAAATGTACCAGTTGGCGCGGGATCTGGAATTCGAAGCGGCGGCGCAGACGCGGGATGAGATTGGTAAGTTGCGTGAGCGCTTGCTGGCAGTCTGATTGGTAGTGGCTGTACTGGCCTCATCGGGGGCAAGCCCCCTCCCACATTTGACCGCATTTCAACGTTGGAACCCGGTCAAATGTGGGAGGGAGCTTGCTCCCGATAGGCGCGACACGGTCTCAATGACTCTCCCCAGCCTTAAGCCCCGCCGGCAACGCCTTGGTCAACAAAACCGCGACCATACTCACCCCCAACGCCAGCCCCACGCAGTGAAACGCATCGTTGTAGGCCATGATCTGCGCCTGCTGGTGCGCAATCTCACTGAGTTTGCCCAGCGCTGCCGTTTGGTTGCCCAATTGCTCCGTCAGCGTCGCCAGCCGCTCCGCGACTTGGGGATTGGTCGGCACGATCGCCTCGCGTAAATAATCGAAATAGACCTTGGTGCGCGCATCCAGCAGGGTCGCCAGTAGCGCAATGCCGATAGCGCCGCCGAGGTTGCGCAGGATGTTGAACAGGCTTGAAGCCGAGCCTGCGTCCTGCGGCAGGATGTAGGCCGTGGCGATCAGCGAGATGGTCACCATGATCAACGGCTGCCCGAGGGCGCGGATGAGTTGGATCTGGTTGAACTGGCTGCCGGCAAAGTCCGGGTTGAGCACGCCCGAGGAAAAACTCGCCAGGCCGAACAGGCCGAATCCTAAGGCGCACAGCCATTTCGGCGACACATACTTCATCAGTTTCGGCACCAGCGGGATCAGGAACAGCTGGGGAACGCCCATCCACATGATCACTTCGCCGATCTGCAGCGCGTTGTAGTTCTGGATCTGCGCCAGGTACAGCGGCAGTAAATAGATCGAACCGTACAACCCGACACCCATGCCCAGGCTGGAAATGCTCGACAAGCCGAAGTTGCGATTGGCCAGGATGCCGAGGTTGATCAGCGGGTTGGGCTTGGACAGTTGCACAATCACGAAGGTGATCAGGCTCAGCAAGGCGACGCTGCCCAGGCTGACGATCAGGTTCGACTCGAGCCAGTCCTTGCGGTGGCCTTCTTCCAAAAATACCTGCAAGCAGCCCAGGCCGATGGCCATGCTGACGATGCCGGCGTAGTCGGTGCTTTTCAGCAGCTCCCAATGGGGCGCCTTTTTTTCCAGGCCGTAGAGCAGTCCGGCGATCATCAGCAGCCCGGGGGGCACGTTGATATAGAAGATGTATTCCCAGCCCCAGTTTTCCGTGAGCCAGCCGCCGATGGTCGGGCCGATGGACGGCGCGAAGGTGGCGGTCATGGCAAACATCGCCATGCCTTTGGCGCGGTGATGCTCGGGCAGCTTGATCAGGGTCAGGGTAAACGCCAGCGGGATCAGCGCGCCGCCGGTGAAGCCTTGCAGGGCGCGGAACACGATCATGCTTTCCAGGCTCCAGGCCATGGAGCACATCAGCGAGGCGATCAGGAATCCTATCGACACCCACACCGCCAGCCGCCGTGCCGAAAGCAACTGCACCAGCCAGGCGGTGAGGGGGATCATGATGATTTCGGCCACAAGGTAGGAGGTGGAAATCCACGATCCTTCTTCCAGGGTGGCTGACAGCGCGCCTTGGATGTCCTTGAGGGACGAGTTGGTGATCTGGATGTCGAGCACCGCCATGAAGGCGCCGAGCATCACGCTCATCACCGCGATCCAGTCGCGCCGGGTCGGTTCGCCGACCGGGCGCAGCAGTGGGTCACCGGCCATCAGGCTGGTCTTTGATGTTCACTTTGACGGTGACGGACATGCCGGGGCGGATCTTGCCCTTTAGCGGGTTATCCGCAGCAAACGTGAGTTTCACCGGAATCCGTTGTACGACTTTGGTGAAGTTGCCGGTGGCATTGTCCGGCGGCAACAGGCTGAACTGCGCCCCGGAGGCGGCGAACAGGCTGTCGACCCGCGCCTCGATCGGTGTATCGCTATAAGCATCGAAGGTCAGTTCGGCCTTTTGCCCGGGCTGCATATGGCCGATTTGGGTTTCCTTGAAGTTGGCCTGAATCCAGATGTCCTGGTCGGGGACGATCGACAGCAGGTAGGCGCCGGCTTGCACGTATTGGCCATTGCGCGCGGCGCGCTGGCCGACCAGGCCACTGATGGGCGCGTGGATTTCGCTGCGGGTCAGGTTCAGCTCGGCCTGGGCCAGGTCGGTTCTGGCGTTGGCGATCAGCGCGTCGAGGCGCTTGAGCTCGGCATTCAGGGCGTTGACCTGCTGGCGCTGGCCCTGCAGGTCGGCCTGGGCCATGGTCACTTGGGAGCGGGCGATGTGGTTGTCGGCGGAGAGGGTGGTTACCCGTTCTTCCGAGACGTAGCCGGGTTTGCGCAGGGTCTGGGCGCGGGACAGGTCGATCTGCGAACGGCCCAGGCTGGCCTGGCTGGACGCCACTTTGGCTTCGCCGGCGGCGATCAGGCTGGCTTGCTGGGTGAGCTTGCTCTGCGCCTGGGTACGCTCGGCTTCACGCATGGCGAGGGCGGCGTTGGCGCGGTCCACGGCGAGGTGGAAGTCGTCGTCTTCAAGCCTCACCAGCAGTTGGCCTTGTTGCACGTGCTCGTTATCACCGACCAGCACCTCGACAATTCGCGCGCCGAGTTGGCTGGAGACCCGGGTGATCTCGCCCTGTACGTAGGCGTTATCGGTGCTTTCGTAGAAGCGGCCCCTGAAGAACCACTGGGCGAAGAAACCCAGGGCGATCAGGCTCACGATCAATGCGAATATAAGCAGGCGGCGTTTCAGTGGGGCAGGCATGGGCGTGGCGTCTGTAACAAGAGGTAATGGAATATAACCAGCCAGCCAGTTGGCAAATAGCTATAGCGAGACTCCAGACCCAAACTTGGCCTATATGCCATGCTCGGTACGGAGGACGCTGGAGCCTAAGTGCCCATGGCTGTTACCATTCGCCCCTTGTTTTAATTTCAGTTATATCGCCCATTCGAGACCTGCCATGACCACCGTCCGCACGCGCATCGCGCCATCGCCTACCGGGGACCCCCACGTCGGCACTGCTTACATCGCCTTGTTCAACTACTGCTTTGCCAAGCAGCACGGCGGTGAATTCATCCTGCGGATCGAAGACACCGATCAACTGCGTTCGACCCGCGAGTCCGAACAGCAGATTTTCGATGCCCTGCGCTGGTTGGGCATCACCTGGTCGGAAGGCCCGGACGTCGGCGGCCCGCACGGCCCGTATCGCCAGAGCGAGCGCAGCGACATCTACAAGCAGTACACCCAGCAGTTGGTCGACATGGGCCATGCATTCCCTTGCTTCTGCACCAGCGAGGAACTGGACCAGATGCGCGCCGAGCAACAGGCCCGTGGCGAAACCCCGCGCTACGACGGCCGTGCGCTGCTGCTGTCCAAAGAAGAAGTGGCCGCACGCCTGGCTGCCGGCGAGCCCCATGTGATCCGCATGAAGGTGCCGAGCGAAGGCGTGTGCGTGGTGCCGGACATGTTGCGCGGTGACGTCGAGATCCCGTGGGATCGCATGGACATGCAAGTGCTGATGAAGACCGACGGCCTGCCGACGTACTTCCTGGCCAACGTGGTCGACGACCACCTGATGGGCATCACTCACGTGTTGCGCGGTGAAGAATGGCTGCCGTCGGCGCCGAAGCTGATCCTGCTCTACGAGTACTTTGGCTGGGAACAACCGCAACTGTGCTACATGCCGCTGCTGCGTAACCCGGACAAGAGCAAGCTGTCCAAGCGCAAGAACCCGACCTCGGTGACGTTCTATGAGCGCATGGGTTTCATGCCCGAAGCAATGCTCAACTACCTGGGGCGCATGGGCTGGTCGATGCCGGACGAGCGCGAGAAGTTCTCGCTGCAGGAAATGGTCGACAATTTCGACCTGTCACGCGTCTCGCTGGGCGGGCCGATCTTCGATATCGAGAAGCTGTCGTGGCTCAATGGCCAGTGGCTGCGCGACCTGCCAGTGGAAGCGTTTGCCAGCCGCATGCAGCAGTGGGCGTTGAACCCCGAGTACATGATGAAGATCGCACCGCTGGTGCAGGGCAGGGTGGAGACGTTCAGCCAGGTCGCACCGTTGGCCAGTTTCTTCTTTGCCGGTGGCGTGAACCCGGATGCGAAGCTGTTTGAGTCGAAGAAACTCTCCGGCGACCAGGTTCGCCAGTTGATGCAGTTGATCCTGTGGAAGCTCGAAAGCCTGCGCCAGTGGGAGAAGGACGCCATTACCGCGACGATCCAGGCGGTGGTCGAATCCCTGGAGCTGAAATTGCGCGATGCCATGCCGCTGATGTTTGCCGCGATCACCGGGCAGGCCAGTTCGGTGTCGGTACTCGATGCGATGGAAATCCTCGGTCCGGACCTCACGCGTTTCCGTCTGCGCCAAGCCCTTGATTTGCTTGGTGGTGTGTCGAAGAAAGAAAACAAAGAGTGGGAGAAGCTGCTGGGCGCTATTGCCTGAGTCAGCGCTTGTAGCGGCCAAACCCCGGTTTTTCGGGGTTTGGTTGGTAAGTGATTGTTATCCCGGCAAAAAACTTTGGAAATTGTTGAAAATAAATTTGACACGTTTCCAAAGCGCCATTAAGATTCGCCCCGTCCTCACCGATGAGGGGCTATAGCTCAGCTGGGAGAGCGCTTGCATGGCATGCAAGAGGTCAACGGTTCGATCCCGTTTAGCTCCACCAATTTACAGGTTCAAGGTCTGGCCACACCGTCCTTGAATCGATCAAGCCTAGCTTGATCATGTTGTACAGAAGGTTTTGTCCCCTTCGTCTAGTGGCCTAGGACACCGCCCTTTCACGGCGGTAACAGGGGTTCGAGTCCCCTAGGGGACGCCAGTTTCAACAAGCAGTTCGCAAGGTCTGCTGCGCCGCGAGGCGAAAAATCCGGGGCTATAGCTCAGCTGGGAGAGCGCTTGCATGGCATGCAAGAGGTCAACGGTTCGATCCCGTTTAGCTCCACCAATTTACAGGTTCAAGGTTCTGGCCACGCCGTACTTGAATCGATCAGTCTCAGCCTGATCAGTTGTATAGAAGGTTTGTGTCCCCTTCGTCTAGTGGCCTAGGACACCGCCCTTTCACGGCGGTAACAGGGGTTCGAGTCCCCTAGGGGACGCCACGATTACCCGCTCTGCGGGATTTTTAAGGGTCATTCAATTATTGAATGGCCCTTTTGTTTGTCTGGCGTTTGGCCAATTCTCCTTTCTCTTGCCCATGCGGGCTTCTGGCCAGTGGTTATGCCACTCGCTTGCGAAATATTATTATGGTTATAATATTAAATCCATGAGAGTCGGAGGCAACGATGAGCGATAAAAAAGCGCAAACCCGCGAACGTATCCTGCAGGCCGCCAGCGCCGCGTTGATCCAGCGTGGCCCGGCCGAGCCGAGCGTCGGTGAAGTCATGGGCGCGGCGGGGCTGACCGTCGGCGGTTTCTACGCGCACTTTGAAAGCAAGGATGCGCTGATGCTCGAAGCCTTCAGCCAATTGTTGGCCCAGCGCCGTGCATCGATTGACGACATGGATGCGCAACTCACCGGCGAAGAACGCCGCGCCTTGGTTGCGGCGTTCTACCTGTCGCGCAAGCACCGTGACTCCACGGCCAAGGCCTGCCCGATTCCGGCAACCGTGGGCGAGATGGCCCGCCTGCCGGACGCGTTTCGCCAAGTACTCAATGAGCATGTGGAGTTGATGGCAGCGCAACTGGCCGCCAGCCCGGAAGACACCGACAAGGCCCTGTCGGACATGGCCTTGATGGTCGGTGGGCTGGCATTGGCGCGTGCCCTGGGGTCGGGTGAATTGTCGGATCGTGTGTTGCGTGCCGCGAAGTCGGCCATACGTTAAGAGGGTTTGCAGAATGGGCGCATTGACCTGGATTCGTAGCGTCAACGGCACCTTGGGGCGCCTGGCGCCGCACACGGTGGCCAACACCATGCGGCGGGTCTTCATGACCCCACGGGATCTGCCGCCGCGTGAGTGGGAGTTGCCGCTGTTGGCGCACGCAGAGCGCATCACCTTGCGTTTTGGTCTGTCGGCGTTGCGCTGGGGCCAAGGCCCGGCGGTGCTGCTGATGCACGGTTGGGAAGGGCGGCCCACCCAGTTCGCCAGCCTGATCACCGCGCTGGTGGAGAACGGCTATTCGGTGATTGCCCTGGATGGCCCGGCTCACGGCCGTTCGCCGGGGCGTGAAGCCCACGTGCTGCTGTTTGCCCGCGCCATGCTTGAAGCGGCGGCCGAGCTGCCGCCGCTGCATGCGGTGGTCGGCCACTCTATGGGTGGCGCGAGTGCGATGCTGGCGGTGCAGTTGGGGCTGCGCACCGAAGCGCTGGTGAGCATTGCTGCGCCATCGCGCTTCCTTGATGTGCTGTGTGGGTTCGCCGGCATGGTCGGGTTGCCGTCGCGGGCGCGCTCGGCGTTTATCCAGGAGGTCGAGCTGACCCTGGGCATGCCGCTCAAGCATTTGGATGTGGCCCATTACCAGATGAACCTCCCCGGTCTGATCGTGCATGCCGAAGACGATACCTTCGTGCCGGTCAGCGCGTCCCAGGTCATCCACGACGCCTGGTTCGACAGCCGCCTGTTGCGCCTGGAGCAGGGCGGACACCAGCGAGTGCTGGCCGATCCCCGGGTGGTCGACGCGGTGCTGGCCCTGCTGGCGGGCTGCCGTTTACAGGCGCGCCAAACTGCCTGATACACTGCCCTGCCGACATCAATCGACTGGAGCAAGGCATGGGCTGGGATTTGGCAACGCCGTTTATCATCGATCTGCAGGTCGCCGCTGAGGATATCGACGGCCTGGGGCACGCCAATAACGCGGTGTACGTGTCCTGGCTGGAACGTTGTGCCTGGCGCCATTCCCAGCGCCTGGGGCTGGACCTCACCGAGTACCGGCGACTGGACCGCGCCATGGCCGTGGTACGCCATGAGATCGACTACCTGGCAGCGGCCTATGAAAGCGACGAGCTGCAACTGGCGACCTGGATCGTCGACTGGGACCAGCGCCTGAAAATGACCCGTCGTTTCCAGTTGGTACGCCCTCGCGACGGCGCGACCTTACTGCGCGCGCAAACCACCTTCGTCTGCATCGAACTGTCCAGCGGCAAGCCCAAGCGCATGCCGGCGGAGTTTCTCGACGGCTACGGCCCCGCCCTGACAGGGGGTTAACGGTTGCGACGGGAAACCCAGTAAACTGCGCCACGATTTTTGTTGAGTGTTTTCCATGCAAATTGCTTTAGCGCCCATGGAGGGGTTGGTCGACAACATCCTGCGGGACGTGTTGACCCGCGTGGGCGGTATCGACTGGTGCGTGACCGAATTTATCCGCGTCAACGACCGCCTCCTCACCCCGGCGTATTTCCATAAGCTCGCCCCGGAACTGCTGCACGGTGCCCACACCGCCGCTGGCGTGCCGCTGCGTGTGCAGTTGCTCGGTTCCGACCCGGTGTGCCTGGCGGAAAACGCGGCGCTGGCTTGCGAGTTGGGCTCGCAAGTGATCGACCTGAACTTCGGCTGCCCGGCCAAGACCGTCAACAAGTCGCGCGGCGGTGCGGTGCTGCTCAAGGAGCCGGAGTTGCTCAACCGCATCGTCGAGCATGTGCGTCGCGCGGTGCCGGCGCATATCCCGGTGACCGCCAAGATGCGCCTGGGCTTCGATAGCCCGGATGGCGCGCTGGTCTGCGCGACGGCCCTGGCAGAGGGTGGTGCGGCGCATATCGTCGTGCATGCGCGGACCAAAACCGATGGCTACAAGCCGCCGGCCCACTGGGAGTGGATTCCACGCGTGCAGGATGTGGTCAAGGTGCCGGTGTTTGCCAATGGCGATATCTGGAGTGTCGAAGACTGGAAGCGTTGCCGCGAAGTCAGCGGCGCCGAAGACATCATGCTCGGGCGCGGGCTGGTTGCGCGTCCGGATCTTGCGCGGCAGATCGCGGCGGCGCGGGCCGGTGAAGAGGTTGTGGCAATGACCTGGGCGCAAATGCAGCCGATGCTCCAGGACTTCTGGACCCAGTCGGTGGCGCAACTGACCGAACGTCAGGCACCCGGTCGGCTGAAGCAGTGGTTGGCAATGTTGACGCGCAATTATCCCGAGGCGGTGGAGTTGTTTACCGCAATGCGCCGCGAGACCGATTTGAAGCAGGTGAGTCGATTGCTGGGGATGGCCCATTCTGGTGAACCTGAGTCATAAGCTATAACACTTGAATGCCTTTAAAGTGCATTGCAACAGTGGATGAATGGGTGGGGTTTTTCAATAAAATGCTTCGTATCGAAAGATGCGGGGCATTTTGCGTTTATGGGGGTTGGAATATCACACTCGGCGGCTGCGCAGTGTCTAGGGTTGTATCGGTAAGTTGCGCAGAACAGGGTTTATTAGCGTGTGTGTCCCGTTAATGTTCGGCAGGGGTACTTGGGGTGCGGGTTTTTCTAAATGGCCATGAGGCAAAATCCGAAAGTTTGATTTGGTTTCCTTATATAAGTCGCGATTTCTGGAACTCGATGGCCTCACCTTCCACGAAAGTACGGACTGTGAAGCAGCGTGAGTTGCTTTCAGCCAAGAAAAACTCTCGCGTCTTTGGCCAATTAACTGAGCCGGGGCGTGCCAATAAGGAACTCGCTGATGTCTCTAACGATTAACCATTCGCCCTTCCTCAATGTTGATACAACCGCCACGGGGCGGCAGCCGTCATCTGCGTCGACAGCCATCCACCAATCGGGTACTTCTGTGGGCAACGCGCTTGCCACTCCTGTGGCGTTACGTCATGACCATTTCAACGTGGCGAACAATGCAATGACGATTGACGTAGGTGGCTTCTCGCGGTTGATTGACATGCTGGAGCAAGTCTTCAAAACCATGCGCGAGATATTGTCGGGGAAGAATAGTGCGCCTGGTGCATTCCCCACTCAGTATAAGCCGCTCGCCGCTCCAGTCGATGCGCGCCAACTGCCGGGACACTCTACATTGACGCTTGACCCGCGAGGGCAGCACGCTTTGTCGGTGTTACCGCACGTGCACAAATCCGGCGTCTCCGTGACCAAGGATGCCAATGCCAATGTGCAGGTGAATGTAAACGTCGGCCACTGTCCTTGCCCTGATACCAAGGCGCTTGCGAACAGCGAAGTGGTGCCGAGGGTGATGCCGTCTTTACCCCACGTCCCGCCCCTGCCCGAGACACTTCGCAAGCTTAACGTGATGCCGGAGCGTCACATTCACTCCCATGTCAGGCCGACCCCAAGTCCTGGCGTGATGCCCAGCCATGCGCATGGCGTCACTCCGCAACCGACTGTCCCCGTGGTTCCGCCGATTACGCCGCCGCCGCCGCTGCCGGATACGCCCGCCCCGGATGTCACCAGCCCTGGGCCGGCGGAAAGTCGATTTGATTCGAGGGACTGGCGCATCAGCCCCCGGTCACTGCGCCGGTCCTGACGTTATCAACCTCTTTTAATAAGAACGAATAGGGCGCGCACTTCTTTGAAGTTTAATGTTTCGGGAAGTGCACGCCAGTGGAGGCATGTATGTCGTGTTGTTCAATTAATAATATTGCGCGTGTCGTGGGTGTGCGTCAGTTACTTTCGGTTGATTCCAAGAGTGCAAAAAATGAACAATTGCCTCAATTCGACAGGGTCGTAAATGATCCGGCCTCTGGAAATAATCCCCGGCCGATAAATGCGCAGGATAACCGCGCTGGCGTGGCGAATAACTCAGATGCAGTCGATAAGTTAGTGACACTGTTCACGTCTTTTTTTACTCAATTAATCAGCCTGGTGTCTGATAAGAAAGATAAAGCCGTGCCGGATATAGCCCCGCCCCGACCTGAGGTCGCGCCGCGCGTGATGCCAGAGCCGGCGGCACCACAACCTGCGCCTGCTGCGAACATTGCTGGCCTTTCGAGAAAACGCAATGGTGCGAAGCCCGACAACATCTGGAGCGGCTTTCGCCAAGGACCGGATGGCAACTGTGTGACGGTGTCGGCCATCAAGGCGGCGATGTACCGGTTTGGCCAAAGCCCTACGGATATTTTCAAGGAAGTGAAAAAAACCGAGCGTGGCTATGAGGTGGTCATGCGCGATGGTGTATCGGTCAACCTGACGGACCGGGAGCTCACCGAAGGCGCGCGGGGGGCAAAATTTGTCGGACGTGACAAAGAGATGCTCAAGGATGCGGAGTTTCTCTTTGCGGTCAGTGCCAAGCGTGCCCAGAACGAAAACAACGATGGCAGGGCGGCGCGCAGTTTTAACGCGGCGATTCGCAGTCTGAATGATGGCGAGGATGAGAGGGGGGCGGGGGAGGGTTTGAAGCGGCTGGGGTTGAGCAAGCACATGAAGAAGGTTTCTGTGCGCGAACTCGCCAATGGGCAGTTGGGCATGTGCAATCGGGCCCAGCATTCGGTGGCGGTTATCAACGGCCGCGAAGAGCTGTGGGGCCGACAGGGAAAAGCCCCCACGCAGGGTGATGCCATAGCCCTAATGTGACGACGGTTGTTTTCAGTTCAGCGAACAGTGCAGCCAGTCTGAATCTGGCTGTCTGTTCGACAAATGATTTTTAAGGTGTCAGGAACTCAGTGCATGAATATCTCCACGGGTGGCCGTTCAATGAATGCAACAGCCCAGCAACGCGATGCTTTGCGCGTATTTCCGGTGAGGCCTGCAGGTGAAAAACCGGCTGATATCGCTTTGGCGTTCAACGCAACCGAGCGGCGGTTTGGCGAGAACTTTGATTGCAGCACCCACGCGGCCGTGATCAAGTTGATGATGGTGACGTTCGGTCAGCGCCCAGCCGCGATGTTTAATGAGTTAGTACCTTCGGGGGACGGGTACGACGTCACGATGAAGGATGAATTCAAGCTGCACCTGTCCCGCCAGGAGTTGCAGCAGGCGTCGCAGGCTTCACGCTTCGCGGGGGCAGACAGCGACGTGGTCAAGGATGCCAACTTTGTGTTTGCAGCGTTTGTTAAGCGCAAGCAACTGACCCAGGGGTATGCCACGTTTGAAGCCGCCTTGTCGAAGACGCTCGAGGGCGAGACTCCCCAGCGTTGTCTGCAGGGTATGGGGGTGTTCGGCCTGTCTCAGTTTGTTTCGGTGAGCGATATGGCCGGCCAGGGGGCGGTCGGTGTACTGGAAACCCATAACCGCGGGGCGGCGCTGGTGCGCGAGGGGGTCAGGCATGACCGTGGCGCTCCGCAAAAGGTGGATCGGGGTTACGGGTACATTTTGTTCAACGATCAAGCGTCGCCCTCGAGCAATCGCGACGCCGTCCCTGTGGTCCCGAGCATCCGGCCTGCGGACATCTGGAGTGGATTTTACCAAGGGGTAGAAGGCAATTGCGTCACGGTATCGGCGATCAAGGCGGCGATGATCCGGTTCGGGCGGGACCCCGGGGGGATCTATAAGCAGGTTCAAATCACCCCGGCCGGATATGACGTGGTCATGCGAGATTCCTTCCGGCTGCAACTGACCCACGAGGAAGTGCGCCAGGCCGCCGCCGAGTCGAACTTTTATGGCCGTAATCGGCAGTTGCTGGATGCCGCCCACTTTTTGTACGCGGTCAGCGCCAAACGCGCGCAGATCGAGAACAACGATTTTCGTGCCCGCGAGAGTTACACGGCGGCTCTGCATACCCTCAACGATGGTGAGTTCCCAGGCGAAGCGCTGCGCCGCCTCGGGTTGTTTGGCTACTTGCGTGAAAGTACGGTCGCAGAGTTGGCCAAGGGTGCGATCGGCACCCTGGCGGACAATGGGCATTCGGTGGCGGTGATCGATGGGGTGCTGGATTTCTATGGAGAAAAGCACGACTTGGCCTCATCGCGTTGGATGAATTCGGGGTTTCGGGCCCTGAAGCTGGTCTGAGCCTTAATCCAGCAATAGCCTGAACCCTTCTATCGGTAATGGGCGGCTGTGCAAATAGCCCTGGAATAAGTGGCAGCCCAACTTTTGCAGGAACGCCAGTTGCTCCGGGGTTTCGACGCCTTCGGCGATCACCTCCAGGTTCAAGCTGCGGGCCATGGCCACAATGGCGCGGATGATTTCGGCGTCGTTGGGGTCGTGGGTGGCATCGCGCACGAAGGACTGGTCGATCTTCAGCGCATCCACCGGCAAGCGCTTGAGGTAGGTGAGCGATGAGTAACCGGTGCCGAAGTCGTCCATTGCAAAACTGACGCCGAGCTTTTTCAGGCGAAGCATTTTGCTGATGGTGTCATCGAGGTTCTGGATCACGATGCCTTCGGTGATTTCCAGTTTCAGCAGGCTGTAAGGCAATGAATGCTGTTTGAGGCTGCGCTCGATCCGTTCGACAAAGTCGTTCTGGCGAAACTGCCGGGGGCTGATGTTCACGCACAGGCTGAAATTCTGCGGGTCCACCTTGCCTTCTTTGATCAACTGCTCGAAGGCGGCGCACGCTTCATCGAGTATCCAGGTGCCAACTTCGAGGATCAGGCCGCTGTCTTCCAGCACCTTGATGAATTCGGACGGCGCCTGCGCGCCCAGTTGCGGATGCTGCCAGCGCACCAGCGCCTCGGCGCCGACGATCTTATTGCCGCGCGCGTCCACCTGGGGCTGGTAATGCACGCTGAATTCGCCGCGTGCCAGGGCCAGGCGCAGGTCGGTTTCCATGCGCAGTCGTTCGCTGGCGGTTTTCTGCATGCTGTTGTGGAACATCTGCGTGGCGTTGCGCCCCGAATCCTTGGCCCGGTACAACGCGATGTCAGCACGTTTGAGCAAGTCGGCTGGGGTCGAGCCATGATCGGGGATCAGCGCCACGCCAATGCTCGGCGTGACCTGCAGGCGTTGGCCGTCCAGGAACATCGGTTCGGACAGCAATTCACGCAGGGTATCGGCCAGTTCCTGAACCTGGGCGCTGACTTCGGTGCGCGTGCCCTCCAGGCCGCTGAGCAGCACCACGAACTCATCGCCACCCAGGCGCGCCACCGTGTCTTCCATGCGCACACTGGCTTCCAGGCGTGCGGTGACGATTTTCAGCACGGTATCGCCCACCGGGTGGCCGAGGGAATCGTTGATGTGCTTGAAGTGGTCGAGGTCGAGAAACAGCAATGCACCGCGCAGGTTATGGCGCTTAAGCAGAGCGATCTGCTGGCTCAGGCGGTCCATCAGCAGCGCCCGGTTGGGCAGGTTGGTCAGCGGGTCGTGGTAGGCCAGGTGGCGGATCTGCGCCTGGGCATTTTTCAACAGGCTTACATCCCGTGCGGTCAGCAGCAGGCAGGGGGTTTCATTGAGGGTGATCGGCTCGACTGAAACCTCCACCGCCAGCACATCGCCGCGCTTGTTGTGCCAGAGCATTTCCAAATGGCGGATACGGCCTTTGAGTTGCAGTTCGGCCAGCAGCACCGCGCGTTGGTTTTCATCGGCCCAGATGCCGACCTGGTACAGCGTCAGGCCAATGACGTCTTCGGCGCGAAAACCGGTCAGGCGGCAGAAGCCGTCGTTCACCTCCACATAGCGGCCGGTGTCGTGTTCGGTGATGGAAATCGCGTCGGGGCTGGAATGAAAGGCCTTGGCGAATTTTTCTTCGCTGGCCTTCAGCGCGGCCTCCGAACGTTGCTGCTGGGTAATGTCGCGCAGGGTGGTGACGATGCACGGCTGGTCGCCGACCTTGATCAGACGGCTGGAAATCACGCAGGTCAGGGCCTGGCCGCTTTTGTGGTGCGCAACGATGGCCACGTTACTCAGCGCCTGGTCGCGAATCACCTGTTCAATGCGTTGCAGGCGCTGGCTCGACTCGTCCCACAGACCGATCTGTTCGGCGTTCATGTTGATCACTTCGGCGGCCGTCCAGCCAAAGGTCTGGGTGAACGCTGGGTTGATCTCGATGAACTCGCCGCTGTCCAGGCAGGTGACGCAGATCGGGTCGGGGCTGGCCTGGAACAGGCTGGCGAACTTTTCTTCGGAGGCGCTCAGGCGTTGTTCGCGCTCGACCTGGTCGGTGATGTCCAGCAGGGTGCCGGCCATGCGCAGCGGCGCGCCTCGCTCGTCGCGGTACAGGCGTGCGCGGCTTTCCAGGTAGCGCGAGCTGCCGTCTTCCAGTGGTACGCGGTAAGTCAGCTGATAGTTGCCGGCTGGGCCTTCGCGCAGGGTGCGATAGGCATTACGCATATTCTCACGCTCTTCCTTGGGCATGCCCTCGAAAAACGCTTCGAACGATTCATGGAACGCCTCGGACGGCAGGCCGTGCAGTTGGGCAGCGCGTGCTGAGCCGTAGAGCATGCCGGTGGGAATGTGCCAGTCCCAGGTGCCCAATTGCGCCGAGTCCAGGGCCAGGTCCAGGCGCTCTTGGCTGTCCTTTAAGGCTTGTTCGGCGTTTTTACGCTCGGTGGTGTCGAGAAAGGTGCTGATCAGGTAAGCCTCGCCCTCCAGTTCGACCTTCTGTGCGCAGAGCGTGCCGTCGTGGATCTGCCCGTTGCTGGCACAGAACTGCACTTCCATGGTGATGGGTTCACCCTTGCGCTGGGTGGCCTTGACCAGTTGCGCGCGTTGTTCGGGGTGGCGCCACAGGCCGAGGTCCAAGGTGGTGCGACCGATGGCGTCGGCGACCGGCCAGCCGAAGAGGATCTCGAAATACTGGTTGGCTTCGCTGATCAATCCGTCGGACTGGCGGGTGAGCAGGACCATGTTCGGGCACAGGTGAAACAGCGTGGCGAAGCGTTTTTCGGAGTGGCTGAGGGCGTGTTCCCGTTCGCGTTGGCGGGTGGTCTCGCGGATCACCCCGATCATGCGGCGCCGGCCGGCTTTGTCCGGTGCCAGGCTGCCATTGATTTCCAGCCAGTGCTGGCTGCCATCCGGCCACTGGATATGATGGTGCATGGCCTGCTCGAATGGCTCGCCGGCGACTATTGCGTGAAACGCGCGGACCACCCGGGCGCGGTCTTCCGGCGCGAGCAGGTCCAGGTAATCCAGATCCTTGGGCAATGGTTGGCGCGGGTCAAAACCGAACAGCGCCTGGGTGCCCCGTGACCAACTGATACGCCCGGTATCGATTTCCCAACACCACGCACCCAGCCGCGCAGCGTTAAGCGCTGCCAGCAGTTGCGGGGCGCTGTCCCAGCTTTGTTCCGCCTCTTTAGGGTCAAGGGCGTAAATGCGGGGTAGGGATGGCATTGGGTCGACGGGATTGGGCATTATCAAAAAGCCTTGGCTCGATGGGCGTTCGGCGCGGTTTTGCTCAGGCCTTGAGGCCGCACAGTTTCATGCCGGTGTCCCTGGCAGATCGACCTGTGCATCCAAAAGGCTCATAAAAGCCCGCGCAGCGTTCGACAGCGTCCTTTCGGTATGCACGATATAGCCTAGCTGGCGACTGAGTTGTATGCCTGGCAAAGCGATACTTGCCACTTGATCATCGAGCATGGTGCGCGGTAATACGCTCCACGCCAAGCCGATGGACACCATCATCTTGATGGTTTCCAGATAGTTTGTGCTCATCGCGATGTTCGGCGTGAGGCCCTGGGCCTCGAACAGGCGTCTGACAATGTGATGGGTAAACGTGTTGCCACCGGGGAAAACCGCCGGGTGCCCGGCGATGTCCACCAGGCTGACCGAGCCGGTGTGGGTCAGGCTGTGCTCGGGCGCAACTACGAAATCCAGCGGGTCGTCCCACACCGGGGTGGCGCGCACCAGGTTGTGCGGCTCGGGCGCCAGGGTGATCACCGCCACTTCGGCGCGGCCATGCAGGATCTCTTCGTAGGCCACTTCCGAGTCGAGAAACTGAATATCCAGCGCAACGTTGGGGTATTGCCGGGTGAAGGTGCGCAGGATCGGCGGCAGGCGATGCAGGCCGATATGGTGGCTGGTGGCCAATGTGAGACGCCCGCTGACTTCGCCGGTGAGGTTGGTGAGGGCGCGCCGGGTGTCGTCCAATACGTTGAGAATCTGATAGGCGCGCGGCAACAAGGCACGCCCGGCTTCGGTCAAGCCGACTTCACGGCCCAGGCGATCGAACAAACGCACCTTTAATTGTTGCTCCAGGCCGGCAATGCGTTTGCTGATGGCCGGTTGGGTCAGGTGCAGGCGCTCGCCGGCGCCGGAGAAGCTGCCGGTCTCGGCGATGGCGATAAAGGCATTGAGGTTGGCCAGGTCCATTGTGGTATTCCAGTTGGTAATCCAAAGCATAAAAAATATGAATTTGAGTTATTTAATGTAGCGCCATACCATCAGCCTCACAAGCCAAAGGGTTATTGAATGTCTCAAGACCCGGGGCATAGAAAGACCGCTGATGAGGACCGACTGATGGCCGGCAAAACGCTTTACGACAAGCTTTGGGATTCCCATGAAGTGAAACGGCGCGACGATGGCTCGTCGCTGATCTATATCGACCGTCACATCATCCATGAAGTGACCTCGCCCCAAGCGTTCGAAGGCCTGCGACTGGCCGGGCGTAAGCCTTGGCGCGTCGACTCGATCATCGCCACCCCGGACCACAACGTGCCGACCACCCCGGAGCGCAAGGGCGGGATCGACGCCATTATCGACACGGTGTCGCGTTTGCAGGTGCAAACCCTCGACGACTACTGCGACGAATATGGCATCACCGAATTCAAGATGAATGACGTGCGTCAGGGCATCGTTCACGTGATTGGCCCGGAGCAGGGTGCCACCTTGCCCGGCATGACCGTGGTCTGCGGCGACTCCCACACCTCCACCCACGGCGCGTTCGGTGCCCTGGCCCACGGCATCGGCACGTCCGAGGTGGAACATGTGTTCGCCACCCAGTGCCTGGTCGCCAAGAAAATGAAGAACATGCTGGTACGCGTCGAAGGCCAATTGCCGTTTGGCGTGACCGCCAAGGACATCGTGCTCGCCGTGATCGGCAAGATCGGCACCGCCGGCGGTAACGGCCATGCCATCGAATTCGCCGGCAGCGCCATTCGCGACCTGTCCGTCGAAGGCCGCATGACCATCTGCAACATGTCCATCGAAGCCGGTGCCCGCGTGGGCATGGTGGCGGCGGATGAAAAAACCGTCGAATACGTAAAAGGCCGTCCATTCGCTCCGAAAGGCGCCGACTGGGATACCGCCGTTGAGGCCTGGAAAGACCTGGTCTCCGATGCCGATGCCGTGTTTGACACCGTGGTTGAACTCGACGCCAGCCAGATCAAGCCGCAAGTCAGCTGGGGCACCTCGCCGGAAATGGTCTTGGCCGTCGACCAGAACGTGCCGGACCCGGCCAAGGAAACCGACCTGGTCAAGCGCGGTTCGATCGAGCGTGCCTTGAAGTACATGGGCTTGAAAGCCAACCAGGCGATCACCGACATTCAGTTGGATCGCGTGTTCATCGGTTCCTGCACCAACTCGCGGATCGAAGACCTGCGCGCCGCGGCGGTGATCGCCAAGGGCCGCAAAGTCGCCTCGACCATCAAGCAGGCCATCGTGGTGCCGGGTTCGGGCCTGGTGAAAGCCCAGGCCGAAGCGGAAGGCCTGGACAAGATCTTCCTCGAAGCCGGTTTTGAATGGCGTGAGCCGGGCTGCTCCATGTGCCTGGCGATGAACCCGGACCGCTTGGAGTCCGGCGAGCACTGCGCGTCGACCTCCAACCGTAACTTCGAAGGGCGTCAGGGCGCAGGTGGGCGTACCCACCTGGTCAGCCCGGCCATGGCCGCCGCCGCTGCCGTCAACGGTCGTTTCATCGACGTTCGCGAATTGATCTGAGGAATACCCGATGAGAGCTTTTACCCAACACACAGGTCTTGTCGCGCCGTTGGACCGTGCCAACGTGGACACTGACCAGATCATCCCCAAGCAGTTCTTGAAGTCGATCAAGCGCACCGGTTTCGGCCCTAACCTGTTCGACGAGTGGCGCTACCTGGACGTGGGCTACGCCTACCAGGACAACTCCAAGCGCCCGCTGAACAAGGACTTCGTGCTCAACGCCGAACGTTACCAGGGTGCCAGCGTGCTGCTGGCGCGGGAAAACTTCGGCTGCGGTTCCAGCCGCGAACACGCGCCGTGGGCCCTGGAAGAATATGGCTTTCGCAGCATCATCGCGCCGAGCTACGCCGACATCTTCTTCAACAACAGCTTCAAGAACGGCTTGCTGCCGATCATCTTGAGCGATGCCGAAGTGGACGAGCTGTTCAAGCAAGTCGAAGCCGATGTCGGCTACCAACTGACGGTTGACTTGGCTGCACAGACGGTGACCCGTCCGGACGGCAAGGTGTATCACTTTGAAGTCGATGCTTTCCGTAAGCACTGCCTGATCAACGGCCTGGACGACATCGGCCTGACCTTGCAGGACGGCGATGCGATTGCCGCGTTTGAAACCAAGCATCGGGCCAGCCAGCCTTGGTTGTTTCGCGACGCTTGATGTGATGTAGGCAGGACCGCCGCCATCGGGAGCAAGCTTCCTCCCACATGTTGAATTGTGAGCACGTTCAAATGTGGGAGGGGCGGTGCGACGATTCGACTTGCCCCCGATGGGGCCAGAACAAACACCACAAGGTCCATTGAGGAAACTCCCATGACCAAAGCCGCCCACACCCAAGTCGTGCAAAAACAATTCGGCGAGCAGGCCTCGGCCTACCTGAGCAGTGCCGTACACGCCCAAGGCACTGAATTCGCGCTGCTCCAGGCCGAACTGGCCGGGCACGGCGCTGCGCGACTGCTGGATTTGGGCTGCGGTGCCGGTCATGTCAGTTTCCATGTGGCGCCGCTGGTAAAAGAAGTGGTGGCCTACGACCTGTCCCAGCAGATGCTTGACGTGGTCGCCGCCGCTGCCGTGGACCGTGGCTTGGGCAATATCCGCACGGTACACGGCGCCGCTGAGCGCTTGCCGTTCGCCGACGGCGAATTCGACTTCGTGTTCAGCCGCTATTCGGCGCACCATTGGAGCGACCTCGGCCTGGCCCTGCGCGAAGTGCGCCGGGTGCTTAAGCCGGGTGGCGTGGCGGCGTTTGTCGATGTCTTGTCACCGGGTAGCCCGCTGTTGGACACTTACCTGCAAACCGTCGAAGTGCTGCGCGACACCAGCCACGTGCGCGATTACTCCGCCGCCGAATGGATGCGCCAGCTCAGCGAAGCCGGTCTGCATGTGCGCAACAGCAGCCGCCAGCGCCTGCGCCTGGAATACACCTCGTGGGTCGAGCGCATGCGCACGCCGCCGGTCTTGTGCGCGGCGATCCTTGAGCTGCAACAGGCGGTGGGCCAGGAAGTCCGCGATTACTATGAAATTCAAGCCGACGGCACCTTCAGCACCGACGTGCTGGTGGTTTGGGCCGAACGCTGAGTATTTTTCCCGACCTGCCTCTGGGCGGGCCGCACGATGAAATGAGGAACGCATGAGCAAGCAGATTCTGATTCTTCCAGGCGACGGTATTGGTCCGGAAATCATGGCCGAAGCGGTCAAAGTCCTGGAGTTGGCCAACACCAAGTACAACCTGGGCTTCGAATTGAGCCACGACGTGATCGGCGGCGCGGCCATCGACAAGCACGGCGTGCCCCTGGCCGACGAGACCCTGGACCGCGCCCGTGCTGCCGACGCCGTGCTGCTCGGCGCCGTGGGTGGCCCGAAATGGGACAAGATCGACCGTGACATCCGCCCTGAGCGCGGCCTGCTGAAGATCCGCGCGCAACTGGGCCTGTTCGGCAACCTGCGCCCGGCGATCCTCTACCCGCAACTGGCCGACGCGTCGAGCCTCAAGCCGGAAGTGGTGGCGGGCCTGGATATCCTGATCGTGCGCGAGCTGACCGGCGGTATCTACTTCGGCTCGCCGCGCGGTGTGCGCGAACTGCCAAATGGCGAGCGCCAGGCCTACGACACCCTGCCGTACAGCGAAAGCGAAATTCGCCGTATCGCCCGGGTCGGTTTCGACATGGCCCGCGTGCGTAGCAAGAAGATCTGCTCGGTCGATAAGGCCAACGTCCTGGCCTCCAGCCAGTTGTGGCGTGAAATCGTCGAGGAAGTCGCCAAAGACTACCCGGACGTCGAACTCAGCCACATGTACGTCGATAACGCCGCCATGCAATTGGTGCGCGCGCCGAAGCAGTTCGACGTGATTGTCACCGACAACCTGTTCGGCGACATCCTGTCCGACCAGGCGTCGATGCTCACCGGTTCCATCGGCATGCTGCCGTCGGCGTCCTTGGACACCAACAACAAGGGCATGTACGAGCCGTGCCACGGTTCGGCGCCGGACATCGCCGGCCAGGGCATTGCCAACCCGTTGGCGACTATTTTGTCGGTGTCGATGATGCTGCGTTACAGCTTCAACCTGAGCGACGCGGCGGATGCCATCGAGAAGGCCGTGAGCCTGGTGCTGGACCAGGGCTTGCGCACCGGCGACATCTGGTCGAAGGGTTGCACCAAAGTCGGTACGCAAGAAATGGGCGACGCAGTAGTCGCCGCGCTGCGGAATCTGTAATCTCTCGGGCCCGCTTGCAGTTGTTGCTGCAAGGCGGCCCACTTTTTAACAAGGTGTAGTTGCGATGAAACGTGTAGGTCTGATCGGTTGGCGCGGTATGGTCGGTTCCGTGCTCATGCAGCGGATGCTGGAAGAGCAGGATTTCGATCTTATTGAGCCGGTGTTTTTCACCACTTCGAACGTGGGCGGCCAAGGGCCGTCCGTGGGCAAGGATATTGCTCCGCTCAAGGACGCCTACAGCATTGAAGAGCTGAAAACTCTCGATGTGATTCTGACCTGCCAGGGTGGCGACTACACCAGCGAAGTCTTCCCCAAGCTGCGCGAAGCCGGCTGGCAGGGTTATTGGATCGACGCTGCATCCAGCCTGCGCATGCAGGACGATGCGGTGATCGTTCTCGATCCGGTCAACCGCAAGGTCATCGACCAGCAGCTCGACGCTGGCACCAAGAACTACATCGGTGGCAACTGCACCGTCAGCCTGATGCTGATGGGTCTGGGCGGCCTCTTCGAAGCCGGCCTGGTCGAGTGGATGAGCGCCATGACCTATCAGGCGGCGTCCGGCGCCGGCGCGCAGAACATGCGCGAACTGATCAAGCAGATGGGCGCGACCCACGCGGCCGTCGCCGATCAACTGGCCGACCCAGCCAGCGCGATCCTCGATATCGACCGCCGTGTGGCCGAAGCCATGCGCAGCGACGCGTACCCGACCGAGAACTTCGGCGTACCGTTGGCCGGTAGCCTGATCCCGTGGATCGACAAGGAACTGCCGAACGGCCAGAGCCGTGAAGAGTGGAAGGCCCAGGCCGAGACCAACAAGATCCTCGGTCGTTTCAAGAGCCCGATCCCGGTGGACGGCATCTGCGTGCGCATCGGCGCCATGCGCTGCCACAGCCAGGCGCTGACCATCAAGCTGAACAAAGACGTGCCGATCGCCGATATCGAAGGGCTGATCAGCCAGCACAACCCATGGGTCAAGCTGGTGCCGAACAGCCGCGACATCAGCATGCAGGAGCTGAGCCCGACCAAGGTCACCGGCACCCTGAATGTACCGGTGGGGCGTCTGCGCAAGCTGAACATGGGCACCCAATACCTGGGCGCGTTCACCGTCGGCGACCAACTGCTGTGGGGCGCGGCCGAACCGCTGCGCCGCATGCTGCGGATTCTGCTGGAGCGTTGATCGCGTAAGGCACTAAGAAAAACCCGCGACTGGTGACAGACGCGGGTTTTTTATTGTTCTTTCGGGCGCTATCGGGGGCAAGCCCCCTCCCACATTCGACCGAATTCCAACGTTGAAAGGCTGTTCACTGTGGGAGGGGGCTTGCCCCCGATAGCGCCGTCAGCTACACCGCAAGCCCCGGGCTAATTGCCTCACCCCCAGCCACCCGGTAAAGTGCCGCTCCCCCCCGCAATGCCCGAGGCAGCCCCCATGACCCAGACCTTTGATATCGCCGTGATCGGCGCCACCGGCAGCGTCGGTGAAACCCTGGTGCAGATCCTCTAAGAGCTGGCTTTCCCGGTGGGCACCCTGTATCTGCTGGCGGGCAGTAACTCTGCGGGCGCATCGGTGCCGTTCCGTGGCAAGAACGTGCGTGTGCGGGAAGTCGATGAGTTTGATTTCAGCAAGGCGCAACTGGCGTTTTTCGCGGCCGGCCCGGCGGTGACCCTGAGCTTCGCCCCGCGTGCCACGGCAGCCGGCTGTTCGGTGATTGATTTATCGGGCGCATTGCCGGCCGCGCAGGCGCCTCAGGTGGTGCCGGAAGCCAATGCCCATGTGCTCGAAGGTTTGAAAAAGCCGTTCCAACTCGGTAGCCCGAGCCCGTCCGCGACCAACCTGGCGGTGGTCCTGGCGCCGCTGCGCGGCGTGCTGGATATCCAGCATGTCAGCGTTACCGCCAACCTGGCAGTGTCTGCTCAGGGCCGTGAAGCGGTCAGCGAGTTGGCGCGCCAAACCGCCGAGCTGCTGAATGTGCGCCCCCTGGAGCCCAAATTCTTTGATCGGCAGATGGCGTTCAACCTGCTGGCACAAGTCGGCACGCCGGACGCCCAGGGTCATACAGAGCTGGAGAAACGCCTCGTACACGAACTGCGCGCCGTGCTGGAAACTCCTTTACTAAAGATTTCCGCAACTTGCGTTCAAGCCCCGGTGTTTTTTGGCGATAGCTTGACTGTGTCTTTGCAATTGGGCTCGCCGGTCGACCTCGCCGTCGTCAACCGCGTTCTCGACGCTGCAGCGAGTATCGAGCGGGTGGAGGAGGGGGATTACCCGACTGCCGTGGGCGATGCCGTCGGCCAGGATGTAGTCTACGTCGGCCGAGTGCGTGCGGGAGTGGACGATCCGGCGGAACTAAATCTGTGGTTGACGTCAGATAACGTGCGCAAAGGCGCCGCACTGAATGCGGTGCAGCTGGCGCAGTTGTTGATAAAAGGCCTTGTGTAAAAGATACTTGGCGGCAATTTGTAGATTGATTCTAACCAGGCGCTATGCTTGGCCCCAAGCAGGAACAGTTGCGCGTCGGTAACCTATCGGCTCGCCGTGCCTTATGGCAGCGGTTACCAACCTTCTCGCAGGCCGGGGAGTGTTCAAACAAAGGATGAGGCTATGGTTCAAGTTCGCAAACTGGTGTTAGCAATAGCGGCCGCCTCGGCGCTGTCCTCCGGTATGGCGCAGGCGCTGCAGCTTGGGGAGATGACCCTCAAGTCGAAGTTGAACCAGCCATTGTCGGTGGACATCGAATTGCTCGACGTCGGCGGCCTCACGGCCGCCGAGATCACCCCGAGCCTGGCATCGTCCCAGGCGTTTGTGGATGCGGGGGTCGATCGCCAGGCGTTCCTCAATGACCTGACGTTTACGCCGGTGATCAACCCGGCCGGGCGCAGTGTGGTGCGTGTCACGTCGAGCAAGCCGCTGCCTGATTCCTACGTGCGTTTCCTGCTGCAAGTGCAATGGCCGAATGGCCGCCTGATGCGTGACTACAGCGTGTTGCTCGACCCGGCCAAGTTCGACCCATCGACGCCGACCAACACCGCGGCCACGCCTCGTTTGAGCGCACCCGCAGTGAGCGTGCCCGCCCAGCACACCACCACGGCCCATGACACGCTGTGGGAAATCGCCGAAAAGCATCGCAATGGCGCTTCGGTGCAGCAGACCATGCTGGCGATCCAGGCGCTCAACCCTCACGCTTTTGTCGATGGCAACATCAACCGTCTGAAAACCGGTCGCGTGCTGCGCCTGCCGGATACCGTACAAAGCACGGCGCTGCCACAAACCAAAGCCATTGCCGAAGTGACCGCGCAGAACGCTGCCTGGCGCCAGGGCCGTCGCGCCGCGACCAATCAAGCGGCTGGCAAGCAGCAGCTGGACGCGACTAAGCGCACCCAGGCAGGCAATGCGCCAGCTAGCACCAATGCCAAGGACAGCTTGAGCCTGGTTTCGGCCGAAGCGGCCAAGAAGGGTGCGAAGGGTAAGTCGGGTGATGGCCGGGCCCTGGGCGACAAACTGGCGATGGCCCAGGAGCAGCTCGACACGACGCGCCGTGACAACGAAGAACTGAAAAGCCGCGCAGCAGACCTGCAGAGCCAGTTGGACAAGCTGCAAAAGCTGATCCAGCTCAAGAACGATCAACTGGCCAGGTTGCAGTCTGAAAAAGGCGCTCCGGCAGCCCAGGCAGCAGCGGTCATGCCTGCGCAGTTGGCTGGTGAGCCGCCCGCCACTGTGGTCGTGCCCGTCGAAGCGGCAGCCACTGCGGCCCCGGCGTCCGAGCCGATCAAGCCTGACGCAGTGCCTGCGACCAGCGAAGACAAATTCAACGAGCTGCTGACCAACCCGATCGTCCTCGGCGTCATTGGCGGTGCGGCTGGTCTGGTGGTGGTGTTGCTCCTGCTGTTGTGGGCACGTCATCGCAATGGCCGTCGCGCAGAAGAAAAGCACGTGCGCATGGCCCGCGCCCTGGCTGAAGAGCCGGAATTTACCTCGAATATCGACCTTGATCTGCCACCGGACAGCTTCGCTGGCCTGGAAGTGCCGGCACCGAACGTCACGTTGGCTGCCGCGCCTACGCCTACGCCGGCGCCTGTCGTCGCACCGGCTGCGGCGCCGAGCGTAGCCTCGGTGCTTGCGCCCCTGGCTGTCGCCGTAGCGCCGGAAAACGCCAATGATGCGCTGGTGCAGGCGCAGTCCCATATCGACCGCGGTCACTTGAACCAGGCGGCCGATGTATTGGAGCAAGCCATCAAGTACGAAACAAAGCGCAGCGACTTGCGCTTGAAACTGATGGAAGTCTACGGCCTGCAAAACGACAAGGACGGTTTCATCACCCAGGAGCGTCAACTGGTGGCCAATGGTGAAAACCATGCCCAGGTCGAGCAGCTCAAGTCGCGCTTCCCGGCCATGGCCGTGTTGGCAGCGGGGGTGAGTGCCGCCGTGGCCGCCGCTGCGCTGGACGCTCAATTCGTCAAGGATCTGATGGAAGATAAGCCGGCTTCCGTGCCGGAAGCTGAAGCAGAGGCGTTCGACACTGATTTCGATCTGAGCCTGGACGAGCTGGAGGCAGCTTCACCGGCAGCGGTGGACAATGCCGATCAGCAGACCTTCGAGGCGCTGCTGCAGCAAGAGACCGAAGCCAAGCCAGCCTCGGAAGACCTGTCGGACTTTGATCTCGACCTGCAGTTGGAGCCGCCGTCTTCCCAGTCCGATGACGACTTCCTTTCGGGGCTCGAAGATCAGATGAAGGATGTGTCGCCGGTCGAACCGCCGACCCTGACCCCGGCCGCCCTGGACGACCTCGACTTGCCGGAAGACTTCGACCTGTCCCTCGCCGACGAGCCGGAGGCCCCGGCGGCCAAGCCCGATGCGTTCTCCTCGGAACTGGATGACGTCAACGCCGAACTCGATCGTCTGTCCCAGAGCCTGGAAAGTCCACCGATCGAACCGTCTTTCACCGCCGAAGATGCGGCGTTGGGTGGTGATGAGCCGGAGTTCGACTTCCTCTCCGGCACCGATGAAGTCGCCACCAAGCTGGACCTCGCCCAGGCCTATATCGACATGGGCGATGCGGATGGCGCGCGGGATATCCTTTCCGAAGTGCTGACCGAGGGTAGCGAAACCCAACGCGGCGAAGCCAAGGAAATGCTTGGCCGACTGGCGTAATCGCCAAGGGTTAACCCAGACGGCGGCCTTCGGGTCGCCGTTTTACGTTGCCGCCACCAAACACATGGCGTCTGGGGCGCAGCGCCTTATAATGCCCGCCTTTGCGCAACTCATCAGGCTCTCAGTTCTTGGCAAATATAGATAACCCGGCTGCCGAAATGGCGGCTGCAGGCTTTTACCGCATCGCCCTGGGCGTGGAATACAAAGGTTCGCGCTATTGCGGCTGGCAGCGCCAGGCGTCCGGCGTGCTGACGGTGCAGGAAACCCTGGAAAAGGCCCTGTCCAAAGTCGCTGACTCGCCGGTTTCGCTGATGTGCGCCGGGCGCACCGACGCGGGCGTACACGCCTGCGGCCAGGTGGTGCACTTCGATACTCAGGCCGAGCGCTCGATGAAGGCGTGGGTGATGGGCGCTAATATCAATTTGCCCCATGACGTCAGTGTCAGTTGGGCGAAGGTCATGCCGGCGCATTTTCATGCGCGCTTCAAGGCTATCGCCCGGCGTTACCGCTATGTGATCTACAACGATCAGATCCGCCCGGCGCACCTCAACCAAGAAATCACCTGGAACCACCGCCCGCTGGATGCCGAGCGCATGGCCCAAGCCGCGCAGCACCTGGTTGGCGTCCACGATTTCAGCGCGTTCCGCGCCGGCCAGTGCCAGGCCAAGTCGCCGATCAAGGAAGTCCATCACCTGCGGGTCACGCGTCACGGCAAGATGATCGTGCTGGATATCCGCGCCGGGGCGTTCCTGCACCATATGGTGCGCAACATTGCCGGTGTGCTGATGACCATCGGCACCGGCGAACGCCCGGTGGAGTGGGCCAAGGAAGTGCTGGAGAGCCGCATTCGCCGTACCGGCGGTGTCACGGCGCATCCGTTTGGCCTGTATCTGGTGGAGGTGGAGTATCGCGACGAGTTCGAGCTACCGCAGCGCTTCGTCGGGCCACACTTCCTCACCGGTTTCAGCGAACTTGACGGCTGACGCCCGGAAAAGCTTTTGTTACCATCCGGGACTTTCTCGGTTCAACCCCTGAGGTTTCTACGACATGTCAGCCGTTCGCAGCAAGATTTGTGGGATTACCCGCATAGAAGACGCGCTGGCGGCAGTCGAAGCGGGGGCGCACGCCATCGGTTTCGTGTTTTATGCCAAGAGCCCGCGGGCGGTGAATGTGCTGCAGGCGCGGGCGATCATCGCTGCGCTGCCGCCGTTTGTGACCACCGTGGGCTTGTTCGTCAACGCCAGCCGTTGCGAACTCAACGAAACCCTGGATGCTGTGCAACTGGACATGGTGCAGTTTCACGGCGATGAAACCCCTGACGAGTG
Organism: Pseudomonas sp. PAMC25584; assembly: GCF_058135675.1. NCBI lineage: Bacteria > Pseudomonadati > Pseudomonadota > Gammaproteobacteria > Pseudomonadales > Pseudomonadaceae > Pseudomonas > Pseudomonas sp. PAMC25584. The sequence continues at coordinate 4,197,545 of NZ_CM176870.1, read as the reverse complement.
CGAAAGCTACCAGCGCCCGTATATCAAGGCGTTGAGGGTCAAGGCCGGGGATGATATCGCGGGCGCCTGCGCTGCCTACACCAGCGCGCGCGGGATTCTGCTGGACACCTACGTCGAAGGTGTACCCGGCGGCACCGGCGAAGCCTTCGATTGGTCGCTGATCCCCGAGGGGTTGAGCAAACCGATCATCCTGGCCGGCGGGCTCACCCCCGCCAATGTCGCGGCGGCGATCGAGCAGGTTCGACCGTATGCCGTGGATGTCAGCGGTGGAGTAGAGCAGGGCAAGGGCATCAAGGATCACAGCAAGATTCGCGCTTTCTTGCAGGCTGTGCGCAACAGCAACGGCGCGATGTGACGGCTGGCAGTCTGCCGCCGTCCATAACTATCACTGTGTAAAACGGCCCGGTGCCGCCTGCGGGAGGCCCGGAAATGAAGTGGCAACCCTGCACTGGCAGGTTGTCTGGAAGGCTGAGGATGCATGCGGGAAATGGCCGGTCGAACGTCTGACCCCGTCCAGCATGTGTCATTGCCACATATGAATTTAGCTCAAGGGCATACGCGGGGCTGTGTTCAAGCCACCGGTACTGGAGAAAGAAAGCATGAGCAACTGGTTAGTAGACAAACTGATCCCTTCGATCATGCGTTCCGAGGTGAAGAAAAGCTCGGTTCCTGAAGGTCTGTGGCACAAGTGCCCATCCTGCGACGCGGTGCTGTACCGCCCGGAGCTGGAAAAGACCCTGGACGTTTGCCCCAAGTGCAACCACCACATGCGTATCGGCGCTCGCGCCCGCATCGACATTTTTCTCGACGCCGACGGCCGTAACGAGCTGGGCGCCGACCTGGAACCGGTTGACCGCCTCAAGTTCCGCGACGGCAAGAAGTACAAGGATCGCCTGACCGCTGCTCAGAAGCAGACCGGTGAGAAGGACGCGCTGATTTCGATCAGCGGCAAGCTGCTGGGCATGCCGGTGGTGGTGTCGGCGTTTGAATTCTCCTTCATGGGGGGTTCCATGGGCGCCATCGTCGGTGAGCGTTTTGTGCGCGCTGCCAACTACGCCCTGGAAAACCGTTGCCCGATGATCTGCTTCTCCGCCTCCGGTGGTGCGCGCATGCAGGAAGCCCTGATCTCCCTGATGCAAATGGCCAAGACCTCCGCGGTGCTGGCGCGTCTGCGGGAAGAGGGTATCCCGTTCATCTCCGTGCTGACCGACCCGGTGTACGGTGGTGTGTCTGCCAGCCTGGCGATGCTGGGCGACGTGATCGTCGGCGAGCCCAAGGCCCTGATCGGCTTTGCCGGCCCGCGCGTCATCGAGCAGACCGTTCGTGAAAAACTGCCGGAAGGCTTCCAGCGCAGCGAATTCCTGCTGGAGCACGGCGCGATCGACATGATCATTGCCCGTGCCGAGCTGCGTCCACGCCTGGGTAGCCTGCTCGCGCAAATGATGGGCCTGCCGACGCCAGTCTACGTCGCGCCGAAGGTTGAACCGATCGTCGTGCCGCCGGTGCCTGCAAACCTATGACCCAACGTACCCTGGGCGAATGGCTCGCCTACCTTGAGCAGTTGCATCCGTGCGCCATCGACATGGGTCTGGAGCGCTCGCAACAGGTAGCGGCACGCCTCGGGTTGGGCCGTCCGGCGCCGCGAGTGATCACGGTGACCGGCACCAACGGCAAAGGCTCGACCTGTGCCTTTGTCGCAGCGCTGCTGCAGGCCCAAGGGCTGAGGGTCGGCGTGTACAGCTCGCCGCACCTGTTGCGCTACAACGAGCGAGTGCAACTCAATGGCGTCGAAGCCACTGACGAGCAACTTTGCGAAGCCTTTGCCGCGCTCGATGCCGGGCGCGGCGAGATTTCCCTGACGTACTTCGAGATTGGCACCCTGGCGGCGTTCTGGCTGTTCGAACGGGCGCACTTGGATGTGGTCGTGCTTGAAGTGGGCCTGGGCGGGCGTCTGGACACGGTCAACGTGGTGGATGCCGACCTGGCGCTGGTCACCAGCATTGGCGTCGACCATGTCGACTATCTGGGTGATACCCGTGAGTCCGTGGCCTATGAAAAGGCCGGGATCTTCCGTCAGGGCAGGCCTGCGCTGTGCGGTGACCTGGACCCGCCGCAGACGTTGCTGGACAAGGTGCGGGAGCTGGATTGCCCGTTCTTTCTGCGTGGGCGCGAGTTCAATCTTGAAGTGGGCGCTGAGCATTGGCAGTGGCGCGGGCGTGATGCGCGCGGCCAACTCGTGGAGCTGCATGACCTGCCGCTGCTGAACCTGCCGATGGAAAACGCCGCGCTCGCCCTGCAGGCCTATCTGCTGCTGGGCCTGCCGTGGGACCCTGCGCAGATTGCTCGTACATTGCTGGCTACGCGGATCGTCGGGCGCCTGGACCGCCGTGCTTTCGACTGGCAGGGCAAGCGCCTCAACCTGCTGCTGGATGTGGGTCACAACCCCCACGCCGCCGAATACCTGGCGCAACGCCTGTCGCGTACAGCGCCGGTCGGTCGCCGCCTGGCGGTGTTCGGCTTGCTGGCCGACAAGGATCTGGAGGGCGTCGTTGCGCCGTTGCTGGCGAATGTCCAGGCCTGGGCGGTTGCGCCCCTGGACACGCCGCGCAGCCGGCCGGCCGCTGAGCTTGAGGTTGCCTTGCAGAACCTTGGTGCGCGCGTGACGTCATATGCAAGCGTCACTGCGGCCCTTGAAGCGCAGTGTGCGGTTGCCACGCCCGATGACGAGATTCTGTTGTTCGGGTCATTTTATTGTGTTGCCGAGGCGCTCGAATGGTTGGCCCGGCGCTCCACGGAGGAAGCTGCACATGGCATTACTGGATAGCGCATACAAGCAGCGAATGGTCGGCGCCCTGGTGCTGGTGGCCTTGGCGGTGATTTTCCTGCCGATGCTGTTTTCCCGTCAGGATGAGCAGCGCCAGGTGGTTGTCGAGGCTCCGGCATCGCCCCAGGCGCCGGCAGTGCCTCAGGTACAGGTTGAGCCGGTGGTGGTGCCTGAGCCGCAGGCATTGCCTGAAGAGCCGGTGCCGACCGATGAGGACCTGGCCGCGCAACCGGCTCCGTCGATGCCGGTGCAGCCGAGTGTGCCTGTGGCCAAGCCGGCGCCCGCTGTCGCCGCCAAGCCTGCCGCGCCAGCGCCTGCGCCCAAGCCGGTCGCGCCGCAACCTGCCGCGCCGGGCAAACCGGACGTGGGGCAGAGCCGTATCGACCCGAATGGCCTGCCGATCAGTTGGTCGATCCAGCTGGCCAGCCTGGCCAATCGCGAAAGCGCCGAGGCCCTGCAGAAAAAACTGCGCAGCCAAGGTTACAACGCCTACATCCGCAGCGCCGATGGCAAGAATCGCGTGTTTATCGGACCGCTGATCGAGCGTGCCGAGGCAGACCGCCTGCGCGACTTGCTGGGTCGCCAGCAGAATCTCAATGGCTTTGTGGTGCGTTTCCAGCCTGAGCGCGGCTGAGTTCACGCCGATCTAGGCTTGGAATGCAGTCAAGTGTGGGAGGGGGCTTGCCCCCGATGGCGGTCGATCAGTATCGGTTGTGCTGACTGATCCACCGCCATCGGGAGCAAGCCCTCTCCCACTTTGGTTTTGTGTGGGGCTTGAAATGGGCTTGAATCGTCACAAACTATTGATTTGCAAAGCACCCGCAATCACCGCTTACCGATAGCCCGGCGCTCTGCTAAAATGCGCCGCCTTATCTGTCCGTAGGCTGCACCGTGCCATTTACCTGGGTTGATTGGGCGATCGTCGCAATCGTCGCCATCTCCGCTTTGATCAGTCTAAGCCGCGGCTTCGTAAAAGAAGCACTGTCGTTGCTGACCTGGATCATCGCAGGAGTCGTCGCCTGGATGTTCGGCGGTTCGCTGTCGGTCTACCTGAGCGGATACATCGAGACACCTTCGGCTCGCGTCATCGCGGGCTGCGCCATCATGTTCATCGCCACGCTGCTGGTGGGAGCAATGGTCAATTATCTTATTGGCGAGTTGATACGTGTCACCGGCCTCTCCGGGACCGATCGATTTCTCGGCATGGCCTTCGGCGCTGCGCGTGGCGCGTTGCTGGTGGTCGTGGCGGTCGGGCTATTGAGCCTGGGGCCGGTACAGCAGGATTCGTGGTGGCAGGAGTCGGTACTCGTGCCAAAATTTCTATTGGTTGCAGATTGGTCCAAGAACCTCATATTGGGGTGGAGCAGTCAGTGGCTGGCCAGCGGGATCAGCATGCCCGCTGATCTTCCGTTCAAGGAGCACCTCTTACCGGCCAAAACGCCTCAGTAAGCAGTGTTCAGTCAAGATTCATTAAGTAGGGGTTGCGTCGCATGTGTGGCATCGTCGGTATCGTCGGTAAGTCGAACGTCAATCAGGCGCTGTATGACGCGCTAACCGTCCTCCAGCACCGCGGCCAGGACGCTGCCGGTATTGTGACCAGCCACGACGGCCGGTTATTCCTGCGCAAGGATAATGGCCTGGTACGTGATGTGTTCCATCAACGTCACATGCAGCGCCTCGTCGGGCACATGGGCATTGGCCATGTGCGTTACCCGACTGCCGGTAGCTCGACCTCGGCCGAAGCTCAACCGTTTTACGTCAACTCGCCTTACGGCATCACCCTGGCGCACAACGGTAACCTGACCAACGTTGAACAACTGGCCAAGGAGATTTACGAATCTGACCTGCGTCACGTCAACACCAATTCCGACTCGGAAGTGCTGCTCAACGTGTTCGCTCACGAGCTGGCCCAGCGCGGCAAGCTGCAGCCGACCGAAGAAGACGTGTTTGCCGCCGTGACCGACGTGCATAACCGTTGCGTCGGTGGTTACGCGGTAGTGGCCATGGTCACCGGGTACGGCATCGTCGGTTTCCGCGACCCGCACGGCATCCGTCCGATCGTGTTCGGCCAGCGTCACACCGACGAAGGCGTCGAGTACATGATCGCCTCCGAAAGCGTGTCCCTGGACGTGCTGGGCTTCACCCTGATCCGCGACCTGGCGCCGGGCGAAGCGGTGTACATCACCGAAGATGGCAAGCTGCATACTCGCCAGTGCGCTGTGGCACCGAAACTCACCCCGTGCATCTTCGAACATGTCTACCTGGCGCGTCCGGATTCGATCATCGACGGTGTTTCGGTGTACAAGGCGCGTCTGCGCATGGGCGAGAAGCTGGCCGACAAGATCCTGCGCGAGCGCCCTCAGCACGATATCGACGTGGTGATCCCGATCCCGGACACCAGCCGTACCGCCGCGCTGGAGCTGGCCAACCACCTGGGCGTCAAGTTCCGCGAAGGCTTCGTCAAGAACCGCTACATCGGCCGCACCTTCATCATGCCCGGCCAGGCGGCGCGCAAGAAGTCGGTACGCCAGAAGCTCAACGCCATCGAGCTGGAATTTCGCGGCAAAAATGTGATGCTGGTGGATGACTCCATCGTGCGTGGCACCACCTGCAAGCAAATCATCCAGATGGCTCGCGAAGCCGGCGCGAAGAACGTCTACTTCTGCTCCGCAGCGCCCGCCGTGCGTTACCCGAACGTGTACGGCATCGACATGCCGAGCGCCCACGAACTGATCGCCCACAACCGCACGACCCAGGACGTGGCCGACCTGATCGGCGCCGATTGGCTGATCTATCAGGACCTTTCCGACCTGATCGAAGCGGTCGGCGGTGGCAAGGTCAAGATCGAGCAGTTCGACTGCGCGGTGTTCGACGGTAAATACGTGACCGGTGATGTCGATGAGGCTTACCTGAACAAGATCGAGCAGGCGCGCAACGACTCGTCGAAGATCAAGACCCAGGCGGTCAGCGCGATCATCGATCTGTACAACAACTGAGTAAACACCGGCCCTGAGGGGCCGGTTTTGTATCTTAAATAAAGAATTGAGTAAGGAGTCGCAGCATGAGTCAGGAATGGGATGCCGGTCGGTTGGACAGCGACCTCGATGGCGTAGCTTTCGATACCCTGGCTGTGCGCGCCGGCCAGCACCGAACGCCGGAAGGTGAGCACGGTGATCCGATGTTCTTCACCTCCAGCTACGTGTTCCGCACTGCTGCTGACGCCGCTGCGCGTTTTGCCGGTGAGGTGCCGGGCAACGTCTATTCCCGTTACACCAACCCGACCGTGCGCGCGTTCGAAGAGCGTATCGCCGCACTGGAAGGCGCTGAGCAGGCGGTCGCCACGGCGACCGGCATGGCGGCGATCCTGGCGGTGGTGATGAGCCTGTGCAGCGCTGGCGACCATGTGCTGGTGTCGCGCAGCGTGTTCGGTTCAACCATCAGTCTGTTCGAAAAGTATTTCAAGCGCTTCGGTATCGAAGTGGACTACGTGCCTTTGGCGGATCTTTGCGGCTGGGATGCGGCAATCAAAGCCAATACCAAGCTGCTGTTCGTCGAGTCGCCGTCCAACCCGCTGGCCGAGTTGGTGGATATCGCCGCGCTCTCGCAAGTGGCGCATGCCAAAGGCGCCATGCTGGTGGTCGACAACTGCTTCTGCACCCCGGCGCTGCAACAGCCGTTGAAGCTGGGCGCGGACGTTGTCGTGCATTCGGCGACCAAGTTCATCGACGGCCAGGGCCGTTGCATGGGTGGGGTGGTGGCAGGTCGCAGCGAGCAGATGAAAGAAGTGGTGGGGTTCTTGCGTACTGCTGGCCCGACCCTGAGCCCGTTCAATGCGTGGATCTTCCTCAAGGGCCTGGAAACCCTCAGCCTGCGGATGAAGGCCCATTGCGCCAATGCCCAGGCGCTGGCCGAGTGGCTGGAACAGCAGGACGGTATCGAGAAGGTTCATTACGCCGGTCTTAAGAGCCATCCGCAGCACGCGTTGGCCCAGCGCCAGCAGCGTGGCTTCGGCGCCGTGGTGAGTTTTGAAGTGAAAGGCGGCAAAGAGGGCGCCTGGCGCTTTATCGATGCGACGCGCCTGATCTCCATCACGGCCAACCTGGGTGACAGCAAGACCACCATTACCCACCCGAGCACGACGTCCCACGGTCGCTTGGCGCCACAGGAGCGTGAAGCGGCGGGCATTCGTGACAGCTTGATCCGCGTCGCGGTAGGGCTCGAAGACGTGGCTGACTTGCAGGCTGACCTGGCTCGCGGGCTGGCAGCCTTGTGATCGAGTGGGCCATTGACGCTGCTGCGGCCGGTAACGGGCGCGTCGCGCTGGTGACGGGTGCCGCCCGGGGCATTGGCCTGGGCATCGCTGCATGGCTGATCAGCGAGGGCTGGCAGGTGGTGTTGGCCGACCTGGACCGCGAGCGCGGCTCCACGGTGTCCAAGGTGCTCGGTGAGAATGCCTGGTTTATCACCATGGACGTGGCCGACGAGAAGCAAGTCGCCCAAGGCGTCGCCGAAGTGCTTGGGCAGTTCGGGCGCCTGGATGCATTGGTGTGCAATGCGGCGGTGGCTGATCCGCGCAATTTCACCTTGGAGAGCCTTGATCTGGCCTCCTGGAATCGCGTGCTGGCGGTGAACCTCAGCGGCCCGATGTTGCTGGCCAAGCACTGTGCGCCGTACCTGCGTGCCCATGGCGGTGCGATCGTCAACCTGGCGTCGACCCGGGCTCGGCAGTCGGAGCCGGACACCGAAGCCTACGCTGCGAGCAAGGGCGGCGTGCTGGCCCTGACGCACGCCTTGGCGATGAGTCTTGGCCCGGAAGTACGGGTCAACGCCGTCAGCCCTGGCTGGATCGATGCGCGTGATCCGGCAGCCCGTCGCGCAGAGCCGTTGACTGCCGCCGATCACGCCCAGCATCCGGCGGGTAGGGTTGGCACGGTGGAGGACGTGGCGGCGCTGGTGGCATGGTTGCTGTCGCGCCAGGCCGGCTTCGTCACCGGGCAAGAGTTTGTCGTGGACGGTGGCATGAGCAAGAAGATGATTTACAGCGAGTAGGGTGGGTAGCCGTCTTGAAGCAATTTTGTCTTTTTCAGAAAAACTTCAAGCAGACTATTGACTTAGGTCCGCTATCTGCGTAAATTTCGCGGCCTCAACGAAGCAAAGGGTGATTAGCTCAGCTGGGAGAGCATCTGCCTTACAAGCAGAGGGTCGGCGGTTCGATCCCGTCATCACCCACCACTTCTTGAGAGTTTTGCCTTTGGGCAAGACGCAACGTTAAAGGTTGCACCGACGCGCAGCGGTAGTTCAGTCGGTTAGAATACCGGCCTGTCACGCCGGGGGTCGCGGGTTCGAGTCCCGTCCGCTGCGCCATATTTTCCAGGTTCGACGTGTCGAGCTTGAGATTGAACAGCCAAGGCTGATCAATCAGATGTTTAAAGACGGTTGAGGGTTTACGCTCAGCCGGTCAAGCGATACGCAGCGGTAGTTCAGTCGGTTAGAATACCGGCCTGTCACGCCGGGGGTCGCGGGTTCGAGTCCCGTCCGCTGCGCCATATCTGCTTCAAGGCCCACTGAACGCCTTGCAGCACAAAGAAAGCCTTTGGCTATCTTTGATCCGATAGCAAAGACCCTGGTCGAAAGACCGGGGTTTTTTGTGTCTGCGATTTGGCTCTGATCAGCAGGTTTCTGCAAGCCGCCTCGATCCCCGTGGGAGCTGGCTTGCCTGCGATGGCATCGACTCGACCTCTTCATGAGTCCGCCGTGTCGGCATCCCAGGCAAGCCGCCCAATCAGAACCCCAGCTTATCCCGCAGCCCGTAATACCAGGCGCCCATCGCGGCAAACGGCGTGCGCAATAGCTGTCCGCCCGGGAACGGGTAGTGCGGCAGGTCGGCAAACGCGTCAAAACGCTCTGCCTGGCCTCGAAGGGCCTCCGCCAGTACTTTGCCCGCCAGGTGTGTGTACGTTACGCCGTGGCCGCTGCAGCCTTGGGAGTAATAGATGTTGTCGCCCAGGCGACCGACTTGCGGTAAGCGCGACAGGGTCAGTAGGAAATTGCCTGTCCAGGCGTAATCGATCTTTACGTCCTTGAGTTGCGGGAAAGCCTTGAGCATTTTTGGGCGGATGATCGCTTCGATATTCGCCGGGTCCCGCGCGCCATACACCACGCCACCGCCGAAGATCAGGCGCTTGTCGCTGGTAAGGCGGTAGTAGTCGAGTAGGTAGTTGCAGTCTTCGACGCAGTAGTCTTGCGGCAATAGGGTCTTGGCCAACTCATCCCCCAGCGGCGCGGTGGTGATCACTTGTGTGCCGCACGGCATCGACTTGGCCGCCAGTTCTGGCACGAGGTTACCCAGGTAGGCATTGCCGGCGACAATGATGAACTTCGCCCGGACCTTGCCCTCGGCGGTGTGGACCACCGGGTTGGCGCCGCGCTCGATGCGCACTGCCGCCGACTGCTCATAAATCGTACCGCCGAGGGACTCCACGGCTGCCGCTTCGCCCAGTGCCAGGTTAAGCGGGTGAATATGCCCGCCGCTCATGTCCAGCAGGCCGCCGATGTAATTGTCACAGGCCACCACCTCGAGGATGCGCCGCTCATCCAGCAACTCCAGTTGCGTATGGCCGTAACGCTCCCACAGGCGCTTCTGCGACTCCAGGTGGTCCATGTGCTTGCTGTTCAGTGCGGCAAATACCCCGCCGTCCTTCAGGTCGCACTGGATCTGATACTTGGCCACCCGCTCGCGAATGATCTTGCCGCCCTCGAACGCCATTTGCCCCAGCAGTTGCGCTTGCTTCGGCCCGACGCTGCGCTCGATCACATCGATATCGCGGCTGTAGCTGTTGACGATCTGCCCGCCATTGCGGCCTGACGCGCCAAACCCCACCTTTGCCGCCTCCAGGACCGTCACGCGAAAACCGTTCTCCAGCAGAAACAGCGCGCTGGAGAGGCCGGTGTAGCCGGCACCAATCACGCAAACATCTGTTTCGACTTCACCTTGCAGTACTGGGCGAGGCGGAACCGCATTCGCGGACGCGGCGTAATACGACTGGGGGTAGGGCGTGTTCGCCATCCTGGAGCCTCTGTTTTATATTTTTTACGAGTGCCCGGATCCTACCTGAGTTGAAAATTGCCTGCCAGCCGCCCGAAAAATACGGATGTACTGACCGAAAATAAAAAATTCGCATATTCATAGGGTTAGCTGCAAAAAAGATGTTGACAGCCCTCCGGAATTCCGTAGAATGCCGCCTCACAGCAGGCACGTAGCTCAGTTGGTTAGAGCACCACCTTGACATGGTGGGGGTCGTTGGTTCGAGTCCAATCGCGCCTACCAAACAAAATCCGCTCTGCTGGGCGGTCTAGAAGGGCTCACCGAAAGGTGGGCCCTTTTTTGTTGTCTGGAATTTTTGGCACAGCTTCGCCACACCCGTTCACGACGGACGATGAAGCGGGCGATCAGAAGAAAAGCTGAGCCACCGCTAGCAGGCAGATGATTTGGACGAACATTTGGCCGAGAATCTCGCCATTGAACGTTTCCATATGTGTTTGTCCGGCGTACATAGGGCCTTGCCTCCCTGTCGGTAACATTACCGTGAGCAGCGGTGCACGAACCGTGCAGCTACTTTGTTGAGTGTAGTGGCTGAATGAGAATCTTCACGCCGGGCCGACACAAGGCAATCACTCACAAAATTTATTGGTTTGCAGCAACAATTTTTCTTGTTGGACACCTCCCGCCCCCAGGCAGCAAAGTTGCCGCCATCGACGCTCGACCTTCCAGGTCAACAATAAAAAACCGAGCCGACTGCACGCCACTTCCTGCTGTGAACCCTTTGTTCACATCCTGCTGTCATTGGCGCCGCAGCGCGCGTTAAAGGACCTCACCGCCATGCAAACTGTTGTGAACTTATGGCCGCTGATCGGCGTGCTTGTGATCGTAGTTGGCTTTGTCTTGCGCTTCAATCCGCTCTTGGTGGTCACCGCCGCCGCCATCGCCACCGGGTTGGCTGCCCATTTCCCGCTGGAAAAAATCCTCGCGACCATGGGCAATGGCTTTCTTCAGACTCGCGCCCTGCAATTGATCCTGTTATTGCCCCTGGCGGTGATCGGCTTGCTGGAACGCCATGGCTTGCGCCTGCATGCGCAGACCTGCATGCGCAGAACTGGATCGCGCGTTTTGAACGTGCCACGGTCGGGCGCTTGCTGATTATTTACCTGTTTGTGCGCGAGTCGACGGCGGCCATGGGGCTGACCAGTCTCGGCGGGCATCCGCAGATGGTGCGACCGCTGCTGGCGCCAATGGCTGAAGGTGCGGCGGAAAAACGCTACGGCAAACTGCCTGACAAGCAGCGTCACAAGGTGTTGGCGATGTGTGCAGCCACCGATAACGTCGGGCTGTTTTTTGGCGAAGACATCTTTGTCGCGTTTGGTGCGATTGCGTTGATGCACACCTTCCTGCTGGGTTTGGGGATTGATGTGGAGCCGCTGCACATTGCGGTGTGGGGCATTCCTACGGCGATCTGCGCCTTCATTATTCACGCGGTCCGCCTGCATCGGTTCGATCGACGATTGACCCGTGAGATGACCGCCGTCGCCACGCCAGTGGAGGCTGCGCAATGATCATTTCCATTCAATACTTGTACTGGCTGGCCGGTGTGTTGTTGCTGATCACTGCGGGCATGATCCTGCTCGATCGCAGCCACCCCAAGCGCTGGTCCAGCGCGTTGTTCTGGCTGTTGTTCGCCATTCCGTTCCTGGCGGGGGAGCGCTTGCCGTCGGTGGTGATCGGCGCGGGCGTAGTGGTCATGGCGTTGATCGCCGGTTTGGGTGGCGTGGGGCGTGGCACCCATGCCCAATTGCACGACAAGGCGTCTCGAGCGAGTGCCGGTCGCCTGGGCCACAAGTTGTTTATCCCGGCGCTGGCGATTCCCCTGGCTACGGTGATTGGCTCGGTCTTGCTCAAGCACACCGAGATCGGCGGCGTACCGTTGCTGGACCCGAAAAACACCACGTTCGTCTCTCTGGGGATCGGCTGCCTGATTGCCCTGGGCCTGGCCTGCTGGCTGACTCGCGATACGCCGGTGCAAGCCTTGCGCGAATCCCGTCGCCTCACCGAGGCCCTGGGTTGGGCCATGGTGCTGCCGCAGATGCTGGCAATGCTCGGGCTGCTGTTCAACGAGGCCGGGGTCGGCACTGCGGTTGCCCACGTCACCACCACTTACATCAACCTGGATTTCAAGTTGGTGGCGGTGATGGTTTACGTGCTGGGCATGGCGCTGTTTACGGTAATCATGGGTAACGGCTTTGCCGCGTTTCCGGTGATGACTGGCGGCGTCGGCGTGCCGGTGCTGGTCGGCATCTACGGTGGCAACCCGGCGGTGATGGCGGCGATCGGTATGTTTTCCGGCTATTGCGGTACGCTGATGACCCCGATGGCGGCCAACTACAATATTGTGCCGGCAGCGTTGCTGGAACTGCCGGACAAAAACGCGGTGATCAAGGCGCAGTTGCCGACCGCGTTGATGATGCTGGTGGTCAATATTGTCCTGCTTTATCTGTTGATGTGAGGTCAGGATGCACACCTTACTGCTGGCGGATTCAAGCCCTTCGCTCAAGAGCTCGTGAACCTGTCGTGGGACGCTATGCGGCAGTTGGGTCGCGTGCGCTGTCCCGCCGCCGGAGCTCTGCTGGCGTTTACAAGCACCGAGGTGATCCGTAGATTGCATCGGGCCTATTTTTGTCGCCTACAAGGAAGCCACGCCGTGTCCATCCCCGGTCCTGCTGTATTTGCCCAGCGTTACCGCGCCTTCCTGTTCGATATGGACGGCACCTTGCTCAACTCCATTGCGGCTGCAGAACGGGTGTGGAGTATCTGGGCTGAACGTCATGGCCTGGATGTGGCGGCGTTCCTGACCACCATTCATGGCGCCCGCGCGATCGATACGATCAAGCGTCAGGCGCTGCCCGGAGTCGACCCTGAGGCTGAGGCGCAATGGATCACCGAGGCTGAGCTGAATGATGTCGAAGGGGTCGTGGCGATTCCCGGCGCCGTGGCGTTCTTGAGCGGTGTGCCCGGTGATCAATGGGGGTTGGTGACGTCCGCTCCCAGGGAGTTGGCGCTACGGCGCCTGCAGGCGGCGGGCATCAGTCCGCCGGCTGTGTGGGTGACGGCCGAAGATGTCGACAACGGCAAGCCCGACCCCACCTGCTATGTGCTCGCCGCGCAGCGTCTGGGTGTCGCGGCCCAGGACTGCCTGGTGTTTGAAGATGCAACGGTGGGGATTCGAGCGGGGGAGGCGGCGGGCGCGGACGTGATGGTTGTGACTTCGACGCACCTGACCCTCATGGTGACGGCACATGCTTCGATCGACGGGTATGAACAGTTTCAGGTGCAGCGCGACGCTGAAGGCTTGCTGCGCGTCGAGCGCCGAATGGATTGAGAGGAAAGGCTGCGCCCACTACCGGCCCTGGCCTTCTTCGCAAGTGCTTGGTGCGCCGGGCACCTGCAACGGATAACTTTTCACCCCCTGGCGCGATAGCACCATCTCCCTGAGTATCTCGTTGGCAAGTCGGGCAATCGCTTCTTCGCCGCCATAGTGCGCGCGCACGATGCCGGTGATTGTGAAGTGGTCGGTGTTCGGGCCGCTGAGAATCGCTGAAAGGGTGCCGTCAGTATGCAATGTGCAGGCGACCTTATAGCTGGGTAAGCGTGATGCCAGTGCAGATTCGATTTGGGATTTGCTCAGGGTGTCCATCGGCTTCAGCGCCTTTCAACTGACCGGGCAAGGGCAAGCATAGGTGCTGGGGTGGGACTGTAAATACCGACGATCCGATAGCGAGGCATTGGCGATCAACGTGCAGTTCTCCGGTGTCCCCCCAGAGCCGCGCGCTGGCACATTTTGCGCTGCACGGTTTTCTGGATTGGCTTGAGGCAGAATACAAACAGGTAGCCGCCGAGCAACAGCGTCAAGTCCAGCCACGAGGGTACATCGGTGACGTAGATGCCTTTGATTTCGAATCTCAAACCGCATTCCAACCCCGCAAAGACGAACCCGATGAGCAGGGCGATCATCCAGGAACGGGCGGCAAAGGGTCGCTTCGTGATAGGCCTCATCGATGTGCTCCTGAGTGCACTCGTATGGCGGAAGAGGGTTTCACGAGATTCGGCCGCGAATCATGCAACAAGTTCCGGGCGTGATGACAGTTTCATCTTTCAGCGACGATGAAGGGGCGGGACACGCTGAGCGCGAAAACAACGCGAGCAGGCTAAAAGGGTTTTCGCCAGCCGTTACAGTGAACGAAAAGGCTGGCTACTGAAGGCGCTTCAAGGCGTCTGGTTTTTATCTGGCGCCGTAAGGCCAGCCTGGATGCGCTGGTAAATCTCCTCGCGATGCACGGCAACATCCTTAGGTGCATTGATGCCGATTCTTACTTGCTGGCCGCTGACGCCCAGAATGGTGATCGTAATGTCATCACCGATGTTTATGCTTTCACCAACTTTACGGGTGAGTATCAGCATGGACTTCTCCTTGATTACCTTTAAGGACACATGATTCAGACAGGGCAGGTGTCGGATGTGTGTAGCTTACTGCTAAGCGCTTCCCTGTGACTGCCTCTTTTAGGACGCAGAGAGGCGACATTAATTCCCATGGCGTCATCATACAGGTCTGCGATACATGATTCGCATTGTTTAAGCCAACGTTTATGACCGCCAGAATAGGCAGTGGATGATAAAGTTGCCTCTTTATCCTTAAAGGAGCAGGGCAGTGCGTAAAGTAGCGATGGCAATGGCGGTGTTGGCATTGGCCGGTTGCGGTGAAGGCAAGCGTGTCGAAGAGCCCAAGGCGCCGCCGGCCGTGACTGAAAGCCAGCCTCAAATCGGTGCGATTGCCGCCCAGGAATGGGACGTGCGCGTCGGCTCGCCGGACCACAAGTTGCAGGCGATCACCGACCTGACCGCCTGGTTGCTGGAGCATGGTTTCAATTTTTATATCGTGAAGGAAGACGGCAAGGACGTGGTGCTGTTGGGGCCATTTCCTACCAAGGCCGAGGCTGAAGCCAAGCAGGCCCTGCTTACGGAAAAGCTGGCCCGCGCCAAGAAAAACGACACCGAGTCGCAGGTCATCGAACACAAGGTCGCGCAGTAACCGGCAGATTGAGCGGGGAAATGCCGATTTCCCCCGCTCGTTTTCAGCCGCAGGCTTTTAGATTCACCGGGCCGACGAACTCATTGCCGCGCCCCATCACACAGGCCACCGTCTGATTGCGCTGGCGCTCCCAGGCCTGCACCGGATAGGTCTTGTTCCAGGCTTCGTACAGCTGACGATCCTGTTTCGACAGGCGCAAGCCGTATTGTTTGCTCATGTAAAAATACGTCCGTGCGATCATCCCGCGAATGGACGGGCGCGGCATGACCTTCTTGGCCTTGAAGTCGACCTGGGTCAGGCATGAGCCGTACTGTCCACTTTGCACCGGCAGCCAGCCAAAACTGAAGTTGTTCCGGTCGCCATTGACCTCGCCGATGCTCGGCACGAGGTTGTGCAGGTCGGCTTCGGCGCGTTTGAACACGTCGTCATGCCGCGTACAGTTCTTACGCCCGCCATTCTGCCAGCACTGGCGCTGATGCCCGATCTGCCAGGCCGGCACGATATGTTCCCACTCGATGCGCGCGGCGCGGTTAGCGTTTTTGCGCGGGATGTAGCCGCAGGCTTTCAGGTCCACGCGGTTGCCCGTGTATTTGCAGCCGCAATAGAACTCGGTGGATTGCGGTGCGTAGAGCTTCCAGGCGATTTTCTTGGCTTCGCTGAACGTTCGGGGCGCTTGGGCATGGGCAGTGACGGCAAAAAACAGGCAAAAAAACACAGCAGTAAAACGGACACTCATTGAATCAATCTTCCTTCGGCACAACCCAGAAAATCTGCACGCCACCGTCGTCCCGGTGAGCGAGTGTGACGTTGTCGTTCTCTGCAATTTCTTCCAGCAAGCGTTGCCATTCGTCCTCCGGCTCATCCGGCAGACGGAAGATCAAGGCCGCCTTGGCTTTCTGGGCGTTGGTCGAATTGATGATCTTTTGCACACGAAGGGCCAGGCGTTCATAGGCGTCAGGCGGGGTTGGCACTGCGGAAGAGGATTTTGCCACGGCGGATTCCTTAATAAGCTGTACGTGCATACAGTATTTGACTGTGGGCAATTTCGCAACTGCTTAAAACTCAGCAAGCTCGTCTGACAGCGATTTAGGCGAATTGATGTAGGGCGGGGAGGTGGGTAGCGAGGGTTCTGCGGGGAAGCAGGGGCGAGCGAATCCGCCCCTGCACAGGTGTCACCAGGAATCAGTATTCCCAGAACATCCGTTGCAGCTCTTTGCTGTCCTGAGTCTTGGTCAGGGCAACCATCGCCAGGATCCGCGCTTTCTGCGGGTTCAGGTCATGGGCAGCCACCCAGTCATACTTGTCGTCAGGCTGTTCGGCGTTGCGCAGTACGAAACCGCCGGCATTCACGTGGGAGGAGCGAATGATTTGCACGCCTTGCTTACGCAGTTCCTGCAGAGCCGGGACGACCTTGGAGGACACCGAACCGTTGCCTGTGCCTGCATAGATGATTGCTTTGGCGCCGGCCTGGGCGAGGGCCTTGGCGGCAGTGTCGCTCACGTTGCCGTAACCGTAGGCGATTTCGACGTCAGGCAGGCTCTTGATGGTCTTGATGTCGAATTCAGAATCCATGGTGTGGCGCTTGGCCGGCAGGCGGAACCAGTAGGATTTGCCTTCAACCACCATGCCCAACGGGCCCCATGGGCTCTTGAATGCTTCGGTCTTGATGTTGATCATCTTGCTGACATCGCGACCCGATTGGATCTCGTCGTTCATGGTCACCAGCACGCCCTTGCCGCGGGCATTCTTGCTGCCAGCGACGGCTACGGCGTTGTACAGGTTGAGCATGCCGTCTGCCGACATGGCGGTGCCTGGTCGCATGGACCCGACTACAACGATGGGCTTGTCGGTTTTTTCCACGAGGTTCAGGAAGTAAGCGGTTTCTTCCAGGGTGTCGGTGCCGTGGGTGATCACGATGCCGTCGACGTCCTTGCTGTCAGCCAGTTCGGCGACGCGGCGACCCAGTTGCAGCAGGTTTTCGTTGTTGATGCTTTCGGACGCAATTTGCATCACTTGCTCGCCGCGCACATTGGCGATCTGGCTAAGCTCAGGAACACCGGCGATCAATTGCTCGATGCCGACTTTGGCCGCCTGGTAAGTGGCGCTGTTAGCTGCGCTGGCGCCGGCACCGGCAATGGTGCCACCCGTGGCGAGGATCACCACGTTGGAGAGTTTGGCTTTGGTTTCGACGTCTTTTGCCTGAGCGGCAACGGGGAACAGCAGCAGAAGGGCTAGGGCGCCCGGAACAATGGTCTTCAATGCAGATTTCATTATTTTTCTCTCTGGTTTTTGATGAGTGCGGTAGCAAGTTCATCTAGAGCGCTCGAGCGGTTCTGAACGCATCGAGGTGCTGGGAGGGAGCAGGATTTGTACCAGCCTGAAACTGCCGGTCGTTATTATGCAACCTACTGATTTAATTAGTATTTAATTGGCGTGTAGAGTGGTTTGTCTAAACGATTGTCCGGCTTTCCGAACAAAGGGCGGGTGTTGCGTTCGGTTGTCCGAAAATAATGACGAGATAGTCGCGCGCGGTTTATGTCATCGGCGTCATGGGCTGTCGTTTTAGAAAACGATCCGGCGGCGGCGATGTTTAATAACCCAGCGTGACGGACGAGAGAGTAGGGGCTAGAGGGCTTGTAGGGAGGGCGGTTTTCTTCCGTTGACAAATCTCGACAAGGTTCTCATAGTTTGACTAACGCAAACGTTTGCGAGATGTTTCACGGGTACGCCCTGAACCTCTTGAAAGCTCGTATCAGTCACCCGGGTGGGAGGGCTGCCGAAGTGTTCTTCGGTGCAAGCGTTGCTCACAATAATCATAAGATCGGAGTGAACCCATGAAGCTGCCATTCGCTGGACGTCTTCTTGCTGTCGCTGTGCTTGCCGCCGCATCTGCTGCGCTGCCTTTCTCTTCTGCATTCGCCGATGACGCCGCCGCCAAACCCAAGGTCGGCCTGGTGATGAAGTCCCTTGCCAATGAGTTTTTCGTCACCATGCAAGAGGGCGCGAAGGACTACCAGAAGACCCACGCCGCTGATTTCGACATGATCACCAACGGTATCAAGAACGAAACCGATACCAGCGCGCAGATCGATATCGTCAACCAGATGATCCTCGCCAAAGTGAACGCCATCGTCATCGCGCCGGCTGACTCCAAGGCACTGGTCACCGTGCTGAAAAAAGCCTCCGATGCCGGCATCAAGGTCGTCAATATCGACAACCGCCTGGACCCGGGCGTGCTGAAAAGCAAAAACCTCGATATTCCCTTCGTCGGCCCGGACAACCGCAAGGGCTCCAAGCTGGTGGGTGATTACCTGGCCAAGCAACTGGCTGCGGGTGACAAGGTCGGCATCATCGAAGGCGTACCGACCACCACCAACGCGCAGCAGCGCACTGCAGGCTACAAGGATGCGATGGACGCGGCTGGCATGAAGATCGTCTCCACTCAATCCGGCAACTGGGAAATCGACCAGGGTCAGAAGGTCGCCTCTGCGATGCTGAGCGAATATCCGGACCTCAAGGCACTGTTGGCCGGTAACGACAACATGGCCCTGGGCGCTGTCTCCGCAGTGCGCGCGGCAGGCAAGGCCGGCAAGGTGCTGGTCGTGGGCTACGACAACATCGAAGCGATCAAGCCGATGCTGCAGGACGGCCGTGTCCTGGCGACAGCCGACCAGGCCGCCGCACAGCAGGCCGTGTTTGGTATCCAGAACGCGCTCAAGCTGGTCAAGGGTGAGAAGGTAGACGCTCAAGACGGCGCGATTGAAACCCCGGTCGAACTCGTCCTCAAGAAGTAATCCTGGCTGCACCCAACAGCGTCCGCTCGCCCTGAGCGGACGCCTGGAGATTTTCCTATGTCATCTTCCGCCCCGAACGCTGTCCTCTCGGTCAGCGGTATCGGTAAGACCTATGCCCAGCCGGTTCTATCCGACATCACCCTGACGCTCAATCGCGGGGAGGTGCTGGCGCTGACCGGTGAAAACGGCGCAGGCAAAAGTACCTTGTCGAAGATCATCGGCGGGCTGGTCACACCGACCACCGGGCACATGCAATTCAACGGTCAGGACTACCGCCCCGGCAGCCGCACCCAGGCCGAAGAGCTGGGCGTGCGCATGGTCATGCAGGAACTCAACCTGCTGCCGACGCTGACCGTTGCCGAAAACCTGTTCCTGGACAACCTGCCCAGCCACTGTGGCTGGATCAGCCGCAAGCAACTGCGTAGTGCGGCGATCGAAGCGATGGCACGGGTTGGCCTGGAGGCGATCGACCCGGACACGCTGGTCGGCAGCCTGGGCATCGGCCATCAGCAAATGGTCGAGATCGCCCGTAACCTGATCGGCGACTGCCATGTGCTGATCCTCGATGAACCCACGGCGATGTTGACCGCCCGTGAAGTCGAGATGCTGTTTGAGCAAATCACCCGCCTGCAGGCCAGAGGCGTGGCGATCATTTATATTTCGCATCGGCTCGAAGAGTTGGCCCGTGTCGCCCAACGCATTGCGGTACTGCGTGACGGCAAACTGGTCTGCGTCGAGCCGATGGCCAATTACAACAGCGAGCAACTGGTGACCTTGATGGTCGGTCGCGAGCTGGGCGAACACATTGACCTGGGGCCACGTACCATCGGCGGCCCTGCCTTGACGGTAAAAGGACTGACCCGCGCCGACAAAGTCCGCGACGTCTCCTTTGAAGTGCGTGCGGGCGAGATCTACGGCATCTCCGGCCTGATCGGCGCCGGCCGCACGGAATTGCTGCGCCTGATCTTCGGTGCCGACTTGGCCGACAGTGGCACCGTTGCCCTGGGGTCGCCGGCCCAAGTGGTCAGCATTCGCTCGCCGGTCGACGCGGTGGGTCACGGCATCGCCTTGATCACCGAAGACCGCAAGGGCGAAGGCCTGCTGCTGACGCAATCCATCAGCGCGAATATCTCCTTGGGCAACATGCCGGAAATTTCCGGCGGCGGTGTGGTAAATAGTCGCGACGAAACCGCTCTGGCCAAGCGTCAGATCGATGCCATGCGCATCCGCAGTTCCAGCCCGGCGCAATTGGTGTCCGAGCTGTCCGGCGGCAACCAGCAGAAAGTCGTGATTGGGCGCTGGCTGGAGCGCGACTGCTCGGTGATGCTGTTCGATGAGCCGACCCGCGGCATCGACGTGGGTGCCAAGTTCGACATTTATATGTTGCTCGGTGAATTGACCCGTCAGGGCAAAGCGCTGGTGGTGGTGTCCAGCGACCTGCGTGAGCTGATGTTGATCTGTGACCGCATCGGCGTGCTGTCTGCCGGGCGGTTGATCGAGACCTTCGAGCGCGACAGCTGGACCCAGGATGAATTGCTCGCCGCCGCCTTTGCTGGCTATCAGAAACGTGATGCGCTGCTCAACGACGCAGTGCTTAGGGATACCCCATGAAAACAACAACTTCGCCCGGTAAAACGGGTGGCAACTTTTACGGCATGGGCACCTACCTGGGGCTGGCGGGTGCGTTGCTGGCGATGATTGCGCTGTTCTCGGTGCTCAGCGATCACTTCCTGTCCTACGACACCTTCAGCACCCTGGCCAACCAGATCCCGGACCTGATGGTGCTGGCGGTGGGCATGACCTTCATCCTGATCATCGGCGGTATCGACCTGTCGGTGGGCTCGGTGCTGGCCCTGGCGGCGTCGGCGGTCAGCGTGGCGATTCTCAGCTGGGGCTGGAGCGTGTTGCCGGCCGCCGTGCTCGGCATGGGTTGCGCCGCGTTGGCCGGCACCATCACCGGTTCGATCACCGTGGCCTGGCGAATCCCGTCGTTTATTGTGTCCCTTGGTGTGCTGGAAATGGCGCGCGGCGTGGCGTACCAGATGACCGGTTCGCGCACGGCCTATATCGGAGACTCCTTTGCCTGGCTGTCCAACCCGATTGCCTTCGGGATTTCGCCTTCGTTCATTATCGCTTTGCTGGTGATCGCCGCCGCCCAATTGGTGTTGACCCGTACTGTATTCGGCCGTTACTTGATCGGTATCGGTACGAATGAAGAGGCTGTGCGTCTGGCTGGGATCAATCCCAAGCCTTACAAGATCCTGGTGTTTAGCCTGATGGGCCTGCTGGCCGGTGTCGCGGCGCTGTTCCAGATCTCGCGCCTGGAAGCGGCGGACCCGAATGCCGGGTCTGGTCTGGAGCTGCAAGTGATCGCGGCAGTGGTGATCGGCGGCACCAGCCTGATGGGCGGACGCGGCTCGGTGATCAGCACGTTTTTCGGTGTGTTGATTATTTCGGTGCTGGCGGCTGGCCTTGCGCAGATCGGTGCTACGGAACCCACCAAACGCATCATCACCGGTGCCGTGATCGTGATTGCCGTGGTCCTCGATACCTACCGCAGCCAACGCGCAAGTCGGCGAGGCTGAACCATGGCGACGATTAAGGATGTGGCAGCGCTTGCAGGTATTTCCTACACCACCGTGTCTCATGTAGTGAACAAGACGCGCCCAGTCAGCGAGCCGGTACGCCTCAAGGTGGAAGCCGCGATCAAGCAATTGGACTATGTGCCCAGTGCCGTGGCGCGTTCGCTCAAGGCCAAGACCACCGCCACCATCGGCCTGCTGGTGCCCAACAGCCTCAACCCGTATTTCGCCGAGCTGGCCCGGGGTATCGAGGACTATTGCGAGCGCAATGGCTATTGCGTGATCCTCTGCAACTCCGACGACGACGCGGAAAAACAACGCAGTTACTTGCGGGTGTTGCTGGAAAAGCGCGTCGACGGTTTGATCGTGACCTCGGTGGGCGGCGACGACAGCGGCCTTGCCGCGGGCTTGAGCGCGGTGCGCACGCCGATGGTGATCGTCGACCGGGCGCTGGATGGTATTGATGTCGACCAGGTGCGCATTGATCATGAGCAGGGCGCCTACTTGGCGACCCGACATTTACTTGAACTGGGCCATCGTGATATCGCCTGCATCGGCGGTCCCTGCCATACCCGGGTGGCACAAATGCGTCTGGCTGGGTATCACCGCGCTTTGCGCGAGGCGGGCGTCGATGTGGCGGCCAATCGCACCCAGGAAAGTGACTTCACCAGCATCGGCGGTTATGCCGCTGCGGTGAAGTTGCTGTCGGAAAACCCGCCGAGCGCAATTTTCGCGAGCAACGACATGATCGGTTTCGGCGTATTGCGTGCAGCGGCCGAGCGCAACATCCGCGTGCCGGGTGAATTGTCGGTGATCGGCTTCGATGATATTCAAATGGGCCGTTACGTGTACCCGGCGCTGACCACGGTCGGGCAGTCGATCGTGCAATTGGGCGAGACGGCGGCCGAGTTGTTACTGCGACGAATTGCGACCCCCCAACTGCCGATCGATCAACGCATCGTGACGCCAAGTATTGTCTTGCGTGAGTCGACGGCGCCACTCGCCGGTGTGTTCGCCCAATACCGCTGAACCGAATTGATGAGTACTGATGTATGCCAGCAAAAGTAGTGGTAGTAGGCAGCTTGAATATGGACCTGGTGACCCGTGCCAGTCGGTTGCCCCGCGCCGGTGAAACCCTGATAGGCCAGTCGTTCTCCACCGTCCCCGGTGGCAAGGGCGCCAACCAGGCCGTCGCGTCGGCGCGGCTGGGGGCCGAGGTTGCGATGATCGGTTGCGTCGGCACTGACGCCTACGGCGGCCAGTTGCGCGATGCGTTGCTGGTGGAAGGCATCGATTGCCAGGCTGTGAGCCGCGTCGACGGTTCCAGCGGCGTGGCGTTGATTGTGGTGGATGACAGTAGCCAGAATGCGATCGTGATCGTTGCCGGCAGTAACGGTGAGCTGATGCCCGCTTCGTTGCAGGCGGCTGACGCGGTGTTGCAGGCCGCCGACGTAATCGTCTGTCAGCTTGAAGTGCCGCTGGAGACCGTCGGGTATGCGCTCAAGCGCGGGCGTGAACTGGGTAAGACGATGATCCTCAATCCGGCCCCGGCCAGCGGTCCTTTACCGGCGCAGTGGTACGCCTCGATCGATTATCTGATCCCCAATGAAAGCGAAGCCACCGCCCTGAGCGGCGTGACGGTGGACTCCCTGGACAGCGCCAAGCTCGCCGCGATGCAGTTGATCAAGGCTGGCGCCGGTAAAGTCATCATCACCCTAGGTGCTCAGGGCGCACTGTTCAGCGACGGCAAGCATTTTGAGCATTTGCCCGCGCCAAAGGTCAAGGCGGTGGATACCACGGCTGCCGGTGACACGTTTGTCGGCGGCTTTGCCGCAGCGCTGGCCGATGGCAAAAGCGAAGCAGAGGCTATTCGTTTTGGCCAGGTGGCTGCCGCGCTGTCAGTCACCCGCGCGGGTGCGCAACCCTCCATTCCTACGCTGCACGACGTTCAAGGTTTTGTGTCCTCATGAAAAAGACACCGCTGCTCAATATTGCCCTGTCACGCCTGATCGCCTCCCTTGGTCATGGCGACATCCTGGTTATCGGTGATGCGGGCCTGCCCGTGCCGCCGGGCGTCGAGTTGATCGACCTGGCACTGACCCAGGGCATTCCCGACTTCATCAGCACCTTGCGCGTTGTGCTCAGTGAAATGCAGGTGGAAAACCATGTGCTGGCCGAAGAAATCCTGCTCAAGCAACCGCCGGCACTCAGTGTGCTCAACGCCCTGACCGACCAGGCGGCGCTCGGCGAGCGGCGTCTGGTCAGCCACGAAGCTTTCAAGCAATTGAGTCGCGGTGCGCGTGCCATTGTCCGCACAGGCGAGTGCCAACCTTATTGCAATATCGCGCTGGTGTCCGGCGTAACGTTCTAGAGTTCCCCAACGACAAGGAGTGTTTTATGCACCGTCGTCTTCCAACCCTGAAAAATCTGTTCCGGAGTGTTCTGCTTTTGTCCGCACTCACCGCAGCGAGCGCCCAAGCGGCGGAAAAAATCGACCTGATCATCGACACTGACCCAGGTGCCGACGATGTAGTGGCCTTGCTGTTTGCGATGGCTTCCCCGGAGGAGTTGAACATTCGGGCGCTGACCACCGTCGCCGGCAATGTGCGCCTGGACAAGACTTCGCGTAACGCGCGCCTGGCCCGTGAGTGGGCAGGGCGTGAGGATATCCCGGTGTATGCGGGCGCGCCGAAGCCGCTGCTGCGCACGCCGATCTACGCCGAAAATATCCACGGCAAGGAGGGCATCTCCGGTGTCGCCGTACACGAGCCGAAAAAAGGCCTGGCCGAAGGCAATGCCGTTGATTACCTGATCAAGACCCTGAGCACCGCCAAGCCCCACAGTATCACCATCGCCATGCTTGGCCCGCAGACCAACCTGGCGCTGGCGCTGACCCAGGCGCCTGAAATCACCCAAGGTATCAAGGAAGTGGTGGTGATGGGGGGCGCGCACTTCAATGGCGGCAATATCACACCGGTGGCCGAGTTCAACCTGTTCGCCGACCCGGTCGCAGCCGAAATTGTGCTCAAGAGCGGCGTCAAGCTGACCTATCTGCCGTTGGACGTGACCCACAAGGTGCTGACCAGTGAGGCGCGCCTGAAGAAAATCGCCGACATCAAGAACAATGCGAGCAAAGTCGTCGGCGATATTCTCAATGAATACGTAAAGGGCGATATGGAGCACTACGGCATTCCTGGCGGCCCGGTGCACGACGCTACGGTCATCGCGTACCTGCTCAAGCCGTCGTTGTTCAGTGGGCGTCAGACCAATATGGTGGTGGACAGCCGCGAAGGACCGACCTTTGGCCAGACCATCGTCGATTGGTATGACGGACTGAAGCAGGAAAAGAATGTGTTCTGGGTTGAGAATGGCGACGCCCAAGGCTTTTTCGATCTGCTGACCGAGCGCCTGGCGCGCCTGAAGTAAGGTGATTGCCGGTCGGCGCTCGCTGGCCGGTTCTTATTCGCGCCCGGGGTTGTGGGCGCCCATGTGATTGGCCGGGTATTTCTCGAAAACCTGGCCAATGAACGCTTGCGCGGCCTGGGTGCCCAACTCCTTGACCAGCAGGTCGATACCGATGATCGCCAATTCTTCCGGGCTTCCGGGGCTGTAGGAGCTCTGCCCTTGGGGCCACTTGGCTTTGATGTCGGCTTGGAGCGTTACGGTGGTCATGGGGGGACTCGCGAGCAGGAAGTACGGGGTAATGCGCTAAAACGCGGTTCTTACTCCGGCAGTTAACCATTTTGTACGGCATTTGGCACTGCTACTTATGCATGAGGTATTTCGGAATGGGGCCGGCCGTGTGCGACACTGCCAGCCTGTTTTAATTGCCGGGGAACACCGCGTGCAGATCGACTTGAACAACCCCGAGAACCTGACACTGACCGCCGTGCGCCAACTGCTCGCCAGTGCCAGCGACGATGAACACACCCAATTGCGAGTCACCAGGGCTGGTATTGCCTACATTTCCTCCGGCGAGGCTGTCGGGGGAGTCGATATCGATGGGTTGCTGTTTCGCCTGGAAACCTGGGCCAAGGGCTCCGGCTACGTCGGAAATGTGGCCGCCAGCGATGAGGTCTGGGTCACGCAGATTTTCAATGCTTTGAAACAGAATTGGCCAAAACCGCCGTTTGACTACATCGATATCTACTGAATTCGTTCATATCTGGTGACGATTGACCGGGCGAATGCTTGCCCTGAGTCAGGCAGACTTGCCAGCGAGCGATTTACGTCTTGAAACCAATCCGCCTGACTGCTGTCGCACGATCTCTGTCCATTTTTTATCATAGGAGGCTTCATGCCTTGGAAGCTCGCATCATTCGGTACTTTGTTGGCAGCACTCGCGTTGGCGGGTTGCAGCACCCCGGGTACCTCTGAGCCAGCCAAAGACGCCGCCGTGACCGATGCAGGTCATAGCCGCTGTGAGGCGAAGGCCGCTGAGTTCACGATCGGCCAGAAAGCCTCGCCGCAGTTGCTGGAGCAGGCGCGTACCCGTGCCGGTGCGCAGAACGCCCGAATTCTCAAGCCTAACGATATGATCACCCTGGAATACCGTTCCGACCGCCTGAACCTGAACACCGACGACAATCTGGTGATCACCCGGGTCAATTGCGGCTGATAGCCACAGGCTTTTGCAGCGCCCATAAAAAACCCCGTCACATGGACGGGGTTTTTTTAGCTCAGCGGAGAATTACTCGCCGCGAACCTGTGCAGCTTGCATACCCTTTTGGCCTTTCTCAGCCACGAAGGAAACGGTTTGGCCTTCTTTCAGGCTTTTGAAACCGTCGCTTTCGATAGCTTTGAAGTGTACGAACAGGTCGTCACCGCCACCTTGAGGAGTGATGAAGCCGAAGCCTTTTTCATCGTTGAACCATTTAACGGTGCCGGTTTGGCGATTAGACATGGTGTATCTCCAAGAAACATATATTTTCAGTAGTGCTGTGCTGCTCAGGCCAACTGGGCACACAGGGCTATCATAGTCGAAATGTTCGGCTTGGGAGCCCCCCCAAGGCACTGTTTGCTAATCAATAGCCTTGGGTTTAGTCCTTCGGTTGGCTGAAAGCCCCGATCTACGGGGCTTGTGCGCGAAATATCAACTGGTAAAAAAAGCCGTAAAAGCTGCGTAATTTGTGCGAAATGGCAGTTTTAAGAGGGTTTTTACTGAAAAACTGCCATCCGAATCGCGGCGATTCTTAGTTTTTCTTCACGACTTTGCAGGACGAAATAGCCGCAACCGCTTTGTTTTTTAGCGGCTGGCTCGCGTTCTGGTTCGTCATGAGTTCCTTGATTTCCGCGGTGCTCAATTCGGCATTGATTTTGTCGGCGCCGCATTCGCAGTGTTCTTTGGCGGTTTTGGCGTCCACGTTCTGGCTGGCGGCTGAGCTGCAGTCATTCACGAACGCGTCCCTGGCACCCGCAGGCCAGTTCGAAGGGGCCGCTGCGTGTGCGCCAAGGGAGATAAGGGTAAGGGATGCTGCAAGCGCAAAAGTTGAGGAAAAACGCATCATTAAATGCTCCAAAGTCGTGAGGACGAACGGCGATTCTCGATGGGTTTGAGGGCCGGCGTACAGCCCAAGTTCACTTTTCCCTCTATAAAGGCGGGAATTTGTTATTACCTGCGGCGCTGCGGGCGCGATGACCGTTCATCTGTGCTAGCATCTTGCGCTTGGCTATTTCCGGGCGCGCCAAATGCCGCCTTGCCATGTTCCTTTTTTTTCCACTCCAGTCACTCTGGTTCGATCATCGGTTGGCCGAAAGGCTCCTGCCGCTGTAAGGCAGGCGTTCATCACTGAACGGCCTGGTATTGGATCTTGTACTGGCTCATCCCAACCCACGTGACCTTTGGTAGGGGTCACCACTAGGAGAGGAGGCGCCATGCCAACTATTACTCTTCCCGACGGCAGTCAACGTTCATTCGATCATTCGGTTTCCGTAGCCGAGGTCGCCGCATCCATTGGTGCCGGCTTGGCCAAAGCCACCGTGGCCGGCAAGGTCGACGGCAAGCTGGTCGACGCCAGCGACCTGATCACCACTGATGCCAGCCTGCAAATCATCACGCCCAAGGATCAAGAGGGGCTGGAGATCATTCGCCACTCTTGCGCGCACCTGATTGGCCACGCGGTCAAGCAGCTGTACCCGACGGCGAAAATGGTGATCGGTCCGGTCATTGACGAAGGCTTCTATTACGACATCGCCTACGAGCGTCCTTTTACTCCGGACGACTTGGCTGCGATCGAACAGCGCATGCACGCGCTGATCGAAAAAGATTACGACGTGATCAAGAAAGTCACGCCGCGCGCTGAAGTGATCGACGTGTTCACCGCCCGTGGCGAAGACTACAAGCTGCGCCTGGTGGAAGACATGCCGGACGAGCAGGCCATGGGCCTGTACTACCACGAAGAATACGTCGACATGTGCCGTGGCCCGCACGTGCCGAACACGCGTTTCCTCAAGTCGTTCAAGTTGACCAAACTGTCCGGCGCCTATTGGCGTGGCGACGCTAAGAACGAGCAGTTGCAGCGCATCTACGGCACTGCCTGGGCTGACAAGAAGCAGTTGGCCGCCTACGTCCAGCGCATCGAAGAGGCCGAGAAGCGCGACCATCGCAAGATCGGTAAGCGTTTGAACCTGTTCCACCTCCAGGAAGAAGCGCCGGGCATGGTGTTCTGGCACCCGAACGGCTGGACCCTGTACCAAGTGCTTGAGCAGTACATGCGCAAGGTTCAGCGCGAAAACGGCTACCTAGAGATCAAGACGCCTCAGGTCGTTGACCGCGGCCTGTGGGAGAAATCCGGGCACTGGGCCAACTACGCTGACAACATGTTCACTACGCAGTCGGAAAACCGCGACTACGCCATCAAGCCGATGAACTGCCCATGCCACGTGCAGGTGTTCAACCAGGGCTTGAAGAGCTACCGCGAGTTGCCGATGCGCCTGGCCGAGTTCGGTGCCTGCCATCGTAACGAGCCGTCGGGTGCGCTGCACGGCATCATGCGCGTGCGTGGCTTCACTCAGGACGACGCCCACATCTTCTGCACCGAAGAGCAGATGCAGGCCGAATCCGCTGCGTTCATTAAGCTGACCATGGACGTTTATCGCGATTTCGGCTTTACCGAAGTCGAAATGAAGCTGTCCACTCGTCCGGAAAAACGCGTCGGTTCAGATGAGCTGTGGGATCGCGCCGAAGCGGCACTGGCCGCTGCGCTAGACAACGCGGGCCTTGCGTATGATCTGCAGCCGGGTGAGGGTGCCTTCTACGGCCCGAAAATCGAGTTCTCGCTGAAAGATTGTCTTGGTCGTGTCTGGCAATGTGGTACTTTGCAGCTCGATTTTAACCTGCCGATCCGTCTGGGAGCCGAATACGTCTCCGAAGACAACAGCCGTAAACACCCGGTTATGCTGCACCGGGCGATCCTCGGCTCATTCGAACGGTTCGTCGGTATCCTGATCGAGCACTACGAGGGCGCATTCCCCGCGTGGTTGGCTCCGACCCAGGCAGTGATCATGAATATCACTGATAAACAGGCCGATTTTGCTGCTGAAGTTGAAAAAACTCTCAACGAAAGCGGATTTCGTGCCAAGTCCGACTTGAGAAATGAAAAGATCGGCTTTAAAATCCGCGAGCATACTTTGCTCAAGGTTCCCTATCTTTTGGTTATCGGAGATCGGGAAGTCGAGATGCAGACTGTCGCTGTGCGTACTCGTGAAGGTGCTGACCTGGGCTCGATGCCCGTCGCCCAGTTCGCTGAGTTCCTCGCGCAAGCGGTTTCCCGGCGTGGTCGCCCAGATTCGGAGTAATTACTATTAAGCGTGAAATGAGACAAGATAAACGAGCTGCACCGAAAGCCCCGATCAACGAGAATATCTCGGCACGCGAGGTTCGGTTAATTGGGGCTGAGGGTGAGCAGCTTGGGATTGTGTCAATTGAAGACGCGCTTCTTAAGGCTGAAGAAGCCAAGCTCGATTTGGTGGAGATTTCCGCCGATGCTATACCGCCTGTCTGCAAGCTGATGGACTACGGCAAATCGATCTTCGAGAAGAAGAAGCAGGTTGCCGCTGCCAAGAAAAACCAGAAGCAGATCCAGGTTAAAGAAATCAAGTTTCGTCCAGGGACGGAGGAAGGGGATTACCAGGTAAAACTGCGCAACCTGGTACGTTTCCTGAGTGATGGGGACAGGGCCAAGGTATCCTTGCGATTCCGCGGCCGTGAGATGGCCCACCAGGAGCTGGGGATGGAACTCCTCAAGCGGGTTGAAGCTGACCTGCTCGAGTACGGTTCGGTCGAACAGCATCCTAAGATGGAAGGACGCCAACTGATCATGGTCATCGCCCCGAAAAAGAAGAAGTAATCAATAGGGCACGGCAGGCCTTCTGATTATGTTTATCAACTGAATGCGGAGTATCCGAACATGCCAAAGATGAAGACTAAAAGTGGTGCTGCTAAGCGGTTTCTGAAAACTGCTAACGGTATCAAGCACAAGCACGCTTTCAAGAGCCACATCCTGACCAAAATGTCGACCAAGCGTAAGCGTCAACTGCGCGGTAGCAGCTTGCTGCATCCGTCTGACGTGGCAAAAGTCGAGCGCATGCTGCGCCTTCGTTAATTTTGGATCAAGAATAGAGGAAGTAACTCATGGCTCGTGTTAAGCGTGGCGTCATGGCCCGTAAGCGTCACAAAAAAATTCTGAAACTTGCTAAAGGCTACTACGGCGCGCGTTCACGCGTATTCCGTGTTGCCAAACAAGCGGTAATCAAGGCAGGCCAATACGCCTACCGTGACCGCCGTCAGAAAAAACGTCAGTTCCGCGCTCTGTGGATCGCTCGTATCAACGCTGGTGCTCGTGTTAACGGTCTGTCCTACAGCCGTTTCATTGCTGGCCTGAAAAAAGCGTCCATTGAGATCGACCGTAAGGTTCTGGCTGATCTGGCAGTGAACGAAAAAGCGGCGTTTGCTGCGATTGTCGAGAAAGCTAAAGCCACCTTGGCTTAAGTACCCCCGACAGTCACCCTGGGCTACTCCTGTGGCCCAAGGTGTTAAACGTCATAAATAGGGGAAGAGCCTTCAAGCTCTTCCCCTATTTTGTATCTGGAGTCTGTACATGGAAAACCTGGACGCGCTCGTCGCTCAAGCTCTTGAGGCTGTGCAAAGCGCTGAAGATATCAATGCCCTGGAGCAAATCCGGGTTCACTACCTTGGCAAAAAGGGTGAATTGACTCAGGTGATGAAGACCCTGGGGAATTTGCCGGCTGAAGAGCGTCCGCAAGTCGGAGCGCTGATCAACGTCGCCAAGGAGCGTGTCACAGAGGTTCTCAATGCGCGAAAGGCGTCGCTCGAGGAGGCCGAACTTGCGGCCAGGCTCGCCGCCGAGTCCATTGACGTGACCTTGCCTGGCCGTGGCCAGGCCTCGGGCGGTCTGCATCCGATCACCCGGACTCTGGAGCGTATCGAGCAGTTCTTCACCCATATCGGCTACGGCATCGCCGAAGGCCCTGAGGTCGAAGACGACTATCACAACTTCGAGGCGCTCAACATCCCAGGCCATCACCCGGCCCGGTCGATGCACGACACCTTCTATTTCAACGCGAACATGTTGTTGCGCACCCATACCTCGCCGGTACAGGTCCGCACCATGGAAGCGAACAAGCCGCCGATCCGCATTGTCTGCCCAGGCCGTGTGTACCGCAGCGACTCCGATATTACCCACTCGCCGATGTTCCACCAGGTCGAAGGCCTGCTGGTCGATCGCGATATCAATTTCGCCGACCTCAAAGGCACCATCGAAGAGTTCCTGCGGGTGTTCTTCGAGAAAGAGCTGGCGGTGCGTTTCCGTCCATCGTTCTTCCCGTTCACCGAGCCTTCCGCTGAAGTCGACATGGAATGCGTGATGTGCAGCGGTAAAGGCTGCCGCGTCTGTAAGCAGACCGGCTGGCTGGAAGTGATGGGCTGCGGCATGGTTCACCCCAACGTGCTGCGCATGTCCGGGATCGACCCGGAAGAGTTCTCGGGCTTTGCCTTCGGCATGGGCGTTGAGCGTCTGGCCATGCTGCGTTACGGCGTGAACGACTTGCGTCTGTTCTTCGACAACGACTTGCGGTTCCTCGCGCAATTTCGCTAGTCGTAACGAATCTTTAGGAGAGCAGGATGAAATTCAGTGAACAATGGCTGCGTGGCTGGGTAAGCCCGCAGGTAAGCCGCGACGAGCTGGTTGCTCGTCTGTCGATGGCCGGTCTTGAGGTCGATAGCGTTACTCCGGCCGCCGGCGTATTCAGCGGTGTGGTCGTGGGCGAGGTGCTGAGCACCGAGCAGCACCCCGATGCCGATAAATTGCGTGTGTGCCAGGTCAGCAATGGCACGGAGACGTTCCAGGTCGTGTGCGGAGCGCCCAATGTGCGCCCGGGCCTGAAGATTCCGTTCGCCATGATCGGCGCAGAACTGCCGGGCGATTTCAAGATTAAGAAGGCCAAGCTGCGTGGCGTTGAGTCAAACGGCATGCTGTGCTCTCAGGCGGAGCTGCAGGTGGGCGAGGGTAACGACGGCCTAATGGAGCTGCCGGCAGACGCGCCCGTGGGCCAGGACATTCGTGTCTACCTGGAACTGGAAGACGCCAGCATCGAGGTCGACCTAACCCCGAACCGCGGCGACTGCCTGTCCCTGGCGGGCCTGGCTCGTGAAGTAGGCGCGCTGTACAACGCTCCCGTCACCCGGCCGGTGGTTGCCGCAGTCGCTGCGGTGCATGATGAAGTGCGCCCGGTCGAAGTGCTGGCACCCAACGCTTGCCCGCGTTACCTGGGGCGTGTGATCCGTAACGTCGACCTGTCCAAGCCAACGCCGCTGTGGATGGTTGAGCGCCTGCGTCGTGCCGACGTGCGCAGCATCGACGCTGCCGTCGATATCACCAACTATGTGATGATTGAACTCGGCCAGCCGTTGCACGCGTTCGATCTCGCCGAAATCAATGGCGGCATCCGTGTGCGTATGGCGGAAGAGGGCGAGAAGCTGGTTCTGCTCGACGGCCAGGAAGTCAGCCTGCGTGCCGACACCTTGGTGATTGCTGACCATTCCCGCGCCCTGGCAATTGCCGGTGTGATGGGTGGCGAACACAGCGGTGTGTCCGCAACCACGCGTGACATCTTCCTTGAGAGCGCGTTCTTCGACCAGATCGCCATCGCTGGCAAGGCTCGCTCCTACGGCCTGCACACCGATGCGTCGCACCGCTACGAGCGTGGCGTTGACTGGAAACTGGCGCGTGAAGCCATGGAGCGCGCCACTGGTCTGCTGCTGGAAATCACCGGTGGCGAGGCGGGCCCGATCACTGAAACCGTCAGCGAACAATACCTGCCGTCGATTGCACCGATCACCCTGCGCGCCAAAAGCGTTGAGCAGATGCTCGGTCTGGTGATCGAGCCGGCTGAAATCGAGCGTCTGCTTTCGGCCCTCGGCCTGGGTATTGCTGTGGGTGAAGCCGGGCAGTGGCGCGTTGAAGTGCCAAGCCATCGTTTCGATATCAGCCTCGAAGTCGACCTGATCGAAGAACTGGCCCGTCTCTACGGCTACAACCGTCTGCCGGTTCGCTACCCGCAAGCGCGCCTGGCGCCGCAACCCAAGGCTGAAGCGCGCGCGCACCTGCCTGAACTGCGTCGTCTGCTGGTTGCCCGTGGCTATCAGGAAGCGGTGACCTACAGCTTCATCGATCCGAAGCAGTTCGAACTGTTCAACCCAGGCGTCGAGCCGCTGTTGTTGGCCAACCCGATCTCCAACGACATGGCCGCCATGCGTTCGTCGTTGTGGCCAGGCTTGGTGAAAGCGCTTTCCCACAACCTGAACCGCCAGCAAGACCGCGTGCGCATGTTCGAAAGTGGCCTGCGTTTCGTCGGCCAACTGGATGGCTTGAAGCAAGAGCCGATGCTCGCCGGTGTTGTTTGCGGCAGCCGCTTGCCGGAAGGTTGGGCCCAAGGCCGCGATGCGGTGGACTTCTTCGACGTTAAAGCTGACGTGGAAGCCGTATTGGGTTTTGCCGGAGCACTGAACGACTTCACGTTCGTGCCGGGCAGCCACCCGGCGCTGCACCCTGGCCAGACGGCGCGTATCGAGCGCGAAGGTCGCCTGGTGGGCTTCGTCGGCGCTCTTCACCCGGAACTGTCGAAAACCCTCGGTCTCGACCGTCCGGTCTTCGTTTTCGAACTGGTCCTGGCCGAAGTCGCTTCGGGCAAGATGCCGAAATTCAGCGAGCTGTCGCGCTTCCCTGAAGTACGTCGCGACCTGGCGTTGATCGCTGATCGCGAAGTGTCCGCCACGGCTGTTCTGGATGTAATCCGTGAAAATGCAGGCGAATGGCTGACGGACCTCAGGCTATTTGACGTTTATCAGGGTAAAGGTATTGATCCGCATAGAAAAAGCCTTGCAGTTG
Organism: Pseudomonas sp. PAMC25584; assembly: GCF_058135675.1. Classification (NCBI taxonomy): domain Bacteria; kingdom Pseudomonadati; phylum Pseudomonadota; class Gammaproteobacteria; order Pseudomonadales; family Pseudomonadaceae; genus Pseudomonas; species Pseudomonas sp. PAMC25584. The sequence continues at coordinate 4,163,801 of NZ_CM176870.1, read as the reverse complement.
GCTTGACCTGGCAGCATCCATCGCGCACTCTTAATGACGATGAGGTGAATACCACGACACAAAATATCCTCACATCGCTCGAACAAAGGTTAAACGCCACGTTAAGGAAGTGACGTATGGGGGCTTTGACGAAAGCTGAGATGGCGGAACGTCTGTACGAAGAGTTGGGTCTGAACAAGCGCGAGGCCAAGGAATTGGTCGAGCTGTTTTTTGAAGAAATCAGACACGCTCTGGAAGACAACGAACAGGTCAAATTGTCCGGTTTCGGCAATTTTGACCTGCGGGACAAACGCCAGCGGCCTGGCCGCAATCCAAAAACGGGAGAAGAAATCCCGATCACGGCTCGCCGTGTGGTCACCTTTCGTCCAGGGCAGAAGTTGAAGGCCCGAGTTGAGGCTTATGCTGGAACCAAGTCATAACGACGAGCTCCCCGTCATCCCAGGCAAACGTTACTTCACCATCGGTGAAGTCAGCGAGCTCTGTGCGGTAAAGCCGCACGTGCTGCGCTATTGGGAGCAGGAGTTTCCTCAACTCAACCCCGTCAAACGCACCGGGAACCGTCGGTATTATCAGCGCCAGGATGTGCTGATGATCCGACAGATCCGTGCATTGCTATACGACCAGGGGTTCACCATAAGCGGCGCGCGCCAGCGCATGTCCGGTGATGAAGCCAAAGACGACACCACCCAATACAAGCAACTGATCCGCCAGATGATCTCCGAACTCGAAGATGTGCTGGTGGTTCTGAAGAAATAATTCAGGCTTTTAAAATACTTCCACATTTCAAAAGCTTGCGGTATATTCCTGATCGCTTCGTTGCGAAGCGAACCCAGTAACACGCCTAGTCGGGGCGTAGCGCAGTCCGGTAGCGCACTAGCATGGGGTGCTAGGGGTCGAGTGTTCGAATCACTCCGTCCCGACCATATTTTTCAATGACTTAGGCCAATGTTCACAGCATTGGCCTTTTTCGTGTGCGTGACTTTTGCGTGACTTCTCTATTTTTCACGCCTGCTTCCTCTTCAAAATTGTCAGGACCGGTCCTCGCGAATCGGTTGCTGATACCATGTTCGCAGCTTCAATCAGATGCCCGAGCTCTGCGCCCGAGTAGTGACTGGTGATGCTGCCGTTCTTGTGCCCCAGAAGAGCCTTGCGGTCTTCCTCGGTTACGCCTGCCGCGCGCAGCCGGCGGCCAAATGTGTGCTTAAGGTCGTGAATCCTTATGGATGCATAGCCTGGGTGAGCGGGGCGAAGGTTTTCCTCCTGCCAGAGTTTTGCCGCTCTCACCCGCGCCTTCTTCCAGGCCGAGTCGTTCATTCGGTGCATCGCGGTTCCGTCGTATGGGAAAACCCACTCCTTGCTGATGCCGCGCTGCTTCTCGATGATCGACCTGGCCACGCTGTTCAGCACGACCAGCCGCTCGTCGCCGTTCTTGACGCCGGAGCGTTCGTGCCTCCCCCCAAAGTCGGCCGGTATCAGGAAGACGCTGGTGCCCAGTTCCGGTACCGCGATCTCCCAGTCCCACCTCAGCTTGCAGACCTCCTGCTCACGCGTGCCGGTGTTCACCTTGAACAGCGCCATCGTTTGCAGGTGAGCCGGCAACTCTCCAAAAAGAATCGACTGCTCCGGCCATGACATTGGGTACGGCTTGCGGCTCGACTTCTTCTATTCCAGCTTCGTGAGCATCGGCACGCTATCCAGCCATGGCCTGCGCTCATCGTCTCGCCACTTCCTGGCACACAACGACAAAACCCGAACCACGCGCTCGATCGAGATATTCACCGTCCTGTTGCTGACTCCCTTCTTTACCTTCCCGTCCTCCAGCTTCTTCGTCGCCAACCGATCCTTGATGAATGGCACCAAGGCCTGGTCATCGATGTGGGTCAGCGGCATGTCGCCAATGAATGGGTCGAGCTGCGAAAGGTGATGCGCCGACAGCTTGATTGAAGGCTGGTCTTTGAACTCCAGCAGGAAGCGAGTCGCCGCCTCCCGCCAGATCCTGACCTTCTTTACGCCGTACACCTTCTGTTGCCGGATCTGCTCCAGCCGGTAGATCAGGTAGCGCTCCGCTTCTTCCCGGTCACCAGTTCCAGTGCTTTCGTAAAGTCGTTCTCCGTTGATTTTCTTGTCGATATGCCAGAGACCTTTCCTTTGGGAGAGGCCTGTGATCGATTTTCGCGCCATGATTTATCTCCCTTCTGGCGCTCGCTGCGGGGCGATTGTTGCTCCGTTGCGCCTTTTTTATCAATCGCCTTTGCCTCGACGTATGCCGTGGCCCAGTCGTCCAACTCCTGCCTGTCGAACCCGACGCCACGGCCCTCTATGGGGAATTCGCTAACGTAGGGCCGGACGGTTTCGTCGAAAATTGCCCGGCACATGCCCAGATAGCCGGGCGCTTCCTTTGCTCGAATGAATCGCGGGATTAGCTGTTGAGCGCCCATAGCTACCACCCACAGCCCATTCCGGGCCGTGCTGAATTGATGGTCATTTGGTGTCCTTGCCGCGCTGGGCGGCAGAAGATGGGTTATCGGGTGGCCTTAGCGAGTACGGCATCTGCAACCTTAATTGCTGCCTGGGCATCGTTTACATATGCCGGATCAAAGCCGCCACACAGGTGGATGGTTGCTTGTCAGGCCCGCAGGTTCTCGCGGGTGATCTTCAGCGCGGCGACCAGCTCTTCGTGCAGCTCGCGTTCCTCCCGGCCGATGTCCCAGAAGCGCTGCCCCCAGTGATCCGCCGGCGGCGGGTTGGTGTTCTGTGCGCCCATGGCCAGGGCTCCGACAATCGAGTCACACAGATCGCGCTTGTAGGCGTTGTCGCCGTCGATGCTCAGCCCGCTGCGACGCAAGGTTGAGATCACCTCGTCGAGGCTCAAACCTTTGTCTTGAAGGACGATGTCGAGCTCTGGCTCGCCTGGTGCGTAAATCACCAAGGCCATCTTGGTGCCCGGCACGCAATGCTTGCTGAGTTTGACCAATGCGTCGTTGGCTGCTTCGTGAAATCGTTGAACTCCTGACATACGAATTCCTCGCCCGCCGCTCACCGGCAGGCATGTAGGGGGATTGGCGGGCGCATCCAGCAGGGCGCGCAGCTCTTTTGCCCTTGCCCGCATAATCGCATTAGGACTATCCGACACATATGTCGCAAAGGGTTCCAGCAGCTCACGCGGCACGCCGTCAATCGTTTGGTTGGTGGTCATGGCTTCACCGATTTCGGTTCAAGGCGAGCAATTCGCTCGCGCAGGCTGTTGATTTCGTCCTGGTACTGATCGGCCAGTGTCGTCAGGTCGTTGAAGTTGACCCAGTTCCCATGCTTTTCCGGCACGCGAATGACGCTGCCTTTTTCATCCTCGCCGCCGCGCCAGAAGTTGAAGCGCGGTAACTGGTGCACTTTGTCCCAAAGGTCATATCCTTCGCGGTTTTTGATGTTCCGCATAAATCACCTCAGCAAATCAGTTGTGCCAGTGCCAGTAGGCACCAGCAGTAGGCGGGGAGTTGTTGCATGTCAGCCTTCCTCGCCGCAGCAGTCGGGACAGCCCTGAGCCCATGGCGACGATGAAACCTTGATCGTCTTATGATCCATGCACAGGGTGCAGATCACCTCATCGCCACCACCCTCTGATGGCTTGAGTGCAATGTCGATAAACCGAAGGATCACAGCGTCTGTGAGCTGGCTGCGAACCCACATCAACGAAAGCTCAAGATCACCCTTGCGGCCCTCCAGCACATCCGCCCGCTCATCCGCTGCGGTCAGGCGCTGTTGCAGGGCTTCCGCTTGTACTGAGTAAGTCAGCGCGCATTCGTTTGCCGAGGCAATCTGTTCCCGCAACGCAGCTTCACGCCCCAGCGCCGCGTTACGCTCGGCGGTTACACGGTCGAAGTCGGAAAGCATGACGTACTCCGCACCACCAACCCGCGAACGCTCAACCATGTAGCCGATTATCTTGAATTTCGTTACTTCGGACACAGCAATTTCCTTGCCGGGCCATGCCCGGGCGGTGGAGTGGGGGAGTTCAGAGTTGTTGCAGAAGGCGCCGGCCGATCCAGCGAACCACTGTGACGGCCTTGCTGTTGCCGATCGCCTTGTATCGGGGGCCGTCTGGGCATTCGCTGGCAGGCTTCCCGCGCCATGGGATCAGCGTGTAACCACCTTGCACCAGCCGTCCATGGCGGGGTTGATGGCCTCGATGGTCGGCCCGTGGGGGGGATTGCTGATTAACCTGTGCCTGATCGTCTCGGTCGTCGGGGCGTTAATTGCCTGGGTGGCCCTGAGCGCCGAAGAGGTGATGCTCGCAGGGCGGGGCAAGAGTGCCACTCAATGGCTGGGCCGACTCAACAAAAACGGTGCGCCGCGCAATGCCATGTGGCTGACCACGGGCATCGCCCAAGCGATGATCCTGGTGGCGGGCTTCAGTAACGCCGGTTACCTGGCGCTGCTGTCGTTCTCTACCTCGTTGGCGCTGTTTCCGTATTTGCTCTCGTCAATGTACTCGTTCAAGTGCGGCCTTAATGGGCGAGGCTACGAGCCTGAAAAGGCGCCCGGGCGTTACTGGGAAATGGCCTTGGCAGGCTTTGCGGTGTGCTTTGTGTTGTTCATGCTTTACGGCGCTGGCTTGAAGTACGTGTTATTGGCGGCCGTGGTGTGGATGGTCGGTCTACCGCTGTTTATCCTTGGCAAGCGGGAGCAGCGGCAAAAACTCAGCGCCGTGGAATGGGTCGTGTGTCTGGGGGTGGTAGCGATGGCGTGTGCGGGGCTGCTGGGCTTGTTCTCGGGCTACTTGAGTCTGTAGTTTCGATTACGCAGGCTCGATTTCCCCGATGTGACCAGCGGTAAGACCTACCCCGCAGTACCGATGGTCGCGGTGGGTGCTCGTTGGGCCGGTAATGGCGTCGGCGCCGAACGCTGGCCGGCACAGACGTCTAGGCGGGTCACCCTTCAATCCGTGCGCCGCAACAGCGAGGAGCTAGCCCGCACCTGTAACTGTGGCGCCAGGATGATCGACTCGGCAGGTTCGCCCAGAATGCGCTTGTGCAGCAACTGCACCGCATGCAGGCCCATCTGCGCCAGCGGGAGGCGCACACTGGTCAGCGGCACGAAAAGTTCTTTGGCCAGTGGGGTGTCGTTGAAACCGACCACTGCAATGTCCTTGCCCGGCGCCAATCCCTTATCGCGCGCCGCCCCCATCAGGCCGATGGCAAGGAAGTCGTTGACCGCGAAAAACGCCTGCGGGGCAGGGTTGAGTCCCAACAGATACTCGCCTTGCTTGTGCCCGGTGAGGCTGTCAAAAGGGCCATTGAGGGTCCACTCCGGGCGCAGTGTTATGCCTTGCTCGCGGTAATAGCGGATGAACCCACGGGTCCGATCTGCCCCGGTGGACGCATGCCGTTCACCCGCCAGTATCGCCACATCGCGGCAGCCCTGTTGGTACAGGTGTTCGGCCGCCAACCAGCCGCCCATTTCGTCGTCGCTGCCCGCCGTCAGGTGCCCGCCAATCTGGCGGCTGACGAGTACGTAGGGCATGTGTTTGCGTTGAAGCAAGTCAAGCAATGGCTGGGTTTCACCCACGTGAGAGTCACCGACGATCAGCCCGGCCACCGAGCGGCGCAAAGCGTGCTCGGCACGTGCCATTTGGCGTGCCTGCTGGTCGTCGGTGTTGGCGACGAATGTGAGATAGCCCGCTTGCTCGGCCGCGCTGTCGATGCTGTCGTAAATGGTCGCCATCACCAGGTCGGTGAGGCGTGGCATGAGCACGCAGATCTCCTGGCTTTTACGCAATTTCAGGTTGGATGCCTGCGTGTTCGGCCGATAATCCAGCTCTTTGGCCAATGCACGAATACGCGCCACGACCTCCGTCGAAGCCGCTCGCTCGACCCCGGCCGGGTCGCCATTGAGCACCCGCGACACCGTCGAGACGTGTACCCCGAGAGCAGTCGCCATGGACTTCAGTGTGGCGGGGCGAGATTGATTCGGCATGTCTGAGAGGCTTCCAAGCATCTATTTCCAGCGCGCGATTCTATCTCAATCGACGCGCCCGCCCGCGAAATAAATCTTTACCCAAACGATTGACTAACACTTTTCCACTCTCTACATTTTGCCAACCCAAACGTTTGGGTAAAACAATAAAAAAACGCCGGACGCGGCCGATTTTTTGACTTCTGCCATCATTTGAAGAGTCAGATCCTATGAACAGTCCCGCTATCCCACGTTTCCGCTACCAGATTTTCTTCCTGATCATGCTGATGGCATTGCTCAACTACATCGACCGTGGCGCGATTTCTTATGCCTCGGCGAGCATCCTTCCGGAGTACGGCTTCGACAAGGCTGACTGGGGCAATGTGTTGGGGTTCTTCGGCTACGGCTACATTCTCGGGGCGTTGATCGGCGGCATTCTGGCCGACCGCTTTGGCGCCAAGCGCATCTGGCTGATTGCCGGGGCCACCTGGTCGATCTTTGAGATCGCCACCGCGTTTGCAGGCGACTTTGGGCTCGCGTTCATGGGCGGCTCGGCCATGGCCGGTTTCGCCACCATTCGCGTTCTGTTTGGCTTTGCCGAAGGCCCGGCGTATTCGGTGATCAACAAGAGCGTCGCTAACTGGGCGACGCCCAAGGAGCGAGGCTTCGTGGTTTCGGTCGGCCTGCTGAGCACCCCGCTCGGTGCGCTGCTCACGGCACCGGTGGCGGTGGGCCTGCAAACCCTGACTGGCGACTGGCGTAGCATGTTCGTGGTGCTGGGCGTGGTCAGCCTGGCGCTGCTGATTTTCTTTATGACACGCTTCACCAACACCCCTGATGAGAACCCTCGGATGTCCAAGGCCGAGCTCGACTTCCTGCGTCAGGAGCGTGCCACGGCAGCCCATGCCTCGCCCCCTGACACAAGCGTCACGCCGGTGTGGCATTTCTTCAAGAACAAGGACCTGCTGCTCAACGCTGTCGGTTACTTCTCGTTCGTGTATGTGACGTTCCTACTGCTGACCTGGACCCCCAAGTACCTGCAGGACGAGTTTCACTACAACCTCTCGTCGCTGTGGTACATGGGCATGATCCCCTGGACCGGCGCCTGCTTCACCGTGTTGCTGGGGGGCAAGCTATCCGACTGGCTGCTACGCCGCACCGGCAACCTGAAGGTGGCGCGCAGTTGGCTGGCCGCGACCTGCCTGCTGTTGACCACGCTGTGCTTCATCTTGGTCTCGCAGGCCCAGACGGTGTGGGGTGTGATTGCCCTGATGACCGTGGCCAACGCCCTCAATGCGCTACCGAACTCTGTTTACTGGGCCGTGGTGATCGATACCGCGCCGTCGAACCGCGTGGGCGCCTACAGCGGCATGACGCATTTCATTGCCAACACCGCCTCGTTCATCGCACCGATGCTGACCGGCTACTTGACCGTTCGCTACGGCTACTCGTCGATGTTCGTCGCGGCGGCGGTGGCCACTGCGCTGGGCATGGGCGCGATGTTGATGGTGCGCCCTGGCAGTCGGCACGTTGCCCCGTCCCCTTTACCCGCCGTGGTTTGATGGAGCTGTTTGTATGAACATGACGAAGCCTACCCATGCTGGCTATTTTTTTGCTCAATCGGTCACTGATTTGGCCCAGCGCCTTCGTGCGGGCAGCCTGACCAGTGTCGAGCTGACGCAGGCTGCCCTTGACAGCATCAAGCGGCTGAATCCGATCTTGAACGCCTTCGTGTGCGTCGATGCAAGCGTGGCGCTGGCGCAGGCGCGCAAGGCTGATGAACTGTTCGAACAGGGCCTGGACCTGGGGCCGTTGCAGGGTATTCCAGTGGCGGTCAAAGACAACATCGATACGTTCGACTATGTCACCACCTACGGTTCGGCGCATTTTGCAGGTTTTAAACCCGAGCACGATGCGGTGTGCGTGAAGCGTTTGCGCGAGGCGGGCGCGGTGATCGTGGGCAAGACCCTGACGCATGAATTCGCCTACGGCCCGACGGGCGACCGCTCGCTGCAGGGCGCCGCGCGCAACCCTTGGAACGCCAACTGCATCACTGGTGGGTCGAGTGCCGGCAGCGCCGCCGCAGTCGCCAGCGGCATGGTGCCGCTGGCGCTGGGTACCGATACCGGTGGCTCGATCCGTATTCCTGCGGCGTTGTGCGGCGTGGTCGGCTTCAAGCCATCATTTGCCAGCGTGCCGCTGGACGGCGTGTTCCCGCTTGCGTCGAGTCTCGACCATGTGGGCCCGATCGCCAACCACGTCGAGGATGCGCGTCTGTTGTTCGAGGTGATCGCCGGGCGCACGTGTGCGCCGTTGGCTAACCCCAGACCGTTGCGGATTGGCTGGATCAGGTCTGGCAGCTTCGGCCCGGTAGACGCGGAGCTGGATAGCCAGGTGTACCAGGCGGCGCAACAGCTCTTTGGCGAGGGGCTACAAGAGGTCGACGAACTGGCGCAACTGTCGGCCGACATGAAAGCGACCTTGCAGGTGTTACAACGCGCCGAGGCTTTCAATGTTCACGCCGAGCGCATGCAGAGTGCGCCGCACATGTTCGAGGCCGAGGTGCGCGAACGCCTCGAGTTGTCGTGTGAAGTCAGGGGTTGGCAATACATCCGCGCGCAGTCCAGCCAGGCACGCCTCAAGGCTGCGATGGCGCAGGTGTTCAAGCGCTATGACTTGCTGGTCTCGCCCAGCGTGCCGATCACCGCGACGGTGGTTGATGCGCGTGAGGTGCAGGTTGGCGCGCAGGACATTGATGTGCGCGCCGCCTTGCTCAGTCATACCAGTGCCTGGAACCTCATCGGGTTACCTGCAATCAGCCTGCCGGTGGGGCTGGTGAGAGGGATGCCGGTGGGGCTGCAGGTCATTGGCGCAGCAGGGGAGGATGATCAATTGTTGAGGGTCATGGCGCAGCGATTCGCAGGGCATGCAGTGGCTTCGGAGCCCACTGAACGCTAATGCAGGATCTGCGCAAGAAAGCTCTGCGCCCTGGGGCTTTGCGGGTTATTGAAGAAAGCCTCTGGTGGGCTGTCTTCAATAATCCGGCCGCCGTCGAGAAACAGCACCCGCTCCGCGACCTGCCGGGCGAAGCCCATTTCATGGGTGACACAGAGCATGGTCATGCCGGTGTCGGCGAGTTTGACCAACACATCCAGCACCTCGGCAACCATCTCCGGGTCGAGGGCTGAAGTCGGTTCATCAAACAGCATGATCTTGGGTTTCATGCACAACGCCCGGGCGATGGCCACGCGCTGCTGTTGCCCGCCGGACAACTGGCTGGGGAACTTGTCGGCCTGGTTCTCGATACCGACTTTGTTCAAGTAGAAACGCCCCAGTTCTTGCGCTTCCTTGCGCGACAGGCCCCGCACCGACATCGGCGCCAGCATGCAGTTTTGCAGCACGCTCATGTGCGGGAACAGGTTGAAGTGCTGGAACACCATGCCGATCTCGCTACGCACCTGAGCCGCTTGGCGGGTGTCCAGCGCCAGGTCGGTGTGGTTGACCCGGATATGGCCTTTCTCAGCGATTTCCAGGCGGTTGATACAACGGATCAGTGTTGATTTTCCCGAGCCAGAAGGCCCACACAGCACGATACGTTCGCCTTCGCGCACGTTCAGCTCGATGTCATGCAAGACATGGTAGGCGCCGTAGAACTTGTTCAGCCCTTCAATGCTGACCACGACATCGCGTGTGTCCGGTAACGCAGCGTTGCCGGGCAGGTGACGTTGGGTGTTTGTCGCTGGCATGGCGGTTACTCCGCAAATCAGTGGAAACGTTCTGCGCTGTAAGGCGCCGGGTCAGTAAAGGTCGCGGCGCCGGTGAGCATCTCGGCAAGCAGGCGCCCGCTGACCGGGCCGAGGGTCAGGCCGTGGTGGGCATGGCCGAAGTTGAACCACAGGCCCGGGTGATGCACCGCCGGGCCGATCACCGGGCGCATGTCCGGCAGGCACGGACGACGACCCAGCCACGGTTCGGGGTCCAGACGCTCGCCGAGTGGGTAGAACTTGCGCGCCAGGGCTTCACAGCGACTGAGCTGAATGTCATTGGCCTGATCGCTGCTCTCGGCAAACTCGATGCCCGTGGTCAGCCGGATACCCTGAGCCATCGGCGCCAGGACATAGCCGCCCTGGGCATCGCAAATGGAATGCTGCAACTGTGCATCATGCAAAGAGCTGTAGTGCATGTGGTAGCCGCGCTTGATTGCCAGCGGAATGCGATAGCCCAGTGGCTTGAACAGCTCGGGCGCCTGTGGGCCGAGCGCGATCACCGCCTGTTCGGCACTCACCGGGCCTTGTTCGGTCTGAACCTGCCAGCCGCCGTCGAGCTGTTTCAGCGTCAGCGCATCGCCCTGAATGAACTGCCCGCCGCGCTTGATAAACAGCGCGGCGTAGCCGCGGGTCAGGGCCCCGGGATCGCTGACGGTTTTCGGATCAAGCCAGTGAATACCGCCCACCGCCTGTTCGCTCAGCGACGGTTCACGCTCGCGCAATTGCTCGCCGTCCAGCACTTCATAACGCAAGCCATAAGGCCGCAGGGCATGGGCATCGGCCTGGGCCTTGATAAAGGCCGGTTGATTGCGAAACACCTCGATCCAGCCATTGGCTTTGATCAGGTCGCTCATGCCGGCGGCCTCGATCAGCACATCGTGCTCATCCACGCAGCGCTGCACCAACGGCAGCATGGCGCGGGCGGCCAGGTTCAACCTGGGCGGCGACGAGTTCTGCCAGTAGGTGAACAGCCAAGGCGCAACCTTGGGCAGGTAGCGCCAGCTATACCGCACATCGGATTGCTGGTTGAGGCCGTAGCGCACCAGGCTCGACAGCGCTCGCGGGAACGCATAGGGAATCACACTGGAGCGCTCGATCAACCCGGCATTGCCATGGCTGGTGCCGTTCCCGGGTTGCTGGCGGTCGATCAGGATGACCTGAACACCACGTGCTTGCAGGTGCAGTGCAGTGCAGACGCCGACAATCCCGGCGCCCAGAACGATGGTTTGGCAGTGCATGAAAAATTCCTTGTAACGCGCCCTGCGGGCGTGGGGGTAAACGACAGGCATCAGAGCAGATGGCGACCCAGTCGGGCTTCGACGCGCTTGAGCACGCGGCGGATAATTTCGACGATCAGCAGATAAAGAACGGCTGCCCACAGGTAAATCTGGAAATCGAGGCTGCGCGAGAAGGCCAGCTTGCTGACGCCCATCAGGTCGTAAATGGTCACCAGCGAAGCGATGGCGCTGGCCTTGATCATCAGAATCAGCTCGTTGCCCAGCGGGCCGATGGCGACCACCAGCGATTGCGGCAGGATGACTTTGAAGAATGTCGTTGAGCGTTTCAGGCTCAACGCCTTGGCCGCCTCATGCTGCCCCTGGGACACCGAGAGCAGGCTGCCGCGGAAAATCTCTGCCTGATACGCCGCCGTATTCAAGGTGAAGGCCAGCAGCGTGCAAAACCACGCGTCGCGGAAAAACCACCACAGCCCGACGTCTTGCCAGAACCCCTTGAACGACCCGAGGCCGTAATACAGCAGGAACAACTGCGCGAGTAATGGCGAGCCACGAAAGCAGTAGACGTAGAGGGCGCTCAAGCGCTGCAACAGCAGGCTGTTAGACACCCGAGCCAAGGCAATCAGCAGGCCGAGCAGGGCGCCGAGGGTGAATGAAATCGCTACCAGCTTGCCCGTTACCAGCAAGCCTTCGAGCATGCGCGGGCCATAGCGCTGCAACAGGTCGAGGTCGATAAACCACTGCGCAAAACTTTCGAGCGTCATGGTCGTGCGCTCCGCAGATGCCGATTGAAGTGCTGCTCGATAAACGCGAACACGCGCCCCGACAGGGCCGAGAAGAACAGGTAACCGAAGCAGGCCACGGCATAGAAGAACAACGGCTCCTTGGTCACGCTCACCGCCAGGTTGGTCTGGCGCATCAGGTCGACCAGAGAAATAGTCGAGACCAGCGACGTGTCCTTGAGCAGCGACAACCAGTTATTCGACAGCCCGGGCAGGGCGATGCGCACCAGTTGCGGGAACACCACTTTGCGAAAGGTCGTGGCCTTGCTCAGGCCGAGGGCCGCAGACGCCTCGTATTGACCCTTGGGGACAGTCTTGAACGCAGCGAGCCAGATCTCGCTGGAGAACGCTGCAAAGACGAAGCTGAAGGCGACCATGGCGGCCAGAAAGGTATTGATGGTGACCTGGGTTTCGTAGCCCATGGCCGCGAGTATTTTTTGTGCCGCAATCTGGCAGCCATAGTAAATGATCAGCAGCGTCAGCAACTCGGGCAAGCCACGGAACACCGTGGAAAACAGCGTGGAAAATGATCGCAGCCAAGGCTTTTTCGAGCGCGCGGCCAAGGCCAGTCCAAGCCCCAGGGGCAAGCCGATCGGCAAGCAGGCCAGCGCCAGTCCCAGGGTCACCAGCGCCCCGGCCAGCAGCGCTTGCCCCCAGCCGCCGCTGGCAAACGACAACAGCGATAGATGTTCGATCATGCTCGAACCCTCGTGAAAGGACATCGTGGAATGAACACCGGCCAACCTGCGTCCGGCCAGGGCCGGGCTCAGGCAGCGGGTGGACAGTCAGTGCTCGGAGCGGCGACGCATCAGTGGTAGATATCGAAAGCAAAGTACTTGCTGGAGATCTTCTGATACGTGCCGTCGGCAACAATTTCATCGATGGCTTTGTTGAAGCGTTCGCGCAGCGCGTTGTCTTCCTTGCGCACTGCAATCGCGGCATCCGCCTGGGTGCCATTGACGTCGCCGAGCATTTTGCAGCAGCTCTTGCCGGCCTTGTCGATCCAGTCGGCGAGCGGGAATTTGTCGGCAATCACACCGTCGAGCCGACCCGACGCCAGGTCGCTGTTGGCCTCGTCCAGCGTCGGGTAGAGCTTCACGTTGGCGCCGGCTTTGCCATACACGTCTTCGGCATAAATTGACTGGGTGGAAGAGGATTGTGCGCCGACGGTTTTACCTTTGAAGTGGGTCTGCGCGTCGCTGATGTCCGAGTCGCTGGGAACCGCAACCGACAGTGGGGTTTTGTAGTAGTGACGGGTGAAGCTGATTTTCTTGCGGCGCTCTTCGGTGTCGATCATCGACGCCACGACCGCGTCATATTTCTTGGCCATCAAGGCCGGAATGATGCCGTCCCAGTCTTGTGCCACAAGGGTGCATTGGGCCTGCATGCGCTCGCACAGGGCGAGGGCAATATCGACGTCAAAGCCATGGAGTTTGTTATCCGAATCGACATAGTTAAACGGCGGGTAAGCACCTTCAGTGGCGATTTTCAAGACGTCGGCCTGAGCGACACCGACACTGGCGGCGAATACCGCACACACACTTGCAAAGCGAATGAATCGTTTCATCGTTGCCTCTCAATCTGCTGGCCTATTGCTCTTGTTTGCTCGCGAGTGACGATGTGTAACCCACGAATTCGTTGTGTAGCGCGGCAGTTGCTTCCAAGCGTTTCTCTACATCGGGGCCGAGTTTCTTACAGACCTCGTTGACCATCAGGTGCACCAGCGACAGCATCGTCGCCGTCGATTCCCAGAAAAGATTGAATTCGGTAGGCAGGCGAAAGACCTCGTCGGCGTGCAGTTCGGCCCAATCGCAAAAGGTGTCGGTGATCAGCGTCACCGGGATGCCGGCCGCCCGGGCCTTGCGGCACAGGGTCAGGGCGTGGCGCGAATAGCGGCGCGCCTCGAACACCACCAGCGCGGTGTGTTCGGGGTTGCTCAGCAACACGTCGCCGAAATGCCCGGCAGCGCCGTCCACCACCTGCACGCCATCGCGCAGGTACTGCAACAGGTGCACCATCGAGAGGGCGATGCCGCGTTCGGTCTGAAAGCCGGCAACGAAGATTTTTGGGGTGTTTGCCAAGCGTTCGCTGACGGTATTCCAGGCGGGCGTCTGGCTGTGTTCGTAGACGCGTACCAGCGCGGCGACTTCCAGTTCCAGGCTGCGTGAAGGGCCTTGCGGGTTGTGGCTCTGCTGCTGACGAAATTCTTGCAACCGGTCGCCCACCAGCCACGGGCCATCGCCGAGGTCATCTTTCAGGTCGTTTTTCAGATCCTTGAAATGGCTGTAACCGAGTGAGCGACAAAAGCGCCCCACGCTCGATTCGCTGACCCCGAGTTTCTGGGCGATATCGGCGGCGGTCTGAAAGGGCAGCTCATGTAGGTTGGCGAGCATGTACGTGGCAATCGTCCGACCGGAAGCGGCAGCTGTCGACAGACTGTTTTCAAGGCGTTGCTTGATCGGTTGGCTCACGGTACGACTCACTGTATTTTTTGCTTGCGACAGAAAATGAATGTTTTCTGTCATCAAGTCAACATTTGACAGTTTGCTGTCATGACCAGATAGTCGAATGCCTGCAACGGCCCTGGCTTTGCCCTACCTCGATCCGGGAGTTTTTACATGTCTTCACCTGCACATTCTGCTGTAGAGCCTATTGCTTTCAGCGATCTGGTCGTGTTGCTGCGCGCCATTTTCGAGCGTCATGGCACGTCGGCCGAAGTCGCTGCGGTACTGGCCCATAACTGCGCCAGCGCCCAGCGCGACGGTGCTCACAGCCACGGGGTGTTCCGGATTCCCGGCTACGTTTCGACCCTGGCCAGTGGCTGGGTCGATGGCCGGGCGGTGCCGGTGGTGGAAGATGTCGCCTCGGGTTATGTCCGGGTCGATGCGCGCAACGGTTTCGCCCAACCGGCCCTGGCCGCTGCCCGCGAGTTATTGCTGGAAAAAGCCCGCAGTGCCGGGATTGCCGTCCTGGCGATTCACAACTCCCACCATTTCGCGGCGCTCTGGCCAGATGTTGAACCCTTCGCCGAGGAAGGGCTGGTGGCCTTGAGTGTGGTCAATAGCATGACCTGCGTGGTGCCCCATGGCGCTCAACGCCCCCTGTTTGGCACCAACCCGATTGCCTTCGCGGCGCCTTGTGCGGGAAGCGATCCGATCGTTTTCGACATGGCGACCAGTGCCATGGCCCATGGCGATGTGCAGATCGCTGCGCGGGCGGGTGAGACCTTGCCGCCGGGCATTGGTGTCGATAGCCAGGGGCTGGCGACACAGGACCCAAACGCGATTCTCAATGGCGGCGCATTGTTGCCGTTTGGCGGGCACAAGGGCTCGGCCCTGTCGATGATGGTGGAGTTGCTGGCGGCCGCGCTGACCGGCGGCAACTTCTCTTTTGAGTTCGACTGGCATCAGCACCCCGGGGCGAAAACGCCGTGGACCGGGCAATTGATTATCGTGATCGATCCGCGCAAGTCCGTTGGCGAGCGTTTTGCCCAGCGTGCCCAGACCTTGGTGGCGCATATGCATCAAGCCGGCTTGCAGCGTATGCCGGGCGAGCGTCGTTACCGCGAACGCGAACATTGCGCGCAGCACGGAGTGGCAATCGCGGAGCAGGAGTTGGCGCAGCTGCGGGCGATGGCGGACACAATCGTGTGATTGCATGCGGATAGGCCCGACTGCAAAAGGCCGTCCTGGCTGCGTGGCGCGTCATCCCTCACACACTGCTGCCGGAAACCGGCAGCAGCCCTGCCACACCTAAACCTTGAAACGCTCCACGAGCTTTTCCAGCTCATGCCCCAGCCGCGCCAGTTCGTTACTCGACGCGGCGGTTTCTTCGCAGGTGTTTGCCGTCTGGTCGGAGATGTCGCGAACGTTGATCACGCTGCGATTGATCTCCTCGGTGACGGCGCTTTGCTGTTCCGCCGCCGTGGCAATCTGCTGATTCATCGCCTGAATGATCGAGACCTTGCTGGTGATGTTTTCCAGCGCGCTGACGACGCGGTGGGTGTATTCCACGCTGCTTTCGCTCAGCAACAGGCTGCTTTCCATGCCGGTGGCCACGGCTTGGGTGCCGCTTTGTACGCCGGCGACCAGGATTTCAATTTCTTCGGT
Source organism: Pseudomonas sp. PAMC25584 (assembly GCF_058135675.1). Classification (NCBI taxonomy): domain Bacteria; kingdom Pseudomonadati; phylum Pseudomonadota; class Gammaproteobacteria; order Pseudomonadales; family Pseudomonadaceae; genus Pseudomonas; species Pseudomonas sp. PAMC25584. The sequence continues at coordinate 4,147,959 of NZ_CM176870.1, read as the reverse complement.
GGAGCGCTGGGTACGCAGGGCGAGGTTGCGCACCTCGTCAGCCACGACCGCAAAACCGCGACCGGCCTCTCCGGCGCGGGCGGCTTCAATCGCAGCGTTCAGCGCCAGCAGGTTGGTTTGCTGGGCGACGGCCTTGATCACATCCAGTACGCCGCCGATTTTATCGCTTTGTTCCTGCAGGTGGCGGACGGCGTCTGCCGATTGGTTGAGTTCTGCCGCCAGGCGCTGGATCTGCGCGATGGCTTCCCCCACGATCTGCTCGCCCTCGCAGGCTTGCTGATCTGCGGCGGACGCGGCGGCGGAGGCCTCCTCGGCGTTGCGGGCGACGTTGTGCACGGTGGCGGTCATCTCGTTCATTGAGGTGGCGACATGATCCGTTTCGGCTTTCTGGTTGCTGATGCCGGAATTCGTTTGCTCGGTGACCGCCGACAGCTGTTCGGCAGCGCTGGCAACCTGGATGACGCCGGATCGAATGCCGTCGATCAGCTCATGCAGGTTGAGCATCATCTGTTGGAGGCCTGACTGCAGTTGGCCCAGTTCATCACGCCGGGTCACCGCCACATGCTCGGTCAAATCGCCTCGGGCAATGCGGTTCACCGCCTGGAGCGTGTGCTGCAGTGGATTGACGATTTGCCGTGTGATGCCCCATGCGGCGAGTGCGCCGAGCAGCAGGGCCAGGGTCGCGACGAGTCCGAGCGAGGTCTTGGCGGACGCGGCATCGGTATCGCGTTTGGCATTTTGCGATTCAATCAGTTTTTGCGTGGTGTCGAGCAGCACGTCACCCAACTGTCCCATTCGTTTAAACAGGGACGCCTGGTCAACGTTGGGCATGGCCAGGTCATGCAGCAGTTGCCCGTACTCTTTGGCCGCATTTCCCTGCTGTTGAATCAGGTCTTGATCCCGTGGGTCGATGAATTTTCCCTTGATACTGTCCAGGTGGGCCGCCAGGCGGTCCAGGGTTTGCTGCAGCGGTTGATAGGCATCCGGTTGGGTATTCTTACCGATGCGTAAACGAATGATGCGCAAGTCTTTGGTGTAATCGCTGATCTGCGCAATTTCCTCAACCTTGAGCCCGCGATCGGTCAATGTCACCACGGCGTACCAGCCGGTGGCGGCCAGTAGCAATGTAAGCCCCAGTACCAGGCCGAATCCCAAACTTAATTTAGCACTGACGCGGATATTGCTGATCCAGCCGAACATATGGACTCCAGGTTGTAACGCAGGTTGAGTGATCCTTGATTCCCTGAATGTCGACCATCCATTCCAATGCTTTAGTTTTAGTCTGACGGTCGCGCTGTTCCGAAGGACAATTCGCGGCGTGTCTAAAAACTTTGGAATGTGCGAGACATTGTGGGGCGGTGGGACTGTAAGGTTACAGCCCACGTCTGTAGGGCGTTGGAGAAGAGGCAGGCTCTTCAACTAAGGGGGCGTTTACGAGCGTAACAGTGCGGCCTTGTACTTTAGTCGAATATTCAGACGGTCCGGGTTCTGGCGGGCCCGTATTCAGGGCGCCAACGCCCGAAAAGAGTGCAGGGTCGTCATTAGGGATTTAGATCTTGATCGCTTTTTTTAGATAGGAAAACAATTGGTCCTGGCAGGCCCTGTATTGGTTTTCAAGGCTCTCCACCTCAAACATGCGAGCCAGCCATACCTCATCACAGGCCGCCTCTAAATGATTGACAGTTGTCATCCAGAGCGTTTGGGCGTTCGCCGTCGCTCGGAGTAATTGCAACAGTTCCTCATTTATCTGAAGGGTGTTGGGTGAGGCGTGTATGGGCGACATTAAAAGTACCGAGAGTCGATTTTAATCGTGGTTGGTTTTTCTATCGCGCACTATAAAGCCCTGCTCGTGAGGGGCAGTATTCGACTAATGGCTAACGAGAAGGCGGAGTAAAATTGGATTTTTTTGGGTGCGGATATTCACCCGGCTTATAATGTTGCCCGCGCAGCTAGAGTGGTTTGTCGTATTAAGCAGATGATTCGATTCAGCTGATAAGTTGAGTCTGCCTTTAACCGTTATTCAATAAAATGCTGCGGCGGTAGTTGCGTCTTAGATGCAAAAACACGATGGCTTGCCAGTGTCCCTTCAGCAGGATGGCCACCGCCGGGCCAGGGCAAATCCTGGCAATGTCCCAACCGATGCCAAATAACAGGCTGCCGCCAACCTGGCGTCGGCCCAGTTCAGGCACGCCTGGAAGTCGCTAGTCTAGGCTCATGATCCAATCGCTTTGACCAGTAGGGCCACCGCAACCAGCATCGACACGGCGGCAAACCCGCGTTGCAAGTGCGGGCCTGCCAGCCGCGCTGCGATCAGGCGCCCGCAGGCCATTCCAAACAATGCACCTATGGAGAACGGCAGGGCAATCGCCCACTGCAGATGCCCGGCCGCAGAGCTGGCGGCAACGCCGGACATCGACACCAGTGCAATCACCGCCAGGGACGTTGCCAGCACCGACTGCGCGGTCAAATTGGTGTATCGCTGTAGCGCCGGCACCATCACAAAGCCGCCGCCCACGCCGAGCAGGCCTGAAAGCCCGCCCGCAACCACGCCAGACACTGTGAGCGCCCAGGCGCACGGCGCCGTCCAGTTCAGCTTGCCTCGTTGGGCGTCCAATACGCAGGGCGGCGGCTTGGTCGCAGTCGCCTTCGACGTGGGGGAGGGCGGCAACGACCGTTTGAATACCCGGAACGCCACATACATCAGCACGCAGGCAAACAGGATCGTCAACGGACGATTCGGCGTGCGCTGCGCCAACCAAAGGCCCAGGGGCGAACAGATGATGCCTGCGGTGGCAATTAACAGCGCTGCCTTGTAGCGGACGGTGCCGTTTTTCAGGCCCATCACCGCGCCCAGGGTCGCGGCCAGGCCGACGGCCAGCAGGCCAATGGGCCCGGCCTCGGCCATGCTCAAGCCCGCCCCGAACACCAGCAACGGCACCGCGAGTATTCCACCGCCGGCGCCGGTCAGCGCCAGAATCACGCCCACTGTCAGCCCGAGCAGTAAGACGATGATCATTTCAGTCTCCTTGCGTTCAGCCCTGATTTCATTGGTCGGTCAACTCGGGTTTCGCCAGCCATTCGCGGCCCTTGAGCATGCCCTTCCAATACAGCGGTGGAAGAATCCGCTCTTTGAGCAGCCAGGCCAGTCGGGAGGGGCGGGTGCCGTCGATCAGCCATGACGGGAAGCTGGGGGCGACCTTGCCGCCATAGGTGAACTCCGCCAGGACGATCTTGCCGCGTTCCACCGTCAGCGGGCAGGAGCCATAACCGTCGTACTGGGCGCAACCGTTCGCCTTACCCATGGCCGCCAACACGTTATGGGCCACCACCGGCGCCTGCTTGCGGGCGGCGGCAGCGGTCTTGGCGTTGCTCGAATTGGCCGCGTCGCCCAGCGCATGAATGTTTGCCCAGGTTTTATGCCGCAGCGTGGCGGGGTCGATATCAATCCAGCCGGCCGCGTCAGCCAACGGGCTGACCCGAATGAAATCCGGCGCGACCTGCGGTGGTACCACATGCAGCAAATCAAACTCACGGGTCACCACACGGGGGCTGCCATCCGGGTTCACGCCGCTGAACGTGGCCGTCCGTGCCGGGCCGTCGACGCGGGTGAGGGTGTTGCCGAAATTCAGGTCGATACCGTAAGCCGTGACGTATTCCATCAGCGCCGGCACATAATCGGGAACCCCAAACAGCACTGCACCGGCGCTGTAGAACTCGATCTCGATGGCATCCAGTACGCCGCTGCGTTTCCAATGATCGGCCGATAGGTACATGGCTTTTTGCGGTGCCCCGGCACATTTGATCGGCATCGGCGGCTGCGTGAAAATCGCCCGGCCACCGCGCAGTTGCTGCACCCTTTCCCAGGTATAAGGCGCCAGGTGATACAGGTAGTTGGAGGTCACGCCGTTGCGGCCCAGGGTCTCCGACAACCCTTCGACGGCGTGCCAATCGAGCTTCAGGCCGGGGCACACGATCAGTTGCTCGTATTTGACGACCCGGCAGCCATCCAGAATGACCGCATTTCGCTCGGGCTCGAAAGCCGCCACCGCCGCCTTGATCCAATGCACGCCGCGGGGCAGGGTGGTGCCCATCGTGTGAGCCGTTTGGCGCGCGTCGAACACACCCGCGCCCACCAGCGTCCAGCCAGGCTGGTAGTAATGCACATCGGCCGGGTCGACGATCGCAATGTCGAGCCCCGGCGCGCGGGCCAGCAGGCTGGAGGCGGTGGCGATACCCGCCGCGCCCGCGCCGATGATGACCACGGTGTGCTGCGCCTCAGCCACTTCGACCGGCGTGCGACCCTGGTTCGCAATCCGCCGAATCACGCCTTTCATGTCGAAGCCGGCTTTTTTGGCGCTTTCGACGATGTGCGGCAGGTCGTGTTGACCCGCTTGTGACAGCGCCCACATCGTTGTCGAGCGCATACCGGAGCGGCAATAGGCCAATACCGGCTTGGGCAGCGTTTCCAGCAGCGTGCCGAAGGCGACCCCTTGCTCGTCGGTGACTTTGCCCGATTCGGCGGGAAGGTAGTGCGCCTCGATGCCGACCGCATCGGCGGCGCGTTTGATTTCGGCAAACAACGGTTGGTCGCTGCCTTCGCCATCGGGGCGGTTACAGATGATGGCGCGAAAGCCGGCGGCTTTCAGTTCAGCCAGTTGGCTGGGGAGAATCTGTTCTGATACCGATAAAGCAGGTGCAAGGCGGCGGATATCCATAAGTGTCTCCGTTATGGGTATTTTTTCTTATATGTTTTTTGGGGGGGGGGATGAGTGTCAGGCGACGTTGAGCGGGATTTTCAGATAGCGGGTCCCGTTCGATTCAGGCTCGGGCAAATGCCCGGCTCGCATGTTGACCTGGACCGAGGGCAGGATCAGTGTCGGCATGTCCATCGAGGCATCCCGCTTGGTACGCATCGCCACGAACTCCTCCTCACTGATGCCGTTACGCACATGCACGTTGTGCTCGCGTTGTTCGGCAACGGTGCTGACGAATTGCAGCTCGCGGCCGCCTGGCTGGTAGTCGTGGCACATATACAGCAACGTATCTGCTGGCAGGCTCAACACTTTGTTGATTGACTGGAACAGCGTGCGCGCATTACCGCCGGGGAAGTCGCAGCGGGCGGTGCCGTAGTCGGGCATGAACAGCGTATCGCCGACGAAGGCCGCCGTTTCGCTGCCCTTGCTGATCAGGTAAGTCATACAGGCCGGCGTATGGCCGGGTGTATGCAGCGCGGTGCAGTGCAGCGTGCCGATGCTGAACGATTCGTCGTTGACGAACAGGTGATCGAACTGGCTGCCGTCGCGGGGCATCTCACTACCGGTATTGAACAGCGTGCCGAAGACCTTTTGCACCGTCGAGATCTGGCTGCCGATGCCTATTTTTCCACCGAGCTTTTCTTTCAGGTAGGGCGCGGCGGTCAGGTGGTCGGCGTGGACGTGGGTCTCGAGAATCCACTCGACCTTTGCGTTCAGCTCGTTCACCCGTGCTATCAGACAGTCGGCGGAGGTGGTGGCGGTGTAGCCTGATTTAGGGTCGTAATCCAATACGCTGTCGATAATCGCGCAGTGGAGGGTGGCCTCATCGAGCACCAGATAGCTGACGGTGTGGGTAGCAGAATCGAAGAAGCCTTCGACGTGAAGTTTGACGCGCATGAACTGTCTCCTTAGGGGGGCTTTTTTTTCGAGCCGCTTAGACTAAGGACTGTCGATGCAATAAGTTTGCCAGGCCATGGCTGTAGCGAAATAGCCTAATATCCAATTGATTTTATTGGGCTTTGTGTTTTTGTATGGGGGTGTTCCGGCCTGAATCTGGTGGAGTCCTCTGCCATTGGCAGTGCCTTGACAGAGGTGGCAGTGCCACAACAGGATGGAAGAATGGATACCAGGAGCCGTGATGAAGACTTTTCTGCCTACCCCACCCGACGCCGTCCCACGCCCGGATCAAGTGCAGTCGCTTGTTTCGTTTCTGGAACACGAACCCCATCCAATGATCGTGCTCGATCCGGACTACAACATCCTGGCGGCCAATACGGCCTATCAGCGCCAGTTCGGCAGCGCTGACAAACCGTTTATCGGCCATAAGTGTTATCAGGTCTCACACCATTACGACGTCCCCTGTGACCAGGCGGGTGAGAATTGCCCGATGAAAAAGGCCCAGGAAATGCGCGGGCCGGATCGTGTCTTGCACATCCACCACACACCGCGTGGGCCTGAGCACGTCGATGTCGAATTGCGCCCGATCCTCGACGAGCATGGTGCGATCACCGCTTATGTGGAGCGCCTGACGCTGGTGCGCAGCGCCTCCGCGCGCCCGAGCAACGATGGCTTGGTCGGCTGTTCACCGGCCTTCAACCTCGCCCTGTCGGAACTGCAGCGGGTGGCGCCCTCCATGCTGCCGGTGCTGCTTCTGGGCGAGTCGGGCACGGGCAAAGAGCTGTTCGCGCGCGCCGTCCATGAAACCAGCGAGCGGGCCAGCGGGCCGTTTGTCGTGGTGGATTGTTCAGGCTTGACCGAGACACTCTTTGAGAGCGAGTTGTTCGGCCATGAAAAAGGTGCCTTCACCGGCGCTGTCACGCGCAAGCCCGGCTTGGTTGAAACGGCCCAGGGCGGCACGTTGTTTCTAGATGAGATTGGCGATGTGCCGTTGTCCATGCAGGTCAAACTGTTGCGCCTGATCGAATCGGGCACCTATCGCCGGGTCGGCAGTGTCGAGACTTTCCACGCCAATTTCAGATTGATTGCCGCCACCCACAAACCGCTGGAAAAAATGATGGAAAAAGGCGAGTTCAGGCAGGACCTGTACTACCGCATCAGCGCTTTTCCCATTCACTTGCCCCCTTTGCGCAACCGGGTAGAAGACATCGGCTTGCTGGTGAATTCATTTCTGCAACGTCGCGGTGCCGGCAAACGTCGGCTGACCATCGACGCCGAAGCCCTGGCAAGACTTCAACAGTATCCGTGGCCTGGCAATATCCGTGAGTTACGCAATGCCCTGGAAAGAGCGAGTCTGTTCGCTGACGATGGCGTCATCCGTGCCATCCATTTACCCCAGGCGTCCGTGGCGCTGCCGCTTCAGGCTGCTGCTGATGCTTCTGCTGCTTCGACGTCGTTCGATGACAGCACGCTGGCGCAGGCACTGGCGACATTCAAAGGCACCCGTAGCGAGTTGGCCAAGCACCTGGGGATCAGCGACCGCACCTTGTACCGGCGCCTGAAAGAACAGGGCCTGGCCTAGTCATCGACGACTGCCAATGACTGCCATGCTGGCAGATTGGCAGCGAATTGATCTGCGGCGGTGTGCTAAATCTGTCGCGATAAAATGTTAACTGTCTGTTTTTAAAAGATAAAAATAGAGATTTTGCCTTTGGCATGTCCTGTGCTTACTGCATAGGCATGACCATTTCCGACAAACGCCTCCTACGCCATCTGATTACAGCGGTGCTGATCAAGCTCCTGCTGTTGAGCGTGCTGTGGTGGCTGTTCATCCGGGATTCGCACGTCAGTGTCGACCCGAACATTGTCGGCAACCGTTTCGGTGTACCCACCTCGACTCAAGGGGCAAGCAAGTGATATCAGAACAACTGGTGGATTTGTCACGGCTGCAGTTCGCAGCCACTGCGCTTTACCACTTTCTATTCGTACCGCTGACGGTTGGCATGGTGTGGCTGCTCGTCATCATGGAAAGCGTCTATGTGATGACCGGGAATGTCATCTGGAAGGACATGACGCGCTTCTGGGGCAAGTTATTCGGCATTAACTTCGCCCTGGGGGTGACAACCGGGATCACCCTGGAATTCCAGTTCGGCACCAACTGGGCGTACTACTCGCACTACGTGGGTGACATCTTCGGTGCGCCGCTGGCCATCGAGGGCTTGATGGCGTTCTTTCTCGAATCGACCATGATCGGTCTGTTCTTTTTTGGCTGGGATCGCCTGAAGAGAGAGCACCACTTGCTGGTCACGCTGCTGATGGCCATCGGTACCAACCTGTCGGCGCTGTGGATTCTGATCGCCAATGGCTGGATGCAGAACCCGGTGGGCTCGGAGTTCAGCTACATCACCATGCGCATGGAGATGGTGGATTTCTGGGCGGTGCTGTTCAATCCGGTGGCCCAGGCCAAGTTTGTACACACGGTGTCTGCCGGTTACGTCACCGGTTCGATGTTTGTGTTGTCGATTTCCAGCTGGTACTTGCTCAAGAATCGTGATGTCGAGTTCGCCAAGCGCAGTTTTCGGGTGGCGGCGGCCTTCGGCCTGGCTTCGGTGCTGAGCGTCATCGTGCTGGGGGATGAGTCGGGTTACACGGTGGGTGAGGCGCAGCAAACCAAGCTGGCGGCCATGGAAGCCATGTGGGAAACCAAACCCGCACCCGCAGGCCTGACCTTGCTGGCCAGCATCAATGAAGCCGAGTCCAGGAATAACTGGGAAGTCGATGTGCCGTGGGTGATGGGCTTGATCGGCACCCGCTCGGTGAGCAAGCAGATTCCTGGCATTCATGACATCAAAGCGAAAAACCGCGCGCGCATTCTGCGTGGCATTACCGCCGTCAATGCGCTTGAAGCCCTGCGGGCCGATCGCACCGATAAGGCGGCGTTCGATACCTTTGAAGCGTACAAAGCGGACCTCGGCTTTGGCCTGCTGCTGAAAAAGTACGTTGAAGACGTCAACCAGGCCACGCCGGAGATCATCGACAAGGCGATGAACGACACCGTACCGCGTGTGACCCCGATGTTCTGGGCGTTCCGGATCATGGTCGCGCTGGGTTTTGCCATGCTCCTGCTGTTCGGGCTGGCCTTCTGGAGCACCTTGAAGTCGGTCTGCACACGCCGCCGCTGGTTGCTGCGTTGGGCGCTGTGCATGCTGCCTGCGCCTTGGCTGGCCTGTGAGCTGGGTTGGTTCGTCGCTGAATATGGTCGTCAACCCTGGACCATCTACGGCGTGCTGCCCACTCACATGAGTGTCTCCACCCTTAGCGTCAATAACCTCTATGGCTCGCTGGCAGGCTTTGTGGCTTTTTACACCGTGTTGCTGGTGGTTGAAATGTTCCTGATGGTCAAGTTTGCCCGCCAAGGGCCCGGCAGCCTCGGAACCGGCCGTTACGCTTACGATGCCAACCTGAAGGAACTCCACCATGCTTGATTACTTCACGCTGAAAATTATCTGGTGGGCACTGGTCGGCGTACTGCTGATCGGCTTCGCCATCATGGACGGCCACGACATGGGGGTCGGCACCTTGCTGCCCTTCGTGGGCCGCTCGGACGTGGAACGCCGCGTCGCGATCAACACCGTAGGGCCGCACTGGGACGGCAACCAGGTGTGGTTCATCACCGCGGGCGGCGCGTTGTTCGCCGCGTGGCCGGTGGTGTATGCCACCGCGTTCAGCGGGTTTTACTGGGCGATGATTCTGGTCCTGTGGGCGCTGTTCTTCCGCCCGGTGGGGTTTGACTATCGCAGCAAGATTCACAACGCCAAATGGCGCAGCACCTGGGACTGGGGGCTGTTTGTCGGCGGGGCCGTGCCGCCGCTGGTATTCGGCATCGCGTTCGGCAACCTGTTGCAAGGCGTACCGTTCCACTTCAATAACATGCTGGTATCGACGTACACCGGGAGTTTCTGGCAACTGCTGAACCCCTTCGCGCTGCTGACCGGTGTGGTGAGCAGTGCAATGATCACCCTGCAAGGCGGGACCTATCTGGCGCACCGCACTGAAGGCGTGATCCAGGCCCGTGCGATCAAGGGCGGGGTTGGCGCGGCGCTGGTGCTGCTGTGCACATTCGTCATTGCCGGCGTGTGGTTGCAATGGATCGACGGCTATCGCATTACCTCGGTGGTGGATACCGCCGGGCTGCCGGACATTCTCAACAAGACCGTGGTGCGCGAAGCGGGGGCCTGGATGGCCAACTATGGTCATTATCCTGTGTTGTGGCTGCTGCCCGCGCTGGGCTTGGTTGGCGCAGCCGGCGCCGCGTTGTTGATGCTGATGCGCCGCACACTGGTCGCGTTTGTCGCGTCGTCGCTCGCGGTGATCGGGGTGATTAGCACGGCCGGTGTCTCGATGTTTCCCTTCGTCATGCCGTCGTCAACCGTGCCTGCGGCCAGCCTGACCGTGTGGGACAGTGTGTCCAGTCATCTGAGCCTGTCCATCATGTTCTGGGCCACGTTGATCTTCATGCCGCTGATCGTGATCTACACCTCGTGGGCCTATCGCGTCATGCGCGGCAAGGTCACCGTGGCACAGATCGAAGCCAACGAACATTCGGCCTACTAACGCCATCAGAGGAGCAAAGACTATGTGGTATTTCGCCTGGATGCTGGGAGTCGGTTTTGCCTTGCTGCTGGCCATATTAAATGCGATGTGGGGCGAGAACGAAGCCGCTCGCGCCCTGAGCGACCGTGAGGAGCCGCGGCCATGATGCCGCGTGTCGCCGACGCCCCGGCACCCTCACGCCTTCACCCGCTGAGCTTGCTTATCGCGGTAGGGATCATGCTCGTGTGTACGCTCTATCCGCCCCTGATGGCCGCCCCGGACGGGAAAGCTGATCATGGGCTGGCAATGGCCTTGTTCACGGCGATGAGTGTGGCCTTTGTGCGGGGCGTGGGCTTCGTGCCGCGCGCGCGCGTGTGGCGTTGTTTGTTCTCGGGCTGGACCTGCTTTGGCGCGCTGGCACTGGCTGGCGGGTTGAAGTTCCTGCACTGAAAGCCGACGATCCCGGCGCCACGCTGGCGGCTCTGCGGGGCGGCGGGATCGTCAATCCATACAGTTTTTGGCTAGGTCTGCTCCGGGAAGCGTCGCGCGAGTCTGTCCCGGCGCATGCAATACGACTAAATCAGCGTCTCGGCCTGCGCAAGCGTGATGCGCGGTATAACGCTCTCCGGAATTCTTGAACAGTCGGATAAGTTGTAGACCCTAAAGTCATCGCCGATGATTTTCTGCGACATCAGCTCTAGCGATGGAAGTATGCGAGTGTGGTAGTGCTGATCGAGTCCGCAGGGTGAGTTTATGGAATCATGATTTTCATAAAATCGTCCCGAGTTCTCTTTCAGATCCACGCCCACAAGAAACACCTTGGAGAACCCGACGTGGAACGCCAGTTGAATGGCCAGATACGCCACCGTCCGGGCATCAAAAAACCCCTCGCGCATGTCTTTGCTGAAACCAATGTGTCCTTTCCCGCAAGCCCGTAAGGGGGGATGGGTGACCAGCGGCGTGTGTCGTCCCAATACGCAGTGGAACCAGGACGGTTTTTTAGCCTTGGACAACGCATAGAGTTGCCCGCTGGGACAAATACCCGAAGTACGCGCGTGGTCTTCCCACAGCGCGACTCTTTGGCTGACCGTCATGGCGTAGTTGAATAAATGCGGCTGCTGTTCGGAAAAACTTCTATCCGAGCAGACATAAAAAAACGGTTTTACGTCGGTGTTCAAAAACATCGAAATAGCGCCGTTCATTGTGATCATCGGAACGTGCGCAAATTTTTCGATGGGGAACGATTTCGCCGACAGGCCGGATGCAAGAATAAAAACCGCGCCTGATTCGATATTCCGACAGCTATCAAAATCGTGCACGGTCAACTCGCGTTGGTTTGAATGTGTGGCTACCGACTCTGGGTCATGCAGAGCCTGCTCAGTGTTCTCACCGTACTGGTCCTTGAGGGACACCTGTTTCATCTGACCTACTCGTACTGCTAATAAGTGAAAAAGATATACACGTCCTCAAGCCGGGTGTCTTCAGGAGAGTTGATTTATAAATAATAATTTATAAACGGACGTCAGATTAGTCTCTATAGAGAGTAGGAATCATCTCTATTTAGGGGCGGGATCAGTCGCCTTAACGCGCTGAAACAATCAGAACGTCTGCCCCATGGAAAACTGGAATATTTGCTTTTCGGCGTTCTCGGGTGTGCGAATCGGATAGGCCAGGTTGACACTCAATGGCCCCAGCGGGCTGTACCACGTCACACCCACCCCTACCGAACTGGCCATCTGGCTCAGGTCCACACCGTCGCAGCTTTGGGTGGTGCTCAGGTAGCACTTGTCCGAATACACCGTGCCCATATCCCAGAACACCGAGGTGCGCACGGATTTGTTGTCCTTGATGAACGGCACGGGGAACAAGTACTCCGCGCCACCGGTAATCAGGATATTACCGCCCAGCGCGTCCGTGCTCCGGTCCGAATAGTACGCCTGACCCTCACTGGCATAAGCCCCGGTCGCCGGCGTGCTGCGTGGGCCGAGGGTACCGCTTTTAAACCCGCGTACCGTGCCTTCGCCGCCCGCCGTATAGCTTTCATAGAAGGGTAACCCGTCCGTGGAACCATAGCCGTTGCCGTAACCCAGTTTGGTGTGCAAGCGCAGGGCCGTGGCATTGCTGATTGGCAGGAAGGTTTGCCCCGTGTAGTCGACTTTGTAGAAGCTCAGGTCACTGCCGGGTACGGTCACCATCAGGTTGAGGTTTTGCGAATGCCCGCGCGTCGCCAGTACGCCTTTGTTCAGGGTCGATTCCGACCAGCCTGCGCTGGCCTTGAAGTTGGTGAACTGCTTGCCTTCGCGCTCGATGAAGTCGTAGATCTCGTCGGCGCTGTAGGTGCCCGGCTCGATGTTGTCGTGCTGTGCCGTCAGGCCGAACGTCAGGCGGGAAGTCTCATTGATCGGGTAACCAAGGCTGGTGCCCAGGCCATAACTGTTGATGGAGTAATAAGACACCCCGCTATCGTAGTATTTGTTGTAGTCGGTATCACTGTAGAACGCGTTGTAACCCAGGCTAACCCCATCGGTGGTGAAGTAGGGGTCGGTGAAACCGATGTTGTACTTGCTCTGGTAGGACGAACGGGTCAGCCCCAGGCTGGCGTAATTGCCCGTGCCGAGAAAGTTGTTCTGGGTAATCGACCCGCCGAGGATCAGGCCCGAGCTTTGGGCGAAGCCGATGCTGGCGGTGATCGAGCCGGAGGCTTGTTCTTCCACGGCGTAGTTCACATCCAACTGGTCATCCACCCCGGCCACGGCCGGCGTCTCGACATTCACCTCCTTGAAGAACCCCAGGCGCTCCAGGCGCACCTTGGATTGGTCGATCAGGTAAGTCGACGCCCAGCCGCCTTCCATCTGGCGCATCTCGCGACGCAGCACCTTGTCGTCGGTCTTGGTATTGCCCCGGAAGTTGATGCGATTGACGTAAGCCCGCTTGCCGGGGTCGACGCTGAAGATGATGTCCACCGTGTGGTCTTCTTCATGTACCTGAGGCGTACCGTTGACGTTGGCGAACGTATAGCCTTCGTTGCCCAGGCGGCGGGTGATCAGTTCCGAGGTGGTCGTCATCAACTTGCGCGAAAACACCTGGCCCTTTTGCACCAGTAATAATGACTGGACCTGGTCTTGCGGGACTTTCAGCTCACCACTCAACTTGACCTCGCGCACCGTGTATTTCTGGCCTTCCTGGATGTTCACGGTGATGTAGACGTGCTTTTTGTCCGGGGTCATGGAGACCTGGGTCGAGGTGATATCCATGTTGATATAGCCACGGTCCAGGTAATAGGAGCGCAGTCGTTCGAGGTCGCCGGAGAGTTTCTCCCGCGCGTATTTATCGTCGTTCTTGAAAAATGACAGCCAGTTACTGGTCTTGAGCGTAAATTGGTCGTTCAACGTGTCGTCGGAGAACACCGTATTGCCCACCACGTTGATGTGCTGGATCGACGCCACTTGGCCTTCATCGATCTTGATTTTCAGGCCGACCCGATTGCGCGGCTGAGCCACGACTTCGGTGTCGACCGACGCCGAGTAACGGCCCTGGGCCACGTACTGGCGCTGCAACTCGTTGCGCACGCCTTCCAGGGTGGCCCGCTGGAATATCTCGCCTTCGGCAAGGCCCGATTGCTTCATGCCTTTCATCAAGTCTTCGGTGGAGATCGCCTTGTTGCCCTCGAACTCGATACTGGCAACCGAAGGGCGCTCGACGACATTGATAATCAGCACGTCGCCTTCGCGACTCAACTGGATGTCCTGGAAGAACCCGGTCTTGAACAACGCGCGAGTGGAATCCACCAAACGCCGGTCATCCGCTTCGTCGCCGACGTTCAGCGGCAATGCGCCGAATACGCTGCCCGCCGAGACCCGTTGCAGGCCATTGATTCGAATATCGGAGATTTTGAAGCCTTGGGCGAGTGCCAGTGAGGTGTTGAGCAGCAGCGCAACCGAGCAGAGCAGGCGCGAAAAATTCATCAAGATCTTTTCCAGAATACATCGACAAGCAGCGCCGGCTCGCTTGGATAATTCACCGCGCGGCCAGACTGGTGAACACCCAGCATAAGAGCGCATCGCGTTTGGTGCGGTTAACTGAATGTCAAGTTAGGTAAAGGTTGGCCCGAATCCCTGCTGCAAGGCTGATAATGCGCCCCCACTCTACTGACGAGCCCGCAATGATCTCCGTACTGTTAGTCGACGACGATCAGGAATTGACTGAAATGCTGAGCCAGTACCTGGCGTGTGAAGGCTTCGAGGTCACGGCCGTGCATACCGGTGAGGAGGGTGAGGTCGAGGCGCTGTCGGGGCGCCATAGCATTGTGGTGCTGGACGTCATGCTGCCCCAGCGCTCGGGTATCGAGGTACTCCGGCGTATCCGTGCCGTCAGCCAAGTGCCGGTGGTATTGCTCACTGCCCGTGGCGACAACATCGATCGCATCACCGGCCTGGAACTCGGCGCCGACGATTATGTGCCCAAGCCCAGTTCCCCGGGCGAATTGGTGGCGCGCCTGCGCGCCATCATGCGTAGGGTGCAGGCGGTGGGCCAGCCGACCACCGAGGTGATCAAGACCGGCTCGCTGGTGTTGTGGCCGGGCAAGCGCCAGGCTCTGTGGAACGGCGCCGAGCTGGGTGTGACCAGCACCGAGTTCAGCCTGCTCGAAGAACTGGCCCGCAGCGCCGGCCAAGTGGTGAGCAAAAGGGATCTGTCGCTCAACGCCCTGGGCTGTCCGCTGACTCGCTATGACCGGCGTATCGACGTTCACATCAGCAGCATCCGGCAAAAGCTCGGGCCGCGCCCGGATGCCAAGGCCTGGATCCAGAGCGTGCGCGGTCTCGGCTACCTGTTGATTGCCGAATGATCAAGCCCAGCCTGCTGTTCTGGAAACTGTTCCTGGCTTTCTGGTTGGCGACCACCTTGACGTTTCTGGTAGGGATCGGCGTGCTTGAGTTGGGCCGCTTCCGCCCAGGCGACCCGCATGTTGAAGCCATCCTCGCGAGTGAACAGAAGCTGCTGCAACAATTTGGTGTCGAAGCGGCCGCCCAGCTTCTGGCGGTATGGGAGCATCCGTCGGACCAAGCCATCGGTGTCTATGACAGCGCCGGACAGTTGCTGGTGGGGGCCCCCGTTACGCGGCCGGCCTATGAACAAGCGGTCATCAGCAAGGAAGGCCTGGCGCTTTCGCTGCGCTCGACCCACTTCCCCGGTATTGACGGCGGCAGGCCGTGGCACCAAATCCCGCTGATCATCGGCACGCTGATGAGTGCGCTGTTCAGCGGTTACATGGCGTATTACCTGGCCTGGCCATTGGCGTACTTACGTCGGGCGATGAGCGATGTGGCCCAGGGGCGCTTCGAAACCCGGGTCAAGCCCGCGATGGGCAAGCGCCGTGATGAAATCGTCGACCTGGCCGAAGACTGCGATCGCATGGCCAACCAGCTCAAGGTGCTGGTGCAAGCCCAGCAGCATCTGCTGCACGACATCTCCCATGAACTGCGCTCGCCGCTGACACGCATGCAAGCGGCTATCGGCCTGTTGCGCCAGGACGCCGCACGCCTGGAAATGCTCGAACGCATCGAGCATGAATCCGAACGCATGGACACCCTGATCGAAGCGCTGCTGACCCTGGCACGCCTGCAAGGCCGGCCCGAAAGCATCGAGCGTGAGCCCGTGGACATCACTGAGTTGCTGGCGATGATCGTCGAAGACGCGCAGTTCGAGGCCGGGATCAAAGGCTGTCACGTGCACCTGCAGGCCTGCCCGCCGTTTATCGCGTGTGTCAGCGGCGAGTTGCTGTACCGCTGCTTCGAGAATGTGATCCGCAACGCCGTGCGCTACACCCGACCGGACACCACGGTGCGGGTTTCGGCGCATATCAGCCGCGACGCGAACCGCCTCACGGTGCGCATCACCGACCACGGGCCGGGCGTCGACAATGACCGATTGCACAGCATCTTCCAGCCGTTCGAGCGGGGCGCGGGGGATGCCTGCGTCGGCTTCGGCCTGGGCTTGGCCATCGCCGCACGGGCGGTGCAGATGCACGGCGGCACCATCGCGGCCCGCAACGAAGCGGGCGGCGGGCTGACCGTGGAAATCAACCTGCACAGCGCACGATCTTTACACGACATTACATTGGCTTGACCGCCCTGTACGTCGCCGCTCATTAGACTGGTCACCATTGATTGAGCGGAGGTGGCGATGTTTCAGGTGCATAAAAAGGGCTTTGTGCCCGGCAGGAAAATGGTCGATGGCCTGGTTCCTTACGACTTCTTTTGCGAAGACAGCCCGGCGATCAATCTCTTCGTGTTCACCGGCGCCGCCACGCCGGACGCCACGGTCGAGGAGCAGACGCTGTGGGGCTTCACCCGACTGGAGCGGTTCGAGGCGATGACCAGCGCGCTGGTGGGCAACAAGCAGCACGCGGGTTGGTTTCAAAGCGTCAACGTGCTGACCGGGCCCAACCAGAACGGTACGCAAAGCGTGAAATTCCAGCGCGTGCTGAAAATCATCAAGCACGCCAGCGCCACGCGCAAAGCCGACTACGAGATCCGCACCGACGAAGGCGACACCTACTTCACCCGGCCAACCGTTGCGCCGGGCAGTGCGCAAACGGTCATCTATTCGGCTGAGTCATCCGCTCGGAGCGCGTGATTATTTCAGGTACCTGGCGGGCGCAAGGCTCGCCTGTGCAACCCACATTGTGTGTTACCGCTGCCCACCCTTGGTGCGGGTTGAGCCATTGGGTAGCAAATTCCTCCGTCCTCCCCCCCGTTGCCTGCCGATACGTTCTCGCCGATTTCATCTAAATCAATCACTTGGCACAGCGCTCAAGAAGTTGGCACGTATTCTGCTTTTTTGTATCCGTGGATAATTGGATACAAAAATTCAAAAGGTGCCGCCGATGCAATTTGCCCGCGCTTACGTTGATCGTCAGCCGCTGACCGCCGAGGAAGAGGCTTATAACTTCCTGCTGGACGCCATTTGTCGTGGCCGCTACTGCAAGGGCGACCGGCTAATCGCCGAAGACATCGCCAGCGAGATCGGCATGAGCCGCATGCCGGTGCGCGAGGCATTTCGTCGCCTGGATGCCCAGGGCCTGGTGACCCTGCGCCCCAATCGCGGGGCCATCGTCAGTGGTCTGGATATCGATGAGCTGCATGAGGTGTTCGAGATGCGCAGCGCCCTTGAAGGTCTGGCGGTGCGTGTGGCGGTCGGCCGCATCGGTGAGCGCCAGCTCGCGGCGCTGGAGCGCCTGCTGGATGAGATGGATGACTACCGCGACGAGAGCGCCGCGTGGGTCGGCCGGCACCGCGCGTTTCATGAATACCTGTGCAGCCTCAGCGGCCGGCCGCGCTTGATGAAGCAGATTTCGGCGCTGTACTCGCTGGTCGAGGCGCCCATGCGCTTGTGGTTGCAGCACGGCGAAAAACCCCTCAGCGCACGCCAGGAACACGCGGTGATCCTCGACGCCATTCGTGCCGGTGATGCCGCGCGCGCCGAAGCCGTGGTGCGTGAACACATCGAGGGTACGGTGCCGGCGCTGATCCAATTTCTGCAAAACGAACAATAAAAAAGCTGTCGTGTTTTGACGTTGATTCCTGCCCCCGTTATTCAACGAACTGGAGTGTCTGGTCATGCATAAATGCCGTGCCTTGCTGGTGGCTGTCTCCCTCGGCCTCTGTACCCAATGGGCTTTTGCTGCGCCCCAGGTGCCGGAGCGCCTGCAGAAAGTCGATAAGCTCACGTATTGCTCGGGGATGGACTCACCGCCCCTGGTGTCCTTCGACGAAGCCCAGAAACCGCGCGGGCTCACCGTCGACCTGGGCCTGGAAATCGCCAAGCGCCTGGGCGACAAACAGGTGCAATGGCGGGTGATCCCATTCTCCGGTTTAGTGCCGGCGTTGCTTGCCCAGCAATGCGACATGATCGTCGACCAGTTGTTCGACAAGCCCGAGCGGCGCCAAGTGATCGACATCGTCAACTACATGTACTCCAGCCAGTCGGTGGTGGTGCCCAAGGGCAACCCCAAGGGCATCAAGACCCTGGATGAGCTGTCCGGGCACAAAGTCGCGGTGCTCAACGGCTCCACCATCAAGACCCTGCTGGACGCGCAAAACGACAGCCTGACCAAGGCTGGCAAGCCCTTGATGAAACTGGTGGTCTACAACACCGACACCGACGCGTTCCAGGCCCTGCGCATCAGCCAGGTCGACGCCTACGGCACCACCGTGGAAACCGCCGGTTACTACGCAGCGATGGCCCCGGAGCTGTTCCAAGAAGGCGTGCCAGCGTTCAGTCGCATCCTCACCGGCCTGGGCATGCGCAAGGACGATCCGCAACTGACCGCCGCCGTGCAGCAGGTGATCAGCGATATGCGCAGCGACGGCAGCTACGTGCGGTTGCTGGACAAATGGCATGTCAGCAGCGACACACTCGACTGAGGCAAACCTGCGATGAATTTCAATTGGGATGTGTTCTGGCAGTACCTGCTGCAGCCCAGTGGGGTGTACCTCACCGGGTTGTGGCTGACCTGCCTGATCAGCGTGCTGGCGATGCTGCTCGGCTGTGTGCTGGGGCTGGCGGCGGCGCTGCTGCGCTTGTCGAAGAACCCGTTGTTGCACCTGCCGGTGCGTTTTTATGTGTGGCTGATGCGCGGCACACCGCTGCTGGTGCAGATCGTGTTTTTGTACACCGCGCTGGCGGCGGGCGGGATTTTCCGCTTCGAGGATATCGAGCTGTTCGGCCTGATCGTGCCCGGCAATATCCAGGCGGCAATCATTGCCCTGGGCCTCAATGAAGGCGCGTACATGGCCGAGATCATTCGCGCCGGCATCGGTGCGGTAGACAAGGGCCAATACGAAGCCGGGCGCTCCCTGGGCATGGGCTTTGCCAAATTGATGCGGCGTATCGTGCTGCCCCAGGCATTCCGGGTGATCGTGCCGCCGCTGGGCAACGAGTTCAACGTGATGCTCAAGAACACCACCCTGGTCAGTGTGATCGGGGTGCAGGAGTTGCTGCTCAGCACCCAGATGATCACCTCGGCGACCTTCCGCGTGTTCGAGTTGTACTTGGTGGTCGCTCTGTATTTCCTGACACTGACCACCCTGTGGGGCTTTTTCCAGCGCTGGCTGGAGACGCGCTTCAGCCAGTCCGACCGGCCTTCTGAGCCACCGCCGGCAGCCAGCCGCATGTTCGGGCGCAGCGCCCTGAAACTGCTGAGGGGACGTTAACCATGGCGCACCAAAGTGAAGAACTGATCATCGAAGCGTTGGACATCCACAAGTCGTTCGGCGCACTGCAGATTCTCAAGGGCATTTCCCTGCAAGTGCGGCGCGGCGAAGTGGTGGTGCTGATCGGTGCCTCCGGTTCCGGCAAGACCACGTTCATCCGCTGCATCAACCTGTTGGAAGACATCCAGGGTGGGCGCATCCGCGTCAACGGCCGCGCCATGGGCTATCGCGAACGCCCCGACGGCAGCCTGGTGCGCGACTCGGAGCGCAACATCGCCCGGCAGCGCCGTGACATCGGCATGGTGTTCCAGCGCTTCAACCTGTTCCCCCATATGACCGCGCTGGAAAACATCATCGAAGCACCGATCCACGTGCTCGGCACCCCGCGTGCCGAGGCGTTGGAGCAGGCGCGTGGTTTGCTCGCGCGGGTCGGCCTGGCGGACAAGGCCAGCCATTACCCGTCGATGCTCTCTGGCGGCCAGCAACAACGGGTGGCGATTGCCCGCGCGTTGGCGATGAAACCCCAGGCCATGCTGTTCGACGAACCCACCAGCGCCCTCGACCCGGAAACCGTCGGCGAAGTGCTGCAGGTGATGAAGGAACTGGCCGAGGAGGGCATGACCATGGTGGTGGTCACCCATGAAATGGGCTTTGCCCGTGAAGTGGCCGACCGCGTGGTGGTGCTCGACCAGGGCGAGCTCATCGAACAAGGCCCTCCGGAACAGATATTCAGCCACCCCAGCCACCCCCGTACCCGGGCCTTTCTCAGCCGCGTGTTATGACCCGTCCAAGGAGATTTTCCATGCGCTTATCGAGCTTCTTCGCGGCCCTGTGCTGCGCCGCCATTGTCCCTATGGCCGAGGCCGCCGACCCGGTGGTGAAGGTCTATAACTGGTCCGATTACATCGGGCCTGACACCTTGAAAAACTTCGAGAAAGACAGCGGCATCAAGGTGCAGTACGACATCTTCGACACCAACGAAATGCTCGAGGCCAAGTTGCTTTCCGGGCACTCGGGATATGACGTGGTGGTGCCATCCAGCCAGTTCCTGTCCAAGCAGATTCGTGCCGGCGCCTACCAGCCACTGCAACGCGGGCTGCTGGATAACTGGAAGCACCTCGACCCGCGTCTGATGCAACGCCTGGACGCGGCCGACCCCGGCAACCGCTACGCTGTGCCGTACATGTGGGGCACCGTGGGCATCGGCTACAACGCAGAAAAGGTGCGGGCTGTGCTGGGCAAAGAGGCGGTGCTGGACTCATGGTCGATGGTTTTCGAGCCCGGCAACCTGGCCAAACTCAAAAGTTGCGGAGTCGCTTTTCTCGATGCGCCGGTGAAGATCATTCCCCAGGTCATGCTCTACCTTGGCCTGAACCCCAACAGCGTCAAGCCAGACGACTACACGCAGGCCTCGAAACGGCTGATGGCGCTGCGGCCGTCGGTGACCTACTTCAATTCGTCGAAATACACCGCCGACCTGGCCAACGGCGATATCTGCGTGGCGGTCGGTTATTCCGGCGATGTCATGCAGGCCCAGAGCCGAGCCAAGGAGGCCGGCAAGAACATCGACATCCGCTACCTGATACCCAAAGAAGGCGTGAACCTGTGGTTCGACATGCTGGCGATTCCCAAGGATGCCGGTAACGCGGCCAACGCCCATGCGCTGATCAACTACCTGCTGCGGCCCGAGGTGATCGCGCCGATCAGCGACTACGTGGGCTACGCCAACCCCAACAAGGATGCGACGGCGCTGATGAACCCCAAGGTCAGCGGCAACCCGGGCATCTACCCCGGCGACGACGTGATCAGCCACACCTTCGTCTCCGCCGACCTGCCGGAAAACATCCAGCGTCTGATGACCCGGGAATGGAACCGGATCAAATCCGGCCAATAAATCGAAGAGCCTTTGCCATGTTGAAATTTTCTGCTCACGAGTACCCCTATCCGTCGCAACGCCAGAGTGTGTTTGCCCGGCGCGGCATGGTCGCGGCATCCCAACCCCTGGCCGCCCAGGCGGGCATCGAAATCATGCAAAAGGGCGGCAACGCGATCGACGCGGCCATTGCCACGGCGGCGGCCTTGACGGTGGTGGAGCCCACCGGCTGCGGCCTGGGCGGCGATGCGTTTGCCTTGGTCTGGTGCAAGGGCCAGTTGCATGGCCTGAACGGTAACGGTCACGCGCCGGCCGCCTTGAGTCTCGAGGCGGTCAAGGCGGCGGGGCATGACCGGATGCCGCTGTATGGCTGGACCCCGGTCACTGTGCCCGGCTGCCCCTCGGCCTGGGCCGAGCTGTCGCAACGCTTCGGCAAGCTGCCGTTTGCCGAACTGCTGCAACCGGCCATCAGCCTGGCGCGGGAGGGTTTCCCGGTGTCGCCGGTGGTCGCCCATCAATGGCAGATTGCGCTGAACGAATTCACCCCCCATCGCGACGCCGTACTGGACGCCTGGTTCGACACGTTCCTGATCGACGGGCGCGCCCCCCAGGCGGGGCAGGTTTTCCGCAACCTGGCCCAGGCCCGAACGCTGGAAGAACTCGCCGCGACCCGCTGCGAAAGCCTGTATCGCGGGGCCCTGGCCGCACGCCTGGAGACGTATTCCAAGGCCAGTGGCGGCTACCTGCGCGCCTGTGACCTCAAGGATTACCGCGCACAGTGGGTAGAGCCGATCCACATCAACTATCGCGGCGTCGATGTCTGGGAAATCCCGCCCAGCGGCCAGGGCCTGGTGGCACTGATGGCGCTGAAGATCCTCGAAGGTTTCAGCTTCGATCACCGCGACAGCCAGCAAACCTGGCATCGCCAATTGGAAGCGATGAAGCTCGCCTACAGCGATGGCTTGCATTACATCACCGACCCCGAGCACATGCGCGTGGCGGTGGCCGACCTGCTGAGCGACGACTACAGCACCCGCCGTCGCAACCAGATCGGCGAGCAGGCACAGCCGCCCAAACCCGGCGACCCGCACGCCAGCGGCACGGTGTACCTGGCCACGGCGGACGCCGAAGGCAATATGGTCTCGTTCATCCAGAGCAATTACCACGGCTTTGGTTCCGGCGTGGTGCTGCCCGACAGCGGCATCGCACTGCAGAATCGCGGGCAGGAATTCAGCCTCGACCCGACCCACGCCAACTGCCTCGCACCGGGCAAGAAAACCTTCCACACCATCATCCCCGGCTTTCTTACACAGAACGGTGAGGCCCTCGGGCCGTTCGGCGTGATGGGCGGGTACATGCAGCCCCAGGGCCATGTGCAGATGGTGATGAACCTGGTGGACTTCGGCCTCAACCCTCAGGCCGCACTGGATGCGCCGCGCTGGCAATGGCTGGGCGACATGAAGGTTGGGATTGAGCAGGGCGCTTCTCGCGATCTGGCCAATGGGTTGGCGCGGCGTGGCCACAAGGTGCAAATCGACAGCGACCTCACCGACTATGGGCGCGGGCAGATCATCCTGCGCGACCCGGTCAGCGGGGTGCTGTGCGCAGGGACCGAGCCGCGGGCGGACTCGCATATCGCCGTGTGGTAAAACGGGCGGCCTGCGTATCGGGAGGCTGTGGGTAGCCGTTGCGGAAAATAGTTTGACGAAGCCTGTCCCTTTTTTTCACCTCGCCTGTCATCCCAGGTAAGTGAACAAAATCGAGAGCTTCTTCCCATGTCCGCAGTCCCCTCCTTGCGCTTGCGCCCGTTGCTCAACCTGAGCCTGCTGCTGAGCCTCAGCGCCAGCCCGTTGTTCGTGCCCGTCAGCTATGCCGAAGACACCGCCAGCCGGCGCAGCTACCAGGTGCCAGCCGGTAGCCTGAGTGCCGCGCTGACGCGTTTCGCCGGGCTGTCGGGGGTCAACCTGTCGGTGGACCCGGCGCTGGTCAGTGGCCGCAGCAGCGCTGGCTTGTCCGGCGAGTACGCCGTGGAAGAAGGCTTTGCGCGGCTGCTGCAAGGCTCTGGCCTGCAACTGCAACCTATGGGGGAGCAGGCCTACATGCTGGTGCCGGTGCCCGATGGCAGCAGCCTGCAACTGGCGCCGACCTCCATCCTCGGCACCAGCAGTCTGGACGACGGCGATACCTACGCCGGTGGGCAAGTGGCGCGGCGTGGTTCGCAAGGCCTGCTGGGCTCGCGGGACTTCATGGACACGCCGTTCAGCATGACCACCTACACCCAGGAGGCGGTGAAGAACCAGCAGGCCCGCACCCTCGGCGACCTGATCGCCAGCGACCCGTCGGTGCGCGCCACCAACCCGGCCGGTGGGCGCTATGAGCAGTTCACCATTCGCGGGTTCAGCCTGTTCAGCAGTGATGTGGCCTACAACGGCCTGTACGGCGTGTTGCCGACCTACACCATCGACATGGAAATGGCCGACCGCGTCGACGTCGTCAAAGGCCCCAGCCAATTGATCAACGGCATCTCGCCGCGCGGCAGTGTGGGCGGCGGGATCAACGTGGTGCCCAAGCGCGCCACCGACAAGGACATCACCTCGTTCACCGGCACCTGGGCCTCCGGCAGCCAGGCCGGCGGCGCGGTGGACGTGGGCCGGCGCTTTGGCGAGGACAACAAGTTCGGCCTGCGCTTCAACGGCGTGAAGCAGTCCGGCGATACCGAATGGGACCATCAGAGCGTCGATCGCGAGATGGCCGTACTGGGCCTGGATTTTCGCGGCGAGCGCCTGCGCCTTTCCACCGATATCGGCCACACCGAGCGCGACACCGATGCGCCCCAGGAACGTGTGCAGGTGGCCGCCGCTGCCCCGGTGCCCAGCGCCAACGATGTGCGCCGCAACTATGCGCAGTCGTGGAGCAAGGCCAGCACCAACGACACGTTTGGCACGGTCAATGCCGAGTTTGACCTCAGCGATAACGTGATGCTGTACGGCGGCGTAGGTGCGCGCAAAAGTAACCACGACTTCCTGCGCCACGCCGTTTCCGTCAGCAACAGCGCAGGGGATTTCAGCGTGCAGCCCCGCGACTTCACCCGCGATGAAAATGTGCGCACTGCCACGGCGGGCGTGCGCAACGGGTTCCAGACCGGGCCGGTGAGTCACGAGGTCAACCTGGCTGCCAGCTACTTCTACATGGACTTCACCAACGGCGGCGCACGGTATGCGTCGCCGTCGAGCAATCTCTACGACCCGGTGCAAACGCCGACGCCGTCCACCGCCACCCGCCAGGATGCGAAGGTGTACACCGAGAATAAATTCAGCGGCGTGGCGCTGTCCGACACCCTGGGCTTCTTCGACGACCGCCTGCTGCTGACTCTTGGCGCGCGCTGGCAACGCGTGAAGGTGGATGACTGGACCAACGACGTCAAAGGCCGCACTGGCTACGACGAAGAAAAAATCTCGCCGTCCGGTGGCATCCTGTTCAAGGCCACCGACACGCTGTCGCTGTACGCCAACTACATGGAAGGCCTGAGCCAGGGCAAGGTCGCGCCGTCGACCTCGAACAACGAAAATCAAATCTTCCCGCCGTTCATCAGCCGCCAGGTGGAAGTGGGCGCCAAATACGACGCCGGTGCTTTCGCGGTGACTGCGGCAGTGTTCCGCATCAAGCAACCGGCCTATGAAACCAACGCCACCTCGAACGTGTTCGGCCCCAACGGCAAGCGCCAGAACGAAGGGGTGGAACTGAGCGTGTTCGGCGAGCCGCTCAAGGGTGTGCGTTTGCTTGGCGGGGTGATGTACATCGACAGCGAGCTGACCCACACCACCAACGGCACCTACGACGGCAACCGCGCCCCGGCCACCCCCAAGTACAACGTCAACCTCGGCGCGGAGTGGGACGTGCCGAGCCTCGAAGGCCTGACCTTGACCAGCCGCGGCATCCACTCCAGCTCGCAATACCTGGATCAGTCGAACGTCAAGGAAATCGACGCCTGGAACCGCATCGACGTGGGCGCGCGGTATGCGTTCAAGGTCGATGACAAACGCATCACCCTGCGCGCGAATGTGGAGAACGTCGCCGATAAACGCTATTGGAGTTCGGCGGGCGCGTCGGACGACAGTGAGCCGGGGTTGACCTTGTCGACGCCGCGTACTTACCTGTTGTCGGCCACGGTCGACTTCTGATCGGGAGATCGCCTTTGTTTACTCGCGCGCGGTTCGCAGGTGCCATCGGCAGTGAAAAACACACAGGCTATTTGAAAGTTTTAGCATGATGTCCGCCGAGGGAAACTTCGGCGCGTGGCGCTAATTAGCGAAGTGGCTAATTGCAATTAGCTAAATTCGGCCTTTTCGGTGCTGAGCCTTTAAATCAAGGCTTGTAAGGCCATTTAAAGATGGCCGAAGCCTATTCTTTTCAGTTTGTTTCCCTGCTTCCGGAACTAGCGTTGGAACTTCCAGTCGATTAACCCAGTTAACTCCGACTGCGGCGTGGCGAACTAATGGCATTTTCTTTTTATATCCAGTAGTTCCAAATAGCCATACTTTCTCGCAACTAGACACCCCACTATGTCGTCCATGCCCATCGATGCCTGCCATACGCAGATACCGCACACCGACACCGTGTGCGCGTGGCTGATGCAGCACGCCGGGCTGAAAACCGTCGATCTGGAGCGTGCCCGGCGCTTGTCCACCGACGCCTGCGACCTGTTGGGGTTGCTCACGCGCCTGGGGTTGGTGTCCGAAATCGAACTGGCCCGCGCCTGGGCGGCGTTGCTCGGTGCGCCGCTGTTGCTGGCCGATGCCGCGCCGCCGCTGCTCGACCCGTTGCCCACGCTCACCGAGCGCTTTATGCGCCATTACCAAGTGGTGCCGATGGGGTGGACCCAAGGCGGGCTGCGCGTCCTCGCGGCCAACCCGGCGCAGCACTATCCCTTTCAGGCCCTGGCCTACGCCTGCGATGTGCCGATATGGCTGGCCATCGGCCCGCGCAACGAAGTCGATACGTTGATCGAGCGCTACTACGGCCAGGGCCGTTCCGCCATGGGCACCCTGATCGAGAACCTCGATGAGCAGGGCGGCGCGCTGGAAGATATCGAACACCTCAAGGACATGGCCTCCGAAGCACCGGTGATTCGCCTGGTCAACCTGATCCTGCAGCGGGCGGTGGAACAGCGTGCATCGGACATCCATATCGAACCCTTCGAAAACCAGCTCAAGGTGCGCTACCGCGTCGACGGCGTGCTGCACGACGCCGAAGCGCCGCCGGCCAGTTCGTCGGCGGCGGTGATCTCGCGGGTGAAGATCATGGCGCGCCTGGACATCGCCGAGCGGCGCCTGCCCCAGGACGGGCGGATCATGTTGCGCATCCAGGGCAAGGAGCTGGACCTGCGGGTGTCCACGGTGCCCACCAGTTTTGGCGAGTCGGTGGTGATGCGCCTGCTCGACCGGCAAACCGTGCAGTTCGACTTCCCCAGCC
This sequence comes from Pseudomonas sp. PAMC25584, assembly GCF_058135675.1. Classification (NCBI taxonomy): domain Bacteria; kingdom Pseudomonadati; phylum Pseudomonadota; class Gammaproteobacteria; order Pseudomonadales; family Pseudomonadaceae; genus Pseudomonas; species Pseudomonas sp. PAMC25584. The sequence goes on along the minus strand of NZ_CM176870.1, from coordinate 4,121,155 downwards.
TGGGCTTTGACGGCCAGCGCCTGGCCGCCTTCCTCGACGTGCTCGAACGGCCCCACGGCATCCTGCTGGTCACCGGGCCCACCGGCTCCGGCAAGACCACCACGCTCTACACCGCGCTGGCGCGGCTCAACAGCGCCGAGCGCAAGATCATCACCGTCGAAGACCCGGTGGAATACCAGCTCGAGGGCATCAACCAGATCCAGGTCAAACCGGCCATCGGCCTGGACTTCGCCGGGGCGCTGCGCTCCATCGTGCGCCAGGACCCGGACGTGATCATGATCGGCGAGATCCGCGACCTGGAAACCTGCCGCATCGCCATCCAATCGTCGCTCACCGGCCATCTCGTGCTCTCCACCCTGCACACCAACAGCGCCGCCGCGAGCATCACGCGCCTGCTGGACATGGGCGTGGAGCGTTACCTGATCGCCTCGACCGTCACCGGCATCCTCGCGCAACGCCTGGTGCGGCGCCTGGACCCGGCGACCCGCGTCGCCTTCGAAGCGCCGCCGGAGCTGATCGAGGAGCATGGCTTGGAGCGCTTTACCGATGAGCGCCCGATCCTGCTCTACCGGCCCGGCGCCGAAGGCGGTTACCACGGCCGCAGCGCCATCACCGAATTGCTGGTGATGAATGACGAACTGCGTGGCCTGTTGATGCGCCACGCCGACGCCGCGACGCTGGAGCAGGCCGCCCGTCGCGCGGGCCTGCGTACCTTGCATGAAGAAGGCCTGCGCCAGGCGGTGGCGGGCGTCACCTCGCTGGAAGAAGTGCTGCGCGTTACCCGTGGTGACGGCGCGTGAGTCTGTTCACCTTCCGCGCCCTGGACAGCCAGGGTGTGACCCAGCGCGGCACGCTGCAAGCCAAGGATCAAGCCGCCGCCGTCGCAATCCTGCACAAGCGCGGTTGGCTGCTGTTGCAGATCGACACGGCCGGCAGCCAGGGCCTGCGCCATGCCTTTGTGCGTGGGGCGTTGAAGGGCGCCGCGTTGGTGAGTTTCACCCAGCAGTTGGCGACGCTGTTGGGCGCCGGTCAGCCGTTGGAGCGCTCCCTGGGCCTGCTGCTCAAGCAACCCGGCCAGCCCCAGGTGCGCGCGCTGATCGAACGCATCCGCGACCAGGTCAATGCCGGCAAACCGTTATCGGCCGCGCTGGAGGACGAGGGCGCGAGCTTCTCACCGTTGTACCTGAGCATGGTGCGCGCCGGTGAAGCCGGTGGTGCGCTGGAAAGCACCCTGCGCCAACTCAGCGACTACCTCGAACGCAGCGAGCGGCTGCGCGGCGAGGTCATCAATGCGCTGATCTACCCGGCGTTCCTGGTGGTCGGCGTGCTCGGTTCGCTGGCGTTGTTGCTGGCGTATGTGGTGCCGCAGTTCGTGCCGATTTTCCAGGACCTGGGCGTGCCGATTCCGCTGATCACCGACGTGATTCTGGCCCTGGGTCAATTCCTCGGTGCCTACGGTCTGCTGCTGTTGGCCGGGTCGATCGTCGCGCTGGGGACCCTGGCGGCACGCCTGCGCGATCCCCAGCGCCGCGAACGCTACGACCGCCGTCTGCTCGGCCTGCGGGTGCTCGGCCCGTTGTTGCAGCGGGTTGAAGCGGCGCGCCTGACCCGCACCCTGGGCACCTTGCTCAGCAATGGCGTGGCCTTGCTGCAAGCGTTGGTCATCGCGCGGCAGGTCTGCACCAACCGCGCATTGCAGGCCCAAGTGGCCGATGCGGCTGAATCGGTGAAAGGCGGCGGCACCCTGGCCAGCGCCTTCGGTACGCAAGCGCTGTTGCCCGACCTGGCCCTGCAAATGATTGACGTCGGCGAACAGGCCGGCGAACTCGACAGCATGCTGCTCAAGGTCGCCGACATCTTCGACGTCGAAGCCAAACGCGGTATCGACCGCCTGCTCGCGGCCCTGGTGCCGTCCCTGACCGTGGTCATGGCGGTGCTGGTGGCGGTGATCATGCTCGCGATCATGCTGCCGCTGATGAGCCTGACCAGCCATATATGAACCTTCAAGGAACCCGATCGATGAGAACTCAACGCCGTCAAAGCGGTTTCACCCTGCTGGAAATGCTCGCGGTGATCGTGCTGCTGGGCATTGTCGCAACCATTGTGGTGCGCCAGGTCGGCGGCAATGTGGACAAGGGCAAGTACGGCGCGGGCAAGGCGCAACTGGCCAGCCTGAGCATGAAGCTCGACAGCTACGCCCTGGATGTCGGTTCACCGCCCAACAGCCTGCAGCAACTGGTGGACAAACCCGGGAATGCCGCAAGCTGGGCCGGACCGTATGCCAAACCGTCGGAGCTGAAAGACCCGTTCGGCCATGCGTTCGGCTATCGCTTCCCGGGCGAACATGGGGCCTTCGACCTGATCTTCTACGGCCAGGATGGCCAACCGGGCGGCGAGGGCTACAGCGCCGACCTGGGCAACTGGGAATAACCCGCCCATGCCCCAACGCGGCTTTACCTTGCTCGAGATGCTGGCGGTCATCCTGTTGATCAGCCTCGCTGTCGGGTTGTTGGGGCTCGGTGCGCGCCAGGCCGTGCAGGCGGCGAACGAGCGGCGCGTGGTCGGGCAGATGGTCGACGCCCTGCGCACCACGCGGGCCGGGGCGATTGTCAGCGGGCGTGCGGCCAGGACCGAATTCGATCTGCAGCGCCTGACCTTCCAGGCGCCGGGCCGCGCCCCTCACGCGTGGCCGGCGAGCCTGCGAGTCACCTTGCACAGCGCCGAACAGGTCGCAAGCGCCGTAGAGTTCTACCCCGATGGCAGTTCCACCGGCGGCAATCTGCTGCTGGCCAACGGCAGCCGGCGTTGGCGCATCGACATTGGCTGGCTGACCGGCAGCGTGCAGTCCAAGGCGCTGCCATGAAGCGCCAGGCCGGGTTTACCTTACTCGAAATGCTCGCCGCCCTGACGTTGATGGCGGTGTGCAGCACGGTGTTGCTGGTCGCCTTCGGCCAGAGCGCGCGCTCGTTGGCGCAAGTGGCCCGCAGCGATCGCCTGAGCCATGCCGCCCTCAGTGTGCTGGACCAGGAAACGGCGGGGCACCTGGCCGACGGGGTCCGCCAGGGCGAGCTGGACGGCATCCATTGGCAACTGACGTGCGTGCGCCAGCAACCGCAGCTGTATCGCCTTGACCTTATTGTCAGCGAGGGCTCGCACCAGGCCCGTTTCAGCACATTGAAGGTGCGCCAGTGAGGTGCCGCGAGCGGGGCTTCACCCTGCTGGAAATCCTCGTGGTACTCAGCTTGCTCGCGGTGCTGCTGGTGTTGTTGAGCGGCGCGTTGCTCGGCGCCAATCGCGCGGTGTCCAAGGCCCAGCGCTATACCGTCAGCCTGGACGAAATGCGCGCCGCCCAGCAGTTCTTACGCACCGCCATCAGTGAAGCATTGCCACTGGATGTCACGGAAGACGACAGCCAGGCCGATGGGTTTTTCGTGGGCGACTCCGAGCGACTGCAGTTTGTCGCGACGTTGCCCGGTGTGCTCGGTGGCGGGATTCAGCGTTTCACCCTGCAACGGGGCGCAGAGGATTTGCAGGTGGCGTTCTCGCGGTTGGAGGCGCAGACCACGGTCTCCCGCGATGAGCCGCAAGTGCTATTGACGAACCTTGCGGCGCTGCAGTTCAGTTATCGCGGCGTATCGCCCTTGGGCCAACCCACCGGATGGATTGACCAGTGGCCGTGGCCCCGGCGCTTGCCCGCTGCGGTACGGATTGCCGCGCGTGTCGACGGGCCGGTGCCCTGGGTCACCGAGGTGATTGCGTTGCGCTTGAACCTGTCCAGCGGAGCCACGGGCGAATGAGGCGTCAACGCGGGGCGGCGCTGCTGCTGGTGCTCTGGGTGCTGGCCTTGCTCAGCGTGTTGCTGGGTGGCTTGGCCGCTTGGGTACAGCTGGAAAGTCGCCAGGCGCTGTGGCATCGCCAGCACACCCAGACGGTGCTGGCGGCCGAAGCCGGCGTCGCCCTGGCGATGGCCGATCCACGCTGGATCGCCGATGGTCGTGAAATGCCGCTGACTTTCGATGACGCGCAGTTGCACGTCAGCCTACGCAGCGAGCGCGGCAAGCTGTACCTGATCAACGCCGAGGCGGATGACCTCACGCGCCTGGCCCTGGCCTGCGGCGCCACCCCGGCCCAGGCCACGCAACTGGCCAAGGCGTTGGAGGCGCGGCGCAACCAGGGCCTGGCGCCGTTTCGCGTGCTCGAAGAAGTGCGCCAATTGCCGGGCATGACCCAGGCGCTGTACAGCCAATTGTTGCCCGAGATCACTTTGTGGAGCGACCTCGATCGGCCCGCTCCGGCGTTCGCCAGCGCCCTGATGCGCCAGGCCCTGAACCTGCCGCAGCAGAGCGCGCAGGGCGTCGATCCCGGCGAGGTGCTGGTGGTCGACAGCCGCGCACAGCGCCCCGGCGGTTATGAAGCGCGTTTGCACGTCACGGTTTTATTGAGCCCAACGGAGGACGGCGCACAGCCCTACCGGGTGTTGCGTTGGCAAGAATGAATCGACTGGAACCCATCGCCCGGTATTGGCGTGGCAGCCTGGCGCAACAAGGTTGGCGCCTGTGGCTCGCGGAGCTGCGTGCGTGCGTGCCAGCGTGGCTGGCGCTGCACGAGCCGCCCGAGCAGCGCTATCACTGGCCGTTGAGCGAGCCGGTTGAGCTGGCGCCGGGCAACGCGCGCCAGGTGCTGGTGCTCGCGGCCGACGCCGTGCTGGTGCAAACCGTGCAGTTGCCCGCCGCCGCAGCCCGCAACCTCAGCGCTGTGGTCGGTTATGAACTGGATCGCTACACGCCGTTCGAGGCCGACCAGTTGTACTTCGTCGCACGTCAGGAGCGGCGCACGCCGACCCACCTGCAAGTGACGCTGGTGGCGATCCTGCGCGAACGCCTCGATCAAATCCTCAGCGACTGTGCCGCCCTCGGTCTGCGTCCTCATCGCGTGGATGTGGGCAACCTGGGCATCGACCTGCTGCCCGCGCCTTTGCGCCCGCGTGCGCGCCCGGCAGGCAAGGGCTTGCAACGCAGCTTGCCGTGGCTGTGCGGCGCGTTGCTGATCGCGGCGATGCTGCTCTGGCTCAACGACCGCCAGCGCGTGCTCGACGCCATGCACGAAAGCGTCCAGCAGCAAAAAGCCCAGGTCGCCGAGGTGCATGCGCTGCGTCAGCAACTGCTCACCACCCGCGGCGCGGCGCAGTACCTGACCCGGCGCAAATTGGCCCAGCCACCGCTGGTGGCGCTGCTCGACGACCTCACCACGTGCTTGCCCGCCGACACCTGGCTCGACCAGTTGGACATCAAGGGTCGAGACATTGCCTTCTCCGGACAAAGCGCCAAGGCCAGCGCCCTGATCACTCGGATCAAAGGCTGCCACCGCCTGGACAACGCCCAGTTTGAAGGGGTGATTCAACCCGATGTGCGCAGCGGCAAGGATCAGTTTGCCTTGCGTGCCCATCTTCGCCCGGAGGCCGCCGATGCGCCGACCCCTCACACCCCGTGAACGCCGTGGCACGGCCTTGCTGATCCTGGCCGTGGTGCTCGGCGCGGCGTACTGGCTGTTGATCGACAGCTGGTTCGCCGGGCCCTTGCGTGCCATGGGCGAACAGGCCGAGCAGTTGCGCGAACAGCAGCAACGCTATGCCGGTGTGTTGCGCCAGGGCGATGCACTGCGCGAGCAACTGGACCAGGCCCGCCAGGACCCGGCCAGCCAAACCAGCCTGCTGCCGGGGGATGACCCGGATGCGGTCGCCGCCGACCTGATGCAACGCCTCGCCGATTTGATCAACCGCCACGTCACCCTCGGCGGCGGCTGCAGCCTGAGCCAACGCAAACCGATCACCCCGGAGCAGGACGACGGCGAACCGTATCGACAGGTGCAGGTCAGCCTGACCCTCAATTGCGCCATCGAACCCTTGACCGCGATCCTGCATGAGCTGGAATACCAGCCGCCGTTTCTGTTCGTCGATGAGCTGCGCATCCGCCGTGGCAAACAGGCGCCGGTCAGTGGCGGGGCGGGGCAGTTGGTGGTGCAGTTGCTGGTGCGCGGCTACCTGCAACCGCAGGTGGCCCGATGATCGGTGTCTTGCGCCCCTTGGAATGGGGCTTGCTCGGGTTGGTCGGGGTATTGGGCCTATTGATGGCGGTCATCCTGAGCAGCATCGGCGACGAACCGCAGTGGCTGCCCGAACCGGCCGTGCGCGAGCATGCCTCTGCGCGGGTGCGAGTCGCGCCCAGCGTCGCGTTGGACCGCCTCGCCGCCACGTGGCAAACCCCGCTGTTCAGCGCGGATCGCAGCCCCGATCGTGCGGTCGGCAACACCCAGGCCAGCAGCCTGGCCAACCTGACCCTCAGCGGCATCCTGATCACCGACAACCTGCAAATGGTGATGCTCAAGCAAGCCGACGGTCGCCCGCTGACCGTGCGCCTGGGCCAGGTGCTGCCCAACGGCTGGCGCCTGGAACACCTCACGCCGCAATCCGCCCGTTTTACCCTGGACGGTCGCACGCAAACCTTGAGCCTGTACGCCAAGCGTTTGCCGCCGCCGTCGACCCGGCCACCGATTTCCCTGCCTCGCGAGCCCCTCCCTTGATCGACATGCGCACCTCGTTGTTTTGCCTGACTACCGCCGTCTCCCTTGGAGGCTGTGGCTCGCTGCCCGAGCGTCTCGACGCAGACGACGCTTTACTTCACGAAGCCATGCAAGGCACCGGCGCGCAACGCCCGCCGAGTGAGACGCCGGCGGTGGACAGCCCGCCGCCCGCAGCGAAGGCGCCGGCCCAACGCCAGTTGATACGTGGCAACCAGCAATTCGTGCGCCCACCCAGCGCCAGCCCGCGTGACGAAGAGCAGGGCGGCGGCGATATCGTGTTCAACTTCGCCGACCAGCCTATCGAAGCGGTGATCAACAGCGTGATGGGTGACCTGCTGCACGAGAACTACAGCATCGCCCAAGGGGTGAAAGGCAGCGTCAGCTTTTCCACGTCTAAACCGGTGGACAAACAGCAGGCGCTGTCGATTCTCGAAACGCTGCTGTCCTGGACTGACAACGCGATGATCAAGCAGGGCAAGCGCTACGTGATCCTGCCGGCCAACCAGGCGGTGGCGGGCAAGCTGGTCCCGCAAATGAACGTGGCTCAACCGTCCAGCGGCCTGTCGGCGCGGCTGTTTCCGTTGCGGTATATCTCCGCCACCGAGATGCAGAAACTGCTCAAGCCGTTCGCCCGCGAAAACGCCTTTCTGCTGGTGGACCCGGCGCGCAACGTCCTGAGTTTGGCCGGCACTGCGGAAGAATTGGCCAACTACCAGGCCACCATCGACACCTTCGATGTGGACTGGCTCAAGGGCATGTCGGTGGGCGTATTCGGCTTGCAACGCGCGTCGGTGGCCGAGCTGATGCCCGAGCTGCAAGCCATGTTCGGCCCGGACAGCGGTATGCCCTTGGCCGGCATGCTGCGCTTTCTGCCGATCGAGCGGACCAATTCGGTGGTGGCGATTTCTTCCCAGCCGCAGTACCTCAGCGAGGTGGGCGACTGGATTCGCACCATCGACGAAGGTGGTGGTAACGAGCCGCAGATGTATGTGTACGACGTGCGCAACATGAAGGCCTCTGACCTGGCCAAATACCTGCGGCAGATCTACGGCAACGGCGCGATCAAGGACGATACGCCGGCCAAGGTCGCACCGGGGTTGCGCACCACTACGTTGTCATCGCTCAACAACAATGCCGGTGGCCTGCAGAGCACTCCGCCGCCGGCTGAAGAACCTGAGCAAAGCGCCGAAGCGCCCGAACCCGCAGCGGATAAAAGCCTCGAAGCCGGCACCCGCATCACCGCGCAAAAAAGCAGTAACCAACTGCTGGTGCGCACCCGCCCCGCGCAATGGAAAGAGATCGAAGCCGCGATCAAACGCCTCGACAACCCGCCGCTGCAAGTGCAGATCGAGACGCGCATCCTCGAAGTCAAACTCACCGGTGAACTGGACCTTGGCGTGCAGTGGTACCTCGGCCGCCTGGCGGGCAACTCCTCCAGCACCACCGTCGCCAACGCGTCCGGCAGCCAGGGCGCGCTGGGCGGTGGCGGGGCAGGGCTGGGGGCGTCGGATTCGTTGTTCTATTCCTTCGTCAGCTCCAACTTGCAAGTGGCCTTGCACGCGCTGGAGACCAACGGCCGCACGCAGGTGCTGTCGGCACCGTCGCTGGTGGTGATGAACAACCAGCCGGCGCAGATCCAGGTCGGGGACAACATCCCCATCAGCCAGACCACGGTGAATACCGGTAACGCCGACAGCACCCTGAGCAGCGTCGAATACGTGCAGACCGGGGTGATTCTGGATGTGGTACCGCGCATCAACCCGGGCGGCCTGGTGTACATGGACATCCAGCAGCAGGTCAGCGATGCCGAGAGCCAGACCAGCAGCAGTGACACGCCGGTAAATCCGCGTATCTCAACGCGCTCGGTCTCGACTCAAGTGGCGGTGCAAAGTGGGCAGACGGTGTTGCTCGGCGGGTTGATCAAACAGGACAACGCCGAGAGCGTCAGTGCCGTGCCGTACCTGGGCAAAATCCCCGGCCTGCGCTGGCTGTTCGGCAACACCAGCAAATCCAAGGACCGCACTGAGCTGATTGTGCTGATTACGCCGAGGGTGATCACCAGCAGCAGCCAGGCGCGGCAGGTGACGGATGATTATCGCCAGCAGATGCAGTTGCTGAAGCCGGCAAACTAAAGGACTGCGGTAAAAAAAATGTGTGCAGGCTTGCTCGCGATAGGGTGGCGTTCGGGTCTCGGTGATCGGAAGTCGACCGTGCCAGCAACCGCGCGGGTTACCACCATTTCCAGCGGCCTTGTTTTTTCAGGGTGGCGATGATGGCTTCGCGCTTGTGGCGGATTTCTACCATCTTTAGACGCATTTCTCGTTGGCGCTTGCTGTTCAGGCACAGCAGTCCAAGTAACGGGCTCAGCAGGGCAAAGGTAAATAGGGCGTGATCTGGGCTATAGATGGTTGTCGGAACTACAAGCAGCAAATAAATCATGAACACGCCAACCTGAAGCCAAACCCACTGAGGATAACCGTGGAGGACAATGCTCTGTGCGACGCCAAATACCACGCATGCCATGCCGCCTCCGAGAAAAAATACCCCATCGCTAACCCCATCAGATGCGTCAGAGAAGTAAGTAAGGTTCATTAGCGTGCTGGCAGTGGCAATCGAAAAGCACAGGGCTAAAACTCCGCCAAACAACGCCAGCCTGTAGTGAGCCAAAAGTGGGCGAGGATCTACGATGTAAAGGGATTCTCTGTGGTTTTTCATTCGCTGAACTCTTGGTAAATACCGATGGCCAGTGTCTTCGTATTTCCGGACATCGCGCTGCTGGTGAGACCCAGCGCTGCTGCAAAAGTGTCCGTGCGATGGATTGCGGTGATTGGTTTTATCTGTGCCGCTGGAATGCGTTTGGACGCATTGCCTGCGGCCTGCTTGAGCTTGAGGAGCTTCGGTGTCAGTCGTGGGTCTTGGATTCTCAACAGTTCATCCGTCAATTTTGCCCGCTCCTGCCGGCTTAGCCCACGAAGTACCTCTCGAAGTGGTTTGCCTGTTGCCCGCTTGGACAGGTTGATAACTTTCACTGTCGTTACGGCAGAAGTGGCCACCCCAAGTAAGGAAACGGCGTCCAGAGCCGCCATCATTCCTTCGTACCACGCGCTACTGTCCAGATAGTCATTCCTCTGAGGGTCCCAAACTTCGTTTACGGTTCGATAGACTCCTGCTGCGCACTGGAACGAGCCCGCCACTGCTGCGGTTGTGCCGATGAAAGAGATGACAACGCTTGCGCCAGCAGTAAAGGGCATCATGGCTATCCCGCTGTATATAACACGCCAACTCAACAGCGCCCCCGCACACGTCACTGCCGTACTCATCGCCTCCGCCATCAACCTCGACTCTCGCGGCTCATGTTCCAGCATCCGCTTGAATTCCACCGGCCCCACATACCGGGGCGCTTCACGCAGCACCACGGTAATCGGCCGCACACTGCAAATCGCCTGGAACTCACGCAGTGTCACCACGTTGAACGCTTCGTCGATGTACACCACCCCCGCGCCGATCAGCGCCGGGTCGGCGTCGATGGCGAAGAACAACCGCCGCAGGTTGAGGCTGCCTTCGAGACGTTGGCGCGTGTTGAGATGGGCTGAGAGATATCTATCCTTGAACTGGGAGATCGTCATTCCTTAACTCCTGATTGGCGAGAGTCGAGAGAGTAAAGATGGCGTCGCGCGGATGAATGTCGGAAGTTTCGTTTTTTCAAGAAAGGCACTTCCCAATCCCGCCCTGGCGTCTTGTGAGCGGCGTATCGATTCAGGAACAGTGCGCCCCACGTCGCTACCGACGCATAACAGGACAGGGAGCTCACATGGCCGTCGATATGTTTTTGAAACTGGGCGATATCAAGGGTGAATCACGGGACCAGGCCCATCGGGATGAGATTGATGTCAGCGAGTGGGCGTGGGGGTTGTCGCAGACGGGGTCGATGCATTCCGGCACCGGTGGCGGCGCGGGCAAGGCCGACTTTGCCAACCTGAACCTGAAAAAGCCGCTGGATAAATCCAGCCCCAACCTGATGATGGCCTGCACGACCGGCAAGCATTATCCCGAAGCACGACTGGTGGTGCGCAAGGCGGGCGGTTCCAGCCCGGTGGAGTATCTGGTGATCACCCTGAAGGAAGTCATGGTGGTGTCCTACGGCACCGGTGCTGAAAGTCAGGATGAGGTGCTCTACGACAGCATCGCCTTGAACTTCGCCAGCGTCGACGTCAGCTACCAGCCGCAGAAGGCCGACGGCGCCAAGGACGGCGGGCCAGTGAAGTTCGGCTGGAATATCCGGCAGAACGTCAAAGCGTGAAGCTGCACCTTGTGCCCGGATAGCGCGTCTTTGCGCATCCGGGCGCCAGTCTTCGTCCCTTCACTATTCCTGCAGCAGCACTACCCGCTGCTTCATTCCCATAAGGCACGACCGCCTTGCGCCGGGCCTCACCGATGTTGTGTCCGGCCCGGACGAAATCCCCCCCGCGAATCAAGGCCGCCATACCGGCGACAGCTGTTCATCAAGGCTCCAATGGGATTGACCGGGCCTCAGGCAAACACCGCCAACCCAGCGTTCATGGCTGGCGTGGTCCAGCCAATAAGCATCGCCGCTCAGCACGGTGTGCCCCAACGCCGTCAACGCCAGCACCCGCCGAGGCCATTCAAGATGAGTCTCGGTTTCCGTCAACAAAGGCTGCTCGCCGTCGATCAACGGCCGCAGCAGTGCATGAAACATCATGTCTCCCAGGAACGGCAGCGGTTCGCGCTTGCCCATCAACTCGGCAAACACGCGCCCGAACGCTACCGGCCCGGCTTCGGCGATGTAGGCCAGGGACAGGCGTTCGGTCAGTGACAACCCATCCCTCGCACCTGGCAATTCCTGCAACTGGCGTCGCAAGGCGGGTGCCAGCAAGGGTAGGGCGGGATGCGTACCTTGGGCCAGTGCCGCCACCTCAAGCGGAGAACTGGCGCAGTAGGCTGACCATGCCTCACGGGCCAACTGCACCGCGTCGTCATCGATCAAGCGCCGCTGCGGCCATAACCACGCCAGTACATCGGGGGCCAATTGGCCAATGCCGATAAAGCGTTCTACCCCTGGGATGCGCTCCACCTCGATCAGCTCCAGCTTGCGCGGCGCCTGGTCAAGACCGGCCAGGGCGCGGATCAGGAACAGTTGGTCATACGCATCCGCCTCGCACCACAGCACGCTGTGTTCGGCGCTGGCCAAGGTTTCCAGTTGGTTGTATTCATCGGCGACACGGCGTGCGACATCCGCTTCGCCCAGGCCAAAAGCCTGGCTGATGAATGCGCTGCGCATGGCGCGGAATTCGTCGCGGGGCAGGTCGCGAACCGGGCCCATGCACAGCGGGTCGCTGAGCATCTGGAAGCGCCCCTTGAACCCCGCCAATTGCAGGCTATGGGCAATGTCGTTGCCACAGCGCCAATGGGTGGTGCGGGCTTCGTCGCTGGCGGCGAAGTCGGGATGGCGGGCGGCGAAGTCGATGGCGTCGACATGGGCCTTGAGCTGGGGCCAACTGCTGAAACCCAGTTGTTTAGCGATCTGCCATTGAGCCTGGGACAGGGTGGCGTCGGGGTTTTCGCTTTTCAGGCGTGCCAACAGTTCCTTGGCGCGCTTGCGCTGCTGCTCAAGGTTGAGACGGCCATCAGTGGTCGAGGATACGCGGCGTTGCGACATACGAGCTCCTTGCACACACCTTTTCCGCTTTAAGGTTGGGAGTCGTAGAAACGAGGGAGTGCTTCACTGTCTTGGGCGCAGCCCTTTCCGCGGAAGGTGGCGTAGAGAGCGCCAGGCGGCAAATATAGGCAGGGCAGGGGCTGATTGCAAGGCGCCCGCCACGGAGCCGGTCGCCATCGTTTGAACTTTTGCTATGAAAAGCCCGCTCGCCTGCTTCACCATTGCGCCTGACCGAACCATGAGGAGCATCGCGTCCATGAGCGCACTGATCGAAACCCGCGCCCTTGCGTGCCGGGATGAGCGTCGCCAGGTGGCTTTGCTCCAGCCCACTGGCTTCGCCCTGCACCGCGCCGACCGCGTATCGATCACCGGCCCGTCCGGTTCCGGCAAAAGCGTCTTCCTGCGGGCACTGGCGTTGCTGGACGCGCCCACATCGGGGCAGGTCCTGTGGAATAGCCGGCCGATCGCTGACACAGACATTCCCGAGTACCGCAGCCGCATCTGCTACCTGTCCCAACGCCCGGCGCTGATCGACGGCACGGTGCAAGACAATCTGCGTTTCCCCTTCAGCCTCAAGACCCTGCGTAAACGCCATTTCGAGCTGGCGACCGTCACGGCGCTGCTGCAGCACGCCGGCAAGTCGCCCGACTTCCTGGCAAAAAACGCCAGCGACCTGTCGGGCGGCGAGTCTCAGGTAGTGGCGTTGATCCGCACGCTGCAGCTCAACCCCGACGTGCTGTTGCTGGACGAACCCACCGCCGCCCTCGACCCCGCGTCCTCGCACGATGTCGAAGCGCTGATCGACGCCTGGTTCGCCGATGATCCCACCCGCGCGTATGTCTGGGTGTCGCATGACCTGGAACAGGCCCAACGCATGAGTGACATCCACCTGCACATGCGCGCCGGTGTGCTGAGCGGAGCCACACCACCATGAACTACCAAAACCTGACCGCGCTGGACATGGCCATCGCCGCCTCGCTGATCCTGATCAACGGCGCGCTGTCGCTGGCGTTGCGCCTGGGCCTGGAGCGCCAGTTGTTGTGGGCCGCCGTGCGTACCGTGGTGCAACTGCTGGCGATCGGTTACCTGCTGGGCTGGGTGTTCGCGTTCGCCTATTGGTACGTGGTGCTCCCGCTGATGTGCGCGATGACCCTGATTGCCGGCCTGTCGGCGGCGGGGCGTGGGCGGCGGACGTACCGTGGGCAACGGATCGACAGCATCGTGTCGGTGTGGGGCAGTTCGTGGCTGGTCACGGCGGTGGGCTTGTTTGCGGTAATTCGTATCCACCCGTGGTACGAGCCGCAGTATGCGATCCCGATCCTCGGCATGATCCTCGGCAACACCCTGACCGGCGTGTCCTTGGGGATCGAGCGCATGACCCAGGAACTGACCTCGGGCCGCAACACCATCGAGATGATCCTGGCCCTCGGCGGCTCACGCTGGGAAGCGGCGCAGGAAGCGATCCGCCAGGCGGTGCGCGCCGGGATGATCCCGACGCTGAACCAGATGACCGTGGTCGGTATCGTCAGCCTGCCCGGCATGATGACCGGCCAGGTGCTGGCGGGGGAGAGCCCGGTGGACGCGGTGCGGTACCAGATCGTGATCATGTTTTTGATCGCCGCTTCGTCGGCGTTGGGCACGGTCGGCGCGGTGCTGCTTACCTACCGGCGCCTGTTTTCCAGGAGTCATCGGTTTTTGCGGGATCGGCTGCAAGAGCGCTGAAGGTCAGGCGACGAACCGCTGGTGATTGTTTCACCGGCTGAAATGCTCGATTGTAAATCCTGGTGATTCCATCGATAGACGCCGCGGCGGAACATGCCTGGCGTCAAGACCCCCACTTCTTTGGAGCCTTTCATGTCCCAGTCTGCGATCAAACTCTATGGTTTCCCCCTGTCCGGCCATTCCCATCGGGTCGAGCTGATGTTGTCGCTGTTGGGCCTGCCCAGTGAATTCATTCTGGTAGACCTCAAGCAAGGCGCACACAAGGCCGCTGAATTCGTCGACACCATCAACCCGTTCGGCCAGGTGCCGGCGATTGATGACAACGGCACCGTACTCGCCGATTCCAACGCGATTCTGGTGTACCTGGCGAGCAAGTACGGCAACGGCCAATGGCTGCCGAGCGACCCGCTGGGCCAGGCGCGTGTGCAGCGCTGGCTCTCGGCCGCCGCCGGTCAGCTCCACGTCGGGCCGGCGACCGCGCGGCTGGCGGTGGTGTTTGGCGCGGATGTCGATACCGTGACCGCCATCAGCCGCTCCCACGCTTTGCTGCAATTGGTTGAACAGCAACTGGGCCAAAGTCGCTTCCTGGCCAGTGAGCAGCCGAGCATTGCCGATATCGCCTTCTATACCTACGTGGCCCACGCGCCGGAAGGCAATGTGTCGCTGGCCGACTACCCTCAAGTGCGCGCGTGGCTGGCCAGTATCGAAGCGTTGCCGGGTTTTGTCGGCATGCCACGCACGGCGGTGGGTCTGCAAGCACAGTAACCTTCAAGAGGGACGCCGATGGACCGATTTCATGAAATGCAGGTGTTCCTCGCGGTGGCCGAGGAGGAGGGTTTTGCCGCCGCCGCGCGCCGCCTGAAAACTTCGCCGCCCAGCGTGACCCGGGCGATTGCCGCGATGGAACAGCGCATCGGCACCCAATTGCTGGCGCGCACCACCCGCAGTCTGCACCTGACTGAAGCCGGCCAGCGCTACCTAGAAGACTGTCGACGCATCCTCGCCGAGCTGAACGAAGCCGAGGAAGCGGCGGCGGGCAGTTATTCCATCCCCAGTGGGCAACTGACCGTGACCGCCCCGGTGCTGTTTGGCGAGCTGTATGTGGCGCCGTTGCTGGGGACGTATCTCGATCGTTTTCCCCTGGTGAACATCAACGCCTTGCTGGTCGACCGCGTGGTGAACATGACCGACGAAGGCGTCGACGTGGCCGTGCGCATCGGTCATCTGCAGGAGCCGGGGCAACAGGCGATCCAGGTCGGTGAAGTGCGGCGGGTGGTGTGCGCATCGCCCGGCTATCTCGATCAGCACGGGCGGCCGCAACGTCCCGAGCAGTTGCGTGAAGCCAAGATCGCCACGTCGTCGGCCAGCCAATTGATCAGCGAGTGGCAATTCGTCGACGGCGACCGGCTGCTGACGGTGCCCATCGCGCCGCGCCTGGTGGTCACGGCAAACAACGCCGCGATCAACCTGGCGCGTATCGGCTGGGGCTTGACGAGGGTGCTGTCCTATCAGGTGGCGGCGGCGGTGGCGGCCGGTGAGCTGGAGATTGTCCTCGACGCCTTCGAACCCGCGCCGCTGCCGATCCAGGTGGTGTTCCAGAAGGGCGCCCGTGTACCGGCGAAGGTGCAGACCTTCGTCGACTTCCTCACCCAGCGTTTCGCCCAGGACCGTGGCCTGAACCCGGCGCCGCAGCGGCCTAGCTGATGGAGCGCTATCGCGATATGCAGCTGTTTGCGGCGCTGGCCGGGCAACCGAGCCTGGCTGCGGCGGCGCGCAGTGCCCAGGTGTCGGGCGCGACGCTGGTGCGTGCGCTGGCGCGGTTGGAAGCACGCCTGCACGTGGCGTTGCTGCAGCGCAGTACGCGGGGTGTTAGCCTCACCGACGCAGGCCGCGCCTACCTGGCCGACTGCGTAAGCCTGCTGGCCGCCGTGGACGCCGCCGAAGCCTCGGCCAAGGGCTCGCATGTGCAGGCCCAGGGCAATCTGCGGGTGTTCTTGCCGTTGCTGTTCAGCCGGTACGTGATGGCGCCGATCTTGGCCGGTTATCTGGACCGCCACCCCGATGTGTACCTGACGGCCCGCTACCACGACTATTACCCCAACCTGCACGAAGAAGGGCTGGACGTGGCGATCCTGGTCGGCGCGTTGCCGAACTCGTCGCTGATCGCACGGCCGGTCGGCCAGGTGCGGCAGATCCTTTGCGCCAGTCCCGATTACCTCGCTGCCCACGGCGCACCCGCGCACCCGGACGATCTCAAACAACATCGCCTGATCGCCAGCGTCGATCAGGTCCACTGGGATTTCCCCCACGCCCACCTCAAGGCCCGTACACGCCTGCGCTGCGCCACGGTGCAAGGTGCGATCAATGCGGCCGTGCATGGCGCGGGGATCATCCGTTGCCTGAGCTACCCGGTTCACGAGCACCTGATCAGCAATCAGTTGCGCCGCGTCTTGCCCGCCCACGAGTTGGCGCCGTTGCCGGTCAACGTGGTCTACCGCGAAGGCCGCCATGCACCGATGCGCGTGCGCAGTTTTGTCGATCACTGCGTGGCGGCGCTGCGCGAGCATCCGGCGTTTCAGTTGGCGTAATGCTCGATTGCTCAACGTGGGTATTCTCTCGCTGCCTGGCGGGGCGCAGCATTGGGTTATCTAACTCGAGGTGATCGCCATGAACCCGATCGAACACTCCCCCTGGCATGCCGGTGAACGGCAGATGCAAGCAAGCGCAGGTGCTGCCGAGCGCATGGACATGATTGGCGCCAAGGTGATCCGCGATCATCTGCCCGAGCAACACCGAGGGTTTTATCCGCTGTTGCCGTACTTGCTGCTCGGCGTGGTGGACGCGCACGGCATGCCCTGGGCGACGATGATCGAAGGCGCGCCGGGGTTTGCCCATTCGCCCGACCCCCACACCTTGCAGATCGACAGCCTGCCGGGCACCGGCGACCCTGCACGCTCCGCGCTGCATCCAGGGGCCGCGGTCGGCTTACTCGGCATCGACCTCGACACGCGCCGCCGCAATCGCCTGAATGGCCGGGTCGGCGCGCTGGATCATGAGGGCTTTGCGGTCGATGTGGTGCAGTCCTTCGGCAACTGCCCCAAATACATCCAACTGCGGCCTGTCGATGGGGTCGCCCGTAAACCCGGGGATGTGGTCGAGCGCAGCAACTGCCTGGATGACGCCGCGTGCGCAATGATCCGCAATGCCGACACCTTCTTCGTCGCCAGTTACGTGGACATCGGCGGCGAACGCTCGGTGGACGTCTCCCATCGCGGCGGCAACCGAGGCTTCGTGCGCGTGGAAGGCAACGTGCTGACCATCCCCGACTTTGCCGGCAACCTGTTCTTCAACACCCTGGGCAACCTGCACGCCAATCCGGTGGCGGGGTTGTTGTTCATCGACTTTGCATCGGGGGACGTGATGCACCTGGCCGGGCGCACTTCACTGATCCTCAGCGGGGCCGAGGTGGCGCGGTTCGAGGGCGCGCAGCGGTTGTGGACCGTTACGGTGGAGCAGGTGGTGCGCCGCCCGGCGGCGCTGGCGTTGAGGTGGGGGGGTGCGGAGTTTTCGCCGTACAGCCTGGCGATGGGGCGTTGGTAGGGCGGTGCTGGAAAGCCTGGGGTGGCGAGCGGGTGGTAAAACCTTCATCCCTCCCGTACCATTCGCCCCCCTCGCAGTGACGCGAGGCGCAGCGCCAGGATGGCTCATTGCATGTCTTTCCTGTGGCGTCTGCAGCTCCCTTTTTGCCCGCGTTCAGGATTCGACATGTTTTGCTTTTCCAGGCCTTTGGCCTTGCTCTTAATGGCTGCAGCCTTGGCGGGGTGCGGTACTCAGCCCGCGTCGCTGGTCAGTCAGCCGCTGCAACCAGGCCCCGAAGAACCGGTGGCTTATCTTGTGGGCTCCATCGGCCCGCAGAACCTCAATGCTTCTCCCGCACCCAACCAGCGCCTGTTGTTTCGCAAGCGTGGCTCCGCCTTCGGGGCCGCCGGTATATGGGTCGGTGCCGGGCGGGAAACGCCTCAGGATGTGAAGGACCAGGCCGGTGCCGCCAGTGTGTTCGTGCTGCCGCTCAAACCGGGAGATTATGAGTTTTATGATTTCCAGTTCTTCTCCAGCAACTATTCACCCACCCTGGGCACCACCTACACCTCGGTCCAGGCTCGGGAGAAGTTCAACCTGCCGATGCGCCTGCAAGCCGGCAAGGCCTATTACCTCGGTGAATTTCGCTCGCTGTGCCTGGGGGCTTCCCTGTGCGCCTTCCGTTGGCGTGACCAGCAAGGTCGCGATGAACCGATCGCGCGACAATCGGTTCCGCGCTTGCCGGCGCTGGAGTTGATACCGCTGGATTATCGCAGCGCCGCCCCGCATATCATCGCGCCGCTGTCTACCGCTGCGGGCCAGAATACCCTTCAAGAGATGCGTCCATGAACCGCGTTATTACCCTGAGCGTCCTGGCGCTGCTGACTGGCTGTGCGGCCACCAATACCCTGCCCGAACGCGCGTTGCCCGACGGTCAGGACTACCTCAAGCCGATCCATGTCATGGTCGACGACCCGCTGAATGCCGCGCAAATCCGTAACCAGTTACGCGAAACCGGGGTGTTTCGAAGTGTCGAAACCGGCCAGGGCAAGGCAGGGGATTATTCGGTGTTGATCCGCTTCAATAGCCAGCGCGATTTGCCACCTTTCCCGGTAATTCTGCTGAGTACGGCGACACTGTTTTTGCTGCCCTTGTCCCAGAGTATCGACACCACCACCGAGTTTTCCCTGCAACAAAATGGAAAGCTGTTGAAGCAATACAGCTATCGCAACGTCACCCACAAATACACCTGGCTGCTCGATGGCAGCGGCGGGATGCAGCAAGAGAACGTAAACCGTATCACCCGTGCCTTTGCCCAGGATGTACAACGTGATGGCCTGCTGCCTGTGGAGCACACGCAATGATCAGGATCACCTTAATGGCTGCCGTGCTGTTGCTCGGCGGCTGCAGCACCGCCCTCAAGCCCCTGGACTACAAAGCCCAGCACGCCTATGTGCCGATGAGTGTCACCATGCCGCTGCCCGAATCCCGGTTCGATCAGCAAAAGCAGCGCGAAGTCATCCAGTTGCTGCGTGATACCGGCGCCTTCAGTTTCCTCGACGGTGGTTTCAGCAAGACCGGCTACAGCCTGCTGGTCGACCAGAGCGGCGGTAAAGGGGCCGGAGTGCTCCCCGCAGTACTCGGCGCTCTGACGCTGCTGACCGTGCCAGTGCCCTACACCTACGAGCGCCAATTGCATGGCTCGGTGTTCAAGGACGGTCAACTGTTGAAAACCTATGCCTACAAGCGCGGCGGCTGGACGGCCACGACCTGGTACATCCCCATGATCGAACCTCGCAGCGAGAGTGAAATGCTCGGCGACCTGATGCGAGACCTGGACCGTGATCGCTTGATTCCCTATCAGTGAGCCGGTAGGGAATCAAGCGATCGCGCCGCAGCGGCAACCCCCGCGTCGCCAACAGCGTGTGGCTTTGGCTATCGTCGAGCGCCAGGGGCGGGCAGGTCAGCGCGACATAGGGATAAACGCCACACTCCCATCCGCACGCTGGTGAAACAGCCGCTCGCCATTGTCCGGCTGAGTGGTGATCACTTGATGATCGGTGCCCAGGTATGCCAGGGGCGTGGGATCGTCCTTGGAGTACTGCGCGATGATAATCGTGTGTTGCGGGTCGAAGTGGCGGCCGCTGGTGCGTTCCAGCCAGGCCATGAACGCAGCGCTGTCGCCCTGGCGAGGGAAGTCCTGGGTTTCGGCGACGTAGTAGAACGGCTGGCCGCCGTTTTGCAGGTACATCGGCAGTTTGTTGTCGACTTCCACCAGCACCATTTGCCATTGGTTCCATGGCGCGGTCTTCTCGGCTTGAGCGTGCACATCCTCGACGAAACGCGTTACGCCGCCGTTGCCGTTGGTCCACGGGTACGCCACGCCGAGCACCAGCAGCATCAGTGCGGCGGCAACGCCAAAGCCTTTCTGCCAGCGTGGCCAGCTAGCGGTTTTTTTCGCCAGCCGTTCGTTCAGCCACCACGCTCCCAGCAACTGGGCGAACGGCACCAGCGGCAGCACGTAGTAACTGCGGCGGCTGCCGCTGGCGGTGAAGAACACGAATAGCAGCCCCAGGCCCCATACCAGCCAGCGCACGTTGGGCGGGGTCTGACGCCAATGTCGCACGGCCAGCCACAGGCCGAGCAACCAGCACGGTGCCCAGGGCAGGGTGTAGGCGGGCAGGTAAATCAGATAGGTATAGATCGGCCCCATATGGTCGAAGGGGTCGAAGAAACGCACGACGTTTTCGCGAAATACCAGGGCCAGGCCGCTTTCGCCGTAGGTCGGCGCGCCGTAGAGGTGCGATAGCACAAAGGGGATGGCATAGAACCCGGCGGCAATCAGCAGCGCCAGCACCACGCGCAGGTTGAGGTGACGTTTGTAGCGGTGCTCGCTGAGCAGGTGCGGCAGCAGCACCAGGCCCGGCAGCACAAAACCGATCAAACCCTTGAACAGCGAGGTCGCGGCCAATAGCAGGAAAAACACCGTGTAGCGCCACAGTCGTGTGTCATCCGGCCCGCGCCAGTACCACCACACCGCCGCCAGCACGCCACACACGGTGAGCACGTCCGCCGTGGCCACGCGTGCCCAGAACAGGAAATAGAACGTGGTGGCGAGCATCCAGCCGGCAATCAGCCCGGTGCCTTTGCGAAACAGGCGCTCGCCGATCAGGTACACCAGCCAGATGCTCAACCATGCGGAAATCACCGACGACAGGCGCAGCGACCAGGGCCCCAGGCCGCCCATCAGGTTGGCGAAGCCGGTGATCAGCCAGTAGGAGGGCAGGGGCTTGTCGTAATACGGCGTGCCTTTGAGGTAGGGGTCGAAGTAGTCACCGCTTTGCAGCATCTGCACGGCGATGTTCGCCCAGCGGGTTTCCGGGCCCCACAGGTCGCGACTGCCCAGGCCGAGCAGCAGGAGCAGGGCGGAAACGCCCAGCAATAGCAGCAAGGCGCCACGTTCGGTTTTCCAGACAGTCATGGACGGTTCCTAAGGGGATTTCGGATAGAGGGTGAGCACCAGGTCGCCCTTGCGATAGCGCTTGCCGCCGGGTGGCAGTTGCCCTTCCTCAAGGTGTTCGTTGGTGCTCCTGACGCGCATCAGCACCCCGACCGAACCCTGTTGGCGCGCCTCGGCCAGCCACGACTGGACGTTGTCCAGCCCGACTTTGCGGTGTACCGCGTCTGGGTATTGCAGGCCGTATTGCAGCTCGCCTTCGGTGTCATAAAACGCGACATCCGGCCGGCTCAGGCGCCAAGCCAGTGCCGATGCCGAGCCTAATTCGTTGCTCAATAACGCCTGGGTTTGCTGCAGTTCTTCCAGATGCTCCAGCACAAACTGGTCAGGCATTTCGTTATTCGATATCCGCGCCGGCATGCCCGCTGGCAGGAGTAGCACCAGCAAACCGATGCCCAGGGCTGGCGTCGCCCAGAGTGTCAACGGGCGAAAGGCTTGCAGCAGGTTGGTCAGGACCCAGCCCAGCAGCACAATGAAGGTCAACGACAGGCTGAACATTTCCGCGTGGCTGTTGCCGTATAGCGGATCGCCGATTTGCAGATAGATCAACGTCACCATCGCGGCCATGCCGATCACGAAGTTGAGCAGGCCGTTGATGCGGAGTGCGCGGGTTTTGCCCTGCTGCATCACATCGATCAAGGCATGCCCCATCAACAACGCCAGCGGTAACAGGCACGGCATGATGTAGGTCGGCAGCTTGCCGCTGCTCAGGCTGAAGAAACCCAGCGGCAGCAGCATCCACAGGGCGAGAAAGGCTATCGCCGGTTGGCGCTTTTCTTTCCAGGTCTTGTGCAGCGTGGTCGGTAGCAGCGCCGCCCAGGGCAGGCATGCGACGACCATGATCGGCAGGAAGAACCACCATGGCCGCGCATGTTGCGCGGTGCCGGAGGCAAAACGGCGGATGTGTTCATGCCAGAAGAAGAAATTCCAGTAGTCGGGCTCCTGCACATGGATCGCCCACACCCACGGCAGGCACACCACGACTGCCACGACGATCGCCAGTGGGCCATACCGCAGCAATTCGCCCAGGCGGCGTTGCCAGAGCATATAGGGCACGGCGATCAGCACCGGCAGCAACAACGCGAGGAAGCCCTTGGTCATGAAGCCCATCGCGCAGGCCAGCCCCAGCGCCGCCCAGGCGCCGAGTCGGGCGCGCGGGGTGCGGCTATCGAGGGCAAACCACAGCGCCACCAGGCTGAGGTTGACCCAAAAGGTGAATTGCGGGTCGAGATTGGAGTAGCCGGCTTGCCCCGCCACCAGGCCAAAGCTCAAGTAGAGCAAGGCGCAGGCGAAGCTTTTGCGCGGGTCGTTCCACAGGCGCCGGGCGATCAGGTAGGCCAGCAGCACGCTCAGGGCGCTGGTCAACGCCGAGGCGATGCGCACGCCGAACAGGTTCTGGCCGAAGACCGCCTGGCCGAGGGCAATCAGCCAATAGCCGGCGGCGGGTTTTTCAAAATAACGCACGCCCATGAAATGCGGTGCGGCCCAATTGCCGCTCATGAGCATTTCCTGGCTGACCTGAGCGTAGCGGGTCTCGTCGGGTATCCATAGACCGTGCAGGCCCAAAGGCAGGAGATAAAACGCGACAACGGCCAGCAGCAATAAAGGTAGGGGTTTGAATCGGGTCATGCGAACGTCGCTCCTTGACGTCTAAGTGTAGGGAATTTGTGTAAGGACGCACGGGGGTAAAAAGTCACAGTGTTCACTAAGGGTCTTAAATTATTCATGACGTCCTTAACTAACAGGCGCAGTTAAACATGCCATAAGTTGGCTGTCGTTTGGCTGAACATCCGCCTCTTGTATCGGTTGAAAAGTGTCTAAAGTTGCTTGAGCGCCGCCGGCCAATCGCCGCTGTTTATAATTCCCACGGCCTTGAGTTCGCCGTTGCCCAGCACCTTGATGAACAATGCACTGCCGTATTCGGTGGATTTCGCGTGGGGGTAGCCTAGGGCACGTTCGATGTCACTGATGCAGCCGCTGTGGGTGATCAGCACCAGGTTGCGTCCAGGCTGCTTGTGGCTGAGGAGTTCTTCACCCATGGCATCGCCGCAGATCGCCAGCGGGCCTGGCGACAGTTCGGTCTTGCCAAACATGAACAGCGAGGTCTGGGCGGTACGGGTGGTCGGGGTGCTGAACACGTCTGCACGCTCCATGCCCAATGTTTTAAAGGCTTTTCCGGTTTCGGCTGCCTGTTGAGTCCCTTTGGCCGTCAGACCGTCAGCGGGTCCGAAGCAGGGGTTGGAGGAGCGGTCGCAGCGCTCTTCATGGCGCACCAGTACCACCAGATTACCCTCGCGCCAGCTGGTCAGCAGGCCTGACGTCAGCAGGCGATTGCCCGCGCCCAGGTTCGGTGGCGACACAGGCCAGGCCAGAAAACCTGCCAGCAACACGCCGAGCAAGGTGATTGCTGCAATGCCCTGCCAAAGTTTTTTCAGACGTTTTGCTCGCGTTTGATACGAACGCGGTTTGGTCAAGGTCAGGTTAACCACACTATTCACCGTAGGTACGTCAGGCAGCTTTTTATTAGTCAGGCGCAACTGTTTGACAGTGCCCTTAGTGGAGCAAGAGCCTGTCATACAGTTGCTGTCTTTTTGCTGAAAATTGGAGCGTTAAAAATAAGGCGTGCCGACAACTAAAAAGTTGAGCGTCATTGGCGCTTGTCGGGCACTTTATTCGGTGATCGGTAGGTAACCGGTGAAATGCATGTGAAAAATTTGCGTGGCGAGGTCGGTCAGCCGTTATCCTCGGTTGCAGTCCATTGGCGAGCGAGCATTCCCATGTTGCAGGTGCAAGGTGTCCATAAATGCTACGTCACTGCGCAGGGCCCGCTGACGGTATTGGCCGGGGTCGATCTGCAGTTGGCTGAGCGTAGCAGCCTGGCGCTGATGGGCGAGTCCGGCAGCGGAAAAAGCACACTGTTGCACCTGGTGGCCGGGTTGGATCGCGTCGACGGTGGCAGTATCCGCGTGGGTGAGCAGCGTCTGGATCAGATGACCGAGCGGCAGTTGGCCGATTGGCGACGCACTGACATCGGCCTGGTGTTCCAGCAATTCAACCTGATCGGCAGCTTGCGTGTCGACGACAACCTGGCGTTCCAGGCACGCCTGGCAGGGCGGTTTGATCCGATCTGGCAAGCGCAGTTGGTCGAGCGCCTGGGCCTGGGGGGTCTGCTCAAGCGCTACCCGGAACAACTCTCCGGTGGCCAGCAGCAGCGGGTCGCGGTAGGGCGGGCGTTGGCGTCTCGACCTGGCTTGCTGTTGGCGGATGAGCCTACGGGCAATCTTGATGAAACCACCAGCGATGAGGTGCTGCAACTGCTGCTGGACCTGTTGCGCGATACCCCCACCAGCCTGTTGATGGTCACCCACAGCCCGCGCATTGCCGCGCGGCTCGACCGGCAGGTGGTGTTGCACCGCGGCCACGTCCTGCCTGCGGACGTTGGCTGAGATGGCGGTGTTCTATTGGACGTTACGCGCGTTGCTTAGCCACTGGCGGCGCCATCCCGTGCAGTTTTTCAGTGTGCTGACCGGTCTGTGGCTCGCCACCGCGCTGCTGACCGGGGTGCAAGCGCTCAACAGCCAGGCGCGGGACAGCTACGCGCGCGCCAGTCAATTGATCGGCGGCGAACCCCAGGCCAGCCTCAGCACGCCGGACGCTGCCAGTTTCCCCCAGGCGCTGTTTGCCGAGTTGCGCCGCGCCGGCTGGCCGGTGTCGCCGGTGGTGCAGGGGCGGGTGCTGCTCAAGGGGCATGAAGATCAGCGCCTGCAATTGATGGGCATCGATCCGCTGTCGCTGCCCGGCAGCGGGGCGGTGGCGGGGCAGCGCTTGAGTCAGGCGCAAATGGTCGCGTTCTTCGACCCGCCGGGGCGTACCTGGATCGCCCCGCATACGTTGCAGGCGCTGGGGTTGCAGGCCGGTGAACGGCCGCTGACGGCGAGCGGGCAAGCCCTGCCGCCGTTGCAGGTTCAACCGGACATGGCCCCTGGCATGTTGCTGACCGATATCGGTTTTGCCCAACCGTTGCTGGACATGCCTGGGCGCCTGTCCCGGCTGCTGCTCGACAAGTCGTTCGCCGCCGCCCATCCCACGCCGCCGGCGGGACTGCAGCTCAAGCAGGGCGAGGACAATAACCTCGCGCGCCTCACCGAGAGCTTTCACCTGAACCTGGACGCGCTGGGCTTTTTATCCTTTGTGGTCGGGCTGTTTATTGTCCATGCGGCCATCGGCCTGGCCCTGGAGCAACGGCGCGGGCTGCTGCGCACCTTGCGCGCTTGCGGGGTGAGTGCGCGGATGTTGATCCTCGGCCTGGGGATGGAGTTGGGTGCCTTGGCCTTGCTTGGCGGTGTGCTCGGTGTCGCCAGTGGCTATGTGCTCGCCAGCGTGTTGTTGCCGGACGTGGCGGCCAGCCTGCGCGGCCTCTACGGTGCCGAAGTGCCGGGGCAACTGAGCCTCAGCCCCTGGTGGTGGCTCGCCGGGTTGGGCCTGAGCCTGCTCGGTGCGTTGCTCGCCGGCGCCGGCAGTGTGTGGCGGGCGGCGCGCTTGCCGTTGCTGGCGCTGGCCAATCCCCAGGCCTGGCATGAGGCCCATGGGCGCTGGTTGCGGCGCCAGGGCTGGGTGGCGAGTGCGGCGTTGTTGATCGCGCTGTTGGCGCTGTGGTGGGGCGACAGTCTGGCCGCTGGATTTGTTCTAATGGCGGCCTTGCTGCTCGGTGCCGCGTTGGGGCTGCCGGTGCTGCTCAATGCACTGTTGAAAGCGCTGCTGGGGCGCAGCCGCTCGGTGCTCGGACAATGGTTTCTTGCCGACTGCCGCCAACAGTTGCCGGCCTTGAGCCTGGCGCTGATGGCGTTGCTGTTGGCGCTGGCGGCCAACATCGGCGCGGGCTCCATGACCTCGGGCTTTCGCCTGACCTTCAACAACTGGCTGGAACAACGCCTCACCGCCGAGCTGTACCTCAACCCACACAACCCGGCCCAGGCCGAACAGTTGAATACCTGGCTCACGCACCAACCGCTGGTGCAGGCGGTGCTGCCCACCTGGCAGGTCGCCGTGCAATTGCAGGGCTGGCCGGCGGATGTGTTCGGCGTAGTTGACGCCCCGACCTATCGCCAGCACTGGCCGTTGCTGCAAGCGGCGCGTGCGCCGTGGGACCAATTACTGCGCAATGACACGCTGATGCTCAGCGAGCAACTGGCGCGGCGCTTGAACGTGCAAGTCGGCGACGCCGTTGACATTCCCACGCCCGAGGGTGTGTGGTCGCCCCAGGTGGTGGGGATCTACGCCGACTACGGCAACCCCAAGGGCCACGTGCTGGTCAATGCGCAGCACCTGTTGGCGCATTGGCCGACGCTGTCGCCGGCGCGCTTCAACCTGCGCGTACTGCCGCAAAACGTGGCGCCGCTGGTGCGTGAAGTGCAGCGCGAGTTTGCCCTGGACGACAGCCGTATCGTTGACCAGCAGCAACTCAAAGGCTGGTCGAGCCAGGTCTTCGAACGCACCTTCGCCGCCACCGCCGCGCTGAATAGCCTGACCCTCGGCGTGGCAGGCGTGGCGCTGTTCATCAGCCTGCTGACCCAGAGCCAAAGCCGCCTCGGCCAACTCGCACCGCTGTGGGCATTGGGGGTGACGCGCCGGCAATTGATGCTGCTCAACTTGGGGCAGACCTGGTTGTTGGCGGTGCTGACGCTACTGCTGGCCTTGCCCTTGGGGTTGCTGTTGGCGTGGTGCCTGGATGCGGTGATCAATGTGCAGGCATTTGGCTGGCGCCTGCCATTGCATATTTTCCCCTGGCAACTGGCGCAACTGCTGGGGTTGGCGCTGCTTGCCACGTTGCTGGCGTCGGCATGGCCGCTGTGGCAGTTGTACCGCAGTCGCCCGGCGGATTTGCTGAGGACGTTCGCCCATGAAGATTAAGGCGCTGCTGTGCGTCGTTCTGTTGCTGGTGAGCGGCTGTGACAAAGCCCCCGCGCCCGAGGAAAGTTTCGCCGGCCTGGGCAGTGAGGCGGCAGATTTTGCCCAGGTGCTGCCCGGCAAGGTCTTCGATTTTCCCGAGGACCACGGCCCCCACGCCGGTTTTCGTATCGAGTGGTGGTACGTTACCGCCAACCTGAAAGACGCTCAGGGCCACGTGTTCGGCGTGCAATGGACCTTGTTTCGCAATGCTCTCAAGGCCGGGCCGACGCAATCGGGCTGGCAGGATTCAACGATCTGGCTCGGCCACGCCGCCGTCACCTCGGCCACCCGGCACTACGCCGCCGAGCGCTACGCCCGTGGCGGCGTCGGCCAGGCCGGGGCCCAGGCCGCGCCGTTCAGTGCCTGGATCGACGACTGGAACTTCGCCACCCGCCCAGGCGCAACCGGCCCCTTGGCGGACATGCAGCTCAAGGCCAGTGGCGCGCAATTCGCCTACGACTTGCACCTGACGTCCAGTCGCCCGTTGGTGCTTCAAGGCGACAACGGCTACAGCCGCAAGTCCGACCAAGGCCAGGCCTCTTACTACTACAGTCAGCCGTTTTTTACCGCCAACGGCAGCATCAGTCTCGACGGCAAGGTTTACCAGGTCACGGGCCCGGCCTGGCTCGACCGCGAGTGGAGCAGCCAACCCCTGGCCGCCAGCCAGACCGGCTGGGACTGGTTTTCCCTGCACCTGGACCGTGGCGAGCAGTTGATGCTGTTTCGCGTAAGACAAAAGGACGGCACGGGTTATCTCACCGGCACCTGGATCGACCGCGAGGGCCATACCCAAACCTTGCACAACGCCGATATCCAACTTACGCCACTGGCCACCACGGCCATCGACGGGCGGCGTATTCCCACACGCTGGTCGCTGAAAATTCCCGGCAAACAGCTCGATATCACCACAGAAGCCGTCAACCCGAAGGCCTGGATGAACCTCAATATTCCGTACTGGGAAGGACCCGTGCAGTTTGAGGGTGGGGTTGGGTATCTGGAGATGACCGGGTATTAGCACTTTTCTGTAGGTACTGATCCTCTTCTGCGTAGGCAACTTCCCAAATGTGATTTAGCCCCCTCGGGCTTGTGTCCTGGCCGTATTCGCTTGCTTATATTCCGACGCCATCTTCATTGCATTCGGGATGTAAGGCATGGCGCGGGGATACATCAACGACAAGCCAATCAGCTACAGCAGTTTGAAAACCTGGCTGATGGGCCACGGCGTGAGCCGCCAGCACTCTGATCATTTTGATGTGTTGAATCATCACCTGCGCCGTGGGTGGGTGATGCCGGGGCGGATGGTGATTGTTCCAGACACGGAGAGCGTCAGTTGTTCCTGGAACGAATCCTGGTGGGTGCGTTATGCCGAGGAAATTGATCGCAACCTGGAGCTGGACGCTGCGGCTGCACAGACGATGATCGATAACTACGACCTGCTGCAGAGCCTTCTGACGTATGGCTCGATAGGTATCGGCAGTGCCACATCGGCGTGGTCGCGGCACCTGGATGAAGTCGTGAACACGTTGGAGGAAATCGAGCGCCTGCATCAACGCCTGAAAGCGGGCGGGTTGGATCGCCAGGCGTTTATCCGCCAGCGCCAGGTGCTGCTGGCGCTGCTGGGCACGCAACTGCGCGGTGCCGCACGATTTGGCACGGGGTTGCGCGGCAATCAATCGCTGAAAAAGGTGCTGGGGATTTCGACCAAAAGCTATCTGAATAAAGGCGAGATCGCCGGGTATGCACAGCGGTTGAAGGCGATTTCGCAGACGTCGAAGTGGTTGGGCAAGGGTACTTATGTTGGGTTGGCGCTGGATGTGGGCGCAGCGGGTTTGGAGATCAAGGAGGCGTGTGTGGTGGGGCGGGAGGCGCAGTGTCGGCGGGCGAAGTATGTGGAGAGTGGGCGGCTGGCGGGCGGGGTAGAGGGGGGGGCTTGGGGAACGGCGGTAGGAGCTAAAGCCGCGCGTCGCATATGTACGGTTTTTTTGGGTGTTTACGCGAAAGGACGCGCTGAGTTGGCCTGTGGAATTATTGGCGGCGCCGGGGGAGGGTATATAGGAGGAAATGCAGGCGGGGATAGCGGTGCGTTTCTGGGCGGCAAGATCATAGAGATCGATGGTGATTTGATCTTTCAACCAGAGGGGGCCTGACTATGGATTTTTTTCTCGCCTATACCATTGTGCTGTTTGTTGGGATGTCTATCCTCTTGGGACTGATGCTATTTGCCGAATATAAAAAACTCGACGAGTTGGAAAGTTACTTCAGTGAGAACGAAAAGGTTCGTTACCATAAGCGATTTTGGAAAAGAAATCAGCGGATCGACAGATTTCATCGGATGGGCCTGATGATTGATTTTCTATCAAACCCAAAACCCTTTTTGAAAGCAGGTCTTGTGACCGAGGCCGAGCTGGCGTCTGTTCCTATAGCACTCAAGCGTTGGGCGTTGTGGCCATATCGCATTTCTTATATCTGGCTTGTTGCATTAGGCGTTTGGTCCGTTTGGTATAAGTGGTGATGGATATTTCCTACGATACGATGTCGTTTTTTCTTGCCTACACGGTTTTGCTCTTTACCGTGGCGCTGGTCAACTTGGGACTGCTGTTTTTTGCTGAATATAGAAAACTCGACGAGTTGGAACGCTACTTTAGTGAGACCGAAAAGGTTCGTTACCATAAGCGATTTTGGAAAAGAAACCAGCGAATTGACAGAATGTATCGCCTGCTTTTGATGTTTGAGTTGTTGTCAGATTCAAAACGTTTTGTAAAAGCAGGTCTTGTAACTGAGGCTGAACTTGCGTCTGTTCCTTTAGCGCTCAAGCGTTGGGCGCTATGGCCCTATTATCTTGGCTTTATTTGGCGCAGGTGGTGCAACATCCCAATTTGAAAGAGGGAGGGAGTTTAACGATGTCGTTTTTTCTTGCTTACACCCTTGTAATGTCTATTGGGACGTTCGTCGTCCTGGGACTGATGCTTTTTGCCAAACGTACAAAACTCGACGAGCTGGAAAGTTACTTCAGTGAAAACGCAGAGGTTCGTAAACGTAAGCAACTCTGGGGGCCAAACCCGCGGTTCGGCGGATTTCATCGCATGGGCCTGATGATTGATATCCTGCTAATGTCAAAACGCTACGTGAAAGAAGGTCTTGTGACTGAGGAAGAGTTGGCCTGCGTTCCGTTATCACTTAAGCGTTGGGCCGTGTGGCCATATTGCCTTGCGATGATTTTGGCTATTAGCTGGGGCTATTGGTGCACTTGGCTCTAGTGGTCGCTCGTTTTCCTACACCTGAGCAGTTGATGCTGTTTCGCGTAAGGAAAAAGGACAGTACGGGTTATCTCTCCGGCACCTGGAGCGACCGCGAGGGTCAACCCAAACCCTGCACAACGCTGCTGTCCATAACTGAAGCTGTCAACCCGAAGGCCTGGATATTCCGTACTGGCAAGGGCCGGTGCAGTTTGAAGGTGGGGTTTCTAGGCGGCAAAATCATAGAGAACGATGGTGTTTTTATCTTTCAATCCGAGGAGGCCTGACTATGGATTTTTTTCTCGTCTTTAGTATTTTGCTGTGTGTAGGCTCTCTGGTTGGCGTAGGGCTGATGTTATACGCCGAGTGCAAAAAGCTCGAAGTGTTGGAAAGCTACTTCAGTGAAAACAAGCTGGTTTGCGATAACAAGCGTTTTTGGGGAAGAAATATGCGGATCGACAGGTTTCAGCGCATGCTCTTGATCAATCAATTGTTAGGAATGCCAAAACTGCATGTAAAGAGGGGCGATGTGACTGAGGCAGAGCTGGCTTCAATCCCGATATCCCTCAAGCGTTGGGCACTTTGGCCGTATCGTCTTTCTTTTATTTGGCTGGCTGCATCAGTCGTTTGGGGCATTTGGTACCGATGGTAGCTCACCTGTCTTCACCGCCACCTGGATGAACCTGAGTATTCCGTACTGGAAGGGCCGGTGAGGTTTAAGGGACTCTGGAGATGACCAGGTATTAGCACTTTCTGTAGGCGCCGATCTTTTTTTGTAGGCAACTTCCTGAATGTAATTGAGCCCCCTCGGGCTTGTATTCGGACGGAATTCGCTTGCCTGTATTTCGACGCCAACTTCATTGCATCAAGGATGTAAGGCATTGCGCGGGGATATATCAACGACATGACAATCGACTACAGTAGTTTGCAATCCTGGCTGATGGGCCACAGTACGAGTCACCATAAGGCTGACCATTTTGATGTATTGAATCATCACCTGCGCCTGGGGCTGCTGGGAGGGTTAGGCGCTGCATTAGCGCGTCGTGCATGCGGCTTGGTTCTGGGTGGAAAGATCCTAGAGATCGATGGTGATTTGATATTCCAGCCAGAGGGGGCTTAACCATGGATTTTTTTCTCGCATATACGATGGTTTGGTTTTTTGGAATGTTTGTCGTCTTGGGACTGATGCTATTTGCCGAATATACAAAACTCGACGAGTTGGAAAGTTACTTCAGTGAAAACGAAGAAGTTCGCAACAACAAGCGCTTTTGGCGACGAAACCAGTGGATCGACAGACAATATCGCATGATGCTGATTTTTGAATACCTTGCAGACTCTAAACGCCATGTGAAAGCCGGTCTTGTGACCGAAGCCGAACTGGCGTCTATTCCTTTAGCGCTCAAACGTTGGGTGTTGTGGCCCTATTACCTTGCGTTCATTTGGGCTATCGCAACGGTGGTTTGGTCGGTTTGGCGCAGGTGGTGCAACATCCCAATTTGAACGTGGAAGCGAGCTTCGCTGCCGGTGGGGGATGTGCGAGTTTCCGGCGCGAACATTCAAATCAGCGGGTCCCAGCGTTGCGACCAGTCAGCTTCCGCCTTGACCACGCCGCGCAGCAACTCCAGCGCCTGCTGCAACACCGCCGAATCCCGCGCCCGTGAGTACACCAGGAACGTCGGGAAGCTGAACTCCGGTGCCTTGGGCACGCGTTGCATCACGCCGCTGTCGAGGTAGCTTTGCACCACTCGGGTACGGAAATACCCGGCACCGCCGTGCTCCAGAATGTACTGCAGCGCCAACGGCCCGAGGTTGAAACTCAGCGCGGCGCGGGCCTTGTCGGGCAGGGCGGCGTCATGCTGCTGGCGAAACCCCGGGCCCCAATCGATATACACGTATGGGGTCGGCTTGCTCACCCGTTGCACCAGGATCAGTTTTTCTTCCAGCACCTGCTCCACTTGCAGCCCCGGCCAGTACTGCGGCTGGAACACCAGTGCCGCGTCGATCACACCCAGTTCCAATTGGCGCAGCAGGTAGTCGCCTTCACGGATTTCCGTGCGCAGCGCATGCCCCGGGATATGTTCGCGCAAGGCCTTCGCCCAGCCGAGCATCAACGGGTTGCACAGGCTGACCTCGCCGCCGATATGCAGCACATTGCGATAGCCCTCGGGCAATGGCAGGTCGCGGCGCGCGGCTTCCCAGGTTTGCAGCAACTGGTTGGCGTACACCACAAAGGCCTCGCCGTCGGCGGTCAAGCGCGCACCGGCGCGGTTGCGCACAAACAGCGTGCTGCCTAGCTGGCTTTCGAGGTTCTTCACGCGTGCGGTGATGGCGGTCTGGGTGACGTGCAGTTTCTCGGCCGCCGCGGCCAGGCTGCCGCAGCGGGTGATTTCGAGGAAAGTGCGTGCCAGTTCGATGTCCATGAAGCCCCCGGGGATGAATGGGGGCCTATTGTAGTGGAATGCGATCAAGAACTGTGGGAGGGGGCTTGCTCCCGATTGCAGTGTGTCAGTTGACCGAGCGGGTTCTGGCACACCCTCATCGGGAGCAAGCCCCCTCCCACAGTTGGATCTACGCTGCTCCGGTGATCGGGGCTGGCAGAGGGGCGGTCGGGAATGCCTTGGCATATGCCTGGCAAACCCGCAACACCGTCTCATCGGCAAACCGCGCCGCCACCACGTGCAACCCCACCGGCAAGCCATTCGCCGCCAGCCCGCACGGCACCGACGCCGCCGGCTGCTGGGTCAGGTTGAAGGGGTAGGTAAACGGCGTCCACTCCATCCATTCCTGCATCCCGGAACCTGGCGGTACGTTGTGCCCGACCTCGAACGCGGTGATCGGCATCATCGGCGACACCAGCACATCGTAGTGCTCATGGAACGCCGCCATCCGCGCCACCAGCGCTGCCCGTGCTTCGAGGGCCGCGCTGAAATCGTCCAGGCTCAAGCGCTCGCCGCGCTGTGCGATGCGCAGCAGGCCGGGGTCGAGCAGGTGTTTTTGCGCGTCGCTCATCGGGCCGGTCAGGCGGGCGGCGCCGGCCGCCCACAAGGTGCTGAACAGCTCCAGCGGGTCGCTGAAGCCTGGGTCGATCTGTTCGACATGGGCGCCCAACTGCACCAGGCCCGCCACCGCCTCGGCGACTACCTTGGCCACTTGCGGGTCGACGTCGACGTAGCCGAAGGTGGGGCTGTAGGCGACGCGCAGGCCTTTCAGGTCCGCTGCGTCCGACAACCAGGGCGTGGTCCTCGGCGCGCCGATCAAGCCGTCCCGCGCATCCGGTTGTGCGACGGTTTGCAGCATCAACACGCTGTCTTCCACGGTGCGGGTCATCGGCCCCAGGTGCGACAGGATCGTCATCGAACTGGCTGGCCACTGCGGCACATAGCCGAAGGTCGGCTTGATGCCGAAGGTGCCGGTAAACGCACAGGGAATCCGGATCGAACCGCCGGCATCGCTGCCCTGGTGCAACACCCCCAGATTCAACGCCGCCGCCGCACCCGCGCCGCCGGATGAGCCGCCCGTGGTCATGCGCGTGTCCCACGGGTTGCGGGTGATGCCGTACAGCGGGTTGTCGGTGACGCCTTTCCAGCCGAATTCCGGGGTGGTGGTCTTGCCCAGCAGCACCGCGCCGGCCTTGCGCATCAGGGCCGGGAAGGGCGCATCCACCGCCCATGGTCCGTCGGCCGAAGAGGTGCGCGAACCCTTGCGCGTGGGCATGCCGAGGGTCAGGGTCAGGTCTTTGATCGACGCTGGCACGCCATCCAGCGCGCCGCAGGGTTCGCCCTTCAGCCAGCGCGCTTCTGAGGCCCGTGCGGCATTGAGTGCGCCCTCGGGGTCGACATGGCAGTAGGCGTTGACCCGCGGGTTGTAGCGCTCGATGCGCAGCAGCGCGTCTTCGGTGACCTCCACCGGCGACAAGGTCTGGTCACGAAAATGCTGCAGCAGTTGCACTGCCGTCAGTTGGCCGATCTCACTCATGGTCGATCCCCTGTGCCGCATTGACCATGGCG
Source organism: Pseudomonas sp. PAMC25584 (assembly GCF_058135675.1). Taxonomy (NCBI): domain Bacteria; kingdom Pseudomonadati; phylum Pseudomonadota; class Gammaproteobacteria; order Pseudomonadales; family Pseudomonadaceae; genus Pseudomonas; species Pseudomonas sp. PAMC25584. The sequence goes on along the minus strand of NZ_CM176870.1, from coordinate 4,086,889 downwards.
CGCAGCAACACTGCGCAACCTGCCGCCAGGTCATCCGGTGCGGCGTTTTCGATTTCGTTGTGGCTGATGCCGCCTTCGCACGGCACAAAGATCATCCCGGCCGGGCCCAGTTCGGCGACGAAAATCGCGTCGTGCCCGGCGCCGCTGACGATGTCCATATGGCTCAGGCCCAAGGCGCCGGCGGCGTTGCGCACGGCGTTGACGCAGGCCGGGTGGAAGTCCAGCGGCGGGAAGTCGGCGGTGGGGGTCAGCTCGAACGTCAGGCCGTGGTGCGTGGCGCTGGCTTCGATCACGCCGCGCACTTCATCGACCATCGCCTGCAGCTTGTCGGCATGCAGATGGCGCAGGTCGATGGTCATGTGGACCTGCCCGGGAATCACATTGCGCGAGCCGGGGTGCAGGCTCAGGCAACCGACCGTGCCGCAGGCGTGGGGTTGCTGCTGACGCGCGATGCGGTTAACCGCGCTGACCACCTCGGCCGCGCCCACGAGGGCGTCCTTGCGCAGGTGCATCGGCGTCGGGCCGGCGTGGGCTTCGACGCCGCTGAGGGTCAGGTCGAACCACTTCTGACCCAGGCAGCCCATCACCACGCCGATGGTGGTGGCCTGGTCTTCCAGCACCGGGCCTTGTTCGATATGCGCCTCGAAATACGCACCGACCGGGTGGCCCAGCACTGCGCGGGAACCGGCATAACCGATACGCTGCAATTCGGCCCCCACCGACAGGCCCTGGTCGTCCTGTTTGTCCAGGGTGTCCTGCAAGTCGAACTTCCCGGCAAACACCCCGGAGCCCATCATGCACGGCGGGAAGCGCGAGCCTTCTTCGTTGGTCCACACCACTACTTCGATCGGCGCTTCGGTCTCGATTTTCAAGTCATTGAGGGTGCGGATCACTTCCAGGCCGGCCATCACCCCGAAGCAGCCGTCGAACTTGCCGCCGGTGGGCTGGGTGTCGATGTGGCTGCCGGTCATCACCGGCGGCAGCGCCGGATTACGTCCTGCGCGGCGCGCAAAAATATTGCCGATGGCGTCGATGCTGACGCTGCACCCGGCCGCCTCGCACCATTGCACGAACAGGTCGCGGGCCTGGCGGTCGAGGTCGGTCAGGGCCAGGCGGCACACGCCGCCTTTGACGGTGGCGCCGAGTCGGGCCAGGTCCATCAGCGATTGCCACAGGCGGTCGCGGTTGATCAGCGGGGCGTTGCTCTGGAGCGGTTGTGCACAGCTATTCATCTTCGAACTCCGGTCAGGCACTCAGGGCCAGGTAGCGGTTCTTGATCGTCGGGTCCGCGCGGAAGGCGGCGGCGCTGCCCTCGTACACCACGCGGCCCTGTTCGAGCACGTAATGGCGGTCGGCGAGCTTGTCGCAGACCATCAGGTTCTGTTCCACCAGCAGCACCGGCAGGCCGTCGTCCTTGACCTTGCGCAGGATCTTCACCAACTCGTCGACGATCACCGGGGCCAGGCCTTCGGTGGGTTCGTCGAGGATCAGCAACTTGGGATCGTTGAGCAAGGCGCGGGCGATGGCGAGCATCTGTTGCTCGCCGCCGGAGAGCGCGTGGCCGGCGTTTTTGCGCCGCTCCTTGAGGCGCGGGAACATGCCGTAGACGTCTTCGAGCTGCCAGCGGCTGGTCTTGCGTGCGGCGATGCGCAGGTTTTCCTCGACAGTGAGCAGGCGGAAAATCCCACGGTTCTCCGGCACCAGCGCCAGGCCCTGGCGTGCAATTTCAAAGATCTTCTGGCCCACCAGCGGCTGGCCGTTGAAGTGGATCTGGCCCTGGCGCGGGCAGATGATGCCGAGGATGCTGCGCAACGTGGTGGTCTTGCCGGCCCCGTTGCGGCCCAGCAGGGTCACCAGTTCGCCGGGGTTGACGGTCAACGACACGCCTTCGAGCACGTGGCTCTTGTCGTAGTAGGCATGGATATTTTCGACGATCAGCATCAGGCAGCCTCCCCAAGATAAGCCGTGCGCACGCGTTCATCGGCGCGCACGAATTCGGGCGTGCCTTCCACCAGGATCTGGCCGTGGCTCATCACGGTGATGCGTTGGCTGATGGACATGACGATGCTCATGTTGTGTTCGATCAACAGCACCGTGTGGTCGCGGCCCAGGTCGCTGATCAGTTGGGTCATGATCGGGATGTCATCGATGCCCATGCCCGAGGTGGGCTCGTCGAGCATCAGCAGTTTGGGTTTGGAACAGATCGACATGCCCACCTCCAGCACCCGTTGCTGGCCGTGGGACAACTCACCGGCCAGGGTCGCGGCGCGCGCGCTGAGTTGCAGGCGTTCGAGCACCTGGTCGGCCATCTCCAGGTGTTCGCGTTGGCTCTCGACCCGGCGCCAGAAATTCAACGCGCGTACACCGTCGCGACCTTGGGCGGCCAGGCGCAGGTTTTCGCGCACGCTGAGGTTCTGGAACAGGCTGGTGAGCTGGAACGAACGCGCCATGCCCAGGCCGACGCGGGCGTGGGCCGGTTTGCGCATCAGGTGCTGGCCGTCGAAATGGATCGCCCCGGCGGTGGCCTGGCGTTCACCGGTCAGGCAGTGGAACAGGCTGGTCTTGCCCGCGCCGTTGGGGCCGATGATGGTGTGGATGGTGCCGGCTTCGACCTTGAGGTTGACGCCGTTGACCGCATGGAACGCACCGTAGGCCAGTTCCAGGTTTTTGGTTTCCAGCAGGATGCTCATAGTCCTTGCTCCTTGGCGACGACGGCGGCTTTGCGGCGGCCGCGCACGTTCTCGAACAGCGACGCCAGGCCGCCCCATAACCCGCCGCGCATGAAGATCACCACCAGGATCAGGATCACCCCCAGCAGCATCAGCCAGCGCGGCCACAGGTCGGAGAGGAAATCCCCCAGCAGCACGATGGAACCGGCGCCGAGCAACGAACCGAACAGCGAGCCGGTGCCGCCGACGATGGTCATGATCAGGATGTTCTCGGACATCGCCAGGTCGATATTCGACAGCGGCACAAAGTGCAGCAACATGGCGTACAGCGCGCCGGCAATCCCGGTGACCGCGCCGGACAGCACGAACACCAGGATCTTGAAGTGGCGCGTGTCATAGCCGATGGCCGAGGCACGGGTTTCGTTTTCGCGGATCGCCATCAGCGTGCTGCCGAACGGCGAGGCAATCACGCGGCGTGCGCCGATGAAGATCAGCAGGAACAGCACCGCGACAAAACCGTAGAACGCGCGGGCGTCGGCCAACGACAGCAACACGCTGTCGCCGATGCGGATCTCCGGGCGCGGCACGCTGAGCAGGCCGTTGTCGCCGCCGGTCCAGTCGCTCAAGGTGTAGGCGACGAAGTAGGCCATCTGGCTGAACGCGAGCGTCAGCATGACGAAGTAGATGCCGGTGCGGCGGATCGCCAGGGCGCCCACCAGCAACGCGAGGAAACCGCCGGCAATCGCAGCGCCCAACAGGGCCGTGAACAAGCCCATTTGCAGGTGGATCATCAGCAGCGCCGCGCAATAGGCGCCGGCACCGAAGAAGATGCCTTGGCCGAATGACAACAGCCCGGTGTAGCCCAGCAACAGGTTGCAGGCCAGGGCGGCCATAGCAAAGATCAGGATCTCGCTGGCCAGGGTCGCCGAGGGCAAGATCAGCGGCAAGCCGATCAGCACCGCCAGCACCCACAGCAACATCGCTTTGGATTGAGTCTTGGCGAACGGCAGGGGGTTTTTCTCGCTCATGTCAGGCTCTCCCGAACAGGCCGTAAGGGCGCACCAGAATCACCACGGCCATCGCGCCGTAGATCATCAGGCTCGCACCCTGGGGCCAGAGTGTGGTCATCAGGCTTTGCACCACGCCCACCAGCAAACCGCCGACCAGCGCGCCGCTGAAGGAACCCATGCCGCCGATGACGACAACCACAAAGGCGATCCCGAGAATTTCCGGGCCGACAAAGGGCTGGGCACCGCGCAACGGCGCGAACAGCACACCGGCCATGCCGGCCAGGCCGACGCCAAGGGCAAAGGTCATGGAGAACAGGCGGAAGATATTCGTGCCGAGCAGCGACACGGTTTCGGTGCTTTCACTGCCGGCGCGCACCAGTGCGCCGAAGCGCGTGCGTTCCAGCAGCAGCCACAAGCCCAGGCCCACCAGCCCGGAAAACACGATGAGGAACAGGCGGTAGTAGGGGTAGACGAAATCACCCAGCACCAGCACCCCACGCAGCAGTTCCGGCACGGCGACGCTTTTGCCCACCGGGCCCCAGATCATCACACTGGCTTCCTGGATGATCAGCGCGATCCCCAGCGTCACCAGGATCTGGAACATGTGCGGCAAGTGATAAATCCGCTGGATCAGCAAACGCTCGATCACCCACGCCAGCGCGGCCACCACCAGCGGTGCGAGCAGCAGCGCCAGCCAGAAGCTGCCGGTGAGGCTCACGGCGGTGTAGCAGATGTAGGCGCCCAGCAGAAAGAACGCGCCGTGGGCGAAGTTGACGAAGTTGAGCAGGCCGAAAATGATCGTCAGCCCGACCGCGATCAGGAAGTAGATCATCCCCAGGCCAAGGCCATTGAGTATCTGGAACAGGTAAAGATTGAGCATGCAGGAACCCTCGGCAGGACGCCGCTCGCGCGGCCCTGCGGTGCAATATTCAGGGGGTCAGGCGAGCGTGCAGCCCGTGGCCTCGACCGGCGGGAATGACTGGCCGGCGCTGAGCACCTTGGCCAGGTCGTCCTTGTCGGCCATGTCGGCAGCGGCCTTGCCGATCAGCAGGTAGTAATCCTTGATCACCTGGTGGTCGCCGGCGCGGATCGATTCCTTGCCGGTGGGGCCCTCGAAACTCAGGCCTTGCATGGCCTTGGCCACGGTCGGCCCGTCGAAGCTGCCGGTGGCGATGATGCTGTCCAGCATGACCTTGGTGCTGATGTAGTCGGCGGCCAGCGGGTAGGTGGGGTTGATGCCGTACTTAGCCTGGGTCAGCTTGACCAGTTCGCGGTTGAGCGGGCTGTCGACCTGGTGCCAGTACTGCGCGCCGAGGTACACGCCTTCGAGTATGTCGCTGCCCAGTTCCTGGAACTGGTCGAGGCCGGCGGACCATACCAGCAGCACTTTCATGCGCTCCTTGATCCCGAAGTTGACCGCCTGGCGCAGGGTGTTGGACGACTGGCTGCCGAAGTTGAGCAGCACCAGCACGTCAGGTTTGGTGGCGATGGCGTTGGTCAGGTAGCCGGAGAATTCCTGCTCCTGCAGCGAGTGGTAGCTGTTGCCGACGTGTTCCAGGCCGTGTTCCTTGAGCACGTTTTTGGCGCCTTCGAGCAAGGCTTCGCCGAACACGTATTGCGGGGTGATGGTGTACCAGCGCTTGGCGTCCGGCAGCAGCTTGATCAGCGGCACCAGGGTTTCGCGGATTGCGCCGTAGGTGGGCACCGACCAGCGGAAGGTCGCGTGGTTGCAGTCTTTGCCGGTGACTTCATCGGCGCCCACCGGGGTCATGAACACGCCACCAGCCTTGTCGACTTCCTTGGCCACCGCCAGCGCCGATGACGACAAGGTGCAGCCCTGGAAGAACCGCGCGCCGTCCTGCGCAATCGCTTCCTGCACCTTGCGTACCGCCTTGCCCGCGTTGCCTTCGGTGTCGATGACCTTGTAGTTGAGCGGGCGCCCGAGAATCTCGGGGTGCTGCGCCACCGCCAGGCGCGAACCCATGTCGGCAAACTTGCCATAGCTGGCAAAGGCGCCAGACATGGACTTGAGGCCATAAAGGGTAAAGGGCTCGGCGGCGAATGCCGAACGCACGCTCAGCGGAAGGCTGAGGGCGGCGGCGGCGGTGAGGCTGGCTTTCAATAACGTACGACGCTGCATGGGGTGACTCCCTGGTTTAGTTATTGGCAGGAGTGGCAATGGCGATACGGTGGAGCAGGGCCTGTGGGCAGGCGCTTTTTTATTGGGGTAACGCAGTGTGCGGGTTGGAATGCAGTCAACTGTGGGAGGGGCGGTGCGACGATTCGACTTGCTCCCGATTGCGGTGTGTCAGTCGATATAGAGGTTGAATGTGCCGGCCTCATCGGGAGCAAGCCCCCTCCCACATTGGATCTGGGGTGTTATTAAGAGTGATCGAACTCCAGTAGAAAATGCGGGCTGACCTGGCCTTCGAGGGCGGTCATATGGTGTTCGGCGTCGCACATGTGTTCATGCATCAGGCTGCGCACCGCGCTTTCATCGCCGGCGCGAAAGGCGTTCAACAGTTGCTTGTGATAGTCGAGGTTGGCCGCGTCGAACTGCTTGCGCTTGGGCTTGTAGGCTTTTTTCAGCACCACCAGGTCGCGCAGCAGGTCGTTGAGAAACTGCGCCATAAAGCTCAGCAACGGGTTGGGGCAGGCCTTGGCCAACAGGTTGTGGAACTCCAGTTCCGCCAGGCGTTGTTCGCGCTGGCCGGCCTCGCTGTCTTCCGGCGCACTGCAAAAGTCCACGTTGGCCTGCAGGGCCTGGTAGTCGTCCTCGCTCAGGCGCCCGAGCACCGACACCGCCAGTTCCACTTCGATGACCTTGCGCAATTGGTACACCTGCTCACCATCCAGATGCTGGAAGTGCAGGTAATTGCGCAGCGCACGGCTGGCCGGTTCGGTGCCGGCCTGGTTCAGGTAGGCGCCGCCGCTGGGACCGGTGCGCGTGCTGACCAGGCCTTCGACTTCCAGGGCCTTGAGCGCTTCGCGGGCCGAGCCCTTGGAGCACTGGAAACTTTCCATCAGCTCGCGCTCGGTGGGCAGGCGGTCGCCGGGCTTCAAGGCGTCGGTGACGATGGAGCGCTTGACCGACTCGACAATCACGTCGGACAGCTTCTGGCGTTTGCGTCGTAGCGGGCGAGTGAGCATGGTGTCTATTTATCGTATTAATGCGGATAAATAGCACTTAATAACGATTGGGCCGTAGCGTCAACGCAGGGTGTCGTTTCTGGTATGGAAAGGTCGTAAACGGAGATTCATTGCACCGTGGCGTCCGTACACACCGTCGAACGCGGCGGTTTGTTCCCATGCATCAGATAATCGCCTACCCACTGGTTCACACAGGCACTCACGCCGCTGAACGAAACCCCGTGGGCATAGGCGTTCTTCAGCTGTACGCGGCTCGCCGGGAACGTGCGCTCAAAGGCCCAGGCGGCGCCGGTGGACGGGGTGTGGTCGTCGAATTCGGCCTGCACCATCAGCAGGCTGTCGAGCCGCGCGAGTTCCTTGTAGGGCAAGCCCCGGCTGTGGTTTCGCGGCCAGGTGGTGCATTGGCGCGCCTCAAGGGCGCTGCCGGCGACCGGGTACTTGGTGAGCGATTCGGTTTCTTTTTGCTGCCAGAGGTCTTCGCTGGAGTAGGTCGAGTCGTTGCACAGGATCGCGGTTTTGACCGAGTCGGCGGCCGACATGCGCAGCGGCCCAGGCTTCGGCACGTTGGCCTGCAAGGGTTCGCGCACGCGTTGCAGCAGCAGGCTGAACATCGACTTGGCACGCTCTTCGATGACCGGGTCGGGGCTGAAGCGATGCGCACGGGCACGCGCCTCGAGCGCCAGGTCGTCGCTGTCGGGGGTTTCCCGCAGCCAGCGACTGAGCAGGTGGGCGCTCATCAGGCCGGTGGGGTCGCTGTAGAGGCGGTTGCTGGAGCGCAGGGCCGTGCGCACGCTGGGCAGCAGTTCCATGAACACACGGCGCACCGCGACTGGCGTGTCGCCCAGTTGATACACGCCAGGGTCGAGGGCGGCGGGTTGGGCCACGAAGCGCTCGAAAATCTTCTCCTTTTCGCCGGCGACGATCAGGCTGGCGTGCTCGAAGGTTGAGGTCCAGTTGATGTTCGAATCGAGCACCATGCGCCCCACGTTCGCTGGAAACAGGCCGCCGTACCAGGCGCCGAGCCAAGTGCCGTAGGCGTTGCCCAGGTAGTTGAACTGCAACTCGCCCAATTGTTTGCGCACAAATTCCAGGTCGCGGGCGGTTTGCTCGGTGGTGATGTAAGGCGTCAGCGGGTGGCTGGCGCATGCTTGGGCAATCAACCGGGCATTCTGGCGCGCAGCGGCGAGGTTGGCCGCGCTGCGGTCTTCGCTGACATCCCCTTGCGGCACGATCCGCCCCTCGGAGCGGCATTCCAGACGTGACCCCGGCAGCCGGCCCAGGCCCCGCGGGGTGACTTCGATCACATCGTAGGTATCGGCCAACTGGCGGTAGGTGTCGCCCCAGTCGGGTTGCTGGGCGTAGTGCTTCCAGACGGTGGCCAGGTGTACGGCGAAGGCGCCGCCGGCGTCGAGCCCGGGGCCGCCTGGGTTGGCGAATAACGCCCCCTGGCGTGACAGCGGCAATTTGGCGCCGACGCGGGTGATGTCGAAGCTGATGCGACCGCGCTCGGGCGCCGCATGGTCCAGTGGCGCAGTGACGATGCCGCATTGGGTGCGTTCGATGACCTCTGGGTCCAGACGTTCGAGCGCCGGTTGCGGGCAGTCCAGGAACCATTCGATGCCGAACGGTGAACGCGGCACTTCAGCGTGAGCGCTGGCGGGCGCCAGGGCTGCGACCAGCACCAGGCAACGGTAGGTAATTGCGCTTGCAGCTGGAAGGGGGTTCATCAGCGATCCTGGCCAGTCGTGTGAGAAAAAGAAGCCACTGTTGTGGCTTCTGATTCGGGACGACTTTTTTACCAAGGACCGTGGGGGAAAAAATGTAGGAGGACAAAACGGCGCGTGTACGAAATGCGACTTTCGTTTATCGGATGTCGGCCTCCCAGCCGCCGCCTAACGCTTTGTACAAGGCAATGCTGGCTTGCAGGCGTGACAAGCGCAGTTGCACATTCAGGTCCTGGGCTGCGTACAGGGTACGCTGGGTTTCCAGCACGCTCAGCCAATCTTCGGCGCCCGCCTGGTAGCGGCTTTCGGCGATGCGCATAGCGCTCTGCGCCGCCTGCAGCTCTTGCGTTTGCCATTGGCGCTGCTGGTCCAGGCGCGTGATGTTGCTGAGGGCTTTTTCCACATCGGCGAAACCGTTGATGATCGCCCCGCGATAGGTCTGCAGCAGCTCATCCTGGCGCGCGCGGGCCTTGTCCCGTTCGGCGTTTAAACGGCCATTGTTGAAGATCGGGGCGACCAGGTCGGCGGTCAGCGAGTAATACGGGCTGCGCAGGATCTCCAAGGCTCTGCCGGCGTCGGAGCCGAGGGTCGCGCCGAGGGTTACACCGGGCAGCATGGCCGCGCGGGCAACGCGAACATCCGCTTGCGCCGCCGCCAGGTCGGCCTCGGCCTTGGCCAGGTCGGGGCGCCGGCTCAGCAACTGGCTGGGCACGCCCGCGCCGATGCTCGGCCAGGTGAGTGCCTGGAAGGGCTCTGTGCCCAGGTCCAACGCCTGGACAGGCTGGCCGAGGAGGGCCGCGAGGGTGATCCGCGACTCTTCGGCCAGTTGTTGGATCAGCGGCACTTGCCGTTGCTGGCTGGCGACCAGGCTTTGCTGCTGGGCCAGTTCCAGGGCCGTGGCAGAACCGGCGTCGTAGCGCGTCTGCACCAGTTCCAGCACCGTGCGCGCATTGGCCAGGTTCAACGCGGCGATCTGCTCGCGCTGGCGTGCGGCGAGGGTTTGCGCGTAGCGGTCGGCGACGTTGCCGAGCAGCGTCAGCTCCACGGTGGCCTGGTCCGACGCGCTGGCCCGCAGGCCGTGCAGGGCGCTGTCCCGTGCGGCGGCGCGGCCGCCCCAGAAATCCACTTCATAACTGGCGCTGAGGTTGGCGCCGAAGCTGTTGGCCACGTCATCGCTTTGCGTTACATCCAGGTTTGGCCCGCCCTGGCCGCGCAGTAACTTCTCATGGCTGGTGGACAGGTTGAACTTCACTTCCGGCAATAGCGGCGCGCCGGCGATCACCGCCTTGGCCTGGGCCTGGCGCACCCGTGCGACGGCGGCCGCCACGTCGAAACTGTCGCGGCGCGCCTGTTCGATCAGGCGGTTCAGTTGCGGGCTGCCAAATTGCGTCCACCAGCGCTGGTTGCTGGCCTGGGCGGCGTCACGCTCGGCGTACTGCCAGGCGGCTGGCGCGGCCATGCCGCTGTCGACGGCGGGCAGGCTGCCGGCGCAGGCGTTGAGCAGCAGGCACAGGCTGAATACGCACACGTGCGGTGCGGGAGATGGTTTATTCACTGGTCAACGCCTTAACCGGATCGAGCCGGGCAGCTTTACGGGCCGGCATAAAGCCGAATACAACGCCGGTGACCAGTGCGCAGCCAAACGCGCCGAGCACCGCCACCAGGGAAAACTGCACCGCCACCTTGGCCAGCATCAGCACGCCGCCGACCAGCAGCGCCAGGGCGATACCGCACAGGCCGCCGACCACCGAGAGCATCAGCGCTTCGGTCAGGAACTGGCGCAGGATGTCGCGCTGGCGCGCGCCGGTGGCCATGCGGATGCCGATCTCGCGGGTGCGTTCGCGCACGGTCATCAACATGATGTTCATCACCCCGATGCCGCCCACCAGCAGCGAAATCGCGGCGATCGAACCGAGCATCAGCGACAGTGTGTTTTGCGTGCGCGCCTCGGCCTGGATCATCGCCGCGTTGTTGGTCAGTTGGTAGTCACGCTTGCCGTTATGCAGGCGCAGCATCAGTTGGTCGATGGCTTGCTCGGCTTCCTGCACCTTGTGCGCATCGGCGGCGGCAATCGTCACGTATTCGGGGTTGTACGTGCCGAACAGGCGCACGCTGGCGGCGGTGTAGGGGATGGCCACGCGGTCGTCGCTGTCTTTGTTGCCGGAGCTGGAGCCCTTTTCCGCGAGCACGCCGATCACCTGGAAGGGCACGTTTTCGATGAGGATGTATTGGCCGATCGGGTTGACGTGCTTGAACAGTTTCTCGCGGATGCGATGGCCGATCACCGCGACCGTGGCACCGGCGCGCTCGTCGGCCTCGGTGAAGTAGCTGCCTTCGACCACCGGCCAGTTGAAAATCTGCGGAAAGTTGACGTCATTGCCGCCCACATACGCCAGGTAATCCAGGTTGCCGTAGCGGATGCCGGCGTCGCTGCCATTGACCGGCATGATCCGCTTGACCTGCGGCAACGCCGCCAGCGCCGCGACATCGTTGAGCGTGACGATGCCCAGCGGCGTGCGCGGGTTGGGCGAGGAACCGCTGAGGTAAAGAATGTTGGAGCCGAACGCGCCCATCTGCGCCATGACCTGGCGCTTGCTGCCTTCGCCCACCGCCAGCATTACTATCACCGAGGCCACGCCGATGATGATCCCCAGCAGGGTCAGGGCGGTGCGGAAGCGGTTGATCCACATCACGCGCCAGGCGGCCTGCACCGCGTCGATCAGTTCGGCCTTCCACGCGCCGTTGTGCTCGGCGCCTTCGGCCAGGCGCTGGCGCAGGTCGAAGGCTTGCAGCGCCGCGCTGTTGGCGCTGGCCGGGACGTGAGTGGCGCTGTTGGCCGAGTCGCTGATGATCAGGCCGTCGCGAATCTCGATGATGCGGTTGGCCCGCGCCGCCACGTCGCGGTCATGGGTGATCAGGATCACCACATGGCCCTGGCTGGCCAGCTCGTCGAGCAAGGTCATGACCTCGGCCCCGCTGTGGCTGTCGAGGGCGCCGGTGGGCTCATCGGCAAGGATGATATGCCCGCCGTTCATCAGTGCGCGGGCGATGGAGACCCGCTGTTGCTGGCCGCCGGACAGTTGATGCGGACGGTTGCCGGTGCGGTCGGCCAGGCCCAGGCGCGTGAGCAGGGCCTTGGCGCGGGCGTGGCGTTCAGCGGCGCTGATGCCGGCATAGATCGCCGGCATTTCGACGTTTTCCTGGGCCGAACCCGACGGGATCAAGTGGTAGCCCTGGAACACAAAACCGAAGGCTTCGCGGCGCAGCCAGGCCAGTGCGTCGCTGTCCAGGTGCGCGACGTTTTCGCCGGCGAACAGGTAGTCGCCGACGGTGGGGCGGTCGAGGCAGCCGAGGATGTTCATCAGCGTGGATTTGCCGGAACCCGAGGCGCCGACGATGGCGACGAATTCCCCGGCATGGATCGACAGGTCGATGCCGCGCAGTACGTCGACCTGCGGGCTGTCGCCGCCGCCGTAGGATTTGGTGATGTGCTTGAGTTCGATCAGGGGCGTGGTCAATTCAACCCCCGCTGCCGTCGACTGGCCCGATCAGCAGGTGATCGCCTTCGCTCAGGCCTTCCAGCACTTCGACGCGCAGGCGGTCGCTGATGCCCAGGCGCACGGCGCGCTCTTCGATGCGGCCGTTTTTTGCGACCACGCGGGCGATCTGCCGTTCGGTGCTGCCTTGCAGGGCGGCGACCGGCGCGGTGAGCACATCCTTGACCTGGCTGGCGACGAAAAACACTTGGGTGGTCATTTCGGCCATCAAGGCGTTGTCGGTGTTGTCCACGTCCAGCAGCACGGTGTACAGCACCACGCGGCCGCTGCCGTTTTTACTCGAACTGTTCGGGCTGCCGCTGCCCTGGGTTTCGTCCAGTGGCTTGGGCGGGATCGGCAGGATCTGCCGCACGCTGCTGGTCCAGCGGCGGTTGCCGCCGCTGAGGGTGGTGAAGTAGGCGCTCATGCCGGGTTTGACGTGGCCGATATCGGCTTCCGAGACCTCGGCCCACACGGTCATCGGTGACAACTTGGCGATGCGCAGGATCAGTGGCGTTCGCTGCTGGGCATTGAGGGTCTGGCCGACCCGCGCGTCCACCGCCACCACGGTGCCGGTCATCGGCGCATAGATGCGCGTATAGCCCAGCTGCGCCTCGTCACTGCGCAGGCTGGCCTGGGCCTGGAGAATCTGCGCCTGGAACATCGCGACCCGCGCCTGGGTGGCGCTCAATTCGGCCTTGGCGGTTTGCACGTCTTCTTCGCGGGTGGCGTTGCCGGCGGCCAGGCGTTGCTGGCGTTGGTACTTCTGGCGCGCCAGTACGTGCTGGGCTTTCTGCTCCTGCAATTGGGCCTTGAGGTTTTCGATGGCGTAGCGGCTGGCGTCGAGCTTGGCTTTTTGCGTCGAGGGATCGATCTCGACCAGTAACTGGCTTTCCTGCACCGTATCGCCGGCCTCGACATGGATCTTGCGGATCTGCCCGGACGCCTGCGCGCCCACATCCACGTAGCGTCGCGGTTGTAGGGTGCCCAGGGCGGTGACGCTGTTTTCAATGTTGCCACGGGTCACGGTAACGGTGGCCAGGGTGTCGCGCCCCGGCGGCTGTAATTGCCAGGCGGCGATGCCGATCACAGGCAGCAGGCACGCCACCACAAGCAGGGCGCGTCGGGCAGGTCGGGGGCGTTTCATGGGTTGGTTCCAGCCAGGAAAGTTCGGACCGCAGTTGCGGGGGGCTGACAGTTAAACGAGCGCATGGCCCGAAGATTTAGGCTGTTACACAAGTAGTTACAGTGCCGCCGAGTAAAAAAAACGTCTGCTGAAGCAAGTCTTCTTTAAAAGTAGATGAGAATTACTATAAATTGCACTCACCCAAACTGCCATCATTGAATGGGCTGTATTTTTAAGCATTCAGGGACCTAATGCCGCCGCCAGGTGGTCGGGAGTCATGTTGGAAAACTACTATCGCGAGCTGGTGTGTTTCCTCAACGCCAAGCTGGGCAACCGTCAGGTGGCCGAAGATGTGGTGCATGACGCTTATGTGCGGGTGCTGGAACGCGCGAGTGACACCCCCATCGACCAGCCCCGCGCTTTTTTGTATCGCACCGCGCTGAACCTGGTGATCGACGGCCATCGGCGCAACGCCTTGCGCCAGGTCGAGCCGCTGGAAGTGCTGGATGCCGAAGAGCGTTTCTCCAACGCATCGCCCCACGCCACCCACGATCACGCCCAGCGCCTGCAGATGCTCGAACGCGCGTTGGCCGAGTTGCCGACGGCCTGCCGCGACAGCTTCCTGCTGCGCAAACTCGACGGCCTGTCCCACCCGCAAATCGCCGAGCGCTTGGGGATTTCCCGCAGCCTGGTGGAAAAACACATCGTCAACGCGATGAAGCACTGTCGGGTGCGGATGCGCGAGTGGGACGCGCCCTGAGCGTCGATCGGTTAAATTTTAATTCACTGTCCTCGTTTCCTATCAACACATGACCTGTTGTGCAGGTCGTGAAGGTATTCCCGCCCCACCGCCAAGGGGCTTATCCAGAGGACACTGGAATGACACAGGCAATTGCTTCGCCCGCGGTTCACGACCTGATTGGTATCGGTTTCGGCCCTTCGAACCTGGCGCTGGCCATCGCCCTGCAGGAGCGCGAAAAGGCCCAGGGCAAACTGGACGTGCTGTTTCTCGACAAACAGGCCGATTACCGTTGGCACGGCAATACCCTGGTGACCCAGAGCGAACTGCAGATTTCGTTCCTCAAAGACTTGGTGACCCTGCGCAACCCCACCAGCCCGTATTCCTTCGTCAACTACCTGAAAGCCCACAACCGCCTGGTCGATTTCATCAACCTCGGCACCTTCTATCCGTGCCGTATGGAGTTCAACGACTACCTGCGCTGGGTCGCGGGGCAGTTCCAGGCCCAGAGCCGCTACGGCGAGGAAGTGCTGGCCATCGAGCCGATCCTGCACCAGCAGCAGGTTGACGCACTGCGTGTGATTTCCCGCGATGCGCTGGGTGAGCAGCATGTGCGCACCACCCGTTCGGTGGTGGTCAGCGCCGGCGGCACGCCGCGTGTGCCCGAGGTGTTCAAGGCGTTCAAGGATGACCCCCGCGTCTTCCACCATTCCCAGTACCTGGCGCGCATGGCCCAGCAACCCTGTGTGCAGGGCAAGGCGATGCGCATCGCAGTGATCGGCGGCGGCCAGAGTGCGGCCGAAGCGTTCGTCGACTTGAACGACAGCTTCCCGTCGGTGCAGGTCGACATGATCCTCCGCGGTTCGGCGTTGAAACCGGCGGATGACAGCCCGTTCGTCAACGAAGTGTTTTCGCCGGCCTTTACCGACCGGGTGTTCCAGCAGGTCGGCGCCGAGCGTGAGCGCCTGCTCGCCGAGTACCAGAACACCAACTACTCGGTGGTCGACCTGGACTTGATCGAGCGCATCTACGGCATCTTCTATCGCCAGAAAGTCTCCGGCACTGCGCGCCAGGCCTTCCGCACCCTGACTGTGGTCGAGCACGTCAGCGCCGGCCCGTTGGGCATCGAGTTGGCCCTGCGCAACAACGCCAGCGGCGAAACCAGCGTCAGCCATTACGACGCGGTGATCCTGGCCACCGGCTACGAACGCCAGATGCACCGTGAACTGCTGGCGCCGCTGGAGGCTTATATGAGTGACTTCGAAGTCAGCCGCGACTACCGCATCGTCACCGACGAGCGTTGCAAGGCTGGCATCTACATCCAGGGCTTCAGCCAGGCCAGCCATGGGTTGAGCGATACGTTGCTGTCGGTGCTGCCGATTCGGGCGGATGAGATTGCGGCGTCGTTGTACGCGCATGATCGCCACCGTGGGCAGGGGCGTTCGGTGCAGGATTTGCTGCTCGCTACGGCGAGCTGACGAACGGGTGTTCGGGCTGCACGCGTTTAGGGACTTTTGGCTGCATCTGCCGGAGGGTAAGTTGATGCAGGGGTAGAAAATGTGGGAGGGGGCTTGCTCCCGATAGCAGTGTGTCAGTCAATACATGCATGACTGATCCACCGCAATCGGGAGCAAGCCCCCTCCCACACTCTTGACCGCGTTCGGCTTCCAGGATCAGGTCGGCTATAAGGCCGTGCCCAAGAGCAAGAGCAGAATGAGCGCTATCTGATCCACGGAGCTCCAAATGTGGGAGGGGGCTTGCCCCCGATAGCAGTGTGTCAGTCAATACATGCATGACTTCACCACCGCAATCGGGAGCAAGCCCCCTCCCACACTCTTGACCGCGTTCGGCTTCCAGGATCAGGTCGGCTATAAGGCCGCGCCCAAGAGCAAGAGCAGAATGAGCTCTATCTGATCCACGGAGCTCCAAATGTGGGAGGGGGCTTGCTCCCGATAGCAGTGTGTCAGTCAATACATGCATGACTGATCCACCGCAATCGGGAGCAAGCCCCCTCCCACACTCTTGACCGCGTTCGGCTTCCAGGATCAGGTCGGCTATAAGGCCGTGCCCAAGAGCAAGAGCAGAATGAGCGCTATCTGATCCACGGAGCTCCAAATGTGGGAGGGGGCTTGCCCCCGATAGCAGTGTGTCAGTCAATACATGCATGACTGATCCACCGCAATCGGGAGCAAGCCCCCTCCCACACTCTTGACCGCGTTCGGCTTCCAGGATCAGGTCGGCTATAAGGCCGTGCCCAAGAGCAAGAGCAGAATGAGCGCTATCTGATCCACGGAGCTCCAAATGTGGGAGGGGGCTTGCCCCCGATAGCAGTGTGTCAGTCAATACATGCATGACTGATCCACCGCAATCGGGAGCAAGCCCCCTCCCACACTCTTGACCGCGTTCGGCTTCCAGGATCAGGTCGGCTATAAGGCCGCGCCCAAGAGCAAGAGCAGAATGAGCGCTATCTGATCCACGGAGATCCAAATGTGGGAGGGGGCTTGCCCCCGATAGCAGTGTGTCAGTCAATACATGCATGACTGATCCACCGCAATCGGGGGCAAGCCCCTCCCACATTTGATCTTCGGTGTTTGTTAGGAGGAGGCGGTCAGGCCAGTTCGGTGGCGGTGTTTTTGACTACCGCGAGCTCGGGGTGGGCCACCAATTTGTCGATGTGCAACTCGTCGTTGTTCAACCAGGTTTCCGTCAGCACCCGGTAATGCTCCATGTCCCGGCAACGCATGCGCAGGCTGTAGTCGAACGGCCCGCTGATCAACTGGCATTCGAACACCTGCGGGCAGGCTTTGACGCAGGCTTCGAAAGCCTTTTGCGCCGAGCGCCCGCTCTGGTTGGACAAGGCCACCAGCACCAGCAGCGACAGCCCCGGTGAGACCATCTGCACGTCGATGATCGCCCCGTACCCACGGATCACCCCGCGTCGTTCGAGCTTGCGCACCCGCTCCAGGCAGGGCCTGGGGGTCAGATGCACCAGCGACGAGAGCTTTTCGTAGGTGATACGCCCCTGATGCCGCAGCACGTCGATGATCGCCTCATCGATGCGATCCAGCGCAGTAGAGGAATGGGGTCCGTTGGCCTTGGTATCCATGGGTTTCACTTCAAGCGGTTGGAAAGAAATTGCTGCAAGCGTTCGCTGTTGGGATGGTCGAGGATCTCGGCGCCGCCTTGTTCTTCGACCCGGCCCTGATGCAGGAACAGCACTTGGCTGGACACCTGGCGGGCAAAGCCCATTTCGTGGGTGACCATCAACATGGTACGACCTTCCTCAGCCAACGTCTGTATGACTTTGAGGACTTCTCCTACAAGCTCAGGGTCCAAGGCGGAGGTCGGTTCGTCGAACAGAATGATTTCCGGTTCCATCGCCAGGGCTCGGGCGATGGCGACGCGCTGCTGTTGGCCGCCGGACAGAAACGCCGGGTATTGATCCGCCACACGGCCCGGCAAGCCCACCTTGTCCAGGTACATTCGCGCGCGCTTTTCCGCTTCGGCCGCGCTCACGCCCAACACCCGGCGCGGGGCCATGGTGATGTTTTCCAGCACGGTCATGTGGCTCCACAGGTTGAAATGCTGGAACACCATCGCCAGGCGCGTGCGCAGGTTTTGCAGTTGCGCCTGGTGCGGCGCGCGGGTGCCGGCACGGCCCTGGCGCATTTCGATGCTGATGCCGTCCAGGGTGATGACGCCGGCGTCCGGCTGTTCGAGAAAGTTGATGCAGCGCAGCATCGTGCTTTTGCCCGAGCCGCTGGCGCCGATCAGGCTGATCACGTCGCCATTGCGTGCGTTGAGGGACACGCCTTTGAGCACTTCGTGTTCGCCGTAGCGTTTGTGGATGCCTTCGACCTGGAGTTTGATCGCGGCGGTGTCGGTAGCGGTCTTGGCAGCGAGTGGTGCATCAACCGGATAAGTGGCCAGGGCCTGCGCGGACTGATTCATGGGTTAGCCTCGGGTAGGAACAAGAAAACGCATCCAGCGACGTTCGGCCAGTCGAAACAGGCCCACCAGTGCAAAGGACAGCAGCATGTAGAGCAGCGCGGCGATACCGAAGGCCTGGAACGTCAGGAACGTCTCGGCATTCGCATCGCGGGCCACTTTGAGGATGTCGGCGACGGTGGCGGTAAACGCCAGCGACGTGGCGTGCAGCATCAGGATCATTTCATTGCTGTAGGCCGGCAGCGCACGGCGCAGCGCGGCGGGCACCAGCACAAACAGGTTCAGCCGCCAGCCGTGCAGGCCATAGGCGCGTGCCGCTTCGATTTCGCCATGGGGAATGTTGCGGATCGCCCCGGCGAAGATTTCCACGGTGTAGGCGCAGGTGTTGAGCACGAACGCCAGCAGCGTGCAGTTCAGCGCGTTGCGAAAGAACTGGTTGAGCAGGGCGTTGTCCTGCACCACCTCCAGGCTGTACAGCCCGGTGTAGCAAACCAACAGTTGGATATACAGCGGCGTGCCGCGAAACAGGTAGGTGTACACCTCCACCGGCCAGCGCAGCCAAAAGTGCTGCGAGACGCGCGCAAGCGCCAAGGGGATCGACAAGAAAAACCCGAACAGTACCGAGATGATGAACAACCACAGGGTCATCGCCACCCCGGACAAGCCCGCGCCATCGCTGAACAGGTAGGCCAGGCCGTATTGCTGGAACAGTTCGATCATCGCGCCATCCCCTTGATGCCCAGGTTGTAGCGCCGTTCGAGGCGCTTGAAGATGCGGTTGGAGAGGGTGGTGATCACCAGGTACACCAGGCCCGCGAGGATCAGGAAGTACAAGGGTTCGTTGGTGGTCTTGCCGGCGTTTTGCGCGGCTTTGACCAGGTCCGACAGGCCGATGATCGACACCAGCGCCGTGGACTTGAGCAACACCAGCCAGTTATTGCCCAGCCCCGGCAGGGCGAAGCGCATCAACTGCGGGAACAGCACCAGGCGAAAACGCTGCCAGCGGCTCAGGCCATAGGCGGTCGCGGCTTCCAGTTGGCCGACCGGCACGCTGAGGATCGCGCCACGAAAGTTTTCGGTGAAATAGGCGCCGTAGATAAACCCCAGGGTGATCACCCCGGCGGTAAACGGGTCGATTTCAACGTAGTTCCAGCCGAAGGTTTCGGTCAGGTCGTTCAGCCACAGTTGCAGGCTGTAGAAAATCAGCAGGATCAGCACCAGGTCCGGCACGCTGCGAATCAGCGTGGTGTAGAGCGTGGCCGGCAGCCGCAGCCATTTGGCGCTGGAGAGCTTGGCGCCGGCGGCGATCAGGCCCAGGCCAAGGCTCAGGCCCAGCGCCAGGAACGCCAGCTTGACGGTCATCCAGGCGCCCTGGGCGAGCATCGGGCCGTAGCCCTGCAGGTTGAGGAATTCGTTCATGGGGGAGATCTCTAAAGGGCGCAGACATACCCCTGGGGGAGCGGGCTTTGGTGGGAGGGGGCTTGCCCCCGATGAGGGTGTTCCAGTCGACACATGTACTGACTGAGCCGCCGCTATCGGGGGCAAGCCCCCTCCCACACAAGCCTTTTCACAAAAGGGGCGGTGTTGGCTTACTCGTTGTAGATGTCTTGATCGCCGAAGTATTTCTTCTGGATCTGGGCGTAGGTGCCATCGGCCTGTACGGCAGCGATGCCCTTGTTGATCAGCGCGCGCAGTTCCTGGTCGTTCTTGCGCAGGCCCATGGCGATGTCCAGGGGCAGCGTCGGGTCCTTGAAGGCCGGGCCGGTTTTGAAGTCGGCGCCTTCAGGCTTGGACAGGAAGTTGAGCTGGGCTTCGAGTTTGTCGGTCAGGGTGGCGTCGAGGCGGCCGTTTTGCAGGTCGGCGTAGTTCTGCTCCTGGGACTGGTAGGCCTTGATCTGGGCGCCCAGCTTGGCCAGGTGCGCACGCGCATAGGCTTCCTGCAACGAGCCTTGCAGCACGCCGACTTGCTTGCCTTTCAGGGAGTCTGGGGTTTCGCCGAAGTCGGCGCTTTTACGGGTGATGACCGAGGTGGGGCTGAGGAACAATCGGTCGCTGAAGTCGATGACTTTCTCGCGAGCCGGGGTGATGGCCATGGACGACATGATCGCGTCGAACTTGCGCGCACGCAGGGCGGGGATCATGCCGTCGAATTCGTTATGCACCCAGGTGCATTTGACTTCGAGTTTGGCGCAGATCGCGTTGCCCAACTCGATATCGAAGCCTTGCAGGCTGCCATCGGCGGCCACGGATTCGAAGGGTGGGTACTCGGGGAATACGCCGAAGCGGATTTCTTTCCAGTCTTGGGCGTGTGCAGCGGTGGCGCACAGCGGCAACAGCAACGCAGCGAATAGTGAGCGGAGTGGCGTCATGTTGAGTCCCTATATTTTGTAATTGATGTCAGGGCAGTCAAAGGGGTGCAGCGTGCATTCATTTACTGACTCTTCGGTCGCGCTCAGAATGCTTCAAGATGGTGCGTTTTTTGTGTCGTTTACCCCGTGCTCAAAGCGCGAATTGCGCTGTTAAAACAAGCAATGCAGCGGAATCGGCTGTCGCACCCGCTGAATCGGCTTTTCACCCTTGAAATCCTGGCCTGCCCTTGGCGCAAAGCGGCAGGCCAGAGCGGTTTCAGGCGCGCTTTTTGTGCTGTGCGCGTGGCGCTTGGGCCAGGCGCGCGAACAGGTCTTTCGGGTTGGCCAGGTCGGGTACCAGTTCCAGTTCGCTGCCGATGTCCAGCGCCTTGGCCGCGTCCAGCACGTAGCGCAGGGCCGAGTAGTCTTCGATGGCAAAACCCACGGAGTCGAACAGGGTGACCTGGCGCGCATTCTCGCGGCCGGGCGCCTGGCCGTTGATCACTTGCCACAGTTCGGTGACCGGCGAATCGGCCGGCATGTGCTGGATTTCGCCTTCGATGCGGCTTTGCGGTTCGTATTCGACGATCACCCGGGCGCGCTCGACGATGCGTCGGTCCAGTTCGGTCTTGCCCGGGCAATCGCCGCCGACAGCGTTGAGGTGCATGCCGGGTTCGATCATCTCGTCAGTGAGGATGGTCGCGTAGGCCTTGTCGGCGGTGACGGTGGTGACAATGTCCGCGCCTTTCACCGCGTCGGCCACGCTGGCGGCCAGGATGACTTTGATTGCCGGGAACGCCTTGAGGTTGGCCGCCAGCTTGGCGGTGGCCTTGGCGTCGATGTCGAACAGGCGGATTTCATTGATGCCCAGCAAGGTGTGGAAGGCCAGCGCCTGGAATTCGCTTTGCGAGCCGTTGCCGATCAGCGCCATGCTGCGGCTGTTGTCCCGGGCCAGGTAGCGTGCGACCAGGGCCGAGGTGGCGGCGGTGCGAATCGCGGTGGTCAGGGTCATTTCCGCCAGCAGCACCGGTTTACCGGTATCCACATCGCCCAAGGCACCGAAGGCCATCACGGTGAGCATGCCGGCCTGGGTGTTTTTCGGGTGGCCGTTGACGTATTTGAACGCGTACAGCGACGCGTCGGACACCGGCATCAGTTCGATCACGCCCTCCGGCGAGTGGTTGGCCAGGCGTGCGCATTTCTCGAAATCCTGCCAGCGCAGGTAGTCGGCGCGGATGTAGTCGGCCATCTCGGTGATGCAGGTTTGCAGGCCTTTTTGCGAGACCAGGTAGCTGAGGTCGTTGACGTCGATATAGCGGGTCATGGAGTGGCTCCTGTATTTATTGGAAGGTGGCGCGGGCGGGCAGATGCACTTCCGCGAGCATGCAGCGGGCACTGCCGCCGCCGATGCGTTCGATGTGGTCGATGTTCACCACCACCGGCCGCGTGTGGCGTTCCACATGCTGGCGCTGGGCAGGTTGCAGTGCGTTCCAGGCGCTGGCGGACATCACCAGCAGCGGTTGGCCATCGCCGTCGTGGACTTCGAGCATGTTGCCGGCGAAGGCTTCCAACTGGTCGAAGTCGAGGGCGAGGATGTCCTTGCCAGTGTCGCGCAGGGAGCGTTCCAGGGCCTGGCGCTCGTTGGCGTCCGGCAAGGCTTGCAGGCATACCACCGAGAGGTTGCGGCCGACGCTCATCATCACGTTGCTGTGGTAGATCGGCGCGTGGTGGCGGTCGACGGCGTGGAACACGCAGAGTTGGTAGTCGAGGCGTTCGGCGAACTGGCGCAGGGCGTCGTGGTGCGTGCGCCCGGAGTGGCAGGCGTAGCTGATGCGGTGTTGGCGGTCGAGCACCATGCTGCCGGTGCCTTCGAGGAAGATGTTCTGGTGTTCGAGATGGCTGAGGTCAATGGTGTCTTTGATCGCAAAGCGTTGTTCGAGAACTTGCAGCACGCCCTTGTTGCGCTCCAGCCGGCGGTTCTGGCCTTCCATCGGGTACAGCACCAGGCTGCCGTCTGCATGGCTGCTCCACCAGTTGTTGGGGAAAATCGAGTCGGGGGTATGCGGCGCCGGGGTGTCCTGCACGACCAGGACGTCGACGCCATGCCGGCGCAGGGTGTCGACATAGCCGTCGAACTCTTCCAGCGCTTTTTGCTGTGCGCTGAGCGGATCGAGGGGCTGGCGTTGGAAACGGTTGTTGATCGCGGTGTCCGGGTTGAAAGCAAAGCGCGCCGGGCGAATCATCAAGACGGTGTTGGTGGTTTGCATGGGGGCACGAATCCATGGGTTGAGCAGTGGGGCTATTTTGTGCGTTGTGGCGGCGGAATCTCGGCTGAAACCCAGGGGGTGCTCAGCCGGGAAAGCTGAAAAGTTGGGTGGGGCAGCCGAATCGGCTGTGCTGACTGACGGACCGCTATCGCAGGCAAGCCAGCTCCCACATTAGTATGGGGATGGTTGTGGTATCCGAGTCAGGAAGGAGAGTGCATGTCTATCGCCGTTCGTATTGCCCAGGCCGCCGATGCAGACGGGATCAGCCAGGTCATCCTCGCCGCCTTGCACAGCAGCAATGCGCGGGACTACCCGGCCGATGTGATCGTCCGGGTTGCGGGCAACTTTTCGCCCGCTGCGGTGCTGGAACTGCTTAGGCGCCGGGTGGTGCTGGTGGCGGTTCAGGATCAGGTGATCGTTGCCACCGCGGCCCTTGACGGCAATGCAGTGCGCTCGGTGTTCGTCAACCCGGCGCTGCAAGGGCAGGGCATTGGTCGGCTGCTGATGATTGAAATCGAATTGCGCGCCCGCGAGGCCGGGGTGACGGTGTTGAGTGTGCCGTCCTCGCTGACGGCCGAGCCGTTCTACACCAAGCTGGGTTTTCACACCGTGCGTGATATTTACCATGGCAACGAACGCACGTTGGTGATGGAGAAGGCGCTGTCGTCGCGCCACCCCATCGGCGCCTATCGCGACCGTCTGCACCGGGCGCAGGTGGTTGCGTTGTGGCAGGAGGCTTTTGGTTACGACACCGCCCATAACCTGCCGACCCTGGCGATTGATAAGAAGCTGGCGGTCAATGACGGGCTGTTCTTCGTGGCGACGGATAAGAACGTTGTGATCGGCACGATTCTGGCGGGGTACGACGGGCATCGTGGTTGGTTGTATTCGGTGGCGGTGCGCGCTGACTATCGTCGGCAAGGGCTGGGTGCGTCGCTGGTGCGGCACGCGGAGCAGGCCTTGAGTGCCTTGGGGTGTATGAAGATCAACCTGCAGATCACCGGCGGTAATGACACGGTGGTGGGGTTCTACGAGGCGTTGGGGTATGGGGTGGAGCCGAGGATCAGTATGGGGAAGAAGATGGTGGAAAATATCCCGACTCAATCCTGAGAATGATCGCAGATCAAATGTGGGAGGGGGCTTGCCCCCGATAGCGGAGTGTCAGTCACCGGCAATATTGACTGAGCCACCGCTATCGGGGGCAAGCCCCCTCCTACAGGGGTTTGCAGTGTGTTTGGGTTAGACCTTGACGATCCAGCCTTCTGGCGCTTCGACGTCGCCGGATTGCACGCCGGTCAGCTCTTTGTAGAGCTTCTGGGTGATCGGGCCGACGTCGGTCTCGCTGTAGAACACGTGCAGTTTGCCGTTGTACTCGATGCCGCCGATCGGCGAGATCACGGCGGCAGTCCCGCAGGCGCCGGCTTCCTGGAAGATATCCAGTTGGTCGATGAACACTTCGCCCTCGACCACTTCCAGGCCCAGGCGGGTCTTGGCCAGTTCGATCAGCGACAGGCGGGTGATGCCTGGCAGCACCGAAGGCGACTTCGGTGTGATGAACTTGTTGTCACGGGTGATCCCGAAGAAGTTGGCCGAACCGACTTCCTCGATCTTCGAGTGCGTGGCCGGGTCCAGGTAGATGCTGTCGGCGAAGCCGGCTTTTTTCGCTTCCGAACCTGGCAGCAGGCTGGCGGCATAGTTGCCACCAACCTTGGCGGCGCCGGTGCCGTGTGGTGCGGCGCGGTCGTAGCCGGAGATCTGGAAGTTGTGCGGCACCAGGCCGCCCTTGAAATAGGCGCCGACTGGGATCGCGAACACCGAGAAGATGAACTCCGGCGCGGTGCGCACGCCGATGTTGTCACCGGTGCCGATCACGAACGGGCGCAGGTACAGCGCGCCGCCGCTGCCATACGGCGGGATGAACCGCTCGTTGGCGCGAACCACTTGCTTGCAGGCGTCGATGAAGGCTTCGGTCGGCACTTGCGGCATCAGCAGGCGGCCACAGCTGCGCTGCATGCGTGCGGCGTTCTGGTCCGGGCGGAACAGGTTGATCGAGCCGTCCTTGCAGCGGTAGGCCTTGAGGCCTTCAAAGCATTGCTGACCGTAGTGCAGGGCGGTGGAGCCCTCGCTGATGTGCAGCACGTTGTCTTCGGTCAGGGTGCCCGCTTGCCACTCGCCGTTTTTCCAGGTCTGGATAAACCGCTTGTCGGTCTTGATGTAGTCAAAACCCAGCTTGTCCCAATTGATGCTTTCGTTACCCATGACACCCTCTATCTCTGGTCAAGTCGGTTTTTTTCTGAATGGGCGCAACAATACTGCATTCTTGCTTCATGTGGGAGCGGGCTTTTGTGGGAGGGGGCTTGCTCCCGATGACGGTGGGTCAGTCGATACCTCCAGTGACTGACACTCCGCTATCGGGAGCAAGCCCCCTCCCACAAATGCCCGCTCCCACGGGGTGGGGGGCGTTTTTACAGGTGGAGGGGATGGCCCAGGGCTCGTAGGGCGGCTTCCTGGACGGCTTCGCCGAGTGTCGGGTGGGCGTGGATGGTGCCCGCCACGTCTTCGAGGCGCGCGCCCATTTCCAGGCTCAGCCCAAAGGCGGTGGACAGCTCGGACACGCCGACGCCCACCGCCTGCCAGCCGACAATCAGATGATTGTCACGCCGCGCCACCACCCGCACGAAGCCGGTTTTCGACTCCAGGGTCATGGCCCGGCCATTGGCCGCGAACGGGAAGCTCGACACGATGCAGTCCAGGCCCGCCGCCTTGGCCTCGTCGGGCGTCTTGCCGACCACCACCAACTCCGGGTCGGTAAAGCACACGGCCGGGATCGCTGCCGGGTTGAATTCGCGGTGTTGACCGCTGATCAGTTCGGCGACCATTTCGCCCTGGGCCATGGCCCGGTGGGCGAGCATCGGCTCGCCGCTCAGGTCGCCGATGGCCCACACATTGCGCATGCTGGTCTGGCAGCGGTGGTCGATCTTGACCGCCGCGCCGTGCATGTCCAGGTTCAGCGCTTCGAGGTTCCAGCCCTGGGTGTTGGGGGTGCGACCCACGGCGACCAGCACCTGATCGGTGTCCAGCGACACGGTGTCGCCCTTCGGGTCGCGCACTTGCAGGCGGTTGTGCTCAAAGCCGGTGACGCTGTGCTTGAGGTACAGCTTCACGCCCAATTGCTTGAGGGAATCAGCCACCGGCTGGGTCAGTTCGGCGTCATAGGCGGGCAGGATGCGTTCCTGCGCCTCGACCACGCTGACCTCGGCACCGAGCTTGCGGTAGGCAATCCCCAGTTCCAGGCCGATATAACCGCCACCCACCACAATCAGGTGCTTGGGCACGCGGGTTGGCGCCAGGGCTTCGGTGGACGAAATGATCGGCCCGCCAATCGGCAGCATCGGCAGGTTGACGCTTTTCGAACCGGTGGCCAGCAGCAGGTGTTCGCACTGGATGCGCTGGTCGCCGACGTCGACGGTCTTGCCGTCCACCACCTTGGCCCACCCGTGGATGACCTGCACCTTGTGTTTCTTCAGCAGCGCGGCAACCCCGGTAGTCAGGCGATCGACGATGCCGTCTTTCCATTCCACGCTTTTGCGGATGTCCAGGGTCGGTACATCGACTTCGATCCCCAGGGGCGAACCCTGGCTGTGGTGGACGCTTTGCTGGAACTGTTCGGCCACATGGATCAAGGCCTTGGACGGGATGCAGCCGATATTCAGGCAGGTGCCGCCCAGTGCCTGGCCTTCCACCAGAACGGTCGGAATACCCAGTTGACCGGCGCGGATCGCGGCCACATAACCGCCAGGGCCGCCGCCGATAATCAGCAGGGTGGTGTGCAATGTCTGAGTCATGCCCTTACTCCAGGAACAGGCTGGCGGGTTGTTCGAGCAGGCCGCGAATGGCCTGGATGAATTGCGCCGCGTCCATGCCGTCGACCACGCGGTGATCGAACGAGCTGGAGAGGTTCATCATCTTGCGGATCACGATCTGGCCCTTGATCACCATCGGCCGCTCGACGATGCGGTTGACGCCGACGATGGCCACTTCCGGCAGGTTCAGCACCGGCGTGCTGACGATGCCGCCCAAGGCGCCAAGGCTGGTCAGGGTAATGGTCGACCCCGACAGCTCGTCGCGGCTGGCCTTGCCGTTGCGCGCGGCGGTGGCCAGGCGGGCGATTTCCTCGGCATTGCCCCACAGGCTGCGTGCTTCGGCGTGACGTACCACCGGCACCATCAGGCCCACATCGCTCTGGGTGGCGACGCCCACATGCACCGCACCGAGGCGGGTGATGACCTGGGCTTCGTCGTCGTAACGCGCGTTGATCTGCGGGAAGTCGCGCAACGCCACGACCATGGCGCGCACGATGAACGGCAGCAGCGTCAGCTTGCCGCGTGTCGCACCGTGTTTTTCATTGAGGTGGACACGCAGCTCGTCGAGGGCGGTGACGTCGATCTCTTCCACATAGCTGAAATGCGCGGCGCGCCGGGTGGCGTCCTGCATGCGCTGGGCGATCTTGCGGCGCATGCCGATCACCGGGATCTGTTCTTCGTCGTTGCGTTCGGCGTAGGGGTTGGCTGCCTTAGTATTTTGCGCCGGACGCTGGAGCAAGTAAGCGTCCAAATCTTCGTGCAGAATCCGGCCCGCCGGACCGGAGCCCTGCACCAGGCGCAGTTGTATGCCCGCATCCAGCGCATGCTGGCGCACGGCGGGCGAGGCTAGCGGGCGTTCGTTGGCATCGCGGGCCACGGGAGCCTGGGGCGCGACGGACGGTTTGCGCGCCGGCTGGCTTTCCGGCACCGGAGCCGGCTGGCTGGCAGGCATCGGCGCAGGCGCCGCCTTGGCCGGTTCAGCCGCCACCGGCACGTCCCTGGTATTGCCCGCGCCTTCGACTTCGATGCTGATCAGCACACTGCCGACGGCCATGACTTCACCTGGCTCGCCGCCGAGGGCAATCACCTTGCCGTGGACTGGCGAGGGAATATCCACCATCGCCTTGTCGGTCATCACATCCGCCAGCACCTGGTCTTCGACGACCATGTCGCCAACCTTCACATGCCAGACCGACAGTTCAACTTCTGCGATGCCTTCGCCAATGTCCGGCATCTTGATAACGTGCGTGCCCATTCAGACCTCCATGACCCGTTTCAACGCCGCGCCCACTCGGGACGGCCCTGGGAAATACGCCCACTCTTGCGCGTGCGGGTAGGGGGTGTCCCAACCGGTGACGCGTTCGATCGGCGCTTCCAGGTGGTGGAAGCAATGTTCCTGCACCAGCGCCACCAGTTCGGCGCCAAAGCCGCAGGTGCGGGTGGCTTCATGCACCACCACGCAACGGCCGGTCTTTTTCACCGACTTGACGATGGTTTCCAGGTCCAGCGGCCACAGGCTGCGCAGGTCGATGACCTCGGCGTCGATGCCGGTTTCTTCGGCGGCGACTTGCGACACGTACACGGTGGTGCCGTAGGTCAGCACGGTGACGGCCGAACCCGGACGCACGATCGCGGCCACATCCAGCGGCACGGTGTAGTAACCGTCCGGCACTTGGGCCTGCGGGTGTTTCGACCATGGCGTTACGGGGCGGTCGTGGTGACCGTCGAACGGACCGTTGTACAGGCGCTTGGGCTCAAGGAAGATCACCGGGTCATCGTTTTCGATGGAGGCGATCAACAGGCCCTTGGCGTCATAGGGGTTGGACGGCATCACCGTGCGCAGGCCGCAGACCTGGGTGAACACCGCTTCGATACTCTGGCTGTGGGTCTGGCCGCCGTAGATGCCGCCGCCGCAGGGCATGCGCAGGGTCAACGGCGCGGTGAACTGGCCGGCCGAGCGATACCGCAGGCGGGCCGCTTCGGAGATGATCTGGTCGCTGGCCGGGTAGACGTAGTCGGCGAACTGGATTTCCGCCACCGGGCGCAGGCCGTAGGCGCCCATGCCCACCGCCACGCCGACGATGCCGCTTTCGGAGATCGGCGCATCAAACACCCGCGAGCTGCCGTACTTGTTCTGCAAGCCTTCGGTGCAACGGAATACGCCGCCGAAATAGCCGACGTCCTGGCCGAACACCACCACGTTGTCGTCACGCTCAAGCATCACGTCCATGGCCGAGCGCAGGGCCTGGATCATGGTCATGGTGGTGGTGGTCATGGCGGTTTCCAATTCGATGCTGTTGTTGTGATCGTTCATGTCAGACCCCCGACTCTTGACGCTGGCGCTTCAAGTGCTCCGGCATCTCTTTGTAAACGTCTTCGAACATGGTCGCGGCGCTTGGAATCTGGCCGCCGGCGAGGGTGCCGTACTGTTCGGCTTCTTTCTGCGCCTTGACCACTTCAGCTTCCAGTTCGGCACTGACCGCCGCGTGTTCCTCTTCGGACCACTGGCCAGTCTTGATCAGGTGCTGCTTGAGGCGCGCAATCGGGTCGCCCAACGGGAAGTGGCTCCAGTCATCGGCGGGACGGTATTTGGAGGGATCATCCGAAGTGGAGTGCGGCCCGGCGCGGTAGGTGACCCATTCGATCAGGGTCGGGCCGAGGTTGCGCCGCGCGCGTTCGGCGGCCCAGGCGGAAGCGGCGTACACCGCGATGAAGTCGTTGCCGTCCACGCGCAGCGAGGCGATGCCGCAACCGACGCCGCGTCCGGCGAAGGTGGTGGCTTCACCGCCGGCGATGGCCTGGAAGGTCGAGATTGCCCACTGGTTGTTGACCACGTTGAGAATCACCGGCGCGCGATAAACGTGGGCGAAGGTGAGGGCGGTGTGGAAGTCCGATTCGGCAGTGGCGCCGTCGCCGATCCAGGCCGAGGCGATCTTGGTATCGCCCTTGATTGCCGAGGCCATGCCCCAGCCCACACCTTGTACGAATTGGGTAGCAAGGTTGCCGGAAATGGTGAAGAAACCGGCGTCTTTCACCGAATACATGATCGGCAACTGCCGGCCCTTGAGTGGATCGCGTTCGTTGGACAGCAGTTGGCAGATCAGGTCCACCAGCGGCACGTCGCGTGCCATCAGGATGCTTTGCTGGCGGTAGGTGGGGAAGCACATGTCGTCGATGTTCAAGGCCAGGGCCTGGGCGCTGCCGATGGCTTCTTCGCCGAGGCTCTGCATATAGAACGACATTTTTTTCTGACGTTGGGCGACCACCATGCGGTTATCGAAGATCCGCGTCTTGAGCATGGCACGCATGCCGCGACGCAGGATCTCGACAGGCACGCCTTCAGCCCACGGACCGAGGGCCTGGCCCTGGTCGTCGAGCACGCGAATCAGGCCCTTGGCCAGGTCGGCGGTGTCGGCGGGTTCTACGTTGATAGGGGGTTTGCGCACCAGGCCCGCGTCCGTCAGACGCAGGTAGGTAAAGTCGGTCTTGCAGCCTGGGCGGCCCGAGGGTTCGGGAACATGCAGGCAAAGGGGGGCATACGGCTGGTTCATGGCTTTCTACGCTCGATCTTGTGAATTTCTTGTAGTGGGCGCGCTAGCTGACGGTCTTCCTCCGGGTAGGAGAAATCTTGTCCTACAACAATCATAGGCGGGGCGTAGAAGAATATTTATCTGTGTTTCATTGCGCTTGGGCTCATTTGCGGATAAAAAAACTGCATAAACACAATAAACAGGTGATTTTGTCTCATGCGCAAACTGGACCGTACCGATATCGGCATTCTCAATGCCCTGCAGGAGAATGCGCGCATCACCAACGCCGACCTCGCCCGTTCGGTCAACCTGTCGCCCACACCGTGCTTCAACCGGGTCAAGGCGATGGAGGAACTGGGCCTGATTCGTGACCAGGTGACCCTGCTGGATGCCGACCTGCTGGGGCTGCACGTCAACGTGTTTATCCACGTCAGCCTGGAAAAGCAGAACGAACTGGCCTTGCAGCAATTCGAAGGGGCGATTTCCGACCGGCCCGAGGTGATGGAGTGCTACTTGATGGCCGGCGACCCGGACTACCTGATCCGCGTGCTGGTGCCGACGATCCAGTCGCTGGAACGTTTCATGATGGACTTTCTAACCAAAGTGCCAGGCGTTGCCAATATCCGCTCCAGCTTCGCTCTTAAACAAGTGCGCTATAAGACCGCGTTGCCGCTGCCGCCGGATGGATTGATGGTTTGATCTCGGCTTGGGATAACCCAAGTTATTTTGATAGTTAGCTAGATAACTACCGGCGCTGTTTTTATTTCTTTCTCTAAATAAAAATTTACTTAATCAGTCACGTATTTTTCACATCTAACTCAACACATTAGCACCCAGCAGGCCGTGAAATTCGCGGCCCAGAATAAGGGTGAGCCGCGATGTCCATGAGAGCCTTGAAGTTGAACGTTCGTACCACTCTGTGTTTTGGTGTGGTGTGTCTTCTGCTGTTAGTACAAGGAGCAATGACGCTTATAAAAGTCGATAAGGTTTATTCTTCGACCGTTGAAATCGAAAACAACTGGCTCCCCAGTATTCGCCTGGGCGGTGAGATAGATGTGGCTTTTTACAAACTGCGTCTTGATCTACGTCGTTTTGCCATGGAAGCCACGCGTCAAGACCCCGCTTCGCTTGAGAAGCTCAAAAGTGTTCGCGCGCAAGCGCTCGAAGTTGCCGAGCGCTATGCGCCGTTAGTGTCGAGCCCCGAGGAACAAGCCAAGTACAACGAGGCATTGAGCGGGATAAAGAACTACATCCAGAAAACGGATGAGTTCCTCGCACAAGCCTCCAGCCTTTCCGCCGAGCAGGCGGCCACCTATTTGCGTGAGGTTAACGGACCGATTGCACTTGATGTGCAGCGTGCCATCGGCGAACTGATCGCGTTGAACGCGCGGGGCTCCGCCGAGGCGGTACAGGTCGCGTCCAGCGAGTATCAAGGAGCGCGTTTGTTTACCTGGATCTTGATGGTCGGCTCGTTACTGGTCGCCGTCGTGGTCGCTCGTCTGTTTGCCCGCAGCATCATTAAACCGGTGCACGAATTGTTGGTGTCGACCGGCAAAATTGCCGATGGGGATTTGCGTGTGGCCATTGCCATCAATGGCAATGATGAGCTGACCGAATTGCAACGGTCTACCGCGTCCATGCAGATGAACCTGAAAAGCACCCTGCAGAATATTTCGGAGGCGTCTGGACAACTGGCTTCGGCGGCGGAGGAGATGAGTTCGATCACCCGCGAGTCCAGTGCAGGTATTGAACGCCAAAGCATGGAGACGGATCAGGCGGCCACGGCGGTTAACGAGATGACGGCGGCGGTGGAAGAGGTGGCCAGGAATGCGATCTCGGCTTCCCAATCGACGCAGGATTCCCAGCGTTCGGCCAAAATCGGCCAGGAGCGCGTGACGCAAACCATCGCGTCCATCGAGAAGCTCAGCGCCACGGTGCAGCAGACTGGCGTGGAAGTCGAAGGGTTGGCCAAGCAGGCTCAGGATATTGCGCGGGTGGTTGAGGTGATTCGCTCCATTGCCGAGCAAACCAACCTGCTGGCCTTGAACGCCGCTATTGAAGCCGCCAGGGCCGGGGAACAGGGGCGAGGCTTTGCGGTGGTGGCCGACGAAGTTCGGGCGCTGGCCCACAGGACGCAAACCTCGACCCAGGAAATCGAGCACATGATTGCGAAAATCCAGACCTGCTCCAGCGACGCGGTGTCCTCTATGGCGCTGAACCGCAACGACGCAGTGGACTCGCTGAAAATCGCCCATGAAGCCGGTGTGGCCTTGACGCAAATCACTGAGGCCATTGCAGATATCAATGACCGCAACCTGTTGATCGCCACGGCATCCGAGGAGCAGGCCCACGTTGCCCGCTCGGTGGACCAGAACCTGATCAGCATTCGGGATCTGTCCATCCAGAGTTCTTCCGCCGCTGGGCAAACCTCCATCGCCAGTCATGAGCTTTCCAAGCTGGCGGTCGACCTCAAGCAAATCGTTGCCAAGTTCTCCGTCAGTTGAGTAACGGCATGCGTCCTCAACGTGCGCTCCGGCTGGAGCGCGCTCAGAGCTGATTGAGCGGAATCTTGCGGTACATCACCCCATGCTCTTCGGGCGGCGGCATATGCCCCGCCCGCACATTCACCTGGATCGCCGGCAGCAACAGCGTCGGCATCCCCAGCCCGGCATCGCGCTGGGTGCGTTCAAACTGCCGATAGGGAAGACTTCATCCGGGGCGAACAAGTGGTCGAACTGCGAACCGTCGACGCGATCTTTCGGCATGTTGTTCAGGGCCGGTCGTACACCCTAAGTGCCGGGCCTGTAACCGGGCCCGTCTTACACCGAACTTGCCGGGCACCCGTGGCCCACCCAAAGCACCCGCAAACCAGGGCCAAGGCAGCGTAGGCCGTGGCCTGGCAGCTTCCGATAATCGCCTCCGACATCACGTCAACGTTGCGGAGCGCACCATGCATAACAATAAGAATCTCCCCTTGCGTCTGTTACCTGTGTTTCTCGTTGGCCTGGGCCTGAGCCCACTCGCCAACGCCGAAATCATGTTGTACGACAAAGACGAAACCACCTTCTCCACCGATGGCTACATCAACGCCTTCTACGTCAACAGCAAAGTTGACCGCGCCGGTGACCAATACGACCGCCGCCAGGCCCGGGTGAAGATGGGCTTTTTGCCCAACTACCTGGGCTTCAACATGACCAAGCAGGCCGACGACCTCAAACTCGGCGCCCGTGCCTCGTTCTGGGTGACCATCAACGACAGCCAGACCAACGGCACCGACACCGCCATCGATGTGCGCCAGTTCTACGGCACCGTGGCCAACCCGGAGTGGGGCGAAGTGCTGATCGGCAAGGACTTCGGCCTCTTCGCCCGTTCCAATATCCTGCTCGATGAATTGCTGGCGGGCTACGGCCAGGTCAGCGACAGCCTCGGCCTGGTCGATGGCGGCGGGGTTTCGTTCGGCAATATCGGCAGCGGCTATCCGTACCCGTTCCCGACCTCGCAGATCACCTACCGCACCCCGGTGATGGACGGCTTGCGTGTTGCCGTCGGCATCCTCGACCCGGTCGACACCAACGACAGCAGCGCCCAAGGCAAGGCCTACCAGAAGAACCCGCGCACCGAGAGCGAGATCACCTACCAGTTCGACGTGGGCGGGGCGAAGATCTACAGCTGGCTCAACGGCAGCTACCAGACCTCGGACAACACCGACGCCAATGTCGACAGCGTCACCTCCAAGGGCCTGGGCTACGGCGTGCAGGCGAAAATGGGCGGCCTGTCCCTGACCGGCTCGGGCTTCCAGGCCAAGGGCATCAACCCGTTTTTCACCAACAATGCCGGCAAAGCGACCCTGCGCAATGTCGACAGCAACGGCTACCTGCTGCAAGGCTCCTACAAGTTGGGCAAGAACCGCCTGGCGCTGTCGTATGGCAAGACCAAGGACGACGGCAACGGCGTGGTGGGCAGCGGCGCGGATTATGACACCCGCGGCATTGCGCTGTTTCACGACGTGAACGACAACCTCAAGCTGGTCGCCGAATACAACCAGTTCCAGATCAAGGGGCATGAGACCAGCGCCCAAAATGAAGACACCGACACCTTCGCCGTCGGTGCCGTACTCACCTGGTAAGACCTGAAACGCAATCCAAGTGTGGGAGGGGGCTTGGGTGTTGTTTACACCCTGTACCTTCCTCTGCTGAGTGGCCAATGCATTGAAGACCTGGCCTGGTCTTCAAGTGGTACGCGGTCAAAATGTGGGAGGGGGCTTGCTCCCGATGGCGGTGTTGAAGCCACATCATCAGTGACTGATCCACCGCCATCGGGAGCAAGCCCCCTCCCACATTGGATTACCTGCACCCTGAGCGTCTAATCCCATCGCATCCCCCCACCCAGTACCCAAGTAGCATAGGTTCCGCCCCCCCAGCCTTCGTACACTCATGCATCAGAGCGGAGAGTCGACGATGCACAACCATGAAGGCGTAGTCAGTGCCATGTCCCTGGCCACCGATGCCGAGCAGGCCGCCGAAGAATTGGCCGAGCAACTGCTGCATCCGTACCTGGGCTTCGTGCTGTTTTTCTGCTCGGCCACCTACGACCTGCAGGCGCTCGGCCAAGCCCTGCAACGTTGTTTCGGCAATGTGCGCCTCGTCGGTTGCACCAGCGCCGGCGAGATCACGCCCCAAGGCTACGGCCGCAATTGCGTGACGGCGATGGGCTTCAACCACGCGCATTTTTCGATTGCCACCGAACTGATCGACCAGGTGGAACACTTCAGCCTGATCGACGCCCAGCACATGGTCGAACGCCTGGTGGGCGGCTGTCGCAGCAACACCCTGGCGCCGATCAAGGGCAACACCTTTGCCCTGACCTTGCTCGACGGCCTGTCCAGCCGTGAAGAAATGGTGCTCGCGGCCCTCAGCGCGGCGCTCGGCGATATCCCGCATTTCGGCGGCTCGGCCGGCGACGACAATTACCTCACGCACACCCACGTGTATTTCAACGGCGTGTTCCACAGCGGCGCGGCCGTGGTGGTGCTGGTCAATACCTGGCTGGACTTCGAAGTGTTCACCACCCACCACATTCTGCCGCGTGCGGAAAAACTCGTGGTGACCGGCGCCGACAGCCCGTCACGGCGGGTATTCGAGCTCAACGCCGAGCCCGCCGCCGAGGAGTATGCGCGGCATATCGGCGTGGCCGTAGCCGACCTTGACCACCGCGTCTTCGCCGCGCACCCACTGGCGGTGCGCATCCACGACCAGTACTACGTCAGGGCGATCCAGCAGGTGCATGACGACCTGAGCCTGAGTTTCTACTGCGCCGTGGAAAACGGCATCGTCCTCACGGTGATGAAACCCGGCCCGATCCTGCCGAACCTGCAAACCCTGTTCGACGGCCTGCAATCGCGCCTCGGCGAGTTGCTGTTGACCATTGGCTGCGACTGCTTCCTGCGCCGCCTGGAGCTGGAAGACAGCGGCACCCTCGAGCAGATCGGGAGCTACTTGCGCGACCAGCGGGTGATGGGGTTCAACACCTACGGAGAACAGTTCAATGGCATGCACATCAACCAGACCTTCACCGGCGTCGCCATTGCCCGAGGACGCGCCCCTGGATCGCAATGAGCTGTTGGCCGAACTGGCGCGGCTGCGCCTGGATAATCACAAACTGACACGGATCAACGCGGCGCTGATCGAGCGCATCGAGTCCGGGGTGACCCAGGGCAACGACCCCTACACCACGTTCCAGCACTCGGTGGTGCTGGCCGAACAAGTGCGCGAGCGCACCGACGCGCTGAACCAGGCAATGGCCGAACTGCGCGCCAGCAACCACTTGCTGATCAACGCCCGGCTGCGCGCCGAAACCCTGCGCCGTGAACAGGCTGCGGCGCAAAAAGCCCAGGAGAGCGAGCGCTGGATTCGCCTGATCACCGACCATGTGCCGGCCCTGATCGGCTACCTCAATGCCGACTTGGTGTATGAATTCACCAACAAGGTCTATGAGGAATGGTACTGCTGGCCGCGGGGCATGATGCTCGGCCAGAGCCTGCGCGAAGTCCACAGCGAAGAGCACTGTCAGCGCCTGGATGCCTACGTCGCGCAGGCGCTGGCGGGGGAGAGCGTGACCTTCGAATTCGCCGAAACCAACATCAACAACCAGGAGCGCTACATGCTGCGCTCCTACGTGCCCAACCGCCTGGCCAGTGGCGAAGTGGTGGGGATCTTTGTGCTGATCCGCGACATCACCGAGCGCCGGCGCACCGCCGAGGCCTTGCACCAGGCTTATCAAAACCTGGAACTGCGCGTCGCCCAGCGCACCTCGGAACTGACCGCGCTGAACGACCAGTTGCTGCGCGAAATCGACGAACGCCGCCGCGTGGAATCGCGCCTGCGCGAAGCCAAACTCGAAGCCGAGCAGGCCAACCTGTCGAAAACCAAATTCCTTGCTGCCGTCAGCCATGACCTGTTGCAACCGTTGAACGCCGCGCGGCTGTTTACCGGCGCCTTGCTCGAACGCCGCGAACCCCAGGCCAATGAGGCCCTGGTACGCAACGTGAGCAACTCGCTGGAAGACGTGGAAAACCTGTTGGGCACGCTGGTCGATATTTCCAAGCTGGATGCCGGGGTGATCAAAGCCGATATCGCCCCGTTCGCCCTCAGCGAACTGCTCGACAACCTGGCCGTCGAGTTCACCCAACTGGCGCGCAGCGAAGGCCTGGAGTTGCACTTCATCGGCTGTTCGGCGTTGGTGCGCAGCGATATCCAGCTGCTGGCGCGGATTCTGCGCAACCTGCTGAGCAATGCCATTCGCTACACCTATTCGGGGCGCGTGGTGCTGGGCTGTCGACGCCAGCACCAGCGCTTGTCGATCCAGGTCTGGGACAGCGGCATGGGCATCGCCGAGGATCGCCTGGAGGAGATTTTCCAGGAGTTCAAGCGCGGCGATGTGCAGCGGCGCGACCAGGATCGCGGGCTGGGCCTGGGCCTGGCCATCGTGGAAAAAATCGCCGGTATTCTCGGCCACCGCATCACCGTCAAGTCGTGGCCGGGCAAGGGCTCGATGTTCGCGGTGGACGTGCCCTTGAGCGCCACCGCGCCCAAATCGCTGCCCCAGCCGTGCATGAGCGAACCGATGCTGGAACGCCTGCAAGGCGCCCGGGTGTGGGTGCTGGATAACGACGCAGCGATCTGCGCGGGAATGCGCACCTTGCTGGAAGGGTGGGGCTGCCGGGTGGTCACCGCCTTGTCGGAACAAGACCTGGCGCGGCAGGTGGACAACTACCACGCCGAGGCCGATCTGTTGATTGCCGACTACCACCTGGACGATGAGCAGAACGGCGTCGACGCCGTGGCGCGCATCAACGCCCGACGCGCCAGCCCGATCCCGGCGATGATGATCACCGCCAACTACAGCAACGAGCTGAAACTGCAGATCCGCGAGCTGGGGCACACCTTGATGCACAAGCCGGTGCGGCCGATGAAACTCAAGACCGCGATGAGCCACCTCTTAGGCAAGTGACCACCGAACGCTCCTCAAACAGCGATCAAACAGAGATCCAGAGAACCAGAGATCCAGAGATCAAATGGAGATCCAATGTGGGAGGGGGCTTGCCCCCGATAGCTGACTACCAGTCACTGCACCTATAACTGATCCACCGCTATCGGGAGCAAGCCCCCTCCCACACAAGCCCCATCCAAGCCCCCTCCCACAAGGGTTCTATGTCGTTTCTGGACGATCAGCGGCGCAAGTAAGAACCAAAATCAATATCCCCGGCACTGAGAATCGCCTGCACCCGATTATGCACATTCAACTTACGCAAAATCGCCGACACATGCGCCTTTACCGTGGTTTCAGCGATCTCCAGAGTGTAGGCAATCTGCTTGTTCGACTCGCCCTTGGTCATCCGCTCCAACACCAGCAACTGCTTACGGGTCAACGCCTGCAGCAATTCGGGGGCGAAACCGGGGTTTTCGTTCAGGCGCCGATGGGTGCCGGGTTTCTGGGTGCGGATGATGTCCGGTGGCAGGTACACATTGCCGTTGAGAATCTGCTGGATCGCCTCGGTCATTTGCAGGCGCGGCGACGACTTGGTGATAAAACCGACGGCGCCATAAGTGATGGCCTGCAGCACGATCTGTTTATCTTGCTCGGCGGACACGATCACCACCGGGATGGTCGGCGATTCGTTGCGCAGGTTGATCAGGCCATTGAGGCCGTGCATGCCGGGCATGTTCAGGTCGAGCAGGATCAGGTCGAGGTCGTCGTGTTCCTGGGTCAGCGCCAGGGCGCTCTCCAGGTCGGCGGTCTCCATCACTTCGCTGCCGGGGAAACCGTCGCTGATGACGTTATGCATCGCTTCGCGAAACAGTGGGTGATCATCGGCAATCAGGATTTTGTACATGGCCGTTCACCTTTCTTATTGTGGTTATTCAAATGGCTCGGGTTGGGCGACCGACACCGGCAGCTTCGCCGCTTCCCAGGCATCCAGACCATCGCGATACCAATACACAGAGGTATAGCCCAGGTTGGCGGCACGTTTTACCGCGTTCCAACTCAGCCAGCAATCGGCGCGGCAATAGAACACCAATGGTCGCGCAAGGTTGCCGCCGCTGTAGGCGTACACATGGCGCACGAAATAACTTTGCCACTCCGGTGTGAGGTCGCCGTCGCCGGTGTTCGCTAGCCAACGGCTGCCGGGCAGGTTGGCGTGGGGCTGGTCTTCGATGAAGCGGCCTTGCAGCCATTGGCGGCGGTACACATCGATCAGTACCGGGGCTGGGGTCTGGGTCAGCAGGGCTTGCAGGGCAGGGGTGTCGATGATCGTCGCGCCCTGCACGTGATCGGGTGTGGGGCTGCGGTACAGGCTGATGCGATAGCCATCGGCGGAAAATAAGGCGGTATCGGCCTGTACGTTGGCGGCAAACAGGCACAGCAGCGCCAACAAGGGCAGTCGGGCAGGCAGCATGGCAGGGCGATCCTTATCGTTATGCGCCCATTACACGTGAGTCCCGAGCCCTTGGGAATGCGACGATAGACATGAAAACCAGTACTAAAGTAGTAGTTTTTGCCGCCTTCAGCCTTTTTTGCGCAACGCCGCATGCTGTGGGTTGAAGGTGAGCACCGCCAACAGTGCGAACAGCACGGTCAAACCCAGGCAAACCGCGAGGGCCAGGCCGGCGAAGCGTTCATACAGGGCAAAGCGCACCAACTCCACGGCGTGGGTGAAGGGGTTGATTGCGCACAGCCAATACAGCCACTCGCTGGAGTCGCGCATCTTCCACAACGGGTACAGCGCCGACGACATGAAAAACAGCGGGAAGATCACGAAATTCATCACCCCGGCAAAGTTCTCCAGTTGGCGAATCGCGTTCGACAGCAGCAGGCCCAAGGCGCTCAACATCAAGGCCACCAGCAGCAACGCCGGCAGGGCGATCAACAGCCCCATCGCCGGTGGTTGCACGCCGTAGACCCAGGCAATCGCCAGGAACCCGTACACCTGCAACAGCGAAATCAACGCGGTGGCGAGCAACTTGCTGCACAGCAAAAACGTGCGCGGCAGCGGGCTGGTCAGCAACACGCGCATGCTGCCCATCTCGCGGTCGTAGACCATCGACAGCGAACCCTGCATGCCGTTGAACAGCAGGATCATGCAGGCCAGCCCCGGGATGATGTAGACCTCGTAGGGGATGTAGGTGTCGTAGGGTTCGATCACCGAGATACCCAGCGCGGCGCGGAACCCAGCGGCGAACACCAGCAGCCACAACAGCGGGCGCACCAGGGCGCTGAGAAACCGCGTGCGCTGCAACACAAAGCGCAGCCACTCGCGCAGGACGATGCCGCGCAAACATTGCCAGTAAGCATTCATGCCGGGGCTCCCGTCGAAGTGGCGCGGGTCAGGCGCGCGAACACGCTGCCGAGGTCGCCGCCCTGTTCCAGGATCAGCGCATCGACTTGCCCGCTGGCCACCAAGCGGCCCTGGTGCAGGATCATCAACGCATCGTCGGGTTGCACTTCATCGAGCAGATGGGTGGTCCACAGCACGCTGATGCCTTGCTCAAGGCACAGGTTGCGCACGTGCTGGTTCAGCGCCAGGCGGCTGGCGGGGTCGAGGCCGACGCTGGCTTCATCCAACAACAGCAAGCGCGGTTCATGCAGCAATGCCCGGGCGATTTCCACGCGGCGCCGGTGCCCGCCGTTGAGCTCGCGGACTTTTTCGCGGCGCCGCTCGGTGAGGGCCTGGCGCGCCAGCTCGGCGGCGACGCGCACGTCGGTCTGGCGCCGCGACAAACCGTGTAGCGCGGCGTGATAGCGCAGGTTCTGTTCGACGCTCAAATCCAGGTCCAGGGTGCTTTGCTGGAACACCACCCCCAATTGCGTGAGGGCCGCGCGCGGTGCGTCGCGCAGGGAATGGCCGCCCACGCGGATGTCGCCGCTTTGCAGGTCGTACAAGCGCGTGAGCAGGGCGATCAAGGTCGACTTGCCGGCACCGTTGGGCCCCAGCAACGCGGCAAAGCGCCCCGGTGCCAGGCTGAAACTCACCTCGTGCAAGGCCTGGCGCGCGCCATAGGCGAAGCTCAGGTCGCGCACCTCCAGGGCATTCATGGCGTGACCACCACGCCCCACGGATAACGCCCGACCTTCACCGACTTGATCACCTTGAGGCTGTCCACATCGATCACTGACACATCGCCGCTGACGCCATTGGTGGCCAGCAACTGTTTTTCGTCCGGGGTAAATGCCATCTGCCACACGCGGCGGCCCACCAACAGGTAGTCGAGGATCTCGAAGGTCTTGGCGTCGATCACTGCCACATGGTTGGCCGGGCCCAGGGCGACAAAGCCGTACTTGCCGTCGGCGCTGAGCTTGATCCCCACCGGCTGTACCTTGTCTGGGTGGACGCCCTTGATCTTGAAGGTCAGGGTCTTGAGGACCGCGCGGCTGGCCACATCGAGAATGGTCACGGTGCCGCCGATCTCCGCCGAGGCCCACAGTTGCGAACCATCGTGGTTGAACTCGACGAAGCGCGGGCGCTGGTCCACCAGGGTGCTGTCGACCAGGGTCTGGGTGCTGGTGTCGATCCAGTGCAGCATGTTCGTGGTTTCGCTGGTGTTCACTGCCCACTTGCCGTCCGGGCTTACGGCCATGCCTTCGGGCTCGACGCCGACGTTGATCTGGCCGAGTACCTTGGAGGTCTCGGTGTCGATCACCGTGACCAGTGCATCGTCTTCGTTAGACACATACAGCCAGCGGTCGTTGGGGTGCAGGGCGAACTGCTCGGGGTCTTTGCCGGAGGGCAGTTCCTTGATGATCTTGCGCGTGGCCACGTCCATCACCTGCACGCGGTCCGAGTCGCTGGCGCAGATGTACAGCAGCTTTTTGTCATGGGACAGCAGCAGGCCCCGTGGGCGCTGGCCGACCTTGAGCGTGTCGGTGACTTGCAGGGTCTGCATGTCGATCAGGCTCAGGCTGTTGTCTTTCTCGTTGGAGACCCAGGCGGTGCTGGCCACGGCGTGCCCGGCGGCAAGCAGCAGGGCGCATGAGAGCAGGGTGCGGCGCATGGCAGATTCCTTATTATTGTGTGAGCGATCAGGGGAAGCGGCAGGTCACCTCGGGCTTGTCATAGCCCAGGCTGTCCATTTCATTGAAAGGGTGCAGGAAACCGTCCTGGGGCGAGGTGCTGACCAGGGCGCGCGGTTGCACGATGGGGATCGGTTGGCGCAGTTCGCCGTTCCAGGGGCGGTAGCTGAGCTTGCGGCCCTTGAAACCGTCCAGCGGCAGTTGCTCGCTGATTTCCAGTTGGCGGATGGTCATGGGATCGACCTGGCGCAGCTTGCTCACCGCACTGGCGACGCTGCGCACGGCCATCCAGGCGGCGAAGTCGCGGTCGTTCATCCAGCGCCCGGCCAGGGCCTCGAAGCGTTTTTGCAATTGCGCGGCGCCGTAGGTCTCGACGGTTTTGTGCCAGCCGGTGGGCGTCAGGCCTTGCGTGCCGGCGACGGGGCGCGGGTACCAGGTCTGGTAGGGCACGTACTCGCCGAAGTCACCGCGCTCGTCCGCCACCAGCACCACGTCGTATTCGGCGGTCTGGGTGAACAGCGGCATGTCCGCCTGGGCGCTGCGGCGTTGGTCGTTATCGAAGCGCCAGGCTTTCTCCGCCACCAGTTTCACCCCGAAGCGCTTGGCGGCGCGGCGCAGGGCGGCGGCGTAGGCCTGGTCATCCTCGGTGGGGCCGACGATCAGCAACGCCTTCTGCCATTTGCGCACCACCAGAAATTGCGCCAGGGCATCGGCGAGCATGGCCCGGCTCGGCAGTGTATGCAGCACGTTGCCCAGGCAATCGGTGCTGCGCAGGCTGTCATCGGGGCTGCCGGCGTTGAACAGCAGGCTGTCGGGCAAGGCCGCGCTGAGCTGGCGCAGGCTGGCGGCGGGGGCGTTGACCACGAACAGGCGCAGGCCTTGGGCGTGCTGGGCCTGGGCGGCGGCGAGCAGGGCGTCGGGGCTGTCCGCCGTGGCGACGGTCAGGCTGTAGCGCTGGTTGAGAAAGGCGCCGGTGCTATTGCTGTCGATGATCGCCAGCTCCGCGCCACGCTGCCCGGCATCCGCGGGCTCGGGAATCACATTCGACAGTAGCGGCCCCGGATCAGGTCGATAGCCCAGGTAGCCGATCTGCACCGCCAGCGGTGCCTCGGCGGCCTGGCTGGCGGTGGCCACCCCGGCGGCGCAGGCAATCGCCAGCAGGTAGAGCACGGCGTAGGGGGCGAGCTGGCGCATAAGGCACTCCATGTCAGGTTGCGCCAGCATAGGAACCCTTGAGGCCGCTGCAAATATGCAGAAAGTACCGCTGAGGCAGTACCAAGGTAGTAGCCCCGCGCACGGGGTGCGGTCTTAGCATGGGGCACAACCCTCGCGCAGACTCGGGAGATGACTGCTCATGCAAATCCTCAAAGCCTTGCTGTTACCGTTCCTGCTGATCGTCAGCCTGATTGGCGTCGACAAGCTGCACGCGCCACTGCAAGCGTTGAGCGTGCCCGCCCGCGTGGCGCACTAGGCATGTCGGCACTGTGGCGCATCAACCTGTGGGTGTGCGGTTTCTTCGCCCTCGTCACCTGCGCCTGCACCGCGCTGTTGTTGCACCAGGCCTTGACGGATGTGGAGCGTGAGCTGCAATCGGCCGAAGCGGTGGTGCATTACTTGAGCGAAACCGCCGAGCGCGACCCGGCCAGCCTGCAACCGCGCCTCACGGCCAGCCTGCGGCATGTGCGCGTGCATTGGCTGGCCCCCGACGAGACCTTGCAAGCGCCGCTGCCGGACGGCCTGGACGCCTGGCTCGGGCGCCTGTTGTTCGCCGAGGCACGGCGCAGCGCCCAGGTGATGGACTTGCCGGATGGGCGGCGCGTGTCGATTGTGGTCGACCCGCGTGATGAGATCGACGAAGTCTGGGACTCCCTGCAACAACTGGCGAGTCTGTGCGCCCTGGCGCTGGCACTGAGCCTGTTGACCATCCGCTGGGCGGTACGCCGTGGCATGGGCGTACTTGACGAACTGCTGCACGCCCTGCAACAGGTCTGCGCCGGCCAGCTCAATGTGCGCCTGCGCAGCGCCGGTTCGCCGGAAGCGCGGCAACTGGCGCTGCATTTCAATCGCATGACCGATGCTTTGGAGCAGGCGCACACCGACAACACCCAACTGACCCAAACCCTGATGGCGGTGCAAGAGCAGGAGCGCAACCACCTGGCCCAGACCCTGCACGATGACCTCGGCCAATACCTGGCCGGTATTCGCGCCCAGGCCTGCCTGTTACGCCTGGTCACCGACCAACCGCAGTTGCTGGCGCGCACGGTGGGGCAACTGGAAGATCACTGCGACCACCTGCAGCAAGGCTTTCGTGCGCTGGTCCACGACCTGTACCCGGTGGCCCTGCAACACCTGCCGCTGGCCGAGGCGTTCTCGATGCTGGTGACGCAGTGGCAGGCCAGCCATGGCATCGATT
Organism: Pseudomonas sp. PAMC25584; assembly: GCF_058135675.1. NCBI lineage: Bacteria > Pseudomonadati > Pseudomonadota > Gammaproteobacteria > Pseudomonadales > Pseudomonadaceae > Pseudomonas > Pseudomonas sp. PAMC25584. The sequence goes on along the minus strand of NZ_CM176870.1, from coordinate 4,042,999 downwards.
GCCGGCTGCGGGTCAGTGCGGACCTGCCGGCGTTGTCCGGGGCCAGCAAGACCCATCTCTATCGCCTGCTGCAGGAAGCCCTGACCAACATCGTGCGGCATGCCGACGCCAGCCAAGTGCGTATACGTCTGCAACATCGCGGTTCGCGTCTGCGCCTGTGGGTGCGCGATAACGGGCGTGGTGCGCAAACGCCGCAGCGCCCCGGCGTCGGTCTGTATTCGATGTACGAGCGCGCACGCTGCCTGGGCGGCGACCTGAAAATCCTCAGCCACCCCGGCGCCGGTTGGGCGCTGGCGTTGAACATGCCATTGGAGGCCTGATGAATATTCTGTTGGTGGATGACCATGCGGTGGTGCGCCAGGGCTATGCCAGCCTGTTGCGTGCGCTATTGCCGGCGATTGAAGTGCGCGAGGCGGCCAGCGGCGAAGAGGCGCTGAGCCGGGTCCAGGAAGCGGTGCCGCACTTGGTGATCATGGACTTCGGCCTGCCCGGTATCAGCGGCCTGGAAACCACGCGCCGCCTGCGCCAGCGCCTGCCGCAACTGCGTGTGCTGTTCTTCAGCATGCACGACGAACTGCCGCTGGTGCGCCAAGCCCTGGAGGCCGGCGCGGCGGGCTACCTGACCAAAAGCTCGGCGCCCGAGGTGTTGATCGAAGCGGTGCGGCGCATCCTCGACGGCCACGCCTACATCGAGCAGGCCCTGGCCACCGAGCTGGCCTACACGCCAAGCGATCAACGCTTGCAGGGCATGACGCCGCGTGAGCTGGAAATTTTCCTGATGCTGGCCAGGGGCACGCCCACACGGACCATTGCCGAACAACTGAATATCAGCAGCAAGACCGTGTCCAACCACCTGACCTTGCTCAAGAGCAAGCTGCAGGTGAGTTCCCATGCCGAACTGGTCCACTTGGGCATCGACATGGGCGTGGTGAGAGTAGCGGGCTGACAATTTTCTCTCTGTTTCACACCATTCAAATGTGGGAGGGGGCTTGCCCCCGATAGCGGTGGATCAGTCATGCATGTATTGGCTGACACACTGCTATCGGGGGCAAGTCGAATCGTCGCACCGCCCCTCCCACATTTTGAATCGCGGTGCTCTAACGGTCCCAGGTGGTAGGGCAGTCCTTGCAGCCTTCCATATTGGCATCCTGAAAGTTCGCATAGTGCTGGCGGCTGCCCGTGAGGGTGGCCTGTTCCAGGTTGCTCTCACCGAACTTGGCCTCTTGCAAATTAGCATCGCTCAGATCCGCCCCTTGCAGGTCGGCCTTGCTCAGCCAGGTCATTTCCAGATCCGCCGCACGCAGGTTGGCCTTGCGCATTTTTGCCCCGGACAGTCGGGCGAATTGCAGGTAGGCCGCGCTCAGGTTGGCGTTTTCAAACTGCGCGCCCTGGGCGAACAGGCCCCAACCTTGGATCGCCATCAGCGTGGCGCCGGTGAAGTCGGCCAGGCGCAGGTTGCTTTGTTGCAGGCTGGCGCGGGTCAGGTTGGCTCCTTGCAGTTGGGCTTTTTCCAGGTTGGCCAGGTCGAGGTTGGCGTGGCGCAAGTCCGCATCGCGCAGGTCGGCGCCGGCCAGGTTTATTTTGGCGAGGTTCTGGTTGCTCAGGTTGGCGCCCTTGAGGTTGGCGCCGGGGCATTGGCTGTGTTCGGCGATGGTGCAACCGTTGATGACCAGCGGGGCGTCGTCGCCGTCGTCGGCGTGGGCCACGGGCAGCGTTAGCATCAGTAACAGGGGCAGATATTTCATCACGATACCTCGAGAGTGGCGCGGTTCCTGTGGCGAGGGAGCTTGCTCCCGCTCGGCTGCGCAGCAGTCGTAAAGCCTGAACGCACGGTGTCACTGAAGGAATGCCGGGGCCGCTTCGCAGCCCAACGGGACGGTTCGACGCCTCGACAAGCTCCCTCGCCACGAAGGCGACCCCGTAAACCTGAATGCTCGATGTTGCTGAAGGAATGCCGGGGCCGCTTCGCAGCCCAACGGGACGGTTCGACAAGCTCCCTCACCACGAAGGCGACCCGGCATCCTCGCAGGGGTTACTTCTGCGCGGTCTTGTTATCCCAACTCGGGATCTTGAACACCCAGAACGACCCACCCTGTGCCACCGGCTTGGTCAGCTCGGCCATGTCGCCGCCCCACAACGGCACCGCGCCGCCATAGCCGACGGTGACGCCGATGTACTGTTCGCCATCCTGTTCCCAGGTGATCGGCGGCGAGACGATGCCGCTGCCGGTCTGGAACTTCCACAGCTCCTTGCCGGTTTTCGCGTCGAAGGCCTTGAAGAAACCGTCGCCGGTGCCGGTGAACACCAGGTTGCCCTTGGTCGCCAGCACGCCGGCCCACAGTGGCAGGGATTCCTTGTGCTCCCACACCACCTTGCCGGTGGTCGGGTTCATCGCGCGCAGGGTGCCGACGTGGTCGTCATACATGCGCTTGATGCGGAACCCCATGCCCAGGTACGCCGAGCCTTTCTTGTAGTTGACCTCTTCGGTCCAGTATTCCTCTTTCCACTGGTTGCCCGGGATGTAGAACAGGCCGGTGTCCTGGCTGTAGGCCATGGGGTTCCAGTTCTTGCCGCCGAGGAACGGCGGCGAGACTTCCACCGACTTGCCCTTGGTTTCACCCGGCAACGGCTTGGCCGGACGCTGGCCTGGGTTTTCCACCGGACGGCCGGTTTTCAGGTCGATATGGCTGGCCCAGGTGATGTTGTCGACGAACGGGAAGGCGTTCTGCAGCTTGCCGTTGTTGCGGTCGACCACGTAGAAGAAACCGTTGCGGTCGGCGTGGCCGGTGGCCTTGACCACTTTGCCGTCCTTGTCCTTGTAGTCGAACAGCACCAGCTCGTTGTTGCCGGAGAAGTCCCAGGCATCGTTCGGGGTGTGCTGGTAGAACCATTTCACTTCGCCGGTGCTCGGGTCGACGCCGACCTGGCCCGAGGTGTAGAGGCTGTCGAAGTCGTGCGGGTTGCCGTCCTTGGCGGTGCGCGCCCAGGTATTCCACGGGCCGGGGTTGCCGGCGCCGACGATGATGGTGTTGGTCTCGGCATCGAAGCTCGCGCTCTGCCAAGGCGCGCCGCCGCCGTGGCTCCAGGCCTCGACTTTGCCGGTTTCGGTGGTCGGGTCATCCGGCCACGACGGGGCTTTCACGTCGCCGGTTGGGGTGCTGTCCTTGCCATTCAGGCGGCCCATGTGGCCTTCGACGAACGGGCGCATCCACACTTCTTCGCCGGTGTCCGGGTCGCGCGCATACAACTGGCCGACCACGCCGAACTCATCGCCGGAGCTGCCGTGGATCAGCAGCACCTTGCCGCTGACTTTATCTTTGATCAGCACCGGGGCGCCGGTCATGGTGTAGCCGGCGGCGTGGTCGCCGAATTTCTTGTTCCACACCACTTTGCCGGTGTTCTTGTCGAGGGCGATCAGGCGCGCGTCGAGGGTGCCGAAGTAGATTTTATCGCCGAAGATCGCCGCACCGCGGTTGACCACGTCACAGCACGGGCGGATGTTCTCGGGCAGGCGGTGGTTGTAGGTCCACAGGCGCTTGCCGGTCTTCGCGTCGAGGGCGAACACGCGGGAGTAGGAGCCGGTGACGTAGACCACGCCGTCGCTGACGATGGCCTGGGATTCCTGGCCGCGCTGCTTTTCGTCACCGAATGAGTAGGACCAGGCCGGGGTGAGTTTGAACACATTCTTGTCGTTGACCTGGGCCAACGGGCTCCAGCGCTGGGCGTTGGTGCCCATGCCGTATTGCAGCACGTCCTTGGTGGTCAGGTGGTCGTTGGCGATGTCTTCCCAGGTGACGTTGCGGGTCGGCTTGGTGGCAGGTTCAGCGGCGGCGAAGCTGGCCGCACTCAAGGACAGGCTGCCGACCAGCAGGAAGGCCTGCACAGCTAAGCTCAAAGGGGTGAGCCTCAGCGGTGAGAGGGCGGGTAGCGATCTTGTTCTTGTCATGGTTGCAGTTCCCAGTGGAGGTTTTGGCCTGCACAGGGTGGAGCGCCAAGGTGCTGGGCGGATACGGAAAAAGTCCCGCTGTTGCCGGGAAGACTTCCCGGCGCGCCGCTGTTTTAGGCGTGCCCCACAAGCCCTACTACCAAGGGAGGATAAGCCGGCCACCAAAGCAGCATACGGCCCATGCCCCAGGGTTCCTAAGATGGTCGCCATAACCTCTGCAATGAGGTTTTGCGTGCAATCCTGAGGGCAAAAATAATGACAACAAAACTCAATGCCTTGCTCGTCGCCGGGCTGTTGGCCGGTGTGATCGGTGCAGGTCCAGCCTGGGCCCACGGCAACGTGGTCCCGCAAGCAGTGGAAACCAAGGGCCTGACCTCGGTCAAAGACGCCGGCGTGGCGGTCGATGAGGACGGCTGGGCGGCGGTGAACCCCTATCGCACGTCGCCTGAACACGATCGGGCCCTGGAAATCGGTTCGTCCGCCTACAATCAGAACTGCGCCGCCTGCCACGGCCTGGAAGCCAAGTCTGGCGGCATCGCCCCCGACTTGCGCTTGCTGGATGTGGGCGAGGCCGGTGATGAGTGGTTTGTGCAGCGCGTGCGTCACGGCGCGGTGCGCGACGGTCGGGTGTATATGCCGAAAATGGCCGATTACCTGAGCCAGGAAGCCTTGTGGGCGGTACGTACCTACCTGGACAGCGTTCACGTCGAGGAGTAAGCCATGCGCCTGTTCGCTTATGTGCTCGGCCTGGCCCTGCTGTGTTGCCAGACGGCACAGGCGCAGGTGCGCAGCTATGACCAGATGATCGCCGCCGGTGAGCTGAAAGTGGCGGTGTACAGAGACTTTGCCCCCTACAGTTTCGAAGACGGTGCCACCCCGCGCGGGGTCGACGTGGAGCTGGCCCAGGCCCTGGCCAAGGCGCTGGGGGTGCAGCTCAAATTGATCTGGGCGCCGGCCGGGGAAAAACTCGACGACGACCTGCGCGACTACATCTGGCGCGGCAGCCAGTTGCATAACCAGCAACTGGCCGACTTGATGATGCGCGCACCCTACGACCATGATTACGCGCAAAGGCGTAACGATCAGGGTGAACTGGAAAACGGCCACGTGGTGATGTTCGGGCCTTACCAGAACGAACAATGGCAGGTGGCCTACGACCGCCGGCGCCTGGACAAGGTCGCCAGCGTGGCGGTGTTTGAGGAGCACCCGATCGGCGTCGAAGTCGACAGCGTGCCGTCGTTCTACCTGACCTCGGTGTTCAACGGCATGCTCGCCCGCCAGACCCATCACTACCCCGGCGTACCTCAGGCGTTTGCGGCGATGAAGGCCGGTGAAGTCGACGCGGTGATGGCGATGCGCGGCGAGATCGACTGGCAGGTGCATGAGGCGCACGATCCGCAATTGGCCCTGGCGCAAAACGCTTACCCGAGCATGGGTCGGCAGCGCTGGGAGATCGGCATGGCGGTACACGAGAGCAATCGCCAGTTGGCCTACGCGGTGGAAGAGGCGCTGGAAGGCCTGATCCGCGACGGCTCGCTGCAAACCATCTACAGCCATTACGGCCTGCAGTACGAAGTGCCCGAAATGTACCAATAGGAGCAGGCGATGAACTGGCGACTGAACTGCATGTTGGCCTGCTGGTTGCCGTTGGCGGCCCACGCCGCGGCGGTCGAACCGGGCCCGGACCCGGTGCCGTCGGTGATGTGGGCGTTCTACCACAAGCAGTTGCTGGCCGATGCGCCGTTCGTGTTCGACGAGCGGGTCAAGCTGCTGGCGCCGCCGTTCGCCGAAGATGCGCGGCAGGTGCCGCTGGAAATCGATGCGCGGGCATTCAAGGGCCATGTGGTGAAGATCCTCGCCTGGGCCGAGCTCAACCCGTTGCCCAGGATTGTCGATTTTCAGCCCAAGGCCGGGGTGTTGCCCTGGCTGTCGATCCGTATCCGCATCGAACAGGCCACGCCCCTGCGTGCGGCGGTGCTCACCGATGACGGGCTGTGGCACGTCGGCTCGACCCTGATCGACGCTGCCGGCGGCGGTTGCACCGCGCCCAGCGTGGTCCGCACCCAGCCGGGTTGGGAAGAGCATATCGGTGAAGTCCTCGGCGGGCGTTACCCACGCGGTGAATTCAGCCGGGTGCGCGTGCAGGTGGCGCACCCGATGGATAACGGCATGGTCAGCGGCATCCCCGAGTTTTATCTCAACCACGCGCAACTGCGTGGCCAGGACGGTCAGGTGCTGGCCGAGCTGGAGCTGTTCCCGGCGGTCAGCGAAAACCCCAACCTGGCCTTTGACATCGACGCACCCGGGCCGACGCGCCTGGTGCTGCGCGACAACAGCGGCAATGAATTCGACGCAGCCATCCCCTGACCAGAAGGAGCGCGGCATGCGCTGGATTCTATTGTTGTGCCTGAGCCTGAGCCTGCCCGCGCTGGCAGACCTCGACTACGCCCTCAAGCCACGGCTGATCGCCGACGACACCTGGCTGCTGGAAGGCAGTACCGACAATTTTGCCAAGGACAACGGCGGCAACATCGTCAATACCGCGTTCATCGTCACCGAGGCCGGTGTGGTGGTGATCGACACCGGGCCGTCGCGGCGCTACGGCGAAGCCCTGCGCCAGGCCATCGCCAGCGTCACCGCCAAACCGGTGATCCAGGTGCTGCTGACCCACCACCACCCCGACCATGCGCTGGGCAACCAGGCCTTCAAGGACGTGCCCATCGGCGCCCTGGCCGGCACCACGCGCCTGCTGCATGAGCAGGGCAATAGCATGGCGGAAAACCTCTACCGCATGGTCGGCGACTGGATGCGCGGCACCGAAGTGCAATTGCCCACGCAAGTGCTCGAACCCGGCGTGCTCAGCGTTGGCCGCCACGACCTGCGCCTGCTCGCGCTGACCGGCCACACCTGCGCCGACCTGGCCATCCTCGACCAGAGCACCGGTGTGCTGTTTGCCGGCGACCTGGTGTTCTACCAACGTGCCCTCACCACCCCCAACAGCCCCGGGCTGGCGGCGTGGCTGGCGGACATCGACACCCTGCAGGCGTTGGCCTGGACCCTGGTCGTGCCCGGTCATGGCCCGGTGGCCAACGATGCGCAGCCGTTCGCGCAGATGCGCGACTACCTCACCTGGCTCGACCAACTGCTGCGCGACGGCGCCGCCCAGGGCACCGACATGGCCGAGATGATCCGCAGCCCCATCCCCGAGCGCTTCGCCGCGATCAACCTGAGCCGCTATGAACTGATCCGCAGCGTCAGCCACCTGTACCCGCGTTACGAGCGCGAGCAGATGCAGCGCGTCGATTCCGCCCGCTGACAGGCCCGACCCGCTACTAAGGAACTAGCAATCTCGATACTGCGGTCAATTGTGACAACCGCCCCTGCGCCCAAGAATCTGTACCAGACCGGGAAAATTTCCCGGGTATAACAAAAAACCGCAGAGGTAGCCGTCATGACCCAACCCGCACGCCGCCAACCCTTCGCCTTGAGTGTGTTGCTCGGTGCCATTCTGTTATCCGGCCAGGCCATGGCCGCCGTGACCGACCAGGACATCCTCCAGGACCCGAAAAACCCCGGGCAGATCGTCACCAACGGCCTGGGCGTGCAGGGCCAGCGCTACAGCCCGCTCGATACCCTGAACGTGGACAACGTCAAGGACCTGCGCCCGGTTTGGGCATTCTCCTTTGGCGGCGAGAAGCAGCGCGGCCAGCAGGCGCAGCCGATGATCAAGGACGGGGTGATGTACCTCACCGGTTCCTATTCGCGGGTGTTTGCGGTGGACGCGCGCACCGGCAAGAAGCTCTGGCAGTACGATGCGCGTCTGCCCGATGACATCCGCCCGTGCTGTGACGTGATCAACCGGGGCGTGGCGCTGTACGGCGACCTGGTGTTCTTCGGCACCCTCGACGCCAAGCTGGTGGCCCTGAACAAAGACACCGGCAAAGTGGTGTGGAGCAAAAAAGTCGCCGACCACAAAGAAGGCTACTCGATCAGCGCCGCGCCTCTGGTGATCAACGGCAAGCTGATTACCGGTGTGGCCGGTGGCGAATTCGGCGTGGTAGGCAAGATCGAAGCCTACGACCCGAAAAACGGTGACCTGTTGTGGACCCGTCCGACTGTCGAAGGTCACATGGGTTACGTCTACAAGGACGGTAAGGCCGTGGAAAACGGTATTTCAGGTGGCGAGGCAGGCAAGACCTGGCCTGGCGACTTGTGGAAAACCGGCGGCGCGGCGCCGTGGCTCGGCGGCTACTACGACCCGGAAACCAACCTGCTGCTGTTCGGCACCGGCAACCCGGCACCGTGGAACTCCCACCTGCGCCCTGGCGACAACCTCTACTCGTCCTCGCGTCTGGCATTGAACCCGGATGACGGCACCATCAAGTGGCACTTCCAGACCACGCCTCATGACGGCTGGGACTACGACGGCGTGAACGAGCTCGTCTCCTTCAACTACACCGAAGGCGGCAAAGAGATCAAAGCGGCGGCCACCGCCGACCGTAACGGCTTCTTCTACGTGCTCGACCGCACCAACGGCAAGTTCATCCGTGGCTTCCCGTTTGTCGACAAAATCACCTGGGCCACCGGCCTGGATAAAAATGGCCGGCCGATCTACAACGACGCCAGCCGCCCCGGTGCGCCCGGCAGCGAAGCCAAGGGCACGTCGGTGTTCGTTGCGCCGGCGTTCCTCGGCGCGAAAAACTGGATGCCGATGGCCTATAACCGCGACACCGGGTTGTTCTACGTGCCGTCCAACGAATGGGGCATGGACATGTGGAACGAAGGCATCACCTACAAAAAAGGTGCGGCGTTCCTCGGTGCGGGCTTCACCATCAAGCCGCTGAACGAAGACTACATCGGCGTGCTGCGCGCCATCGACCCGGTCTCCGGTAAGGAAGTCTGGCGCCACAAGAACTACGCGCCGCTGTGGGGCGGGGTACTGACGACCAAGGGCAACCTGGTGTTCACCGGTACGCCGGAAGGCTTCCTGCAGGCCTTCAACGCCAAGACCGGCGAGAAGGTCTGGGAATTCCAGACCGGCTCCGGCGTACTCGGCTCGCCTGTGACCTGGGAAATGGACGGCGAACAGTACGTCTCGGTGCTCTCCGGCTGGGGCGGCGCGGTGCCGTTGTGGGGCGGTGAAGTGGCCAAGCGTATCAAGGACTTCAACCAGGGCGGCATGCTCTGGACCTTCAAACTGCCCAAAGACCTGGTCGGCAAACGCTGAATCTACGACCAAATGACAAGAATCCCCCTGCCAACGGCGCATTCGCCCGGCAGCGGGGCCTCTTTACTATCGGGTTATCGCCTGTTGACCGACAGGCCCGGACCCAGACAGAGGCTTCAACATGATCTACGCACAACCTGGCACCCCAGGCGCCATCGTCAGCTTCAAGCCGCGCTACGGTAACTTCATCGGCGGCGAATTCGTCGCGCCAGTCAGCGGTGAATACTTCACCAACACTTCGCCGGTGACCGGTGAAGTCATCGCCGAATTCCCGCGTTCCAACGCGGCGGACATCGACAAGGCCCTCGACGCGGCCCACGCCGCCGCCGACGCCTGGGGCAAGACTTCGGTCCAGGATCGCGCCCTGGTGCTGCTGAAAATCGCCGACCGTATCGAGCAGAACCTCGAAGTCCTGGCCGTCACCGAAAGCTGGGACAACGGCAAAGCCGTGCGCGAAACCCTCAACGCCGACGTGCCGTTGGCCGCCGACCACTTCCGTTACTTCGCCGGTTGCATCCGTGCCCAGGAAGGCGGCGCCGCCGAAATCAACGAACACACCGCCGCTTACCACTTCCATGAGCCATTGGGCGTGGTCGGGCAGATCATTCCGTGGAACTTCCCGTTGCTGATGGCCGCCTGGAAACTTGCCCCGGCCCTGGCCGCCGGTAACTGCATCGTGCTCAAGCCGGCCGAGCAGACGCCGCTGTCGATCATGGTATTTGCCGAACTGATCAATGACCTGCTGCCACCGGGCGTGCTGAACATCGTGCAGGGCTTTGGCCGTGAAGCCGGTGAGGCGCTGGCCACCAGCAAGCGCATCGCCAAGATCGCCTTTACCGGCTCCACGCCAATCGGCGCGCATATCATGCATTGCGCGGCCGAGAACATCATTCCGTCGACCGTTGAACTGGGCGGCAAGTCGCCGAACATCTTCTTCGAAGACATCATGAGTGCCGAGCCACAGTTCATCGAAAAAGCCGCCGAAGGCCTGGTACTGGCGTTCTTCAACCAGGGCGAAGTGTGTACCTGCCCATCGCGTGCGCTGGTGCAGGAGTCGATCTACGACGACTTCATGAAAGTGGTGATGAAAAAGATCGCCAAGATCAAGCGTGGCGACCCGCTGGATACCGAAACCATGGTCGGCGCCCAGGCGTCCGAGCAGCAATACGACAAGATCCTGTCCTACCTCAAAATCGCCCAGGAAGAGGGCGCCGAGCTGCTCACTGGCGGCGCGGCCGAGCGTTTGGAGGGTGACCTGTCTAGCGGTTACTACATCCAGCCGACCCTGCTCAAGGGTCATAACAAGATGCGCGTGTTCCAGGAAGAAATCTTCGGCCCGGTGGTGGGTATCACCACTTTCAAGGACGAAGCCGAAGCCCTGGCCATTGCCAACGACAGCGAATTCGGCCTGGGTGCCGGGCTGTGGACCCGCGACATCAACCGTGCGTACCGCATGGGCCGGGCGATCAAGGCCGGTCGAGTGTGGACCAACTGCTACCACCTGTACCCGGCGCACGCTGCGTTTGGCGGCTACAAGAAGTCGGGTGTGGGGCGTGAGAACCACAAGATGATGCTCGATCACTACCAACAGACCAAGAACCTGCTGGTGAGCTACGACATTAACCCGTTGGGCTTCTTCTAACCCCGACTTGAAATGCAATCCAATGTGGGAGGGGGCTTGCCCCCGATTGCAGTGGGTCAGTCAAGATTTATGTCACTGACCCACCGCTATCGGGGGCAAGCCCCCTCCCACATTTTGTTCTGTGTACACCCGCTACCAAGGCATGCTCCAGGCTCGTTCGAAAGTAGCATTCGCACCCCCATCCCCCCATGCATTAATGCCATTACCGGAATCTTCCGGCACAACAAGAGGATCGCCCCATGTGGACTAAACCCGCGTTTACCGACCTGCGTATCGGCTTTGAAGTGACCATGTACTTCGCCAGCCGCTGATTCACCCCCGGCCAGCCCTGCGCTGGCCGGGGTCGTTTGGGGAATGACTCTTTGGTCTGATTGCATTCGCGCGCGGATGGGTTAGTGTGGAGCGCATCTCTCAAAAATAATAAAAACAGGCTTTCCAATGAGCCCAAATCTCAGCCTCTTACGTAAATTCGTCTCGCCTGAAATCATCTTTGGTGCCGGTTGCCGGCACAACGTCGGTAATTACGCCAAGACCTTTGGTGCGCGCAAAGTGCTGGTGGTCAGCGACCCCGGTGTGATCGCCGCCGGCTGGGTCGCCGATGTGGAAGCCAGCCTGCAGGCCATCGGTATCGATTACTGCCTGTACAGCAGCGTCTCGCCCAACCCCCGTGTCGAAGAAGTCATGCTCGGCGCCGAGGTGTACCGCGACAACCATTGCGACGTGATCGTGGCCATCGGCGGCGGTAGCCCGATGGATTGCGGCAAGGCCATCGGCATTGTGGTCGCCCATGGGCGCAACATCCTCGAATTCGAAGGCGTGGACACCATTCGCGTGCCCAGCCCCCCGTTGATCCTGATCCCCACCACCGCCGGCACTTCGGCGGATGTCTCGCAGTTCGTGATCATTTCCAACCAGCAAGAGCGCATGAAGTTCTCCATCGTCAGCAAGGCGGTGGTGCCGGATGTGTCGCTGATCGACCCGGAAACCACGGCCAGCATGGACCCGTTCCTGTCCGCCTGTACCGGCATCGATGCGCTGGTGCATGCGATCGAGGCGTTCGTCTCTACCGGCCACGGCCCGCTGACCGACCCCCACGCGCTGGAAGCCATGCGCCTGATCAACGGCAACCTGGTGCAGATGATCGCTAACCCGACGGACATCGCCCTGCGCGAGAAAATCATGCTCGGCAGCATGCAGGCCGGGCTGGCGTTCTCCAATGCGATCCTCGGCGCAGTGCATGCCATGTCCCACAGCCTCGGCGGCTTCCTCGACCTGCCTCACGGCCTGTGCAACGCGGTGCTGGTGGAGCATGTGGTGGCGTTCAACTACAACTCGGCGCCGGAGCGCTTCAAGGTGATTGCCGAGACGTTCGGCATCGACTGCCGCGGCCTGACCCATCTGCAGATCCGTGGGCGGCTCGTGGAGCATCTGATCGCGCTCAAGCATGCGATCGGCTTCCACGAAACCCTCGGCCTGCACGGCGTGCGGGTCGCGGACATTCCGTTCCTGTCCCAGCACGCCATGCACGACCCGTGCATCCTCACCAACCCCCGCGAATCGAGCCAGCGTGATGTCGAGGTCGTCTATGGCGAAGCACTCTGACGACCAGCAGCGCGCCCTCGCTGGGCTGCTGGGGTTGGGCGACCAGTCGGCGCGCAAGAGCCACTACCCGGAACTCACGGCGCGCCTCCATGAGCTGGAGGCCGAGCGCAACCGCTACATTCGCCTTAACGACGAGCTGGAGTTGCGGGTGGCGGCGCGTACCGATGAATTGCTCGAAGCCAACCGCAACCTGCAACAGCAGATCGCCCAGCGTGAACAGGTCGAACAGGAACTGCGCGACGCCCGCGACGCCGCCGAGGCCGCCAACCGCAGCAAGGACAAGTACCTCGCCGCCGCCAGCCATGACCTGTTGCAGCCGCTCAACGCCGCACGGCTGCTGATCGCCACCTTGCGCGAACGGCCATTGCCCAGCGTCGAACAGGTGCTGGTGGAGCGCACGCACCAGGCCCTGGAAGGGGCCGAGGATTTGCTCACCGACTTGCTCGATATCTCGCGGTTGGACCAGGCGGCGGTCAAGCCGGACGTGGCGCTGTATCGCCTGGACGAGCTGTTTGCGCCGCTGGTCTCCGAATTCCAGTCCGTCGCCCTGGCCGCCGGACTGAATTTACGCTCACACACCGGCCATTACGCGATCCGGACCGACCTGCGCCTGGTGACGCGGATTCTGCGCAACTTCCTCAGCAACGCCTGCCGCTACACCGACGAGGGCTGCATCCTGCTCGGCGCCCGCCGCCGGGGCGATCGCCTGCGCCTGGAAGTGTGGGACACCGGGCGCGGCATCCCGGCCGACCGGCTCGATGCGATCTTTCTCGAATTCAACCAACTGGACGTCGGCCGCGCCTCGGACCGCAAGGGCGTGGGCCTGGGGCTGGCGATTGTCGAACGTATCGCTGAGATCCTCGGTTACCCGGTGGCGGTGCGCTCGTGGCCGGGACGCGGGTCGATGTTCAGCATCGAAGTACCCATCAGCGAAGAAATGCCGTTGGCCATCAGCCTGCTGCCGGTGCAACCGACCACCGGCAACCCGCTGCCGGGGCGGCGTTTGCTGGTGCTGGATAACGAGGTCAGCATCCTCGAAAGCATGAGCGCGCTGCTCGGGCAGTGGGGTTGCGAGGTGGTCACGGCCACCGACCAGGCCGGCGCGTTGCTGGCGTTGCAGGGCAGGGCGCCGGAGTTGATCCTGGCGGACTACCACTTGGACCACGGTGTGGTGGGCAGTGAGGTGGTCAAGTACCTGCGCGAGCATTTCGCCCAGTCGATTCCCGCCGTGATCATCAGCGCCGACCGCACCGACCAGTGCCGGCGCATCCTGCGGCGGCTGGACGCACCGTTGTTGAACAAACCGGTCAAGCCCGGGAAGTTACGGGCCGTGTTGAGTCAGTTGTTGGCCTAGAAGTTTGATACCTGTCAACACCGCCTGCGACATTTTGCGCCATGCTCCCAGCCTGACTTGATGGCCGACGGAGACCCCCCATGAGCGCCCCCGCAACAACCGCTGCATCCTTCAAGTTGCCCTTGGGCCTGGTCGCCGCTGTGCTGGTGATGGTCGGAGTGCTGCTGTTGCCGCTGCCCGCTGACTTGCCGGTCGCTGGGCATCGCATGCTGGCGATCCTCGCGTTTGCCGTGGTGGTGTGGATCACCGAGGCGGTGTCTTATGAAGCCAGCGCGATCATGATCACCTCGCTCATGGCGTTCTTGCTCGGCACCGCGCCGTCGCTGCAAGACCCTACTCACCTGATCGGCTCCAGCCCGGCCATCAGCATGGCCCTGACCGGTTTCTCCAACCCGGCGCTGGCCCTGGTGGCCGGCGCGTTGTTCATCGCCGCCGCCATGACCCACACCGGCCTGGACCGGCGCATCGCCCTGGTCACCCTGACCCGGGTCGGCACCAGCACCCGTGGCATTCTGCTGGGGGCGATCGCGGTGACCATCCTCCTGAGCCTCGTGGTGCCCAGCGCCACCGCGCGCAGTGCCTGTGTGGTGCCGATCATGATGGGCGTGGTGGCGGCGTTTGGCGTCGATAAACGCTCGAACATCGCTGCCGGTCTGATGATCGTGGTGGCCCAGGGCACCAGCATCTGGAACGTCGGCATCCAGACCGCCGCTGCGCAGAACCTGCTGACCGTCGGGTTTATGGACAAGATGCTCGGCCAGCGCGTGTCGTGGATCGACTGGCTGATCGCCGGCGCGCCGTGGGCGCTGATCATGTCGGCGGTGTTGCTGTTCCTGGTGATCAAACTGCTGCCGCCGGAAAGCGACAGCATCCCCGGCGGCAAAGAAGCCGTGGCCCAGTCGCTGGTGGACATCGGCCCAATGACCGGCCCGCAAAAACGCTTGCTCACCGTATCGGTGCTGTTGCTGTTGGCGTGGGCTACCGAAGGGCGCCTGCACAATTTCGACACCACCTCGACCACCTATGCCGGGCTGGTGTTCCTGCTGTTGCCGGGGATTGGCGTGATGACCTGGAAGGATGTGCAGTCGCGGATTCCGTGGGGCACGGTGATTGTGTTCGGTGTCGGTATCAGCCTCGGTACGGCGTTGTTGACTACCCAGGCCGGGCAATGGCTGGGCTCGCAGGTGGTGGCGCACACCGGGCTGGACCAGGTCGGGCCGCTGGGCGTGTTTGCGATCCTCGGGGCGTTTTTGATCTTGATCCACTTGGGGTTTGCCAGTGCGACGGCGTTGACCTCGGCGTTGTTGCCGATCTTGATTGCGGTGTTGCAGACCTTACCGGGAGAGTTCAACCGGTTGGGGATGACCATGCTGTTGGGGTTTGTGGTGAGCTACGGGTTTATTCTGCCGATCAATGCGCCGCAGAACATGGTGTGCCTGGGGACCGGGACATTTACGGCGCGGCAGTTTGCCAAGGTGGGGGTTTTGGTGACGTTGATTGGTTACCTGTTGATGTTGGTGTTTGCGGCGACGTACTGGAATTGGCTTGGCTGGATCTGACATTTTGTGGGGTCTCCAATACACATGTGGTCGCCAATACAAAGGAGATCCAATGTACAAAGGAGATCCAATGTGGGAGGGGGCTTGCCCCCGATGGCGGCCTCTGGGCCGACCATTTTTTTTGGTTGAGTTGAGTACATATCCATTCCAGCGGTAACGGCTGCTATGGGTTCCGCCCTTACGGCGGGTCACTTTTGGAAAAGAGCCCCAAAAGTAACCAAAAGGGCTCTTGCCCCACCACTCGGCACCTCGCCTAGGCTCGGTGTGCCCGAACGCAGGCTTGAATCCGTGGGCCGCCGTCATGGGCCATCCCTGGCCCAGGACGGCTAACCCGGCGTCCTGCCGGGTTACCCACGGATTCAAGCCTGCGTTCGGCCAGCGTGGTTTTACGGGGCGCCTAAGATCAAAAGCCAGAGCCAAAGCGAGGCGGCCTTATAGCCGACCTGATCCTGGAAGCCGAACCCGGTCAAAAATGTGGGAGGGGGCTTGCCCCCGATAGCGGTGGGTCAGTCATGCATGTATTGGCTGACACACTGCTATCGGGGGCAAGCCCCCTCCCACATTTGGATCTCCATAGATCAGATAGACCTTGATCTGTTCTTGCTCTGTTCTTGCTCTGTTCTTGATCTGCTCTTGATCTTGATCTTAGGCGCCCCGTAAAACCACGCTGGCCGAACGCAGGTATTACGCAGCGGGTAAACCGGCAGGGATGCCGGTTTAGCCGTCCCGGGCCATGGATGGCCCGTGACGGCGGCCCGCGGAGTAATGCCTGCGTTCGGGCACACCGAGCCTGAGCGAGGTGCCGAGTGGTGGGGCAAGAGCCCTTTGGTTACTTTGGGGCTTTTCCAAAGTGACCCGCTGTAAGAGCGGAACCCTAAGCGGCCGTTACCGAAAAAACGGATATGTACTCAACCCAACTCAACTCAACCCAAAAAGCCGGTCGGCCCAGAGGCCGCCATCACCGCCAACCCCCACACTTGACCACGCCCACTCCAAGAATCAATTGCCCCCTCAACATGGCAAGATGAACGCCGCTCAGGTTTACTACTCCCTGAGTAATGGAGTCACCGACCTTGCGTGTCGGCTCATCAAGGTCACTGAATGGACAACTACACCCCCCGCACCTGGCAACCCCACGAGCGTCCGGCCCTGCCGGGCTCGCCGTCGACGCCGCTGCACCCCACCCACAAACGCTGGCTGTATGCACTGGTCGGCGTCCTGGTCGCAATCACCGGCGGCCTCGGCAACTCGTTGGTAATCGCCAACCTGCAATACCTGCAAGGCGCCCTCGGCGCGACCACGGCGGAAATGGCCTGGCTGCCCGCCGCCTACGTCATGACCAACGTGTGCATGAACCTGCTCTTGGTGAAGTTCCGTCAGCAATTTGGCCTGCGTGCGTTTACCGAGGTGTTTCTGGTGCTGTATGCGCTGGTGACTTTCGGCCACTTGTTCGTCAACGACCTCAACTCCGCCATCGCCGTGCGCGCCGCTCACGGGATGGTCGGCGCGGCGCTCAGTTCCCTGGGGTTGTACTACATGATCCAGGCGTTCCCGGCCAAGTGGCGCTTGAAAGCCTTGGTGCTGGGCCTGGGCACCGCGCAGTTGGCGTTGCCGTTGGCGCGGCTGTTTTCCGAAGATTTGCTGCAAATCGCCGAATGGCGTGGCCTGTACCTGTTTGAGCTGGGCATGGCGCTGATCTGCCTGGGCTGCGTGTTCCTGCTCAAGTTGCCACCTGGCGACCGCTTCAAGACCTTTGAAAAACTCGACTTCCTCACCTTCGCCATCCTCGCCAGCGGGGTGGCGCTGCTCTGCGCGGTGTTGTCCCTCGGGCGGATCGACTGGTGGCTCGAAGCGCCGTGGATCGGTGTGGCGTCGGCCTGTTCGCTGGTGCTGATCATGACCGGCCTGGCGATTGAGCATAACCGCGCCAACCCGCTGCTGATGACCCGCTGGCTGGGCAGCGGCACCATGATTCGCCTGGCGCTGGCGGTGATCCTGATTCGCATGGTGCTGTCGGAGCAGTCCACCGGCGCGGTGGGCTTCATGCAGATGTTGAACATGAGCTACCAGCAAATGCACACGCTGTACGTGGTGATGTTGGCGGGCGCGGTGGCCGGGCTGGTGGTCAGTGCGTTGACGATCAACCCGGCGCACTTGCTGATGCCGCTGGTCATTTCCCTGGCACTGATGGCCACCGGGTCGGTGATGGACAGTTTCTCCAGCAACCTGACTCGCCCGCAGAACCTGTACATCAGCCAGTTCCTGCTAGGCTTTGGCGGCACGTTTTTTCTCGGGCCGACCATGGTGCTGGGCACCAAGAACGTATTGACCAACCCGCGCAACCTGGTGAGTTTTTCGGTGATGTTCGGCATTTGCCAGAACCTCGGCGGCCTGATTGGCGCGG
The DNA here is from genome assembly GCF_058135675.1 of Pseudomonas sp. PAMC25584. Classification (NCBI taxonomy): domain Bacteria; kingdom Pseudomonadati; phylum Pseudomonadota; class Gammaproteobacteria; order Pseudomonadales; family Pseudomonadaceae; genus Pseudomonas; species Pseudomonas sp. PAMC25584. Next base: position 4,025,265 of record NZ_CM176870.1, on the reverse strand, counting down.
CGTTGCTCGGGACGTTCCAGGTGGTGCGCGAGAAGTTTCATTCGAGCATGATCGTCGAGCACCTGACCCTGCTCGACCCGCGTGTCGCCGCGCGGGTGCAGAGCGGCGGTGCGGCCTATGGCGGTATCGTCGCCGACCCGGACTTGCGTAACCTCATGGGCATTCGCAGCCTCGCCACGGCGGCGACCCGCGAGGCAAATGTGATGGCCTACAACGATGTGTTCATGCTGATCGCGATCGTCGCGATCCTGACCATGCTCTGGATCTTTACCCGCAGTCTGTGGCTGTTAAGCACCACCAAAGCGGCCACTCCCGTTCAACCCAGCGGCGCTTCTTCATGACCGAACCGACCACCACAACGACCACCACCAACGCCATCGCCGCCACCCCTGAAGGCGCCACCCCACCGGGTGCCACGGTCACCGAACCGCGCTCCTTGGGGGTGCGCATTCTCTCGTCACTGGGCTTTGCCGCGATTGCCCTCGTCGGCGTGTTGATCGTGCTGTATGCCTGGCAATTGCCGCCGTTCAGCAGCGCGGTGGAAACCACCGAGAACGCCCTGGTGCGCGGCCAGGTCACGATCATTGGCCCGCAGCTCAGCGGCTATGTGTTCGAAGTGCCGGTGCAGGACTTCCAGTACGTCAAGGCCGGCGACCTGCTGGTGCGCCTGGATGACCGCATCTACAAGCAGCGCCTGGACCAGGCCCTGGCGCAACTGGCGGTGCAAAAGGCCGCGCTGGCGAATGTGGTGCAGCAACGCAACAGCGCCGAAGCCAGTATCAAACTGCGCCAGGCCGCGCTGGTGGACAGCCAGGCCCAGGCGCGCAAAAGCACCGCCGACCTGCGCCGCAATGAAGCGCTGATCAGCGACGGTTCAGTGTCCAAGCGCGAACTGGACGTGACCCGGGCCGCCAATGCCCAGACCCTCGCCGCCGTGGCGCAGGCCCAGGCCAGCCTGGAAATCGCGCGTCAGGACCTGCAGACGGTGATCGTCAATCGCGGTTCACTGGAAGCCGCCGTGGCCAGTGCCGAAGCGGCGGTGGAGCTGGCGCGGATCGACTTGTCCAACACCCGCGTCACTGCGCCGCGTGACGGCCAGTTGGGGCAGATTGGCGTGCGCCTTGGCGCTTACGTCAACTCCGGCGCGCAGTTGATGGCGCTGGTGCCGAAGCAGCTGTGGGTGATCGCCAACATGAAAGAAACCCAGATGGCCCACGTGCAGGTTGGCCAGCCGGTAACGTTCACCGTCGATGCGCTCAACCACCGCAAGTTTCGCGGCACGGTGCAGTATATTTCCCCGGCGACCGGCTCGGAGTTCAGCCTGTTGCAGGCGGATAACGCCACCGGCAACTTCGTCAAGATCGCCCAGCGTTTGCCGGTGCGGATCACCGTTGATCCCGACCAGGAGCAGAGCGAGCACTTGCGGCCGGGGTTGTCGGTTGTCGTCAGTATCGACACGGCCGGCCGCCTGAAAAACAGTCCGCCCTGACACCACTGATACAACACAAATCAAAACTGTGGGAGGGGGCTTGCTCCCGATGGCAGTGTGTCAGCCACTACATGCATGACTGATCCACCGCCATCGGGAGCAAGCCCCCTCCCACAGTTGGAATGTATTTCAGGGTGAAATTGAGTTGGACCGACTGATTGTGTTCCAGCAATTTCAACCCCGGCCGCCCCGGCAGGTGATGGGCATTCACCGGATGGCTCACCGGCTCGATGCAAAAGAACCCCAGCCCCGGCGGGCAGTACAGCAGGAAGTAATCGGCGCCCGTGGCCTGGCATTCCAGGGCATAACCCAGCTCCGGCTGTTCGATCCGGCAATGCCCGTCCCACTGGGAAAAACCGTTGTCCACCAGGTCTTCGGGGAGGTTTTTCGACGCCTGGAAGTCCCAAGCGTGCGGCACCGCCGCCAACCCCGTGGGTAGCTTGGACGCATCGCTCAGCCACACCTGCGACGCCTTGGCCTGCAACCGCGTGCCCGGCAGGCGCGGCAAGTAGGGATGCAACCCCAGGCCGTGCCACGCCGCCTGTTCGGCCAGATGGGTGACCCGCAAGGCGATGCTCAGCTCACCGTTGCGCAGTCGAAACCGCTGCTCGGCGCGATAGGCGAACGGCGTGGCGCATTCCAACGCAAGCAGCACTTCATCCGCCGACTGGCTGACCACGCGCCACGCCTGTTGCCAGGCCGACCCGTGAATCGGCAGCGGATCGGTGAGGCTGTTGGGCGTGAGTGCCAGCCAGCCCGCGGGCGTGTCGAAACCGCCGTTGGCGATGCGATTGGACCAGGGCGCGAGGGGATAGCAGGCCAGTTTGCCGGGCAGGCCGGTGTCCAGCGCCGCTTGATCGCTAGGCCGCAGCAGGGGCTGGCCGCTGGCGCGCACGTGCCAGTTGACGATGCTGCCGCCCACGGCCGGGGCGAGGGTGAGGTGGGTCAGGTGGTCTTGCAGTTCAATCAGCATCACAGCACCAGCCCTGGCAACCACAGCGACAAGGCCGGAATGTAAGTCACCGCGATCAACACCAAAAACAGCACGCCATAAAACGGCAGCAGCGCCTTCACGGTTTTCTCGATACTCACCTTGCCCACCGCCGCCCCCACGAACAGCACCGCGCCGACCGGCGGGGTGATCAGGCCGATGCCAAGGTTGACCAGCATGATCATGCCGAAGTGTACCGGGTCGACGCCGATGCCGAGTACCACTGGCAGCAGGATCGGCGTGAGGATCAGAATCAGCGGCGCCATGTCCATCACCGTGCCGAGCAACAGCAGCATGGCGTTGATGCACATCAGGATCACGTAGCGGTTGTCCGACAGGGTCAGGAACAGCGTGGTGATCTTCGCCGGGATCTGCATCAGGGTCATGATGTAGCCGAAGCTGGCCGCGAAGGCGATCAGGATCATCACGATGGAAATGGTGCGCACCGTGCGGTGCATCAGCTTGGGCAGCTCGTTCCATTGGTAGTCGCGGTAGATGAACATGGTCACGAAGAACGCCCACAGCACCGCGATCGCGGCGGACTCGGTGGCGGTGAAGATGCCGGAGAGAATGCCGCCGAGGATGATCACCATGGCCATCAGGCCCCACAGCGCGTCGGCGCAGATTTTCAGCGCTTGCTTGAGCGGGATGACTTCGCCCTTGGGGTAGTCGCGCTTCTTCGCGAAGATCAGGCACAGCACCATCAGGCACGCGCTCATCAGCAGGCCCGGGACCACGCCGGCCATGAACAGCGAGGCGATCGACACCGTGCCGCCCGCCGCCAGGGAGTAGAGCACCGAGTTGTGGCTGGGCGGGGTCAACAGCGCCTGCACCGAACCGCTGATGGTCACCGCCGTGGCGAACTCGCGGGGGTAGCCACGGCGTTCCATTTCCGGGATCAGCACCGAACCGACCGAGGCGGTGTCGGCCACCGACGAGCCGGAGATCGCGCCAAAAAATGTCGAGGCCATGATGTTCACCAGCGACAAGCCGCCGCGCACAAAACCCACCAACACCCCGGCAAATGCCACCAGCCGCCGCGACATGCCGCCCTCGGCCATGATCGCGCCGGCCAGCACGAAGAACGGAATCGCCATCAGCGAAAACTTGTTCACCCCGCCGGCGATTTGAATCATCAGGGCCTGGTACGGAATGTCGATCCACCACGCGCCGATCAACGCCGACAGGCCCAGGGCATAGGCCACCGGCATGCCGATCAGGATCAAGGCGATAAAGCTGCCCAACAGAATCAATGCGTCCATATCAGGCAGCCCCTTCGCTTTCTTCAACCAGGTCGAAGCGCACAACCCGTCGGTTGCTCTGGTCACCGAGCAGGAGTTTTTCCACCACGAAGATCAGGGTCAGCAACCCGCCGATCGGGATCGGCATGTAGGTGATGCCCACGCGCAGGGTGGGGATGGCGCTCATGAACTGGTTCCAGGTGGACAGGCACAGCTTGCTGCCCCAAATGGTCATGAACAGGCAGATGGTGCCCATGAGCAATTGCGAGAGGATGCCGACGATCTGGCGTTGGCGCGCAGGCAGGCGGTTGGTGACCATCGCCACCGACATATGCGCCCCGGCGCGGTAGCTGGCGGCGGCGCCGATAAAGGTGAAGACCAGCATCAGCAGGATGGCGGTGGGCTCCGGCCAACTGGAGCCGGTGCCGAGGATGTAGCGGGCGAAGATGCCCCAGGGGATGATCAGCGCGACCCCAAGGACCGAGAGGCCGGCGACCCAGATGCAGGTCATGTAAATACGGTCGTTGATGCGCAGCAGTCGATTCTTCATGGCGTTCACCGTGACCGGGCGCGGCAATGCCGACCGCGCCGGGCCTTATGCGAGAGGCAGGGCAGGTTATTGAACGGCGTCGATGCGCGCGATGATGTCGGCGAAAGGCGCGCCGTACTTGGCGCGAACCGCTGCGGTGGCGTCGTAGAAGGGTTTTTTATCGACGCTGATGAACTCCACGCCGGCGGCTTTGAGTTTTTCCTCGCTGCTGGCGGTTTTTTTATCCCACAGCACGCGCTCATCGGCCTGGGCCGCCTTGGCGGCGTTTTTCACCATGACCTGTTGCGCGGGGGTGAGTTTGTTCCAGGTGATTTTCGACATCACGATCGGCTCGGGCAGGATCAGGTGCTCGGTGAGGGTGTAGAACTTGGCGTTTTGGAAGTGGTTGTGTTCCAGCAGGGTCGGTGGGTTGTTTTCGGCGCCATCGATCACGCCTGTCTGCAAGGCACTGAAAATTTCGCCGGTATCCATGGCGATACCGTTGGCGCCCATCGCATTAAATGCGTCGATGAACAGGGGATTACCTTGCACGCGAATTTTCATACCCTTGAGGTCTTCGATTTTGCGTACCGGCTTTTTGCTGTAGAGGTTGCGCGTGCCGCCGTCCATCCAGGCCAGGGCGACCAGGCCGAATTCGGAGTCGGTGATCTTGGCGAGGATTTCATCGCCGATCTCGCCGTCGATGACTTTGCGCATATGCGCCTGGTCGCGGAATACGAACGGCAGGTTGAACACGTTCACGTCCGGCACCACCGGGCCGACGATACCGAGGCTGACCCGGGTCATCTGGACCGCGCCGACCTGGGCCTGTTCGACGACTTCTTTTTCCGAACCCAGGACTCCGCCGGGGAAGTACTTGAAGGTCAGTTCGCCGTTGCTTGCTTGGGTGAGGGCCTTGCCCATGTTCTCTTCGGCCACGACGGTGGGGTAGCCGGCGGGGTGGACGTCGGCGAATTTGATTTCCAGCGCGTGGGCGGCGCTGCTGAGGGTGAAGACTGCGGCGGCGAGCAAGGTGCGTTTGAAGTCCATGGGCGGTCACTCCTGTCTTGTTATTGTTGTATTCAAGGCACAGCGATGCAGCTAGAGGGTGAAGTGCGGTTCGGGCAGTCCTTGGACGCCAGGGTCGAGGGCGAACACGCCGCCGGACAGCGACTGCTCACTCTGGTCGTCACGGATCGAGGTGACGAATAAAGTGTCCAGGCGACTGCCGCCGAAGGCGCACATGCTGGGTTTTTTCACCGGCACGCTCAGGGAGCGGTCCAGGCGGCCGTCGGGGGTGAAGCGGTGGATCAGGCCGGCGTCGTTGGCGCAGATCCAGTAGCAACCGTCGACATCCACAGCGGCGCCGTCAGGGCGGCCTGGGTGTTGCTGCATGTCGACAAACACGCGGCGGTTGCTCGGCGTACCGGTTTCGGTGTCGTAGTCGAAGGCCCAGATCTGTTGCACCAGCGGGTGCGAGTCCGAGACGTACAGCGTGCGGCCATCAGGGCTGAAGGCCAGGCCGTTGAGGGTGATAAAACCCTCTAACTGCGCATGGGGCGCGGCGCCCGAAGCGTAACGGTAGAGGATGCCTGCGGCGGCATTCGCGCCCATATCCATGACCATGCTGCCGGCCCAGAAACGGCCCTGGCGATCACAGCGCCCATCGTTCAGGCGCATGCCCGCGCGCGGGTGCGCGACCTCGGCCAGCGGCGTGGTGTCGAGGCTGCCGTCGTTGTGCGCGGTGAGTTGGAAAAAGCCGCTTTGCATCCCGGCGACCCAGTTGCCTGCACCGGTGCGAGCAATGCAGGCGAGCATCTGCGGGGCTTTCCACGCGTCGATATGACCGGTGGCGGCGCTCCAGCGTTGTAGCCCTCCGTTGGGAATGTCCACCCAGTACAGGGCGTTTTCTTCGGGCACCCACACCGGGCATTCGCCCACGGCATTGCGGGCGTCGACAATCAACTCAGCAGTCATGGCAACTCATTCCCTTGGGTGAGTGTTGCGTCAGTCACCGAACGGCCCAGCGGCGCAGAAAGCACCGCCCTGGTAGACCTTGGCCGGGTCATCGGCGGCGAGCGGCGGCTGGGCCTCGACCTGGGCGCGGAACCCTTCGGAGCTGTCTTTTGGGGTAAAGCCCAGGTGCGCGGCGTAGCGGTTGTCCCACCAGGTATCGAGGTTGGCCGACATGCCATAGACCACGGTGTGGCCGACGTTTGGCGTGTACAGCGCGCGTTCGAGCAGTTGGGTCAGGTCGTCGAAGCTCAGCCAGGTGTGCATCATCCGACGGTTCTGCGGTTCGGCAAACGACGAGCCGATGCGGATGCTCACGGTCTCGATGCCGTAGCGGTCGAAGTAGAAACTGGCCATGTCTTCGCCGTAGGACTTGGACAGCCCGTAATAGCTGTCCGGGCGACGCGGCGAGTGGGCATCGAGTTGTTCGCCCTGTGGGTAGAAACCGATGACATGGTTGGAGCTGGCGAAGATCACGCGTTTGACGCCATGGCGGCGCGCGGCTTCGTAAATATGGAATATCCCGCAGATATTGGCACCGAGGACTTCTTCGAACGAGCGCTCTACCGAAACACCGCCGAAATGCAGGATGGCGTCGACGCCTTCGACCAAGTGGTGGACCGCTTGTTTGTCGGACAGGTCGCAGGGTTGCACTTCTTCATCGGCGCCGGCGGCGGCCATGTCGGCGATATCCGACAGGCGCAGCACCTGGGCATACGGTCGCAGGCGTTCGCGCAGGACTTTGCCGAGGCCGCCGGCGGCACCGGTGAGGAGGAGGCGGTTGAAGGGCGCTGGGGTCGTGGTGGTCATCTGGATTCCAGTTTTGTTGTAGGTTGTCGTATGACTATGCCGAAGTATTGTTAGAGAGTCCCCGCTTGTCAATGTGGGAGGGGGCTTGCTCCCGATGACGGTGTATCAGGCAATGTCTCTGTGACTGACCCACAGCCTTCGGGAGCAAGCCCCCTCCCGCAATGGATGTGCACGGGTTTTAGATCTTTAAAGCAACGAAATCGGATAGCTGACGAAGATCCGGTTCTCATCAAATTCGTTATTGCTAAAGTCCCGTCGCATGGTCGAGTTGCGCCAGCGCACGTTGAGGTTCTTCAGTACACCGCTTTGCACCGTGTAGGCCAGCTCCGATTCACGTCCCCATTCCTTGCCGTCGGTGATCGCGCCGGTGTGGACGTTACTGCCGCTGATGTAGCGGTTCATCAGGGTCAGCCCCGGAACGCCGAGCACCACGAAGTTGAAGTCATGGCGCAGTTGCCAGGATTTTTCCTTGGCGTTGTCGTAGCTGGCGTTGTAGCTGTCGTTGGCCAGGGTGCCGCCGCTGGTGCCGTTGACTCGCATCCATGCGCTGTCACCGCTGAGTTTTTGCAGGCCGACGTAGAAGGTGTTGCCGCCGTACTTGGCCGAGAGCAGGGCGAAGGCGGTTTTGTTGTCCAGGTCGCCGGCCAGGGCACTGCCGTCTTCCTTGCCGTTGAAGAAACCGAGGTTGGCGCCCAGGGTCCAGTCGCCCAGCGGCTGGCTGTGGGTCAGGTTGAGGTACTGCTGCTGGTAGATATCGCTCAGTTCGGCGTACCACAGGCCGACCTGGGTGCGCTTGTCGTTGAAGGTGTATTCGCCGCCGCCGAAGTTGAAGCGGTCTGAGGTGAAGGCGGCTTTGCCGTTCATGAACATGTCTTCCATGCTCGCGTCGTTGCGCGGGCTGTTACCGCGAAACTGGCCGCCGTAGAGGGTCAGGCCGGCGATTTCATTGGAGGTGACTTGGCCGCCCTGGAAGGTCTGCGGCAGGGAGCGGCCATCGTCGGAGCGCAGGATCGGCAGCACGGGCATCCATTCGCCGACTTTCAATTCGGTGTTCGACAGCTTGGTTTTCAGCGCCACGCCCAGGCGCCCGAAGTTATCGGCGGGGCGCCCGTCGTTGTGAACCGGCAGCAACTGGGTGCCGGCGGTACCTTTGCCGCCGTCGAGCTTTTGCGAATACAGGCCCAGCACGTCAATCCCGAACCCCACGGTGCCCCGGGTGTAGCCGGATTTGGCGTCAAGGATGAAACTCTGCGTCCACTCTTCGGCCTTGGCCTGGGGGTTGGACGGGTTGGTGAAATTGCGGTTGAAGTAGGCGTTGCGCAAATTGAGCGTGGCCTTGGCGTCGTCGACAAACCCTTCGGCCTGGGCGGTGAGAGGCAGGGTGAAAGCCAGGCTGCTGAGACCGATAAGGCCGAGACGCGAGGAGGAATTGCGGGCGAATTGACGCACAGTGACGCTCCATTTTGTTTGTTGTTTTTATTATTTGTCATACGTCGTCGTACAACATTGGGGCGATACTTGCGGGGTTTTTGTGGCTTGTCAATCAGAAGTTATACGATAACCAGGCTTGACTGATCAAAAGTGGCCGCAGTCCAGGGAGGGCGCTGGATCGTGCCGACGATGGATTCAGCCAGCCACGACCATCGGCGGCAGGGTGCCGAGGAGGGAGACGGCGGCTACCGCTGAAACACCTAGTAACCATTCGGCCGTCACACTGGCCTTCAAGGTCTCCAGTCGTTGTTCGCAGCGATCGATACGCAAGCGGTTCAGCAGCGCCAGGGCCAACATGCCCAGCACCAGCATCGCCTTGATCAGCAGAATCAGAGCGAAACCATTGAATAGCGGGGTGGGCCACAGTTGTCCGGTCAGTACGCGAACATTGATCAACCCGGTGATCAGCAAGCCGGCGACCAGGCCATAACCCACGCCGCTGAAACGCCGCAAAATCGGCTCCAGCCCCTGGCGTTGCGGTTGGCGCAGGATCAACACCAGCAACAGCAAACCGCCAAGCCAGGCGCCCACGCACGCCAGGTGTACGACCTGGTTGAGGATCAGCAACTGCCCGCTGAGCCCGTTGAGCATGGCGCCGTGACCGACCGGTGCGAGGGTCGCCAGCAGCAGGCTGAGCAAGGGCAGGCGCAACGCCGGCCAGGGTTTGATCAAGGCGATCAGCAGCAACAGGTTGAGCAGCAGATGCCAGAGCCACACTTGGCCAAAAAAGGTCTTGCCGAGTACCAACTGCACAGTGGCCGGTTGCAGTGCGGCGTCCCAGCTGCCGGCCATGCTGGCTGTAATCAGCAGCAACCAGGCCACGCCGGAGCCGAGCCCCAGCCAGGCCAGGCCACGGCTGATACGCAGCAATTGCCGGTCCAGCGCCGGCTGCGGTTCATTGCCCATCAGCCAGGGCCTGAACACACAGGCCCCGAACATCAACAAGACGACGATGAAATGCAGGAAGCGGCACAGCACCAGCAGCGTCGCCATAGGTTATTGGCCGACCTTGAAGCTGTATTCACCGTTGCTCTTGTGGGTGTCGACCGAGACGGCGTTCCACACCACTTTGTAGGTGCCGGCCGCGAGTGGAGCGGCGGGCGTCACCACCAGGGTTTTCTTGTCGGCATCCGGGGTTGCCAGGCCCTTGATTGCGATTTCGGTGCCGTCCTTGCTCAGGGATACCTTGGAAAAAGTCGCCTCCACGCCTTCGCTGAAGCTCAGGCGCACCTCTTTCGGTGCGGTCACGCTGCTGTCTGCCGCAGGCGTCGCGCTCTTGAGATGCGCATGGGCAAACGCGGCCGAGGCGCCCAGCAGGGAGGCCAGCAGGGCGACGGTGGTCAGGGTTTTCTTGATCAACATTAGGCAACACCAATCAATGGGTAGGGGCGCCAGTGTACGAAGTTTCGGCTCCGCCTGTCGCCCCGATCTAGAGCGGGTGGTAGTCTTTCCGTTATGTCTTTGTCAGGGAGCCCTTATGGGCAATCACAAGATCGGAATCCGTCGAGTCAACGTCGAAAAAATCCTGCTGGCCGCGGAGAAGATCTTCGCCGAGAAGGGTTATGGCAGCACCGCCATGGCCGATATTGCCGAAGAAGTGCAACTGCCGCGTTCCAACCTGCATTACTACTTCACCACCAAGAGCGAGCTGTACAGCGCGGTACTGTTTGACCTGTTGGAAGTGTGGAAGCAGGACGCCTTGAGCTTCGAAACCTTCGATGACCCGCGGGTGGTGCTCAGCAGCTACATCCGCGCCAAGATGCAACGCTCACGCACGCGGCCGTATGGGTCGAAGGTCTGGGCCAACGAAATCATGCACGGCGCGCCGACGCTCGGTGAGGCGTTGGATGAAAGCCTGTACGACTGGGCCAAGATGAAGGAAGCGAAGATTCGCCAATGGGTGGAAGACAAACGCATCCTGCCGGTGGAGCCGGCGAGCCTGCTGTATATGATCTGGGCCTCGACCCAGCACTACGCCGACTTTGATCATCAGGTGAAGATTCTGAACGATCACCAGCCGTTGTCGGATATGCAGTTCGAGAGGGCGATTCAGACGGTGACCAGTGTGATTTTGCGTGGGATTGGGTTGGAGCCTTGAGGCTTGAGTTTTGTGGTGAGGTTGGGGGCCTCATCGGGGGCAAGCCCCCTCCCACATTGACTGCATTTTGTCTGAAGGAATGCGGTCAACTGTTTGAGGCTTGAGTTTTGTGGTGAGGCTGGGGGCCTCATCGGGGGCAAGCCCCCTCCCACATTGACTGCATTTTGTCTGAAGGAATGCGGTCAACTGTTTGAGGCTTGAGTTTTGTGGTGAGGCTGGGGGCCTCATCGGGGGCAAGCCCCCTCCCACATTGACTGCATTTTGTCTGAAGGAATGCGGTCAACTGTTTGAGGCTTTAGTTTTTTGGTGAGGTTGGGGGCCTCATCGGGGGCAAGCCCCCTCCCACAGTGGATCGCATTTTTCAGACATAATGCGCTCAATGTGGGAGGGGGCTTGCCCCCGATAGCGGTCTACAGGACTACACCGCTTCCCGATAGGGATTACGCGGGTCCTGGGTCCAATTCAAGAACGGCTTGCCGGTGTCCACCGTCACCATCTCGATGCAATCGGCCACCGGGCAGGTGATTTGGCACAGGTTGCAGCCCACGCACTCATCATCGATCACCTCGTACTTATGCGTGCCGTCCGCCTGTTTCAAGCTGGCGATGGCCTGGTGCGACGTATCCTCACAGGCAATATGGCAACGCCCGCAGCCGATGCAGGCGGCCTGATCGATCTTGGCGATCACCTGGTAGTTGATATCCAGGTACTTCCAGTCCGTGGTATTGCCCACTGCGCGCCCGGAGAAATCCTGCAGGCTGGTGTAACCCTGACTGTCCATCCAGCGCGACAGGCCGTCCTTCATTTCTTCGACGATGCGAAAGCCATGCAGCATCGCCGCCGTACACACCTGCACAGCGCCGCAGCCGAGGGCGACGAATTCCGCCGCATCGCGCCAGTTGCCGATACCGCCAATGCCGCAGATCGGCAGGCCGTGGGTCTGCGGGTCGCGGGCGATTTCGGCGACCATGTTCAGCGCAATTGGCTTCACCGCTGAACCGCAGTAACCGCCGTGGGTGCTCTGGGTGCCGACCGTCGGCAGGGCGACCATGCGCTCCAGATCCACACTGGTGATGGAGTTGATGGTGTTGATCAGCGACACCGCATCCGCCCCGCCGCGATACGCCGCACGCGCCGCCAGCCGAATGTCGGTGATGTTCGGCGTGAGCTTGACGATCACCGGCAGCGAGCAGTACGTCTTGCACCAGCGCGTCACCTGTTCCACATACTCCGGCACCTGGCCCACCGCCGCGCCCATGCCGCGTTCCGGCATGCCATGGGGGCAGCCGAAGTTCAGCTCGATGCCGTCGCACCCGGTGGCTTCCACCAGGGGCAGGATATTTTTCCAGGATTCTTCGACGCACGGCACCATCAGCGACACGATCAACGCGCGGTCCGGCCAGTCCTTTTTGACCTGGGTGATTTCGCGCAGGTTGATCTCCAGGGAGCGGTCGGTGATCAGCTCGATATTGTTGATGCCCAGCACTTCGCGGTTAGCGCCATAGTGCGCCGAGTAACGCGACGACACGTTGACCGCCGCCGGGTCTTCGCCGAGGGTTTTCCAGACCACGCCGCCCCAGCCCGCTTCAAAGGCGCGGACCACGTTGTAGGCCTTGTCGGTGGGCGGCGCGGAGGCCAGCCAGAACGGGTTGGGGGCTTTGATACCGGCGAAGACAATCGAGAGATCGGCCATTACGCAGCCTCCACGTTGAGCATGAGTTGGGCGTGCATGGCTTCAGCGGCCAGCTTGCCGTGTTGCACCGCCTGGACGGTGAGGTCCTGGCCGAGGCTGACGCAATCACCGCCGGCATACACGCCGGGGATGCTGGTGCGCAGGTGCTCGTCGACGAAGATGCGCGCGCCGACCCGTTGCAGTTGCTGCGCCAGTGGGTCGTGCAGCGCGGCGTTGTCGAAGCCTTGGCCGATGGCCTTGAAGATCGCATCGGCGGCCAGTTCGAAGGTCTCGCCGGTGGGCTGCAGGCGCCCGTTGTCCATGTGTGTGCGGGCGAAACGCATGCCGCGCACGTGGCCTTCAGCGTCCAGCAGCACTTCTTCGGGCTGGGCCCAGGTCAGCAGGCGTACCTGATTGGCCTTGGCGATGTCCTGCTCATGGCCGGTGGCGCCCATGTCTGCCAGGCCCCGGCGGTACACCAGGTTCACGTCGCGGGCACCGAGGCGGGCCATTTGCACGGCCATGTCGATGGCGGTATTGCCGGCGCCGAGCACGATGCAGCGGTCGGCCAGCGGCAGTTGGCTCAGGTCGTCGGCCTGGCGCAGTTCGCGGATGTAATCGGTGGCGGCGAGCAGGCCGGGAGCGTCCTCATGGGGCAGGCCGAGTTGCTTGCTGGCGGCCAGGCCGAGGCCGAGGAATACCGCATCGAAGTGCTGGTGCAGTTCGCTCAAGGTCAGGTTGTCGCCCAGGCGCTGGCCGTGGCGGATTTCGATACCGCCGATCTGCAGGAGGAAATCCAGCTCCTGCTGCGCGAAATCATCCACCAGCTTGTACTTGGCGATCCCGTATTCATTCAGGCCACCGGCTTTTTCCCGGGCTTCGAAGATCACCACATCGTGACCGTGCAACGCGGCGCGATGGGCGCAGGCCAGGCCGGCCGGCCCGGCGCCTACCACCGCGATGCGTTTGCCGGTGGTGGTGGCACGCTGGAACGGGTGTTCGCTGAAGTGCGCGTTGTCGATGGCGTAGCGTTGCAACAGGCCGATCAGCACCGGGGCGCATTCTTCGGCGTTGTTACGCACGCAGGCTTGCTGGCACAGTATCTCGGTGGGGCAGACCCGGGCGCAGCTGCCGCCGAGGATGTTGGCCGAGAGAATCTTCTGCGCGGCGCCTTGCACGTTGTCGGTGTGGATGTTGCGGATGAACGACGGGATGTCGATTTCGCTGGGGCACGCGTTCACGCACGGCGCGTCGTAGCAATACAGGCAGCGCGAGGCTTCCAATTGCGCCTGGCGGGCGTTGAGGGGCGGCGCCAGGTCGGTGAAATGGCTGGCGAGGGTGGCGCCGTCTTCATGGGGATGGGGGAGGTGGGTCAGGGTCTGGATCACGGTGTGGGCCTCACGGTTTTTTTGGATTGCCTCTGGCGGGCATTTTTGTTGCCTGGGCTGGCCTCATCGGGGGCAAGCCCCCTCCCACAGTGATCGCATTGTGTCTGAAAGCATGCGGTCAATTGTGGGAGGGGGCTTGCCCCCGATAGCGCTCTCAGCGGTTCACAGCAACCGGCTTGGAGCGCTCAGCCCGCTTGCTCAACTGCTCGAACACCGCCGGGTACGCCGGCCGTTCCACATACCGCCCGGCACCGCGTTCGGCGCGCAGGTCGCCATCGGCCCAGACCAGCTTGCCCTGGCTGATGGTGTGGCTCGGCACGCCGCGCACGGTCTTGCCTTCGAAGATGTTGAAGTCGACGTTCTGGTGGTGGGTCTTGGCGGAAATCGTGCGCGTGCCCTCGGGGTCCCACAGCACCAGGTCGGCATCGGCACCGACGCGGATTGCGCCTTTGCGTGGGTAGAGGTTGAAGATCTTCGCGGTGTTGGTGGAGGTCAGCGCGACGAATTGCTGCATCGACAGGCGCCCAGTGTTGACCCCTTCGTCCCACAACAACGCCATGCGGTCTTCGATACCGGCGGTGCCGTTGGGGATCTTGCTGAAGTCGTCACGCCCGGCAGCTTTTTGCTCGGCGCAGAAGCAGCAGTGGTCGGTGGCGGTGGTGTGCAGGTTGCCCGATTGCAGGCCATGCCACAGCGCCTCTTGATGCCCGCGCGGGCGGAATGGCGGGCTCATCACATAGCCAGCGGCGGTCTGCCAGTCGGGGTGACGGTAGACGCTGTCGTCCAGCAGCAGGTGCCCGGCGAGCACTTCGCCGTACACCGCCTGGCCCTTGCCGCGAGCGTAGGTGATTTCATCCAGCGCCTCTTTGGTCGAGACGTGTACCAAGTACAGCGGCGTGCCGATGGTCTCGGCGATACGGATCGCACGGCTCGCCGCTTCACCTTCGACCTGGGACGGACGCGACAGCGGGTGCGCTTCCGGCCCGGTGATGCCCTGGGCCATCAGCTTGCGTTGCAGGTGATACACCAGCTCGCCGTTTTCTGCGTGCACGGTGGGCACCGCGCCCAGCTCCAGGCAGCGCTCGAAGCTGGCCACCAACGTATCGTCGGCCGCCATGATCGCGTTCTTGTAGGCCATGAAATGCTTGAAGCTGTTGATGCCGTGGTGGCTGACCAGCTCGGCCATTTCCTCGCGCACCTGCTCGCTCCACCAGGTGATCGCGACGTGAAAGCCATAGTCGGCCGCCGACTTTTCCGCCCAGCTGCGCCATTGGTGAAAGGCTTCGAGCAAGGATTGCTGCGGGTTGGGAATCACAAAGTCGATGATCGAGGTGGTGCCCCCCGCCAGACCCGCCGCCGTGCCGCTGAAAAAATCCTCACTGGCCACGGTGCCCATGAAGGGCAGTTGCATATGGGTGTGCGGATCGATGCCGCCGGGCATCAAGTATTGGCCGCTGCCATCGAGTACTTCGGTGCCAGCGGGAATGTCCAGGTCCGTGCCAATCGCGCGAATTAGACCGTCTGCGCATAAAACATCGGCGCGGTAACTTTCATCGTGGGTAATGATGGTGGCGCCACGGATCAACAGCGACATGTCGAGTTCCTCACAAGGCTTGACCGGCTTGTGCCAGTTCTAAGTGTTGTAGTTCTTTCCAGTGCAGGCTTGGTAAAACCTGTCATGGGTGACAGGAATAGAAACTAGCCGGTGTTTTTAGAATGAGCAAGAAGATTTTTCCTGCGTCTATTTGTATATTAACTAGTTGAATTTAAACGATAAAAAATAAAGATCACCAAAATGTAGCGAGCGCTCACCATTTTGACGCACTTGACAGGTTTACAATATGAGTAACATTTCTTATTGCAAATCAGGCGCTTGAGACTTGCCACTTGACGGCGGTGGCAAATAAAAATAATTGTGTTGCACCAGATTGAGTCCTGAATGTTCGGCCAACTTTCGCGTTATCCAGCCTGCGTCACGCGGCAAGTACCGCAGGATTAATCGGCGTTTGAAATAAAGCTGATAAACATCAGCGAGTTATATACGCGGTGCGGGGTCGGGTTGGGTTGTCGGCACGGTTATTGAGTGCAGTGGCGGCTGGCCGGACCCGTGATGTCATGTTGTTTACGAGGTACTCCGGCCACCTGCACCGACCTTGCAGGTGAGCAACAATAATTCGAAAAAAACCGTGGAGCGGCCATGCAACAGAACAGATCGCAAGTTATTGAACGCAACGGCCTGTACGAACTCGACGCCGGCCCCGACGTCCTCGACAGCCCTCGCTACAACCACGACATGGCACCGACCAAGGTGCATGAACGTACCTGGAACAAGTGGCACATCACCGCGCTGTGGGTCGGCATGTCGATCTGCGTGCCCACCTACACGTTGGGCGGGGTGCTCACCGCGTACTTCGGTTTGTCGGTGGGCGAGGCGCTGATGGCGATCCTCCTGGCCAATATCGTGGTGTTGATCCCGCTGACCCTCAACGCCTTCCCCGGCACCAAATACGGCATCCCGTTCCCGGTGTTGCTGCGTTCTTCATTCGGCATTCTCGGCTCCAACGTGCCGTGTCTGATCCGGGCGCTGGTGGCGTGTGGCTGGTTTGGTATCCAGACGATGTTCGGCGGGTTGGCGATTCACCTGTTTCTGGGCTCGATTTTCGAGGGTTGGAAGGCCTTGGGCGGCACCGGTGAAGTGATCGGCTTCATGATCTTCTGGACCCTGAACCTCTGGGTGGTGCTGCGGGGCGCCGAGTCGATCAAGCGCCTGGAAACCTTGTCGGCACCGCTGCTGGTGGCGGTGGGCATTGGCCTGCTGGTGTGGGCGATGCCGAACGTGTCCCTCAGCGAGTTGATGGCGATCCCGCCCAAACGCCCCGAAGGTGCGAGCCTGACCGGTTACTTCATGGCCGGCCTGACCGCGATGGTGGGCTTCTGGGCTACCTTGTCGCTGAACATTCCCGACTTCAGCCGCTACGCTAAGAGCCAGAAGGACCAGATCCTCGGGCAGATTTTCGGCCTGCCGTTGACCATGTTCCTGTTCGCCGCCCTCGGCGTGATCATGACTGCGGCGTCGGTGAAACTGGTGGGCGTCAGCGTGTCCGACCCGGTGACGCTGATCGGGCATATTCAAAGCCCGGTGTGGGTCGCCGTGGCCATGGCGTTGATCATCGTCGCCACCTTGTCGACCAATACTGCGGCGAACATCGTGTCGCCCACCAACGACTTCCAGAACATCGCGCCCAAGCTGATCAACCGCACCACGGCGGTGATTCTCACCGGGTTGGTGGGGTTGGTGTTGATGGGGCACGAGTTGCTGAAAAAACTCGGGCTGATCGTTTCCGACGTGAGCCTGGAAACCGTGTATTCCAACTGGTTGCTCGGTTATTCAAGCCTGCTGGGACCGATCGCCGGGATCATGGTGGTGGACTATTTCATTACGCGTAAACAGCAATTGGACCTGGCCGGTTTGTACCGTGATGACGTGTACCCGGCGTGGAACTGGAAAGGCTTTCTTGCGTTTGGCGTGCCGGTGGTGCTGACGCTGTTGTCGTTGGGCAGCGATGCGTTCAGTTGGTTCTACAGCTATGGCTGGTTTACCGGTTCGGCGTTGGGCGGCGTGTTGTATTACGGCCTGAATGCCGGGCGCGGGGTCAGCCCGGTCGCCGTTAAATCTTCGTTGTAAACCCGCTCAAGGTGGGAGCTGGCTCCCACCATTGACCGAGTCAATCCATAAGAAATGTAGCCTGAGGAGATCCCCATGAACGCTGCCCTGGACGTTCTGCAATCGACCCATCAGCACATCAACCGCGACCGTTTGTGGCAGTCGCTGATGGACCTGGCCAAACTCGGCGCCACCCCGAAGGGCGGCGTGTGCCGCCTGGCCCTCACCGACCTAGACCGCCAGGCCCGCGACCTGTTCGTGCAATGGTGCGAAGAGGCCGGATGCAGCGTGACCGTCGACGGTATTGGCAACATCTTCGCCCGCCGGCCGGGGCGCAATCCCGACCTGCCACCGGTGATGACCGGCAGCCATATCGACACCCAGCCCACCGGTGGCAAGTTCGATGGGTGCTTCGGGGTGTTGGCCGGTGTGGAAGTGCTGCGCACCCTCAACGACCTCAAGCTGCAAACCGAGGCGCCGCTGGAAGTGGTGGTGTGGACCAACGAAGAGGGCTCGCGCTTCCCGCCGTGCATGATGGGCTCGGGGGTGTTTGCCGAGAAATTCAGCCTGGCTGATACCCTCGCCAAGGTCGATGCGGCTGGCGTCAGCGTAGGCGATGCGCTGAATGCGATTGGCTACGCGGGGACGCGGGCGGAGAGTGGGCATAAAGTCGGCGCTTATTTCGAAGCGCATATCGAGCAGGGGCCGATTCTGGAAGACCAGAAAAAAACCATCGGCGTGGTGCTTGGTGCCCTCGGGCAAAAGTGGTTCGACTTGACACTGCGCGGCGTTGAAGCCCACGCGGGGCCGACGCCGATGCACCTGCGCAAGGACGCCCTGGTCGGCGCGGCCGCAGTGGTCACGGCGGTGAATGCGGCGGCGTTGGGGCATCAGCCGCATGCGTGTGGCACTGTCGGTTGCTTGCAGGCTTATCCGGGCTCACGCAACGTTATCCCGGGTGAAGTGCGCATGACCCTGGACTTCCGTCACCTGGAACCGGCGCGATTGGATTCGATGATTGCCCAGGTGCGCCAGGTGATCGACGAAACCTGCGCCAAACATGGGTTGAGTTTTGAAATGGAACCCACCGCCGACTTCCCGCCGCTGTATTTCGACAAAGGCTGTGTGGACGCTGTGCGCGATGCTGCGAATGGGTTGGGGTTGTCGAACATGGACATCGTCAGCGGGGCAGGGCACGACGCGATCTTCGTCGCCGAACTCGGCCCGGCGGGGATGATCTTCGTGCCGTGCGAAGGTGGCATCAGCCACAACGAAATCGAAAACGCCGCACCGGATGACCTGGCGGCGGGGTGTGCGGTGTTGTTGCGGGCAATGGTGGCTGCCTCGGCAGCCATCGCCAGCGGTAAGTTGGCTGCCTGAAATGCGCTAAAAACTGTGGGAGGGGGCTTGCTCCCGATGGCGGTGGGTCAGTTACAGATAAGCTGGCTGAACCACTGCTATCGGGGGCAAGCCCCCTCCCACATGGGTTTTGCGGTGTTCATACATTGTGTGTCTGGCGCAGGATCAGTGTGGGAGCAAGCCCCTCCCACAGTTGAACTGTGTCTATACCCAAATGGCATCCCACAACGGGTAGTCGCCAATCCGGCGAACCAATCCCGCTCGCAATGGGTTGGCCACCACAGACCGGGCCATTTTCACCAGGTCGTCTTCCTGGCGCAGCGCCCGGTCATGGAAACTTTCCTGCCAAAGCCGCCCCTTGCGTCCGCTTGCGCCATTAACGGTCCTGGTGCTTTTGGACTTCACCTGGCACATCAAGTCCGCCAGCGAGCCTTTTTTCAGTTCGAGCAGCCAATGGAAATGGTCCGGCATGATCACCCATCCCAGGGAGTTAGCCAGCCCTTGGTACTGAGCTAATCGAAACTGCCAGACCACCAAGCGACCGAGATGGAAATTCTTGAATATCGGGATGCGTTCGTGGGTGTTGGTGGTGATGAGGTAGATACGGTTCGGTTCGCTGAATCGACCGATGCGCAGGCGGTGTGAAGCGGGTAAGTCAGGCATTCCTTGGCCTCTTTCTGGGTGTGTTTTGAGAGGTTAGATAGAGGGGCTTGGGATTGATGGACATGCTTTTGGCAGGATGTGTCTGAAAGAGCGCAATCGGGAGCAAGCCCCCTCCCACATGGGTTCTGCGGTGTTCATACATGGTGTGTCTGGTGCAGGGTCAGTGTGGGGGTGGGCTTGAACCCTCCCACATGGGTTCTGCGGTGTTCATACATGGTGTGTCTGGTGCAGGGTCAGTGTGGGGGTGGGCTTGAACCCTCCCACATGGGTTCTGCGGTGTTCATACATGGTGTGTCTGGTGCAGGGTCAGTGTGGGAGGGGGCTTGCTCCCGATGAGGCCGGAACTGACGCCACCGCTATTGCGGCCGAACCTGCGCGCCTTCCCGCATCCGGCAAATTCCCAGCGCCATACCGCGCTGCGGCCCATCGACATTCGAAGGCTAGATGTGCGGCGATGGAGTTGATCGATTCCAGATCCTGGGTGGCATTGACCAGCAGCGTTTCGGTGTCAAGGTCGGGCCGGAGGCCTGAATATGCGATGGATCAGTCGGTGATGTTTGGCTGATCTACCGCCATCACAGGCAAACCAGCCCCCACCTTCGAGCCGGTTTGCACAAACAAGTCTCAGGCGCCAGGTTGCCAGCCGCCGCCAAGCGCGGTGACCAGCCCCACACTCGCCTGCAACTGCCGCGTCTGCACCGTCTGCAAGGTCATTTGCGCCTGCAACGTCGCGGTCTGCGCGGTCACCACATCCAGATAACTCACCGCGCCGGCCTGGTAGCTGTTCATCGCCAACGCTTGCGTGTGCTGCGCCGCATCTGCCGCCGCTTGTTCATCCTGCGCCTCCTGCTGCAAATCCCTTAGCTGCGCCAGGTTGTCTTCCACCTCGCGCACGGCCTTCAATACCTGGCTGCGGTACTGCGCCGAGGCTTGTTCAAACTCGGCTTTGGCCTGGCGTTCGTTGGCACTCAAGCGACCCCCATCGAAGATCGGCAAATTCATCAGCGGCCCCAGCGCCCAATACCGATTGCCTGCCGAGAGTAAATTCCCTACGCCTTGGGTCTGTCCGCCAATCAATCCGGTCAGACTGAAATCCGGGTACCACGCGGCCTTGGCCACGCCGATATTCGCGTTGGCCGCAAACACTCGGCGCTCCGCTGCCGCAATATCCGGACGACGTTGCAGCAGGTGGCTTGGCAGTTGCGACGGAATCCCTGGCAGGGCGATCAGTTGTTGGCTTGCCGGTAGCGTGAAGTCGCTGGCCGCCACGCCGACCAGTTCGCCTATGGCATGTTCGGTGAGGTTGCGTTGCCCACGCACTTCATCCAGTTGCGCCTTGGCTTGGGCGAGCTGGTTTTGCGCGCGGGTCAGGTCCAGTTCCGACGCTATCTGGCCCTCGTAGCGGCTGCGGGTCAGTTGCAGGGCCTGGCTGAAATCCTCCAGCGAGTTGTTGAGAATCCGACTTTGCGCATCCAGCCCATTGAGCTGTACATACAAGGTCGCCAACTGATGCTGCAAGCTCAAACGCGCCACCGCCAAATCGTCGCCCGACGCTTGCGCCTGCGCATCACCCGCCGCCACCTGGTTGCGGATTTTGCCCCACAGGTCCAAGTCGTAGCTCAACGAAAACCCCGCAGTGTTGCTGTTGTACACCGACGGCTGCGTTGTGCCGCGCAGCGGTCGCGAGTCCGATTGGCGCTGACGCAGCGGTTGTGCGCTGGCAGTGATTTGCGGGAACAGCCCGGCATGCAGTTGGCTGGCATACGCCTGGGACGCATCGAAGTGCGCCAGCGCTGCCGCCAGGTCCGGGTTGGCCTTGAGCAATTGCTGTTGCAACTGATCCAGGCGCGGCTCGTGGTAGAGCGCCCACCACTGCGGCGCCAGTTGGTCGGACGGCTGCGCGCTGTGCCAGGGGCCGTCGCTGGTCTGTTCGCGGTAGTTGGCCGGCAGTTTGATCGCCGGCACGTTGTAGGTCGGCGTCAGCGAGCAACCTTGTAAAGCCAGCAGCATCACGGCAGCAAGCGGTTTAAGCCTTGGGCGCATGGGCACCTCCGGAGGCGTCGGCCAGTTGCACGGGGTCGCCTTCGCGCAGGGCGTCGGGCGGGTTGTCGACCACGCGGTCGGCGGGTTTCAGGCCCTGGTCGATCACCAGGCGTTCGCCCAGATCCAGGCCGATATGGATGGCCTGCAGGTGCACGTGGTTTTGCGCATCCAACACCGCGACCTGGGTGCCTTGGGCGCGGAAGATCAGCGCGCTGGCCGGGATGCTCACGCCATGGGTGTCCGCCGGGATCGGCAGGGTGGCTTCGGCGTAATCGCCGGGCAGCAATTCGCCGTTGGGGTTGTCGGCGACAAACTGCGCGAGCAGGGTGCCGGAGCGGCGGTCGATGGCGGTGGAGTCGCCGATCAGGTGCGCCTTGAAGTGCTCGCCGGGGTGCTCGGGAACGGTCAGCTCGGCTTCAAGCCCTGGGTGGATGACGGCCGCATAGTTCTGCGGCACCGGCACGTAGAGGCGCAGTTGGTGGGTGTCGGCGATGCTGAACAGCTCCGGGTCGCTGTCGGTGTCGGCCTTGATCAACTGGCCGATGTCGGTGTTACGCGCGGTGATGGTGCCGGCGAACGGTGCGCGCAGGGTCTTGTAGCTTTCCAGCGCGGATAACCGTGCGTAGTCAGCGGCGGCCGCTTCGGCGTTGGCTTTGGCCGCTGCGGCGTTGGAGGTTTTTTCATCGGCCTCCTGGCGCGACACCGAATGGCTGGCCAGCAGGTTTTGCCAACGCGTCGCGGTGGTGGCGGCCAGCCGCGCATTGGCCTGTTGCTGCAACAGCCGCGCATGGGTTTGCGCCAGTTGTTGATCGAGATCGGGGCTGTCGATTTCGGCGAGGATTTGCCCGGCTTTGACCTGGCTGCCGATGTCGACTTTCCAGTCCTTCAAGTAGCCGCTGACCCGCGCATGGATCGGCGCTTTGCTCCAGGCTTCAAGGTGAGCGGGCAGGCGCAGGGTGTCGCCGGCCACGTTCTGTTGCGGCTCAAACACCATCACCTGCGGCACGGCGGCGGTTTCGGTCCAGGCCGTGACGGATCGTTCGTGCATTGTGCGGGCGTACAGGCCGTTGGCGACCAGCAGGGCGGCCAGGGTCAGGCCGCCGACACCCATGAGCATCAGACGCTTGCGCGAGGGTTTGTGATCAGACGACATGGGGCGTTTCTCCAACAGTTGCGCGAGTAGGCTGACGACCGTGGACCAGGCTGAAGACCACGGGAACAAATAACAGGGTGGCGACGGTGGCGAGGATCAAACCACCGATTACGGCGCGGCCCAGCGGCGCGTTCTGCTCCTCGGACAAGGCCAGCGGCAGCATGCCGATGATCATCGCCAGGGCGGTCATGCACACCGGACGGAAGCGCGTGTAACCGGCTTCCAGCGCGGCCTTGAGCGCATCGCCATGTTCGGCCAGGCGTTCGCGGCAGAAGCTCACCACCAGGATCGAGTTGGCTGTGGCCACGCCCATGCACAGGATGGCGCCGGTCAACGCGGGCACCGACAATGACGTGCCGCTGAGGAACAGCATCCACACGATCCCCGCCAGCGCCGCCGGCAATGCGGTGATGATCACGAACGGGTCGACCCACGACTGGAAGTTGACCACGATCAGCAGGTAGATCAGCACCACCGCACCGAGCAGGCCGACGCTCAAACCGCTGAAGGCTTCATGCAGCGCATCGATCTGCCCATGCAGGCTGATCACTGAGCCCTTGGGGCGCATGGACGCGGTATCGTCCAGCACCTTTTGCACGTCACGCGCGACGCCGCCGAGGTCGCGGCCTTGCACGTTGGCGTAGAGGTCCAGGGTCGGTTCGATGTTGTAGTGGGTCACCACCGCCGGGCTTTGCACGCGGGAGATGCTGGCCACGCCGCCGAGGATTTGCGACTGGCCATCGGCACCGGTC
Organism: Pseudomonas sp. PAMC25584; assembly: GCF_058135675.1. Lineage (NCBI taxonomy): Bacteria > Pseudomonadati > Pseudomonadota > Gammaproteobacteria > Pseudomonadales > Pseudomonadaceae > Pseudomonas > Pseudomonas sp. PAMC25584. Next base: position 4,001,909 of record NZ_CM176870.1, on the reverse strand, counting down.
ACGGGCAGCGCTTCCAGCGCCGGCAAGCTGTCGAGGCGGTATTGCGGGGTGGCGGCGACGATGGAATAGGACACGCCGTTGGCCGGGTTGAGCCAGAAGGTCGGCGCCGTTTGCGAGCTGCCCGCGAGGGACGCGACCATGCTGTTGGTCACATCGCGCTCGGTGATGCCCAGGCCGTTGGCGCGCAGGCGGTCGACATTCACTTGCAGCGACGGGTAGCCGGTGGACTGCTGGATGCGCAGGTCGGCGATGCCCGGTACGTGTTGCAGGCGGCGTTCGAGTTCCACGGCGTAAGCACGGTTTTCTGCATCGCTGCGTCCGGAGATTTTCACGTCCAGTGGCGCCGGCGTGCCGAAGTTGAGGATTTGGCTGCTGATGTCCGCCGGCAGGAACGCGAAGTGGCTGCCGGGGAAACTTTGCGGCAGTGCTTCACGCAGTTTTTTCACGTAATCGGCAGTCGGCGCGTGGTGCTGTTTCAGGCTGACCTGGATATCGCCGTCCTGCGGGCCGATGGTGCCACTGCTGCTGTAGGCCATGTCGATGCCGCTCAGCGGAATGCCGATGTTGTCGACGATGGTGTCGAGTTCTGCGGCCGGGATCACTTCGCGTATCCGCGCCTCGATCCGGTCGAACGCGGCCGCGCTTTCTTCGATCCGTGTACCCAACGGCAACCGCACATGCAGCGCCAGCGCGCCGGCGTCGGTGGCCGGGAAGAAGTCCTGGCCAAGGCTGGGCAGCAGCAGAAACGAGGCGAGCACGCAGGCCAAAAAGCCGACGATGAAGCGCTTGCGATTGCCCAGGGCCAACGTCAGCAGGCCATGGTAGGTGTCGCGGATATTCGAGAAGTGCCGCTCGAAACCCTGCTGGAAATTCAGCACCGACTGCAGCACGGCGTTGCGTGGCTTGGTGTGCTGCTCGCCTTCGTGATGGTTGATGAATGCATCTTCCGGGTGATGGCCGGTGCCGGGTTCCGGCGTGTGCGGTTTGAGCAGGTACATCGCCAATGTCGGCACCAGGGTGCGCGAGAGGATGAACGAGCTGGCCATGGCAAAGATCACCGCCAGGGCCATCGGTCGGAACAGGTACCCGGCAATGCCTTGCAGCAAAAACATCGGCACGAACACGATGCAGATGCACAGCAGCGAGACGAACGCCGGGCCGACGATCTGCGCGGCGCCGTCGAGGATCGCGGTCTTCACCGCCTTGCCCTGTTCCAAGTGCCAGTTGATGTTTTCGATGGTCACCGTGGCGTCGTCCACCAGAATCCCCACCGCCAACGCCAGCCCGCCGAGGGTCATCACGTTGAGTGTCTGCCCGCTGACCGCCAGCAGCGCGATGGCCGCGAGCACCGCCAGGGGAATCGAGACGGCGATGATCAGCGTCGAGCGCCAACTGCCGAGGAACAGCAGGATCATCGCGCTGGTCAGCAGCGCGGCGATGATGCCTTCCTGGGCCACGCTGCCCACCGATTGTTTGACGAACACCGACGCGTCGCCCAGCAGTGAGGTCTTCAGCGACGGTGGCAGGGTTTCGTTGATGCGCGGCAGCATCTGGCGGATGCCGTCGATGATCGACAGGGTGGAGATACTGCCGTTTTTCAGCGCCGGCATCAGCACAGCGCGATGGCCGTCGACGCGCACGATGTTGGTCTGCGGCGGCGAACCGTCACGCACGTGGGCCACCTGGCCGATGGTGATCAAGGCGCCGTCGACGGTCTTGATCGGCAGGTCGTTGAGTTCATCGATGGCCTTGGGGCTGTTGTTGAGCAGGATCGTGTATTCGTTGGGGCCGAGCTTGGCGGTGCCGACCGGGATGATCTGGTTCTGCAACGCCAGCGCATTGCCCACGTCCTGGGCCGACAAGCCTTTGGCGGCCAGCGCCTGCGGGTCGAGGTCGAGGGTGATCTGGCGCTGCTTGCCGCCCATAGGCGTGGGCATGGCCAGGCCGGGCAGGGCGCTGAGGGGCAGGCGGATATTGTTTTGCACCAGATCGCGGATCTTGGCTTCCGACAGTGTCGGGCTGGAGAACGCCATTTGCAGGATCGGCACCGTCGAGGCGCTGTAGTTGAGGATCAGCGGCGGGGTGATGCCGGGGGGCATTTGCTTGAGCACGGTTTGTGACACCGCCGTCACTTGCGCGTTGGCAGTGCGGATGTCGACGCCGGGCTGGAAGAAAATCTTGACGATGCCCATGCCCGGCAGGGATTGCGATTCGATGTGTTCGATGTCGTTGACGGTGGTGCTCAGGGAGCGTTCATAGGTGTAGATCACCCGCCCGGCCATGGCGTCCGGCGACAGGCCGTTGTACTGCCAGACCACTGCAACGACGGGGATGCCGATATCGGGGAACACATCGGTGGGGGTGCGCAGGGCCGCCATTGGCCCGATGATGCAGATGAATATGGCCAACACGATAAACGTGTACGGCTTGTGCAGTGCGGTCTTTACCAGCCCGAGCATGCGTGAACCTCCGAGGGAGCAGGATTGCAAACCCCGGCAGTCTTGCCCGACCCACCTAACACGCACCTTTCAGCCAGGTGAAGGAAGATTTAGGTATGGGCTGAAGATCGTTTCATGTGTATTCATTTGTTCTACAAGGGGCGCCTCTCCAAGCTTGTGACCCATCGGATGCGATGCGTCTTTTAACTGAAATCCTTTGGAGCCCTGCCATGTCACTGAAACCTTTATTGCTGATCCCCGCCTTGAGCGCTGTGTTGTTACTGTCGGCCTGCGCCGGCCCGATGCCCAAAGCCGACCCCAGCGAAGCCTGGATCGGATTGAAAGAAGAAGCGCCGAATGACCTGATGGCCGAGCGCGTCGATGGCAAGCGCGTGGACGACGGGCGCTTTTTTGAAGTGCCGCCGGGCGACCATCGTTTGGATGTGACGTTATTCGAAGAGGAGCCAGGCGACGACAACCAGCAGGACTGCCAGGGCCGCGTGGAGTACAAGGACTTCAAGGCGGGTGAGCACTACACCCTGGTGGAATCCAGCCTGGGCAGCACCGTGCGCGCATCGCTCATGGATGGTCACGGCAAGGAAGTCGCGGCAACGCAGGACTTCAATTGCATGCCTGGCTAGGCGTGATGAACCGCCGCATTGTGCAGCTTGGCGGATGCAGCCGGTTTGACGTGGGGGTGATGGTGCCGACGGGTAATGCGCAACACCCCCCACAACATGGCGCCGGCGACCGCCAGCCAACCGCAGAACAACAGGAAAATCGTCGTTGCAAGGCTCATTCTGGCCTCCTTTCGCCCAGTAGGGGGCACACACAGTCTTCTCAATGGACAGTCTAGTCAGTCGACGGTTGCCTGCTATTGACCAATGGTCGTGTCGATCCAACTTCTTTGCTCTATCCCGGGCGTTTTACTGCGGCTCAAGGCTATACCCGGGCTGAAGAGCGTCCTATGATCAGGGCCCTTACCGGCAGTTGATCAAGAGAGTAAAAAATTGCGGTTACGGTCGAACGTTACAACCTCCTTGCTGCTGGCCTGCGCCCTCGGGCTCGCGGCCTGTTCCGGGCACCCGTCGAAGCTGCCGGGCTTGCCGGAGCGCGTCGAACTCAATGGTGTGCCGACGTTTCGCAGCGACGCCTATCAAAGCGGCCCTACGGCGTTAGCCAGCATGCTGTCGCAACAAGGCATTGTCATGACACCGGGTTTACTGGATAAGCCGCTGCACTTGCCGGGCGGCGAGGCGAACCTTGAGCGCAACATGCAGGTGCTGGTGCGTGAATACGGGCTGATGGTGTATCCGCTCGACGCCAAGCTCACGTCGGTGTTGGCGCAGGTGTCCGCGGGGTACCCGGTGATGGCGCGGATCAGCGGGCGGTTTTGGTCTGAGCCGCGCTACGTGGTGGTGGTAGGGTTTAACCAGCGCAAAAGCACGGTGTTGTTGAGTTCGGGCATGGACCGGCGACTGTTGATGGGCTTCAGTGATTTCGAGTCCGCCTGGAAAGGCGCCGGTCACTGGGCCATCGTCACCCAGCGCCCGAGCCAGTTGCCGGCCAATGTGGATGCGCAGCGCTGGCGCGACGCGGCCAATGCCACCGCGCAGGCCGGGCAAGAGCAGGCCGCGGCGCAGGCGCTCAAGGTGCTGGCCGAAAGAAAGTAAAACACACCGCGCCCGCCACGCTGGGGCGCGGTGTGGTTTTGCACTACACCACGGCGCCGAACATCGCCCCCACGGCGGCCGTAATGCCCATGGCCAGCACGCCCCACAGGGTCACGCGCCAAGCGCCGACGATGACTTTCGCCCCGCCGGCCCTGGCCGCCACGGCGCCAAGACTGGCAAGAAACAGCAGGGACGTGCCGGATATCCACGGCACAACGCTGTGCGCCGGTGCGATGACCGTCACCGCCAGCGGCAACGCGGCACCGACCACGAAACTCGCCGCCGAGGCCAGCGCCGCTTGCAGCGGTTTGGCGGTGAGGGCTTCGCTGATGCCCAACTCGTCCCGTGCGTGTGCGCCCAAGGCGTCGTGTGCCATCAATTGATCGGCGACCTGATGGGCCAATTCGGGTGATACGCCACGGTGCATGTAGATGTGCGCAAGTTCGCTGTGTTCGGCTTTGGGGTTGCTGGCCAGTTCTGCCCGTTCCCGTGCCAGGTCGGCCTGTTCGGTATCGGCCTGGGAATGCACGGAAACGTATTCACCGGCCGCCATGGACATCGCACCCGCCACCAGGCCGGCCATACCGGTGACGATCAGCGAGGCGTGGCTGGCGTTGGCGGCGGCTACGCCGATCAACAGGCTGGCGGTGGAGACGATGCCGTCATTGGCCCCCAGGACTGCGGCGCGCAGCCAGCCGATACGGTCACTGCGGTGGGATTCGGTGTGCCGGTGCATGAATTTCATGGGGGTGCGGGACTCACGTGTGTGGGCTGGTTAGGGGCGGACGGCTTTCAATCTGCGCTTGCAGAATGCCGCCGACAATCGATATTTCTTTGAGTTGTTCACCCTCGCGCAGCACGAACAGCGCGTCCATCCCGCGTGCCTGCGCCAGGCGTGGGCCTTCGATTTCGCCCAGCACCATCAACGCCGTGGCCCAGGCGTCGGCGAGCATGCATGAGGCCGCCACCACGGTGACGGACGCGATCGTATTGCACAACGGAGCGCCGGTGGCCGGGTTCATGGTGTGGGCATAGTGGCGGCCCTTCACGTCAATCCAGTGTCGATAGTCGCCGGAGGTGGCGATGGCCGCGTCGCTGAGCTCCATGACCCCCATCACTTCACGCTGGCCACGGCTCGGTTTTTCAATGGCCACGACCCACGGTTGAGCATCCGGCTTGGCGCCTCGGGCACGCATTTCGCCATCGATGCCGACCAGGTAGCGCGTGAGCCCGAAGCTGTCCAGACAGCGCGCCAGTTCGTCGACGCCAAAGCCTTTGGCGATACCGTTGAGGTTGAGGTGCAGCGGCGCGCGTTTGCGCACTTGGTGGCGCTGGGCGTCCACCGTCAACGCTGCATTGGCCGAGAGACCGCCGCGTGGCGGCAGGGTGTCGATGGTCTGTTCGGTGACTGATTGTGCGCCCGGACCGAAACCCCAGGCGTCCACCAGATCACCCACGCCGATATCAAAAGCCCCGCCGGATTGCTGGCTGACCCGCAGCGCGGCGGCCAACACAGTGGCCAGTTCTTTGGGCACCGCCAGCCATGTCTGCTCGGGGCCCGCGTTGAGGCGATTGAGGTCGGAATCGGCTTTCCAGGTGGACATTTGCTGGTCCACCCGACCCACGGCCTGAGCCAGGCTGCGGTTGATCGCTGCGGTGTCGATGGCAGCTTGGGCATAGAACACGGCGCTGTAGCGCGTGCCCATGGTCTCGCCGTTCAGGCTGTAGCGTTGCATCTCAGTAGACGTCTTCACGGTAGCGTCCTTGTGCTTTCAGGGCCAGCACGCTCAGGTGGAGCGGGGCTAACACGTTATCCAGCGCTTGCATCACGCCTTTGGCCATCTCGCGGCTGCCGCACACCAGCACTTGGGCGCCGTTTTCGATCAGGGCGCGCAACGCCAGGGCGTCGCTGATCAGGCGGTCTTGCACGTAGCTGCGGTCCTGAACCTGGGAAAACGCCGCGCGCAATGCGGTCAGGCGGTGGTCGGCGAGGTAACGGTTGAGCTCCGGCTCATAGAGAAAGTCCGAGGCCGGGTTGCGTCCGCCCCAATACAGGTGCATTGGGTGTTTGGCGGTGTTGTGGCGAATAAAACCGGCCAAGGGCCCGATACCGGTGCCGGCACCAATCAGAATCACCGGGTGCGTGCCTGAAGCCGGGCGAAATTGTGGATTGGGCTGGATGAACGCTTCGACAGACGCGCCGATCTCCAGGTCATGCAGGAACCCCGAGCATAGGCCACCTTCGTGTTTGCGCACGCAGATTTCCAGCACACCGTCTTCAGCGCGGCTGGCCAGCGAGTAAAAGCGCGGCACCGGGTTGTCCGGCGGGAAAATGCCGACCAGGTCACCGGCCTGGAAGCTCGGTAGTTCGCCAGCTGTCTTGAAGCGCAGGATATGGGTCGGTGCGTTCACGGCTTCGCCGTAGACGATGCGCTCGGTCAACTCAAGTTGACGAGTGCGCGGCCGCTGCGCCGTGTGGATCAGCGGCAGGTCGTGGCCCAATGGCGTAGCCAACGCGTCGCCCCAGCGCGCAAATTCCTGCGAGGATTGCCGGTTCACGGTTTCCAGCCCCAGCAATGGCGAGCCGCCGGCCTGCACCATCGCGTCCTGCACCTGATGGGCGTACTGACAGAATCGGGGAAACTGCCGGTCGCCAAATCCGAGTACCGCAAAGGACAGGCCGGGTTTGAGGCCCACTTGCTTGAGGCGCTCCAGGAACTGTGTGGCCGACGCGGGTGCATCGCCGTCGCCGTGGGTGGCGGTGAGGATGAACAGGCGCTGAGCGTCACGGTACGTGCCTTTCCATTCATTCATCGCGGCACTGTGAACCCGGTGCCCGGCCTGGTGCAGCGCCGCGTGCAAGGTATTGGCAAAGCCCCAGGTGCTGTTGTTTTCACTGCCCACCAGAATCACGCTGTCGGCTGAGTGGGCGGGGCTGTTATGGCGAATCTTCGGCGCGGCTTTGCGTCGCCGCCACCACAGCACAATACCGGTCACGCTCATCAACGGCACGCTGAGGGCGCAAAGCCCGAGGGGCAAGCCCAGCCACCAGAGGCCCTCACCGGTGTGCAGTTGATAGATCAATTGATAAAGGTTGTGCATTGAGTCGTGGGCCTGATACGACAACAGCGCGCCGCTGACCGGGTCCACGTAACCGTCGCCCTGGGCTGTGCGCAGGGAAAACACGTCCTCGGGGTTGCCGGGGCTTGGGTAAACCAATTCGCGCAGGTCATTCAAATCGGTGGCCTGCAAGGCTTGCAGGTTGGCCACCGGCTGCGCCGCCCCGACGCTGATATGCGCGGGGAAGGCCGGTTCAGCCTGACTGCCGTCGGCGATCAGGCCAAACGTCGTGGCGCACATGTACAGCCCAGTCAAGGCCGACAGCAGCAGCCCGAGCACGGCCAGGCGCCCGACTTCGGCGTGCCAGCGCTGGCTGAACGAGCCGCGCAGCGGCCGCAACAGGTTGCGCAGGCCGCCCAGGCGGCGCGCCAGCAATAGCGCGCCGGACACGGAAAGCAGCAACATGACGAATGCGCCGACGCCCGCGATCCCATGCCCCGTTGTGCCCATGAACAGCGAGCGGTGCAGGTCTTTTACCCAGCGCGACACGGCAGACGGCTCATAGGGGCCGAGGCCCTGGCCGGTGAGTGGGTCGATGGTTTGCGCACCGGCCTGGCCGTCCTGGTTGTAGTAGATGATCACGGTTCCGGAGGCGCTGCGCTGGATCTGCTCCACCCCCGGGAAGTGGTTGGCGATGTTCCCCGCCAACTGGCCGACAGTGAGCTGCCCGGCTGCGGTTGACGTGTTGTGCAGGCGTTCCAAAGCCGGATTGACGGACAGTACTGCGCCGCTGATGGCCAATATCATGACCAGCAGGGCGGCGATCAGACCGGGCAGTGAGTGGAACTGGCGAAGCATGTTTAGCCTCCAGAAGTCGCAGGTGCTACAGGTCGTAGGTAAAGGACTCGACATAGCCGTTGCCGCTGACCGGCTTGCCCGCCCCGCCCGATGTCAGCGGGACACTGACGTCGGCGCGGCTGTCGCGCTTGTCTTCCACGGCGCTGTCGATACGGATCTGATACCCAGCATCGATCAAGGTGTCGGCCAGTTCCACGCTGACGGTGAGGCTGCGGCCGCTGCCGACACTGGCGCCGCTGAGGCCGTCAAACTCGCTCGGGTTCATGGCGCTGCCACGTGCCCAGTCGCTCAGGTGCCGGTAGTACTTGGCCTTCTTGCCGGCGACCCAAAGGGTTTTCTGGTACTGGCCGTTGGCGTCGGTGACGTAAATCGCCAGGTACGCGCCGTTGCCGCTGTAGTCCTTGAGCTGGGTGGTCAGGGTCACTTCGCGGGCCTGGGCCAGCCCCGGCAGGGCAATGGCACCGGCGAGGCAAGTTGCAGCAATGATTTTTTTCATGAGGATGTCCTGGTTGAACGTTGTGGCGAGAGCCTGGACCTGCTGGCTGACAGCAACCTGAAAGCCTTGCAAAGACGCGACGATCATTCAGATCCAGGACGGTTGAGGTAATCCCGGGCGTCGCCGTTGGCGCCGAAATGGATTTCCAGTTTGCGCAGGCGAAGCGAGGCTGGTGCGTAGCTGGCTTCGATTGCATTGCCCTTGCGGTCGGCGCCCTTGAGCTCGTAGCAGCCGTCGTCGACCTTGATGCGCTGCACGCTCCAGCCGTATTGCTGCTCCACTTGCTGGCGCAGGGTTTCGCGTGGTTGCCAGTCGCTGACCGGCTCGCTGCAGTCTTCATCGGCCAAGGCGTACCCGCTGAGCAGGACGCTGAGCAATGTGGTGCTGACAATAAAAGCTGATTTCATGATCTGTCTCCGGCCGGATTGGCATTTGCGGCTTACCCTAAAGGTCATTCCTGACAACTGGCTGAATCTTCAGATTCGCGTCAGGAAAGGTGGGTAAGGTGCTCCACGACAACCATCACAGGAGGTGCCAGATGCGGGTTTTATTGGTCGAGGATGCACTCGGGCTGGGCGAGGCGGTGCGCGAACAGATTGCCGATGACGGCCACGCGGTCGATTGGGTGCAGCGACTGGACCATGCGAACAACAGCGTGCGCACCACGCCGTATGACCTGATCCTGCTCGACCTGATGCTGCCCGACGGTCGCGGGCTGGACTTTTTGCGCCAGCAGCGCTCGGCCGGCAACGTGACCCCGGTGATCATCCTCACCGCCCAGGACCAGATATCCGATCGCATCGCCGGCCTCAACGCCGGGGCCGACGACTACCTGGTCAAACCGTTCGACCTGTTCGAACTCTCGGCCCGGGTGGCCGCCGTGGCCCGGCGTTACAGCGGCAACCCCAACCCGCTGATCAAACTCGGCGACTTACAGATCGATATGAACGCGCGCACCGTGCAGCGCGCCGGTATCACCGTCGACCTGACGGCGCGTGAATGGGCATTGTTTGAGGCGTTTGTGCAGCGCCCCACGGCGTTGCTGTCGAAGTCGCAGCTTGAAGAGCGCTTGTACGCCTTTGGCGCGGAAATCGAGAGCAACACCATCGAGGTCTACATCAGCCGCCTGCGCAAAAAACTCGGCCGCGACCTGGTGGAAACCGTGCGTGGCATGGGGTATCGGTTGATGGCCGTATGAAGTCGTCGATCAGCCTGCAAAAACGCCTCGGCCTGGGGTTGACCCTGGGCATGACCTTGCTCTGGCTGGGGGCGACTGTCGGGGCCTGGCTGGTGGTGCAACACGAATTGAACGAGGCGTTCGACAGCGCTCTGGAAGAGACGGCCCAACGCATCCTGCCCTTGGCCGTGCTGGAAATCAGCAACCGCGAGGAGCCGCGCGCGGCCCAGCACGTCGCCACCTTGAAGGTGCATAAGGAATACCTGACGTACCTGGTGCGCGACGCCCAGGGCCAGATTCTGATGCAGTCCCATGACGCCGATCCGAAGATCTTCAACGAACGGCCGAGTGAAGGGTTTTCCACCACGCAAAAGTACCGGCTGTATGGCGCGAGTGCGCTGCGCGACACCGTGTTCATTGAGATCGCCGAGCCGCTGGCGCATCGCCGTGAAGCAGCGCGGGAAGCCTTGCTGGCCTTGTTGGTGCCGTTATTGGCACTGATCCCCATCAGCCTGCTGGGCACTTGGCTGTTTGTGCGCCTCAGCCTGCGTAGCGTGTTGGCTTATCGCCGTGCCGTGGAAGCCCGTGGCGTGGGGGATTTGTCGCCGATCAGCGTGGCGCGGCTGCCGGCTGAAATCGACCCGTTGGCCGATGCGGTCAACCACCTGCTGGAGCGCTTGCGCAAGGCCTTGGAGGCCGAGCGCAGCTTCACCGCCAACAGTGCCCACGAATTGCGCACGCCGTTGGCGGCGACGTTGGCGCAGATCCAGCGCTTGCGCCAGGAAGCACCGGAAGGCCCGTTGCGCGTGCGTGCGGCGAAGATCGAAGACTCCCTGCGCGAACTGGCGCGGCTCTCGGAAAAACTCATGCAGTTGGCCAAAGCCGAGGGCGGCGGGCTGTTGTCCGAGGCACCACAGGACCTGATTCCATTACTGGCCCATGGGGTCGATGAGTGGAATCCCAGCAGCGGGCAGCGCATTCGGTTGCAGTTGCCAACTGAGGGCAGCGTTTATTGCGCGATTGACCCGGACGCGTTCGGCATCTTGCTGCGTAACTTGATCGAGAATGCGTTGAAGTACGGCGCGGCGGATCAACCGGTCGACGTCAGCCTCACGGACCAGGCACTGCTGCGGGTGGTCAACGGTGGACCGGCTGTGCCAGCGTCGGTGTTGCAGCGCCTGACCGAGCGTTTCGTGCGCGGCAGCAGCGAGGCCAGCGGTACAGGGCTGGGGCTGGCGATTGCCAAGACCATCGCCCACGGGGTCAAGGCGCGTATGACCCTGGCGTCGCCAGCGCCAGGCAGGGAAGACGGGTTTGAAGTGAACGTTCAGTTTTTACGCTTGCCGACATGAACGTTCATCGAGCCCCGGCGGCTGTGCCACTCAGAAGTCCACGGTGACGCCGGTGTATAGCGCCCGCCCGTCGCCGGGTGAGTGCAGCGAGGCCTGGGCGCCGTCCGGGTCATACCAGACGTATTCGTAGTAGCGGTTGGTGAGGTTTTTCAACTGCAGGTCGACACTGACCGATTCAGTCACCTGGTACGTGGCGCCGAGGTTCATCAAGACGTAGCCGCCGTAAGTGCCCTTGGTGTTCTCGCGTTCCAGGTAGTAGTTGGTCTGGCCGTTCATCCACGCCGTCAACTGCAGCGCACGCGTGGCCTTGTAGCTGACGCCGGCGTTGTACAGGTGATGAGGGATGTGGTCGATTTCCTGGCCTTTGCTGTTGGGCAAGCTCGAGCTCGGCTGGAGGATTTTCGAATACTGCCAGGAGTAGGCCATCCAGATGTCGGTGCGCTCGTTCGGGTGCAGGTTGAGCTGCGCGTCATATCCCCAGCGCCGGGTTTCGCCGACGTTATCCGACTCGCCGCTCGGGTCGTTGAGCCGGCGACTGACTTCACCACTGGCCTCTTGCTGCCAATAGGCGACGCGGCCATCGATCCAATCGGCCGGGGTGAACTTGATCCCGGTTTCCCAGCCTTCGTTGATCGACGGCGCCAGGTTGGTATCCCGCGGTGGAATCTTATAGGCCGCCGCGCCGGTGCCGACCTGGAAGGTACGCCCCCAGTTGGCGTAGACGCTGGCCACGTCCCACGGTGAATACACCACGCTGAGCTTGGGTTGTTTGATCAGCCCATAGTCGTTGATGTCGTAGTCCATGCCGGTCATTTCGTTGGTGAAGTTGCCCTGGATTTTATCGACGCGATACGCCGGGACGATTTTCAGCGACTCGAACGGCTTGATCTCGGCCTGGACGTAGGCGCCGTAGGTGTCAAAGTCGAATTGCTGGTCGCGGGTTTGGGCCAGACGCACGCGGTCTTTGGTGCGGTAGCGCTCGCTCTTGTTCTGTTGCTGCTGCATGTCCGCGCCGCCTTCCAGGGCGAAGTCGTACAGCCAGCTGACTTCCGGGCGCCAGGTCAGGGACGTGAGGGCGCCGTACTGGGTTTCGTAGGCGTCGCGCTCCTGCTGGGCGCTGGTGCGCCAGTATTGCGTCCAGCGCCGGTCGTCGAAGGTGTTGACGTAGGTTTTTGCCGACCAGGCCAGCGTCTCGGCCAGGTCGGTGTCGAAGTGCACGCTGACCTGGTTCATCCGCCGCGTGCCTTTGTCGGTGGCGTTGTAGCTGTTGGTCATGCTCGGGTGCTGGTGGGCATCCTCTTCACTCAAGTAGCCCGGTTCCTGCGCCTCGGTTTCGTAGTGACGGGCGATCAGGCCGATGCGGTAGCTGTCGTCGTCCGGGGTGTAGAACCATTTGCCGGACATGGAAAACTTGTCCGCCTCGGCGTGATCGCGGTAACCGTCGGACTTCTGATAGGCGAAGAAGTAGTTCTGCGTCCAGTTGCTGCCTTCGATGCCCTTGGCCAGTTGCGTTTCCTGGGTGTTGTAACTGCCGTAGCGCACCCGCGCCTTGGTGTAGTCGCCGCCGGTGCGGGTCAGCATATTGACGTTGCCGGCGATGTTGTTCAGGCCATAGCGCGCATCGCTGGTGCCGCGCACCACTTCGATGCTGTCCAGTTCCATCGGGAAAATCATGTCCATGAACGGCATGTTGCCGTCATTGCTATTGCTTGGAATGCCGTCGATCAACAGCTTCACTGCGTTGACTTCGCCTTCGCCGTTAAAGCCGCGAAAGGAAATCTTGCCGGAGGTGGTGCCTTGGTTGAACTCGGTGAGTATCACCCCTGGCGCACGGCTGAACAGCTCCCAGCTGTAGTTGACCGGCATTTTTTCGAGGATGTCGGCGCCGAGCACATCCACCGAACTGAGCACGCTGCTGGTGCTTAGCGGGCCCCTGCTGGCGCTGGCGCCCTGGACCGTGACGGTGCCGAGGGTGAGGGTTGAGTCTTCGGTTTTGCCGGTTTCGGCCAGCGCCGAGGACAACGGGTTGAGGGCGAACAGGCCGATGGACAGCAAGGGCCCTAGCGGGCGGGACACAGAGACACGCTTTGCGCGAGGCAAAGTCATTCGAGCAGGCATAACGCACCTTTCCTGATGATCAAGACACTTCGAGGACGCCCGGTCGGGCGGCTGATAAGCAGATCGGGCCGCCTGTGGGGCGGCGCCGGTGTCGATCAAGCGGTAGGGGAGGCGCGCGGGCTCAGGCTCGGCCAGCGGATTCTGGGGTGCAGCGTCGGCAACTCGGGGTTGTCGAGGGCGGTGTCGGGCGCGTAGCGCGGTAGGAAATGTCTGTAGTAGTTGGATGGCAGCGCCGCCAGCCCTGCGTGGCCACAGCAGCAATCGCTGTGTTTCATGGCAGTGTTTGACGGCGCCGTCTGGAGCGGGTCGATCAGCTTGCTCAAGTTGGGCGGCAGCGCTTGCGAGGCGCCCCCCGAGCAAAATCCGCCCCACAGCAACAGTCCCATGTCCGGCGTCTGCATGGCGCGGCTGAGCGGCATGGCCAGCATGTTCAGCACGACGGCCAGACAGGCTATCCAGGGACTGATGCGTTTGAGACGAGCCATGAACGAAGTCGATTAAAAGGGGTGAACATTTAGCGGCAGTTCAGGCACAAAGTAAAAGCCCGTTCGTGCGCTATTTTGCCGCAGACCAACCGTCTGTTTTTGCGTGGTGCATGCAGAAAAAACAATGCCCCGAACAGGTCGGGGCATTGGTCAGACGGGTGTGTTTTGGTTCAGCGGCGAACTTCTGCCGTGTTCGGGCGGTTTTTCAGGTTCTTGTCGGCCTTGTAGCGCAACGCAACGTCCGGCACCGAACCGCCCTTGCCGGTCTCGACCCAGTTGCGAATACGGCTGGCGTCGGCGAAGTGGGTGAACTTGCCGAAGGCATCGAGGATCACCAGCGACACCGGGCGGTTACCCATGCTGGTCACCAGCACCAGGCAGTGGCCGGCCTGGTTGGTAAAGCCGGTCTTGGTCAGCTTGATATCCCAGTTGGCGCGATTGATCAGGTGGTCGGTGTTGGAGAAACCCAAGGTGTAGTTGGGCTTGCGGAACGCGACGGTCTTTTCCTTGGTGGTGCTCAATTGGCTCAGCATCGGGAATTTACGCGCGTAGGCCAGCAGCTTGCTCAAGTCCCTGGCGGTCGACACGTTATGGATGGACAGGCCGGTAGGCTCGACGTAATGGGTGCTGGTCATGCCCAGCGCCTTGGCCTTGGCGTTCATCGCCGCAATGAAGGCTGGGTAGCCGCCCGGATAGTGGTGGGCCAGGCTGGCGGCGGCGCGGTTTTCCGAGGACATCAGGGCGATCAGCAACATCTCTTTGCGCGGCATTTGGCTGCCGATCTTCACTCGGGAGAACACGCCTTTCATTTCCGGCGTGTCGGTGATGTTGATGTCGATGTACTCGTCCATGTTTTGCTTGGCTTCCAGCACGATCAAGCCGGTCATGAGCTTGCTCACGGAAGCGATGGGCACCACCACGTCCGGGTTGCTGGAATAGATGACTTTGTTGGTCTGCAGGTCGACCAGCATGGCGCTGCCGGAAGCGATTTGCAGTTTCGAGGTGTCACGCGGGGCCAGGGTGGTTTCGGCGGCGTGCGCACAGGTGCCGGTGAAAGCAAATAAAAGGCTGACGAGAGAGAGACGAATTTTCACGCGGATGAACTCGCTAAAAAAAGTAAGAAATACCGTTCTGCAACGGGCTATATGAAAAATGACGTTACATTTTAGGAGTATGGATCAGAAAACGATAGAGAGCCTTTAAATAAAGGCTGTAAGACGATGATTGGTTGGGTTTGTACGCATTCGTGGGCAAAAAAAGGGCCCGCTTATGGGCGGGCCTAATGGAGTTCTTCAAAGGAGTAGGGGTAAGTTGCGCCCGATCCCGTCGATAGCGGGTGAAAAGGATGTCGAAGAAACGAGAAACCCGGCGCTGCGCACGGGTTGTCGAGCCGGATGTTCGGGTAAGTATTTTATTGGGCGGATTTGTCAGCGTCGGCAATTCAAGGCGGCTACCTGCATTTTGCCACCGTCCCTCACATCGACGATGCTCACGCTGTCAGCGCCAACCTCGGCGGCTTTATTGAATGCCGTGTTCAGTGCGTCGCCGTTGGAGGAACCCTCTACCGTGAATGCTTTGACGACGTGGCAAGCGTTGGCGGATGAGGCTGTGACGAGGTTGATTTGCTTGCCCGCTTCAGTGAGCTGGGTGGTGCAGGCCGAGATCAACACCGCAATGAGGATCAGCAGAGGGGCGGCATGAAGATTACGCATGACTAAAAGCACTCCTGGGGTTCCTGCGGCATTTGGTTGATACCGAAAATGTCAGCCGCAGATGCACGATAGCAGAGCATGAGGTTCACCAGAAACCAAAAGCCCTGCGATAAGGCAGGGCTTTTTCAGTGCGGCAGATGATCAGTCGTGCAGGGTTTCGGCCGCATACAGCGTGTTTTCCAGCAGGCAGGCACGGGTCATCGGGCCAACGCCGCCCGGTACCGGGGTGATCCAGCCGGCACGGGGTAGGGCGGTTTCGTACACCACGTCGCCGACCAGCTTGCCGTCTGCCTGACGGTTGATGCCGACGTCGATGACGATCGCGCCTTCCTTGATCCATTCACCCTTGACCAGGCCCGGCTTGCCGGCGGCCACCACCACCAGGTCGGCACGGCCGACGTGACCGGCGAGGTCTTTGGTGAAGCGGTGGGTCACGGTCACAGTGCAGCCGGCCAGCAGCAGTTCCATGGCCATCGGGCGCCCAACGATGTTGGAGGCGCCGACGATCACGGCGTCGAGGCCGTAAAGATTGACGCCGGTGCTTTCCAGCAGGGTCATGATGCCTTTCGGCGTGCATGGGCGCAGCAGCGGGATGCGCTGGGCCAGGCGGCCGACGTTATACGGGTGGAAACCGTCGACGTCTTTGTCCGGGCGGATGCGTTCGAGCAACTGGGAGGCGTCCAGATGCGCGGGCAATGGCAGTTGCACCAGGATGCCATCGATGTTCGGGTCATCGTTGAGGCCGTCGATCAGGTCGGTAAGGGCCTGCTGGGTGGTCTCGGAAGGTAAGTCGTAGGCCTTGGAAATAAAGCCGACCTCTTCACAGTCCTTACGCTTGTGCGAGACATAAACCTGAGACGCAGGATCGCTGCCGACCAGGATCACCGCGAGGCCAGGCGTGCGCAGGCCTTGCTGGCTACGCTCGGTGACGCGTTTGGCGATCTGCTGGCGCAGGCTGGCGGCGATTGATTTGCCGTCGATAAGTTGTGCAGTCATTACGCGTGATTAACCATCGAGAGGGGGAAGAAAAGTGCGCGCATTCTCGCATGCCAACGCGCGAGGGCAAAGGCGCTTGGTCTGCAAATTGGCCTAACCCCTTAAATAAAATGAATTTTTTTCAAAAAAGATTTGACGGCTTTCTGGTGCGTCTATACTATTCGTCGCACTTGTCGGGCACAGCCTAGCACTGGTTAAGAAGGTCAAGCAGGGTTGTTGCTCTGTAAGGCTGGAAGCACTTAGTTTGTAATCCTCCAAGAGTACAGATTAATCAGGCGCCCGTAGCTCAGCTGGATAGAGCATCCGCCTTCTAAGCGGATGGTCGCAGGTTCGAGTCCTGCCGGGTGCGCCATTAGGCAGCTTTGGCACAAGTAGCGTTAGATGGTGGGCGTAGCTCAGTTGGTAGAGCACGGGATTGTGACTCCCGTTGTCGAGGGTTCGATCCCCTTCGTCCACCCCATATTTTGAAAAAGGCGCCAGATTAACCATCTGGCGCCTTTGCTTTAAGAGCTTCAAGCGCGGATGTGGTGGAATTGGTAGACACACTGGATTTAGGTTCCAGCGCCGCGAGGCGTAAGAGTTCGAGTCTCTTCATCCGCACCAATTAAAGCTTTGCCCGGCCGAAAGGCTGGGTGAGGTTAGACAAAGAAGTGGTTTGGTTTCTTTGTTAACGCAATATGGTGGGCGTAGCTCAGTTGGTAGAGCACGGGATTGTGACTCCCGTTGTCGAGGGTTCGATCCCCTTCGTCCACCCCATATTCGAAAGGCGCCAGATTTAACAGTCTGGCGCCTTTTTTGTTTTAGCGGTTCGAGTATTCCGCGGCCGCAGGTTCTGGGTCGCAAGGCAGGGCGTTTCGTCGTATTTATGTGTCTCGATGATGCCGCGCTGCCTGCCTGTCCTGTTCGCAGGGCGGGCCGTCAGGGAGATGATTGGCGACTGCTTCTATATATAGAAGGGTCGGCGCAGAGCCCTGGCGTGATTGGCTGTATTTGTCACCGGGGCGAGGCGCAACAGTGTCTTCGTACCGATAAATTGCCTGCTGTTTTTTTACCCGTTTCCAGTAGGGTGACTTCTTGAGTTTGACCCACTAGAATGCATGCCCTTGATTCTGGGGTCGGAAACGGCCGGCTAACGTCTGTGCAACGAGGAATATCCATGCAAGTTTCTGTTGAAAATACTACTGCTCTCGAGCGCCGCCTGAGCATCACCGTGCCGGCAGAGCGCATCGAGACTGCGGTCAACAAGCGTCTGCAGCAGACTGCCCAAAAGGCCAAGATCGCTGGCTTCCGTCCAGGCAAAGTGCCAATGAGCGAAATCAAGCGCCGTTTTGGTGCTGATGCGCGTCAGGAGGCGGTAGGCGACGTGATCCAGGCTTCTTTCTACGAAGCGGTTGTTGAGCAAAAGCTGAACCCGGCCGGCTCGCCGTCGATCGAGCCTAAGTCCCTGGAAGCGGGCAAGGACCTGGAGTACGTTGCTGTATTCGAAGTGTTCCCAGAGTTCGAAGTTGCCGGTTTCGAAGGTATCGCGATCGAGCGTCTGAGCGCTGAAGTGGCTGATGCTGACCTGGATAACATGCTGGAAGTCCTGCGCAAGCAGAACACGCGTTTCGAAGTGGCCGAGCGTGCTGCTCAGAACGAAGACCAACTGAACATCGATTTCGTGGGCAAGGTTGACGGCGAAGCATTCGCTGGCGGCTCCGCCAAGGGCACTCAGTTGGTGCTGGGCTCCAACCGCATGATCCCGGGTTTTGAAGAGGGTCTGGTTGGTGCAAAAGCTGGCGAAGAGCGCGTTCTGAACCTGACTTTCCCGGCTGACTACCAGAATCTGGACCTGGCCGGCAAAGCCGCCGAGTTCACCGTGACGGTCAACAGCGTTTCCGAGCCTAAGCTGCCAGAGCTGAACGAAGAGTTCTTCGCTCAATTCGGCATCAAGGAAACCGGCATCGACGGCTTCCGCACCGAAGTTCGCAAGAACATGGAGCGTGAGCTGCGTCAGGCCGTCAAGTCCAAGGTCAAGAACCAGGTCATGGACGGTCTGCTGACCGCCAACCCGATCGAAGTGCCTAAGGCTCTGCTTTCCAACGAAGTGGATCGCCTGCGCGTACAAGCTGTTCAGCAGTTTGGTGGCAACATCAAGCCTGACCAACTGCCGGCCGAGCTGTTCGAAGAACAAGCCAAGCGCCGCGTCGTGCTGGGTCTGATCGTGGCTGAAGTGGTCAAGCAGTTCGATCTCAAGCCTGACGAAGATCGCGTTCGTGAAATGATCCAGGAAATGGCTTCGGCCTACCAGGAGCCTGAGCAGGTTGTGGCTTGGTACTACAAGAACGACCAGCAGCTGAACGAAGTACGTTCGGTTGTGCTGGAAGAACAAGTTGTGGATACTGTTCTGCAGAAGGCTAAGGTGACCGATAAAGCGGTCTCTTACGAAGAAGCAGTCAAGCCGGCGGAAGCAGCACAAGCCGACTGATTGTCCAACTCGTTCGAAATACAACCATAAGCCAGCCTCGCGCTGGCTTATGCGTTTTCAAGACATGACTATTTGGGAGTAACTGCAGAGCATGTTCCGTAATTCCTATATTCAGCAGAACTCTGATATCCAGGCCGCAGGCGGCCTGGTCCCGATGGTTGTCGAGCAGTCCGCTCGTGGCGAACGCGCCTACGACATCTACTCGCGCCTGCTCAAGGAGCGAGTGATCTTTCTGGTGGGCCCAGTAGAGGACTACATGGCCAACCTGATTTGTGCGCAACTGCTGTTCCTTGAAGCGGAAAACCCGGACAAGGACATCCATCTTTACATTAACTCGCCGGGCGGTTCGGTGACCGCAGGTATGTCGATCTACGACACCATGCAGTTCATCAAGCCAAACGTGTCGACCACCTGCATCGGCCAAGCCTGCAGCATGGGCGCTTTCCTGCTGACCGCGGGTGCCGAAGGCAAGCGTTACTGCCTGCCGAACTCGCGCGTGATGATTCACCAGCCACTGGGCGGTTTCCAGGGTCAGGCATCGGACATCGAAATCCATGCCAAGGAAATCCTCTTTATTCGTGAGCGTCTTAACACGCTGATGGCCAAGCACAGCGGGCACACCTTGGAAGAAATCGAGCGTGATACCAACCGTGACAATTTCATGAGCGCTGAAGCCGCGCGTGATTACGGGTTGATCGACGCAGTGATTGAAAAGCGCCCCGCTTAATATAAGCAGCTCAAAATAGGGCTGGTCGGCAAGTCCGATCACCTGTGGGCTTGAAAAAGCCCGCATAAGCCTTCATCTTGTGTTGCAAGCCTATCGGATTTGGATCGAACGAATGACTGACACCCGCAACGGCGAGGACAACGGCAAGCTGCTCTATTGCTCCTTCTGTGGCAAAAGCCAGCATGAAGTGCGCAAATTGATTGCCGGCCCCTCGGTCTTTATCTGCGACGAGTGCGTCGACCTGTGCAATGACATCATCCGTGAGGAGGTGCAGGAAGCCCAGGCCGAGAGCAGCGCGCATAAATTGCCTTCGCCTAAAGAAATCAGCGGCATCCTTGATCAGTACGTGATTGGTCAAGAGCGTGCAAAAAAGGTTCTGGCCGTAGCGGTGTACAACCACTACAAGCGTTTGAACCAGCGTGACAAGAAAAACGACGAAGTCGAGCTCGGCAAGAGCAACATCTTGCTGATCGGTCCTACAGGCTCGGGTAAAACCCTGCTTGCAGAAACCCTTGCTCGCCTGCTGAACGTTCCGTTCACCATCGCCGACGCTACCACCCTCACCGAGGCTGGCTACGTGGGTGAAGACGTCGAGAACATCATTCAGAAGTTGCTGCAGAAGTGCGACTACGACGTAGAGAAAGCCCAGATGGGTATTGTCTATATCGACGAAATCGACAAGATTTCGCGCAAGTCCGACAACCCGTCGATCACTCGGGATGTTTCCGGTGAAGGCGTGCAGCAAGCCTTGCTGAAACTGATCGAAGGCACGGTTGCTTCCGTACCGCCACAAGGTGGCCGCAAGCACCCGCAGCAGGAATTCCTTCAGGTTGATACGCGCAATATCCTGTTCATCTGCGGCGGTGCGTTCTCCGGACTGGAAAAGGTTATTCAAAACCGTTCCACCCGTGGCGGCATCGGTTTCAGTGCAGAAGTGCGCAGCAAGGAAGAAGGCAAGAAGGTGGGCGAGTCCCTGCGTGAAGTCGAACCTGACGATTTGGTCAAGTTTGGTCTGATCCCGGAATTCGTTGGTCGTCTGCCAGTTCTGGCGACATTGGACGAGTTGGATGAGGCTGCTCTGATTCAGATCCTCACCGAGCCGAAAAACGCCCTGACCAAACAATATGCCAAGCTGTTCGAAATGGAAGGCGTAGACCTCGAGTTCCGTACCGACGCACTCAAATCAGTGGCCAAGCGGGCACTGGAGCGCAAGACCGGTGCGCGTGGCCTGCGTTCGATTCTCGAAGGCGTATTGCTCGACACCATGTACGAAATTCCCTCGCAGTCCGAGGTGAGTAAAGTGGTGATCGACGAAAGCGTTATCGAAGGTAAGTCCAAGCCACTGTATATCTACGAAAACAGTGAGCCGGCTGCCAAGGCTGCACCAGACGCTTAAGCGTCCTGTAGCTGCATAACAACAAGGGGCCTTTAGGGGCCCCTTTTGTTTTAAGGGTGTGTTTTTCCTGCGTTTAACTGCTGGCATTGAGCTTGTTTTTTTTGCTAGCAGCCCCCATCTTGGTTTCATGCTTACTTTTCAACTGTCATAGAGGCGAAATCATGAAGACAACCATCGAATTGCCTCTCCTGCCGTTGCGTGATGTCGTCGTCTATCCGCACATGGTTATCCCGCTGTTCGTGGGGCGCGAGAAGTCTATCGAAGCCCTCGAGGCTGCGATGACGGGCGACAAGCAGATCCTGCTGTTGGCCCAGAGAAACCCTGCTGATGATGATCCAGGCGAAGATGCCCTGTATCGCGTCGGTACCGTTGCGACTGTCCTGCAACTGCTCAAGCTGCCCGATGGCACCGTCAAGGTGCTGGTGGAAGGTGAGCAGCGTGGTGCTGTCGAGCGTTTCATGGAGGTGGACGGCCACCTGCGTGCCGAAGTGGCGCTGATCGACGAAGTCGAGGCCCCGGAGCGCGAGTCCGAAGTATTTGTACGCAGCCTGCTCTCGCAGTTCGAGCAGTATGTGCAGTTGGGTAAGAAAGTCCCGGCTGAAGTCCTGTCTTCCCTCAACAGCATTGATGAGCCTAGCCGCCTGGTCGACACCATGGCCGCGCACATGGCGCTGAAGATCGAGCAGAAGCAAGACATCCTTGAAATCATCGACCTGCCGGCCCGTGTCGAACACGTCCTGGCGCTGCTCGATGCCGAAATCGACCTGCTGCAGGTTGAAAAACGCATCCGTGGTCGCGTGAAGAAACAAATGGAGCGCAGCCAGCGCGAGTACTACCTGAATGAGCAGATGAAGGCCATTCAGAAAGAACTCGGCGACAGCGAGGAGGGCCACAACGAAATCGAAGAGCTGAAAAAGCGCATCGATGCCGCCGGCCTGCCAAAAGACGCCCTGACCAAGGCCAATGCCGAGCTGAATAAGCTCAAGCAAATGTCGCCGATGTCGGCCGAAGCCACGGTGGTTCGTTCCTACATCGATTGGCTGGTGCAGGTGCCGTGGAAGGCTCAGACCAAGGTCCGCCTGGACCTGGCTCGCGCCGAAGATATCCTCGACGCCGACCACTATGGCCTCGAAGAAGTCAAAGAACGCATTCTCGAATACCTCGCCGTGCAAAAGCGTGTGAAGAAGATTCGTGGCCCGGTGTTGTGCCTGGTCGGTCCGCCTGGTGTGGGTAAAACCTCCCTGGCCGAGTCGATTGCCAATGCCACCAACCGTAAATTCGTGCGAATGGCCCTCGGCGGCGTGCGTGATGAAGCGGAAATTCGTGGTCATCGCCGGACATATATCGGTTCGATGCCAGGAAGATTGATTCAAAAGATGACAAAGGTGGGTGTGCGCAACCCACTGTTCCTGCTCGATGAAATCGACAAAATGGGCAGCGACATGCGCGGCGATCCGGCATCGGCGTTGCTCGAAGTGCTCGATCCCGAGCAGAACCACAATTTCAACGACCATTACCTGGAAGTCGACTACGACCTGTCCGACGTGATGTTCCTGTGTACCTCCAACTCCATGAACATTCCGCCAGCGTTGCTGGACAGGATGGAGGTGATTCGTCTGCCGGGTTACACCGAAGACGAGAAGATCAACATCGCCGTCAAATACCTCGCGCCCAAGCAGATTTCGGCCAATGGCCTGAAGAAAGGCGAGATTGAATTCGCGGTCGAGTCGATCCGCGACATGGTGCGTTACTACACCCGCGAGGCCGGTGTACGGGGGCTTGAGCGCCAGATCGCGAAGATTTGCCGCAAGGCGGTCAAGGAACATGCACTGGAAAAACGCTTCTCGGTGAAGGTCACGGCCGATGCGCTGGAGCACTACCTCGGCGTGCGTAAATTCAGTTACGGCTTGGCTGAACAGCAGGATCAGGTAGGGCAGGTGACTGGCCTGGCGTGGACCCAGGTGGGCGGTGAATTGCTGACCATCGAAGCTGCGGTGATCCCAGGCAAAGGCCAATTGATCAAGACCGGTTCCTTGGGTGACGTGATGGTCGAATCCATCACCGCTGCGCAGACCGTGGTGCGCAGCCGCGCCCGGAGCCTGGGGATTCCCCTGGACTTCCACGAGAAGCACGACATCCACATCCACATGCCGGAAGGGGCGACCCCAAAAGACGGCCCTAGCGCTGGCGTAGGCATGTGTACGGCCCTGGTATCGGCCCTGACCGGCATTCCGGTGCGCGCTGATGTGGCCATGACCGGCGAAATCACCCTGCGTGGCCAGGTATTGGCCATCGGTGGTCTGAAAGAGAAATTGCTCGCCGCACACCGGGGTGGAATCAAGACTGTGATCATTCCTGAAGAGAATGTCCGCGACTTGAAGGAAATTCCTGACAATATCAAGCAAGATCTTCAGATTAAACCAGTTAAATGGATTGACGAGGTCCTGCAAATTGCGCTGCAATACGCGCCGGAGCCCTTGCCGGATGTGGCTCCGGAGATAGTCGCTAAGGACGAAAAGCGCGAGTCTGATTCCAAGGAAAGAATTAGCACGCATTAATGCGTTAAAGCCTGGGGGCTTCCTTGACAGCTTTTTAGAGCCCTTGTTATAAAGCGGCTCTTAAGTGTCTGTAGTCCATTCAGCACTGGTTTTTGCTTTCACCAAAAAACTTAGAATCATACTCAATAGATATATAAGGGGACTTAGAGTGAACAAGTCGGAACTGATTGATGCTATCGCCGCATCCGCTGATATCCCGAAAGCTGCTGCTGGCCGTGCGCTGGACGCAGTAATCGAATCCGTCACTGGCGCTCTTAAGGCCGGCGACTCGGTGGTACTGGTAGGTTTCGGTACTTTCTCTGTGACTGACCGTCCAGCTCGCACTGGCCGTAACCCACAGACTGGCAAAGCACTGCAAATCGCTGCTGCCAAGAAACCAGGTTTCAAAGCCGGTAAAGCCCTGAAAGAAGCCGTTAACTAAGCCTCGCTCAAGCCTTTACCTACCCGGGTCCGACGCAGGTCTGGCCTGGCAGCGGAGCGGCAGCTGACCCACGTATCCATCGGGTCACCACGCCGGGGGTGTGGGTTCTAACCCCCGTCCGCTCCGCCAGTTACGAGAAGGCGCATCCTCGGATGCGCCTTTCTTCTATCCGGACTCTACCCACGCTCCACGGTTGCCAATTTTTGAAGTTCAACCGTTTCTGGGGGACGCATGCTGCAAAATATCAGGGACAATTCACAAGGCTGGATTGCCAAGACCATTATCGGGATCATCGTCGCATTGATGGCGTTCACCGGTATCGAGGCTATTTTTCAGGCTTCGACCAACACCAAGCAGGACGTGGCCAAGGTCAACGGTGAAGCAATCACCCAGACCGAACTGAGCCAGGCCGTCGACATGCAACGTCGCGAGTTGATGCAACGGTTCGGCAAGGATTTCGATGCTTCCTTGCTCGACGAAAAGCTACTGCGCGACGCCGCTCTCAAGGGGCTGATCGATCGTAAGCTGGAGCTGCAAGGCGCCGCCGATTCCAAGTTTGGCTTCTCTGAAGCTGCGCTGGATCAGGTGATCCTACAGACGCCGCAATTCCAGGTGGACGGCAAGTTCAACGCCGAACGTTTTGACCAGGTGATCCGTCAACTGGGCTACAGCCGTCTGCAGTTCCGTCAGATGCTGAGCCAGGAAATGCTGATCGGGCAAGTTCGCAACGGTATCGGCGCCAGCGCATTTGTGACTGACGCACAGGTGCTGGCATTCGCCCGTCTGGAAAAACAGACCCGCGATTTCGCCACCGTCAATATCAAGGCCAACCCTGCGGCGGTGAAACTCACTGACGACGAGGTCAAGGCTTACTACGACCAGCACGCCAAAGAGTTCATGACTCCGGACCAGGTGGTCATCGACTATCTGGAGTTGAAGAAGTCGTCCTTCTTCGACCAGGTCACCGTCAAGGACGATGAACTGCAGGCGGCGTATGAGAAAGAAACCGCTAACCTCTCTGAGCAGCGTCGTGCCGCGCACATCCTGATTGAAGTCAACGACAAGGTCACTGACGCGCAAGCCAAGGCCAAGATCGAGGAGGTCCAGGCGCGCCTGGCCAAGGGTGAGCAGTTCGAAGCCCTGGCCAAGGAGTTCTCCCAGGACCCGGGTTCGGCCAGCAATGGCGGTGACCTCGGTTTTGCCGGTCCTGGCGTCTACGATCCGGACTTCGAAGCAGCCCTGTATGCCTTGAATAAGGACCAGGTCTCGGCACCGGTGCGCAGCACCTTCGGTTGGCACCTGATCAAGCTGCTGGGCGTTGAAGCGCCAGAAGTGCCATCGTTCGCCAGCCTGAAAGGCAAGCTGACTCACGAGCTCAAGAATCAACAGGTTGAACAGCGTTTTGTCGAAGCGACCAAGCAATTGGAAGATGCGGCATTTGAAGCCTCCGACCTGGCTCAGCCAGCGTCCGACCTCAAGCTGACCGTTCACACCTCTGCGCCGTTTGGTCGCGACGGCGGGGAGGGTGTTGCAGCCAACCGTGCCGTGGTCACTGCCGCGTTCAGTCCGGAAGTGTTGGATGAGGGTGCCAACAGCACCGCCATCGAGCTCGACCCGGAAACCATCATCGTGCTGCGGGCAAAAGAACACCTGAAGCCTACGCAACTGCCGCTGGAAAGCGTGTCAGCGGCGATCCGCACACAGATGACCAAGGAACGCGCCAGCGCGGCCGCCAAGACTCACGCTGACGAGTTGATCGCCAGCCTGCGTGATGGCAAAACCCCGCTGAACCAGCCCATTGATGGTCAGGCCTGGAAAGTCACCGCCGTGGCTACTCGTAGCCAGGAAGCGATCGACCCGGTCGTGCTGCAAGCCCTGTTCCGCATGCCCAAGCCTGCGGCCAAGGACAAACCGACCTTCACCACCGTGACCCTCGCTGATGGCAGCCTGGTGATCGTGCGCTTGAACAGCGTCAACGAAGCGGCGGCGCCATCGGACGACGAGAAGGCGCAATACCGCCGTTTCCTCGCCTCCCGTGTGGGTCAGCAGGACTTTGCGGCGTACCGCAAGCAGTTGGAAACCAAGGCTGAGATCAAGAAGTACTGATCTCGGTTTGAATAAAAAGCCCCCGGCCTGAAAAGACCGGGGGCTTTTTCATGGGCGTTTGCTAAGGGCAAGCAGCATCAAAGCAACTACCGCCAAGGGAAACGCGAACACGCCCCAACTCTGCAGCAGCAACCCCCCCGCTAACCCGCCACCGGCAATGCCCAGGTTCCACACGGTCACCAGCATCGATTGCGCTGCGTCCGCCGACTCGCCAGCGGACTTGGCCAGAGCGGTTTGTAGCAAGGCCGGCAGGCCACCGAATGCCAGGCCCCAAACCGCTACGGCGGTGTAGATGACCGCCGGCGAGTCGATCCAGAACGCCAGCGCCAGCGCCGACAGGCCAAACAGCGCGCAACTGAGCAGCACCAGCGGGCGCAACCATCGATCGATCAGCAGGCCCACCAGCCAAATGCTCAACAACGCCGCGAGGCCAAACACCAGCAGCACCCGGTCGATATCGGCCTCGATTCCGGCGTGCTCCAGCAGTGGGGCGATGTAGGTGTAGAGAATGTTGTGGGCCAGCACGTAGGTAAAGGTCACCCAAAGCACCGGGCGAATGCCGCGCAACGTCATCACCTGGCGCAGGCCCAGGCGCTGTTGTGCCGCTTGACCGGCAAAGTCCGGCAGTTGCCAGCGCGCCCAGAGCAGTAGCACCAGCGTCAGTCCGGTCATGATCGCAAAGCTCAAGCGCCAGCCAACGAGAGTGCCCAGCAGTGTGCCGGCCGGCACGCCCAGGGACAGGGCCAGCGGCGCGCCAAGCATTGCGATGGCAATCGCCCGGCCTTGCAGATGAGGGGCGACCATGCGACTGGCATAACCCGCCAACAGGGCCCAGAGCAACCCGGCGAATACCCCGGCGAAAAAGCGCGCTACCAGCGTAAGCCCATAGTGACTGGATACGGCAGTCACGCTGTTGACCAGGGCAAAGCCACTAATGGCCACCAGCAGTAGAGGTCGGCGGCGCCAACCACGCGTCAGCAGCGTCAAGGGGATGGCCGCGAGCAACGATCCAAGGGCGTAGAGGGTGACCAATTGGCCAACCAGGGCGGGTGACACGCCCAGGCCTGCGCCCATCTGCGGCAGAAGCCCTGCGGGCATGGCTTCGGTGAGGATGGTAATAAATCCTGCGCAAGCCAGGGCCAGCAAACCACCGAGCGGCAGCGCGTCAGGCTGGGCGTTCGCCGGGCAATGGGTCAGTGACGGGTTGTCGCTCATAACGCTCTATCCATATAAAAGGGGCAAGGCGGCAGAGTAAGGGGCTGTGGTGCGCGGAAAAACAGGCTAAGGTTCCGAACTTATCGGGCGTGGATGTCCGTAATCGGTCGGGGCGTCATCATGGACAGCTTGAGCAGCCTGTCGGTATTTGTGCAGGTGGCGGAGACACGCAGCTTTACCGTTGCTGGCCGTGTGCTGGGGGTATCCTCTTCGGCCGTGGGCAAAAGTATCGCGCGCATGGAAGAGCGCTTGGGCGTAAGGCTGTTTCACCGCAGCACGCGCAGTATCACGCTGACCAGCGAAGGCTCACTGTTTCTTGAGCGTTCGCGGCGTATTCTGGCCGAGGTCGAGGCGGCCGAGCAGGAGTTGACGGACGCCAGCGCCACGCCCCGGGGCAAGTTGCGCATCAGTCTGCCGCAGGTGCGCGGGTTGTTGATGCCGGTACTCAGTGACTTTATGCGCGCCTACCCGGATATCGAGCTGGATGTGGATTTTTCCGACCGCATGGTCGACGTGATCGAGGAAGGTTTCGATGCGGTGATTCGCACGGGCAAGCCGGAAGATTCGCGCTTGATGGCGCGTCATCTGGGCTATTACCAGTTGGTACTTGTCGGCACGCCGGGCTACTTCGTTCAACACGGCACCCCGCAGCAACCGCAGGACCTCAGCAATCACGCCTGCTTGCGCCACAAATTCTGTACCACCGGCAAGCTGGAAAACTGGCCGTTGCGTCACATTTCGGGCGCCGCCGAGCCCACGTTGCGTACACCGCTGGTCAGCACCACCATCGAGTCCCTCAAGCATGTGGTACACGAGGGGTTGGGCATCGCCTGCTTGCCGGACTACATGGTCAACGAGGCCGTGCGGGAGGGGCGCTTGCAACGGGTGTTGGATGATTATCTCGAACACCGTGGCAGTTTCTGGCTGCTGTGGCCATCAAGTCGCCATGCCTCAGCCAAGTTACGCGTGTTTATCGACCATATGTACGCCGGGCTTTTCCCCGTAGGCACCGCTGTGTAGGCTTGTGACGTTTTACCGACAGGAATGCGCGCGCCAAGGCCTCGTTCTGTTGCACAATACCGCCCAGATCGTTTTCCTCAGGATTTTCAATGTCGACATCATTTCACTTGCGTAGCCTCGGCTTGGCGCTGGTGTTGGCGGGCGCCACGGGCTGCTCGTCACCCAAGACCGCTATTTACGAGCACGAGAATTTCGACGACTCCGGTACGTTCTCCCGTGATTACCCGGTCAGTGACATCGCCGCGTGCGAGGCCGCGCGCCGTGCACTGCTGAGCCAGGGTTACATCATCACCAGCAGCGATCCGAAGCTGGTGGTGGGTAACAAGAGTTTCCAGCAGACCGGCGAAACTCATCTGCAGATCAGCTTCAACGTGGTGTGTGCGGACGATGGCAAAGGTAAAAATCATTCGACGATATTTGCCAACGCCCTGCAGGATCGCTATGCGCTGAAGAAGGTCAATAACTCCGCAAGCCTGGGTGTGGGCGTGTTGGGCTCGGTATCGATGCCGATCGGCTCCACCGACGACTCGATGGTGAAGGTGGCGAGTGAGACTGTCTCGGCACCGAAGTTCTATGAGCGGTACTTTGCGTTGGTGGATGTATTCCTGCCGCAGGAAGTGAAAAAGGCTGCGCATATTCCCGAGCAGCCTAAGGCGGAGTTGGGCGTGCCTGAGCCTAAAGCCGCGCCGGCCGCCGAAAAAGTTGAAGCGCCGAAGCAGGAGCTCGCCGCACCGGTTGTTTCCGAGCCGGTCGCACCTCCGGCCGAGCCCGCACCGATTGCTCCGCAACAAGAGCCAGCGGCTCCCACGCTGCCGCCGCCGACGGAAGCTATTCCGCCCCTGCCGACGCCTTCCCAGTGACACCGACGGCCTTCGACGGGGCGGGGCTGATTGGCACCTGATAAATTCTTGCAGCGCTGCTACGTTTAATCCTGTAGTGCAGGAACGTCATGGCGCTGACATTTTTTCGTCATGACGGCACTTTAGGCTGGTCTTGTAGGTCATTAACCTGCAGCCGCTTTCACCCTAAAGGAGCTTAATATGGACGATTATCAGGAAGAACTGCTCGAGTACCAGGCCTTTGAATGGGATCCGCTGGACCCCGCCGACGATGCCACCGAGCTATAAAACCGATTTCAGGCGGAATGCCGCTGACTGCGGCGAAACTCCCCTGGGGTCTGGTTGTTCCACCGCCTGAACGCTCGTTGAAAGGCTTGAGCCGAGGCAAAGCCGAGCAAGTAGGCAATCTCGCCGAATGCCAGTTCCGTATCGCGAATGTAGGTCATAGCCAGGTCGCGGCGGGTATCGTTGAGGATCGCCCGGAACTGAGTGCCTTCTTCGGCCAGTTTGCGGCGCAGGGTCCAGGTCGGCAGCTTCAAGCGCGCCGCCACTTCTTCCAGGTCGGGCTCCCGGCCACCATTGAGCATCGGCCCGAGCAAACGGGTAATGCGCTCGCGCAGGCTGCGGGTGCGGGTCAACTGCTCCAACTCTCTTTCACATAGCTGTAACAGCAGGTGCCAGGTGCTTGGGCAATGCTGCGGGTTGCGCAGGGCCAGGGTTGGTTGGCTTAGGCGCAGTTGATTGGCGTCGGCGCCGAAGTGGACCGGACTGTCGCCCAACGCGCGGTATTGTTCACTGTAGTCCGGTGCGTCGAATTCGATCTCGATGCGCTGCGCCTGCACCGGTTGCTGGGCCAGACTCGACAGTTGGTGCAACCAGCCGGCGATGATCGAGTCGACCACAAAGCGGTTATAGGCGTTGTAGGGGCTGATGGAATAGAAACGCAGCCAGGCGCCTTCGGCGTCTTCATGAAAGCTCGATTGCCCGCGATAGTTGGAACCATACAGCGCTTCAAAGCGCGTGAGGGTGCGGGCCGCTTCGCGCACGTTGGGCGCCTGGGCGGCCGTGACGCCCGCCAGGCCGGCCTGGTTCAAGCGGCTCAATTGGCCCATGCGCAGGCCAAGGCCCGGGTCGCCGGTCAGTTGGATGGCGGCATGGCCCAGGCGCATATAGCGCGGGATCGACAAGCGTGCGCCGGCTTCAGCGAGCCGCGCCGGGTCCAGGCCGTATTGCAGCAACAGCGGTTGCGGGTCCAGCCCGTGGTGGGTGATTGCGTCGGCCAGGGTGTGTACGAAGCCCACCGACATATCCCCCAGGCGTACCGGCTTCACGGCGTTACAACCAGAGATTCAGCAAGCGCGCACCACGGGCGTCGCCGTCGGCGAACACTTGACCGTTGCTGCTGAGAAAGCTCCGGCCGGCGCTGCCCAGGTCCCAGAACTGCCCGCGCAAAAACACACTCATGCCTGCGGTGGCCTGGCTGATGGGTTGCTGGCTGATCAAGGTCAGGCGCCGCCAGGCTTCGCCCTCGCTGAGCTCTTCGGGTTTGAGGCTGATTTCCGTGGGCGTCGACACGCTCTTGAAGCCGCGCCATGGGCGGTCCCACGTGTCGCGCCCGATGACAAACGCGGGGACGGCGATCAACTGGGCGCCTTGCTCATTGAGCTTGCGATAGTTGTCCGGGTACCAGCTGTCGCTGCCGATCAGGATGCCCAGGCGGCCGGCCGGGGTGTCGACCACGCTGACGGTGTTTTCATCGCCTGGCGCAATGAAACCGCGCTCGTCGTAGATCGGGTAGAGCTGACGCTGCGGCTGGCCCAGGGGCAGGCCATCGGCCGCAAACACCAGGCTGGCGTTGTACAGCGCGCCATCCCCGACCTGCAGTTGCCCCTGGCTTACGCTGGGGTTGGGCAGCGCGATGGAGCCGGCCACCAGGGTCACGCCAAACTCCTTGGCCAAGCCGCCGAACAACACCTGGTAGTCCCGCGCCATCGCCGGGGCTTTCATGCGTAAGTAAGCGTCGTCCATGCGGTTGTCGCCAGTGGCGCTGATCCAGGCGCGCATGAATTGCACCGGGTTGCTGATCGACAGCCAATTCATCGCGTCTTTCAGATGGGGCGCCTGATACAGCTCGTTTTTTTCGCCGCTGAGCATCAGCCAGGTGCCGATGTGTTCCGGCAGCACTACGATGGTTTTTTCATTGAGCAGCCCCTGGTCTCGGGCCGTTTGCAGGTAGGCCGCGAGCTTCAGGTGCAAGCGCTCCAGGCTCTGGTAATCGCCGGGGAACAGTTCCGGCTGGATGCCCAGCAGGTTGCCGCGATCGGCAGGCTGGCCCTCGTTGACGGCCAGGGTGATGCGCAGGTCGGACAGGTAATGCGCCACGGGGCGCTCCTGGGTCCAGACCAGATAGGCGGCGACGGCGGCAACCAACGCCATGGTGACGGTAAAAGCTAGAAGTTTACGCATGGGGGAACAGACAACGGACCAAGTGCAGGGTTCGCGACTAGGGTAGGGCCCGTGGCTCTGCTTGCCAAGGGGTGCTGTGCATTTGGATCAATAACTTGTCAGTTTCAGTCATTGAGCCCTGGCTGATCGCCTCTATAGTCTGTGGGACATAAACCGATGGCAAGCCGTTAGAGCGTGCCACGTCCCGTGATGATCCGTTGTGGAGCTTGACCATGACCGCTGCTGCGTACCCGCACCTGCTGGCCCCGTTGGACCTGGGTTTTACCACCTTGCGCAACCGTACCCTGATGGGCTCGATGCACACGGGCCTGGAAGAAAAACCGGGCGGTTTCGAACGCATGGCGGCCTATTTTGCCGAGCGTGCCCTTGGCGGCGTGGGCCTGATGGTCACCGGCGGCATTGGCCCGAACGATGAAGGTGGGGTGTATTCCGGCGCGGCCAAGCTGACCACCGACGAAGAGGCGCAGAAGCACAAGATCGTGACTCGCGCCGTACACGCCGCCGGCGGCAAGATCTGCATGCAGATCCTCCATGCCGGTCGTTATGCCTACAGCCCCAAGCAGGTTGCACCGAGCGCGATCCAGGCGCCGATCAACCCGTTCAAGCCCAAGGAGCTGGACGAAGCGGGCATCGAGAAGCAGATCCAGGATTTCGTCACCTGCTCGCTGCTGGCCCAGTCCGCCGAATACGACGGCGTGGAAATCATGGGCTCCGAAGGCTACTTCATTAACCAGTTCCTCGCCGCCCACACCAACCACCGTACCGATCGTTGGGGCGGCAGCTATGAAAATCGCATGCGCCTGGCGGTGGAGATCGTGCGCCGGGTGCGCGAAGCCGTCGGCCCGAATTTCATCATCATCTTCCGCCTGTCGATGCTCGACCTGGTGGAAGGCGGCAGCAGTTGGGAAGAAATCGTGCAACTGGCCAAGGCCATCGAGCAGGCTGGTGCGAGCATTATCAACACCGGGATCGGCTGGCACGAAGCGCGTATCCCGACCATCGCCACCAAGGTGCCGCGTGGCGCGTTCAGTAAAGTCACCGCCAAATTGCGTGGCGCGGTGCAGATCCCGCTGATCACCACCAACCGCATCAACACCCCGGAGATTGCCGAGCAGATCCTCGCCGCAGGCGATGCCGACATGGTTTCGATGGCGCGGCCGTTCCTCGCCGACCCAGAGTTCGTCAACAAGGCCGCCGCCGGCCGTGCCGATGAAATCAACACCTGCATCGGCTGTAACCAGGCCTGCCTGGACCACACCTTCGGCGGCAAGTTGACCACCTGCCTGGTCAACCCGCGCGCGTGCTACGAGACCGAACTCAACTACTTGCCGGTCAAGCAGATCAAGAAAATCGCCGTGGTCGGCGCCGGTCCTGCGGGCCTGGCCGCGGCCACGGTGGCGGCCGAGCGTGGCCATCAGGTGACATTGTTCGATTCGGCCAGCGAGATCGGCGGCCAGTTCAACATCGCCAAGCGCGTGCCGGGCAAGGAAGAGTTTTTCGAAACCCTGCGTTACTTCAATCGCAAGTTGCAGACCACCCATGTGGAGCTGTGCCTCAACACCCGTGTCGACGTCGCGCAGCTGACGGCGGGCGGGTACGACGAGATCATCCTGGCCACCGGTATCGCACCACGCACGCCGGCGATTCCGGGTATCGACAACCCCAAGGTGCTGAGCTACCTCGACGTGATTCTCGAGCGCAAACCGGTGGGCAAGCGCGTCGCGGTGATCGGTGCCGGTGGTATCGGCTTCGACGTGTCGGAGTTCCTCGTGCATCAGGGCGTGTCCACCAGCCTGGACCGCGACGCGTTCTGGAAAGAGTGGGGCATCGACACGCAGTTGCAAGCGCGTGGCGGTGTCGCCGGGATCAAGCCTCAACCCCACCCGCCGGCGCGCGAGGTGTTCCTGTTGCAGCGCAAGGCCTCCAAGGTCGGCGATGGGTTGGGCAAGACCACCGGCTGGATTCACCGCACCGGTTTGAAGAACAAGCAGGTGCAGATGCTCAACAGCGTCGAGTACCTGAAGATCGACGATGAGGGCCTGCATATCCGCATCGGCGCCGAGGGCGAGCCGCAGCTGTTGGCGGTGGACAACATTGTGATCTGCGCCGGCCAGGACCCGTTGCGCGAATTGCAGGACGGCCTGGTCGCGGCGGGCCAGAACGTCCACCTGATCGGTGGCGCCGATGTGGCGACCGAACTGGACGCCAAGCGCGCCATCAACCAGGGCTCGCGCCTGGCGGCTGAGTTGTAAAATGCCTGGAAGGGGCGGTGTTAGACTACCGCCCCTTTTTTCATGCGGACTTGCCCCGATGGGCCCTTTCGATTGGCTTCCCCATGCGCCCCTGGAACCGCTGCCGCTGGATTGGCTGAACGGGGTTGAGTTGGCCGTGCTGCGTCTGGACCGTATTGACCCGCTGATCAGCGGCAACAAGTGGTTCAAGCTCACCGAGCACCTGGCCCAGGCGCAACAGGCCGGTGCCGGCGGGATCATCAGCCTTGGAGGGGCGTACTCCAACCATCTGCATGCGCTGGCGGCGGCCGGCAAGCGTTTTGATTTTCCCACCGTCGGCCTGTTGCGCGGCCATCCCCAAGACACGCCCACTGTCCTCGACCTGAAAGCCTTCGGCATGCAGCTGCATTGGCTGGGTTATGGCGGCTACCGTGCGCGGCATGAGCCAGGTTTCTGGCTGCCGTGGCGCGAGCAATATCCCCATCTCTATCCAGTGCCCGAAGGCGGCGGGGGCGTCGCCGGGGCGTTGGGTTGCGGCGTATTGGTCGAGCAGGCGCGCGCGCAGTTGAGCAACGTGGGGTGGGATGATTACGACGCATGGTGGCTGGCGGCAGGCACCGGCACGACGCTGGCCGGGCTGGCATTGGCCGAGGAGGGCGCTCACCCGGTGTACGGCGCAATGGCGGTGCCGGACGATCACGGCGTAGCGCAGAACGTGCGCGCCATTGTGCAGGGCGGGCATGAGTTGTTGGACGCCAGCCGGGGCGGCTTCGCCAAGGTCGACCGGTTATTGCTCGACTTTATCGAGACCACGCAACAGGCCTGCGGCTTACCGCTGGAGCCGCTCTACACCGGCAAAGCACTGCTGGCGTTGAAGCAACAGGTCGCAGCCGGACGCTTCCCTGCGGGCACGCGTCTGATCTTCGTCCACACCGGCGGCTTGCAAGGCCGCCGAGGGTTGGCTGCCTAGCGTTTGGGGATCATGCGCAACACCGTGTTATCACGCATGAAGTAGTGGTGGTACAGACCGGCTGCGGCATGCAGGCCAATCAACCAATAACCGATGGAACCGCCCAGTTCATGCCACTCTTTGATCTGCTTGGACAAGTCCTTGTTTTCGCCGATCAAGGGCGGTAACTCGATTCCGTAGAACATCACGGAGTGCCCTTGAGCGCTGACGATCAGCCAGCCGGCAATCGGCATGCCGATCATCAAGGCATACAGCGCAATATGCATCAGGGTCGCGAGCAGGCTCTGCCATTGCGGCGGTGCCGGTACAATCTTCGGCGCAACCCCCAGCGAGCGCGCAAACAGGCGCAGCCAGACCAGCACAAACACGGTCAGGCCGAGCATGTAGTGCATTTCCACGATCAGTGCTCGCCCGCCACTGCCTTTGGGGAAGATCCCGCGAAACTCAATACAGGCGTAAACCACCGCCAGCAGCACAAGCATCAACCAATGCAACGCTATCGACATAGTGCTGTAACGTGACTCGGAATTTTTCCACGGCATCGCTTGGTTCCTCTCTCATCAGGGCAAATCTCCGTTCTTTGGCGACGAAGTTCTTTTACTTTAAGCCTGTTTTGCGGGGTTTGCCCGACGTGAATGCCGTTGAGTTGACCTTGATCAGTGGCTTTGCGGCATTTCACCACGTGCCAGGCGCCGGTTGATGTCGGCGATCACCCCTGGCAGGTCGGTGATGGTGTCGATTAGGTAGTGCGGCCGCGAACCTTCGAACAGGGCTTCGATACGCGTGCGCTCGCGGGCCAGGGCGGTGCTGTCCAGGGCTCGGAACTGTGCGTAGGTCAGGCCCAGGGCGTTGCCGGAGCAGGTCAGGGCCACGGTCCACATCCCGGCGCGACGGCCTTCGAGAATGCCCGGCACGGTGTCGTCGACCTTGACGCACGCCGCTACATCGTCAATCCCCAGGGCGATCACGTTGGCCAGCGCCTGCGCCGGCCATGGGCGGCCATTAGGCACTTCGTCGGTGGCGACCACGTGGTCGGCGACGTAGCCGTTGGTGGCGGCCAGCGCGACGACCTTGTCCATCACTTGCTTGGGATAGCCGGAACAGGAGCCGATCTTGAGCCCTTGCGCACGCAGCGCAGCGATGCAGTCGAGGGCGCCGGGGATCAGGGCCGAGTGCTCGGCGATTTTTTCGATCTGCAGCGGCATGAAGCGCTGGTAGATCGCGGTTACGTCGTCATCGGTCGGCGTGCGGCCGAACGCCTTGCGGTAACGCTCGGCGACCTGCGGCTGGTTGCACAGGGTGCGGATATGCTCCCATTTGCCCATGCCCATCGGGCCACGGGCTTCCTCGATAGAGACGTGCACATCGAACTCGGCGAAGGCTTCGACAAAGATCTGCGTTGGGGCGAACGAGCCGAAGTCGACCACGGTGCCGGCCCAGTCGAGGATGACGGCCTGCAGGGTGTCGGGATGTTGATAGTTCATGGTTCAGATCCTGTGGGTAAAGGGCAATCAGATGTCCAGCACTTGCATTTCTTGCAGTACCTGCGCAACCGCCGCGACCGCCGCACGCATCTCGGCCGCATTGACGTGGCCGATGCAGCCCACGCGAAAGGTGTCCACCTGGGTCAATTTGCCCGGGTACAGAATGAAACCCTTGGCCTTGACCCGTTCGTAGAACGCCTTGAACTGGTAGCGCGGGTCTTTCGGCGCATGGAAGGTGACGATGATGGGGGCCTGGATCGCCGCCGGCAGAAAGCTGCGCAGGCCCAGTTCGGCCATGCCTTCGAGCAGCACCTGGCAATTGTTGGCGTAGCGTCGGTGGCGCGTGGGCCGGCCGCCTTCTTCGTGGTATTGCAGCAGCGCTTCGTGCAGCGCGGCGACCACGTGGGTCGGCGGGGTGAAGCGCCACTGGCCGGTCTTGGCCATGTAGTGGTGCTGCTCGAAGAGGTCCATCGCGAGGGAGTGACAGTTGCCTTGGGCGGCGCCCAACGCGCGTTTTTCGGCGAAGACAAACCCCATGCCCGGCACGCCTTCCAGGCATTTGCCTGAAGCAGCGATCAGGGCATCGAACGGCACTTCGCGGGCATCGATCGGCAGCGCGCCGAAGGAACTCATCGCGTCGACGATCAGGCGCTTGCCATGCTGTTTGACCATTTGGGCGATCTGCGCCAGCGGGTTGAGGAGGCCGGTACTGGTTTCGCAGTGGATCAACGCGACGTGGGTGATGGCCGGGTCGGCGTGCAGCAGGCGGTCGACGTCGGCGGCGCTGGCGGGTTCGTCCTCGGCGGTTTCAACGGTGGTGAAGTCGCGGCCGAGCACTTCGCAGATCTTTGCCAGGCGCTTGCCATAGGCGCCGTTGATCAGCACCAGCACCTTGCCGTCGCGTGGCACCAGGGTGCCGATGGCGGCTTCGACGGCGAAGGTGCCGCTGCCTTGCAACGGCACGCAATGGTGGCTGTCTGCGCCGTTGATGATCGCCAACAGTTGCGAGCAGACGCTGGCGGTCAACTGGTTGAAACGCTCATCCCATGAACCCCAATCCACCCGCATTGCCTGGCGGGTGCGGGCAGAGGTGGTCAGGGGGCCAGGGGTCAGCAGGATCGGCGCGGCGGTGCTCATCTCAAGTCCTTGCTAGGTGTCGGGGGTTGACGTTACGGCGCCTAAATTGCAGTTTGGCTTGTCATCAATCAAATTGTTTGTTGTTATGCAAGCTATCAGTTAGGCCGATAATCAGGTCAGTCAGCATGAACTTGTTCCAACTACGCGCATTCGATGCGGTGGCCCGCGAGGGCAGCTTTACCCGTGCGGCGGCGCGGTTGTTCATCAGCCAACCGGCGGTGACCGGGCACATCAAGGCCCTGGAAGAGCACTACCAGATCCCGTTGTTGCGCCGCACTGCGCGACGTGTGGAGTTGACCGAAGAGGGCACACGCCTGGCGGCGCTCACCCGGGCGATCTTCGGCCTGGTGGATGAGGCCCAGGCGCTGCTGGAGGCGAATCGGCAGTTGCTCACCGGGCGCCTCGAAGTGGCGGCGGATGGCCCGCACCTGGTGATGCCGATGATCGCCAGCCTGCGCGCGCGCTACCCGGGCATTACCGTTAACCTGCGGCTGGGCAATGCCCAGGAAACCCTGGCGGCGCTGCTGTCCGAGCACGCGGATGTGGCGGTGCTCACCGAAGTTGAACCGCGCAACGGCCTGCACCTGCAAGCGTTGAGCGAGTCGCGGATCTGCGCGTTGGTACCGGCCGGCCACCCGTGGGCGACGCTGGCCGAGGGCATTCAACTGGCGCAATTGCACGAGGTGATCATGGTGCTGCGCGAGCCCGGGTCCATCACGCGGCGCACCTTTGACCACGCCTGCCTGGGGGCGGGTGTGCAACCGAAAGTACTGCTGGAGTTGGACAGCCGGGAGGCGGTGACCGAAGCCGTTGCCGCGCAGTTGGGGGTGGGCGTGGTGTCCTCGATGGAGGTCAGCCCGGACCCACGCGTGCGTGCGCTGCCGATCCACGGGGAGGGGCTGGTCAACCGACACAGCCTGGGGTGCATGGAGCGCCGTCGGTCGCTGCGTTTGATTCAGGCGTTTTTCGAGCTGGCGCCGTGAAGGTTTTTTGGTGGAACGTTGCGTTTTTGCCCTATAAACTCTGCCCCCAAAGCGCTGGCCAGTAGACGTCTCGGCGCGATGGACGAGAAAGAGAGTGAGTCATGGGCGCACAGTGGAAAGTCAAACATAAAGAAGCGGCATCCAATGCCAAGGGCAAGATCTTCGGCAAACTGGTGAAAGAGATCACCATCGCCGCCCGTAACGGTGCCGACACCGCGACCAACGCCCACTTGCGTCTGGTGGTGGAGCAGGCCAAAAAAGCCTCGATGCCCAAGGAAACCCTGGACCGCGCCATCAAGAAAGGCGCCGGTCTGCTCGGTGAAACCGTGCAGTACCACCGCGTGACCTACGAAGGGTTCGCCCCGCACCAAGTGCCGTTGATCGTTGAATGCGTGACCGACAACATCAACCGCACCGTGGCGGAAATCCGCGTGGCGTTCCGCAAGGGCCAGTTGGGCGCTTCCGGCTCCGTGGCCTGGGACTTCAACCACGTCGGCCTGATCGAAGCCGCGCCGGACAGCCCGGATGCCGATCCTGAAATGGCGGCCATTGAAGCGGGCGCCCAGGATTTCGAAGAGGGCGAAGAAGAGGGCACCACTCAGTTCATCACCGAAACCACCGACCTCGACGCCGTGCAGAAAGCGCTGCCGGAGCAGGGCTTTACCGTGCTGTCGGCCAAGCTGGGCTATATCGCGAAGAACCCGGTGTCGGGTTTGACCGACGAGCAGATGGCTGAAGTCGAAGCCTTCCTCGAAGGCCTGGACAACCACGATGACGTGCAGGATATGTTCGTCGGCCTGGCTGGCTGATCCGTGGCTGAATAAACGCGCTCCAAGCGGTGGGAGGGGGCTTGCTCCCGATAGCGGTGCCTCAGTCAACGATGATGTTGAATGTGTTACTGCCATCGGGAGCAAGCCCCCTCCCACATTGGGTTCAGTGGTGTGGAATAGACTGCGTTGCAGCGCCCTGGTTTCCACGATGAGCAGATTCGAAGCCTTTCTCGAAGGCTTGGCTGGCTGATTCGTGGCTGAATAAACGCGCTCCAAACGGTGGGAGGGGGCTTGCTCCCGATAGCGGTGCCTCAGTCAACGATGATGTTGAATGTGCTACTGCCATCGGGAGCAAGCCCCCTCCCACATTGGGTTCAGTGGTGTGGAATAGACTGCGTTGCAGCGCCCTGGTTTCCACGATGAGCAGATTCGAAGCCTTTCTCGAAGGCTTGGCTGGCTGATTCGTGGCTGAATAAACGCGCTCCAAACGGTGGGAGGGGGCTTGCTCCCGATAGCGGTGCCTCAGTCAACGATGATGTTGAATGTGCTACTGCCATCGGGGGCAAGCCCCTCCCACATTGGGTTCAGTGGTGTGGAATAGACTGCGTTGCAGCGCCCTGGTTTCCACGATGAGCAGATTCGAAGCCTTTCTCGAAGGCTTGGCTGGCTGATTCGTGGCTGAATAAACGCGCTCCAAACGGTGGGAGGGGGCTTGCTCCCGATAGCGGTGCCTCAGTCAACGATGATGTTGAATGTGCTACTGCCATCGGGAGCAAGCCCTCTCCCACATTGGGTTCAGTGGTGTGGAATAGATTGCGTTGCAGCGCCCTGGTTTCCACGATGAGCAGATTCGAAGCCTTTCTCGAAGGCTTGGCTGGCTGATTCGTAGCTGAATAAACGCGCTCCAAACGGTGGGAGGGGGCTTGCTCCCGATAGCGGTGCCTCAGTCAACGATGATGTTGAATGTGCTACTGCCATCGGGAGCAAGCCCTCTCCCACATTGGGTTCAGTGGTGTGGAATAGACTGCGTTGCAGCGCCCTGGTTTCCACGATGAGCAGATTCGAAGCCTTTCTCGAAGGCTTGGCTGGCTGATTCGTGGCTGAATAAACGCGCTCCAAGCGGTGGGAGGGGGCTTGCTCCCGATAGCGGTGCCTCAGTCAACGATGATGTTGAATGTGCTACTGCCATCGGGAGCAAGCCCCCTCCCACATTGGGTTCAGTGGTGTGGAATAGATTGCAGCAGCGCTTCGACTTCTTTGAAGCTCGGCCGCGCCAACACCTCGGGCTGACAGCAACGCCCCTGCAAGCCTTCCAGTGCCTGGCGCGTGGCGTCGCTCAAGCCCGTGTCAATCCGCTCCAGCAACTCCCCGAGCAACACCCCGAACGCCCGTACTTCAATGCGTTGCAGCGCCCGGGTTTCCACGGTGTCCGCCGAGGCATGGAACGATGCCGCGCCGAAATCCCCGAGCAAGCAGTCGCCCGCCGCGTTCCACAGAATATTGTGGCCGTACAGGTCGCCATGGGTGATGC
Organism: Pseudomonas sp. PAMC25584; assembly: GCF_058135675.1. Lineage (NCBI taxonomy): Bacteria > Pseudomonadati > Pseudomonadota > Gammaproteobacteria > Pseudomonadales > Pseudomonadaceae > Pseudomonas > Pseudomonas sp. PAMC25584. The sequence goes on along the minus strand of NZ_CM176870.1, from coordinate 3,961,223 downwards.
CGTGGCGGTGCAGGTGCGCGGCCACCGAGGCGATGCCGCGTGCCATGCGCAATGCCACGGCGAGGCTGAAGCGGGTGGCTGGTTCGTAGATATCGCGGGTGCAGGACGCCAGGCTCGGCAGGGCGGCGAGGTTGCGGTAGCTCGGCTCGATCAGGTCCATCACCAGCGCGGCCTGGTCATCCGGGTGGTCAACCACGCGGCCTTCCACCTTGATCAGGTTGGGATGCAGCCCGGCGGCAATGCACGCCTGCATTTCGTGCAGCGGTGAGCCATCGCTGGTGATGCTGCCTTTATACAACTTGACCGCCACCGGCTTGGCCGAGGGTTGCCAGAGCGCCTTGCGAATCACCCCGGAGGCGCCTTCTCCGAGGACCTCGGCCAGTTCCAGTGCCGACCACGGAATGTCCGGCGTCGCGTCGTCGTCAGCTACGTCTACCGCCATTTCCACCGGGTTGCCGGCGTAGGCCAGCCAGGTCAGGCTGGGCAGTGCCAGGAGCCAGTGCGGCAGGCCGGTGAGGCGGTTGGAGGCGATGCGGATCAGCTCGAGGTTGTGGCAGTTGGCCAGGCTTGGCGGCAGGTGCGCCAGGTGGTTGCCGGCCAGCATCAGTTTTTGCAGCAGCGGCCGCTGGCCCAATTCGTCGGGCAGTTGGCTGATGCAGTTGTCGGTGAGGATCAACCAGCGCAACAGCGGCGGTAGCGCGGCGGCCGGCACGTGGCTGATCCGGTTGGCTTTGAAGCCTATCATGCTCAGCTTTGCGCATTGGCCCAGGCAGGCCGGCAGTTCGGTAAAGGCGTTGTCCGAGCAGAACAGCACGCGCAGGTGCGGCAGGCGATGCAGGTCGTCGGGCAGGCTACTCAGGGCGTTGCCGCTGAGGTTGAGGATTTCCAGGGAGTCGGCCAGTTCGAAGATTTCCCGGGGGAATTCGGTCAGCCCGCAGGACAGGTCCAGGCGCTGGATGCCGGCCAATTGGCCGGCCTTGAGTTGGGCGAGGGTATTCATGAACGGCGCGGTCACTCGGCAAGGGGGGTGTAAAAGGCGCTCATGATAGCGGGTCGGGCGTGTGTTGCGGGTGGACCACTTGCAATTGGTTCAGGCGACTGGCAGTGCGCGCCAGATCAATGGCTTGGCCGCTCAAGGCCTGCTCCAGCGGGTGCGCACCGATCAGGATCAGCTGTTTATCCTGGTCGTAGAGCACGTCCACCAAATTGATAAAGCGCTGTTGCACGGCAATCGGGCAGTCTGCCAGGTGCGGCAGCCCGTCGATGATCCAGTGGTCGAAGTCCTGGCACAGCAGCAGGTAATCCATCACCGCCGTGAGTTGTTCGCAGAGGTCAGCGAACGTGAAGGCGATGCGCCGTGCCTGCTGGCTGCGGCAGCGCAACTGGCGGTTGCCGACCCTCAGCACCTGCGCCGTGCAATCCGTGGCCGGCAGCCCGAGCGCGGCGCGCTGCGCCGTCGTGCCTGGCCACACGTACTGACCGCTGCTGAAGCGCTGTTCGGCATGGGCCTGGGGCAGGCTGCGGAAATCCTCGGGCGAGCTGACTTCCAGCACGTCCATGCGCGCCGCGATCAGCTCGATCACCGGTTTGAAGCGCTCGTGGTACAGCGGGTTGGGCAACAGCCCGTGCGGCGGGTAATTGGACGTCACCAGCACCAGCACGCGACGTTGGAACAACGCCTTAAACAGGCGATTGATCAGCATTGCATCGCCGATATCGTGGACGTGGAATTCGTCGAAACACAGCACGCGGCAACCGTCCAGCAGCGCATCAAGGGTCATGGCCAGCGCGTCGTGGTGCTGACGATGGGCGAACATGCCCCGGTGCAGGTGGGCGAAAAAGTCATGGAAATGCACGCGTTGTTTTTCAGCAATCGGCAATGCCTGGAAAAAACCATCCAGCAGCCAACTTTTGCCGCGCCCCACCGGCCCGTGCAAATACAGGCTGCGGGTAGGCTGGCCGGCGAGCAGGTGCCGGGTCTCGCGCGCCATCGCGGCAATCGCTTGGGCCTGTGCGGCGCTGAGGGTATAGCCGTGCTGCGCGGCCTTGGTCTGAAAGAACGTCGGGATGGGCGAGTCGTCGTGGGTGTGGTGTTTTTTACCGAGCAAACGACGGATCAGGGAACGCGGCGCCAATGGGAGTCACTCTGTGTGCGGTGGTCGCTCACTTTAGGGCGACACCTTGGATTTGACCAATAGAGAAACGCGCCGCCAGCTATCTCGAAAACGCCTGGCCGTCGGTTTCTAGAAGCGCAGCAGCGGCGTGGCCGGCTGACCCACCGGGCTGACCATCGCGTAGTTGTACCCGCCGCCGGACCAGTACTCGGCCTGCAAGCCATCGGCGCTGCGGCTGCCACGGGGCAGGAAGGCGTTTTCCGGGCCCGGTGGGCGGATATAGAAACTGATGTGCCGGCCTTGCAGATCCTCGTACAGCACCATCGCCGCCGCGCCTTGTTCGGTGCTGAGCAAGCGCCCGCTGACAGGGCTGAAGCCCGCCTGGCTCAGGTCGGGCAGGCGCTGGGCCTGGTTGAAATAGCGGTCGAGCCAGGCTTGCATGGTGTCGCTGCCCTGGGCGTGATAGTCGGCGGGCAGCACACCGTCCTGGGCAAACAGACGGTAGGCCTGCATGGCATCGGTCATGGGCAGCATGGGCGATTGCGTGGCTTCGCGGGCCTGCCAGCCGCCCAGACCGCCAAGGCTGATCGCTATCAGCAGCAGCGCCGCCGTGGCGAAATGGCGGCGCGACTGCTGCTTGATGCGCTGGCGGATCAGCGCCGGGTCCAGGTTCGGGTTGGCCGGCTGCTGGAGTGCGCCACTCAAGGCGGCGCGCAATACGTGCGCGTCCTGCTGCCAGGCATGGACCTGGGCGGCGACCTCGGGGTGGGCAGCCAAGTAGGTTTCCAGCACGCGCCGGTCGCTCTCTGGCAGTTGCTGATCGACGTAGGCATGCAAATCATGTTCGCTGGGGGGCAGGCTGATCATTTGAGTATCCGCAGGGAAGGGCGGCTAATTTCGCCATCGCTGAGTTGACGCAGGGCTTGGCGCGCCCTGGACAGGCGCGACATTACGGTGCCGATGGGCACATCGAGAATCTGCGCGACTTCCTTGTAGCTCAAGCCTTCGACCGACACCCACAACAGCAGGGCGCGCTGTTCGCTGTTGAGCTGGTCGAAGGCTTGCAGGGTCGACTGGGCGATCACCGTGCGTTCGACCGAGGGCTGCACATCATCGCGGCCAGTAAACAACTCGAGCATGCGTGCATAGCGCCGGGTGCGCCGATGGGCATCGAGGAACTGCCGGTAGAGGATCGAGAACAGCCAGGCGCGCAGGTCGCCGTCGACGGTTTTGTCGGCCCAGCGCGTGATCGCCCGTTCCAGGGTCGATTGCACCAGGTCGTCGGCGCTGCTGGCGTTACGGCTCAGGGACACGGCAAAACGCCGCAGCCTGGGGATGAGTTCACGTAACTGTTCGTCGAGTTCATGCATGGGGAGTTGAGTCTAGCCGGTTGTATGCAGGTAGACGCTGCTCCCTGTAGGTTATTCCACTCGCGATGAAAAGAAACGTTACGCGTGTCGGTGAGACGTTTCTGTAAATCCTGAGCACCTGTAATCAACGGCTCGCGCCTCAATCCACCCTCGTACCTGCCAGCTATTTTTCGGCAGTCAACCGATGAGGGTGTATCCATGACGTTTTCACCGACCGACAAGCGGCTTTTTTCCCACCCGGTGCTGGCTCATTTGCCTGTCCTGCAGCGAGTCTTGTTCGAGCAATGGGGCTTTGGTCCGTCAACCCCTCCGGGCTACGGCTGTATCCACCACGCCATCGAAGCGCAAGCGGCGCTGGCGCCGCACGCGACGGCGGCGGTGTGGGCGGGACAGCGCATCAGTTACGAACAACTCAACCGCCAAGCCAATCGTTTGGCCGCGCGCCTGGTCGAACAGGGCGTGAAACGCGGCGACACCGTGGCGCTGTTCGTCGAGCGTTCGATCCCCATGGTGGTGGGCCTGTTGGCGGTGTTGAAGGTCGGCGCCGCGTATGTGCCGCAGGACGCCAGAATCGTACCTACCCTGCAACTGGCCATGGTCCTCGAGTCCTTGACCAGCCCAGTGATTCTGACCCTGTCGAACCTGGCGGATCGCATTCCGCCGGACGCCGCCCAGCGCCGCCTGTGCCTTGACAGCTTCCTGGCCGAAGAGCCCTGGATCACCCAGGACAATCATCACGTGTTCGCCGCCGCCGACACCCATGACCTGTGTTTCGTGCTGTTCACCTCCGGCACGACAGGGCGCCCCAACGGCGTGTGTGTCAGTCACCGTAACGTCTGCAACATCCTGCTGACGCAGCCCGGGCGGATGGGCATGGCGCCGGGCCGCAACGTGGGGCAGATCCTCAATATCGGGTTCGACATGGCGGTCTGGGAAATACTCGGTTGCCTGGCCCATGGCGCGACCTTGCTGATTCGCGGCAAAGCCATTGCACAGACCGCTGCACAGTGCCATGTGTTGATTGCAACCCCCTCGATACTGGCGCGCCTCGACCCTCGGCAGTGCCCCGATCTCCAGGTGGTCGCGGTCGCCGGAGAACCCTGTTCCCAGGCCCTGGCCGAGCGTTGGGCCGAGCACTGTACGTTCTACAACGGCTGCGGGCCCACCGAAACCACCATCGTCAACACGTTGCATCGGCATGTGCCTGGCGCGCCATTGACCATCGGCCAGCCGACACCCAACAACAGCGTGTACGTGCTCGACGAACAGGGACGCCCCTGTGAGTTGGGGCAAACCGGGGAAATGTGGGCAGGCGGCGCCGGGGTGACGGCGGGCTACCTGAACAACCGCGCACTGACCCACGAACGCTACCGCCCGGACCCCTTTCTGGGCGGCGATGCCATGATGTTCCGCACGCGCGACCTGGGGCGCTGGACGGCCGACGGGCAACTCGAACACTTGGGGCGCGTCGATGACCAAGTGAAAGTCCGCGGGTTCCGCGTGGAACTGGACGCGGTGTCCACCGCCCTGGAGGCCGGCGATGGCTGCACGCGGGCGGTCACGCTGAAGCTCGACAGCCGCACCTTGGTGGCCTTTGTTTCGCCGGCCAGCGCCGACGTGGCGTCTTGCCGATTGCAGTGCGAGCAACGCCTGGCCTACTACTGCGTGCCGTCACTGATTGACGTGGTGGAGCATTTTCCACTGACCGCCAGGGGCAAGATCGACAAGGCGCTGTTGCTGCAACGGGCGCGCGAAAGGTGGGTGGCATGGCAGGCGTTCGCGCCGCAGGAGTCTGGCCATGCTTGATGCGCTGAGCCAAACCGTGGTGCCACCCAAACCGGCGCTCTGGCGGCGCTGGACGGCGTTGCCGGTGTTTTCCTACTACAACCGCCTGGTGGCGCTGGTGTTGATCAGCAACCTCGCGTTTGCCGTGTTCGGCGTCGGCCTGCCGGGCATCAGCGCCCAGACGTTGTCGGAGCTGGTGCTGATCAACCTGTCGCTGGCCATCCTGATTCGCCAGCAATACCTGATCAATGCGTTGTTCTGGTTGGCGACGCGTGTTCCCGTCACCTGGCCGCTGCGTGTGCGGCGCAGTGCGGCCAAGGTGTACCACTTCGGTGGGCTGCACAGCGGCGCGGCCCTGGCGGCCACGGGTTGGTTCGCGGGGTGGGTCGGTGTGCGGGCCACGGACTATCTGCAGCAGCCGGGCAGTGTTTCGCTCGCCGAGTTGTGGCTCGGCGCTACGTTGCTCGGCGTGTTGCTGTTGATGGTGGTCATGGCTCAACCACGCATTCGGGGGCGGTTTCACAATGGCTTCGAGCGGGTTCATCGGTTTGCGGGGTGGGCTGCGTTGCTGTTGTTTTGGGCGCTGACGTTGCTGGCGTCCGTCGATAGCTTTGCGAGCCTGCTGCACAGTGGCGCGTTCTGGATGCTGGTGCTGTTGACGCTGAGCATCGCGCTGCCCTGGCTGCGGCTGCGCAAAGTTGCCGTTGAACACACGCGGCCTTCCGGGCATGCGGTAATTACGCGCTTTACCCACACCACGCCTTTTGCCGGTTCGTCGACCGCGATCAGCCGGCATCCGCTGCTGGAGTGGCACTCCTTTGCCAACATCCCCACGCCGGGCCAGGCCGGGTTTCGTCTGACCATCTCCCGCGCCGGCGATTGGACGGGGCGGTTTATCGAGGACTTGCCGAGCCATGTATGGGTCAAGGGCATCACCACTGCCGGCGTGGCCAATGTGGAAACCCTGTTCAAGTCGGTGGTGTACGTCGCCACCGGCAGCGGGATCGGCCCGGTCATGCCGCATTTACTCGCGGCGCGGCTGCCGATCCAGCTGATCTGGTCGACCCGCAGCCCGAGAAAGACCTACGGCGACGAATGGGTCGACGAGATCCTGCGCGCCCAGCCCGGCGCGTTGATCTGGGACACCGATGCGCGCGGCAAACCTGACCTGGTGCAGTTGGCCTACGGCGCGGTGCAAGCCTTTGGCGCGGAGGCTGTGATCTGTATCGCCAACCAGCGTCTGACGCGACAGGTGGTGCAAGAACTGGAAGCCCGGGGAATACCCGCCTATGGCGCGATCTGGGATTCCTGAAAAGCGCGTGTTCATTCAACGATATCAATCACTGGAGGTGCCTATGAATGTAGTGATCGAGCGTCATGGCCGGGTGGTCCTGGCCAGGCTCAATCGTCCCCATGTCAAGAACGCGCTGAACTCGGCGCTGATGACGCAGCTGGTTTCCTGTCTGGAGGCCCTCGACCAAGACCCCGAGGTCGGGTGTTTTGTCATCACCGGCGCAGCGGAGTACTTCGCCGCCGGAGCCGATATCAAGGAGATGAGTGGCAAGTCCTATCTGGACATGCTCAACGAGGATTACTTCGTCGGCTGGGAGGCGTTTAGCCGCCTGCGCACGCCGACCATTGCCGCCGTCAACGGTTACGCCTTCGGTGGCGGCTGTGAGCTGGCGCTGATGTGCGACATGATTTTTGCCGCCGATACCGCCACCTTTGCCCAGCCGGAAATCAAGCTCGGCGTGATGCCGGGCATGGGCGCGACCCAGCGCTTGGCAGGCTTGATCGGCAAGGCCAAGACCATGGACCTGGTGCTGACCGGGCGGCCGATGAGCGCTCAGGAGGCTGAACAGGCCGGGCTGGTGTCACGTGTCTATCCGGCGGCGACCTTGCTCGAGCGGACGCTGGCAGTGGCCGCGCAAATCGCCGGTTTTTCTCGCCTGGCCACGCGGGCGGCGCGTGAAGCGGTCGAGCAATCCCTGCAGCTCGGCTTGCACGAGGGCGTGCGGCTGGAACGCCGGCTGTTCCACAGCCTGTTCGCCACGCCTGATCAGCAGGAGGGCATGCGGGCGTTTCTCGACAAGCGAGCGGCCGTGTTTAATCAGGTCTAGGAGGGCGCAGGACGCGGTGCTGGGGCTACTATGAAAAAAACTACAGTGAAGGGGGAATAAACCTACATGGGATTCGTCTCATAGCTCAATTCCCCCTTGGCCACGCGCCCTGGAGCTTTCATGGTAGATCACTCATCACCGCCCCGTCGGCCACTCAGCACGGCCAGCCTGGTGCTCAGGCTGGCGTGTATCGGTGGCGTGGTGGCGGTTGTCGCCGGGGCGTTTGCCTACGTCAACGGCACCTTCGACCCACAACGTCTGCAGCCCAAAACCCTGGTCAATGCCCTGGAAACCAATAACGGCGTACACCCGGGGTTCCGCCGCAACCACGCCAAGGGTGTGTGTGTCGCCGGGTATTTCGAGAGCAGCAGCGAGGCGCGAGCCTACTCGAGTGCTCAGGTATTCAACGCGGCCAAGACCCCGCTGATCGGCCGTTTTGCCTTGCCCAACGGTAATCCCTACGCGCCGGACAGCAGCGTGCCCATCCGCAGCTTTGCCGTGCAATTCAGCCAGGCCAACGGCCAGCAGTGGCGCACCGGGATGAATAGCATGCCGGTATTCCCGGTGGGCACCCCTGAGGCGTTCTACCAAATGCTCAAGGCCGGCGCGCCCGACCCGGCCACCGGCAAGCCGAACCCGGCGAATATGCCGGCGTTCTTTGCGGCCCATCCCGAGGCCGCGCCGTTCCTGGCGTGGGTCAAGACGGCCAAGCCATCCGCCAGCTATACGACTGAAACCTATAACGGTATCAATGCGTTTTACCTCGTGGGCGCCGATGGTAAGCGCCAGGCCGTGCGTTGGGGAGTTGTCCCGCAGAGCCTGGATGCTGCGGGGGATACCGCGCCAGCCGGCAGTGATTTCCTGGAAAAAGATCTGATGCAACGCCTGGCTTCAGGACCGCTACGTTGGCAGTTGAACCTGACCCTGGGCAACCCCGGCGATCCGCTCGACGATGCAAGCAAACCCTGGATCGGCGAGCACACAGTGCTGAACGCCGGCACCCTGGTGCTGCAAAGCAGCCAAGCGCAAGCAGACGGCGATTGCCGCGACATCAACTTTGATCCGCTGATTCTGCCGAGCGGTATCGAAGCCTCGAATGACCCGTTGCTGGCCGCACGTTCGGCCGCTTACGCCAGTTCTTACCTGCGTCGCGCCGCAGAAGTCAGCCCGTTGCACCGCAGCGCTCAGGAGTCGAAGCCATGAATGCCCAACCACGGTTTTTCGCCCCGCTGGCGCGCCTGCTGCACTGGCTGATGGCGCTGATGATCATCGCCATGCTGTTTATCGGCGCGGGCCTGGTGGCCTCGGTTTCCGAACGCCATGAATGGTTGATTCACCTGCACAAGCCGCTGGGCATCGCGATCCTGGGGTTGGTGATCGTGCGCTTGATGGTGCGTTTCTCTACGCGCCAACCGCCGTTGCCCGCCGACTTGCCGCTGTGGCAAGCCTTGGCGGCCAAGGCGTCGCATCGGGTGCTATATGCGTTGATGCTGGTGTTGCCGCTGCTCGGTTGGGCGATGATTTCGGCGGCGGGCGACCCGGTGATGCTCAGCCGTTCGGTGCAACTGCCGGCGCTGGTGGCGGCCAACGCGCCGTTGTTCGCGTTACTGCGCAAGGCCCATGGCTATCTTGCCTACGTGCTGTTCCTCACGGTGCTGTTGCACCTGGCGGCAGCGCTGTTCCATGGGTTGATTCGCCGTGATGGCGTGCTGCGGAGCATGACGGGCACCCAGGACTGAGGCCCGCGCTCGATGGTTGTGGCGAGTACGCTCGCCGCATTCAGCGCAACAGGCTGACGATATCGGCCACGCTGCTCAATACATCCTTGCCCAACTGCATCGACCGTTTGCCCGACCAGCCGGTGTGCGGGTTGGGGGCGTCGTCGTTGTCCTTGAAGGGCATCTCCAGGGTCAGCGACAGGCAGTCGTATTTCTCACCGACGGCATTGCAGGCCAGGGTCATATTGGCTTCGCCCGGCAGGTCGCGGGTGTAGCCGTGGGTGGTCTGGAAGTCCCGGGTCAAGGCGCTCAGGTGGCTGCGGAAGTGTTTTTCCAGCCCTTCGATACGCGGGGTGTAGCCGGGGTTGCCTTCGCAGGCGGCGGCGAATACGTAGGGAATTTCCTCGTCACCGTGGATATCGAGGAACAGGTCGACGCCATACTTTTCCATTTGCTTCTGGACGAACAACACCTCCGGGCTGATCTCCTGGCTGGCGTTCTGCCAGGCGCGATTGAGGTCCTGGCCCATGGCGTTGGTGCGCAGGTGGCCGTGGAAGGCGCCGTCGGGGTTCATGTTCGGCACCAGGTACAGGTCGGCGACGGCCAACAGCTTTCTCAGCTCGGCATCACCGTCCTGTTGCAGGCGTTCGATGATGCCTTCCATAAACCATTCGGCCATGTGCTCGCCGGGATGCTGCTGGGCGATGATCCACACCTTGCGCCGACCTGCGCCACCTTTGCCACGGCGCAACAATTGGATATCGCGGCCTTCGACACTTTTACCGGTGGCCAGTAGCTGGGTGCCCGCGTGGTTCAGCGCCTGGTCGATGAGCCCGGCGTGGCGCGCGCGGCTGTAGGGTTCGAAGTAGGCAAACCACGCATGCTTCTCGCGGGTTTCCAGGCTGATGTGCAGGGTTTCGCCATCGAAGCGCGTAGGCACCCGGAACCAAGTGACATGGTCATACGAAGCCACGGCGTTGTAGCCGCTCCAGGCGTGCTTATAGGACGATTGCCCGGCGTTGCTCAGGCGGAAGGTGTGGGTGTGGCCCACATGCATGCCTTCGGCCTTGAAGTGGAACCATTGGAAATGGTGACTGCGGGTATCGGGTTTGATTGCCAGCAACAAGTGATAGGCATCGCTGGCATCCAGCACTTGGATGTTGCCGCTGTCGAAGTCGGTGCTTATCTTGATGGAGGTCAAGGCCACGGTCATAGTCTGGTTGCCTGAGTATGAGTGTTGTGGCGGTTATCTTACACAGAGGTTGGGCAAAATCTGGATGCAAAATTGTTGCGAGAGGAGGGGGGCGTCGTCCTTGACGCCGCTGCAGCTTAGGGTCTATGAGATTGATTCTCAAGCGCTATTTCGCAAAGATCTGAGCTAGAGCGGTCGCCCGGCTTTCTTTCGACGATGGTCTTTTGCTATCATTTGCGTCATCAAGCAACACACAGTCTTCATTAGCCTGAAGCCATGCCAGGGAAACTGGCAAAAAAAAGACCCGGCCAAAGAGCCGGGTCAAAAACCGTGATTAGCCTGATGAGGAGATATTCCAAGAGTCCGACCTAAGGTCTCTTGGCCTATCGACTGATCTCGCGATCAGCTGGCTCCAATAATAATCATTATCATTTGCAAGTCAAATGTTTTTATCCGAGGGATAGGAATATTTTTCTTTCGCGTGGCTCATGGATTGTCCTGAGCCTGCGGCGCCTGCAACGATCGCTCCACCATCGCCTTCGCCATATCAATCAAATACACCACTGAAAATGCCAGGTCGCGCTGGTTGCCTTGATGGCTGCTCGCCGATTCGTAGGCCGTGGCGGCCGCGCTGCGCAACAGGTCCGAGGCATGCACCAGGGCTTCTTCCGGGCTGATGCCGGGCTTGATGCTGAAGAAGGCGTCATTCGGGGCTGAGTCGCACATATCTTCTTTCAAATAATAGTCCAGCGCCCGTTGAGCGGCGCCGCTGCTGCGCATGTCGAGCAGTTCATGGGATTCGGGTTCGCCGGGCAGGCGATAGGGGCTTGTCGTCATAGGTCGGTACTCGGGTTGGGTGTCGAAACGCGGATGCCCGATAATAGTACGTATCGTATTTATGTCGTTTTATGGATTACTACAAACTGTTTATTGCCCTGAAAAATACGCAACGTATTGTCAGGCACCATGGATAACTGGATAGCGTTGGTCAGGGCCAACATGAAAGACCGCAAGGTCACGCAGGATGAACTGGCCGAACGCCTGGGCATGTCCCAGGGCGGTGTGGGGCATTGGCTGAACAAGCGCCGGGTGCCAAGCCTGGCGGACATGAACCGGGTGCTGGAGGAACTGGGGCTGGGCGACCTGGAAGTTGCGCTGGATATTCGCCAGAAGACCGATGCACTGCCGGCCGGGCTACAACACTACAACCCGTATTTTCGCTACCCGGTCAGTGACTGGAAAGGTGTGTGCGAACTTCGCGAAGAGCGCCCGGCCTACGGCGCGGCACGCTTTGAACTGACGGATTATCACGCCCAGGGCGAGGCTTACTGGCTGCCCGTGGTCGGCGATGCCATGACCGCGCCCAGTGGCCTGAGCATCGGTGATGGCATGATCATCCTGGTGGACCCGGCCATCGACGCCGAACCCGGCAAGCTGGTGGTCGCGCAGTGCGCGCAGAGCACGCAGGCGACCTTTCGCCAATTGCGCGAAGAGAGCGGCCAGCTGTACCTGGTGCCGCTCAATCCGACTTACCCCAAGCGGCTGTTCAGCGACGATTGCCGCATCCTCGGCGTCGTCGTGCAGGCCTCGGCGAAGTTCTAGTCCGCTGTTTCAAGCTCCACCAGCGCGCAACCTTCGGCAACCATTTCGCCTTCCTGGCAGAACAGTGCCTTGACCACGCCGGCCTGGGGTGCGCGGATGCTGTGCTCCATCTTCATCGCCTCCAGCACCACCAATTGCGTGCCGGCTTCGACGGTCTGGCCGACGTCCACCAGCACACGCACGATGCTGCCGTTCATCGGTGCGGTGAGGCCGCCTTGGTGGGATTGGTTGGCCTCGACCGCCGCAATCGGATCGAACAGGCTGATGGCATGCATTTCGCCATCCCAGCGCAGGAACAGCGTGCTGGCGCTGCGCACCGCCAGATGGGCGCGGCGTATCCCCTGGTGTTCGATCAGCAGCTGTTCGCCTTGCAGTCGCGGCGCGTGCTGCGCCAACGTCACCAGGCGATCCTGACCGTTGCAGCTCAAGTGCAGCGAGACGTCGGCGGGCAGCCCCGCGCGAAAGCCACGGGTGTCCGCCCATGGCCCGTCACCCGCTGGCAGGCTCTGCATGAAGGCCGAACCTGCGGCCTGCCAGAACGCGTCGCTCAATGCGCCAGGCACCGGCAGCAGCTCGTCCTGATAGCGCGGAATAAACCCAGTATCCAGCTCAGCGGCGGCAAACGCCGGATGACCGATGATGCGTCGCACAAAGCCCAGGTTGGTCTTGAGCCCGCCGACGGCGAACTCGTCGAGCATGCTCAACAGGCGCAGCCGCGCTTGTTCGCGGTCCTCGCCCCAGGCGATCAGTTTGCCGAGCATCGGGTCGTAGAAGGGCGAAACGCTGTCGCCTTGCTCGACACCGCTGTCCACCCGACGGCCCGGGCCGGGCGCGGACTCACGGTACAGCGTCAGGTGGCCGGTGGCGGGGAGGAAATCATTGGCCGGGTCTTCGGCATACAAGCGTACCTCGATCGCATGCCCGATCAACGGCACCTGCGCCTGGGTGATCGGCAGCGCTTCGCCCTGGGCCACGCGAATCTGCCAGGCTACCAGGTCGAGGCCGGTAATCGCCTCGGTCACCGGGTGCTCCACCTGCAGCCGCGTGTTCATCTCCATAAAGAAAAATTCGCCCCGGGCATCCAGCAAAAACTCCACCGTGCCCGCGCCCACATAACCAATGGCCTGGGCCGCACGCACTGCGGATTCGCCCATCGCCCGGCGTTGTTCGGCACTCAAGCCGGGCGCCGGGGCCTCCTCGACGACCTTTTGGTGGCGCCGCTGGATCGAACAGTCGCGCTCATTGAGGTACAGGCAGTGCCCATGCTGATCGGCAAACACCTGGATCTCCACATGGCGCGGCTTGAGCAAGTACTTCTCCACCAGCATCTGCGCGTTGCCGAACGACGACAACGCCTCACGCTGGGCGGAGGCCAGGGCTTCGGCCAGTTGGCTGACGTCCTCGACCACCTTCATGCCCTTGCCACCGCCCCCGGCCGTGGCCTTGAGCAGCACCGGGTAGCCGATACGCGCACAGGCGGCGCGGAAAGTTTCCAGGTCCTGAGCCTCGCCGTGGTAGCCCGGCACCAGCGGCACGCCGGCGGTCTCCATCAAGGCCTTGGCCGCCGATTTGCTGCCCATGGCGTCGATCGCCGAGGCGGGCGGGCCGAGGAAGATCAACCCGGCGGCCTCGACGGCGCGGGCAAAACCGGCGTTTTCGGAAAGGAAGCCGTACCCCGGATGAATCGCCTGGGCGCCGCTGGCCTGGGCGGCGGCGATCAGTTTGTCGATTTGCAGGTAGCTGTCGCTCGCTTTGCTGCCGCCGAGGTCGACGCGGATATCGGCTTCGCGGCTATGGCGCGCATCGCGATCGGTGGCGCTGTGTACCGCCACGGTGGTCAACCCCATTGCCTTGGCGGTGCGCATCACACGGCAGGCAATTTCGCCACGGTTCGCCACCAGCACGCTGGTCAGTGTGTTCATGCGCGTGGCTCCTGCGACTGCCAACTGGGCGGGCGTTTTTGCAGGAACGCGCGCAAGCCTTCCTGGCCCTCGGCGCTGACGCGGATCCGTGCGATGGCATTTTCGCAATAGCGCCGCAGCGCCGGGGTAAGGGCGCCGTTACCGACTTCGCGCAGCAAGTCCTTGCTCGCACGCATCGCCGCCGGGCTGTTTTGCAGGAGATTGGCAATCCATTGGTCCACCTGTTGATCCAGGGTTTCGGCCGGATAGCTTTCGGCCAGCAGGCCGAGGTCGCGCGCGCGCTCGCCGCCAAAGCGCTCCGCGGTCAGCGCATAACGACGCGCGGCGCGCTCCCCAATGGCTTGCACCACAAACGGGCTGATCACGGCGGGCGCCAAACCAATGCGCACTTCCGACAGGCAGAACTGTGCCTCATCCGCCCCAATCGCCATGTCGCAGCAACTGATCAGGCCCAGCGCGCCACCGTAGGCGGCGCCTTGCACCACCGCCAGGGTCGGGATTTTCAGCTTGGCCAGGTTGTACATCAGCTCCGCCAGTTCGCGGGCGTCGTCAAGGTTGGTGGCGTAATCCAGTTCGGCCGATTGCTGCATCCAGGCCAGGTCGGCGCCGGCGCTGAAGTGTTTGCCGCGCCCGCGCAGGACCAGAAAGCGCAGCGACGCATCGCCCTGCACGTGGTCGAGGGCGAGGATCAGTTCGCGGATCATCTGGGCGTTGAACGCGTTGTGCTTGGCTTCACGACTGAGCCACAGCGTGGCGAAACCACGGCTGTCGGTGATCAGTTCGAGGGTGTTGAAATCGTTCATGGGGTACAGCTCCATTTACATGCGGAACACGCCGAAGCGGCTCGGCTCGATGGGGGCGTTCAGCGCGGCAGACAGGGCCAGGGCTAGTACGTCGCGGGTCTGCAACGGGTCGATGACGCCGTCATCCCACAGGCGTGCGCTGGAATAATAGGGGTGACCCTGGGTTTCGTACTGGTCGAGGATCGGCTGCTTGATCGCCGCTTCCTCATCGGCACTGAACCCGTTGCCGGCGCGTTCGGCCTGCTCGCGCTTGACCTGCACCAGCACGCCGGCCGCCTGTTCGGCGCCCATCACGCCGATGCGCGCGTTGGGCCACATCCACAAAAAGCGCGGGTCGTAGGCGCGGCCGCACATGCCGTAGTTACCGGCGCCAAAGCTGCCGCCGATGATCACGGTGAATTTCGGTACTTTGGCGCAGGCCACCGCTGTGACCAGCTTGGCGCCGTGCTTGGCGATGCCGCCGGCTTCGTACTTCTGGCCGACCATAAAACCGGTGATGTTTTGCAGGAACAACAAAGGAATCCCACGCTGACAGGCGAGCTCGATAAAGTGCGCACCTTTTTGTGCGGCTTCGGCGAACAGAATCCCGTTGTTGGCCAGGATCGCTATCGGGTAGCCGTGCAAGTGCGCAAAACCACAGACCAGTGTGGTGCCGAACAGCGCTTTGAACTCATCGAATACCGAGCCGTCCACCAGCCGCGCAATCACTTCGCGCACATCGAACGGCTGCTTGGCATCCGCCGGAATCACGCCGTACAACTCTTCGCTGCTGTACAGCGGCGCCACCGGTGTGCGTTGCAGCAACTGGCCCTGTTTGCGCCAGTTGAGGTTGGCCACGCTGCGCCGTGCCAGGGCCAGGGCGTGTTCATCGCTGTCGGCATAGTGGTCGGCCACGCCGGAGATCTTGCAATGTACATCGGCACCGCCGAGGTCTTCGGCGCTGACCACCTCGCCAGTGGCGGCTTTCACCAGCGGCGGGCCCGCGAGGAAGATGGTGGCTTGCTGGCGTACCATGATCGCTTCGTCCGCCATCGCCGGCACATAGGCACCGCCAGCGGTACACGAGCCCATCACCACGGCAATCTGCGGGATACCCTGGGCGCTCATGTTGGCCTGGTTGAAGAAGATCCGCCCGAAGTGCTCGCGGTCCGGGAATACCTCATCCTGGCGTGGCAGGTTGGCGCCGCCGGAATCCACCAGGTAGATGCACGGCAGGCGGTTCTGTTCGGCGATGGTCTGGGCGCGCAGGTGTTTCTTGACCGTCAGCGGGTAGTAGGAACCGCCTTTCACCGTGGCGTCGTTGGCGACGATCATGCATTCGACGCCTTCGACCCGGCCGATCCCGACAATCACCCCGGCCGCAGGCACGTCTTCGCCATACACCTGGTGGGCGGCCAGCTGGCTGAGTTCCAGGAACGGCGAGCCCGGGTCGAGCAAGCGGTTGATCCGCTCACGTGGCAGCAGTTTGCCACGCGAGGTGTGACGCTCCTGAGCCTTGGCGCCGCCGCCTTGCTGCACCTGGGCGAGCAGGGTGTGCAGGGCGTCGACCTGTTGGCGCATCGCCGCGCTGTTGGCGGCAAATTCCGCCGAGCGCGGGTTGAGCTGGGTGTGCAAGGTGGCCATGACGCGCTCCTTCAGCGGGTTTCGTTGAAGAGTTCGCGACCGATCAACATGCGTCGGATCTCACTGGTGCCGGCACCGATTTCGTACAGCTTGGCGTCACGCAGCAGGCGTCCGGCGGGGAATTCATTGATGTAGCCATTGCCGCCCAGGATCTGGATCGCGTCGAGGGCCATTTGTGTGGCGCGTTCGGCGCTGTAGAGGATCACCCCGGCCGCGTCCTTGCGCGTGGTTTCACCGCGCTCGCAGGCCTGGGCCACCGCGTACAGGTAGGCGCGGCTGGCGTTGAGCTGGGTGTACATGTCGGCGACTTTGCCTTGGATCAGTTGGAATTCGCCGATGCTCTGGCCGAACTGCTTGCGGTCATGGATGTAGGGAACGATCAGGTCCATGCACGCTTGCATGATCCCGGTCGGGCCGCCGGACAGTACGACGCGCTCGTAGTCCAGGCCGCTCATCAGCACTTTGACGCCGCCGTTGAGTACACCGAGGATATTTTCTTCGGGCACTTCCACGTCATCGAAGAACAACTCGCAGGTGTTGGAACCGCGCATGCCGAGCTTGTCGAACTTGTTGCTGCGGCTGAAGCCTTTCCAGTCGCGCTCGACGATAAACGCCGTGATGCCGTGGGGGCCTTTCTCCAGGTCGGTCTTGGCGTAGATCACGTAGGTGTTGGCGTCGGGGCCGTTGGTGATCCAGGTCTTGCTGCCGTTGAGCACGTAGCGGTCGCCGCGCTTGTCGGCGCGCAGTTTCATCGAGACCACGTCGGAGCCGGCATTCGGCTCGCTCATGGCCAGGGCGCCAACGTGTTCGCCACTGATCAACTTGGGCAGGTACTTGAGTTTCTGTTCATGGTTGCCGTTGCGGTTGATCTGGTTCACGCAGAGGTTGGAGTGGGCCCCGTAGGACAACGCCACCGACGCCGAACCCCGGCTGATTTCTTCCATGGCCACCACATGGGCCAGGTAACCCAGGCCGGCACCGCCGTATTCTTCTGCCACGGTAATGCCCAGCAGGCCCATGTCACCGAACTTGCGCCACAGGTCGGCGGGGAACAGGTTGTCGATGTCGATTTGTGCCGCGCGGGGAGAAATCTCCTTGGCCACGAAGGACTGCACGTGGTCGCGCAGCATGTCGATGGTTTCGCCGAGGGCGAAGTTCAGGGAGGGATAACTCATGGAAGGCACCTTTATTGAGCTTTGTTGTTGTGGGGTGACGGCGCCGGGGGAGGGGCGCTCACCTTTACGTTAACGTAAACTTGCGTTGCGGCGCTGTCAATCGTAGTTTACGTTTACGTCAACCTACAAAAAAGACAACAGGGGTCGTTATGGATCAACCGAATCAGAGCTACAGCCGTGGCTCTCAGGACAAGACCTTATTGGCCATGACGATCGGTCAGGCCTTCGATCACACCGTTGCGCAGTATCCCGACGGGGAAGCCTTGGTGGTGCGTCACCAGCAACGCCGCTACACCTGGCGGCAACTGGCCGAGAGCGTTGACCTGCACGCCCGCGCGCTGCTGGCGTTGGGCCTGCAAACTGGCGACCGCCTGGGCATCTGGGCGCCGAACTGCGCCGAGTGGTGCATCAGCCAGTTGGCCAGCGCCAAGCTCGGGGTGATTCTGGTCAATATCAACCCGGCCTACCGCAGCACTGAGCTGGAATACGTGCTCAAGCAATCCGGTTGCCAATGGTTGGTGTGTGCCGGTTCCTTCAAAACCTCCGACTACCACGCAATGTTGCAGGCGTTGGTGCCTGAGCTGGCGGAGCAATCCATCGGCCAATTGAACTGCGAAAAGCTCGCGGACCTGCGGGGCGTGATCAGCCTCGCCGCCAGTCCACCTTCGGGATTTCTGCCCTGGTCGCAGCTCTCGGCCCTCGGTACAGGCATCGCGCCTGAGCGGTTGAGCGCGCGCCAAGCCAGCCTGCACTTCGACCAGGCCGTCAATATCCAGTACACCTCCGGCACCACCGGCTTCCCTAAGGGCGCCACCCTCAGTCACCACAATATCCTCAACAACGGCTACATGGTCGGCGAAAGCCTGGGCCTGACTGCGCAGGACCGCCTGGTGATCCCGGTGCCGCTCTATCATTGCTTCGGTATGGTGATGGGCAACCTGGGCTGCATCACCCACGGCACCACCATGATTTACCCGAACGACGGCTTCGATCCGCTGCTGAGCCTGACCGCCGTTGCCGAAGAACGCGCCACCGGCCTGTACGGCGTGCCGACGATGTTTATCGCCATGCTCGATCACCCACGGCGGGGCGAGTTCGACCTGGCCACCTTGCGTACCGGCATCATGGCCGGTGCCACGTGCCCGATCGAAGTGATGCGCCGGGTCATCAGCGAGATGCACATGAGTGAGGTGCAGATTGCCTATGGCATGACCGAAACCAGCCCGGTGTCCCTGCAGACCGGCGCCGATGACGATCTGGAGCGCCGCGTCACCACAGTCGGCCGCACCCAGCCGCAGTTGGAAAGCAAGATCATCGACCTGGCCGGTAACACCGTCGTGCGCGGCGAGATCGGCGAACTGTGTACCCGAGGCTATAGCGTGATGCTCGGTTACTGGAACAACCCCGACGGCACCCGCGACGCCATCGACGCCGCCGGCTGGATGCACACCGGTGACCTGGCGACCATGGACGAGCACGGCTACGTGTGCATCGTCGGGCGCAATAAGGACATGATTATTCGCGGTGGCGAGAACGTGTACCCGCGCGAGCTGGAAGAGTTTTTCTTCACCCATCCGGCGGTGGCCGATGTGCAGGTCATTGGCATCCCCGATGAGCGTTACGGTGAAGAAATCGTCGCCTGGGTCAAGTTGCATCCCGGGCATGTGGCCAATGAGCTGGAACTGCAAACCTGGTGCAAGGGCCGTATCGCGCACTACAAGACGCCCAAGTATTTCAAGTTTGTCGACGCGTTTCCGATGACGGTGACGGGCAAGATCCAGAAATTTCGCATGCGCGAGATTTCGCTTGAGGAGCTGCGAACGCAGTCTTAGTTGCCTCACTGAAACCCAGCGGGAGGGGCCCCCTCCCACATGATTGGATGTGTGGCTTAGGCCGGCATGGGCAGGGCGACTATCTTGCCGTGGCAATACACTAATGGCCCGGCGTTCCGCTGGGGCACGATGAGGTTCTTCACCGAGCCGACCATGATCGCGTGGTCGCCGCCTTCATACTCACGCCACTGGGACGGGGCTGACACCCTGCAATCAAACTGTGGGAGGGGGCTTGCTCCCGATAGCGGTGCATCAGTCAACCCACTCAATGACTGGCACACTGCCATCGGGAGCAAGCCCCCTCCCACAGTTTAAATCGAGGCTGTGCTTGAAAATTGCGCAATCCCAGACAGCACAAAGGGGACCCGAAGGTCCCCTTTAATTTGTTGTTACGTGCTCTTTTTTTATTATTGAGGGGCGGTCTATTGTTGTTTTTAGCAACCGTTACCCTTTACCGCTGTTTTTGGCGACCCCCATTCGGGGTCAAGAGCAAACGTATTTTTTTGAGCGCTGATCTGCTTCTTCGCACGCGATCCAACCAGTGGGTAGCTACCTGAGGTAGTTTTATTTTTCTCTATCCGGTTGCGGGTTTCGGCAAGCCGTACCCTGCGAAGCACATCTTCTCCAAAAAAATCTGTTAGCTGCGTCTCTGCCGTGTTGTTTTTGTTATGTCAGAGTCGTTTCGTCTTATTTTTATTAGGTTTGGCGCTTTTTATTCTTGTTATGTAATAGAGATAGCAGAAGCCGTGCCAACTTTTAAAAATCTTTTAAAATCAATGTGTTGTATTTTTTGTAGGAAATGGTCTGTAGCAAACACGACAAAATATGTTCCCGTGTTACTCGTCTGGCCGGCCTGCGGTAACACATTGTCACGGCTAAGCGACTCAACTGGCGTTACGCGCCTTGGCAACGCGTGAGCCGCTGGGTCGGCCCAGTACGTTGCTGATCTGCCGGCCCGCGAGAATCAATTGCTCCAGGTCGATCCCGGTCTCGATCCCTAGGCCGTTGAGCAGGTACACCACATCTTCGGTGGCGACGTTACCGCTGGCGCCTTTGGCATAGGGGCAACCGCCCAGGCCCGCGATAGAGCTGTCGAATACGTTGATCCCTTCCAGCAGGCTGGCATAGACGTTGGCGACGGCCTGCCCATAGGTGTCATGGAAGTGCCCCGCCAACTTGTCCCGTGGCACGTGCGCGCCCACCACCTCGAACAGCCGGCGCGTGGCCCCCGCCGTGCCGGTGCCGAGGGTGTCGCCCAGGGACACTTCATAGCAGCCCATGGCAAACAGTTCGCGGGCCACCGCCGCCACTTGTTCCGGGGCGACTGCGCCTTCATAGGGGCACCCCAGCACGCAGGAAACATAGCCGCGCACACTGACACCCTGCTGTTTGGCGGCCGCCATGATCGGCACGAATCGCTCCAGGCTTTCGCTGATCGAGCAGTTGATGTTGCGCTGGGAAAACGCCTCGGACGCTGCGGCAAACACCGCGACCTCCTTGACCCCGGCGGCCAGCGCATCTTCAAAACCGCGCAGGTTCGGCGCCAGCGCGCCGTAGGTCACGCCGGGCTTGCGCTGGATCTGCGCAAAGACTTCGGCGGAGCCGGCCATCTGCGGCACCCATTTAGGCGAGACAAAACTGCCGACTTCGATATAGCTCAGGCCGGCGGCGCTTAGGGCATCCACCAACTGCACCTTGTCGGCCACGCTGATGGGTTGGGCTTCGTTCTGCAAACCGTCGCGCGGGCCGACTTCGACCAGGCGCACGTGGGAGGGGAGGGACATGGCAACTACCTTATGATCAACGGCCAGCCTGGCCTTGGATGGTTTCGGCCAGGGCCTGGGTGCAGCGCTCTTCGGCGGTGTCCAGTTCCAGCTTCATTTGTTCGATATCCAACAACTGCTGCTCCAACTGTTCGCGACGCTCGGCGATCTTCACCAGCATGCTGTTGAGTTGGATATGGTTGCCGCTGGTGGGGTCGTAGAGTTCGATCAGCTCACGGCACTCTGCCAGGGAAAAACCGATGCGCTTGCCACGCAGGATCAGCTTGAGGCTGACCTTGTCCCGCGCCGAGTAGATGCGCTCCTGGCCCCGGCGTTCCGGGGCCAGCAGGCCTTGTTCTTCATAGAAGCGAATGGCGCGGGTGGTGATGTCGAGCTCGCGGGCGAGGTCGGAGATGCTGTAGGTCGTGCTCATGAGGGCGCTCAAGAAGGTCTTGGCGCTAAGCTAATGTCAGGTTGACGTAAACGTCAAGGGCCGCTGCGCAGCCCATCGGGGGCAAGCCCCCTCCCACAGGGGGCGTTCTTCAACCTCAGGCTTGTTGTTTATCCAGCTTATTTTCATGGGCTGTGACCTGCTGGCACAACTCGATCATTTGCTCACGCATCCAGCGGTTGGCCGGGTCCTGGTCGGTGCTTTCGTGCCAGTACAAGTGGGTTTCCACCGCTGGCACGTCGTTGACCGGCAGATTGAACCAGTGCAGTTCATGACGGCGGGCGAAGCGTTCGGGAACCGTCATCACCATGTCGGTCTGCTGCAACACTTGCGAGGCCATCAGGTAATGCTGGGAGCGCAGGGCGATCTTGCGCTGGATGCCCATCTTGCCCAGGGCCAGGTCGACATGGCCCAAGCCGTTGCGGCGGCTGGAGATATGGATATGGGTCAGCGACAGGTAATCATCCAGGGTGAACTTGTCCTTGCCCGCCATCGGGTGGCCCTTGCGCATGGCGCACACGTAGCGGTCTTCCATCAGCTTGACATGACGCACCTGCGGGTCGGTGTTGAGCGGCGCATCGACGGCAAAATCCAGGCGCCCGGCGGCCAGTTCCTTGGTAGTCTCGCGGCGTTTGGACAGGAAACTCTCGATCACCACCGTCGGCGCCAGGCGACGCAGGCGCTGGAACAGCAGCGGCAGAATCACCGCCTCGGTCAAGTCGGTCATGCTGATGCGGTAGGTCTTGGCCGCTTGCTGCGGGTTGAAAATCCGGCTTTCCTGCACCGACACCCGCAGCAATGACAGCGCATTGCGCACCGGGCCGATGATGTTCTGCGCCATCGGCGTGGGCACCATGCCTTGGGCGGTGCGCACGAACAGCGGGTCGTTGAAGGTCTCGCGCAGGCGTGCCAGAGCATTGGACACCGCCGGTTGGGTGATGCCGACAATCTGCCCGGCACGGGTCAGGTTGGCTTCGGTGTAGATCGCGTCAAAGACGATAAACAGGTTGAGGTCGACCTTGCTCAGATTCATTTCGTTGCGCTCTTATTGTTAGGTGTCCATGCCCCGATCATATATCGGTGATGAATGTTAATACACGCCGAGAATAGGCTAGGTAAATTATCAGCGCTGTTCTAGCATCGATTGCATGACCTAAACAACCTCTCAAAGAAGGGAGCTGCTCATGGATTTCGCCTATTCGCCCAAGGTTCAGGAACTGCGTGAACGCGTCACTGCGTTCATGGACGCTTACGTTTACCCAGCCGAACCGGTGTTCGAACGCCAGGTCAGCGAAGGCGACCGCTGGCAGCCCACCGCGATCATGGAAGAGCTGAAAGCCAAGGCGAAAGCCGAAGGCCTGTGGAACCTGTTCCTGCCCGAATCCGAATTAGGCGCCGGCCTGACCAACCTTGAATACGCGCCGCTGGCGGAAATCATGGGCCGTTCGCTGCTAGGCCCGGAGCCGTTCAACTGCTCCGCGCCGGACACCGGCAACATGGAAGTGCTGGTGCGCTATGCCAACGCCGAACAGAAACAGCGCTGGCTCGAACCGCTGCTGCGCGGTGAGATCCGTTCGGCTTTCGCCATGACCGAGCCCGACGTCGCCTCATCGGATGCGACCAACATGGCTGCCCGCGCCGAGCGCCAGGGCGACGAGTGGGTGATCAACGGCAAAAAATGGTGGACCTCCGGCGCCTGTGACCCGCGCTGCAAAATCCTGATCTTCATGGGCCTGAGCAATCCCGATGCGCCGCGCCATCAGCAGCACTCGATGATCCTGGTGCCGGTGGACGCTCCTGGCGTGAAAATCGTGCGCCCGCTGCCGGTATTCGGCTATGACGATGCGCCCCACGGGCACGCCGAAGTGCTGTTCGATAACGTGCGCGTGCCGTATGAAAACGTCCTCCTGGGTGAAGGCCGTGGCTTTGAAATTGCCCAGGGACGTCTTGGTCCTGGCCGCATTCACCACTGCATGCGCTCCATCGGCATGGCCGAGCGCGCGCTGGAACTGATGTGCAAACGCGCCATCAGCCGTACCGCGTTCGGCAAATCGTTGGCGCGCCTGGGCGGCAATATCGACAAGATCGCCGACTCGCGGATGGAAATCGACATGGCACGCCTGCTGACCCTGAAGGCGGCGTACATGATGGACACCGTGGGTAACAAAGTGGCGAAAAGCGAAATCGCGCAGATCAAGGTCGTGGCGCCGAACGTGGCGTTGAAGGTGATCGACCGCGCGATCCAGATCCATGGCGGCGCGGGCGTCTCCAACGACTTCCCGCTGGCCTACATGTACGCCATGCAACGCACCCTGCGCCTGGCCGACGGTCCGGACGAAGTCCACCGTGCGGCGATCGGCAAGTTCGAGGTTGGCAAGTATGTGCCTAAAGAGCTGATGCGCGGCGGGCAGTAACACCGCGTCGCCTGCCATCGGGAGCAAGCCCCCTCCCACAGTTGACCGAGTTGTGCATGAGAACGCGGTCTAGGGTGGGAGGGGGCTTGCTCCCGATGAGGCCATTCCGAACACCGCAAGGCTAAGGTCTCAGTACACCCACACCTCCACCCGCCGATTCTTGATCCGGCCTTCATCCGCCGTATTCGCCGCCACCGGCATCTGCGCGCCGAACCCGCGAATATCGCGCAGCACCACGCCGTTCTTGACCAGTTCCCGACGCACCGCCATCGCTCGCAGCTTGGACAACAGCGCCGCGCGTTGCGGGTCATTCTTGATATCGCCGAACCCCACTAGCGTCACCTGCTTGTCGAGCTTGTCGTGGCTTTTTATATACGCCACCACGCGTTGGACATCCTGGCGCGCTTTGTTGTCCAGGCTGGCGCTGCCTTCTTCGAAGCGAAAATTCACCGTCAGGCGCTGGGCCTCGCGGGCAATTGCCTGATAGTCCTCGGGCATCGAAGGGCGCGGCTCCACGCCCATCGCCTGGACCCGCTGCGCGATAAACCCGTTGGCCGCCACGATCGCCTGGCCCTTGCTGCTTTGGGTAAAGTCCACCAGTGCCTTGGCCCACGGGTTGTGCGTGGTCGGCGGCAGGTAAAAGAACAGGCGGCGCGACAGCGGGTAGTCCTCGGTGGCAATCAGGCTGTTGAGCGGCAACATCGGTTGCGAGTCACCGTCGACGATCGCCACCGCCTTGGCCTGGCGCACATAGGGCAGGCCGATAAAGCCGATGCCTTGCGGGTCCTGGCTCACCGCATCCGACAGTTGCTCGCTGGCCTCGAACCGCTTGGCCGACGCCGCGAGGGGCTTGCCGCGACGGCTGAGCACCAGGTCCTTGAACGTGTCATAGGTGCCCGACTGGTCATCCCGTGCATATAAATGAATCGCCCCGCCGATGCCGCCGAGTGCCTCCCAGGTGCTGATCTCTCCGTTGAAAATTTGCGCCAGTTGCTCGGTGTTCAGCGTATTCAGCGGGTTGCGTGGGTTGAGGATGATGGCCAGACCGTCGATGGCGATCACCTGTTCGGCCTCGGGGCTTTTCAGGTCGCCCAGGGGTTCGAGGTCCACCAGCTCGGTGTCTTTGATCGGGCGGGATGAGGCGGCAAGGTCGGCGCTGGCTTTGTGCAGCGCGGCAAACCCGGTGCTGGAACCATGGGCCGCGACCTCGATGGTCAGCGTCTGGCCCTGGCGAGTCTTGCCGATCACGCGCATTTCATTGGCGCCTTCGGCGGGTTCAGCGTGTACCCCTTGCAGACCCTGCCGCTCCATCAACCCCTTGACCAGCGCCGGGCCAAGCGCCGCACCAATCGTGTTAGAGCCCTGGATGCGCAAGGCGGGGCCCTGATCGGGAACGGGCAGCGGCGCGCTAACGGCAAACAGCGGAAAAAGGGTCAGCAGTAACAGAACGCGCGGGATCATGCCGGCACCGTCTCAAGGCAAAGGGAGTGCTGCGAGATTAAGTCAGTTGGGTTTCAGTAATATGACTGACACCCAGGCGTAAAAATGTGGAAGGAACTTGCTCCCACATTGTTTAAGCGCGTCGTCCTTGAAATCAGCTCAATTCCAGCCAGATCGGCGCATGGTCCGAGGGTTTTTCCAGGCCGCGCAGTTCGTAATCCACCCCCGCATCCTTGATCCTGTGCAGCAAGCCGTTGGACGCCAGGATCACGTCGATACGCAGGCCACGCTTGGGCTCATCTTCAAACCCACGGCTGCGGTAGTCGAACCAACTGAAACGGTCGGTCACGTCGGGGTTGAGGTGGCGGAAGCTGTCCACCAGGCCCCAGTTCTTCAGGCGGGCCATCCACTCGCGCTCTTCCGGCAGGAAGCTGCACTTGCCGGTTTTCAGCCAACGCTTGGCGTTGTCGGCGCCAATGCCGATGTCGCAGTCTTGCGGGGAAATATTCACATCGCCCATCACCACCAGCGCCTGGTCGTTGCTGAACTGGCTTTCCAGCAACTGTTGCAAGTCGGCGTAGAAGCGCTGCTTGGCCGGGAACTTGGTGGGGTGGTCGCGGCTTTCGCCTTGGGGGAAATAGCCGTTCATGATGGTGACCGGGTTGCCTTGCGCATCGGCGAAGGTGCCCCAGATAAAGCGACGCTGGGCGTCTTCTTCATCGCTGGCAAAGCCCTTGTGTACGCTCAATGCTTCTTTGCGCGAGAGCAGGGCCACACCGTAATGGCCTTTCTGGCCGTGGTAGTACACGTGATACCCCAGGGCCTGCACGTCGGCCAACGGGAACTGGTCGTCGTGGACCTTGGTTTCCTGCAGGCCGATTACATCGGGTTGATGCTTTTCAATCAGCGCCGCCAACTGATGCGGGCGAGCCCGTAGCCCGTTGATATTGAAAGAGACGATTTTCATGGTCGGCTGTCCAGTCTGGAAAAAGGGCGATGCTAGCCGACAAGTCGGACGGGGGCCAGCGTGGCGGTAGGACGGATGCACTGCTAATGTCTGGGAACGACTCGCGCTGCGTAAGTTCGTACCCATAAGAACGCCGTCTTTTGAATGGCGCCCAGGGAGATTCACCGTATGCCTGACACTTCAACTGCGATTGCCGAAATCCGTCTGCTCAATAGCGACTATTCCCGCGAAGCACGCTCCCTGTTGTACCAGGCTTATCGCCATGAGCCGACGTTCGCCTACATCTTCGAAGCTGAGCGCCCGGGGTATGAGCAGCGGGTGCGCGCCACCGTGCGCGAGCTGGTCAAACAGCATTTCTTCCAGAAACTTCCCGCCATCGGCCTGTTCGTCGACGACCGCTTGATCGGCATTGCGTTGATCGCGCCGCCCCAGCGGCGCCTGGGCATCACCGAGAGCTGGGCCTGGCAATTGCGCATGTGGTTGAGCACCGGTGTGCGCGGTACGCGGCGTTACCTGGATTATCACCAAGCGGTACTGGCGTGCCTGCCCAGCGAGTCGGTGCATGTATTGCCGTTGCTGGGCATTCACCCGCAATTCCAAGGCAAGCACTTCGGTGAGCAACTGCTCGGCGCGGTACACGACTGGTGCGCCGAGGACCCGCATTCGTCCGGCGTGGTGCTCGATACGGGCAACTCGCGTTACCTGGAGTTCTACAAGCGTCAGGGCTATGAGGAAATCGGCGAAGTCGCCATAGGACCGGTCCTTGAGCATGTGTTTTTCCATGCCAATCCGCAGCCGTTACAGGCGGCAACGACTTGAGTCAGGATTTTTCAGATAAATCCGAGTTCAAAGACGCTCCCCAGCTCGTGTAGCATCCGCGCCTATGAAGTTTCCAGGAAGATTTACCAGCGGCTTGATTCTGCTGTTCACAAGCTGCGGCGCTTTGGCGCAAAGCGAACTGGACGTGCGCGTCAAACCCTCAAACGACGCGTTGAAAGCCAACATCGAAGGCTACATCGGCGGGGTAGGCGATCGCGATGAAGAAGCGTTGCTGCGGTTCAGCCGTGGCGCCGAGGAGCAGGCGCGCAAAGCGGCCCAGGCCTTGGGCTTCTATCAGCCGCGGATCAGCAGTGATGTGCAGGGCGGCAAGAACCCGCGCCTGACCCTCACCATCGACCCCGGCGAACCGGTGCATTTGCGCAACGTGACTATTCGGGTCGATGGCCCGGCGGCGGCCCTCAAGGCCTTTCGTGTGCCCGCCAGCAACGACCTTCAAACCGGTGCCGTGCTCAACCACGGCCATTACGAAGACGCCAAGCGTCTGATCCAGAACCAGGCCTCGCGCTACGGTTTCTTCAGTGGGCGCTTTACCCGCCAGACCCTGTCGGTCGACCCCAAGGCGGGCGTCGCCGATATCGAACTGGTGTATGACAGCGGCCCGCGTTACACCTTGGGCAAGGTCAGCTTTGCCGGCAATACGCCCTTTGATGAAGAGCTGCTGCAGCGCATGGTGCCGTTCAAAAACGGTGCGCCCTACGATTCCGAACTGATCGCCGAGCTGAACCAGAACCTGCAAGGCAGCGGCTTTTTCGAGGGCGTGCGGGTGGACGCCGCGCCGGCCGCGTCGACTAACGATGTCATTCCGGTCGCGGTGCAACTGGAAACCCGCAAGCCACGCACCATGGGCCTGGGCCTGGGTTTTTCCACCGACGTCGGCCCGCGGGGCAAGGCCAACTGGACGCGCCACTGGGTCAACTCCCAGGGTCACAGTTACGGCTGGGAAGCCGAACTGTCGGCGCCACGGCAGAACGTCGGCCTGTGGTACGACATCCCGCTCGACCCACCGCTTACCGACAAGCTGCGTTTCGCCGGCGGCTACCAGAATGAAGAGCTGGCCAACACCGACACCTTGAGTAAATTGCTCACTCTCGGCCCGGAATGGCACAGCAAGTTGCCCAGCGGCTGGACCCGGGTGATCTCCCTCAAGTGGCAGCGTGAAGAGTATCGTTTGGGCGACGATTCGGGCCTCAGCAACCTGCTGATGCCGGGGCTCAGCTATTCCTATCTGCGCAGCGACAACCGCATCGATCCCCACCACGGCTACCACCTGCAATTCGACACCAAGCTGGCCAAGGAAGGTCTCGGCTCCGACACCAACCTGCTTTACGGCACGGCCATGGTCAAAGGCCTGACCACCTTGTGGGACAACCACCGCTTCCTCGCACGGGCGCAAATCGGCGGCAGTGCCACCAACGGCTACAAGTCGGTGCCGCCGTCGCTACGCTTCTTTGCCGGTGGCGACCAGAGCGTGCGTGGCTACGAGTACCAGACCCTGTCGCCGGAGAACGACCGCGGCGACCGCATCGGTGGCCGCTACATGGTGGCCTTGAGCGCTGAGTATCAATATTCCATCGCCGAAAAATGGCGGATCGCGACCTTTATCGACCAGGGCAACTCTTTCAACACCCTGGAAATGCCCAGCCTGAAAACCGGCGTGGGCGTCGGCCTGCGCTGGGTGTCCCCCGTCGGGCCGATTCGCCTCGACCTGGCCCATGCCCTGGAAGACCCGGGCGGTATTCGTTTGCACTTTTCCATGGGGCCTGAGCTGTGATGCGTGGTTTGAAAATAGCCGGGCTGGTTGCCGTCGGCCTCCTGGGCGTGGTGTTGCTGGCGTTGTGGACGGTACTCGGGACCCAGGCGGGCAGCCGTTGGGCGTTGGGCCAGGTGCCGGGCTTGAACGTGGACAATTTCCAGGGCCGTTTGGGCGGTCAGTGGCGCGCCGATCATCTGGTGTGGCAGCAGGGCAGCAGTCGCGTCGAACTTAATGCGCCGACCTTTGACTGGTCGCCAGCCTGCCTGCTGCGCATGACGCTGTGCATTGATCGGTTGGATGTGGATCAAGTCAGCCTGCAATTTGCGCCGAGCACCGAAGAGAGCAGCGGGCCGCTTCAGTTGCCGGCGCTGAAGTTGCCGGTTGCGCTCCAGTTGGGCGAGGTTCGCGTCGGCAGCCTGCTATTTAATGGCAGTGAAGAACTCAAGGACCTGCAATTGGCCGCACATTGGACCGCCGCCGGCCTGCAAATCGATGCCGTACACCTGCAACGCGACGACCTTGTGCTGGACCTGTCGGGCCTGCTTCAACCTGTCGGCGACTGGCCGTTGACCGCCAGCGGCAACCTGAGCCTGCCCTACGCGCCAGACGGCGCGCCGTGGACAGTCGCGCTCAAGGTCGATGGCGACCTGCTCAAGACCCTCAAGCTCGACGCCGACAGCAGCGGCTACCTGTCGGCCACGCTCAGCGGCGAGTTGCAGCCGCTGGTGGAAAACCTGCCGGCGCAACTGCACATCACCGCCGACGCCTTCAAACCCAGCGCCGATTTGCCGGACACCCTGCAACTCAATCAACTGGACCTGACCGCCAAAGGCGACCTGAACAGCGGTTACCAATTGCTCGGCAAAGCCTTACTGCCGGCGGAAAAAGGCCCGGTGGCTATGCTGCTGCAAGGTCGGGTGGACGCCAAGGGCGCGCAAATCGCCGGTCTGGATCTGACGGCCGGCGACAAACAAAGCCTGAAACTCACGGCACAGCTGGATTGGCAGCAAGGCTTCAGTGCCGACGCCAAGATCGATTGGCTGGACTTCCCCTGGCATCGCCTCTACCCATTGATCGACGAGCCGCAGGTCACCGTGCGCACCTTCAATGGCGAAATTTCCTATAAGGACGGCAACTACCTCGGCAACCTCAAGGCCGACCTCGATGGCCCCGCCGGCAAATTCAATGTGGTCACACCGTTCAGTGGCGACCTCAAGCAAGTGTTCCTGCCCGAGCTGAAACTGGCCGCTGGCCAAGGCAAGGCCGTGGGCCACCTCAACCTGCAGTTCGCCGACGGCATCGCCTGGGACACGGCGCTCGACCTGTCGGCGTTGAACCCGGCGTACTGGCTCGCGGAATTGCCGGGCACCCTGGCCGGACCGCTGCGCAGCAAAGGCGAGTTCAAAAACCAACAGCTCAAGCTGAACGCCGACCTCGACCTCAAGGGCCGTCTTCGCGGGCAGCCCGCCGTGTTGGCCGCCAAGGCCGAAGGCGCGGGCGAGCAATGGACCCTGGCCAACCTGGATATCCGCCTGGGCGACAACCGCATCAACGGCAGCGGCAGCCTGCAACAACGCCTGGCGGGGCAGATCGATATCAAACTGACGCGTCTGGCCCAGTTGTGGCCGCAGTTGCGCGGGCAGATCAATGGCCGACTCGATGTGGCCGGCAGCCTCAAAGCGCCGCAAGGCAAACTCGACCTTAAGGGCCAGCAACTGGCGTTTGCCGACAATCGCCTGCAAAGCCTGAGCCTCGACGCCACGCTCGACAACGCCCAGCGCGCGAAGATCGACCTCAAGGGCAGTGGCATCCAAAGCGGCGACACCCAAGTCGGCACACTGACTGCCAGCGCCCAGGGCGATATCAGGCAGCAGAAGGTCCAGTTGGATCTGGCCGGCCCACTGGTCAAGCTGGCCCTGGCCCTGGACGGCAACCTCGACAAAGGCAACTGGCGTGGGCGCCTGGCCAGCGGTGACGTGCAAGCCGGTGGCCAGGACTGGAAGCTGCAGGCCCCGGCGAAAATCGAGCGCCTGGCCGATGGCAAGTTGACCTTCGCCGCTCACTGCTGGGTCGCAGGCACGGCCAGCCTGTGCGGTGAAGACCAGCGGCTGATGCCCGAACCGAAGCTGCGTTATCACCTCAAGCAATTCCCCATCGACAGCCTGGCCGCCTGGTTGCCCAAGGACTTTGCCTGGCAGGGCACGCTCAACGCCGACGTACAGCTCGACCTACCGGCCAGCGGCCCCAAAGGCGTGATCGCGGTGGATGCCAGCGGCGGCATTTTGCGCGTCAAGGATAAGCACCAGTGGCTGGATTTCCCCTACGACACGCTGAAACTGGACGCCACCCTCAACCCCAAGCGCATCGACACCCGGCTCAACTTCCAGGGCGGCAAACTCGGTGAGTTGCTGTTGCAGGCACAGATCAACCCGCTGGCGAAAAACAAGCCGATCAGCGGCACCTTCAGCCTCACCGGTCTCGATCTTGCTGTGGCGCGGCCGTTTGTGCCGATGGTGGAAAAACTCCACGGCAAGCTCAACGGCAATGGGCGTATCTCCGGTGGTCTGTTGGCGCCGCTGGTCAACGGCAACGTGAACCTGGTGGGTGGCGAAATTTCCGGGCCGCAACTGCCGATCAGCCTCGAAGGTTTGAACGTGCAGGCGCTGATTGCTGGCGAAAGTGTGCAACTCGATGGCGGCTGGCACAGCGGCAAAGCCGGGCAGGGTAGCTTCAAGGGCCATATCGACTGGAGTCGCGCCCTGGTGGTCGACCTCAGCCTGCAAGGCTCGCAACTGCCGGTCACCGTCGAGCCTTACGCGGTGCTGGAAGTCGCGCCCGACCTGAAGATCAGCCTGAAGAACGACAAGCTCGCGATCGCCGGCAAGGTGCAGATCCCGCGCGGTGATATCACTGTGCGCGAATTGCCGCCGTCGACGGTCAAGGTCTCCGATGACACGGTGATCGTCGGCGCCCAGACCGAAGAGGGCAAGCCGCCCATGGCGATGGCGATGGATATCGACGTGGCGGTCGGTGAAGACCAGCTCAACTTCTCGGGCTTCGGCCTCACCGCCAAAGTGCAGGGGCATGTGCATATCGGCGACAACCTGGACACCCGTGGCGAGCTGTGGCTGAACGATGGGCGCTACCGTGCCTACGGCCAGAAGCTCAATGTGCGTCGAGCGCGGCTGTTGTTCGCCGGGCCTCTTGATCAACCGTTCCTGGATATCGAAGCGGTGCGGGTCACTACCGAGCCCTCCAGGACCGTCACCGCCGGTATCCGCTTGAGTGGCAGTGCCGAACAGCCGACGACGCAGATCTTCTCCGAGCCGGCCATGGCTCAGGAGGATGCGTTGTCATACCTCGTGCTGGGACGTTCGCGCACCACCACGGGTGAAGACAACAATATGCTCGCCCAAGCCGCCCTGGGCCTGGGCTTGATGGGCAGTGCCGGGGTGACCTCGGACATTGCCAAGAACCTCGGCATCCAGGACTTCGAACTCGACACCCAAGGCAGCGGCACCAACACCGCCGTGGTCGCCAGCGGCAAGATCTCGGAGAAACTCAGCCTGCGTTATGGGGTTGGGGTGTTCGAGCCGGCCAGCACCATTGCTTTGCGCTACCTGTTGAGCAAGAAGGTCTACCTGGAAGTGGCCAGTGGCGTGGCCAGTTCGTTGGATATTTTCTACAAACGGGATTTCTAGATCCGCCGTCGATGAAAAAGTGCGAGCGGGCTCGCTCGCACATACCAAGCAAGCTAATTATTCCATTTGACATTCGCTGCCTAAGCAGTAATATCTCGTCACACATTCACTGCCTAGGCAGTAATAAGGTGACTTTCGATGAAGCACTTCACCCCGGACAACTTCCACAACTGCCAACTTGGGCTGTTGCTCGGCCGTGCGGCCATCCTTAAAGACAAGATCATCGACACCCATATGGAACCCCACGGCATCACCGCCGCGCAGTTCAAGGTGTTGATCATCATGGCGCAGTTCGGGGTCGACACCCCGGCGGAGCTGTGCCGCAACCTGTCGCTGGACAGCGGTTCGATGACCCGCATGCTCGACCGCCTGGAGCAAAAGGGCCTGCTTGGTCGCAAGCGTTCGGAGCTGGACCGCCGCCAAGTGCAGTTGGTGCTGACGGATGACGGTCAGCGCCTGGCGGACATGCTGCCCTACATCGGCGCCGAGGCGTTGAACCAGTTGGCCAGCGCACTGGAACCGGGTGAGTTGCAAACCCTGGAAAAAATCCTCAAGAAAATTCTGATAGCTGCCGGTGATCCCATCACCCTTCAGCGGGTAGGTAGAGAATGAACACACGTGCCCTTTGCCTGGTGCTGGCGGCCATGAGCATGGCCGGTTGCGCCAACTTCAGCGGCCTCGACACTCAGGGCCAGCGCCTCGACGCCAACACCCTGCAGACCGGTAAGTCGTTGACCGGCGTGACCCTGTCGAGCGCCGCCTGGCCCAGCGCCGACTGGTGGAAAAGCCTCGGCGACCCGCAGCTCGACGGCCTGATCCAGGAAGCCCTGCAAAACAGCCCCGACATGCAAGTGGCCAGCGCCCGTGCCCATCAGGCCGAAGCCGCCGCCTATGCCGCCAATGCCGCACGCATGCCGACCCTGGACGCCAGCGCCGGTGTCAGCCGTTCGCGCCTGGCCAAGGACCAGGACCCGCTGGGGCAGGGCGATGCCTACTCGACCGTGCGAAATATCGGCGCGAGCTTCAACTACAACTTCGACCTCTGGGGCGGCCAGCGTGCTGCCTGGGAAGCCGCCTTGGGCCAGGCCCGCGCCGCCGAAGTCGACCAACAGGCCGCGCGCCTGACCCTGGCGGCCGATGTGGCCAAGGCCTACAGTGATTTGGGCCAGGCCCATATCGTGCGTGACCTGGCCAATGACGACCTCAAACGCACCCGGCAAATGCTCAACCTGAGCCAGCGCCGCCTCAACTCAGGCATCGACAGCCAGTACCAGTTCCAACAGACCGAAAGCCTGGAAGCCAGCTCCCAGTCGCAACTGATCGATGCGGAAAAACAACTGCAGAGCGCCAAAATCGCCCTGGCGGTGTTGCTCGGCAAAGGCCCGGATCGCGGCAACGAACTGGCGCGTCCGGCGGTGCTCAAGCCCAGCGCCGTCGCAGTGCCTTCGGTGCTGCCCGCCGAATTGCTGGGCCGCCGCCCGGACCTGATCGCCGCCCGTTGGCGTGTAGAGGCCGCGAGCAAGAACATCGCCGCCGGCAAGGCCAACTTCTACCCCAACCTCAACCTGAGCGCGAGCGCCGGGGCCGAGTCGTTGCTGGGGGACGCGATGTTCGGTTCGGCCAGCCGGTTCTTCAACATTGCGCCGACGATCTCGCTGCCGATCTTCGACGGCGGTCGCCTGCGCGCCAACCTCGATGCGCGTGATGCCGACTACGACTTGGCTGTGGCCCAGTACAACAAAACCCTGGTGCAAGCCCTGGGCGATATTGGCAACACCCTTTCACAACTGCGCGAAACCGGTCGGCAGATCCAGGCCCAGCAACACGCCGCGGACATTGCCCAGCAGTCCTACGACACCGCGATGCTGCGTTACAGCTCTGGGATCGGTAACTACCTGGACGTGCTCAGCATCGAGCAGCAATTGCTGCAAGCGCAGCGCCAGCTAGCGGCCCTGAATGCCGCGCAAATCGATTTGTCGATCCAATTGATGCAAGCCCTGGGTGGCGGCTACAGCGCCGCAAACGTGGCGTCGACCACCCCAGCTACACGCACGGAATAATTTGAGGTAACTGACATGGCCACTGCCGAAAGCAACACCGCAACGGGAAAACCCGATAACAACCCACGCAAACGTAAAGTGATGCTGATCGGCCTGACGCTGATCGTCATCCTCAGCGTCGTCGGCGTGTGGGGCTGGTATGAACTCTACGGTCGCTTCAATGAAAGCACCGACGACGCCTACGTCAACGGCAACGTGGTGGAAATCACCCCGCTGGTCACCGGCACGGTGGTCAGCATCGGCGCCGACGATGGCGACCTGGTCCACGAAGGCCAGGTGCTGATCAACTTCGACCCCAACGACGCAGCCGTCGGCCTGCAAAGTGCCCAGGCCAACCTGGCCCGCACCGTGCGCCAGGTGCGAGGGTTGTACAGCAACGTCGATGGCATAAAAGCCCAGGTCAATGCGCAGAAAGCCGACATGCAAACCGCCCAGGACAATTTCAACCGGCGTAAGACGCTGGCCCAGGGGGGGGCGATTTCCCAGGAGGAGCTGTCCCACGCCCGCGACGGGCTGACTGCGGCCAAGAACGCCCTGACCAACCTCGAACAGCAGCTCAAGACCAGTACCGCCCTGGTGGATGACACCGTGATCTCGTCCCATCCGGACGTGCAAGCTGCCGCCGCGCAACTGCGCCAGGCCTACCTGGGCAATGCGCGCAGCACCTTGATCGCCCCCGTGACCGGCTATGTGGCCAAGCGCACCGTGCAACTGGGTCAGCGCGTGCAGCCGGGCACGGCATTGATGGCGGTGATCCCGCTGGACCAGTTGTGGATCGACGCCAACTTCAAGGAAACCCAACTGCGCAATATGCGCATCGGCCAGCCGGTGGACATCGAAGCTGACATTTACGGCAGCGATGTGAAGTACAGCGGCACCATCGACAGCCTCGGCGCCGGCACCGGCAGTGCGTTTGCCTTGCTGCCTGCGCAGAACGCCACCGGCAACTGGATCAAGATCGTGCAACGGGTGCCGGTGCGCATTCATATCAATGCTGAAGAATTGGCCAAGCACCCGCTGCGCGTGGGCTTGAGCACCGTGGTCAACGTTGACCTGCACGACCAGAGCGGCCCGGTATTGGCGCAACAGGCGCCGCAAAAGGCCTCGTTCACCACCAATGTGTATGATCGCCAATTGGCCGAGGCTGACGCCATGATCACTCAGTTGATCCATGACAACAGCCTCGCCGCGCCCAAGGCTGCGCAACGCTGATGAGCAATAACGCGTCCTTCTCGCCGCCCAGCTTGCTGATGGCCACTATTGGCCTGTCGCTGGCGACTTTCATGCAGGTGCTTGATACCACGATCGCCAACGTGGCGTTGCCGACCATCTCCGGCAACCTCGGTGTGAGTTCGGAGCAGGGCACCTGGGTGATCACCTCGTTCGCGGTGAGCAACGCCATTGCCCTGCCGCTGACCGGCTGGTTGAGCCGGCGCTTTGGCGAGGTGAAGCTGTTTCTCTGGGCCACCATTCTGTTCGTGCTGGCCTCGTTTCTTTGCGGTATTTCCACTTCGATGCCCGAGCTGATTGGCTTTCGGGTGCTGCAAGGCTTGGTGGCCGGGCCGTTGTACCCGATGACCCAAACGCTGCTGATCGCGGTCTACCCGCCGGCGAGGCGCGGCATGGCCCTGGCGTTATTGGCGATGGTCACGGTGGTGGCGCCGATTGCCGGTCCCATCCTCGGCGGTTGGATCACCGACAGCTACAGTTGGCCGTGGATCTTCTTTATCAACGTGCCCATCGGCATCTTTGCGGTGATGGTGGTGCGTTCGCAACTGAAGAAACGCCCGGTGGTCACCAGCTACCAGCCGATGGACTATGTGGGGCTGTTGAGCTTGATCGTCGGGGTCGGCGCGTTGCAGATCATCCTCGACAAGGGCAACGACCTGGACTGGTTCGAGTCCAACTTCATCCTCGTGGGGGCGGCGATTTCGGTGATTGCCCTGGCGGTGTTCATCATCTGGGAGATGACCGACAAACACCCGGTGGTCAACCTGCGGCTGTTCGCCTACCGCAACTTCCGCATCGGCACCATCGTGTTGGTCCTCGGCTACGCGGGCTTCTTCGGTATCAACCTGATCCTGCCGCAGTGGCTGCAAACCCAGATGGGCTACACCGCGACCTGGGCCGGCCTGGCGGTGGCGCCGATCGGTATTCTGCCGGTGCTGATGTCGCCGTTTGTCGGCAAGTACGCGCACAGATTCGACCTGCGCCTGCTGGCGGGCCTGGCGTTCCTGGCGATTGGCTTGAGCTGCTTCATGCGCGCCAACTTCACCAATGAGGTGGACTTCCAGCACATCGCCCTGGTGCAGTTGTTCATGGGTATCGGCGTGGCGCTGTTCTTCATGCCGACCTTGAGCATCCTGATGTCCGACCTGCCGCCGCACCAGATCGCCGACGGTGCAGGTCTTGCGACCTTCCTGCGGACCCTGGGCGGTAGCTTCGCGGCCTCGCTGACCACGTGGATCTGGATTCGCCGCGCGGACCAGCACCATGCGTACATGAGCGAGAACATGACCACCTATGACGCGGCCACCCGCAATGCACTGGACGCACTCGGTGGGGCAGGGCACAAGGCTTATGCGCAGTTGGACCAGATCCTCACCAGCCAGGCGTACATGATGTCCACCGTGGATTACTTCACGTTGCTGGGGTGGATGTTCATGGGCTTGATGCTGCTGGTGTGGCTGGCCAAGCCGCCGTTCACCGCGAAGGCGGGGCCGGCTGCATCAGGGCACTGATCTGCCCGGGCTGGAAAGCAATCAACCAAGGTTGGAATGCAATCTGTCAAGGCTGGAATGCAATCAGCCAGGGCTGGAAAGCAATCAACCAAGGCTGGAATGCAATCAACTGTGGGAGGGGGCTTGCTCCCGATAGCGGTGGGTCAGCTTCAAACAGGCTGACTGATACACCGCCATCGGGAGCAAGCCCCCTCCCACATTTGGTCAGGCGCCGGGAAGCGCCAGTTGCGGGTTCACAAGGTCAAACGCCGCCAACTGAAACCCTTGCTCATCCACCTGCAATGCCCAGCCTTGCTTGTCCCAATCCCCCAGCACAATGCGCTTGGCCGCCTGGTCACCAATCTGCAACTTATGAATGGCGGGGCGGTGCGTATGGCCGTGGACCAAGGTGCGCACGCCGAACTGCTGCATCACCCGCGGCACTTCCTCGGGGGTGACATCGACAATGTCGTTGGCCTTCATCCGCGTCTGCGCCCGGCTTTCGCTGCGCAGCTTGCGGGCCAGCTTGTGGCGGGTGCGCAGGGGCAGGTGACGCAGGATAAACAGCGCAATCGGGTTACGCAGGATGCGCCGCAGCTTCATATAGCCGACGTCGCGGGTGCAGAGGCTGTCGCCGTGCATCAGCAGCACGGGCTCGCCGGCGAGCTGCACGACGCTCGGGTCCTTGAGCAAGGTGGCGCCTGCGGCTTTGCAGAACGCCTTGCCGAGCAGGAAGTCACGGTTGCCATGCATGATGAAAATCGGCGTGCCGCTGTCGCTCAGTTCGCGCAGGGCCGCGCAAATCGAGCGCTGGAAAGGGGTGATCCCATCGTCGCCAATCCAGGCTTCAAAGAAGTCCCCGAGAATGTACAACGCCTGGGCGCCACGGGCGCGGCCGTGGAGTAAATCCAGAAACGCCCGGGTAATGTCCGGGCGCTCCTCTTCCAGATGCAAGTCTGAAATCAGCAATATCACTCAATGATCTCGGCTTTCTCGATGATCACGTCGTCTGCTGGTACGTCTTGGTGGCCGGCTTTGCTGGTGGTGGCAACACCTTTGATCTTGTCGACGACGTCAGTGCCTTCGGTGACTTTACCAAACACCGCGTAGCCCCAGCCCTGCACGTTCTTGCCGCTGTGGTTGAGGAAGGCGTTGTCGGCGACGTTGATGAAAAATTGCGCGGAGGCCGAATGCGGCTCCATGGTACGGGCCATGGCGACGGTGTATTTGTCGTTGGAAAGGCCGTTGTCCGCTTCGTTCTGGATGCTTGGGCGCTTGTCTTTCTTTTCTTGCATGCCAGGCTCGAAACCGCCGCCCTGGACCATGAAGTTGCCAATGACACGGTGGAAAACGGTGTTTTCGTAGTGGCCGGCTTTCACGTATTCAATGAAGTTGGCGACGGTGATCGGCGCTTTCTCGGCGTTCAGTTCGATGACGATGTCACCGTGGTTGGTGCTCAGTTTGACTTGAGTCATGTTCACTACTCTTTCAGGGAATTCGTGGGTTCAGGCGCTGTGCGCCTGACCTGTTTGGCTAAACGATGGCCAAGGCGCGCAGTTTAGCGTGCCCTGCGGGAATTTCGAGGTGGTTTTTTACCGCCCGGGCAATTAAAGCAGCAGTTTTGGGCCGCGCTCTGTCAGGCGGTTGGCCGCTTCGGCTATGATAAGCCCTTTGTTTTATCTGGCCTGACCAAGGCCACGTACTCGTCTGTTCAAGGATATTATGAGCAAGCCCACTGTCGACCCTACCTCGAACGCCAAGGCCGGCCCTGCCGCCACGGTCAACTTCCTGCGCCCGATCATCCAGGCGGACCTGGATTCGGGCAAGCACACGCAGATCGTCACCCGCTTCCCGCCAGAGCCCAACGGCTACCTGCACATCGGTCACGCCAAGTCGATCTGTGTGAACTTCGGTCTGGCCCAGGAGTTCGGTGGCGTCACGCACCTGCGTTTCGACGACACCAACCCGGCCAAGGAAGACCAGGAATACATCGACGCCATCGAAAGCGACATCAAGTGGCTGGGCTTCGAATGGTCCGGTGAAGTGCGCTATGCGTCCAAGTATTTCGACCAGTTGTTCGACTGGGCCATCTTACTGATCAAGGCCGGCAAGGCCTACGTCGACGACCTCACCCCTGAACAGGCCAAGGAATACCGTGGCAGCCTGACCGAGCCGGGCAAGAACAGCCCGTTCCGCGACCGTTCCGTGGAAGAGAACCTGGACTGGTTCGCCCGCATGCGCGCCGGTGAGTTCGCCGATGGCGCCCGTGTACTGCGTGCCAAGATCGACATGGCCTCGCCGAACATGAACCTGCGCGACCCGATCATGTACCGCATCCGCCATGCCCACCACCACCAGACCGGTGACAAGTGGTGCATCTACCCGAACTACGACTTCACCCACGGTCAGTCGGACGCCATCGAAGGCATCACCCACTCCATCTGCACCCTGGAGTTCGAAAGCCACCGTCCGCTGTACGAGTGGTTTCTGGAGCACTTGCCGGTTCCGGCACAGCCGCGCCAGTACGAATTCAGCCGCCTGAACCTGAACTACACCATCACCAGCAAGCGCAAGCTCAAGCAACTGGTGGATGAAAAGCACGTCAACGGCTGGGACGACCCACGCATGTCGACGCTGTCGGGCTTCCGTCGTCGCGGCTACACGCCCAAATCCATCCGCAACTTCTGCGAAATGGTCGGCACCAACCGTTCCGACGGTGTGGTCGACTTCGGCATGCTCGAATTCAGCATCCGTGACGACCTCGACCACAGCGCCCCGCGTGCCATGTGCGTGCTGCGCCCGCTGAAAGTCGTGATCACCAACTACCCGGAAGGCCAGGTCGAGAACCTCGAACTGCCACGCCACCCGAAAGAAGACATGGGCGTGCGCGCACTGCCATTTGCCCGTGAAATCTATATCGACCATGACGACTTCATGGAAGAGCCGCCAAAAGGCTACAAGCGCCTGGAACCTGCCGGCGAAGTGCGCCTGCGCGGCAGCTACGTGATCCGCGCCGACGAAGCGATCAAGGACGCCGAGGGTAATATCGTCGAACTGCGTTGCTCGTATGACCCAGAGACCCTGGGCAAGAACCCTGAAGGCCGCAAGGTCAAAGGCGTGGTCCACTGGGTGCCGGCCGCTGCCAGCGTCGAGTGCGAAGTGCGTCTGTACGATCGTCTGTTCCGTTCGCCGAACCCTGAGAAAGCCGAAGACAGCGCGAGCTTCCTCGACAACATCAATCCGAACTCCCTGCAAGTACTCACGGGTTGTCGTGCCGAGCCATCCCTTGGCAATGCACAGCCGGAAGACCGTTTCCAGTTCGAGCGCGAAGGTTACTTCTGCGCGGATATCAAGGACTCGAAACCTGGTCACCCGGTATTCAACCGTACCGTGACCTTGCGTGATTCGTGGGGCCAGTGATTTAAGGAACCGTCGTGCTAACGATCTACAACACGCTCAGCAAGAGCAAAGAAGTCTTCAAGCCGCTGGATGGCAACAAGGTGCGCATGTACGTGTGCGGCATGACCGTGTACGACTACTGCCACATCGGCCACGGCCGCAGCATGGTCGCCTTTGACCTGGTGACCCGCTGGTTGCGTTTCAGCGGCTACGACTTGACCTATGTGCGCAACATCACCGACATCGACGACAAGATCATCAACCGCGCCAATGAAAACGGCGAGTCGTTCGACGCGCTGACCGCGCGCATGATCGCCGCGATGCACGAGGATGAGGCGCGCCTCAACATCCTCAAGCCGGACATGGAACCGCGCGCCACGGACCATATCCCTGGCATGCACGCGATGATCCAGACCTTGATCGACAAGGGCTACGCCTACGCCCCAGGCAATGGCGACGTGTACTACCGCGTCGCCAAGTTCATGGGCTACGGCAAGCTGTCGCGCAAGAAAATCGAAGACCTGCGCATCGGCGCGCGTATCGAAGTCGACGAAGCCAAGCAAGACCCGCTCGACTTCGTGCTCTGGAAAGGCACCAAGCCCGGCGAGCCGAGCTGGGAATCGCCATGGGGCGCCGGGCGTCCGGGCTGGCACATCGAATGCTCGGTGATGTCCACCTGCTGCCTGGGCGAGACCTTCGACATTCATGGCGGCGGCAGCGACCTCGAGTTCCCGCACCACGAAAACGAAATCGCCCAAAGCGAAGCCGCCACCGGCAAGACCTACGCCAACGCCTGGATGCACTGCGGCATGATCCGCATCAATGGCGAGAAGATGTCCAAGTCCTTGAACAACTTCTTCACCATCCGCGACGTGCTGGAAAAGTACCATCCGGAAGTGGTGCGTTACCTGTTGGTGTCGAGCCACTATCGCAGCGCGATCAACTACTCGGAAGACAACCTCAAGGATGCCAAAGGCGCCCTGGAGCGTTTCTACCACGCGTTGAAAGGCCTGCCCTGCGTGGCCCCGGCCGGCGGCGAAGCGTTCGTGGCACGGTTTACCGAAGTGATGAACGACGACTTCGGCACACCGGAAGCCTGCGCGGTGCTGTTCGAGATGGTGCGCGAGATCAACCGCCTGCGTGAGAGCGATCTCGACGCAGCGGCCGGCCTGGCTGCGCGCTTGAAAGAACTGGCCAGCGTGCTGGGGGTGTTGCAGATGCAAGCCGAAGACTTCCTGCAAGCCGGCGCTGAAGGGCGTGTGGATGCGGCTGAAGTAGACGCGCTGATCCAGGCGCGTTTGGCCGCTCGGGCCAACAAGGACTGGGCGGAGTCCGACCGCATCCGTGACCAACTGACCGCGATGGGTGTGGTGTTGGAAGACGGCAAGGGTGGGACGACGTGGCGGTTGGCTGATCAGGTTTGATCAGTCAGCGCTGAATGAAAAACGCCCCGACTGGTTCGGGGCGTTTTTTTAATGGGGCTAAGCGTCTGAAACCGTGACAGAGCTCCAATCAAATGTAGGTGCTGGCCTGCGTCACGTACTTGGACCAATCCACAATGTCCGTGCGACCTCAAATAATTTGGCGCCACGTTCAGTGATAGTTGTTTCGTTCCACTGAGTTATTTGCATCAACTCACGATTTAGATGAAGATTTGAGTGTTCAAACAATGCCTGTCGCTTCTGAGAATATGCATGATTTTGCAGTGAACGGTTAACTCCATAGTGTACGAGCGTGAGATTGCCCATGCGAGGTACGGAGTATTCACG
Source organism: Pseudomonas sp. PAMC25584 (assembly GCF_058135675.1). Lineage (NCBI taxonomy): Bacteria > Pseudomonadati > Pseudomonadota > Gammaproteobacteria > Pseudomonadales > Pseudomonadaceae > Pseudomonas > Pseudomonas sp. PAMC25584. The sequence goes on along the minus strand of NZ_CM176870.1, from coordinate 3,918,690 downwards.
ATTAAGAATGGCTTGTGATCGATTGTCTAAGTGGCCTGATACATATTCAAGTTTGTACGCTTCAGTTGCTTCAGCAGCGGTTGAAAGTGTACCGTCGGAGAGTGGCCAGTGCGCATACCAAGACTGAGGAAGGATGTGGTCGATGTCTAAGGTATCCAACGCCAATGGCACGCGCTCTTCACTTCGCTCTGTACGGAGTGCCGTTTCTAGACGGTGGAAGGTGGTCCGTAGTTTTATCGCATCGAGGCGACCTGGATAAATATCACCTTCCAGCCAATGGTGTAGAAACTCTTCGTCAGTTGGCCAGCGCGAAGCGTCCCCAAGCGGTTCAGCCAAGTTGTTTCGAAACGCAGTGGCGCTTAGTTCTCCAGCTTGAAGTTTTTTCAGTTGTTGTGCAAAAACTTTGTTGTAGCTTTTTCTGGTGAGTCCGCATACCGCCCGGCGCACTAGATATGATTCTATGCAGTCAAAAATGTTGTGCTGGTCTTCAAACGAAAGATACGATGAAGCAACCTTGAGCGCCAAGGCGTGCGTAGGAGAAGCATCCCACGCAGCAACGCGTCGACCGAATATGCCAATGGGTGTCTCTCCATTGCCTTTTACCAAATTACGATAGTGTTCGGCGTGGCTGTTGAGCAACTCAAGTTGGGCGTCTGCGCTGTATAGTTTCGGTGTGTCATCCACAAAACGGCGATAGCCAGCGTATAACCGTCCGATATCTATTTCTTCAGCAGTTTCTGCTTGCAGTACGGTTTGTACGAACCACTCCAGTCGGGGCCGGTTGAGTCGGCCACGTGACTGTGGCTCTGACCATAATTCATCTTCAAATCTGGACCAGAGATTTTTGTAAAGATCATCAGCATTCAATCCAGCACGCATAAAAATGAAGTTGCGAATTAAATCGGTCGCATGGAGTTGTGCGCCATGACCATTGAGTGTTTCAAATATGACTTGGGCATCGTCGTCTTCGCCCAGTGAAATGCATACTATTGAAAGGTCTGTAAGGACAGCTGTCGCTAAAGCCACTGCGACGGTGTGGTAAGACTCTTCCGTCTGACTCTCTCCCCATTCGATCATCGCATTACGGAAAAATACAATCGCTTCTAGTGCTGGAGGATGGTGAATGCCTATTTTTCGAATACTGCCGCTTTGCGTAAAGCTCGAAGGAAATCTTTCACGCAGGTCGTCGATCGATATAGCCGTCATCGCTTGGGTATATTGATGACGGTCTCGAAATGTGGGCCAGAGCTTGAAAAGCTCTACCTCTTTTTCTTCCATGGTCTCTTGGTTGCTGTTGCGTAGACAGGTTTCGATGACGGGCAGGAAATTTGGCTGTTCCCATTCGCGCAAAGCGTGCATCAATGCAGTCAGTACATATTGCATCGTTGTCAAACGTTGTTGTCCATCAATGATGTGGTGTCGCTCGACTCCTAACAGGCCTGTCTTCTTTTGGGGTTCCAGCACGACGGCCCCCATAAAATGAGGCACTGCCTTATCGCCTGTAAGACGAGATTCTGCTTTGTCGCGTATGTCTTCCCAAAGGCGCTCCCATTGGTCTTCTCGACTCCATACGTAGGGCCGTTGGTAGAACGGAACTCGATACTGACGCCTGTCTTGGAACATCTGCTGGATGTTGAAGGTGCGTGAATCCATTTGCCCTGTTTCCTTTTGGCTTTTTAAGACGCGTTAGTGAGTTTTTCCTTGGGCTATCCAAGCGATCCAGTTGGAATGTTGGTACAGAAATTAATCGCTTCAATCCGCAAAATATCAAAACCCTAGATCAGGTTCACGTCGGCTGCGATCAAGTAGCAGGAGCGTATCTATTTACTCCCCTCATAGATACGCCAGTTGTAAGGTCGCTCTCGTCCTAACGCTGAGCTGGGAGTGGATACTGATCCAATGCTCTATCCACTAATAATTCAATTCCCTCCAGCATTCGGCAAATTCCTAGCGCCACGCTACGCGAAGCGCCATCAATCTCGAACGCCAAATGGCTCGCCAGTGCCTGAGCTGACGCAAGATCCTCCGACGCATTGACCAGAAGTGTCTCGGCATCCACGCCATCGCGCACGGCAAAGAGGCCATGGTTTGGTGCAGGCTGTTCGGTGTTCTTGGGTGAGTTCAAATAATGGTTAATCGCTCGATGAGCAGCAGCTTGAAACGCGTTTGAATTCGATGGCGGATTCGGACTGTCTTTAATCATGACTTAGCTCCTAGAGTATTGGAGCCACCACCCATCGCTGCGAAACGATACCCGGGTGGCAGCTGTACGCAGGTTCGCAGACCGGGACTCTAGGCACCCGGCATACCCGAAGGTATCCCGCGCACAGCCGCCATAACATCAGGCATAAAAAAGCGCCCGCTATCTGAGGTGGACGCTGTGCGTCTAGAGTTTAACCGGGCTGCGAAACCCGGTCGCTGAATTTGCAGCGACCGCCGAAGATTAGTGATGCATCTTCCGAGGGGCAACCCTAAAAAGATGTCGGAAAGTTCTCGTTTCTACGGTTTTTTTGACGCCGGCCGAAGCGTGCTTTTAGATAGTTGCCATAACCCGACCCATGATGAAACTGACGGTGATTCAAATGGATTGTATTTTCTGCAGCATTGTCCGACAAACCTCCCCGGCCCACATTCTGTGGGAAGACGAACACCATATGGCCTTCCTGTCTATTTTCCCCAACACCCCAGGTTTCAGCGTGGTGATCCCCAAGCAACATTACGGCAGTTATGCGTTTGCACAGTCGGATGAAGTGCTGGCAGGTCTGGTGGTGGCGGCGAAGAAAACGGCGCTGCAGATTGACCGGGCGTTTCCCGATGTGGCGCGCACGGGGATGATCCTCGAAGGGTACGGGGTGGATCATCTGCATGCGAAGCTGTTTCCCATGCATGGGACGGGGCAGGACAGCACGTTCAAACCGTTGAGCTCGAAGGTGGATAAGTTCTTTGAGGCCTATGAAGGGTATATCTCGTCGCACGATTCGGATCGGGCGGATGATGCCGAATTGGCGGAGTTGGCGGCACACATCCGGTCCTTCGCCTAGCGTCGATCCAAATGTGGGAGGGGGCTTGCTCCCGATAGCGGTGTGTCAGCGACAGATGCATTGACTGACACACCGCTATCGGGAGCAAGCCCCCGCCCACATTTTTTGACCGTGTTCGCTTCAGCACTCAGCGACGGCTGCTGACCTCGGCGGGCACATCGTCACCGGCCATGCGCTTGCGGAACAACGCCGTGCGCGCCAGCAGCAGCGTCGTCACCGGCACCGTGATCGACAACAAGATCGGGATCAGCCAGCCATGCAGCACCGGCGTGGACTTGAGTACCGAAAAATAGATGATCGACGCCAACGCCACGCTCCACGCGCCCAGCGTCGAGGCCAGTGCCGGCGGGTGCATGCGCTGGAAGAAATCCTTCATGCGCAGCAACCCGATTGCGCCAATCAGTGCAAACACGCTGCTCAGCACCAGCAACACGGCCACGCACACTTCAATCCATAACGGCATCATTCGATCACCTCGCCACGCAGCAGGAATTTGGCCAGGGCAAATGACCCGACAAAGCCAAACAGCGCGATCAACAGCGCCGCTTCGAAGTAGGTATCACTGGCATACCGAATGCCCAGCACCAGCATCATCAGCATTGCCAGGATGTACAGATAGTCCAGCGCCAGGACCCGGTCCTGGGCCGAGGGGCCTTTGAACAGGCGGATCAGCGTCAGCACCATGGCCAGCGAGAACAGGAACAGGCTGAACAGGATCGCATTGGCGAGCAGGGCGCTCATTCGAAGATCTCCATCAAGGGCCGTTCGTAGTCGTGTTTGAAGTGCTGGATAAACTGCGCTTCATCGTCCAGGTCGAAGACGTGCAACAACAGGATGCTGCGGTCCAGGGCAAGTTCCGACCAGACGGTGCCTGGGGTCACGCTGGTGATCATCGACAACACGGCCAGGCCGTTGGCGTCGCGCAGGTCCAGGGGGATTTTGATAAAGCGCGAACGCGGTGGCCGCGAGCCGCACACTAGCACGCCCCAGGCCACTTTCAGGTTGGAGACGATCACGTCACGGCCTACCCGGAAGAACAGGCGAATGATCACTCCGGGACGATGGATACGAATCGGCAACGGGCGCAGCGGCGCCATCAGCAGCGGCGCGAGGACGCCCAACAGCGCGCCCAGCAGCAGGTTGCCAGGGCTCACGGACAGGTTCAGCACCAGCCACAACACCCACAACGCCAGCGACAACCACGGGGCCGGGAACAGGCGCTTCATGGCTGCACCTCCAGCGCGGCGGTCTTGGCTTCAGGGCTGGGTACCGGGCGTGTGGCCATGACCGCCATCACATACTGTTCCGGGTTGTTCAGGCGCTTGGCGGTGTCGAGGGTATAGCGCATCAGCGGCTCGGCCTTGAAGGTCAGCAGGATGCTCAGGCCGAGCAGGAAGAAGATCGGCACGCACTCGTAACGGCGTAGCAGCGGTGAAGGGCGCTCTTCTGGGGTCCAGAAGCGTTGGATGCCCAGGCGGGCGAAGGCGATCAGCGAGGCCAGGCCGGACAGGATCAGCAACGTCACCAGGCCCCACGCGGCAGGGCGGATGGGCTCATCCACCGAATGCCCCAAGCCCAGCGGATTGACCAGCGCGCTCAACAGGCTGAGCTTGCCGATAAACCCTGACAGCGGCGGCATGCCGATGATCAGCAGCGCGCAGGCGACAAAGCTCAAGCCGAGGAATGCCATGGTCCAGGGGATCACCTGGCCGACCACGGCTTTCTGCTCGTCATCGAGGTTGACGCCGGGGCGTGGATGCAGGGATTCCATGGCTTTGGGCAGCGCGTCGATCTCCTCGTCCAGCGGCAGGTCGTTGGCCGAGCGCGAGCGTTCGATCAATTCGGCCAGCAGGAACAGCGCGCTCAAGGCCAGTGTGGAACTGACCAGATAGAACAGTGCCCCGGCTGTCAGGCTGGGCTGGGCGAAACCCACCGACGACAGCAGGATGCCGGCCGAGACCAGGATGCTCAAGCTGGCCATGCGCTCCAGGCGCTGCGCAGCCACCATCGCCAGCGCCGCGCAGATGATGGTCGCCATGCCGCCGTACACCAGCCAGTCGCCGCCGAACAGCGCCGACGGCCCGGCCTGGCTGGAGAACAGCAGGGTCCACAGGCGCAGCACGGTGTACACGCCGACCTTGGTCATGATCGCGAACATCGCTGCCACCGGCGCGCTGGCCGATGAGTACGCAGGCGCCAGCCAGAAGTTCAGCGGCCACATGCCGGCCTTGGCCAGGAACGCCGTGGCGAGGATCGCCGCCCCCGCGTGCAACAGGCCGCGATCGGCCTCCGGCACCAGCGGGATTTTCAGCGCCAGGTCAGCGAAGTTCAGCGTGCCGGTGACGCCATAGATCAGCGCCGCGCCGATCAGGAACAGCGACGACGCCAGCAGGTTGATCGCGATGTAATGCAGCCCTGACGACACCCGCGCACGGCCGGAACCGTGGAGCATCAAACCATAGGAGGCCGCCAGCAACACCTCGAAGAACACGAACAGGTTGAACAGGTCTGCGGTGAGAAAGGCGCCGTAGAGGCCCATCATCTGGATCTGGAACAACGCATGGAAACTGGTGCCCGCGCGGTCCCAGCGGGCCATGGCGAACAGCAGCGCACTCACGCCGATGATCCCGGTGAGTACCAGCATCAGCGCCGACAGTTGGTCCACCACCAGCACAATGCCGAACGGCACTTGCCAGTTGCCGGGCAGGTACACGCCAATCGAACCGGGGCCACCTTGTTGTGTCCAGTACAGTAGCAAGATCGCGATACCGAGGCCGAGCACGCTGGAGAACAGGTTGATACGCGCCTTGAGCGGGCGGTGCTTCTCGCCGAGCATCAGCATCAGGGCGGCGGTCAGCAACGGCAGCAGGATCGGCGCGACGATCAGTTGATTGACCCACGTCATTCCTTGGGCTCCCGGCCGTCCACATGGTCGGTGCCGGTCAGGCCCCGCGACGCCAGCAGTACCACGAGGAACAGCGCGGTCATGGCGAAGCTGATCACGATCGCCGTCAGCACCAATGCCTGGGGCAGGGGATCGGTGTAGTGCAACAGGTCTTGCGGCACGCCGTCCTTGATGATCGGCTCCTTGCCGATAAACAGGCTACCCATGCTGAAAATGAACAGGTTGACCCCGTATGACAACAGGCACAGGCCCATCACCACCTGGAACGTCCGTGGTCGCAGGATCAACCAGACGCCGGAGGCCGCCAGGACCCCAATTGCAATTGCGATGACTTCTTCCATCAGGCGGCTCCTTCCGGTGTAGCAACGGTTTTCGGCTGGTTGCTCGGTTTATGGGCCCGCACCGATTGGTGACCGAGAGCGGTGAGCATCAGCAGCGTCGAGCCGACGACCATGGCGTACACGCCGACGTCGAAGAACAGCGCGCTGGCGATATGGATGTCGCCCAGCACCGGCAAGCTCAAATGCCAGGTATGGGTGGTGAGGAACGGGTAGCCGGCGAACAAGGCACCGAGGCCGGTCAGGGTCGCCGAGAACAGGCCGAAGCCCATCCAGCGCATCGGTCGCAAACTCATCTGCGCCTCGACCCACTGGGTGCCGGCGACCATGTATTGCAGGATAAACGCCACCGACATCACCAGGCCGGCGACGAAACCACCGCCCGGCTGGTTATGGCCGCGCATGAACAGATAGAACGACACCACCAGCGCAATCGGCAGCAGCAGGCGCACCAGCACCGCCGGCACCATCATGTAGCCCAACGCGGTGTCGCTGGCCTGGCGTGGGTTGATCAGGTCGGTGGCCGCGTCCGGCGCGAGTTGGCGCTGTTGCGCGGGCAATTGCATGCTTTCCTTGGAGGGGCGGAAGCGCCGCAGCAGCGCGTACACAGTCAGCGCCACGGCGCCGAGTACGGTGATTTCGCCCAGGGTGTCGAAGCCACGGAAGTCCACCAGCATCACGTTTACCACATTGCTGCCGCCGCCTTCGGGGAGGGCGCGGCTCAGGTAGAACGAGGAAATATCGTTGGGCGTCTGGCGGGTCAGCATGGCATAGGACAGCAGCGCCATGCCGCCACCGACCACGGTGGACAGCAGGAAGTCGCGCAGCCGGCGAATGCGTGCCTTGCGCAACGTATGGGGCAGTGGTGAGACTTCTTCGATCCGTCGTGGCAGCCAGCGCAGGCCCAGCAGGATCAGCACGGTGGTCACCACTTCCACGACCAACTGCGTCAGCGCCAGGTCCGGCGCCGAGAACCACACGAAGGTGATGCAGGTCATCATGCCGCACACGCTGACCATGGTCAGGGCCGCCAGCCGGTGGTACTTGGCTTGCCAGGCGGCACCGAGGGCGCAGGCAATCGCCAGCAGCCACAGGGTGACGAATACGATGGACCCCGGGATCTTCGGCCGGTCGCCCCAACTGAGGCCGCTGTTGAGTATTGGGATCATGCCGCCGATCACGGCGACTAGCACCAGCAGGAACAACTGCGTCTGCAGGCGCTTGGTACTGATGCGTTTCTCGATCCTGCGCACGCCGCGCATCATCACCACCAGGCAGCGTTCGAAGGCGCGCTTGCCATTGAAGTAGCTGATGATCGGCGGGTACTTGAAGCGCCCGCGCTTGAGTTGCTTGCGCAGCAGCAGGTAAAGCACCACGCCGCCGGACATTGCCACCAGGCTCATGATCATCGGTGCGTTCCAGCCGTGCCAGATGGCCAGGCTGTATTCTGGCAACACCCCGCCGACCACCGGCAGCGCGGCGGCGGCGAGGATCGAGCCGACCACCTGGGCCGGGAATATCCCCACCAGCAGGCAGGTGAACACCAGCAGCTCCACCGGCGCGCGCATCCAGCGCGGCGGTTCATGGGGCGTATGCGGCAGGTCGGTTGCGGGCGGGCCGAAGAACACATCCACCGTGAAGCGCAGCGCGTAGGCCACGCTGAAGGTGCCGGCGATGGTCGCGATCACCGGCAGGGTGATTTCCACCCAGGCGGTTGCTGAGATAAACACCGTTTCAGCGAAGAACATCTCTTTGGACAGGAAGCCATTGAGCAACGGCACGCCAGCCATGGACGCACTGGCCACCATCGCCAGAGTCGCGGTAAACGGGATCAAGCGCACCAGGCCGCTGAGCTTGCGAATATCGCGGGTGCCGCTTTCGTGGTCGATGATGCCCGCCGCCATGAACAGCGAGGCCTTGAAGGTGGCATGGTTGAGGATATGGAACACCGCAGCGACGGCGGCCAGCGGGCTGTTGAGGCCGAGCAGCAGGGTGATCAGCCCGAGGTGGCTGATGGTGGAGTAGGCCAGCAGACCCTTGAGATCGTTCTGGAACATGGCGCAGTAAGCGCCGAGCAGGAGGGTCACGGCGCCGGCACCGCCGACGATCCAGAACCATTCGTCGCTGCCGGACAGCGACGGCCACAGGCGGGCCAGCAAGAACACGCCGGCCTTCACCATCGTCGCCGAATGCAAATAGGCCGATACCGGCGTCGGTGCCGCCATGGCGTGGGGCAGCCAGAAGTGGAACGGGAACTGCGCGCTTTTGCTCAAGGCACCAACCAGCACCAGGACCAGCATGACCGGGTACAGCGAGTGCGCACGAATCTGATCGCCCGCCGCCAGTACCCGGTCCAGGTCATAGCTGCCGACGATATGCCCCAGCAGCATCACCCCGGCCAGCAGGCACAGACCGCCCGCGCCGGTGACCATCAACGCCATGTAGGCACCGCGTCGCGCATCGGCGCGGTGATGCCAGTAGCCGATCAGCAGGAACGAGAACAGGCTGGTCAGTTCCCAGAAAAACACGATCTGGATCAGGTTGCCGGAGATCACCAGGCCGAGCATGGCCCCCATGAATGCCAGGAAAAACGCAAAGAAGCGTGGCACCGGATCGTCCGGCGACATGTAGTAACGCGCATACAGGGACACCAGCGTGCCGATGCCGAGTACCAGCATCGAGAACAACCAGGCGAAGCCATCCATGCGCAAGACAAAATTCACGCCCAGGCTGGGCAACCACATGAATTCTTCGCGGATCACCCCGCCGTGGGCGATTTGAGGGTAGAGCAGGGCGACTTGAACGGTACCGGCCAGGGCAATAAGGCCGGCCAGCAGGGATTCGGTGTTGCGCGCATTGTGCGGCAGCAAGGCCGCCAGACAGCTGCCGATAAAAGGCAGAAGCAGTAGAACTATCAGGGACATAGGCTTCTAATCTGCGGGAGTTTGGGATGCATCATACGTGCCGCTTTGTCGATCACCAAACGGCAACATGTGGCTGAATCCTACAAGGTAGGCTGAAAACGCCCATTTGGCATTGTTTCAAACGCCCTTTCCCACAAACGCCACCGCCCCAGGTGGACGCCGGGCTTGCCCACAATGGCGATTTTACTGCCAGCGCTACAGCTCGGGCCTTAGCCCTGCTGCTCCTGTTCCTTGGCATTTTGCAATTCGATGGCTTTCTGCCCGCGCGTCTTCAGCTCACTCACCACCACCGCCGCCACGATCAACGCCGCCCCGACCATGGCAATCGGCGGGAACCGCTCCCCGGCGATCCGCCCAACCACGCCGGCCCACACCGGTTCCCCGGCATAAATCAACGTGGCCCGCGTCGGCGAAACGCTCTGTTGCGCCCAGTTCATCGCCACTTGGATCACTGCGCTGGTCAAGCCCAGGCCCACCGCGCTGAACAACAGCAACCAGGAGAACCCCGGCAGCGCCTCGCCCATCGGCACCACCATCAGGAACGACAACAACGACGCCGTGGCCAGTTGCACCACGGTCACTCGACGCACGTCCACTTGCCCGGCAAACGCGCTGATCAGGATGATCTCGGCGGCAATCGCCACCGCGCCGATCAGCGTGGCGATTTCGCCGGGGCTGAAATTCAGCGAGGCGCCGGCTGGGCCGGTCAACAGCATCAACCCCGCGAACGCCAGCATGATGCCAATGCTCGGCATCAACCCCGGACGACGGCCCAGCACCAGCCATTGCAACAACGGCACGAACGGTACATAGAGCGCGGTAATAAATGCCGACTGGCTGCTCAGAATCGTCTGCAGGCCGATGGTCTGCAACCCGTAGCCGAACATGATCGCCACGCCGATAAATACCCCGGCTTTCAACTCAAACAGGGTCAGGTCGCGCAGGGTGCGCACGGAAAAGCAGCCGACCACGATCGCCGCCGCGGCAAAACGCAGGCCCACGAAAAACATCGGCCCGCTGACGGTCATGGCGTGCTGCACCAGCAAAAAGGTGCCGCCCCAGATCATGGTGATGAACACCAGGATGCATTCGGCTTTGCTGAAGCGGTTGAAACGCGAGGGAGCATTCGGGGTGGTCATGGCGGCTCAGTCTTGCAAGGGAAGGGCGCGGAACGCACAATGCGCCGCACGCTGGGCAGTATACTGCGCACACCCACCCATTGAGCAATATAGTGCACAAAGAAAATCCGCAACGGGCCTCGGTCCTGCAGCACGTCAGCCAGAATGTTCGTCGCCTGCGGCATGCCGCCGACTTGAGCCAGACAGCGCTCTCGGAAAAGTCCGGGGTCAGCCGGCGCATGCTGGTGGCCATTGAGGCCGGCGAGAAAAACGTCAGCCTGTCCACCCTCGACCGTGTCGCCGAAGCGCTGGACGTAGCCTTCAGCGACCTGATCCAGGCACCGGACGCGCCTGACCATAGCCGCATCAACGAACTGGCCTGGGCCGGGGACATCCCTGGCAGCAAAGCCGTGCTGCTCGCCAAAGCCACGGCGCGGCGTGAAGTCGAACTGTGGGAAATGCGCCTGGAGCCGGGCGATCGCTACAGCCCCGAGCCGGACCCGGATGGCTGGAGCGTGCAGTTGTTCGTATTCGAGGGCAGCCTGACGTTGATTCTGGATGACCAGGAAAAACCGCTCGCCGCCGGTGAGTTCTTCATGTTTGCCAGCCGCCAGGCCCACGCCTATCGCAATGACGGCGACGTTGCGGTGTGCTTTGTGCGCAATGTGGTGATCTAACTGTTTACCGGGCAACAGTGGATGGGCACTTTGCGCGATCGCAAGCGAGTGCTCATGCCTTAAAATGTTAGCAACCCACTGATTTTATTGACGATTGGTTTCAGGCACGACTCCTGCAATCACTCCAGTATCCCCTTGGACTCTGGAGTCGGCCCATGTCAGCCCACCCTCAACACCCTGCTCATATCATCCGTTCAGACGCTGAAGCCATCGAGGTTGCCACGCGTCTGGCCGCACGCTTCGCCGTCGATGCCAGCGTGCGCGACCGCGAACGCCGCCTGCCGGTGGCCGAACTCGACGAGTTTTCCGCCAGTGGCCTGTGGGGTATCACCATCCCCAAGGCTTACGGCGGTGCCGAAGTGTCCTATGTGACGGTGGCCGAGGTGATCAAGTTGATCGCCGCCGCCGATCCGTCCCTGGGGCAGATCCCGCAGAACCACCTGGGTGTGGTGGATATCCTGCTGCAAACCGGCAGCGAGGAGCAAAAGCGCCACTACTTCGGCAAGGTCCTGGCCGGCTACCGTTTCGGTAATGCGTTCTCCGAAGCCAAGAGCAAAAACGCCGGCACCTTCGACACCCAGATTCGCGTACACGCTGATCACGCCCAGATCAATGGCGAGAAGTTCTACTGCACCGGCGCGCTGTTCGCCCATATCGTGCCCGCCGTCGGCACCAACGAACAGGGCAAGGCCTTTATTGCCTTCGTCGAGCGCGATGCGCCGGGCCTCACGGTCATCGACAGTTGGGACGGCTTCGGCCAGCGCACCACCGCCAGCGGCGGCGTGACCCTCGACGGCGTGACGGTGCCCCTGAGCGCGGTGATTCCCGCGCACCTGGCGTTCGATCAACCGACCGCCGACGGCCCGATTTCGCAAATCATCCAGGCGGCGATCGACACCGGCATCGCCGTGGGCGCCCTCGAACAAGCAAAAATCTACGCGCGCCAGGCCCGTCCATGGATCGACAGCCAACAGGATCACGGCTGGCAGGACCCATTCACCATCGCCGCCATCGGTGATCTGGAATGGCGCGTACACGGCACCGAAGCGATTCTCGCCAAGGCCGGTAAAGCGGTCGACCAGGCCCTCGCCGAACCGAACGAAGACACCGTCGCCAACGCCTCGCTGATCGTCGCCCAGGCCAAAGTCCTGTCGGCCGAAACCGCGTTGCTCGCCAGCAGCAAGCTTTTCGAACTGGGCGGCACCCGCTCGGTGACCGGCAAGCACAACCTCGACCGCTTCTGGCGCAACGCGCGCACCCACACCCTGCACGATCCGGCCCGCTGGAAATACCACCTGATCGGTAACTTCGTGCTCAACGGCGTCAAACCCGCACGCCATGCCTGGAACTGAGGAGTCTGCCCCATGAATGCACTGACCCAACCCACCGCGCTGGACCAGGCTCGCCAATTGCTGGAGAGCACCCGACGTCTTGTGCAAACAAGTGATGACCCCTACGTGATCAGCCGCTTCGGCGACTGGCAGATCCGCGTGGAGGTGGCCGCCGCGTTGCTCGAGTACGCGCAAACCCACCCAACGCCTGTCGCCGTCACCGAAGCGCAGATCGCCGCCGCCGAAGCCTTGCTGTTCGCCAGCGCCGCCGAATTCGAACTGACGGGCCAACGCACCGCGCTGGCGCCAACCCTCGAAGACCCGCTGCGCTGGAAGTACCAGATTGTCGGCAACTACCACCTCAACGGTGTCGCCCCCGGGAGTGCTGTTTGATGGCCCGTGAAATTCGCTTGAATGCCTTCGACATGAACTGCGTCGGCCACCAATCCCCCGGCCTGTGGGCGCACCCGCGTGATCGCTCGTGGCAGTACAAGGACCTGGAATACTGGACCGACCTGGCGAAAATCCTCGAGCGCGGCAAGTTCGACGGCTTGTTTATCGCCGACGTGCTGGGTATCTACGACGTGTACAACGGCAATGGCGACGCGGCGATTCGCCAGGCGACCCAAGTGCCGGTCAACGATCCGCTGTCGCTGATCGCACCGATGGCGCTGGTCACCGAACACCTGGGTTTTGGCCTGACCGCGTCGTTGTCCTTCGAACACCCGTATCCGTTCGCTCGGCGCCTTTCTACCCTCGACCACCTGACCAAGGGCCGGATCGGCTGGAACATTGTCACCTCCTACCTGGAAAGCGGCGCCAAGAACCTCGGCCAGAACGCCCAGACCGAACACGATGCCCGCTACGACTACGCCGAAGAGTACCTGGAGGTTTGCTACAAACTCTGGGAAGGCAGTTGGGAAGACGGCGCCGTGCTGCGTGACCGCGAGCGGCGGATTTTCAGTGACCCGAGCAAGATTCACGAGATCCGCCACGTCGGCAAACATTTCCAGGTGCCCGGCATTCACCTATGCGAACCGTCGCCGCAACGCACGCCGTTGCTGTACCAGGCGGGCGCGTCCAGCCGTGGCAAGCAGTTCGCCGCCGAACAGGCCGAGTGTGTGTTTGTCGCCGCGCCGTCCAAAGTGCAGCTGAAAAAGACCGTCGCCGACATTCGTCGCCGTGCGGCCGAGGCCGGGCGTGATCCGCGCAAGATCCTGATCTTCAATCTGCAGACGGTGATCGTCGGCGAGACCGACGCGAAGGCCAAGGCCAAGTTCGACGAATACACATCCTACGTCAGCTACGAAGGGGCGATGGCGCTGATCTCCGGCTGGACCGGCATCGATTTCAGCCAGTTCAAGCCCGACGAGCCGCTCAAGCATGTGCATACCAACGCCATTCAGTCAGCGGTGGAAGCGTTTTCCACGGCCGATCCGAACAAGGTCTGGACCCCCAAAGAGCTGGCCGACTGGGTCGGCATCGGGGGTTTTGGCCCGCTGTTTGTCGGCGGTCCGGAAACGGTGGCGGACTTGCTGCAGGAGTGGGTGGAAGAGACCGACGTGGACGGCTTCAACCTGGCCTATGCGCTGACCCACGAAACCTTTATCGACGCGGTGGAGCTGCTGGTGCCGGAGTTACAAAAGCGCGGCGTGTACAAGACTGAATACGCCCAGGGCACCTTGCGCGAGAAGTTGTTTGGTGAAGGCCCGAGGTTGCCGTCGAACCACCCTGGCGCCGGCTACCGCGATTTGTCCGGCCAAAACAAATCCAATGTGGGAGGGGGTTTGCTCCCGATAGCCGAGGGTCAGTTAGAACATATTTGATTGATCCGTTGCTATCGGGAGCAAGCCCCCTCCCACGTTTCGATCTTCATTGCCTGATCAACATCAGCCAGCGGACCACCGCACGCTTACCCACCCAATAGGAGCATTACCCCTATGAGCGTGCATGACCTCAAACGCCCACTGGCGTTGGAATGGCCGGCCGAGCTGCTCGGTCACCGGCCCAAGGCCCTGGAACAACTGCGTCACTGGGCGCAAATCACGCCGCTGCACACCGCGCTGCGCCACAAGCGCCAGGGCCAGTGGTACGCCTGGCGCTGGATCGACGCCTTGCGCGATGTCGAGCGTCTGGCCGATGGCTTGCGCCAGCAGGGGTTCAACGAACAATCGCGGTTGGCGCTCTGCGGTGCTTTCGAACCCAATTTGTTGCTGCTGGCGCTGGCCGCCCAATCCGTCGGCGGCCAGGTGCTGACCCTGGCCGATGACTTGGAACCCGAGGCCCTGCGTCAACAACTCTGGCGCATTCGTCCGAGCCATGCCCATGTGCACGATCGCCGGCAGCAGCCTGGGGCATCGATCAATGTGTTGGACTTCGGCCAGTTGCTTGGCCCCGTCGATCCGGCCCGCCTCCTCAGCCGCTGGTGGCACCCTGCCGGTGAGGCCGTGCTGTGGAGCGAGGAGGGCACCCATTGGCAAGGCGGCCTGGCGGTGCTGCTGGAGCAATGGCTGAGCAGCGGTCGCGGCCTGGCCTTCCCGGAAAGCCCGGCTTCGGCCCGGCGTGATCGCAGCGAAGTTGCGCCCACCGGCTTGCTGTTGTCACCCGCGCGCCTGCAGCACCTGGCTGACGACATCGAAAGCCGCCTCGCGCCCTACGGCACCTGGCGCCGACGCCTGTGTGACTGGGCCGTTGCCCAGCCGCACAGCGGCCTGCGCCGTCTGCTGAAAAACCGCGTGCGCAAACTGCTGGGCTTCCAACGCCTGGCCTCTATCTGGCAGCCACCCAGCACGGGCACGTCCGTGAGCGACCCGGTGTGGCTGGCTGAATTCAAACGGGACATCGCATGAGCCAAGCCATTCTCCAGGTGCGGGATATCTCGCTGTCATTCAAGGGGGTCAAGGCGATCAATGCCTTGTCCTTCGACGTACAGCGCGGCGAGATCTGCGCGCTGATCGGCCCCAACGGCGCCGGCAAGAGTTCGCTGCTCAATGTGCTCAACGGTGTGTATCGCTTCGATGCCGGCGAGATCGTGTTCGAGCAGCAGCATTTCCACCGAATCGACCCCTTGGGCGCTGCGCGCCGAGGCATTGGGCGGACCTTCCAGAACAACGCGCTGTTCAAAAAGATGAGCGTGCTCGACAACATTCTCACCGGCCTGTCGCGGCATATGCGCACGAGCTTTATCGAACAGGCCCTCGGCTTACCCCGTGCGCGGCGCGAGGCCGCAGCGTTCCGCCGACGTGCCCAGGGCATCCTCGAGTTTCTTGAGCTGCAGGCCCACCGCGATGTGCTGGTGGGCAACTTGTCCTACGGCCTGCAAAAGCGCGTGGAGCTCGGCCGGGCGTTGATCGCCGGGCCCAGCCTGTTGTTGCTGGACGAGCCCATGGCCGGGATGAATGCCGAGGAAAAACAGGAGATGGCGCGCTTTGTCGCCGATGTGAACCGCGACCTTGGCACCACCGTGGTGTTGATCGAGCACGATATGGGCGTGGTCATGGGCCTGTCCGACCATGTGGTGGTGCTCGACTACGGGCGTAAGGTCGGTGACGGCACCCCCGCCCAAGTGCAGGCCAACCCCGACGTGATCGCGGCGTACCTGGGAGTGGTCCACTGATGACGTTCTTTTTCGAAACCCTGCTCGGCGGCCTGCTCGCCGGCACCATGTACTCGCTGGTCGCCATCGGTTTTGTGCTGATCTACAAGGCCAGCGGCGTGTTCAATTTCGCCCAGGGCTCGATGCTGCTGTTTGCTGCGCTGACCTTCGTCAGCCTGCATGACCAGGGCGTGCCGTTTGCCCTGGCGCTATTGCTGACGGTGGTGGTGATGATCGTCGGCGCCTTGCTCATCGAGCGCCTGGTGCTGCGCCCACTGGTGAACCGTTCGCAGATCACCCTGTTCATGGCCACCCTGGGCCTGTCGTTCATTATCGAGGGCCTGGCCCAGGGCTTGATGGGCTCGCAGGTGCGTGCGCTGGACTTGGGCATCGACGATGTGCCGCTGTTCGTCGGGCCGCTGATGCTCAGCCAGTTCGACCTGATCGCGGCCGCGGCCGCCGTGGTGCTGGTGACGGTCCTGGCGTTGCTCTTCAACAAGACCCGCATCGGCGTGTCGTTGCGCGCCGTGGCCGATGACACCACGGCGGCGCTGTCCATCGGCATCAACCTCAACCGGATCTGGCAGATCGTCTGGGCGGTGGCCGGGATCGTCGGGCTGGTGGCCGGGCTGTTGTGGGGCGCGCGCCAGGGTGTGCAGTTCTCGCTGTCACTGGTGGTGCTCAAGGCCTTGCCGGTGTTGATCATCGGCGGCTTTACCTCGATTGGCGGGGCGATTGTCGGCGGGCTGATTGTCGGCGCGGCGGAGAACCTCGCCGAGGTGTATATCGGCCCGCTGCTCGGCGGCGGCATCACGCCGTGGTTTGCCTACGTCCTGGCCCTGGCCTTCCTGTATATCCGTCCCGCCGGCCTGTTCGGCGAGCGCGCCATCGAGCGAGTCTGAAACCATGTCGATCCCTGTTGCTCAAGAAACCGCACCGTTACTGCTGATTCAGCGCCGAGTGCCCTGGGGCCTGCTCGGCCTGTTGGTGCTGGCGTTTATCGTGGTGCCGCTGTGGGGCAATGATTATTGGCTCAGTGCGATCCTGATCCCGTTCCTGGTGCTGTCCCTGGCCGGGCTGGGCCTGAACCTGCTGACCGGCTACACGGGGCAGACTTCGGTGGGCGCCGCCGGATTCATGGCGGTCGGTGCGTTTGCCACCTACGGCTTTCTGCTGCGCCTGCCGGAGCTGGGCTTGCCGGTGGCGTTGCTCGGTGGCGGCCTTATCAGTGCGCTGGTCGGCTTGCTGTTTGGCCTGCCCAGTTCGCGGATCAAGGGCTTCTACCTGATGGTCACCACCCTGGCCGCGCAGTTTTTTCTCGAGTGGCTGTTCGTCAAATTCCCCTGGTTCTACAACTACGGTTCGTCCGGCACCCTCTCCGCGCCGAAGCTGGCGTTGTTCGGGTATGACCTCAACACGCCGCTGGGGCGCTACTGGCTGACGTTGCTGACCGTGCTGCTGCTGACCTGGAGCGCCGTCAACCTGGTGCGCAGCCAGGTGGGGCGTAACTGGATGGCGATCCGCGACATGGACACCGCCGCCGCCGTGGTTGGCATCCCGGTGGTGCGTTACAAGCGCCTGGCGTTTGCGGTCAGCTCGTTCTACCTCGGCATCGCCGGTGCGCTATGGGCCTTCGCCTATCTGGGCACAGCCAGCGCCAGCAGCTTCGATATCAATCGTTCGTTCCAGATCCTGTTCATCATCATTATCGGCGGCATGGGCAGCATCGCCGGCAACTTCGTCGGCGCGGCATTTATCAGTTTGCTGCCGATCTTCCTCAGCCACGCCGGGCAGGCGCTGTTCGGCGGCTCGGTGGATGCGGGGCAGTTGCAGAACCTGCAGAAAATCATCTTTGGCGTGCTGATCATCGTGTTCCTGATCAAGGAACCCGAAGGCTTGATTCGCCTGTTGCATAACCTTCGCGATCGGCTGCGTCAGTGGCCCCTACGTTTCTGACCTCTATGAGAACCCCCATGCGTGCATCCTTGAAACGTTCCCTGGCCGGCGCCGCCTTCGCGCTGGCCGCCCTGGCCGGTGCAGTGCCCCAGGCCGTGGCGTCGCCCGACCAGCAGTTCTTTCCCCTGGCCACCTACCGCGTCGGCGCCTATGCCTCCAGCGGCGTGCAGGTGTGGGCCGGGATGATTGACTACCTGCGCTACATCAACGAGGTCGAAGGCGGTATCAATGGCGTAAAACTGGTGTGGCAGGAATGCGAGACCGAATGGACGGCGGAGAAGGGCATCGAGTGCTACGAGCGCTTCAAGAACGGCCTGGATGGCGCGCCGGTCGCGGTGTACCAGCCTAACGGCGCACCTGCGGCCTATGCCTTGAGTGAGCGTGCCGAAGTGGACAAGGTCCCGTTGATCACCCTCGGGTATGGCCGCACCGAAGCCACCGACGGCACCGTGTTCCCCTATAACTTCCCGGTGATGCTGACCTTCTACAGCGAGGCGTCGAGCCTGGTGAACTACATCGCCCAGCGCGAAGGCGGTTTCGACAAACTCAAGGGCAAGAAGATCGCCACGGTCTACCACGACTCGGCCTACGGTCGCGAAACCCTCGGCCCGCTGAAGCTGCTCGCCGAGAAGTACGGCTTTGAGAATATCCAAATTCCGGTCGCCGACCCCGGCAACGAGCAGTCCGCGCAATGGCGCCAGGTGCGCCAGGCCAATCCGGACTGGGTGTTCCTGCGCACGTGGGGCGTGTCCACCCCGGTCGCGGTGAAAACCGCCGCACGTTTTGGCTTCCCGGTCGACCATATCATCGGCGATATCTGGGCCAGCTCCAGCGAAGACGTATTGCCCGCCGGCAGCGCTGCCAAAGGCTACCTGGCGCTCACGCCATACCCGGCCGGCGCCGACTTCGAGATCCACAAGCGCCTCAAGCAATACGTCCTCGACAAAGGCCATAGCGACCTCAAGGACCTGAAAAACTTCGGCAGCGTTTACTACAACTCCGGCCTGGTGAACGCCGCCGTGGCGGTGGAAGCGATCCGCACCGCCCAGGCCAAGTTCGGCAAGCGCCCGCTCAATGGCGAAGAAGGCCGCTGGGGTCTGGAACACCTGAATATCGACGACGCGCGACTCAAGGCCATGGGCTACCTGGGCCTGATGCAGAACCTCAAGCTGTCCTGCCGTGACCACGAAGGCGGCGGTTCGGCGCGGGTGCAGCAGTGGGATGGCGCCAACTGGACGCTGGTCAGCGACTGGATCGCCGCCGACCGTGCGCTACTGCGCCCGCTGATCGATGAAAAGTCCACCGCGTTCGCCAAAGAAAAAGGCCTGACGCCACGCACTTGCGCCGGGGATGAATAAATCATGAACCTACCCGCCGCTGGATCTGCACACGCCGCGCTGCTGACGGTCAACGACATCGAGGTGATCTACGACGGCGCGATTCTCGCCGTGGCCGGGGTGTCGCTGAGCGTACCCAAGGGCGCGATCGTCGCCTTGCTCGGCGCCAATGGCGCGGGCAAGAGCACCACGCTCAAGGCGATCTCCGGGCTGGTGCGCGCCGAGCGTGCCGAAGTCAGCCGTGGCGTGATCGAATACGCAGGCCGTGACCTGGCCGGTGTCGACCCCAGCCAACGGGTGCGCCAGGGCATGGTGCATGTGCTGGAGGGGCGCCATGTGTTTGGTCAACTGACGGTAGAGGACAACCTGCGCAGCGGCGGTTTTGTACGCCGCCTGAGCCGCCAGGCCATGGACGCCGATCTGGAGCGCATCTACGCCTGGTTCCCCAGGCTCAAGACCAAGCGCCACACCCGCGCCGGCCTCACCTCCGGCGGCGAGCAGCAGATGGTCGCCATTGGCCGGGCGTTGATGACCCGTCCTACTTTGGTACTGCTCGACGAGCCGTCCATGGGTTTGGCGCCTATGATCGTGCAGGAGATATTCGAGATCATCGCGCAGCTCAACCGTGAGCAGCAGGTGAGCTTCCTGATTGCCGAGCAGAACATCAACGTCGCACTCAACTATGCGTCCCACGGCTACGTGCTGGACACTGGGCGCGTGGTCTTGAGTGGCAATGCCGCTGAACTGTTGGCGCGGGGCGATTTGCATGACATTTATCTGGGTAAACAGTAAAGGCGAACAGGCATGACTGAATCCATCCGCAACGCTGATGTCCTGATCATCGGTGGCGGCCTGAGCGGCACGATGCTGGCCGTGCAACTGCTGCGCCTGCCCGGGCAACGGCAGATTTTAGTGATCGAACCGCGCGCCGAACTCGGCCGTGGCGAGGCCTACAGCGCGGTCGAGCTGGGCCATACCTTGAACGGCAATGCGGCGCGCATGAGTGTCGACCCGGATAACGCCGACGACCTGACTCAATGGCTTACCGATTACATCGGCGCTGGTGGCTGGCCGGAGTCGAACCAGCAGCACGTGCCGATCAGCGAGCTGTTCCCGCCGCGCGGGATTTTCGGGTTGTACGCGCAGCAGCGCTTGGCCGAGGCCAAGGTGCTGTCGACGTCCACCGTCGAGCATCTCCGCGCCGAAGTGGTCGACCTGCAAGTGGAGCCCGCCGCGACGCTGCTGACCCTGGATAACGGCCAGCAACTGCGTGGCGCCCAGGCGGTATTGGCCACCGGGATGTTCCCGGCGGCGCGCACGCCACAGACCGAATCCAGCGGCTTGAACGCCGCCGCGCTAGACCCGTGGGACGTGCAGGCCATGACCCAACTCGACCCCCGGTCGACGGTGCTGATCATCGGTTCCGGGCTGACCATGGTCGATGCCGTGGTGTCCCTGGAACAGGCCGGGCACCGGGGGCCGATCGAGGTGTTCTCGCGCCACGGTCTGCTGCCCCATGTGCGTCGACAGCCACCGGTCTGGGACGATTTTCTCGCCGCCGACCACTGCCTGCGCAGCCCTCGGCAGTTGCTGCGCGAGGTGCGTCGGCAATGCCGCATCGCGACGGCGCGGGGCATCGATTGGCAGGCGCCGCTGGACACCGTGCGCGCGCATATCGGCCGGTTGTGGAGCCAGGCCAGCGAACGCGAGAAGCGCCAGTTCGTGCGGCATGTGCGGCCGTGGTGGGAAAGTCATCACCACCGTTCGCCGCCGCTGAGCGCGCAGTTGGTGGCGCGCCTGCATGAAGAGGGGCGCCTGCGCATTCGCGCGGCGTCGTTCAAGGGCTTGGCGCCTGCGGTCAACGGGGTCAGCATCCGCTTGCGTCAGCGTGGCGAGCAAACGATCACCCAGGTCGCGGGCGCGGCGCTGATCAATTCCAGCGGCATCGAATACGACTGGCGCCGCGTGGCCCGGCCGTTGCCCCAGCAGTTGCTCAAGCGCGGGTTGATCCAGCCGGGGCCGTTGGCGCTGGGGATTGCGGCGGATGCCTCGGGTGCGGTGCTGGATGCCCAGGGCCAGGCCAGCCCGCGACTGTTCGCCATGGGCCCGCCGTTGCGCGGGATGTGGTGGGAGAGCACGGCGGTGACGGATGTGGCGCTTCAGGCCAAGGCGCTGGCGTTGAAAGTGACAACAATCTAAAGGTGGGAGGGGGCTTGCTCCTGATGGCGGTGGTTCAGTTAAAAACCTGTGTCTGATACACCGCTATCGGGAGCAAGCCCCCTCCCACCTTTTTGACCGCGCTCGGCTTCCAGTACCAGGTCAGCTATAGGGCCGCCTCGCCAATATCAAAAGCCAAATGAGATCTATCTGATCCATGGAGATCCAAATGTGGGAGGGGGCTTGCCCCGATGGCGGTGGATCAGTTACAAACAAGCGGACTGACCCACCGCTATCGGGGGCAAGCCCCCTCCCACCTTTTTGACCGCGCTCGGCTTCCAGTACCAGGTCAGCTATAGGGCCGCCTCGCCAATATCAAAAGCCAAATGAGATCTATCTGATCCATGGAGATCCAAATGTGGGAGGGGGCTTGCCCCCGATGGCGGTGGATCAGTTACAAACAAGCGGACTGACCCACCGCTATCGGGGGCAAGCCCCCTCCCACCTTTTTGACCGCGCTCGGCTTCCAGTACCAGGTCAGCTATAGGGCCGCCTCGCCAATATCAAAAGCCAAATGAGATCTATCTGATCCATGGATATCCAAATGTGGGAGGGGGCTTGCTCCTGATGGCGGTGGTTCAGTTAAAAACCTGTGTCTGATACACCGCTATCGGGAGCAAGCCCCCTCCCACCTTTTTGACCGCGCTCGGCTTCCAGTACCAGGTCAGCTATAGGGCCGCCTCGCCAATATCAAAAGCCAAATGAGATCTATCTGATCCATGGAGATCCAAATGTGGGAGGGGGCTTGCCCCCGATGGCGGTGGATCAGTTACAAACAAGCGGACTGACCCACCGCCATCGGGGGCAAGCCCCCTCCCAGAGGGGAATTCCTTCTACCTAGGGGTCTTCACAAAGCCGGGTTTTAGCCCGAATACCTCGACGCCCTGCGGCGTCGATTGCCCGGTGGTCACGGTCACACGTTCTACCGGCTTGTCCATCGCCGGCCGATATTCGACCGTCATGTCCGGCTGGATCGCCTGGCTCGGGATCACGATCGCCTGTGCATTGTTGTAAGTGACGATGGTCAGTCGCGCGCTCATCCCCAGCCGCACCCGCTGCAATTGCTGCGGGGTCAGCTTGGGGATCGATAGAGTTACCGGAAACTGCGCGCTGCCCTGGGTATCACCGGTAATCGCCAAGCCGCTGACCACACTCACCGAGCCGTTCAGCCGCTCGCCGTCGAAGCCATCGCCCATCACTTCCACCGCCTGGCCCTGGTGCAGTTGGTTGATGTCCAGCTCGGAGACTTTGGCGATGATTTTCAGCCGTTCGATATTGGCCAGGCCGAACAGCACCTGGCCCTGGCTGACCTTGCTGCCGGCCTGCACCGGGGCGTTGGTGTTGCCAGCGCCTTGTGCCGCGTTGCCGCTTCCGGGCGCGGGCACCACGATGCCGGAGAAGGGCGCCTTGACCTCCTTGCCTTCGAGCTGCTGATACAGGGCGTCGTACTTTACCGTGGCATTGGTCAGCTCCATATCCGCGATCTGTCGGTATTCGCCTTTGCCTTGCTCCAGTGCATGTTGCAGTTCATCGCGTGCGGCGATCAGGTCCAGCTGTTGTTGCTGGGTCTGTTGCTTGAGGTCGTCCAGTTCGTTGCGCGGGATGATGCCGCGCTGAAACAGGTTTTCGCTTTCGGTGAGTTTGCGCTGGGTGTTGCCGGCGCTCATTTGCGCGGTGCGCAGGCTGCGGCGCGCACGGCTGACGGTGGGGCTGTTGTCCCAGTCCTGCATGTCCTGCACGGTGCGCCGGGCCTTGAGTTGCGCGGAGAGCGCATCGCGCAGTTGCACTTCGAGCAGGGCCGGGTCCATGCGCAGCAACACTTGCCCGGCGTCGACCCGCTGGCCTTGCTCCACCAGGTTAGCCTGCACATTGCCGTCGAACGGCGCGGTGAGGATGAGGGTAGTGTCGGGCTCGATTTTGCCCACCAGGCCGATCTGGTGCACCAGCGCGTCAGGCTTCACCGCCAGCCACTGCTCGGTCGTGTTCAGCGGTTCGGCGGCGCTGCGATGGCTTTGCACGGCAATTCCCGCGCCCGCCAGCAGCACGATCAATCCAGCCGCCAGCAGGCGTTTTTGGTTAGTAGTCATTGAGGGCGATTTCCCAGCTTTCCAGCGTCATGCCCAGGGTCAGATCGAGCTGGGTCTGGGCGTTCAAATAAGCGATCAGCGCATTGAGGCGCGCGTTTTCGGCGTTGCGCAGGTCGGTTTCGAAACTCAGCACCTGGAAGTTGGTGGAGCGCCCGGCGCTGAGCTTTTCGCGCTCGATCTCGATCTTGCGCCGCGACAACTCCACGGCGCGCTGGGAGATTTCATACTGGCGCCAGCGCGTGCCGAGGTCGCGTACCACGTTGTTCACGCTGCGTTCCAGTTCCTGGCGGGCGTCGGTGATGCGGATGGCCTGATCCTCCACATTTACCCGCGCCCGCACTTCGGCCTGGTGCGTGCTGATGTCGCCGATCGGGATTTGCACCTGCACCCCGGCGTAGCTGTCCCAACTGCGGTTGTTGCCGCTGCCGGCGTCGTTGTTGTAGTTGTCGCGTAACTGGTTCGCCCCGGCCACCAAGTCCACTTGCCAGCGCCCGGAGTCTTTGGCGATCACCAGGTTGATGTCGGCCTGCTGGCTGCCGAGCAGGGCGGCGAGGTATTCCGGTTGCTGGTTCTGCGCCAGGTTGAACGCCTCGCGCTTGTCGACCTGCATGGGCTTGGCCTCCAGGGCCTCGGTGGCGCGGATCGGTGTCGACAGGTCGAGGGCCAGCAGGCGCAGCAAGGCCAGGCGGTTGCTGTCGAGTTGGTTCTGCGCTTCTTCCACGCCCAGTTGCTGGGTGGCGATGTCGGCTTCGGTCTGCACGATCTCGAACTCGGCCATGCGCCCGGCGCTGATCAGCGCCTTGTTCACGTCCAGTAAGGTGCCGGAGCGTTTCAGTGCGTCCTGGACGATGTTCAGTTGCTCCTGGGCGCGCAGCAATTCGCGGTAGGTGGCGATGATCTGGCTGATGGTTTGCGCCACGGTGGCCTTGAGGTTCAGGCGGTTGGCCTGCTCCGACAGGCGCGACAGGCGCAGCGGCGCGGTGGTCGCATCCCAGCCAGCGCCGCGCATCAGCGGTTGGATGAGCGCCAGGTCGAGGCCGTCGCTGCGGTAGCGACCGGCACGGTTGGCGTTATTCAGTTGCTGGGTCCAGGCCATGCTCAGGCGCGTGCCGTACTCACCCAGCAGGCTGGTGGCCGGTGCCACGTTGGCATTGCGTGCGTTGTCGGCGGAGCCGCGGGTGCTGCGGTAATAGCTATTGAGGCTGAGCTTGGGGTTGAACACGTCTTCGGCCACGCGCAGGTCGAACTTCTGCGCGACCCGCTGCAGGTAGGCGCTGCGAATCGCCGGGTTGTTGCGCAGGCCCAGGTATACCGCGTCGCCCAGGGTGAGGGCGGTGACCTGGGCATTCAGCGAGACGCCGCGATCGTAGCCACTGCGCGTGGTGCTGGGCGCTGCGGGGCGGATCACCACGTCGGCGGCGATACTCGGCAGGCTGAACAGGGCCAGGAGCAGCAGCAGGCGTTTATTCATCGCGCAACGCCTCCACCGGCTGCAACCGCGAGGCCGAGACCGCCGGGTAAATGCCAAAGAACAAGCCCACCAGCAATGTGCTGCCCACCCCCAGGGGCAGGGCGGCGACCGCCAGGGCAAAGGCCCAGCCCGACAGCCAGGCATAGAGCCAGGCGGCGGTCATGCCGAGCACCGCGCCGCACAGCGCACCGACGGCGGTGAGGGTGATGGCTTCGAGCAGGAACAGGTTGCGAATATCCCGTTGGCGCGCGCCTAGGGCCATGCGAATGCCGATCTCGCGGCGACGTTCGGAGACGTTCATCAGCATCACGTTCATCACCCCGACACCGCCGCCCACCAGGGAGATTGCGCCCAGTGCCAGCAGCAGGTAGGCGAAGGTGCGGCTTTGTCGGGTCATGCCGTCGATCATTTGCTGGGGCACCGTGATGTCGACGGTGTGCTCGGTCAATTGGCGTTGCAGCGCGGCAGCGGCGTCCCGTGCGATGCGTTCCATGTCCTGCCCTGGCGCGGCGCGAATGATCACGTTGCCGATTTGCGGGCTGGCGTAGATGCGGCGCATGCCGTCGGCGGGAATGAACAGCGATTCGTTGGCTTGCACCGGCATCAGCATCGCCCGGGGCTGGTTGTGCAGGATGCCAACCACCAGGAACAGGTAGTCGTTGATGCGCACGCGGTCGCCCAGTTTCAGTGGCTCACCGGGGGCACCAAGGGCTTGGGCGATCTGGTCACCGATCACGCCGTAGGTTTCATTGGCGTCGAACGCCGACAGGTAGCGCCCCTCGTGCAGCACCAGGCGCAGGGCGGCCGGGATATCCGGCGTGCTGCCGACGAAGTTGGCGTTGACGCTGCGGCCATGGAACACGACGGGGCCGCTGAACAGGCTCAGCGCGCCGATGTGCGCGATCCCGGGCACGGCCTGGCGCACGGCGTCGAGGTCGAGGCGCGAGCGCATCGGTGCGCGGCTGTCGCCTTTGGGCGGAAACTGCGCGATCAGGGTGTCGGTGCCCATTTCCTTGAAAATCAGCGCGGCGTCCACCGCCGCGTTATGGCCGATATTGATCAGCGCCACCACCGACGAACTGCCGATCACGATGCCCAGCAGCGCGAGGATCGAGCGTTTACCCAGGGTGCGCAGGCTGACGAATGCTTCATGCAGCAATTGGCTCAGGCTCTGCTCGACGCGCAGGCTCATGGGCGGCCGGCCTCGTGCACCACGCCGTTACGCACCAGGATTTTGCGCTCCAGGCGCTCGGCGATGTGCGCGTCGTGGGTGACGATGATCAGCGTGACCTGTTGCTCGCGGTTCAGCGCCAGGAGCAGGTCCATGATGTCCTGGGCGGTGCTGCTGTCGAGGTTGCCGGTGGGTTCGTCGGCCAGGATGACCGAGGGCTTGCCCACCAGCGCACGTGCAATCGCCACACGCTGGCGCTGGCCGCCGGAGAGGTCGGCGGGGCGGTGGTGGGCGCGCTCGGCCAGGCCGACCTGCTCGAGCATACGCAGCGCCTGTTCCACCGACTCATGGCGCGACACCCCGCGATAACTCAGAGGCAGGGCGACGTTGTCCAGGGCACTGAGGCGCGGCAGCAGGTTGAAACTCTGGAATACGAAGCCGATCTGCTGGTTGCGGATTGCCGCCAGTTCATCGGGGCTGGCACTGAAAATATCGTGGCCGGCAAAGCGGTACTGGCCGCCGTCGGGCAAGTCCAGCAGGCCGAGGATGTTGAGCAGGGTACTTTTGCCGGAGCCGGAGGCGCCGAGAATGCCGCAACTGTCGCCGCGGGCGATGGACAGGCACACATCATTGAGGATGGACAGGTGCTGACCGGCGAGCTGATAGCTTTTGCCGATGCCTTGCAGGGAGATCAAGCCTGGGTGCGCGGGGGTGTCTGTCATCATGACTACGCCTGCAGTCTCGACGCCGTCGTGCCGCCCCGGTAAAAATTTGTAACAAGTTCGGGGGTTGCCTGGAACGCGTCACGGACTGGTTTGATTTCTTGTTTTTAAAATATTGTTTGAATACTAACCGCGTTCAACCAGCTCCGCCAGCCATCGTTGTAGAGGGTTTTTACCCTTTGAAATAAATCTACCGGGGGCGAAATCGACGGCTCAAAAACCCGTTGGCGAGCTTCAACGAGCCGGGCTGCAAGGGCTTGCGATGCTATGGTGGCGTGTCACTGCTTGCTTTCGAACGATGGCCCCGGTATAAAAAATCAAATTTATTTTTAAAACAATATTTCCCGCGTGGAACTTTTATGGTCGTGAAGAAAGTCAGCTCTCCAAACATTACCAAGACTCGATTGCTGGATGCGACAGAGGCTCTCTTCATCAAATATGGTTATGACGCCGTTTTGTTACGGCAGATTACCGAACGTGCCCAGGTGAACCTGGCCGCCGTGAACTATCACTTCGGGGACAAGGATTCCCTGATGAAAACCCTGCTGATGCAGCGCCTTGAGCCGCTCAACGAGCAGCGCCTGGAATTGCTGGCACGCTGTGAAGCCGAATCCGACGGCCCCCTCGATTGCGACACGCTGCTCGGCGTACTGTTCGCTCCGGCCATGGGCCTGGAGCGCAGTGATCCGGCGAGCGGGGAAGGGCGTTCGTTCATTCGTTTCCTCGGGCGGGTCTACAGCGATACGTCGCCGTTTATCCAGGAATACCTCAAGGTGCATTACCAGCCGGTGTTCCAGCGCTTCTTCGAAGCCTTCGCCCTGGCCTTGCCGGACTTGCCGCGCAACGAACTGGGGGTACGCCTGCAGTTTGCCCTGAAGGCAATTTCCGGCGTGATGGCCGGTACCGAACTGCGCCTGTTGATGAACTCCATGAGCCTGGGCCGCCCGGCCACGGATGCCGAAGTGATGGCCAAGTTGATCACGCTGGTCTCGGCGGCGATTCGCGTGCCGCAGCAAAGCCCTGAGGCGCAAACGGCGTTGGCCAAGGTGCTCGACACCCAGCGCGCGATTCGCGAGCAAGCGACAGCGCCCGTCGGCAAGGCGGCGCGCTAGCCCGAATCCGGGGCAAAAAAAAGCCCGCTGGGGCGGCGGGCTTGATGTGCAACGTTTGTAACGGATGAGGCTTCACCCTACGGCTCGCCATGTGAATAAATCGTGAAAAATATGTAAGAGAAAGTGTGAAAGTGTTGTCGCGGGTAAACGCGTTAAAACCCCTGAGGATTAGATCTTCCAATGGCCAGCGCTTTTGGCCAACCGCTGGCGCATCTCATCCACATTCGCCGCCAATTGCACGGTCAACAACCGATACCCATCCAATGCACTGTAGACCGGCGCATCCAATGTCGGCTCGCTGGCAACGGCTTGGCTAGGCCGCTCCAACCGGGGTGTCACGCCAGACCTCAGCGCTCGCGCCATCCCCACCAATTGCACCCGAATCTGCCGGTGCTCGGCTTTCAACATCACCTGCATCCGCGCCATTGCCTGTTCGTCGCGAGGGTCCGGCCGGGTGTTGCCAAGAATCTCCAGGGTGCTGATGCACATGCGCAAATGCCGCTGGATCGTGTCCAGTTCGGTCATGGAGATCCGCACCTCCTTGGACACCGAGGGCATCAGCGAACGCAATTGCAGCATCGCCGTATTCACGCGGCTGAGCAGTTTGAGGTGTTCGTCGTCGGTGACCGATTGGCCGCTGATGATGCGGCTATAAATCGCGGCACAGTCGCGCAAGGCGCTGGCCAGGTTGTAGCGCCAGGAGTACACGGCATACAGCGGCAGAGCGAAGGAAAACGCCAGGGCCAACGCAATACCGATCAGGATGTCGACCGTGCGCCACAACCCGTCCGACAGCGGATTGTCGCCATGCCCGGCGACGATAAACACGGTGATCGCCGACAACAACGCGGTGTACCCGCCCTTGCCGATGGCGTGATAGGAGAAGAACCCGCACACCACCGACATTAACAGGTAGGTCAGCAGCGGCTGCCCCACATACGCCTCCTGCACCACCAGCAGCAAACCGACGCTGGCGCCGATCAGCGTACCGTAGGCGCGCTCCATGGCTTTCTTGCCGATATTGCCGTGGTGCTGCAGGCCGCCGATCACCACCAGCATGGTCACCGACGCCCACTCGCCGTGGGGCAGGTTGATGCCGGTGGTCAGCAGGATCGTCGCCAGCAAGCCGATGGACACGCGCACGGCGTGGATCAGCTTGGCGTGGCGATAGCGGCGGTAAGGGTCGAGCAGCGGGCGCAGTAAGCGCCGCGCAAACACAGGCAAATGCAGGTTAATCAACGGCAAGCCGTCCTCTAGAAAATGTAGTCAGTGGTCAAGAAGTTCGAGTCGCGGTTGCGCAGGATCTCGCTGAGCAGCGCCTTGTTATTGTCCTGGAACTTGGTCGCCACCAGGGTGCGGATCGAGAACACGCGCAAGGCGTCATGTACCGACAGCGTGCCTTCGGCCGAGTTCTTGCGGCCGTTGAAGGGGAACGCGTCCGGGCCACGCTGGCACTGTGCGTTGATATTGATGCGGCCGACCTGGTTGGCAAAGGCGTCCACCAGCCGTCCGATTTCGGCCGGGTCGGTGCCGAACAGGCTCAGTTGCTGGCCGAAATCCGAGTCCAGTACGTAATTGATCACTGTTTCCAGGTCACGGTAGGGCACGATCGGCACCACCGGGCCGAACTGTTCCTCGTGGTACACGCGCATCTGCGGGTTTACCGGGTACAGCACCGCCGGGTAGAAAAATGTACCGCGACTGACGCCGCCATTGGCATTCACCACGCGGGCGCCGTGTTGGGCCGCATCGGCCACCAGCGCGTTGAGGTAATCGACCTTGCCGGCTTCCGGCAGCGGCGTCAGTGCCACGCCGTCTTCCCACGGCATGCCGGGCTTCAATGTCGCCAACTTGGCGTTGAATTTCTGGATGAAGCTGTCGACCACGTCTTCATGCACAAACAGGATTTTCAACGCGGTGCAGCGCTGGCCGTTGAACGACAGTGAGCCGGTGACGGCTTCGCTGACGGCATTGTCCAGGTCGACCTGGGGCAGCACGATGCCTGGGTTCTTCGCGTCCAGGCCCAGCGCAGCACGCAGGCGGTGCGGACGTGGGTGCAGTTTTTTCAGGTCGCTGGCGGCCTTGTTGGTGCCGATGAACGCGAAAATATCGATCTTGCCGCTGGCCATCAGTGCGCTGACGGTT
Source organism: Pseudomonas sp. PAMC25584 (assembly GCF_058135675.1). Classification (NCBI taxonomy): domain Bacteria; kingdom Pseudomonadati; phylum Pseudomonadota; class Gammaproteobacteria; order Pseudomonadales; family Pseudomonadaceae; genus Pseudomonas; species Pseudomonas sp. PAMC25584. The sequence continues at coordinate 3,888,543 of NZ_CM176870.1, read as the reverse complement.
TCGCGGCCGCTGCCATAGATCACGTTGATCACCCCGGCCGGGAAGCTGTCGCGGAACGCTTCCAGCAGCGGGCGGATCAACAGCACGCCGAGCTTGGCCGGCTTGAATACCACGGTGTTGCCCATGATCAGCGCCGGGATCAGCGTGGTAAACGTCTCGTTCAACGGGTAGTTATAAGGCCCCATGCACAGCGCCACGCCCATCGGTACGCGGCGGATCTGGCCGAGCGTGTCCTGTTCCAGCTCGAAGCGGCTGCTGCGACGGTCGAGTTCCTTGAGGGCATTGATGGTGTCGGTGATGTAGTCGCAGGTGCGGTCGAACTCTTTCTGCGAGTCCTTGAGGTTTTTGCCGATTTCCCACATCAGCAGCTTGACCACCGCATCACGCTGTTCGCGCATGCGCCGCAAAAACGCTTCGACGTGCCGGATGCGGTCAACCACGCGCATTGTCGGCCATTCACCCTGGCCACGGTCATAGGCGCGCACGGCGGCGTCGAGGGCGGTGAGGGCGGTGTCGGCATCCAGCAGCGGCGTGCTGCCGATGTTCACGCGTTCGTCCCCCAGTTGCACCGGGCTGAGGACCTGGGCCAAGGGGCCGTTCCAGACCTGCAACTGGCCGTCGACCAGGTAATCACGCTGTTCGATGGGCGCGGCCAGGCGAAATTGCTCTGGAATATCGGCGGCACGGGTGGGAAACAGTTGGGCGAGCAGGTTATCGGTGGTCATGTTGCTACCCCTGGAATAGTTGCAAAACATGACTAGAGAGTCACCCAACAACGGGTTCTGTGGCAAGGCTTGCGCGCTTTCTTGTACGCACGGCGGCGCGTGGCGGGTAAACTGCGCGGCTTACTTGAAGGAGTTCACATGAGTCAGTACCAGCCGGGCATTCTTGCCGCACCGGTGCCTTTGCAGGCACGCCATCTGTTTTTTGCCGTGGACTCCCTGGCCGCTGTCCCTGCCGCGTTGGACGCACTGGTGCAGTGGGCGGATTCGGCGGCAGTGGTCGGCCTGGGTGAGCCGCTGGTCAACGCACTGGGCGCGCAGATTGAAGGGCTGCGCGCCTTTCCTGCCGTCAGCGGGCCGGGCGCGCATAACCCCTCCACCCAGCAGGCGTTGTGGGTGTGGCTGCATGGCGTGGATCGCGGTGAATTGCTCTTGCGTAGCCGTGCGCTCGAGAAAGCCCTGGCCCCGGCGTTCCGCCTGGTGCAGTCGACCGAAGGCTTCCGCTACAAGAGCGGTTTTGACCTGACCGATTACGAAGACGGCACCGAAAACCCCCACGACGATGCCGCCGTCGAAGCCGCACTGACCGACAGCGGCGCCAGCTTCGCCGCGATCCAGCAATGGCAGCACGACCTCGATGGTTTCGCCGCGTTGCCTGCCCAGGAACGCGACCACATCATCGGTCGCCGCCATGGCGACAACGAAGAACTGGAAGATGCGCCCGAATCCGCCCACACCAAACGCACCGCCCAGGAAAGCTTCACCCCGGAAGCGTTTGTGGTCCGCCGCTCGATGCCGTGGGCGGAAAACGGCCAGGCCGGCTTGATGTTCCTCGCGTTCGGGCATTCCTTCGATGCGTTTGAAGCACAACTGCGCCGCATGAGTGGGTTGGAAGACGGTATCGTCGACGGCCTGTACCGCATCAGCACACCGTTGACCGGCGGCTATTACTGGTGCCCGCCGCTCAAGGACGGGCGCCTGGACCTCAGCACCGTGTTGATGTAATCACGCCTCAGGCCTGGCACTTGCCTGCGTCGGCGATTCTGTCGGTCGCGGGCTGGCACTGGCTGTACCTGATCAATGTGCCGCTGGGGTTGCTGGCGCCGATGTTGGGCCTACGCACATTGCCGGTCATTTCCATGGCTGCGCATACCTTCGATCGCCTTGCAGGTCCCTGGCCAGCGGCCTGCGGTTGTTGCCTTATGACAAAAAGGTTTAATGGATCGTTGTAAAAAGCCATTCGAGAAGGCTACGGTGGCGACCTGAATATTTCGGGATGTTTCAGATTTATGTCAAGCCAGGCCCAACGCACTGCCGACATTACCTCCCGCCGCGCCGCGCTGACCTTGGCTTTATGCCTACCCAGTGATGTGTTGCTTTATCTGCTGCTGCCTATGGAATCCCAGGCGTTCGGTATCACGTTGGCCCAGGCCGGGGTGCTGCTGGCGGCCAACCGACTGGTGCGGATTTTCGGTTACCGGCATGTGCTTAATTTCTATGCCCGCCACGGCGATCGTCTGACCTGCATGATCGCCGCCGGTGCCGCGATGCTGTGTGCCCTGGGTAACTCGATGCTGTCGGGCTTCGCTGCATTGTTGGGGTTGCGGCTGGTCTGGGGCCTGTGTTTTGCGGCGTTGAACCTGTCGACCCAAGTGCTGGCGACCGCCGAGCCGACGGGCGCCGCGCGCCGGGCGGGGCGCTCGCGGGCATTGATCGCCCTCGGGCCGATGCTTGCATTGCCACTCGGGGGCTGGCTGACCTTATCGGTCGGGCCGCGTCCGATCTTTCTGATTCTCGCCGCGTGCTGCCTGCTGGGCTTGTGGATGGCGCGGGGGTTGCCTACTGTCGGCCACGATTTGCACAGCAGTCCGGGGCGCCGTTTCAAGTGGCCCGACAGTGTCGCGCTGTGGTCGTTTATCGAAGGTGTGGCGCTGGATGGGCTGTTTATCTTTGGCCTGTCGATCCAGGCACAGAAACTCCTCGGTGGCGACGCAGTGTTGATCGCCGGTGGCTTGATGGCTTTGCGTTATGTCTCGGAAATGCTCCTGAGCCCGTTGGGCGGTCGCGCGGCGCAACGCTTCGGTGCGACGTCGATGCTGTTGCTGTTTTCATTCCTGAGCGCGTTGGCCCTGGCGGCTTTCGGCAGTTATTGGGTGATCGTCGGCGCGGCTGCAGTGCTGGTGTTGCGGGCGTTGCAATTGCCCCTGGTGACGACCTTGGTGGCCGAGCGCAACCCCGGTTCGATGCGCGTGTCGGCATTGGCCTCCAACGCGGTGTGGCGCGATATCGGCGCCGGCCTCGGGCCGCTGCTGGCGGGGCTGTTGCTGCCGGTCGCCGCAGCTCCTTGGGTGTTTGGCCTGGCGGGCGCAGCGATAGCCGTCAGCGCCGTGTTTTGCTGGCGGGCAAAGCGTTCCAACTGACAATGAGAGGTAGAGTGTGAGCCGACAAGAAGACTTCGTGCGCGTGCTGGATGACGCCTACCGACACTGGACCGGCCAGGGCTTGCCGGCCCCCGAGCATCTGGACGCACAGCAACGCCTGAGCTGGCTGCACGCTGATGCGCCCTACAGCCTGCTGGCCCATGACGGCGCGGCGGACCCGCGGTTTACCTACGCCAATGCGTGCGCCCTGCAGTGCTTCAAATACCCGCGCGAGACCTTCATCGGCATGCCGTCACGCTTCAGTGCGTCGGAACTTGACCGCGCCGCGCGCCAGGTATTGCTGGAGCACGTCAGCGCCAACGGCATCGCCGATGGCTACAGCGGCTGGCGGGTGGATGCGCATCAGCAGCCGTTCATGATCCATGCCGGTGTGGTGTGGACGTTGCTCGATGCCGCCGGCCTGCCGTGTGGGCAGGCGGCGCTGTTCTGGCCGGATGCGCAGCGCATTGGGGTGTTGGCTTAAGCGCCTTTGAAACTGACCAGCCAGGACGGGTCGAAACGGGTTTGCTCGGTATCGAGCCCCAACGCTTGCATCTTCGCCTTATGTGCCTCGATCTCGCCGACCAACTGCGCCTGGGCGCTGGAGTTGGCGTCCAGCTCATGCATCTGCGTCAACCCTAGGTGATAGAAACGCAGGACCTTGAGCGCCATCGGGTCATTGGCCTGCACGCGGTCGGTGACCTTGTGCATCACGTTGGTCACGCGCATCAGGTTGCGCTTGAGCTGCCAGCCATACACCGCCGGCGCCAGCCATGGCTGGGTCCAGAACGGGCCGCGTACCAGGGCGAGGGTGATCAACACCCCGGCAAACACCCCACCCACGTTGTAGCGAAAGTTGTCGCCGCCAGCTTCGCCGAACAGCATCACCGCCAGGCTCGACAACAGCATCGCCAGGGACACGAACAACACAGCCACGATTAACGTACTGCGGCGGGTCTGCTGGCGGTAGGTGATGGGGTCGCAGGGTTTGAGCTCGAACATCCGGGGGGAATCTCCTTGGCGTTTGTAGGGGATAGAGCAGGGCGGCATCTTCTCATGCTTGACGACGCGGTGTGCGCTAAACAAGTTGAACGATGGCTGATGCGGCGTTCTCTAAATCGGTGTAGGCCACAATCCCCATGGGGTCTAACGCCTTTTTAACCAGACAGAAACACGCAATCCGCTCTGCTTCACTTCATCTGAAAAGCTCAATTGGATGCGTGCTCCGGTACGATCCGCGATCGCCATGACGATGGATAAACCCAGCCCGGAACCCGTTTCGTCGGTACCCAGGCTGCGGTAAAACGGGTCGAATACTAGAAGTTGTTCCGCAACGCTGATGCCCGGCCCCGAATCCTTGATTTCGATATTGACTGTCCCCCGATCCAATCCGACCTTAAGGTCGACACGGCCACCAGAAGGGGTATAGCGAATGGCGTTGTCGACCAGGTTCTTGAGGAGGATGAACAGGTCCATCTCGTTGATGATGATCTGAACATCCATGAGACTTTCAACACCGATATCAATGTTCTTGTGCTCTGCCAACGGCAGCAAGTCCTCCAGCACCCGGCGAAAAACGGCATGTATGGATACCGATGCTTGTGGTCGCTCGGTAATCGATTGTGCGGCTGCCAAGGCCAGCAGTTGTTCGATCAGTTTTCTGCTGCGCTCGATCCCCTGAGCCAATGGCAAAAAGCGTTCTGCGGCGTCGGCTGACATTTGCGTAGCCTTCAATCGCTCCGCTTGGAGTGACAGCGCCGTCATTGGCGATCGTAATTCGTGGGCTGCGTCGGCAATGAAACGCCGTTGTGCTTCCATGGCCTGCTCGACGCGCTTGAGCAATCGATTGATCGCCACAACGAAAGGCCGGATCTCCGTCGGCAGGTGACTCTCGTTGATAGGATGCAACGCCTGTTTATCGCGCTGATCGATTTCTGCCGAAAGCGTCGCGATCGGACGGAACAGCTTGCGCACCAAGTCGCCCACCACCACCAGCAGCACCGGAAAGAGAATGAGGAAGGGCAAAAGACTGCGCCATGCGCTTTCGCGTGCTTCCTTGTCGCGCACGTCTGCTTCTTGGGCTACCGCGATACGTCGGCCTTCAGCAGTGGTTCTGACCAGTACCCGAAACTGTTCGCCCGCGATGGTCAACGTCGATAAACCATCGGCCAGCGTTGTGGGAAAGGGCAGGGGTATGACGGCGTCGTTATTGCCGCTCGCTTTCTCGCTGTCGGCCAGGTATTGCACGATGACCTTGGCGTCGTCGTCGTCGCTGACGATCGGGTCTGCGCTGGGATACTGCAGCGTCATGTGCTGTCGATCAAACAATGCCGCTACTTGACGTAGGACGTCGTCCTGCATTTCGTGCGCCTCATCGAAGGCGGAGACAAACGCGAATGCACCGGCCAGGACGGCGACGATCAGGATGGCGAGTGACAGCGTTATAGAGAGCCTTAACTGTACCGAGTCCCTCAAGCGCCTTTTGAAACCATCCATCCCATACCCCTGACGTTTTTAATGACGTGGCTGCCCAGCTTGCGTCTCAATGAATGGATCAGAAACTCTACTGCGTTGCTTTCCACTTCATTGCCCCAGCCGTAAATACGGTCCTCGAGTTCGCTGCGAGACAGAATGGCGCCAGGCCTTATCAAAAGTGCCTGCAATAGCGCGAATTCTCGACTGGAGAGTTGCACGTCGGTGGTTTCGGCGGTGGTTGCTTGCTTAGAGACGAGATTTAACGACACCGTTCCGTTATTCAGTACCGATTGAGCATTACCGCCCCGGCGGCGCAATACCGCGCGCATGCGCGCCAACAACTCGGCCATCGGGAACGGTTTGAGCAAGAAGTCATCAGCGCCGCCATCGAGGCCACGCAAGCGATCGTCGAGGTCATCCCGTGCGGTGATAATGATCAATGGAACGGGGTTGTTACGCGCACGAATGGCGTCCAGCACATCAAGCCCGTCTTTGCCGGGAAGACCCAGGTCGAGCAGCACCAGATCATAGGTCTGGGTGTCCAGAGCCGCCAAGGCGGTGAGGCCGTTTTTCACCCAGTCGGTGGCGTAGCTCGCATCGTTGAGCGCACCCTCGATGGCATCACCAATCATCAGGTCATTTTCGACCAGTAAAGTCCGCATGCACGCTCCGGCAGAAAAAGGCGCGACGCTCACAACCATCGCCGCTGTATTGAAGCACTTGAACCGGTGTTTGTCCGCCACCGGTTCCGTGCATGCTCACGGTTTGCCTTTCATGGAATCGAAGGTTTTGAGCAGATCACCCATTGCCGCCGTGCATTCGTTTTGCTTCGCAGGATTGCTTCGCAGCGCATCGAGTGCATGGTCTATTGCTTTGTCGAGTACATGCCAGTCGCTGGCCGCACGCGGTTTGATGCCTGCTTCGGCGGAGTCCCAGGCGGTTTCCAGATCCTTGATGCGGGCCTTGGCACCGGGCAGGTCGTTCTTCTCGACGAGCGCGGCAACGTCGACGGCGATTGCCCGGAACTCGCTCAGGTCACCCAGTTTTGAGCCTGCCTGAGCAGGCACGCTGACAGACGTGGTGGGTGCGCCGGTGCCGGGTTTGTCGGCGGGTTTCGAGCAGCCGGCCATGCTGCCGAGCAGCACCAGAGACGAGATGATCGCTACGTGGCGAAGAGCTGTTTGGAACGAGCGCATGTTGATTCCTTTGAGAGATGTCTGAACGGTTATTGAGTGACGGTTTTACGATTGCCGAGGCTGATTTGCGCGACGGCCACCAACAGCACGATGACCGTCAGGAAGATGGCGCTGGTCCAGGCCGCGCCCATACCCAAACCACCATAGGTCTTGGCTTGGGTCAGCAAGTCACCGAGGGAAGCTCCGAACGGGCGGGTCAGGATGTAGGCGATCCAGAACGTCAGCACTGCATTGGCCCTTAGGCGCCAGGCCAGCAGCGTCGCGCCAATCAGTGCGCCGAAAATCACGCTGCCGACGGTGAAACCCAACCCCAGCGCTTCAGTGGCCAGGTCCCCGGCGGCGGTGCCTAGGGCAAAGGTGCAGAGTACGGTGGTCCAGTAAAAAAACTCGCGCCGTGGGGTGTCGATGTCGCGGATCGACAGGCTGTGCTCCACGCGGTACCAGAGCAGGAAATTGATCGCCAACAGGACCGAGAAGACCGCCGTGCTGACGTACAGACTGATGTCGAGCATGTCGGTCATGATGTCAGTGATCTGCGTGCCAACGACGCTCACCAGCACCACGGTCAACCAGTAGATCCAAGGCGAATAAGCTGTTTTACGCATCTGAAAAAATACTGCGCCCGCCAGTAACAGCGCCATGCCAATGCTGGTCCAGCCCGCGCCGAAACCTGCATCTACTGCCAGGAAGTCAGCGCCGGTTTCACCCACGGTCGTCGACAGAATCTTGATGACCCAGAAAGACAGTGTCACTTCGGGCACTTTATTGAGCCATCCGGCTTTTATGTGATTCATGTGCGAGTAGCCTCTGCTGATCTGCGCTGAACTTGCGTAGAGGGGAAGATACGCAGAGACACTTAGCTGAGACTGAGGGGCTGTGGTTGAAGTCGGGACACAAAGCACTACATGAGTATGAAAGCCGTAATAAAAAGCGCCGACATCGCTGTCAGCGCTTAGACGTTGCAATGGCTTGCGATGTGTTTTTGCAGCGCAAGGTGTCGGTGTTCGAAAGCCTCCGCCTGCTAGACCTCCTGTACCTATCCACAAAACTATGTGCCATTAGGGTACAGGTCGCATTGAAGGGGCTTTTGCTTATTTGGGCGGTGTCCAGGTGACGTCGCTGATGCCGTACTTCTCGGCCCAGGGCCGGGTGGTTTTTTTCACTTGTTCATGGCCGACCCGACCAATGCGGCTGACGTGCGCAATATCGGCATCAACCGCTGCCCAGTGCCAGGCCTCGGCGTTATTCATCACTTCGGCACGCACTACGAAGGACTTCGGTTGACCGTGCAGTTGGTAGGTAATGGTGTAGATTTTTGCGGTAATCATGTTGCCTCCCTGTCTTGTTATAGATGGATAGGAAAGCGTTCAAAAAGGTTCATTCAAAATGACAAATTACTGCGCCGGGCGTCATAGTGAGGCCTTCGCCACGCGCCCAAGGATCGCGTTATGTCCCGCCTGACCCATAGCCAGCTGTACCTGCAACGCCTGGGCTACGATGCACCGCCGCCGCCGACCCTGCAAACCTTGCAAGACCTGCAATTGCGGCATGTGTGTACGTTCGCCTTTGAAAGCCTGTCGACCCTGCTGCACTTGCCAGTGCCGATCGACCTGCCCAGTGTCGAGCAAAAAGTGTTGCTCGATGGCCGTGGTGGGTATTGCTATGAACTGAATCAACTGTTCCTGGAACTGCTGCAAGAACTGGGCTTCGACGCACGCGGTATCACCGGACGGGTTGTGATGGGCGGGCCGCCGGACGCACACACCGCGCGCACCCATCGCCTGAGTCTGGTGACGGTGGACGGTGTGCGCTATATCTGCGACGTCGGCTTTGGCGGCATGGTGGCGAGCAGCCCGTTACGCCTGGACAGCGAAGCGATCCAGGCGACTGCCCACGAACCCTATCGCCTGACCTGCAAGCAAGGCAGCTACACCTTGTGGGCCCAGGTCGGCGGGGAGTGGCGTGGCTTATATGTGTTCGACCTGCTGGTGCAGGCAGACATCGACTATGAAATCGGCAACTGGTATGTCTCCACGCATGCGGGTTCGCCGTTTCTCGGTCAGTTGAAAGTGGCGCTGTTAGCGCCGGGTAAGCGTCATACCTTGAACAACGGCCACTACGCGGTGCACTCCCTGGAAGGTCCCAGCGAAAAACGTGCGATAGCGAGTGCCGATGAACTGCTTGATTTGCTGCGCGGCACCTTTGGCCTTCGCCTGCCGGTGCATCAGCGACTTCGCGAAACGCTCGATGGTTTAGTGTTGGCCGATCTTTAGAATCTTTGAGATAGCGTGTTCTCTGCCCCATAAATGCAAAAACGGCACCCAAAGGTGCCGTTTTTGTTTACCACATACCGCTAAGCGATCAAACGCCCAGTACCGCGTGCTGCACCAGCGTGAGCAACGGTTGTGGGTACACGCCGAGGAAGAAGGCGAGCAGGGCGATAGCCAGCAGCATCACGCCGCCGGCTTTCTGTTCCCAGTGCAGCTCAGCATCCACACGGCGCAGGTTTGGCTCGATCAGGAACAGGGTGACCATCACGCGCAGGTAGTAGAACACGCCGATGGCGCTACCCAAGATGAGTGAGGCAACCAGCCACCATTGATGCGCTTCAACCCCGGTCGCGATGATGTAGAACTTGCCGATAAAGCCCGCAGTGAGCGGGATACCAGCCAGGGACAGCATCATCAGGGTCAACACGGCGGTCAGGTACGGACGGCGCCAGAACAGGCCGCGATACTCGTACAGGGCGTCGGCGTCACGGCCTTTGTAAGGCGAGGACATCAGGGTGATGACCCCGAAGGCGCCGAGGCTGGTGATCACGTAGGTGACCAGGTACACGCCGATCGCTTCCAGGGCCAGACCTTTGCTCGCCACCAGGGCGATCAGCAGGTAGCCGAAGTGGGCGATGGACGAGTAGCCCAGCAGACGCTTGAGGTTGTTCTGGGTTAGCGCCAGCAGGTTACCGAACAGGATCGATGCAACGGCGATCACGCTCAGTACGTCGCTCAACACGCCGGTATTGGCCGCCGGGGAGATCTGGAACAGACGCACCACCACCGCAAACACCGCCACTTTCGTCGCCGTGGCCAGGAACGCAGCCACCGGCGCCGGAGCGCCTTCGTACACGTCCGGCGTCCACAGGTGGAAAGGCACCAGCGACAGTTTGAAGGCCAGACCGATCAGCATCATCGCCAGGCCCAGTTGGGCGATCGGCGCAGGCATGCTAGTGGCCGCCAGGGCGTGGCCGATACCGGTGAAGCTCAGGCTGCCGGCTTCGGCGTAGAGCAGGGCCATACCAAACAACAGGAACGCGGAACCGGCGGCCGACAGCACCATGTACTTGATGCCGGCTTCCAGGGAACGCTTGTTGAAGAAGGCGTAGGCCACCAGGCCGTAGGTCGGGATCGACAGCAGTTCCAGGCCGATGAACAAGCCCGCCAGGTGCTGCGCGCTGACCAGCACGATACCGCCGGCTGCAGCCAGCAGGATCAGCAGGTACAGCTCTTCGCGGTTGCCCGGGTAGCCGGTGCCGCCCTCGCCGAGGTAGGCGTGGGCGAGGGTGACGCAGGCCAGGGTGGCGACGAGGATCAACGCGATATACAGCAGCGCGAAGTCATCGATCATCATCAGCGGGGTCACCGCCAGGGGTGCGACCTTGAGTGCCGGGATGATCGACAGCAAAGCCAGGTTCAAACCCGCGCAGGACAGCAGGAAGGTTTGCGCGTGATTGCGACGCCAGGCGATCGCCAGCATCACCACCACAATGGTGAGACTGGTGATCAGCAGCGGCGCAAGCGCGATAAAGTGTTGGATCGTGAATTCCATAGCGCTCTTACCGGGCCGAAGCGAGTTGAGAGAAGGCGGTGCCGAACCACTGCTGCACGCCATGCATCGTTGCGGCAGAAGTGTCCAGGAACGGTTGTGGGTACACGCCGATGTAGATCAGCAGGACCGCCAGACCGAGCACCATGATCAGTTCGCGAGTATCCATCCCGTGCAGGACGGTGTCGGATTTGGCCGCACCGAAGTACGCACGGTGGATCATGATCAGCGAGTAAACCGAACCGAATACCAGGCCGGAAGTGGCGATGGCGCTGATCCACGGCGTTTGTGCGAAGGTACCCATCAGGATCAGGAACTCGCCGATGAAGTTACCGGTGCCCGGCAAGCCCAGGGACGCGGCGGCAAAGAACAGGCTGATCGCCGGTAGGTAGGCGATGCGCGACCACACGCCACCCATCTCACGCATGTCACGGGTGTGCAGGCGTTCGTACAACTGGCCGCTGAGGATAAACAGCGCGGCGGCCGAAATACCGTGGGCCAACATCTGGATCACGGCGCCTTGCAATGCCAGTTGGCTGCCGGAGTAGATGCCGATCAGTACGAAACCCATGTGGGAAACGGACGAGAAGGCAATCAGGCGCTTGATGTCGGTTTGCGCGAAGGCCAGGAACGCACCGTAGAAGATCCCGATCAGACCCAGGGTCATGGCGATCGGCGCAAACTCGGCCGAGGCATTCGGGAACAACGGCAGCGCGAAACGCAGCAGGCCGTAGGCCGCCGTCTTCAACAGGATACCGGCCAGGTCCACGGAACCGGCGGTCGGCGCCTGGGCGTGAGCATCCGGCAGCCAGGAGTGGAACGGCACCACCGGCAGCTTCACCGCGAAGGCGATGAAGAAGCCCAGCATCAGGATGTACTCGGTGGTCAGGGACATCTTGGTTTTCAACAGGTCGGCGTAGTTGAAGGTAATCACGCCAGTGCTGTTGAAGTTGACCAATACCAGACCCAGGATCGCCACCAACATGATCAGGCCGGAAGCCTGGGTGAAGATGAAGAACTTGGTCGCCGCGTAGATCCGGGTTTTCTTGCCGTCCGAAGAACTATGGCCCCAGAGCGCGATGAGGAAGTACATCGGCACCAGCATCATTTCCCAGAAGAAGAAGAACATGAACAGGTCGAGGGCGAGGAACACGCCGACCACGCCGCCCAGGATCCACATCAGGTTCAGGTGGAAGAAGCCCACGTGACGCTGAATCTCTTTCCAGGAGCAGAGTACCGAGAGGACACCCAGCAGGCCGGTCAGCAGGATCATCAGCAACGACAGGCCGTCGAGGGCCAGGTGTACGTTGATGCCGAAGCGCTGAATCCAGACGTGCTTGAACTCGAGCGCCCAGGTCGGATCGGCGCCAGGCGCCGGAGCAAATGAATAGTCGCCATGGGCCCACAGCCAGAGGCCGAGAGCGAGTTCCAGGGACATGGTCAGCAACGCAATCCAGCGGGGGAGGGTGGCGCCGAAGCGTTCACCCATCCAGCAGAGCAGGCCGCCGATAAAGGGGATCAGGATTAGCCAGGGCAGAATCATGACGGGCTCGTTTCCTTTCGCAAGTTCGCAAAGTTCGCAATGTACTTAGACATGGTCAGACCGCTACCACAACGATGGCGCCGATCACCAGAACGGCACCCGCCGCCATGGAAGCTGCATACCAACGCAATTGGCCAGTCTCGCTGCGGCTCAGGGCGGTGTGGCCAGCCTTGGCGGCGCGCGGGATCAAACCGATGGTCTGGTCGAGCGGGTCTTTGCGCAGTACGTGGCTGATCGCAAGGTAAGGCTTGACGAACAGTTTGTCGTAGATCCAATCGAAGCCCCAGGCGGCGAACCACCAGGCCGACAGGAAGCGACCAATGCCACTGTTGGCGACGGCGGTGACGAAACGACGCTTGCCGAGGAACAGCAGGGCTGCGAGCATGATACCGGCCACCGCGATGGCGCCTGAGGCGAGCTCCAGGCTGTGCTTGGCGTCGCCGCCGGCATGGCCGACGCTTTCCGGCAGTACACCGGCCAGTGGCGGAGTGATCAAGGCGCCGATGAAGGTCGACAGGATGATCAGCACCGACAGCGGCAGCCAATGGGAGATGCCGTGGCCTGCGTGTGCTTCGGTCTTGGCTTCACCGTGGAAGGCGATGAAGATCAGGCGGAAGGTGTACAGCGAGGTCATGAACGCACCCACCAGGCCGGCGTACAGCAGGCCTTGGTTACCGCTGGCAAAGGCTTCCCAGAGGATTTCGTCTTTCGAGTAGAAGCCGGCGGTCACCAATGGCAGGGCCGAGAGTGCGGCACCACCGACGATGAAGCTGGCGTAAGCCAGTGGCAATTTCTTCCACAGACCGCCCATCTTGAAGATGTTCTGCTCGTGGTGGCAGGCAACGATCACCGCACCGGAGGCCAGGAACAGCAGGGCCTTGAAGAAGGCGTGGGTCATCAGGTGGAAGATCGCCGCGTCCCAGGCACCGACGCCCAGAGCCAGGAACATGTAGCCGATCTGGCTCATGGTCGAGTAGGCGAGGATCCGCTTGATGTCGGTCTGTACCAGCGCGGCGAAGCCGGCCAGTACCAGGGTCGCGCCGCCGACCAGGCCCACCAGGTGCAGGATGTCCGGCGCCAGGGTGAACAGGCCGTGGGTACGGGCGATCAGGTAGACACCGGCGGTCACCATGGTGGCGGCGTGGATCAGTGCCGACACCGGGGTAGGACCGGCCATCGCATCCGCCAGCCAGGTTTGCAGCGGCAGTTGTGCGGATTTACCGACGGCGCCGCCCAGCAGCATCAGGGTCGCCAGGGTGATCCAGAAGTCACCGACCTGGAACTTCTGCGGTGCCAGCACCAGCAGTTCCTGGATGTTCAGCGTGCCCACCTGTTGGAACAGGATGAACAGGCCGATGGCCATGAACACGTCGCCGATCCGGGTGACGATAAAGGCCTTGAGTGCTGCGTTACCGTTGTTGCGGTTGCTGTAGTAGAAACCGATCAACAAGTACGAGCACAGGCCCACGCCTTCCCAGCCGAAGTACAGGAACAACAGGTTATCGCCCAGCACCAGGAACAGCATGCTGGCGATAAACAGGTTGGTGTACGCGAAGAAGCGCGAGTAACCGGCTTCACCGCGCATGTACCAGGACGCGAACAGGTGGATCAGGAAGCCTACACCCACCACCACGCCGAGCATGGTGATCGACAGGCCGTCGATGTAGAGGGCGAAGTTGGGCTTGAAGCCCTCCACCGACATCCACTGCCACAACACCAGGGTGTAGTGACCGCCTTCGGGCGGTGCGACGTTGAATTGCCAGATGACGTAGGCGGTGACAATCGCCGACAGGCCGATGGAGCCCACGCCGATCAGGGCCGAGAGGTTTTCCGACCAGCGTCCGCGAGAGAACGACAGCAGCAGGAAACCGATCAGGGGAAATACGAAAGTCAGAAAGATCATGTTCATCCGCGCATCTCACTGGCAGCGTCGATATCAAGCGTGTGGAAGCGACGATACAGTTGCAGCAGGATCGCCAGGCCGATACTGGCCTCGGCGGCTGCCAGGCTGATCACCAGGATGAACATGACTTGTCCATCCGGCTGGCCCCAACGGCTACCCGCAACAATGAACGCCAGTGCCGCAGCGTTCATCATGACTTCCAGGCTCATCAACACGAACAAAATGTTACGGCGAACCATCAGGCCTACCAGGCCAAGGCAGAACAGGATGCCGGCGACCGCCAGACCATGCTCCAAAGGGATAGCAGGCATCGTCATTGCTCCTTGGCTTCGTTACGGCCCAAGTGGAAGGCGGTGATGGCTGCGGCGAGCAGCAGCATCGAAGCCAGTTCGACCACCAGCAGGTACGGGCCGAACAGGCTAACGCCCACGGCCTTCGCGTCAACGGTGGTGTGGCCGATGGCCTGGCCGCTCTGGTGAGCGAACAGTACATACAGCAGTTCAGCCAGCAGCAGCGCGGCGAGGATCACCGGGCCGAGCCAGATGCCGGGCTTGAGCCAAACGCGTTCCTGGGCGACCGAGGCCGGCCCGAGGTTTAGCATCATCACCACAAACACGAACAGCACCATGATGGCGCCAGCGTAGGCGATCACTTCCAGTACACCGGCGAACGGTGCGCCGAGGCTGAAAAAGGTCATGGCCACGGCGATCAGCGAAATGATCAGGTAGAGCAGGGCGTGCACGGGGTTGGTGTTGGTGACCACGCGAAGCGTGGACACCACTGCAATACCCGATGCGAAATAGAAAGCGAATTCCATCTTTCTTCCTTAAGGCAGCAAGCTCTTCACGTTGATCGGTTCGGCTTCGTTTTGTGCGGCGCCTTTCGGCTTACCGGCAACGGCCATACCTGCAACACGATAGAAGTTGTAATCAGGGTTTTTACCGGGACCAGAGATCAGCAGATCTTCTTTCTCGTACACCAGGTCCTGACGTTTGAACTCGGCCATCTCGAAATCCGGTGTGAGCTGGATCGCGGTGGTCGGGCAAGCTTCCTCGCAGAGGCCGCAGAAAATGCAGCGCGAGAAGTTGATGCGAAAGAAGTCCGGGTACCAGCGACCGTCTTCGGTTTCAGCTTTCTGCAGGGAGATACAACCCACCGGGCATGCCACGGCGCACAGGTTGCAGGCTACGCAACGCTCTTCGCCATCGGGGTCGCGAGTCAGTACGATGCGGCCGCGATAGCGCGGCGGCAGGTACACCGCTTCTTCCGGGTATTGCAGGGTGTCGCGTTTGCGAAAGCCGTGACCGAACACCATCACCAGGCTTCGCAACTGGGTACCGGTACCCTTAACGATGTCGCCAATATATTTGAACATGGGTCAAATCCTCACTGAACCGCGCCCGCTGGCGTGTTCAACAACACAACGGCAGCAGTCACCAGCAAATTGATCAGGGTCAGCGGCAGGCAGAAGCGCCAGCTGAAATCCATCACCTGGTCATACCGTGGACGCGGAATGGAAGCGCGCAGCAGGATAAACAGCATGATGAAGAACGCGGTCTTCAGGAAAAACCAGAAGAACGCCAGCTGCGGCAGGATGCCGAACGGACCGTGCCAGCCGCCGAAGAACAGCGTGACCAGCAGGGCCGAGATCAAGATGATGCCGATGTACTCACCGACGAAGAACATGCCCCACTTCATGCCGGCATATTCAATGTGGTAACCGTCGGCCAGTTCCTGTTCCGCTTCCGGCTGGTCGAACGGGTGACGGTGAGTCACGGCGACGCCAGCGATGAAGAACGTACAGAAGCCAAAGAACTGCGGAATGATGAACCACAGGTTCTGCGCCTGGTACTCGACGATGTCGCGCATGTTGAACGAGCCGACCTGCACCACGATGCCCATCAGCGCGAGGCCCATGAACACTTCGTAGGACACGGTCTGGGCCGAGGCCCGCAAGCTGCCCAGCAGGGCGAACTTGTTGTTACTGGCCCAACCGGCGAACAGTACCGCGTAGACCGACAGACCGGCCATGGCGAAGAAGAACAGCAGGCCGATGTTCAGGTCCGCCACGCCCCAGGTCGGGGTGATCGGGATGACCGCGAAGGCGATCAGCAAGGCGCTCATGGCCACCACCGGTGCCAGGGTGAAGATCACCTTGTCGGCAAACGGTGGCGTCCAGTCTTCCTTGAAGAACATTTTCAGCATGTCGGCAGCGATCTGGAACATGCCGAACGGGCCAACGCGGTTCGGACCGTAACGGTCCTGCCACCAGCCGAGCAGACGACGTTCGACGAAGCTGAGCAAAGCGCCCGCCACGACCACGGCCAACAGGATCACGATGGCCTTGACGACCGCAATGATCACGTCGATGACTTCAGGGGTGAACCAGGTCATTGCGCTGCCTCCTGCAGACCGTCAACGGTTTGGCCAAAGATCGACGGTGGAATACCGGCGATGCCTTTTGGCAGTGCAACCAGGCCGGCGCCTAACTCGTCGTTGATGCGCAGCGGCAGACGCAGGGTCTGACCGGCCACGGTCAAGCTGAGCAGGGCACCGTCGTTGACGCCCAGGCGGTCGGCTTCTGACTTGGCCACGGACACGTAGGCTTCCGGGATGCGCTCTTGAACCGGTGCGGCTTTGGACGAGGTCTCGTCGCTGCCGAACAGGTGGAAGAACGGTACAACCTGCCAGGTGCCCTGGGCTGGGTTGAACGGACGCGGTACGGCGGCGAACCAGTTCAACGCGTCGCCCTGGGTTTCGATCAGGCGGGTGCCCGGGTCGCCAGCGCGGATATGACCACCGACTTCGTCCTGGAACTTGTTCCAGGCCTGCGGCGAGTTCCAGCCCGGCGACCAGGCAAATGGCACCTGCTGACGTGGCTCGACCGAACCCGAGTAACCTTCCATGGAGAAGGCGAACGCGGTGTCGTTGTCTTGCGGAGTACGCGGTTCATGCACGCTGATGTCAGCGCGCATGGCGGTACGACCGGAGTAACGCAGCGGCTCACGGGCGAGTTTCATGCCCTTGATGCGGAACGCGGCGGACGGTGCTGCGTCAACGATGCGCGCCAGTTGCGGGGCGCTCGCAGCGACGGCTGCGGTGACGTGGTCGAGCTGGGTCCAGTCGATCGGCTGATTCAGCAGGGTCGAGCGCAGGGCATGCAGCCAGCGCCAGCCTTCGTGAACCAGGATGCTGGCGTCCATGTACTTCGGATCGAACACCTGGAAGAAGCGCTGGGCGCGGCCTTCCTGGCTGACCAAAGTACCGTCGCCTTCAGCGAAGGTCGCAGCCGGTAATACCAGGTCGGCACGCTCGCTGGTGGCGGTCTTCTGGTGATCGGCAACGATCAGTACTTTGGCGGCGTTCAGCGCGGCGTCGACCTTGGCCGAATCCGTGCGGGTGTACAGGTCGTTTTCCAGCACCACAAGGGCGTCGGCTTTGCCATCGATCACGGCTTGCAGGGCGCTGTCGACGGACTCGCCACCGAGCATGGCCAGGCCGAGGCTGTTGGCTTCCGGCACGATCAGGCTGATGGAACCGTTCTTCTCGCGCAGCTTCAAGGCCTTGGCGATGTTGGCCGCCGCTTCGATCAGCGCCTTGGAACCCAACGAGGTGCCGGCAATGATCAATGGGCGCTTGGCCGCCAGCAGGGCGTCGGCGATGCGCTGGGCAAGTGCCACGGCTTCAGCGTCCAGGCCTTCAACGGCAGGCGCGCTGGCGTCGAGGGCGTGGGCCACGGCGAAACCGAGGCGGGCCAAGTCATCTGGCGCTGCGTGTACGCATTCTTCGGCGATGTCGTCGAGCTTGGTTTCGGCCAGGCTGGCGATAAACAGCGGGTTCAGCGCGTGCTGGCCGATGTTTTTCACTGCGGCGTCGAGCCAAGGCTGCACGCGCATGGCGTCGGCCATGGCTTCGGCCTTGCCTTTGACCGACTGGCGCAGCGACAAAGCCATACGCGCGGCGGTCTGGGTCAGGTCTTCACCGAGCACGAAGATCGCATCGTGGTCTTCGATGTCGCGCATGTTCGGCACCGGCAGCGGGCTGTCGTTCAGCACTTGCAGGACCAGGCGGATGCGCTCCAGTTCAGCGGCTTCGATACCGCAGTAGAAGTGTTCGGCGCCGACCAGTTCGCGCAACGCGTAGTTGCTTTCGAGGCTGGCGCGTGGCGAACCGATGCCGACGATGTTGCGACCGCGCAGCAGGTCGGCGGCTTTATCCAGGGCTTCGTCGGTGTTCAGCTTCGCGCCGCCGGCCAGCAGTGGCTGACGTGGGCGGTCTTCGCGGTTGACGTAGCCATAGCCGAAACGGCCACGGTCGCACAGGAAGTACTGGTTGACCGAACCGTTGAAGCGGTTTTCGATGCGACGCAGTTCGCCGTAGCGCTCGCCCGGGGAGATGTTGCAACCGCTGGAGCAGCCATGGCAGATGCTCGGGGCGAACTGCATGTCCCACTTACGGTTGTAGCGCTCGGAGTGAGTCTTGTCGGTGAACACGCCGGTTGGGCAAACCTCGGTGAGGTTGCCGGAGAATTCGCTTTCCAGTACGCCGTCTTCAACGCGACCGAAGTACACGTTGTCGTGGGCGCCGAATACGCCGAGGTCGGTGCCGCCGGCGTAGTCTTTATAGAAACGCACGCAGCGGTAGCAGGCGATGCAGCGGTTCATTTCGTGGGAAATGAACGGGCCCAGCTCCTGGTTCTGGTGGGTGCGCTTGGTGAAGCGATAGCGGCGCTCGTTGTGGCCGGTCATCACCGTCATGTCTTGCAGGTGGCAGTGACCGCCTTCCTCGCAGACCGGGCAGTCGTGCGGGTGGTTGGTCATCAGCCATTCGACGACACTGGCGCGGAACGCCTTGGATTCATCATCGTCGATGGAGATCCAGGTGTTGTCGGTGGCTGGGGTCATGCAGGACATGACGATACGACCACGGGTGTCGTTCTCGTCGGTGTACTGCTTGACCGCACACTGGCGACAGGCACCGACGCTACCAAGAGCGGGGTGCCAGCAGAAATAAGGGATGTCGAGGCCTAGTGACAGACACGCCTGTAACAGGTTGTCCGCCCCATCGACTTCGAGCGCTTTGCCGTCTACGTGGATAGTGGCCATGGTTCAAAGTTCTTCGTTGGCCCGTTGTCAGCGGGCGTGGCTAATGGAATCTTGTTATTCATGTGCATCAACACAGCCTTGACGGCGTCAGCACATGACGAGGCGAGGGGCACGGACCCTTCGCCGGTTTAAGCGTTACGCGCCGACTACGATCGGCCTCGCCAGAGGCGGGACGGCGGCGCTGGTGGGCGCGATGCCGGCTTCGAACTCCGAGCGGAAATATTTGATTGCGCTGCCCAATGGCTCCACGGCGCCCGGTGCGTGAGCACAGAAGGTCTTGCCTGGGCCGAGGAAGCCGACCAGCCCCAGCAGGGTTTCGATGTCACCCTCGCGGCCTTCGCCTTTTTCCAGGGCCATCAGCAGCTTGACGCTCCACGGCAGGCCGTCGCGGCACGGGGTACAGAAACCGCAGGATTCGCGAGCAAAGAACTGCTCCATGTTGCGCAGCAGCGAGACCATGTTCACAGTGTTGTCCACCGCCATCGCCAGGCCAGTCCCCATCCGGGTGCCGACCTTGCCGATGCCGCCGGCATACATTTGTGCGTCGAGGTGCTCGGGGAGCAGGAAGCCGGTGCCGGCGCCGCCTGGCTGCCAGGCCTTGAGGGTGTAGCCGTCGCGCATGCCGCCGGCGTAGTCCTCGAACAGCTCGCGCGCGGTCACGCCGAATGGCAGTTCCCACAGGCCAGGGTTCTTGACCTTGCCAGAGAACCCCATGAGCTTGGTGCCCATGTCTTCACTGCCTTCGCGGGCCAACGATTTGTACCAGTCCACGCCGTCGGCAATGATCGCCGGCACGTTGCATAGGGTTTCGACGTTGTTCACGCAAGTCGGCTTGCCCCACACGCCAACGGCGGCAGGGAAGGGCGGCTTGGAGCGCGGGTTGGCGCGGCGGCCTTCGAGGGAGTTGATCAGTGCGGTTTCTTCACCGCAGATATAACGCCCGGCGCCGGTGTGTACGAACAGTTCGAAGTCGAAACCCGAACCGAGGATGTTCTTGCCCAGCAGGCCTGCAGCCTTGGCTTCTAGCACTGCTCGATTGAGGTTCTTGGCGGCGGTGGTGTATTCGCCACGCAGGAAGATGTAGCCCCGGTAGGTTTTCAGCGCGCGTGCACTGATGAGCATGCCTTCGATCAGCAGATGGGGCAGTTGCTCCATCAGCATGCGGTCTTTCCAGGTGTTCGGCTCCATTTCATCCGCGTTGCACAGCAGGTAGCGGATGTTGATGGATTCGTCTTTGGGCATCAGGCCCCACTTCACGCCAGTGGGGAAGCCTGCACCGCCGCGGCCCTTGAGGCCGGCGTCCTTCACGGTCTGGACGATATCGTCCTGAGCCATGTCGGCAAACGCTTTGCGCGCAGCCGCGTAACCGTTCTTGGCCTGGTACTCCTCGAGCCATACAGGCTCGGCATCGTCACGCAGGCGCCAGGTCAGCGGGTGAGTCTCGGGCGACCGCTTGATGCGGTTGGCCGGGCCGAAGGAAGTCAGGGTCATGGGTAGCCCTCGAGCAATTGGGTCACGCCAGCAGGCTGCACGTCACCGAATGTGTCGTCGTCGATCATCAACGCCGGCGCCTTGTCGCAGTTGCCCAGGCAGCACACCGGCAGCAGCGTGAAGCGGCCGTCCGGGGTGGTTTGGCCGAGGCCGATGCCCAGCTTGTTCTGGATCTCGCTGACCACCGACTCGTGACCACCGATGTAGCAGACCATGCTGTCGCATACGCGAATGATGTGGCGGCCCACGGGTTGGCGGAAGATCTGGCTGTAGAACGTGGCCACGCCTTCAACATCGCTGGCGGGGATGCCGAGTATCTCGCCGATGGCGTAGAGGGCGCCGTCCGGCACCCAGCCACGTTCCTTCTGGACGATCTTCAGGGCTTCGATCGACGCCGCGCGCGGGTCTTCGTAGTGATGGAGCTCGTGCTCGATGGCCGAGCGCTCGGTTTCACTCAAGGTGAAACGGTCTGTCTGGATAAGCGTGTTATTCATGCTTAGCGGTCCACGTCGGCCATAACGAAATCGATACTACCCAGGTACGCAATCAAGTCCGCGACCATCTCGCCTTTGATCACCGAAGGGATCTGCTGCAAGTGCGGGAAGCTTGGAGTACGAATCCGGGTGCGGTAGCTCATGGTGCCGCCATCGCTCGTCAGGTAATAACTGTTGATACCCTTGGTCGCTTCGATCATCTGGAAGGATTCGTTGGCCGGCATGACCGGGCCCCACGAAACTTGCAGGAAGTGCGTGATCAGGGTTTCGATGTGCTGCAGCGTGCGCTCTTTCGGCGGCGGCGTGGTCAGCGGGTGATCCGCCTTGTACGGGCCGGCCGGCATGTTGCGCATGCACTGCTCGATGATTTTCAGGCTCTGGCGCATTTCTTCGACGCGCACGATGCAACGGTCGTAGGCATCGCCGTTGGCCGCCAGCGGGACTTCGAATTCGAAGTTCTCGTAGCCGGAGTACGGACGCGCTTTACGCAGGTCGAAATCGCAACCGGTGGAACGCAAGCCTGCACCGGTGACGCCCCATTCCAGGGCCTCTTTGGTGTTGTAGGCCGCGACGCCGATGGTGCGGCCCTTGAGGATGCTGTTGTCCAGGGCGGCTTTCTGGTACTCGTCCAGACGCTTGGGCATCCAGTCGATGAATTCCTTGACCAGGCGCTCCCAACCATTGGGCAGGTCGTGGGCGACACCGCCAATGCGGTACCAGGCCGGGTGCAGGCGGAAACCGGTGACGGCTTCGATGACCTTGTAGGCGCGCTGACGGTCGGTGAAGGTGAAGAACACCGGGGTCATGGCGCCGACGTCCTGGATATAGGTACCCAGGAACAACAGGTGGCTGGTGATCCGGAAGAACTCGGCCATCATGATGCGGATGGTATCGACGCGGTCCGGTACCTTGATGCCGGCCAGCTTCTCGACCGAGAGCACGTAAGGCAGGTTGTTCATCACGCCGCCGAGGTAGTCGATACGGTCGGTGTACGGGATGAAGCTGTGCCAGGACTGGCGCTCGGCCATCTTCTCGGCACCACGGTGGTGGTAACCGACGTCGGGCACGCAGTCGACGATTTCTTCGCCGTCCAGTTGCAGGATGATGCGGAAGGCACCGTGCGCTGAAGGGTGGTTCGGGCCCAGGTTGAGGAACATGTAGTCCTCGTTGGTGCCGGAACGCTTCATGCCCCAGTCTTCCGGACGGAAGCGTGCGGCTTCTTCTTCAAGCTGCTGCTTGGCAAGCGTCAGGCTGAACGGATCGAATTCGGTGGCGCGGGCAGGGAAGTCCTTGCGCAGCGGGTGACCTTCCCAGGTCGGCGGCATCATGATGCGCGACAGGTGCGGGTGGCCCGGGAAGTCGATGCCGAACATGTCCCACACTTCGCGCTCGTACCAGTTGGCGTTTGGCCAGATACCGGTCACGGTCGGGACGCTCAGGTCGCTCTCGGACAGGGCGACCTTGATCATCACGTCGCTGTTACGTTCCAGCGACATCAGGTGGTAGAACACGGTGAAATCGGCGCCGCTCGGCAGTCCCTGGCGTTTGGTGCGCAGGCGCTCGTCCACGCCATGCAGGTCATAGAGCATGACGTATGGCTTGGGCAGGTTGCGCAGGAAGGTCAGGACTTCGACGAGCCTGGCACGCGCCACCCACAGCACCGGCATGCCGGTACGTGTGGCCTGGGCGGTGAAGGCGTCAGGGCCAAAACGGTTATTGAGTTCGACGACCACATCCTGGTCGTCTGCCTTATAAGGCGGGATGCGTCGAGCACTGCCTGTAGTCATGGTTTTTTATCGCTTTCGGTCAACGTAAAGAATGAAGCCAGGTTTTCGTTCTATAAAAGAAGCGGCTCTGGATCAAACTTCGTCGGGGCTGCGCAGGTTGGTGACCTGAATACGCTGTTCGCGGCGCTGTTCCTTTTGTGACGGCATCTCGGCGCGGTAAACGCCTTGATCTCCGACAACCCAGGAAAGTGGGCGACGCTCCTTGCCAATCGATTCCTGCAACAGCATCAAGCCTTGCAAAAATGCTTCAGGGCGGGGCGGGCAGCCAGGCACGTAGACGTCCACGGGCAGGAACTTGTCCACCCCCTGAACAACGGAATAGATGTCGTACATGCCACCGGAGTTGGCGCACGAACCCATGGAGATAACCCACTTTGGCTCGAGCATTTGCTCGTAGAGACGCTGAATGATCGGCGCCATCTTGATAAAGCAGGTTCCGGCGATAACCATGAAATCCGCCTGACGCGGCGATGCCCGGATCACTTCGGCGCCAAAGCGCGCGATGTCGTGGGGCGCCGTGAAGGCGGTGGTCATTTCCACGTAGCAGCAGGACAGACCGAAGTTGTACGGCCACAGGGAGTTTTTACGCCCCCAGTTGACCGCACCGCTCAGCACGTCTTCCAGCTTGCCCATGTAGATGTTTTTGTGGACTTGGTCTTCTAACGGATCGGAAACGGTTTCCCGTTCGCCGATGGGGTACTGCTCGTTAGGAGCATCCGGGTCGATCCTGGTGAGATTGTATTGCATCGCCAAAGCCTCATTGTTTCAGCTTCGCTTGCCGCTTGCGACGAGCTTCCGGAGCCCAATCAAGGGCGCCCACTCGAAATAGGTAGACAAGGCCTGCCAACAGAATTGCTATGAAAACGAGGGCTTCGACGAATCCGGTCCAGCCGCTTTCGCGGACGGACACAGACCAGGCAAAGAGAAAGAGGGCTTCGATATCGAAGATCACGAACAGCATCGCGACCAGATAGAATTTGGCTGAGAGCCGCAAGCGGGCACCACCTGTGGGCAGCATGCCGGACTCGAACGGTTCGTTTTTGCTGCGGCCCCAGGCTTTTGACCCGAGTAGGCTGGAGACGCCGAGCATGAAGGCACAGAGGCCGACAACACCGAGGAGGAAAATGGCAAAGCCCCAGTTGTGGGCCATGAGTCCTGTCGCTTCGGTCATGCTGGTAATCCTTAACAGAGAGCAAAGGTCTCTGAGCTCGAAAAAGTAACAATGCAGTGACGATATGTCGCAGCGGAATCAATCGCGGTGATTTTATGGCTAAACACCGGGCAAGTAAAATTCCTATAGCGAAATTATTCGGTGGAATAAGCACATAGTACACCTCCTTGAGGCTGCAGCCCTTGATTTACGGGCATTAGCGGGCTTTTTATCAAATATGTTTTGTTTAACCTGTAACGACGCTTTCATGGTCCAAATGATAATGAATGTTGTTTGGGTGAGCGTTAAGCGGATGGTCATGGTTCGGCACAGGAAGTTGTCGTTACTTGCTTGAATACCGCTAGTTGCCGGAGCGGATCTTTTATCCGATTTATCTGAACAAAATACCGCTT
Organism: Pseudomonas sp. PAMC25584; assembly: GCF_058135675.1. Taxonomy (NCBI): domain Bacteria; kingdom Pseudomonadati; phylum Pseudomonadota; class Gammaproteobacteria; order Pseudomonadales; family Pseudomonadaceae; genus Pseudomonas; species Pseudomonas sp. PAMC25584. The sequence continues at coordinate 3,864,022 of NZ_CM176870.1, read as the reverse complement.
TGGATCAATGTTTTGCCCAAAATTTTAGGTTGGGCACATTTCCCAATGTGGGAGGGGGCTTGCCCCTGATTGCGCTGGATCAGCAACGAAGTATTGACTGACACACCGTAATCGGGGGCAAGCCCCCTCCCATATTTTTGATTTGCGTGGTGTCAGGGGGAGTTTTTTCGGGCAAAAAAACGCCCCGAACCAGTCGGGGCATAGATCGAGCGGCATTGCGGTTAGCTTTTCATAGGGCCCGCAATGGCCGTTTGCTCAGTCACTCAGTGGAACTGTTCTTCTTCGGTCGAGCCGGTCAGCGCGGTCACGGACGAGCTGCCGCCCTGGATCACGGTGGTCATGTCGTCGAAGTAGCCGGTGCCCACTTCCTGCTGGTGAGCCACGAAGGTGTAACCCTTGGAGGCGTCAGCGAATTCCTGCTCCTGCAGCTTCACGTAGGCGGTCATGTCGTTGCGGGCGTAGTCGTGCGCCAGGTTGAACATGCTGTGCCACATGTTGTGGATGCCGGCCAGGGTAATGAACTGGTGCTTGTAGCCCATGGCGGACAGTTCGCGCTGGAACTTGGCGATGGTTGCGTCGTCCAGGTTTTTCTTCCAGTTGAAGGAAGGCGAGCAGTTGTAGGACAGCAGTTGGTCCGGGTATTCCTTTTTGATCGCTTCAGCGAAGCGACGGGCTTCTGCCAGGTCCGGCTTGGCGGTTTCGCACCAGATCAGGTCAGCATAAGGGGCATAGGCCAGGCCGCGAGCGATGGCCTGGTCGAGACCGGCGCGCACTTTGTAGAAGCCTTCCTGGGTACGTTCGCCAGTGACGAACGGTTGGTCGTATGGGTCGCAGTCCGAAGTCAACAGGTCGGCAGCGTTGGCGTCGGTACGGGCCAGGATGATGGTCGGTGTACCGGCAACGTCAGCAGCCAGACGGGCAGCGGTCAGCTTCTGTACGGCTTCCTGGGTCGGTACCAGTACTTTGCCGCCCATGTGGCCGCATTTTTTTACCGAGGCCAGTTGGTCTTCGAAGTGAACGCCGGCAGCGCCTGCTTCGATCATGCTCTTCATCAGCTCGTAGGCGTTCAGCACGCCGCCGAAACCGGCTTCGGCGTCAGCCACGATCGGTGCGAAGTAGTCGATGTAGCCTTCGTCGCCCGGGCCTTTACCGGCTTTCCACTGGATCTGGTCGGCGCGACGGAACGAGTTGTTGATGCGCTTGACCACGGTTGGCACGGAGTCCACCGGGTACAGCGATTGGTCGGGGTACATGGATTCGGCGGAGTTGTTGTCCGCAGCCACTTGCCAGCCGGACAGGTAGATCGCCTGGATACCGGCTTTTACCTGTTGGACTGCCTGGCCACCGGTCAGGGCGCCCATGCAGTTGACGAAATCTTTGTCGGGACGGAAGGAAGGCTTGGCGCCCTGGGTGACCAGGTTCCACAGCTTCTCGGCGCCGAGTTTTGCAAAAGTGTGCTCAGGTTGAACCGAGCCACGCAGGCGGACGACGTCAGCAGCGGAGTAAGCGCGGGTCACGCCTTTCCAGCGTGGGTTTTCAGCCCAGTCTTTTTCAAGGGCTGCAATTTGCTGTTCGCGTGTCAGTGCCATGGAGATAAACCTCGTCGCATAGGTCTGGGTGGAAAATTCCGTTTGCCAGCCACGTATACAGTGCGTGGGGATGGCTGCTCGCTGACCAGAAGCACCGGTGTTCAAGTCAAGTCTGGCGGGGAGGCGACGGGATGAACGAAGGGCGAGAGGGGAGTTGGGCAGGTAAGGGCAAACTGCGAACGGTCTTCGGGCATCGTGGGCCTTTGGGCGATCCATCAGTGTGTAGCCGCGTTACCTGGTTAGCTTCCGTCCCTCGGGACAACTTCGTTCCAGTCGCAACCTCGTCAAACACACCTTGTGGGCGGTACAGACACGAATCGGCTCAGGTGGGTAACTTAGAGTGACGATCCGAAGGCCCTTGCCAGGGCCTCTGATTAGCGGGAGCGACGCCATCATGCCCATGCTTTTTTGGATCGTCAAATGTTTTGTAGTGCTTTTTTTCTGGCACTACATCTTTAGTCTCATACGACTCGTCAGTCAGTTATTGGTGCTTCAGTTCAAGGTCTCGACTTTAACGCGTAAAGTCAGGTCGTCGCGGCCCTGGGTAGTGTAGGTGCGGGTTGTAGAGGATTTGTCGGCCTGGGTTTCGCGATTGATGCCGGCCAGCGGAATCCACTCGCCCAGGCGGCCGCTGACGCTTGTGTCGGTGCTCTGCACGTTCACTACATCGGGACGTTCCTGGCTCATACGGTCACGGTTGGTGCTGATCGCCAGGTGTACGGTGTCGCCTGTCACGCTGGCGGTCACGTAGAAGCCCTGAGTGACGTTGCGGTATTGGGTCTGGTTTTGCGGGCGGCCATAGGCGTCGGGTTGGGTGGTGGTCAGCGGCACGCTCTGGCCCACCTGGATCAGTGCGGGCACGCCTTCACTGGCCTGGATCTGCTGGATCCCGCCGTCGCGGCTGGCGGTACCGTAGCTGATGATGCGGGTTTGACTGTCGCCACTGTTTTGCTGGTTGTTTTCGTTGGTGTCGACGGTGATCAGCAGGCGCTTGGCCGGTGTGTCCAGTTGCGCGAGCAGGGCGCGCAGGCCCTGGATCTTGGCAGGGTCGGCATTGACGATCAGTTGATTGCCGTAGGCGCTGACGGTGCCATCCTTGCCGAGGAAGTTCTGCGCCACGGGCAGCAGGTCGGCGCTGGTGCGGTTGCTCAGGTTGACGACTTCGGTGTCGGCCACTGCCGTGAAGCTGGCGGTCAGGAGGAGGGCGGTGAGCAGGGTGCGTAGGGACATGTCCGTTATCTCTGCGAGTCATAAGGCTTGATAGTGCCAGTTTGTCGGCCTGGCGGGTCGCAAGTTGAATCGTAGACGGCAAAACACCCTGGCGGGGCAGGGTATTTTTGGTGTTGCTGAAATAGCTATCGGGGGCAAGCCCCCTCCCACATTTTGACCGAGACATCCCTTGGAATGCGGTCAAGTGTGGGAGGGGCGGTGCGACGATTCGACTTGCCCCCGATAGCCGCGACGCGGTCTAGGATCAGCCCTCGCGCACCATATCGACGTGCGGAATCCCGACTTCAAGGAATTCCTCGCTGACAATCTTGAAGCCCAGTCGCTCATAGAACGGCGCAGCATAGACCTGTGCGCTGAGGAACTGTTTGCGCTGGCCGCGTTTTTCGGCTTCGCCAATCACCGCTTCCATCAGCTTGTCGCCGACTTTCAGCCCGCGCCAGTCCTTGAGGACCGACACGCGGCCGATCTCGCCGCTGGGCAGCAGGCGTGCGGTGCCAATCGGAAAGTCGCCCTCGAACGCGAGGAAATGCACGGCGTCCGCGTCATCTGCATCCCATTCAAGTTCCGGTGGAACCGATTGTTCGGCGATAAATACCGCTTCACGAATGCGCCGAATCTCGGCGATATCCTTATGCCAGTCCGCGACACTTACGTGAATCCTATTCATCGGCAAACCCCAGGCTTCCTTGCTTGACCAGTTCGCACAGCAGGTCGCGGGCATCTTCGTCCGCCAGCCATTCACCGAGGTTGTCGATGTGCAGGGCTTCGGCTGCGCAGATCATTTTCAGCAGTTCGCGCAATTTGCCGGGCAGGTAACGGCTCTGGCCGCTGGCAAACAGCAGCAGGTCGTCGTCCACTTCGGACCAGGCCATGCGCGCGCTTGGGTTGCGGATCAGTACGCCGCCGTCTTCCAGGCTGCCGACCACGTCTTCTTCCTGCAGCTCTTCTGGGCCTGCGACCAGTTCCGGGTAGCGCGGCTCGGTCATGAACTGGCCGAACCAAGTCAGCAGCATGCGCTCGTCGCTCATGTGCTCGGCCAGCAGGCTTTTGAGACGGTCGAGGGCGTCGCTCTGGATCTGGTGCGGGTCGCTGGCCGGCTGAATGTCGGCGTCCGTGTAGCGCTCTTCGTCGGTCAGGTACTGGCTCAGGAAGTCGGTGAAGTGGGTTAGCACTTCGGCAGCGCTAGGCGCGCGGAAGCCTACCGAGTAGGTCATGCAGTCATCTTCTGCAATGCCGTAGTGGGCCAGGCGTGGCGGCAGGTAGAGCATGTCGCCCGGTTCCAGCACCCATTCGGCGCTCTCTTCGAATTCGGCGAGGATGCGCAGGTCGGCGTGTTGCAGCATCGGGCTTTCAGAGCTGCACATCTGGCCGATCTTCCAGTTGCGCTTGCCATGGGCTTGCAGCAGGAACACGTCGTAGTTATCGAAGTGCGGGCCCACGCTGCCGCCGGGCGCGGCGAAGCTGATCATCACGTCGTCGATGCGCCAGCTAGGCAGGAAGCGGAACTGCTCGAGCAGTTCGGCGACTTCCGGCACGAACTGGTCGACCGCCTGCACCAGCAGGGTCCACTCGCGCTCGGGCAGGGTGCTGAAGGTGTCTTCGGCGAACGGACCGCGGCGCAGTTCCCACGGACGCTCGCCGTGTTCGATCACCAGGCGCGACTCGACTTCTTCTTCCAGGGCCAGGCCGGCCAGTTCATCGGCATCGATCGGGCTTTCGAAGTCAGGAATGGCCTGGCGGATCAGCAGCGGTTTTTTCTGCCAGTAGTCGCGCAGGAATTCCCGTGCCGTGATGCCGCCCAGAAGTTGAAGAGGGATATCAGGATTCATGTGTAACCTATTGAAAAAAAGCACTTTTCAGACTGAAATAAAAACGCCCGGCGCGGCCGGGCGTCTCAAAGGGGCTTGCTATGATCAGATGCGTTTGGCTTGGGCCACGGCGTTGCCGATGTAGTTGGCCGGGGTGAGCAGTTTCAGCTCGGCCTTGGCAGCGGCGGGCATGTCCAGGCCGTCGATGAAAGTTTGCAGTGCTTGAGGGCTGATGCCTTTGCCGCGCGTCAACTCTTTGAGCTTCTCGTAGGGGTTTTCGATGTTGTAGCGGCGCATCACGGTCTGGATCGGCTCGGCCAGTACTTCCCAGCATGCATCCAGGTCAGCGGCGATTTTCTGCTCGTTGAGTTCCAGCTTGCTGATGCCTTTGAGGCTGGCTTCGTAGGCGATCACGCTGTGGGCAAAGCCCACGCCGAGGTTGCGCAGTACGGTGGAGTCGGTCAGGTCTCGCTGCCAGCGGGAGATCGGCAACTTGCTGGCCAGGTGCTGGAACAGCGCGTTGGCGATGCCGAGGTTGCCTTCGGAGTTCTCGAAGTCGATCGGGTTGACCTTGTGCGGCATGGTCGACGAACCGATTTCACCGGCAATGGTGCGCTGCTTGAAGTAGCCCAGGGAGATGTAGCCCCAGACATCGCGATCGAAGTCGATCAGGATGGTGTTGAAGCGCGCAATCGCGTCGAACAGCTCGGCGATGTAGTCGTGCGGTTCGATCTGCGTGGTGTACGGGTTGAAGCCCAGGCCCAGTTCGTCTTCGATGAAGGCGCGGGCGTTGGCTTCCCAGTCGATCTCCGGGTAGGCCGACAGGTGGGCGTTGTAGTTGCCTACGGCGCCGTTGATCTTGCCCAGCAGCGGGACGGCAGCGACTTGAGCGATCTGGCGCTCCAGGCGGTACACCACGTTGGCCAGTTCTTTGCCCAGGGTGGTCGGCGAGGCTGGTTGACCGTGGGTGCGCGACAGCATCGGCACAGCGGCGAAGCGGATCGCCAGTTCGCGGATGGCTTCGGCGGTCTGGCGCATCAGCGGCAGCATCACGTCATCACGGCCTTCGCGCAGCATCAGCGCGTGGGACAGGTTGTTGATGTCCTCGCTGGTGCAGGCAAAGTGGATGAATTCGCTGACCTTGGCCAGTTCCGGCAGCTTGGCCGCTTGCTCTTTGAGCAGGTATTCGATGGCTTTGACGTCGTGGTTGGTGGTGCGCTCGATCTCTTTGACACGCTCGGCGTGCTCCAGAGAGAAGTTTTCCGCCAGCGTGTTCAATGCAGCGTTGGCCTCGGCGGAGAACGCCGGCACTTCACTGATGGCAGGGTGAGCGGCCAGGCGCTGGAGCCAGCGCACTTCAACCAGTACGCGGGCACGGATCAGGCCGTATTCACTGAAAATCGGGCGCAGGGCCTGGGTCTTGCCGGCGTAGCGGCCGTCAACAGGGGAAACCGCAGTGAGCGAAGAGAGCTGCATGGGGTGTTCTCGGACAGTCGGGCAACGAAATGGGGCGCGTATCATACATGAAAAAATCCGCCGGTCCGTTGCCAACTGACCGGCGTATTACGCGTAACGGCTTGAAAATAGCCCGTGGCTGCGACTTATTCGTTGCGCATCAACGGGTAAAGCTCTTTGAGCAATTTGCGACGGCTGATGACCAACTGCCAACGATGACCACCCAATTGGCGCCACAACCGCGCCGAACGAATACCGGCCAGGAGCAGGGCGCGGATCTTCGAGGCGTTGTTCGGTTGTTGCAGGTTGCGCATATCGCCATGCACCTGGATGCGCTGGCGCAATGTGCTCAAGGTGTCCTGGTACAGCGCGCCGCAAGCGGCGATGACGTTTTCGTGGGCCGGGCCGAAGTGTTCAACCTGGGACTGGATCTGCGGCAGGCGCTTGCCGATGGTCTCGAGCAGGTCGTCACGCTTGGCCAGTTGGCGCTCGAGGCCGAGCATCGACAGGGCGTAGCGCAGTGGTTCGCGCTGCAAGGTACTCGGGTCGCGTTCCAGTGCGCCGACCAGCGCACGGTAGCCTTCGCGCAGCGCCAGGTCGTCACCGCCGTAGACTTCCAGGGTGTCCTTGGGGTCGCGAATCAGCAGGCTGCCGAGCATGCAGGTCAGGCCGGCCTCGGTGACCTGGCCGGTCTTGGCGATCTTGTCCACCAGCACTGCGGCGAGGAATACCCCGCCAAGCGCCGTCAATTGCTCCTGGGTCGGGCTCATGCCTGGCTGCTCCAGGGTTCGGCGATTTCAATCACGCCGCCCCCCAGGCACACCTCGCCATCGTAGAACACCACGGACTGGCCAGGCGTGACCGCGCGCTGCGGGTCATCGAAGGTAGCGCGGTAGCCGTCGGCGGTTTTTTCCAGGGTGCAGGGCTGGTCGCTCTGGCGATAGCGTACCTTGGCGGTCAGGCGGCGCGGGGCGCTCAGGTCCACCGGGTTGACCCAGTAGATGTCTGAAGCGAGCAGCGCGCGGGAGAACAACCATGGGTGCTCATTGCCCTGGCCCACGATCAGTTCGTTGTGTTCCAGGTCCTTGACCAGCACGTACCACGGCTCGTCACCGGCGTCTTTCAAGCCGCCGATGCCCAGGCCCTGGCGCTGGCCGATGGTGTGGTACATCAGGCCGTGGTGGCGGCCGATGACCTCGCCTTCGGTGGTTTTGATCTCGCCCGGTTGCGCCGGCAGGTATTGCTTGAGGAAGTCGCTGAAGCGGCGCTCGCCGATAAAGCAGATCCCGGTGGAATCCTTCTTCTTGGCGGTGGCCAGGTCGTGCTGCTCGGCGATCCTGCGCACTTCGGGCTTTTCCAGTTCGCCTACGGGGAACAGGGTCTTGGCGATCTGTTCGCCGCCGACGGCGTGCAGGAAGTAGCTCTGGTCCTTGTTGGGGTCCAGGCCCTTGAGCAGTTCGGTGCGCCCGTCGATATCGCGACGGCGCACGTAGTGGCCAGTGGCGATCAGGTCGGCGCCGAGGATCATGGCGTAGTCGAGGAACGCCTTGAACTTGATTTCGCGATTACACAGGATGTCCGGGTTCGGCGTGCGGCCGGCCTTGTATTCGGCCAGGAAGTGCTCGAACACGTTGTCCCAGTACTCGGCCGCGAAATTGGCGGTGTGCAGCTTGATACCGATCTTGTCGCACACGGCCTGGGCATCTGCCAGGTCGTCCATGGCGGTGCAATATTCCGTTCCATCGTCTTCTTCCCAGTTCTTCATGAACAGGCCTTCCACCTCATAACCCTGCTCCATGAGCAGAACGGCGGAAACGGAAGAATCCACGCCGCCGGACATACCGACGATGACGCGCTTCTTTTGTGTGTCAGAAGGGGCTGGATCACGCATAGGGTTTCAACGGGTGTCTTGAAAAAGGACGCGATTCTAACAGGCCCAAGCCTTCAAGGCTAAAGAGAAGGTCGGATCAATTCGAGACTGTGGCGAAAGCCTGCCAGATAATCATCGATACAGCGGATGATCAGCTCGCTGCGCCAGGTGTCACGCAGGGCCATCAGCTCCTCACGGGTCAGCCAGCGGGCGCGCACGATGCCGTCGTCTAGTTGATAGTCCGGGTGGTGTTTCAGCGCCTTGGCGGTGAAGCAGACCCGCTGGTAGGTCACGCCGTTGCTCGGGGCAGTGTACAGGTAGATGCCGACGATGCCGGTGGCTTCGACGTCCCAGCCGGTTTCTTCAAGGGTTTCGCGCACGGCGGCTTCGGTCAGGGTTTCGTGCGGGTCGAGGTGGCCGGCGGGCTGGTTGAGCACGGCACGGCCGCCTTTGAGTTCTTCGACCATCAGGAAGCGGCCGTTGTCTTCGACGATGGTGGCGACGGTGATGTGGGGTTGCCAGGTCATTGGATGCCTCTCGATTCTGAGTACGGTGCGGTCTTCAAGCAGGATTACAGTCAGTGTGGGAGGGGGCTTGCTCCCGATGGCGGTGGGGCGGTCGACTTATTGGTAACTGACTCAGCGCGATCGGGAGCAAGCCCCCTCCCACATTTGGATTCGGTTTCTTCAGTTGAACGCTGGAAACAGAAACCCCGGCACTGGGCCGGGGCTTGTTTGCAGCGTTACAACCTTACTTCAGCTTGGCAATCGCCGCATTGAGCGTGTTGCTTGGGCGCATGACCTTGCTGATCAGCTCCGGGTTCGGCGCGTAGTAGCCGCCGATGTCCACTGGCTGGCCCTGTACGGCGTTGAGCTCGGCAACGATGGTTGCCTCGTTCGCGGCCAGGGTCTTGGCAAGTGTGGCGAATTGCGCTTGCAGTGCGGTGTCTTCAGTCTGCGCGGCCAGGGCTTGGGCCCAGTACAGCGCCAGGTAGAAGTGGCTGCCGCGGTTGTCGATGTTGCCGACTTTGCGCGATGGCGACTTGTTGTTGTCGAGGAACTGGCCGGTGGCCTGGTCCAGGGTCTTGGACAGTACCAGGGCTTTGGGGTTGTTGTATGTCACACCCAAATGCTCAAGCGATGCGGCCAGGGCCAGGAACTCGCCCAGGGAATCCCAGCGCAGGAAGTTTTCTTCCAGCAACTGCTGCACGTGTTTCGGTGCCGAACCGCCAGCGCCGGTTTCGAACAGGCCACCGCCGTTCATCAGCGGCACGATCGACAGCATCTTGGCGCTGGTGCCCAGTTCCATGATCGGGAACAGGTCGGTCAGGTAGTCGCGCAGTACGTTGCCGGTCACCGAGATAGTGTCCAGGCCCTTGCGGGTGCGCTCCAGGGTGAACTTCATCGCGTCGACCGGCGACATGATGCGGATGTCCAGGCCTTCGGTGTTGTGGTCTTTCAGGTAGGTCTGGACTTTCTCGATCACCGCACCGTCGTGGGCGCGTTGTGGGTCGAGCCAGAAGATGGCCGGGGTGTTGCTGGCGCGGGCACGGTTGACGGCGAGTTTGACCCAGTCCTGGATCGGCGCGTCTTTGGCCTGGCACATGCGGAAGATATCGCCGGCTTCGACGGGCTGTTCCATCAGCAGGTTGCCCTTGCTGTCGGTGACGCGGACGACGCCGTCAGCTTTGACCTGGAAGGTCTTGTCGTGCGAGCCGTACTCTTCGGCTTTCTGTGCCATCAGGCCAACGTTCGGCACGCTGCCCATGGTGGTCGGATCGAAAGCACCATGAGCCTTGCAGTCTTCGATGGTGGCTTGGTAGATGGTGGCGTAGCAGCGATCCGGGATCACGGCCTTGGTGTCGTGCAGTTGGCCGTCGGTGCCCCACATTTTGCCGGAGTCACGGATCATGGCTGGCATCGAGGCGTCGACGATGACGTCGCTCGGCACGTGCAGGTTGGTGATGCCTTTGTCGGAGTTGACCATCGCCAGGGAAGGGCGCGAGGCGTAGACCGCCTGGATATCGGCTTCGATCTGCGCTTGCTGCTCGGCCGGCAAGGCCTTGATGCGTGCGTACAGGTCGCCGATGCCGTTGTTCAGGTTGAAGCCGATCTGCTCCAGCACGGTGGCGTGCTTGGTCAGGGCGTCTTTATAGAACTCGGCAACGATCTGGCCGAACATGATCGGGTCGGAGACCTTCATCATGGTGGCTTTCAGGTGAACCGACAGCAGTACGCCTTGTTTCTTAGCGTCTTCGATTTCGGCGGCGATGAAGCTGCGCAGGGCGTTCTTGCTCAGCACGGAGCTGTCGATGATTTCGCCAGCTTGTACCGAAGTTTTTTCCTTCAGTACGGTCGCGGTGCCGTCTTTAGCGATCAGTTCGATTTTGACCGCGTCGGCGGCCTCGATCTGTACGGCTTTTTCGCTGCCGTAGAAGTCGCCGTGGCTCATGTGAGCAACGTGGGACTTCGAGTCGGCAGCCCAGGCGCCCATCTTGTGCGGGTGCTTGCGTGCATAGTTCTTGACCGACAGCGGTGCGCGGCGGTCAGAGTTGCCTTCGCGCAGTACCGGGTTCACGGCGCTGCCCTTGATCTTGTCGTAACGTGCGCGGGTTTCTTTTTCCGCGTCGGTGGTTACGGTTTCCGGGTAGTCCGGCAGGGCGTAGCCCTGGGCCTGCAGTTCCTTGATCGCCGCCTGCAGTTGAGGGGTCGAGGCACTGATGTTAGGCAGCTTGATGATGTTGGCTTCAGGCGTAACGGCCAGGGCGCCCAGTTCGGCGAGGTGGTCCGGTACGGCTTTGGCGCCCAGTTGCTCGGGGAAGCTTGCGAGGATGCGCCCGGCGAGGGAGATGTCGCGGGTTTCCACGGCAATATCAGCGGAAGCGGTGAAGGCCTCTACGATAGGCAGCAGTGAATAGGTGGCGAGGGCTGGTGCTTCGTCGGTGAAGGTGTAGATGATCTTCGAGCGGGTGGGCATATTCGGATTAACTCTCTTCTTTGCTGAAAGCGTGCGCAGAAACTCGAGATGCGCCGGGTAGAGCGCGTTCGTTCAAAGTCATCCATGAGCGAAAGGTCGAGATTTCTTCGCGGTGATGTTGGGTTGCATCAGTCGAGCGTCAAGCGGGTGGACTATTGTTTAGTCCGGCTTTTTCAGGCGGAGGGCGATGCTTTCTATTGAAGAAGCAAGCGGTCGGCCATCGTGACTCTTTGGTCAGCGGCGGCATTATACATAGGTCGCTATGCTTACGCCGAGCTCTCATACAAAAGGTGGGGCGTCCATTGGTCTAAAGGTCGCAGGGACCCCGTTACATCTAAAGTCGCATGATGTGCTCAAGATTGGCGCTTTTCCCTTTTCTTTCAAGCTAGTAGGCAACTAAATATGCTGTTTTCGATGCAAATGAGCGTGGCGTGAGGTTTCAGTCGTCATTTATCTGGAGTAGGCTCGAACGCAGCCAGATGTTCAATCCATAGATGGAGTTCAGCATGGGATACAAGAAGATTCAGGTTCCGGCAGTCGGCGACAAAATCACCGTCAATGCAGACCATTCTCTCAATGTTCCTGACCAACCGATCATCCCTTATATCGAAGGTGACGGTATTGGCGTCGACATCAGCCCGGTGATGATCAAGGTGGTCGACGCAGCTGTTGAAAAAGCCTACGGCGGCAAGCGCAAAATTTCGTGGATGGAAGTGTTCGCCGGCGAAAAAGCGACCCAAGTCTACGACCAGGACACCTGGCTGCCCCAAGAAACCCTGGACGCGGTCAAGGATTACGTGGTGTCCATCAAGGGCCCTCTGACCACCCCGGTCGGTGGTGGCATCCGTTCGTTGAACGTGGCCCTGCGCCAACAGCTCGACCTCTATGTGTGCCTGCGCCCGGTGCGCTGGTTCGAAGGCGTGCCAAGCCCGGTCAAGAAGCCTGGCGACGTGGACATGACCATCTTCCGCGAAAACTCCGAAGATATTTACGCCGGGATCGAGTGGAAAGCCGGTTCGCCAGAAGCGATCAAAGTGATCAAGTTCCTCAAGGAGGAAATGGGCGTTACCAAGATCCGTTTCGACCAGGATTGCGGCATCGGTATCAAGCCGGTCTCCAAGCAGGGTACTGAGCGTCTGGTGCGCAAAGCCCTGCAATACGTCGTGGATAACGATCGTGAGTCGCTGACCATCGTGCACAAAGGCAACATCATGAAGTTCACCGAAGGTGCCTTCAAGGAATGGGCCTACGGCATCGCCGAGAAAGAATTCGGCGCGACGCTGCTCGACGGCGGTCCATGGATGCAGTTCAAGAATCCAAAAACCGGCAAGAACGTAGTGGTTAAAGATGCAATTGCCGATGCCATGCTTCAGCAGATCCTGCTGCGCCCGGCCGAATACGATGTGATCGCCACGTTGAACCTCAACGGCGACTACCTTTCTGATGCGCTGGCGGCGGAAGTAGGGGGCATTGGCATTGCGCCGGGGGCCAACCTGTCCGATACCATCGCCATGTTCGAGGCTACCCACGGTACTGCGCCCAAGTATGCGGGCAAGGACCAGGTCAACCCGGGCTCATTGATTCTGTCGGCGGAAATGATGCTGCGCCACATGGGCTGGGCCGAGGCGGCTGACTTGATCATCAAGGGCACCAATGGCGCGATCTCGGCCAAAACCGTGACCTATGATTTCCATCGCTTGATGGACGGTGCCAAGTTGCTGTCTTCGTCGGGGTTTGGCGATGCGTTGATTTCGCATATGTAAGCAAAGTGGCATAAAAAAACGGCCACCCTGGATTGACTGGGGTGGCCGTTTTCGTATTGCAAGACTGCATGCTCGGCGGCGAATCAGGCCGTTTGTTTCTTTTCTTTATGAGCGTGCGATGCTGCGGGCTTTTCAGGTGTTCCAACTTTCACTGCATCAATGTTCACGGCGTGCAGCCCTTTCGGTCCTTGAATGATTTCAAAGCTCACAGCTTGTCCCGCCTTCAGCGTTTTGTACCCATCCATGATGATCGCCGAATAGTGCGCAAAAAGGTCCTCGCTTTTACCTTCTTCGTTAATAAAGCCATATCCCTTGGCGTTATTGAACCACTTGACCTTGCCACTGATCTTGACGCCAGACATACCCATATCCCTCTGCACCAGACTCCATCACTGGAGTATCATCCAGTTTATCCGTCCTAACCCGAATAATAAGGTTGACTGCGCGGACCTTTTTTACCCACTGTGGGTTCTATTGGTTGTAACACCGATTTACCGATAGTCAAGGTGACCGAACGGTCAGAGTTGAAATTCTGACAGGTCGCCCCCACCACTGTATTTGAACCACTGACGAACCTTTCTTTCCATGCATGCAATCAGCCAGATTCGACTAACATTCAATCAGGATCGCCCGGATCACGAACACGATGACGACGGTTCTGCAGGCATTGCTGTTCAGGAGGCTAAGCCTGCTCTACAGGCGCCGCCGATGTACAAGGTGGTTTTGTTCAACGATGACTACACACCGATGGATTTCGTCGTCGAAGTGCTCGAGGTGTTTTTTAACCTGAACCGCGAGTTGGCGACCAAGGTAATGCTGGCCGTTCACACAGAAGGACGGGCAGTATGTGGAGTGTTTACCCGCGACATCGCCGAGACAAAGGCCATGCAGGTCAACCAGTACGCCAGGGAAAGCCAGCATCCGCTACTCTGTGAAATCGAGAAGGACGGTTAACGCCGACCACTTGGGTATGAGGTGAAGCTATGTTAAACCGCGAGCTCGAAGTCACCCTCAATCTTGCCTTCAAGGAGGCTCGTTCGAAGCGTCATGAATTCATGACCGTCGAGCACCTGCTGCTGGCACTTTTGGATAACGAAGCTGCCGCCACCGTTCTGCGTGCGTGCGGCGCCAACCTCGACAAACTCAAGCATGACCTGCAGGAGTTCATCGACTCCACGACGCCACTGATCCCCGTGCATGACGAGGACCGTGAAACCCAGCCGACCCTAGGCTTTCAGCGGGTATTGCAGCGTGCTGTTTTCCACGTGCAGAGCTCCGGTAAGCGTGAAGTTACGGGCGCCAATGTGCTCGTCGCCATCTTCAGTGAACAGGAAAGCCAGGCAGTGTTTCTGCTTAAACAGCAGAGCGTTGCCCGTATCGATGTCGTCAACTATATCGCCCACGGTATCTCCAAAGTGCCTGGGCACGGCGAACATTCCGAGGGTGAGCAAGATATGCAGGACGACGAGGGCGGTGAGTCTTCTTCTTCGAGCAATCCATTGGATGCCTATGCCAGCAATCTCAATGAGCTGGCGCGCCAGGGGCGGATCGATCCGCTGGTGGGGCGCGAGTCTGAGGTTGAGCGTGTGGCGCAGATCCTCGCGCGTCGTCGCAAGAACAACCCGTTGCTGGTGGGCGAGGCAGGCGTGGGTAAAACCGCGATTGCCGAAGGCCTTGCCAAGCGTATCGTCGACAACCAGGTGCCGGACCTGTTGGCCAACAGCGTCGTCTACTCCCTTGACCTTGGCGCGTTGCTCGCCGGGACCAAGTACCGTGGCGATTTCGAGAAGCGCTTCAAAGCGTTGCTCGGCGAGCTGAAAAAACGCCCGCAGGCGATCCTGTTTATCGATGAGATCCACACCATCATTGGTGCTGGTGCGGCGTCTGGTGGGGTGATGGATGCTTCCAACCTGCTCAAGCCGTTATTGTCGTCCGGTGATATCCGCTGCATCGGCTCGACCACATTCCAGGAGTTTCGCGGGATCTTCGAGAAAGACCGCGCCCTGGCGCGTCGTTTTCAGAAAGTCGACGTGTCCGAGCCTTCGGTTGAGGACACCATCGGTATCCTGCGTGGCCTCAGGGGGCGTTTCGAAGCGCACCATGGCGTTGAGTACACCGATGAAGCGCTGCGTGCCGCTGCCGAGTTGGCGTCGCGCTACATCAATGATCGGCACATGCCGGACAAGGCCATCGATGTGATCGACGAGGCGGGTGCCTATCAGCGCCTGCAGCCGGTCGAGAAGCGTGTGAAGCGCATCGATGTGTCTCAGGTCGAGGCGATAGTGGCCAAGATCGCGCGGATTCCGCCAAAACACGTCAGCAGTTCCGACAAAGAGCTGCTGCGTAACCTGGAGCGCGACCTCAAGCTCACCGTGTTTGGCCAGGATGCGGCCATCGACTCGCTGTCCACTGCGATCAAGTTGTCGCGGGCGGGCCTCAAGTCGCCGGACAAGCCGGTCGGTTCGTTCCTGTTCGCCGGTCCGACCGGCGTTGGCAAGACCGAAGCGGCCCGGCAGTTGGCCAAGGCCATGGGTATTGAGTTGGTGCGGTTCGACATGTCCGAATACATGGAGCGTCACACCGTGTCGCGCCTGATCGGTGCGCCTCCGGGCTATGTCGGGTTTGACCAGGGCGGTCTGTTGACCGAGGCGATCACCAAGCAACCGCATTGCGTATTGCTCCTCGATGAAATCGAGAAGGCACACCCGGAAGTCTTCAACCTGCTGCTGCAGGTCATGGATCACGGCACGCTGACCGACAACAACGGGCGCAAGGCGGACTTCCGCAACGTGATCGTGATCATGACCACCAACGCCGGTGCTGAAACCGCCGCGCGGGCTTCGATCGGCTTTACGCATCAGGATCACTCTTCCGATGCGATGGAAGTGATCAAGAAGAGCTTTACGCCGGAGTTCCGCAACCGCCTGGACACCATTATCCAGTTTGGTCGCCTCAGTCATGAGGTCATCAAAAACGTGGTGGACAAGTTCCTCACCGAGCTTCAAGCGCAGTTGGAAGACAAGCGCGTGCAGTTGGAGGTGACGGACGCGGCGCGCAACTGGCTGGCCGAGGGTGGTTACGACGCGGCAATGGGCGCTCGCCCGATGGCGCGTCTGATCCAGGACAAGATCAAGCGGCCATTGGCCGAAGAGATCCTGTTTGGCGAACTTGCCGACCACGGTGGCGTGGTGCATATCGACCTGAAGGACGGCGAGCTGACCTTCGAGTTCGAAACCACGGCCGAAATGGCCTGATTGTTCTGCAGCTACGCAAAAGGCGCCGAAAGGCGCCTTTTTGCTGTCTTGAGATGCAATTTCCAGAACAATGGAAGTCCAGTGTGGGAGGGGGCTTTCTCCCGATAGCGGTGGGTCAGGCAGCTAAATTTGTTGTTGAGTGACCGCTATCGGGAGCAAGTCCCCTGCTACATTGGGTTTTGGGTGTCAGGTAAATCCTGCGCGCACACAAAAACGCCCGGCATAACCGGGCGTCTTGTATTGACTTGATTAACGGGCGCGGTAAGTGATGCGCCCTTTGCTCAGGTCATAGGGCGTCAGCTCGACGCGCACTTTGTCACCGGTAAGAATACGAATGTAGTTCTTGCGCATCTTGCCGGAGATATGCGCGGTTACGACGTGCCCATTTTCCAACTCCACACGAAACATGGTGTTGGGCAGGGTGTCGACGACAGTGCCTTCCATTTCGAAGCTGTCTTCTTTCGACATGCAGTAAAGCCCTCGGTATCCAGTGAATGGCCCGGTGCAACTGCGCCAGGCAAAAGCGGCGTGCATTGTGCCCGAAAAAGGGTGTTTAAGCCAAGGGGTTCTAGTTAAGCGTGACCCATCTTTGATTAATCAGCAGTTCAATGGGGCGATATTGGGTCTTGTAGTTCATCTTTTTGCAGTTTTTGATCCAGTATCCAAGGTACACCGCCTCCAGTTCCAGGCGCAGGGCCTCGCTGATTTGCCAGAGGATCGCGAAGCGTCCCAGGCTGCGCCGCTCTTCGGCCGGTTCATAGAAGGTGTACACCGCCGACAGGCCATTGGGCAGCAAATCGGTCACGGCGACGGCTAGCAAGCGCCCGTCGAGTCGAAATTCGTAGAAGCGTGAGAAGGGCAGTTCACGCACCAGAAAGGTGGAAAACTGGTCGCGACTGGGTGGGAACATGTCGCCGTCGGCGTGGCGCTGTTCGATGTAGCGCTGGTAAAGGTCGAAATACTCTTCACTGAACCTGGGATTGGCCGCCGTGACAGTCAGGTCCGCGTTGCGCTTGAGGATGCGCTTCTGGTTGCGGTCTGGCACAAACTGCGCCGCCGGAATTCGGGCCGGTACGCAGGCATTGCAGTTTTGGCAGTGCGGTCGGTATAGGTGATCGCCGCTGCGCCGAAACCCCATTTCCGAGAGGTCGGCATACACATGCACATCCATCGGCTGGCTGGGATCGAGGAACAGCGTGGTGGCCTGCTCGTCGGGCAGATAGCTGCAAGCGTGGGCTTGAGTGGCATAAAACTTCAATCGCGCCAGCTCGGTCATGATCAACCCTCGGATAAGCTTTGAAATAAGTGTAAGCCAGGTGCGAGGAAGTCGCCTAGGAAACCCACGGTCCAGTGCTGGGTTGGTCCAGATAATCGCGCAGGAAGCCGGCGAAGTCGCTGCGCGGTATGGCGCGCGCACCCAGGCTGTGCAGGTGATCGTTGGGCATCTGGCAGTCGATCAGCACAAATCCCCACGCCTGTAGCTGTCGGGTCAGTGTGGCAAAGCCGAACTTCGAGGCGTTGTCGGCGCGGCTGAACATGGACTCGCCAAAAAACAACCGGCCCATCGCCAGCCCATACAGGCCGCCCACCAGTTCGCCGTTGTCCCATACCTCTACCGAATGCGCGTAACCCCGCGCGTGCAGCTCCTGGTAGGCGCTCTGGATGCCCTCGGTGATCCAGGTGCCATCTGCGTAGGCGCGTGGCGCAGCGCAGGCCTGGATGACTGCGGCGAAGTCCTGGTCGAAGGTCACGCTGTAGCGCTGCTGGCGCAATAATTTGCCGAGGCTGCGGGATACGTGCAGTTCGTCGGGGAAGATCACGGTGCGTGGGTCCGGTGACCACCAGAGAATCGGCTGACCTTGCGAAAACCACGGAAAGCAGCCGTGGCGATAGGCCTGGATCAGTCGCTCGGCCGACAGGTCGCCACCGGCGGCGAGCAGGCCATTGGGTTCGCGCATGGCTTTGGCCAGCGGGGGGAAGGTCAGAGTGTCGCGTTGTAACCAGGTCAGCATGGCATCCAGGCTTACGGAAGGGGAGGGGAGTGGCAGGTACGGGGCCTGCCCTGTAGATGATTGATTATTGTCGACCCGGCGCCAGGGAGCCAGCCCGAATCGGGCATTGGTGTGGATTAGCGTGAACGGGTGTTTCTGCAACTCTCTCTTAGAGACGTGGTCGTATTCGGGATTGCCCCATGCAGGCCAATTGCCAACCTTGCCTGGATTGCTATAAACAGCGCATAAGCCTTTGTCAGCAAAGACAATGCGTGCTCAAATTGAACAGTATGTGACACTTGAATTGTTCAGGCTGCCGCGCAAGGGGCAAGTGCGTGGCATCAGGGACACAAACCCGTACAATGCGGGCATTCTGGCGTTGTCGCCGTTTCACTCGTCAATCGCTCGGTGTTAAAGGTAGATTTAACGACGTTCGTATATTTTTTCAGCTGCTCGGATTGGGCGGCAGTGTGCAGTCATTCAACAGATGGACGCGCTAAAGGCGCAGGAAAAGACCCGTTTTGAAGAAATCCACCGCGACACAAAAAACAGTCGTGCCGGCCTGGCGTCAGCACCTGCATTATCGGCTCAAGGAAGGTGCACTGATCGCCATCGGCGCCCTGTGCCTGTTCCTGATGATGGCCTTGCTCACCTATGGCAAGGACGATCCGGGCTGGAGCCACAACAGCAAGATCGAAGACGTGCAGAACTTCGGTGGGCCTGCCGGTTCCTACAGCGCCGATATTCTGTTCATGGTGCTGGGTTATTTCGCTTACATCTTCCCGTTGCTGCTGGCGATCAAGACCTGGCAGATCTTCCGCCAGCGTCATGAGCCGTGGCAGTGGAGCGGCTGGCTGTTTTCCTGGCGCCTGATCGGCCTGGTGTTCCTGGTGCTGTCCGGTGCGGCGTTGGCGCATATCCATTTCCATGCCCCAACCGGCCTGCCGGCGGGAGCCGGCGGTGCGTTGGGTGAGAGTCTCGGTGACCTGGCCCGCAAGACCCTGAATATCCAGGGCAGCACGCTGATGTTTATCGCGCTGTTCCTGTTTGGCCTCACCGTGTTCACCGACCTGTCGTGGTTCAAGGTGATGGATGTGACCGGCAAAATCACCCTCGACCTGCTGGAACTGTTCCAGGGCGCCGCCAACCGCTGGTGGTCGGCTCGGGTCGAGCGCAAGCGCATGGTGGCCCAACTGCGCGAGGTGGACACCCGCGTCAACGAGGTCGTGGCCCCGAGCACGCCGGACCGGCGTGAACAAGCCAAGGCCAAGGAACGCCTGATCGAGCGCGAGCAAGCCCTGAGCAAGCACATGTCGGACCGCGAGAAGCAAGTGCCGCCGGTCATCGCCCCGGCACCGATCAAGGCTCCCGAGCCGAGTCATCGCGTGCAGAAAGAGAAACAGGCGCCGTTGTTTGTCGACAGCGCGGTCGAAGGCACATTGCCGCCGATCTCGATTCTCGACCCGGCCGAGAAGAAACAACTCAACTACTCCCCTGAATCCCTGGCGGCCGTCGGCCATTTGTTGGAAATCAAACTCAAGGAATTCGGCGTCGAAGTCTCGGTGGACTCGATCCACCCCGGCCCGGTGATTACCCGTTACGAAATCCAGCCAGCGGCCGGGGTCAAGGTCAGCCGTATCTCCAACCTGGCCAAAGACCTCGCCCGTTCCCTGGCCGTGACCAGCGTGCGCGTGGTGGAAGTGATCCCCGGCAAAACCACTGTGGGCATCGAGATTCCCAACGAAGACCGCCAGATCGTGCGCTTCTCCGAGGTATTGTCGACCCCGGAATACGACAACTTCAAATCGCCGGTCACCCTGGCCCTGGGCCACGACATCGGCGGCAAGCCCGTGATCACTGACCTGGCGAAAATGCCTCACCTGCTGGTGGCCGGTACCACCGGCTCGGGTAAGTCGGTAGGTGTCAACGCGATGATCCTGTCGATCCTGTTCAAGTCCGGCCCGGAAGACGCCAAGCTGATCATGATCGACCCGAAGATGCTCGAATTGTCGATCTACGAAGGCATTCCGCACCTGCTGTGCCCGGTCGTCACCGACATGAAGGACGCCGCCAACGCCCTGCGCTGGAGCGTTGCCGAAATGGAGCGGCGCTACAAGCTGATGGCGAAGATGGGCGTGCGCAACCTGTCGGGCTTCAATGCCAAGGTCAAGGAAGCCCAGGACGCCGGCACGCCGCTGACCGACCCGTTGTACAAGCGCGAAAGCATCCACGACGAAGCGCCATTGCTGACCAAGTTGCCGACCATCGTCGTGGTGGTCGACGAATTTGCCGACATGATGATGATCGTCGGCAAGAAGGTTGAAGAGTTGATCGCGCGTATCGCCCAGAAGGCCCGTGCCGCCGGTATCCACTTGATTCTCGCGACCCAGCGGCCGTCGGTGGACGTGATCACCGGTCTGATCAAGGCCAACATCCCGACGCGCATGGCGTTCCAGGTATCGAGCAAGATCGACTCGCGGACCATCATCGACCAGGGTGGCGCCGAACAGCTGCTGGGCCACGGTGACATGCTCTACATGCCGCCGGGCACCAGCCTGCCGATTCGCGTGCATGGCGCGTTCGTTTCCGACGAAGAAGTCCATCGCGTGGTGGAAGCCTGGAAACTGCGCGGCGCGCCGGAATACAACGACGACATTCTCGCGGGTGTTGAAGAGGCCGGCAGCGGCTTCGACGGCGGCAGCGGTGGCGACGATGATGCCGAAACCGACGCGCTGTACGACGAGGCCGTGGCTTTCGTATTGGAAAGCCGCCGCGCCTCGATCTCGGCCGTGCAGCGCAAGCTGAAAATCGGCTACAACCGGGCCGCCCGCATGATCGAATCCATGGAAAATGCCGGTGTCGTCACCGCAATGAACACCAACGGCTCGCGCGAAGTCATCGCTCCCGGGCAGATGCGCGACTGATCACGCGCCGCGTGGCAGCACGCGGCGCGCCCTAACGACTCAATGAGGACTCCCATGCGTCTTATCCGCATGCTGTTGTTGCCGGTACTGGCCCTGACTGCTGTTTCTGCTCACGCTGATCCGGCCTCCGTCGCCAGCCTGACCAACCTGCTCGACAAATCCAAGACCCTGACTGCGCGCTTCTCCCAGTTGACCCTGGACGGCGGCGGCACCCAGTTGCAGGAAACCGCCGGTGAAATGGCCGTGCAGCGCCCAGGGCTGTTCTACTGGAAGACCGACGCGCCGAATGAGCAGACCATCGTCTCGGACGGCCAAAAAGTCACGTTGTGGGACCCGGACCTGGAACAGGCGACCATCAAGAAGCTCGACCCGCGCCTGAACCAGACCCCGGCGCTGCTGCTGTCGGGCGATGTATCGAAAATCAGCGACAGTTTCGACATCACCTCCAAGCAAGCCAGTAATGTGATCGACTTCACCCTCAAGCCGAAATCCAAGGACACGCTGTTCGACAGCCTGCGCCTGTCGTTCCGCAACGGTGTGATCAATGACATGCAACTGGTCGACAGCGTTGGCCAGCGCACCAATATCCTGTTCACCGGGGTCAAGGCCAACGAGCCGGTGCCCGCCTCCAAGTTCAAGTTCGACATCCCCAAGGGTGCCGACGTGATCCAGGAATAACCTGCCTAGAGGTTTCAAACGCTGCCCATGGACCTGTTTCGAAGTGATCCGATCGCTCAACCCCTGGCCGCACGCTTGCGTTCGACCAATCTGGATGAGTACGTCGGTCAGGAACACCTGCTCGCTCGCGGCAAGCCTTTGCGCGAAGCCCTGGAGCAGGGTGCGCTGCACTCGATGATTTTCTGGGGGCCGCCGGGGGTGGGTAAAACCACCCTGGCGCGGCTGCTGGCGAAAGTCTCGGATGCCCACTTCGAAACGGTCTCGGCGGTGCTGGCCGGGGTCAAGGAGATCCGCCAGGCGGTGGAAGTGGCCAAGCAGCAGGCCGGGCAATATGGCAAGCGCACCATCCTGTTCGTCGACGAAGTGCATCGCTTCAACAAGTCGCAGCAGGATGCGTTCTTGCCGTATGTCGAAGACGGCACGCTGATTTTTATCGGTGCAACCACCGAGAACCCGTCCTTCGAATTGAACAACGCCTTGCTCTCGCGGGCGCGGGTGTATGTGCTCAAAAGCTTGGATGACGCGGCGATGCGAAAGCTGCTGCAGCGCGCCTTGAGCGAAGACAAGGGCTTGGGCAAGCGCCAGTTGAGCCTCAGCGATGAAGGCTTCAAGATCCTGTTCAGCGCCGCCGATGGCGACGGGCGACGTTTTCTCAACCTGCTGGAGAACGCGTCCGACCTGGCCGAGGACGGCAGCGAGATTGGCGTCGAGCTCCTGCAAAGCCTGCTCGGCGACACACGCCGGCGTTTCGACAAGGGTGGCGAAGCGTTCTACGATCAGATTTCGGCGCTGCACAAGTCGGTACGCGGCTCCAACCCCGACGGCGCGTTGTACTGGTTCGCGCGCATGATCGACGGTGGCTGTGATCCGCTGTACCTGGCGCGCCGCGTGGTGCGCATGGCCAGTGAAGACATCGGCAACGCCGACCCGCGCGCCCTGAGCCTGTGCCTTGCGGCGTGGGAAGTTCAGGAGCGCCTCGGCAGCCCGGAAGGCGAGCTGGCGGTGGCTCAGGCGATTACCTACCTGGCGTGTGCGCCGAAAAGTAACGCGGTGTACATGGGCTTCAAGTCAGCACTGCGCGCGGCGGCCGAACATGGCTCCCTCGAAGTGCCGCTGCACCTGCGCAATGCACCCACCAAGCTGATGAAACAACTGGGTTACGGTGATGAATACCGCTACGCCCACGATGAGCCGGACGCCTATGCCGCCGGCGAAGATTACTTCCCCGACGAGCTTGAGCCGCAGCCGTTCTACCAACCGGTGCCCCGTGGCCTGGAGCTGAAGATCGGTGAAAAGCTCAATCACCTCGCTCAACTCGATCGCCTCAGCCCCAAACAGCGGAGAAAGTAGTGCTCAAGACGATTCTTGCCGTGTCCGTTGCCGGCATCGCTGGTACATTATTGCGTTTCGCCACCGGTACTTGGGTAAACGCCAACTGGCCAAAGCATTTTTATGCGGCGACCCTGGCGGTCAACCTGGTGGGCTGCTTGATCATCGGGCTGCTGTACGGCTGGTTCCTGCTGCGCCCGGACGTGCCGATTGAAATTCGTACCGGCTTGATTGTCGGCTTTGTAGGCGGTCTGACGACCTTTTCATCCTTTTCACTGGATACGCTGCGCCTGCTGGAAAGCGGGCAAGCCCTGGTCGCTTTCGGGTACCTGGGCATCAGCATATTCGGCGGGCTGCTCGCCACCTGGGCCGGCCTGTCCTTGACCAAACTTTGATAAACGAGAGACCGACATGCTCGATTCCAAACTGTTACGTAGCAACCTTCAGGACGTAGCGGACCGCCTGGCATCCCGTGGCTTTGCCTTGGATGTTGCGCGCATCGAAGCGCTGGAAGAACAGCGCAAGACCGTCCAGACCCGCACCGAAGCACTGCAGGCTGAGCGTAATGCGCGTTCCAAATCCATCGGTCAGGCCAAGCAGCGCGGCGAAGACATCGCGCCGTTGATGGCGGACGTCGAGCGCATGGGCACCGAGCTGTCCGACGGCAAAGTCGAACTGGACAAGATTCAAGGCGAGCTGGATTCAATCCTGCTAGGCATTCCGAACCTGCCGCACGAGTCGGTGCCGGTCGGTGCGGACGAAGAGGGGAACGTCGAAGTGCGCCGCTGGGGCACGCCGAAGGCCTTTGATTTCGAGATCAAGGACCACGTCGCCCTGGGCGAACTCAGCGGTGGCCTGGATTTCGAAACCGCCGCCAAGCTGTCCGGCGCGCGCTTTGCCTTGCTGCGTGGTCCGATTGCCCGCCTGCATCGCGCCCTGGCGCAGTTCATGATCAACCTGCACACCGGCGAACACGGTTACGAAGAGGCTTACACGCCGTACCTGGTTCAGGCCCCGGCCCTGCAGGGTACCGGCCAGTTGCCGAAGTTCGAGGAAGACCTGTTCAAGATCAGCCGCGATGGCGAAGCCGACCTGTACCTGATCCCGACCGCCGAAGTGTCGCTGACCAACATCGTGGCCGGCGAGATCCTCGACGCCAAGCAGCTGCCGCTCAAGCTCGTCGCCCACACGCCATGCTTCCGCAGTGAAGCCGGTGCCTCCGGGCGCGACACTCGCGGCATGATCCGCCAGCACCAGTTCGACAAAGTCGAGATGGTGCAAGTGGTCGAGCCGTCGACCTCCATGGAGGCCCTCGAAGGCCTGACCGCCAACGCCGAACGCGTGCTGCAACTGCTGGAACTGCCGTACCGCGTGCTGGCACTGTGTACGGGTGACATGGGTTTCAGCGCCGTGAAAACCTACGACCTCGAAGTGTGGGTGCCGAGCCAGGACAAATACCGCGAGATCTCGTCGTGCTCCAACTGCGGTGATTTCCAGGCGCGTCGCATGCAGGCGCGTTTCCGCAACCCGGAAACCGGCAAGCCGGAACTGGTGCACACCCTCAACGGTTCGGGCCTGGCCGTAGGCCGTACCCTGGTGGCCGTGCTGGAAAACTACCAGCAGGCCGACGGTTCGATCCGTGTGCCGGACGTGCTCAAGCCTTACATGGCGGGCATCGAGGTCATCGGCTAAATGGAATTTCTGCCGCTGTTCCATAACCTGCGCGGCAGTCGTGTGTTGGTCGTCGGCGGCGGGGAGATTGCCTTGCGCAAGTCCCGGCTGTTGGCCGACGCTGGCGCGCTGCTGCGGGTGGTTGCTCCCCAGATCGAAAACCAGTTGCGTGAACTGGTGCAGGGCAGTGGCGGGGAACTGATCGTGCGCGGTTATCAGGAGGCCGACCTCGACGGTTGCACCCTGATCATCGCCGCTACGGACGACGAACCGCTGAACGCGCAAGTGTCCAGCGATGCCAAACGCCGTTGCGTGCCGGTCAATGTGGTGGATGCGCCGGCCCTGTGCAGCGTGATCTTCCCGGCGATTGTCGACCGTTCGCCGTTGGTGATCGCGGTGTCCAGCGGCGGCGATGCGCCGGTGCTGGCACGCTTGATCCGGGCCAAGCTGGAAACCTGGATTCCGTCCACGTATGGCCAACTGGCCGGGCTGGCGGCGCGCTTTCGAGCCCAGGTCAAAGGGTTGTACCCGGATGTGCAGCAACGCCGCGCGTTCTGGGAAGAAGTCTTTCAGGGCCCGATTGCCGATCGGCAACTGGCCGGGCAGGGCGATGAAGCCGAGCGTCTGTTGATTGAAAAGGTCAACGGCGCACCGCCGAATGCGCCGGGCGAAGTCTACCTGGTTGGCGCCGGCCCCGGCGATCCGGACCTATTGACCTTCCGCGCCTTGCGTCTGATGCAGCAGGCCGATGTGGTGCTCTACGACCGCCTGGTGGCGCCAGCGATTCTTGAACTGTGCCGGCGTGACGCCGAGCGCGTGTACGTGGGCAAGCGGCGTGCTGACCACACCGTGCCTCAGGACCAGATCAACCAGCAACTGGTCGACCTGGCCAAGCAAGGCAAGCGTGTGCTGCGTCTCAAGGGTGGCGATCCGTTCATCTTTGGCCGTGGCGGCGAAGAGATCGAAGAACTGGCGGCCCATGGCATTCCGTTCCAGGTGGTGCCGGGCATCACGGCGGCCAGCGGTTGCGCGGCGTATGCCGGGATTCCGCTGACTCACCGCGACTATGCGCAATCGGTACGCTTTATCACCGGGCACTTGAAGAACGGCACCTCGGACCTGCCTTGGAGTGATCTGGTGGGCCCGTCGCAGACCCTGGTGTTCTACATGGGCTTGATCGGTTTGCCGATCATCTGCGAACAGTTGATCAAGCATGGACGTTCGGCGGACACCCCGGCGGCCTTGATCCAGCAGGGCACCACGTCCAACCAGCGCGTGTTTACCGGTACCTTGGCCGACTTGCCGCGCATGGTGGCGGAGCATGAAGTGCATGCGCCGACGCTGGTGATCGTCGGTGAGGTGGTAGTGCTGCGCGAGAAACTCAAATGGTTTGAAGGCGCCCAGGCCCAAGTCTGAGCCTAAATGCATCGGGGGCAAGCCCCCCTCCCACATTGAAATGCATTCCAAAAAGTGGGAGGGGGCTTGCCCCCGATAAGGCCATTTGATCCAACCAGTCCTCCGGATCAGCTCCAGACACCCTTACCGCTCAACCGCCCACGATCATGCGGGGCATCAAACACCTGCAACGGCCCCTTGGGCACAATCCCCGTCGGATTGATGGTGCGGTGGCTGGCATAGTAATGCCCCTTGATGTGCTCAAAGTCGACCGTCTCTGCCACTCCCGGCCATTGATACATCTCCCGCAACCAGTTCGACAAATTCGGATAATCCGCAATCCGGCGCAGGTTGCATTTGAAGTGGCTGTAATACACTGCATCAAAGCGAATCAGCGTGGTGAACAGCCGCACATCAGCCTCGGTCAGGTATTCACCGGCCAGGTAGCGATGCTCGCCGAGGTGCTGTTCCTGGTGGTCAAGTTCGGCAAACAGATCATCGAACGCACGTTCATACGCCTGCTGCGAGGTGGCGAAACCTGCGCGGTACACGCCGTTGTTCACGGCGGGGTAGATGCGCTCGTTCAACGCGTCGATGCTCGGGCGCAGAGCCTCGGGGTAGAAGTCCAGGGTGTTGCCGGTCAGCCCGTTGAACGCGCTGTTGAACATGCGGATGATCTCCGCTGATTCATTGCTGACGATGCGCTTGAGGTGTTTGTCCCACAGCACTGGCACCGTGACACGACCGGTGTAGTCGGCCGTGTCGGCGGTGTAGCGCTGGTGCATGAAGTCGAAGCCGTCCAGCGTGTCGCCGCTGGAGCCGCGGGCCTTGCCGAAGGTCCAGCCGTTTTCCAGCATCAGCCAACTGACCACGGACACGTCGATTAGACCTTCGAGGCCTTTGAGTTTGCGCATGATCAGCGTGCGATGGGCCCATGGGCAGGCGAGCGACACATACAGGTGGTAGCGACCGGCTTCGGCCTTGAAGCCACCTTCGCCGCTGGGGCCGGGCTGGCCGTCCGCGGTCACCCAGTGGCGGCGTTGTGCTTGTTCCCGCTGGAAAGCGCCATCCGCGCTACTTTCGTACCACTGGTCGTGCCAGCGTCCTTCGATCAGCAAACCCATGACTGGCTCCTTGGCTAATAAGCGTTAGAGCCCAGTCTAAAGGGATGAGTTCGAACTAAAAGCGCAAAAACTGCGGCGCAATGATCGATTAAATCGATTTATCCCGCGCGTCCCAGTAGTGCTGGGCCAGTTCGAACGCTTGCTCTCGCGGATGACCCAGGCCGCGCAAGGCCACGGCCATGGTGGCGATCAAGGCCAGTTGCGGGTAGCTGTCCTCGACGTCGCCGCGCCACAGCGCTTTCAACTGCTCGGGCTCCAGGCTGGCCGGTTTGACATGACGCTGGGCGGAGAGGGCGGGCCATTCTTCGTCCCAACTTTCGCCGCCGGTGGTGCCGTAGAGGTGGCTGATGGTGTCGGGGTTGATCTCGATCTCACCGCCATCGCCCTTGACCACAATCACATTGTCACCGAGCAGGCCGCTGGCATCGCGGTGTACACCCTGGTAACCGGGGTGGAAGATGCTTTGCAGGCCGCAGCGGGCATTCAGTGGGTTGAGCAGGCGTGCCAGGGAGTGGATCGGCGAGCGCAGGCCCAGGGTGTTGCGCAGATCGATCATGCGTTGCAGTTGCGGTGCCCAGTCGCCCAGCGGGATAAACGCCAGGTTGCCGTGCTCGAAGGCCGTCTCGACCTGCTGCCAATTGCGGCACAACGGGATCTGCAGGCCTTCCAGCAATTGCTCGGTGTACAACCGGCCAGCGGTGTGGGCGCCGCCGCCGTGCAGGAGGATGCGCACACCGTTCTGCGCCAGGCACTTGGCGGCCAGCAGGAACCACGGCAGGTGGCGCTTTTTGCCGGCGTAGGTCGGCCAGTCGACATCCACCTTCAGCGCCGGCGCGTGCAGGCGCTCGCGCAGCGCTTCGGTGAAGCCGGCGAGTTCTTCCGGGCTTTCTTCCTTGTGGCGCAGCAGCATGAGGAAGGCGCCGAGCTGGGTGTCTTCGACTTTCTCGTCAAGCAGCATGCCCATGGCTTCGCGGGCTTCTTCGCGGGTCAGGTTGCGCGCGCCGCGCTTGCCTTTGCCCAGGATGCGCACGAACGGCGCAAACGGGTGCTCGGCGGGGGTTTCAAGGGTCAGCGGGGCAAAATCGGTCATAAGCAATTCGTCGGCCTGGGCAGGCCCGCCAGCTTGGCGGCGAGTTTGGCGGGAGTGCCGTTGAACAGTTTATTGAGGTGCAGGCTGTTGCCCTTGTCCGTGCCCAGCTTCAAGGCGGTGTACTTGATCAGCGGGCGCGTGGCGGGGGACAGCTGGAATTCTTGATAGAACTGGCGCAGCAGCTCGAGGATTTCCCAGTGCGCCGGGGTCAACTCGAGGGCTTCGGCGGCGGCCAGGGCGTTGGCCACGTCGACCGACCACTCGTTCAGGTTGACGAGGTAGCCGTCCTTGTCCAGTTCGAGGGCGTGCGCGCCCACGGTCAGGGTGTTCATAGCCAGGTGTTGACCTTGTCGTAGTCGATCGACAGTTGCACGAAACCCGGGTAATCCACGCAGTCGGCCCAGTCGGGCAGCGGCAGGTTGCGCGCCAGGCTGTCTTCGGCCAGCACAAACACCTTCACGCCCTTGAGTTGCAGGGCCGGGTGATGCAGCCCATAGGCGCCGTCGCCACAGAGCAGGATCGCATCGTCGCTGCCGCAGATGCGCAGGCAACTGTCGAGGCGGCTATCGGTAAACGGGGAGTGGGACACCACATGTAAAGTCGACATCAGAGGGTTATCACCTGGTCGTAACGGTCAATCAACTGGGAGATCTGTTCGTTGTTCAGCGGCTGTGCATTGACGGGGTGCGTCAGCCCGCGCGCGGCCAGGCTGTGCTCGCAGGCAAACACCGCGTCGATACCGAACAGCCCCAGTGCCTGCAGGTTGGCGCCGAGGTCTTTTTGCTGCACGGCCTTGGCGTCCTGGTGCGGTGCCAGTTGGAACACGCCGTCATCCAGAAACAGCAGGCCGATGGGCAGATCGAACGCGCCGCCGGCCAACACGATATCCAGCGCTTCCCGCGCGCTCGGCCCGGACCACGGTGCCTGGCGGCTGATCACCAGCAAGGATTTGGACATGTCACGGCCCTCCAAAACAGATCAAGCGGTCGGCGGTCTGGCTCGCGTCGTGCAATTGCCCAAGGCCCGACAGCTCCCATGGCGCATCCACGTTCACCGCGCTGCGTTGGTAGCGTGCGGCTTCTTCACGGTTGAGCACACCACGGCGCAGGGCGGCGGCGATGCAGACCACGGCGTCCAACTGTTGTGCGCTGACAAACTCACGCCATTGGCGGGCGATGTCTTGCTCATCCTGTGGCGCAACGATGGTGTTGGAGGCGCTGTAGACGCCATCCTGATAAAAAAACAGCCGCACAATCTCATGCCCGCCGGCCAGCGCCGCCTGGGCGAACAGCAAGGCGCGACGCGAGGAGGGCGCATGGGCGGCGGAAAACACTGCTATCGCGAATTTCATGGAACACCCTGCAAGCAAACGTGGGCCAATGATAAGGCCGCCGCCGGGAAAAAGCCCGCCGTGATCAAAACGGTCACGGCCGATGATCGTTCTGACGATTGCCCTGGGCGCTGAAGGCTGACTACGCTGTCGTCAGTCGAATCGGAAACGGAGTCTCCATGTCAGGTCCCTTGGCGTCCCTTAAAGTACTGGATTTTTCCACCTTGCTGCCCGGTCCGTTCGCTTCGCTGATGCTAGCGGACATGGGCGCCGAGGTGCTGCGCATCGAATCGCCCACGCGCATGGACCTGCTACGCGTGCTGCCGCCCCATGATCAGGGCACCTCGGCGAGCCATGCTTACCTCAATCGCAATAAGCGCAGTCTCGCCCTGGATCTGAAGCAGGCCGAGGCGCTGGAGATTGTGCGCGAGCTGGTCAAGGGCTACGACATCGTGCTCGAGCAGTTTCGCCCGGGGGTGATGGAGCGCCTGGGCCTGGGGTATGCGGCGTTGAAGGCGATCAACCCGCGGCTGATTTATGTGTCGATCACCGGGTACGGTCAGACCGGCCCCTACAAGGATCGCGCCGGGCACGACATCAACTATCTGGCGTTGGCCGGAATAGCCAGCCATACCGGGCGTCAGGACAGCGGGCCGCTGCCCTTGGGCGTGCAATTGGCAGATGTCGCCGGCGGTTCGCTGCACGCGGTGGTGGGCCTGCTCGCGGCGGTGATTGCGCGACAACAGAGCGGCGTCGGCCAATACCTGGATGTGAGCATGACCGACTGCTCGTTCAGCTTGAATGCCATGGCCGGCGCTGGATACCTGGCCTGTGGCGTGGAGCCCGGTTGGGAGACCCATGTGCTCAATGGCGGCAGTTTCTACGATTATTACCGCTCCCGTGATGGGCGCTGGATGTCGGTGGGCAGTCTGGAGCCGGCGTTTATGCAGCAATTGTGTGCAACGTTGGGACGACCGGAGTTGGCGGCACAAGGCTTGTCGCCCAAGCCTGCGCAGCAAAAGGCGCTCAAGCAGGCGCTGCAGGTTGAGTTCGAGAAGCGCAGTTTTGAGGAACTGTGCGAGTTGTTTGCCGGGGTGGATGCGTGCGTGGAACCGGTGTTGAGTCTGAGCGAAGGCGTGGAGCATCCGCAGTTGAAGGCGCGGGAGTTGGTCGCCCAGGTGCCTCGGGCCGACGGCTCGACCCAGGCGCAAATGGCTTGCCCGCTTAAGTTCTCCGAGGGGTTGCCAGCGCCCCGGCATATTGGGGTCGCTGTGGGCGCACACAGTGATGAAGTGCTGATGGAGTTGGGCTTGAGCCCACAGCGCATCAGCGAACTGCGCAGCGCCAAGGTGATTGTGTAGTGACTGGGCGGGCGCTATCGGGAGCAAGCCCCCTCCCACATTTGACTGCATTCCAAAGGATGTACGCGGTCAAAATGTGGGAGGGGGCTTGCCCCCGATGAGGCGCTTACAGGCACCGCACCTTTCACTCGACGCGGGTTTCCCCGGTAAACACCAACGTCTGCCGACAGCGCCTGCACAGATAACGCCGCCCCTGCCTCACCAGCCCATGGCGCTGTGACGAAAACGGGAAGTCGCTGTCGGCACACGGGCAGCGGTAGATATAGCGGGTCACCTGGCGGCGCTTGATTTCATAGGTGTGGCAACGGTCCGGCGGCAGTTCATACACGCCTCGCATGATCAGTTGCCATTCTTCGCCATGGGGCTGGATGCGTTCGCCAAACAATTGGTGGGCGATCAGGTGCGCCACTTCATGGGCCACGGTCTGTTTCAGGAAGTGTTGGCTGTTTTCTCGGTACAACTGTGGGTTGAAGCGCAGCAGGTTCTCGTGCAAATGCGCGACACCGGCCTTCTGGCCCCGCAGCTTGAGGCTGACCTGAGGGCGTTTGAAGTTTCGTTTGAAAAAGGATTCGGCTAGCAGGAAACAATCTTCGACGCGGGTATTGAGTTGCTCAGGCATGCTGTACCTATCTCCAGAGGCGCTCAGTATGCCGCAAAGGCGGGTGTTTCCGAATCGGTCAGGCGCCGAATGGTCGTGCATGACGCACAAAGCCACCTTGCGGTGGCCTTGCCTGCTGGGTGAAACCGCTTAGTTGGTATAGATCGGGCCAACGCCCAAGCCCCAGACGATCACCGTAAACGCCATGATTGCCACCAGCACGACCAGGCCCACGGCCAACACCGAGCTGGAAAACAGGAAGCCCTCGTCCGGATCGATGCTCATGAACGTCGGTAACCCCACATACAGCAGGTACACCGTGTAACAGATCGCCGCCGTGCCGACGACCATCCCCAGCCACATGTGCGGGTAGAGCGCCGCCAGCCCGCCGATAAACAGCGGTGTGGCGGTGTAGGTGGCAAAGGCGACACAACGCGCCATGCTGGGGCTGGCGTCGTAGGTGCGCGCCATCCAGTGAATGAAGGCGCCCATGACCGCTACGCCGCCGAGCATCGCCACGTAAGACATGAGGGTCATCCACAAGGCGCTTTCCTGGGTCAGCATGACCGGGGAGCGGTTGCCGATGACCCAGCCGACCTGGGTGGTGCCGATAAAGGCTGATACGGCGGGGATCGCCGCAAGAATCAAGGTGTGTGTGAGGTACATGTGGCCGACGCTTTCTTCTTTATCGCCACGAATTTCCCGCCATTCCTGGTCGGGATGGGTAAAAAGCCCCACGACGTGATGGATCATGCCAGTCACTCCTGTCGTTATTACCATCGCCCCCCATCGGAGCGCCCACGGGCCAGATGGCCTGAAAGGTCTGGATAGTTATGTGCGACCTCAAGTCGCAGTATAGGAAGTGATGACCGGAAAAACCGTAGGGCTTTAGAGCAAATTGCGCTGTAAACAGCGGGCTTAATCGCGGCGCGGTCTGTAGGTTGGCAATGCAGTCAAGTGTGGGAGGGGGCTTGCTCCCGATGGCAGTCTGTCACTAACAAATGGGTGGCTGACACCCCGCTATCGGGAGCAAGCCCCCTCCCACATTGGAACTTGGTCAACCTTACCGGTAAAATACCGCGCTTTTCGTCACACACCTCTAGCGGATCCAAGCGCCATGGGCACTCTTACGGTCAACCAGAACAAACTGCAAAAACGCCTGCGTCGCCTGGCCGGTGAAGCGGTCGCCGACTTCAACATGATCGAGGACGGCGACAAAGTCATGGTCTGCCTCTCCGGCGGCAAAGACAGCTACACCCTGCTCGACGTGCTGCTGCACCTGCAAAAGGTCGCGCCGATCAAGTTCGAGATCGTCGCCGTCAACATGGACCAGAAACAACCGGGCTTCCCCGAAGAGGTGCTGCCGGCCTACCTCAAGGCACTGGGCATCGAGTACCACATCGTTGAAAAAGACACCTATTCGGTGGTCAAGGAACTGATCCCGGAGGGCAAGACCACCTGCTCGCTGTGTTCGCGCCTGCGCCGTGGCACGCTCTACACGTTTGCCGATGAGATCGGTGCGACCAAGATGGCCCTGGGGCATCACCGCGACGATATCGTCGAGACGTTCTTCCTCAATATGTTCTTCAACGGCTCCCTCAAGGCCATGCCGCCCAAGCTGCGCGCCGATGACGGACGCAACGTGGTGATTCGCCCGCTGGCGTATTGCAACGAGAAGGACATCCAGGCCTACTCCGATTTCAAGCAATTCCCGATCATCCCGTGCAACCTGTGCGGCTCCCAGGAAAACCTGCAGCGCCAGGTGGTCAAGGAGATGCTCCAGGACTGGGAACGCAAGACCCCGGGGCGGACCGAGAGTATCTTCCGCAGCTTGCAGAACGTGATCCCATCGCAGTTAGCCGACCGTAACCTGTTCGACTTCACCAGCCTGCGTATCGACGAGAGCGCCGCTTCGCGCTTCGTCAACGTAGTGAACCTCTGACGCTTTTCAACGCTCTGAACGACGGCGCTCACAGGCGCCGTTTTCATTTCAATCCCCAGGAGAGGGCATGCGCGATTACAAATGGCTGCACGAATATTGTCTGAACCGCTTCGGTTCGGCGGCCGAGCTGGAAGCCCACCTGCCTGTCCCCAACACCCCGGCGCAATTACGCCAGATCAGTGATGATCGTTACCTGTCGACCCTGGCGCTGCGGGTTTTTCGCGCCGGGCTCAAGCACAGCGTGGTGGATGCCAAATGGCCCGCGTTCGAGCAGGTGTTCTTTGGCTTCGACCCGGAAAAAGTCGTGCTGATGGGCGCCGAGCACCTGGAGCGCTTGATGCAGGACACGCGCATCATCCGCCACTTGGGCAAGCTCAAGAGCGTGCCGCGCAACGCGCAGATGATCCTCGACATCGCCCAGGAGAAGGGCAGTTTCGGCGCGTTTATCGCCGATTGGCCGGTGACCGACATCGTCGGGTTGTGGAAATACTTGAGCAAGCACGGTCATCAGTTGGGCGGGCTGTCGGCGCCGCGCTTTCTGCGCATGGTGGGCAAGGATACGTTCGTGCCGAGCGATGACGTGGTCGCGGCACTGCATGCGCAGAAGATCGTCGACAAGGCCCCCACCAGCCTGCGCGACCTGGCGACGGTGCAGGGGGCGTTCAACCAGTGGCATGCCGAGAGTGGGCGGCCGATGTGCCAGTTGTCGATGATGCTGGCGTATACGGTCAATCATTGAAACCGAGGTGATGCCATCGCGGGCAAGCCCACTCCCACAAGCACAAGGAACTGCATTCCAAGCGTGGGGCTTGCTCGCGCTGACGGCGGGTCAGGCTGGCTGACCCTCGCCCGCCAAGCGCCGATCCAACTGGAACCGCCAGCGCACATACAGCAGCGCCGTACAGAACAGCGCCAGGCTCGCGAGCATTTCCAGCACACCGAACCACTGGCGGTTCGGGTCATAGGCCGCCAGCGCGCCCTTGATGAAATACAGGTTCACCACAAAGCACATCCACGAGTGTCCGCGCGCGCTGCCGCTCACCATCCCCGGCGCCAGCACCAGCAGCGGCACCAACTCGATCAGCAGGATCACCCACGGGCGTGCGCCGTGCAGGTCGGCGATGAACAGGTAATACACGCAGAGCAGACCGACCAGGCCGAAAAACGCCAGCAGGCTCAGCGCGCGTGCGACTTTGACCCGCGGCGCCAGCCAGGCCTGGGGTGGCAGGATTTTAGGTTTTTTGGCCACGGCCGTTCTCCAGCAGCACAGCGGTTTTCGCCAGGCGCAGGCCAAGGGCCTTGCACAGGGCGATTTCATGTTGATCCAGCAGGCGCTTGCCGTCGGGCCCGGCATGGTGGCTGGCGCCGTAAGGCGTGCCGCCACCCTGGGTGTCGAGCAGCGCTTGTTCGCTGTAAGGCAGGCCGGTGATCAGCATGCCGTGGTGCAGCAGCGGCAGCAGCATCGACATCAGCGTGGTTTCCTGGCCGCCGTGCAGGCTGGCGGTGGAGGTAAATACCCCGGCCGGTTTGCCGACCAGGGCGCCGGTCAGCCAGAGGTTACTGGTGCCGTCGATAAAGTACTTCAACGGCGCGGCCATATTGCCGAAGCGGGTCGGGCTGCCCAGGGCCAGGCCTGAACAGTTCTTCAAATCATCCAGGCTGGCATACAGCGCGCCTTCGGCCGGAATGCTCGGCGCTACGGCTTCGCACTCGGCGGAGATCGCCGGCACGGTGCGCAGGCGTGCTTCCATCCCGCCTTGTTCGATACCTCGGGCAATGTGCCGGGCCATTTCGCTGACCGAGCCGTTGCGGCTGTAATACAACACCAGCACATACGGCGTACTCACGGCAGGATCTCCAGCACGTTCTCCGGCGGCCGGCCGATGATGGCTTTGTCGCTGGTTTCGAGGATCGGACGTTCCATCAACTTGGGGTGCTCGGCGATGGCGGCGATCAACTGTGTTTCGCTGAGCGTCGCGTCATCCAGGTTGAGGGTTTTGTATTCCTCTTCGCCGGTGCGCAGTAGTTGGCGTGCGCTGAGCCCCAGTTTGGTCAGCAGGGCTTTCAATTGCGCGGCATTCAGCGGGGTTTCCAGGTAGCGCACCACCGTCGGGGCGAGGCCGCGAGCTTCCAGCAGTTCGAGCGCTCCGCGGGATTTCGAGCAGCGCGGGTTGTGATAAAGCGTCAGATCGGTCATGTGCGGGTCGCATCTTGCGTAAGGTGGCGGGTATTCTACCTGCGCTGCGCCCGGTCCTTAAACCGTAAGAGGCGATCAGCCGCAGCCAACGTTCATTTTTGCGAAGGATTATCCCATGACAAGGCGACTGATCGGTGCATTGGCGATCATCACAACCCTGCTGCTCAGCGGCTGCGGTAATGACTACGGCGTTGACCAATATGGCCAGAAAGTAGCGGCCGAGCGCTTGGACAAGCAATGGCTGGTGGTCAACTACTGGGCGGAATGGTGTGGCCCTTGTCGCACGGAAATTCCTGAGCTCAACGCCTTGTCGGAACAGTTGAAAGGGCAGAACGTCGGCGTGTTCGGAGTCAATTTCGACAATGTGCAGGGCGCAGAACTGAAGGACGCCAGCGACAAGCTGGGCATCAAGTTCACCGTGCTGGCACAGAACCCGGACGGGATCTTTGATATTCCACGCAGCGAAGCGTTGCCGGTGACTTACATCATCGATGACAAGGGCAAGGTGCGTGAGCAGTTGATGGGCGAGCAGACGGCGCAAGGCGTGCTGGCCAAACTCAAGGCCCTGCGCGGTTGAATATGTAGGAGGGGCTTGCTCCCGATGGCGGTGTGTCAGTCGATACACGAGCTGACTGATAGGTCGTCATCGGGAGCAAGCCCCCTCCCACAGTTAGATCACATTGAGCCTGCGGGCTTCGCTATCAGCCTTCTTCAAGCCACAGGCGAATGGGTTTGCCTTCGGCAGGCCAGAAACGGGTCTGCTCGATCGGCGAGATGTCCCAGCGCTCAACGCCTTGCAGGGCCTGGAAGAAACGGTGTTCCTGTTCCATCAGGGCGTCGCCGCAGAGTTTGCGGGTGCTGCCGATCTTGCCGAAGCTGAGTTTGTCGCCCTCCACGGTGTACGGTGCAAACCAGTGGTTGCACCCGCCGTTGCCGTAGGCGCGACCATCGGCGCCCAGGGTGACACTCAGGTGCGCGTAATCCATCAGCGGCCGCTCACCGATCCATTCCACCACGTAGCTGTGATCCTGCTCGAGCTTTACCGCATCACCGGCGCAGCCCATCAGGCCGGCCCCGACGGCGGCCAGCAGAAGCAGGCCCTTCATTGCGCAGCCTTCTGGCATTTCGGGCAGCGGTGCTTGGCGCCTTCGCTGGCCCAGCCCAACTCGGCAATGCGCGCATTGGCGGCCGGTTGCAGCGGTTCCTTGGTCAGCTTGGTCTCCACCGCGAATTCAAACTCCAGCACGGCCTCGCAGCTGTCGCAGTTGACGTTCCAGGTGTGAATCTCCAGTTCGCCGAACTTCGGCCCCTGGGCCATGGCGACCCACTGGCCCGCCGGGCGGATGGAGTAGCGCGCGTCACCTTCGACGGTGAGGCGCATCGACAGGGTTTTACTGCCGCGCAGGGTGACGATCAGTACGTCGCCATGCTTGATCGAACCACCGTTGCCGGTGACCTGGTAACGGCCCGGCACCAGGGCGCGGCATTCGATCAGGGTGTGTTGCGGGCTCAGCAAGCTGAAGCGGAAATCGTGTTCGGCCATGGTTCCTCCAAATAGGCGCGGCATCCTAGCACGCGCGCCTGCGGATCATGCGCCTGGTATGTGACCGCTGATCATCCGTCGACACGATTCTGCGCACGGCCATCGGCCCAGGCCGCGATATTGGCCAGGGTGGTGTCGGCGATCGCCGCCAGGGCCTCGCGGGTGAGGAATGCCTGGTGCGCGGTGATGATCACGTTGGGGAACGTCAGCAGGCGCGCGAGCACGTCGTCTTGCAGGGGCAGGTCGGAACGGTCCTCGAAAAACAGCTGGGCTTCTTCTTCGTACACATCCAGCCCCAGGTAGCCGAGTTGGCCGTCCTTGAGCGCTTCGATCAGCGCGGGGGTGTCCACCAGGCCACCGCGTCCGGTGTTGATCAGCATCGCGCCGGGCTGCATCTGCGCCAGGGAGCGCGCATTGATCAGGTGCTTGCTGTCGGCGGTGAGCGGGCAGTGCAGGCTGATGATCTGCGCCTCGGCCAGCAGTTCGGGCAGGCTCACATAGCGAGCGCCGAGGGCCTGGACCAGCGGGTTGGGAAACGGGTCGTAGGCCAGCAGGTGGCAGCCGAAGCCGGCCATGATTTTGGCGAAGGTGGCGCCGATCTGCCCGGTGCCGACCACGCCGACGGTCTTGCCGACGAGGTCGAAGCCGGTCAGGCCGTGCAGGCTGAAATCGCCCTCGCGGGTGCGGTTGTAGGCACGATGCAGGCGCCGGTTCAAGGCGAGAATCAGCGCCACGGCGTGTTCGGCGATGGCATGCGGCGAATAGGCGGGCACCCGCACGATGGTCAGGCCCAGGCGCTTGGCGGCGGCGAGGTCGACATGGTTGTAACCGGCCGAGCGCAGCGCGATCAAGCGGGTGCCGCCCTTGGCCAGGTGCTCGAGCACGGGTGCGCTGAGGTCATCGTTGATAAACGCGCAGACCGCTTCGTGATGTTCGGCCAGGGCCACGGTGTCGAGGGTGAGCCGGGCGGGCTGGAATTGCAGTTCCAGGCCGGGCGGTAGCGGCACGCCGAGAAAACTGTCGCGGTCGTAGGTCTGGCTGCTGAAAAGAATGACGCGCATTAAAATGCTCCCTGCAATCTACGTTTTGGTAACGCGAACCCTGTGGGAGCGAACGCGCCCGCTCCCACAGGGTTCGCCTCCATAAAAAGTGTCAGGCGCTGACCCGCGCTTCACTGGCCAACCGGGCAATGGCCATGTCCAGCTCGTCCAGCGCGGCCATGGCCTTGGCGTCGTCCTGCTTGAGCAGGGTTTCGGCGCGTTGGCAGGCGGCGCGCAGTTGCGGCACGCCGCAGTAACGGGTGGCGCCGTGCAGGCGATGGACGCGTTCGATCAAGGCGTGGTTGTCATTGGCTTCGCGCGCGAGGGTAATCGCCAGGCGGTCGGCTTCCAGGGAGGCGAGCAACATCGCGAGCATGTCCGCCGCCAGGTCAGCCTTGCCCGCGGCCAGCCGCAGGCCTTCCTCGTGGTCCAGCACCAGCAATCGCACGCCTGGGCCGAGGCCTTCGGTCGGGCGCTCCGGCCCTTGGTTGCGCAGGGCCAGGCCGGTCCACTTCAACACCACCTGGGCCAATTGCCGCTCGCTGATGGGTTTGGTCAGGTAGTCGTCCATGCCGCTTTGCAGCAGCGCACGCTTTTCGTTGGCCATGGCGTGGGCGGTGAGGGCCACCACCGGCAGCGGCGTGCCGTGGCGCTCGCTTTCCCACTGGCGAATCGCCTCGGTACTTTTACGGCCGTCAATGCCCGGCATCTGCACGTCCATCAGCACTAGGTCGAAGGTCTCCTGCTTGACTGCCTCGATGGCCGCGTAACCACTTTCCACTGCCTGGACCTTGGCGCCCATGTCTTCCAGCAGGGTTTGCACCAGTAACAGGTTGGCCGGGTTGTCATCCACACAGAGCACGCGGGGTGCGCGGCTGGAGAGTGGCTCGCCCGGCTCGCAGCGAGAGGGGCGCGGGCTGATCAGGTCGGCCAGGGCGCGGCGCAGCTTGCGCGTACACGCGGGCTTGGCCTGCAACTGACTGTTGGGGTTGGGCACGGACTGGTTGAACAGCATTTGCTCGGTGGTCGGGCACAGCACCAGTACCTTGCAGCCCAGGTGTTCGAGGTCCCACAGATGCTGGTTGAGGCGCTCGGGCGGGATGTCATTGGCGGTGACGCCGAGTACCGCCAGGTCGATCGCCTGTTCGGTCTGGTGCGCGCTGGTGATGCCGTTGGTCAGGCTTTCCAGGGTATTGAACGGCGTGACTTCCAGGCCGCAGTCTTCGAGTTGGTGCTGCAAGGCCTGGCGCGCCAGTTCGTGGTTTTCCAGCACGGCCACGCGGCGGCCGAGCAGCGGCGCAGAGGGCAGGTCTTCGACGTCGTCGCGGGTCTTGGGCAGGTTCAGGCTGATCCAGAACTCCGAGCCTTCGCCCGGTGTGCTGTCGACGCCGATTTCGCCGCCCATCTGTTCGATCAAGCGCTTGGAAATCACCAGGCCCAGGCCGGTGCCGCCCGGTTGGCGCGACAGCGAATTGTCGGCCTGGCTGAACGCCTGGAACAGCGTGCGCACGTCCTGGTTGGACAGGCCGATGCCGGTGTCCTGCACACTGATGCGCAGTTGCACGCTGTCTTCCTGTTCATCCTCGATCATCGCGCGGGCCACGATGGTGCCTTCGCGGGTGAACTTGATCGCATTGCTGATCAGGTTGGTCAGGATCTGCTTGAGGCGCAGCGGGTCACCCACCAATGCCAGCGGTGTGTCGCGGTACACCAGGCTCACCAGTTCCAGCTGTTTGGCATGGGCGGCGGGGGCGAGGATGGTCAGGGTGTCTTGCAGCAAGTCCCGCAGGTTGAAGGGCACGCTGTCGAGTACCAGCTTGCCGGCTTCGATCTTCGAGAAATCGAGGATCTCGTTGATGATGCCCAGCAGGTTATCGGCGGACTTTTCGATGGTGCCCAGGTAATCCAACTGGCGCGGCGTCAGCTCGCTTTTTTGCAGCAGGTGGGTGAAACCGAGGATGCCGTTGAGCGGCGTGCGGATTTCGTGGCTCATATTGGCCAGGAACTCCGACTTGATGCGGCTGGCCTCCAGGGCTTCCTTGCGGGCCAGGTCCAGCTCGATGTTCTGGATTTCGATGGTTTCCAGGTTCTGGCGCACGTCTTCGGTGGCCTGGTCGATGCTGTGCTGCAGTTCTTCCCGGGCGTTCTGCAGGGTCTCGGCCATGCGGTTGATGCCCGAGGCGAGTTGATCCAGTTCCTGGCTGCCCAGCGCAGGCAAGCGGGTTTCCAGGTTGCCGTCCTTGAGTTGGGCCACGGCTTGCTTGATCTGGCCGATCGGCGAATTGATGGTGCGGCTGATACGCAGGGCCAGGGCCGCCGTGCAGATCAGGCCGATGGCGATCAACAGCAGGCTGGCGAACAGGCTGCGGTAACCGCGCAGCAACATGCCGTTGTGGGACAGTTCCACCTCGACCCAACCGAGCAGGCGGTCGGCTTCATCGGGGATCAGCTCGCCGGCAAGGTTGCGATGGCGCCCAAACACCGGCAGCAGGTAGCGGGTGGCATCGTTGCCGGTGCGCTGCAACA
Source organism: Pseudomonas sp. PAMC25584 (assembly GCF_058135675.1). NCBI lineage: Bacteria > Pseudomonadati > Pseudomonadota > Gammaproteobacteria > Pseudomonadales > Pseudomonadaceae > Pseudomonas > Pseudomonas sp. PAMC25584. The sequence goes on along the minus strand of NZ_CM176870.1, from coordinate 3,823,338 downwards.
GGTGTGAGCTGTTACCCGCCGGCGGCGGGTTGAGCATGGTCGGGCCGGCGTGGGCCATGGACGAGCGGTCCGGTGCGAGGAAAGAAACGGCGCGCACGTCCGGTTGTTCCAGAGATTGGGTGGCGATGCGTTCCAGCAGGTCGGTGTTCTTGCTGCTCAGGGCGGGAGCCGCCAACGGGGCCAACTGCTCGGCGATCATTTCGCCGCGTTGCAGCAACTGGGACTGCAACTCCGAGAGCTGCATCCAGGTGAAATAGCCGCCCAGCAATAAGGCCATCAGGCTGGTCGGTAATAAGGTCAGCAACAGTACGCGGCCTTTTATCCCCATTCTTGTAAGCACGCCACTCTCCTGCAACCACGTTGTTATCAATCGTCCGTGCGGGCATCCGGCCCGCGTCACCCGCGCAGTGTAGCCATTTGCGCGGTCTGGAATCTTGCAAATTAATCACGGATGGCAATCTACGAGCCATTTGGCACGACGTGGCGATTGCCTGGCGGAGGGGAATCTTGAATAATCAGTGATTGAGAATTACTTGCAGACGCTAATGAATCCCGCAGCAATTGGCCTACCCAGTATCCTGACCATCGAAGATGACCCCGTGCTGGGCGCCTATGTCCATGAGCATCTGGGGCGCTGTGGCTTCCAGGTCACGTGGTGCCAGAACGGTCAGCAAGGCCTGAAAATGGCCCGCGAGCAAGCCTTCGACGTGGTGTTGATGGACATTCTGCTACCTGGGTTGGATGGGCTGGAGATCCTCACGCACCTGCGCCAGAGCCATTCGGTGCCGGTGATCCTGGTGTCGGCCCTGGGCGCCGAAGCCGATCGCGTGAACGGCTTTCGCCTGGGCGCGGACGATTACCTGCCCAAGCCGTTCAGCATGGTCGAGTTGCGGGTGCGTATCGAAGCCATCCTGCGCCGGGTGGCCCTGGATCGCCGCCCGCTGGCGAGTTTGCCGCCCGTGCGCGACGACGCCCGTAGCCTGCGCTTTGACGACGAACTGTCCGACGTCTTCTACCAGCGACACTGGGCCGGCTTGACCCGCAGCGAGTACCGCCTGCTGCACACCTTGCACAGCAGCGGCGAGGAAGTGCTGAGCAAGGCCTTCCTTTATCAGCATGTGCTGCAGCGCGGTTATGCGCCGCATGACCGCAGCCTCGACATGCATATCAGCCAGACTCGCCGCAAACTCAAAGCCATCGGCTACAGCGAGCGTGAAGTGTGCACGGTGTGGGGCAAGGGCTATGTGCTGAGCGGTCACGATGACGGCCTTTGAAGGGGGCTTGAAACGGCTGCCGGGTAAACACTCGTTATTCTGGAAACTGGCCTGCCTGCTGATTGCCTTCTGTTTGTTGATGATCTGGCTCAGTTGGTCCTGGGGTCGGTACATGGAGCAGCAGAACGCCTACCTGTCCGAAACCTCTCGCGAGATTCTCAGCGGTTATGCGGCGGGAGCGGAGTTGGCCTGGAGGACCCAGGACAGTGCCGGCGTGGACGCCTGGCTGCAACTGATGGCGGCGCGTGAAAGCATCTGGATCGGCGTGATCGGCAACGACCTGCAGTCCCTTGGCAGCACGCCGTTGACCGACAAGGAAAGTCAGCGCCTGACCTTCCTGCGTGGCCTGGACTGGCCGGTCAGCCGCCACGTCAAAGGCCTGCCATGGTTGAAAATCCCGTTTCCCCTGGACCCCAGCGTCGGCTCGCTGGTGATCGAGTTGCCCCAGCGCTTTATGCCGGGACGTTACCAACTGTTTTGGCGGGTGGTGACCAATGGCGTGATTCCCGGTCTGTTTACCCTGTTGTTGTGCATCGGCCTCTATCGGCTGCTGATCGTGCCGCTGAACCAGCTGCGCGAGCAGGCCAATGCCTGGCGTGTCGACCAATTGAACACACGGCTGTCCTACGCAGCCACCAGTCGTCAGGATGAATTGGGCGAGCTGGGTCGGGCATTTGACCATATGTCCGAGCGTTTGCAGGGCACGGTGGTGTTGCAGCAACAGTTGTTGCGGGACATGTCCCATGAACTGCGCACCCCTCTGAGCCGTTTGCGCGTGGCTTGTGACAGCGAGCAGGATCTGGCGCAACTGCGTGAACGGTTGGGGCGAGAGATCGACGCGATGCAGCGCCTGGTGGAGGACAGTCTTCAATTGGCCTGGCTGGATACCGAACGGACGCCGCTGCTTGTCGAAGATATTCAGGTTCAGGCGCTCTGGGACATGCTCAAGGAAAACGCCTGTTTCGAAAGCGATTGGCCAGCCTCGCGGCTGCCATGCTTGCTGGGGCAAGACTGTTGGGTACGCGGCAATCTGAACGCATCGGCCCAGGCCTTGGAAAATATCCTGCGCAACGCCATACGGCATTCACCGGTGGACGGTGTCGTCAGCCTGGATGGGCGCCGTGATGGCGAATACTGGCACCTGTGGCTGGAGGATCAGGGCGGGGGCATTGATGAGCGCGACCTAGAACGGATCTTCGCGCCGTTTACCCGTTTGGATGGCTCACGACCTGGCGACGGCGGCTTCGGGCTAGGGTTGAGCATCGCGCGCAATGCGGTGCAGCGTCAGGACGGTAGCCTGTGGGCGGAAAATACCGGCCAAGGCTTGCGTGTGCATGTGCGTTTGCTGGCAGCCTAGGGCTCAAGCGCGACGCTGTTTGCGTTTTTTCCATTGGTGCGCGACCCACCAGCGCCAGTACCCCATGGTCAGGCAATAAGCCAGCGTGCCCAGCACCGCGCCCAGTACCACCGAGCCGAGCAGGAACGGCTGCCACAGCGTGCTCAACTGCCCGCTGATCCACTCCCAGGTCAGGTCGTGAGGCAGGCTGCGCGGTGGCACATTCATCAGCCAGGCGCCAGTCATGTAGGTACACAGAAATACCACCGGCATGGTGATCGGGTTGGTCAACCACACCAGGCTGATGGCAATCGGCATATTGCCACGCACTGTGATTGCCAGCACTGCCGCCAATAGCATCTGCAAGGGGATCGGGATAAAGGCCGCGAACAGGCCCACCGCCATGGCGCGTGCCACCGAGTGCCGATTCAGGTGCCAGAGGTTCGGGTCATGCAACAAAGTGCCAAGAAACTGTAATGACTTGTGTTCCCTGATACTCGTGGGGTCGGGCATGTACCGTTTGAATAAGCGCCGGGGCATAAGGGGTCCAGGTCAGATCGAGGGGCAAGTATGCCCGCATTCTATAAACAGAAAATTCAGACTTTGTGACAAAACATCATAGGCGGTGCCCGGGCGGCGGCTAAGACTGAGTGGATCACTTCAAAGGAATGATCCATGAGGACAGGGATGTTTGCGCTTGCACTCGGGCTGCTTGCGCTGCGATTTCTACCCGCACTGCCGCCTACCGGGGCGCTGTTGGCCCTGGTGCTGGTGGCGTTGATGCTGCTGCCGTTTCGTACTTACCCGCTGGCGTTTTTCCTATTCGGCTTGAGCTGGGCGTGCATGAGCGCGCAGTGGGCGCTGGATGACCGCTTGCGTCCGGCGCTCGACGGCCAGACACGTTGGCTGGAGGGGCGCGTGACCGGGTTGCCGCAGCAGACCGACAGCGGCGTGCGTTTCGAACTGACCGACAGCCGGTCGCGCAAAGCCCGGCTGCCCGCGCGGATTCGGCTGTCCTGGCACGGTGGGCCACCGGTACGCAGCGGTGAACGCTGGCGCCTCGCGGTGACGCTTAAACGTCCGTCGGGCTTGCTCAACTTCCATGGCGTTGACCATGAAGCCTGGCTGCTGGCCCAACGTATTGGCGCCACCGGCTCGGTGAAGGACGGCGAACGCCTGGCGCCGGCCCGCAATGCTTGGCGCGACGCGGTCCGTCAGCGCTTGATGGCGGTGGATGCCCAAGGGCGCGAGGCAGGACTGGCGGCCCTGGTGCTGGGGGACGGATCGGGGCTGGCGGCCGAGGACTGGCGTGTCTTGCAGGACACCGGCACGGTGCATTTGCTGGTGATTTCCGGCCAGCACATCGGCCTGTTGGCGGGGTTGATCTACGCGCTCGTCGCCGCTCTGGCGCGCTACGGCTGCTGGCCGCGCACCTGGCCGTGGCTGCCGTGGGCGTGTGGCCTGGCGTTTAGCGCCGCGCTGGGGTACGGCCTGCTGGCGGGATTCGGCGTGCCGGTGCAGCGCGCCTGTGTGATGGTGGGGCTGGTGTTGCTGTGGCGTTTGCGTTTCCGTCATTTGGGCATCTGGTGGCCACTGTTGCTGGCGTTCAATGGTGTGCTGATCCTTGAGCCCTTGGCCAGCTTGCAGCCGGGTTTCTGGCTGTCCTTTGCGGCGGTGGCGGTGCTGGCGCTGACTTTCGGTGGGCGATTGGGGCGGTGGAGCGTCTGGCAGGCATGGACCCGTCCGCAATGGTTGATTGCCATCGGTCTTTTCCCCGTGTTGCTGGTGCTCGGTTTGCCCATCAGTCTCAGCGCGCCGCTGGCCAATCTATTCGCGGTGCCGTGGATCAGTCTGGTGGTGTTGCCCCTAGCTTTACTAGGGACTGCACTGCTGGCGCTGCCGTTCGTGGGCGAGGGCTTGTTATGGCTGGCGGGTGGGGCGCTGGGCGGCTTGTTCAACGCCCTTGCGCTACTGGCGGCGCAATTACCTGCGTGGATACCGGCCGAGGTACCCGTGGGGTATTGGCTGGTAAGCCTGGTCGGTGCGGTGTTGCTGCTGCTGCCCAAGGGCGTGCCGTTTCGGCTGCTGGGCTGGCCGATGCTGTTGTTGGCAGTGTTCCCGCCGCGCGAGCCGGTGCCCCACGGGCAGGTGGATGTTCTGCAGTTGGATGTCGGGCAAGGGCAGGCATTGATCCTGCGCACCCGCCATCACACCTTGCTCTACGATGCCGGCCCGCGCTCCGGGGCGGCCGATCTCGGCGCGCGGGTGGTGTTGCCGTCGCTGAAGAAACTCGGAATAGACGCTTTGGAGATGATGTTATTGAGCCATGCCGATGCCGATCATGCCGGCGGTGCGGCAGCTGTCGCCAGCGGGCTGCCGATCAAACGGGTCGTCGGTGGCGAAACCGAAGGGTTGCCGGCGTTTCTTCACACTCAGCCTTGTATCAGCGGTGAGCAGTGGGTGTGGGATGGTGTGTCATTTGAACTTTGGTAATGGCCCGACGCCATTAGCAGCAACCCGAAGTCCTGTGTATTGCAGGTGCAGGCCAATGGCGAACGCCTGCTGCTCACTGGCGATATCGATCGTGCCGCTGAGAAGGCGTTTCTGGCCTCGGCCCTGGCGGTGCCGACCGATTGGCTGCAAGCACCTCACCACGGTAGCCGCAGCTCTTCATCCGGGCCCTTTCTGCAGCGGCTGGCGCCGAAATCGGTGCTGATTTCCCGAGGGCGTGGCAATGCGTTCGGCCATCCTCATCCGCAGGTGGTGGAACGCTATCAAGCATTGGGTAGTCAGGTGTATGACAGCGCCGAACAGGGTGCGGTGCGTTTGCGATTAGGGACCTTCGCGCCACCGATTGTTGCGCGCAGTCAACGCCGCTTCTGGCGAGAAGCGTTACCGTAACCGGGCGTTACCAATGACCGAAGCCTGCGACAGGCGGGTCGTGGGTCGACGAGCCCCGCCGCCTGACCTATATGGTAAAGTGGCGCACTTTTTCGAGGGGACATTCACTGTGTGGGAATTGGTCAAATCCGGCGGCTGGATGATGTTGCCGATCATCTTGAGCTCCATCGCCGCACTCGGCATCGTTGCCGAACGCCTGTGGACCCTGCGCGCCAGTCGCGTCACGCCCGAGCATCTGCTGGGACAGGTCTGGGGCTGGATCAAGAACAAGCAACTCGACAAGCAGAAACTCAAGGAACTGCGCGCCAATTCGCCCCTGGGTGAAATCCTCGCGGCCGGGTTGGCCAACTCCAAGCATGGTCGCGAGATCATGAAAGAGTGCATTGAAGAGGCTGCGGCGCGGGTTATCCATGAGCTGGAGCGTTATATCAACGCCCTCGGCACTATCGCCGCCATGGCACCGTTGCTCGGTCTGCTGGGCACAGTCCTGGGCATGATCGATATTTTCAGCTCGTTCATGGGCTCGGGCATGACCACCAACGCGGCGGTGCTGGCCGGTGGTATCTCGAAGGCCTTGATCACCACGGCGGCGGGTCTGATGGTCGGTATTCCCTCGGTGTTCTTCCACCGTTTCCTGCAACGCCGGATCGATGAGCTCGTGGTCGGCATGGAGCAGGAAGCCATCAAGCTGGTGGAAGTGGTGCAGGGCGATCGTGACGTGGACCTGGTCGGGGGCAAAGCGTGAAATTTCGCCGCAAGCAACGGGAAAATGTTGATATCAACCTCGCGTCGCTGATCGACGTGGTGTTTATCCTGCTGCTGTTTTTTGTCGTGACCACCACCTTTACACGGCAGACCGAGCTGCGGGTCGATTTGCCGGAAGCGGTCAGCGGCTCGCCGGCCGAGGACCAGGAGGTCAAGCAACTGGATATCGCCATCAGTGCCGACGGCGTGTTTTCAGTGAATAACCAGTTGCTCGAGAAGAACGACCTCAACAGCCTGATGGAGGCCCTGCAGAAAGAGTCCGGTGGCGATACCAAGATGCCACTCTCCATCAGTGCCGATGGCAAGACCCAGCACCAGGCGGTGATTACCGCGATGGACGCTGCTGGCAAGCTGGGGTTCAGCCACTTGCGCATGAGCACCGTCGAGGCGGCGAGCCAACCCTGATGGCCATGTCCGATCGTTTGCTCAAGGCCTGGTACGAGGGCCATCCGGCGCTGACGTTGTTGCGGCCGCTGGAGTCGCTGTATCGCGCGGTGGTGCAGCGCAAGCGCGCGCGCTTCCTGGCGGGCGAGGGCGAGATCTACCAATCGCCGGTGCCGGTGGTGGTGGTCGGTAACATCACCGTGGGCGGGACTGGCAAGACACCGTTGATCCTGTGGTTGATTGAGCACTGCCAACGTAGCGGTTTGCGCGTGGGCGTGGTCAGTCGCGGGTATGGCGCCAAGCCACCGCAATTGCCGTGGCGGGTCGAGGCCGGCCACAGTGCCGAAGTGGCTGGCGATGAACCCTTGCTGATCGTGCAGCGCTGCGGCGTCCCCTTGATGATCGACCCTGACCGCAGTCGCGCGGTGAAGACGCTGCTGGCCAGCGAAACCCTGGACCTGATCCTCTCCGACGACGGCCTGCAGCATTACCGGCTGGCTCGCGACCTTGAACTGGTGCTGATCGACGCCGCTCGGGGCCTGGGCAATCGCCGCTGCCTGCCTGCCGGGCCGTTGCGCGAACCGGTGGAGCGCCTGCAGAGCGTGGATGCGCTGCTCTATAATGGCGCCGGGGCCGATCGCGAAGATGGCTTCGCCTTTTGCCTGCGGCCCACGGCGTTGGTCAACTTGCAAACCGGCGAGCGCCAGCCGGTCGATTACTTCCCAGCAGGCCAGCAGGTGCATGCGGTCGCCGGGATCGGCAACCCGCAACGTTTCTTCAACACCCTTGAAACGCTACACTGGCAACCGATACCCCATGTTTTTGCCGACCATGCGCCCTACAGCGCCGAGGTCTTGAATTTCACACCATCATTGCCGCTGGTCATGACCGAGAAGGACGCGGTGAAGTGCCGCGTCTTTGCCCAGCCTGACTGGTGGTACCTTGCGGTGGATGCGGTGCCGTCGCCGGCGTTTGTCGCCTGGTTCGACACGCAACTGATGCGTCTGTTGCCCTCCCGTCTCTTGCCTTAAACGCTTCATTCCAGGAAACACTCATGGACACCAAACTGCTCGACATCCTCGCTTGCCCGATCTGCAAAGGCCCACTCAAGCTCAGTGCTGACAAGACCGAACTGATCAGCAAAGGCGCCGGCCTGGCTTACCCGATCCGTGATGGCATCCCGGTGATGCTGGAAAGCGAAGCCCGCACGCTGACTACCGACGAGCGTCTGGATAAATGACTACAGCCTTTACCGTTGTCATTCCATCGCGCTACGCCTCGACCCGCCTGCCGGGTAAACCGCTGCAACTGATCGGCAACAAGCCGATGATTCAGTTGGTATGGGAACAGGCCTGCAAAAGCAACGCCGAGCGCGTGGTGGTGGCTACCGATGATCCACGTATTATCGACGCCTGCAAAACCTTCGGTGCCGAAGCGGTACTGACCCGCGAAGACCACAATTCCGGTACCGACCGCCTGGCCGAAGTGGCCACACAGCTTGGCCTGGCGCCTGATGCCATCGTGGTCAATGTGCAAGGTGACGAGCCGTTGATCCCGCCGAGCGTGATCGACCAAGTGGCCGCCAACCTGGCTGCCCATGGTGAAGCGCGCATGGCGACCCTGGCCGAACCCATCGAAGATATCGACACCCTGTTCAATCCGAACGTGGTCAAGGTGGTCAGCGACATCAACGGCCTGGCGCTGACGTTCAGTCGCTCGACGTTGCCCTGGGCGCGGGATGCTTTTGCCAGGAACCCTGACCTGTTGCCAGAGGGCGTGCCGTACCGCCGTCACATCGGTATCTATGCCTACCGCGCCGGTTTCCTGCTGGACTTCGTTAGTTGGGGCCCGTGCTGGCTGGAAAACACCGAATCCCTGGAGCAACTGCGTGCCCTGTGGCACGGCGTGCGCATCCACGTCGCCGATGCTCTGGAAGCACCGCCTGCGGGTGTCGACACCCAGGAAGACCTCGACCGCGTCCGCCGCCTGCTGGGGGCCTGATGGAGGTTCTGTTTGTCTGTCTGGGCAATATCTGCCGCTCGCCAACCGCTGAAGGTGTATTGCGTCATAAATTGTACGAAGCGGGTTTGGCCGGCCAGGTCGACGTGGCGTCTGCCGGCACGGGTGAATGGCATGTCGGCAACCCACCGGACCAGCGTAGCCAGCGTGCAGCGCGGGCGCGGGGTTATGATCTGTCGGCCCAGCGTGCTCAGCAGGTCAGCAGCGCCGACTTTGCGCGCTACGACCTGATCCTGGCGATGGACCACAGCAACCTGCGCAACCTCAAGGCCATGCAACCGGGGCAGGGCAAGGCCGAGCTGGACCTGTTCCTGCGCCGCTACGACTCGGAAGTGGACGAGGTGCCAGATCCTTACTATGAAGGCGAACAAGGCTTTGAGCGGGTCCTGGACCTGATCGAGCGAGCCTGTGATTTATTGGTGATCGAATTGAAGGGGCGGTTATGACCTTGCACGTGCTTGCGCAGGTATCGCTCAAGCCATTCAACAGCTTTGGTATCGACGTGCGTGCCCAGCTCTTCGCCGAGGCCCATAGCGACGCGGATGTTCGCGAAGCCCTGGCCTACGCCGCTGCGCAGGCAGTGCCGCTGCTGGTGATCGGCGGTGGCAGCAACCTGCTGCTGACCCGGGACATTCCAGCCCTGGTATTGCGCATGGCTACCCGGGGCATTCGGGTGCTGCAGGATGATGGCAAGCACGTGCTGGTCGAGGCCGAAGCGGGCGAAGCCTGGCATCCGTTTGTATTGTGGACCCTGGAACATGGCCTCTGCGGTCTCGAAAACCTCAGCTTGATCCCCGGCACCGTGGGCGCGGCACCGATGCAAAACATCGGCGCCTACGGTGTGGAGATCAAGGATGTGTTCGCCGGCTTGACGGCCCTGGACCGCCAGACCGGCGAGTTGCGTGATTTCAACCTGGAAGAATGTAACTTCGCCTACCGGGACAGCCTGTTTAAACACGAAATCGGGCGTTGGTTGATCCTGCGAGTACGGTTTGCCTTGAGCCGCGTCAGCCACCTCAAGCTCGACTACGGCCCAGTGCAACAGCGCCTGGCCGGGCAGGGGATTACCGAAGCCACTCCGAGCGATGTCAGTCGGGCAGTCTGCAGCATTCGTCGGGAAAAACTGCCGGACCCCGCAGAGCTGGGCAACGCCGGCAGCTTCTTCAAAAACCCACTGGTATCCCAGGCGTTGGCGGCTGAGCTGCAAGGCTTGTATCCGGACTTGGTGGCCTATCCCCAGGCGGACGGCCAGATGAAACTCGCCGCCGGCTGGTTGATCGACAAGGCCGGTTGGAAGGGCTTTCGTGATGGCGATGCCGGCGTGCATAAGATGCAGGCATTGGTGCTGGTCAACTACGGTGGCGCCACAGGGCATGACATCGCGAACCTGGCGCTACGTATCCAGCAGGATATTGCCGAACGTTTCAAGGTCGATCTGGAGATGGAGCCCAACCAGTACTGAGCCCAGAACAAAGCCCTCTGAAACAAAAATGCCCCGTATCTCGCGATGCGGGGCATTTTTATGCTGCTGGCAATCAGTCGTCGCGGCTCATGATGCCAAAGATCTGCAACAGGCTGATAAACAGGTTGTAGATCGACACATACAGGCTGATGGTCGCCATGATGTAGTTGCGCTCACCGCCGTGGATGATGGCGCTGGTCTGGAACAGGATGCACACGGAGGAAAACAGCACAAAGCCTGCGCTGATCGCCAACTGCAGACCGCTGATCTGGAAGAACATACCGGCAACCACTGCCCCTAGCAACACGAAGAAACCGGCGGTGATGAAGCCACCCAGGAAGCTCATGTCCTTGCGGGTAATCAGCACATACGCCGACAAACCACCAAACACCAGGGCTGTCATCGCAAACGCCGAGCTGACCACTTCCGCGCCGCCGGCCATGCCGAGGTAACGGTTAAGGATCGGGCCGAGGATAAACCCCATGAAACCGGTCAATGCAAATGCCGACACCAGGCCCCAGGCCGAGTCGCGCAGCTTGTTGGTCAGGAAGAACAGACCGTAGAAGCCGATCAACACGACAAAGATATTCGGGTAGCCGACGCGCATCTGCTGGGCCATGAACGCCATCACGCCGCTGAATGCGAGGGTAAGGGCGAGCAAGCCATAGGTGTTGCGCAAGACGCGGCTGACTTCAAGCTGCTCAGCCTGCGCGTTACCATTCACTGCGTAATTCTGTTCGCGCATGGCGACACTCCTTCGATTTTGAAACGTTCAGTCGCAAAGATCATAACAGACGCTCTGTAACAAGCGATGGTGAGAGTTTGACAGTGTGTTTCATTCGGGTATTATGGCGCCCGCTGAGACAGGATGGGCTGCTATAATCCTGTGATGCAAAAGGGAAATTGGCAGAGTGGTTGAATGCACCGGTCTTGAAAACCGGCGAACGTTAATAGCGTTCCCAGGGTTCGAATCCCTGGTTTCCCGCCAAGATTCATACGAAAGCCCCGCAATGCGGGGCTTTTGTGTTTCTGGGGTTTGGGTGGAACACGACGGTTTTTGAGAGGCGTTCCGAAACTTTCGAGTAGGCGTTCCGAAACTTTGCCTATTTTGTTGGTTTAGCAGTGGCGCCAATTCTCCTGTAAACCCGCTTCGTGATCTCCTGCTTGCTGTGCCCTAGTAGCAGGCTTGCGTCGCCAATATCGATGATTTCCGATGCCGCTTTCGGTCGGATGTCGCGAAACTGAAAACCGCCAATCTTCGCGGCGAGGAGCGGATCGCCCTCTTCGATTGCTTTGGCACAAGCCTTCTCCCGCGCCTTGTCCCAGCGCAAGCGCAGCATTCCCTTCGTCATTCGCTTTCCGTGTCTGTTTATCAGCAGGTACTTCGAGATGTGGCCGGCATTCCTCTCCGTAATTTCCCGAATCAACCTGCCCAAGCTGTTTTCTCCCTCCTCTGTGCACATCAGGATCCTAAGCTTTAGCCCTGTCTTGCCTTGCGTGACCAAGAAGTAATCGCCCTCAACGTCGTCCCTGCGCATGACGATCACGTCTGCTGGCCGCTGGCCTGTCAGGTAGCCCAGGTCCATGGCTTCCTTGAGTTCCGGCTCAGCCATCCCGTAGACCGCATCCCAAACCGCGGCGTTGGCATAGTAATCACGTGGCGTTTCCTTGTTCTTGCGGATGCCCTGGCACGGATTCTCCCGCTCGGTCAGGCCCCATTCCCGCGCCATGTTGAACACGTGGGAGAGTAGGGCGATCTCCCGATTGGCCCGTACCTTGGCGGTACGGGCGTCGCGGTATCCGGCGATACTGGCTGGTGTGATTGAGTCGATGGGCGCCCCGTCGAACATGGGCCGCAATTGTTTGAGCTCGGCTAGGTTGTCCTTCTGGGTACGCTCGCCTTTTTTCGGAATGACGTCGCGGACGTATCGATCAAAGATCCCCTTCATCATCGTCAGATCGGCTGGCTTTTCCTTGGACTCAAGCTCTGCCCACTTCAATCGGGCTTTGCTCAAGTCTCCCCCAAGCGGTATCTCCTTTCCCGTTGAGTCTCTGTAGTAATAACCAACCCACACTTTACCGTTCTTGCGAGGGCGTTTTCTCCGCACCATTCCCGGCGGTAAGTCCCTGTTTTCAGTGTTTCGAGGTCGCATCTCAGTTCACCCTGGAGAAGTCAGGTGTCCAAGCTGGTCTCAGCGGCGGTGTGCTCTGTTCTGCGAACGTTGGACTGGTCATGCCAAGCTTCATACGAGCGTACATGCGCCCGACCAATGGGCGGCCACCACGGCTCTCAACGAATACCCAATTGCGATCGTTGAGCCATCTTCGTTGATGGGCACGCTGCTTGTATCCAGTCAGGTCGGCCAGTTCTTCGTCAGAGAAAATTTCAGTTTCTATAGTTCTGGTGGGTGAATGCTGCGTATACCCCACGGCAGGCTGCGCGAGCGGGCGTTCCTGAGCGTTTAGCGTTGCATCAGCGAGCGCTGCCCCGCGCAGCTTTTTGTGGGGTATAAGTGCCTCGGCAGTGGCGCTGATAGGAGCAGTAATGCCTGCTGCTGCGCAGCAGAGACTGTTTGTTTCTAGCGTGGCGCCATCATTGTCTGTGCGGAGCAAAGCGGGCAGGGCGCTGGTGTTCTCCTGGTGATTCTTCATGCCGCTTTCCTCCGGTGTTCGATAGCGAGTTGGTCCATCAGGCGCTGGTGATAGGTGAGTCGAGCTTCTGCTGCAGGCCATGGGCGGATGGTTTCGGCCATGGGTTCGATGCCGACCAAGCAATCCCAGATAGCCGGATCGGTTGGCATGAGGTCGCGGCGTTCGGTCGCCAGTGCAATCAAGTCGGCCTTGTAGATGCAGGCGGGGAGTTCTGGAGCGATGTCGAACCGCTCGCAAACCCGCCACCAGATGCAATCTTCGAAGTGCTGGTAGGCGCTAATCCACTGCTTGAGTGGCCGAGTCATGTCGCCCACGTACGCCTCGGCGGCATCGTGGAGCAAGGCCGCGAGCTTGTGTTCTTCCGGCACCAGCTCGGCAACGATGCAGCTGTGCTGGGCCACGCTGTAGAACTCGCGGGTGTGGCCGTTGAAGCGGCACAGGTGGGACAGCGAGTGCGAGATGTCCCGTGGGTCGATCATGTCGGCGTCGGGCTCGAACAGGTCGAAGCGCTTGCCAGTGGAGGTGAGGATCCAGTTCATGCGGCTTCCCTCACAAGATCGGCCAGCAGCAGGGCGCTGGCGGTGGCTTTGTACAGCTGACGCAGGGAGTCGTGGCCGATCAGAGCTTTCAACTGGCGGTCGAGCTCCTTGTTGTAGCGGGTCAGTGCGCGCAGCTCCTTGGTCGCCTTGGTGTGCTGCTGTTGCAGTGTGCCGGCGGCCTGAGGTGTCAGGCGAAGCGTTTGGATGGCCTGGCTCATGCAGCGTCCTCCTGAAAGAAGGAGTCCAGCCCTGCAGCCATGTTCAAGGCTTTTTCACGCAAGGCAAGGGCCTGTGATGCCTGGCTTTCTGCTTTAACCGCTCGGAAGGTATCAGCGGCTAGCTTGAGCTTTTCTGCTATTGCGAGAAGGTCCAGGCGGTCTTGTGGTTCCCGATGCAACATTTGTTCAAGGCGCTGGCAACGCGTCGACACCTTTTGGATAGAGGTTGCGTACGCGGCTGAGGCATCGTTCTGCCCCATGGTGAAACCATCAGAATGGCCGTCTTCGTAACCGTCATTTTTACCGTCAGTAAGGCCGCCTCGGTAGCCGGTCCAATAGAGAATTGCGGCAGCGGTAATGAGGCTGATCAGTGCGCAAATTTGAATTGCAGTCATGTGGTGTGCTCCTGGTAGTTTCGTGGCTGGTGGTGGCAGCCGTTGGGGTTACTGGTCTTGCTCGGTTGAGTCGTTTTGTGGTCGCGGCATGTCTTCGTCCGCTCGGTAAGCGCGGATGTCGATCAGTGCTGCGACGTGTTTGATGTGGGCATACCGGATCGCCTTGACGCTGTGGTCCAAGGTGGTCACCGGCAGTTGAATGCGGCCGCTGTTGATCGCCTCGGTGAAGGTCTTTTCATTGAGGTTCTTGAAGTAATGCACGCGCAGCTTTTCTAGGGGGATAAGCACGTCGCCGAAAAGTTGGTGCAGCATCTCGACGGTGGCGCTATCCGGTGCGGGTTGCAGTCGTAGCGGTGTCTGGCTGGTGTTGCTCATGGGCTGTGGCCTCCTTGCGTTTGAGTCGTGAGGGGTGGTTCCAGGCGTTCAGGCAATGGCGTTTGGTCAGCTCCCTCAGATGTTCCGGCACTTCGAGGAGCGCAGCGTTGCGCTCCTCGCGTGTGCCCATGGCGACGATCTGGCGGGCGTACTCCCTAGGCCACGTCACGGTTGTCTGCCGGGATGGCTGGCAGTTCGAGCCCCAGCTGGTCGGCAAGCCAGCGGATGCCGGCTTGGCGGACCTTGGTCGATTGGCTGTACTGCATGCCGGCAGTTTCGTGATACCAGTTGCTGTCTTTGACGCGCAGGTACTCGCGATCCCGCACCGGGAAGGTCGGCAGGTTGCGGTCGTTCAGCAGACCTTTTTCGCGCATTAGTGCAATCAGCTTTGGGCGTGTCAGGCCGAAGTACTTGGCGGCTTTTTCAAGGCTACGTTCCATCGCGATCTCCTAGGCTGCATGCGCGGCAGGAGTCGCCACGGCAGCCAGGTGGGTGATGGATTCCGCGACCATGGAATAGATCTCCACGTCGCTGCCGTACACCGTGAAGCACTTGGAGCGCGGCTTTCTGACGCCGATGCTCATGATGGTGGTGATGCCGGCGCGGGATTTGTTGCGATGGATCGCCAGGTTGATCGGTTGCTCAAAACCCATGTCGAGGCTGAGCGCGCCGCCGGTGCGTACCAGATCGAACACCTGTTGCTTATGTTCGGTTTCAAACACGCCGTAGCGTCGATCTGCATGCGGCGTGGCAGGTGTTTCGGCAGGGTTAGATGGTCCGTTGACGATCTCTTCGATGAAGTCCGCAAGCTTGAGGTGCATCTTCTTGCTGTTGGTCAGGGTCAGCGTGTGGCGTTCGCTGCCCAGCTCAACGGTGAAGTGCGTGTCGGCAATGCGGCGTTCGACTTTCAGGCGAAAGGACAGGGCCTGGCGCTGTGTCTCGGTGCGCAGGAGGTGGTTGAAGGTTTCGGTCAGGCTGACTTGGGCCTTGAGCAGGGCCAGGGTGCGGTTGTCGAGTTTGTACTTGTTCATGCCGCGTGCCCTCCGCCGTTTGGGTCAAATGGGTCAGGTGCGGAGCGGTGTTTCAGCTTGGGTTTGGACGCGATGAAGGCGCAGCCGCAGTCTTGCGCCAGGCGGCGTATTTCGAAGATGCGGGAGGGGTTAGCAGCGGCCGGGTGGACGTGCAGGGTGGCTGTGGTGTGCATGGTGTTGCCTCGCTCTGTGGTGGGAGAGTGAGGAGGATAATAACCTTAAAGGTTAACTCGTCAAGATAAAAATAACCCTTTAGGTTGTTTTTAGGATTTTTTCGTTAGACGTGGTTGAAGAGGAGGGCACTGGGATTGGTTAAAAATATATGATAGTGCCAATTTGATATCTCTAATATCGATCTACATTCGATATAAACAGTTGCTAAGGAATGACAGAGTTTATTAATGGAATATAATGCTGAGTTTGTCGATGAGTTGCTTGTTAGTTTTCACACCTCATTTATGGGTGACTACAATGATTGGTGCAAGATTGCCCGGTATGAGCCAAGCGGCAATCATTACATGAGCAAAAAATTTCAGAAGTTGTATGCTTTAAGGTATTTTCCGGCATATTATCTTGAATATTGTATATTGGCTGACCTTTTACGCAAAAAAGTTGAAGATGATTATGATTATGATTATTTGAATATCTATTCGTTTGGTTGTGGGTTGGCTCCTGATTATTATGCATTGCGAGACAATTTAGGGAATGTTGCTTTCGATTATCATGGTTTTGATCATTTGTCTTGGAGTACTCAGGCATTAGTACCTTCCCCGGATGCAAATTTTGCATTTACATGTAACACCGTCCTTAATTTAACAACTTCTGATATTAGTAACGTAGATGTATTTGTCTTTCCAAAATCTATTGGAGATATAGCCGCGAGCGATGTCAATGCAATGCCGGAAATGGCTAGATTGATTGCCTCTACCAGTAATGATCGTGTATTTTTTCTAAATTCATTCGTGTCGAGTGGTAATGGATACAAGATATCTTCTGATGTGAATTTTTTCAAATACGTTCATGATGCTATGCTAGCAAGTGGATTTAGTACGAATGAAAAATGGAATCAGACATATTGTTGGGGGGGAACGCCCGAAGAGGGGTCCGTCGGATTGCGGAAAATACATTCTGATTTTTGTTATCCAGATGAATATATGATTCAGTGTGGAAAGAAGGAGGATGTTGCCCTTTGTAATGGGTGTAATGTAGTTAAGAAACCTATCCTGAGTAATCGTTTTATAGATTATCAACTCATGGAGTATTTTCGCTAAATGATCATCAGTGCAAGTAGGCGTACAGATATACCGGCCTTCTATCATGAGTGGTTCATGAATAGAATTGAAGAGGGTTTCTTACTATCCCGTAATCCTTTCAATTATAATCAAATATCTCGGATTTCATTGCGGCCGTCAGATGTCGACGCTATCGTATTTTGGACTAGGAATCCAAAGGCGCTTATGCACTCATTGAGTACCTTGGATAAAATGGGTTTCAGATACTATTTCCAATATACGATTACGGGGTATCCAAGATCCCTTGAGCGATCAGTTCCAAAGCCTCTCGATGCTATTCGTATGTTTATTCTCTTGAGTGACTTGATTGGGAAGGACAAAGTTGTATGGCGATATGATCCAATTCTTCTGTCGAATATTGTTGATTTGGAAGAGCATAAAAGACTCTTCAAAAAAATTGCAGGGCTTCTTGCGGGCAAAACGGAACGGGTCGTGATTAGTTTTTCAGATTTTTATAAAAAAACGGAGCGCAATTTAAATGCAGTAGATGGCTTGATATATTCAGATATTATTGATGAGCATGCTAGGTTGATGGACTTGTCTAGCTATATGGCAAAGGTGGCTAATGATTTCGGTATGCAGATTCAAAGCTGTGCGGAGGTTGTCAATACCAGTGAGGCGGGTGTCCCTCATGGTAAGTGCGTAGATGATCAGCTTCTAAGAGATGTGTTCGGTCTTGCGTTAAGTAATAAGAAAGATCAAGGGCAACGGGATGCGTGCGGGTGTGTGAGAAGTGTTGATATAGGGGTGTATAATACTTGTTTACATGAGTGTTCTTATTGTTATGCAACCTTTAATAAAGAAGTAGTGCTAAAGAATCGAAAATCGCATGACTGTAATAGCCCATTTCTTATTGGTGGTGTAGATGGTGTGGATCTTGAGTTGTTGAGAAATGTAGATAGGCAGTCTACATTATTTTAATTCGTGCTATAAGTCTGATATTTTCCAACGAGCCCTACCGCAGATACTCCATTCTTCAGACATTCGAATAATTCGCTCTGGCCAGTCAGGATTCAACGCAAACAAATATTGCTCATTTCCCTCTTGTTTCAGTTGCTTAAGCGTAGCCGCTTGATCGCTAGTCCTTTTAGCTGCAACGAAATGGCCAGGTAATGCTTCAAGTGATGGGTCAATTACTATTTTATCGCCCTCCACAAATTTTGGCTCCATGCTCATCCCTTCAACGCGAAGAATGAAAGCGCGTGGGCCAACTGGCCCTGGTGCATCGATCCATTCTTCTGCATCCCTCGGATCGAAACTGCCGTGTGCTTCACACCAAGCTCCAGCAGCGATTGATCCGATAACTGGCAATTTTCGTCCTGTATGGCTTAGCACCGTGGCGTTATTGAACTCACCAAGCCCGTAGGGCATATCGAGATAGCCACTGTGGAGCTCCAGCGCTTTCTCAATCTCTCGCGCAATCTGGTCGCCGATGCCTTTCGTGGGGTTCTTGCCCCCGAATGCGCTCACCTGCGCAGGTGCTTTACCCAGAAGGTCGGCGATGTCAGTTAGGCGGAGCTTTTTCTCGGCCAGGACTCTTCGGAAATTCTGTAGGCGGGTATCTGAGATTTTCATGTGTCGATTCTGGCTGGATTAACCTTTAAGGTGAATGTCCATATTGGTATTGTAAAAATTAACCTTAATGGTTAAATTGCGTGTCAGGAGGTACACCACATGAAGCTGCGCGAATACATCAACCGTTTGGATTCAGAAGCACTCAAGGCCTACGCCCTGCGTTGTCGGATTGCTGTGAGCTACTTGCGTTTTCACGTCAAATACGCGAGCAAGGACCCAAGCGTCTCTTTGATCAAGTCCTTGACCCGTGAAAGTGAAGGTTGCGTGTCGCTAGCTGAGGTTTTGGAGCATTTCGGTATCACTGAAGCATCTCCGACAAGCAAAGCAGCATAGTCAGAAAAAAGGCGACCCAAGGGCCGCCCAGTTCCTCCCGGCACACACCACCACAGTGCTGTCGGGTCGCGACGTAGGTAGGAGGGCACACCACATGCAAACCACCTCCCTTTATCGCGCTGCCAAGACACGGATGTCTTGGGTTGCTGCCTTTTCCACCACAGATTAGGCAGCTGTTGCGCCAGAGGTGAGCAACGGATTGTTCGCCTCGGCACGGTGCCGGTTTCGATCCCTAGATCTAGCCGGCGTTTGGGCCCTTTCAAGCCACGCGGCAAATGTATCACCACTACACGTCGCGGGGCACTGGCAACTTAGTAGGATTAATGCCATGAGCCGAGTAGCTTTAAGCTGTGTTGATCGAGCGCAAAAGGAAATACTGACGCTCGAATTAGCCCTGTATCACGCCGCACGGGACTATCCCGGCGGTGCCGCAGCAATCGCCGCCACCACCGGCCGCAATGCCACCACGCTGCAGCACAAGTTGTCTCCCACCCATCCCTCGCACACCGTCAACATCCAGGAGTTCGGCGAGATCCTCGAACTGACCAAGGACCGCCGCATTCTCGATGCGGTGCACGCCCTTGTCGGCGACACGATCTGGCAGGAACTGGCTGAGGCGTACACCAACGACATGCCTGAGACCCTGACCACGGGTATCGCTATGTTTTTCCGGCAGGTTGCCGATTTGTCCGAAACCTGGGCCAAGCACATTGGCGACGGCAAGGTCGATGACCGCGAGTTGGCCGAAATACGCCAGTTGGTGTTTCGAGGCATCCAAGGATTGTTGGGCATGTACAACCGCGCCCGCTACGTCAACCAGACGACTTGTGGGGTGGAACGTGGCTGATATCGCTGATTTCGCAAATGACCTGGTGCAAGAGCGCATCGATCAAGCCGTTGCTGCACGCTTGGCGCTGATGTCCAACACGGCTCAGAATTCGCTGATGTTCTGTGAAGTATGCGATGGCCCCATCCCCGAAGCCCGTCGTTTGGCACAACCCGGTTGCACGCTCTGCATTGAGTGCAAGACCGTCGATGACCAGAGGGCTGCCCGTTATGCTCGATGACGTGCTCAATCAGTTCGCGGACTACGGTCTCGAACCCGCGCAGCCCCTCGTATACGGAAAGCTCACTCGCTGCAAAACCACCCAGGATAAGGGCAAGGAAAAGAACGGTTGGTACGTCATCCACGAACACCGCACCGACAAGAACGAGACGCTGATCTTTGGCAGTTTCGGTGACTGGCGCTCCGGCGAGACCCAGAAGATCAAGGTCAAGCCCGGACGCATGAGTCCTGAGGAGCGTGAAGTCATGCGCGCTCGCCAGGAAGACGCCAAGCGCAAGGCTGCTGAGATCGCTGCCAATGCTTCACGTCGAGCCGCCAACCGTGCCGCCGGCCTGTTCAGGCGCATGCCGGAAAAGGGCAAGAGCGCTTACTTGGATAGAAAGCAGATCGTCGGCTTCAAGGTTCGCTATGCGCCCCGTACCGGCGCTTTTTTAGTGCCCATGTGCAATGTGCGAGACCAGATTGTCGGTCTGCAGGTGATCTTCCCCGCGAAGCAAGAGGACACCGGGCGCGACAAAGCGTATTGGCCTTACGGCATGTCGAAGGAAGGCGCCTTCCACCTGATCGGCCCACACCCTGAACCCGGCGAACCGGTGTTGGTGTGTGAGGGCTACGCCACTGGCGCAAGCCTGCACATGGCGACTTCGCTCACCGTCGCCATCGCCTTTGACGCGGGCAACTTGCTGCCGGTCTCCAAGGCCATGCGCGAGCGTTTCCCCGGCTGCCCGCTGATCATCTGTCGCGATGATGACTGGAAGACCAAACGCCCCAACGGCGATCCCTGGAACCCTGGCGAAGAGAAGGCCAACAACGCCGTGTTGGTTGTCGGCGGCCAGGTTGTGGCCCCGGTGTTCTCCGGCGAACGCGAGATCAAATGGACCGACTTTAACGACCTGCATGTCTCCGAGGGTTTGGAGGCCGTTCGCCGACAGATCCTTGCGGTGGTCAAGCCTCCTGCAGCGGGTGGTTGGAAGGACCAGCTCGCCCGCACCGAAAACGGCTCCCTGATCGCGCACATGCAAAACGTCGAGCTGATCCTGGGTAATGACGAGCGCTGGGCCGGAGTCATAGGTTACAGCGTGTTCAGCTCCAAGATCGTCAAGCTCCGGTCCGCGCCCTTCGGTGGCGGTGCCGGCGATTGGGCTGACATCGACGACATGCGCGTGATGAAGTGGCTCGCGCAGCAATACAACCTCCGCGTAAAGGCATCCCATGTGATCGAGGCGGTCAGCGTGGTTGCACACGACCACGCCTTCCACCCGGTGCGCGAGTACCTTGAGAAGCTGGAGTGGGACCGCGTGCCTCGCATCGAAACCTGGCTCACTGATGTGCTGGGCGTCCAGGCAAGCGAGTACTCGGCCAAGGTCGGCAAGCGCTGGCTGATCTCTGCGGTCGCTCGGGTGATGCGTCCAGGCTGCAAGGCTGACTCGGTGATGATCCTCGAAGGCGGGCAGGGCGCTGGCAAGTCCACGGCCATGGGCGTCCTCGGCGGCGAGTGGTTCATGGATACGCCTTTTGCCCTCGGCGATAAGGACAGCTTTCAGGCGATTCGCGGCAAGTGGATCGTCGAGCTGGGGGAGCTGGACAGCTTCAACAAGGCCGAAAGCACCAAGGCCAAACAGTTTTTCTCCGCATCCACCGACACCTACCGCGAGAGCTACGGCCGCAGAACGAATGACGTGCCACGCCAGTGTGTTTTCGTGGGCACCACCAACCAAGAGGAATACCTCAAGGACGCCACAGGCAATCGCCGCTACTGGCCGGTGTTCTGCAACAAGGTCGACCTGGAACAATTGCGTGAGATCCGCGACCAGCTATGGGCCGAGGCGCTGTTTTGCTTTGAAGCTGGCGACATCTGGTGGGTGACCAAGGACGAATCTTGGATGTTCGCCGAGGCCCAAGACGAGCGATTCGTCGTCGATGAATGGGAAGGGCCGATCTTGGCCTGGATGGAAGAGTCGCAGATCGGCGAGACCGCCACAGGCAACGAGATCCTTACCCAGGCTCTGAAGCTGGACTTCGGCCATTGGGGTAAGCCTGAGCAGATGCGGGTCGGGGCGATCATGCACCGGCTGGGTTGGCGCAAGCGGCGTATGCCGGCACTGCCGAAAAGTGGCGTGCGGCCATGGGCCTATGAAAAGCCGAAGGGCTGGGGACGTGCGTCTGCGTTGCAGCAGTCGGTGATCGAGGAGCCTTGCTTTGATTAAGCGAATCGACGAGATGCTCAAACTATGGGCGCAGGATCTGCACTCACCCATGCCGGAAAACATGGGCGGGCCGAGCGGCGGCAACATGATCGCCATGCTGATGGAATGCAAGGGCGAGTTGATACGCGGCACACGCGGCAGTCGGGTGCTGCTGGATGAATCGGCCGACATCGAGCTGATCGTTAGGAAACACCTTCCACCTCGGCTTGCCCTGGTCGTGTGGGAACACTACTGCAACCACGAAAGCTTCCTGTCTCAGAAGCTTTTGCACTGTGCATGCAGCTCGCGGACTTACTACATGCGGTTGCATGACGCCCATGTGTTCATCCAGGGGATGCTGATGGGGAAAGCTGCATGACCCTCGGCGTCACTCCGCGTGCCTTTGTCCGACTGTCCCGCCTTGTCCGACTCGCATTTGGCGCAGTTGGACAGGCGCAGGCCGCGCCGTTGTTGGCCTGTCCTACCGTCCAACCTTCACCCGCCCCACGCACACATGAGCATAGCGGACACGTAATCGTGCCCATGGCGCGCACGCGTGCTTTTAGCTTTCTTTCTATACACAAGGGAAAAGGAATAAAGGTAGGACAGTAGGGCAGAGCCCCGTATTCAGGCGTCTGTAGCTGTCCTACTTCAATTCAGAATAGTGGGACAGGTAAGACAGGGCACCAGAAGCGATAGCCGATTGAATGCGTTGTCCCTACGTTGTCCCTGCGTCATACCTGTATTGCACCCGTATTGCGCCATGGCATTAAAACCAGCTTGCTGCCAGTAAAATCCACCTGTAAAAAGTACCCATCTTCGATAGGTGCGACCGCAAGCAGCGGGACACACCACCACACTGAACCCGGCCATTGCGCCGGGTTTTTGCGTTTATGGGGTAGGGCGATGACGAACGAGCAGCAAGCGCTTATTGAGATGCCGATCTGGATGGTGATCGTACTGTCCCTGGTCGGCGGGATTTCCGGCGAGGCATGGCGGGCCGACAAGGCGGGGGTGAGCGGCTGGTCCTTGGTTCGCCGCTTGCTGCTTCGATCCGGGGCCTGCGTGGTCTGCGGGCTTTCCACCATGATGTTGTTGCACGCCTCGGGCATGTCGGTCCTGGCGGCGGGGAGTATCGGCTGCCTCACCGCGATGGCCGGCGCCGATGTCGCCATCGGGCTGTACGAACGCTGGGCCGCCAAGCGGTTGGGCGTGTGCGATGTGCCACCCTCGGGCGGTGGTCAGGCGTGATGTGCTGGAGGCCACGTAATACGTGGCCTGTATCGAGACGCACCAAAATGGTGCGCCGAAAAGTCGGCGGGGACCCTGGCAGCATTCGAGGGACACGGGGCATGAAACCCGCGGGAAAGCGTTAGCGAATGGGCTGCCAGCTTACTGAAATTCAATCCATTGAAATTGAAATAACCGGATTGAAAAACCGTCCTTTTCCATTGAATTTTGGTGGTGGCTTTTCGCTATTCATTGTCGCTAGGAATGTGCTTCTATGTGTTTTTCATCAAACACTCGGAGAGCACATGGCAATTGGTCAACAAATGATGATGGTTGTAGCTGAGTCTGTTAGCGTTTTTACAGAGCTTTATGACGGTGCCCGTGTATCCGGCGGGCCTTTGAATATCCAAGGCGGCTATTCTGCCGTGCTCGACTGCGCGCATACGAACAATCGGATCATCGTAATGACTGCGGATAGTAAGCCCGGTGAGTTCGCCATCGCAGTGGCAAACAAGAAAGATGGGAATGATGACGTCAAGCACGAGGTGCTTCCCGAAAGCCAACTGACCACCTCGACATTGCTGACGTACATGGAAGCCCATTTCACCATGTAGTTCCGACTCCCAAATCGAATAGGAGGAGGAGTGTCTGGCAGTACTCCTCCGTTCAGCTAGGGAAATCTAGATATGCTGCCCCTCTATCTGTCTAAAAGCGCTTTCGCGGTTCGCATCGGCAGGACGCCGAGTTACATCACCTGGCTAAAAGACAACAATCGCCTGGTGCTGTCGCCGAACGGCAAGAAGGTCGACGTACTGGCAACCGAAGCGCTGATCCTCGAAACCGCCGACCCCAGCAAGGCCGCCGTCGCTGCTCGACACCAGCAGGACCGGATTCAGCGTGACGTTTACAGCCAACTGTCCCCCCTGGTCGAGCCGACTAACACGGCTGCGCCGCAGCAGCCTCTTACCGCCAAGGGCCACGACTTTCAAAAGGCTCGCGCCATGCGCGAACACAACCTGGCGCAACTGGCCGAGATCGAACTGCACAAGGCGAAGGGCTCGCTGGTTGCCAGGGATGCCGTTGAGCTTGGGGCCTACAACGCCGGGCGCCATCTGCGTGACCAGTTATTCGGCCTGCTGCCCCAGCTTTCGCACAAGCTGGCAGTCATGTCCGACCCCTGGGACATCGAAAAGCACCTGACGGCGACACTCCGTAAATCACTGGAAGAGGCAGAGCGCATGTCCTCGTCCGACCTTGAACGAGCGATGACAGCGAGCTGACCTATGACCACGGAAATTCCTGACGGGGACCGTGCGTACCGTGAGGCGTATTTCCGTGGGTTGCGACCTGATCCAGACCTTTGGATCGACGAGTGGGCCGACGAGTACATGCGAATCCCGCGCGATACCGGTGCCCCTGAGCCCGGCCAGTACCGCACGGATCGGACGCCGTACGCTCGCGAACCCATGCGCTGCCTGTCACCGGCTCACCCGTGCCGGCGGGTCGTCACCATGGTGGCCTCGCAGCTGATGAAAACCCAGATCGCCTTGAACTGGATGGGCGGCCTGATCCACATGGCACCGTCCAACATCCTGGCGCTGTTGCCCAGTCTGAGCCTGTCCAAGCGGGTTTCCGGACGGATCAGCAAGACGATCAAGGCGACCCCAGAACTGGCGAAGCGTGTGGCAGCCAGCCGCTCACGGGACGCCCGCAACACCATGGACACCAAGGAGTTCGAGGGCGGCGCCTTGTATGTCACCACGGCGGGCTCGGCAGCCAACCTATCCGAATTGTCGGCACGCTACATCTACGGCGATGAGGTCGACCGGTGGGAGAATGACGTCGGCCAGGAGGGTGATCCCATCGTGCTGGCAGAGACGCGGGCGACCAACTTTGGGCGCAACGCCAAGATCTACTTCTCCAGTTCGCCAACGATCAAGGGCGCCTCGCGGATCTCGGACCTGTTCGAGTCCAGCGACCAGCGTTACTACTACGTGCCATGCCCCACCTGCGGGCATATGCAGGTGCTGGAGTGGGAGCGGCTGCTCTACAGCAAGGACTACAGCACGGTTCACTATCAGTGCGCCGCGCCTGAATGTGACGTCCTGATCGAGGAGCATCACAAGACCGACATGCTCGCCCGTGGCGAGTGGCGTGCCCATGGCAATGGCGATGGCAAGACGGTGGGCTTCCACCTTAACGCGCTTTACTCGCCGATTGGCTGGAAGGACTGGCCCTCGCTGGCCGAGGAGTTTGAAGACGCCAAGAAAGCCCAAGCACTAGGCAACTTGGGTCTGATGCAGGTGTTCTACAACACTCGTCTCGCCAAAGTCTGGGACAGCGCGCAAGAGCAAACCAAGGCCGAGGTGTTGATCGCCCGGGCGCGTCTGGAAACCTACACCCTTGGCAGCATGCCGGAAGGGGTGATGATGCTGACCGGTGCCGTCGACGTCCAGGCCAACCGCCTGGAGCTGATGGTAATGGGTTTCGGTGTAGGGATGGAGCGTTGGGTGGTCGACCACCAGGTGATCTGGGGTAATCCTGCCGATGAACGCACCTGGGCAGTGTTGGACGAAAAACTCAAGGTTCGATACCGGCACCCTTGCGGCGTTGGTCTGGCGATTTTGGCGACGGGGGTCGACTCCGGCGGTCACCACACCGACGAGGTTTACCAGTTCTGCCGCGTGCGACGTTGGCGCAACATCCTCGCTATCAAAGGTGCGAGCAAGCCTGGTAGGAACGTGATTGCTCAACGCCCATCCATGATGGATGTGACCTGGAAAGGTCAGACGGAGCGCAATGGTGTAGAGCTATGGTTTGTTGGTACTGACACTGCGAAGGACTGGATCTACAACCGCTACTCCTTCGAGGACGGGCCTGGCTCGTTGCATTTTGCCAACGATCTACCGGACGAGTTCTTCGCCCAGTGCGTCGCTGAGCGCAAAGTTGCCCGCTATATCCGGGGCAAATCCGTTCGTATCGAATGGGTCAAGAGCAAAGCAGAGCGCAACGAGGCGCTCGACCTGATGGTGTACTGCCTGGCAATGGCGCATTACCTCGGCATCAACCGCTACCAGGAACACGACTGGGATCGGGTACACCAGGCGCTGGCTCAGTCCGGTTTGTTCGACGATGTGTTGGGCGTCAAGTCCGTGCAGGGCGAGCGCGTCGACGCTGACGAAACACAGGCACCGGCACCAGTTGCGGCGCGTCAGTCGCTACCCGCACCGCCACCTGCTGCACCTGTCGCCGAACCGCGACCCGCTGCACCCCCTCAACGCCGCAGCTCCACC
Organism: Pseudomonas sp. PAMC25584; assembly: GCF_058135675.1. Taxonomy (NCBI): domain Bacteria; kingdom Pseudomonadati; phylum Pseudomonadota; class Gammaproteobacteria; order Pseudomonadales; family Pseudomonadaceae; genus Pseudomonas; species Pseudomonas sp. PAMC25584. The sequence continues at coordinate 3,797,012 of NZ_CM176870.1, read as the reverse complement.
AGCGGTTACCTGAAGAGACGCTGATATGTCGTTTACCCCGAAGCACCTCGAAGCCATCGAGCGCGCCATTGCGCGCGGTGAAAAGACCGTGCGCTACAGCGACCGCACGGTGGAGTACCGCTCCATCGACGAACTGCTCAAGGCGCGCGACGAGATCCGCACGTCGCTGACCAACGCCGCCGGGCCGCGCTCTCGCGTGGTTCGGCTCACTCACGGAGGCAAGGGACTCTAATGGCCCGACATTATCCGACGCTGACCCGTAGTGGATTCTTGCTGCCGTCGAACATCAAGGCCAGTTACGAAGGCGCCGGGGAGGGCCGGCGTTCGGCCAGTTGGGAAGCTACCGACAACGGCATCAACAGCATCAACACCCCGGCACTGCGCAATCTACGGGCGCGTTCGCGGGCGGCGGTGCGCAATGATCCGTATGCGTTCAACGTCATCGACAAGCGCGTCAGTAACCTGATCGGTACCGGCATCACGCCCAGGCCGACCACGGATGACGCGGCCCTGCGCAAACTCAAGCAACAGCTGTGGGATGACTGGGTGGATGAGGCGGACGCCGACGAGCTGACCGACTTCTACGGCATGCAGGCCCTGGTGGCGCGCACCGTGGAAACGGCCGGTGAGTGCTTTGTGCGGCTCAGGCCGCGCAGTCCGAGCGAAGGCTTGGCGGTGCCGCTGCAGCTGCAGGCGCTGGCCCCTGAGTTTGTCCCACACGACAAGTTCGAGACCGCCAAAAACGGCAACGTGATCCGCGCCGGGATCGAGTTCAACCCTGCCGGCAAGCGTGTGGCGTATTGGATGTATCTCTCACATCCGCGCGACTCTTCGTCGTTGAACGCCGGTTACAACCAACTGGTGCGTGTGCCGGCGATTCAGGTGTTGCACATCTTTGAACCGATGGAGCCAGGGCAACTGCGTGGTGTGCCGCGTTTGGCCCCGGTGCTGAAGCGTCTGCGCAGCCTGGACAACTACGACGACGCGGTGTTATTCCGCCAGGAAGTGGCGAACCTGTTCGCCGGTTTCATCAAACGGCCATCGCCGGACATGGGGCAGCAACCACGCGACCCTGTCACGGGACAACTCCTGACCACCGACCGCGACGGCTTTACGCCGATGGTCGCCCTGGAGCCCGGCACCATGCAGGAGCTGGGGCCAGGTGAAGAGGTGGAGTTCTCCAAGCCACCGGACGCCGGCAACAACTACCCGGACTTCATGCGGCAGCAACTGATGGCTGCGGCGGCGGGTTCGGGCACGCCCTACGAGATCCTCACCGGCGACATGCGCGAGGTCAACGACCGGGCGCTGCGGGTGGTGCTCAACGAGTTTCGGCGGCGCCTGGAGCAACTGCAATTCGGCGTGTATGTGCATCAGCTATGTCGCCCGGTACGGGCTGCCTGGATGGACATGGCGGTGTTGTCCGGTGCCCTGGTGCTGGAGGACTACGCGCAACGTCGCCGCGAATACTTGCGCACGCGTTGGGTACCGCAAGGCTGGGCCTACATCCAGCCGGTGCAGGACGTACAGGCGCGTCGGATGGAAGTGCAAGCGGGCTTCGCCTCTCGTAGCGAGATGGTGCTGCGTACCGGTTACGACGCGGAAACGGTCGACACGGAAAACGCCGCCGACCTCGTTAGGGCCACCAATCTTGGCCTCAACTACACGACTCTTGAAGCCATCGAGCTGATCGATGACAAGGAACAACCATGAGCAAAAAGACAAAGCCCCGCGTTTATGACAAGGCGGGCAAGCAGGTGACGGTCGCCGATAAAAGCTGGTACACCCTCCAAGCCAGCGGCGAAGCCGAGCAGCGCAGCATAGAGATCTTCGTTTACGGCGAGATCGGTGCCTGGGGCGTCACCGCCAATCAGTTCGTGCAGGATCTGCGCGCCATGGATGACGGCGCATCCCCCGTGATTGTCGCTTTCAATAGCATCGGCGGTGATCTGTTCGACGGCCTGGCGATTCACAACGCGCTGTCGCGATTGGGCGAGCGCTGCACCGGTCGTATTGACGCGCTGGCGGCCAGCGCGGCCAGTGTCGCGGTGTGCGGCGCTCACCGGGTCGTGATCGCGGCCAACGCCATGTTGATGATTCACAACCCCTACACCTTTACCGGTGGTGATGCTGAAGACTTCCGCCGCGTCGCTGACGTGCTGGACCAGACCCTGGAAGCGATCATCGCGGCCTACAAAGCCAAGGCTCCGGACATCGACGAAGCCGAGCTGCGGCGCATGGTCAACGCCGAAACCTGGCTCACGGCCAATGAGGCAGTGGCGCTGGGCCTGGCCGATGAAGTCGGCGACGGCCTCAAGGTCAGCGCCTGTCTCGGCCAGGGCAACGTGTTGCAGCGCTTCCAGAATGCCCCGCCCGAGCTGCTCGCCCAACTGGACGAAGAACCGGAAGTTGAACCGCCGGAACCCGATCCGGCCCCCGTGCTGGACACGGCCAAACTGGCGCTGCTGGTCACTCAGGGCTGTGCGGCGGCAGGTATCAGCAACCTGGTGGACCCGATACTTGCCACTACGAAGCTGGAAAGCGAAGCGATAGTCCAGGCGGCGCTGATCAAAGCCAAAGCCTTGCACGGCCTATGTGTCGCTGCACGCTTGCCAGAGCTGACCGGCGAGTTTGTCAGTGCGGGCTTGGACGAGGCGGCCGTCAGGGCGCGCCTGTTCGACAAGCTGGTGGGCAGCGGCGGTGGGTTTGAAATCAACAACAGCCTGCTGCTGGACAATGATCCAGCTCCAACGATCAAGGCCAAACAGGTCGACACCCACGCAGTCTGGGCGGCTCGCCATGCAGCACAGAACGGAACCTCGAAAGGAGCAAGAGCATGAAAATCGAATCGATGCACGCGGGCGAATTCCTGTTGTCCGAAGGCGCTGGCACCATTTCCCGCGAAGCGATCAATGTCGCCGCCGGGCCGGCGCTGGAACCGGGCCAGATCCTGGGCTTGATCACTGCCACCGGTGAGTTCGGGCCGTATCAGCCAACTGCTGAAGACGGCACTGAAAACGCCATCGCGATCCTCTACGGTCCGCTGGGGCAGTCTGATGTTGTCCGTCGTGGTCGCGCTATTGTGCGGCTGGCCGAGGTCAGCGAAGCCCATTTGACCGGCCTCGACCCCACTGCCGAAAAGGCTTTGGCCGCCCATTTCCTGATCGTCCGCTAAGACGCTCACCCTGTTTATCCATCCCGCCGAGTGCGGGATTTTTCGTTTCTGGAGAGTACCCCCATGGCCGATATCGCCATTTTTGAAGACGATGCGTTCAGCGTCTCCTCGCTGACCGCTGCAATCAATGAACAGGAATACCTGCCGGGCCGCATCAGTAGCTTGGGTCTGTTTCGCGAAGAGGGCATCAGCACGATCACCGTGCAGATCGAGAAGGACGGCGACACGCTGGCCCTGGTGCCGGCGGGGGAGCGTGGCACCTCGGGCCTGGTGGTCGGCGGGACCAAGCGTCAGTTGATCCCATTCAACACCGTGCACCTGCCTGAACGCTTCACCATCAAGGCCGATGAGATCCAGGGTATCCGAGCCTTCGGCACTCGCACCGAGTTGCAGTCGGTGCAAGATGTGGTCAACAAACGCCTAGCGAAGGCTCGCCGCCAGTTGGATGCCACGCACGAATTTCAGCGCATGGGTGCCCTGAACGGGCAGATCCTGGACGCGGACGGCAAGACCTCGCTGCTGGATATCTACAAGACGTTTGGCGTCAATCGCAAAAAGCTGCCGATGGGCCTGGGCAACCCGGACACTGAGTTGCGTGTTCGTGCCGGTGAAGCTCTCGATATGCAAGAGGAAGCCCTGGGCAGTATCACCAGCACCGGCTCCCGCGCCTTCTGCGGCAAGAACTTCTGGAACAAGCTGATCGTTCACCGGTCGGTCAAAGAGACCTACCTCAACACTATGCAAGCCGCGTCCCTGCGTGGCGATGCCCGTGAAAGCTTCGAGTTCGGCGGGATCGTCTGGGAGCGTTATCGTGGCAAGGTGGCCGGTGTTTCGTTCGTCCACGACGACAAGGCCCTGTTGATCCCCGAAGGCGTCCCGGATCTGTACATCTCGTCCTTCGCACCGGCCGACTACATGGAAACGGTCAACACCCAGGGCATCCCGTACTACAGCAAGATCGAGCCGCTGCCGTTCAACAAGGGTGTGGCCGGTGAAGCCCAGTCCAACCCGTTGCACCTGTGCACGCGGCCCCTGGCGCAGATCCTGCTGGAACTTTAACCGTGGCCTTCCGCGATCTGATCGACGACATCGACGACGTGGTGTTCGAGACCTTGGGCGACAGCGCCCAGATCGAAGGCCGCGCTGAGCCCGTGCTGGGCATGTTCGCGGCGCCGTGGAAGCAACCGCAGTTCGGCAAGGTCCACACCGGCTTACGTGAACCTCGCTTTGAGATCCGCGTGAAGGATTCTGACGGACTGAGCAAGGGGCTGCGGGTCACCATCGACCTGCCGACCCTGGATGGCGGCGGCGACTACGACCTGCTGCAACTGGAGCCCGGCGGCGATGGCCTGGTGGCCCTGATCTTGAGGAAGCGACCATGAGCGTCGGCAGCCATGTGCAGCAAAACCGCGACAGCGGGATGATCAACATCCTGCCGTCGGCGGTGCATTCCCAGGTCTTGCGCGAGCTCGGCCAACTGGTGCCCAAGGCGGCGGCAGCGGCTCAGCGTCGAGCGATTAATAAAACGTTGGGTCGGCTGCGTACCCACATAGCTCGGGCGGTAGGCAAGCAGGAGCGGATCGCCATCGGCGCCGTCCGGCAACGCTTGCGGGCTTATCCGGTCAGCGGTGGGACGATGCGCGGCAAGTTGTGGTTTGGGGTCAACGCTATTGAGGCTAGCCGCATCGGACGGCCTCGGCAATCCCGCGCCGGTGTCTCGGTGGCGGGGCGGCGCTACCAGGGCGCGTTCTTCAAGCAGGTGTACGGCAGTAGTCCTGACATCTGGATCCGCACGTCGAGCAAGCACTTCAACGCCACGGATTACCCCGACAGCACGCAGGGGCGGCGCAGCTCTGGCTTCATTGCGGAAAGCGACAACCGCTTCCCCTTGGCGAAAGCCAAAGTCTCGTTGGACCAGGTGCGACCTCACTTCGAAAGCTGGGTGAAACGTGCCGATGAACGCTTGCTGGAGATCCTCAAGCAAGAACTCAACTTTGAACTGCAGAAGTACCTCAAGGGGACCGCCCGTGTCTGATCAGCCTTTCAGCCTCGACTGTCTGTATGACGCCATCGAGCAGCACCTGCAGGAGCAATTGCCGGGCATTCGGGGCGCATCGTTCTGGCCGGATCTGTCGGCAGACACCAGCATTCCTACGCCGGTGGTGTTACTGGAAATGGCCGAGATGGAACCGGCGCCGGATATCGGTACCGGTGAAACCTCGGTGACCTGCAAGTTCGAGGCGCGGATCATTGTCGATTCGATCAGCGCGGATCCGCAACGTCAGGCCGTGCAACTGGCCTCACAACTGGCGGTGCTTCTGCGAGGGCAGAACTGGGGCTTGGAGGTCGCCTGCGCGCAGTTCGTGCGCTCCACCCAGGACTGGACCAAACCCGAACTGGATGGCTACTTCGTCTGGCTGGTGGAGTGGGATCAGACGGTTTACCTGGGCGCTGAGGAATGGCCTTGGCCGGATGAGCCGCCTGGCTCGCTGGTGTTCAACATCGAGCCGGGCGACGAACCTGTGGCGCCCGAGGATCTTTCGTGAGTTACGCCGAGGCGGAACATGACCGCATGATTGCCGCCATGCTGATGCCCTGTGTGGTGGTAGGTGTTGATCTGGTGGCGCCGGCGGTGCGTGTCAGCAACGGCGAATGGACGAGCGCCTGGGTGCGCTGGCACAGCCTGGCGGCCGGCAAGGCGCGGCACTGGCGCGCGCCAAGCCTGGGCGAGCAGGGGGTGTTGTTCAATCCCAGCGGCCAGGCGGGCATGGGCACGTTTATCCCTGGGCTGTACGGCAATGCCGGCGGCCCGCCGGATAACCGCGATCATGTCGAAGTCTGGCGTTTTGACGACGGCGGCTCGCTGGTCTACGACTGGGCGGCCAAAACCTACACCATCACCCTGCCGACTGGTACGGTCACTATCAAAGTGGGCAGCACCGTTGTGACCGTTACGGATAACGCGGTGAATGCCACTGTGGGCGGTACCGAGTTTGATCTGGCGCCCGGCTGGGCGGCTATTAAGTCGCCACAGATAGCGTTGATCGGCGCGGTGGAAATCGACGGCCCATTGCACGTAACGCAAAGCATCACCGGCGCCGCCGACATCCTGGCGGCCGGTAACAGCGACAACCACCACAAGCACTAACCCAATTCACTTACAGCCCGCCGCGTGCGGGCTTTTTCATGCCCGGAGAAATCATGGCCAAGACCATCGAGAAGCCCGCACCCGAAGAACAGGCCCCGGCCGCGCAAGCGTCGCTGACGTTCCGCGATCTGGTCTACACGTCGCGCACGCTGGTTGTGCCAGACACCGATCGTACTTACCCGGTGGCCAAGGGCCTGGTGGTGGTGCCGGAGTCCGACAAAGAGGCTGTGGCCTTCCTGAAGGCTAATAGCGAATACGCCGCCCAGGAGGGCTAAGCCAGATGATCGGAATGGATCGCCACACCGGGCAGCCCATATCCGGCATCGAGCATTTGCGACAGTCCATTGCCGACATATTGAGTACGCCTCTGGACAGTCGCCGGCAGCGGCCCGAGTACGGCAGCAAGCTACGCCTGTTCGTTGACTTGCCAATCAATGCAGGCTGGAAAAGTGCGGTTCAGGCCGAAGCGGCCCGTGCCCTGGGTCTTCATGAGCCGCGCCTGAAACTTGAGCGCGTGACGGCTCTATCGCTGCTGGATGGGAAAATAAACATGCTCGTTGCTGGCGAGTACCTGGGCGACAGTTTTGTCTTGGAGGTAAGCGTATGAGCATCGTGGACTTGTCGGCTTTGCCGGCGCCGGAGGTGCTTGAGCCGCTGGACTTCGAAGAGGTCTACGACGAAGGACTGTCAGCGTTTCGCGACTACATGGGCGGCAACTGGAACGCCGCACTCGAAAGCGATCCTGTTACCAAAGTGCTGGAGGTGGGGGCTTACAACAAGGTCGGTAACCGCGCCCGGGTTAACGATGCCTGCAAGGCGCTGCTGTTGGCTCACGCCATCAAGGGCGACCTCGATCAGTTGGGCGCAAACGTCAACCTTCAGCGCCTGGTGATTCGGCCCGAGGATTTGCTAGCGGTTCCGCCGCTGGCTGAAGTTCTTGAGGATGATGACCCGTTTCGTGAGCGCATCCAGTTGGCCTATGAGGGGCTGACCACAGCGGGCCCGCGTAACAGCTACATCCTGCACGCGCGTAACGTGTCCGGCTTTGTGCTGGACGCCTCGGCGGAAAGTCCGGCGCCTGCGAGCGTTACCGTAACGGTGCTGAGTACCGAAGGGGATGGGACTGCCACGTCGGAGTTGTTGGCCACCGTGGCTTTGGCCCTGAATGACGATGACGTGCGGCCACTGGGTGACCGGGTAACAGTCCAGGGCGCCGAAATTCTGAATTACCGAATTGACGCAATCCTGCACATGAATAGCGCCGGGCCAGAAGGTGATGCGGCCCGGGCCGAAGCCCTAAGCCGCCTTTCGAAATGGATCAATCCCCGTAAACGCCTGGGCGTTGAGGTGGCCCGGTCCGCCGTGGACGCCCAGGCGCACGTTGCTGGCGTTTCGCGCGTCGAGCTGCCCGGATGGGTCGACCTGGCCCCTACTAAAGCCCAGGCCGCGTACTGCACTGGTTACAGCGTGAGGTTGGCGGATGAAAAGCCTACTGCCCAGCAATAGCACACAGCTAGAGCGGGCCATGGAGGCAGCGCTCTACGAAAAAACCATTGTTCCGTTGCGCACGCTCTACAACGCCGATACCTGTCCGGCCCATTTGCTGCTGCATCTGGCTTGGGCCTGGTCGGTCGACCGCTGGGATTACCGGTGGAGCGAGGCGACCAAACGGGCCGCCATCAAGGCCTCGTATTACATCCACAAGCACAAAGGCACGATTGGCGCATTGCGCCGCGTGGTCGAGCCGCTGGGCTACCTGATCGAGGTCATGGAGTGGTGGCAGACAGCGCCCGAGGGCGTGCCGGGCACGTTCGCACTGAAGGTCGGTGTTCTGGACACCGGAATTACCGAGGAAATGTACGAAGAGCTGACCCGGCTCATAGATGACGCCAAGCCTGTCAGTCGGCATATGACCGGCCTGGCTATCAGCCTGGAAACCACCGGGTACATCTGCATTGGCGCCTGTGTAAGTGAGGGTGAAGTGATCGACGTTTACCCACCAACCCCCCGCGACATCGAGGTGACCGGCACCTATGGCCTGGTCATGTGTATTGATGAAATTGACACCCTGGACGTGTATCCATGATTGATCAGAACAGTCAGTTTTTCGCCATCCTCACAGCAGTGGGTGAGGCAAAACAGGCAAACGCAACTGCCCTGGGCCAGCCCTGGACCTTCTCGCAAATGGGCGTAGGTGATGCCAACAACACAGACCCTATTCCAACTCGGACCCAAACGCGGCTGATCAACGAGTGGCGCCGGGCTTCGGTCAATCAGGTGCGAACCGATCCAGCGAACCCGAACATCATCATTACCGAGCAGGTGATTCCGGCGGATGTGGGTGGTAAATGGATCCGGGAAATTGCTCTGTATGACGCCGATGGCGACATGGTGGCGGTGGCCAACTGTGCCCCGAGCTTCAAGCCTTTGCTTGTGCAGGGGACCGGAAAGACCCAAATCATTCGAATGAATTTCATCGTCGCGAATACCGCGAGCGTCGTCCTGAAGATTGACCCGGCGATTGTCCTGGCGACCCGTGAATACGTTGACTCTCAGATTGTTGAAGCCATGGCGAAAATGGACTTCAAGCACTCGGTGCTGGTGGCCACCACTGCCAACATCGCATTGAGCGGTGTGCAGACCATCGACGGCGTGCTGTTGCCGGCGGATGCGCGCGTGCTGGTGAAGAATCAGGCGGCAGCCAAGGACAACGGCCTGTACGTGGTTTCTTCTGCCGGCGTGTGGAAGAGAACCCAGGACGCAGACACCAGCGTCGAGGTGACGCCGGGCCTTTTCGTGAGTGTCGAAACTGGCACCTTAAACGGCGACAGTGTTTGGCAACTGGTGACGGATGCGCCGATTGTCCTGGGCACTACCGCGCTTTCCTTCGAAATGGCCGTTGGCCGCACAGGCGTTAGCGCTGGCTCTTACGCCAATGTGACGGTCGACAAATGCGGTCGGGTTATCGCTGGCACCAACCCTTCGACATTGGCGGGTCATGGCATTACAGATGGCCTGCAAAAAGGTTATGTCGGTTTGGGCGGGAAGACTGCCCCAGTTGGTGAGATTGAAACGATCGCCTTAGATGGTGGGTTTCATTCGTTTGCGGGAGGGGATACAAATTTTGGTAATTACGTATCTGTCTTGAGCTTCCCTTACATCACTGCCGATTACAGCGCCCAGCTAGGGTTCAAGTACGCCGGCGACGAGCCTACGATACTTGCTCGTTCGACCAAAGCTTCCGGGCAGTGGGGCAACACGCGCACGTTGTGGCACAGCGGTAACTTTAATCCGGCAAGCTATATGACGCTGGCAAATGGGTATACCCGAACGCAAGTCGACGGTTTGCTCGCTCCCAAGGCCAATTGGGCGATCACTCTGGCAGGTTACGGGATCGGCGACGCGTATACAAAAACGCAGGTTGATAGCCTTGTAGCTAGTAAGGCCGCAAGCCAGGAAGAGGTCGATACCGGAAGTGCGGATAACAAATTTGTGCCGCCCGCCAAGATGCGTTTTGGCTTCGCTTTCATCAAGGGTGGCGGCGGGGCCAATAACGCCATCGTGTTCCCGACGTGGCTGGGGGGGGTGATGATTCAGTGGGGCGTGCACCTTGCACAAGTGGCTGACGCTGAAACAGTCGTTACATTCCCACTGGGTTTTAACGTTACTCCCGCGTGCGTCAGTACCTTCGGCCATGATGGGGTGCTAAGTCAGTCGACGGTAACCTCGCAGGTTCGAACGTTAACAGCGACGGGTTTTCAGTCCCGTCGTGAGGACATTACCAGCATTTCATCTTTCAGTGGCACGGCGTTCATTCGCTGGATTGCTATCGGTTATTAAGGACTAGCTATGAGCATTTGGGCCAAGTGGGTCGAAGTTGACCAGCGCTTTACTTTCGGGCTTACGGACAATGGCGGTGTCGAAATCAGTCGCGAAAATCATGCGCAGTTACTGGCGGAGAGCGCGACAGGTAAGGTTTTACGGCCCGGTAAAAAAGGTGAGCCGGTGGCTTCTAATCCTGCCCCGCCTTCTTCCGGGGATCAGCAAGAACGTGAACGGATTTGGCGCACCGGTGAGCTTGCTCGTTACGAGTGGGTGGTTACCCGTCACCGCGATGAGCAGGACATGGGCGGAGCCACGACGCTGATCGTTCAGCAATTCACCGAGCTATTGAAATACCGCCAGGCGCTACGGGAGTGGCCATCGGTAGATGTTTTTCCTGATGCGGATAGCCGTCCGGCGCCACCTAGCTGGCTGCTTGATCAAACCCAATAACGCCCCGCACAACGGGGCGTTTTCCTTTCTGCGTTACGCGTAACAACAAAAACGGCCTCGCTTATGCGGGGCTTTTTCGTTTCTGGAGATTGAGCCTTATGAGTTTCTTTCACGGCATCACTACCTCGTTGATCGACACCGGCGCGCGCACCATCACGCTCCCGTCGTCCTCGATCATCGGCCTGTGCGACACCTTCACCCCGGGCATTCTTGGCGGCGGTAATGCCAAGGCCGGCGAGCTGAAGCTGATCACGTCCGAGCGCGAAGCCATTGCAGCGTTCGGAGCTGACTCGGCGATTACCCGCGCTTGCCAGGCGATCTATGTGCGGGCAAAGGCTGTGATCGTTGCCATTGGCGTCCCTAAGCTCGCTGATGTCGCGCTGCAAACGTCCGCCATCATTGGTGGTGTTCTGGCGGATGGGCAGCGCACGGGCCTTCAGGCGCTGCTGGACGGCAAGAGCCGACACAACGCCCAGCCCAAGCTGTTGATCGCCCCGGGGCACTCGGCCACGCAGGCGGTGGCCACCGCCATGGATGCCCTGGCCGGCAAGCTGCGCGCGATTGCCATTGTTGATGGCCCGAATACCACCGACGAGGCCGCTATGGCCTACGCGTTGAACTTCGGCAGCAAGCGCATCTACTTGGTCGATCCGGGCGTGCAGTTCTGGAGCACCGTCGACAGCGCGACCGTGGATGCCCCGGCCTCGGCCTGGGTGGCGGGCTTGTTTGCCTGGACCGATGCCGAGTACGGCTACTGGGCGTCGCCATCGAACAAAGAGTTTGTTGGCATCACCGGTACCACCCGGCCGGTGGAGTACTTGGACGGCGACGAAACGTGCCGGGCCAACCTGCTCAATAACGCGAATATCACCACGATCATTCGCGATGGCGGTTACCGCCTGTGGGGCAACCGTACTTGCTCCGCTGATGCCAAGTGGTCGTTTGTTACCCGTGTGCGTACCTGCGACATCCTCATGGATGCGATCCAGGCCGGCCACAAGTGGGCGGTAGACCGCTCGATCACGAAAACCTATGTATCGGACGTGACTGAAGGGCTTCAGGCCTTCATGCGTGATCAGAAGAACGCCGGCGCGGTGATCAACTTCGAAGTCTACGCGGACACCGAGCGCAACACGGCCAGCCAAATCGAGCAGGGCAAAATCTTTTGGCGCATTCGTTTCACCGACGTGCCTCCGGCCGAAAACCCGAATTTCCTGATCGAGGTCACCAACGAGTGGCTGACCGAAGTACTTGAAGCAGCCTAAGGGGGCCGTCTGATGATTCCTGAAATGTTGACCAACTGCGTCATGTTCGTTGATGGCGTGAGCTTTTCCGGTGACGTGCCGTCCATGACGCTGCCCAAGCTGGCGACCAAATCCGAGGAATACCGGGGCGGCGGTATGAGCGGCCCTGTCGACCTGCCTACCGGCCTGGAAAAGCTGGAGGCGGCATGGACCACCAACGGCGTGCGCAAAGAGTCGCTGAAGTTCTTCGGGCTGGCGGACCAGACGGCTTGCAATGCCGTTTTCCGTGGCTCGTTCAAGGGCCAGAAAGGCACTGTCAAAGCGGTAACTGTGACGCTGCGCGGGTCGCTCAAAGAAGTGGACATGGGCGATTGGAAGCCAGGCGACAAGTCCGAAATCAAGCACGGCATGGCCGTCACCTATTACAAGCTCGAAATCGATGGGCGTGTGATGTACGAAATCGATTTTGCCAACATGGTGCAGGTGATTAACGGTGTTGATCAGTTGGCCGCTGAGCGTTCGGCCCTGGGCCTTTAAGGATTGATGATATGACCGACTCTCTAACTGCACCGCTCCCGTCCTGGCTGGTCCTGAGCGACGACGGCGTTACCGTAACGCTCAAGCACAAGGCCAACCTCAATGGCGTTTTGACCGACAAACTGATGATGCGCGCACCCAGCGTAAAAGACGTTATGGCCGCCAAAATCGCCGGCAATGGTGACCATGAAAAGGTGGAGTTGAACCTGTTTTGCAGTCTGCTCACGGCTACCGAGGCAGAGCTCACCAGCCTCAAATACAAGGATTACATGCGCCTTCAGGCGGGCTATTTTCGCCTGGTTGAAGAAGACGACGTGTAACGAGGGCACGCTTAAGGTGCTGGCCAAGCGCTTGGCAAAAGAGACGGGATTTTCGTCTGCCGAGATCCTGGCCATGCCCTTTAACGTGATGGTGTGGTGGCTCACGGATTGAGCCGCTGTTGATCTTCCCGACGTATAGGGCGCGCACATGGCAAACAAACTTGCTCTCGGCCTGGTCATTGGCGGGGCTGTCAGCTCGACGGTAGGGGCGGCGTTCAAGGACGTCAGCAACAAAATCAAGAAGCTGGAGGAACAAGGTTCCCGGGCGCGGGTGCTGGAAAAGACCATCGGCGAGACCATGCGTCTGCGCGATGAATGGCGCAAAGCGCACATGGCCGGCGACAAGGGCGCCGAAGCTCTCCGGCGCAAGCTGGAGAACAATCTGGATGGCCTGCGCAAGCAGGGCGTGGAAGTGCGCAACCTGACCAAGGCTTATGCGGCCATGGGGCAGACGGCGACTAAGGCCGAGTTTAAGGCCAAGGGCCATATGCAGCTCGATGCTGGCAAGCAGCAGATGAAAAGTAGCATTGGTCAGGCGGCGGCCGCCACGGCAGCGATGGCCATTCCTACGAAAGTGAGCGCGGATTACGGCGCGATCATTCGTGACATTGCGATCAAGGCGAACATTGCCAACAAGCCCGAAGAAGCGCAGATGTCGAAAACGATCATCGGCACGTCGCGTGATACTGGCATGGTTCGCAATCAGGTGGCCGAGGTGGTCAACGCCCTGGTGGGTGCTGGCATGGAGCTGGATAAGGCTCTGTCATACGCGCCTGTGGCGGCCAAGTTTGCAATTGGCCAGGGTTCGGACGGCGGAGAAACGGCCCGAATGATCAACGCCCTGGGACAGAACGCCAAGATCTCCGACCCAGCTGTGATGCAGCAGGCGCTGGAGGCTATCGCTTATCAGGGCCAAGCGGGCAGTTTTGAAGCGGCTGACATGGCTCGGTGGTTTCCTGACCTATTGGCAAAAATGGGCAATATCGGCATTACCGGCATGGATGCTGTGACGCAACTGGGCTCAATGCTTCAGGTGCAAATGAAGACCGCCGGCGGCGCTGATGAAGCAGCCAACAACCTCAAGAACTGGATGGAGAAAATCGGTTCTGGCGATACGGTCAAAGCCTACAAGGACGCCGGGATTGACTACCAAGGGTCGATGAATACCGGCCTGCAGAATGGTAAATCCACCCTTGAATCCAGCTTTGAGCTGGCACAGAAGTACATTGCGGCAACGGATCCGAAGAAGGCCGCCGCCATGGCGGCTGCTACGGCGAAGATCAGTAAGGAGACTGATCCGGAGAAAGCCAAAGCCATGATTGCGTCCCTGGAGCAGGCTTTGCGGACCGGGGATCTGTTCGCGGACATGCAGGTTAAGGGCGCTTTGACGGCCTACCTGCAGAACAAAGAGCTGTATGCCCAGCTCAAGAAAGACTCGGCCAGTGCCACCGGGATCCTTGATAAGAACCTTGAGGAGCGCCGGCAGGCGTCAGCGCAGAAATGGTCGGAAATGGCCCAGGGCATGGATGAAGCCATGCGCGCCATTGGTGACGCGTTCCGACCGGTCACTGACAAAGTGGCGGATGGGTTGGCCTATGTCACCCAGGGGCTGGCCAAGCTGTCGGACGAGTCGCCCCGGGTTGTGACGGGGATCGGCGCCGCTGTCGCGGCGGTGATCGCTTTTCAGACCGCTATGAGTGGATTCAAGATCGCCAAGGGGCTGCTCAACATTGGGCGCGGCTCGCTGATGGGCAATCCAAACATCCCGCAAAAAGTCATTGTCACCAACATGCCCGTTGGCGGATCTGGTGGCATGGATTTAGGCGGCGTCGATGACGCTGGCGGCAAGGATGGAAAAGGTAAGGGCAAGGGCGGCGGCCGTGGTGGCCGAAGCCCCGGGCGTCGCATTGGGGCAGGCATGAAGGGGCCGGCAGTATTGGCCGTGATAGAAGCCGGTTTTAAGGTCAAAGACACTTACGACAACGCTGAAACCCAGGACGAAAAAGCCGAAGGATATGGCGCTGCGGCTGGCGGACTTGCTGGCACGCTCGCCGGTGCGGCGGCCGGTGCGTTCATCGGTTCGGCGGTACCGGTAATCGGCACCGTCCTGGGCGGCTTGATTGGGGGCTGGCTGGGCAGCATGGGCGGTGACGCCCTGGGCGGTACCATCGGCAAGTCGATGTTTGGCTCTGACGAAAGTACGAAGGCCATGCCGGTGGCGGGGCCGTTGATGATGCGGGATGCCGGCAAGGACATTCCCCCAGTGCTGGGGGATATCGCCAAGTCGTTTGCGCCTTCGCGCACCGGGCCGCTAATGCTGACCAACCCAGGTCAAGGTGCTTTGTCAGCAGCACCTGGCGCTGTTAATCCGGGTGATGTCGCGCGGTCCATGATGATGCCTCAGGCCAACGCAGAAGCGACGGCCGGGCCACTTGCGGCGGCCGTGGTTGCGAAGGTGCAGCCGGCGAAGTTCGAGACCAAGGTGGATATTCACGCGCCTATCACGCTGACGGTGCAAGGCGATGTGAAGGATCCAAACGAGATCATTGCCCAGTTGCGGCCGCTGATGGAGCAGCAGCAACGGGAAATCGCCCAGCAGCTCGAAAACCGCAAGCTCTACGACGCGCCGCATGTCTAAGGGGGAAATATGGAATCACTGGCACAGCTACAGTCCGGCCTGAAGTATCTGGCCTCGGCCGGTGAAGCGGGCCGGCGCAGTATCGATGGCATGATGGGACCGGTAAACGGTGCGATCAGCGAAATCACCGGCGCGGCCAATGAATTGGAGGATCTGCCGTTTATTGGTCCTGCGGTGGGGGCGAAGCTACAGCGAGTCATGCGCGGAATTTCTACGGCCCAGGCCAAAGTTGGGAAGGTTATCGCAACCTACAATCGTGCTTCCCGCGCCTTGTCGCAGATTGATGAGCGCATGGGCACGCTAAAAGAGCAGGCAGGGAGGGCGGCAACCGCTATCAACAAGATCGCCGGAATGATTGACCCGTCACTGGCCAACATCATTCCCACCGGTGCATTCGCCACGGATGCAACGCCGGCGAAAGAGGCCGTGAAGCCTTTCCCCCATCTGCTGATCATTCAGCCGCTGGACCCGAAGGCGCAGCCGTATTATTTCAACCTTGATACGGCGGCCTTTGACTCATTGCGCCGCTCGACGGCATACCGCTGGGCCTCACAAGAGCGCCTGACGCGCCGGTCGGCCCAGCAGGCCGTTGGCATGGGTGACGAGAAAATCACACTCAAGGGCGATATTTTCCCGGGCTATCGGGGCGGCCTGGGACAGCTAAACACGCTGCGTTCGATAGGCTCCCAGCTCAAGCCGGTAACCCTGACCACGGGCTATGGCGTTGTGCTGGGCACCTGGTGCCTCACGAACGTTGACGAAGACCAAAGCGCGCTGATGCAGGGTGGTATCCCTCGCAAGCAGGCCTTTACCTTGGAGTTTGTGCGCTATGGCGACGACATGCAGAACATCTGACGGGGATCTGCTCGATACCATTTGCCATAACTTCTATGGCCATCTGGTGGGCAGTATCGAGGCGGTGTTGGCGGCCAATCAGGGCTTAGCGGATGAGGATCAGCCTTACCGTGCTGGCGTGGTGATTGTCTTGCCGGATCTGCCAGGCCCTGTGGATGAACAGGTGGCCCTGTGGGATTGATTCAGTTCTATCGGCTGCGCCCTTGTTCCGTTATGCGGAACGCCCCTTTTCCCTAAAACCCGCCCAGTGCGGGTTTTTTATTGGCCAATGCCCTATGACTCCCCAATTTAGAATCGTCGCGAACGGTTCCGATATCACGTCGCTGATTAACGATCGGCTTTTGCTGTTGCGCACCACAGACAAGCCCGGCATGGAGTCGGACGAGTTTGAGTTGCGCATTGATGACCGTGATGGCCTGGTGACGCTGCCTAAGCGCGGCGCCGGGATCGAGGTCTACCTGGGCTATGCCGAAACGTCCCTGGTGCGCTTGGGGCGCTATGTGGTCGACGAGATCGAGGTATCCGGTCCGCCGGACACCATCGCTATTCGGGGCAAGGCCAGCGATATGCGCGGCACCGGTAAATCGATCCGCAGCGGTAGCTGGGAAGACGTGCCGCTGTCGAAAATCGTTTCCGACATCGCAGCACGCAATGGCTGGACGTCGGCCTGCACCATCGCCACGAAGGTCGCCCGGGCTGATCAGCTCCACGAATCGGACTTCAGCTTTGTCACGCGCCTGGCCAAGCAATACGACTGCACCGCCAAGGTGGGCGACGGCAAGTTGATGGTGATGCAGCGCCAAGCGGGCCTTAGTGCAAGTGGCAAGGTGATTGGCGCGATCACCCTCACGCGCAGCGACGTAAGCCGCTGGCAGTTTCGCTTAGGTGATCGCAACGCGCACAAGACCGTGGCGGCCAAGCATCAGGACAAGAAGACGGGCAAGTTGTCGGTGGTCTCCCTGGAGAATGACGACGTGCCGGACGGCCTACCGGCAGTACACACCGACCGCCATATCCACCCGAACAAGACCGCTGCCGAATCCGCGGCCAAGGCGCGCTTGGCTGCGTTCAACCGATCTACGGCTGGCGTGCGTCTGGAAATGCCCGGGCGCACGGACCTATTCGCGGAGCGCTCTATCAATGCCCAGGGCTTCAAGGTGGGGCTTGATGGCGAGTACTTGGTGGATTCGGTGGAGCAGACATTCACCCAAGCGGGCTGGTCCACCACCGTCGAGTGCAACGGCGGCAAAAAGGGTAAGGCCAAAGCGAAGGGCAAGAAAACGAAGAACGCCGCCAAGCCAGTCAAAGTCGTCAGCTTGGCTTAGCGGTCGCGCACCACAACCCCCGCCAAGTGCGGGCTACTCACGTTAGGAGCTTGTATGCCCATCACCCAGCAGCAGTTGCTGCAGATCCTCCCGAACGCCGGCCCTCGAGCCGGTATTTTTTTGCCTGGAGAAATGTAATGGCACGACTTTCCGAATCGCTCGCCGGCGGCCGTAACGCGTTGGCATTCCTGGACATGCTCGCCTGGGGCGAGGGCACCAGCACATCTCCGGCCACTGCCATGGAAGGTTACGACGTGATCGTCACCGGGGCCGATCGTAAGCCCGAGGTCTTCAAGGACTTCACAGATCACCCGTTCGCCAAGGGGCGCGCGTCGAATGTCATCAACAGCAAGGGGCTGACGTCCAATGCTTCCGGTCGATACCAGCAGATGCTGAAGGACTGGCCGCACTACAAGGCGCTGCTCAAGCTGCCGGACTTCAGCCCGATCAGCCAAGACCTTCTGGCGCTGCAGCACGTCCGCGAGTGCCGGGCTTTGCCCGATGTGGTGGCCGGGCGGATCGAAACGGCTATCGCGAAGTGCCGGAGCATCTGGGCCAGCCTGCCCGGCGCGGGATATGGGCAGCGCGAACACCGCCTGGAGGATCTGCTGAAGCAGTACCGGCTGGCGGGCGGAGTGATGTCGTGACGCCCGGGCAGATCCTGGCCGCGATCCTGCTGGCGATGGCCGTCAGCGCCGCCGGTACCTGGCGGGTGCAAGACTGGCGCTACGACGGAAAGCTTGCGGATCAGGCCGGCCAATTCCAGACGGACCTCGGCCTGGTCAGTGCTGCAGCAGCCAAACAGGCGCGCGACGAGACCGACAAGCGCCTGGCCCTGGAGCAGCAGCTCGCCGGCCAGGACCAACAACACACCAGGGAATTATCCGATGCCCAACGCAACCAGGCTGTTCTACGCGATCGCCTTGCCACTTCTGATGTCCGGCTGTCAGTCCTTCTCGACGCGGCCGATTCAGCCGGTGGTTGCAACGTGCCTGCCGCCCCCGGTGCCGTTGGCGTGGTTCATGGAGCCGCGCGAGCCCAACTTGACCCAGCGCATGCTCAACGAATTCTCGCCATCACCGGTGACGGCGATCAAGGACTGATCGCGCTGCGGGCATGCCAGGCTTATGTGAGAGCTATTGCCCGCTGACCTACATTTACGGCCGCAAAAATTAACGTGACACCCAATGAACACCTACCTTGCAAAGGATTGCAAAAATGACAAACCCAATCGTTCCATGGATGGGCGGCAAGCGCCGCTTGGCTGATCGCCTGATTTCGCTCTTTCCGCCGCATGAATGCTACGTCGAAGTCTTTGCCGGCGGCGCCGCGCTCTACTTCATGCGTCCCCAGGCCGCGACAGTTGAAGTCCTCAACGACATCAACGGCGACCTGGTGACGCTGTACCGCGTGGTGCAGAACCACCTGGAAGAATTTGTGCGCCAGTTCAAGTGGGCGCTTAGTTCGCGCCAGGTGTTCGAGTGGCAGAAGATGACCCGCCCTGAAACCCTCACCGACATCCAACGCGCTGCTCGGTTCTTCTACCTGCAGCACCATGCCTTTGCCGGCAAGGTGACTGGGCAGACGTTTGGTACCGCGACCACTGGTCCTGCTATCAACCTGCTACGGATCGAGGAGAACCTCTCTGCAGCGTGGCAGCGGTTGTCCGGTACCTACGTTGAAAACTTGCCCTGGTTGGACTGCGCCGAGCGTTACGACCGTGCCCACACCTTTCACTACATGGATCCGCCTTACTGGCAGACGGCGGGCTATGGCGTGGATTTCCCATTTGAGAACTACGAACGCATGGCCGACTTTATGCGGCGCTGTAAAGGGAAGGTGATGGTTAGCATCAACGACCATCCTGACATTCGGCGTGCTTTCGAAGGGTTTCATTTCGAGTGCCTGAAGATCCGTTACAGCAACTCCAACCAGCGCCAAGGTAAAACAGAGGTGACCGGTGAACTTGTCATAATGAACTGGGTACCTTCTGCTCTTGGCAGACTGTTTTAATCTTGAACTAGTATCTGAATTGGTCTAACGATTTCGATGGCTAAGGTGAGGGTCCGTTCAGTGAGTGTTCGCTGCCAAGTTTATCAATCTTCAAAAGTGGTTGTTTCTTACGAGTGCAAAATTTATCAAGGTTTCAGGTTAATAAGAAGGATGAAAGCAATAAACGATTAAGGGCTGATAGAGGTCTAGTAAAAGGCGTAAAGCTTATGTGTGTGCCTCGGGAGGTTTATCTGATAAAAGCTGGGGAGTTTGAAGTATAGGCGATGCGGCTCATCTAGATTGGGTTGTGTTTCGGTGTCAATGCGTTATGACTAAATTTATAAGTCTTCTGGCTCTGGTGGCATTAAAGGCTGTGCTCGTGGCTCTTCAAGATTGCTTTGCAGTGTTGAGTGCTTTTTTTTGTTGCTCAAAATAAAACTGCTGATAGACTGCACCTCTTGTTTGCATTCGAAGGATGGTGGTTGTGAATCCGTTAAGTTCTAGATGTATTACTTACTTCGACTGCTTGAGATTTTTATTGGCTCAAGTAGTAGTCGTAGGTCATGGTTTTGGCTTCTTTTTCGGCTATTGGGGTGGTTTTTTTCCATCCAAGGCACCTTATATTCAGTCGGTTGCAGTTGTCGGGTTCTTTTTTGTTTCTGGGTTTCTAATATGTCGGAGTGCAATGACGAACATAAGGTATAAAGGTGGCGACTATGTGCGCTATTATGTTGATAGGTTGTCGAGAGTGTATACCACTCTTATTCCATGTTTGATTTTTGTTTTTTTGGTGGATTTTTTCTTCTCTTTTCAAGTTTCAGATTTCGAATTGGGGGTTAACTTAACATTCAGCACGTTTTTCAAAAATCTACTTCTTACCCCGTCGATGCCATTCGGAACAATGAGGCCGATCTGGAGTTTGATGTTTGAGTGGTGGATATATATCCTATTCGGTGGAGTTGTGTTTTTTCGAAAAAATTGGATTTTTTCGGCGATATGCATTGGGGTGGGTGGCTATTATACTTTTAAGGTCAATGCGAAAGGAGAGGCTGGTCATCTAGAGGTGATTTGGATGGCGGGGGCTGTTGCATCTATGGTTTTTGAACGTATTGGAAAATATGCGTATTCCCGATATATTGCTTGGGCGTCTCTGTCGTTTGCAATGATTATTTATTTGTTGACGTGTGATGCTTATAATATTTTTGCCGGTTTGCTTTTCTCATCTGGCCTGCTGTTTATGGCTGTTCATTTCAATGGTAATGAAGTGTCTTTTGGTTCAAGGATTTCGTGGTGTTTTAATAAGTTGGCGGGTTATAGTTTTACGTTGTTTTTAACGCATTATACTGTGCTGTATTGGTTGCATAAGATGGGGGGGGCGGGAGCGTTTGGTTTATTTTTAGCGTTCGTTCTAGCGAATATAATTGCTTTTGTTGTTGCGTCAGTTACTGAGGACTATCATAAGCGTGTCTCGGCAAAGGCTCTGAACTTCATCGCAAACATAAGAGCAAAGACGCTAGCGCGATAGAGTTTCGTGTAAGCGAAGTGGCATTATTTCTATGCCTGTCTGGCGGTAATAATTTGGTCTCGGCACGGCGAACTGCTGGCCTGGTGTGCGGTTTTATTATTGCATCGCTTGCATGGAAATGTTTGTGTGGGTCTGAGTCGTTAGCTCAATGAGGGTTAACGCTCCGTCGTCAAAGGAGCAGCCTGTGTCTATGTAGATCGTGTTTCCCAAATACATAACGGAAGGTACAGTTGAATGGCCGACATAAACTTGATCGATACCTTGAATTAAGACTTCATCGAGACTTTCGATTTTTCTTCTGGCGTACAGTGCTTTTTCTAACGCTAAACGTTGATGGGGTTCGCCAAATTGACCCGTAATAGCGTCTTTTGCACTCTGCCAGGTGTCATTGTTATGTGTCAGCGGGGTCTCTGCGTGCACAATCCCAATTTTTCGTCCATCCGTTAACTCAACCTCTATTATTAGAGGAAGATTTTGTAAGGCGTCAGACAGGGTCTGTTGAAATATGGGTGATAGCTTGTAGAACCATGCCCCTCCGTTGCGTGAATGCCTGGCAATGTCTCCATTACCAGAAACACAGTCGATAACCATCTGTTCATGGTTGCCTCTCACGGCGTGGAACCAGGGCTTCTGTAGCCAGACCATGACGTCAATGGAGTCGGGTCCTCTGTCAATGAGGTCACCCACAGAGAAAATTCGATCTACGCTTCCATCAAAGCTTGATTTTTTTAAAAGAAGCTCTAATAGCTTGAAGTGCCCGTGGATGTCACCGACTATAAAATCTCGACCAATTTTGTTTGGTGAAAATGACTGGGTTTTGTGCATTGTCAGTGATTGAGGTAGTTGATATTTAAATTTAAGGATACTACGTCGTGGGAGCCTCGGTAAGGCACGCATGGGAATTGCGGCTTACGGTGCTGCCGCCCCGCGTTGCAGTTGCTTGAAAATTGCTAAATCGGCAGATGTTTTCGTCTTCAAGATCAAGAGAAAACGGGCGTTAGCGTTAGAGCGGTCCAATCCATAATCGAGTGGAGGGGGGGATGAACTCTGAGACCATGTATGGGGCAAAAATTGGGCAAACCATACGCAAATCTATGCCATCCAATGCCAATTATGCATTTAAGCAACCCTCTGTGAACGGACTTCACAGCCCGCAACCAAGGGCCTTTCCCTCAAAATCCCCCACATACCCCTACACAATCGGGGTGTGATTGTTAGATATATTTGGCTCGTAGCTTCGCCAGGCCTTGCTAATGTGACCTGCGTTTTCATCGATTACGAACAGAGCGCCACGTACATTATCACCCATCTCACTCAAGCCTTGCTTCTCGTTTTGGAGGGTCAACTCCATCACAGCCGCTTCCAACGCAAGCTGATTCTCGTACATTCTTTCAAGCAAATCCGGTAATGAGTACTCCTCTGACATGTGCACTGCTCCAACGAAAATAGGAAAGCATAGCATTGGTCCACCAGATTGCATCTTACTTGGAAATTGCGAGGAGAGTGGCCGCTCAACGCTTATCGAAAGCGGCGCATTCAGGGAAGCTGCGTCCAATTCACTCTGTACCGCGTTGTGCAGAGCCACCTGGAAGAATTCGTGCGCCAGTTCAAATGGGCGCTTAGTTCGCGCCAGGTGTTCGAGTGGCAGAAGATGACCCGCCCTGAAACCCTCACCGACATCCAGCGCGCCGCTCGATTCTTCTACCTGCAGCACCATGCCTTTGCCGGCAAGGTGACGGGGCAGACGTTTGGTACCGCGACCACCGGTCCGGCTATCAACCTGCTGCGGATCGAGGAGAACCTCTCTGCAGCTTGGCAGCGGTTGTCCGGCACCTACGTTGAAAACTTGCCCTGGTTGGACTGCGGCGAGCGTTACGGCCGTGCTCACACCTTTCACTACATGGATCCGCCTTACTGGCAGACGACAGGCTATGGCGTGGACTTTCCCTTCGAGAACTACGAGCTTATGGCTCACTTCATGCGTCGCTGTGAGGGAAAGGTAATGGTAAGCATCAATGACCATCCCGATATCCAACGTGTGTTTGAAGGCTTTCACTTCGAGATAGTGGATATTCGATACAGCACGGTTAATCAGCGCCAGGGGAAGGCCGAGGTCCGCGTAGAGTTGGTAATCCTGAATTGGGAGCCAGCAGAATTGGGAGGGCTGTTCCGATAGGAACTACCTAGAACCCCCGCAAAGTGAGTTATGCGCGAGCTGACGGTATGTCGATTTCGTCTGACGCGTTCCGCCGTCTTGAGCGGTGGCGCGTTGGCCTCACTCAACTAAAATTGCCCGCGCTGCTGGTATTGCTGTCTTTTAATCTCACGTTGGGTAGGTGAAAGACAAGCAACTCGCAGGTCTTTCATTTCTACCTAGGAAGCTCGCATTAAGGATTTGATTCGGCCAATACCCCCGCCGGGAGATCCTCGATCCTCAAACTCCGGGTAATCACGAACCCATATTTATCCTCGTTGGCCAGATAGTCCGTGTTCGCCAGCGACCCGCGCAGTGCCGGGTAGTTGAAGGAATCTGGTCCCATCAGGACACGGCTGCCCGGGTTCTGTTTGATGGTGGCGATGACGCAAGTGATATCCGGGCAGATGCGATGGCGCTTTTCCAGGTCCGGCAGCAAGGCGACGAACTGATAATTGGTAATGATTAAGCCGTCGCCAAGGTTGTCGATATCGGTGTAGGCCAGGTGGTTGACGGTGGGCCATACAATTTCACGACGGGCCTGCTTTGCCGCTTCAAGGTAGCGAGATTCGCCAATTACAATTTGCAGCAGGCCGGCGATTGCAACGGCGAGGACCAGGCCTATGAGCTGCATCGTCGCGCTGCCATAGGTGTGCTCACGCTGCAGGGCGCTCTGCGCCGAACCTAAGAGAGTCCGAAACGGCGCCAGTTCACGCATCAGCGGGCCTTCGAGGATCGAGGCGCCGCAGATCGCTGACATACCAAGTAGGGCCATCAGGAACCAGCCGTTACGTTCGTCATAGGCGCAGCAGTTTGAGTATGCGACGAAAGCCACCCCCGAGCACATTAGGTAGATCAGCCCGATCTGGCTGACTAGGCGCTTTGGGGTGAAAAGGTTGAATGTGGCTAGGGTCAGCATGAGTAGCAGCGGGAAGCGCCCGAACATGCTCACGACCAAGCTCCAGCCATGCTCGTAGATGCCCGCCCCGTCGGACGCCCGCGAGGTAAGGCTCATGAGGAAGCTAAGGTTGCCCAGCGCAGTTGGCATTGATGGTGCGGAGGAGAAGATTATCATGAACGTTGTGGGCGGCCCAAATATCACCACTAGGCGAGCGAGGTACCAGCCAAGCCCTTTCGACGTGCGCAGACCGATCAGGATCAGGCCCAGCGTAACTGCGACCGCGCCGAGGATGCCCGGCTGCTTGGTGATCGCAGAGATACCGGCAAACAGTGCAGCGCATAGTGTGTAATGGTCGATCCGTTCGTCTCGGTGGTCGCAGCATGTTGCCAGGTACAATGCCACGCTGGCGATCAGGGAAAGCATCATCACGATCGGGTCGGTGATACCTGCCAGCAGAAATGGGTTGAGCAGGTATATGCCCCATACCGAGAGAAATACCAATAGTGCCGCCAGTGGCCGGCGCGCAATGGTCAGCGATCCGATCTGCACGACCAGCAGCATAGGGAAGACGCACAATAGCAGACGGGTCATGACCCAGACCATCGGATTAGCCTGGGCCTTGTACACCAGCGACCACAGTCCCGGCAGGAAGAGCGGATAGGCGGCAATGTAAGGGGAATAGTTGTTCTCGAACAACTGCATCGCCCAGTTGTTCCAGGAGGCGTTAACGTCCCAACCGGAGAGGACGATTTCTCCACCGAAGATCGGCTTGAGTGCTCCCAGCGGGCTCAGTAGCAAACCGAGCATCATGAGCGCGACCATCAGTAGTAGGTCGCAGAAACTGAATGTGACGCTGGCGTCGTTTCCCTTGAGAAAGCGGCGCACGGTGACTGTTGCCACCATAAGAAGGATCAGTAACGACATGTCGCCCAGATTCAGCCAGTAGGATATGAACACCACTAGCCAGCTCAGCCACAGCGACTTGGCCACCGTCAGCGTGGTAAGGGATAGAGCGTCGATGCGGCCCCTGACCGGCCAGATGAAGCCGATCAGCACCATGAACAGCGCGACAGCTAAAAATCCGAAAAACAGCGTCACTTGTTGTCTCCAGCAGCGACATAAGGTACAAAATTGACGCCCGAGAGCACCACTGCGGCCTTCGAATCACCATAGTTGAGGTTGATAGCGATCTTCATGTAGCGGGCATTGGGCGGAATACGGCTCGGCCCGCTCCCGATGGGCGAGAATACGCCTTTGAGATGGAGGCGCCCGGTGGCACGGGTGATCACCTCGTTCGCGGCTACGCCAAACATATGTGATTGTGGGTCGATGATGATGTTCTTGTCTTTGTCGAAGAACACCACACCGGCATAGGTGGCCGAGCCCTTGTCGTCGGTACCGTCGGTGACGGCCATCAGTTCGAAACTCATCTGGTAGCTCTTGTTACTGTCGATGGGCAGCAACTGACGGCTGTAAAGGTTGTTAGGTCCGACGAATAGAGCACCGCTATGGTGGCCCTGGCGCACTAGGAACAATTGGTCCTGGAAAACCTGCTGGGAGTCACGAGAATCGACATAGCGGGAGTAGTTAACCGCACTTATGTCGTAGTCGTCCCACAGTCCGAGTTGCATGGACAGCTCTTGCCGGTAGAGGTAGCTAGTGCCTGCTAAAAGCCACAGTACCAGTAATACCGCAACCCAGCGGAAAGTACGCTTGGGTAGTTGCAGATCGTTACCCAGCGAGGAGGGACGCGTTTGATTGATCTGATTCATGTATGGCTCGCAAAGGCAGGGTAGCGGTAGCTCCCTTGGTGGAAACCGACAGCCAGGACGCACGAAAGCACAAGGACCAGTCACCGCTGACCAGCCCCGGACCGATAGGGAGTTAACGAGGCGTTTCCGCGCTATGAGGAGCAGCTACCACGACTGGCGATGCAGTCGACACTGCGGCGGCTTCCTTGAAGATAAAAGTCTTTTGTAAGATGAAGTTAAAGAAGAACAGGCCGAGGGTGCCGAGCATATAGGTCAGCACTTTAGGCATTTCGAGCTGTTCCTTGGCCAAGTCGATCAGCGGAACCAGAATCGAGATGTTCAGGAGCACCAGGAGTAGATACTTTATGAAGGTGCTGACGGTGTTGCCGCCGACCTTGTAGATGAAGCTGCGGGCTAAATAGAAATAGCCCAAGGTACCTACGCTACGGGCCACTACCACGGACAGCGTAGTGGAACCTGTGATCGAATCGACTAGGTGGAAGGTCAGGAAATCCATCAGGGCGAGGAACAACGAGACCATGACGCCGCGCAGCAGTACGGCATAGATCTTTGCCGAGTCCTGCAACTTGCGGAAATGCGAAGACGGGTTACCCGGCTCGTAGACGGTTTGAATTACTACTTCCTGCAGTCTGTCCCTGCGCGCGAAGATAATCAGCGCCGCCAGTTCGAAGTCGTATTTGTCCTTGGGGATGGCCAGCAAGTCCTCATAAAAACCCGCCGGAATAAAGCGCAGTCCGGTTTGGGTGTCGTTCACGCGCTTGCCATGCACAACGTGGAATACCCGAATAGTTAGTTCGTTGCCGAACTTGGATCGCAGTGGCGTCGACTGGTCAAATACTCTACGACCGAGGACCACCGAATCGTTTGTTTCGATACCGGCCGCCATGACACGTAGAATGTCTACCGGCAAGTGTTGGCCGTCGGCGTCAGCAGTCAGAACAAAAGGCATTCCCCGATCACGTGCGATAGCTATGCCCGTTTTCAATGCGCCACCCTTACCTGTAGTGGTCAACTCATCCCGGACACGGTTTTGAGTTTTTCTTCCGTTTTCGCTGGGGCCAATCCATCGTTAAATTGATGAGGTCGGATCCAGTTGTAGTGATGCATCAGGTACTGGCTAATGTCTCTCTGAGCCTGGTGGCCGGTCATGTAGCCAGTGGTTGGTATCCACTCTGTTTTCAAGCTGCGAAAAACCCTCTCCATCGGCGCATTATCCCAGCAGTTTCCTCGGCGGCTCATACTCTGACGCATGCGATAACGCCACAGCCGCTGGCGAAAGTTGCGGCTGCCATATTGCGATCCCTGGTCTGAGTGAAATAGCAGGCCTTGCGGCTTGCCACGCTGCTCGTAAGCCACGTCCAACGCCTTGATCACCAAGTCTGCATCCGGCTTTTCTGATAACGCCCAGCCCACCACTCGACGAGCGTAAAGATCCATGACAACCGCAAGGTAGTGCCATTTCCCCTGTGCCCAGATGTAGGTGATGTCGCCGCACCAGACCTGGTTGGGCGCTTCGACATCAAATTCTCGGTTCAATATATTTGGGATATCCGGCCGCTCGACTGTCGCCTTTTTATAGGCGTGTGATCCTGGCTGCTTGCTGACCAACTCCAGCTCACGCATCAGCCTGCGTACCTTAAACCGTCCAATTTGCTCACCTTCTTCTTGCATCATCAACGTGATGCTTCGACTGCCGGGAGCACTTCGGCCCTGGGTGAACAACTCGCTCACTCGGCTACGCAGCCTGAGCCGCTCAACATCTGGTGTTCGCCGCCTTAGACGATGCGCGTAGTACCCCGAACGAGCGACCTCAAACGCCTCGCACAAGCAGTCAACAGGCTCATGGACGCTTAGCTGATTGATCAGCGCGTACGCTCGAGATCTTCCGACATCAAGAGCGCGGTAGCCTTTTTTAATATTGATTTCTCGCGCTCGAGGCGAGCAATCCGAGCTTCCAACTCCTGGATTTTTTGCTGCTCTGGTGTCAGGGCCTTGCTCTGGGGCGTGACGCCGGTGCGCTCTTGCTGAAGCTGGTCGACCCAGCGGCGCAGCGCCGACTCACCAACACTCAGTGAACGACTGGCTTCGATGAAGCTGTAGTTTTGCTTGAGCACGAGGTCGGCAGCCTCGCGTTTGAATTCAGCGGAAAAGGTACGGCGTTGTTTGGTCATCTGACACCTCGATCTGGCGAGTATTCTCGCCTAAAAGGGTGTCCGGTTTCATTAGACCACTACACCCTCTATCGGCTCATCTTCGTCATTGTCGTAAAAGTAGACAGTCGGCGCGCCGATAACTCCCATCATTTCGAGCCGCTGCTTCCTTTCCTCGGGATCCATTTCTTCGTAGTGGAACTCCAATTCGTCCATGACTGCAGCCTTCGACGCATCTGACTTGAAGCAGTCGAGGTAGTCACTGACTAAGGCAGGGTCGAAGCCCAGCGGCTCAATCCCTTTCGTAAATCTTTGGCATTTCTGTATTTTGCGTTCATTCGGCGGGACGCCGGGGGAGGGCAAAACAGTTCCCAAACTCAAAAAGCACCCCCTGTAGAATGCGGCCTGTAGCTTGATCGATTGCGATGAGTAATGGAACGCCGACGGTCTTCAGGACGTCGGCCCGCGTGAGTTTGCATAGCGGTCTTGAAAACCGGCGAACGTTAATAGCGTTCCCAGGGTTCGAATCCCTGGTTTCCCGCCAAGATTTACACGAAAGCCCCGCACTAGCGGGGCTTTTGCGTTTCTGGGGTTTGGGAATGTCGGCAGTGAAACATCTGATCGTTTCCGCATCATTTCAGGCGGTTTCCGCAACTCTGCCAGATTCTAGATCAACGAGTCGGCTTCACGATCTCGCCAACGCGCCTGTAGACCGTCTCCGTGATGCGCTTGTCCGTGTGACCCAGGAGGCGGCTGGCATCGCCCAGGTCGAGGATCTCGCTGGCGGCTTTCGGTCGGATGTCTCGGAATTGGAACTGGCGAATGCTCGCGGCGAGAATCCCGTCTCCTTTCTCGCGAGCTGTTGCAATCGCCCGGTTCCTGGCATCGTCAAAGCGCAGCCGCAGCATCGGCTTGGTCACCTGCCGCCCATCCTCCGTGACAATCAGGTACGGGCTCCGCACGCCGCGGGAACGCCTCTGCTCTATCAACCGCTCCACTAGTGTGCCTAAGTCATTCAAAACTCCGGCGGCAGTCAGGCGGATTCGTAGCTTTTTGGAAGTCTTGCCCTGGGCAACCTGCAGGAACTCGTTAACCGCGTCTGCTTCCCGCATCGAAAGCACGTCCGCGGGGCGCTGGCCAGTCAAGTAAGCCAGGTCCATGGCGTCGCGCAACTCCGAGGTCGCGACCGCATACACGGCGCTCCAGATTTCCTCGGTTGCGTAAAAGTCCCGCGGCACCTCCTTGTTCTTTCGCACGCCGGCGGCCGGGTTGCTCTCGGTGATCCCCCACTCGCGTGCGATGTTATAGATGTGCGAAAGCAGGGAGATCTCCCGGTTGGCTCTCACCTTGGCGCTCCGTCTATCCCGGTATTGGGCTATGACCTGCGGCGTCACGGCATCAATAGGGGCGTCGGTGAACGCTTTGCGTAGTTGCTTCAGGCTCAGCAGGTTGTCGCTCTGCGTCTTTGGCGCCTTTCCCGGGATGACCTCCCGCTCGTACCGATCAAACACCTGGCCCAGCAGGGCGTTCTTCTTCGGTACTGGCTTGCAGTCGAGCTTTGCCCATTCAGCCTTGGCGATATCCAAGTCACCCCCGAGCGGGATTTCTACCCGCTTCCCGTCTTCGTTCCTCCCGTCGTAGTAGTACCCAACCCACTCTTTGCCGCCTTTCAACGTGCGCACACGCCGAATCATTCGCGGCGGCAGGTCCCTGTTTGCCGCCTTTTTTGCTCGCATCGCTTTATCCTACTTTTGACAGATCCAGCGACCAGGCTTCAGCCGCGACGTTTTCTGCTGATGGTTTCACGCCTGCCAGTTTCATGCGGGCGTAGACCCGGCCGACTACCGGGCGCCTTGCCCTGGTCAGCACGTACTTCCATCCGTTCCGGTTGAGCCACGCGATCTGGCCTGACGGAATCATGTATCCGGTGATCGCCGCCAGCTCTTCCTCGGCAAGCGTTTCGCTTTGCATCTCCATGCTATGCACCTCTATACGTCGGGTTTGTCGAGAGAGCCGGCGGGCCGCGCTGTCTTGATGATGTGGATGACCAGGCCGAAGGTGATCAGCATCCAGGCACAGGTGCCGGCGAATGCGTACAGGAGGTCAGATATTTTTCCGTCCATGACCAGCCCGGGGCCGATCCAGAAGATCCAGCAACCGGTGCCAGCTAGGTACAGCAAAGCGCCCAGCAGGATCAGGGTGAGTTTCGTTGCGAACATGGGATGTCCTTGCCGCGCTGGGCGGCAGAAGGTGGGCTGGGGTTATGATCTTTCGCAGAGATCCAGGCCGATTTGGCTTGCGCGATCGACACAGGCCGGGTTTAGCCAGATGCATTCGGTTCGGTTGGCGGTGCCCCGGCCGGCGCTGATGCGAGCTGATGTGCTGTAGCAGGCCCAGCCGGGTAGCAGTTCCGCATACAGGTCGCTCGGGTATCCAGACAGCACGACCATTCCTTCTAGCTCGAGCAAGGCTCCGAGCAATTCACGGTGTTCGGTATCGTCCATTTCGTGCCGGTAGTAACGGCCGCTGGACGCGCCCTTGTACCTGGTGTCGTGCACGTAGGGCGGGTCGACGTAGTGCAGAGTTTGCGGGCCGTCGTGCGCCTTAATCACCTCGATCGCCGGTCTGTTTTCTATCAGTACGCCACTCAGGCGCTGGCCAACCTCGGCGAGCTGTTCGGGATAGGTTGCCCAAAGCGATTGGGCAGTTCCGTACTGTCGTTTGGTGTCGATGCGGAAGCCGGTCACACCCTTTGTGGCGCCGGCGGAGCCAAAGCCCATCTGGGCACGGATGATTGTTCGCCTTGCGCGCTCGATCGGTTCGGCGCTGGACTCCCAGGACAATTCGAACTCCTCGCGGGAGTAGGGGGTGAACACTAGGCGTTCGACGAGTCCTGATCGCGAGTCCTGATCCTGCAGCACCCGGAACAGGTTCACGATGTCGCCGTCCAGGTCGTTGTATACCTCTGCATACGATCGTGGCTTTTGCATCAGCACGCCCGCAGCGCCGCCGAATGACTCGACGTAACAGGTGTGCGGTGGAAAGTGTTGCAGCACCCACGGCGCGAGCCGAAACTTGGCGCCGTGGTACCGGATGACCGGGGCGGTGATGGTCATATTTATTTCCAGGTGCGCGCCCGCCGCTCACCGGCAGGCATGTAGGGGGATTGGGGTTAGATGAGTTCGGCGGGGATATCGATGACATCGCCCAGGCTGGCGACGGCGATAGCGCGGCAAGCTGCAATAGTGATAGTTGGCCCGCCTGCGATGACCTCGCCAACCCTGGCAGCCCATTGATGCCCCGGCATCCGAACATCAAAGCGCACGCGGTGCCGCAGTATCGCCAGCGTCCCGGCCTTCTCATCGGTGGCCGGATTAATCATTCCGTAAGTGCTGCCGCCCAGCGCCAGGCGAACCCCGCTCTTGGTGATCCTGGCCTGCTTTCCTTCGGCCAGGGCCATTGCCCAGTTAAGGGCTTGGCCGATCAGCTCAGCCGTATTCACTCGGACGTGTTGATTCATGGCTTATTCACCTTGTAGATGAAGGCGTAGGCGAACCAGAGGGTGGCGATCATGGCTGCTGCTCCTTTTCGAAGTGGAACACCACCGGCGCGCCGGTCTCGGCGATCAGCCCGTAGGACTTGGCCAGGCGGTAGATGGGGTGGTAGCTGTTGAGGGAGTTGATGTGCCCGGCGATCCAGGTCCGCCAGCCTTCCAGGGATTGGCCGCCCTTGCTGATGTTGCAGGGCGCACAGGCCGGCATCATGTTCTCCAACACGTCATACTCAGGCCGTAGCGGTTTGCCTGACACCAGCTTCCAGGTGCCGGCGGCTGTTTGCTTGGACAGCAGCTCACGAACCACCGGGGCGAGGTGGTCGGCGTGCCAGCGGTCACCCAGCAGCACGCCGCAATAGGCGCAGTGCCCGCCATACTTCAGGCGCACTTGCTCGCGCTCAGCTTTCTTCAGGCGCATAGAGTTCCTTGCCGCTATAGCGGCTGACTTTGAAGTGTGAGGGGTGTTAATAATTTACGGATCTAGGCACTATTAGGGGTGGCGTACCGCCATCATTAATCGAGATTACGGAATGATCACTTACTCAATACGGAAGCGGAAAGATTCTGAAGAGCACCACATCTTCGAGGGAGAGCTGCTTACAACTGATCCCTTGCAGTGCAATAACCAACCCGAATCAATCTGCAAAAAAGTAGCGCATGAGGACACCGACAACATCAATGAGAGCTGCCGGAGCGAAGACGTGGCTAGAGCCAAGGCTGCCAAACTTGGAAGGAAAGTTTGCGGCACTTGCGTAAGCCATTTATATGCGACACCTGAGTAAAGTCTTTCACGCCGCGATTTGAGCGATAGCGTTCCGCCACGGATCGTTCGCCTTGGCAATTGCAGCCATCGGCGGCGGGCTTACGCTGTTGCCGCACATGTGCACCTGCTGAGTCTTGGTGAACGGTTTGCCATCGGCACCGTGGCTGATGATGTAGTCGGCCGGGAAGCCCTGGGCCTTGTACAGCTCGGCCGGCTTCAGCATCCGTAGGCAGATGTCGACGATCACATAGGGGGTTCCCTTAACCATGACGGTGACCATGGCCAAGCGGTCCTTGGTCGTGATCGTCGGCGACGGCGAGTCGCAAGCGCTGATGTTCTCGGTGCCGTAGTAGCTGATCAGGAACGCGGCGACCCTCAGGGCACCGGCTTCGTGTTCAGGCGACAAGGTGAGCGACACCAGCGAGCTCTTGCCACCGCCGCCTGCCGTGATGGTCGGCGCCGGATTTTCCAGGCCCTGGCCAACACTGCCGCCGAATGCTCGCTCCATGAATGCGCTGACCAGCCCGTGGTGTTGACCGCCGGCGCTGACGGTGTGCAGCGGGTCGTTGAGGTCGCGTGCATCGCAGTTGCCACGCAGGTGCACCAGGTTCGCCACGGCCAACTGCTGCTGGCTGCCGGTGTTGGTCACCGTGGTCATCGGCTCGCGCATATCCTTGGCATGCGTGGTGTTGAATCCGCCGTTGGCCTGAATCATCACTGCGGTGCTGATGGACTGGCCGCCGCCGCTGGCTGTAACGGTGCCGATCGGCCCGCATATATCGTTCACCCCATGGGAGCGGCGTTTGTTTGCGCCAGAACCTTCGCCGTGCCCGGCCTGGACGATGCAGGCCGATGCAACCGCACGGTGACTGCGAGTCATGAGTGTGCCGATCGGCTGGTCTGCTGATACCGGGTGCCCGGCGTACACCGGCCCACCGGCCCCAACCATCACTGGACTGATTAGCGTCAGCTCGCCGCGATTCGCGCAGGTCACCGTCGGCAGCGGCTCGAGCGGGTCGTTGATCCTGTCGCTGCCCTGGTGAGTTGCCGGTGCGATAACCGGGCTGACCACCGAGAAGGCACCACCCTTCGGGTAGGAGGTGATGGTACGCAGCGGCTCGCCGGCCGACTGCACTGCCTCTCCCGACCAGTTGGCGATCGGCACAATGAACGGGGCCGCGCTGTCGATAACGAACTTCTTCATGCCCTTGGCAACGCGGCGCAGGGTGGCCGGGGCCAGGTCCTTCTTCCTTCCAAAGATGCTTTTGCCCAGGTCGGTGAAGTCGATGCAGTCAGCAGCGGTTTTCCACTTCTGCTGGCCCTTGACCGGGTTTTTCGCGTGGGTCGGCTCCGGCCACATGATCGTTTGTCCATCGCACCGGGCGATCATGAACAGCCGCTCCCGGCTGGTCGGCGCGCCGAAGTCGCAGGCCCTGATCACCTTCCACTCAACGACATAGCCCATGCCTTCCAGCAAGGCTACGAAACGGCGCCAAGTGCGGCCGCGCTGCTTCGGGTCAGGGATCAGGAACTGCTGGCCCACCGGCACAACTTCACCAGGTGCTGCAATTTCGCCGCTGAGTTTCACCACGCGACCGGTTGCCTTGTCGCGCTTGGCGATCAATCGGCCCCACTGGAGGATCTGCTTCACGTTCTCCAGGCTGATCACCCGGGGGCGCTTCATGCCTGCCCACTTGAGCCCGATCCATGACAGGTTGCGGATCTCGCGCTTGCGCGGTTGGCCGCCGGCTGCCTGGCTGTGGTGCGTGCAGTCCGGCGACATGTGGAACCAGCCAACGGCCTTGCCGCCACACTCGGTGTCCGGATCACCCTCGAACACGTCGGTGGTGAAGTGTTGGGCGCCTGGGTGGTTCATGGTGTGCATGCTGATGGCTTGCGGGCTGTGGTTCTTCGCGACGTTCACCGCGCGGCCCAGGCCAATCTCCAGGCCGGTACCGGCGCCGCCACCACCGCAGAAGAAGTCGACAACGATCTCATCGTCCTGAGGGTTGAAGCCGAGTCCGTATTGGGTTTTGAAATCGAAGGGATGTTTCTTCTGTTGTGCGGACATAGGTGATCCTCGCCGGTATAGTTCCGGGATCTACAGGGGAGTTAGTTATGAGTTTTTTGCTATGTTGGATTGAACAGCATCCGGGTCTGGCTTCGTGGGGGCAGTTTGTTGGCTCTATGATTGCGATTGCTGTAGCGATTGGAATTGCAAATGTTCCAGAGAAGCGGCTTAGAAAAGAGAATGTAAAGAAAATAAAAGTTTTTAAGTTGGCAATTATCAATATTGCTCAAGGAGCTCAAGTATCGATGGTGAGCCTTAGGGATGACTTGGCTAAGAGTGATTGCGAACTTGGTTCTCTTGGAACAGCTCTCAAAGTTGCGGAGGCCAATATGGCAACATTGAATAGTGTGGACTTGACTGCCTTTCCCTACGAGGAAATGCTCGTACCTTTTATAGGAATTAAGTCACAGATGGAGAGAGGAGTAGTTGCTGCTAGGAAAAATATAGAAATGAATAGTCGTGAGAGTGCGGAGATGTTTGAGCTTTCGCGAGATTTAGATTCTGCCACTAACAATATGGACTCTCATTTCAGAGAACTTAGAGAAGCATCGAAATTAAGTTAAGGTGGTGTGACCTGGCCGGACTATTTGAGATTGAGTCTTCTGGCAGATTTCGTTGATATGGGGTATTACGGGTGACCGGCATGGAGCCGGATCAAGGAGCTATAAAATGTATGCAGGTGAAGTGTCCGTAGACTCGATGAAAGCATTTGGCATTGCCATTGATACAAGGCATGGCAAAGCAAATGAGTTAGCGGAGATGTTGAGTTTCTGTGTTGCTATTGAAAAAACCGGATTACAAAGCCGGGTAATTAGCCTGTTCTACGATTCCAACAGCTGCTGCTGCACATTCGAGCTGTGCCCCTCAGTTGAAGAATTCGATGAGGTCGCTGAAGACATCAAGCGTGCAGCGTTAAAAACGATCGGTCAGTTTGAATGGTTTGGCACTATCAACCATGGCGCCCCGATTGAAGCTGATCTGGAGCTATAACCTCGTCACCTGGGTCGCGCCTAATCTCGGCCAGGCTTTGATTTCTGAATTCAAGCGCCACGTTTTCGTTAATCACGATTTCGTGGCGCGGATAACTCAAGAACGCCGCAAGCTCGTCGTCTGCCATCAAGTCCATCTTCATGATGGCGATCTGCAACAGTTCGCTGATGATCGGCACCTGGCCGCGAAGCCGGATACGCTCCATGGCCTGCTCGATACCCGGCCTGACCTTGTGCCGCAATTCCTTCTCTGCGACCGCCAGACGCTTCTGAGCAGCTTTGGCCGACCGTTCCTGTACTGATTTGGCCATGGCCTACCTCTTCTATTCCGCTGGCCGGCAGTGCGAGCCAGGTTTGACGTTTGCGTTGTTGGATGCGGGCTATGCGGCGCATGAATCCACCTTCACCTGGTGCCAGGCGCCGACCGCTTCGAAGATCTGCGCGGCGTGTGCCTCGTCCAGCGAAATCGCTTCGGGAATGGCGATCCAGCCCGAAGCCACCATCTGGCTTTGGTTGGCCTCGTCGCGCAGCTTCTTGTAGCAATGCTCGATCACGTCTTCCAGGTGGTCGGAGAGGTAGACGCCATCGGGCGCCACCTCCACCGACTTGCTGTAGCGGTCGCCGCGGGCATCGATGCAAAGGGCGCTGAGGTAGATCGTCCACCGGTGAGGGATGCCGCAGACGGCCTGGCCAATCTTCCCCGGTGCGATGTTCTTCAGCGACTTGTAATTGATCATGCCCTGGCGGCCACTGGGGTCGATGTTCACCACGGCGACGTGATTGGATGCCAGCAGCGAGCGGCACGACCGGGCAATGCGCGCCTGCAGGTTATGCGGCTTGCGCTTGCTCATAATGCCTCCGCGAGTTTGCGCAGCGCGCTACGTTCAGCCCTCGAGATCGGAGGTTTGCGGCGCTTGAGGATGGTGTCGGGATCGATCTTTTCCGAACGCTTGGCCGGCTCTGGATTGATCGCCGGGCTATCGCCGATGGTGAGCTTTCCGCCGGCGGCCAGGTGCCGATGGACCTGGCCGGAAAGCTCCAGTGCTTTCTCGCGCCGAAACTCGATGTCTGATTTTAGGTTGCTGATCATGGTCAGGCTCCTAGGCGATGGGCTTGCGCCCGAGCTTTGTCCGCTACCTCATCAACCATGCGGTTCAGTTCCAGGTTGAACTGGACCAGTTCTTTGTGCAGGTTGGCGATGTAGTCTTCGTCGCGGTAAATCGTCTCGATATAGAGCTGACACTCTTCATCTTGGCGAGAATCGAAAGACAGAAAGTCCCACCACTTGCGACCTGTAACGAACATGCAGCCCTGGACCTGCGGCATATGCTCTTCGGGCATGCCTTCCAGCCAGGTCCTGACGTGTACCGCTTCGTTGAATGGGCACTTCGATTCGGTGCCCCCGTCGTCGTTGATCAGGCCGTCTGGCGAGCAGCCGAGCCAGTCGTACTTCGGGTGGACGATGAACTCCGACGGCAGGACGATGTTGCCGGTCAACATCTCGTAGGCGTCCTGCGCTTTTTGTTCTTCGGTGTGGCCCCACTTCATAGAAGCGCTGCTGACGTTGTGCTTGGACTTCTTTGCCAGGCGCTCGAAGCAAAGCTCACGCATGTACGAGGTGCGCGCGCCCATAGGCTCGCGCTTACCATTTTTGTCAGGCTTCCCCCAGGCCACCACGTCTTTGAAGCGGCTGGCTGTCACGCGCCCAGATCGGTCCGCATGCCACTTTTCTGTGCCCTGAAGCTCCGTTCTCACTACGCAGCCTCCTCTGAATGGGACTGGTCACCGCTGGGACCGGTTATATCGGTAAAGTCGGCATCGACGGTAGCCGCCAAGCCTTTTAGGGCTTCGTGGCATTCCAATCCGATCGCTGCGCGCTGCTTCGGCTTGAGACCTGCCCAGGCGGCCGCGTAGGCGTCGATGTCCTGTTGCCTTGCAACGACCATGAGGTCTGCGAATACACCGTCTATTTCCGGTGATGGGGATTTTGGGCCGAACGAAACGCCAGCAGCGGCAGCGATGTTTGCGGCTTGTTTGGTGGGAGTGATGTCAATCTCGCCGCCGTATGAATCCTCGAATTCATCGGGCGTATAAACGCCGAGGATCACGTCAGGACAGAAGAGGCGTGCCCATTTTTTGGTCACCAAGTAGGCGATCTGTTGTTTGGGGTCTTCCGCCCAAAGCGTAGAGTTGCGCGTGCGGACCTGGGTCAGCAGAAGTTCCAGAATGCGCGGCTCGTCTTCGCCCCGAAAGGTCGCCCAAACCTTGATGCCGAGCCCTTTTTCGTCGTCAAAGCTCCAGGCGGGGACGCGATATTTTTTAAACTCGCCAGTGTCCTCATCCTTCTTGGTCTTACTGGTAACTTCGCGCATCTTCCCGATGACGTTTTCCCAAGCGCCGAACCATTCAAAGTTCAATCGACCTTTGACTGGCGCCTTGGCGGTGATCACTGCGTTAACAAGCTGCGCCTCGTAGCTCAATGCGCCGCCGTTGACGATGAACGTTTTCTGCGCCACAGCAAAGGGGTTCATTTGCCACTGCATTGCTTGAAGCACCACCGCCATGCAGTCGGCTTGGTTCCCTTTAAGATGTTTCGGGACGGTTGTCACTCCCTTCGACATCATCATCGCGAGGTCGCTCATCGACCGCATGGTGCCAGGGTCGAGGATGAGCGCGGCCGCGTTGTGCGATGGATCGTGATAAGTGGCGAGGCCGGTTTGTGCTTGGGTGTCTGTATCGGTCATTGCGCTCTCCGTGGTCGACGTGGAGTGGGTCGGCCGGCAGATGGAAAGGATGGTTAGAAGCGGGTGGCGCGTAGCCAATCGCGGGCAGTGGCGATGGTCACATCGAAGCCGAGTGCTACAACCTCGACAATGTCGTCAGCCGGGGGAGTGGCCGGGTCCACGTCGATGGGTTCAACGGATACGGCAACCACGGCAACAGGCGCGGTTTCAGCTTTCTTAACGATTGGAGCGGCGGTGACAGCCGCCACGGGCGCAGGCGCGGCAGCCTGGGCGCGCAGACGGACCAGCTCTTCCTGGTCGCGTTGATACTGTGCCTCGCGCTCGCGCTGCTGGCGTTGTTGCTCTTCCTGCTGTTCACGCTGCTGGCGTTGCTGTGCCTCCATGTCTCGGCGCTGCTGGTCCAGTTCGTCCTGCTGCTGTTTCAACCGCTTGCGGTCTTCCTCTGCTCGCTGCTTACGTAGTTCCTCGGCTTCGGCGTCGGCGATGCGTTGTTTCTCGCGCAACTCATCCAGTTCTTTCTGCTGGGCCAGCAACTTGGCAGCAGCCTCTTCTCGCTCAACGGCAGACTTGAGCAGCGCTTCGAGTTGCTCAATGGCGTTGTCACGAGCGATGGTGCCTTCGGCTTCAAATTCGCCATACTCTTCTGGCAGGATCACCGACTCTTTGACGCCTAGCAGAATGCTGGAGACGTCTGCGGCGCTGCGGTTCGCATAGGCGGCAGCGACAGAACTGAAGCGGTTGATTTTTGCCCGGATGGCTTCGATGCGTTCAGCCTCGACACGCTCGCGCTCTGCCTTGGCATCAGCTATACGCTTTTCTTCGGCCTTGATCGCTTCATCGACAGGCTCTTCAATTGCCAGCACACGAGTCTTGAGCGTTTCACCGAACTCCTTGACTTGATTCACGCGAGCCTGAGCTTCTTTGACCTTTTGCTGATATGGCACCAATGCGGTTTTGGTGGTCTTATCCAGGGCGTAGCGCACATCGCGGATATCGACGCGAACTTCCTTCGCGCTCGCCAAGCCTTCGCTCGTCGAGCAGTCAACGACCAGCTTCGCGTAAGTTGTTTCCAGGCGAACGATTTGCTCCTCGTGCGGCCGATACTCCACGATGTCGGTGACGGCGACAGCAGGGGCAATGGACTTCTTGGATTCTTCGGTTTCGCTCGCTTGGAGCGATTCTTGTGCGATTGCTTGGTTGGTATTTTTGGACATGACGATCCCTCGCCGCGCCAGGCGCAGCATTGAAAGTGGTGGGGTTGGGTTGTGCCGTCAGGCGGCAGAAACGAGCGATGCGTTGTAGTCGGCGTAAATCTTGTCGATGAGTGCCCGGAAGTGCCGGTGTTCGTTTTCGTCGATAACCCGCAGCATGAAAGCGAGGGTGACGCATGATGTGGCCGCCGCACTGGCGTTTGGCTTGCCAAGTTCGAGAATCATGTTTTTGATCTCTCCCTCGATCCAGTTCACGGCGTTTAGGTGGTCCCGCTGAGTAGCGTTCATTGATCGCCTCCTGCCGGCGGACAGATCGCCTCCATCTGCGCCATCGCCAGCCCAATGCGCAGCTTGAGGCTGGCGCGCTCCTTGATACGCCGAGCCTCGCGCTCTGCCAGGTTGTCAGCCGTGTACTCGTGGAACAGGTCGACGTGTTGCTTCTTGCCGAAGTCCGGCAAGTCCCAGCGCCTGTCTGATTCCCTGGCCTGGGCGCTATCCGCGTAGCTGGTTGGCATGCAGGCGCTCCAGGCGCCGAGCGAGGGCGCAGGCTTCGTTGTGGCTGCGGCGGAACCCCATGACCTTTCCGGTTCGGCTGTCCACCACATGAAAGAAGTCGCGGCCTGCAGGCTTCACCATCATCCGGAAGGTGACCACCGGCTCAGGTCGCCTAATCAGTCGGTAGAATTCGGCAGTGGCGATACGGGAGCGCTGATGCAGGCCGTCGACGATGTCGCGGCGCAATTGGATGCTGTGGTGCATGGTCGCCTCCAGGATGGCGTTATTCAGTGGGAAGAGGTGGGAGCGGCATCCAGTGACTTGGATCGCCGTACCAGAAGCACCATCCGAGAGTTTTGTCGTACAGCCACTCAGTGACCTGCATCTCGCCGTACTCGAACAGGCACAGGTAATCGCGCTTCTCGCCTTCTGGCGGCAGCCGATCGCTGCACTTGATCCAATCGCTCATGGCGACCTCCAGTGTTTGGGGTTAGGCGGAATCAGCGGCCGTGATTTGGATGGAAGCCATGGCAAAATTCTGCTGACTTCCTGGCCGCTGCTGCGTCAATTAGGGTTTGGTGATAGCCCAGGTGGATGTGCTTCCTGTCTACGACTATCGTGGCTTGGAACCGGCTGTAACGGCGGAGGAACACAACCCCATGCAATCCGCTGGTGTTGCGGTGCGAAAGCCTCATGTTCCGGTTGTTTTCGGTAATCGTTACAGCACGCAGGTTGGCGGCACGGTTGTCCCGGCGATCGCCATTTATGTGGTCTATCTGCATGCCATCTGGGATGGGCCCGTGGTGCAGCTCCCAAACTAGCCGATTGGTGCGGAATTGATTTCCGCCCACTCGTATCACCTCATAACCGTCGCTATTCACCGATCCAGCACGCTTTCCGGCGTATTTCCTGTTCCAGCGATCAAGCATTTCGGGGCGGCTAACTTGATGTGTCGTCCTAGGCTTCCAGTACATGGCGCCGTCTGCGGGGTCGTAACGGAGCAAACAAATAACGTAGGAGCTGCTTATGCTCATCTGCACCTCTGATCTGGTAGGGCGGAGGGGGTGACGGGTAGGGGCGAGAGGGTGAGTGCCGTCTTTCCGGCTGTCAGAGATAGAGTTGTCGACGCTTCCCACGCCGTCGGTTAATGGCACCGAACGCCTTGATGCAGAAGGCCGGACGCGATCCCGGCGAGAGCGGACCCTTTCGGGACGACCGCTCGGAGAGGCTAACCACGCATAGCTGGCGCCCTATTAACCTGCGTTTCTCCAGGGCCGCCTAAGCGTTCAACCCAGCTTTCAACGTCGCTTCTGCATCGGATATCGCTCGAATCCCTCCGAGTGTTGCCCGTCTTCGCCGCGACAAAATCCGCTCAGGCTCGGGACAAGGTGGGCACCCTGCTATCACGACAGAGGGCCGAGCGATATCCGATACAGCCTGCGCTTCGGCGCGCAGGTGACCGGGCAGTTAACGACAGGCTGTCGTGGCGCTGGTTGTTCAGCCTTCGTAACCCGGTTTTTCACCGAGCTGCTTCAACTTCTCCGCCTGAAAAGCCTTTGCCAAGCCGAAAGCCTGGGCGGAAATTGTTTCCGCTGGACGTTCATCTTTGCTGGCGAGAAGGCCAACGATTGCTGCCACCGCGTAGCCTTCAATGTCTTCGTATTCGGTTCTGGTCATGGTCTTGCTCCGGGTTGATTTCCCGTCAGGCCCTTTTGCGAGGGCCTGCCAGTGAAAGCGTCATGCCGCGAACAGCTCTTGCTGGGCCGGTTTCGGCATCAAAAAAGCCACCATCTTTTCGCTCGGCCATTCGGTCACATCGATCCAGTCTTGGTGCCCCTGCTTTATCTCGACCGGGTGAAGCCAGCGGCCTCGCTGCTTGTCCGGGCTGATGCAGAACTTGAACCCTTGGTCTTTCAGGTGCATCGCTCATTCCTCCGTTGATTTCCAATGCCGCCTCATCGAAGCGGCATCAGTAAATCTGTGGATCCCAGGCCCGCTACTGGCGACAGCCTGGGTTTGTTGCGTCAGCGGTGTGGCCCGTTGCCCGCTGCTGATTGCAGGGCTGGCCGGTCGTCTTCGTGGGTGGGCGGCGAGCTTCCTCCTCACGGCGTCAAACAGCATCTGTTCGCCATGGATCTCAGGTCCCTACAACATGCACGCTACAGCTCTGAGTGCCCGGCTGAGTGGGGCAGGGTGCATGAGGTCCGGCGTTCCCAGCCGAGGCTATCGGGATCGCTAATTCAAATCTTTTGGAGCTGGCCGTGACCCGCTACTGGCGTCGGTCACTGGTTTGACTCAAATGTTCTTCCAGCCGCGGGCCTTTCGGCTTGTTCTCCCGCTGGATAACTGTTCTTGGCGCTTTACGCTGCACGCCCGGGTCAGTTGCCAACCCTCTGAACCGTTTAGGCCGGTTCATCGCTGCCTTTGAATCTGGGCCGGTGGTGATCCGGCAAGGGGTGTCGCTAAAGAGCGGCGAGCTTTTGGCTATGGCGATTCGCGGTGGCGTCTCGATGGATGTAAATATAGGTAATCCCATATT
Organism: Pseudomonas sp. PAMC25584; assembly: GCF_058135675.1. Classification (NCBI taxonomy): domain Bacteria; kingdom Pseudomonadati; phylum Pseudomonadota; class Gammaproteobacteria; order Pseudomonadales; family Pseudomonadaceae; genus Pseudomonas; species Pseudomonas sp. PAMC25584. The sequence continues at coordinate 3,754,596 of NZ_CM176870.1, read as the reverse complement.
TGTCGTCAATGGGTATTCCCATATTTTTTATAGGAGGCGATAAAAAACCCGCTCAGTGGCGGGCTCATTTACGCGTCGAAGTACTCGTGCCAACCGATCCTGACTACGCCACCTTCCAAGTGCTCAATCCGTACACCGGCGGTTTCACTGATCTCATCAAGCAGTCGCTTCCAGTCCTCAGGGCTTTCGTGATCCAGTCTCGCCACCGTCACTGCTTGCACCTTTTGAACACCTGGCGCGGCAATCAGCGCTTGCAGGCGCCGACCTGTGGCTTCGTAGGAAGAGGTCATTTGCGAGGTAGAAAAAGCAGGGTGAGACATGTGGCATTCCTTACTGTAACTGTATGTATATACAGTATTTGTGCCGCCAGATAATGGCAAGGAAGAATTGAATTGCCTTTAGGGTGCGTGTAAATAATTCGCACAGACGCTTTGCTTGGGGTATGAAAAAGCCCGCTCTCGGCGGGCTTGAACTCAACTGGAGCGCTACGCGTCCGGGGCTACGATATGAATCTCTCCGATTAGGTCGCTCACCGAGCGGATATTATCGCGCGCATCTGATGCTTCGGATTCTGAGCCGAAGGGTCCGACCGCCACAAATTTCGCTGACCCTTTCGTGGTAGGGAGGCCCAGGCGCTTTACTGACCGGGTCGCCTCTGCGTGCGCCCACGGCTCGCACTCCACTCGTACAGTCCATCCTGATGTCAAAGGTGCTTGTGCAGATGGCGATGGCAGCACGTCACCACCGCAATGCTTGCACTTGATAGCGGCTTTTTTGATGGTCTCAGCACAGAGCGGGCAGGGTCGAGTATCTGTCTCAGTCGCGGCTTGCAGTGCATAGGATTTGCCGCCGAGCAGCACCATAAGCAACCCAGCGAGCGCGATCATGCCGCCGACAATAGTGTGCATCTGGCGGTCCGCAATGAGACCCAAGTTGTTCACCCGGCCGCCGGCGCCAGTCGACACGGACACATCCATGCTCAGCGCGAAGATCAGCCAGCAGACGCCGACGATCAGCGCGAACGTCCCAAATCCTTTCATTGGATCCCTCCCGTAATTGAGCCCGCACTTTACCATTCGTGGCGTACAGCCACCATTGGAGGAGAGGGCGGCAGGAGTGGGTGCGTGAAAAATCAGCACAAAGGGTTTGATTGACGGTCTGGCGGTGTTGATCATGAAGCACTTAATCAGAATGGAGCAGTTATGACTCGGGTATGGAAGATCTCAGCATTTGTCTTATTTGGGCTTGTCGGCTCCTGCACGATGACGGGACCAAAATTCACACCACTCGAAAACTTGGATTCTCAACACGGCGTGATCTACGTGTACAGGCCCAGTAACTACGATATGGGCCTAATGTCCGCCTTGATTTCTTTGGATGGAAAGCAGATAGCTTCTCTGGAGAACGGTGGTTACGTAGCTGTGCCAGTTGCACCTGGCGAGCACACGATTACTCAGAAATGGAAAGCTGGAATATTGGGGAACTCCGATCTTGAGGGCGGCACCACGACCACTGTAGTCGACGTCAAAAGCTCAGATGCCTCCTACGTCAGCCTCACATCCAGCAGTACGAGAGTGCAGGCAAAACGATTCAATGCTGTTGCGGTTGAGCTGAAGTGGCAGCTCAATAAAGTCTCTGCCAATCAGGCATTGCCCGAGATTTCTCAATGTAGAAAGGTTGAGGCGATCTAGCTCCAATCGGCCCGCGATAACGAAAGCCAAATTACGGACAAAAAAAGCCCGCTTGTGGGCGGACCTAAAGGGAATTCTTCAAATGAGTAGGGCAACTTTGCGCTCTGTCCTGTAAATGTCAGGTGAAAAGGATGTCGCTAAAGCAGAAAACCCGCACGAGGCGGGCTCTCTGTAATACTTGGGGCGCTGATCCCTCAGCGCTGCCAGTTTGCAATCACGCGGATTGCCAGCTCAATGGTGGCACGACGAAGGGCAGACACAAGAAGCCCGGCGCTGGGCCGGGCTTCAAGCAAACACCGAGAGTCGCATCTACCCGGGCAAGTGCAAATCGCCACGATGGACTATGTGCACTTTATTACCGTCCGGGTCACGCAGGTAAGCGCCATAGTAGCCGTCCCCATAGTGCGGGCGTGGCCCTGGTGAGCCTGTATCAACACCGCCATTGCTAAGGCCTGCGGCGTAGGCTTCATCCACAGCGTCTGCATGTGGCGCGGAAAAAGCCACCATGCTGCCATTTCCCGCCTCGGCCTCTTTGAGATCGTAAGGGCAGTAAACATAAAAGCGAGGCAAGGGCCTGTTGGGGTTAACCCAGCATGCGGAGGCAGGCCCTCCATCGGGGGTTACAACCCGGCGGCATAGCCCAAGAGGGATCAATATGGCGTCATAAAACGCGGCAGCCTGATCAAGATCGTTTGTTCCAACGGTGATGTGACTGAACATCCGCGACTCTCCATCACTTTTGATGCGGGAACTCCATCGTGCCATTTTGCAGATAGAGGCGTACAGCCACCATTGGTCGCCCATCGTTCCATCATACTGAACGACCCCTGCAACCTGGCCCATACTCCCGTATATGATCATTAGGGGCTATCAATGAGAGAGGCACAGCGGGGCCTGGCCCTCACAGGCTGGCGCGAGCTTTCTGCACTGGCTGGAAGTCGAATGGACGCAGAGGTTAAATACTTCGAATTGCTGAGGCGGGCTGACGCCATGGAGCGAGCCGACCTCATCACAAGTGATGAGTGGAGAAGGCTTGTGCAGCACGCCGGAGCATTGCTTTGCAGCACTGCACAATGTATGGGCGGGCCGGGGTAGAGTGGTCAATCCGGCTCCTGCGCCTTCAGTCTGGCCAGGCCCTGCTTGATATGCCCGGCGTTCTCCCCGATCGCCTCCAGGGCGCCTCGGACGTTCTGGCCTGCATCCGCATGGCCTTGGCTTTCGACGAGCAACGTCAACTCCATCAGCGCAGCCTCAAGGGCGAGCTGGTTCTCGTAGATTCTTTCAAGGGTGTCGGTGAGGGAGTATTCGGGGGAAGGCATGGCTCTGTCTCCATAGAGGGCATGGAAAGCGTAGCAGCAGGCAAAAAAAAGCCCGCTTGTGGGCGGACCTAAAGGGAATTCTTCAAAGGAGTAGGGCGACTTTGCACTCTGTCCTGTAAAAGCCAGGTGAAAAGGATGTCGCCGAAACGAAAGGTATGGTGTGGTGGCTGGCTTGAAGGTCGCTTTCAGAATGATGTAGCTATCGACTGGGCCAGTTGCATGTCTGACATGAGCGGAGAAGGATAGGTCGACTGGTAGTATCTGGACGCCTGCTCAAACTCCGCGCCGCGAATCTCCCCGTCCGAACCGATGAAGGCCAGAGCGTCAGTCTTGGCTGACTTGAAAATCTCAGGCGGCTCGGTCGTGAGGGATGTGGTCGCCCCAATTAAAATGGTTGGCGCGGAAATTGTGAGAAATATCGCGGCAGCGATAGGGTTGGCGCCATCACCTGATACGGCCTGAGTGCTGACAGATGCCAGTAGGGCGATCGCCAGTGTCTTCCATGAGTCCATTCTTCGAAGCTTCCATTGCATTCAGAGTGCGCCACCTTAGCAGAGTAGAGTTCTGATCGGGGGGCAGTACAAGAAGCCCGTCCAATTGCATGGCCTTAATGAAGTCAGTGGGGTACAGGAGAAAATAGAGCCCTTGCGGCGTCGTCCAGGCGAGCTTCTACCTCAATCAGTTCGGCTTCCTTGATATCAATCGCGCTTTTGTAGGCGCATGCCGTGAGCTGCAGCACCTCAAGGTCGGAAATCTTCGCAAGCTCATCTCTCAGGTCGGGACGCTGGGACAGCAGAAGCGTTCGAATCTCTTCTGCGGTTTTCGACTTTTCCATTGGTATTCCCTCCATATCTCAACCCAAGTTTAACCCATGAGAATGCGTAGTAATGGCCGCCGATCGCCAGATTGCTGAAGGGAAGGGCAGATACAAGAAGCCCGGCGCTGGGCCGGGCGTAATCTTTAGTGAGTTGGCGAATGCAGATGCTTCAAAAGATCTTCTTTCGAGCTTTCAAGCGTGTCACGCTGAGTTTGAAGAGTCGATAAAAGATAGTCGTTTGCAATTCGGAATTCTTCAATAATGGTTTGCCAGGTTTTCACGTATTTTTTGATGGGGCCGCCGCCTACCAGGCCGGGATCATTTCGTCCCGCAACCTGCTCGAGCCTTTCGGAAATGTCATAGTCGTTTGGGGATATCTTTCGACCTAACAGTATAATCTCGTAGCGAGTTTGAATTCCATTGAACTGCGGATGCTTTGCGAGAATTCCCGCATAGTCATCAATCTGGCGAAGATGCTTTTTGTTGAGAGCGATACTTGGTCTTTTTATTTCTATAATTACGCATCTGAAGTACGGTTGATTATTGTACGAGTCATACTGCATGTTGCGTCTGACTAGGAAGAGATCTACTTGTCGATTGGCACCTGACAGATTAGCTCCGTCGTCGACATCGTCATCAAGTACTTCATTTATACCTGCAATCGAGTTGCGAAGATTTTCAGCAATGACAGTAAAAGTGGTTTCTTCAGCTCCGATAGTTTCGTACTGATTTCCAAACAGCCAGGTGTTAGCCTCTATAACTCCTTGGAGATCTGGAGTCTCAAGGGTCTCGTTATAATGATTAAGCATTATTTCGGATATGCGAGAGATTGCTGCTTCCCGCTTCTGAAGCTTTTCAATAGTCTGAATAATATTATTCAATTTTGCGGTTTTAATTTGATCGGAAAATAGCTGCATAGACGCCTCGTCTAAATCAAGTATGCCCTCAAGCACATCGAATATGGCGTCATTTTCATTGGATACAGATATTTTGTCCAATAACCTTATTATTATTTTCCTTTGTCTTTTATTACTATCCTTAAATATTCTTGGCTCTGAAATTATTATGATTCTGAGGATGCCCTTCAAGTTCCCTAAGCGCCACTCTGAGTAACTTTTTCCTAACTCGCTATAGTCTGGGAAATCACCATCATCTATCAGCTTCTGGATCTGTTCGTCAGCCTGACCAACCAAATATGATTTATAGTGCTCTTGGGCGAATGCGCCAACCTCTTTTTGAAGAGCCTTCCATACTTTAGAATGCTGCATACTGCGCATATCTAAAGACTGGCCGTTTTCATCCTCTGAAAATTCGTCAAACCAAGAGGATAGTACCGATAGCGTCGTATGGTAATTCGGCTTTTTGTTAAGACTGCTCGGCGCATGATAAATAACATTTTCGGAGCTGCTTCTATAATATGTATACGACCTCTCCGATGCCGGCTTATCTCGCCAATGTATCAGTCTTAATTTAAACTCACTGCCTTCGATTGTGAAAGATGTGTCGCTACATGAGTGCTCTGGTGGCGTTACAATGTGGCCATTAAAAATAAGCTGTTTGCTAGGGTTCAACGCAAGATACCACCCAAACTCTAGTGAAAGCTGATTGGTTAGGGCGGCTTGGCTAGGGAAATAGCCGATGAACTCTAAGAGTTCAACACATGTTCCGGAAGTGCTATTTGCCAAAAGTGCATTTTGCTCACTTGCAGGAATTGTTGTGCCTTTCACACTGCTCAGAGAGCTGCTGCTTATCTCAATCCTTGCATTTTCATCTTTGAATTTCGTGTACCAGATTGCCCTGTTGCATATTCTATGAAAAGCGAGTCGCCCTATGCCCTTTTCCCCGTGCACGTCGTGGGATTTCTTTTTTAGTGAGTCACGGAATCTAAGGAAGTTGTCATCAGGGCGAGTAAAGTCGATTCCAGCGCCGTCATCTAAAACAGTAATGGACTCTGTAGCATTCAGGCCGGTGTCTCTTGTTGTAACTGAGATGTTGTCCGCATTCGCATCAAAACCGTTCCAGATTAGCTCGACTAGCGGGCTCCAAGGCTCTAAAGACTTGCTGAAGTTGTTTCGAATGCCGGCATCAGTAATCTTAGTGTTTCCAGAAAAATCATTTGCCTTGAATGCGGACACCATAAATATTCCTTGTTAGCCCTTGAGGCGGTTCCATGAGAGTTAGTGGCTTGTTTAAGTTCGATGGTTTTTTTCGGCTCGCAATATAGGCTCTTATTGTTCTACGACAGGAACTCCGATTTAACCCCATTTTTGAACACCATAGAAATGGTTCAGCGCTATCAGCTCAAACACGGCCACGAAAACGCAGAGCATGAGGAAGCCAGGGCTGAACACCCGCTTGCGGCCGTATTGGTTTCCGCCCAGCCCGACCGCATCGGAAGCATCAGGAATCACCATAAGCAACGCCAGGCAAGCAATGACCCCAACCTTGCTCCAGAAGCTCTGATTTCGCCATGCAGTCATCCGCGCTATTCCGCGACCCGCTTTATTTGACCGCTCTTCACTTGCTCGGCATAACCCACCAACCTGTCGGCTTCCTCATAGAGCGTGCCCACCAGCCCCATCAGGGCTATGGCATCGGCATCGCTGAGCTTTTCCGCCAGCTTTCCCAGGTCGATACAGGACTGCTCAAGGTTGAAGGCGATGGCCTTGAGGTCGCGGCGCAGTTGCTGGTTGAGTTTGGTGAGAGACATGGAGCCTCCTATACACTTCGCCTGAAGGATTTGACGAGCTTCGACAGCAGCGAGTCCTGCGGAGAGCTTCCCCGCCCTACTAAGTCTTCCAAGGCTATTGTCGCTTCGAGTGTTCGCTCTCTAAGCAGGCTGAGCCTGGTATGCAGTTCTTTTTTCAGTCGCTTTCGATCGTCAGCAGGCGACAGGTCTATCAGCTTCCCGGCCATGAAAAAATTCAGCTCCATCTGTTGGTCTAGCGTTTCGGTAATCTGCTTGATTGCCTCGTTCATCCCGAGTCCTACTCAGTTGAATCAGCTATCTGGCGTGGAGCCATCACCATAATTTTGGAGCTGCTCCGGCGATGATCAATAAAATTTCTGCAGCGCCTGTACGACCACACCCACGATCCGGCAGTTCTCGTCGACTGCCTCAATGGGATAGCTCGGGTTCAGTGGCTTCAGGAACAGCCGGCCACCGTCGCTCACGAGTTTCTTGAATGTCGCTTCATTGCTGTCCGGCAGCTTGGCCACGACCAGCTTACCTGGCGCGACCTCGGCTTCGGTGTCGACCAAGATCAGCGTGCCCTCGGTGACGCTCTGGCCTGCAGGGGCCGTCATCGAGTCGCCTTTCACCTTTAGCCAGAACGCCGTGCCTTTGGAGTCGTACTCCGAAAACTCATAGCTGTCCGAGAAGCCGGCGGGGTAGGGCTCTACAGCCTCGGCCCAGGCGCCGGCGGCTACCCAGCTAATTACCGGGTAGCGGAATGATTTGGTGGGCTGGACCGCAATGGAGATGTTCGACTCTCCAGAGCTCGCGGTCGAACCTGCCGATAGCATGGGCCCGATCTCATCGGACAGCCATTTAGCGCTCACTCCGCATGCGTCGGCGATCTTCACTACGTGCGCGGTGGCTTTCGATTTTCCACGTTCGAGGTCAGAAATCGACGTCTGCGTGATGCCTGCTTTGGCAGCCAACTCACCCTGGTTGAGTTTGGCGTGTCGGCGCGCTGTCTTTAAACGGTCTTTGAATTCCATTCGGCGAGTATTACGGGTGCTCCCATATCCTTGCAAATCGGTATTCCCATAATCTACTATATGGGTATTCCCGTATGGAGGGGCACCATGAACACTATTTATAAGGACCTCGTTGCCTTCTTCGGCACTCAGGAGGTCACCGCTGAAAAGCTCAAGGTTGATCAAAGCACCGTTTCCGGTTGGGTTCGTGAAAAGCACGGGATGTCTCCAGTGGTTGCCAAGCGAGCGGAGGCGTTGACCGGAGGTGCTTTCAAAAAAGAGTCCCTTTGTCCGTCGTTTCCCTGGGCCGAGATGGCCGCCTAAGCGACATCCCTGTGCGCCGTTCCATTGAGGCCAGATTAGAAGAGAGCAGTCCCCATGAAAACGTCCAGTTCCAGACACACCGTACAGACCCGTGATCAGGTGCTGGTCGCCCATGCTGCAAACCAGATCGCGCGCACCAGCCTGAGCCAAGACGATTTCGCCCAGGCGCTGAGCCGCGAGATCTATCTGGCCGTACCCGCTTCGAAAATCGAGCTGGCAAAGGTTCCTGACTTTGAGGGACTGGCCCGCCAAAACGACGTAGGTGAATTCATCAAGGCGACCGGCCGCTGGCTCAAGCGTGTTCAGCGCTGGCTGTCGGGCGATCAGGAAATGCCGTCCTGGCTTGAAGAGTCATGGGTGAACGCCCTTGAGCCTGAATTTCGCGACCACTGCATCAATGAGCTGGCGAGCCGTCATGGCCTGACCGGCGCTCGCCAGATGACCAGCGATCAATGCGCGAACAAAAGTTTCGGCGCGCTGATCCGCGCCCTGGGCGACGTGATCGATACCGGCAGCGAAGTGTTTGACGACCAGGTGATGTGCGAGCAGGACCTGCCGCATTTGCCGGCGTTCGCCAAGCAGTGTCGTCAGGTTGAAGCGAAGGCGGGGGAGTTGGGGCGCAAGGCTGAGCAGTTGCTCAAGGACGCCCGACCAAATCTGAAATCTATCGCCTGAATCCCAGGCACAAAAAAGCCAGGTTCGTGGCCTGGCTCATTGCGTAACTAAAGGACAATCTACATGAGCAATTTAACCCAAAACGCCATCAACGTAAACGGCCCGGCAATTACCGTCGAGCAGGTGACACCTGAGATCGCTCGTGCGTGGCTTGAGCGTAACACCGGAAATCGCGCGGCAAGCATGGCGCATGTCGCGAAGCTGGAAAAAGCGATCCGGGATGGCGGCTGGAAGATGACCGGCGACCCCATCCGATTCTCAAAGGGCGGCAGCCTGCTGGATGGCCAGCACCGCCTGCATGCCATTCTTCAGTCCGGTATCACGGTCACTTGCGTAGTAATGCGAGGCTTTGACGAAAGCATTTTCGACGTACTCGATAGCGGGAAAGGTCGCCAAAAGTCGGATGTGCTGTTTGTCCAGTTGGGGCTACCTGTTGAAACCTGCAAGATGCTGGCGACCGCCACCACCTGGGTCATTGATTACGAGAAAGAGCAGTTTGGTTTCCCCGGCAAAGCTGAGAAGACCGATGTTCTTGAATTCGTGAAACGCAACCCGCTCTTGATTGCTGCCGCCGAATACGGCCAAACCCTGCCTCGACAATCTCCTGTTCCGCGCTCCATCGCGGCAATGTTTTATTTTTATGCAAGCCAGCGCAACCAGCCCTTGGCTGAGCGATTCCTTGAGCGCTTCATGGTGGGCGCCGTTGAGGGGGTCAACGACAACCTTCTATATCTGCGCAATCGCTGCTTTGCCGCCTCGGTTGATCGTCGCCCGATCCACCGCAGCCAAGTCATTGCCGCCCTGATTCGCACCTGGAACGCAGAGCTGCGTGGCAAGCCTATCAAGCACGCGACCAACGTTATGCGAGTCGACGACACCTTCCCGACCTTCATCTAAATAGGATGGGGGTGGGAAACCGTCCCCTGTCAAAAAATGGCCGATCAAATCATTCAGTGCCAGGCATCCCTGATCAAGGTCGCGAATCGATTCCGCAAGGACTTCGGCGACATTGAAAGCCTGGCCGCAAGTATTTCAGATATAGGGCTCTTGCAGCCAATCGGCATCGACTCGGGGTATCGCCTTGTCTTCGGTGAGCGGCGCCTGCGCGCGTGTCTTTCCCTCGGATGGAAGAAGATTCCGGTCCGCACCGTTCACCTCGATTCAATCTTGCAAGGCGAACTGGCCGAGAATGAATTCCGCAAGGACTTCACCCCGTCCGAGCGCGTTGCTATTGGCGAGGCTATTGAGCGAGAAATCGGCGACAGAATGGGCCGCCCATCAGATGAAAGTAAGGAAAAATTTCCTGACTTTACCCCTCAGGGACAGACTCGAGACATAGCAGCAAAGGCTGCTGGTTTCGGCAACGGCAAAACCTATGAGCAGGCTAAGCGCGTAGCTAACGAGGCTGCCCCTGAACTTGTGCAGGCAATGGATGAGGGCCGCGCCTCGGTATCTGGCGCCGTAGCCCTGCTGGTGTTGCCAAAGGATCAGCAGGCATCTGTTGCGGCCGGAGATAAGAAGTCGATTCAGCAGGCCTCCAAGGCTGCCAAGGCGCCGCTTAAGGAGCAGGCTCGCGCATCTGACCTCGTCCTCAGCGTAATCACTCAGGTGGAGCTGATAGGCCGCTACGTCGAGCGCAGTGAGGTTGGTGTGCCTAGTTTTGCTGGTCAGTTTCTTTCTGACTTGATCGAAGCGGACGCCACAATCCAGGCGCGGCTATCCGCCATTCTTCCAGTGCTGCAAGGCCTCTCAGATATCGCTAGCGCGGTGGAGGCCTGACATGCAGTTCACGCTATCTATTAACCAGGTTAAGTCGCTTGAGTGGGGTCTGAACTCCCAGCAAGCGCTCTTGTTCGCTTTCGTCTACTCATGCCCAAGCTGGACGACTCCAGTAAAGACCGAGAACGGTATCTTCTTTGCGCTCAGCAAGGCCAAGATCATCGAGGAGCTGCCGCTGCTCACTGACAAGCCGGACACCGCTTACCGCATGCTGAAGGCCCTGGAAGAGGCCGGTTTGATTGAGCTGCGTCCTGAGGCACTCCGACTCACCGAAAAAGGCTGTGAGTGGAACCCGAACCGTATGGGCCACGTCACTGCTTACCAACCTCCAGTCCTCCCAACTCGGCGCAGGACGAAAAAGAAACCAATACCTTCCGGTCTGCGCGCTCAAGTGTTCGCCCGCGACGGTCACGCTTGCCTGCGCTGTGGCTGCTCGGTGCTGATGCGTTTGAGGGCTGATCACGTCACCCCTGAAAGCCAGGGCGGAGATGCCTCTTTGGGCAACCTTCAAACCCTTTGCATGTCCTGCAATAGCTGGAAAGGCGTGCAGACGATTGATTTCCGCGCCTTCGCCGGAGGTGCGACATGAGCATGACCCTCATGGTCGCCGCGATGAAACTTCGCGTCGGCAACCCATTGCGCAAACTGGTGCTGATCAAGCTGGCCGACAACGCGAGCGACGTAGGCGAGTGCTGGCCGTCTTATCAGCATATCGCCGATCAGTGCGAGATCAGCAAGCGCTCTGTCATGAACCACATTACAGCCTTGTGTGAAGCAGGGCTGTTGCGTAAGGAAATTCGGAAGGGCGGCCCGAAGGGGAACTCATCGAACGTCTACTTCCTGACCCTCGATGGTGGTGTACCTCCTGCACCAGGGGTAGTGCAGCAGATTCACCAGGGTAATGCAGCAGGTTCACCCCCTAGTGAATCTCCTGCACCAGGGGGTAGTGCAGCAGCTGCACCCAGAATCAGTAACTCTCTTGAACCAGTCATAGAACCGGTCATTGAACCAATTACGCCCCAGGCTACCGCCAAGGTCGTGACGGGGCAGGTCGTGCAATTCGTTCCGCAGCAACCACGAGTTGAGATCCCTGCCGACATGCCAGGCCCTAAAGACCAAACCTGCAAAACCTTCAAGGTCTGGGCGAACTACGCCATGGCCTACCGCAAACGCTACAACGCCTGGCCGGTGTGGAACGCCAAGACTGGCAAGCAGATGGCTTTGCTCGTCGACAGACTGGGCGCCGACGTCGCCCACCACGTGGCAGCCCACTTCCTGAAAACCAGTGATGCCGCCGTCCTGCGCAAGTGCCACAGCCTCAACGAACTGCTGGCTAACGCCGAGAGCTATCACACGCAGTGGGTCACCGGGCAGCGCATCAACGGAACAACCGCCCGCCAGATGGAAAGGACTGAGGCAAACCTCTCCGCAGCCGAGCAGGCCGCCCAGATGGTTCTGGCCAAGCGCCAAGCAGGTGACCGAAATGAATACCTCTGAAATGAATGATCAGCAGGTTGCCGGACTGGCCGCCGCCATCTGCGCGACGGCCGAGGCCATGGGTCAGGAAATGAACCCAGGCACTGCGGCGATGATGGCCGAAGACCTCTGTGCCTACCCGGTGCCTGTCGTCAAAGCCGCGTTGAAGGCGTGCCGCTTCGAAGTGAAGGGCAAGCTGGCTATGGCTGACATCCTGCAGCGTGTCCAGACCTCCGACGGCCGCCCAGGCAAGGACGAGGCCTGGGCCATTGCCATGACCACCAACGACGAATTCGAAACTGTGGTGCTGACCGACGAAATCCAGTTGGCCTTGGCCGCTGCAAAGCCGGTGCTCGATGCCGGCGACAAGGTAGGTGCCCGCATGGCTTTCATCAGCGCGTATGAGCGGTTCGTGGGCCAGGCCCGCGAGGATGCGAAGGCAGTCAACTGGCATGTGTCCGTAGGCTTTGACGCCAACCGCCGTATCCAGGCAGTCACCAGGGCAGTGCAGATGCAGCGTATCCCCCGCGAATACGGCCAGAAGTACTTGGCAGACCTGAGCATTGAGCCAATCACCGAGGATGGCCGGGCTGTCGTCGGGCTGCTCACAGGTGCAGTTGCCCGGCCAGAGCCGGCTCTTCGCGCAAAGCTCGAGATCGTGAAGAACTCGATGCTGGAAATGCGCAAGGCCACGGCCAAGCGGAAGGATGAAATTCGAATTGATGCGGCCAATGAGTTGGCTGATCGCCGGGCGATGCTGATCAAGCAGGCTCAGGAGCTGGAAGCGAAGAGGGCGGCGCAATGAACGAATCCAGGCAGCAACAGATCCTCGCGGGCCAGTCTTCAATCGCACAGAAGGTCTTCGCCTACGTCCCGATCCAAACGAGCTGGAGCAACCATGAAATCCACGGTGCGGTATCGACGGCCAAGGCCACCGGCGCATCGCCTTATGCAATTCGTCGCGCCCTGGGCGAGCTCAAGGAAGCCGGCCTGATCCGCGAGCCGATCGGTGGCAAGTTTCAGCGTGACGCAGCAACCCCAAAACCTAAGAAGGAGCAGGCAGTGACCCAGGTAGCCAAGACATCCGCTGTTTCGATCAAGAAGCCTGAGACCGGCGCGCTGGACGTCCTGGCAAGCCTTTCCGGTGAGGTGGTGAATCTGGCCGACGACTTCAGCAAGCGCATGAAAGCGCTCGCCACTCGCATCGAAGAGGTGGCGCTATCGGTTGAGATTGAGCGCGAGAGCAATGCCGAGGCCGTGAACAAGCTGAAACAGCTGCAGGAGCTGCTGAAGGGGATATCGCAATGAAGCGTGCAAACCCAGCCCAACTGCGCCAATCCCTTGAGGTGGCCAACGCCCTGGTTAGGCACGGAATCCGTTTTGTGTGTATGCCGGTGGTAGATGAGGCCGACGGCGCTAACCTCGCCAGTCAAGCATCCGAGCGCCTGGAGCGCCTGGCATTCATCGCAGAAACGGCGGAGGTGAACAATGGCTGAACTCGCCCTTATCCGCACTGCCCACGGTTTAATGCCGGCCACTGAGGCTGATCGTGAGCTGACCCAGAAATGGAAGCTGGGCCAGGTCGTCCATGGCAAGTTCACCCGTATGCGTAACGCCAAGTTCCACGGCAAGTTCTTCTCCATGCTGGACCTGGCGTGGGAGTACTGGGAGCCGGTCGGCGGCCTGGTGCCGCGTCAGGAGTTGCGCGGTATCCAGGGGTTGGCCAAGTTCTTTGAGGCGCAGAGCGGAAAGCCTGGGCAGTTGTCGCATGCGGTTGATGCGTACATTACCGGCCTAGAGTCGGCCAGGGCCGAGCGCTTTCCTGCCGTGGACAAGTCCCGCGAGGCATTCCGCGAGTGGGTGACGATCGAGGCCGGTCACTTCCACCTGGTGCGAACGCCCGACGGCGTGCGCAAGGAGGCCAAGTCGATCAGTTGGGCGTCAATGGACGATACGGCGTTTGAGCCCCTTTACCGCGACGTGTTCAACGCCTGCTGGCGCCTGGTGCTGTCTGCACATTTTGAAACCGAAGAGGCGGCCTTGAGCGCTGCCGACCAGATTGGGAGCTACGCATGAAGCGCACCCCACTACAGCGAAAGACCCCGCTCACATCAGGCGGCCCACGCCGCAAGCGCTGCCCGTCCTGCCGGGTGATGTTCGTGCCATCCAGAAGCTCGCAGGCTGTGTGCGGTGAGATCGAGTGCGCCATCGATCACGGTCAGTCGGAGAGGGGGCAGGCAAGCGCTCGCAAGGCCCTGGCGGATGTAGAGCGCCGCGAGATCAAGGTCCGCAAGGAGGCCCTGAAAAGACGCGGCGATTACGCCAAGGAAGCCCAGGCAGTCATAAACCGCTATGTCCGTCTGCGTGACGCGCACCTTGGCTGCATCAGTTGCGACAAGCCGGCGACCTGGGGCGGCCAATGGCATTGCTCTCACTTCCGCAGCGTTGGCGCCGCCGCACATCTGCGCTTCAACCTCTGGAACATGAACAAGTCCTGCTCTCAGTGCAATGCCCACCTGAGCGGAAACATCATGGTTTACCGGCCTCGCCTGGTCGAGAAGATCGGCGCCGAAAAGGTGGCGTGGCTGGAGCGCAATCAGGATCTGGTTCGCCATGAAATCCCATATCTGAAGCGCTTGAAGTCGGTATTCACGAAGAAGACAAAGCGCCTTGAAAAACGATACGAGGAGTTCGGCTCATGTGCAGCGATGTGATTCTTCTGCGGAAATTCACCGAAATTCGCTCCGGTGGACGGCGATCTATCGGGGTGTTCCAGTGCCGAGATTGCCTTGGTGAGTTTGAGACGCGCACTGAGCGGGCAAAGGTCATGACCGGGCTTTGCATCCCTTGCGCTAACAAGCGTGGCGGTCAGAAGCGTTCAACCCACGGGTTCAACAACAGAAACAGCCGGCTGCATGTGACCTGGTCAAACATGAAAAGGCGATGCCTGAAACCAAGGGGCACCGAGGTGCAGAAGTACGAGGGCGTCACCCTCTGCGATGAGTGGATGAGCTTCGAGCCATTCATGCAGTGGTCGCTAGCCAATGGCTACACCGATGAGCTGACCCTTGACCGCATCGAGTCCTCCAAAGGGTACGAGCCAGGAAACTGCCGGTACGCGGACTACAACGTCCAGGCGGCAAATCGTCGCCTCACCGATAAGAACACCAGCGGCCATGTCGGGGTTTCTTGGGATCGAGGCAAGTGGTCGGCAAAGGTCCAGTGGCAGAAAAAGCAAATACATCTCGGCCGATTCAAGGACATCAAGGACGCAATTAAGGCGCGCAACGATTACCTGGCGGCGAACGACCTGCCGCATTTGAGGGCCTAGAGACATGGAAGAGATCAAGGTCATCAAGGCCGAGTACCGGGCAATGTCCAGAGAATTCAAGAGGGCTGCAGCATGAATCAGATTGTGCAAATCACTGGCGGCGCAAGCAGGCCCTCCAAGGGCTGGCTGAAGCCTATGTTCCCGATCACGGGTAAGGCCCACTACTTCAATCAGGAAAAGGAGTTCGCTGCGATCACAGCGCAAGGCAGGGCATATTTCTGGCGCTCGCTCTGCGGAATCGACACGGTAAGCACGGACAAAATGCCGATGTTCGAGCCTGGCAACTGGGATCGTTGCAAAAAATGTGAACAGAAATTGGCTCGGAGGGCCGCAGCATGACCTATCGCAACGTTGTTTCAGCAGTGGTTCGGGCACTGGCCGCCGAGACAATCTCGTCCGCAGGCGGCTACGACTTTGAGCCCAAGGTGCAATGCGCCAAGCAGAAGGGGGAGATCGTCGGCAAAGAGGCGGCGTTTCTCCAGGACTGCTGGGTGTTCGGTCGCCTGCACAAAGCGCTTACCCCGGCGCACTGGCGGGTGCTGGTGGCGAAGTACTCAACCCACGAAGAGCGCAAGCACGGCGCCATCTTGGAGCTGCTCAACTCGGTGCGCACGCCGGCGCCGAAACGATTTCGGGAGTGCGCCGTGCTGACCTGGGCCATTCCGCAGGTTGCAGGTGCCGAGGGCAAGCGTTCCGCCGCGGTGCTGCCGGCCGCCTGGTACGACATCACCAACTGGGACAACGACGGCAAGCCGGAATCAACCCGCTACCGGTGGCGCTCGTCGATCCGCAAGGCACTGGATGACCAGGTGAACAAGGCGCTGACTGCTGCCCAGGAGCTGCTCGATGCGGAGGGGCTCATCGAAAGTTGCGCTGCGTAGCAGTTAGCCATTGCAATGAGTGAGAAAGTGAGAGAATATTTACCCATCCTGTCGATCTTGCGCGTTAGGGATTGACACTAAAAAGCCTCGCCACCGTGCGGGGCTTTTTGCTTTGCGCCGTTCGTCCAGTGTTCGGCACTCGCTGCGACCTGCCGACTCAAATGTTTAAGCGCGGATATTCCGAGCGTTTGAACGGAGAGTCAGCATGGACATTGATAAGAGTGCGCCAGGCAACATTTCTCAACAGGAAGTGACCCGCGGCACGGATAATGAGACAGGGCACGATCCGAGGCGTGACGAGGACAAGACTTCGCTGCCGCCCGACGACGATGCACCTCTTGAAGAGGATATGTCGGACGTTGACGCTGCCGATTCAGTTGCGAGCGAGCACCCCGACAACTGATTGAAGTATCAGTCAACAAGCCCGGCCACCACGCTGGGGTTTTTATTCGAAAAATTTGCGTGTTAGAACTGCGGCAGCGCCCGCAGTTTTATCCGGCTTTATTCCAACGGACCTTCGTAACACCCAGCTTGTCAGCAATTTTTAATATTGAGTCCCGAGACAGACCTATCGGTATCCAATATTCAGGGCCCTCACCAGCATGTCTTGCAGCCATGCGAATCGCATCATCTTCGCTGAATGCCGTTGCACTCGTATAGAAGTGCTCCGGCTCCCCATCGCGTAGGTAATGGATTTTATAGGGTATTAAATTTGCCATTAGAGCCTCTTGGCCTAAGCCATACCCAAAAGGGTCGATCCTAGAAACTGGAATTCAGAGAGGTCTGTCGGATGGTGATACCGATAGAAATCGTGATGCCTGAACTGCGGACGCTGCGTTATGGGATCGCTTTAAAGTTCGACTAATTAGCCCCCCAATCGTTCGATCTATCAATTTGATGCTCATTTTTGAGGCTTTAGCAGTCGCTGAGGTCCTTTCGTTTTCGGCCCCGCCGCACCCTTCGCTCTGAGCTGGGAGTGCCGCCGGGGCTGATCTATTCCGCAGGTCATGGCCTGTCATATTCATAACTCCCTGACGGGGAGGAACCGAGATGTCCAACATGCCAGACAAACCAGACACATGGGCGATTGCGCTTGCGTGGTTTAGCCAGCATTCGCCAATCCTCTATGCGGCTGCGCTGTCCTGCGCCATGGCCGTCCTGCGCATCACCTACGGCGGCGGCACGCGGCGCCAGATGCTGGTGGAGGGCGCGATCTGTGGCGGCCTGACGTTGACGATCATCAGCGGCCTGGACTTCTTCGGTCTACCCCAGAGCATGGCCACCTTCGCAGGCGGCTGGGTTGGCTTCCTGGGTGTGGAGAAGATCCGGTCGATTGCTGACAGGGTGACTGACTTCAAACTGCCCGGTCGCAAGGTCGATTAATCCGCGCCACGTTTTCGACTGCGCCAAATCGTGGCGCGATCTAGTCGTGATCGCTATAGGCCGTCACCACCACCGGCTTCACGGGGAACCACAACCACTCGCCGTCTTGAAGCGGTTCATGGAAGCTGCGCGTCACCTCGAACATATGCTCACTTCGTAGATCATGCGAAGGCCTCAGCTCAATTAAGAAGCTCCCTGGCCAATTTGAGAACGGAGCGGTTCGAATCCCTAGCCAGCCCGACCTCTGGACAATTGCGCCAGTGTTGTCTGCGCCCGCATAGAGTGACCGCTCGCCAGGGGCGAAATGAAACTGGACGTCGGTTAGCTGCTCTGGCTCAACATTTTCGGTGTGAATGACGATCCCGGCCTTGTTGTGATCCATGCGATTGCACCTTGTTATGTGTCGAGACGTATCAATACCGCCATCGGGTGAGCCAATCAAGTTATGCGGCGCTTTCAAAAAAGGGGAAGCAGATGACGACCATTGCCTACAAAGACGGCGTGATCGCCTATGACTCTCGCTGCACGCGCGGAACGACCATCACTGATGACGACTGCGAGAAGCTGGAGTGTGAAGGGTGTCCATTTCCTCTGCACTGGTTGTACCTGCGACTTCGACGCGCTGATCGCTGCCTACTTCGGAGCTACTGCATCGGCACCCGTTGAAGCATCCGGCTATGCGTTCGACGGTGAAGCCCTCTGGCTTCTTGGTCACGACGACAATACAGGGTTCTGGAAGAACAGAATCAGGCCGGATACGGGTGACGCTATCGGTAGTGGTTCAGCATTCGCCCTGGCCGCCATGGACATGGGCGCAACTGCTGCCGGAGCCGTAGAGATGTCCAAGAAGCGGGATACGTGTACTGGCGGGCAGGTTCGGACGCTGGTGGTCCTGCCGGATGTGTATAGCGAGGCTGCAATGGCTGTCCGGGCTACGTGATAGTTTTCGATGGGTCGGAGATCAGAAGGCAGCTGTACGCAACCTGGATCGCTTTGCGATACGAGTCACTAGGAACAGGGACTACATGGTCGCCATCAGCCATTGGGATTGCGTAGACCGGTCCGCCGACGTTCTCTACGGCCAGATTTTCCGGCGGAAGCCAGGACCCCTCGCCAGGCGCAAAGCCAGCCGAAGACAGCTTGCCGCCGGTGTATTCGACAACGATTGACGCCTTGTCTCTATCTGCTTGGCTGAACTCCGGAGCTGAAAGAACGAGCTTTGCAGCGACATAGTGCATTGCTCCCACCCAGAGGTGGTGGGGAAGATACTGATCACTCATTTCCGATCTCCAGCCATTGTTATGTAGGGTGTGCCGCAGGTGAATGCGGCACGGATGGGTTACTTCACCTTCAAGGCTTCTTGGATCTGATCGGCGTACTTGCCCAAGTTGTTCAGTTCGTTCTCAAGCAGTCCCCCGTTAGTGGGTGAGTTAGACGCTTTGGCCTGGATGAGTGTCAGCGCGGCTGCAACTGCAGCCTCACGCTTGGACTCAACTGAGCCCTCGCTCATGCCTGAGTGTCGGCGCAGGTTTTTAAAGTGTTCGGACATGTCGCTCTCCTTGCTGATGAGTTGATCCCCACCAATACCGGCAACGCGCCACTATTTCAATCCCGCCTTTAGCGTTACCTGAGACAATTTATGACAACCAAGCAACCCGACTGGGAGGCAATCGAACGCGCCTACCGGGCCGGTCTGCTTTCCGTCAGAGAGATCGCCGCTTCCTGTGGTGTCTCACATACAGCCATCCAGAAGCGTGCCAAGGCCAATGGCTGGGAGCGCGACCTCAAGGCGAAGATCAAGGCCAAGGCTGATTCGTTGGTTGCCAAACGAGAGGTTGCCACGCAGGTTGCCAGCAAATCAGTGGAAACCGAGCGAGAGATCATCGAGGTCAACGCTGAGGTCATCGCGAACATCCGTATGGCCCACCGCGGCGACATCTCACGCGGCCGGCGACTCGCAAACAAACTGCTGGATGAACTGGAAGGGCTGACGGACAACCGCCAGCTATTCGAAGAGCTGGGCGAGCTGCTGCGCTCTGAAGACGACAAAGGGCAGGACAAGCGGAACGACCTGTACCAGAAGATTATCGATCTGCCGGGCCGATCCAAGACGATGAAGGAAATGGCTGAGACGCTGAAAACCCTAATCACCCTGGAGCGACAGGCCTACGACCTCGACACCAAAGCCGGCAACAGTGACGCCGACGAGCTATCGAAAATGATGGACGATCTATCGAAGGAAGCCTGACATGAAGCCCGAGCACTTGAAGCTGCTCCGGGATAAGCGTTGGCGGTTGAACAACCTCTACTTCATCACGGACAAGCAGGGCAAGAAGGTCCGCTTCCGGATGACGGACGAGCAGATCGAATACTTCGAGGGGATGCACACCCGGAACATCATCCTGAAGGCCCGGCAGCTTGGCTTCACCACCGAGTGCTGCATCATTCAGCTCGACGCGGCGCTGTTCGAGTCGGCCAAGTGCGCTCTGATCGCTCACACCCTGAACGACGCCAAGCGCCTGTTCCGGGAGAAGGTGAAGTACGCCTACGACAACCTGCCTGCTGAGATCCGCGCTGCCAACCCCGCGAGCAATGACGCCGCCGGCGAGCTGGTCTTCAGCAAGGGTGGTTCGCTCTACGTCAGCACCTCGTTTCGGGGCGGCACGCTGCGTTACCTGCACGTATCCGAATTCGGAAAGATCTGCGCCAAGTTTCCGCACAAGGCGCGGGAGATCGTCACCGGCGCCTTCGAGGCTGTCGCCACCGATTGCTTCGTCACGATTGAGTCGACGGCGGAGGGCAGGGCGGGCTACTTCTTCGATTACTCGCAGAGCGCGGAGCGCCAACAACTGGCCGGCGTGCCCCTGGGCTTGCTGGACTGGAAGTTTTTCTTCTTCTCTTGGTGGAAGAACAAGGCCTATTGGCTTGACCCGACTGACGTCGTCATCCCGCAGCGCCTGACCGACTATTTCAACGACCTGTTCGCCAAGCACGGAATCGACACAAACCCAGGCCAGCGCGCCTGGTACGCGGCGAAGGAGAAGACGCTCGGCGACGACATGAAGCGGGAATACCCGTCGATCCCGGTCGAAGCCTTCCAGCAGTCGGTCGAGGGTGCTTACTACGCCCAGCAGTTGACGAAGCTCTACGCGCAGCAGCGCATCGGCGTGATCCCGAACAACAACCACCTGCCGGTGATGACCTTCTGGGACATCGGCGTTGGCGACTCCACGGCCATTTGGTTCGTGCGCCAGGTTGGCGAAGAGTTTCACGTCATTGACTACTACGAGAACAGTGGCGAGGGATTGCGGCACTACATGAAGGTGCTCAAGGACAAGGGCTACACCTACTCCGAACACTGGGGGCCGCACGATATCGATAACCGGGAGTTCGGCAGTGATGCCAAGACTCGCAGGGAGCTGGCCCAAGAGGGCTATGAGATCGACGGGCAAATTTACAGTATGACATTCGACGTAGTCCCGAAAATTGGCATCAGCGACGGCATAGAGGCGGTGCGGGAGATTCTTCCGCTCTGTGTGTTCGATGAGTCGAAGTGCGAAGAGGGCATCAACTGCATCGAAAACTACCGAAAAGAATGGGATGACAAGCGCGGCTGCTGGAAAGACAGACCACTTCATGACTGGACCTCTCACGGGTCTGATGGGTTCCGGTACTTCGCAGTGGCGAAGAGCGCCAGGAAACCGGCCACCTCTATCAAAATGGGATACGCCCGATGAGCAACGACGTCTCCTTCAAGCGGGCGGAATACACGGCAGTACTGGACCGCTGGGCGACCGTTCGCGATGTCTGCGCCGGGCAGCACCGGGTTGTCGACCGACTGCCCTACATCAACGCGCACGACAAGTCGCCGGAGAACGAAGACCGGAACCGGGCTTACCGCGAGCGGGCGGTGTTCAAGAACGCTACTGGGCACACCCGTAACGGGTTGCTGGGCCTGGCCTTCCACAAAGACCCGACGCTCACAGTGCCGAAGAAATTGGAGTACCTGCAGGACAATGCCAACGGCTCCGGGGTGAGCATTTACCAGCACTCGCAGGGCACGCTTGAAAAGGTGCTTGAGGCCGGACGGCATGGCCTGTACGTCGACTACCACCAGGATGACGGTATTGGCGGGCATTCGGTGATCTTGTCCTACTGCGCTGAAGACATCATCAACTGGCGTACTGGCATGGTAAACGGCCATAGCGTGCTGACGCTGGTGGTGCTGCGTGAGTCGCCGGAGATACCCGACGGTTTCGGCTTCAAGACAGTTGAGCAATACCGGGAGTTGGCGCTGGAGGATGACGGTTTTGTCTGTCGCGTCTGGCGCCGGTCCGGCCCGAAAGGTGGCGGGCCACTGGCGGTCATCGAAGAATTCAGGCCGGAAGGCGTCACGGGGCGTCTCAAGGAGATCCCGTTCACCTTTGTCGGCGCGCAGAACAACGACCCCAGCATCGACGAATCACCGCTGTACGACATCGCCATGATCAACCTGGGCCATTACCGGAACAGTGCTGACTATGAAGACAGTGTCTTCTGGTGCGGCCAGGCTCAACCATGGATTTCCGGCCTGACCGAGCAGTGGGTAAAGCTGCTCGAGGCAAAGGGCGTTTATGTTGGGTCGCGTGCGCCGATGCTTCTGCCCGCGGGCGGCTCCTTCGGTTACGCGCAACCCGCTCCAAACACGTTGGTCAAGGAGGCGATGGCCGATAAGAACCAGATGATGATCGAGCTTGGCGCGCGGATGGTGGTTGCGTCACTTGCCACCAAGACTGCTACGGAGTCCCGTGGCGATCAGTCGGCTTCCACTTCGGTGCTGGCCGGCTGCGTGGCAAACGTCAGCGAGGCTTACACCCGAGCAATCATGTGGTGCTGTGCCTACATGGGCATCGCTGACAAGAAGGTTGCCTACCAGGTGAATCAGGAGTTCGTCGAGTTGACGGCTGATCCGCAGATGATCACGGCCCTGGTCGGCTTGTGGCAGAACGGCGGATTCGCGAAGGCTGACCTTCGGGCCTACCTGCGGAAGCTGGGCCTGATCGCGCCAGAGCGCACTGACCTGCAGATCGACGGCGAGTTGCAGGAGCAGGTCGACGGCCTGGGCCTGGACAACGAGGACACACCAAATGGCGGCAAACCAAGCAATCCATGACGCCACTATCCGGCACGCGGTTTTCCTCGAAAAGCTGAAGGCGGGGGAGGTGGGCAAGTTCGCCCCCTTCCTCAAGGAGATCGATCGCTCGATCCGCGACCGGCTGACCCAGTCGGACCTGGCCGAGTACAACGTCAAACGCCTTGAGGCGCTGCTGAAAGAGGTGGATAGCCTGCTGCTGGGTATATTCGACCGCTACAGCGCGCAACTGAACCTCGACTTGGTGGATATCGCCAACTATGAGGCAGAGTTCGAAGCGACCAGCCTTGCCCGGTCGGCGCCGGTTGGGGTTTCGCTGGACGTGGTCGCCCCGACGGCTGCGGCAATCCGAACCGCAGTGCTGACGAATCCACTCGGCGTGCGCGGCACCGGCGGCGGGAAGCTGCTGAAGTCCTTCATCAAGGGCTGGAACGGCGCCGAGCGAGAGCGCGTCACCGGCACCATACGGCAGGGCTTCTTCGAAGGGCAGACGAACTTCCAGATCATCCGCAACATTCGCGGCACTAAGGCGGCAGGCTACAAAGACGGCATCCTGGCGACCACCAACCGCAATGCCGGCACGGTCGTACATACCGCGATTCAGCATGTGTCGTCTCAGGCGCGCATGGAGGTGGCCAAGGCCAACACTGACATCGTGGAAGAAATCCAGATGGTGGCCACGCTGGACAGCAAGACCAGCCAGCAATGCCGCTCGATGGACAAGCGCAAGTTTCCAGTGGATTCAGGCCCAAGGCCGCCGTTTCACCCGAACTGCCGCACCACGTTTATCTTGCTGACAAAGCTCAGCGCGATGTTCGCCAAGGGCGCTACCCGGGCTTCGGTGGGCGCCAATGGCGGGCAGCAGGTCAGTGCCGACCTCGACTATTACCACTGGCTTCAGCTTCAGCCGGCAGCGTTTCAGGACGTGGCCATCGGCCCGGTCCGGGCCAAGCTGTTCCGGGAGGGTGGATTGACCGTGGAGCGCTTCGCGGAGCTGCAGCTTGATCGCAACTTCTCGCCGCTGACGCTGGTGCAGATGAAAGGGCTTGAACCGCTGGCATTCGAGAGCGCTGGAATTTAACCGAACACATTCAATCAGCCGCCTCCGGGCGGTTTTTTTACGCCTGCAAAGCGGGCAACACATACCCAAGGGGTGCATCAACGTGGCAGAAGAAAACGAAATCGACCTGGAAAACCCGGCAATCAAGGCCGCTATCGCGACTGCCGTTGAAGCATCCGTCTCGGGTTTGAAAACCAAGAACTCGGAACTGCTGGGTAAGCTGAAGGAAACCTCCGGCAAGCTGACCCAGTTCGAAACCCAATTTGAAGGCATCGACATCGACGCCGTCAAAGGCCTGCTAAGTCGTGCCGGCCAGGACGAAGAAACCAAGCTGCTGACCGAGGGCAAGGTGGACGAGGTCTTCAACCGTCGCACCGAGCGCCTGCGGGGTGACTACGACAAGCAGTTGAAGACCATCAGCGAGCGCGCCGAAAAGGCTGAGTCCTTCGCTGCCAAGTTCCAGGGCAAAGTCCTGGGCGACTCGGTGCGCGGCGCTGCACTGAAAGCCGGCGCACTGCCGGAAGCAACCGACGACATCATCCTGCGCGCCAAAGGCGTGTTCACCCTTAACGAAGATGGCGATGCAGTCGCCGTTGATGAATCCGGCCAGGTCATCCTCGGTAAAGACGGCAAGACCCCTTTGACTCCGCTCGAATGGGCTGAGTCTCTGCGCGAAAGCGCGCCCCACCTGTGGCCAAGGGCTTCAGGGACATTTGCCCCGGGCGGGGGTGGCGGCAAGGCTGCATTCAAGCGCTCCGAAATGACCTCCGAGCAGAAGCGCGACTTCCAGCGCAAGCACGGCCAAACCGCATATCTCGCATTGCCCAAGTAAGGGGATTGACCCATGGCTACAACCGTAAACAGCGACCTGATCATCTACAACGATGAGGCGCAAACCGCATACCTGGAGCGCGTACAGGACAACCTGGATGTGTTCAACGCATCGTCCAACGGCGCGATGGTGCTGGACAACGAACTGATCGAAGGCGACTTCCGCAAACGCGCCCTCTACAAGCTGAACGGGTCGTTGGAACACCGCGACGTCAACTCTGACGGCAAGGTAACTGCCAAGAAGATCAGCGCTGGCGAAGCTGTCGGCGTCAAGGCTCCCTGGAAGTACGGCCCGTACCAGACCACCGAAGAGGCGTTCAAGCGCCGTGGTCGTCCGGTCGAGGAGTTCTCCCAGATCGTTGGTGCCGACGTTGCTGACGCGACCCTGGAAGGTTTCATCCAATACGCAACTGCTGGTCTGCGTGCTGCCATCGGCTCCAACGCGGACATGGTGGTTTCGGCCAACATCGAAACCGACGGCAAGAAGACCCTGACTCGCGGTATGCGCAAGTTCGGCGACAAGTTCGGCCGCATCGCACTGTGGGTCATGCACTCCAGCGCCTATTTCGACATCGTCGACGAAGCGATCACCAACAAGATCTACGAAGAGGCTGGTGTCGTGATCTACGGCGGCCTGCCTGGCACCTTGGGCAAGCCTGTGCTGGTGACTGACACCGCACCGGCGGACGTTATCTTTGGCTTGCTGCCAAACGCCGTCACCATTACCGAGTCGCAGGCCCCAGGCTTCCGTTCGTATGAAGTGAACGACGAGGAGAACCTGAGCATCGGCTACCGCGCTGAAGGCACCGTGAACATTGATGTCCTGGGTTACAGCTGGAAAGCAACCACCGGCGGCTCCAACCCAACCCTGGCCGCAGTCGGCTCTGCTGCCAACTGGGTCAAGCATGCGGGCAGTAACAAGGTCACCGCTGGCGTAATGATCACGCTCACTGCAACACCTCCTGTAACTGGCGGCTAAGCCTCAAACTCAACGCGCGGTCGGCGACGGCCGCCTTGGAGAAACACATGGAACTGACTTACAGCAACCAGCTGAGCGGCTTCGACCCGGAGAAGCGGTACCGCAATCCGGAACACTTCGACAAGCCCGAAGCCGGCGTGACCAGCGTGCTGGTAATCGGCGATTGGCCCAGAGTCGTCAACGGGTATGAAGCGGCCGGTATCGACGTGTCGGTGAAGGAGGCCAAGCGTGTGCAGATTGTTGGCGCGGCCAACCAGGCCGAACTGGAAAAAGTTATCGCGGCTTTGCGTGCTGAACATGGATCGATCCAGAACCTTGTTGATGGCCTGGATTCTGGTGAGATTCACCGTCCCGAGTCAGGCGAACTGGCGTTGCGCTTGTTTGAAGTGCTGGGCACCATTCATGGCTCGGTTGGCGAACTGACCACTGAACGTGACGGCCTGCTCCTGACGATCGACGAATTGCGCGGTGAGATCGAAGCGCTGAAGAAGACCGCCGTCACGCCGCCGGCTGATGAGGCTGGAGAAATCGCGGCGCTGAAAGCCAAGCTCGACGAAGCGAAGGTGCCATACCGGGCCAATGCCTCGAAAGACTCCTTGGAAAAGCTCGTCACTGATCTGCCCAAGGCGTGATACTGCTGGCTGCCGGTGACGCGGCGGCCAATCTACAAACCATTCCAGCGAGTTGACGCATGACACTAATCATCGAGGACGGCACCGGCAAGCCTGACGCCGAAAGCTATGCGAGCGCCGAGGACCTGGCCCTGTATGCCGTGAAATTCGGCACGGTCATCCCCGCAGGCGTTCCTCAACAGGAAGCGTTGTTGCGCCGGGCCGCCTTGGCGATGGATGGCATGACCTGGAAAGGACGCAAAATGAGCAGCGAGCAGGCCTTGTCCTGGCCGCGCCGGGAAGTGCTGCTGGATCATGAAATCAAGCCCAGCAACTACCTGCCGGCGCGCATCCAGTACGGCCAAATGGCCCTGGCCGCCGAGATTCATCAGGACGACATCGACCCAATCGACAAGCGCAAGGGAGCTGTGACTCTGGAGCGCGTCGAAGGGGCGGTGACTCGCGAGTACGCGACGATCCCGAACACCAGCGGCCGACTGTTGCCGGCGGCGCCGGATCGGCCGAGCGCAACGCAGTTTGCCGATTACCTACAAAAGCGCGGGCTGTTCGCGGTGCGCGCATAGCTGAAGCGGAGACCACCATGGCCTTCTACGACGAAATGGCCGTGATGGCTCTAGAGATGATCACAGAGTTCGGCCAGCCCGTGACCATCAGCAAGGCGGAGCCGGGCGAGTACGACCCGGAGACGGGCGGCGAAGCTCCAGGCGCAACCGTCGAGCAAACCGCCCAAGGTATCCTGCTCGATTTCACCGGCCAAGAATTCCAAAACAACAGCCTCATCAAGCAGGGCGACAAGAAGCTCAAGATCGCGGCGCAGAGTTTGGCCTGGGTCCCGGGCCTACTCGACAAAGTTGTGGTCCAGGGCCGCACCTGGTCAATCGTCCCTCCGCTGAAAGAGGTCAACCCCGCCGGCACGCCGATCCTGCATGAGCTGCAGGTGCGGTCATGAGCCGGGCAGGCGCCGGTCAATCCGGCAGCTTCGCACTGAGTTTGGCCGAGTTCGCCGCCCAAACCAGCGAAGCCATCGACGCCAGTGTGCGCGAGATCATCATCGAGGTCGGCAGCAGCCTGATCCGCATGTCTCCCGTAGGTAACCCGGAGATCTGGGCGCAGAACGCTGTGGCGACCCAGTACAACAAGGCCGTCGACGACCACAACAGCGCGCTGCGCAGTGATCCGGCCAACCTCACGAAGGGTGGCAGGCTCAAGAAAGGCCGCAAGCTGAACGACGGCATGGACATCATCGCACCGGAAGGCTACGTCGGCGGACGGTTCCGCGCGAACTGGCACATCTCGCTTGGCGTGGTAGAGAGCGTCACCTTTGATGAGGTTGACCAGAGCGGCGCCGAAACCACCGCTGCAATGGTTGCCGCGATGAGTGATTTCACCGCCGGCCAGATGGCCTACATCATCAACAACTTGCCCTACGCGATCCCGCTGGAGTTTGGTCATTCGACCCAGGCCCCCGGCGGCATGGTCCGGGTAACCGTGGCTCGCTTCCAGCAGATCGTGCTGGAGGCCATCAGGAACAACCAGGTATGAGTCACGCCATCATCGCCTCGATCTACGAGGCCAAGCTGATCGCCTGGAACGCTGCCAGGTCGGAGAAGCTGAAGATCGTTTTCGAGAACACCGCCTATACGCCGGCGGCGGGCGAGACTTACCTTCGCGCCTTCACAATCCCAGGTGACACCGCGAGCAACACGCTCGGCGGCGATCACCGGCTGTACACCGGAGTGTTTCAGGCAAGCGTTATTGCGCCGGCGGGCACTGGGAAGACCAAGACCAACCCCATTGCGGCTGAGCTGATTAGTCTGTTCCCGGTTTATGGTCGAGACACGAAGGGTGAGGTGACCGTCATCACTATGTCACCGGTTGACCCTGGTCCGGGTATCACTGGCGATTCCACCTACACCGTACCGGTCTCGTTTTCTTACCGCTGCGACACCAACTGATCCCGCCCATTGGGCAACCCCAAGAACCCGCCATTGAGCGGGTTTTTTCATATCTGCAAAGAGGAAATACCCATGGGCTACAAGATCCCGAACGGCGGCACCTTCCAGCACGCTGCGACCTATGCCGCTGCGCTGGCGTTTGCCTCCATCAGCAACGCTACCGAGGCCGTAGCCACCGTTGTTGGCGGCACCCTCGCGGCTGGCGATATCGTTCTGCTGACATCCGGCTGGAGCAAGCTGGACAGTAAGGTGGTGCGTGTGAAAGCAGCAACCGCGACGGCAATCACCCTTGAAGGCATCGATACCACCGATACCCAGGTTTTCTCTGTTGGCGGCGGCGCCGGGACCATGCGCAAGGTTCTGACCTGGGTGCAGATCCCGCAGATTTCCGATGTCGCTTTCTCCGGCGGCGAGCAGAACTACCTTGACGTGGTGTTCCTTGAGGACGACCAGGGCAAGCAGATTCCCACCGACAAGTCGGCCGCGAGCATGGTGCTGACCCTGGCCGATGACCCGATTCAGGACTTCAACAAGGTGCTGATGAAGGCTGACGCCGGCAAGCAGGTCGAAGCTGCTCGCCTGAACCTCCCCGGCAACGACACTCTGCTGTACGGCGCCTACACGTCGTTCTCCAAGCAGCCGGCCGTGTCCCGCAACAACCTGCTGACCCGTACCGTCAGCCTCGCGCTGCAGGCCGAGCCCACTCGCTACCTGACTGCGGTGGTGTAACCCATGGCCAAGATCCGTATCGCGCAGAACGCCACGTTCAATGCGCTCGTGCTGATCCCCATCGTTGGCAGCACGCCAGAGAAGGTCGAGTTCACCTTCAAGTACCGGGATCGTGCGGAGCTTGCCGCCCTGTTTGACGAATGGAACGAAAAGCAGGGAAAGGCGCGCGCCGCTCTTGGCGATAAGCCAACCTGGTCGGAAATCGTCGCTGTAGATACCGAGCAGCAGGCGCAGCAGATCAAAGATCTCGTGGTTGGCTGGGGCTTCGACGACGAATACAACGACGACAACGTCGTCGCGTTCGTGAAGTCCTGCCATGGCGCCGCCGAGGCTGTCGTCAAAGCTCACGAAGGCGCTTACAGCCAGGCCCGCCTGGGAAACTGATCGAGGCCGCGCGCGCCATGTACTCGCCCAGCGCGCCCGATGAGCTCATCAGCGTGTTTGGCTTCGCCCCGGGCGACCTTGACGAAGATGTGGAGGTCTGGCCCTGCAACTGGCCTGCCTTCCTCCTGTTCAACAGGATGTCCACCCAGTGGCGGGCGGGCACCGGCGGCGCGATCGGTCTCGACTACAGCAGCATCCGCGACGTGGCCGGTTTCCTCGGCATCAAGAAAAAGAAACTCGCTGAAATCTTCCCTGACCTTCAGGTGCTGGAAGGCGAAGCCCTGCGCGTCATGGCGGAGGAAAGGGAAAACCGCCCGTAACCACGGGCACTTATTCAAGGTGAGTCGATGAACATTGTAGAACTCGGCGTCAAGATCGACTCGGCCGATGCGATCCAGGCCAAAACGAGTCTGGATGAGATGGCGAAGGCTGGTGGCCGGGCAGAGCAGTCCGCCGTCTCGCTGATGAGCGAAATGGAGGCGCTGGAAAAGTCGCTTTCGACCAACGCCAAGACCACCCAGGACCTGACCAAGCAGCGGGACGCCCTCGCCAAGCTGACCAAGACCGGCGCCTATGGCGAGGCCGAAGCGGCGAAGATCTCCGCGCAGCTCGACAAGCAGCAGGTGGCTTTGGCCAAGTCCGCTCTGGATGAGCAAAAAGCTCTCAACAGCCTGTTGGGGGCCATTGACCCGGCCCGCGCGGCGCTGGCGAAACTCGACACTCAAGTCGAGCAACTGGGCAAGCACTTGGACGCGGGGCGCCTGAGTCAGGACGACTACAACAAAGCCCTGGGCAATATCGACAAGGACTACGCCAAGCTCGAAAAAACCACCACCGGCTTCGACAAGCTGCGCCTCGGCACCCGCCAGGCGCAGGAAAACGTTATGCAGCTCGGTAATGCACTGTCGTCGGGCGACTGGGGTAGCGGCGTGCGCGCCGTTGCTCAGTTGGGCGCCGGCGCCGGTGCTGGCGCGGCAGGACTGCTTGCAATACTTGCCCCGCTGGCCCTTGCCACTGCTGCCGTTGGTGGCCTGGCTGTCGCCTACTACAAAGGCAGCGAGGAGCAGGACAGGTACAACAAATCACTGATACTCACTGGCAACTACGCCGGCGTGAGCTCCGGGCAGTTGGGCGACATGGCGCGGCAGGTGAGCGCAACCGTGGGCACTACCGGGCAGGCCGCTGCGGTTCTCGCGCTGCTGGCCGAGAACGGCAAGATCGCTGGCGAGAGCTTCACCGGCATCACCCTGGCCGCTGTGTCCATGCAGGAAGCTACGGGCAAGGCGGTGAGTGAGACAGTCGCCGAGTTTTCCAAACTGGCCGACGACCCGGTCAAGGCTTCCGCCGCGCTGAACGAGCAGTACCACTACCTGAAAGCTTCGGTTTACTCGCAGATCACGGCGCTGGAAGAGCAGGGCGACCACGCTGGTGCGGTAAAGCTGGCGACCGAGTCTTACGCTGACGCGATCAACGAGCGCACCCCGAAGATTCTGGAAAACCTGAGTTTCTGGGAGAAAGGCTACAACGCCGTAGCGCGCGCCGCCGATAACCTCAAGAATCTCGGTCGGCCAGACATCGGCGCCGATATCGAACAGGCGCGCCGTGACCTGGCCGAAGCCCAGAAGGGCAACGTCGGTGTCTTCCAAAACAAACAGGTGATGGTCGATTACTACACCAACCAGTTGAACATGCTGGAGGATCAAAAGGCCGCGCAAGCCGATATCGCCAAGTGGGAGAGCGAGCAAGCGAAAGCGCAGGGCGATGCAGTGTCGTCCATGGCGAAAATCGACGCACTGACCAAGTCGTCGTGGACGAATGAGCAGAAGCGCACCGAGGCAATCAAGGAGTACAAGCAGCAACTCGAAGACATCCGCAAGGTCGACCCGAAGGATTCTCGCCTCGATCAGGCGGCGATCGATAAGAACATCTCCAACATCAACGACAAGTTCAAAGACCCGAAGGCCTCGGGTTCTCAGGTCGACCTGACCGGCTTCAACGACGCCAAGAACAACCTGGCGGCCATCGCCGCCGACTACAAAAACTACCAGAAGGAACTGGACGCGGCGCAGAAGGCCGGCCTGGTATCCGAGGCTGACTACCTGTTGCGCCGCCAGGCCCTGATCGGTAACGAGCGCGATCAGGTGACGGCAGCCTATGAGGCGGAGATCACCGCGCTTGAGGCCGCCAAGGGCAAGAAGACCACGTCGGCCGCGCAAAGCATTCAGCTTGACCAGAAGATCGCTGACGCACGCGCAGGGATGGTCAAGGCGCAGAAGGATGCCGATAGCCAGCTTGAAGTGCTGGCCACCAATGACGCCGGGCGCCTTGCCAAGCAGGAGCGCGCGATCAGCACCTACATTCAGGCGCTGGGGCAGCAGCAGCGAGCCTTGGAGCTGGCTGGCCAGCGGGCAGTCCTCGGCGTGGGCCAGGGTGATCGTCAAAACGCACTCAGCGGCGAGCTGAACAGCCAGCAAGACCGGTTTGCTCAGCAGTCCCTGGAGTTGGCCAACCAGAAGTCCGACCCGTCGCGGAACATGTCGGAGGAGGAGTTCAAGCGTAAATCCCAGGCGCTCGCCGATGCGAACAAGGCTGCGACCGACCAGATCCGGCAGAACTATGCGGATGTGGAGAACGCGCAGGGCGATTGGACGAAGGGCGCGACGGCGGCTTGGGACAATTACCTGGATTCGGCGCGAAATATCGCCGGCCAGACAAAGAGCCTGTTCGGCAACGCCTTCAGCTCCATGGAGGATTCGCTGGTCAACTTCGCCGTTACAGGCAAAGCGTCGTTCGCGGACTTCACCAAGTCGATTTTGGCGGACATGGCGCGCATTGCGACACGTCAGGCCAGTTCCGCTTTGCTGGGCAGCCTGGTGGGGGCTGCGGCGAGTTACTTCGGCGGCAGTGCCGCCGGCGGCAACGGGCTGGCCGC
This sequence comes from Pseudomonas sp. PAMC25584, assembly GCF_058135675.1. Lineage (NCBI taxonomy): Bacteria > Pseudomonadati > Pseudomonadota > Gammaproteobacteria > Pseudomonadales > Pseudomonadaceae > Pseudomonas > Pseudomonas sp. PAMC25584. The sequence goes on along the minus strand of NZ_CM176870.1, from coordinate 3,722,585 downwards.
TGGATCTGCTGGCGCTACATCTTCCAACCTTGGCGCTTCAGCGGGGGGCTACTCGGGCAGCTACTTCCCGCAAGCCCTGGGCGGTGCCTGGTCGGGCGGCGTGCAGATGTTCGCCGACGGCGGCGCGTTCACCAACTCAATCGTCAGCAAGCCAACCTCGTTCGGCATGGCGAACGGCAACATGGGTATCGCTGGTGAGGCCGGTCCGGAGGCGATCATGCCACTGACTCGGACGTCCAGCGGCAAGCTTGGCGTTATGGCCATGGGCGGCGGGTCCGGCGCAACGCAGATCAATGTCGAGGTGCATATCGACGGGGATGGCAACGCATCGTCCTCCGCCGACGTGCCTGGCTACGACATGTTTGGCAAGGAGCTGGCGGCTTTTGTTGAGCAGAAGTATCAGCAGCTACGCAACAAGGACATGGGCCAGGGCGGCGTCATCAACAAAGCAATCAAGGGGCGCTGATGGCAATCGAACGATTCACTTGGGCAACGGAAAAGGGCGCGGAGGGTGATGTGACCCAGCGCGTCCGGACCAAGCAGTTCGGCGATGGGTACGAGCAGTCGGTCGAAGATGGCCTCAATAACCAGTCCCAATCCTGGCCGCTCACGTTCACCGGCGCCAAAGCTCGCGTTCTGGAAATCAAGGCCTTCCTCGATCGGCACAAGGGCGCCCAGGGCTTCCTGTGGGAACCCCCGCTGGGAGTGCTTGGCCTCTACAAGTGCAACGGCTACAAACCGGTTCACCGTGGCGGTCAGGTCTACGCCATCACCGCGACCTTCAAGCAAACCTTTCATCCCTGAGGCCAATCCATGGCACTGATCACGGACATCCAGAAACTGGAGCCCGGCGGCGAGATTCGCCTGTTTGAAATTGACGGGACTGAGTACGGCGCGGATTACCTGCGCTTCCACGGGCATGCCATTCCGCACACACCTGAAGAGCTGCTGGCCTACGAGCATTCGGAAGAGGATCTGCCGGCGAAGTCGATCTGGTGGCAGGGAGAGGAGTACGCGGCCTGGCCGGTGCAGATTGATGGGATTTCTTCGAGTAGCGACGGCACAGCCTCGCGGCCGACATTCGCCGCCGGCAACGTCAACGGCCGCGTCACGGCGCTGTGCCTGGCCTTCGAGGACATGCTCAAGTTCAAGCTGACGGTTCGCGAGACCCTGGCCCAGTATCTGGACGCGGCTAACTTCCCCGACGGCAACCCGACTGCAGACCCGACCCAGGAAGCGTTGGAGATCTGGTACATCGACCAGAAAACCAGCGAGGACAGTGAGTCTGTGGTTTGGGAGCTGTCTTCCCCGGGAGAGATCGACAACCACGGACTGCCCGGCCGGCAGATGACGACGTTTTGCCACTGGGCCATGACCAATGGCTATCGCGGGCCGGACTGTGGCTACACCGGCGCGGTCATGTTCGATGACGAGGACAACCCCACGGATGATCCCGCCAAGGATCAGTGCAAGGGCTGCCTGTCGTCCTGCAAGTTGCGCTTTGGGGAGAACAACGAGCTGTCCTTCGGTGGCTTCCCCGCCGTTTCCCTGATAGCCAGGAGCTGACCATGCGCAAACACATCATTGCGGCGATCCAGGCGCACGCCGCAGCCCAGTACCCGAAAGAGTGCTGCGGTCTGCTGCTGACCGTCGGGCGGGCGCAGAAGTACTTCCCGTGCCGAAATATCGCCACGGAGCCGAACGAAGAGTTTCGGCTTGATCCCGAGGATTACGCTGCGGCAGAAGATTTGGGGGAGGTGATTGGCATTGTCCACTCGCATCCGGACGCCACCAGCAGACCATCACCGCACGACCTAGCCATGTGCGAGGCCACAGAGCTGCCCTGGCACATTCTGAGTTGGCCCGAGGGCGATCTGCGCACCATCACGCCAACCGGCCGCACGCCGCTGCTCCAGCGTCCGTTTGTACACGGCGCATGGGATTGCTGGCAGGTCTGCGCAGATTGGTACCAGCGGGAATGGGGGCTGGAGTTCGAAGCATTCCAGCGCGTCGATGGCTGGTGGGAGAGTGCGGAGAACTCCAGTCTGTACGAGGCGAACTACGAGGCCGCCGGTTTTGTACGTGTCGACCGGCCACAGCGAGGGGATCTGATCGTTATGCAGGTCGGCCGGACGGCTCACCCGAATCATGCGGGGATCTACCTGGGCACTGACCCAGCGCTACCCGGCGAAGAGCCGGGCACCTTCGGGCCCGGGCCTTTCATGCTTCACCACATGTACGGTAGGCCGTCCGAGATTTTGGTGTTCGGCGGACCATGGCATGACCGCACACGCCTGATTCTCAGGCACAAAGACGCACAACAACCAACATGGCGCGGCAGGGCCGCAGGAGAAGCAAATGGCTTGCGATAAGAATGGTGAAGGCTTCCCCGGCCACAAAGACGCAGGGAAGCTGCTTGAGTGGATTACTCGGCAGAGTTCTGAGACAGCTCTGGCAAAAGACCTGAAATCAAAGATTCAAGCGCAAGGTGATGGGCCGAACGATCTTTTATAATCGTTTTATCGGCTGGCATTGCCTCGATTAAAGATCTTGCGGCATCAGCAACTTTGGTTCTGCCGGGCACGTCGAGATTGGCGATAGCTGTTCCGATTACCGTCATCGCTGCACATACACCCAGCTCGAACGGGGTAATCACTCGTTGTTCTTCACTCACATTGACCTCCAGGTCATAAACGCGCCGAAATTGGCGCAACCCCAGTCCTTGGGCTTGCAGGCGAAGGACTGGGTAATCCTTCTATTCATTTCTCACTGCCCATTCGGCAGCAGGAGGGCTGCATGCAGCCATGCCAGCGTTACGTGCTGACCATTCACGACCTCTTCACCATTACCGGCGGCAGTATCTGTGGTGCTGAAGCCGAGGTTGCCATTCTGGATGGCGGCATCGAGGTTGACCGCGTGAAATTCTCCGGTAAGTGCCAGAGCAAGGGTGGCTGCCGCCGTGGTTACAAAGGGACGCCCGGGCTGACAGCACAACTTGTCTCCGGGCCTGGTCGGATTGGCTTCCAGGCGTCCTCTGCCCCGGTACTCATTCCGGCGGTGTAAGCCCTCCGATAAAGTCATCTGAGCCGAGCTTGTGGGAGCCATATTCAACGATGTACCCATCATTCAATTGTGCCGCTTGAGCCTCGGCTACTGTCTTGCTGGGGTAGACGTCGACGAGATGCCAAGGGCCAGGACGGTCCTTTAAGACTGCCCAGCCCAATACCCAGCCTTTATTGTCTGGATCTGCTGGGAGGTTCTTTGTAAGACTTCTGATCGACATGACCATTCCTTGGCTGGGTGAAGGCAAAAGGCTACTACTGCAAGCCCCGACCCAGTTACTGTTGTTCCATCCACGCTGGATGCCTGGACAGGAAGCGAGCGGAAGAATGCTGCGCTAAGGCAACACACCAGGACGTAGCGCTGTGGACAAATCAGGAGAGCGGTTCGAGCATTCCTTAATGCTGAACCGCTGCTTCAGCGAGTGAAAATTCGGCCGCGTAAAAATTTTCTTCTGCCCTCTTGAAATTTTTTTCGGCCAACATAAATTTTTATCACGCGACGCCGAATGAGGGTCGCGCACTTAATCACTTGGATTTAATCAGGAGATTTTGAGATGGCTACTACCCTTTCGCTGGCCCCTTTGTTCCGCCAATCTGTTGGCTTCGATCGCTTCAATGACCTGTTTGAATCGGCGCTTCGCAGCGAGACTCCGAATACCTATCCGCCTCACAATGTGGAAAAGCACGGTGATGACGAATATCGAATTGTCATCGCAGTAGCGGGGCTCACAGAAGCGGATCTGGATATCCAGGTCGAGAAGGGTGTTTTGACAGTCGTTGGGGACAAGCGCGAAACCGAAAAAGAAGTAACCTATCTGCATCAGGGTATCGCGCAACGAGCATTTCGGTTGTCGTTTCGACTGGCAGATCACATTGAAGTGCGCGGTGCTTCGATGAACAACGGACTGTTGAGCATCCACTTGCTGCGTGTGGTGCCCGAAGAAGCCAAGCCTAAGAAAATTGCTATCGGTAGCGAAGGTACTCCAGAGCTGCGTCAGGTTAGCTTGCAGTAACTAGGCGGTATCAAAAAAGGCGCTCTTAGTAGCGCCTTTTTTGTTTTTGTGTACTCGGATTTAAGGCTTAGCCTCATGTACAGAACGTGCGACCTTCTGGAGCCGTTTCCTTGATGCTACAGTCCCGCCAAACCAACGAGGGAACGACATGCACATGGCGTGGAATTTGACCCCGGACGGGTTGACACATGGATAGGCTTGATCGCTTAAACGATCTGCTGCGCGAGCATGATTGTGTTATGTCGATCAACATCAAATTCGACGATTTCAAATACGATTTGGTTTTGGTGCTTTCTGCCAATGGGTCAGATTTGGATGCGGTGACACTGACTTTTCATGATGTCAGCGCTCTTGATTTGAGCGGGTTTGGTGGTGGGTTGACCCAGTTCATGCATCTTGAAGCCGCTCGTGTAGATAACGGGCTCGACAGAATTCGCTATGAAATGAGAGATGTGAATGACGAGAAGATATCGTTCAAATTCTTCACTTTCGGCGGATCAATTTTTTAGGAGCAAGCATGCGAATTTTGATAGAGGCGGTAGCGGTTTAGGAGCTTCAAGATGGGATTCGCAACGACGCTCTGGGAATGGTACGGGCAGGGGGAGTTCAAGCGGGTACTCGCCGTTTGTGAAGTATTTCCTGCTCTGGAATTCTTGGCGATGAGTGCAGATGAGCAGCGAGAAGCTATTCCTGACTGCCCTGCATGCGAAGCCTGGTCCATGACAATGTTGCCGTTGAACGAGACCTTGGCGGCCTGTGGTAATGCCATGCCAAGCGAAGTAGAGCGCGGCCTCCAAAACCTCTGGCAACTATGTAATGGCCTGTCTGAAGACGCTTTCCATTGTGGCGACCGGTTGATATTCGATCATCAAGATTGGACGTCTATTCGTGAGTCCGCTACAGACCTGCTCCGGCTGATGGAGCGTCTGGAGATGACCCCTTATCTAAATGAACTGACGGTTGATTGCCATAACGAGGTAAATGGGTACGTTGCTGCAAAGCCCGAACGTTCTTAACATCCACGAAAAAAAGAGCCAAGCCCTGCGCTGGGCTTTTTGCATCTAGCCTATCCCATCTGCGCCGCCTAGCCTCCCCCGAACCCGAAATAACCCCGCCCATGCGGGGCTTTCGTGCTGGCGTTTCAATGGTATTCTTCAAAAAACATGGAGGGTACCAAATGCGTTCAGCTGCACTGATATTTCTGTTGTTTTCATTGCTTACTGGCTGCGCTTCCAAGCCAACGCCAGAGCAGATTCAGGCCTCAGATTACGGGGCATCGGTTTATCAGGCTGATGCCGAAAAGGCTGTAAAAAACTTTTTCAACATCTATCTGAAAGATCCAGAATCTGCGCGCTACAGCTTCGGTTCTGTCTATCGTGGCTATATGGTGGGTAGCGTTTTTGAGGGGCGCAAGCTTGAAGCCGGTTACTTGCTTGACGTTACGGTCAATGCAAAGAATAGCTATGGCGGCTATGTAGGCGCGAAGCCTTATAAATTCCTTATCCACAATGACAGGCTTGTCGGCGGTTGGGAGATAGGCTCCAGCGGCATTCCAATCAAAGTCATGTGATTAGGCAGGAGGCGCAATCATGCGGATTTTGATAGCTGCGGTAGCGGTGGTGATGCTGGCGGGGTGCACAACACCTGGCGACCTCAAAGGCGGAAAGGCAACCATCAGCGCCTCGTCGAGTAAGGCTCCGAAACAATATGCCCTCTGCGTCATGCCCAAATGGCAGGATGCTCGCTCAGGAGCCACGATGACCGAAACCTCGACTGGTTATAGGCTCATCGTTGCTACCGACTCGACAGCCGAGGAGCTTCTTGAGGTGAATCAATCCTCAAATGGCAGCAGCATCGCGCTGTATCAGCGATTGTCCTGGGCGCCCGGTTACGGTCGATCAGCCATTGAAAAGGCAGTCCGCGACTGCCTTTAACGAACAACTACATCAAGCCGCCTTCGGGCGGCTTTTTCATGCCAGGAGAAAACTATGGCAGCGCTCGCAATCGAATACCAGCCACTCACCACCATCCTGCTTTTCGGTCAGCTACGCCAGTTCGGTCGCTCCTTCAAACTGTCGATCAGAACGACCGCCGAGGCGATCAAGGCCCTCTGCGTGCAGGTTCCTGGCTTCGAGCGGTTCTTGTCGAATGCGAAGTCTCGAGGGATTGAGTTCGCGGTGTTCAGGGGGAAAAAGAATATTGGAGAGGGCGAGCTCGCTTTTGGCGGAGAAGGCGACATCCGCATTGCGCCGGTAATTACTGGTAGCAAACGGGCTGGGATTCTCCAGACAATCGTTGGTGTAGTGCTACTCGCTATTTCTTATGTTTTCCCGGTTACTGCACCATATTTGGCTCCCGCCGGCATCGGTCTGGTCGCTGGCGGCGTGATTCAAATGCTCAGTCCCCAAGCCGGCGGACTCAAAACCAGTGCCGCACCAGAGAACACTCCCGGCTATGCCTTCGGCAGCGCCAAGAACACCACTGCATCTGGTAACCCGGTACCGCTCTGCTACGGCAAGCGGCGGGTGGGTGGGGCGATCATCAGTGCCGCCATTTATGCCGAAGACCAGATGTAGCCAACACCTGAAGCACTGCAACCGTCCATGAGGCGGTTTTTTATTGCCTGGAGAAAAGCATGGGCGCAGCACGCAAGATTGATATTCACGGCGCCAAGGGCGGCGAAGAGAAGCCTAAAACGCCAACAGAAGCCCCGGATAGCCTGCGCTCTGTTGCCATCGCCAAGATGCTGATCGCCGCGGGCGAGGGTGAATTCGAAGGTACTCCGACAGCGCGCGATATCTACCTCGACAACACCCCGCTGCAAGACCCCCAGGGCAACATGAACTTCCCGAATGTGAAGTGGGAGTGGCGCACCGGGGCCGTGGACCAAACCTATATCCAGGGCATCCCATCGGTCGAGAACGAAACGACCATCAGTACGGAGTTGCGCAGTGGCACGCCCTGGGTTCGGGCAATCACCAACATCCAGCTTTCGGCTGTACGCGTGCGTTTCGCCTGGCCGGCGCTCCAGTCTGTGGATGCCAGCGGCAACATCAACGGTTACCGGATCGTGTACAAAGTTGAGCTGGCCACCGACGGCGGTGCCTATCAGCAGGTGCTTAGCGAGGCTGTCGACGGCAAGACCACCAGCACTTACGAGCGCACGCGCCGTATCGATTTGCCCAGGGCCACCACCGGCTGGCTGATGCGCATCACCCGTCTGACGATCAACCAGAACAACAACAAAATCTCCGACACGATGCAGATCGCCGGCTTCACTGAGGTGATCGACGCCAAGATTCGCTATCCGAACACCGCGCTGCTCTACCTCGAGTTTTCGGCCGAGCAGTTCCGCAGCATTCCGGCCGTGACTGTCGAGACCAAGCTGAAGAAGATGCAGGTGCCGAGCAACTACGACCCTGTGTCGCGCTCGTATACCGGGATCTGGGACGGCACCTTCAAGCAGGCCTGGACCGACAACGCTGTTTGGATGACCTACGACATCACCACAGCCGATCGCTTCGGCCTGGGCCGCCGCATCAAACCGTGGATGGTGGACAAGTGGGAGCTCTACCGCATCTCGCAGTACTGCGACCAACTGGTGCCGGACGGGAAGGGCGGCCAGGAGCCGCGCTTTATCTGCAACCTGAACCTACAGAGCAAAGCTGACGCTTGGTCGCTGCTACGTGACATCTCGGCGATCTACCGGGGCATGACCTACTGGGCCCAGGGCCAGGTCTTCACCCTGTCGGATATGCCTCGGGCCACTGACTTCGACTTCGCCTACACCCGGGCGAACGTCATCGACGGTAAGTTCACCTACTCCAGCGCATCGGAGCGCACCCGGTACAGCCGCGCGCTGATCAGCTACGACAACCCGGCGAACAACTACGACACCGACGTCACTGCAGTTACGGATGCCAAGTTGCAGCGCCGCTACGGCGACAACCCGCTGGAGATCAGCGCCATCGGCTGCACCCGCGAGTCGGAGGCGCAGCGCCGGGGCAAGTGGGCATTGCTCACCAACTCCAAGGACCGGGCCGTTACCTTCAAGGTCGGCCTCGACGGGCGCATCCCGCTGCCTGGCTACGTGATCCCGATTGCCGACGAACTCCTGGCCGGTCGACCGGTGGGCGGGCGCATCTCGGCTGTGAACGGCAAGGTCATCACACTGGACCGTGATACCCAGGCCAAGCCCGGTGACCGATTGATCCTCAACCTGCCCGACGGCAAGTGCGAGGGGCGTACCGTGCAACTGGTCAGCGGCCGGCAGGTCACCGTTACCGTTGCCTACTCCGTTGCGCCCGAACCCGAACTGGTGTGGGCGCTGGATGCCGACGACCTCGCCATCCCGCTGTACAGGGTGGTGAGCGTCGCCCGGCCGGAGCCTGGCGTCTTTGAAATCTCGGCCGTGCAGTATGACCCGAGCAAATTCGCGCACATCGACACCGGCGCGCGCCTGGAAGAACGTCCAATCAGCGTTGTGCCGATCACCGTCGTTCCGGCGCCGGCGAGCGTCACGCTGACGTCGAGCTACGCCGTGAACCAGGGCATCGCCATCAGCACCATGAACATCTCCTGGCCCGCCGTGACTGGCGCGGTCGCCTATGACGTGGAGTGGCGCAAGGACAGCGGCAACTGGATCAAGGTGCAGCGCACCGGTTCGACCAGCGTCGACATCACTGGCATTTACTCGGGCGCCTACGTGGCCCGGGTTCGGTCAGTGAGCGCCTTCGAGATTTCCTCGATCTGGAAGAGCTCCAACCTGACCAACCTAGAAGGGAAGGTTGGCCTGCCGCCGGCGGTGGCCTTCCTGACCACCAGCAGCCTGGTCTATGGCATTGGCATCCAGTGGGGCTTCCCGCCGGGCGCCGAGGACACCCAGCGGACGGAGCTTTGGTACAGCCTGTCACCGGATCTAACCACTGCGGTGAAGCTGAGCGACTTCAGCTACCCGCAGGCCAAGCACGAGATGCAGAACATCCTGGCCGGGGCCAGCGTCTACTTCTGGGCTCGCCTGGTGGACCGTACCGGCAACGTCGGGCCGTTCTGGCCGATCCCGGGCGCCGTGAATGGCCGGGCCAGTTCTGATCAGACGGAGTACGACAAGTACTTCGCCGAGAAGATCGGCAAGGGCGCGCTGTACCAGAGCCTGCGGGAAGAAATAGACCTGATTACTGGTGATGGGCCGGGCTCGGTCAACGATCGTTTGGAGAGGGCCAAGCAGGAGCTGGAGGATCTAATCTCGGAAGTGGTCGACGCTCTGGAGTACGTCTCCACAAAGACCTACGCCAAGGGCGACATGGTCCGTGTAGGCCAGCAACTGTTCCAGGCCACCAAGGCGGTACCGGTCAACACCACGCCGCCGAACGCCAGCTACTGGTTCAACCTGGGCACCATCGCCGAAACGAACGCGGCGATGGCGCTGGAAATCAGCCAGAACAAAGCAACCATCGAAGAGGTGGACGGCAAGGTCACGGCCACTGCCGAACGCCTGGAAGGCGTCTATGCACTGGTGAAATCAGACTCTGCAGGCTCGGAGCAGGGCAGTGCGGGTGATGACACCGCCTCGGCCGGGGCCTGGTCGCTGATGTCCGCAATTGCTGAGCGGGATTTCGCGCAGTCGCAGCGTACAGATATTGTCGAAGCGAACGTGGCGGCGAACGCGGCAAGCATCACGACCGTCCAGACAGCCATGGCAACTGACAAAGCAGCCACTGCCGAAGAGATCAAAACCCTTAAGGCGGTAGCCGGTGATAACTCGGCAGCTATTCAGGTCGTCAGCAAGGCCCAAGTCACCACCGACGGTAAGGTTTCGGCGATGACGACAATCAAGGCCGAAACCACCAGCAACGGCAAGAAGGTAATGGCAGGGCTTTCCTTGGGCTCTGACGGCAATACATCGGAGATCCTCGCGTTCGCTCAACGCTTCGCAATTGTGGATGAGGTGAGCGGGCAACTGATAACGCCATTCGTGGTGAGTGGTGGCCAGGTCTTCATAAACCAAGCGGTCATCAACAAGGCATTCATCCAGGAGATCATTCTGGGAATGACGCTGAGATCTGAAGCGGTTGACTCCAAGGGGCGGCCGTTGCTGGAAATCAACGTCAAGGCCGGCACGTTCACGCTTCGCAGCGCTGGCACCGGTGGCTCGACGCTGCTCAATAACGATGGCCTTGCGGTGTACGACATCAACGAGCTTCTGCGTGTATTGGTGGGGAGACTTTCGCCATGACCTATGGAGTGAGGACGTGGAGCGCGAATGGCGTGCTCGAAATGGATACCGACAGCTACACCTATCAGGTGCTGCACAATGCGCTCTACAACCTGGCCGTCACCCCTGTGGTGACGGTGTCCATCCCCGGGTTTGATCCTGCGAACTGTACTGCTGTCGTACTTCCGACAGTTGCAGCTGCGAACCAATACTGTAGCAGCGCCCTGCCTTATATGACTGTTTCGCCGGGCGTTGTTCAGGTGAGAAATAAAAACCCAGCAGAGACCGATTGGTTTAGCACAAGCATTCAGTTCAGGCTTTTGGTAATGAGGTTTAAAAATTGAATTTCGGCCTATCGGTTGTAAATGACGGTAACTACGTTCAGATCGACTCAGAACAGCCAAGACTATGCGCGCTATACAACGGGACTTATCAGGCTTCGGGAAGCTCAACTGCCTACGTTACATTCCCGTCGGCGATAATAACGCCTGAGCCTCCGTGCATCTTCATCAGGAATACCCCTGACAGACCAGATGATTTATACACCGGGATGACTATTTCTGGCGGTCCGGGGAACTGGACTGGGTTTGTACTGACCACGATCAATATCGACTATAGGCCTTACGGAAAGTGGTTTGCAGCCGTTTTTGCATCAATAACAAAGGCAGATTATGGATTGAGAATGTGGGGCGCTAACAGTTCCGTGATATTCGACTCTGGCGCCACACCGGTACTCTTCACAAAGGCAAGTAGCTCGTGGTCATTCCAGGGCAAGGTGCAGATAAACCCAATTGCAAACGGGTATTACTGGCGCAACTCCCTGACCGCAGCCCTGCTCTCTGACGAGTACTTCATGATCAACCCGTTCTCGCGAGGCTTATTGACCCCGACGCACATCAACTGGACACCTATCGGCGTAAGGTTCAACTACTCCCAGTCGTGCCTACAGGTGTTTGGTATAACGGCGCTTGGCGCATGGTCGAACATGGGCATGCCCGGCGCGGTATTCGCCAGACTTCCCGGCACCTGATCGAGCGCTCACCACACTCACCAATTGATCTACACCACCCGCTATGCGGGTATTTTTTCGCCTGGAGAAAGCCATGGCAAGACAAGAAATTATTCTCGGTACGCCGCCTACAGGTCTCGGTGGCGACACGCCCCGCGTGGCGAGCTCAAAGATAAATGCGATGACCTTGGAGCTCTACCAGGGGATTGGCACGCCTTCTGCGCCGCTCGCGGTTAACCGTGGCGGTAATGGATCTTCACCATCCATCCCATTTTCCTCTATGCGGGACTCCTTGCCGCTCTCCCCGGCAATAGGTCAGGCAGAACGGCGCAGAATGAAGCTGTTTGAACCATCGACTTACGTTTTGGATATGGACGATGTGTCCACTACTCAGGTCTTAGGGTCTGGATATGTATCGACTACAACAGTTGGAACAAAGCCACCCGGCTGGACATATGGGATTTTGGAAACAATCCTCTCCCCAACAGACCATGTTCAGCAGGTCTTTACCGGGTTAAGTGGCATTGCTGGTGTTACCCATCCGAGTTTCAGGCGCACGGGGTATGGGGTAACGTCAACGCGCTGGGGACCATGGCGCTTAGTGATCGACGAGGCATCAGCCCTTTACGATCCTGCAAGTGGTGGGGTTATGTCGGCTGCCACTGTTAACGGATTTTGGGTGGCTAAGTATGCTAACGGAATGATGTGTATTCAGGGTCCGCTTGGGCTTATTGAGTCAGTGCCTGCAAACTCTTTGGTGTTTAAGTCCTTCACAATCCCTAGCGGGTTAATCTCGGTAAATTTTGCGGCCCCCGTTGTGACGTTAGCTCCGTATGTAAGTCATGACCACTTTGGCGTGACCACGTGCTATATGGAGTCCTTAACTACGGTGAGTTTTTCTGTAAGAAATGGGGCCGGTACGCAGTCCTTTGTTGCATGGCTGATGGTTTGGGGGAGATGGAAGTGATGAGGATTAAACTTTGGGCTGATCTTGTTGATTGGCCACTTGAAGCATCTATTGATGGTGATTTTCTCACTATCAATGGAGAGGAAATTGACCTCTCCGGCATCCCTGACGGTTATCGACTTCCCGGCAGTGCGGTTGGTAATAAGTTCTTCGTTGAAACTGAGTACGTTGAGCGCAAGGGCAAGACCTTGTACTTCACCCTTCGACTTCCTGTCGATTGGAACAGCCCCGAGGAATACCGCAATCCAGTAGAGCCAATCGTAATCGATGCGCACAGCGGTCCGGTAAAGTTCCCCGACACCTCGCCACCCGCGCCGCCCGTGATTGAACTGCCAGAAATTCAGGAGGGACCCGAAAATGGTGGATTTGAGCCAGCTTGAACCGATCAAGACGGCGCAGGATCTTGCGGACGAGGTCAGCCTCGACCAGGCCCGCGCATACCTGGATGAGACCAACTGGCATGCCTTCGCCCTGCTTGAGGATGGCACGCCCATCCCGGACGACATCAAAGAGTCACGCACAGCCGCCCGCGCAACCATCAACCGGCTGAGCCCTCCACCAGCGTCTTGAGTTTCTGCCGAACACCGCCACCCGCCATGAGCGGGTATTTTTTGTCTGGAAAAAAGCCATGCCGATTACCGAGCAGCAGTTGCTGCAGATCTTCCCGAACGCCGGCCGCCAAGCCGGCGTTTTTGTTCCAGTCCTGAACGCGGCCATGAACCGTTACGGCATCGTCGGCGCACCGCGTGCCGCCGCATTCATCGCCCAGGTCGGGCACGAGTCGGGCTAGGCAAACCTTTAAACCCGGCGCCATCCGTAATTAACGGCGGAAGCGGAATTTTTGCCAGCCATATTTGAACCTAAAAGTTCCAGTATCTCCTCGTAGAACGTAGAGGCTTACCCTGTAAAAAGCAGTAAAACGAGAGAATCCAAGGCGTCTGATTTTTTTATAGACCCAAACCCATCCGTGGTGATTGGTAGTTTTGGCGGGTCTCAACACGATTAACGCGTTCCTTCTGCTATGCGTAATTTGGCGCAGATGATAGCGATGTGCCCCATCTAGAAGCTGTCAAATAATAACGTTGTGGGAACTCGTTATCGCAATAGCTGTATTGCCAATATTCCCTTGGTGCTGCACCGCGCACCCAAGTTTACCTAGCTGGTTTTCACCTCTAATCCCCGCCGTTGTGCGGGTTTTTTTTCGCATGGAGAAAAGTATGACCGTAACCGAAAAAGACCGGGATATCTTGGCGCGCACCCTTTGGGGTGAGGCCCGTGGCGAAGGTATGGACGGACAGATCGCCGTGGCCTGGACCATCCGTAACCGAGTGTTCGACGGCAAGGACAAGTCGTGGTGGGGGGAGGGTTATGCAGGCGTGTGCCTGAAGCCCTGGCAGTTCAGTTGCTGGAATCAGAACGACCCGAACTATGCATACCTGAGTGGGGCCAAGGCGATCCCGGCCGCGCAGTTTGCCCAGGCCCAACGCGCGGCTGACCAGGTGATCACCGCCGCCGTGGCCGACCCTACCGGCGGCGCCACGCATTACTACGCGACCACCATGCCCAAGGCTCCGGCCTGGGCGGCGAAGGCCAAGCAGACCCTGCGCCTCGGGCATCACGTCTTCTTCAAGGATGTGCCGTGATGACGGCCGGGCAGATCCTGGCCGCGATCCTGCTGGCGATGGTCATCAGCGCTGCCGGCACCTGGCAGGTGCAGGACTGGCGGATGGGCGAGAAGCTCGCCGAGCAGGCAGGCCTGCACAAGGATGACCTTGCGGCGATCAGCAATGCCGCCGCCGCTCAAACCCGCGCCGAGCAGGACAAGCACCTGGCCCTGGAGCAGCAGCTCGCCGGCCAGGACCAACAACACACCAGGGAATTATCCGATGCCCAACGCAACCAGGCTGTTCTGCGCGATCGCCTTGCCACTTCTGATGTTCGGCTGTCAGTCCTTCTCGACGCCGCGGATTCAGCCAGTGGCTGCAACGTGCCTGCCGCCCCCGGCGCCGTCGGCGTGGTTCATGGAGCCGCGCGAGCCCAACTTGACCCAGCGCATGCTCAACGAATTCTCGCCATTACCGGTGACGGCGATCAAGGACTGATCGCGCTGCGGGCGTGCCAGGCTTATGTCAGGGCGATTAAATCTCAGGCGATAAAATAGCGATTTTCCTACATTTTTGTTTTGGTTTGCGTGTTACAACAAGCAGTCAAAAAAGGAATTTAATCATGGGACTGCGATGGACTGCGGTTACGGTACTCTTGGTCGTTTGTTGGGCGCTGTTTTTGGCGCTTCTAATAGTCAGGCCTTTCATGAGAGTCTGAAATTTCAGTATGGATCTACTCTGTCGCTTGACGCTGGCAAGTGTTATCGCGTTTTTTAGCGTATTTCAAGCCGATTGGTTGCTGCGGCCGCTGCCGACCTTCCCAGAGCGGCCTATGGACGGGGGATCATTTTGATAGCAGATCCATCCCCCACGAGACTCATTTTGCAGGCATGTCCAGGTAGCGGTTTGCCGAGCCAACTCAAGCAGAACTCATCCACTTCCACCCATGAATTACCAGGCGATTGTTGGCATCGAATTAGCTCTGAGCAGACGCCGTTTTGATCAATTCTGACGAAGCTGCGGAATTTAGATGAAGTGAAGAAAAGTAACTTGAGCCACAGCATGATGATCACCTTATTGGTAGCTATCTAGGTATAGCTTAATTTCAGGCTGAGGCCATTGAAATTTGAGGTTTTTTCTGCATATTTTGCTTCGAAATTCCTAGCATATCGGGGGCTGTTAGGCACAGCTTGCATTGGGCCAGGTCACGTAGAGTGCTGGGAAAAAAGCTATATTTCATTTCCAAAAAAATGACAGGTTTTTATGGGCAAACGATAGGGTCGCAAGCTCGGTGCGCTCATCGCGAGTCACCGTGCCGGTCTTTGTGGCGATCAGCTCAGTACCTGATCTGGTTGTATATGAGCTGCTTGGCAATCCTCTAATCTATGGCATCGCGTTGATGATCCTGTGATTTGTAGAGGCATTAGATCCATTTGAGGTCATAGAAAGCGTAGCCGCGACCCAAAAAAAAGGCCCGCGCACGGGCCAAATGGAAAACCTTCAAAGACGCAGAGGGGGCTCCTCCTAGGTCTTCTGACAGTTACGCAGTCGTGTTGACTCGTGTACCTATCGATCCTGAGGTTGCTTTGGGCTGTTCGACTTTGCTTGCAGTGCTACCGTCATGATCGCCGTCGCTATCTGCCGGCACGGCTGGCCGGACTTGGGGTTTGATTGCTGCGGGTTGAGGTTGAGTGATCTGTGTCGAACTAGTGATTGCCGATGTCATGTGAATCCCCTTAAGAAACGGTGGTTTAAGTTAATGCTATCGGCATGTTTCTTTGAAGTTTAGGGGGGGCGTTAAATGCCTGATGAATAAAAAATAATTGAGAGGATTTCCTGAGCTTAAGTTTTCTTTTGATTTGGCTGCCAAGTTAGTGGTGAAAACTTGTGATAATTTTCTAGTTGGCTTTATATTTTCTATTGGTGAATGACTCTGCTGTCGCAGCGATAGGTTGATGATCAAGTTTTTTGCGTGGCGCGATTTGAGGCGGCGAGCTGTAGCTGGTTCTGGTTTGGTGTTCGGTCGGCAGGACGCCGAGGGAGGGGTAAGTCGTTTCCGCAACCTGATGCGCGCCCCTTGTTCTATGCGGCTTGTAGGGCATCAAAAAATGCTCTGGTGCGGAAATGATGAAGACCTAAGCTGTTGATTTGTATTGCTAAGTCGGCAGTCTTGAAAACCGGCGAACGTTAATAGCGTTCCCAGGGTTCGAATCCCTGGTTTCCCGCCAAGATTCATACAAAAGCCCCGCAATGCGGGGCTTTTGTGTTTCTGGGGTTTGGGAAGCATCATTTCAGGCGGTTTCCGCAACTCCGCCAGATTCGAGATCAACGAGTCGGCTTCACGATCTCGCCAGCGCGCCTGTAGACCGTCTCCGTGATGCGCTTGTCAACGATGACGGCAGCGTGACGGAGAGGTGGGAGCAACAGGAGGTCGAGTTAGCGGGCAGGGTAGAATTTGAACCTGAAGAGGAACTGGCACCTTTCTGACAAGCATAGAAATCTATGGTCACCCCCATTTTTGCAATACTGATTAACGGGTGGTGTGTGTAGTGGTCTAATGAAACCGGACACCCTTTTAGGCGAGAATAC
This sequence comes from Pseudomonas sp. PAMC25584, assembly GCF_058135675.1. Lineage (NCBI taxonomy): Bacteria > Pseudomonadati > Pseudomonadota > Gammaproteobacteria > Pseudomonadales > Pseudomonadaceae > Pseudomonas > Pseudomonas sp. PAMC25584. The sequence continues at coordinate 3,706,127 of NZ_CM176870.1, read as the reverse complement.
TCGCCAGATCGAGGTGTCAGATGACCAAACAACGCCGTACCTTTTCCGCTGAATTCAAACGCGAGGCTGCCGACCTCGTGCTCAAGCAAAACTACAGCTTCATCGAAGCCAGTCGTTCACTGAGTGTTGGTGAGTCGGCGCTGCGCCGCTGGGTCGACCAGCTTCAGCAAGAGCGCACCGGCGTCACGCCCCAGAGCAAGGCCCTGACACCAGAGCAGCAAAAAATCCAGGAGTTGGAAGCTCGGATTGCTCGCCTCGAGCGCGAGAAATCAATATTAAAAAAGGCTACCGCGCTCTTGATGTCGGAAGATCTCGAGCGTACGCGCTGATCAATCAGCTAAGCGTCCATGAGCCTGTTGACTGCTTGTGCGAGGCGTTTGAGGTCGCTCGTTCGGGGTACTACGCGCATCGTCTAAGGCGGCGAACACCAGATGTTGAGCGGCTCAGGCTGCGTAGCCGAGTGAGCGAGTTGTTCACCCAGGGCCGAAGTGCTCCCGGCAGTCGAAGCATCACGTTGATGATGCAAGAAGAAGGTGAGCAAATTGGACGGTTTAAGGTACGCAGGCTGATGCGTGAGCTGGAGTTGGTCAGCAAGCAGCCAGGATCACACGCCTATAAAAAGGCGACAGTCGAGCGGCCGGATATCCCAAATATATTGAACCGAGAATTTGATGTCGAAGCGCCCAACCAGGTCTGGTGCGGCGACATCACCTACATCTGGGCACAGGGGAAATGGCACTACCTTGCGGTTGTCATGGATCTTTACGCTCGTCGAGTGGTGGGCTGGGCGTTATCAGAAAAGCCGGATGCAGACTTGGTGATCAAGGCGTTGGACGTGGCTTACGAGCAGCGTGGCAAGCCGCAAGGCCTGCTATTTCACTCAGACCAGGGATCGCAATATGGCAGCCGCAACTTTCGCCAGCGGCTGTGGCGTTATCGCATGCGTCAGAGTATGAGCCGCCGAGGAAACTGCTGGGATAATGCGCCGATGGAGAGGGTTTTTCGCAGCTTGAAAACAGAGTGGATACCAACCACTGGCTACATGACCGGCCACCAGGCTCAGAGAGACATTAGCCAGTACCTGATGCATCACTACAACTGGATCCGACCTCATCAATTTAACGATGGATTGGCCCCAGCGAAAACGGAAGAAAAACTCAAAACCGTGTCCGGGATGAGTTGACCACTACAGTGGTTGGCTTGCTTAAATCTATCCGGCGTCTGTTGGGGCATGCCCCAGCCCCACGATGAGCGTCGCGCCTGACGATCCTTAAAAAAATGTCGGCTTCTGAAGCCGATTTTTGTGTCAGGATTTTCGCCAGGCCGGTGTGCCGTTCACATCATCTGTTGTTCAGCTATCGCAAAACCTGAAGGGTGATCCAGCCTCTGCATATAGACCCTGGAACACTGCACCAACAGTTGTCGCAGGTGCTTGTCACCCCGCTTGCTGATCCCCAGCAAATTGGCCTTGCCGCCCATGCTGTACTGCCTGGGCACCAAGCCAAAGGAGGCAGCAAAGTCCCGACTGCATCGGTACTGCTTGCCATCGCCCATCTCCACAGCCAGCAGGCTGGCGGTGATCGGGCCGAAACACGGCATGCTCAGCAAACGACTACCCAGGTCATCGTCGGCCAGTTGGCCCGCCAGTTCTTTATCCAAGACCTTGATTTGCTCATCCAGATAGACGAAGTGATCGTGTAGGCGTTGTAACAATACCGTCAGACGAACGGGTAATTCATGCTCGGCCAAGACGCTCGCCAAACGCTTCATGATGGCCAATCCCTTGGGCAGGCTGATGCCAAACTCCAGCAGGAAACCGTGCATCTGATTAGCCGTTTTGGTGCGCTCACGCACCAACGATTCGCGCATCCGATGCAGCACAGACAGGGTTTGCTGAGATTCGGTTTTAGGCGTAACGAAGCGTATGGATGGACGAGAATCGGCTTCGCAAATCGCCTTAACGTCGACAAAGTCGTTTTTGTTGTCCTTGACGAAGGGGCGAACAAACTGCGGAGAGACCAGCTTGGCCGTATGCCCCATCGCCATCAGTTGGCGAGCGACAAAATGCAACCCTGCGCAGGCCTCCATCACCACGACACAGCTCGGCACATTGCCGAAAAGCCGCATCATCTGCGCCCGTGAGCATTTTCTGCGAAAGACCTCGCGACTTATCCTGGCCGTGCAGGTGGAAAGTGTGTTTGCCGAGATCGATACCGATCAGCGCTGACTCGCTCATGATGATGGCCTCCGAAAACAAAACACCCCGTGAAAGCGTAGCCCTCACAGGGTGTTGGGGGTGACCATCTCATTAGCCCGTGATCGGCGGGCTTTAGAGTCCTTAGCCTTCCAGGAGTAAGCGGTGACTAATTCACAACTTTGAATATATTCAGTTTCACTTACCCAGAATTACAAGCCGAAATTGAACGCGATAGAAACACGTGGGCGATGCCCGCTGAACAACTCTACTGAATGCATCAACCAAGAGGGAAATAGAAGCAGCATGCCGCTAGTTGCGGCAAAGCTGGCGTTGCAACCAGCACTCACGCATCCCTCTACCTTCATGCGCAGACTCGGATTGTATACCGAAGGCATCAAGCCGCGAGGGTCAATAAAACTCAAGTCACCACCTATGCTTGGGTCTTCATGACGCCCACCATCGTCTACCCAATAAACTGCAGACCAGAATGCGCCCGCATGGCCGTGCACGGAGTTGCTCTGACCTGCGAGATTGACATTCGCCCAACTGTTACTAGTCCATGGAAACTGCGCTTCGCTTAAGCCGAACTCCTGGGAATGCACAGCGGTTAATTCTGAGGCAGCTTTGCTGGCAAAATCGTGTAATTCCCGCCCCTGAATACCGCCCCACTCATTGAAGTCGCCAGTTGACTGCCATCCACCCTGGTTGCTATGGCGAGATCCTGGATCTTTCTCCATCCGCTCACGGATAATTTCCAGGAGCTGAGGATTGAGGCTGTGTGCTAACGGATGAATTATGCTTGCGACAGGAGTGGTGAATAGCCGAGTTATTTTAATTGCTTCAGGTTCAACCATGGCTTTCATTTTTTTGGCTCTCGGTACATTTGCTGGTTTGCCTTGGTGAGGGGCATGGCGCTAAAGCGGCTGTCCATTCCACACATATAGCACTCGCGCCTGAATGTAGGTATCGTCCCTTCTGATCTTTCGGACACCATGCCTCTCGTTATCAGAAATCATCTCGAAATGGTCTTCATCGAGGATGTGCAGTCGTTTGATGTGCAGGTGGCCCTGCCAGGTGAGCACATAAGTTCCTTCACCCGTGAACTCCCTGATCGTAATATCAACCAGCAGCGGATCACGGTTCTTGATCGTCGGCGCCATCGACTGGCCCCAGCCTGTCACCATTTTCAGGTGAAAGTGCTCTTTGAACTCGATGCCCATCTCGCGTAGGTGCTTAGGGCTTACCCGGATGCCCTGGAGTATCTCGGGATAGCCATGGTGTACCTCACCGGCACCCATTGCGCCACGGACATCGTAGTGTGCGATCCACACCTCATCGCCGACCGGGTCGGGGCGGGAGAAGTCGACTGTGACGACGTTACTCGACTCATCGGCCGCCGCAATAATCCTATCTCTGGCAGTACTCGACAACCCTTTAACGTTGGCAAGCATCAGCCTGACTTGGTCTGCGGTGGTCTGCCCTGACGCGTCACCCACTCCGGCGCTATCAGAATCCCCGCCAACTAAATTGATGGCTTCATCCGCCGAGATTGAATCAAACCAGCCTCTAGGCAAGCCCTCAATTACTTCAATTCGACGCGCAACGTCATCGCCCAAATTCTTTGCAGTCTTGTCAGACAGTATCTGACTCAGGTGCGCAGGAGCCATCCCCCAGCGCTCAGCGCAAGCGCCTTTTCGCTGGGCGCCTATGAGGCTGACTAGTTGCTGCTTGCGAATCTCATAAATATCCATACAGGCAAGAATGCCAGTGTTTAGCTCAATGCTAAATGTGCTCAAGGCTAAACAGTTTTTGCTGAAATAGTAGCTTCAAGCTAAATTTAACCTGTATTTAAGAAGAGATCCATGAATGACCATCTGCGCGATGGGCTCGCCAGCGCTTCAAACGAACGGCGCCAGTCATTGGCTGCCGCAGCTAAGACGACGGTAGGGCACCTGTGGCAGTTGGCAGGCGGTCACCGAAAGGCCTCGGCTGACCTGGCAGACCGTCTTCAGGATGCATCAGGTAGCGAGATCACCATTGCGGGTCTGCACCCGGATCGTGCGTACCAGCCTGAGCCAAGACGGTTACGCCCAGGCACTGAGCCGTGACCTGCACCTGTCGTGCCCGGCGCCGTCGGCGGGGTTTATGGCGCCGCGCGAACCCAACTTGCCCCGGCGCATGCTCAACGAATTAACGCCATCACCAGTGACGGGAACCAAGGACTGATCGTGCTGAGGGCGTGCCAAGCTTATGTCAGAACGATTAGATTTCAGGGGGTAAAATAGCGATTTTCCTACATTTTATTTTGGTTTGCTTGTTACAACAAATAGTCAAAAAAAGAATCTAATTATGGGACTGCGATGGACTGCGGTTACGCTACTCCTAGCGTCACGCCCATGAAAGCGAGATACCTGCCCTGATGCAGTTTGCCAAAAGACTAAAGGGTTACTGGCGAGGCATCGTCAGTCGGGTTCGCTGGCCAATGCACGCTGGTCAGTTGGAAGGAATAAACAATCGAATAAAGGTGATCAAACGTATGGCGTATGGTTACCGGGATAGCGAATTCTTTTTCATGAAGATCAAGAGCGTCTTTCCCGGTAATCCGTGAAGAACCAAAAAAAGGGCCCGCGCACGGGCCAAATGGAAAACCTTCAAAGACGCAGAGGGGGTTTGTTGCTCCTCCTAGGTCTTCTGACAGTTACGCGGTCGTGTTGACTCGTGTACCTATCGATCCTGAGGTTGCTTTGGGCTGTTCGACTTTGCTTGCAGTGCTACCGTCATGATCGCCGTCGCTGTCTGCCGACACGGCTGGCCGGACTTGGGGTTTGATAGCTGCGTGTTGAGGTTGGATGATCTGTGTCGAACCAGTGATTGCCGATGTCATGTGAATCCCCTTAAGAAACGGTGGTTTGAGTTAATACTATCGGCATGTTATTTCAATGTGTTAAGCGGTCTAATTAAAAGTCCCATGAATAAAAATAACTGAGAGAGTTTCTTGAGCTTAAGTTTTTTGTTGCTTTGGTTTTCAAGTGAGTGGTGAAAAGTTTGTGATGATTTCGTGAGCATTTGCTAGTTTGTTTATAGTTTTCTATTGGCGGATAGCTCTACTGTCGCTGCGGCAGGTTGATGATCAAGGTCTTGGCTTGAGGCTATTAACGAGTCGGCTTACCGTTCTTGCGCGGACGTTTGCATCGTGCCATTCCCGGCGGTAAGTCCCTGTTCTCTGTGTTTCGGGGGCGCATTTCAGTTCACTCTGGAAAAATCAGGCGTCCAAGCCGGTCGCGCCTGCAGCGGGTTCTGGTCGACGATCGTTGGGTTGCCCATATCCAACTTCATGCGGCCAAACATGCTGCCCACCAGAGGCCGAATACCCAGTTACGGTTCTTCAGCCACTTGCGCTGTTGGGCACGGTGTTTGTAGCTGGTTAGGTCGGCGAAGGGCTGATGTTTATTCGGGGGCACCGCTGAATCATTGGGCTAATTTGCAGTCAAAAAATTAACCCCCACAAGCAATTAGGACGTTCAAGATGAAGCGCGCAGCAGTAACACTTTTGGCCATTTCTGGTCTTATTCTGCTTAGTGGTTGCGTGCCTATCTGGGACGACGGAGGAAGGTATGGGCATGATCGTTACAGAGGGGATGATCATGGGCGGAGATACGACCAGGGCTACGACAATGATCAAGGTCGAGGCCGTGGGTACGATCGCCGATACGATGATCGCGGGTATGATCGTAATCACGGCCGAGATCGTGATGATCGGGATGACTGATTCCTTGAGTGTCCGTGGCGGCCTATAGCGTTATAGGTCGCGATTTCGTCTAATCCGCGCCACGTTTTCGAATGCGCCAGATCGTGGCGCGAGACTGGAGGCTATCGTTTCAGCCCCATGCATACATCGATTTCTCATCTGATTGGCTGGCTACCACTTAAGCGAACACCATGTCTTGGTTTTGCAAAGTGCGCTAGATAACTTGACCGGACGGATACGATTCATTTTGAAACCGACTTTTAAGATCCTCGCAGACGGTACCGTCATTAATGCCCAGATCAACGACTGCCTGATGTGCGGCCTCTGGCGAACTCAAGAATTAGTACCAAAGGCTTTCGGTCAGCGCCAACGAGCATAGTTCAGCCACTATGCTCGCTCCTCATGTTTATTACCCATTTCACCACCTCGAACCACATCAAGCTAAGGGCGACGATGCCAAACGCGAAGAGTATCAATACTGGCGCGGGTGTCACGAAGGAGAACAGCTGGGTAACAGGCGGAAAAAAGAGCGCTAGCGCCAACATGGCCAACGTTGCGAAAGCGATCCAGCTCAGTTGGGCACCAAACGCGCCATGCCCCATCCAGCGCGTGCGGCGCCATGACTTATTTGTATGGATCAGGGCGAGGTTGGCCAGCGCCAGTACGACGAAGGTTAGTGTTCTGGCAAGCTCATCTCGGTCAGACGCTACCGGCGCAAAGAACCTGATACCCGCATACGTCGCTAGAAGCAGTATCAGTAAGCCAATGCCCTGGCAGATACCACGCGTCATCACCGCGCTGTCGAATAACCGTTGGTCCTGTCGACGTGGAGGCGCCTTCATCGCATCTGGCTCAAGCGGTTCGGCCTCGAACACGACCGAGCAGGCAGGGTCGATGATCAGTTGCAAGAATAGAATGTGCGCCGGCATCAGCACCATCGGCCAGCCGAAAAGCACTGGAAGCATGGATAGGCCGACAATCGGCACGTGTACGGCCACCACAAATACGATCGCTTTGCGCAAGTTGGCGAAGATGCGGCGGCCATAGCGCACTGCGGTCAGCAACGACTCGAAATCATCATTGAGTAAAACCAGTGCGGCGGCTTCGCGTGCTACCTCGGTGCCACGCGCACCCATCGCAACGCCAATATCGGCTGCCTTCAGTGCAGGTGCGTCGTTGACGCCGTCGCCGGTCATGGCAACTACATCGCCATGCGCACGGAAAGCGCGTACCAGGCGCAGTTTCTGGTCTGGCTGAACGCGGCAGAAGATCTGCGTCGTGCCAAGCCGTTTGTCCAGCTCCGAATCGTTCAGGGAGGACAGTTCGGTTCCAGTGATCACAGGGGCATCGGTGCCCAGACCGGCCTGCCTGGCGACCGAAATCGCTGTGGCCGGGTGGTCGCCAGTCATCATCACCACGCGGATGCCTGCGGCCCGGCACTCGGCAATAGCCTGCGGCACATCTGGGCGAATCGGATCTTCGAGCCCGACCAACCCTAGAAACCTGAAGTCGAAGTCGTGCTGTAAACCGGGTAGCACCTCGGTGGCGAAGGTCGCTTGTGCGACGCCAAGAACGCGAAGCCCGTCTGCTGCCATTGCCAGGACCTGAGCCGCAATGAGCGCGCTGCGGGCGGGATCCAGATGGCACAAATCGACGATTGCCTCGGGCGCACCCTTTGCGGCAATGAGTCGCTCTCGTTGATTCGGCGATTGCCAGACCCGCGACATTGCGAGCATCTGGGGCGACAAGGGATAGTCTTCGATCAGGGTCCAGTCAGCGTGAAGGTGCTCGGTGAGCGCCAACAGGCTCTGCCCGGTCTCGCCGATGGCCGACTCCATCGGATCGAAAGCATGGCGGTGGCTAGCGAGAACCGCGTACTCAAGCACGCCGTGGAGTGCCTCCTGCAAAGGCGTGCCGACGTGAGTACCGTCCCCAGCGACTTCATACACGGCCTCCTCGGACCAAAGGCGCCTGACCGTCATTCTGTTAGCCGTCAGCGTACCTGTTTTGTCGACGCATAAGACGGTGGTAGCACCGAGCAGTTCGACAGCAGGAATGCTGCGCGCTAACACTTTCTCACGGGCGAGTCGCCAGGCGCCGAGGCCTAGAAAGAGCGTCAGTACAACCGGTAACTCTTCCGGTAGAATCGCCATCGCCAGCGTCAGGCCAGCAAGCATCCCATGCAGCCAGTCACCGCGCAGCAGCCCGAAAGCGATAGCGAGCGCCGCCGCCAGCACCAGGCCCATGAGAGCGACCCGCTTGACCACACGACGCGTTTCCTGTTGCGTCGGGGTGGGTTCCACCTCAATGTTTGCCAGTGACTGGCCAATCCGGCCCAGCGCACTGCGCTCGCCTGTGGCTGTGACACGTCCCTGGGCGGTACCGCATGTGACCAATGTGCCTGAAAACGCCTGTGCAAGCGCCACATCTATTGGTGGCGGCGCTGGATCACCGAGTGTATGAGACTGCGGGGCGACCAGTTTGCTGACGGGCACGGATTCTCCGGTCAGCAAGGACTCATCAATTGATAGGTTGGCGCAAGTTGTCAGTAGCAGGTCAGCGGGTACGCGATCGCCTTCAGCCAGCATTACAACATCGCCAACGACCAAGTCCCGCGCGGGAACGCTGCACTCCTTACCTCCCCTTAGCACTTGAGCCCTGGGGCTGGAGAGGTCCCGCAACGCATTCAAGGAGCGTTCACTGCGCCGCTGTTGGATAAAGCTGATGCTCATCACAACGAAGACGAAGCCCAGCAACATGAGGGCTTCCTGGACATCGCCCAACACCATATACAAAGCGCCGCACGCGACCAGCAGGAGGAACATCGGCTCGAAGGCCACGTCGCATATCAGGCGCAGGGCGCTGCGTCGGCGGGACGCGGGGAGTTCGTTCGGCCCGTCCTGCGTCAGACGTCGCTGCACCTCTTCCTCGCACAAACCCTTAAGCAGCGGCGAACCTGAATGAGGTAGCTCAGTATTCACAGAGCGACCTTTATGAGTGGTTGATCACGATCCATATCAAGAGGGTGCAATGGGACAGTGTGTGTCATCAGGTTCCGTACCCCCACGCCGCTGCGATACTTGCAGGCAGGCTCTATAGCGATGTGATGTCCTGCCTCGAGGCTTATAGTCGTATCGACCTCGATGCGTGCGTCTAAGACCATCATGTAATTCATCCTCCAGGTACGCTAGCACAACGTTGTTTAGTTAGACGTGAATCCGACGCGATCGGCTGCCGCGTATAGATTTCGGCACTCACTTCTTCGTCTTCATTTTTTGAGTGATGGCAGGTCCGGGTGCCAGAGTATGCCGTTTTCATCGAGTACGACTGGGGTTGCCTGGATCGGTTTTATTTCCTCAGACATGACTTCACCCTTGCCGCTATAGCGGTTGAGCTTGATGGGGAATTTAAAGAAATCAATGGGTTGCATCGCTTTGAACGCATTATGTTGTGGACTTTAGATATATGAGAAACATGGATGTCTAACTCATTTCACGCGTTCGCCTTTCTTGTATAAGCCTGAATTGTTACAGAAATGGAAAATTACTTTCACGGGAAACGAGATCATTCTTTCGGCGGGGAGGTGTTATAAGTTCTCCCCCTTAGGGGCTGCCCTGTACAAAAACTAAACCGTTATAAAACGGTGCCTCGCGCTGCGCAGTCAATGCGTTGCGACTTAGAATTTTTCTCATCTGCCATCGACTTATAACTGTTCGCTTTGACGGCCTGACTTCAGGGGGCACCCTGCTGACTGTGCACCGAGAGACGAGGCAGCTCTATTAAAAACAGGGGAACGAACAATGTCTTTTAAGTGGAATTTGGTGGCGCTGACGGTCTCGCTGGGTGTGAGTCAACTAGCCTCAGCCGCCGGTGTGGATGATCAAACGACGGCTAAGGGGTTTGTTGACGGAAGTAGCTTGAATCTCCTACTTCGCAACTTTTATTTTGATCGTGACGGTAAAAATTCGGCGGGCGACAAACAGGACTGGTTGCAGGTGATGCAAGGCAACTTCACCTCCGGCTTTACCCAAGGCACTGTCGGCTTTGGTGTGGATGCTTACGGATACTGGGGCGTGAAACTGGATGGTGGCAAAGGCAATGCGGACTCTGGCAACTTGCCGGTCAGCAGCAACGGCCGGCTGGAGAATGATTTCAGTAGCGCAGGCGCGTCGATCAAGGCCCGCTTTTCCAAGACTGAACTGCATTATGGCAACTTGCAGCCCAACAACCCCGTCCTGGCCACGGCGGGTACTCGCGCCACGCCTCAAACAGCGACTGGCTTCAACTTGTTGAGCAGCGAAATTGAAGGATTGAACCTCGACGCCGGACACTTCACCAGTAGTAACGGTCCGACCACGACCAACAATAGCCATGAACTGTATGCCGGTTATGCAAACGTGCCGGCCAAGAGCATTGACTACCTCGGCGGTAAATACACGCTGACCGATAACCTGTCCATGAGCGTGTTTGCGTCGGACCTCAAAGACGTCTGGCATCAATACTACGGTAATGCCAACTACACTATCCCGTTCACTGCCGATCAGTCACTCAACCTGGACTTCAATATCTACCGCACCCTCGATTCCGGCCAGTCCAAAGCCGGTACCATCGACAACACCACTTGGTCGTTGGCAGCGGCATACTCTTTCCTGAGTGCTCATACCGTCACACTGGCGTTCCAGAAAGTGCACGGTGACACGCCGTTTGACTATGTGGCCGTGGGTAATAACAAATCGGGTGATTTGGCCGATTCCATCTTCCTGGCCAACTCGGTTCAATACTCTGACTTTAACGGCCCAGGCGAAAGGTCCTGGCAGGCCCGTTACGACCTGAACATGGCGGCTTACGGCGTGCCGGGGCTGAGCTTTATGACGCGCTACTTGAACGGTGACAATATCGACGGCACGCACATGCCGGTCGGCAGTGCCTACCAAGCCTATGGTTATGGCGCTGACGGTAAGCACCACGAAACCAACTTTGAAGCCAAGTACGTGGTGCAGACCGGCCCAGTCAAAGACTTGTCGATGCGAGTGCGTCAAGCCTGGCACCGCGGTAACGCCGATCAGGCGGAAGGGGATTACAACGAAACCCGTCTGATCGTGGATTACCCAATCTCGATTTTCTAATCGGACGACTACCGGCCAAGCCCGAAGGACACAATGCTATGACGGCCAGTTTCAGCCCTGCTGAAGCTGGCCGTTTTGTTTGTATAAAGCGCTCTATGTCTGGGTCTGCACTACGAGGTTTAGGCCCCCGTTTTTGGAGCCTAAACCTGCGGATTGTTACGCGGTTGTGTTGATTCGTGTACCGACCGACCCTGAGGTCGCCTTGGTCTGTTCTACTTCGCCTGGTCTGCTACCGTCAGTATCGCCATCACTGTCTACCATCGGAGCGGGGGGCGCTTGGCGCGGAGTGACTATCGCTTGAGGTAAATTGGCTTGAGTTGAGCCGTTGATTGCAGATGTCATGTTGATTTCCTTAAGCAGCTGTAAATTGAGTTAATACTATCGGTACCGTTGTTTGATAGTTGATGTGAAAGCAATGCAATTAAAATAATTGAGAGTGCTTCCCATGCTTAAGGAAGTTGATTGGTTTTGAACCGTGTGAAGTGTGAAAATATTGTGATATTGATGTGAGTGAGCTGCGTGTTTATAAGTATGTATGCAAAGAGGCATGGTGAAACAAAAGCAGTCTGCTTTTGAGTGCGAATGTCTTTTGTTCTATGCCTTTGGATGGGGGCTTGAAGGGGGAGGTGAGCACCTGTTGATAAATGGTTTGTTTAGCCAGGTTAGGTTTATCTCTTCAGTTTCAACCCATTTTCCGCCAGGATGTCGAGCGCACGTCTTGAATCCTATACAGCAACCGCTGTTATCGATCAAAACGTAATTTTTGTAATGGTGACGCGGCGAGAATAGACCAAAACAGAACGCCATGATCGAGCACCTCGTTCGGAATAGCTGAGTATCTTTCTCAGTTTAGAGCCGATACGTCAGGGGTGTAACGATCTGGCAGGCAGCATGCTCATCAATTTTATGTTTTTGTTAATTGTATTCAATCTCGTTTCTATTGATTTGAGTGGTTTCGGTGTCACTTCGGTCGTCGAGCCGGCGCTCAGCGCCCTCGTTTCCCGTTTGAACCGACACAGCAGGTGCCTTGCAGGAAACGGTATTTAAATTTGCGGGGTTTGCAGGGGCTTAAATATTTAAAGGCCTGTCTTTTGTAGTTATGAATAAACCGCTCGGTATCAGGTTTTTATTGGGTAATCCTGCGGGTCGCGATACGCACTAACATGCGCTGGGCACTTCTCATGAAATTCAGGGCTTTCTGTTGCCTAATCCCGCACTTTTTCGGATTTTTCGGATCTATCTCTGTCCCAGCCACACCCATACTGCGTGTGGACATAAGAACTAGACCTGGTGCAGATGAAGCATACGTTCCCGCCTTTTATCCCCCGATGGATGAGCCGCCCGCTTTGGCTGGTTGTCGTGTTCATGCTCTGCACCACCGCTTGCAGCCAGCAACAGGGGCGGGATATCGCCAGGCAGTTCAGCGATGGCAAACCTGATGAGTTCTTCCAGACCAGTGTCGATCGCATGGCCACCCTGGGCATGCGCGATAACCTGCAAAGTCTGTATCTGCTGATGAATAAGCTGTACCTGCGTAACCCCAACCAGTGGCGCCAGTCGGGTTATCCGGACGCGGTGAGTGCTTCGCGGGAAATCCGTCAGGCCATCGAGAACCGCCAACCGCTGCCTGCCCTGGGGGACCGACGTGATCTGGCGGCCCTGAGCTATTCCTTGAGCCCAGAGTTTCGTGGCGACCGGGTCGGGGCGTTTATCTATGCGATTGGCAGCATGCTGGTGACCGCGCATGGCGGGCGCACCCAGTTCTATATCTCTGACTCGATCGACCCGCAATTCGTCAGCAACGCTGCGCGCAATATCGAAAAGGCCACCTGGCTGCTCAGCCAGCGTCAGGACGCCAACGGCGTGCTGCTGCTGTTTTCCAACGAGATCTCGGAAGAGGGCAGTAACCTCAGCTTCGCCGTCGAGTTCGGCAAGATCGTCGCGCGTCTCGACCTGCTGACCCAGATGCTCGATGAGCGCTACCGACGTATGGGCGTCAATTATGCGCAAAGCCTGTTGCTGATGAATTTCCTGCCGGTGCAGTGAGCGTTGACGTTGCCCGGTTTGAATCCCCAGGCCCGCGTGGATCGCTGGTAGCATCATCGCCAGATTTCTTCGGGTGTCAGGGGTAACCCTGCAGATCAACAGCGAGCGTGCCGCCACAGCATGCGGTTTGGTGGCGATTCTCCTGTGGAGCACTGCCGCTGGATTGATCCGCAGTGTCAGTGAACGCTTCGGCCCGTTGGGTGGCGCGGCGTTGATCTCCACACTGGGGCCGGTGTTGGCCTCGGCGTTCGCCGCGCTGTGGTTGGGGGCTCACCTCACCGCGCAATTCTGGCAGGGCGCCGTGCTGGTGACGGCCGGCTCGCTGATGTGCTGGCAAGCCACTCGGCAGCGTCGACAGGGCGGTTGAGTGCGGAGTTTCCGTTTCCTCTGTAGGAAGTGCCCTATCTTGCACTGCACTGCTTGAAACGCCCACCCGTCGGCAATAGCCTCGGACTTTTCTTAAATATGAGGCCCTACCTTGGGTAAGCGAAAAACGGTTTGGCCCACGGATCGCGAAATTCGTCTGCGATTTATCCTGTTTGCGGTGATTGACGCCGCAAGTGTTCAAGGTGTCTCTGCCGACCTGTTGTTACAGGCGCACAAACTGCTGCAGGAGTCGCCGACCGAAGCCCAGTTTCGCGACGCCCTCAGCGCGATTCTGGCCACCGATGAAATGTACGGCTTCCGGTTCCCGGCGGGCTCGGAGGCGGATGATTTCATGCGGGCGTTGGAGCCCGCCGCTGACTAGGGAGCCGCCAGGGCTTCTTTTGCAATGATTGGAGTGCTTATTTCCTTTCGGCTGGTCGCGACTCCCCAATCCCATGGCGTTTAAAAACAGGCAGGGTCCGATGCTGTTGTAGGAAGGCTCCGGTTCGTTAATAAAGCGTGACCTGGCGAGCATCCCTGTCTTCCCATCACAGTTCGCGTGCCTGGCCTGGCCTTCACGCCCCCGCATTCCAAGGACCCGCCCCATGCTGCTGCGCCAACCTCCGCTGCTTTTTGCCGCCCTGACCCTCAGCTCCCTTGTGCAGGCCGAAGACCTGCAATTGGCGCCGATCGAAGTCACCACCCGTGAAGCCAGCGCGGGTGAAGTGGCGCAGGCGCAGCTCAAGAGCGTGCCCGGCGGTACCAATTACATTGACATGGGCAGCGTGCAACAGGGACGGGTGAGCACCAACGAGGACGTGTTCAAGTACCAGGCCGGGGTGTACGCCAAGGCGGCGAATAATGAAGGGGTAAAGCTCTCGATTCGTGGCTCGGGCCTGAATCGCAGCCCCGGCGCCCATGCTTCCGGGTTGTACGAGATGCTCGACGGCTTGCCGCTCACAGGCCCCGGCGGTACGCCTTATGAACTCAAGGACCCCTTGTGGCAAAGCCGCGTCGAGGTGCTGCGCGGCGCCAACGGTTTTGACCAGGGCGCGCTGGCCCTGGGTGGGGCGGTCAACTACGTGACCCACACCGGGTACGACGCACCCAAGTTGCAAGTGCGCTATGAAGCGGGCAGCCGTGGCTATGCCCAGCGCGAGATCAGTTCGGGCCAGGTGCTGGGGGACGCCGACTACTACATCAGCCTCACCGATTCCGAATCCGACGGCTATCAGCAGCAGAGCGCCGGCACGGGCAAGGGCATCGCGGCCAACTTCGGCTACCGTTTCAACCCGCAGCTGGAGACGCGTTTCTACGTGCGCTACCGCGAAACCACCAACGATACGCCGGGCAAGCTCACGCGCTACCAGATCAGCCACGATCCGCGTGCCGCCAACAGCCTCAACGCCGCCCGCGACTCAAAACGCCTGCAACCGGGCTCCACCTGGCTCGCCAACAAGACCACGTTGCAGCTCGACGACAATTCCCGGATCGAAGTTGGCCTGGCCTATCACGACTACCCGATGGACCTGCGCGAAGGCACCAATCGACTGAAAGTCGCCTACACCGATATCAGCGGCACGCTGAACTACATTCGCCAGGACACGCTGTTCGGCCACGACAGCAAAACCACGATCGGCTTGCGCACCACCCAGGCGATGCCGAACAACGGCGCGTCGGAATACGTGCGCATTCCTGTCGGCAATACCGCAGGCTACGCCCCTGGCACCAAGACCCGCGACTACAGCTACCTGGGCTCCGACACCGTGCTGCACATCGGCAACGACCTGGAACTGGTCCCGGACCTGTGGCTGACCACCGGCCTGGCCGCGATCTACACCCGCCGCGAAACCCAGGTGACCTATCCCGATGGCCAGGCGCCGCTCAGTCAACATGACTGGGACTACGCGCCGCGTATCGGCCTGCGCTATGACTTCACCCCACAATTGCAGGTGTACGGCAACCTGAGCCGATCGGTCGAACCGCCGCATGCCTGGTCGATGATCTGGGGCTCCAACAAATACTTCGGGCCAGGCAGCGGCCCGGCGACCGGACTGCAACGCGAAGGCGTGAGCTTGAAAAACCAGACCGCCACCACGCTGGAAGTCGGTGGTCGGGGTGATGCGTGGTTCGGCCAATGGGACCTGGCGCTGTACCGCTCCGAAGTGCGCCACGAGTTGCTCACCGTCGAAACCCAGGCCCAGACCCCTACCAGCAATGCGATCCTCGCCGAATCCAACGCCAGCCCCACGGTTCACCAAGGCGTCGAACTGAGCCTGCTCAGCCCGCTGTGGGACGGCGGCCGCAGCGGTAAGCTCGCCCTGCGCCAGGCCTACACCTTCAGCGACTTCCACTACCGCGACGATGAGCGCTTTGGCGACAACACCTTGCCGGGCATTCCCAAGCACTACTACCAGGCGCAACTGCGCTATAGCCATCCGACCGGCTTCTACACCAGCCTCAACACCGAGCACTCCTCGCGTGTGGCGGTGGACTACGCCAATTCCTACTACGCGACGGCCTATACCTTACTCGGCGCGACCTTCGGCTACGACGCCCCGCAGCAGGACTGGCAAGCCTGGGTCGACCTGCGCAACCTGACCAACCGCCGCTACGCCAACACAGTCACGCCCGGTTACAACGATAACGGCCTGGACGCCGCCCGCTCCACGCCTGGGGATGGTCGGGGCATTTACACCGGCGTGTCGTGGAGCTGGCGTTGAGACACCGACAACAGGCGCTCGACTTGCGCCTGCTCCCACATACTCATCAATGCCACCGGATTGGTGCCGTAGCGTTGCCAACTGTCCAATGACCCATTCCGCCCGTCGGGTGAGCGGCAGTGCTGGCAGCCCACCAGCACCGCGCCTTGGATCAGCAGCACTACCTGCCAGCCGTCGATTTCCACGCTCACCGTGTCATCCACTGCCGCGCAGGCGCTGATGACCCGCGTTTCCAGGGCCATATCCTTGAGCACTTGATAAGCCTCCCGTGCAGAAACGGTGGCGGCGCTTGCGGTCATCGGCAGTGTCCTCGTGATGGAGCGGCGAAGTGTCGCGTGTGGACGGGGCGGTTTCAAGTCCGAGGTGGCCCTGTCTCAATCGCGTTTGTTCAGTCATTGCCTTGGCGCAGGCGCTTGTACAGCGTGTTGCGGCTCACTCCGAGTTCCCGCGCAAGGTGGGAAATATTCCCGCCCGCCGCTTTCAAGCGCAGCGTCAGATCGACGCTGTCATCCAGAGACGCGCTGGCGGGCAGCGGCGCCGTCACGTTCAGATCCACGAAGAAATCATCCGGCAGATGCTCCGGACGGATCGCCTGCCCCTCGGCCATGGCCAACGCCACCTGCAACACACTGCTGACCTGGCGCAAATTGCCCGGCCACGGGTGCTGCTCGAACAACGCCAGCACCTCGGCGCTCAGCCCGGCACATTGGGTCGGTTCGCGGTGTTGCTGCCACAGGTGTTGGAATAGCGCCTGCTTGTCAGTGCGCTCGCGCAGTGGCGGCAGCTCCAGGGTCAATCCGCCAATGCGGTAGTACAAATCCTCGCGAAAGCGCCCGGCCTGCACCTGCTCGCGTAGTACATGGTTGGTGGCGGAAATGATGCGCAAATCCACCGGGAACAGTTCGCTGCTGCCCACCGGTTGCACGCAGCGCTCCTGCAAGACCCGCAGCAAGCGGGCCTGGGTCGGCAGTGGCATATCGCCGATCTCGTCGAGAAACAGTGTGCCCTTGTCGGCCTTGCGGATCAGGCCGATGCTGCCTTTTTGATTTGCACCGGTAAACGCGCCTTTTTCGTAGCCGAACAGTTCCGATTCCACCAGTTCAGCGGGAATCGCCGCACAGTTCACCGCGATAAACGCCTGTTGGCTGCGCGAACTGGCCTGGTGCAGGGCTTTGACGAACACCTCTTTGCCCACGCCGGTTTCACCGTGGATCAGCAGCGGAATGTCCTTTTCCAGCAGGCGTTCGGCCTGGCGCACGGCCTTTTCCACGCGCACATCGCCGAAATGCAGGGTGTTGAGGCTGATCGATGCGGCTTTAGGCGGCGCCGGTTGGCTGAAAACGCGTGCGTGTATCGGCATCTGCTTGGGCCGCTTCAATAAACACTGGAAGCGATTGCGGCCTGCCGCCTGCAAGGAAAACGGCAAACCCTGCGGCTGATTCAGTAACTCCAGCATCGACACCTTGAACAAGCGGTCGATCATCACCCGCGACAGGCTGATGCCCAGCAAATTGTCGGCGCGCCGATTGGCCGACAACACCTGGCCGCTTTCATCAAAGATCAGCAGGCCCGCCCATTGACTGTCGAGGTTGTTCAGCCCGGTGTTGAAGGTCAGTTGGAAATGCTCGCCGCGAAACAGGTTGAGGATCAGCCGGTTTTCCACGGTCTGGCTCATCATCTTGACCATGCCCAGGGTGTGGGAGGGCGGCAGGTAGCTGTCGCTGGACACGTCCAGCACCGCGATGATTTCGCGCTGGGCGTCGAAGATCGGCGCCGCCGAGCCGGTCATGAAGCGGTTGGCCTTGAGGAAGTGCTCATCGTGTTCGATATGCACCGCCTGGGCGCAGGCCAACGCTGTGCCGATGGCATTGGTGCCACTGGAGCGCTCCATCCAACTGGCGCCGGCGCTGAAACCACGGGCCAACTTGGGTTCGATGAAGCGTTGGGTGCCCCACGACGTCAACACCTGGCCCTGGTTGTCGGCCAGCATGATCAGACAGTTGGAGTTGCTCAGGATGTTCTCGTAGTAAGGCAATACTTCCTGGTGGGTGGTCTGCACCAAGGAATGCTGGCTCTCCAGCAATTGGCTAATGCCCTCGGCGGGCAGTTGGTCAAAGCTGGGTGGGCTCAGATGGTCCAGGCCGAACGCGCGGCAGCGGCGCCAGGAGTCCTGGATGAGGGTGTCGTGAGTCAGCGGTTCGGCCATGGAGACCTTCTTTTTATTGTTTTGGGGTCTTGCACAATCTAACGGATGTAACCAAGTCAATGTCGAAGGGGCGGTGTTCAGTAAATCGGGTTAAAACAGTGTTGTTCAGAACTGTTCATTGTCAACCCGGCGAGTGTTCAGTTGTTCAGTCAGCATTGTTCATTTTTGTTCACTCCCGAACATCTCTTTCAGGGCATTTGCTTGTGGATCAAGCACCTGCCGCAGTTGGCATGAAACTCGCTCTGACGACTGGCCAGATTCATTCCAATAATAAAAAAGGGCGTGTCATGTCATTGACCCTGGAACATGTCTCCCGCGTCATCGAAGGCCAGACCTGGATCGACGATGCCAACCTGCGTTTCGAGGCCGGCTCTTTCAACGTGCTGCTCGGTCGCACCCTGTCCGGCAAGACCAGCCTGATGCGCCTGATGGCCGGCCTGGACAAGCCCGACAGCGGCCGCATCCTGATGAACGGCGTGGATGTCACGCATAAACCGGTGCGCCTGCGCAACGTGTCGATGGTGTATCAACAGTTCATCAACTACCCGACCATGACCGTGTTCGAGAACATCGCCTCGCCGTTGCGCCAGGCCGGTGTGTCCAACGAGCTGATCCAGAGCAAGGTGCTCGAAACCGCGAAGATGCTGCGCATCGAGAAATTCCTCAAGCGTCACCCGCTGGAACTGTCCGGCGGCCAGCAGCAACGCACGGCGATGGCCCGCGCGTTGGTGAAGGATGCCGAACTGATCCTGTTCGATGAGCCGTTGGTGAACCTGGACTACAAACTGCGCGAAGAACTGCGTCAGGAAATGCGCGAGCTGTTCAAGGCCCGCCACACCATTGCCATCTACGCCACCACCGAGCCCAACGAAGCGCTGGCGCTCGGCGGCACCACCACCATCCTCCACGAAGGCCGGGTGATCCAGAGCGGCAAGGCGGCCGAGGTCTACCACCAGCCGCAAACCGTATTGGCCGCCGAGTTGTTTTCCGAACCGCCGATCAACCTGATGCCGGGACGCATCAGCGGCAACGAAGTGAGCTTCGCCAATTTCATTCATTTCCCGCTCAACGTCGACCTGCGCCCCATCGGCGAGGGCGAGTTCCGCTTTGGTGTGCGCCCCAGCCATATCGCCCTGGTGCCCAGCAACGACGACGACCTCGAACTGGCGGTGACCGTGGAAGTTGCCGAGATCAGTGGCTCGGAAACCTTCCTGCATGTACGCAGCGAGCATTTCCTGCTGGTGCTGCACTTGCCGGGGGTGCATGAGTACGACGTCGACGCGCCGATCCGCGTGTACATCCCCACCCATAAACTGTTTGTGTTCGACAGCCAGGGCCGTTTGGTCCAGGCGCCCGGACGCCGTGTCGCGAGGGTTGCCTGATGGCCGAGATCCATTTGCAGAACTTGGCGCACAGCTACAGCCCTACGCCGACTGGTCCTGAAGACTACGCCATTCGGGAAATGAACCATGTGTGGGAGCAGGGCGGTGCCTACGCCTTGCTCGGGCCTTCGGGCTGTGGCAAGTCGACCCTGCTCAATATCATCTCCGGCCTGCTCAGCCCGTCCGAAGGGCAGGTGCTGTTCGACCATAAAGTGGTCAACGAGCTGACCCCGGAAAAACGCAACATCGCCCAGGTGTTCCAGTTCCCGGTGGTGTACGACACCATGACGGTGTTCGACAACCTGGCTTTCCCGTTACGTAACCAGGGCATGGCCGAGGCGAAAATTCACAGCAAAGTGCAGGAAATCGCCGAAGTCCTCGACCTGCAAAGCCTGCTGGGCAAAAAGGCGCGCAACCTCACCGCCGACGAAAAACAGAAAGTTTCCATGGGCCGTGGTCTGGTGCGCGACGATGTCTCGGCGATCCTGTTCGATGAGCCGCTGACGGTGATCGACCCGCACCTCAAATGGAAACTGCGGCGCAAGCTCAAGCAGATCCACGAGCAGTTCAATATCACCATGGTCTACGTGACCCACGATCAACTGGAAGCCTCGACCTTCGCCGACAAGATCGCGGTGATGTACGGCGGGCAGATCGTGCAGTTCGGCACACCACGCGAGTTGTTCGAGCGGCCGAGCCATACGTTTGTCGGCTATTTCATCGGCAGCCCGGGGATGAATCTGATCGAAGTGCAGGCCGAGGCGGGCGGCGTGCGCTTTGCCGGCACCCAGCTGCCCATGTCCGCCGCGTTGCAGCAACGCATTACCGATACGCACTACACGACCTTGCAGGTGGGCATCCGCCCGGAATTCATTCACGTGTGGG
Organism: Pseudomonas sp. PAMC25584; assembly: GCF_058135675.1. Lineage (NCBI taxonomy): Bacteria > Pseudomonadati > Pseudomonadota > Gammaproteobacteria > Pseudomonadales > Pseudomonadaceae > Pseudomonas > Pseudomonas sp. PAMC25584. The sequence goes on along the minus strand of NZ_CM176870.1, from coordinate 3,685,448 downwards.
ATGAGCCAAATCCCGACGCCCTCCAGGCCGACGTCGTTTATGTGGAGGACCTCGGCACCTACAAGATCCTGACCCTCAACCTCGACGGTGCACCGCTGAAAGTGCGCCTGGCCGAAGACAAACCCGTGCCCGAGGGGCGCGCCTCCATCAGCTTCCCCACGCAGTGGTTGATGCTCTACGCCGACGATTACCTGCTGGAGGTGCTGCCATGAACAAGGTGCAGAACAACAAGGCCTGGTGGCTGGTGTTGCCGGTGTTCCTGCTGGTGGCATTCAGTGCGGTGATCCCGATGATGACGGTGGTCAACTACTCGGTGCAGGACATTTTCGACCAGTCCAGTCGCTATTTCGTCGGCGCCGACTGGTACAAGCAGGTGTTGCTCGACCCGCGTCTGCACGACTCGTTGTTGCGCCAGTTCATCTACTCGGCGTGCGTGCTGCTGATCGAAATCCCGCTGGGCATCGCCATCGCCCTGACCATGCCGACCAAGGGGCGCTGGTCATCGCTGGTGCTGATCATCCTCGCCATTCCGCTGCTGATTCCGTGGAACGTGGTGGGCACCATCTGGCAGATCTTCGGCCGCGCCGATATTGGCCTGCTCGGCTCCACCCTCAATGCCATGGGCATCAGCTACAACTATGCGGCCAACACCATGGACGCCTGGGTCACGGTGCTGGTGATGGACGTCTGGCACTGGACGTCCCTGGTGGCGCTGCTTTGCTTCTCGGGGCTGCGCGCCATTCCGGACGTGTACTACCAGGCAGCGCGTATCGATCGGGCGTCGGCGTGGGCGGTTTTCCGACACATCCAGTTGCCGAAGCTGAAAAGCGTGCTGCTGATCGCGGTGATGCTGCGCTTCATGGACAGTTTCATGATCTACACCGAGCCCTTCGTACTGACCGGCGGCGGGCCGGGTAACGCCACCACGTTCCTCAGTCAGACGCTGACCCAGATGGCTGTCGGCCAATTCGACCTGGGCCCGGCCGCAGCGTTTTCCCTGGTGTACTTCCTGATCATCCTGTTGGTGTCCTGGCTGTTCTACACCGCCATGACCCATTCCGACGCCAACCGTTGAGGCCGCCAACATGAGCAAGCGCAAACTCATACCGCTGCTGATCTACATGCTGTTCCTGCTGGTGCCGATCTACTGGCTGCTGAACATGTCCTTCAAAAGCAACACCGAAATCCTCGGCGGGCTCACGCTGTTTCCGCAGCATTTTACCCTGGCCAACTACAAGGTGATCTTCACCGACCCGAGTTGGTACACCGGTTATCTGAACTCGCTGTACTACGTGAGCCTGAACACCGTGATCTCCCTGAGCGTGGCGCTGCCGGCGGCCTATGCGTTCTCGCGCTATCGCTTCCTGGGCGACAAGCACCTGTTCTTCTGGCTGCTGACCAACCGTATGGCGCCACCGGCGGTGTTTCTGCTGCCGTTTTTCCAGCTGTATTCGTCGATCGGCCTGTTCGACACGCATATCGCGGTGGCCTTGGCGCATTGCCTGTTCAACGTGCCATTGGCGGTGTGGATTCTCGAAGGCTTCATGTCTGGCGTGCCCAAGGAAATCGACGAAACGGCCTACATCGACGGCTACTCCTTTCCCAAGTTCTTTGTGAAGATTTTTATCCCGTTGATTGGCTCCGGCATCGGCGTGACGGCGTTTTTCTGCTTCATGTTTTCCTGGGTCGAACTGCTGCTGGCGCGCACGCTGACCTCGGTCAACGCCAAGCCCATCGCGGCGGTGATGACCCGCACCGTCTCGGCGTCGGGGATCGATTGGGGCGTGCTGGCAGCGGCGGGGGTATTGACCATCCTGCCCGGCATGCTGGTGATCTGGTTTGTGCGCAACCACGTGGCCAAGGGCTTTGCCCTGGGCCGGGTCTGAGGAGTCGATGATGGAATGGATGGCCTGGACCACCCCGACCGCGCTGTTCTTTGGCGGTATCGCCCTGATTCTGGCGGGCATGACCACCTGGGAACTGCGCTCGCCGAGTATCCCTCGGCGCGGTTTTTTGCCGATCAGCACCACCCGTGGTGATCGTTTGTTTATCGGTCTTCTCGGAAGCGCCTACCTGCACCTGCTGGTGATCGGCGTAACCGACTGGAGCATCTGGGTGGCGTCCGCGCTGTCTGTGGTGTGGCTGTTGTCTGTGATGCGTTGGGGCTAGCGCTCCGTATGAATAAACAACCAGGAGGTCTCTATGTTCGATAAAAACAATAAGCTGCGACATAGCATTTCATTGGCCGCCGTACTGGCCCTCAGTGGTTTGAGCGCCACGGCCTGGGCCGATGCGTATGAAGATGCGGCGAAAAAATGGATCGGCAGCGAGTTCAAACCGTCGACCCTCACGGCCGACCAGCAGCTCGAGGAACTCAAGTGGTTTATCAAGGCCGCCGAACCGTTCCGTGGGATGAAGATCAACGTGGTGTCGGAAACCCTCACCACCCATGAGTACGAATCCAAGGTACTGGCCAAGGCCTTCAGTGAAATCACCGGCATCAAGCTGACCCACGACCTGCTGCAGGAGGGCGACGTGGTGGAGAAACTGCAGACCCAAATGCAGTCCGACAAGAACATCTATGACGGTTGGGTCAACGATTCCGACTTGATCGGTACGCACTTTCGCTACGGCAAGACCGAATCCATCACCGACCTGATGGCCAACGAAGGCAAGGACTTCACCTCGCCGACCCTGGACATCAAGGACTTCATCGGGATCTCCTTCACCACCGCGCCGGACGGCAAGATCTACCAGTTGCCCGACCAGCAATTCGCCAACCTGTACTGGTTCCGCGCCGACTGGTTCGAACGTCCCGAGCTGAAAGCCAAGTTCAAGGAGAAGTACGGCTATGACCTCGGCGTGCCGGTGAACTGGTCGGCCTACGAAGACATCGCCAAATTCTTCAGCGAAGACGTCAAGGAAATCGACGGCAAGCGCATCTATGGGCATATGGACTACGGCAAGAAAGACCCGTCCCTGGGCTGGCGCTTCACCGATGCCTGGTTCTCCATGGCCGGCGGTGGCGACAAGGGTTTGCCCAACGGTTTGCCGGTGGATGAGTGGGGCATTCGCGTGGAGGACTGCCACCCGGTGGGCTCCAGCGTGACCCGTGGCGGCGACACCAACGGCCCGGCCGCCGTGTTTGCCACGCAGAAATACGTGGACTGGATGAAAGCCTATGCGCCACCGGAAGCGGCGGGCATGACCTTCTCCGAGTCCGGCCCGGTGCCGTCCCAGGGCAATATCGCCCAGCAGATCTTCTGGTACACCGCGTTTACCGCCGACATGACCAAACCGGGCCTGCCTGTGGTAAACGCCGACGGCACGCCGAAATGGCGCATGGCGCCATCGCCCGTCGGGCCGTATTGGGAAAAGGGCATGAAGAAGGGGTATCAGGACGTGGGTTCCTGGACCTTCCTCAAATCGACGCCTGAGAAGCAGAAACTCGCGGCCTGGCTGTACGCGCAGTTCGTCACCTCGAAAACCGTGTCGCTGAAGAAAACCATCGTTGGCCTGACGCCGATTCGTGAGTCCGACATCAACTCCCAAGCCATGACCGACCTGGCGCCGAAACTCGGTGGCCTGGTGGAGTTCTACCGCAGCCCGGCCCGGGTGGAGTGGACCCCGACCGGCACCAACGTGCCCGACTATCCACGCCTGGCGCAACTGTGGTGGAGCAACATCGCAGCGGCCGCCAGTGGCGAGAAAACCCCGCAACAAGCGCTCGACAATCTGGCCAAGGAGCAAGACGCGATCATGGCGCGCCTGGAGCGTTCCAAAGTGCAACCGGTGTGCGGGCCGAAAATGAACCCGGAACGCGACGCCCAATACTGGTTCGACCAGCCGGGCGCGCCGAAGCCGAAACTGGCCAACGAGAAACCCAAAGGCGAAACCGTGGCCTACGGCGACCTGCTCAAACAGTGGGAGGCGGCGCGTAAATAAACGCACTCGGTAGAAAATGTGGGAGGGGTCTTGCCCCCGATTGCGGCGCCAGTCGATACATGCATTGACTGAACCATCGCTATCGGGGGCAAGCCCCCTCCCACATTTTGATCTTCATCTGTCAGGGGGATAGACCTGTTCCCCGACAAACCGCTTGGCCAGAAAGCCATACAACAGATACCCGAACGCCAGCACCAGCATCGCGCCAAACACCGCGTCTTCACCGCAGGCATAAATCGCATACAGCGAATACCCCACGGCCACCAGCACCACCAGCGTATTGCGCGCCTGCACCGTCGCGCTGGCGTGCGCCTTATACATCATCACCAGCAAGCCGGTGAGGGCGGTCACATAAGGCAACAGGTTAGTCACCACCGCCAGGTTCACCAGTTTGCTGAACTGCGCGCTGGCAGTGGGCGAGATGGTCGACAAGGCAATCAGGCTTTGCAGCGTGGCACAGGCCAGCAACCCCAGCACTGGCGCATTCGCGGCGCTGACGCGGCTGAAAAAGCGCGGAAACAGGCGTTGGTCCGCCGACATCTTGGCCGTTTGCGCCAGGGTGAATTGCCAGCCCAGCAACGAACCGATACAGGCTAGCACCGCCAGCGCCATGATCAGCTGGCCGACCCCGGGGTTGAACATCTGCGCGTAAACCAGCGCAAACGGTGCCGAGGACGCGGCCAGTTCGGCATTGGGCACGATGCCCTGGATCACCGAGGTCGACAGCACATACACCACGGCCACCCCAAGCGTGCCGAGCAGGCAGGCCAGGGGCACGGTGCGGTTGGGGTTCTCCACCGCATCGTAGCCCTGGGCGGCCGACTCCATGCCAAGAAAGGCCCACAGGGTCAGAGGAATACTCGCACTGACGGCGTCCCACAGGTGCAGTTGGTGTGGGTTCCAGGCGGCCGTGAACACCTCGGGCTTGAAATAGAACCAACCGATCACACAGAGCCCCGCCACTGGAATGATCACGCCCCATACCGTCACCACACCGATGCGCCCAGTGATGCGCGGGCCGCCGAAGTTGGCCACGGTGGTCAGCCAGATCAGCGCCAGGCTGCCGACCAACAACGGCACCGGCCCGCTACCCAGCCACGGAATAAACGATGACAAATAGCCCACCGCCGAAATTGCAATCGCCACATTGGCGATGATCAGCGACAGAAAATACAGAAACGAACACAGGAAAAACCCCGACTTGCCGTGGGCCTCCTCGGTATACGCCGACATCCCGCCGGTGCGGGTACAGAACATCCCGCATTGGGCGAAGCCGTAGGCAATCGCCATTGAACCGAGCGCGGTGACGACCCACGACAGCAGCGAAATCGCACCCAGTTGCGCCATGCTGGCCGGCAACATGATGATCCCCGAGCCCATCATGTTAATCGCTACCAGGGTGGTCAGGCCCAACAGGCTCATCTTCTTGCTGGGTGTGGTCATCCGAAACTCCTTGTGATCAATGCAAAACCCGAGCCTGTGCTGAGGCCGTCAGACGACGGTTTTAGCCGCTCTATCCTTTAGTCGCGCTGAGAATCCGCGCCGTATCGCGTGCCGGTGGCAAGCCGAACACCCGTGCGTAGTCCCGGCTGAATTGGGTCGGGCTTTCATACCCCACCTCGAACGCGGCCTGGGTCACGCTGCTCGCACTGGCCACCATCAATGTGCGCGCGTGCAGCAGGCGCACGCGTTTCTGATACTGCAACGGGCTCAGGTTGGTCACCGCCTTGAAGTGCCGATGAAACGCCGAAGCACTCATCGCCGCCAGCGAAGCCAGCGCGTCTACCCGGATCGGTTCGGCAAAGTCGCGGCGGATCCACTGGATCGCCTGGCTGACCCGCGCCATGGCGGTGTCCGGCGCGGCGATTTCCCGCAGCATCCAACCGTGCGGGCCTTGCAGCACGTGGTAGAGGATTTCCCGCTCGTAGGCTGGCGCCAGGGCTGCAATCGCCACCGGATCGCCCATCAGGCGCAGCATGCGTACCCAAGCGTCCATCAATGAAGGCGTCACCGCCGCCACGGAAAACCCGGCTTCCTGCTCGCCGCGGCCGCTGGGCGCCGGCAGGTCATTGAGCAAGGTGCTGAGCACCGTCGGGTCCAGGGTCAGGCTGACCGCCAGGTACGGCTCACCGGTACTCGCCGGGTTGACCACCCCCACGGCGGGCAACTCGATGGACATCACAAAATACGTCGCCGGGTCGTAATGCAAGGTGCGGTCGCCCACGGTCATGCACTTACTGCCCTGGAGGATCAGGTTGATCATCGGGTCGTACACGGCCGCGAGCATATGCTCCGGAATCGCGCCCTGGACCATCGCCACGCGCGGGATGCCAGTCTCGGTGCGACGGTTTTCCGCCTTGGCGGCCAAGGCGCGCAGTTCGATCAATTGATTATTCATGAGAGCCATGCTGATCCCACTGATGAACCTTGCGCAAGGGAAAAGCAGAAACAGGCAGGATTGGAGTAGGAACGGCAGCGTCCCAGGGTAGGGCGATCGCTATTGTGGTCACTTAACTTTTCGACAGTGGAGCAGGCCATGAGCGTCATCGTGATTACCGGAGGCAGCCGTGGAATCGGTGCCAGTACCGCCGAATGGTGTGCCCGCCAGGGCCACGGCGTGATCCTCACTTACAACCGTAACACCGACGCGGCACAGGCGGTGGTGCAGCGCATCGAAGCCGCCGGCGGTAAGGCGCTCGCGCTGCAACTGGACGTCGCCGATGTGAGTGCTTTCGCGGCCTTTCGCGACACAGTGACACTGGCCCTGAGCGCCACGTGGGGCGTGAACAGCTTGAGCGGGCTGGTCAACAACGCTGGCTACGGTCTGTTCAACCCCCTTGAGTCGGTGACCGAGGCGCAGTTCGACGGCCTGTTCAATGTGCATCTCAAGGGCCCGTTCTTCCTCACCCAAACCTTGCTGCCGCTGCTGGAAGAGCATGCCGGCATCGTCAACCTCACCAGCGCTACCACCCGTGTCGCCACTGCCGGCGTCGCACCGTATGCCGCGTTCAAGGGCGGCCTGGATGTGCTCACCCGCTACATGGCCAAGGAGTTCGGCGCGCGGCGTATCCGCGCCAACGCGGTGTCCCCTGGCGCCATTCGCACCGAACTGGGCGGTGGCTTGAACGATGAATTCGAAGCGCTACTGGCCGGGCAAACCGCCCTGGGCCGCGTCGGCGAGCCTGAAGACGTAGCACGGGTGATTGCGATGCTGCTGTCTGAGGAAGGCCGCTGGATCAATGCCCAGACGATTGAAGTCGCGGGCGGTTACCTCATCTGATTGGAAGTACACCTTATGAAAACGTTGATGATCTACGGCGCCACCGGCTACACCGGGCGCATGGCGGCCGAGCACGCCAAGGCACTCGGGCTCGACCTGGTGATTGCGGGCCGCAACGCAACGGCCCTGGCAGCTCTCGCCGCACAGTTGGACGTTGCCTACCGTGTGTTCAGCGCGGATGAGCATGCCGCCGCCAGCCTCACGGGCATCGACGTCCTGCTCAATTTCGCCGGGCCGTTCGTACACACCGCCCAGCCATTGATGCGCGCCTGTATCGCCAGCGGTACCGATTACCTCGACATCACCGCCGAGATCAATGTGTACCGGCTGGCCGAGCAACTCGGTGTTGACGCCCGTGAGGCCGGCGTGATGCTGCTGCCTGGCGTGGGCTGGGACGTGGTTCCCACTGACAGTCTGGCGATGCACGTCGCCAGCCGCGTGCAGCAACCCCATGCGCTGAGGATCGCGCTGCAGGTGCCCGGCGCCATGTCGCGTGGTTCGGCGATGAGTGTCGGCGAGATCATCGGCGCCGGCGTCTTGGCGCGCATCGATGGTCACCTGGTCGCCACCCCGGACGCGCCACCGCAACACCTGGATTTCGGCGCCGGTCCGGTCTTGTGCGCACCGCTTTCGTTTGGCGACCTGGTCACCGCGTGGCACTCCACGGGCATTCCCAATATCGCCATGTTCGTGCATATCACTGGCGAGGCCTTCCCCGACGGTGACCTGTCACAACTGCCCGACGGCCCCAACCAGGCGCAACGCGATGCCCACCGCGCCCGCGCCGTGGCCGAAGTGACCGCTGCCGACGGCAGCGTTGCGCGCTCCGTGATCGAGACCGTCAATGGCTATAGCTACACGCCGCTGGCCGCCGTGGAAGCCGCACGTCGCGTACTCGGCGGCGAGCGGCGTGTAGGTTTTGCAACCCCGGCAGGCCTGTTCGGCGTGGGTTTTGCACAGACGATTGCAGGCACGCGGATCATCGATTTATAGCGCCCGGCGCCTGAGCCCCAAATTGGATTTCGGTGGTTTTCAGGGGAGGGGATCAGGCCATCGCCTGCGGTTGGATGCGCAGTTCGCCGTCCACCTCCTTTGCCAACCCGCTGGCCAGAAACAGCGGCGCCAGGCGTTTGTGCAACTGCGGCTCGACAAACTCCTTTACCGTCGGCAACGCCAGCACGCCGCTGAGCGGCAATTCCGCCTTGGTGTACGAGAGCCACGCCTTCTTCAACATCAACAACACATCGCTGCCGGCCGTCGAGGCAAAGCGGCGGTGGGTGGGTTTGGCGTCGAGGTTGAAGGTGTGCTGGAACGCATAGCCGGTTTCATCCCCGCCACTGGCAGCACAGCGCACGCAGGTGCATGGGCCGTCGCCAAACGCGTTGCGCAGGTAGGTGTTGAAGTCCACCACGGGTTTGAGTGACAGGCGCTTATCCACCTCGAACAGGTCCCCGGTCATTTTTTCGTCAGTGTTCAACGTCCATTTCCTTGCTGGTAGGCGGCGGCTTTTCAAAGCGCGGCACAATAGCAGCCAAGCACGGTTTTGGGGACTATTTGCATCACAATAGATCCGGACGCCGGCTTGCCTGCGACCGTGTTTTGGTCGCCGGTAAGCCGGCCGCCAGCCTCAATCGGCGGAGAACTTGAAGACGGTGCGCTGGGTGTAGGTCTGCCCTGGGTCCAGGCGTGTCGAGGCAAACTTCGGTTGGTTCGGCGCGTCGGGAAAGTGCTGGGTCTCCAGCGTGAAACCGCTCCAGTGCTTGTAGGTTTTGCCTGCCTTGCCCTTCACCGAGCCATCGAGGAAGTTGCTGGTATAGAACTGCACTCCAGGTTCCGTGGTGTAGAGCTGCAAACGGCGGCCGGAGTCGGGGTCGTACACGTCGGCGGCGAGTTGTTTGAGATCGCCTTGGGTGTCCAGTGCCCAGTTGAAGTCAAACCCGCCCTGTTTCGGCTCGGCGAATTTGAGTTGCGGATGATCGTCCTTGATGTGCTGGCCGATGGCAGTGGGCTGGAGAAAGTCCATCGGCGTGCCCTTGACCGGCGCCAGTTCGCCGGTGGGGATCAAGGTCGCATTCACTGGCGTGTAGTGGCTGGCATGCAACGTCGCCACCTGCTTGAGGATATCGCCGTTGCCCGCGCCGGCGAGGTTGAAATAGCTGTGGTTGGTGAGGTTGAGCACCGTCGGTTTGTCGGTGGTGGCCTTGTAGTCGATGTGCAGTTCGTTGTTGTCGTTGAGCCGATACGTGACTTCGGTGGTCAGGTTGCCGGGAAAGCCCATCTCACCGTCCTTGGACAGGTAAGTCAGGGTTACGCCGACCGAATCCTTGTCCTTGACGGGCTTGGCTTGCCACACGCGCTTGTCGAAGCCCTGGGCGCCGCCATGCAGCGAATTGGGACCATCGTTGAGTGGCACCTGATAGCGCTTGCCGTCGAGTTCAAACGCACCGCCAGCCAGGCGATTGCCGAAGCGGCCGATGGTCGCGCCAAAAAACGCCGTGCCGCGCTGATAGCCCTGCACGTCGTCGAAGCCGAGCACCACGTCCTCGACCTTGCCGTGCTTGTCCGGCACTTTCAGCGCCTGCAACACGCCGCCATAGGTGATCACCGTGGCTTGCATGCCATGGCTGTTGCGCAATATGTATTGCTCGACGGCGCTGCCGTCGTTGGTTTTCCCAAACGGTTTATGTTCACTGGACAGACCGGCCGCTTGCGCGCCACCGCTGGCGATCAGCATGGACAAGGCAAGGCCGGACAGCAGGTATCGAGGGTGCTTCATGGTCGAACTTCCTTTTGTTGTTTTGAGTGGAATAGTTCTACTAATGTGCGATATTTTGTCGGTGTGACCGCAAATTTATAGCCTTAAACGCCGATTTCGTAAAATAAAATAAGACTAATTGATCGAGGCAACCTTGATATGAGTACTGAACAGGCCGTTTATCCCGACCTTAAGGGCAAGACCGTGTTGATTTCCGGAGGCGCTTCGGGGATCGGCGAATTCATGGTGCGCGCCTTCGCCGGGCAGGGGGCCAAGGTGGCTTTCGTCGATCGCGCGCAAGGCCAGGGCGAGCGCCTGGCCGCGTTGTTGAGTGCCCAGGGGCATACCGTCGAGTTCGGGCATTGCGACATCACCGACGAGATTGCCTACAAGGCCGCGATTGCGCGCTTCGAATACGCCCTGGGGCCGATCACCGTGCTGGTGAACAATGCCGCCAACGACGTGCGTCATACCCTGGAGGAAGTCGACTCGGAGACCTTCGACAAGCTGATTGCCGTCAACCTCAAGCACGCCTTTTTTGCCACCAAGGCCGTGGTGCCGATGATGAAGCGGGCGGGCGGCGGTTCGATCATCAACCTGGGCTCCGTTGGCTGGATGATGGCCTCCGCCGGCTACCCGGTGTACGCCGCCAGCAAGGCCGCCGCCCACGGCATGACGAGAGCGCTGGCGCGCGAACTGGGCCCGGACCGTATCCGCGTGAATACGCTGGTGCCGGGCTGGGTGATGACCGAAAAACAACTGATGATGTGGGTCGACGACGCTGCCAAGGAACTGATCAGCCGCAGCCAGTGCCTGCCTGGCAGCGTATTGCCGGAACACATCGCCAACATGGCGCTGTTTCTCGCTTCGCAGGCGTCGGCGATGTGTTCGGCGCAGAACTTTATTGTCGATGGCGGCTGGGTGTAGAGCGGGTTACACGATCGGGCAGCGCTTGAAGGCTGGATGCTGCTCCAGTCGCTCGGCGTGGCGTTGCACATGGGGGAACGCGTCCGCCTTGACGACCGAGGCCACGGTGAACTGGCTGAAGGACCAGGCGACCGCCGCCGTCAGCGAGGCCTGGGTCAGCGCTTCGTTGTCGGTCTGGCTCAGGTGTTGGTCCAGCAGCGTATACGCGGCCAGCAATTGCGCGTTGACGCGCTCAAGCCACGGCGCATGCTGCTTCTCGGCCGGCCGCAGGTTGTGTTCATACACGATCTGCACGCTTTTCTCACAGGCCGCCAGGGCCAGCCCGAGCAGTTGCAGGTCTTTGGCGCGTGCCGTAGGGGCCTGCGGCAGCAGTTTTTTGTCGGCCGGGGCCAGGGCTTCGAGGTAATCCAGGATCAGGCTGGAGTCCATCAACACGGTGCCATCGTCCAGCACCAGGGTCGGGGCCTTGACCACGGGGTTGATCCGCGCAAATTCGCTGTAGGTGCTGAACACGGACAAGGGCTCATGCATAAAATCCACGCCGTACAGTTCCAGGGAAATGGCCACGCGACGCACGTAGGGTGAGTCGAGCATTCCGATCAGTCTCATAAAGCCTCCATTGATGCCGGGTGAATTGCGGTGCCTGGAAGATTAAAAGGCACTCGTTCGGTCTGTGCAATGTTTGAACGCGCAATGCCCGTGCGCCGCCCATTACGGTGGGCGCGGCGCTGCTGGTGTGACGCGCCACCTGCCTTTGGTTTAGTCTGGAACGCTTCGTTGACCGCAAGCACATCAGGAGCCGTGAGCATGACCGAATACGTACCCCCCAAGGTCTGGACCTGGGACGCCGAAAGTGGCGGCACGTTCGCCAGTATCAACCGCCCCATCGCCGGGGCGACCCACGACAAGACCCTGCCGGTCGGCAAACACCCGTTGCAGTTGTACTCGCTGGCCACGCCGAATGGGCAGAAAGTCACGATCCTGCTCGAAGAGCTGTTGGCCCTCGGGCATACCGGTGCGGAATACGACGCCTGGCTGATCAAGATCGGTGACGGCGACCAGTTCGGCAGCGGCTTTGTCGCGGTGAACCCGAACTCGAAAATCCCTGCTTTGCTCGACCGCAGCGGTGCTACGCCGATTCGCGTGTTTGAGTCCGGCGCGATCCTGCAGTACCTGGCGGAGAAATTCGGCGCGTTCTTCCCCACTGAACCCGCGGCTCGCGCCGAGTGCCTGTCGTGGCTGTTCTGGCAGATGGGCAGCGCGCCGTACCTGGGGGGTGGTTTTGGGCATTTCTACGCGTATGCGCCGAGCAAGATGGAGTACCCGATCAACCGCTTTGCCATGGAAACCAAGCGCCAGCTGGATGTGCTCGACCAGCGCCTGGCGGTGAGCGAGTACATTGCCGGTGACGAATACACCATCGCCGATATCGCCATCTGGCCCTGGTACGGTGGCCTGGTCAAAGGCCGCTTGTATGACGCGGCGCAGTTTCTCTCGGTGCAGGATTACAAGCACGTGCTGCGTTGGGCCGATGCGATCGACGCGCGGCCGGCGGTGCAGCGCGGGCGGCGGGTCAACCGGGTGTCCGGGCCGCTCGAAGAGCAGTTGCCGGAGCGGCACGATGCGCGCGATTTCGATCGTTAAGGTCGATGCCGCGCCGTTGCGCCCCTGAGGCTTAGCTCAACAACCCGGTGCTGACCGCCACGATCAGGAAGATCCCCAGCAGTGCGCGGTAGATCACGAACGGCCAGGTGGAGAACCGCTCCAGGAACTTCATCAGGCCCCAGATCGCGAAGAACGCCGAGACGCTGGCGACCACCAGGCCGAACAGCAAGTGCGGCCAGGCATGGGCCGGCATGTCGGCGTGCAGCAGCACCCACAGCTCCTTCAAACCGGCGAGGGCGATAGCCGGCAGGCCCAGCAGGAACGAGAAACGCGCGGCTTCTTCACGCTTGAAGTTGAGGAACAGCGCGGCGGTCAGCGTGGAACCGGAGCGCGAGACCCCAGGAATCAAGGCGCCAATCTGTGCGATGCCGACGATCAGCGCGTCGCGCAGGCGCATTTCACTCACCTTGCGCGTATGCCGCGCACTCAGTTCGGCCGCCGCCAGCAACACCGCCATCACCACGCAGGCAATGCCGATCACCATCAGCCCGCGCAGCGGTGAGTTACACGCATTCAAGGTCGAGGACAACGCCAGGCCGGCAATGCCGATCGGAATGGTCGCCAGCACAATCGCCACCGCCAGCTTGAACCACTGATTGTTGTAATCACCCTGGCGTACCGCGCCAATACTGCCGGTGACCACCTGGCGCACATCGCGCCAGAAGTAACTGACCACCGCTGCCAGCGCGGCCAGTTGCATCGCCGCCGAAAACGCCGAGCCCGGGTCCTGCCAGCCGAGCAGGGCGGGCACCACACGCATATGGGCGGTGGACGACACCGGCAACAGCTCGGTAATGCCCTGGATCACGCCCAGGATGAAAATCTGCAGGTAATCCAGGGAGGCAAAGCCCACATCCAGGCCGGCGGAACAGACGTTGGTCAAAGTACGTGTCCTTGAGAAAAAAGAGGCAAGCCGGCGAAGTTTATTCGAAATGTTTCGAGGGTTCGGACAAGGCCGCGCCTATTTGCAATCGGTTCAGCAAGTAGAAAGGTTCAAGCCGCTATTGGACTGGGGCAGGGTTTTGTGAACAATGGCGCCCTGCGTTTTTTCACCGAGAGCCTCATGCCTGAAACCACCGTCGAATTGATCCAGACCGGCCCGGAAGCGTCCGAGCTGATCCGCAACCTGTACCAGTACTACGCTTATGAGTCTTCGGACTGGGAGCAAGAAGATGTGGAGGCGGACGGCCGCTTCTACATCCATGACGAACACCTGAACCGCTACTGGCAAGACCCGCAATGGAGCGCCAACCTGCTGCTGGTCGATGGCTATATCGCCGGTTTCCTGCTGATCGAAGGCAGTGAGTTACCGGGCATCGATGCCCTGGAACTGGCCGACCTGTTCATCCTCAAGCGCTATCGCCGCAAGGGCATCGGCAGCGCGATCGCCACCCAGGTGCTATGCAGCGGCGCGGCCAACTGGCTGGTGCGTTTCTATGATCAGGATGAAGTGTCCCAGGCGTTCTGGCGTACCGTGCTGGATAACCTGCCACGCCCGGTGCAGACCCTCGAGCTGGACGATGATCCGCAATTGACCAGTTACCTGATTACGCGGGCGTCGTTGCACTAAGCGCTGCGTTCGCCAAAAAAAGCCTGTTGCATGGCCTGGGGCGGTTGCCCAAAGGCGCGCAGAAACGCCTGGCGCATGCGCTCGCGGTCGCCGAAGCCGGTTTCGCGGGCCACCACTTCGACCGGGTGGCGGCTGGTTTCCATCATCGCCCGCGCGGCTTCCACTCGCAGTGACTCGATGGCCTTGGCCGGGGTCTGACCGGTTTCTTCACGAAACACCCGGCTGAACTGACGCGGGCTCAGCCGGGCGACATCGGCCAGGGCTTCCACCGACAGGTCGTGGGTCAGGTTTTCGCGGGCGTAGGCCAGGGCCAGTTGTATGCGGTCGGACTTGGGGTCCAATTCCAGCAACGCCGATAGCTGCGACTGTTCGCTGCCCCGGCGCTGGGCAATCACCAGCTTGCGCGCGATGCGCCGGGCGAGGTCGCTGCCCAGGTCGTTCTCCACCATCGCCAGCGCCAGGTCGACCCCGGCACTCATGCCGGCGCCGGTCCAGATCTGGCCGTCGACGACGAACAGCTTGTCTTCTTCCAGCTGAATATCCGGGTAGCGCTTGCGAAACGCCGGCGCGTGAATCCAGTGGGTGGTGGTGCGTTTACCCGCCAATAATCCGGCCTCGGCCAGCACAAAAATGCCGGTACACAGCGAGGCGACACGCCGCGATTGCGCCGACGCAGCCTTGACCAGCTCCAGCAGGTTGGCCTCAGGCAGACGAAACTCCAGGTAACCGCTGACGATCAGGGTGTCATAGCCCTGCGGCCGGATCGGCGTGGTATTCACCGAGAACCCCTGCGACGTCATCACCGCGCCGCCGCTCTCGGACACCAGGTGAAACTCATAGGCCGGCTCGCCGCGCAGCAGGTTCGCGCACTCGAACACCGAGCCCAGGCTGAGGCTCAGGGACTGGAAGTTCGGGTAAACCATCAGCGCAACGCTGTGCATCGCCATTCTCCAACGCGGGCGGGAGGGGCGATTGTCGGCGCGTGCCGGGAAAACGGCAACCGGGTTCGCGTCATGTCCGGAATCCTTGCGCATATGACATTGTGGGCGTCCGGCCCGGCTCCTAACATTCACCCCACGAACTAGACGACTGGTCTAATCGGACGGAGTGAAGCATGAACAGCGCAACCAAAAGTGCCCGGCAGACCATTCTGGAGACGGCGCAATCGATTGTCGGCGCCAAAGGGTTTTCTGCGGTGGGCCTGAACGAAATACTTCAAGCTGCCGATGTGCCGAAAGGTTCGTTTTATCACTACTTCCACTCCAAAGACGCGTTCGGTGTGGTATTGCTCGATACCTACTTCGATCACTACGTGCAGGGGATGGCGCAACTGTTCGACGCGCCTGGGCTATCCCAACACGCCAAGTTGATGCGCTATTGGCAATGCTGGATCGACAATCAGACCGGTTGCACCGACGCGGGCAAATGCCTTGCCGTCAAACTCGGTGCAGAAGTGTCAGACCTTTCAGAACCGATGCGATTGGCCCTGGATCGCGGCACATCCAGGACCATCGCCTTGCTGGCCGACGCGATTGGGCGCGGCGTCGAAGACGGTTCGCTGACAGTGACGCAAACCCCGCAAAGCCTGGCCCGCAGCCTGTATGCGTTATGGCTGGGGACCAGCGTCATGAGCAAGATCACCCGTACATCCGCGCCTTTTGATCAGGCGCTGCTACTGACCCGACAGCTGTTGGGTTGCCCTGACACACACTGACCTTCACCCTATCGAGGCACTGGAAAATGAAAGTATTAATGGTACTGACCTCTCACGACCAGCTGGGCGATACCGGCCGCAAGACCGGCTTCTGGCTCGAAGAATTTGCGGCGCCGTATTACGTGTTCAAGGACGCCGGCGCCGATGTGGTGCTGGCATCCCCGGCCGGTGGCCAGCCGCCGCTGGACCCGGTGAGTGATCAAGCGGATGCGCAGACCGAACAGACCCGCCGCTTTGCCGCCGACCCGGCCGCGCAACAGGCCCTGGCCAGCACCGTCAAGCTGGACACGGTCAACACCGCCGACTTCGACACCGTGTTCTACCCAGGTGGCCACGGCCCGCTGTGGGACCTGGCGGAGTCGCCGGTGTCCATCGCCCTGATCGAGGCGTTCGAGCGTGCCGGCAAGCCCATCGGTTTTGTCTGCCACGCACCGGGCGCCTTGCGCCACGTCAAGGCGGTCAATGGTGAGCCGCTGATCAAGGGTCGTCGCGTCACCGGCTTCTCCAACTCGGAAGAAGCCGCAGTCGGCCTGACCGACGTGGTGCCGTTCCTGATTGAAAACGATTTCAAGGCGCTGGGCGGCAAGTATGAGAAGGGCGCCGATTGGCAATCCTTTGTGCTTGAAGATGGTTTGCTGGTCACCGGGCAGAACCCCGCCAGCTCCAGCGATGTGGCCAAGGCCCTGCTGAAACTCACCGCGTAAGTTAATCCCTCACTTTTACTGCTTCATTGCTTGGCGGCTCTCAGGAGCCGCCGACGCTTTCGTTCGTCCTGAATTTGGAATATTTCGAATGACCCACAGTGTTTTAAGTACCCCGATACAACTCGGGCACCACACCTTGAAGAACCGTGTCGTGCTGCCACCGCTGACGCGCCAACGCAGCGCGCAACCCGGCGATATCGCCACCGAGTTGATGGCTGAGTATTACCGTCAACGTGCCTCGGCCGGTTTCATGGTCACTGAGGGCACGCAGATCGAGCCGCGTGGCCAGGGTTACGCCTGGACGCCGGGCATCTACACCCCGGCGCAGATCGATGGCTGGCGCACCGTCACCGACGCGGTGCATGCCGAAGGCGGGGTGATCTTCGCTCAGCTCTGGCATGTGGGCCGGGTGTCCCATAACGCGTTGCAGCCTGACGGCGCCGCGCCCATCGCGCCGTCCGCGATCCAGGCCGAGCAAGCGAAGGCGTTTATCGCCACCGGGCCTGGCGTGGGTGACTTGGTACAACCGCCCGTGCCCCGTGCGTTGACCACCCTTGAGGTCAAGGAACTGGTCGGGCATTACGCACAGGCCGCACGCAATGCGCTGGACGCGGGGTTTGACGGGGTCGAGATCCATGCCGCCAACGGTTATCTGGTCAACCAGTTCATCTCGGCCCGCGCCAACCAGCGCGACGATGAGTACGGTGGTTCGCTGCACAACCGTCTGCGCTTTTTGCGTGAGATCGTCGAGGCGGTCAGCAAAGTGGTTGGACCGGAACGCCTGGGGGTACGTTTTTCGCCGTTGTTCAGCGGCACCGACCAGGACCGGGTGTACATCGGCCTGGTGGAAGACGACCCGCACCACACCTACCTCGAAGCGATCAAGGTGCTGCAAGCGTCGGGCATCGCCTACGTCTCCATTGCCGAAGCTGATTGGGACAACGCGCCCGACCTGCCCGACACGTTCCGTCAGGCCGTGCGTGACACCTTCCAAGGCCGAATTATCTACGCCGGGCGTTACACCGCCGAGCGCGGTGCGCGGTTGGTCGACGCGGGGCTGGCCGACCTGATTGCGTTCGGGCGTCCATTCATCGCCAACCCGGATTTACCGCAACGGATTTTCAATGGCTGGCCGTTGAATCCGCTGCGGGCGGAGGGGATGTATGGCGGCAATGAGGTGGGCTATATCGATTACCCGGTGCATGCGAAATAGGTTGTCGACTGGCTCGCAAAGGCCGGTTTTTGTGGAACCTGTCGAGCCCTGCCAAGGCCCGACAGTGCCTGCATCAAGGCGACTGTTTAGGTGTCAGGCCACCCGCAACACAATCTTGCCGATATGCTCCCCACCTTCCATCCGCGCATGGGCCTGGGCGGCATCGGTGTATGCGTAGACCTTGTCGATGATCGGCAGGCAACGCCCGGCGGCCAGCACGGGCCATATGTATTCGCGCAGCTGTTCGGCAATTGCGGCCTTTTCCTCCTTGCTGCGTGCGCGCAAGAGTGAACCGGTAATCACCGCGCGTTTGGCGAGGATCGTCAGCAGGTCGACGTCATTGGCCTTGCCACCCCCGAGAAAGCCCAACATCACCAGGTGACCGTCCATGGCCAGGGCCTTGAGGTTGTTGTTCAGGTACGAGGCACCCATGATGTCGAGGATCACATCAACCCCCTTGTCATCGGTCTTTTGCGCGATGACGTCGGCGAAATCCTGCTCGCGGTAATTGATCGGTTCGGCGCCCAGCTTGGCGATGGCCGCACATTTGTCGGCGCTACCGGCAGTGGCGAAGGCCTGGATGCCGAACTCGCGGCAGAGCATCAGCGCGGTGGTGCCGATGCCACTGGTGCCGCCGTGGACCAACACACGCTGGCCTGTGTGCGCGTCGCCGAGGCCGAACAGGTTGGCCCACACGGTGAAGAAGGTTTCCGGCACGGCGGCGGCTTGAATCCAGTCCATACCCTCTGGGATCGGCAGCGCCTGGCTGGCGGGCACCGCGCAAAACTGGGCATAGCCGCCGCCATTGGTCAGGGCACACACCTTGTCGCCGAGGGCATACTCGCTGACGCCGTCACCGAGCGCCACCACTTCACCCGCCACTTCCAGCCCTGGAATCAGGCTCATGCCGGGTTTCATCGGGTACTTGCCGGCGCGTTGCAACGCGTCCGGGCGATTGACCCCGGCAGCCTGCACCCGAATCAGGATCTCGCCCGGGCCTGCCGCCGGTACATCGGCCCGGCGCGGTTGCAGGACGTCAGGGCCGCCGGGGCGGGTGATTTCTATCAGGGTCATTTCTTTCGGGAGCGTCATTCGAGAGTTCCTGTAGCGATGAGCGTATGGCTTGGGACCGCATCGAGCGGCGGGCGGTTCAGCACAAACATGCAAGCGTACACCCAGCTTGGCGAACACAATCGATGTCGATGATTTTTTACGGATGCAGGGTGTTTATGAATGAATCAACAAACCAGGCCCTCGGCCTCCTGTTTTTGCGGATCAGCGCGGCTGCGTTCCTCTTGTGGGTACACGGTTTGCCCAAGCTGTTGGGTTACAGCGAACAGCTAAAGCTGATCGAAGACCCGTTTCACCTGGGGGCCAACGTCACGCTATTGCTGGCAATTTTCGCCGAAGTGTTGTGCCCGCTGCTGATCATCGCCGGGGTGCTGGTGCGCCTGGCCTGCCTGCCGATCCTCGCGGTGCTGCTGATCGCGATGCTCGTGGTGCATCCGCAATGGACGTTGTTTGAAGGGCAGTTCGGCTGGCTGCTGTTGATCATTTTCACCAGCATCCTGATCGCCGGGCCGGGTCGCTTCACCCTCGGTCAACGTGTTGCCTGAGCAAAAAAAGGCCGGGCAAGCCCGGCCAAAATAAGGAGAAGGGAGTCTAAGCGCTTCAGCGCTTGAGGAACGCCAGCAGGTCTTCATTCAAGGCCTGGGCGTGGGTCACTGCAAACCCGTGCGGCGCATCCTTGTAGACCTTCAACTCGGCACCCTTGATCATCTCGGCTGCCACCTTGCCGGTGGTTTCGAACGGCACGATCTGGTCGCCATCGCCGTGGATCACCAGGGTCGGCACATCGATCTTGGTCATGTCTGCACGGAAGTCGGTCTCGGCGAAGGCCGTGACGCAATCCACGGTCGACTTGAGCGACGCCAGCAGGGCGATCTGCAGGGTTTGGGTCAGTACGCCGTCGGAGACTTTCTGGCCTTTGTTGATGCCGAAGAACGCCGGGTTGAAATCAGCAATGAACTGCGCACGGTCTTTCAGCAGGCCGGCCTTGATGCCGTCGAACACATCGGCGGGAACGCCCTGCGGGTAGTCCGGTTTCTGACCGAACAGCGGCGTCACCGCCCCCAGCAGCACCAGGCCGGCGACACGCGCGCTGCCATGGCGGGCGATGTAGCGCGCGACGTCGCCGCCACCCATGGAGAAACCCACCAGGGTCACGTCCTTGAGGTCCAGGTGTTCGATCAATTGGGCGATATCGTCGGCAAAGGTGTTGTAGTCGTTACCGGTCCACGGCTGGTCAGAGCGCCCGAAACCGCGGCGGTCAAACGCGATGGTGCGAAAGCCGCGGCTGCTCAGGTATTCCATCTGGTATTCCCACATGTCGGCATCCAGCGGCCAGCCATGGCTGAACAGCACGGGTTTACCGCTGCCCCAGTCCTTGAAGTAGATCTGGGTACCGTCTTTGGCAACGAATGTGCTCATGGAAAACTCCTTGGGTGAGAGGGAAAGGGCTCGGCTTCACTATTGCCGCAAACCCGACGAAGGGCTTGTATGCATGTGCTCGGTTGAACGGTTCAGCGTCTACGCTGGTCCACTGACCTCTACCGTCAGATCACACAGGTGAACGAAATGGCCAAGACTTACAGCTACGCGGCTCGGGACTCCAAGGATGCGCTCAAGCCCTTTACCTTCGAACGTCGCGCGCCGGGGGCGGATGACGTGCAGATCGACATTCTTTATTGCGGCGTCTGCCACTCCGACCTGCATACCGTGCGCAACGAGTGGAACAACACGTTGTACCCCTCGGTCCCAGGCCATGAAATCGTCGGTCGCGTAACGGCGGTCGGGGCCCATGTGAAAAAATTCAAGGTCGGCGACCTGGCCGGGGTCGGCTGCATGGTCGACAGTTGCCAGCACTGCGCCTCCTGCGCCGAGGGCGAGGAGCAATACTGCGAGAACGGCTTTACCGGCACCTACAACGGCCCCGTGTTCGGTGGCGAAAATACCCTTGGCGGCTATTCGGACAACATCGTCGTCAAGGAGCAGTTCGTGCTGCGCATCTCCCATGATGACGCCAACCTGGCGGCCGTGGCGCCGCTGCTGTGCGCCGGTATCACCACCTATTCGCCGCTGCATCACTGGAAGGTCGGCCCCGGCAAGAAAGTCGGCGTGGTCGGCCTCGGCGGGCTTGGCCATATGGCGGTGAAGATCGCGCATGCCATGGGCGCACACGTGACGCTGTTCACCACCTCGCCGAACAAGCGTGAAGACGGCCTGCGCCTCGGCGCCGATCACGTCGTGGTGTCGAAGAACCCGGACGAAATGGCCAAGGTCGCCAACAGCCTGGATTTCATCCTCAACACCGTCGCCGCGCCGCACAACCTCGACGTGTTCCTCAACCTGCTCAAGCGCGACGGCACCATGACCCTAGTCGGGGCCCCCGACAGCCCGCACCCATCGCCGACGGTGTTCAACCTCATCTTCAAGCGCCGCAGCCTGGCCGGCTCGCTGATCGGCGGCATCCAGGAAACCCAGGACATGCTGGATTTCTGCGCCCAACACGGGATTGTCTCGGACGTGGAGATGATCGATATCCAGGACATCAACGAAGCGTATGAGCGCATGCTCAAAGGCGATGTGAAATATCGGTTCGTGATCGATATGGAAAGCTTGAAGAAAGAACCTCACGTGGCCTGAAACACCCTTTAGCGGCATGCTCCCAGAGGTCTTCAGACCGCAAGCGTACAACCGGTCAGCGGCTCAAGGCCGCTGCGGTTTCACCGCCGTCCCAAACGTATTGCCCATGCGGATGCTGGTCGCCGCAGGGGTGGATAACCCCACCTGGTTCGGCGGCCGTTTCTGCACCGGGATGTTCTGCGCCTCGCGGTTCTTCTGCGCCGCCTTGGCCGCGTCCGGGTCATTGCCCATCTGCTGGCTCATGCAGCCATAGTCGCGGGCTTTGTAGCCATCCACTGTGACATCGGTGCAGCCTTTGGCGGCGGTTTCGGCGTGGGCGAGCAGTGGCAGCGCGGCGCACAGCAACAGGCTGGCGAGGGTTGGGAACAGCTTCATGGGGCCTCCTGGCGGGCCCGAGGGAGTGGGCCGGTAGGCTTGAAAGTGTAGTGCAGCGGGTTTCCCGTCACCGTGATGTTTTTTTTGCTGTCACCGTAACATCAGGTTCATAAATTGGCCTCAGGATGACGGTTTTCAAGGACACGTCGGCCGTGCAGCAATGCAGAGCGGGGGGTGAGCAGCGGGGCTTGCGGCGTGCCATCGGCGCCCTGGCCTTGCTGTTGCTGCTGGCGTGGGGCACCCCGGCGAGAGCAGAGCCGCCGCTGTTGGTACTGGACCTGCCGGCGCAAGATCTGGAGCACGCACTGCAAGCGTACAGCCGCGCCAGCGGCATGGCGGTGCTGGTCGACCGTGAACTGACGCGGGGCCGGCGCGCCATCAGCGTGCGTGGGCGCTTCACGGCGCAGGAGGCTTTGGCGATGTTGCTGACCGGGAGTGGCCTGATGGCGCGCTATGCGCGCAGTGACGCGTTCACCTTGCAACTGCCCGAGGTCAGCCCACCGCCTGTCAGCCGTGGTGCATCGGCGCGCAACGCTGCACGGATCAACAACAGCTATGCCACGGCGGTGCAACAGGCGATCGAAGCCAGCCTGTGCCGTTCGCCGTTGACCCGCCCCGGGAGTTTCAGGGCGCTGGTGCAACTCTGGGTCAGCCCTGAGGGGCTGATCGAATACAGCCGGTTGGTCAGTTCCACTGGCGATGAACAACGCGATGAAGCCCTGGTGCGCAGCCTGGGCGCTGCCCGGGTCGAACGCCCGGCGCCCAGTTCGCTGCGCCAGCCGGTGACTTTACTTTTGATGCCCGACACAACAGGAACACGCATGGAATGCACAGCAGGGACAGGAGCCTGGGGCGGATGAAAGATTCCGGGCACAGCACGATGGTCAGCTTGTTCCTGGCGTCCTACGAGGACTTCAAGGTGCGTTTGCGCAAGCGCCTGGGCTCGGAGGACCTGGCCAACGACGTCCTGCACGAAACCTACCTGCGCGTCGACCGCATGGACGTGCCGCCGAACCTGGCGCAACCCAATGCCTACCTGTACCGCATGGCCCTGAACATCGCCGCCGACCGCCGCGAGGCCGACGCCCGCCTGTTGACGGGCAGCGAGGTTGAAGAGCTGCTGCAAAGCGCCGACGAAGCCCAGGACCCCTCGCGGGTGGTGGGTGGTCAAAAAGAAATCCAATCCCTGGTCAAGGCCCTCTACGAACTGCCGGCACGCCGGCGCAAGATCCTCATCGCCGCGCGCCTGGAAGAAGCGCCGCACCTGGAAATCTCCCAGCGCTTCGGTATTTCCACGCGCATGGTCGAAAAAGAAATCAAGGCCGCCCTGGGCCACTGCGCCAAGCGTCTGGAAAGAAAAGTCATCCAGCGGTTCGGTCCCGGGGCCGGAAAACCGTCTTAGTGTTGAGTCCCTGATAAATCCGTGAGTATTTGCGCGCTTGAACATTTTTAGCCTCTCCACCGTCCGGGCAACCCCCGCCAGCCCATTGCACGATGAAGCCCGCGACTGGCTGCTCCTGCTGACCTCGGGCCGCGCCACCGTGGCGGATGCCAAGGCCCTGAAGGCGTGGTGCGCCCAGAGCCCGGAGCATGCCCAGGCGTTCGAGCAGACCAAGGCGTTGTGGCGGCAATTGGGCACGGCGATTGAACAGGCGCAGCGCCCGCGCCATTTTGGCCGGCGGGCCTTCCTCGGTGGTGCGATAGCGGCGTCGGCGGCGTTGGTGATGGTGGGCGTCGGCGCACCGGGTGGGTTGCCCGGCTTGACGGCGGACTATCGCACCGAGGTCGGCGAGCAGCGCCAGGTCCTGTTGAGCGACGGCGTGAGCCTGGAACTCAATACCCAGACGCGCATCAGCCGGGTGGGGCAGGGGATCGAATTGCTCGAAGGCGAAGTCGAAGTGCGCGCCCGCGTGGCGCAGCCGCTCAAGGTCCAGGCCGGCGCGGGCTGGGTCAGTGCGGCGCAGGCGCGGTTCAATGTGCGGCATACCGATCGCAACGTGTGCGTGACCTGCATCGAAGGGTGGCTGTCGGTGGATGTCGCCGGGCGCACTGTGCACATGGAGAGTGGCCGGCAACTCACCTATGGCGCCGACGTGATCGGGGAGGTGGCGACGGTGGACACCCAGGCGGTGGTGGCTTGGCGCGAGCAGGTGCTGGTGTTCAACAACGCGACGCTGGCGACGGTGGTGGATGAGATCAACCGATATCGCCCGGGGATGTTGGTGTTGTTGAACAAAGAACTGGGCCAGCGCCGGGTGCAGGCGCGGTTCAATTTGCAGCAGTTGGCGGGGGTGGCGTTGTTGATTCGTGATGCGTATGGGGCGAAGTGTACGGAGTTGCCTGGGGGCGTGGTGTTGTTGAGTTAGGTTGACCGCGCATTTTTTGGATTGGATTGGATTGAGTACATATCCATTTCTGCGGGACTGTCATAAATTTTGTGTTCGGGCATAACATTGCAGAAGAGGTGCATATATGCCGACCAAAAAGAAACCGGCCCGTGAGGCCCCGCGTGATCTTCCAACCATTCCCAAAGAGCTGATCGACCAGTTCGTCAGCGGTCCGATGAGTGCCGAAGCCATTCAGGATGCGTCGATGGCGTTCAAAAAGGCGCTGATCGAGCGAGCCCTTGGTGCCGAACTGGGTCACCACCTTGGCTATCCTCAGGGCGCGGAGCGCCCTGAGGAGTCGAGTAACCAGCGCAACGGCAAGAGCGGCAAAACGGTGCTCACCGATGACGGCCCGCTTCGCCTGGACATTCCCAGAGATCGCGATGGAAGTTTTGCGCCGATCCTGATCCCAAAACACGAACGCCGCTTTACGGGCTTTGATGACAAGATCATTGCGATGTATGCCCGAGGCATGACGGTCCGTGAGATCCGTGCATTTTTATCCGAACAGTACGGAACAGAGGTCTCTCACGATTTCATCAGTTCAGTGACCGATGCGGTTTTAGACGAAGTCACTGCCTGGCAACAACGACCGCTTGAGCCGATGTATCCGGTGATTTTCTTCGATGCGTTGCGAGTCAAAATTCGCGACGAAGGTTTGGTTCGCAACAAGGCAATCTACCTGGCGCTGGGTGTCTTGCCGGATGGAACCCGAGACATCTTGGGCATTTGGATTGAAACAACCGAAGGTGCGAAGTTTTGGATGAAGGTCTTCAACGACCTCAAAACCCGAGGTGTCGAGGACGTCTTGATCGCAGTAACTGATGGCCTCAAAGGTATGCCTGAAGCGCTGAGCGCGGTATTTCCCGAGACGACGTTGCAGACCTGCATTGTGCATTTGATCCGTAACAGTCTTGATTACGCGCCTTGGGATAAGCGCCGCGAGCTGGCGAAAGCGTTGAAGCCGATCTATCAGGCACTCAACGCTGACGCCGCTGAACAAGCGCTGTTAGCCTTCGAAACCGGCCCTTGGGGCAAGCAATATCCAACGGTCGCAAAGGCCTGGAAGCGTGCGTGGGATCGAGTTATCCCCTTCTTCGTGTTTCCCCCGGCCATACGTAAAGTGATCTACACAACGAACGCCATCGAGAGTATCAACGCTCAGTTGCGCAAGATCATCAAGACCAGAGGCCATTTCCCAACGGACGATGCCGCGACGAAGCTAATCTGGTTGGGCTTACGCAATATCACCGCAAACTGGGGCAAGCCGGCACACGACTGGAAGAGTGCGATGAATCAATTTGCGATCTTGTATGGAGATCGATTTATCAGGCCGACCTGGTAAAACTAAGGCCTACCTAACGGCAGGCCGTTAACGGCCCGCACACAAAAAATCTGACACTCTCAAAAAAACGGATATGCACTCAACCGCCATCCCCGAAAAAACGGCACTCAACCCCACCCCCAAAACTGCAACCACCACCCACCTCCCACCAACCCAACACTCACCCCCACACACAACCACCCACCCCAACGCCGCAGCCCCCCAACCCCCCGAAGCTGCCGCCACCCCAACCACAAACACCACCCAACCGCCGCCATCAACAACACCGCCCGCGCCGATTGCACCCAAGCCAACCCCAGCCCCTCATACCGCAACAACTTCACCGTGGTCGCCGACAATCCGAGGAACAACCCCGCACCACCCAGGGGCGTCAGCGTCAGTACCAGGGGCCGAAACAGCGCACGATCCCCCGCCACCCACGCCGCCAGCCGCAGCAGCAGCCAGCAGCCACCCCCCAACACCAACGAACTCCCCCCCAGATACAGCACAATGCACACACCATCCAACCAACTGAAGCTGTCATTGAGCTGCGGATAATGCGTAAGCAACCACCACGGTGCGTTGTCTTGCAGTGGCCATAACCAGTCATGGCTGACCAGCCACGTCGCCAGGCTTTGTTTAAGCGCGATAAACCACGGACTGACGGTCCATTGAAAAGCCCCCATCGCCAAACCGATCACACCAAACAGCAACAGGCGCGCGTCCCACACCGAGCCTTGCTGATGGGGCGCCTGCAGGATCTCCTGATTGCACGAACGGGCGATCAGTTGCACCGCGCCACGTTGCCCACTGCAGCGGCCGCAAGCGTGGCACTCGCTGGCCCCTTGCAGGCGGCGGATATCCAACAGCGGCGCACAGTTGGGCAGCGGCAGGCGCGGTGCGTCGTTGGCTTTCCAGCGTTGCTCATCCACCGCGAAATGCACCGGCGCCAGGCGGGCGAGCAGGGCGAAGACGCCGCTGACCGGGCACAGGTACCGACACCACACACGCTTGCCGCGCACGAACAACAGGCCGGCGATCACCGCCGCCAGGGTCGAGCCGCCGAGGATCAGCAGGGCGGCCTGGGCGTAGTCATACACGCTGATCAATTGGCCATAGAGGGTGGTCAGGCAAAAGCCCAGCGTCGGCCAGCCACCCCAGCGTACCCAGCGCGGAATGCCGAGGCCGCGCCCGTGCTGGCTGGCCCATTCGCTCAGGGAGCCTTCCGGGCAGAGCACGCCGCACCACAGGCGCCCGAACAGCACCATCGAGAGCAACACGAACGGCCACCAAAGGCCCCAGAAGATGAATTGCGCAAGCAGCGTCAGGTTGTTCACCAGGCGTGCCTGGCTGTCCGGCAACGGCAGCAGCGCTGGCAGCACCAGCAGCACGGCGTAGATCAACACCACGGCCCATTGCACGGCACGGATCAGCCGGGCATGGCGACGCATGCCATCGCCCAGGCGCTGCAGCCAGCTCATGCGGCGTGCCGCGAGCGGCGCAGGCCGTTGCCCACCCACAGCCAATAACCGAGCAGCACCAGCACGGTCACCAGGCTCGGCGCGGCGCGGTAGCCGACAAAGTCTGCCAGCAGCGCCCCCAAGCCGTGGCTGTCACTGAGCAGGGCGCTGCTGTCCCAGCGGCTTTCACCGAAGCTGGAATAAACCCACTCGGGCATGTCCATCGCCAGCAATTGCCCGCTGATACGGTCCACGGCCGCCACCAGCAAGGCCCCGCCCAACAGCAGCAACAGCGCTTCGCTGAAGGCGAAAAACAGCGACCAGGAGATGAAGCGCCGTGTTCTGCGTAACAGCAGCACCGTGAGCCCCGCCAACACCAGGCCCAGCACGCCGCCGATGGCGAACAGGTTCAGCGCCGGGCCCTGCAGACGTGCGCCGGCACCGTATAGGAACACCACGGTTTCACTGCCTTCGCGGCTCACCGCCAACAGTGCGAGCAACAGCACGCCCCATCCGCCCTGGCGGGCCAGGCGTTCATCGGCTTCGCGTACCAGGGTGTGTTTGAGCGTGGCTGCGTGGCGATGCATCCAGAACACCATCTGCACCATCAGGCTGCTGGCCAATAACGTCAGCGCCGCTTGCAGCCATTCGCCCTGGGGGCCGGTCATGGCCTCACCGGCCCACAGCATCAGGCCGGCCAAGCCTGCGGAGCAAAACAACCCCAGGACCACCCCGGCCCACAGGAAACGCCCCAGGCGCGAATGCGCGGTCTGGCGGCTGATCCAGACCTGCAGAATGCCGATCACCAGCAGCGCCTCGACGCTTTCGCGCCAGACAATAAACATCGATTGATTCATCAACGGCTTCCGGGGCTATTGGGCGAGGATGCTGCCTTCGGGCAACTGTGGGTTGAACTCGTCAAAGAACGGATACAGCCCTGGCGTGAGCGGGTGGATCACCACGAAGGTAGTCACACCGGGGGACAACACTTTCTCCACGCGCAGCGGCGTGCTCTCGAATTCGGCCGGGCCTTGGCCGAGGTTGTGCAGCACGATCTTGAAGCGCTCACCGGCCTTGACCGTGAGTTGTGGTGGGATGAAGTGGCCGTCCTGCAGGGTCAGCTCATAGGTGGGCAACGGCGCCGCCAGGGCCGCGCCGCTCAGCAGCAAGCTGCCCAGCAGCAGGGCGCGGCGCATCAGTAGCCGCCTTTCTTGCCGATGCCGGCGTAGACGAATTCGTAATGCACTTCGCAGCGTTCGAACCACGGTGCGACGCCGGTTTCCTTGTCGGTATGGCGGCCCAGGGACTGGTGGCCGCTGGGCGGCAATACGCTGAAGGTCAGGGTGTATTTGCCCGGGCCTTGCAGCTTGACGTTGTCGCCGTAGTGCGGCCCGTCATTGGCGACCATGGCGTGGAAATCACCGGTGATCGGCGTGTCGCTGCCTTGCTTTTTCAAGGAAAAGGCCAGGTTCAGGTACGGCACGAAACTGCCCTCCTGGAAGCCTTGGGCATTGTCCGCCGTGGCGCGTACATCGGCTTCAAGGTGGACGTCGGAGTCGGCGGTGGCGCGCATCATGCCGGCGGGCGCCATCTCGATCGGTTGCAGGTACACCGCGCCGATTTCCAACCCTGGGCAGTGCTGCGGCTCGCCGATCGGGTACTCCTTGGCGAACGCCGCAGAGGTGGACAACAGCAGGATCAGGGACACTGAAGAAGGGATACGCATGGAGGCTTCCTGACGGGGGAGGGGAGAGAACCCGAGTCTAGAAAGGTTGACCGTAAACAATAATGATTCTTGTCAAGTTTAGGCGATATTTCATGTTGCCCGACCTTGACGGCGGTCAAGGCCATCCTGCCCTGCTCAGGTTAGGTTGGCGCTATTGTTCGCCGGTAGGGAACCTCGTCATGGCCAAGCCTTTTCCGCTGCACCCCAAGCACCCCGAACGCATCTGTTGGGGCTGCGACCGCTATTGCGCCACGACCGACCTGGCCTGTGGCAACGGCGCCGACCGCACCATGCACCCGGCCGAGATGATCGGTGATGACTGGTACGAGCATGGCGACTGGGGGCTCACCCCCGAGCCATCCGCCACGGACGAGCCGTCAGCGGCCTGAGCAGCGTTTGGGTTTCGTGCCTTGAGGCTTTGACGAGGGTTTTTCGCAGCAAATTCGATGGAACCCTGAGGTCGGATGCTTGACCTAACGCATAGACCTCAGGAGGTGAACCATGCAAATCGAATATATCTGGATCGCATTGGCAGTGATTCTGCTGCTGTTGGAATTGTGGGCGATCAACATTGTATTGCGCAGCACCAGCGGCTGGGAGACCAAGGGGTTGTGGTTGGTGGTCCTGATCTTTGTGCCGTTGCTGGGGCTGATCGCCTGGGTGATGGCGGGGCCCAAGCGAGAGATGCAGGAACCGCGTAAAAGCTAGGTGATATCCGCAAAAAACAGGCGCCGATGGGCTAATGCTGGTCAGTTAAGCGATAGAGCAGGTAACCGCTAA
The DNA here is from genome assembly GCF_058135675.1 of Pseudomonas sp. PAMC25584. Taxonomy (NCBI): domain Bacteria; kingdom Pseudomonadati; phylum Pseudomonadota; class Gammaproteobacteria; order Pseudomonadales; family Pseudomonadaceae; genus Pseudomonas; species Pseudomonas sp. PAMC25584. The sequence goes on along the minus strand of NZ_CM176870.1, from coordinate 3,655,918 downwards.
CCCGTGGCGAGGGAGCGTTCTTCCTTAACTGACTGGCATTACGCCGATGGGCGCCTGTTTGCATTCAAGGCCGGCCGCTGTAGTCAGCCGTCGATATAAACGCAATGACTGGTTGTACGGCCGATGGGCGGTTACTCTTCCTACTCAGTTCAGGGAGAGGTAACCCCGATGTCGTTGATCACAACCATCGAAGACTTACGCAAGCTGGCGCAAAAACGCGTTCCAAGGATGTTTTACGACTACGCCGATTCCGGTTCTTGGACTGAAAGCACTTACCGGGCAAATGAAAGCGATTTTGCCCAGATCAAATTCCGCCAACGGGTGGCGCGCAATATCGATGAGCGCTCGATCCGCGCCACCATGATCGGCCAGGACATGGCCATGCCGGTCGCCCTGGCGCCCACTGGCCTGGCCGGGATGCAGCATGCCGATGGTGAGATTCTCACGGCCCGCGCCGCTGCGGCCTTTGGCCTGCGCTACACCTTGTCGACCATGAGCATTTGCTCCCTGGAAGACATCGCCGAACAGGTCGGCCAGCCGTTCTGGTTTCAACTCTATGTGATGCGCGACCGCGCCTTTATCGAACAGTTGATCGAGCGCGCCAAGGCCGCGGGTGTCGATGCGTTGGTGTTGACGCTGGACCTGCAGATCCTCGGGCAACGCCACAAGGACCTGATCAACGGCCTATCGGCGCCACCCAGGCTGACCCTGCCAAATATCCTCAACATGATGACCAAGCCGCGCTGGGTGATGGGCATGCTCGGCACCAAGCGCCATGGCTTCGGCAATATCGTTGGGCATGTCAAAGGCGTGGCCGACATGAGTTCGCTGTCGTCGTGGACCGCCCAGCAATTCGACCCGCGCCTGAGCTGGGACGATGTGGAGTGGATCAAGAAGTGCTGGGGCGGCAAGCTGATCATCAAGGGCATCCTCGATGTGGAAGATGCGCGCCTGGCCGCGAATGCCGGCGCCGATGCGTTGGTGGTGAGCAATCACGGTGGTCGTCAGCTGGATGGCGCGCCGTCGAGCATCAGCCAATTGCCGGCGATCGTCGAGGCGGTGGGCGAACGTATTGAAGTGTGGCTCGATGGCGGTATCCGTTCCGGCCAGGACGTGCTCAAGGCGATGGCATTGGGCGCCAAAGGCACCATGATCGGTCGCCCGCATTTGTACGGTTTGGGCGCGATGGGTGAAGTGGGGGTGACCAAGGCGCTCGAGATCATCGCCCGCGAGTTGGACGTGTCGATGGCGCTGTGCGGGTATAACGATATACGCAATGTGAATCGCGATATTTTGCTGCCTGGCACCTTTCCCCAAGGTGCGGGTTGAGCAAAAAAATCGTAAAAAAATAAAAAGAGTTGTCCACGAAAACCGTGGGTATCTCTGTGGATAACTTTGCGCGGGCCCGGCGGGGGTTGGCGATTCAGCCCAAGGTCAATATTTGATCAACTTCTGGCGCGGGCCAGCATAGGCTGGGTTTGCGCTTGACAGCCCCGTGCGAACCCAGTGCCGAAAACACACTTTATGAGTCGTTGGTGTGCCCAGTTGAGTGGGTGACAACCTGTGTCGGCATCTTCGCCTGCATCAGGTTGTCCAGTGCTTTGCGATAGCTGCGACCGGCCAGGCTCATGCTGTTGTTGTGGCTGGCGCCAGGCACCAGCAACAGCCGCTTGGGTTCCTGGGCGGCGGCAAATAGTTGCTCGCTGAACCGCGCAGGGACATAGAGGTCGTCCAGGCCGTGGACCACCAGCAGGGGCATATGGATGTCGGCAATCTTGTCGATCGAATCGAATTTCTGCGACAGCAGCCAGCGCACCGGCAAGGAGGTATTCGCCATGGCAGTGGCCACATCCGCCAGGGAAGTGAACGTCGATTCTATCACCAGCCCGCGCACGGGCAAGGGGGTTTGTCGGCCCAGTTCAGCGGCCAGGTCGATTGCCACCGCGCCGCCCAGGGAGTGCCCGTAGATCAGGCGTTTGCTTGGGTCGGGTTGCAACAGTTGGAAGCGTTCCCAGGCGATGCGTGCATCCTCGTACACCGTGGTTTCCGAGGGCAGGTCGCCCTGGCTCTGGCCGAAGCCGCGGTAGTCGATGGCCAGCACCGAATAGCCCAGCGCGTGCAATTGCTCGATGCGAAACAGCTGCCCGGTGAGGTTCCAGCGCACGCCATGCAGGTACAGGATGGCCGGCGCGTCCTTCTTGTCTGCCGGCCACCACCAGCCGTGAATGTTCTGTCCCGACTTGAAACTGGCGGGCGTGAGCTCGAATTCCTGCACCGTCTTGGGTAAGCCGCTGTACCAACTGGCGGTGCCCGGTTCGATGCGAAACAGCAGCTCGCGCTCTTTGTGTTGCAGCACGGCGCAACCCACCGGCAACCCGAGGATCAAGATGGCCATGCACAGCAGGGGAAACCAGCGCAGGCCCAGGCGGGAGAGAAAACGAGAGGACATGAAGGTTCCAGGACAAAGGCGAGGCACGGGTTTTACCCGATGGCCACCGGGGGCAGGCATTAATTCGACGGCCGTCGGCGGGGATTGCTTGCAAAGTATTACGGCATTCAGGTGCCGTCCAGTCAGGCGATCGCCACCACCTGCACCCGATTGCGTCCATGGGCCTTGGCCTGGTACAGCGCCTGGTCGGCCTGGGACAGTAAGTGCGAGAGGTCATGGCCTGCCGCCGTGGTGGTCACGATGCCGATGCTCACACTCAAGAACCCTGGTGTCAGCAGGTCCAGTTCGGCAAACCCCCGGCGGATGCGCTCGGCCACTTCAAACGCACCGGCCGCATCGCTGTCGGCCAGCAGGCAGGCGAACTCTTCACCGCCGATACGCGCAAACACATCACCGCTGCGCAGCGTTGCCCGGGTTACCTGGCTGAAGGCGATCAGCACCTGGTCGCCCATGGGGTGGCCGAAACTGTCGTTCACGCGCTTGAAGTGGTCCAGGTCGCACAGCAACAAGGCTGCGCTGCGCTGGCGACGGCTGCTGTCGACTAGCAGTTTTTCGCCCTTGAGCATAAAGGCGCGGCGGTTGCTGGCGCCGGTCAGTGCATCGCTGAAGGCGGCGGCCTTGAAGCGCAACTCGGCGCGCTCCTTGACCATCGCCAGGGTGACGTAGGCAATGCCGATGGCATACAGCATCGATTCAAACAGCATGAACGAAAAAAACGGCACGCCTTCGCCCCCCGAGGCCTGGGCGTTTTTCAGCGGCAGGCCGGGGTCGGTGAGCGCGCGTATGGCGTAGAACGCGGTATGCAAAAGGGTCAGCACCAGGGCGGGGGCGTAGGCGACTTCCAGGGTCGCGCGGTTGCGCCATAGCTCCATGGCCGACAGCACGCCATAACTGGCCGCCAGCAGCGAATACAGGGTGACCCGCGCCGACAGCGAACCATAGAACTGCGGCAGCAGGCACATCAACAGCCACACGCCACACCCGGCAAAAATCCCCGGCAGGCTGGGCTTGCGTTGCACGAAGGTGCGCATGGCGGTCCAGTTCATCGCAGCGCTGAGCACTAGCACGACATTGCCCAGGATCAATGCGACAAAGTCCACGCCCACGCCGCGCACCACGATCAGCCCGGTGCCCAGGGAGGCGAGCAGCAGCATGATGCCGAGATAGCCCAAGGTTGGCTCACGGCCACGGCTCCAGGCATGCACGGTGAGCAGGCCCATCAGGCAGAACACGAACACGGCCACTATCAGTAGCGTCGGGATATGCAGCGACATTGCCTTGCCCTTGCAGAGACCTTTTGTGGGCGCGATTGTAGCGGTATGCGACCCGCTTGACGCTGACCTTGCCACCGCGACATGCTCCTGCTCCTTTGAGCAAAGGCCCGACCATGGACAACAGCCCCGTTCGCATCACCGCCGAAGAGACGCTTTCGGACAATTGGTACCTGCTGAAAAAATACAGCTTCGACCTACGCCGCCGCGATGGCAACTGGCAGGCCCAGACCCGCGAGGTGTACGACCGGGGCAACGGCGCGACCATCCTGTTGTACAACCGCGCACAGCGCACTGTGCTGCTGATCCGGCAGTTCCGCATGCCCACCTTCGTCAACGACTACCCCGGTTACCTGATCGAAGCCGCAGCCGGCTTGCTGGACAACGCCAGCCCGGAAGAACGCATTCGCCTGGAGGCGGAGGAGGAGACGGGCTATCGGGTGGGGCATGTGGAGAAGATCTATGCGGCGTTCATGAGCCCGGGGTCGGTGACTGAGCGGATTCACTTTTTTCTCGGCGAGTACCAACCGGGGGATCGGGTGGGCACGGGCGGTGGGATTGAAGAGGAGGGTGAGGATATCGAGGTGCTGGAATTGGGGTTTGAGCGGGCGCTGGCGATGGTGGAGAGTGGGGCGATTGTGGATGGGAAGACCATCATGTTGTTGCAGCATCTGGAGTTGCGGATGTTGAAAGAGGGGTGGTGAGGGTGGGGCGTGTAGATATCCGCTTTTTCGATAAAAGTAGCCAAAACTAGGCTCGGTGTGCCCCAGATCAAAAGCAAAGCGGCCTTGTAGCCGACCGGGTTCTGCGAGCCGAACTCGGTCAAAAATGTGGGAGGGGGCTTGCTCCCGATGGCAGTGGATCAGTCATGCATGTAGTGGCTGACACACCGCCATCGGGAGCAAGCCCCCTCCCACATTTTGATCTCCATGGATCAGATAGAACTCATTCTGCTCTGGCTCTGGCTCTGGCTCTGGCTCTGGCTCTGGCTCTGGCTCTGGCTCTGGCTCTGGCTCTGGCTCTGGCTCTGGCTCTGGCTCTGGCTCTGGCTCTGGCTTTTGATCTTGATCTTAGGCACACCGAGCCTAAGCGAGGTGCCGAGTGGTGGGGCAAGAGCCCATTTGGTTACTTTGGGGCTTTTCCAAAGTGACCCGCTGTAAGAGCGGAACCATAAGCCGCCGTGACCTAAATAACGGATATGTACACGGTCACCCACCCCACCCCAACCCAGGCCAACCCCCGACTAGCGGCTATTGTCAGAAATTTCCCACAGGAGTACAAATGTACTCCATGACAACCCTAACCCCCCGCCGCGCCGCCATCCTGACCTTCATCCGCGACCGCATCGCGCAACAAGGCCAACCCCCCAGCCTCGCCGAGATCGCCGAGGCATTCGGCTTCGCCTCCCGCAGCGTCGCGCGCAAACACGTGGTGGCCCTGACCGAAGCCGGCTTCATCGAGGTCAACCCCAACCAAGCCCGTGGCATTCGCCTGCTCAACCAGCCAGCGCGGCCTGAATGGCTGGATATTCCAGTCCTGGGCCGAGTAGCCGCCGGCTTGCCCATCGGCGCCGATGCCGAAGTCCACAGCCGCCTGCAACTCGACCCGGCCACTTTCGCGAAAACCCCGGACTATCTGTTGCGGGTACAGGGCGACTCAATGATCGAAGACGGCATCCTCGACGGCGACCTGGTGGGCGTGCGCCGCAGTGCCGAAGCCGTGAACGGGCAGATTGTGGTGGCGCGCCTGGACGGTGAAGTCACCATCAAGCGTTTCGAACGCAATGGCGACAGCGTGCGCCTGCTGCCGCGCAACCCCGCGTATCAACCCATCGTGGTCGGGCCCGATCAGGACCTGGCCATCGAAGGCGTGTTCTGCGGCCTGGTGAGGCAAGGCTGATGGGCGCCGTCGTTGCCCTGGACGCGCTGTTCAATGGCGGGCGCGTCTGGAAGGGCCGGCCCGCCGCGCCACCGGCCAGCGTCCATCCCACGGGGCTGGCGGCGCTGGATGCGGTGCTGCCCACGGGCGGCTGGCCGGAGTCGGCCCTCAGCGAAATCCTGATGGCCAAGGACGGCGTGGGCGAACTGCAACTGGTGTTGCCAACCCTGGCGCGGTTGTCGGCGGCGGGGGAGCGCATAGTGCTGGTGGCGCCGCCCTACACGCCGTACCCCCACGCCTGGCAGAACGCCGGGGTGGATGTGCGCCAGCTCTCGGTGGTCCGCGCCGAGGAGCGGGATGCGCTGTGGGCGGTCGAGCAGTGCCTGCGTTCCGGCAGTTGCGGCGCGGTGTTGTGCTGGCCGCGCAAGGCCGATGATCGTGCCTTGCGGCGCTTGCAGGTGGCGGCGGAAACCGGGCAGACCCTGGCGTTTGCCTGGCGCGCCTTGAGTGAGGCGCTCAACGCCTCGCCGGCCGCCTTGCGCCTGGCGGTCGACGCTCGGCCCGCGCAAGTGCGGGTGCTCAAGTGCCGGGGCGGGCTGGCCCACCCGGCGCCGATTGCCCTGGTCGGGCACTGAGGTTGGCATGCGCTGGGTCTGTATTGTCTTTCCGCAATTGGCGCTGGACGCGGTGCAGCGTATGCATCCGGCGCCGCACGAGCCGCTGGCACTGCTGGCCGGTACGCCGCAGCGGCGCGTCCTGCAAACCGTCAATGCGGCCGCGCACGCCTTGGGCCTGCGCCCCGGTCAATCCCTGACGGCGGCGCATGCCCTGGTCAACACCTTTGCCTGCGCCGAATACGACCCCGTGGAAATCGAACGCTGGCAGCAGTTTCTGGCGGCCTGGGCCTACCAGTTCAGTTCCCAGGTCAGCGTGTTTTACCCACGCGCCTTGCTGTTTGAGATCGAGTCGAGCCTGGGCCTGTTCGGGCCTTGGCCGCGCTTTGAGGCACGCCTGCGCAAAGAGCTGACCGAGCTGGGCTTTCGTCATCGCATCGTCGCCGCCCCCAACCCGGCGGCGGCGCGGGTGCTGGCGAACCTCTACAATGGCTTGGCCGTGGCCGATGATCAGGCATTGATGCAGGCCTTGGCGCCGCTGCCCATTGACCGCGCCGGCCTTGATCCGCAGGCCGCTATCGCCTTATCGCGCATGGGCTTGCGCAGCCTGGCCCAGGTGCAGGCGTTGCCCCGGCACACCTTGGCGCGGCGCTTTGATGCGGCGTTGCTCAAACACCTGGATGCCCTGAGCGGGCAGCGGCCGCTGGCCCTGGGGTTCTATCAGCCGCCGGACCGCTTCGATGTGCGCATCGAGCTGAACTTCGACGTGCAATCCCACCAGGCCCTGCTATTTCCGCTGCGCCGTCTGACCGGTGACCTGTCCGCCTTCCTCTGTGGCCGCGACAGTGGCGTGCAGCGTTTCGACCTGCACCTGGAACACGCCCAGGCCCCGGACAGCGTGATCAAGGTCGGCCTGCTCAGCGCCGAGCGTGACGCGGCGATGCTGTTCGAACTGGCCCGTGGGCGCCTGGAGCAGGTGCAAGTCAGCGCACCCGTGCGCGGTTTTCGCCTGGTGGCCCAGGACCTGCCGGTGTTCGTGCCGCAACGCCAGGACCTGTTCGATGACCGCCCGCAACAGACCCTGCCCTGGGAACAACTGCGCGAACGCCTGCGCGCGCGGCTTGGCGATGAAGCGGTGCAAGGCCTGCGCTTTCACGCCGACCACCGCCCCGAATGCGCCTGGCAAGCGGCGGCCGATAAAAACCCGTGCCCGACCTTGAACAACGTGCAACGCCCCGGCTGGCTGCTCAACGAACCGACCTTGCTGGCCGAGCCGGGCGTGCAGATTCTGATGGGCCCGGAGCGCATTGAATCGGGCTGGTGGGATGGCGCCGATATCCGTCGCGACTATTACCTGATCCAGACCCGCGCCGGTCAGCAAGGCTGGGCCTACCGCACCGTGGGGCAAAGCGATGGGCTGTGGCTGCAAGGCTGGTTTGCATGAGCTACGCCGAGCTGCATTGCCTGTCCAATTTCAGCTTCCAGCGCGGTGCCTCCACGGCGCTGGAGTTGTTCGAGCGGGCCAAGCGCCAGGGCTACAGCGCCCTGGCGATCACCGACGAATGCACCCTGGCCGGCATCGTGCGCGCCTGGCAGGCGGCGAAGGCCGTGGGCTTGCCGCTGATTATCGGCAGCGAGATGCGCCTCGAAAACGGCCCGAAACTGCTGCTGCTGGTGGAAGACCTCAGCGGCTACCAACACCTGTGCCGCTTGATCACCCTGGCCCGGCGGCGGGCGGAGAAGGGCCGTTATCGCCTGCTGCAAGAAGACTTCGACCAACCGCTGCCCGGCCTGTTGGCGCTCTGGATCGCCGAAGACCGCGACACCCAGGCCTCGATCCAATGGCTGCGCCGCACCTTCGCCGGGCGCCTGTGGCTGGCGGTGCATTTGCACTGCGGGCAGGATGATGCGCGCCACCTGGAGCAACGCCTGCAACTGGCTGCGACCTTGCAGCTCCCGGCAGTGGCCTGCGGCGATGTGCATATGCATGCACGCGGCCGCCGCGCCCTGCAAGACACCATGACCGCCATCCGTCAACACGTGCCGGTGGCCGAAGCCGGTACGCGCCTGCATCCCAATGGCGAGCGGCATCTGCGCAGCCTGCCGACGTTACAGGCGCTGTATCCGCCGTCGTTGCTCGACGAAACCCTGGCCATCGCCCGCCGCTGTACCTTCGACCTCAGCCAACTGCGCTACCAGTACCCGCGTGAGCTGGTGCCCGCCGGCCATGACGCCCGATCCTGGCTGAGCGCCGTCACCGAAGAAGGCATCGCCCGGCGCTGGCCGCAAGGGGTCGACGCGAAGACCTTGCAGCAGATCAATAACGAACTGGAGCTGATCAGCGAGCTGGGTTACGAAAGCTATTTCCTCACCGTGCATGACATCGTGCGCTTTGCCCGCAGCCGTTCGATCCTGTGCCAGGGCCGGGGTTCGGCGGCCAACTCGGCGGTGTGTTTCGCCCTGGGCATCACCGAGATCAACCCGAGCCTGATGAACATGCTGTTCGAGCGCTTCCTGTCCAGGGAGCGTAACGAGCCGCCGGACATCGATGTCGACTTCGAACACGAACGCCGCGAAGAGGTGCTGCAATACGTGTTCCAGCGCTATGGCCGCACCCGCGCCGCACTGACGGCAGTGGTCAGCAGCTACCACGCTGCCGGCGCGGTGCGCGATGTGGCCAAGGCCCTGGGTTTGCCGCCGGACCAGGTCAATGCGCTGGCCGAGTGCTGCGGGCGCTGGAGTGACGATGCACCGCCCGTGGAGCGCTTGCGCGAAGGCGGTTTCGACCCCGACAGCCCGGTGCTGCGCCGCGTGCTCACGCTGACCCAGCAACTGATCGGCTTCCCCCGGCATTTGTCCCAGCACCCCGGCGGCTTCGTGATTTCCGAACACCCGCTGGACACCCTGGTGCCGGTGGAAAATGCGGCCATGGCCGAGCGCACCATCATCCAGTGGGACAAGGACGACCTCGACGCCGTCGGCCTGCTCAAGGTGGATATCCTTGCCCTGGGCATGCTCAGCGCGATCCGCCGTTGTTTCGACCTGCTGCGTCGCCACCGCAGCCTCGACCTGTGCCTGGCGACGATCCCCAAGGAAGACCCGGCCACCTACGCGATGATCAGCAAGGCCGACACCCTCGGCGTGTTCCAGATCGAGTCGCGGGCGCAGATGTCGATGTTGCCCAGGCTCAAGCCGCAAACCTTTTATGACCTGGTGATTGAAGTCGCCATCGTGCGCCCGGGTCCGATCCAGGGCGGCATGGTGCATCCGTATCTGCGGCGGCGGAACAAGGAGGAGCCCACCACCTATCCGTCGCCGCAGCTTGAAGCGGTACTCAAACGCACCCTCGGCGTGCCGCTGTTCCAGGAACAGGTGATGCAGATCGCCATGGTCGCCGCCGATTACGGCCCTGGCGAAGCCGATCAGTTGCGTCGTTCCATGGCGGCCTGGAAACGTCACGGCGGCCTCGAACCGCACCAGCAACGCCTGCGCACCGGCATGCTCAAAAACGGCTACAGCGAAGCCTTTGCCGCGCAGATTTTCGAGCAGATCAAGGGTTTTGGCAGCTATGGCTTTCCCGAGTCCCACGCCGCCAGTTTTGCCTTGTTGACCTACGCCAGTTGCTGGCTCAAATGCCATGAACCGGCGGCCTTCGCCTGTGCGTTGATCAACAGCTGGCCCATGGGTTTCTACAGCCCGGACCAGATCCTGCAGGACGCCCGGCGCCATCGCTTGCAGATCCGCCCGGTGGATGTGCAGGCCAGTGACTGGGAGTGCAGCCTGGAACCCATCGCCGGCGAGCAACCGGCGATTCGCCTGGGTTTGCGCATGATCGCGGGGTTTCGCGAGGAGGATGGGCGGCGTATCGAAGCTGCGCGCCAGCGCCGTGCATTCAGCGACATTGCCGACCTGGACCAACGCGCCGGGCTGGATACCCGTGCCCAGGCCTTGCTGGCGGATGCCGGAGCCTTGCGGGCCTTGGTCGGCAACCGGCACAAGGCGCGCTGGGACGTGGCGGGGGTACACAAGCAACTTGGGCTGTTCGCCGGCCTGCCCAGCCCTGACGAAGCGCGGGTGGAACTGCCAGCGCCGACGGTGGGCGAGGACCTGCAGGCCGATTACGCCACGGTCGGCACGACCCTCGGCCCGCATCCGTTGGCGTTGCTGCGTGAAGAGTTGCGCAAACGCCGCTGCCGCAGTTCCCTTGAGCTGATGGCGGTGGAGCATGGACGCACTGTCAGCGTCGCCGGGCTGGTGACCGGTCGCCAGCGCCCCGGCACCGCCAGCGGCGTGACCTTTGTGACGTTGGAGGATGAGTTCGGCAACCTGAATGTGGTGGTCTGGCGCGACCTGGCAGAACGCCAGCGCCAAGCCTTGGTAGGCTCGCGTCTGCTCAAGGTGGACGGGCGCTGGGAGGCGGTGGGCGAGGTGCGGCACCTGATCGCCGGGCGTCTCACCGATCTGTCGCCGTTGCTGGAAGGCGTTGCGGTGCGCAGTCGGGATTTTCACTGACGGAAGTTGGCCGGACCTCCGTGGATAAGCTATATGCAATGAAACGAATGATTGCCGACAAGCTCCAAGTTTTTATCAGCGGTGCAGCACCCCCAACCAACGCTTCTCTTCGCCAAGAGCCCACCGATGCGTTTTTTATCCAATACCCATGGCTGCGAAGGCTGGGGCGGTGAAATGGCCCAGCGAATCCGCGACTTCGACTGGTCGAACACCGACCTCGGGCCGATCGATCGCTGGTCCACCAGCCTGGCCTGTACCGTGCAGATGCTGCTGGCGTCGCCCGTGCCCATGGTGATGCTCTGGGGGCGGGCGGGTTACATGATCTACAACGACAGCTACTCGGCGTTTGCCGGTGGCCGCCACCCGTATCTGCTGGGCACGCCGGTGGAGCTGGGCTGGCCGGAAGTGGCCGACTTCAACCGGTATGTGGTGGATACCTGCCTGGCGGGCGGCACCCTGTCCTATCACAACAAGGACCTGGTGCTGTTGCGCAACGGCAAGCCGGAAGACGTGTGGCTGGACCTCTACTACAGCCCCGTCGCCGGCGATGACCAACAACCGGCCGGGGTGTTGGCGATTGTGGTGGAGACCACTGCCCATGTGATTTCCGAACGCTTGCGCGAGGAACTGACCCATAACCTGGAACAGCGCGTAGCGGCTGAAGTGCAGGCGCGCTCCGCCGCCGAGGAGCAGTTGCGCCAGTCGCAAAAGCTCGAAGCCATTGGCGGGCTGACCGGCGGCGTGGCCCACGACTTCAATAACCTGCTGCAAGTGATCGCCGGCAACCTGCACCTGCTGGCCCGTCATGAACCGGATAACCCCCAGGTACAGCGGCGTGTCAGTGCCGCCATCGCGGCGGTGGAGCGCGGTGCCAAGCTGTCCTCGCAATTGCTGGCTTTCGCGCGCCGCCAACCGCTCTCACCGGCGGTCTACAACCCGCAGCGCATCTATGCCAGCCTCGGTGAACTGCTGCAACGTGCGCTGGGTGAAACCATTCAGATCGAGGTGCAACTACCCCAGGATTGCTGGTGCATCCATGTCGACCGCAACCAGTTGGAAAACGCACTGCTCAACCTGGCGATCAATGCGCGGGACGCCATGAAAGGCGAGGGCGTGATTCGCATCACAGGCGAAAATATCATCCTCAACCCGCGAGATTGCACCGGTAAAAGTCTGCAGCCCGGCGAGTATGTGCGCCTGGCCGTCACCGATATCGGCGTGGGCATGCCGAAGGCGATCCTGGCGCGGGTATTCGAGCCGTTCTTCACCACCAAGCGTGACGGCCACGGCACCGGCCTGGGCCTGAGCATGGTGTTTGGTTTCGTGCGGCAAAGCGGCGGGCATGTCGAGGTGTCGAGCGAGGAAGGCAAGGGCACCGTGGTGCACATGTATTTCCCGCGCAGCTTGGGTGAAGAAACCCCCGAGCCCCACGCCGAGCCTGTGCCACATGCCGTGGGCCAGGAAACCATCCTGGTGGTCGAGGACAACGAAGACGTGCGGGTGACCGTGGTGGAACTGCTGAAACAGGCCGGCTACACCGTGCTGACCGCCGAGGATGGCGACCGGGCGATGCAGGCCTTGCAGGGCGGTGTGCGGCCCGACCTGATTTTCACCGACGTGGTGATGCCCGGGCGGATCAAGAGTATCGACCTGGCCGAGTGGGCCCGCGCACAGTTGCCCCCGGTGCCGGTGTTGTTCACCTCGGGCCATACCCGCGACATCCTGTCCGGCACTCACCTGCTGAGCCCCGACATTCATCTGCTGAGCAAGCCCTATAGCCCCGAAGCGCTGACGCAACGGGTGCGCAGCGTGCTCACCGCGCCACAAGGTTGACCATGACTTCATCGCGCAACATCCCTCAGATCACTGCCCAACAGCTTGGGTTCGTCCGGGTTCGCGGCGCTCGCGAACATAACCTGCGTAACGTCGATGTGGATATCCCACGGGATGCCTTGGTGGTATTTACCGGCGTGTCGGGTTCCGGCAAGTCGTCCCTGGCCTTTTCCACGGTGTATGCCGAGGCCCAGCGGCGCTATTTCGAATCGGTGGCGCCTTATGCGCGGCGCCTGATCGATCAGGTCGGCGTGCCCGATGTGGATTCCATCGAAGGCCTGCCGCCCGCCGTGGCCCTGCAACAACAGCGCGGCACGCCGAGTGCGCGTTCGTCGGTGGGCAGTGTGACCACGTTGTCCAGTCTGATCCGCATGCTGTATTCGCGCGCCGGCAGTTATCCGCCGGGGCAGGCGATGCTGTATGCCGAGGACTTTTCGCCAAACCTGCCCCAGGGCGCCTGCCCGCAATGCCACGGCCTGGGCCGCGTGTATGAAGTGACCGAGGCGCTGATGGTGCCCGATCCCTCGCTGACCATCCGCCAGCGCGCAGTGGCGTCCTGGCCTTTGGCGTGGCAGGGCCAGAACCTACGCGACATTCTGGTGACCCTGGGCTATGACGTCGACATCCCGTGGCGCGATCTGCCGAAAAAGCAGCGCGACTGGATTCTGTTCACCGAAGAAACCCCGACCGTGCCGGTGTACGCCGGCTTCACCCCGCAACAGACCCGCGAGGCGTTGAAGCGCAAGTTGGAGCCGAGCTACCAGGGTACGTTCAGCGGCGCGCGGCGCTATATCCTGCACACCTTCAGCCACACCCAAAGTGCGCTGATGAAAAAGCGTGTCGCGCAGTTCATGCAGGGCAGCGCCTGCCCGGTGTGCGCCGGCAAGCGGCTGACTCAGGCGGCGTTGTCGGTGAAGTTCGCCGGGGTGGACATTGGCGAGCTGTCGCAACTGTCGCTGACCCAGTTGGCCGAGCTGCTGCGGCCGGTGGCGGCGGGGCAGGGCACGATGACGCTGTCGGTGGAAAAACGCTTGGCCGCCCAACGCATCGCCGAGGATTTGCTCGAGCGGGTCAGCACCTTGACCGAGTTGGGCCTGGGTTACCTGTCCCTGGAGCGCAGCACGCCGACGTTGTCGTCCGGCGAGTTGCAGCGCTTGCGCCTGGCCACGCAATTGGGTTCGCAGTTGTTCGGCGTGATCTATGTGCTCGATGAGCCGTCGGCGGGGCTGCACCCGGCGGATGGCGAGGCGCTGTTCACTGCGCTGGCGCGTTTGAAAGCCGCCGGCAATTCGCTGTTTGTGGTGGAACACGACCTGGAAACCATGCGCCGCGCCGACTGGCTGATCGACGTCGGCCCGGCGGCCGGAGAACACGGCGGGCAAGTGCTGTACAGCGGGCCACCGGCGGGCTTGGCGCAGGTTGCAGCGTCGCAGACCCGTGAGTATCTGTTTGCCGAACGGCGCCCGGCGAATCCTCGGCGCGGGGAACCTAGCGGTTGGCTGAGCCTGGAGGGTGTGACGCGCAATAACCTCAAGGCGGTGAGTGTCGATTTCCCGCTGGGTTGTTTCACGGCGGTGACCGGTATTTCCGGCTCGGGCAAATCCAGCCTGGTCAGCCAGGCGCTGCTGGAGTTGGTGGGCAGCGGCCTCGGCCGCGTGCTGGAAAGTGACGACGAGCCGAGCCTGGAAGATGACACCCCGCCAACCAGCGGCGGGCGCATCAGCGCCGGGCTGGAGCAGATTCGCCGGCTGGTGCAGGTGGACCAGAAACCCATTGGCCGCACCCCACGCTCCAACCTGGCGACCTACACCGGGCTGTTCGACAACGTGCGCAAACTGTTCGCGGCCACGCCGGGCGCGAAGCTGCGTGATTACGATGCGGGGCAATTCTCGTTCAACGTCGCCAAGGGCCGCTGCGCGAACTGTGAAGGCGAAGGGTTCGTCAGCGTTGAGTTGCTGTTCATGCCCAGCGTGTATGCGCCGTGCCCGACCTGCCACGGCGCGCGCTACAACCCCGAGACCCTGGCGATCCAATGGCAAGGCTTGAACATTGCCCAAGTGCTCGGTTTGACCGTCGAGCAGGCGGTGGCGGTGTTTGCCGAGCAGCCAGGGGTGCTGCGTTCGCTGCTCGTGCTGCGCGATATCGGCCTGGGTTATCTGCGCCTCGGCCAACCGGCGACTGAGCTGTCCGGGGGCGAAGCGCAACGCATCAAGCTGGCCACCGAGCTGCAGCGCAATGCCCGGGGCGCGACCTTGTATGTGCTGGACGAACCGACCACCGGCTTGCACCCACGGGATGTCGACCGCTTGCTCAGCCAGTTGAATCATCTGGTCGAGGCGGGGCATACGGTGGTTGTGGTGGAACATGAAATGCGCGTGGTGGCCCAGAGTGACTGGGTGATCGATATCGGCCCGGGCGCAGGGGATCTGGGCGGCAAGGTGGTGGTCAGCGGTACGCCGCTACAGGTGGCGAAGAGCAAGAAAAGCCGCACCGCGCCGTTCCTCGCTCGAGAGCTGATCTGAGCATCGAAGGAGATTAACTGTGGGAGGGGCGGTGTTCATGAGAGCGGGGCTCACCGCCAGCACCAGGATGCTGCCTTTGATGATCATCGGCCACTAACCCCGCCGATCAAGCAAGGGAGTGAGGTCAATGTGGGAGGGGGTGTTCATGAGAGTGGGGCTCACCGCCAGCACCAGGATGAACTGGTCAACTAATTTTGGACACCAGTTAAGGTTTCACGCCGCCAGTTTCTCCATAGCTACCGGCGACCGGTAGCCGTTGTAGCTGTGGAGCCTGACGTTGTTGTAACGCATCAAATAACGCTGCAAATCCACTCGGGCTTCATGCTCTGAGCTGTAGCCATCTTCTGGTACCCATTCTGATTTAAGGCTCCCAAAGAAACGCTCCATCGGGGCGTTGTCCCAGCACTCACCTTTGCGACTCATGCTTTGCAGGAGTCCATGCTTGCGCATTTCATTCCTGAATTTGTGGCTGGTGTACTGACAGCCTTGGTCGGAGTGAAACAGCACCTCTTTTGGACGGCCTCGCAACTCGACCGCCATTCGCAACGCTTCGCAGGTCAGCGTGGCATCGGAAATCATCGAAAACGACCACCCCACAATCCGGCGAGCGAACAGATCCAGAACTGCCGCGAAATACATCCAGCGCTTGCCGACTTTGATATACGTCACATCGCCACACCACACCTGGTTGATCGCTGTGACATCAAACTGGCGCTTGAGCACATGCGGCGCTACCAGCGCTTCCACGCCGGATGATTTGTACTTATGCCGCCGGCGTTGACGACTGATGACGCCCGCTTCACGCATCAGGCTGCGCGCCATGTACCGCCCGACGCGATGCCCCTTGGCTTGCAGTTCCTTAGCTAAAGTGCGCGATCCAGCAGATGCTCTGGACTCCTTGTGATGCTCGACCAGGGCGGCTTTGAGCTTTTCCCGCTCAGGTTTCACCTTGCCTTGGCGCTGACGCCAGGCGTAAAAGCTGCTGCGGTTAACACCGAACGCCCGACAGCAATTGTTAACGCCGTACTGCTCGTCCAGCTCACAGATCAACGTGAATGATCTTTGGCGTCCAACAGCAAGAGAGCACTGGCCTTTTTTAGGATTTCGATGTCCAGGTCTTTTTGCCTGAGTAACGCTTTGAGCTGCTGAATCTCTCGTTGATCGGCGGTAATAGCCTTGGCGCCAATCGGAGTCGAGCCCAGCCGCTCTTTGCGAACCTGATCGACCCAGCGGCGCAACGCAGTCGGGCCAATATCCAGACTGGCACAGACGTCGGGAACCGACTGCCCCTCGTCCAGCACCATGCTGGCCGCCTTGAGTTTGAACTCACTCGAATAAGATTTACGCATATCCAAACACCTCAGATTTGGGCGCCATCATAGCGCCCGATTGAAGTGTCCAAAATCATTAGGCCAGTTCAGCCCCCTCCCACATGGGTTAGGCGGTGTTCATGAGAGCGGGGCTCACCGCCAGCACCAGGATGCTGCCTTTGATGATCATCGACCACTAACCCCGCCGATCAAGTAAGGGAGTGAGGTCAATGTGGGAGGGGGCTTGCCCCCGATAACGGTGCATCAGTCACAGTACTGTGCCTGACCCACCGCCATCGGGAGCAAGCCCCCTCCCACATGGGTTAGGCGGTGTTCATGAGAGTGGGGCTCACCGCCAGCACCAGGATGCTGCCTTTGACGATCATCTGCCACTAACCCCGCCGATCAAGTAAGGGAGTGAGGTCAATGTGGGAGGGGGCTTGCCCCCGATAACGGTGCATCAGTCACAGTATCTGTGCCTGACCCACCGCCATCGGGAGCAAGCCCCCTCCCACATGGGTTAGGCGGTGTTCATGAGAGTGGGGCTCACCGCCAGCACCAGGATGCTGCCCTTGACGATCATCTGCCACTAACCCCGCCGATCAAACAAGGGAATGCGGTCAATGTCCCAGCAGTTGGATCTGTTGCTTGGCCAGCTTCACCACATTCTCCACGGTAAACCCGTACTTTTCCTGCAACTTGGCCAGCGGCGCCGACGCGCCAAAGCTGTTCATCACCACTTTGGCGCCGGTCTGCCCGACATAACGGTCCCAACCCAACGGGCCGGCCTGTTCCACCACCACCCGCGCGGTTACCGCCGGCGGCAGTACGCTGTCGCGGTAGGCCTGGGGCTGCTCTTCGAACAGCTCCCAACTGGGCATCGAGACCACTTGCGCGGCAATGCCTTCGCTTTTGAGCTGTTCATACGCCGCCACCGCCAGGCTGACTTCACTGCCGGTTGCCAGCAGGATGACCTTGGGGTGTGCGGCGCCGGCCAGCACATAGGCACCCTTGGCGGCACCGGCTGCGGCCGCGTAGTGCGTGCGGTCCAGGGTTGGCAGCGGTTGGCGCGACAACACCATGCAGCTTGGCCGATGGGTCTGGGCCAGGGCGACCTTCCACAGTTCCAGGGTTTCATTCGCGTCGCCGGGACGCAGGGTCAGTAACCCCGGCGTGGCGCGCAATTGGGTCAGGTGCTCGATCGGCTGGTGCGTCGGGCCGTCCTCGCCGACGCCAATCGAGTCATGGGTAAACACGAACACCACCGGTAACTCCATGATTGCCGCGAGGCGGATCGGCGGTTTCATGTAGTCGCTGAACACCAGGAACGTCGAGGTATAGGGCCGCAAGTAAGACAATGCCATGCCATTGGCAATCGCGCCCATGGCGTGTTCGCGGACGCCGAAGTGCAGGTTGCGGCCGCTGTAGTCATCGGCACTGAAACGCCCGGCGCCGTCGAAGGTGAGGTTGGTCTTGGTCGACGGTGACAGATCCGCCGAACCGCCCAGCAGCCAGGGGATTTGCCGGGCGAAGGCATTCAGCACTTCGCCGCCGGCGGCACGGCTGGCCACGCCCTTGGCGTCGCGGTCAAAGCTGGGCAGTTCAGCCAGCCATTGCTCAGGCATCTTCCCGGCGCGCATGCGTTGCAGCTCGTCGGCCAGTTGCGGGTCGAGGCAAGACAGGGTTTGCTGCCACTGCCGATGCAACGGCTCGGCACGCTCGCGCAACGCATCACGCAATACCGTGCGTGCCTCATCGGGCACTAGGAAGCTGGAGTCTTGCGGCCAGCCATACGCGGCCTTGGTCAGGCGAATTTCTTCCGCGCCCAACGGCTCGCCATGGGCGGCAGCGGTGTTGTGTTTGTGTGGCGAGCCGTAGCCGATCACGCTGTCGACCACGATCAGGGTCGGCGCGCCGGTGTTGCGCTGGAAGGTCTCCAGTGCCGTGCTCAAGGCGTGCAGGTCGTTGGCGTCGGTCACGTGCAAGGTGTGCCAGCCATAGGCCTGGAAGCGCTGGATCACGTCCTCGCTGAACGCCAGCTCGGTGTGGCCCTCGATGCTGATGGTGTTGTTGTCATAGATCCAGCACAGGTTAGCCAGCCGCAAATGCCCGGCCAGGGAGGCGGCTTCGCTGCTGATGCCTTCCATCATGTCGCCGTCACCGCAAAGGGTGTAGACGTTGTAGTCGAACAGCACCTGGCCGTCGTGGTTGAAGCGCTCGCCCAGCCAGCGCCCGGCCATGGCCATCCCGACGCTATTGGCACAGCCCTGGCCGAGGGGCCCGGTGGTGGTTTCCACGCCGGTGGTCATGCGGTACTCGGGATGGCCCGGGGTCTTGGAACCCATCTGCCGGAACTGCTTGATATCGTCCAGGCTGATCGCCGGCTGCCCCGAGCGCTTGCCCTGGGCATCGATCTCGACCACGCCGGCCAGGTGCAGCAACGAATACAGCAGCATCGACGCATGCCCCACCGACAACACAAAACGGTCACGGTTGGGCCAGTCGGGATGCTCCGGGTGATAACGCAGGAAGCGACTCCACAGCGTATACCCGACCGGGGCCAGGCCCATGGGCGTGCCGGGGTGGCCTGAGTTGGCCTTTTGCACGGCATCCATGGCCAGGGTGCGCAGGGTGTTGATGCACTGGGTGTCGACAGCGGTGGCAGCGTGATTCATAAAACCGGTCTCCCTCGGGTGGCGATTTACAGTTGAGGGCAGGGCGCGGCAAAGGTTTGATCCCATCGCCGGTGTGGCGACGAACGGGACGGGTTTGCCCGCAAACATGACAAGACCCCTTGGAATGGGCTAGCTTCAAGGGCGTAGTCATTGATCAACTTGCGGAGGTAGGCCATGCCAGTGAAACACGACCTGTATCAGGACTTGGGTTTGAGCAAGGACGAAGTCGATGGGCACCGGGCGCAAAATCCGCGTCTGAATGCGCTGTTTGATAAATACAACGCCGTCGACGACTTGGTGGTGAGCGCTGAAAAGGCGGCCGGCAGCGATGAGGAGTTGAAGAAGTTAAAGGAAAAACGCTTGTTGGTTAAAGATGAGATCAAGGATTTGCTGCAGTAAAACGGGCGATCCATTCACTACTGAGGGAGCGCATCAGTCGCTCCCTTGCACATTTTTTCAGATTTGACTGAAAGACATCATCCCCGCCGATACTTATGATCCCCGCCGCCCACCCGGCTCTGGGGGCTTATTGGGCGCGAGGATTGCGCTGATGAACCGGGTGGGCAGCTTGTTTCAGGCCAGTAGCGCGTGAGTGCATTCGTCCATCGAGCGCTGCTGCGTCTCGGCATACAGCGTCAATTCATCAATCGTCTTGCGGCCCAGCGCCTGTTCGAATTCGGCCTGGTTCGAATTGGCCGCGTAGTGACTTTGCGCCGCATCCCCCAGGTTCGACTGGAAAATCCCCGCCGCACTGACCGGCAGAAAGTCCTCATACACCAGCGGCTCGACGTCCACGTGACCGGCGGCGATCAGTGCGTCCAGCGTGCGCGGTTGGTCGGCTTGGCCGCGTGCCGCCAGGCCTTTGTCGGTGGCGAAGTAGCGGAAGTAGGCCAGGCCTTGTTCGCGCATCTGCGTGTGGTTATCCGGGAAAGCCTGGAAGTGCTGTTCCAGCAAGTGCATGTAACGCGCGGCATTGGCCTCGTTGGGGAAGGCGCCGAGGGCGTCGCGGGCGGCGTTCAGCAGTTGGTCGTACAGCGTGCGGCCCTTGGGCGTGAGGGCGACGCCGCGTTGTTCGATTTCGCCGAAGCGCGCGCTGTGGCTGCCTTGGGCGTCAGTGAAGGCGATGGTTTCGTCGAGGGCCTTGAAGCTGGTCTGGCGCAGCAGGATCGGGCAGTCGCGACGCGGCGGGCCTTCGATCACCGCTTTGGGGGTGATGCCTTTGCCGGGCATGGCGGCCTGGACCTGGTCGATATCCAGGGTGCGCGGGGTCAGGTGATTGATGTGCGGGCCCTTGAAGGCCACCACGTCGGCGATCAGGCGGTGCTGCTCGCTCAGTTGCCGGTACTGCGCGGCGGTGACGGTGGCGGTGTGGTGCCAGCGGAAGGTTTCCAGGGCCTGGTGGATGAATGCCTCGGCGTCGCCAGCGTTGAGGCCGCCGTCGCGTTCGGCTTGTTCGATCAGGGCGAGGGCGCCAGGGGTGAAGATCGCGCGCTTGGCCAGGGCGGTTTCGGCGAAGGCGCGCAGTTCGGGGCTTTCGATCAGTTCCAGGCGCAGCAGCGAGGTGAACACGCGGAACGGGCTGGTTTGCAGCGCGCGTTCATGCACGGCGCGAAACGCAGTGGAATGCACCGGCACGCCGGCCGGGGTCAGGTCGTAGTAGCCCACCGGTTGCATGCCCATCACCGCGAACAGGCGGCGGATGGTCGTCAGTTCGGCGGCGGTACCCAGGCGAATGGCGCCGTGGCGTTCCATGTCCAGGCGCTGGATTTCGCCGGTCCGTTGCAGGTGTTGCGCCAGGCTCGGGTCAGCGTCGAGCACGCGGCGGTTGGTGTCGGCCACCAGCTCCATCAGCGCGCCGTACAGGGGCACTTCATCGCGGTACATGTCGGACATGGCCTTGGAAAAGCCTTTGCGGATGTCGTCGGGGCTGATAAACGCGGTGGTGGGCATAGAAAAATTCCTGGCTGCTGTAAGAGTAATGAATGCCGTTATCCCGATTCTGTTGGGCGCCGCAGGCCCGCGCAAACGAAGATTCCTCTGGACTTCATTCTGCAAACGAATGAGTGGGGTAAAACCGTCTTCATGTGCATCTGAGCGTGGATGGGTTCTACACTGGCCTGACGCGATGGCTGAGGGAGGATTGGATGAGCGCCACAATTGTGCAAACCACTGAAGGCCAGCGCCTGGCCGCCGAGACGGCCGAGCGCTGGCGCGAGTGGGGCCCGTACCTGAGCGAGCGCCAATGGGGCACGGTGCGCGAGGACTACAGCGCCGATGGCGATGCCTGGCGCTACTTCCCGCACGAACATGCGCGCAGCCGTGCTTACCGCTGGGGCGAGGATGGCCTGGCCGGGTTCAGTGACAAGGCGCAACGCTGGTGCATGGGCCTGGCGCTGTGGAACGAGCGTGACGCGATCCTCAAAGAGCGCCTGTTCGGCCTGAACAACGCGGAGGGCAACCACGGTGAAGACGTCAAGGAACTGTACTTTTTCGTCGACGGCGTGCCGAGCCATGCCTACATGCGCATGCTCTACAAATATCCCCACGCGGCGTTTCCCTACGCTGACCTGATCGCCGAAAACGCCCGACGTGGGCTGGCGGATGCCGAGTACGAAATCCTCGATACCGGTGTGTTTGAAGACAACCGGTATTGCGACGTCAGCGTCGAATACGCCAAGCACCAGCCCGACGATATCTTCATGCGCGTCAGCGTCCACAACCGCTCGGACCAGCCGACACGCCTGCAAGTGCTGCCCCAGGTCTGGGCGCGCAATGATTGGAGCTGGACCGTCGGCGCGCCGAAACCGCAGTTGCGGCTGGACGGCGACCGCGTGCTGGCGCGTCATCATGAATTGCCCGATCACCACCTCAGCGCCTGGGGCCAGGACGGCGTCGAATGGCTGTTCTGCGAAAATGAAAGTAACTTCCCCAAGTTGGACGGGCAACCGGCGCCGGGGCCGTTCAAGGATGGGATCAACGATTACGTGGTGGCGGGGCAGGAAATCGCGATTCGCCGCGACACCGGCACCAAGGCGGCCGCGCGTTTCATCCTGGAGTTGGCGGGCCTGGAGTGCAAAGCCGTCTATTTGCGTTTTGCGCCCAAGGAC
Source organism: Pseudomonas sp. PAMC25584 (assembly GCF_058135675.1). Classification (NCBI taxonomy): domain Bacteria; kingdom Pseudomonadati; phylum Pseudomonadota; class Gammaproteobacteria; order Pseudomonadales; family Pseudomonadaceae; genus Pseudomonas; species Pseudomonas sp. PAMC25584. The sequence goes on along the minus strand of NZ_CM176870.1, from coordinate 3,633,747 downwards.
GCGCCCCAGGTCAATGCGCGCAAGCTGTTTGAACAGCGCCGCCAGGAAGCCGATGACTTCTACGCCGCGTTGCAGCAGGGCATCGCCGACGCGGATGCGCGTAATGTGCAACGCCAGGCCCTGGCCAGTTTGCTGTGGTCCAAGCAGCTCTATTACTTCGACGTTAACCAGTGGCTCGACGGCGACCCGACCCAGCCCGCGCCGCCGCCCGAGCGCCTGCAACGGCGCAATAGCCATTGGCGGCACCTGTCCAACTTCGACATCCTCTCCATGCCCGACACCTGGGAATACCCGTGGTACGCCTCCTGGGACCAGGGCTTTCAGGCGGTGGCCATTGCGCTGATTGATCCGGGGTATGCCAAGCAACAGCTGTTGCTGCTGGTAAAGGACCGCTTCATGCATCCCAATGGTCAGTTGCCGGCCTATGAATGGCGCTTCGACGACGCTAACCCGCCGGTGCATGCCTGGGCCAGTTGGCGGGTGTATCAGCAGGACAAGGCGTTGACCGGCGTAGGTGACATGGATTTCCTGGAGCGAATCTTCCACAAGCTGCTGCTGAATTTCTCCTGGTGGGTCAACCGCAAGGATGCCGAAGGGCGCAACCTGTTCCAGGGCGGGTTCCTGGGGCTGGACAATATCGCCTTGTTCGACCGCTCGGCCACGCTGCCGCCGGGTTATCAGTTAGACCAGGCCGATGGCACCGCGTGGGTTGCCGCCTATGCGCTGGACCTGATGCGGATGGCTCTGGAACTGGCCAGGCGCAATGTCGTATACGTCGATATCGCAGTGAAGTTTTTCGAGCACTTCCTGTATATCGCCGGCGCCATCAACCGTGTCGACGACAGCGCCGAGGGCCTGTGGGACGAGCAGGACCTGTTCTTCTACGACGTACTGCATCGTCCCGACGGCCAGAACGAACCGGTGCGCCTGCGCTCCATCGTCGGCCTGATGCCGCTGTTCGCCGTGTTGGTGCTGGAGCAGCGCGAGCATGAAGGCCTCGAAGGCTTGCGTGAGCGGCTTTTGGGCTTCATGCACCACCGGCCGGAACTGGCCAAGCTGGTCTCACGCTGGAACGAGCCGGGGCAGGGCAATCGCCTGTTGCTGGCGCTGTTGCGCGGCGAGCGCACCAAGGACTTGCTGCGGCGCATGCTGGATGACGATGAGTTTCTTTCGGCGTTTGGCGTGCGTTCGTTGTCCAAGGCCTTCGCCGAGCAGCCCCTGGCGCTGAAGATGAATGGCGACACGCTGTGCGCACGTTATCAACCCGGTGAATCCGATTCACGTCTGTACGGCGGCAACTCCAATTGGCGCGGGCCGTTGTGGATGCCGGTGAATTACATGCTGATCGAATCGTTGCGCGAGTTTCATCGGTACTACGCGGATAACTTCTCGGTGGAGTACCCGACGGGCAGTGGTTACCTGTCGTCCCTGGAGGAAGTCGCCGACAGCTTGAGCCTGCGCCTGAGCCGATTGGTCTTAAGGGATGAAAATGGCCTGCGCCCATCGATGGCGGGGTATGCGCAGTTGGAGGCGGACCCGGCCAGCCGTGACCTGGTGTTGTTCCATGAGTATTTTCATGGGGAAACCGGGCGTGGGTTGGGGGCGTCCCACCAGACGGGGTGGAGTGCATTGGTGGCGTTGCTGTTGCATGTACCCGCCACGCCTTGAATCGGGTAAATTTGCCGCCCCGACTTTTACAAGGATGTAGATCATGGCGAACGCCGCCACCGCTTTAAGCCCTGCCAACCTATTGAGTGCCGTGCTGATCAGCGCCAGTGTTTTCACCGCAAGCCTGTATGTCGACAGCGCCAGTGCCGCCTCAGCGAGGGCCGCTTGTTTGCGCTGCCAGGATTCAGAAAGTGCCGATGCGACCAAATGGGTCAAAAATGGCACGTACCGTCTGGAGGCCGTGACCCTGTCGCTAGACGATGAGGTCAGGGGCGCGGACCCTGATTCGGTGCGCAAAATGACCCGGGTCAAACCTGCGGTGCTTGGCGCCGATGAGAATGATGCGCTGGTTGAAGAAACCATTCGCGCGATGGACATCGTCGGTGAAGCCGGGGATGTCGCGGCCCTGGAGGCGCAGTGGCCCAACCTGACCGGTCGCGCGCATTATGCGTACAGTATGTTTATCACTGAAGATCAACTCGTGGATTTCTACAACGTGTATGTGCGCGTTGGCCGCAACAAGTATGTGATTGTGATTGGCCGGGATGTGGAGTCCGGGGAGTTCCAGTTGAGGTCGGGTGAGGGGCGCCTCATCAACCGGTACGGTACCGAGGGCAAACCCCGGGATTTGGAACAGTTCAAGAAAGTCGACGCCGCTGCTGGCCGCTGATCGCCAGCCCTGGACCAGAAACGACAAATCCCGCCATTGGCGGGATTTGTCGTTTTAAAGCGTGCTTTACAGCCAGCGTTCTCAGGAAGGGAACAGCTCGCTCAGTTTCATCGCCAGCATCATGTCGCCTTCGGTGCGCAGCTTGCCGCTCATGAAGGCCTGCATGCCGTCGGTGGAGCCGTCGACGATGCCTTCCAGTGTTTCGGCGTCCATGACCAGGGTCACCTGGGCGTCAGGGTTTTCGCCTTCTTGCAGTTCGCAGGCACCGTCTTTGACGATCAGCGAAAAGTTTTTGCTGTCATCGATACGAAAACCGAACACCAGGTCCAGACCGGCAGCAGCGGCTGGGTTGAATTTGGCTTTCATTGCTTGTACGGCTTTAGCTACGTCAGTCATGGTTTCGATCCTTTAGGGTGGAGTCCAGTGACCTTGGGGTCACGGTTGGCCGCAATTCATCGGAAAGTGATGAGCTGCGGCGCCTTCAACAGTTGCAAGTGGGTATGACTGTTGAAGGAAGCCAGTGCCACCTCGCGACCGCGGAATTTCAGCTGGTTGAGCGAGGTGTTAACAATTTGCCAGTTCAGTTCGAAGGCCTGGGCGGCAGGCATTCGGGTAATCAGGTGGAGCAGGGCGGTAATGGTGCCGCCGGAGGTAAACACAGCGATCTTGTGTGTGTTGTCGGCCACTTCCAGCAGACGCTGCAGGCCACCCTGGACGCGCTCGACAAACCCCAGCCAGCTTTCCAGCCCGGGCGGGTCGTAAGTGCCGGCCAGCCAGCGCTCGATGATCAGCGCGAAGATACGCTGGAACTCGCTGCGGTTCTGCGCGGCGTTGCGCAGGATGTCCAGGGCGTCGGGTTCAGTGGTGAGCAGGTCGGGGAGCAGGGCGCGGATGATCGCGTCGGCGTCGAATTCGTTGAAGGCGCTGTCGACTTCCAGGGCCGGAACCGGCAGGCCAAGGGCGCTGTACTGATCGAAAGCGGCCGTGGCGGTGTGCTGTTGGCGGCGCAGGTCGCCGGCGACGCAGCGGTCGAACGTGACACCCATGGCTGCCAGGTGGCGACCGAGGATTTGCGCTTGTTCCACGCCAACGGGCGACAGGACGTCATAGTCGTCTGCACCGAAGGAGGCCTGGCCATGTCGAATCAGATAGATGCTGCCCACGTCCGTTTTCCCGGTACGTTGAAAGTCTGGCGAGGTTATGAGGATGCCTGCGAGCTGTCAATGAAAAAACATACGCTTGTTTTAAAAGCGCGTTAGAGAGCCTGCCTGCTGGCGGTTTGAGCACTGGCCCCCCGGCGGTCCCGTCGGTATGCTTGGGCGATCCGCGCCTGGCGCCGTGCATTGTTAAGGAGACACATGGATTTTTTGGCTGAATACGCGAGCTTTTTGGCGAAGACCGTCACCCTGGTGGTCGCGATTCTGGTGGTACTGATCAGCTTCGCGGCACTGCGTAGCAAAGGTCGTCGCAAATCCGCCGGCCAGTTGCATGTCAGCAAGCTGAATGATTTCTACAAAGGCCTGCGTGAGCGCCTTGAATCGACCCTGCTCGACAAGGATCAGCTCAAGGCCTTGCGCAAGTCCGAAAGCAAAGCCGAAAAGAAGAACAGCAAAAAGAAACCCGAGGCCAAGCTACGCGTGTTCGTGCTCGACTTCGACGGCGACATCAAGGCCTCGGCCACCGAGAGCCTGCGCCATGAAATCACTGCCTTGCTGAGCCTGGCCACGCCCAAGGACGAAGTGGTGCTGCGCCTGGAAAGCGGTGGCGGCATGGTCCACAGCTACGGCCTGGCGTCGTCGCAACTGGCACGGATTCGCCAGGCGGGCGTGCCGTTGACCGTGTGCATCGACAAGGTCGCGGCCAGCGGCGGCTACATGATGGCGTGCATCGGCGAGAAGATCATCAGCGCACCGTTCGCGATCCTCGGTTCCATCGGGGTGGTGGCGCAGTTGCCCAACGTCAACCGCCTGCTGAAAAAGCACGACATCGACTTTGAAGTGCTGACCGCCGGCGAATACAAACGCACTCTCACCGTGTTTGGCGAAAACACCGAGAAGGGCCGGGAGAAGTTCCAGGAGGACCTGGACATCACTCACCAGTTGTTCAAGAACTTCGTGTCGCGCTATCGCCCGCAGTTGGCAATCGATGAAGTGGCGACCGGGGAAGTGTGGCTGGGTGTCGCAGCCCTCGACAAGCAACTGGTCGATGAGCTGCAAACCAGCGACGAATACCTGGCCACCAAGGCCAAGACCGCCGAGGTGTTCCACTTGCATTACGCCGAGCGCAAGAGCCTGCAAGAGCGCGTGGGCCTGGCGGCCAGCGGTTCGGTGGACCGCGTGCTGCTGACCTGGTGGAGCCGGTTGACCCAGCAGCGGTTCTGGTAAGCCTCTTTAGGGGATAGGTAATACCTGTGGGAGGGGGCTTGCCCCCTCCCACATTTAGTTCGGTGTGGGTATCGGCTTGCGCATCAGCCTCCCCACCACCAGCGCTCCGAGCAATCCCAATAACCCTGCCACCCACAACACCCCGCTGAACCCTTCCACAAACGCCTGCCGCGCCAGCGGTTGCACCCTCACCCGCGCCGCCTCGGGCACCAGGTTCAGCGCCGCCGGCATATCACCCGCCACCACCCGCGAAGCAATTCCCGCCACCTGCGCCTGCCATTGCGGGTCGATACGTGCGCGCAACAACTGTTCGCTGTGGCTGCTCAGCAGTGCCCCATACACGCCAATCGCCAACATGATCGCGCTGAAGCGCATGGTGGTGCTCATGCCCGACGCCATGCCGGCACGCTCCCGTGGTACGCAGGCCATGATGTTTTTCTGCGTATCGCCATTGAGCAGGCCCGCCCCGGCACCCGTGACGGCTATCGCCAGGGCGAAGGGCAGGTAGCCGCCGACATTCAGCGCCCAGGCGCTCAGCAGGTTACCGCAGCCGACGAGGGTCAAGCCGCTTGCCATCATCGTCGCCGGCGCAAAGCGCCCCGCCAGGCGTGCGCCGATCCGTGGGCAAATCAGCATCGTCAGCGCAAACGGCAACATGCCCAGGCCCGAGGCAATCGCGGAGAAACCCAAGCCGTTTTGCAGGTAAAACGGCAGCAACGTCATCATCACTTGGGCGCAGCCGGCATAGGCGAACATGCCGAGCAGGGCGCCGATAAAACGCGGGTGGCAGAACAGCTGCAGGTCGACCATCGGTCGCTGCTGCAGGCGCTCGACCAGCACAAAGATGCCCAATAGCAACGCACCGCCGAGCAGGCGCGCGTAGGTCAGCGGGCTGTCCCAGCCGATGCGGTTGGCCTCGATCAACCCCCACATCAAACACACCAGGCTGGCGCTGAACGCCAGGCTGCCCCACGGGTCGAGGCGTGCGGCCTGGGTATCGCGGGACTCGGGGATGGCGTGCAGCACCAGCGCCATCAGCGCCAGGCCCACCGGCAGGTTGAGGTAGAAAATCCAGCGCCAGCCCAGGTACTCGGTGATCAAGCCGCCCAGGGTCGGCGCGGCGGTCATCGCCACGCCCATGCACGCGCCCCAGAACGCCCAGGCCTTGGCCCGTTCCGCTTCGTCGTGAAAGGTGTGGCCGATGGAGGCGAGCGCCGAAGTGAGCAGCAACGCGGCACCGACGCCTTTGATGGCGCGGGCGATATCCAGCCATAGCGCGCTGGGCGCTGCGCCGCAGCCGAGGGACGCGAGGATGAAAATGCCCAGGCCCCAGATCAGGCTCTTCTTGCGGCCGAAGCGGTCGGCGATGCTACCGGCGGGCAACAATAGCGCGGCGAAGGCCAGCATATAGGCGCTGACCACCCACTCGATATCCGCGAAGTTGGCCCCCAGGTCGCGGGCGATGCTCGGCAGAGTGACGGCGACGATATTGGTGTCGAGCACGATCAGCGAGCAGACGCCGGAAGCGGTCAGCAGTGTCAGGCGTGGGCTGACCCGGCTCATAATGTAATTACCCAGCAGGCAATACGAAAAAGGCAGTTGACGGACATCGCAAGGTCTCTCTACTGTTGAAGTGCCTTGAGCTTATCCCCGCGCGCGGTTGCCTTTATTAGTCGCGGTGAAGCACTTCATTACCTTTGAGCTAATCCTTGTATGGATATCCGCCATTTTCGCTACTTCCTGGCCGTGGCCCGGCAGCGCAACTTCACCCGTGCCGCCGAGCAACTGGGCATCGCACCGCCGACCCTGAGCCGGCAGATCCAGGACATGGAAACCAGCCTGGGCACGCGCTTGTTTATCCGCCAGCAGCGCGAAGTCAGCCTGACCGAAGCCGGTGCCGCGCTGCTGGTCGAGGCCGAAGCCACCGTGCGTCAATTCGAATTCGCCCAGCGCAGCGCCCAGCGTGCCGGACGTGGCGAGACCGGTCACATCGAATTGGGCTATGTGGCCTCGGCGGTGTATTCCGGGCTGTTGCAGCGGCAAATGCACGGGTTCAGCCAGGCGTTTCCCGACGTGAGCGTGAACGTGCGCGAATGTGCGATGGCGACCTTACCCGGCGCGGTGGCGGATGGGCGCTACGACATTGGCTACGTCCGTTCGCCGATGACCCTGCCCGACGGCGTGGAGGCGGTGCGCCTGCACAGCGAAGGTTTCGTGCTGGCGCTGCCCCAGGATTCCTGGCTGCTGGGGTTGAAGGCTATCGGCTGCGAGCATCTGCAAAACGAGACGTTTATCCTGCCGGAGCAAATCAGCGGCACGCTGCACGTCGCCGCCCAAGGCGGCTACGCGCCGCGCCTGGGGCCGCAGCCGGGCGGGTTGGTCGCGGTGGTGGCGTTGGTGTCATTGGGGCAGGGCGTGGCCGTGGTGCCGGCGTCGATGGTCGGGCATGTGAGTCTGCCGGGCGTGGTCTATCGCAGCATTCAGGGCAGTGACGCGGCGTCGTGGCTGTCGTTGATTCACCGGCGCTTTGAGCAAGCGCCGGCGGTGGCGCGGTATATCCAGCAGGTCAAGCAAACGCCAACCTGAGGCGTTACACCAGTAGCCGCTGCACGGAGTCCGCCAGGCGCGTGAGGATCAGGCAGCACGACACCGCACCGGCATCCAACACGCCCAGCGAGCGTTCGCCCAGGCGGCTGGCGCGGCCGATCTTGGCCACCAGGTCCTTGGTCGAGTCACGGCCCTGTGAGGCGGCGGTTTTCATCGCATCGAGCGCATCGTGGAAGGACGCCCCCCGCGCATGGGCGTGCTCAAACGCTTCGACCGCCGGGATCAAGGTGTCCATCAGGCACTTGTCGCCCACGCCGGCCTCGGTAATGTCCTGCAATGAGGTCAAGCCGCCACGCAGCAGGTGGGCGAAGGTGGCCGCGTCGATGTCTTCGCTGCTACGCACTTCATCGGCCATGCCGATAAACAGGCTGCCGTACAGCGGCCCCATGGAGCCGCCGATGCCTTCCATCAGGCTCAGGGTCAGTTCGTCCAGGGCTTCGGCAAGGCTCAGTTGGCGGCCTTCAATCGTGCGCCCGCAATGCGCGAAACCCTTGGCCATGTTGATGCCGTGGTCGCCGTCGCCAATCGCGCCGTCGACTGCGCTGAGGTACTCACGGTTGGCCACGATCACGCTGACCAGATCGGCGACGATGGCGCTGCCGTCGCGGGTGGAAAAATGCTCGCTCATGGTTCACTCCGCCTGGGTCATGCCGATGGAACGGCAGGGTTGGTCGATCAGGGTTTTCAGCTCAAAGTCGAGGCCGAGCAGGGTCAGGGTCACCCCCATCATTTCCAGGGACGTGAAGTAGTTGCCCACGTAGCAACGGTGGATCTTCAAACCCTTGGCGGTGAGTTGGCGTTCCACCTCGGCGTAGAAAATATACAGCTCCATCACCGGCGTGGCGCCGAGGCCGGAGACCAGCACCACCACGCTGTCGTCCTGGCTGAAATCGCGGTCGGCGAGGATCGGCGCGAGCATGCGCTCGGCCATGGCGGCGGCGGGTTCGATCGGGATGACTTCGATGCCCGGTTCGCCGTGATGGCCGATGCCCAGTTCCATCTGGCCGTCGGCAATCTGGAAATTCGGCTTGCCCACGGCGGCAATGGTGCAGGGGGTGAGGCCAATGCCGATCGAGCGGCAGTGGTCGACGGCTTTTTGGGCGACGCGGATCACACCGTCCAGGTCGTAGTGCTGGGCGGCAGCGGCACCGCCGATCTTCCACATGAAGATCTCCCCGGCCACGCCGCGGCGCTTGGCAATCTCGGCCTTGGGCGCGGACGCCACGTCGTCGTTGGCGACCACGGTGCGGATGCGCATGTCTTTGCTGGCGGCCATTTTCATCGCCAGCTTCACGTTCATGTTGTCGCCGGCATAGTTGCCGTACAGGCAGGCCACGCCTGCGCCATGGTCGGCGGCGCGGAAGGCGTCGAAGAAACTTTTGGCGGTGGGCGAGGAGAAAATCTCGCCGACGGCCACGGCGTCGACCAGGCCGGGGCCGACGTAGCCGAGAAACGCCGGTTCATGGCCCGAGCCGCCGCCGGTGACGATGCCGACGCGGCCTTGGCTCGACGGTTTGGCTTTGACGATGACCCGTGGATTGGCTTCGTATTGGCGCAATTGCGGGTGCGCGACCAGGATGCCGCGCAGCATGTCTTCGACCACTTGGTCTGGATCGTTGATGACTCGATTCATAACGCGGGTTCCTGTGTTCTTGTTTTATGGGTTCACAGCTGTTCAGTGTGGGAGGGGGCTTGCTCCCGATGGCGGCGTGACAGTGAGCTCATCAATTACTGAGCCACCGCTATCGGGGGCAAGCCCCCTCCCACATTGGGATGTGTGGTGTGCTTAGGGTTCGAGTACGACCTTGAGCGACTTGTCGCCACGCTCCATCACCGCAAACGCCTCCTTGAAGTCCGCCAGGGCAAATTTGTGGGTCACCACGTCACGCATGTCGATCTTGCGGTTGCCGATGAAGTCGATAGCGCGTGGGTACATGTACGGGCCCAGGTGCGAACCGAGGATGTCCAGTTCCTTGCGGTCGCCGATGATCGACCAATCCACCGTGGCCTCGTCGTTGAACACGCTGAACTCGACGAAGCGCCCCAGTTTGCGCAGCATCGCCAGGCCCTGGTTGACGGCCTTGTGATGACCGGTGGCTTCGATATAGATGTCGCAGCCGTAGCCCTCGGTAATCTCGCGGATCTTCGCCAGCACGTCCACCTCGGCCGGGTTCCACACTTCGTCGGCGCCCATGCGCAGGGCGAGGGCGACGCGTTCGGGTTTCATGTCGAGCACGATCAGTTTTTTCGGGTTGCGCAGGCGTACCGCACCGATGATCCCCAGGCCCAGGGTGCCAGCGCCGGCGACTACCACCACGTCGTCGAAATCCACATTGGCGCGCTCCGCTGCGTGCAGCGAACAGGCCAGCGGTTCGATCAGGATCGCTTCGTCCGGCGCAATCGAGTCCGGTACTTTATGGATGATGCCTTCCTTGGTGAAGATCATGTACTGGGCCATGGCACCCTGCACATTGTTCTGGAAGCCATACAGGTCGTGCTTCTGGCACATCCAGTACTGACCGTGGTTGCAGAAGCGGCAGCCCCAGCACGGCACGATCTGCTCCGAGATCACTCGGTCACCGACCTTCACCCCGCGCTTTTCCGCGCCGGGGCCGAGAGCTACCACGCGACACACGAATTCGTGGCCGGGGATCATCGGCGGTTTGACGTAGCGCGGTTGCTCGGCGTCGCCCCAGAACGAGGGGGCGCCGCGATAGGTCTTGATGTCGCCCATGCAAATGCCACACAGCTCGACCTTGGTGAGGATTTCATCGGGGCCGGGGGTGGGCACGTCGACGGTTTCCAGGCGGTAGTCTTCCGGACCATGGCAGACCACGGCCTGCATGGTTTTCGGGATGATCGGGGCGAGTTGCTCGGGCGTGCGTTCGGTAACGGTGGACATGACAAAACCTCACGACAAAAAGATCAATTATTGAATGCTGTAGCCGCCGTCGATCACCATGTTGGCGCCGGTGATCATCTGCGCTGCGTCGCTGAGCAGGTACAACGCCAGCCCGGCGATTTCTTCCGGCTGGGCAAAGCGGCCCGTCGGGATCTGCAGTTTGGCCCGCTCGCCGACTTCGCCGGCCCAGGCCTGCTTGCCCAGAGCGGTCTCGACGATGGTGGGGGAGATGGCGTTGACGTTGATCTGCGGCGCCCATTCCATGGCCAATACCCTGGTCATGCCGACGATGGCCGCTTTGCTCGCGCAATACGCGACATGCCGGTCCAGGCCAATCACGGCGGCCTGGGAGGCCAGGTTGACGATGCGCCCGCTGCCTTGGGTGAGCATGTGCCGGGCACAGGCCTGGGCGACGAAGAAGCTGGCCTTGAGATTGATGTCGAGGGTGGTGTCCCAGGCGCTTTCGCTGACGTCGATGGCCTTATCCAGCAAGGCCACGCCGGCGCTGTTGATCAGGTAATCCAGGCGTTGGAAGTGCTCGAAAACCCGGTCGACGGTGTGTTGCACCTGGTCGATCTGGCTGAGGTCGACGGCAATGCCCAGATGTTCGGCGCCGAGGCTGGCGGCCACGGCCACCACCGCCGGGTCGCGGTCCAGCAGCGCCACGCGTGCGCCGCGCTCCACCAGCAGGCTGGCGCAGGCCAGGCCGATGCCGGCAGCGCCGCCGGTGATCACCGCGCAACGGCCGCTGAGGTCGAAGGCTTGGTTCCAGAATCCAGACATGCATGACTCCTCTTTCAATAGCACTGGAGATTCAATGTGGGAGGGGGCTTGCTCCCGATGGCGGTGTGTCAGTCACCTGATCTATCACTGTTACACCGCTATCGGGGGCAAGCCCCCTCCCACACTTGCTCCCACATTTGACTGTATTTCAAGCCAATGACTACTTGCCGCCGCTGACTTGTTGGTACAGCGCGTCGGCGTTGGCGTTGGTCACCGGTACCCACGGCAGGATGTAGGTCTTGGCGGTGCCGTCGGCCCATTTCACGTCCTTGGCATAGCGCTCCCAGATCACCGATTGCGGCTTGTAGTTCTTGCCGGCGAGGGCGCGCAACGCCACGTCCAGCGCGCCTTGGGACTGGGCCTGGGCGTCCTGCAGGAAGGTGGTGACTTCGTCTTTCTTCGCTGCCTGGATTGCATCCGGCATGCCGTCGATCGAAGTGACGGGCACGTCCTTGGATGTCAGTCCATGGGACTTCAAGGCCTGCACGGCGCCGAGGGCCATGTCGTCGTTCTGCGCAATCACACCGTTGATGCCTTTGGGGTGAGCGTTGAGCCAGTCTTCGGTCAGCGCCAGGGCCTGGGCGCGGTCCCAGTTGGCGGTTTTTTTCTCGATGATCTTGATGCCTGGGTGTTTGCCGAGCACTTCCAGCTCGCCTTTTTCCCGGTCGATCTGTGCCGACTGGCCGATCGGGCCCTGGATGATCACCACGTTGCCCTTGCCGTTGAGCTTGTCGACCATGGCCTGGGCCTGCAGGCGGCCGCCTTCCACGTCATCGTTGCCCACGTAAGGCACGGCGGCGTCGGCGACTTTTGTATTGGACGCGATCACCACCACGTCGTTGCTCATGGCCTGCTTCACGGTGCCGACGCCCGCCTTGGTGTCGATGGGCACGAACAGAATCGCGTCGTAGTGCTGGGTCACCATGTTTTCGATCTGGTTGTTCTGCGTCAGGGCGTCGTAGTTGCCGTCGAACACGGTCAATTGCACGGTGCCGTCCTTGACCGCCGGGTGTTCCTTGAGCTCGCGGACCCAGTTCTGCATGAACTGACCCTTGAGGCCGTAGACGGCTGCGCCGACCTTGTAGGTCTTGCCGTCGGCGGCCAGGGCGATACTGCTGGCGAGCAGGGAGAGGGCCGCCACGGCGGCCAGGGTGGTACCAAGTTTCATGAGGGGAACTCCGTTATTGTTGTAGTAGGGTCGTTCTCTAGCGTTTTTTCTTGCGCCACACGTCAATCAGTACTGCAAACACGATGATCAGGCCCTTGGCGACCTGCTGGTAATAGGACGACACGCCGAGCAGGTTCAGCCCGTTGTTGATCACACCGATCAGCAGCGCGCCGAACAGCGTGCCGACAATGCTGCCGGTGCCGCCCGACAGGCTGGTGCCGCCGATGACCACGGCGGCAATCGCGTCCAGCTCGTAGGACGCCCCGGCCTGGGGCAGGGCGGAAGTGGTGCGCGCCGACAACACCACGCCGGCCAGCCCGGCGAGCAGGCCCGAGACCACGTACACCGAAAACATCACCTTGCGCACGCCGATGCCGGAGGTGCGCGCGCTCTTTTCATTGCCGCCCACCGCGTACACATAGCGGCCGTAGGTGGTGTAGCGCAGGACCATCCAGAAGATCAGCGCGACCACGGCAAAGATGATGATCGGGATGCCGATCGGGCCGATCTTGCCGATACCCAGCGCCAGGTACGCCTCGGGCAGGTCGGTGATCGGGCTGCCGTCGTTGAGGATGAAGGTCATGCCCCGCGCAATGCTGAGCATGCCGAGGGTGGCCACGAACGGCGGGATCGACAGGTTGGCGACCATGAAGCCATTCACCACGCCGAGCATCGCCCCGGCGAACATCCCGGCGCTCACCGCCGCCAGCAGGCCGTAACCCTGGGTCGCGACCATCGCGCTGCACAGGCCGGAAAACGCCAGGATCGAACCCACGGACAGGTCGATGCCCTTGGTCAGAATCACGTAGGTCATGCCCACGGCGAGGATGCCGTTGATGGAGGTCTGGCGCAGGATGTCCATCCAGTTGCGCCAGGTCATGAAGTATTCGCTGGAAAACGCCATTACCACGCACAGCAGGATAAACACCAGCGGCAGGCCGAAGCGGTCCAGGGACAAACGCAGGCGGTGACGCGGCGTGGCGGTGAGGGGGGAGGCAAGGGTTTTGGCGTTCATGAGGCAAGACTCAGCAAGGCTTCCTGGGAAAGGGCGGTGTCGGTGCTGATGGTCACCAGCCGGCCGCCTTTGAATACCGCGATGCGATCGCTCAAGTGCAGCAGTTCCGGCGCTTCCGACGACACCACGATGGCGGCGCCGCCGGCACGCACGAACTGGTCGAGCAGGTGGTAGATCTCCTGCTTGGCGCCTTCGTCGATGCCGCGAGTGGGCTCATCGCACAGCAGGCACACCGGTTCGGTCGACAGGCATTTGGCGAGCACGACTTTCTGCTGGTTGCCGCCGCTCATGGAGGCCACCGGCAGCTCCAGGGAGGTGGTCTTGATCTGCAGGCGCTTGACCATGTCCTGGGCCAATTGGGTTTCCTTGCGTGCATTGATCAACGACCAGCTCGACAGGCGTTTGTAGGCCGACAGCGCAATGTTCGACAGAATGCTGCTGCTCAGCACCAGGCCGCTGTCTTTGCGGTCTTCGGTGACCAGCGACATACCGGCATCGATGGTCGCCTTGGGCAGCCCGATCGGCATGGGTTTGCCTTGCAGGGTGACGCTGCCGGAATCGGCCACCGTCAGCCCGTAAATGCAATTGAGGAACTCACTGCGCCCCGAGCCCATCAGGCCATAGATGCCGAGGATCTCGCCCTGGCGCAGTTGCAGGCTGATGTCGTGGAACTCGCCTTTGCGGCTCAGGTTGTCGACCTGCAGGCAGGTGGCGGCGGCGCACTCGCGGCCGACCTTGTGGTCGATGCGCGTCAGTTCCTGGCCGACGATGCCGCGCACCAAGTGGTCGCGGTCGATATCCGCCATGCGCCCGCTTTCCACGAAGGCGCCGTCGCGGAAGATGCTGTAGTCATCGGCGATCTGCGCCAGTTCGCTCAAGCGGTGCGACACATACACGATGCCGGCGCCACGGGCGGTGAGGCGGCGGATTGCCTTGAACAACGTCTGCGCTTCGTGCTCGCCGATGGCCGAGGTGGGTTCGTCCATGATCATCACCTGGCAGTCATGGCTGAATGCCTTGGCGATTTCCACCAGTTGGATTTGCGCCACGCTGAGGCGATGCATCGGGCTGCTGGCGTCGACGTCGAACTCCAGGCTTTCGAGCAGCTCGCGGGTGCGCCGGTTCAGCGCCTTGTTGTCGACGATGCAGCCGGCGCGGCGCGGTTCGCGGCCCAGCCAGATATTTTCGGCGACGCTCATGTAGGGGATGGGTTCCAGCTCTTGGGTGATCATCGCGATCCCCGATGCCAGGGCTTCACTCGGGCGGTTGAACTGCACCGCTGAGCCGTTGAGCAGGATGGTACCGGCGTCACGCGCGGTGATGCCCATCAGGATGCTCAGAAACGTCGACTTGCCCGCGCCATTGCCGCCGCACAGCGCGTGGACGCTGCCAGCCCGCAGAGAGAGGCGCCCGTCACGCAGGGCAGGGATACCGGCGTAAGCCTTGGCGACGTGTTCAGCCTGGAGCAGTAATGGCGTGGCCATCGGCGTGTCCTCGTGCTGTGAATTCTTATTAGATCGCACAGTCATGTTTCGCTGTGAGCATATGTGTATCAAATGAAATTCTGATCAGTCAATCTCTTTCATGTAAAAGCTGTGATTCTCATCTTTAGCCTCAATAACGCCTTTTTAGACGGCTTTGACTGCCGAGTCAGTTAAATCATGCTTGACAGAGGGGGGTGGTTGCCCGCGAAATGCCTGAACGATATTTCACTGACTGATCATATGATCGGTCATAAGCACGACCTCGGCAGCGGAGCCAGACGCCATGAACACACCTTTCCCGGTGGCTATCGGATGCGATGAAGCGGGTTTTGAGCTCAAAGAGTTGTTAAAGCGCCATATCAAAGCGCTGGGTCACCCGGTGACCGACTTCGGCACCCATTCCACCGCGCCAGTGCTTTACCCGGATATCGCCCTGGCCGTGGCCAATGCCATCAATGCCGGGCAGCAGCGCCTGGGGGTACTGGTGTGCGGCACCGGGATCGGCATGGCCATCTCGGCGAACAAGGTGCTGGGGATTCGCGCGGCCCAGGCCCATGACACGTACTCGGCGGAGCGTGCGCGCAAGAGCAACGATGCGCAGATCCTGTCCATCGGCGCGCGGGTGATCGGCGCGGAGCTGGCCAAGAGCATCGTCACCGCGTTCCTCGCGTCAGAGTTCGAGGCGGCGCGTTCCGGGGCCAAGGTCGAGCGCATCAATGCGATTGAGCGCAATGGGCATCAGTAGTAGACGTGGCGGGGCAAGAGTCGGGAGAATGCGCCTTTGACGCCGAAACGGAAGCCCGTCCCCATGAGTGACAGTACCCAGCGCATGGCCAGTGATATCGATCAGATGACCGAAGTGGCGATGCTCTATTACCTCGAGAACGTCACTCAGGAAGCCATCGCCAAGCGCTTTGACCTGTCGCGGGCAAAAGTCAGCCGCCTGCTCAAACGTGCGCGCGACGAGGGCATTGTCGAAGTGCGCGTGTTGCAGCACCCGGCGATGAACAATGAGCTGGAACGTGCCCTGGTGGAGCGCTTCAAGCTCGACCGCGCGCTGATCGCCGTCGACCACAGCGACCCCGACACCCAGCGCTCGGCCGTCGCCAGCCTGGTGGCCAATTACCTGAACAAGACGTTGAGCGACGGCATGATCGTCGCCGTGGGCATGGGTCGTAACGTTGGCGCGGTGGCTGATAACGTGTTCCTGCCGGTGACGCGCAATTGCACATTTGTCTGCGCCATCGGCGGTTCGCTCAAGGCCGGCGAATACATGAACCCCGATCATATCTGCCGGCGCCTGGCCCTGCGCTTTGGCGGCGAGAGTGAAAGTCTGTACGCGCCGGCCCTGGTGGCTAACCCGGAACTGCGCGGCGTGCTGATCAATAACGACACGGTGCGCTCGACCCTGGATCGCGCGCGGCGGGCGGACATTGCGCTGATCGGTATTGGCGACATGAGCGAGAACAGCAATATGGTTCGTATGGGCTGGTTCTCGCCCCAGGAAATTGCCCAGGCGCGGTTGTCCGGCACAGTGGGCGACATGATGGGTTATGACTTTATCGATATCCACGGGCAGCCGGCGGTCAACGCCATTCAGGGGCGGGTGATCGGGCTGACGGTGCAGGAGTTGTTCCGGATTCCGGATGTGGTGGCGATTGCCAGTGAGAACACCAAGGCGGCGGCGACGCTGGGGGCGTTGCGGTCGGGGGTGATCAATACCCTCGCGACCACGGTGACTAATGCTCATACCATATTGGCGCTGGATGAAGCGACCCGTAAAGCCTGACACGCCACGGGTCAAAGTGTGGGAGGGGCGGTGCGACGATTCGACTTGCTCCCGATAGCGGTCTTTCAGATAAATATATGCTGGCTGATACACCGCCATCGGGGGCAAGCCCCCTCCCACATGGGGGGTGTGTGGGCTTTGGGGACAGGTTTTGTAATAGTTTTGTGTTGTAGGGAATTTGTGGTTCGACTGTAGGATTCAAGTCCTTTTGTTAATTCAGGACTTGCATGAACGCCCTCTCGGAGCCTCCCAGTCGTCTTTCCCCAAGACAACCGCTGTTGCTGTTCCCGCTGAAGCACCCCGTATTCCAACGGCTAACCCTGTCCCGGTCCTCTGACCGCGCTTTGCCGTGCCCGGCATTCTGAACACCGATAAAGAGACTCTATAAATGGAATGGTTAGCGGACCCCACGGCCTGGCTCGGCCTGTTGACGTTGATTGTGTTGGAACTGGTGTTGGGCATCGACAACCTGGTGTTTATCGCGATCCTGGCGGACAAGTTGCCACCGGAGCAGCGCGACCGTGCGCGGTTGATCGGGTTGTCCCTGGCCTTGCTGATGCGCCTGGGCTTGCTGGCGAGTATTTCCTGGTTGGTGACCCTCACCCAGCCGTTGTTCGAGGTGTTCGACAAGAGCTTCTCCGGGCGTGACCTGATCATGCTGTTTGGCGGTGTGTTCTTGTTGTTCAAGGCCACCATGGAATTGCATGAACGCCTTGAAGGCCATGTGGCGCAACGCTCGGGCAATGTGGCCTATGCGATGTTCTGGCCGATCGTCGCGCAGATCGTGGTGCTCGACGCGGTGTTCTCCCTCGATGCGGTGATTACCGCCGTGGGCATGGTCGATGAGCTGGCGGTGATGATGATCGCGGTGATCATTTCCATCGGCCTGATGATTGTCGCGAGCAAGCCGCTGACCCGTTTCGTCAACGCGCACCCGACGGTGATCATGCTGTGCCTGGGTTTTTTGATGATGATCGGTTTCGCCCTGACCGCCGAAGGCCTGGGCTTCCACATTCCGAAGGGCTACCTGTACGCGGCGATTGGTTTCTCGATCCTGATCGAGGTGTTCAACCAGATTGCCCGGGCTCGGCGCAAGAAGGCCGCGCAAGGCGTATTGCCCATGCGTGAGCGCACCGCCCATGCGGTGATGCGCTTGCTCGGTGGTCGCAGCCTGGCAGAGGAAGAGGTGGGCGAAGAGGTGGCCGACCTGTTGGGTGAGCCGGATATGACTCAGGGCCCGCTGTTTGATCGACGTGAGCGGGTGATGATCAGCGGCGTGCTGCAACTGGCCGAGCGGCCGATCCGCACCTTGATGACGCCACGGGCCACGGTCGACTTTATCGACTTGGCGGACGATCTCGACACTATCCGCCTAAAACTGATGCGTTCGTCCTACTCGCGGCTGCCGTTGATCCGCAACGGCGCTGTCGATGAGCCATTAGGTTTTGTACAAAAAAAGGAGTTGCTCAAGGAGTACCTGGCCGGCAACGAGCTGAACCTTGAGCACCTGGCGCGCCGGGCGATCAACCTGCTGGCGAGCTGCTCGATCCTCAACGCCCTGGAGCAGATGCGCCAGGCCTCGACCCACATTGCTTTCGTGATCAACGAGTGCGGTGATTTCATCGGCGTGTTGAGCATGACCGACATCCTTGAGTCCATCGCCGGTGAATTGCCGGACGCCACGGGTCATGCAGGTTTTCCGGGTGCCGTTGCCACAGGCGTAACCGCGTAGGCTCGGGTGTACTGCTCGAAGGCTTTTTTCAGCGCGTCTTCGCCAAGGCCGGGCAGGGCGTCGAGCAGTACCTGGTCGCGGTAGATCAGCAGCATCGGGATGCGGTCGACACGCGGATGCTTGGGGGTGTTGACGCAGTCAAGGATCATGACTTTGACCTGGCCCTTGTAACGCTCGCTGATTCGTAGGAACCGCGGCATCGCGTCACTGCACGCGGTGCAGTCATGTGAGATGAACACGACAAACACAGGCTGCGGGGTACTCAGTTCCCGTTCAAACGCAGCCTTGTCCTTAACCACGGCGTTGACATAGTTCATGAGGGCTTCTCCCTGTTGTACATGCGCTTACGCTAGGTGGGGAGATCACCTACGTCTACTGTCAATCTTCACAGGTCACTCACACACCTGCCAACGCCCGTTCAAGGTGTGGGCGCGCGATAAAGGTGCACGGTAACGCCAGGGCGGTGCGCCCATGTGGACCTGTCACGGGGTGTGGGGCCTTGGGTAGCAAAGGGATTGCCGTTACTCGTGTTACGCCTTATGCCGCATCAATATGTATACCGCTGATTTAAAACGACTTTATTCCCAGCGTATTTTTCCATTACTGCGTATGGCACACTTTCTGCTGTCTATTCCGTTGTTACATACCAAGTTCCGGTATAGCGGAATACACAACTCCTGGAGTGCTTGTCATGCATCACCGACCTTCCGTGTTCAAAGCGTGTGTTTTTCTCTTCGCCGCATCGGCTGCCCTCGCAAGCACCGTGCAGGCGGCGGGCAGCAAGCTCGATGATGTGCTCAAGCGTGGGCATCTGGTCGTGGGTACAGGCAGTACCAATGCGCCGTGGCACTTCCAGGGAGCGGATGGCAAGTTGCAGGGGTTCGATATCGACATCGGTCGCATTGTGGCCAAGGGCTTGTTCAACGACCCAAGTAAGGTCGAGTTTGTGGTGCAGTCTTCCGACGCACGGATTCCCAACCTGCTGACCGATAAGGTCGACATGAGTTGCCAGTTCATCACCGTCACCGCCAGCCGAGCGCAGCAGGTGGCGTTTACCCTGCCGTACTACCGCGAAGGCGTCGGCCTGCTGCTGCCGAACAACAGCAAATACAAAGAAATCGAAGACCTGCAAGCCGCCGGCGATGGCGTCACCGTGGCCGTGCTGCAAAACGTCTACGCCGAAGAACTGGTCCACCAGGCGCTGCCCAAGGCCAAGGTCGATCAGTACGACAGCGTCGACCTGATGTACCAGGCGGTGAACTCCGGCCGCGCCGATGCCGCCGCCACCGACCAGTCTTCGGTCAAATACCTGATGGTGCAGAACCCTGGCCGCTACCGCAGCCCGGCTTACGCCTGGAGCCCGCAAACCTACGCGTGCGCGGTCAAGCGCGGCGACCAGGACTGGCTGAATTTCGTCAATACCGCGCTGCATGAAGCCATGACCGGTGTGGAATTCCCTACCTACAAGGCCTCGTTCAAGCAATGGTTCGGTGTCGACCTGCCGGAGCCTGCGATCGGTTTCCCCGTCGAGTTCAAGTGATTCGTGAAAACCGGGGCGCCGCGAACGGCGCCCCCATCAGGTACTGTCGACCATGAACTATCAGTTGAACTTTGCCGCCGTGTGGCGCGACTTCGACACCTTGCTGGCGGGGCTGTGGCTGGGCCTTGAGCTGGCGCTGCTGTCGATCGCCATCGGCTGCGTGATCGGCTTGCTGATGGCGTTTGCCATGCTGTCCAGGCACCGGGCGTTGCGCATCCTGGCTTCGGTGTATGTGACGGTGGTGCGCAATACGCCGATCCTGGTGCTGATCCTGTTGATCTACTTTGCGTTGCCGAGCCTGGGCATCCGCCTGGACAAGATCCCTTCGTTCATCATCACCCTGTCGCTGTACGCCGGCGCCTACCTGACCGAAGTGTTCCGCGCCGGGCTGTTGAATATTCCCAAGGGCTTGCGCGAAGCCGGGCTGGCCATCGGCCTCGGCGAGTGGCGCATCCGCGCCTATATCACCGTGCCGGCGATGCTGCGCAACGTACTGCCGGCGCTGTCGAACAACTTCATTTCGCTGTTCAAGGACACCTCGCTGGCGGCCGCGATCGCGGTGCCGGAGCTGACTTATTACGCCCGCAAGATCAACGTCGAAAGCTACCGGGTGATTGAAACCTGGCTGGTCACGACCGCGCTCTACGTGGCCGCCTGTTACCTGATCGCCATGCTGCTCCGTTACCTGGAACAGCGTCTGGCGATCCGTCGTTAGAAGAGGCTCGCATGTACCAATCCCCCAGCTGGCTGCATGAGTTGTGGATCGCCCGGGACACCCTCTGGGCGGGGTTCCAGGCCAGCGTCTATGTCTCGGCGCTGGCGATTATCTTCGGCACCCTGATCGGCATCGTCGCGGGGTTGATCCTGACTTACGGTAGATTCTGGATGCGCGCGCCGTTTCGCCTGTATGTCGACCTGATCCGTGGCACGCCGGTGTTTGTGCTGGTGTTGGCGTGTTTCTACATGCTGCCGGCGCTCGGTTGGCAGATCAGCGCGTTCCAGGCCGGTGCGGTCGGGCTGACGTTGTTCTGCGGCTCCCACGTCGCGGAGATCGTGCGCGGCGCGCTGCAAGCCATTCCCCGCGGGCAAATGGAAGCGGGCAAGGCGATTGGCCTGACGTTCTACCAGACCCTGGGCTACGTGCTGCTACCCCAGGCGCTGCGGCAGATCCTGCCGACCTGGGTCAATTCCTCCACGGAAATCGTCAAGGCCTCGACCCTGCTTTCGGTGATCGGCGTCGCCGAGTTGCTGCTCAGCACCCAGCAGGTGATCGCGCGCACCTTCATGACCCTGGAGTTCTACCTGTTCGCCGGGTTTCTGTTTTTTGTCATCAACTACGCCATCGAGTTATTCGGGCGCTACATTGAAAAGCGGGTGGCCTTGCCATGAACCAACCTCAAACAACCCAACCGCTGCTGGACATTCGCGGCCTGCGTAAACAATACGGCCCAGTGGAGGTGCTCAAGGGCGTCGACCTGTCCATGCAGCGCGGCAACGTGGTGACGTTGATCGGCTCCAGCGGCTCGGGCAAGACCACGCTGCTGCGCTGCGTCAACCTGCTGGAAGAATTCCAGGGCGGGCAAATCACCCTGGACGGCGAGTCCATCGGCTACCGCGACATCGCCGGCAAGCGCGTGCGCCATCCGGAGCGGCTGATCGCCCAGCACCGCGCCATGACCGGCATGGCATTCCAGCAGTTCAACCTGTTCCCGCACCTGACGGCGCTGCAGAACGTCACCTTGGGCTTGTTGAAAGTTAAGAAAATGCCTAAGGACGAAGCCGTGGCTTTGGCGGAAAAATGGTTGGACCGTGTAGGACTCTTGGAGCGCCGCAATCACTTCCCCGGTCAGTTGTCCGGCGGCCAGCAACAGCGCGTGGCCATCGCCCGTGCGATTGCGATGAACCCGAGCCTGATGCTGTTCGACGAAGTCACCTCGGCCCTCGACCCCGAACTGGTGGGCGAAGTGCTCAGCGTGATCAAGGGCCTGGCGGAAGAGGGCATGACCATGTTGTTGGTGACGCATGAGATGCGCTTTGCCTACGAAGTCTCGGACAAGATCGTCTTCATGAACCAGGGCCGTATTGAAGAACAGGGCTCGGCGAAGGACATCTTCGAACGCCCGCAGTCGCCGCGCCTGGCGGAATTCCTGAAAAACATTCGTTTTTAACTGTCAGTCAAGGAGCACTATTTATGAGCATTACGCGTTACGGCGCCGGCAGCACCGCCGGTGGTGGCCAGCCACGTCCTTTCGCCCGTGCGGTGGAAGCGGACGGCTGGCTCTACGTCTCGGGCCAGGTGCCGGCGGTGGACGGTGAAATCATCAACGGCGGCATCGTCGAACAAACCCGCCAGACGATGCGCAACGTGGTGGCGATTCTCGAAGAGGCCGGCTACGCGTTGAAAGACGTGGTGCGCGTCGGCGTCTGGCTGGAAGACCCCCGGGATTTCTGGAGCTTCAACAAAGTCTTCGGCGAATACTTCACCCCCGAACACGCCCCGGCGCGCGCCTGCGTGCAGGCCAACATGATGGTGGATTGCAAGGTCGAGATCGATTGCGTGGCCTACAAGAAAAAGGGCTAAATGCCCGCATCTCAAGACCACATCAAATCCAATGTGGGAGGGGGCTTGCCCCCGATAGCGGTGTATCAGCAACAGATGTGTCTACTGGCACACCGCCATCGGGGGCAAGCCCCCTCCCACAGTGGACCTGCGCCAGCCCTACCATTTCGAGCGGACCGAAACTTCCATGACCGAAGACACCATCAAACGCCGCGCCAAAGGCCTGGACCGTGCATTCGATATCCTCGATTTTCTCAAGGAAATCGGCCAGCCCCTGCGCCCGAATGATATTGCCAGCGGCATCGGCAGCCCCAAGTCCACGGTCTACGAGTTGGTCGCCTCCTTACTGGAACGCCGCATCCTGGAAACCGTGGGCAAGGACGGGCATGTCTACCTCGGCCGCCAGCTGTACTTCCTCGGCCAGGCGCACCTGCGCCATTTCGACCTGACCCGCGAGGCCGACCATGCCTTGCAGGCGATCGTCAGCCAGACCCACGAAACCGCGCAGATGTGCCTGCTCAACGGGCGAAAATACACGGTGGCGCTGATGCGTGAAGGCGAGCGGCATTTCCGGATTTCCTCGGACATCGGCGAAAACGCGCCGATCCCGTGGACCGCGTCCGGGCGCCTGTTACTGGGGCACTTGAGCGACCAGCAGATCGTCGACCTGATCGACCCCGACGACTTCATCCTGCCGGACGGCCAGCGCTTGCCGCTGGAGACCTTCCTCGCGCAGATCCGTCAGGCCAGCACCGAGGGCTTCTTTTCCTTCGACAGCGTGGCCGACACCTTTACCCATTGCTTTGCCGCCCCGGTCCGGGACGCGCAGGGCGTGAGCATTGCGACCCTGTGCATCGTCGCCCCCCGGGCCGATGCCAGTCAAAACTACAATGACTACCGCCGGGTGTTGATCGAAAGCGCCAACAACCTGGCCCGTCGCATCAACGAATAGGAGCTGTTCATGTCTGCCATCAACGCCGTTGCAAAAGGCGCCGCCGCCGTCGGCGCCCATCTGGTCCGTGACGTCAGCCTGCCGGCCCTGGTGCTGCACCGCGACGCCCTCGAACACAACATTCGCTGGATGCAGGCCTTTGTCAGCAACAGCGGCGCCGAGCTTGCGCCCCATGGCAAGACCAGCATGATGCCGGCCCTGTTCCAGCGCCAGATCGCCGCCGGTGCCTGGGGCATCACCCTGGCCAGCGCGGTACAGACCCGCGCCGCCTATGCCGGTGGCGTGCGCCGTGTGTTGATGGCCAACCAACTGGTGGGCGCGCCGAACATGGCGTTGATCGCCGAGTTGCTGGCCGACGCGGACTTTGACTTCCACTGCCTGGTCGACCACCCGGATAACGTCGCCGACCTGGGCCTGTTCTTCGCCGCCCGTGGCCTGCACCTGAACGTGATGATCGAGTACGGCGTGGTCGGTGGCCGTTGTGGTTGCCGTAGCGAGCAGGCGGTACGCGACCTGGCCAAGGCAATCAAGGCCCAGCCGGCGTTGGTACTGACCGGTATCGAAGGCTACGAAGGCGTGATCCACGGTGAGCACGCCATCAGCGGCATCCGCGAATTCGCCGCGAGCCTGGTGCGCCTCGCCGTGGACCTGCAGAACAATGGCTCGTTCGACCTGGCCAAGCCGATCATCACCGCATCGGGATCGGCCTGGTATGACTTGATTGCCGAGTCCTTCGAAACGCAAAACGCCGCCGGTCGGTTCCTCAGCGTGCTGCGTCCCGGCAGCTATGTAGCCCATGACCACGGCATCTACAAAGACGCGCAATGCTGCGTGCTCGACCGGCGTAGCGACCTCAATGAAGGCCTGCGCCCGGCGCTGGAAGTCTGGGCCCATGTGCAATCGTTGCCTGAGCCTGGCTTCGCGGTGATCGCCCTGGGCAAACGCGATGTGGCTTACGACGCTGGTTTGCCGGTGCCGCTCAAGCGCTACAAGGCCGGGATTGTGCCGGCGCAAGGCGATGACATAAGCGCGTGCAAGGTCACAGCGGTGATGGACCAGCATGCGTTCATGAGCGTGGCACCGGGGGTTGAACTGCGCATCGGCGACATCATTTCCTTCGGGACTTCCCACCCGTGCCTGACCTTCGACAAGTGGCAGGTCGGTTGCCTGGTGGATGAGCAACTTCAGGTGATCGAGTCCCTGCATACCTGCTTCTAGACCGCGTCGCCTCTATCGTGAGCAAACCCGCTGCGACCTTTGGGTGTGCGAACACATTCAAAGGTGGGAGCGGGCTTGCCCGCGAAGGGGCCATCAGCCGCACCGGAGACAACAGGCATGAACACCACCCCTCGCATCGCCCTCATCGGCGAATGCATGATCGAACTGCAACACCGCGCCGACGGCAGCCTGCACCAGAGCTTCGGCGGCGACACCCTGAACGCGGCGGTGTACCTGCGCCGCGAGCTGGGGGCGCTCGGCAGCGTCGACTACGTCACCGCCCTGGGCGATGACAGCTTCAGCGATGCCATGTGCCAACAGTGGACCGCCGAAGGCCTTGGCCTAGACATGGTCCAGCGCCTACCCGGGCGGTTGCCGGGTTTGTACTGCATCCAGACCGACGCCAATGGCGAGCGCAAATTCCTCTACTGGCGCAACGAAGCGGCCGTGCGCGACTGCTTCACCACGGCAGCCGCTGCACCGATTTTGGCGGCGTTACCGGGCTATGACGTGGTGTATTTCAGCGGCATCACCCTGGCGGTGCTGGGTGAAGTTGGGCGTGAGCGTTTGTTGCACGCCTTGATCGAAACCCGTCGGCGCGGCAGTCAGGTGGTGTTCGACAACAACTACCGGCCGCGTTTGTGGGCCAGTATCGAGGCGGCGCGTGCGGCCTATCACAAGGTGTTGGCCGAAGTGGATATTGCCTTGTTGACCGAGGATGACGAGTACGCGTTGTTTGGTTATGCCGACAGCGAGCAGGTGTTCGCGGCGTATCCGGCAATCGCGGAAGTCGTGCTCAAGCGCGGTGCCGAAGACTGTTTGATTCGTTGCGCAGGTCAGCGCTTTGCCGTGCCAGCGTTGAAGGTCGAGACGGTGGTAGACACCACGGCGGCGGGGGACTCGTTCAGTGCGGCGTACCTGGCCAGTCGGCTCAAGGGTGGTTCGCCGCAAGAGGCGGCCTTGGCTGGGCATCGGCTGGCGAGCCGGGTTATCCAGGTGCCGGGGGCGTTGATTCCTCGGGCGTGAATGGCCGCCTGCGGCGGATCGGGGGCAAGCCCCCCCCACAGTTGACCGCATTCTTCCAGATGAAATGCGCTCACTGTGGGAGGGGGCTTGCCCCCGATAGCGGCCTAAAGCCAACCCATCAATCCCGATAAAACACCTGCACCAAGTGGTACCCAAACTTGCTCTTGACCGGCCCATGCACCACCCGCAGCGGCTTCTTGAAGATCACCGCATCAATCACGCCGACCATTTGCCCCGGCCGAACCTCGCCAAGATCGCCGCCGCGCTTGCCAGACGGGCAGGTGGAATACTTCTTGGCCAGCACATCAAACGCTTCGCCCTTGGCGATGCGCTGCTTGAGCTGTTCGGCTTCTTCGCTGGTTTTCACTAGGATATGGCGGGCTTGGGCTTTCATGGTTCTCTACCAAGTGTGCGACGGCGCGCGATTATGCCTTAACTGAATCATCGACGCTGATCATGCTGCGAATTTTGGTGGCGAGCAGGTCGATGGAAAACGGCTTGGCGACCATGTCCATGCCGTCTTCCAGAAGGCCCTGGCGTTCGGTGGCTTTTTGCGCATAACCGGTCATGAACAAGATGCGCAGGCCCGGGCGATGCTGGCGGGCGATTTCCGCCAGTTGCCGGCCGTTCATGCCCGGCAGGCCCACATCGGTCACCAGCAAATCCACGCGCAAGTCCGATTCCAGCAGCGGCAAGGCCGTGCGCGCATCCGCTGCCTGGTGTGCGGTGTAGCCCAGTTCATCGAGTACATTCACCACCAGCATGCGCACGGCCGGGTCGTCCTCGACCACCACCACGGCCTCTCCGGCCAGGGCCACCGGCGCCTCACTGAGGCTGGTCGGCAGGCTGCTTTCCAGGGCGGTGCCGTGCAGGCGTGGCAGATACAAACGCACGCAGGTGCCCTGGCCCGGTTCGCTGTGGAGGGTCACATGGCCGCCGGATTGCTGGGCGAAGCCATAGATCATCGACAGCCCGAGGCCGGTGCCCTGGCCGATGGGTTTGGTGGTGAAAAACGGATCGAAGGCCTTGGCCAGGATTTTCGGCGCCATGCCGGTGCCGTTGTCGCACACGCCGAGCATCACGTAATCACCGGCCTTGACCGGTTCCAGCGTGGTGATGTCGGTGCCGTCCAGGTAGCTGTTGGCGGTTTCGATCAGCAGTTCGCCACCTTCGGGCATGGCATCCCGGGCGTTGATCACCAGGTTGAGCAGGGCGTTTTCCAACTGGCTGGCGTCGGTGTTCACCGGCCAGATATCGTTGCCCAGTTGCACCTTGAGCGTGATGTGCGCGCCCTTGGTGCGCCGGAACAAGTCTTCCAGCGAGGCCACCAACTGGTTCGGATCGAGCGGGCGGCGGTCCAGCGACTGGCGCCGCGAGAACGCGAGCAGGCGGTGAGTGAGGGCGGCGGCGCGATGGGCGGAGGCCACGGCGGCGTCGGCAAAGCGGCCGATGTCGTCGCTGCGCCCGTCGGTGATGTAGCGTTGCATCAGGTCCAGGCTGCCGATGATGCCGGTGAGCATATTGTTGAAGTCATGGGCGATGCCACCTGTGAGCTGGCCCACCGCTTCCATCTTCTGCGCATGGCGCAGGGCGTCTTCGGCGCGCTCGCGTTCGACCATCTCGTTTTGCAGGCGCTGGTTGGCCTCGGCGAGTGCCAGGGTACGCTGGGCCACACGCTCTTCGAGGTTTTCGTTGAGGTGGCGCAGGCGTTGCTCGGTGCTTTGCTTGGCTTTGAGGCTGGCTTCGGAGCGCTGTTGCAGTTCCTGGGTGAACTGGCGGCGTTCGTTGGTTTCGATGGCGGTGACGAGGATGCCGGACACGCTGGCGCATTCATCGCGGATCGGGCTGTAGGTCAGGTCAAGCCAGATCTCGGTGTCGCGCTGGTTGCGCTGCAGGACAAAGCGCTGTTCGCTGAAGGATCGCACCTGGCCGCTGAGAACCGCGTCATAGATCGGTGCGGTGAAACTGTGCAATTCCGGCCAGGTCTGGTGCGCCGGTTGGCCCATCGCGTCAGGGTGCTTGTTGCCCGCCAGCAGGGCGAAGGCGTCGTTGTAGAGTTGGATGAGTTCGCTGCCCCACAACAGCAGCATCGGCATCGGCGAGGGGACGACAATATCCACGGCGGTGCGCAGGCTTTGCGGCCAATCATTGGCCTCACCGAGGGGGCTTTTGGCCCAGTCCAGCCGCGCAATCAATGCGGCGGCTTCGCTACCGGTGGATGTTTCCTTCATAAAAAGCCCTGAGCGTAACGCTTTGAAAAATGACAACACCCATTATCCGGTGGGACAACGATGGGTGACTACCCCCGAAAAATAGCATGCATTGGGGGTTTGTCTTCAAATGAGTGCGTTGGCGCTGAAACCTTTCACCTTAACGTGCCAGCTCAGGCCGGTCGCGAAACTGTGCCAGGGCCTCCGGGTTGGCCAGCGCGTCGGTGTTTTTCACCGGTTCGCCATGTACCACATTGCGCACCGCCAGTTCGACGATCTTGCCGCTGATCGTGCGCGGGATATCGCTGACGGTGAGGATCTTCGCCGGCACATGCCGTGGCGTTGTGTTGGCGCGGATCACCTGGCGGATCTGCTGTTCGAGGGCGTCATCCAGCTCGACGCCATCGTTGAGCCGCACGAACAGCACCACGCGCACATCGTCCTGCCAGCGCTGACCAATGGCCAGGCTTTCCAGCACCTGCGGGACTTTTTCCACCTGCCGATAAATCTCGGCGGTGCCGATCCGCACACCGCCAGGGTTGAGCACCGCATCGGAGCGCCCGTGAATCAGCAGGCTGCCGTTGGGCCGCTGCTCGGCGTAGTCGCCCTGGGCCCACACGCCGGGGAATTGGCTGAAATAGGAGGCGCGCAGTTTTTTCTGCTGCGGGTCGTTCCACAGGCCAATGGGCATAGCGGGGAAGTGCCGGGTACACACCAGTTCGCCCTTTTCACCGACCAGCGGCCGCCCCTGGTCGTCCCACACCTCGATGGCCATCGCCAGGCTCTTGCACTGCATTTCACCGCGGCGCACCGGCAACACCGGATTGCCGATGACGAAGCAGGAGACGATATCGGTGCCGCCGGACATCGAGGACAGGCACACCTCGCGCTTGATCTCGCGGTACACGTAGTCGTAGCTCTGGGGCGACAGTGGCGAGCCGGTCGAAATCAGCCCTTTGAGACTGCCCAGGTCATGGCTCAGGCGCGGCTGCAGCCCGGCCTTTTCCAGGGTGACGAGGTACTTGGGGCTGGTGCCGAACACGCTGATCCGTTCCGCGTCGATCAGGTCGATCAAGCGCTCGGGGCCAGGGTGAAACGGCGAGCCGTCGTACAGCACCGCCGTGGCGCCGAGCGCCAGTACCGAGACCAGCCAGTTCCACATCATCCAGCCGCAGGTGGTGTAGTAGAACAGGCAATCCTCACGGGACAGGTCCGCGTGCAGGCCGTGTTCCTTGAGGTGGGTGAGCAGCACGCCGCCGGTGCCGTGGATGATGCACTTGGGCACGCCGGTGGTGCCGCTGGAATAGAGGATATACAGCGGATGGTCAAACGGCACCGCAACGAATTCAGGTGCGCCGCCGGGTTGGTAGAAGTCACTCCACAGCGCAACGTTGGCGGCGCTCCGATAGTCCTCGACCCGCGCCTGGGGCCGGGCATACGGCACGATGATCAGTTGCTGCAGGGACGGCAGGCGTTCGAGGATCTCGTTGAGCTTGGCGCTCTGGTCGATGGTCTTGCCGGCGTAGCGGTAACCGGCGCAGGTGATCAGCACCTTGGGTTCGATCTGGCCGAAACGGTCGATCACGCCTTGGGTGCCGAAGTCTGGTGATGAGCACGACCAGATCGCGCCCAGGCTGCTGGTGGCGAGCATGCCGACCAGGGTTTGCCAGGTGTTGGGCATGCACGCGGCGACCCGGTCGCCCAGCCCAACCCCGGCCGCCCGCAGGCTGCGTTGCAGGCCGGCGACGTGGGCGGCCAGCTCGGCGTAGCTCAGTTGCTCGCGCTGGCCGTCTTCGCCGATGGCGACTACAGCGGGGTGATCGTCGCGACGGCGCAGCAGGTGTTCGGCAAAGTTCAGGGTTGCGCCGGGGAACCACTGGGCGCTGGGCATCTCGGCGTCTTCGATCAACACCGCGCTGGGCGGGCTGCGAAACTGCACGTCGAAAAACGTCACGAGCGCCTGCCAGAAGTCGGCTCGCTGATCGATGCTCCACTGGTGCAAGGCTGGGTAGTCGCTGAGCTGCACGCTGTAGCGGTCATTGATAAAGCGCCGGAACTGGTCCATCCGGGTGTGGCGGATGCGTTCGGGGGAGGGTTGCCAGAGGATCTCGGACATCAGCAAAGTCTCTTATTCTTGTACAAGTCTTCCAAACAATAGAGTTCCAATGTGGGAGGGGCGGTGCGCCGATTCGACTTGCCCCCGATAGCAATGGGTCAGTCATCAATGTGTTAACTGATACACCGCCATCGGGGGCAAGCCCCCTCCCACAGTTTTAATCTCCAGTGTCTGGTTTTATTGAGCCAGCCACCCACCATCGATATTCCACGCCGCGCCCCGCACTTGGGCACCGGCCTCGCTGCACAAAAACAGCACCAACTCGCCCAGTTGCGGCGGGGTCACGAACTCCAGCGACGGCTGCTTCTCCGCGAGCAAATCATGCTGGGCCTGTTGCGGGTCGACACCGTTGGCCGCGCGGTCATCGATCTGCTTCTGCACCAGCGGCGTCAGCACCCAGCCGGGGCAAATCGCGTTGCAGGTCACGTTGCTGGTGGCGGTTTCCAGGCCGACCACCTTGGTCAGGCCGATCACGCCGTGCTTGGCCGCCACATACGCGGCTTTGCCCACCGACCCCACCAGGCCATGCACCGAGGCGATATTGACGATGCGCCCCCAGCCCTTGGCCTTCATGCCCGGCAGGCTCAGGCGCGTGCTGTGGAACACCGACGACAGGTTGATCGCGATGATCGCATCCCAGCGTTCCACCGGGAACGCTTCCACCGCCGCCACATGCTGGATGCCGGCGTTGTTGACCAGAATGTCCACGCCGCCGAATTCGCGCTCGGCGTAGGTGATCATGTCGGCGATCTGCGCCGGGTCGCTGACGTCCGCCGGGTGGTGCCCAACCTTGCCGCCGAATGCCTGCACCTGGGCGATCACCGCGCTGGCGTCGCCGAAGCCGTTGAGGATCAGGTTGGCGCCGGCCTCGGCCAAACTCAAGGCGATGCCCAAGCCGATACCGCTGGTGGAGCCGGTGACCAGGGCGGTCTTGCCGTTCAAGTTCGTCATAGAAACCTCACACAATGCCGGTGGCGTAGAAAGTACCGATCACCACGAACACCGCGAGGGTCTTGATAATCGTGATGCCGAAGATGTCCTTGTAGGCTTCGCGGTGGGTCAGCCCGGTGACCGCCAGCAACGTGATCACCGCGCCGTTGTGGGGCAGGGTGTCCATGCCGCCGCTGGCCATGGCCGCGACCCGGTGCAGCACTTCAAGCGGGATATTGGCCGCGTGGGCCGCAGCAATAAAACTCTCGGACATCGCCGCCAGGGCGATGCTCATGCCGCCGGACGCCGAGCCGGTGATACCGGCCAGCAGGGTCACGGTGATCGCTTCGTTGACCAGCGGGTTGGGGATGCCCTTGAGCCAGTCCGCCAGCACCAGAAAGCCCGGCAGCGAGGCGATCACTGCACCAAAGCCGTATTCCGAAGCGGTGTTCATCGCCGCCAGCAACGCACCACTGACCGCGCTCTTACTGCCTTCGGCGAGCTTGCTTTTGATTGCTGACCAGCCGAACACCAGCACCATGACGATGCCCACCAGCAGCGCCGCTTGCACCGCCCAGATCGCAGTGAGCTTGGCGATTTCGGTGGTCACCGGCGTGCTCATGCCCGGCAGGCTGAGGCTGTGGGTCTTGCCGTACCACTGCGGAATCCAGTGGGTGAACAGCAGGTTCATCACCCCCACCAGGATCAGCGGCGACAGCGCGATCCAGGGGTTAGGCAGGCTCAGGTTTTCGGCGGTCTCCGGCTCGTTGCGCAGCTCGGTGCCGTAGCCTTCACCGGCCCGTTGCGCCTTGTTGCGCTGGCGCGCCAGGTAGAGCATGCCGGTGCAGAACACGAAGACCGTGCCGATCAGCCCCAACCACGGCGCGGCCCAGGCGGTGGTGTTGAAGAACGTACTGGGGATGATGTTCTGGATCTGCGGCGTGCCGGGCAGCGCGTCCATGGTGAAGGAGAACGCACCCAGGGCAATGGTCGCCGGAATCAGGCGCTTGGGGATATCGCTCTGGCGGAACATCTCCGCCGCGAACGGGTACACCGCAAACACCACCACGAACAGCGACACGCCGCCGTAGGTGAGCAGGGCGCAGACCAGCACGATCACCAGCATCGCCTGGCGCGTGCCGAGCAAACGGATCGCGGCTGCGACGATGGAGCGCGAGAAACCCGACAGCTCGATCAGCTTGCCGAACACGGCACCGAGCAGGAATACCGGGAAATACAGCTTGATGAAACCGACCATTTTCTCCATGAACACCCCGGTAAACGCAGGGGCGACGGCGGACGGGTCGGTGAGCAGGACGGCGCCGAGGGCGGCGATGGGGGCAAACAGGATAACGCTATAGCCACGGTAGGCAGCCAGCATCAGCAGCGCGAGGGCTGCCAGGGCAATGATCACACTCATGGTGTGTCTCCATCGGATTGTTATTTTTGTGGGGTGAAGCTGTGGAGGAAGGCTATAGCGAGATGTGTGCCATGTTCATAACCTATTGAAAAACATAGATATTCACGTACACATGAACAAACTTTCCAGATTTAGTCTCAATCTAGAGACAAAAACAGATCAAAGGTGGGAGGGGGCTTGCCCCCGATAGCGGTGGGTCTGCAAAGAATAGGCTGACTGAGGCACTGCCATCGGGGGCAAGCCCCCTCCCACAAGGATTGTCTTTGTATTGAGATTTGTGTCTCTTTATTGAGATGTGGCCAGGCCCAGCGCGACCATTTTCTTGTACAAGGTCGACCTGCCCAGCCCCAAGCGCTGGGCCGCGTCCACCACATTCCCGTCGCAGGCCTTGAGCGCCGCCCCAATCACCTGCCGATCAAAGCGCTCGCGCGCCGCCGCAAACGTCTCGCCCTCGACGGTCTCCAGCGCCCCGCGCGCCACCGGGCTGAACGTGCCGATGGCGGCGCGAATCTCTGCTGCATCCAGTACAAGGTCATCGCTCAACAACGCCGCGCGCTCCAGCACGTTGCGCAGCTCGCGGATATTCCCCGGCCACGCATGCTGCGCCAACAACGCCAGGGCCTCGCGATCCAGTTCGTGGTGGCTGCGCAGTTCTTCGAGGATCGCTTCGCTCAACGCCGGAATATCCTCCAGCCGCTCGCGCAACGGTGGCACCCGGATCGGCAGCACATTCAACCGGTAATACAGGTCCGCCCGAAACTCGCCGCGTTTGATCGCCGCTTCCAGGTCCATGGACGTGGCGGCAATCACGCGCACATCGCTGTGCAGCATCTCGTTGGAGCCGACCGGTTCGTATTCCTTCTCCTGTAACACCCGCAGCAGCTTGCTTTGCAGCGGCAGGGGCATGTCGCCGATTTCATCGAGAAACAGCGTGCCGCCCTGGGCGATCTGCAACTTGCCGGGGCGGCCTTTGCGATCGGCGCCGGTAAACGCACCGGGCGCGGTGCCGAAGAACTCGGCCTCGAGCAGGTCATGGGGAATGGCTGCGCTGTTGATGCTGACAAATGCTTTGTGCGCGCGTGTTGAGGCGCCGTGGATCGCCTGGGCCAGCAACTCCTTGCCGGTGCCGGTTTCGCCGAGCAGCAATACCGGCGACTCGGCGCTCGCGCTGCGCCGCGCACGGCGTTTGACTTCCAAACTGGCGGCGCTGGTGCCGATAAAGTGCGCAAAGGTGTACTTGCTCTGGCGCGAACGCAGCAGCGAGCGGGTCGACGCCAGCTCCTGCTGCATGCTCAGGTAACGCTCGATCAGCGGCGACAGGTTGCGCAGCTCATCGAACAGCGCAAAGCCGATGGCGCCGATCACCGCGCCGGCGTCGTTGTGGATCGGCAGGCGCATCACCACCAGCGGTCCCTTGGGCGTGTCCTGAATATCCAGCAGGATCGGCAGGTCTGTGCTCACCACCTGGCGTAGCAGGCTGTTGGAGATGACTTTTTCGCAGGGTTGGCCGATGGCTTCGTCGGCGCTTTTAAGGCCGAAGCGCTTAGCGTAGCGCTCGTTCATCCACACGATGTTGGCGTCGCGGTCGACGATCACCGTGCCTTCGCTGGACTGCTCGATGATCTCGAACAGCGACCGAATGGCCAGGCCGCGAACCTGTTGGTAGTCCTTGAGGCTGGTACTCATCTCGACAATCCGAGGGCGGCCGCCAGCAACTCCTGGGTGTAGGGGTGCTGCGGCGATGTGAATACGTCATGGCTGGCGCCACGCTCCACGACCTTGCCGTCCTTGATCACGATCATGTCGTGGGCCATGGCGCGGACCACGGCCAGGTCATGGCTGATAAACAGGTAGGTCAGGCCGTATTTGTCCTGCAGTTCGCGCAGCAACGCCACCACTTGCTTCTGCACCGTGCGGTCGAGGGCTGAGGTGGGCTCGTCGAGCAGCATCAACGCGGGCCTGAGCACCAGGGCGCGGGCGATGGCAATGCGTTGGCGCTGGCCACCGGAAAACTCGTGGGGGTAGCGATGCCGGCTGGCCGGGTCGAGGCCGACGTCCTTGAGCACCTGGATCACCTGCGCGTCACGCTCGGCAAGGCTGCACGGCGCATGCACTTCCAGGCCTTCGCTGATGATCTGCTGCACCGACATGCGCGGGCTGAGGCTGCCGTAAGGGTCCTGAAACACCACCTGCATCTGCTTGCGCCATGGGCGCATCTGCTGGTGATTGAGCGGGTCGAGGGCCACCCCCTGGAAGCGGATGCTGCCGGTGGAGTCCAGCAGGCGCAGGATCGCCTGGCCCAGGGTGGATTTACCCGAGCCCGACTCACCGACGATGCCCAGGGTCTTGCCGCGCTGCACGCTGAGGCTGATGCCGTCCACCGCGCGCAGGTAAGTCTTGCGCTGAAACAGGCCGCCGCCGAGGGGGAATTGCACGCTCAGGTCGTCCACCTGCAACACCGTTTCACGCGCTTCGCTGCACAGCGCCTCGCCCGCCGGTTCAGCATCCAGCAGCAAGCGGCTGTAGGGGTGTTGCGGCGCGGTGAACAAGGTCTCGCAGTCGGCCTGCTCGACGATCTCGCCGGTATGCATCACGCACACCCGCTGCGCCATGCTGCGCACCAGGTTGAGGTCGTGGCTGATCAGCAGCAGCGACATGCCCAAGCGTTGTTGCAAGGACTTGAGCAGCAGCAGGATCTTGCGCTGCACGGTCACGTCTAGCGCGGTGGTGGGCTCGTCGGCGATCAGCAGTTCCGGCTCGCAGGCCAGGGCCATGGCAATCATCACGCGTTGACGTTGGCCGCCGGAGAGTTGGTGCGGATACGCCTTGAGCCGTTCCTCGGGCTTCTGGATACCGACCAGTTCCAGCAACTCAATGATGCGCGCCTGCGCCGCCTTGCCGCCCAGGCCCTTGTGCAACAGCAGGGTTTCGCCAATCTGCTTTTCGATGCTGTGCAGCGGGTTGAGGGAGGTCATCGGCTCCTGGAAGATTATGGCGATGCGGTTGCCGCGTAGCTTTTGCAAGGTGGCGGGCGACGCACCGATCAATTCCTGGCCGCGATAGCGCACGGAGCCGCGGGTTTGCGTGCCGGCTTCGGGCAGCAATTGCAGGATCGAAAGGGCCGTCACCGACTTGCCCGAGCCCGACTCGCCGACCAGCGCCAGGCACTCGCCGGGGCGTACATCCAGGCTCAGGTTGTGCACCACGGTCTGGCCGCTGAAGGCGACGCAGAGGTCGCGGATCTCGATCAGGTTGTCGCTCATACGGACTCACTCATGAACGGGGGTCGAAGGCATCGCGCAACGCCTCGCCGATAAATACCAGCAGCGACAGGATCAGCGCCAAGGTGAAAAACGCCGTCAGGCCCAACCAGGGCGCTTGCAGGTTCTGCTTGCCCTGGGCGATCAACTCACCCAACGACGCGCTGCCTGCCGGCATGCCGAAGCCGAGGAAGTCCAGGGCGCTCAAGGTGGAAATCGCACCAGTCAAAATGAACGGCAGGTAGCTCAGGGTAGCCGTCATGGCATTGGGCAGGATATGCCGGCGAATGATCTTGGCGTCGCCCAAGCCCAACGCCCGCGCCGCCTTGACGTACTCCAGGTTGCGCCCGCGCAGGAACTCGGCGCGCACCACATCCACCAGGGCCAGCCAGGAAAACAGCGCCATGATCCCCAGCAGCCACCAGAAGTTCGGTTCGACAAAACCGGACAGGATGATCAGCAGGTACAGCACCGGCAACCCGGACCACACTTCCAGGAGGCGTTGGCCGAGCAAGTCGACCCAGCCGCCGTAGTAACCCTGCAGCGCGCCGGAAGCGATGCCGATGCTCGCACTGATCACCGTGAGCGCCAGGGCAAACAGGATCGACACCCGCGCGCCGAAGATCACCCGCGCCAGTACGTCGCGCGACTGGTCATCGGTGCCCAGCCAGTTCACCGCTGAAGGTGGGCTGGGGGCAGGGCGGGTCAGCTCGTAGTTAGGCGTGTCATCGCTGAACGGCACCGGCGGGAACAGCATCCAGCCGCCGTCCTGCTTGATCAGCTTCTGCACGTAGTCGCTGCGATAGTCCGCCTGGAACGGCAATTGCCCGCCGAACTGCTGTTCGGTGTAGCGTTTGAACACTGGGAAATACAGCTCGTTCTGGTAGCTGAGCACCAGCGGCTTGTCGTTGGCGATCAACTCGCCGCCCAGGGTCAGGATAAACAGGCCGATAAACAGCCACAGCGACCACCAGCCGCGCCGGTTTTTCTTGAAACGTTCGAAACGTCGGCGGGCCACGGGAGACAGGTTCAGCATCAGGCGTTCCTCGCGGCGAAGTCGATACGCGGGTCCACCAGGGTGTAGCAGAGGTCGCCGATCAGTTTTATCAGGAGGCCGAACAGGGTGAAGATAAACAACGAGCCAAACACTACCGGATAGTCGCGGGACACGGCGGCTTCGTAGCTCATGCGTCCGAGGCCATCGAGGGAGAAGATCACTTCGATCAGCAGCGAGCCGGCAAAGAACACGCTGATAAACGCCTGGGGAATCCCCGAAATCACCAGCAGCATCGCATTGCGGAACACGTGGCCGTACAGCACGCGGTGTTCGCTCAAGCCTTTGGCGCGGGCGGTGACCACGTACTGGCGCGTGATTTCATTGAGGAACGAGTTTTTCGTCAGGATGGTCAGCGTGGCGAAGCCGCCAATCACCAGCGCCGTGACCGGCAAGACCAGGTGCCAAAAATAGTCGGCGACCTTGCCGACCGTGCTCAGCTCGTCGAAGTTTTCCGAGACCAGGCCGCGCACCGGGAACCAGTTCAGCGACGTGCCGCCGGCGAACACCACGATCAGGAACATCGCAAACAGGAACGCCGGCATCGCATAGCCGATCACGATCGCGGTGCTGCTCCACACATCGAAGCTGCTGCCATGGCGCACCGCCTTGCGAATCCCCAATGGGATCGACACCAGGTAGGTGATCAGCGTCGCCCACAGACCGAGGGAGAGGGTGACCGGCATTTTTTCCAGGATCAGGTCGGTGACTGTCGCGCCGCGAAAGAAGCTGTTGCCGAAGTCCAGTTGGGCGTAGCTCTTGAGCATCAGCCACAGGCGTTCCGGCGCCGGTTTGTCGAAGCCGTATTGTTTTTCGATGTCCTTGATCAGTTTCGGGTCCAGGCCCCGGCTGGCCCGCGAGCCGCTGCTGAGGCCTTCGCCTGCGGAGCCGCCGATGGCACCGCCGCCGATGCCTTGCAGGTGGGCGATCGCCTGTTCCACCGGCCCGCCGGGCGCGGCCTGTACGATCACGAAGTTGACCAGCAGGATGATCACCAGCGTCGGGATGATCAACAGCAGGCGGCGCACGATATAGGCAAACATCAGTGGGCCCCTCCGCGTTTTTTAAGCTGCGCGTTCATTTGTTCGTTCGTCAGTGGTGTGGGGCTGATTTCCCACCAGGTTTCCAGGGCTTCGTCATTTTTCGCCTCGATGGCTGGGCGCCCGAAGCGGTTCCACCACGCGGCAGAGGTGCCGGGCGGGTAGTAGTTGGGGATCCACAGGTAGTTCCATTGCAGCACGCGGTCCAGGGCATGGGCGTAGGTGAGCATCTGCGCCTGGGTGTTGGCCTTGACCAGGCCTTTGATCAGGCTGTCGATGGCCGGGTCCTTGAGCACCGTGTAGTTGTTGGCGCCCGGGTCGAATGCGGCGGCGGAGCCGAAGTAGTTGTACAGCTCCATCCCCGGCGACATGGTGACCGGGAAACCGGTGACGATCATGTCGTAGTCCCGTGTCATCAGCCGGTTGACGTACTGCGAGGCGTCGATGCGGCGGATGTTCAGGGTGATGCCGATCTGTGCCAGGTTGCGCTTGTACGGCAGCAACAGACGTTCCAGGCCGGCCTGGGCATTGAGGAAGGTGAACGCCAGCGGCTCGCCCTCGGCGTTGACCAGCTTGTCGCCGTCGGGTTTCCAGCCGGCTTCTTCCAGCAGGGCCAGGGCTTGCAGTTGCTTGTCGCGGATCATGCCGCTGCCGTCGGTGACCGGTGCCTTGAAAACCTGGGTGAACACCTCGTCGGGCACCTGGCCGCGCAGGGGTTCGAGGATCGCCAGTTCTTCTGGGGTCGGCAATTGGCTCGCGGCCAACGGGCTATTGGAGAAGTAGCTCTGCTGGCGGATGTACAGGTTGCGCATCATCTGCCGGTTGGCCCATTCGAAATCCCACAGCATCGCCAGGGCCTGGCGCACGCGGCGGTCCTTGAACATCGGGTTCTGCACGTTGAACACGTAGCCCTGGGCCGGTTGCGGCATCTCTTTGGCCAGGTGCGCCCGTTGCAGGCGACCGTCATCCAGCGCCGGGCCGTTGTAGCCGATGGAGTAGCCGGTGGCGGAGAACTCGCGGTTGAAGTCATACGCGCCGCCACGCAGCACCTGGCGCGCCACTTCGGTGTCGCCGAAATATTCCAGGCTCAGGTGATCGAAGTTGTACAGGCCACGGCTGACCGGTAAGTCCTTGCCCCACCAGTCAGGGTTGCGGGTAAAGGTGATGGTGCTGCCCGCGTCGATCTTGCTGACCTTGTACGGGCCACTGCCCAGCGGCGCTTCATAGCCGCCGCCGTTGGCGAAGTCGCGGGTTTTCCACCAGTGCTCGGGGAACACCGGCAGGGTGGCGATATCCAGCGGCAGGGTGCGGTTTTCATCGCTGGAAAAATCGAAGCGCACCTGGCGCTCGCCTTCGACTTCGACGTGTTTGACGTCAGCAAACAGCGTGCGAAAGTGCAGGCTGCCCTGGGTCATCAGCAAATCGAAGCTATAGCGCACGTCTTCGGCGGTGATCGGTGTGCCATCGGCGAACCGTGCCTTGGGGTTGAGGTAGAAGCGCAGCGACAGGCCGTCGTCCGCACGCTCCATCTTCTCGGCGACCAGGCCGTAAACGGTGTACGGCTCATCCAGCGAGCGCAGTGCCAGCGGCGAATACACCCAGCCGTCGATCTGGGAGACGCCGATGCCTTTGTCGATATACGGCAGCACATGGTCGAAGCGCCCGATCTCGATGGCCGAACGCCGTAGGCTGCCGCCCTTGGGTGCGTTGGGGTTGGCATAGTCGAAATGGGTGAAGTTGGCGGCATATTTGGCCGGTTCGCCATACACCGTCAGGTAGGGTTGCGGGGCTGCGATCACAGCGGTACTGGCCAGCAGCAGGGCCAGGGTGGAGCTAAATAGAGTCGAAAAAACCAGTCGCATTATCAGCCTTGAGCGCCGGGTGAAGAAGAATAGGGATTTGTACGCTAACGGCCTGTGCATCGCCAGTCATCCCATGCACAACGGCCCACCAAAAGGCGGGCCGTTGTTTCAAACATCAGCGCGGACTGAATCAGTCCTGACGGCTGGTGACTTCCAGCAGGTGATAACCGAACTGGGTTTTCACCGGGCCTTGCACCGTGTTGACCGGGGCGCTGAACACCACGGCGTCGAATTCTTTAACCATCTGGCCTGGACCGAACGAACCCAGGTCGCCGCCTTGACGGCTGGATGGGCAGGTGGAATTGGCTTTGGCAACGTCTGCGAAATCGGCGCCGCCTTCGATCTGGGTCTTGAGTTCATTGCACTTGTCTTCGGTGGCAACGAGGATGTGACGGGCGGTGGCTTTGGCCATGGGAATTAACTCCTTGAGTAAAAACGGTGAGCGTACCGGATTCAGGCGGTTATTTCCCGGCAAAGTTCCCCTGTTCGTGGCGGGCGTGCTTGATCTACGACAAGGGCAAAGCGCAGGCGGCGGCGCAAGATTGTCGCATTCATCCGTTCAGGAGCCGTGCTATGCAAGTGCTCGATCGACGCAAGGCCATGGCGATTCCCCCATTGTTTCGCCTGGCGTTCCGCCCGTTTTTCCTTGGCGCCTGCCTGCTGGCGGTGCTGGCAATTCCCCTGTGGCTGTTCGCCCTGAGCGGCGCCACCGGTACTTGGCAACCGGCCGGAGGCTGGTTGGCCTGGCACCGGCATGAGCTGCTGTTCGGCTTTGGCGTGGCGATCATCGCCGGTTTTTTGCTGACGGCGGTGCAAACCTGGACCGGCCGCCCCGGCGTCAGTGGCGCGCCCCTGGCGCTGCTCGCCGGTCTATGGCTGGCGGCGCGCCTGGGTTGGTTGGTTAACCTGCCATGGCCGCTGTTGGCGGTGCTGGAGCTGAGTTTTCCGCTGGCCGTGGCCGGGGTGATGGGCTGGACGCTGTGGACGGTCAGGCAAACCCGCAACTACCCGATTGTACTGGTGCTGGGCCTGCTCGCCGTGGCAGACGCGTTGGCGCTCTATGGGGTGCTGCGCCAAGACGAAGGCACGCAGCGCCAGGCGGTGCTCACCGGTCTGTGGTTGGTGGCGGCGATGATGGGGCTGATCGGCGGCCGGGTGATTCCGTTCTTTACCCAGCGTGGCCTGGGCCGGGTCGATGGGGTCAAGCCGTGGCCGTGGCTGGACCGCGTATTGCTCGGCGGTTCGATTCTGATAGCGTTGCTCTACGCCAGCGGGCTGGCGGTGTTCCCCAGTGGCTGGAGCGGCGCGCTGTTCGCCGCGCTTGGCCTGGGCCACCTGCTGCGCCTGGTGCGCTGGCATGACCGTGGCCTGTGGCGCGTGCCGCTGCTGTGGTCGCTGCACCTGGCATATGCATGGTTGGCTGTGGCCTGCCTGGGTATGGCGCTGTGGCATTTCGGCGCGCCGCTCAACCCGAGCCTGGCCGTGCATGCGCTGACGGTCGGCGCCATGGCCGGGATGATCCTGGCGATGCTGGCGCGGGTCAGCCTGGGCCATACCGGTCGGCCGTTGCAGCCGCCGGGCGGGATGACCCTGGCGTTTGCACTGTTGAACCTGGCCGCAGTCTGCCGGGTGGTGCTGGTGTTAATCTGGCCCGTGGCGGCGTTGTGGCTGGCGGGGATTTGCTGGACGGTCGGCCTGGGCCTGTACCTATGGCGTTATGCGCCGATGCTGTGGCACGCGCGGGTCGACGGGCATCCCGGTTAGGAGCATTGCATGCTGTATTCGTGGTTGTTGATCGTGCATCTGCTGGCGGCGATTGCTTTTATTGGCACGCTGTTTTTTGAAGTAATGATCTGGCACAGCGCCCGCGAGGAGTTGGCCTGGTCGGCGCGCTTCACTGCCGAACACGCCATCGCCCGGCGTTCGCGGCGGGTGCTGCATGGCGTGGTAGTGCTGCTGTATGGGGCGGGCATCGGCCTGGCCTGGCATTACCGGGGCATGCCCTGGAACAGTCATTTCGGACTGTTCCTGAGCCTGAAAATCCTGCTGGCCCTGAGCATCATCGGGCACTACCTGCTGCTGGCCTACTGGCTGACCCGCGAGCGCCTGAGCCCCAAGCGTGCGCTGTGGATACGGCGCAGCATTCTCGCGCACATGGTGGTGATCGTGGTCCTGGCGAAGTCACTGTGGTGAGCGGCCTGCGGCGCCATGCCGCGGCGGATTGTTGATCGTGATCAAGGGATAGAACCTGCGCAGTTCCCACACTGTGGCGAATTCTCTGGAGGTCCGTCCCATGCCCCTGTCCCTCGCGCAACTGCGCCGCAACTACACCCTCTACGGCCTGCGGGACGACGGTGAGCAGGACAATCCGCTGGTGTTGTTCGGTCAGTGGCTGAGCCAGGCACGCAAAACCGAAGTGCCTCCCGCCGAGGCCAACAGCATGGCCCTGGCCACGGTCGATAGCGAAGGGTGCGCCCATTGCCGCATCCTGCTGCTCAAGGGTTTCAGCGCCGAGGGCTTTGTGTTTTTTGGCAATTACCAGAGCGCCAAGGGCGATGAACTGGCGAGCAACCCCCAAGCGGCGATGACGTTTTTCTGGCCGGGCCTGGAGCGCCAGGTGCGCATTGAAGGCGCGGTCGAGCGCCTCGATCCGGCGCTGTCGGACGCCTATTTCGTCGCCCGTCCGGCCGCCAGCCAACTGGGCGCCTGGGCCTCGCCGCAGAGTCAGCCCCTGGCCCACCGCAGCGAGCTGGAAGGCTTGCTGCGCGAGGTCACCGAGCGTTTCGCCGGCCAGCAGCCGCCACGGCCCGAGCATTGGGGCGGGTACTGCCTGAAGCCGCGCCGCATCGAGTTCTGGCAAGGCCGCCCTGACCGCCTGCATGACCGCCTCGACTACCGCCTGCGAGACGGCGCTTGGCAGCGCACACGGTTGGCGCCCTGACGAGGTACCTCCTTGGAGGAATAGGCCCTGCGCCCGTTGCGGCGCAGGCTGAGCGCATCTTTTTATATGGCTGGAGCCTTGATCATGGCCCATTTGACCCAACGCAGTTTTGTCTCCCTGAACATCGCCGTGCTGACCATCAGCGACACCCGCACCTTTGACACCGATACCTCCGGGCAGACCCTGGTGGACCGCCTGGAACGCGCCGGCCATGTGCTGATCGACCGTGGCCTGGTGATGGACGATATCTACCAGATCCGCGCCCGTGTCTCGCAGTGGATCGCCGACCCGCAGGTGCAAGTGGTGCTGATGACCGGCGGCACCGGCTTCACCGCCCGCGACAACACGCCACAAGCGGTGTTGCCGCTGCTGGATAAACAGGTGGACGGTTTTGGCGAACTGTTCCGCCAGGTGTCCCTGGCGGAAATCGGCATGTCCACCTTGCAGTCCCGTGCGCTGGCGGGCATGAGCAACGGCGTGCTGGTGTGCTGCATGCCCGGTTCGCCCGGCGCGTGCCGCACCGCCTGGGACCAGATTCTGGTCGGTCAACTGGACAGCCGCACCGGCCCGTGCAACTTCGTTGCGCACCTCAAGCCCCAGTTCGAACAGACGCTCAGCGCCTGTGAGGCGCGGTCATGAACACCCGCGTGTGTGACAGCGGGTCGTTGATGCCGGTGGACGAGGCGATCGCGCAACTGCTGGCCCAGGCGCCGCCTGTGCCGTCCACCGAAGTGATCCCCCTCGGCCAGGCTGCGGGCCGGGTGATCGCCGAAGAACTGTTTTCCCCCCTCGACTTGCCGGGCTGGGACAACAGCGCCATGGACGGCTACGCCCTGCGCGCCGCCGATGTGCCGGAGCAGGGCGGCTACCTGGTGTTGGCCGGGCGGATTGCCGCCGGGCACAGCAGCGACGTGCCGTTGCAGGCCGGGCAAACGGTGCGGATTTTCACCGGCGCGCCGTTGCCGCCCGGCGCCGACAGCGTGGTGCCCCAGGAGCGTTGCCGCGTTTACGGCCAGCGCATCTGGTGCCCGCCGCTGCGCCTGGCCGAACACGTGCGCAAGCGCGGTGAAGAACTGCAACGCGGGCAACGCCTGTTGCGTGTCGGCCAGCGCCTGCGCGCCCAGGAAGTCGGCCTGCTGGCGTCGGCCGGCATCCCGTGGGTCAAGGTCTATCGCCCCTTGCGCGTGTGCCTGCTGAGCAGCGGCGATGAACTGCGCGAGCCGGGCGAGTCATTGGCGCCGGGACAGATCTACAACAGCAACCGCCACCTGGTGACCGCGTTATTGCGCGGCTGGGGTGTGGAGGTGCTCGACTACGGGGTGATGGCCGACGCGCTGGCCGCCAGCCGCGACGCGTTGATCCTGGCGTCCTCCGAATGCGACCTGCTGCTGACCACCGG
Organism: Pseudomonas sp. PAMC25584; assembly: GCF_058135675.1. Taxonomy (NCBI): domain Bacteria; kingdom Pseudomonadati; phylum Pseudomonadota; class Gammaproteobacteria; order Pseudomonadales; family Pseudomonadaceae; genus Pseudomonas; species Pseudomonas sp. PAMC25584. Next base: position 3,590,017 of record NZ_CM176870.1, on the reverse strand, counting down.
CGGCGTGTCGGTCGGCGAGGAAGACCATCTCAAGCAAGCCATCCAGGAACTCGGTCGCGTGGACTTCTGGCGCCTGGCGATCCAGCCCGGCAAGCCCCTGGCGTTTGGCGAAGTCGCGGGCAAACCGTGGATCGGCCTGCCCGGCAACCCGTCCGCCGCGCTGATCACCACGTTGGTGGTGGTGCGTCCGTTCCTGTTGCGCGCCCAGGGTGTCGAGCGCGTATTACCGGTGCCGATCCAGGTGCCGGCCGGGTTTGAATGGCCCACCCCCAACAAACGTCGCCAGTACCTGCGCGCGCGCTTGAGCCCGGGCGAGGATGGGCAATTGCGCGCCGTCCTGCACCCCCAGCAAAGCTCGGCAATGCTCACCGCCGCCTGCTGGGCCGATGGCCTGGTGATCGTCGAGCGCGAGCAACTGTTGCTCAAGGACGCACCGGTGCCTTTCCTGTCTTTCGCCGAGTTTCAATGAGGAGTCTCCATGCAACTGGTCTGCCCGGCAGGCAACCTGCCTGCGCTCAAAGCCGCGGTGCGCCAAGGCGCCGATGCGGTGTATGTCGGTTTTCGCGATGACACCAATGCCCGGCATTTCGCCGGGCTGAACATGGACGACAAACAGTTCGACGCAGCCGTCGCCCATATCCGCCAGCACCAGCGCAAGCTGTATGTGGCGGTCAACACCTACCCGCAACCGAAGATCTGGTCACGCTGGCAGCGCGCCGTCGACCGCGCGGCCGATCATGGCGTGGATGCGCTGATCGCCGGCGACCCCGGTGTGCTCGGTTACGCCGCTGCGCGCCATCCGCAGATGGCGTTGCACTTGTCGGTGCAGGGCTCGGCCACCCATGCGGCGGCGCTGAAGTTCTACGTCGAACGCTATGGCATTCGTCGCGCAGTGCTGCCTCGGGTGCTATCCCTGGCCCAAGTGCGGCAGGTGGCGGCGAGCAATGTGGTGCCGATCGAAGTGTTCGGCTTCGGCAGCCTGTGCATCATGGCCGAAGGGCGATGCCACTTGTCGTCGTATATCACCGGCGAGTCGCCCAACCTGTGCGGAGTGTGTTCGCCGGCCAAGGCGGTGCGCTGGAGCGACGACGCCGATGGTCTCAGCGCACGCCTCAGTGAAGTGCTGATCGACCGCTACACCCCGGAGGAACCGGCCGGCTACCCGACCTTGTGCAAAGGCCGTTTCCTGGTCGGCGGCAAGCGCTTCCACGCCCTGGAAGAACCGACCAGCCTCGACACCCTGGACCTGTTGCCCGAACTCAGCGCCATTGGCGTGGCAGCGGTGAAGATCGAAGGCCGGCAACGCAGCCCGGCCTATGTGGAACAAGTCACCCGAGTCTGGCGTGCCGCCCTCGACGCCCACCGCAGCGCCCCGGCCAATTTTGTGGTCAGGGACCAGTGGCGCCAGGTGCTGGCCGGACTTTCCGAAGGCAGCCAGACCACCCTGGGTGCTTACCATCGCGCATGGCAGTGAGGAATTACAGATGAAACTCAGCCTGGGACCGGTGCTGTTTTATTGGGATAAGGAACACCTGGGGCGCTTCTATTCAGACATGGCCGGCTTGCCCCTGGACGTGATTTACCTGGGGGAAACCGTGTGCTCGAAACGCCGCGCGTTTTCGCTGGATCAATGGTTGGGCCTGGGCCGCGAGTTGCAGTCGTGCAGCCCGGCGCAGATCGTGCTGTCGAGCCTGACCTTGATCGAAGCCGCCTCCGAGCTGTCGAGCCTGCGCCGCCTGTGCGACAACGGCGAGGTGCTGGTTGAAGCCAACGACATGGGCGCGGTGCAGCTGCTGATCGAGCGCAAGCTGCCCTTTGTCGGCGGCCCGGCGCTCAACCTGTACAACGGCCACGCGCTGGTGCAATTGCTCGATGCGGGCATGCAGCGCTGGGTGCCGCCGGTGGAGTGCTCGCAAAGCCTGATCGCCGATGTGCTGGAGCAGGTGCGCGAACTCGGCCGACCGCTGCCCGAAGTGGAGATCTTCGCCTACGGGCATTTGCCGCTGGCGTATTCGGCCCGTTGCTTCACCGCCCGTGCGGAAAACCGGCCCAAGGACGATTGCCAGTTCTGTTGCATCAACTACCCCGATGGCATGGCCCTGACCAGTCAGGAAGGGCAACCGCTGTTCACCTTGAACGGGATTCAGACGATGTCGGCCGATGTCACCAACTTGCTCGCCGATTACCCTGGCTTGGTCGCGTGTGGCGCTGGCCTGTTGCGCCTGAGCCCACGGGCTGAGGGCATGGTCGGCGTGGTCCAGGCTTTCGATCAGGTGCGCCAGGGCGCGATGCCGCCGTTGTGCGTCGACGGCTGCAACGGCTACTGGCACGGCCAGGCCGGCATGCTGCGGGTCGAGGAGGTGGGCCTGTGTTGAGTCGCAAACAATGGCTGCTCAAGGGCGCCGATCGTTTGCTGCCGCTGGTGCGCCACGTGCCGTTCCGGGTGCAGCGCCTGGCCTTGCAGCAAGGCCTCAACCGCTGCCTGGCCGAGCCGTTGCGCGACGGCGGCTTCGACCTGCTGCGCGGGCGCTGGATGTGCCTGCGCATCCCCGACCTCGGGCTGTGCTGGTACCTGACCCTGGCGCGGGACGGTTTGCGCCTCGCCGAAAAAGCCGAGGCCCAGGTGACGATCAGTGGTAACTGGCGCGAGTTCTTGTTGCTGGCCAGTCGGCAGGAAGACCCGGACACCTTGTTCTTCCGGCGCCGCTTGGTGATTGAAGGCGATACGGAGTTGGGGCTGGGCTTGAAGAACCTGATCGACAGCCTGGACTCCGATGTGCTGCCGCCCTGGTTGTGGCGCAACCTGGAGCGGGCAGGGCGCGGGCTGGCGACCTGACGCGAGCGACCTATCCCTACGGATAGGTCACTGCCACGCGCTAAGGCGTCGGCACCAAAAACGCCGCCTCCAGCAATTGCCGGGTATAAGCATGCTGCGGGTTGGCGAAAATCGCCGGCGCATCGCCTTGTTCCACCACCTGCCCGTGCTTGACCACCATTAACTGGTGACTCAGCGCTTTCACCACGGCCAGGTCATGGCTGATGAACAGATAGGTCAGGTTGTACTTGGCCTGCAAACCGCGCAGCAGTTCCACCACTTGGCGCTGTACCGTGCGGTCGAGCGCCGAGGTCGGTTCGTCGAGCAGAATCAGGCGCGGCTTGAGTACCAGGGCGCGGGCAATGGCGATGCGTTGGCGCTGGCCGCCGGAGAACTCGTGGGGGTAGCGATGCCGCGATTGCGGGTCGAGGCCGACTTCCTTGAGCGCCGCGATAATCGCCGCTTCCTGCTCCGCCGGGCTGCCCATCTTATGGATACGCAGGCCTTCGCCGACGATCTCACTGACGCTCATGCGTGGGCTGAGGCTGCCAAACGGGTCCTGGAACACCACCTGCATTTCCCGGCGCAACGGGCGCACCTGTTGCTGGGTCAGGCGGTCGAGTTGCTGGCCTTCGAAGCGAATCCCGCCTTTGCTGGCGATCAGACGCAGGATCGCCAGGCCGAGGGTGGACTTGCCTGAGCCGCTTTCGCCGACGATGCCCAGGGTTTGCCCCTGGGGCAGGCTGAAATTGATGCCGTCCACCGCCTTGACGTAGTCGACGGTGTTGCGCAGAAAGCCTTTCTTGATCGGAAACCAGACTTTCAAATCATCGACTTCCAGCAACGGCGGCCCGGCTGCCGTGTCGGCCGGCCCACCGCTGGGTTCGGCGGCGAGCAGTTCCTGGGTGTAAGGGTGCTGCGGCGACTGGAACAAGGTTTCGCAATCGGCTTGTTCGACGATGCAACCCTGCTGCATCACGCACACCCGGTGGGCAATGCGCCGCACCAGGTTCAAGTCGTGGCTGATCAACAGCAACGCCATGCCCAGGCGCGCCTGCAGTTCCTTGAGCAGTTCGAGGATCTTCAGCTGCACCGTTACGTCGAGGGCGGTGGTCGGTTCATCGGCGATCAACAGCTCCGGCTCGTTGGCCAAGGCCATGGCGATCATCACCCGTTGGCGCTGGCCGCCGGACAGTTCGTGGGGCAGGGCCTTGAGGCGTTTATGCGGCTCGGGAATGCCCACCAGTTCGAGCAACTCCAGGGTGCGTCGGGTGGCGACTTTGCCGGTCAGCCCCTTGTGCAGGCCGAGCACTTCGTTGATCTGCTTCTCGATGCAGTGCAGCGGGTTCAACGAGGTCATCGGCTCCTGGAAGATCATCGCAATGCGATTGCCGCGAATATGCCGGATGGTTTTTTCTTTGAGGGTCAGCAGGTCCTGGCCGGCGTACTCGATGGTGCCGGCGGGGTGCCGCGCCAAGGGGTAGGGCAGCAGGCGCAGGATCGAGTGGGCGGTCACCGATTTGCCGGAGCCGCTTTCGCCGACCAGCGCCAGGGTTTCGCCGCGCTTGATGTCGAAGCTGACGTGGTTCACCACGCGCTGGTGATGCTCGCCGGTGACGAACTCGACGCAGAGGTCGCGGACTTCGATCAGATTGTCCTGATTCATCTCATTTCCTCGGGTCGAAGGCATCGCGAGCGGACTCGCCGATAAACACCAGCAAACTCAACATGATCGCCAGCACGGCGAAGGCACTCATGCCCAGCCACGGCGCTTGCAGGTTGGATTTGCCCTGGGCCACCAGCTCTCCCAGCGACGGCGAGCCCGCCGGCAGGCCGAAGCCGAGGAAGTCCAGGGCGGTCAGGGTGCCGATGGCGCCGGTGAGGATGAACGGCATGAAGGTCATGGTCGAGACCATGGCATTGGGCAGGATATGCCGGAACATGATCGCGACGTTCTGCATGCCCAGTGCCCTGGCCGCGCGCACGTATTCCAGGTTGCGCCCGCGCAGGAACTCGGCGCGGACCACGTCCACCAGGCTCATCCACGAGAACAGCAGCATGATCCCCAGCAGCCACCAGAAGTTGGGCTGTACGAAACTGGCGAGGATGATCAGCAGGTACAGCACCGGCAAGCCCGACCAGATCTCCAGGAAGCGTTGCCCGGCCAGGTCGACCCAGCCGCCATAGAAACCCTGCAGGGCACCGGCGATCACGCCGATGATCGAACTGAGCACGGTCAGGGTCAGGGCAAACAGCACCGACACACGGAAGCCGTAGATCACCCGTGCCAAGACGTCGCGGCCCTGGTCATCGGTGCCCAGCAGGTTGACCGAAGACGGCGGCGCGGGGGCCGGCACCCTCAGGTCGTAGTTGATGCTCTGGTAGCTGAACGGGATCGGCGCCCACAGCGTCCAGGCGTCCTTGGCCTTGAGCAGTTCCTGGATATACGGGCTCTTGTAGTTGGCCTCCAGGGGGAATTCGCCGCCGAAGGTGGTTTCCGGGTAGCGCTTGAGCGCCGGGAAATACCAGTCGCCGTCAAAATGCACCGCCAGCGGTTTGTCGTTGGCGATCAGCTCGGCGCCCAGGCTCAGGCCGAACAGAATCAGGAACAGCCACAGCGACCACCAGCCACGCTTGTTCGCCTTGAACCGCTCGAATCGGCGGCGATTGAGGGGGGACAGATTCATCTCAATGCTCCCGGCTGGCGAAGTCGATACGCGGATCGACCAGGGTGTAGGTGAGGTCACCGATCAGCTTCACCACCAAGCCGAGCAGGGTGAAGATAAACAGCGTGCCGAACACCACCGGGTAATCGCGGTTGATCGCCGCTTCAAAGCTCATCAGGCCGAGGCCGTCGAGGGAGAAGATCACTTCCACCAGCAAGGACCCGGTGAAGAAAATCCCGATGAACGCCGAGGGGAAACCGGCGATCACCAGCAGCATGGCGTTGCGGAACACGTGGCCGTAGAGCACGCGGTGGTTGGTCAGGCCCTTGGCCTTGGCGGTGACCACGTACTGCTTGTTGATCTCGTCGAGAAAGCTGTTTTTGGTCAGCAGCGTCATGGTTGCGAAGTTGCCGATCACCAGCGCGGTGATGGGCAAGGCCAGGTGCCAGAAGTAGTCGAGGATCTTGCCGCCCCAGCTCAATTCATCGAAATTGTTGGAGGTCAGCCCGCGCAAGGGGAACCAGTCGAAATAACTGCCACCGGCAAACACCACGATCAGCAGGATCGCGAACAGGAACGCCGGGATCGCGTAGCCGACGATGATCGCCGAGCTGGTCCATACGTCGAAGTGGCTGCCGTGTCGCGTGGCCTTGGCGATCCCCAGCGGGATCGAGATCAGGTACATGATCAGCGTGCTCCACAACCCGAGGGAGATGGACACCGGCATCTTTTCCTTGATCAGGTCGATGACCTTGGCGTCACGAAAGAAGCTGTTGCCAAAATCCAGGCGGGCGTAGTTCTTGACCATGATCCACAAGCGTTCCGGTGCCGACTTGTCGAAACCGTACATGGTTTCGATTTCCTTGATCAGCGCCGGGTCCAGGCCTTGGGCGCCACGGTAGCTGGAACCGGCCACCGCGACTTCGGCACCGCCGCCGGCAATGCGGCTGGTGGCGCCTTCGAAGCCTTCGAGTTTGGCGATCATCTGCTCCACCGGGCCGCCGGGGGCGGCCTGGATGATGATGAAGTTGATCAGCAGAATCCCGAACAGCGTGGGGATGATCAGCAATAGGCGGCGAACAATATAGGCCAGCATTTAATCGCCTCCGCTCGCCGGGTCGGCGCTCGTGTCTAGGGTGATGGCAGGTTTCACGTCGGGTTTCGCCCACCAAGTGGCGGTGCCGACGTCATAGCGCGGTGGCACCTTCGGATGGCCGAGGTGGTCCCAGTACGCCACGCGGAAGGTCTTGATGTGCCAGTTGGGGATCACGTAGTAGCCAAATTGCAGCACGCGATCCAGGGCCTTGGCATGGGCGACCAGGCTTTGGCGTGAGTCGGCGTCGATCAGTTCCTCTACCAGTTGGTCGACGGCCGGGTCCTTGAGGCCCATGTAGTTGCGGCTGCCGGGTTTATCGGCGCTGGAGGATTTCCAGAATTCGCGTTGTTCGTTACCCGGCGAGGTGGACTGCGGGAAGCTGCCCACCAGCATGTCGAAATCCCGCGAGCGCAGGCGGTTGACGAATTGTGAGACGTCGACCCGGCGGATCACCAGGTCGATACCCAGGTCCGCCAGGTTGCGTTTGAAGGGCAGCAGGATGCGTTCGAACTCGGTCTGCGCCAGCAGGAATTCGATGGTCACCGGTTTGCCGGTGGCGTCGACCATCTTGTCGTCGACGATGCGCCAGCCGGCTTCCTGCAACAGTTGGTAGGCCTCGCGCTGCTGGGTGCGGATCATGCCGCTGCCGTCGGTTCTGGACGGCGCAAAGGCCTGGGTAAAGACTTCGGCGGGGATCTTGTCGCGCAGCGGTTCGAGGATGGCCAACTCGTCCGGGCCGGGCAGGCCGGTGGCGGCCATCTCCGAGTTCTCGAAGTAGCTGCGGGTGCGGGTGTAGGCGCCGTTGAACAACTGCTTGTTGCTCCACTCGAAGTCCAGCAACAGGCTGATGGCCTTGCGCACGCGCACGTCCTGGAACATCGGCTTGCGCGTGTTGAACACGAAACCCTGCATGCCGGTGGGGTTGCCGTTGGGGAGCTCTTCCTTGACCAGGCGCCCTTCGGCCACCGCCGGAATGTTATAGGCGTTGGCCCAATTCTTCGCGCTGAATTCCAGCCAGTAGTCGAACTGCCCAGCCTTCAACGCTTCCAGGGATACCGTACTGTCACGGTAATAGTCGGTGATGCGCTGATCGAAGTTGTAGAAGCCTTGGGTGATCGGCAGGTCCTTGGCCCAGTAGTCCTTGACCCGCTCGTAGCGAATCATGCGCCCGGCCTTGACCTCGGCCACCTTGTACGGCCCGCTGCCCAGCGGTATTTCCAGGTTGCCCTTGGTAAAGTCGCGGGTGGCCCACCAATGCTTGGGCAATACCGGCAGTTGCCCGAGGATCAGCGGCAATTCGCGGTTGTTGGTGCGCTTGAACTTGAACAGTACCCGCTGCGGGTCTTCGGCCACCACTTCGTCAACGTCGGCGTAGTAGGTGCGGTAGAGCGGCGAACCTTCCTTCATCAGCGTCTGGAAGGTAAACACCACGTCTTCGGCCTGGATCGGCTGGCCATCGTGGAAGCGTGCTTCGGGGCGCAGGTAGAAGCGTACCCAACTGTTGTCCGGGGCTTTTTCGATTTTGCCGGCCACCAGGCCGTATTCGGTGATGGGTTCGTCCAGGCTCTGCATGGCCAGGGTGTCGTAGATCAGGCTGATATTGTCCGCCGGCACGCCCTTGCTGATGTAGGGATTGAGACTGTCGAAACCGCCCATGCTCGACTCGCGAAAGGTGCCGCCCTTGGGGGCGTTGGGGTTGACGTAGTCGAAGTGCTTGAAATTGGCGGGGTACTTGGGCGGCTCGTTGTAGAGGGTCAGCGCATGTTGCGGGGCGGCGTGGGCCGCCGTGCATAGCAACAGACTGCCGAGCAGTGCAGTACGCAAAGACATCATTGGGCTTTCTCCGAAGCTTTCAGCCACCATGCGCTCAGGCCCAGGCTGTAGGGCGGCGTGGTGACAAAGGCGAACCGGTTGCGGTACGCCAAGCGATGATAGTTGAGGTACCAGTTGGGAATGCTGTAATGCTGCCACAGCAGGACCCGGTCCAGGGCCCGGCCGGCCGCCAGTTGTTCGTCGCGGGTCTGTGCCGACAGCAGTTGTTCGAGCAGGCGGTCGACCACCGGATTGGCGATGCCTGCGTAGTTCTTGCTGCCCTTGATCGCCGCCTGGCTGGAGTGGAAGTACTGCCACTGCTCAAGGCCGGGGCTGAGGGTTTGGTTGAGGGTCATCAGGATCATGTCGAAGTCGAACTGATCGAGGCGCTGTTTGTATTGCGCCCGGTCGACTGTGCGCAGGTGCGCGTCGATGCCGATACTGTTCAGGTTTTCCACATAGGGCTGCAGGATGCGCTCCAGGTTCGGGTTGACCAGCAGGATTTCGAAGCGCAGCGGTTGCCCGTCCTTGTTGAGCAGGCGTTGCCCGGACAGCTTCCAGCCGCCTTCGCCGAGCAGGGCCAGGGCGCGGCGCAGGGTCTCGCGGGGGATGCCGTGCCCGTCGGTCTGGGGCAGGCTGAACGGTTGGGTGTAGAGATTGGCCGGCAGTTGGTCGCGGTAGGGCGAGAGCATCAACCATTCATGGCCGACCGGGACGCCGGTCGCCGAAAATTCGCTGTTGGGGTAATAGCTCAAGGTGCGTTTATAGGCGCCGCTGAACAGGGTGCGGTTGGTCCATTCAAAGTCGAACATCAGCCCCAGGGCTTCGCGCACCTTGGCTTGTCTGAAGGTCGGGCGCCGGGTGTTCATGAACAGGCCCTGGCTTTGGGTCGGGATCTGGTGGGCGATCTGCGCCTTGATCACATCGCCGCGGTTGATCGCCGGGAAGTTGTAGCCATTCGCCCAATTTTTGGCCTGGTGCTCGATATAGATATCGAACTCGCCGGCCTTGAAGGCTTCGAAGGCGACGTCGCTGTCGCGGTAGAACTCCACTTCGACCTTGTCGTAATTGTAGAAACCCTGGTTGACCGGCAGATTCTTGCCCCAATAGTCCTTGACCCGCTCGAACACCAGTTGTCTGCCCGGCGTGACTTTGCTGAGGCGATAGGGCCCGCTGCCCAGCGGTGGTTCGAAGGTCGTGGCCTTGAAATCGCGGTTTTTCCAGTAGTGCTGGGGCAGCACCGGCAGTTCGCCCAGGCGCAGGATCAGCAACGGGTTGCCGGCGCGCTTGAATACAAAACGGATACGGTGGCGGTTGAGGATGTCGACCCGCGCCACTTCCTGCAGGTTGGTGCGGTATTGCGGATGACCTTCGGTCAGCAGGGTGCGATAGGAAAACGCCACGTCATAGGCAGTGATCGGCTTGCCATCGTGAAAGCGGGCTTCCGGGCGCAGGTTGAACACCACCCAACTGCGGTCCTCGCTGTACTCCACCGACTGGGCAATCAGCCCGTAGCTGGAGGTCGGCTCATCGCCGGACGGCGCGTACTGGCCGGTGCCGACCATCAAAGGTTCGTTCAGCTCATTGACGCCGTATTGCAGGAAGTTCGGCGTGGAAACCGGGCTTGAGCCCTTGAAGGTATAGGGGTTGAGGGTGTCGAACGTGCCAAACGCCATGACCCGCAACGTCCCGCCTTTCGGCGCTGCAGGGTTTACCCAATCGAAGTGGGTGAATTTGGCCGGGTACTTGAGGGTGCCGAACTGCGCATAACCGTGGCTCTCGGTAATCGTCGCGTTCGCAGCAAAGCTCAAGGCCAGACTTATTAGTAGAAGGAGGGGACGCGTCAAGTCAGAGATCCGATCCAGGCAGCTTGGGCTTTATGATCGGTACAGTAACAGCTTGTTCCGGTTGGAAAAAGCCAGTTGGAATGATGGCGATCCTATGTGGGAGGGAGCTTGCTCCCGATGGCGGTGCGTCAGTCAGCTTATGTACCGACTGATGCACCGCCATCGGGAGCAAGCTGAACTGGCCTAATGATTTTGGACACTTCAATCGGGCGCTATGATGGCGCCCAAATCTGAGGTGTTTGGATATGCGTAAATCTTATTCGAGTGAGTTCAAACTCAAGGCGGCCAGCATGGTGCTGGACGAGGGGCAGTCGGTTCCCGACGTCTGTGCCAGTCTGGATATTGGCCCGACTGCGTTGCGCCGCTGGGTCGATCAGGTTCGCAAAGAGCGGCTGGGCTCGACTCCGATTGGCGCCAAGGCTATTACCGCCGATCAACGAGAGATTCAGCAGCTCAAAGCGTTACTCAGGCAAAAAGACCTGGACATCGAAATCCTAAAAAAGGCCAGTGCTCTCTTGCTGTTGGACGCCAAAGATCATTCACGTTGATCTGTGAGCTGGACGAGCAGTACGGCGTTAACAATTGCTGTCGGGCGTTCGATGTTAACCGCAGCAGTTTTTACGCCTGGCGTCAGCGCCAAGGCAAGGTGAAACCTGAGCGGGAAAAGCTCAAAGCCGCCCTGGTCGAGCATCACAAGGAGTCCAGAGCATCTGCTGGATCGCGTACTTTAGCTAAGGAACTGCAAGCCAAGGGGCATCGCGTCGGGCGGTACATGGCGCGTAGCCTGATGCGTGAAGCGGGCGTCATCAGTCGTCAACGCCGGCGGCATAAGTACAAATCATCCGGCGTGGAAGCGCTGGTAGCGCCGCATGTGCTCAAGCGCCAGTTTGATGTCACAGCGATCAACCAGGTGTGGTGTGGCGATGTGACGTATATCAAAGTCGGCAAGCGCTGGATGTATTTCGCGGCAGTTCTGGATCTGTTCGCTCGCCGGATTGTGGGGTGGTCGTTTTCGATGATTTCCGATGCCACGCTGACCTGCGAAGCGTTGCGAATGGCGGTCGAGTTGCGAGGCCGTCCAAAAGAGGTGCTGTTTCACTCCGACCAAGGCTGTCAGTACACCAGCCACAAATTCAGGAATGAAATGCGCAAGCATGGACTCCTGCAAAGCATGAGTCGCAAAGGTGAGTGCTGGGACAACGCCCCGATGGAGCGTTTCTTTGGGAGCCTTAAATCAGAATGGGTACCAGAAGATGGCTACAGCTCAGAGCATGAAGCCCGAGTGGATTTGCAGCGTTATTTGATGCGTTACAACAACGTCAGGCTCCACAGCTACAACGGCTACCGGTCGCCGGTAGCTATGGAGAAACTGGCGGCGTGAAACCTTAACTGGTGTCCAAAATTAGTTGACCAGTTCAAGCCCCCTCCCACAATTGGCGCTCCAGTGTTCTTGCGGTGTCAGCGTGGCCCGGAAACCACGAGCATCTGCCCCGGCTTGAGCGCCATGCCAGTGCGTGGGTTCCAGCGCTTGAGATGTTGCATCTCAACGTTGAAACGCTTGGCGACGATATACAGCGAGTCGCCTTTCTTGACCTTGTACTGCACCGGTTTCTTGCTGTCGGCCTTGGCCACCAGCTTGCGCGTGTCCTGCATCACCAGGGTCTGGCCGACCTTGAGCGCCTGGCCGTTGAGCTTGTTCCAGCGCTGCAGGTCATGCACGTCGACCTTGTTGGCCTTGGCGATCAGCGTCAGGTTGTCGCCGTTGCGCACCTTGTAGTTGCGGGTACGGCCAGCCACGGACTGGGTCTCGACTTCGTCGAATACCGGCTTTTTCGGGCGCATTGCCAGCAATTCTTCAGGCTTCATCGCCGAAAGGCTGCTGGTCAACAGTTGTGCTTTGGAGCTGGGCACGAGCAAATGCTGGGGACCGTCCAGGGTGGTACGTTGTTTCAGCGCCGGATTGAGCTGGAACAGTTCGTCTTCGTCGATCTCGGCCAGTGCGGCGACCCGTGACAGGTCCATGCTTTGCTTGACTTCAACCACTTCGAAGTACGGCGTGTTGGCAATCGGGTTCAGGTTGACGCCGTAGGCCTCGGGGGCGAGCACCACCTGGGACAGCGCCAGGAACTTGGGCACGTAGTCCTTGGTTTCCTGGGGCAGGGGCAGGTTCCAGTAGTCGGTCGGCAGACCGAGCTTCTCGTTGCGCTCGATCGCCCGGCTTACCGTGCCTTCGCCGGCGTTATACGCGGCCAGGGCCAGCAGCCAGTCGCCGTTGAACATGTCATGCAGACGTGTCAGATAGTCCAGCGCGGCGGTGGTGGAAGCGGTGATATCGCGACGACCGTCGTAGGCGCGGGTCTGGCGCAGGTTGAAGTAGCGCCCGGTGGAGGGAATGAACTGCCACAAGCCGACCGCATCGCTGCGCGAATAGGCCATTGGGTTGTAGGCACTTTCAATCACTGGCAACAGCGCCAGTTCCAGGGGCATGTTGCGTTCTTCAAGGCGTTCGACGATGTAATGAATGTAGAGGCTGCCACGTTCGCCGGCGTTCTCCAGGAAGGACGGGTTGCTGGCGAACCACAGGCGCTGTTGCTCGATACGCGGGTTGACGCCGAGGCCGTCCTGCAATTGAAAGCCCCGACGCATGCGTTCCCAGACATCCTGGGGGGCTTCGGGGCTGGGCTTCTCTGAGAGCCAAATAGGTTTTTGCTTGATCTTGGCAGCAAGATTCGGTTTGGGTTGCACGGTGGATTGTGCAGCGAAATTTGTCGATTGGCAGCCCGCCAGAGTTGCGGAGACAGCCACCGCCACGGCTTGAGCCAGGCGGGTCAATGCGTCTGAATGATTGGATTTACGAGTAGATGACGACATTGGCTGGAAGTAAGTTCCGGGCAAAAATGTCGGGCGATTCTAGAAAGCGCTTTGGTTCCGGTCAACCATTCAGAAATTTCGTATCAGACTGCGTCACGTTAGAACTTATCTTTCCAAGCCCTCAAGCTAGCAAATACCTCGGCTCCAGAGCGGTTGTCACGGCCATTCCGTTCGTCAGCTTTTTGTTTAACGGATGTTTCAGCGGTACGCAGGAACGGATTGGTGCGCTTTTCCAGGGCCAGGTTGGAAGGCAGCGTGATCTCGCCACGGGCGCGCAGTTGGTTGACGTTTTCCACCCGTTCGGCGATATCGGCGTTGTCTGGTTCCACCGCCTGGGCAAACCTGAGATTGCTCTGTGTGTATTCATGGGTGCAGTACACCAGGGTGTCGGCCGGCAGGGCGGCCAGGCGTTGCAGCGAGGTGTACATTTGCGCTGGCGTGCCTTCGAACAGGCGGCCGCAACCGGCGGCGAAGAGGGTGTCGCCGCAGAACAGCGCGCCCTGGTGATAGAAGGCAACATGGCCGAGGGTATGGCCGGGGACGGCGTACACGGCGAAGTCCCAGCCCAGCACCGTGATGCGGTCGTTGTCCTGCAGCGCGATGTCCCGTGCCGGGATCGTTTCGCTGGCCGGGCCGTAGACCTTGGCACCGGTCACACGTTTCAGTGCTTCGACGCCACCTACATGATCATGGTGATGGTGGGTGATGAGGATGTCGCTGAGCGTCCACTCCGGGTTCTGCTCGAGCCAGGCCAGCACGGGGGTGGCATCGCCGGGGTCGACCACGGCGCAGCGGCGGGTCTGGGGTTCCTGTAACAACCAGATGTAGTTATCGGTGAAGGCGGGCAGGGCACTGATCTGTATCATTCTTCGATTCGCCAAGCTGAACACATTGGTGCATCTTAGAACGTCTAGGCGAGTTGGAGAATGCAATGACTGATAAAGCGTTCGCCCAGGCCGATCCTGAATGGCTGGCCCTGATCAGTGCAGCCCGTGACTGGCTGTCCGGGCCGATCGGGCAATTTTTGCTGGATGAAGAACGGAGCATGCTCGAAGACGAGCTGGGCCGGTTCTTTGGCGGTTACCTGGTGCATTACGGGCCGTCGGCCCAGACGCCGCCGTCCGCGCCGCAGGTGCAGCGCAATGTGCGCCTGGGCGCGCCGTTGCCGGGGGTGGAGATCGTCTGCGAAGAGCAGGCCTGGCCGTTGAGCGAGCACGCTGCCGATGTGGTGGTGCTGCAGCATGGCCTGGATTTCTGCCTGTCACCCCACGGTTTGTTGCGCGAAGCTGCCAGCAGCGTGCGCCCAGGTGGCCATTTGCTGATTGTCGGCATCAACCCCTGGAGCAGTTGGGGCCTGCGCCATGTGTTCGCCCATGACGGCCTGCGCCAGGCCCGTTGCATCTCGCCTTCGCGGGTGGGGGACTGGCTGAACCTGCTGGGCTTCGCACTGGAGAAACGCCGCTTCGGATGCTATCGTCCGCCGCTGGCGTCGACCAAGTGGCAGGGCCGTCTGGCTGGCTGGGAGCGTCGGGCGGGGGCCTGGCAACTGTCGGGTGGCGGCTTCTATTTACTGGTTGCACGCAAGATCGTGGTCGGGCTGCGGCCGGTGCGTCAGGTGCTACGCCAGCCCATGGGCAAGCTGGTGCCGATGCCGATGGCCAAGGTCAACCGCAAGCAAAGCGAACCGTAAAACCCTCTTTTTGATTTCAGGCCGAATCATTCGGCCTCGGGATGCTGTCGGCCTATGCCCGGCGACCCGTTTTGATGGATGCAACCGATGACCGATAGCGTTGAACTCTTCACCGATGGCGCCTGCAAAGGCAACCCTGGCCCAGGCGGCTGGGGCGCCTTGCTGGTGTGCAAGGGCGTGGAGAAGGAACTATGGGGCGGCGAAGCCAACACCACCAACAACCGCATGGAGCTGATGGGCGCCATTCGCGGCCTGGAAGAGCTCAAGCGGCGTTGCGACGTGCTGCTGGTGACCGACTCGCAATACGTGATGAAGGGCATCAACGAGTGGATGGTCAACTGGAAGAAGCGCGGCTGGAAGACGGCGGCCAAGGAGCCGGTCAAGAACGCCGACCTGTGGCAACTGCTCGATGAGCAATGCAATCGCCATAACATCACCTGGAAATGGG
Source organism: Pseudomonas sp. PAMC25584 (assembly GCF_058135675.1). Lineage (NCBI taxonomy): Bacteria > Pseudomonadati > Pseudomonadota > Gammaproteobacteria > Pseudomonadales > Pseudomonadaceae > Pseudomonas > Pseudomonas sp. PAMC25584. Next base: position 3,574,772 of record NZ_CM176870.1, on the reverse strand, counting down.
TGCGCGGGCACATTGGCCACCACGGCAACGAGCGCGCCGACCAATTGGCCAACCGTGGCGTCGACGAAGTGCGGGGCTACAAGCAGAGCTGATGTCGGCTGACGTGTTAAGATTGCGCCTCTTGAAATACACCACACCGTTGAGAGCTGAACCCTGATGGCCATCCGATCTGTTGTACTCGATACCGAAACCACCGGCATGCCGGTGACTGATGGCCACCGGATCATTGAAATCGGCTGCGTCGAATTGATGGGCCGTCGCCTCACCGGCCGTCACTTCCACGTCTACCTGCAACCGGACCGCGAAAGTGATGAGGGCGCCATCGGCGTCCACGGTATCACCGACGAATTCCTCAAAGGCAAGCCGCGCTTCGCTGAAGTCGCCGACGAGTTCTTCGAATTCATCAACGGCGCGCAGTTGATCATCCATAACGCGGCGTTCGACATCGGCTTCATCAATAACGAGTTTGCCCTGATGGGGCAGACGGATCGCGCGAATATTTCCCAGCACTGCTCGATCCTCGACACCTTGATGATGGCCCGTGAGCGTCACCCGGGCCAGCGCAACAGCCTGGATGCCTTGTGCAAACGCTACGGCGTCGACAACTCCGGCCGTGAGCTGCACGGCGCGTTGCTCGACTCCGAGATCCTGGCCGACGTTTACCTGACCATGACCGGCGGGCAGACCAGCCTGTCCCTGGCCGGCAACGCCTCCGACGGTGCCGGTTCGGCGGAAGGTTCGGGCAATCGCCCTTCGGAAATCCGTCGCCTGCCGGCTGATCGCAAACCGGCGCCGATCATCCGCGCCAGCGAGCAGGACCTGGCTGAGCATGCAGCGCGTCTGGAAGCGATTGCCAAATCGGCGGGTGCGCCGGCGTTGTGGACCCAACTGACCCAGCAATAATCTGGCGGAGCGCTGTCAAACAATGTGGGAGGGGGCTTGCTCCCGATAGCGGCGTGCCAGTTGGCATTGATGCCACTGATCCACCGCTATCGGGAGCAGCCCCCCTCCCACATTGGTGAGTTGCTGCTTTCAAAATCTTCATTCGCCACATCTGCTTACAGCTTCTACCCTGAGTGCATCACCCTCAGGACTTAAAGCACTCATGTACAAAGACCTGAAGTTCCCCATCCTTATCGTGCATCGCGACATCAAGGCCGACACCGTTGCCGGCGACCGGGTCCGAGGTATCGCTCAAGAGCTGGAACAAGAGGGCTTCGGTATCTTTTCTGCGGTGGACTACGCCGAAGGCCGGCTGGTGGCCTCGACCCACCATGGCCTGGCGTGCATGTTGATCGCCGCCGAAGGCGCCGGGGAAAACACGCATCTGCTGCAAAACATGGTCGAACTGATCCGACTGGCGCGTCTGAGGGCGCCGAGCCTGCCGATTTTCGCCTTGGGTGAACAAGTCACCCTGGAAAACGCCCCCGCCGATGCGATGAGCGAACTCAACCAACTGCGCGGCATTCTTTACCTGTTCGAAGACACTGTGCCGTTTCTTGCCAGGCAAGTTGCCCGCGCCGCACGCACTTACCTTGATGGCTTGTTGCCGCCCTTCTTCAAAGCCCTGGTGCAACACACCGCCGACTCCAATTACTCCTGGCACACGCCCGGCCACGGTGGTGGCGTGGCCTATCGCAAAAGCCCGGTGGGGCAGGCGTTTCATCAGTTTTTTGGGGAAAATACGCTGCGCTCTGACCTGTCCGTTTCTGTGCCGGAGTTGGGCTCGCTGCTCGATCACACCGGGCCGCTGGCCGAAGCAGAAGCGCGCGCCGCGCGGAATTTTGGCGCCGATCACACCTTCTTTGTAATCAATGGCACCTCGACCGCCAACAAGATCGTCTGGCACTCGATGGTCGGTCGTGATGACTTGGTGCTGGTCGACCGCAACTGCCACAAGTCGGTGCTGCACTCGATCATCATGACCGGCGCGATCCCGCTGTACCTGTGCCCGGAGCGCAATGAACTGGGCATCATCGGCCCGATTCCCCTCAGCGAATTCAGCCCCGCGTCGATTCGCGCCAAGATTGAGGCCAGCCCGCTGACCCGTGGCCGGCCGGCGAAAGTGAAGCTGGCGGTGGTCACCAACTCCACCTACGACGGCCTGTGTTACAACGCCGAGCTGATCAAGCAGCAATTGGGCAACAGTGTCGAGGTGCTGCACTTTGACGAAGCCTGGTACGCCTACGCGGCGTTCCACGAGTTCTTCGCGGGGCGCTATGGCATGGGCACTTCACGCACGCCGGACAGCCCGTTGGTGTTTACCACGCATTCCACGCACAAGTTGCTGGCGGCGTTCAGCCAGGCCTCGATGATTCATGTGCAGGACGGCGGCGCGCGGCAGTTGGATCGCGATCGGTTCAACGAAGCGTTCATGATGCATATCTCCACCTCGCCGCAATACAGCATCATCGCCTCGCTGGACGTGGCTTCGGCGATGATGGAAGGCCCCGCGGGGCGCTCTCTTTTGCAGGAAATGTTCGACGAAGCCTTGAGCTTTCGCCGCGCCCTGGCCAACCTGCGCCAGCACATCGCCGCCGAGGATTGGTGGTTTTCCATCTGGCAGCCGCCGTCCGTGGCCGGCATCGACCGGGTCGTCACGGCGGATTGGCTGTTGCAGCCGCAGGATGACTGGCATGGCTTTGGTGACATAGTCGAAGATTACGTGCTACTGGACCCGATCAAAGTCACGTTGGTGATGCCCGGCCTCAATGCCGGCGGCGCGTTGAGCGACTGCGGGATTCCTGCTGCGGTGGTCAGCAAATTCCTCTGGGAGCGTGGTCTGGTGGTGGAAAAAACCGGGCTTTATTCGTTCCTCGTGTTGTTTTCCATGGGTATCACCAAGGGCAAATGGAGTACCTTGCTCACCGAGTTGCTGGAATTCAAGCGCAACTACGACGCCAACGTCAGCCTCGCCAGTTGCTTGCCCTCGGTATTCGCCCAGGGCCCGGCGCGCTATCAAGGGCTGGGGCTGCGCGACCTGTGCGATCAATTGCATAGCTGCTACGGTAGCAACGCCACCGCCAAACACCTCAAACGCATGTACACCGTTTTGCCCGAAATTGCGATGAAACCGGCCGACGCCTATGACCAATTGGTCAGGGGGGAAGTGGAGGCGGTGCCCATCGATGCCTTGCCAGGGCGCATCGCCGCCGTGATGCTGGTGCCTTATCCGCCGGGCATTCCGTTGATCATGCCGGGCGAGCGCTTTACCGAGGCAACGCGTTCGATCATCGACTACCTGGCGTTTGCCCGCACGTTCGATAGCAGTTTCCCCGGTTTTGTCGCGGATGTTCATGGGTTGCAACACGAAGATGACGGCAGTGGTCGTTGTTACACCGTCGATTGCATTAAGGGTTAAGGATGTTTATGCAAGCTGTAATGAACCCGAAGTATCCAGGGCTCAGTGTGCGGGTCGCCGACGAGGGCTTTGACGCTTACGTGTGGGGCAATGATTTCAGTTTTGAGGTCAGCGCCTATGGCGTGCCGGAGATGGGCAAGCGGGTCGAACAGTGGCCCGTGGAGCGCATCCTGCCCTATCGTAAGTGCTACGGCATCGACCCGGAGGAGTTCGCCAGTTTTCGCGACGCGCCCGACAGCGCGATCTTCATGGCCTTTCTAGACGATCGAGCGGTCGGGCATGTTGTGGTGAGTACCAATTGGAACGGCTTCGCGCACGTTGACGAGCTGGCCGTGGCGTTGCCCGCGCGGCGTCATGGCGTGGCCAAGGCGCTGTTGGACGTGGCGCAGTTCTGGAGTCGCAAGAAAAACCTGCCAGGCATGATGCTGGAGACCCAGAACAACAACCTCGGCGCCTGCCGTCTGTATGAGCGTTGCGGGTATGTGATGGGCGGGATCGATCACCTGCGCTATCGCGGGATCGACCCGCAAACCCGCGAGGTGGCGATTTTCTGGTATCGCTTGTTCAAGACGGAAGTCGAAGCGGTCTGACGCGTTCAGCTCGCCAGCAGGCCTTCAGCTTTCTGCGTGACAATCTCCAGCAGCGCATTCAATGCCGGTGACGTCACGCCGTCCCTGAGGGTCAGCGCATACAGGCTGACCATGATCGGCGGCGATACCGGGCACGCGTCGAGCCCGGCCTCGCGGGCGCCGAACGCGGTGAACGGGTCGACAATCGCCAAACCTTCACCGGCCTCCACCATGCTGCGCATCATCTGGTAGGTCTGCACCCGCGTCTGCACCACCGGCAACGGGCGCAGGGCTTGCAGCTTGGCGTCGAGCAGGCGACTGAGCGGGTCTTGGCCCTCCAGCCCGATCATCGACTGCCCGGCCAGGTCCTGCAGGGCGATGTACTTCTGCTTGGGTTTGAGCCAGCCATGGGGCGCGAGCAATTGCAGTTTGCCCTGGGCCAATATGCTGCTTTGGATTTGCGGATGTTCGGGGTCGTGCAGGCTCAGGCCCACGTCGGCCTCGTGCAGCAACAGGCTCCTGACGATCTCGCGGGTCGGCTGGCTCGACAGGTTGCACGGCGTGTCCTGGAAGCGTCGGCGCAGCACGGCGATGCTGTGTGGCAGCAGTTGATTGGCCAGGGGCGGCGTACACAGGGCACGCAGGGTCGGCGCGTGATGGTGTTTCAGGCGGCTGGCCAAGCGTTGCACCGGCTCCAGCGCTTCATACACATGCGCGATTTGCGCCTGCAACTCCAGGGTTTCCCGGGTCGGTTGCAAGCGTCCGCGCACGCTGGCGAACAACATAAAACCCAATTGCTGCTCGGCGTCCTTGAGCGCCGCGTCCACATCGCCCACGGGGAGTTGCAACCATTCGGCGGCCGTGCCGAGGTGTCCGGTCTGCAAGATGGCCTGAATCACTTCGATATGACGTAAACGCATGGCCGGAGTCTAGGGTCAGCAGGGCCGGGATTCAATGGCTTGGGGAAAAACAACGGGAGCGTTGATTTGCGTCGACGAACGTTGGTCTTGCGCAACTGCAACAAGCAGGGCATATAACGAGCGTATCAACCGAGGAACAAGGGGGGCTCAGAATGCCTGTACCAATCGCAGTCGGTCACATGCGTACCCAAGGCGGCTTTACGCGGTGGGCAGTGCTGGTGGTGCTTGTCATCATCGGCTTGTTGGCCCTGGCGGTGGGGCCGCGGCTGTTTGGTGAGATGGCCCTGACAGAAATAGCCACGGCCAAGGCCCAGGTCGCCTTGCTGGGCAAGGCCGTCGAACAGTTCCATCAAGACACTGGCCGTTATCCGACCGATCAGGAAGGCCTGGGTGCATTGATCACGCCGCCTGCCGCCGACGCGAAATGGAAAGGTCCCTACATCAACGAGGAGCTGCTGACCGATCCCTGGGGAGTTGCCTATCAGTATCAGTATCCGCCGAGCCAACCCCAGCTCCCGTTCGACCTGTTCTCATTCGGCAAGGACCGGACGTTGGGCGGTGTCGGGGATAACAAGGATATTGCCTACGGAGACAATTGATTCATCTGGCATTACCCATCGACCTGATTAGAATGGCTCGTCTGATCATCAATGACCAATGCCGGTTACCCGGCACTTACAACAAAAACAGGTCTGGTCTCAAATGCCGATGCCCGCGAAACTTTTCGGGGTAACGGCCAGGCAACTGCTGGTCCTGGTGACCGTGGGGTGCGTGGCCGCTTATCTCTTGAGCAATCCTGACGACACTACGCCCGAAAACCTCGCGCTCGATGCGTTCATCCGTTCCCAGGAACAGGTGGGCGCGCAGGTGGGTACGGTGCTGGGCATCACGCTGGTCAGGCAGGTGGTGGCGTATCCCGCGTATGGTACGCAGGGCTACAAGCGCTTGATGTATGCCGTAGAGGGCGAGAAGGGGCGACTGATGGTCACGCTCAAACAGATTGAAGGGGACCCTGGGATTGAAGTGACGGAGGTTCGCCGTCCGTGATCGCCCGGCCCAGTCAATGCCGTCAATGGCCAGGACTGAGCTGGTACGCTCGGGGGGATCAAGCTTATTGCGCGCGGATGGTTTCCGATTCGCGGACGATAATGGTCCCCGACTGAATCAATCTGAATTCATCGCCGTCCAGTTTTTCTACACGGTCGCCAATGGCCAGCTTGTAGGTTGTGGTGGGCGCCGAGCCAGCCAGGCCGTCTAACGGCGGGATGGATTCCTGGAACTCATGCACCGAATAAACGCGACCTTCCGCGTCTCTGGCATGGAACTGTCCGACAAGTACTGCTGCCATCTGTTTAGAACCTCTGGAGATAAACACTCGATTTGCGGTTCTGTAGACCGTCATGGAGCGGGGTAGTTTACCTATGGAAAAAAAATACTATTCGCTGAGGTTTTCAGACGCTTCCTACGCGGGTGATTGCGAGGTAGACGCCGGTGGGGATAGCAAAACCTTCTGGTGAACGCGCCGCGAAGTCTCTATAACTACACACTCCTTTAGTCAAACGTCGGGAAACCTCAATGAGCAAGGTCTACACGATTGCCGTCCTGGTTGGCAGCTTGAGAAAAGAGTCGATCAACCGCAAGGTCGCCCTGGCATTGGCCGAACTGGCCCCCGCCAACCTCACATTGAACATTGTCGAAATTGGCGATTTGCCGCTCTACAACGAGGACATCGACGGGGCATCACCGCCCGCAGCCTACAGTACTTTCCGTCAACAAGTGCGTTCATCCGACGCAGTGTTGTTTGTGACCCCCGAATACAACCGCTCCGTGCCCGCTCCGCTGAAGAACGCCATCGATGTGGGCTCGCGCCCTTACGGGCAAAGCGCCTGGAGTGGCAAGCCGGGGGCGATCATCAGTGTCTCGCCGGGGGCGATTGGCGGCTTTGGCGCCAACCACCATCTGCGCCAGTCCCTGGTGTTCCTCGATGTGCCGTGCATGCAGCAGCCTGAAGCCTATCTGGGGGGCGCGGGCAATGTGTTTGATGAGGCCGGCAAACTGTCGGAGAAAACCAAGCCGTTTCTACAGGCGTTTATCGATGCCTACGGCAAGTGGGTAGAAAAACAGCACGGCTGATAAACGCTGGCAGCCCGCGATAGCGCCGTATCAGTGGAAGCTGTATTCACTGAATCACCGCAATCGCGGGCAAGCCCGTTGCCCTATGTTCAAATCAGCGCAACCAGTTGGTACGCGCCAACTCGATCACTTCATCCCCGCGCCCGCTCATCACCGCCTTGAGCATGTACAGGCTGAAACCCTTGGCCTGCTCCAGCTTGATGCTGGGTGGCATCACCAGTTCCTGGGTCGCCGTCACCACGTCTACCAGCACCGGGCCGTCATGGGCCAGGGCGCGGCGCAGGGCCGGTTCGAGGTCTTCGGATTGCTCCACGCGAATCCCCAGGATGCCCATGGCATTGGACATGGCCGCGAAATCCGGGTTTTTTAGCTCGGTGCCGGTGTCAAGGTAGCCGGCAGCTTTCATTTCCATGGCGACAAAGCCAAGTGACGCGTTATCGAACACGATGACTTTCACCGGCAGTTTCAACTGCGCCAGCGAGATGAAATCCCCCATCAACATGGTAAAACCGCCGTCGCCGGACATCGATATGACCTGCCGCCCAGGGAAGGCCGCCTGCGCGCCGATGGCCTGGGGCATGGCGTTGGCCATCGAGCCGTGGTTGAACGAGCCGATCAGGCGCCGCTTCCCATTCATCTTCAGGTAGCGCGCCGCCCACACGGTGGGCGAGCCCACGTCGGCGGTGAAGATCGCATCGTCGTCGGCCAGTTCGCTGAGCAGGCGCGCCACGTATTGCGGGTGAATCGGCCGGTTGGCCTTTGACGGTTGTGCCAGGTCGTCGAGGCCCTGGCGGGCTTTCTCGTAGTGCTTCAAGGAGGTTTCGAGGAAGCTGCGGTCGGTCTTGCGGGTCAGGTGCGGCAACAATGCGTCGAGGGTCTCGCTCACGTCAGCGGCGATGCCCAGGTCCAGCGTGGCGCGCCGGCCCAGCGCCTGCGGGTTGCGATCGACCTGGATGATCTTCGCGTCGGTGGGGTAGAACTGGCGATAAGGGAAGTCAGTGCCGAGCATGATCAACGTGTCGCAATTGAGCATGGCGTGGTAACCGGAGCTGAAACCGATCAGACCGGTCATGCCCACGTCGAACGGGTTGTCCCATTCCACATGCTCCTTGCCGCGCAAGGCGTGTACCACCGGCGCGCCCAAGGCATCGGCCAGGGCCACCACTTGGGCATGGGCGCCGGCGCAACCGCTGCCGCACAACAGGGTGGTTTTCTGGCTGCTGTCGAGGATTTCGCGCAGGCGTTGCAGGTCCTGTTCTGCCGGCAGGGTGCGCGGCGCATGCAGGGGCGGCCAGGGTTTTAGCGTGTCTTCCACTTCCAGCAGCGACACATCCCCGGGGATCACCACTACCGCCACGCCGCGGTTGAGGATCGCCGAGCGCATGGCCCGATGCAACACTTGGGGCATCTGCTCGGGGTTGGTCACCAGTTCGATAAAGTGGCTGCACTCCTTGAACAGTTCCTGGGGATGGGTTTCCTGGAAGTAGTTCAGGCCGATTTCCGAAGACGGAATTTGTGCGGCGATGGCCAGCACCGGCACGTGGTTGCGATGGCAATCGAACAGGCCGTTGATCAAGTGCAGGTTGCCCGGCCCGCAGCTGCCGGCGCACACCGTCAACTCGCCGGTGGCGGCAGCTTCGGCACCGGCGGCGAAGGCGGCGACTTCTTCGTGGCGCACATGCATCCACTCGATGCTGTCCATGGTGCGCAGGGCGTCGGTGAGGCCGTTGAGGCTGTCGCCGGTCAGGCCCCAGATGCGCTTGATGCCCGCCTGTTCCAGGGTGGTCGCCAATTGCTGGGCCAAGTTGATTTTCGCCATGAAGAACTCCAATCGTCAGTGAGGTTAAAAACTGCTGATCAGTAGAGGACAGTTCGATCACGGCGAATGCTCCGTGCTTAATGTGAAGATTGCGTCATGGTCGTGCGGTACTGGCGAGTGCGCAGGGCGATAAACCATTGGTCGCGGAGCAGCGCCATGCAGGGCGCGACGTTGGGGTTGGGGCGCTGGCCGCGGCTCAGGCGGCGCATCTGGTCACGCACCACGGCCAGGGTGGCGAGGGCGGCGAGAGGCTTGCGCTGCCAACTGATCGGTTTCAGTTGCGGATTGAGGTCGCGCCCTTCGCGCCAGTGTTTGATCAGTTGCGGTTCCAGGGTCAGGGCGGTGGCAATGCCGGCCATGGCGATCCCGCTGTCCAGGACTTGCTGCACCACCGGCAGGCGACGAATGCCACCGGTCACCATCACGGGCATTTTGGCGATGGTCGCCAGTTCGCGGGCCATTTCCAGGAAATACGCTTCGCGTGCCAGGGTCCGCCCGTCCCGGGCTTCGCCTTGCATGGCCGGTGCTTCGTAGCTACCGCCGGACAGCTCCAGCAGGTCGATGGGGAGCGGATTCAACAACTCGACCACGGCGCGCGCATCGTCTGCGTCGAAGCCGCCGCGCTGGAAGTCTGCCGAGTTGAGTTTCACCCCCACGCAAAATGAGGGGCTGACACTGGCGCGAACGGCCTTGATCACTTCAAGCAGCAAGCGCGCGCGGTTTTGCAGGGCGCCGCCCCAGTGATCGGTGCGTCGGTTGCTCAAGGGCGAGAGAAATTGGCTTAGCAAGTAGCCATGCGCGCCGTGGATCTGCACGCCGCTAAACCCCGCTTTCTCGGCCAGGCGCGCGCTGCTGGCAAAGCGCGTGATCACGTTCTGTATCTGGTCTTCGGACATGGCCCTGGGCTTGGCGAACATTTTCGAAAAACCACCCAGGTCGAGGGCTACGGCGGAAGGCGCCAAGGCTTGCTGGCGCAGGTTGGCCGGCGTCTGGCGCCCCGGATGATTGAGCTGCACCCAGAAGTGCCCGCCCTTGTTTCGCCCGATGGCCGCCCATTCGCGAAAGCTGTCGAGCTGCTGCTCGTCTTCAAGGGCCACGCCGCCGGGGCCGGTCATTGCGCGGCGGTCGATCATCACGTTGCCCGTCAGCAGTAAGCCGGGCTCGCCATCCGCCCAGGCTTGGTACAGCTGCTTCAATTCACGGGACGGCGCTTGTTGGGCGTCCGCCATATTTTCCTCCATCGCGGCCTTGGCGATACGGTTGGCAAGGACTTGGCCGTTGGGCAGTTGCAAGGGTTCGAAAGGTGACATGGTTGACTCCTGAGCGGGTGAGGCCTCAGGCTAAGATTAAAGTTAACTTTAATGTCAAGCAGGCGTGACGATGAATATTGGCGAACTGGCAAAACAGAGCGGGCTGGCGGCGTCGCGTATTCGCTTTTATGAAGCCGAAGGGTTGATCAGCCAGGTGGGGAGGCAGGCCAACGGCTATCGGCGTTATGCACCCGAAGCGCTGCAAACCCTGCAACTGATCCAGAGCGCGCAACAGGCCGGGTTTACCTTGCAGGAACTCAAGGCATTGATGCCTGCCCCAGGGGAGCACAAGCGCGAGGAACTGATTGAGGCGTTGGAGCGTAAGGTGCAGCAGATCGAAGGGATGCAGGCGCAACTGGCGCACAGCAAGGCGCAGTTGCTGGGCGTGATCGAGGCGGTGCGGGCGCAGCCGGAAGGTGTGCCGTGTTCCATGGGGCAGAAGCAGGTGCTGGCGTCGATCAAAATCAAAGCATAAAAAAAGCCCTGGTATGCCAGGGCTTTTCACTGCGCTAACGCTTAACGTCGACGGAACAGCGGCAGCGGTTCGTCCGTTGCAGCCTGGTAGGTCACGGAGAAGTCCTTGAGGCTCTCCAGCGCTTCATACGGGTCTTTGTCGGCGCGCAGGGCGAAGGCATCGAACCCGCAGCGGTGCAGGTAGAACAGCTGGTCGCGCAGCACGTCGCCAATCGCGCGCAATTCGCCCTTGTAACCATAGCGGTCACGCAGCAGGCGCGCGTTGGAGTAGTTGCGCCCGTCGGTGAAGGCCGGGAAGTTCAGGGCGATGACCTGGAAGTGAGCCACGTCGTCACCGATCTCTTCGGCTTCTTCATCGGCGTCCAACCACACACCCAGGCCGCCGTCGCGGGCCTTGAGCGCATGGCCGTGCTCGCGCCACAGGGCCAGCGGCACGATCAGGTCGTCGCAGTTGGAGATGCCGTCGAAGGTCGCGTCCTTGGGCAACAGGTGCCAGGTTTCGTCGACGACTTCGTTGTTCTTAATGATTCGCTGCATAGACGCGCTCCTTGAACAGGTCAATGCCGATGCGCTGATAGGTGTCGATGAAACGCTCATCTTCGGTACGCTGCTCGATGTACACATCGATCAGTTTGCCGATCACCTCGGGCATGGCTTCCTGGGCGAAGGATGGGCCGAGGATTTTGCCCAGGCTCGCATCGCGGCTGGCGCTGCCACCCAGGGACACTTGGTAGAATTCTTCGCCTTTCTTGTCCACGCCCAGGATGCCGATGTGGCCGACGTGGTGGTGACCACAGGCGTTCATGCAGCCGGAAATGTTCAGGTCCAGCTCGCCGATGTCGAACAGGTAGTCCAGGTCGTCGAAACGGCGCTGGATCGATTCGGCAATCGGGATCGACTTGGCGTTGGCCAGGGAGCAGAAGTCGCCGCCCGGGCAGCAGATGATGTCGGTCAGCAGGCCGATGTTCGGTGTGGCGAAACCACCTTCGCGCAGTTCGCCCCACAGGGTGAACAGTTGGCTCTGCTCAACGTCCGCGAGAATGATGTTCTGCTCGTGGGAGGTGCGCAGTTGACCGAAGCTGTAGCGCTCGGCCAGGTCGGCCACGGCGTCCAGCTGTTTATCGGTGATATCGCCGGGGGCGACGCCGGTAGGCTTGAGCGACAGTGTCACGGCGATATAGCCCGGCTTTTTGTGCGCCAGGGTGTTGCGTGTACGCCAGCGGGCGAAGCCTGAGTGCTGCTGGTCGAGCGCGGCGAGTTCGGCGTCCTGATTGCTCAGGGCCTTGTACTCGGGGTCGACGAAGTGCTTGGCCACACGGTGGACTTCGGCTTCGGTCAGGGTGGTCTGGCCGCCGCGCAGATGTTCCATCTCGGCGTCGACTTTCTGGGCGAACACCTCAGGGGTCAGCGCTTTGACCAGAATCTTGATCCGGGCCTTGTACTTGTTGTCGCGACGGCCGTAGCGGTTGTAGACCCGCAGGATCGCGTCGAGGTAGCTCAGCAGGTCCTGCCACGGCAGGAACTCGTTGATAAACGCGCCGACTACCGGGGTACGACCCAGGCCGCCACCCACCAGTACACGGAAGCCCAGCTCGCCAGCGGCGTTGTGGACCGGCTCCAGGCCTATGTCATGCACTTCGATAGCCGCACGGTCCGACGTCGAGCCATTGATGGCGATCTTGAACTTGCGCGGCAGGTAAGCGAATTCGGGGTGGAACGTGGTCCATTGGCGGACGATTTCACACCAGGGGCGCGGGTCGATCAGCTCGTCGGCGGCAACCCCGGCGAACTGGTCGGTGGTCACGTTGCGCAGGCAGTTACCGCTGGTCTGAATGGCGTGCATCTGCACGGTGGCCAGTTCAGCCAGGATGTCCGGCACATCTTCCAGCGCCGGCCAGTTGAACTGTACGTTCTGGCGGGTACTGATGTGGGCGTAGCCCTTGTCGAAGTCACGGGCAATCTTGGCCATCATGCGCGTCTGGCGCGACGTCAGTTGGCCATAAGGCACGGCCACCCGTAGCATCGGCGCAAAGCGCTGCACATAAAGGCCATTTTGCAGGCGCAGAGGGCGGAACTCTTCTTCGCTCAGTTCACCTGCTAGGTAGCGTCGGGTCTGATCACGGAACTGCTTGACGCGGTCCTCGATGATGCGCTGATCGTATTCGTCGTATACGTACATATAGGTCCTGTTCTCGGCAAATCTGCGCGCACGGCCGCGCACTCCCAACGGAGCCGGGGCACGATACCAGTTTGCGTTTATGCGCAAAAGTGATGTTTGAGTATATGCAAAGAACCAAATCGACTAATGGGTACGATTTTTAGCATACCCACATTTGTCATGCGGGCAATCATCGACTTTACTGTGGGCGAGTCTTAATGCAATCACCTATAAAACTGACAAGAGGCGATGCGATGAGCAATTCGACAAAAGCCCGTAAACCCGACAGTACTGTGGACGCCTGGGCCATTCTATTCCTGATCATTCTCGTGGTAGGGACTGCGGTGTTCTGGGTCGGCCACCAATAAAGACCGTTGACTGAGCCTCGAATGACTGTCTGATTGCCAGTATCATGGCGGCCAATGTTCAAGGCTTAAATAATAATGTTGAAGGTTTTGTTTACATGCGTGTGGTTGCTGGGGCCGGCGTTTTGCGGAGTGGTCCAGGCGGCGTCGGTGGTGTTTCTCAACCCGGGCATGTCAACGGAAACCTTTTGGGTCAGCTATACGCAATTCATGCAGGCCGCAGCCAAGGACCTCGGCCTGGATTTGCGTGTGCGCTATGGCGAGCGCGATCCCCGCAACACGCTGGAACAGGCCCGAGAGGTGCTGCAAAGCAGCGAGCGGCCCGATTACCTGGTACTGGTGAATGAGCAGTATGTTGCACCGCAGATTCTGCGCATGGCCCAGGGCAGTGGGGTCAAATTGCTGATGGTGAACAATGCGCTGACCGCCGACCAAGTGCGATTGTTCGGGGCCCACGATGGCATCAATTTGATTGGCAGTCTGGTAGCCGACGACGAACAGGCTGGCTACCTGATGCTCAAGGACATGTTGCGCCAGCGCGGTCGAGTTGCACCCGGCGAATCCCTCGACCTGTTGGCATTTTCCGGCATCAAGACCACCCCCGTTGCCCTCTTGCGAGAACAAGGCATGCACCGAGCGCTGGCCGAACATCCCGAGGTGCGCCTGCGTCAGTTGGTCTATGGCGAGTGGAGCCGCGAGCGCGCCTTCGAGCAAGCGACGCAGTTGTTCAAGCGCTATCCGCAGACGGCACTGGTGTGGTCGGCCAACGATCAGATGGCGCTGGGTGCTATGCAGGCGTTCCAGGACAGCGGGCGGTTGCCCGGCAAGGACGCGCTGTTCAGTGCGGTCAACAGCTCGCCGGAGATCTTGCGCGAGCGTCTAAGCGGCCGGTTGTCGTCCTTGGTCGCCGGGCATTTCACCGTGGGTGGGTGGGCCATGGTACTGATCCATGATGATGCCAAGGGCGTGGACATTGGCGCCCATGGCGGGCGCGACCGCCGTGAGGCGCTATTCCAGCTGATCGATGCCGCTCAGGCGCGGCGATTGTTGGGGCCCACACCGACGGTGAATTTTCGTGCACTGTCCGCCGTGGGCAAGCCCGCGTCCTATCGCTATCCCTTCAGCATGCAACTGCTGATGCGCTAAACCCCGGCCAGCAGCAACACCAGCTTGACGATGCCGAACAGGGTCAAGGCAAACACCGCCGTGAACAGAATGCCCAGAACCACAAAGTGGCTGGGCTTGCCATGGGTGAAGTCGCGGGCGCGGTTCTTGCCGCTCTGTACGCCAAAGGCGGCGGCGACGACGCTGTGTAGCATCTGCCACAGGGTAGGCGGCTTGTTGTTGGCTGGATCGTCCATACGTGCCTCGACACAAGGTGTGTGAGGCAAGCATAGACAATCTGCGCGTGCTTAGTTGTCGTAACCCAGGTTCGGTGCCAACCAGCGCTCGGTCACGGCCAGATCCTGGCCTTTACGCGCGGTGTAGCTCGCCACCTGGTCTTTGTCGACCTTGCCCACGGCGAAGTATTGCGCCTGCGGGTGGGCGAAGTACCAACCGCTGACCGCTGCCGCCGGGAACATTGCGTAGTGTTCGGTGAGGAACACGCCGCTGCGACCGGCCTGCATCTCGCGGGCCTCGGGGTCCAGCAGTTGGAACAAGGTGCCTTTCTCGGTGTGGTCGGGGCACGCCGGGTAGCCGGGGGCAGGGCGGATGCCGCTGTACTGCTCTTTGATCAGCGCCTCGTTATCCAGTTGCTCGTCCTTGGCATAACCCCAATAGTTTTTGCGCACCTGCTGGTGCAGCCATTCGGCGCAGGCTTCGGCCAGGCGGTCGGCCAGGGCCTTGACCATGATCGAGTTGTAGTCGTCGCCCGCGTCCTGGTAAGCCTTGGCCACTTCCTCGGCGCCGATGCCGGCGGTGGTGATAAAACCACCCACGTAGTCGGTGATGCCGCTGTCTTTAGGCGCGACAAAATCGGCCAGGGAGAAGTTCGGCTTGCCGTCGGTCTTGATGATCTGCTGGCGCAGGTGGTGCAAGGTTGCCAGGGGTTTGCCGTCTTCGCCGTAGACTTCCAGGTCGTCGTCCTTCACCTGGTTGGCCGGCCAGAAGCCAAGCACCGCACGAGCGCTGATCAGCTTCTCGTCGATCAGCTTGGCGAGCATTTCCTGGGCATCGGCATACAGCGCGGTGGCGGCTTCACCCACCACTTCATCGGTGAGGATGCGCGGGAACTTGCCGGCCAGGTCCCAGGAAATAAAGAACGGGGTCCAGTCGATGTATTCGGCCAGCACCTTGAGGTCGATGTTGTCCAGCACCTTGGCGCCGGTAAAGGTCGGCGTGACCGGCGTGTAAGTGCTCCAGTCGAATTGCGGCTTCTTGGCGATCGCTGCCGGGTAGCTCAGGCGTTCGGTGCGCGCGCTGCGGTTCGAGGTGCGCTCGCGGACTTCGATGTATTCCAGGCGGGTTTTCTCGACGAAACCGGCCTTCAACTCCTTGGACAGCAGTTGCGTGGCCACGCCCACCGCGCGCGAGGCGTCGGTCACATAGATCACGGCATCGTTGCTGTACTTGGGCTCGATCTTCACCGCCGTGTGCGCCTTGGAGGTGGTGGCGCCGCCGATCATCAGCGGCAGGTGGAAGTCCTGGCGCTGCATTTCGCGGGCGACGTGGACCATCTCGTCCAGGGACGGCGTGATCAGGCCGGACAGCCCGATGATGTCGCACTTCTGTTCCTTGGCCACCTGCAGGATCTTCTCCGCCGGCACCATCACGCCCAGATCGACGATGTCATAGCCGTTGCACCCCAGCACCACGCCGACGATGTTCTTGCCGATGTCATGCACGTCGCCCTTCACTGTGGCCATGAGGATCTTGCCCTTGGCTTCCGGCTTGTCGCCTTTCTCCAGCTCGATGAACGGGATCAAGTGGGCCACGGCCTGTTTCATGACGCGTGCAGACTTGACCACCTGGGGCAGGAACATTTTGCCGGCGCCAAACAGGTCGCCGACGATGTTCATGCCGGACATCAGCGGGCCTTCGATCACTTCGATCGGGCGCGCGAACGACTGCCGGGATTCTTCGGTGTCTTCAACAATGTGCGTGGTGATGCCTTTGACCAGCGCGTGTTCCAGGCGCTTGTTGACTGGCCAGCCGCGCCATTCCTCGGTTTCGGCTTCTTTGACGCTGCCGTCGCCCTTGTACTTGTCGGCGATGGCGAGCAGGGCGTCGGTACCTTCCGGGGTGCGGTTGAGCACCACGTCTTCTACTGCATCGCGCAGTTCGGCGGGGATCTGGTCGTAGATCTCCAACTGGCCGGCGTTGACGATGCCCATGGTCAGGCCGTTGCGGATCGCATACAGCAGGAACACCGAGTGGATCGCCTCACGCACCGGGTTGTTGCCACGGAACGAGAACGACACGTTGGACACGCCACCCGACGTCAGCGCATACGGCAGCTCGTCGCGGATATAGGCGCAGGCGTTGATGAAGTCGACCGCGTAGTTGTTGTGCTCTTCGATACCGGTGGCGACCGCGAAGATGTTCGGGTCGAAGATGATGTCTTCCGGCGGGAAGCCGACTTCATTGACCAGGATGTCGTAGGAACGTTTGCAGATCTCTTTCTTGCGCGTTTCGGTGTCGGCCTGGCCGGCTTCGTCGAAGGCCATCACCACCACGGCCGCACCGTAGCGTTTGCACAGCTTGGCGTGATAGATGAACTGCTCGACGCCTTCCTTCATGCTGATGGAGTTGACGATGCCCTTGCCCTGGATGCACTTGAGGCCGGCCTCGATCACTTCCCACTTGGAGGAGTCGATCATGATCGGCACGCGGGAGATATCCGGCTCGCCAGCAATCAGATTGAGGAAGGTCACCATGGCCTTCTTCGAATCGAGCATGCCTTCGTCCATGTTGATGTCGATCACCTGGGCGCCGGCTTCCACCTGCTGCAGGGCGACTTCAAGGGCTTCGGTGTAGTTGTCTTCGCGGATCAGTCGGGCGAAACGCGCGGAACCGGTGATGTTGGTGCGTTCGCCGACGTTGACGAACAGCGACTGGCGATCAATGGTGAACGGCTCCAGGCCCGACAAGCGGCAGGCCTTGGGGATGTCCGGGATCTGGCGCGGTGCGTAACCGGCCACCGCGTTGGCGATGGCTTCGATATGCCCCGGCGTGGTGCCGCAGCAGCCGCCGACGATGTTCAGGAAACCGCTCTGGGCGAATTCCTCGATGACTTTGGCGGTTTGCGCCGGCAATTCGTCGTACTCGCCGAATTCGTTGGGCAGGCCAGCGTTGGGGTGCGCGGACACATAAGTGTTGGCCTTGTTCGACAGCTCTTCGAGGTACGGACGCAACTCGCTGGCGCCCAGGGCGCAGTTGAGGCCCACGGAAATCGGCTTGGCGTGGCTGACCGAGTTCCAGAACGCTTCGGTGGTCTGGCCCGACAGGGTGCGGCCGGAGGCGTCGGTGATGGTGCCGGAGATCATGATCGGCAGTTCGAAGCCCAGTGCCTCGAACACGCCCTGCACGGCAAAGATCGCCGCCTTGGCGTTGAGGGTGTCGAAAATGGTTTCGATGAGGATCAGGTCCGCGCCGCCTTCGATCAGGCCCTTGGTGGCCTCGGTGTAGTTCTCCACCAGTTCATCGAAGGTCACGTTGCGGTAGCCGGGGTTGTTCACATCCGGCGACAGCGAGCAGGTACGGCTGGTCGGGCCGAGCACGCCGGCGACGAAACGCGGCTTGTCCGGGGTCTCCAGGGTCTTGGCGTCGGCCACCTTGCGCGCTACACGGGCGCCCTCTACGTTCAGCTCGTAGGCGAGCGACTCCATGCCGTAATCGGCCTGGGACACTTGCGTGGCATTGAACGTGTTGGTTTCGAGGATGTCGGCGCCGGCATCCAGGTACGCCTTCTCGATGGAGGCGATGACGTCCGGGCGGCTGAGCAGCAACAGGTCGTTGTTGCCCTTGACGTCGCTAGGCCAGTCGGCAAAACGTTTGCCACGGTAGTCCTGTTCTTCCAGTTTATAGCTCTGGATCATCGTGCCCATGCCGCCGTCGAGGATCAGGATGCGTTCCTTGAGGGCTTGGTGGAGGGCTTGCAGACGAGCGCTACGATCGGACATGGGACTACTCTGGTCAGGCATTACGGAGGGCGTGGATCATAGCAAACCTGTGTGGATTTGGAGCATGTGCAGGTTTTGCATGAATATCGTTCATGTTGGTGTGGGGGTTAGGCCGGTAGAATCCGCGGGATTTTATATTTTGGCTTTGTATCGGGACCAGGCTCATGCCGTATCGCATCATCATCAGCTTCGCTCTGTTGCTGATTGGTAGCACCGCACAGGCCCAAGATTCCGCCCCGGCGATTTCCTACACCCGTGATATCCAACCGATCTTCACTGAGAAATGCGTAGCGTGCCATGCCTGCTACGACTCGGCCTGCCAGTTGAACCTGGGCAGCGGCGAGGGCGCGGCCCGGGGTGCCACCAAGGTGTTGGTCTACGATGGTGATCGCAGTCAGGCGACCAAGCCGACTCGCCTGTTCTATGACGCGTTCGGCAAGGCCGCCTGGCGGCGCGAAGGCTTCAGTTCCGTGCTCGATGCCCAAGGCAATCAGGCCGCGCTGATGGCACGGATGCTCGAACTGGGCCACCGCCGCACGCCGTTACAGCCCAATGGCAAGCTGCCGGACGACATCGTGCTGGGCCTGAACCGCGAGAACATGTGCCCGCTGCCAGGGGAGTTCGACGCTTACGCCGACGCGCACCCCAATGAAGGCATGCCGCTGGCGGTGACCGGCTTGAGCGACCAGCAGTACCAGACCCTGCGACGCTGGCTGGCCTCTGGTGCGCCGATTGACCAGCGAGGCGTGGCGCCAAGTGCCCAGGAAGCCGCACAGGTGCTGCAATGGGAAAACCTGCTCAACGCCCCCGGCGCCCGCGAAAGCCTGGTCGCCCGCTGGCTGTTTGAACACCTGTTTATCGCGCACCTGTATTTCGAAGGCGGTGAGCCCGGGCATTTCTTCCAGTGGGTCCGCTCGCGCACCCCCAGTGGTCAGCCGATCGACCTGATCAATACCCGTCGCCCCAACGACGATCCCGGTACCCGGATCTACTACCGGCTGTGGCCGGTACAAGGGGTGATCGTCCATAAGACCCACATCACGTACCCGCTCAGTGCCGCGAAAATGGAACGGGTCAAAGCCTTGTTCTACAGCGGCGACTGGCAGGTCAGTGCCTTGCCGGGCTACGGTCCCGGCCGTCGGGCCAACCCGTTCGAGACATTCGAGGCGATTCCGGCCCAGGCGCGCTACCAGTTCATGCTCGATAACGCCGAATTCTTTGTACGCACCTTTATCCGCGGCCCCGTGTGCCGTGGGCAGATCGCTTCGGACGTGATCCGCGACAATTTCTGGGCGCTGTTCCAGGCGCCCGAACACGACCTGTACATCACCGATCCGCTCTATCGCGGCAGGGCCACGCCGTTGCTGGCGATGCCCGGGCAGAACGACGACGTGGGCAGTGTGCTCAGCCTGTGGCTCAAGTACCGTGACAAGCGCAACGAGTACGAAGCGCTGCGTCAGTACCGCTATGGCGAGTTGCCTGCGCCCGGTTGGTCGACCCTGTGGGCCGGCAACGACAATGCGTTGTTGAGCATCTTCCGTCACTTCGACAGCGCGTCGGTCAATAAAGGCCTGATCGGTGAAGTCCCGCAGACGCTGTGGTTGTTCGATTATCCGTTGCTGGAGCGCACCTATTACCAATTGGTAGTCAACTTTGACGTGTTCGGCAACGTCTCCCATCAGGCCCAGACCCGCTTGTACTTTGACCTGATCCGCAATGGCGCCGAACAGAACTTCCTGCGCCTGATGCCGGCCAATTCGCGGGACGATTTCCTCGACGATTGGTATCAGAACGGCGGCAAGGTCAAGTTGTGGATGGACTATGAGTCGATCGACGACGATAAACCCACCGGCCTGAAGCTGAATGAAAAGGACCCGAAACGCGATTTCGTCAATCAGTTGCTGGCCCGTTACGGCGACCTCAATGCCAGCCCGGACCCGCTCAATCGCTGTGTCGGCGCCTACTGCTCGCGGCCGGGCCTCGAACCGGTGCTGCGCGATGCCGAGCAGGCCCTGAGTCGCCTGACATCACGCCCGGCGGCGGGGCTCAAAGTTATCGACCGATTACCGGAAGCGACCATGCTGCGCATCGAAACCCGTAGCGGTCATCGTGAGGTCTACAGCCTGCTGCGCAACCGTGCTCACAGTAATGTCGCGTTCATGCTGGGTGAGGCTTCTCGCTATCAACCGGGCCTGGACACGTTGACGGTCTACCCCGGCGTGCTGAGCAGTTATCCGAACTTCATATTCAATATCCCGGCCGAGCAAGTGCCGGCGTTCGTCGCGGCCATGGAAAATGCCCGGGACGCCCAGCACTTCGAGAAAGTCGTCGATCGTTGGGGCATACGCCGCAGTCATCCGCAGTTCTGGGAGTACTTCCACGATCTGTCGACCTACATCCGCGAAACCACGCCGGTGGAAGAAGGTGTGCTGGATATGAACCGCTATGAAAACCTCTAACGGCGATGGCGAGGCTTTTCCGACAAAATTACTGGGGCTTTGTATCTGCGTAATATTTTGGCGTAAACTGCCAGCAAGCCTGTGAGGAGTTTCCATGACTGCCATAACCATTACCGACGCCGCCCACGATTACCTGGCTGACCTGCTGTCCAAGCAGAACACCCCGGGTATCGGCATCCGCGTCTTTATCACCCAGCCTGGCACCCAGTACGCCGAGACGTGCATCGCCTACTGCAAGCCAGGCGAAGAGAAGCCGGAAGATACCGCGCTGGGGCTGAAAAGCTTCACCGCGTATATCGATGCATTCAGCGAAGCGTTCCTCGACGACGCGGTGGTCGACTACGCGACCGACCGTATGGGCGGCCAATTGACCATCAAGGCGCCGAACGCCAAGGTGCCGAACGTCAATGCCGACAGCCCGGTCAACGAGCGTATCAATTATTACCTGCAGACCGAGATCAACCCGGGGCTGGCCAGCCACGGCGGGCAGGTCAGCTTGATCGACGTGGTGGATGACGGTATCGCCGTATTGAAGTTCGGCGGCGGCTGCCAGGGCTGCGGCCAGGCGGACGTGACCCTGCGTGAAGGCATCGAGCGCACCTTGCTCGAGCGCATTCCGGAGCTCAAGGGTGTACGTGATGTGACTGACCACACGCAGAAAGAAAATGCCTACTACTGAGTAAGGCGTTCACTGCGAACTAAAAAACGGCGCCCCGTGAGCGCCGTTTTTTTATTTAATTTCAGTTGGTTACGACTTTTGTCTAACGCTAAAGATTAAGTGTGGGAGGGGGCTTGCCCCCGATAGCATCCTGTCAGTCTACTTATTAAGCGACTGATACACCGCTATCGGGAGCAAGCCCCCTCCCACAGTTTCTATATTTATTTATTTAAAACAGCGTGTTGATAACAACATATGATGTTTTAGATTAAGGTCGGTACAGGTGCGCATGCCCGGCCCGATACAGCGACGACGCGCTGAAACTGTCACTCGCCAGCACCCGACCCACCACAATCAACGCCGTGCGCCTGAAGCCCTTGGCCGCGACCTTTTCGGCGATGTCCGTCAAGGTGCCGACGGCCCAATCCTGATCCGGCCAGGTCGCACGGTGCACCACGGCAATCGGGCAATCCGCCCCGTAGTGCGGCAGCAGTTCGGCAACGATCTTCTCCAAGTGATTGACCCCCAGGTGAATCGCCATGGTCGTGCCGTGGCGGGCCAGGCTGTCGAAGTCTTCACCGGCAGGCATGCGGGTTTTGTCCGCATACCGGGTGAGGATCACGCTCTGGGCGATGTCCGGCAGCGTCAGTTCGGTCTCTAGCAGCGCTGCGCAGGCCGCTACGGCGGTGACCCCGGGGATGACCTGGAACGCAATGCCCAACTCGCGCAACTGCCGGATCTGTTCGCCAATCGCCCCATACAGGCTTGGATCGCCGGAGTGGACCCGCGCCACATCCTGGCCCTTGGCATCGGCGGCCTTGATCACATCGATGATCTGTTCCAGGTGCAGTTCGGCGCTGTTGACCACCTGTTCGGCCTGATGACCTTCCAGTACCGCCGCCGGCACCAGCGACCCCGCATAGATGATCACCGGGCAACTGCGGATCAGCCGCTGGCCTTTGACGGTAATCAATTCCGGGTCGCCGGGGCCGGCGCCGATGAAGTAGACGGTCATGGAGAATTCCTGTGGAAAAGCGGGCGAGCATGAAGATTGCTCATGATCGGAAGCGGCGATTATCGCGATTTCAGTCGGTGCAGGCTAATGCCAACGTGGCTCGGGCGGATTTTTTGCGCGGGATCAACAAGCGGGCAGGGGCGCCGCTGAGCTGTTCGGCCAGGGCCAGGGCAGCGCTTTCGGCGATGCCGTAACAACCGGTATGGGCAAAGGCGACGGCAGATCTATGGCTCAGGCGACCTTCATACACCGCCAGTTGCGCGGCGCTGAAGCACTGCAGTGGCAGGTTCAGGACTTGCGCTAGAGCTAGCAAGCCCGGCTCGTCCTGCTTGCGATCAATGCTGGCGAGCGCCGTGATGCGGTGGCGCTCGATACCGCCCTCGGCGAGGGCGGCGTCCAGCAGGTCGAGCAGGGCTTGCAGCGCGCAGCCACGCTGGCAGCCCAGGCCGACCACCAGGTTCATGCCGAGTATCGATCGTCGCGATTGCGGCGAAACAGCCAGGCGCTGATCAGGCCCAACGCCAGCCAGAACGCGACGTTGGTCAGTTGCGAGGCGATCTTGAACTGCGCCTCCAGAGCCTCAGGGGCTAGCATCGAATGTACTTCAGGTTGCGGTGCGCCAATCACATGGGGCACCACGAGGATCGCCGCGCCCAGCGCTTTGAGCAGCCAGTTGCCTCCAAATACCAGCAGCGCGATACCGGCCGCGGTTGAGGCCGCAGTGCCAATCCACCAGATCTGCCGTTGCGCCAGGTCGGCGGCGGCAGTGCCCGGCAATTCCGGTGGCAGGCCCAGGGTTGGTGCCAGGACAAAGGTCGCGTAGCCGGCCAGGCCCCACAGCAGCCCTTGAGCCGTGCGGGTCGGCGCGCGCAGGGTGTAGAGACCGGCGAGCATCAGCGCGAAACCGACCGCCACCACCAGGTTGCCGCCGGTGGTGGACAGCACGCGTTGCCAGCCGTCTTCCGGTTCCCAGGCTTCGGCGTCATGGGTGTGCGCGGTTGTACCGGCGGCGTGCTCATGCACCACTTCCGTCGCGGCCGGGGCTTTTTCAAAGGTTTCCGCCTGCATGATCAGCGGGGCGACCCAGAAACTTTGCAGCAAGGTTAGCAACAGGGCGGCCAGCAGCCCGCTGAAACCTGCGGTTTGCGCAATACGCTTGATCATGTCGGCAGCTCTCAATGGCACGGGAACGCGGCGCTGTGGCGGGTATCGTGGGCGGCGTTGTGTACCGCTTCGATATGCGAGAACCCAGCGAAATACACCAGGCACGCGCCGAGGATCGACGCGCCGATGGCGGCGCTCAAGCGTTGGCTCAGGGTGGTGGTGCTGCTGGCGGTATGCGAGGTGCTGCTGATGATCGACATGGCGCGTCCCTTCAGGGTTTCAGGGTGACACGAGCGCATGAAAACCCCACGAGCCAGGCACGCAGAATTCAAACAGCGCCCGCCCACCGCGGGTTTGTTGGATGATTTTTTCGGGCCGGTCTCCGGGCTTGCGAGGGGGCTCTTGAACTGAGTCCTGAAAGCATCGCCTTCCCATGCACAAAGCACAGTGGCTGTGACGCTTCGCTCGCTTACCGTTGCGGGGGCAGCACCGGACTGGTCATATCGCTATGACTCACCGGTTTCCCGTTTCACCCTGTGAAGGGCACCCGAAACAAGGTGAGTAGGAAAGCATGCAGGGCGACGGTAGTCAAATTGACCGAGCCCCTGTAGCCTTGCACCTTCGAGGTTCTTCGGCCCAGGCCGAAGCTAAGAAGGGAACGCGGTTCAAGCCGCGGCTGCCCCCGCAACTGTGAAGGGTTTATCTGACTGCCACGCCACTGCCATCAAGGCGGGAAGGCGCAGCCAGCGCCGGTCGCAAGACCCGCAAGCCTCAAGCCAGGAGACCTGCCTCGTAACCGATTTTTCAATTCAACCGGGCGGGGTGATCCGGTGACGAAATCTGCTGCTGCGCGCTGCGCAGGGCCTATCGTCCCGTATGCCCGCCCCCAAGGGCATCCGATGAAAACACTGGCCAAACTCCCCGTCACCATCGTTACCGGCTTTCTCGGCTCGGGCAAAACCACCTTGCTGCGCCATATGCTCGATAACGCCCAGGGCCGTCGCATCGCGGTGATCGTCAACGAGTTCGGCGAGCTGGGCATCGACGGTGAAATCCTCAAGCAGTGCTCCATCGGGTGCACCGAGGAAGAAGCCAACGGTCGCGTGTATGAGCTGGCCAACGGCTGCCTGTGCTGCACCGTGCAGGAAGAGTTCTTTCCGGTGATGCGCGAGCTGGTCGCCCGTCGCGGCGACCTCGACCATATCCTCATCGAAACCTCCGGCCTGGCCCTGCCAAAGCCCCTAGTGCAGGCGTTCCAGTGGCCGGAAATCCGCAGCGCCTGCACGGTCGATGCAGTGATCACCGTGGTCGACAGTCCCGCTGTGGCGGCCGGCACCTTCGCTGCGTTCCCGGACCAGGTCGACGCCCAGCGCAAGCTCGACCCGAACCTGGACCACGAATCACCGCTGCATGAGCTGTTCGCCGACCAACTGGCCAGCGCCGACCTGGTGATCCTCAACAAGTGCGACCTGATCAGCCCCGAAGACCTGGCCCGCGTGCGCCTGGAAGTCGCTGAAGAGCTGCCGCCGGCGGTGAAGATCATCGAAGCCAGCAGCGGTCGTGTGCCGCTGGACGTGTTGATCGGCCTGGACGCCGGCTCCGAAGAGCACATCGACGGTCGCCACAGCCATCACGATCATCATCACGAAGGTGAAGACGATCATGATCACGATGCGTTCGACTCCATTTCCATCGACCTGCCCCAGTCCGACGAAGCGCTGCTGCTCGACGCCCTGACCCAACTGGTGGTGCAGCACGGCATCCTGCGCGTCAAAGGCTTCGCGGCGATCCCGAACAAGCCGATGCGCCTGCTGATCCAGGGCGTGGGCACGCGCTTCGACAAGCACTTCGATCGGGCCTGGAGCGCCGACGAAGCGCGCATCACGCGCCTGGTGCTGATCGGCCAGGAGCTGGATGCGGCGGGCCTCGAAGCGCAATTGCGCGCCGCCCTCAGCGTTTAACCCATGCACCTGCTCAGGACCCAGCCCGGCGGTTTCGTCGCGGACGACAATATTGCCGACCTTGGGCAAACCCCCGCCGAGCTGGTGATCCTGTGCAGTGGCGACTCCAGCCTGGCGCTACTCGCTGAAGCGGCCCAGCAATTGCCCGAGGACTACCCCAGCTTTCGCCTGGCCAACCCGATGCAGGTGCAGAACCATGCGTCGGTGGACTTGTACGTCGATGAAGTGCTGCGCCACGCCAAGGTCATCCTGATTTCCCTGCACGGCGGGATCGGCTATTGGCGTTACGGCATCGAGCGTCTGGTGGCGTTGGCTGAGCGCGGGGTCACGTTGATCCTGGTGCCGGGGGATGATCGCCCGGACCCGGAGCTCAGCGGTCTCAGCACCGTGGATGCCGCAGCGCGCGAGCGCCTGTGGCAGTTCCTGCGCCAGGGCGGCCTGGGCAATGCGCTGGATTTTTATCGCTGCCTGGCCAGCGGCTACCTGAGCCGCGACTATGCCTGGGCCGAGCCGCAAACCCTGCCGCGCAGCGCGATTTATCACCCGCGTAAAGCCAATGCGTGCCTCAACGACTGGCAGTCGGACTGGAATCCCGAGTTTCCGGTGGCGGCCGTGCTGTTCTACCGCTCCCATCTACAAGCGGCCAATACCGGTTTTATCGATGTGTTCTGCCAGCGCCTGCTGGCGGCGGGCCTGAATCCGTTGCCGATGGCGGTGGCCAGTCTGAAGGAGCCCGGCTGCCTGACGGCGGTCGAGGATTGGCTGGATGAAGTGCAGGCATCGGTGATTCTCAACACCACTGGCTTTGCCCAGTCCAGCCCCGAGGCGCCACATTTGCGCCCGTTTCGCCGCAATATCCCGGTGATTCAGGCGATTTGCGCCCAAGATAATCAACCCGGCTGGCAGGCCAGCGAACAAGGTCTCGGCCCGCGTGACCTGGCGATGCACATTGCCTTGCCGGAACTGGATGGCCGGATCATCAGCCGGCCGATCAGCTTCAAGGACCTGGCCTGGCGTAGCGAGCGCAGCCAGTCGGATGTGGTGTGCTATCGCGCAGCGCCGGAGCGCATGGACTTTGTCGCTGAACTGGCGCGCCGTTGGGTCGAACTGGCGCGGGTGCCGAATGCCGATAAGCGCATCGCCCTGATCCTTGCCAACTACCCCACGCGCGACGGTCGCATTGGTAACGGTGTGGGCCTGGACACGCCGGCGGCGGCGCTGAATATCCTGCGGGCCTTGCAGGCCGAGGGTTATCCACTGCCGCAGGTCCTGCCGGAAAGCGGCACCGCGCTGATCCACCAACTACTCGGTGGCGTCACCAACGACCTGGACAACCTCGACCTGCGCCCGTGCCACCAAAGCCTGGGTCTGGACGACTACGAGGCGATGTTCAAGCGCCTGCCCGAAGCCAACCGCCAGGCGGTGCTGGAACGCTGGGGCACGCCCCACAACGACCCGATGTGCCGCGACGGCCGCCTGATGATCGCCGGCCTGCGCCTGGGCCTGACGTTTATCGGCATCCAGCCGGCCCGTGGTTATCAGGTAGACGCCAGTGCGGTGTACCACGACCCGGACCTGGTGCCGCCCCACGCTTACCTGGCGTTCTATTTCTGGTTGCGCCACACCTACGGCGCTCATGGCGTGATCCACGTCGGCAAGCACGGCAACCTGGAATGGCTGCCGGGCAAGGGTGTCGGGCTGTCGGAAAATTGCTGGCCCGACGCGCTGCTCGGGCCGCTGCCGAATATCTACCCGTTTATCGTCAACGACCCGGGCGAGGGCGCCCAGGCCAAGCGCCGCACCCAAGCGGTGATCATCGATCACTTGATGCCGCCGCTGACCCGTGCCGAAACCTACGGGCCGCTGCGCGACCTGGAGCTGTTGGCGGACGAATACTACGAAGCGCAGTTGCTCGACCCGCGCCGCGCCCGCGAGCTGCAAAAAGACATCCTCAAGCTGGTGCGCGAAACGCGTATCGACCAGGAACTTGAGCTGGACAGCGATGCCGACGCGGCCATCTGGCTGCCGCGCCTGGATACCTACCTGTGTGACTTGAAGGAATCGCAGATCCGCGATGGCCTGCATATCTTCGGCGAGTCGCCCCAGGGCCGCTTGCGCATCGACACGTTGCTCGCGTTGCTGCGTATCCCCCGTGGCGACGGCCGAGGCGCGCAATCGAGCCTATTGCGGGTATTGGCCAAGGCCTTCGAACTGGCTTTCGATCCGCTGGACTGCGCGCTGGCCGAACCTTGGACCGGTCGCCGTCCAGAGGTTTTGCAAAAGATCGATCCCCAGCTGTGGCGCACGGCCGGTGATACCCGCGAGCGTCTGGAGCTGTACGCCGCGTGGTTGATCGAGCACGCGCTGGAAGGGCCGCTGGAACAGTTGGAAGAGCCCGGTTGGGAGGACGTCAAGTCAGTCATCGAAAGCCTGCGCGGTGTCGTGGCGCCGCGCCTGGATGCGTGCGGCCCGGCGGAAATGCGCGGCTTGCTCGATGCCCTGGGCGGCCGCTTTGTACCGGCGGGCCCAAGCGGCGCGCCGAGCCGGGGCCGCCTGGATGTGCTGCCCACCGGGCGCAATTTTTTCAGCGTCGACGTGCGCAACCTGCCGACCACCACGGCCTGGCGCATCGGCTTCCAATCGGCCAACCTGATTTTGGAGCGGCATCTGCAAGACCACGGCGACCACCTGCGCCAGCTCGGCCTGTCAGTGTGGGGCACCGCCACCATGCGTACTGGCGGCGACGATATTGCCCAGGCCATGGCCCTGATGGGTGTGCGCCCGGTGTGGGCCACGGGCAGCCAGCGGGTGGATGACTTCGAAATCCTGCCGATCAGTTTGCTGGACCGCCCGCGTGTCGACGTGACCTTGCGCGTGTCCGGGTTCTTCCGCGATGCCTTTGCCAACCTGATCCGCCTGTTCGATGCAGCGGTACAGGCGGTGGCGGCGCTGGACGAGCCCGACGACATGAACCCGCTGGCCGCCAAGGTCCGCAGCGAGCGCCAGGCTCTGCTTGAGTCTGGCCTGGACGAAGCCGCAGCGGCGAAACAGGCCGGTTGGCGTATTTTCGGCGCCAAGCCCGGTGCCTACGGCGCGGGCGTGCAGGGCGCGATCGATGGTCGCCTGTGGCAGAGCCGCGAGGACTTGGCCGAGGTCTACCTGAACTGGGGCGGCTATGCCTATGGTGGTGCCGACGAGGGCACCGCCGCCCGCGAGCAATTCGCCCAGCGCCTGAGCCAGGTGCAGGCGGTGCTGCAGAACCAGGACAATCGCGAGCACGACCTGCTCGATTCCAACGACTACTACCAATTCCAGGGCGGCATGCTCGCGGCCGTGGAAACCCTGAGCGGCGATAAGGCCGCCAGCTACCATGGCGACCACAGCCAGCCGGACTTGCCGAAGATCCGCACCTTGAAGGAAGAGCTGAACCGGGTGATCCGTTCCCGCGCCGCCAACCCCAAGTGGATCGAAGGCGTGAAACGCCATGGCTATAAGGGCGCATTCGAGATGGCGGCGACCGTGGACAATCTCTTCGCGTTCGACGCCACTACCGCGCTGATCGACGATCATCAATACGCATTGCTCGCCGACGCCTACCTGCTCGACCCCGACACCCGCGCCTTTGTGCAACAGCACAATCCCGATGCCCTGCGGGACATGACCGAGCGTATGCTCGAGGCCCAACAACGCGGCATGTGGCAGGCGCCGGGGGCGTATCGCGAGGCGTTGGAAAACCTGTTGCTGGATATAGAAGAAGACAGCTGATGACTGATATTCCCCATTTTCCGCTGTCAGCCGTGGTCGGCGCCGACGACCTGAAGCTGGCGCTGTGCCTGACCGCCATCGACCCGAAGATCGGCGGTGTGCTGATCGAAGGCCCGCGTGGCATGGCCAAGTCCACCCTGGCGCGTGGGTTGGCGGACCTGTTGGCCAGTGGTCAATTCGTCACCTTGCCGTTGGGCGCCACCGAAGAGCGACTGGTCGGTACCCTGGATCTGGATGCCGCATTGGGCGAAGGCCGCGCGCAGTTTTCACCCGGCGTGCTGGCCAAGGCTGACGGCGGCGTGTTGTATGTCGACGAGGTCAACTTGCTGCCTGATCACTTGGTGGACCTGCTGCTGGACGTGGCCGCCAGCGGTACCAATCTGATTGAGCGCGACGGCATTTCCCACCGGCATTCGGCGCGCTTTGTGCTGATCGGCACGATGAACCCGGAGGAGGGTGAGTTGCGCCCGCAGTTGCTCGACCGCTTCGGTTTCAACGTGGCCTTGAGCGGGCAAACCGTGCCGGCCGAGCGTGGGCAGATCATCCGTCGGCGCCTGGACTTCGACAGCGACCCCGCAGCGTTCTGCGCGCAGTGGGCGCAGCCGCAGTCGGCGTTGCGCGAACGCTGCACCCAGGCGCGGGCCTGCCTCGACAGCATTGCATTGGATGACGAGGCGCTGGCACAGATCACCGAGCGCTGCTTTGCCGCGGGCGTGGATGGTTTGCGCGCCGACCTTGTGTGGTTGCGTGGCGCCAGAGCGCATGCCGCCTGGCGCGGCGCGACGGCCATCGCCGAGGAAGATATCGAAGCCGTGGCCGAGTTTGCCTTGCGCCATCGTCGCCAGGCGCAGTCCCCACCGGCAAGCCCACCCAACCATGAGGGCCAGGCGCCCCAAGCGTCCGACACCTCACCCGGCCAAGGCCAGTGGGGCGATATGCCTGCGCCGGCCTTGCCCACGGGCGCTCGCCGAGATGTGCCCGCCTGGCCAAAAAAGCCCTAGGCATCCGCCCCCGACCTGACGCGGGGGCGGATGCCCGGCCCAAGGCGGGGCGACTGGATAAAGGCAGGCACGGCAAGCCGCGCAGCGCGCAGCAGGGCGCGATCAACTGGCCGGGCACCTTGCTCGGGGGGCGGCCGCAGTGCCGTGAGGATCTGCGCTTGCACCTGCGCAGCCGCTCGGCCCAAGAGTTATGGTTGGTGATTGTCGACGCCTCGGCGTCCACCCGACGGCATCGTGCGTTGACCGATGCCAAAGGGTTATTGGCCCAACTGTTGGATGACGCCTACCGGCAGCGGGCGCGCATGGCATTGCTGACGGCGAGCGGACAGTCGCCGAAGTGGCAGGTGCAGGGCCTGAAAGCCGCGAAGAGCCTGATGGGTTGGCTGGATCAGCTCGGCGCGGGTGGCGGTACGCCGCTGTTGGCCGCGCTGAGCGAGGCGGCACAATGGCTGGCGGCGCGCAGAAAACGCTACCCCACCGAGCAGCAGCGGTTGCTGGTAATGACCGATGGGCGGCTCAAGGAGATTGTCGCGTTGCCAGCGCTGGATTGCCCGGGGTTACTGATCGATATCGAGCGTGGGCCGATTCGGTTGGGGAGGGCACGAGAGCTGGCTCAGCGCCTCTATTTGGACTATCGACATATCGATAGTTTTTAGGCTCTAAAACCTATCGACATATCGATAGTTTTTAGGCTCTAAAACCCAATCGGGAAGTGTCGCTCTTGTAAAGTCGAATTTTCCGACATTATTCAGCGATAACAAATCTTTACTCTCTGGGCTCTCGCGTCCAGGAGTAAAGGGAATGACTTCCAGCGTACTACCGAGCGTTTTTTTCGACCACAGCCGGCACACCCTGAACGTGCGCAACGTCGAAACCCGTTTCGACGTGTTGGCCTTTGAGGGCCAGGAATACCTGAGCCAACCCTTCACCTATCGCATAGAGTTCACCAGCACCGAACGTGACCTCGGCGCCGAAACCCTGCTCGGCCAGGCCGCCCGTTTCAGCCTGCACGCCCCACCGCAAAAACCACCGGCCTTGGGCTTCAGCGCGCCCGAGATCAAACCGCTGCGTACCCTGCACGGGGTGGTCACCGGCTTCAAACGCCTGTCCGGCTCCGCTGATGAAGCCCGCTACGAAATCACTCTGCAACCGCACCTGGCTCTACTTGGCCAAGGCCGACAATTTCGCATCTACCAGCATCAATCGGTACCGCAGATCGTCGAAAGCATCCTGCGCAGCCGCCACGATTTTGAAGGCCAGGACTTCCTTTTCAGCCTGGTGCGTGAATACCCCAAACGCGAACAGGTTATGCAGTATGGCGAGAGCGATCTGGCCTTCATCTCGCGCCTGCTGGCCGACGTCGGCATCTGGTACCGCTTCACCAGCGACGAACGCCTGAATATCGACGTGGTGGAATTTCACGATGACCAGCGTCACTACCAGTTTGACGTGGAGTTGGCCTACCGCCCGCAATCCGGGCTCAGCAGCAGTGGCCAGGACGGTGTGTGGGCCCTGCAATCGAGCCACCACGTGGTGGAACAGCACGTCAATATCCGCACCTACCATCACCGCGTGGCCAATGCTCACCTGAACGGTGACATCGACCAAACTCGCGGCGCCAACGGCACCTACGGCGAGGCTTATCACTACGCCGAACCCTACACCGTCATGGGCGACCGCTATGCCCATGACGAAGACCTGCAAAGCGAAAGCGGTTATTTTTACGCGCGCCTGCGCCACGAGCGTTACCTCAACGGCCAAACGCAACTCAGCGGCGTCAGCAGCAGCGCAACCCTTGCTCCAGGGCAGGTACTTAAAATCTCTGGCGGCGCCCCACAGGCTTTCGCGCCAGGTGCGGTGATCACCCAACTGATCAGCCGCGCCGCTCGCGACGCCAGTTACGAAGTGACGTTTGAGGCCATTCCCTACTCGGAAACGGTGTGCTTTCGCCCGGAGCTGCAAGACAAACCGCAAATCGCCGGCACCGTCCCGGCCCGCGTCACCAGCCCGCAGGCCAACGACCCCTATGGCCACATCGACATCGAAGGGCGCTACAAGGTCAATTTCCTGTTCGACCGCGACGCCTGGAAACCCGGTGAAGAAAGCCTATGGCTACGCCTGGCCCGACCCTACGCTGGGGATACCCACGGCCTGCACCTGCCGTTGATCCCCGGCACCGAAGTCGCCATCGCCTTTGAACAGGGCGACCCGGACCGGCCTTACATCGCGCACGCGTTGCACGACAGCCAACACGTTGATCATGTGACTTTGCGCAATTACAAACGCAACGTGCTGCGTACTCCGGCGAATAACAAGCTGCGCATGGATGACACGCGGGGGCAGGAGCATATCAAGGTCAGTACTGAGCACAGTGGTAAGAGTCAGTTGAACCTGGGGCATTTGGTGGATGCTGCGAAACAAAAGCGTGGGGAAGGGTTTGAGTTGCGCACTGATGGGTGGGGTGCGATTCGTGGGGGGAAAGGTTTGTTTATCAGTGCGGACGAACAGAACCGGGCTCGGGGTGAACAACTCGACATGGTGGCTGCCATTGAGCAACTGAAAAGCGCGCTATCTCTGGCGCGCTCCCTGGCACAGGCTGCTCACAGTGCTGGAGTGCCGTCTAGCGATACCGACAGCCAGCTAGAGTTACTTCAGGCACTCAAGGGATTGGCACAACCGGGAGTATTGCTACATGCACCGTCGGGTATCGGCGTACTCAGTCCTAAAGCCGTATGCCTGTCTTCCGGAGGGGAGAGCGTGGGCATTATGGCCGCACGTAACACGGACATCAGCGCCGGGCACGACATCACCGCAACCGCTGAAGGTGGTGTGAGCGTATTTGCGCAACGTGGCGACCTGCAACTCAAGGCGGCTCAAGGCAAAGTTGAACTGCACGCTCAGGGCAGTAACCTCCATGCGTTGGCAAAGACCGACGTTAAGATCGAAAGCGTCGAAGGCCGTATAGAAATCAAGGCCCCGCAAGAACTGGTGCTCAACTGTGGCGGTGCCTATATCCGTTTAAAGGACGGCGATATAGAGCTGGGAGCGCCTGGCAACATCTACCTAAAAGCTACCGATGTAAAAAAGTTTGGCAGCACCAGTCTCAATACTCCAGCTTCACCGTTGCCGACGGGTTACGCGGCTAGCTACACCTTGAAAGACGCAGCACAGGCAGCGTTGCGATTCAGCCGCTACCGGATAACCACTCAGCAAGGTGAAGTATTCAATGGAGTAACCGACAAGCATGGCAAGACGATGAGCGTTCATACCGCGCTGCCGGGGAACTTGAAAATCGAGCTGCCAGAGACTGAAAAGTGGATCAGCTTTTCTGCCCCGTCGAAATCAAATTATCAAGGCATAAAATGCACCGCGGCCATGGATGATGGCGAGGTGTTGGAGGGCGAGTTTGATGGTGAAAACAAAGTAAGTTTTTATTCTTTTACGGGTAATTCTTGCATCAAGTTTGAGGTGCAATGCCCGGAGCATCAAGAAGACTTACCTAGCACCGCAGACAAACTGCTACGAGAGCTGGGGGAGTAAATAATATGGATGCTTTTTACCGGAACTATATGGCTCGACAAGATCATCAGGTTGACGATGATACTTTGGAGGGCGCTCTTGAAAGTTTTGAGGGGGCAGCGCTCAAGTTTTCTTCAGGATTTATAAATGATGCGAGGCAGCGTGATAACTACAGCAGCAATATTAAGCGAGTCAAGGCGCAGGTGTTGGCGCAAGTCAATGCGGGGAAAGTGTCAATAAAGGAGGCGGCGGAATTCTGCTACGAAGCACGAAATAAAATCATGGCGGAAACCAGGCAGAAAACCTCAATGCCCGGACGGGCTATTGCAGAGAAAAGGAAGGTTGTTTCTCCGGATTTAGAAAAGCTATAGGACGAAAAAAGCCGGCAAAAAATTTGGTAAAAACTTTGCGGCGCTCAATGCTGAGCAAAAAAATGCCATGTATTACGAAATCGTAGAGTCTTCGGCGAGGCCTAACACGGGATTTAATACTTTAAATCGAGTGTTAAAAGTCTCAGGTAAGGTTTTGATTGTCGTGACGGTCGCTTATGCAACCTACGAGATCGCGAATGCAGAGAATAAGCAGAAAGAGTTGATCAAGCAGGGTATTACGATAAGCGGTGGTTTTGCAGGAACTACCTTGGCGAGTTTTGCCGTCTCTACCGTGTGCGGGCCCGGCGCGCCGTTTTGTGCAATCGGTTTAATGCTGGCGGGCGGGGTTGCCTCTGGCTGGGCGGCCTCGAAATTAGCGGACTCCCTCGACGATGAAATAGAAGAGTTTACTAAATGGAAAATCAATTAGATCAGCGTCAACTCTGGGCTGCACTCTCTGATTTATTTGTAGATGCCAATGTTGACTACAAACACATTGCAGGGGTGGCAAAGAATTACTCTGTTGAGGAGGTTGAGTTTGCTTTGTTTGAGAGAGTGGCTCCGGTATGCGTCAGTAATATGCTGGCGCCAGTGCCACCTGTTTGCTGGTATTTCGATAAGGAGCAGTTGGTGGCTGATATTGAATCCTTGGTCAAGAAGAGGGTCGAGCAGGGGGTGATCGGTAAATGTCTATCTGGTGTGATGGGGCGATTGATACGGATTGTTAGTGCAAAAGTGTGGGCCGAGCTAAAGGCTGAAATCGAAAGGGTCAAAAGTGAGGGGTAATGCGAATTTGAGAACTTTAAGTGTTGCCGGGTATAAGCCGCGACCAGGTATTGTTTTGGTTGAGTAGTCGGAGTAGCGGTTATTTGTTTTTTTATTATTCAGGATATTCATTTTTATTAATGGGTTTTTAGGCCGGGGTGGCGTGTTGTGAAGTGTGGGGTCGATTACCCCGATTGACTCAATTGATCGGGTGATTGCTCAGAGAATATAAATTTTTAAGGGGTTATATGAACGATCCAATGCACCGCACGGATACCCTCAATCCGAGCAAGGACTTCATCGGAGGGGAACAGAAACAGCATTGGATCGAACTCCAGTTGCTGGACGAGCAGGGTGCGCCCCTGGCGAACATGCCCTATCAGGCGATCAACGACGCCATCCGGGAGAGGTGCTTCCCCGAATGTGCGGGGCTCAGCGATGCTCAGGGCGTGATCCGTATTGAGGGGCTGCACCCGATTCCCATCACCCTGAAAGTGCAGGCCGATCCTTTGGCCGAGCTGCTGCAAACCCGTCGCTTGCGTGCCCTGCGTGCCGAACCGCCTCGGCCCGTAATCGGAGATCGGACCCCGCTGTATGGTCCGCAGCATTCGGGTTTCTCGCCCGTCGAGAAGCAGGCCCTCGCGGCAGGTCACTGCTACCACTACCTGCGTATCGGTCAGTTATGCGACCGATTACCGACCCTTGATCCGCCTTTGGAGGACCCGAAGTGGCCTCCGGCCTTTCACTTCCCGGACCCGGCATTCAGCGGTTTCACCGTTGAGTACGAAGCGCTGAATCGCCGTCACGTGTTGGAAGTTTACCCCTTCCGTGCCTGGTCTTTGGTTCTGCATCACCAACCCGAATACAGCATGGCCAATGCCTATAACCTTGGGCTGATGGCCAACCTGTCCTACAGCATTGTCGCCCAGAACATGTTGAAGCAACGACCGGGCACCGATCCCAGTACCGTCTCAGGCTCGGTGGAGGAGTTCTTTTTACGTCAGTGCCTGGACCTGTCGCGCACGCCGGTGATGATTGACTCCGGAGGGACGCGTCTGCCAGCACTGGTGGTAGACGTCCCCTTCAACCAGCGCTACACCACGGCGGTTATGCTGGATTCGCTGGAGGCCAAGCGCCCGTCGGGCACCTCCGAGATTCCGCGGCTCATCATCGAAAACACCCAGTTGTTCTATTGCATCAACCAGACTCAAGTGGTTGTGGCCTGGCGCGGGACACAGGAACCCAAGGACTGGCTGACGGATGTGCTGTACCGCCCGATGCCGGCCGATGGCAGCGGCTGCGACTTGAAGTCTGCGTGTACGCCTTTGACGGATGTCGGCAGTGTGCACTATGGGTTTTTGCATGCGTTTGAGGTGGCTAAGAAGCTGTTTTCTCAACGCTTTGATGACATTCAGAAAGCGTTAGCTAATAGAAAACTGTTCATTTGCGGCCATAGCCTGGGCGGCGCCCTGGCTCTGATCCACTCCGCCGAGCTGAAAGATCGCAACCCCCTGCTCTACACCTACGGTATGCCCCGTACCTTCACGGCCAAGGCACTGGAGCGCCTGAAAACGGTGACCCACTTTCGCCATGTCAACGACGCCGACACCATCACCAGCGTGCCACCCGAGGCGGAACTGGATAACTGGCTTTACGATGCCCTGGGGCCGCTGGGCCACGACCTAGGCTACATCTGGTCCGTGGGTGAACTGGTGGCCGGCAAACTGGTGCGCTTTGGCGACCCCTACTGGCATCACGGCCAAATCGCCATGTTCTACCGCGCTGACCAGCATGTGGAGTCGCGGGCCTCAAATAACCCCGTCGAGCGGAGTAGAGAAGGCCTGGGCGCGCCTTACCACACCACCATTCTTAAGCGTTTGCCGCACCGAGCCCGCCTCTACCTGGTGCCCAGCCTGAGCGATGAGTTCAGCCGCTTCGCCTGTGAAGAGCAGAAGGCCCTCATTCGCTCGATGAGCCGGGAAAGCCTGACGCGGTTCTTTCCGTCACACACTAATCCTGAACGTAGCACTCGCCGCAGTAACCCGATGGATCACTCGATGGTCGCTGCCTACTTACCCTTCTTGCACAACCAGTTGCTGGAGTTGAGCGATCCCGAACGGCCACTGGAGCGCAAGGCGCAACGGGCGAAGTTCGAGACGCAGATGCATGGGTTGGGCGTCCCCGAAGCGGAAAAGCACCGCAACGAGCAGTTCCTTGCCTTGCAGAAGTTGTTACCCATGGCCTTGCGCATGACTCAAGACCTGGAAGGCGGCCCTGAAGCCCTGCAGCGTTTCTGCCGAGAGCGAGAGTTCGGCGTGATGATCGAGATCACCCAAGCCTGAATCTACGCATCGGGGTGCGATAGCCACCCAACACATTAGCCATAAGGGAACACATAAAACCATGAACATTCTGATCCGCCCTGCGCAGGGTCCAGTGCAACACGTGAACTACCAGGCAGTCGAGGAAAGCGGGGGGTACAGCCAACCCACTCCCTCCCGTTACCCAGGTGCGATAACCGTCGAGTTTCCCGACGCACTGCTAGCGATCACGGAGGAACACAGCCTATGAATATTCGCCTAAGCCCCATGAGCGGCGCTTTGTTGCTGCTGCTCTGCCTAAACGGTTGCGCCCAGAACCGGACCTTGGCACCGCCACCGGGCGGGGAACAGGTCAGCGTCGTGGTGAAGGTCCCGCAGAACCTCACGGCGGAACCCATGCAGGTGATGTACCGCTCGGAGAAATGCCCGATCAAACGATCCGGGCCAGACTGGACCACTTATGAAGAGGACGGTTACTTGTCCACTACGGTTCAACCGCAACAGCAGGGGCAGAGCGGCCTATATGAGGCCAAGTTGCCCATCAATGGCGGTAGCCGATGCCAGTGGCAACTGAGTAATGTGACTTTTGGCGTCACCTACGCCAATACAACGCACTTTGGCGAGAATGTTAAAGCGGGCCCTGGGGGCGGGGTGATCGTGATGTTCGATAAGCATCTGCCACAACAACGTTCTGCTTTTCAGCCAACGATAGAAGTCAACGGTGACGTGCTGATCAGTAAAGACTATTACCCTTTGGTTAACGAGCAATTCATTGGTCGACATGAAACGCGCGCGTGGCTATTCGGTGAGGGTGAAATCTATTTGTATTATCGGGCCTCCGACGCTAGGAGGGTGACTTTCGAACCGCTGCTGCATGCCAACTATGCATTGTATTCGGTGGAGCCAAAGGTGCAGGGCGAGGGTTATACCCGCTATATCTACCCCGATGGCAGCGTGGTGGCTGATGGTCGTGACCCAAGCTTCAAGAAACTGCAATCCATTCGCCTGACTGCGGAGAAGGCTCGATGAATCGCATGTTTCCTTCTGTTCAGGCCTTACGATTAACGCTTAATGTTTTATCCCTGATGTCGGCTAACGTGAGCCTTAGATAAAACTTAGTCATGTATTTATATTGGGTGTTTGCGATGGTTTATTTGAATTTAATTGCGTGTGCTGGCCATTCTCGCTTTAAAAACATTGTGAGGGTTAGTCAGGGAAGTGGTTGTGCGAAGCGCTTAAAGTTCGGGTTTTTAGGGCTTGTTGCCGGACTGCATTCGGGCTGTGCGGCAATAGGGGCGGCAGTTATGAATGGCCCGACTTGCCCTTATCAAGGCGTTCAGCTGGATTTTCATGCAGCGACTGATTGGACACTGATCAAAGGGAGTAATGGACTGATTATTCCGTTAGCTATTATCGATTTACCTTTTTCTTTTGTTTTCGACACGTTGACTCTTGGGAGTGCATTAGAGGCTGACAACGGCGAGCTGAATTGTCCGCGAAAGTTTACGTAGCGATTGGGCACTGGCCAGCTAAAAGGTAGTGCGTTTTTGGGGCGAACTAATTTTTATTGGTCGAAATCAATCCTCTAACGAATATTTTGATCATTTTTATGGAAGCCTGTTTTTCAATGGGCGAGTTTTGGAAAATTTTATATATGTCACAAGGATTTGTTTTATTGGGTGATAAAACCACTCACGGTGGAGAAGTGATATCGGCCTCATCCACGATGATCGTAAATGGCAAGCGAGTAGCACTGGTCGGAGACAAAGTTCGTTGCCCGCTGCCGGGGCATGGCGTCAACAAGATTGTTGATGGCTGCCCGGACTGGTCTGAGGGTGATCGGGCGATGGTGGTCAACGGCTGCCGCTGTGAGTGCGATTGCCAGGTGATTTCCAGCGCTCCCGATTGTGGGGTGGGTTAGTCATGGGCTGGGATCGTCAGGCACCTCATGTGGTGGACGCTCCAAAACCGCCGGTGCTGGGCCGTTGGCTATTGGCTGCACTCATGGCGGTGCTGGTCTGCGTGCTGCTGTTTTTGCTGCATGCCTCCGAACGGATACCGTTACTGAATACGCTCAACATTTGGGCATTGTCCGCTTCGCCATTGGTGGTCTGGATCCTGGCGTTCGCTGCGCGTGCCCATGCCTATGGGACTGCGTTGAGCCATTGCCAGTTTCTGGAGGAGGAGGCGCAAAGTGCGCAGCGTTCCTGGCAGGGTTGGGCGCAGCGCTACCTGGCAGTGTCTGCCAGTTGCGTGCTGCTGCCTGATCAGGTGTCTGCGAGTGTATTAACTCAGGGTTCCTTTGATTTACCTCCCCGCACAGGGCAAGCACGGCGTATTGCGGCTTTGCCTGTAGGCTCGGAGCGTGCTCAAGCCGGATTGCAGATGTTGATTCAGGCATTGGTGCCGGCACTGCATGCGTTACCGACGGGGCAGGAACTGCGCGTCACCCTGCTGAGCGATGTCGATCCCTGCGAATATGAAGCCTTGCGCGATGCCTGGCAGCAGACCTGGACCATCACGATGAGCCGACCGCTACCCATAGCGCTCACCTTGGCTAGCGAATTGTCGTACCGGTGGATCGATGAATCGTTGAAGGCCGCCACCGCAGCCATTGAGTTGATTTTGGTGCTCCAGGTGCACGGTGATGACTCGTACTCCGACGGGCTTGCCGCCTTGCTGCTATGCCCGGACAGCCTGGCAATCGTCTTGGAGCTACCGATCACGGCTGGTTTGTTGCGGCCAATGCCATTGGATATCGACGCGCTGGACAGCGAATTACTGTTGTTTCTGCAAACCCAAGTGAGCGCTTGCCGGGCAACCGGCATGTTGGTCGACGCCGCCGACTGGCAGCCACTGACCGGAAAAATGCTTGCAGTAGCAGGCGCCCATGGTGCTTCGCTCAAGGCGGAGCGGCAGTGGACTCAGGAACGTCTGTGCGGGCTATCGGGCCCGCTCGGTCATTGGCTAGTAACTGCGCTGGGTGTGGAAATATCCCGGCATCAGCGCGAGCCTTTGTTGGTATTGGCACGAGAAGAATCGCAGCACTGGATGAGCACTATTACCACGGGAGAGTTGGCATGAACGTTTGGAGTAATTCATGGCGCCGCGCGGGGGCAGCAGTGTGGATCATTACGCTGGTAGCCGCGCTGGGCTGGGTGATCTGGCGTTATGGCGATCAGATCGGGCTAGCTGAGAATTACCACAAACTGTTGGTTTTTCTGCTGATTATCACCATTGCAATGGTGGGCTTTCTGGCACCACGGTTATTAGCGCATCTCAAACGACAAAACCACCGCGAGCAGGGGCGGGCGGATAAGGTCTATCCCCCGGCAGACTCACAGATGGTTTTGCCTCGCCAACCGATTGTTCATGTCTCAGAGATGCGCGCGCATTTACGTGACCACCACGGTATTTTCTGGCGCCGCAAAACCCGCCTGCTTCTCGTCATCGGCGAACCCACCGAAATCGAAGCCATCGCCCCAACCCTGGCCGATCAGCAATGGCTCGAAGGCCAAGGCACGGTCCTGTTGTGGGGAGGCAGTGCCCAGGCCGCGCTGGATCAATCATTCCCTAAGCACTGGAGTGGGCTGAGCCGCAGGCGTGCGCTGGACGGGGTGGTTTGGGCGTTGAACAAAACCCAGGCCGCCGACGATGCCGCGATGGGTAAAGGTGTACGCCAGGTGCAGCGCCTTGCCCGTGACCTGCACTGGCAGTTGCCGTTATACCTCTGGCAGGTCTGCGACAGTACATGGGCGCAGGACACTCGCAAGGCGCAGCCGGTGGGTTGCCGGTTGCCCGAGCGGTTCACGGCGGCGGCATTGGAAACCGCGCTGACGCGCTTGCTGGAGCCTTTGCGCCGCGAGGGCTTGGCGCAGATGAACGGTGTGATGAAGCATGATTTTCTGCTGCGCCTGTCCCGGGATTTACAGGGCGAGGGCATCGCCCGCTGGCGTCATACGCTGGCGCCTTTGGGCAGCGATTTTGCTCAGGGTGTGCCGTTGCGTGGGGTGTGGTTCAGCCTGCCGGTACAGCGCTCGCCGCATGATCAACAACAGGAGTGGTCGGTTGCCTCGGTGTGGCACGGCGTACTCGGCGATAACGCCAGTGGCCGCCGGCTGGGCTGGAGCGTGCCGCGCGTTGGCTATGCGCTGGTGTTGGGTTTGGCGACGTTATGGGGCGCCGGATTGTTGCTCTCGTTGGTCAGCAACCGTGCGCAAATCGCCCAGGTGCAAAGTTCGTTGGCGGCATTGCAGCAGACGGGCAGTAGCGACGAGCAACTCAGCGCACTCAACGATCTGATGCGCGAACTGGCACGCCTGGATTACCGCGCCGAACACGGCGCTCCGTGGTACCAGCGCTTCGGCCTGAATCAAACCCCGGCGCTGCTGGAAACGGTGTGGCCACGTTACGTCGAAGCCAACAACCGCCTGATCCGTGATCCGGCCGCCGTCGCTTTACGCCAGCAGCTCACCGCGCTGGTCAAGCTGGCGCCGGACAATCCCGAGCGCGCCGAACGCGCCCGCGATGCCTACGACCAGCTCAAGGCCTACCTGATGATGACGCGTCCGGACAAAGCCGACGCCAATCTTCTGGTCAAAACCCTGAGCAACGTGGAGCCCTTCCGCGCAGGGATAGCACCAGGCCTCTGGCAAACCCTGTCGCCCAATCTGTGGCAGTTCTACGCCGAGCACCTGGCTGAAAACCCGGCTTGGCGTATCGACACCGACGCGCAGCTGGTCGCACAAGTCAGGCAAATCCTGCTCGGTCAATTGGGCCAACGCAATGCCGAGGCCAACCTGTACCAACAACTGCTCGATGACGCCGCCAATCACTACCCGGCCTTGAGCCTGCACCAACTGGTCGGCGACACCGACGCCCAGGCCCTGTTCACCACCGACGCCAGCGTGCTCGGCGTGTTCACCCGTCAGGCCTGGAAGGGCCAGGTGCGCCAAGCCATCGATGCGATCGCCGAGGCGCGCCGCGAGGAAATCGACTGGGTGCTCAGCGACAAACCCGCCGATATCGACACCCACCTGAGCCCGGACCAGCTCCGCGAACGGCTCACTGAGCGCTACTTCCAGGACTACGCCAGCGCCTGGCTGGATCTGTTCAACAGCCTGCGCTGGCAGCAGGCCGCGAGCCTCGATGAGTCAATCGACCAATTGACGCTGATGAGCGATGTACGCCAATCGCCGCTGATTGCCCTGATGAACACGCTGGCCTATCAAGGGCAGGCCGGCACTCGCAACCAGGCCCTGGCCGACTCGTTGATACAGTCCGCGCAAAAGCTGATCGGGCAGGATAAGGCCCCGGCGATCGAGCCGTTGGTCCACGCATCCAAGGGCCCATTGGACGCCACCTTCGGCCCGTTATTGGCGCTGCTGGACAAGAACAACAATGACGGCCTCAGTCTCCAGGCCTTCCTCACCCGCGTGACACGGGTGCGATTGAAATTGCAGCAGATCAGCACCGCGCCTGACCCCCTGGAAATGACCCAGGCTCTGGCGCAAACCGTCTTTCAAGGCCGCAGCATCGACCTCACCGACACCCAATCCTACGGCAGCCTGCTGGCTGCGAGCCTGGGCGCGGAGTGGGGCGGGGCGGCGCAGACGCTGTTCGTGCAGCCATTGGAACAGGCCTGGCAACGCGTCTTGCAACCGTCCGCTGCCGGTCTCAATAGCCAGTGGCAGCGCTCGATCGTCAGCCATTGGAACGCTGCTTTCGCCAGCCGCTATCCCTTTGCGGCCACCACCAGCGACGCCTCGTTGCCGATGTTGGGGCAAATGATCCGCGCGGATTCCGGGCGTATCGCACAGTTTCTACAGCAGCAATTGAGCGGCGTGCTGCGCAAGGACGGCAGCCGTTGGGTAGCCGATCCACGCCACAGCCAGGGCCTGCGCTTCAACCCGCAGTTTCTGAGCGCCATCAATCAACTGAGCGACCTGGCCGATGTGCTCTACACCGACGGCGGCATGGGACTGAGCTTTGAACTGCAAGGCAAACCCGTGCGCGATGTGGTGCAAACCACCTTCATCCTCAACGGCGACCGGCACCAGTACTTCAACCAGAAAGAAAGCTGGCAGCGTTTCAACTGGCCGGGCCGCAGCGACTATCCCGGCGTGAGCCTCAGCTGGACCAGCGTGCACGCCGGCGAGCGGTTATTTGGCGACTACCCCGGCACCTGGGGCCTGATCCGTTTGCTGGAAAAAGCCCAGGTCACGCCGTTGGACGACGGTGACAGCCGCTACCGCCTGGCGCTCAAGGCGCCTGACGGCTTGAACCTGACGTGGCACCTGCGCACCGAATTGGATGCGGGGCCGTTGGCGTTGCTCAAACTGCGCAGCTTCGCGTTGCCGCAACAGATATTCCTCAATGAGGGCTGAGCCATGGAGTCGGTGAGGCGGCTCCTTGCCGGTCAGGAAGCGCCCGGCACATTCGGCCAAAGATCCGCCACCAGAAACAGCCGCTCAGCTTCCTCCCAATCCTCGCCGTTCTGAACCAGCCGCACCAGCAACTGAGCCGGAGCCATTGGCGCCAGGTCCGCCAGCCATCCTTGCATCTGTTCTTCGCTCCACACCGCTTCTGCCAGGTAATGCGCCGGCGCCAGCCACGCATGCCGGGGCAAGGGCTGCCAGCGACCGGGTGCACTGACGCTGACAAAGTCGCGCCAATCACGCTGATGCAGCCAGCGTCCACGTAAATGCTCTGGGTGAGCGCCGTGGGGCGGTTCAGCCTGGCCAGGCCAGGGATAGAGCAAATAGCCGCCGAGCCACAAGTGCGCATCGAACTGCTCGATGCCCAGCGCCGCCAACGCCTCGTGGCTCTCCGGGCGTGCCGAAATCGGCAATT
Organism: Pseudomonas sp. PAMC25584; assembly: GCF_058135675.1. Taxonomy (NCBI): domain Bacteria; kingdom Pseudomonadati; phylum Pseudomonadota; class Gammaproteobacteria; order Pseudomonadales; family Pseudomonadaceae; genus Pseudomonas; species Pseudomonas sp. PAMC25584. The sequence goes on along the minus strand of NZ_CM176870.1, from coordinate 3,530,749 downwards.
GATGCTGGGCCAGGTGCGCCAGCTTGCGATCCAGCCGATCATGACAACCCGGCCCCAGCCACCGTGCGGTGTCCTGGCCGTTGCCGTCCTGCGGGCCGAGGTAGAGTTTGATCGCCAGCTCCAAGTGATGCACGCCATCGCCGTCGCGCAGCAGCATGTCCAGTTCACCCAGGGTATGCCCGGCGCGGCGGATCGGCAGATTAGCGGCCAACAGTTCCACGCCCGGCGCATGCTGCACCGCGAACTGCCACAGGCGTTCGTAGTAAAGGCCCAGGCGCCGGGTGCTTGCCAGGTTCAGCCAATGCTGCAGGGGGCTGCTGTCCTGGTCCAAGTGCCGCAGCCAGTGTTCGAGACGGTCGGGCGCCTGTACCCAGTCGCTGCCGGCCAGCGGATGGCGTTGCGGCCACGGCGTTTGCGCGAGCATGGGCGGGGCGAGCATCACCCACGCCAAGTCGCGCACCTCGGGATGGCGCAGTTGGCGGGGCAGGTTGTGCAAGTCGGGGAAGACGGTCATGGTCCGAGCATAGCCTTTTACGCAAGGTCGGGTGGCTGAGAAGCGTTGTCATCAAGGCTTCACAGCGACAAAGGATTTTGCCTGACGGGGCCTTTCGCCCATAATCGTTCTTTTTTGCCACACCCCCAATCCCGCAGGAGCCCCATGGAGCAATTTCGCAATATCGGCATTATCGGTCGCCTGGGCAGTACCCAGGTGCTGGACACCGTCCGCCGGCTGAAAAAGTTTCTGCTCGAGCGCCACCTGCATGTGATCCTCGAAGACACCATCGCCGAAATCCTCCCGGGCCATGGCCTGCAAACCTCGTCGCGCAAGATGCTCGGTGAAGTGTGTGACATGGTGATTGTGGTCGGCGGCGACGGCAGCCTGCTCGGCGCCGCACGGGCGCTGGCGCGGCATAACGTGCCGGTGCTGGGGATTAACCGTGGCAGCCTGGGGTTCCTGACCGATATTCGTCCCGATGAGCTGGAAGTTGAAGTGGCCAAGGTGCTCGACGGCCATTACCTGGTGGAGAACCGTTTCCTGCTGCAGGCCGAAGTGCGTCGCCACGGCGAAGCCATTGGCCAGGGCGATGCCCTCAACGATGTGGTGCTGCACCCCGGCAAATCCACGCGGATGATCGAATTCGAGTTGTATATCGACGGCCAGTTCGTGTGCAGCCAAAAGGCCGATGGCCTGATCGTCGCCACGCCCACCGGCTCTACCGCCTATGCGCTGTCGGCGGGTGGACCGATCATGCACCCCAAGCTTGATGCCATTGTGATTGTGCCGATGTACCCCCATATGTTGTCCAGCAGGCCTATCGTGGTCGACGGCAACAGTGAGCTGAAAATCGTGGTTTCCAAAGACATGCAGATTTACCCGCAAGTCTCCTGTGACGGGCAGAACCACTTCACCTGCGCCCCCGGCGACACCATCACCGTGAGCAAAAAGGCGCAGAAGCTGCGGCTGATCCATCCGCTGGACCACAACTACTATGAAGTGTGCCGCACCAAGTTGGGCTGGGGCAGCCGCTTGGGGGGTGGAGGCGACTGATGCTCGATCCCGCGCGTAGCTACGACCTGATTGGCGATGTGCACGGTTGCGCCCATACGCTTGAGCACTTGCTCGACCAGTTGGGCTACCACAAGCACGCTGGCACCTGGCGCCATCCGTCGCGCATGGCGGTGTTCCTCGGCGACATCATCGACCGTGGCCCGCGGATTCGCGAGGCGCTGCACATCGTCCATGACATGGCCGAGGCCGGGCAGGCGTTATGCATCATGGGCAACCACGAGTTCAACGCCCTGGGCTGGGCCACGCCCGCGCCGCCGGGCAGCGGCAAGCAGTTCGTGCGCGAACACACGCCACGGCACGAGCGGCTGATTCACGAGACCCTGACCCAATTCGAGCAGCATCCGGGCGACTGGCACGACTTCCTTGGCTGGTTTTATGACATGCCACTGTTTGTCGACGCCGGACGTTTCCGCGTGGTGCATGCGTGTTGGGATGACGGGTTTATCCAGCCGTTGCGCGCGACCTTTCCGGATGGCTGTATCGATCAGCATTTCCTGCAGGCCGCCGCGGTGCCGGGCAGTTTCGCCTGCAACGCCTTCGACCGCCTGCTGCGCGGCACCGACATGCGTCTGCCGGACGGTTTGACCCTGACCGGCGGCGATGGCCTGACGCGTTCGTTCTTTCGCACCAAGTTCTGGGAGGAAGACCCGAAAACCTACGGCGACATCGTGTTCCAGCCCGATGCATTGCCGGAGCCGGTGGCGCGGACACCGTTGTCGTCTTCTGAAAAGAATTCCCTGTTGCGCTACGGCGTCGACGAGCCTGTGCTGTTCGTCGGACATTACTGGCGCAGCGGCAAACCGGCGCCGATCCGTCCGAACCTGGCCTGCCTGGACTACAGCGCGGTGCTGTACGGCAAGCTGGTGGCGTATCGACTGGATCAGGAAACCCGCCTCGATCCGCATAAATTCGTATGGGTCGACGTTGAGCGCCCCGAGGTGATTACATGAGTGCCGTGCCCGTATTACGCTTGCCGCTGAGCGTCGACCTGGGCGGTTTCGTCAAACTGCTGCAACGCATGCAGGTGCCCCATCGCGTCAGTGAAGAAGCGGGCGAGCAGGTGTTGTGGGTGCCCGAGACCATCAGCGACGACGTGCGCGTCTTGTATCAACGTTTTCCGGCCGGCGATCCGGACCAGCAACTGGATATTCCCGAGCAGGCACCGGTCACGCGCCCGGGGGTTGTTCAGCAAGTGCGCCATAGCCCGGTGACGGCGCTGGTGCTGCTGGCGAGCCTGATCGTCGGCGCGGTGACCTTGCTCGGTGAAAACCTGCAAGCCATGGCCTGGCTGACCTTCCTGCCGTTCCGGGTGATGGGTGAGTACATCCAGTTCACGCCGCTGGCCGATACATTGGCCTCGGGCCAGTGGTGGCGGCTGGTCACGCCGATGCTGATCCACTTCGGCATCCTGCACCTGGCCATGAATGGCATGTGGTACTGGGAGCTGGGACGACGCATTGAAGCGCGCCAGGGCAGTATCAACCTGCTGGGCCTGACGCTGTTGTTCAGCCTGGCCTCCAACTTCGCTCAATACACCTATGGCGGCCCGGGCCTGTTTGGTGGCTTGTCCGGCGTGTTGTATGGGCTGCTGGGACACTGCTGGATCTATCAACTCCTCTCGCCCAACCCGGCCTATCGCCTGCCCCGTGGGGTACTGGTGATGATGCTGGTGTGGCTGGTGCTGTGCCTGTCGGGGCTGGTCTCGATGATCGGTTTCGGCGAAATCGCCAACGCCGCCCATGTCGGCGGCCTGGCCATCGGTTGCCTGACCGGCTTGTTGGGCGGTTTGTACAGTCGTCGCAAATCCACTATTCGTTAAGGAAGAGCCTGAATGTCCTCTTTTGCTGAAATGATCGAAAACATCACCCCGGACATCTACGAGAGCCTCAAGCTCGCCGTCGAAATCGGCAAATGGTCCGACGGCCGCAAGCTCACCGCCGAACAGCGTGAGCTGTCGTTGCAAGCGATGATCGCATGGGAAATCCAGAACGTGCCGGAAGACCAGCGCACCGGTTATATGGGCCCGCAGGAATGCCAGTCTAAGTCGACCACCGTGCCGAACATCCTGTTTAAGTCGGATGCGATCCATTGATTGAAATTGGTCGCGGTGCAGTCAGCAAAATGTCGGCGCAACTCGGTGAGCCGACTGTTCAATACGCGTTTCGTCTGGGCGATACCGAGGTGCCGGTCAACCCGTTGATCGGCACCCATGTGCGCCTGGAATACCTCGGTGCGATCCATTGCAGCCATTGCGGCCGCAAGACCAAGACCAGCTTCAGCCAGGGTTATTGCTACCCGTGCATGACCAAACTGGCCCAGTGCGACCTGTGCATCATGAGCCCCGAGCGTTGTCATTACGCCGCCGGCACCTGCCGTGATCCGGCGTGGGGCGAGCAGTTCTGCATGACCGACCATGTGGTCTACCTGGCCAATTCGTCGGGCGTCAAGGTCGGCATCACCCGCGCCACCCAATTGCCCACGCGTTGGCTGGACCAGGGCGCCAGCCAGGCGCTGCCGATCGTGCGTGTGTCCACGCGCCAGCAGTCCGGTTTCGTCGAAGACCTGTTCCGCAGCCAGGTGGCCGACAAAACCAACTGGCGTGCCTTGCTCAAGGGCGATGCGCAATCGGTCGACCTCAAGCAGGTGCGCGATGAGCTGTTCGCGTCTTGCGCCGACGGCCTGGTGAGTTTGCAGGAACGCTTTGGCCTGCAAGCCATCCAAACGGTTGCCGACATTGAACCGATCGAAATCCGTTACCCGATTGAGCAATACCCGACCAAGATCGTCAGTTTCAACCTGGACAAGAACCCGATTGCCGAAGGCACGCTGTTGGGGATCAAGGGCCAATACCTGATCTTCGACACCGGCGTCATCAATATTCGTAAGTACACGGCCTACCAGCTCGCCGTGCATCAGTAAAAGGATGCCATCCATGCGCACCGAACAACCGAAGATGATTTACCTGAAGGACTATCAGGCGCCGGACTACCTGATCGACGAGACGCACCTGACCTTCGAGTTGTTCGAGGACCACAGCCTGGTCCACGCGCAGTTGGTGATGCGCCGCAACCCCGAGCGTGGCGCCGGCTTGCCGCCGTTGGTGCTGGACGGCCAGCAGCTCGAACTGTTGAGCGTGAACCTGGCTGACCAGGAATTGACGGACGCCGACTATCAGTTGACCGACAGCCACCTGACCGTGCAGCCCACGAGTGAGGCCTTCACCCTCGACACCACCGTCAAGATCCACCCGGAAACCAACACCGCCCTCGAAGGCTTGTACAAGTCCGGCAGCATGTTTTGCACCCAGTGCGAGGCCGAAGGGTTCCGCAAGATCACTTACTACCTCGACCGTCCGGACGTGATGAGTACCTTCACCACCACCGTGATCGCCGAGCAACACAGCTACCCGGTGCTGCTGTCCAACGGCAACCCGATTGCCAGCGGTCCTGGCGAAGACGGCCGTCACTGGGCCACCTGGGAAGACCCGTTCAAGAAGCCGGCGTACCTGTTCGCGCTGGTGGCCGGTGATTTGTGGTGTGTCGAAGACAGCTTCACCACCATGACCCGCCGTACCGTGGCGCTGCGTATCTATGTCGAGCCGGAAAATATCGACAAGTGCCAGCACGCCATGATCAGTTTGAAAAAATCCATGCGCTGGGATGAAGAGACCTACGGCCGGGAGTACGACCTCGACATCTTCATGATCGTCGCCGTCAACGACTTCAACATGGGCGCCATGGAGAACAAGGGCCTCAATATCTTCAACTCCAGCGCCGTGCTGGCCCGCGCCGAAACCGCCACCGACGCCGCACACCAGCGGGTCGAGGCGATCGTCGCCCATGAGTACTTCCACAACTGGTCGGGCAACCGCGTGACCTGTCGCGACTGGTTCCAACTGTCGCTCAAGGAAGGCTTCACCGTGTTCCGCGACTCGGGCTTCTCTGCGGACATGAACTCGGCCACGGTAAAACGCATCCAGGATGTGGCCTACCTGCGCACTCACCAGTTCGCCGAAGACGCCGGTCCCATGGCCCACGCCGTGCGCCCGGATAGCTTTATCGAGATTTCCAACTTCTACACCCTGACGGTGTACGAAAAGGGCTCGGAAGTGGTCGGTATGATCGACACGTTGCTCGGCGCCGAAGGCTTCCGCAAAGGTAGCGACCTCTATTTCGAACGCCATGACGGTCAGGCCGTGACCTGCGACGACTTCATCAAGGCCATGGAAGACGCCAACGGCGCCGACCTCAGCCAGTTCAAGCGTTGGTACAGCCAGGCCGGTACGCCACGCTTGGCGGTGAGCGAGTCCTACGATGCGGCGGCCAAAACCTACAGCCTGACTTTCCGCCAGAGCTGCCCGGAAACGCCGGACAAGGTGGAAAAGCTGCCGTTCGTGATGCCAGTGGCATTGGGTCTGCTGGACGCCAAGGGTGCCGCTATTGCGTTGCGCCTGGCCGGTGAGGCAAGCGCTGCCAGCACGTCCCGCGTGATTTCGGTGACCGAGGCCGAGCAGACCTTCACCTTCGTCGATATCGCTGAACAACCGCTGCCTTCGCTGCTGCGCGGTTTCTCGGCGCCGGTGAAACTGAGCTTCCCATACACCCGTGATCAGCTGATGTTCCTGATGCAGCACGACAGCGACGGCTTCAATCGCTGGGATGCCGGCCAGCAACTGTCGGTGCAGGTGTTGCAGGAGCTGATTGGCCAGTATCAAGCGGGTCAGCCGCTGAAGCTGGATCAGCGCCTGATCGACGCATTGCGCACGGTATTGAGCGATGAAAGCCTGGACCAGGCGATGGTCGCGGAAATGCTCTCGCTGCCAGGTGAAGCCTACCTGACGGAAATCAGTGAAGTGGCCGATGTCGACGCCATTCACACCGCTCGCGAGTTTGCCCGCAAACAACTGGCCGACCACCTGTTTGAAGGCTTGTGGCTGCGTTACCAGGCCAACCGCGAACTGTCCAAGCAAACCCCGTATGTGGCGGCTGCCGAGCACTTTGCCCGGCGTGCCTTGCAGAACATTGCGCTGTCGTACCTGATGCTCAGCGGCAAGCCGCAAGTGCTGGCGGCGACGTTGGACCAGTTCGATACCAGCGACAACATGACCGAACGCCTGACTGCATTGGCGGTGTTGGTGAATTCGCCGTTCGAGGCGGAAAAAGCCAAGGCCCTGGCGACGTTTGCCGAAACCTTCAAGGACAACCCGCTGGTCATGGACCAGTGGTTCAGCGTGCAGGCCGGCAGCGTGTTGCCGGGCGGGCTGGCGCGGGTCAAGGCGTTGATGGAACATCCGGCGTTCACTATCAAGAACCCGAACAAAGTACGCGCGCTAGTGGGCGCGTTTGCCGGGCAGAACCTGATCAACTTCCACGCCGCGGACGGTTCGGGCTATCGCTTCCTGGCGGACCTGGTGATTCAGTTGAACGGCTTCAACCCGCAGATCGCCTCGCGCCAGTTGGCGCCATTGACCCGCTGGCGCAAATACGACAGCGCGCGGCAGGCGCTGATGAAGGCGGAGCTGGAGCGCATTCGTGCCTGCGGTGAACTGTCGAGCGATGTGTTTGAGGTAGTCAGCAAGAGCCTTGCGTAAACCACGCAATTAAAAAACGGCCGGTAGGCCGTTTTTTTTCGCCCCGGATAGTGGGTGGCCGAGCTGCTGCTGACATTTTCTGACAGGGTGCTCTGGTAAGCTGGCCACTTTCCTTTTCCGGTGGGCTCAATGTGTCGCGTACCACTCGTTTACTGACGTTGCTCCAGGCCCTGCGGGGCAAGAAGCGTCCGGTGACCGCCGCCGTGCTGGCGGCACAGTTGGAGGTGTCCGAGCGCACGCTGTATCGCGACATCGCCGAATTGACCGCGCTGGGGGCGCCGATTTTTGGCGAGGCCGGGGTAGGGTATGTGCTGCGCAGCGGGCTGTTTCTGCCGCCATTGATGCTCAACGCCGAGGAAACCGAAGCCATCGTGCTCGGCCTGCGCTATGTGGATCAGCGTGGCGACGACGTCTTGAGCCATGCCGCGGCCAATGCCTTGGCGAAAATTGCCGACGTGCTGGACCCTGCCGCCCAGGAAGCGTTGCGCAACCCGACGCTGCTACCTGGCCCGCCAGGGTTCGGCTACCCGGAAAACCGCGTACCGCTCAATGTGTTTCGCGAAGCCATTCGCAATCAGGCCAAATTGCATGTCGATTACGCCGATGCGAGCCAGACTCAGAGCCAACGGCTGGTCTGGCCCCTGGCGCTGGGCTTTCTCAATGAGGTGCGGGTGATCGTGGCCTGGTGCGAACTGCGGGGCGCGTATCGCACCTTTCGCACCGACCGCGTGGCGGCCGCCGAGGCTCGGGGCGAGCGTTATCCGGGGCGCCGCAGTGACTGGCTGCGGGCCTGGCGCAAGTTGATGGAGCAGCAGCAATCCTCGCCGTTTACTCCTGACAAAAACTGACACAGCCCTGGTTTAGCATCGCGTCATAAATCACCACAAAGGAGTTGTGACATGTCCCTCGCTGAACTGGCCCCGGCCATCGCGGCCTATATTGCGGCAACCAATGCCCGCGACACCTCGGCTGTTGCCCACTGTTTTGCCGACGACGCCAACGTGTTCGATGAAGGTGCGCACCAGGTCGGCACCGCTGCCATCGCACGTTGGATGGAAGACACCGCGCAGCGTTATCAGTCCCGGGTCGAAGTACTTAACGTGCAGCATCGTACCGGCAAGGTATTGGTCAACAATGTGGTTTCCGGTAACTTCCCCGGTAGCCCGCTGGAGCTGCGCTATACCTTTCGCTTGAATGAACAGGGCAAGATTTCACGGCTGGATATCTCCTTGTAAGTCATAATGGCGCGCATGACTTTCGACTCGCCTCTCGCTGCTTATCAATACGCCACTGCCCAGTTAGGCTTCGTCGCCGACGATGCCCAGTGCCGCGCGGTGGATGCCCTGCAAGCCTGCCACCAGGCCTTGCATCAGGGGCGTTCGCCGATCCTCGGAGTTTACCTCTGGGGGCCGGTGGGCCGGGGCAAAACCTGGTTGATGGACCAGTTCTACCTTAGCCTGCGCGTGCCCGCGCGGCGCCAGCACTTTCATCACTTCATGGGCTGGGTACACCAGCGTTCGTTCCAGCTCACCGGCACCCATGACCCGTTGCAAGCGTTGGCCCGTGAGTTGGCCCAAGAGGTGCGCGTGCTGTGCTTTGACGAGTTGTTCGTCAATGACATCGGTGACGCAATCATCCTCGGGCGCTTGTTCCAGGTGATGTTCGAAGAAGGCGTGGTGATGGTCTGCACGTCCAATCAACCGCCCGAGCAGCTCTATGCCGGCGGCTTCAATCGCGAGCGCTTCCTGCCGGGCATTGCGGCGATCAAGCAGCACCTGCAAGTGGTTGCCGTAGACGGTGGCGAAGACCATCGCTTGCACCCGGGCGTCGGCGTGCAACGCTATTGGGTCGATCAACCGGATGCACTGGCCGCGGTGTTCCACCAATTGAGCGAGGGCCAAGCGGTGCGCCACGGGGAGGTCAGTGTCGGTCATCGTTGCATTGTGGCGGTGCAGGCCAGCGACACGGTGCTGTGGTGCCGGTATGCCGACCTGTGCGAGCAACCTTTGGCGGCGATGGATTTCATGCTGCTGTGTGATCGTTTCAAGGCGATCCTGCTGGGTGAGGTCCCCAACCTGAGTGCGCAAAAGCGTCCGGGGCGCATCGCCCGAGGCACCGAGGACGGTGTCCAGCGGGTGGCGGCCGGTGATCGCGAGTTGCCCGAGTTGTCAGTACACGATGACAGCGTGCGGCGCTTTATCGCCCTGGTGGATGAATGCTACGACCGCAAGGTGCCACTGTTCATCGAGGCTAAAGTGCCGTTGGAAAGTCTCTATACCGAAGGCTATCTGGAATTCCCTTTCCGGCGAACCTTGAGCCGCTTGCAGGAGATGCAATTGCAGCGCTTTGGGGTGTAGGAAAAAGCCTCGTGCAAGGCCTATAGCGGCTTTCGATGCGGATAACCTTCGCGCTTTCCGGCAGCTTTTTGTCGCTAATCTCCTTCATCTAGCGCCTGCTCCACGCTTACAATCGTCCTCCTCAGAGGGAGCTGATTCCCTTGTTTGTCGTTATCGAGGAAGGAAATGGATACCCCTGACATCCTGGTGCTGCAAGCCAGCTACACCAATTCTGTGCATGCCGAGGCCATCGCCCTGGTGCTCAATCATTACGCTGAAGACCCTATGGGTGGCGGCCACAGCCTGCCAGCCGATCTGCTGCAACAACTGCCGGCTGAACTGGCCAAGCGTCCGCATGCGTTCAGTGTCTTGGCATTCGTGGGAGGCGAGCCTGCGGGGTTGGTCAATTGCTTTGAAGGGTTTTCCACCTTCGCCTGCCGCCCGCTGGTCAATGTCCACGATGTGGCCGTGATGAATCAGTTTCGGGGCCTGGGGCTGAGCCAGAAAATGCTGCAGAAGGTCGAGGAGATCGCCCGTCAGCGTGGCTGCTGCAAGATCACCTTGGAAGTGCTCGAGGGCAATGCTGTGGCGCAATCGGCGTACCGCAAGTACGGTTTTGACGACTCGGTATTTGATCCGGCCCATGGGCGTATGTTGTTTTGGAATAAGCCGTTGTAATAAGTCACAGGCCAAAAAGGCGCCATTCAATGGCGCCAAGTTAACCTTTGCCAGCGGAGCGAAATGGCACAGGGTAATGTGAATTAAGTAACGCTTAAATTAACTTTTGGGTTGTGGCTCTGCACTTGATTGATCAATAGTATCACGCTTCAAAGTCTTGCCGTCGGCGGACGCTGTTTGTTCATTGGTGCCGTGAGTTTTTTGCTGCACGAAGGTGAAGTTGTTGTAGAACTCCTTCGAGCGCTCCGATCCGCCTTCTGCGAAAGCGGCAGCAGAGGTCAGGGTTATCAGGCCAGCAAGCATCAAAGTCGAGAGTTTCATCAAGGTGTTCCCAGTCAGTGTGATCGGTATCCGTTCGGTCCTTGATCAGAGTCATGGGGCGATTGTGCGGGCAACTTATTAAGCGGGTATTAACGTGGGAAGCACCGAAAGTTAACAATATCGTTAACTTTCGGTGAGGGTGGTTAGAGTTTCCAGTCCAGTGCCAAGGTTATCGAGCGAGGGTCCCCCCAGTACACGCCATTATAAAAGCCGACGCGTTCATAATATTTTTTATCGAACAGGTTGTTGACGTTAACCGAAGCCGAAACATGTTCGTCGAACTGGTAGCGCGACATCAGGTTGACCACGGTGTAGGCCTGCTGGGTGATCTTGGTGGAGTCGGTGAGCAGGTAGCCATCCTGGTCCCGACCGCCGATCGGCCGCTCGGCGAAGTCGTAGAAGTCGCTCTGCCAATTGACTGCGCCGCCCACCGTCAACCCGCGCCACGCCCCCGGCAGGCGATAGGCCGTCGACATTTTCAGCATGTTCATCGGCTGGTCGGTGTTGTTGCGCTGCTTATCCCCGTTGAGCGAATGGGTGTAGGTGTAGCCCGCCGTGAGGTTCCAGTCCGGCATGATTTCGCCCGATACCTCCACTTCAAAGCCTTGCACCTTGTTGCCTTTGCCGCCGGATTTGTAGAACTGCTCGCGGGTGACCGGGTCTGGCGGGGCCGCATTGTCGAGTTCGGCGACGTTATCCTGGGTGCTCCAGAAATACGCTGTGGACAGGTTCAAACGCTCATTGAGCAGGCTGCCCTTGAGGCCGATTTCATAGTTACTGCCGACCACCGGTTCGAGATATTTTTTGCTGGCGTCCCGCTCGTCCTGGGGGTTGAAGATATCGGTGTAGCTGGCGTACACCGTGTATTCCGGCGTCAGGTCGTAGAGCACGCCTGCGTAAGGTGTCCACATATCCGTGTGGGTCTGGCTGGATTTGATTGAGGCGGTCAACTGGTTATCGAGGTTGTATTTGGGAGAGACGCTTTCGATTTCCCAACTGCCATATCGGCTGCCCAGTACTGCGTGCAACTTCTCGGTCAAGCTCAAGCGCGTGGCGAGGTAGCCGGCCTTCTGTTTTTTGCTGCTGTGTTCACCCTTGAGGCCGGTGGTGCGGTCGGCGAATTTGCCGATGCCGCCCATGTGCTTCCAGTCTTCGATGGTTTCGTAGCCTTGGGGTGTTACAAAACGTTGGAAGGGGGACGTGTCGCGCTGCTCGGATTCGCCGTAACCCACCATCAACTCATGTTCGCGCCCCAACAGCGAATAGGCGCCCGCCAGGTTAAAGTCCACCGCATCCATTTTCGAGGTGCCGACCATCTGGTTGGTCCAGGCCGTCATGCCGCTGCCATCGGCATTCGGAAAACCGGCGCCGCCGTAATATACCTTGCCGTCGGTATCGCTTTGCCGATGGGTGTATGCGGCTTTCAGGCGCCAGTCCGTCGACAGCTTGTGGTCGATGGAGGCGAAGGTGGTCTTGTCCTTCAGTGGCCAGGAACTCCAGTCGGCCGCGAGGTTGGCCGAGCGCGAAAGATTGGCCTTGCTGCCGTCGCTGTTCCAGTAGGGCAAGGTGCCCCAGGAAGTGCCTTGCACGTGTTTGTTCTGGTAGTCGAAGCCTACGGCTACCACGGTGTCGTCCGTCAGGTCGGCTTCCAGAATGCCGTAGCCCACTTCCCGTTGCAGCGCGTAGTTGTCGCGAAAGGATTGGCTGTCACGGTAAGCCATCACTGTGCGCCCGCGCAGCCGGCCGTCAAAGGCCAGTGGGCCGCCCACATCCAGGTAGCTGTAGTAGTTGTCATGGCTGGCGCCGCTGACGCCGGTCTTGGCTTGCCACTGAGCGGTCGGGCGTTTGCGGATCATGTTGACGGTGGCCGAGGGATCGCCGGCACCGGTGGTCAGGCCGGTGGCGCCGCGTACTACTTCGATACGGTCGTAGATGATGGTGTCCGAGTCGGACTTCATGCGCCCGAACGTATTGAGCATGCCATCCACTTGGAAGTTATTGATCGAATAACCCCTGGAGGAGTAACTGGCCCGGTCCGAATCCAAATGCTGAACCGTCACGCCGGTGGTCTGGCGCAAGGCGTCGGTCAGGGTATTGAGATTGAAATCGTCCATCTGCTGGCGGGTGACCACCGAAATGGATTGAGGGGTTTCCTTGATCGACAGGTTCAGCCGGGTGGCGGTGCTCATCGAGCTGGTGGTGTAGGCCCCGGTGTGCTCGGTATTGGCACCCAAGCCTTCGGCGGTGATGTTGGTGCTGCCTAGCTCCAGCGCGGGAGGCGGTATCTGTTCGGGGTCGGTTTCAGCCCGCAGGTCAGGGCTCAGCACCAGGCTGAACAGGCTGAGGGTAAAGGTCATGGAACGGGTAAGGGGCGCGAACATCGCGGAAGACTCCTTGTCGTCTTTGCGGCCTTCTCAGTAAGAAATGACCTTGGCTCAAAGACGAAAGGAGGCGTGGAACTTTAGGTTTAAACGAGAATAATTGTTATCTTTCTGTTACGGAGCCTGTTTACTTGATCACCACGTCGGCAGTCTCGGCGGTCTTCGGTTTGATCAGGCTGAAGTCGATCAGGGCTTTCTGCTGGGACTCGTAGGGGTTGCCGATCAGCAACGGGCGCGGTTTGAAGCTGTCGCTGACCAGGCTTTTGCTGTGGTCCAGCCCATCGAAACTTAGACCGGCCAAGTCAGCCCAGGTGTGGATCAGCTGTGAGCTGCTGTAGGGCCGTTGCAGGTCACCGGCAAATTTCCAGTCGTGGCTTTCGCGCCATTTAGGTGAGGCGTAGGCCATGAATGGGATGGTGTACATCGGCGCCGTCGGCTTGCCTTCGTTACGGCCCAGGGTGCTGCGGCCTGCGGAGTCGAACACGTCTTCACCGTGGTCCGACAGGTAGAGCAGGAAACCGTTGGGGTCGGTCTTGGCGTAGTCCTTGATCAGGCTCGATACCACGAAGTCGTTGTACAGCACCGCGTTGTCGTAGCTGTTGTAGACCGGCAACTGAGCATCGCTGATAGCGTCCGGAACGCCCTGGCGATCGGTGAACTTCTCGAAGGTTGGCGGATAGCGGTACTGGTAGCTCATGTGCGTGCCCAGCAGGTGGACCACGATGAGCTTGCGCTCGGCAGTGTCGGCCAGGGCCTTGGCGAACGGCGCCAGCACGTCACCGTCGTATTGGCGGGCGTTCTGGTTGCGGTTGTTGTTCAGGTAGACCTGCTCGTCGGCCTGTTCGGAAAAGGTCGTGAGCATGGTGTTGCGCTTGGTCATGGTCTGCTGGTTGGTGATCCAGAAGGTCTTGTAGCCGGCCTGCTTCATCATGCTGACAATCGACGGCGTCTTGAGGTAGAGGTCCGGGTTCTCTTCGTCGGCGAAGGTCAGGACCTGTTGCAGCGCTTCAATCGTGTAGGGGCGAGGGGTAATGACGTTATCGAACACCGCCAGTTGGTCACGCAGTTTGTCCAGTTCCGGCGTAGTACTGCGCGGGTAGCCATAGAGGCTCATGCGCTGACGGTTGGTGGACTCGCCGATCACCAGCACCAGGGTCGAAGGCTGGCCGGCCATGCTGTCCTTAAGGTTTTTCAACGGTGCGATCTGGCTGGCGCTGGTCAGCATGCCTTGCATGTTGTCCAGTTGCTCGGTGTAGCGGCGGTAGGCGACGATCATTTGCCATGGCACGGCCGGCTCGATGCGGGATTCGAAGCGGTCGATGGCCTGTTCCATGGTTCCGCTCGTGGCGATCTGCTTGACCAGCGGGTAGCCGACGACGGCCAGCACAATGGCTACCGCTGCCACTATCGACTGGCCGCGAGGCAGGTAAACCGGGCGCAAGCGCGTCCACAGGAAGATGGCGAAGGCGGTGTGCGCAATGAAAGCCAGCACGATCCACCAGGCGAAATATTGGGTGGCGTATTCGCCCGCTTCAGAAATGTTCGACTCGAACATGATGAAGATGACGCTCTGGGAGAATTCCTGCTGATAAATGAAGAAATAACCCAGGCTGGCCATGGAGCAAGCCCACAGCACTACACCGATCAGGGCGGCCAGCAGGCGTGTACGGTGTGGGAATAACAACATCGGCGCCAACCACAGTGCACTCATGAAGAAGGCTTGGCGAAAGCCACTGAAACCGGAAGTGCCGGTCAGTTGAATCAGCAGTTGGGTAATACCCGAGAAGTACCAGAAAAACAGGAACAGCCAACCCAAGCCGGCCCAATCAAAACCTTTCGCAGACGTAGTGCTGCGTTTGAACATCGCCATCCAGCGCTCCAACCCAATAATTTTTCAGCTGACGCGCAGGAACGCACGCAGCAGAGGCCGCCCTTGTGTGAGGCGGCCCTTCGGGCGCGAGTATCGTGATGGGCGTGTGAAAACTTTGTGAGTTTTTTGTAGGGATTGCCTCACAAAGCCGTTCAGCAGAGGGCGGGCTGTGGGCTGGAAGGCTTATCCAGCTGGCCTTGCAGGTGTGAGCGCAGGCGCAAGACTTCCTGTTGCAGTTGGTCGCGTTCGGCCTTCAATTGGCGCAACTCGTCACGACGGATGCTGACGTAGAGGGTCTGTGGCGGGCGGGTCATCTGTGCTGTGCTCATTGCTTACCTCGCAAATAGCCGGTAGATCGCGGTGCCAGAACGCATGATTCAAGGTTCTCGGCATCAGTCGGAGGCAATTCTGAATTCTTTTCAGTATCAATGGAACTTTTATATTTTTAGTGGTCGTGTGACTTTTGCGGGGATGATGGTGAAATGCTGGCTAATTTTTTGTCATGAAACTACGCCGATCTGCGCTGGACTAACCCTCATTAGCCTCGTTGCGCTATAAACTATGCCACACATTTTTTAGTAGTTAGGAGCATCAGCACATGCAACTGGGGATTATTGGACTAGGCCGCATGGGCGGTAATATTGCGCGGCGCCTGATGCTCAATGGGCATACCACCGTTGTTTACGACCGTAACGAAGCATTTGTCAAAGGCCTGAGCGAAGAGGGCGCCACCGGCGTCGCCGATTTGAAGGCGCTGGTCGCCGGGCTGCAAAAGCCTCGCGCCGTGTGGGTGATGCTGCCGGCAGGTGACCCCACCGAAAACACCATCAATGAGTTGAGCGAGCTGTTGGACGACGGTGACGTGATCATCGACGGCGGCAACACCAACTACAAGGACGACGTGCGTCGCGCCAAGGCCCTGTCGGAAAAAGGCCTGCACTACGTCGACGTCGGCACCTCGGGCGGTGTCTGGGGCCTGGAGCGTGGCTACTGCATGATGATCGGTGGCGACACCGAGACCGTGCAGCGCCTCGACCCGATCTTCGCCAGCCTGGCGCCGGGCCTGGGTACCATCCCGCGAACCAAGGACCGCTCCGCCGCCGCTGACCCCCGCGCCGAGCACGGTTACATTCATGCGGGCCCTGCGGGTTCCGGGCACTTCGTAAAGATGATTCACAACGGCATCGAGTACGGGATGATGCAGGCGTTTGCCGAAGGCTTTGACATCCTCAAGACCAAAAACTCGGAAAACCTGGCCGAAGACCAGCGCTTTGACCTGAATGTTGCCGATATCGCCGAAGTCTGGCGCCGTGGCAGCGTGGTGTCGTCCTGGCTGCTGGACCTGACCGCCGACGCCTTGGCCACCGACCCGAAACTCGACGGTTATTCCGGCTCGGTTGCCGACAGCGGTGAAGGCCGCTGGACCATCGAAGCCGCCATGGAACAAGCCGTGCCGGTACCGGTGTTGTCCACGTCTTTGTTTGCGCGTTTCCGCTCGCGCCAGCAGAGCACCTACGGTGACAAAATGCTCTCTGCCATGCGCTTTGGCTTCGGTGGTCACGTGGAGACTTCCAAAAAATGACCGATAACGGCAAGAAACCCAAGACCGAACCCGCTCCTCCCACCACGCTGTTTCTGTTTGGCGCCCATGGCGACCTGGTCAAGCGCCTGCTCATGCCGGCCTTGTACAACCTGAGTCGTGACGGGCTGCTGGGCAACGGCCTGCGCATTGTCGGCGTTGATCACAACGCCATCAGCGATGCCGACTTTGCCAAAAAACTCGAGGACTTCATTCGCACCGAAGCCGCGAGCAAGGTCAAGGGCAATGCCGACAACGCACTGGACCCACAGCTGTGGGCGCAGTTGGCCAACGGTATCAGCTACGTCGAGGGTGATTTCCTCGACGACGGCACCTACGCGGATATTGCCAAGAAAATCACCGACAGCGGCACCGGCAATGCGGTGTTCTACCTGGCCACCGCACCGCGTTTCTTCAGTGAAGTGGTGCAGCGCCTGGGCAGTGCCGGTCTGTTGACGGAAACCGACGATCACTTCCGCCGCGTGGTGATCGAAAAGCCGTTCGGTTCCGATCTGGCCACCGCCGAAGCCTTGAACGCCTGCTTGCTCAAGGTGATGAGCGAGAAGCAGATCTATCGCATCGATCATTACCTGGGCAAGGAAACGGTACAGAACATCCTGATCAGCCGTTTCTCCAACGTGCTGTTCGAAGCGTTCTGGAACAACCATTACATCGACCACGTACAAATCACCGCCGCCGAAACCGTCGGCGTGGAAACCCGGGGTAATTTCTTCGAAAAAACCGGCACCCTGCGCGACATGGTGCCCAACCACCTGTTCCAACTGCTGGCGATGGTCGCCATGGAGCCGCCGGCGGCGTTTGGCGCCGACGCAGTGCGGGGTGAAAAGGCCAAGGTGATCGGTGCCGTGCGCCCCTGGTCCGCAGCGGATGCAAGGGCTAATTCGGTGCGTGGGCAGTACGCCGCCGGTGAGATTGGCGGCAAGCAGGTGCCCGGCTACCGCGAAGAAGCCAACGTCGCGCCCGACAGCAGCACCGAGACGTTCGTCGCCCTGAAAGTGATGATCGACAACTGGCGCTGGGTGGGTGTGCCGTTCTACCTGCGCACTGGCAAGCGCATGAGCATTCGCGATACCGAGATCGTGATCTGCTTCAAGCCAGCGCCCTATGCGCAGTTCCGCGACACTGAGGTGAGTGAACTCAAGCCCACTTTCCTTAAGATCCAGATCCAGCCCAACGAAGGCATGTGGTTTGACCTGCTGGCGAAAAGGCCTGGGCCGACCTTGGACATGGCTAACATTGAGTTGGGGTTTGCCTACGAAGACTTCTTCGAAATGCAGCCGTCGACGGGTTACGAAACCTTGATCTACGATTGCATGACCGGCGATCAGACCCTGTTCCAGCGCGCCGACAACATCGAAAACGGCTGGCGTGCGGTGCAGCCGTTTCTCGATGCGTGGAAGGAAGATGACGGGATTCAGGCCTACAAGGCCGGTGAAGATGGCCCTGCAGCGGCCGATGCGTTGCTGGCCCGCGATGGCCGCGCCTGGCACTCGCTCGGATGAGTGATGCAACGAATCATCCCATCCGGTTTGTATTGAGTGATATGGACGGCACTTTATTGCGTCCGGATCACACCCCGACCCCGCGTACCCTTTCAACGGTTCGCGCTTTGCGTGAAGCGGGCGTGTTGTTCAGCCTTGCCAGTGGGCGTCCGCCCAAGGCCATGTTGAAGATGATCCAAGCGTTTGGCATCGACGTGCCGGTGGCGGGCTTCAATGGAGGCACGCTGGTCAACCCTGACGGAACTGTGCTGGTGGCGCACCGCCTGCCGGCGGAGGCGGCGCTGGTGACATTGGCGCTGTTTTCCGGGGAGCCGGACGTGGAAGTCTGGCTGTTTGCCGACGGCGAATGGCTGCGGCGCGACCCGCCTGGGCCGATGGTGGCGGTTGAAACCGCTGGCCTGGGGTATGGGCCGCTGGTGGTGGAGAGTTTCGAACCTTACCTGGATCGGGTCGACAAGATCGTCGCCGCCAGTCGCAACAGGCAATTGCTGGTGGAGTTGGAAGCGCAATTACAGCCCAAGGTGCAGGGGTTGGCCCAAGTATCGCGTTCGCAACCGATCTACCTGGATGTAACCGCCATGATGGCCAACAAAGGCGAGGCCTTGAAAACCTTGGCCGCGCACCTCGGGGTGCCTTTGGCACAGACGGCGGTTATCGGCGATGGTGGCAACGACCCGGCGATGTTTCATGTGGCCGGGTTGTCGATTGCCATGGGGCAGGCTGAAGAGGCCGTCAAGCGCCAAGCCGATGTCGTCACCGGCAGCAATCTTGAGGACGGTGCGGCGCAAGCGATCGAGCGGTTTATTCTCAAAGTGCCACACAAAGTGTTCGATACGCCAAGTTAGAGCATCGGCGTTTTAATACTGAACTGGCGAGCCCTGCCGTTTACAGCGCAGTGCTCGCCAGTTGCAGTTTCGAATTACTTCGGCATGGCCCAAGACTGCAGCTGGTGGCCATCTTTATCGAGCTCGGCGCGCGCCTGCAATAATAAGTCTTCTAGTTGCGCCGGGTCGGTGTAGGTACTCGATGACAGCTGCTTAGTGCCGATACGGGTATTGGTGCGGTCGATGACGCTCAGGCTGAGGGCGCCGTTGCCATCATGCCAGGCCACGCACTGGAAGGGCCGGAAAGCACGGTCTGCGATCAAAAGAGCTTCGTTGATGCGGAGCGGGGCGTTCATGTAGGTCTTCTCTCTAAATGCCCAATCAAGTGAGTGCCGTCGGTTGGGCTGACCGTGCGGCGAGTTACTTGTACTGATGCGCGATGGCGGGGTACGGGTCACATGTTAGAGCAACAAATTTCAACTTTCCGTGATTAGCGTCATGTAAGCGGCTGTTTTGAAAGCCGAATACGGCACTCATCGGGAACGGCTTTTTTTGTCGGAGCTGACGCTTGAGTGGCTTTTTGCCAAAACATATAGCAAAACGATACAAGGCAACTGTCAAGATTTTGATACTGTAACGTACAAGCATCACAAACCTTTGTTTATAAATAACTTTAGCAATTCTGGCGCCAAGGAATAGTCATGATTGGTACACCTGCGCAACGCCGCTTGCTCGTGGTCGACCCCTGTGATGACTGCCATGAGCTGTCGCCCGGCTTGTGTGCGGCGGGATGGCAAGTGGACAGCTGTACGTTGGCGGCCGTGGGTGATCGATCCTGCGATGTGGGTTTGCTGCGTTTGCAGCCGTATCACCTGGAGCGGCCCGAAGCCGTCAAGGAGCTGATTAGCCGCAGCGGCACTGAGTGGATCGCGGTGCTCACCCAGGATGTGTTGCGGCTGCAGAACGTCGGGGATTTTGTCTGCGAATGGTTTTTTGACTTCCATACCTTGCCGTTTGATGTGTCCCGGGTGCAGGTCACCCTTGGCCGCGCCTTTGGCATGGCAAGGCTGCGGGGCAAGGGCTATACCGCAGTGGACGAGCCCGAACATGAGCTGCTGGGCGACAGCCGACCGATCCGCGAGCTGCGCAAGTTGTTGTCCAAGTTGGCACCCACCGAGTCCCCGGTGCTGATCCGTGGCGACAGCGGCACCGGCAAAGAGCTGGTGGCCAAAACCCTGCACCGCCAATCCCAGCGCCATGCCAAGCCGTTTGTCGCGATCAACTGCGGCGCGATCCCCGAACACCTGATCCAATCCGAACTGTTTGGCCACGAAAAGGGCGCATTTACTGGCGCCCATCAGCGCAAGGTCGGGCGGATCGAGGCGGCCAACGGTGGCACTTTGTTTCTTGATGAGATCGGCGATTTGCCGATGGAGCTGCAGGCCAACCTGCTGCGATTCCTGCAGGAAAAACAGATCGAGCGTGTCGGCGGCAGCCAGCCCATCCCGGTGGATGTGCGGGTGCTGGCGGCGACTCACGTCGACCTGGAAGCCGCCGTGGCAAAGGGTACGTTTCGTGAAGACTTGTATTACCGTTTGAATGTACTGCAAGTGGTCACTGCGCCGTTACGCGAGCGCCACGGCGACGTCGCCATGCTGGCCAACCACTTTGCGCGCTTCTACAGCCAGGAAACCGGGCGCCGTCCGCGCAGTTTCAGCGAAGACGCGCTGGTGGCAATGGGGCAGCACCCTTGGCCGGGCAATGTGCGCGAGCTGGCCAACCGTGTACGTCGGGGCCTGGTACTGGCCGAAGGGCGGCAAATCGAAGCCGTTGATCTGGGTTTGCAAGGTCAGCAGGCAATTTCGTCGCCGATGGCTACACTGGAAGACTACAAGCACCGCGCCGAACGCCAGGCGCTGTGCGATGTGCTCAACCGGCACAGCGACAACCTGAGTGTCGCGGCGCGTGTGCTGGGGATTTCCCGGCCGACGTTCTACCGGTTATTGCACAAACACCAGATCCGCTAGGGCGGGTAAACCGAAAAGCCCCGCAACGACCCTTATCGTTGCGGGGCTTTTCCTTGAGTGCGGTTTAGAAGTAGTACGGGAATTTCAGACTGAAGGTGAAGTTCGGCGCATCAGCCGTCATGCCAATGGCCAGGTTCGGCACGATCGTCAGGTTATCCGACGCTGCGATGGTCATGCCCACGTTGAAATAACCGGCGTTGGCATCGCTGGAGACCACCGATTGCCAATCCGAGCCGCTCTGCTTGACCTTGCTCTTGCGTTGCACGAGGTCGGACACCGAGAACGACATACTCATTTTCTCGTTGAGGGCGAAGGCGACACCGGCACCTAACTGGAAGCTGTCGCCCAGGCTAACCTTGCCGGGTACTGTCTGGTTGACGTTGGGGCTGATGTCGCTGAACGAATCCTCGAAGTTATGGGTGTAGGACAGCGAACCGAACAGCACCGCCGGGTCGAAGGTCTTGACCAGGGAGATGCCCGGCGTCACCGACCACACGCCGTTACCTGTCGGCAGGCTTTCCGGCACGGCGAGGTTAGAGTTGGTGGGCGATTCGATCAGCTTGATGCCATAAGGATCTTGGCCAGTAGGCGCCTTGACCCGTAACGACACCACTGCATCCGGCAGGCTGGCACTCTCGTCGAGGAATTTATACGCAATGCCGAAGTTCACATCGCCGATAGTCGGGTCCCGGGTAACCGAGCCTTCCGATGTGGTATTGGCGCTGCCGCCGGCACCGCCGGACTGGTACGTCGACTCGCGATACACCACCGGCACGTTCACATCGAACTGCCAACGGTTGTCCAAGTTGTAGCGTCCGGTCAGATCCACGGTCCAACTGTCCGACTTGATCCGGTCCAAGTTGATATTGCCGAGGAAGATCGAGTCCAGCGCCAGAAAGCCGTTAAGGGATAACTGGCGTGCGTCATAGCGGGCATAGGTGACGCCGGTTTCAAAGCTGAACTTGCCATTGCCAAAAAAGCCACTGGCCTCGTTGTACAAGTTGCTCACACTTTGTGCGGGCGCCGAGTCATCCTTCAGGCTTTGCCCGTAGGAACTGCCGCCGGCTGCACCGCCCGATGCCGCCGCCGCGCCCACCCCTGGCGTGTTGCCTGCCACGGTGGTGCCGCCTTTTCTCAAGTCGGCAGGCGACTTGACCAAGCGTCTAGGGGTGGGTGTTGCGGGTTGGTCTTCTACTTGTCGAACGCGTTGCTCCAGTACTGCCAGTGCTTTTTGCTGCACTTCATAACGTTGCTTGAGCTCCAGAAGTTCCTGTTTCAAGGTTTCGATATCGGTGTCCGGTGCGGCGTATAGCGCGGACGCCGGCAGGAGCGTACTCAAACAAACCACGGCACGTAACGATAACGATCGATGCATGAAATAAGCCGTCCCATTCTTAATGCGTAAGTGTCGTGGCTCAGCGTAGTTCAATAACCGGAAGGGCGGAGGCCTTTAAGTTGATCCAGGTTGAGGTTCTGCGTGATGTTGTTCAGGCCATTGTTTCCCAGGACCACATTGAGTTGGGTCAAGTTGTTCACGAAGTTGCTGTTCCCTTGAATAACCGTACCTTGCAGGACGTTACCGCCACCAATTTGCTGCACGACGTTGCCTTGGTTGTTGTTGGCCAGCAGCGCCATCTGCACGCCGCCGTTTTTGGCGCTCACCGTGACCTGGCCGGCGGCGGTGCTGCCGGTAATCGACTGGCCGGCCATTAGCGCCTGGCCTGACTGCACATAGTTGGCCGGCGCCAGGCCGCTTTTGTCGACGTTGATGTCGACGCCGTTGTTGGCTGTGTTGCCATCACCTGCTGCGCGGACGCTTTGAACCACGCCTTGGCCCGTGCCGAGGCCGGCGCCGCCGACGACAGTGCCCGTGCCGGTAGGCTGCTGGGTCGCGCCGCTGCCATCGTTACCGGTAATCTGCACGTAAAACTGCGGGGTGACGGTGGAGGCGTTGACTTGCATGTTGGCGGTGCCGGTTACGGTTGCACCGGCGGCGTTAGTCCAAGTGCTGCTCATCACAAGGCCAAAGCTGACAATCCGCCCCGGCATCACATAGCGGCCGCGCAGCTCGGACATTTCCGAATCCTTGAGTTCGATCGGCTTGAACGCCGACGAAGCATAAGCAGGTGCTGAGGCTGCCAGGCACATGACTGTCAGCCAACGGAGAGTGTTCATCGCTTGCTCCTGGAGCTTCCTACTCCTTATTGCGCTTCTAGAAGAAGTCGCTCTGGATAAAACCGAAGTCCATCAATTCACTGTCGCGGACCGGGCTGAAGCCGTTCACTTGGTTTTTGGCGGTCAGCGGCGTGGGCGGGTCGAGCAAGGCGTTGGCCTTGTCGTAGCCTTCACCCAGTACGGCGAATACGATGCCGTTCCAGCCCTTGATGAAATCGTCCTTGGCGTAGCGCTTGTGACCCAGCACAGGATCGCCGATATACACCCAGTCCTTGTCGGCGCGCTGCAATACCACGAAGTGCTTGTAGCCGCGAATATCGAGCAATACGACGACCGGCACTTTTACGGTGATCAGCACTTCTGGGGTGATCCGGTAGCCCTTGGCGCGCATGTGGATGCTTTCCAGGTAGCGCTTCATGTCGAGCATGGAGAAGCCCTGGGTGCGCACCAGGTCCTGGTCGGCGTTGACCAGCATGCCCTTGATGACGTGGTCTTCATCCACGTCCATCCAATAGGCTTGGCGCAGGATGGTCGCCAGTGCAGCGGCCCCACAGCTGAAATCGGTCTTCTGTTCCACCAGGTTGGCGAACTTACGCTCGCGGATGCTCTCGACCTTTTTGTAGATCAACCCACCGCCGGGCATGACCACGGCCATTTGCCCCGCCCAAGTCGGGCCGGTGAGTGCTAGCAGCAGGAAGAAGGCAACAAGGCGCATGATCGTATGACCTGTTGGACACTGGAAATAAAAAGGGCCTTGTTGCCAAGGCCCGATCTGGATCAGAAGCGAGTGGTGGATTGGACCACTACGTTGTTCTGACCTTGGTTGTTGCTGCCCGACAGAACGTTGGAGTTCGATACCCCAGAGCTGTAGTTCATCGAGTTGTTCACGCTGGCGTTGTTGACAACGGGTTTGGCGCTCCAGCTGTGGCCGCTGCTGACGTTGAGGGTCAGGTTGCTGGATACTTCCTGCACGCCATTGACGGTTGCGAGGCCGCCAGAGCCGTCTTTGTTCGACTGAATGACAGTGCTGTTGCTGGCTTGGTTGGAAGTGCCTGCTGCGGCGTTCAACTGAATGATGCCCGAAGCGTTGTTACCGCTATCGTTGAGGGAGGCATTGTTTTTGGTGCCGCTGTTGATCACCAGGTTACCGGTGTTCGATTGTGCGGAGTTCACGGAGGCGAACACGAAATCAGCATCGGCAGACTGGACGACTACGTCGTTTTTGCCTTGGTTGTTTTCACCACTGAGAACGTTGCCGTTGGCTACGCCACTGCTGTGGTTGTAGGAATTGTTGGCCGACGCGTTGTTTTTGGTTTTGTCATTGATCACCACGTTGCCATGGTTGCTTTGACCGTCATTGGCGGCTGCGGCAGCGACGGTTGGCGGTTTTGGATGGTGATAAGTCTCACCCGCTTGAGCAGCAACAGCCATGAGAGCAGCGAGAGCGAAAGCCAGTGGTTTAAGAGCCATTGTAGGTTTCATGGTGTATCTCCTTGCTTCTAATTAGTTGGTTAAGTGTTGGTACGGTGTAGCTAGCGACTCAGCTCCATCAGTTGAGTCGTACATTCAGGGTGTTAGCCACTCGGTTCCCCACCCCGGCGCTCTGGCTGACCTGTACCACTCCACGGCTGCCGGTGAAGGCCTGGTCGCTGGTAACGACCTGGCGGCTGCCAGTGGTAGGGGTCAACCCTGAGTTTGTTGCAAGCGCAACGTTCTGTTGCGACATGACACTGTCGTCGATGCTCTGCGGGCCAGCGTTAACGCTGATTCGCACGGCATTGATCATCTGGTTCTGGGCCCCGGCCGACTGGTTGACACTCAGTACACCGTTGCCATTGCTGAAGGAGGTGCCGTGGATCGCCGCTGTGGCATCCATGGCGCGGTCTGCGGCAGCGCCGCTGATTTTTTGCGTGACGGCAATGTTCGCCTGGGCGTTGTGGCCCACCGCGATCGCGACGTTGTTGCTCAGTTGTTGCTGGTCGCCTGCGGCCTGGTTGAGCGTCACGACGCCGCTGTATTGCTTGGCCGAGTTATCGATAGTTGCGTTATTACTGCTGTCGGCCATTGCCGCCGTGCAGCTGAGTACGGCGAGGAGCATCCAGGAAGCGTTCATTTCATCGCTCCTCCGATCATGCCGCCGAGATTGTTCAGCGGGGCGAGGCCGCTGGCTACCGCGCCGTTGACCGTGCCGGCGACACCGCCGCCGCTATGGCCGGCTGCGCTGCCGGCGCCCAGGCCGATGCCGCCGGCATTGATATTGGTCAAACCGGCCAGGTCGCCATTGGGCATGATGCTGCGAGTGATGCTGACGCCACTGCTCACACCGGCGAAGTCGTTGTCGCTGAGTTCACCGTTGGAGGCGCGGTAGATGGCTGCCGATGGATTGGCATTGACGGTGGTGGGGTAGGGGTCGGTGCCGCGTGTGCGGCCTATCGTATAAGGTTGGACCTGACGTTGAACGACGATCACACCATCGCCTGCCGCGAGCACTGGAAGGCTCACGCCGGTACTCAGTACACAGCTGATCAGCAGGAGGCTCAGTGAGCCTGGATTATGTGTGTCCACGGCAAAATTCCTTATTCGTAGCGCTGACCCTAAACAGCGCTGTAAGGAATAGAGCAGGAGGCGTGCCGCTTTAAATTTATTGTTGTTAATCAAATAGTTATGAAACTTAGCAGGCTAAGTGATGGCCACGCTGTTTCAGCGCTGATACAGCCTGCCGACGCCGGCCGGCAATTCGCGATATACCTGGCCCGCAGGCGGGGAGTTCGGGAGGTTGTATCAGTGATGTAACACTGCGTGTGACAAAACGATGAACCCGCGCAGGCCGGGACGTTCAGGACAGGGAGGTGTTTCAAAAATGGACACAGCAGACGCAAGCAAGCCCACTGATGCCGGCAACAGGCTCAGCCCTTGGGCGCTTTACGTGGAATGGAGTTGAGGACGGGATTGCCATCCTGGTTCTGGGTCAGGTAGACCGGCAAAACCTTGGGCAAGGAGGGCACGAGGTTGTTGACCTCGCTGATGTTGTAGATGCCGCCGATACGGATCGTCCCGGTGCCGGTATCGGCCAGCATCACGGGCTTGTTCAGGTAACGGTTGATCAGTGGTAAAGCATCGGCCAGGGCCAGGTTATCCAGGACCAATTTACCCTGGCGCCAGGCGAGGGCGCTGTCGTCGGGGTTGATCGAGCGCACACGCGGGGTGGTATCGCCCTGTTGATAGCTGGCTTGCATGCCCTGGGTCAGCGGCACGCTGCTGTGTGCCGGGTCGCTGGAAATCTGCACCGAGCCTTCGAGCAACATCACACGCACCTGATCTTCGTATTTCCATACGTTGAATTGGGTGCCGGTCACGCGCACCTGTCCGTCACCGGCCCTGACGACAAATGGATGGGCGCTGTCATGGCTGACCTTGAAAAACGCCTCGCCCTTGCTCAGCGTGACCTGGCGCTGGTCCTTGTAATTGGCGTAGACCAGTTCGGTGCCCAGGTTGAGCTCTAGCTGGCTGCCGTCGCCCAGCGTGACTTGGCGCAAACCATTGCGGGCTTCGAACCGTTCATAGGCACTTGGCAACCACCCCGCTTCCCAACCGGTGAACGCCGCCAGGGGCAGGGCAGCCAGGCACACCGCGGCTGCGACGGCATAAGTACGCAACCGGCTACGCGGTTTGAGCGGCACTACAACGGGGGCCGGGGCGTGGCGTGGCAAGTGATCGGCAACGTCCCAGATTTCCAGCATCGCTGCGTACTCGAAAGCATGCAGCGGGTGAGCATCGTGCCAGCGTTGAAAGGCCAGTCGTTCGTCCGCCGTGCAATCACTCGCATGCAGGCGCATACACCAATGCGCAGCAGCATCGGTGATGGCGTCATATTCGGCTTCTGAAACAGACTTTTCGGTCATTAATTCATCCTGATTTCCCACATTCTAACCTCCGGAGGCGGATGGCGAGAACAGCGATCATGGCTATTGCATATCAATTGCGCGTTATTCTCGTTGGGCACGCCTAAAACAGCTCTGTGACGGAGTCGCGGCCCACGGTAATGGGCGGCGAAGCGCGTCAGGCAGCAGATAGCTCAAGCGCCCGTTGACAGCAGGCACGGGAGGCGTTGTTTAATCGTTGGTCTGGATTCTTGTTGTCTCTTCCAATTACAAAATCGGAGCTACAGATGTCTGCCCAGTCCCCGATAGTGGATAGTTCTTCAGCGTTCATCGGTTTCAACGAGCTGGTGGGGTTGCTGCACGCGGTGTTTATGAAGCACGGCACGTCGCCGGAAGTGGCGCAGGTCCTCGCGCACAATTGCGCCAGCGCCGAGCGCGACGGCGCTCATAGCCATGGCATCTTTCGGATTCCCGGTTATGTCAGCACGCTGGACAGCGGCTGGGTCGACGGCAAGGCTACGCCGGTGGTCACGGATGTCGCTTCCGGCTTCGTGCGTGTCGATGCCGCGAACGGCTTTGCCCAACCGGCGCTGGCGGCGGCCCGTGCGTTGCTGGTGGACAAGGCCCGCAGCGCCGGTATTGCGCTGTTGGCGATTCACAATTCCCATCACTTCGCCGCGTTGTGGCCGGATGTCGAACCCTTCGCCGAGCAAGGCTTGGTGGCGCTGAGTGTGGTCAACAGCATGACCTGCGTGGTGCCCCATGGCGCCGATCGCCCGTTGTTTGGCACCAACCCGATCGCGTTTGCCGCACCACGCGCGGACGGCGCGCCCATTGTCTTCGACCTGGCCACCAGCGCCATCGCCCATGGCGATGTGCAGATCGCCGCGCGCAAGGGCGAACGTCTGCCGCCGGGCATGGGCGTGGACAGCCTGGGCCAGCCGACCCAGGACCCCAAGGCCATCCTCGAAGGCGGTGCTTTGTTGCCGTTCGGCGGGCACAAAGGCTCGGCGCTGTCGATGATGGTCGAGTTACTGGCCGCAGCCTTGACCGGCGGCAACTTCTCGTTTGAGTTCAACTGGGCCGATCACCCGGGTGCGCGCACGCCATGGACCGGCCAACTGTTGATTCTGATCGACCCGAGCAAAACCGCCGGGCAAAACTTCGCCGAGCGCAGCCAGGAACTGGTGCGGCAGATGCACGCGGCAGGGTTGCGGCGGTTGCCGGGGGATCGACGTCATCGCACGCGGGCGAAGTCGTTGGAGGCAGGCATTGAAGTGGATGCGCACGCATTGAATCAGTTGCGTGAGTGGGCCGTCTGAAAAACCACGTAGCCGCTGCCTCGCCAGGGCGCGGCAGCGGCTACGCAAGGTGCACAGTATTAGTTGCGACGACCGAGCAGCAGGCCGACCACCAGGCCAAAGCCTGCGGAAATCGCCACGGTCTGCCACGGGTGACCACCGATGTAGGTTTCGGTGGCATCCACCACCGGCTTGCTGCGCTCGCGCACATGGGACACCGAATCGAGGGCTTGCTTGAGCTTGATCGCGACCTGCTCGCGCAAGGTTTCACCTTCTTCGCCCACCAGGGACGCGCTGCTTTTGAGCAGTTTGTCTGACTCTTCGATCAGTGCAGTCAGTTCGCTGAACGCTTGATCCTTGATTTGATCTTCGACGACTTGGGCGGCAGATTTACGGGCCATTGGGTGACTCCTTGCAGGTAAATGTGACAGTGAACAATGGAGTGCCGGGTGGCAGCAAAAGTTGCAGTTTTTTTGCCAGCCGCTGTGGCATGCGAAATCCGAATCAGGAAACGTAGACCTACAGTGTAAGATGTCACCAATTTGTGCAGCAGGAAATTCAACATGAGCTTCAATCTCGCCAACAAGACCCTCGCCGAACGCGCCGAGCTGGAAGATGAAAAGTCCCGTCTCTATGACCTGTGGCAAAGCAACCTGGGCAAGGCCAAGGGCGAAGCCGCGCGCCTGTTCGGCGAGCGCGCTAAGCGCAAGGGCAAGTGGGCCGAATGGGTCCGCGCGGAACTCGACGGCATGTCGCCGCCGGAGTTCTCCAATATGGTGCGCAGCGAAGTCAACAAGCTGATGGCAGCGGCGAAGTAAAACTGGCGACAATCGCCTCGCGTACTTTCAGCACTATCGGATCAAGTTGAGCCTGGGTACGCCAGCCCAGTTCCACCGGGTAGCGCGGCAGCGCCAACGGGCAAGGCAGCACCTGCAGGCCTGTCATCCGTGCGATGGCTTCGGCGGCGTGCCCGGGAATGGTCGCCACCGCCTGGCTGCCCTTGAGCAGAAACGGCAGCGCCGCGAAGTGGCTGGTGGACGCGCACACCTGGCGGCTCAGCCCCTGTGCCGCCAGCCCTTCATCGGTAATCCCGATAAACCCGCCGGATGACACCAGCACGTGCTCGCGTGCAACGAACGCTTGCAGATCGATACCTTGCTGGCCTGGCGCCAGGCTGTGCGGGTCGACCAGGCAGCGGTAATCACCTTCCCCCAGCACTTGCCGGCTCAAGCGACGTTCGGCAAAACCGCCGGCGGTAATCGCCAGGTCGAGGCTGCGGTCGAGCAGGGCGGTGGCGACGATCTGGCTGTGGGTCTGACGGAAAATTACGCGCAATTTCGGCATGCGCCGGGCAATTTCCTCCATCAGGCGGCGGCCGTAGGCAATCTCGAAATCGTCGGATAAGCCCAGCACCACGGACCGTCCCTGATAGTGCTGGGTGTCCGGATGGGTCATTGCCAGGCTCTGCCGGCAGCGGTCCAGCGCCTCACTGATCACCGGCTTCAACTGATTGGCCCGCAAGGTCGGCGCCAGGCCGCGGCCGGTACGCACGAACAGTTGGTCGCCATACACTTCGCGCAAACGCCGCAGGCCCGCGCTGATCGCTGATTGGGTCACGCCCAGGCGCAACGCCGCGCGACTGGCGCTGGATTCATCGTGCAGGGCTTCAAAGGTTTTCAGCAGGTTCAGGTCGACCTGGGTGATATTTATATAGCTCATATCATTCAGCACTGAGGTGGGCTTTATTCATGATCCAAGCTGGCCGGAGAATGGGCAACCCCTCATTGTTCGGAGTGCTCCTGATGCCTGTTTCTACTGTGGCGGCTTTGCAAATCGGTTCCTTGCCCGGCGGCAAGGCCGATACCCTGGCGCAAATCCTGGCCTATGAAGACCCGATCCGGCGCAGCGGTGCGCAATTGGTGGTGATGCCCGAGGCGCTGCTGGGTGGTTACCCCAAAGGCGAAGGCTTCGGCACGCAGCTCGGTTATCGCCTGCCCGAAGGCCGCGAAGCCTTTGCACGGTATTTTGCCAACGCCATCGATGTGCCTGGCGCCGAAACCGAGGCGCTGGCGGGTTTGTCGGCGCGCACCGGTGCCAGCCTGGTCCTGGGTGTGATCGAGCGCAGTGGCAGCACGTTGTATTGCACCATGCTGTATTTCGAGCCGGCGGACGGCCTGGTGGCCAAGCACCGCAAGCTGATGCCCACCGGCACTGAACGGCTGATCTGGGGCAAGGGTGATGGCTCCACATTGCCGGTGGTCGACGCGGCGGTCGGGCGCATCGGCGGCGCGGTGTGCTGGGAAAACATGATGCCCCTGCTGCGCACGGCGATGTACGCCAAGGGTGTGCAGGTGTGGTGTGCGCCCACGGTGGATGAACGCGAGATGTGGCAGGTGAGCATGCGCCACATTGCCCACGAGGGTCGCTGTTTTGTGATCAGTGCGTGCCAGGTTCAGGCGTCGCCCGCGGCGCTGGGCGTTGAGGTGGCCAACTGGCCTTCAGACCGCCCGTTGATTGCGGGTGGCAGTGTGATTGTCGGTCCCATGGGCGACATCCTGGCCGGGCCGCTGCTGGGCGAAGCCGGGCTCTTGAGCGCGCAGATCAATACCGACGATCTGGTGCGCGCACGGTATGACTATGACGTGGTGGGGCATTACGCCCGGCCGGATATTTTCGAGTTGAGCGTGGATGAGCGGGCCAAACCGGGCGTGCGTTTCATGACCGACTGATCATATGGCCTGAGGTTT
The DNA here is from genome assembly GCF_058135675.1 of Pseudomonas sp. PAMC25584. NCBI lineage: Bacteria > Pseudomonadati > Pseudomonadota > Gammaproteobacteria > Pseudomonadales > Pseudomonadaceae > Pseudomonas > Pseudomonas sp. PAMC25584. The sequence goes on along the minus strand of NZ_CM176870.1, from coordinate 3,499,946 downwards.
ACCAAGTAGCGGTGTTCGGCAGATCCAGCGTCCCACGATCCACAAAGCGCAGGGTGCCGAACAGTCCACCGGCCAATTTTCCGCGCAGGACGTAGGGCAGGTTGTTCAAACTCTGGGTCTGGCTCAGGCCGAGGGTTTGCCGCAACACGGAAAATGCTGAAACGCTGACCGGCACGGTCAGAATGGCCTCGGAAAAGCGTGGGATGCTTCCGTGCTTATCACTCACCCCCGACGCCAGCGGCCGACCATTGACCTCCAGGTCCAGGGCCACGCCGTTGTAGTCGATCGCCGTTTCATTGGGGTTCTGCACCCGCAGTTTCACCGCGAAGCGCACTTCCAGGTCCTGGCTTTGCAGCGGTTCGATGCCCACCACGTTGATATTGACCGGGTCGCGGTTGGGGAACAGGGCGCAAGCGCTCAAGGTCAGCAGCAGTATCGATAGAACCATGAGCTTGCGCATACAAAGGTGCTCCTATTACGTGACGTCCGGGTCCTGCATCACTTTGAGGGTAGAGGACTCCGGATCAAATTCATCTTCTTCCAGCTCTAAGAACTCTTCCGGCAGGAAAATGTTCAGCAGGATTGCACAGAACGCGCCCACGGTGATCGGCGACTCGAAGATGTTGTGCAGCGCTTTGGGCAGGTCGCGCAACACTTCCGGCACGGCGGCGACTCCCAGGCCCATGCCCAGGGAGATTGCCACGATCAGCATGTTGCGTCGGTGCAGGCCGGCTTCGGCGAGGATCTTGATCCCGGCCACGGCGACGGTGCCGAACATGATCAGGGTCGCGCCGCCCAATACCGGCTTGGGCATCAGTTGCAGCACTGCGCCGATCATCGGGAACAGCCCCAGCAGCACCAGCAGGCCGGCAATGAAGTACGCCACATAGCGGCTGGCCACGCCGGTCAGTTGGATCACACCGTTGTTCTGGGCAAACGTCACCATCGGCAGGCTGTTGAAGGTGGCGGCCATCACCGAGTTGAGGCCGTCGGCCAGCAGGCCGGACTTGATGCGCTTGATGTACAGCGGGCCCTTGACCGGTTGTTGGGAAATCATCGAATTGGCCGTCAGGTCACCGGCGGCTTCCAGGGGCGAAATCAGGAAGATCACCGCCACCGGGATAAACGCCACCCAGTCGAATGAGAACCCATACTTGAACGGCACCGGCACGCTGATCAACGGCACGTGGGGCAATGCCGCCATATCCACGCGGCCCAGCCACCAGGCCACGACGAAACCCAGGGTCAGGCCGATCACGATCGAACCCAGGCGCAGGAACGGGTTGCTGAAGCGGTTAAGTACCACAATGGTCAGCAGCACCAGCGCGGCCAGGCCCATATTGCTGGCGGCGCCAAGGTCGTTGGAGCCAAAGCCGCCGGCCATGTCGGTGACTGCCACCTTGATCAGCGACAACCCCATCAGGGTAATGATGGTGCCGGTCACCACTGGGGTGATCAGCTTGCGCAATTTGCCGATGAACTGGCTGAAGACTACTTCGATAAACGCCGCAAAAAAGCAGATGCCGAAGATCGTCGAGAGAATCTCATCGGTGCCGCCACCCCGGGCCTTGACCATGAACCCGGCACTGAGAATCACGCTGATAAACGAAAAACTGGTGCCTTGCAGGCACAACAGGCCCGAGCCGATCGGGCCGAACGTGCGCGCCTGCACGAAGGTGCCGAGCCCGGACACGAACAATGCCATGCTCACCAGGTACGGCACTTCGCTTTCCAGACCCAGCACGCCGCCGACAATCAGGGTAGGGGTGATGATGCCGACGAAACTCGCCAACACATGCTGCAAGGCAGCAAACATCGCCGCAGTGAAATGCGGGCGGTCTTCCAGTCCATAGATCAGATCGGATTTATAGCGCGGGCGCGGGGCTTGAGCGTCAGACAAAGTGCGGGCTCGGGTCAGAAAATGGAGGCGCAGGATGCCAGAAACCGGTGATCGTCAGAAGTGTAAAAAAATATTTATGGAAGCCCTGCTCAAACCGCTGGCCCTGCCGATATCGTCTATAGGCCCACCCAACAATGACAACAAGTGGTGACCAAGGTCAGAGCCGCGTGTTGACGCCAGCTGATCATTCCGCTGCACGGATGCGCGCAGACACTCCTTCTTGAGAATACCTCTATGTCTCTTCGTCATCTGAATATTGCTCCTCGAGCTTCTCTCGGCTTCGCATTCATTGCGTTGCTGGTGGTTGTATTGGGCGTGTTTGCAGTCAATCGCATGACGCTGATCCGTCAGGCGTCGGTGGACATGAGCACCAACCAACTGCCCAGCGTGACCTACTTGGGCACTCTCACGGAAAACGTGCTGCGTATGCGTATCTTGTCGTTTCGCGTATTGGTTAACCGCGAACCGGCCGCTTTGCAAGAGGCGCAAACGCGCATCGCTGCACTGATCGACAAGGTCAGAGCCGCACAGGCCGGTTACGCGGCGTTACCCTCCGTGCCTGAGGAAGCGGCCTTGTACAAGACGTTTGTCGGCACCTTGGACAATTACCTGACGGCCCAGGCCGAGATGCTGGCCCTGTCCAAGCAAGACAAGGTCGATGAGATGCGTACCTTGATCAACACGCGGATCAAGGACGGCACCGATCAGATGGGCGAGCAGTTGAACAAGCTGATCGCCATCAACTCCGCCGGCGCCAAGCAAGCCAACGTCCAGGCAGGCCAGAGCTACGACAGCGCGATCACCGGCATCCTCGTCGTTGCGGTGGCCGCCGCCTTGCTCACGGTGCTGTTGGCCTGGTTGCTGACCCGCAGCATCGTCACGCCGCTGCGCAAAGCTGTGGAAGTGGCGGAAACCATTGCCAGCGGCAACCTGAGCAAAGTCATTGAAGATGATGGCAAGGATGAACCGGCGCGGCTGATCAGCGCGTTGTCGACCATGCAAACCAACCTGCGCCAGACCATCCAGCACATCGCCGGTTCGGCCACGCAATTGGCCTCGGCGGCGGAAGAGTTGAGCGCAGTCACCGAAGAAGCCTCCAAAGGCCTGCAGCAACAAAATAATGAAATCGACCAGGCAGCCACTGCCGTCAATGAGATGACCGCCGCCGTGGAAGAGGTGGCGCGTAACGCGGTGTCCACCTCCGAAGCCTCCACACAGTCCAACCAAGCGGCCCGGGAAGGCCGTGACCGCGTGGTCGAGACCGTCGGCGCGATCCAGACCATGACCCAAGATGTGCAAAACACCTCGCTGCTGATCGAAGGCCTGGCCACCCAGGGTCGGGACATCGGCAAGGTGCTCGACGTGATCCGGGCGATTGCCGAGCAGACCAACTTGCTGGCGCTCAACGCTGCGATCGAAGCCGCCCGAGCCGGTGAAGCCGGGCGCGGCTTCGCGGTGGTGGCGGACGAGGTGCGGGCGTTGGCCCATCGCACCGCGCAGTCGACCCAGGAAATCGAGAAAATGGTCGCCGGTATCCAGAACGGCACCGGTGAAGCCGTGCAATCGATGCAACAGAGCAACCAGCGGACCCATAACACCCTGGAACTGGCCCGTGCGGCTGGCGTGGCACTGGAGCAGATCACCCAGTCGATCAGCCTGATCAACGAGCGCAACCTGGTGATCGCCAGCGCGTCGGAGGAGCAGGCCCAGGTGTCGCGTGAAGTGGACCGCAATCTGGTCAACATCCGCGACCTGGCGACCCAGTCGGCGGCCGGCGCCAACCAGACCAGCGCGGCCAGCCATGAGCTGTCGCGCCTGGCGGTGGATTTGAATGCGATGGTGGCCAGGTTCGTTATCTGACCAACTTTGCAATGCAATCCAAATGTGGGAGGGGCGGTGCGACGATTCGACTTGCTCCCGATGGCGCTGGATCAGTCAGTAGATGAGTTGACTGACCCACCGCCATCGGGAGCAAGTCGAATCGTCGCACCGCCCCTCCCACATTTGCGCTATGTTGTGTCAGAAGCTATTGCGCCCAGGCGCCTGGATTCACCAGGTTTTTCGGCTTCTGACCCGCTAGCGCCGCCAACAGATTATCCACCGCGCATTCGGCCATCGCTTCGCGCGTTTCATGGGTCGCCGAGCCGATATGCGGCGTTGCCACCACATTGTTCAACCGCAGCAACGGCGAATCGTGGGGCAGCGGTTCGCGCTCGAACACATCCAGCCCCGCCGCGCGAATCGTGTGTTGCTGCAAGGCTTCGACCAGCGCGGCTTCATCCACCACTTTGCCGCGTGAGATATTGATAAAGATCGTCTGCGGCCCCATCAGCGCGAATTCTTCAGCGCCGATCAACTTCTCGGTTTCGGCGGTGAGCGGCAGTGTCAGGCAGACGAAGTCTGCTTGTTGCAGCAAGTCTTTCAGGCTGCGGTACTGCGCGCCGAACCGCTTTTCCACCTGCGGCTTGGGCGAGTGGCTGTGGTAGAGCACCGGCATGCCAAAACCAAAATGCCCGCGCTGGGCCAGCGCTTCACCAATACGGCCCATGCCGATGATGCCCAGGGTCTTGCCATGCACATCGCTGCCGAAATGCGCCGGGCCGATGTTCTTGTTCCACTGGCCGGCACGTACCATATCGGCCAGTTCGACCACCCGGCGCGCGGTGGCGAGGATCAGCGCGAAGCCGGTGTCGGCGGTGGTTTCGGTCAGCACATCGGGTGTGTTGCTGAGCAGGATGCCGCGCTGGGTCAAGTACTCGACGTCGTAGTTGTCGACGCCGACGGACACGCTGGCCACCGCCTCCAACTGCGGTGCCAGGTCCAGCAGGGTGGCGTCCAGGCGCAGGCTCGCGCCGAGCAAACCGTGGGCGCCGGGGAGGGCGTCGCGCAGCTTGGCCAGGCCGGGCGCATCAAGCGCGTCGATCAGCGTGACCTCGGCGTGTGCATGCAGGCGAGCCATCAGCGGCGCGGAGAGTTTTTTGTACAACACGACAGACTTTTTCATCCGGTCTTCACCTTTAATTCGAGGGTATGCAACGGCGCGCGCTCACGGTCGCTGGCGCCGGGTTTGAGGAACATCGTCAGCACCACCGAGAACATCAACGCGCCGCTCATCAGCAGGTAAGAGGCGCCAGGTGAACCGGTGCTGCTATTGAGGTAACCCACCAGGTACGAGCCGCCGAACGAGCCGAGCGCGCCCATGCTGTTGATCAATGCCATGGCGCCGCCGGCGACGTTGGCCGGCAGGATTTCCGGGACAATCGCGAAAAACGGCCCATAGGGCGCATACATACACGCCCCGGCAATCACCAGCAGCGTGTAGGACCACCAGAAGTGTTCGGCGCCGAGCACGTAGGACGCATAGAAAGCGATGGAGGCGATCAGCAACGGCGGCCACACAAACCGCTTGCGTTTTTGCAGTTTGTCCGAACCCCACGACACCACCAGCATGCCGATCACCGCCGCCAGGTACGGCAGCGCCGACAACCAGCCGGCCTCGACCATGTCCATCTGCAGCCCGGCCTTGAGGATCGACGGCAACCACAGCACAAACCCGTACACGCCGATGCTCCAGCAGAAGAACTGCAGCGCGAGGATGATGACCTTGGGCGAGCGAAACGCTTCGGCGTAGTTCTTCACCGCTTTGATCCCGACCTGTTCGGCGGCGAGGGCGGTTTCCAGAGCGCGCTTTTCGCTGTCGCTCAGCCACTTGGCATCCTTGGGCCGCTCATCGGCCAGACGCCACCAGATAAACGCCCACAGCACCGCTGGCAAGCCTTCGACGATGAACATCCAGCGCCAGCTGAAATGCTGCACCAGATAGCCAGACACCACCGACATCCACAGCATGGTCACCGGGTTGCCGAGGATCAGGAACGTGTTGGCCCGCGAGCGTTCGGCACGGGTGAACCAGTGGCACAGGTACACCAGCATCGCCGGCATCACCGCGGCTTCGACCACGCCGAGCATGAAGCGAATGGCGATCAGCATGTAAGCGTTGGACACCACGCCCGTCAGGGTGGCCAGGCCGCCCCAGAGGATCAGGCTGACGAAAATCAACTTCTTCACGCTGCGTTTTTGTGCGTAGATCGCCCCCGGCACTTGGAAGAAGAAGTAGCCGAGGAAAAACAGGGCGCCGAGCAGGGACGACATGCCCGGTGTGATCATCAGGTCTTCAGCCATCCCGCTGGCGGCGGCGAAACCGTAGTTGGCGCGGTCCAGGTACGCCAGGCTGTAGGTGATAAAGACGATGGGCATGATGTACCACCAACGGCGGGTGGCGAGTTTCAAGGTATCCATGGGGTTGCTCCTGAGCTTGTTGTAGTTGTGGCAACAGGGAGTGGGTCAAGCAACGGATCGGGTCGGTAACTCCGCACGCGTGGGTAAGCCTTCCATATCGCCGCGGCTCTGCACGGCACGGCTGCCGATCCAGTTGCCGCGTTGTACCGCCTCACGGAAGCTGAGGTTCTCCAGCAGCGCGCTGATCATGCCGACAGCAAAGCCATCACCGGCGCCTACGGTGTCGACCACCTTGTCCACGCGCACGGCGGCGACAAAACCCTGGTCCATTTGGGTGCGGTAATAAGCGCCTTCCGGGCCGAGCTTGATGGCCACGGCTTCGGCGCCCTGGTCCAGGTAAAACGCGGCGATATCCGCCGGGTCGTCGAAACCGGTGAGCAGTCGACCTTCGCTCAAGCCTGGCAAGACCCAATCGGCTAGGCCTGCGAGGGCGTTGATCTCGCGGATCATCTGCGGCTGGCTGGCCCACAGCGCCGGGCGCAGGTTTGGATCGAACGACACGCTGCGCCCTGCCTTGCGCATTTGCGTCATCAGCTCGCAGGACAACTCACGCGTGGCCTCGGACAAGGCCGGCGGAATGCCGGTGGCGTGCAGGTGACGGGCGCCCAGCAGCGCCGGGCTGATGGCCGCGGTGGATAAGTGGCTGGCCGCCGAGCCCTTGCGGAAGTACTCGACCTGGGGATCAGCGCCGGTTTCTTCGCGGGACTTGAGCTGAAAACCAGTGGGATGCAGCGGGTCGACCGCCACGTGCCGGCAATCCAGCCCTTGTTGTTTGAGTGTGTCGAGCACAAAGCGGCCCAGGGAATCGTTGCCCACCCGGCTCAGCCAGGCGACGTTGAAGCCCAGGCGCGACAGGCCAATGGCGACATTGCTGTCGGCCCCGGCGATGCGTTTGTGGAAGTGGCCAACCTGGGCCAGGTCGCCGGTCTGTTCGGCGACAAACATCGCCATGGTTTCACCAAACGACAGGATATCGATCTCAGACATGGGCGCTCTCCGCACGGGGCTGGCCAAGCAGGGCGAGGGCGGCGACCTGCTGGGCGGTGACGTCGACCAGGTCATCGCCTTGCAACGGGAATTCCACCGCCCGGGTAATACCTTGAGTCATGTGGCCCAGCAGTTGTTCCCACAAATGCAGGTCGGTGGCGCCGGGCGGCAGTGCCACCAGCTTGCCATCTGGGCGACGGGCCACGGCCTTGCAATGCAGGTAGTCGACATGTCGGCCGAGCAGGCGGGCGGCGGTGAGGGCGGACTGGTCCTGCCAGTGCCAGTTGCCGATGTCGAAGGTCATCTTGACCGGCAGGCCAAGGCGCTCGACTTCGCTGAAGAAGCGCTGCAGCGGTTCGATGTGGCCGCCGTGCAGGGTCTGGTCGTTTTCCACCAGCAACTTGACCGGGTGGCGGTTGAGCAGGGCGTGCAGGCTGTGCAGGTCATTGGTGTCGGTGAAGTAACCGAGGGAGACTTTCAGCCAGCGCGCACCAAAAGCCTGGGCGCGGTCAAGGGTGGCGGCGAGCTCGGCATTCGGCTGGGCGCGGCCGGCGACCCACAGCTCCAACGGGGATGAGAACACGCACTCCAGGCCCTGTTCGGCAGCCGCTTGGGCCAGTTGTGCGGGTTGCTCAATGGTCAGCAGTTCCTCGCGCCACTCGATGCGCCGGGCACCGGCAGCCGCCAGCAGCGCGACAAAACTCAATTGGCCCTGCTGGCGCACGAGGTCGGCGCCGTAGCTGGAAAGGCTGATGGAGACGGGGTATTCATGCATTGTTGTGTCCCTCTGAAACCGGTTTCATTTTTTTCTGAAAAAAACACTTTCCTGTAGGAGCGAGCTTGCTCGCGAAAAACCTGAGAGCGCCGCGTTAAACCAGGATCGCTGCGTTATCGTTGGCGTTTTTCGCGAGCAAGCTCGCTCCTACAAGGGGTTGTGGAGCCTCGGATGATCAGTTCGGGCAGGAAGTCCAGGGTGCGCGTCGGCGCCCTGTCACCGCGCAGCCGCTTGAGCAGACAGTCGAAGGCGCTGGCGCCAATCGCCTGGGTCGGCTGGGCGAGGGCGGTGATGCCGTTGCCCACCAGCGGGTACCAGTCCAGGTCATCCAGGGCGATCAGGCCAACGTCCTTGAACAGGTTGCAGCCCAAGGCCTTGAGCGCGCGGGTGCAGGCCAGGGCGGCGATGCCGTTGGCGCAGAACAACGCTTTAGGTCCGGGTTTGGCGAGAAAGGTGCGCAGGCGGTTTTCCAGTGCGTCATCCAGTTCCAGCACCGCGCCGCTCAACGCCGGGCGGCGGGCAATTTCGGCCATGAAACTGTCAAGGCGCTCCAAGCGCGAGCTGGTGCCGTCGGTGGCCTCGCTGACCAGCAACACATCGCGGTAGCCCTGTTGCTCAAGGTGTTCCACCGCCATGCGCACCGCGGCCGGGTTATCCAACCCCACCAGGTCGCTGTGCAGCGGCGCGACCTTGCGGTCCACCAGCACCAGAGGCATTTCCCGTTGCAGCTCCAGCAATTGCTCAAGGTGATGGCCGAGGGTGTTCACGATCAGCCCTTCGATGTTGTACGAGCGCAGCGCCGCCAGATGCTGGCGCTCCTGCTCGTCATCGCGGTCGGTGTTGCACACCACCAGGCTGTAGCCGTGCTGGCGGCAGGCGGTTTCGACGCCGTGCATCACGGCAATGGAATAGGGGTTGCGGATATCGGCCACCAGCATGCCGATCAGACGCGTGCGGCCGCGTTTCAAACCACGGGCCATCTGGTTGGGGCGGTAGCCGAGTTGATCGATGGCCTGCTCGATGCGCAGGGCGATGGCGTCGGAGAGCAGGGCGCGGTCGTCGCCGATAAAGCGCGACACGCTGGCTTTGGACACGCCGGCGCGCTGGGCGACGTCAAGCATGGTCACGCGGCTGCGCTGGGCGGCAGAGAAACTGTTCACGGTCATCGACCTTCTATTTTTATTGGAATGACTGAAACCGGTTTCAGGAAACCACTAAAGTACGAAAGTCGTCAAGAAGTTGTAGGACAAAGCCAGATGATCGGTTGTTTACCCTTGGACAGCGATGTAGCACCGACGCAGTAATGGGCGTCCAGATGGTTTGTGCCGCGTCAACTGAACAGTCCCGCCGCAATATTGATCGAGAAGCCGAGGATCGCTGTGTTGAACAGAAACCCGATCAGCGATTGCCCCAGCACTACCTTGCGCATGGTACGGGTGGCAACGCCTACGTCTGCGGTTTGCACGGCAACGCCGATGGTGAAGGAAAAATACAAAAAGTCCCAATAGTTGGGGGTCAACAGCCCTTCGGCAAAGCGCAGCGCCGGCTCTTTGCCTGCCCAGGTGTAATAAAGCCGGGCGTAGTGAACGCTGAAGATCACCCCGATCAACAACCATGAACCGATGATCGTCAGGCCGGTAAAGCCATAGTGCAATAGGCGTTCGGATGAGCTCAGGTCCTTGCTGCCGACCAGTTCGAGGGTGATCGTGGCCAGGCTGGCGATGGCCGCAATGCACACCGTGAACAGCACCAGGCCGGCGTTTTCATCCTCGATCTCGGCGATGCGTTTGACGTCCTCAGCCTTGGCGCGGATGGTCAGCCACAGCATCAGGACCAAGTAGGTCCAGACCCCGGCGTTCCAGCCGATCAGGACTTTGCTCGCAAGTGTATCGGCGGGTACCAGGATGCCAACGGCAAGGCCCAGGACGGCGGCGCAAGAGAGGCGAGGGTGGGTGCGGGCGAGGAAGGGCATGGGTGCTCACAACAAGGGCGGTGGTGAGCACCATAGCGCATTTTTGCGCGGGTTATGGACGCTTGCGCACCCGCTTTATGACGACCACAAAGAACACCGGCACAAACAGCACCGCCAGCGTTGCGGTGATCATCCCGCCGATCACGCCCGTACCAATCGCTTGCTGGCTCGCCGAACTGGCACCGGTGGCAATCGCCAAGGGCACCACGCCGAGGATGAACGCCAGCGAGGTCATGATGATCGGCCGCAAGCGCAGCCGGGCGGCCTTCACGGTGGCGTCGAGCAAGTCTTCGCCCTGGTCGTACAGGTCCTTGGCGAACTCGATGATCAGGATCGCGTTCTTCGCCGACAGGCCGATGATGGTGATCAGCCCGACCTTGAAGAACACATCATTAGGCATGCCGCGCAAGGTCACGGCCAACACCGCGCCGAGCACGCCCAACGGCACCACCAGCAGCACCGACGTCGGGATCGACCAGCTTTCATACAGGGCGGCCAGGCACAGGAACACGATCAACAGCGACAGGCCCAGCAGCAACGGTGCCTGGGCACCGGACAGGCGTTCCTGCAACGACAGGCCGGTCCATTCCTGGCCCAGGCCCGCCGGCAGTTGGCTGACCAGGCTCTGGATTTCTTCCATTGCCTCGCCCGTGCTGTGCCCCGGTGCCGCTTCACCGGAAATGGCGATGGCCGGGTAGCCGTTGTAACGGGTCAACTGCGAAGGACCCTGGGTCCACTTGGCTTCCACGAATGCGGACAACGGCACCATCTTGCCGGCGTTGTTGCGCACGTTGATCTTCATCAGGTCTGCGACCTGGCTGCGTTGATCGCCCTCGGCTTGCACCACCACGCGCTGCATGCGGCCCTGGTTGGGGAAATCGTTGATGTAGGCCGAACCGATGGCCGACGACAGCACATTGCCCACGTCGGCGAAGGACACGCCCAGCGCGTTGGCCTGCTTGCGGTCGACCTGCAGTTGCACTTGCGGTGCTTCAGCCAGGGCGCTTTCCCGCACGTTGGCCAGGATCGGGCTTTTTTCGGCGGCCGCCAGCAGTTCGCTGCGCGCCGCCATCAATGCCGCATGGCCGACGCCGCCACGGTCCTGCAAACGGAACTCGAAACCGCTGCTGGTGCCGAGGCCGTCCACCGGCGGAGGCAGGATCGCATAGGCAATCGCGTCCTTCAGTTCGGTGAACGCGATGTTGGCACGGTCGGCAATCGCGGCGGCCGAATCCTCGCTGCTGCGTTGCGACCAGTCCTTGAGCGTGGTGAACGCCAGCGCCGCGTTCTGCCCGGAGCCGGAGAAGCTGAAGCCCATGATCATCGTGGTGTCGCCGACCCCAGGCTCCTCGGCGTTGTGCGCTTCGATCTGCTCGGCCACCTGCACCGTGCGGTTCTTGCTCGCGCCCGGCGGCAGTTGGATATCGGTGATGGTGTAACCCTGGTCTTCCACCGGCAGGAACGAGGAGGGCAGGCGACTGAACATCAACCCCAGGCCGATCAGCAGCACCAGGTAGATCACCAGGTAACGGCCGCTGCGCTTGAGGGCATACGCCACCCAGCCTTCGTAGCGATCGGTGAAGCGTTCAAAACGCCGATTGAACCCGCCGAAGAACCCGCCCTTGGCGTGGTGGTCATCCTTGGCGATCGGCTTGAGCAGGGTCGCGCACAGTGCCGGGGTCAAGGTCAGGGCAAGGAACGCCGAGAACAGGATCGAGGTGGCCATCGACAGTGAAAACTGCTGGTAGATCACCCCCACCGAGCCCGGCATGAACGCCATCGGCAGAAACACCGCGACCAGCACCAACGTAATGCCGACGATGGCCCCGGTGATCTGGCCCATGGCCTTGCGTGTGGCTTCTTTGGGCGACAGGCCCTCAGTGACCATGATCCGCTCGACGTTCTCCACCACCACGATCGCATCGTCCACCAGGATACCGATGGCCAGCACCATGCCGAACATGGTCAGCACGTTGATCGAGAACCCCAGCAACAGCATGGTGGCGAAGGTGCCCATCAACGCAATCGGCACCACCAGGGTCGGGATCAGCGTGTAGCGCACGTTCTGCAGGAACAGGAACATCACCGCGAACACCAGCGCCATGGCCTCGAGCAAGGTGTAGACCACCTTGGTGATCGAGACTTTGACGAACGGCGAGGTGTCATACGGGATCTTGTACTCGACATTGGCCGGGAAGTAGCGCGACAGCTCATCCATCTTCGCCCGCACCAGGTTCGCGGTGTTCAGCGCGTTGGCGCCCGGCGCCAACTGGACGCTGACGGCGGTGGACGGCTTGCCGTTCAGGCGCGTGGAAAACTGGTATTCCTGGCTGCCGATTTCCACCCGCGCCACATCGCCGATGCGCACGGTGGAGCCGTCGGGGTTGGCCTTGAGCACGATGTCGGCAAATTCCGCCGGGGTCGACAACTGGCCCTTAACCAGGATCGCCGCGGTGATTTCCTGGGTCTTGGTACCCGGCAAATCGCCGATGCTACCGGCCGACACCTGGGCGTTCTGCGCGCTGATCGCGGCATTCACGTCGGCCGGGGTCAGGTTGAAACCGATCAGCTTCTGCGGGTCGATCCAGACGCGCATGGCCCGCTCGGCGCCATACAGCTGGGCCTTGCCCACCCCGTCGAGGCGCTTGAGCTCGTTCATCACGTTGCGCGCCAGGTAGTCGCTGAGCGCTACGTCATCGAGCTTGCCGTCGCTGGAGGTCAGGGTCACCAGCAGCAGGAAACCGGCGGAGACTTTCTCCACCTGCAAACCCTGCTGGGTCACCGCCTGGGGCAAGCGCGGTTCCACGGCCTTGAGGCGGTTCTGCACGTCGACCTGGGCCATTTCCGGGTTCGTGCCCGGCTGGAAGGTCGCGGTGATGGTGGCCGAGCCGAGGCTGCTCTGGGATTCGAAATACAGCAGGTGATCGGCGCCGTTGAGCTCCTGCTCGATCAGGCTGACCACGCTTTCATCCAGGGTCTGCGCCGAGGCGCCGGGGTACACCGCGTAGATTTCGACTTTCGGCGGCGCGACGTTGGGGTACTGCGCCACTGGCAACTGCGGGATCGCGAGGGCGCCGGCCAGCAGGATAAACAGGGCGACCACCCAGGCGAAGATCGGGCGGTCAATAAAGAACTGCGGCATTGTCAATGATCCTTATTGGCCGGAAGCCTGGGCGGGCGGCGTCGGGCTGTCATCCACCAGGACTTTTTCACCGGGACGTGCGTGTTGCACGCCCTCGACGACGATACGGTCACCGGCCTTGAGGCCGCTGCTGACGACCCAGCGATCATCGATCACCGCGCCCAGTTCTACCGGCTGCAGGCTCACCACCTGTTCGGCGTCCAACAACAGCACCATCGGGATGCCGGCGCTGTCACGGGTGATCGCGCGTTGCGGCACGCTGATACCTTGTTTGTCGACCGCCTGTTCCAGGCGCACGCGCACAAAACTGCCAGGCAGCAGGTCGAGGTCCGGGTTGGGGAACTCGCTGCGCAGGATGATTTGCCCGGTGCCGGGGTCGACGCTGATCTCGGCGAAGAGCAATTTGCCCGGCAGCGGATACAGGCTGCCGTCGTCCTGGATCAGCGTGGCCTTGGCCTGGTCCTGGCCGACCTGCTTCAAGCTGCCGGCGCGGAAGGCGCGGCGCAGGTCGTTCAGTTCACGGGTGGACTGGGTCAGGTCGGCGTGGATCGGGTCCAGTTGCTGGATGATCGCCAGCGGCGTGGCCTCGTTCTGGCCGACCAGTGCACCTTCGGTCACCAGTGCACGCCCGATGCGCCCGGAAATCGGCGCGGTGACGGTGGCGTAGCCCAGGTTCAGCCTGGCCCGTTCGACGGCGGCCTTGTTCGCGGCGACCTCGGCGTTGGTCTGACGCAGGGCGGCGCGGGCGTTGTCGTAGTCCTGACCGCTGATGGCGTTGCCTTCGACCAGTTGGCTGTAGCGCTGTTCTTGCAGACGCGCCTGGAACGCATTGGCCTCGGCCTTGCTCAGGTTGGCCAGGGCGCTGTCCAGATCGGCCTTGAACGGCGCCGGGTCAATGCGAAACAGCACGTCGCCCTGTTTCACGTCACGGCCTTCCTTGAACACCCGCTGCATCACCACGCCGGCGACCCGCGCCCGCACTTCGGCAATGCGCGGCGCGGCGATGCGCCCGCTGAGTTCGCTGCTGATGGACAGAGGTTTGGCCGCAAGGGTTTCGATGCGCACGTTGGCCAGGGGCATTTCCGGCGCCTCGGCGGACGACTGGTCGCACGCACTCAGGGCAAGTGTCAGGGCCAGCAGGCAAAACGGCGCAAACAGATTCTTCGACATGCTCTTATCCCAATATTGACTGGCGCATCCTAATGGCACCTGCGCCGTGGTGCTGTGAAGCTGTGTAGGTCGTCTGTGAAGAAATGTAAGGCGCGGCCCATGTTCGGCTGCGGGCGTATATCCTTGCACGACCTTGCAAACGCTGAAGATCAAATGTGGTAGGGGCTTGCTCCCACCCACAGGGGATTTGTGTAAGACCCATAACCGCATTATTTGGAAACACCATGCCCAACATCCTCCTGGTCGAAGACGACGCCGCACTCTCCGAGCTGATTGCCAGCTACCTGGAGCGCAATGGCTATCACGTCAGCGTGCTCAGCCGGGGCGACCATGTCCGCGAACGCGCGCGCCTCAACCCGCCGGACCTGGTGATCCTCGACCTGATGCTGCCCGGCCTCGACGGTCTGCAAGTGTGCCGCTTGCTGCGTGCCGACTCGGCGGGCCTGCCGATCCTGATGCTGACTGCCCGCGACGACAGCCACGACCAGGTGCTGGGCCTGGAAATGGGCGCCGACGATTACGTCACCAAACCCTGCGAGCCCCGCGTGCTGCTGGCCCGGGTACGCACGCTGTTGCGCCGCAGCAGCTTGTCCGAACCCCAGGTGGCCAACGACCAGGTCGTCATCGGCAACCTGTGCATCGACCTGTCGGAACGCACCGTGACCTGGCGCGAGCAGGCGGTGGAGTTGTCCAGCGGCGAATACAACCTGCTGGTGGTGCTCGCGCGGCATGCCGGTGAAGTGCTCAGCCGCGACCAGATCCTGCAACGCCTGCGCGGGATCGAGTTCAACGGCACCGACCGCTCGGTGGACGTGGCCATCTCCAAGTTGCGCCGCAAGTTCGACGACCACGCCGGCGAGGCGCGCAAGATCAAGACGGTGTGGGGCAAAGGCTATTTGTTCAGCCGATCCGAGTGGGAATGCTGAACCATGTTTCGTGTGCTGCTGCGTCTCTATCTGATCACGATCGTCACCTACAGTGCGGCGATCTACCTGATTCCCACGCTGGTGATCCAGGTGTTCGAGCACCGCTATGTGGACTACAACATCGAACAGTCCCGGGGCCTGCAGACACTCATCGTCAAGCAATACCAGCGGGCGCCGGTGGAGCGCTGGTCGCAGGTCACCGAGCAACTGGGTCGCGACTTCGCGCCGCTCAAGGTTGAACTGCTGCTGCACCAGGACGCCCGTTACACCCCCGAAGAAGAGCAACTGCTGGCGCAGGGCAAACCGGTTATCCGCCTGGGCGACTGGGGGTGGATGGCCGAGGTCAGTGCACCGATCAACCCGCAGTTCGCGGTCAAGCTGACGATCCCGCCGGACCCTCTGGACATGAACCTGCTGTACTGGTCGATGAACGTACTGATCGGTGCCGCGCTGCTGGCCTGCCTGCTGGTATGGCTGCGCCCGCACTGGCGCGACCTGGAGCGCCTGAAAAGCACCGCCACGCAGTTGGGCAAGGGTAATTTTTGCGAACGCACGCGCATTCCGCCGAGTTCCAATATTGGCAGCCTGGCGACGGTGTTCGACACCATGGCCGACGACATCGAACACCTATTGAACCAGCAGCGTGACTTGCTCAACGCGGTCTCCCACGAACTGCGCACTCCGCTGACGCGCCTGGATTTCGGCCTGGCCCTGGCGCTGTCCGAAGACCTGCCCCAGGCCAGCCGCGAACGCCTGCAAAGCCTGGTGGCGCATATCCGTGAGCTGGATGAGCTGGTGCTGGAACTGCTCTCCTACAGCCGCCTGCAAAACCCTTCGCAACTGCCGGAGCGGGTCGAGGTGGTGCTCGATGAGTTTATCGACAGCGTGCTGGGCAGCGTCGATGACGAGCTGGAGAACCCCGAGATTGTCATCGACGTGGTGCTCGACTGCAGCGTCGAGCGCTTCAGCCTCGACCCGCGCCTGACCGCCCGCGCCCTGCAAAACTTGCTGCGCAATGCCACGCGCTACTGCGACAAACGCATCCAGGTGGGGGTCAAAGTGTGCCCCAAGGGCTGTGAAATCTGCGTGGACGATGATGGCATCGGCATTCCGCTGGACCAGCGCGAACGCATCTTCGAGCCGTTCTATCGCCTGGACCGCAGTCGCGACCGCGCCACCGGCGGGTTTGGCCTGGGCTTGGCGATTAGCCGGCGCGCCCTCGAAGCCCAGGGCGGCACCTTGACCGCGCAGGCTTCACCGCTCGGCGGCGCGCGGTTTCGTGTGTGGTTGCCCAGTGTGACTGATTAGAAAAACCGGGTGGGAAGGCGCACACTGTGCCCCCGCTTTACCCGAGGAGAGATTGGCAATGTCCGGTGTTCACACGTCTGCGCAACAGGGCTTTTCGACCCAGGCCGTCACTTACGCCCAGGGCCGACCGAACTATCCACGGCAACTCACGGGCTGGCTGGCTGACGTACTGCGCATCGACGCGCAGTCGACGGTGATCGATCTGGGCGCCGGCACCGGCAAATTCACGCGCCTGCTGAACGCCCTGGCGCCGAGCCTGATTGCCATCGAGCCCGTGCAGGCGATGGCTGCGCAGTTGGCCAAGCTGTTGCCGGATGTACGCCTGGTCAACGGCACCGCCGAATCCATTCCCCTGGCGTCCGCCTGCGCCGATGCGCTGGTCTGCGCCCAGTCCTTTCACTGGTTCTCCACCCAGGCCGCGCTCGCGGAAATCCACCGCGTGCTCAAGCCCGACGGGCGTCTGGGGCTGGTGTGGAATGTGCGCGATGAATCGGTGGACTGGGTGGCGGCGATCACCGCGATCATCACGCCTTACGAGGGCGATACACCGCGCTTTCACAGCGGTAAATGGCGCGAGGCGTTCACCGGTGAGTATTTTTCCGCCCCCGAAATGACTTGTTTTCCCTACAACCATGTCGGCAGTCCGCAGGAAGTGATCATGGATCGCGTCCTCTCCGTCAGCTTTATCGCGGCATTGCCCGCCGCTGAAAATGCCGAGGTCACCGCGCAATTACGCAACCTGATCGCCACTCACCCGGCGCTGAAAGGCCACGATACAGTGGCCTTTCCCTATCAGACCCAGGCCTACGTTTGCCACCGACTGACGTAAAAGGCATAAAGTCAGATCATATTGATATAAGTGGTTATAAGAAAAATCGCTATCCTGCGGCCAGAATTTTAGAAGGCCGCGGGTAGCTGTGATGGATGTGGGTAACGTTGGTTTCGTAGTTGCAGGCCTGATCGTTGGTTTTATCGTCGGCATGACCGGTGTCGGCGGGGGCTCATTGATGACCCCGATCCTGCTGTGGTTCGGCATTAACCCGGCCACTGCGGTGGGCACCGACTTGTTGTACGCCGCGATCACCAAGTCCGGTGGGGTGCTGGTACATAGCAAGAACAAGAACATCGACTGGACGATCACCGGCTGGCTCACCCTGGGCAGTGTGCCCGCCGTGCTGCTGACCCTGTGGTTCCTCGCCAGCCTGCACACCGACCCCAGCGCAATGAACGCCGTGATCAAACAGGCCTTAGGTGTGGTGCTGCTGCTCACCGCCCTGGCCATTCTGTTCAAGCATCGCCTGTTGGCCTTCGCCCAGCGCCATGCTGGCGACGATTACCACATGCACCCGCGTAACTTGAACGCGCTGACGGTGGTCACGGGGGCGGTCCTCGGCGCCATGGTGGCACTGACCTCGATCGGCGCCGGAGCCCTCGGCACCGTCGCATTATTTATCCTTTACCCATTCCTCGCCACGCGGCGCCTGGTCGGCACCGAGATCGCCCACGCCGTGCCCCTGACTCTGGTGGCGGGCCTGGGTCACGCCGGCATGGGCAATATGGATTGGCACCTGCTGGGCTTTTTGCTGATGGGGTCGCTGCCGGGGATCTACATCGGCAGCCACATGGCCGGCAAAGTCCCGGACGGCGTGCTGCGTCCGTGCCTGGCGATCATGCTGATGACCATCGGCTATAAGCTGGCTTTCTAAGGTACGCGGTCGCGTATTGCCGCTGCTGCGCGAACTGCAAGCCAAGGCCTCGATCATGCCGGTGGCTTGAACAGCACCACCGCCGCGCGCAATTTGTTGTTGCCGAACCGGCACATGCGCTCGAACTCCGCGTGGCTGACCGGCAGGTGCTGGCAGTCCAGGGGCTGGCGGTGCTGGCTGTGGTCCACATCCGGGTCGTGCAGGTAGACGAAGTCGTCGTCGCAGTCGGTGACCATCACCCAATGCGGCGACTTGGAGCGGGTCAGGCGATAGCTACTGATCAGCACCAGCGGCTGCCCGCCGTCGCGCAGTACCCTGGGCAGATCCAGCGCGCCGCCGAGTACTTGTTCGACCGTGCTGCCGGCCAGCTCTTCCTCGAAGGCGTCATGCACTAAACGCATGACGTCCTTTTTATGCTGATCGCGCACGCCGTCGAGAAACAACGGCCCGCGCACATTCACCTGCATCCGCACGCGAAAGCCCCGACGCCAGGCGGCCAGTGCCAGCCCTTGGGGGCTGCAACCGCCATGGCCGGCGGTCATGAACACGGTGGTCGCTTCACGCCAGATCTGCAGTTCTTCGCGGCGTGCGGCGACGCGTTCCGGCAGCAACGCGCCCATGGCCATCAGCAGGCAGGCGGCGCCACAGGTGAAGTCGGTGGTTTGCTGGTAATACGGCACATTCTGCACACGTGCGTCCTGGTGCTGGACGATGCGTTTTTCCAGGCGCAGGGCGGGGGCGTGGTCTTCGTAGTAATCGTTGATCAACGCAAAGCGCCGGTAGCCGTTGCGCTCATACAGGGCGAGGGCGCCGGGGTTGTCGGTGCGTACTTCCAGGCGCAGGTACGCACAGTCGTGCTCCACCGCGCAGGCCTCGATGCGGCTCAGCAACTGCTTGCCCAGGCCCAGGCCGCGCGCAGGCTCGGCGATGGCGATGGAGTACAGCCGCGCCAGGGAGGTGCCGCGATGAAACAACGCCAGCGCATACCCGAGCAATTGCCCGTCCTGTTCGGCCACCAGCAACTCGGCGTGGGCGCGGCTGATCATCCATTGAAAACTGCGTGGCGACAGCCTGTCGGTGGTGAAACAGTGCTGTTCCAGTGCCACCAATGCCGGCACATCGCAGGGGGTTGCAACGCGAAAGAAAAGAGCCATATGACCGCCGTAAAAGTTACGTAACGAAACGGGACTTCTCTAAAAGATCGTGCTTAATAGAAAAGGTCGAGTTCTCTAAAGCGGATCAAATATTATGTCTGCGGTACAAAGTCATTGGCGTGAAGTATCCGAGCAAAGCGTCGCGGCGACAATAACTTCCAAAGGTTATTTTTCTGCTCCGCCCAGAGGGTCAAGTCAAGTAGTGATTATTGTCGAACGCAAGGAAGACTGGGCCTCCTACTTCCCCAGCGAAGACATCGTCACTGCCCAGGAGTACCTCGAACAAACCCGCGAAAGCGAGACCGGCAAGCGCGTGCAGGTGATCAACCTGTGCCGCAGCTACAAGTACCTGGGGCACGGTTACTACTGTTCGCTGCTGGCCGAAGCTCGCGGGCACAAGGTGATTCCATCGGTGCGCACCATCAGTGAGCTGACTAAGAAATCACTGTATGGTCTGGCCCTGGACGACCTCGATAAAACCCTCGATAAAGCCTTGAGTCATCATCTTTACAGCAATACCGAAGGCTTTATGCTGACGCTTTACTTTGGCCGAACCAATATTGATCCGTTGCAGGAGTTGGCGCGCCAATTATTTGAAGCGTTCCCGTGTCCGATCTTGTTAGTTGAATTCAAGAAGAATAACGGCTGGCATATCGAAGGGGTCAAGTCCGGCGTATTACACAAACTACGTGATGACCAGGAAGATCAATTCGCCCACGCCCTCGACAACTTCAGCCGCAAGATCTGGCGTCAGCCGCGCTCGCGCCGATTGGCCCGCTATGACCTGGCGATCCTTCACGACCCCCAGGAGCAACTGCCGCCCTCCAACGCCAAGGCCCTGGAAAACTTCGTCCGGGTCGGTAAAGGTTTGGGCATCGATGTGGAACTGATCGAGCGCAAGGACTACGCACGTTTGGCCGAATACGACGCCTTGTTGATCCGCGAGACCACCAGCGTCGACAACCATACCTACCGCTTCGCCAAAAAAGCCGAAAGCGAGGGCCTGGTGGTGATGGACGACCCTGCATCGATCCTGCGCTGTACCAACAAGGTCTACCTCACCGACCTGCTCAACAGCCATCAACTGGGCATGCCGGCCACCGAGATTCTCTACAAGGAGCGACCGGAAGACTTCGAACGGGTCGGCGAGCGCCTCGGCTTTCCCTTGGTGCTGAAAATCCCCGACGGCTGTTTCTCCCGCGGGGTGATCAAGGTCGAAAGCCAGGAGGCCTTGCTCAAGGCCACCGCTGAACTGTTCGAGCATTCGGTGCTGCTGCTGGCCCAGGAGTTTTTCTACACCGAGTACGACTGGCGCATCGGCGTACTCAACCGCAAGCCGATCTTTGCCTGCCAATACTTCATGTCCAAGGGCCATTGGCAGATCTACAACCACAAGGCCATCGGCCAGGACATCAACGGCGAATGCCGCACCCTGGCGGTCCACGAAGCCCCCAAGGCCGTGGTGGAGTTGGCCGTGAAGACCGCCAACCTGATTGGCGACGGCCTCTACGGCGTGGACCTCAAGCAATCGGGCGACAAGGTGGTGGTGATCGAGGTCAACGACAACCCCAACCTGGATGCCGGTATTGAAGATGCCTACTTGCAGGACGACTTGTATGGCCTGGTGCTGGAGGAGTTCGTCCGACGCCTGGAGTTGAAGCGTCAGGGTCAGGTCTGGTGAGTCGCGATGATCCAGCGCTTTGAATTGATCGATGGAAAGTTGCGCAGCGGGGACAGTGACGAGGCCCCGATCATGTTGTTCAGCAACCCTGACCATGCCGAGCGCAACTGGCTGCGTGAGCGCCACAAGCTGGATGAACACGCCCTGGCTTCGGCGCTCGACCCGGACGAAGTCTCGCGCATCGAATTTCACCCCGACAACCTGTTTCTGATCTGGAAGCGCCCGGAGAACTACTCCGGCGGTGGCAACCTGGTGTTTGAAGTGTCGTCCTGCGGCCTGCTGTTTTCACCCGGCCGGCTGTTGGTGATCGCCACCGATGAAACCCCGCTGTCCGGGCTCGGCGCGCGCCGTCCGTTGCACACGCCGCTGGATGTGCTGCTCGATCTGCTGCTCAACAACATTCACCACTACCTCGGTCACCTCAAGGTGATCAAGCTGGTCGCGCGGGAGCTGCAGCAACAGTTCAACGCGTCCATGAGTAACCATCATCTGATGCAGATGTTCAACCTCAGCGAAAGCCTGATCTATTACATCAACGCGCTGCACAGCAACGGCGCCGTATTGTCGCGGCTGCGCAACCATGGGGAGAAGGAGCATTTCAGCGCCGAGATTCTCGGCCTGATCGACGACCTGATCATCGAGAACCACCAGTGCTACAAACAGGCCGAGATCTATTCCAACGTGTTCTCCGGGCTGATCGACGCGCGTGGCAACCTGATGAACAACAGCATGAACAACCTGTTGCGCAAGCTGACGTTGATCAACGTGGTGTTCCTGCCGCTCAACCTGATCGCCAGCATTGGCGGCATGTCGGAGTTCAGCATGATGACGGCGGGTACGTCGTGGTGGGTGTCGTACCCGCTGTTTCTGTTGGCGATGGGCCTGGGCGCCGGGTTGATGGTGCTCGGGCTCAAGCGGATGGCAGGCGGCGCGAATGTGATGTGAAGCCCCACGCCTGTGGGCGCTGGCTCAGGAAGCGGGTTGCAGGGTGAGCACCTCGAACCCGTCCGCCGTCACCGCCACGGTATGTTCCCACTGCGCCGACAGGCTGTTGTCCTTGGTCACCACCGTCCAGCCATCCTTCAGGCCGCGCACCTTGGCGCTGCCCTGGTTCAGCATCGGTTCGATGGTGAACACCATGCCTTCGCGCAGCTCCAGCCCGGTGCCGGGGCGGCCGAAGTGCAGGACCTGGGGTTCTTCATGCATCTGCCGGCCGATACCGTGGCCGCAGTATTCGCGCACCACGCTGTAGCCATTGGCCTGCGCATGGCTCTGGATCGCGTGGCCGACGTCGCCCAGGCGGGCGCCGGGTTTGACCTGGCGGATACCGGCCCACATGGCCTCGAAGGTCATCTCCACCAGGCGACGTGCCTTCGGCGAGACGGCACCGATCATGTACATCTTGCTGGAGTCGGCGATAAAGCCGCCTTTTTCCAGGGTGATGTCGATATTGATGATGTCGCCGTCCTTGAGGATCTGCGTGGCACTGGGCATGCCGTGGCACACCACTTCGTTGATCGAGGTGTTGATGGAGAAGGGGTAGTCGTATTGCCCGAGGCTCGCCGGGCGGGCTTTCAACTCGTGGCGGATGAAGGCTTCGACGGCGCTGTCCAGCTCCAGGGTGGAGCGCCCGGCGGCAACAAAACCGTCGAGCATGCTGAACACCTGGGCCAGCAGGCGCCCGGATTCGCGCATCACGGCGAGTTGTGCGGTGGTTTTGATCATCAGCTGCGCCCCCGGATCAGGTCGGGTTTGTCCAGCAACAGTTTGTTGATCAGCTCGTTGTAGGGCAAATGCGGGTTGAGTTCGGCGAGCAGGCCGATCTTGATCCAGAACTCGGCCTGGGCGTTGATGGAGCGGTCCATGGCCGCACTGGCCAGGCGCAGTTGTTCGTGTAGTTGGTCGCTGATCTTGACGATGCCCATGTGCTTCACTGTGTCAGATTAATATACGAAGCGTATACGTTTCGTATGTCGCCCGTAAAGCCCCCTCAGCTAAATTGCCCCTGGCCATTGACTTGCCGGGCGCCCGCCGGGTAATTTCGTCACATGACATTTCAGACCTTGCATCGCCAGCCAAACATTATTACCGCCATTCCTCATTTGGCGGGATAGCGCTCGGCTGCACCCACACCCGCCCTAGAGGCGGGTTTTGTTTTTCCGTCTCCAGGTGCCCTTACCCAAGCCAGGAGACACTCATGCGCACTTGCCCCGTCCCACTGACCGCTGCCCCGGGACTGCTTGAGCACTACGTAAAAAAAATCCTTGCCGCGCCGGTCTACGACGTGGCCGTGCGCACGCCCTTGCAAGTCGCCCCGGCGCTATCACTGTTGCTCGACAACCACGTGCTGCTCAAGCGCGAGGACCTGCAACCGACCTTTTCTTTCAAGATTCGTGGCGCCTACAACAAGCTGATGCAGCTTCGCGCCGAGCAGAAGGCCTGCGGCGTGATCACCGCGTCGGCGGGCAACCATGCGCAAGGCGTGGCGCTGGCGGCGCGGGAGTTGGGGATCAAGGCGACGATCGTCATGCCCCGCAGCACGCCGGAGTTGAAGGTGCTCGGCGTGCGCTCGCGAGGGGCGCACTCGGTGCTGCACGGTGAGAGCTTTCCGTTTGCCCTGGCCCATGCGTTGCAACTGGCCGAAGCGTGCGGTTGCACCTTTGTCTCGCCGTTCGACGATCCGGACGTGATCGCCGGCCAAGGCACGGTGGGCATGGAAATCCTGCGCCAGCAACCGGGCGCGCTGGACGCGATCTTCGTGCCGGTGGGCGGCGGTGGCCTGATCGCCGGGATCGCCGCCTATGTCAAATACCTGCGGCCCGAGGTGCGCATCGTTGGCGTCGAACCCGAGGGTTCCAGTTGCCTGTTAGCGGCGTTGCGTGCCGGCGAGCGCGTGGTGCTGCCCAGTGTGGACGGGTTTGCCGATGGCACGGCGGTGGCGCAGATCGGCGCCTATGGCTTTGAAATCTGCCGGGGTTGGGTGGATGACGTCATCACCGTCAGCAACGATGAACTGTGCAGTGCCATCAAGCTGATCTACGACGATACGCGCTCCATCGTCGAACCTTCCGGCGCATTGGCCGTGGCGGGCATTCGCAGCTATGTCGCGCAAAACCGTGTGCGCGGGCAGACGCTGGTGGCGATCAACTCGGGGGCGAATATCAACTTTGATAGTTTGCGACATGTTGCTGAAAGAGCGGCGGCGCACAGTGCTGGTTAACTCCCAAGGCCAGGGTTAAACGTTTAATCGGAGTTGTTCGCCGATGATGGGCGTCGAGTGAATTAAGGTGGGGCAAATTTATACAAGATTGTGTATTGCTTATGAGGAAAAGTTACAACAAGAACGGATTTTGCCGAGTAGGCTGATTGATTGTAAGCGTCTTCCAGGGTTGGTAGGACGTGGCAGGCGAGCGCCTGCAAGACTTATAACAATCGATTGGCAGTCTGGAAAGGAGAGGTTGACCATGCTTTCGGAATTAGAACTTCGCAGTATCATTGAAGGAAGTTTCCTGCCTAAACGGTGTGAATGCACCAAAGCTGAAGATGCCTCGCTGACGATCAAGGTGTATGACGACCTTGATCGTGATCGCGTGCATCTGGAAGTTAAAGGTATCAACGCTGACAGACTCGACAGCAGTCGAGCCATTTGCAACCTGATCACCGGGTTGCGCGAGGACCTTAAGCAATCGCATGCGCCCGCGCTGCAAAAAGCAGCAGGGCGCTCCCTCTATTAAATAGAGGCTGTTGGTATCGTCGATGGGTGGGCCTGGTCAATACCAGGCCCAATGTTGTTTATGCCCGCTGCCGCCTGTGATCGCGGGTTCATTCCAGTTGTTGACGATACGGCAGGTCCGGGCCCGTCTTGCCGCAGGTGAGCGCTGCCGCACGAATTGCAAAGCCCAGCATCGCGTCGATCTGTTCGCGGGTCAGGTGTTGCAGGCCCTCGACCGAATCCAACTGCTGCTCGGTCAGCCAGGCAATCAGCGCGGCCTGGAAGGTATCCCCGGCGCCCACGGTATCGGCCATCACCACCTTTACCGCCGGTTGCGACCAGTGGCCGTGCTGGCGGCTGAATACGCTGGCGCCATCGCCGCCACGGGTGAGGAATACCAACTGGCAGCGGTGTTGCAACCAGCCCTCAAGCACGCTTTCCGGCGATTGGTCGGGGTAGAGCAGGTGCAGGTCTTCATCGCTGACCTTGATCAGGTCGGCATGCTTGACCAGTTCGGCCACGCGGTCGCGCCACAGCTGGATATCCGGCTGCGGGTTGAGCCGCACGTTGGGGTCGAGGCTGATCAGACGCTTGCCGCTTTCGCGCTGGACCAGGGCCAGCAGGGTGTCGCCAATCGGTTGCACCACCAGGGAAAACGAACCCACATGCAGCCCACGAACCTCATCGCCCAGGGTCGGCAGGTGCGCGCGCGTCAATTGGCGGTCGGCACAGCCTTCGCCGCGAAAGCTGTATTGCGGCGAGCCATTGGCGCCCACGGCAACCATTGCCAGGGTGGTCGGCGCGGCGAATTCCACCAGGAACTGCGCGTTGACGCCTTCGTCCCTGAGCACCTGCAACAAGCGACGCCCGAGGAAGTCGGTGGACACACCGCCGAACAGCGCAGCGTCGATGCCCAGCCGGCGTAGACCGACGGCGACGTTGAACGGTGAGCCACCGGCAATCGCCTTGTAATTGATCTTCGACGCCTGCCCGCTGGGATCTTCCTCACTGAAAAAATCAAACAGCGCTTCACCACACACCAGATACATAGTCGTTCGCTCTTAAAGGGTTGCCACGTGCTGCTGATAGCGCTCGTAGGCGTGTTGATAGGCGCTGACATTGTCGGCCACCGGCAGGGTACGGCTGGCCTTGTCGACGCTCACGCATTTCTCGCACAGGCTGGCCAGGGATTCGCCGGACTGGCTCCACGCGGCCTGGATCGCCGCGCCCAGGGCGGCGGCTTCGCTTTGTTCGGTGCAGATCACTTCGGTGTGCATGATATCGGCAACCATCTGCCGCCACACCGGGCTTTTCGAACCGCCGCCGATCAGGCGGATGCTCTGGCTGTGCAGGCCGGTCTGGCGCAACAGGTCGAGGCCGTAGCGCAAGCCGAAGGTGGTGCCCTCGACCACGGCGCGGCACAGGTTGGCGCGGGTCAAGTTGGTCATGGTCAAGCCATGCAGGCTGCCGGTGGCGTGGGGCAGGGCGGGCACGCGTTCGCCATTGAGGAACGGCAGCATGCTCACGCCGTCTGCACCGATCGGCGCCTGCTCGACCAGGGCGTTGAAGGCGTTAAGGTCGAGGTCGAACAGCTCACGAATCACCCCGGTGGCGTTGGTCAGGTTCATCGTGCAGATCAACGGCAACCAGCCGCCGCTGGAGGAACAGAAGGTCGCGACCGACGCCTCGGGGCTCACGTTGGGCTGGTCGGAAAAGGCATACACGGTGCCCGATGAACCCAGGCTCATGGTGATCACGCCGGGGGCGATATTGCCGGTGCCGATGGCGCCCATCATGTTGTCGCCGCCGCCGCTGGACACGATGGCGTCGGGGTTGATCCCCAGGCGTTCGGCGATGGCCGGCAGGATCGTGCCGACGGCTTGGTCGGCTTCGATCAGCGTCGGCAAGGCGGCTTGCAGGCGGCCACTGGGGTCGATGTGCTGGAGCAGCGCCACATCCCAGTCACGGGTGCGCACGTTGAAGTAGCCGGTGCCCGAGGCATCGCCGTATTCCGCGACGGCGCGGCCGGTGAGCCAGTAATTGAGGTAGTCATGGGGCAGCAGGATATGCGCGATGCGCGCGAACACCTCGGGGTGCTGCTCGCGGGTCCACAGTAGTTTGGACACGGTGTAGCCCGGCGCAATTGCCACGCCGAGACGCTCCAGCGAAGCGCTTTCGCCACCCAGGTACTGCAACAGTCGGTCGTTTTCCGTTGCGGTTTCGGTGTCGCACCACAGTTTGGCCGGGCGCAGCACCTGGCCGTGGTCATCGAGCAGCACCAGGCCGTGTTGCTGGCCGGACACGCCGATGCCGAGGATGGCCTGGCCGTCCACACCGGCCTGTTGCAAGGCGCGGTGAGTGGCTTCGGTAAAGGCGTCCAGCCACTCCTGGGTGTGCTGCTCGCGACGGCCATTGGCGCCGCTGATCAGCGTGTGTGCAGCGGCGCCCAAACCCAGCACCTTGCCGCTGGAGGCGTCGAGGACGATGGCTTTGGTGCCTTGGGTGCCGCAGTCGATGCCGAGGAACAGGTTTTGCTGGGTCATGATGATTTGCTCAGCAGTCTTATTTTTCGGATTGGCAATACAGTCAAAATGTGGGAGGGGCTTGCCCCCGATAGCGGTGTTTCAGTGTAAGTGTTCTTTACTGACCCACCGCTATCGGGGGCAAGCCCCCTCCCACAGGTTTAAGCCGGTTTCTTCAGGAGTTGCTGCAGTGTTTTTGTGACGCCGTTGTCGCGCAGGCTCGCATAGCACCGCTCGAACGCTGCCACAAACTCAGCCGACTTGGGAATAGCCGTGCCAAAAATCTCCTCCACCCCGAGCAACCGCCGGTTGATCATCCCGTCATCACTCACCAGCCCCTGGCAAAACTCGGCGCGTGGGTCCGGGATTTTGTAGGCCACGCCATTCTCATCGACACCCTTGAGGTACAACGCCCAGGCCGCCACCACCAGCGCGGCGCGCTCGGTCTCGCGGCCATCGGCGATCAGGCGATTGATCGTCGGCACGGTGAACTTGGGAAACTTCGACGAGCCATCGGAACACACGCGCTCCAACTGGTCGGCAATCGCCTGGTTGGAGAAGCGGTCCACCAGGGTCTGCTTGTACTGCGTGAGGTCGATGCCCGGCACCGGCGCCAGGTTCGGCGTGACGTCCAGGTCCATGTACGCGCGCATGTACGCTACGAACAGCGGGTCATTCATGGTCTCGTGAACGAACCGATACCCCTTGAGAAACCCCAGGTAAGTCAGCGCCAGGTGGCTGCCGTTGAGCAGGCCGATCTTCATTTCTTCATAGGGCGTTACGTCGGCGGTGAACTGCACGCCGACCTTTTCCCAGGCCGGGCGCCCGTTGACGAACTGGTCTTCCAGGACCCACTGCACAAAGGGCTCGCACACCACCGGCCAGGCATCGTCGATAGCGTGCTCATCGTGCAATTGCAGGCGATGCGCGGTGCTGGTCATTGGCGTGATGCGGTCGACCATGGCGTTGGGGAACGTCACGTTGGTTTTGATCCAGTCATGCAGATCGGCATTGTGCAGGGCGGCGAAGGCCAGCAGTGCCTTGCGCGTGACGGCGCCGTTGTGCGGCAGGTTATCGCAGGACATTACGGTGAACGCCGGAGTACCGGCGGCGCGGCGCTGGGTCAGCGCCGCGCAGATAAAGCCGAACACGGTTTTCGGTGCCTTCGGGTGCGCCAGGTCGTGCTGGATCTGGGGCAGGTGGGCCATGAACTCGCCGTTACTGTCGTCGATGCAATAGCCGCCTTCGGTGATGGTCAGCGAGACGATGCGGATCTGCGGGCTGGCCAGTTTGTCGATCAGCGCCTGGGCGCCGTCCTCGGCCAGCAGCATGTCGCTGATCGAGCCGATTACGCGCACGTCGGTGTCGTCGCTGTCGCCCAATTCATACAGAGTGAACAGGTAATCCTGACCGGCCAGGTCATCGCGGGCCTTGCGGTCCTCGGCGCGCAGGCCGACGCCGCAGATGCTCCAGTCCAGGCCCTCGCCGGTATTCATCAGCGCATCGGTGTAATACGCCTGGTGCGCGCGGTGGAAACCGCCGACGCCGATATGGGCGATGCCCTGGCGGGTATCGGCAATGGCGTAGGCCGGGATGTTCACTTCCGGCGCCAATTGGGTGAGGTTCTGTTTATTCAGTTTCATCACAAATCTCGCGAAATCAGGCGGCGGCGCGCAGTGGGCGGGTAACGGCCACGCCGTCGGTGTCGAACAGATGGCAGTGCGCCGGGTCCAGGTGCAGGTGCAGCGTCTCGCCATACTGGCTGGCCATGTCGCCACGAATGCGCAGGGTCAGCGGCTCGCCGTTGGCGGTGATGACGTGGCAGAAGGTATCGCTGCCCAGGCGCTCGCCGACGTCGGCGGTGACGGTCAGGCTAGTCTGGCCCGGTGCGGCGAGTTCCAGGTGCTCGGGGCGAATACCCAGGGTCACCGCGCTGCCCACGCTCAGGGTGGCGCCGCTCAGCGGCAGGCTGATCAGCGTACCGGCGTCCAGTTGCACCTCGCAGCCCTGGCCCTCGACCCGCGTGACCTTGCCCTTGAGGAAGCCCATCTTCGGCGTGCCAAGAAACCCCGCGACAAACAGGTTGGCCGGCTGGTGGTAAAGGTCCAGCGGCGAGCCGACCTGCTCGATGCGGCCGCTGTTAAGCACCACCACTTTGTCGGCCAGGGTCATCGCTTCGACCTGGTCGTGGGTCACGTAGATCATGGTCGCTTGCAGCTCTTTGTGCAGGCGCGCCAGTTCCAGGCGCATCTGCACGCGCAGCGCGGCGTCGAGGTTGGACAGCGGTTCGTCGAACAGAAAGATCTTCGGGTTACGCACGATCGCCCGGCCGATCGCCACGCGCTGGCGCTGGCCGCCGGACAGTTGCTTGGGCTTGCGCTCCAGCAGCGGGCCCAGTTCGAGGATGCGCGCCGCTTCGTTGACTTTGCTTTCCACCAGCTTTTTGTCGACGCCCGCGAGGTCGAGGGCAAACGACATGTTCTTGCGCACGCTCATGTGCGGGTACAGCGCGTAAGTCTGGAACACCATCGCCAGGTCGCGCTTGGCCGGGGTCACTTCGGTGATGTCGCGGCCATCCAGTTCGATGGTGCCTTCGCTGACTTCTTCCAGGCCGGCGATCAGCCGCAGCAACGTGGATTTACCGCAGCCCGACGGGCCGACGAAGACCACGAATTCCTTGTCGTTCACTTCCAGGTCGATGCCCTTGATGATGGAAAAGCCTTCGAAGCCTTTTTGCAGATTCTTGATTTTCAGGTTGGCCATGGGATGGGCCTCCGCTTGGAATTTTTATAGGAAAGCCGTTATTTCACGGCGCCGAAGGACAACCCGCGCACCAACTGTTTCTGGCTGATCCAGCCAAAGATCAGGATCGGCGCGCAGGCCAGGGTCGAGACGGCCGACAATTTGGCCCAGAACAAGCCTTCGGGGCT
This sequence comes from Pseudomonas sp. PAMC25584, assembly GCF_058135675.1. Taxonomy (NCBI): domain Bacteria; kingdom Pseudomonadati; phylum Pseudomonadota; class Gammaproteobacteria; order Pseudomonadales; family Pseudomonadaceae; genus Pseudomonas; species Pseudomonas sp. PAMC25584. The sequence goes on along the minus strand of NZ_CM176870.1, from coordinate 3,469,762 downwards.
GGAGTAGGAGGCGATCAGCGCGGTCAGCGGCGCGGCATTCGAGGAGGTCAGGTTCAACGACCAGAACGCCTCGTTCCAGCACAGGATCAGCGACAGCAACACCGTGGACGCCAGGCCGCCTTTGGCGATCGGCAGCAGTACGCGGACCATTTCCTGCCACAGGGTGGCGCCGTCCAGGCGGGCCGCTTCGAGGATGTCTTTGGGGATGTCCTTGAAGTAGGTGTAAACCATCCACACCACGATCGGCAGGTTGATCAGGGTGTAGATGATGATCAGCGCGATACGCGTATCCAACAAGCCGAAGCTCTTGGCCAGCAGGTAGATCGGCATCAGCACGCCCACCGGCGGCAGCATCTTGGTCGACAGCATCCACAGCAGCGTGCTCTTGGTGCGTTTGGTCTCGTAGAACGCCATGGAGTAGGCCGCCGGCACCGAGATCAGCAGGCACAAGGCGGTGGCGCTGAACGAAATCAGCACCGAGTTCCACGCATAGCTGAAGTAGTTGCTGCGCTCGTTGATGTGCAGGTAGTTCTCCAGCGTCGGCGTGAAGATGAACTGCGGCGGCGTGGCGAAGGCGTCGATTTCGGTCTTGAAGCTGGTCAGCACCATCCAGAAGATCGGGAAGAAGATCAGGATCGCGATGGCCCAGGCCAGGGTGCCGAGCAACAGGCTTTGCAGGCGGCGGGATTGTTGAAGCGTCATGGCGCGGCCCTCAAGGCTTATCAGTCAGGTTTTTGCCGATCATCCGCACCAGGATGATCGCCGCGATATTGGCGATGACCACGGCAATCAAGCCGCCGGCCGAGGCCATTCCCACGTCGAACTGCACCAGCGCCTGGTTGTAGATCAGGTAGGCGAGGTTGGTCGAGGCGTAGCCGGGGCCGCCGTTGGTGGTGGTGAAGATTTCGGCGAATACCGAGAGCAGGAAGATGGTTTCGATCATCACCACCACGGCAATCGGGCGCGCCAGGTGGGGCAGGGTCAGGTGCCAGAAAATCGCAATAGCGCCGGCGCCGTCGAGGCGTGCGGCTTCTTTTTGCTCCTGGTCAAGAGACTGCATGGCGGTCATCAGCAGCAAGATGGCGAAGGGCAGCCATTGCCACGAGACAATGATGATGATCGACAGCAGCGGGTAATGCGCCAGCCAGTCCACTGGCTGGGCGCCGAACAGCTTCCACACGTAGGCGAGAATCCCCGACACCGGGTGGAAAATCAGGTTCTTCCAGATCAGCGCACCGACGGTGGGCATGATGAAAAATGGCGAGATCAACAACACCCGCACCAGGCCGCGCCCGAAGAACTCACTGGCCTCCAGCAGGGCGCTGATCAACACGCCAAATACCACGCTGATCAACAGCACGCTGCCGACCAGCAACAGGGTATTGGTGGCGCCGGGCAGGAAGCCCGAGTCGGTGATGAAGTAGGTGAAGTTCTCCAGCCCCACGAACTGGTTTTCGCCGGGGTAGAGCAGGTTGTAGCGGATCAGCGAAAAGTACAGGGTCATGCCCAGCGGCACGATCATCCACAGCAGCAGCAAGGCTACCGAGGGGCTGACGAGAAACCAGCCGGGGTTGGCCAGGCGGCTTTTGCGCGGCTTTTCAGACGCGGCGGTTTGCACTTTGGCAGTGGTGGTATTCATAGGGTCAGAACCAGTCAGGTACATGCAGAACGAGAGTCGAAGCGCGGTCAGTGTGGGAGGGGGCTTGCCCCCGATAGCGGAGTGTCAGTCACAGAACCATCAACTGGTAGATCGCTATCGGGAGCAAGCCCCTCCCACATTTGACTGTGGTGAGCCAGGGTTACTTGGGGTAACCGGCCCGCTTCATTTCACGCTCGGTGGTGGTCTGCGCGGCGCTCAAGGCTTGATCCACCGTTTGCTGGCCGGTCAGCGCACCCGAGAAGAACTTGCCGACCTGGGTACCGATCGCCTGGAACTCAGGAATGGTCACCAGTTGGATACCGATATACGGCACCGGTTTGAGCGTTGGTTTGGTCGGATCGGCGACTTTCAGCGATTCCAGGGTGACCTTGGCGAACGGCGCGGCCTTCATGTATTCGTCGCTGTAGGTCGACTTACGCGTACCCGGCGGGACGTTGGCGATGCCGTCGGTCTTGGCGACCAAAGCGCCGTATTCCTTGGAAGTCGCCCAACTGGTGAACAGCTTGGCGGCGTCCTTGGCCTTGGAGCTGGTCGGGATGGCCAGGGACCAGGAGTACAACCACGAGGTGCCTTTGTCGGTCTTCTCGTGCGGGGCGAAGGTGAAGCCGACATGGTCCGCCACCTTGCTTTGGGTCTTGTCGGTGACGAACGAACCGGCCACGCTGGCGTCGACCCAGATCGCGCACTTGCCGCTGTTGAACAGCGCGAGGTTTTCGTTGAAACCGTTGCTCGACGCACCGGGCGGGCCGGACTTCTTCATATTGTCGACGTAGAAGTTCAGCGCGTCCTTCCATTCAGGGCCATTGAATTCAGGCTGCCATTTCTCGTCGAACCAGCGCGCCCCGTAGCCGTTGGCCAGGGTGGTGATCAGCGCCATGTTTTCACCCCAACCGGCTTTGCCGCGCAGGCACAGGCCGTATTGCTCTTTGGTTTTGTCGGTGAGTTTTGCCGCGTATTCACCGATCTGCGTCCAGGTCGGGTGCTCGGGCATGCTCAGCCCGGCGTCCTTGAACAGGTCAGTGCGGTAATAGGTGATCGAGCTTTCCGCATAGAACGGCAGGGCGTACAGCGAACCCTTGACGGACAAACCGTCACGCACGGAAGGGAACACATCGTCGAGGTCGTAGGACGCCGGCAGGTCTTTCATCGGTTCCAGCCAGCCCTTGGCGCCCCACAGTGCAGCTTCGTACATGCCGATGGTCAACACGTCGAACTGCCCGCCCTGGGTCGCGATGTCGGTGGTCAGGCGTTGGCGCAGGACGTTTTCTTCGAGCACCACCCAATTCAACTTGATGTCCGGATGCTCGGCCTCGAAGGTTTTCGAAAGCTTTTGCATGCGGATCATGTCGCTGTTGTTGACGGTGGCAATGGTCAGGGTTTGCGCGCCAAGGCTGACGGCGCTGAGGGTCATGCATGCCGTCATGCAAGAACAGGCAAGCAGTGTTTTTGCTGTGAACTTCATCGCGCACTCCTTTTCTGCGCCCAGGGGCTGCAGAAGGACAGTTATTGTTGTTGTGTCTTCCCACGCTGAGCCAGGAAGAGTGTGCGTTGATTACAGCCCTCAAACGGGGGGTGTGACAAATCCTTGGGCGCACTGGGACTGATACTTTTTTGCACTCGCCCACAAAAAGCCGAAACGATTAAGCCAGGTTCTGTTCGGTGAGCCGCTGCACCGCCAGGCGCCGGTAGTGGGAAGGGGTCATGCCTTTAAGCTGCTGGAAGCGCCGATTGAAGTTGGAAATATTGTTGAACCCCGACTCGAAGCACACATCGGTGACGGCCTTGTCACCATCGGCCAGCAGTTCGCAGGACTTGCTGATGCGCAGGCGATTGACGAATTCGATAAACGTGCGCCCGGTGGCCTGCTTGAACACCCGCGAGAAATACGTCGGTTTCATCCCCAGGTAGTCGGCCACTTCCTCCAGTGACAACTCCCGCGCGTAATGCGCAAAAATGTAGTCCACCGCCCGGTTGGTGCGGTCGATGCTGTGTTCGTCGGCCAGTTGCGGCGTGGTCACGCCGGACAGCAGTTGGTAGTCCTCACACGCGCTCAACACCTCCAGCAGGATAAAGAAGTGCCCTAGGCGCGCCATGCCCTGGGCGTCCTCGATGCGTTGCATCAGGGCCATGGCCTGGGCGATGGTCTTTTTGCAGCGAAACTCGATGCCGGACTGCGCCCGCTCCAGTAGCGGCGCCAGGGTCTTGAGTTCGGCAAAAATGTGACTGCCGTTCTCCAGCAGCTCATCGGTGAAATTCACCAGCATGTCGCGCTTGGGCACCACTTCGTCTTCCTCGACCTGGCTGATCCAGTTATGGGGCAGGTTCGGGCCGGTGAGGAACAGGCTTTCCGGGTAGAAATTGCCGATATAGTCACCGATAAACACCTTGCCGGAGCTGGCGACGATCAGGTGCAGCTCGTACTCCTTATGGAAATGCCAGCGCACCAGGGGACAAGGGAAACCATGCTGGCGATAGATGATAGACAGACCGTTGTGATCGTCCATCAGCTCGTAGGAAGGGTCGGTGATTCGCGTTGCTCGGGTCATGCTGCCGTCGCTTTATTGTGGTTGCGATTTGAATAATGCCCCCTTGTGTGCGACCCGGCCAGCGTCAAGCGTTTAAAGGTTACGGTTTTTTGCCTCGATCCACTGAGACATGTATTGCGTACTTTTGTGGGCGTGGTGACGCAGCATGCTGCCGGTGAAATTGTCCCGGCGATGGGCATCGAGGCGGCTGCGACAGTGTTCCAGGCACTCCACCAGTGCGGGGCCGTGGCGGTGCAGGTCATAGCGACGGGCCAGGAGTTGGCGGCCGTGTTCCTGGGCCTGGGTCCAGCGTTCGCGGTCCTGGTAAAGGCTCACGGCGGCATCGGCCAACGCCGTGGCGCTGTGGGCGATTGCCCCCGGCCACGGCTGCTCGTCGCCCATGGCTTCGGCGCCGACCGGCGTGGTGATGTTTGGTGTGCCGCAGAGCATGGCGTCCGCCAGTTTGCCCTTGATCCCCGCACCAAAGCGCAGCGGCGCCAGGCAGATGCGCGCAGCCGTCATCACTTGCAGCGCATCTTCGGCCCAGTTCATCACATGAAAGCCCTGGGCCGGGTTGTGCAGCGCGGTGGCCTTGGGCGGGGTGTAGGCACCGTAGACATGCAATTGGGCGCCCGGCAGTTGCTGGCGGATCAACGGCCAGACACTGTTCTTCATCCACAGCACCGCATCCCAGTTGGGCGCGTGGCGGAAGTTGCCGATGCTGAGGAAGTGCGCGCGCTCGTCAAACGGTGCGAACGCCTCGGTCGGCGGCTCCAGCATCAACGGGCACCAGTGGAGCAGGGCGGCGGGTACCTTGAACTGCTCGGTGAGCAGGCGGATCTCCATGTCGGAGATCATCAGGCTGATGTCGCAGCGATAGATGGCTGCGATCTCGCGCTTGGCCAGGTCGGTGTCGGCCATGCGCCGGAACTCGTCTTCCAGGCCCGTTGCAAACAAGGCGCTGAAGTCGTCGTTGTCCGGCTGGGCCTTGAGGTGGTCCTTGAACCGCTGCTGGCGTGCGTCGCGTAGGCTTTGCAGGTCGGAGGTTTCCAGCACCCGCAGGGCCGCGGGGCAGTGCTTTTCGACGCGCCAGCCGAACTGTTCTTCCATCATGAAACGGTCGAACAGCACGATGTCTGGGGCCAGTTCGCAGATAAAGTCATCGAAACTGCTGTTATTGAGTTCGATGGCGCATTCGGCGATTCCCAGTGCCGGTAGATCGGCTTTGTGTTCGCCAATGGTCGCCGGGCTGCTGAAGGTAATATCCCAACCTTGTGTCAGAAAAGTTTCGAGAATCTGCATCATATGCCCGCCGGCGGCCGAGGAACGCGGTTCCGGCCAGACATAACCAATGACCAGGACTTTGGTGGCGGGCTGAGTCATCAACAACGGATTCCTTGAGCGGGGACGAAAACCGCGCAATTAAACCACAACCGCCCGCGTGCCCGGCGTGGCATGACAATTTGTGTCAGGCGGTAGGTCGCCACGGCACTTTGTGGTTAACTTCCGCCTCTCGAATTCGTTTAATCAAACCCAGCATAAGGATTCCGTTCATGGCTCAAGTCACCCTTCGTGGTAATCCAGTCCAAGTTGAAGGCGAACTGCCGCAAACTGGCTCCAAAGCGCCAGACTTCACCCTGACCGCCGGCGATCTGTCGGAAGTGACCCTGGCCACCTTCGCCGGCAAGCGCAAAGTGTTGAACATCTTCCCAAGCGTCGACACCCCGACCTGCGCCACGTCGGTGCGCACGTTCAACGCCCAGGCCAACAATGTGAGCAACACGGTCGTACTGTGCATCTCCTCTGACCTGCCGTTTGCCCAGAAGCGTTTTTGCGGCACTGAAGGCCTGGACAACGTGCAGAACCTGTCGGACTTTCGCAACGCTGATTTCGCCGTTGACTACGGCGTTTCGATTGCCGACGGCCCACTCCGGGCTCTGACCGCCCGTGCCGTCGTCGTGTTGGATGAAAACGACAACGTACTGCACAGCGAACTGGTGCCTGAAATCGGCCAAGAGCCAAACTACGATGCAGCCCTGGCTGTTTTGAAGTAACTGTTTCGGCGCATTACTGTCGTTTTGCAGTAACACGCGTGGTACATGATTGCGGCCTGGCCTAGTCCAGGCCGTTTTTATTTGCTGGTCAGATGTTTAGCGAAATAGCCGGCGGACTAAGCTCAACAGTTAAAAGTTGTAAGCCCAAGGTAAATAGCCGGTAAATGCGCTTTTCTTAAAGCGCCCCAGTGCTTATCTTTCAGCCTCCCAAAGAAGAAGCTCTCGCGCCCAATGGTTGATCACTCCATGCAATCCTCCCCCCGCAATTCCCGTCGCTGGCTGTTCGGCCTGCTTGTGCTGCTGGTTATCGCCGGCCTGTGCTGGAAATTCTGGCCCACCGGCGCTACCCATCCTGACGCGCCAGCCGGCCGTACCGGTAAAACGGGCATGGCGCGCCCGGGCTTCGGCGGCTCCACCGGCCCGGTGCCGGTGCGTGTGGCGCCGGCGGTGTTGGGGGAATTCCCGGTGTACTACAAGGCGTTGGGCACGGTCACCGCGCTCAACACCATCAATGTGCGCAGCCGGGTGGGCGGCGAGTTGGTGAAGATCGCCTTTGAAGAAGGGCAGACGGTCAAGGCCGGCGACCTGCTGGCGGAAATCGACCCGCGCAGCTACCAGAACGCCTTGCTCCAGGCCCAGGGCACGCTGATGCAGAACCAGGCCCAGTTGAAAAACGCCCAGGTCGACGTCGAGCGTTATCGCGGCCTGTATGCCCAGGACAGTATCGCCAAGCAAACCCTGGACACCGCCGAAGCGCTGGTCCTGCAATACCAGGGCACGGTCAAGACCAACCAGGGCGCAGTGGACGACGCCAAGCTCAACCTCGAATTCACCAAGATCCGCGCGCCGATCGCAGGGCGCGTCGGCCTGCGTCAGCTCGACGTCGGTAACCTGGTGGCCGCCAACGACACCACAGCGCTGGCGGTGATCACCCAGACCCAACCGATCAGCGTGGCCTTCACCCTCCCGGAGAGCACGCTGGAAACCGTGCTCGCCCGTTACCACGCCGGCAACAAACTGCCCGTGGAAGCCTGGGACCGCAGTGACGCCAAGCGCCAAGCCACCGGTGTGCTGCAGAGCCTGGACAACCAGATCGACGTCACCACCGGCACCCTGAAATTCAAGGCACGCTTCGATAACAAGGACCAGGGGCTGTTCCCCAATCAGTTCGTCAACGTGCATTTGCTCGCCGACACCCTGCATAACGTCGTACTGGCGCCGTCTGCCGCTATCCAGTTCGGCAACGCCGGTACGTTTGTCTACAAGCTCGATGGCGACAAGAAGGTCAAGGTGCAGCCCCTGGTGGTCGGCGATACCGACGGCGACAACACGGTGATCAAGCAAGGCCTGGTCGCCGGCGACCGCGTGGTGCTGGAAGGCACCGACCGCCTGAAAGACGGCAGCGAAATCGAAGTGGTCAACGACAGCAGTCAAGTCCCGACCACCCCGACCGAGCACCTGCAAGGCAAGCCCGCCGCAAAAGGGGAGACCGGCGCTGACGCCGGCAAGGCGCAAAAGGTCGGTTCATGAACCTGTCGCGGCTGTTTATCCTTCGCCCGGTCGCCACCACGCTGAGCATGTTGGCGATTGTCCTGGCAGGGATCATCTCGTACCGCTTGTTACCGGTCTCGGCTTTGCCCCAGGTGGATTACCCAACCATCCGCGTGATGACCCTGTACCCCGGCGCCAGCCCGGATGTGATGACCAGCGCCGTCACCGCGCCCCTGGAGCGCCAGTTCGGGCAGATGCCCGGCTTGACCCAGATGGCCTCGACCAGCTCCGGCGGTGCGTCGGTACTGACCCTGCGCTTCAACCTCGACATCAATATGGATGTCGCCGAGCAACAGGTGCAGGCCGCAATCAACGCCGCGACCAACCTGTTGCCCAAGGACTTGCCGGCGCCGCCGGTGTACAACAAGGTCAACCCGGCGGATACCCCGGTGCTGACCCTGGCGATTACCTCCAAGACCATGCTGCTGCCCAAGCTCAATGATTTGGTCGATACGCGCATGGCGCAAAAGATCGCGCAGATCAGCGGCGTCGGCATGGTCAGCATCGCCGGTGGCCAGCGCCAGGCCGTGCGCATCAAGGTCAACCCCGAGGCCCTGGCGGCCAACGGCTTGAACCTGTCGGACGTGCGCACGCTGATCGCCGCGTCCAACGTCAACCAGCCCAAGGGCAACTTCGACGGCCCGACCCGCGTGTCGATGCTCGACGCCAACGACCAGTTGGTGTCGCCGCAGCAGTATGCTGAACTTATCCTGGCCTACAAAAATGGCGCACCGCTGCGTCTGAAGGACGTCGCGCAGATCGTCGACGGCGCCGAAAACGAACGCCTCGCCGCCTGGGCCAATGAAAACCAGGCCGTGCTGCTGAATATCCAGCGCCAGCCCGGCGCCAACGTGATCGAGGTGGTCGACCGCATCAAGGCGCTGCTGCCGAGCATCACCGATAACCTGCCGGCTGGCCTGGATGTGACGGTGTTGACCGACCGTACCCAGACCATCCGCGCCTCGGTCACCGACGTGCAACACGAATTGCTGATCGCCATTGCCCTGGTGGTGATGGTGACCTTCCTGTTTCTGCGCCGCGTCAGCGCCACGATCATCCCGTCCATCGCCGTGCCGCTGTCGCTGGTAGGCACCTTTGGCGTGATGTACCTGGCGGGTTTCTCCATCAACAACCTGACGCTGATGGCCCTGACCATCGCCACTGGGTTTGTGGTGGACGATGCCATCGTGATGCTGGAAAACATCTCGCGCTATATCGAGGAAGGTGAAACCCCGCTGGCCGCTGCGCTCAAGGGTGCCAAACAGATTGGCTTCACCCTGATTTCCCTGACCCTGTCGCTGATCGCCGTATTGATTCCGTTGCTGTTCATGGGCGATGTGGTCGGGCGCCTGTTCCGCGAGTTCGCCATCACCCTGGCGGTGGCGATCCTGATTTCCCTGGTGGTGTCCCTGACCCTGACGCCGATGATGTGCGCGCGCCTGCTCAAGCGTGAACCCAAGGAAGCAGAGCAGAGCCGCTTCTACAAGGCCAGCGGGGCCTGGATCGATTGGTTGATCGCAGCCTACGGGCGCAAGTTGCAGTGGGTGCTCAAGCACCAGCCGCTGACCTTGTTGGTGGCCATCGCTACCCTGGGCCTCACCGTGGTGCTGTACCTGGTGGTGCCCAAGGGCTTTTTCCCGGTGCAGGACACCGGGGTGATCCAGGGCATTTCCGAGGCACCGCAGTCGATTTCCTTCGCTGCAATGAGCCAGCGTCAGCAGGAACTGGCGAAGATCATCCTGGCCGACCCGGCGGTGGAAAGCCTGTCGTCCTACATCGGTGTGGATGGCGATAACGCCACCCTCAACAGCGGTCGCTTGCTGATCAACCTCAAGGCTCACGGGCAGCGGGATTTGAGCGCAGCCCAGGTGATCACCCGCCTGCAGCCGGAAATCGACAAGCTGGTGGGCATTCGCCTGTACATGCAGCCGGTGCAAGACCTGACCATCGAAGACCGCGTCAGCCGCACCCAGTACCAGTTCAGCATGTCGTCACCCGACGCCGAGTTACTGGCCTTGTGGAGCGAAAAGCTGGTGCATGCCTTGAGCCAGTTGCCGCAGCTCACCGACGTCGCCAGCGACCTGCAGGACAAGGGCCTGCAGGTGTACCTGGTGATCGACCGCGATGCCGCCTCGCGCCTGGGCGTCAACGTGTCGACTATCACTGATGCGTTGTACGACGCCTTCGGTCAGCGGCAGATTTCCACCATCTACACCCAGGCCAGCCAATACCGCGTGGTGTTGCAGGCCCAGTCGGGCGAGACCTTGGGGCCGGATGCGCTGAACCAGATCCACGTCAAGACCACCGCCGGCGGCCAGGTGCGCCTGTCGAGCCTGGCCCGCGTGGAACAGCGCCAGGCGCAGTTGGCGATTGCGCATATCGGCCAGTTTCCGGCGGTGATGATGTCGTTCAACCTGGCCCCGGGTGTCGCGCTGGGCAAAGGCGTGGAGTTGATCAACCAGACCCAGAAAGACATCGGCATGCCGGTGGGCGTGCAGACTCAGTTCCAGGGCGCGGCCCAGGCGTTCGAAGCCTCGCTGTCGAGCACCTTGCTGCTGATCCTGGCGGCGGTGGTCACCATGTACATCGTGCTCGGCGTGCTCTACGAGAGCTACATCCACCCCGTCACCATCCTCTCGACCCTGCCTTCGGCGGCGGTGGGGGCGTTGCTGGCGTTGCTGCTCAGCGGCAATGACCTGGGCATGATCGCGATCATCGGCATCATTTTGCTGATCGGTATCGTCAAGAAAAACGCGATCATGATGATCGACTTCGCCCTCGACGCCGAACGCAACCAGGGCCTCGACCCGCAGACCGCGATCTACCAGGCGGCGCTGTTGCGCTTCCGGCCGATCCTGATGACCACCCTGGCCGCACTGTTCGGCGCGGTGCCGTTGATGCTGGCCACCGGTTCCGGTGCGGAGCTGCGTCAACCCCTGGGCCTGGTGATGGTCGGCGGTTTGCTGGTGAGCCAGGTATTGACCCTGTTCACCACACCGGTGATCTACCTGTACTTCGATCGCTTGGGTCGGCGCTGGCGCAAAGAGCCGCAACGCCTGGAGCCGGTTGAGTCATGAACCTGTCCGGACCTTTCATTCGCCGGCCGGTCGCGACCATGCTGCTGAGCCTGGCGATCATGCTGCTGGGCGGCGTCAGCTTCAATCTGCTGCCGGTGTCGCCGCTGCCGCAGATCGACTTCCCGGTGATCGTGGTGTCGGCCAGCTTGCCCGGCGCCAGCCCGGAGGTGATGGCGTCTACCGTGGCCACGCCGCTGGAGCGCTCATTCGGCGCGATTGCCGGTATTACCACCATGAGCAGTTCGTCCAGCCAGGGTTCGACCCGGGTGATCCTGGCGTTCGATTCCGACCGTGATATCAACGGTGCGGCGCGGGAAGTGCAGGCGGCAATCAACGCCTCGCGCAACCTGTTGCCCAGCGGCATGCGCAGTATGCCGACCTACAAGAAGATCAACCCGTCCCAGGCGCCGATCATGGTGCTGTCGCTGACCTCGGACGTGTTGCAGAAGGGCCAGTTGTACGATCTGGCCTCGACCATCCTGTCGCAAAGCCTGTCCCAGGTGCCGGGCGTGGGCGAAGTGCAGATCGGCGGCAGTTCCCTGCCGGCGGTGCGCATCGAACTTGAACCCAAGGCGCTCGACCAGTACGGCATTGCCCTCGACGATGTGCGCAACACCATCGCCAATGCCAACCAGCGTCGGCCCAAGGGCTCCCTGGAAGACGCCGAGCGCAACTGGCAGATCCAGGCCAACGATCAGTTGGAAAAAGCCGAGGACTATGAGCCGCTGCTGATTCGCTACCAGAACGGCGCGGCCCTGCGCCTGGGCGATGTGGCCAAGATCAGCGACGGCGTCGAAGACCGCTACAACAGCGGTTTCTTCAACAATGATTCAGCCGTGCTGCTGGTGATCAACCGCCAGTCCGGCGCCAACATCATCGAGACTGTCAAGCAGATCAAGGCGCAGTTGCCGGCGTTGCAGGCGGTGCTGCCGTCCAGCGTCAAGCTGAGCCTGGCGATGGATCGCTCGCCGGTGATCACCGCCACCTTGCACGAGGCCGAAATGACCTTGCTGATTGCCGTAGGGCTGGTGATCCTGGTGGTGTACCTGTTCCTCGGTAACTTCCGCGCTTCGCTGATTCCAACCCTGGCGGTGCCGGTGTCGCTGGTGGGCACCTTCGCGGTGATGTACCTGTTCGGCTTCTCGTTGAACAACTTCTCGCTGATGGCGCTGATCCTCGCCACCGGCCTGGTGGTGGACGATGCCATCGTGGTGCTGGAGAACATTTCCCGGCATATCGACGAGGGCGTGCCGCCGATGAAGGCAGCGTACCTGGGGGCCCAGGAAGTCGGCTTTACCTTGCTGTCGATGAACGTGTCGCTGGTGGCGGTGTTCCTGTCCATCCTGTTCATGGGCGGGATCGTCACCAGCCTGTTCCGTGAGTTCTCGATCACGTTGTCGGCGGCGATCATCGTGTCGCTGGTGGTCTCGCTGACCCTCACCCCGATGCTCTGCGCCCGTTGGCTCAAGCCTCATATCAAAGGGCAACTGAGCGGTTTGCAGCGTTGGAGCCAGAACGTCAATGACCGCATGGTATCGGCCTACGCCACCAGCCTGGACTGGGTGCTGCGCCATCGGCGCCTGACCTTGCTCAGCCTGCTGATCACGGTAGGGGTGAATGTTGCGCTGTATGTGGTGGTACCAAAAACCTTCATGCCCCAGCAGGACACCGGGCAATTGATTGGCTTTGTGCGCGGCGACGACGGGCTGTCGTTCAGCGTGATGCAGCCGAAGATGGAAATTTTCCGCAAAGCCGTGTTGCAAGACCCAGCGGTGCTCAGCGTGGCCGGTTTCATCGGCGGCAACAGCGGCACCAACAACGCGGTGATGCTGGTTCGACTCAAACCCATCAGCGAACGCAAGGTCTCCGCTCAGGCGGTGATCGAGCGTCTGCGCAAGAGCGTGCCACTGGTGCCGGGCGGGCGACTGTTCCTGATGGCTGACCAGGACCTGCAATTCGGTGGTGGCCGTGACCAGACCAGTGCGCAGTATTCCTACATCCTGCAAAGCGGTGATCTGGCTGCGCTGCGCCTGTGGTACCCGAAGGTCGTGGCCGCTCTGCGCGCGTTACCCGAACTCACCGCCATCGACGCCCGCGAAGGCCGGGGCGCGGCCCAGGTTACGCTGATCGTCGACCGCGACCAGGCCAAGCGTCTGGGCATCGACATGAACATGGTCACCGCCGTGCTGAACAACGCCTACAGCCAGCGGCAGATCTCCACGATCTATGACAGCCTCAACCAGTATCAGGTAGTGATGGAGGTCGACCCGAAATACGCCCAGGACCCAATCACCCTGAAGCAGATGCAGGTGATCACCTCCACGGGCGCGCGGGTGCCGTTGTCGACCATTGCCCATTATGAGAGCAGCCTGGCAGACGACCGCGTCAGCCACGAAGGCCAGTTCGCCTCGGAAAACATCGCCTTCGACATGGCGCCCGGCGTGACGGTGGAACAGGGCACTGCAGCCATCGAGCGGGCGATTGCCAAGGTGGGCTTGCCGGAGGACGTGATCGCCAAGATGGCCGGCACCGCCGATGCCTTCGCGGCGACCCAGAAGGGCCAGCCGTTCATGATCCTTGGCGCACTGGTGGCGGTGTACCTGGTGTTGGGCATTCTGTATGAAAGTTACATCCACCCGCTGACGATCCTCTCGACCTTACCGTCGGCTGGCGTCGGGGCCTTGCTCTCCATCTACCTGCTGGGCGGTGAGTTCAGCCTGATCTCCTTGCTCGGGTTGTTCCTGTTGATCGGGGTGGTGAAGAAAAACGCGATCCTGATGATCGACCTGGCGTTGCAACTGGAGCGCAATGACGGCCTGAGCCCGCTGGAATCGATTCGCAGCGCCTGCCTGTTGCGGTTGCGCCCGATCCTGATGACCACGCTGGCGGCGATTCTCGGCGCCTTGCCGTTGTTGCTCGGCAGAGCCGAAGGCGCGGAAATGCGCCAGCCCCTGGGCCTGACCATTATCGGCGGGCTGATCTTCAGCCAGATCCTGACCCTTTACACCACCCCGGTGGTTTACCTCTATCTCGACCGCGCGCGCCATCGTTTCAACGCTTGGCGCGGCGTGCGTACCGATGCTGCCCTGGACTCTGCGCTATGACCGATTCGACCTTTGCCACATTGGCCATGACCCGTGATTCCCGCGTCGCCAGCTTGCTGCTCTGCGGGGTGTTGCTCAGCGCCTGCGCCGTCGGCCCCGACTACACACGTCCGGCCGTCATCGAGCCTGCGCAGTTCAAACAAGCCGAGGGCTGGCGCCAGGCCACGCCGAGCGATGCCCTGGCCCGTGGCGCCTGGTGGGAACTGTACGGCGACCGTCAGCTCAATGACCTGGTGCTCCGGCTGAACAACGCCAACCAGACCGTGGCCCAGGCCGAAGCGCGCTTCCGTCAGGCCCAGGCGCTGGTGAGCAGTTCCCGTGGGGCGTTTTACCCGACGGTGGACCTGAGTGTCGGGAAAACCCGCGCCAGTCAGGGCACCGGCAGCAGCAGTGCCAGCCTCAGCAGTTCCAGCAGTGGCATCCGCGATACCCTTAACGCGCAGCTGGGCGTGAGCTGGGAAGCTGATGTCTGGGGCAAGTTGCGCCGGGGCCTGGAAGCCAAAGAAGCCAGCGCCGAAGCCAGCTCGGCGGACCTGGCCGCGATGCGTTTGAGCCAGCAGTCGGAGTTGGTGCAGAGCTACCTGCAACTGCGCGTCATGGATGAGCAGACCCGGTTGCTGCAAGCCACGCTGGACACGTACCAGCGCTCCCTGCAGATGACCGAGAACCAATACCGCGCCGGCGTTTCCGGCAAGGACGCCGTGGCCCAGGCGCAAACCCAGCTCAAGTCCACCCAGGCCAGCCTGATCGACCTGATCTGGCAGCGCGCCCAACTGGAAAACGCCATCGCCGTGTTGATCGGCGAGGCGCCGGCCAACTTCAACCTGGCCGTTAGTAAGGACATCCCGGCCTTGCCGCAGATCCCGGTGAGCCTACCGTCGCAATTGCTCGAACGCCGCCCCGACATCGCGTCCGCCGAGCGCTCGGTGATCGCCGCCAACGCCGATATCGGCGTGGCCAAGGCGGCCTATTACCCGGACCTGAGCCTGAGCCTGGCCGGTGGTTATTCCAGCAGCACCTACGCCGACTGGATCAGCCTGCCGAACCGCTTCTGGTCGGTCGGGCCGAAGCTGGCGATGACCCTGTTCGACGGCGGCCAGCGCTCGGCGGAAGTCGACCGCACCGTGGCCAGTTACGATGAAACCGTGGCCAAGTACCGCCAGACCGTACTGGATGGCTTCCGCGAAGTGGAAAACTACATGGTCCAGCTCAAGGTGCTGGAAGATGAAGCCGTGGTCAGCAATGAAGCGCTGGAGGCCGCGCGCGAGTCGCTGCGCTTGACCCAGAACCAGTACAAGGCGGGGCTGATCGCTTATCTGGATGTGGTGACCGTACAAGCCACCGCCCTGAGCAACGAACGCACCGTGCTGACCTTGCTGCAGACACGATTGGTGGCCAGTGTGCAACTGATCGCCGCGTTGGGTGGCGGTTGGGATGGGCAGACTCAGGCGGTTGAAAAGGAGTGACGCCGGGCCTGTTTTGAGACGGTGGATTGGCGTCAAAATGCCGGTGATGGTCCTAGGATAAATAATCACCTGTTCAAGAAGCAGTCTCGCTACAATCCGCGACTTTTCCATCTGGCACGGGCTTTTTCAGCCAGTCGGTCTAGCGTCGGCCCATGCTTATCGGTAGTGACTTCTCCTCGCTGGACGCATTGCCAAGGCCAAGGGCCGCGCCATCTGTTTGTGGATGCTGGGCGGGGTATTGGCGATGGGAGAGGGCGTGTGGCCCAAGCACTTTTGTCGGCATGTTGGCGCTCAGGCTGCCGCCCACCCTCGGCTTTGACTTGGACATTACCGCGTTGATCATGGGCGTGGGCATCAGCAGCATGCATTACACCGGCATGGCCGCGATGCGCATGATGCCGGCATCCGTTACCGGCGGATGGCTTCATGGCGGACATCCATCGCGCAGAAGCAGCGCTGACGCCTGACAAGCACAGCACTTGACGGGTATTCTTGGCGCCAACGCTAAACATTTGGTTGATTCAGGAGACTGTAGGCATGGACAAAGTCCTCATCATCACCGGGGGCGGTCGCGGGATTGGCGCGGCGACGGCATTGCTGGCCGCTCGCCAGGGCTATCGCATTTGCATCAACTTCCAGTCGGATGAAGAAGCCGCTCACCGCGTTCTCGAACAGGTCCGCGCGCTAGGCGCCCAAGCCATTGCGGTGCGCGCCGATGTGAGCATCGAGGATGAAGTGATCGCATTGTTCCACCGCGTTGACACTGAACTGGGTCGCGTTACGGCGTTGGTCAACAATGCAGGCACGGTGGGGCATAAATCTCGCGTTGATGAGATGTCCGAGTTCCGCATCCTGAAGGTCCTGAAGACCAACGTACTCGGGCCGATTTTGTGCGCCAAGCACGCGGTGCTGCGTATGTCGCCCCGGCATGGTGGGCAGGGCGGGAGTATCGTCAATGTGTCGTCGGTGGCGGCGCGTCTCGGTTCGCCGGGTGAATATGTCGACTACGCCGCCTCCAAGGGCGCGCTGGACAGCTTTACCGTGGGGTTGGCGAAGGAAGTGGCGGGCGAGGGCATTCGTGTCAACGCGGTGCGCCCCGGCTATATCTTCACCGACTTCCACGCCCTGAGCGGTGACCCGGACCGGGTCAGCAAGCTGGAGTCCGGGATTCCGATGGCGCGTGGCGGCCGACCGGATGAAGTGGCGGAGGCGATTGTCTGGCTGTTGTCAGACAAGGCCTCCTATGCCACCGGGACGTTCGTTGACCTGGGCGGCGGTCGTTGAGACCCCCGGCCATCAGGTTGGCAGAGGGCGCAGCACGTCATAGCCTTTAAGCGAGAACGCCTTGAGCAGGCTGGCTTCGGAGTTATCCAGAGTGCTGTAGCCGTCGTTGAAGAACCCATCGATACGCCCGTTGCGGGCATGGCTGCCGTTCAAGGTGCTGTCGTTCAGGTTATCGAGAAACCGCAGCACTTTTTCCATGTTGTGGGCCGCGTCAGCGCGTGCATCCGGGGCTGCGTTGGATGGGGTCCAATCACCGATCTGCGTCTTAAGGTCATCAGCGATCGCGTAACTGTCGCGGCCCTGCAGGAAACGCCTCATGACCGCGCTCTGTTCGATGATTTGCTCTGCCGAGCGATGGTCGCCGGCCGGTCGGCCTGTCGGACCGCGCATTGCGCGGACCTGTTTTTGTTCGGCCGCCTGCATGTAGTTGGGTGGAATGGGCAAGGGTGTAAGCCCTGCGGGTAAAGCAACGCGCATAAGGAATCTCCGATTCGAACCAGGAAAGGCGCCTCCTATGTGGTCCGTTCGGCCGTCTGGTTCCGGTTCAAAACGACCGCACAATCCGTCCCAAGGTCTCCATCGCTTTTTCCGATGCGTCGGACCACGGGCTGCCGTAGTTCAAGCGGATACAGTTCCTGAAACGCTGGGTCGCCGAGAAAATCGGCCCCGGCGCGATGCTGATGCCTTGGGCCAACGCCATCTGGAACAACTTGAGCGAGTCCGTTTGTTCCGGCAGTTCCAGCCAGAGGAAATACCCGCCGGCTGGCTGGCTGACCCGCGTCTGCGCCGGAAAATATCGGGCAATGGCCGCGAGCATCGCGCTTTGCTGTTCTTCCAGTGCATAGCGTAACTTGCGCAAGTGCCGGTCATAGCCGCCGTGTTGCAGGTAGTCGGCAATCGCAGCCTGAGCAGGCATCGATGGGCATAGCGAGGTCATCAGCTTGAGGCGCTCGACCTTTTGCGCATAGCGCCCGGCCGCCACCCAGCCAATGCGATAGCCCGGTGCCAGGCTCTTGGCGAATGAGCCGCAGTGCATCACCAGGCCCTCGGTGTCGAAGGCCTTGGCGGGTTTCGGCGCCTGTTGCCCGTAGTACAACTCTGCGTAGACGTCGTCCTCGATCAACGGCACCTGGTGGCGGCGCAGCAGTTCCACCAGTGCCTGTTTCTTCGCTTCCGGCAGCGTGGCGCCGATGGGGTTCTGAAAGCTGGTCATGGTCCAGCAGGCTTTGATCGGGTAGCGCTCCAGGCTTTGCGCCAGGGCGTTGAGGTCGATGCCGTCACGCGGATGCACGGGAATTTCCACCGCTTTGAGTTTCAGGCGTTCCAGTACTTGCAGGCAGGCATAAAACGCTGGCGCTTCAATGGCCACCAGGTCGCCCGGCTCGGTGACGGCCTGCAGGCACAGGTTCAACGCTTCGAGGGCGCCGTTGGTGATCAGCAGCTCCTCCATCGG
Organism: Pseudomonas sp. PAMC25584; assembly: GCF_058135675.1. Lineage (NCBI taxonomy): Bacteria > Pseudomonadati > Pseudomonadota > Gammaproteobacteria > Pseudomonadales > Pseudomonadaceae > Pseudomonas > Pseudomonas sp. PAMC25584. The sequence continues at coordinate 3,451,588 of NZ_CM176870.1, read as the reverse complement.
CAGCATCAGGCCGCCGACCATGTAACGCAGGGCAATCTGCCGGCGCAGTTGCGGGTTACCCGGCGACATGTCGGTCACCACCAGGCGCGGGTCCATTTCACGGCCGGCACTGGCCAGGGAGCGGGCCAGGCGGGGCAGCGGGAACAGCATCGGGCTGGGGAAGGCCGAACCGAACGGCACGGTATTCGGGTCTTTGATGGAGTCGAGGACCGAGAACACTAATTCGCTCACATCGACTTCGGTGGACGCATGTACATGTTCACTCACCACCGGCTCGGAAAACGGGCTCGGCGCATGGGTGTTGACGAAATAGCCGGAACGCGGCCGCGCCCGGATCAGGCCGCGGCGTTCCAGCAAGTAATACGCCTGGAACACCGTGGACGGGCTGACGCCGTAGGTCTGGCTGGCATAGCGCACCGAGGGCACTCGCTGGCCAGGGCCGAGCACGCCGGAGCGGATCAGTTCGGCAATGTCGTCGGCGAATTTTTCGTAGCGTTTCAGGGTGGCCAAATTATTCTTCTCAGGATGTACGCAGGGCGAAATGTGGCAGCCGGCAAGCCCGCTGCCACATTTGATCTCTTATGTTGGCGAACCCTCAGCGGCTCAACGGCGCCACGAAGCGGCTGTCGGCGGCGCTATAGACCCACGGTTCGTCGACGTCCGTGACCTTGAAACGCAGGGTCTGCGAACTGCTCGCCGGCTTGTCCGCCAGTAAGGCCACCGACACCGGTACATCGCTGATTTCCCCGGGTGCCAGGCTGATCTGGGTCTTGCCTTGTAACTGGAAGCCCTCGGCATCCACCAGCTCCAGGCGGTAGTCCTGGCGTTGCTGGGTCTTGTTGATGACCTTGAGGCTGTAGATGTTTTCGATCTGGCCCTGGCTGTTCTCGCGGAACATGCCGCGGTCCTTGGTCACGTCCAGCGACACCATTGGCCGCTGCACCAGCGCCACGACCAGCGCGGCGATCATCAGCAGCAGCACCGCACTGTAGCCGATCAGGCGTGGCCTGAGCAGGTGGGTCTTGCCGCCTTGTAGTTGATGTTCGCTGGTATAGCTCACCAGGCCGCGGGCGTAGCCCATTTTGTCCATGATCGAATCGCAGGCATCGATGCACGCCGCGCAGCCGATACATTCCATTTGCAGGCCATCGCGGATGTCGATGCCGGTGGGACACACCTGCACGCACACGTGGCAATCGATGCAGTCGCCCAGGCCGACGTCCGCCGGTTTCGCCTCACGCTTGCGCGGGCCGCGGTGTTCGCCACGGGCCGCATCGTAGGAGATGGTCAGGGTGTCCTTGTCGAACATCACGCTCTGGAACCGCGCATACGGGCACATGTGCATGCACACCGCTTCGCGCAGCCAGCCAGCGTTGATGTAAGTGGCGGCGGTGAAAAACACCACCCAGAACAGGCTCACGCCACCCAGTTGCCAGGTCAGCAGTTCGGCGGCCAGCGGGCGTATGGGCGTGAAGTAACCGACAAAGGTCAACCCGGTCAGCACGCTGATGCCCAACCACAGCGTATGTTTGGCCGAGCGCCGCGCCAGTTTGTTCAGGCTCCAGGGCGCCGCTTGCAGCTTGATGCGCTGGTTGCGCTCGCCTTCGGTGACTTTTTCACACCACATGAACAGCCAGGTAAACGAGCTTTGCGGGCAGGTGTAACCGCACCACGCCCGGCCGGCGAACACGGTGATCGCAAACAGGCCGAAGGCACAGATGATCAGCAGCGCCGACAGCAGGATGAAGTCCTGCGGCCAGAAGGTCGCACCGAAAATGTGGAACTTGCTTTCGGCCAAGTCCCACAGTACGGCCTGGCGACCGCCCCAGTTCAGCCACACGGTGCCGAAAAACGCCAGGAACAGAAAGCCTGCACCGGCGACGCGCAAGGTGCGGAACAGGCCGGTAAAACTACGGGTATGGATCAGGTTGTCGCTGGATTGGGCCTTCACCTTCTTCGGGTGTGCAGGCTCGTGGATTTCCACGGTTCGGACGGGGATTATTTCGCTCATGGTCGTTCGCTCATCAGCCTCCATCAGGCCGACGAACTATGCTCGCCGTGCTGTTTGCATAACAGACTCAGGTGTGGCGATAAAAAGCGGATCAGATGCGCCATTCAAGCGCGCCTGCGACAATGTGCTGCACCCCGTGGCGCGTGGGGCGCAGCTCGGTTCAGCATGTGCTGATACAGATCAATCAAATCACCGAATCACTGTCGCTCGCCCTCAGGTGTTTACGGCCGTCCTTGGCGCCGGCGACGGTCAGTGCGTCGGCCTCGACTTCGGTGATGTAGATCCGGTCGCCGTTCAGCGCCACGAAAGACATGGATTTTTCGCTGTCGGTGCTGACGGTGACTTGAGTCGCGGCCAGGCTTTGTTCCTGGCCGTTGTCATCGACCTTGAAGTAGCAGGTGTGGTTTTCGATACGTACAGGCATGGTGAGTTCCTTGTCATCGTTTGGTGATGGTTGGGGGGTAGCCTCCGGCCAGCGGCTCCTCCACCCGCACGGGCGGGTCTTGCGGCGGTTCTTCCTCGGGAGGCGGCGCCGGGTTTGGTTCGGTGGGCGGCAGGGTTGGCTTGTCGATATTCGGGTCGGGGGTTTCAGCGGGGATCGGGATATTCATCGGTGTGGCCTCCTTTGTGCTTTGCTCTATCGGTGGACAGCCGCCTGGGGGAATTGATTCCCCCGCCGATGGCGGCACATCCACCTGAACTTTTCACCTTCACCCGGGCTCGGACCTTATGTGGCCCTGCTCAGGGAGAGCGGTGCCGTATCAGAATTCGGATCAAGCAAAGAGCGTCCACAGGGCGTAAGGGGAAGATGCTCGATGACTGCTGAAACACTGACTCCAGACGATCGCGTACTGCCGCTGTCCCAGGCTTTGTTGCTGCCTCGCATAGCCATTGAAAGCACCATGCCGGTGATCGACGGCGGCGAATTTGCCGTCAAGGCCGTGGTCGGCCAGCGCATCAGCGTCACCAGCAAGGTGTTCGCCGATGGCCACGACACGCTCGCGGTGGTGATCCGCTGGCGCGCCTTGCAAGATGAAAGCTGGCACCGCGTGGTCATGGCGGATGTCGGCAACAACGGCTGGGAGGGCGCGTTTACCGTTACCGCCCAAGGCCCCCATGAATATTGCATCGAAGCCTGGATCGATACCTTTGCCAGCTTCTGCTACGAACTGCGCAAGAAACATGAGGCCGGCGTACCGGTCAGCCTCGAGTTGCAGGAAGGCCGCAGCCTGGTACTGCAGGCCGCCGAGCGCAGTGATAATCCGTTGCGCGAGCGCCTGATGCTGTTGCACCACGAGCTTTCCGGCCTGCTGGAAACCGAGCAGGTTGCCCTGTTCTTGCACGACGACAGTGCACACTTGATGACCCAGGCCGATCACCACGCCTACTTGAGCATCAGCACCGTCTACCCGATCGACGTGGAGCGCGAGCGGGCGCAGTTTGCCAGTTGGTACGAGCTGTTTCCCCGCTCGATCACCGACGATCCCGCGCGTCACGGGACGTTCAACGACGTGCACGCGCGCTTGCCGATGATCCATGACATGGGCTTTGACGTGCTGTACTTCCCGCCGATCCATCCGATCGGCCGCAGCCACCGCAAAGGCAAGAACAATGCGTTGAACGCCGGCCCGGACGATCCGGGCAGCCCCTACGCGATCGGCAGCGAGGAGGGTGGCCACGACGCGATTCATCCGCAACTGGGCAGCCGCGACGACTTTCGCCGCCTGATCAAGGCCGCCGCCGAGCACGGCCTGGAAATCGCGCTGGACTTCGCCATTCAGTGTTCCCAGGACCATCCGTGGCTCAGGCAGCACCCGGGATGGTTCAACTGGCGCCCTGACGGCACGATCAAATACGCGGAAAACCCGCCGAAGAAGTACCAGGACATCGTCAACGTCGATTTCTATGCCGCCGATGCGATCCCCAGCCTGTGGACCGAGTTGCGTGACGTTGTGGTGGGCTGGGTGGAAGAGGGCGTGAAGACATTCCGCGTCGATAACCCGCACACCAAGCCGCTGCCATTCTGGCAATGGCTGATCGGCGACGTGCGGTCCAAGTACCCGGAAGTGATCTTCCTCGCCGAAGCGTTCACCACGCCAGCGATGATGGCGCGCTTGGGCAAGGTCGGTTACTCCCAGAGCTACACCTATTTCACCTGGCGCAACACCAAGGCCGAGCTGGGCGAGTACCTGACGCAATTGAACGAGTCGCCGTGGCGCGAGTGCTTCCGACCGAACTTTTTCGTCAATACCCCGGACATCAATCCCGGCTTCTTGCATCAATCCGGGCGCCCTGGCTTTTTGATCCGCGCCGCGCTGGCGACCATGGGTTCAGGCTTGTGGGGCATGTATTCGGGCTTTGAACTGTGCGAAGCCGCGGCGGTGCCGGGCAAGGAAGAGTACCTGGACTCGGAGAAATACGAGATCCGCCCACGGGACTTCACCGCGCCCGGCAACATCATTGCCGAGATCGCCCAACTCAACCGCATCCGCCGGCAAAACCCGGCGTTGCAGACACACCTGGGGTTGACGCTCTACAACGCATGGAACGACAACATTCTGTACTTCGGCAAGCGCAGCGTGGACGGCAGCAATTTCATCCTGGTGGCGGTCAACCTCGACCCGTTCAATGCCCAGGAAGCCCACTTTGAATTGCCACTGTGGGAGCTGGGCCTGCCTGACGACGCCCACACCCAGGGCGAAGATTTGATGAACGGCCATCGCTGGACCTGGTACGGCAAGACCCAATGGATGCGGCTGGAACCGCAGATGCCGTTTGGGATTTGGCGGATCACTGCATCCTAAGCGTAGTGGGGATCGACATGGGGGAGGGGGCAAGCGCCCTCCCACATTGACCCGGTTCAGTCTGCAAGATTTTCGAGTTTTCAGGAGCTTCCAATGGCGAAGAAACCCAAGGCTGCCACCTTTATCAAAGACCCGCTCTGGTACAAGGACGCGGTGATCTACCAGGTTCACGTCAAATCCTATTTCGACTCCAACAACGACGGCATCGGTGACTTTCCCGGGCTGATCGCCAAACTCGACTACATCGCCGACCTTGGTGTGAACACCATCTGGGTCCTGCCGTTCTACCCCTCGCCACGTCGCGACGACGGCTACGACATCTCCGAGTACCGCGGCGTACACAGCGACTACGGGACCATGGCCGACGCCAGGCGCTTTATCGCCGAAGCCCATAAACGCGGGCTGCGGGTGATCACCGAACTGGTGATCAACCACACCTCCGACCAGCACCCGTGGTTTCAGCGGGCGCGCAAGGCCAAGCCCGGTTCGGCGGCGCGGGACTTCTACGTGTGGTCCGATGACGAGCAGAAATACGACGGCACCCGCATCATCTTCCTCGATACCGAGAAGTCCAACTGGACCTGGGACCCGGTGGCCGGCCAGTACTTCTGGCACCGTTTCTATTCGCACCAGCCCGACCTCAACTTCGACAACCCGCAAGTGATGAAAGCCGTGCTGTCGGTGATGCGCTACTGGCTGGACATGGGCATCGACGGCCTGCGCCTGGACGCGATCCCTTACCTGATCGAGCGCGACGGCACCAACAACGAAAACCTGCCGGAGACCCACGACGTCCTCAAGCAGATCCGCGCCGAGATCGACGCCCACTACCCCGACCGCATGTTGCTGGCCGAAGCCAACCAGTGGCCGGAAGACACGCAGTTGTACTTCGGCGACAAAAAGGGCGACGACGGCGATGAATGCCACATGGCCTTTCACTTCCCGCTGATGCCGCGCATGTACATGGCGCTGGCCCAGGAAGACCGTTTCCCGATCACCGACATCCTGCGCCAGACCCCGGAAATTCCGGCCAATTGCCAATGGGCGATCTTCCTGCGCAACCACGATGAACTGACCCTGGAAATGGTCACCGACAAAGAGCGCGACTACCTGTGGAACTACTACGCCGCTGACCGGCGCGCGCGCATCAACCTGGGCATTCGCCGGCGCTTGGCGCCGTTGATGGAGCGTGACCGCCGTCGCATCGAGCTGCTCAATAGCCTGCTGCTGTCGATGCCCGGTACGCCGACCCTGTATTACGGCGATGAAATCGGCATGGGCGACAACATTTACCTCGGCGACCGCGACGGCGTGCGCACGCCGATGCAGTGGTCCATCGACCGCAACGGCGGCTTTTCCCGCGCCGACCCGGCCAGCCTGGTGCTGCCGCCGATCATGGACCCGCAATACGGCTACCAGTCGGTCAACGTCGAAACCCAGGCCCAGGACCCGCATTCGCTGCTGAACTGGACCCGCCGCATGCTCGCGGTGCGTAAGCAGTCCAAGGCGTTTGGCCGGGGCAGTTTAAAAATGCTTTCGCCGAGCAACCGCCGCATCCTCGCCTATACCCGCGAATACACCGGGGACGATGGCCGCACTGAAATCATCCTGTGCGTGGCCAACGTCTCGCGCAGCGCCCAGGCGGCCGAGTTGGACCTCTCGGCCTTCGCCGGCATGGTGCCGGTGGAGATGCTCGGCGGTAATGCGTTCCCGCCCATCGGGCAGTTGAATTTCCTGCTGACCCTGGCGCCGTATGGCTTCTATTGGTTTGTGCTGGCGGCGGAAAACCAGATGCCCAGCTGGCATGTGGAACCGGCGCAAAGCATGCCGGACTTCACCACCCTGGTATTGAAAAAACGCATGGAAGAGCTGCTCGACGAACCGTGTCGCACCGCCCTGGAGCACACGTCGCTGCCGAGCTGGCTGCCCAAGCGCCGCTGGTTCGCCGGCAAGGACACGGCCATCGACAGCGTGCATATTGCCTATGGTGTACGGTTCGGCGACCCGCAGCACCCGGTGCTGCTCAGCGAAATCGACGTGAGCGCCGGTGGCCAGGTCAGCCGCTATCAACTGCCGTTCGGCTTCCTCGGCGAAGACCAGTTCACCAGCGCCTTGCCGCAACAACTGGCCCTGGCCCGTGTGCGACGCGTGCGCCAGGTTGGGTTGGTGACCGATGCGTTCAGCCTGGAACACTTCATCCGTGCAGTGATCCAGGCCTTGCAGGTGGGCACAGTCTTGACCACCAGCCAAGGCGAGTTGCGTTTTGAAGCCACGCCGCACCTGGCCAAACTGCAACTGAGCGATGAATCGGCAGTGCGTTACCTGGCCGCCGAGCAGTCCAACAGCTCGGTGGTTGTGGGCGAGAGCCTGGTGCTCAAGCTGATCCGTAAAGTCAGCGCCGGGGTACACCCGGAACTGGAGATGAGTGCCTACCTGACCGCAGCCGGTTACCCGAACATTTCGCCGTTGCTCGGTTCGATGATTCGGCGTGACGCCGAAGGTCAGGACAACCTGTTGATGATTGCCCAGGGCTACCTGAGCAACCAGGGCGACGCCTGGGGCTGGACCCAGAACAACCTGGAACGCGCCATACGCGACGAACTGGCCGAAGCCATCTCCGAACAGGAGCAGCACTACAACGCCTTGGGCGAGCTGGCGGACTTCGCCGGTTTGCTCGGGCAGCGCCTGGGTGAAATGCACGCGGTGCTGGCGGCGTCAACGGCCAACCAGGATTTCAACCCCGAAGTCACCACGGCCAAGGATGCCCAGGCCTGGGCCAAGGATATCGGTGCGCAGATCGAGCGCGCCCTGCAATTGCTCAAACTGCATCAAAGCCAATTGAACCCGGCCGATCAGGCGCGGGTCAGTGAATTGTTGGATCAGAAAAAAGCCATCGCCAGTCATGTCCAGGCGTTGGCGCAGGCCACGTTGGGCGGGCTGCGCATTCGCGTGCATGGTGATTTGCACCTGGGCCAGGTGCTGGTGGTGAAAGGCGACGCCTACCTGATCGACTTTGAAGGGGAACCGGCGCGGCCACTGCACGAGCGGCGCGGCAAGCACAGCCCGTATAAAGACGTCAGCGGTGTGCTGCGTTCCTTTGATTACGCGGCGGCCATGGCCTTGAATGTGCAGGGCGTGGACCAATCACCCGCGGCGCACGCCGCACGCCAGCGTGTGACCGAGCGCTACCTAAGTGAGGCGCGTCTGGCATTTATCAAGGTTTATCACGCGGCGACGGCTACACTGGCGCATGACTGGCAGGATGCCAAAGGCCAAGACGCTGCGCTGACGTTGTTCAGCCTGGAGAAGGCCGCGTACGAAGTGGCCTATGAAGCGGAAAACCGTCCGACCTGGCTGCCGGTGCCCTTGCAGGGTTTACACGGTTTGCTGAGCGGGCTCATACCTGGATCGAAATCTGTACGCGGTGGGGAGACGTCATGAGTTTTACGAATAAAGAACCGCTGCAGCCAAAACTGACTGCAATGCCGGCGTCCAAGGACGTCGAAGCGCTGGTGCGCGCCGAGCACCATGATCCGTTCTCGATTCTCGGGCCCCATGATGATGAGCAGGGCGGCCAGTTTATCCGTGCGTTCCTGCCGGAGGCCTTGAGCGTCGAGGTGCTGAGTCGCGACGGTGGCGAGCCGATCGGAAGCCTCGACGCGACCCCGGTGCCGGGCTTGTTTATCGGGCATTTCAGCAGTCGCCAGGCCTACTTGCTGAAGATCCAATGGGCCGGTGGCGAACAGATCACCGAAGACCCTTACAGCTTCCAGCAACTGCTGTTGGGGGAAATGGACCTGTACCTGTTTGCCGAAGGCAATCACCGCGACCTCAGCAACTGCCTGGGTGCCCAGGTGACCACGGTCGATGGCGTGCAGGGCGTGCGCTTCGCTGTATGGGCGCCTAACGCCCGGCGTGTTTCGGTGGTGGGCGACTTCAATATCTGGGATGGCCGGCGCCACCCGATGCGCCTGCGGCATCCATCCGGCGTGTGGGAGATCTTTATCCCGCGCCTGCAACCGGGCGCGGCCTACAAGTACGAAATCCTCGGCGCCAACGGCATCTTGCCGCTCAAGGCCGACCCGATGGCCCTGGCCACCCAGATGCCACCCGACACCGCGTCGAAAGTCGCTGCGCCGCTGCAGGTCGACTGGCAGGACCACGCGTGGATGCAGGCGCGCACCGAAAAGCAGAAGCCCACCGCGCCGCTGTCGATTTATGAACTGCACGTCGGCTCCTGGCAGTGCGAGCTGGACGAGGCCGGTGAGGTTGCGCGCCAGTACGGCTGGCGCGAACTGGCCGAGCGGCTGATTCCGTATGTGCAGCAACTGGGTTTCACCCATATCGAGCTGATGCCGATCATGGAGCACCCGTTCGGCGGCTCCTGGGGCTATCAAGCGTTGTCCCAGTTCGCGCCGACTGCGCGCTTCGGTTCGCCGCAAGAATTCGCCGAGTTCGTCAATGCCTGTCACCAGGCCGACATCGGCGTGATCCTCGACTGGGTGCCGGCGCATTTTCCCACCGATACCCACGGCCTCGCGCAATTCGATGGCACAGCGTTGTACGAATACGCCAACCCGCTGGAAGGCTTCCATCAGGATTGGGACACGTTGATCTACAACCTGGGCCGCACCGAAGTGCATGGCTTTATGCTGGCCTCGGCGCTGCACTGGCTCAAACACTTCCATGTCGATGGCCTGCGCGTGGATGCGGTGGCCTCGATGCTGTACCGCGATTATTCGCGCAAGGCCGGCGAATGGGTGCCCAACCGCTATGGCGGCCGCGAGAACCTGGAAGCCATCGACTTCCTGCGGCACTTGAACGACGTGGTCGCCCTGGAAGCACCCGGCGCGCTGGTGATCGCCGAAGAATCCACGGCCTGGCCGGGCGTCAGCCAGCCGACCCAACAGGGGGGCCTGGGCTTCAACTACAAGTGGAACATGGGCTGGATGCATGATTCCCTGCATTACATCCAGCAAGACCCGGTCTACCGCGCCCACCACCACAATGAACTGAGTTTCGGCCTGGTGTATGCCTGGTCCGAGCGCTTCATCCTGCCGATCTCCCACGATGAAGTGGTCCATGGCAAGCACTCGCTGATCGACAAGATGCCCGGCGACCGCTGGCAGAAATTCGCCAACCTGCGTGCCTATCTGAGTTTCATGTGGATGCACCCGGGCAAGAAGCTGCTGTTTATGGGCTGCGAGTTCGGCCAATGGCGCGAATGGAACCACGACCAGCAACTGGACTGGTACCTGCTGCAATACCCCGAACACCGTGGGGTACAGAAGCTGGTCGGTGACTTGAATCGCCTGTACCGCGAGGAGCCGGCGCTGTATGAGCAGGACGACGCGCCCCAGGGTTTCCAGTGGCTGATCGGCGACGATGCGATCAACAGCGTCTATGCCTGGCTGCGCTGGAGCAAGGACGGCCGGCCGGTGCTGGTGGTGGCCAACTTCACGCCGGTGCCCCGTGAAGCCTACAAGGTCGGCGTGCCGTTTGCCGGGCGTTGGAGCGAGGTGATCAACAGTGATGCGGACACGTATGCCGGTTCCAACTATGGCAATGGCGGGGGGGTGTTCACCGAAGATGAGCCGCGTCATGGGCAGCCGGTGTCGCTGTCGTTGAATTTGCCGCCATTGGGCGTGCTGATTTTACGTCCCCAAGACAGTTAAGCGCGCTAAGGTGCTGGATTCTATTGTCCGCGCTAGTGGCAGGGTGCCACAATGGCGCCTTTGTCGCGGCAGTCGAATCAGGCGGATTTCATGAATGGCCTTGGGCACAAGCAAGACCAGGATTGCGTTATAGAAGAGCAGGTGCGAACCGACCGTTTGCACCAGTTGTTTCGTCAGTCATTTGCCGCCATTCTCGGCAGCTTTTTTGCGGCGGCGATGCTCTGCTGGCTGTGCTGGGATCGTTTTGACCACCACGTCATGCAGGTATGGCTGGTGCTGCTGGGTGCATCATCGCTGCTGCGGGTGAAAATGTTCCTGGAGTGGTTTCGCAGCCCCAACAGCGAGCGCACGCCGGAACGCTGGGAGCGCCGTTACTGGATCACCTTGATGCTGTCCGCCAGCATCTGGGGCGCTGGTGCGTTTGCGGTGATGCCCAGTGACGACCGGATGTCCCAAGTGCTGGTGATACTGTTTACCGTGGGCATGTCTGTCAGCGCTGTTTCGTGCTATTCGGCCTATCGCTACATGACGATGGTGTCCATGGGCCTGGTGCTGCTGCCGTGCACGCTGTGGCTGCTGTTTCAGCCGTCGTCGATGCTGGGCGGGGTGGCGATTGCAGTGCTGGTGTTTTCTTCGTTTGTGGTCAGCGCCACGCGCAAGTTATCCGATGCCCTGGAAACAGCCTTCCGCCTGACTCGGCAAATGGAACGCGCCCACACTATTTCAACGCATGCCGCACAGACCGATGAACTCACCGGGCTGATGAACCGCCGTGCGTTTTTCGAGCATGCGCAGTCGTTGTACACCCAGTGTCGCCTCAACCAACAACCGCTGTGCGCGTTGATGATGGACATGGATCACTTCAAGCAAATCAACGATACCTACGGTCATCAGGCCGGTGACCAGGTGCTGCGGCAGATCGGCGGAGTGATCTGCGCGTCGTTTCGCCAGGCCGATGTGTTTGGCCGCTTGGGGGGCGAGGAGTTTGCGGTGTTGCTGCCCAATACGTCGCTGGAAACCGCTCGGAGTATCGCTGAGGAACTGATCAAGGCTATCTCCGGTATGGTGTTCGAACCTGTACAGGGCCTGACCGCCAGCCTCGGCGTGGCGTCGACGCATACTCAGGATGAGGACTTGCACGCGCTGATGAATAGCGCCGACAAGGCGCTCTATCGCGCCAAGGCCCTTGGCCGCAATCAAGTGGCCGTGGCGCAGTAAGGCTCAGTCCCTCAACAAGACCTTCGCCAGCGCCCGCGCCACCTGGTCGGCGGAGTAGGGCTTGGCCAGGAACTCGAACCCCTCGTAGCCGCTTTCCGCCAGTTCTTCGCTATAGCCTGAAGTGAGCACCACCGGCAGGTCGGCGCGACGTTGGCGTAGAACCTTGGCCATCGCCACGCCCGTCATGCCCGGCATCACCACGTCTGAGAAAATCGCGTCGAACCCCGTGGCGTCCGGACCGACCAGCGCCAGTGCCTGTTCGGCATCGGTCGCCCAGGTGGTCTGGTAACCGAGGTCCTGGAGAATCTGGTTGGCGAAACGGCCTACCTCCAGGTTGTCTTCCACGACAAGGATGTTGTGCAGGCTCGTACCGTGAACAGGTGCCTGGTCCCTGGGGCAGGGCTCGCACCGGGTGTCCTGCGGTTCAACCTCGGGCAGGTACAGGGTAAACACCGTGCCCTGGCCAAGACGGCTGGCCACGTCGACGTTGCCGCCGGACTGCTTGGCGAAGCCGAACACCTGCGACAACCCCAGGCCGGTACCTTTGCCCATGGCCTTGGTGGTGAAGAAGGGCTCGAAAATGCGTTCGAACGTCTCAGCCGCAATACCGCTGCCGGTGTCGGCCAGGACCACCGTGACAAACGGCTGGCGAGCTTCGGCATCACCACGGATACGCGGCAGCGCGTCCGCCGTGGCGACGCGCAGGGTCAGGGTGCCCTGGCCGTCCATGGCATCGCGGGCGTTGAGCGCGATATTGATCAGCGCGGTTTCGAACTGGCCTGAGTCGACCCGGACGTGGCACGGCCGCTCGGGCAATTGGACCTGCACCTGAATGCGTGCGCCGGTGACACTGTCGAGCATCTCGCCAATGTTTTTGACCCGCTGCGCCACATCGAAGACTTCCGGGTTCAGCGGTTGGCGGCGCGCAAACGCGAGTAACTGGCTGGTCAACTTGCTGGCGCGCTCGACGGTGTCGGACACCGCGCACATGTAGCGTTGGCGCCGCTCTTCGGACAGCCCGGGTTGGCGCAAAAAATCCACCGACGAACGAATGATGGTCAGCAGGTTGTTGAAGTCATGGGCCACGCCGCCGGTCAATTGGCCGATGGCTTCGAGTTTCTGCGATTGACGCAGTGCCGCTTCGGCCTGGGCCAGCGCCGTGGTGCGTTCCTCCACGCGCTGCTCGAGGGTGGCGTTCAATTCGGTAAAGGCCGCCAACCCCTCGCGCACGGCGGCGTTGGCGCGCACCCGTTCGATGTGGGCCCAGGACCGTTCGGTGACTTCACCCAACAGTGCCAGGTCATACGGCGACCAGGTCCGCTGCGTTTTGCTGTGAACCGTCATCAGTGCGGTGAGGCGACCGTCTTTGATCAGCGGCATGCAAATCGTGGCGGTGGCGCCCAGGGCTTGGAACGTCATGGCTTCTTGCGGAGGCAGTTCGAGCAGGTTGTTGCCGATCACCAGCGGCTCACCTGCTCGCAGGCAGTTGACTGCGGTTTGCCCGAAGGCTTGCAGGTGGTAGTGGCCCACGATGCTGGGGGAGCCGGGGGCCGTCCAGTTGTCACGGATGGTAAAGCCGTCTTCATCGGCGTCCATATCGGCGTAAGCGCAGATGGACACCTGCAGATGCTGCGCCAGCAGGCGGGTGGTGGCGGTCATGATGGCTTCGGCATCGGCGGCGTTCGCCACCGTGCTGCTGATGGTATCCAGCACGGCAAGGCGGCGCGAAAGGAACACCGTGGCCGTGGTTTCGGTCACGGTGTCGAGCAGACCGACGACCTGGCCCTGCGGGTCGCGGATCGGGCTATAGCAGAACGTGAAGTACGCCTGTTCCGGCGCCGCGCCACGTTCGATTATCAGGGGGAAGTGTTCGATGTAGGTCGCATGGCCCTGGAAGGCCGCATCGGCGATGGGGCTGATGGCGTCCCATACTTCGCTCCAGATCTCGCTGAACGGACGGCCCAGGGCATTGGGTTTATTGCCCAGGATCGGGATGAACGCGTCGTTATAGAGGGTCGTCAGTTGAGGCCCCCACACGATGGCCTGGGGGAAACTTGAGGCAAAGCACAGCGCCACGGTGGTCTTGAGCACATCCGGCCAGTGTTCCAGCGGCCCCAGGGGCGTATTGGCCCAATCGTGCTGGCGTACCCGCTCGGCCATGTCGCTGCTGCTTTGCAGCCAATTCATCATCGGGTGAACACCTTGTTTGCCACGGTCTGTTTTGGATACCTGAAGCGGTCAAGCTAACAAGCTACAGACCGGAATGATTGCTCCCAGTTCAGCGCAATTATCCCTGAGATGGCATTTTGATGCTCCATCCATCTGGATAGATATCCATCGCCGGTGTCCACTTATTGTTGTGTGCCGAAGACCCCCGTCCAATAAATGCCGGCATCGCTTTTCGGGTCCATGGCATAGGCGGCGCCCAATTCACGAAACTGCGGGTTCATCAGGTTGGCGCAATGGCCGGGGCTGGCGAGCCAGCCGTCCACCACCTTGCGCGGGGTGTCGAGGCCGGCCGCGATGTTTTCGCCGATGTTCTTCGCGCTGTACCCGGCCAGCTCGGCGCGGTCACCTGGGGTGCGCCCGTCGTGGTCCAGATGGTCGAAGAAATTGCCATTGGCCATGTTGCGTGTGTGGCTGTTGGCGGCGCTGGCCAAGGTGTCGCTCCACGACAGTGGCGTGGTGGCGGTAAACGCCTGGGGCCCACACTGGCGCGGTTGTGTACGGGCGGCGTTGATCAGGTTCAGCAGTTGCTTGCCTTCGGTCTGCCAATCGCCCAGGCCGCTGGATAACAGCGGGCGGGCGAGCACGATGCGCCAGTCCTGGCCGCTGTTGCTCACGCCGATATCGACGAATTGCGGGTCCAGCACCACGCGGCAGAAACTCTCGCGCACGGCTTTCATGGCGGCCAGCGCATCCTTGGGGCCGGACAGGCTGATTGCCTGTACGTTGACCATCGGGTACGCCGCCCGGGCCAAGGCCTGCTGCAAGTCGCCGACGTTGCTGGCCGGCAGCACCAGGCGCGTATCGCTGGCCAGCGGTGGCAGTTCCTGAGAGCCTTGGTCGCCGCAGCGTTGTACCTGGCTGCGGTAAGTGTTGATCTGTTGCACCAACTGACTTTCTTCATTCGCCATTGCGCTGGCGCAGTACACCAGGCTGGCGGCCAGCGTCGTCAGACTCATCATCAGTGACAGCACGCGCATGGACGTTACCCTTGAGCTTGAAAGCGCCCATGATGCGCGATGTAGGTGCGTCCATGCACCCGTTGGTCCGAACTTTTTTCCTCAGTTCATGAATGGCGAATGTTTACGGACCTGGTCGCACAAGGCGAAGGCCACCCACTGCCGCGCGGATAAGGTGAGGATGATCACCGTGCCATAGCCGACGATGTTCGGTTCACGTCGGCCGACACCGGTTCTGTCGCTGCCACGCCATGGCGGTGGCAAGCAGGATCAAACCGAATGCCAGGGCAAAGGTGGCGTGCAGGCCATCAGCCACGGATTGAGGCGTGGCCTGGGTGAGATCGGGGGTTGTCCAGGCGAACATCGCGCCCAATACCGACGCTCCGAAAATCAGGCCAAGGTTGCGTGACAGGTTCAACACGCCCGAGACCGTGCCTCGGTGTGCTGCATCGACCGCGCTCATCACCGCCGTGTTGTTGGCGGCCTGGAAGAGGCTGTAGCCCGCCGTCAGCGTGATCAGTGAGCCAAGGTAAGTGACCAGCCCGGATGTCAGGCACAGCGACAGGGCGCCGCTGGCCATGACGGCCAGCCCCGTGAGCGTCGCGGGTTGACTGCCAAGCCGCTCAGTCAGGCGCCCCGCCGGAATGCCTGTGACCGCCGCCACACCGGGGCCGACGGCCATTGCCAGGCCCATCGCGGCCGGATCGAGATCCAATCCACGGGACAAGTAGAACGGCCCGACCACAAAGGTGGCCATGATGACCGCAGACACCAACGCGCTCATCGCCAGGCCGGCGCGCAATGATGCCGACTGCAATGACCGCCAAAAGCGCGCGCCGGTGGCTAACGGTACCGGTGGCTGATCAACGGGTAAGTAACGACAGGCGAGGGCGGCCGCCAGCAACCCCAAAGGCGCACCCACCAGAAACAGCGCCCGCCAGCCCCACGCACTGAGCAGCAGGCCGCCCACGCCGGGGCCCATGGCGGTGCCGACGGCCGACATCGTGCCGAGCAAACCCATCACGCGTGCGGTGCGCGCTCGGGTAACGGTGTCGCCCACCATCGCTAATGTCATCGCCATCATGATCGCTGCACCCAGGCCTTGCACGGTGCGCGCTGCAATCAGCCAAGGCAGGGACGGCGCGGCACCGCATAACCCACAGGCCAACGCAAATAGCAGCAACCCGGCAATCAACAGCCGCCGTCGCCCCAGCCGATCGCCCAAGCGCCCCGCACTGACAATGACCGCCGTGATCGCCAGCAGGTAGGCCAGCACCACCCATTGCGTCGCGTGAAAGGACGCATTGAATCTCTGCGCCAGGCTGGGCAGGCCGACATTGGCGATGCTGGTACCAAGGGCGGCCAGCAACATGGACAGGGACAGGCTGACAAGACCGCCGCGTGAGGAGGTGTGCATGGAGATTCCTTGAATGAACGCAACTGTCACAAATCTACGGTGTCGCCTAACATGGCGGAAGGCGCATGAGTTGCACTAAATACCTGCATGTGACGCCTGATATGGAGTGCTGATGCCCGACCTCAACTTGCTGATCACCCTGGATGTATTACTCGCCGAAGGCAGCGTCGCCCGCGCGGCCAAGCGCTTGCGGTTGAGCCCTTCGGCCATGAGCCGGGCGCTGGCGCGCTTGCGTGACACCACCGGCGACCCGTTGCTGGTCCGCGCTGGCCGTGGCCTGGTGCCGACGCCACGGGCGTTGGAGTTGCGCAAACAGGTCAGTCGGCTGGTGCAGGACGCCCAGGCCGTGTTGCGCCCGGCGCAAGCTCTGGCGATGGCCCAGGTGTTGCGTACCTTCACCCTGCGCACCAGCGACGAATTCGTTGAACGCTTCGGCCCGGCGCTGCTCGACCGTATTGCCAAGGACGCCCCCGGCGTGCGCCTGCGTTTCGTCAATAAGACCGACAAAGACAATGCGCCACTGCGCGAAGGCAGCGTCGACCTGGAAGTCGGCGTGGTCGACCCCACGGCCAGCCCCGAAGTGCTGACCCAGGCGCTGTTTCGTGATCGCCTGATTGGCGTAGTGCGCAGCGACCATCCCCTGAGCCAGGGCGACGTCAGCGCTGCACGGTTTGCCGAGGGCCGACACATCTACGTGTCCCGTCGCGGCCAGGACCGTGGCCAGATCGACGACGCCCTCGAAGCCCAAGGCCTGACGCGGCAGATCGGCAGCATCGTCGCGAGTTTTTCCAGCGCCATCGCCTTGGCCCGCAACACCGACCTGATTGCCTCAGTGCCCGAACGCTATACCCCAGACCGCCGCGACCTGTTCTGTTTTGCGCTGCCGGTGTCGTTACCCGCATTCACCGTGGCAATGCTCTGGCACCCACGGTTGGACGCCGACCTGGCCCATCGTTGGCTGCGCGGCTGTTTGCGCGAGGTCTGTGGGCAATGACGTTGCGAATCTATCTGACCGGCGCAGCAGGCGCGGGTGTCACCACCTTGGGTAGGGCGCTGGCGTCTGCCCTGCAACTGCCGCATTTCGATGTCGACGACTATTACTGGTACCCCAGCGATCCGCCGTATACGCAAGCACGTCCGCCGAACGAGCGTGTCAGCCGGCTCGAACAGGCGTTGGCTGACGGGCGGTGGGTGTTGTCGGGGTCTTTGGATGGCTGGGGCGATGACGTGATTAAAGACGTTGGCTTGGTGGTGTTTGTCGACACCGCCACCGCTGTGCGGCTCGCCCGGGTCAAAGCGCGGGAAACCCAGCGCTTTGGTGCGCGCATTCTGCCCCAGGGCGATATGTATGCGACCCACCAGGCGTTTATGGCATGGGTCGCCGGTTATGAAACAGCCGCATTTGCCGGGCGCAGCCGGCCGCGTCATGAAGCGTGGTTTGCACAGTTGCGACAGCCGTCTGCGCGGGTCGATGGCAGCCTATCGATCCCGAACCTGCTGCAACAGGTACAATCGCGCCTGTCTTGACGCGAAACCCCAGGAATTTGCATGTTCAGCCTTACCCGCTACACCACGCCGTGCCCCGAGCCGATCAACAGCCAGATCCTGCAGATGGTGGTGGACAACCTCACCGACATCAGCAGCGTCGCTTTGCCGCCGAGTAACCTGCTCTACAACATTTACCAATATGCCATCGGCTTTGAGGTGCATTTGTACCTGCAGGCGCTGGACGGGTCGAAGGGGATCGCGGTCGAACTGATCGTCGCGACGTCTGCGCAAGACCCGGAACACGTCATTGGCTTTTTGCTGTACTTGCCGGTCAAGGACGACCCTGACGCCTGTGGTGTGGCGTTCATGGCCGTACAGGCAGGCTCCAGGCGCCAAGGCGTGGCGCGGGGAATGATGCAGGACGTGCTGGCGCGTTACCCTCACGCCGAATTGGCGTGTGCCGTGGAAAAAGTCCCGGCCTTCGCGGCGATGGGCTTTCAGGTGCGCGGCGCACGCGGCACGCAGGTGCTGATGAACACCCGCGACTACGCCACCGATGGCTTGATGGGTGTGCTGGACGTGGCCTCCATCTATAGCTCATTGGAAGTGCGGCAGATTCATACCTACCTGCTGCAAAAACACGGCAAACGCGCCATGGTGGATGCCGAGAAGCAACGCGACCGGCACCTGGATCAACTGGCGCATAAGGTCCGGCTGTTTGTGCAGGCGCGAGGCTGAAAAAAGCCTTTCACCTGCCGCTGCGTGCCCCACGATTGACCATCGCCAGAATGGTCGCCAACAACTCCTGCTGCGCCTCTTCACGGCTGAGCTCACCGCTGGCCGCCGCGTGGGACAGGGCTTCTGCCGCCCCCAGCATGGCCCGCAGACCGGCCTGCGACACGCTACCGCCGGGGCTAAACGGGGCCAGTGCATCGCGGCACTTATCGAGAAAGATCGCTTCGTACTTGCGCTTGAGGGTTTCCAACTCCGGCGAACTGCTCAGCGCTGCAATGACCCCCGGAATTTCCCGACCTTGCAGTAACACGCAATCGACATAGGACGAGGCGATCACCCACGCCCGATTCTCCAGGGTCGGGCTGCTGGCTTCGATCGCGTCGGCAAACACCTGGTTCTGGCGCCCGTCGAAATCCTCATACAGCGCCGCCAGCAACCCCGCACGGGTAACGAAATGGTCATAGACCACCGGCTTGGTCACGCCCGCCCGTTCCGCCAGGTGGCCGAGGGTCAGGGCTTCGGTGCCTTCTTCTCGCACCAGTTGCCAGGCCACGTCCAACAATTGACGCAGACGATCTTCACGCGACAGACGACGACGTGGGGCAGGGGATTCACTGCTTGACATGCTTATATACCAAAAGTAACTTACCAAAGGTAACTTAAGCCCAGCATAAACCCAACGGGAGTCACTGTCATGCACGCCCTGATCGTTGTAGCTCATCACGACCCGCAATCCCTCACCCACGGCCTGGCCGCGCAAGTCGCCGCAGGGCTGAGCGCGTCCGGTCATTCGTTCGAAATCGCCGACCTCGCCGCCGAAGGCTTCGACCCGCGCTATACCGCCGCCGACCAGCGCGTACACCGTACCCGCGCTGCACCACCGGCCGACGTCCTCGCCGAGCAAGCCCGCATCGACCGCGCCGACGCCCTGGTATTGGTGTTCCCCATTTATTGGTGGTCGCTGCCGGGCCTGCTCAAGGGCTGGGTTGACCGCGTGTTCGTCAACGGCTGGGCGATCGACTACGGCCCTGACACTCCGGTGGTGAAAAAACTGCGGCACTTGCAGGTCCACCTATTGGCACTCGGTGCCGCCGATCAAAGCGCGTTTGAACGCCATGGCTATGCCAAGGCCATGCACACGCAGATCGACTACGGGATCTTTGATTACTGTGGGGCGAAGGTGCTGACGTCAGCGTTGCTGCTGGAGTCGGAGAGTGGCGGCGCGCAGGCCCATTTGGGCACGGCGAATGCCTTGGGGCAGGGGTTGTTCGAGAGGGCGGCGGTCGCCGGGTGATTCACCCTTCGCGAAACAGGTCATGGGCATCGAGCAAGCGATACGCAATCTCCGGCCGTTTCTCCAGGCCTCGGCGAATTGCCGCCGGGATCGATTGCCGGGTCTTGCGGCACAGGCCGGGCAGTTCGTCGATGACGATCTGAATCCCGCGCATGCTCTTGACCTCGGTGTGCCCCGGCGCGACATGCACGCGGATACCCAATAGTGCATACATCCGCTGTTGCATGCGTTCCAGATCCTGCAGGCTTTGCAGGTCTTCGAGGCGTTCGATCAGGCGTTTTTCTTCCTGGCGCGTCAGGTTGAGGATGCGCAGGTCCGCGCCTGGGGTTTGCAGCAATTGTTCGCGATCACAGACACAGGCGCCGGGTGGGCAGGGTTGGCGAATGGTCATAATCAAGCCCTCCCCATCTCGACGCCGTGGACTCAGTAGGTCAGGGCAACACCCAGGCTGCCCAGTGCCTTCCAGTAGTCAGGATAGGTCTTGGCCACGCAGTCCGGGTCCTGAATACGAATACCCGAGACCTTCAGCCCAGCCAGCGCGAAGCACATGGCGATGCGGTGGTCGGCGTGGGTGTCGATCAGGGCATTGCACGCCGTGCCTGCCAATGTCGGATCGCTGGCCACCAGCAGGTCGTCGCCTTCGATCCGGGCCAGGCCTGGGCGGATCTGGTTGAGGCCGTCGTGCAGTGCCTGCACGCGGTCGCATTCCTTGACGCGCAGGTTGGCCAGTTCGGTGAAGCGCACCGGGGTGCTGTTGAACGCGGCCAGTACGGCGAGCGTCGGGATCGCGTCCTGCATTTGCGAACCCACCACCGTGGCTTGCATGTTCGGGAACTGCGCGATCACTGCCTGGGCCTTGGCGTCCGGCTGGGTGAAGTGTTGCGCGGCGACGCCGATATCGATGTGGCCGCCGGTCAGCACTTCAGCCGCCCACAGGTAGGTGGCGGCGGAGGCGTCCGGTTCGATCAGGTAGTCATGGGCGGTATAGCCGCTGGGGGCGACGCGCCAGGTAGTGTCGTCGACCACGTCGACCTGCGCGCCGAATGCACGCATGCAATCAAGGGTCAGGTCCACATAGCCGCGGGCGCCGATGTCCTTGCCGGTCAGCGCCACTTCAATCGGCGCTTCGCCGCAGGCCGCGAGCATCAGCAAGGCCGATACGTATTGGCTGGACAAACCGCCGTCGATCTCAAAGCGCTTGGCCTGGACCTTGCCCGTGCCATGCACGGTGACTGGCGGGCAACCGGTCGGGCTGTCGACCTGGATGCCGTTCTGGCCGAGGGTGGCGAGCAGCGGGCCGATCGGGCGTTTGCGCATGTACTCGTCACCGTCCAGCACCACGGTGCCTTGCACTGTGGCCACGGCGGCAGTGAGGAAGCGCATCGCGGTGCCGGCGTTGCCGAGGAACAACGGCTGCGCGGGCAATTGCAGCTTGCCTTGGCCCGTGACCACGAAGGTGGTGTCGTCCGGCTCATCGATGGTCACGCCCATCTGGCGCAGGGCCACCGACATATGCCGGGTGTCATCGCTCTTCAACGCGCCGCTGAGGCGGCTGGTGCCCTTGGCCAGGGCCGCGAGCAACAGGGCGCGGTTGGTAATGGATTTGGAGCCGGGGGGCGCGACCTTGCCATTGAGGGGGAAATTGGGCGGTGTAACAGTCACGGTTTTCTGCGAACTCAAGGTACAAGGCTCCTGATTCAAGGCAAGGTGGTACGGAGTGGCCGACGGGCGGACCCGAATAATCGGGCATATACGCCAGGCTTGTCGAGGCTTAGCGCTTGGCGAGCCAGTAATCATGCAGCGCACGCGCCGCCGGTTCGATCTCACTGACGCGCTGCTGATGCGCCTGCACGTCGAGGTCTGCTGGCAATTCAAAGTTGTCCTGTTCGGCGCACCAGGAGATTTTCTCCAACTGTGCGGCCTGTTCGGCGGGCAGTTCAGGCCAATTGCCGATCGCGGCGCCACGGATATAGCCAAAGCACCATTCTTCAGCGAGGGTCAGGGTCTGGCCCTGATGTTCGGTGTCATCGAAGCGCGCCCGGAAACCCTCGGCATCGGTGGCCAGTTGGGCGGCACGGCTGTTCATATGGCGAACGCACAGGTCGAGGAACTGTTCGGCCTCCTCGGCACTTTCCCACTGCGGGTTCTGCCCACCCCAGATGGCCGGGAACCACTCGGCGATATCCACTTGTGCCGGGCTGGACACCAGTGCGCAGAAGTAGCCGTCGAGTTCGGCGAGGTTCAGTACCGAGTGGTCGTCACCGTACTTGAGCAGGGTTTCTTCGATCAGGTCGAAATCGGCGGGGGCCAGAGGTTGGGTGAGCATGGGGCGTATCCTTTAAACGTCGAGCGCCGCTGCTGCAGCGGCTTAAAGCGCGAAGGATGGCGCCTGAAGCGGTTTTTATCCAGCGTTTTCAAGGCCGGCACCCCGCCGCGCAGGATTGTTGCCAGTCCCGTTTTTGGCTGATGCGCCGTTGCTCACCCTTGTTATAGTTCGGGCCTTATCAGTCGCCAGTCAGGGATCACTGCCATGTCCGAATACCAAGCCTTCGTCGTCGAACTCATAGGCAACGTTGCCCATGTGCAGATCAACCGCCCAGAGAAGATCAACGCCATGAACGCGGCGTTCTGGACCGAGATCATCGATATCTTCCAGTGGGTCGACGACACCGACGCCGTGCGTGCCGTGGTGCTCAGCGGTGCCGGTAAGCATTTCTCGTCCGGCATCGACCTGATGCTGCTGGCCTCGGTGGCCAACGATTTAGGTAAGGACGTGGGCCGCAACGCGCGCCTGCTGCGGCGCAAGATCCTCGAACTGCAAGCCTCGTTCAACGCCGTCGACAACTGCCGCAAACCGGTGCTGGCGGCGATCCAGGGCTACTGCATCGGCGGCGCCATCGACCTGATCAGCGCCTGCGACATGCGCTACGCCGCCGAAGACGCACAGTTTTCCATTAAGGAAGTCGACATCGGCATGGCCGCCGACGTCGGCACCCTGCAGCGCCTGCCGCGCATCATCGGCGATGGCATGCTGCGCGAGCTGGCCTACACCGGCCGCCAGTTCGGCGCCGAGCAAGCGCGCAGCATCGGCCTGGTCAATCGCGTGTACCCCGATCAGGAAAGCCTGTTGGCCGGTGTACTGGAAATCGCGCAGGAAATCGCCGCCAAGTCGCCGATTGCCGTGACCGGCACCAAGGCTATGATCAGCTACATGCGTGACCATACAGTCAATGATGGTCTGGAATACGTTGCCACCTGGAACGCAGCTATGTTGCAATCCAACGACCTGCGCGTGGCCATCGCGGCCCATATGAGCAAGCAGAAACCCGAATTCGTGGATTGACTGACATGACCCCAGGCTGGATTACCACCACACTGCTGGACACCGACACTCCCGGCGGCTTGGCCGTCGCCCGTAGCCGCGACGGCTTTTTACACGACGCCAACGGCCCGCTGTTCCCCCGCGAATGGCTCAAGCGCCAGGACCTGGCCGTGTTCGCCGAACACGGCATTGGCCATCTCGACGGCGAGCCGGTGTACCTGCTGGAACTCAACGCCGCCAGTGACGTGCCTGGTTGCAGTTGGCAGGGCCTGCGCGGCTTTCTGCTGCAAGGTGATCACACCGTGTACAAAGTGCTGGGCTACGCCGCGCAGATCGGCACCTGGGCGCGGGAGCATCGTTTTTGCGGCAGTTGCGGCCAGGCCATGGTCCAGGTGCCCCGGGAGCGGGCGATGTTCTGCGAGGCCTGTGACCTGCGCAGCTACCCGCGCATCTCGCCGAGCATGATTGTGCTGGTTACCCGTGGCGATGAGGTCCTGCTGGCGCGTTCGCCGCGCTTTGTCGCCGGGGTCTATAGCACGCTGGCGGGGTTTGCCGAGCCGGGCGAGTCGGCCGAAGACTGCCTGATTCGCGAGGTGCGCGAAGAAGTGCAGGTGGAGGTCAGGAATATCCAGTACATGGGCAGCCAATGCTGGCCGTTTCCGCATTCGATGATGCTGGGCTTCCATGCCGAGTACGCCGGTGGCGATATCGTGCCCCAGGCCGATGAGATCGAGGACGCGCAGTGGTTCAACATCCACGACCTGCCGCCGTTGCCGGCGTCACGCTCGATTGCGCGTTACCTGATCGACCTCTACGTGGCCCGCCGCTTAGGCCACGCTGAACCAGTGCTGCCAGGCTAGGCGCACCGTCAGGCCGAGGACCACGGTGATAAACACCGGGCGAATGAATTTGGCGCCGCCGCTGATTGCGCTGCGTGCGCCAAAGAACGCGCCGCCCATCACCGAAACGCCCATGGCCAGCCCGACGATCCAGTCCACCGAGCCGTTGATGATAAACACCGACAGCGCCGCCGCGTTGCTGACGAAGTTCATGCTGCGCGCTACGCCGCTGGCTTTGACCAGGTCGATGGGGTGCAGCAGCATCGTGCTCACCGTCCAGAACGCGCCGGTGCCGGGGCCGGCTACGCCATCGTAGAAGCCCAGGCCGAAGCCTTGGGTGGCTTGCCATTTCTTCTTGATCGGTGCGTCGCCCTCCAGCGGCGCCTTGGGCGTACCGCCGAACAACAAATACAGGCCACAACCGAAGACGATCACCGGGAGCATCTTGTTCAGGGTTTCGGCGGGCAGGTAGTGGGCGACGATGGCGCCGGCCAGGGCGCCGACAAACGTACCGACGATGGCATGTACCCACTGGCGCGGGTGGAACAGCTTGCGCCGGTAGAACGTGAAGCTGGCGGTGGCCGAGCCGAAGGTGGAGCTGAGTTTATTGGTGCCCAGCACCAGGTGGGGCGGCATGCCGGCCGTGAGCAGGGCCGGGGTGGTGAGCAAGCCGCCACCGCCGGCGATGGCGTCGATGAAACCGGCGATGAACGCGACGACGGCCAGGATGGCGAGGGTGGTGAGGTCTACGCTGAGTTCGAAGGGCATTTGGCAGGGCTTATAGTTGGCAGGGCGCTATGCGAGAGGCCGCCATCTTACCTGCCTGATGTACGCAGCTCCAAATGTGGGAGGGGGCTTGCTCCCGATGGCGGTGGGTCAGTTACACATTAGCTGACTGACACACTGCTATCGGGAGCAAGCCCCCTCCCACATTCAAACGGTGTCGGCCTGGCTATTTGTGGGTGCCCAGCCACTCCAGCGCTGTGCGCCAGATGCAAATTCCGAGGAAGTATGCCGACATCAGCGACCACAACCCAAACGTCCACGGGTTGGTGTTCGGGTAATCCACCACCATCAAAAAGCTGCACAGCAACCAGATCGTGGTCACCGCGATGTTGATCGGCATGAAGCGCTTGACCCGGAACGGGTGCAGGAACTTCATCGGCGTCACGGTCAGCAGCGCCAGGCCAATCACCGTCAGCAACGTCACCCACGCGGCGGGCTGGATGATATACACGCAGAGGGCAACCACGTTCCAGGCGGCGGGGAAGCCGACGAAGTAGTTGTCCTTGCTTTTCATGTTCACGTTGCAGAAACAGAACAACGACGACACTAGGATCACCGACACCGTGAACAGGTGGGTAAAGTCCGGCAGGTCGATATAGCGGTAGATAAACAGTGCCGGAATAAACACGTAGGTCAGGTAATCGATCACCAGGTCCAGCACCGAGCCGTCAAAGCTAGGCAGCACCGTGCTGACATTCACGCGGCGGGCCAGGGAACCGTCGACGCCATCGACCACCAGCGCCAGGCCCAGCCACAGCAGGCAGGCCTTGGGCGAGTTTTCCAGCAGCGCCAGTGTGGCGAGGAAGGCCAATACCACACCGGTGGCAGTAAAGCCGTGGGCGCCCCAGGCTTTCAGTCTGGCTACATGCAGGGTCGATATCACGGGCGGTTCTCCAAAGGGTGAAACGGGCCAGCCGACGCTGTGACAGCGTCGAGTCTGGCCAGGGAATGCAGGTATCGACCGGGAAGGGGGGGATAAGGTTCACCATCCCGGTAATTGCTTAGCGTAGCAAGCGTGGGACGTTTCGGCATCAGCCCTGGCGGAATACCAAGGCTTTCAAGCCACTTTGCCGATCGATATCCGGGAATTCCGGTGGGTTATCCAGCCGTTCGACAAAGCGCAAGCCCGGTGCTTCGCGGGTGACGCCGTCGATCAGGAAGTCCTCGCCAAACGCCGGGTCATTCATGCATGCCAGCACCGTGCCTTGTGGCGTGAGCAACTCCGGCAGGCGGCGCAGCACGCGCTGGTAATCCTTGGTCAGCAGGAAACTGCCTTTCTGGAAGGACGGCGGATCGATGATCACCAGATCATAAGGGCCGCTGTGAATGACCTTGGCCCAGGACTTGAATAAATCGTGGCCAAGAAAGGTCACGCGGCTCAGATCATGACCATTCAGGCGATGGTTGTCGCGACCGCGGCTCAGGGCACCACGGGCCATGTCCAGGTTCAACACATGCTCGGCGCCGCCTTCGATGGCCGCCACGGAAAAACCACAGGTGTAGGCGAACAGGTTGAGTACCCGCAGCCCGTTGGCCTGTTCGCGCACCCAGTTGCGGCCGTAGCGCATGTCGAGAAACAGCCCGCTGTTCTGTTTTTTACCGAGGTCGATCAGGTAGCGCAGGCCGCCTTCGGTAATGGTCAGCTCATCGATGGCGTCGCCCACCAGCCATTCGGTGGTGCTTTGTGGCAGGTAGCGGTGTTGCAGGGCCACCTTGTGGGCGCCGTACTGCGTCCATTCGAACTGAACCAGCAACTGTTTCAGCGCTTCCAGTTGCGCTGCCTCCGGTTCCTTGAACAGCGCGACCAGCACCACGCCCTGCAACCAGTCCACGGTCAGTTGCTCCAGGCCTGGCCAG
Source organism: Pseudomonas sp. PAMC25584 (assembly GCF_058135675.1). Classification (NCBI taxonomy): domain Bacteria; kingdom Pseudomonadati; phylum Pseudomonadota; class Gammaproteobacteria; order Pseudomonadales; family Pseudomonadaceae; genus Pseudomonas; species Pseudomonas sp. PAMC25584. The sequence goes on along the minus strand of NZ_CM176870.1, from coordinate 3,424,957 downwards.
CAACGGCCGCGCCCGTGGAACAGGCGCCGGGTTTCAGTCGGTGCGTTGGCCAGGGCGGTCAGCAGGTGGGCGTGCAGTGTGGCGAGGGCGTCTGGGTTCATCGTTGAGCGTCGTTCATTGAGCGGGCGGCATTTTAAACACAATGGCGGGGTTTCGGGGGGTTGGAGCACAACGTGCTGGGAAACGTCTGATTGGCAGCGATTCATGCTCAAAATACGCTTTGTCGCGCCTTACATCAGGCAAAAAATCCTCAGCCATCGACATAAACTGAAAAAAAAGCCTGGAGGTGCCCATGAATGGTTTCGCGAGTGCAGTGAATCAGACCACAACGGATCAGCTCGCTGGTGATCAAGTCGAGCGGGACGAATGGCGGCGCTGACGGCTTCGGTCGCAGTGATACGCGGGCGGCGATTGAGAGCTATGGCCTCCAGGCGGAGCCTGCAGCTTCCTGGGTCTAAATGTGGGAGGGGGCTTGCCCCCGATTGCGGTGGGTCAGAGCCCCATAAGCTGACTGACACACTGAAGTGCGCCCCAAAAGTTGGACAGTGGGTAATCCCCCCTGAAAAAAATACTCACCAGAAGTAGAATTTTCTCCTAATCGGATCAAGGAAATTTTGCGTGAAGAGATCACGTTTTTCAGACAGCCAAATCATGGCCATTCTCAAGCAAGCCGAGGCTGGAAGCCCGGTGCCAGAGCTATGTCGCGAGCACGGTATCAGCTCGGCCACCTTCTATAAGTGGCGCACCAAGTTCGGCGGCATGGACGCATCGCTGATGGCTCGGTTACGCGAGTTGGAGGATGAGAACCGGCGTCTAAAAAAAATGTACGCCGAAGAGCGGCTCAAAGCCGAAATCATCCAGGAGGCCATGGCAAAAAAGTGGTGAAGCCATCGCGGCGACGAGAGATGGCGCAGGAAGCGGTTCGTTCAGGTCGATGCAGTATCAAGCTCGCGTGCCTGGCCTTCGGGGTCAGCATCACGTGCTATCGCTATCAATCGCGCCTATCGCCTGAAAACGCCGAGATCGCCGATCACCTGATCCGACTCACGCATAACCAGCGCAATTGGGGGTTTGGCTTGTGTTTTCTGTACCTGCGCAACGTGAAGGGCTATGGCTGGAACCATAAACGGGTGTATCGGATCTACCGCGAGCTGGAACTGAATCTGCGGATCAAACCGCGTAAGCGCATCGTGCGCGAGAAGCCTGAACCGCTGGCCGTTCCGCAGGCAGCCAACCAGTGTTGGTCGATGGATTTCATGCACGATCAGTTAGCTGATGGACGCAGCTTTCGGGTTTTTAATCTGATTGACGACTTCAACCGCGAAGCCCTGGGCATGGAGATTGATTTATCGCTACCGGCTGAGCGCGTGGTGCGTGCGCTGGATCAGGTCATTGAATGGCGTGGTAAACCGCAGGCGATCCGCAGCGATAACGGCCCAGAATTCATCAGTGCCAAGCTCGCTGAGTGGGCGAAGAAACGAGGCATCCGCTTGGACTTTATTCAACCGGGTAATCCACAGCAGAATGCCTACGTTGAACGTTATAACCGGACTGTGCGCTATGACTGGCTGGGACATTACTTGTTTGAGTCGATAGCCGAAGTTCAGGACTATGGTACGAACTGGATCTGGACATACAATCACGAGCGCCCGAATATGGCCCTCGGCGGCATTACCCCAAAACAGAAGTTGGCCCTGGTGGCCTGAGGTCTACTTCTGGTGAGTTTTAGGAATGGGGGGATTACCAGTGATTGTTAGGCTACAGCGGACCTGGCTCTGTACGCTACAGGGCTCAGTCCGCCAAGTTTCGTTTTGATTCGCTTATGGTTGTAGTAATGGATGTATTCAGCCAGTCCAGCCTGCAACTGAGCCACACTCTCGAAGCTTTCCCGGTAGTAAAACTCTGACTTCAACGTGCCGAAGAAGCTCTCCATTGTGGCGTTGTCATAGCAGTTTCCTCTGCGTGACATGCTCTGTTCCAACCCTGCTTTTTCTAGTCGATCCCGGTACTTCGGGTATCGATAGTGCCAACCTTGATCCGAGTGCAACATGGGCTTGACGCCCTCAGGCAAGCGCTCAAGAGCTTGTTCCAGCATGTCGCCCACCAGGGCATATTGGGGGCGCGTGGCGGTTTGATAGGCCACAATTTCTCCGTTGTACAAGTCTAAAACTGGAGACAGATATAGCTTTTCGCCTGCCACTTTGAACTCGGTGACATCCGTTACCCATTTCTGATTCGGTTGCTCAGCCTCGAACTGACGAGCCAGGATGTTAGGCGATACTTCTCCCATTGGTCCTCGATACGATCTGTATTTCTTCGGTCGCACCGTACATTTCAGACTCAACTCCCCCATCAGTCGCCGCACAGTTTTACTGTTGATCAACTGTCCGTCGCTCCGCAGAGCTAAAGTCATACGGCGATAGCCGAATCGCCCCTTATGCTCGTCTTGAAGGCTCTGGATAGAGGCTTTTAGCGAAACGAACCGGTCTGCTCCGTCCATCGCCTTGAGTTGGTAGTAGTACGTGCTGCGGGCGAGCCCAGCCAGCTTGAGCAAATGGTCCAAGGGGAAGCTGTGCCTCAACTCAGAGACTAATTGGGCTTTTTCTTCGCTTCTTTCTCGCGCCTCATCACTGCCTCGCCTAACTCCCCAAGCTTTTTTAGGTAGGCGTTCTCCATGCGCAAATACTGGAGTTCATCAAGTAAAGCCTTGTGAGCACGTTCTTGGTCGGTGAGTGGAATGGCCGTTTTTCGAGGTTTAGCAGGTAGCTTGGACATAGCGGTATTCGATCCTTTTTCCCCTGAGGCCAGGGCTTCAATACCGCCACTGTAATACTGCTGCTGCCATCTGCCCACTTGGGTAGAGTCACCCAGATTGAAGAGTGCCGCTGCGCGGCGAAAAGAAAGGGAGTCACGCCACATGCGTTGCAGAACGGAGAACTTGAACAAAGCACTGTAACGTCCACCGGTACTACTCAGACTGGCCTCACCGTGCAGCCGGTAAGCTTCCACCCAACGGCGAAGTAAAGTGGGGTCCATTTGAAATCGAGCAGCAATATGGCGAAAGCCTCGGCCTCGTTCCAGGAAGGCGGTAATGGCGGAAAGCTTGAACTGCGTTGTGTACTTGCTCATGAAAAAGCCCCAGGAGTTGGATGGGTGTCCAACTTCTGGGGCGCACTTCACACTGCTATCGGGGGCAAGCCCCCTCCCACATTTTAGTGTTGTGGTGTGTTTTAGAGCGTGGCAATCAGGGCTGGCCCAAAGGCCTCTTTCAAGAACACGGGGGCGATATAGCGCTGGTAATGCGCCTCAGACAGCAGGAAAAACTCGCGGTCAATCCCATCGCGCAAATCCGCCAGGCTGTGCTCGCGAAACTCCGGCAGCAACACCAGGCCATATGCATCAAGCTTGGTAATCACCCGCGCACCCCGGGCAATCAACTGGTAGGCCCAGCAATACGGCGACTGGTGCGGCATAAAGCGAATCTTGCGGCTTTCCAGTTGCTGGCGTAGGCGCTGAGGGTCGAACACGTCCAGCTTGGAGGTCATCACCTGCACCAGCAGTTGCTCAAGGCGCAACCACACGGCGTGCTTTTCCTCGGCGTTGTAACCATTCCACTGGATGACTTCATGGTGATAACGCTTGCACCCGCGGCAGACCAGGTCACCGTAAACGGTGGAGCACAGGCCGACGCAGGGGGTCTTGATGGTTTGATTGGGCATAAAAAACATCGGCAGGTGAAACAACACGGCCCCTGCAGGGGCCGTTTTTTCAATCAGTCCCAGCTCAACGCGCCGCCAGTCTGATACTCGATCACACGAGTCTCAAAGAAATTCTTCTCTTTCTTCAAATCCATAATCTCGCTCATCCACGGGAACGGGTTGGTCGTCCCTGGATACTCTTCCTTCAAGCCAATCTGCGACAGACGACGGTTAGCGATGAACTTGAGGTAGTCCTCCATCATCGCCGCGTTCATGCCGAGTACTCCGCGTGGCATGGTGTCGCGCGCGTATTCGATCTCCAGTTGCGTCCCTTGCAGGATCATCTGGGTCGCTTCTTCTTTCATCTCGGCGTCCCACAGGTGTGGGTTTTCGATTTTGATCTGGTTGATCACGTCGATCCCGAAGTTCAGGTGCATCGACTCATCGCGCAGGATGTACTGGAACTGCTCGGCCACGCCGGTCATTTTGTTGCGGCGGCCCATGGACAGGATCTGGGTGAAGCCGCAGTAGAAGAAGATGCCCTCGAGGACGCAGTAGTAGGCGACCAGGTTGCGCAGCAGTTCTTTGTCGGTGTCGACGGTGCCGGTTTCGAATTTCGGATCGGAGATGGAGCGCGTGTATTTGAGGCCCCAGGCGGCTTTTTTAGCGACCGATGGGATCTCGTGGTACATGTTGAAGATTTCGCCTTCATCCATCGCCAACGATTCGATGCAGTACTGGTAGGCGTGGGTGTGGATCGCTTCTTCGAAGGCCTGGCGCAGGATGTACTGGCGGCACTCCGGGTTGGTGATCAGGCGGTACACGGCCAGGACCAGGTTGTTGGCGACCAGCGAGTCGGCGGTGGAGAAGAAGCCGAGGTTGCGCATGACGATGCGGCGTTCGTCGTCGGTCAGGCCTTCGGGGTCTTTCCACAGGGCGATGTCGGCGGTCATGTTGACCTCTTGCGGCATCCAGTGGTTGGCGCAGCCGTCGAGGTATTTCTGCCAGGCCCAGTCGTACTTGAAGGGCACGAGTTGGTTGAGGTCGGCGCGGCAGTTGATCATGCGCTTTTCGTCAACGGCGACACGGGCGCAGGCGCCTTCGAGTTCGGCGAGGCCTTCGGCGATGTCGAGTGTGTCGAGGGCGGCCTTGGCGCGGATGATCGCGGCGGAGTCGTTGGCGGTGACGGCGCGGGCTTCGATGGCAGCGGCGGCGCCGGCACCGTCGAGGCGGTCCATGTTGGCTTCGGTGGCGTGGCCGGCGTTGGCGCCTTTGATCACCGCTGCACCGGTGTCTACGTTGTCGACTTCATCCCAACTCAGCATTGAAATACTCCTTCCTGGTCTGTGCTGACGGCGTGTGACCCCGTCCAAAAATAGGTGATTTGCAGGCTTCAAGGCATTGAAATACTGCGCATAGTGTGGTCGGCGTTTTACGGATTCGCACACTATGTAGTGGTTGTTTGTTGGTGTGGGCACACTATATGGGGTGTTACCCGGATGGTCAACGCACAAGGTGTGCGGTTTTAGGTCGCTGCCAGGCGCGCCTTTGGTAACAACGCCTGGGTTCGCTGGCTTTCGTTGCCCGTATAAACACCCAGTTGAAAAGATCATGGTGTCGCGCTGCGATATTAAATAGAATTAATCTCATTTGAGACTCAATCGCGCTGCGTAGGTCGCTTGCCATGAATGATGCTGTTGTCCCTTCGCACGCCCCCGAACCGACGTTGTCGAGCCTGTATCGCGACCATCGCAGTTGGCTGGAAAGCTGGCTGCGTCGGCGCCTGGGCAATGCCTGGGACGCGGCGGACCTGAGCCAGGACACCTTTGTGCGGGTGCTCGCCAGCGCCCAGCCGCTCGCGCAGATGCAGGAACCGCGGGCCTACCTGGTAACGGTAGGCAAGCGCCTGCTGGTCAACTTTCATCAGCGGCGCAGCCTTGAGCAGGCTTATCTGACGGCACTGGGGAATCTGCCGCCAGCCTGCGTGCCGTCTCCCGAGCAGCGTTGGCTGGTGCTGGAAACCCTGCAAGCCTTGGATGAATTGCTCGACGGCTTGCCTGTGCGCGTGCGCCGGGTGTTCCTCTGGAGTCAGCTGGAGGGCCTGGGCTATCGGGAGATTGCCGAGCGGCTTGAGGTGTCGGAGCGCACGGTGAAGCGTTACATGGCGCAAGCCTATGAACATTGCCTGCTGGTGGACCTGTGAGTCGTGAGGTTGCGCGCGCGGCCGCTCAATGGCTGGCGCTGCTCGAGTCGGGCGCGGCCACTGAACGCGATCACGCCGCGTTGCAGCACTGGCGCGACAGCCATCCGCAGCACGAACACACCTGGCAGAAAGCCCAAGCACTGCGCCAGCGTTTCAGCGAGTTGCCCCAGGCGTTGGCGATGGCCAGTCTCGACCGCCCGCAAGCGGGGCGGCGAGCGTTGCTCAAGCGCGCGTTGGGCGTGGCGGCGCTGGCGCCGGCGGCCTGGTTGATCAGCCGCCAGTTGCCTATCGATAGCTGGCGCGCCGATCTGCACACCGCCACCGGCGAGCGCAGACGCCTGCCGTTGGCCGAGGGCGGCAGCCTGCAACTGAATACCGCCACGGCCGTGGATATGGACCCGGCGCAACGGCGCATTACGCTGGTGGACGGCGAACTGTCGCTGAACGTGCCAGGCGCACGCGCGATGACGCTACGCACCCGCTACGGCGAAGTATTGGTCAGTCAGGCCGAGGTGTGCGTGCGCCAACTGGCCGCCGGCTGCCGGGTGTCGGTGCTCAAGGGCCGCGTGCAGGTGCGCGACGTGAACGGGCAACTGGCGACGTTGCAGGGCGGCCAGCAAGCGCCATTAAGCGCCGACGGGCTCGGCGCGTGGGTGCCGTTCGATGTGCTGCAACTAGGCTGGCGCGACGGTGTGCTGACCGCACAGAACCAGGCGCTGGGGGATTTTCTGCGCGAGCTGGCGCGCTATCGCCCAGGCGTGTTGCGCTGGGCGCCGAACCTGGAGACGTTGCGGGTGACGGGCAGTTTTCGCCTGGATGACACCGACCGCATCCTCAAGTTGCTGGCTTCGAGCCTGGGGCTCGAAGTGCAGGCGCGGACGCGGTATTGGGTGACGTTGGATAAAGCGCCGGCCTAGATCGGATGTACGTACCACACCTTTCAGGATCGGCAACGCCAGAGCTTGTATATATCTGTATCGTCTAAATAAATGCTTATATATTCCTTTTAATGTCTGCTGGGCCGGCGCATTTTGAGTGCCTGCGCATTCGTGCGGATTGACCCAACAGCCAGAAGGAAAGCCGACATGACCATTAAAGCGATCAACGTGCGCAACCAGTTCAAGGGCGTGATCAAAGAAATTCTGCTGGGGGAAGTGGTGTCCGAAATCGACGTGCAAACCGCGTCCGGCATCGTCACCTCGGTGATCACCACCCGTTCGGTGCGTGACCTGGAATTGAAAGTCGGCAGCGAAGTGATTGCCTTTGTGAAGTCCACCGAAGTCTCGATCGCCAAACTGTGACGCCGACCTGATGTGGGAGCGCCGCTCCCACATGCATTCTGCCGAGGCCGCGCCCTAGCGCTGGCGCAGCGCACGTTCCATACGCTGCAGACCCTCTTCCAGCAACGCCCGCGGGCAGCCGAAGTTCAGGCGCACGAACTGCTGGCTGTCATCGCCGAATTCAATCCCCGCGCTCAAACCGACCTTGGCCTGTTCAAGGAAGAACTGTTGCGGGTCGTCCAGGCCCAGGGCGCTGCAATCCAGCCACGCCAGAAAGGTGCCTTGGGGCGCGTGCATGACCACGCCGGGCAGGCGGTTTTTTACCGCGTCGAGCAGGTAGTCGCGGTTGGCTTGCAGGTACTGCACCAACGCCTCGAGCCATTCGCTGCATTGGCTGTAGGCCGCGCGGGTGGCTTCCAGGCCCAGGGGGCTGACGCTGTCGACCATGCCGCAGCGCGCCTGGTTGAAGCGCTCGCGCACTGCGGCGTTTTGCACCACGGCAAAACAGGTCTTCAAGCCAGCTACGTTGTAGGCCTTGCTCGCGGACATCAAGGTGATGGTGCGCTGCGCGATTTCCGGGCTGAGGCTGGCGGTGGGGATATGGCGACGACCGTCGAAGCACAACTCGGCGTGGATTTCATCGCTGATGATCAGCGCGCCCTGTTCCAGGCAGGCATTGGCCACGGCCAGCAGTTCTTCGCGGGGGAAGACTTTGCCCATCGGGTTATGCGGGTTGCTCAGCAACAATGCGCCAGCACCTGTTAGCGCCTGGCGCAACAGAGGCATTGGCGTGATGTACTCAGCGTTGATCAGCGCGAACGGCACTTCGATGCGCGGCAGGTTCCAGTTTCCGGGCGCCAGGCGAATCGGGCGATAGTTGGGAGTTTGCAGCACCACCGGTTGGCCGGGCTGCACAAAGGCATGCAGCGCCATGTTGAAACCGGGTTCTACGCCCGGCAGGAACAGCAGCTCGTCTGGCTGCACGCGCCAGGCGTACTTGGCCCACAGATCGGCGACGATGGCCTCGCGCACGTCCGGGCCGGCCACGCTGTAGCCGAGAATTTGCTGGTCGAGGCGTTGGTGCAGGGCCTTAAGCACGGCGGGTGGCGCGGCGATGTCCATGTCGGCGATCCACATCGGCAACACGTCTTGCGGGTAACGGTTCCACTTGGTACTGCCGGTGCCGAGGCGTGGGTGGATCGTGTCGAAATCAAAACTCATGGGGGCGCTCGTGTCAGGGAGTCAGGCGAAGAATGGCGCTGATTCTAGCGTCATTGGTCGCCTAGGCCAGCGCTGAATCGTTCCGTGACCGACAGGTTCTGTCTAAAAACGGCATTGCGCTGGGGATTACATCCGAGTCGGGCTATTTTGGTGCATCTCAATCACCCGAGTAGCCAAGGATGAAATACCAACCCTTCAGCCGTACTTTGATTGCCACCGCCCTGGTGTTGACGGTCAGCGGTGTGCAAGCTGCCTCCCAGGCCCCGGTGGCCGGTGAAAATGACATGGTGGTCACGGCCCAGCATCTGGCCACGCATGTCGGCGTGGATGTACTCAAGGCCGGCGGCAACGCGGTGGATGCCGCCGTGGCCGTGGGCTATGCGCTGGCGGTGGTGTACCCGGCGGCGGGTAACCTGGGCGGCGGCGGCTTCATGACCGTGCAACTGGCCGACGGGCGCAAGACCTTCCTCGACTTCCGCGAAAAAGCCCCGCTGGCGGCCACCGCCGACATGTACCTGGACAAGGCCGGCAACGTCGTCGAAGGCCTGAGCGCCAAGGGCCACCTGGCCGTCGGCGTTCCCGGCACCGTGTCCGGCATGGAACTGGCCCTGAGCAAATACGGCACTCTCAAGCGCGCCCAGGTGATTGCCCCGGCGATCAAGCTGGCGGAAAACGGCTTCGCGCTGGAGCAGGGCGATATCGAGCTGCTGCACACCGCCACCGGTGAGTTCGAAAAAGACAAGGACCTGCGGGCTATCTTCCTGCACAACGGCCAGCCGCTGCAGGTCGGCCAGAAGCTGGTGCAGAAAGACCTGGCCAAGACTCTCAAGGAAATCTCGGCCAAGGGCCGCGACGGTTTCTATAAAGGTTGGGTTGCCAAGGCACTGGTGGATTCCAGCCAGGCCGGCAAAGGCATCATCACCCAGGCCGACCTCGACAAATACAAGACCCGCGAACTGGCGCCCATCGAGTGCGACTACCGTGGCTACCACGTGGTTTCGGCACCGCCGCCGAGCTCCGGTGGCGTGGTGATCTGCCAGATCATGAACATCCTCGAAGGCTACCCGATGGCGGACCTGGGCTACCACTCGGCCCAGGGCCTGCACTACCAGATCGAAGCCATGCGCCACGCGTATGTGGACCGCAACAGCTATCTCGGCGATCCGGACTTCGTCAAGAACCCGATCGAACACCTGCTGGACAGAAACTACGCAACGAAACTGCGTGACGCAATCGATCCGAACAAGGCCGGCGACTCCCAGGCGATCAAGCCGGGTGTAGCGCCCCATGAAGGCAACAACACCACCCACTATTCCATCGTCGACAAGTGGGGCAACGCGGTCTCGGTGACCTACACCCTCAACGACTGGTTTGGTGCCGGGGTGATGGCGAGCAAAACCGGGGTGATTCTCAACGATGAAATGGACGACTTCACCGTCAAGGTCGGTGTGCCGAACATGTACGGGCTGGTCCAGGGTGAAGCCAACGCCATTGCGCCGGGCAAGGCCCCGCTGTCGTCGATGAGCCCGACTATCGTGACCAAGGATGGCAAGGCGGTGATGGTGGTCGGTACGCCGGGCGGCAGTCGCATTATTACGGCGACCTTGCTGACGATTCTCAACGTCATCGACTACAAGATGAACATCCAGGAGGCCGTCGACGCGCCGCGCTTCCACCAGCAGTGGATGCCGGACACCACCAACCTCGAGACCTTCGCGGTCAGCCCGGATACCCAGAAGATCCTCGAAAGCTTTGGCCACAAGTTCGCCGGGCCACAGGATGCCAACCACTTGGCGGCGATCCTGGTGGGCGCACCGTCACTGGGTGGCAAGCCGGTTGGCAACAATCGTTTCTACGGCGCGAATGACCCGCGTCGCAATACCGGCCTGTCGCTGGGCTACTAAACGCTGCAATCTACTGTAGGAGCGAGCAAGCTCGCTCCTACAGTATTTGTTTGACCGCCGCGAAGGCTTTGACGCGGCGCTCTTCCCAATTTCCCCTGATCACCACCACGGCCTGTTGATGCTGCTGCATCCAATCCTGGCTGCCCTGGAAAAATGCCCGACGATCCGCCAATTCCGGTTGGCAACGCTGGCCGTCGGCCGTCCATTCCACGTCTTCAGGGGACAGCAGCAGGTGCAAGTCGTAGTGGCGCGCCAGCAGTTCATCGTCAAGCCACGTCGGGTAGTCGCCGAACAGGGTCTGGCTCCAGAGTTTGTTGGTCAGCAGGTGCGTGTCGAGGATCAGCAGTGCAGGGCGCTCGGCGCGGGCGGCATCTTCCCAGGCCAGTTGACCACGGGCGATGGCCGGGATATCGGCCAGCGTGGTGTCACGCTGATGGTGGTCGATGAAATGCCGCACGTATTCGCCCACCATCAGCCCGCCAAAGTGCGCTTGCAACTGCGCGGCCAGCCAGCTTTTTCCGCTCGATTCGGGGCCGGCCAACACCACCACCTTCATGCGCGCAACGCCGGGTCGGCGCGCCATTCACGCCAGCCTTGCACGGCGATCAGGGTGAACAGCGCGTAGAGTGCGGCGGTGAGGTAGAGGCCTTTGTAGAGGAACAGCCCGACGAAAATCACATCCACGGCAATCCACAATGCCCAGCACTGCACGCGCTTTTGCGCCATCCACATCTGCGCCACCAGGCTGAAGCCGGTGAGGGCAGCGTCGAGCCAGGGTTGGGCAGCGTCGGTCCAGTGGGCCATCGCGGCGCCGAGCAACAGGCTGCCGACTGCGCCCATAGCCAGGCTGGTCATGATCGCGGGCCAGCCCAGGCTGGTGACTTGGCGCCCTGGCGTGATGTCCCCGGCGCGTCGGGTCCACTGCCACCAGCCGTAGACTTGCAGGGCGGCATAGACCACCTGCAACAGCATGTCGGAATAGAGTTTCACGTCGTAGAACACCCAGGTGTAGAGCAACACCATGACCAGGCCGATGGGCCAGCACCAGGGGTTTTGTTTGACCGTCAGCCAGACAGCGATCACCCCCAGCGCGGCGGCGAACAGTTCAAGCCCGGACATGGCGGTTCCTTGGGAGAGAGGGAGAGGGCGGGGATTGTAACCAATCTTCAAAACACAGGAAGGCAAATGTGGGAGGGGGCTTGCCCCCGATAACGGTGTGAAGTGCGCCCCAAAAGTTGGACAGTGATTGTTAGGCTACAGCGGACCTGGCTCTGTACGCTACAGGGCTCAGTCCGCCAAGTTTCGTTTTGATTCGCTTATGGTTGTAGTAATGGATGTATTCAGCCAGTCCAGCCTGCAACTGAGCCACACTCTCGAAGCTTTCCCGGTAGTAAAACTCTGACTTCAACGTGCCGAAGAAGCTCTCCATTGTGGCGTTGTCATAGCAGTTTCCTCTGCGTGACATGCTCTGTTCCAACCCTGCTTTTTCTAGTCGATCCCGGTACTTCGGGTATCGATAGTGCCAACCTTGATCCGAGTGCAACATGGGCTTGACGCCCTCAGGCAAGCGCTCAAGAGCTTGTTCCAGCATGTCGCCCACCAGGGCATATTGGGGGCGCGTGGCGGTTTGATAGGCCACAATTTCTCCGTTGTACAAGTCTAAAACTGGAGACAGATATAGCTTTTCGCCTGCCACTTTGAACTCGGTGACATCCGTTACCCATTTCTGATTCGGTTGCTCAGCCTCGAACTGACGAGCCAGGATGTTAGGCGATACTTCTCCCATTGGTCCTCGATACGATCTGTATTTCTTCGGTCGCACCGTACATTTCAGACTCAACTCCCCCATCAGTCGCCGCACAGTTTTACTGTTGATCAACTGTCCGTCGCTCCGCAGAGCTAAAGTCATACGGCGATAGCCGAATCGCCCCTTATGCTCGTCTTGAAGGCTCTGGATAGAGGCTTTTAGCGAAACGAACCGGTCTGCTCCGTCCATCGCCTTGAGTTGGTAGTAGTACGTGCTGCGGGCGAGCCCAGCCAGCTTGAGCAAATGGTCCAAGGGGAAGCTGTGCCTCAACTCAGAGACTAATTGGGCTTTTTCTTCGCTTCTTTCTCGCGCCTCATCACTGCCTCGCCTAACTCCCCAAGCTTTTTTAGGTAGGCGTTCTCCATGCGCAAATACTGGAGTTCATCAAGTAAAGCCTTGTGAGCACGTTCTTGGTCGGTGAGTGGAATGGCCGTTTTTCGAGGTTTAGCAGGTAGCTTGGACATAGCGGTATTCGATCCTTTTTCCCCTGAGGCCAGGGCTTCAATACCGCCACTGTAATACTGCTGCTGCCATCTGCCCACTTGGGTAGAGTCACCCAGATTGAAGAGTGCCGCTGCGCGGCGAAAAGAAAGGGAGTCACGCCACATGCGTTGCAGAACGGAGAACTTGAACAAAGCACTGTAACGTCCACCGGTACTACTCAGACTGGCCTCACCGTGCAGCCGGTAAGCTTCCACCCAACGGCGAAGTAAAGTGGGGTCCATTTGAAATCGAGCAGCAATATGGCGAAAGCCTCGGCCTCGTTCCAGGAAGGCGGTAATGGCGGAAAGCTTGAACTGCGTTGTGTACTTGCTCATGAAAAAGCCCCAGGAGTTGGATGGGTGTCCAACTTCTGGGGCGCACTTCAGTGTATCAGTCAGCATATTTGCAGCTGACCCACCGCTATCGGGGGCAAACCCCCTCCCACATGGTGAGCTGCGTCAGATCTTGAACTGACGCAGCAGGCTGTCGAGTTGCTCGCTCAACCCGCGCAAGTGCGCGCTGGCTACGCTGGACTGTTCCGCCGCCACGGCCGTGCTGTGGGATAACCCGGCGGCCTGGGTCACGTTCTGGTTGATGTCCTCGACCACGTGGGCCTGTTGCAGGGTGGCGCTGGCGATCGAGGCGTTCAGGCCATTGAGATTGAGCAGGGCCTGACCGATGGCGGTGAGGCTGGCACCGGCCTGGCCGGCCTGTTCGATGGTCAACTGCGAAGCGCTGTGGCTGTCGCTGATGACCTTGACCGCCGCTTCCGAGTGACCTTGCAGGCGCTCGATCATGGCCTGGATTTCAGCGGTGGATTTCTGCGTGCGTTGGGCCAGCAGCCGCACTTCGTCCGCCACCACCGCAAACCCGCGTCCTTGCTCACCGGCACGCGCGGCTTCGATGGCGGCGTTGAGGGCGAGCAGGTTGGTCTGGTCGGCAATGGAGCGGATCACTTCGAGTACGCCACCAATCTGCGTGCTTTCGCTCGACAGGGTACGAATCACCTCCACGGCCTGGCTGATGGTGGTGGACAGTTGGTCGATCTGCTGCAAACTGCTGTCGATGTTCACCTGGCCCTGCACGGCCTGGGCCTGGGCGTCGCGCATTTCGCTGGCGGCGTGCTCGGCGTTCTTGGCCACGTCCTGCACGCCGTAGGTGACTTCATTGATTGCGGTGGCCACCAGTTCCATCTGCTGCGACTGTTGCTGGCTGCGGTCATGGGCCTGGCTGGCGTTGTTGCCCATCTCCGTGGACGACTGGCCCAGCGCAGTGGCGCACATCTGCAACTGGCCGACGACCTGGCGCAGCTTGGCGGTGAAGTTGTTGAAGTGCTGGGACAGTTGAGTGACTTCGTCGCGGCCATGGGTGTCGAGGCTGCGAGTCAGGTCGCTCTCGCCGCTGGCGATATTGGCCATGGCGTTCACGGCCGCCTGCAGCGGGCGCACGATGCTGCGCACAATCAACGAGACCAGCAGGGCCATGACCACGGCGATGCCCAGGCCGATACCCGAGGCTTTCCACACTTGCACGTTGAATTCGGCTTGCACGTCATCCACATACACGCCGGAGCCGATGATCCAGCCCCACGGCTCGAACAACTGGATATACGAGGTTTTTTTCACCGGCGCTTCAGCACCCGGCTTCGGCCAGCTGTAATTGATGACACCGGCACCCTTGGCCTTGGCCAGGCTCACGAACTCGTTGAATATCGCAAAGCCGTTCGGGTCGCGAATCGACGAGAGGTTCTGACCATCGAGCTTGGGGTTGGCCGGGTGCATGATCATCACCGGCGTCAGGTCGTTGATCCAGAAGTAGTCGTCGTGGTTATAGCGCAGGCCACGCACCGCGCTCAGCGCTTGTTTCTGTGCCGCTTCACGGGTCATGACGCCGCTGGTTTCGAGGCTGTGATAAAACGTCAGGATTCCACTGGCGGTCTGTACGACGTGCTGGGTCTGCAGGCTTTTGGCTTGATAGAGGTCGCCATGGATCTGCTTGAGCATCAGCAAACCCAGGGTCAACAGCATCAGCACGGCGACTACCAGGATCAGCCAGAGACGGCGGCTGATCGACATATTGCGCAAACTGTTCATCGTCCTGTCACTCCGTGCTTTTTATAATTCTCGGCGTTGCATCGACTTTTACGCCTTGTCTGATAGGCTTTCGGCCTGAAATCGAAAAACCTGAGTACTGCCTGATTTTTCACGGAATTTTTGCAGACCGGCGTTGAATATCAACACCGGGCCTTTAGTGTGCTCATCGTCAGTGAATCATTAAAAAGACTAACGAGGCTTGCCGTAGAGCAAGACCTTTGGGGGAAGTATGGATTTGTGGACCGCCGCACAGGCGTTGATACTCGGCGTGGTAGAAGGGCTGACTGAATTTCTGCCGATCTCCAGTACTGGCCACCAGATTATCGTCGCCGACTTGCTCGACTTTGGCGGCGAACGCGCCATGGCGTTCAATATCATCATTCAGCTCGGCGCGATTTTGGCGGTGGTCTGGGAGTTTCGGCGCAAGATCCTCGACGTGGTCACCGGCTTGCCGACCCAGCGCAATGCGCAGCGATTTACCGTCAACCTGCTGATTGCGTTCCTGCCGGCCGTGGTGCTGGGGGTGATTTTCGCCGACCTGATTCACCACTACCTGTTCAACCCGATCACCGTCGCCACTGCATTGGTGTTGGGCGGCATCGTGATGTTGTGGGCGGAGCGTCGCCAGCATGAAGTGCATGCCGAAACTGTCGATGAGATCACCTGGAAGGACGCGCTCAAGGTTGGCTTTGCCCAGTGCCTGGCGATGATTCCGGGCACCTCGCGCTCGGGCTCGACCATCATCGGCGGCCTGCTGTTCGGCCTGTCGCGCAAGACCGCCACCGAGTTTTCGTTCTTCCTGGCCATGCCGACCATGGTCGGTGCGGCGGTGTACTCGGGCTATAAGTACCGCGACCTGTTCCAGCCGGCGGACCTGCCAGTGTTCGCCCTCGGGTTTGTTACCTCGTTCATCTTCGCGATGATTGCGGTCAAGGGCCTGCTCAAGTTCATCGCCAGCCATAGCTACGCAGCGTTTGCCTGGTATCGGATTGCATTCGGCTTGCTGATCCTGGCGACCTGGCAGTTCGGCTGGATCGACTGGGCTGCGGCCAAGGCATGATGATTCAGCACCCGCGCCTGAAGGCGCTGATCTTTGCGCTGTTATGCGCGGCGCCGTTAGTGGGCTCGGTATTGGTGTGGCATCGCGGCGAGACCGTGATGCCGCTGGTGGCCTATGGCGTGGTCAGCGTGATCGCGTTTTTCCTGTACTGGAGCGACAAGCGCAAGGCGCGCACCGATGCTCGGCGCATCCCGGAAAACATCCTGCACGCCGTCGAGCTGGCGGGCGGTTGGCCGGGGGCGCTGATTGCCCAGCAGGTGTTCCGGCACAAGACGCGCAAGGTGTCTTATCAGGTGCTGTTCTGGGTGGTCGTGCTGTTGCACCAGTTGTTTTGGCTTGACCAGTTGTTCCTCAGCGGCACGCTGTGGTCAGTCCTCTAGCAACAACCCGATCTGCGTGCGCTTGGGCAACTTGCTCACCACCAACTGGTGGGAGCGCTGCAACAGGCCACGCAATTCCTCGGCGCCCAACGGGTAGGGCGTGTTCATGATGATCCACTGCGCGCGTGCCAGGTACGGCGCCGGGTGGATGCCCGGCCGGTCCACATGGCCCAGGAACAGTTCCTTGTCGACCTTGAACGCCAACGAGTCGCCTCGTAGATTCTGCACGGCG
Source organism: Pseudomonas sp. PAMC25584 (assembly GCF_058135675.1). Classification (NCBI taxonomy): domain Bacteria; kingdom Pseudomonadati; phylum Pseudomonadota; class Gammaproteobacteria; order Pseudomonadales; family Pseudomonadaceae; genus Pseudomonas; species Pseudomonas sp. PAMC25584. Next base: position 3,408,596 of record NZ_CM176870.1, on the reverse strand, counting down.
AACATCTTGTTGCCGGCAATCGAAAACACCCGCACGCCACCCCATTTGTAGTCCTCCCGCGCGCCGGGCAGGCTCAGGCAGAAGTGCGCCACTTGTTCTTCGGTCATGCTCATAACAGGCGGTCTCCACAGCTATTAAAGCCTTCTTCCAGATAATCGATCCAGGCGCGAATCGCCGGTAGCACGCCACGGCGATGTGGGTACACGGCCTGCAACCAGCCCCCCGGCAGCGACCATTGCGGCAGCAGTTGCACCAGTTGGCCGCTGGCCAGCTCTTCTTCGCAGTACATCATCGGCAGCACGGTAAAGCCCAGGCCCTTGAGTGCGCTGGTTTTGCGCACGATGAAATCATCGATGCCCAGGCGGGCTTCCATCACCAGGTCTTCGGCGTTGCCTTGGGGATCGAGCAGGCGCAGGTGGACCATGCGGTCGGCTTCCAAGGCGCCAAGCACCGGCAATTGCTTGAGGTCGTCGAGACTATCGACTTGTCGGCCACGCATGAGGTCCGGGCTGGCGACCAGCAGCGTCTGGGCCTGGCGCAGACGCTTGGTGACCAGCAGAGGGTCTTCGTCGCCGAGCTCGCGCACACGCAACGCCACGTCAATGCCCTCGGCCACCAGGTCGACCCGACGGTTGACCAGGGTCATTTCCATCTGGACCAGGGGGTGGGCAGCGAGAAAACCGGCGACTAGCTCCGGCAGGATATTCTGGGCCAAGCCCACCGGGCAGCTCACCCGCAGCCGCCCACGGGGTTCGCTGGACATGCTGGCGACGGCCTCATCGGCCATTTCCGCTTCCAGCAGCATCGCCTGGCAATGGCGCAGATAACGCTCGCCGACGGCGGTCAGGGTCAGTTGCCGGGTGGTGCGTTGCAGCAGGCGCGCGCCAAGGCGTGCTTCCAGCTCGGCAATGCGCCGCGACAGCCGCGATTTGGGAATCCCCAGCAGGCGACCGGCCGCCGCGAAGCCGCCGGCTTCCACGACTTTGGCGAAATAGTAGAGGTCATTGAGGTCTTGCATGGCTGGCCTATTGTCCTGTCGATAGGACGAACTATCGCATTTTAACTATCTTATCGGCTATTGGTTTCATGCGTAGGCTTAACACCATCTAATCCGCACCGCTGACCCTATTTGGAGCTTCCCCATGAAACTGTTGCATATCGATTCCAGCATCCTCGGCGACAACTCGGCTTCGCGCCAGCTCAGTGCCGGCGTGGTCAAGGCCTGGCAAGCGGCCGAGCCGGGTGTGGAAGTGACTTACCGTGACCTGGCCAACGAAGGCATCAACCACTTCTCTGGCACCACCTTGGCTGCATTGGGCACGCCAGCCGAATTGCGCGACGCTGCGCAGCAGCGCGAAGCCGACCTCAGCGCGTCGACCCTGGCTGAATTCCTCGCCGCCGACGCCGTGGTCCTGGCCGCGCCGATGTACAACTTCACCATCCCGTCCCAGCTCAAAGCCTGGATCGACCGCATTGCCGTGGCCGGCCAGACCTTCCGCTACACCGAAGCCGGCCCGGAAGGCCTGTGCGGCAACAAGAAAGTCATCATCGTCTCCACTTCCGGTGGCCTGCATGTTGGCCAGGCAACGGGCGTGGCCCACGAGGAATACTTGAAAGTGATGCTGGGCTTCCTCGGTATCACCGACATCGAATTCGTCCGCGCCCACGGCCTGGCGTATGGCGATGAGTTCCGCAGCAAGTCCCTGAGCGACGCCAACGTTGTCATCAACGAACAATTGTTCGCCGCCGCGTAAGGCTTGTGTAAATTTCGCTGTTGCTCGGTTTCAATCTGAAGCCGGGCGCCTAAACTCTGTATTCTGCTCGCCTGAACGCGACCGGAGTACGGAGTTTTTTCGTTGACGCGCTGTCTATACTTTGGCCCAGGTTATGCACGCATGGGTTTATCACTCGGTGCGAGTACCCAGAACCATGGACATCTTAAATAGACATGCCGGTTATCGCGCAGCAAAGGTGGACATCCTCATGATGCGTCTTTGTGCTGTTTTGGTTCTTTCCCTGCTCGGTAGCCTGGTTTCAGTGCACGCTGCCCCTGCGCCGCACCCGCATTGGAGTGTGGGCTTTCACCGCATGAGTTTTCTCGACCCGCTGGATCTGCAGCCGATGAAAGCCATCGCGTTCTATCCGTCCACCGACCTTGAGCACACCACCCGGGTGGGTGGCTATCATGTGGAGGCGACGGAAGATTCGAAGATCGCTATCGGCCGTTTCCCGATGCTGATGCTGTCCCATGGCAACACCGGTACGCCGCTGGCCCTGCATGACCTGGCGACCTCCCTGGCACGCAAGGGTTTTGTGGTGGTGGCGGTGCTGCACCCCGGCGACAACTACAAGGATCACAGCCGCCTGGGCACGGTGAGCAACTTGTATGGGCGGCCGATCCAGATTTCCGAAGCGATCACCGCGACCCTGGGCGACCCGATGCTGTCACCGTTCGTCAACGTCGACCAGGTAGGTGTCATCGGCTATTCGGCCGGTGGCGAAACCGCGTTGATCCTGGCGGGAGCCAAGCCCGATTTCGCGCGCCTGCGCCGCTATTGCCAGGAACGTCCGGAAGATCGCGACGCCTGCACCACCAAAGGCGAACTGGTGGTGGACCGTGATGACCTGCAGCCACAAGCCGATCCGCGCATTCACGCGTTGATGTTGATGGCGCCGCTGAGTTTGATGTTCGGCCGCCACACCCTGGCCGACGTCCACGTGCCGGTGCTGCTCTATAGCGGTGATGGCGACAAGCTGGTGGCTGTGGACAAGAACGCCGCCGCTTTGGCGCGCAAGCTGCCCGAGCCGCCGGACTTCAAGCTGCTGGCCGGGGCCGGGCATTTCGTGTTCATGGCGCCCTGCGACAGCGCTCAACTGGCGCTGATGCCGGCGATCTGCACCGATGCCGATGGCGTCGACCGCGAAGGCATTCACCGCGATCTGAGCTCCGAAGCCGGGCGCTTTTTCACTCAGACCCTCGGGCGGTCCACCCGTGCCGGCTTGCAAACGGCGGATCAGTAAGCGCGACGCTTGAGCAGCAAGGTCACGCCCAACGCAGTGAGCGACAGCAGCGCCGCGCAGAAGAAGATCCAGCCGTAGCCGAGGTTCAACGCCACCGCGCCCATCAATGGCCCGGCAATCGCCAGGGCCAGGTCGAAAAACACGGCGTATGCACTCAACCCGGCGCCACGGCTGCTGCTGGGCACTTGCTTGATCGCTTCCACGCCCAGCGCCGGGTACACCAGGGATAAACCAAAGCCCGTCAGCCCTGCGCCGACCAACGCCACGCCGGTAGACGGCGCGAGCCACAACAGCGTCAGGCCCAGGGTCTCGATGACCATGCAGGCAATCGCCGCCCTGAAGCCGCCAAAGCGGCTGATGGCTGAGATAAACACCAGGCGCGAAACGATAAAGCACACGCCAAATACCGTCAGGCAATAGGCTGCGCCTTTCCAGCCGCGATTGAGGTAGTACAGGGTGATAAAGGTGGTCAGGGTGCCATAGCCGATGGACGCCAGGCACAGGCTGGCGCCAAACGGTGCGATGCGGCCGAACACCGCCCAGAACGGCAAGCGCTCGCCGCGCACCACCGGCACCGATGGTTTATTGCGGATCAGCACCAGGCCCAACGCCGCCAACACCGACAGGGCGATACCGAGGCTGCTGTAGCCATATTCGGCGACCATCACCACCCCCAGCGGCGCGCCAATCGCGATGGCGCCGTAGGACGCGATACCGTTCCAGGAAATCGAGCGCGCCGTGTGCTCGGCGCCGACCTGGCCCATGCACCAACTGATGGTGCCTACGCCGATCAGGCCCTGGGCCACGCCAAGCAACAAACGACCGCCGATCAGGATGCCCAGGCTCAACAGCGGCAGGCTCTGCAGCAGTGTGGCAAGCAACGTCAATACACCGCTGAGCAGGATGCCCGCCAGGCCCAGCACGATCGCACGTTTGGTGCCCACGGTATCGGACATGCGCCCGGCCATGGGGCGACTGAGCAGGGTGGCCAGGTATTGCGAACCGATGGTCATCCCGGCCACCACCGCACTGAAGCCCAGTTGCTCATGCACGTAGCCCGGGATCACCGCGATCGGTAGGCCGATGCAGAGAAAGGCGATGAAGCTATAGAAGACGATGGAGACGATCTGCAGGGTGATCGACACTGAGCTGGGGGCGGCGGCAGACATGAGCACTCGTTCGCGGGAGGGCGGTGAGGGCATCATCGCAAGGGCTTGGGAGAAAAGAAAGCAGGCTAAGTATTAAGCCGGCTGACCCGTACAGATACAAAAAGCCCCATCACAGTGGACGGGGCTTTTTCTTGCTGCTTGGCGCTAACAGCTAATCGCTGTGCTTAAAACACCACGCCTTGGGTGCGCAGGTAATCGTCGTAGGTGCCGCTGAAGTCGATCACGCCGCTGGCGCTCAACTCGATGATGCGGGTGGCCAGGGACGATACGAACTCGCGGTCGTGGCTGACGAAGATCAGCGTGCCTGGGTAGTTTTCCAGCGCCAGGTTCAGCGCTTCGATGGATTCCATGTCCAAGTGGTTGGTCGGTTCGTCCATGATCAGCACGTTCGGCTTTTGCAGGATCAGCTTGCCGAAGAGCATGCGACCTTGCTCACCACCGGAGATGACCTTGACCGATTTGAGGATCTCGTCGTTGGAAAACAGCATGCGGCCCAAGGTGCCGCGGATCACTTGCTCGCCCTGTGCCCACTGGCCCATCCAGTCGAACAGGCTCATGTCGTTTTCGAAGTCGTGGGCGTGGTCCTGGGCGTAGTAGCCCAGCTCGGCCGCGTCGGTCCACTTGATGCTACCGGCATCCGGCGTCAGTTCGTTGACCAGGGTGCGCAGCAGGGTGGTCTTGCCGATACCGTTCGGGCCGATGATCGCCACGCGCTCGCCAGCTTCAACCTGAAAGCTGAAGTCCTTGAACAGCGGCTTGCCGTCGAAGCCTTTGGCCATGCGATCGATGATGACCGCCTGGCGGTGCAGCTTTTTGGTTTGTTCGAAACGGATGAACGGGCTCACGCGGCTCGAAGGCTTGACCTCGGCCAGTTGGATCTTGTCGATCGCCTTGGCACGGGAAGTGGCCTGCTTGGCTTTCGAGGCGTTGGCCGAGAAGCGGCTGACGAAGGATTGCAGTTCGGAGATCTGCGCCTTTTTCTTGGCGTTGTCCGACAGCAGTTGCTCGCGGGACTGGGTCGCCACGGTCATGTACTCGTCGTAGTTGCCCGGGAACAGGCGCAACTCGCCGTAGTCCAGGTCAGCCATGTGGGTGCACACGCTGTTCAGGAAGTGACGGTCGTGAGAGATGATGATCATCAGGCTGGAGCGCTGGGTCAGGATGTTTTCCAGCCAGCGGATGGTGTTGATGTCCAGGTGGTTGGTCGGTTCGTCGAGCAACAGCACTTCAGGGTCGGAGAACAGCGCCTGGGCCAGCAACACGCGCAGTTTCCAGCCTGGGGAGACTTCGCTCATCGGGCCGAAGTGCTGTTCCAGGGGAATACCCAGGCCCAGCAGCAGTTCACCGGCGCGGGATTCGGCGGTGTAGCCGTCCATCTCGGCGAATTCGGTTTCCAGCTCGGCCACGGCCATGCCATCTTCTTCGCTCATTTCCGGCAGCGAGTAGATACGGTCGCGCTCGGCCTTGACCTTCCACAGCTCTTCGTGGCCCATGATCACGGTGTCGAGCACGGTGAATTCTTCGTAGGCGAACTGGTCCTGGCGCAGTTTGCCCAGGCGCACATTCGGCTCCAGCATGACCTGGCCACCGGACGGATCCAGGTCGCCACCGAGGATTTTCATGAAGGTCGACTTGCCGCAACCGTTGGCACCGATCAAACCATAACGGTTGCCGGCGCCGAATTTGACCGAGACATTCTCGAAGAGCGGCTTGGCGCCGAACTGCATGGTGATGTTAGCTGTGGAGATCAATTACTTTACCTATCAATAGCTTAGGGTGCGCTTATTTGAGCTGGGACCAATTTGGGACCAATCTGGAGCTCTTCCGATTCGCTCCAGTCCGAGCTTGGGTTGATCCAGCGCGCATAAGTCGAGAGCAGCATCTGCACGCTATGGCCGAGCTGCTGGGAAATGAAGGCGGGGTTCATGCCAGACATAATGCATATTGTCGCATAGGTGTGACGACAGTTGTATGGCGGTCGACGACGGATGTTCAACGCTTTGGGTGTTGGAATCCATCGCTGCGTAGGTCGGCCGTCTGACTCACGTACTCCGAATGCGTCGACGGCGGGAAAATCAACGGCGTTTCAAGCATCGTCCGAGCACACATCCGCACGCTTCGCTTATTTGGGGGGAGGGCGCCGTGAGGGCGGGAATGGTGCCTTCGTTCGTACAGCCATTGTTTACAGATTCACAAGCAAAAACTACTTATTAATACAGTTCCTGTTCCAGCAAAATTTGATACTGCACAGGCTTAAAGCCCTAGCAGGTTATCCAAAAGGGCAGCCTCATTTTGGTAAGACAGGAACCATGTCCATGCACCTCCTGCGTATCCTCATTAGTGCCAGTTTGTCCACCGTATTGCTTGGGCTGATAGGTTGCGCACCTACGGCCATAGTGGGGCCCGCCGCCAGTACCGTGCGCTTCACTCATAACGAACCGGGTGCCGAGTGCCCGTTCTTGGGAGATGTTACGGGCAGTCAGGGCGACTTTCTGCGCGGCAGCATCACTGGGAACGCGAACCTGGAGCCCGTAATGATCTGAAAAATTAAGCCGTAGCGATGGGTTAGCGCCAGAACAGCGAAACGCCACATTCAAGTATTCAGCGGAGTGGCCGATATACTTGTATCTCTACACTATGATCGGGTGTGTAACATGATTGTTAATATTAACAGCTCATCCTCGGTACCAATGGCTCAAGCGGCTAGCATCAGCGGCGACAGCACCAAGCCTGCCGCTTCAAGCAGCACGGCCGCTAGCTCCTCAGCGAACGCTAAAACCACAGCGGGCGCTGGTGGGCAGTCTGCCTCGGGCACCCAGCAATCCGATACCGTAAAAGAGCTGAAGAAACAAATTCAGAAGCTACAGAAGCAACTTCAACAGCAGCAGCAAGCTTTGCAGAAGGTACAGTCCAGCAACCAAAGTGCTGAAGCCAAAGCCGCTTCTGCAGCATCGGCGCAATCGCAGATTGCGGCCACTTCGGCTGCGTTGCAGACAGCGACCGCTGCTTTGCTGCAGGCCGTAACCGCTGAAGGTGGCCAAAGCTCCGGATCGGTGGTCAACACTACTGCTTGAGGGTAAGCGCAACACTCATTGCTGATTCAAAAAGGCACGCACTTATGCGCGAGCAGCTCTGTAGTTGCGCTCCCCGGTTGTGTGTGCGTGAAAACGTCCTTCACGGAAACATTGCCGGCGCGATAAGAGGTTCAGCCAGCGCTTGGCACCCTCTTCGTAAGCGCCCGCACACCGTTGGCCGTCTGATGCCGTGGCGAATGGCGACGCTCGATAGCGTCGTCGCGCTCGGTTGCAGGCGTTCCGGAACAACCTGGGCCTTGAAGGGTTTTGGATGAGAACTTCGTTGCTCCATACCTGCGGTAGAGCAGAGTTGAGAGCGCAAATGCCTCAGGCGACACGGGTGTGGCACGCGAAAGATGGTTTCTCCAACGTCTCCGGCATGGCCAGCCATAACAGCGCCAATGCCAGCGTCGCGACGCAGGCGAGGGTCAGGAAGGCGGCGTTGTAACCGGCCTGTTGCACCACAAAGCCGGCCAGGCTGCTGCTCAGTGCCGCACCCAGGCCAAACACTGTGGACAGCGCGCCCAGGCTGACGTTGAAGCGCCCGGTGCCCTGAGTCAGGTCCTTGACGATCACCGGGAACAGCGCGCCGAAAATGCCGGCGCCGATGCCGTCGAGCATCTGCACTGCCACCAGCCAATAAGGGTCGCTGGACACCGTATAGAGCACGCCGCGCAGTGGCAGAATCATGAAGCCGGCCAGCAGCAACGGCTTGCGCCCCCACACGTCCGCCTTGGCCCCCACCAGCCAGGCCATCGGCACCATCACCAATTGTGCGGCGACGATGCAGGCCGAGGTCAGCGGCGTGGCCATTTGCAGGTCGATCTGTGAAAGCTTCTGACTGACCAGCGGCAGCATTGCCGCATTGGCCAGGTGAAACAGCGCGCAACAGATGGCGAACATCAGCAGCGGGCGGTTAGCCAGTAGCGCCTTCAGCCCGGAAGGCTGCTCATGGTCGCTGTGGTGGGCGGGGTCGAAGCCGCGGGCGACTTCATGGTCGATGGTCGCCGCCGATACGCAGCAGACCGCGACGATACTGGCGAGCGCCATAAACGCCATCAGGTAAAACACCACCACCGGCCCGAATAGATAAGCCAGCCCGCCCGCCAACAGGGCGGCCACGGCATTGCCGGCGTGGTTGAACGTTTCGTTGCGTCCGGTACGGCGAGTGAAGGCGCGCGGCCCGGTGATGCCTAGGGAGATCGCCGAAATCGCTGGGGCGAACACGGAAGCGGCGACGGCGCTGGCCGCCTGGGTCAGCGCCACCCAACCGAATGTGCTGACGTAGGGCAGTACCAGGCAACTGGCGGTCACCAGTAACGCGGCAACCGCGATCACTGCACGTTTACGGCGTGTTCGATCGATCAGCGCGCCCGCCGGGCCTTGGGCCAACAGGGCCGCGATGCCTGCCAGGGTCATGACCACGCCGATGCTGGCTGGGTCCCATTTATGTACCGCCAACAAGTAAATCGCCAGGTAAGGGCCGAGGCCATCGCGGACATCCGCCAGAAAGAAATTCAGGCTATCCAGGGACAAAGTGGTACGCAGGTCAGAATGATGGGGCATGGTGATCTTCGCGCGCGGCGTGTTTAGGGACTGAACATTCGATGGGGTAATGACCTACGGGCCTCGAAATAAGTTCGCCCCCTCCGAGGGTTTCATCTGACAGGCAATTGGCTTACTTTCCATAGCTCGCTGTAACTGACTCTCTGGAGAAGCAATGGACATGCCCTCAGCCCAGCAGGCGATTGCCAGCAACAAGCACGCCTGGGACGAATCCGCCAGACTGCACAAAGACACGGATACCTGGAGGGCGCTGCTGGACTCGGTCGCCGAGCCGGGTTTTTCGTGTCTGGATCGGACCCTCACCGCCTTGCTGCAAGACGTCGGTGTTGCCGGCAAGGATGTGGTGCAACTGTGCTGTAACAACGGGCGCGAAAGCTTGTCGTTATTCGGCCTGGGCGCACGCGCGGTAGTGGGCGTGGATCAATCCAGCGCCTTTCTCCAGCAGGCCCAGGAACTGGCCGTGCGTTCACCCCACAGCCCGGAGTTCATCGAAACCGATATCCACCATCTGCCCGAGCGCCTGCATGCATGCTTCGATATCGCCCTGGTCACCATCGGTGTATTGGGCTGGATGCCGGATGTAGCGCTATTTATGCGTCAGGTCGCTACAACGCTGAAGCCCGGTGGCACCCTGGTAATGTACGAAACCCACCCGTTCCTGGAAGTGTTCGACCCACTGGCGGCCAATCCGCTGCTGCCGGCCAGTTCGTACTTCCAGCGTGAGCCTTTTGTGCTGCAAGAGTCGATCGTCTATGAAGGGCAGGGCGCTGTCGAGGGGCCGACGTCCTACTGGTTTGTACACACGCTGGGCTGCGTGGTCAGCGCAGCGATTGCGGCGGGGTTGCAGATCGGTCATCTGCAAGAGTACCCGCATTCAAATCGCGAAGAACTCTATGACCAGTACGAGGATCAGGCGGCCCAGTTGCCGCTGTGTTTTACCCTGACGGCGACCAAGCGCCTTCCCTGAACTGCCTGTCGCGCAAAAAAAAAGCCCACCGGGGGAGGCGGGCCAAGGGATTCACTGGAGTAGGTAGGCTTCACCCTATAGACCCGAAAGTGAAGGTCTTGTGAAAATCCCGTGGCAAGTTCAGATGGGCGCGGGGCTCAGGATCGACGCACGAATGTACGCATTGTCTGCCCGGGGCCGGTGCTGAATACCCACGGTCGCGGCATGCCTTCATCTGCTGCAATGAACACAAATTCGTCTCCTTCCAGGCGGTAGCTGGCCGGCAGTGCCTTGCCCGCGTCGTCACCCATGGCATCGATCCACGTGATGCTTTTGGGGTGGGTGGCGCTGTCCAGGAAGAATCGGCCGGCCAATAGCCGCTCGCCATCAATGGTGAGCACTTCAAAGTGGTCGCCGGTAATGATGGTGACTGCACCGGGCGCGCTGTGGGCGTCGGGAGGGTTGAGCACGCCGCTGTCTTCGAGCGCGATCTGCTCCCATGTGCCCTGCAGGGCGTGGTAGTCCGGGTCGGAAATGGATGTCATACAAATTCCTTTTTGTTGAGGCTTAATAGGTGATAGCGCGACCGAATGGTCAGAAAAAGCCCGGTATGCACAGGTTTATCTGTCGGAATTGTCGTGTTATCAGGCTTTTATCTCGATTTTTTCGTGCGCCAACAGCTATTTAACAAACTTTTGACTACTCTTGTGACAAGAATATTCTTACTTGATGAACGTTGGTGGCAATGATCGCTTTTGAAGGGAAACAAACTTTAATTGCGTGGGATTTTTCGTCTGGCTGAGTGGTCAGATAGGGATTGGTAGGCCTGCTCTGTGGGCTTCAGGGCGTTGTCCCTGATCCTTTACTTGATTTTCAGGTTTTTGGCGGTGATGGCCGTTTAGTATCATTTTTAAGGTGCTTTCATTTTGAATCGAACGTCCCCGCATACTGCCTCTGGCTCTTCAGATGAAATCGACCTGCTTGAACTGTTTCACTCGATTTGGCAGCAAAAAAAACGGGTAGTGGGGTGTACGGTTCTGGCAGGCGTGCTTGGAGTCGGCTATGCCTTCCTGGCGCCGCGCACATATGAGGTCAGCAGTGTCTTGCGCCCGGCGGCGATCAACGAACTGGATGCATTGAACCGTTCCGAAGTCTACAAACTGCCACCGGCCGATGCGTTGTCGAAAGTGGGCGCGCAGTTGGACTCTTATGAGGCGAGGCTGGGCTTTTTCAAATCCCATGAGCAATTGTTCACCGCGTTCCAGAAACCTGGGCAAAGCCTGGAGCATTCTTTTGAAGACTTCAACCGCAACTCGGTCAACTTGATTCTGCCGGACCCGAAGAAGGCCGACTCGTTGAGCAGTTATATCCGACTGGAGTTGCAGTATCCGGCCGATGTGGACGGTGTGGCGATTCTGAACGGCTTTGTCGACTACGCCATTGCGGCGGAGCGCGAACAGGTCGGTGCAGACCTCAAGGTGATCGTCAATAACCGCCTGAATGAACTCAAAGGCAAGATTGACGCCGCGCGCGCCAACTACGATACCGATAAGGAATCGAAGATCGCTAAGTTGTTGGAAGATGACCGCCTCAAGCGCGCCCAGTTGCAAGATGAGCTCAGTGCCCTGCGCCTGCAGATGAAAATGGAGCGTAACAACCGCCTGGCGGAATTGTCGGAAGCCATTGCCATCGCCAAGTCCATGGGGATCAAGACACCGACTACGCCGTCTTCCATGGCTGATGCTTCGCGAGGGGGCTCGAGCCAGGTGATGCGTACCGAGGTCAACAACCAGAAGATCCCGCTCTACTTCCTCGGCACCGAAGCCCTTGAAGCCGAGCGCGTTGCGCTACAACAGCGGACCAGTGACGACTTCACCAACCCTCGCGTCGCCGAGATCGGCAAGGAGTTGCAACTGCTGGAGGTCAACCGTGAGGTTGAGGTGCTGCGCAAGCGTGGGAATGAAGACATATTCCTGCAGGATGTTGAACCGCTTCGTGCCGAAGTTGCGCGCTTGCGCAACCTCAACATCGACATGAGCAACCTCAAGCTGGTCACCGTCGACCGCCGCGCCCAAGAGCCGTTGGCGCCGATCAAACCGAAAAAAGCCTTGGTGATCGCCTTGAGCCTGGTCGCGGGGTTAATCCTCGGCTTGCTCGTCGCACTGGTCCGCCATTTTGTGCTGGCCCGGCGCGAAACCTTGCCTTGTTCGACCTTGGAAGACGGGCGTTTTTCCCGTCGTGAGCGCAAGGATGACCAGCCGCTGCTGTAACGTTTAACGCGAGAGGGCTTGTCCCATGACAAGCCCGCATGTCCCCCTCCAAATACAATCAGTAGACAGCTTTTCACAATTCTTAGTTAACGTTTTGTTACAAACTGTGGCTAAATATTGGGTGATGGCTATGTGCCGGACGGTTATCCGTCGGTCGTGCCGCCTGTATTTGAATTGTGATTTCATGTGCTGCTATCCAACCTCGGCCGTTGTGGGCACGCAGGAGCAGCCGGTTTTCTTCTGACTTGTGACCAAATCCATTGAAACTTATCATTGTTGTCCTCTACGTTACCTCCATTGCGTATGTCCACCTGCGTGGCCGGGTGCGGCATAAACTGAGCCGCCAGCTTAGCGATCACTCCACGTTCCTGGCGCCCGTCAACTGTTTTCTCTACCTGTTCTCCAAGCTGCGCAGCCGACCGTATCTCTCACCCAGCGACTTCCCAGACCTGAGTCCACTGCAGGAGCATTGGGAAGAAATTCGCGAGGAAGCCCGGAATCTGATGCAGGCGGGCGCGATCAAGCGTTCGGACCGATACGACGACGTGGGTTTCAACTCGTTCTTCAAGTCTGGCTGGAAGCGCTTTTATCTGAAATGGTACGGCGACAGCCACCCCTCGGCGATGAAGCTGTGCCCGCGCACCACCGAGTTGCTGCAGAGCATTGGCTCGGTCAAGGCCGCGATGTTCGCGGAGCTGCCACCGGGCTCCAAGCTGGTGCGCCACCGTGACCCTTACGCCGGCTCCTATCGCTACCACCTGGGCCTGGACACCCCCAACGATCCGGGGTGCTACATCAATGTGGATGGCGAGAACTACTCCTGGCGTGATGGCGAGCCGGTGATGTTCGACGAGACCTATATCCACTACGCGGAAAACGCCACCCAGAAAAACCGCATCATTCTGTTCTGTGACGTCGAGCGGCCGATGAAGTACCGCTGGGCGGCCGCGTTCAATCGCTGGTTCAGCCGCACTGTCGTGGCGGCTGCAGGCTCGCCCAACGACGCAGGCGACAAGACCGGCGGCCTGAACCGTGCGTTTACCCGCTTGTACAAAATCCGCCTGCGCGGCAAGGAACTCAAGAAGCGCAATCGCACACGCTACTACCTGGAAAAGTGGGCGATCTTCGCGGTGTTTGCGCTGATCTTCATCCTGATCTGAGGCTCGAAGCGGCGCGACTCACTGCGGTGGCGTCGCGCCCAACGTGTCCCACATCTTCTTGCTGAGCGTCTGCCGATTGGCATAACCCGCCCACGGGTTCTCCTTCAAACCCTGCAACCGCTGTTGCAGGTTGGCGACCGTCCACTGCTGGGCGCCACGCAATCCCTTCAACTCATCGCGACTGACCGGCACCGGCACCGACACCGGCAGGCCCGGGCGTGGGCCTGGCGTTCCCCACGCAGGTACCGCTGAGCACGCTCAGGGGCTGGGCTTCGGTGATGTCGTAGTCGCTGGCCGGGCGGGCGTGCCGGTCCTTTTCCTTGATCAGCAGCCACTGTTCCTTGTCGCCGTTGCCTTTGAGGTGGGTGCGTACCAGGGCCCAGTCGCCTGAGAGCTTTTCGCCGACGAGGGTGAATTCCAGTTTGCCGGCGGCGTAGGTGGTGTGTGGGTCGTCGTGGGGTTGCCAAATGCCGCGGTCCCAGACGATCACATCGCCGGCGCCGTATTGGCCGGCCGGAATGCGGCCTTCGAAACTGCCGTAGCTCAAGGGGTGGTCTTCGACCTGCACCGCGAGGCGTTTCTGGCTGGGGTCGAGGCTGGGACCCTTGGGCACGGCCCAGCTCTTGAGTACGCCATCGAGTTCCAGGCGAAAATCGTAGTGCAGATTGCGCGCGTCGTGCTTCTGGACCACGAACGTCAGCGCAGGCTTGCGCGCTTCGCTGGATTCCACGTCTTCGATCTTGCCTGCTTTGGCCTTCTTCATAACCAGAACCATGATGTTGTCTTGAGTAAAGGCTGTGTTCCGTTGACTCGCAGGGCTCGGCGAAAGTTTCGGCGGGCGGATACCCAGACAGAACCAGTTACATCTGATGAGAAACTATTTAGTTACCAAAGCCGAACCCAAAGCGTAGCGTGGTATCGAAAGCACGTATTCCTCGTCCTAAGAGGCTTTGTCATGAACACCCGTGTGCGACATCTTGCAGCGTTGGCGCTAGGCCTGGTGCTTTGCGCCAGTGTCCAGGCGCAAAACCTGCCCGGCAGCAATGACGCCAACAATAGCCCGATCCACCGCGCCAATCCCAACAGTATGCAGGGCACCCAGCCCAATGCGCCGGCGGTTCGCGGCATCCAGACCGGGCCGGCCACGCGCACGCCGACCCTGGAAAACGGCGGCATCGGCAATCGCTATCCGCAACGCGAGGCCGCGCCCAGCCGCCCCGCGACCGAAACCAAAGCCCCCACGGTTGACGCCAACGGCAATCGCCGGCCTTGAGTGCCGGTAAGGACCCCGTCTTATGTTTCTACGCAAAACCATGCTCGCCGCTTGTTGCGCAAGCACCTTATTGCCGCTGACGACGGTGTATGCCGCCCAGGCCCAGCAATTTCCCAGTGAACAAGGCAGCATCAGCGCCACGCCGATCGCCATAGGCCTGGATCACCCATGGGCTGTGGCGTTTTTGCCGGACAAACAAGGCTTTCTCGTCACCGAGCGTCCCGGCCACCTGCGGGTCGTCAGCCCGGACGGCAAGTTGTCTGCACCGCTGACCGGTGTGCCGCAGGTCTGGGCCAAGGGCCAGGGCGGATTGCTCGATGTGGCGCTGTCGCCGGACTTCAAGCAGGACCGCCTGGTGTACCTGTCGTATGCCGAAGGTGGCGGTGAGGGCGGCATGGCTGGCACCGCGGTTGGCCGCGGGCGGTTGGCGGATGACCTGAGCGGTTTGCACGATTTCAAGGTGATCCTGCGCCAGGAGCCCAAGCTCTCCACCGGCAATCACTTCGGCTCGCGCCTGGCCTTTGACCGTGACGGCTATCTGTTTGTCAGCCTGGGTGAAAACAACGACCGGCCCACCGCCCAGGACCTGGACAAGCTGCAAGGCAAGGTGGTGCGGATCTACCCGGACGGCCGCGTGCCGGATGACAACCCCTTTGTCGGCCAACCGGGCGTGCGCCCCGAAATCTGGTCCTACGGCCAGCGCAACCCGCAGGGCCTGGCGCTGAATCCGTGGAGCGGTACGCTCTGGGAAAACGAGCACGGGCCGCGTGGCGGCGATGAAATCAACCTCATCGAGCGCGGCAAAAACTACGGCTGGCCCTTGGCGACCCACGGTATCAATTATTCGCTGACGCCGATCCCCGAGGCCAAGGGCAAGGCGGTTGAAGGCACTGTGGCGCCACACCACGTGTGGGAGAAATCCCCGGCAATCAGTGGCATGGCGTTCTACGATGCAGACCGCTTCAAGGCGTGGCAGCACAATCTGTTCATTGGCGCACTGGCGAGCCAGGAGCTGATTCGCCTGCAGTTCGATGGCGACAAGGCGATCCATGAAGAACGCTTGCTGGGCGGCTTGAATGCGCGGATTCGCGACGTGCGGCAGGGGCCGGATGGCTTTTTGTATGTGTTGACCGATGAGGATGATGGGGTGTTGTATCGAGTGGGCTTGAACCAGGATTGAGCAATAAGCCGCAAGCTTCACGCTTGCGGCTACAGGTTAGAGTCCCAACTCCGACAGCCCCGGATGATCATCCGGGCGCCGCCCCAGCGGCCAGTGGAACTTGCGCTCGCTGGCCTTGATCGGCATGTCGTTAATGCAGGCAAAGCGGTTGGCCATCAAGCCGTGCTCGTCGAACTCCCAGTTTTCATTGCCGTAGGAACGGAACCAGTTGCCGGAGTCGTCGTGCCATTCGTAGGCATAGCGCACCGCGATGCGGTTATCGCTGAACGCCCACAACTCCTTGATCAACCGGTAATCCAGTTCCTTGGCCCATTTGCGGCTGAGGAAGTCTTTGGCTTGTTCACGGCTGTAGGCAAATTCGGCGCGGTTACGCCACTTCGTGTCCAGCGTATAAGCCAGGGACACCCGTTGCGGGTCGCGGGAGTTCCAGCCATCTTCGGCCAGGCGGACTTTTTCGATGGCCGACTCGCGGGTAAACGGCGGCAGGGGCGGGCGTGTTTCTGCAGGGGATGGCATTGGGCAGTTCCTTAAAACAATAAGGGTTGATCGAAAGTGCGAGGCCTGTGGGTTTAAAGTCCCAATACCGTTCGTGCCATGCATTGCGCCGTATCCGCCGCGGTTGCATCGCCCGTCACCAGGGCCACGGTAATCGCGCCATCGATCAGGATCAGCAGTTGCGCGGCCTGCTGTTGCGGGTCGGGCGTGCCATGGGCTTGACACAGTTTGAGCAGGTACTCGAAGAGTGTGTGTTTATGCGCCTTCGCCAGCAGGCGTACCGGGTTTTGCGGGTCGCCGGTTTCGCCGCTGGTATTGATGAACGCGCAGCCGCGAAAGTCCGCCGAACCGAACCAGGCCTTGAGCGCGCTGAACAGTGCGAGCAGGCGCTCGCCGCTGTCTTCACTGCGTTCCACCTCGGTGCGCAGCCAGTGCATCCAGCGCGCGTCGCGACGTTGCAAGGCGGCGATGACCAGTTCGTCTTTATTGGCGAAATAGCGGTAGATGCTTTTTCTCGAGACACCGGCGGTTTTCACCAGAAGGTCCATGCCGGTGGCGGCGATGCCATGGCGATAGATCAACTTCTCGGTAACGTCGAGAATGATGTCGCGGGTTTCATTGTGATTTATATCGTTCATGCCGAGAACAGTAGAACGATCGTTCTTCTTAGTCAATCGGTATTTTCCATGCCGCGCAACGAGACCTGAGCACCCCCATGGTGTAAGCTCTGGACCTCTTCGGATTCGACCCATTGCGAGCCTTATGCCGTCGTTCTTCAAACGTTCTCTGTTGCCCAAACTGCGCGGTTTCCCACTCTCCACCGAGGCGATTGAGGTGCTTTCCGGCGCCGCTGCGTTTCGCCGTTGCCTGCTGGAGAAAATTCCCCAGGCCACCCGGCGTATCTACATCGTCTCGTTGTACTTGCAGCAGGACGAGGCGGGGCAGGAGATCTACGACGCCTTGCACGCGGCCAAGGCGGCACGCCCGGAGCTGGACATCGTGGTGGTGGTCGATTGGCTGCGCGCTCAGCGCGGGTTGATCGGCGCCGGCAAACAGCCGGGCAACAGCGCCTGGTACCAGGCCATGACCCAAAGCCATGCCACTGAGGTGCCGGTGTACGGCGTGCCGGTGCAGACCCGCGAACTGTTCGGCGTATTGCACCTCAAGGGCTTTGTGATCGATGACAGCGTGCTGTACAGCGGCGCCAGCCTGAACAACGTGTATTTGCACAAGTTCGACAAGTACCGCTTCGACCGTTACCACCTGATCCACAGCGCACCGCTGGCGGATTCGATGCAACACCTGGTGGAGCACGGGCTGATCGCGTCCAAGGCGGTGCATCGCCTCGACTTGCCCAACCCGCCGACCACCCGCAGCCTGCGCAATGATATCGGCGACCTGCGCAGTCGCCTCAAGCACGCTGCCTACGACACCACGACCGGCCTGTTGCCCAACGGCCACCTGTCGGTCAGCCCCTTGCTCGGTGTCGGTAAGAACAACCCCTTGAGCCGGGTGATCCTCGAACTGATCGCCAGCGCCCAGCACCAACTGACCATTTGCACGCCGTACTTCAACCTGCCGCTGCCGGTGACCCGGGAAATCAACCGCGCCCTGGCGCGCGGGGTGAAGATCGACATCATCGTCGGCGACAAGACGGCCAACGACTTCTACATCCCGCCGAGCGAGCCGTTCAAGGTGATTGCGGCCCTGCCGTACCTTTACGAAATCAGCCTGCGCCGCTTCGCCAAGCGCCATCAGCCGATGATCGACAGCGGCCAGTTGAACCTGCATCTGTGGCATGACGGCGACAACACCTACCACCTCAAAGGCATGTGGGTCGACCAGCGTTATACGTTGCTGACCGGCAACAACCTCAACCCGCGCGCGTTCCGTCTTGATCTGGAAAACGCCTTGTTGATCGATGATCCCAAGAGCGAGTGGCTGGAGCCACGACGGACCGAGCTGGCGCAGATTTTCCAGCACACCACGCGCATCGACGGTTATCAGCAGTTACAGACCCTGGTGGATTACCCGCAAGCGGTCGGCAAATTCCTGCGTCGCGTCAGCCGGGTGCGGATTGAGCGGTTGCTGTATCGCATTCTGTAACACGGGGATCGCGCAACGAACTCTCTTGCTGCCTTCAAAGCCTTGAGAGTTCGCCTACACGCAACTGTGACCCAGGCGGGTATGTTTTCTCTCGACAGTTCTTAAGGACAAGAACTCTTGCCATTCACTGGTAGAGAGGAACTAGAAATGTCACCCGTCTCCCCAATTCTTCATGCCCATCCCTCAAATGTGCCGTCGCTGACTGTCGCGCCAGCGCCGATTAGCGGCCCTGTCCCCGAGACTATTGTGCGCACCCGACGCGCGGCGGCGCCCGATCTACCGGCCATTACGGGCCCACAATGGACCTTGCCGCCGGCGCCGGTAACGTCGGCGGATGCCGATCGTCAGTTACACACCGCGTTGATTTCCTCGGCCTTGCGTCAGTTGCCGGACTCGACCGTCCCGATTCCCCATGGCGCCACGATTTATGCAGGTTTCGATGCCCTGCGCAGTGCCTTCAATACTGCCCAAATGCGGGCCTGGATCACCAGCAAAGGGCTGAGCCTTGATACCGTCGTGGTGAAACCGGACTCGATCAGTGGTTGGGTCGTCGATAACGGCGTAGCGACACAAAAGACCTTCACGTTGAGCGACACGTCCGGCTGGTGGCAGGTCAGCGCCAGGTTGCGCGCTGCGGCAGCCGCCTTGGATGTGACCGGCAACGGGCTCGCGTATGTGCATCCAGAGAGCGAAGGCTTGTCGCGCAACACGGTCTTGCACGGGTACGACGTCACCCCGCCGAACACTGCCGATGAACTGGGGGCGGTGCGCCATTCGCTTTCGACAGCGGACTGGTCAGCCTTGTCGGCGCAGGTAAAAGGGCGTCTGGAACAACGCACCCTGACCGCCAGAAAAGCCATCGACGTCATGGACGAACGTGTGCATCTAGCGGGCAGCTTGAGTGACCTCGTGCGTCACCTCTCCGATGAGGACGAGGTGCTGCTGTCCGGCGTGCAAACGCCGATCAGCTACACCTCGTCGCTGGCGATTGACGGCGCCGACAAGGCGGCGGTCAGCGAGGTGCTGGCGTCCCATGGGTTGCCGGTGCCGAAGACGGCGCGGGAGGTGCGCAATATCCTGCGCTGGCTCGACGCTGCGCTGCCGCCGGCGCCGGCCCTGGGCGATTACGCGCCATTGATCACGCGCCAGTGGGCTCCTGGGGTATTGTCCGACGCCGATAAACGTTTCGTGGCTGAGTTGAGCGATGACGACACTCCTGGCAATAAGCCTGCGCTGAACCTGTTGCGTGTCCTGGATATCCGCGGGGTGCTTGCGCTCAACACCGCCGGTACCTTGCGTGCCGACGCCGATCGCTTCCTTGACGAGGTCCTGAGCAGCCCCGTGGTGTTGAACTGGGGCAGGGCCGTGGCGCGTAACCGACATTTCCAGGGCGCGTCCGGCGCCGATCAACTCTCGACGCTCGAAGCCAAGCAGTGGGTGCTGGCGGCCATCATGCTGCAAATTGATCCCGACGCCCCGGGGCGCCCCGGGACGGTTGCTGGTTATGACATCTATCAACCTGCCAACAATGGCCGGACGCTGGCCTCGGTGCGCACCGATATCGAAACGCACCTGTGGAAAAAAACCGCGCTGGACCCCAAGGTCGCGCCCCTGTTAGCGCACCTGTTTCTGGCCGCTGCCGCCCCCGAGTTTCTGCTTCGGGATGTTCCATCCACGCTGCGCATGGGCTCCGCAGAATGGGCGGACTTGCGCCTGGGGGTGACCTTTGCCGAGCGTCAAGGCGGCACCGGGAGCTCGCGCGCGATGAGTTACCAGGAGGTCATGGCGCTTGCCCGGTTGGATCCGCGCAATGCGCACGAGGCGGCCGTATTGGATAACCACGGTGTCGATGTATTGCTGGACTGGGGCCTGATGCAGGGGATCTACGCCAAGACGGCAGATGGTCGCTATACAGGGCAGCACTACCAGCAAGCCCGCGAAGCCTTTCAGGCCCAGCGCGAGCAACTGCTGCAAGCCCTAATGACGTTCAAGGCACCGCTGCCGACACGCCGGGATCAGGCGACTGCAAATTTGCAGAAGGTTTTCCCGGCGCTCAGCGGCCCACAGTTGCAAGCGTTGAAGGTCCACATTGCGGACCCGGACGAGCGCCGTAACATGAAGGTGTCGGAACCCAAAACCCGTTCGCTGATCGAGACTTATATGACCGGCGATCTGGTCAGAGACCGCTGGATGTTGCTGGACGCAGACATTCCTGGCGTCGTTGGCGGCGCAAGAACGCCCTTTTCAAACGCACGCCCCAGCCGCGCCGAACAAGCCGCCATCGTAAAAAACGTGCGCGCCTTGAATGCCAAGATCAACCGCTTGCCGAGTCTGCCGGGGCAAGTGGCGAGTGAAGTCGACACCTACCTGGGGAAGCTCAAGCAAGGGTTGGGCACCACCACCAAAAGGATGCTTGCGAACTTGCCCCTGGCTGATCGCCAGGCCCTGGAATATGGCACCGTCGAGCTGTTTGCCCTGCGCGAACACGTCGACGGGGTGCCCACGCTGGATCAGACATCTGCGCAAATCGAAGAGCGCCGAGGGCGCAAAGGCACGCTGATCCGCTGTGACTACAACGGGGTGATCAGCTACTTTGAAGTGTTCCCGGCCAAGATGCTGATCGTTAAGCGTGAGGATTTGCCCGACCAACTGACGCTGGGTGGCACCCTCCAGGAGACGCAGCGAACCTATGGGCGTTGGGCGCCCTCGACGGTTCGGTTGCAAAATGGCGCAGTGGAACCGTTCGATTTCACCGCCTACACCTGCGACGCCTTGCCCCGGTCGGGCGTGTCGTCCCCCGGCATCATTATCGACCGGTTGGGTGACACCTTGCCGGCCGCCCCTGCGTCCGCAGATGGCAGCGTCCAGGCGGCGGTCCCGAACAGCTTTGCGTCGCCGCGCAGCCAAGCGATTGTCGACCGGATCATGCAGGGCAATTTCATTCATCACCGCGACAGTGTGCTCAAGTATGCCCAGGGCCAATTGCCCCTTGAGCAACAGCGGGAAGTGTCGCAACGCAACGACAGCATTTTGCTGAGTATGATTCCGTTTGTCGGGGCCGTCGTGGACCTGGCCAAGGGCAATATCATCGAGGGCACGCGGGGGTTGTTGATCGATACTGTCGGCGCGTTTCTAGGCGGCGCAGGGGCGTCGGTGCGCGCGTTGGTCAAATCCACAAAGGCGGTTGCGCCCTTTGGCGCCAAGGCTTTTCGCGTGGCGGAAAAGGGGGTGACCGTGGTCAGCGCGTTTTTGAATCCGATCGATGGCGCTGCCGATCTGCTGGTCAATGGTGCAAAAGGCGTGCTCGCCTTGCCCCATGTGTTGAGCCACGCGCCGAATGTCTCGGCGTTCGCGAACATGCTTGTGGCGCAGGAAAAGCTCCGCGCCTTCTTTGGCGTGCGAGCGGCGTTGGATCGTTCCACGGCGACCCCCAATGGCTCGCCGCAGGCCACAGCTCATCAAGGGCACAATCATGGCGTGCCGGTTCGAGCGGTGCAGGCGGGCGAGCATTGGTACGCGGTCAATCCGCAGAACGGCTTGGCGGTCGGTACACCGCTGGACGGGTACCGACGGTTGGGCGAGGCCTCAATGGCTTAATTCAGGCCGAGTTTGCCGCGCAGGGTCGACAGGTCTTCGGCCAGGGTATTGACCGGGCCCACCAGGGCTTTGCGGTCGTTTTCCTTGACCTTGTCATAGGTCTGGAAGCCGCCATCCGCGGTCTTGTACTTGGCCAGGATCTTGTCCACGCTGGCGAAGTTTTTGTCGACCTTGGCCAGGAAGGCCTTGTCCTGTTTCTCGATCTGGCCGCGGAACAGATCGACGATTTTCTTCGCACCGTCGATGTTGCCCTGGAAGTCATACAGGTCAGTGTGGCTGTAGCGGTCTTCCTCGCCGGAGATCTTGGTGGCGGCGACTTCTTCGAGCAGGGCTGCGGCACCGCCCACGACTTTTTCTGGCGGGAAGGTCAGGCCGGCGACCCGGGCCTGCAGGTCTTTGACGTCTTTGTTCAGGCCGTCGGCCAGGGCGCCGAGGCCTTGGGTGGTGTTCTCGGCGAACAGGCTGTACTCGATACGGTGAAAACCGGTGAAATCATCGGCCTTCACGCCTTTTTCGTGGTCGTCGACACGCGAATCGATAGAGGCATCGAGGTCGCTGAACAGCTCGGCGATCGGCTCGATGGCCTCATAATGTACGCGGGTCGGCGCATACAGCTTCTTGGCGGTGGCCAGGTCGCCTTTTTTCACGGCGTCGGTGAACGCCTGGGTCTGGGTCGCCAGCTCAGCGATTTGTTCGGTGACGTAGATCTTGTAGTCCGACACCGGGCCTACCAGGTCCAGCGGCGCCGTGGCGGCGAAGGCAGCCAGGGGCGAGAGGGTGAT
Source organism: Pseudomonas sp. PAMC25584 (assembly GCF_058135675.1). Classification (NCBI taxonomy): domain Bacteria; kingdom Pseudomonadati; phylum Pseudomonadota; class Gammaproteobacteria; order Pseudomonadales; family Pseudomonadaceae; genus Pseudomonas; species Pseudomonas sp. PAMC25584. Next base: position 3,385,957 of record NZ_CM176870.1, on the reverse strand, counting down.
TAACAACGACAGTGCGAGAGTCGACTTCTTCATGGGACGGTTTCCGCTTTAAGTGTTGGCAGGAGGTTGAACGTGCGTTGCAGCAAGTAGCGTGCGCCCGATGAAATCCTTCGGTCCCGTCGCACCCGGCAAGGTGAAGAAATACCCGCCGCCGACTGGCTTGAGGTACTCCTCCAGGGGCTCGCCGTTGAGCCGGGTTTGTACGCTGATAAAACCTTTCTCCAGGTCAGCCTGGTAGCAGATAAACAGCAGCCCCATGTCGAGCTGACCGTTTTTGTTGACGCCGTTGGAGTAGTTGAACGGCCGGCGCAGGATCAGGTTGGCCTGGGTCTGCGGGGTGCGCGGGTTGGCCAGGCGGATATGCGCATCGAGCTTGGTCAGCTTGCCTTGCGGGTCTGTGCTGTAATCGGGCACTTGGGCTTCGTGCTGGCCACCCATGGGCGCGCCGGTGGGCTTGATGCGGCCGATGATGCTTTCCTGTTCCTGCAGCGGCGTGCGGTCCCAACGCTCGACAAAATTGCGAATGATCCGCACCGCCTGGTAGCTGCCATTGGCGGCCCAGGCCGGCTCGTCGCTGCCGGGCTGCACCCAGACAATCTGGTCCATGGTCTTGGCGTCGTTGGAATTCGGGTTGGCCGAACCGTCACGAAAACCCAGGAAGTTGCGCGCACTCTGCGCGGGCTCGCCGGGGCGGGCGGGCGCCTGCGGCGGCACGCTGCCTTCCTGCTTCCAGCGCACCAGCAGCAGGTCGGGCAGGTTTTTCACGATGTCGCGCAGGGCGTGGATATTGGTGTCCGGGGTGTTGGAGCAAAATTGCAGGCTCAGGTCGCCGTGGCACTGCGCCGCTTCCAAGGCATCGTTGGGGAAGCCGAGCATGCGGATCAGGCGCTTGGGCTTGACGGCGCTGAGGCCGAAACGCTCATCGAACAGCGATTCGCCGACCGATACGGTGATGGTCAGGTTATCCGGCGTGACCACCGGGCCGAGGATGCCCGAATCGGTGGGCGGCAGTTTCGGGTCGACCTGCGGCACGCTGCCGCCCGTCATCAGGAAGCTGATCCGTTCGTTGAGGGTGCGGAACAACCGCTCCAAATCCTCGCGATCACTGGCCAGGACATCAAAGGCCACCAGCATGCCGCAGGCCGGACGCGGGGTGACGATGCCGCTCTGGTGCTTGCCGAAAAAATCGTGATGGTCCTGGGTCTTGTCGCTACGCGGTGCGGTGGTCACTTGCTCGGCGGCAGCGGCCATGGCCGGGCAGCTCAAGGTGCTGCCGGCAATCGCGGCGCCGGTGGCGGCCATGCCCAGCAGGACGCGGCGGCGTTGAAGGTCTAACGGTTGTGAATCACTCATGTGTGCGCTCGTCTTTACTGCAGGCCGGAGAGGCCAAGGGCGGGGTCGATTCCATCGAGTGCGGCGGCCAGTGCCTTGGCCTTGTCGGCGATCTGCTTGCGCTGATCGGCGGTAACACGGTCGTAGCGGCTGAACTGGCCGTCGACTTTCAAACCATTGAGCTGCGTCTCGAACGCTGCAAGGGCCGTGTCGATGGTCGGCAACAGGTCGGCGGCGGACTTGCTCAGCAGCGGACGCATCAGGTCCACGACCTTGCGCGCAGCGTCCAGGTTGGCGGCGAAACCGTTCAGGTCGATATGGCTGTAGCGTTCTTCCTCACCACTGGCGGCGCGCACGTCGGCCAGGCTGTTGAGGTTGCGCACCACAATGCTCACCAGTTGCTCCGGTGGCAGCGACTGCGCCAGCAACTGTTGCTTGAGGCTGCTGACGTCGTTCACCAGGCGCTGCGCCAGCGGGGCCAGGCCATCGAGGCTGCGTTGCTGGAACAGGCTGTATTCGAGGCGGTGGAAGCCGCTGAAGGACGGGTCCTGCTCACGCTTTTCGAAATAATCGGCACGGGCATTGATCGCGTTATCCAGTTCCGCCAGGCGTTGCGACGCTGCGGCGAGGCGCTGGTAAGCCTCGCGGGCCGGCACGTACAGCGCCTGAGCCTGGGCCAGATCACCCGCATCGATCGCTTGCTGCAAGGCGGTCACGGCCTTGACCAGTGCGTTGCCCTGGCTGCTCAGGTACACGCGAAATTCCGACAACGGACCGATAAACGCCACCATCGACGGCTTGGCCTGGGCTTGGGCGTCGGATTCCGCCGTGGGCGTCACATGCAGGGTGCCGCGCGGGTTGCTTAACAGGCCGCAGGTGATTGCATAGTCGCCCGGCAACAGCTTGGCATTGATCACCTGGCTCAGGCCCGGCGCGATGTTTTCGCGTTCTTCGAGCACCAGCACGCCGTCGAGGATTTCCCATTCCACCGCGCGGTCGGAGCGGTTGATGATGCGAAAGCTCGCGCGCCCGGCGGGAACGGTCAGCGCGTTGGGTTCGCAGGCGTGGCCATGAATGGTCACAACGATTTCATCGTGATGGGTCTGGCGCTTGGCTGCGGCCATTTGCGAGGCGTAGTAGAACAGGCCACCGGCGGCGATCATCACGACCACCGAGCCGGCCACCGCCCAACGCAAGGCGCGGGGCGGCGAGGCCGGTTGAGGAGTTGGGTTGGACAAGAGACGGTCCTTACTGGTGAGAAACGGAAGAGGGCGCGGCGACCGGCTTGGCGGGCGCTGCGGGCAGGAAGAACATCACCAGGGCCACCACCAGGTAGATCAGGTAGGCACCCAGGGCACTGACGGTCGGCGCGTCCTGATAGCCGAACATCCCGGCCAGCACCGAACCTACCGGGCCGTCCATCGGCAACGTGGCGCTGACATCGAACAGCACGGTTTGCAGGTGGTTCCACACGCCGGCTTCGTGCAGGGCCTGCACTGAATTGGCGAGGATGCCGGCGGCCACCACCAGGATGAACAGGCCGGTCCAGCGGAAAAACGCGCTGAGGTTCAGGCGCATGCTGCCGCTGTAGATCAGGAACCCGACGATGATCGCCAGCACCAGGCCGAGCAGGGCACCCAGCGGGGCGCCGGGGCCTTCACTCTGCTGGAACACCGCCAACAGGAAGAACACGGTTTCCAGGCCTTCGCGGGCCACGGCGAAAAACACCATCAGGATCAGTGCGGCGACCTGATGCCGCGAGCCGGCCAGGGCATGGTCGAGTGATTCGTGCAGTGAATGCTTGATTGACCGCGCGACCTTGCGCATCCAGAACACCATGGAACTGAGAATGCCCACGGCGACCAGGCCGACCACGCCTTCGAACAATTCCTGCTGTTTTTGCGGGAATTCGGCGCTCATCAGTTCCAGGCCGCCGCCGACCAGCAGGGCCAGGGCGGCGGCAAGGAAGACACCGATCCACACGGCGGGCATCCACTGGCCGCGGCCGGTTTGTTGCAGGTAACTGGCGATGATGCCAACGATCAATGCGGCTTCAATGCCTTCGCGCAACATAATGAGAAAGGGAACAAGCATTCGGCACCGAAGGGTCACTAGACAGGAAGCGAATTTGTAACATAATGATACTCATTGCTAAACAAGAAACATTAGCCTTTGCTGAACGACGGCTGAACGGTGGTGGCAAAGCTCAAGCGCCCTTATGATGCACGCCACCTTTTGTGCCGTTGGATTGCCCCACACCCATGTCGGAAAAAGACACCATCTCCATCCATCTGGTGCGCGAAGCGCTGTTGCAGAGCTGCGCGCCGGGGGCGGCGACCATTGAGGCGTTGAGCAAGGTGGGCATTGCTCCCGAGCTGCTGCTGCAGCCCGGCGCACGTGTCTCGGCCACGACCTACGCGCGGCTGTGGCGGTTGCTGGCGCGGCGGTTGGACGATGAGTTTTTTGGCATGGACCCGCGCCCGCTCAAGTCTGGCAGCCTGGCGTTTCTGTGTCGGGTGGCCATGGCCCAACCGACGGTGGCGGCCGGGCTGGAAACCTGCCTGGCGTTCCTGTCATTGATGTTCGAGCATTTGCCTGCCCAACTGGTGCGCCAGCAAAGCCTGGCGGAAATCGTGATGCTCGAAACCGAGCCCGATCCGCGCCGAGCGTTCAGCTATTTCACGTATTGGATGATCGTCCACGGCGTCGCCTGTTGGCTGGCGGGACGGCGTATACCGATCCTGGCCATCGAACTGCGCTGCCCACAGCCGGATTTTTGTGACGATTACCGGGTGATGTTCTCCGACAACCTGCGTTTTGACCGGCCGCGCACCCGCATGATTTTCTCCGCCGATTGCCTCGATCTGCCGATCAAGCGCAGTGCCGAAGAACTCAAGCGTTTCCTTGGCCACGCGCCGGCCAACATCCTGGTCAAATACCGCGACCCCGACAGCCTGGCCACCCGCATCAAGCACGACCTGCGCCAGATGCCGCCCGACACCTGGCCGGAAACCGACGGCCTGGCCGCCAGCCTGTGGATCTCCGCCTCGACCCTGCGCCGCCGCTTGGCGGAAGAGGGGCAAACGTATCAGGGGCTCAAGGACAGCGTGCGTAAGGAGTTGGCCATCGTCTGGCTGGCCGAGCCGCAGATCAGCTTTGCTGAAATCGCGACGCGACTGGGATTCGCCGATGCCAGTTCGTTCTACAAGGCATTTCGCAAATGGGCGGGGTCGAATCCGGGGCATTACCGTAGCCTGATTCTCAATGACGACAACCAAGAAGCATCCTCATCGAAAAGCGTCTGACAGGGGTTGGAATTCGCAGCGGAGCTTTTTTTCCAAACATCAAGCATGCCCCGCACCTGTCCACGACAGCTCAATAATTCTCAATAAATTACATAATTTTTATGAATTTGTAACATTTTGATACGTATAATTGGCCCGCGAAAAAGCGCTGCATTGGCCTCTGAGTCGATTGCAACTTCAACACGCATGCTAATGGAATGATGGCGTTTTAACGCTGCCAGCCCGAATACGAATTTCCACCCGCCCAAGGAGCGTCCTGCCATGGATCCTGCCTATTCTCGGTGGGTCACGCATAGAAAAGCCAAACGTAATATAGCCGGTGCACGGTGTTTACTCCGTAATCTGCCTTACTGAGTAAGCGGTGCGCTTCTGCTTCTGCCTTTAGCATTTGTTTGTGTGACCTCACTCCGTCGTTTTGCCCATCCTCAAGAAGGTTGATTTGACTGCCTGCCTGGCAGCCTAGGCGCTGGCGCTCAAAAATGCGTTGGCCTGTGGTCATGAGTTCCCCTCAGAACGCTGTAGGAATCACTGAACATGAATAAGGTATTCCGTCACTACATCCCGGCTACGACGCTGCGGTTGCTGCCCAACCGCTGGGATCTGGTTGCACTGCCGATGGTGATCGGCTTCTTGCTGTTTTTCTCGATAGGCGCACGGGAAACCTGGGCGCCTATCTCCTCTTTGCAGAGTGAAGTCATCTCACTCGACCCGGCCAACCTGCCCGAATATGCGATGCGCACCACGCTGCGCATGCTCGCCGCGATGGCGGCGTCCCTGGTGTTCACCCTACTTTATGGAACGCTGGCGGCCAAAAGCCGGCGAGCAGAGAAGCTGCTGGTGCCCGTACTGGACATCCTGCAATCGGTGCCCGTGCTGGGCTATATCTCGTTCACCGTGACGTTCTTCCTGCTGCTGTTTCCAGGGCGAGTGCTCGGCGCTGAATTCGCGGCCATTTTTGCGATCTTCACCAGTCAGGCCTGGAACATGACGTTTAGTTTCTACCAGTCACTGCGCATGTTGCCTCGTGACCTGGAAGAAGTGTCCAGCAACCTGCAACTGTCCGGCTGGCAAAAGTTCTGGAAGCTCGACGTGCCGTTCGCCATTCCGGGGCTGGTCTGGAACATGATGATGAGCATGTCCGGCGGTTGGTTCTTCGTTGTGGCGTCCGAAGCCATCACGGTTGGGGACAAGACCGTGATGCTGCCCGGTGTGGGTTCGTACCTGGCGATCGCCATCCAGCAGCAGGACCTGCATGCCGTGGGCTACGTGATTCTGGCGATGATCGCGGTGATCCTGATTTATGACCAGTTCATGTTCCGGCCATTGGTGGCCTGGGCCGACAAGTTCCGCATGGAAAACACCGCGTCTCAGGCGGGCTCACCGGAGTCATGGGTGCTGAAGTTGATCCAGCGCACCCGGCTGGTCCAGCGCATCTTGCGGCCCATTACCCGGATCGTCGGGCGCATCGGCAACCGTCGCTTCAGTCTGCCGCGCTCAACGCGCACCGTAATGCAATCGAGCCCCGCCACGTCCCGGATCATCGATTGGCTGTGGGGCTCGGCGATCGCCGTGCTGACCCTGTACGCGCTGTACCACATCGCCCTCTATATGAGCAGCGAAGTGACGTTCGATGAGGTCGTCCATGTGCTCAGCTTGGGCTTGATTACCCTGGCACGCGTGGTGGTGCTGATCGTGGTCGCCTCACTGATTTGGGTGCCGCTTGGCGTGCTGATCGGTTTGCGGCCGCACCTTGCGGAAAAAATCCAGCCGCTGGCCCAGTTCCTGGCTGCGTTTCCGGCGAACTTGCTGTTCCCTGTGTTTGTGATCGTAATTCTGCGTTACCAGTTGAACCCGGATGTGTGGCTGAGCCCGCTGATCGTGCTGGGGACGCAGTGGTACATCCTGTTCAACGTGATTGCCGGCGCCAGCGCGTTCCCGAACGATTTCAGGGAAGTTGCCGCCAACTTCCGCATTCGCGGCTGGCTGTGGTGGCGCAAGGTCATGCTGCCAGGGATCTTCCCGTATTACGTGACCGGGGCGATTACCGCCTCTGGCGGAGCGTGGAACGCCAGTATCGTTTCCGAATTTGTTTCATGGGGACAAGACAAGGTCGTCGCCCACGGTTTGGGTGCGTACATCGCCCAGAACACGGCGGCAGGGGACTTCCCGAAAATCACGCTGGGTGTGGTGGTTATGTCGCTCTTTGTCGTGGCCTTCAATCGCGCGGTATGGCGACCGATGTACGCCATTGCTGAAAACAAACTCCGTCTGAATTAACGGGATTCGATATTCATGAATATCTATACCGAACACACCAATGCATCGCCCGAAATCTACTCGCTCAATAACGTGAGCCGGGCGTTCGGCAAGGGCAAAGAAGAGTTGCAAGTACTCAGCAATGTTGACCTGACGCTGCGCGAAGGCGAAATCGTGGGCATGCTGGGTCGCTCCGGATCGGGCAAATCAACGTTGCTGCGCATCATTGCCGGCCTGATCCAACCTTCAGCGGGCGAGGTCAGGTACAACGGCTCATTGTTGACGGGGCCGGCCGAAGGCGTGGCCATGGTCTTTCAGACCTTTGCACTGTTTCCTTGGCTGACCGTCCTCGAAAACGTAGAAGCGGGCCTTCAGGCGTTACAGGTCGAACGCAAAGAGGCACGCAAGCGCGCGCTGGCCGCGATCGACCTGATCGGCCTCGATGGATTCGAAAACGCCTATCCCCGTGAACTGTCGGGCGGGATGCGGCAACGCGTTGGCTTTGCCCGCGCCTTGGTGGTTAACCCCACATTGTTATTGATGGACGAACCCTTCTCGGCGCTGGATGTATTAACCGCCGAAACCCTGCGAACCGACCTATTGGATCTGTGGAACGACGAGCATCTGCCGATCAAGTCCATCCTGATCGTGACGCACAACATCGAAGAAGCCGTTTTGATGTGCGACCGCATTCTGGTGTTGTCGACCAACCCAGGGCGCGTTGTGGCGGAAATCAAGGTGCCATTCGCCCATCCGCGCAACCGACTGGATCCGACCTTTCGCCAAATGGTCGATGACATCTATGCGTTGATGACCGACCGGCGCAGCGCTGACGCCAGTACCGGCAAAGGCGAGCTGAAGATGGGCAGTCCGCTGCCGGAAGTCTCCACCAACCTCATGGCCGGCCTGATCGAAACCCTCGCTGCCGAACCCTATAACGGGCATGCCGGTCTGCCAGACGTCGCTGAACGGCGCCTACTGGAAGTGGACGACCTGTTCCCGATAGCTGAGATGCTGGAACACCTTGGATTCGCTGAACTCAAGGGCGCCGACATTACCCTGACTGAGGCCGGCAAGTTATTCGCCGAGTATGGCACCCAGGAGCGCAAAACCATCTTTGCCGAGCACCTGATCAAGCACGTGCCGCTGGCCGCACGCATTCGCCAGGTACTGCAGGAACGAAACGGGCACCGCGCGCCACGGGTGCGCTTCGAGCAAGAACTGGAAGACTCACTCACCGAGGCGTTTGTGGAGAAAACATTGGAGAGCGTGATCACTTGGGGTCGATACGCTGAAATTTTCTCATATGACGACCACACCGAGACGTTCAGCCTGGACGATGTTGAAGGCAGCGTGTAGCCCTTCTTTCGCCATTGCAGCGGTTCAGCGCAGGGCGGAGTAAGGCTCTGGTAGACAGATCATGGTTTTCGCCCTGGCAATTTGTGCAGGTGCATCTTTCGGCGGCCAAAGACCTTCAGCGTAATAACGCGCTCTTAGCCGCCCACGCTCTACTCGGCGACGTTCGTCTTCAAGCGCCTGCGCAGTTTCAAACCCGCGCAGGCGTTTGACTTGGAAAAGATCGCCAATCTCGCAGCGCCAGACACCGGGTAATTGACCAGGCTCTCCTTCTGTGAGCGGCGGACAACTGAGTGTCGTGAGTTCATAAAGCATCGAATACCTCGCAATTCAAGCCCAAAAGACCCAGCCCAATATTGAATGAAATACGTTAGTTGGGATGGCTGTTAGGAAGTGTCTGATGGCGATTGGTAAGCGATGAGTAGTCCATTTCCCAAATTGATCAGCGCAGTGCGAATTCATCGGGTAAATCCGCGACAGCGCTTGAGCCATTAATTAGATTACGACGCCATCTTCATTCAATCAGGAATGCACGTATGGCAAGCAATACGCCCACATCAACCGGCTCCCTTCGCCCACTGCTGCTGAGAGGTTTTTAATGTCTCAGCCTTACGCGTTCATCAATGATTGGCAACAAACCTCCGTTGAACTCAAGGCAAGATTGCGCTTGAGCCAGCACGCCGAAGCCAAGTTCGAGAGGCTCAATACGCATATCCGAAACGTCGTGGTGCTGCCGGGGCAGTTGGTCATCATCGGTGATGACTCCACGGCGTTGTGCAAGCCGGAAGAGCATCTGCTGATGCAATCCGCCTGGCGTATCCGCCACAGCGTGATGGCCGAAGGGGGAGATGCCTTTGCCTTGCAAAACTACGACTTGCTGCAGAAACTGCTGGGCTACGCGTCGCTCGGTATCGGCACGGCGGGGGATGCTTGGAACCGCCACTTGAAGGCGATCGTCAAAACCCTGGAAGAAATCGATGCCCTGCATAAACAGGCGTTGCGCCGAGGCGGTGGCGCAGCGCGGGATGAGTTTTTGGCGCGTCGCCAAACGCTGTTCAAAAAACTGGAAGCACAGATGCGCGGGTTCGCCCGTTATGGCACGGGTTTGCGTAATGAAGGTTCGATCAAGAAAATGCTCGGTATTTCCACCAAGAGTTATCTGCACACCGGGGAGATCAGTCGATATGCCGAGAGGATTGCGCGGATTTCCAGGGTGGCGAAAGTGCTCAAGGCTGGGACGCCGTTGGGGATTGCGTTGAGCGCTGCGTCCACTGGGCTGGAGATCAAGGAAGCATGTTCCACGGCGAGGGAAGAGCAGTGCAGGAAGGCGAAATATGTGGAAGTGAGCAAGCTAGGAGGAGGGGTTCTGGGGGGGATGGCAGGTGGGTCTATGGCGACAGCTTTATGCTTCACCGTACTACTCCCTACAACTGGGCCGGCATCATTGAGTTGCCTGTTAATCGCAGGTGGGACCTTGGGCGCGGTTGGGGGCAGATTTGGGGGTGCGTTCGGCGAGTATGTAGGAGAGAAAATTTATGAATATTGACCACTTATTCAATCATCCTCAGAAGATCTGGTTTGATGCGAGCATCATGTTTATTGCTCTTGTTTTCGACGTAGTAGGCATTTTTCTGATGTATCGACGATTGGATGAAATGGAGGACCGTTTAAATAAATGCAGCCTTGTCACTTCTAACAAACGGTTCTGGGGCGATTCGATACGAGGAAGAATGATTCGACTGTGTGCCGTCATCTCAGCGGTTGCCATGCCGTGGTGGAACATAAAGCGCGGTACCGTGGATCGGCAGCAAGTTCAGGATTTTCCTCGCGGCCTCAAGCGCGTACTTCAGGGGATGACCATTGGAGGCTTGATTTTTATAACGGTTGCCATATCCGACACATTGTATAAATGGCTAACACGCTGATCGGTGACAAAAAAAGCCCCGTGATCAAACGGACCACGGGGCTAACCATTGGCTGGGTGCGACCAACCAAAAGAACTCTTTACATTATTTGGCGCTGACGGGGGGAACCGCAGGCGCTGTAGGGGGCAGTTATGGGAGTTAGCTCGGTGAGTAAGTAGGAGAGAAACCATATGAGTATTGATTATTTTATTTATCGTCCGTTGAAACTCTGGTTTGATTTGGCTTTGTTTTTTTGGGTCTTCATCGCCTTTGTGGTTTTGATATACCTGGCTTATCGAAGACTCGACGAAATGGAAGATCTTCTAAACAAATGCAGTCTTATCACACCCAATCAACGTGTTTGGGGCAATTCGATTCGAGGAAGAATGATTCGACTATCTGCCGTCGCCGCAGCGGTTGTTCTACCAACGTGGAATGTAAAACGAGGTGCAGTGGATTGGCAGCAGGTGCAAGCCTTTCCTCGTAACCTCAAGCGATTGCTTCAGGGAACCCTGCTTGTTGGAGTGCTTTTTCTAATGAGCGCCACCGCTGACATCTTGTATAAGTGGCTACATCAGTAACTGCGACATAAAAAAAAGCCCCGCGACCAAACGGACCACGGGGCTAAAAATTGGCTGGATGCGACCAACCAAAGGAGCTCTTTACATCACTTGGCGGTAGCGACGACGGTGTCCGGCTGCCAGCCGCCCCCCAACGCCTTGTAGATCGCCACAATCCCGCGATACAGATCAACCTCGGCTTGGGCCTGGGAGTCTTCGGCGGCCAGGCGTTCGCGTTGGGCGTCGAGCAGCACGAGGAAGTCCACGGTGCCTTCGCGGTAGCGGATCGCGGCGAGGTCGGCGGCGGCGCGGCTGGATTCGCTTTGGCGGATCAGCGCAACCAGGCGCTGCTGACGCTTGCCGTAGTCGCTGAAGGCGTTCTCGGATTCTTCCAGCGCCAGCAGCACTTGCTGCTCGTAGTTGGCCAAGGCGCCATCGGCCTCGGCATCGGCGCCGCGCAAGCGCGCACGCACGCTGCCCAGGTCAAACGCGGCCCAGGTGATGCTCGGGCCAAGGGCCCAGGCATTCGCTGCCGATGAGCCGATCTGCGAACCGCGCCCGGCGGTGAAGCCGAGAAAGCCGCTGAGGCTGACCCGGGGGAACAGGTCGGCCTTGGCCACGCCGATGCGCGCGGTGGCGGATGCCAGTTTGCGTTCGGCACTCAGAATGTCCGGGCGCCGTTGCAGCAGTTGCCCCGGATCGCCGATCGGCAAGGCCTTGGCAATCGCCGGCAAGTCTTTCGGGCTCAGGTCCACGCTCAGCTTGTCGGGGCGCTGGCCGAGGAGGGTGGCGATGCGGTTACGCTCGCGCACTTGTTCGGCTTGCAGTTGCGGCACGCTGGCTTCCACCGCTGCGAGGCGGGCGTCGGCACGTTCCACGTCGAGTTGGTCGCCCACACCGGCATCGCGCAGGCTGACGGTGATGGTGCGTGACTCCTGCTGGTTCTTCAGGTTGTCCAGGGCGATGCGCTCACGCAGTTGCGCGCCGCGCAGTTGACCGTAGGCGTCCACCAGTTCGGCAATCATCGTGACTTGCAACTGGTACAGGTCGGCTTCGGCGGCCTGCTGGTCGGCATCGCTGGCTTCCAGGTTGCGCTGGATGCGGCCGAACAGGTCCAGCTCCCAGGCCATGTCCAGGCCCAGGTCATAACGCTCGCTGTTGACGCGCTGGGTGGTCTGGCCGGGGATTTGCCCCTTCCCCACGTCACTGCTGACGCGGCTGGTGATGGTTGGCATCGCATCATTGCTGGCGTCATCGCGGATCGCCCGAGCCGACCGCAGGCGGGCAAACGCCACGCGCAGGTCGCGGTTACCGCTCAGCGACTGGCTCACCAACTGGTTGAGGGTCGGGTCGTCGAACTGCTGCCACCAGATGCCTTCGAATTTGCCATGGTCGTACCGTTTGGCATCGGCGGCGGCCGTAATATTGGCCGCCTCCGGGGTCTGGGTTGTGTAGTCCGGGCCTACGGCACAGGCGCTCAGCGCCAGGACCAGCAAGCTCGGCAGAAAGACTTTCACACTCATTGCTGTGTCTCCAGCTTCAAGGCCTTGGCCGCTTTGCGCGCTTCGCTGCGCTCGACATGGCGACGGATCAGTACGTAGAACACCGGCGTCAGCAACAGACCGAAGAAGGTCACCCCGATCATCCCGGAGAACACCGCCACGCCCATGGCATGGCGCATCTCGGCACCGGCACCGCTGGACAGCACCAGGGGCACCACACCCATGATGAACGCGAACGAGGTCATCAGGATCGGCCGCAGCCGCAGACGGCAGGCTTCCAGCACCGCGGCGAGCGGGTCGAGGCCTTCCTGCTGTTTATCCTTGGCGAACTCGACGATCAGAATCGCGTTCTTACAGGCCAGGCCCACCAGCACGATCAGGCCGATCTGGGTGAAGATGTTGTTGTCGCCACCCGAAATGATCACCCCGGTGATGGCCGACAGCAGCGTCATCGGTACGATCAGGATCACCGCCAACGGCAGGCTCCAGCTTTCGTATTGGGCGGCCAGTACCAGGAACGCCAGCAACACGCAGAGCGGGAACACGAACAGCGCGGTATTGCCCGAGAGGATTTGCTGATACGTCAGGTCGGTCCACTCGTAGGTCATGCCGTTGGGCAGTTCATCTTTCAGCAGTTTTTCAATTGCAATCTGGGCCTGGCCGGAGCTGTAGCCCGGCGCGGCGTTGCCGTTGATTTCTGCGGTGATGAAGCCGTTGTAGTGCATCACGCGGTCCGGGCCCGAGGTGTCGCTGACCTTGATGAAGGTCGCCAGCGGGATCATCTCGCCTTTGTTGTTGCGCACTTTCAACTGGCCGATCTGGTCTTCATCCTGGCGGAACTGCTGCTCAGCCTGCACGTTGACCTGGTAGGTGCGACCGAAGCGGTTGAAGTCGTTGGCATACAACGAGCCCAGGTAGATCTGCAGCGTGTCGAAAATGTCGCTGATCGCCACGCCGTGGGTCTTGGCCTTTTCGCGGTCGATGGCGGCATCGACCTGGGGCACGTTGACCGTGTAGCTGGTGAACAGGCCGAACAGTTCCGGCGTGGTGCGGCTCTTGGTGATGATGTTCTGCACTTCTTTGTACAGTTCTTCGTAACCCAGGTTGCCACGGTCTTCGATCTGCAGGCGGAACCCGCCGATGGTGCCCAGGCCCTGTACCGGCGGCGGTGGGAAGATCGCCATGTAGGCTTCCTGGATGTCGCTGTACTTGCCGTTCAGCGCACCGGCAATCGCACCGGCGGACATGCTCGGGTCTTTACGCTCGTCGAACGGTTTGAGGGTCACGAACACGATGCCGCTGTTCGGGCTGTTGGTGAACCCATTGATCGACAGGCCCGGGAAGGCCACGGCGCTTTCCACGCCCGGCTGTTTCAGCGCGATGTCGGACATGCGCTTGATCACGTCTTCGGTGCGGTCCAGGCTCGCGGCGTCCGGCAATTGGGCGAAAGCCACCAGGTATTGCTTGTCCTGGGCCGGTACGAAACCGGTCGGTGTGTGGGCAAAACCGAACCACGTCAGCACCATCAGGCCGGCGTACAGGAACAGCGCGATGCCGCTGCCGCGAATCACCCGGCGCACGGTGCCGACGTAGCCATGGCTGGCTTTCTCGAAGAAGCGGTTGAACGGCCGGAACAACCAGCCCCCCAACAGCTTGTCGAGCACCTTGGAGAAGCGATCCTTCGGCGCGTCATGGCTGCGCAGCAACACGGCGGCCAGGGCAGGCGACAAGGTCAGCGAGTTGAAGGCCGAAATCACCGTCGAAATCGCAATGGTCAAGGCGAACTGCTTGTAGAACTGCCCGGTCAAGCCGCTGATAAAGGCCGCCGGAATGAACACCGCACACAGCACCAATGCCGTGGCGATGATCGGCCCGGTCACTTCGCTCATGGCCTTTTCAGTCGCCTGGAACGGCGCCAGGCCCAGCTCGATGTTGCGCTCGACGTTCTCCACCACCACGATGGCGTCGTCCACCACGATGCCGATGGCGAGTACCAGGCCGAACAATGACAGCGCGTTGAGCGAGAAGCCGAACAGGTGCATCACCGCAAACGTACCGATCAGCGAGACCGGCACTGCCACCAACGGAATGATCGAGGCGCGCCAGGTCTGCAGGAACAGGATCACCACCAGCACCACGAGGATCAGCGCTTCGAACAGGGTATGCACCACCGCTTCGATGGAGCCGCGCACGAAGATGGTCGGGTCGTAGACGATGCTGAAGTCCATGCCTTCGGGGAAGTTCTTCTTCAGCTCCGCCATCTTGTCGCGCACTTCGTTGGAGATCTGGATCGCGTTGGAACCCGGGCGCTGGAAGATCGGGATCGCCACGGCCGGCTGGTTGTTGAGCAACGAACGCAGGGCGTATTGGCTGGAACCCAGCTCAACCCGCGCAATGTCCTTGAGGCGCGTGATTTCACCGTTATCGCCGGAGCGAATGATGATGTTCTCGAACTCTTCTTCAGTGACCAGGCGACCCTGCGTGTTCACCGACAACTGGAAGCTGGTGGCATTCGGTGCAGGCGGCGCACCCAGCGCACCGGCGGCCACTTGACGGTTCTGCTCGCGAATCGCGGTCACCACATCGGTGGCGGTCAGGTTACGCGACGCGGTCTTGTTCGGGTCCAGCCAGACGCGCAGGGAGTAGTCGCCCATGCCGAATAGCTGCACATCACCCACACCGCCCAGGCGCGCCAACTCATCCTTGATGTTGAGCAAGGCGTAGTTGGACAGGTAGAGCATGTCGTAGCGCTGATCCGGGGAGGTCAAATGCACCACCATGGTCAGGTCGGGGGAGGCCTTGTCCACGGTGATACCGATGCGGGTCACTTCCTCGGGCAGTTTTGGCTGCGTGCGCGTCACACGGTTTTGCACCTGCACCTGCGCGTTGTCCAGGTCGGTGCCCAGGGCGAAGGTGATGGTCAGGGTCAGTTTGCCGTCGGCGGTCGACTGCGAGGACATGTACAGCATGTTCTCGACGCCGGTAATGGCCTGTTCCAGCGGCGCCGCCACGGTTTCACCGATGACTTTGGGGTTGGCGCCAGGGAAGTTGGCGCGCACCACCACGGTCGGCGGCACCACTTCCGGGTATTCGCTGATCGGCAGTTGGAACAGCGAGATCGCGCCGGCGATCAGGATCAACAGCGAGAGCACTGCTGCGAAGATCGGCCGCGAAATGAAGAACTTGGAAAAATTCATCTTGAGTCGTATCCCTTAACCGCGTGGAGTCGCGACAGCTGCGAGCTTGGGCGCGGTTTTTGAAGGCGCCACTTGCTCCAGGTTGCTGGCTTCAAGCGCTTGTCGTTGTTGGGCCAAGGCGGCGAGGGTTTCCTTGCTGGCCATCGGGATGGTTTCCGGGGCGACCGGCGCGCCCGGGCGCACGCGCTGCAGGCCCTTGACGATAATGGTGTCGTCCTTGTTCAGGCCGCTGCGCACGATGCGCAAACCTTCGATCTTCGGCCCCAGTTCCACCGAGCGGTAGGCCGGCTTGTCGCCTTCCATCACCAGCACGAACTTCTTGCCCAGGTCGGTGCCGACCGCTTCATCGTTGATCAGTACGGCGGAGTAGGTGCCGCTGCCGACCAGTTTCAGGCGGGCGTACAAGCCAGGGGTGTATTCGCCTTTGCTGTTATCGAATACCGCACGGCCACGGATGGTGCCGGTGGCCGGGTTGACCTGGTTGTCGACGAAGTTCATCTGGCCCAGGTGCGGGTTGCCGGTTTCATTCGACAGGCCCAGGTACACCGGGGTGGTCGCACCACGGCGACCCTGGCGGGCGAGCTCGGTGTACTTGAGGTATACGCGCTCATCGGCATCGAAGTAGGCGTAGACCTTGTCGGTGGAGACCAGGCTGGTCAGCGCGGTGACGTCGGCGGTGACCAGGTTGCCGGCGGTGATCTCGGCACGGCTGGCACGGCCGCTGATCGGCGCGGTGACACGGGTGAAGCTCAGGTTCAGCTTGGCCAGGTCCAACTGCGCCTGGATGCCGGCAACGCCGGCGCGGGCTTCCAGGGCGGCGGTGGTGCGCGAGTCGGCCAGTTCGGCGGAGATCGCATTGCTCTGGCGCAGGCGTTCGCCGCGTTGTGCTTCGTTATCGCTGCGGCTGGCGGCGGCTTTGGTCTGTTGAAGCTGGGCTTCGAGGCGGCGCACCTCGGCCTGGAACGGGCGTGGGTCGATCTGGAACAGCAAGTCGCCTTTCTTCACGAGGGCGCCTTCGGTGAAGGCCACCTGATCGATCTGGCCGGACACCCGTGGACGGATCTGCACGGTTTCCGGTGCTTCCAGGCGACCGGTGAATTCGTCCCACTCGTTGACCGGTTGTTCAAGCACCTTGGCCACGCTGATTTTTGCAGGAGGCATGGCGGCCGCTTGGTCCGGGGTTTTGCCGCACGCGCTCATCACCGCCACGGCTAGAATCGCCAGGGGCAAGCGCAAGTGTTTGAGTGTCTGTTCCATGAGGTGCATCCGCCAATGTATTTGAGATGGGCGGATCATGCGCGGCGAGGTGCTAGGTCACGAATCGAATGAAGCAAAGATAACTATCATTCGGAATGATATAAGCGCGGGATGAGCCCTCTAGACTGCGGGTTTCATTAGGCAGCTATCAATATCCTTGATGACAACGGTGTGTTGCGCAGGCGCCAGGAACGTCGCGATGCCTACGCGGTGTTGTCAGTCGCCAACCGCCCAGGTCGTAATCCTCAAGCACCTCGCACGGCATGCCTGACACTTCGGGCCAGGTCGAAGCATGGCCGGGTGGCAATTCCTTACACTTGCGGTTTCTATTAGCCGTTGTGCTGCCACGCGAGGAAACGCCATGACTTCGTCCATCGATCCCGGTCTGCTGGCTATTTATGAAGCCTGGCACGCCACCGTTTGTGCCGGCGACCTGGCGGCTACGGCGGCGTTGTATGCCGAGCAGGCGGTGTTCGAAACGCCGCTGGTGCTGGCGATCTACCCCGACCACGGCAGCGGGGTGCTGGTGGGCCGAGGGGTGATCCAGCGGTTTATGGAAGACAGCAAGCGCCGCTTTCCCAATGACCTGGCTGAGTGGTATCGCAGCGACAAGGCCTTCATCAATGGCCGCAATCTGACGTGGGAATACCCGCGCAAGACGCCGACGGGGGAGCAGGTCGACCTGATGGAAATGATGGAGATTGAAAACGGCTTGATCACTTGCCACCGCGTGTATTGGGGCTGGTATGGCGTGCGCTTGCTGGCGCCGGTACTGGCGAAGGCGCAAGCGCTGTGAACCCGCGTGCGACGGTTGCGATCATTGGCGGGTCGGTGACCGGCGTCGCGGCGTTTATCCAATTGGTGCGCAGCGGAAACGCCCGGCGTATCGACATCATCGATCCCGAGGGGCTGGCTCAGTCGATTGCCTTCAACGCCGGTGAGGCCACGCTGTTGTGCAATACCTCGGTGCAGACCCTGTCGGTGCTGGACGATGAGCCGCACGACTTTCAGCGCTACCTCCAGGCGCAGGGCATCGACGCCGGCGAAGACGCGTTTGTGCCACGGGCCTGGGTGTCGGGTTACCTCAAGCAACGCTACGCCGAGTACCGCGATGTGGCGCAGGCCCGGGGCATCGAGCATCGGGTCGTGCGTGCAACGGTGCGACGTATCCAGCCGGTCGCGCGCAGCGACTATCGCCTGGTGCTGGATGATGGGAGCGACCTGCGCGCCTGTGCGGTGCTGGTCTGCACCGGCAGTGCCGCGCCGTTCGTACCGCCGCTGGTCAGCCCGCATGCCGGTGCGCCGGGGATTTTCTCGACGCCATACCCGACCAAGGCCTGGTTGGACAGCCTGGGGAAACCGTCACGGGTCTTGGTGCTGGGCAGTCGTCTGTCGGCGGTCGACAGCGTGTTGCTGCTCTGCGGCGCGGGGCATCAGGTGCTGATGGCGTCGCCTTCCGGGCGTTTGCCCGGCGTGCGCACGGCCACCCCCAGGCGTTGTGCGGTGGCCCTGGATGAAACGCGATTCGCCCGCCTGGACCTGGAAAACCCCAAGCTGTACTGGCACTTGCTGCGCATCGTTGCGCGGTCGGCCAAGGCGATCAGTGGCCGCTCGCTGCGCGAACAAGTCGATCGCAGCGTGGAGCCCACCCAGCGCCTGCGCGGCGAAGTCGCCTTGGCCCGACGGGGCGCGACGGACTGGCAGAACCTGTTGGTGCAGTGCATGGACATGGCTGACGTAAAACTGCGCGCGGCACCGCCGGCGGTGCGCATGGCGGCGCTGCAGAACTGTTGGGAGGCGGTCGGGCGTTACCTGTTCGCGGTGCCCTTGCAGACCGCAACCACGTTGCTGCGCCTGATCGACGAAGGGCGCCTGCAACTGGCCGCGCACGTGCCGACAACCCTTGAGTGGCAAGGCCAATGGCAGGTTCACGACGCCCACGGGCACATCGAGGCGGTGGATGCGGTGGTGTGCGCCACCGGCTTTCATAAACAGTTTTTCCATGCCACCCGCGACGGCCTTGAGCTGCAGGTATCACCGACAACGCCGTGTACGCCGCCCTATGTGTCGCCGCAGTTGCAGGTCAGCCTGCCCGGCGGCGAGGCGCCGGAAAACATCTGGCTGCTGGGCGTGGCCTCCTACCTGGCGGCGCCGATGGTCAATTCGGTGTACCAATCGGTGCGCCAGGCCCGCGAGGTGGTGATGCTGCTCGCCGAGCACCCTTCATTCATCGACAACCACGCAACCGAGGCAGTGGCATGAAAGTGTATGGCGACAGAGGTTCGAGCAATACCCGGCGAGTACTGACCACCGCCGCTTACCTGGGGCTTGAGGTCGAATTCGTGTTCCTCGACCTGTTCAATGGCGAGAACCGCACGCCGGCGTACCTGGCGCTCAACCCCAACGGCACGATCCCGACCTTTGTCGACGGCGACGTGGTGCTGTTCGAAGCCTCGGCGATCATGATTTACCTGGCCGAACAGGCCGGTTCGTCATTACTGCCCGCAGGCAATGCCAAGTACGAAACGCTCAAGTGGATGTTCTGGGCCGCCGAGCATTTTCGCCGTGGGCCCACCGTGCTGATCGAGCAGCGGTTCATGGACCGCCTCAAAGGCCGCGCCGAAAACCCGACCCTGGTGGCCGACGCGCTGCAGGCGATCCACCGTTATACGGCCGTGCTCGACGGGCACTTGCGCACCCGGCGCTTTGTCGTGGGCGACGCGTTGAGCCTGGCGGACATCGACCTGGCGGCCCCGCTGAGTCATATCCCGCGCACCCAAGCACCGTTCCTGGAATATCCCCATGTGGCGGCCTGGTACGCGCGGATCAATGCGCTTGCCGCCTGGCAGCAGAGCGGGGCGGCCCAGGAGCGCCGGATCGCCGAAATCGAGCGGCTGTTCAGCTCGCAACGGGTGCCGGCATAAGGGTTTTCCTGGCCGGGGTCACGGCATGCAGCGGCGCTTCGAGATGACGCAGATGCTCAATCCCTAAATGCAGCTTGAATGCACGCCAGCCCGGGCTGGTTACATACACCGCACGTGAGCCGACGGTTCGACGCAGCCAACCCTGCTGGCAGAAAGTCTCCAGCAGGTGGGTGCCGAGCGGCCCGGCGATGTGGTGTTGGCGTTCGGTCCAATCCAGGCAACGGCGGGCCTGGACGTGGTCGTGCAAGCATGGCTCGCCGGCCTGCGGGTTGAGTGACTGCAGCCACTCGATGCCGCACCGGGTGAGCACGTATTCGCGCTCGTTACGCTCAAGGATAAAACCCTGTTGCAGCATGCCTTGGGTTACCGCTACGCCGACCTGGCCGGCCAGGTGGTCGTAGCAACACCGGGCAAAACGCAACTCATGAGCCGAACGGTTGGGCAGGCTGCGCCACGAACTGGTTTGCGGCGCGACCGCCGCCAGGCTTTCCAGCACATGGGACACATCGGGACCGGCCAATTGATAGAAGCGGTTGCGGCCCTTGGTCTCGACGGTGAGCAAGCCGCCGTCGAGCAGTTTCGCCAGGTGCGAGCTGGCGGTCTGCGGGGTCACGCCAGCGGCACCGGCCAAGGCACCGGCGGACATTGAACTGCCATCTGCCAGGGTGATCAGGATCACTGCGCGCACGGGCTCGGCGATCAAGTAGGCGATGGATGAGATTTTTGGCTGGGTCATTCCGTCGAACTCCGTGCTGTGCCAAGTCATGTCGATTTTCAGGATGACATAAACATAAACACTTCGACACAGCTCGAAGCGTTTATCCCGGAAAGCTGCATATAGTCTCGCCGCCCCCTTTCAACGGACGCACGCGGTCATGACCCCCAACACCCGCTACCAACGCCAAGTACTGCTTGCGACGAGTCTGAGCTATGTGGTCGTGATCCTCGACACCTCGATTGTCAATGTGGCGGTGGAATCGATTTCCCGCACCTTTGGCTCGGGCATCTCCGGGCTGCAGTGGGTGATCAACGCATACACCCTGACCTTCGCCAGCCTGCTGCTGACGGGCGGCCTGTTGGGCGATCGTTTCGGTGCGAAGAAAATCTACGCGGTAGGCCTCGGCCTGTTCGCCCTGGCCTCGGCCTTGTGCGGCCTGGCCACCGATCTGCCGGAATTGGTCGGTGCGCGGGTCTTGCAGGGGCTGGGCGCCGCGTTGCTGGTGCCGTGCTCGTTGATGTTGATCAATAGCGCTTACCCGCAGACCCACCAACGCGCCGGCGCGATTGGGGTATGGGCCGGCTGCGGTGGCATCGCCATGGCGGCCGGGCCGCTGGTCGGTGGAGTGCTGATCGAGCTGTTCGGCTGGCGCAGCATCTTCTTGATCAACGTGCCGATCGCCCTGGTCGGCGTGTGGCTGACCTCGCGCATCCCGTCTTCCGCACCGTTGGCGCCTGACCGCCACTTGGACATCACCGGGCAATTCGCCGCGATTATTGCGCTGGCGACCTCGGTGGCGGTGCTGATCGAAGGGGCGAAGCTGGGGTGGAACTCCGAATGGGTGTACGCCGGCGTGTTCGTGGCCTGTATTGCCTGGTGCGTGTTCTTCGTGACCGAGAGCCGCCACAAGGACCCGATGCTGCCGCTGCAGTATTTCCGCAACCCGGTGTTCTCGGGGGCGACGCTGCTGTCGCTGGTGTCGGCCCTGGTGTTCTATGGCCTGTTTTTCCTGCTGAGTGTGTATTTCCAGACCGAGCGTGGCTGGTCGCCGCTGGACACCGGGCTGGCCTTCCTGCCGTTGACCGCCATGGTCACCCTGGGCAGCTTCACCTGCGGCCGGCTGACCCGCGCGTATGGCGCCCGCGCCGTGCTGTGTGCGGGGTTTGGCCTGTACACCCTGGGGTTTATCGGCCTGTTCGCCCTGGCCACTGACGCGCCGTACTGGCGTATCGCGCTGTGCTACCCGGCCGTGGGGTTCGGCGCCGGGATTATTACCCCGGCCGCTACCTCCGTGCTGATGAGCGTGGTCGAGCGTGCCAAGGCCGGGGTGGCGGCCGGCACACTCAATGCCAGCCGCCAAAGCGGCTCCGCCTTCGGTGTGGCGATCTTTGGCGCCTTGCTCACGTCGATTCACCCGCTGGGCGAGGCCATCGACGTTGCCGTCAGCGTCGCCATCGGCTTGTCGCTGTTGGCCATGCTGATGGCCGCCCTGGTGTTGAAAGCGCCGGCGGCGCACCCCGTCCAAGGCTGATGCATCTGCACCCGTAAACACGATTGCCAGCCCGTGTTCGTGACATTCGCGAGGCGGTGCTGTACCTGGAAAACATCATCAATAAGGACAACGATCATGAATGCGCGCTCTGCACTTGCAGTTGTCGATATGGCGGGAATCGGCATCGGTCCGGCTAACCTTAGCCTGGCGGCGCTGGCTCAGCCCAAAGCAAGCATTACCGCCGCGTTCTTCGAGCGCAGCAGCGAATTTCAATGGCATGCGGGGATGATGGTGCCCGAGGCCAAGCTGCAGGTGCATTACCTCAAGGACCTGGTCAGCCTGGTGGACCCGTCCAACCCGCTGTCATTCCTCGCTTACCTGGCGCAGAAAAAACAGCTGCTGAGTTTTATCAACGCGCAATTCGAGCAGGTGCTGCGCCGCGAGTTCAACCAGTACTACCGCTGG
The DNA here is from genome assembly GCF_058135675.1 of Pseudomonas sp. PAMC25584. Taxonomy (NCBI): domain Bacteria; kingdom Pseudomonadati; phylum Pseudomonadota; class Gammaproteobacteria; order Pseudomonadales; family Pseudomonadaceae; genus Pseudomonas; species Pseudomonas sp. PAMC25584. Next base: position 3,363,689 of record NZ_CM176870.1, on the reverse strand, counting down.
GCGTGCAGCCAACTGCCGAATCTGCACTTCAACAGCGAAGTGCGCTCGGTGACGTTCGATAACGGCCTGTTCCTGCTCAAGGGTGACACCTGGGTGCAGCCCTCGCGCCACCTGGTGCTGGGCACCGGGCAGCAACCGTCGATCCCGACGTGTGCGCAAGCGCATCTGGGCGATACGCTGTTTCATTCCGCGCAGTACATGACCCGCAAGCGCAGCCTCAAAGACCAGCGCGTGGTGGTGATCGGTGGTGGCCAGACCGGGGCCGAAATCATCCAGCACCTGCTGTCCGACACCGCCGCCTTGCCCGCCAGCGTGACCTGGGTCTCGCGGCGCTGGAATTTCTCGCCGTTGGATGAGTCGCCGTTTACCAACGAGCTCTACACCCCGCAGTACAGCGAGCACTTTTTCGCCCAGCCCGAGGCCGTGCGCCGACCGTTGCTGGCCGAGCAGAAACTGGCGAGCGACGGCATTTCCCAAGGGTTGTTGCAGTCGATTTACCGCCGCCTGTACGAGCTCAAACATGTCTTGCAGCACCCCTGCCAGGTTCGTTTGCTACCGGGGCGTGAGCTGACCGCGATTCACCAGCGCCCCCATCACTGGAGCCTGTCGATGACGCATGGGCACAGCCAGGTGCAGGAGGAACTGAGTGCCGACACGGCGGTGCTGTGTACGGGGTATGCCTACCAGATGCCGGCCTGCCTGGAGGCGCTCGAATCACGGATTACCCGGCGCAACGGTGAGTACGTCTTCAACGATGACTATTCCGTCGCGTGGGACGGCCCGCAGGGCTCTGCCATCTACGTGCAAAACGCCGCCCGCAGCCAGAAAGGCATCGCCGACCCGAACCTGGGCCTGATCCCTTGGCGCTGCGCGAACATCATCAACAGCGTCAGCGGGCAAGCCCTGTACGACCTGGATCAGCCCGAGGCGTTCGTCCAATGGGGCGCCAACGCTGTATTCGACGAGGTCGGCGATGCACGTTTCGATCGCCTGACCGCCCTTGCCAACTAGACCCAGGAGCCCGGTCATGGACCCCATCACACTTGCCCCCAACGGCAATGCCCCGGTGATTCGAGAAACCGAGGAGCGCGTAGCGCAGCCAGGCGTGCGCCTGTACCTGCATCATTTTGCCGGCAAGTTGGCCAACGCGCCGATCCAGTCATCGCGTTTCACCCTCGACCCAGGCAGCGTGACCGACAAAGACAAGCACGCCGTGAACGAAATCTGGTTTATCAGCGGCGGGGAGCTGGACGTCTTCTACGACGGCACCTGGCACGCGGTCAGAAATGGCGAAAGCGTGTATTTCGCGCCCTGGCGGCCGCATTTTGCGCGCAACAACGGCACCACCCAGGTCCAGGTGTTTTCGGTGTGGTGGGCATGAGCATGGAGCAGCACTTCGACCTGGTGATTGTCGGAGGCGGCATCATCGGTGCCTGGGCCTTGCATCATGCGACGCAACGCTATCCGCACTGGCAGATTCTGCTGATCGACCGCTACCGCATCGGCGACGGAGCCACCGCGCATTCGGCGGGCGTGCTGCTGGCCACCGGCCGCTCGGCCCGCGAACGGCGCCTGGCCGGGGAGAGCGCCGCGCTGTATCGGGCGTTGCGTGATCGCCTGGGCATCCGCACCACCCAAGCGCCGGTGTACTGGCTGGCCGAGCACAGCTTTAGCACGCACATCGAGCAGGCCCTGGTCGATGCGCCGGTTCAGCCTGCCGAGCTGTCGGTGCATGATCTGGCCTCACGCCTGGGCGCCTCACTCACGGTGGGCGCGAGCGAAAGCCTGCTGCGTGGCGGCACCGCCGAAAGCTACGAGCCGCCGTTGGTGGCGCGGTTGCTGATCAGCCACAGCCTGGCCAGTGCCCATGTGCGCTGCATCGAAGGCGTGGGCGTGCAGCAGATCGATGCGCTGGGCAGCGGCACGCGCATCACCCTGGCCGACGGCGTCACGCTGCGTGCCCGGCGCACCCTGGTGGCCACGGGGCCCTGGGTCAGCGAGCCGCCGTTCGGCGCGCTTGCCGCGCGCCATGGGCTGCGCGTGAAGAAGGTGGTGGCCTTGCATATCGACGGTGTGCCGCCGGCCAACGCCGCAGCGCTGTTCCTGCCGCAAGCCGACGCGTACCTGATGCCGTTGGCGGCACGTAACCAGTGGCTGTTCAGCTTTCGGTGCGATGAATGGGACGTAGCGCCGCGCAAGCATGCACTGGAAATCAACCGCCACGATATGCAAGTGGCCACGCGCACGCTGGCGCACTACCTGCCCGAGTTGGTGCCACGCTGTCGTGGCGGCCGGGTGTTCTGCGACAGCTACAGCCCCGACGGTGAGTCGCAGGTGAGCGTCGACGCCTCGCAGAATCTGGTGTTTGCCGGCGCTGGCAGCGGCGCCGGTTTCCGCCTGGCGCCGGGCATTGCCCGCGAAGCCCTTGAATTGATTGTCGCCCATTGGCCCGATGCGCCCGCTACCGCCAAACCCACCCTTTCTACTGTTTCGATGGATTGAAAAGATGACCGCTATCGCCGCGCAAACCTTCTTCCTGATGCCCATCCCGCCGACCCCGAACGGCCGGCTGCACCTGGGGCATATCGCCGGACCGTACTTGCGCATGGACATGCTGGGGCGCTACCTGCGCAGCCAGGGCCATCGTGTCGACGTGGTCTCGGCAGTCGACGGCTTTGACTCCTATGTGGTGTGGAAGGCGCTGCAAGAGCAGCGTGCGCCCGAAGCCGTGGTGCGTGACTACCATGCGCAAATCGCCCATGACCTGCGCGCGCTGGATGTCGAGGTCGATGACTTCCTCGACCTGGTGCAAGGCCCCTATGCGCAACAGCATGCGCGCAATGCCCAGCGCACGGTGGAGCGGCTGGTGGCGCTCGGGGTGACGCAAAGCGTGGTCGAACGCGTGCTGTATTGCCCGGACACCCGGCGCTACATGGCGGGTGCCTGGCTGCTGGGGCAATGCCCGTATTGCCGAGCGGGGGCAGGCGGCTACTTTTGCGAAGCCTGCGGCGCACTGTTTCGCCCGGAGGCCATGCTCAACCCGCAACCGCGCATGGGCGATAGCCCGTTGCACTGGGTTGAGGTCGAAAGCCTGTTTCTGAGCGTCGCCCACCCCGAGCAGTTGCTGCAACGCATGGCCGCCTGCGGTGCACCGGCGTCGATCATCGAGGTGATTGCGCGCTTCCTCGAACGCGAAAACGGCCAGGTACGGCTGACCGCACCGGGCGAATGGGGCGTCGCCTGGAGCCCGGACCGCTTTGGCAACCCGCGTGTGTTGTTCGAGTCCGGCTGGGAATATGCGCTGACCTGCGCTGATCGGTCCCAAGAGAACGCCCCCGAGCACGGCCATGCGATGTTGCGCAGCAGCGAGGTGACGACGCTGGTCAGTTTTGGCATCGACAACGCGGTGCTGCTGTTGGCCGGCAGTGTCGCGGTGATGGATGCCTTGCAGGATCACCGGTCGTTTGATTACGTGCTGACCAACTACTTCTACAACCTGCAAGGCGCGAAGTTTTCCACCAGCCGACTGCATGTGGTGTGGGCCGCCGATATCGTCGAAAAGACCCCGGCGACCAGCGACGCCGTGCGTTACTTCCTGAGCCGCGAAAGCCCCGAGCAGGGCGAAACCAATTTCGCCGTGGAGGAGTTTGTCGAGGTGGTCAACGTGGACCTGGCCGGGGCGCTCGACAGTCGTATCGACCTGGCGCTGGGTGCCCTCGATCACGCTCGGGTGCAGTCCATCGACCCTGCGTTGTTGCCGGGCCTGGAGGTGGCTGTCGCCCGGTTGGGACAGGCCTTCCGGTTGAACGCGGTGTCGGTGCGCGAGGCGTGGGCGGTGCTGCATCAGTGGATGCAACGCCCCGACCTGGACGTCACGCAGCCCGGCCACGCCTACCTGTGGCTCAAGGGCCTGGCGTACCTGGCCGCGCCGATCATGCCGCGCCTGGCCGAGTACCTGTGGCAGCGTCTGGGCCATGACGGGTTGCCGCTGATCCAGGCGCTCTATGCGGCCTCGCAGCCTCGGCTGCAGGCCTGGCTGCGCCCGCGCTTTGCGCCGCTGTCGCCGGCTGCATTGGCGCCGTGCTTGCCGGCCAGCGTGGTACTTGCCGGGGCCGCCAGCGATGCATGAGTACGCCGACGTGATCGTGATCGGCGCCGGGACCACCGGCACCAGCGCGGCCTGGCACCTGGCGCGGGCCGGTGCGTCGGTCAGGTTGCTGGATAAAGGCGCGATTGCCAGCGGGTCGTCGGGCGCATCGCCGGGGATCGTGCGCGCTTATTATGCCGACCCCGCGCTCAGTCACCTGGCGGCGCAAGGTGTACGCGCCTATCGCGATTGGCCGCAGCACTATCCCGGCGCATGCGGCTACCAGCGCACAGGGTTCCTGACCGGGATTGCCGAGCTCGCGCAAGCGGCCGCCCAGGCCAACGTCGCCCACCTGCAGGCCGCAGGCGCTGCGCTTGAATGGCTTTGCACTGAGCAGATGCGCGAGCGGGTGCCGGACCTGTACACCGACGGCCTGGCGGGTGCGGTCTACGAACCGGACGTCGGTTACTGCGATCCGCGTCTGACCGCACGCAGCTTTGCCGCCGGTGCGAGCGCGATGGGCGCGGTGATCGAAGAGGGCCGGGCGGTGCGGCGGATTGTGCGCCAGGCCGGACGCGTCATCGGCGTGCAGACTGACAGCGGGTTTATCGCCAGCAGCCACGTGATTAACGCCGCCGGACCGTGGGCCGCCGCATTGGCCGCCGAGTGCCGCGCGCCGCTGCCGATCCACGCCACACGGCACTGCGTGGGCATTGTCGAGGTCTGCGGTGCGGATCAGCCGATGCCGGGCTACTGCGACCGCGACGCCGGCTTCTACCTGCGCCCGGATCGCCCCGGCCGCTACGTGATCGGCGCATTGAGCGGCGCCGAAGGGGCGCCCATCGACCCGGATGCCTTCGACCGCACCTTCAGCGACACGCAGGTGTTGGCCTACCGTGACCGCGCCGCGCAACGCTTGACGCGTCTGCTGGGTGCGCAGCCCATCGGGCGCCGTGTGTCGTTCTTTGACGACACGCCGGATGGTAATCCGCTGCTCGGCCCGGACCCGCGCGTGCCGGGGCTGATGGTCGCGGCAGGGTTGAGCGGGCATGGCTTCAAATTTGCGCCGTTGTTTGGGCAGGCGATTGCGCAGTGGGTGTTGACGGGGGAGATGCCGGCGGCGATGGCGCCGTTTGCGCCGCAGCGGTTTATCGACTGACGGGAAGCGCTCCGGCTGTTGGTGGGGCAACAGCCGTTCAATAAACTGTGCGATTTCGCAGGCCCAGGGCCAACGTAACCTATTGAATTAAAGGGTGTATTGGTTTGGCATGAATTGTGTTGTCAGTCAATTGGCACTGACCCGACAACGGGAGGAATAACCCCCACTTTTCAAAAGAAACCAGACCATGCACAACACCTTGCAACGCACGTTTATCGCCGGCGTGCTGGCAATAGGCACCTTGGGCGGGCTGCTGCCCGCCGTGGCCCAGGCGGCCAATGATCAACAGTTCATCCCGCTGGCGACCTACCGGGTCGGCGCCTATGCCTCCAGCGGCATCCCGTGGTGGGCGGGGGAGATCGACTACTTCCGCTATATCAACGAGGTCGAAGGCGGCGTGAACGGCGTCAAACTGGTCTGGCAGGAGTGTGAGACCGAGTGGAAGACCGACCGCATCATCGAATGCTACGAACGCTACAAGACCGGCCTGGACGGCGCGCCGACCGGCTTCTTTTTCACCCACAGCACGCCGGCGTCCTATGCGCTGATGGACCGTGCCGCTGTCGACCATATCCCGCTGATTGACGGTGCCGGCGGGCGTACCGAGTCGACCGATGGCCGCGTGTTCCCTTATGCCTTCCCGCTGTTGCTCAACTACTACGGCCAGGCGTCGGTGGGGATCAACTACATCGCCCAGCGCGAAGGCGGCCTGGACAAACTCAAGGGTAAGAAGATCGTCACGGTCTACCACGACTCCGCCTACGGACGTGAAACCCAGGCGGCGATGCAATTGCTCGCGCAAAAGTACGGCTTCGAGAATATCCAGATCCCGGTGGCGGACCCCGGCAACGAGCAGTCGACCCAATGGCGGCAGGTGCGCCAGATCAACCCGGACTGGGTGTTCCTGCGCACCTGGGGTGTGTCCACCCCGGTCGGCATCAAGACCGCCGTGCGTTTTGGCATCCCGGTGGACCGCCTGATCGGCGATGTGTGGGCCGGCTCCGAAGCCGACGTGATCCCTGCGGGCACCGCCGCCAAAGGCTACCAGGCGCTGGCGCCATTCCCCGGTGGCGACAACTTTGAGATCCACCGCAAACTCAAGCAGTTCATCCTGGACCCGGGCAAGAGCAACCTCAAAGACCCGAGTTACTTTGGCAAGGTCTACTACAACATTGGCCTGATCAACGCGGCCATTGCCGTCGAAGCCTTACGCACCGGCCAGGCCAAGTTCGGCAACCGTGGGTTGAACGGTGAGGAAACGCGCTGGGCGTTCGAGCATTTGGACATCGACGTCGCTCGCATCAAAGCCTTGGGCCTCGAAGGCTTGCTGGCGCCATTGAAGCTGTCCTGCGCCGACCACGAAGGCGGCGGTTCGGCCCGAGTGCAGCAGTGGGACGGGCAAAAGTGGCTGCTGGTGACCGACTGGGTCCAGGCCGACCGCGCCACCTTGCGCCCGTTGATCGAGGCCAAGTCCGCCGCGTATGCCCAGGAGAAAGGCATCGCGGCGCGTGACTGCGCGGCCGAGTAGCGCCTGGTCAGGCGACGGTGGCCGCGCAAGCCGGTTGAAATCACAGTCACGGTATTGAGCGGGGTGTCGTCCGTCGCCGTCTCGGCAAACGCGGGCATGTCAGCAATCATCCATTAGGCCTGGCACTGGCCCTTGGTATGCGTGCAGCTTCGTAAGCGCTTTGAGAAAAACTGGGGGCGAGTCGCTTGCGCCTGAGCAAGATAGATAATATGTTAACGGTATAACTAAAAATAATCGGTGGAGGGGGTATGCCTGCCTTATTTCACGCTGGCGCTGAGTTCGCCAACTGGAACCGTGACTTGCGTGCGGTGTGCGGTAACTTCAGCACGATGATGTCCGATCAGCACCGCCTGTTTATCGGCAGCGTCCACGGCCAGGATGTCTGTGGTCTCGAAGTGGCGCATATCCGCACCAACGCAGGGTTGATCAGCCGCCACCGCACTCACGGCGATGGCGACGACGATCGACACTGCTTTCTGATCCTCCAGAGCAGCGGCCATCAGCGCATTCGCCAAAAACACCGGGTGCTCGAACTGGGGCCTGAAGACATCGCCCTGGTGGACTCGGCGCAGGCCTTCGAGATCGAACCTCAAGGCTTGGTGCAAAACATCTCGATTCATTTGTCACGCCAGGCAGTCAGCCTGCAACTGAGCCAGCAAGCGCTGTTTGGCAAGCTGGCGCGCAACAGCGTGGCCACTCATATGATTCGCACCTTGGTGCGCTCGCTGGCTGACGTGGAGTTGAGTGAGGGTTATGGCGGCCAAAGCGATGGCCCGGCCTTGGAGCAAGCACTGATCGGTTTGACCGCCGCCGGCCTGGACGAGCGGGCCGAGGGCCAACCCGGTTTCGCCTGCGTGGGCCATGATGATATCTACGGACTGGCCACCCGGCTGGTCGAAGCCTCGCTGCAAGAGACTGAACTGGGCCCTGAATATTTGGCCCGACGCTTGAACGTCTCGGTGCGCCAGCTCTACCGGCTGTTTGAGCAGCGTCACGAGAGTATTGCGCGCTACATCCAGCAACGTCGCTTGGAGCGGGTAGCTCAGGACCTGCGCGCCCAAGACCTGCGGCATGAGTCGATTACGCAAATCGCCTTCAAATGGGGGTTTGTCGACGCCGCGCATTTCAGCCGGGCCTTCAAGCGCCATTTCCAGTACGCCCCTCGGGACTTTCGCCAACACGCCTCCTAAGTGCCGGCCTGGCAGGGAATGCCAAGCGGTTTGGCAGACTCAGTCAAGTCGCAGGGCGTGGCAGGCCCTCTAATAAGGTGGCCTGGGCTGGGGTTGATACCGAGCCGCTTATTGCTGGAGAAAAATAAAAATGAGAACACGGAGCTTGCTGATAGGCAGCCCTTTACTGATGGCTGCGTTGTGCTCGGTGGTGTTGGCCGGTCCGGCTCAGGTCGATGGCCGGCGCATCATCGCCGCTGACCAGGAGCCGGGCAACTGGATGAGCCACGGCCGCACCTACGACGAGCAGCGCTACAGCCCGCTGGACAGCGTCAATGCGAGCAACGTCGGCCAGTTGGGCATGGCCTGGACGACGAAACTGGATATCGACAGCGGCACCGAAGCCACGCCGCTGGTGGTCGATGGGGTGATGTACACCACGGGGGCCTTCAGTATTGTCTATGCGATCAATGCCGCTACCGGCGAGTTGCTCTGGAAATACGACCCGAAGGTGCCGCCCGAAAACCTCAGCCAAGGTTGCTGCGGGCCGGTCAACCGGGGCGTGGCGGTCTGGCAGGGCAAGGCCTACGTGGGCAGTTTTGACGGACGCTTGATTGCCCTCGATGCGGCCAGCGGTCAGCCGGTGTGGAGCGTCGACACGATCATCGATCGTACCAAGAGCTATTCGATCACCGGCGCCCCGCGCGTCGTCAAAGGCAAGGTGCTGATCGGCAACGGTGGCGCTGAATTCGGCGTGCGCGGTTACGTGACGGCTTACGATGCCGAGACCGGCAAACAGGTGTGGCGTTTCTATACCGTGCCAGGCGACCCGAAACTGCCGCCGGAAAATGCGGCGATGGCCAAGGCGATGAAAACCTGGGACGGCGACGGCTGGGTCAAATGGGGTGGCGGCGGCACGGTCTGGGACTCCATGGCCTACGACCCGCAACTGGATCTCCTGTATGTGGGCACGGGCAACGGCTCGCCCTGGAACTATCAGTTCCGCACCAATGGCAAGGGCGACAACCTCTACGTGGCGTCGATCCTGGCGCTGCGGCCGGACACCGGCGAATACGTCTGGCATTACCAGATCACGCCGCAAGACCAGTGGGATTTCACCGCGACCCAACACATGATCCTCGCCGACATCAAGCTGGACGGCAAAGTGCGCAAGGTGATCATGCAGGCGCCGAAGAATGGCTTCTTCTACGTGCTCGACCGCACCAACGGCCAGTTGCTCTCGGCGAAGAATTTTGTGCCGGTGAACTGGGCCAGCGGCATCGACATGAAAACCGGCCGCCCGATCCTGACCGGCGCGGCCGACTATTCCAAGGAGCCGAAAGTGGTGCAGCCGAGCTTTCTCGGCGGGCACAACTGGCACCCCATGTCGTTCAGCCCGAAGACCGGCTACGTCTATATTCCGGCCCAGTACACCTTGGCCGAGCTGAAGGCAGCCAAGGCGCCGATGTTCCTGTCGAACAAGTCAGTGGTGAACTTCGGGCTGGATGTACCGGACTTGCCTGAAGACCCGAAAATCCTAAATAAAATTCGTGACGCCTGGAGTGGTGAGCTGATCGCCTGGGACCCGGTCCAACAGAAAGCGGCCTGGAAGCAGCCCTACATCAGCGCCGGCAACGGCGGCACGCTGGCCACGGCGGGCAATCTGGTGTTCCAGGGCACTGCCGACGGGCGCGTGGTCGCCTATCGCGCCGACACCGGCGAGCAGCTCTGGGAGCATCGGGCCAACTCCGGGGTCATGGCCGGGCCCGTCACCTACACCGTCAATGGCGAGCAATACGTGGCGTTCTCAGTCGGTTGGGGCGGGATCATTCCGCTGCTGACCGGGCCGTTGACCAACAAGGGCAAGGTGCGCGCCGAGTCGCGGGTGATTGCCTTCAAGCTCGGCGCCCACGGCGAACTGCCGCCGCCCAAGGTCGCGCCAGTGCTACCGACCACCCACCAGACACTCACGGCAACGCCTGAGCAACTGGTGCAGGCGCGCGGTCTGTTCAATGGCCTGTGCGCAGGTTGTCACGGCCTCAACGCCATCAGCGGCGGCGTGGTGCCGGACCTGCGCTACCTGAGTGACGACAAACACGCGGCGTTCCCGGCCTTTGTCAGCGGAGCGCTGATCACCAAGGGCATGCCGAATTTCTCCGACATTCTCCAGCGCGACGACATGGAATTGATCCGTCAATACCTGGTCAAGCGCAACCAGGATCTGCAGGCCGACCTCAAGGCCGCCGGGCACGTCGACACCCACTGATCGCCTACGGTTTCACCCATGCCTGACGACGCCCCACGGCGTCGTCATGGCGAAGCTCTGCCTCCAATAAAAATAACGAGACACGCCATGAAAACACTTAGCACTCTGACTCTCAGCGCTCTCTTCGCCGGTCTGGCCCCTTTGGCCCAGGCCGATGTAAAACCTGATCCGGGCGACTACACCGCGCTGCCCAAAGGCACCGATGTGGTGGTGTTGTACCAGCAGAACCCACGCGGGGATAAGGTGTATTCGGGCGGCAAGAAAGTCGCCGACAACCTCGACCTCGACATGACCGTCGGGGTGTTGCGTCTGATCCACTTCACCGAGTTCTTCAACACCGGGCTGACCTGGGACCCGCAAATCGTCATCCCCTTCGGCTACCAGAAGACCGGCGCCACCGACAGCAAGAACTCGGGGCTGGGTGATATCACCTTCGGTGGGACGGTGTGGACCATCGCCGACCTGGCCAAAAACGAACACCTGGGCTGGTCGGTGTTCGTCACCGCGCCCACCGGCAGCGAGAAGAACCAAGGCTTCGCCTTGAGCAGCAATCGCTGGGCGCTGGACTTTCAGGTCGGTTACATCAAGGGCCTTACCGATAAAATCACCTGGGACGTGATCGCCGAAACCGAGTTCTACGACGAGCAGCGCTCCACCGCCGCCAAAAAAGACCCGTTGCTGCAACTGCACAACCACCTGCGCTACAACTTCACCCCCGACACTTACGCCGCGATCTCTTATCGTCATAACTGGGGCGCGCGCGAGACCCTCGACCATGAAACCCTGGCCACCAGCCGCAGCAATGGCACGCTCGGTTTTACCGTCGCGACCATGCTGGGCAAGCAGGTGCAGGTGATGGGGCAGTTGATGCATGACACGTCGGTGCGTGAGGGCGTGAAGATTGATAACTCGCTGCAGTTTCGCCTGGCGTACTTCTACTGAATCAACGGCTGTCCGGCATGGACACGGTCCATGCCGGCGCTGGATCAATAGCGAATCATCACCGATTTGAGTTCGGTGTAATCCTCGATAAACGCTGAGCCGAATTCCCGACCGATGCCCGATGATTTAACCCCGCCAAACGGCACCGCCGGGTCGAGCAGCGTGTGCATGTTCACCCACACCGTGCCGGCGTGGATCGCGGGTACCATGCGCAGGGCTTTGCCCAGGTCGTTGGTCCAGAGGCTGGCGCTGAGGCCATACGGTGTGTTGTTCATCAGTTCCAGCAGCTCGTCTTCGCTGTCATAGGGCAAGAACGTGGCGATCGGGCCGAAGGTTTCCTCGTTGAGCACGCTGTCGTTGATGCTGTTGGCGAGGATCACGGTGGGCTCGACATAACACCCAGGGCGATCCATGCACCGGCCACCGTGGATAATCGTGTTGTTTTCGGCACGCGCCTTGGCAAAAAAACCGTCGAGCTTCAATTGGTGCTGGCGGTGGGTGACCGGGCCGAATTCGGTGCGCTCATCCAGCGGCGAACCGATGTTCAGTTTGCCCAGACGCTCGGCCAGGCGGCTCATGATCGGCTCGATCTGCGAGCGATGGGCGAAAAAACGTTCAGCGGCGGCGCAGATCTGCCCGGAGTGCAGGAAGCCCGCTTCGATGATGCCGTTGACCGCCTTGTCGAGGTCCACATCACGCAGGAACCCCGCCGAGTTTTTCCCGCCCAGTTCCAGGGTTGCGCGGGTCAGCCCGGCACCCGTGGCCGCGCGGCCTACGGCGATGCCGGTCGGCACCGAGCCGGTGAACGAGACCTTATCGGTGCCGGGATGCTCGATCAGCGCCTGACCCACCGGGCCGCCGCCGGTCAACACGTTCAGGACGCCGGCGGGCAGGCCTGCGTCGACCGCCAGCTCGGCGACCCGCAGGATCGTCAGCGGGGTGAACTCACTGGGCTTGATAATGATGCTGCAGCCGGTGACCAGCGCCGAGGCGAGTTTCCAGATGGCGATCATGGTCGAGAAATTCCACGGCACGATGCCCACCACCACGCCCACCGGTTCGCGCAGGGTGAACGCGGTGTAGCGTTCGCCGGCGAAGGAGGGCAGGGACGGCGTGATGGTCTGGCCGCAGATCTTGGTCGCCCAGCCGGCGTAGTAGCGTAGAAAGTGCGCGGCCTGGTCCACTTCGAAGGCGCGGGAAATCTGGATGATCTTGCCCGATTGGCACGTCTCGATCTGAGCCAGTTCCTCGCGGTGTTGTTCCAGTAGGTCGGCAAGTTTGAGCAGCACGTTGCCGCGCACTGCCGGGGCGACCTGGGACCAATGCTGGAAGCCACGGCGGGCGGACTCCACCGCCGCATCGACGTCGGCCGCGTTTGCATCGGCGACGTGGGCAATCACGTGGTCGGTGGCGGGGTTGATCACTTCGAGGGTCTGGCTGGACTGACTCTGCACGTAGCCGCCGTGGATAAACAGGGCATGGCTTCGACGCAAAAACGCTTCGACTTGGGGCAACAGGGGGATGTCGGTCATGGGGTTTTCCTGGTGGTGAACAAGAGAAAACCCTGAGGTTAAGCAAGGGCTGTCACGGCGGCTTGACTGTGACTGCCCGGCGCCATGTCTGTGTCTGCCAACGCCGCGTCTATTGCGGCTGACGGGCAGGATCAATACCCATGGAAAGTACAATTTTGCATCTGGAAGGTACATTTTCGCAGCGTGCCGCTCACCCCATACTGGGCCTGCAGCCGGTGCCGCTCCTCGATATTGGACAGCAGCCGGACATCCAATAATAAGCAGGGCCGTCCATGAAAAAGCCAAACCCGCTCCTCGAAGACCTCAAGTCCATTCTGCCGACCATTGCCGCCAATGCGTTCCAGGCGGAGCAAGACCGCAAGGTCCCCGACGAAAACATTGCGCTGCTCAAAAGCATCGGCCTGCACCGTGCTTTTCAGCCCAGGAAGTTCGGCGGCATGGAAATCTCCCTCCCGCAATTTGCCGATTGCATCGCCGTACTTGCCGGCGCCTGCGCCAGCACGGCCTGGGCGATGAGCCTGCTGTGCACCCACAGTCATCAATTGGCGATGTTTTGCGCCCAGTTGCAGCAGGAAGTCTGGGGCGATAATCCCGACGCCACCGCCAGCAGCAGTATCGCGCCGTTCGGCCGCACCGAAGAGGTCGACGGTGGCGTGTTGTTCAGTGGCGAGATGGGCTGGAGCAGCGGCTGTGACCATGCCGAGTGGGCGATAGTCGGCTTCCGGCGCAAGAACGCCGAAGGCACCCAGGACTATTGCTTCGCGGTGCTGCCGCGCAGCGACTATGCGATTCGCGATGACTGGTTTGCCGCCGGCATGAAAGGCAGCGGCACCAAGACCTTGATCATCGAGAACGTGCTTGTGCCGGAACACCGCATCCAGAAAGCCAAGGACATGATGGAAGGCAAGTCCGCAGGTTTCGGTCTGTACCCGGACAGCAAGATTTTCTACTCGCCGTACCGTCCGTACTTCGCCAGTGGGTTTTCCACCGTAAGCCTGGGGGTCGCCGAGCGCATGCTGGATGTCTTCCGCGAGAAGACCAAAACCCGCGTGCGGGCCTACACCGGGGCGGCCGTGGGCGCGGCGACGCCGGCGTTGATGCGCCTGGCCGAATCGACGCACCAGGTGGCCGCCGCCCGAGCCTTTCTCGAGAAGACCTGGCAGGAGCATGCCGAGCACAGCGAGCAGCATCGCTATCCGACCCGCGAAACCCTGGCGTTCTGGCGCACCAACCAGGCCTATGCGACCAAGATGTGCATCCAGGCCGTCGACCGTCTGTTCGAAGCTGCCGGTGGTAACGCCTGGTTCGAGCACAACGAACTGCAGCGCCTGTTCCGTGACTCGCACATGACCGGCGCCCACGCGTACACCGATTACGACGTCTGCGCGCAGATCCTTGGCCGCGAGCTGATGGGCCTCGAGCCCGATCCCAGCATGATCTGAGTCGCTCGCCCCACGCCCCATCACAATAATCAGGACTGCTTGTGCACGCAGTCCGGGAGTCTTGCATGTCTGATAAAAGCCCAACCCCCTTCGACCCACGTGCCTTCCGCCGCGCCCTGGGCAATTTTGCCACCGGCGTCACCGTGGTGACCGCCGCCGACGCCAGCGGGCGCAAGGTTGGCGTGACGGCCAACAGTTTCAACTCGGTGTCCCTGGACCCACCGCTGGTGCTGTGGAGCATCGACAAACGCTCCAACAGCCACGAGGTGTTCGAGCAGGCCAGCCACTTTGCGGTCAACGTGCTGGCGGCCGACCAGATCGACCTGTCGAATAATTTCGCGCGGCCCAAGGAAGACCGCTTCGCCGAAATCGAGTTTGAACCGGGCGAGGGCGGATCACCGGTATTCGCCGACTGCTCGGCGCGTTTTCACTGCGAAAAATACCAGCAAGTTGACGGTGGCGATCACTGGATCATGATCGGCAAGGTGGTGGCGTTCGACGATTTCGGCCGCTCGCCGTTGCTGTATCACCAGGGCGCCTATTCGATGGTCCTGCCGCACTCACGTATGACCCGGCGCGACGACAGCCAAGCGCCCAGCAGTCATTTTCAAGGGCGCCTCAGCCACAACCTGTATTACCTGATGACCCAGGCCGTGCGGGCCTATCAATCCGGCTACCAGCCTCGGCAATTGTCCACCGGCTTGCGCACCAGTGAAGCGCGCATGCTGATGGTGCTGGAAAGTGATGCCGGCCTGAGCACGCCTGAATTGCTGCGTGAGGTGGCAATGCCGGTGCGCGAGATCGACGAAGCCGTGGCCAACCTCAAGCGCAAGGCGCTGGTCAGTGACCCTGACGGCCGCGTGCGCCTGACCGCCGCAGGCCTCGAACAGGCTGAAGACCTCTGGTCGATTGCCCAGGAGCAGCAGGATAAGGTGTTCAGTGCATTCAGCGCGGAGCAGATCGATACCTTCAAAACCGTGTTGAAGCAATTGATCAGCCACGCTGGCTAGCCCCGAAAAGGCTCAGGAGCGGCGCAAGGCGGCTCCTGGTTCGATCAAAACGGCACCGCCACGGTCAGTTGGCTGTACACGTTGGTGCCATTCCCCCCCACTTGGTTGCCAGCGTTGTGCTGGTCCCGCTCGGGTTTGTACAGGCCCAGCAGCGGGGTGACGATCAGGTGCTCGCTCACCGCCCATTCGGCGTACAGGTCAAGCTCGCGGCCGTTCAGGTTTGGCATGCCGTGCGTGCTGACGGTCTGGTAATCGAAGAACAAGGCGCCGAGGGTCACGGCTTGGGCCGGCTTGACCTTGAGCGCGAGATGTTGGATCACCGCGTTGGTATTGAATGGCCCCGCGTAATTGCCGGCGACTTCGCCCTGCACCCAGGTGCCAAAGCCGCGATTGAAGCCCGAGAACATCGCGTCCCAGTTTTTCGAATAGCGTGTGTAGCGATAGGTCAGGTCCGGCGACCACGGCAGGCTGGTGAAGGTGTAGCCGGCCTCGCTGTACCAGGCGTTTTGCGCACCGATGCGTGTGTCCTGCCAGGCATATTCGGCGGCGAAGTGCGCGTTTTCGATGCCGGCATTCCCGGCGCCGCGCAGGCTATAGAGGTTCATGCCGGCCCGTTGTTTTTGCAGGTCATTGGCGTAGCGCTCGTCGACGCTGATGCCGTGGATATAGGTCAACCCCAGGGTGCCCGGGGCGGCGCTGTATTCCAGGGTGCCGGCGGCCATTTCGGTGTTGGCCTGGGCGCGATTGTCCGACTGTATCCACATCAGGCTGCCATGCACGCCCTCCTTGCCGCCCAGGCGCAGCAGCGCGGTTTGATCGAAGGCATGGCGGGCCGCGAGGTAGTAGGCGCCGCCCCGATTGAATTCGCCGTCTGCCACGCCCTTGCCGAGGTTGGTGCCGTCATCGTTGATGATGAAACCATCGCCGAGCATGATCAGCTGGCGCCCGAAGGACAGGTCCACGCCGTCCGTGCCCAACACCGGGAATAGTTCGCCAGAACGCCAGCCGGCGAAGGCTTCGTCAAATTGGCTGGTGCGTTCGCTGCCCGTGGTCACGCCGGAGGCATCGCCATCGCCCCAGGTGCCGGAACTGACCTGGTTGGCCGTGCCGTAGACGCTGCCCAGGCCGCCCAAGCGCTGCTCCAGGCTGACGCCATACTTGATGAAACCTTCGCGCCAGGTGGAACCGCCCGGGGTGCCGTCGTAGTTCTTGCGACTGTTGAACATCCCGTAGACGGCCAGGAAGTTGCCGCTTAGTCGCGTGTCGTCGTCCGCATACAGCTCGAAGGCCTGGACCGACGATTCGCCGATCAACAGCGCAAGGCCCATGCCGACGGCCTGGTACAGTCGGCGCGTGTTGTGTGTGTGCTCCATGGTCAGTGTCCCCAACTGGATGAGTGGAGGCGCATTAAGGCGAGCGGGGCCGGGCGGCGTCTTTCATCTGCGTGCCAGGCAATTGACCCAGGCCGCCAGCCGGCCGGCGGTGGCAGGGAGCAACAAAACCCAAGGCAGCCAGGGGCAAGACGCTCAATCGAGGCAGGGCGCACAGTGGCTCAACGTCTAAAAATCCGCTGCTTGAGGGGCTGCACCATGTTGATCAACGACCGGCTTAGCGCACATTTGAAACAGGGCACCGTGGGCTTTCCCACGGCGCTCGCCAGCACCATCGGCCTGATCATGGCCAGCCCGGTGATCCTCACCGCCACCATGGGCTTCGGCATCGGCGGCAGTGCCTTTGCGGTGGCCATGCTGATCGCGGTGGTGATGATGCTGGCCCAGGCGACCACCTTTGCCGAGGCGGCGGCAATCCTGCCCACCACCGGCTCGGTCTACGACTACATCAATTGCGGCATGGGCCGGTTCTTCGCCATCACCGGCACCTTGTCGGCCTACCTGATCGTGCATGTCTTTGCCGGTACGGCGGAAACCATCCTCTCCGGGGTCATGGCGCTGGTGAACTTCGAACACCTCAATACCCTGGCGGAGTCGGCCGGCGGTTCGTGGTTGCTGGGGGTGGGTTTCGTGATTGTGTTCGGCATCCTCAATGCTTTTGGCGTCAGCGCATTCGGCAAGGCCGAGATCATCCTCACCTTCGGCATGTGGACCACCTTGACGGTGTTCGGCGTGCTGGGGCTGATCGCGGCACCGGCGGTGCAACTGGACGGCTGGTTCGGCGCATCGTTGGTGGGCACCGACCTGATCACCATCCTGTCGCTGGTGGGCATGGCCATGTTCATGTTCGTCGGCTGCGAATTCGTCACGCCGTTGGCACCGGACTTGCGCAACTCGGCCAAGGTCATGCCCAAGGCCATGATGCTGGGGCTGCTCGGCGTCGCCAGTTGCATGTTCATCTACGGCGCGGCAATGAAGCGCCAGGTGGAAAACGTGCTGCTCGATGCCGGCAGTGGCGTACACCTGCTAGACACACCGATGGCGATTCCGAAATTCGCCGAACAGGTGATGGGCAGCATCGGCCCGCTGTGGCTGGGGATCGGCTTCCTGTTTGCCGGGGCCGCGACCATCAACACCTTAATGGCCGGGGTGCCGCGCATCCTCTACGGGATGGCGGTCGATGGCGCGTTGCCCAAGGTCTTCACCTACCTGCACCCGCGTTTCAAGACCCCGCTGCTGTGCATCCTGGTGGCGATGCTGATTCCGTGCCTGCACGCGTTGTACCTGGGTGGCAACACCGACAACATCATGCACCTGGTGCTGGCGGCGGTGTGTGCCTGGAGTTTCGCCTACCTGTTGGTGACGATCTCGGTGGTGAGCCTGCGCATCCGCCGTCCGGACCTGCCGCGCGCCTATCGTTCGCCATGGTTTCCGTTGCCGCAGATCCTGTCCAGCGTCGGCATCCTGCTGGGCATCTGGTTTATCACGCCGCCGGGGATGAACCCGGCAGACATCTACATTCCGTTTGGCGTGATGCTGGCCGGCACGGCGGCGTATGCGTTGTTCTGGACGTTGGTGGTGCAGAAGGTCAATCCGTTCAAGCCGGCGTCAGTCGAAGCGGTGTTGGCCAACGAATTCGCCCATGCACCGAGCCAGCCTCACACCGAGTATCAGCGCCATGCTGCGAAGCCTGTTTGAGCGGTTCAGTGCCCGGCGCGCCCCGGCGGGGTATCGCCCTGGAGTGACCCTGGAACACCTGCGCCGTAACCTTGGCCTGGCGCACTTTCAGCACACCGCTTCGACCGTGGCCGAGGCGGTCCTGCTCGATGGCCGCTTGCGCGTGGAGATCGTCGAACGCGCCGAGTCGCAGTTGCTGATGCACCTGGTGATGACTGAGTTCGTGCTGCGCCTACCTGCCTCGCGAGAGGGCACGGCAAGTGTTGAACTGCACCACACCGGAGCCGTTTGGCGCACCGGCATTCGTTGCCGGCAACGCAGCGGCGACCCGGCGCTGCAGGCGTTGTTACAGCCCCACGGGGCATTGCTCCAAGCGTTGATGCCGCTGGATTTCAAGCGTCTGCGCATCGATCTGCAGGCCCGTCAGTGGTGTGTGCGCCTGGAGCATATGGGCGGTAGCGAGGTGATTAACCGCATGCCCGCGTTTCGCCGCTATATCCCGCTGAGCCCCGATCAACGCAGCGGGTTGCTGGCGACCTTGCTCCATTTTCAGCGCCTGCTGGCGGCACTCTGATCGCAGGTTTTGGCACCATTAGTGCAATCGCTTTGGTTGAGACGGAGGTGTTGCGGGCGCTTAGATAACATGTTAACTATTGCCTGACAACAACAAAAAAACCAAGGTGGACACAACCATGAGCATGCAAGCGGTTGGACAAGATGGGCTCGACAGTTGGACCCGCGATCTGCGCTCGATCTGTGGGCACTTCCACACAGAACTGGCGTTCAATCGCTCGCTGTTTATCGGTGATATCTCGGCCTGTTCCCGTGGCGGGCTGCCCCTGGCCAACCTGCGCACCAACGCCGGCCTGATCAAGCGCCCCAAGGTCCGCGCCGACCACGATGACGACCAGCAGTGTTTCCTGGTCAGCCAACGCAGTGGCTACAGCCAGATTGCCCAGGACGGTCAGGTCATTCGGCTGGGCCCCGGCGAATTGTTGCTGATGGACTCGGTAGGCTCCATCGAGATCACCCCGTTCGGGCTGATCGAGCACGCCTCCCTGTGCCTGTCCCGCCATGAAGTGTGCAAGCAACTTGGCACCCGGCCACGTACCTTCGGCAAAATTTCTTCAAGCAAAGCCTGCGGACGCATGCTGCATGTGTTGATGGATCAATTGTGCACGGATGCGCTGGAGGGTGACGCGGCGGTGGCGGAGGGCCTGGCGTTGCAGTCGGCGTTGGTCTCGCTGCTCGGCTCGGCCTTTGCGCAGCAGGAGGAGGCGACCGACGACTGCGCGGCGCTGCCGGGCGTCAACCTGCGCAGTTACGTGCAAAAAGTCATCGATGAGTCGCTCAGCCAGCCGGGATTGAGCCCGCTGGGCCTGGCCAATCGCCTGAATATCTCGGTGCGGCATTTGTACCGGCTGTTTGAAGCGCAGGACGACAGTGTATGCCGCTACATCCAGCGGGCGAGGCTCAAGCGCAGTGCAGATGACCTCGCCAATCCGTTCCTGCGCGGCGAGTCGATCACCGCGATTGCCTACAAGTGGGGCTTCACCGATTCAGCGCACTTCAGCCGCTCGTTCAAGAAGCAGTTCGAGGTCTCGCCCAAGGCGTTTCGCTCCAGCCACGTGCAGCAGGTGGCGCAGGGAGTGTGAGCGTTCAACGAAGATGAAGCGAAGAAGCTGCCGGCGAGCGCCGGCAGCCGAGGCTACTACGCGACGGCGAAGTAGTGTTTGACGAAGCTGGGGCTGACGATTTCCCACAGCACCGCAGTGCCTTTGGTCACGAACCAGCTGTCGCCGGCCTTGAAACGTGTCTGCTGGCCGGTGGTTTCGTCGGTCAGCAGCACTTCGCCGGTGACCACCGTGGCTTGTTCGGTAAACGGGTAGACCATGCGGAACTTGCCCTGGGTGGTACCGAAATAGGCGCTGCTGACCGGGTCTGTGGGCGCGCCGAAGGTCATCTTGCCGAAGGCTTTGCCGTCGCCTTCGAGCAACTGCGAGCCGAGGTCGGCCACGGTGCCCCAGGCGTCGAGTTCCGAAAGCTGGATGTCGTGTTTGAGGGGGGTGAGGGTCATGGCAGGTACTCCTGATGGGAAAAATTAGCGGCGACCGTTCCAATAGCCCGACAGTTGGTGCCAGGACTTGCCGGCGGTCAGCAACAGCGGGCGGATCGCGTCTTTGCCGAGGATGGTCGGGCGGCGGATCGAACTGAGCAGGTCGTAGCGCGCCGACCCTTCGCTCATGCCTTCGGCCAGCACCTTGCAAATGATGTGGCTGGGGGTCACGCCGAAGCCGGAATAACCTTGCACGTAGAAAGCGTTGCTACGGCCGGGCAGGGTGCCGACCTGGGGGAATAGGTTCGGGCTGCACGCCATCGGGCCGCCCCAGGCCAGGTCGATCTTCACGTCCTTGAGGTACGGGAAAATTTTCAGCATCAGGTGGCGGTTCCAGGCTTTCAGGTCGCGGGGGATATGCTCCACCAGCGGTGTGGCAGCGCCGAACAGCAGGCGGTTTTCGTTGGTGACACGGTAGTAGTCGATCACCGGGCGTATATCACTGTAGGCCCCGCGAATCGGGCTGATCCGCTGGATCAACTGTTCCGGCAACGGCTCGGTCATCATCTGGAACGCATAGGTATTGATGGTCGATCGGTGCAGCTCGGGTTCCAGTTTGTTGAGGAAGCTGTCACAGGCCCACAGCAGCTTGCTGGCCCTGACCGAGCCGCGCCCGGTACGCACGTTGATGCGTTCGCCATAGCTGACTTCCAGGGCCGGGCTGTTCTCGAAAATCCGCACGCCGTGCCCCGCCAGGGCCTTGGCTTCACCGAGCAGCAGGTTCAGTGAGTGAACATGACCACCGCCCATGTGCAGCAAGGCGCTGCTGTAGGCATCGGAACCGATGATTTGCTTGACGTCCGAGCCGCCGAGAAAACGAATTTCGTGGGCCGTACCGATCGACTGGAAGTCTTTTTCCCAGGCCCGCAGGGTCTTGGCCTGACGCGCGTTGAAGCCCATGTAGCCATAGCCGTGGCAGAAGTCGGCATCGATATCGTACTTGGCGATGCGGTCCTTGATGATACCGGCCCCCAGGTCGCTGATCTCGAAGATCCGGCGCAGTCCGTCCTCGCCCACTTCCTGTTTGATCTTTTCCAGGTCGTGGCCGATCCCGGCCATGATCTGCCCGCCGTTGCGTCCGGTGCCGCCAAAACCCAGGTAGCGCGCTTCCAGTACGACGATGTTGGTGATGCCTTTTTCCGCCAGTTCAAGGGCCGTGTTGATGCCGGAAAAACCGCCGCCGATGATCACCACGTCGGCGTCTATGTCCTGTTCGAGGCACGGGAAACTGAGGTTGTATTTCTTGGTGGCCGTGTAATAGGTGGGTGTTTCGATAGTGATCATGGCGCAGCCTGAAAGTGACGATGTGATGGTGTTTATTAAGGGCCATGGCGTCGCACTTGTCTTGATTCTGTGTGCCGCCGCTTTGATCCTGCGCGCCAGCGGCCTGGCGGCTGCCGCAAGTTATAGCGCGCAGTGAAGAGGACAGTGGTAGAGTTTCGTTAAAATATTAACTAACTGAGTTGTGATGCCCAGACCCATGCGTAAACTCCGACAATCCCTGACGTTGACCCTGTTGCAGGCCCGCGAAGCGGCCATGAGTTTTTTCCGCCCCTCGCTCAATGAGCACGGCCTGACCGAGCAGCAATGGCGGGTTATCCGCATTCTCAGCCAGCACGATGAGCTGGAAATCTATCAACTGGCCGAATTGGCCTGCATTCTCAAACCGAGCATGACCGGCGTGCTGGTGCGCATGGAGACTGCCGGCCTGGTGCATCGGCGCAAGGCTGAGCAGGACCAGCGGCGCGTACTGGTGACCCTGGCGGATAAGGGCAAGGCCAGCTTCGACTCCATGAGCCAGTGCATGGAGGAGAACTACCAGAAGTTGCAGGCGCAGTTCGGCGAAGAGAAGCTGCAGACGCTGCTGGGGTTGCTGGATGAGTTGAAGGCTATCAAGCGCTGAGTGCCAGCCCATCGCGAACAGGCGAATGGGCTGGTTGTGCTGAGGGCGCTGCGTGCAGGGGGTTAGTACACACCGCCGGACCGGAGTGGCGCCACGCCGTCCTTGAACGTTGCCGCGAGGCTTTGCAGGCCGCGCATCAGCACGGTCGTATCGACCCCGACGGCGACAAACGCGGCGCCCAATTCGATGTAGCGCCTGGCCAGGGCCTGGTCTGCGCTGAGAATCCCCGCCGCCTTGCCGGCCTGGCGAACTCGCGCAATGGCGTCTTCGATCGCGGCCTGCACGGCGGGATGCCCTGGGTTACCGCGATAGCCCATCGCCGCACTCAAATCCGCCGGGCCAATGAACACCCCGTCGACGCCTTCAACCTGCGCAATCGCCTCCAGATTGGCCAGGCCTTCGAGGTTCTCGATTTGTACCAGCAGGCACATCTGTGCGTCGGCCTGATCCAGGTAGCCGGCAATGCTGTTCCAGCGCGACGCACGGGCGAGGGCGCTGCCGACGCCGCGAATGCCCTGGGGCGGATAATGCATCGCGCGCACCAGTTCCCGCGCCTGCTGTGCGCTTTCGACCATCGGCACCAGCAGCGTTTGCGCGCCGATATCCAGCAATTGCTTGATCAGTGCGCTATCGCCGACCACCGGACGAATGATCGCTTGGCTCGCGTAGGGCGCGATGGCTTGCAACTGGCCGAGCATCCCGCGCAGGTCATTGGGCGCGTGTTCGCCGTCGATCAGCAGCCAGTCAAACCCGGCGTTGGCCGCCAGCTCGGCGCAGTAGGCATCGGCCAGGCCGAGCCACAGGCCGATCTGCGTCTCGCCGCTGCACAGGCGCTGCTTGAAGCGGTTGATGGGCATATCCATGGAACGGTCCTCCAGGGTCAGACAAAGCGGCAGGAGATCGAGCCCAGCATGTCGTAGTCGACATGGAAGGTGTCGCCGGGATTGGCCGCCACCGGGCGGGTAAAGGAGCCGCCGAGGATGATCTGCCCGGGCTGCAACGTCACGTCGTAGGGCGCCAGTTTGTTCGCCAGCCAGGCCACGCCTTTGGCCGGGTGGTTGAGCACGGCGGCCGACACGCCGGACTCTTCGATCACCCCGTTGCGGTACAACACGGCGGGCACTTTGCGCAGGTCGATTTCGGTCGGACGCACGGCCCGCCCGCCCATGACCACGCCCGCGTTGGCGGCGTTATCGGAGATGGTGTCGAACACTTTACGGGTGGCGTGGGTCTGCGGGTCGATCTGTTGGATGCGCGCGTCGATGATTTCCAACGCCGGGATGACCCACTCAGTGGCGTCGAGCACGTCGAAAATCGTGCAGTTCGGCCCCTTCAGCGGTTTGCCCAGGATGAACGCCAGCTCCACCTCGACCCGTGGCACGATGAAACGCTCGAACGGAATGTCGGTGCCTTCGTCGAAGAACATGTCATCGAGCAGCGCGCCGTAGTCCGGTTCGCTGATGTTCGACGACACCTGCATGGCCCGCGAGGTCAGGCCGATCTTGTGCCCGACCAACTTGCGCCCGTCTTTGATTTTCTGTGCGACCCAGGCGCGTTGGATCGCGTAGGCGTCGTCAATGGTGATCGCCGGGTAGTCCAGCGAGAATTGCCGGACCTGTTCGCGTGAGCGCTCGGCTCGGTCCAGGTGTGCGGCGGCTTGCAGAATCTGCTGTTGATCGAGCATGACGAAGTTCTCTTACTGTGGGTTGACGATGGCCGCAGGGGTACGCAGGACCAAAAAGCCGCCAAGGGCGATAAACAGCGCCAGCACATACAAGGCCAGGCTGGCGCTTTGGGTGGTGTCACGCATCCAGCCGATCAGGTAGGGCGCGAGGAACGAGGCGATACTGCCGAACGAGCTGATCAGGGCAATGCCGGCCGCCTGGGTGCCGTTGGACAGGAAGGCCGGAGGCAGTTGCCAGAACATCGGCAGCGCCGCGCTGGCCCCCATGCCGGCGATCACCAGGCCGCACAACACCAGGGTCGGGTTGGCGGGCGACAGCCCGGCCACCGCGATACCGACGGCCGACATCAGCAGCGGCACACACAGGTGCCAGCGTCGCTCACGGTTGCGATCGGATGAGCGCCCGCAGCCGATCATGAAGAAACACCCGGCCAGGTAAGGCACCGCGCTGAGCAGGCCGACCTGGCTATCACGGCCGATGCCGGCGCCGTGGATCAGGGTGGGCATCCAGAACGCCAGGGTGTTGACCGCGAGCATCACCGCGAAATAGATCGCCACCAGCAGCCAGACCTGCGGGTCACGCAGGATGCCGCCGAACGAGGTGATCGATTTGCGCTGCTCCTCACTGCTCAGTTGTGTACGCAGTTGCTGTTTCTGCAGCGTGCTGAGCCAGTTCACCGTCTCGAAGCTGTCCGGCAGGCATTTGAGCACCACCAGGCCCAGCAGGATCACCGGGGCGCCTTCGATCAGGAACATCCACTGCCAGCCGCGCAGGCCGCCAAAATCATGGAAGTGTTCCAGGATCGCGCCGGACAACGGCCCGCCGATCACACCGGCCATCGGCACGGCAATGGCAAACAGCGCGGTGACTTGCGCGCGGCGACGGGCTGGGTACCAGCGGTTGAGAAACACCAGAATCCCCGGAAAGAAGCCGGCTTCGGCCACCCCCAGCAAAAAGCGCAGCACGTAGAAACCGCTGGAGCTTTCGATCCACAGCATGCTGGCGGACAGCAGGCCCCAGACCACCATCAGGCAGGCGATCCAGCGCCGTGGTCCGACGCGGTCGAGGGCGATGTTGCTCGGTACGCCGAACAACGCGTAGGCAATGAAAAACAGTCCGGCCCCGAAGCCGTAAACCGTGTCGCTGAAGTGCAGGTCGGTACTCATCTGCATCTTGGCGAAGCCGATGTTGATGCGGTCCAGGTGGGCAAACAGATAACAGATCAGCAGCAAGGGCATCAGGCGCCAGGTGACGAGGCTATGGGTACGCTGGTGTTCGAGCAGGGTGGTGCTGTTGGCGGTATTGGCTGTGCTCATGATGTTGTACTTTTTTTTGAGTGGCCGTTGGCGGAAGGCGGGCAGTGTTCAGCTCGCCTGGTTTTTCAAGAAGGCATGCACGTTGTTTTGCTTGAAGTTGAGTTCGGGGTGCAGCTCGATCATCTCGAACGACAGCGCCAGCAGACGCTGCGACTGCAGTTCGGCGAAGTGTTCGGTGATCACGTTGAACAGGCGTTCGGCGACGGTTTTGCGCGTGTCCAGGTCGCGTCCGTGGCCGACCTTGAGGGTCATGTGGACGAAGGCGTAATCGTGCTTGCCGTCGGCCATGCGCCAGGTGTCCAGGCGCACGCCGCGGCTGCGGATGCCGCCCAGGGGGAACACACCGCTGTCGCCCAGCACGGTGTGGACCTTCTCGAACAGCGCGGGCAAGTCGGCCTGCTGCTCGATGTTGTCGGTGTATTCAGCAATGAAGTGCGGCATGGGTGTCTCCTCCCTTGATCGGTGACGCGGATCTGTCCTGTGGGAGCTGTCGGCCCCCACGTGGGTTCTTCGCCCTGGGTCAGAGGGGGAAAATGGCGTTGATCTGGCCGGTGCCGGAGCTGCCGAACGGTGGGGTGATGATCTCGGCCGGTTTGTTGTAGTCCGGGCCGCCCAGCAGGCCGAGAAGCATCGCGGTGTCGTGCATCTTGCCTTCGCCGAAGCAGTGCTCGGCGTAGTCCGGCAGCATTGCGCAGAACTCCTTGAAGCGGCCTTGCTTCCACATGTCCACCACATGCATGTCCATCTGCTTGTCGAATTCACGGGTCCAGTTGTGGATGTTGGCTTCGGCTTCGCGGTCGTCGGAGAAACGGTGGGAGAGGGAGCCCGAGGCCAGCACCAGGACTTTGCGGTCGCTCTTCTCGATCGCGCGGCGCACGGCGGCGCCAAACGTGAAGCTGTCTTCGAGGCGGTGCCAGGCGCACCAGGCGGCAATCGAGATCACGTCGAATTTTTGCTCGTCCGGCACGCCCATGTGCATGTAGCGCATCGGCACGAGGGTGCCGTACTCCAGCTCCAGGCTCGGGATGTTGTGAGCCATCGTGCGCACATCGGCCAGGTTGGCTTCAGCCGCGATCAGTTCCCCCAGTTCCGGGCAACCGGGGTAGTCGTACTCCATGTTCTTGATGAAGTGCGGCAACTCATTGCTGGTGTAGGTGCCCTTGAAATGCTCACCGCAGTTGACGTGATAGCCGCTGTTGACCAGCCAATGCACGTCGAAAACCACCACTGTGTCGGCGCCCAGTTCGCGGGCGCGGCGCCCGATTTCCTTGTGCCCGGCAATGGCGGCTTCGCGACAACCATGGTGCTTGCCGGGCAGTTCCGACAGGTACATCGAGGGTACGTGGCAGATCTTTGCGGCCAGGACGACTTCGCCCATGATGATTCTCCTGAATAATTGTTTTTGTCTTGGAAGCATTGTGTGGCGATGGCGCAAGGGCTCTCGCCAGCGGTCTGACTCACACGCCCCAGCGCGGAATGTGATGACTGCCCATGGAGATACACACGTTCTTGATTTCGGCGAACACTTCAAAGCTGTACTGGCCGCCTTCGCGTCCGGTACCAGAGCCTTTCACCCCACCGAACGGCTGACGCAAGTCGCGCACGTTCTGGCTGTTGATGAACACCATGCCGGCTTCGATGCCGTAGGCCAAGCGATGCGCCTTGCCGATGTCCTGGGTCCAGATATAGGACGCCAGGCCGTACTCGGTCTCGTTGGCCAGTTGCAGCGCTTCGGCTTCATCCTTGAACGGGATCAGGCACACCACCGGGCCGAAGATTTCTTCCTGGGCGATGCGCATCGTGTTGTTCACATCGGCAAACACCGTGGGCTGGATAAACTGCCCGCGACTCAAGTGCGCCGGCAGGTTGGCCGGACGTTCCAGGCCGCCGGCGAGCAGGGTGGCGCCTTCTTCTATACCAATCTTGATGTAGCCGGTGACCTTGTCGTAGTGCGCCTGGGTGATCATCGAGCCGACCTGGGTTTTCAGGTCTTGCGGGTCGCCGACGATCAGGCGTTTGGCGCGGGCGGCAAACTCGGCGACGAACTGCGGGTAGACACTTTCCTGAATGAACACCCGGCTGCCGGCGGTGCAGCGTTCACCGTTGAGCGAAAAGATGGTGAACAGTGCGGCGTCGAGGGCGCGTTCCAGGTCGGCATCCTCGAAGATCAGCACCGGCGACTTGCCGCCCAGTTCCATGGAGTATTTTTTCAGCCCGGCGGTCTGCATGATTTTCTTGCCGGTGGCGGTGCCGCCGGTGAACGAAATCGCGCGCACGTCCGGGTGGCGCACCAGCGCATCACCGGCGGTGGCGCCGTAGCCCTGGATCACGTTCAGCACGCCTTTGGGAATGCCGGCCTCGACGGCCA
The DNA here is from genome assembly GCF_058135675.1 of Pseudomonas sp. PAMC25584. Lineage (NCBI taxonomy): Bacteria > Pseudomonadati > Pseudomonadota > Gammaproteobacteria > Pseudomonadales > Pseudomonadaceae > Pseudomonas > Pseudomonas sp. PAMC25584. The sequence goes on along the minus strand of NZ_CM176870.1, from coordinate 3,336,098 downwards.
GGCGCCCGAGTTCATTGGCGGTCAGCGGCGACAGCTCGGACATTTTCAGCACGGCGGTGTTGCCCAGTGCCAGGCATGGCGCGGTCTTCCAGGTGGCCGTCATGAACGGCACGTTCCACGGCGATACCAACGCACAGACACCCACCGGCTGGTACAGGGTGTAGTTGAGCATCTGGTCGTCCACCGGGTAGGTGTGGCCGTCCATGCGAGTGCAGACTTCGGCGAAGAAATCGAAGTTGTGCGAGGCCCGTGGAATCAACACGTTCTTGGTCTGGTGGATCGGCAGGCCGGTGTCGAGGGTTTCCAGTTCGGCCAGGTGCGGCACGTTGTGTTCGATCAGCTCACCGAGCTTGCGCATCAGGCGGGCACGTTCCTTGGCCGGTGTGCCTGCCCACTTTGGAAAGGCTTCCTTGGCCGCTGCAACCGCTTGCGCGACTTCTTCGGCGCCGCCGCTGGCAACTTCACCGATGGCTTCGCCGGTGGCCGGGTTGTAGTTGATGAAGGTGTCTTTGCTTTCGACCTCACGGCCGTTGATCCAGTGTTTGATCATGCTGCTCAAGCCTCTTTACCGGCGCTGAAGAATTGCGCCTCGCTGACAATTCGATTGACCAGGCGCCCCACGCCTTCGACTTCCACGATGACTTCATCGCCCGGCACCACGTCGGCCAGGCCTTCCGGCGTGCCGGTGGCGATCATGTCGCCGGGTTGCAGGGTCATGAAGCTGGACAGGTATTCGATCAGGTACGGGATGTCGAAAATCATGTCTTTTGTGCTGCCTTCCTGGCGCAGTTCACCGTTGATCCAGGTGCGCAGTTTCAGGTTGCTCGGGTCCGGCACGTCGGCGACATCGACGATCCACGGGCCTACCGGCGTGGTCGCGTCGCGGTTCTTCACCCGCAGGTTGGGGCGGTAGTAGTTTTCCAGGTAGTCGCGGATCGCGTAGTCGTTGCACACCGTGTAGCCGGCCAGGTAGTCCAGGGCGTCTGCGCGCTTGACGTTGCGCGCCGGCTTGCCGATCACCGCGACCAGTTCGCACTCGTAGTGCATGTAGGCGACATTGTCCGGGCGCCAGGTCACTTGGTTGTGGCCGGTGTAGGTGCCGCGCGACTTGATGAAGGCCAGCGGCTCGGTCGGCGGCGTGAAGGCCAGTTCGGCGGCATGGTCGGCGTAGTTCAGGCCGAGGGCGAACATGCTGCCGGTGGCCGGTGGCAGCCACTCGACCTGGTCTTCGGCGAGCAGGCGACCGTCGCCCAGGCGCACGGCGTTTTGGGCTTCGACCAGAACCTGATGCACGGCGCCTTCAAAGCGAATACGGGCGTGTTTCATGACAGCTCCTCTGCCTTGATGTGGTTGATCAGACGGCCCAGGCCGCTGATCTCGACTTCAACGGTATCGCCGGGTTGCACATCCACACGGCCTTCGGGCGTGCCGGTGATCAGCACATCGCCTTCGTGCAGGGTCATGAACTCGCTGATTTCGGCGATCAGTTGAGGAATATCGCGCACCCAATTGGCGGTCGAGTTTTGTTGGCGAAGCTCACCGTTGACGAACAGCTTGAGGCTCAATTGGTTGGGGTTGTCGATCTGGTCGCGCCCCACCAGTTCCGGGCCCAGCGCGCAGAACCCGTCGCGACATTTGGCTTTCACCGCCGGGCGGTAGTAGCTGTCTTCCGGCAGGCTGAACTCGTTGACGATGGTGTAGCCGGCCACATGCGCCATCGCGTTCTCGACGCTGACGCGGCTGGCGCTTTTACCGATCACCACGCCCAGCGCCGGGCCGGGCTGAAGGCGTTCGCCGGTGGGCTGCACGACGCTGCCGTCATGGCCATTGCGGGTGTTGGGGGTCTTGATGAACAGCACCGGTTTGAGCGGCGGCTTCTGGTAAGGCGCTTGCTCGAATTCGGCGATACGTTGGTTCAGCAACCCCTGATAGTTCAGCGCAACGCCGAACAGGGTGCCGTTCGCACCATCATGCAGAGCACGGCTCATGCTTTTCTCCTGGCAGTGGCGGGGCAGAGACTGCTCCGAGGCATATTCGTTAACCTGTTAACGTTATAATTAAGATGTTAACTATCGTCAAGCGTGGCAAACTCTTTCGCGCCTGGCGAGCCGCTGAAATCCGGTGCAGGATGGCCTCTGCAGGTTGGTTGATAGCCCAATAAAAAAGAGAAATCCGCGATGATCGATCGTAAACCGATCCCCAATATCAACATCGGTCAGGTCTACGACCAGCGCTACAGTGATGCCGAAGTGCACTACGACAAACTCGGCAACCTGGCGGAGTTTTTCGGTCGCAACATGCCGGTCCATCGGCACGATCGGTTCTTCCAGGTGCATTACGTGAAGAGCGGCGCGGTGCGTGTTTACCTGGATGACCAGCAGTATCTGGAGTCGGGGCCGATGTTCTTTCTGACGCCGCCGACGGTGCCCCACGCCTTTGTCACGGAGGCGGACGCCGATGGGCATGTGCTGACGGTGCGTCAACAGCTTGTCTGGGGGTTGATCGATGCCGACCCGACCTTGGTGCCCGGTTCGCAGTTGCCGGCGGCCTGTGTCGCACTGGCGCAGTTTCCACGCGAAGTCAGGCGGCTGGAGTTTCTGTTCGAAGCGCTGAGCGACGAAATCAACGCTGCCGGCGCTGGGCGCAGTGCGGCGCTGGACAGCCTGACCCGCTTGATCATGATCAGCTTGCTGCGGCTCTGCTCCAACTCCCTGCAAGCCCGGCCGGCGCGCCATGAAGACCTGCGGATCTTCCATCGCTTCAACGCGTTGATCGAGGACCATTACCTGCAGCACTGGCCGCTGTCGCGCTATGCCGACGGTGTAGGCGTCACCGAGGCGCGACTCAATGACGTCTGCCGACGGATTGCCGATCTGCCGTCGAAGCGGCTGATTCTCGAGCGGGTCATGCAGGAGGCCAAGCGGCTGTTGTTGTTCACCGGCAGTTCGGCCAACGAAATCTGCTACCAGCTGGGTTTCAAGGACCCGGCCTATTTCAGCCGGTTCTTTCAGCGTTACGCGCAGATGACGCCGGGGGAATACCGCCAGCGGCAATCGGGGTTGCGGTGAAGCCGCCATAGTCTGTTCTCGATGGGCGTCGGTGCGCTCATGATGGTTGCAGTCACTTCCCCGAAAAATGGCTTTTACGAGGAAGTGATTGCACATTTCACACCGCCGCGGTCACCACAAGGCCAGGCTGTAGCCGACGATGATCCGGCTCTCGTCGATGTCGCTGGTCAGGCCGTTACTTGAGCGCAGGCTGGCGTTGCGCAGACGCACGTTGACGTTCTTCAGCGGGCCGCTTTGAACGGTGTAGACCAGATCGGTATCGCGCTCCCATTCGCGGCCATTACGCACGGTGGCGGTTTGCGCGTGGCTGCCGTCCACGTAGCGGGTCATGAACGTCAGCCCGGGTACGCCGAGGGCTGCGAAGTTATAGTCGTAGCGCGCCTGCCAGGCGTCGGTGTTGGCCTTGGTGAAGATATTGATGGTCACCAGATTGACTGAATACGGGTCTTGGCCCGGGAAGGCAAAGTCGCCGTCGCCGGAGAGGTTTTGATAGCCCAGGCCGAATTTGTGCGCGCCCACCGACAGGCTGAACATGCCGTTGAAAAAGCGGTTGTCGATCCGCCCGCCGTCAACCCTCGAAGGGCTGCGCAGCCGCGCGCTGCCTTGCTCGCGGGTGTCGAAATAGCGCAGGTCGCTGCGCAGGTTCACGTCTTCGGCCAGGGGCAGGTCATGCACCAGGCCGATGAAGTTCTGACGGTAGATGTCCTGCATTTGCGCGTAGTAATACGTCGCCGCCAGGTGCGGATTGATCGCGTAGGTGCCCCCGGCCAGGTCCAGGTGGCTGCTGGTGACGCCGCCGTAACTCATTGACTCGTTGTTGGAGGAGTCGCGCAGGTTCTGTTTTTCCAGGCGACCGACGTTCAGGGTCAGCCCATCGATGTCCTGCGAGGTGACCAGTCCGCCGTTATAGGTCGACGGCAGCAGCCGGGTGTCGTTGTAGGCCACCACGGGTAACAGCGGCTGCAAGGTGCCCAGTTTGAGCACGGTTTTTGACACCCGCAGTTTGGCGGTCAGGCCCAGCTCGCTGTAGCTATCAGCCGGTTCGCCGTCTGCGCCGGACGGCAGCAGCCCGGTGCCGCGCCGGTCTCGGCTGGAGTCGAGTTTCAAGCCCAGTTCTCCCAAGGCATCCACGCCGAATCCGACCACGCCGTCGGTGTAGCCCGACTCCATGCGCAATACAAAACCCTGCGCCCATTCGTCCGCCTTGTTCTGCGGCGCATTGCTCTGTCGAAAGTCGCGGTTCATGTAGAAATTGCGCAGGTCCAGAGTGGCTTTGCTGTCCTGGAAAAAATCGGCGTGGGCAACCAGAGGGGTAAACGCGGCGCACAGGCCAGCGCTTGCCGCCGTGCGAAAGAGGCACGAATGCATGAGGGGCGTTCCTTTTGTTGTTTTTGTTGGTATGGCCCTCTGCTAGGTCAGGGCTTGGGATATTGTTAACATGTTATCGTTAATCCGGATAGAGCGTTTCGCGGGTTTTTGCCAATTTGTTTCGAAGTTAATGATTTTTCAGCGGGCCTGATTGGCACGAAATGACAAGCAGCGTTGTCACACTCAGTCAAGCGGGGCGGGTGACGTTCGCCTGTAATGGCGCAGCGCAACGTTAAACCCCAATAGACCCCAAGAGGACGTGCCCATGTGGACCAAACCGAGCTACACCGATGTACGCATTGGTTTTGAAGTGACGATGTACTTCGCCAATCGATAACGCCCTGGAAGGCATGGGGGCGATGTACTGCCGTCCCGGGTTGCGCTTCAATCGACCGGCTGTTCGGTGGTAAAGTCGCCGCCATGAAACTGACCCGCTCAGACCGCTCGCTCATTGCCTGGACGTTGTATTTCTGCGTCCTGTTCAATGTGTTCGCCTGCGGTTTGGCGCACGGACAGACGATGGGCCTGGCGCTTAATGGCGTAGGCGGGCAGTTCTGCTCGTCCCAGAGCAGCTCTGCGCCGGCCTCGAAAGCGGGTCCCGCCGATCTGTCCGCCAGTGGCTGGGCCGGGAGTTTTGCCTGTCCGATCTGCTCGTCCGTGACCTTGAGCATCGCGTTACTGTTCTGTCTGGGCTGGTTGCTGCGGATCGGGCAGGTACGCCGGCCTGGCCGCGAACAGCGCTGCAAGGCGCCCCCGCGTTATTCCTGGCCCTCGGCCAACCCCAGAGCGTCCCCCGCACTTTGCGCATGACCGCGTTTGTCTAAGCCCCCTTGTGCCTGTCGACCCCGGTCAGCTAGGCGTTGTGGGGGCTCCACGGTTAAAGGTGACACGGGAAGGAGCACACAATGGCTCATGTATTGGTACGCCTCAATCGCCGGCTACTGCCAGGATTGGCTGCGGCCGTTTACGCAAGAAGACACGCAAAGTCCGCAACTGCGCCAATCGGCCGGAGGTCGCCATGTGCGCGCTAGCCGTTCCATCGGGGGCTTCGCGATTGGTCAGCAAAGCCTCGCGTCTGCGTAATCAAGCGGACTTCCTACTGCCGTTTCCGGATTACCCAGGTAATGCGCGCAGTTTCGTACACCTGGATGCCCGACTGCTGCCTTACTGGCACACCTTGTTCGATGTGTGCCCCGGCTTGCTCAAGCTCGATCCGCCCGATGGCCTGAATATATTTCGCGGCTTCATGACCTGGGCCTATCGCAATCATCCGCCGTTGAACTGGACCTATTACCTGAGCGTATGCCGCTGGCTCCTGGGCTCCAAGTATCAGGCGCGGATCAACGAAGAGCACATCGAGTCGTTTATGTGCGCTGCGGCGGCACGCTGGATCAATAGCGATGACAGCCAGGCTCGGGGGCTGGTGTTGGCCTGGCAGGGCGCGCCGGAAAGGGTGTTCGATTGGAAGCAGGCGCCTCGTCCGGTGCCCGGGCTTGAAGCTGATCTGGAGGAGTTTCCGCCCCTGCCCTGGGACTTTGCCTGGTGCCCGTTGACCAGCAAGGGCGGCGTGGGATTTCGCCGCTGGCTGCCGATTCCTTGACGCGGTGTTGACCCAGGGCGACGCCAGTGAGCTGCGACAAAGCACCACACCTGATCAGCATTGATCGCGCGCGCCGCCAGCACCGCGGATCGGGTCGATTAGCGCGTGCGATGTGCCCGATTGTCGCAGTTGTCGCCCTGAGACTGTGCTCATAAAGTGTGCAGGCTTTGAGCGGAGGCAGACACTTCCACGGTAGCTCGAGGCGCGGCATTTGAACCCGTTCATGTGCCGGTTGCCAGGCCCTCTTCCCAGAGGGCTTTTTTTTGGTTCTTCACGGAATCTCGGGAAACACAGAAACAAGAACGCCGATTTGGTTGATGATGTTCGTGCGAGCAAACACATCTAACAAACCGGCGTTCTTATGCGAGATATTAATACTTTCCTTCCCTTTTGGGAGGGCTTTTCTGTCGTCAACATCAAGCCTGACGGCGATGCCCTTCAGATCGACCTGATCCCCCATGCCACCCGGTTCCCATGTTGTGGCGGCTGTCAAAAGCTCTGCTCAACCACTCATGAGTATTGCGAGCGCATCATTCGTGACTTGCCTATTCTCGGCCATGCGGTGCGCTTGAGCGTTTTGCTCCGGCGCGTTGGTTGCCGCGATTGTGGCAAGCGCATGGAGGCGGTTAGTTGGCTGGATCGCTATGCCCGCATGACCCGGCGCCTGGCAGATGCCGTCATTCAAGCGTGCGAGCGCCTTCCAACGCTGCACGTGGCGCAGATGTTTGGCCTGCATTGGGAGACCGTTCGTTTACTGGAGCGTCGAGCCCTGCAAGCAGCATTAAGCGTTTTGCCAAAGGCGAAACCGCGACGCTTGGTCATGGACGAGTTCGCACTCTTCAAAGGTCATCGTTATGCCACCGTTGTCCTGGATGCGGATACGCGACGGGTGCTGTGGATCGGCGAAGGCCGTAGTCGGGCGGCGGTTAGACCCTTTTTTGAAGAGCTGGGGCCCGAGGGCTGCGCGCTAATCGAAGCGGTGGCGATGGACATGAACACCGCTTTTGATCTGGAGGTTCGTCACCACTGCCCCAAAGCGCGAGTGGTCTACGACCTCTTTCATGTGGTGGCCAAATATGGTCGAGAGGTAATTGACCGGGTTCGTGTCGACGAAGCCAATCGACTGCGCCATGACAGGCCTGCACGCAAAGTCATCAAGCAGGCGCGATGGTTACTGCTGCGCAATCCTGAGAACCTGAAAAACCCAGAGCAACAGGTTCATTTGCAGGATCTGCTGGCGGCCAACCAGTCGCTGATGACGGTCTATTTAATGAAGGCTGAACTCAAAACGCTCTGGACGCCGAGCACCGCCTGGGACTGGAGATCAGCTTGGAACCAATGGCTGCGTCACGCCCATGAAAGCGAGATACCTGCCCTGATGCAGTTTGCCAAAAGACTAAAGGGTTACTGGCGAGGCATCGTCAGTCGGGTTCGCTGGCCAATGCACACCGGTCAGTTGGAAGGAATAAACAATCGAATAAAGGTGATCAAGCGTATGGCGTATGGTTACCGGGATAGCGAATTCTTTTTCATGAAGATCAAGAGCGTCTTTCCCGGTAATCCGTGAAGAACCTTTTTTGCCTGATAAACCCGCTCATCACTCGCCCGCGTGCCGGTTTGGCGTTCATGAGCCCGGTTCATCGGGTTCGGTGCTGCGCTCGTTGCCGTTGAACGAGGAGCCCCAGTGCGACAGCCCGCCACAGTCAGGAGGGGAGAGCGCCAAGGCGTGGTTCTTCATTGTGCAATGAGGCGCGGCCTGTGGTGGTTTGTCGCAGGTCAGGTGGCGCGCACTGGCATGCTAGATTCTGCGTCGACACGGCATTTTCCCTTGGCAGGGTTTTGGTCGCGTTACTGAGCGCCAGGAATCGCAAGGTTCCTGGCGCTCCTTTAATGTGTGTTCGAGCCTCAACCGGCGGTTGCGGGCTCTGCACTGGCACCTCCACATGCCCCTACTTGACCTGCGCCTCCTCCAACAGCCAATGCGCAAATGCCTGGATGGGCGCGCGGCTCAGCTCTAGGGGTTCAGGTAACACGAGGCAAAAGGTCTTGGCCACATTCTTCTCCTGCGGCCATGGCGCAACCAGTCGACCTTGCGCCAGCTCTGCCTCCACGTACAGGCGCGGTACGAGTGCCACACCGAGACCAGCCAGTGCGGCCTCAATCAACATCGCATGCAAATCGTAGCGTGCGCCCATCGCTGGGTTGCTCAGCACAATCCCGGTTTCTTGGGCATAGCGCTGCCACGCATCCGGGTGCTGTCGTCGGTGTAATCGTGGCAGTGAATCCAGCGCCGTTGCCGGTTTGCCCTGATTCAGGAGGGCAGGGTGACAAACCGGAATGAGCACTTCCTTCAACAGGCGGTGCGTGTGCATGCCTGTCCAGGCCGGGTGCTCAAAATGGATGGCGGCATCAAAGCCGCTACCGGCAAGCACGAACGGTTCCATGCGTTCCGAGAGATGTACGCAGATATTCGCGTGTTGCTGGCTAAAGCCAGGCAACCGAGGGATTAGCCAGCGCAAAGCAAAGGTTGGGCTGACGGCGATATCCAGGCTGGCGCCGTTTCTGGGCTGGCCCATCAAATACTGGCTGTCCCTGTCGAGGCGGTCGAGTAGTTCGCGCACTTGCGCCGCGTAGCGCTCACCGTTAGGCAAGAGCCGCACGCGGTTGCCCACGCGCTCGAATAGGGTGACGCCCAGAAAGGCTTCCAGGCGGCCTATCTGCCGACTGATTGCGCCCTCGGTCAAGGCCAATTCATTGGCGGCACGGGCGAAGCTGCCATGGCGGGCTGCCGTTTCAAAGGCAATCAGGGCTGCATTACTCGGTAGCTTTCGACGCATGGTCTTTTCCTGTAGCCAAGGCAGCCACCTTGATGTTTAGTCACTGAAGGGTGCCGAAAGATCGTTTTATGGGGCTCTACCGTGCCACTAGCATGATGGAACATCAATCCATGAAGTGACTTTATGATTTACACAGTCGAATGCAACTACGCTGACCCTGCCAGCGAAGCCGAGTGGAATGGGTTTTACAGCCTGGAAAAACTGCCGGCGCTGATCTCGGTGAGCGGTTTCAGCGCTTCACAGCGTTTCGAAGCCTTGAGCGGCACTTGCCCGGCCTACTTGGCCTTGCATTCAGTCGACACGCTTACCGTATTGCAGAGCGACGAGTACCGCGAAAAAGGCGGTGGCACTTTTTCCGGCTGGCAGTCGCACATCACTGATTGGAGACGCAACCTCTATGCCGGGCAGGACCGGGCAGTTGCCGTGGGCGCGGACGAGTTCCTGTTGATCAGTGAACAAGGCCCTCACGTGTTGATTGAGTTAGGCCTTACGCCTGTAGCGCTGCACGCCGTTGCGTTGGACAAGACCCCTGCACACCGCTGGTTGGCCAAACTGGATTGCGTTCAGGCCAGGGCCTGCGATCTGCAGGGGCTGAATGTGTATCGCGCCATGACCGTGCAGTTACAGTCATGAGTAACGTGGACATCCCTCGCTGGAGACTCCCCAGCCAGCAAGTCGGCGAGTTTTCAATCACCGCCATCAGCGACGGCTACTTGGGGGCGAGCCTGGATTTTCTCGCCAACATCGCGCCAACGGAGGCGGTCCGACTTCAGTTAGCCGCCGGAATCAGCGAGCCAGCGTCAATCCATATCAATTGCTATCTGATACGTGGGCGTGGCCGAACGGTTCTGATCGACGCTGGCGCCGGCGGATTCAATCAATGGGGCGGCGAGTTGCTGGCCAATCTTGCATTGGCCGGCGTGCAACCCGGTGACATAGATACGGTTCTGCTGACTCACGCGCACCCCGACCACATCGGTGGCTTGTTGAACGCAGCGGGACAAATGGCCTTCGCCAATGCTGAGTTGGTTGTGCATCAGCGAGAGCTAGCGTTCTGGGAGGACGATGGCCACCTTGGCCAGGCCAGTGAACGCGCGCGTCGAAACTTTCTGTTTGCACGAAGGGTGTTCGATCAGTACCGAAAAAATCTGCGCCCGTTCACCGCCAATGACGTCCTGCCGGGCATCAGTGCGATGCCGTTGCCTGGGCATACCGTCGGGCATTGCGGCTACCGATTTGAGTCCGTGGCAGGCAGTCTGCTGATATGGGGCGATATTGTTCATTTTCCTCAGATTCAGATTGCGCGCCCTGATGTCACGATTGCCTTCGACCAGGACCCGCTGCTATCGGCGGCCACGCGAACGAGGCTGCTGGACGTTGCCAGTTCAGACAACTTGATGGTCGCTGGCATGCACTTGGGAGCGCTCGGCTTTGCTCATATCAAGCGCTCCGGGAACACCTACGCCATTGCTTACGAAACGTGAGTCAAGTATCGGCTGAGCGGCAAGGTGCCTAGAGAATCCGGGGCGCTTCAACCCCTTGTCGCGAACAGAACAGTTCTTGCGCACCCGGCTAAACATAGGTCGCAACTGTTGCAAGGCAAAACGTCGCAGACCGGTAGTCTAAGGTGATGCCCCGGGAGAATATCAATGACTCGACGCGCTTGCTTGGCCGCTTTATTGACGCTGACTGTTTCAACTGCATTTGGCGCGCCCAGTTACGATCATCTCTATGCGTTCGGTGACAGTTACTCTGACAATGGTGCGGGTCAAACCTTCACTAGACTATTGGCCACGCAGAAGGTCAAAGACGCACAGGAACTACCGGGCTCGTTGTACTGGAAGGGACGCTGGAGCAATGGCCCCACCGCCGTAGAGGAGCTGGCTCGCGCGTTGAAAACCGACCTGACCGACTACGCGATTGGCGGCGCTAAAAGCGGCAACGGCAACTACTACGCCTGGATGGAGCCATCTCGCGACACCGGGGTTTTTGGCCAAATCGCCGATCATCTGAACGCCGCGAAAACGCACAAAGCGGATCCGAATGCGCTCTATTTTATTTTCATCTCAGCAAACGATTTTTTTGAATGGGCCGACTTTTCGCACCCAGAATCGATTGACGTGCTAAGCCAGAACAGCGTGGCGAATATACAAAAGGCTACCCAGACGCTGATTGCAGCCGGCGCGAAGCACGTGATGGTCGTGGGGACTACGGATTTGAGTCATGTGCCGGCCGTGGTGCAGGGCAATCAGGTCAAGAACGCAACAGAATACCAGCAGATACTCGAACAAAAGCTGCCCGCCGTGTTAACAACACTGGCTAAAGCCCATCACGTCAGTATTAGTTACTTTGACCACCTGGCCTTCAGCAACAGGCTTCGTACAGCCCCCGATGTTGCGGGCCTGAAGGATCTGGATAGCCCGTGCCAAGCCACCTATCCGGACGTCAAGCCGGTGTGTGAACATCCAGATGCCCACTACTACTGGGATGAATGGCACCCGACCCGTAAAGTTCACACGCTGGCCGCCGAGGCGATGCTTGAAACGTTAAAGGCCAACCGCTGATGTTCTCTAACCGGCCTTAGCCGACGCGCGCGCAGGGTAAATCACGCAGCTAATCGCCCTTAGCGTTGGTGTCCGGAAGATGTGTCGCCCGGACGGTTAAAAACGTTAGGTGCCGCCTTCACCTCGAAGACCGAATTAGTGCCGGCCCTGGAGTGGGCCGCAAGTGCGACGCGCGCCAGTGCAGGAATCGATTTGGAGTGAGTGCGCGTCATAATTGAAGCGCGATGATTTTCAACCGTGCGCTGACTGATTCCGAGTTCTGCAGCAATGTTTTTACTCGGCTTCCCTGCAAGTACCATGTCCATGATTTGACGCTGTCGCAAAGTAAGACTGTCAATGCAATGGGTTGCGTTCTGAGTCCACACCATTTTTTTGTTTGCGTCCTGCGAGTGCTCCAGAGCGCGCGCAACTATTTGCAGAACCTCGTTGCGACTAAACGGCTTTTCGATGAAGTCCGATGCACCGGCCTTCATCGCATTCACGGCAAGTGAAACGTCGTGGCTGTCGCTGATCATGACGGTTGGCAGTTCATCGCCATTGCTTCTCAGCCGGTGGATGAGTTCAAGGCTTTGCATTCCAGGCAGGTTCGCATCTACCAGCAAGCACGCGCGTAGGCCGGGAGAGTATGCCTCCAGGAACGCCTCGCACGAAGCATAGTCCTGAACTTGATAGTCTTTGGATTCGAGCAAACTGCGGATGGTAGTGCGAAAAAAATCGTCACGATCAACGACGAATATGATGGATGTTTCGGTGTCGGCGGTTTCGGCTTCCTCGCGGCATTCATCTTGGGCAATCACCAAACGCTGTTGTTCAAGCAGAGACGTAATGACGAAAATAATCTCTTTAAGTTTCGCTGGCTTGTTGAGCTGAGTACAGTGCTCAAAGGCTACGTCACGCGCGGTTTGATGAGAAATATCACCCGTGAGAATGATCGCAGGCATGCTGCGATGCAGTGTTTTGCGCAGTTGAGTGATGACTTGTAAGCCATTCAACGAGCCCGGCAAATTAAAGTCAGCGAGTATCAGATCAGGTTGCACGCCGCCTTGGGTGACGCTTTCCAGAGCGCTCAGCCCGTCAACAGCCATCTCCACTTGATAACCTTCGGACTTGAGTAGCATGCCCAGTAGTTCGAGGACCTCGACATCATCGTCGACAATCAGGATCATTTCACCGTCGTGCGCCAGGGCGTTCTCTTTTAGATCAGTTTCTAGCTGAGCATTTGGTAACGAGATGACGGGACGAGAAAAAGTGACATCAATGGAAAATACCGACCCTTTCGCTTGAATCGATTGCGCGCGCAGTCGATGTCCCAGCACCGAGCACAGTTGCTTAACGATAAGTAAACCTGGCGCATCTGCCTGGGCTGCGTGGTCGACAGGTACATAGCGATCCAGGGAGGGCACCGGCTTGGACGTCTGCGTCACGGTGCCGCAATTCCAGACTTCAATGCTGAGCCACCCGCCGTGCCGGCGGCAGCCCAAAAGTATGCGGCCTTCATGGGTGTGTTGCAGTGCATTGGACAGCAAGATACGCAGCATCTGCTCAAGCAGGCGCGGGTCACTTTCTACGATGAGTTGACAGGGTACTACCTTGAGTTTCAGACCTTTAGCGCCGGCTTTGTAGCTGAACTCATCGGCGAGCCGATCGAGCAAATCGCTGATGCGAAAGTCGGAGGGGTTTGCTCCATTAGCGTCTGTTTCAATGTGGTTGATATCCAGAAGCGCGTTAAGCATTCCGGAGATTGCCCCCACCGTTTCGCCCATTCTCGCGGTCAGTTTTCGAGGTTTCTCATCTTTAAGCATTCCCAGCAACAGACCCTGCAACAACTTAAGCGTCTGCAAAGGCTGGCGCAGATCATGGCTCGTCGATGCGAGAAAGCGTAACCGAGTGGCCGTCGCCTGTTTGGCTTGTTGCGTGGCCCTTTCGAGTGCCTGCGTCAGCTGTTTTTTTTCGCCCACCTCCGTAAAGGTGATGACCACGCCCTCAACACAATCGTGTTGCAGGTTGTAGGGCGAAATACGGCGGACAAAACTCATGCCATCACGTGACTCAACGTCTCGCTCCAAAACAACCCTGTCGCGCATGACGGTTCTGGCGTCATCCAGCAGATTGAGATCAGTGGCCATGGGGCGAAGGTCTGCCAGTGGTCGCCCGATGTCTTGGCTAAGGATATTGAACAGCGGCTGACTGGCGGGCGTGAACAAGCGGATATTCAGATCTGCGTCGAGCAGAATGGCTGCAATGTGGGTGCTGTGGAGTACGCCTAAAGCAACCTGTGAGGCAGCCCGTTGCTGTTCCAGTGAACGCCGCAGCTGTTCGTTTTCACTGTTAAGTGAGCGTAGGCGGTCAAGGGGCTCCGTGGTCATTTGAGGTGTAGATGCCTTTTTCTGGCCCCGTGTTGCAGCGTCAGCTAAAGGTGGTCGTGTAAGCACCTCGGGCGTGGCCGTTCCCGCATCGAGTGGACGGCGAACTGGCATTGTGATTTTCCGTATCACTGCGTTCCGAAGGAACACCTCTGTTTTGAGACTACACCCCTTTGAGTGCTACGCAATCTCGCATTCGTGCGGCTAGGCCGTTTAAGGCGTTTAAAGGTGTTTAAGGGCGTTTAAATTGCGTCAACAGATGGCCGGTTAAACGCTATCTCGACTTTGCTGGGGAGAGACCGTTGATTCCGTTGCCGTCAGCGCCAATATCTGCGACCAGCGGTTCGCTGTTAACTGCGTCGGCCTGCCTAACCACCGGAACCTGAGTAGTTTCCGAGCCTGCTGCGATATCCCGCAAACGAATACCGTGATCTACGCAGTTGCGCCTAGTCAGCCCCGACTCTTCAGATTAAAAGGAGCGCCACCATGAGAGGACTCATTTCAAAAAGGCCGGACGTGCCAATGAGTAGCCAGTAGCGCGGGGAGGCGTCAGTGTCGCGAATGAACTCGTAACCAGGCGCCTAAGTTGCATGGCTCTGCAGCGGACTTCGTAGCCCAGGGCAAGGTCAAGGCCGCTATTGAATGGCGCCCGCTGTCGGCGATCAACCCGCGTTTTTAGCGCCCTGAATGCAGTGGCGTTCCATCGCGGGCGATCATTGATTGGGGTGCTGTTTAAGAGGGTGAAAAACATGAACCGGTTGAATGCAGAGTCTGAACCGAGCAGTCGCCAGACCGCCGTGTTAACCGTGCGGCAGATGACGGAGGCTGACCGGCTTTCGGTTGCTGCCGGCGTGTCGTCTTTCGAGTTGATGGGCAATGCCGGAGCGGCTGTGGCGCGCGAAATCGGGTGCCGCTGGACTCCCAGGCCGCTGTTGGTTTTGTGCGGGCCTGGCAATAACGGCGGTGACGGGTTTGTCGTCGCGCACTTGCTGGCTGAAGCTGGCTGGCCAGTGCGGGTGGCAATGCTGGGTAGCCGGTTCAGTCTCCAGGCCGAGGCCAGGCAGCATGCACAGCGTTGGGTCGGGGAGGTCGAGGCATTGAGCCCGTCGGTACTTGAAGGGGCCGAATTGGTGGTGGACGCACTATTCGGCGCGGGTCTTAGCCGCCCACTGGAAGGGCAGGCGCTGGACACCCTGGCCGCCGCCGGACGCGGCTGCGTACCGATTGTCGCAATCGATACGCCCAGCGGTGTGATGGGCGACACCGGGGAAGCGCTTGGAGCCGTAAAGGCGGTGCTGACCGTGACGTTTTTCCGCAAGAAGCCAGGCCACCTGTTGCTGCCGGGGCGGGACTTGTGCGGCGAAGTCATTGTTGCCGATATTGGCACGCCCACGTCGGTGCTCGATGCCCTCGCACCGTTGGCCTTTGAGAATCATCCCGCGTTGTGGCTGGCCGACCTGCCGCGCGTTCATGCCGATTCCAATAAACACACTCGCGGGCATGCGTTGGTATTTGGTGGCTACCCGATGACCGGGGCCGCTCGCATGGCGGCCCGAGGTGCAGCAAGAGCCGGAGCGGGCCTGACAAGCATTGCCGTGCCTGAAATAGCGCTACCTGTCTATGCCGCGACGCTCAACAGCATCATGGTGCATCCCTGGGTGACGCCGGAAGACTTTGGTCATTTACTCAACGGCAGTCGTTTTTCCGCTTGGTTGGTCGGCCCTGGTGCCGGGGTCAACAAAGACACGTTTGGCCACGTCTTGGCGATGCTTGCAACGGCGCGGCCCACGGTGATTGATGCCGATGCCATTACGGTCTTTCAGGATGACCCTGCGGCCCTCGATCGTGCGATACAGGGCCCGTGCGTGCTGACGCCCGATGACGGTGAATTCCGCCGGATATTTGACCCCGCCGGCGACAAGCTAAGCCGTACCCGAGCAGCAGCCCTGCGCTGCTCGGCGGTGGTTGTGCTCAAGGGCAGTGACACCGTGATCGCGGCGCCTGATGGGCGGGCAATCATCAACAACAATGCGCCTGCATCCTTGGCCACTGCGGGTTCCGGCGCCGTTCTGGGTGGCATCATTCTGGGGTTGTTGGCCCAGGGAATGTCGGCATTTACGGCAGCGGCGGCGGGTGTCTGGCTGCACGGCGCGGCGGCGGCCGAATGTGGTCCCGGATTATTGGCAGAGGATTTACCGGATTTACTGCCGATCGTTTTCCGTCGGTTGTACAGCTCTGTGGAGGCTTGTCAGGTACGCGACAGTGTTTTGCGAAATCGGTAGCCGTGAACCTTCGGCCCGAGTCTTTCACTTATTGATACAGGGCCTGGTCAGATGACGGACGATGCAGTAGAAAAAATTCTCGCGGCGCTCGGCGATGAACCACCCCACGAGCATTGGATAGAGGCGTTGAACAACGGCACCCATGTGCTGATTCGCCCGTTGCATCCACAAGACCGGCAACTTGAGTTCCAGTTCATGGGACAGTTGTCCGCCGAGTCGTTTCGAACGCGTTTTTTCGGGGTAATAGGGGCGGCGCAGGTGCCGCTCCTGGATCAAATGATGGACGTGGACTACCGCAACCGTACCGCTTACATCGCGATGATTCATGAGAATGGCCTGTTGTGTGAAGTTGGCATCAGTCGCTATGCCGTCGCAGCGGATGCCCAGCAGTGTGATTGCGCAGTGGTTGTAGCCGACCGTTGGCAGCGTCAGGGCGTGGGCACGCTGTTGATGCAGCACCTAATCGTTACGGCCCGGCAAAATGGTTTCAAAAAAATGATGTCGGTTCATCAGAGCAATAACTTTGGAATGCATCGCCTGGCTCGAAGCCTTGGGTTTCATGGCCGATACCCGGCGACTGGCGATGACGAAATTATTTACGAACTCGACCTGACTCCCGCCTTTGGGTAACGCCTCAGTGAACGAAGCCGGAGTGTGCATGATGCTGATCACTACCCATCAAACCAGGCCTGTGATGTCGTTTCCATTACTGCCCCAACCATCGGTAAAAACCGCTGATCACTGCGCCATTCGCGAGGTGTTTTTATCGTCGGAGTGTTCTGAGCAGGTGTGTGAACGCTTCGATGAATTAATCACTCACACCGTGCGCATTGCAAAGGGCGCTGAGCTTTATCACGCAGGGGTCAATGCGCGGTATCTATATTTTGTGCGGTCCGGCAGTTTCAAAACTGTTCTAGTCGGCGAACAAGGGTTCAGCCTGGTCACCGGATTCCCCATGTCCGCAGAACCGATAGGGCTGGAAGCAATTACCGGCGAACCGCACGTGTGCTCGGCAGTCGCCCTGGAAGACAGCGAAGTTTATATGATCTCTTATCAGCGCTTGGAACAGCTTGCCCGCGAGGTGCCCTCGTTACGCTTGAGCTTGAGCAGAATGCTTAGCCGAGAAATTACCCAGGGCCAGAGCAGGCTATACACGCTGTGGCACTACAACGCAGAAGAGCGTTTGGCAATCTTCATGTTGGGGCTGTCCAAGCGCTTTGCGCAGCGGGGGTACTCCGCGCACCGCTTTCTGTTGCGTATGTCACGTGAGGATATTGCCTTGTCCATTGGCGTAAGGTCCGAAACGATTTGCCGAGCCATTGCGCGTCTGCGCGAAATGAGCTTGATGGCGGTCGAAGGGCGTAGCGTCGAAATCATGGATTTGCCTCTGCTGAAAGCGCTTTGCCAGCGTGGTCAAACACCTGAGTCATAAGCGCCAAAGGCGCGCTCAAGGGGCCACCGATCAATTAAATGCCCGAGCATCACTGCAAAGAGCCACTAAGTAGTTTCCGAACCTCCTGTGCCCGCATGACACCTGCGCAGCGCGATCGCGAGCCTTTTCCACCCTCTCCCGGCGTGGGATGGCCCTCTGACAACGGCGTTGTAGTGCTACTCAAGATCGCTTGTAGGTAGTTTCCGAACTACTCTGTAGCCTGTCAGGCCGCTAACTTGGGGCTCTGCCATTGTGGAGCCGGGTGGATATTTAGGCGTTGCGCGGCCGCCGCACGCCCGGGCGACGTTCGGCATCGTCTGTGCCCTCAGCTCGAGTGGGTGTCATTCCTCCACTCAATCGGCCAGTCGCTGTGTCGTTGATGGTTACTGTGGCTCGCCCAACGCCCCTGAACAGGCCTGGCTAACCTGCTGCTCCGGCACGCGCTCATTGACCGAGCAAGGCTGCACCCCGGCTCGCCACGACAACCGAACAGGAAGCTGCGAGATGACGCAACGCCAGGTGACGCCCGAGAGCGGTGCAGTGAACGTCGGCGTGGTGACTGCCGTGCGCGGCAGCGTTGTGGATGTTCGTTTCGATGCGGTGCTGCCGCCCATCCATACCCTGCTGCGCGCCGGTGATGCCGGCCAGGTGATCATCGAGATTTTGGCCCAGCGCGACGAACACCACGTGCGTGGCATTGCACTGACGCCCACCCAGGGGTTGGCGCGAGGGATGAGCGTGCAAGACACCGCAGGCCCGTTAAAAGCGCCGGTGGGCAATCAGATCCTGTCGCGCATGTTCGACGTCTTTGGCAACACCATCGATCGCCAGCCCGCGCTGGATGCCGTGCAGTGGCGCTCCGTACACCAGGCGCCCCCGCCGCTGGTACGCCGCTCCACCCAATCCGAAGTGTTCGAGACCGGCATCAAAGCCATTGATGTGCTCGCCCCTCTGGAGCGCGGCGGCAAGGCCGGCTTGTTCGGTGGCGCGGGTGTCGGCAAGACGGTGCTGCTGACCGAGATGATCCACAACATGGTCGGCCACCAGGAAGGCGTGAGCATCTTTTGCGGCATCGGGGAGCGTTCACGAGAAGGCGAAGAGCTTTATCGAGAGATGAAGGCCGCCGGTGTGCTGCCCAATATGGTAATGATTTTTGCCCAGATGAATGAGCCGCCTGGGGCGCGCTTCCGGGTCGGGCATGCGGCATTGACGATGGCGGAGTACTTTCGCGACGACCAACACCGCGATGTGCTGCTGCTCGTCGACAATATTTTTCGTTTTATCCAGGCCGGTTCCGAGGTTTCCGGCTTGATGGGGCAGATGCCGTCTCGCTTGGGTTACCAGCCGACGATGGGCACTGAACTCGCGGCGCTGGAAGAGCGTATCGCCAACACTGACAGTGGCGCTATCACCTCTATTCAAGCGGTCTACGTGCCGGCTGATGACTTCACCGACCCGGCGGCGGTACACACCTTCTCGCACCTCTCGGCATCGATTGTCTTGTCGCGCAAACGCGCGAGCGAAGGCCTGTTTCCAGCCATCGATCCCCTGCAGTCCAGCTCGAAGATGCTCACGCCGGGCATTGTCGGCGAGCGCCACTACCGGCTCGCACAGGCTATCCGCCACACGCTTGCCCAGTACGCTGAACTCAAAGACATCATCGCCATGCTCGGGCTTGAGCAATTGTCGCCGGATGACCGCAAGGTGGTAGCGCGCGCGCGTCGCCTGGAGCGCTTCCTGACCCAGCCATTTTTCACCACCGAGCAATTCACCAACATGCCCGGCAAGCTCGTCAGCCTGCAGGACGCGCTGGAGGGGTGTGAGCGCATCCTGGCAGACGAGTTCAAGGGCTTCCCGGAAAGCGCGCTCTACATGATCGGCGCAGTCGATGAAGCCAAGGCGAAGGCCACGCCTGAGACCCCCGAGGAGCGTAGTCATGCCGTTGATGACACTTAAAGTATTGCTGCCGTTCGAAATTTTCGCGGTTGAAAGGAACGTGTCGCGAATCGTCGTCGAGACGGTGCAAGGTTCGTTCGGCCTATTGCCCAGGCGCCTGGACTGTGTCGCGGCGCTTGTGCCAGGCATCCTCAGCTTTCAGAGCGAAGCCCACGGTGAAGTGTTCTTTGCGCTGGACGCAGGAGTGTTGGTCAAGACCGGACAGGACGTGGTGATCTCGGCGCGGCGGGCAGTGCGTGGCGATGATCTGTCCCGGCTACACGACGCAGTCGCGCAGGAGTTTCTGACACTGGATACGCAAGAAGTCGCCATGCGCGCGACCATGGCTCGCCTGGAGAGCGGTTTCATGCGCCGCTTCGCGTCATTACGCGATCGCCGGTCATGAAGCAGAACCCGAAGCGCCCACCGTCCACGCCTGTACCAGGCGACCCGACACTGGCCGAACAGGTCGGCGCCAAGGCCGCCCGTAAACTCAAGGCGCGCCGCAGCGCTACACCTGGCGTGTGGTTTGGGCTGGGCATGATGGGGTTGATCGGCTGGTCAGTGGTTGTCCCCACATTACTGGGCGCAGCCCTGGGACTGTGGCTCGACCAGCAGCACCACCCGTCCGGCGGCCGTTCGTGGACCCTGGCGTTGTTGGTGGCGGGGCTGACAATCGGCTGCTTTAACGCGTGGCACTGGGTGGCCAGGGAAGACCAGGCCATGCACGACGAACTCGATGAGAAGGAGCAGGATGATGATTGACTACGGCAACTGGGTACTGGCTGGGGCGGGCGCGCTGTTGGCCGGTGGCGCGCTGGGTGGAATTTTCTTCGGCGGGCTGTGGTGGACCGTGCGCCACGGCGCCTCGTCGCCGACCCCGGCACGCTGGTTCCTTGGCAGTCTCATCCTGCGAACCGCCGTCGTATTGCTTGGCTTCTATGTCGTCGGTGCCGCCCAACCTGTGCGCCTCGGGCTGTGCATGCTGGGTTTCCTGGTGGCGCGTGCTGTCGTCATGCGCGTCACACAATCGACCGCAATCACCAAGGCAGCGCATTCGCCGGGAGCACCGCCATGCGCCTGACGCCTGATGCGTGGATCTTTTGGCAGGATGGCTTCTTGAAGCTCAATGCCACAATTGTATTCACGTGGGCACTGATGGCAGTGCTGGTGTTGGGTGCCGCGCTGATCACACGCCGCCTAGCCACAGGCCACGAGCGTTCGCGCTGGCAAAACCTGCTGGAGATCGTGGTGACGGCAATTGTCGGCCAGATCAAGGATGTCGGCCTGAAGCATCCGCGCCGTTACCTGGGCTTTCTCGGCACGTTGTTCCTGTTTGTCGCGGCTTCGGCGCTGGGCACCGTGGTCCCTGGCTTTGAACCGCCCACCGCTTCGCTGTCGACCACCGTTGCATTGGCTTTGTGCGTGTTGGTGGCGGTGCCGATGTTTGGTATCTACAGCCAGGGACTTGGGGCTTACATGAAGTCGTACATGCAGCCGACGCCGATCATGCTGCCTTTCAACCTCATCAGTGAAGCCTCGCGCACGTTGGCCCTGGCGGTACGCCTGTTCGGTAACATGATGAGCGGCGCCATGATCATCGCCATCCTGTTATCGATCACGCCGTTTGTTTTCCCCATTGTGATGACAGTGCTGGGCTTACTCACCGGCATGGTGCAGGCCTACATCTTTACCATTCTGGCGGCGGTGTACATCGCTGCGGCCACCCGTAGCAGCACAGCGTCCACGAAGCCGGGGTCCTGAGCCACTGCGACACCTCCTTCAACTCACATAAAGGCCCCTTATGGACTCTCTCACCTGGATCGCCATTGCTTCGATTGTCATGGCCGGCTTGACCACCGGCTTCGGTACCATGGGCCCGGCATTGGCCGAGGGCAAGGCGGTGTCCGTGGCGCTCACGTCACTGGCTCAACAGCCCGATGCGTCAGCGACCATCACGCGCACCTTGTTCGTCGGCCTGGCGATGATCGAGTCAACCGCCATTTACTGCTTTGTCGTGTCGATGATCCTGATCTTCGCCAACCCATTCTGGAATACCGCTATCGCGTCGGTTGCCCAGGCGGCAGGTAAATAGACCGTGCTCATCGACTGGTTCACCGTCGCCGCCCAAGTGCTGAATTTCCTCATCCTGGTGTGGTTGATGAAGCGTTTTCTGTACCAGCCGGTGCTGAACGCCATCGCTGCGCGAGAAGCGAAGATTGCTGCCGAGCTCAAAGACGCTGCCGACACCAAGGCCAAAGCCCACCAGCAGCAAGACGAGTTCGAGAAAAAGAACCAGTCTTTTGACGAACAACGGGCGGCCCTATTGAGTAAGGCCGTCGCGCAAGCAAACGATGAACGTGTGCGCCTGTTGGCCGAGGCGCGCAGTGCCGCAGACGCTGCACGTGAGATGAGCGCAAAAGCACTGTTGGCACACACGCAGGATCTGCACGCCAATTTAGTCCGCCAGACGCAACGACAGGTTTACGACATCTCACGCCGGGTGCTCGGCGACTTGGCGTCGGCCAGCCTGGAGCAGCGCGCTTGTGAGGTCTTCCTCCAGCGCCTGCATACGTTTGACGGACCTGCGCGAGACGAATTGGCTGCCGCCTTGAAGGCCACGTCCAACGACGAGCCAGCACGACTGCGCAGCGCATTCGACTTGCCGGCCGCGCAGCAGAGCTTGATCCAGTCGGCATTGGATGAGTGGGCCGGGCAGGCCATTGTGCTCAAGTTCGAGACCGCGCCTGAACTGGTCAGTGGTATTGAAATCAACGTGCAGGGGCTGACGCTGGCCTGGAGCATTGCTGACTACCTTCAAGCGCTGTCGTCAGATGTGCCAGAGCAACAATCCTCAACGGGGCGCACATGCCAATGATCGCGCCTGTCGACGCTACGCGGCAACACGCCGAGGAAGAGGCGTTCAGCCTTATCAGCCAACGACTCCGGGACTTCAAGCCGCATCTGACCCTGCATGAAGTGGGCACAGTGGTCAGCGTCTCCACCGGCATTGCCCGTGTCCAAGGGTTGCCGCACTTGGGGTTCGAGGAGCTGCTGACATTTCCCGGCGGTTTGTCGGGCATCGCGTTCAATCTGGACGAGGAGGGCGTCGATGTGGTGCTGCTGGGCGATTCGGCTCACCTGCGCGCCGGTCAGAAAGTCCGACGTACCGGGCGAGTGATGGACGTCGCAGTGGGCGATGCGTTGCTGGGTCGGGTGATCGATCCACTCGGCCGCGCCCTGGATGGTGGGGCGCAGCCTGCGACCCGATCGCGCCTACCCATCGAACGGCCGGCGGCGCCGATCATGGACCGTGCACCCGTGACCGAGCCGCTGCAAAGCGGCCTGAAAGTCATCGATGCGCTAATCCCCATCGGCCGAGGCCAGCGCGAACTGATCCTGGGCGACCGCCAGACCGGCAAGACGGCGATCGCCATCGATACCATTTTTAATCAGCGCGACAAGAACGTGTTGTGTGTGTATTGCGCCATTGGCCAGCGAGCGTCGGCCGTGGCCAAGGCGGTGGCCAACCTGCGAGAGAGAGGGGCGTTGGCCTACACCGTCGTGGTGGTCGCCGAAGGCAACGAAGCGCCGGGACTGTCCTATATCGCGCCCTACGCCGCCACCAGCATCGCCGAGCATTTTATGGAGGCCGGCCGCGACGTGCTGATTGTCTACGACGACC
This sequence comes from Pseudomonas sp. PAMC25584, assembly GCF_058135675.1. NCBI lineage: Bacteria > Pseudomonadati > Pseudomonadota > Gammaproteobacteria > Pseudomonadales > Pseudomonadaceae > Pseudomonas > Pseudomonas sp. PAMC25584. Next base: position 3,312,964 of record NZ_CM176870.1, on the reverse strand, counting down.
TGACTCACCACGCGCGCGCCTACCGCGAGCTGTCGCTGTTGCTGCGTCGGCCACCGGGGCGCGAGGCCTTTCCGGGCGATATTTTCTACATCCATTCGCGCATGCTGGAGCGCGCGACCCATCTGAACCAGGAACGCGGCGGCGGTTCGATGACAGCACTGCCCATCATTGAAACCGAAGCCCAGAACATATCGGCCTACATCCCGACCAATCTGATCTCGATTACCGATGGGCAGATCGTGCTGTCGCCGTCATTGTTTGAACTCGGCGTGCTGCCGGCCATTGATGTCGGCCAGTCAGTTTCGCGTGTCGGCGGCAAGGCTCAACGCCCGGCTTATCGCGCCGTGGCGGGCGCCCTCAAGCTGGCCTATGCGCAATTTGAGGAGCTGGAGACCTTTGCGCGCTTCGGTGCAAGGCTGGACGAGGACACGCGCCAATCCATCGTTCACGGCCAGCGCATCCGCGCCTGCCTGGGCCAGTCGGAGCTTTCACCGGTGACGGTGCCTGCTCAAATCGCGATTTTGCTGGCCTTGAATGCGGCACTCTTCGACCCGGTGCCGCTTGAGCGCATGACGGCTGCGCAGCAGGCTGTGGAGGCGGCCGCCGATGGCCTCCCGGCTGTTCTGGGCAAGCGCCTGGCCGATGCCGAGGCGCTCACCGACGCTGATCGCGAGCAGGTCACCGAAGCGGCGCGCCAGGCACTTGCGGCGTTTGTGCCTGCGCCCAAGGAGGTTTGATGGCTGCCACCATCACGGCATTGCGCCGCCAAATCAGCAGCGCCTCTGACCTCAAGTCCGTTGTCCGGGTCATGAAAGCCTCCGCCGCATCGGCCATCGGGCAGTACGAGCGATCAGTGGCGGCACTCGCCGACTACGCGCGCACCGTCGAACTGGGGTTGGGCGTTTGTCTGCGTGCGGTCGATCCCGCAACGATACACGCCCGGGCACCCCATGCACGGGATGAGGGTCACACTGTGCATGCGGTGGTATTCGGCTCCGATCAGGGACTGGTCGGGCGGTTCAACGACGAGGTGGTCGACTACGCAATCGCCCAGTTCGCGTCCTTGCCGGTGAAGGTTTGGGCGGTTGGTGAACGTGTGCATGAACGACTGCTCGATGCCGGTAGAGCGCCCGAAGGCGTGTTTGCCGTGCCTGGGTCGGTGGAGCAAATCACGCAACTGGTGGGGCAGGTCCTGCAAACAGTCCCGATGGCGGACAGCGAGGGCGCGGGAGAACCACAACGTGCCACGCTGATGCTTTTCTATAACCGGCCCAGCGGTAACGGCTATAGCCCGGTGAGCCAGCGACTGCTGCCCCTGGATGAGCAATGGCAACAGGCACTCGCTTTGCAACCCTGGCCCACGCCTCAATTGCCCGAAGTCCTGAGCGCGAACACACAGACGCTGCGTGCGTTCATCCGTGAGCACCTGTTCGTCTCGCTGTTTCGCGCCAGTGCCGAGTCGTTGGCCAGTGAAAACGCCAGCCGTCTTGCCGCGATGCAGCGCGCAGACCGCAACATCGGCGAACTGTTGCAAGACCTTGACGCCACCTATCACCGTTTGCGCCAAGCCGGTATCGACGAGGAACTCTTTGACGTGATTTCAGGTTTTGACGCCCTGTCGCCGAACGCCGATGCCGGCTCCCAGGGTTGAACCGACGGGGCGTGCTGTCGCATTGCGTCTCCCGCCTTGCCTTTGCCGCTAATCAGCCGTTGCTGTGCGGTATCGACAAGTGCCCGCGTGCCTGTACACGCGCCCCAAGTGTTATTCGATGATTTCATTGAGCATGCAGTAATCCGTCCATTCCATCTCAACCATTTCTGACACTTCTCGATGGAACGCCAGGGTCATGCTTTTCAGCTCTTCGGGAGACTCCGAGATCATGGTCAGCGTCAGCTCCCATACCGCTATCCCAAGTCGTGCTGCCTCTTGCTCAAAGGCCGATTCGATACACACTTTCTTTTCAGCCTGACTCAGTCCCTGTACCGCTTCATTGAGGGAAGAGTCACCTTTGAAGAATTTTGATAGCGCGAGTTCTTTGCGTAGCTCATCTGAGTTCATCAACGTCTCCGCGACTGCGATGGGGGCCGGCTTTTGCCGTGTAATCAGCGGGTATTGAAGCGACTCATGCGATCTCGGTCTCATCGAACCAGCTACGGATCGTCCGGGTGAAAAACAGATGCACGGTATCCCACCAACGTGTCCACCAATAGCCTTGCTCTGCGTCCACAAGGACGACCAATGGCCGCTCCCCCAGTTTATGTTCGGCGTCGAACAGATCTAGCCTTCCGATGACTGTGCCTGCAGTGATAGGGGCTTCGATCGGACCGTCAAACGCCAAGCGCATCTCGATTTTTCGACTTGCGTTTTTAGGCAGCGTGAGAGTCATGTCGTCGAGCAACCCCACGCTGATGGACGGTTGTTTACCCTTCCAGAGCGCAGCCTGTGCGAGTACTTCGCCGCCTTTCTTATAGGTTTGGATGTCGTAGAAGCGAAAACCGTACCCCATCAGCTTTTCTGTTTCTTCCGCACGTTTACGGGTGCTACTGGCGCCCAGTACTGCACTGATCAAGCGTTGCCCATCCCGCTGTGCGGAGGCCACCAAGCAATACCCCGCCGCCTCTGTATGACCGGTCTTCAAACCGTCGTAGATGGAATTGCGCCACAACAGTGCGTTGCGGTTGGATTGCTGAATGCCGTTCCAGGTGAAGGTTTTCTTGGCGTAGAGAGGGTAGTAGGTGGTCCCTTCATTGATGACTTTCAGAGCTAAGGTCGCCATGTCTCGCGCGGAGGAGTAATGCTCCGGGTCCGGTAGACCGGTGGAGTTCATAAAGTGCGTGTTGATCAATCCCAGCGTTGAAGCGGTCGAGTTCATCATCCCGACAAACCCGCCTTCACTTCCCGCGATATGTTCGGCCAACGCCACGCTGGCGTCGTTGCCTGAATCGATGATCACGCCGCTCAGCAAGTCGTGAACCGAAGCAGAACTGCCAGGTTCGAGGAACATGCGTGAGCCACCAGTGCGCCAGGCGTTTTCGCTCACGACGACTTGGTCATCGGCGCTTATCCGCCCCGACTTGAGCTCACGTGTAGTGACGTAAGCCGTCATTAATTTGGTGAGGCTGGCCGGGGGGAGGCGTGCATCACTGTTGTGGCTGGTAATTACGCTGTCCGTTGCCGCGTCGATCAGTATCCAGGCTTCGGCACCCAGCTTCGGTGCAGCGGGGATCATTGCCCCCAGGGTTGCATTGGCAGCCAGCGCGTCGTTTGCCCAAAGAAGCGGTGGCGTTACACAAAGCACGGTCAACACACGCAGGAACAGCAGATATCTCACAAGCAAAAGGCCTTGGGTCAGCAATAAGTGCTGCCAAATTAGGCCTCGCAGGCGGGGCGCTCAAATTAACCAGTGTTAAGTTAAATTTAATGTTCAGGTACAGATCAATCGGTGGCTTGACCGATGAACAGCGGGCAATGAATCAATACGCATGTTCCCCTGTCCAGGGCGGCAGGGCGGATATCCAGTGTGTACCCGTGCAATTTGACGATGGCGGCGACTAACGATAAGCCTAAGCCGTGGCCAGGGTTTATCTGGCTTCCCTCACCGCGATAGAGCCTGCGAATGACATGTGTACGATCCGCTTCAGGGATGCCGGCACCATCGTCGACGACTTCAATCATGACCGATGAATCCTTGACGCTCCCGCGCAATTCGATATGGCCGCCCTCAGGGGTAAATTTAAGGGCGTTATCGAGCAGGTTGACCAGCGCTTCGAACAGCAACGAAGAGTCGCCGTACACCCTGGGACAATCGCTGGGAATGGCCAACGAAAGCGTTTGGGAGCGGTCCAGCGCCATCGGCTCATAAAATTCATGCGCCTGTTTCAACAGCGCCATGATCGGAAAGGGCGCAAATGCAGAACGACGACGAATATCCTCAAGCTCGGCAACCCGCAGCAGCCCTTGAAAACGCACCATGATCGACTCGCTCTCCTCAAACGCCTGGTTCAAGGCCTGCTCATGTTCACGCGCCAGCGGCAATTGCTGCAACTGATAGAGCCTTGCGCGCAAGCGTGTCAACGGCGTGCGCAAGTCATGGGCAATACCGTCGCAGACGCTTTTGACTTCATACATCAGTTGCTCAATATGATCGAGCATCGTATTGACGGCGCTGGCCAGCATATCCAGTTCATCGCGGCGTGCGGACAACGGCAAACGTTCAGACAGGTTGCCGGAGACAATACTTTCGGTACACAGCTGCAGGCGTTTGACACGCCGCAATGGCCGCCGCCGTAATAAACGCCAGCCAATCAATCCGGGGATAAGGGTTAATGACAACCCCCACATCAGTGCCTGCTCGATAATGCCACCCACGGCGGATATTGACCCTCCGTCACGGGCCAGAATGAGGATATGCCCGTCGGGGCGTCGTGCCATCAGGGCATAGCTGCTTCTGGTTTCGGTGCTGGGTAACGCAATGCTCAGGCCGCGCTCAAGGTAATGGACTTGGCCATCGTCGGGCAGGTTGGAGCGTAGTTTCAGCAGGTCGCCGGCGACGTGTTTGCCATCGGGTGCAAACAAGCCGTAGGCGTCGATCCCTGGCGTTGAAAAAGCCTCACTGGCAGCCAGCTCTGCGAGCAATTGGGTGTCGTCGATCTGTTGATAATAGTGGGCGCGTTGCAACAACGTCCGTTCAGCGACCGTTCCGAGATAGTGGGAAATTTCCCAGTACAGCACACCCGTAAAAAGTGCGCCCCAGGCCACGAAAAACACTGCGTAAAACCCGATCAGCCGACTTCCGGACGAGCGCCAATCCTCATTTTTGGGTAACGAGGACATAGCCGGCACCGCGTATTGTATGGATGACAGGCGAGTTTTCGTCGCTTTCCAGCTTTTTGCGCAGTCGACCGATGTGCACATCAATGATGTTTGTTCCAGGGTCGAAGTGGTATCCCCAGACGCCTTCAAACAGCATGGTGCGCGTGACCAACTGGCCGGCACTGCGCATCAGGTAATTGAGCAGCTTGAACTCGGTGGGCAGCAGTTGGATGTCTTCGTCATTTCGAGTCAGTTTGTGCTCTACCAGGTCCAGGCGCAGGTTTCCGCAACTGAGGTGGGGGTTGCTGGGGTCTGCGGCAGTGCGTCGAAGCAATGCATCCAGGCGTGCGACCATCTCGACCGCGGAAAACGGCTTGGTCAGGTAATCGTCGCCGCCCGCACGGAGCCCCAGGACGCGCTCATCCACATCGGACAGTGCGCTGATCATCAAGACCGGTGTTTGAATCCCAAGGCTGCGCAAGGTGCTGACAATTGTCAGCCCGTCAAAGTCAGGCAGCATGCGATCCAGGGTAATGGCGTCGTAGCCGCCTGCAATCGCCAAGGCCAGTCCGTCGCGGCCGGTAGCAGCCCACTTTGAGCTGAAGCCGTGGCGTTGGAGCTCAGCGACGATGATTTCAGCAGTCACCTGATCGTCCTCTATGACCAACGCACTACTCATGATTTCCTCCATTTGAACGTGTTTTCAGCGCTCCCGACTCAATGCCGACACCCAATGCATGTGAACCCTATTGATCTAAGGCGCGCCCGAATACTAACTATTTCTTAACCCACCTTAACCTTCCCACCTCGTCAGCATGGATATATTCGCAATAACAACCTAACGCGCTGACTTAGATGAGGGGGACATAGTGACGACTTATCTGGCTTTCTTCTTGCTGACTTTTGCCTTGGTGTGCGCCCACACGAGCTGGATGACCCGAAAGAGAGAGCGCAGTGATGGCGCCTAGGCATTCGGGCTTGCCGGTTGCGTGCGTCGTCGCACGCTGCGTGGCCGGGCGAAGAAGGGGGCCGGCTGATCGTGTTAATCCGACCATCAGCCGGCCTTGCACGTCCATATTTGAATAAAACGCTGGCGAGCGGTTGGCGCGCCAATCCAGGGATTCAGGGCGTGACACTGGCCATCAACCCACAGCGGGTAATCGCCAGCCTCCGGTGTGCGCCCCAGGCGCAAGGGTTGCAGCGGCGGCCAGCATGGCGAAGCGGTTCTTTACGCGCATGGGAATCTCTGCGTCTTGTTTGTTTTTATTCAGGGCGACTCCACAGTAGTTGATTGATCAGCACAGTCGCGAGCGGACAGTCCTACCCTGCATCAGATTGCCGGGGTAACTGCACGTGGAGTGGGTAGCAGGGGAAGATGATGGCTATAATCCTTTAGCCGCTGCTGGCTGGACCTGACCGTTTAACCCGGTAGTCTTGTTTTCTGGGTTTTATTTAACCTCAACAACGGGAATCCGCTCGGGTGATCAAGCCGATATTACTCATACGTCGTCGCTTTGCCTCGATCCGATGGCGTACTCGTGTGACGCTCTGGGCTGCTGCTACCCTCGCCGGGTTACTGGTTGTGCTGTTCGCCCGGCTGGCCGACCTGGCGCTGATGCAGTTCGTTCAACAAACCGCCGGCCGGCCTTGGCTGCCGTTTATCTACACGCCTTTGATCGGCATGTTTGTCGTATGGATGACCACCCGCTTTTTTGTCGGGGCACAAGGCAGCGGTATTCCTCAGGTCATTGCGGCTACACGGTTGGCCCATCAAGGTAAACCCGTGGATAAGTTGGTGTCCTTGCGCCTTGCTGTTGCCAAGATAGGGCTAGGTACTCTGGCGTTGACCGGTGGTTTTTCAGCCGGGCGTGAAGGCCCGTCAGTTCAAGTCGCCGCCTCGATCATGCATTTCTTTCACCGTTATCTGCCTAACGCTCGAATCATCCGCCCCGAAGACCTCATTCTGGCCGGTGGTGCAGCGGGTATTGCCGCCGCGTTCAACACGCCTTTGGCCGGTGTGGCCTTTGCGGTGGAGGAGTTGGGGCGTAAGTTGGAAACCCGTACCAGCGGGGTATTGCTCAGTACGATCATCTTGTCGGGGATGGTCGCGATTGCTTTGCAGGGCAACTACAACTATTTCGGGCATTTCGACGTGCAAGAGGTCAATCTCGATATCGTTATCCCGGTACTGGCGATTGGTATTGGCTGCGGCCTTATGGGAGGGTTGTTCAGTCGGATGCTCCTGTGGCCGCAGAGGTATCGCCGATTTTTCGTATGGGAATGGCGTCGCATGCACCCTGTCTGGTTCGCAGGTGGTTGCGGGATGATCGTGGCTATTCTCGGTTGGCTCAGTGGCGGGATGTCCTTTGGCAGCGGTTATGGGATCACATCCCAGATCATCGTGTCTGATATCGGTCTGCCCTGGCACGCGCCGATCACGCGTTTTCTCGCGACCGTAGTGACTTATTTTTCCGGTATCCCGGGCGGTATTTTTGCCCCGTCTCTGGCGGTAGGGGCTGCGGTAGGCGCCAACGTCGCTGAGTTCTTCGCTCTGGCGGCACAGCCCATCATTGCCTTATGCATGGTTGGCTTTCTGGCGGCTGTCACGCAATCGCCGATCACGTCCGCGATCATCGTGATGGAGATGATCGACAGCCATGGCATGGTGATCAGTCTGATGGCTGTTGCGCTGATTGCCAAAGCAGTCAGTGCCAGGATGGGGCCTGAGCTCTATCAACAGTTGGCGCGTGGCTTTCTGCAGTCGGAGGGCAATGACGCCGCCACGCAAAAAGCCAAACCATAGGCTGGGTCAGCGCAACTGCGCTGCGCCCTGGGTGAATGCCGCACTTGCTGGCCTCGCAAACATTACGGTAAGCCGTTACGCAGTAGTTGGTGCAGCGCATAGCGCTTGATCCTCGTCCCGGGATGTGATGTGGTGGCTAACACTGTAAAGACGATTACCCTTCGCCAACTATGGCGTTTGCAACGTATATTTTTTCCAGCATTTCGAGGTTTCATGCAAATCGAGTTACAGGAGATTAGCGACCACCTCTATCGTTTCGCCCCATTTGATACGCTGCCAAAGGAGTCGGTAGACGCCATCGCTCGGCGGGTAGAAGTAAGTTATTTCAAGGCCGGCAGTGACATCCTTGAAGCGGGTGCGATTATTCAGGACTTGCACTATGTGCGCAGTGGTGCCGTGGAGATCTACCGGCGTAATGGCGAACTCTACAACCGACTTGTCGAAGGCGACATATTCGGGCAAGCAGGTCTGTTGCGCAGTAACAAGGTGCGTTTTCCTGCCAGAGCATTGGAAGATAGCCTGATCTATTACATACCCGCCGACGTCTTCGCTGATCTGTGCGCGCAACATGATGCTTTCGCCGACTTTGTTGAAGCCGAGGGGCACTCCAGGCTCAAGACGGCCGTTGAGGCGCAGGGCCGTGCGAGTGAACTTATTCAGCTCAAATGCCGTGCCCTTATCTCACGACCCCTGGTGTGGATCGCGTCGGATGCTTCTGTCGGCGACGCGGCAAAAGTCATGACAGAGCAAAGTGTTTCTTGCGTGTTGGTGATGTCGCCTACGGGCTTGCAGCCGGCTGAAATCCAAGGGATCGTGACTGATCGCGACCTGCGCACGCGCGTTGTTGCTGCTGGCCGAAACGCTGATGAAACGAGCGCCAGCGACATCATGACTGCCGACCCGGTTGCGATCGGCGCCGATGACTCAGTGTTTGAAGCCATGCTGATGATGTTGCGCCGCAATATTCACCATTTGCCAGTCGTCCACCATGGCCATCCGATCGGTCTGATCAACCTGTCGGATATCATTCGCTACGAGTCGCACAGCAGTTTGTACCTGGTAAACAGAATCTCTAATCAGACCTCCGTCGAAGGCCTGAAATCGCTTTTGCGCGACCTGCGTGGAACCTACATCCGCATGGTGCGTGATGGCGCCACTGCACACATGATCGGCAGCGCAATTTCCGGCATTGGCCGGGCCTTTACCCAGCGTTTGCTGGAACTGGCAGAGAAGAAACTGGGGCCGCCTCCGGTGCCTTACTGCTTTATGGTGCTCGGTTCCATGGCGCGCGATGAGCAGTTGTTGGTGACTGACCAGGACAACGCATTGGTGCTTGACGACAGCTTCGATCCGATCCAGCACGATGCTTACTTTCGGGCCTTGGCAACGTTTGTGAGTGATGGCCTGGCCGCGTGCGGTTACAGCTACTGTAAGGGCGGGATAATGGCGACCAACGATCAGTGGCGTCAGCCCTTGAATGTGTGGCGACGTTATTTCGATCAGTGGATCGAGAAACCTAACCCGACGACGTTGCTCAATAGCTGTATTTTTTTCGACCTTGACGGTGTTTTTGGCCAGCTTGAGTTGGTACAAGAGCTAAAAACTCTGTGTGCTCGCAAATCCAGCGCACACCCTGTTTTTCTGAGTGCCATGGCTCGAATTGCGCTTGACCGGACGCCGCCATTGGGGTTTTTCCGTACTTTTGTCGTCGAGACAGACGGGCAGCACAAAAGGATCATTAATCTCAAGGGGCGGGGCACCGCTCCGCTGACTGACCTTATCCGCATCCATGCGCTTGCGTGCGGCAGTACCGCGCAGAATTCGTTTGATCGCATGGATGCGATAGCGAGCAGCAACGTCATCCCGCCTGAAGGATTAAAGCAACTTCGATATGCACTGGAGTTTCTGTCGATGGTGCGAATCCGACATCAGGCAGACGCGTTGGAGCAGGGTGCTGCGCTCAATAACTACGTCGAGCCCGAGCGTTTTTCCAACAGTGAGCGGCGTAATCTAAAAGAGGCGTTTCAGGTCTTGAGTAATGGCCAGAATTTCTTGCGATTCCGCTATCCTCCAAAAGGTCGCCTCGCGTCATGAAGCACATGAATGCGCAGCCCAATCGTAAAATGCTGGACTGGTCTTCCAGGTTTGAGACATTGGCGCAAAACGCCGTTAACAGCCGCTTGCGACAGTTCTATCAAGCCGGTGCAGTCTCAGCCCAGGCCTCCATTGAGAGTGTGCAACTGCTCGCAATGGATGTGGAAACCACCGGTCTTGATGCACACGCGCACAGCATTGTGAGCATCGGCGTGATGCCGTTCACACTACAGCGCATTTATTGCGGGAACTCACTTTACTGGGTGATAAACCCATCTTCCGAACTGAATGAAAAGTCAGTGACTTTTCATCACATAACCCATACCGAGATTCTCGATGCTCCCACCTTTGCACAGGTGCTAGATCCGTTGCTGACGGCTATGACCGGCAAGGTGATGGTCGTCCATTATCGCAATATCGAGCGCGCCTTCTTGGATCAGGCAGTCCGTAGATATTTAGGGGAGGGGCTGGACTTTCCAGTCATCGATACGATGCAGTTAGAGGCTCGACTGCATCGGCAAAAACTCGGTTGGTTTGCCCGACTCATGGGGCGCTCACAGCAATCCATACGATTGGCAGATAGTCGCAAGCGGCTTGGCCTTCCGGCGTACCATGCCCACCACGCTTTAACCGATGCCCTTGCGACAGCAGAATTGTTGCAGGCGCAGATCGCGACTCACTATTCAACGTCCACCCCGGTTGGCGAGTTGTGGAATTGACTCAGTTGCTCAACTGCTGGCGTTAACGCGCGAGGCTAACGCCATTTGATAGTAACCGCTCCTTGAACCCTGCATTCAAAGCGCTTGGTTGATCCCGCGCTACCTCGCCTGACCTGGTGCGATCCAAATCCAAATCCAAGTGACGCCGCCAAGCGCACTGGGCAATGATGTCGATCAGGCAAGGCACGAGCCTCTAGATCGGGTGTTTGGAATCATTCAAAAGCCTATCCTTGCCGGGATCGGAGGCAATGTAGACCGTGCGTGACGGATAGGCAAAGTTGACGCCCAGTTCCTCGAACGCGTCGATTATTCCAAGATTGATGTCTTGCTGGACATCCATATAAACGTTGTAACTAGGGTCGAGCACGATGTAAACGGTCTCGAACTCTAACGCACTATTGCCGAAGTTTCGAAAGTGACAGCGATCGAATCGTGCTCTTTCTTGCTTGCGGATAATCTGTTCTATGCGTTGCGGCACGTCTCTAACTTGTTGCGGAGAGCAGTGGTAGGTCAACGCAATTTCGAACACGACTCGGCGTTCTTGAAGCCTTTTATAGTTTTGTATGGTACTTCCGATCATTGCGGCGTTCGCCATGACGATCTGTTCGCCCCCCAAGCGACGTATCGTGGCTGATATGGGCATTGGGTAGTACAGATACTGTCCGACGTTTTCTCCGAAAAAAGCCAATCGCCGCCCTGGCCAAGATAAAGCTGATCATTGCCAGTGAGGTAGCGACAATCCAGTTAGCTAACGCTATTCCCAGAAAGTTGTGGATGACGAAGAAACTATTGATTTGTTGGAACATATTGCCCTCGGTTTTAGCTTCAAGGTGCAAACGGATTGACGTGTTACACCTTGAAACTTGAAGCGAAAGTTACGTATGTCTTAGCTCATGTTCACTAACGAGGCTCAGTCATCAATCCTTTCACGAGAGAGATACATCCCAACATCAGAACGATTGCGAAGGGCAAACCTGTGGAAACTGCCATCGCCTGCAGTGCTACCAGACCACCCCCCAATAGAAGGGCAATCGCAATCACGCCCTCGATGACCGCCCAGAACACACGTTGAGGCACCGGCGCATCAACCTTACCCCCGGCGGTGATCGTATCGATCACCAACGAACCGGAGTCCGAAGAAGTAATAAAAAACACGATGACCAGAATGATGCCCAGGAATGAACTGATCTCCTTAAGCGGCAGTTCTCCCAGCATGGCGAACAGTTTCAGTTCCAGCACAGCGTCCTTGACGCCCATCACGCCCTGTACCGTCGCTTGGTCAATGGCCGTTCCGCCGAACGTGGTCATCCACAGCACAGAAACCACTGAAGGAACGAGCAGGACAGAGATCAGAAACTCTCTAACCGTTCGACCACGACTGACGCGCGCGATAAACATGCCTACAAACGGCGACCAACTGATCCACCAAGCCCAATAGAAGGCCGTCCAGCCTTGGGTGAATTGAGTGTCAGTGCGTCCGAATGGGTTCGAAAGTGCCGGCAGGTATTCAACATACGTCACCAGGTTTTTGAAGAAACCCGTGAAGATGGCCAACGTCGGCCCCACTACGATGATAAACACCAGCAAGAGTAATGCGAGTCCCATATTGATCTGGGAAAGCATCTTGACACCCTTGTCCAAGCCGGCAAGGACTGACCAAAGAGCGATCAAGGTGATACCAACGATCAGCACGACCTTGCTGAGATTCGTCGATCGGATTCCGAAAAGGTATTCAATCCCTGCGGCAGCTTGTTCTGCACCAATGCCCAGCGAAGTCGCCAACCCGAATAGCGTGGCGAATACCGCCAGGATATCGATGATATGCCCTGGCCATCCCCAAACACGCTCGCCCAATAGGGGGTAGAAAATTGAGCGTATCGAAAGCGGTAAGCCCTTGTTGTAAGAAAACAACGCCAAGGACAGCGCCACTATCGCGTATATCGCCCAGGGATGGAGCCCCCAGTGAAAGATCGTGGCAGCCATCGCCAAATCGGCGGATGCCTTCATGTCGCCTGCAGCCCCTCCTAACGGCGCCCAGTCCGTGCGCACGCCGCTGGCATCGACTGTCACACCGCCCATGGACGCAGCGTAATGCGACATGGGTTCGGCTACGCCATAAAACATCAAACCAATGCCCATGCCTGCGGCAAAAAGCATTGAAAACCATCCGACGTAGCTATGGTCTGGCTTGGCATCTCTGCCGCCCAAGCGAACCTTACCCAGCGGAGAGAAAATCAACGCAATGCACAGCACGACAAAAACATTCGCAATGCTCATGAAGAGCCAGGCAAGGTGGCTGGTTAACCAGTTTCGGATAGAGCTGAAGAGGGGTTCAACTTCGTTCTGCAATGCCAGCGTCAAAACCACGAACAGTAAAATGGTGGCCGCTGAAATAATGAACACTTTGCCGTGGATATCGAGCGAGAACGAAAACTCTCCCTTGATGTTGTCTTGACCGATCACATAGTCAGTGTCGATCAGATTGGCAGCTCCGCTCGGTGCTGGAATACCGTCCTCACTGGGGACGTGAGGGATGTTTGGCCGATCATCCGTAGGCTTTTCAACCATGAGAATCTCCTTATTGGTGGCACGCCATGACGTGCAGTTGTCATTATCCCCGCTGTTCCTATGGTTAAACGAGATGTTAGCCGCTTTATCCTAACAAGCTTTGCGGACAAATCCGGTAAAACCTGTCTATTTCAAGGCCGCTTGGTCGAATAGGTGACCGCCACCGGACTTCTTTGCGGTTTCAAACTGTGTGATGTGCGTGCTCGGCTCCGAGCTCAAAGACACCTGCGACCTGCCCATCCAGCCAGCAAAGCGCTTGGCCGTCGGTCACCCTTCCAACGGGCAAACCGTTATCTTTGAGGATTGGGCCCTGTTCAGTATGGGCTTCGAAGTGGGCGTCGAATGGCCGCCTAAAGTGCCTTGGCGCTTGAGTGTCTGTTCCCGCGGCTCGTGGAACGCACTGAGCTTGAACGCGGGTATGAACAACGCTAGCGCTGATTGAGCATGGCCAGCATGCGTGGCGCGATAAAGCGATGGAACGGCGCCACCGGCAGCATATACAGGCGGCCCAGCCAGTTGTGCGGCTGGACCACGGTGGAAAGTACCGCCCGGCGGGTCCCTTGCGCGTCGAGCGGCATAAGGTTGATGGCCAGGTACACATCTAGGTGCCGGTCTTGGTCGACCAGCAGAACCTCGTCGGGGGTTTGCGAGACCAGGGTGAAAATCCCCACCCGGTCGCCGGGTCGATAGTCGGCATCTGCACGCTCAAGGTCGATGCGTGTCAGCCTGCCGAGGTCCTTGAGGCCAAACACCTGCACCAGTCGATTGCGCAGCGCCATCAATCGGTCGATCCAAATAGGTGTCCGGGCCATCAGCCGCAGTCCATGCCGCAAGGCGCTGCGCGCGTGGTCATCGGTCAAGGTGCTCTGGCAATCGATGAAACTGGCACCTGTGGCATGGCGGGCAATGCTTGAGTCGGGCGGGAGCGCGCAGCGGCTGACGCTGGAGTTCATAAGGTTTGTCCGAAGTTGTTATTTGGGTTCCACGAGGTGCCGCGCGCTCTTTAGCACTTCACACGAGCGCGCGATCAAGTGGGCCAGAAAGTGCAGGGCATCCTCAAGCGTTTTAATTGCTCAGTGCCGCGCACCAATGAAAGGCCCAGAGTGGCAGGGCGCTTTGGCGGCGGCTGAACGCAAAAAAGGCGCCCGAAGGCGCCAAGGGTTTCACCCTAACCGAGGGAGCCGGGTGAAGCCGTTCACAGCAAAGGTCGCGGTGGTAAGGCGCGACGGGAACGGAAGCGGGGTGCGCCGAGTGGTGGCGCGCACGTGTTAGTTGCCGAGCTTGACCTTGGTCCAGCCGCGGGTCATCAGGCGCTGCACGGGAATGGGCTGGTCGGGGATCGCGTACAGGGTCGCGAGCACTTCCTGGGGCGGGTAGGACGCCGGGTCGTTGCGGATCGCCTCGTCCACCAGGGGCGTGGCCGCGGCGTTGGCGTTGCTGTAGCCGATGCTGTTGGTGACCTCGGCGATGATATCCGGGCGCATCAGAAAGTTCATGAAGGCATAGGCATTGTCGACGTTGCTCGCGTCCCGGGGGATGGCCACCATGTCGTAGAAACTGCCGGCGCCTTCCTTGGGAATGCTGTAGTCGATCTTCACCCCGTTGTTGGCTTCTTCAGCCCGGGCGCGCGCTTGCAGCACGTCGCCGGAGTAACCCACGGCCACGCAGATATTGCCGTTGGCCAGGTCCGAGATGTACTTGGAGGAATGGAAGTACGCCACCGAAGGGCGGATCTTCATGAATACTTCCTGGGCCTGGGCGATCTGTTGCTTGTCCTGGGAGTTCACCGGGAAGCCCAGGTAGTGCAGGGCCGCTGGCAGCATTTCGGTCGGCGAATCGAGGAAGCTGATGCCGCAGGCCTTGAGTTTCGCGGCATTCTCGGGGTTGAACAGCAGGTCCCAGGAGTTCAGCGGCGCGTCGGTGCCCAGTGCCTGGCGGACTTTCTCCGGGTTGTAGCCGATGCCGATCGAACCCCACATATACGGGAAGGCATGCGCGTTGTCGGGGTCGCTGGCGGCGGCATTTTTCAGCAGCACCGGGTTCAGGTTCTTCCAGTTCGTCAGTTTGGATTTGTCCAGGGTCTGGTAGACCCCGGCCTTGATCTGCTTGGCCAGGAAGCTGTTGGACGGGACCACGATGTCGTAGCCCGACTTGCCGGCCAGCAGCCGCGCTTCCAGGGTTTCGTTACTGTCGAAAACGTCGTAGGTGACGTGTATGCCCGTCTCGGCCTCGAACTTTTTCAGGGTGTCGGGGGCGATGTAGTCCGACCAGTTATACACACGCAGCACCTTGTCGGATGCCTGGGCGCCGCCAGCCATGGCGCCCAACAGGGACAGTGTGAGCAGAGTCCTGCCAAACCTTTTCATGCATCCAACTCCATTTTTTATTGTGGGGTAAAACACGACGGCCTAGGCCGTCGCCGGTGTTCGTTATGACTGTTGGGGTTGCGGCTGCCAGGCTTCGCTGGTGGTCTGGTCCATGGCTTCCTGGATCGCCCGCTTGCGGTTCATTTCGGCCTTGCGGCTGAAATACCAGACCATGAAGGTCACCAGCGACACCGCCAGCAGAATCAGGCTGGCCACGGCGTTGATCTCCGGCTTGACCCCCAGGCGCACGGCGGAGAACACCTCCATCGGCAGGGTGGTGGAGCCGGGCCCGGAGACGAAACTGGCGAGCACCAGGTCATCCAGGGACAAGGCGAACGCCATCATGCCGCCCGCCGCCAACGACGGCGCGATCATCGGGATGGTGATCAGGAAAAACACCTTGAGTGGTCGCGCGCCGAGGTCCATCGCCGCTTCTTCGATGGACAGGTCCAGCTCCCGCAGGCGCGCCGAGACGACCACCGCGACATAGGCCGCGCAGAAGGTGGTGTGAGCGATCCAGATGGTGACGATGCCACGCTCCATGGGCCAGCCGATCATCTGCGCCATGGCCACGAACAGCAGCAACAGCGACAGACCGGTGATCACTTCCGGCATCACCAGAGGCGCGGTCACCAGGCCACCGAACAGGGTCCGGCCCTTGAAACGGGTGACGCGGGTCAGCACGAAGGCGGCCAGGGTGCCCAGCGCCACGGCGGCCACGGCGGTGTAGCAGGCAATCTCCAGGGAGCGCGCCACCGAGCCCATCAATTGGGTGTTGTCCAACAGCCCCAGGTACCACTTGAGCGACCAGCCGCCCCAGACCGTCACCAGCTTGGAAGCGTTGAACGAATAGATCACCAGAATCAGCATCGGCAGGTAGATGAACAACAAGCCGAGCACCAGCATCAGGGTCGAAAAACTGAAACGCTTCATGCCCGTGCCTCCATTTCTTTGGCCTGGCTGCGGTTGAACAGCAAGATGGGAATAATCAGGATCGCCAGCATCACCACCGCCAGGGCGGACGCCACCGGCCAGTCGCGGTTATTGAAGAACTCCTGCCACAACACGCGGCCGATCATCAGGGTCTCCGGGCCGCCCAGCAGTTCCGGGATCACAAACTCGCCGACCACCGGGATGAACACCAGCATGCTCCCGGCGATGATGCCGTTCTTGGCCAGCGGCACGGTGATTTTCCAGAAGCTGTTGAAGTTGCTCGATCCCAGGTCCGAAGCGGCTTCCAGCAGGCTCTGGTCGTGCTTGACCAGGTTGGCGTACAGCGGCAGCACCATGAACGGCAGGTAGGCGTAGACCACGCCGATGTAGACCGCCGTGTTGGTGTTGAGGATTTCAATCGGGCTTGAGGTCAGGCCGCTCCACATCAGGAAGGCGTTGAGCAGGCCGTTATTGCTGAGGATGCCCATCCAGGCATAGACGCGGATCAGGATCGCGGTCCAGGTCGGCATCATGATCAGCAGCAGCAATACGTTTTGCATTTCCTTGCGGGTCTTGGAAATCCCATAGGCCATGGGAAAGCCGATCAGCAGGCACATCAACGTGCTGAGCAGGGCGATCTTCAGCGAGCCCAGGTAGGCCGAGATGTACAAATCGTCGGCGGCCAGCAGGCTGTAGTTACCCAGGTTCAGCAGCACCTGGAGTTTCTGGTCGACGAAGGTGTAGATTTCCGAGTAGGGCGGAATCGAGACGGCCGCTTCGGAGAAGCTGATCTTCATCACCAGGAAGAACGGCAGCATGAAAAACAGGAACAGCCAGAGGAAGGGAATGCCGATCACCAGCTTGCGACCGCTGGGCAGCACACGGATCAACGCTTGATTGAAAGTGCTCATGGTCGATGTACTCATGCCCGCAGTACCACGCCACTGTCGTCTTCCCACCACACGTACACGGTGTCGCCCCAGGACGGTCGGGAGCCACGGCGTTCGGCGTTGGCCATGAACGACTGGACGATCTTGCCGTTCGGCAGCTCCACGTAGAACACTGAGTGCCCGCCGAGGTAGGCGATGTCGTGGACCTTGCCGCTCGACCAGTTGTGCTCGCCGGTCGGCATTACGGTGGTGACCAGCAGTTTTTCCGGGCGGATCGCGTAGGTCACCGACTTGTCTTCCACCGAAGTGGCGATGCCGTAGCCGACGTAGATGTCGCGGTCCAGGTCCGGGCACTGGAGCACCGCGTGACCTTCGGCGTCGTCGACCACCTGGGTCTCGAAGATGTTGACGTTGCCGATGAACTCGCAGACCAGGCGGCTCACCGGGGTTTCGTAAATGTCCACCGGGCTACCGATCTGGGCGATCCAGCCCAAGTGCATGATGGCGATGCGCTGAGCCATGGTCATGGCCTCTTCCTGGTCATGGGTCACCATCACGCAGGTCACGCCCACGCGCTCGATGATCTCTACCAGCTCCAGTTGCATCTGCGAGCGCAGCTTTTTATCCAGGGCGCCCATGGGCTCATCGAGCAGCAGCAGTTTCGGGCGCTTGGCCAGGGAGCGGGCGAGGGCGACGCGCTGGCGCTGGCCGCCGGAGAGCTGGTGGGGTTTGCGCCGCGCGTACTGGGTCATGTGCACCAGCTTGAGCATTTCCTCGACCCGCGCCTCGATTTCGCTGGCCGGCAGGCGATCCTGCTTGAGGCCGAAGGCGATGTTCTGCGCCACGGTCATATGCGGGAACAAGGCATAGGACTGGAACATCATGTTGATCGGCCGCTCATAGGGCGGCATATCGGTAATGTCCACGCCATCCAGCAGGATGCGGCCTTCGGTGGGCCGTTCGAAACCGGCGAGCATGCGCAGCAGGGTGGATTTGCCGGAACCGGACCCCCCCAGCATGGCGAAGATCTCGCCCTGGTGGATGTCCAGGGACACATCGTCCACGGCCACGGTTTCATCAAACTTCTTGGTCACGCGGTCGATCTTCACCAGCACCTTTTGTGGTGGCTGATGACCTTCCAGAGCCTTGCGATAAATGCTGGAGGCGTTTGCCATGTGAAACTCCCAACAGGTCGTCGGGCCAATGCGGCCTGACTTAATAAGGTTGATTGCAAACCTGCGTCATCAATGCGGTGCAGGTTTATTCGGCGCTGCCATCCTGGCTGCCTGGGCTTGCTTGTTGTTGTTTGGGTGTTGCCGTTCACGCCGCACGGCGGGTGCACACAGGTGCGCGCGCCGCGTGGGCAGGGCGTGTCAATCGGTGAATCGAGTACTGGTGGCCCTGTGCGGGCCGCCTTGTGTTAGCGGTGCTGACGCTGCGCGGCGCGTTGCCGACAGGCATCGCCGAAGGCCTGGAAAATACTCAGGTAGACCGGGTTCGACAGGACCTGCCATTCCGGGTGCCACTGCACGCCAAACGCAAACGCCTGGCTGTGCTCCACCGAAATGGCTTCGATCAGGCCATCCGGGGCCACGGCTTCGACCCGCAGACCGTCACCCAGGCGGTCGATGCCCTGGCTGTGGATCGAGTTGACCTGGATCTCGCCGGTCAGGCCCATGGCCTCGAACACGCCGCCGGGCTGGATCGCCACCGGGTGCGCCGGGGCGTACTGGACTTCGAGGCGTGGGTCGTCGGCTTCGCGGTGGTCTCTATAGCCCGGCAATTCATGCACCTTCTGGTGCAGGCTGCCGCCAAAGGCCACGTTCATTTCCTGGAAGCCGCGGCAGATACCGAGGACCGGCACGCCGGCCGCCACCGCTGCCCGCAACAGGGGCAGGGTGGTGGCGTCGCGCTGCGGGTCATGGGCGGTGCCCGGCGCGCTGGGAGAGCCTTGATAGTGGAAGGGTTCGACATTGGACGGCGAGCCGGTAAACAGCAGGCCATCGACGTAGTGCAGCAGATCCTTGATCTCGCAGAGGTCCGCCAGGGAAGGGATGATCACCGGCAGCCCCAGGGCCGCGACGCTGACAGCACGCAAATACTTGTCGCCGCTGACATGGTAGGGGTGCAAGCCAATCTCTTTGACGCATGCAGTAACACCGATCAATGGCTTGAGTGCCATTTTTATCACCTCGAAATTCACGCTGGAACGAGTTTTTCCAGAGCTTATCCATGTTGATTTTAATTAACAACCTTCATGTAAAAAATTATAGACGCATCGGGGTGTTGGTCTGCGTGTTTGCTTGGTTTTTGCCCTGTGTTTGCCTATCCAGTATCAATATAATTAACGAATAGCCCGCGCTTTTCGCTATTGACTTCACTTTATCTTTCGGATTGACTGCAGCTACGAAACAGCTTTGAACATAATAATTAACACAATAGGTGCATCATGTCGGTCCCACTGCGTACCGTTCAGCTCAACGAAGCCAACGCCTTTCTGAAGAAACACCCTGAGGTCCTGTACGTCGATCTGCTGATTGCAGACATGAACGGCGTGGTGCGCGGCAAGCGCATCGAACGCACGGCGCTGCACAAGGTGTATGAAAAAGGCATCAACCTCCCGGCGTCCTTGTTCGCCCTGGACATCAACGGCTCGACCGTGGAAAGCACCGGCCTGGGCCTGGATATCGGCGACTCCGACCGCATCTGCTACCCGATCCCCGACACCCTGTGCATCGAGCCCTGGCAGAAGCGCCCCACCGCGCAACTGCTGATGACCATGCATGAACTCGAAGGCCAGCCGTTCTTCGCTGACCCGCGCGAAGTGCTGCGCCAGGTGGTGAGTAAGTTCGACGACCTGGGCCTGACCATTTGCGCCGCGTTCGAGCTGGAGTTCTACCTGATCGACCAGGACAACGTGAACGGCCGCCCGCAAGCACCGCGCTCGCCAATCTCGGGCAAGCGCCCGCATTCGACCCAGGTCTACCTGATTGATGACCTCGACGAATACGTCGACTGCCTGCAAGACATCCTTGAAGGCGCGAAAGAGCAGGGCATCCCCGCTGACGCCATCGTCAAGGAAAGTGCCCCGGCGCAGTTCGAAGTCAACCTGCACCACGTCAGCGACCCGATCAAAGCCTGCGACTACGCGGTGCTGCTCAAGCGCCTGGTGAAAAACATCGCCTACGACCACGAGATGGACACCACCTTTATGGCCAAGCCCTATCCGGGCCAGGCGGGTAATGGTTTGCACGTGCACATCTCGATCCTCGACAAAACGGGCACTAACATCTTTGCCAGCGAAGACCCCGAGACCAACGACGCCCTGCGTCACGCTATCGGCGGCGTGCTGGAAACCCTGCCGGCGCAGATGGCGTTCCTCTGCCCGAACGTCAACTCCTACCGCCGCTTCGGCGCGCAGTTCTATGTGCCGAACTCGCCGAGCTGGGGCATCGACAACCGCACCGTCGCCGTGCGCGTGCCGACCGGTTCGTCAGATGCCGTGCGCATCGAGCACCGGGTGGCAGGCGCCGACGCCAACCCTTATCTGCTGATGGCCTCGGTACTGGCTGGTATCCACCACGGCCTGACCAACAAAATCGAGCCGGGGGCGCCGGTCGAAGGCAACTCCTACGAGCAGAACGAACAGAGCCTGCCCAACAACCTGCGCGACGCCCTGCGTGAGCTGGACGACAGCGAGGTCATGGCCCGGTACATCGACCCGCTGTACATCGACGTGTTTGTGGCGTGCAAGGAAAGCGAGCTGGCCGAGTTCGAGAACTCGATCTCCGACCTTGAGTACAACTGGTACCTGCACACGGTCTGACGGCCCTCCCACTTTTTGCGTTGAGCACACCCTATGACCAAGCATCGCAATGACTGGGAGCAGTACTTCCAGTCCCTGAACCTCGAAGGCCGGGCCTTTATCGACGGCGAGTACCGTTGGGCCGCCAGCGGCGAGACCTTTGACAGCATCAGCCCGGTGGACGGGCGTTTTCTGGCCAAGGTCGCCAGCACCGATGAGGCCGACGCCGACGCGGCGGTGCTCGCCGCGCGCCGGGCGTTTGAGTCTGGGACCTGGCGACTGCAAGCCCCGGCGGCGCGCAAGCGCGTGCTGATCCGTTTCGCCGATCTGATCCTCGAGCACCAGGAAGAGCTGGCACTCCTGGAAACCCTGGACATGGGCAAGCCGATCGGCGACTCCATGGCCATCGACGTGCCTGCCACGGCCAACGCGATCCGCTGGAGCGCCGAGGCCATCGACAAGCTCTACGACGAAGTGGCGCCCACGCCCCACGACCAGTTGGGCCTGATCACACGCGAACCCTGCGGCGTGGTCGCGGCCATCGTGCCGTGGAACTTCCCGATGATCATGGCCAGTTGGAAGTTCGCGCCGGCCCTGGCGGCGGGTAACTCGTTCATCCTCAAGCCTTCGGAAAAGTCGCCGCTGACCGCCATTCGCCTGGCCCAGTTGGCACTCGAAGCCGGCATTCCCCCGGGCGTATTCAACGTACTGCCGGGTTACGGCCACACCGTCGGCAAGGCGCTGGCCCTGCACATGGATGTGGACGTGCTGGCCTTTACCGGCTCCACCGGCGTGGCCAAGCAACTGCTGGTGTATTCCGGCCAGAGCAATATGAAACGGGTATGGCTGGAGGCGGGTGGCAAGAGCCCCAACGTGGTATTCGCCGATGCCCCGGACCTGCGCGCTGCCGCCGAAGCGGCGGCGGCCGGGATTGCCTTCAACCAGGGCGAGGTCTGCGTGGCTGGTTCGCGGCTGCTGGTGCAGCGTTCGATCCGCGAGCCCTTCATTGCGCTGCTGCTGGAGGCGCTCCAGGCCTGGAAACCAGGGCACCCCCTGGACCCGGCGACCAAGGTCGGCGCGGTGGTCGATCAGCGGCAACTGGACAACGTGCTGCGCTACATCGAGATCGGCAAGGAGCAGGGCGCCCAACTGCTGGTTGGCGGCCGGCGCACCCTGCAAGACACCGGTGGCCAGTACGTGGAGCCGACGATTTTCGACGGCGTGACCAATGCCATGACCATTGCCCGCGAAGAAATCTTCGGCCCAGTGTTGTCGCTGATCAGCTTCGACACCGAAGAAGAAGCGCTGGCGATCGCCAACGACAGCATCTTCGGTCTGGCGGCTGCGGTGTGGACCGCCAACCTCAGTCGCGCCCATCGCTTTGCTCGGGGTCTGCGCGCCGGCAGCGTGTGGGTCAACCAGTACGACGGTGGCGACATGACCGCGCCGTTCGGCGGGTTTAAACAGTCGGGCAATGGCCGCGACAAGTCGCTGCACGCCTTCGACAAGTACACCGAGCTCAAAGCCACCTGGGTGAAGCTCTAAGCCCAACTAACAACGGCGATTGCCAGCCCGCGCTGGCCAATCGCCAGGGAGTCCTAACCATGCAACCCCATGTAAACAGCTACTACGCCGCAACCCGCAACCACACCGGCGACTTCCCTGTGCTTGAAGAGTCGGTCGAGTGCGATGTCTGTGTCATTGGCGCCGGCTACACCGGCCTGTCGTCGGCGCTGTTCCTGGCTGAAGCCGGCTACAGCGTCACCGTGCTCGAAGCGGCCAAGGTCGGCTTTGGTGCCAGCGGGCGCAACGGCGGGCAACTGGTCAACTCCTACAGCCGTGACGTGGATGTTATCGAGCAGCGCTACGGCGAAAAGAGCGCCGAAATCCTCGGCAGCATGATGTTCGAAGGCGCCGAGATCATTCGCCAGCGCATCCAGCACTATGACATCCAATGCGACTACCGCCCGGGCGGGATCTTCGCCGCGCTGAACAAAAAGCAACTCAAAGGCCTGGTCGAACAGAAAAACAGTTGGGAGCGCTATGGCAACCGCAACCTGCAACTGCTCGACGCCAAGGACATCGCCAGCGAAGTGGGCTGTGAAAATTACATCGGCGGCCTGCTGGACAAGCAGGGTGGCCACGTCCATCCGCTGAACCTGGCCCTGGGCGAAGCCAGCGCCATTATTGGCCTGGGCGGCAAGATCTTCGAACAGTCGGCGGCCGTGGACATCACCTACGGCGAACCCAACGTGGTGCGCACGGCCAAGGGTGTGGTTCGCGCCAAGTACCTGCTGATCGCCGGCAACGCCTACCTGCAGCAAGATCTCGACCCAAGGGTGACCCGCAAAAGCATGCCCTGCGGCTCGCAGATCGTGGTCACTGA
This sequence comes from Pseudomonas sp. PAMC25584, assembly GCF_058135675.1. Taxonomy (NCBI): domain Bacteria; kingdom Pseudomonadati; phylum Pseudomonadota; class Gammaproteobacteria; order Pseudomonadales; family Pseudomonadaceae; genus Pseudomonas; species Pseudomonas sp. PAMC25584. The sequence continues at coordinate 3,289,587 of NZ_CM176870.1, read as the reverse complement.
GCCGCTGTCGGAGAAAGTCGCGCGCAGCCTGATTACCCACAATTACTGCGTCGAAGACTGCAACTACCTGCTCGACTATTACCGCCTGACCGCTGACAACCGCCTGCTATACGGCGGTGGCGTGGTCTATGGCGCCCGCGAGCCGGACGACATCGAACAACTGATCCGACCGAAGATCCTCAAGACCTTCCCGCAGTTGAAAGACGTCAAGATCGACTACCGCTGGACCGGCAACTTCCTGCTGACCATGTCGCGTATGCCGCAATTTGGCCGTATCGAAAAGAACGCCTACTACATGCAGGGCTATAGCGGCCACGGTGTCACCTGTTCGCATTTGGCGGGCAAGCTGATCAGCGAAGTGATCCGCGGTGACGCCGAACGCTTCGACGCCTTCGCCTCCCTGCCACACATGCCGATGTTCGGCGGCCGCACTTTCCAGGCCCCGCTGACGGCCATGGGCGCCGCCTACTACGCCCTGCGCGACCGATTCGGTATTTGACCGGTCAGGTACATAAGCGCCGCGAGCCCCGGTCCATGCCGTCTTAGGCAGTGGCTGCGGGCTTGCTTTTTTTCTTGCGCTCGGGCGTATTCAGCGCGGCTACAGCTCTACCCACAAACGTGATTTAATAGCCGCCTTTCAGGTATCTGGGCCAGGCAGTCGGCGAACTTCGCAACATTGCCTGCCCACACCCGCCTCGGCTCCTGCAGAGCTATCGCAACCGATAAACGCCGCTTCAGTCACCCTTATATAAGGCAGCTATGGACACGGGCACCCGACTCAAACTCGTTCGCGAAAGCTACAAACTCTCCCAGCGCGAGCTGGCCCGGCGTAGCGGCGTGACCAACGCCACCATTTCCCTGATCGAACAGAATCGCGTCAGTCCCTCCGTCAGCTCCCTGAAAAAGCTGCTGGAAAGCATCCCCATGTCCCTGGCGGACTTCTTCACCTTTGACCAGCCACCACGCGAACACCAATACGTCTTCCGCGCCAACGAACAGCCTGACCTGGGCCGCGATGGCCTGCGCCTGCTGCTGGTTGGCGCACCGATCCCCAGTCGCCAGATGCGCTTTTTGCGCGAGCAATATGCCCCGGGCGCCAGCTCTGGCGAAGAGCCGATCGTGCATGTCGAAGGGGAGGAGTGCGGCCTTGTCACCCGTGGCACCGTCGAACTCACTGTCGATGGCCAGGTCAGCATCTTGAACCCTGGGGATGGGTATTACTTCCCCACCACCTTGCCCCACAGGTTTCGCAATATCGGGCAGGATGAGGCGGAAATCATCAGCGCGAATACGCCGGCGAACTTCTAGGTCGGGGGGCGGCGTAAAGCGCCGGAACTGCTCGGGGGGGAGCAAGGCGCTGTTTACAAAAAAGCTCCCGTAGCGGCCCCCAAAATAGGAAAAGCCTCGTGGCTTTTTGGCACCGTGCTACCATCGACGCCATGACTCGTTGCAACATAATGTTGCAGTGAACACCAATACTCTGCCTTTCGCGGACTCATGACTCCCCCATTCGACTCGCAATCCGACTTGCCCATGATCCTGGTAGTGGACGATGAGCTACGTTCGCGCGAATCGTTGCGCCGGGTACTCGATCAGGAATTCCAGGTGCTGCTGGCCGAGTCAGCCGCGCAAGCACGTGAACTTCTTGAACAGCATGTGGTGGCGGTGATCCTCTGCGACCAGCGCATGCCCCATGTCAGTGGTATCGAATTTCTCAAGGAAGTGCGCGAGCGCTGGCCGGGGGTGGTGCGCATCGTGCTATCGGGCTACACCGACTCGGAAGACATCATTGCGGGCGTCAATCAGGCCGGCATCTATCAGTACCTGCTCAAACCCTGGCTGCCTGAAAACCTGCTCAACACTGTGCGCAATGCGGTAGAGAGCCAATCGTTGCAAAACCATATGCAGCGACTGGACCTGGAACTGCGCGCCGGCACGCCAGCGCTGCGCCGCCGCAGCCGGGAAACGCTGGAGCGGGTGCGCGACACCTTCGATTTCTCGCGCATCGTGCGCAGCCCCGGGGGGCCGCTGGATGCCGTCTGTGAGTTGGCCGCACGGGTCGCCCGCTATGATTTGTCGGTGCTGCTGTTGGGCGAATCGGGCACGGGCAAAGAGTTGCTGGCCCGCGCCATCCATTACGCCAGCCCACGCGCGGGCAATGCCTTCGTCATGGAGAACTGCGCCGCGCTGCCCGACACCTTGCTGGAGTCCGAGCTGTTCGGGCACAAGCGCGGTGCCTTCACCGGCGCGCATCAGGATCACATCGGGCTGTTCCAGCGTGCCAATGGCGGCACCTTGCTGCTCGACGAAATCGGCGACACCTCGCCGGCCTTTCAGGTCAAGTTGTTGCGCGTCTTGCAAGAAGGCGAGCTACGCCCGGTCGGCGCCTCCAGCACGGTACGGGTCGATGTGCGGGTGATTGCGGCGACCCATCGCGATCTGGAACAGGATGTCGCCACTGGACGTTTTCGCAGCGACCTGTATTACCGGCTGTCCACGGTCAGCCTGGGTTTGCCGCCGTTGCGCGAGCGAACCGCCGACCTGATGCCCATCGCCAAAAAGCTGCTCGACGATGCCCGCCTGGAGCTGGACCTGCCAGACCTGCACTTTGCCGACGACGCCCTGGCAAGCCTGATTGGTTACCCCTGGCCCGGCAATATTCGCGAGTTGCGCAACGAAATCTACCGCGCTGCCGCGTTGTCGGAAGGCGCGCAAATCGCTGCGCATTCGTTTTCCTGGCGCGTCATGCAAGGCCAGGGCCAGGGGCGCAACACCAACGACATACGCCTCTCGCCACCCACGGGCACGTTGCAAGAACAACTGGACGCTATCGAAGCGACCATACTCAAGGAATCGCTGCTGCGTCACCGCTGGAACAAAACCCATGCTGCCCGTGAACTGGGCTTGTCGCGCGTGGGCCTGCGCCAGAAATTGCGCCGTCTTGGCCTGGAGGAGGCCCGATGAATAGCCCATTCAGAGTGCTGTGGTTGCAATCGGGCGGTTGCGGCGGCTGCAACATGTCCTTGCTGTGCGCCGACACCCAGGACTTTTCCGCGATGTGGCGCAGTGCGGGGATCGAGTTGCTTTGGCATCCGTCGCTGTCCCTTGAAAGCGGTGATCAGGTGCTGGATATCCTCGATGACTGCCTGCAAGGTCGCACCCGCCTCGATGCCTTGTGCATAGAAGGCTCATTGCTGCGCGGTCCGAACGGCACCGGGCGTTTTCACATGCTGGCCGGGACCGATGCGCCGATGATCGACTGGGTGCGCAAGCTCGCCGCGGTGGCCCAATACACCTTGGGTATCGGCACCTGCGCTGCTTACGGCGGCATCACCGCTGCGGGCAGCAACCCGACCGACGCCTGCGGCCTGCAATTTGACGGTGAGCATCGCGGCGGCCTGCTGGGCGCCGATTATCGCTCGTTGCGCGGCTTGCCGGTGATCAACGTGGCCGGTTGCCCAACGCACCCTGGCTGGGTGACCGACACCTTGATGGCGCTGGCCGCCGGGTTGTTCGAGGCGGCCGATCTGGACATCCTCGGGCGTCCGCGTTTCTACGCCGACCAACTGGTGCATCAGGGCTGCACGCGCAACGAGTTCTACGAATACAAAGCCAGTGCGGAAAAACCCTCGGACCTGGGCTGCATGATGGAAAACCTCGGCTGCAAAGGCACCCAGGCTCACGGCGACTGCAATACCCGCCTGTGGAATGGCGAAGGCTCTTGCACCCGTGGTGGATTTGCCTGCATCAACTGCACCGCCCCGGGCTTCGAAGAGCCTGGCCACGCTTTTCAGCGCACGCCGAAACTGGCGGGCATTCCCATCGGGCTGCCCATCGACATGCCCAAGGCATGGTTCGTCGCTCTGTCGGCGCTGTCCAAATCAGCCACCCCCAAGCGCGTCAAGCAGAATGCGACTTCCGATCACCCGCTGATCGCGCCGTCGGTACGCACCCCACGCCGTTAGGAGTTTGCATGTCACGTTTGGTGGTCGGCCCGTTCAATCGGGTTGAAGGCGATCTGGAAGTACAACTGGAAGTGGAAGAGGGTCGTGTGCGGTCGGCGCGGGTCAACGCCACCATGTACCGTGGCTTCGAGCAAATCCTGCTGCAACACGCGCCGCTCGATGCCCTGACCTACGCGCCACGCATCTGCGGCATCTGCTCGGTGTCGCAATCGATCGCCGCCGCCCGCGCCTTGGCCGGGCTGGCCGGCGTACAGCCGCCGGACAACGGTCTGCTGGCACTCAACCTGATGGCCGCCACCGAAAACCTTGCCGATCACCTGAGCCATTTCTACCTGTTTTTCATGCCGGATTTCGTGCGCCCGGTGTACGCCGACCGACCTTGGTATCCAGAGGCGGTGGCGCGCTTTACCCCGCTGCAGGGCAGCCAGCAGCGCCTGGCGATTTCCGCGCGCAAACGCTGGCTGGATTTGATTGGCACACTCGGCGGCAAGTGGCCGCACACCGGCTCGATCCAACCGGGTGGTTCGACGCGCGCCGTTGATGCTGCCGAGCGCCTGCGCCTGCTGACCCGCGTTCGCGAGTTTCGGCAGTTTCTTGAAGCCGAGCTGTTCGCCGCGCCGCTGGAGCGCATCAACGCGTTCACCAGCGAGGACCAACTCTGGGCCTGGCATGCCGAAGCGCCGGGGCAGGGCGATTTTCGGCAGTTTCTGCACATCGCCCTGGATACCGGGCTTGAGCATCTAGGGCCGGGGCCGGGGCTGTATCTGTCCTACGGGGCGTATCCGCGAGCCGATGGCTCGAGCGTGTTCCCGCGCGGCCTGTGGGATGGCGTCACCCAGTGTGCGCAACCGCTGGATCTGGACGCCATCCGTGAAGACAGTGCGCATGCCTGGCTCGACGACGCTGGCGGCCCGCGCCACCCGGCCGATGGGCAAACCCAGCCGTTGCTGGAAAAAACCGACGCGTATACCTGGAACAAAGCCCCTCGCCTGGCCGGCGCGGTGCTCGAAACCGGCGCCATTGCGCGTCAGTTGATTGCCGGCCAACCGCTGCTGCGCGATGCCGTGGCGCGCTGTTCGGCAACCGTTTATACCCGCCTGCTCGCGCGTTTGTTGGAACTGGCGCAGGTGGTGCCGCTGATGGAAAGCTGGCTGATCGCTCTGCGCCCCGGCGAGCCGTATTACCGCGCCGCCGCACTGCCCGACAAAGGCCGCGCGGTCGGCCTGACCGAAGCGGCCCGTGGGGCGCTGGGGCATTGGCTGGAGGTGGAGCACGGGAAAATCTCGCGCTACCAGATCATCGCCCCGACCACCTGGAACTTCTCGCCACGCGATGCCCAGGGCCAACCCGGTGCATTGGAACAAGCCTTGCAGGGTGCTCCAGTGTTACCCGGCGAAAAAAGCCCGGTAGCGGTGCAACATATTGTTCGCTCTTTTGACCCGTGCATGGTTTGCACGGTGCATTGAAAAGGAAATCCCATGGAACGCCTGACCATTTCCCTGGACCGTGGCCTCGCTGAGGAGCTGGACGCGCTGATTCGCGACCAGGGTTACCACAACCGTTCCGAGGCTATGCGCGACATTTTGCGCCGGCATATCGAGCAGGCGCGTCTGGAGCAGGGCCAGGCGCCGCATTGCGTGGCCAACCTGAGCTTCGTTTACGATCACCATTCACGCACCCTTACCGAACGGGTGATGGACCTGCAACACGCGCATCATCACCTGACCATTGCCAGCCAGCATGTGCATCTGGATCACGACAACTGCCTGGAAAGCCTGATGCTCAAAGGCTCGTCCGATGAAGTGCGCGATTTCGCCCATCGTGTGTGCGCCGAGCGCGGCGTGCGTCATGGCTCGCTGAACCTGATCCCGGTGGAGCCGGATGCGACCCACGAGCAGGCCCACAGTCACCTGCATCTGCACCCTAAAAGCTGACGACCATGGCCCGTAAACCGCCACCCGGCAGCCTCGACGAAGACGCCTGGATCGAAGTCATCGCCAGGATGGACGAGGTCTATTCCAAGCTGGTGCAAGACGAAATCGCCCTGGAAGAGAAGAACGTCGAACTGGAGCAGTCGCAACAGTTCATTGCCGGGCTGCTGTCGTCGATGTCCGACGTGTTGCTGGCCTGCGACCCCGAAGGGCGCATTGAAGAGAGCAACAGCGCGCTGCGCACGCTGGTTGGCCTCGATGAGCAGTCATTGTCCGGCAGCCCAGCCTATGCATTGTTGGCCGACCCGCACAGTGAAACCCAATTGCGCCAGGCCCTCGCCAGCCTGCGCCATCCCAACGCCAGCGCCTCGCTGGAGGTCAACTTCAGGGACGCCAGCGGCGCGCCGGTGCCCGTGGATGTCAGTTGCACCGTGCGCAGCACTGGCAACGGGCGCTTTATGGGGCATGTGCTGGTGGGGCGACCGCTGGGCGAGCTCAAGCACGCGTATCGCCAACTGCACGAGGCCCACGAAGCGCTCAAGCGCACCCAACAACAACTGTTGCACGCGGAAAAAATGGCCTCGCTGGGGCGCCTGGTGGCCGGTGTCGCCCACGAACTGAACAACCCGATCAGCTTTGTGCTGGCCAACGCGCATGTGCTCGACAGCTATGGCAAGCGCCTGCAGCAGTATTTACAAGCGGTCCACGACGGCGAGTCGCAAACCGGCCTTCAAGCCTTGCGCCGACAACTGCGCATCGATCCTCTGCTGAGCGATTTGCCGTCGTTGATCGAGGGCAGCATGGAAGGCGCGCAACGCACTGCCGATATCGTCAGTGCCCTGAAGCGCTTCTCGGCCGTGGACCGTGAAGCACTGGGCGAGGTCGACCTCAATGACGTCATTGAGCGCGCCATCCACTGGGTTTGTCGCGGCGTCGCGCCTGATCTGCAGGTGCATTGGCAGGCCGTTGACACGCCAGCGGTGCGCGGTAACGCCGGGCAACTGCTGCAAGTGCTGATGAACCTGATGCAGAACGCCTACGATGCTGCGCAAGCGGCCAACCAGGCCTTGCCGACAGTCTGGATCGATGTGACCCAGGCGCCGGGGTGGGTAACGCTGCGTTTGCGCGACAATGGGGCGGGCATCGCAGAAAAACACCTGAGCCAGGTGTTCGATCCGTTCTTCAGCACCAAGCCCGTGGGCAAGGGCACGGGCCTGGGGTTATCGATCAGCTACGGCATCATTGAGCGCTCCGGCGGTCGGATGGTGGCCGCCAATCACCCCGAGGGTGGTGCGCAGTTCACCGTGACACTGCCCGAAGCCGGGCCCGCCTGAGCCGATAAGCCGACACACAGGCTGGAAGCTCACTGTCCACTTATCTGTTCGGGTGGACAGTCATTGTCCAGTCGCATGTGCTGCGAGCGTCAGGCGGTCGATCAGCTACGCGCTTGTCTCTTCAAAAACCGCCTACGCAGCACCCGGCATGCAAACTGGCACAAGGTTTGTATGAAGTTTTTTAGTTTCTTCATACTTGAACCCATCGTTCTGGAGTTCGCATGCCCTTGCATCCTGTTTCACCGGCTCCTGCGCCTATGACGTTCAAGCGTCGCGTCCTGGCGATTTTCGCCGGCCTGATCGCTGCCAACCTGCTGGCCTGGGCCTGGGCTTTCACGGCCTTCCATGACTACCCGTTGCTGCTGGGCACCGCTTTTCTGGCCTACAGTTTCGGCCTGCGCCATGCCGTGGATGCCGATCACATCGCCGCCATCGACAACGCCACCCGCAAGCTGATCCAGGAAGGCCGACAAACCGCGAGTGTCGGCCTGTTCTTCTCGCTCGGGCACAGCACCGTGGTGATCCTTGCCTCGCTCGGTATCGCCCTGACGGCCACGGCGTTCAAAAGCGAAATCGAAGCCTTTCACGGTATCGGCGGGCTGATTGGCACTTCGGTGTCTGCCGCGTTCCTGTTGCTGGTGGCGCTGATCAACCTGCTCATCCTGCGCTCGGTGTACCAGGCGTTTAACCGAGTACGCCGCGGCGAGCGAATCGGCGAACAAGAAATGAGCGCGATACTCACCGGCGGCGGCCCGATTGCTCGGCTATTGCGCCCGCTGTTCCGGCTGATCAGCCGTCCCTGGCACCTCTATCCGCTGGGCCTGCTGTTCGGCCTGGGTTTTGATACGGCCACTGAAATCGGCCTGCTGGGGATTGCGGCGGTGCAAGCCTCGCAGAGCCTGCCGATCTGGTCGATTCTGGTGTTCCCGGCGCTCTTCACGGCGGGCATGGCGCTGGTCGATACCGCCGACAGCGTGATGATGACCGGCGCTTACCACTGGGCACTGGTCAACCCGGCACGCAAGCTCTATTACAACCTGACTATCACCTCCATGTCGGTGTTGGTGGCCTTGCTGGTGGGCGGGGTGGAGGTGCTCGGGCTGGTCGCTGCGCGTTGGGATCTGCACGGTGGCGTGTGGGACTTCATCACCGCGCTGACCGACAACTTCGGCATGATCGGCTACCTGATCGTCGGGATATTCATCCTGACCTGGACCGTTTCCGTGTTGTTCTACCGCTTCAAAGGCTACGACCGCCTGGACGTGACGCCCGCCTGAGCCTTCTCTTCCTTTCAATGGCTGGCGAGGTTCTCTCGCCAGTCACTTTCCCCGCCGGATACATAGTTTCCAGGCTGCATAAATAGTGGAAACAAACATTCCATTTCAGCTTTGTTACAGCGTGTATCGGTGCACTCGGTAAACAATAAAAAATTCTTTAAAAACATATGGATAAGTTAATTGGTAAGCAATTTATCCACGCCGCGGCGAAATGGCACAGGTCTTGTACTTACCAGATAACTGAACGTCATGGGTTATCCGCATGTTTCCAGCCGCCGTCGCAATCATGACCCAGGCTGCAGCCTCAACACCCCATAGAACTGATGGCCTTTGTAGCCGACGGCATGGCGCCTGATTCACCTGGTCAGGCACAGATTTCCAACACACCGAGTGCAGCCCCCGTTGAAGAACATTCGCGGGGAGGAGAAATAAAGTAATGGAAACGTTTTACGAGGTGATGCGCAGACAAGGCATCTCGCGCCGCAGCTTTCTCAAATTTTGTTCCTTGACCGCAACCTCGCTGGGCCTGGGCCCGGCATTCATGCCCAAAATCGCTTGGGCCATGGAGAACAAGCCGCGCACCCCCGTCCTCTGGCTGCATGGCCTGGAATGCACCTGCTGCTCGGAGTCATTCATCCGCTCCGCGCACCCGCTGGCCAAGGACGTGGTGCTGTCGATGATCTCCCTGGATTACGACGACACCTTGATGGCCGCCGCCGGGCATCAGGCCGAGGCGATCCTTGACGAGGTCATGACCAAGTACAAGGGCAACTACATCCTGGCCGTCGAAGGCAACCCGCCACTGAACCAGGACGGCATGAGTTGCATCATTGGTGGCAAGCCCTTCGTCGAGCAGTTGAAGCGTGTTGCACGCGATGCCAAGGCGATCATCTCCTGGGGTTCCTGCGCCAGTTGGGGCTGCGTACAGGCCGCCAAGCCCAACCCGACCCAGGCCGTACCGATTCATAAGGTCATCACCGACAAGCCGATCATCAAAGTGCCGGGCTGCCCGCCCATCGCCGAAGTCATGACCGGCGTGATCACCTACATGCTGACCTTCGACCGCATTCCTGAGCTGGACCGACAGGGCCGGCCGAAAATGTTCTACAGCCAGCGCATTCACGACAAGTGCTACCGCCGTCCGAACTTCGATGCCGGTCAGTTCGTCGAGTCCTGGGACGACGACGCCGCACGCAAGGGCTATTGCCTTTACAAAGTCGGCTGCAAAGGCCCGACCACCTACAACGCCTGCTCGACCGTGCGTTGGAACGGCGGCACCAGCTTTCCGATCCAGTCTGGCCATGGCTGCATCGGTTGCTCGGAGGAGGGGTTCTGGGACAAGGGATCGTTCTATCAGCACCTGACCGGTATCAACCAGTTTGGCGTTGAAGCGAACGCCGATGAAATCGGCCTGGCTGCCGGCGTGACCGTAGGCGCAGCGATCACTGCCCACGCCGCCGTCACCGCCCTCAAACGCGCCAGTAACGGCAAGGCGCCCACTACCTCGCCCGACGCCCCAGCGACAAGACAGGAATAAGCACCAATGAGCACCTATTCGACTCAGGGTTTCGACCTCAACAACACAGGCCGTCGTATCGTTGTCGACCCTGTGACCCGTATCGAAGGCCACATGCGCGTCGAGGTTAACCTCGATGCCAACAACATTATCCGCAACGCCGTTTCCACCGGCACCATGTGGCGCGGCCTCGAAGTCATCCTCAAGGGCCGCGACCCGCGTGACGCCTGGGCATTCGTGGAGCGAATCTGCGGTGTCTGCACCGGTTGCCACGCGCTGGCCTCGGTGCGCTCGGTAGAGGACGCGCTGGGCATCCGCATCCCGCCGAACGCGCACTTGATTCGCGAGATGATGGCCAAGACGCTGCAAGTCCATGACCACGCCGTGCATTTCTATCACTTGCATGCACTGGACTGGGTGGACGTGGTGTCTGCGCTCAAGGCTGACCCTAAGCGCACCTCGGAACTGCAGCAGACTGTTTCGCCGGCTCACCCTTTGTCGTCGCCGGGTTATTTCCGCGACGTACAAAACCGCCTGAAGAAGTTCGTCGAAAGCGGGCAGCTCGGGCCGTTCATGAATGGCTATTGGGGCAACCCGGCGTACCAACTGCCGCCAGAAGCCAACCTGATGGCCGTGACCCATTACCTTGAAGCCCTCGACTTGCAGAAAGAGTGGGTGAAAATCCACACCATCTTCGGTGGCAAGAACCCGCACCCTAATTACCTGGTCGGCGGCGTGCCGTGCGCGATCAATATCGATGGCGATCTGGCCGCCGGTGCGCCGTTGAATATGGAGCGCCTGAACTTCGTGCGTGCGCGCATCGATGAAGCGCTGACCTTTTGCCGCAACGTGTATGTGCCGGACGTGCTGGCCATCGGCACCATCTACAAGCAAAAAGGCTGGCTGCACGGTGGCGGTTTGTCGGCGACCAACGTGATGGACTACGGCACCTACGCCAAGGTCAATTACGACGACAGCACCAACCAATTGCCGGGCGGCGCAATCCTCAATGGCAACTGGGACGAAATCCTCCCCGTGGACCCTCGCGACCCCGAGCAAGTGCAGGAGTTCGTGACCCACTCCTGGTACAACTACCCGGACAACGACAAGGGCCTGCATCCGTGGGACGGCATCACCGAGCCGAACTACGAGCTGGGCGCGAAGACCAAGGGCACCCGTACCAACATCGAAGAAGTCGACGAAAGCGCCAAGTATTCGTGGGTCAAATCCCCGCGCTGGCGCGGCCATGCCATGGAAGTCGGGCCTTTGGCGCGTTACATCCTGGGCTATGCCCACGCCCTTAAAGGCAACCCGCATTGCCAACGGGTCAAGGAGCAACTGGAAGGTTCGCTGCGAGCCGTCAACCACGACTTGCCAAAAGCCCTGGGCCTGGCGGAAACCAACCTGAGTGCCAAACAACTGTTGCCAAGCACGATTGGCCGAACCCTGACCCGCGCCCTGGAAGCCGAGTACTGCGCAGAAATGATGGTCGACGACTGGAACGAGTTGATGACCAACATCCGCAACGGCGACCGCGCCACCGCCAACGTCGAAAAGTGGGACCCGTCCACCTGGCCTGCTGAAGCCAAAGGGGTCGGCATCGTTGCCGCGCCACGCGGCGCATTGGGCCACTGGATTCGGATCAAGGACGGCAAGATCGAGAACTACCAGTGCGTCGTGCCGAGCACCTGGAATGGCAGCCCGCGTGACGCCAAAGGCCAGATCGGGGCTTTCGAAGCCGCGCTGATGAACACGCCGGTGGCGATCCCCGATCAGCCTGTGGAAATCCTGCGCACGTTGCACTCCTTCGACCCGTGCATGGCCTGCGCCACCCACGTGATGAGCGAGGACGGCGCGGAGCTGAGCACAGTCAAGGTCAGTTGATCGCTTGTTCAACGCTGCAATTGGCAGGCGCTACGGCGCCTGCCCATCCAAAGGTGACGCTATGACCCAACCTACTCAAAGCCCCGTCGACCAGTCGGAATACGTGTACGAGGCGCCCGTGCGCCTGTGGCACTGGATCAATGCCGCCTGCATTGTGGTGCTGGCCATCACCGGCTACTTGATTGGCTCGCCGCTGGCCACCCAGCCGGGCGAAGCCAGCGAGCATTTCGTGATGGGCTACATCCGCTTTGCGCATTTCAGCGCGGCCTACATTTTCACCCTCGCCATGATCGGGCGCGCCTATTGGGCGCTGGTGGGCAATCATCATGCCCGCGAACTGTTCTCGGTGCCGCTGACCAGCAAGGCGTACTGGGCCGACATGAGCGCCTGGATGCGCTACTACCTGTTTATCGGGCCTACTCCAACACCGATGTTCGGCCACAACCCGCTGTCGCGTTTCGCGATGTTTTTCATCTTCTTGCTGACCTCACTGTTCATGATCCTGACCGGCTTTGCGCTGTATGGCGAAGGCGCGCAAATGGGCTCGTGGCAGGAACGCACCTTCGGTTGGGTGCTGCCGCTGCTGGGGCAATCCAACAATGTGCATGTCCTGCATCACTTGGGCATGTGGGTGATTGTGCTATTCGTCATGTCCCACATCTATGCCGCCGTGCGCGAAGAAATCAACGGGCGCCTGAGCTTGGTCGGGTCAATGATTTCCGGCTACAAGACTTTTAAAAAATGACCACATTGGTAGAAACCGCCATGAGTCCTCTCCAACCGACACTGCCGCAGATCACTGTGCTGGGCATCGGCAATCTTTTGTGGGCCGACGAAGGCTTCGGCGTGCGTTGCGTCGAAGCCTTGCAACAGCGTTATGAGTTCGCCGACAACGTGGCGCTGATCGATGGCGGCACGCAAGGCCTGTACTTGATCCAACATGTTCAGCAAGCCGATTACCTGCTGATTTTCGACGCCGTGGACTACAACCTCACGCCTGGCGAACTGAAGTTCATCGCCGACGACGATGTCCCCAAATTCCTCGGCATCAAAAAGCTCAGCCTGCACCAGACCGGCTTTCAGGAAGTGCTGATGCTCGCGCAATTGACCGGCCACTACCCAACACGGGTGTTGCTGATCGGTTGCCAGCCGGAAAACATGATGGACTACGGCGGCAGCCTGCGCGCCAGCGTCAGGGCCGCCATGGAAGGCGCGCTGGATGAGGCGCTGCGCGTGCTCGACAGTTGGGGCGCGGCGCCGCAAAAACGCGCTACGCCGCTCGCGGGCGAAGAGGCCGTGACACTGCCGCACCTTGAGCTGCAACGCTACGAAAACGAACGTCCGTCCGAACAGCAAGCCTGCCGGATCGGCGACGAACGCATCCTCGCCAGGCGCGCCTGATATGTGCATCGGACTGCCTATGCAAGTGATCGAGGCCGAGTTGGGCTTTGCCCGCTGCCGCGACCGCAACGGCGAAGAACGGCGCATCGACCTCTCACTGGTCGGCCCGTGTGCGGTCGGCGACTGGCTGTTGATCTTTCTCGACGCTGCACGTGAGCGCCTCGACGCCCAACGCGCCGGTGAAATCGACTCAACCCTGCGCCTGCTCGAAGAGGCCCTGTTCGGCACGGCTCCGCAGCCAGACAGCGCGCCGGGTTTCAGCTTGCCCTCGGCAATGAGCGCCGGGCAACTGGCCGCCTTGCTCGGCCACGCATCGCCAACCCTTGAGCCTGCTGCGCTCACCCCACCTCAACAGTCAGTCAAGGACCCCACATGAGCGACTCCGCTGTTTTCATGGCGCCTATTCCCGCGACGCCCGCCATCCCGGCCTTGATCAGCCGGTTGGTGGAGCAATTCGACGCGGCCTGGATCGACGCCGATAACCTCGACGCCTGGCTTGCCGAAGGCGGCGACTGCCTGTTGCTGCTGTGCGGTGACCCGGTACGCCATCCCGAATGCCTGGACGTGGCCGTGGTGTTGCCGGAACTGCGCATGGAAATTGCGCGCCGCCACCACGTGACCCTGCGCCTGGGCGTGGTCAGTCGCGCCGATGAAGACGCCGTCGCCGCGCGCTTTGCCGTGCGCCGCTGGCCGTCGCTGGTCTGGCTGCGTGATGCCGGTTACGTCACCACCTTCAGCGGCATGCTCGACTGGGACGAATACCTGCGCCTGGCGGACAGTGCCGTGAGCCAAAGCAATGCGCGCATCCCATTGCTGGCCGGTGCCCCGGTCAGCGCCTCCGGAGGTTGCCAATGAACCACGATGCCAATAACCGCGATGCGCAAAGCCACGCCGTGGAGTTCGATCCGCTGAACTACATCCCCGTGGTAGATATCGGCCCCGGCTCGCAACCTGACGATGAGGACGTGCTCGAATACATCAGCATGCCTCAGGGCATGTATACCCATAGCATTCCGGTGCTGCCCGAACCTGAAGAGCTTGCGGCGCTGCCCGGCGCTCGGCAAGCCTTGCAACAGCTGCTGCAATGCCTGCGCGACTGCAATAACGGCCTGACCACGCAAAGCGTCGACCTCAGTGGCCTGGAAATCGGCGACCGCAAGCTGCTCGACCAATTGCTGGGCGAAGGTGAAGTCAGCGCGATCATTGCCGCGCAGCCGTCGTTGCGCATCCAGGAATCGATCTTCGCCGGCGTTTGGCGCATCTACGGCCAGGGCTACGATCACGTCGAGGTGGGCGCGGCGCCCACACAACTGCGCGGCAATGCTCGCGCTGCGGCCCGGCCAGCGGATTTCGACTTGTCGTCCCCGTTGCCGCTCGGCGTCATGAACGCCCCGGCGATCCTGACCGAAGTCCAAGACCGCAGCCAACACTGGCAACCCGGCGATCAGGTGCATGTCATCAACCTGACCTTACTGCCGTTGTCCGAACAAGACATCGCGTTCCTCGACACCTATCTGCCCGCCGGCCCCGTGCGCGCATTGGCCCGTGGCTATGGCAATTGCCTGATCAGCGCGACCCGGGTCCAGAACTGCTGGCGCATCACGTACTTCAACTCACAGGATGCGCAAATCCTCGACACCATCGAAATCACCGACCTGCCGGAAGTGATCTGCGCCGCCCCCGAAGACCTGGCCGACTCGCTGGAGCGCTTCGAAGACGTTATCCAGTGGTTCGAAGGGCAGTGAGGTCAAGATGAACGAAAAAACCAGCTTCGAAGGCAGCTACGGCGGCGACAACGCCCGTATCAGCGACGCCACCCGCCTGGAATGCAAAATCTGCTGGTGGGTGTATGACCCGCGCGAAGGCGACCCGGTCTGGCAGATTGAGCCCGGCACGCCGTTCTCCGCATTGCCGGACCATTGGCGTTGCCCGAATTGCGATGGCGATGCTGAGCAGTTCATGGTGATCGATGAACCTGTCTGAGTGGCAAGACTGCCCGGCGCAACAGGCACGAACCCTGTGCGCGCACTTCCAGGGCATCGCCGATACACGCATGCGTGGGTTGCCGTTTCTCAATCAGCAACTGGTGGTCGAGGCGTTAGGCTTTAGTGCGCAAATCGCTGGGGAAAACGCGGCAACCGGGGTGCTCGGCATTCTGATCACCCCTTGGTTCATGAACCTGATCTGGGTGCCGGAGAACACCGATACAATCCTGGCCCAGGGTGCGTCAGGGGAGCATCAATTTGGTGGCCAGTGCCTGAGCTTTATTGGCGCAGACGGTGAAGACATTGGTGGCTACGAGAGCTGTTCGCTGTTTTCACCGATGTTTGAATTCGCCGATCAGGACGCGGCCCGGCAAACCGCCGAACAGGTGCTGGCGTTGTTGCGGGACGCGCCCGAACGCCCACCCGAACGCCCGGCCATCAGCCGCCGTGGCTTGTTGTTCGGACGCGGGTCCGGGGGCGCGCAATGACCGCCACGGCAACCCTGGCGCGGCTCAGCGGCTCATTGCGGGTGCGTCCCGGTCAGCAGCCCGCCATTGTCGGCAGCCGCCCGGCGTTGGCCGCTACGTTGTTGCGCGGCCAGCCGCCACAGACCGCCGCGCACCACTTGCCGTTGCTCTATAGCCTGTGCGGGCAAGCGCACCGTTTGACCGCAGAGTTAGCCGTCAACACCGCACTGCACGGCGAAACACCCATCGACCCAAACGCCCAGCGCATGCTGGAGGCCGAAACCCGCCGCGAGCATCTGCGGCGTATGCTGCTCGAATGGCCGCAGTTGTTGGGTAACCCGCCGGTGCGCCCCGATCTCAGCCAACTGCATGCCTGGGAGCACGCCCCGCAACAGGCGATGCAGGCCTGGCTGGGCGAATCGGCGGCGCAATGGCTTGAGCAATGGGACGCCGAGCCGTTCAGCGCGCTCAATGACTGGAGCCAACGCAGCGCGCATTGGCTGGCGCACGCCCTGGCCGAGTGCCGCGACGAGGCCCATGCCCTGCAACTGCCAGTGCATGCCCTGACACTGGCCGGCAACACCCAAGCGCTGCACGCGGTGGCCGAACAACTGCGGCAGGCCAGCGATTTCGCGTTGCATCCGGTGGCCTTAGGGCTACCCTGTGAGACGGGCAGTTGGACCCGCAAGCGCGAGGCGGAGCCACAACGCTACGCCAGCGTCTGGTTGCGGCTAGGTGCGCGTCTCGCCGAACTGGCGCGGCTCTCGCTGCCACAGTCCAGTGGTTTGGCACTCGGCGCATTGGCGCTGGGGCCCAACGAGGCGTTGGCCTGGAGCGAAACCTCGCGTGGTCTGCTGCTGCACCGGGTCTGTCTGGAGCGAATGAATGCCGGTGTGTTGATCAGCGACTATCAGGTCGTCGCGCCGACCGAATGGAACCTTCATCCCCAAGGCACGCTGGCCCAGGGCTTGGCGAAGCTGTCCGCCAGCGATCCGCGCACCCGACGTCGCGCTGAACTGTTGATGGCGGCCTTCGACCCCTGCATCGGCTTCACCCTCGAGCTTGAAGCCGCACCGAGCGAGGAGATTATTCATGCATGAAGTGAGTCTGGCGGGCGGCATTCTCAGCGCCGTCGAGGCGGCGGCCAGGCGCGATCCGTTCGTGCGGGTCAGCCGCTTGCGCCTGGAAGCCGGCAAGCTGGCTGGCGTTGAAATCGAGGCGCTGCGTTTTGCCCTTGAAGCACTGGCACCAGGCACCTTGCTGGCCGGTGCGCAAATCGATATTGAACAACCCCCGGGCCAGGCCTGGTGCCTGGATTGCGCCATTAGCGTGCCGCTGACCGAGCGTGGCGCCGGCTGCCCGCAGTGCGGCGGTTTCTGGCTGCAACCTACCGGCGGTACTGAACTGCGCATCCTCGACCTGCAGGTCGAGGATCATTAATCGTTTGATTTTGGAGGTACACCATGTGCGTCGTCTGCGGTTGCGGAACCGGGCATTCACACGACAAGACCGAAGCGCCAGCCACCGATAGCGATGTGCGCGTCGACGCTACCGGCGACCTGCATTACGGCGCGGGTGAGGCGCGGGTTTCAGTGCCCGGCATGAGCCAGGCCCGCACCATCCGGCTGGAGCAAGACATACTCGGCGAAAACGACCGGCACGCCGCGCGCAACCGGGAAAACTTCACCGCCCACGGCGTACTGGCCCTCAACTTGGTGTCCAGCCCCGGTTCCGGCAAGACCACGCTGCTGTGCAGCACCCTCATGGCCCTGCGCCAGCGCCGCGCCGACTTGCCGCTGGCGGTGATCGAGGGCGATCAGCAAACCCGTCACGACGCCGAGCGCATCCGCGAAACCGGCGTACCTGCGATCCAGATCAACACCGGCAAAGGCTGCCACCTCGACGCCCGGATGATCACCGAAGCCTACAGCCGCCTGCCGCTGCATGACGCGCTGCATGCAGCCGGTCACGCGCATCAGTCGCCTGTGCATAGCCACGTTGATCAGCAGCCTCACGCCCACGTTCATACTCAACAGCATCAACACAGCCACCGCGCCCATGACGCCAGCGAGCCGGCCGGCATGCTGTTCATCGAGAACGTCGGCAATCTGGTCTGCCCCGCGCTATGGGATTTGGGCGAGGCGGGCAAAGTGGCGATCCTGTCGGTGACCGAGGGCGAAGACAAACCCCTCAAGTACCCGGACATGTTCGCCGCCGCGCGCCTGATGATCCTCAACAAGATCGACCTGTTGCCGCACCTGGATTTCGACGTGCAGCGCTGCCTGGACTACGCGCGACAGGTCAACCCGCAGATCCAGATCATCCAGCTCAGCGCCCGCGACGGCACCGGGCTGGATGCCTGGCTCGACTGGTTGCTGGCCGGCGCCCCCGAGATTGACCGACGCGCCGCGCGCATCGCCGAGCTGGAAGCTGAACTGGCCCGCCTCAAAGGTCAGACGGAGGCCCCGCATGCGTAGCGAAAAACTGCCCGGCGCGCAGGTCTGGCCGCCGGTGCTGGCCTGTGGCGCGTGGCTGAAGAACACCGCCTGCCTGGTGCAGGGCGATCAGGTGCTGTGGTCGCCGCTGCACGGTGACTTGGGCGACCCGCAAAGCTGCCTGGACCTGACGGCGTCGCTGGACGCTCTGTTGGCGTGCGCTGAAATCACGCCGCAGGCCATCGCCCACGACCTGCACCCGGATTTCTATAGCTCGCAACTGGCGGTGACGCTGGCGGAACAACTCAACGTGCCCGCCGTGGCGGTGCAGCATCACCACGCGCACATTGCCGCGTTGATGGCCGAACATGGCCTCGACGGCCCGGTACTCGGGCTGGCGCTGGATGGCGTCGGCCTTGGCAGCGATGGCGCGGCCTGGGGCGGCGAGTTGCTCTGGGTGGCCAGCGATGCCTGGCGCCGGCTCGGCTATCTATTGCCACTGCCGCTGCCCGGTGGCGATGTGGCCGCCCGCGAACCCTGGCGCTTGGCCGCTGCGGCGTTGCACCTGCTGGGGCGCGAGGATGAAATCCTCAGCCGTCTCGGGCCGCTGGTCGGCCAACAAAGCGCCAACACGGTCGCGCAGATGCTCGCGCGCACTCTCAACTGCCCGCCGAGTAGCGGTGCCGGACGCTGGTTCGATGCCGCGGCCGGGATTCTCGGCATCAGCGTGCGTCAACAATTCGAAGCCGAAGCGGCCATTGCCCTGGAGCGTCTGGCCGCTGAATACCTGGCAGCCCACGCCGAGCCCGCCATCGACGGCCTGTGGCAGATCCGCGCTGACGGCGTGCTCGATCTGCTACCGCTGCTGACCCGTCTGTTCGAGCTCGCCGACGGCGCACGCAGCGCGGAGGGCGCGGCGCTGTTTCACCTGACGCTGGCCGCCGCGCTCGCCGACTGGATCGAGCGCCAATCCACCACGCTGCCGGTGCTGCTCGGGGGCGGTTGCTTTGCCAATCGCCTGCTCAGTGCCCGGCTCACGCAACGATTGACCGCCAAGGGCTTAGCGGTTTTCAGCGCGCAGGCCGTGTCTTGCGGCGATGCTGGGCTGGCCCTGGGTCAAGCCTGGGTTGCCGCGCACTGGCGCGACCCGCAGCGCCAACCCGCCTTGCCATTGGAGGAGTCTCAAGCATGTGCCTAGCCATTCCCGCACGCGTCATCGAGTTACGCGACGGCGGTAACGCCCTCGTCGACTTGGGGGGTATCCGCAAGGAAATCTCCCTCGCGCTGGTGCCGCAAGCCAAGCTCGACGACTACGTGATCGTCCACGTCGGGTACGCCCTTGGTTTGATCGACCCGCAAGAAGCCCTGCGGACCCTGGAAATGTTCGAAGAGCTGGACCGCCTGCAACCGGAAGCCCTATGAAGTACATCGATGAATACCGCGACGGCGAACTGGCGCAACGCATTGCCGAGCGTATCCGCAACGAAGTCCAGCCTGAACGCCAATACCGCTTCATGGAGTTCTGTGGCGGCCACACCCATGCGATATCGCGTTACGGCGTGAGCGATTTGCTGCCCGCCAATGTGCGCATGATCCATGGCCCCGGCTGCCCGGTGTGCGTCTTGCCGATTGGGCGTATCGACCTGGCGGTGAAGCTGGCGCTGGAGGACGGAGCGATCCTCTGCAGCTACGGCGATACCCTGCGCGTGCCGGCGTCCGGTGGCCTCTCGCTGCTGCGCGCCAAGGCACAAGGCGCGGATATCCGCATGATCTACTCGCCCAGCGATGCGCTGAAAATCGCCGAGGCCAACCCCGAGCGTGAAGTGGTGTTCCTGGCCATTGGTTTCGAAACCACCACGCCGCCGACCGCGCTGGTGATCCGCGACGCCGCCGCTCGCGGCCTGAAAAACTTCAGCGTCTTGTGCTGCCATGTACTGACCCCGGCGGCCATCGAGCATATTCTTGCCGCTCCCGGGCAAGATGCGGCGGCGGTAGAACTGGACGGCTTTGTCGGCCCGGCGCATGTGAGCATCATCATTGGCTCCGAACCCTACGCCGAGTTCGCCCGCCAATACCGCAAGCCGGTGGTGATTGCCGGTTTCGAGCCGCTGGATGTCATACAGGCGATTTTGATGCTGGTGCGTCAGGTCAACGAAGGGCGTGCCGAGGTCGAAAACGAATTCGTCCGCGCCGTGGGCCGCAATGGCAACAGCGCCGCCCTGACATTGATGGACGAAATCTTCGAACTGCGTGAGAGCTTTGAATGGCGCGGGCTTGGCGAGGTGCCGTTCAGCGCCTTGCGCATTCGCGCGGAATTCGCCGCCTTCGATGCAGAAAAACGCTTCGACCTGCATTACCGCGCCGTGGCCGATAACAAAGCCTGCGAATGCGGGCCGATCCTGCGCGGCCAGAAAAAGCCCACGGACTGCCGCCTGTTCGGCAGCGTATGCACCCCGGAAAACCCCATGGGTTCGTGCATGGTCTCCAACGAAGGCGCCTGCGCCGCTCACTATGCCTACGGGCGCTATAAAGACATCGAGGTTGTTGCAGTATGACCGGCCGCTCTCCCGTAAAACGCGGTTATGTACGCCCCCTCAATTTTCGCGACGGCGTGGTCGATATGGGCCACGGTGCTGGCGGTCGTGCGTCGGCGCAACTGATTGAAGAGCTGTTCGTTGCTGCGTTCGACAACCCGTGGTTGCGCCAGGGCAACGATGGCGCCGCCTTCAGCGTCGAACTCAAACCCGGCGAACGCATGGTCATGGCCACCGACGCGCACGTGGTGTCGCCGCTGTTTTTCCCCGGTGGCGACATTGGCAGTTTGTCCGTGCATGGCACCCTCAACGACGTCGCCATGGGCGGCGCACGGCCGCTTTATCTCTCAGCCAGCTTCATCATCGAGGAAGGCTTTGCCCTGGCCGACCTCAAGCGCATCGTCGAATCGATGGGCCGCGCCTCCCGTGATGCCGGGGTGCCGATCATCACCGGCGACACCAAAGTCGTGGAACGCGGCAGTGGCGACGGCGTGTTCATCAGCACCACCGGCATTGGCATTATCCCCAATGGGGTCGACACCGGCGGGCATCGCGCACGTCCCGGCGATGCGATCCTGGTGTCCGGCAGCATCGGCGAACACGGCGTGGCGATCATGTCCAAGCGAGAGGGGCTTGAGTTCGAAACCGAAATCCTCTCAGACAGTGCGGCACTGCATGGCTTAGTGGCGCAGATGCTCGCGGTCGCTCCCGACCTGCGCGTACTGCGCGACCCGACCCGAGGCGGTTTGGCGACCACGCTGAACGAAATTGCCGGTCAATCCGGCGTCGGCATGCTGTTGGACGAAGCGGCGATTATTGTTCAGCCACAGGTCGAAGCCGCTTGCGAACTGTTGGGCCTGGACCCGCTGTACATCGCCAACGAGGGCAAGCTCATCGCAATCTGCGCCGAAGAAGACGCCCAGCCGCTGCTCGACTGCATGCGCCGCAACCCTTTGGGCGAACATGCGGTACGTATCGGCACGGTGCTTGAAGACGCGCACGGTTTTGTGCAGATGCAGACCCGATTCGGCGGGCGTAGGGTGGTGGACTGGTTGTCGGGTGAACAATTGCCGAGAATTTGCTGAGCCCTTGAGACCTTGAGTCAGCAACGAACGGCGGCAACTGGAGGATGCCGCCATGCGGTGCAAGGCAGAACCTTGGGTTGATCTCGAGGACGATACCTGCGATGCGTGAGAGGTTGATGGGGCGCGTCATGCCAGAGGAGGCCGTTGGTGGCCACTAACCCCCCCAAAATTGTTTACTTCTCAAGTACGACGAGGCTCGCCCTCGGCAATTTCGCGCATCAGACTCAGGTAACGACGCGCTCCCAGCCCCAGAGGTCGGTTCTTTACCCAGATGATGTCGACCCATAACCGCATCTGACTTGGCATGTTGTCAAACACCACCTCCGTCAATGCGCCCGAAGTGAGTAGCGGTTGTACCAGCGGCTGTGGAAGATAAGCCCAGCCCAATCCTTGCTGCACCAGATCCAGCGTTGCCAGATAACTGTCGCTGAGCCAAATCCGCCGCGACAGTACAACGCGTGGGTCAGAGTCTGTAGGTCCTCCAGTCGCAACTATGATCTGCCGAACGTCCACCAGTTGCTCTTCACCCAAAGGGCTTTTCTTGCCGGCGGCCGCAGGATGATCTGGAGAGGCAACTGCGACTAACAACTGGCTCCCCGCTTCAAGAAACGTCTCCCGCTCGTCAAGCCCTGGTCGTTCAAATCCTAGTGCCAATTGCACACGTCCTTCATGGAGCATGCGAATCGCCTCCGGATGGGAAGCGGAGCGAATCTCGATTTCAAGCGTGGGAAACTCTTTGGCGATAATGGACAGCGGACGATTCCACACGCCTGTTTGTAGCTCCGGTGCCATCGCAAGGACCAAGCGCCCCTCCAACCCCTGATGAAGCTGGAGGGCATGCGCGTCCAGCAGGTTTAACTGGCTCGCGACCTGTCTTGCCTGGGGCTCAAGTGCTTTGGCGGCTGCGGTCGGAATGGCTTTGCGGGTTGATCGATCAAAAAGCAACAGATCCAGCTCTGCTTCAAGCTGTGACACTGCCATGTTGATAGCGGAGGGAACCCGGCCTAACTTTCGGGCTGCGGCTGAAAAGGAGCCGCTGTCCACGACCGAAAGGAAAATTTTAAGTGACTCGCTGGTAAATGCCATCGTGGTTGTCAGATTTTCTGATAATGATCGTCTTTATTTATCAGATTCATTAGCCTAATTTCCACTCCTATTACAAATTAAGTACGTGGGGAACACCATGTTAAATACCGATTTGATGGGGCATGTGGCACTGGTCAGTGGTGCTGGAAGTGAAGCTGGCATTGGTATGGCGATCGCTCGCAGGCTGGGTGCATCTGGGGCGAAGTTGATCGTCACCGCCAGCAGCAGCCGCATCGTGGATCGGGTTAAAGAGCTACGCCTCGAAGGGTTTGAAGTTGAAGGTCGGCCAGCTGACCTCACCGATGAAAGCCAGGTGCGTGAATTCGGCCTCTGGGCAGAGTCAGTCTGGGGGCGGGTCGATATCCTGGTGAATAACGCCGGTATGGCCATGCAAGGAAACCCTGAGGTTTTCTCGGAATTGGCAACTATGGAGCTGCATGAGTGGAATCTTTCACTGGCAAGAAACTTAACCACGGCTTTTCTTCTAACCCGAGCCGTTTTGCCAGGTATGCGGGCGCGAAGTTACGGGCGCATTGTCAATATTAGTTCCACCACGGGCACCCGGGGGAGCAATCCGGGCGAAGCCGCTTATAGCGCCGCTAAGGCCGCGATGGTCGGTATGAACATGGGACTTGCACTTGAAGTCGCCAAGCAGGGGGTTACTGTAAACAGCGTGGCTCCCGGATGGATCACCACCGGTTCAACCACGCCCGTTGAAGCAGAGGCGGGGCGCTTCACCCCAATAGGGCGGGCGGGCAGCCCCCGCGAAGTGGCGGCGGCGGTTGCATTCCTGGCGTCGCCTGACGCCAGTTACATCACGGGTGAAGTCCTTGTGGTGGATGGCGGGAACTGTCTGGTCGAGAACAAAGCACCTCAAGCCTGATTTTAAATCACCTCGGTTTATCCTCTAAAGATGAGGGAGTTCAGCGGGATAAATTAATAATCCAAAGTAAGGTTTTCTGCGTTAACTGCAATATACCCGGGTATGAGTTAATCCACGCTAAAAATATTGATGGCGAGCGCCTGAGCTATAAGTTGTTGGGGCGCTGTTTCCTGCTGTACGCAAACCGATAGGGGAATAAATGTGGCGATGGATTGTTTTCTATCTGGCTGGCGACGACTTTTAATCAATGTAATAGTTAATATAGGGTTTTGATCATGTCGAGAAGTGGAATTTCTGAATCAGCAATTGCTGCTTTTACTGCCTCCGAGCGTGCCCGTTTTATAGAAAACAACCCAACGTCAATGGCGCTGGCCCAGCGTGCCAAGGCGAATCTGTTCAACGGTGTTCCCATGCACTGGATGAGCGATTGGTCGATGCCGTCGCCGCTCTTCGTCCAGCGCGCCAAAGGCGCACGCTTCACCGATGTTGACGATCATGAGTACATTGACTTTTGCCTGGGCGACACCGGCACGATGTTTGGCCATTCACCCGATCCTATTGCCCGCGCCGTAGCCGAGCAGGCAAATAATGGCTTGACCACGATGCTGCCTGGCGAAGACGCGGTGCTCTGCGGCGAGTTGCTGGCTCAGCGATTTGGGCTGCCTTATTGGCAGGTCACCGCCAACGCTACTGACGCCAATCGTTATGTTCTGCGCTGGGCGCGAGCTATCACCCAACGCAATGTGTTGCTGGTGTTCGACGGCTGCTATCACGGCACGGTGGATGACGTGATGGTGCGGTACCGCGACGGCAAAACAGTGCATCGTTCGGGTCTTGTGGGCCAAGCCTACGACTTGACCCAATACAGTCGATCTATCCCCTTCAACGATGTCGCCGCACTGGAAGCTGCGTTAGCCCAGGGCGATGTGTGCGCGCTGATGTGCGAGCCGGCGATGACGAACATAGGCATGGTCCTGCCAGATCCGGGATTCATGCAAAAGTGCCGAGAGTTGACCCATAAATATGGCAGCCTGCTGATCATTGATGAGACCCACACTATTTCTACCGGCATCGGTGGATGCACTCGCCAATGGGATTTGAAACCCGACTTTTTCGTGGTGGGTAAACCCATCGCAGGTGGCGTGCCTTGCGCTGTGTTTGGCGTGACCGAGCACGTTGCGTTGGCCATGCAGCACGCGCAGGAGACCATCAGCGAAGAGAGCGACGGGCATGGCCACAGCGGTATGGGAACGACGCTGTCCGCCAACGCATTGGCGATGCGTTGCATGCGCGTCAGTCTTGAAGAGGTCATGACAGAGGCTGCCTACCAGCACATGCTGCCCCTGGCCTCAAGACTGGCGCAGGGATTTCGAGCGTTGTTCAAGCGGCACCAACTGAACTGGTCTGTCACCGAGTTGGGGGCTCGTTGTGAGTTTCAATTCTGTGCCACCTCGCCCAGAACCGGTGCGCAAGCCGAGGCGGCTTTTCATGACAGCCTTCAAATGGCGCTGCACCTGTATCTAATCAACCGCGGAATCCTGATCACGCCTTTTCACAACATGACCCTGTGCTGTCCACAGACAAGTGATGCCGATATCGACAGGCTAATCGGTGAGTTGGATAGCGCGCTGACCACACTGCTTGCCATCCCTGGAGCTCGGGTTATCCCTTCATAACCGGATGTGTGACGCTCCCGTTTTTCTCAAATACTGCCAAGTCGCTTGAATGAGCGCTAAGAGGTTTGACATGCAATTTGCTGATAAAAAAGAGGCCGAAGATTATCTGGCCGCCCACCCTGAAGTACTGAGCATCGAGTTGTTCCTTATCGACGCAAATGGTGTGCCACGGGGCAAACTGTTGCATCGCGACGAGTTACTGGCGATCTACGAGAATGGTCGGCCACTGCCGAGTTCCATTCTCGCCTTGACCGTGCAGGGTGAAGACGTCGACGAGACAGGCTTGGTCTGGGATGTCGCTGACGCCGACTGCTGGACCTACCCTTTACCGGGAAGCCTGACCTTGCAACCTTGGCGCACCCATCCCACCGGCCAAGTGCAGGTGAGCATGCACCCGACCCAAGGTATTCCTGCCGCACCGGCCGACCCGCGACATGTACTGGTGAACACCATCGAGCGGCTGAAAGCCGATGGATTCCATCCGGTAATGGCCGTTGAGTTGGAGTTTTACCTGCTGGACCAACAGCGCGACGTCAACGGTCGGCCGCAGCCTGCGTTGCAGACCAATGGTGTACGCCCTCATGCACCGCAGGTGTATGGCGTATACGAACTGGAGCAGCTTCAACCTTTTCTTGATGACCTCTACGCAGCGTGCGCGCTACAGGGTTTACCGGTACGAACGGCTATCTCCGAGTACGCTCCGGGCCAGGTCGAGTTGACGCTGGAGCATCGTTTCGACGCGCTCCAAGCCATCGATGAAGGCGTCCGTTACAAACGCTTGGTCAAAGGCGTGGCTAACAAGCATGGGCTGCAAGCGTGCTTCATGGCCAAGCCATTCAGCGATCAGGCCGGTAGCGGTATGCATTTGCACGTCAGCCTGGCCGACGAGCAGGGTCACAACTTGTATGCGAGCGAAGACCCACAGGGCACGCCGCTGTTGCGTCACTCCATTGGCGGGATGATGGCGACCTTGTTTGACTCGCTGGCGATATTTTGCCCCCATGCCAACTCATATCGCCGGTTCCAGACCGGTAGTTACGCACCGCTGGCCAAAAGCTGGGGCGTCAACAATCGAACGGTGTCGTTCCGCGTGCCCGGCGGCCCTGCGATAAGTCGGCACATCGAACACCGCATTTGCGGTGCCGATGCCAACCCCTATCTCGCCGCCGCCGCATTACTTGCGGGCATTCACCACGGCATCACTCATCAAAGCGATCCTGGCGCGGCGATTGTGGGCAATGGCTATGAACAGGCGACCGATTTTCTACCCACCGACTGGCTGACAGCGTTGCAGGCACTGGAGCGTTCCACCTGGGCACGCGAGGCGCTGGGCGCCGAATTCCTAAAGGTGTTCCTGGCGATCAAATGGCGCGAGTTCCGTCAATTCAATGCTGAAGTCGGAGAGCAGGACTGGCGCTGGTACCTCACCCACGCATGAGTGTTGGCCCGTCAGCATGCCTTGAGATGGACCGCTGAGGCACCGACTCCCGCTCGGCCGCCGTCGAAGCCAATAGGGTTGCGGACAATATACGGGTGGAAATCGCGCTGCAGGCGGCAGTCAAGACCCTAATTACATTACCTGACGGTGTGGCGGCTGATGCTTGCGCTCGGTTACCAGTTAACGAGAGATAAATTATGAAGAACGCGCTCAAGTTTTATATCACGCAGATTAGTTGCCTCCAGCGACGAAACATCACCGCAAACCGGCCAGGCGAAATTGTTTGTCTGGTATTTGAACGCTGTCGAGCTGCTGGTCCACCTTTACTTGATGGGATTGGAATACTAAAAGGCCGCATGATTAGACCCGGCTGCCCGACGACGCCTAAAGACTATCAGGGTCGCCAAAAAACATCTGAATCCGCGACCGCAACCAACGCTCACCCGGATCATTGTCCTGCGAGCCTCGCCATGCCATGTGCAACTCGAACGAGCGCACCGGCAGTGGGGGTTCCTCCGCGCGCAAGCCGCCCGCTGCCGTCAGGGCCTCGGCGGCATAGTCCGGCACGATGGCGACGATGTCGGTCCCCGCAAGCAGGGTGCCCAGGCCGTTGAACTGCGGCACGGCCAACACCACGTGGCGTTTGCGGTCGAGCTTTTCGAGTTCTTCGTCGATAAACCCACTCAAGTCCCCGGCGAACGACACCAACGCGTGAGGGCGGGCGCAGAAGTCGTCCAGGCTGAGGGCGCCGGGCACGCTGTCGGCGCGCAGCAGCTTCGGCAGGCTGCGACGCAGCACCTTACGCTTGGCGTTGGCCGGCAGGTCGGCGGTGTAGCTGACGCCGATGGAAATTTCGCCGGAGGCCAGCAGGCCCGGCATCAGAATGTAATTGACGCGGCGCACCACCAGCACAATGCCAGGGGCTTCGGCGCGCAGGCGTTTGAGCAATTGGGGGAGCAGGGCGAACTCGACGTCGTCCGACAGGCCGATGCGGAACACGGCGGTGCTGGTGGCTGGGTCGAATTCGGCGGCGCGGCTGACGGCGGTGGAAATCGAGTCCAGGGCCGGGGACAGCAGGGCGAAAATTTCTACGGCGCGGGCCGACGGCTCCATGCTGCGACCGGTGCGCACAAACAGCGGGTCATCGAAGAGACCGCGCAGGCGCGACAGCGCCGCGCTGATGGCCGGCTGGCCGAGGAACAATTTCTCGGCGGCACGGGTCACACTACGCTCATGCATCAAGGTTTCGAATACGATCAAGAGGTTAAGGTCGACACGACGCAGGTCGTTACGGTTCATCTTGTGTCCTGGATGAGTCTTTAAACTTGACGAGAGCGGCCACACAGGAACCCTGCGGGCTCCGTCTCGGAGCATGACCGGCATGAATCTTACGGGGAAAGGCTGGTACTCTGCACCGGCTAATTGAGTTTTCCTACGATAGTTGAGGTCTATTCCTCAGTCGCGGAATCAATGACAGACATGTCGACTATTAATGGCGACCTGTGGTCTTACCGGGAAAGCCCAGATACAGTTCAGGGCAATAGAGGTTACTTTGACGAGGTTTGCGATGTCCCGCACGATCCGTTTTCACAAGTTTGGTCCGGCTGAGGTGCTCAAGTGCGAAGAGCATGCAGCCGCGCAGCCCGCACCGGGCGAAGTGCAGGTGCGTGTCGAGGCAATTGGCATCAGTTGGTACGACATTTTGTGGCGCCAGAACCTGGCGTCTTCCCACGCACGTTTGCCGTCCGGCCTTGGCCATGAGATGGCCGGGGTCGTTGTGGCCCTGGGCGACGGCGTGGATGACTTGGCAGTGGGCGATAAAGTCGCCAGCTTTCCCGCCGAGAGCCCCAATGATTACCCGGTGTATGGCGAACAGATCGTCTTGCCCCGTTCGGCGTTGACCCGTTATCCGGATGTCTTGAGCCCGATCGAAGCCAGCGTGCATTACACGCCACTGTTGATTGCGTATTTTGCGTATGTGGACTTGGCGCGGGTCAAACCCGGCCAGTTTGCCTTGGTGACCGACGCCAGCCACTGCGCCGGTCCATCCTTTGTACAACTGGGCAAGGCCTTGGGCGTGCGGGTGATCGCGGCGACCAAGGACAGCGCGGAGCGCGAGTACCTGCTGTCCCTTGGGGCGGAAAAGGTCATCGTCACCGAAGAGCAGGACCTGCTCATGCAAATTAACAAGTTCACCGACAACCGCGGCGTCGACGTGGTGTTCGATGGCCTGGGCGGCCCACAGATGTCGTTACTCGGCGATGTGTTGGCTCCGCGTGGCAGCCTGGTGCTGTATGGCTTGCAAGGTGGTAACCAGACGCCATTCCCGGCCTGTGCAGCGTTCCAGAAGAATATTCAGTTCTTTGTGCATTGCATCGGCAACTTCACCGGCAAACCGGAACTGGGCATCGTCCAGGACCAAGTGGCATTACAACGCGCGTTGCGCGATATCAACCAACTGACCGCCGATGGTGTGCTGATCCCGCTGAAAACCAGAGTGTTTCCATTCAGCCAGTTCGTCGAAGCGCACCGCTACATGGACGAATGCCCGTGCCGTGAGCGCGTCGCATTGCAGGTTGAGGCTGTTTGAGCTGTAGGAGTATTCGCAAATGAATACTCGGGCGTCTGAATGGATGGGGCAAATGCGCCATTTGTCAGGGCTTAACCCACGCAGGGTTTAAGCCCCCGTTTGGGCGCTAGGCCCCGCAAAATACGAGGTTTGCCCCCGATGCCGCGCTGAATTCCAGCGCGGCATCTGTGTGTGCGCGCAATTAACGGCTCGCCCAATTGCCATCTGAACTGGTTTCTTGCGGCGTTCTGTATCTGTTAATCATTATGCCATTGCCGATAATCGAGCCTTCACTGTCATCTCAAGGATTGAGCAATGATTGAATGTCTGATTTTTCGGCCTGATACGTATGAACTTAAATTATCGCGATGCATACCTGGGCGGCAGGGTGATGGCGTTGGGGTAGGTAATTCCAATTTATTGAAGTTGAATTCTTTAAGTTGGATCTTTCCTTTATGTCGGATGCGTCCTTAGTTTCTTGCTCAAGTCAGTGTAGGACGTTGTCGGAACGTTCCTAGGGTTGCCGGTGTGCCCTGGCGCAGGGGTCTCAAGGAGAGGCGGCGCGAAGGGTACACAATTGGCGTTCCCTGTCGATTTGTTACAGCGTGCTAAGGTTTATTTATCGTCACCCTTGAGCGGTGAACGACATTTCTACGCATCTAATGGGTCGAGCAAATAATCTCGGCAGTTACTTGAAACTGATATTTCAACTCAGGTAGTAGAACTATGAGCGCAACTCACGAACAAGCCATGAACTATGTTTACCAGCAAGTTCTGCAACGTTTGGTCGGGCACTTTACGCGCGCCGAACGTACCGCACTTCAATTATTGATCCAGCGAATTGTCGTCGCTGCCGGCGGCATGGAACAAGTAGGCGATTACAAAGTGTTGGTTGCCCATGGGGGCGGCGAGGTCAGCAGCTACACCCTGGCGCTGCTGCGTGCGGCGCAACTGACCATCGCCGGCCGTGCGCCCAGGACCTTTCACCTGCGCGTGGCGACTTTACGACATGTCGGCATGACCCAGGCCACGCTGGACAGCCTCCAGCGCGGCTATAGCACACTGTTTTTCCATGACGACCCGCGGGTTGAGTTGCTGATGGTGGAAAACCAGGAAGTGCAGCCGTTCAACCACCTGCGCGCGACCTCAAGTGCAGGCAGAGAGGTCAGTCAGCGCAATGTGTTGATGGTGGGGCACCTGACCTCCGGGGATATTCGTGCGACGCTGTGTACCGATACCTACCTGTCCCTGGGGGATTTCTACCAGCGTGTCAGCTCTTGGAGCGGTGGTGTGCATGCGCTGGTCAGCGGTGACTCGCCACGCAAGCAGAGCCAGTACCTGGCGTGGTTGAAAAGCGCGGCCCAAGCGGCCGGCATCAGCACTCCGCCCGGCAAACCGGCGTCGCTCACCGGGTTGTTCGCACGTATGGAGGAATGGAGTAACGGCTGTTATCAAAGCCTCTATGGCGAGCAATACGTTGCACATGAGAGCCCTGGCCGAGGAGGGCATCGCCATTTGGCCTACATCGGCATCGCCGACCTGTTTAACAACGTAGATGTTGCTTCGACCCCTCTGCTCACTGATTTCCTGAGCTATGTACCCGACCCATTTGGTTTTCAGTTCAGCCATCCTGCCTACCCCAGCCCGTTACTCATGGCTCACCTGCGGGGGTTGCAGGCCGAGTGCCTGCGCGAGCTGTCCTACGAGGACGGCGTGGCGGGTTTTATACGCCAGGCGATGGACTGCATGTGCCGCCAGCAAATTCCTGAACATCTGATCGCAGAGGCGGGCAGTGAGGACGGGCGCGCACTGTCGACTACCTACGCCCAAGCGTTCTTTGGCTTGGAGGAGGGCCCGTTGACCTGTCTGCTGTTTTCGCCCTTCATCCATCATGGTGAGCGGCTGGAGGGTTACCTGCGTGAATGCCATCCCGGCATGCTGGTGGCGCTCCCCGAGTTGCACAAGGCGCTCCAGGGCAAGCCGGCTGCCGAGATGCTGCACCAGTGGGCCATCGACACCAGCGGCTTGCCGCTGTCGTTGCTCCAGCACCTCTACCGCAAGCGCCCGCTGGAGGTTGAGCGTGGCGCCGACGCGCGCAAGCGCCGCGCCGCACGCCTGCTGACCAACGCCGAGGCGCGTGCGTTTCAGTTGTTCGGGCGCTAGTCGGGTGCGCCAGGATGTGTGTCCAGGTGGGCAGCCATGAACCTGCGAGGTGAACGGCAGGCGGATTTCGCCTATCAGGCGGTGTACCGTTACATGATCAACCTGATCAACGAAGTCAGCCTGGACATGCCCGTCAAACTGCCCTCTTTGCGCCAGCTGTCGACGCTCTTGAACGTGTCGATCTCGACGATTCAATACGCGTACTCGCTGCTGGAAAAGGAAGGACGGGTGTATTCGGTAGCCAAATCGGGCTATTTCGCCTGGCCCGTGGCAGCCAATCCGCAGATGGCGGCTGGTGCCGATCTGCTGGAGCGCTTGTACACGGCGGCGCGGCGGCCCGGAATGGTCGTACTCAGCGGTGATGAGCCGGCGCTGCTGGGTGCGCTGGACGGCGCATTGCTGATGCTCGAACGCCAACTGGTGCGCCGGCACCCACGTCAGTTGCAACCCTGGTCGCAGCCTTGCGGCGTGTGGGAGCTACGCACGGCATTGGCGGCGCGTTACACCTCATCGCCGACCCGCTGCTGGCAGGCCGACGACGTCTATATCGGTGCTGATCTGCGCGGCGTATTGGAAATTCTCATTGATGTGCTGGGGCTCCGGGGCGCCACGGTGATGGTCGAGTCTCCCTGCGACTGGCTAATACTGCGCCTATTGCAGGCTGTCGGCGTGCGCGTCATTGAGTTGCCCTGGCAGTTCGATGGCCGCCTGGACTTGGCGAGGTTCGAGCACCTGCTGCGCCATGAATCCGTCCACCTTGTGTTGCTGTCATCGCTGGTAGGCATGCCTTCGGGCAGCGCCATGCTCAACCATGAGCGCCTGCGGGTGGCGCAGTTGCTGGAAGAATATGGCTGCTGGCTGCTGGAGAATGACACCTTTGGCGAGTTGGGCTTTGCGCAGAACCATACGGCGCTGCGCAACCTGGTCAGCCCGGAACGGCTGATCGTGTTCTCGTCGTTCGAAAAAATACTCGGCCCGGAAGCGCCGTTCGGTTACGTGCTGTCACGCCACCTGAGCAGTGAACTGCAGCGCCAGTTCCTGCTGCGTTCATTTCGACTGTCGTCGATCCGCCAGCGCGCGATTGCCCACCTGTATCAAAGCGGGCGACTGGATCAATACCTGCAGACACTGCGCCAGCGCCTGCGCGAGCAGGCCGAAGCCATGAGCCAGCGCCTGGATCAGCGCCTGGCAGGGCGGGTGACTTACCGTATGCCGCTGGCCGGGGCGAGTTTCTGGCTGCACTCGTCGGCACCGGTGGACATGCGTCAGGTGTTCCAGCGCATGCTGGCGCAGCAGGTGGTGATTGCTCCGGGGGAGTTGTTCAGCCTCAGTGGCCTGCATCATCAGCAGCTACGGCTGAGCCACGTGTTCAACGGGCACCCGAACCTGGACGCGGCATTGGATGCGCTGGCGCAGGCCTTGCTGCAGGCGCAGACCTCCTAGCGTGTGAAAAATCTCTTGCTGTCGTGGGATCGATAACATCGCGCGGTAGTCCAACTCTCAGTAAACTGTCATTTTTTCCGAATCCTTCTTTCCGAGGTTTATGCATGACAATCAGTCCTTTTGCGGGCAAACCGGCGCCAGCCCAGTTGCTGGTCGATATCCCGCGACTGGTCACGGCCTATTACACCGGCCAGCCTGATGCAGCAATCTCCACCCAGCGCGTCGCCTTTGGGACGTCCGGGCACCGTGGCAGCTCGTTCGAACTGAGCTTCAACGAATGGCATGTGCTTGCCATCAGCCAGGCCATTTGCCTGTACCGCGAAGCCCAAGGCATCGATGGGCCGTTGTTTGTCGGCCTCGATACCCATGCATTGTCGACGCCCGCAGGGGCCAGCGCGCTGGAAGTGCTGGCGGCCAATGGTGTGCATGTGATGCTCGCCGAGGGCGATGAATACACGCCAACCCCAGCCATTTCCCACGCCATCATCTGCTATAACCGCGGTCGCACCAGCGGCCTGGCCGACGGCATTGTCATCACGCCGTCGCACAACCCGCCACAAAGCGGTGGCTACAAGTACAACCCGCCTAACGGCGGCCCGGCCGATACCCACGTCACCAAGTGGATCGAGGCCAAGGCCAACGAACTGCTGGCCAATCGACTGGCCGGGGTTAAACGCATTACCCACGCGCAGGCGCTCAAGGCCGATACCACGCATCGCCATGATTACCTCAACCGCTACGTGGCCGACCTGGTCAATGTGATCGACATGGACGCGATTCGCAGCGCCGACCTGCGCCTGGGCGTCGATCCACTGGGCGGAGCGGGGGTGCGCTACTGGTCGGCGATTGCCGAGCACTATCGTTTGAACCTGGACGTGGTCAACACCGAAGTCGATCCTACTTTCCGTTTCATGAGCGTCGACTGGGATGGTCAGATTCGCATGGACCCATCGTCCAGCTACGCGATGCAAGGGTTGATCGGTCTCAAGGAGCGTTTTGACGTGGCCTTCGCCTGCGACCCGGACCACGATCGCCACGGCATCGTCACCCCGTCCGGCGGCCTGTTGGCGCCGAACAATTACCTGGCGGTGTCCATCGACTACCTGTTCCAGAACCGTCCCGACTGGCGCGCCGATGCGGCTGTGGGCAAGACCGTGGTCAGCAGCGGCTTGATTGATCGCGTCGCGGCGCGCATTGGGCGGCGCCTGTACGAAGTGCCGGTCGGCTTCAAGTGGTTTGCCGACGGCCTGTTCGACGGTTCGCTGGGTTTTGGCGGTGAAGAAAGCGCCGGCGCCTCGTTCCTGCGCAAGGACGGCACCGTGTGGAGCACCGACAAGGACGGTTTGATCCCGGCGTTGCTCGCGGCAGAAATGACCTCGCGCAAAGGCCAGGACCCAAGCCAGATCTACCGTGGCCTGACCGACGCCTTGGGCGAACCGTTCGCCATTCGCGTCGACGCCAAGGCCACTCCGGCGCAGAAGGCGCTGTTGGGCAAGCTGTCGCCGGAGCAGGTGACGTCCACCGAACTGGCCGGGGAGCGCATCCAGCAGATCCTCAGCCATGCGCCGGGTAATAACCAGGCGATCGGCGGCTTGAAAGTCATGACCGAAAACGGCTGGTTCGCCGCGCGGCCATCGGGCACCGAGGATATCTACAAGATCTACGCCGAGAGCTTCATCGGTGCAGATCACCTCAAGCAGTTGGTAGAAGAAGCGCAGGTATTGGTAGACGGTGCCATCAGCGCTAACTGACACACCTGCGTCAATGTAGGAGCGGGTAAGCCCGCTCCTACATTTCGCCTCGAGATCAGGCCAGGTCGACCAGCACGATCTCGCTGTCTTCTATCGCGGTGACGTGCAACAGCTGTTCATCTTCTACCGCGACACCGTCTCGAGCGTGTGCGCGCAGGCCATTGACCTCAATCACTCCCGTCGCGGGCACCAGATAAGCACGACGCCCGCTGTCCAGGCGGTATTCGGCACTTTCCCCGGCTTTCAGATTGGCGGCCACCAGGCGCGCATCCGCCCGAATGCGCAGGCTCTCGCTGTCACCGGCCTTGCCACTGGCCAGTGTCACAAAGCCCTCGCGGTCACCTTTCGGAAACGGCTTGGCGCCCCACGACGGCGGCAGGCCGGCCTCGTTGGGGATGATCCAGATCTGGAAAATCTTGGTGGGGGTGGCTTCCAGGTTGTATTCGCTGTGGGCAATCCCGGTGCCAGCGCTCATGACCTGCACGTCACCCGCCTCGGTGCGGCCCTTGTTGCCGAGGTTGTCGGCGTGGCTGATGGCGCCTTCGCGCACATACGTGATGATTTCCATGTCGCGGTGCGGGTGCTGGGGGAAACCGGTGCCGGGCGCGATGATGTCATCGTTCCAGACCCGCAGGTTGCCCCAGTGCATGCGCTTGGGGTCGTGGTACTCGGCGAATGAAAAGTGATGATGGGCGTCAAGCCAGCCATGATGGGCGCCGCCCAGGGCGGTGAAAGGTCGTAATTCGAACATGATCGTCTCCCGTTGATGGCGCTTATCATCTAACAGCGCATGATCGATAAAAAGCGTAAAAAGTGCCTTATTCCTATCGATTTAATGGATTTGTTTCGGGCGCTTTGACTTTCACTTCATCGCCTAACTGCATGACGGCAAAGCAATTGGCTGGAACTGCGTGGCGATTCCGGCGACCATGGCGCACTCGTCAACACCCAGCTCATCGCAGGAGTCCGCGTGCCGCAACAACAGCCTGATCTGCCCCCTGAATTGCGCCCCCTGGCTGAAATGCCGTGGTTGAAGCGGCTCGCCGCCCGATTGTTCGGGCATGGTCTGACCCGCTTGCGCGCGCAGCACCGGTTCTCCTGGCTGCATGGGCAGGCCGATGGTTTTCGCAGTGGGCACGAGGCGGGCGTTGAGTACGGCTATCGCGAGGGCAAGGCCGACGGCATCGAGGAAGGCCGGCAAGTTTTGCTGATTCGCGACTTCCGCCCGCAAGAACACCGTGCGCCGGGGGTGGATGACAGCCTGTTCGATGATTGGCGGCTGCCCCTCACGGCCGATCTGAAAAAGCGTATCAAAGCCGATGTGGCGCGCTTGCTGCCGGCTCACGCGCAGCCCAGCGCCGCGCAATGGAAGATGATCTTCAGCGACACGCCGTCCACTTCAGTGATCGCCGGTGCCGGTGCGGGCAAATCCACCTCGCTGGTGTTGCGTATCCTGCTGCTCACCCATTACCTGGGCTTCGAGCTGAGTTCGATGACCGTGGTGACGTTCACCCGTGAGTCGCGCAAGGACTTCATCCACAAGCTCATGGAAATACTTAGCTTGTGGGGGCAGCCCATTGATATAAAACAAGCCCAGGCTGTAGTGCGGACCTTTCACTCGCGTATCCTGCCGATGGTGCGCAGCCTGCCGGGCTTCGAACGGTTGCAGGCGTTCGAGAACCTCAGCGCGGGCTTCGAGGACGCGGACAGCAACCCGTTCGACCTGCGCCTCAATGAGGCACAGCGCCAGCAGATGAACGCCTGCTACCACCGACTGCACGGCCAGCATGCGCGCTTTCGCGAACTGATTGCACCGCTGGCGCGCCATGGCTTGCAGCTCAAGGAGCTGGAGCGTGATCACCCGGACGTGCAGAAACGCATGGCGGTAACGGAACTGGCCGCCAAGCGCGATGAAGAACTGTGTGACGTGATTGAAGACCTGTGGTTTCGCGCGGGTGCCTGGCCCATCAAGGGGATTGAGCCAAGTCGCCAGACCGTAGAGATCAATGGCGCGCAGTTTCATTGCCATGGCTATATTCCCGAGCTGGATGCCTGGGTCGTGCTGGGCTTCGATTCACGGGAAAACGCCCAGGTCAGCCGCCCCAATGCCAAGCTGTCGGTACGTGCGGAGTGGTCGGTAAAGCGCACCTTATTTCAAGCATTCTGTCGTAAGCCTTTGATATGGTTAGATAGCTATGAGTCATCTAAGCGTCTTTTGAGCAGCCTGGCCGGTGACGCCAGCGCAGGGCCGGGGTTCGATTACAAGGTCAAAGGCGAGCTGGCGTCGGCGCCGTTGCTGGACTGCTTTGTCATGGCTGCAGGCTTCATCGAGAATCTCGGTCTGGATGTGCCCGGCGCTGTGGGCCAGATGAGCTTCGCCAAGGACGATCCGGACCGTTACTTCTTCGAGGCCCTGAGCATTTTCTGGAAAGCCCTGGAAGACCATCTGCTCGACCAGTCGCCGCCGATCATGACCTACAACCGCATGTTCTCGTTGTTTGGCGAAAACACCCCGGAAAACCTCAAGTTGCTCAGCGACCCCCTGTTGCGGCCGTTGTCACACCTGATGATCGATGAGTTCCAGGACGTCTCACCGCAGATCGTGTCCTGGCTGCGCGCCAGCCTGCGTGAAATCCGCAGCCGTGGACCGGCCATGCATGTCGGACGCGGCGCTCAGCGTTCGTCACTGTTATGCGTGGGGGATGATTGGCAGTCGATCTATGGCTGGCGCGGCAGTTCACCGAAGTATTTCATGGAGTTCAACAAGGAATTTCCGTCACCGAGTACCACCCGCGTCATGCTCGGCGAGAACTACCGCAGCCATCAGCACATCATCGATGCCGCCGAACACATTGTGCGCGCCGCGCCGGCGATCCCCGGCAAGAAGGCCAAGGCCTGCGGCGCACCCAAGGCGTTGGTGCCCGTTACGGTGTTGGAACGCGACGATGCGGCGCTGGGGCGTCGACTGCAGGGACACTATGAAAAGGGCGATTCGGTGTTAATGCTTTATCGAAAAAGCAGCGATAAACTATTGATTAAAGAGCATATTAACTCTGTAATTAATGTTGATTCTAGTTTGCCGCCCGCAGCGCGCAGGCTCAAACAACTGACCTATCACAGCGCTAAAGGCCTGCAGGCGGATGCGGTTTTCCTGCTTGGGGATTGCCAGCATGTCACCCGTTCGCCTTACAAGAACCAGGTGTACCGGATGGCCGGCCTGGGCAAGGCTGGCGACACTGAACCGTATGACAACGCGCAAAAAGACGAAGTGCTGCGCCTCGCCTATGTCGGCATTACCCGCGCCATAAGCCATTGCTACTGGTATGTAGAAAAGCCCGAGGGCCAGGCTGTGAATGTACCGAAGGCATCGGAACGGGTAGACGCCAAGAAAGCGTTTTTTGACGATCAGCGCTAAGCCTCGTCTGGCACAGGCCCTGTGTGGGGGCGGGCTTGCCCGCGATAGCGGCGCATCAGTCGAAAAAACAGGCGACTGATACCCCTATAGTGAGCGAGCCTGCCTGCTTTGCGCGCTCAAGCCCTCAACAAATGCGGCGGCACAAAACACTCCAGCTCCGCTTCCACCGCCTCGATGATGCGCTCTACATCGGCGGCATTCATCACCGTGGCACAGGGGATGCCGGCGATGGCGATCAGCGTCTCGCCACTGGCGCGGTCGAACAGACGCGCGACCATACTACCGGGGGCATCCATACTCCCTTCGAAGCCCATGGGGTGAAAATGCCAGCGCATTAGTTGACAGGCGTTGGGGAATGTCACTTTGTTCATGTTGCCCACCTTGTTCATTGAGCGCTTCCTTTAGCTCGCGGCAGGGGCCAGGACCGTTACAGATCATGGCGAGTGAGAGTCTAAAAGTAGCACCCGTTTGCGCACGTCTGCGGAGTTTTTTCGTTCCGTTCGGCAGTTCTTTTCCTATAGGTTGACGTGGGTCATATCCTCGTCGCGGCCGGGCAAAAGGCCACTAGTCAGAGGTTCCGACGAACCATTGAAGGCCGCCGCTGGCCGCTGCCTGTATCGGTAAGCCGATTGATTCGGCGCTGATGGGGGCAGCAGGTCGCTCCAACATTTGTGTGTGTACGCGCACAAGACAACCTCTGACATCCGGCCTTAGTATCCAGCCTATCGAAACGAGGTAGGGGAACCCGGCATGCCGGCATGGCGCACGATAAGTTTATGGATGGACCAGTTGGACGACCCGCTTGTGGCGCGGCCTAGCTTGGAGCACGAGCTGGACGTCAACGTGGCCATCATCGGCGCTGGTTACACCGGCCTGTGGACGGCCTATTACCTCAAGCGCCAGGCGCCTGAGCTGAACATTGCGATCATCGAGGCGCAAACCGCCGGTTTCGGCGCGTCCGGGCGTAACGGCGGCTGGCTGATGGGCAACCTGCTGGGTGAAGACCGTTTGCTCGCCGACCTGACGCCCGAGCAACGGCGTGCTTCGTTTGACCTGCTGCACGGTATTCCCGACGAAGTGGCCCAGGTGCTGGCCCGCGAGCGCATTGATTGCGACTACCGCAAGGGCGGCGCCCTGTACTGCGCCGCGCGTTACCCCGAGCAGGAAAGCAGCCTGCGTCTTTACCTGGACACGCTCTACGCCCAAGGCCTCACCGAGGCCGACTACCGTTGGCTCAGCCCGCAACAACTGGCCGAGCAGTTGCGTATCGCTAAGCCCTATGGCGCGGTCTATGCGCCGCATGTAGCGACGATCAACCCGGCCAAGTTGGTCCGCGGCCTGGCGCGGGTGGTGGAACGCATGGGGGTCGCGATCTACGAAAACTCGCCCGTGACCCATTGGCAGTCCGGCAGCCTACGCACTGCAAAGGCCGGCGTGCGCGCCGCTTGGGTGGTGCCGGCCGTCGAGGGCTACGCAACGACCTTGGCGCCGTTGGGCCGCTACCAACTGCCGGTGCAAAGCCTGATCGTCGCCACCGAGCCATTGCCCGCCAGCACTTGGGACGAAATCGGCCTGAGGCATGGCCAGGCCTTCGGCGAAAGCAGTCGCCAGGTCACCTATGGCCAGCGCTCGGCCGACAACCGCCTGGTGTTCGGTGCCCGTGGCGGTTATCAGTTTGCCGGCAAATTACGCGAGGACTTCGATTTGACCGACAGCGAAGTGGAGTTGCGTCGCTATTTGTTCGGCGAACTGTTCCCACAGTTGAAGAACGTGCGGATTACGCACTCCTGGGGCGGCAACCTCGGTATGTCGCGCCAGTTCCGACCGCACATGCTCTGCGATCACACCACTGGCATCGCGCTGTCCGGCGGCTACGGCGGGGAGGGCGTCGGTGCAAGCAACCTGGGCGGTCGCACCCTGGCCGACCTGATCCTGGGCCTGGATACGCCGTTGACCCATCAGCCCTGGGTCATCCGCGAACGCGGCCTGGAGGCGCTCAAGGCCTGGGAGCCGGAGCCGTGCCGATGGCTGGGTTACAACGCGATCATTCGCAGTTTTGTGCATGAAGACCAGGTATTGGCCAACCCCGATACCGCGCCCTGGCGCCGCAAACTGGCGATCGGCGTGGCCGGTTTCATGGAAAGTTTCATGCACTGAGCCGCTCCAGCCACACCGGCGACCTGGCCAATCCAGATCCCCAAGGAATGCGCGCACCGCGAATCGCGCGGCCCGCCTACGGATTTTCCAGATCATGCCCCAACGACTGGATAAACAACGAGAACAACTCCGGCTGCGAGGAAATATCCAGCTTGGCGTACAGGTGCCGGCGATGCACTTTTACCGTGTCCGGCGAGATGCTCAGGCGCTCGGCCATGGCCTTGGAGGAGAACCCGCGCAATACCAAACGGGCGACCTCCAGCTCGCGGTCCGAGAGCACGCCGCAGCCGAAATGGCTCAGCGCATCGCGAATCTGGCTGGCCATGGCCTGCGCCGCCGGTACACGCTGGGTGCTTTGCTGCCAGTGCTGCTGCATCAACGGCAGCACCCACGCCGCCAACGTGGTCATCAGCCCGGTTTCTTCAACGCTGAAGCGCCGCTGCATGCCCAGTGACAGCGATAACGTCCCCGCGCCAGGCAACTGCAGGATCAATTGCACCTCGTCTTCCAGCACGTTGTCGTGGAAGTAGTTGAGGAAGTATTCACTCTGGCGAAAATGGTCCGGCGCGACTTCCTCCAGGCGGTACACGCCGCTGGCATACCCTTCGCGACAAGCCTGGAAAAACGGGTCGAGCACGTACAGGCCGTTGAGGTACACCAGCATCGACGCCGGTTTGCTGCTGGGCTGGGCGTCGTATTCCTCCAGGGCCTGGGGCAGGCCGTCGAGCGGGTAGAAAATCGCCAGGGCGTTATCGAACGGCAGGCATTGGTGCAACAACAGCACCAGCTGTTTCCAGAATCGCTCGGTGCCGATCTGTGACAGGGTGCGCCCCAGCCCCGCGTGCATGCCGACTTCCCGGAACAGGCTCATGTCACAGTCTCCCGTCATCAAAAGATCGGCCAAGGGTTCGGTTTTTAGCGGGTGTCGTCAAGGGGAGTACGCCAATAGGGGAATTGGCTGACAACACCTCTGGCTTTAACGTCGCCATCATTGAGTGGGAAACATATCCCACGACTTTCAGACTTTTCGTTTCTGCCTCACACCAAAAACAACGACAGAGGATAACGATATGAGTGCTTCCCCCGCGCCAGACGGCGTGCTCAAGCCCACCCTGAGCGTCTTCGATGTGGTGGCCATTACCGTTTCGGCGGTGACGCCTGCAAGCTCGGTGTTCGTGATCGCCCCGTTCGCCATTCAACAGGCGGGCAGCGGCGTGTTCCTGGCTTTTGTCATGGCCGCCTTGCTCGCGCTGATGTTCGCCTTTTGCTACGCCGAATTGGGCCGCGCCCACAACAGCGCCGGCGGAGAATACGTGTATGCCAAGCGGGTGTTCGGCGGCATGGCGGGTTATGCGACGTTCCTGACGGTGCTGGTGATGTTGCTGTTTATCCCGCCGGTACTGGCGACGGGCGCGGCGACCTACTTGAATAACGCCCTGGGCACTAAGTTCGACTCACAAACCGTCGCCCTGGTCATTGTGGTGTGCAGTTACGCCCTGGGCATCCTCAACATCAAGCTCAATGCCTGGATCACCGGCACCTGCCTGCTATTGGAAGTGGCGGCCTTGCTGGTGATCGTGTTCCTCGGCTTCGGCCATCCGGTGCAGCCGGTCAGCGTGTTGTTTGAGCCGCAGATCGTCGAAAACGGTATGTTGCACCTGGCGCCTTGGGCCCTGGTGATTGGCGCGGTCGGCATTGGCCTGTTTTCCTTCAATGGCTACGGGCCGGCGGTGCTGCTGGCCGAAGACATGAAATGCGGCGGCAAGGGCGTACACAAAGCGGTGTTGTGGTCCCTGGGGCTGGTGGTGGTGATTGAACTGGTGCCAATCACGGCGCTGCTGATTGGCGCGCCATCGCTGAGTGCGATGATCAGCAGCCCCGACCCCATCGGCTACCTGCTGACCAGCCACGGCAACGAAACCTTGTCACGCCTGGTCAGTGCCGGGATTTTTCTCTCGGTGTTCAACGCCATCGTCGCCATCGTGATCCAGATCGGCCGCGTAGTGTTCAGCAGCGGCCGCGATGCCCTGTGGACGCCGACCATCAACACGCTGTTCACACGCATTCACCCGCGCTGGGATTCGCCCTGGTTGGCTACGCTGTTCCTGGCGATCCCTTCGGCGCTGCTGAGTTTCAGCTCCAATCTGGCGGACCTCACCTCGTTCAGCGTGCTGCTGATCATGCTGGTGTACCTGATCGTGGCGCTAAGCGCGCTGATGAGCCGGGTGCTGCTGCATGAGCGCGCGCATCCGTATCGCATGCCCTTATGGCCGCTGCCGGCATTGCTGGCGGTGCTGGGCGCCGGGTATCTGTTGATGACCTTGATCGCTGAGGCGTCGGTGCGCGACATCATGGTCATCATCGGCTTGTTGGCGCTGTCGGTGATTCTGTATTGCATCAGTGGCCGGTCGAGTCCGGCGTATCAGAAATTGTAAGGAGTGGTTATGCGCGCACGTCAATTGGGCATCACGTTGGGGTTGGGCACACCCGGCGCGTTGAATGCCATCACCGATGTTCCCGGGGTCCGGGTCGGCCACAGCACGCTCAAGACCCGCGTCGACAGTAAACAGGTGTGCACCGGCGTCACGGTGATCCAGCCGCGTGCCGGCGAGGCGCGGCACCAGCCGTGCTTTGCCGGGTATCACGTGCTCAACGGCAATGGCGATGCCACGGGCCTGGAGTGGATCCGCGAAGCGGGGCTGTTGACCACGCCACTGGCGATCACCAACACCCACAGCATCGGCATTGTGCGCGACACCCTGATTGCCCTGGAGCGCGAGCGCCTGGCGGATCCGGCCGTGTACTGGTGCATGCCGGTGGTGATGGAAACCTACGACGGCCTGCTGAACGATATCTGGGGCCAGCACGTCAAGCCTGCGCATGTGCGCCAAGCGCTGGAGCACGCCGAGAGCGGCCCGGTGCAGGAAGGTGCGGTGGGCGGCGGCACCGGGATGATCTGCCATGAATTCAAGGGCGGGATCGGCACCGCGTCGCGTCGATTGCCGGCGGAGCAGGGCGGCTGGACGGTCGGGGTGCTGGTGCAGGCCAACCATGGTAAGCGCCAGGAATTGCGGGTCGACGGCTACCCGGTGGGCCGGCACTTGATGGAGATCGCGTCGCCGTTCGCCGAGCGGGGCACGCCGGGCATGGGCTCGATCGTGGTGATCCTGGCCACCGACGCGCCCTTGTTGCCCCATCAATGCCAACGCCTGGCGCAGCGCGCGTCCATCGGGATTGCGCGCACCGGCGGCGGCACCGAGGATTCCAGCGGTGACCTATTCCTGGCCTTCGCCACCGGTAATCAGGCGCTGCCCCCGGCGGATTACGGGCGCAAGGACCTGGCGTTCAGCACCGCGTTACAGATGGTCAATAACGATCATATTTCCCCGTTGTTCCTCGCGGCGGCGGAGGCGGTGGAGGAGGCGATCATCAATGCCATGCTGGCCGGTGAAAGCATGACCACCGATGACGGGGTGCAGGTGCCGGGTTTGGACGGCGAGACACTGTTGCAGGCATTGCGCCAGGCGGGCTGGAACAGTTGCCGATAATTCTGTGTATTTATAAAGGTGGTGGCTCTTTAATGTCGCCAATGACACCGTAACAATATATTGGATCCATTTAAATAAGTGCGCCGCTCAAGTTGAGCGGCTTTACCGCTATTTAATATTTAAATAACAGCGCGCTGCTTTTTGTAGGACAAAAGCAACTAGCCCCCTGCAAACATTGCACACGACTTGCTTAAGTTGCCGATGGGTCGGTTTTACTGCGCAAATAGAGGTAGACGAAAGATTTCAAGTTGTGTCAGTTTCGTGACGCCTTCAAAAGAGGCGAGTGATAGGACGATCTCGCCAGCGAGGTTCCTATCGACCCAAGACTGATGCACTTGCACACAAGGAAGTACGTTTATGTCAAAAGTAAAAGACCAGGCTATTGTATCTGCCGCGCAAGCCAGCACTGCGTATACGCAAATTGATAGTTTCAGTCATTTGTACGACCGTGGCGGCAACCTCACGATCAATGGCAAACCCTCTTATTCCGTTGACCAGGCAGCCACCCAACTGCTGCGCGATGGCGCCGCGTACCGGGACGTTGACGGCAACGGCAAGATCGACCTGACCTACACCTTCCTGACCTCGGCCTCCTCGAGCACGCTGAACAAGCATGGCATCTCGGGCTTTAGCCAGTTCAACAGCCAGCAGAAAGCCCAGGCCGCACTGGCCATGCAATCCTGGTCGGATGTCGCCAACGTCGCCTTCACCGAGAAGGCCAGCGGCGGTGATGCGCATATGACCTTCGGCAACTACAGCGGCGGCCAGGACGGCGCGGCGGCCTTCGCCTA
Organism: Pseudomonas sp. PAMC25584; assembly: GCF_058135675.1. NCBI lineage: Bacteria > Pseudomonadati > Pseudomonadota > Gammaproteobacteria > Pseudomonadales > Pseudomonadaceae > Pseudomonas > Pseudomonas sp. PAMC25584. The sequence continues at coordinate 3,244,853 of NZ_CM176870.1, read as the reverse complement.
TCTGCCCGGCACCGGCGCGGGCTATGACGGCACCTCGTGGTACCTGACCAACAGCAGCTACACGCCCAACAAGACCCCGGACCTGAACAACTACGGCCGGCAGACCCTGACCCACGAGATCGGCCATACCCTGGGCCTGGCTCACCCTGGCGACTACAACGCCGGGAATGGCAACCCGACCTACAACGACGCGACCTATGGACAGGACACGCGCGGCTACAGCCTCATGAGTTATTGGAGTGAGAGCAACACCAACCAGAACTTCAGCAAGGGCGGGGTCGAAGCCTATGCCTCCGGGCCGTTGATCGACGATATTGCGGCGATCCAGAAGCTCTACGGCGCCAACTACGCCACCCGCGCGGGTGACACCACCTACGGTTTCAACTCCAACACCGGGCGTGATTTCCTCAGCGCTACTTCCAACGCCGACAAGCTGGTGTTTTCGGTCTGGGACGGCGGTGGCAATGATACCCTGGACTTCTCCGGTTTCACCCAGAACCAGAAAATCAACCTCAATGAGACCTCGTTCTCCGACGTTGGCGGCCTGGTGGGCAACGTGTCCATCGCCAAGGGCGTCACTGTGGAAAACGCCTTCGGCGGTGCGGGCAACGATCTGATCATCGGCAACAATGCCGCCAACCTGATCAAGGGCGGCGCCGGCAACGACCTCATCTACGGCGCTGGCGGGGCGGACCAACTGTGGGGCGGCGCCGGTAACGACACCTTTGTGTTCGGTGCCAGTTCCGATTCCAAGCCAGGGGCGGCGGACAAGATCTTCGACTTCACCAGCGGCTCCGACAAGATCGACCTGAGCGGCATCACCCAAGGCGCGGGCCTGAGCTTCGTCAACGCGTTCACCGGGCATGCCGGCGACGCGGTATTGAGCTATGCCTCGGGCACCAACCTGGGTACCTTGGCCGTGGACTTCTCCGGGCACGGCGTGGCGGATTTCCTCGTCACCACCGTGGGCCAGGCAGCGATCAGCGACATCGTGGCCTGATGCACGCGCGCGGTGCTTCGGCGCCGCGCTTCCAGGAGGGAGCATATACATGCCGCGTTTTTCTCATTTGATCGCCTGTGTCCTACAGGTGTTGTTCGTGTCGGCAGGAGCCCACGCAATGGCTAGCAGTCTTGTTTTACCCACCGCCGCCCAGTTGGCCGGACATTGGCAACTGCACCGAGAGGGTCAGGTCTGCGCCCTGGATTTGCTGGAGCAGGCCAACGCCTTGGGTGGCGACGTGGCATGTGTTGAGCAGTGGCTGGGGGACAAACCCCTGACGTGGTCACCGACACCGGACGGGATCTGGTTGATGAATGCCGAAGGCTCAGGGATTACCCACTTGAATCGCCAGCGCGACGGTGAATACCAGGCACGCACGCCATCCGGCGTTCTCGTGATATTGCAACGAATACCTTAGTTTCCAGTTATAACGCTATAACTCGAGTTTACTAGTTGGCCACCGCTTATTTAGGGGCTGGGGCAACTATTGCCGGTCATTGGGCTCAAGGAAGATCAAACACTATGGCGAAGCCCCAAGTCGTCGCGCCGTTATTCAAGGCGTTGGGTGAATATAAAAGTATTTTGATCAGCGTTGGCTGTTTCACTGCATTGATTAACCTGCTGATGCTGGTGCCGTCCATTTATATGCTGCAAGTGTATGACCGCGTGTTGTCCTCCCAGAATGAAACCACACTGGTGATGTTGACACTGATGGTCGTAGGCTTCTTCGCCTTTATTGGCTGCCTGGAAGTGATCCGCAGTTTTATCGTGATCCGCATCGGTAGCCAGTTGGAGCGACGCTTCAACTTGCGCGTATATAAAGCCGCCTTCGAACGCAATCTGCAGCGCGGCCAGGGGCATGCCGGGCAATCCCTCGCTGATTTGACCCATATCCGCCAGTTCATCACCGGACCGGCGCTGTTCGCGTTTTTCGATGCGCCGTGGTTTCCGATCTATCTGTTGGTGATTTTCCTGTTCAACGTGTGGCTGGGCGTGCTGGCCACGGCGGGGGCCTTGTTGCTGATCGGCCTGGCTTGCCTGAATGAATACCTGACCAAGAAGCCCCTGGGTGAGGCCGGCGGTTACTCCCAGCAATCCAGCCAATTGGCCACCAGCCATTTGCACAACGCCGAAACCATCCAGGCCATGGGCATGCTCGGCGCATTGCGCAAGCGCTGGTTTGCCGTGCATTCACAGTTTTTGGGTTTGCAGAACACGGCCAGCGACACCGGTTCGGTGATCACCTCACTGAGCAAATCCCTGCGCCTGTGCCTGCAATCGTTGGTGCTCGGCCTGGGTGCGTTTTTGGTGATCAAAGGCGAGATGACCGCCGGGATGATGATCGCCGGTTCCATCCTGATGGGCCGGGTGCTCAGCCCGATCGACCAGTTGATTGCGGTGTGGAAGCAGTGGAGTTCGGCCAAGCTGGCCTATCAGCGGCTTGACGAGTTACTGCGCGAGTTCCCCCCGGAAGTCGCGCAGATGGCATTGCCCGCGCCCAAGGGCCAGGTGGGTTTCGAGCAGGTCAGCGCCGGCCCGCCGGGTCGACGCCTGGCGACGCTGCATCAGGTCAGCTTCAACCTGGGCGCCGGCGAAGTGCTGGGGGTGCTTGGCGCGTCGGGCTCCGGCAAGTCCACCCTGGCCCGTGTGCTGGTGGGCGTGTGGCCAACCCTGGCCGGCACCGTGCGCCTGGATGGCGCGGATATCCACCGCTGGGACCGTGACGATCTCGGCCCGCACATTGGCTATCTGCCCCAGGACATCGAACTGTTCAGTGGCAGCATTGCCGACAACATCGCGCGCTTTCGCGATGCCGACCCGCAACAGGTGGTCCAGGCGGCACAACAGGCTGGCGTACATGAATTGATTTTGCGCCTGCCCCAAGGCTACGACACGGTGCTGGGCGACAACGGCGGCGGCCTGTCCGGCGGCCAGAAGCAACGGGTCGCCCTGGCGCGTGCGCTGTATGGCGGGCCGCGGCTGATCGTGCTGGATGAACCCAATTCCAACCTCGACACCGTCGGTGAAGCCGCGCTGGCCAGCGCCATCGTGCAGATGAAGGCCCAGGGCAGCAGCGTGATTCTTGTCACCCACCGCTCTTCGGCCCTGGCCCAGGCCGACAAGTTGCTGGTGCTCAACGAAGGCCACCTGCAGGCGTTTGGGCCGAGCCAGGACGTGCTGCGCGCGTTGTCCGGCCAGCAAGAGACGCCGAAGGAAAAAACCGGCGTCAGTTTCAGTCGTCAGTATCAAGCCGGAAGGAATCCAGGCGCATGAGCATGCTTACTGTTGAAAAACGCGACGCTGGTTTCTTTGTGCGCATGGGCTGGTGGCTGACGGTGCTCGGCGCCGGTGGGTTCTTCCTCTGGGCCAGCCTGGCGCCGCTGGACCAGGGCATTCCGGTACAGGGCACCGTGGTGGTCTCGGGCAAGCGCAAGGCGGTGCAGACCTTCAGCCCCGGTGTGGTCAGCCGGATTCTTGTGCGTGAAGGTGAGACGGTCAAACAGGGCCAGCCGCTGTTTCGTCTCGACCAGACCCAGAACCAGGCTGATGTGCAATCGCTGCAAGCGCAGTACCGCATGGCCTGGGCCAGTGTGGCGCGTTGGCAGAGCGAACGCGACAATCTCTCCGTCATCGTTTTTCCCGCCGAGCTCAGCGCCACTCCCGACTCCGCGCTGGCCTTGGTGTTAGAAGGCCAACGCCAACTGTTCAGCAGCCGCCGCGAAGCCTTGGCCCGTGAACAGGCGGGGATTCGCGCGAATATCGACGGCGCCAGGGCGCAGCTTAATGGCATGCGCCGCGCGCGCAGCGACCTGACCGCCCAGGCCCAATCCCTGCGCGACCAACTGAGCAATCTGCAGCCCTTGGCCGACAATGGCTACATCCCACGCAACCGCTTGATGGAGTACCAGCGCCAGTTGTCCCAGGTGCAACAGGACCTGGCGCAAAACACTGGCGAAAGCGGACGCGTGGAGCAGGGCATCCTCGAATCGCGGCTCAAACTGCAGCAGCACAGCGAGGAATACCAGAAGGAAGTGCGCAGCCAACTGGCCGACGCGCAACTGCGCAGCCTGACACTGGAGCAGCAACTCACGTCCGCCGGGTTCGACCTGCAACACAGCGAAATCAACGCGCCGGCCGATGGCATTGCGGTCAACCTTGGCGTGCACACCGAAGGGGCGGTGGTGCGCGCCGGGGAAACCTTGCTGGAAATTGTGCCCCAGGGCACGCGGTTGGAAGTCGAGGGGCATTTGCCGGTCCACCTGGTGGACAAGGTAGGCACCCATCTGCCGGTCGATATTCTGTTCACCGCCTTCAATCAGAGCCGTACCCCGCGTGTGCCGGGGGAGGTCAGCCTGATTTCCGCCGACCAACTGCTCGACGAAAAAACTGGCGCGCCGTACTACGTGCTGCGTACCACCGTCAGCGAGGCCGCGCTGGAAACACTCCACGGCCTGGTGATCAAGCCAGGCATGCCCGCTGAGATGTTCGTGCGCACCGGCGAGCGCTCGTTGCTCAATTACCTGTTCAAGCCGCTGCTCGACCGCGCCGGCTCTGCGTTGACCGAGGAATGAACATGAAACCGCTGTTCATTGCCTTGCTGTTGACCTGTGCGCCTGCCCAGGCCGCCATGGGCCCGTTCGATGTGTACGAACAGGCCCTGCGCAACGATCCAGTGTTCCTCGGCGCGATCAAGGCGCGCGACGCCGGCCTGGAAAACCGCACCATCGGCCGCGCCGGGCTGCTGCCGCGGCTGTCCTACAACTACAACAAAGGGCGCAACAATTCCCAAGCGCACCTGCCTGACGGACGTGGCGGCAGCTATCGCGACGAGCGCAATTACAACAGCTACGGTTCAACCTTCAGCCTGCAGCAACCGCTGTTCGACTACGAAGCCTATGCCAACTACCGCAAGGGCGTGGCCCAGGCGCTGTTTGCCGATGAAAGTTTTCGCGACAAGAGCCAGGCGCTGTTGGTGCGGGTGCTGAGCTATTACACCCAAGCGTTGTTCGCCCAAGACCAAATCGAGATCGCCCGCGCCAAGAAAAAGGCCTTCGAGCAGCAGTTTCAGCAGAACCAGCACCTGTTCCAGCAGGGCGAGGGCACACGCACCGACATTCTTGAAGCCGAATCACGCTATGAGCTGGCCACCGCCGAAGAAATCCAGGCGCTGGATGAACAGGACGCCTCGTTAAGAGAGTTGGGCGCGTTGATCGGCGTGCAGAGTGTCAACATCAACGACCTCGCGCCGCTCAATCAGCGCTTCGCCGCCTTTAGCCTGACGCCGGCCAACTACGACACCTGGCACGAGTTGGCGATCAGCAACAACCCGACGCTGGCCTCGCAACGCCAGGCTTTGGAAGTGGCGCGTTATGAAGTGGAGCGCAACCGCGCCGGGCACCTGCCGAAGATCACCGCGTATGCCAGTTCGCGCCAGCAGGAGTCCGACAGCGGCAACACCTACAACCAGCGCTACGACACCAACACCATTGGCGTCGAAGTCAGCCTGCCGCTGTATGCCGGTGGCGCTGTCTCTGCCTCCACGCGCCAGGCCAGTCGCGCCATGGAGCAGGCCGAATACGAGCTGGAAGGCAAGACCCGTGAAACCCTGATCGAACTGCGTCGCCAGTTCAGCGCCTGCCTGTCGGGCGTCAGCAAGCTACGCGCGTACCAGAAAGCCCTGGCCTCGGCCGAGGCGTTGGTGGTGTCGACCCGGCAAAGCATCCTCGGCGGCGAGCGGGTCAACCTTGATGTGCTCAACGCCGAGCAGCAGCTCTACAGCACCCGGCGCGACCTGGCCCAGGCGCGTTACGACTACCTGATGGCCTGGACCAAACTGCACTACTACGCCGGCAACCTGCGCGATACCGACCTGGCGCAAGTCGATGAGGCATTTGGGCCGGTGCGCAACCAGCCGTAGCGCCACCTGGGGCGTCATTGCGCTTTCTCGACAAGTCCAACAACAGAGAGGCACTACCGATGGGTATCTTTGATTATAAAAACCTCGGCACCGAGGGTTCCAAGGCGCTGTTCACCGATGCGATGGCGATCACGCTGTATACCTACCACAACCTGGATAACGGCTTTGCCGTGGGTTATCAGCACAACGGCTTGGGCGTTGGCTTGCCGGCGACGCTGGTCGGTGCATTGCTTGGCGGTTCCGACTCCCAAGGCGTGATTCCCGGTATCCCGTGGAATCCCGACTCGGAAAAAGCCGCCCTGGAAGCGGTACAACACGCCGGATGGACGCCGATCAGCGCGAGCACCCTGGGTTACGGTGGCAAGGTCGACGCCCGAGGCACGTTTTTTGGCGAAAAGGCTGGCTATACCACCGCGCAGGTCGAGGTGCTGGGCAAGTACGATGACGCGGGCCGTTTGCTCGAAATCGGCATCGGCTTTCGCGGCACGTCGGGGCCGCGGGAAAGCCTGATCAGCGATTCCATCGGTGATCTGGTCAGCGATCTGCTCGCCGCCCTGGGCCCCAAGGATTACGCGAAGAACTACGCCGGCGAAGCCTTTGGCGGTTTGCTCAAAACGCTTGCCGACTATGCCGGCGCCCATGGCCTGAGCGGTTCCGACGTGGTGGTCAGCGGCCACAGCCTGGGCGGGCTGGCGGTCAACAGCATGGCGGAGTTGAGCGGCCAGCAATGGTCGGGGTTCTACACGGACGCCAACTATGTGGCCTACGCGTCGCCGACCCAGAGCGCTGGAGACAAGGTGCTGAATATCGGCTATGAAAACGACCCGGTATTCCGTGCGCTGGACGGTTCATCCTTCAACCTGTCGTCCTTGGGCGTGCATGACAAACCCCACGAATCGACCACCGACAACATCGTCAGCTTCAACGATCACTACGCCTCGACGCTGTGGAACGTGCTGCCGTTTTCCATTGCCAACCTGCCGACCTGGGTGTCACACCTGCCCAGCGGCTATGGCGATGGCCTGGCCCGGGTTCTCGGATCCGGGTTCTACGAGCAGATGAGCCGGGACTCTACGGTGATCGTCGCCAACCTGTCCGATCCGGCGCGGGCCACTACCTGGGTGCAGGACCTCAACCGCAATGCCGAGCCGCACAAGGGCAACACCTTCATCATCGGCAGCGACGGCAATGACCTGATCCAGGGCGGTAAGGGCGCGGACTTCATCGAAGGCGGCAAAGGCAACGACACCCTCCGCGACAACAGTGGCCATAACACCTTTCTGTTCGGCGGGCAGTTTGGTCAGGATCGGGTGATCGGCTATCAGTCAACCGACAAACTGGTGTTCACGGATGTGCAGGACAGCCTGGATTATCGCGAGCACACCAAGGTAGTGGGTGGCGATACGGTAATCAGTTTTGGCGCGGATTCGGTGACGCTGGTGGGCGTGAGCAATTGGTCGGGGGAGGGTGTCGTGATCGGTTGAAACCGCGTTGGCACGCGGTTCAAAGGGTGGGAGCCGGCGGGCTCCCACATGTTTGATCGGGGGCGGCAGTGAGGGATCAGTCTTCCTTGCGAACCGTGGCCACATCGCCGGCTCTGACGCGGATGTGCTTGCCGGCGATGTCGGTGAATTCATAAAAACCGTCGGCGGTATTGGTCTTCGGTATGTCTTTGGTTAAATACTGCGTGCCATTTTGCAATGTCACTACGGTTTGCGTCGCGCAACCGGCCAATACCAGAAAAGTGAGTGCAACCAGTGGCAGCCCCAAATTCTTCATGCTCATAACCCTTACCTTAACCCTGAAAAGTCCCGCTACCTGCGGCTGCGGGCCATAAATGTTACGCGATCAACTCCCCCATCTGATCACTTTTATGCAAAAAGTTGCGTGCGCCATTTATCTATTACCGATTGCAACAACGCGTCTACGACGGCAATCTGTATGCATAACCAGTATTTGATCGCTGCGGACCATGGCCGACCCCCTCGAAGACCCCCTGTATTACCTGCATAACTTCCGCCAGGTGCTCGATTGGCTGGGGCAACGCTATGCCGATTTGCTCGATGCTGACGAAGTGCATTTCATTCAGCAATTTGACAGGTTGCCGCAGGCGTCCCAGGCATTGCTGGTGCGCATGGTGATGCGCAAGGGCGTGCATTTTCGGGCGGGTAAGCTCAATTATCTGGAGATCGGCTGCCCGCATGCTGCGGCGCACCCGTTGAAGGCATTGGGTTGGATCGATGATCAGTGCCTGCTGGGTTTTGACGAACTGTTTGGGTTGCTGCAAAAGGGCGAGGTGCTGGGCGCGTTCCAGCCATGGATCGACCAGCCCAAGGGTAAGAAGACCGATTGGCTTGAGCAGTTGGCGCCGCAGTTCACTGAGCAGCGCCGCTTTGCGCACTGGTGCCCCGAGCTGGATGACGTGCTCTACAGCCTCACCGTGATGGACTTGTGTGATCGCCTACGGTTGTTGTTCTTCGGCAACCTGCATCAGGACTGGTCGGAGTTCGTGCTGGCGGACCTGGGCATCTATACCTACGAAAAGGTCGAGTTTTGTGCCGAGTCCCGTGGTTTGCGCAGCCGTGATGACGTGCTGGGGTTTCTGTTCCTGCACCAGTGCCAGCAAGCCTTTGAGTCCGCGCAAGCGCTGCACAGTGTGCTGGCGCAGATCGCCACTTTGCAGACCGACAACCCATGGCTGGAAAAACGCCGGGCCAAGCTGTTGTTCCAGGTCGGCCAGTATTGCGAGCGCAGTGCCGAGTTGGCGCTGGCCGAGCAGATTTACCGCGCCTGTGCTTATCCTGGCGCACGCTCACGCTTGATTCGCGTGCTGGAGCGCCAGGAAGACTACGCCCAGGCCATGGCCCTGGCATGCGCCGCCCAAGAGGCACCGGAAAGTCCCGCCGAGCAGCAACACCTGCTGCGTGTGTTGCCACGCCTGCGGCGCAAATTGGGCGCGCCGGCCTTGCCCAAGGTCAAGCCGCGCGAAGTCACGCGCCTGGACCTGGCGCTGCCACTGCCGGAACCCTTGATGTCGGTGGAGTATTGCGTGCAGGCCCATCTGAGCGAGCCCGATGCGCCGGTGTACTACGTCGAAAACGGCCTGATCAATTCGCTGTTCGGCCTGTTGTGCTGGGAGGCGATCTTCGCGCCGCTGCCGGGGGCATTCTTTCACCCGTTCCAGCGCGGGCCGGCGGATCTGCACAGCGAAGACTTTCATCAGCGCCGTGCGTCACTGTTCGCCGCCTGTTTCGAGCAACTGCAGGATGAACGCTACAAAAACACCATCCGCCAACGCTACGTGGACAAGTGGGGCATCCAGTCACCGTTTGTCTTCTGGAACCTGCTCAGTGAAGAGCTGCTGGAGCAGGCCTTGGCGTGCTTGCCCGCCGAACACTTGCACTACTGGTTCGAGCGGCTGTTGCTGGACATCCGCGCCAACCGCGCCGGTATGCCGGACCTGATCCAGTTCTGGCCCGCCCAGAAAACCTACCGCATGATCGAAGTCAAAGGCCCTGGCGATCGCCTGCAAGACAACCAACTGCGCTGGCTGGAGTTCTGTGGCGAGTACCAGATGCCGGTCACCGTCTGTTATGTGCGCTGGGTGCAGCCCGCTTGAGTTACACCGTGGCGGTGCGCGCACTGTGTGAGTTCACGGCCAAGGTCGGCGACCTTGACCTGCGCTTTACACCGTCGCCTAGCGCCCAGGAAGGCATCGCCGGTCATCGCACGGTCGCCTCCCGGCGCAGTGCGCACTACCAGAACGAAGTGGCCCTGGAAGGCGAATACGAGGCGCTCAAGGTGCGGGGCAGGGCGGACGGTTACGACCCGGACAGTAACCGCCTCGAAGAGGTGAAGACCTACCGCGGCGACCTCGATGCCCAGCCCGCCAACCATCGGCAATTGCACTGGGCCCAGGTCAAGGTCTACGGCTGGCTGATGTGCCAGAAGCTTGGGCTTGCGCACATCGATTTGGCGCTGGTGTATTTCGATATCGTTGGCGAGGGCGAAACCTTGCTGAACCAGCGCTTTGCGGCCGCCGATCTGCAACAGTTCTTCAACCAGCAATGCGCATTGTTTCTCGGTTGGGCGCGCCAGGAGATGCAGCACCGCGACGCCCGCAACCGCGCCGCGCAGACCCTGACGTTCCCTCACAGCGACTTTCGCCCCGGCCAGCGCACCCTCGCAGAGTCGGTGTACAAGGCTGTCAGCACCGGCCGCTGCCTGATGGCCCTGGCGCCCACCGGCATCGGCAAAACCGTCGGCACGATCTTCCCCATGCTCAAGGCCTTGGCGCCCCAGCAATTGGACAAGGTGTTTTTCCTCACCGCCAAGACCCCGGGCCGCAAACTGGCCCTCGACGCCGCACACGTGCTGTACGCCAGCAGTCCCGAGTTGCCGCTGCGCGTGCTGGAGCTGGTGGCGCGGGACAAGGCCTGCGAACACCTGGACAAGGCCTGCCACGGCGAATCCTGCCCGTTGGCCAAGGGTTTCTACGACCGCTTGCCCGCCGCGCGTAACGCTGCCGCCAAGGTGCGCCTGCTCGACCAGCGCAACCTGCGCGAGGTCGCTCTGGAGCACGGCGTCTGTCCGTATTACCTGAGCCAGGAAATGGCCCGTTGGACCGACCTGGTGGTCGCCGACTACAACTACTATTTCGACTTTGGCGCGCTGTTGTTCGGGCTGGCCCAACTCAACCAGTGGCGCGTCGCGGTGCTGGTGGACGAAGCCCACAACCTGGTGGAGCGCGCCCGTTCGATGTACAGCGCAAGCCTTGATCAGTACGCCCTCAAGACCGTGCGCGATATGGCGCCTGAGCCGTTGAAGAAGCCCTTGCAGCGCCTGAATCGTGAGTGGAACGCCTTGCACAAGGACCAGCTCGCGCCTTATCAAGCCTACGCGGCCAAACCCGACAAACTGCTCCAGGCCCTGAGCCTTTGCGCCAGCGCCATGGGTGACTACTTCAACGACCACCCCGAGGCACTCACCGGCGATCTGCAAGCCTTCTATTTTGAAGCACTGCAATTTGCCAAGGTCGCCGAGCTGTTCAACGAACATTTCATCTTTGATATCAGCCTGCGCCAACTGCGCGGCAAGCGCAGCGGCTCCACGTTGTGCCTGCGCAATGTGGTGCCCGCCGAATTCATCCGCCCGCGATTGACGGCGGCACGCAGCAGCGTGTTGTTTTCCGCCACGCTGAGCCCGCGTCACTACTACGCCGACCTGCTGGGCCTGCCGGCGGACACCGCCTGGGTCGATGTGGAATCACCGTTCAATGCCGCGCAATTGCGGGTGCGCATTGTCGATGAGGTCTCCACCCGGTTCGTGCATCGCCAGGCCTCACTGGAACCCATCGTAGAATTGATCGCCGAGCAGTTCGCCCGCCAACCGGGTAATTACCTGGCGTTCTTCAGCAGTTTCGATTATCTGCAACAAGTGGCGCTGTTACTCGCCGAGCGACACCCGCACATCGCACTGTGGCAGCAGTCACGCGGTATGGTCGAAACCGAGCGCCAGGCCTTTCTCGAGCAGTTCACCGAACACAGCCAGGGCGTTGGCTTTGCGGTACTGGGCGGCGCGTTTGGCGAAGGCATCGACCTGCCCGGCGCGCGCTTGATCGGCGCGTTCATCGCCACCCTGGGGCTGCCGCAACTGAACCCGGTCAACGAACACATGAAGCAGCGCATGGGCGCGATCTTCGGCTCCGGCTACGACTACACCTACTTGTACCCGGGCATTCAGAAAGTCGTGCAGGCGGCGGGGCGGGTGATCCGCAGCCAGCAGGACACCGGCGTGGTGATGTTGATCGATGATCGGTTCGGCGAAGCGCGGGTGCGGCAGCTGTTGCCACGGTGGTGGGCGATAGCGACTAAAGCGTGACGCCTGCGCCTGCCAATACGCGCACGGCTTCCAGGCCAATGCCTGAATAACCTCCGGTGACGATGGCAGTCATACCGTGCAAATCTTTACCCGCCAACGCTTGCAAAGCGGTTGTCGTGCCGTCGAATCCACTCTCGATAGGGCTTTGTGTATGGATCATAGGGCGCTCTCCATGAGGGGCGGCTATGTTCTCCCCTAGAGGCCGGACGCGAAACGGCCTAAAGTCCGTTTTTCTATCGCGATCGTCCGGAGATTTTTTATGGATAGCCTGTCCGAGGTGGTGGCACTGTTAAAGAGCCATCGTGCCTATTTCGCCGGCCTCAAGGCTGGCGGCGATTGGGCCCTGGATTTTCCGCCGCCGGAGGGCATCAAGTTCAACGCTGTGGTGGAGGGAAAGTGTTGGCTGGAAGTGGAGGGCATGCCGGTGCCGATCCCCTTGAGCGAGGGCGATTGCTTTTTGTTGACGCAAAACCGTCCCTGGAGGTTGTCCAGCAACCTGGCGCGGGAGGGCGTTGATGCGCGCGAGGTGTACCGTGACGCGGTGGGGGGTATTGCCCGTCTGGGTGAAACTGTTGATCTGTTCCTGATAGGCGGGCGTTTTAGCTACGGTGACGACGCCCGGCTCTTGCTGGAGGGGTTGCCGCCGGTGGTGCGCATCAGCGCCAGGTCCGAGCAGGCCAGCGTTTTGCGCTGGTGCCTGGAGCGCTTGGCTCGGGAATATGCCAGCCCGATGCAAGGCGCGGCGTTGATGACCGAGCATCTGGCGCAGATGATGCTGGTGCAGATCCTGCGCCTCTATCAGGCATCCATGGGCGCCAGCACCACGGGATGGTTGGCGGCGTTGAACGATCCGCGGTTGGCACCGGTACTGCAGCAAATACACGCCGCACCGGCACGCCGCTGGACCTTGAGCGACATGGCCGGTGTCGCGAGCCAGTCCCGTTCGACCTTTGCCCTGCACTTCAAGCAGCGGGTCGGGATGGCGCCCCAGGAGTATCTGACTCGCTGGCGCATGCACCTGGCAGTACAGGCCTTGAGCACTTCGGGCAGCAGCGTGTCCCGTATCGGCCAGTCACTCGGGTATCAGTCGGACAGTGCGTTCAGCAGTGCCTTCAAGCGCCTGATGAACTGCTCCCCTCGGGAATACCGCGAGCGAAAGGGCGCGCACCTCGATGTCTAAACCACCTCCAGATACGAGCTGTGAATCGCCCGCGCCAACTCGCGCACCGTGTCGATGAATTCCGTCAGGCGGCTGTGCAAGCCTTCTTCGAGGATTTCGTCGATCCCGGTATAGCGCAGCCGCGCTTCGAACTCGGCGGCCAAGCGCTGCGCGGTGCGTCCATAACTGCCCGGCAAATCCGCCAAAATATGGCTCAGTTCCTCAATGCAGGCATGCAACGAGCGCGGCACATCACTGCGCAACAACAGCAACTCCGAGACCGAGCGCGCATTCAACGCATTCGGATACAGTTCCGTGTACGCCTCGAATGACGACAGCGCGCGGAGCAGGGCGCTCCACTGGTAATAACCGCGCGCCGACAAGTCGCTGACTTCCTCCGATTCCTCGCCGAACATCTCGTAGCGCGCATCCAGCAGACGCAAGGTGTTGTCGGCGCGCTCGACAAAGGTGCCCAAGCGAATGAACCGATAGGCATCGTTGCGCATGATGGTGCCCGACGTCGCCCCGCGAAACAGGTGTGAACGCTGCTTGACCCAATCACAGAAGTGGCTGATGCCATGCCGCGCCAGCCCGCCGGCGGCGATGCTGCGCATTTCCAGCCAGGTGGCGTTGAGGTTTTCCCACATGTCGGCGGTGATACGCCCGCGCACGGCATGGGCGTTGCCCCGCGCGGCGCGCAGGCAGTTGTAGATGCTGGCGGGGTTTTCTTCGTCGAGGGCGAAGAAGTGCAACATGCGTTCGGCATCCAGTTGGCCGTGGCGCTCCAGGTAGTTATCCAGGGTGCCGCTGCTGAGCAGCGACATCGCCAGTTCGTCGAGGCCATCGCTGTGCCCGGCCTGGGGCATCAATGACAGCGAATAGCTGACTTCGAGCATGCGCGCCAGGTTCTCGGCACGCTCCAGGTAACGGGACATCCAGTACAGATCTGCGGCGGTTCTACTCAACATACTCAGCCCTCCACCACCCAGGTGTCCTTGGTTCCGCCGCCTTGCGACGAGTTGACGATCAACGAGCCTTCGCGCAACGCCACCCGTGTGAGGCCACCGGGTACCAGGCGGGTTTCCTTACCGGACAGCACGAACGGGCGCAGGTCGATATGCCGGGGGGCGATACCGTTTTCGACAAACGTCGGGCAGGTGGACAGGCTCAGGGTCGGTTGGGCGATATAGGCGTGGGGACGCGCCTTGATGCGTTGGCGGAAGTCCTCGATCTCGGCCGCCGTGGATGCGGGACCGACCAGCATGCCGTAGCCACCGGAGCCCTGGGTTTCCTTGACCACCAATTCCGGCAGGTGGGCCAGTACGTGGGACAGCTCATCGGGCTTGCGGCACTGGAACGTCGGCACGTTTTGCAAGATCGGCTCTTCGTCCAGGTAGAAACGGATCATTTCCGGCACGTAAGGGTAGATCGACTTGTCGTCCGCGACGCCGGTGCCGATGGCGTTGGCCAGCACCACGTTGCCGGCGCAGTAGGCCGCGACCAGGCCCGGCACGCCGAGCATCGACTCCGGGTTGAACGCCTGCGGGTCGAGGAACGCGTCGTCGATACGGCGGTAGATCACGTCCACGGCCTTGGGACCGTCGGTGGTGCGCATGAACACCTTGAGGTCATGCACGAACAAGTCGGCGCCTTCCACCAACTCCACGCCCATTTCCCGGGCCAGGAACGCATGCTCGAAAAATGCGCTGTTAAAACGCCCTGGCGTCAGCACCACCACATTGGGGTTGTCCAGGCGGCTGGCGCTTTTCAGGGTTTTCAACAGCAGGTTGGGGTAGTGGTCTACGGGCGCGATGCGCTGCTTGGCGAATACTTCGGGGAACAGGCGCATCATCATTTTGCGGTCTTCGAGCATGTAGCTCACGCCGCTGGGGGTGCGCAGGTTGTCTTCGAGCACGTAGTAGGTGCCGTCGCCATCGCGCACCAGGTCCACCCCGGAAATATGCGAGTAGATGTCGCGGTGCAGGTCGAGGCCGACCATGGCCTTCTGGTAACCCTCGTTGCCTAGCACCTGGTCCGCCGGAATGATCCCGGCCTTGATGATGCGCTGGTCGTGGTAGATATCGGCAAGGAACATGTTCAGCGCATTGACGCGCTGGATACAGCCGCGCTCGATGACGCTCCATTCACTGGCGGGGATGCTGCGGGGGATGATGTCGAAGGGGATCAGGCGCTCGGTGTCCTGCTCGTCGCCATACAAGGTGAAGGTGATCCCGGCGCGGTGGAACAACAGGTCGGCTTCGCGGCGACGCTGGGCCAGCAGTTCCGGCGGCGTATTGGCCAGCCAGCGGGAGAAATCCTGATAGTGCGCACGGCACACGCCGTGTGCGTCATTCATTTCATCAAAGAAAGATTGAGCCATTCCAGTACCTTGTCAGTGCCGAGGGAAGCGCGGGGGGCACTGCCGCTTTGAAAAACGCATTTTTATGAGCCCGTGGCGCAGGGTGCCATCGGGCCAGGTCCTTACTTTCTTATGGGGTCGGCTCTGGGTCGGGGGGTAACGAATGCTCCTGTATCTGGGCATGGCAGGTGAACGATGAATGGATTAAGCAATGCCTGTGCCGAAACCGGCAAAGCGTCTCTATTCCCTTGTGGCGAGCGAGCTTGCTCGCGCTGGGCTGCGTAGCGGCCCCAAAAGACGGGAGCGCTGCGCACTCCAGCGCGAGCAAGCTCACTCACCACAATGGAGCGGTTTGCGCACTAGAACCGTGCACGAGCAAACTTGAACTTCACCCCAGCCACCGTTTTCCAAAGGGTTCAGCCCCGTAGGGAGCACTGATGTGCCCAGAATCATTTCACCCGACACCCCGGAATCGAGCCTGACCGATCACAGTGAACACAACGCGAAGATCTTCGGCTCCCCCAAGGACCGCCTGGACTTCTATCGCCGCGAAATCCAGTACGAAACCTCGATTCTGGCCAACCGCACGGACGCGTATCTCACGGCGCAGTCGTTCCTGGTGATTGCCTTCGTGTCCGGCATGGGCAACCTCAACCCGGAATGGGGCAAGCTGTTCACCCTGGTGGTGCCGGTGTTCCTGGCCTTGCTCGGCATTCTCAGTTCCCTGAATGCCTGGCCGGGGATTCGTGCCGCTTACGAGATCATCGATCACTGGCATTACAAGCAGAGCGAACTGTTGCGCAGCGAGCCCCTGATGGGCATGGCCTACGACGAATCGCCGCTGTTTTCCGAGATGGAGTCATCCCACAAGGGCTATCGCAAGTCCCTGCTGTTTTCCATGCGCGCGCCGTGGCTGTTCATGGTGTTCTGGGTGCTGCTCGGCGCCTATGCGTTTTACATCCAGGTGGATAACCCAGGCGCTTAACATTCATAGGAACTTTAACGGCCCACACAGAACCTTATCTTTATGCAGGCTGCGTTTTTCAAAGGAGCTGGCCTATGCGTACACAACCCAAGGTGGTTAGAGGAGGCGGTCATGTCAGCAGATCAGGAAGAAGATCAGGAAGAAGAGCTTAACGACCCCGGCAACGAAGACCCGGGGTCGCTGATGGATGATGCATAAGTGCCGCTCAAGGACCCGGATGAAGCGGAGGACGTTGAGTGACAGTGTTCTCCCTTAGCTGACTGGCATCAGGGCGGCTGTCCGCCCTGATGCCGGGCTGTGATGCTCAGAGCGCCACGCTACTGATCACCTGGGTAGCGTCATCGGGGTCGGTTACGGTGTGGAAGCCCAAGGCATGGTTCAGTTCACGTAACGGGGCGTTGGTCGCTTCATCAACCGTGTACATCAACGTGAAGCCGTTTTTTCGCGCGGCGGTCATCAGGTGCTGCATCAAAATGCGCCCTAGCCCCAGGTGCTGCCAAGGGTCAGCCACGGTGACCGCGCATTCACATTCATGCTCCTTGGCTGCGGCATACCGCGCGACGCCGATCTCGATCAGCTTGCCGTTCTCATGCACCAGAGCAATGAATGCCACACGTTGCTGATTGTCGACGTCCATCAATTGATCAAGCAGGGTCTTGCCGGGCTCGTTGATTTCACCGAGGAAGCGCGCGTGCCGGGACTCTCGGGACAAACCCTTGATGAAGTTATATTCGCGTTCCCGGTCGTCGGTCCTCAACGGACGGATCAACACATGGCGGCCGTCATCAAGCGCTTCGATCCAGTGTTCGTGCGGGACGGCCGCATAGGCGGGAGCGGCTTGCCGGTTGTGCTCTGCAATGGTGGGCATGGTAAACCTCCGTGTTGGGGCGCCAGGAACAGCGCCCTGTTGCGTCGGTTCTACGCCTTTGCTCACCGGTCAATCTGATTTGGATCAGATGAAGCCCTGTTACTCGGCACCATGGCGATGACAGCCGGCGATAAACGTCTTGAGTTTCGGCATGTCGAGAATCTCGACATTGCGTGCGCTGATATGCACCAGGCCCAGTTTGCGCAACTGCGCAATACTGCGGCACACCGTCTCCAGTCGCAGGCCCAGGTAAGAGCCAATTTCTTCACGTCTCATGCGCAATACAAATGATCGCGGTGAATAGCCACGCGTACTCATCCGCATCGATAGATTCAATACAAATGCACAAAGCCGCTCATCGGCGTTCATATTGCCCATCTGCAATAGCATGCCGTGATCACGCACTATTTCGCGGCTCATGATTTTGTTCAAGTTATGTTGCAATGACGGTATTTGACCGGCCAGTCGCTCAAGTTGATTGAAGTGCAGAGGGCACACCTCGCTGTCTTCCAGAGCAATGGCATTGCAGGCATGGGCGTCGGCGCTGATGGCGTCGAGGCCGAGCATTTCCCCGGCCATCTGAAAACCGGTGACTTGTTCACGGCCGTCCATGGACAGTATGCAGGTCTTGAAAAACCCGGTACGCACGGCGTAGAGCGAGCGCAACGGATCGGCGGCGCGATACAGCGAAGCGCCTTTTTTTACTTTGAGACGTTGTGGAATCAGGGTGTCCAGGCGACCTACTTCGAGGTCGGTCAGGCCTATGGGCAAGCACAGCTCCAAAACGCTGCAACTGGCGCAGGTTGTTTTTAAATGTTGGACGTGTACAAGACGGGGTGTTGACTTCATTACACAAGCCTCTTGCACACCTATATTCCCTTTACTAAACATCCAAACATCGGAGAAAGATAGATGCACGTTTTATATAATTGAGCCGTTGATCGCTTTCGAGTGCAATGAGTCTAGCGCCGCCGTCGCAAAATGGATGCTTTTTGCATGCCCCTCGCTGCGAGTGCTACAGCGAGGGCGTGCCAACTATCGCGTGTGCGATCCGATGATCGTTCAGTCGAGCACTTCCGGTTTAACCATCCAGACGCTGCATGGCATTTTATACAGCAGCGTTTCGGCGGTACTGCCGAGCAGGCGTGACAGGCCGCGATGACCGACCCGGCCCATGACGATCACATCGACGTTATAGGCATCGGCATAGCTGGAGAGCACTTTCGCCGGGTTACCCAGGATCATATGGCGCTGTGCTGGCGGAATACCGTTGCGTGCGGCCAGGTCATTGAAGGCCTTGCCCTGTTCGTCGAACAGCCGTTTGGCGGCCACAGAAGAGAAGAACCCGGCGCCGCTACCAAACCCATACTCCTGGGCCCCCAGATCGGACAAGTCATGGGCGTAGATCACTTCTACCTCGGCATCACACGCTGTCGCCAATTTGACAGCTTCATGCAGGATGCGGTCGTTAAGGCTGTCGTAATGCTCGTCGTGATGGAACGGGTCGACGGCCGCTACGATCTTGCGCGGTAACGCGTGCTGGGCCCCGCTGACAAAATGCAGTGGCACCGGGCATTCGCGAATCAGGTGGACGTCCAACGGCGTAAATATCAAGCGCGATAACAGTGACTCGTGCTCCAGTGCCTTGATCACCAAGGCCATAGGCTCTTCTTTTAGACGAATCAGGAGTTCCTGTAGCGGGCTCTCCACCCAGGCCACTTCGGTGGTGACGGTCAGGCCGAGCTTGCGCAAGGGTCTGGCCTGATCTTCCAGCCACTGGTGATGGCGCTCAACGTAGCCAATACGCATCTGTTCCAGGGCTTGCTCGTTGACCAGCCCGGCGGTGGCCAGGCCCTCCAGATAGTCGAAGGCGAGGATGTGCAGCGCGGCGCCTTCAGCCTTGGCCAGGGCGGCGGCCCGGTCGAAGGCGGGGCTGTGTTCCATCAACGGCGAAACCAGCAACAAGTAACGTGCTTGAGCAGACATGGGCAATCTCCCTCGGGTAACCAGCAGGTAGCATCGGGCAGTGATGCTTGCCTCAGATCATGGCGCCGGGCGCCGGCGCCGGTTTGACTTGCATCAAGTCGCCTTGAGCCCAGGCAATGTCAGCGACATCCGGTCGGGTGCCGCGATCAATTGGGGGATTGTTGATCATTATCAACTTGCGCGGCGTCGTCGCGGTGCAGTCTGGGGGCCATTCAGGCTTTTTTAGGCGCAGGAGGTCACACCATGGCAACCATGAGAGCAGCTGTCTTCGTTGAAAAAAACCGCATCGTCCTCGACGACAAACCCATCCCCGAAGTCGGCCCACTGGATGCCTTGGTGCGCATCACCACCACGACCATCTGCGGTACCGACGTGCATATCCTGCGCGGTGAGTACCCGGTGGCCAAAGGGCTGACAGTGGGCCACGAACCGGTGGGCGTGATCGAGCGGCTGGGTTCCCAGGTGCGCGGTTTCGTTGAGGGCCAGCGCGTCATCGCGGGCGCCATCACGCCCAGCGGGCAAAGTTATGCCTGCCTGTGCGGGTGCGGTTCCCAGGACGGCCCCGACACCCGCCATGGCTTTCGCGCAGCAGGCGGCTGGAAGTTCGGCAATACCCTCGACGGCTGCCAGGCCGAATACGTGCTGGTCCCCGATGCGCTGGCCAACCTGTGCCCGATCCCCGATGGCCTGAGCGACGAACAGGTGCTGATGTGTCCGGACATCATGTCCACCGGCTTTTCCGGTGCCGAGCGCGGCGAGGTGAGCATCGGCGATACCGTCGTGGTATTCGCCCTCGGGCCGATTGGCCTGTGCGCGGTGGCAGGCGCACGGCTCAAAGGCGCGTCGATGATCATCGGCGTCGATGGCGTCAGCGAGCGCATGAGCGTCGCCCGCGGCCTGGGGGCTACCCATATCGTCGACTTCAAGAAAGGCGATGTGGTCGAGCAGATCCTGGCGCTGACCGATGGCCGAGGGGTCGACGTGGCCATCGAGGCCTTGGGCACCCAAGGTACATTCGAGTCGGCATTGCGCGTACTGCGTCCAGGGGGCCGGGTATCGAGCCTGGGTGTGTACTCCAGCGACCTGCGCATTCCCTATGATGCATTTGGCGCCGGACTGGGGGACTACAGCATCGTGTCGACCCTATGCCCCGGTGGCAAGGAGCGCATGCGTCGCTTGATGGCCGTGGTTGCCAGCGGCGGGGTGGATCTGTCGCCGCTGGTCACGCACCGTTTCAAACTCGACGATATCGAGGCAGCCTATGAGCTGTTTGCCCATCAGCGCGACGGTGTGATGAAAGTCGCGATCACGCCCTGAAGACACCTGTAGATGACGCAGACCCTAGGGCTGGCACATTAGCCGGCTAACGTCCCGTCAACCGGGGATTTCCAGGGTCGCCCGCAGGCCGCCGGTCGCCAGGTTTTCCAGGCGCACCTGGCCTCCCAGGCGCTGGGCGATGGTTTGCACGATGGTCAGGCCCAGGCCTGCACCGTGGGCATTGCCACGGCTGTAGAAACGCTCGAACAGCCGTTCGCGCTCGGTCTCGTCGATGCCGGGGCCTTGATCGTCGACGGTGAGGGCGAAACGCTCGGCGTTTTTGCGCAAGCCCACGGTGATCACGCCCTGATCCGGGGAGAAGTTCGCGGCGTTGGTCACCAGGTTGGTCAGGGCGATATTGATTGCGGCGGCATCGGTATTTACCGGGTACGGACCATCCTCGACGTCGAATACCAGTTCGAGGCCTTTGCTCAGCAGCCATGGCGTCAATTGAATCAGGGTTTCGCGCACCGTGGTCGCCAGGTCGACGGCCTGTATCGACGGTTGCACGGCGCTGGGTTCCAGGCGCGCCATGGTCAGCAATTGGTTGACCAGACGGCTGCTGCGGTCGACGCCGGCGATCAGAAAGGCCAGGGATTCGCGGCGTTCGGTTTCGGTGCCGGCTTCCAGCAGGTTCTGGGCATGCACGCGCAATACCGCCAGTGGCGTGCGCATTTCATGGGCGGCATCGGCAATGAAGCGTCGCTCGCGGCCGAGCATTTCCTGGATCTGCGCGAGCATGCGGTTCAGCGCCGCCTGCATCGGCTCAAGCTCCGTGGGCAGCGGGGTCAATTGCATCGGTTCGAGGGAGCCGGAATGCCGCGCGCGCAGGGTGGCGGCCATATCGGCCAGGGGCTTTAGACCCCAGCCGATTGCCAGCCAGACCATCGCGGCGAGAATCAGGCTACCCAGTACGTTGGGCCACAACGTATGCCGCACGATGCGCTGCACCAGGTCGGTGCGCACATCGTCGCGCTCGCCCACCCAGATCCGCAGGCCGTTGTCCTTGTCCTTGAGTACGAAGCCGCGCCATTGACGGCCATTCAGGTCGCTGACGTTGCTGAAGCCCGGCTGGCTGGGCGCCGGGACAAATGAGGGTGCGCTGGCGGTAAACACCAGCAGTTCGCCCTTGGTGTTCCACACCTGGAAGGCGACTTTGCTTTCATAGGGGTGCCCATCCACCTTGGGCACAGCTGCGCCCAAGGCTTTGTTGAAGGCACGGTACAGGTCTTCCTGGTCTTGGCTGGCCAGCGGCATGCTCATCACGCCCTGGAGCAGCCGGGCGTTCTGTGCCAGTTGTGCGTCATAGACTTCGGCGATTTCGTGGTTGCTGTCATGCAGATTGAGCACGCTGATCAGCAGCAGCCCGGCGAGCAGCAGGCCAATGATCAGGGTCAGGGTACGCCGCCGAATAGAAGTCATCCGCGCTCCTCCACCAGGTAGCCGACGCCGCGAACGGTGCGGATCAGCTCGCTGGAGAATTTCTTGCGCAGGTGATGGATATGCACCTCCAGGGTGTTGCTTTCAGCTTCTTCGTTCCAGCCGTAGAGCAACTGCATCAACTGGTCACGGGTCATGACGCGGCCAGGTGGCGACAGCAGTTCGTGCAGCAGTTGGTACTCCTTGGGGGTGAGCAGCACCGGTTCGCCGTGATAGCTGACTTGTTGCGTGCTCGGGTCCAGGCAGACGCCCGCGTGCTCGATCATGACCCGCGCACGGCCAGCACTGCGGCGCAGCAACGCGCGCAGGCGCGCCTTGAGCTCGGCCAGGTCGAAGGGTTTGATCAGGTAATCGTCGGCACCGGCGTCGAGCCCGGCGATACGGTCTTCGGTGGCGTCTCGCGCCGTGAGGATCAGCACCGGCAAGTTCGAGCCGCTGTCACGCAGGCGGCGCAGCACCTCCAGCCCATCCATGCGCGGTAGCCCGAGGTCGAGCACCGCCACGTCAAAGGTTTCGCTGAGCAGTGCATGCAATGCACTGCTGCCATCTTTGAGCCAGTCAACGGTGTAGCCCTCACGTACCAGCGCCTGGTGAATACCTTCACCCAATGCCTCGTCATCCTCGATCAGTAATAGGCGCATGGGGACTCCTGTCAGTTGAGTTTTTTGTTGATGTCGGCGAGCACGCTTTCGATCTCTTTGCGCCGTCCGGCATCGGCCGTTTCCCGGCCAGGTCGTGGGGCGGCGAGCAGCGCTTTTTGCAGGGCATCACGGGCTTCGCCGTAGCGTTTTTGCCGGTACAGGTGATCACCCCAGAAGTACAGACTATCTATGCCCGTCGGGTTCAGTTGCAAGGCCTGCTTGAGTAACGGTTCAGCCTTGTCGGCATCCCCAAAGCCGATCGGCCAGCCAGGCACCCGATCATACAGTGCGGCCAGGCTGGTATAGGCAGAACCTTGCAGGGCCTTGGGGTCGAGGGCGAGGGCTTTTTCCAGGTCGACCTTGGCCGCCTTGACCTTGCTCAACGCGCCAAGCCCACCCTGGGCACCGGCCCAACTGCTGCTGACAATCCCGGACCAAATCCAGGCCTCGGCTGCTTGAGGCCGCGCCTGGGTGAAGGCCGTCGCCTGGGAGGCGAGCTGCTCAAAGGCTTGGGGGCGCTGTTCCTCGGGCAGGTTGTATTGAATGTGCGCCCAGCGCGTCTGGATATCGGTCAGACGTTGCTGGTCGGCGGCGTCCAGCGCCCAGGTGAGCGGGCTCAGGGCGGTGAGCAGCAGCGCGGCGAAGAGGCGTTTCATGGGTTCAGATCCTTTTTAACGGGTTTATCGCTCAGGCGGCGTACCAGTGGCAGTTGTTTACGCAAACCACGGTCGACCAGATTCGGCAGCAGGCTGTTGAGGCGCACAAAGAAGCGCTCCGGCCAGCCCAGGTAAAGATCGCGGCGGTCGTTGGCAATCGCTTTGATCACGGCGGCGGCGACGCTGTGCGGTTCGTCGACGTTGGACTTGAGCGCATCGTTCAAGGCCTGCGCCGCCGGGCTGTTCATGCGGGTTTGGGTGGCGCGCGGCGCGACATACAACACACCGACGCGGGTGTCGGCCAGTTCCCGGCGCAAGGCTTCGGAAAACCCGCGCAAGGCGAACTTGGTGGCGCAGTAGGTGGCATAGCCGGGGTAACCGATCGAACCGTAAGTCGAGCCGACGTTCACCACCATCGCGCTCGCGGCGTGCTTGAGCATGGGCAGCAGCAGCTTGGTCAGGCAGATCGGCGCGGTGATGTTCAACGCGAGCATGCCGTTGATTTCGTTGTCGTCCAGCTGTTCCAGCATGGCGAAGTGGTTGACGCCGGCAGCATTGATCAGCAGGTTGACGCCGCCGATGGCTTCAGCGGCGGCCAGCACCTTGCGCCGGTCGTTGAGGAAGGTCAGGTCGGCACCCACCCAGCACAGTTGCTCCGGGTACTGGGCCAACAAGGCTTCCAGCGGTGCGCGATGACGCGCCACGGCCAGCACGTGTGCACCACTGGCGCACAGCGCGGTGGCGATCGCCAGGCCAATGCCACCGCTGGCGCCGGTCAGCACCACACGGGCGTCAGACAGTTGCATGGGGAGCCTCCCCGATACGCGACAGGTTGCGGAACATGTCGGTGTAGAGGGCATACACCACCTTGGATGAATGGATCACGGCGGCCTGGTCGGCGGGGTCGTCCAGGCTGTTCATCAAGCGGCGATACGTCTCCATGTGTCCGATGTCCAGGGCACCGTGGGAGCTCAGGTAGCTGAACGCCGTCTCCGGCAACTGCAGGCGGTCACGGATGCTGCCGGCCGCGTGGGTGGCCAGGGCGATGCTGGTGCCTTCCAGCACATTGACCATGCCAAACAGGCCGACGGGGTTGTCACGGGCGATCAGGTCATAGAGGTAGCTGACCATCAACTCGATGGGCAAGCCGGGGCGGCCGTCACGGACCGCGTCTCGGTCGCCGCCACAGGCCGCGATGTCATCGAGCACCCATTGCTCATGGCCATATTCATCCTCGATGTACTCGCCGACCGCCTTGCGCAGCCACTCCAGGCGCGAGGGCAGGCGCGCACCGCAGGCCATCATCAACGGCACGGTGTGTCGCACGTGGTAGTAGGCCTGGCCCAGGAACTCACGGTAGCTTTCCAGGCTGACTTTGCCTTCCAGTGCATCACGGATGATTGGCAGGCTGAACAGTGCCTGGCGTTCCTGTTGGGTAGCGTCTTGCAACGTGTCAAAAAAGTTCACGATGAAGTTTCCTCGTTGAGTGCAGGGGCAAGGCGGGATTGATAGCGCGCGACGATGGCGTCACGCCGTGGCCGACCATTGGCGGTGAGCAAGCCATTGGCGGCGGTAAACGGTTCTTCCAGGCGCGTCCAGCGATGCACCTGCGCGTAGTCGGGCAGGCCGCTGTTGGCCAGGGCCACGGCGGCGGCCAGTTGGGCATCGGTGCAGTCGGCACGATGCGGCCACAGCAGCGCATGGTTTTCCGGCAGGGCTTCGCCGTAGACAAAGGCCTGGGCGATGGCGCCGCCCTGGGTCAGTTCGGCCTCGACCCAGTCCGGGTTGACGTTGCGCCCGTAACTGGTGACGAATTGATGCTTCTTGCGGCCTTTGAGGTAGAGAAAACCGTCGTCATCGAACGCGCCCAGGTCGCCGCTGGGCCACCATTGTTCGGGCTGTTCGGTCTGGCCCAGGTAACCGAGCAAGGCCGAGCCCTTGATCAGCACTTCGCCGTCCTCGGCGAGGCGGATCTCAACATGCGGCAACGGCTGGCCGACACTGCCTGGCCGCTGTGCACCGGGACGATTGAGGCACACCACCGAGGCGCACTCAGAGAGCCCGTAACCTTCGAACACCGGCACGCCCAGTTGCTGCGCCCTTAGCAGTAAAGTCTTGGAGACCCGCGCACCGCCCACGGCAGCAAAGCGCAGGCCTTGCGGGCTGAACGCCTTCTGCTCGGCGGCGACCACCAGCATCAACAGCAACTGCGGCACCAGGATCAGGCTGTGGGGCTGGCGCACCGCCAGGCAGCCGAGCAATTGCGCAGCGTCCACCGCACTGGCGCCCTGGATGCCCAGGCTCTTTTGGCTGGGCAAGCTCAAGGTGGCGCCGGCATACAGCGCGGCGTAGCACCCCAGGTTCTCGAGCAGGATGGCAAGTGGCAATAATGCCAGGTGATGACGCGGGTCGCTGGTGTGGCTGGCCTGGTACAACTCGCGGGCCACCCGCAGCACGCTGTCGGTGCTCAGGCACACGCCTTTGGGCGTGCCGGTGGTGCCCGAGGTAAAGGTCACTTTGGCCGTGCCCAGGGGCATCGAAGGGCGACCTTCGAACGCGCGGCACCAAAAATCGCCGGTTTTGCGGTAACCGCCGGCGTGCAATTGGGCGTCCAGGTACGGTTCGGCGATCACGCGCTCGGCGTGGCTCTGTTCCAGGCAGTGGGCGCGCTGGGTCGGGCTGAAGAACGGCGGCAGGGTCAGGCAGGTCAAGCCTTCGAACAGGATCGCCAGGTCCCACAGCATGGCCTCGACGCCATTGTCCAGGGCCAGGGCCACCACCTTCACGCCTTCATCGCGCAGGCGTTCCTGTCGATAGGTCACCTCGGCGAACAGCGCAGTGTAATCCATCTTCAAGGTGTCTCCCCACAGGGCGACGGTGCCGTCATTGCGCTCGGCATAGCCGCGAAGAACAGCGTGGAAACGGCGGGTTTCAGGCGACATGGCTGGCGTCCTCAATTGTGGTAGGCAACCCCAGGCGCGAGAACAGGCCCATGTTGCGCAGATGGGTGAAGCCGGCGCGGATATTGCCGACATGCACCCAGGGTTGGCTTTCGTAATAACTGCCCCAGTGATGGCGCTCATCGCCCAGGCGCTGCGGGTCGGCGGCGCACAGGGTGACGGGCTTCAAACCGAGGCGATGGAAACTGTTGACCAGGCCGATATTGCCGGTGAACGCCACCCACTCCAGGCCGGCCATGGCCAGCAACCAGGTGATGGCGATGATGCTCAGGCGCGCACTGCCGGTGTCGCTGGCAGCCAGGTTGCCGACTTCGGCGATGGCCCGGCGGTCTACCGGTTGCTCGGCGGCGGCGCTGATCAGCGGATCGATCGGATGGTCCAGGTATCGCTCCAGGAACAGCGGCTCGTCGCTCGCCAGGCGCACACCGGCGACGGCACACAGTTGACCGTTGGCCTGGCTGACGCCAAACAGCTGCGGCATGAAATGACGGATATCGGCACCGTGGGCAATGCGAAAGCGCTGTTGGATGAAGGCCTCGAAGGCCGGGCGTTGAGGGTCTTGGGGCAGGGCGCGGGCAAGGGACAGCGGCGCACTGTCGGCTTGCCCGAACAACAGGGGCAAGGGAATCTTCCAATCAATACCGGGCATTGGCGTTATGCCTCCCAAGTGAAGTTGGGAGGAGTATCGAAGGCATTTCTTAACGAAGTCTGAAGGTGGTGAAAATGATCGTTTCAGCGATCTTCAGATTGTCTTAAGGCTAGCCGGGCAGGGTGACCGCGACTTTATCAAGGCCGGGTCCGGCCCCACCCCCAGCACAAGGTTCCTTTTCTATGACCGAAAACCTGATGACACCGCGCTATGCAAGGCTGTCGATGATTCTGCACTGGTTGATGCTGGCGTTGTTTGTCGGCGTATACGGTTGCATTGAAATCAAAGGTCTGTTGCCTCGCGGGCACGCACTCAAGGGGCTGTTCCTCGGCGCCCACGCGCTGTTCGGTATTGCGATTTTCCTGCTGGTGTGGCTGCGCCTGCTCGGGCGCCTGATGCCGCGTCCACCGATCGTGCCGCGCCCGCCAGCCTGGCAGACGGGGGCGTCGCACCTGATGCACCTGGCGCTGTACGGCCTGATGATCGTCACGCCGCTGCTGGCCTGGCTGATGCTCAACGCCGCGGGCAAGCCGATACCGTATTTCGAGTTTTCCTTGCCGACCCTGGTCGCGGCGGACCCGGACCTGGCCAGGCAGTTCAAGCACTGGCATGAATGGTTGGGCAGCGCCGGGTATTGGCTGATCGGCCTGCACGCCGCCGCCGGGTTGTTCCATCACTACTGGGTGCGGGACAACACCTTGGTGCGCATGCTGCCTAAACGCTACGAACGCTGAGATCGCGGCCAACTAGCTTGATGAAACGTTTCATCAGGCGACAAACGGGCTGCGCAAGCGCTTGCGTAAGTAAATGTATCTGATTAGAGTCGGTGGAAATCGGCTCTGATCCAAGGAGCGCGAATACAAAAATAATAAAATCAGGAGCTCATTCATGAGCCTCGAACCCTTGCTTGAGATGCAGGGCATCAGCAAAACCTTCAACGGTTTGCGTGTGCTCAAGAATGTCGGCCTGAAAGTCTACCCCGGCGAAATCCACGCCTTGATGGGGGAGAACGGCGCCGGCAAATCCACCCTGATGAAAATCCTCTCCGGCGCTTACCAGGCCGACCCGGGCGGCACCATCCGCATTGCCGGCCAGCCTGTCGCAACGTTCGATCCCGCCACCGCCAAAGCCCTCGGCATCGCCGTGATTTACCAGGAACTGAGCCTGTGCCCGAACCTGAGCGTGGCCGAGAACATCTACCTGGGCCGTGAACTGCGCCGTGGCTGGACCATCGACCGCCAGGGCATGCTGGCCGGTTGCGTGGAGGTGCTGCAACGCCTGGGCGCCGAGTTCACGGCGGCGACGCGGGTCAGCAGCCTGTCGATTGCCGAGCGCCAGTTAGTCGAAATCGCCCGCGCCCTGCATGCCCACGCCAAGATCCTGGTCATGGACGAGCCCACCACGCCGCTCTCGTCGCGTGAGACCGACCGCCTGTTCGCGCTGATCAAACAGTTGCGCGGCCAGGGCCTGGCGATCATCTATATCAGCCATCGCATGGCCGAGATCTACGAACTGTCGGACCGGGTTTCGGTGCTGCGCGACGGCCAGTACATCGGCGAACTGACCCGCGACGCGCTGTCGGCTGAGGTGCTGGTGAAGATGATGGTGGGCCGCGACCTCTCCGGTTTCTACAAGAAGGAGCACGCGGCCTATGACCCCGGCGCGGTGGTGATGCGCGTGCGCGACATGGCCGACGGCAAACGCGTGCGCAACTGCAGCTTCGACCTGCACGCCGGCGAAGTGCTGGGCATCGCAGGCCTGGTGGGGGCAGGGCGCACTGAACTGGCGCGGCTGATCTTCGGCGCCGACCCGCGTACCGCCGGCACCCTGGAAGTGGTGGGCAAGACGGTTACGCAACTGCGCACCCCGGCCGACGCGATTCGCGCCGGCGTGGTGTACCTCACCGAAGACCGCAAGGCCCAGGGCCTGTTCCTGGACATGAGCGTGGCCGACAACATCAATGTCTGTGCCTGTGTGCCGGACGCGCATGCCGGTGGCGTGCTCAATCGCGGGCATGCTGCGCAGCGCTCGAATGACGCGATCAAGTCGCTATCGATTCGCGTGGCGTCCGGCAAGGTCAACGTCGGCGCGTTGTCTGGCGGCAATCAGCAAAAGGTCTTGCTGGCGCGGTTGCTGGAGGTCAAGCCGCACGTGCTGATCCTCGATGAACCCACGCGTGGCGTGGACATCGGCTCCAAATCCGAGATCTACCGCATCATCAATCAACTGGCGCAGGCCGGCGTGGGCATCGTGGTGATTTCCAGCGAGTTGCCGGAAATCATCGGCACCTGCGACCGCGTGCTGATCATGCGCGAAGGCCAGTTGGTGGCCGAAGTCGGCGGGGCTTCGGGCCACGTCATTTCCCAGGAACGTATTATTGACCTCGCCACCGGTGGCGATCAGGTGGCTGCCCATGGCTGATTCGAACAACACAATGACCCTCCCCGTCATCGGCAAGGCCGAGCGCGTCCGGGAACTGATGCGCAGCGTCGGCATGCTGCCGGTGCTGGTCCTGTTGCTGGTGGGCTTTGCCCTGGCCAGTGAAAACTTCCTGACGGTGCAGAACCTGTCGATCATCACGCAACAGGCCTCGGTCAACGTGGTGCTGGCGGCGGGCATGACCTTTGTGATCCTGACCGCCGGCATCGACCTGTCCGTCGGCGCGATCCTCGCGGCGTCGGCCGTGGTGGCGTTGCAGGCCTCGATGTCGCCGCAGTTCGGCATGTTCGGGATTGCCGCCGGGATTGGCTTTGGTCTGTTGCTGGGCCTGGTCAACGGCGGGTTGATCGCGTTCATGCGCTTGCCGCCGTTTATCGTCACCCTCGGCGCGCTGACCGCCATGCGCGGCCTCGCACGTTTGCTGGCCGACGATAAAACCGTGTTCAACCCCGACCTGCCGTTTGCCTTTATCGGCAACGACTCGATCCTCGGCGTGCCGTGGCTGGTGGTTATCGCGGTGGCGGTGGTGGCGCTGTCGTGGTTCATCCTGCGCCGCACGGTGATGGGCGTGCAGATCTATTCGGTGGGCGGCAACCCGGAAGCGGCGCGGCTCTCCGGGATCAAGGTGTGGAAGGTGCTGCTGTTTGTCTACGCGATGTCCGGTGCGTTGGCCGGGCTGGGCGCCGTGATGAGTGCTTCACGCCTGTTCGCCGCCAATGGCCTGCAACTGGGGCAATCCTACGAACTGGATGCGATCGCCGCAGTGATCCTCGGCGGCACCAGCTTTACCGGCGGCGTCGGCACCATCGGCGGCACGCTGATCGGCGCACTGATCATTGCGGTACTGACCAATGGCCTGGTGCTGCTGGGCGTCTCGGATATCTGGCAGTACATCATCAAGGGCATCGTGATCATCGGCGCGGTGGCGCTGGATCGCTATCGCCAGTCCGGTGCGCGGACCTGAGTTCACTCCTACAACAATCACAAGAGAGACCCGCATGAACCTAAAACACATCTTTCCCGTCATTGCCTTGGCTGCCCTGATGTCCCAGGCCGTGGAAGCGCGTGAATTGAAGGCCCTGGGCATCAGCATGGGCTCGTTGGGCAACCCGTATTTCGTGACCCTGGCCGACGGCGCCACGGCTCGTGCCAAGGAGCTGAACCCCAGCGTCAAGGTCACGTCGGTGTCGGCCGACTATGACTTGAGCAAGCAGTTTTCGCAGATCGACAACTTCATCTCGTCCAAGGTCGACCTGATTCTGATCAACGCCGTCGACCCGTCCGCCATGGCCTCGGCGATCAAGAAAGCCCGCGACGCCGGCATTATCGTCGTGGCGGTGGATGTGGACGCCAAGGGGGTCAACGCGACCGTGCAGACCGACAACGTCGAAGCCGGCAAACTGGCTTGCCAATTCCTGGTGGACAAGCTCGCGGGCAAAGGCAACGTGATTATCCAGAACGGCCCGCAAGTGACCGCCGTGACCGACCGCGTCAAAGGTTGCAAGGCCGCCTTGGCCGCTGCGCCGCAGATCAAGGTGCTGTCCGATGACCAGGACGGCAAAGGCTCGCGTGAAGGCGGACTGAACGTGATGCAGGGCTACCTCACGCGGTTTGCAAAAATCGACGGTCTGTTCGCGATCAACGACCCCCAGGCCATCGGCAGCGACTTGGCGGCCAAGCAGCTTAAACGCGGCGGTATCATTATCACCTCGGTGGATGGCGCACCGGACATCGAGCATGCGCTGAAGACCGACACCCAGATCCAGGCGTCGTCCAGCCAGGACCCATGGGCCATGGCGCAGACGGCGGTGAACATCGGTAATGACCTTCTCAACGACAAGGCGCCCGCCGAAACGGTTACGCTGCTCACGCCAAAACTGATCACCCGCGACACCGTCGCGACGTACAGCGGTTGGTCGAGTAAACACTGAGTCACTGAGGGGAACAGCGCCGTGGTCACCATGGATGACGTCGCAAGCAGAGCGGGGGTGTCGACGTCAACGGTGTCCCATGTGTTGAACGGCACCCGCAAGGTCAGCCCGGCCACGGTGCAGGCGGTGCAGCGCGCGATCCAGGAACTGGGTTATATCCCCAACACCCTGGCGCGTTCGCTGGCGCGGTCGAGCACCAGCACGATTGGCGTGGCGATCTCGGCGCTGTCCAACCACTACTTCAGCGAAACCGTGCACGCGATCGAAACCGAGTGCGCCAAGCACGGCTACATGATGCTGTTCGTCGATACCCACGATGACCCGGAGCAGGAGCTGCGGGTGGTCACGGCGCTGCATCATCGGCGCGTCGACGGCATTGTGTTGGCGCCCTCGAACGGCTCGCTGGCCCTGGAGTATCTGCGCGCCAGCGAGATTCCGGCGGTGCTGGTGGATCGGATGATGAGTGAGCAATTCGATCAGGTCGGGGTGGCGAATACCCAGCCGACCCAAGCGCTGATCGCCCACCTGATCGCCCATGGGCATCGTCGAATCGGCTTCATCGCCGGGCGCGCGGGGTTCAGCACCACGGATGAACGGGTCGCCGGTTACCGCGCGGCATTGCACACTGCGGGGCTGGCGTTTGATCCGCAGCTGTTGGTCAACGGGGGCTCCAACACCGAGCCGGCACGCCAGGCCACGGTGCAGTTACTCGGCCTGGCAGCGCCGCCGACCGCGATCATGGCCGGCAACAACCTGATGACCCTCGGCGCCATGCAGGCCTTGCGCGATGCGCATATCGAGGTGCCGGCGCAGATGGCGCTGGTGGGCTTCGATGATTTTGATTGGGCGGATTTCTTTGTGCCGCGCCTGACGTTGATCGCCCAGCCGGTCCAGGCGCTCGGCGTTCAGGCGGTCAACCTGTTACTGCAGCGCATGGCTGCGCCCGCCGCCCCGACCCGGAGTGTGCGTCTGGAGCCGACCCTGCAAATACGTAACTCCTGTGGCTGTGATTGATTGGAATGACATGCGGATGAACAGTGCTGTTTCCCTCGGCATCGACCTGGGCACCTCGGAACTCAAAGCCATCCTGATGGACACCCACGGCGCCGTGCTGGCTCAGGCCGGCGTGCGCTTGAGCGTCTCGCGTCGGCACACCGGCTGGTCCGAACAGGCGCCGCAAGACTGGTGGCAAGCCTGTTTGCAGGCGCTGGATGTGTTGCGCGCGCATGAGTCGTTTGCCCGGGTGGCGTGCATCGGCCTGTCCGGGCAAATGCACGGCGCGGTATTGCTGGGGGACGACGACCGCGTGTTGTACCCGGCGATTCTGTGGGACGACTCGCGCGCGGTAGCCCAAGCGGCACAGCTCGGCCCAGGGTTCGCCGACGTCACCGGCAGCTTGCCGATGGCCGGGTTGACCGCGCCGAAACTGCTCTGGCTGCAACAGCATGAGCCCGAGGTGTTCAAGGCCATCGATTGCGTGCTGTCGCCCAAGGATTACCTGCGCCTGCGCTTGAGTGGGGAGCGCATCAGCGAGATGTCCGATGCGGCCGGGACGCTGTGGTTGGACGTGGCCAATCGTCAGTGGTTTAGCCCCATGCTGCGGGCCACCGGCCTGACACCGGAGCAGATGCCCAGGCTGGTGGAGGGCGGTGCGGCGAGTGCTGTTTTGACCGCCAGCGAGCTGGGTTTGTCTGCCGAGGTGGTGATTGCCGGCGGCGGTGGCGATAACCCGGTTGCGGCCGTGGGCATCGGCGCGATCAACGCGGGTGACGGTTTCATCACGCTGGGCACCAGCGCGGCGCTTGTCGCCATCACCGACCATGCGGCGGGCAACCCGGCCACTGCGGTGCATAGCTTCTGCCATGCGCTGCCTGAGCGCTGGTACACCATGGGCGCGATGTTGGCCGGCGCCAGTTGTTTGCGCTGGGTCACGCGCCTGACGGGCATGCCGGATGAACAGGCGCTGTTGGACCAGGTCCAGGCCCAGTTGCCCATCGGCCAAGCGGTGCCGCTGTCCACTCCGTTGTTCCTGCCTTACCTGGCCGGCGAACGCACGCCGCATAACGACCCCTTGTTGCGCGGCGGCTTCATGAACCTGGGCCACGACTGTACCCCGGCGATGCTCGGGTATGCGGTGATGGAAGGCGTGGGCTTTGGCCTGCTGGACGCGTTGCGCGCGGTGCAAGCGAGCGGCGCCGACGTCACCACTTGTGCGCTGGTGGGCGGCGGCGCGCGCAGTGAGTATTGGGCGCAGTTGCTGGCCAACATCCTGCAGCGGGAAATCTTCACGCTGCACGGCAGTGAGCTGAGCGCGTGCATCGGCGCGGCGAAGCTGGGGTTCCTGGCCATCGGCCAGGGCGCGGATTTGCTCGCGGCGGGCATGCCGGTCAAGGCTCGGTATGTGCCGGATGGGGCGCAACAGCCGGTGCTGGAGGCGCGTTATCGCAAGTTTCAGGGGCTGCTGGGCGCGGCCAAGGCCCTGCACGACTGACTTGACCCGGCGCAGGGCTCATGTGGGAGGGGGCTTGCTCCCGATAGCGGTGGTTCAGGCACTCATGCAGTGACTGACACTGCGCTATCGGGGGCAAGCCCCCTCCCACATTGGGTGTGCGCGCATTCAGTCGGTCAGCGGCGGCAGGCGCCGCTTCACCGGGGTTTTCTTGACGATGGCGGTGTTGGTTTCGGCATAGGCATTGAGCCGATCCAGCAGGCTGTCGAGGTGGTCCATGGTGCGTACATGCAGGCGTGCGATGAAGCAGTCCTCACCGGTGACTTTGTCGCATTCGGTGAATTCGGGGATGGCCTGGATCTGCCGTTCCACTTCCTGCAACTGGCCGGGCAGGGGGCGGATGCGCACGATGGCTTGCAGCAGGTAGCCGAAGTGCTTGGGGTCGATGTCGACGGTGTAGTGGGTCAGCACGCCGCGTTCTTCCAGGCGGCGCAGGCGTTCACCGACGCTGGGCGACGACAGCCCGGTGATGCCGGCCAGGGCCTTGAGGGATAGCCGGGAGTCGTCCATCAAAGCGCCGATCAGTTGTTGGTCGATGGTGTCGATCATGGTATTTGCCTAATAAGTAAAGGTGATCCGAGTGTTTGGCCTTTCTTAGTCGCTGTCGCCTGCGTCAGTCAGCTTGCCATAATTGAGCCTCACTTGAGGAGTTTCAATCATGGACACATCCATCCGTCGCGGGTCGTGGGAAATGGTCGCCGCCATGCTGATCTCGGGCACCATTGGCTGGTTTGTCTTGGTGTCGGGCGTATCGGTGCTCGAAGTGGTGTTCTGGCGCTGCGTGATCGGGGCGCTGACGTTATTGCTGGTGTGCGCACTGCTGGGTTACCTGCGCCGGGACTTGCTCAGTTGGGCCGGGCTCGGCTTGGCGATGCTCAGCGGCGTGGCCATCGTCGGCAATTGGTTGCTGTTGTTCGAGTCCTATTCCCGCGCCTCCATCGCGATCAGCACGGCAGTGTACAACGTGCAGCCATTCATGTTGGTGCTGCTGGCGGCGCTGTTCCTTGGTGAAAAGATCAGCGTGCAGAAACTGGCGTGGTTGAGCGTGGCGTTCCTGGGGATGCTGGCGATTGTCAGCGCCCATGGCGATCAGCCAACCGGCGATGGGGATTACCTGGCCGGTATCGCGCTGGCCCTCTGCGCGGCGTTTCTGTATGCGATTGCCGCGCTGATCATCAAACGCTTGAAGGCGGTACCGCCGCATTTGATGGCGCTGATCCAGGTCACGACCGGCGCGTTGTTACTGGCGCCCCTGGTGCCGTGGAACAGTTTGCCGGTGGCACACAATGCCTGGGCGGCCCTGCTGACGCTCGGGGTGGTACACACCGGTTTGATGTATGTGTTGCTGTATGGGGCGATCCAGAAGCTGCCGACGGCCATCACCGGCGCGTTGTCGTTCATCTACCCGATTGCGGCGATCCTGGTCGATTGGATTGCCTTCGGGCATCGCCTGGGCTGGCTGCAATGGCTGGGAGTGGCGGCGATCCTGTTGGCGGCCGCTGGCTTGCAAAGGGGCTGGTGGTGGCGCGCAAAGACCGCGATGCAAGTGGAGTAATTGACCGCGAGCGCGCCATTGCAGCGCGCCCGCGGTTCGATCAATGCGGCGCGCGCGGGATGGTCTTGAGCAGGTCGTCCGGGCTGATGTAGCCGACCACACTGCCTGGCTGCGGCAGACCCAGGATGTGCCCCTTGATCTTGCCGATCACATGCATTTCGCAAGGCTTGCAGTCGAACTTCAAGGTCAGCACTTCATCGCCATGGATCAACTGCATCGGCGCGACCTTGGTCTTCACGCCCGTCACGCCCTTGGCCTGTTTGGGGCAAAGGTTGAACGAGAAGCGCAGACAGTGCTTGGTGATCATCACCGGCACTTCACCGGTTTCTTCGTGGGCTTCGAAGGCCGCGTCGATCAGTTTCACCCCGTGCCGATGGTAGAAGTCGCGGGCCTTTTGGTTATACACGTTGGCCAGGAACGACAGGTGCGCCTCCGGGTACACCGGCGGCGGGTTGGTTTGCGCCTTGCGCCCACCGCGTGGGTGAGCGTGGATGCGGGCCGCCGTCAGGGCTTCGATCACTTCGCGGCGCACGGCCTTGAGCTGCGAGTTGGGGATGAAGAACGCGTGCGGCGCATCCAGTTCGATGGCGGTGGCGTGGTATTCGGTGGTGCCCAGTTGGCCGAGCAAATCGCGCAGGGTGTCCAACGCCTGTTCCGGCTTGTTGGCCACGCCGAACGGGCCGGGCAGGGCGACGCTGGCGCTGATGCCTTCTTCGCTGGTGGCGGTCAGTTCCAGGCGTTCTTCGCGCAGACGGGCGACCCACGACAGGCCGATACGGCGCTCGGCAGAGGTCTTGAGCAGCGCCTGTTGCCAGTTGTGGTCGAGGTTGCGGTTCAACGGGTGGTTCGGCCGCAACTGATGCAGCCCGGCCGGCATTTCGTTGGGCTCGACGCGGTAGCGGTAGCGCTTCTCGCCGTCTTCCTCGAACTCGCCCTTGGCCTCGGCGATATTGGCGCGGAAACCCACCACTTCCCGCTTGACCAGCACATTCAGGCCGTCGCCGTTGGACAGCGGCTCATGGGTGACCACTTGCAGGTCGCGCTTGCCGGCTTTTTCCACCACGCCCACCGGCAGGCCGGTGAAGGTCGGGGTGTCGAAGGCGCCGATGTCGATCTTGCGGTCGCTGACGAAGTAGTCGGTGCTGCCTCGGTGGAAGGTTTTTTCCGGGTCGGGCAGGAAGAAATGCGCAGTCCGGCCGCTGGAGGCGCGGGCGAGGGCCGGGCGGTCTTCGAGGATTTCATCCAGGCGCTGGCGGTAATAGGCAGTGATGTTCTTCACATAGCCCATGTCCTTGTAGCGACCTTCGATCTTGAACGAGCGCACGCCAGCATCGACCAGGTCACGCAGGTTGGCGCTCTGGTTGTTGTCTTTCATCGACAGCAGGTGCTTTTCAAAGGCGACGACGCGGCCTTGATCGTCTTTCAAGGTGTACGGCAGGCGGCACGCCTGGGAGCAGTCGCCCCGGTTGGCGCTGCGGCCGTTCTGCGCGTGGGAGATATTGCACTGCCCGGAGAACGCCACGCACAGGGCGCCGTGGATGAAGAACTCGATGGCGGCGTCGGTCTCATCGGCGATGGCGCGGATTTCCTGCAGGTTCAGCTCACGGGCCAATACCAGCTGGGAGAAGCCGGCCTGGTCGAGAAATTTGGCGCGGCCCAGCGTGCGGATGTCGGTCTGGGTACTGGCGTGCAGCTCGATCGGCGGGATATCCAGCTCCATCACGCCCAGGTCTTGCACGATCAACGCATCGACGCCGGCGTCGTAGAGCTGATGGATCAGCTTGCGCGCGGGTTCCAGTTCGTTGTCATGCAGGATGGTGTTGAGGGTGGTGAAGACGCGGGCGTGGTAGCGCCGGGCGAATTCGACCAACTGCGCGATATCGCTCACCTCGTTACAGGCATTGTGGCGGGCACCGAAGCTTGGGCCGCCGATGTAGATGGCGTCGGCGCCATGCAGGATGGCCTCGCGCGCGATGGCGACATCGCGGGCAGGGCTGAGCAATTCCAGGTGATGCTTGGGCAAGGACATAGTTTTTTTAGTCAGGCTTGTCACGGTCGAAGCGCGCATTGTAGCCGTGAAACGGTTGACCGGCACCTACCGCAGGGCTTGGCCTGCAGGGTGCAAGGCCAGTGGCTGCTGCGGATTCAGGCTTTGGCGGCCATCGCGGTAACTTCCACGCGCATGCCTTCCACCGCCAGGGCCGCCACGCCAACGGCGGCGCGCACCGGCCACGGCTTGGCGAAGAAGCGTGTGTAGACCTCGTTGAACGCTGCGCGGTCGGCCATGTCGGTGAGGTAGATGGTCAGGTGCATCACCCGGTCCATGGAACTGCCGGCGCGTTCAAGGGCGACTTTCAGGGCTTGCAGGGTGCATTCGCTTTGCAGCGTGATGTCGCCCAGTTCCAGGCTGCCATCGCTGCGGGTCGGGATTTGGGTGGAGACCAGGATGCCGTTGAAGCCGATCACGTCGGAGGAAATAGAGTCGGCATCCGGGTCAGGGGTGAAGCACAGGTCGTGGTTGGCCATGAAGGTCTCTTGGCAGGGAAAGGGGTCGCCAATTTAAACACAGGGGGTGCGAGGATCAGTACCCTTTGGCCTTGCAATGCTCGAGGAATGACGAGTATTTGACGTCAAGTAATATTTATTTTTCGTGTATCAAGTCACGTATTTATTGGCCGATAGCGCGGGAGAGCAACCCCCCCGATTCCACGCACGGCTGAGGCTACGTCATGTTCAATCAGGCACTAAAAACAGAACTGGCGGCCAGGAGGGCCGAAGTCACTGAATACCAAGGATTGATTGCCGCGCTCGAACGCTCCATGGCCGTCGTCGAGTTCGACCTGAACGGCAAGGTGTTGCGCGCCAACGACAACTTCATGAAAACCCTGGGTTACAACACGGCTCAATTGGCCGGCAAGACCCACCGTGATTTTTGCCCGCCGGCGCTGACCGGCAGCTCTGCCTATGCCGAATTCTGGCAGGAACTCAGGGCCGGGAAGTTCGTGTCGGGCACATTCAAACGCGTGGACGCCCACGGCAAGATCATCTGGCTGGAGGCCAGTTACAACCCGGTGCTGGATGCGCGCGGCCAGGTCTCGAAAGTGGTCAAGTACGCCCTCGACGTCACGCGCAAAGTCGAACAGGAGGCGGCGACCCGCAGCAAGCTGGCCGCGTTGGACCGTGCGATGGCCGTGATCGAGTTTGACTTGAACGGGCAAGTACTCGACGCCAACGAGAATTTCCTCACGGTCATGGGGTATTCACTGACGGAGCTCAAAGGCAAACATCACCGTATGTTTTGCGAACCGACCCAGGTCAACAGCCCTGAGTACGCTGACTTCTGGCGCCGCTTGAACAATGGTGAATTCTTCACCGGGCAATTCAAGCGCGTCGGCAAGCACGGCCGCGTGGTGTGGTTGGAGGCGAGTTACAACCCGGTGTATGACGGCGACGGCAAGCTGATCAAAATCGTCAAGTTCGCCAGCGACATCAGCGAGCGTGTCGAGAAGTTCGAGGAGGATTCACGCGGAGCCTCCCGCGCTTACCATATTTCCTCGGAAACCGAGCGATTCGCTGAGCACGGCACCCAGGTGATCCACGAAACCGCCAGTGAAATGCGCCGGATTGCCGATAGCATCGGCGCCTCCGCACGGCTGGTGGGGCAGTTGGGCGATCGCTCCGAGCAGATCACCGCCATCGTCAATACCATTCGCGGTATCGCCGACCAGACCAACCTGCTGGCGCTCAACGCTGCTATCGAGGCGGCGCGCGCGGGCGATCAGGGCCGTGGTTTTGCCGTGGTGGCCGATGAGGTCAGGCAACTGGCGGGGCGCACCAGCCGTTCCACCGCAGAGATTGCCGAGATGATCGGCTTGATTCTGTCGGAAACCCGTGACGCGGTAGCCAGCATGAACGCGACCCAGGAAGGCGCGCAACGGGGTGTCAGCCTGGCCGACCAGGCGGGTTCGGTGATCCTGCAAATCCGCACCAGCACCAGCGATGCGGTGCAAGCGGTGAGCATGTTTGCATCAAAGCTGGATGAGTCGGAGGTCGTTCCGAAAGCCGCTGTCGGCTGGGTCGGCTAGGCGCGCGCCCTGGGTCAGTCTCACTCGTCTACATCCATGAACTCTTTGGCCCAGGCCACGTAGCTCTCTGGCAGGGTGTAGGTATGGGTAAGCTCGGTGGCACTGAGGTTCGAGGTGCTGTGGGTGAGCTGGCGCTGGGCGCGAAGGCTGTCGTAGGTGGCCTTGATCGCCGCGAAGTAGGCGCCATGGCCGGCGACCACGATGCGCACGCCCAGGCTTGCCAGGCGCTGGCTGTCATTGAGCTTCGGATTGCCGTAGGTCACCAGCATCAAGGGCACCGTGAGTTTTTCGGCAATCTGCTCAAGGTGCTCGAAGTCGCTGATACCGACCATGCAGATCCCATCGGCGCCGGCTTTTTCATAGGCCAGGGTGCGTTCGATCACGGCCTCGGTCGGCAACACCGCTGCGTTAGTCCGGGCGATGATCGACAGTTCGGGGTCGACGCGCGCCTCAAGGGCTGCCCTGACCTTGCCGATGCCTTCCTCGATGGAGATCAGATCGGTCGATTTACGCCCGAATTGTGCCGGCAGCAGGGTGTCTTCAATCGTCAGGGCCGCCACGCCAGCGCGCTCAAGCTCCTCGACGGTGCGCATGACATTCAGGGCATTGCCATAGCCGTGGTCGGCATCCGCAATAAACGGCAACTGCGCGACGCGGCCGATCCGGGTGGCCTGTTCAACGAACTCACTCAAGGTGATCAACGCAAAATCGGGTGCCGCCAGTACCTGCAGCGAAGCGACCGAGCCCCCCAGGATGCCGACCTCGAAACCCAAGTCAGCGGCGATACGCGCAGACATCGGGTCGAACACAGAGGCTGTCTCAACGCACAGTGGCGCAGCAAGCAATTCACGGAAATTACGACGCAGAGCTGAGTGGGACACTTTTGGCATGATCTTTCCTGGTTCTGGCGATTGTCGACTGATGATCAATGCCTATTCATAGTCGTAGGAGATTACCACGCCGCCAAACCCAGGATTATGACGTTTCAGAATGGGGTATGCCCACGGCACATACTGTGGGGCGGGCGTCTTGGGCGGTGGCCCTGGCTTGAAGGTTGATGAAAATCAACTTTTGCGGCCTCCACTGATAAAGATCAAGTAGCCGCCGACCCGGAACGCTCAATCTGAAGACCTATCCACCGAATCAGTTGGCCGCGTGCCGAGGTGCCCCATGTTGCAGACTCAGCGTTTACTGTTGATTGCCCCTTCGTCCATGACCCGTACACCGGCGTTCGATCGTGCCGCCGCCCTGGCGCGCGCGATGCAGCTGCCGCTGCATATCGTGGCGTTCGACTATTTGCAGGCCCTGGCGATCGCCGGGCTGTTCGCGCCCGAACAGATCAACCGGGCGCGGGAAGCGTACCTGGACACTCATCGCCACTGGCTCACCGAGCAGGCCGACGTGATGCGCCAGCACGGGGTCGAGGTCACCAGCGAGGTGGTGTGGGTGCATCATCCTTATGAGGAAATCCTGCATTTCGTCAACGAGATGTCGCTGGCCCTGATCATCAAGGATGCCGAGGAAGAGCCCGCCTTGAAACGGGTGTTCTTCACGCCGCTGGATTGGCAACTGCTGCGCGACTGCCCGGTGCCGGT
The DNA here is from genome assembly GCF_058135675.1 of Pseudomonas sp. PAMC25584. Lineage (NCBI taxonomy): Bacteria > Pseudomonadati > Pseudomonadota > Gammaproteobacteria > Pseudomonadales > Pseudomonadaceae > Pseudomonas > Pseudomonas sp. PAMC25584. The sequence goes on along the minus strand of NZ_CM176870.1, from coordinate 3,203,921 downwards.
GCATCTGGTCACCGACGCGCGCCACCCGCTGCCACGCAAGGTGCTGGCGATTGTCGATGTGTTGCGCAGTGAGGACCAGGACCAGATCTTCAACGACCAGATTGTCGAAGCGGCGGTCAAGCTGGCTGAGCAATGCCAGGCACAGCTCGAGTTGCTGCATGTGTACGACTGGGCTGCTGTGTATGCCAAAGACATGGGCTTCGGCGCGGTGCCCCTGGCCGCCGGGCTCTATGAGGCGCTGAATGAAGCCCAGCATGAGGCATTTGCCGCGCTGGCGGAGCGCCAGGGAATTCCCGTCGAACATCGGCACTTTATTGAGGGCACGCCGCTCTTCAATATTTGCGACTTCGCCCGCGATCACCAGAGCGACATCATGGTCATGGGCACCGTGCAGCACTGGGGCTTGAACAAGCTGTTGGGCACTACCGCTGAAAGTCTGCTGCACCACGCGCCGTGCAGCCTGTGGGCGATTAAGCCGACGCGCAGCTGACAACCCCTCGCGTTGAGCCCGGGCAGGCTACGGGGTCAGCACGATTGCACCGTTAAATTGCCCTGTGCGTAGGTATGCCAACGCCTGATTCGCATCCTCCAGGGCGAAGCGGGTGACGTCGCAGTGGACAGGCGTCTGCTGCAAGGTTTGAAAAAACGCCGTACCGTCCTGCCGCGTCAAGTTAGCGACTGAACGGACGCTGCGCTCGCCCCATAGCAAGCGGTAGGGGAAGGCCGGAATGTCGCTCATGTGAATACCCGCGCAAATCACACAACCGCCCTTGACGGTCGCAGCCAGCGCCAGCGGTACAAGCGCTCCGACGGGGGCGAATATCAGGCTGGCATCCAGCAGGTGCGGGGGCGGCTGGTCCGAAGGCCCGGCCCACACGGCGCCCAATGAGCGCGCATAGGCCTGGCCTTCACTGTCACCCGGGCGGGTGAACGCGTACACCTGTTGGCCCCGGCCCAGCGCGACCTGAATCGCCAGATGGGCGGCCGCACCGAAGCCGTAAAGCCCCAGGTGGGGAGCGTCTGCGGCCATTTGCAAGGCGCGAAAACCGATCAGGCCGGCACACAGCAGGGGCGCGGCTTGAACGTCTGACAGCCTGTCGGGAATCGGCAGGCAAAAGCGTGCGTCCGCCACCGTGTATTCAGCGTAGCCGCCGTCCAGATTGCACCCGGTGAACTGCGCCCGGTCGCAGAGGTTTTCCCGGCCTGATCGACAGAAAGCGCACTCGCCGCAGGTCCAGCCGAGCCACGGCACCCCCACGCGGCGGCCGATCCAATGGGCGTCGACAGCGGCGCCCACGGCCGTCACTTCACCGACGATTTCATGGCCCGGCACCCGTGGCAGTTGCGCTTGCGGCAACTCACCGTCCACCAGGTGCAGGTCGGTGCGGCACACGCCACAGGCCAGGACTTTGATCAACAGCTGCCCGGCGCCGGGTGTCGGGACCGGGCGCTCCTCAAGTTGCAGTGGCTGGCCGGGGGTGTGCAGAACCATCGCACGCATAACAAATCTCCAGGTGTTCGAGCGGTGATGCCAGGTCGACCGACGGTTTCAGGCCCAGGCTCGTGACGTTGCGGCCGAGTGAGTAATAGACGAACGAAGAACATGCGCCTCCCGCACCTTCGCGCGGTATCCCTGACCCAGCGTTCTAATTGAGCTTAAGCGTCGGCCTGAAGACTTGATGTACATCAAGCCTCGCGCATTTGAGGCACCCAGAATCGACGAAGGATAATCCACTGGTCGAACCTTGGCGGAGGGACGTATGAGCGATTTTTTGAGTGCAGAGGCGCTGGACGGCTTGGATGCGTATTGGCGGGCGTCCAATTACCTGGCGGTCGGGCAGATCTACCTCAAGAGCAACCCGTTGTTACAGGCACCCCTGACCGTGGCGCACATCAAGCCGCGCTTGTTGGGGCATTGGGGCACGACGCCGGGGCTTAATCTGCTCTATACGCACCTCAATCGGCTGATCAACCAGTACGACTTGAACATGCTCTTCGTCGCCGGCCCCGGTCACGGCGGCCCGGCGGTGGTCGCGCAGACTTACCTGGAAGGCACCTACACCGAGTGTTATCCCTCGGTGGAGCGCAATACCAATGGCCTATTGCGGCTGTTTCGGCAGTTTTCCTGGCCTTACGGGATTTCCAGCCACGTCTCGGCCCAGATCCCAGGGTCGATCCATGAAGGCGGCGAACTGGGTTACTGCCTGGCCCACGCCTATGGCGCGGTATTCGATAACCCGGACCTGATCGTCGCCTGCGTGATCGGCGACGGCGAAGCCGAAACCGGCCCGCTGGCCGCCAGCTGGCACTCCAATAAATTCATCAACCCCGCGCGCGACGGGGCGGTGCTGCCGATCCTGCACCTCAACGGCTACAAGATCGCCAACCCCACGGTGCTCTCCAGGATCAGCGAAGATGAGCTGTCAGCCCTGTTGTATGGGTATGGCTACGATCCGTACTTCGTCGAAGGCGATGACCCGGCGCAGGTGCATCAGGCGCTTGCCCGTACCCTTCACACCATGCTGCTGAAAATTCGCGAGATTCAGCAGGCGGCGCGCCAGCCCCGGCGCTCCGAGGCGCCGGAGCGCCAGTTGTGGCCGGTGCTGGTATTGCGCACGCCCAAAGGCTGGACCGGGCCAAAGTTTGTCGATGGCTGTCGGGTCGAAGGCACCTGGCGCGCCCATCAAGTGCCGCTGGCGAACTTTCAGGCGCCGGGGCATGTGCAGCAGTTGGAGGAATGGCTGAACAGCTACCGCCCCGACGAACTGTTCGATGCCGACGGCGCCTTGCTCCCGGAAATCGCTGCGCTGGCGCCCACCGGACACCGCCGAATGAGCGCCAACCCCCACGCCAATGGCGGGCTGTTATTGCGCATGCTCGACTTGCCACGCTTTGCCGACTACGCGGTAGCACTGCCGGCCCCTGGTTGCCAGCGCGCCGAGGCGACTCGGGCACTGGGGAGTTTTTTGCGCGACGTGATGAAAAACGCGCGGGGCGCCAGCAACTTCCGCCTGTTCGGCCCGGATGAAACCGCCTCCAATCGCCTGGACGCCGTGTATGAGGTCACCGCCAAGGCGTGGATGGACCCATTGGAGGCCGACGACCTGAACCTGGCCGCGGATGGTCGGGTCATGGAGATCCTCAGCGAGCACGTCTGTGAGGGCTGGCTTGAAGGCTATCTGCTCACCGGGCGCCATGGCCTGCTGTCGTGTTATGAAGCGTTCATCCATATCGTCGATTCGATGGTCAACCAGCATGCCAAATGGTTGAAAACCGCCGCCAGCGTGCCCTGGCGCAAGCCGGTGGCTTCGCTCAACCTGCTGCTGACGTCCCATGTCTGGCGCCAGGACCACAACGGGTTCTCTCATCAAGACCCAGGCTTCATCGACCTGGTGGCGAACAAGAAGTCCGACGTGGCGCGTATCTACCTGCCGCCGGACGCCAACTGCCTGCTGTCGGTGGCGGATCACTGCCTGCGCAGCCGCAATTACATCAATGTCATCGTGGTGGGCAAGCAGCCGGAGTGGCAGTGGCTGAATATCGACGCGGCCGTGCAGCATTGCCTGGCGGGCATCGGCCGCTGGGACTGGGCCTGCCGTGATGATCAGGACCCGGACGTGGTCATGGCCTGTGCCGGCGACGTGCCGACCCTGGAAACCCTGGCCGCCGTGACGTTGCTGCGCGAGTACGTACCGGATCTACGGGTCAGGGTGATCAACGTGGTGGACCTGATGGTGCTGCAGTCGTCATCGCAGCATCCCCATGGGCTAGCGGATGCGGCCTTCGATGGGTTGTTCACCACCGACAAACCGGTGATTTTTGCCTTCCACGGTTACCCTGCACTGGTGCATCGGCTGCTGTACAAACGCACCAATCATGACAATTTCCATGTGCGTGGCTTCATGGAGGAGGGCGCCACCACCACCCCGTTCGATATGGCGGTGATCAACAACCTGGATCGCTACCGCTTGGCATTGGACGTCATCGAGCGTGTACCTCGGCTGTGCGAACAGCGCCACATTGCACAGGCGCGGTACTGGTCGATGATGGAGAAACACAAGCTGTACCTGATCGAACATGGTGAAGACCTGCCCGAGGTACTTAACTGGCAATGGACACCGGCCACCTAGGGGCTGATGGACGGCGTTACTTGTTCTTCCAGTATTTCTGCATTTCGATAAACAGAAACGACGCCGTCCAGCTGATCAGCACCAGACCGGTCAGCGCTTGCACGCCGGTCAGGAACTTGAGGTTGCCGATGGGGGAGATGTCACCGAAACCGATGGTGGTGTAGGTCGTGAACGAAAAGTACACGCAGTCCATGAACGAACCATCGAAGTTGCCTGACAGGCTGCCCCATTCGCCGTCGCGGATCATCAGGTAGTAGGTCAAGGCGAAGCACCAGACTTCGATCGCGTGAGCCAGCAGGGCGCCGAATACGCCAATCATCATCCTTAAACGGCTCCTGACCTTGAGGCGCGGTAGCAAGTCGTTCAGGCGCAACAGGAATTCGTAATGAATGATCACGGCGATGATGACCACCAGCGTATTAATCAGCGTGACGGCCAGCATGGCGATCCTCAGTGGGTGGTTTCAGGGCGACGCTCAACCTGCGGCGACCGGTACGGGTTTCATTGGCAACAGCGCGGGGAAGTCCTCTGGCGTCAGGCTTTCCTTTTCCATCAATAGATGCGCGCCGGTCTCAAGGTCGGCGCTATACGCCTGGAGTAAGGTCTTGGCGCGGGCGTAGGCCTCGTCGAGCACGGCGCGTATACACAGGTCGACTTCTCTGGCGGTCTGTTCCGAATAATCTTTTTGCCCCGTGCTCTGCATCTGTTCACCCAGGTAGGTCATGCTTTGTCGCTCCAGCACCGACTGCCCCAGTTCGGCGCTCATGCCGAAGCGGGTAATCAACTGCCGGGCGATATCGGTTGCGCGGGCCAGGTCATCGGCGGCCCCGGTGGAGATCTGCCCATACATCAGAAACTCGGCGGCGCGGCCGGCCATCAGCACGACGATGCGGTCCTTGAGCATCTGGCAACTGATCAGAAAGTGGTCTTCTGTCGGGCGCTGCAGTGTGTAGCCGAGGGAGCCAATGGCGCGCGGCACGATGGACACCTTGTGTACCGGGTCCATGGCCGGCAGGTGACTCGCCGCCAGCGCATGGCCCATCTCGTGGTACGCCACCACCTGGCGTTCTTCGGGACGCAGCACGCTGCTCTTGCGTTCGACGCCCGCGATCAGGCGTTCCACGGCAGCGGTGAAATCGTCCAGGCCGACTGTGTCGGCGCCACGGCGAGTGGCGACAATCGCCGCTTCGTTGACCAGATTCGCCAGGTCGGCGCCGGTGAAACCGGTGGTGATGTCGGCAATGCGCTCGCTGTCGAGGGCCGCGTTCACGGTGATTTTTTGCAGGTGAACCTTGAGGATCGCCTGCCGCCCCTTGCGGTCAGGCCGATCGATCAACACCTGGCGGTCGATCCGACCCGCGCGCAGCAGCGCCGGGTCGAGCACTTCCGGGCGATTGGTCGCGGCCAGCAGCACCACGCCCTCGCGGGGGTCGAAGCCGTCCAGTTCGGCCAGGAGCTGGTTGAGTGTCTGTTCCTTTTCGTCATTGCCCCCCATCACGCCGACGCCACGCATTTTGCCCAGCGCATCCAGTTCATCGATGAAAATGATGCACGGCGCGGCCGCGCGCGCCTGTTCGAACAGGTCGTGGACCCGCGCGGCGCCGACGCCGACGAACATCTCGACGAATTCCGAGCCCGAGATCGAAAAAAACGGCACCCCGGCTTCGCCGGCGATGGCTTTGGCCACCAGGGTCTTGCCGGTGCCCGGCGGGCCCACCAGCAGCGTGCCTTTAGGAATATGCGCGCCCAAGCGCGAGTACTTGGCCTTGTCCTTGAGGAACGAGACGATCTCCACCAGTTCGGCCTTGGCGTCATCGATGCCCGCGACATCCGCAAAAGTGATCCCCGTGTCCCGTTGAACAAACACCTTGGCCCGGGACTTGCCGATGTTCATCAGCCCACCCAAGCCCTGTTTTTGCGCGACGCCGCGAAACACAAAGTGCCAGACCACCATGATCAGGATAAAGGGCAGCAGCCAACCCAGTAGACCGCTCAAAAACGTATTGTCATTGACCCCGGTGAAGCTGGCGCCCGACTGGGCCAGGTTCGTGGCTAACACCGGATCGATCCGCACCGTTGTAAACAGGTTGTGGCCGTCGATCGGCACTTTCAGCTTGCCGCTGATCTGGTCTTTCTCGACCTGCAAGTCGCTGACCTTTTGATCGTTCAACAGTTGCAGAAACTGACTGTACGGGATGCTTTGCACCGTGCGGTGTTCCGTCCACAGAAACTGCACAACGGTGAACACGACAAACGCGGTCAGAAAGTAAGACAGGTTCCACTGATGGTTCTTTTTCATAACATTGACTCAAAAAGAAGGCCCGCAACGCATATGCCCCGGTGGGCTCCCTGGGACATTCATCATTTCAGGCGAGCAACAGGTGATCCTCCACCCGCATGACACCCGGCACCGACCAGGCTGCCCGTTCCACGATTTTGCGCTCACTCCATAGGTGAACCTTGCCGTCGAGCCTGACAACGTCACCGTCGACCCTGACGTGAATATCCTTGGCGTCCACTTCAGCGTTGCGTTTGAGCGCATCTTCGATGTGCTTGCGGATATCGACGATGTCCACCCGGGGGCTCAGGGTCAGCCGATTATCCACCCCGAGTACGCCGGACAACTTGCGCACGGCCTTCTCTACGGCTTCCTTCTGGTACTGCCAGTCGACTTCGCCTTCAAGGGTTATCCAGCCGTTCTGAACGATGACTTTTACGGCATTCGCAGGCACGTCAGCACTCCAGTTGATGATGCTCAGGGCGCGGGCGGCAATGGTGTCGTCCGCCGTGCCGGCGCCTTTGTGCAGCCTGACCTGAATCTCCTCCGCCACGGCGCGCACACCTTTGACGCCTTTTACCGCACGCTCGGCGCTGATTTTCTGCACGTAGCTACTGACATGTCCGGTGAGCGTGACAACGCCGTTTTCCACGGCAACACCGATGCTGGCTGCATCGATCTGCGGTTGGAATTCAAGCTCTTCCATAATGGCTTTGCGCAAACTCAAGTCGCTCATGTGGGTGTCCTCAGTCGAGTGCGTGGCTTAGGGGGCCTTACCTGGCCGCTTACTGGTTTCTACGCCCGAACCGCGAAAAATTATTGAGCTATATCAACAAGGCCTGAGTGATTCGCTGATTGAGTGAAAGCCGGCCATTAGTTGACAAAGATCAGATCGCACGCTTCGTGGCGTCAGATACTCGACCGATGCTTTTCAGTCACAAAGCAGGGTGCCACTCTGCTCGCAAGGAAGTCGGGTGCAGTCAGGCGGTTACACGCGCTCAGGCCGAGGTATCTAATGCTGCCACTCAAACGTATTTTATTGATTGCACCCTCCGAGATGACGCGCACCCCGGCCTTTGACCGGGCCCAGGCACTGGCCAGGGCCGCCGGTGCGTTGTTGCACATTGTGGCGTTTGACTACGTCACGTCGCTGGCGATGGCGGGGTTGTTTGACCATGACGCGATGGCCCAGGCCAGGGAGGGCTACCTGCAGGTCCATCGCCACTGGCTGGAGCAGCAAGTGCGCTTTCAACGGCGCGCGGGGTTGCAGGTCAGCTGTGAAGTGGTATGGGCCAAACCCAGCCTGGCGCAGGTGCTGGCGTATGTGAACGCGTTTCATGCCGACCTGGTGATCAAGGACGTCGAGCATGTGTCGGCGCTTGACCGGACCTTCCATCAACCCTTGGATTGGCTGTTGTTGCGCGATTGTCCGGCCTGCCTGCACCTGGTCACCGACGCCAGGCATCCGAAACCGTTGAAAGTCCTCGCGGCCATCGACTTGTCGCATCTTGAAGAGCTGACATACGGGCTGAACGAGCGCGTCCTCGAACTGGCGTCGACATTGGCACTCGCCTGCGATGCGCAACTGCACCTGCTGAATGTCAGCAACTGGTCGGTGGTGGGCGATACCACCACGAGTGTGCCAACCCAGAGCCTGGAGAGTAGTTTGGGCGACGCGATCAACGACGCACAGGCGGAAGCCTTCGACGCACTCGCCGAACGTTATGGCATCGAGCAGAAATGCCAACATGTGCTGACCGGAGTTCCCCACAAGGTGATCAGCCTGTTCGCCCGGCGCAATGCTTTCGATGTGGTGGTGCTTGGCACGGTCTATCGCGACAGGCTTGACCGGCTGATTGGCAGCACCGCCGAGAGCGTGCTGAACCGCACCTCCTGCAGTTTGATGATCGTCAAGCCATCACCCTGCGTTGACTGAAACCGGCGATTCCATGAAGTCTCAAGGAGACACCCATGCGCATGACGTTTCTGGGGGCGGCCGGCACCGTCACCGGCAGGAAGTACTTGCTGGAGCATCGACACCTGCACGCACTGTTTGGTTGTTCAGTGCAAAAATGAACGACCGCTTTATACCCAAGGATAGGTACTTTCCGACCTGCTGAAAATTATCGCAACGAGATACGCTTTGGCCGATTGAGACTTTTAAAAACACTGGAGCTTTTTTATGAACACCGATGAAAAGCTTAGGCAGCAAGTGATTGAAGAACTGCGTTGGGACTCGGCACTGAAAGCCGATCAGGTTTTAGTGCAAGTGTCTGATGGCATCGTCACGCTCACCGGCAACGTCGTCAGTCATGCCGAACGGTGGCACGCGGAGCAGGCTGTCGCGCATGTTGCCGGTGTCGTGGATCTGATCAACCAGATCGATGTCGTGCTGCCCTCCAGCCATGTGCGCACCGACAGTGATCTCGTCGCGGCAGCCGTTGCCGCATTGCAATGGAACACCTCGCTGGCAGACCATCGCGTCAAAGTCAGCGTGGCGGATGGCTGGCTGGTGCTCGGCGGAGAAGTGGATTCTGAGCATCAGCGCCAGACGGCCGGTTATGCAGTGCGCTATCTGCAGGGGATCAAGGGGATCAGTAACGATATCGTGGTCAGGACGCAGGCCTCTGCACAAACCATCAAGACAGATATCGAGTCAGCGTTTCGACGCAAGGCCATCATCGACGCCCATGGTATTGATGTGCGCGTGGAGGGCGGGGACGTCACGCTATCGGGGATTGTCGGATCGCTCCCGGAACGGGAGATGGCGCGTTTGACTGCATCGAGCACTGCGGGTGTGCTGAAGGTTGTCGATAATCTGCTGGTAGCGCCTATCCGACCTGATACGCCTGGCTCGATATAACCGCGCGGGATTGCCCACAGTGTTGATGTTGATCATGGGATGAGTCCGTTGCGCTTACCATCGGCAGCCGCAACCGGCGTTTTTTCGCCGGCTGCCAGGGCGATGCGGGCGAGCTCGGGAATCGATTTGGCTTCAGTCCTGCTCATGATCGACGCTCTGTGCTTTTCCACTGTCCTTTGACTAATCCCTAAATCAGCCGCAATATTTTTGCTCGGATGGCCGTCCAGAACCATCGCCATAATCTGGCGCTGACGTGCCGTGAGGTGGCTGATATGGTCAATGGCAGCCTTGCGAAGCACGTTGGAATCTTCGGTATCGACTTGATTGGCCAACGCTGCTGTCACACTGGTTAACAGCTGCTGATAACGAAACGGCTTTTCAATGAAGTCGCACACCCCCGCCCTCATCGCATCGACGACGTCTGCTACGCGGCTGTTGCAACTGATCATGAGAATGGGCAGCTCGTCACCCTGTGCTTTAAGACGGGCAACCACCTCGAGCCCGTTGATGCCCGAGGGGCGTGCCTCAATGATCAGGCAGCCCCTTTTGTCACCGGCATAACTGCCGAGAAACTGCTCAGCAGTGCAATAGTCACGCACCAGGTAACCTACTGACTCTAATACGCTGCGCAGGTTGTTGCGCAGCACCGCATCCTCGTCCACCACGTACATGACGGGTGGGTGCGAAGAGGGCATGGCGTGTGTGGTGGGTACTGCAGCTTTTGTACTTAATGCGGCGCCGAGGGTGGCGCGCAACACGTTCAAGCTCACAGGTTTGCGCAGGAGCACGCAATCGGCGGTCAGGGCTGATTGGGTAATCTGCTTTTTCGTATCGGCGGTCAGTATGATCGCGGGTGTGATTCGATTAAATTGACCGCGGATTTTTTGCACCAGTTGGACACCGTCCATGGACCGGTCAAGCGTGTGCTCCGTCAAAATCAGGTCCGGCTGAATGCCTGAACGCGCGATCCATTCCAACGCAGCGACGCCATCGCTGACCGCTACCGTCTGATAGCCCTGGGAACCTAGTCCGCAACTGAGCATGTCGCACAGCAGGGCGTCCGGTTCCACGATCAACAGCAGGCAAATGCGCGCCGTGCTCAACGCTCGAGCGCTCAGTTGTTTGTGCGCGCAGGGTTGAGTGACTGACGGGGGGGAGGGTTGGTCGAGTCCGAATCGACTCAACAACTTCTCCACAGTGGCATCCAATTGTTCGAGCACCCTGCGCGCAGGTGTCGTGGGGTCGAATTCACACGCCTCAAGCTGGCCCACAACGAGTGAAACCAACTGTGCTGTCTGGCGAAGTTTCTGATCAATGCCGTACAACCGTTCAGCGGAGGACGGGCAGTAGACGGATGCAGGGCCTGATGCCTGATGTGGCAACACATCTTCCGACAAGGATTGATTGACTTGCATGATTAGCCCTCCTGACAAGACACGGTGTCGTATTGCCTGTTGCGCAATCCTATGCAGTTTTTAAGGCGCGTTAATTGATCTATGTAAGTATTTACCGAGCCTCTACGAATCTAAATTCCTCAGTTTATTGCGAACAAACAGACCGCTCACGCTAAGCGTCTATATAAGGCGGCCTTTGGGTTTTAATTGTCGGTTTTTGCACCATCGAAGTGCGCTCGTAGCACCGTTAAAGTGCCAGCCCGCACTGAATGACGATGCCATCAGTAGTTTCCGACGCTAGCCACCCGCATGCATTCGGGCCACCGTAATGCCGGTTCATGGAGACGGCGACTGAACGTTGCCGGTTAGACGTTGGATAACTCAATCTCATTGGAAGGCAACCGTTATGGCTTATACGACTATCAATCCATACAACGGCGAGTTGCTCGCACAATTCGATACTCTGACGGCTGAGCAACTGGAGCACAAACTGGCGGCCGCGGCGCAGTGCTATGCGACGTGGAAAAACACAACGTATGCCCAGCGTGCATCGATCATCGCGAAGGCCGGTGAATTGATGCATCAGCGCTTCGATGCCCTGGCCCGTAAGATCACGCTGGAAATGGGCAAGCGAATCAACGAGGCCCGAGGCGAAGTGCAGTTCAGCGCCGATATCATGGCGTACTACGCCAAAAACGCCGAACGCTTCCTGGCCCCGCAAACGCTTGAGCCGACCCAAGGTGAAGCGCATATGGAGAGCAGTCCCATCGGCGTGATCTTCGGTGTCGAACCGTGGAACTTTCCCTTCTATCAGTTGGCTCGCGTGGCCGGCCCGCATTTGATGGCAGGCAACGTGCTGGTGATCAAACATGCCGGTTGCGTGCCTCAATGTGCGATGGCCTTTGAGCAAATCCTGCTCGAAGCCGGCGCTCCTGCCGGGCTCTATACCAACCTGTCGATCTCCCATGAACAGTCCAAACAGGTGGTCGATGACCCCCGTGTTCGTGGCGTTGCGCTCACCGGAAGTGTCGCCGCCGGTCGCAGCCTGGCGTCTTGGGCCGGGCAGAACTTGAAGCCATCCTCCATGGAACTGGGGGGCAGCGATGCCTTCATTGTGCTGGAAGACGCGGATCTGGATCTGGCCGTCAAATGGGCGATATGGGGGCGGATGTATAACTGCGGGCAGACCTGTTGCGCGGCAAAACGCTTCATTGTCGTGGATAAGGTGGCCGATGCGTTCCTGAAGGGCTTTCAGGCCGGGCTCGCGGCGCTGAAACCCGGCGATCCCATGGAAGAAGCGACGACCCTGGGTCCGCTGTCTTCGGAAGCGGCACTGTTGCAGTTGCTCGGGCAGGTTCGCACGGCGACCGATCACGGTGCCAGGATTCTGCTGGGGGGCACACGTATCGATCGCCCCGGCGCCTTTATGACGCCGACCATTCTCAGCGATATCGCCCCTGAAAACCCGGCGTTCCGGGATGAGTTCTTCGGCCCGGTGGCGCTGTTTTTCCGGGTCAAGGACGAAGACGCTGCGATCGCCTTGGCAAACGATTCTGACTTTGGCCTGGGCGGCTCGGTGTTCACACGCGACCTGGACAGGGGGCGTCGTGTGGCCAGTCGCGTGGAGACCGGGATGATGTTTATCAACAACATCAGCTGGAGCGATGCCGAGTTGCCCTTTGGCGGCATCAAGGACTCAGGCTATGGACGCGAGCTGGGCGACATGGGGATCCAGCAGTTCGTCAATAAAAAACTCGTGCGTTACGTGTCGGCTCAAGCTCCCGTCTGAAGCCTTGTCTTTTTTACATTCCGGGTGCCCGGCGATACGCGGGCGCCTTCAACGGAGCGCGCGATGTACGTCAATGTGGCTGTACTAAAAGAAACCCACCCGCACGAGCGACGTGTGGCCCTCGTGCCTGGCCTCTGCGCGAAGTTAAGTGCTTTAGGGGCAAAACTTCATATGCAGTCGGGGGCGGGTGACGCGAGTTTTTTGCCGGACGCGGCTTATTCGGACGTGTTGTTCGTGTCCAGCGGCGGACAGTGGCTGCATGAGGCCGATGTGCTTCTCGCGGTGCAGGCGCCTTCGCTTGAGGTCGTAGGCAAGATGAAGCCTGGGTCGGTACTCCTGTGTTTTGTGTATGCGCAGAAGAATCCGGCCTTGGTGCAGCGTTTATTGGAGCGCCAAGTCACGTGTTTTGCCATGGAGCGCCTGCCGCGCATCACGCGGGCTCAGTCGATGGATGCGCTTTCCAGTCAATCAGCGTTGTCTGGGTACTATGCGGTCCAACTGGGCTCGGTACAGATGTCTCGCATCCTGCCAAAAGTCACCACGGCGGCGGGTATCGTGGGGCCGGCGCGAGTGTTGGTCCTGGGATTGGGCGTGGCGGGGCTGGAGGCCATCGCGACCGCGCACCGCCTGGGCGCCGTGGTAGAGGGGTACGACGTTCGCCCGGAAACCGCGGAACAGGCCCGGTCCCTGGGCGCCAACTTTGTCGATGTGGGGGTCGATGCGCGAGGCAAAGGCGGTTATGCGCGGGAGCTGAGTGACGCAGAGAAAACGCAAGTGGCTCAAGTCTTGACTGAGCATATCCAACAAGCGGACCTGGTCATTACCACGGCGGCAGTGCCGGGGCGGCCCTCACCACGCTTGGTCAGTGCCGCACAGCTCGCCGGGATGAAGCCCGGTGCAGTGATCGTTGATCTTGGCGCCGAAGGCGGCGGCAATTGCGAAGGGTGTGTGCCCGGACAGACTGTCATGGTCGGCCAGGTAACACTGATGGCACCGTTGAATCTGCCCTCATCCTTGAGCCAGGACGCCAGCCTGCTATACGCAAAAAATCAGTTCAACTTATTGGCGCTGATGTTGAAGAACAACGTCATCAGCATCGACTGGGACGATCAGATTCTGGCGCAAACGGTACTCACCCACGCGGGCAAACTCATGCATGCGCTGAACCCAACGGATGCCGCAACCCAGGAGAAGACCTCATGAACAGTGCTGGCTTCGTCGGGCTTTATATTTTCATGCTCGCCGCGTTTGCCGGCTGGGTCATCATCGGCCGGGTCCCGGCCATTTTGCACACGCCGTTAATGTCGGGCTCGAATTTCATCCATGGCATTGTGGTGATCGGCGGGCTTATCGGGCTGCTCGATGCCGCGAGCGTGCCCGAACAAGCGGCCGGTTTTGTCGCCGTGTTGCTGGGGGCGGGGAATGCCGCAGGCGGGTATGCCGTCACTGGCCGGATGCTGGCGATGTTCCAGACCAGCGCGCCGGAGCCCAAGCGGCGTAAAGCTCATCACTCTGCCACCCGGAAACCTGAAAAGGCTTGAGGTTTGATCATGTTGATTATGACGTCGCAGTGGCTGATTGGGCTGGTGTATTTCTTCGCGGCTTTTTTACTGATTTTCGGGTTGTGGCGCATGTCTTCGCCCGTCACGGCGGCCGGCGGCATTCATGTTGCCGGTTGGGGCATGGCGGCCGCCGTCATCGTGAGTTTTCTCTACGCATTCTCCGTGAGTGAGGCGGCCCGCCCACATTTGCCTGTTAACGTCAGCCTCGCGCTCGGCGCGCTGCTGTTGGGCGGTGGCGCAGCGTGGTGGAGTGGGCGCAAAGCGGCAATGACCGCCATGCCGCAGATGGTCGCGATATACAACGGCATGGGCGGGGGCGCCGCCGCCGCGATCGCCGCCATGGAGTTGTTCGGGAATCGAGTGTTCGACCTTTCCGCATTGGTCGGCACGTTGTTTGGCGCGTTGATCGGCGCCATCTCGTTATCGGGTTCCTTGATTGCCTGGGCCAAGTTGGATGGCCGCATCAACAAGCCATTGCGCATGAAAGGCCTGCAACTGATCAACGCCTTGCTGATGCTGGTGACGCTCTGCGTAGGCGCTTGGCTGATGGTCGTCATGCAGGCCGCACACGGTTCGTTAAACGACGTCCTGTGGTTGATCGGTGTGTTCTTCGGCTGTGCGTTGCTGTTCGGGGTGCTGATGACGTTGCCCATAGGCGGTGCCGACATGCCGGTGGTTATCTCTATCTACAACGCCTTCACCGGACTGGCGGTCGGCCTTGAAGGCTTTGTGTTGCAGGTTCCGGCCATGATGATCGCCGGCATGCTGGTTGGCGCTGCTGGCGTACTGCTCACATTGCTGATGGCCAAAGCCATGAATCGCACGGTCGCGCATGTGCTGTTTGCACGTTTTGGCGATCAGCCGGTTCGTAAAGGCGCAGCGATCGTGGGTGAGCTCAAGCCGACGGCGGCGAGTGATGCAGGCGTCGCCATGCGTTACGCCAATAAAATCATCATCGTGCCCGGCTATGGCCTGGCCGTCGCGCAGGGGCAACAAAAGCTCTACGAGTTCGTGAAGTTGTTGCAAGCCCACGGCGTGCTTGTGCGATTCGCGGTACACCCGGTAGCGGGGCGTATGCCGGGACAAATGGACGTGTTACTGGCTGAGGCCGGTGTGCCTTACGACCTGATATTCCAGTTGGATGACATCAATGCCGATTTCGCTGACACCGATGTGGTGTTAGTGATCGGCGCCAACGACGTGGTCAACCCCGCTGCACGCAGCGATAAAGCATCGCCCATCTATGGCATGCCGATCCTGGATGTGGACAAGGCTCATCACGTGTATGTGGTCAAGCGCGGGGAGGGCAAGGGTTATGCCGGTATTCAGAATCAGCTGTTTTACGCAGAAAACTGCAACATGGTGTACGGCGATGCGCAGGCCGTCCTGGTCAAGATGATCGAGGCGGTCAGAGGTTTGGGATAACGCGCTTTCGGGCTTGGCCAGGCCACCTTTCAGGCCGGCGGGCACCCCGCTCGCCGGTGGTGCTCTGCGGGCCGGGCTGCAACGGCGCCCAGGCGGGTCAGAAACAGCAGGCGTCATTAAATTAATCAGCGATCTGATGGTCCCAGTTCGGGAAATACACCCCAGGTCTATAGCGGCGTGTAGGGAATGCCCTACATGCGTCTCCAACCAATAGGGCAGTATCAGCATTGGCTGATGGCTCTTTGATATTCTTCAGGCTAGAGTGGTTAAAAGATTCTAACGAATCTTAGTTTCTGCGGCCTCGACCGACGCTGCGAGACACTTCATAAATGTGGAGTGCGCCATGAAAGTTCTAATCGCCGATGACTCATCCATGTCCCGCAAGCTGGTCTTGCGATCCCTGCCAGAATCACTGACCGAAGATATTCGCCAGGCCTGTAATGGTGCCGAGGTGATGGAGGCGTATCACGCCGGGTTGGTGGAGCTGCTGTTTCTCGACCTGACCATGCCGGTCATGGACGGCTTCCAGACGCTTGAGGCCCTCAAGCGTGAAGACGCCAATGTGGTGGTCGTAGTGATTAGCGCAGACATCCAGCCGCTGGCCAGGCAGCGAGTATTCGAGCTGGGCGCTGCTGCATTCGTCGCCAAGCCCGTTACAGCTGAAGCTGTACTCGATGCATTGCATCTCATAGGAGTGCTGTGATGGAAACCTTGGCCGCGCTCACCGAAGACCAACGTGATGCCCTGCAGGAACTGATGAATATTGCCATGGGGCAGGCGGCCGAGCGACTGGCCCTGCTGACCGATACCATGGTTACGCTTTCGGTTCCTTTCATTCACCCGCTGATCCGCGAACAGAACAAACTGTCGATTCCGGAGCATCTTCGCCGACGCTTCATGATTGTCACCCGCCAGTCTTTTCTGGGTGAGTTACGCGGCGAGGTGTTCGTGTGCTTTGGCTCGATGGGGGCCGATAAGCTGGCCGAGCTGCTGGGCTATAACGACGACGGCCCTGAGCAGCAGGAAGAGCTCATGTTAGATGTCACCAACATCCTGTCCGGCGCCTGCATCAGTGGCCTGGCCAGGCAGGTGGCGATACAAGTGAGCTATGACGCGCCGTCGATTCTGGTCCACAGAGAAGAGCCCACGAACGCACTGGATGAATTGAACCTGAACGAACACCTTGCGATGGTGTTAGAAATCCGTTTCGAGGTTCAGGCTCATCAATTCTCGTGCGACCTGCTGATCTGCATCACCGAACGTACAGCCGGTGTTGTCATTCGGGCCATCGATCGTTTGCTTTACGAGCTTTGAAAAGGGCGTCTTCATGACAGACAACAAGGCAATTTCCCGGGAAACCCTGGAGTCGATGCTCAAGGCGATCAATATGGGCGTGCTGCTGGTCGATCAGGACTGCAAGGTGCTGTTCTCCAACCACTTTATGTCTATCAATAGCGGCCGAAGTTCCCAGGAGCTGGTGGGGCGCACGCTGTTCGAAGCATTTCCGGAGCTGCCGGAGCGCTGGACCCGGCAGAAGATCAACAGTGTCTTCACGCTGCAAAACTTTGCTTTTACCTCCTGGCAGCAACGGCCGCACCTGTTCAATTTCGAAAGCACCCGGCCCATCAGCGGCATGGTCCGGCACATGTATCAGAACTGCACCTTCTTCCCCGTGCAGGACGCCGATGGCGGCAGTCTGGGTGTAGGCCTAGCCATCAGTGATACGACCGACACCGCGGCCCGCCAACTCGAACTGACGCACCTTAACGAGTTGCTAGAAGAGGAAAAGAGCGCCCAGGCACTGCTTATCGCACGGCTCGAAGACGCCCAGGCGCAGTTGCTGCAGTCCGAGAAGATGGCGGCGATAGGGCAACTGGCTGCGGGGGTGGCCCACGAGATCAATAACCCGATTGGCTTTGTTTGCTCCAACGTCAACAGCCTGCGCCGTTACCTCGTGGATATTTTCGCACTGCTCGATGCCTATGAGCAGGCCAGTGACGAAACACATGCCCATGCTCATCCTGAGCTCGCGGCCATGCGGGACAAGGCCGATTACAACTTCATGCGTCAGGACATCGACGAATTGCTCACCGAATCGGTCGACGGGCTGGACCGTGTCACTCGTATAGTCAAGGACCTGCGCGAGTTCTCCCATGTCGACAGTTACGAATGGCAGTTGGCCGATCTGCACAAGGGGCTGGATAGCACCCTCAACGTTATCTGGAACGAGATCAAGTTCAAGGCTCAGGTAATCAAGTACTACGGCGATATCGAACCCATCGAGTGCATGGGGTCACAGATCAATCAGGTTTTCCTGAACCTGCTCATCAATGCCAGCCATGCCGTCGGCGCCGACGGCGAAATCATCATCAGCAGTGGCAGGGAAGACGGCGGCGTTTTCGTCGAGATCACCGACAACGGTCATGGCATTCCTCTGGAAATCCAGAACCGGATATTCGAACCGTTTTTCACAACCAAACCGGTGGGCATGGGATCGGGCCTTGGCCTGTCGCTGTCGTACAGCATCATCGTCAAGCACCATGGAAGGCTCACCGTCAGAAGTGAGCCGGGCAGGGGCAGTTGCTTTCGCGCGTGGTTGCCATTGCGCCAGCCCCTGGTTCAGGCCCACTTGGCCTCTGCTGTTGAAGGTAGCTGATCATGGACACCCCTTCCTTGAGCGAAAAACGCCACACCGTCATGCTGGTGGACGACGAAGAAAGTATCCTCAACAGCCTGCGCCGCTTGCTGCGCGGCAAGCCTTACGACTTGCTGCTGGCCACGAGTGGGGCGCAGGCGCTGAGTCTTTTCGAACTGCACCCTATAGACATGATTGTCTGCGACGCGCGCATGCCGTTTATGGACGGTCCGACCCTACTCCGGGAGGTGCATAAGCGCGATCCAACATGCATGAATATCCTGCTGACCGGTTATGCCGACATGAGCATGATCACTCAGGCAATCAGCGATGGGTATATTTTCCGCTACATCAGCAAGCCCTGGAATGATGAAGAGCTTCAGCTCACCCTCGATCAGGCTCTGGACCTGCAGAATGTGCTGCGTGGCCGTGACAACCCGAAGGCGCTCATTAGCGAATAGAACGAAAAATTGCGCGCGATCGGGCTATCACCTCAGCGCCCCCACGCAACGTCAGTTGATGTTCGCTGGCAGCTCATGGTTTTTGATAAATCGAAGGCGCCACCAGCTTGAGCGCATCGCTGACGCCGTTCAGGCTTTCCGAATGACTGATCATGAAATAGCCGCCACGTCGCAGAAATGGGAGGAGGCGGCTGACCACTTTTCGCTTGGTCTCCTGATCAAAGTAAATCATCACGTTGCGCAGGAAAATCACATCGAATTCGCCCAATTTGGGCAGGGTCTCGATCAGGTTGACTTGAACGAAACTGACCCGGTGGCGCAGGGTTTTGTCGATCAGGAAGGTGCCTTCCTGCTGGCCAATGCCCTTGAGGCAGTATCGACTGAGCAAGGGTAGCGGCAGCCTGTTCGCGCGTTCCATCGAGTAATGCCCGTTCCGGGCCTTGGCCAGGACCTGGGTGCTGATATCTGATCCGATAACCTCCCAGGGCGTACTGCGCAGGTGTTCGGCAAGGGTCATGGCCAGGCTGTAAGGTTCTTCGCCCGAGGAACTGGCCGCGCTCCACACCCTGAAGGTCTTGCCTGGCGATGCGAAGGGCAATACCCGTTCGCGCAGGAACTCGAAGTGCTTGGGTTCACGAAAGAAATACGTTTCGTTGGTGGTCAACAGGTCCAGGGCAAACTGCAGCTCGTCGGGGTTCTCCTTGCCCATTATCATTTTGAAATACGCGCCGTAGCTCTCCAGCTCATGGAACTGCAGGCGCTTGAACAGACGTCCAGCAACCAGGGCCTTTTTCATGGGAGACAAGTGGATGCCTGCCGCGCCATAGAGCCAGGACTGGAACTGGGTGAATTCGCGATCTTCAAGATTGATCTGTTTCAATCCGAACTCCTTGTTCGTGACTCACTGGGCCTAGAGGGTAGGGCTGTCGCCGGCGTCCGCCAGTTGAGATATTTCATCCACGGATAACACCTTGTCGACCTGCAACACGATGACGAACCTACCGGCGACCTTTGCCATGCCGCTGATAAAGTCAGGACGAATGCGTGCGCCAAAGCTGGGGGGCGGCGCGATCTCGTCCGCCGGAATTGCCAGCACCTCTGACACACTGTCCACCAGAAGCCCGATATCCTGGGCCTGGTGGTCTTCACTGCTGGTTTCGAGGATCACTACACAGCTGCGTCGGGTCACCTTCGTGCAGGGCTGTCCGAACCGTGCCTTGAGGTCCAGCACCGGCACCACGGCACCCCGCAGATTGAGCACGCCGCGCACGAAGTCGGGCATCATCGGCACCGGGGTCACGTGTCCGTACTCGATGATTTCCTTGATACCCAGGATATCTATGGCGAACATTTCGCCGCCCAGCAGGAGCGTCAGGTACTGCGCCTCCTGCTTTTGAATCGCAGCCGTTTGTCGGGTATTGGTTAACGCGCCCATGTCGCTCTCCTGCATGAAAAAGCATCGCGTCCGGTTTGCGCTTAGAACCGCGTGAACTCGCTTTCGTCGGGGCCTGCGCTCTTGAGGAAGGTTTTCTGCTGGACCGCTCGCGGTGCCCGCGCCACCGCGCGCGACACACTGCTTGCCGGGCTAGGCTTGCCAAGTGTGACGTTCGATGCCCGCTCACCCGCCTCCAGTGTGAAAAAGCTCATGGACTGCTGCAACTGTTCGGCCTGGGTACTCATTTCTTCGGCGGTAGAAGCGAGCTCCTCGCTGCTGGAGGCATTTTGCTGAGTGACCTGGTTGAGTTGGTTCATTGCCGAATTGATCTGCGACACGCCGGCTGCCTGTTCTTCGGAGGCGGCCGTGATTTCCTGGACCAGATCGGAGGTCTTGTTGATCGAAGGCAGCATCTCGCCAAGCAAACGGCCCGCCCGTTCGGCCATTTCGACACTGCTGGTGGATAGCTCGCCTATTTCCAGCGCGGCCACCTGGCTGCGTTCGGCCAGTTTGCGCACTTCGGCCGCCACCACTGCGAAGCCCTTGCCATGTTCGCCGGCTCGCGCCGCTTCAATGGCTGCGTTCAAGGCCAGCAAGTTGGTCTGGTAGGCGATGTCGTCGATGATGCTGATGCGTTGCGCGATTTTTTTCATCGCCTGGACCGTCTGCTGAACAGAGTCGCCTCCGTCCCCGGCTTCCTTGGCCGCCTTGCTGGCCATGCCGTCGGTTATCTTGGCGTTCTCGGTGTTCTGGTTGATGCTGGCACTCATTTGTTCGATGGATGCGCTGGTTTCTTCGACGCTTGCGGCTTGTTGGCTGGTGGTCTGGCTGATGGACTGGGCTGTAGCGCTGACTTCCTCCGACGCGCTGGCCAGACCGTCGGCGGCATTGCGCACCTCACCGATAATCTGCGAAAGCTTGCCGACCATTGCCTGCATCGCCGTGAGCACCTGCCCGGTTTCGTCTCTGGAACCCCCTTCGATCTTCACGGCCAGGTTACCTTCGGCCAGTTGGCTGGCGACATCCACGGCCCTTCTCAGCGGGTTGGAAATGATGCGTGAGATAAACAAAGCCAGCGCGATGCCCACCAGCAGGGCCACGAGTACCGCGGCGATGATTGACAGTCGCGCGTTCGCGTAGATTTCGTTACCCCGTTGATTGGCTGCCGTCGCCCCGGCGTCGTTGAAGTCGATAATTTTTACCAGGTCGCTGGCGACTTGTTCGAAGTCGCGTTTCGAGTCCCCTTTGAGAATGGCGTTGGTCTGTTCCTTCGCACCCAGCCGGGACTCGGCCAACAGGTTCTTGCTGGTATTGAGGTAGTTGTTCCAATCGTTCTTGAATGTATCGAACAATGCCTGCTCAGCCGGGCTTGAGATCAGCTCTTTTTCATAGCGCGCGATGCGGGTATCGACTTCCTTGCGAGCATCGACGGCCTCCTGTTCATATTGCGTCTGTTCTGTCGGACTGTCGGCCATCAGATGGCGCAGTTCCTTGATCCGATAGTTGGCGACAAAAAAACGGATGCCAGAGGCAACCCGCACTGAGGGCAACCAGTTGTCGCGCATCTCAGTGGCAGTCTCGTTGACCATGCCCAGTTGGATGATGGCGAACCCGCCCGTCAGGGCCGTCAGCACCAACACCAGCAAAAACGACGTGATGAGCTTGGTGGCTATTCTTAAATCGTAGAACCATTTCATTGAAAGGCCTCTCCATGTGCGGTGCGGTCGGCTTAATTGCCGGTATTGTTATCGTTCAACGAATAAACAGCGGGCTGCCCGGGTTTACGCCGGGCACGTTTCCTGGTGGTCGGCGGGTTGATTGACGTTGACTCGTCTGCTGGGCGATGGCCGCTACTTCATTCACCATCGCCCGTCGTTCTGGCGTAGGCTCAGCAGCCCCAGCCCCAGCGGGGCGTGAGTCGCTCAATAGCGGGGCGCACACACCACCGGCGGCGGATATGAGCGGTAATCGGAAAAAAGCGCCTGCCTGAGGAAGGGGCTGCAAGTTGCCGTATGACGACATAAGTTCCTCCCTGAATCAGTAAACCTCGATCCTTCTCACATCCCTATCGGCCCAGGCCAGGATCAACTTGAGCGCAGAACAGGTCAGTCGTCGGCCAGTGGCAAAATAGTTCAGTTTTACAGGGGCGCTCAGTAACGGCAGTAATGTTGCACTGATCATTTATATAATCGGTCGTCGACCAGCGGCGGAAGCGCGTTATATACAAAGCCCGCAACCGCAGAGTGATAATCCTTAAGAATCACGAGTGCCTCCTAGCTTCTTTGTCCTATCCAGGCTTCTAAAGCCTTGGAACTCATAGGTTTTGCTATCAAGTAACCCTGCGCTTCAGAGCATCCCCACTGTGTTAAAAGCTCTAGAACTTCTTCGCTTTCTACACCTTCTGCAACGACTCGGTAGCCGAGGCCCTTCGCCAGCTCTATCAGGGTTTTAACCAGTTTCTTATCATTTTTATTGGTGCACAGCCCACTGATCAGCGACTGGTCAAGTTTAACGGTGCTGGCCGGAAGTTTCTTCAAATACGCCCAGTTACTGTAGCCGGTGCCAAAGTCGTCAACGGCGACCGCTACGCCAAACTTACGAACGCGCTCCAGTTGCCGGATGACTTCTTTCGGGTTGGTCATGAGCATACTTTCGGTAAGCTCAACTTCAAAGTCGGCAGGTTCCAGGCCGTGTTTTTCGACTTCATGAATCAGGGTGTCTACGAACTCGGCGCTTTCCATGTCACTGACAGTAATATTCATCGCTATCAGCAGGCGCAAACCTCGCGCTTTCCAGGCCGCCGCTTGCTGGATAATGGCTTTGAGCACCCATAACCCAATGGAGGCTATCAGCGCTGTTTTTTCAGCCAAGGGGATGAATTCAGCGGGACTGATGTTGCCGAGTACCGGATGCGTCCAACGTATCAATGCTTCTACCGAATGGCATGTTCCCGAGGGTAGTTTGATTTTTGGCTGATATACCAGACTGAACTGTCGGTCAGCGTTGACCGCCTCCGGCAACGCACTCAACAGCATAAAAGCCCGTTGTTGAGCTGCATCAAATTGCGGCTCATAAAGAAACCATCCGAGCTTGCGGTCACGGGCCTCATCCGCAGCGCTTACCACCAGGCGTAGCCAGTCCTGCTGGAGCTCTTGGGATTTTAAAATAGGCAGTACGCCAATCCCTACTTGCATGGGTATGGGGATGCCGTGACACGCAACCGGTGTTTTGAAGTTATGCAGAATATTTTCGCAAATGTGCTCAGGCGTCTGCTGCTCCTTGAGAATGAAGCCAAATCGCGTTGGGCTGATTTTATAAAGCAAGCAGGTATCGGGCAGCAGTTTTTGTAGGCGCGACTTTATGGCCAGGATCAGGTCTTGTGCAAAAATATAACCCAGCGCTTTCACGATATCGTTGAGAAATTTCGGCGCAATGACGTCGATCGCATAAACCTCGCACGTACTTTTCACCCGGATCGTTTGATGGATATCCTCCTCAAACTTCAGTCGATTAAATAGCCCTGTGGGTGGGTCTACGAAGTTACGAGATCGCATATGACAGATACGCATCATGACCAGTTCAGCGAAGCCATTGAGCATGTCAACGTCGAGCGCGCTCATGGGTGTGCGGGCGGCGGTGTCGATGATGCAGAGACTTCCCAGGGTAAAACCATCTTCGGTAATAAGTGGCGCACCGGCGTAGTAACGAATATACGGCGCGCCAGTAACCAAGAGGTTGTCTTTAAACCGGGTATCAAGGCTGGCGTCCAACACCTCCAACCGCGAATTATCCAACGTCGAGTAGGCGCAAAAGGAAACCTCTCTTGGCGTTTGGGTTGCCTCCAGGCCAACCCGCGCGCGGAACCATTGACGATGTTCATCGACGATTGAGATCAGCGTGATCGGCGCGTTGAAATACGCAGAGGTCATTGCGACGATTTTGTCGAAGACTTCGTCGGAGTCGCCGCCCGCGGGGCAAAATTTCGCGACCTCTTTTAGCCTTTCAGCTTCATTCGACGGAATGGGAGCGCCTTCGCCCATGATGACCCTCGCAAGTGCTTGGTTCTGATTAACGGTATCAGACGGTGATGTCACTATGATATCATTTTTTTCATTCGCTGGATCGCTCGAAGGTCTGCGCGTCGGCGGCCTCCCTTGATGCTCTCCAGCGAGCAGTGCCGGCTGTCGCTATCAGCAAGCACACGCGCGTTGATCGCTTGGCCAGACGCTGGATCGGTGCGCTCAACGATGCCGCGCAAGACCTGCAACGGCTTGCACCCATCACCGCACCGTCGCAGGTCAGCATAGACAACAAGTGACGCAAAACCAGCGTCGGTCCAAGTGCTTTGACCTGGATCATTTACTCGAATGCCTTCGCATTTATCGTGCTGTAGTTCTTTGAAGCTTGAGATTGAGCTACAGTTCGAGCAAAGCATTATTAGTTAGTCTGAAGACACACTCAAAACGATATATACAAGTTGGCGGTTAATCGCGATTGAATGGTTCCGTTCTCCTAGAAAAGGTCAATGTTCAGTCGTTTCCGACTTCCAGCGCTATGTAGAAGGTTGCTAGGCGTTTTACACGTCTTTCAAATGTCAAGTACTGTCAAAGACCTAGGTACAGGGACGTATGGCTCGCGACACACAGGCAATGGTTGACGACGATACGTTGCGAACCCTCGAGAGCGTGCTCGGCTGTCTGTCAGTTGCGGTTGTGGCGCTGGACCGAGCCGCTCGGGTTGTCGCTGGCAACCCCGCGTTCTCACACCTGCAAATTCATAATGGTGTTTCTCCGACTGCGGGCGGCGAGTTTATCGCCCTCCTGCGGTCCGAAGACCAGGGTGTTTTTTACGCGGCACTGGAACAGGCAGCGGGGAAAACGCGAGTTGGTTTCTCGGCGCTGAGCAGGCTGTCGTGCGGGCTGGACATCGTCTTGACGCTGTGGCGCGAGGATTATTTTATTGTCGAGGTCATTGCCCGCCAGGGACCGTCAGCCGCGCAATCCGATACCGAAAGCTACTCGCAGATTCCGCTCAGGTCGATTTTCGATTCCTCCGGTACCGGCCTGGCGTTGGTGTCGTTGGACGGTCGTTGGCTACGGGCCAATGGCGTCATTTGCAGCCTGCTTGGGTATAGCGAAGCGCAGTTGCAAACCACCACGTTCATAGCACTGACCCACCCCGAAGACCGGGAGGTTGGCAAGCAGTTGATCGACGAACTCAAGCGCGGTGAAAGGCCTGGCGCGACGCTGCATAAACGCTGTATCCGTCGCGACGGGCGGGTGGTGTGGGTGCGGTTGACCGTGGGGCTGGTGCGCGATGATCAAGGGCAGCCAATCTGCTTTGTGTCCCAACTGGAGGACATCACCGAGAACTGGCAGCTTCGCGAAACACTGATGGGCAGTGAACTCAAATTTCTCACCCTCGCGGAAAATTCACCCAACATCATTGTTCGTTACGATCGCAACCTGCTGCGCACTTACGTCAACCCGACATTTTTGCTCTTGACCGGCATGTCTTATGACGAGTCGATAGGCGTCAGCCCTGACGCGGACGCGGGTGAGTATCTCAACCAACTTCGCCATGTCGTCGCGACGGGCGAAACGGCGCAATTCCTGGACAGTTGGACCTTCGCGGACAGTACTGAGTCTGTCAGTTGTGCGGTCAGCCTGACGGCCGAGCGCAGTCCGACAGGCGAGGTGGTCGGCGTGTTGGCGCTGGCCCACGACATTACGGAGTTGTGCAAGCAACAAGTCCTGGAAGATGCGCGCTTGGGCATTTTCGAAAAAATGTCGACGGGCGCCCCCCTTGAGGAAACGCTGGGGCTCCTTGTGGGTTATCTGCAATTGGCCTTGCCCCACCGGTCCTGCAGGGTGCAGCTCGGCACTGGCACTGTGATGAATAAGGCGTCTGCTGTCGGCTGGTCCGAACCGATCGTGGACAAACAAGGACACATTCTCGGCACTTTCGAGTTGTCCCAGTCTCCAGGCACCGGGCCGGATGAGAGCGACATGCTGCGCGTGCGCCAGACGTGTCACATTGCGGCGATTGCGATCGAACGCTGGCGATCAGAGTCGTTACTTCGGGAGCGTGAGCGTCGTTATCGTGACATTTTTGACCACACCCTGGACATGCTTTGCCTGCTGGAAATGACTGAGGTCGGTTGCCTGCGTTGTGTCGAGGTCAACCCCGCGTTGTTACGCGCGCTGGGCAAAGCTCATGCCGATGTTATCGGTGAGCCCCTGGAGCCGATCTTTGGTCGGTTGAGCGCGCAAAAAATCCAGGCGCTGTGCGAGCAATGCACGAGCGCCGGGCGGGTGGTTGAGTCCGATGAGGGCGTGATGCTTCGCAACGAAGTTCGTCAACTGCACGTTACTCTGGTGCCGGTAGCGGATTCGGGGCGCATGGCCCCGCAGATATTGGTGATCAGTCGCGACATTACCCTGTTGACAAGGGCCAGGCAGAAAGAACTCGGACGCCAGCACGATATCAGCGCGCTGGTCGAAAACAGCCCGGATGCTATCGCTCGTCTGAGTGCTCATGGCGAGGTGCTCTACGTCAATGCGCAACTGCGCAAATGGGTGGGCGGGGCCTGGCCGGAACTGATGGGAATGCCCATGGATGCGGTGGCGCCCCTGAACCACCAGTCTCAGCTGTTTCGCGAATTGGTGGCCCAAGTGATTCAGGAAAATAAAGCGACGGAGCAAGAGTTTTTTCTCTCGGGGTTGAAGGCCGCACCCAAAGTGGTGCTGATCCACTTTGTGCCAGAGGTCGACGGCCAGCGGGTCGTGAGTGTGCTGGCGGTGGGGCGCGACATTTCCAAGCTGCGCGCTGCCGAACGGCGCCTGGCCAACTCCAATGCACAACTGCGTGATCTATCGACCCGCCGCGAAACGGCGCGGGAAGAGGAGCGCAAACTGATCGCCAGGGAGATCCATGACGAGCTGGGCCAGCACCTGACGGCATTGCGCATGGGGATATCGCTGCTGAGGTTTCAGTTCGGCGCCTCCACACCGGAGCTGACCCCGCAGGTCGAGCGGCTGATGGTGCTGACCGATAAGACGATCCAGGTCGTGCGTGATGTCTCTACCAGCCTGCGACCCTCCGCCTTGAACCTGGGGCTGGTCTCCGGTCTTGAATGGCTGACAACCGAATTCGTCACCTTGACCCGAGTTCCCTGCGTGTTGCACCTGCCTTTGATTCCCCTGACGCTCCCCGATACGCACACCACCGCCGCGTTTCGCATCGTGCAGGAGTCGTTGACCAATATCGCGCGCTACGCCGAAGCGACACAGGTCAGCGTCACCCTGAGCCCGCAGGAAACGCACTGGCTGCTGGAGGTCCAGGATAACGGCAAGGGGTTTGACCCGGATGCCGTCACCCGCCAGACCTTGGGGTTGGCCGGGATGCGTGAGCGCGGCCTGATGTTGGGCGGCAAAGTGATCATTTTCAGCCATCCCGGACAGGGCACTACGGTGCAGGCGTTCATTCCGATGCACAAGGATACGTATTGATGATTCGCATGCTGATTGCCGATGACCACACCATCATGCGCGAAGGGCTCAAGCAGTTGTTCATGCTGGTCGCCGACGTCCAAGTGGTGGCCGAAGCCGAGAGTGGCGCGCAAGTGATCGAACTGTTGCGCCAGGTCGAGATCGACCTGCTGCTGCTCGACATGAATATGCCAGGTATCAGCGGCGAACTTCTGATTGCCCGCCTGCATGCCCAGTACCCGAATCTGCCGATCCTGGTGTTGAGCATGCATAACGAAATCCACATCGCGCAACGCGCACTGCGCGCCGGTGCGCTTGGCTACCTGACCAAGGACCGCGACCCCGAGACCCTGTTGATTGCCATGCGACGCGTGGTCAGCGGTCAACGTTACCTGGACCCTGGGCTGGCGGAGCAGATTGCCCTGCAGAGCAGCGGCTTGAAGCAACATACCTACGTTGAAAGCCTGTCCGATCGCGAGTTCCAGATTCTGCGCTTGCTGGCTCATGGCATGAGCGTCAACCAGATTGCGGGGCAGTTGGTCATCAGCAACAAGACGGTCAGTACCCACAAGACTCGGCTCATGGAAAAAATGGGCTTCAGTTCTACGGCGGACATTGTTCGCTTCGCCATGACCCTGGGGATTTCATAGTCAGCGCCCTTGGGTAGGGATTTTCCTACCCGGGTTCCCGGTATCCCTACCCCAGAATAGGGATGGTCTGATGGCTGGCGTGCCATTACTGAGCCATCATCCTCCTCAAGCAATCTAACTGCCGATCAACCGGTGATGAGAGGCTTTGACTGGGAGACAGACCGTGAACGAACAGACCACACCCCCCTCGGCTGCTTTGACACTGTTTCCCGTGGCCTTGGCCGGTCTGCTCGGTGGGCTGGCGATCGCTTACAGCAATGGTTTCAGCGCCTGGGCAGTAGGGGCGGGGAGCGTGTTGTTGGCGTTGTGTATCGGCCTGGGCCTTTGGGCAAACAGGGGCTACCAGGCGCACTGGACCCGCCTGCGCCAGCAGCTCGATCAACCGGCAGAGACCTCGGCGACATTGGCCGTCGATAACGGCTTGGCAGATGTGTGTCTGAGCGTACTTCCGATCTGGTCCAGGCAGATTGAAGCGGCTCGACTGATCAGCGAAACGTCCATCCTCAAGCTCAGCGAACGTTTTGGCACGCTGTCATCAAACATCAGCAACAGCGTAGCCAGCAACGGCGGGCAAGACGCTTCCCAACAATTGGTCGACTTGCTGGAAGTCGGCCAGCGTGACCTCAACTCCATCGTTCTGGCCTTGCGCTCCGCGCTCTCGAATAAAGAGAACGAACTCAAAGAAGTCCTGCAACTCTCCGGCTTCACCGAGCAACTTCAGCAGATGGCCAAGTTTGTCGGTGACATCGCCAGTCAAACCAACCTGCTTGCCCTCAACGCTGCCATCGAAGCCGCCCGAGCCGGTGAGGCGGGGCGAGGTTTTGCGGTGGTTGCCGATGAAGTGCGCAAGTTGTCGAGCATGTCCGGCGAGACCGGGCGCAAGATCAGTGAAACCGTCAATACCGTCAACGCGGCCATTGCCCGCACGGTGCAAATGTCCCGCCACCACGCCGAACAAGACACCTTGACCCTCGCCGACTCGGAGCGCGTGGTCTCGCAGGTCATTGAACATTTTCGCGGTACCGCCCAAACCATCGTGCGCAACAGCCATGACTTGCAGCAGCAGAGCGCCAACGTCGCCGACGAGATTGCCCAGGTGCTGGTCGCCTTGCAGTTTCAGGATCGCGTCAGCCAGATGTTGACGCTGATTACCCGCGACCTGGGCAAGCTAGAGCAGCAACTGGACGAGCGCCAAGCATCGAGCCTGAGTGGGCATGCGCTCACCCCGATGGCCAGTGACCGTTGGCTGCAAGAGCTTTCAACGTCTTACACGATG
Source organism: Pseudomonas sp. PAMC25584 (assembly GCF_058135675.1). NCBI lineage: Bacteria > Pseudomonadati > Pseudomonadota > Gammaproteobacteria > Pseudomonadales > Pseudomonadaceae > Pseudomonas > Pseudomonas sp. PAMC25584. The sequence goes on along the minus strand of NZ_CM176870.1, from coordinate 3,174,533 downwards.
CCGGAGCAACACGCCATTCATGGCGGCAACACGCACGCCAAGGCTGACGCCAGCGAAATCACCTTTTTCTAGAGGAGCTTTTCCGATGAGCAAAACCATTCTGATTGTCGACGACTCGGCCTCCATCCGGCAGGTGGTGAGCATCACGCTCAAAGGCGCGGGTTACGACGTGATCGAAGGCTGTGATGGCAGAGATGCACTGAGCAAGCTGGATGGACGCAAAATCCACCTGATTGTCAGTGACGTGAACATGCCAAACATGGACGGCTTCAGCTTCGTCAAGGCCGCCAAGCTGCTGCCAGCCTACAAGTTCACCCCGGTCATCATGCTGACCACCGAAGCCAGTGATGCGATGAAGCAGCAAGGCCAGGCGTCCGGTGCCAAGGCGTGGATGGTAAAGCCCTTTCAGCCCGCGCAAATGCTCACCGCCGTCTCCAAGTTGATCCTGCCATAGCGATGGCCAGCGACCGCTGACCAGGAGGTTTCCATGAAAAGCACCGTCCCGATGCTGCGTCGAATCCAGGTCATGGAAGGCCCCCTGACGATCTACACGGCCACTGAACAAAAAGACCTGTTGTTGTCGTTGTTTCCGCTGGCCCATGAGGTCGAGTTGGACTTGTCCAATGTCGACGAACTGGACAGCGCCGGTTTGCAACTGTTGATCCTCATCAAACGCGAGTCGCTCAAAGGGAGCACGCAGCTGTTGCTGAGCAACCCGAGTGTGGCCGTGATCGAAGCAATACGGCTCAGCGGTCTTGACGACTACTTCGCCAATCCGCCTTTCGCTCAGTCGCTTGGAGCATGATCGTATGAACATGGATGACGTGCTGCAGACCTTCATTGCGGAGAGTCGCGAGCTTTTGTTGCAAATGGAAGATGCGCTGCTGCAGATCGAGAAGTCGCCGCAGGACCTGGATACCATCAACGGCCTGTTCCGTGTGGCCCACACCATCAAAGGCTCGGCCGGCTTGTTTGGCTTGATGCCCATCGTTGAGTTCACCCATGTCGCCGAAAGCGTCCTGGATCGGGTCCGCAGCCTGGAAGTGCGCGTCGACGAGGCGTTGAGTGCGTTGTTTCTCGACGCCCGTGACCATATTGGCCAATTGATCGACCTGCTGGCCGAAGATGGCAACCTTGATCGATTGGACGAACCGTTGCAGGTCCAGGGCCAACGCCTGGGTGAGCGGCTCGCTCTGTATCTGGAAGGCTCGGTACCGACTGCTTCGCCCGCGCCTCAACATAATAGGCCTGCGGCGGATGACCGCGGCGACAGTCCCGGCCACTGGCATTTGTCCCTGCGCTTTGGCCCGGATGTGTTGCGCAACGGCATGGACCCCTTGGCGTTCCTGCGTTACCTGAGCACGTTGGGGCGTTTGCTACATACCGTCACCCTGTTCGAGGCGTTGCCACCGATAGCCTCAATGGACCCGGAAACCAACTACCTGGGGTTTGAGCTCGCGCTGGCCAGCGACGCCTCCCGGGAGGTCATCGACGGCGCCTTTGATTTTGTTCGCGATGACGCGCTCGTACAGATCCTCGCACCGCAAGCGACTGTCCAAGCGTGTCGCGCGCATCTCGACGCGTTGCCCGAAGACAACGCCGAGCTGCTCGAGCTGCTGGTTCGTTGCGGCACATTGACTGAATCCCAGGCCTTGCTCGTCGCTCAAGAGGGCGAGCAAGCACCGGCCGAGACGCACGGCGAGCTTGATGCACCGCAGGATTCGATCACGCCGCTGATCAAGGCCGCCAAGAGCGCGGCGAGCAACGAAGGCAATCTGATTCGGGTCGACGCGGCCAAGCTGGATCAACTGATCAACCTGGTCGGAGAGCTGATCATTGCCGGTGCCGGCGCCAACCTGGTGGCGGTGCGTAGCGGGATTGGCGAGATGATCGAAGCCACCAGTCTGTTATCGCGGTTGGTGGAGGAGGTGCGTGACTCGGCACTGACCCTGCGCATGGTGCAGATCGGCGCGACATTCACGCGTTTCCAGCGGGTGGTACGGGACGTCTCCAAAGAGCTGGGCAAGGACATCGTGCTGCACATCGGCGGTGGCGAAACCGAGCTGGACAAGACGGTCGTCGAGCGTATCGGCGACCCGCTGACGCATCTGGTGCGAAACGCCATGGACCATGGCATCGAGCCCGCGTCGATTCGCCTGCAACGGGGCAAGCCTGCCCAGGGCACGGTGCGCCTGAATGCCTATCACGAATCCGGCAGCATTGTAATCGAGGTCTCGGATGACGGCGGCGGCCTGGCCAAGGACAAAATCCTGGCCAAGGCCCGCGAGCGTGGCCTAGTGGGTGACGGCCAACAACCGGCGGATAAAGACATTCTGAATTTGATTTTCGAGCCGGGCTTTTCCACGGCCGACCAGGTCAGCAACCTGTCGGGCCGAGGCGTGGGCATGGACGTGGTCAAGCGCAATATCACGGCTTTACGCGGCAGCGTGAGTCTCGAGAGCGAAGAAGGGCGGGGCACGACGGTACGGATTCGTCTACCGCTGACGCTGGCAATCATCGACGGTTTTCTGATCGGAGTGGGCAAGGCCTCCTATGTCATTCCGCTGAACATGGTGGAGGAGTGCATCGAGCTGGCGCCTGGGCAGGGGGCCGAAACCGGCTACCTGGACCTGCGGGGAGAGGTGCTGCCGATCTTGCGGCTACGCGACATGTTTGACGTGCAAGAGCCTCGAGGTAACCGCGAAAACGTGGTCGTCGTGCAATACGCAGGCATGCGTGCCGGCTTGGTGGTCGATCGCTTGCAGGGGGAGTTCCAAACCGTGATCAAACCATTGAGCAAAGTGTTTGGTGAGGCCCATGGACTGGGCGGGTTCACCATCCTTGGCAGCGGAGCTGTCGCCCTGATTCTGGATATACCCAATTTGTTAGGACTCGTTGCCAAGGACGCCACCCACCGCTCGATTCAAAGTCCTTTATCGACTCAATGAAGCGTCATCAGGAGTTCCTCGCCATGACCGTTATCAGAAACATCATGTTGTTGGTTTTCACGGCATTGCTGGGTGTCGTCGTGTTGGGCGGCACCAGCTTATATCTGGCCGGTGAAATCAATACGAGCGCCAGTTATGCCAACGTCAACACAGTGCCCAGCTTGCTGGGAATAGATCGTGCCGCAGCGGCCTTCACCGACCTTCGCGCCTTGCAATGGCAGCGCTTGAGTGATTCCGAAAAAAATAGCGTCCCGAGTTACTCGCAGAGCGTGGCACAGAATCTCAGCTCAATCGGCAAAGCCCTGGATCAGTATCAGGCCGAGTTGATTACCGACGATCATGACGCGTCGCTGTTGACGCAACTGCGCGGGCGTCTGGGTGAGTTCACCACCTTACAGGCGCATTTCGACAAGTTAATCGATGGCGGTGATCACGCCTCGGCTCGCACCTTGATTGAGGCAAGCCAGCCCTTACAGGCCTCGGTGCTGGCGACGATCAATGACATGCGCGACTACAACCTGGAGCTGGGTCGCAAGGGCCAATTGCTCGCCACCGCCACCGAGCAAAAAGCGCGCTACATCATCCTGTTGGTGAGCGGCCTGACCCTGTTGGCTAGCGTACTCATCGGAGGCTTGCTGGGGCGTAACCTGATGCGCCAGCTCGGTGCTGAGCCTTCGGTGGTTCGAGCCTTTGCTGCACGTCTAACCGCCGGCGAGCTGAATGCAAAGGCGACGCTCAAGGCGGGTGACACCACCAGCCTGATGGCGAGCATGCAGCAGTTGGGAGCGGGCTTGAATGAATTGACCGTTGAGATGGACCGTATGTCCAGTGAACACGATAAGGGCGACATCGACGTACAGATCGATGCCGGCCGCTTTCATGGTAGTTACCGTTCCATGGCCCAGGGCATCAACGATATGGTCAACGGCCACATCGCGGTCAAGAAAAAAGCCATGGCGTGTATCCGCTCCTTCGGCGAAGGTGATTTGTCGGCACCGCTTGAGCGATTCCCTGGCAAAAAAGCCTTTATCAACGAGAACATCGAGCAACTGCGGGCCAATATCCTGGCGCTCGTCGAAGACACCCGCCAGATCAGCGACAGCGCGCTGATCGGCAAACTGGACACCCGTCCTGACGTTGCAAGGCATCAGGGTGAATTCCGCAGCATCATCCTGGGTATCAATGGTTCGCTGGATGCGATCATCGTGCCGATTACCGAAGCCATGGATGTGTTGTCGGCGATCTCCAGTGGCGACCTGACCCGGACCATTACCGGCGACTATCAAGGCAAGTTCCTGGAGCTCAAGCACTCGGTCAACGGTACCGTGGAAAAACTCTCGGAAATCATCGGCGAAGTGCGCGGCTCGGCTGACTCGCTGTCCAGTGCGTCTGAGGAAATCTCCGCCACGGCCCAAAGCATGGCTCAATCGGCGTCCGAACAGGCCGCATCGGTGGAGCAGACCTCGGCGTCGATGGAGCAAATGTCGGCGTCCATTGCCCAAAACACCGAAAATGCCAAGGTCACCGACGGCATGGCAGGCAAAGCCAACAAGGAAGCCTCTGAAGGTGGTCGAGCCGTGAAGGACACTGTGGCGGCGATGAAGACCATCGCCGAAAAAATCGGCATCGTCGATTCCATCGCCTACCAGACCAATCTATTGGCGCTCAACGCGGCTATCGAAGCGGCGCGTGCCGGCGAGCACGGCAAAGGGTTCGCGGTAGTCGCGGCAGAAGTCCGCAAATTGGCTGAGCGTAGCCAGATTGCCGCGCAGGAAATCAGTGAAGTGGCCAAGAACAGCGTGGCCTTGGCTGAACGGGCGGGCAACCTGCTTGACGAGATTGTGCCGTCGATTGCCAAGACATCGGATCTGGTGCAGGAAATTGCGGCCGCCTCGGAAGAGCAATCCATCGGCTCCGAGCAAATCAACAGCGCGATGTCGCAGATGAGCCAACTGACGCAGCAAAACGCGTCGGCATCCGAAGAGCTGGCGGCAACGGCCGAGGAGATGAGCGGCCAGGCCGAGCAGTTGCAGGAGTTGATGGGCTTTTTCACCGTACAGAGCAAGCGTGCCGGGCGGGCGGTCTCGATGCCCGTCGTCAGCCGTGCGGCGTCCACGTTTGACCAGGATAGCCGTTCGGCGGAGGGCGGTTTCGTCCGCTTCGGGAGTTGACCCATGAGTGCCTCAGCCGTTACGCCAGGCACTAGTGAGCCAGCGCTGCAAGTCGATGAACCCTTGCAGTACCTGACCTTCCTGGCTGCTCAGGAAATGTATGCGGTCAACACACTGAGTGTTCGTGAAATCATCGAATACAACCAGGTGACAACCGTGCCGATGATGCCGTCGTTCCTGCGAGGGGTCATTAACCTTCGCGGTTCGGTGGTGCCGGTCGTAGACCTCAAGGCGCGGTTCGGCAAGGGGGTGACGGTATTGGGCAACCGAACGTGCATCGTCATTCTGGAGGCGGCGAAGGAGGGCGAGTCCCAGGTCTTGGGCGTGGTGGTGGACTCGGTCAGTGAAGTGATCGAGATACTCGATATCGATATCAAACCCGCCCCAGCTTTCGGCAACCATATTCGTACCGACTTCATCCGCGGGATGACCAAGGTGCGAGGCGAGTTTGTCACGCTGCTGCAAATTGAGCATGTTTTGTGTGTCGATGAGATGGCCGGCTTGATGTGACCGTGACGCATACGGGCGCGCCTCCAGGCGCGACCGGAAAGTAATTGATCCGAGGTGAATCATGGCGCTATCCATCGAAAGTCCACGCAATTCCACGGCCTCAAGCCCCAGCCAATACCTCACCTTTGAGCTGGGCAATGAGATGTTCGCCGTCGGTACGCTCAATGTTCGAGAGATCATCGAATATGGGCCGATTACGAGCGTGCCGTTGTTACCCCCCAGCATACGCGGCGTGATTAACCTGCGAGGCGCTGCGGTGCCGGTACTGGACCTGGGCGTGCGCTTTCGCGGCGAACGCACGGTGCAGACCTCAAAAACCTGCTTTGTGATCCTTGAGGTACAGACCAATGCCGTGCGCAAGCCGGTGGGCATCATTGTGGATGCGGTCAGCGAAGTCCTTGAAATCGCCGAGCAGGACATCGAACCCTCGTTGAATTTCGGTACCGATGTCAGGGCCGATTTTCTGTTGGGTATCGGCAAACTGGAGAGCGGTTTCGTACTGCTGCTGGACATCGGTCGGGTGTTGTCCCTGGAACAGGTCGATGCGCTGGCAAGCCTTGAATCCTCGGGCACGTCGTTATGAACGTGATTCTCTCCGACGCCGAGTTCCAGCAATTTCGCACCCTCATTCACCAAATCGCGGGCATCAGCCTGTCCGATGCCAAAAAACAGTTGGTGAGCGCTCGGCTCGCCAAGCGCCTGCAAGTGTTCAAGCTCAATACCTACGGCGCTTACTACAAGGTGTTGATGAAGGACAGTACGGAACTACAGGTGGCGGTCGACATGCTGACCACCAACGAAACCTACTTCTTTCGCGAGCCCAAGCATTTTGACTTCCTGCGCGACGTGGCGCTTCCCGAACTACGCGGCAGCGGGCCTTTGCGCGTATGGAGTGGCGCCTGCTCAAGCGGAGAAGAGCCCTATACCCTGGCGATGGTCCTGGCGGACAACCTCGCCGGCCGGCCCTGGGAGATTGTGGCGTCGGACATCAGCAGCCGCGTGTTGGACAAGGCCCGCGAAGGGCGTTACCCCCTGGAAGCTATACGTGGGATACCCGAAGCACTGCTCAACAAATATTGCCTCAAGGGGGTTGGCGCCAACCACGGTTGCTTCATTGTCGACCCGGCGCTGGCGTCGCGGATCGATTTCCAGGCCATCAATTTGAATAATCCGTTGCCCAAACTGGGGATGTTTGACGTGATCTTCCTGCGCAACGTGATGATCTATTTTGACAGCGATACCAAAGTCCAGGTCGTCAAACGGCTGGTCAGCCACCTCAAGCCCGGCGGGTACTTTCTGGTGAGCCACTCGGAGAGCCTCAATGGCGTCACCGATGAACTGCGGCTGGTCAAGCCTTCAATCTACCGGAGGCCACATGCCCGACTCCCGTGAGATTTTCCTTAATCCCGGCGATTGGTTTTTCGGTGCAGGCGCGATTCGGCTACGTACAGTGCTGGGCTCGTGTGTGGCCTTGCTGTTCTGGCACCCGCGGCATTTGTTGGGGGGCATGTGTCACTACTTGCTGCCCCAGCGCGCAGCGGCGAATTCAGGTGGCCTGGATGGTCGCTACGGCGATGAGGCGTTCCAATTGTTGCTCGGTCGAATACACGCGAGTAACGCCAAGCCAGCCGAGTTCAGAATCAGCGTATTTGGCGGTGGCAACATGTTTCCAGGGCTTGTGCGTCCGGACAATCATTACGTCGGGCAACGCAATGTCGAGCAAGCCAGGTACCTGCTCGATTTACATCAGTTGCACTGCCAAAACTTCCACGTGGAAGGCGTGGGTTATCGGACCGTGGTGTTCGATCTCGCCAATGGCGACATTGCGCTCAACTACCTGGCCCTGCCGCAACCCCAAAGCAGCCCTCATGGAGAGCGTGCGACATGAGCCTTATCAAAGTGCTGATCATTGATGATTCCGCCGTGGTGCGTCAGGTGCTGACCGCGACCTTGGGACAAGACCCCGCGATTGAGGTGATCGGCGCGGCGGCCGACCCCGTGTTCGCCATGGACAAAATGAACAAGCAATGGCCGGATGTCATTGTGCTGGACGTCGAGATGCCACGGATGGATGGCATTACGTTCCTCAAGAAACTGATGGCAGAACACCCCACACCGGTGGTCATCTGCTCCACGTTGACCGAGAAGGGCGCGGCCACCACCATGCAGGCACTGGCTGCCGGTGCGGTCAGTATCGTGACCAAGCCACAACTGAATTTGCGCCAGTTTCTGACCGACAGTTCCGATGAACTGGCCGGTGCCGTCAAGGCCGCAGCCCGGGCCAACATGAAGCGTATGGTGCCGTCCGGGGAGCGAGCCCCCGTCAAGCTGAATGCCGACGTCATACTGCCGGCGAGCACTCAGGCAATGGCGCGCACCACCGAAAACATCGTCGCCATCGGTACGTCCACGGGCGGGACTCAAGCCCTGGAGCTGGTGTTGACCGCCTTGCCCAGGGTGTGCCCAGGCATCGTGATTGTGCAGCACATGCCCGAACACTTCACTGCGGCGTTTGCCGAGCGCCTCAATCGGCTGTGCGAGATCGAGGTCAGAGAGGCCAAGCATGGCGACCGAGTCGTCCCGGGTTGTGCATTGATCGCACCCGGTGGCCGGCACATGTTACTCAAGCGCAGCGGTGCCCAGTACCAGGTTGAAATTGTCGACGGCCCTCCCGTCAGCCGACATCGCCCGTCGGTGGATGTGCTGTTTCGCTCGGTTGCCCGCAGTGCCGGGGGCAACGCGCTGGGCATCATCATGACGGGCATGGGGGACGATGGCGCCCGTGGCCTGAAGGAGATGCACGATAACGGTGCCCGCACCCTCGGCCAGGATGAAGAGTCGTGTGTGGTGTACGGCATGCCCAAGGAAGCCTTCAAGCTGGGGGCGGTGGAGCGTGAATTGCCCCTTGAGCATATTGCTGCGGCGATTCTGCAATCCATGCATCAGCGTCGTTGACTGTTTCGGCTGTAGGCCTGGCGCGCCAAATGAAGGCGAGGAGGTTCGCGGGGCGGCTGTAAAAAATGCTAAGCCACCGGGGATACACGTGTGCTTGCGTTATAAACAGGTTACATACAAGCCTGACATTGTTCCGTAGGATGCACGCGCCAGGACGGCGCTATATGGCCGATAGCCAGTCTCTCCGGCTCTTAGCGCGGTACGTGCCCAGGAGGGGCCTTGTTTGCCCACCTGTTCGCTACCCAGCGTGCTTTGATTTATTCGACGGGACTTGCGTTTATATGTCGAAATTTGAAACTGGCGATTGTCCGGTCGCCTCCAGGCAATCGAAGAAAGTGATACTGGCGACAGTCATTGGCAATGGCCTGGTGATCTACGACTTCACGGTATACAGCTTTTCTGCCGTGATCATCGGCAAACTTTTTTTCCCATCGGACAGTTCCTTCGCCTCGTTGCTGATGGCGTTGCTGACGTTTGGCATCGGTTTCGCGATGCGCCCGCTGGGCGCAATCGTGATCGGCAACCTTGCAGACCGCAAAGGGCGAAAAGCCGGTTTGAATGTCACCAATTTATTGATGGCAGCCGGTACCGCCTTGATCGCTTTCATGCCGACTCATGCCTCTATCGGCGTCACCGCAACGGTGTTACTGGTCGTCTCGCGGTTGCTGCAGGGGTTCGCGACCGGAGGGGAGATCGGGGTGTCGTCGGTGGTGCTGATGGAGCTGGCGGCCCGCAATCAACGCTGCTACCTGGTCAGTTGGCGCTCTGCCAGCCAGGCTGCCGCAGTGTTGTTGGGGGCTGTCGTCGGTGCCGCAACGACCTCGTTGCTGACGCCCGAGCAGTTGTTGGCCTGGGGCTGGCGCATCCCTTTCGTGCTGGGGCTTTTGATCGCGCCGTTTGGGTGGTTCATTCGGCGCAATATGGTGGAGACAGCACGGCGCGGTATCCAGCTACCGTCGCTGCGTGTCTTGCTGAAAAGCCACCGAGCCCAGCTATTGCTGGGGATTTTGATGATGGCAACCCCCACCGCAAGCATCTACCTGATGGTGCTCTATATGCCGACCTATCTGGTCCGCACGTTAGGCATGTCGCCGAAGATGAGCTTGCTCTCGGCGTGCTTTTCCAGTGCGGTGCTGTTCATCGCCGCGCCATTGTTTGCCCGGCTCGCCGATCGGCTGCCGCGACGCAAACCCACCCAATACGTGACGATGATCATCAGCATCCTGCTGGTTTATCCGGTATTTCTCGCCTTGACCCATGGTGTTGGCGAGCTGGCCTCTTTGCTGATTATCTGCGTCTATTCGGCTGTAGCGATGGGCAACAACGGTGTCGCCACCGTGATGATTATGGAGGCTTTTCCGGCGCATCATCGTGCCACTGGGATGTCGATGGTCTACAGCTTCGGCGTGACGATCTTTGGGGCGTTCTGTCCGTTTTTTGTGACGTGGTTGATCGGCATTACCCAGAACCCAATGGCGCCTGCCTGGTATCTGCTGGGTGCGCTATTGGTCAGCCTGTTCGCGTTAGTGAAGTTTCCATCCCGCTCGCCGGCTCACTGATCAATCCAGCCGGCGACGTTACGGTTACCCGGCATAACTTTGCCCATGCGCTGTGCCGCCATCAGGCGATGGTCCTGCGGCGCCAGGTCATAGCGGCGACGAAACGCGCGGGTAAACGCCGATGCGCTGTTAAACCCCAGGCTGTAGGCGATCTCAATCACCTGGCGGTCCGGATAGCGCACCAGTTCGTCTGCCGCTTCGCGTAGGCGGCAGTTGAGGATATAGCGACCCAATCCACCCTCATGCTGGAACAGACGGTAGAGCGTGGCGCGGGGTAGCTGCATGGCCATCAGCACGTACTCTGGCGTCAACCAGGGTTGATACAGGTTGTTTTGCACATAACGCCTGGCTTTATCGAACATCGCGCTGCGCGCTGCCGCCCGCGCGTGCCCACCCAGCTTGGCCTGTTTCGAAAATGCCGCGAGCATGAGTTGAACGGCAGTATCGAATGTCGACGCGGCCTCGGCGCTGGTCATAGCGGGCAGTTTTCTTGAAAACGCCTCGACATGGTCGATCATCAACTGGGTCATAGGCGTCGTATTCTCGAAGACCCGCCCGTGGATCGACTCGGCATGTGGCAGCGCCGCCTCTACGACCGGGCGCGCGACAAAGAAGGTCAATACGCGGCAACACCCCCGGCTCATTCTGATCGGCTGGTTCATGTCCATGGCAACGATGCTCGCGATGGCGGATGTGCCTTGTTCCTGTGGCCCGCCTCGAATGGACTCGATTGCGCCTTGGGTGAAGACCTGAAACACATAGTCCCGGACCTTGTCGGTCGAGATGCGTGCAATCGAACGCTCCAGCAACAAGGCGTCGCTCGAGCAGTCGGTAAAGACCCGATCACCCAATGTGTAGCGGTCAATGCTCGCGTTGAAGTGCGTGGTGGTTGCCTGGGAGGTAGGCAGCACGTCAATGACGTGCCCGACCCGATCACGCCAGGCCAGCAATTGGTTGGCAACCGGCTCGGCGCTGACCTCAAAGTGATCGTGGGCATGCCTGGAGGCGAAATGTTTAGGGGCGTATATGACTGAAGCTGATTTGTTCATGAATTCACTACAGCCCGGAAAGCCTAGGTTATCGACCCGTGAACAGGCGTTGTATCTACCCACTATATGTCCACGCTGCCTACCGGCAGCCCGTCAGAATGGGGTGTCGTTCTCCTTATAGCCGGTTTTTTCCCGAAAGTAATGACAATCCCTCTTTGTATCCAACTTGTTGCGTACTTTCAGGCGCCGGCAAGACCGCGGCAGGGCGCCTGAAAATAGTTGAAAAGTTGCAACGCAGGGTCAAGCCATCTGCAGCGCGCTTGATAGATTGATACGAATTCGAATTTAACAGCGTTTATGGGCTTCGCACGCTGTAAACGCGTGTGCTTGTTTCTCAAGCAAAGTCCGCTCGGTATTGGCCTTGTTATTTTCGGCGCGATGATCTGAAAGGGCACTTTCAACCGGTGAGTACTTCAGGTGTTCACCCGATGGCCCCGACGTCTTGGCTGACACATGCTTGTCCGGCAGCTCAACGATCGAGGCTTCGGCCTAGAGGATTGCAGCACTGACTGGCGGAATCTCAGGTCTTGGATCAATCAATGAAGATCGTGACCGCTGCAGCAATCAACCGCGCAGCGGCAGCCAGTTTTTACGCGGCAACGATGTATCAAACAACCTATTGAAGTAAGGAGTAACGGATGAGTTGCGCCGACTGGGAAGTAGGTTCGTTTGCGATCAATTTGACGCAGCCTGCTGGCGCCAACCCGCGGGAAGGCGCGGCTTTTTCGCTCGCGCAAATTGAAGTGGATAAATTGAACAATATCCACGCCGAGTCCGGAGTGGATTGGCAGAAAGTCGCCGATGCCTGTGTAAAAGTGCTTCGAGAAGAGGGCAAGGATTTTAATGCAGCGGTCTGGTTGTTATGTGCCTGGACCACCCTGCAAGGCGTTTCCGGCCTGGCGACCGGCGTGCATATAGTGCGCGAAATGCTTGAGCTGTATTGGGAGACCCTGACCCCGCCGCCGGCGCGATTGCGTGCCCGGCGCAACCAGGCCGAGTGGATGCTCGAGTGGCTCGCAGTGAAGCTTGAAGGCAGCTTCGAAGCGGTGCCCGGAGAACAATTGGCGCAGTTGCTCGAAGACTGGGACGCTATCGATAGCCATTGGCGCGATCGTGACGCCGATGGCCCAAGCTTTTTTGCGTTGCGTCGTCGTCTATCGCAGCTGCCGGTGCAAGCGAGTGCCGAGCCGACAGCCGTTGCGTCAGAGGCGGTGCTGCCGGCAGTCGATGCGCCTACCGCGATCCCGACGCCGGTTGCGCATGCCCCCTCGGCCCCTGTGCCGCCCCTGGTCCTCGCGCCGGTTCAGTCATTGGGCCGTCTTGAGAGCGATGAGGCCATCGAGAGCGCGGTCAATAGCGTGTTTGCTTCGCTTGCGCCGCTGGTGGGGTTCTGTCTGGAGTCTCGAGCGACCTTGCCGTTGCTGTTTCGCCTCAATCGCCAATTAGCCTGGACGACCCTGGAGCAAGCACCTCCTGCGCAAGGCTACACGACGCGCCTGCCGCCGCCTTCGGACGCGGAACTCGAAGGTTTCAGTCGCTTGCAAAGCGCTGGCGAGCCGCTGGACATCGTGCGCTTTTGCGAAGGTCGGTTGACGAGTTATCCCTTTTGGCTGGACCTCAATCGGGCCAGTCATGCCGCGCTCTCACGACTGGGTTCGGCGGCGATGGCCGGTGCCGCCAGCCTGGCCCTGGAAACCCGGCATTTTCTGGCGCGCTTGCCGTCGCTGGTCGAGCTGACATTCGCCGACGGCCAACCGTTCGCCGATGGCGCAACCCGCAGTTGGCTCGAAGGTTTGGCACCGGCGACGAGCAGCGGCGCCACGGATGGGCTGCAGACGCTGATCGACGAGGTCGGGCGTGATGCCGCGCAAGGCCGTTTGAACGAAGCGTTGGCGCGGTTGCAGGCTGCCGTGCGAGAGGCTGGCAGCGGCCGCGAGCGGTTTCGCCTGCGCGCCGCCCAATGCCATTTGCTACAGCGTTTCGACCCTCGCGCGCAGTTGCGTGTGGCCGTGGATGTATTGCTCCAGGAAGCGACGGAGCAGGGCCTCGATCGTTGGGAGCCGGATCTGGTCCGGCCGTTATTGGAGTTGGCCCTGGCGCATGAAGACGGCGGTTCGAGAGCGTTGTGGGGGCAACAGTTGGCAGCAATGGATTTGCCGGCTTTCTGGCGTTTGGCCAGCGAGCCGGCAAGTTGAATGAGCAACAGGCAATACCTGGCAGGCGTGTGCATATCCATGCCATGAGTTTTCTAACGGCTGCGTTGAGCGAGTCCGGTAAACAGGAGTGAGATTTAATGGCTAGTGAAGGTTCGGTCGCGCCTAAAGAGCGCGTCAATATTGTTTACAGCTCTGACACCGGCGGCGCGCAGGAACAGGTCGAGCTGCCGCTCAAGCAACTGGTGATCGGCGATTTCACCTTGCGTGAAGACGATACGCCGGTTGAAGACCTCAAACCGATCCGCGTCGACAAAGACAACTTCACCGATGTGCTCAAGGGCCAGAACCTGAGCCTGCAGCTGGCGGTACCCAATCGTCTGGCGGAAAACGCGCCAGAGGACGAGCAGCTCCCGGTATCGCTTACCTTCCAGTCCATTCGCGATTTTGAGCCGGATGCCATCGTGGCCCAGGTTCCCGAGTTGCAGCAGCTGATCGCCCTGCGTGATTCGCTCAAGGCCTTGAAAGGGCCGATGGGCAATTTGCCGGAATTTCGCAAGCAGCTTCAGGCCCTGATGAACGATGACGGTGCCCGCGAGCGTTTGCTCTCGGAACTCGGCGTAAAGGACAAGGAATAACCCATGAGCGAAGAAAAGAGTCAGGCAGCGAACGCCACCGGCCAGGCGGTCGAGTCGGTTTCCCTGTTGGATCAGTTGGTGGAAGCGACTCGCGTCAAGCCGGGCGACGAGGCGTATGCCGTCACCCGTCAGGGCCTCGAAGCCTTTGTCGCCGAGCTGCTTGAGCCTGCCCGGCAGTCCGAGAAGGTCAGCGCCGGATTGATCGACGACATGATCGCCACGCTGGATGCCAAGCTGTGTCGGCAAGTCGACGCGATCATTCACCACCAGCAATTTCAGAAGCTGGAATCGTCCTGGCGCTCGCTGAAGTTTTTGGTCGACCGCACGGATTTTCGCGAGAACAACAAGCTGGAAATCCTCAGCGTTTCCAAAGAGAAGCTGCTCGAAGATTTCGAGGATGCGCCGGAGATCACCCGTTCGGGTCTGTACAAGGCGGTGTACACCGCAGAGTTCGGCCAGTTCGGTGGCCAGCCGTTCGGCTCGATCATTGGTAACTACGAGTTCAACCCGGGCCCGCAGGACATGAAGTTGCTGCAATCGGTCGCGGCCATTTCGGCGATGTCTCACACGCCCTTCATCGCCTCGGCCGGACCGCAGTTCTTCGGCATCGACAGCTTTGCCGACCTGCCCAACCTCAAGGATCTGCAAGCCGTCTTCGAGGGCCCGCAGTTCACCAAATGGAACGCCTTTCGCGAAAGCGACGACGCGCGTTTCGTTGGCCTGACGTTGCCACACTTCCTGCTGCGCACGCCGTATGGCGAAGACACGATTCCCGCCAAGACGTTCCGCTACAACGAAAACGTCGGGGGTGGTAACCAGGACTTCCTATGGGGCAACGCCGCGTTTGCCTTTGCCAGTCGCCTGTCCGACAGCTTTGCCCAGTACCGCTGGTGCGCCAACGTCATTGGCCCACAGGGTGGCGGCACCGTCGGTGATTTGCCGATCTACAACTACGAAGCCATGGGTGAAACCCAGACCAAGATCCCGACCGAAGTGCTGATTTCCGAGCGCCGCGAGTTTGAGCTGGCCGAGCAGGGGTTTATCGCACTGACCATGCGCAAGAACACCGACAACGCGGCGTTCTTCTCCGCCAACTCGTGCCAGAAGCCCAAGTTCTTCGGTAATGACAAAGAAGGCAAGGAAGCCGAGCTGAATTACAAACTGGGCACCCAACTGCCGTACATCTTTGTAGTCAGTCGCCTGGCCCATTACATCAAGGTCATCCAGCGCGAAAACATCGGTACCTGGAAAGAGCGCGGCGACCTGGAGTCAGAACTCAACACCTGGATTCGCCAGTACGTGGCCGATATGGATAACCCCGCGGCCGGTGTGCGCAGCCGTCGTCCACTGCGTCAGGCGGACATTACCGTCAGCGACGTCGAAGGGGATCCAGGCTGGTACCGCGTCGGTTTGAAAGTTCGCCCGCACTTCAAGTACATGGGCGCGTCTTTCACGCTGTCGCTGGTGGGCAAGCTCGACAAGAGCTGATCGGAAGCGCGAATGGGCAACGCAGCCGTTGCCCATTCAGGTGTTCACCCGAGGGTCATTGCCTCGGCGTTTCCATAAGATGGATTCAACGCAGCGAGACAGGGCCAGAGGCTTTGATCGATGCCTGAAAACTAACTGATTAACCCCGGAGTACACGTTATGCCAATGCCATGCTACTTGAGTATCGAAGGCCAGAACCAAGGCAAGATCGAAGGTTCCAGCACCGTTACCGGTCATGAAGGAATGATCCTTGTTCAGGCCGTCGAACACCTGATCGATATTCCGAAGAATCCGCAGACCGGCCTGCCTGCTGGTAAGCGTGTTCACCAGGGCATGACCCTGACCAAAGAAATCGACAAGTCCTCTCCAAAGTTGCTGCAAGCCCTGACTTCCGGCGAGCAGCTCAAGTCTGTTGTGCTGGAGTTCTATCGGATCTCGCCTAAAGGCACCGAAGAAAAGTACTACACCATCACCCTGAGCAATGCCGTGCTCGTTTCGGCCCACACCTGGGTGCCAAACGTATTGAACCCTGAGTTCAAGCAAATGGGCCATATGGAAGACATCGGCATCACCTACGAAAAAATCGTCTGGACCTGGGTTCCGGACGGTATCGAAGCCGAAGACTCGTGGTTGGCGCCAAAAGCGTAAGCCAGGCTCGACTGTTCAATGCCGCCCTGTTCCAGGGCGGCGTTCTTGCTATCGCAGAAGGTACACCGCGTTGAGAGAAAAACGATTGCTGGAGCGCATCACAAGCCTGCAGGTCGAAACCGGTCGCACGCACCTGACCCAGGCGGAAGTGTTGACGCAGTCGATTGTCCAGCATCTGCAACGCATTTTGAATACCCGGCGCGGCAGCGTGCCTATCGACGCCGAGTTTGGCGTACCCGACTTCACCAATCTGGCCGGTTCGTTTGCGACCGGCGAGACCACGCAAATAATCGAGAACATGACTCGCATGATCGCCCGCTACGAGCCTCGCTTGAAATCGCCGCGCATCCTGGTCGCCGAAGGCGCCCAGGAAGTGTTGTCGCTGAGTTTCAGTCTTGAAGGCGTGGTGTCGATCGATGATCGGGACATTCCCATTCACCTGGCAACGCGGGTGTCTTCGGACGGTCGCGTGTCCCTGGCGATGCACTAAGTCATGCTCAACAGCCATTATCAAAATGAACTCAACCAACTGCGACGTCTGGCCGATGAGTTTGCTCGCCGCAACCCGGCCCTGGCGCCGCTGCTGGGGGTGGACTCGGCCAATGACCCGGATGTCGAGCGCTTGCTCGAAGGCGTGGCGTTTCTTACCGGGATGGTTCGCCAACGGTTGGATGACGAGTTTCCCGAGTTCATTCAAGAGTTGGCGCAGCTGCTCTATCCCCATTACCTGCAACCCTTGCCCTGCCTGACGCTGCTGCAATTTCAGCCGCGTGGGGCATTGCAGGAGGTCTCGCGTATCGAGCCCGGATGCGAAATTGCCTCGGTGCCGGTCGATGGCCAGCGCGTGCGCTTTCGCAGCACCGCGGCGGTCGATCTGGAGCCGTTGCAATTGCTCGGTAGCCGCTGGGACGGCGCCGCCGGTGAAGAGCGCAGCCTGGTTCTGGACTTCGCTTTTACCACCGCCGATCCCAATAGCTGGCTGGCCGACAGCCTGCGTTTCTATCTGGGTGATGGCCTGGCCGATGGCTCCAAGTTGTTGCGTCTGCTGCAGCTCAACCTGCGTGAGATTCGTATCTGCGCCCAAGAGCAGCCCATGACCATCCTGCCGGCCAGCCATTTGCGTGGCCTGGGATTCGATGCGAGCAACACCTTGCTGCCGTTTCCCGATACCGCGCACCCGGCCTATCGTTGCCTGCAGGAATACTTCGCGCTGCCCGAGAAATTCCTGTTTATCGAGCTTTGCGGGTTCAAACAATGGCGAGCGAGAGGCGCCGACGGGCGTTTCAGCGTGCGCCTGATGTTCGAAAACCTGCCGGACTGGGCACCGAATCTGTCGGCCAACAGCTTTTTGCTGGGGGTGACGCCAGCGATCAATCTGTTCGCCCAGGACGCGCACCCGCTGCGCATCGACCACAAGCAAGTCGACTATCGCATCCAGCCTGCCGACCATGGCCAGCGCATGAGCATGCGGATTCATTCGGTGCTCAAGGTCAGTGCTTATTCCGCCGCAGGCGGCGAGCGGCTGCTAGAACCGTTCAATACCTTCTCGCAGCGCGACATGTATAACCTGCGCATCCGCGCCTCGAGCATCGATGCCCAAGGCTATGACCACTATCTGAGCCTGCCCTACAGCGAAGGCAAAGTGCCGGGCGAGATGACCTTGTCCATCGGCTTGCTCTGCACCAATGGCAAGTTGCCGGAAAGCCTGCGCCTGGGGGATTTGAACCAGCCTACCGACAACACACCGCCCAGGGTCGAGTTCAAGAGCATCCGTGGCATTACCCCGTGCCAGCCGCCCAAGTTCGACGACAAGTTGCTGTGGCGCATGCTCTCGCAGCTCAATGCCAACCACTTCCGCCTGGCCGATCGCGACTACCTGCGCGGCCTGCTCGCGCTGTATTTGCCCAGTGTCGGCGAAGGTGCCCAGGACGCCAACCAGCGCCGCATCGATGCCATCGAAAACGTCACCGTCAGTCACGAGCGGCGCTTTATTCGTGGGCTGCCGATCGAAGGCAGTGAGGTCCGGGTCGAGTGCCGGGGCGACTATTTTCTCAGCCCCGGCAATTTCTACCTGTTCGGTTGTGTGCTCGATGAGTTTTTCGCCGGCTGTACGGCCATCAACAGCTTTACCGCTTTCACGCTGTTCGACAGCGTCAACCACGAGACCTTGAAATGGCCAGCGAAGATCGGGCACCAACGCCTGTTGTGATCGATCCGCTGCTCGATGACGGCGGCGAGTTCGGGTTTTTCCAGGCCTTGCGCCTGTTGCGGTTACGTTTCCCGAGCGAAAAAGGCTTCGTCGACAACGTGCGGGTCCGGCCGCGTCTGGGGCTTGGGTTTCCGCTGCGGGATATCGAGGGGATCGAGCAGGACGGCGACGGTCGCTATCGGATCGAGGCGAACTTTTTCGGTCTGTATGGCGTCACCTCGCCGTTGCCGACGTTTTACACCGAAGACCTGATCGACGAGCAACTGCTGGGCCACTCTGCGGGACGTGACTTTCTCGACATCCTGCATGCCTCGCTCTATCCGTTGCTGTTCCGTGCCTGGGAAAAGCACCGGATCTGGATCGACATTACCGAGCGGCGCGACGTCAAGAGCCTGCGTCAGTTGCAGGCGCTGATCGGCATTGCGGACGCGCGTCCGGAGCAGCGCGATCAATCCAACGATTTGCTGCGGTATGCCGGTTTGTTCAACCAGTACCCGCGCTCGGCCCTGGGTCTGCAGCAACTGGTCAAGGCCGTGCTCGGTGATGTCGCGGTGGAAGTCGTGCCGTGTGTCGAGACGCGTCTGCGCATCGACCGTGCGGCGCGCACTTACCTGGGCATGCAGTGCGGTGTGTTGGGCGAAAACAGCCTGCTCGGTCGTGAAGTCATGGACCGCAGCGGCACGCTGGATATCCGCCTGACGTCACTGAGTCGCGCGGATTTTCACGGGTTATTGCCGGGGCAAGCGCTGTATCAAAAGCTTGAACGGTTGGTGGGATTGTATCTGCAGACACCGCTACGCAGCCGACTGGTCATGCGGCTTGCGGCAGATAAGCAGCAGTGCGCTTCGCTGGGGGGCGGCTGGCAGCGGCTGGGCCTGGATACCTGGCTGGGCGACGGTGACACACAGGACGATGTTGTATTCATGCTGACGGCCGAACACGGACCAATGCTCGAAGAGAGGGCTCGCTAGATGATTCAGGTAGAACTCAAACCGCTGTTTGCACGGCTCAATGTGTACAGCACCAAGGCCCTGGAGAACGCGGCGGGCCAGACCCTGGCGCGCGCTCACTACGAGATTTCCCTGGAGCACCTGCTGCGCCAGTTGCTGGAAGATCCGGACGCCGATACGACGCGCATCCTCGCTCGATTCGAGATCGATCCGCTGCGCCTGCGTGCGCTGCTGGATGAGGGCCTGGCGCAACTGAAAAACGGCAACCCCGGGCGGCCGGTGTTCGCCGGCCTGCTCACTGAGTGGATTCAGGACGCCTGGCTGATTGCCTCGCTGGTGGTCGGCACCGGGCGGATTCGTGGCGGCTCGCTGTTGCTGGCGCTGGTATCCCGTCTGGGTTACTACACCGCCGGCACCCGTTATGGCGAACTGCTCAAGCCGATTTCCACCGATGCCCTGACGGCAGAGTTTGCTCAGCTGTTGGGCGGCTCCAGTGAAGGTCCGCTGGACAGCCTGCAGACCGGCACGGCCTCCGCTTCGCTGGGCAGTGCTGGCGGTGTTGCGCCCGCTGCCGAAGACAATATCGCGCGCTTTTGCGAGGACCTGACCGCCAAGGCAGTGGCGGGGCGCATCGACCCGATTTTCGGGCGCGATGATGAGATTCGCCAGATGATCGACATCCTCGCCCGGCGGCGTAAAAACAACCCCATCGCGGTGGGCGAACCAGGTGTGGGCAAGTCCGCCGTGGTAGAGGGGTTGGCGTTGTTGATCAGCCAGAATGAAGTCCCCGACTTCCTCAAAAACACACGCCTGCTCAGCCTGGATCTCGGTGCGCTGGAAGCAGGCGCCAGCGTCAAGGGCGAGTTCGAAAACCGCCTGCGGGGCGTCATCGAAGAGATCAAGGCGTCCACCACGCCGGTGATCCTGTTCATCGATGAAGCGCACATGCTGATCGGCGCCGGCGGCGCGGCGGGTGGCTCGGATGCGGCCAACCTGCTCAAACCCGCGTTGGCCCGTGGCGAGCTGCGTACCATCGCTGCCACGACCTGGTCGGAGTACAAAAAGTACTTCGAGAAAGACCCGGCCCTGGCGCGCCGTTTCCAACTGGTCAAACTGGACGAACCGAGCGTTAAAACCGCCGTGTTGATCTTGCGCGGGCTCAAGGGCCACTACGAAAAAGTCCACGGTGTCAGCGTGCGTGATGACGCTATCGTTGCCGCCGCCGAATTGTCGGATCGCTACATCACCGGGCGCTTGCTGCCGGACAAGGCCGTGGACTTGCTCGACACCGCCAGCGCCCGGGTACGGATCGGCCTGGGCATCAAGCCTGCCGAGTTGGAGCGCATGGAGCGGCAGTTGTCCGGCCTGGCGCGTGAACAGAGCGCCCTGGAGCGCGACCGTGGCAATGGTTTCCCCGTGGAAGACCAGCGCCTGACCGATATCGCCGACGAACAGGCCGACATCGACGAACGTCGTGCTGCGCTGGAAGTCCGCTGGCTGGCCGAGCGTGACGCGGCGCTGCGCGTCCTTGAAGCACGCAAGCAACTGACCCTGCAAGCACAGGATCTGCCGGTTCCGGCCGAAGGCGAGGTTGCGCAGGTACTGGCATCGCTGGAAGAACGCCAGGCCGAGCTGGATCAGGCCCGTGAAACCCTGGCCGCGCTGCAAGGCGACGCGCCGCTGCTGTTCACTGAAGTCAGCCCCGATGCGATTGCCCAGGTCGTCTCCGACTGGACCGGCGTGCCGCTGGGCAAAGTGCTGCGCGATGCGGCGGGCGGCGTATTGGCCCTGGCCGACAACCTCAAGATGCGCATTCGCGGGCAGGACACCGCCGTCGAGCAGATCGCAGAAATCCTCAAGGCCGCGCAATCCGGCCTGCGCGATCCGCAACAGCCGTTGGGCGTGTTCCTGCTGGTCGGGCCCTCGGGTGTCGGCAAGACCGAAACCGCCTTGGCCGTGGCCGAACATTTGTTCGGCGGCGAGCAGGCGATGATCTCGGTAAACATGAGCGAGTACCAGGAGAAGCACACTGTCAGCCGCTTGGTGGGCTCGCCCGCCGGCTATGTCGGCTTCGGCGAGGGCGGCATGTTGACCGAAGCGGTGCGCAAGCGTCCGTATTCGGTGGTGCTGCTCGATGAAGTGGAGAAAGCCCACCTGGACGTGGTGAACATTTTCTATCAGGTCTTCGACAAGGGCAGCCTGTCCGATGGCGAAGGGCGGCAGATCGATTTTTCCAACACCGTGGTGTTGCTGACCAGCAACCTGGCCACCGAAGAGATCCAGAACCTGTGCGTCGACGGGCGTCCCGATCCGGACACCCTGGCGGAAAAGATCCGGCCGACCCTGTCCCGGCATTTCAAACCGGCGCTGCTGGCGCGCATGACCATCGTGCCGTTCTTCACCCTGGGTGGCGAGCAACTGGCGGGCATCGTGCGCCTCAAGCTGGGCCGGCTCAGCGAGCGCCTGCTGGCGTCGTCGAAAGTCCGTTTGACGTTTGCAGACGAGGTCGCCGACGCCATCGCCGCGCGCTGCACGGAAGTGGAGAGCGGGGCGCGCAATATCGACTTCATTTTGCGCAAAAGCCTGACGCCGCGTTTGTCTGACGTGTTGCTGGGGGCGATTGCCGATCAGCGTCCGCTGGCCGGCTTGCATGTGGCAGTGGATGCGCGCGGCGAGTGGATCATTACCCCGCAAGAAACCGATGGAATCAGGTCTTTACCCGAGCGTGAAGCGCTGCTTGAACCCCTAGAGTGACCGCTCGTTTACCGATTGAAGAACAAGGATTGATTGATGGCTCTCAATGATCACGCGCTCTGCACTTTCGCCAGCCTGGCACCCTCGCTGCTGCTCGAAACATTATGGGTGCAGCAGTGGCAGGGCGAGGAAAAGCTCTCTCAGCCCTATCGCTTCGAGGTTCGGCTGGCCACGATCAATCCGTTGTTCGACGACGAAGCACTGCTGGGCAACCGAGCGGTATTGACCCTGAGCGATGCGTTGGGGCAACCGCATCCCTATCAGGGCGTGGTCACAGAGGTGGATTATCTCGACGCCGATTCCCTGTATTTCTACTACCGCGTGGTGCTGGAACCACGCTTTGTACAGTTGCGTCATTTCCGTTTTTCCGAAATCTGGCTCGACAAAAGTCTGCCGGAATTGATTCGCGACGTGCTCAAGTTGGCCGACCTGACTGTCGAAGGTCCGGGGATGAACGGGTTGCCCGGTTCGGCGTATGACTTCGATATTCGCCTGCCGCTGGCCGATGATCCGCTGACTCAGGCGACGTTTACCTGCCAGTTCGAAGAAACCAGTTTCGCCTTTATTTCACGTCTTCTTGAATATTTCGGCGTGTATTACTTCTTTGAACAGGGGCCTGACGGCGAGGCGCTGGTGTTCTGTGGCGACCGACTGTACCAGCCGCAACTCCCCAGTCTGCTGACCTATCGTCGTCAAGATTCGGAACTGGATGTAGGTCGGGTCCTGGCGGTAGCGCGTACCTTCGAGCGCAAACTCGTCCGGCAAGCGGCGGGGGTCACGCTCCAGGACTTTTCCGCGAGCAACGCGCAGTTGAAGCTGGAGGTCAACGCTTCGGTGGCAACTGCCAGCCTTGGCGCAGATGCCTCGACTGAACAACGAGAGGCCGTCTCTGGTTCGTCTGTATTTATCGGCGGGCAAGGGTTGTATGGCGAGCACTTCGGTTCGCTCGAACAGGGGCAATGGTTGGCCAATCGCCGCGCCCAGGCCATCGGTTGCCGTCAGCGGGAGTTTCATGGCAGCGGTCGAGCCACGGGGTTGCGCGCCGGTTATCCGATGCTGTTAGTCGGCCACCCGCGCCCGCTATTCAATGCCGGTTATCTGGTTATTGAAGTTCACCATGACGGTTATCAGCCGTTGCCGGGCCTGGGGTCGGAGGGGGAAGGACCGGGGCAGGGGATCAACACGCGGTTTATCGCCTTGCCCGGCGAGGTGCAGTTCCGCGCACCCTGCGTGACCCCCCGGCCTTATGTGCAGGGCGTGCTCAGTGCGGTAGTGGACGGTGATGAAGATACCGGTCGGCCGCTGCTCAATGAGCATGGTTGCTACAGAGTGAGTTTCCCGTTCATTCGCGGCGAGAAGAATGCAACGCGCGGTTCGGCCTGGTTGCGTATGGCCACGCTGTCCAGTGGTTCGAGCCACGGCATGAATTTCCCGCTGCTCAAAGGCACGGAAGTGCTGGTTTCGTTCTTGGGCGGCGATCCGGACCGCCCGGTGATTACCGGTAGCGTGCCCAACTCCGAGAATCCTAATGTGGTCACCGGCGATAACGCGACCCAAAGCGGCTTGAGCACCCCCGGTGGGCATTTGTTTGCGATGGAAGACAGCCCGTCCGGGCCGATGATGAAGATGGGGGCGTCTACCGGTTGCAGTTTTACCTTGGGCGAGGGCGATGTCAGTGGGGCGCATTTGCGCACGGACAAGCATATGCAGTTGGCGTCCAGTTCTTATAAACATCAGGTGCCAGGTGTTTATTGGCAATCCATAGGGGGAGGGCATGCGCCGGCCCCGGTGGAGGGGAAGAGCTCTTCAGAGAGCTTGATGGGTGCCAACTTTAAAGATGGGCCTCCCACTCCCGGAAGTAGCAGCAAGCCGGCCTCCGCGGCAAGCACAACAGATAGCGCATCAAAGAAAAGCGGATTTGATAATTTCAAAGACGCAATAACCAACCCAAAACTGAGCACAAAATTAGACGTTACAACTTCAATGCTTCAATTGAAGGGTGACGTAAATATAGCCAGCGGAAGTCTCTCTCTCTACGGAGTTGGCGTGTCAGTAAAACTTGGGTTGGTTTCGCTTTCGGCAGACTACAGCCTATATAAGAAAAGTATTGGTAACAGTGCCTGGGAGTATCATAAGGCGAGTATTAAAAATTCAGAGTATTTGAAAGGAAAGCATATCGTTCGAGCGTCTAACTCAAAAATGGAGTTGAAAAATACAGATATTTACTGCCATGAAAATGTAACCTCATATGAGATTAAATTGGGTGGGAATAGCATACTTATTAATGCCGCAGGGGTTGTCATAAGGTCGGACAAAATTATACATCTTGAAGGTCAGGTGCATGTTACTGGTGATGTTCTTGTGGATGGAGATTTAGAAGTCTGCGGTAATGCTTTTTTTAATAAGTTCATGAAAGTTAGCGGCACTATAGTGGGAGCAACGATTACTTCTGATCAAGTACAGGAGTTTCCGTGTTTTGAATTAGCCCCCAGCCCCAGCCTGTTAAGTCTGAAGGTAGCATCACGCCCAAGTCTTGCTGCGGTGAAAGTGGCCGCGGGCGGAGCCAATGCGGTTGTAAACGGTGCCGTTGACCTGCTTGATGGCGTCGCCGATGGGGTCGCGGCAGCGGGCGATGCTGCTGCACCGCCCGCTGCCGCGCCGTGATACGGAAAAAAGAGGCGTAAGTTTCCTATTCGGAGAGTCCGATGCAGCTCAAATGTGAACAGGCCAGCCTTTTATTGCTCGCCAATGCCAAACCACTGGACCTTCATTGCATGGTCGTCACCCTTGGTCTGCTGGTGGACGCTGAAGATCAGGTAATGGCCGCTGGGAAAACTTGGGCCTGGTTAACCGAGCGACTTGGTAAGCAGACGCTTGACAGTGGCCTGAAGAAAAGTCGAGGCACATTCGCCGTGCAAGGTAAGGCTTATCCACTGGTAGATGCACAACGGAGTGGCATGGCGGTGCGGGTGCGTCTGGGGGATATGGAAAAAACGTTGCATGTATTCGCGCCGCGGCAATGGCGCAAAGGGCCTCTGGGTTGGACGTCCGTTGTGACCGGTCAAGTGGATAACCTGCCATTGGACTTTGAAAACGCTTATGGCGGTAATCAGTGGCCAGATAATCCGAAAGGCAAAGGCCATTATCCAGAGGTGGA
Organism: Pseudomonas sp. PAMC25584; assembly: GCF_058135675.1. Taxonomy (NCBI): domain Bacteria; kingdom Pseudomonadati; phylum Pseudomonadota; class Gammaproteobacteria; order Pseudomonadales; family Pseudomonadaceae; genus Pseudomonas; species Pseudomonas sp. PAMC25584. The sequence continues at coordinate 3,149,344 of NZ_CM176870.1, read as the reverse complement.
CGCCGCACAAGGAATGCCGTTGGCACAACTGGAGGTGGCGAATGCCACAGTTGTTGACCCCAATGATCGGCCAGCCCTGGCGAGTTTTTTGCCATTGCCAGCACAAAGCGCTGAACGCCGCCAGTTCATGGGTACCCTTGACGAGCATTGGACTGCTTATCGCGCCCCATTCTTACCTACGGATACTGATGCTCGCTGGTTCGATGAAGTGGCACAGGACCAATGCAATTCCGGGTTTTGGCGTGGCGACGAAGCCTGGTCGATCGCAGGCATGCACCCTACCGAGGCTCGGGTCGTCGGGCGTTTGCCGGGCCTACGGCCACGGCTGTTTATTGAGCGTGCGGATAAGCGTGTACCCGTTACCGAGATGGCGCTGGACCTGGATACGGTATGGCTGTTCCCTGATGTGCAAAGTGCTCTTCTGCTGTACCGCGTCGAAGTACCGGTACTCGATATAGATGCGCAAGATATCGTCAAATTAGCTATGGCCCTCGAACGAGCGGGTGATCCTGTGCTGGACACGCAAGTCTGGATTGAGCGGCTTTGGCCAAGCCCTCCCGTCGAGCCGTTCAAGGTGGCGCCTGTCGAACCAACCCCATTCGACTCCGAGCCGATAATCGCCAGTTTGCAGGCCGCTGCGGATTCGCAGTATGCGGAGTTAAGTGCAGCTCATGAGCAGTGCATGCAATACGCTCAGATGATGGCGACTCGTATGAATCTGCCTTTCAATCCGGCCGATTATCCGCCGTTAGCGAAAACGGACTTTACGGTTTTGATGCGCGAACCGATGCCCCCCATCAAACCCTTTGACCCCAAGGCATTGGCGCTAGAAATTAATTCGGAAATCGCCAAGGCTCAGGCCCAAGGCATGGAGTATGCCCATCAGATGATGAGCCGCTTGGGCATAGATGCAGAGCAAGCGCTGGCGCGTGCTAACCAGCCAGCACCCAAGGTCGACATCATGGACATGCTTGAGCGCCTGGAGCTGCCTCCAGACCAGCAGGCGCAAGCCAAGGAAAAACTGACTGCCGCAATAGCAGAGTCTCAAACCGTGGAAGCTGAGATAGACCGTGTTTTAAGCGCCATGGACAAAGCGCTGGCGGCTGATCGACTCCAATTCGCCCCCATTCTCCCGCTTCCTGAATACTGCAGTCTGACCCGTGAGCGGCTGCTAGCCTTGCACGCGGCAGGTAAGACGCTGCAAGACCTCAATTTGGAGAGCCTTGATCTTTGCGAAATCGATCTGAGCAGCGCCGACCTGAGAAATACCACTTTCAAGAGCTGCAAGCTCAATGGCACTCGACTGAAGGATGCCGATCTGAGCCACTGTCAGTTCATCGACTGCGACTTGGGTGCTTCGGATCTGAGCAAGGCGCGCTTGCAGTACGCAATGTTTCATAGGGTTCTATGCCAAGGCGCCTCGTTCTGCGGCACTAGCTTGATCGATATCCGCGCTCAGAACTGTGATTTCTCCACTGCCGATTTCACCGAAGCCAACCTGCAACAAGCTCAACTCAACGAATGCAGCCTCGACAAGGCTCAACTCAACAACGCCAATCTAAGCCAACTGCATCTCAATAAATGCAACCTGAGCAGCGCACTGCTCACCGACAGCAACCTCCACAAAGCCAAGCTCTACGACTGCACACTGGACGCGACAGACATGCGCCGCGCCAACCTCAGCAAAGCCGATTTCGCCAAGGTGGTGGGCCGCGACCTGGACTTGCGCGAGTGCAATCTGCAAAACCTGCGTCTGGCCGCTCACTGCGTTTTGCCGGGTGTGCGCCTGGACGATGCCGACCTGACCGCTGCCAGTTTTCAAGACGCCGATCTGAATCACGCCAGCCTGCGCGGCGCTCGGTTTAACGACGCGCTGCTGAGCGGTTGCGACCTGAGTGATTCCGACGGTGTCGGGCTGGTCGCGCAAGGGGTCTACCTGTCGGGATGTGACTTGAGTCGCGCTGATTGGTCTGGCGCCAACCTGCTTAACGGCCGCTTGCGCAAGGTATGCCTGGAGCAGACCAACCTCAGTGGCAGCAACTTGCATGGCTTGGCCAGTGACGCTGTGCACGGCAGCGGCGTGCGCCTGGAACAGGCATTGATGACGCGTTGCCGACTCAAGGAGAGCCTGACTCATGCTTGAGGTATTAAGTGTCGAGCGTCTAAGGGAATTGCTGGCTGATTGGCAGCCCTTGCGCGCGTTGAATCTGGCCGGTGGCGACTATCGCGGTGTCGATTTGAGCAACGCGCGGCTGGAAGAAGTGGATGCGCGTGGCGCGCAATTCAATGGCGCCATGCTGACCCAAAGCTACTGGAAAGACTGCCGCCTGGACGGCGCCAATTTTTCCGACAGCACTGCTGACTCGTCGCACATGAACGCGTGTTCATTGCAGGGCGCATTGTTCACGAATGTGCGTTGGAACAAGGCCTACTGGGCGCAATGCTCCGGCGAGGATCTGGATCTGTCGGGGGCGCAGCTAGAGGCTTTTACGCTCTCGGAGTGCCGCGTACCGCGCATCAGGCTCGCAGCCGCCCAGTTGAGCAAATCCCAATGGAGCCGCTGCGATCTGACGGGCCTTGATGCCCAGTCGGCGCATTTTGCGAAGGCACGGTTGATCGATTGCCAACTCGATCAGGCGCGCTTCGGCCTGGCGTCGTTGCAGCAGTGTGCCTTTGATGAATCGTCGTTGAGTGGCGCCGATTTTCATGCCGTGCAGGCCGAGGGCGCGTCGTTCTACCACTGCAAGGGAGCCGCGCCGATGTTTGTCGGTGCCAATCTCAAGGGCGCTCTGTTCAATGCCAGCCATTTTGACTCGGTCGATTTCAGTGATGCCGTTCTGGAGATGGCCATCCTGATAGACGCCCAGATGCCAGGCGCGCGCTTTGACCGCGCCCTGTTGCGTTATGCCGATTGCACCGCGTTGCTTGCGCCACGCGCCTCGTTCGTCGCCGCCGACGTGACCGGCATGAATGCGCATGCCGCTGACTTCACCCAGGCCGACTGGCAGCAGAGCAACCCCCAGGCCATCCAGCCCGTTGATACCGAACGCCTTGCCGCCGAGCAATGGCGGCCCGCCTCTTTAGGAAAATCGAGATGAATGAAGCCCCGCAGTATTGCGATGCCGCTGCTCAATTGCGTCATGCACAGGTCAACGCACTGGATGGCGAGCGTTTCGGCGTGGTCAGCAGCGATGGCCGCCGCTATTGGCTAAAACCTGCATTCGGTTGCCTGGTGCGTCCGGCAGTGGGGGACAAGGTGTTGGTCAGCTTGGACGCGCAAGGCGGTTACATCCTTAGCGTGCTGGAACGCGCCATCGCTCAACCGGCGCGTCTGCATCTGGAGGGTGATTTGCATTTGAGCCTGCCCGCTGGCGCGCTGAGCATTCAGGCTCGCGACGGCGTGAGCCTTGACGCCGGTAGCGCATTACGAGTGTGCGCCGAACAGGGCAGTGTGCAGATGCAGCGCGCGCATCTGACGGTCGGGTCCCTGGCCATGAGTGGCGAGCATCTTGAGAACCATTGGGTCGAGCGCCACGACAACAGCGTGTATCACCGCGAAAAGGCCGTGCGCCACGAGGCGGATTTTGCTGATAGCCGCCGTCGCGTCGAAGGCCATGAAGAACTTCATTCCGGCTCGTTGCGCCAGCGCGTGCGCGATGACTGGAGCGTGCAGGCCGACACGCTGGACCTGAACGCACAACGTAGCGTTGCCATTGATGGCGACAGCATCAAGCTGGGGTGAGATCGATTATGTATATGCTCAATAACGGCGGTGCGATGGCGATGTCCACCGTGCCCGATATCTGCAAGACGCCCGTTCCGCCAGCCGGGCCCGTGCCGTTGCCTTATCCCAACACTGCCGATACCAGCGCTGCGGACCCGGGTGGATTGGTGATGGAAGTGCTGGTGGACGGCATGCCAGCGATGAATATGTCCAGCAAGGTGTTGATGACCAGTGGCGATGAGGCGGGCGTGGCCGGTGGCGTCACCAGCGGCAAGGTCAAGGGTGAAATGATCTTCATCGATGGCAGCGCCAAAGTGATGGTCGCAGGTAAGCCCGCCGTGCGTGTCACCTGCCAGACCATGCACAACGCCAATAACACCATGGGTACGGTTTCGCAGCCAAGCCAGACCGCTGTCCTGGTGATGGAGTGAGCATGCCCTCCATTAAGTTTTCCATGGGCGGACTCGTCCTGTGCATCCTGCTCGCCGCCTGCAGCAGCCAGGAACTCACCCCCGAGCAAAAGGCCCTCACCGCGCTCAAATGGGACTACACCGAAAACGCCATCGAGCTGAGCTTCACCGCCGATAACGACCTCAATCAGTACGACGGCCAGGCGCATAACCTGTTGGTGGTGATCACGCAGTTCGATCAGATCAGTGCGTTTTCCGCCTACACCGGCAGCTCCCAGCAACTGAGCAGCCTGCTGCTGATGAACAACGCGCCGCCCGGGATGATCGGGCTTACGCGGCTGTTTATCGAGCCGGGTCAGACCCGGCAGTTGAGCCTGCCGCGACTTGAGGGCGCGAAGATGGTCGGCGTCGCCGTCGGCTATGCGCACTTGGACCCGGCGCGCAGCGTCAAGCTCTACCAGATCGGCGTCGATGTGACGTCGACGGGGTTCTTCAGCAAGACCTGGACCGCCACACCGCGCCCCATCGCCATTGACCTGCTCGTCGGGCCCGATGCGCTGTTGCGCGGCAAGGAAAGTCGCCTGGCGTTGCCCAAGCCGGTGCAGCCCCGAGAGGGCGAGGTGCGCCTGCCCGGCGCACAGGACTGACCTGCTTGTCGTGAGCGTTGCAACGGCCACGCTTTTTCAATTTTTTGCCTGAAACCGAGCCCTATGAATATCGATCAGTTGTTGTATTGGCACCAGGGCTTGTTCCTCCAGCCTCAGCATTTCCAACAGAACGATGCCCGTATCGAGCATCGTCTTGCCCGTACCACGGGGTTGAACCATCCATACCCGTGGGGCCTGATCTCGCTGAAGATCAACGAACCCGCGCTGGTTGCCAAACAATGCCTGCTCGATCAATTGTCAGTGCGCTTCGCCGAAGGCACGTTGGCCGAATATCCGGGTAATGCGGTGCTCGAGTCGCGCAGCCTGGACCTGAGCGAATTCAGTGGCGGCCGCACGCTGTTTGTGGGGTTGCGCCGCTTGCTGCCAGGCGAAGTCAACGCGCAAGTGTTCGAGACCCTCTCGGCCGGTTCTCGGGCGGAAGCGCGGTTTATCGTGGCGGCTGACCCGGAAGTGATCGGTGACCGTCTCGGCAATTCCCCGGAAGCGCGGGTGCGCCCGATGTCCTATGTGTTGCGGCTGTTCTGGGAGGATGAGCTGGAGCATTTGAGCGCCTACGAGCTGCTGCCGATTGCCCGCCTTGAACTGGACGGTGATCGCGTCCGGCCGGCCCAGCGCTACGTGCCGCCGTCGATCAATCTGGCGGCATCGCCGATGCTCCTGCAAACCTTGCGTGAAGTCCGTGACGAACTGGTCGGCCGGGCGCGGCAGTTGTCGGTGTACAAGCAGCCGGGAGAGTCGCGGCGCGGCGATCTCGACGCTGCGCAGGTCAACCATCTGATGGCCCTGGCGGTATTGAATCGCTATGGCCCGTTGCTGACGCATTTGCTCGAAACACCGCAGGTTTCGCCATGGGAGCTTTACGGCACCCTGCGCCAACTTGTCGGTGAGTTGAGTCTGTTTTCCGATGTCTGCGACATGCTCGGCGAAACCCCGGATGGGCGTCTGTTGGTGCCGCCGTACAAACACGAGGAGGCGGGGGCCGCGACGATTGCACTGGTGGCCCTGATCGGCCAGCAGCTCAATGAAATCAGCATCGGCTCAGAGTTGCTGGTGCACCTGCAACTGCAGGAAGGTTTTTATCAGGCCCCATTACCGGACGCGTTTTTCGGCCCACGGCATCGTTACTTTCTGGTGGCGCGCAGTGTGGTTGATCCGGTGTGGCTGGCCGAGTGCCTGCCGATGGACGGCAAGCTCGGAGCGCTGAGTGTCATGCAAGGCCTGGTCAACCGCGCATTGCCCGGCGTCGAGTTGATCTACCTGCAGGTTCCGCCCCAGGGGCTGCCACGGGTGGCCGGCGCGTTGTACTTCCGCCTGGAAACGCTGAGCGATGGTTGGGACACGCTACAGCAGGAGCGCCAGGCGGCGTTTTTCCTGCCCCAGCCGCCGGCTGACCTGAGTATCGACCTGGTGGTGGTGCGCACATGATCAATCCCCGCCTGGCTGACTGCTGGATGTCGAGTTTCGAGGCTGCCAAGCGCGGCTTCATTGATCCGGCACAGTCCTATGAGACGCTTGCGCCGGCGCTCATCGTGCTGCTCGATGGCGCGGCCAATCGGGCCCGCGAGCTGCATTTTGCCGAAGCCGAAGTGCGTGAGGCGTTGTTCGCGGTGGTCGCCTGGATCGATGAGGCGGCCATGTCTGGCGAATGGCCCGGGGCGGCAGAATGGCGGCGGGCGCCGTTGCAACGTCACTACTTTTCCACCAGTCGTGCCGGTGTCGAGTTCTTCCAGCGCTTGGAGGCGTTGCCCGAGGCGGCGGTCGGTGCCCGCGAGGTCTTCGGCCTGGCCTTGCTCGGCGGCTTCCAGGGGCGCTACGCGACCCGTCCGGGTGGCGAACTGATGCAATACCGCCGGCTCTGCCTGGAACGGATCATTCTCGATCGGCAGATGGTGCCGCTGGATGCCACCAGCCATCTGTTTGAACAACCCGAGGCGCAGTTACCAACACGCCTGCGTGTGGTGCGCCGGGGCTTGCCCGGCATTTCGTTGCTGCTGCTGATCGGGGTGCCCTTGATTCTGTTGACCGTGCTTTACATCAGTTTCGATCTCTCGCTGGGTCGACAAGTCAGCCAATTGCTGGAGATGCGCTGATGTTGAAGAAAGCAGGGGTGTTGTTGCTCTGGGCGGTGCTGCTGGTATGCATTGTGCTGTTGCTCTGGGGCCTGGCGCTCTACCAAAACTGGCCATTGTGGTACGTGCCGGTGATTTTCATCGTTGCGCTATTGCTGGTTTTTTGCCTGCGTGGGATCGGGCGGCGCTGGTATGCCTGGCGCTTGCGTCGGCGGATGAACAGCGAATTGCCCCAGAGTCGTCGCGATGAGGCGCCGGCGCTTGATCAGGACTGGAACAGCGGTGTGCAGATGTTGCGCCAGTCGCGCCTGAGTCGATTGGGTTCACCGCTGTATGTGCTGCCCTGGTTCTTGACGCTGGGCGAGAGTGACAGCGGCACCCGGCGTTTGCTGGGCAACAGCGGGCTGACCTCGGCCTTGCGTTCGACCCACGGTGGAAAGCCGGCGGCCTCGACTGGGGCCTTGGATTGGTGGTTCCTTGAGCGTGGCGTGATCATTGATCCCGCCGGGCGCATGGCCGAGGGCAACAGCGACGCGGGCCCGGAATGGCGACGGTTGCTGTACTGGCTGCTGCGTTCACGGCGCCGCGAACCCCTCAACGGTGTGCTGCTGGTGATCGACTGCCAGCGCTTGTTGAGCGATTCCGATGCGCGCCTGGCCGAGCAGGGACACAATCTGCGCCGCCGCCTGGATGACCTGGTGAAGGTCTTTGGTGCCCGTTTGCCGGTGTATTTCATTATTACCGGTGCCGAGGCCTTGCCGGGCTTCACCCCATGGGCGTCCGCTCTCACACCGCCCCAGCGTGAGCAGCCATTCGGCCTGCTCAGCCTGCAGCGCACGGGGGCGGCGCAGGTGTTTCTCGAAGAGATGTTCAGTGGGATTGGCCAGCGGCTGTTCGACCTGCGTATCGAATTGGGCGTGCGTGGCCTGCCTGATGAAGAGGCGTTCAGCCTGCCGGAGCGCATCGTTGATCTACGCTCGCGTCTCCAGCATCTGCTGTTACCCGCGTTTGACGCCAACCCCTACAGCGAGTTGCCGCTGCTCTGCGGGCTGTTCCTCACGGCCAACGGGCAAGAGGCTGACGGCACAAGCGAAGGCTGGTTCAGTCATGAGTTGCTGGGACAGCTGTTGCCGGCGCAACGCCATGCTTATCAGCCCATCGATAGTTGGCATCGCTGGCGCAGGCTGTTGGCGCATGCCGCAGTGCTTGGCTGGCTGGGACTGTGTGTCGGCTTTGGCGCCTTGCTGGTGTATGCCGACCACCACACTCAGGCAGTGCTTACCGAAGCGATGGACGAGCCGCCAGCGGCCGAGGACTTCGACGGCGGGCTGGAGACCGACCTGGATGCGCTGCGTCGCTTCCGCCAAGCGTTGATCAGCCTGTCTGACCAGCAGCAGGGCGGCTGGCATGGTTTGCTGCCGTTCTCACGGCATATCGAACAGGTCCAGGAGCACTACCGCTCTGACTACGTCAGGTTGTTCGACCACGAAATACGCACGCCAGTATTCGATGGTGTCATCTCGCAAAACCTGCGCAGCGCGTTGAACAGCGGCGATCCACGTCTGATTGCCGCGTATGCCGAATTCCTTGTGCGACGGATCAACCTGCTCGATGCCCGTCTGAACAATCAGTCGATGGATAACCTGCCGCTGCCGGGTTCCGAGGTGGGTTTCCTGAACTTGACCTACGGTTCCAAGCAAGCGACCAGCGCCGGGCAGTTGGTCACCCTGGGGAGCAGCTATCGCTCCTATCTGGAGTGGCAGACCGATATGGCGCAGATGCAGAGCCAGCGAACGGCCTTGCTGGGTCAGCTCGAAAGCATGGGGCTTGAGGGACGCCCCCTGACGTGGCTGAAAGCCTGGGCCGAACTGCAGGACAATCTGCCGCCGATCCGGCTGGCTGAATACTGGAGCGATAGCGATAACCCGGGGCTGAGTCTTTCCGGTGCTTATACGTCGCAAGGGCATACTGCGATTTTTGCTTTTATGGATGAACTCGGCCTCGCCAGCCGTGACAGCGCGCTGTGGGAGACACAGCGGGTAAAATTCCTCGATCAGTACCGAAGCGATACCCAGGATGCCTGGTATCGGTTTCTCCAGGGCAGCCTGCTCAGTGCGCAGACGCGCTTGAAAAATCGCGGTGATTGGCAACTGGCCCTGAGTGTCGTCGGTACGCCCAACGATCCGTTCCTGAAGCTGCTGCATCGCAGTGCCGAACGGTTCGCTCTGATCCCCGTCGAGCAACGCGCACCTTGGGCGAACCGGGCGGTGTCGCTCGATCGCTTGCTTGAACTGGCCCGTAACAACGATCTGCATGCCGAAGCGGGGGCGTTGGGCAGCCTGAAAATCACCAATGCGCTGGGGGGCGATGTGCTCAAGGGCGTGGCCAGTGGCGGTTCGATCGAGAGTGGCGTCAACGGCTTGCGCGACGAATTGACCCAAGCCCGCGCGTTGGCCAGGTTTCAGCAGTTGATGAAAGGTGTGGTGGCCGATCTGCAGAAAAGCGATGCGCAAGCGTTCCAGGTTGCCGTGGATACTTGGGGCTTCGGTGCCGATCCCTCGGTGAAGTCTGCGCCGCTGTGGGAAGCCGATAGCGTGCGCAGCGCCTTGATCCAGGCGCTGAAGGGGCCGGATCCGCGTGAAGATGTGGTCTGGTCGTTGGCGACCGGCCAGTTGGATTTCGCCTCGCATTACGCTTCCGAAGTGGCGGCCTGCCGCCTGCAAAGTGACTGGAGCGGGCAGTTGCTCAGTTCGATCCAGGGCGTGCAGGACCCGGTCATGCTTAACGAGCTGCTGTACGGCGAACGCGGTCAACTGCCGGCCTTTATGAGCGGGGCGGTGAAAACCTTCGTGCAACGCGATGTGCAGCGCTACAGCGGACGGGAAGCGCTGGGTGTGCAAATTCCGTTGACCGGTGCGTTCTACGCTTATGTCAGTCGTATGCAGCATGCGCGCAACGATCTGCTCGGTGCCGAGCGACAGAGTCAGGCCCAGCAGGCCACGGAGCAGCAAAGCCGGCAGGCACTCGAAGCCGAGCAGAAAGGCCTGGTGGCGCAACGGGCAGAGCTCAAGCAAAGTATTGCCACACTGCAGGCCACGGCGGCCGTGGTGGAATTGTCCGCCGCGCCGTCACAGGTCAACCTCGGCGCTCGCTCGCTGCCCCAGCAGACGCGCCTGACGCTGCAATGCAGTGGCCGTTCGACAGTGCTGGATAACTTCAACTTTCCCACCAGCGCCAGCTTCGTCTGGGCCCCCGGGGCCTGTGCCGATGTTGCCCTGGAGATCAGCTTCGCCAACTTCAAGCTGACCCGGCACTGGACCGGGGACCGTGCGTTCGTGGACTTCCTGCGGCTGTTCAACGGTGGGCAACACACCTTCAGCGCTGATGATTTTCCGGGCCAGCGTAACTTGATGGGCAGTGAGAATCTTATCGGCATTCAACTGACCTACCGCCAGGAAGGCGAACAGGTATTGATGGACAAGTATAGCCAGGCCGACCAATTGCAGCGCCAGGCCACCATCCTCGATGCACAGTTGAATGGCATCGCCGAACAGTTGACGGCGATGGATGCCCAGGCGGCCGCGACGAATGTGCGTCTGGCCGCGCTCGGTTCGCCCACCGAGCAGGGGGTCGCGAGTATTCAACCGCCGACCCAGATCGCCTGGTGCTGGACGCCCAGGCCCGTGGCAACGGGGCTGTCGGCAGGTGAAGGGATTCGCTTGGATCTTGGCACCTATGGCAACGAGACGCGCGTGAAGAACCTTGAGGCGCAACTGCTCACCTTGGGTTTGTCCAGCCGGCGCGAAGCCGCACAGACGATAACCGGCGACAAGGCCACGCGGTTGCTGGTGGTGGCGCTGCGTGACGACGCGGCGGCACAACGGGCGATTCGCGACATTTTGCGCAAAATGGGCGTGAGCGCCACACTCGACAGTGCAGCCGCCAGTAAGGTCGACCTGTGATGAAGAGCTGGCGTGCTTCATTGGCGCTGCGCATTACCTGTGTGCTGGCGCTGGTTCTCGCGTTGAGTTGGTGCGTGGCCGCCGGGCTTAGCGCGTGGCGCACGTATGAACAACTGCAAGGCAAGGCGCTGGACGATCTCAGCCAGCGCCTGGCCTTGCTCTCCAGTGTGGACAATGACGATTTTCGCGACGCGGAGGAGGGCGCCAGACGACTGATGACGCGCTGGAACAGCGGCGCGGCAAACGAGTTTGGCGGCAATATTTTCCAGCGCAGCACCCTGCATTGGGTGCTCAATCCGCCCGGGCCGGGCGTTGCGGACAACGCCGCGGCCACCGATCGGTTGGCCCGCGCCGCTTCCGCTGCCGAAGCATTCGGTACGGCCGGCCAGGCGATGACGGTCGATACGTTTTTCTATTTTCCCGACGCTGGGGCGGCTTTTTCCACGCAAGTCGATATTCCGTCGGGTTTCGCCCAGGCCCGAGCAACGCATTTGCGCGCGCTGTTCGACGGACTATCGGCAGATGGGCCTCAGGTTGTCTGGGACGGGCCCTATTACGAGCCGTCGCTGGGCCGCCAGTTGATCAGCGTTGCGGTGGTCGCCCGGGATGTATCGGGCAAACCCTTGTTCATGACCGGCTATGAATTGAAGCTCGATGAGCGGTTGGCCCGTATCGGGCAGTTGCTCAATGGCTATCCCACCCTGTTGCTGGATGCACAAGGTCAGCGTATTGCCGATCTTTCCGGCAATACGCTGGAGGCGGTTTCCCGCGACAGGCTTAAGCAACTGATCGCGGATTTGCCGGCCGCCGCCGGCTTCCCACAGATCGGTCGCTTCGACGCCGACACGCCGATGATCGTCGCTCACCTGCAGCAACCGGATTGGTATCTGTTGACGGTTTATCCGCAAGCGCAACTGCGCGCCGGCGCGTTGGGCCTGATTCTAGCCGAGGTACCTTTTGCGATTGTCGGCTTCATCCTCTTGGCCCTTGGTTTACTCTGGGTGTTGCATCGCCAGTTGGCGCAGCCGCTGGCCCGGTTTGCGCGGGAAATCGAAGAAACCGCTCGCGGCGACGACCTGTCGCGTCGTTTGCCAGAGGCGCGCGCCGATGAGCTGGGACGCTTCGCCAGGGCCTACAACCGCTTGCTCGATGCGTTGCAGGCCGAGCAGGCCGGGCTGGAGCACCTGGTGGAGGTGCGCACTCAGGAACTGCAGGGCGCCCGGGACATGGCCAACCAGGCCAACCAACTCAAGGGGCAGTTCCTGGCCAACATGAGTCACGAAATCCGTACCCCGATGAACGCCGTCATCGGCATGAATCACTTGCTGGCGGATACGCCGCTCACGGCTCAGCAGCAACATTTTGTCACGGCCATCCGTGAGAACTCCGAAGCCCTGCTGGCGCTGATCAGCGACATCCTGGACTTCTCCAAAATCGAGTCGGGTAACCTGAATATCGAGCAGGTCGAGTTCGATCTGACCGAAGTGCTGGAAGACGTCACCGAACTGTTGGCACCGCGCGCGGCGGAAAAAGGCCTGCGCATGATCTGTCATATTGCCACCAATGTACCGGGGCAAGTGATCGGTGATCCGTGGCGACTGCGGCAGATTCTGCTCAATCTCCTGAGTAACGCTGTCAAGTTCACCGCCAGCGGCTCGATTCGCCTGCTGGTCTGGCGGGGGGAGGGCGACCAGCTTGGATTTCAGGTGATCGATACCGGCATCGGCATCGCGCCGTCCGCACAGCGTTCGGTGTTTGAGGCGTTTTTGCAGGCCGATGCCTCCACCACCCGAAACTACGGCGGTACCGGGTTGGGCTTGTCCATCAGCCAGCGCCTGGCCGGGATGATGGGCGGCGGTATCGAGTTGCACAGCCAACCGGATGTGGGTTCGACCTTCGCGCTGACCTTGCCCTTGCCACAATGCCCGGCGCGTGCGGCCGACGCCCCTAGGTTGTGGGGGCTGCGGACCCTGGTGGTGGATGAACACGCCGATGAGCGTGGGGCATTGATGGAGATGCTCGGCCAGTGGCAGATGCTGTGCCAGGGGGCAGCGTCCGCCGAGGAAGCATTGAGCCTGATGCACGAGCAGGCGCAGTTGGGTGTCAGGTTCGACTTGGTATTGGTCAATTGGCGCCTGCCGATGGTCGATGGCGTCGAGTTCGCCGACCTGTGCCGTGCAGCCCCGGCGTTGGCAACCGCGCGCATCGTGCTGATGGCCTCGCAGGTGGAGTCACTGCCGTCTGCCGATGAACTGCGCGCCCATGGCCTGGCCGCGTGCGTTGTCAGACCGCTGCGTCGTCAGCATTTCTATCGGACCTTGTGCGAGGTGCAGAGCGGCGCAACGCCGACGCTCTGCGAAACCGCATCGCCGTTGCGCAGTCTGGAGCGGCATGACTTCGGCCTGGATGTCCTGGTGGTCGATGACATCGCCACCAATCGCGAGATTACTCAGTTGTTCCTGGAGCGTTTCGGCCATCGCGTCGTTCATGCCCGCGACGGTGTCGAGGCACTGGAAATACTCGGTCGGAAGATTTTCGATGCGGTCTTGATGGACGGGCAAATGCCGCGAATGGATGGCATGGAGGCTGTTCGTCAATTGCGTTCGGGGCAGTGCTCAGTGCTGGATGAGGAGGTTTACGTGATTGCCTTGACCGCCAACGCCATGAGCGGTGACCGCGAGCGTTTCATCGAAGCCGGCGCCAACGACTATCTCGCCAAGCCCGTGTTACCGATGCAGCTGTTCGATGCGATCACGCAAGTGATTGTGCGGCAGCAGGCACGGGGGATGGAGTTGCGCAGCGCAGAGCCCTCGGCACCGAGCCTGGCGAAGCCCGTGCCGACGCTGATGCCACTCCAGGAGCAGGACCCACTCCGGGCCCCGCGTCTGCAGCGTTTATTCATGGCGGACTGCCAGGCCTTGCTGGTGCGGCTCAAGGAGGCGGTCGCGCAGGTCGATCACGCCGAGGCCGCGCGTATCGCCCATAGCCTCAAGGGGAGCGCCGGGCAATTCGGTGAAGCGGCGCTGGAGGCGTCGGCGGCGTTGATGGAACAGGCCGCCGCTGACGCGGATATCGCCACGATGGTCGCTGCGCTGTTGCAACTGGACATGCAGGGTCTGACCCTGGCTGCGCGTCAGCCCGGCCCCTCTGAAAAAACTGGAAAGCCTGACGATGTCTGAGTGCCGTTTACTGCTGGTGGATGATCACGCAATGATTCGTGAAGGGTTGTGTGCGCTGCTGGCCGATGTGCCTGAGCTGAGCGTGGCGGGCGAGGCCGAAGATGGTCAGCAAGCCGTTGCCATGTGCCGCGCCTTGCAACCCGACCTGGTGTTGATGGACCTGAATATGCCGTTGCTCGATGGCGTCTCGGCCCTGACCCTGATCGCCAGGCGCTGGCCGGCCATCCTGATCATCGCCCTGACTTCGACGGTCTCCGAACATAACGCCGCGCTGGCGCTGGAGGCCGGCGCGGTCGGCTATGTGCTCAAGCGCAGCCGGCGCGAAGACCTGCTCCGGGCCATCGCCCAGGTGCGCGCAGGGAAAATCTATATCGATTCCGGTCTCGATGCCGCTCAAGTCATGGCGCTACGCGGCGCCGGGCACGCGGCCAGCGGTGTCAGCCTGACCGGACGAGAACGCCAGGTCTTGAAGCTGGTCGCCGAAGGCGCGCGTAATCGAGACGTTGCCGAGATCTTGTGTATAGGCCTCAAAACCGTAGAGACCCATCGGCTCAACCTGATGAAAAAACTGGACGCACACAACGCTGCCGATATGACCCAATGGGCCTATCGGCTTGGCCTGCTTGGCGAGGATCAATAACCCGTGTTGGGCAACGGCGGCTGGCTTTTTTGATTGGCGCGGGGACACCGGCGTAAGTCAGCCCGCGCGCTGAACAACATCATGACGAAGCATCAATTTTGAACAATTTGTAGACGACGACAAAAAACACCGGCACGAAGAAAATCGCAAGCAATGTCCCAGAGAGCATGCCGCCAATCACCGCCGTTCCGAGTGCGTGCTGTGCCCCGGCGCCGGCGCCACTGCCGAGGACCATGGGCAGTACGCCCAGAATGAAGGCAAGCGACGTCATCAGAATGGGGCGTAAACGCATCCTGACCGCTTCAAGCGCTGCCTCAATGAGCCCCTTGCCTTGCTCGTGAATCTCCTTGGCGAACTCGACGATGAGAATGGCGTTTTTCGACGCTAGCCCGATGGTGGTCAGTAAGCCGACCTGGAAATACACGTCGTTCATCTTCCACGTCAGGATGGCACCGACCAGTGCGCCGAGTACGCCTAAGGGGACAACCAGAATCACCGACATCGGTATCGCCCAACTCTCGTACAACGCTGCCAGACACAGGAACACAATCAGGATCGACAAGCCGTAGAGCAGCCCGGTGCGGCCCGTTGAGGCTTTTTCCTGGAGCGACAAACCTGTCCACTCGTAGCCAAAGCCTGCTGGCAGTTGGGCCATGGCGTCTTCGACAATCGCCAGCGCCTCGCCGCTTGACGCTTTCCCCGGCATCGCCATGCCAAGTATCTCCACTGACGGCGAACCGTTGTAGCGCTCAAGCTTGGGCGATCCCGACGCCCAGTGCGCGGTGGCAAACGCGGTGAACGGCACCATGGTTCCTGCGCTGTTGCGGACATACCAGCGACCGATGTCCTTAGGCAACATACGGAACTGAGCATCCCCCTGGAGCATGACTTTTTTGACCCGACCCTGATCAAGAAAGTCGTTTACGTAAGTGCTCCCCCAAGCTGTTGAAAAGGTATCGTTGATATCGGACATCGAAAGCCCTAGCGTGCCTGCTTTGTGGTGATCGATATCCAGACGAAACTCTGGCGCGTCCTCTTGCCCGTTGGCCCGAACGGCGACCAATCGCGGGTCTTTGCTGAGAATGCCCAGCAGTTGGTTACGGGCTTTCATCAAGGCTTCATGGCCAAGGTTTGCGCGATCCTGAAGCATGAGGTCAAAACCCGTTGCGTTGCCCAGTTCCGATACCGCGGGTGGGGCGAACGGGATAATCTGCGCATCCCTGACCTTGGCGAAATAAGCCCATGCCCTGGCCGTCACGCTGTTGACGCTAAGGGATTCGTCACGGCGCTCGTCCCATGGCCGCAGCTTGATGAATGCCAGGCCAGTGTTTTGGCCATTGCCTGCGAAACTGAATCCGGAGACGGTGAAAATGCCCGCAACCGCCTCTTTCTCATCCACGAGAAAATGCTGCTCGACTTGTTTGAGCGCGTCATTGGTGCGGGCTGCAGTCGCGCCGGGTGGAAGCTGTATCAGCGCAAAGAGCGTGCCTTGATCCTCGTCGGGCAGAAAACCCACCGGGATTTTGAGGAAGGCGCCGACAACCAAGATCAGGAGCGCGGCGTAGATGAGCATATAGCGTTTGGGCCTGCTCAACATATGGTTCACGCCACCCTGATAATGGCGGCTGCCACGTTCGAAGGTCCGGTTGAACCAGCCGAAGAAACCGCGCTGGGTCAGCTCATGTCCACGATCGATCGGTTTGAGCAGCGTGGCACAGAGTGCGGGCGTCAGAATCATTGCGACGAGAATGGACAACACCATCGCCGACACGATCGTGATGGAGAACTGGCGGTAAATGACCCCCGTCGAGCCGCCGAAGAACGCCATAGGGATGAACACCGCGGCCAGCACCAGTGCGACGCCGACCAGCGCCCCGGTGATCTGCCCCATGGATTTGCGAGTTGCCTCCTTGGGCGACAGGCCTTCTTCGCTCATGACCCGCTCGACGTTCTCCACCACCACGATGGCGTCGTCGACCAACAGCCCGATCGCCAACACCATCGCAAACATCGTCAGGGTGTTGATGCTGAAGCCGAATACCGCAAGTACGCCGAACGTGCCGAGCAACACCACCGGAACGGCAATCGTGGGAATGAGGGTTGCGCGAAAATTTTGCAAAAACAGGTACATCACCAGAAATACCAGCACGATCGCTTCGACCAACGTGCGCACGACTTCTTCTATGGAAATGCGCACGAAAGGGGTCGTGTCATACGGTTTCTGTACCTGAACACCCTGCGGGAAAAAGGGTTTGAACTCCTCAATCCGCGCATCGATGGCCTTGACCGTATCGAGTGCGTTGGCTCCCGGAGCGAGTTTGATGGCCAGACCGGCAGCCGGTTTGCCATTGAACCGACTGGCGTTACTGTAGCTTTCGCTGCCCAGTTCGACCCGGGCGACGTCGCGCAAACGCACCTGGGCGCCGTCGGTCTGCGTGCGCAGTAAGATGTCCTCAAACTCGGCGGCACTGCGAAGTTGAGTCTGAGAGGTAATGGTCGCATTGAGTTGCTGGTTGCCGGACGCCGGCAGCGCGCCGAGTTGCCCGGATGACACTTGCACGTTCTGCGCTTGGATCGCGTCCTTTACATCCAGCGGCGTCAGGCTGAAGTTTTCCAGCTTGTCGGGATCGAGCCATATCCGCATGGCATATTGCGCACCGAATAACGTGGTATCGCCAACCCCATCGACCCTTCCGATCGCGTCCTGGATGTTGGCCGAGACATAGTTCGATAGATCGGCACCATTCATTCGGCCATCTTCGGAGGTGAAGGCCAGGATATTCAGAAAGTTGGTGGACGATTTGACGACCTGCACGCCCTGTTGCTGAACCTGCGAGGGAAGTAGGGGAGTCGCCAGTGCGAGCTTGTTCTGCACCTGTACCTGCGCAGTGTCAGGATCCGTGCCGTTTTCAAAGGTCAGCGTAATCGTGACGGAGCCATTGGATTCGCTCGTTGACGCGATGTAGCTCAGGCGATCCAGGCCCTTCATTTTCTGCTCGATGACTTGAGTGACCGTATCCTCCAGGATTTTTGCCGACGCACCTGGGTAGGTCGCGGTAATGGCGATGGCGGGCGGTGCAATAGTCGGGTATTGCGCAATGGGCAGCGTCAGGATGGACAACACACCGACAAGCATGACGATGATGGCCAGCACCCAGGCAAAAATCGGGCGATCAATAAAAAAACGTGCCATGGTATTTACCCGCTGCTCAATGAAGGTCGGAAGGTGCAGGTGCCTGCGTCACGGACGGCGCCTGCCACGGTACGGTCTTGACCGTCACACCAGGGGCCGCGCGCTGCAGCCCATCAATGACCAATTGATCACCGGCATTCAGCCCACTGCGAATCAGCCACTGATCCCCGATAGCCCGGTCGGTTTCCAGATCTCGTCGCTCGAGTTTGTCGTCCTTGCCCACCACGTAAGCCTGGGGTTTGCCTGTGCTGTCCCTTGATACCGCTTGCTGGGGAACCAGCAGGCCTTGATCCTTGACACCCTCTTCAAGGACCGCGCGGACATACATCCCCGGAAGCAGGGTGGCGTTGGGATTGGGAAAGATCGCGCGAAGGGTGATGGCCCCGGTGTCTTGATCCACCGTCACATCCGAAAATTCAAGCGAGCCCTCCAGGGGATAAAAGCTGCCGTCTTCGAGTCGCAGCCTGACTTTAGCCGCGCTTGCACCGCTTTTTTCCAGATCGCCTTGGGCCATTGCTTTCTTGAGGCGCAGGAGTGCGACGCTAGGCTGCGTGACGTCCACGTAGATCGGATCAAGCTGCTGGATGGTTGCCATGGCCGTGCTCTGACTGGCCGTGACCAATGCGCCTGGGGTGATACTGGATTTGCCGATGCGTCCTGAGATCGGGGCATCGACGCGGGTGTAGGCCAGATTGATGCGACTGCTTTCAACATTGGCCCTGGCCGATGAAACATCCGCCTCGCCTTCGCCCACGGACGCCACAGCGTCGTCGTAATCCTGTCGACTTATGGCATTGACGGCGGACAGCTCCTTGTAGCGATCACGCTTGAGTCGTGTGGAGATGAGGGTTGCCTGGGCCTTGGCCAATGCCGCGACATTGTTTTCATAGGTGGCTTTGTAGGTGGCGGGGTCAATTGAGTAGAGCACCTGGCCCGCCTTGACGTCGCTGCCCTCGGTGAAGCTGCGTTTAAGCACGATACCGTTGACCTGAGGCCGCACCTCTGCGATCAGAAACGGCACCGTCCGCCCAGGAAGCTCGGTGGTAAACACCACGCGTTGTGGCTGTACAGAGAGCGTACCCACTTCAGGCGTACCTGCGGCCGGTGGTGCGCCGCCTGGCGGTTTGCCACAGGCCGCCAAAACACTGATTGACGCGATGACCACCACTGACATGAGGCGCTTCGGGTATGCAAGGCACATGGCGTGCTCCAAGGACAAAAGACATAATTAACGATACCGAACTGTACGGTAATCTATTTTGACAGAAGCATTTGGTCAAGTAATAATGGTACACATCGGTATCGAAATAGGAGATTTCTTGTGCGGGTACTTACGGACAGCAAGCGGGATGCGATTCTTCAGGCCGCCGCAGACATTTTTCATGAGCAAGGGTTTGAAGGGGCTTCCATGGCAGGCATCGCCACGCGAGTGGGCGGTTCCAAGTCGACGCTCTACCGCTATTTTTCCTCCAAGGAGGAGTTGTTTGTTGCGGTGAGTCATCAGGCTGCCAAAGACCAGATTCTTCCAACCCTGGAAACATTGCTGGCAAGCACGGATCAGGAACTGGGTGGCGTACTTCGACGTTTTGGGGAGACGGCACTGGCGATTGTCGCGAGTGAACCCGCGATCAAAGCCATGCGCACAGTGATCAGCGAGTCAGGTCGCAGTGACATCGGCAAGCTCTTCTATGAAACCGGGCCACAGATCGCCATGCATGCCCTGGCTGATTTTTTCCGGGCCCGAATGCTCGCAGGTACGTTGCGTCAGGCTGATCCCCACGTGGCAGCTCGACACCTCATCGCGCTCTTCGAGTCAGAGACCATATTTCCTTGCCTGATGGGCATCAGGTCCGAGCTATCCAGTGCCGAGATCAAAGGGGCTGTTGACCGCGCTGTTGAAGTGTTCCTCGGTGGTTACGGCGGGGGGGATGGAAAAACAGCAACAGAAACCGAAACGATTACTTGATGGGTCCCCAGCCGCTGGTGGCGGGGGTCACTCAAACGCCATTTACTTGATAGGGCTGCGCAATGAAGAAATCTCTATTGTCTCTTGCAGTAACCGCGTTTGTGCTGGGCGGCTGCTCACTGATCCCTGACTATCAACGGCCCGCAATACCTACGGCTACACAGTACCCAACGGGCCAGTCGTATTCGCCAGCCACCGCTGCGGACACTGTGGCCGCTGACCTGGGCTGGCGCCAGTTTTTCAAGGAGCCTGGGCTTCAGCAACTGATTCAGCTATCGCTGGAAAACAACCGAGACCTCAGAGTCGCCGCACTCAATATCGAAGCGTACCGCGCCAAATACCGGATCCAGCGTGCCGACCTGCTGCCATCGATTTCCGCCGATGCCAGCGGGACCCGCCAGCGAACACCCGCCGATCTTTCGCAGACAGGGCGTACAACTACGTCAGGCCAGTATTCGGCGACACTGGGCATCAGTTCTTATGAACTGGATTTGTTCGGCCGCGTGCGCAGCCTCAGCCAAGAGGCGCTGGAAACCTACCTTTCCAGCGAAGAGGCCCGTCGCTCGACTCAAATCAGCCTGGTGGCAAGCGTTGCCAATGCGTACTTCACCTGGCAGGCGGATCAAGCACTGCTGGCGCTGACCCAAGACACCCTTGACGCCTATGAGCAAAGCTTGGACCTCACCACGCGCAGCAGCAAAGTGGGGGTGTCTTCCGCACTGGATCTGGCACAGGCTCGCACATCGGTAGATAGCGCTCGCGTGAGTCTGGCGACCTACCAGCGACAGGTCGCCCAGGATCAGAATGATCTGGTGTCACTGCTGGGCGCAGGCTTGCCCGACAATCTTCCGCTAGCCAAGCCCTTGGGGACTGACCTGCTGGCCACCGTACCGGTTGGTTTGCCGTCGGATCTGCTGACCCGTCGTCCAGACATTATCGAGGCCGAACATACGCTGAAGGCTGCCAACGCAGACATCGGTTCAGCTCGCGCAGCGTTTTTCCCGAGTATTACCCTGACAGCCGACGCGGGAACGTCCAGCAGCGAGCTGTCCGGCCTGTTCAAGGGCGGCTCCGGCAGTTGGCTATTCACCCCCAGTATCAGCCTGCCGATCTTTAACGCCGGCAACCTGCGGGCCAGTCTGGACTATTCGAAAATAGAGAAAGACATCAGCGTCGCTAACTACGAGAAGGCCATTCAAACTGCCTTCAAGGAAGTCTCTGACGGCCTGGCGTCGCGCAAAACCTACGTCGATCAGCTTCAGTCGCAGCGTGACTATGTTCAGGCCAGTCAGGACTACTACGTTCTTGCCGAGTGGCGATACCGTGTCGGGATCGACAGCAATCTTACCTTTCTGGATGCCCAGCGTTCGTTGTACAGCGCACAACAGTCCCTCATCAGTGACCAGTTGTCCCAGCTGACTAGCGAGGTCAACTTGTACAAGGCTTTAGGGGGAGGGTGGTATCCAAACTCGGTCGAGAAGACTTCGAAACTCAAAGGTTGAGCATTTGCGTCGTACTGCCCGCTTCAATGACGTACTGAGTATCGCCATAGCAGTACTGCGCCTTGCCTTTGAACGCGCCTTCCAGCGCCTGCCCCAGGCGACTTGCGCGATGTTAGCGCAGGCCCCTGCTACCCATCCAAGCAGCCGTTCGTACATCTTCAAATCAAAGTGCCCGATATATCCTAAGCGCAAGGGCCCATTCAAGCCTTGAACCAGAACCGTTACGTTATCTAGCTTCCCGCTATCAGGTGGCTAAGTAACCACTCAATAAAACTTCTCGCCAGCGGGCTGTTCTCGCTGTCGCGATGAGTCAGCAAGGCCCAACTGGGGCCACGAATAGTTTCCTCAACCAAGGGTTGCAACAGTCCGCTGGCGCGCGATTGGCGGCTCAGTAACTGGCTAACCAAGGCGATGCCGAGTCCGGCACAAGCGGCATCTAACAGTAGGCCGGGATCGGAGAAGTTGAGCCCGTGATCCTTCTGGCCTACATCTATCCCTGCCTCCACCGCCCAGTGGCTCCAGTCCATTTCCCGCTCGCCATGCAGGGTTGTGCGCTGGTCGCTCGGCACTGCCAACAGGCTCGGATGGCAAGCCGGGTACAGGCGGTCAGCGTATAGCACTTTAAAGCTGCACTCGGACTGGGAACTGATGTCATCGCGCACCGCGAGGTCGATGGTCTGGGTGGTCATCTCCGGGACTTCATCAGTGCTGTAAATCCACAGATCAACCTCCGGATGCTGGCGGCGAAAATCCCCCAGGCGTGGAAGCAGCCAGTGACGGGCGAACGTTGGGGTGGTGTTGAGCACCAACTGGTTGGGTTTGTGGTACTGCCCCAGGCGGCGAATGCCGACGGCCAGTTGCTGTAGCAGTGCCTGGGTGGTGCTAAGTAGATCGTAACCAGCGTCGGTCAGGCTAACGCTGCGTCCGTTGCGAAAGAACAGTGGTTGTTCGAGGTAGGTCTCCAGGCTACGAATCTGCTGGCTAATTGCCGATTGGGTGAGGTGCAACTCCTCTGCCGCCTTGTGGAAACTACCCAGTCGGGCGGCGGCTTCGAAGCCGCGCAGCGTGTTCAAGGGCGGCCAGTGCTTGAGCATATTGATAAGCTCTCCTAATCATTTGCCTGCAAAATTCATCGTTTGTTTGCCATATTTTTCAGGCTTAGCATGCATGCCATAACCGAATAGGCAGTTTTTCATTGAACACAATGACTTAACTCAAGGGTACTTGTCATGCAGCAGAATGAAATTCGAAACAGTGGTTGGATGATGCCGGCCGAGTGGGTCAGGCACACCGCGACCTGGATGGTCTGGCCCCACAACACCGCACTCTGGGAGGCCGGTTGGGGCGTGACATTGCCGCAAGTGCAAGAGGACTTCGCTCGCGTGGCCAACGCCATCGCTCGTTTCGAACTGGTGAAACTGGTCGTCGACCCGTCTGCCGTCGCCAGTGCCAAAGCGCTCTGTGGGCCGAACATTGAATTGATCGAGCTGGCGGTGAACGACAGCTGGTGCCGGGACTCCGGTCCGAGCTTCGTTTGCCATCCGCAACAAGGCCTGGCCGGGGTGAGCTGGCGCTTCAACGCGTGGGGCGGTAAGTCGGCCCACGATCTGGACGAAAGCCTGGCCCGGCGCGCGCTCAATCACTTGGGCGTGGAGTGCTTTGGTACTGCGCTGAGCAATGAAGGCGGGGCCATTCATGTGGACGGCGAGGGCACGCTGATCACCACCGAATCGGTATTGCTCAACCCCAATCGCAATCCGGGCATCAACAAGGCCGAGATGGAGGAGATCTTCACTCGCCTGCTGGGTGTGAAGAAGACTGTCTGGCTGCCGGGAGACCCAAACTATGTGACCGGCGACATGA
Source organism: Pseudomonas sp. PAMC25584 (assembly GCF_058135675.1). Classification (NCBI taxonomy): domain Bacteria; kingdom Pseudomonadati; phylum Pseudomonadota; class Gammaproteobacteria; order Pseudomonadales; family Pseudomonadaceae; genus Pseudomonas; species Pseudomonas sp. PAMC25584. The sequence goes on along the minus strand of NZ_CM176870.1, from coordinate 3,126,168 downwards.
CCGATGGCCATGTCGACGGTGTGTGCGCGTTCGCCCGTCCTGGGGTTTTGCTGGTAGACGCCACGCGCGACCAACACTCGGTGTATGCCGAAGTGGTACGTGAAAACCGTCGCGCTCTGGAGCTGGCAACCAATGCCCAAGGTCGCAAGTTTGAGCTGATCGAGCTTTATGAAGCCACCGATGCGGTGGACACCGAGGCTGAAGTGTTCTGTGCCTCCTACACCAACTTCTACATCGCCAACAACGCCATCATCATGCCGGCCTATGGCATTGATGCCGACAAGGTGGCTGCCGAAGTGTTGAGCAAGACCTTCCCAGGACGCGAAGTAGTACCGGTTCGGATCAATCACCTGGCTCATGGCGGTGGCGGTGTGCATTGCATCACCCAGCAACAGCCAGCCGGGCCACTGGAGGGTTAATGAAATGACCATTCTGACGATTGCCACAACCCAGATGGCCTGCACCTGGGACCTGAAACACAACGTTGATCAGGCCGAGCAATTGGTGCGTGAGGCGGCCGCTAAAGGCGCCCAAGTCATCCTGCTGCAGGAGCTGTTTGCAACCCCGTATTTCTGCATCGAGCAGAATCATAAACACCTGGCGCTGGCCGAGGAATATCAGGACAGCAGCGTACTCAAGCGCTTTGCCGCGCTGGCCAAGGAGTTGGGTGTGGTGCTGCCGCTGAGCTGGTTCGAGAAGGCGGGCAATGCCTACTTCAACTCGCTGAGCGTGGCCGATGCTGATGGGCGCCTCCTGGGTGTGTATCGCAAGACGCATATCCCCAACGCTATCGGTTATCAGGAGAAGGAATATTTCAGCCCTGGCGATACCGGCTTTCGTGTCTGGGACACTGCTTTTGGGCGCATAGGTTTGGGCATCTGTTGGGATCAGTGGTTCCCCGAGACCGCACGTTGCCTGGCATTGATGGGCGCCGAAGTCTTACTGTTCCCCACCGCCATTGGCTCTGAACCTGGTTGCACGACGCTGGATTCAAGTGATCACTGGCAGATGACCATGCGCGGCCATGCCGCCGCCAACATCGTGCCGGTGGTGGCCGCTAACCGCATTGGCCGAGAAGCGGCGACCACCGATCCGACCCTGCAGATGAACTTCTACGGCTCGTCCTTTATCTGCAATCACAAGGGCAAGCTGCTGGCCGAGTCTGACCGCGACAGCGCCGGCGTGCTGGTACACAGCCTGGACTTGGCCACCATGCGCGAAGAGCGTCTGACCTGGGGCATCTACCGCGACCGCCGTCCAGAGATGTACGGGGCGCTGTTAAGTCTGGACGGTCGCCACGCTAACGCACGCTGGAATACTCAAGGGGTTTGACATGAACATTACCAACAAGCTGTTGCTCTGCTCCTTAGGATTGGCACTAAGTTGTACCTTGTCGTCGGTGCAGGCGGAGGAAAAGACCCTGAAGTTGTACAACTGGGCGGATTACTTCGCCGAGGACACCCTCGCCAAGTTCACCGCCGAAACCGGGATCAAGGTGATCTACGACGTCATGGATGGCAGTGAGACGCTGGAAGCCAAGATGATGGCCGGCGGCAGTGGTTATGACCTGATCTTCCCCGGCGACACTGTTGGCGAACGTCTGATGCGCGCCGGCAGCCTGCAGCCGCTGGACAAGTCAAAGCTCACGGCCCTGAATGACATCGAGCCAGGTCTGCAGAAGCTACGTACGCATTATGTCTACTCGAACAAGGCCACCGTACCCTACACGTGGGGCACCATCGGCCTGACCTACAACGCCGAGCAGATTAAACAGCGCATGCCAGATGCGCCGGTGAATAGCCTGGACATGCTGTTCAAACCGGAACTGGCCGCCAAGTTCGCAGACTGCGGCATCTCGATGATCGACTCGCCGGACGAGGTGCTGGCGGTAGCACTCAATTACCTCGGCCGCGATCCGCGCAGTGCCAAGCCTGCAGACCTGGCCGCAGCGAGTGAGTTGCTGCTCAAGCTGCGACCGTCTATCCGTAAGTTCCAGTCGCAGCCGGTGAGCGAGTTGGTCAACGGCAACTTGTGCCTATCGCTCGGTTACAGCGGGGATATGACTCAGGCGCAACGTGCCGCAGATGCAGCAGGCAAGAAAGCCACGTTCCAGTACCACGTCCCGCGCGAAGGCACCACGGTATGGATGGACACCATGGCGATCCCCGTCGACGCCAAACATCCGGAATATGCCTATGCGTTCATCAACTTCGTCATGCGCCCGGAGAACATGGCCGCCATCAGCAACTTCACCGGCTACCCCACCTCCAATGCCAAAGCACGTCCGAGTGTCGACTCAGTGATGCGTAACAACCCGGATATCTACCTTGATGAGGCCGCTTATGCACGACTGATCCCGGGTCAAGACATTCCCCAGTCCAATATGCGTGCGCGCATGCGTGCTTGGACCAAGTTCAAGACAGCCTCCACTAAGTGATGGCAAGTCGACCATCCAGATAGTCGGCTTTGAAAGCGGTCTTAACCCATGGCCGCAGTTATTGTCCTTCAAAACAATGCAACGACAAGAATTGAGAGATAAACACATGTCAACACGTCGTAATTTCATTAAGCAGGTAGCGTTAGTTTCTAGTCTCGGCGCAGCGGCATCCATGGGGCTCGGCATGAATGCCTCTTGGGTACAAGCAGCCATCAAGGGAAGCTGGTATATGCCGGATGAAAACGAGTTACAGGAACGGATGTTCCTATCCTTTGGTGCCTCGTCAGCGGTCCACCAAGATTGGGCTACGCCGGTGAATAATAATATCGCTCTGCTGGCCAAAACCATCGCCAAATATCAGCCGGTTACCGTGTTGTGCCGCCCCAATGAATTGGCTAAGGCCACGGCGGCATGCGGTACTACCAACATCACATTTCAGACCATGGCGCTGGACGACATTTGGATGCGTGACATGGGTGGCTGTTTCGTGGTAGACGACCAAGGCGGTCGAGGGCTAGTGGATTTCAACTTCAACGGTTGGGGCGATAAGCAGGCTCACGCCAATGACGCTAACGTGGCCGACAAACTGAGCAAATTGACGGGCGCCACCTACATCGCCAGCCAGCTGACGGGCGAGGGCGGCGGTATCGAAATAGATGGTAATGGCACTGCGATCTTGACCGAGAGTTCCTGGATCAACAGCAACCGTAATCCAGACATGACTAAGGCGCAGATCGAAACGGAACTGAAGGCTAACTTGGGCCTGCGCAAAATCATCTGGTTGCCGGGCATCAAGGGCAAAGACATCACCGATGGTCACGTCGATTTTTACGCCCGTTTTTCTTCAAAAGGCGTGGTGGTGGCGCAACTCGACAACGACCCGGACTCTTATGAGTACCCGATCACCCGCAAGCACCTGGAAATTCTCAAGGCCGCCACCGACGCCGATGGCAACAAGTTGCAGGTGTACACCCTGCCGCCACCGTTGAAGTTGCGCAGCAACGTCTACACCGAGAGCCTGGATTTCGCCCCCGGCTATATTAACTACATCACGATCAATGGCGCGGTGATAGTTCCACATTTTGGTGATGCCGCGGCAGACAAATACGCCAAGGATCTGCTAACCAAGTTGTATCCGGGCCGCGTGGTGGTGCAGGTCAACATCGACCCGATTGCCGCCGGTGGTGGTGGAATTCACTGCGTGACCAAGAATATGCCGGCCGTTTGATTCGTCGTTGGTGCCCGCACAGCGATCACCGCTGCACGAGCACAGTCAAGGCTTGTGGTGCGCTATTGCGCCCTTGGTGCTACGCATTCTGTTGCAAAAAAGCCAGAAACTCTTTGGCTCGATGGCGCTGGGTAATCCGTCCGATTACTTGGCCGGTCAGGATGTCGAAAGCCGCGTACAGACTCGCCGTACCATGGCGCTTGTAATCATGCGTCCGGCGTTCAACTTGACCTGGGCGTAGCGGCAGCATCGGTTGGGTGCGATCCAACGCCTGGGTCTGGGTTTTCTCGTCAACCGACAACACCAGGGCGTTATCCGGTGGGTTCAGATAGAGCCCGACCACGTCGACTACCTTGTCGGCGAAATGAGGATCGTTGCTGATTTTGAAGGTCTTCAGACGATGGGGCTTGAGGTCGGAAGCGGCCCAGACCTGCCGCACCTGCCACGTGGTAACCCGCGCATACTTGGCCATCAAACGGACGCTCCAGTGAGTGGCTTCCTGGGGTACACGCCGGGTGGTCAGTGTCAGGATTTCGTTAATTTTATCGGGCCCAAGTTTGAGTGGCTGGCCGCTGCGCGGCAGATCGCTCAACCCTTCGATTCCCGCCTCCAGATAACGTTTTCGCCACTTGAATACCGTCGGCGGCGTGACCTGCAACTGCTCGCTGACGGCCTTGGGCGTCAATCCGTCAGCCAGTAGAAGCAGGATGCGCGCTCTCTGGGCGAGGCTCTGTTCCAGCGTACTCATACGCAACCAACCTTGCAGGGCGATGAGATCGGAAGGCATTAAAGCGAAGGGGGAAGTCGGTCGGGCCATGCGCATAACCAATCCATGACATTGGACGCACAGTATATCGTTACCATTAGATAAATGAATTAACCGCTCAGTCCACTAGGCGCTTCTGCCTCAACCGGCCGGTGTTGTACAAACGTTGCCTTGACCCTTTTAGAGACCAGTATGTAGGGGACCCAAATAGCGGTGGACACCAATCCGCGGAGGGTTTCCTTGGCCGTGCTGTAGTCGAATATGGGTTCATCCACCAGAACAAACGAGCAAACCCAGGCATCAAATGGAACGTAAATAGCCGAGGTGATGAGCGTGACGATATAAATCCTGGGAAATAAATAGTGTTCGGAGAAGAACAGGTAAACCAAATAACCAAAGGCCGCGATAAAGACTGCATTCATGAGTGTTTCTGAAATCAGGATCGCGCCCCATAGGGTGTTATCCATCGTCGTGCCGGATGAGGTAATGGTACTAAACGAGCCATCTGCGAATATCGGGTAATACACCGTGATAATGGCATAGCTCAGACGCGCCAAGGCTATAAACAGCCCCAAGCCAACCACGACCAACCAACCGCCCAATCCCTTCAGTTGTTTACTTTTTTGCATGTTCGCTCCGCAGTTCAATAAAGTTTTCACGGTAGACAGCCAGCCGTGGCGCGCCACGTGCTCTAAGGTCGATGCCTGCTTCAATGTCGAAACGAGCGCTCCAAAAACTCGCTGATCAGCCCCACCAGCTGCTGTTGAATCACCGCCCGTGGCCGAGCCCCCTCACCATCCCGGCAAATCATGCCGTCGCCCGGCGAATCCGCTTCAATCAACGCCATGCCGCCCGGCTTGCAGATCGCCATGAAACTGAAGTGAGTGGCGTCGGCGAGCTCCACGTATTGCGTCGACACTTTCGGCAAGCGTTTGACTAAGGCGGCGGACTCCAAGTTAGGGTCCATCTCCTCCGACGGCACACCCCCCGCGATTACCAGCGCCGGCACTGGCAATGCCGCCAGGCTGGCGTGGGTGAAACCGCGCGACAGGCCCAGGTCCAACGACACAATGGCGGTGATGCGTTTGTCGCTCAGGTCAGTGGCCAGTTGGACCTTGCCGGCGGTTGTGCCTGCAGGGTCCATCTGCCGATAGCCCATGCAACCGCCAAGCTTCGGGTGGACGTTGCAGTCTCGATTGAACAGGTCTGGATCGAAACGGGCACCGGCGATTTCCAGCACGGTCCAGCCACCGAGTGAGTGGCCCACGGCGGCAATCTGGTTGTGCTTGACCGTGCCAAATTGCGTGGGCTGCGCAAGCACCGCGTCGATGGCACGGCTGAGGTCTTTGGGCCGTTGCCACAACTGCGCGGCGGCGGCGGGGCTGCGATCCTTACTGGTGGTACCAGGATGGTTGACCGCTGCCACGATGTAACCCTGATGGGCCAGTGCACTGGCCAGCCACACCTGGTTGCGCCAATTACCGCCGTAACCGTGGGACAGCACCACCAAGGGATGCTCGCCAGCAGCCGGCGGTGCGTCGGGCACGGCGAGAGCCCCGATGAACACCGCGTTGTCGGCGATCAGCTCGGGCTTGGCCGTGGTGGCGGCGGGGTACCAGACGGCCAGTTGCAGTGTGCGCTGGTTCTCGACATCGGGCAGGGTGGCGGTTTTAAAGCCGATCGGGTTTTCGTCAGCGAATGCAGGGGAGGTCAGGCAAAGCAGCAATATCGCGCAGAAAGCCGTTCTCATTGTTTTTATCTTCCATGATGGGATCGAAGGACCGTGGGGCTAAGGTAGTGCGTAGCGCCCATGATCCGGCGTGATCGTATCGTCTTTTGGGTCGCTGACCTACATCAAAAAACCTATGGAGAAATCGACCGCTGTGGCTTCTGTGGTGAGCGTGCGTTCCCCGCTCACCACAGCGGGAAATGGCAGCCTCAGGGTCATTAGAGACGAGATGTAATGACCACAGTGAACGAGCGCCATGTGGGCCCCCGTGTTGTCTGCTTTTCGATTGATACAAAGTAGATACTCGAAAAATCACGAATGAGAATTAGTGGCAAATAGGAATGACTGGTATATCATGCCCCGCGAATTCTTGGCAGGTTCGCCTTACCGTCCGCTCATCCATCAGGTCAAAAATCCATGCGTCGTACCCTGATTTCTCTCTGCGTGCTTCAGGCGTTTTCCCCTTTTACCTGGGCGCAGGTTGCTGGCACCGAAAATGCCAGCCTTGAACTGCAAGCCATCAATGTCACGGGCGATATGGACTCTGAGACGGCTCAAGGGCCGGTCAAGGGGTATCGTGCCACACGTTCTGCCAGTGCGACGCGCACTGACACCTCAATTCATGAGACGCCTCAGTCCATCAGCGTAGTGCCCAAAGACGTGGTCGAGGACATCGGTGCGACGCGTTTGCAGGAGGCCCTGGACTATGCCGGTGGCGTCGGCCGAGCGAACAACTTTGGCGGGCAAGGGCTTACCAATTTCACTGTGCGAGGCTTTACAACCGCAGAGTTCTACCGCAACGGTTTTCCGATTAACCGGGGCTATCCAAGCATGCCGGACGCCAACAGCATTGAGCGCCTTGAAGTGCTGCGCGGGCCGGCGACCATGCTCTATGGACGTGGCGATCCCGGCGGTACCTTCAACGTGGTATCCAAGCAGCCTTTGCCTGAGCGTAAGGTCACATTGGGTAGCCAATTGGATGATCAGGGTATGAAGCGTGGCACCCTGGATGCTTCCGGTCCGCTGGATGAGCAAGGGCGTCTGGCCTATCGCCTGAACGTGGTAGGCGAGGGCGGCGACACCTTCCGCGACCATGTCTCAACCGAGCGCTATGGGGTAACGCCTGTGCTGAGCTGGCAGGTCAGTGACGACACCAAGGTGATTTTCGAAGGCGACTTCATGCGTAACAACCATCCGCTTGATCGCGGCCTGACCCGCTTCGCCAACCAGCGCGGTACGCCGTCCCGCGATACCTTCTGGGGTGAAAAATACGCCGGTAATCTGCACAACGATAACAACATGGCTCAGCTGCGTTTCGAGCATATGCTCAACGACAATTGGACCCTGGGCGGTGGTTTCCAATGGCTGGACGGTACGATGAAGGGTAATGCTGTTGAGGCCAACGGTGCTGCCAGCTTGAATGCCGACGGTCGAACACTTCAGCGTAACTTCAACTACCGCAATCTGGAATGGACCGACAAAGACTATCAGCTCAACCTGACCGGGCACTTTTCCACGGGTGGCCTTGATCACACATTGCTGACTGGCGTCGAATATGAAGACTATGACTACAAGTCGATCATCCAGCGCTCCAGCGCCGCATCGGGTGCTTTTCCAATCGATATCTTCAACCCGGTCTATGGCCAGCCACGTCCGGCGCTGACTCGTACACCGACCCACGATAAAGAAAACCTCAAGACTTACGCGGCCTTCGTCCAGGATCAAGTCGCGCTGACCGAGCGCTTAAAAGTCCTCGCCGGTGCGCGCTTTGAGCGCTTCGAGCATGAGTACGAATCCTACGTGTCAGGCGTCAAACCCTGGAACGCTGCCGACAATGCCGTCACCCCGCGCGTCGGTGTGATGTATGACCTCACTGACACTGTCGCGATCTACGCTGATGCTGCTCGCTCGTTCAAGCCCAACACAGGCGCCAGCCGGCAAGGCGGCGGGTTTGAGCCGGAGAAGGGCAAATCCTACGAAATGGGTGTGAAGTGGGAAGCGCTCGATCAGCAGTTGAGCGTCGACGCGGCGATCTACCAGATAGAGAAGAAAAATGTCCAGAGTGTCGATCCCGTTGACTCAAATTTCAATGTCGCCACGGGTCAGGTACGCAGCCGTGGTTTCGATCTGAATGTGGCCGGCAACCTGACGCCCGAGTGGCGCATGATCGGCGGCTATGCCTATGTGGACGCCGCGGTGACCAGGGACACTGCAGTGCGTACTGGAACGCGTCTGGCAAACATTCCGCGCAATAGCTTCAGCCTGCTCAACGTGTATGAGTTTCAGGATGGCGCGCTCAAAGGGTTGGGCCTCGGCGCAGGTGGGAAATACGTAGCCGAGCGTGCCGGGCAGACCGCCAATAACACGTTCTCGATGGACGCTTACACCGTCATCGACTTGCTTAGTTCCTACAAGATCAACGAAAAGGTCCGACTCAATCTCGACGTGAAGAACCTGTTCAATCGTGAGTACGAAGAAGGCTCGTTCCTGAACTTCTATGCTTACCCCGGTGAGCCCCGGACGGTGCAAGTGGGGATCTCTTACACCCTGTAGCCAAAAATGAATTAACCGCTCAGTCCACTAGTCTAAGTGCTCAGGTTAAAGAAGAGGCACTACTATTGCACGGGTCTACGTTACAACGGTTACCTGCGCGGTTCGCTTTATCTCTAAGCGTACCTATGAGGGGGCCTCCAATTGGCGACTGGACCTGTTACGACCTGCCAGTTTGGCACAATAAAGTGCCTGGTCTCCTCTTAGGAGAGTGTTTTCGAAAGTCGAATCTCCTACTCGGTACGTAGCTATACCTATGCTAAGCGTCACGTTCAGTTGTAGCTGCCCGATCATGAAAGGCTCGCCCGCCACTTTCTTCCTCAGTCGCTCCGCCAGTCGCTCTGCCTCGTTGATATCCGTATCGGGTAAAACAATCAGGAACTCTTCCCCCCCCCAGCGTAACGCGCTGTCATGTTTGCGTATGGCGCTTGTCAAGCGCCGCGAGAGCAGAGTCAGCACGGCGTCTCCTGTTTCGTGTCCTAGAGTGTCATTAACCTGCTTAAAGTGATCAATGTCGCCTATTAGTAAGCTGTAGCACTCTTCCCTATTGGCGTCGGCATGAATTCGTTCCAATATCCGGCGACCTCCCCGACGATTGCCTAGTGCAGTCAGAGGATCGGTTTCGGCGAGGCGCTGCAAGTCCAGCGCTGCCCGTTCGCCAGTCATCGCGATATAACCGAAGTAGACCAGAATACTGGCCATCTGGTCGAAAGCCATGGACACGATGGAACTATCGTAAGCATTCGCCATGAGCATGCCTGCTAGTATCAGAACGGCGGAGATTCCGAGTATCACGATGTAGCCCGCGAAAGCCATCGCCACCAAGTATTGAGAGAAGATACGCCGATTGGCGGATAACAATATCTCATAAAGAGCGAGTGCTGATATCGCTGCAGAAATTAAGTAAATGAAGGGGAGCGTAACCTTTATTGTTACGCCCACATAGACGGCAAAGGTGTAGAGCGCGCTCGGTAGAAGGGGGAGCAGGGCCAGCCAAACTATAGGGACCGATCGACCATAAAACAGTCGTAGACCGGACCATGAGGTCACCAAGCTTGTCAGGAACAGAGACGTCACTATGAGACTGAGAAGTGGTGATGAATTCGACTTATTACCATAGTAAAAAGTGAGTGCGGTACCAAGGCCCGAGCTAAGCAACGCAACGCTCCAATGCCACAGATAACGAGCGTTACGTTGACTGATCAGCAACACTCCGAAAATCAATAGAATGGTAACGCGACTGATTGTACTGCTGAAGTAAAGCGTTTCGATGCTTAGCATGACGGCTATACCTTGCGTAAACCTAACGATGGAGCGTACCGCTCAAATGAAGGTCAGCTAACTCACCGGCATCAGAATCGGTAGCCCAGTCCTACTCCGGCTATCAGTGTGTTCATAGAGACGACGGAGTTGAAACCTTGTCCCTGGAATCGATATTCTGGACTGATCACGTAGCGCAGGCTGGTGCTGAATGACCAGTTCGCGCTCAGGCTGTAATCAAGCCCGGCGCTCAAAACTCCACTTGTAATGCCATGGACATTGAAGTTGGGAATCCCGGCAGCCGGCTTCACATCTCGAGTCCAAGCATGATTTATGCCTAGTCCGAAATAGGGGCTAAATTGTGCCTGAGGGTGTAAGTGGTATTGCAGCGTAAGTGATAGCGCGATATTGGAAATGGTACCTACATCGAAATCGCCCAGTCGCGATCTTCTGATCCGATAGTCGCGCTTAAATGGTCCGCCCTGGATCTCGACGGCCCAGTGTTCTGTCATGAAATAGCTGAGGTCCATCCCTATTATCGCTTGCCGTGGTGTTTCTACCTTCCCGCCAATGGTAGAAATCTCCGACCTCATATCGACAGGAGTGACCTCCAACACCATCATCCGTAGCAGCCATGGACTGGTTCCTTTCTCAAGTGTCAGTTGCGCGTCCTCAGCCGCACAGGCTGAGGACGCTAGAAGCCATAGCGTCCCAGAGATTACGATAGTGCAGACGTATCGCTGAACTGACATGGCTTGATTGCCTCCTCTACTAAGCGCCGGATTTATTGCGTTTTTCCCAAAACTGCCCGGCCAGTTCGCTTAGCGCGTTGGATAACTTTGCCACTAACATTACACTTTTAGAGTTGTTCTGAGCTATCTGTACATTGTCGATGGCAGTGTCGTGAATGTGCTTTATGCTCACATTTATATCCTCACTGACAGCCCCTTGCTGTTCGACAGCGGTAGCTATTTGGGTATTCATTTCGACGATCTTGTTTACACTTAAACCTATGTCAGTGAGAGCGTCTGCACCTTGCTGAGCAAGACTCACACTTAAGTGTGCCTGCCGACTACTGCTTTCCATTATGGTAACGGCGTAGTGCGAACTCGCTTGTAATGCGGCAATAATATTTTGTATGTCGGTGATTGAGTCTTGAGTTCGAGATGAGAGGCTTCGAACCTCATCTGCGACTACTGCAAACCCTCGGCCATGCTCCCCAGCTCTAGCTGCTTCAATTGCCGCATTTAGAGCCAGTAAGTTTGTTTGATCGGCTACTGACCTAACGACATCTAAAATGTTTGATATCTCAACGCTCTGAGTTTCTAGTTGACATATAACTTCTGTGGCTTTTTTTATTTCTTGCTCAAGCTCAGCGATATACTGACTTGTTTCGGCAACCTTACTTTGCCCTAACAACGTCTCTTCGTAACCTTTAGAGGCAGCATCGGCAGCGTGTTGTGAGTTATTGGCGACATCTTGGATGCTAGCGGTCATCTGTGTTATGGCGGTGGCAATTTGATCAGTTTCGGCTTGTTGTTTGTTAATCAAAGCCTTGCTTGACTCTATATCATCAAGCAGACTTGCAATATATTCGCTAATTTGATTTGATGCATCACCGATACGCCCAATAACAGCACCAGTTTCAGCTTGTGCCATTCTTAGAGCAAATTCGACTTCACCAAACTCATCGCTGCGTCCTGTGTATAGAACTTGACTAAGAGCATTTTCAGATATGTTTTTCCCCATTTTTACTAGTCGCCTCATTGGGAAAAGTAATGCCGCTATTGCAACCGAAATAAGCAGCCCACTCGTAAGCTCTGCTAAGATCAAGTTAAAAAATGGTACTGTTGTGGTTAGATTTAGCTCCACCATGCTTATAAGAATGCTTGTCCACACCAATATGATGAGCTTTGGGCTTAGGCCTATGGTCCATCTTCGAGATAGAGGTTTTCCATCTCTCAATTTTGAATAGACTTTTTCTGCTGCTTTAACATGCTCAGGTTCAGGCTTGGTTCTCACCGATTGATATTCGATTGTTGAACCATCTTTGGTAATGGGAGTAACGTAAGCACTGACCCAATAGTGATCGCCATTTTTGCAACGATTTTTCACTAAACCCATCCATGAACACCCAGCCTTTAAGGTTTTCCACATATTCTGGAATGCGGCGGGCGGCATGTCAGGATGCCTAACTATGTTATGCGGCTGGCCCAGGAGCTCCTCCACGGTAAAGCCACTAATTTCAATGAAGTCAGGGTTGACGTGAGTAATGCGGCTTTGATCATTTGTAGTGGATAGAATATTTATATTAGGAGGTAGCTCGTGATTACGATTTGTAACTGGTAGATTTAGCCGCATGGTTCCCCCTTGAATCTCAGTTTAAGTTAACTAAAAACTCAACTATTTTTCTCAGCCCGTCGTGGACGCTACCAGGCGAACGACACTGATCATCTATAGAATCCATTACGTTTATACAGTAATGGCTAAAGGCCACCTTTGCACGATTTATCTAAGTAAATCCTGAAAAAAACTTCCTGATTTGGCAAGATCTCCGGGCACCAATCGCCGAGCTTTTCAATGAGGCAAATGACCTTCGCCGATGCCGAGTACGCCGGTAAGCGCAAGCAGACCCGCAAGGAATTGTTCCTGATCGAGATGGATCGGGTCGTACCCTGGAAGGGTTTGATTGCCCTGATCGAACCTCATTAGCCGAAGGGCGAAGGTGGTCGTCCGGCCTATCTTTTGATGCCGATGCTGCGGGTTCATCTCATGCAGAATTGGTTCGGTTACAGCGATCCTGCGATGGAAGCCGCACTGTACGAGACGACGATCTTGCGCCAGTTTTCCGGTCTGAGCCTGGAGCGGATCCCAGATGAAACTACCATCCTCAACTTCCGTCGCTTGCTGGAAAAGCACGTGTTGGCCGCTGGTATTCTCGGCGTGATCAATGGCTATCTGGGCGACCGTGGCTTGTCGCTGCGACAAGGCACCATCGTCGATGCCACGCTGATTCATGCGCCCAGTTCGACCAAGAACAAGGACGGCAAACGCGACCCTGAGATGCATCAAACCAAGAAAGGTAACCAGTATTGATTCGGTGCCAAAGCTCACATTGGTGTCGACGATGAGTCAGGGCTGGTGCACAGCGTGGTGGTCACTGCTGCCAACGTCGCCGACATAACCCCAGTCGACAAACTGCTACACGGTGCTGAGAGCGTGGTCTGCGCCGATGCAGGCTATACCGGTGTCGAGAAGCGCGAAGCGCAAGATCGAGAAAGCCCAAGCCCAGGTTCGCGCCAAGGTTGAGCATCCATTTCGAGTGATCAAGCGTCAGTTTGGTTATACGAAAGTGCGTTTCCGAGGTTTGGTGAAAAACACTGTGTTGAGGCTGATGCCGATTTGACCCGCTTGCCGACGCGGGACTGCCCCTGATGGGTCAAGGTGACTTCGCCAGACGCTTACAGCTAATCGACACTGACGACCGTAAATCCCAGCTCTCAAAGTATCCTCAGCAATTTCCGACAATCCTCAAAGGCGGAAATCGGGCCTAAGGAGGAGGGCAGTCATTAGTCCTCAGCTGACCAGCTTCGAGCGACTGACGTGGCGGTCGTCTAGCAGCAGCCGTAGGTAGAGCGAGCACTCCTTCATGCACTCAAAGTCTTGAGGGGCACTGGGCGTAGAGTGTGAGAAATCCCGATGAAATGCGGGTTTGATCATGTCAAAGCCCATCGCAACACGTCTCTCAGAAGGTTCAACGGTGGTATTACGGTGAAGCCGGAAACCTCTGCACATGTCGGTGTACGATATTGTCTAAAATATTTCGGTCGAGAACGGAGCTAGCGCCCAATGAGTGATGCATTGCCAACTACGTTGATATGCCGGGATCCAGGTGATAGCAGCGGGGACATCGTCATAGATATCCCACCGGATAGACTAGCGGCAATGGGCGTCGGTTTGGGTGATTTCTTAAGCATCGAGTTGGTCGAAAGATCGATAATGCTGAAGCCAATTTGTCGAATCAAAGCTGAAGGTCGGGTTGACTCAGATTGAGCAGGCCGGTCGCTCGCCCAACTGCTCTAACAGTGTCACTAGATAACCGTATAAATCGTGTCTGAGTCTCAGGAGGCTTCGGTAGCGCTGAGATGGAAGAAAATATCCAAATGCGGGAACCATTCCGCAATTTAGATTTTTACTTCTCTGAAATTTCGATCTTCACTTCCGGGTACCCCGCGAGCTACTCGATTGAAGATCCATGACATGCCCCATCATTTAACATAATATACATTATGCGAACCACGCCAATTGGATGTCAGGGCCCATGGAGGTCAAATTTCAAGGCCTTAAACGTATCCTCTGTGGAGTCTGCTGATGTGTTCGCTGCAATACACACGTCCTCTCGCTACACTCGCATCTGCTGCAATCCAATCCATCAAGGTTCAATCCATGGGCACGTCAGTCGTACCGAGTTGTTTGTTTGCTGCGATTGATGCGGTTTATCTGCCGGCTGGCTTGAAATGCTCGGAAGATATTTCTCCTGACGTTGAGGCTAGAGAGTATGGCGGTTGTCGATTCATGCTGGGAACTCGCCAGGTTGTGTTCCGTGTCGCCAAAACCACCCCGACCAAGATTGGTCAGTTCGTGACGCTGTGGAAACGACCCTATGCAACGAGTGTGATTGCTCCGCTGGATAGCAACGATAATATCGACTTCGTTGTGATCCACGCGACTGGCACCGAACAAAGTGGTCAGTTTGTATTTGACCGTGCAACGTTGCTGTCCCATGGCGTAATGTCCATAAATGGCGTCGGTGGCAAGCGTGCTTTACGTGTGTATCCGCCCTGGAGCCGACCTATTGCCAAGCAAGCGTTACAGACTCAGCGGTGGCAACTCCAGCATTTCGTGACAGTTGACCCCTCAGACCAGGCCTCGTTACAGCATATAAAATCGTTGTTCAGGTCCTCGTTAAAGTGAGCGTATGCCCTATTCCGGTCCTTCTCACATGACTGTTAGTTATAACTCAACTAAATAGGTATTTAGTTGAGTTATATAAATCAGCTGTGATGCTCAAAGCCGAAATCGATCCACCGACTGCGACAATTTCCCCGCCAACGCAGACAACTCGTCCGTCGTCGAGGCTGTCGTGCCGATCACCTGGCTATTACGCTCCGACATACTGGCAATCATCTCCACTTGATGGGCAATTTCGTTGCTGGCCAGGCTTTGCTCGCTGATGGTGCGGGAGATGTCGTTGACCAATTCGGTGGTGTTGAGGGTGGCCTGGAGAATCTCGCGGATGGCGCGCTCGACTTCGGCGGTCACGGCCATGCCCTTGTCCACTTGAGTGACGCCCTCCTCCATGCTGGTCACCGCTTCCCGGGTGTTTTGCTGGATGCGACCGACCATGCTGGCAATCTCCTGGGTCGACGCGCTGGTGCGTCCGGCCAGGCTGCGCACCTCATCGGCGACCACCGCAAAACCGCGTCCTTGTTCACCGGCGCGGGCGGCTTCTATCGCGGCATTCAGGGCCAGCAGGTTGGTTTGATCGGCAATGCCCTTGATAACCTGGATAATGCTGTAGATCGCCTCGGATTCCTTGTCGAGCGTGCGGATCACCTGGGCTGATTGCTGCGCCGAGCGGGCAATGCCGTCCATGTCACTGACCACCTGATGGATCACCCGACCGCCGTCCTTGGCCAAGGCTTCTGCCTGGTTGGCCATATTCAGTGCGCGTGCGGCATGTTGGGTGATTTCCTCGATGCTGGCGGTCATTTCACTGGCGGCCGCCGCCATGGTGCTGGCGGCGGCGCTTTGCTGCTGACTACTGCCCGCCACTTCATGGCAACCCTGGCTCAGTTGCTCGCTCATGCCATTGACGCCGTGGGCATTACTGCGCACCACTTCGATCATGCCGCGCAAATCCCCCTGCATGGTGGCGAGGCTGCGTATCAGCGCGCTGGCCTCGTCCTTGCGATGGGGCACGACAATCGGCTCGCTCAAATTGCCATGGGCAATACTGTCAGCGATTCGGCTCGCGGCCTGCAACGGCCCCATGATGCTCCGGGAGACCCATCGGCCCTGCACCAGGAGCAACAACAGGCTTGCGATCAACACCACAGCCAAGGTGAAGTTGGCGTTGCTGATGGTTAGCCGGGTGCCAATGCTGGTTTGCTGCGTATTGTTTTCGATCAGTTCGCTGAGGGTAGCCATTTGACCCTCCAACTGGCTGAACGCTGTATTGAAGGTCTCCAGTTCGCCGCGAGCGGCCTCCGGGTTGTCCAGCGCGAGTGCGACAATACGTTCACCTGCGTTGATATAGGTATCCAAGCTGGGTTTGATTTTTCCCAGGCTGGTCTTTAACGTTTCGCCCAACGGCAGCTTAAGGTTGTCCTCCAGCACCTGCCGAAAGTGCTCGGCATGCTCCTTGAGTGAACTGCTGACCTCGGCTTTGGTGCTAGTGCTTTTCCCCAACCCGACTAACATCGCCGACAACACGTCGGCGCGCAGTGCGTCGTGCATCATGTCGGCTTCCATGTGGTTGCGCAGCACCGTCATGATGACCTGATTGTCCTGCACCGCATCGGCCATACGGGTGTTTCCCAGGTAACCGGCCAGGCTCATGATCAAGGCGGTGATCAATCCAGTCGCAATCAATAGCCATAAGCGTAATTTGATCGTCATGCTAGTCATCCCCGTAGACTTTACAGTCGGTTGGGAACCCAACCACTTGACCGTCGTTGATATTGTTATCGGAATTGGCTCTCTGTATTGAAGCTCAATTGCACAGATCTGCGCAGTCGAACTCGAAGTCTTCCCCAGCTTGTTTGCGTGGGAGCGGTTCTTTAAGCTGGCCAACCTTTGCTTCACGCGGAACTGCTTATGCCTAAACGTATCGCCCACCTTGCTTTGCTGCTTGGTCTGATCACTGCCGTCGGCCCCTTCGCCATTGACATCTACCTACCGGCGCTACCGACCCTGGGCGCCAGCCTGCAGGCATCGCCGGCAGCGGTACAGATGAGCCTCACGGTGTTCTTCATGATCATCGGCGTCTGCCAGTTGTTTTATGGCCCGATCAGCGATGTGTTCGGGCGCAAGCCGCCGATCTACGCCGGGTTGCTTATCTTCGCCGTGGGCAGTATCGGCTGCGCACTGGCACCGAGCATCGAAGTGCTGATTGGTTTTCGCGCCGTGCAGGCGTTTGGCGCGTGCGCGGGGATGGTGATTCCCCGGGCGATTGTGCGCGACCTGTATACCGGCCATGAAGCGGCGCGGCTGATGGCGTTGCTGATGCTGGTGATGAGTGTGTCGCCGATCCTCGCGCCTTTGGCGGGCAGCCTGGTGATTACGCTATGGAGTTGGCGTGAAGTGTTTGTCGTGCTGGCGGTGGTGGCCGTGTTGTGCCTGGTCATGACCATCGTGCAATTGCCTGAAACCCATCCCGCCGAGCGCCGATTGGGCAAGACCTTGGGTAATGCCTTCAGCAGTTATGGGGCGTTGCTGCGCGACCCGGTGTTCATCGGTTTGTCGGTGGTGTGCGGGTTTGGCCTGGCGACGTTCTTTGTATTTATCGGCAGCGCGCCGTTCGTATACATCGAGTATTTCGGGCTGACCCCCACCCAATTCAGCCTGTGCTTTGCGCTGAACGCCGCGTCTTTTTTTGCCATGAGCCAGCTCACCGCCCGCCTGAGCGCACGCTTGGGCCTGGCGCCGCTGATTCGCTGGTCGGTGGTGGGCGTGGCCGTGGTGATGGTGTTACTGGCCGCTACGACGCTATGGGGCAGCCACCTAGGCTTGATGATGTCGCTGTTGTTTATCGGTTTCGGTTTCCTCGGCTTGCTGTTGCCAGCGGCCGGCGTGTTGTCCCTGGAAGAGCACGGCGCGGTGGCCGGCTCCGCATCGGCGTTGCTCGGGGCGATCCAGATGATCACGGCGGCCGTCTCCATGACCCTGGTGGGCGTCTTTGCGGATCACACCCCGGCGCCGATGCTGATCGGCATCGCGCTGTGTGCCGCTGCGGCGCTGCTGACCACGCTGTGGACCTTGCGCCGTCTGCCGGCGCACTTGCTGGCCGGTGCGCCGCCCTCCTCCTGAGCCAAGCCCGGCGACGACCGCGCGTTTTTCACCGGTCGCCGCCGGCTAAAGATCAAACCGATCCACCGCTCGCCGCCGCTCATTGTCGTCACGCACGTCGTAGTTCGCGGTGGTCTGGATATTGGTGTGGTGCGCCAGTTTCTGCGCGATGGAAAGGTCATGTTCCTCAATCACCCGCGTGATGAAGGAGCGCCGGAAATCATGGGGCATGATCTTCACCCCCACCTGCTGACCGCGCTGGCGGGCGATGTAGTAAATCGCATGCTTGGTGATGCGTTCGCGGGTGATATGGCTGCCCCTGCGGATGCGGTTGAACAGGAAGGAATCGTCGTGCTCGCCTTCCTTGAGTTGTTCGCGCCGGAATTCGAGCCAGGCCTGCAATTTGGCGAAGGCCCAGCCCGGCGCGTATTTGATCAGTTCCTTGTTACCCTTGCCAATCACGCGCAGGCTGCGCTCGTCAAAGTTGATCTGTGCGAGGTCGAGGTTGACCGACTCCGACTTACGCATGCCCGAGCCGTACAAAATACCGATCACTGCAGCATCGCGCAGGCCCTGGGGCCGTGGGTCGGCGGCGCAGACGTCGATCATTTCGCGGATCAGCGTGCGACGCAGGTTGCGCCCCTGGCTCAGGCGTGTGCCGGGCGCGGCCTTGACCGTGCGCATTTTCAGCAGGTGTTCCTGGCTGATCAGACTCATGCGCCAGGCTTCGTTCATCACCCCGCGCACGGCGTTTACATACAGCGACGAGGTGTTGGGCGCGTAGCCGTCCTCGCGCAAGGCCGCAACCAGAGCGATCACGTGTTCGGGTTGCAGCAGGTGCCAGTCGATGTCTTCAAGGTTGATATCCTCGAAGCCGAAGCGGTCGGCGGCGTCCTGCAGCACGTAGCGCATGGTCAGTTGACTGGAGTGCGCCAGGCGGGTGAGGTAGAGGGTCAGCGGGTTGCGGATTGACTCAGTCAAAGTAGATCAGCCTTTGGATTAAATATCTCGAACAAGCCTTTGTTTATTCGAGATATTCATTGAATTGACGAGAGCCGAGTCTAACGCACCATCGGCCCCTGCACCCAATCACGGGGCGGTCTCTTCATCCCCGCTCGATTCCTGAGGCGGGGTCTGCGCCTGGCTCCATTCAGCATCCTGCTTCTGCATCAGCGCGAACCAGTGCTGGCGCATGAATATCAGGTAGGCCTGCGGTGCCTTGGCAAAATCCTTCTCGTCGCTGTAGCAACCTGGCAAAGGCAATTCAGTGCCCTGTTCCTTGTACTGGCTGACCAGTGCCTGTTGCCCGGCGATGCTGCAATCCTTGGGCAGCGGCATGCCACGCAGTGCTCCTGCTTCTTCGTCCCACCAGGCGGCGCCGACCCGGTCGACACCACGCAGGCGGTACTTCTGCGACTTGCCGACATGCATGATCAGCTTGAATTCATTGGGGCTCACATCACTGGTGCAGGTGCGCGTGTAGCCCACAGTGGCCTGGGTGGTGCCGTCGCCGGCAAGGTCGGTGACCTTGGTCGCCGCCATGTCGAAGCGCATCGCGGCATCGAATTCGCAGCGCTGCACGTCGTCGTAGAGCATCCAGAGGCGTTTGGGGCGGTCACCGTCGATCAAATACTGGGCCGCATAGACAAGCGCCGACTGGGTGCCGTCATCCTCGCGCTGGCTGATTTGCTCGGCCAGCACCAGTAGGTTCTTGCCCTGGCGGTCGTCCCAGGTATAGGCGGCGACCTGCTTGCCTTGCACTTCAACCCCCTCTGGCACTTGAGCGAGCGTGGTCAGCGGCACGCCCTCATCAGCGTATACGGGGGTGACGCAGGCTGCGCTCATCAACAATCCCATCAACACGGGCCGCCATTGGCCGCCTAAACGCTGCACGCTATTCATCCGAGTACCCTGGCAAGAGATGGCTTACTTTACCGGCACTTGAGGGGCAATGCAGAGAAGATTCTTCAATAAACATCAGTAACGGGGGATGCTATTACGTGCAGCGCCGATCCGGGTCCGCTCCGTTGAGCCCAGCGCCATGCAAAACGTTCCTATTCCGCCAAATTAGCAACGTCCTCAGTACGTTAGTCATTTAGCTGAACCCTAGCTGTCTACCTGTCAAATAAACGATTTTTTCATTAGGCTTTCATATTCGTTGAACATTTTTACGCTTAATCTTGGCCGCAGGACTTGAGAACGAGCCGCACTGTGCCGACTAACTTGTTGATTCCCCTTTACCTTTGTGGTTTTTGGTCTTTACTCTCGTATACACATGGAAGGTCTCAATAACCCACCAGGATGGTCGGATGAACACCATAATTCCACACCAGGTTTAACCACGCACCTGCCTTTTCGGCCAGTGACTGTTGTCTTTACGCTCCAAGTTGCTCAACCCCCGAGGTCATGAATCTTTGAAACCCTACCCTATTCATTGTGTGTCGATCGTTATCCCGGTCTACAACGAACAAGAAAGCCTGCCTGAATTGCTGCGTCGCACGACGGCAGCTTGCAAGCAACTGGCCTACGAATACGAAATCATCCTGGTCGATGACGGTAGCCGCGACAAATCCGCCCAATTGCTCGAAGACGCTGCCGCCGAAGACGGCAGCAACGTGGTCGCGGTGATCCTCAATCGCAACTATGGCCAGCATGCGGCGATCATGGCCGGTTTCGAGCAGTGCCGAGGCGACGTGGTGATTACCCTCGACGCCGACCTGCAGAACCCGCCGGAAGAGATCCCGCGCCTGGTGGAACAAGCCGCGCTGGGCTACGACGTGGTCGCCACCGTGCGCAACAACCGCCAGGACTCGGCCTTTCGCCGCTGGCCGTCGCGCCTGATCAACCTGGCCGTGCAGCGCTCGACCGGCGTCGCCATGACTGACTACGGCTGCATGCTGCGCGCGTACCGCCGCACCATCGTCGACGCCATGCTCGCCTGCCGCGAACGCAGCACGTTTATCCCGATCCTGGCCAACGGCTTTGCCCGTCACACCACGGAAATCCTCGTACACCATGCCGAGCGCGAACACGGCGAATCCAAATACAGCGCCATGCGCCTGATCAGCTTGATGTTCGACCTGCTGACCTGCATGACCACGACCCCACTGCGCCTGCTGTCCATCGTCGGCTTCGGCCTGGCGGGCCTGGGCGTTCTGTTTGCGTTTGCGCTGATCGTCCTGCGTCTGGCCTTTGGCGCTCAATGGGCCGGCGACGGCACCTTCGTGCTGTTCGCGGTGCTGTTCGTGTTCACCGGCGGCCAGTTCATCGGCATGGGCCTCTTGGGTGAATACCTGGGCCGCATGTACAGCGATGTGCGCGCCCGCCCCCGATTCTTTATTGAAAAAGTGCTGCGCAACCAACCGGCAGCACCGGCACCCGTAGTCGTCGTTGACGGCCTGGTGTCCTCCCATACCACCACTACTTCCCCTTCCGATCAGGTTTCGTCATGAATTCAAAAGCTGTTGTCTTCGCTTACCACGATATTGGCTGTGCTGGCATTGAAGCCCTGCTGACTGCCGGTTACGACATTGCCGCCGTATTCACCCATGCCGATGACCCCAAGGAAAACAATTTCTACGGTTCAGTCGCGCAACTGTGCGCCCGCAAAGGCATCCCGGTGCATGCGCCGGAGGACGCCAACCACCCGCTGTGGATCGAGCGCATTGCCAAGCTCAACCCGGACTTCATCTTCTCCTTCTACTACCGCAACCTGCTGAGCGAACCCCTGCTGGCCACCGCCCGCAAAGGCGCGTTCAACCTGCACGGCTCGCTGCTGCCGAAATACCGTGGCCGCGCACCCGCCAACTGGGTCCTGGTCAAAGGCGAAACCGAAACCGGCGTGACCCTGCACCGTATGGTCAAGCGTGCCGATGCCGGCGCGATCCTGGCCCAGCAGAAAGTCGTGATCGAGCGCTCCGACACCGGCCTGACCCTGCACGCCAAACTGCGTGACGCCGCCAGCAGCCTGCTGCGCGATGCCTTGCCGCAACTGGCCGCAGGCAAACTGACCGAAACCGCCCAGGACGAAAGCCAGGCCACTTATTTCGGCCGTCGCACCCCGGCAGATGGCAAGTTGGAGTGGCAAAAACCGGCTGAAGAGCTGTTCAACCTGGTACGCGCCGTGACTCAACCGTACCCGGGCGCTTTCTGCGCCGTGGGCGAGCACAAGCTGATCGTGTGGCAAGCCGAAGTGGTCCAGGGCAACGAAGGCCTGGCGCCTGGCCGCGTGATCAGCGTCAACCCGCTGCGCATCGCGTGCGCTGAAGACTCGCTGGTGATCAAGTTCGGTCAGCGCAACGACAACGGCCTGTACCTGGCCGGTCCGTCCCTGGCCAACGAATTGGGCCTGGTGGACGGTTCGGTCCTGCGCGGCGCCGAGTCTGGCCGCAAGCCACGTCGCACCCGCGTGCTGATCCTGGGCGTGAACGGCTTTATCGGTAACCACCTGTCCGAGCGCCTGCTGCGTGACGACCGTTACGAAGTCTACGGCCTGGACATCGGCTCCGACGCCATCGAGCGCCTGCGCAGCCACCCGAACTTCCATTACGTGGAAGGCGATATCAGCATCCACACCGAGTGGATCGAGTACCACATCAAGAAATGCGACGTGGTCCTGCCGCTGGTGGCCATCGCCACGCCGATCGAATACACCCGCAACCCGCTGCGTGTGTTCGAACTGGACTTCGAAGAGAACCTCAAGCTGGTTCGCTACTGCGTCAAGTACAACAAGCGCGTGATCTTCCCATCGACTTCAGAAGTCTATGGCATGTGCCAGGACCAGTACTTCGATGAAGACACCTCCAACCTGGTGGTCGGCCCGGTCAGCAAGCAACGCTGGATCTACTCGGTCTCCAAGCAACTGCTGGACCGCGTGATCTGGGCCTACGGCGCCAAGGGCCTGAAATTCACCCTGTTCCGTCCATTCAACTGGATGGGCCCGCGCCTGGATCGCCTCGACTCGGCACGTATCGGCAGCTCCCGTGCGATCACCCAGTTGATCCTGAACCTGGTGGAAGGTACGCCGATCCGCCTGTTCGACGGTGGCGAGCAGAAACGCTGCTTCACCGACATTGCCGACGGCATCGAAGCCCTGGCGCGCATCATTGATAACGACAACGACGTGTGCAACGGCCAGATCATCAACATCGGTAACCCCGAAAACGAAGCGAGCATCCGCCAGTTGGGCGAAGAACTGCTGCGTCAGTTCGAAGCTCACCCACTGCGCAGCAACTTCCCTCCGTTCGCCGGTTTCCGCGACGTAGAAAGCAAGGCGTTCTACGGCACCGGTTATCAGGACGTGGCCCACCGCAAACCAAGCATCGAAAACGCCAAGCGCCTGCTGAACTGGGAGCCAACCGTGGAGATGAGCGAAACCATCGGCAACACCCTGGACTTCTTCCTGCGTGAAGCCATGCTCGAAATCGCGGACAAGCGCTGATGCAGGCAGGTCTTCGCATCGACGTCGACACTTACCGTGGCACTCGCGAAGGCGTGCCACGGTTGCTCGAGGCCCTGGATGAAGCCGGGGTGAAAGCGACGTTTTTCTTCAGTGTCGGGCCGGACAATATGGGGCGCCACCTGTGGCGCCTGATCCGCCCGCAATTCCTGTGGAAGATGCTGCGTTCCAACGCTGCCGGCCTGTATGGCTGGGATATCTTGCTGGCCGGCACCGCCTGGCCGGGCAAGCCGATCGGCCGTGACCTGGGGCACTTGATGCGCCAGGCCAAGGCCGCCGGGCACGAAGTCGGCCTGCACGCCTGGGATCACCATGGTTGGCAGGCCAACGCCGGACGTTGGAGCGACGCACAGTTGATCGAGCAGATTCGACGCGGTGTGGACACCTTGAGCGACATCCTCGGTGAACGTGTCGACTGTTCAGCGGCCGCCGGTTGGCGCGCCGATGAACGCGTGGTGCAAGCCAAGCAAGGCTTCAACTTTCGCTACAACAGCGATTGCCGGGGCACCAGCCTGTTTCGTCCAACCCTGGCCGACGGCAGCGCGGGCACCCCACAGATTCCGGTAGACCTGCCGACCTTCGACGAAGTCGTCGGGCCGGTGGTGGCTGCCAAGGATTTCAACGGGTTCATCCTCGACCGCTTCGCGCAGTCGAAGCTGAACGTGTACACGATCCATGCAGAAGTAGAAGGGATTCTGATGGCCAATGATTTTCGCCAGTTGCTAGCCCAGGCAGGGCAGCGCGGCATCGATTTCAAACCGCTGGGCGACTTGTTACCGGCGGACGTCTCCACCCTGCCCCAGCAACAACTGGTGCGTGGCGCCCTGAGCGGCCGTGAGGGTTGGCTCGGAGTGCAGCAGGCATGATCCGCCGTTGGGCGCTGCCCCTGCTGTTGCTGGCATTCGGCGCATTTTATCTGTTGCCACTGGCCACCCATGGCCTGTGGATTCCGGATGAAACCCGCTATGCACAGATCAGCCAGGAAATGCTGCTGACCGGCAAATGGGCTTCGCCGCATTTCATGGGCATTCGCTATTTCGAAAAGCCGGCTGCCGGTTACTGGATGATCGCGCTGGGCCAGGCGATCTTCGGGCAAAACCTGTTCGGCGTGCGGTTTGCGTCGGCCTTGAGCACCGGGCTCAGCGTGCTGTTGGTGTACCTGGTGTCGCGCCGGTTGTGGAATGACCCGCACAAGAGCCTGGTCAGTACGGTGCTGTACATGAGCTTTGTCAGCGTCGCGGCGCTGGGCGGTTATGCCAACCTGGACCCGCAGTTCACCTTCTGGGTCAACCTGACCGGCGTGGCGCTGTGGTTTTGCTTCGACAGCAGCACACGCAGCGGTCGCGTCTGGTCCTGGGCGTTGCTCGGGGTTGCCTGTGGCATGGGCTTCATGACCAAAGGCTTCCTCGCGTGGCTGCTGCCGGTGCTGATCGCCCTGCCCTACGCGATCTTGCAGAAGCGCCTGCGCGACTTGCTGGGTTATGGCCTGGTTGCCGTCGCCGTGGCGGTTGCCATCAGTCTGCCCTGGGCACTTGCGGTGCATAGCCAGGAGCCGGATTACTGGAACTTCTTCTTCTGGCACGAGCATATCCAGCGCTTTGCCGGCGAAGACGCGCAACACGCCGAGCCATTCTGGTACTACCTGCCACTGCTGGTCGCATTCAGCCTGCCGTGGGTGGCGCTGTTGCCGTCCACCGTCAAGCAGGCGTGGCAGCACAAGCGCACGCCTAACATCGCCTTCCTGCTGCTGTGGCTGCTGATGCCGCTGGCGCTGTTCAGCCTGGCCAAGGGCAAGCTGCCGTCCTACATCATGCCGTGCCTGCTGCCGCTGGCGTTGCTCATGGGTAACGCGCTGAGCGACAAACTGGCGCAGGCCCAAGGCCGCGCCTTGCGCATCAACGGTTGGCTGAACCTGACCCTCGGTGTTGTGGCCTTGCTCGCGCTGACGTGGTTCCAACTGAAAACACCGCTGTACGAGCACGGCCAGGAAACACTCGGCCTGGTGCTGGTGTTCGCCTGCCTGTTCGGCTGGATCATCGTCAACCTGCTGCAGGCTGCACGCCCATTGAAATGGTGGGCCGCGCCGGCGCTGGGCAGTTGGTTGCTGGTGGCGTTGGCCCCGGCCGCGCTGCCCCATTCGGTGGTGTACAACAAGACCCCGGATCAATTCATCATTGACCACCTGCCGGACCTGCAGCCGACGTCCGCCCTGCTCAGCAATGACCTGGGCGCGGCATCGGCCCTGGCATGGCGCCTGCAACGCGCTGACGTCACCCTTTATAACACCGTCGGTGAAGTGAAATACGGCCTCGCCTACCCGGACGCCGCCCAGCGTAAGGTGGACCTGACCCAGGTCCAGCAATGGATGAGCGAAGCCCGCCAAAAAGGCGCGGTAGGTGTGGTGATGCGCGTCAAAGGTGACGACGAGATCGCCGAAGTGAACCTGCTGCCCCAGGACGGCAAGCGCTTTGAGCAAGGCAATCTGGTGATCCTGGTTTTCCCGCAGGCTGCGCCATGATCACCCTGTTCTTGTTGTTAGCCGCCTGCCTGCTCACCTGCATGGGCCAGGTCTCGCAGAAGTTTGCGGTGGAAAGCTGGCGCGACCAGCCTGACGGTTGGGCGCTGAAACTGCGCTCAGCCTGGTTATGGGCAGCGCTGCTGTGCCTGGGTTTCGGCCTGCTGGTCTGGCTGCTGGTGCTGCAGCGCCTCGAAGTCGGGATTGCCTACCCGATGCTCAGCCTCAATTTCGTATTGGTCACGTTAATGGCGCGCTTCGTATTCAAGGAGCACATCGACACTCGGCATTGGCTGGGCGTGGCGCTGGTAATTGCTGGCGTCGTGCTGCTGGGGCGCCAAGTATGAGCCGGGTGCGCGGGTTTACCTTTGCCCTGGGCAGTGTCGGCCTGGTCAGCGCCGCCCAGTTGGGGATGCGCTGGAGCATGACGCGCCTGCCCCTGCCTGACGAATGGCTCGGCGCGTTCAGCAGCAACGCCATCGATCTGGGCGCCCTCGGCGTGGTGAGCCTGGCGATCCTCGCTTATGCGCTGTCGATGCTGTGCTGGCTCTGTGCGCTCAAGGATTTGCCCCTGGGCCGCGCCTATTCGCTGCTCAGTATCAGCTACGCGCTGGTCTACCTGTTGGCCGCCAGCCTGCCGGTGTTCAACGAACATTTTTCGCTTTCAAAAACCCTGGGGGTGGCCTTGGTCATCCTCGGTGTACTGGTTATTAACTCTCGTCGTGCTAGCGCAGCAAGCCCCAGGAATGCCCCATGAAAATCAGTGTATTTGGTAGTGGTTACGTCGGTCTGGTACAAGCCACTGTATTGGCCGAAGTCGGTCACGATGTCATCTGCATGGACGTTGATCAAAACAAGGTCAAGCTGTTGCAGCAGGGCCATGTGAGCATTTTCGAGCCAGGGTTGGCGGCGATGGTCAAGGAGAACCTTGAAAGCGGACGGCTGAGCTTCACCTTTGATGAAAAGCTCGCCGTCGAACATGGCGAGGTGCTGTTTATCGCCGTGGGTACACCGTCGGATGAAGACGGTTCGGCCGACTTGAAATACGTGCTGTCGGTAGGCGATGCGGTCGCCCGCCATCGGATCGAGCCGGTGATCCTGGTGGAAAAATCCACCGTACCCGTCGGCACCGGCGACACCTTGCGTGCCCATATCGAAAAGGCCATGCACGGCACCGGGCGGTCCCTGGAGTTCGATATCGTCTCCAACCCGGAATTCCTCAAGGAAGGCTCGGCGGTTGCCGACTGCCGCCGCCCGGACCGGATCATCATCGGCTGCGAGCGTGAAGAAGTGCGTGAAGTCATGCGCGAGCTGTATGCGCCCTTCAACCGCAACCACGATCGCATCATCTTCATGGACCTGCGCAGCGCCGAACTGACCAAGTACGCCGCCAACTGCATGCTGGCCACCAAGATCAGCTTTATCAACCAGATCGCCGAGCTGGCCGAACACCTGGGGGCGGACATCGAAGCGATACGCCTGGGCATCGGCGCCGACTCACGCATCGGCTATCACTTCATCTACCCCGGCTGCGGCTACGGCGGCTCGTGCTTCCCCAAAGACATGCGCGCCCTGATCCACAGCGCCAAGCAGGCCCATTGCTCGAGCGACCTGCTCGAAGCCGTCGAAGCGATCAACCAGCGCCAGAAGAGCAAGCTGTATGAACGCATCAACGCCTTCTTCAAGGGCAACCTGCGCGGTAAGACCTTCGCCCTGTGGGGCCTGGCCTTCAAACCTAACACCGACGACATGCGCGATGCCCCGAGCCGCGTGCTGATCGAAGCGCTGTGGGCTGCCGGTGCCACCGTGCGCGCATTTGACCCGGAAGCCATGCAGGAAACCCAGCGAATTTACGGTGACGACCCACGGCTGATGTTGATGGGTACTCCGGAATCCACCCTGAGCGGCGCCGATGCGTTGATCGTCTGCACCGAATGGCAGCAGTTCAAGGCACCGGACTTCGACCTGATCTACGAACGTCTGAACACCCCGGTGATCTTCGATGGTCGCAACCTGTATGACGGCGAGCGCCTGGCGCGCAAAGGCTTCCAGTATTTCCCGATGGGCCGTGGCGACTCCTGCCAGTTACCGATTCCCCAGCAACAGTGGGTGCCACAAGTTGTGGAAGCCTGACCGGTGAAAGATCAAATGCCCCAGCTGATGAACGCAGCGATCCGGCGCCAGTCGTTGGGGCTGGCGCTACTGGCGTTGCTGTTATTCATTGCCGGCAACTGGCACCAGGCAATCATCGGTTTCGACTCGCGCTTCGTGGTCTTTGCCCAGGAGATGTTGCACCATGGGCCGAGCTTTTTCCCCACGACCTACGGGCAACCTTATGCCGATTACCTGGCGACCTCGACGCTGATGACGTGGCTGCTGTCCTTGCCCCTGGGCCAGGTCAACAGCTTTACGGCCTGGTTGCCGACGTCCATCGCTTCGGCGCTGATCGTCATGCTGGTGTACCGCCTGACGGCGCCCTACTCCCAGCGCTGGGGCCTGCTGAGTGTTGCGCTGCTGTTGCTCAGCAGCACGTTTATCAGCGAAACCCGCGCGGTGTCCCTCGACCAGATGCTCGCCGCAGTGGCCCTGACGGTGTTCTACCTGGGTTATGCGCATGATCACTTCGGCGCCGCCAAGCGCCTGCACTGGGTGTACCTGCTGTTGATCGTGGGCTTTACGATTCGCGGGCCGATTGGCCTGGTGATCCCCACGGGCGTGCTATGCAGCTACTTCCTGCTCAACCGCCAATGGCGCCAGCTGTTCAGCTTCGGCCTGTTGGCCCTGGCACTGCTGGGGGCGTGCGTTGGCCTGCTGTTGCTGCTGGCCAAGCTCAGCGGCGGCGAAGCGTTCATGCAGGACGTGATCCGCATGCAGTTCCTCGGGCGTATGGATGGCAGCGAAGGCTCCAGCGGTGCGCTGTATTACTTCACCAGTTCCGTGGGCAATTACGCGCTGGCTTACCCGCTGGCGCTGCTGGTGCTGCTGGTGATAGCGATTGGCGGGCGACGCCCACCTGATCCGGCGTTGCAGTTGGTGCTGTACTGCGCAGCGGCGGGCTTGTTGGTGATGCTCGGCTTGTCGATTCCCCAGGCAAAGAAGGCGCGTTATGTGCTGCCGATGTTGCCGATGGCAGCCATTATTGCGGCGTATCCGTTTCAAGTCGCCCACGGGCGGTTGTATGGCTGGCTGCGCGGTTTGATGCTGAGCCTGTGGACCGTGTTGCCCGCGCTGCTGATCGTCGGGCTATGGCTGGCGCGCCGGCGTTACCCGGAGCAGATGGCGCACATCGGCTGGGTGCTGGGCGTGCTGGGCGCGCTTCAAGTGCTGGCGCTGGTGGCGGTGTTCCAGGCACGCCTGCGCACGCTGGTACCGGCCCTGACCGCCGTGCTGGCGGTATGGACGACGTATATTGTGGTGGTCGAGCCAGTGGAGCGCAGCCTCTATGACACTCGCACCTTCAGCCTGCAAGTCCAGGCGCAGGTCCGCCAGCAACCGGCGCCCATCGTGCTGCATGCGCTGGGTAAGGATGCCAAAGCCATCAAGTTCATGGTCAACCTCGATTACGACCGGGTGCCGGTGTTCACCCAGCAGCCCGCCGACCTGGCAACATTGCAAGGTCCGGCGTGGCTGGTCATGAGCCAAGATGACTTTGAAGGGTTGCAGGACCCACGATTGCGCGCAATCACTCCGACGCTCACTGGCACGTTCGACAAGAATCCCTACGTGCTGCTGCACTTGGACAAAACCATTCAACCTTGACCGCGCCGGCGGCGGCCGGCCAGTTGAGTCCATTATTTTTGTATTTAACCTACATTAATATGCATTGGCGACCCTGCATCGCGGTCGGCACACTACGCGGGTTCCTCCCCCAAATGCAGGAACTTTCAAGGGCTTGTCCGGGAAACCAGACAAGCCTTTTTTTGCCCGCCGTTTATGGAAATTGTGAATGCTCGCTCGCTGGTTACCCGCTGCCATCAATACCCGCCCTGCCGAATGGAGCCGCGCCGCGATCGGCATGGCCTTGGGCACTCTGCTCAGCGTGTGGGTCTGCGCGCAAGTGTTTGGCATGGAGGTCGCCCTGCACCTGCTCGGCCCTCTGGGTGCGTCGGCAGTGTTGCTGTTTGCCGTTTCATCCGGCGCGCTGGCACAGCCGTGGTCGATCATCGGCAGCTACCTGTGTGCCGGCGTAGTCGCGCTGCTCGTCGCACGGGTCCTGGGGCGCACCTTGGGCAGCGCCTGCCTGGCGGCGGGCATGACCGTGGTCCTGATCTGCTGGCTGCGTTGCCTGCACCCGCCGGCGGGAGGCCTGGCGATGACGCTGGTACTGGCCGATCCGGCCTCGACGGCTCTCGGCTGGCAGGAACTGCCCGCGGTGATGCTCGGCGCGGGAGCGTTGGTGACCTGTGCACTGGCCTATAACAATGCCACCCGCACGCGCTATCCCAAGGGCGCGACCGAGGCACCGAACACCTTCGTGAGCAAGGCGCAGGCAGCAAGAGACCCGGCAATCACGGCGGCGGACCTGAAGCTGGCGTTGGCCGACATGGAGCAGTTCTACGATATCGAGCCCACGGCGCTGGAACAGTTGATCCACGCCGCCGAGAGTCATGCCCGTCGTCGAAGTATCGGGCAAGTGCTGGCAACTCGCGTCGAATAGCGGTATCGCGAGCGCCCCGCATTAACGACGAGGGGCACAAAGAGTGCCCGGGCATGCGCCACGGTTTTATCAACTACCCCGCTTCTGAGCCGGCCGCCAGGCGTGCCGTGCTGCGCTGTAGCGAGGCCCTGGCCGGCTATTTTCACCTTCCGGACGGCTGATCGCCTGTTCTGCATAAATGCAAAAACGACCTGCATGATTCAAGGTTGTACTGGGCAAATTTGCACTGGTACGATCGCGAGAGGGTTCGTCCGCGAACATCTTGTTTAAAGAACAATAAAAGCAGGGAGTTACAGATGACTGCTCAGGTTTCATCCGAGGCAAGCCACGCCGACATTCTTCAGCAAGAGGTACTGGCCAACGTCCGCAACCATGTTGGCCACCTCACCCTCAATCGCCCCGCCGGCTTAAACGCCATCAACCTGAACATGGTTCGCGGCCTGGCCCAACAGCTTCAGGCCTGGGCAGATGATCCCCAGGTATATGCCGTGGTCCTGCGCGGTGCCGGTGAAAAAGCCTTCTGTGCGGGCGGCGATATTCGCTCGCTCTACGACAGTTTCAAGAACGGCGACACCCTGCACGAGGATTTCTTCGTCGAGGAATACGCCCTCGACCTGGCCATCCACCATTACCGCAAACCGGTACTGGCGCTGATGGACGGCTTCGTCCTCGGCGGCGGCATGGGCCTGGTGCAAGGCGCGGATCTGCGTGTGGTCACCGAACGCAGCCGACTGGCGATGCCGGAAGTGGCGATCGGTTACTTCCCCGACGTAGGCGGCAGTTATTTCCTGCCGCGCATTCCTGGCGAGCTGGGCATTTACCTGGGCGTCACCGGCGTGCAGATTCGTGCGGCCGATGCGTTGTATTGCGGGCTGGCGGACTGGTACCTGGACAGCACCAAACTGGCCGACCTCGACCAGAAACTCGACCAACTGTCATGGCAAGATTCCCCTCTCAAGGACCTGCAAGGCGTGCTGGCCAAGCTGGCCGTGCAGCAACTGCCGGACGCCCCGCTCGCCGCCTTGCGCCCTGCAATCGACCATTTTTTTGCCTTGCCGGACGTGCGCAGCATTGTCGAGCAACTGCAACAAGTGACCGTCGCCAACAGCCATGAATGGGCCTTGAGCACGGCCAACCTGATGCAAACCCGTTCACCGCTGGCCATGGCCGTGACCCTGGAAATGCTGCGGCGCGGGCGCCGTTTGCCGTTGGAGCAGTGTTTCGCCCTGGAACTGCACTTGGATCGCCAGTGGTTCGAGCGTGGCGACCTGATTGAAGGGGTCCGCGCGCTGATCATCGACAAAGACAAGAACCCGCGCTGGAACCCATCGACACTCCATGGGCTGGACGCGAGCCACGTGGAAAGCTTCTTCCACAACTTCACGCAGGTTGCGAGATAAGCCATGCAAGATATTGAATACACTGAAGAACAAATCATGATTCGCGACATGGCGCGTGACTTCGCCCGTGGCGAAATCGCCCCTCACGCCCAGGCCTGGGAAAAAGCTGGCTGGATCGATGACGCCCTGGTGGCGAAGATGGGCGAGCTGGGGTTGCTGGGCATGGTGGTACCGGAAGAATGGGGCGGTACCTATGTCGATTACGTGGCGTATGCCTTGGCGGTGGAAGAGATTTCCGCCGGTGACGGTGCCACGGGCGCACTGATGAGTATCCATAATTCAGTGGGTTGCGGGCCAATCCTCAACTACGGCACAACAGAGCAGAAACAAACCTGGCTGGCGGAACTCGCCAGCGGCCAGGCCATCGGCTGCTTCTGCCTGACCGAACCCCAGGCCGGCTCCGAGGCCCACAACCTGCGCACCCGTGCCGAACTGCGCGATGGCCAGTGGGTGATCAATGGCGCCAAGCAGTTTGTCAGCAATGGTAAGCGCGCCAAGTTGGCGATTGTGTTTGCGGTGACCGATCCGGAACTGGGCAAGCGCGGCATTTCCGCCTTCCTGGTGCCGACGGACACGCCGGGGTTCGTGGTTGATCGTACCGAACACAAGATGGGCATCCGCGCCTCGGACACCTGCGCCGTTACCCTCAACCACTGCAGCGTGCCTGAGGCCAACCTACTGGGTGAGCGCGGCAAGGGCCTGGCGATTGCGCTGTCCAACCTGGAAGGCGGGCGTATCGGCATTGCCGCTCAAGCCCTGGGCATCGCCCGTGCAGCGTTTGAAGCTGCGCTGGGGTATGCCCGTGACCGCGTGCAGTTCGACAAGGCCATCATCGAACACCAGAGCGTGGCCAACCTGCTGGCCGACATGCAAACCCGGCTGAATGCCGCACGCTTGCTGATCCTGCACGCCGCACGCCTGCGCAGTGCGGGCAAGCCGTGCCTGTCGGAAGCGTCCCAGGCCAAGCTGTTCGCTTCGGAAATGGCCGAAAAGGTCTGCTCCTCGGCGATGCAGATTCATGGCGGGTATGGGTATCTGGAGGATTATCCGGTGGAGCGCTACTACCGCGATGCGCGGATCACGCAGATCTACGAAGGCACCAGCGAGATTCAGCGGATGGTGATTGCGCGGGAGCTGAAGAACTACCCGCTCTGACTGACACACCACAAACCCACTGTGGGAGCTGGCTTACCCGCTCCCACAGTGGATCTGCAGTGTTTGTGAGGGCGGGTTATTTGTCCTTGAATTCAGGCGCGCGCTTGGCCACGAATGCCGCCATGCCTTCCTTCTGATCCTGCGTCGCAAACGCCGCATGGAATACCCGACGCTCAAAGCGCACGCCTTCCGAGAGACTCACTTCAAACGCCCGGTTCACGCTTTCCTTGACCATCATGCTGATCGGCACTGACTTGCCGGCAATCAGCGTGGCGACTTTCAGCGCTTCTTCGAGCAGTTCATCGGCCGGGACAATGCGCGCTACAACCCCGCAACGCTCGGCTTCCACCGCGTCGATAAAGCGACCAGTCAGGCACATTTCCATAGCCTTGGCCTTGCCCACGGCGCGGGTCAGGCGCTGGGTGCCGCCCATGCCCGGCAGCACCCCCAGGTTGATTTCCGGCTGGCCGAACTTGGCGCTGTCGCCGGCGAGGATAAAGTCGCACATCAGCGCCAACTCACAGCCGCCACCCAGGGCGAAGCCGTTGACGGCAGCGATGATCGGCTTGCGACGGTTGGCCACGCGATCGGCGTCGCTGAACAGGTCGTCGATATAGATCTGCGGGTAGGTCAGCTCGGCCATTTCCTTGATGTCGGCGCCAGCGGCGAAGGCTTTTTTCGAGCCGGTGAGCACGATGCAGCCGATTTCAGGGTTGCGTTCCAAGTCATCCAGCGCCTGATTCAACTCGTTGATCAATTGTGCGTTCAGCGCGTTAAGGGCTTGCGGACGGTTAAGGGTGATCAACCCGACACGGCCCTGCACGTCGAGCAAAATAGTTTCGTAACTCATGTAGTGGCTCCTTAAAGATTGCGTGAGATGACCATGCGCTGAATATCGCTGGTGCCTTCGTAAATCTGGCAGACCCGCACATCGCGGTAGATCCGCTCCAAGGGAAAGTCGCTCAGGTAACCGTAACCGCCCAAGGTTTGCAAGGCGGCGGAGCAGACTTTCTCGGCCATTTCCGAGGCGAACAGCTTGGCCATGGACGCCTCGACCAACGCCGGCTTGCCGCTGTCACGCAGGGCGGCGGCGTAATGCACCATTTGCCGTGCGACGGCGATTTGCGTGGCCATGTCCGCCAGGCGAAAGGCCACGGCCTGGTGTTCGATCAAGGGCTTGCCAAAACTTTCGCGCTCCCGGGCGTAGTCGCGCGCGGCTTCAAAGGCGGCGCGGGCCATGCCCACCGATTGCGAGGCAATGCCGACACGCCCGCCTTCGAGGTTCGCCAAGGCGATGCGGTACCCCTCACCCTCCTCCCCCAGACGATTGGCGAGCGGCACCTTGACGTCTTCGAACAGGATCTGGCAGGTATCCGACGCATGCTGGCCGAGCTTGTCCTCGACCCGCGCCACCGTGTAGCCCGGCGAATCCGTCGGCACGATAAACGCGCTGATGCCGCGCTTGCCCGCCGCCGGGTCAGTGACAGCAAACACAATCACGATGCCGGCGTTTTGCCCGGAGGTGATGAATTGTTTGCAGCCGTTCAACACGTAGTGATCGCCTTCGAGGCGTGCACGGGTTTTCAGGCTGCTGGCATCGGAACCGGCCTGGGGCTCGGTCAGCGCGAAGGCGCCGAGCATCGCACCACTGGCCAGCGGCTTGAGAAATTGCTCTTTCTGCTGGTCGTTGCCGAACGTGAGGATCGGCACGCAACCCACCGAGTTGTGTACGCTCATGATGGTCGAGCAAGCCCCGTCGCCGGCAGCGATTTCTTCCAGGGCCATGGCGTAGGCCAGGTAGCCGGTGTCGCAACCACCCCACTGTTCCGGCACCAGCATGCCGAAAAAGCCCAGTTCGGCCATTTCACCGATGGCCTCCTTGGGAAAGCGGTGCTCGCGGTCCCACTCGGCCGCGAACGGTTTCAGGCGCTCCTGGGCGAATTGTCGGGCCGCTTCGCTGATTTGCAGTTGTTCGTCATTGGGTAGCATGGTCAGTCCTTAATACAGGCATTCGACGGCCATGGCCGTGGCTTCACCACCGCCGATGCAGATAGCGGCGACGCCCCGTTTGAGACCCTTCTGGCGCAGGGCCGACAGCAGCGTCACCAGAATCCGCGCACCGGACGCGCCGATCGGGTGACCCAAGGCACAGGCGCCGCCATGAATGTTGACCTTGTCGTGGGGGATATCCAGCTTGCTCATGGTCACCAGGCTGACCACGGCAAAGGCTTCGTTGATTTCGAACAGGTCCACTTCGTTCAGGCTCCAGCCGGTCTTGCTCATCAGCTTGCGTATAGCCCCCACCGGCGCCACCGGAAACAGGCCCGGTTCATCGGCAAACGCCGCATGCCCACGGATCACCGCCAAGGGTTGCAGGCCGCGCTTGTGCGCCTCGGACTGACGCATCAGGAGCAAGGCCGCCGCGCCGTCGGAAATTGAACTGGAGTTGGCCGCCGTCACTGTCCCGCCTTCGCGGAACGCCGGTTTCAAGCTGGCAATCTTGTCCGGCTTGGCTTTGGGCGGTTGCTCATCATGCAGGACGGTTTTTTGCTCTTTGCCTACCGTGACCTGCACCGGGACGATCTCGGCAGCGAAGCTGCCATTGCTGATCGCCGCTTGCGCACGGGTCAGGGACGCAATGGCAAACGCATCCTGGGCCTCGCGGGTAAAGCCGTTATGTTGTGCGCAGTCTTCGGCAAAGGTGCCCATCAGGCGGCCTTTGTCGTAGGCATCTTCCAGGCCGTCGAGGAACATATGGTCCAGCACGCGGCCGTGGCCCATGCGGTAGCCGCTGCGTGCGCGGTCCAGCAGATACGGGGCGTTGGACATGCTCTCCATACCGCCAGCAATCACCACCTCGACGCTGCCGGCCAGCAGCGAGTCATGGGCAAGCATCGTCGCCTCCATGCCCGAGCCGCACATTTTATTGAGGGTGGTGCAGCGGGTGGCCTTGTCCAGCCCGGCGCCAAGGGCGGCCTGGCGTGCGGGGGCCTGGCCGAGACCGGCCGGCAATACACAGCCAAACAGCACTTCATCCACGGCATCGCTGGCGATACCGGCACGCTCGACGGCGGCGCGAATCGCCGCAGAGCCCAGTTGCGGTGCGGTCAGGCCTTTGAGATCGCCCTGGAACGCGCCCATGGGGGTGCGCGCGGCGCTGACAATTACGATGGGATCGGTCATGACGCTTCCTCTCTTACTTGGCTGCCATGCGCAAGGCACCGTCGAGACGGATCACCTCGCCATTGAGCATGCTGTTTTCAATGATGTGCCGGACCAGCGCGGCATATTCGCTCGGTTTGCCCAGGCGCGGCGGGAACGGCACACCGGCGGCCAGCGAGTCGCGGACTTCCGGGGTCATGCCAGCCATCATCGGGGTTTCGAAAATGCCGGGGGCGATGGTCATCACCCGAATGCCGAAGCGCGCCAGCTCCCGCGCGGCGGGCAGTGTCAGGCTGGCGATCGCACCTTTGGACGCGGCATACGCCGCCTGGCCGACCTGCCCGTCAAACGCCGCCACCGACGCGGTATTGATGATCACGCCGCGCTCACCGTCGGCATCCGCCGGGGTTTCTGCAATGGCCGCAGCGGCCAGGCGCAGCAGGTTGAAGCTGCCGATCAGGTTGACGTTGATCACCTGGGCAAAGCTGGCCAGCGCGTGAGGGCCGTTTTTGCCGAGGATCTTCTCGCCGCGCACCACACCGGCGCAGTTCACCAGCCCGTGCAAGCCACCAAAGGCGGCAACGGTGGCTTGCACGGCGGCTTCGGCAGCGGCTTCCTGGCTGATGTCCGCCACGGCGCTGCGGGCGTTGTCGCCCAGCTGTTTGGCTTTGGCCGCGACCGCGTCGCCATTCATGTCCACCAGCATCACCTTGGCACCGGCAGCGACCAGCATTTCAGCGGTGGCTGCACCGAGGCCCGACGCGCCGCCGCTGACCAGAAAAACCTTGTTTTCAATCTGCATCATTGTTTCCTTGAAAAGTGGATCAGGCCAACGCGGCTTGCGCCTTGGCGATTTCCTGATTACGCAAAATAAAGCGTTGCAACTTGCCGCTCGGGGTCTTGGGCAAGTCGCTGACAAATTCGATTTCCCGTGGGTAGGCATGGGCGGCGAGGCGCTGGCGTACATGCAGGCGCAGTTCCTCGGCCAGCTCGGGGGTGGCGCGGAACTGCTCGTTGATCACCACGAAGGCTTTGACCAGCTCGGTGCGCTCCGGGTCGGGCTTGCCGACGACCGCCGCTTCCACCACTGCCGGGTGTTCGACCAGCGCACTTTCCACGTCGAACGGGCCCACGCGGTAGCCAGAGGTGGTGATCACATCGTCACTGCGTCCGACGAAGCTGATGCTGCCGTCCGGATTGAGTTCGACGGTATCGCCGCTGAGGTAATACTTGCCGACAAAGGCCTTGGTCCGTGCGCCGTCATAGCCGGCGAACCAGCACATTGGCGATTGCTCTCGGTCGATGGCGAGAATCCCCGGCTGGCCGGCAGGCAACTCCTGGTGATCGTCGTCCAGCACCACGATGCGATGCCCCGGCGAAGCAAAACCCGCCGACCCGACATGCACCGGATGTTCCAGGCCGTGGTGGTTGCACAGCACCATGCCCAGCTCGGTCTGGCCGTAGTGGTCATGGATGGTCACCCCCAGGTTATCGGCAAACCAGCGGATCACTTCCGGGTTCAGCGGCTCGCCGGCGCTGCTGACGATACGCAGCTTGCCCTTGATCGAGCGGGCGAATTGTTCGCCGCCGGCAATCAACAGGCGATATGCGGTCGGCGAGCCGGCCAGGTTGGTGATCGCGTATTTATTGATGACCCGGCAGGTGCTTTCTAGGGTGAACGGGCCATCGTAGAAGGTAATCGGATGGCCCATGGACAAAGGCCCGGTCACGCCGAAATAGATGCCGTAGGCCCAGCCCGGGTCGGCGACGTTCCAGAACGCGTCTTCAGGGCGCAGGTCGATGGCGTCGCGGGTGTAGCTCTGGAACGCAACAATGGCCTTGAGTGGCACCGAGAGCGCTTTCGAGGGGCCGGTGGTGCCCGAGGTGAACATCAGCAGGAACGGCTCGTCTGCGCCCAGCAGCACCGGCTCGCAGTGGTTGGAGTAATTGGGCAGCTCGGCCCAGAAACTGAAATCACCGCGCACCAGGCCTTCGCCTTTGGCGCCAGTGACTGTCACGATCGTCGGGCAGCCTTCCACTTCGGCGAGTTTGGGCCGGTTCACCGCATCGGTGACCACCACGGCTGCGCCAGAGCTGCTCAGGCGGTGTTCAATAGCCTTGGGGCCGAAGGCCGTAAACAGCGGTTGATAGACGGCGCCGATGCGCCAGGTCGCGAGGACCACCACCAGCAATTCGGCGGTGCGTGGCAACAGGCCGGCCACCTTGTCGCCGCGTTTGACGCCCTGGGCCAACAGGAAATTGGCGAAGCGTGAAGCCTGGTCCTGCAAATCGCTGAAGGTGAACGTGGCACTGCGTCCATCCTTGCCTTCCCAGAACAGCGCAATGCGCCCTGGCAATGCATGCCGGTCGCAGCATTCCACGCAGGCATTGAGGCCTAGCAGGTTTCCGGCCAAGGTGCTGTCGACGGTGTGTTGGTAATCGAACTCGGTAGTGGCAGCCAAATAGTCACGCATCGCTTCAAATCCTTCGGTATTTTTATTTTCAGGACGTTTTTTCGGACAAGAACCGCCGAAATAGTGGCTCTAGAGCGCTGCAGCAGCAATAGTCAAAGCCACCAACATGCCTGACTGGTTTGGCCAATGCTTCTTGATCATAGACCCCGCCGATCAAGCAGTCGGCCCAAGCGATTGGACGCCCCGGCCGCCAGCTTCTAACCTGATGGCCGCGCCACCGACGAAGCCCCTCCCGATGATTGTTCGCCCCAAACCCAACCTCCTGGGCATTCTGTTCTCGCTCAAGGGCTCGATCGCCAAGCGGATCGCCCTGCGCAGCCTGTTGGTCACGTTGCTGGCCTCGGTGATCGTGCTGGTGGAAACCCTGCACCCGGCGTATTTCTCCAAGGTCAATGCCACGCCGTTCACCCTGCTCGGGCTGTCGTTGTCGATCTTCATGAGTTTTCGCAACAACGCCTGCTACGACCGCTGGTGGGAAGGCCGCAAGCAACTCGGGCAGATGATCATCGAAGTGCGCTCACTGATCCGTGAAACCCAGGTGCTCAGCGACCCGCTGGAACGGGCCAGCCTACTGCGCGGCCTCTGCGGTTTTGCCCATGGGTTGATCGCGCGCCTGCGCCTGGAAGATGAAGCCCAAGCGCTAAAGCCCTGGATCGAAGTCGACCCAGGCCACCCCAACCTTCCTGACCAGGTACTGCAACAGCTCGGCACGCGGTTTTCCGGGCTGGCCGAACGGGGCGTGATCAGTGAATGGCGCTACACCCAACTGGAAACCCGGCTGGTCAGCCTGAGCCAGGTGCAGGCGGCGTGTGAGCGGATCAAAAGCACACCGCTGCCCTTCCCCTACACCCTGCTGCTGCACCGCACCATTTACCTGTTCTGCATCCTGCTGCCGTTTGCCATGGCCGAACCGCTGGGCTGGCTCACGCCGGTGTTCACCGCAATCGTCAGCTACACCTTCTTTGGCCTCGACGAAATCGGCGACGATCTGGAAGATCCCTTCGGCTTCGATGAGAACGACCTGCCCTGCAACGCGATCGTGCGGACGCTGGAACGCGAGATCCTCGCAGCCCTCGGCGAAACGGCCTTGCCGCCTGCCCTGGAGCCGGTGGAATACGTGCTGACCTGATGCGGGTTTGACACTCGCCGTGGTCTGACCGAAGCTGAGGGCTTTGCCATAGCTGCCTAAGCTCTCGGACGCCTGCATGTCAAAGTCACGCCGTTACTCCATCATCGGCCTGTGCGCCCTGTTGTTGATTGTGCTGATCACCTGGTATTTCTCCCATTCCACCCCGGTGGCCGTACCGCCCGCGATTGCCCATGGCTACGCGAAAGCCTTGAAACAGGCGCGTAACGGCGAACCTGGCGCCGCCCGCGTGCTGTATCAGCAATTGGCCCGGCCGGACCTTTCCGACGAGCGCCGCATCGCCTTGCATGCCGAACTGCCCAATTACCCGAGCCCTCAGGCACTGAAGCTCGCCGACAAGGATCTGGCCGATGACTCACCGCACGTGCGTGAAGCGGCGATTCACAGCATCGTCGGCCTGGTGCCTACGGGCCAGCGCACCTTGTTGCTCGGCCCATTACTCGACGATCCGCAACAAGACGTGCGCTTTACCGCCGCCAATGCGTTGCTCGGTCTCTCGCCCGACACCCTCGGCCTGTATTTCGGGCCCTTGCAGCAAGTGCTCGATGAGTTTGTGAAGAAGCTCAAGGCGCAACCTGAAACCGCCGAAGGTTGGCTCCAACTGGCGCGCCTGTATATCCACAGCGCGCTGTTGCCGCAGGCACAGAACGCCCTGGAGCAAGCAATGCGCCTGCAGCCGGACAACCTGCAAGCCGTGGTTGCGCAAATCGAACTGCTGGACAAACAGGGCAAGACCGACGAGTCGCGCCAACTGCTGGCCCGCCAGTTGGCGGCGCATCCCGAATCCGCGTACCTGCAACACGCCCTGGGCATGTGGTTGCTGCACCACGGTGAGCGCGCTTACGCGTTGCTCGGCCTGTCGAAGGCGGTGGAGCTGGAACCGAACAATCAAGATTACCGTTACGACCTGGCCACGACCCTGCACGCCCAGGAGGAACTCGAAGCCGCCCAGCGCCAGTTGGAAGAAATCATCCAGCGCCACCCGGCCAATCGCAAGGCGCGGGTGCTGCTCGTCACCTACTGGACAGAAGGCGGCCAATTGCAGAACGTGCAAGTGCTGCTGGCGCAGTTGGAACAACAAAACCCGGATGATCCGGCGCTGCAGCAGGGGCTGTAGGCCAACGGCAGCGCGGCCCCAGCGCCGACACTACGTACAAATCCCGATAAGGTGGAACCCCGCTGACACGCCATGGTCAAGAAGCTATGGCGCGCTCGAACGAACGCGCACCTCTACTCGTATGTGACCTGAGGGCACTTCTTGTCTACATCCAACGCGCTATTAACCGAAAAAGCGGCCACTGGCATCGAAGGTCTTGATGACATTCTTTCCGGCGGTCTGTCCCGCAGCCATCTGTTTCTGCTCGAAGGCGAGCCAGGGACCGGCAAAACCACCGTTGCCCTGCACTTCCTGCAGGCGGGTGCGAAGAACGGTGAACGCTCGCTCTATATCACCTTGTCCGAAACCGAGCGTGAATTGCGC
This sequence comes from Pseudomonas sp. PAMC25584, assembly GCF_058135675.1. Taxonomy (NCBI): domain Bacteria; kingdom Pseudomonadati; phylum Pseudomonadota; class Gammaproteobacteria; order Pseudomonadales; family Pseudomonadaceae; genus Pseudomonas; species Pseudomonas sp. PAMC25584. The sequence continues at coordinate 3,084,680 of NZ_CM176870.1, read as the reverse complement.
GAAGGTGCGATATCCCACGGGTGGGATCTGGATGACAATATCCATATTTTCGAGCTGACCCCGCCGGAAAGCCTGCTCAATGCCGACCATCAGCAAAGCCTGCTGTACTCTTCCGACCTCGAGTTGGGCGAGGCCACGCGGCAGATCTTTGAAGTGGTGGAACGGGTCAAGCCGACCCGCGTGGTGGTCGACAGCCTCTCCGAGATCCGCCTGCTGGCGCAAAGCTCCCTGCGTTATCGACGGCAGATCCTGGCAATCAAACACTACTTCGTGCGCTACGACGCCACGGTATTGCTGCTCGATGACCTGACCACCGAATCCCTCGACAAAACCGTACACAGCGTGGCCCATGGGGTGATTCGCCTGGAAGAACTGACGCCCAATTACGGTGCCGAACGCCGCCGCGTGCGCGTCGTGAAGTACCGTGGCCAAAAGTACCGGGGCGGCTTCCACGACTTCACCATCATGGGCGATGGCGTGCATGTCTTCCCGCGCCTGGTGGCGGCCGAACATCGCGGCGGCTACGTGCGCGAGACCCTGAGCAGCGGCATTCGCGAAATGGATGCCTTAATGGGGGGCGGAGTCGAGACCGGTTCCAGCAGCCTTATCCTCGGCCCGGCGGGCACCGGCAAGTCGCTGATCTCGATGGTGTTTGCCGCCGCCGCTGTGGCGCGGGGCGAAAAAGCCGCACTGTTCATCTTTGATGAGGAACTGGGCCTGCTCTTCGAGCGCATGAAAAACATGGGCATCGACCTCGCCACGCTGCAAGCCACCGGCAACCTGCTGATCGAACAAGTCGACGCGGCCGAGTTGACTCCCGGCGAGTTCTCACACCGCGTGCGGCGCTGCGTGGATGAGGGCGGGATCAAGACCGTGGTCATCGACAGCATCAACGGCTATCAGGCCGCAATGCCGGAAGAAAATGCGCTGATCCTGCATATGCACGAACTGCTGCTGTATCTCAACCGCCGTGGCGCCGCCACCTTCATGACGGTCGCCCAGCACGGCCTGGTCGGTGACATGCAAGCGCCCGTCGACATTACCTACCTTGCCGACACGGTCATTCTGCTGCGCTATTTCGAAGCGCTGGGCAAGGTGCGCCGCGCCATTTCCATCATCAAGAAACGCACCGGCCCCCATGAGTCGACCATTCGCGAATACCGGATCAGCAGCCAGGGCATGACCGTCGGCGAGCCGCTCGATAACTTTCAGGGCGTACTGCGCGGTATCCCGACGTACATGGGCGCCGGCTCGCCTCTGCTCAAGGATGAGGGCTAGTGACGGGTTTATCTCCACTCTCCGAGCGTGCAATCGTACTTGCGCCGATGGGCCGTGACGGCGCGTTGGCGTTGATGATGCTCAACGAGGCCGGTTACAGCGGCATGATCGCCACTAGCCTGACGGCCTTGTGCGGCGCACTGGAAGACGGTGCCGGCCTGCTGATTATTGCGGCCGAAGCCTTGCGCGGCGTGGACCTGGAGCCGCTGCTCGAACGTTTGCACCAGCAGCCTGCGTGGTCGGATTTGCCCATCGTGTTGATGACCCATCACGGCGGCAACGAGCAGAACGGCTCCTCGCACCTGAGCGGGTTATTGGGCAACGTCACCTTCCTCGAGCGGCCTTTCCATCCCGTGACGTTGATCAGCCTGGTCAGTGCCGCACTGCGCGGTCGGCGCCGGCAATACGATGCACGCGACCGGCTGATCGACTTGAGCGAAAGCGAACTGCGCTTGCAGCGCACGCTGGAGACCCTTGAGCAGCAAGTGGAAGAACGCACGGCGCAGTTGCGCAGCAATGAAGACGCGCTGCGCCAATCACAGAAAATGGAGGCCGTCGGCCAGTTGACGGGCGGCATCGCCCATGACTTCAACAACATGCTCACCGGGATAATCGGCAGCCTGGAGTTACTGCGAAGGCGCGTCTCGCGCGGCAAGCTGGACGACCTGGACAGCTTGATCGACCTGGGCGTCACCTCCGCCAACCGTGCCGCCGGCCTTACCCACCGCCTACTCGCGTTCTCCCGCCGGCAATCGCTGGATTCAAAACCCGTCGAGATCAACCAACTGGTGACCTCCATGGGCGAACTGTTGCAACGCAGTATCAATGAAAGCATTGCGCTGGATATGCGCCTCGGCGACCCGCTCTGGACCGCCGAGGCCGACCGCAACCAACTGGAAAGCGCCCTGCTCAACCTGGTGATCAACGCGCGCGATGCGATGCCCAACGGCGGCAATCTCACCGTGGAAACCAGCAACCGCCATCTCGACAGCGTGTTCACCGCCGCCTACGGCACCTTGCAACCCGGTGACTACGTTGAATTAAGCGTCAGCGACACCGGCTGCGGTATCCCGGAAAGCGTCATGGGTCGCGTCTTTGACCCTTTCTTTACCACCAAGCCGATCGGCCAGGGCACCGGCCTCGGCCTGTCGATGATTTACGGCTTTGCACGGCAATCCGGTGGCCACGTGACGATCCACAGCGAAGTCGAAAAAGGCACCACGGTCAGCCTGTTTCTGCCACGTTTCGTCGGCGAAATGGTGGTGGCCGAAGCGGTAAACCCCGCCCTGCTGCCATTTGCCGATGCCGGCGAAACGGTGCTGATCGTGGAGGATGACCCTGCGGTCAGGGTCTTGGTCTGCGCCGTGCTGAAGGAGCTGGGCTATGCCTATGTCGAGGCCGGCGATGCCAACACGGCCGTGCCGATCATCGAGTCCGACCAGCGCATTGACCTGATGATCAGTGACGTCGGTCTGCCGGGTATGAACGGCCGGCAACTGGCGGAAATCGGCCGGCAGATTCGGCCGGAACTCAAGGTGCTATTTATCACCGGTTATGCCGAACACGCGGCCGTGCGCGGCGGTTTTCTGGACCCGGGGATGCAGTTGATTACCAAGCCGTTTACCTTTGACCTATTGACGGCAAAGGTCAGAGAAATGATCCGTTCAGACGCTACAACGGCGAACCTATAGCCAGTAACAGGTAACAACAGGCAATAAAGCCACGGCGCGAAAATGGAATCAGTCGAGGGGCTTCGGTACGAAGGATTATCACTGGGACTCGGAATTTGCACCCAGTGGACTTCAATCCTGATGATAGAGCCGTAGCCTATGACGATTTCCAGCAGCCTCCTGCACACCCCCCCGCCGCCTCACGTTGCCGCCGACGCGCTCCAACCCGCTGCGCGGGGGCATGTGGAGTCCGGTCACGAAAGCGCCCCCCTCATTGCCACTGGCGATTCCCCGAGGGCCAGCGGCGACAGCGCGTTGGCGCAAAACTATGGCAAGGCCTTGCTGGGCTTCACCGGTGTTCCCACCAACGACAACGCCATCTTGGTGGATATTCCACCAGACTCAACATTTGGCCAGTGGTGGAAGCTGTTGGGCGAGGCCACTCAGTCCCCCGAGTTCCTTGACTGGCGGCGCCACGCCAGAGCCCTGCCTGGGTCGATCAAAATCCTGCCGCAAAGCGGTCAAGTCACCTACCGCGTGACCCTGGATGTTTCGCTCGATACGCCATTACAGATGCGTGCAAGCGAGGACAAGCACTGGTCGGCGGTGCGAGGGCCGTTAATGGATGCCGGACGGGTCATATCCGGCAGGAATAGGCCGTTCCCGCTCCCTTCGCCCGAGAGCGCCAACCGCGCGCCGGCCTGGCTGGTTGGGCAGTTCTACCAAGAGCCGACGCGAATTTCCCCTTCTGAATTCCAGCAACGCGCCACCGAACTAGAGCGCGATAAAACCTTTGCACAGCTTGATACGGCGGTGTTCCCTGGCCTCTATGACGAGCGCAGCGAGCACGCACTCGACACTCAGAAGGCGCTGCTGGGGAATATCAATAACCGACATCAAGCCGCTGTGCTGTTAAAGCATCTGGGGACAGCGCTTGCCTCAGGCACCCTTGCGTCGTCGCAGATCCCCGAGTATCTGCGGGAAAACACCTTCGAGCTGAACCCCCATTCCTCATACCAACAGGACCAAGGCTTGCAGGAAGGAGGCGTCGTCAGCCTGGCTGACTTTTTTGAACACCACGGCTTTGATAAACCCGGCACTGCGCGAGAAGTGGAGAACCTCAGGCTATCTCTCCTCACTCCCACATCGCGAAGTCCCGCCAATGGCAACTATGGTGGCGCGCTGTCCTGGCCGCAGCCGATTGACACGGACACCCAGCGCCAACTATTGGCATTCTTGCAGCACGGCAATGTTGGCGATCTGAACCTGGGATCCAACCGCAATGTGCTGGAAGCATTGATGCAAGGTGTGGTGATCGAAGCCAACGAGTTTCGCAATCCGCGGGAACTGCTCGATCGACTCATCCAATGGCCCAAGGGCCAGGCGCTGGGGGCGGCCATCCAGGCCAAGTTCAACACACTGTCAGTCAAAGGCAGTGTCAATGACTGGTTAATGGCTGCCTTGAACCTGAATTACACCGATGCATTTACCCGGGCGACCTTGCCCCAGAAGCATATTTCAGGCTTTGACCTGGCCGGCCAGCAGCTTAAAGGCAAGCCTTTGTCAGAGACGGCCCAGCGCGTGGCCAACCATTTGTACTTCATCACAAAAGAGGCTTCGTCACCGGAAAAAGCCAGTATCCAGGCCTACCTGAAACTGGCATCCAAGGCGCCGGAATTGCTGGTAAAGGATATCCCAGCCGTGGTCACTCATGGCTCCCCTGCCCACGTCAGCTTCAGTACGGCGGTGGCCCGCATTGAGGCAGAGACCCCGGGCCGGGCATCAACGATGACTTACGGGGAAGTCATGGTGTACGCCGATATCGCCCCGGTTTCCCATGCTCAGCGTCAGATCGAATATGTCGCTCAGCATGACGCCCTGAAGGAATGGGGCCTGACCAACAGTATCGTCGCGCGTGTGATGTCGCCTGCGGATATGCAAACCATCACCGATGCCTTTAACCAACAGGTCGGCGAACTGAGAGCCGCTTCCGAAGCACAGCGCACGCCTGCGCCTGCGTCTCGCAAAGAGATGGCCCTGGCCGAATTGCGCAAGACGTTGGGCAATGACGCACGCCTGGAACTGAAGTGCATCGTACTGAGCACCTACGACAAAGATCGACCAGGGCCTTACTCGATATTGGACTTATACATGGAGAACATGCTGCACAACCCGCCCAAGGTGCCCTACCACCCCGCCAGGCGCAACGGCGCCTCACAACCCCCCAACCAGTGGGTGATTGAGCCCTACACAGCACCACGCAGAGGCCCTGGACGCTCTGCCGCCAACACGCCCAATTTCACCCTCGAAGAAGTCTTGAGCAAGACCCAGTCGCTGAAGAACATCAGCAGGGAATTCGTGAGTGAGTTCAAACAGTTTGGCCGCGCTCTGGACAGCAGCGTCGCCACGCAAGTCAAGCACTTGATCGCCCAGTTGCCGCTGGAAGACCGCCAGAATATCGAATACGGGAGCCTCTCGATCTTCACGGAGTTCAAGGGCGAATATCAGGCCAGCGGTATCGTCCGGGTACCGGCTGCCGAGGGTAACCCTGTGCTATTGAAAGTGATGCGCGACGGGATTGCCCACACCTATGAACTGAATGTCCAAAAGAACACGCTCACCAAACGCCGGGATCTCGGCGATTTCCAGCCCGGTTATCAGCCTGGGTTTCATATAGAAGACGGAAAACCGCGTGATAACAGGACGCCTTACACGGACATGGTCCCCGTCACACTGTCCATCCCCGATGAAGGTAGCCCGCTTGTACGGCAACAGCTCGTACAAGAAAAAACCGACACCGGGGCGCCGTTGAATAGTTTCTCCAGCGCCAGAAGCGTGGCCATCGGTGCCACGGTGGCCACGGTCAGCAGTGTATGGGGAGCGCTGGAAGCCAAGGCCCAAGGGGTCACGACGGTTGAGTCCGAGGTTCCGTTCTACAGGAAGTTGAACACGTTTCTGCTTAACTTGATCCCACTGCGCTCGGCGATCAAAAACTTCACAGATGGCAATATCGGCGACGGCATCGTTGACCTGTCACTCGACGTATTTGGCGTCATGACGGCCGGGGCGGCGACCGTGGGCAAAGCAGCGAAAGTGGTAACCAGCACCCTCTCTGCGGGTAGCAAGGCCTTGCGCATAGGAAAAACCCTGGGGCTTGGCGCGATCAGCCTGGTCAACCCGCTGGACGGTGCGGCGGATTTGCTGCGCGCTACAGGTCGCGGCGTGGCAAGTGCAGGCAAACGTGTCATCAGCGACGCGATTCAAGACATCCGGCAACTGCGAGGCACGCACACTGGCTACGACTTGGTCGCCGCAAGCAAACAGTACGACGCCGCCGCGATGGGCACCTTCAAGACTTCCGGCGAGACGCAGCAAGGTGCCGCGGTACTCCAGGAAGGTAAATGGTATGCCTTTGATACTGCGACCCAGCGCCCGTTCGGCAAGGCACTGGACGATTTCCAAGCCTCCATTCGAGGCGGCACTCCGGCGCTTCGTGCGTGGCAAAACGTGCTGACGCCTCCCTCACCGGCGTCGATTCAAATCCGCAAAGATTGGGGAACGTTACTTGATCGTCACCAACGAGATGGGATGCCCAGCGCAGCCTTTAAGAATGGCTATGAAGAGGGCGCGCCGGAACGGATCAAAGGCTATGTCAAGGGCATGAAATCAGAAGACGTGATGAAGCTAGCACTACGTCCGGACCGAACCGCAAGAGAGGTGGGCACATTAGTCCGGCAGCAGGAAAGGCTGGCTGTGCAGCACGGGCTCAACGGCACACAGCATTTCAACGCCCACGTAAATACTGTCGGAGGAACGTTCACCCCCGTACCTCAGGCCTTCTACCTTAGCCAGGTCAACCGTCTTTCCGAGGGCCAGTGCGCCGCCCTTGCTCGTACCTTCGCGTCAGCCAAGGCTCAAGGAAAAGAGCGGGTGTTCATCGACAACCTGTACATCGCCGCCGCTAATCCACGGAGCGAGGCGGCGCGAGTATTTACTCGCACATTAGGTGAGGTGCAAAAAAGCATCAGCACACCGACGATGTTTCACGCCGGGAATCCGCAGCGCCAGGTAACGTATCAGGACATGATTACTGAACTGGCCAACGCACCGGGCGGCAAGACAGTGATGATCGACTCCCCTGGCCATGCAATGCTGGCAGGGTCCGTGCCGGATGGCGACGCTAAGAAGTTCTTTTTTTACGACCCAAATTTTGGAGTGGCCGAGTTCTCAAGCGAGGCCATGATGAAGCGTGGCCTCGAAAAAATATTCAATGATAAGAAGCTGCCGGTCCAATACAAAACTTATAGCAATGACCCCAAAAAACTTGAATTCAAGATCAGTGACCATAACGAGTCGTGGATAGGCACCGCGAGTCTTCATGACAGACCTATCAAACGGCTTTATGAAGACCCTATCCCGACGACTACCACTAACGTGAAGCCCCCCGCTCAGACCCACTACGTCCATATGTCGGAGTATACGGACGTCACCGTCACTGATCCGACGTCAATCATCAGCACCCGAGGTATTGGTGACTGTTCGACACTGGCAGTGCTTACCGACTTGAACGACGGTGTCTACCGGAAACGAACATTGATGCACTTCCCTGGCGGCACGCCGACGACTGAACAACATAGGGTGCTTAAACAACTGGAGGGGAAATTGGATCAGGGAAGCAAAGTGATTTATGTGGGCGGCGATAATGTCCGGAGCATCCCGGGATTAGGCATCGCACTGAAGCAAAGTCACGCCAGTGAACAAGTGGTGTTCAATATCGCAAACAAATACCCGGCCTCCACTACGATCGCAACGGCCAACCGCATTGACATAAAACCCGATGGATCATTTGAGCTCTTCGAGGGGAATAACCCAGCTCGGGTACTTGATCCGCAAGCAAAGGCCGAGGTGCTTGCCTGGTAACCCTGACTTCTCGCCGGTCAGGAGCGTCAGAGCCTATTCGAGGGTTGACTGACACACGGACGTGTCACACCAACAAGCGCTGGATATGCTCTTGCAGCGTATCCAGGTCAAACGGCTTGGCCAGGATCGGCGCCTTGCGGGTGATCGGGCTGTTGCAGTCGAGGATTTCCTGAGGATATCCGCTGATAAAAATCACTTTCAGTTCCGGGCGCAACTTGATCGCCGGCTCGGCGATCTGCACACCTGTGACGCCGCCAGGCAGGCGATAGTCAGTCACCATCAGGTCCAGGTGCGGTTTACTGGCGAGGATTTCAAACGCCTCCTCCCCATTGATCGCCTTCAATACCCGATAGCCCAGGCCTTTGAGGTATTCGTCCAGCACAAACATAATGGATTCGTCGTCCTCGACGATCAGAACAACGTCTTGTGCATCTTCACTCATGGGAAGCCTTTGTCCGGTCAATTGCTGCAATTACGACCATGCAGTCATGTAGAGGTTGCGTCGAAGTGACGATTGTTTTCACAGCGACGCTTCCAGAGGCAGGCACACCCGGAACAACGCGCCCTCGCCTATCTGGCTCTCCACCTCGATGGTGCCGCTATGGGCCGCGACGATCTGCTCGGAAATAAACAGCCCCAGGCCCAGGCCTGCGGCAACATGGCTGGCGGACACCCGCTCGAACTGCTGGAAAATCCGCTTCTGGTTGTCTGCGCTGATGCCGATGCCGTGGTCTCGAACCTCGATCCGTGCCATGCCCTGTTCACTATACACCCGCACTTCCACCGGGCTCTTGGCGCCATAGCGCAAGGCGTTGGTCAGCAGGTTGGACACGACCTGCTCGATGCGAAACTCATCCCAGCTACCTTCCACCGGGCCTTGGGCCTCCAACTGTATGGACGACTCGGCGGCGGCCACTTGCGGCGCGAAGTTTTCCAGCAGGTTGCGCACCAATTGCGTGAGGTCAAAGCGTGCCGGACGAATCGACAGTTTGCCGGTGCGGATGCGCGAGACGTCGAGCATGTCTTCGATCAGGCGGATAAGGCTATGGATCTGCCGCTCATCACGGTCGACCATGGCGTGCATCTTGTCCAGGGTAAACGCTGCGGCGTTGTCCCGGGCCAGGTGCATTTTGCGCAACTGGGTTTCGAGGATCAGCCCATTGAGCGGCGTGCGCACTTCGTGGGCGACGATCGACATGAAGTCATCGCGCATGCGTACCGCCTGCTCCAGCTCAGCCTGAGTGGCCTGCAGGCGTGCCAGCAGCAGCTCCTGTTCGCGACGGCTGTGCTCCAGCGCTTCCACCTGCAGCTTCATCGCCTTGCTTTGGCGGTACAGGTCGACGAACACATTGACCTTGCTCTTCACCGCATGGATATCCAGCGGCTTGTGCAGGAAGTCCACGGCGCCGCTTTCGTAGCCCTTGAAGGCATAGTTGAGTTCGCGGCCGGCGGCGCTGACGAACACAATCGGAATGTTCTTGGTTTTTTCGGTGCCGCGCATCAACTCGGCCAGCTCGAAACCGTTCATGCCGGGCATCTGCACATCGAGAATCGCCATGGCGAACTCGTGCTCCAGCAACAGGGACAAGGCCTCGTCGGCGCTCAATGCCTTGAAGACTTGACGGTCCTCGCGCTTGATCAGCGCTTCGAGGGCCAGCAGGTTTTCCGGCAGATCATCGACGATCAGCAGTTTGGCCTGGACAGTACTTAACATGGGGAAGATTCCAGGGAAGCCAGCAATGAGCCAATCCGGCTCAAGCTCAGAATATGATCAGGAGAGTGTAAGGCCAGGGCCGCCAGGGGCATCACGGCAATCCGGGCGTCCTTGGGGTCCTGGACCACGGTGGTGGCGCCGGATTGCTTGGCGTGGGCCAGCCCTTGGGCGCCATCCTGGTTGGCGCCGGTCAGCAAAATCGCCAGCAAGCCCTGGCCATAGGCATCTGCGGCCGAAGCGAACAGGTAATCGATGGCGGGCCGGGAGTGGTGTACCCGGTCTTCCTGGCTCAAAGACAGGCTGCGGTCATGCTCCACCGACAGGTGATAACCGGGGCTGGCGAAGTACAAGGTGCCCGGTTGGATCACTTCCTTGTCCTGCCCTTCGCGTACCGGAATCCGCAAACGCCGCGCAAACACTTCTGCCAACTGGCTACGGCGCTGGTCCGGCAGGTGCAGCACGGCAATGATCGGTAGGCTGAAGGTCTCCGGCAGATCGCCAAAAATACTCAGCAACGCCTCAACGCCGCCGGCGGACGCGCCGACGACGATGGCTTCAATCCCACAAATCGGGTTGGCGGCAGCGTCGTTCATGATTTTCGGTAGATCCGTTCCTGTTTGACCAAGGGCTCGAATTGCGTGCTGTAGGCGGAAAAATCCACGGTTTCCTTGCTGCCAAGCACAAGAAAACCACGATGACACAACGACTCATGAAACAATCCAAAGGCCCTATCTTGCAACTTTTTATTGAAGTAAATCAGTACATTGCGACACGAAATTAATTGAGTTTCTGAGAATACACTGTCAGTTGCCAGGCTGTGGTCGGCGAACGTGACATTTTCGCGCAACGTCTTGTCGAAGATCGCGTAATCGTAAGCTGCCGTGTAGTAGTCGGCAAATGAACGCTGCCCGCCGGCTTGCTGGTAGTTGGCGGTATAGGCTCGCACATTCTCCAGGGAGAAGATCCCCTGCTTGGCTTTATCCAGCGACGCAGGATTGATGTCCGTGGCGTAGATGATGGTGCGTTCCAGTAGCCCTTCTTCGCGCAGCAGAATCGCCATGGAGTACACCTCCTCCCCCGTGCTGCAACCAGCGATCCAGATCTTGATCGACGGGTAAGTCTTGAGCAGCGGCACCACTTCCTGGCGGATCGCGAGGAAGTGCGACGGGTCGCGAAACATCTCGCTGACCGGGATCGTCAAAAACTGCAGCAACTGCATGAACGCCGCCGGGTCGTGCAGCACGCGCTCCTGCAGCGCCGAAATCGTCGCGCAGTCAAACTGGCGCAGGGCATGGGCCACACGGCGTTTGACCGACGCCCCGGAGTAGTCGCGAAAGTCATAGCTGTACTTGAGGTAGATCGCCTCAATCAGCAAGCGCAGTTCAATATCACTGCTTTTTTCCAAAAAACTGCGCTCCACTTAAATACGTTCCATCTTCGGTAGCCATACGCGAATCAGCGAGAACAGGCGATCCAGATCAATTGGCTTGGCCAGGTAATCGTTGGAGCCGGCCGCGAGGCAACGCTCCTGATCGTCCTTCATCGCCTTGGCCGTCACTGCGATGATCGGCAGCTTCTTCCAGCGTGGGTCCTGGCGGATCAAGGCGGTGGCCTCGTAACCGTCCATTTCCGGCATCATCACGTCCATCAGCACCAGGTCGATATCGTCGATTTCATTGAGTCTGGCGATGGCTTCATGGCCGTTACGCCCGATCACCACCACGGCGCCTTTGTGCTCCAGGGCGCTGGTCAGGGCGAAGATGTTGCGCACATCGTCGTCCACCAACAGGATCTTGCGCCCTTCGAAGACCTTGTCGCGGCTGCGCGCGGTCTTGAGCATCTTCTGGCGCTCATGGGACAACTGCGATTCGACTTTGTGCAAAAAGAGTGTGACTTCGTCGAGCAGGCGCTCCGGCGAACGGGCGCCCTTGATGATGATCGAGCGCGAATACTTGCGCAGCTCGGCCTCTTCGTCGCGGGTCAGGTTGCGCCCGGTGTAGACGATCACCGGCGGGAACGAGCAGATATCCTCGGTGGCCATGCGTTTGAGCAGCTCGTTGCCGAGCATGTCCGGTAACTTGAGGTCGATGATCATGCAGTCGTAGATGTTGGTGCGCAGCAGATCGAGGGCTTCCTGGGCAAAGCCGACGGCGGTGATCTCGATGTCATCGTCGCCGATCAGGCGGGCAATGCTCTCACGCTGCAGGTCGTCGTCTTCTACCAGCAGGATGCGCTTGACCTTCTGGGTCAGCTTGGCTTCCAGGCGCCCAAACACGTCCTTGAGCTCTTCGCGGGTGGTGGGTTTCACCGCGTAACCGATGGCGCCCATGTGCATGGCAGCTTCGACGCGGTCTTCAACAGAAATCACATGCACGGGGATGTGGCGGGTATTGGCGTGTTCCTTGAGGCGTTGCAGCACCGTCAGCCCGGAATGATCCGGCAAACGCATGTCGAGCAAAATGGCGTCGGGGATGTATTCCTCGGCCAGGCTGTAACCCTCATCCGCGCCATGGGCCACCAGGCAGTGGTAGCCCAGCTCATGGGCGAGGTCGAACAGGATGCGCGCAAAATTCGGTTCGTCTTCCACCACCAGGATGCAACGCGTGGTGAACGGCGCTTTTTCGCGGTCGTCGGCAAACTGCGGGATCTGTGTGGCATCGGCCACCGGCAGCGGCGAGACAGCGATGGGCTTGGGCGCCGGGGCGGCAACGACCTGGCGCGGTTGTTCGGCCGGTGCAGCGTCTTCATCGCGTTCGACGTACTGCTCCGGGACGACCAGGGTGAAAATGCTGCCCTGGCCGGGTTCGCTGGTGACGCTGATATAGCCGCCGAGCAACGCGGCCAGGTCACGGGAGATCGACAACCCAAGGCCGGTGCCGCCGTAACGGCGATTGGTGGTGCCGTCGGCCTGGCGGAAGGCTTCGAAGATGCTTTCCTGCTGATCCGGGGCGATACCTATCCCGGAATCGCGCACGGTAAAGGCAATGCCCTCACCCGGTGCGCGGGACACCGACAGGCTGACCTGGCCCTGCTCAGTGAACTTGACCGCGTTGGACAGCAGGTTCTTGAGAATCTGCTCCAGGCGCTGGCGGTCGGTAAAGAGCAGGGTCGGCGTACCTTCCTGCACCGCCACCTGGAACCCCAGCTTGCGGTCGGCCGCCAGCGGCTCGAACATCCCGCGCAGGCCGTCGACCAGGCGCGCCACGCTGGAGTTTTCCGGGCGCATTTCCAGCTTGCCGGCTTCGACCTTGGAGATATCCAGGATGTCGTTGATCAGGTTGAGCAGGTCATTGCCGGCGGAATAGATCGATTCGGCAAACTTGACTTGCTCGGCGCTGAGGTTTTCCTGGGGGTTCTCCGCCAGCAACTTGGCCAGGATCAGCGAACTGTTCAGCGGCGTGCGCAGTTCGTGGGACATGTTGGCGAGGAATTCGGATTTGTACTTGCTGGAGCGCTGCAACTCTTCGGCGCGGTCTTCCAGTTCGAGCTGAGCCTGGTTGAGCTCGACGTTCTTGCGGTCCATGGCATCGCGCTGCTCGACCAGGGTCTGGGCCTGCTCGGCCAATTGCTCGTTCGTCTGCTCGAGTTCCGCCTGTTGCGTTTCCAGGTGGGTCTGGGACTCCTTGAGGATGCGCGATTGCTCTTCCAGTTCTTCGTTGGCGGTTTTGAGTTCTTCCTGCTGCACTTGCAGCTCTTCATTGAGCTGTTGGGTCTCGGCCAGAACTTCCTGCAGGCGCTGGCGATAGCGGGCGGCCTCGATGGAGGTACCGATATTGCCGGCGATGAGTTCCAGCAACTCGACATCACGGTCTTCCAACGGGCGCAGGAAGCCCAGTTCGACCACGCCGTTGACCCGGTCGTCATCACTGGTGGGCATCACCAGTACGCTTCGCGTCGGCCCCTCACCCAGGCCGGAACTGACCTTGAAGTAGTCGACAGGCACATCGTCCAGGCGAATCAGGCGATCGAGCTGGGCGGCCTGCCCAACGATGCCTTCGTCGCTATAGATCGCCTGCTCCTGCTGCTCCTGTTCGCGGGAGAAACCATAGGTGGCAACGCGTTTGAGGCCGCCGTGTTCTTCACGCACATACAGCGCCGCGACCGCCGAGCCCATGTACTGGGCAAAGAACTGCAGGATATTGCGCCCCAACAGGTTCAGGGTCAGTTGACCGAGCACCTGCTCGGCCAATTCAGTCTGGCCATTGCGCAGCCAGGCTTGCTGTTCCAAGCGTCGCGCAATCTTCTCTTGTGACGCGAGGTTTTCACTATAACTATTTGATAGAGAAAGTAAATTTTTACGGCCAATGTAGGCCAGGAAGCCACTCAACCCCAGCACGAACACCAAGTACAGGGTGACGCTGATGACGGTAGTACGAGTGACTTCTGCGTTGCGCGCGATCCGGAACTGTTGCTCCATCGCCACCGCTTCGTCGTATTCGTTACGAATCTCATCCGTCAGGCGTTTGCCCCGGCCAGCCTTCACCGCGCTGCGGTAATCACCGCTCTCGCGCTGCATATCAATCATCGACTGGGCGTATTTGTTCCACTCGATTTGCAGGGCTTCCAGGCGCTTGAGGCGGTCCACCTGCTGGGGGTTGTCCGCTACCAGCTCCTGCAAATTGCGCAAATCGGCAATGATCCGCGGCTTGGCCACTTCATATGGGTCGAGAAAATGCTCGTCGCCCGTGATCAGGAAGCCGCGCATGCCGGTTTCCAGATCAACCGTCAGCTTGGACGTTTCATTGAGGTTATTGATGACCCGGTCGGTGTGCTCTACCCATTGGATCACCGACAACAAATAAGTGATCAGGCACACGAAAAACACCGCGCTGAGAACGCCCACACCGAGGGGCAGTGCCACGTTGCGGCTCAACAGTGCACGAAAACTCTTTTCATCGACGGACGACGAGGGGGTCATGGGCATACCTTGGCCAAATACGGAAAAACCCGGAGTTTGCCCCAAAGTTGCCGTTGAACGCTATTTTTCTGCCATGAACGGGTGCAATCCGAAAAAAAATGCAGCAAAAGTGCCCTGAGCACCGTGCAACTTCCGTCGTCGTTTCAGTTGCTCACACTCTGCGCGCCCTGATCCGGAACCTGGGTGGTCAGGTTTCACACAGAAGAAAGCGTCTTGGGAAAAGGGAAGCTCCGCGAAAAAGACGTTCACCTTCTTTTCAAAAAACGGTGCTCGCATGACTATTTCTTCTTTGCAAACCCGACCCAGCGCTTCATTGACATCCCTTTTCGCGCAAACGCCAGAACCTCTCGATACCCGGCCTGCCATGACGCTCACATCCGGCCACGACTCACCGGTGCCAACACTGCCGCCCGCCAGCGTCACCGTCGAGCAAAGCTCCAGCCTCAAGGCGAAGCTGGGGCATCATCACAACTTCAAAACACTCGGAGACAAACTTAACGAAATCGCCCGGCGGCTAGGGCCTGATGCCTCCCCTTCGGCGGTGCTGGCGGCCCTCAAGACAACACCTATGGACGTTCACCCCGACTCGGTTTATTACGCCGAAGTCGGCAGCAGCACCACATTGGAGACCTTCATCAATCGTCAGGGGGGATTGCTTTTACCCTATAGCCATTTATCCCTGACCGGTCTCTCGGACGCCGTGACCCACCAATCCCTGGCACACCCCTTGGGTAACCTGGGCGGCGCCCTCAGTTGGCAGGTCCCCCTGAGCGCCGACGTGCAACAACGCTTGCGCGCCAGCACCCAGAATTACACTGACCCCCTTGGGCAAAAACAACCGCTCAAGCAAACCACAGGCGGGATATTGGAGTTCTTGCGGCATCAAACCCCTCTCCCGCCAGAAGCGCTGACGACCCCAGTCGCTACGTTGAACGCCCTCATCGGTTCGCCAGAGGCACAATCGTTGGGCAGCGCGCTTCAGGAACAGATGCAGGGTATTGCTACCGATAGCAGCACGCTCGACTACCTCCTCGCTGCCGTGATACTGCAACTGGACCCTGAGTCCATCGCCGCCCCCCAACGCAACAGCGTTGCCGGTTTTGACCTGGCCGACGAAAAACTCAAGGGCAAGTCGGCCGCCGAGATAGTCGCTGCGCTGCGTCAACACTTGGTGGCAGACGGTAAAACCAGTCCTGAACTGGCAGGCGCAGCCGCCCACCTGCTACTGGCGGGTCGTGCGCCAGTACTCCTGATCAAGGACATTCCAAGCAGCGTGACCTATGGCAGTCCGGCCTGGGTCAATCTCGCGGTGGCCGCGACGACAATCGACACCAGCACACCTGGCCGGGTCGCCAATATGACCTTCGCCGAGGTCATGCTGGAGGCCGAACACGCAAGCGGCGCAGACGAGAACGTGACGGACGCCGCGCAGCGTAACGCCTTGACCGACTGGGGCGTGACCAATGGCATGCTGGAAAAAAAAGCCGACCGCCTATACACCTCCGACGACTTGAACGACCTGGTGACCCGTTTCAATGAGCGCCGATCGTTGATGTCGTCAGCGTCAGAGGCATTCGACAAAGACATCCCGTCGCGCAAAGAGTTGGCATTGGCCGAGTTGCGAAAGCGCTTTCCCGATCAGGAAGCGCTGTTTGAAGAAAAACTGATTCATGTGAGCCGCGTCCCCGGTGGCGATATCCGCCGCAGCAACCTGATAGTGGGCCCCCATTCGCTATTGGATATCGCCATGATGGACGTGGGACCCGACGCGGTTTACAGCACTCGCGACAGCCGCGTGCCTCTGGCGGCATTGAACGCCAAACCCAGCTTTGGTGTGGCGGAGGCGTTCGAGTCGCAATTCAACAGCGTCATTGAGGAAAAAAAGAGCGCGATCAACACCTATGTAAAGCACTTGATCGGCCAATTACCTGCCGACGACCGAAAGAACTTTGAAGAGGGCAAGGTTAGTTTTTTTCAAAAACATTCCCATAAACTGGGATTGGGCTTTTTCAACGACAAAACGGAGCTACCAAAAGGCGAACAATTGTTGGTAAGGATTGAGCGCGACGGGGTGACCCGCGCGTATGAGATCAACTTCAACGCCGGCGCTATCCGCAGTATTCCGCAGTGGCAAGCAACGCCTGACTCTTCAAGGACTGCGAATATCGTCTACGAAACAAAAGAGTTCTCGCCCAGCGCTGGTCAATCCCTGCTCAGCACTGAACAGGCCGCGTCTGGTCGATCACCCACTGATACCTTTGCCTCGCCGCGTGTTCACCTGATCGCCGACGCCTTTGTTGAGCACCTCAATCTCGATGATCCCGCTATCAAGCAACAGGCGCGCGGCCTCACCACGGACGACAAAAACCGGGACAGGGCCGAGACGGTTGAGAACTTCCTGTTAAACCTGATCCCTTTGCGCTCGGCTATCAGCCATTTCCGCAACGGCCATGTTGTTGACGGCTTGATCGATCTCAGCCTGGACGCATTCGGTTTTGTGACCGCAGGTGCAGGTGCGGCTGGAAAGGTGGTCAAGATCGCGGGCACCGCCGCTTCGACGGCAACCAGGGTGGCACGGTCGGCAAAAGTCATCGGCATGGCCACTGTCAGCGCGCTCAACCCGCTGGGCGGCGCGGGCGACTTGGCGGTTGGCGGGGCCCGCCTGGCCGGTGGCGGGCTCAAGTTCCTCGGCGCCAAAGGCCTCCAGAGCGTGAATGCCTTGCGCGGCGCTTCGGGCAGCTATGACCTGTTAAAAGCCGCCAGCAAAGACAATGTGGTCGCCGCAACGGGCACCTTGAAAATCGGCGAGCACAGTATCGACGGGGCCGCCGTCCTGAAAAATGGCCAATGGCACGCCTTCGACAGCGAAAAAATGCGCGCATACGGCGGCCCGCTCCAGGGCTTCACGCCCGCCACCGTGTCGGCGAAGGGGCAGCTCAACCAGGGTTTTACCGACTGGCTCTACAAGAAGCTGGCTGGCGGTGCGTTACCGCCGGAGGGCCCACCGAGCGTACTCGGTCAATATGTGCCCAAGGAGTTTGAAGAGGCTTTGAGGCGCGCCCAACGCCCCGATAATATTTATGACTTCAACTTGGGCTATACGAATGGGGACCCCCACAAGGTGCCTGGTTATTCGTCAGATTTGAATGTTATAGAGCTGCAGGCCATGGTCTCCCATGGGTGGATGACCGCCGGAGACGTTGGCACCCTGAGCAGGCAGATTGAGCGCAAGAAAGTAAAACTTATCCAGGAAGGCTTTACGCTGTTCCAGCGGGACATCCACGCCGCAGGCGGAACCTTGACCCCAATGCCCCAGGAGTTTTACCTCAGCCAGGTCAACCTTGCGTCGCCAGGCGAGTGTGCGGGTATGGCCAATACCCTGGCGCTGGCAATGCACTCCGGCGCAGAAACCACCTACCTGGGAAACATGTTCAAAGCCGCCGCCAATTCGCAGGACCCCTCGGCCGCACAGTTCGTCCACAACCTTAAGGCTTTTCATGATCAGGTCAAACATATCGACACCTTCCATATGGGCAAGCAGCCCAGGCAAATCCCCTATCAGCAGATCGCTGAAGAACTGACAAATGCGGCGCCGCCAAGGAGCCTCAGGATCGCCACGACGGATCACGCACTGCTTGCCGGCGTCACCGTCAGGAACGACAAGCCTGTCTGGTTTTACTTCGATCCGAATTTCGGGCTGGCCAAGTTTGACTCGGCCGAGGCGATGAAAAATGGCCTGGAACGGACCTTGAACCGAGGCACCAGCCCGTTTCAGCACCGGGCATATGGCACAAATCCTGGCGCACCTGAGTATCAGGTGAGTTATTTTGATGTCGGTGATATGGCTGCTTACGGCGATTCCGCACAGGTCAGCCGTATGGCAACTGTCCCGTTGTGAGTATTCGCAAAACCTGACGGGACATTCTGCTTCGCCAAGGTCACAATGCCAGCAGCTTTTCGGAACTTGCTGGTATTGCCGCCACTCACTACTGGGTTGCGTTTAAACCTGTCACGCCCAGCACCTTCACTTTTTCAGGAATGTTCACTATGTCGTCCCTCACCTCAACCATTCTCGTAGTCGAAGACGACACGATTGTGCGCATGCTGATCGTCGACGTACTCCAAGAGCTGGGGTTTCGTGTACTTGAAGCTAAAGACGCCCAATCGGCGCTCAAATTCGTAAAAGAGACGGACAATGTCATTGACCTGATGATGACTGATGTCGGCCTGCCGGACATGAATGGTCGGGACTTGGCCCTCCTGGTGCGCGAACGGCGCCCGCAACTGCCGGTCCTGTTTGCCAGCGGTTATGCCGAGAGCATCGAGGTTGTGCCCGGCATGCAATCGATCGCCAAGCCGTTCTCCATCGATCAACTGCGCGATAAGGTCAAAGCCATGCTTGGCGCCGCCTGACATTGGTGCTCCTCTCCAATGCCGCCCAGTTGGGCGGCATTTTTGCGTCAAGCAGAGCGTCATGCCGGGATTAACGTGACCTTCGACCAATAAAGTTGGAAACTCGACGCTTTGCCACGCCACTCAATAGCACTCCTCACAAGACCTCTGGAAGGACGCAACAACATGATTGGAAAACCGACGCGCCTGCTGTTGGCGAGCCTCTCGATACTCATGAGCACTGGTGCCTGGGCCGACTTTACGGCCACCCCCTCTGAGGCTCGGGCGATTGCTAAGGAAGCCTATTTGTATGGCTACCCGGTCGTGGAAATGTACAAGACGCTCTACACCCAGGCGGTCGACAAGGGCGGCGTCAACTTCAAGGCACCGTTCAATCATATCGGCAATACCGCCCAGGTCTTCACACCCAAGGACACCGCGCTCGCCACGCCGAACCCCGACACGCCCTACTCCTTCGTCTGGATGGACCTGCGCAGCGAGCCACTGGTGCTGACGTTGCCCAAGATTGAAGACAACCGCTATTACTCGGTACAACTGATCGACCTCTATACGCAGAACTTCGCGTACCTCGGCACGCGCAGCACCGGCAACAATGGCGGCCACTACATGATCGCCGGGCCCGACTGGAAAGGTCAGCAGCCGGTCGATGTGGATCGCGTGGTGTACAGCGAAAGCAATATTGCCTACGCCCTGTACCGCACGCAGTTGTTTGATGAAAAGGACCTGAACAAGGTCAAGCAGATCCAGAATGGCTACAAAGTGCAGTCGCTCAGCAGCTACGTGAAACAGGCCGCCCCGGCCAAGGCGCCGAAGATCGATTGGCCCAAGCCGCTGGCCGGCATGAGCGAAGGCCCGCAACTGTTTCGCTACTTGAACTTCATGCTCGCCTTCGCTGCGCCCCAGGACAGCGAGAAAGACCTGCTCGCACGCTTTGCCACCATCGGCATCGCACCGGGCGCGCCGTTCAAGGTCAACCAGTTGAGCGCCGAACAGCGTAAAGCGCTGGAAGACGGGATCGCCGACGCCAAGGCCGAGTTTGCAGCGTTCAAAAAAGACAAACTCGACACCCAGCAGGTTGCCGTAGGCGACTTGTTCGGTAACCGCGATCACCTGAACAACAACTACCTATACCGCTATGCCGGTGCCGACGTGGGGCTTTTCGGCAACTCCGCCGATGAAGCCACCTACTTCAATTACGTTGTCGACAGTGACGGCAAACCCGCCAACGGCGCTCGCCACAGCTACACCGTGCACTTTGCCAAGGACCAACTGCCGCCGGCCGATGCGTTCTGGTCACTGACCCTGTACGACACCAAGACCAAATTGCTGGTGCCCAATCACAAGAAACGTTACGTGATCAACTCGCGGATGTTGCCCAATCTCAAGCTGGACGCCGATGGCGGCCTGACTCTGGCGCTGCAGCACCACGAACCGCCAAAAGCCGAGCAGAGCAACTGGTTACCCGCACCGCCCGGCCCGTTCTACGCTGTGTTGCGGATGTACCTGCCAAAGCCGGAGGCGAATAACGGTCAGTGGAAGCTGCCGCCGCTGACTCCACTGAAATAGTCCCAGGCACTGCGTGATTTACTGCTTTTGCAGTTTCACATAGGACTGGTGCAAGTCCGACGCCCAACCGTCGATCACGCTTTTTACGTCATTGGGCGTCATCACCTGCGAGTCGTTTTCCAGCGGCTTGCCGGTGCCCTTGCGTACCACCTCAGCGATCACCTTGCCGTTGGCACCGTCGAGAAACTGCGCCTCGGTGCCCAGCACAGTGTCCTGGTCGCGGATGCCGGTGCCGGCACTCATCGCCGCAGCCACCAAGGCGACCGGCACGAACTCATAAGGTTTCAGGCCCTGGGTTTTACTGCTGACCGCCGTGATCGCTGCACGCACCACTAACACTCCGCTACCTGGCCCTTGTGCAAGGGGCAATGACTTGCCGATTTCGCGCTTGAGGGCCTCGTTGAAGTAGTCGTTGATGCCGCGCAACGTGCTCTCAGGAATTTTCGCAGTGGCTTGGGGCCTGGGGTAAAACTGGGTCGGTTCGATATACACCGCGTTGTAGCGGCCCAGATCCAGTGTCGGGGCGACCCAGCGCATCACCTTGACGCCCGAAGGCGACGTGGCCGGCTTGAGACGGCTGTAATCGGA
The DNA here is from genome assembly GCF_058135675.1 of Pseudomonas sp. PAMC25584. Taxonomy (NCBI): domain Bacteria; kingdom Pseudomonadati; phylum Pseudomonadota; class Gammaproteobacteria; order Pseudomonadales; family Pseudomonadaceae; genus Pseudomonas; species Pseudomonas sp. PAMC25584. Next base: position 3,063,613 of record NZ_CM176870.1, on the reverse strand, counting down.
GAGGAATCCTGAATACTCATCCGGTTGCGTGACTTGGCTGGCACAGCCCACCATCCCGATCGTGGCGATGCAGAGCGTGCTGATCATTAGCCTTAGTTTCATCCTCGAACTCCTTGGCAGTCATCATCAGAACGTTGAGCTGTAGGTATAGCCAATCCTGTAAAAAACAGCGTTGAAAAACTCAGCCGCGCTCGCGAGGGATCAGGCTCTGCAACTGCGCGGCGAGGAAATTGGCGTTGAAGGCGAAGGTGTCCGGGTCTTTCAGGCCGTTGGTTTTTTTCCACAACCAGTCGTTTTTATCCGCCGGCAGCACCAGCGAGACGCTGCCGTGCCGGGCTGCGGTCAGGCCCATGACCGCCACCGAAATCAAGCCGGCGACGCCCATCACGTCCGGCACGAACTCGACGTTTTTGCCAGTGATCTGCACAGTGAGCTTTTCGCTCTTGAAGGGCGACGTCTCCACCGGAACGCTCGGGCCGCTGGCGACATACTCTTCGCGGTGGACTTCAAGCAAACCAGCGGTTTTGACCGGCTCCAGCCATTGCTCGATCTGCTGGAACAACTCGCCGAGCTTTAGCGCCCAGCGCGCCGATTGCACCTCGAACTGCTGTTTTTTATGGGCTTCGCTGTCGGCGTAATGACGAAGCATCTCGCCCAGTTGCTGTACATCATCCATTGCGGTTTTCCTTGGGTGAGCCATCGTGCGAACCACGATCATGGCAGATGCGGCGACTCACCGTATGATTAACGCCGACGGAACAGCGGGCGTGGCTCGATCACGCTGCGCCCATACTGCACGCTCATCCCCGCCAGCCCCTTCAGGGCGTCTTCAGCCGATTTGTCCGCGCGCACCGCAAATGCATCGAACCCGCACTGGCGCATGTGGCTGAGCTGATCGCGCAACACATCGCCGATCGCCCGCAACTCGCCTCGCCAGCCCATACGCGTGCGCAACAGATAGGCCTGGCTGTAGGCGCGCCCGTCGCGAAAGCTGGGAAAATCCAGGGCAATCAGCGGCAGTGTGGCGAGCCAGGGCAGCACCTGCTCGACCTCATCATCCGGGCCCAGCCACACGCCATGTCCCGGCGCATAGAACGCCAGCGGCAGGATCAGCGCACCGCCCGCCGGTACTTCATCGCGCACCAACACCCACGGATCATCCGCAACCAGACGCGCTTCACCCTGCTCAAGTCTCAACAGATTGTTCATGCCGACTGCTCCGCGTACACCCGCTCCTTGAACGGCTCCAGTCCAATGCGCTGCACGGTATCGACAAAGCGTTCTTCACTTTCGCGGTAGCGTACAAAGGTGCTGATCACGCGCTCGATCACATCGGGAATCTCTGCGGCGCTGAACGAGGGGCCGATCACTTTGCCCAGTGAGCTGTGTTTGCCCTGGGCCCCGCCGAGGGTGATCTGATACCACTCACTGCCATTCTTATCGACGCCCAGGATGCCGATATTGCCGATGTGGTGATGGCCGCAGGCATTGATGCAGCCGGAAATATTCAGGCTGATATCACCCAGGTCGTGCAGGTAGTCGAGGTTATCGAAGCGCTGTTGGATCGCCTGGGCGATGGGGATCGACTTGGCATTGGCCAGGGCGCAGAAGTCGCCGCCGGGGCAGGCAATGATGTCAGTCAGTAGGCCGATATTCGCCGCGCCCAGGCCGTGTTCACAGGCCAGGCGCCACAAGGCATGCAACTGATCTTTGGGCACATCCGGCAACACGATGTTCTGTTCATGGGCGATGCGGATTTCACCAAAGCCGAACCGCTCCGCCCACTGGGCCACGGCCTCCATTTGCTGGGCAGTGACATCGCCGGGCGGCGCGCTGATGCCAGGTTTGGTGGACAGCACCACGCTGGTGTAGCCCGCAACTTTATGCGGCATGACGTTGCGGCTGACCCAGCGCGCAAAGCCCGGGTTGTCGGCCAGTTCGGTGCCGTAGGCCAGGCTGGTATCGCTGAGCGACGCGTAAGCCGGCGGCACAAAGGCCGATGCCACACGGTCGTACTCGGCATCGGTCAACTGCGCCGGGCCATCGCGCAGGTACTGCCACTCTTCCTCAACCTCGCGGGAGAACGCCTCGATCCCCAGCGCCTTGACCAGGATTTTGATGCGCGCCTTGTACTTGTTGTCCCGCCGGCCATGCCGGTTGTATACGCGCAGCACCGCCTCGACGTAGGACAGCAGGTGCCGCCACGGCAAGCCCTCGCGGATCTGCAAGCCCAGGATCGGTGTGCGTCCCAGGCCACCGCCCACCATCACGCGCAACAGCATGTCGCCTTGGTCGTCGCGGTAAAGGTACAGGCCGATGTCGTGCATCATGATCGCCGCGCGGTCTTCGCGGGCCGAGCAGATGGCGATCTTGAACTTGCGCGGCAGGAACAGGAATTCCGGGTTGATGGTAGACCATTGGCGCAGGATCTCCGCCAAGGGCCGTGGGTCCAGCAGTTCATCGGCGGCCACCCCGGCAAAGGCTTCGGTGGTGATATTGCGCACGCAGTTGCCGGAGGTCTGGATCGCATGCATGTCGACCTGGGCCAGGCGTTCAAGGATGTCGGGCACCTGGTGCAGCTCGATCCAGTTGAACTGCAGGTTCTGGCGGGTGGTGAAGTGGCCGTAGCCACGGTCGTAGTCGCGGGCGATGCTGGCCAGGGTGCGCATCTGTTCGGCGCTCAAAGTGCCATAGGGAATCGCCACCCGCAGCATGTAGGCATGCTTTTGCAGGTACAGGCCGTTCTGCAGGCGCAAGGGCAGAAACTCTTCTTCGCTCAAGTCGCCAGCGATATAGCGCTCGACCTGATCACGAAATTGCGCCACGCGCTCGAACACCAGCGCCCGGTCGTATGCGTCGTACTGGTACATATCACCGCCTCATCAGGGTTGGCCGCGTCCCAGGGCGCGACTTCTAGGGGGGCGACTATGCACCTGCGGCGCAGGGCGTAAAAGATTCAGGTGCTGGCATAAAAAGCAGATCAGATGGACTGTAAGTCGTGCTTTCACGTCGAATAATCTGATCCGTAGTAATGAGCTTTTTCTGAGACTGTTTTGTTTTACCCACACTTCCTACAGTGCCCGCCACTTGGAACCGTGGGAGGACTGAGCATGAGCACAGCAACAATCGGACAGGCTTATAACTATAAAGTCGTCCGCCAATTCGTGATCGCCACCATCGTATGGGGCGTTGTGGGCATGGCCATGGGCGTGTGGATCGCTTCGCAACTGGTCTGGCCGGAAATGAACCTTGATTTGCCCTGGACGACCTTTGGCCGGCTGCGACCGTTGCACACCAGCCTGGTGATCTTCGGGTTCGCCGGCAGCGCGCAATTCGCCGCCAGTTATTACGCAGTACAACGTACTTGCCAGGTGCGGCTGTTTTCCGACAGCCTCGCCGCGTTTACGTTCTGGGGTTGGCAATCGGTCATCGTGATCATGTTGATCAGCCTGCCGCTGGGCTACACCACCACCAAGGAATACGCCGAGATCGAATTCTCAGGCGCGGTGTGGATGACGGTCGTGTGGGTGGCCTACGCCATTGTGTTTTTCACCACGGTGGTGCGGCGCCAGACCCGGCACATCTACGTGGGCAACTGGTTTTTCGGCGCGTTTATCCTGGTGATCGCCATGCTGCACGTGGTCAACCACCTGGCGATTCCGGTGGACTGGTTCAAGTCCTACCCCGTGTATTCCGGTGCCACCGATGCGATGGTGCAATGGTGGTACGGGCATAACGCCGTAGGTTTTTTCCTCACCACCGGTTTCCTTGGGATGATGTACTACTTCGTGCCGAAACAAGTCGGGCGGCCGGTGTATTCCTATCGCCTGTCCATCGTGCATTTCTGGGCGCTGATCACCCTGTACATCTGGGCCGGCCCGCACCACTTGCATTACACGGCCCTACCGGACTGGGCGCAGTCGCTGGGCATGGCGATGTCGCTGATCCTGCTGGCACCGAGCTGGGGCGGCATGATCAACGGCATGATGACCTTGTCGGGCGCCTGGCATAAGTTGCGCAGCGACCCGATCCTGCGCTTTTTGGTGTTGTCGCTGGCGTTCTACGGCATGTCGACCTTCGAGGGGCCGATGATGGCAATCAAGACCGTCAACGCCCTCTCCCACTACACCGACTGGACCATCGGCCACGTCCATGCCGGCGCGTTGGGCTGGGTGGCGATGATCACCTTCGGCTCGCTGTACCACATGATTCCCAAGGTATTCGGCCGCGAACAGATGCACAGCGTGACGCTGATCAACCTGCACTTCTGGCTGGCGACCATCGGCACCGTGCTGTACATCGCCTCGATGTGGGTCAACGGCATTACCCAGGGCCTGATGTGGCGTGCGATCAACGCTGACGGCACCCTCACCTACTCGTTTGTCGAGGCCTTGCAGGCCAGCCACCCGGGGTTTGTGGTGCGCTTTGCCGGTGGCGTGTTGTTCCTCAGCGGCATGCTGCTGATGGCCTACAACACCTGGCGCACCGTGCGGGTCGCCGACTTGCAGGTCGCGCAACTTGACGCGCGGATCGCCTGATGTGGGGCCTGCTGATGGTCGCGTGCCTGTATGGCGCGGTGGAGTACTGTTTGCGCGGTCAATCCGAGGAGACGCTGGATGAGGCCAGCCTGATTCCGTTCGCCGACGACCCGGAGGTGGCGCGCCGGGTGGAGTTGGCCACCGGCAAACAGATCCACGCGGTGGCACCGGAGCAAGCCAGGCCGGGCTGGGGCAATCGGGATATGTGAAACTGCTCCGGTGATTTGGCGCGCAACTGCGTATGACTAATCGGTGGCCGATGGGTAAGGTGATGCGATATTTCTTGTCAGGAGCATCGCATGCGCACCATCGGCCTGATCGGCGGCATGAGCTGGGAGTCCAGCGCCGAGTACTACCGCATCATCAACCAGCGCGTGCGCGACCAACTCGGCCCGCTGCGTTCGGCGCAATTGCTGATGTACAGCGTGGACTTCGGTCCGGTGGAGCAGGCCCAGCATGCCGGACGCTGGGACGACGCCGCGCTGATCCTGGAAGATGCCGCACGCCGCCTGCAAGCCGGGGGTGCCGAGTGTGTGGTGTTGTGTACCAACACCATGCATTTGGTGGCGCCGCGGATCGAAGCGGCCGTGTCGATTCCCTTTCTGCATATTGCCGATGCCGCAGGTTCGGCGGCCGTAGCCGCCGGCACGCTGACCGTCGGTTTACTCGGTACGGCGTTCACCATGGAACAGGACTTCCTCACGTCACGCCTCGCCGCCCAGGGCCTGAACGTGCTGGTGCCGAACGCGGAGGAGCGTCAGGCCGTGCACCGGATCATCTATGAGGAATTGTGCGTCGGCGTGATCAGCGAGGCGTCACGCCAGGTCTATCAGCGCGTGATTGCGTCCCTGGCCGCACGCGGCGCCCAGGCAGTCATCCTGGGCTGCGATCAAACCCGAGCACAGCGACCTGCCGCTGCTGGACACCACCGCGCTGCATGCGCAGGCTGCGGTGGCGTTCGCACTACAGGACTAAGCCGAGCGGCGCAGGCGCGCCATGCTCAGGGTGTCGACGAACACACCGTCGCGCAGGGCGTAATCGCGCAGCCGCCCTTCCACTTCGAAGCCGAATTTGCGGTACAGGTTGTGGGCCGCTTCGTTGTCGGCATACACCGTGAGTTCCACGCGGTGCAGGTTCATCCAGTTGTCGGCCACGTCCAGCGCGGCCGTCAACAGGCGAGAGCCCACACCTTTGCCTTGCCAGGCTGGCGTCACGCCCATGCCGAACGAGCCGACATGGCTCTGGCGCACGCGTAGGTACTGTTCCAGACCGAGTTGGCCGACCACTTCCCCGCCATGCAGCGCCACCAGTTGCAGGCGCCGCTCATTATCTGTCACCAGCTTGTTGCGCCACGCCTCGACGGACTGGAAAGGCATCTGTAGCACCTGACGGCACACGGCCGGCTCGTTGTAGAGCGCAGCGACGCCTTCAAGATGGGCCTCGGTAAAGCGCTGGATCACGATATGGGGTTCAGGTGCGTGCATTGTGTTTCATCCTTTGAAAGACACGTGGCAGGCCAGTGTAGGGGGCACGGTCGGGACATGGCTAGGACGCTGTTATCAGCACTCCGCTGCGCGGCGCCACAGCCGCGCAATATCCACCGCTCTCTCGCGCAACAAGCGCGGCGCCTCGCTGCAGGCCTGCTCCAGGCTCATCGGCCCGGACGGCAAGGCGAAGGCCGCATCCACGCCGTGGGTGTACATCTGCTCGTAGCCTTCACCCAGCGTGCCGGCGATGACGATCACCGGGACATGGTGTCGCTGGGCGATGCGCGCCACGCCGAAAGGCGTTTTACCGCGCAGCGTCTGAGCGTCGAAACGGCCTTCGCCGGTGATCACCAGGTCGGCGCCGCGTACCGCTTCGTCGAGGCCGACCAGTTCGGCGACGACCTCCACCCCCGCACGGAACTGCGCACCGAGGAAGGCCTTGGCGGCGAACCCCAGACCTCCGGCAGCGCCACTGCCTGGCTCGTCGCGCACGTCAGTGGGCAGGACCTTGGCGCAGTGGTCGGCAAAGTGGCCGAGGGCCGCGTCGAGTTGTTCTACCTGCTGCGCACTGGCGCCTTTTTGCGGGCCGAAAATCGCGGAGGCGCCATGGGGGCCGCACAGCGGGTTATTCACGTCGGCGGCGATTTCAAAGCGCACCTGGGCCAGGCGCGGGTCGAGGTGTTCCAGGCTGATCCGCGCCAGGCGCGCCAAGGCCAGGCCACCCGGTGCCAGGGCGTTATCCTCGGCATCGAACAACTGCACGCCGAGCGCCTGCATCGCACCTGCGCCGCCATCGTTGGTGGCACTGCCGCCAATCGCCAGGATGATGCGCCGGGCGCCGGCGTCCAGGGCCGCGCGGATCAGTTCGCCGGTGCCAAACGTAGTCGTGGAGCACGCGTCGCGCTGCCCCGGCGGCACCAATTGCAGACCGCTGGCCTCGGCCATTTCGATGAGTGCGGTGTGGCTATCGGCCAGCCAGCCCCAATGCGCATCCACTGTGGCGCCCAAGGGGCCTTTCACCGACTGGCGCCGCAGCTCGCCCTGGCAGGCGGCGAGTACCGACTCCACCGTGCCTTCACCGCCGTCCGCCATCGGGCATTGGACCAATTGCGCCTCCGGCCAGACCTGTGCCAAGCCTTCGGCAATGGCCTTGGCGACGCCTTCGGCACTCAGGCTGTCCTTGAACGAATCGGGGGCGATGATGATTTTCATGGGCTTTCTCCGGTTTTTATGACGCCCATGCTGCCAGTTGCCAGCGGCAATGACGCTGGTCCGATGCACAAGTACGAACCTGGCTTGTTGGTCATTCCGACAAAGTCTGGGGCAGCAACTGGACACCGAGGTACAGCGCGAGCATGCCGTCCAGGGTCAACGGGTCGACCCCGCTGAGTTCGGCAATGCGCTCCATGCGGTAGCGCAGGCTGTTGCGGTGAATGCCCAGCGCATCGGCACACGCCTGGCTTTGCCCGTCGTGTTCGCACCAACTGCGCAAGGTGGCCTGCAGTTGGCCGTTGTTGTCCTTGGCCAGCACTTTTCGCAGCGGGTTGAGCAATTCGTCCAGGGCATCGTCGTTGCGATGCCGCCAGAGCATCACCGGCAGGCGATAGCGGTTGAGGGTCAGCAGCCGCGAGTGCGGAAGTACGTCACGACCGTAGGCCAGCAAATCGCCCACACGCCGATAACAACGACGCAACCCCGCCAAACCATCGGCTTGCCCACCGACCGCCACCCGCAGGATATTCCAGCCCAGGCCCTGGAGCTTTTCCAGCAGGCGTGGATTGTCCACCTGTACCGCCGCGGGTCGGCACCACAGCAAGGAATACTGCGCGGAGCTGACGCACCAACTGTCTGGATAGCGCGACGTCAACCAGGCACTCAACGCCTCCGCCGTCTGCCCCGCACCCAACTCGAATAGATACGGCGTGCGCGCCATCTGCGGCTTGAGCCCCAGTTGCTGCGCCTCATCCACCAGACGCGGCGAGTCGCCGGTTTCGGCCAGCAGCAATGCCAGCAAATCGTCGCAGCGCTGGCGTCGCCATTGTTGCTCGGCTTGCTGATGACGGTGACTGACCAGCATTTCTGCCGTCATGCGCACCAGTTCGGCGTAAGTGCGCAGCCCCTCCGGTTCGCCGGTAATGCCGAGCACGCCGATCAGGCGCTGGTCGTGCATCAACGGCAGGTTGATGCCGGGTTGCACGCCCTTGAGGTGTTTGGCGGTCTGCCCGTCGATCTCCACCACCCGACCATTGGCCAACACCAGTTGCGCGCCTTCATGCCGCGTGTTGATGCGCTCAGGCTCGCCGCTGCCGAGGATCAGGCCCTGGCTGTCCATGACGTTGACGTTATGCGGCAGGATCGCCATGGTGCGATCGACGATATCCTGCGCCAGGTCATGATCCAGCTCGAACATGGGGCTAATTTCCTTGAAAGCGAAGGTTGTTCATCGGCACAGCGCAAAGGATGCTTCACTGTGCGCGAGCACAAAGACAGCACCCCGCCAGGTGGCCGAGACTCATTGGGCGATCAACGTTACCCGCGCATCGCGAAAAATCATAATAAAGAGAGACTCCCATGTCACAGAGCGCCGCTGCCCCACTGGCCACCGATGACGATAAAAACGCCATCTACAAGCGCATTACCTTGCGCCTGATCCCCTTCATTTTCATCTGCTACCTGTTCAACTACCTTGACCGGGTAAACGTTGGCTTCGCCAAGTTGCAGATGCTCGATGCGCTGAAGTTCAGCGAAACCGTATACGGCCTGGGTGCCGGGATCTTCTTTATTGGCTACGTGCTGTGTGGCGTGCCGAGCAACCTCGCGTTGACCAAGTTCGGTCCGCGGCGCTGGATTGCCTTGATGATGATCGTCTGGGGCGCGCTGTCCACCTGCCTGCTGTTCGTCACCACGCCGACGCATTTCTATACATTGCGCCTATTTACCGGTGCCGCCGAAGCCGGTTTCTTCCCCGGTGTGGTGCTGTATCTCTCGCAGTGGTTCCCGACGTTCCGCCGCGGGCGGATCATGGCGTTGTTCATGTCGGCGATTCCGGTGTCCGGCCTGCTGGGCAGCCCGTTTTCCGGCTGGATTCTCAACCACTTCGGCACCGGCCAAGGCGGCCTCGCTGGCTGGCAGTGGATGTTCCTGTTGCAAGGCATTCCGACCGTTATTCTGGGCGCCCTCGCCTACTTCCTGCTCAGCGACAGCTTTGCCAACGCCAAGTGGCTCAAACCGCATGAGCGTGCGGTGCTGGAAGCCGACCACGCCACTGACTTGGCAAACAAGCCGAAAACCACCACCGACTCCCTCGCCGAAGTGTTCAAGAACCCGGCGATCTGGGCGTTCGGCCTGATCTACTTCTGCATCCAGAGCGGCGTCTACGCGATCAACTTCTGGCTGCCGTCGATCATCAAGAACCTGGGTTTCAGCGACAACCTGATGATCGGCTGGCTCAGCGCGATTCCCTACCTGCTGGCCGCCGTGTTCATGTTGCTGGTGGGCCGCTCGGCTGACTTGCGCAAGGAGCGGCGCTGGCATTTGGTGGTGCCGATGTTGATGGGCGCTCTGGGCCTGGTGATCGCGGTGAATTTCGCCACCACCCCGGCCATCGCGATTCTCGGCCTGACCATCGCCACCATGGGCGCCCTCACCGGCCTGCCGATGTTCTGGCCGGTGCCCACCGCCATGCTCAGTGCGGGCGCGGCGGCAGGCGGCCTGGCGTTGATCAACTCGATGGGCCAGATGGCTGGCTTCCTCAGCCCGTATATCGTCGGTTTTGTGAAAGATGCCACCGGGTCCACGGATAGTGCGCTGTACCTGCTGGCGGCGGTGATCGTCGCCGGCAGTGTGTTGGCATTGCGTATGACCCGCACCCTCAAGGTCTGACACGGGCGTACAGGGGGGCAAGCCTGCTCCCACCTGTCATGCGGTGTTTACAACAAGCCGCCGCCGTTGATATCAATCACGGCGCCGGTCATAAAGCCATTTTCCATGGCCAGCACATACCCCGCCGCCACTTCGTCGGCCTGCCCGACGCGCCCTACCGGCAATGTGCCCCCCACGCTGGCAAACATCGCCAGGCGCTGCGCTTCGTCCAACCCGGCATACGCCGGCGTGTCGATCACGCCAGGGCAGATCACATTGACCCGACGCGGTGCCAACTCCTTGGCCAATTGCTTGCCCAGGGCTTCAGTCGCGGCATTGATGCCGGTCTTGATGAACTGGCCGGGCGCAAATTTGCGGCCGAGTTGGCCGGAAGTCAGGCTGATGCTGCCGTGCTCGTCGAGGAACGGCAGCGCCCGTTGGATCGCGCGCAATGAACCCCAGAGTTTGACGTTGAAATTGTCTTGGGCTTCGTCCAGGTCGGTGTCGATCAGGTTTTTGGCGCGCACTGACGGGCCGGCGGTATAGACCAGATGATCAAAGCGCCCCACGGCGTCGAACAGGCGTTGCAGGGAGGCGCTGTCGGTGACATCCACCGGTTCGCTGCGCACGCCGTTCTCAACGCCGGAGGACACCCGCCGTCCGGCCAGCACCACCTGTGCGCCATGCGCGGCTGCCGCCTTGGCCACCGCTGCGCCAATGCCACTGCTGCCGCCGATAACGACGACAGTTTTGCCGCTGAGAGAATGGGTCATGAAGAAATATCCTGCGTCAGAAAGTGAAGGTTCATCTTCCCAGCTTGGCAATCGGCGAAAAATCCCGGTAAAACGACAAGATATTTAAAGGATTTTTACAAATGAGCTCGATTCTCGACCTGGAAATCTTCGTGCGCACCGCCGACACCGGCAGCCTGTCGGCGGCCGCGCGCAGCCTCAGCCTCACGCCAGCCGCCGCGAGTATTGCGCTCAAACGCCTGGAAACCCGCCTGGGCATACGGCTGCTGGCGCGCTCCACCCGCAACATGCGCCTGACCGAGGAAGGCCGGCGCTACCTGGACAGTGTGCGCGTGGCGCTGGAAGCCTTGTCTGAGGGTGAGCAGGCGATCAAGCAACACGGCCAAAGCCTGAGTGGTTGGCTGCAATTGGCTGCGCCTTCGGATTTCGGGCGCAACGTGCTGTTGGGCTGGCTGGATGAATTCAAGCTGGAACACCCGAACATCCGCGTTCAGTTGTTGCTTAACGACAGTAACGCCGACCTGTTCCGCGAAACCGTCGACATCGCCCTGCGCTTCGGCGTACCCCGCGACTCCAGCCTGGTGGCGTTGCCGGTGGTGCCAGGCCACCGGCGCATCGCCTGCGCCAGCCCCGCCTATCTGGCGCGCCATGGCGCACCGAGCACGCCGGCACAGCTGACGCAACACAACACGCTGCGCTACATGCGCCAGGGACGGGCCAACAACACCTGGTACTTCCGCCAAGGCGCCGAGCTGCAGGAGGTCGACGTGACGGGCGACTATTTGAGCGACGACGGGGAAATCGTGCGGCGCTGGGCATTGGCCGGGCATGGCATTGCCTATAAAGCCAACCTGGATATCGCCAGCGACATCCAGGCCGGACGCCTGGTGCCGCTGTTGACCGACTGGCAGGGCGAACCCACGCCCTTCAACCTGATGTGCCCGCATCGCCTGCAAGTGTCGGAACGGGTGAAAGTGCTGCATCGCTTCCTCCAGGCACGTTGCCAGAGGCTGCTGAGCACATGAAGAAACACGCCCGGGGGCTTGTTCCAGAGCCTGCGAGTCTGGTATTGCATGGCACACGTTTTCCTGCCTTGAGGAGCTTTCCATGATTTACCGCACATTGGGCCAGTCCGGTTTGAAGGTCAGTGCCTTGACCTTGGGCACCATGATGTTTGGCGAACAGACCAACGCCGAAGACTCGCTGCGCATCATCGACAAGGCCTGGGACCAGGGCATCAACTTCATCGACACCGCCGACGTTTATACCGGCGGACGTTCGGAAGAGCTGGTTGGTGAAGCCATCGCCCGTCAGCGCCAGGACTGGGTGGTGGCGTCCAAGGTCGGCTTTGGCCCGCCGGACGGTTTGCCCAACCGCAGCGGTTTGAGCCGCAAGCGTATTTTCAACGCGCTGGAAGCCAGCCTTACCCGTCTCGACACGGATTACCTGGACATCTACTACCTGCACCGCGAAGACCACAACACCCCGCTGGAGGTCACCGTGTCGGCGATCGGCGACCTGATTCGCCAGGGCAAGATCCGTTACTGGGGCCTGTCCAACTACCGTGGCTGGCGCATTGCCGAAGTGATTCGCGTGGCCGAGCGCCTGGGCGTGGACAAACCGGTGATCAGCCAGCCGCTGTACAACATCGTCAATCGCCAGGCCGAGGTCGAGCAAATCACTGCCGCAGCCGCCTATGGCTTGGGCGTGGTGCCCTACAGCCCGCTGGCCCGTGGCGTGCTCAGCGGTAAATACGCACCCGATGTGACACCCGAGGCCGGCAGCCGTGCCGCACGCCAGGACAAGCGCATTCTGGAAACCGAATGGCGGGTGGAGTCGCTGCGCATTGCCCAGCAGATCCAGCAATATGCCCAAGGGCGTGGCGTGGGGATTGTCGAGTTCGCAATCGCCTGGGTACTGAACAACGCGGCCGTCAGCTCTGCGATTGTCGGGCCACGTACCGAGGCGCAGTGGGATGCCTACACCGGCGCGCTGGATGTGAAGCTCACGGCTGAGGATGAGGCATTTATTGACTCGCTGGTGACGCCAGGGCACTCGTCCACTCCCGGCTTCAATGATGTCGGCCATTTTGTCTCCGGCCGCATGTCGCTTACGTAACCCCCGGAAGATCGCGGCTCACTGCCCTCCCGCCGGGGGCAGTGAAAAATACCTGCATGAAACGCCCCAAAACAGAGCGCCGCTCTCACGCTAAAAGCACTATATTCCCCTGCTGAAATCCCCCTCTTTTGTATCCAACGGTTTTCGCGAGGACAGCGTGTCTAAAGGTGTTGTGTTATCGGTCTTGGCCTCGGTGCTGTTTGCCGTGATGTATTACTTCACGTCGCTGCTGACCCCCTTGAGTGGCCTGGAGATTTTCGGCTGGCGCATGTTACTCACCATGCCGTGCATGACGGTGTTCATGCTCGTCAGCGGCGAATGGCGACGGGCATGGGACGTGCTGCGGATGCTGGCGGCCAGGCCGCGACTGATTGGCGGCATCGTGGTGTCCTCGGCGCTGCTCGGCGCGCAATTGTGGTTGTTCATGTGGGCGCCGCTGAATGGGCGCAGCCTGGATGTGTCGCTGGGCTATTTCCTGCTGCCGCTGACCATGGTGCTGACCGGACGCCTGGTGTATGGCGAACGCCTGTCGCGGCTGCAACAGATCGCTGTCTTGTTTGCTGCCCTTGGGGTACTTAACGAGCTGTATCAGGCCGGTGGTTTTTCCTGGGCCACGCTGGTGGTGATCATCGGCTACCCGGTGTATTTCGTGGTGCGTAAATACCTGACCACCGACCATTTGGGCGGGCTGTGGCTGGACATGGCGCTGATGCTGCCGGTGGCGTGGTGGTTTGTGCAGAGCGGTGAACAGGGCTTTGTGGTGATGGAGGCCCACCCGAAGTTGTACGCATTGATTCCGATGCTGGGCGTCATCAGTGCCTCGGCGCTGGTGAGCTATATCATTGCCAGCCGTTTATTGGCATTCAGCCTGTTCGGGCTACTCAGTTATGTGGAGCCGGTCTTGTTGCTGGGGGTGGCGTTGTTGTTGGGGGAAGGTATCAAGGCGGGCGAATGGTTGACGTATATCCCGATCTGGCTGGCGGTGATGGTACTGGTGTACGAGGGCTTCAAGCACCTGGTGCGTCAGCGCAGGCCATGAGTGAACGAGCGGATGTCGGTGGTGGGGGCATCCATTCCCTCCGAGGCTATGTGGCGACTTAACCGATTCGCACCTGAGCCGTTGGTTGCTCAGGCGTGCCGAACTGCTTTTCCAGTAAGTCGGCCACGGTATTCAGTTGCTCCCTCCTTTTGCCGTAAATCGGGATGCTGCTCTGCACCTCATTGCCTATATCTTCCAAGGCGGCATCCATCACTTCTTTCTTAACGCCAAACAGATTGCCAAGCCGATTGTTTTGGTTCAGCTCAAGCAATGTCCCCGTGACCGGGTTCTTCGCGATTTTCTCGACCGAGTAAGCCACGTCTTCAGGAACGCCCAACTCTTTCAGCGCCGTCCCCAGGCCATGGCCAGGGTTTCTGAGCTGTTTGAGGAACTCATCGTAGAGCCCACTTCGATTATTGGCGCCCACATTGTCCAGGGCAACATTGCGCAGATTCGCGTTGTATCTCTCACGCGTCATCTTTACGAGCGGCTCGTTATTGTTCAGCCCGTTACGCACCAAGTACTGTCCGTCTGCGGCACCGCCATGCAGGTTGCCGTAAGCATCATAATTGTAAAGCACCTTATTTCCATCCGCGCGCGTCCCGACGTAGGTGGCCTTGCCGTCCGGCGACAGGTTGTAGAGCTGCGTATTGGTTAAGCCATTGACGGGCACCGGCGGGGTGCTGGCGTCTTTGTTCAGGCGCGTAAAGATGTCCCCCTTCTCATACGCATAGCTGCCGATCACCGCACGGGAATCGCCAGCGGCAAATTTTTCCAGCACCTGCTTGACCCGCTCCACTTGCTTTGGCGCCGCGTCACGGGCGAAGTGTGCAGCAAACTTGTCCCGCGCCTTTGGATCGCTGAGCGACGCCTTGTGCCAGGCCGTCATTTCCTCAGGGGTATTGAATGCGTGAAACGATTGGCCTTCTTTCTCCGGCAAATACATCAAAAAGTTCGGACCTTCGGCGGTCGCCGGCGTGCGCTTGACCATTACGAGGTCGTTGGATTGCGCGCCATCGACGGCGAAGGTAGACACCTGCACCCCAGGCGCTCCCGGCTTGTCGGGCCTGACGGCGGCATAAGCCAGCGCGCGCCCCCCGGTGCTCAGCGAACCGTTCTGGAACTCTGACTGCACACGGTCCATGTAGGTTTGAAACGCCAGGTCGACTGGGTCCGAGTCGCTGACCGAGCGGGTGCTGCGAGTGGACGCGACGGGCTGACTGTGCGTGTAAGGCGTAGACGTCTGTGGGTTTGCATAGGACGTATTGATCATAAAGAGGATCTCGGCGGCATGAATACTGAAGTACGGCATCCCTGCATCAAGGGGCAGGCTGTTTCCTGCGGTCCTGTCATCTTTGTGGGCGCTGGTCGAGATACGGTTCCGCACAAAAAAAGCCCGGCAGAGGCGACCTCTACCGGGCTTGTGGTGACGACAACGTGATCAGTCGGCGGTCAATACACCGCGACGCACCTGGTCACGCTCGATGGACTCAAACAGTGCCTTGAAGTTGCCCTCGCCAAAGCCATCATCGCCCTTGCGCTGGATGAACTCGAAGAACACCGGGCCCATCAGGGTTTCCGAGAAGATCTGCAACAGCAGGCGTTTGTCGCCTTCAATGGACGAGCCGTCGAGCAGGATGCCGCGCGCTTGCAACTGGTCCACCGGCTCGCCATGGTTCGGCAGGCGGCCTTCGAGCATTTCATAGTAGGTATCCGGCGGCGCAGTCATGAAGCGCATGCCGATTTTCTTCAACGCGTCCCAAGTCTTGACCAGGTCGTCGGTGAGGAACGCCACGTGCTGGATACCTTCACCGTTGAACTGCATCAGGAACTCTTCGATCTGCCCGGCGCCCTTGGACGACTCTTCGTTGAGCGGGATGCGGATCATGCCGTCCGGAGCGCTCATGGCCTTGGAGGTCAGGCCGGTGTACTCGCCCTTGATATCGAAATAACGCGCTTCACGGAAGTTGAACAGCTTCTCGTAGAAGTTGGCCCAGTAGGCCATGCGCCCGCGATACACGTTGTGGGTCAGGTGATCGATGACCTTGAGGCCGGCGCCGACCGGGTTGCGCTCCACGCCGTCGAGGTAGACGAAATCGATGTCGTAGAGCGAGCTGCCTTCGCCGAAGCGGTCGATCAGGTACAGCGGCGCACCGCCGATGCCTTTGATCGCCGGCAGGTTCAGCTCCATCGGCCCGGTTTCGATATGGATCGGCTGGGCGCCCAGTTCCAGGGCGCGGTTGTAGGCCTTTTGCGAATCCTTCACGCGAAACGCCATACCGCACACCGATGGGCCGTGCTCGGCCGCAAAGTAGGAGGCGATGCTGTTGGGCTCGTTGTTGAGAATCAGGTTGATCTCACCCTGGCGATACAAGTCAACGTTCTTGGAGCGGTGGGTCGCGACTTTGCTGAAGCCCATGATCTCGAAGATCGGCTCCAGGGTGCCGGGTGTGGGCGATGCGAACTCGATGAATTCAAAGCCCATCAGGCCCATTGGGTTTTCGTATTGGTCAGCCATGTTCGGCGCCTCTTCATTCTTGTGATGAACGGATGTCAATTGCCAGCAAGGATGAAGCAGGAGGGAGGCGCACACGAGAGACCTCGCACGCTACGGGCGAGGAAGTCACCAAAGATCAGGGGGGAGCCGAGTAGCTTCATGGTTACATCAGTCTCTGACGGCTGAGGCTTGCGTGAGCGCAAGTCCATATTCTTGTATGCGTAAACCGATTCTACACAGCGTAACAGTATTTGTCCGCCCTCTTATCAAATCCCCATTGGCCTGGCCGCAGCAAGGGGTTTGTTGCACAGGTAGATGCCAAGCAGGATCACCGCGCCGCCCAACAACATGGGTGGAGTCAGTTGCTCATCCAGCAACACCGCGCCGCAAATGACCGCGGTCAGCGGATTCAGGGCGATAAACACACCGGCGCGGGTCGCGCCGATTCGGCGAATACCGTCGTACCAGCCGATATAGGCCACCGCCGAGCCCACCACCCCGAGATACAACAGGCCGAGCAGTTGCGGCAGATGGACGGCGGCCAGCGCATTCAGAGTGATCCCGCCACTGATGAGGGTGGTGATCATCAGCATCCCCGTGCCCAGCAGAATCGACCAGGTGACCGTTTGCAAGGGGCCCAGGCGTTGGTTGAGTTCACGGGAACACAACGAGTACACGCCCCACCCCACCACGCAGCCGAAGATCAGCAAATCGCCGCGCCAGGCGTAGTCTGCCCCCTGCAACAGTTGGGGGTTGCGACTGACAATCACCGTGCCCGCGCCGGCCAGGCACAAGGCAATCCCCAGCCACCTGGCTGCACCCAGGCGCTCCTTGAACAGCAACCATGAAGCCACGCCGATCACCGCTGGGTTCAAGGCGACAATCAAGGAGGCTCGCGATGCATTGACGTAATGCAGGCCGTAAAAGAAGCACAGGTTGTAGAAAAGATGCCGAAAAAACCCAGCACGGCCAGACGCACGCACTGCCTGGCGTCTGGGCGACTCAGGCGCACGCGTGCGCAGGCCATAAAGACCAATAGCGCAACACTCGCCAATAGAAAACGCAGTGTCGCTGCCAGCAGCGGTTCTAGGTCGGCGGCCAGATAGCGGCCGGCCACGAAAGTCCCACCCCAGATCATGGTCACAGCGGCGAGCTTCAGGTAGGTCGAGTGGTCCGGAGAAGATGTCATCGGTGGGTTGCTCTGTGGCTTGCAGGATTGGCGTATCCTCCAGCTAATGATCAATCATCGTAAAATGAGTAAATACTCATGACTCTCACGCAATTGGAAATATTCTCCCGGGTCGCAGAACTGCAGGGGTTCACCAGCGCGGCCCATCGCCTGGGGATCAGCCAGTCCGCTGTATCCCACGCCATCAAAGCCCTGGAGCAAGAGCTGGGCGTCGAGCTATTTCGACGCCATCAGTCCCAAGTTGAACTCAGCGACATCGGCCGGCAACTGCTGATGCGCGCCCGCACACTGCTCGGCGTGGCCGACACCTTGCAGCAGGAAGCCTGCGACGCGCGCGGGATGAAGCGCGGCACCCTGCGCATCGGCTCTTTCGGCCCCACCTCATCCAATCGCCTGCTGCCGCGCATTTTAAAGCGCTACCGGATGCAGTATCCGGGCATTGAAGTGCATGTCGACGAAGGCCCGGATCGCCAGGTGATCCAATGGCTGGATGAGCGGCGTATCGATGTAGGGTTTGTAGTGTTGGAGCACGAACGATTCGATACGTTTGCGCTATTCAAAGACCAGATGGTCGCCCTTTTGCCCGCAGCCCACCCCTTGGCCGAACGCTCATGCGTGGCGTTGAAGGCGCTGTGCGCTGACCCGTTCATCCTCACTGAAGCCGGTTCGCTGGAGCTGGTCTCGCGACTGTTCGACACGGCTCGGCTGAGCCCGAAGGTGCGATATCGCTGCTCGCAACTGCTCAGCACCCTGGAGGCGGTGAGCCGTGGTGACGGCGTCAGCGTGGTGGCCCAGGCGTCGTTGCCCGAAACGCCGGATGCGCGCTACACCGTGCGTCCGCTGTCCCCGCCGGTCAGCCGCGAAATTGGCCTGGCGGTGCTGGATCAACGCCAGTCGACGCCTGCGACCCTGGCCTTCATTCGCGTAGCGCAGAGCGTAGATTTCTCAGCTGCGGCGAGCTTAATCGGGCCCGGCCATCTATCATCGAGTTAATCGTGTGCCGCCCGGCACGCCCCATCCCACGACAGACCGTCCGCCCCATGCCCCTGACCGTCAACGCCCCGCGAAAGCGCGCCACGCGCTATCTGATCACCGCGCTCAGCGCGCTGCTGCCGATCGGGGCGGGCGTGGTCATCCTGCATTGGCAGGCTGAACACACCCTGCAACAAAGTACCGCGCAGACGGCCCAGGAAGCCGTGCGCCAGTTCGACCTGATGCTCGACAACACTGCCCTCGCCGCCCAGGCGTTACTGCCGCTGGCCGGTCAGCCCTGTGACAACACGGTAAAGCTGGCACTGCGTGAACAGGTGACGCGCCGGCCGTTTGTAAGGGCGACCACCTTGTCCTGGCAGAAAAACATCTATTGCAGCTCCCTGTTCGGCGGTGGTTACGAATCACCGGTCAACCCGGACGATTATGTTGATGGGCGCTTGTGGTTGATGAATGGCAACCCGGTCACACCGGGTACCGCGCTGTTGGTATACCGCCTGGTCGACGGCGATAAAGGCGCATTTGCATCGATTGACGGCTATCACCTGAGCAACGCGCTGCGCCTGATCAGCCACAACGCAGAGCTCGTCCTACAGGTCGGGCCTCACTGGATGAGCGCTGACGGCAAGGTGCGCGACAGTGCGCTGCCGGTGTTTGCCGTGGCCCACCACCACCTGGCGTCCACGCGTTATGGCTACAGCGTCGACGCCGGCATGCCGGCCGGGGAAGTCTGGCGCTATCTGCAGGATCGTTACCCGGCGCTGTTCATCCTGGTGGGATTCTTTGGCGCACTGGCGGGTGCGTCGGCTCATTGGTTGCAAAAACGCTCGTCAGCCCCGACCCACGAACTGCACCGGGCCTTGGGTGCCAATGAGTTCATCGCCTATTTCCAGCCGGTGGTACGCGGCGATACGCGCGAGTGGGCTGGCTGCGAAGTCCTGATGCGCTGGAACCACCCCAAGGAAGGCCTGGTGCGGCCGGACCTGTTTATTCCACTGGCTGAGGACTGTGGCCTGATCGTGCCCATGACTCGCGCGCTGCTGCGCCAGACGGCGGCGCAATTGGCGCCGCATGCCGAGCGTTTCGCCCGCGGTTTCCATATCGGCGTGAATATCACCGCCCGTCATTGTCAGGACCTGGCCTTGGTGGAGGACTGCCGGGAGTTTCTCGCTGCCTTCACGCCTGGCCAGGTGATCCTGGTGCTGGAGTTGACCGAACGCGAACTGATCAAGCCTACCGACATCACCCGCCGCCTGTTCGATGCGCTGCACGAACTGGGGGTGATGATTGCAATCGATGACTTCGGCACCGGTCACTCCAGCCTGACCTACTTGCGTAACTTCAATGTCGACTACTTGAAGATCGACCAGAGCTTTGTCGCCATGATCGGTGTAGATGCACTCTCGCGGCATATTCTGGACAGCATCATAGAGCTCTCCGGCAAGCTCGACTTGGGCATCGTTGCCGAAGGCGTGGAAACAATCGAGCAATGTGAATACCTGGCAGCACAAGGCGTGGATTTCCTGCAGGGTTACCTGTTCGGGCGCCCGCTACCCTGCGATGAGTTCATTAAATCTCTGACCAGCCATTGAATAGCCATCTACCGCGCCGATGAAAGAGTGTTAATTAGCTAAAGACATGATTTACTCGTGGCGGATTAACTACTACAATTTTTCATACCTGTGCAGAACTCGCAGGAAGGCCTCTTTCTCGAGTCGCCTTACCGCTCTTGGCTTATAGCGTTATCTGCAGTTGATATCAGCCAAATACACTATTGGAGTAAATATTTTGTCCAGACTCGCCGAATTTCGCGCAGCAGAAAAAGCCCTTCAAGAGCAGCTTGCCCAGCTGGAATCCCTGAAGAACGACGCTGGCCTGAAGAAAGAAATCGAATTCGAAGAAAAACTGCAAGCGTTGATGAAGAGCTACGGCAAGGGCCTGCGCGACATCATTTCCATCCTTGATCCTAACCCAGGCAAGGCCGCAGCGAGCGCGACCGCACCAAAACAGCGCCGCGCGCGCGTGGTCAAGGTTTACCACAACCCGCACACCGGCGAACTGATCGAGACTAAAGGCGGCAACCACCGCGGCCTGAAAGCCTGGAAAGAACAGTATGGCGCCGCCACTGTAGATTCCTGGCTTCGCAGCTGATCGAAAAGGCATTTACAAAGAGCCCCGCAATAGCGGGGCTTTTTTGTTTAACGGTTCGAATGCGAACTTAAATAACATTTCACTTCGTTCAAAAATGTTGGGGACAGCGCCTTTCAAAGTTTCAGACTGTCGCGCACCGAACGGACTTCATCCTTGCTCGCTTCGTATGCTTGCGCCTGGCCCGCGTATGAAAAAACAAAGGCTTTATCGGTATCAACAGCGCCAACCAATGTTTGCGAGAGTACGTGCCGGCCGTTCTCGGTAATCACGCAAGTAGTTTCCAGCGCTTCAAGACGGCTCAATGTTGTAGGACGCATCTTGCTGCACACACTTTGATAGCCGCCCTGGGCAAAATCTTTCTGGATGGACTTGCGCATTTCCAGTAACACGCCCTCAAGATTGACCGCATGCCCGGCCTCGATCGGGGTACCCGTCAACTCCATGACCATCACTGTCGCGCCATTTTCATCATTCTTGATTGCCCGCTGCCGAGACACGTTTTGAGTGCTGGCTGGCGTCTCTTTGTCAGTGACCACTTCTTCGATTTGCCAGCCACTGGGCCAGTGGATTTCCGGTTCGGCCGCCAGCGCCAAGGGGCTACTCAACAGCAAACACAACGCGCTCAACAGCGGTGTACGACATTCGATCATTGCAAAAACACCCCAGGTTCAAGCGCCAAAGTTTGCGGCCCAGCCCCCGCGAGTCGCAAGGCCTGCGTGACCTTTTTCATTTGGCGCAGTGGGCGGGCCTTGCGTATCATGGCCCAGCTGCACGAATGCTTGCCGCAAGCCAAGGGAACGCACCTCTCATCTCACGCCGCGTTTGCCCCATTTTTTCTGGAGGGTCCATGAGCCTGCACGATCTGAACACTTTCCCGGGCGTCACCGCCCAACCTGACACCGCCACCTCGAACTTCGTGTTCAATCACACCATGTTGCGGGTCAAGGACATCACCAAGTCCCTGGATTTCTACACCCGTGTCCTGGGTTTCTCGCTGGTAGAAAAACGCGACTTCCCGGAAGCGGAATTCAGCCTGTACTTCCTGGCGCTGGTGGACAAGGCCCAGATTCCGGCGGACGCCGCCGAGCGTACCCAGTGGATGAAATCGATCCCAGGCATCCTGGAACTGACCCACAACCACGGCACCGAAAACGACGCCGACTTCGCCTATCACAATGGCAACACCGACCCACGTGGCTTTGGCCATATCTGTATTTCGGTGCCGGATATCGTGGCTGCGTGCGAGCGTTTCGAGGCCCTGGGTTGCGACTTCCAGAAGCGCCTGAACGATGGCCGCATGAAGAGCCTGGCGTTCATCAAGGACCCGGACGCTTACTGGGTTGAGATCATTCAGCCAGCGCCACTGTAAACATCCCAGGCCATAAAAAACCCCATGCTTACACATGGGGTTTTTCATTTCCGGGCCGGATTTTATGCTGGCGCCTAGCTACGGATCAGGTGATCAAAAGCACTCAGGGACGCCTTGGCGCCCTCGCCCACCGCAATCACGATCTGCTTGTACGGCACAGTGGTCACGTCACCGGCAGCGAAGATGCCTGGCAGTGAGGTTTCGCCACGTGCGTCGACAATGATCTCGCCACGGGGCGACAGTTCGACCGTGCCTTTGAGCCAGTCGGTGTTCGGCAACAAACCGATCTGCACAAAGATGCCTTCCAGGTCGATGGTCGTGAACTCGCCGTTGTCGCGATTCTTGTACACCAGACCAGTGACTTTCTGGCCATCGCCTTTAACCTCACTGGTCAGCGCGCTGGTGATCACGTCGACGTTAGGCAGGCTGAACAGCTTGCGCTGCAACACAGCGTCGGCGCGCAGCTTGCTGTCGAACTCAAGCAAGGTGACGTGGCTGACGATACCGGCCAGGTCGATGGCCGCTTCAACGCCGGAGTTACCGCCGCCGATCACCGCCACGCGCTTGCCCTTGAACAGTGGGCCGTCGCAGTGCGGGCAGAAGCACACGCCCTTGGCTTTGTATTCCTGCTCACCCGGCACACCCATTTCACGCCAGCGGGCGCCGGTGGCCAGGATCACGGTCTTCGACTTAAGCGTCGCACCGCTTTCAAAGCGAATTTCGTGCAAGTCACCGGCATTCTTCGCCGGCACCAGGCTACTGGCACGCTGCAGGTTCATGATGTCCACGTCATACTGACGCACATGGGCTTCAAGCGCGCTGACCAGCTTCGGCCCTTCGGTTTCCTGCACCGAGATAAAGTTCTCGATGGACATGGTGTCCAGCACCTGGCCGCCAAAACGCTCCGCCGCGACACCGGTACGGATACCTTTGCGCGCAGCATAAATAGCCGCCGCCGAACCGGCCGGGCCACCGCCGACCACCAGCACATCGAATGCCGCCTTGGCACTGATCTTCTCGGCAGCTTTTTCGATGCCGCTGGTGTCGAGCTTGGCGAGGATTTCTTCCAGGCCCATGCGGCCCTGGCCGAAGTTCACCCCGTTGAGGTAGACGCTTGGTACAGCCATGACCTGACGCTCATCGACTTCGGCCTGGAACAGCGCGCCGTCGATGGCCACATGATGGATGTTCGGGTTCAGCACGGCCATCAGGTTCAGCGCCTGGACCACGTCCGGGCAGTTCTGGCAGGACAGCGAGAAGTACGTCTCGAAGCTGAACTCGCCTTTGAGGGCGCTAATCTGTTCAATCACTTCGACACTGGCCTTCGACGGGTGGCCACCGACTTGCAGCAGGGCCAACACCAGCGAAGTGAATTCATGGCCCATGGGGATGCCGGCAAAACGCAGGCTGATATCGGCACCCGGGCGGTTGATGGAGAACGAGGGTTTGCGCGCATCGTCACCATCGGTTTTCAGGGTAATCAGCGTGGTGAGGCTGCTTACGTCCTGCAAAAGAGCCAGCATTTCCTGGGACTTCGCGCCGTCATCGAGGGAGGCGACGATCTCGATCGGCTGGGTGACCCGTTCCAGGTATGACTTCAACTGAGCTTTAAGATTGGCGTCCAACATACGGGCGATTCCTTTTGATTCGGTAAAAAAAACGCCCGAGCGAATCTCGCCCGGGCGTTTTTGAGGGCGGCTGCAGCTTACTTAGGTGCGGAATCCCGCCCTTGATGTGTCACAGACTTAGATCTTGCCGACCAGGTCCAGAGACGGAGCCAGGGTGGCCTCGCCTTCTTTCCACTTGGCTGGGCACACTTCGCCTGGGTGGGCAGCGACGTATTGAGCAGCTTTGATTTTGCGCAGCAGCTCGGAAGCGTCACGGCCAACACCGCCGTCGTTCAGTTCAACGATCTTGATCTGACCTTCCGGGTTGATCACGAAAGTACCGCGATCTGCCAGGCCGGCGTCTTCGATCAGCACGTCGAAGTTGCGGGAGATGGTCAGGGTTGGGTCGCCGATCATGGTGTACTGGATCTTGCCGATGGCTGGCGAGGTGTTGTGCCAGGCAGCGTGGGCAAAGTGGGTGTCGGTAGAAACGCTGTAGATCTCGACGCCCAGCTTCTGGAATTCGGCGTAGTTGTCAGCCAGGTCTTCCAGCTCGGTTGGGCAAACGAAGGTGAAGTCGGCCGGGTAGAAGAACACTACCGACCATTTGCCTTTCAGGTCAGCGTCAGACACGTCTACGAAGTTGCCGTTTTTGTAGGCGGTCGCTTTGAACGGTTTTACTTGGCTGTTGATGATAGGCATCGTTGACTCTCCGTCAGGGGTTAGTAAGTTGATGAGATGAATCCTACCCACTCTTGCGGCCGATGGCTCATTGGCAAACCTGATGCTCGCGATTGGCTTTCTCTATCAACTGACAGTATTAATAGAAGAAACCTCAAATCAGCGGCTGGGTGGCCAGGGTCATGCCAAGAAAGGGCGTCGCTTCAACATAGCGCATGGCGGATTTCATGTCGCTCCAGCCGACGTAACTCATCAACGACTTCAAATCCCAACCGCTGCGATGAGCCCAAGTGGCAAAGCCCCGGCGCAGGGAGTGGCTGGTGTATTGCTCGGCCGGGATGCCCGCGCGCTCCAGGGCCTGGCGCAACAGCGGGATCACGCTGTTGGGGTGCAACCCCGCCTCGCCCACGTTGCCCCAACGGTCAATCCCGCGAAACACCGGGCCGCGGACCAGCGCCGAGGCGCTGAGCCATTCGCTGTAGGCCTGCACCGGGCATAGCCGCAGCAATGCCGGGGTTTGGTAGGTCTTGCCAACGTTGTCGCGGTCGCTTTTGCTGCGCGGCAGGTACAGGCTGATGCCAGCCCCGGGCACGGCCTGAACGTGCTCGATGCTCAATCGGCACAACTCATCACTGCGAAAACCTCGCCAGAAGCCCAGCAGGATCAACGCGCGGTCACGTTTGGCGCGCAGCAGTCCGGCGGGGTCCCGGGCTTCGCTCGCCGCTCGCGCCTCTCCTTCCAGGCATGCCACCACCTGCTCCAGGTGCTTGAGCTGCAACGGCTCTGCCTGCTTCTCGCGCGCAGGGTGCACGGCGCGAATCCCCTTGAGCACCTTGCGCACGACTGGCGCCTTGGTCGGATCGGGAAAGCCCTGGCTCGTATGCCACTGCGCCAACGCTGAAAGCCGCAGCTTCAAGGTATTCACCGCCAACACCCCGGCATGCGCCACGAGGTAACGCGCCACGTTGTCGCTGGTGGCGGGCAGGAATCCGCCCCAGCTCACCTCGAAGTGCTCGATGGCTGCTCGATAACTGCGGCGCGTGTTATCGCGGGTAGCGGCGTTGAGGTAACGATCCAGATCGCTCATGAAGGCCTTTTCGTACTGCTGAGGGGCGTACTCACGGCTAAAACCGCGCTGACACGGGATAATACGCCAATATCCCATCTGTTAGATCATGATTTTTAACCGATGACTATTGGTGTTATAGTATGTATATACATACCATGTACCACAGTACTAAATCGACGGAGACCCCATGGCTCGTGGCGGCATAAACAAAGCAGTCGTTCAAACGGCACGCCTGGCGATCCTCGCCCGCGGCGAAAACCCCAGCATTGATGCGGTACGCATCGAAATGGGTAATACCGGCTCGAAAACCACGATTCATCGCTACTTGAAGGAACTGGACGAGAGTGAAACGCGGCAAACCATCACCGAAGCGCCCATCGACGACGAACTGGGCGAACTGGTGGCGCGGCTCGCCCAGCGCCTTAAAGACAAAGCCCAGGAGCCGATTGACCTGGCCGTGGCGAAATTTGAGCAACAGAAAACCGCCCTGCTCGGCCAACTCGAAACGCTGCAAACAGCCCATAAGCAACTGCAGCAGCAATTCGATATCCAGGCCGCGGCCCTAGCCGACGAAAGCGCGGCCCTGCAAACCGCCAGCACCAGCCTGCAGACCGAGCAAACCCGTAACGCCGGGCTGAGCCAGGCGTGCAGTGACTACGAGTTACGCATCAGCGACAAGGACGAACAGATTCGCTCGCTGGAAGATAAACACCTGCACGCTCGGGATGCACTGGAGCATTACCGCAACGCAATCAAAGAGCAGCGCGAACAGGAGCAACGACGCCACGAAGGCCAGGTGCAGCAGGTTCAGGCGGAACTGCGCCAGGCCCAGCAGAGCGCAATGGTGCGCCAGGACGAGATCACCCAGTTGCACCGCGACAACGAGCGCCTGCTGATCGAGCATCGAGTAACCGTGAAGGAGCTGGCGGCATTGCAGGAGCAAGTGCGCAAGGACCAGGCGCAGCAACTCAAACTGAGCGAACAATTGAAGCAGATCGACAGCGAACGCGCCCTGCTTCAGGAGCGCCTGCGGGTCGCGGTGCAGGAGAGCCAGTCGCGCCAAGCCGCGCTGAGCGAATTTCAGCAGACCAACAAGACACTGGAGCTGGACCTGATCAAGGCCCAGACCAGCATTGAGGCGTTGCGCCTGACGGTCGCCATTGCAGCAACCGCCGAGGCAACGGCCAGCACCTGATCAGTCGGCCACGGGCGTGCGCATGGTGACGAACTCTTCCGCCGCCGTCGGGTGTACGCCAATGGTTTCATCAAAGTGCTGCTTGGTCGCGCCCGCCTTGAGCGCGATCGCCAAGCCCTGCACGATTTCCCCGGCGTCCGGGCCGACCATATGGCAACCCAGCACCTTGTCGGTGTCGGCGTCGACCACCAGTTTCATCAGGGTCTTCTCCTGGCAGTCGGTCAATGTCAGCTTCATTGGCCGGAAACGGCTCTCGAACACGGTCACCTTATGGCCTTTGCTCTTCGCGTCCTCCTCGCTCAGGCCGACCGTACCGATGTTCGGCAGGCTGAACACCGCCGTCGGGATCATCGCGTAGTCCACCGGGCGATACTGCTCCGGCTTGAACAGGCGGCGCGCCACGGCCATGCCTTCGGCCAGGGCCACCGGGGTCAACTGCACGCGACCGATCACATCGCCAATCGCCAGGATCGACGATTCGGCGGTCTGGTACAGGTCATCCACCTCGACAAAACCGCGCTTATCGAGTTTGACCCCAGTGTTTTCCAGGCCCAGGTTATCCAGCATCGGCCGGCGGCCGGTGGCGTAGAACACACAGTCCGTTTCCAGCACGCGCCCGTCTTTGAGGGTGGCCTTGAGGCTGCCATCGGCTTGCTTGTCGATCCGCTCGATATCGGCATTGAACTGCAGATCCAGGCCGCGCTTGGTCAGTTCTTCCTGCAGGTGCTTGCGCACCGCACCGTCAAAACCGCGCAGGAACAGGTCGCCGCGATACAGCAAAGACGTCTGCGCACCCAAGCCATGGAAAATTCCGGCGAATTCAACGGCGATATAGCCACCGCCCACCACCAGCACGCGCTTGGGCAATGCCTTGAGGAAGAACGCTTCATTGGAACCAATCGCGTGCTCATGCCCCGGAATCTGCGGAATCTGCGGCCAGCCGCCGGTCGCGATCAGGATGTGCTTGGCCGTGAAGCGCTCGCCATTGATTTCCACCTGATGCGGATCGACCAGTCGCGCATGCCCTTCGTGCAGGGTCACGCCGCTGTTGACCAGCAGGTTGCGATAGATGCCGTTGAGGCGGTTGATCTCGCGGTCCTTGTTGGCGATCAGGGTCGCCCAGTCAAAGTTCGCTTCACCCAGGGACCAACCAAAACCGCTGGCCTGCTCGAAATCTTCGGCAAAATGCGCGCCGTAGACCAGCAACTTCTTCGGCACGCAGCCGACGTTCACGCACGTGCCGCCCAGATAGCGGCTTTCCGCCACGCCCACTTTGGCGCCAAAACCAGCGGCAAAGCGCGCAGCACGAACACCGCCGGAACCGGCGCCAATCACATACAGGTCAAAATCGTAGGCCATTTCACTCTCCTCGGCAGGCAATCAGCATACCGACTTAGTTGGGGCTGAAAAACGAAAAAGCCACCCGAAGGTGGCTTTCTCTCACAACAGACGGGCAACCGTGAATCAGTAAGCCTTGCCGGTCTTGTAGAAGTGCTCGTAGCAGAAGTTGGTCGCTTCGATGTAGCCTTCGGCGCCACCGCAGTCAAAACGACGACCTTTGAACTTGTAGGCGATCACGCAACCGTCTTTGGCCTGCTTCAACAGGGCGTCGGTAATCTGGATCTCGCCACCCTTGCCCGGCTCGGTTTCTTCGATCAGCTTGAAGATGTCCGGGGTCAGGATGTAACGACCGATGATCGCGAGGTTCGACGGGGCATCTTCAGGCGCTGGCTTCTCGACCATGTCACGCACGCGGATCAGGCCATCGCCGATATCGTCGCCGGCGATAACGCCGTACTTGTTGGTTTCTTGAGGATCAACCTCTTGAACCGCGACGATGGTGCAACGGTACTTCTGGTACAGCTTGACCATCTGGGTCAGCACGCCGTCGCCTTCCAGGTTCACACACAGGTCATCCGCCAGTACCACGGCGAACGGTTCGTCACCGATCAGCGGGCGGCCGGTCAGGATGGCGTGGCCAAGGCCTTTCATCTGGGTTTGACGGGTGTAGGAGAACGAGCACTCGTCGAGCAGCTTACGGATGCCGACCAGGTATTTTTCCTTGTCGGTGCCTTTGATCTGGTTTTCCAGCTCGTAGCTGATGTCGAAGTGGTCTTCCAGCGCGCGCTTACCACGGCCGGTAACGATAGAGATTTCATTCAAGCCGGCATCCAGTGCCTCTTCGACGCCGTACTGAATCAGTGGCTTGTTCACCACCGGCAGCATCTCTTTGGGCATGGCTTTGGTCGCTGGCAAGAAGCGAGTGCCGTAACCGGCTGCTGGGAACAAGCATTTCTTGATCATATGGGTCCTTACAAAGGGCTGTGCGTACGGAATTCGGCGCAGTCTAATCAGGCCGCAGTCACCTTACAATGGGTCCTGCTGGCGTTGCGATGTCATCATAGAGAAAAAATGTCCGCGTAAGTTCCGCTAATCCTACGAAGAGCGGCACAAACGGCACGACAAAAACAACGTTGCCCTCTGGTTTAAAATGGGCTGAGACCCTTTTAGCACGCTTTTGCGCCTCAAACATTGACCTGGAATAACTTGGGCGGGGGCGCGACAATTGGCGCTATCATTACGCCCTTGAACCAGACCACGAGATTGTTAATAGATGTCAGAACCCAAAGGCGTAAACGGCTACCTGATCACGCAGCGTGCGGACGGTTGGCACTTGATCAACTTCCACGGAGACAGCGTTGCCGGCTCGTTCGCGACCGAACGCGAAGCTGTTGCGGTAGCCGAAGTGTTTGTAGATGAAGCGGGTCACGCGTCGAGCAAGCGGCCAAAGGGCAAGTAAGCCTGCAAGCCCTGCGCACAAAGCCCCGGTGACCGGGGCTTTTTTGTGTTTGTCATGTACCTACATGGCCGTTCGCTATAATCTTCCGCAAACGCTCCACGACAGTGTCCGCGCACCCCTCCAACATCCTGACGACGACCCCACATGAACAAGATTCTGGCACTCACCGCGGTACTGGCGCTCACCGGCTGCACCACCACCTCTGACGTTTATCTGAAAAACGGTGAACAGGGGCTGACGATCGACTGCTCGGGTGAAGCCAACTCCTGGGCCGGTTGCTATGAAAAGGCCGATGCGTCCTGCGCCGGCACTGGTTATCGCATCGTCGGCACCGAGGGCACGCCCGCCCTGAGCGAAGATGACAAGACCCTGGGCAAAGACGTGGGCAACTTCAAGAGCCGCAGCGTGGTCGTGGTCTGCAAGTAAGCGCTGCGGCCTTACATGTGAATTTCGGCAGACTTGATACCCAGGCTGCGAATCGTCTCGATCAGGTCATCCAGACGCTGGAACGACTCCACTTCATCCTGATCATCCACCAGGAAAAAGCTGCGACCGCCGCTTTTCTTGAAGAATACGATCCACTCTCCCAGATCAGCGGGATTCTGGATGATATGGGTGGCCGAGATCTGACCTTCGGCATGGCGGGCTTTGACGTGTTCACGTTTCATGACAGAGTTCCAGAAAAAGACAAATGCCGCGCAAACCCAGGGTTTGAGCGGCATTTTTTGTAGTGCATGGCCGACAGTTTAACGGATACCCTGCCCGATGAGCACGCCGTCTACTGTTTGACCATAGAGATTGACCCCGTCATTGGCGTGAACTTATGCAGGACGGGACAACACGCAAAAAAAGCCTGACACCGCAATGGCAGGCAGGCTTCTTTATCGGATTCAAGCGTGCCGTGTGAAATGCACCGCCTCAACCGGAAATGCAGTCTTCCCCGGCCTTCTTCACATCGCCAGGACGGATCGGCACATTGGACATGCTCTCGTAGAGCTTTATGCTGCTGCCACTGGAGCGTTCTTCAATCTCGAAAATAGCCGACGGGCCAGTGGAGAATTTCTGCGGCACAATCACCTGCACGCCGTCTTTATGAGGCTCAATCTGCGGCGGCCGGCGGGTAGTCGACAATTTACGCACCACACAGGCGGCATATTCCTGCGGTTTTTTCCCTGAAATGACCGCCAAGGTCGGGGGGGTCTGCTTGATATCTGCAACCGAAGCACACCCAGCTATCGCCAAGGCCAGAACCAACACACTCCACTTCATATAAAACCTCCGATAAAGATCCTACGACAGCGGGGATGGTAATTTTCTCCCGCCCACGTAGGATTTATCTCTGATAACTCGGCAAATAACTGTTTTAAATTGTCGACGTCGTCGACGACGGCCCGATAATAAACGCGCTGGGGCTGATAAACTCTATCTTAACCTACGTATCGTTCTGATTTTTCAGAAAAAGCCCTTCTGGAGACACCCCCCATGAAATTCATCCACCAGCGTGAGCACCTCAACGAGGGAGACATTGTTGTCATCGAATGCTCGCAGACTTGTAATATTCGTCTGATGAGCGATGCGAATTTTCGCAGCTTCAAGAATGGTGGTCGTCACACCTACCACGGCGGCGCATTCGACAAGTTCCCCGCGAAAATCACCGCGCCCAGCACCGGTTTCTGGAACATCACCCTGGACGTTGTGACGCGCCGCGCCATCAGCGTCACCCGCACACCTGCGCTGTCCCACAAGATCCGCATCGTTCGTCGCACCAACAGCAAATTGAGCTGAGCCGAACACTCGACAGGAAAAAAGCTGTGACCACCACCAAATACGTCATCAAGTACAAGCTCAACGGCGAACGCCGCTTTGAGTTTGCTCAACTGCAAAGCAACAGCGTCGAAGAAGCCAAGCAGGTACTGGCGAAGATTCACGACGCCAGCGATGAGATCACTGACATCAACGTGAGCAAGGCGCTGTAAGCCCATGCCCGGCCCGACCGCCGACCTGTTTGCCGAAGACGCCCTGCAACAACCCGCAGGGCGCGAGCAGATTGGCGAACAGTCCCACGTTCTGAGGGGCTATGCCCTGCCCTACGTTGAACATCTTCTGCCAGCGTTGCGGCGTGTGCTGGCTCAGTCGCCGTTTCGGCAAATGGTCACGCCCGGTGGTTTCACCATGTCGGCTGCCCTGAGCAGTTGCGGTGAGCTGGGGTGGACCACCGATCCCAGCGGCTATCGCTACACCGCGCTTGACCCGCGCAGCCGTCAACCCTGGCCAGCCATGCCCGAGACCTTGCGCCAACTGGCGGCACACGCAGCGGCCGACGCCGGGTTCAGCGAGTTTGTACCCGACGCCTGCCTGATCAACCGTTATGTGCCGGGGGCGAAGATGTCGTTGCACCAGGACAAGAACGAACGCTGCTACACCGCGCCGGTGGTTTCCGTGTCGCTGGGGCTGCCGGCGGTCTTCCTGTTCGGCGGCCATGCACGCAGTGACAAGCCGCAAAAAATCTCGTTGTTCCATGGCGATGTGGTGGTGTGGGGCGGGGTCGATCGCCTGCGTTTTCATGGCGTCATGCCGGTCAAGGGCGGCACGCATCCGATCATGGGCGCGCAACGCATCAACCTGACCTTTCGTACCGCCGGCTGATTTGACCGCAAGCTTCAGAGTGCCAGGCCACTGCGACACGACTAATCTGGCCGTGACCCGTCATGAGAACAGCCAATGAATAACGAACATGACCCCCGTTGGGCGGCAATCCTCGCCCGCGATCCCCAGGCGGATGCGCTGTTTGTCTATGGGGTGAAAACCACCGGCGTGTATTGCCGTCCCAGCAGCGCCTCGCGCTTGCCGCGCCCGGAAAACGTCGAGTTCTTTGATACGCCCCTGGAGGCCGAGACGGCAGGCTATCGCCCAAGCAAACGCGCGACCGGCGACCAGACGCAGCGCGCGGCGCGACACGCCGAGCTTGTCGCCAACGCCTGTCGGCAGATCGAACACGCCGAAACCCCGCCCAGCCTCGACCAACTGGCCCTGCAAGCTGGGTTGAGTCCGTTTCATTTCCATCGGGTGTTCAAGTCAGTCAGCGGTCTCACCCCCAAGGGGTATGCCAGCGCCCAGCGCTCACGCAAAGTGCGTGAGGGGCTCAAGGGACGCAACACGGTGACCGACGTGCTGTATGACGCAGGCTTCAATTCCAACAGCCGCTTCTATGAATCGGCGGATCAACTGCTTGGCATGAAGCCAAGCGATTACAAAGCCGGCGGCACGAATACTCACATCCATTTTGCCGTCGGCCAGTGTTCCCTCGGCGCGATTCTGGTGGCGCAAAGTCATCGCGGCGTGTGCGCGATCCTCCTGGGCGACGAACCGGACGCGCTGGTGCGTGACCTGCAGGACCAATTCCCCAAGGCCGAACTGCTCGGCGCCGACCCGGCCTTCGAACAGTTGGTCGCCCAGGTGGTGGGTTTTATAGAAGCCCCCGCCCTGGGCCTGGACTTACCGCTGGATCTGCGCGGCACGGCCTTTCAGGAACGGGTGTGGCAGGCCTTGCGCGACATCCCGGTGGGCAGCACCGCCAGCTATGCGCAGATCGCCGAACGAATTGGCGCGCCCACATCCTTTCGTGCCGTGGCCCAGGCCTGTGGCGCTAACCGCCTGGCAGTCGCCATTCCGTGCCACCGGGTAGTGCGCAGTAACGGCGACTTGTCGGGCTACCGATGGGGCGTGGAACGCAAACGCCTGTTACTGGAGCGCGAGCGCGACGTCTAAAACAACGGGGCGCCACTGCACGAAACTCAGGCCGCGTCCAGTGAATAAAACAGACTGGCCGGGTGCCAAGTGCCCTGCTAAAACAACGAAAAATCTTACTACCGCTGGAGACGCATCCCATGAGCACCTGGCCAGACACGCGCATTCTCGACCTGTTGGGCATCGATGTGCCGATCATCCAGGCGCCCATGGCCGGTGCGACCACTGCGCAAATGGTCATCGCCGCCAACGAGGCCGGCGCGCTTGGCTCGATGCCGGCAGCGGCGCTGAGTATCGAGCAATTGCGCGAGGCTTTGGCCACTGTCCGCAAGGCCAGCACGCGGCCAATCAATGTGAATTTCTTCTGCCACCAACCGCCCGAAGCGGACGAAGCGGACGAAGCGCGTGATCGGCGCTGGAAGGACCTGCTGCAACCCTACTACCGCGAACTGGGCGCCGACTTTGATGCGCCGACGCCAGTAACCAACCGTGCACCGTTCAACGAAGACGCCTGCCAAGTCGTCGAAGCATTTCGCCCTGAGGTGGTCAGTTTCCATTTTGGCTTGCCGGAAAAGTCCCTGCTCGACCGCGTCAAAGCGACCGGCGCCAAGGTACTTTCGTCGGCCACAACCGTCGAAGAGGCGATTTGGCTGGAGCAGCATGGCTGCGACGCGATCATCGCCATGGGCATTGAAGCCGGCGGCCACCGCGGCATGTTTCTCCGCGACGACCTCAATAGCCAGATCGGCTTGATGGCGCTGGTGCCGCAGATCGTCGACGCTGTCAGCGTGCCGGTGATCGCCGCCGGCGGCATCGCTGACGCGCGCGGGATCACCGCCGCCTTCGCTTTGGGCGCCTGCGCCGTGCAGATAGGTACGGCGTACCTGTTCACCCCCGAAGCCACGGTCAGCCCCTCGCACCACCATGCATTGCGCCATGCCCAGGCCAGTGAAACCGCGCTGACCAACCTGTTTACCGGCCGACCGGCGCGGGGCATCGTCAACCGGGTGATGCGTGAGTTGGGCGCGATCAACCCATTGGCCCCGGCATTCCCCAGGGCCGGCGGTGCCTTAATGCCACTCAAGGCCAAGGATGAAGCGGGCTTCAGCAACTTATGGGCAGGCCAGGCGTTGCGCCTGGGTAAAGAGATAGGCACCTATGAGCTGACCCGCGAACTGGCCAAACAAGCGCTGGCGAAGCTCAAATAGACCCAACCGCTGTGGCAACTTTGCACTGTACCGGCAATGGCCAACCGCTATATATTCCCCTACATAGCGGTTGAGCCTTCTACCTATAACAAGCCGTACATTTCCTAAGGAGCTGCTTCATGACGATTCGCGCTTCACGCCTGGCCCCCACCGCCCTGGCCACCCTGATTGCTGCCTGCGCTTTGGGTCCGGCCCACGCCGATGAAGTCCAGGTGGCCGTCGCCGCCAACTTCACCGCACCGATCCAGGCGATTGCCGCCGATTTCGAGAAGGACACCGGTCACACGCTGGTCGCCGCCTACGGCGCCACCGGGCAGTTCTATACCCAGATCAAGAACGGCGCGCCGTTCGACGTGTTCCTCAGTGCCGACGACACCACCGCGCAAAAACTCGAAACCGAAGGCGATGCCGTCAAGGGGTCGCGCTTTACCTACGCCGTGGGCACCTTGGCGTTGTGGTCGGCGAAGGAAGGTTACGTCGACGCGAAAGGTGACGTCCTCAAGAAAAATGAATTCAAGCACCTCTCCATCGCCAACCCGAAAGCCGCGCCTTACGGCCTGGCAGCAACCCAGGTGCTGGCGAAGGAAGGTTTGACCGACAAGGTCAAGGACAAGCTCGTCGAGGGCCAGAACATCACCCAGGCCTATCAGTTTGTGTCCACCGGCAATGCCGAGCTGGGGTTTGTGGCCTTGTCGCAGATCTACAAAGACGGCAAAGTCACCAGCGGTTCGGCGTGGATCGTCCCAGCCTCCATGCACGACCCGATCAAACAGGACGCGGTGATCCTCAACAAGGGCAAAGACAGCGCCGCTGCCAAGGCGCTGGTCGAGTACCTAAAAGGACCGAAAGCCGCTGCCGTTATCAAGTCCTACGGTTACGAGCTCTAAATGCCGCTATCGAGTGCCGATTTTTCCGCGATCTGGTTGACCATCAAACTGGCGTCACTGACCACGGTGATCCTACTGGTCATCGGCACTCCGATTGCCCTGTGGCTGTCGCGCACCCGCTCGTGGTGGCGCGGGCCTATCGGCGCGGTGGTCGCCCTGCCGTTGGTGCTGCCGCCCACGGTCATCGGCTTCTACCTGCTGCTGACGATGGGGCCCCATGGTTACTTCGGCCAGTTCACCCAATGGCTGGGCCTGGGCACCCTGACCTTCAGTTTCGCCGGGCTGGTGATCGGTTCGGTGATCTATTCCATGCCGTTCGTGGTGCAGCCGTTGCAAAACGCCTTCTCCGCCATCGGTACACGCCCATTGGAAGTGGCCGCGACCTTGCGCGCCAATCCCTGGGACACATTCTTCAGCGTGATCCTACCCCTGGCCCGCCCGGGGTTTATCACTGCGTCGATTCTGGGTTTTGCGCATACCGTCGGCGAGTTCGGCGTGGTGCTGATGATCGGCGGCAATATCCCGGACAAGACCCGGGTCGTCTCGGTGCAGATCTACGACCATGTCGAAGCGATGGAGTATGCCCAAGCGCACTGGTTGGCCGGCGCCATGGTGGTGTTCGCGTTCCTCGTGTTGCTGGCGCTCTACTCCCGCCGTACCACCAAGATGGGCTGGAGCTGATGTCGATGATTGACGTGCGCCTGCACCTTGAGTATTCCGCCTTTGCCCTGGAGGTGGACCTGCATCTGCCCGGGCGTGGCGTCACCGCCCTGTATGGGCATTCCGGCTCCGGCAAGACCACCTGCCTGCGCTGCATTGCCGGGCTGGAACGTGCTGCGGACGGGTTTGTCCAGGTCAACGATGAAGTCTGGCAAGACAGCCGCAGCGGGCTGTTCGTGCCGCCGCATAAACGTGCGCTGGGCTATGTGTTCCAGGAGGCGAGCCTGTTCCCCCATCTGTCGGTGCGGGCCAATCTGGAATTCGGCCTAAAGCGCATCCCGCGTGCGCAACGTCGCGTCGACATGGCCCAGGCCACCGAACTGCTCGGCATCGGTCACCTGCTTGAGCGGCATCCGCAGCACTTGTCCGGCGGCGAGCGCCAGCGCATCGGGATCGCCCGCGCGTTACTGACCAGCCCGCGCCTGTTGTTGATGGACGAGCCGCTGGCCGCCCTCGACAGTAAACGCAAGAGCGAAATCCTGCCGTACCTGGAACGCCTGCACGACGAACTGGACATCCCGGTGCTCTACGTCAGCCATGCCCAGGACGAGGTGGCGCGCCTGGCCGATCACATCGTGTTGCTCCGCGAGGGCAAGGCCCTGGCCAGCGGCCCCATCGGTGAAACTCTGGCGCGACTGGATTTGCCCTTGGCGTTGGGCGACGACGCGGGGGTGGTCATCAGTGGCACGGTGAGCGCTTACGACGCGCACTATCAGTTGCTGAGCCTGCAACTGCCCGGCAGCGCCTTACACATGCGTGTCGCCCATGCCCCGCTGGCCTTGGGCAAAGCCTTGCGAATCAAGGTCCAGGCGCGGGATGTGAGCCTCAATGTGCAGGCGGAAGAACACAGCAGCATCCTCAATCGCCTGCCGGTGACGGTCATCCAGGAGATTGCGGCGGACAACAACGCCCACGTGCTGGTGCGCCTCGATGCGGGCGGCACGCCGCTGCTGGCACGGATCACCCGCTTCTCCCGCGACCAGTTGCAACTGCACCCCGGCCAGACGCTATGGGCACAAATAAAAGCAGTGGCGGTGCTGGCGTAAGCCACGAAACCCTTTTGGCACGAGCGCGCCCCGCTGCGGTCAGTCAGGCATACCGGCCTGATTTGTTGCCAAGGAATGCGCGCCATGCCCGATTTTGCATCGGCCGCCGACTTGCTGAACAAAACCAAGGTGGGTTAGCCTCTGCATCCCTTCTGATTTACCGGACGACCGCCGGCGTGAACCGCTAAGCCTTCCAAAATGTATCTGCAACGAGCCGCCTGGCGTGCTTGTTGGCCTGTTCGACATTTTTTTGGAGGTGCTGATGACTGACGTCAACCGGCTGCCCGTACTGGTTTCCCTGCAACACCTGTCCTTCCAGTTCGCCGATGGCGAAACCCTGCTGGACGACCTGAACCTGTCCATTGACCACACGCCCACTGGCATTGTCGGCCGCAATGGGCGCGGCAAAAGTATTCTGGCCAGGTTGATTGCCGGGAGGCTGGCGCCCACTTCCGGCAGCCGCGAGGGTTCTGCCAGCGTCGTGTATGTGCCGCAAACCCTGGTTATCGAGCCTGGCGACAGTATCGCCCACGTCACCGGCATCGCCCAGGCATTGGCCGCGCTTGAGCGCATGGCCCACGGCGCCGCTCGGGCCGACGACCTGGAACTGATCGACGATCGCTGGGACCTGGCCGAGCGTTTGCGCACCGCGCTGGATGTGGCGGGGCTGCAAGCACTTCATGCGCACACCCCAGCCCATCACCTCAGCGGTGGTCAGTTGGCCAGGGTTGCGCTGATAGGTGCGTTGTTGGCCTGTCCTCAGTTGCTGATTCTCGATGAGCCGACCAATCACCTCGACAGCGCCGGGCGTGATTGGCTGCTGCAGGTGCTGGGTGACTGGCGCGGCGGCCTGGTGGTGGTCAGCCATGATCGGCAACTGCTCAATGCCATGGGTCGCATTATCGAACTGTCGACCCTTGGCGCGCGGGCGTATGGCGGCAACTACGAAACCTATCGACAACAGCGCGATACGCAGCAGCACGCGGCTATCGCCGCCTGGGAGCACGCCCGCCTGGAGCGCATCCGCGAGCGTCGGCGCCTGCAAAAAGACCACGACAGCCTGCAACGTAGCGCTGCCCGTTCACGCAAGCACGCTGAAACCGCGAATGTCGACCGCTTCACCAAGGCCCGCTGGAAAGGCGCCGCCACGCAAATCGTCGGCACGGTGCGCGGTGCCCATCGCGAACACAACGCCCGGCTGGAGGCGCAAGTGCGTCAAGCCTACGAAGGCGTGGCGGATCAGACGCCGACGCTGCTGGCCTTGCCCGGCTCGGCGTTGCCCAATGGCCGACAGGTCCTGACCCTGGTCGATGCCGAGCTTCCGTGGCTGGGCGCTCAAACCATCACGCTCAGCCTGATCGGCCCCGTGCGCGTCGCTGTGCGGGGGCCGAATGGTTGTGGCAAGTCGACCTTGCTCAAGCTGTTGGCGGGCCAATGGCCGGCCGTCAGTGGCGAATGCTCGGTGCATGTGCCCAGCGCCTATATCGATCAACACCTGGCCCTGCTGGACAACCAACGCTCCATCGTCGAGCAACTCAACCTGCTCGACACGCCACTGGCCGAGGCTGCGTTGCGTACCCGGTTGGCCTTGCTGCAACTGGACGCCTCACGGGTCACGCAACCGGCGGGCCGGCTCAGCGGCGGCGAACGTTTGAAAGCCGCGATGGCTATCGCCTTGTGGCGCGAGACGCCGGCGCAACTGCTGTTGTTGGATGAGCCCACCAATCACCTGGATCTGGAGTCGATCGTCGCGTTCGAACAGGCGCTGAAGGGATTTACCGGCGCAATGGTGGTGGTGTCACATGACGAGGGGTTCGTGCAGGCGATCGAGCCGACTCATACTTTAGTCTGGCAGAGCACTGGCTGGCGGCTGGTAGCTGTGTGAGATCATTGCGCCGGACATCAAAGCGCCTTACGGTGGTGGCCAGATAATCTCACCGAGGAACCCGGCCCCATGCTGCCTTCGTCCCAAAAGTCCTACGCCAACGCCGGGCTCGCCCATCAACAGCGATGGCGTGGCCGTGTCGGTATGCTGCTGGTGGCCAGCCTGTCGGTGCTGGCGGGGATGACCGATGCCATAGGCTTCATGGCCAGCGGCGACTTTGTCTCATTCATGAGCGGCAACACCACGCGCCTGGCGGTGGCGATCAGCGAAGGCGACCTGGGCCTGACCGGGCGCCTGCTGTTGCTGGTCGCAACCTTCATCGTCGGCAACGCGTTGGGTGTCATGGTCAGCCGTATCAGCCGACGCCACGCCCTGCCCTTGCTGCTGTGCATCGCGACGCTGCTCTGCGCCGGCGCGCTGTGGCCGTTCGACGACATGCTGCCGGCCTTGCTGGCGGCAATTGTGGCGATGGGCATGCTCAATGCCGCCGTCGAAGAAGTGAACGGATTGCCGGTGGGGCTCACCTATGTCACCGGAGCGCTATCACGCTTTGGTCGGGGGCTGGGGCGCTGGCTGCTGGGGGAGCGTCGCAATGGGTGGCGCGTGCAACTGATCCCATGGACGGGGATGTTTATCGGTGCAGTGATCGGTGCGCTGCTGGAGCATCGGATGGGCTTGAGTGCGCTGCTGGTCAGCGGGGCGCTGGCTGCAGTTTTGGGCGTGGTGTCACTGAAGATCCCCCGGCGCTGGCACTTGGGGTACATGCCGCGCTGATAACCAGGGGTGCTCGCCCGACGTTACGGCCTCGACGTCCGTGTACTGGTAAAGAGCCACCACGTCGAGCGAGCGGGTGAATCATAAGACAATGTCCAGCGTCTGTCCCGCCAGGCATGTCCTAAAACCACTAAGGCAACGGATTACAGACAAGTCGCGAGTGCGGCCAAACGACGCTTGGCGACCATAGAGTCATCAGCGGCGTAGTAATGCACGGAGGAACCGGCCCCTGTGCTGCGCACGTCGACAAAGTAGTCGCCGCCGGTGGTGTACACCGTGAAACCACCCGCCTCGATCGGCTCCTTGAAGCCGCCGGCGTCGACACCAAACACCGTCTCGTCCTGCCAGCCGAACTGGACACATTGGGCAACCACCAGCGCAGCCTTGTCCGAAGCCAAGGTCTTGTAGGGCGTGCCGGAGCGTGCCGCGTTCATTTTCGAGCCCGCGCAACCGCCCAGTGCAGCCAGTACCAATGCGCCAATTACCAGTTTCCGCATGCCATCGCTCCTTGGAAAAAAAACGCGACTCTACCATTAGCAGGCGACACTCACGGATTATTACGTCACCCTGTCGCCTACTTACGAGCTCGCTTCTACCTGGAAAACCGATGACACCCAATGCCGAACACTACAACCCATCCACCGACTATGCCGACAAGCTGATCAGCCGCATCGGCCAGACGCCCACGTGGATCGCCAAGCGCATTGGCGTGACGGACAAGCGGATTCGCTACATTCTCGACGGCGAGCGCACGGTGAAAGGCGAAAGTACTCCGATCCAGATGACCTACACCGAGCAGTTTGCGCTGGAGTGCCTGGCGGCCGAGGCCAAGGCGAAAAAGAAGCCGGCGCCGGCCGCAGAATGAATTTAGTTTCACTGTGACAGGGGAACGCGCCATGGATAATGGCCAGGCTCATTTTTAGAAGTTCCCTTCAGCCCGCCCTCCCGCGGGCTTTTTTTCGCCTACGCGTTTAGAGCCACCAGCGAAACAGGTAGAACAACGCCATGCTCAACAGCACGGTGAGCAGCACATTGCGCGTCCAGAACATCAGCGCCACCGCACAGATCCCGGCCAGCAGGTAGGGGTTGGCCGGGCTCAGGTTGAGCCGGTGGTCGGCGAAAAAAATGATCGGCCCACAGATCGCCGTGAGCATGCCCGGTACCGCAAACCCGAGAAACTCCCGCGCACCGCGAGTGAGGCGCACGGGCAGGCGCGGTTCGATAAACAGGTAGCGGTTAAGAAACACAATCAGTCCCATGCCAACAATCATCACGAAGATCATGCCTGCCCTACTCCCAGTCGCTTGCAGGCAAACCCTGCGCTCATGCCCAACACACCCGACACCACCACGGCCGACTCCCATTGCAAGAAGCTCAAGCCCACCGAGCCCAACAGCGCCACCGCCACGCACACCACGGTGGGCACATCGCGCACCACGGGCGTGATCAACGCGATAAAGGTCGCGGCGATCGAGAACTCCAGGCCCAGGTGTTCGAGCCCTGGAATACTCTTGCCCAGGACGATGCCGGCGAGGGTGAACAGGTTCCAGGCGATATAGAACGTCAGGCCAACGCCCAGCGCGTACCAACGGTTGAAGGTTTCGCGGTCGTACTGGCTGACCAGGGCGAAGAACTCATCGGTCATCAGGAAACCCAGGCTCATGCGCCAGCGCGGCTTGAACGTCGACAAGGTGGGACGCAGATGCATGCCGTAGAGCAAATGTTGCGAGGTCAGCAGCAGGGTCGTGAGCAAAATGGAGACCAGGCTGGCGCCGCTCTTGACCATGCCGATTGCCACCAATTGCGCGGCGCCGGCAAAGACGATGGCGGAAAGACCTTGGGCTTCGAGCGGGGAAAAGTGCGCATCAATAGCCATTGAACCGGCCAGCAAGCCCCAGGGCGCGCACGCCAGGGATAGCGGAATGACAGCAATCGCGCCACGGGCGAATGCGTAATGAGGTAAGGCAGTAGGCATGGGAACCGCTCATCGACAGACAGTCGACAAGCATGCCAGCGCCCTGTGCAGGTTGTCTTGAACGATCTTGCTCAGGCCAGCTTGACGGACACCTGCTCCACCGAGTCTCGCGCTTCGCGCAGCTCATAGGCATCCTGGTTGAGGCGGTGGATGGTATTGAGCAAGCGCTGGCGCAGCACTTCATCGCCGAGTTTTTCGACGGCGCGCATCAGATCAAACGCCGCGGTTTCATTATTTTCCGCGACGGAATCGAGGGTCTTGCGCAGGTTGCGAGTGGCACGGGTCACGCGTGGTCTTCCTTCATCAGCTATGGGCAGGCACTTTAGGACATTTGTGTTTCATTTTAATTTCAATCACTTGTGGCGTGTTCCCAGACATTTGATCCATATCAGTTGAAACAGGATTTGACTGTAATATATGGAAATACGTATATTCGAATACACATATAAGCATAGGCCGTGGCCATGTCAGACCCTTTCTCCCCTCCCGCGCTGTTCAAATGCCTGGCCGATGCCACGCGCTTGCGAATGACCCTGTTGGTCCTGCGCGAAGGCGAACTTTGTGTGTGCGAACTGATCCATGCACTTGACAATAGCCAGCCGAAAATCTCCCGCCATCTCGCGCAACTGCGCAGCAGCGGATTGCTGCAGGATCGGCGCCAGGGGCAATGGATCTACTATCGCCTCAATCCGGCACTGCCCGCCTGGGTAACTCAGGTGCTGGACACCACCCTGCAAGCCAACCAGCCATGGTTGCAAAACGACGCGCAGCGTCTTGATGCAATGGGCGACAGACCACAACGAGCCAGCACCTGCTGTTGAACCACCGGAGCGTTTATCCATGCTTGTCGCAATAGCGATTTTTATCTTCACCATCGTCCTGGTCATCTGGCAGCCCAAAGGCCTGGGCGTCGGCTGGAGCGCAACCCTGGGCGCCATCCTCGCGCTGGCCTTCGGCGTGATCAGCCTGGCGGACATCCCGGTGGTGTGGCACATCATCTGGAATGCCACCGGTACCTTTGTCGCGCTGATCGTCATCAGCCTGTTGCTGGATGAGGCTGGATTCTTTGCCTGGGCAGCGTTGCATGTGGCCCGTTGGGGCCGTGGGCGCGGCCGGCGGCTGTTTGCCTATATGGTGCTGCTGGGCGCGCTGGTGTCGGCGCTGTTTGCCAATGACGGCG
The DNA here is from genome assembly GCF_058135675.1 of Pseudomonas sp. PAMC25584. Taxonomy (NCBI): domain Bacteria; kingdom Pseudomonadati; phylum Pseudomonadota; class Gammaproteobacteria; order Pseudomonadales; family Pseudomonadaceae; genus Pseudomonas; species Pseudomonas sp. PAMC25584. Next base: position 3,020,848 of record NZ_CM176870.1, on the reverse strand, counting down.
CGGCACTGATCCTCACGCCCATTGTGATGTCGATGTTGCTGGCGCTGCGTTTTTCCCCGGCGGCGACCCTGGCGTTCGTCATGGGCGCAGGGTTTATCGCCGACACGGCGAGCCTGCCGCTGGTGGTGTCGAACCTGGTGAACATTGTCTCGGCGGACTATTTCAAGATCGGCTTCAATGAATACGCGGCAGTGATGGTGCCGGTCAACCTCGTCAGCGTCGCCGCCACCCTGGCGGTGCTGCTGTGGTTTTTCCGCCGCGATATTCCGCAGACCTACGACCCGGCCGACCTGGCTGACCCGGCCAGCGCCATTCACGACCGCGCCACCTTTCGCGCCGGCTGGTGGGTGCTGGGCATCCTGCTGGTCGGGTGTTTTGCCCTCGAGCCGTTGGGGATTCCCATCAGCGCCATCTCTGCCGCGTGCGCGGTGTTGCTGTTGGTGATCGCCGCCAAAGGCCACAAGATTTCCACGCGCAAAGTGCTCAAGGACGCGCCCTGGCAGATCGTGATTTTTTCCCTGGGCATGTACCTGGTTGTCTACGGGCTGCGCAACGCCGGACTGACCACCTATCTGGCGACCTGGCTCGACACCTTCGCCACCTACGGCGTGTGGGGCGCGGCCATGGGCACCGGGGTGCTGACGGCGTTGCTGTCCTCGGCGATGAACAACCTGCCGACGGTGTTGATCGGTGCGCTGTCCATCGAATCCAGCCATGCCGTCGGCGTGGTCAAGGACGCGATGATCTACGCCAACGTAATCGGCAGCGACCTGGGCCCAAAAATCACGCCCATCGGCAGCCTGGCGACCCTGCTATGGCTGCATATCCTGGCGCGCAAAGGCATCACCATCACCTGGGGTTACTACTTCAAGGTCGGGATTGTACTGACCTTGCCGGTGCTGCTGATCACGCTCGCCGCCCTCGCCTTGCGCCTTAGCCTCTGAAGGACATCCGTCAATGAAAGTCTTGTTCATGTGTACCGCCAACAGCTGCCGGAGCATTTTGTCCGAAGCGATGTTCAACCACCTGGCGCCGCAAGGGTTTCAGGCGGTCAGCTCCGGCAGTTTCCCCAAGGGCCAGGTGCTGCCCCGCAGCCTGAGCACCTTGCAGGCGGCGGGCATCGGCACGCAGGGGTTGTACAGCAAGGGCAACGACGCCTTTGAAGGCAGCCCGCCGGATGTAGTGATCACGGTGTGCGACAAGGCTGCCGGTGAAGCCTGCCCCGTGTATTTCGGCCCGGCGCTGAAGGCACATTGGGGCTTGGAAGATCCTTCGGATGTCGACGGTGACGAGGCAAACATCCAAGCCGCCTTCGACGCCACGTTGCGCACCATCGCCACGCGCTGCCGGGCGTTTTTCGCCCTGCCCTTTGCCGATCTCGACCCTGGCGAACTGCAAGCAGAACTCAAGCGCATTGCGCTATTGCAGGCGGAGCAAGCATGACCACCCTGCCCAATCTGGACGCGTCGTTAATCACTTCACGCGCTGTCGAAACGCGTCAGCTCCCGCGCATTCTGCTGCTCTATGGATCGACCCGCGAACGCTCGTTCAGCCGCCTGCTGGTGGAAGAGTCCGCGCGTCTCTTGCAACACTTCGGCGCGCAAACGCGCATCTTCAACCCGAGCGGTTTGCCATTACCCGATGATGCTCCGCGTGAGCATCCCAAAGTGCAGGAGCTGTTGGAGCTGATGCAATGGTCGGAAGGCCAGGTCTGGTGCTCCCCTGAACGACACGGTTCGATGTCGGCGGTGTTCAAGGCACAAATCGACTGGGTGCCGCTGTCCTTGGGCGCGGTCCGCCCGACCCAAGGCAAGACCCTGGCGGTGATGCAAGTGTGCGGCGGCTCCCAGTCGTTCAACACGGTCAACCAACTGCGCGTACTCGGCCGGTGGATGCGTATGTTCACCATCCCCAATCAATCCTCAGTGCCCAAGGCGTTCATGGAGTTCGATGATCAGGACCGCATGAAACCCTCGGCGCTCTATGATCGCGTTGTCGACGTGATGGAAGAACTGGTGAAGTTCACCGTGCTGCTGCGTGATCGCCCGGACTTGGTAGACCGCTACTCGGAGCGCAAGGAAAGCGCGGATGAACTGTCGCAACGGGTCAATCAACGGTCGATCTGAGCCCTGCTGACGGCGTATGCTCACGTCCATCCCGTGACTGAGCCGACCCCATGAGCACCCTGCAACACGCCTGGCTGGGCAACTACGAAATCAACAGCGTCCATTGCACCGGCCTGACCTTTGCCCGCCACAGCCATGACGAATGCGTGATCGGCGTGAACCTTGTAGGCTAGGAAAAAGTGTGGCTGGACCGCCAGGAGTTCGCGGCCGGGCCAGGGTCCATCACCCTGTATAACCCAGGGCAGATTCAGGGCGGCGGTGCGGCGGACGGAGCGCCCTGGCAGTTTGTCAGCCTCTACGTCAGCGCGAACCAATTGGCATGCGACCTGGGGCTGGCGCATGTAGAGTTCGATCGATCGCTGTGTTTCCAGCCGGATCTCGCACGGCGCCTGGCGGTTGTGGCGAAGGGCGCATCTAGCGGCGACGCGCGGGTCCGTGAGTTGAACGAAGACGCCTTGGTTGTATTGCTGGGCGAAGTGGTCAGCCTCAGCGGCGTGCGCGTGCCCGCCAGCGCGACAGCCGGTAAAAGCCTGATCGGTCGCGCCCAGGAAATGCTTGCCGAACAGTTGCATCAATCGCTGCCCCTGGACCACCTCGGCGAGGCGCTGGGGTTGTCCAAATTCCACCTGCTACGCACCTTTCAAAAAGAGACCGGGCTCAGCCCTCGTCAGTGGGCCATGCAATTGCGCACGCGCCGCGCCAAAGGCCTATTGCGCAATGGGATGGCGGCCGGCGAGGTCGCCCATCAGCTCGGTTTTGTCGACCAAAGCCACCTCAACCGGCATTTTCGCGCTGCCTATGGCATCACGCCTGGCCGCTATCAAAGTGTGGCGAAACGCTGAATAGCACAATCTGGTCCAAGACAACCTCTGCGTGCACCAGCACACTGCCCGCCATCATTTGATGGAGCACAGGCATGCTGGCGATCTTCTTCTACGCACTGGTATTGGGTTTTGTGTTTTGCCTCTCCCCCGGCGCTGTGCTGGCGGAGACCCTGCGCCGTGGCTTACAGCACGGTTTTACTCCGGCGCTGCTGGTGCAGGTCGGCTCGCTGGTCGGCGATGCGGTGTGGGCCGTGATCGGCCTGACCGGCATCACGCTGTTGATCCAACATGACGCCGTGCGCGTGCCGCTGACCATCGTCTGCGCGCTGTACCTCGCCTGGCTCGGCGTGCGCAGCCTGGGCGACGCCTGGCGTTTGCCCGAAGCCGACAGCGCACCGGCCGGCTCCGGTCAGAATGCGCTGGCCGTGGGCGCGGCCATTTCGCTGGCCAACCCGAAAAACATTGTGTACTGGGGCGCCTTGGGCAGCGCCTTGTCGGGCATCGTCGGAGCCACGCCCAGCCACGCGCAGACGCTGATGTTTTTCGCCGGTTTCATGCTGGCCTCGGTGTTGTCGTGTTTTCTGACTGCTGCACTGGTGAATCTGTTGCGCAAGAATGCCTCGCCGACCTGGCAGCGCATCAGTTATGGGGCATGCGGTGTGGTCTTGATCTATCTCGCCGTTCTCGCCGCGCAAGGGGTATGAAGTTATATATGGTCGACAACTTTCGAGTGTGTTTTATCTGAATAGACTCTGAACACTTCGCCATTTGATTAATCATGCGTTGACATTCTGTAACGGGCTAAGTAGATTGCCCCTGCCCGCAACTGGGGCCTTTTTTAAACCTCACAAAAGAAGCCAATGGACACAGTATCTAGTCGCTGTCCGAGCACCGCGTTGGCGGGCATCGGGCGCCAAATCCAGAATATGACAGGACTTGCCTTCCCGGTCCGGTAAGCTGCGCTAGAGCTTGTGCTCCATCGTAACTGCCTCGCCGGTCGCCCGTCCGGTCCCGAGGTGTTGTTATGACCTTCCAAACCTTTGTTGTAAATGATCTACGAATGCTGGCCACCGTCCTGCGCGCCAAGCTGTGCCGTGCGCCCGCAGGCTTTTCTGCTGCCCGCCCGGCCTTTGCTGCACCCTCCCCTCAAGTGCGTCCGGCCCATCCGCTGGCGCATTGGCGTGTCTGCCCAACGACCGGACGCCTGCAACAGCATTGGGCTCAAACCGACCCTCAGGACCCACAGAGGCGTATCGTTTTCAGCCTGACTGAAGCACGCCGGATGCTCGATCTATCCCTGAGCACTCGCGCCGCATAAATCGGCTGAAACAGCAACTTTCCGACTAATACCCTGGAGTTCTTTATGAACCTGTCCAGTAGTAGCCCGCTGCGCGAGTAGTAACTAACGCGTTATTTGCGGGCCCCTTGAAAGTTATTCAACACCTTATTTGAACCGATCGCGAAGTCCGCGGCTCGGCATGCTTTCGCTCGCCTGTCATCAGGTCAGTACCGGGTATGTTTTGTCGAGAATTGGCGACAGGAGTACACACCATGAGCGCCGTAAAAAAACCACCACAGCACAAGAAAAACCGCACCGACGCCGACACCCGCCTGTCGATGCGTGCCGCCCGCGAGGCCCACAACGGTCTGTCGGCCACCCTGGCCAATGTGCGGGCCACCCAGGATGGCCTGACCGAACTGGACGCCGCCGCGCGCCTGCAACGGCAAGGCCATAACGAAGTGGCCCATGACAAGCCGCCTCACGCCATCGTCCAGTTCCTGCAGGCACTGAACAATCCGTTTATCTACGTGCTGCTGACGCTGGGCGCGATCAGCTTCGTCACTGATTACTGGCTGCCGTTACAGGCCGGTGAAGAAGTCGACCTGACCAAAGTCATCATCATCATGACCATGGTCCTGCTCAGCAGCCTGCTGCGATTCTGGCAGGAGCACCGCTCGGCCAAGTCCGCCGAAGCGCTCAAAGCCATGGTGCGCACCACTGCCACCGTGTTACGCCGCGCACAAGTCGGCGCCCAACCGACACTACGCGAAGTGCCGATGCGTGAACTGGTGGCCGGCGATATCGTGCAGCTATCGGCCGGCGATATGATCCCGGCCGACATCCGCCTGATCGAATCCCGCGACCTGTTTATCAGCCAGGCCGTACTGACCGGCGAAGCCTTGCCGGTGGAGAAATACGACACGCTGGGGGACGTAACGCAGAAATCCGCCAGCCCCCTTGCCATCGACCGGGGCAACTTGCTGGACCTGCCGAACATCTGCTTCATGGGCACCAATGTGGTCAGTGGCCGGGCGAAAGCCGTGGTGGTGGCCACCGGGCCGCGCACCTACTTCGGCTCTCTGGCCAAAGCGATTGTCGGCTCCCGGGCGCAGACCGCGTTTGATCGCGGCGTGAACAGCGTCAGTTGGCTACTGATCCGCTTCATGCTGGTGATGGTGCCGATCGTGTTCTTCCTCAACGGCTTCTCCAAGGGGGACTGGGGCGATGCCTTCCTGTTTGCCCTGGCGGTCGCCGTGGGCCTGACCCCGGAAATGCTGCCGATGATTGTCAGCGCCAACCTGGCCAAGGGCGCCACTGCCATGGCCAAGCGCAAAGTGGTGGTCAAGCGCCTCAACGCGATCCAGAACTTCGGTTCGATGGACGTGCTGTGTACCGACAAGACCGGCACCCTGACCCAGGACAAGATCATCCTTGAGCACCACGTCAACACCTTTGGCCAGCGTGATGATGCGGTGCTGTCCCTGGCCTGGCTCAACAGCTATCACCAGAGCGGCATGAAGAACCTGATGGACCAGGCCGTGGTGCAGTTCTCGGCACAGAACCCCAAGTTCCAGGTGCCGTTTGCCTACAGCAAGATCGATGAATTGCCGTTCGACTTTGTACGCCGTCGCCTGTCGATTGTGGTCAAGGACGCCGCCGACGACCACCTGCTGGTGTGCAAAGGCGCCGTGGAAGAGATGCTGAGCATTTCCACCCATGTGCTCGAAGCCGGCGCCGCCGTGCCGCTGGATCAGCGACGTCGCCAGGAGTTACTGGCGATTGCCAATGACTACAACGAAGACGGCTTCCGCGTACTGGTGGTCGCCACCCGCAATATCCCGAACGCCGTGGCGCGCCGGCAGTACACCACCGCCGATGAGCGCAACCTGGTGATCCAGGGGTTCCTGACTTTTCTCGATCCACCGAAGGAAACCGCAGGCCCGGCGATTGCGGCGCTGCAACAGATCGGCGTCGCAGTGAAAGTGCTGACCGGCGACAACGCCGTGGTCACCAGCAAGATCTGCCGCCAGGTCGGCCTCGACCCAGGCCAGCCGCTGCTCGGTGCGGACATCGAAACAATGGACGACGCAACCCTGCTGCGCCGCGTGGAAGAACGCACGGTGTTCGCCAAGCTGACACCGCTGCAAAAGTCGCGGGTGCTCAAGGCCCTGCAAGCCAACGGCCACACCGTCGGCTTCCTCGGTGACGGCATCAACGATGCCCCGGCGCTGCGCGATGCCGACGTGGGTATCTCGGTGGACAGCGGCACCGACATTGCCAAGGAATCGGCCGACATCATCCTGCTGGAAAAGAGCCTGATGGTGCTGGAGGAAGGTGTGCTCAAGGGCCGCGAAACCTTCGGCAATATCATGAAGTACCTGAACATGACCGCCAGCTCCAACTTCGGCAACGTGTTCTCGGTGCTGGTGGCCAGTGCGTTTATTCCGTTCATGCCGATGCTGGCGATCCACCTGCTGCTGCAGAACCTGATGTACGACATCTCCCAACTGGCCTTGCCGTGGGACAAGATGGACAAGGAATACCTGGCCAAGCCGCGCAAGTGGGACGCGAAGAACATCGGCCGCTTCATGCTGTGGATCGGGCCAACCTCATCGATCTTCGACATCACCACCTTCGCACTGATGTGGTACGTGTTCGCCGCCAACAGCGTGGAGATGCAGACGCTGTTCCAATCCGGCTGGTTCATCGAGGGGCTGCTCTCGCAAACCCTGGTGGTGCATATGCTGCGCACCCGCAAGATCCCGTTCTTCCAGAGCACCGCCGCATGGCCAGTATTGCTGATGACCTGCGTGGTGATCGCCCTGGGGATCTACGTGCCGTTTTCACCGCTCGGCACCCTGGTGGGCTTGCAACCGCTACCGCTGGCGTACTTCCCGTGGCTGGTGGGCACGTTGCTCAGCTACTGCTGTGTGGCCCAACTGATGAAGACGATCTACATCCGCCGCTTCAAGCAGTGGTACTGATCACTCCCTCCGTTTAAACGGTGGTGGTCGCCCGGCCACCACCGTGTACTACAAGGATTTCAACGATGCGCGTGCTGATCTGTGCAGGTCGTCATTACGCCGACACGAAAATGTCCCGCCAAGTGCTGGACGCCTACCACCGCCTGCGCCCGGTGCAGGTATTGATCCACGGCGGCAACCCATTCCTAGGCAGCGACATCGAGGAATGGGCGCGGGAAATCGGTATCGATGTGGTGCGTTACCCGCCCAATTGGCAACGCCACGGCAAGCAGGCGGAGCGCCAGCGCAACGAATTCATGCTGACCGACAGCCGCCCCAATGTGGTCATCGCCCTGCCAGGCGGTGATGACACATCCGAGCTGGTCTGCCAGGCCAAAGCCAGCGGAATTTCGGTGCTGACCGTAGAAAGCTGAATTCAAGCGAGGTACACCATGCACAAGAAACACCGTCAACACTCGAACGGGGTTGCCCGCTATCGCAGCGCTCGCCATACCCTCTTGTTGCTACCGCCCGCCAAACGACGCGCGCTGCGGCGCAATCTGATGTTTATCGGGCTGACGCTCAGCGTCATCCTCCTCATCAGCCTATTGTCGAAGGCCTTCGCAGCGGGGGGGCGCCTACGTGGTCGACGACGGCGCAATCAATGCGCCGGGCGAATGCAACGTCGACGCCTGGTACAGCGCCCAGCGACACGACGGCAGTACGCACAACGAGACGCTGTCGCCTGCCTGCACCTTCAACGCCCTGCCTGCAATACAGTGGGGCGCGACACTGTCACGGGCCAACCGCGAGACTCAAGTAAGCCCGCAAGTGAAGGCACAGATGATGTCACGCCAGGACTTGGGTCTGGAGATGGCCGTGTCCGTCGGTGCCCACGTTGCCCTCGACCGGCGGCACGCGTTTGACGGCGCGGATTTCAACGTGCCGTTGACGTGGCAACCGCTGGGGGCCCTGCGACTGAACCTGAATGCCGGCTGGACCCATACGTATGACGACGGCGAGCAAAACCATCGCCTCACATGGGGCTCCAGCGTCGAATACCAGGTGGCGCATTCATTGACACTGATAGTCGAGCGCTACGGCCAGAAAGGCAGTGAGCAGGCCTGGCAAGCGGGCCCGCGATTCCACATTGGGCCGTTGGTCGACGTAGACGTCGTGGTCGGGCGCAGCCTGGTGGCTGAGCGCGCACAATGGTTGAGCACCGGCGCCACGCTGCGTTTCTAGGGATTCCCCCCTTCGCATCGGTGGCGCCTGCGGCGGCGCCCCTACCGGAACCCGATGACCGCCGGGCGGACACGTCTTATGATGGCGCCATCGCACCGCCAGAGAGCACGCACGTGAACCGTCTCGAACAGATTGCCCTGATGGCGACCTACAACCAGTGGATGAACCGCAAAGTCTATGACGCGGCCGCCAAGCTGACGGACGCCGAATTACGAATGGATCGCCGTGCGTTTTTCGGTTCGATCCTCGGCACGCTGAACCACCTGACATTGGGTGACACCGTGTGGCTCAAGCGCTTTGCCCAGCATCCCGCCGGCCATTCGGCGCTGGCACCGTTAAGCGCGATTGCCACCCCCACCGACCTCAAGCACCTGGCCTTCGCCAACCTGCGCGAGTTGACCACGCACCGCGCCTGGCTGGATCGACTGATCATCGACTGGGCGCAGAGCCTGCGCGAGCCCGACCTCGACCTGCGCCTGCAGTACCACAACATGCGCGGCATCGCGGCGGACAAACCGTTTTTCAGCCTGCTGCTGCACTTTTTCAATCATCAGACCCACCACCGGGGCCAGGTGACAACGCTGCTGACCCAAGCGGGACACGATGTGGGCGATACCGACCTGCTCGCGCTGATCGACTGAACTCAGCGGGCGCGGAACTCGGCGTAGGCCTGCAACAAGCGCGGAAAATCCTGCGGCGCGGGCAATTGTGCAAAGCCCTCGACCGCCGGCGTCGTGGCCCAAGGCAGTTTCTCGCTGGTCCAGGTTTCCATGAAAGGCTCGTAATCCCTGGCGCTATCCAGCAACGTCGCGCGCACATTGACGAATTCATCAATGCCATGGGGGCGTGTGAACAGCCAGCTCATGCAATGGGGGCAGAAGTAATGGCGGTCGGCGCCATGCATACCGCCGACCACGGGGCACCCTTGGGTCACGGTGAACGCACTGGCGGGAATCAGCGCACTGAGGGAGAACGCGCTGGCGGTCATCTTCTGACAACCGGTGCAATGGCAAGCCATGGTGATCACCGGGGCCTGGCTCACACTGAAGCGCACTCGGTTACAACGGCAACTGCCTTCATGGGGCAGGTTTTCGACGCTCATCCACTCACTCCTTTTTATGATTAGGCTCAAGCCAGGGTAACGTCGCGCCCAGGGGTTGAACAGGGCTGCAGGGCACAAACCGAACGCTGCGACCGGCGCGGGGTCGTAATTGAAGGTGTCGGGATTAATCGCAGCCCGCCCTCCCCGCGTGCATTGTGGGTCTACCGATGCGCGCCCCCCAAGAAGGAGACGCTTACATGGTCATTCACTTCAAGGTCGCCGGGCACTTAGCCTGCGGCCATCACGGCGGCAACCTCCCCTCCAGTACTGAGCTGAACCGCGTCAAATGCCGTACCTGCCGCAACACCGAAGCCTATAAGGAAGCGCGACGCACCCAACGCAACGCCGCGCGCCGTGCCTCGCGGCGAGCCAGGACCCACACCTCCAGCGACTGGCGCAGCGCTTGGGCACAACGCCTGACCGACCTGCCCGGGTTGCAACGCCTGCCACGCGGCTTCAGTGGCCAGCCCTTCGTATAGGCCAACATGCAGAAGCCCCGGTTGCGCTGGGGCTTTGTTCTGCTGGGCGAAGTGCGAGTGCCCTACACTCAGACACCAGCCTGCTTACTACTGAGCATCCACGCTGAAGTGCAGAGACAGCGTATCGGCGCACTTGTCATTTTTGAGGCCTGTTCCCCAACCCTCGGAATCTTCGGTTTCTCCCTGGGCACCTATGTAGATCACTGATCTATCGAGCTTTTTCATCCCCCTCTTTGTACAACAAAGGCGCCTTCGACCTTGCGCCCAAGCGCCCGGATCTATATATTCCCAACCCTGCTGCACCGCGCTACCGCCCGAATGGCGAAACTGGTAGACGCATGGGACTTAAAATCCCCCGCTCGTAAGGGCGTGCCGGTTCGATTCCGGCTTCGGGCACCATAGATATCAAGGGCTTGCATGATGAACTTCATGCAGGCCCTTATTTTTTTGTTCCGCAATTCCCTTTCTTCGGCGCCCTGCCGATCGAACACAAGCCATCGAAAACGTTTCAACTGCCAACCGATGTGTCAGATCGGTACGATCATCGGGAAACCAACGCGGTAGTGTTGGATTATTGGCCGCGAACTCCGCGCGCCCTACTCTGCTAGAGTGACGCCCTCCGGTCGCAATGGAAGCATCGAAGAATGAACTAATGGAAGACCCTGGCAGGCGCCCTCAGGGTATCGATCAGCACTCAGGTCGTGGCCGCCGAAAACAACAACCTATTCCAAGCGCCACCGATGTCCGACATGCAGTTGGCCCAGGCGATAGCAACTTCATTCTAATACCGACCTTCGCGCGGGCTTCCGGCCAGGGCTTCTTGTGCCACCCTATCGAACGGATAGTTTTTCCGCATTACCCAATTCATATGTACCTACGTACATTGATGTCATTACGCCGCCAGCCGGCGTGATTACATTTATGGGCAGAGGGCGTTTCAGTGAAAGTTTTTGGTCTTGGCATTCTGATTCCTCTATGCGGACTCAGCTATTTAGGTAGAGGCGGCTGTAATGAGGTTGCGCTTTTTGCCAACATTCTTTTTTTATTCAGCGCTATAGCTCTGTACTTCTACCCATCGATATGTGCAATCGGCCATGTCAAGAAAGCCCGTGTATCGATATTCAAGCTGAACCTGCTTGCTGGCTGGACTGGCATCGGTTGGTTTGTAGCGCTTTACAGGGCTTTAGTGTTGCAGGTTACAGACAAATGAGTGTGCATCGGGTTTCTTGTATCTGCCCATCGTCGTGCCGCCATTGAGCTGGCTTTCTGCTTTTGCGACATCCTTTTCACCTGGCATTTACAGGACAGAGTGCAAAGTTGCCCTACTCCTTTGAAGAATTCCCTTTAGGTCCGCCCACAAGCGGGCTTTTTTTTGCCTGCTACTATGCTGTCGATACGCTTTAGCGTTAGCGGAGACCACTCAATGCCCTCCCCAAAATACTCCCTCGCCCGAGTCAACAGATAACCCGGCCCAGCGCCGGGCATATTGTTTCTGCCAGCAGCCGTATTTCTTATTCAACAGTGTTTGCAAGAAATTCGCCCGCCTTACGAACAAGCTTCCGCCATTCATCCTCATTGATGATGACCGGCGTTCTTCATGCGGTCGGCCCCACTAAGCAACTTGAAATACTTGTCCTCAACGTCCTGTTCGTTTACAACCTGGTATAGAAGGTCCCTCCAGGCGTTTACAGCTGAACGACGCATTACAGATCACCTGATCATGTCTGAGAAATGGAACCTGAGGTCTCAAAAAACGTTCAACGACGTCACGTTCGACCAGCGCTCATGGCATTATGCCATCAACCATTCGAATTAGAGATCATTCACAGGCGCGACGTCACTCGTTTAGAAAATTTTCATATGGGGTGCATGCCAACGGTCGCGATCTACAGAGGCTGCGCTGATGGAGTTGACGCTGCTCGTCGAAAGCCAAGGCCACACGAATGCCGGCCAAAACGTCCGAGGCGCACTTGAGGTGATCGGGGAGAACGCCGGTGGTCACCTCTGAGGAACATCGATGCCGAACTCAGACCTGATGCCCTCGCTCAAAAACGACGCTAACCAGCTCACACCTGGTGTTTGTAGCGCAAGGCTTATAACTGGCCCACAAATACAGTACTCACACGTCAATGTTTAAGTACCGCAACATTATTTTTTGTGAATGTTTTTGCACCTGACCGCTTGAGTCATTGATATAGACGCGATGCCTCTGCGCCCGTCGACCTTTCTTTTATACCCGCTGAGAAGCATCCCGCTTTGACTCACTAACTCTGTAGCCAACCTAAAATCTTAGTTACGCGAAACATTAGCATTTACATCATTCCAGGCAACCCTAAAATCGGTACTTACACACTTTTTAGAACGCACGACTCCTTGCTTTAATTGAGGCACACCCCTTACGCTTCACGCCCGATAAAAAGCTCAGCTATTAGTGAGTACTGACCTTGCTCGCAGCGCGAGACGAGTATCAATTTCAATTAGAGAAACAAATATGAATCATGAACAAATAGCTGAAGACTCTGAAGACGAGGGATATAGTCAAGCCGCCCGCGCATCGGCAGCCTCCCGATGCACATGGATGAGCGTCATCGTCAATATTGCGCTCTCATTCACACAAATTGCAGTGGGCGTGATGTCAAAATCCCAGGGGCTTGTAGCCGATGGTATTCACTCGCTATCAGACCTGATCGCTGATTTCGTAGTGCTATTCGCCAGCCACAAAAGCAAAGAGGATGCTGACGAAGGTCATCCTTATGGGCATCTGCGTTTCGAGACTGCCGCATCCATGGTATTGGGAATACTATTGCTGATCGTGGGTGTCGGCATGATCGGATCTGCGGTGTTCAAGCTTGAAACCCCTGAGTCGATTCCAACGGTACACGTTGCCGCCTTGTGGGTTGCCATTGCAGCGCTGGTAGCCAAGGAGTTGTTGTTTCGCTTTATGCTGAGGGTCGCCAAAAAAGTTAAGTCTAGTTTGTTGGTTGCCAATGCCTGGCACGCAAGATCCGACGCGGCGTCCTCCTTGGTTGTCGGCATAGGCATCGTTGGTAATCTGGCGGGCTACCCGATTCTTGACCCCATTGCTGCGCTGGTGGTCGGAGGCATGATCGCCAAGATGGGTTGGACCTTCACTTGGGATTCATTACATGACCTGATGGACCGCTCTGCCGATGAGCAGGAAGTAGAAACCATTCGCAACACGCTCGAAAACATACCTGGAATTAAAGGGGTGCATGATCTACGAACTCGAAAAATGGGTGACATGATCATCGTCGACGCTCATATCGAAGTAGATGCCTCAATTACCGTTGCACAAGGTCATGCTATTGCGGTTTCAGCAAGGGAAGAGGTGATGCGGATACATCGCGTTTTGAATCTTATGACGCACGTAGATCCCTGGCACCGCCCTGACCTTGATCATTAACCCGGCGCGGCGCCTGTAGCGCGACGCGCCAAGATAGATAGTGCAAAAGCAACTCGTAAACCATCACAAAATTATCACACATTTTTCACCTACAACTTGAGCGCTAGCGTGCCGAACCAAACTTAAGACCAGGAAACGCTCTCAATTATTTTTATTCATGAGGTGCTTAACTAAAGTGGCTAAACATTGAAACAATATGCCGATAGTATTAACTCAAACTAGCGATTCTTAAGGGGATTCACATGACATCGGCAATTACGGGTTCGACACACATCACACAACCGCAACCTGCAGCATTCAAACCCCAAGTCCGGCCAGCCGTGCAGGCAGACAGCGACGGCGATCATGACGGTAGCACGCCGGGCGAAGTCGAACAGACCAAAGCAACCTCAGGATCAATAGGCACGCGAGTCAACACGACGGCGTAACGCTCAGTAGAGATAGGAGGGGGAAGCAACCCCCTCTGCGTCTTTGAGGGATGTCCATTAGGCCCGTGCGCGGGCCGTCTACTTGGCCACTGCTACGCTTTCTAGACCCTCAAATGGACCTAATGGCTGGACTAATCACGGCCCCCTCGATGCGATGTCATCAATTAGAGGATTGCCAAGTTGCCCATATCCGAGCAGATCGCCGCAATGATCAGCACAGTGACTCGCCATGAGTGCATCGAGCTTGCGATCCGGTCGTTTGCCCATAAAAGCCTGTCATTTTTATCGAACTGCAATACAGTTTTTAGACCAACATTCGACGTGACCGGGCCAACATAAGGCGCGCCTAACAGCGCCCGATATACTAGGAACATAAAAGCGAAATGTGCGGTAAAAACCCAGAATCCAATGGCCTCAGCCTGAAATAAAGCTATACCTATATAGCTACCAATAAGGAGATCATCATGCTGTGGCTTAAGCTATTTTTCGTCACGCCCTCTAAATTCCGCAGCTTCGTCAAAGTTGATCAAAACGGCGTCTGCTCAGAGCTCATTCGATGCCAACAATCGCCTGCGGACACATGGGTGGAAGTGGATGAATTCTGCGTGAGTTGGCTCGGCAAGCCGTTACCTGATTATGCCTGCAAAGCGAGTCTTGCGGGAGTGAGTCTGCTATCAAAACGGCAGCCCTCTCCATAGGCCGTACCAGGGAGGTCGGCGGCTACCGGCATCAAGCAATCGATTTGAGAGACGCATTAAAAATGTTTGCCCGCGATAATCGACCAAATAGAGCCATGCTCAGATTCTCATGAAGGGCTTGCATATAAGAAGCGCCAAAAACAGCATCCAGCAAACAACCAGTAGTACCGTAACCGTAGTCCATCTAAGTCCCATGATCAAAATCCTTTTTTTGACTATTTCTTCTTTCACGCAAAGCAAAAAGATTAGGGCCGCCCCTATTTCCTAAGCTGCTATTGCGCCAGGGCGAACCAGCTAAGATCTTCGAGTGTTTCAAGCTCCACGCTACGTTGAGTAACGCGTAGAACAAAGGATCAGATATCATTCGCACTATCACGGATAGATCCCGAAAAAACAGCATGACATCGGCGAAAGAGCTTGCCTTCGTCGAGCATGAGCAAAACCAGTAAAAGCGCCACCTTTATACATAAAAAATCAGTCTTGTATGTAAGATTAATGGCCACTCGTCCAAACCAACCAGAATTACTTTAATTAAGTACCCTTATGCGTGCATTTTAGGCATTCAAAGCGCCCGGCAAGCACTCATCTGAATGACCATCTGGACTCACGGCCCATGTTGTTTGACGCGCCGGGCCTCGAAGAGACTTTGAGCTTGTTTACCTGGTTAACTGGCTGCAGTTTCTTCACCCATCTAAGTCCCGACGCAAGCTAAGCACTCGATGCTCGCTGTCGCTGCTATTGCTAATGCCCGTGCGATTCTGGCTTCGCACCTTAGAGATCAAGAGCTTGCCGGGGAATCTGATGCGCCCCTTATCTTTTCTGCACCACCATTTCTGACCTTGCTCCGCACCTCCCCAGCCACGGCGTCCAGCCGACCAACCCCATGCTTTTCTCCCGGCACTAAACAACCGCACGTTCGCGTTACCTGCCCGCAGAAGCAAAGCCCGGACGTCGTTGGCAGGGATGCTTCCCTGACGCCACGCTGCATTATTACCTTTTCAGCAACAATCATTTCCAGGCTTTGGGATTTATCAAAATCGCCAACGGCATAAACTAGACCCAGCTTCCAAACAAAGCGACGAAGCGCCAATCCACAGGGTCCAAGCAAACCACCCTCCCGCGCCTCGTAGAGCCTTCGGCCATATGTACTCCGACTGAAGACGTAAATCGTTTGCATCGTTGGGACACTGAAAAAATGAAACTGTTTAAAATGTTGATTGCTGCTTCTTTTGTAATGCTGGGCAGCCAGATGGCGTTTGCCGATCAACCGGCCGTCGAGCAGTACAGCTACAGCTCGCACCTCGACATCGCCAAAGTGATTCACGTGGACTCTATCCCTGACAATGTCTGTGCGGTAGTGCCTGTCCAGATGACTTACCTGGACCACCAAGGCCATGAACACGTCATGCAATACAGTGTGATGGGTAACGGTTGTTCCAACAGCTGACCGAGTCCCAACAAAGCCTGCTTGATGGCAGGTTTGTTAAAACGCCCCACGGGGGCAAGCTGGGGGAAGTTCCCAGCATCATTTGCGCCCCCTGCATCGGTGATGCAGGTAGACCCCGCCAAGTGCGGGTTTTTTTGTGGCTCAACAAAACCAGATCACGCAAAGGAATGCCAAATAATGAAGCGGCTCTGCTCGATGAAAAAGCCTGGAACACGTCCAGGCCTTTTCGAGTCGAGCAGCACTCGGTTGCGTGCTGTCAGTCTGATTGATCGGGTGTGACGTTGTCCTGGGGTTGAACCAACAGATCCAAGGTACGCTCGCCCGTATCCTCCCGCGTTATGCCTCTATTCGACATGACCGTTTCCAGGTTCTTTACATGTATCGCTTTGTTCCACCTGACTGAGCTTACATCGTACCTAGCCGCCAGGGCTTTAACCTGTGCCAAACAAACTAAGGGGAGAGTCTCTTCATGGCTGACGCCCTCCGCAATAATGGCAACTTTCCACGCATCAACCTCCATCATGTGTTTGGCCCTGACTCTTCTGACGTTTTTGTGGCCACGCTTAATGTAATGTATCTCGTAATCAGTCTGCATAATCACCTGGCATTACCCTTTGATTATCACGCTTACGTTAAATACCCTGCGAAAGCGGCAGTCAGCTTTTGAAGTGACAATCAAGCCAGTGGTCCAGCTCAGAGGAGGAATGGCGCTCACGCGCAGGAACGCGAGCCAGGCTTTCCGCGACCCTGAGCCTATTTTCAGGCGTCGTGTCATAGCCCCTGGTTATTAAGAAAATCTCAATATACTCGGATGTACTAATGACTTTGTTATCGGTCACGAGCACCGCTTTCACGCTGGCATTTCCGTGTAACTCGTTTGGATATGTATATTCCAATGGGATCACCTATTTTAAGAGGGAAACTATTTTCCCTACTTTTAATATGGCCCCGTTTTTGTAGACTGACTCAAAAGTCAGCTATTTTATTTTTTAATCGCGTTACATTTGTATGTCAAAAATGTAGCGCTCTTTATATGGCCCTTTAGCATTCAAAAGACAGCAAACCCACGTGTCGACAGCCAGGTAGTGCGATGTACCGAATCAACTTCGGTTTATTGAAACACTCCCCGGCATCCGGCACACTCCGGGGCTCTTGGAAAAAGGAATTTACCAATACCATTCTCATTGGAAGAACGAACTGCGTTGCTCGCACTCAAGGACGTAGGCCCCACAGTGATTACCCGGCTTGAACAGATGGGCATCGAATCGCTGGACGCTCTCAGCCAATCACACGTGGCAGACATCCTGGCCCAGGCCTCTGCGGCATTAGGCTCGACATGCTGGAAGAACAGCCCTCAAGCCCGCGCCGCAATCACTGCGGCCGTGGCACTGGCGAGAAACGAGCGCGCACGCAACCCTCACGGGTAAGCGCGTTCAATCGCCTCCCGCAGGGGCTGCTTGTTGACTGCCTGGCGGATCTAGCGTGGTTTCATTGCAGACAGCACGATTGATTCGACGAGACGCCGAACGGCGACGCACGTGTGCTCGTTTGGCGTATTCCTCTCGTTGTAGAGCGCCGGGCCGCTGTCACTCTCCCAGACATCGCCATCCTTCAGAATCCGAAACGCCCAGATTTCCGGCCAGGCGTCTCGTCCCTGCTCGTCCAGCGTGTGCTTGCGAAGCACCACGCGACCAAAGGTGCCGCTGCCCTCATTGGCATAGAGCAGATTCGCTCTGACCAAACCGAAGTGGCCTTCAACCTGGAAGTAACCCTCTGGCGGAACGGAAAAGCTCGCGCCAAAACGGCTGTGCGTAGACGCAAAGAGTTCAGAAAGACGTGCTCGCAACCCTTCGGTGTACTGCGCAACGTCCTCGATATCCTGGACGACATGACCGATACCGTTCAGCGACTCTTCAGCATATGCATCAAACAACATGGTCCGGTTCCTTTTATGGCTGGATTAGCGTCGTGCCGGGTTGCCCTCAACCCGGGTTTCAACCTGCACCGAACCAGTTTGACGTGTCGGTGCCGGTCATCACTTGATCTGCGCTAAAGCATTGGCGAACTGCTGACCACCCGCAACGCCAGCCCTTCATACGCATCCAGCGTAATGGTGAATTCCCCCTCCTCCGTCAGGTCGCCCTCGACCCGTTCATTGATGATGTCCACCACCGGTCCCGGCGCGATATTGGGCAGGTGCAAGGTTTCGGTGAGCGGCGTGCTACCGAAGTTCAGCGCGGTGATTTGCGTGCCTTTGCCGGCCGGCAGTTCGTGGACCATGATCAGCAAGCCAGGATGTTCGACGTCCGGCACCAGGATTTGGCGACTGGCGGCGATATCATAGGCACGGCGCACGGCGAGGATTTTCTGCAATTGGGAAGCAAACGAGTCGGGGTCCTGCAATTGGCTGTTGAGGCTGCCGTACAGGCTTTTCGAACGTGGCATCTGCCCAGCGGATAGCTCGGCCTGCGGGTTCAGGTCCACCAGGTCGTAGGCACCCCGGTGAATCCAGCGGGTATCGCCATCAGCCATCAGGTGCGCGACCTCATCCGCCGCCAACGGCAATGCACCGACCAGGTCCCAGCCGGACAAGGCGAACACGCCGGGTTGCATGGCGTTGTACATCACCAAGAGCAAATGGATCTGGCGAATCTGCTCGATATCAGCCGGCGTGATCGCCTCCAGGTCACGAATGCCGAGGGCTGCCGTGATGATGCTGGCGGTGGTGCAGGACACGCCATTGGTGACGAACTTGAGGTTATACGGTGCATGTTCGCCGGCCAGGCGCTCGTACATCTGCTCACGGATATGCTCGCGCAGGATGTTGCCGGGAAAGGTCTGCCCCTGGTAGAGGAAGCTGTCATGGGCATGTAGGGTCCAGAAATGCACCAGTTCCAGGGTCAGCTCATCATGGTTTTGCAAGGCATGGATCAGCGAGCCGGGGTCGATGCCGAGGGTGTGCATCTGGCGCAGCATCAAGCGCAGGAACTCGGTATCGCCCATCAACAACGCATGCTGGTACGCCGGCCGGGTGATGAAGTCGTAGGAGAGATCAGCACCGCCGTGGGACATCGAGGCGATATCGTCCACGGTCAGGTTCAGTTCCTGGAAGCTGAAACCGCCGGCCTTGCGAATCGCGCCGCCGAGCAACTGATTACCGGTGATCGACAGCGGATGGCTTTCCGACCAGGCCGTGCCGTCGAGCTTGCGCTCGACACCGAGGAAACCGTTGGCGTCCAGGCGCAGGATCTTCGCGCCCATGACATCGATCGCGTGCAGCGCATCGCCAATGATCATCTGCTGCGCGGCGAAGGATGGATCGAGCCAGTTGAGCGACGGTTGGCCCTCCTTGAAGTAATGCAGGTAGACCCAGCGCCGCGGCTTGCCGTCGACACCCATGACCACGGGCGTGGTGCTCCAGTCGGTTTCCTTCACGCCAGGCTCGAAGAAAATCACCCGCTGCAACTGACCGACGATGTAGTGTTTATCGCGTAGCGCATCCACCTGCAGCGGGCTGAGGTTCTGCGCATCGCGCCCGTCGGCGACCTCCGGCAGCAACGGCCAGTCTTCCTCGCGGATTTCCACCATATGGTAGAGCCCTGGGTAATCCTCGTAAGCCATCTCGGCCAGGCGGAAATCCGCGCCCTTGCCCGTGTGCGACGGGATCACATCATCGATGATCACCGCGTTATGGGCGGCCGCCATGCGCGTCAGTGCCTGCAACTGCGCCTCGGTGCCCAACTGCGGGTCGATGTCGAAGCTGATGCGGTCGAAATTGCCATCGATGGTCGGCGTGTGTTCCGTCCCGGCCAGGCCGCCGGACTTTTTCAGCGGGCCGTTGTGAATGCCCTGGATACCGATCTTCGACAAGGCATGCCACAGGCTTTCATCGCCCAGCGCCTCCAGCACCGTGCCATTCTCACGCGTGACAATCGACGCCGGGTACGCGGTAAACCACACCGACGACAAGGCTGACGCATCACGCGGCCGGGTGTGCGCATACGGCTGTTGCCACAGGCGGCCTTGCCCCGAATAGAGCTTGGCCCGTTGCCGCGCCGCGTGCAGCATCGACTGTTGCACCAGCCAGTTCACATGATCGTTGTCCGCCGCCGTCATAAGCCCATTACCTGTCGTCGTGAAAAGGTTACTCGTAAGCATAGGAGCGGCGACCGGGGCTATTCGTTGCATCGCAATGCCGGCGACTAGCCCAACTGGCGGTACTGCCTGGGCGTAAACCCCGTCGACGCCTTGAACTGGCGGGTAAACGCACTGTGGTCGGTATAACCGCACTGCAGCGCCACCTCGGTGATCGGCAGGTCGCTTTGCAGCAAGCGGTGAGCCTGTTCCAGGCGCACTTTCTGGATCATCTGACGCGGTGTCAGGTGGAACACGCGCTTGCAGTAGCGCTCCAGTTGCGCCACGGAAATCCCGGCGATCCGTGTCAGTTCGCCCAAGGTGACGCGGCGGTTGAAGTGCGCGCGAATGTGCTCGTCCACAGCGGCCAGGCGTTGGTAGGCCGGGTGGGTTTGGCTGGCTGATTGCAGGTCGACCGAGATACCGGCCAGGCCGATGATCTGGTCGACATGGTTGTACAGCGGCCACTTGTGGGTCAGGCACCAGCCCGGTTCGCGGCTGCCATACAGATGCAATTCGAGCTGATCCGCCAGGACAAACCCCTGCTGCAGCACCCGCCGATCCTGTTCGGTATAACCCGGCCCCAGTTGCGCGGGGAACACCTCGGCGCTGGTTTTGCCCAGCAGCGGTTCTAGTTGCTTGAGCCCGCAACGCTGCACCAAGGTGCGGTTGGCGAGCACATAACGGGCGTCGAGATCCTTGATGAAGATCGCCGCATTGGGGATCACGTCCAGCATCGGCAACAGTTGCATGACGCCGCCCAACAACTGCTCGATGCTCTGCGGGCGATTCGCCTCACTCCCTTGGCACAGGGCTGCAAACGCGCTCTGCAACATCACTTCGGCCCTCCACTTTGCGCCTCGACGTCCAGCAGATTGCCGCATGCACAGGACGCTGTCGAGCGCGCAAAACTGTGCTGAATTCGTCATCCGACACGGCGCAAAACATCAATCGTCCGCCACGCCGATGCGTTCACGATAGCGCCACTGCCTGCCTATCCCGTCACTCACAGGAAGGCGCCCGCTGCGCCAGGCGCAGCCCTGAATGGAGCGTGTTATGAAACGACTGCACGTCATCGACTCTCACACCGGCGGCGAACCCACGCGCCTGGTGATGGATGGATTCCCCGCGCTGAGCGGCACCAGCATCGCCGCGCAACTCGACAGCCTGCGCACCCACCACGACCAGTGGCGCCGCGCCTGCCTGCTGGAACCACGGGGCAACGATGTGCTGGTGGGCGCGTTGTATTGCGCGCCGGTCACCCCAGGCGCCCTATGCGGCGTGATCTTCTTCAACAACGCGGGCTACCTCGGTATGTGCGGCCACGGCACGATCGGCCTGGTTGCATCGCTGCACCATTTAGGGCGCATTGCGCCCGGCGTGCATACCCTCGACACCCCGGTCGGGCCGGTGGCGGCGACGCTGCACGAGGACGGCGCCGTGACCTTGTGCAACGTGCCCGCCTACCGCTTTCGCCAACGGGTAGCGGTGGAAATGCCAGGCCATGGCGTGGTGCATGGCGATATCGCCTGGGGCGGCAACTGGTTCTTCCTGGTCTCGGAGCACGGCCAGGCGCTGCAGATGGACAACGTCGACGCCCTGACCGACTACACCTGGGCGCTGCTCAAGGCCCTCGAAACCCAGGGCATCCAGGGTGAACACGGCGCCCTGATCGACCACATCGAGTTGTTTGCCGACGACGACCACGCCGACAGCCGCAACTTTGTCATGTGCCCAGGTAAAGCCTACGACCGCTCGCCCTGCGGCACCGGCACCAGCGCCAAGCTCGCCTGCCTGGCCGCCGACAAACAACTCGCGCCGGGTGAAACCTGGGTACAAGCCAGCATCACGGGCAGCCAGTTCGAAGGCCGCTATGAATGGGACGGCGAACGCGTGCGCCCGTTCATCACCGGCCGCGCCTACATGACCGCCGACAGCACCCTGCTGATCGATGAGCAGGACCCTTTCGCCTGGGGCATCTGAGCCCTGCGCTATTTGACTGAGCATTCCAAGGAGTCAGTACCATGAGCGACAACATCTTCACCGGCTGCATCCCCGCGCTGATGACCCCGTGTACCGCCGCGCGCGAACCGGATTTCGACGCGCTGGTCGCCAAGGGCCGCGAATTGATCGATATCGGCATGAGCGCCGTGGTGTATTGCGGGTCGATGGGCGATTGGCCGTTGCTCACCGAAGCCCAGCGCCAGGAAGGTGTGGCACGCCTGGCGGCCGCCGGCGTACCGACCATCGTCGGCACCGGCGCGGTCAACAGCCGTGAAGCGGTGTCCCACGCGGCGCATGCGGCCAAGGTCGGCGCCCAGGGGTTGATGGTGATTCCCCGCGTGCTGTCCCGAGGCGCGTCGGCCACCGCGCAAAAGGCCCACTTCGCAGCGATCCTCGACGCTGCACCCAACCTGCCGGCGGTGATCTACAACAGCCCGTATTACGGCTTCGCCACCCGCGCTGAGCTGTTCTTCGAACTGCGCCGCGAACACCCGAACCTGATCGGCTTCAAGGAGTTCGGCGGTGGCGCCGACTTGCGCTACGCCGCCGAATACATCACCTCCCAGGACGATAACGTGAGCCTGATGGTCGGCGTCGATACCCAGGTGGTCCACGGCTTCGTCAACTGCAACGCCACCGGCGCCATCACCGGCGTCGGCAACGCCCTGCCACGGGAGGTGCTGCAACTGGTAGCGCTGAGCAAGCAAGCCGCCAAGGGCGATGCCAAGGCGCGTCGCCAGGCACTGGAGCTGGAAGCCGCGCTGGCGGTGCTCTCGTCCTTCGACGAAGGCTGCGATCTGGTGCTGTATTACAAGTACCTGATGGTGCTCAACGGTGAGCGCCGCTACGCCCTGCACTTCAACGAAACCGATAGCCTCAGCGAGGCCCAGCGTCGTTATACCGAAAGCCAGTACACGCTGTTCCGCCAGTGGTACGCCAACTGGTCGGCTGAACAGAATGTCGCTTGAACCCCCAAGCGCCGACATCGCCGTGGTCGGCGCGGGCATCATCGGCGTCGCCTGCGCCTTGCAGTTGGCACGCCAAGGGCGCCAGGTCATCGTCATCGACCCGCAGCCACCCGGCATGGGCGCCTCCTATGGCAACGCCGGCCACCTGGCGACCGAGCAAGTATTCCCCATCGCCGATCTATCGATCCTCAAGCGCTTGCCCGCGATGCTGATGGACCCCATGGGCCCGCTGCGCCTGGACTGGAAATACCTGCCCCGCGCCCTGCCCTGGTTTGCGCGTTTGCTGCTGAACCTGCGCCCGGCCCGCTACCGGCGCACGGTCGCCGGTATTCGTGCGCTGAATGAAGCCAGCCTGGGCGCATGGCAGCGTTTGCTGCAAGGCATCGACCACCCGGAGCTGCTGCGCGAAGACGGCTCGTTGCTGGTGTTCGAGCGGGCGGATTCGCGGGGCGCCATCGACGCGTTACGGCAGCGGATGGAACAACAAGGTGTGCCCGTGGCGTTCTGGTCGAGTGAGGCCATACGCAACGCCGCGCCGCAGTTGAGCGAGCACATCCAGGGCGGGCTGTTCTTTGCAGGCACCGGGCACTTTCTCGACCCGTACCGGGTGGTGTGCGAACTGGTGAACGCCGCCAAAGCCAGCGGCGTGCAATTCCTCACCCGCAGGGTGCTGGACGGGCAGGTCGACACCCAGGGCGTCAGGTTGATCACCGATCAAGGCCCGCTGGCTGCACGCCAGGTGCTGATCGCCTGCGGAGCGCACTCGGCGAAACTCACCGCCGCCTTGACGGGTAAACACGTCCCGCTGGACACCGAACGCGGCTACCACCTGATGCTGCCCCACGAACATCAGCGCCTGCCCTTCGCCGTCACCTCCCTGGAGCGCAAGTTCATCATGACGCCCATGAGCGGCGGGCTGCGCCTGGCCGGCACCGTGGAGTTCGCCGGCCTTGAGCGCCCGGCGAATATGCAACGCGCCTGGCAGCTGCATCGCCTAAGCAAAGGGTTGTTCCGGCAAGACCTCAATGCGCAGGACGCCACGCCATGGATGGGGTTCCGGCCTTCCCTGCCGGACTCGCTGCCGATTATCGATCGGGTCGCAGATGGCAAGGTGTTGCTAGCGTTCGGGCATCAGCATCTGGGGTTGACGCAGGCAGCGGTGACGGCAGACATCATCGTGCAACTGGCTTCGGAGCGGCCGCTGCTGTCGGGCTTGCCCGAACTGGGGGGGTATCGGTTGGCGCGGTTCTAAGAGGCTTCGCGCCAAAAGTGCCGCGCTGAAAATCCAGAAATATCCTACAACTGTTGTAGGGCGTGTTGCGCATTAGCTGCACGGCGCCTTACCAACGCCGACGTGGCAAGGATTCCGCGCAGCCTCTCCCGCCTTCTCACGCCGGCTTTTCACAGCCAAATTCGCCGCAGGTCTTGGCTTCATACACTGAATAAACATCACGTAACTATTCGCCCCCCCTGAGCCAAAACGTAATTGATACAACCCCAAGCGGCCTTCTTCTGCATGAGCCCGCAGCCATGAATAAACACATTTCTCCCCCTGTAGTCAGTGAATGGTGCTGGGTTGGCAAACTGGCGCCGCCGTTGACGCTGCTCACGTCCTTACCTCGCCAGGCGCTATTGGCTTCCTTGCATGCCCGGACAAGGGGGCCTCTGGTGCTGCTGGTCGCGCCCGCCGGGTACGGGAAAACCACGTTGTTGATGCAATGGCGGCAAGCCCTGCTGTCGAGCACACCAGCGGCAACCGTCGCGTGGTTGTCTTTGGATGAGGCCGACAGCGACCCGAATCGTTTTCTGTCCTATCTGATCTTGACGCTGGATCGAGCGGGGCTTGATCTTGGCCATCTGACACGCCTGGCGCACGCCCAGTCGCTGGATGTGCAGCCGCACCGCACGATCACCGCCCTTCTCCACGCGCTCGCCCTGGAAAACCGCCGGGTTACGCTGTTTCTTGACGACTATCACGCAGCGGCAAATGCTGCGCTTGACGCCCTGGTACAGGCCTTGCTGGAACAGGCGGCGCCGTGGCTCGAATGGGCAGTATCCGCCCGCGCCCGCCCAGGCTGGCCGCTGGCGCAGTGGAAGGCCAACGGCTGGGTACACGAAGTGTTTGCCCAAGCGCTGAAATTCACCGAGGTCGAAACCGCCGAAATCCTCGGCCCCGCCGTTTCGCCGACCGAACAACAACACTTGCACGCGAAAACCGAAGGTTGGCCGGTTGCCGTACAACTGGCCCGACTGTGGTGCGCCAATGGCGACGCATCGGTGTACGGCCTGAGCGCCTTTTCAGGCTGTATCGCCGATATGGCCGACTACCTGACCGGGCAAGTGGTGCAGCGCCTGCCCCAAGACGGCCAGGACTTTTTGCGCGACATGGCCCTGCTGGAGCGCTTCAACGCGGAGCTGGCGGACGCTGTACGCGGCCGCAGCGACAGTGCGCAAAGGCTGGTGCAACTGGCCCATCTGGATGCCCTGTTGGTGCCCCTGGATGCGGACCGCCAGTGGTTCCGCCACCACCGGTTGCTCCAGGATTTTTTCAACCAAAGCATCGACGCCAGCATCGCGCGCGACATCCACTACGCCGCGGCCCAGTGGCTGGCAGGGGAAAAAGATTGGGTACAGGCAATCACCTATGCGCTGCGCGCCGGCGATACCCGACTGGCGGTGGAGCTGGTCGTGCGCGCCGGCAGTTGGGAGGTCGTGCTGCACAAAGGCATTCGCTATGCGCAGAGCCTGCTGGGCTTATTCGACGAGAAAATCCGCCGGGAGGCACCGGACTTGCTCCTGCTCCAGGCCTATCTGCACGCCAAACTCGGCGATCACGCGCTCGCCACGCAATTGCTGTACCTCGCCCACAGCAGGGTCGAGGATGACCCTCGCCTGGCGCGGGACTTTCACGTCATCCACACGCTCGCGAATGCCTACATGGATCGCTTCAAACCGCGCGATTGCGCAGGCACCGCAGGCGACGACGTACTTGCCCAGGGTACGCTGGAGTGCGTCCACGCCTTGCAGGCACTGAGGCAGGGGCAGTTGCCTTTAGCCCTGCAAAGCATCCGCTCGGCGCAGATCAAGATGCGCTTGGCCGCCAGCTCGCGGGGCGAGAACTATTGCCGTATCCACGAGGCGCAGGTCCTGGCCTTGGGGGGCCAGCTTTCGGCATCAGCGCAGATGGTCGATAACGCACTGGTCATTGCCGATAGTCAGTTTGGCAGCGAAAGCTCGGTCAGGGCGCTGGTGGGCTGCCTCAAGGCGCAGCACTTGTATTGGCAAGGTGCCTGGGCCGAGGCGACGCCCTGGTTTCGCGATGGCTGGGCGTCACTCAAACATACCGACGGCTGGCTGGAGATCGCGGCCACCACCGCCGAGGTGACGGGGCGCTGCGCCCTGCGAAATCTGGGCCTGCAACCGGCACTGCTGGAGCTTGAACACGCCGCCCAACTGGCTACCGCGCGCAACTGGCAGCGCCTGGAACGATTGGTCTGCGCCTGGCGAGTCGACTTATTGGTGCAAGGCGGGTCGTTGACCCAGGCGCGCCAGGAAGCACTGGCCGCCAACCTCGAACACGCCGCGAACAACGCCGAGGACTGGCGTAACCTGGAGGCGGCTACGCTGGCATTGGCCCGGCTTCAGTTCGCGACCGGTGCGTCCGGTGCCGCGCTCAATCGCCTGCAACACGGGGTCGGGGTGCTGCAGGCGCAAGGCTTGCGCCTGCCCGCATGGCGCCTGCAAGTGCTGACCCTGGCGGCTCACGGTAAAGGTCATGCGGTAGCGCTGGACGCAACCCTGGCGTCGATACCCGCAGCCGCCCTGCCTGGGCTGTTACTCGAGGCCGGACCTTGCGTACTCGCCGCCCTGGAAGCCTGCTCCGACAGCCATTCCAGGCACTCCACAGTGATCACCCGCCTGCGCGGATGGCGCGCCCATCCCGTTCGCCCACGCACGCCCTTCAGCGCCAAAGAGACACAGATCCTCGCCCTGCTCGCCGAAGGCCGATCGAACAAAGCCATTGCCCAGGCCATGGATATTTCTGAAAACACCGTGAAATTCCACCTCAAGCATGTATTCGCCAAGCTCGGCGTGGACAGTCGCACAGCCGCCATGGCCGCCGCATTGCGCCTGGGGATGCTGACGCCTTTTCATTGACCCACCCACCTACCCGTGCGGGTAGTCGATCGGCCCCGATCGTTGCCACCTACCCGCCCCGTGTGTAGTCGCCGCCGTGCGCCGCGCCCTAGCATCCCGTCAACACCAGTGAGACCCCTTCTCCTGGCGCCCATAACAATAAACACAACAGGAGATGCCCTGTGGGTACGGACGGCAAAACAGTGCGCGTGGCCACCGACGTCGGCGGGACCTTTACCGACTTGGTGTATTTCGAAAGCGATCCGGTCACCGGCGAACAGACCATTCGTACCGCCAAGGTCGACACCACCCCGCCGAACTTCGCCCAGGGCGTACTCAACGTCATCGGCAAGGCCGACGTGGACCTGAACACCGTGGACTTTCTGGCCCACGGCACCACGGTGGTGATCAATGCCCTGACCGAACGTCGCGGCGTCAAGACGGCCTTGATTACCACCCAGGGCTTTCGCGATGTGCTGGAGATTGCACGCGCCAACCGGCCGGACTACTTCAATCTCAAATGGGTAAAACCGGCCCCCTTCGTGCCCCGCTACCTGCGCCGCGAAGTCGCGGGCCGCTTGCACACCGATGGTCAGGAACGTCAGCCGCTTGACCTCTCGCAACTGCCACAAATCCTCGATGCCTTTCGTGCCGACAATGTGCAAGCCATTGCTATCTGCCTGTTGCACGCCTACGCCAACCCGGCCCATGAGCAGGCGGTACTGAACGAAGTGCGCAGGCTCTGGCCACAGGTATCGGTGGTGGCCTCCCATCAGATCACCCGTGAATGGCGCGAATACGAACGCTCCAGTACCACCGTGCTTTCAGCCTACGTGCAACCCATTGCTGCGCGTTACCTGGATGACCTGGCCGCTGGCCTGCGTGACAGCGGCTATAAGGCGCCCTTGTACATCATGCAATCCAACTGCGGCGTCGACAGTGTAGAGCACGCCCGCCAGACACCGATCACCATGGTCGAGTCAGGCCCGGCCAGCGGTTTTTGGGCCGCTGCGCAACTGGGACACCTGATCGACGAGCCGAACATATTGGGCCTCGACATCGGCGGCACCACGGCCAAATGTGCATTGATCCGTAACGGCCAGGTGTCGATCAAGACCGATTACTGGATTGAGCGCAACAGGATCAATGCCGGCTATCCGATCATGGTGCCCGTGGTCGACCTGGTGGAAATCGGCAACGGCGGCGGTTCCATCGCCTGGGTCGACGACTTCGACAAACTGCACGTGGGGCCACAGTCCGCCGGCGCGGTGCCAGGCCCCGCCGCCTATGGCAACGGCGGTACGCACATCACCACGACCGACGCCAACCTGATGCTTGGGCGTATCAACCCGGACTACTTTTGTGGCGGCCACGTGAAGGCTGACCTGCCCGCCGTTATGCATGGTTTGAACGCACTGGGTCAACGCCTGAGATTACCGGCGGATGAGATCGCCCGCGGCATCGTGCGCTTGGCTAACGACAACATGGTCAACGCCTTGAAACTGGTGTCCTTGAGCCGTGGCCACGACCCACGCGAACTGACCCTAATGGCCTTCGGTGGCGGCGGCGCGATGCACGCCGTCGCGCTCGCTCAGGAACTGGGCGTGAACAAGGTCATCATCCCGCGCAGTGCCTCGGTGTTCTCGGCCTGGGGCATGACGCTCTCGGACTTGCGCCGCGACCTGTTTATCAACCGCTTTGTGGATACAGCCCAGGCCGGCAACCTTGAGCAGGCGCAGCAGTTCCTCGACGAATTGAGCGGTACGGCTCGCGAGCAATTCGTCGCCGAAGCGATCCCCCCACAACACGTCGAGCTCCAGGTGCATTGCAAGCTGCGTTACCAGAACCAGGAACATGCAGTCGAGGTGCCTCTCAACCCGCACGAATGTCTCGACGCGGACTGGGCACTGATCGAGCAGCGCTTTCATGGTCTCTACGAACAGCACCACACCTATCGCCTGCAGGCCCCGCTGGAAATTATCGGTTTTCACCTGGTCGCCACGGCACAGATCGGCAAGTTGACGCCCCAAGCGCTACCGATCACCGGGCGCCACGTCAGCGCCGCCTGTAAAGGCCAGCGCCGTGTGGATTACGCCCAAGAGGGCTGCCACAACGCGAGCCTCTACGACTACGACTTGCTCGAACCGCTGATGACATTTTTCGGCCCGGCAATCGTTGAAGACGCCGGCACCACAGTGGTCGTTCACCCCGGCAACCGCGTACACGTCGACCGCCTTGGCAACCTGCACATCATGATCAACGGCTGAAGGAGCGCTGCAATGAGTACGCTTGATATCTTTACACGCGACATCATCCAGAACTCGCTCCAGGCGATTGCCGACGAAATGTTCACCGCCATGCGCAAAGCCGCGATGAGCCCGGTGATTTACGAAGTGCTGGACATGGGCACCGGGATTACCGACGCGCACGGCGAAATCGCGAGTTCCGGCGCAGGCATTCCGGCGTTTGTCGGCGTGCTGGACAAGGCCGTGAAGAAGATTCTGCTGCACCATCCGTTGCCGCAGGACATCGAGGACGGTGACGTCTTCATCAGCAATGACCCCCACGACGGCGCAGTGACTCACCTCAACGATGTGGTGCTGGCCATGCCGGTCTTTGCCGAGGGCCAGTTGGTCGCCTGGACCGCTAACATCGCGCACTGGAGCGATGTCGGCGGGCGCGTGCCGGGGTCGTTGTCAACGGAGGCGACGGACATCTTCCAGGAAGGTCTGCGCCTGGCGTCGGTCAAGCTGATCAGCCGCGGCCAGCCGATCCGCTCGGTGTTGCAGATCCTGCGCGCCAATACCCGGATGCCGGATTTCATGGAGGGCGACCTGTGGGCTGGGGTGGCTGCAGTGCGCGGTGGAGCAATGCGCCTGCGCGAGCTGACGAGCAAGTACGGTAGCGCGCTGTTTTTGCTGGCGATGAAAGACTTCATGGACCTGGGCGAGAAGGTCTCCCTCAAAGCCCTGGGCGCACTGCCTGCGGGGCAGTTCAATCTGGAAGAACCGCAGGATGACGGCAGCCTGTTCAAGGTCCGGATCGACATCCGCGCCACCGAAATGGTCATCGATTTGCGCGACAATCCCGACCAATGCCAAGGGCCAACCAACCTTAGCCGCGACGGCGCCGTCGTTGCGGCACAGATGGCCTTCAAGGCATTGACCGCCCCCCAAGGCATTACCAATGGCGGCACGTTTCGCCCTCTCAGGGTCTTGACCCGCCCCGGCTCGCTGTTCGACGCGCTGCCCCCCGCCGCCGAAGGCTTCTATTTCGAGAACCTGATCCGGGTTCACGACCTGATCCTGTGCTGCCTGGCCCAGCGCTTTCCTGAGCGCTTGCCCGCCGGCAATTTCGCCTCGGTGTGCGCCACGATCATTGGCGGCGTGCACCCGGACACCGGCCGCCTGTTCACCCTGGTTGAACCGGAAATCGGCGGTTGGGGCGCCGAACCCGGGCGCGACGGCAACAACGCCGTCTACTCCGGGCTGCATGGCGAAACCTACAACTGCCCCGTCGAAGTCTGCGAGGCGCGCTATGGCTTGTATGTCGAGCGCATGGCCTTGAACGATGAACCCGGCGGGCATGGGCAATTTAGAGGCGGCCGAGGCGTGTGCATCGATTACCGGATTCGCGCCGATGGCAGCTTCATGACCTGCGGCTACACCCGCTCGGTCGTTCCGCCCTGGGGCCTGGAACAGGGGGCGGAAGGCACGCCCAACTACGTCGAAGTCATCCGCAAGGACGGTCAACGCGAGCGCCACGCGATGGCCAGCGGCATCGCGTTGAGCGCGGGTGACTTGGTTCGGGTGCGTACCGGCGCGGGCGGCGGGTATGGCCCCGCCAGCCAACGAGATCCGGACGCGGTGCGCGACGATCTGAAGAACGGCTACCTCGATGCGGCGACCGCTCAGTCGGTATACGGCCTGGTGACGTGACTTCGGGACGCCTCCCGCGCCCCGCCTGCGGCTCGGCCTTCAAGAACAACAACAAAAAGAGAGCACCCACATGAAACTGCAACACTCATCGCGCTTATGGGTAGGGCCCGCACTTGCCTTGGTTTTGGGGATCACGCCCCCGGCACACGGCGAACAGTTCATTGGCTTCGCCCAACCGGGCGTACCCGGACAGTGGGCCCTGGAATCGTTTCCCGTGTTCAGCCGCACGACAAAAGGCAGCGTGCGTGCGGGCAGCAACACCGTCCTGGCGTACTTTTCGGAAACTGGCTTTACCGGGACGCAGCGCGACCAATTGCAGTTTTGGGTCGGCGCCGATACGGGTTACAACAATGACAACAGCGCTCGCAACAACGGGGCGTGGGGCGTGGCGTCGCCGAACCTCGGCCTGGCCTATTACTACAACGTGGTGGAGCCCAAGAGTGCCTATGGCTCCGATGACTTCACCACCTTCTGGGTCAACCCGACGCTCTCCCTGGAGTTTCCCAACGGCAACGATGAAGGCACCGGTTACGGCGCGTTTGCCAACCGCTATGGCGCGAGCTTCAGCGTCGCCAACTACCTGCGCGTGGGTCGTTTTGCCGCCACCTTTACGCCGGCCGGCATCCACTACGCCGCGCGCAATCGTCACGCGAGCGATCTCGGCAACGGCGACCCGACACGCCTGCGTGGCGGCGTCAGCTTCTGGCTCGCCGACATCGCCGCGGGCTACCTGGTCACCGACGATGTGTGGCTGGGCGTCCATCACGCCTACCACATCAACAATCGCTCAGCGTCCGACTTCAAGGAATCGCGCGAAGGCAAAATCGGCCCGGCGATGACCTACACCGGTTTCAGCAAACAGGGGCTCTACCTGTCGGCCAACCTGAACGTTGACTACTACCACAGCGACAACCTGCCCTATTCCAATAGTTTGACCATGGCCCTGGTGAAGTTCTTCTAGTGCCATTCAACCCACCTATCGAGGAATACCGTGTGGACAGTTCAACCTTCAACATCGCCCCGCAAGACATTGCAGTGACCGTGCGCTGGCTCAACCCGATCGGCTGCCCAACCTTTGACGCGCCCATCGCTGAGCTGTTGCACAGCATCAAGCAGCCTTCCACTCAGGTGGAGGTGGTGTCGTTCGACATGACGCCCAGCCCGACGCACCTGGAATACCGCGCCTACGAGGCCCTTACGTATGAACGCAGCGTACACATCGCCCGCGATTGCGCCCGGGCAGGCGTGGACGCGTTAGTGCTGGGTTGCTTTTACGATCCGGCACTGGAAGACGCGCGGGAAATATCCGGTGAAACCCTGGTTGTCGCGCCCTGCCAGGCGAGCCTGCAGGTCGTGGAACACCTGGCCAATCGCTTTTCGATCATTGTCGGGCGCACTAAATGGATCGAGCAGATGCGCGCGCGAGTACTGGGCTATGGCGCCGGTGCACGGCTGGCTTCGCTACGCCCGTTGGGCATGGGCGTCGACGAGTTCCAGCGCGATCACGCGGTGACCCGTCGCAAGATCATCGAGCAAGCCCACCGCGCAGTCGAAGAAGACGGCGCTGAAGCCATCATCCTCGGCTGCACCATCGAATTCGGTTTTTTCGAGGAGGTGCAACGCGAAGTCGGCGTGCCGGTGATAGATCCGGTGGTCGCGGCATTCAAGGTGGCCGAAGCGATGGCGGGTATGAAGCGCCGGTTTGGCTGGCGTCCGAGTCGAGTCGGTAGCTGCGAGCCGCCACCGGAAGCTGAAATCGAACGGTTTGGTTTGTTCCGCGACCCCGCGCCAATTGGCAACCGCGTCAGAGCCTGAATTGCAAAAGGAACGCCAGCATGAGTGATATTTCCTCCACGCTACACACCGATCACCCGGAACCTGCGCCGGATTCGCACACCTGCAACGTGGGCGACGTCTTCCGAGAATTTCCCCTGACCCGTACTCACCTGCAGTGTTGCCTGGTGCTGTTCTTTGTCTTTGCGATTGAAGCCTGGGAGATGATGATCATTGTCTACACCGCGCCGCTGATTGCCGCCGAGTTTGGCCTGGACGCCCTTGGCGTGGGCCACCTGATCGGCGCGATGTTCATCGGCATGCTGCTGGGTGCGCTGGCCTGGGGCAAAGTTGCAGAACGCATTGGCCGTAAACGCGCGATTATCTGGAGCCTGGGGGCTTATGGCGTCATCTCCCTGGCCAGTGCGTTTGCACCCGATTACTCGACTCTGTATGCCCTGCGATTGCTGTCCGGGGTCGCCGCCGTGGGCATGATGGTGGTGACCTTCGCGCATTACCAGGAACTGTTGCCGGTGCGCCAGCGCGGCTCGCTGACGGTTTATCTCGCTTCCGGTTGGCCCATTGGAATGCTGCTGGCGTTGGGCGCCACGGTGTGGTTACTGCCGCAAGGCTGGCGCGCGATCATCGTCTTGAGTTCGCTCGGTGGGTTGTGGGCGATCGCCGTGGCACGCTGGGTACCGGAGTCGCCTTATTGGCTAGCCTCTACCGGCAGGCAACAGGAGGCCAGAGCGGCGATTGCCGTATTGAGCCAAGGGGCGGTGCGCATACCCGAGCACTGCGAACTGCAGGTTGATCGCAGTGCTTCGGGTCGCCAGCGTGACCTCTTCAGCCGCGCTCTGCTGAAGGTCAGCCTGCTGCAAATCACGGTCAACTTTACCTTCTCTTGGGGTTACTGGGGTTTGCAAACCTGGCTACCCACCTTGCTGCAGCAGCGCGGCCTGAGCTTGCCGCAGAGCTACGGTTTTATCGCGCTGTCGGCGTTGTGCATGATCCCGGGCTATATGGCCGCGTCGTATCTGACGGGGCGCTTTGGGCGCAAAAAAGTCATCGTGACGTTTATCAGCGCATCGGTGCTGGCGGGGTATGGTTTTGCCAATGCCCACAGCCTGGAAATGCTCTACCTGAGCAATTTCGCGTTGGCGTTCTTTAGCCTCGGCGCATGGGGGGTGTGGGGGGCATGGATCGGTGAGCTGTATCCCACCTCGTTACGAACTGTGGGTTACGGCTGGGCGATTTTCGCCCAGCGTGTGGCGAACGTACTGGCACCATCGCTGATCGGCGCGCTGATCGCCTACGGCACTTCGTTCAACCAGACGACCAGCATCATCAATGCTTTTCTTTTGGTCACGGTCATTCTTGCCGCGTTCATGCCGGAAACCGAAGGCGAGGCGTTGCGCTGAAACCGCCTGAGTTCAGCGTCGAATCCGACAACGTGAAGGGTTCGCCGCTGGCAGTGGTCGCCAAGGCGATCAGGCTGAATATTGCCAGGCGCATTCACGCGCCCGACACGGGTCGGGCGCCTATCAATCCGAATGGAAACGGAGTTCCCATGAGCAATAAACACTTGGAAAACCGCCTGGTTTTCCCCATGCAGCGCGGGCCTTATCAGAACAACGGTGCTTCGCCTTGGTATTGCACGCTTAAACTCGGCACCCCTGGCCAACCGCTCAAGTTCGCAATCGATTCAGGCACCAACATGAACTGGATCACCTCGGCATTTTGTCCGGCCAACCAGTGCGTGCATTCTGCCGGTGGCCGCTTTGACGCCCAGTCTTCCAGCACCTTTGCCTTTACCGATTGCCTGCAGCGGCCTTACAGCTTTGGCCCCTGGGGCACCCTGCAGGTGGAGTCCGCCTCGGACGTTTTGACAATGCCTTGCGGTACGCCACTGGAGACGCAACTGCTGCTAGCCACCGCCTACGACGGCGAACAATTCAAGCAACTCGATTGGGACGGCGGCCTGGGTTTACCTTGCAGCAGCGCTTACGTCGAGGGGCGCAGCTCCTTTTTACTCCAGGCATTAATGCGTGACGGCCAACTGTCTCCCGCCCATCCCTTCGTCGCATTTGATTGGGATAACCAAGCCCGCAACGGCACTTGCCAAATGGGCGGTGTGGACCCCACGAAAACCCAGGGCCCGCACCTATTTTTGGCATGGTCGGTGTACAGCACCTTAGCCGGTGTGGAATACATCTGGTCGGCCGACCTGAAGTCCTACTCGGTCGGCTCAGAGCTCATGGCCAGTAACCTCAAGTTCGCGCTCGACTCAGGCTCTTCGCAGTTCAAAGGGGATGACGGTTTAATGCGCCGAACCCTGGCGCGTATTGCGCAGGGAGGAGAACCCGACATCGTGCTGGGGTTTGCCGACGGTGAGATCACCTTGGGCGCCAACCTCTACAACTGCCTGATCGAAGAAGGCCCACAAAAAGGCGAGCGTTTGCCTCAATTCGCACCATTGGGCCTGGCCGACCTGGTGCTGGTGGGGTCACTTGTGATGGAGCACTGCTACACGGTGTACGAGTATCAAGTCGTGAAATGCAGTCATGAGGTCTATTCGTTAGCCCCCGTAGGCATGTGGCTGTTCAATCGTGCTGAGGGTCCGCAGATCATCACGCGATCGTCATCGACATATTTCACACCTGGAGCGCGTTCAATCCCCAATGGAAAACTCGCCCTCCCGGGCCCTTCGATTGAAACCGTATCGATCGCCGGCACCTGGAAGAACGACTACGGCTCAGTCATGAATCTGGCGGTGTCGGGACAGCACATTTATGGCACCTATCACTCTTCGACAGGCTCAACGGGCAAGTATTCGGTGAGCGGCATTTCCTTGGGCGCAGGCCCTAACCGTGAAAAAAACCAACCCATCGCGTTGGCCATTAACTGGCGCGATCTTGGCGCCGAGCCCTGTGACCCCAGCTGGAACTGGACTTCTGGTTTGAGCGGGCAGTTCAGTGTGACGGCTACCGGCGAAGTGCTGACGTTGTCCCACCTGCTGGTCGCAACCAGCGGGTTCCCTGAACTTACCGGCCCGGGAACCTATGTCGACAAATTGGTCTATCGGCGGGTAGAGAAACAACCACGCCTTGAGCCCCCGTCGCCATCAACGCTGTTACCCGTTGAAAACGCGCTGACGGGCAGTTGGGTCGCGGGCGATGGAATGTCTTTGGTATTGAGCGTGCAAGGCGACAGCACGCAGCGCATGGGCATCGTTCGCGGGCGGCTGACGTGTCCGAGCGGCGGCGCTGATTCAGAGGTTCGCGGCTTTACCGACATCAATGCAGTCGCCAGCAAACTCCAGCGCCAATCCGTGAGCCTCACCGCCGCCGAGGCTGCGGACGCGAAGGTGCGTACCTTATGCGGCACCCTGCAATTGGCGGAAGACGTGCTTGATCTGCTGGTACTGGCCAGCGCTTCAGTTGCGCCTGCAAATGCCTACCTGGCGACACAGATCTCATCGATACGCTTCACTCGCGCTACTTGACCAACCTCTTTTCCTTCGACGGCCTGTAGCCAAAATAAGCGCTATAACACTTACTGAAATGACTCGGCGAAACAAACCCGCACGCCACCAGCACCTCCACCTGCGACAACTCGGTGTGTTGCAACAACCGGCGAGCCTCCGTCACCCGCAGTTCCATGTAATAGCGCTGCGGCGTGGTGCCCAATTGCTCCTTGAACAACCGTTCGAGCTGACGGCGGGAGCGGCCGGCGTAGGCGGCGAGCTGGTCGAGTTCCAGCGGTTCTTCGAGGTTGGCGTCCATCAGTTTCACCACCTCGCGTAACGGCGCGCTGACGCTGACGTTTTCCGTCGGTTTGATCCGCCGGTAGCGGGACTCCTCGAAGGCCAGGATATCCTCAATGCCTTCGACCAACGCCTTGTCGTGCAGGCCCTTGATCCAATCCAGCGCCATGTGGAACGCCCCGGACGGGCTGGATGCGGTCAGGCGGTCGCGGTCGATGACATACGGCTCGCTGGTGACGTGGGCAGCCTTGGAGACTTCCGCCAGCGCCGGACGATGTTCGGGGTGGATGGCGCAGCGGTAGTCCTGCAACAGGCCGGCGCGACCTAAAAACCAGGCGCCGTTCCACAAGCCGGCAAGGCTGACGCCCTGCTCGGCAGCACAGCGCAGCAGGTGGATGAAGTCGTCGCTGGCCTTCAGCTCGGTGCGAAAGCCGCCGCAGATCACCAGCAATTCCAGCGTTTGCAATGTCGCCACGTCGAGGCGTGCATCGGGGCGGATCACCAGGCCCAGGTCGCTGATGACTTCGCCGTCACCCCAACCAAAAGTGCGCGATGCGAACAGCTCGGGGCGCAGGAGATTAGCGGTGACCAGGGTGTCGAGGGTCTGGGTGAAGGCCGGCAGGGAGAAGTGCTCGAGCAGCAGGAAGCCGACGCGGGTGGCCGAGGCCGGATGGCCGGAAGGCTCATTGAGGTAGCGCAGGTTCTTGCCTTTCATGCCACCGCTGAATTGACGTCTTTCCATCGAGGGTTGGCCCTCTCTTATTGTTGAGGCTGTGGGCGCCATCTTAGGGCGAAATGCAGCGGCTGTCTCAGGTAGCGCGCCGTACCCTCAATGCCTGGCTCACACGCTGATCTTGATAAACCCGACTCTCTCCAACTCCCCTGACCAAAGCCTTGCGCAGGCATCTGATACGGTTTTTTCTTTGTTATCTGCGCCTGTATCGAAATGTCATCGAGGCGGACAATAGGGCCACTCCCGACACCCTTGTCGAGCGCGACAGGAATGTTCCTGCCGCCCCTTCCCTTCGGAGGCCTTATGACCAAGATGGCAATTTTCCTGTTTGGCTTTTTGGTGCTTACCATCGGTATCGGTCTGCTGGCGACCATCTCGCCCGTCTGACGTCAGCGCAGCCCCTCTCCAACAGCACAAAGGCTGACAGCAGGCGGGTGGACATGAAGATGGAGCGGCATGCAAACGGGGGTACATGTCTGTGACAGATACCTTATCCGTCTGGGCAGATCGACCTAAAATACATCGAGATACATTGAGTCTGCCCTTTCACAAGGCTTTCACAGATGAGCGTCTAATGTTGTTTCAGCTCCTAGAGAAACACCTTTTAGCCCGCACTCCCCATCGCGGGCTTTTCTTTGCCCGTGATTTAAGCCAGGCAAAAAAAAGCAAGCCACGCCTCATCAAGATGAATAGCGTGGCTTGCCCTGATAAGCCGTTACTTAACGCGGACCGGGACCACCTGGGCCGCCTGGGCCGCCGCCCTGACCGTGACCACCACCACCACCACCACCACCCGGAGGCATGAATATCCAGCAGCCCGACAGGGACGATAACAACGCGACAATCAGTGCCGCCTTAGTTAGATTATTCAACTTCATCACAGGACTCTCTATCCACAAGCTTTAATGCTCGATGGATAAGACCGCTCAAAATGAAGTGCGTCACGCCTATCGTGTAACTTGATGGTATTGATTGTGTTGTAAAGGCTACAAATACCTGGCCACTATAGACTGATTACCTGGAGCGGATCACTACCGTGGATGCGAGCATGTCGCCTAGACGCTTGCGTGAACCAAAGAAAATAAAAATCCAGTCCAGAACACTCAGAAAGGGCGTCGTGATATTGCGCATAAACGATTGCAACAGATTGCAGCTCAGGTAGCTGCGCTCATCGATCACCGACATCCCCAGCAGCTTTTTACCCAAGCTTTGACCGTTGGGCAGAGCGTCGGAAAACAGGTAGTACGTCGCAGCGGCGCCCACAGCCAGAACCCCTGACACGTCAGACGGAAAACCAAAAACCTCAGCCGTGCGCCCTACCGCGAATAACAGAAAGAAGGTCATCAGCGAATCGATGCACTGACCGCCCAAACGCCGCCCGAGACCGGCCAGGTTATTGGGCTTGCGGTATTCGTTTTGGGTATTGTTGCCTTCCATGGGGTGTTACTCCATTCGTTTTCAGGTCAGGTATTGCCAGAGGCAAAAAAGCCGGTGTCGATTTCGGTGATTGTTTTGGCAGGCGCAGTTTAAGACATTGAACGCGCCCTCGCTCTGGAAAATTTATCAACCACGGCGGGTTTCCTCTTCCCAAAACGACGCGAGGCTGAGCATCATTCCCCCCCTGAGTCCGCCCAAACTTTTTAATGCTAAGGCTGCCACGTCCGCCAAAGTCGAGTAATGAAATGCGCAAAGTCAAAATAATGTTCATGATTTGTTTCTGCCTGACAGTGTCCGGCTGCGACAAAGTTCGAGAACTCGTGAAGGCCAACGAACATAAAAACGAAATAAAAACCAACTTCACGCAAAGCCAGGCACTTCAAGACAATGGAAACAGCACGGAGGCCATTGAAAAATTTAAACAAATTGAAGCCGACCCGGCGGCCAGCAATCAACAAAAGGCATCCGCCTTACGCTATATATCCCTTAGCTACTATGAGTTAGGTGACTACCCGCGCTCGGGAGACTATGCGGCAAAAGCAGCCAGCTATTACCCAGCGGGTTCCTACGACTATCTCGTCAATATGGCAGATGCGGATCTGATGCAAGGCAGAATCCCGACAGCTCGAGAGCGCCTGGAACAGGCGGTCAGAATCAACCCTCATCAGCTCGCGGCAAACAACGTACTGGGTCTCTTATACATGGGTGACAACGGCAAACAGTACGCCGACTTTGACAAAGCCCTAGTATTTAACCAAGCGGCTTTTGATATCGCACCAGGGCGAATAACTCAAATAGTTCTGGTACGAAATTTAATAAAGGTCGGCCAATATTCAACGGCGCAAACAAATCTGAATGAGCTAAAACTGAAACATCCAAATGACAACCGTCTCCGCTCGCTACAAAACGAGTTAGACGCCTCAAGGACTGAGCCAAAAAAGTAGCAGACGCTTACTAAACATTTACACCGCCGATCTTTTAGCCGAAGCCAGGGGCAAAAAGCCCAGCACTATCTGGGCCAGCTTCGAAACAACTACTCTGCGAGAGACTGAGCGCCTGGCGCTGCTTTCTTGAGTGCAAGCTTTGGATCGGGCACCTCCGACCAGCCCTTCTTCAAATACTCGTCAGCCACGATTTTACGTATCAAAAAGCAGTAAATAATGGGCAATCCGGCGATAGGGATCGCCATCCAAGGCGGACCGGCAAAAATACCCAAGCCTATGGCGATACCCCAGATTAGCAAATGCCGCCAAAGGCCGGCGAAGAGCAGATAGATCGCGCCGAGAAAGAATATCGCCAGAACCTGAAATGCATCGACCTCTTCAACTTGGTCACTGTCTGGCTTTTTGAAATAGCGGGCCATTTCACTGTCCTTGTGGGTATTAATGCGACGAATCTAACACTGGAAGCCAGATGCGAAAAGGCCAGCGCTCGATGCGCTGTTTTTATCGGCAGGAAGCATCATAGTGCCACTGTCGGAAACTAGAGGTCGGCCTTAGACGGGTCGGCGAGATCGTTAACCCCACGAAGTAACTGCCCCCGTCTGGTGCTGTTCTGCACTCTGGTTTCGATCAAACAAGCTTGGGGTTGCAGAACACGCCCCAAATCCCAGGCAATAAAAAACCCCGTAGACGTTAATCTACGGGGTTTCTAAGAGTGGAGGCCGAGGTCGGAATCGAACCGGCGTAGGCGGATTTGCAATCCGCTGCATAACCATTTTGCTACTCGGCCTCAAACGATCAATGCCCTGGTTGCTGGCACTCACCGCATACAAACTTGAGTGGGCTATGTAAAGCGCGCCTCTACTCTAACTCATTGAATACATTGAAGTTTTTATTGCTTCATTGCGTTCGATGGGCGCCATTATGTACTCATTTGCATTTGCCTGCAACCCCTTGATTTCAAAAAATATTCTGCCTTGGCATCAAGGGCTTGCGTGCGTGCCCTACTCCTTGATGACCTGCAATTGGTACTGCGGATCGGCCTTGATCTGCGCTTCGGTGAAGGGCAGCGGGCGGAGGTTTTTCTCGGAGAATGCGCGTGTCTGGTCCTTTGCGTATTTCGACGTGGGGTTGCTGGACAGGGAGAATGTCAGCACGCCTTGAGCCCGGGGGCCGTTGTCATCGAAGGTGACGATTTGCAGGTAGCTGCTGCCGCTGACCACTTCACGTTTGCCATCGGCGCGTGGCACGGTTTGCATGGCGTTGTAGATGCCAAGCTGTTGCGGCCCGCCGTGGATCGGGGTTTGGCCGCTGACTTGCAGATCGCCCCAGCGGCTGTCGGCGGTGAGCCCGTGTTTGCTGGCGTCGGCGGTCGAGGCCAGCATGGCTTCGCGCAAGGCCTTGGAGACGGCTGCTCGCTCGATGGCCAGGCCGCGAGGCGTGGTAAGGGGTTGGGCCGGGTCGAAGGTGACACGCCAGGCGTCGGGGGTTTGCTGCAGGTGTTGCATCAGGTAGATGAAATGCACCAGGCCCAGGCCACTGTCGAGGTTGGCGCGCTGGTCCCAGGTTTGCAGGCTGGCGCACAGCGGTTGCAGGGTGGCGGTGTCGGCGCCGAGGTGCTTGGCGCAGAATTCCAGCAGGTCAGGCATCACTTGGCTGGCGAGGTAGACCTGGTTGTCCATTACCATGTTTTGCAGGTCGGCGACGCTGATCGGCCGTTTGTCCAGGGATTGCAGGCGTTGCAGCGCGAAACGCGTGCGGGGGCCGAGGCCGATGTTGTCCTGGCTGATGACTGGGGAGAAACCGGTCAGCGGTGCCTTGGGGTTGACCATCCAGGCCGAATCGTTGGAATGCTGCACGTAGTCGCTACGTTCCAGTTGCGGCAACTGCTCAGCCGCGAAGATCCCGGCTTGGGCAGCGCGCGGGTCGACGTCCCAGGCGCAGGCGCTGCGGGAGCCGTCCAATATGATCAGTTGCAGGCCGGCCCGTGGGTCACTGCATTGCGCGAGCTTGGCCGCGCTGACGTTGGGCACCACCGACAGGTTCATGAACAGGCTTTGCCCCTGGTCATCTGCGGCCAGGGTGTTGACCCATGGGATGCCTTGCAGAGTGTGTACCGAAGTTTGCAGGTCCTTGACGCTGCCGGCGCGATTCATCGCGTACCACTGTTGCAGCACGCGGTCGTTACCCAGGTTGGCATCGCGCAGGCTGAAGGCGTAGCGGTTGTCCCAATCGAGCTTGCCAGGCCATTGCACCACCGGCCCGAATTGCGAACGGTAGACGATATGCGTCTGCCCTTTGAGGCTGCCATCCGCTTGTTTGACCTGCACGGTAAGCGTGGTTTTATCCAGCGCGATGGATTTGCCGTCCAGCAGGTAGCGCGTGGCATCCTTGGGATCAAGGGTCAGGCGATACACGCTGAAATGCTTGGACGTGTCGACGGTATGGGTCCAGGCCACATGCTGGTTAAAGCCGATATTCACCACCGGCAAGCCCGGCAGTGCGGCGCCCATTACATCCAGTTGGCCAGGGATGGTCAGGTGCATCTCATAAAAGCGCATGCCGCCGATCCAGGGGAAATGCGGATTGGCCAGCAGCATGCCACGCCCATTGAATGAACGATTCCGGCCCACTGCGACGGCGTTGCTGCCCCGGTCCAGGGTAAAGCGCTGTTGATGGGCGGCGGCCAGTTCAAAGGCTTTGGCGTCGCGCGGTACAGAGGCGGTGACGTTGGGCGGCGTTGCGCCGACAAGGGCTTCGGCGAATTGGCCGATGCCACCTTCCACCAGCAGCCTGCGCGTCAGCTTGACCACATCCTGTGGCGTGATCGGCCGCACCCACGCCGCCTGGCACTGGGCCGGAGCGCCCTGCTCTTTCAGATAACGGTTGTAGCCGGCGACGTACCCTTCGATACGCTGCCGGATCGGTGGGCTCTGCGCCGCCCAGAATGTGGCCACCGCATCTGGCGTATTCAGCCAGGTGAAGAACACATCGCTGGCAAGGTTGTTGCGCGCCTCCAGGGTCGATTGTTCAGGGCCAAAGAACCGGGCGCGCTCGCCACTCACCGTGACCACCTCGTTGGCCAGCAGGCACAGGTTGTCCTGGGCATAGGCGTAACCGATGCCGAAACCCAGGCCGCGCTCATCGCTGGCGCGGATATGGGGCACTCCGAAACTGGTCCGCCGGATGTCCGCCGCCGCCTGAACCACCGCCTCCCGCGCCGATGCGGCCAGGCTCACTCCCAACAACAGCCCCGCCACACACGCCCTGGACAACCCGTTGCATATAATCACGCAGACTCCACCGTCAGATTAAACCGCCTCACACAGGGCAATGACCCCAACCGTAAGAACGCAAAAACCCGCGAATAATTTAAGTGCGAAAGAGGCCGCATCATTTTTCTACGCCGCGATGGTGGCTAGCCTGACACCAGCACACTCCCAGCGCTGATTGCCACCGTTACACATTCTGACAACCTGCAGAGCCCGCAAGCGGAACACAAACACCTGTTTTCAACACCCAAACGAGCGCCTTCAGACAAAGGCGTTCGTCGGCAAGGACTGCCTCACCGTGTTAAAGAAGGTGCTCATCATGACGTCCGTTACCCTATCTTCCGGCTTACCCATTCAGCCGGTTTACCCCCTGCTGCCCGCGGCTTTACCTACCGACAGCATTGCCCTGGTCGAAGACCCGCCCGCGCAGCACGAAGCCGACAGCAATGACAACCGCCAGGCGCTCAAAACCGCACTGGCACATCGGCGCAACCTGCAAACGCTTGCCCGACAACTCAACCAGGCAGCCCGCTCACTGGCACCGGATGCCACGGGCGAGGCGGTGCTGCGCGCACTGCAAGAAACCCTGATGGACGTTGATCCCGACTCGGCGCTTCATCGTCAAACCCCGATGGCGCACGAGCAAACAATCAGCCTTGAGACCTTCATCACCCGCCACGGCACGTATATGCCGGCCACGCGTGAAGACCTTTTCGACATGGCCGACGCGCTGATCAATCATTCGTTGTCACACCCTTTGGGCAACTTGGGCGGAGGCCTCAGTTGGGCATTGCCGCTCAGTGAGGAACACCAGCGCGTGGTGCACGATGTGGTGGCCAACAACACTGAGAAACTGCCGGGCCTGCCACTTTTCGATAGCCGGCGTGGCGCATTGGGGTATCTGCTGGAAGGCAACCCGCTATCCAGCGCCGAGTTACAGGACCCTGCCAAAGCGCTGGAAAAACTCCTCGATTCCCCCAAGGCACAGGCGCTGGGCCTGGCGATACAAGCCAAAGTAGACGGCATAGCGACCGACACCAGCGCAAACGACTATGTGCTGACAGCCATCCACTTGGGGCTGGACCCCGAGTCCATCGAACAGCCTCGCAGAAATACCGTAGCGCGCTTCAACCTCGCGGCCGATAGCCACTGGGGTATGTCGCCGGCAAGTGTGATTAGCGCGCTGGCCAAACACCTGAGCGACAGCGGCAAAACCTCTGCCGCTACCGCTGATCTCGGGGCAAGGTTGCTGTTAGCCCGGGTGGCGCCGCAATACTTGGTCAAGGACATCCCCGCCACGGTGGTGTACGGCAGCCAGGCGTGGGCCAACTTGTGCATCGCAGTGGCCGCGATTGAAGACCAGGCCCCCGGCAAGTCACTGCACATGGATTTTACCGAGGTCATGCGTAACGCCGACTCAATCGCACCCGCAGGTGAATCGGCGCAGAGGGCCGCCTTGATCGACTGGGGCCTGGTGAACGGTTT
This sequence comes from Pseudomonas sp. PAMC25584, assembly GCF_058135675.1. Taxonomy (NCBI): domain Bacteria; kingdom Pseudomonadati; phylum Pseudomonadota; class Gammaproteobacteria; order Pseudomonadales; family Pseudomonadaceae; genus Pseudomonas; species Pseudomonas sp. PAMC25584. The sequence goes on along the minus strand of NZ_CM176870.1, from coordinate 2,976,242 downwards.
TCTCGAAACCAAAGACGATTCGGCCTACGACGACGCCGAAATCGAGTACACCCGCGAAGCCTTCAATACCCAACAAAGCGCATTGAGCGCCGCTTCCGAAGGGGTGGGTTCGACACTGCCACGCCGTAAACAGATGGCTCTGGATCTGCTCAAAGCAACATTCGGTGATCGCGATGACTTTGAGGACCGGGTGTTGCGCATCGACTATAAATCCCACGACCCCAAAGCCCCCCGCTTCAGCCAAGCCTATTCGATGCTGGACATCACCCAACAAGGGCTGCAAATCGATGCGCAAGATTGGCAAGTCACAGGCGCGCGCGCGAACATCAATCTTGACGCTTTTGCGCAGTTCACCAATAGCCCGCAGTTCAATATTCCACAGGCTTTCGACACGGCATTCGCCAGCACACTGGACACTATCAAGCAGGTCAAAAAATACTCAATCATCAGTGCCCTTGACCGCTTGCCGCTGGCAGACCGAAGACGCTTCAATTATGGAAAAATCACGCTTTTCAAGGAAAACGACTACCGAACCAGTTTGATTCCTTTTGTCCAAGACAAGCTCTTTCACACCAGCCCAAAGATCCTCGTACACACCGAATATCAAAGCAGCCATCAGACATACGAGTTCGATAGCACGACCGGCATCATTTCCACGGTTGACCAGAGCAGGACCCGCCGGCCACACCAATATGTGTCGGATGAAGTCAACAAAATTGAAGCGTTCTCCCCCCATGGGTCAGCCTACAACTCCGACGGAGACGAAAAGACTCCGCGATACCCCACATTCAACACCTTTCGCAGCCAGCGAACCCACTATATCGCCGACGCTGTCATCAAGGCGCTAGGGTTTGACGACCCTGCAGTAAAGCAGCACGCAGCAGGCAACACGCCGTCCGAGGCGAGACGCGCATGGGTGAGCTCATCGACAGACGCACTGTTGAACCTGATCCCCCTCAGATCGGCCATCACGAACTTGCGCAACGGTAACTATAAGGACGGCGCCATTGACCTGGCGATTGATGCATTTGGCTTTGTCACGGCCGGGCTGGGCAATGCCGCAAGACTCGGCAAGGCAGTAGCGGGCGCGGGTTCAACCCTGGGCAAATTGGCGCAGAGCGGGAAAATCCTCGGTGTTACCGCACTCAATGCCTTCAACCCTTTGAGCGGTACCGGTGAATTGGCGGTGGGTGCCGGCAGACTCGTCACGAGTGGCGTCAGCGCCGGCGCGCAAGGCCTGCGCAAACTGCGTGGCGCGGCAAACAGCCAGGCCCTGCTTATCGCCAGCCAACAGTACGAGGCGGCTGCAACAGGACTCTTCAAGGTCGGCACACATTCGGTGGAAGGCACTGCCGTGCGCCAACGTAGCAAATGGCATGCCTTCGATTCCGATACGATGCTGCCTTATGGCCCCACCCTCGACTCGTTTACCCCTACCCACACGCTGATGCCGCCATCGCCCAACCCCCAACAACCGGGGCGATCTGCGCGTGATCATCGCTTCAACCCGCTGAGCAGGCCGTCACGCCCGCCACTCAGTCGACCGCCGGCTGGGCAACCAGTCGAGCACGTGCGCAAAACAGACCATTTGCCCGACTCCGAGTACGTGAGCAGTCTCCGCGGCCGACCCAGCGAGGGTCACTTCACCCCCAGCCGAAAGCAGGCAACCCGTGACAAATTCACCCAGGAAATGCGCGATTTCTATACGCGCATGGCCGCCGACGGGCAGCCACCCCGCCCCGTTGTCCCGAATATCAGCGCCCCAAAAAGAACCCCCGACGTCATTGCGGATGCGTTTAGCACCGCGCCGGGCCTGGTATTTGGAGAATCCCACAACAACCTGGCCTCTTTCCGAACCTTGTATGACAACGTCGATTTGTTTGTTCAAAACAAGGTGAAAAAGCTATTCGTCGAAGGCCTCGTGTACGACAAAATAATGCGCTGGAAAGATGATGGCATGGGCAGGATCGGGCTCGCACACCGCCCCCCCAACCAACGCCCGACCCTGGGTGAACTGTTGAAAAAATTCGAAGATAACCAGATCGAAATCGTGCCGCTCGATCATTTTTACCTGACCCGGCACAACGACGAACGCCACCTGTTTGGCGCCATCAAGACACCTGAACAAGCCACACAACGACTCGAAGAGTTCAACTACTACGCCACCCGCACCATTGAGCAACACGCAGGCGGCGACAAGTGGATTGCCCTGGTGGGACGCCACCATGTCAATACCACCCAGAATGTTCCGGGGCTTTCCGAATTGACCGGCGGCACCGGTATTGCCGTGTATGAAAGAGCGGGACGGGGCACCTATGGCGTTCGGTCGGCAGACCCACGACCCGGCCCCTCAGGCACCCTCACTGCCTCGGATGAGTTGACCGGCGACCTACAGATTTTTGCAGGAGAACTTTGGCCCGCGTGACGGAAACAGAAACCATAAGGCCCGGCATAACCACTTCGGCAGAGGCGTTGCTGGCATAGCGCGGTTTCGCGAAAAGGCGGTTATCTATGGCGACGGCGATGTGACAAGGCGAATACCGACAAAATTTCTACATCCGGCACTTCATTATTTGCATCGCTCGTTCGTCTTATTTAGGTAAGAGCGCCCTCATTTTCCTGATCAGGCTCTGATAAGGAGTTTTTTGCATGTACAACTCGCAACTGCCCAAGGACGGACATTCACCGACCGCCGATGCCACTTATGGCAGTGGCGCTCAAGCGTTCGGTAACGCCCCCGAACAGCATGGCAATCAGCGCATTCGCCATTTGCTCAAGTGTTTTGGTTTGCGTACCAGCCTGATCCGGTTGAAGGTCATCGACGCCCTCCTCACCGCCGCCGGCAACCAGCGCACCCTCGGGGTACGCGGTGTACACAGCCATTTGCTGGAGCTGGGCATCCCGCTGTCGTTTCTCAGCGTGCGCGAGGTGCTCAAGCGCCTGTGCAGCGAAGGCGTGATCACCCTCAATGCCGATAAAAGCTACAGCCTCCATGAAGAGGCTGCCAAAGTACTCGAAGGCCGCGCCTGACCCACGCACGTGAATCAGAAGTTAGGCTTGACCTTGCGACGCATCACTCCATTGATCACTACCACAGTTACCGCCACCGCAATGGCGATGTACTGAAACGTTTTTTCGCTGATAACCCCGGTGTTCTGCAGGTAGGACAGGCCAAACATCGTACCCAGTACGACCAGGGAAATCAGAATCGAGTATTTCAAACGTTGCTTTTGGGTCATGACGGGTTCCTGAACCTTGAGAATGTATCCACTTTGTATCGCCGAACATGCCAAGCACATACCCGTTTGCGGGGATGGAATCGGGTCGGCAGAGTCTCATGTTACAGGCGATGAAAAACTTTGGCTTGTCCGTCGCCTGATTGAACCTGTGAGCACCCAAGAGGATTTTGAAATGTTCCGTCGAATCACACTGTTGATTCCCTTGTTGATCATCCTGAGCATGAGCGGCTGCATCATTTTCCCACACGGTGGCGGCGGCTGGCATGACCATCGTTACTATGGTGGCGGGCCCGGTTACTATCACCGCTAATCCCCTCTGGGCCTCGCTTTCCTGTCGGAAAGCGAGACCGCTTCCCTGAGCAACGATGTACCCATCGACCTCAAGGCCTGCGTTGCAACCCAGTGTCAGAGCCGGCACACAACGCCACCAGCCAATCGACAAACACCCGTACTCGCTGGGACAACTGGCGGTGTGGCGGGTACAACGCCGTCAGCGGCAATTGCGGTGGCTGGATCTCCCTCAACACTTCCACCAACCTGCCCGCTTGCAGTTGCTGCCTGGCGTGGTAGTACGGCGTCTGCACCAGCCCATAGCCCGCTTCGCAGGCAGCGAGGTAACCGTCGGCGCTGTTGACGGCCACCTGCTTGGGCAAGTCGACCCGACGAATCTCCTCACCCACCTGGAACTCCAAGCCGTAGCGCTTGCCACTGACGCTGGAAAAGTACTCGACCACTTGGTGGCCGGCCAGCGCGTCGAGATCGCCGGGCACGCCGAATCGTTGCAGATACCCAGGGCTGGCGCAGGTGACCTGATCCATCATCGCCAGGGGCCGTGCCACCAGTGACTCATCCAGGGCCAGCCCACCGCGCAGCACGCAATCCACGCCCTCGCGGATCAGGTCCACCGGGCGGTCGTTAAGGCCGATTTCCAGGTTGATCTGCGGGTAGCGTGCGGTAAATTCCGGCAGTGCCGGAATCACCAGAAAGCGCCCGATCCCCGCAGGCATATCAATGCGCAAGGTGCCGCGAGGGCTACGCCGCGTGTTGGAGAACACCGCTTCAGTCTCTTCAAGGTCCGCCAGCAGGCTGACGCAACGCTGGTAGTACGCGGCGCCATCCAGCGTTGGGCTGACTTGGCGCGTGGTGCGCTGCAACAACTGCACGCCAAGGTGCGCTTCCAGTTGCTTGATCAAGATGGTCACCGAGGCGCGCGGCAGTTGCAGGCTGTCGGCGGCCTTGGCGAACCCGCCCAACTCGACAATTCGTGTGAACACGCGCATGGCGTTAAATCGGTCCAAAGCCGGACGTCCTCGTGGATTATTTAGATTTTCTTAATAGTGATAGCGGTTTTAGCCGGTTTATCCCAGCGTTGTCGAGGACAACAATGCAGGCCTTTCCCCTCCAAGGAGCTGCACCCGATGTACACTCGACAACTCGGTAAAAACGGCCCTCACGTTTCCGCCATCGGCCTCGGCTGCATGGGCATGACGGACTTTTACACCACCGGCACCGACACCCAGGAAGCCATCAAGACCCTGCACCGCGCCTTAGAGCTCGGCGTCACCCTGCTCGACACCGCCGACATGTATGGCCCTCACACCAATGAGGCACTGATCGGCAAAGCCATCGCCGGCAAGCGCGAGCAGGTGTTCCTGGCCAGCAAATTCGGCTTCGTGCGCGACCCGGCTAACCCGGCGACGCGCGGGGTGAACGGTCGCCCTGAATACATCCGCGAAGCCATTGACGGCACCTTGAAACGCCTGGGCGTGGACACCCTCGACCTCTATTACCAGCACCGCATCGACCCCCAGGTCGCCATCGAAGAAAGCGTCGGCGCCATGGCCGAACTGGTCAAGCAAGGCAAGGTACGTTACCTGGGCCTGAGCGAAGTGTCCGTCGTCAGCCTGGAACGGGCCCACAAGGTTCACCCGATCAGCGCCTTGCAAAGCGAATACTCGCTGTGGAGCCGCGACCAGGAAGACAACGGCAGCCTGGCAGCCTGTCAGCGCCTGGGCATCGCCTTCGTGCCGTACAGCCCACTAGGTCGCGGCTTTCTCACCGGCGCCTTGAAAAGCCCAGAGGATTTCGCCGCTGACGACTACCGTCGCTCCAGCCCACGATTCCAGGGCGAGAACTTCGCGAAGAACCTGCTGCTGGTGGACCAGGTGCAAGCCCTGGCCCAGGAAAAAGGCGTAACGGCCGGGCAATTGGCGTTGGCCTGGGTACTCGCGCAAGGTGATTACCTGATTCCTATCCCCGGCACCAAGCAACGCAAATACTTGGAAGAGAATGTGGCGGCACTGGACATCACCCTGACTGCTGCCGAATTGGCGGCGCTGACGTCGATCTTCCCGGTGGGCGCAACGGCCGGCCTGCGTTACACCGAAGCCGCAATGGACCTGCTGAACACGTAAGTGATTCGGGTCGAGCGCGCCGGTTCAGGGGCGCGCGGCAATTCTTGCACGACGGTGCCTAAAGCTCCCCACCGCCAGGCCGATACCCCTACGAAGCTCTAAAAAAGCCGCGTCGACAATAAACGCTTCGTAAGGACGACCCCCATGCCCTCATTGCGCTCCATTCAAGCCCGCTACACCCTGTTTCTGGTGCTGTTCGTCCTGGTGCTATTTGTGTTGACAGTGGTGGGCATCGGCCAGTTGGTCGCGCCCACGTTGCGCCATACCGAAGAACAAGTGGTGCTCAACCGCATCGCCGAAGTGGCCGAACAGATCCAGGGCGAGCTGAATAAGGTTCAGGCCCAGCAACGCAGCATCACCCAGACCATCCCCCTGCTCGACAGCGATGCGATCGACAAGGTGCTGCCTGGCCTGGTGGATCAATACGGCGAGCTGAAAGTATTCGGCGGCGGGATCTGGCCGCTGCCTAACCAACGCACCCCCGGACGCAACAAGCACAGCACGTTCTGGCACCGCGATGCGTCGGGCAAACTGGCAGTGAACACCTTCTGGAACAGTGACCCCGCCCCCAACTACTACGACCAGAGCTGGTACAAAGGCGGCCTTGCCGCACCGCGCGGTCAATGTGCCTGGGCCGCTGCCTACAAGGACGACGCCAGCCAGGAGCCGCGCACCAACTGCGCCATGGCGATCCAGCGAGACGGCGCGGCGTATGGCGTGGCCACCATCGACGTGACCCTGGGCTTTTTCAATGACCTGGTGGCGAGCAAGGAAAAAGACATCGGCGGGCAAATGCTGATCGTCGAAGGCGACGGCAAGATCATCAGCAACAGCACGCGCATCAGCGGCCCGGTGGTATTGAAAAACATCAGCGAACTGAGCGGCGCCTCGGCGTTCGCCGCCCAGGTCAGCGCTGCCCTCGCCCACCGTGAGCAGAAACTACAACGCAGCGAGTTCGACAACCAGGGCGTCGCGAGCACCTTCTATATGCGCCCCATCGAAGGCACGCCGTGGTTCCTCGCCACCGCCCTGCCCACCTCGCTGATCACCGCCCAGCGCGACGATGTGCTCGGTTCCCTGGCCCTGCTGCAAATTCCCATGGTGTTGCTGCTGGTGCTGCTGGCGGCCTATGCGATCCACCAACTGGTGCAGCGCATGAAAACACTGAAAACCAATATCGACGCGCTCTCCACCGGCGATGCCGACCTGACGCGACGCATCACCATCCGCGCCGAAGATGAACTGGGCGCCATCGGCCACTCGGTGAACCGATTTATCGTTTACCTGCAAAACATGATCGGTGAAGTGACCCAAGCCACCGGCGCCATGTCGACGAGCCTGGAGCAATTGCAGCAGACCTCGGCACAAGCCAACAAGATCCTGGTGCGGCATGCCTCGGAGACCGATCAGACCGTCACCGCCATCACCGAAATGAGCTCCACCGCCGACACCGTCGCGCAAAATGCCGCGCAAACCGCCGCCTTCACCCAGCGCGCCAATGAGCATGCCGACCGTTCCCGCGTGGTGGTGGGCGAAGCCTCAAGCAGCGTCGGCGCCTTGATCGGCGAAGTCGCCAGCGCCACTCACACCGTGGAAAACATGCGCCAGGACGCCGCACGCATCACCGAAACCCTCGGCGTGATCGGCGCGATCGCCGGCCAGACCAACCTGCTGGCCCTCAACGCAGCGATTGAGGCGGCGCGGGCCGGCGAGCAAGGCCGTGGTTTCGCGGTGGTGGCGGACGAAGTGCGCGCACTGGCCGCGCGCACCCAGGCCAGCACCTCGCAGATCAACGAAATGCTCGCACGGCTGACCATCGGCGTGAGTTCGTCGGTGGCGGCCATGGAAAACACCCAGGCCAGTTGCCAGTCGGCAGCGGATGCCACGGCGCGGGTGAACATCGGCCTGGACGAAATGGCCGGTTCGGTCAGCCATATCAACAACCTCAGCACCCAGATTGCGACAGCCGCCGAGCAGCAAAGCGCCGTGACCGAGGAAATCAACCGCAGCATGGTTCATATCCGACATATGGTCGAGGAACTGGTGCAAAGCGGCCATGCCACTGAAACCAATACCCAAAGCCTGCTCAACGCCAATGGCCGGGTGATCGCGTTGATGAGTCGCTTCAAGGTGCGGTGATAAATTAATGAGACACTCCCGTGCAATGCATGGGAGTAGGTCTATTCTGACAGCTCCCGGCGCGTAGTTTCGCCACACAGGAGGTGTGCCATGCGCGCTGTCGAGCAGTCGGTCCGCTTGGCACGGATCAGTCAGGAACGCTTTATCCAAGCCCCAATCGATGCGGTCTACCGCTATGTGACCCAGCCGGATCGCTGGCACGAATGGCACCCCACCTCCCTCAGCGCCGACACCGGCACCACCGGTTCACTCCCCGCCGGCACGCGCTTTACCGAGGTGATCGACCTGCTGGGCGTGCGGGTTCCCATGAGCTACCGCGTACAGATCGCCCGTCCCCCGGAAGAATTCAAGGCGGTGTTCACCTCCCTGGCCGTCGACGGCTCGATTCATTACAGCCTGCAGGCCTTTCGTGACGGCACGCTGTTCAAGCGCGTGTTGACCTATGAAACCGAATTGCAACTCACCGGCTTGCACGAACGCATGGTTGAACTGTCCACAATCGCGCTGGACCAGCTCAAGCAGCGCTTGGAAAACCCCGCCTTCATCGAATGAATCAGCATCGCCAGGGGGGTTGCGTCGAGCTTCAGCGCGGCCGTAATGCGCCGAAGTATTGACTGCAAGCCTACCGGCTCAACGAGCAGACAGATCCGACACCCTCTTGACAAGGCAAAACCGCAACCTCTATTGTCTGACAACCTGACTACTAAGGTTTTCCCATGCTTGAGCTCCAGCGCCCTGACTCGCTCGTTGTACGGGTTGTCAGCGCCATCCGCGCCGAAATCGATTCTGGCCAATTGGCGCCCGAGTCGCGTTTGCCCACTGAACAGCAACTGGCTGAACAACTGAACGTCAGCCGTTCGGTGGTGCGCGAAGCCATTGCCCAGCTCAAGGCCGACGGCGTGCTGACGGCAAAGCGCGGCCTGGGCTCATTTATCTCGCAAAACCCTACGGGCACAGTGTTTCGCTTCCCGGAAAAAAACGGTCGCCGTCCGGACCTCGCGCAAATGTTCGAAGTGCGCCTGTGGATCGAAACCCAGGCCGCCTCGATCGCCGCCCAACGCCGTGACGCCGGCGACCTGCAACGCATGAAGAACGCCCTGCAGGAAATGCACGACAAGCGCGCCGACTTCGAGGCCGCCGCCCTCGCCGATGTCGAGTTTCACCGCGCCATCGCCGAAGCCAGCAAGAATGACTACTTTGTCGCCTTCCATGACTTTCTGCGCAGCCAGTTGGCCAGTGCGCGCAAAACCGCCTGGGAAAACTCGGCGTCGCGTTTTGCCAGTGGCTCGGCCGACGCCACCCAGGAACACCAGGCGCTTTACCAGGCCATCGCCGATGGTGATGCTCAAGCGGCCGCAGCCAATGCCGAAGCACACCTGCGCGCAGCGGCCAAGCGCCTGCAACTTGAGCTGCCTGCCACGAACTGAATGATCCAAGCTTTCTGCAGCGTGCCTCGGGCACGCCATTTTTTTAACAAAAACATTAGTCTGACAACCTGATAAGCAGACTGAAATGTGCAGCCCCTAGGTACTCCAAACCATGATTTATGACTTCTGCATCATCGGCGGTGGCATCGTCGGCCTGGCCACTGCGATGGAGCTGCTCAAACGCCAGCCCAACGCTTCACTGGTGATCCTGGAAAAAGAAGCCACGCTGGCCAAGCACCAGACCGGGCATAACAGCGGGGTGATTCACGCCGGCATCTACTACGCACCCGGTAGCCTCAAGGCCGATTTGTGTAAACGCGGCGCCGAGGCCACCAAACAGTTTTGCCGCGAGCACGGGATCAAATTCGAGGTATGCGGCAAGTTGCTGGTGGCCTCCACGCCTCTGGAAATGCAGCGGATGGAGGCACTCTATGCGCGCTCGCAGTTGAATCACCTGAAGGTCGAACGCCTGGACGCCGACCAACTGCGCCAGCGCGAGCCCAACATCATCGGTCTCGGCGGCTTGTTTCTCGACGCTACCGGCATTGTCGATTACCGCCAGGTCTGCGAAACCATGGCCCAGGTGATTCGCCGACAAGGCGGTGAAATCTGCCTGGAGCGCACCGTCACCGCGATTTCGGAAGACACCGACAAGGTCACCGTCAACACCCGTGGCGAAGCCTGGCAAGCCAGGCACCTGGTGGTCTGTGGCGGCTTGCAGTCGGATCGGCTGGCGACAATGGCCGGGGTCAAGATCGACCACCAGATCATTCCCTTTCGCGGCGAGTACTTCCGCCTACCGGCGTCGAAGAACAACCTCGTCAACCACCTGATCTACCCGATCCCGGACCCGGAACTGCCGTTCCTCGGCGTTCACCTGACGCGGATGATCGATGGCAGCGTCACGGTCGGTCCCAACGCAGTACTGGGCCTGGGCCGGGAGAACTACCGCAAGTTCTCGATCAACTGGCGCGACGTGGCGCAGTACGCCAGCTTCCCCGGTTTCTGGAAAACCCTCTGGCAGAACCTGGGTTCGGGCAGCGTCGAGATGAAGAACTCACTGTTCAAATCCGGCTACCTGGCGCAATGCCGCAAGTACTGCCCGTCGTTGAACCTCGAAGATTTACTGCCCTTTGAAGCAGGCATCCGCGCCCAGGCCGTGATGCGCGACGGCAGCCTGGTCCACGACTTTCTGTTCGCCCAGACGCCCCGCATGCTCCACGTCTGCAACGCGCCCTCGCCCGCGGCGACCTCGGCGATTCCCATCGGCGAAATGATCGCCGACCGCATGTTCACACCAAGCTGATACCGCTTCCCCGGCCTCACCCGGACCAACGCAACAAGCGTCACTTTGACAATAAATATAATGACTCAGAAGGAAGTACAGAATGACGGCGACACCCCATACCGCTGCCCCGGAAACGCCTGCACACAGCAAAAAACGCCTGCGCAAAGTCGCCGCCGCCACGATCTTCGGGTCGATGCTGGAGTGGTACGACTTTTACCTGTACGCCACCATGGCGGCCATCGTGTTCTCGAAGATTTTCTTTGATAACAGCGACCCGAAAACCGCCTCGCTCATGGCCTTTTCCACCTTTGCCATCGGCTTTATCGCCCGGCCGTTCGGCGGCATTCTGTTCGGCTACCTGGGGGACAAATTCGGCCGCAAACAAGTGCTGGTATTGACCTTCTGCATGATGGGCGTGTGTACCACGCTGATCGGCCTGATCCCTAGCTATGCCTCCATCGGCATCTGGGCGCCGATCATCCTGGTGTTTATCCGGATCATCCAGGGGCTGGGCGCCGGGGCCGAGTTGTCCGGCGCGGCGGTCACCTCCTACGAGCACGCGTCGGAAGGCAAGCGCGGCAGCCAGGGCGCCTGGCCGGCACTGGGCCTGAACCTGGGCTTGCTGCTGTCTTCATTGACCGTGTACCTGCTGACCATCAACGGCAACGACTTCATGCTGGCAGGCGGCTGGCGCATCCCGTTCATCTGCAGCATCGCGTTGGTCGGCGTCGGCCTATGGGTGCGCAACAGCATTCCGGAAACCCCGGAGTTCAAGGAGTTGAGCCAGGCAGCTGCGGCCGCCAAGCCTTCGCCGCTCAAAGCGCTGTTCAAGAATGACCTCAAGGGGTTGGCCGTGGTGTTCTTCGTAGCCATTGGCTACAACGCCTTAAGCTATATCTTCAAGACGTTTTCCCTGGCCTACCTGACTCAATTCAAAGGCGTCGATGTGCATGTCACGTCGCTGTCGGTGACCATTGCCAGCCTGATCGCCATCGTCGCGGTGCCGTGCTTCGGCTGGCTGTGCGACAAATGGAGCAGCAAAAAAGTACTGGTACTCGGCGGCGTCTGCTCGCTGTTGTTTGCCTACCCGTTCCTGGCCCTGCTCGATACCGGCGAAAGCTTGATGATCTACATTGCTATCGGCGTCGGTACCGGCCTGCTCGCCCCCATGATGTTCGCACCCCAGGGCTCGTTCTTAAGCCGTCAATTTCCCACCCAGACGCGCTCCTCGGGCTTCGGCACCGGCCGCGAAATCGGCACCGCTATCGCCGGCGGCCTGGCGCCGCTGGGCGCCTTGTCCCTAGTCGCCGCATCACCGACCCACGCTACGGGTGGCGTGGTGATTATCCTCGCGATCGCGGCACTGCTGGTGGTGGTGTTCGCCCTGTGCGACCAGGGCCGTAAACACTCGACCTTCAAGAACTGACCGAGAAACGTCGGCCAGACGTCGGCCCATCCCCCCGCACATGACCGACGTCAAGGCCGCCCTTCGCGTAACCGGATACCCTGAAAAACGAGAGATGAGCACTCACTCACCCCCGAAGAAACCCTAGGAGTACCCGTTGAAAACCCGCCACTGCCTCGTCGTCCTCTTTCTGATCACGACGTTGACGTTACTCGTTGATATCCCGGTCGATACCTGGCTGACCTCAGCGACCCTCAGCTTGCTGCTCGGCACTGCCGCCCTGGTGTACATGGCGACGTCCTGCGTACTGGCCAGTCGTTGGTCGGTGGTGGAGAGCGTGTTTGGCGGCCTGGATCGCGTCTATGAGGTACACAAGTGGCTGGGCATCTGGGCGCTGGTGTTTGCCACGTATCACTTTGTGTTCAAGGCCAACCTGGATGTGTGGAACAGCGTGCCCATCATGGAGCTGCCCAAATACTGGACGCGCCTGGTACGTCAGTTGAGCTACGTGGCGCTGGGCCTGATCGTGTTGTTGGCGTTGAACCGCAACATCCCTTACAGCGTCTGGCGCTGGTGGCACAAACTGTCTGGCCCGCTGTTCCTGCTCGTGATCCTGCACTGGCTGAGCTTCAAATCGCCGATCACCCTGGCCAGTCCATCGGGCGTCTGGTTGACGTTGTGCTGTGGCCTGGGTGTAATCGCGGTCTTCTATAAACTGGTGCTCTACCCCTCGGTGGCTCGTGCCGGCGAATACCGGGTGACGGCCGTCAACCGCGCCAACGGCGCCCTGCATTTGACACTGGCGCCGATTCACACAGGGTTCGACTTCAAGGCGGGGCAGTTCGCGTTCCTGGCGATGCAGGTCAAAGGACTGCGCGAGCCGCATCCGTTCACGATCGCCAGCGCAAACAGTGCGAACGGGCAGATTTCGTTCATGATCAGAGGGCTGGGCGATTACACCAACGCCCTGGCAGACTGCGCCAAGGTTGGCATGCGCGCCGATCTGTATGCGCCTTACGGGCGCTTCAAGCGCGTCGTCCAGGCCGAGCGGGAAATCTGGATCGGCGCTGGCGTGGGTATTTCACCGTTTATTTCCTGGCTGCAAGACCCCGCGGCCAAAGACTTCGGCAAAGCCACGCTGGTCTATTGCTTCACGCCCTCGCGCGCCTTCCCGCCCGCCGAGCAGGTGCAAACCATGGCCCGCTTACGGGGTGCGCAATTCGTCAGTAATGCCGGCGGCCTCGAGCGCTTGGCCGACACCCTGCGCCAGGCCGTGACCGAGACCGACCCCGACAAGGTGCATGTCAGCTTCTGTGGCCCCAAGGGTTTGCTGGTCAAGGTCCGCGAACTGATGAACGCCCAGCGGATTCCGCTGGCCAACCTGCACAGCGAACGGTTCGAGTTTCGCTGAAACAACCGAACGCGGATCAACCCAGCCCCCGAAGGGGGTTTGGCGGCGCACATAAACTGGCATGATAGCGCCCATCCGACGACCTTCTCTGACGTGCGAGACGCCCCATGAAAATCCCATTGCGACTGGCCCTGCTTTCAGCCCTGTTGACCACCGGCCTGGCCCAGGCGGCCGACCTGATCCCTATCGACGTACACCGCGACGCCAACTGCGGGTGCTGCAAGCAATGGATCAGCCATCTGGAAAGCCACGGTTTCAAGGTCAATGACCACGTTGAAGCCGATATGAGCGCGGTCAAACAACGCCTCGGCGTCGCGCCGCGCCTGGGGTCGTGCCATACCGCCGTGATCGACGGCAAGTTCGTCGAAGGCCACGTACCCGCCGAACAAGTGTTGGCGCTGCGCAAGCGCGATGATTTGCTCGGCATCGCCGCGCCGGGCATGCCCATGGGTTCGCCCGGCATGGAAATGGACGGCCACGGTGACGCCTACCAAGTCATTGGCCTGACCCGCGACGGCAAAGATGTGGTGGTGGCCGACTACCCGGCACACTGATCGATGCTGACGGGATACCTGGGGCTGTTTTTCGCGGCATTCGGCGCCGCCACACTCCTGCCCTTGCAGTCGGAAGCCGTGCTGGTGGGCCTGCTGCTCAGCGGGCATTACAGCCTGTGGTGGCTGCTGGGCATCGCCACGCTGGGCAATGTACTCGGCTCGCTGGTCAATTGGCTGCTGGGGCGCTCGATCGAGCACTTCAAGGCGCGACGCTGGTTTCCGGTCAACGCCAGGCAACTCGACAAGGCGCGCCGCCACTATGAACGCTGGGGGCATTGGACGTTATTGCTCAGTTGGGTACCGATCATTGGCGACCCGCTGACCTTGATCGCCGGGGTGATGCGCGAGCCACTGTGGCGCTTTTTGCTGTTGGTGACCCTGGCCAAGGGCGCGCGTTATGGCGTGCTGGCCGCGCTGACCCTGCATTGGGTGTTAATCCCCACTTAATCGCCTGCAAACAGCATCCGGGCACCCTACTCGGAGCCCCGCCATGCCTCTAATCCGCACCTTTTGCGTTGCCGGCCTGCTCGCCGTTGGCGCAGTGCCCGCGTTCGCCGCCAGCGAAGGCCCCCGCTACGGGCCTGAGCTGCAGGGTTTCCAATACCCCTACCCGGTTGAGCATTTCAACTTCCAGTCCCAGGGCAAATCCCTGCAAATGGGCTACATGGACATCCCGGCCACCGGCAAAGCCAACGGTCGCAGTGTGGTGCTGCTGCACGGCAAGAACTTCTGCGGCGCCACGTGGGAGGGTTCGATCAAGGCGTTGAGCGACGCCGGTTACCGCGTGATCGCACCCGACCAGATCGGTTTCTGTACCTCCAGCAAGCCCGACAGCTACCAGTACAGCTTCCAGCAACTGGCGATCAACACCCACCAATTGCTGGAACAACTCGGCATTCAGAAGGCCACCCTGCTCGGCCACTCCACCGGTGGCATGCTCGCCACCCGTTACGCGCTGCTGTACCCAGAGCAAACCGAGCAACTGGCACTGGTCAACCCAATTGGCCTGGAAGACTGGAAGGCCCTCGGCGTGCCTTATCGCAGCGTCGACCAATGGTACGCGCGCGAACTGCAGGTGAGCGCCGACGGCATCCGCAGCTACGAGCGCGACACCTACTACGCCGGCCACTGGAAGCCCGAATACGAGCGCTGGGTACAGATACTCGCCGGCATGAACAAAGGCCCCGGCCACACCCAGGTGGCATGGAACTCGGCGTTGATTTACGACATGATCTTCACCCAGCCGGTGTACTACGAGTTCAAGGACTTGCAGATGCCGACCCTGCTGCTGATCGGCACCAGCGACACCACCGCCATCGGCAAGGACCTCGCGCCCCCGGCGGTCAAGGCGAAGATCGGGCACTACGAGGTGCTGGGCAAACAGGTGGCCAAATTGATTCCCCACGCCACGCTGGTGGAGTTTCCGGGCCTGGGCCACGCACCGCAGATGGAAGAACCGGCACAGTTCCACAAGGCCTTGCTGCAAGGGCTCAACGGCCTTTAATCCAACTTTATGAGAGGCACGCGAGAATGTCGCTACAGATCGCAGTCATTGACGATTGGCAGAACGTCGCCCGTGGTGTGGTGGATTGGTCGACCCTGGCGGCGGTCGGCCAGGTGCATTTTCTGCATGAGTATCCGGCAGACACCGCCACGATGATCGAGCGCCTCAAAGGCTTCGACGTGATCTGCGTGATGCGCGAACGCTCGACCTTCGATAAACCCTTGCTGCAAGGCCTGCCGAACCTCAAGCTGCTGGTGACCGGCGGCATGCGCAACGCCGCCATCGACCTCCCCGCCGCCCACGCCCTGGGTATCCAGGTGTGCGGCACCGACAGTTATAAACACGCGGCGCCGGAGCTGACCTGGGCGTTGATCATGGCGTCCACGCGCAACCTGCTGGCCGAAGCCAATTCCCTGCGCGCCGGCCACTGGCAGGTGGGCCTGGGCGGCGACCTGCATGGCCAGACCCTGGGGATTCTCGGGCTGGGCAGCATCGGCCAGAAGGTCGCACAATTTGCCCAGGTGTTCGGGATGCGGGTGATTGCCTGGAGTGAAAACCTCACACCGCAGCGCGCGGCGGAATCCGGGGTCACGTGGGTCAGCAAGCGCGAGTTGTTCGAACAGGCCGATATCCTCACCATCCATCTGGTGCTCAGCGAGCGTAGCCGTGGGCTGGTAGATGCCGAGGCGCTGGGCTGGATGAAACCGACGGCACGCCTGGTCAATACGGCACGCGGGCCGATTGTGGACGAACCCGCGCTGCTGCAGGCATTGAGCAACGGCCGCCTGGCGGGGGCCGCGCTGGATGTGTATGCCGAGGAGCCGCTGCCGGTGGATCATCCGTTGCGCCATTTGCCGAATGTGCTGGCCACCCCTCACGTCGGGTATGTGAGCGAGCAGAATTACCGGCAGTTTTATCAGCAGATGGTCGAGGATATCCAAGCCTGGGCCGAGGGCACGCCCATTCGCGTGCTCGGCTAACGCACCAACTCGGCGCACGCGCACTACTGTGGCGAAGGCGCTTGCTTCCGTTGGCTACATTGCGGCCCTGTATCGGGGCCGCTTCGCGCCCAGCGAGAGCAAGCTCCCGAGCCACAGTCGTAGTGCGCTAATCCGCAAGCGCCTGCGCAGCCTTTCAATGTCGCATATTGTTACAAGTTTTTTTGTCCTACAAAATTTCCACATAAACCCTACAGTCTTTAGGATTTGTCCTAGACTCATCACCGATGGGTCCGTTCCAAAACAAAAGCCCCGCAAAAAATCGAAACTTTAGAACTCTGCCGTAGGTCAGGTTTAGGGTTAGGCGTGCATAAGCGGTTCAGACCGAATGCCCGTCCATCCAATCTATTTCAGCTAACCGTGCAACTGGCACAAGCCTTGCCAGTTTGTATAGCGCTTGTGCGTCTGGCCGCAGGAAGCGGTCTTCGGAGCTAGTGGCAGCGAGCCACCAGCCAACCAACATGTGGGAGAGAACTATGATCAGTGCCGCAGTAGATACTCAGGGAGAGCGTTTTAGTAAATCGGCAGGGGGGCCAACATCGTTGGTCGATCTGCCCAACACTGTGCGGCCGATCGTGAGTCATAACCCCAATCGAAAGAAAGTCTTGTTCGTCACCTCCGAATTTGCCGACCTGGTTAAAACCGGCGGCCTCGGCGACGTCTCCGCTGCCCTGCCCCGCGCTATGGCGCACTTGCACGATGTGCGTGTGCTGATCCCCGGTTACCCGCAGGTGATGGAAAGCGACAACCCGATCCATATCATCGGTGAGCTGGGTGGCCACGCCGCGCTGCCGCCCTGCAAGATCGGGCGCATGGACCTCAAGGACGGCCTGGTTGTCTACGTACTGATCTGCCCCGAACTGTACGAGCGCGAAGGCACCCCGTATGGCGCCAACAACGGTCGCGACTGGCCGGATAACCACATTCGCTTCGCACGCCTGGGCCTGGCCGCTGCCGACATGGCCGCCAACCTCGCCCAAATCCACTGGTGCCCGGACCTGGTGCATGCCCACGACTGGCCGGCCGGCCTGGCGCCTGCCTATATGCACTGGCGTGGGTCACGCACGCCCACCCTGTTCACCATCCATAACCTGGCATACCAGGGCGTGGTCAGCCTCGCTTCGACGCCGGAGCTGGGTATTCCACCCCATGCCCTGCAACAGGAAGGCATGGAGTTCTACGGCAAGATGTCATTCCTCAAGGCGGGGATGGCCTACTCCAGTCACATCACCACGGTGAGCGCCACTTACGCCCAGGAAATCACCACCCCGGAATTCGGCTGCGGGCTGGACGGTTTTCTCGCCAGCAAGACCCAGCAAGGCCTGCTCAGCGGCATTCCCAACGGCATCGACGAAAGCTGGGAAGCCTCCACTGATACGCACCTGACCCACAACTTCAATATCGGCGACTGGGAAGGCAAGGCGGTCAACGCCGCTCACGTGCGCACCCTGTTTGGCCTGCATGACTCCAGCGGCCCGCTGTTCGCCGTGGTCTCGCGGCTGGTCTATCAGAAAGGCCTGGACCTGACCGAAGCGGTCGCCAGCTTTATCGTCGAGAACGGCGGCCAGATCGCGATCATTGGCCGCGGCGAGCCTGAAGAAGAACACGCCATGCGCGAACTGGCGCTGCGTTTCCCAGGCCAGGTCGGTGTGCGCATCGGTTTCAACGAAACCGACGCCCGTCGCATGTTTGCCGGCAGTGACTTTCTGCTGATGCCGTCGCGCTATGAACCGTGCGGCTTGAGCCAGATGTACGCCCAGCGTTTCGGCTCGCTGCCGGTCGCGCGCAACACCGGCGGCCTGGCGGACACCATCGAAGACGGCGTCACCGGTTTTTTGTTCAACGAATCCAGCGTGGACAGCTACCGCGAAGCCCTGAGCCGTGCGTTCAAAGTGTTCGCTTACCCAGGCCTGCTCAACGCCATGCGCTGCCGCGCCATGACCCAACCATTCAACTGGTGCCAGGCGGTCGAACCCTACGCAGAACTGTATGAACAACTGGTGGCCAAGGCCTTGGGGAAATCGACTAAATAATCAAGGGAGGTCTTCATAGATGCCGTTACGGACTCTGGAAACCTGGCCCCACGGCGCAATCATGCTGGACGCGCAACACACGCGTTTCGCCTTGTGGGCGCCAGACGCGTTTTATGTCAGCGTTGAATTGGAAGATGGCAAGTCAATAGCCATGCTGCCCCAGGCAGATGGCTGGTTCGAAACGGAGATAAAGTGCCCCGCGGGCACGCGCTATCGCTACAACATCGATGGCGAAATGGATGTTCCCGACCCCGCGTCCAGGGCCCAGGATTCGGATGTGCACGGTTGGAGCCTGGTGGTCGACCCGCTCGCCTATGCATGGCGACACAACCACTGGCAAGGCCGGCCCTGGCATGAAGCCGTGATCTACGAACTGCATGTCGGTGCGCTGGGGGGCTACGCGCAAGTCGAAAAACACCTGCCACGCCTGGCCGAGCTAGGCGTCACCGCGATTGAGCTAATGCCCCTGGCGCAATTTCCCGGCGAGCGCAATTGGGGCTATGACGGCGTTCTGCCTTACGCGCCGCAGTCCTCCTACGGCAGTCCCGAACAGCTCAAGCAACTGATCGACAGCGCTCATGAATACGGGCTCGCGGTCATCCTCGACGTGGTCTACAACCACTTCGGCCCCGATGGCAACTACCTGGGCCAGTACGCCAAAGACTTCTTCCAGGAAGATGTACACACGCCATGGGGCGCCGGTATCGACTTCGATCGGCGTGAAGTGCGGAACTTCTTTCTGGATAACGCGCTGATGTGGCTGCTCGACTACCGCTTCGACGGCCTGCGGCTGGACGCGGTACACGCCATCGACAATCCCGGCTTCTTGCATGAGCTGGCACAACGGGTGCGCCAACAGGTCGACACCGGCCGTCACGTATGGCTAGTGCTGGAAAACGAACTCAACCAGGCCAGCCTGTTGAAGCACGATTTCGATGCGCAATGGAACGACGACTTCCATAACGTGTTGCACGTGTTGCTGACCGGCGAAACCGATGCCTACTACAGCGACTTTGCCCAAACGCCTACCGCCAAACTCGCACGTTGCCTCGGCGAAGGCTTTATTTACCAGGGCCACACCACACGCCACGGGCATGCGCGCGGCGAACCGAGCAGCGGTTTGCCACCCACCGCCTTCGTCGCGTTTTTGCAGAACCACGACCAGATCGGCAACCGCGCCCTCGGCGAACGCCTGCACCAGCTCTGTTCGCCCCAGGCGCTCAAGGCAGCGACCACCTTGCTGCTGTTGTCGCCGATGATCCCGTTGCTGTTCATGGGCGATGAAGTCAACGCCAGCGAGCCGTTTCTGTTTTTTACCGATCACCATGGCGAACTGGCTGAAGCGGTACGTGAAGGTCGGCGCAATGAATTCGCCGACTTTGCCGCGTTCCACGACCCGGAGCGTCGCGCGCGGATTCCCGATCCCAACGCCCTGTCGACCTTTGAGCAGTCAGCGCCGTCTTTCGCCGAGAGCGCGCACGCCCAGTTCTACCGTCACCTACTGAACCTGCGGCACACGCATATCGTGCCGCATTTACCCGGCAGCATCGCGCTCGGTGCCCAGGTGCTAGCAGACGGCGCCGTCACCGCGCGTTGGCGCCTGGGCAATGGCAGCCTGTTGCAGATCGACCTGAACCTGAGTGCCACGGCCCTGGCTCACGCCGCTGGGCAGCACGTACTGTTCCAGACGCCGGCCCATGACCACACGCACCTGGCGCCCTTCAGCGCACGCGTTACCCTATCCCCTGTTGGAGAGCACTCTTGAGCGAAGCGAACCTGGAAATCCTCGCTGGCCGAGCGGGCCTGGCCGTCGATTGGATCGACGCAAACGGCCGCCCGCAACGTGTCAGCCCCGACGCCCTGCGCGCCGTCCTCAAAGGCCTGGGCCACCCGGCCGACAGCGATGCCGAGATCAACGCCAGCCTGCGCGACCTGGAGCAGGTACAACAGGACAAACACCTGCCGCCCTTGCTCACCGTCGACAGCGGCGAAGGCCTGGACCTGGCGCGCTACTTCGAGCCCGACACCGCCTGCCGGGTCAGCCTGGAAGGCGGCGAAGTCATGGAATTGCACCTCGACCGCGACGCGGTGCTGCCCGGCGTGATCGCCCTCGGTTACCACCAAGTACATATCGCCGACCAGACCTTCACCCTGGCCGTGGCGCCCCGCCACTGCTACAGCGTCGCTGACGCCGTCGACCGTCACACCCCGCGTGCCTGGGGCCTG
Source organism: Pseudomonas sp. PAMC25584 (assembly GCF_058135675.1). Classification (NCBI taxonomy): domain Bacteria; kingdom Pseudomonadati; phylum Pseudomonadota; class Gammaproteobacteria; order Pseudomonadales; family Pseudomonadaceae; genus Pseudomonas; species Pseudomonas sp. PAMC25584. Next base: position 2,955,604 of record NZ_CM176870.1, on the reverse strand, counting down.
AGCGCCCAGTTGTATTCCCTGCGCCGCCTCGGCGACGGCGGGTTCGGCGACACCCTGGCCCTGGAACACCTGGCCCGCTCGGCCGCCGAACGCGGCGCCGATGCCCTGGCGATCAGCCCGATGCACGCGATGTTCAGCGCCGACCCCGAGCGCTACAGCCCGTATTCGCCGTCGAGCCGGCTGTTTCTCAATAGCCTGTACGCATCGCCCGGCTGCATCCTGGGTGAGCGCGAAGTGCGCAATGCCATCGAGGCCTGCGGTTTGGCCGAGGAACTGCACACACTCGAACAACACACGCTGATCGACTGGCCCGCCGCAGCCAAGGCCAAACAACGGCTGTTGCGTGCCCTGTATGACGACTTCCGTCAGGGTCATCACCCGCAACACGCCGACTTCCTCAGTTTCCGCCAGGCCGGCGCTGAAGCCCTGGAAAACCACTGCCGTTTCGAAGCCATACAGGCCGTGCGTGCCGCCGCCGGGGAAGACCTCGACTGGCGCCATTGGCCGCAAGAATGGCGCAGCCCACAAAGCCCGGCGCTCGTACACTTCGCCGAAGAAAACCGCGACGAGATCGGCTTTTACGCCTTCGGCCAATGGCTGATCGCGCGCTGCCTGGAACGCGCGCAACAAGCCGCCCGTGGCAGCGGCATGGGTATCGGCCTGATCGCCGACCTGGCCGTCGGTGCCGACGGCGGCGGCAGTCAGGCCTGGAGCCGTCAGGATGAATTGCTCGCCGGCCTGACCGTCGGCGCGCCGCCGGACATCCTCAACCGCGCCGGCCAAGGCTGGGGCATCTCCGCCTTCGCCCCCGAAGGTCTCAAGCGCCACGGCTTCCGCGCCTTTATCGAGATGCTGCGGGCCAATTTCGCCCACGCTGGCGGCTTGCGTATTGACCACGTGATGGGCTTGCAGCGCCTGTGGGTGATCCCCATGGACGCCTCCCCGCAGGAAGGCGCCTACCTGTATTACCCGGTGGACGACCTGTTGCGTCTGCTGGCGTTGGAATCCCACCGCCACCAGGCCATCGTCCTCGGCGAAGACCTCGGCACCGTGCCCGATGGCCTGCGCGACAAACTCATCGGCCGCTCGATTCTCGGCATGCGCGTGCTGCTGTTCGAACAGGGCCACGACGGCCAATTCAAGCCGATCCTCGACTGGCCGGACAACGCCCTGGCCACCACCAGCACCCACGATTTGCCCACCCTCAATGGCTGGTGGCACAGCCGCGATATCGACTGGAACGTCCAGCTCGGCTTGATCGATGCGCCCACCGTCGAGCAATGGAGCGAGCACCGCCGGCACGAACGCCAGGCACTGCGCCAGGCCTTGAGCCAGGACCCGCAGAACTTCGTCGATGAAGTGCGCAATGAAACCGACCACATGATCGACGCCAGCGTGCGCTACCTGGGCCACACCCGTGCGCCGCTGGTGCTGCTGCCGTTGGAAGATGCCTTGGGCCTCGAAGAACAAGCCAACCTGCCCGGCACCACTGACACCCACCCCAATTGGCGTCGGCGCCTGCCCGGTGAGGCGGCGAGCCTACTCGACAATGCCGGTGCCGCCCGCCGCCTGGAGCTGCTGGCCGTGGCGCGCAATCAAGCCCATGAGCGTGACCGATGAAGGCCCTGCCCCTGCGCGCCACCCAGCGCCTGCAATTCCATAAAGGCTTCACCCTCGATGACGCGGTGCCCCTGGTGCCGTATTTCGCCCGGCTGGGTATCAGCCATGTGTATGCCTCACCGCTGCTCAGCGCCCGCGCAGGTTCGATGCATGGCTATGACGTCGTCGACCCGACCACCGTCAACCCGGAACTGGGCGGCGAAGCGGCGTTGCGCCGCCTGGTGGCCGCCCTGCGCGAGCACGATATGGGGCTGATCCTCGACATCGTGTCCAACCACATGGCCGTCGGCGGCGCCGATAACCCCTGGTGGCTCGACCTGCTGGAATGGGGCAGGTTGAGCCCCTACAGTGAGTTTTTTGACATTCAATGGCACTCGCCCGACCCGCTGCTCAAAGGCCAACTGCTCATGCCGTTCCTCGGCAGCGACTATGGCGAAGCCCTGCAAACCGGCACGCTGACCCTGCACTTCGACGCGGTACACGGCAGCTTTTTCGTCGAGCACTACGAGCACCGCTTCCCGATCTGCCCACGGGATTACGCGATGATTCTGGGCGCCGATGACCTGCTCAAACCGCTCGCCGACCGCTTCAGCGCCCTCGCCTACCAGGACGACGCCTATGCCGAGGCCGCCTGGCTCAAACACGCCCTGGCCGAACGCGCCACCCATAGCGCCGTGGAAAAGGCCATCGAACAGCGCCTGGGCGCCTTCGACGCACGCCAACCCGAAGGTTTCCAGCGCCTGCACGCGCTGCTGGAGCAACAGGCTTACCGCCTGGCTAGCTGGCGCACGGCGGCGGACGATATCAACTGGCGACGCTTCTTCGATGTCAACGAACTGGGCGGCCTGCGCGTAGAGCGCAGCGCCGTGTTCGAAGCCACCCACGGCAAGATCTTCGATCTGATCAACGAAGGTCTGGTGGATGGCCTGCGCATCGACCATATCGACGGGCTGGCCGACCCTCGCGGGTATTGCCGCAAGCTGCGCCGTCGGGTCGATGCACTGTCGCCCGAACGTCACCTACCGATCTTCGTCGAAAAAATCCTCGGCGAAGGCGAAACCCTGCGCCACGACTGGAAGGTGGACGGCACCACCGGCTACGAATTCATGAACCAGCTGTCGCTGCTGCAACACGACCCGCAAGGCTTCAAAGCGCTGGCCGAGCTGTGGACACGCCACAGCGAACGGCCGTCGGCCTTTATCGAAGAAGCCTGGCTGGCGCGCCAGCAGATCCTCAACGGTTCCCTCGCCGGCGACTTCGAAAGCGTGGCCCAGGCCCTGCTGCAAGTGGCCCGCGACGATGTGATGAGCCGTGACCTGACGCTCGGCGCGATCCGCCGCGCCCTGCAGGAATTGATCGTGCATTTCCCGGTGTACCGCACCTACATCAGCGCCCTTGGCCGCAGCGAGCACGACGACGTGTTTTTCCAGCAAGCCCTGGCCGGCGCGCGCAGCACCTTGAGCGAGGGCGACTGGCCGGTGCTGGACAACCTGGACAAATGGCTGGGTGGCCAGCCGTGGCGCAATCGTCCGATCGGCCGCGAGCGCAAACTGCTCAAGCATGCCTGCGTGCGCTTCCAGCAGTTGACCTCGCCCGCCGCCGCCAAAGCCGTGGAAGACACCGCGTTCTATCGCTCGGCGGTGTTGCTGTCGCGCAACGACGTGGGCTTCAGTACCGAACAGTTCAGCGCACCGCTGGCCGATTTTCACGCGGCCAATCAGCAGCGCTTGCAGGCGTTCCCCGACAACCTGCTGGCCACCGCCACCCACGACCACAAACGCGGCGAAGACAGCCGCGCCCGCTTGGCCGTGCTGAGTGAGTGCGCAGCCTGGTACGCCGAACACGTGGAGCAGTGGCGCACGCTAGCCGCGCCGTTACGCAGCGATGCCACCAGCCCGTCGGCGGGCGATGAATTGATCCTCTATCAGGCCCTGCTCGGCAGTTGGCCGCTGGACCTGCACCTGGATGACCAGCCGGCACTCGAGGCCTATCAACAGCGCCTCTGGCAATGGCAACAAAAAGCCCTGCGCGAAGCCAAATTGCAGAGCAGTTGGAGTGCGCCCAACGAGGCCTACGAGCAAGGCGTGGAAACCTTTCTCACGCGCCTGCTGCTCAGCGACGCAGGCCGCGCACTGCGCACGTCCATCGGCGCCGCCGCCCAGGCCATTGCCCCCGCCGGCGCACTCAATGGGCTGGCGCAATCCTTGCTTCGAGTCACCGTGCCGGGTGTGCCGGACCTGTACCAGGGCGATGAGTTCTGGGACTTCAGCCTGGTGGACCCGGACAACCGTCGCCCGGTGGATTTCAACGCACGGCAACGCGCGCTGGAGACCCTGCCAGACATGGGCGAGCTGTTGTTCAACTGGCATGACGGGCGCATCAAGCAGGCCTTGATTGCCCAGGTGCTGGCCTTGCGCAAGGCCCATCCTGAGGTGTTCCATCGGGGCAGCTACACGCCCTTGGACGTGGTCGGCCAACATGCCGAACACGTGGTCGCGTTCTGTCGCGAACACCAGGGCAAACGCGTGCTGGTGGTGGTGCCACGCTGGCCCCATCGCCTGCTGGAAAATGGTGTGCATCCGCAGGTCAATGCGCGGGTTTGGGGCGATACGCGGGTGAAATTACCGTTCGCCGCGCCAACCGAAAACTGGAAGGGACTTTTTCATACAGGCGCAGTCACACCAGACAAGGAGCTGTTAATCAGTACTGCGCTGGGGGATTTCCCGGTCAATGTCTTTATCAATCCTGATGATCAATAAAGCTGAAATTTTCTGCGAGGAGCATTGTGATGAGTACTGAAGACAAACGTGTTCGAGAATTCGCGTATCAGATCTGGGAATCGGAGGGCAAGCCGCAAGGTCAGGAGGCGCGCCATTGGGAGATGGCCCGCAAGCTGGCAGAGGCCGAAGCGCTGACGCCAAGCAAGCCCAAACCCGCCGCCAAGCCGAAAACCCCACCCAAGCCAGCAGCGAAAGCCAAGCCGCCGGCCCCGGCCCCAGGCAAACCCGCAGCGCCGGCGGCTAAAAAGCCGGCTGCCGCGAAAAAACCCAAGCCGTAAGCCCTGTGACCTCATGATCCTCCCGCCGGCAACCCCGGTCGGAGGTCGAGCACTTTCTGGTTCGTCAGCTGAACCCTAGTCAGCGGGGCCGCTTTTGGCCCAAAAAAAGACCTGTGCAGGAGCAACACAATGAGCAAAGCCGATAAAAACCCAGCGACGCCGGCCCCCGAGCCGTCGCGGATTCGCGAAGGTTTGCCCTTCCCCCTGGGTGCGACCTGGGACGGCCTGGGTGTCAACTTTGCGCTGTTCTCGGCGAACGCCACCAAAGTCGAGCTGTGCCTGTTCGACGACGCCGGCGTTGTCGAGCTGGAACGTATCGAACTTCCCGAATACACCGATGAGATCTTCCACGGCTACCTGCCCGACGCCCACCCTGGGCTGATTTACGGCTACCGTGTGTACGGCGCGTATGACCCGGCCAACGGCCACCGTTTCAACCACCACAAATTGCTGATCGACCCCTACGCCAAACAGCTGGTGGGCGAACTTAAATGGTCCGAAGCGCTGTTTGGCTACACCATCGGCCACCCCGACGACGACCTCAGTTTCGACGAACGCGACAGCGCGCCCTTCGTGCCCAAGTGCAAGGTCATCGACCCGGCGCACACCTGGGGCAACGACCAACCGGTGCGCGTGCCGTGGGACCGCACGATCATTTATGAAACCCACCTGCGCGGCATCAGCATGCGTCACCCCAGCGTCGGCGAAGCCGTGCGCGGCACCTGCGCCGGGCTGATGGAAGACGATGTGCTCAAGCACATCCGTCAGTTGGGTATTTCTTCCGTCGAACTGTTGCCGGTGCATGCCTTTGTCAACGACCAGCATTTGCTGGAAAAAGACATGACCAACTACTGGGGCTACAACAGCATCGCTTTCTTCGCGCCGGACCCGCGCTACCTGGCCAGCGGCAAGATCGCCGAGTTCAAGGAGATGGTCGCGCACCTGCACGAAGCCAAGCTGGAAGTGATCCTCGACGTGGTCTACAACCACACCGCCGAAGGCAACGAGCGCGGCCCGACCCTGTCGATGCGCGGCATCGACAACGCCTCCTACTACCGCCTGATGCCGGACGACAAGCGTTTCTATATCAACGACTCCGGCACCGGCAACACCCTGGACCTGAGCCACCCATGCGTGCTGCAGATGGTCACGGACTCCCTGCGTTACTGGGCCACCGAGATGCATGTCGACGGGTTCCGCTTCGACCTGGCGACCATCCTCGGCCGTTATCGTGACGGTTTCGACGAGCGTCACAGTTTCCTCGTCGCCTGCCGTCAAGACCCGGTACTGCGCCAGTTGAAACTCATCGCCGAACCCTGGGACTGCGGCCCCGGCGGCTATCAGGTGGGCAATTTCCCGCCGGGCTGGGTGGAATGGAACGACCGCTTCCGCGACACCGTGCGCGCCTTCTGGAAAGGCGATGACGGCCAACTGGCGGACTTCGCTGGACGCATGACCGCGTCGGGCGAAATGTTCAACCACCGTGGCCGCAGGCCTTACAGCTCGGTGAATTTCATCACCGCCCACGACGGTTTCACCCTGCATGACCTGGTGTCGTACAACGACAAGCACAACGAAGCCAACGACGAAAACAACCAGGACGGTAGCAACAACAACCTGTCGTGGAACCATGGCGTCGAAGGCCCCACCGACGACCCACAAATCAACGCCCTGCGCCTGCGCCAGATGCGCAATTTCTTCGCCACCCTGCTGCTCGCCCAGGGCACGCCGATGCTGGTGGCCGGGGATGAGTTCGCGCGTACCCAGCACGGCAACAACAACGCCTATTGCCAGGACAGCGAGATCGGCTGGGTCAACTGGGAACTGGACGATGACGGCAAGGCGCTGCTCAAGTTTGTGAAACGCTTGATCAAACTGCGCATGGCTTACCCGATCCTGCGTCGCGGCCGCTTCCTGGTGGGCGACTACAACGAAGAGATCGGTGTGAAGGACGTCACCTGGCTCGCGCCGGATGGCAACGAGATGAGCACCGAACAATGGGAAGACAGCCACGGCCGCTGCCTGGGCATGCTGATGGATGGCCGTGCCCAGGAGACTGGAATTCGCCGTCCGGGTGGCGATGCGACCCTGCTGCTGGTGGTCAACGCCCATCACGACCAGGTCAATTTCAGCCTGCCCCCCGTTCCGGAAGGCCAGTTCTGGACCTGCATGCTCGACACCAATGACACGGCGGTACGCGGTCAGGAGCGCTTTGATTTCCACCATGAATACGCCGTCACCGGGCGCTCGCTGCTGCTGTTTGAACTGCAGCACGAAGACGAGGTGTGACATGGCGTTGCATGCCCTCCTACAAGGCTACCGGGGTTATGCGGACACGCAGGCTCTGGGCGAGACCCTGAAGGCGTTGCAGGCAGCAGGCCTGGACCAATTGCCCTTACCCGGCAGTGGCCAGACCCTTGAGCGGTTCAGTCGCCTGGCCCAGGTGGCCGGACACGACCTGCGACTGTGCAAGTTGTTCGAAGGCCACACCGATGCCTTGGCAGTCATTGCGCAGCTGCGTAGCCCGTTGCCGCCGGAGGGCAGCATCTGGGGCATGTGGGCAGCCGAACCGCCGACGGCCAGGGTGCGGGCGCGGCGCAATGGCCACCGCCTGCTGCTGGAGGGGCGTAAAGCCTGGTGCTCCGGTGCGGCGGTGGTCAGCCATGGGTTGCTGACCGCCTGGGACGAGGAGGATCGCCAACAATTGGTCGCGGTGGACATGGGCCAGCCCGGCATCACCGTGACCGATGAGGGCTGGCATGCCGTGGGCATGGCGGCCACCGGCAGCGTCGACATTCTGTTCGCGGGGGCCACCGCGATTGCCGTCGGTGGGCCCGGCGACTACCTCGCCCGCCCCGGTTTCTGGCATGGCGGCGTCGGTATTGCGGCGTGCTGGTATGGCGCTGCACAACGCCTGGCTGAAGTGCTGCGCGAGCAGTGCAACAGGCGTCCCGAGCCACATGCCCTGGCGCACCTCGGCGCGGTCGACAGCGCCTTGAACAGTGCCGCCTGTGTGCTGCGCGCCAGTGCGCGGCAGATCGACCGCACCCCACTTGCCGATGCCAGGCAGTTGGCCCAACAGGTACGTGCGTCCCTCGAAGACACAGTTGAACAGGTCATGCGCCATGTCGGTCGCGCAGCCGGCGCGGGGCCTTTTTGCAAAGACCCGCACTTTGCCCAACTGATGGCGGATCTGCCGGTGTATATGCGTCAAAGCCATGCCGAGCGCGACCTGGCCGCCCTCGGCGAACAGGTCGCCGGCGAGCCCGCAGGGAGGTGGCAGTTATGAAAGCCAATCCGATCGTGGGCCAGGGCACGCCACTGCATCAGTGGCAGGCCTCGTCCCACATGGCCGAACTGGCGCTGGTCAGCGTCGAAGAGCTGGTGCCTGAAGGCCATCGCGCGGTGATCATCGCACCGCACCCGGATGACGAAGTGCTGGGCTGCGGCGGCCTGTTGCAAGGGTTGGCCGCGTTGGGCCGGGCGATCCAGCTGATCTCCGTCACCGATGGCAGTGCCAGCCACCCCGGCTCCCAACGCTGGCCGGTTGAACGGCTGAGTGTGGTTCGCCCGCAGGAGTCGGCGCAGGCCTTGCACCGCCTCGGCTTGCCGTTGCACCGCTTGAAATGGCTGCGCGCAGGGTTTGCCGACAGCCAGGTCGCCGCCCGCGAAGAGCCGTTGGCCGCATTTATTCTGCGCTACCTCAAACCCAGCGACGTGGTGTTCACCACCTGGCGCGAAGACGGCCACTGCGACCATGAAGCCGTCGGCCGCGCCAGCGCCAAAGCCGCACAGGCGGTGGGCGCGACCTTGTATGAATTGCCGGTATGGACCTGGCACTGGGCAACCCCGGAAGACAGCCAGGTGCCGTGGCATCGTGCGCGCAAACTCCCGCTGAGTTGCGAAGTTGTCGCGCGCAAGCGCCATGCCATCCACGCGTTCGCCAGCCAGTTGGAGGGCGACCCGCAGATCGGCTTACCGCCGGTGCTGGCACCGTATGTGGTCGAACGCTTGTTACAGCCTTTTGAAGTGGTGTTTGTATGAGCGTCGCGACACCGTATTTTGATCAGTTGTTTGCCGACAACGAAGACCCGTGGGCCTTTCGTCAACGCTGGTACGAGCGGCGCAAGCGCGCGCTGACTTTGGCCCTGTTGACTCGCCCACGTTACGCTTCAATTTTTGAGCCCGGCTGCGCCAATGGCGAACTGAGCGCCGAGCTGGCACCGCGTTGTGATCGCCTGCTGTGCTGCGACACCGCGTCCGCAGCGGTCGCGCTGGCCAAGATGCGCTTGCTCGGATTTGCCCATGCCCAGGTGCAGCACAGCCGGCTGCCCGAACAATGGCCTACCGGCCGGTTCGACCTGATCGTGCTCAGTGAACTGTGTTACTACCTCGACGCCGACGACCTCGGCAGCCTGATTGATCGCGCCCTCGCCTCACTGACCGACGACGGTCAACTGCTCGCTTGCCACTGGCGCGCCCCCATCGACGGTTGCCCGCAAACCGCCGATCAGGTGCATGCGCTGCTCCAGCAACGGCTGGGTATGGAAAATGTGGCCCGTTACCACGACTGTGATGTTCTGCTCGACCTATGGAGCCGCAATCATGGCTCGGTCGCCACCCATGAGGGCCTGCGATGATCGGCATTCTGATCCCGGTACATAACGAAGAAGCCCTGTTGGCCGAGTGCCTCGATGCGGCAATGATTGCCGCCAGCCATCCGGGGTTGCAGGGAGAAAAAGTGCAGATCCTGGTGGTGCTCGACAGTTGCACCGATGGCAGTGCGAAGATTGCCCGAGCGTATCCGGTACATAGCCTGCACGTGCAGGCGCGCAACGTCGGCCATGCGCGCGGGGTCGGCGCGCGGCACTTGTTGAATCAGGCGGTGCGCTGGATTTCATGCACCGACGCCGACAGCCGAGTCGCCCCCGACTGGCTGGTGGCGCAGTTGGCATTGGGCGTTGATGCTGTGTGCGGAACGGTGACTGTCGACACCTGGAGCGAAGACTTCGACCCCGCGGCGCAGATTCGCTACCACCAGGCATACCAGGCGCGGGAGGGGCATCGGCATATCCACGGCGCCAACTTGGGTATCAGTGCGGGCGCCTATGTGCAGGCGGGTGGTTTCGAACCGCTGCCCTGCCATGAAGATGTACAACTGGTACGAAACCTGGAGCGCAGCGGCGCCTCCATCGCCTGGAGCCATACCCCGCAAGTGATCACGAGCGCCCGCCTGGACTGCCGCGCCGAAGGTGGCTTTGGCGATTACCTGAAGAGTCTGATGCAGGTCCCTTAAAAAATCGTAGTTACAGGATGTGAAAGCGGCGAATCCTTGACTATGCTGATGACGCCTTGCTGGCAATCCAGGGATGGAATGCCGAGTGAACACTGCAGCGCAGCCTGCGGCCAATAAAAAAGCGTCGTCCCGTCAACGGGCCACGACCCAGCATCAACTGACAAGGACGTGACTCCCATGAAGCCCGCCTCCCTGAGCGAAGGCCGCCGCGGCCCAGCGCAAATCTGGAACAGTGCCCCACAGTTGGCACAAATTCCCGCTATTTCTCCCCACTCGCTGGTTCCCGCGGGCGCGCGGGTGGTCATCATCGCGCCCCACCCGGGCGATGAAGTGTTGGCCTGTGGCGGTTTGCTGCAACGGCTCAGCACCCTTGAACACCCGATCCTATTGATCTCCATCACCGACGGCAGCGCCAGCCATCCCGGCTCGAATGTCTGGCCGGCGAGCCGCTTGAGCGTGGTGCGGCCGCAGGAAAGCGTCGAAGCGCTGCGCCGGTTGGGCATGCCACTGCACAGCCTGAAGTGGATTCGCGGCGGGTTTCGCGATGACGCACTGGCCGCCAGTGAACACCCCGTGAGCCAACTCATTGCGCGCTACCTGCAGCCCGGCGATGTGGTCTTCACCACCTGGCGCAACGACGGCAACGATGACCACGACGCCGTCGGCCGTGCCAGCGCAAAGGCGTGCAGCCTGACCGGAGCGCGTCTGTATGAGCTGCCGATCTGGGCCTGGCATTGGACGGCACGGGAAGGTTCGATGATCCCCTGGCAGCGAGCACGCAAGGTACGCCTCGATACCTGGGGCGTAGCGCGCAAACTGCACGCGGCCCATGCCTATGCCAGCCAACTGGCCGGAGACCCAGAGATCGGGCTCGCGCCGATGCTCGCCCAGGGGCTGCTGGAGCGGATGCGCGAGCCTTATGAGATAGTGTTTGTCTAGGTCCAAACTCGTCTACACCTGTTATTTCTGACAGTAGCGGCGCCTTGGATGTGCGACTAAGGTGCAATCGAGAAAGCCATGCCAACCCTTTGCATTGGCCGATGTTTTCAGAATGGGGTAACCGGCAGTCCCTGATCCGTATCGCGTTCGTTGTTGCCATGGTCCGAACCGCGCCTGCTTGCCCAGGTGCCGGGCGATGCTTGCTTCGAACGAGGACGGGTCATGCGCACATCGATATCTTCCCTGTTGTGCCTGGGTATCAGCTCAATCATTGCCGTGATGGCATGGCCACTCGCCTCGTATGGCGCATGCACGGTCAACAACACCGCCGGCGACGACATCTCCACGTGCGACAGTGCCTCGGCGCCGGGCTTTACCGACACCGGCGGCAACAACACCCTGAATATCAGCGGCAGCGGCGCGATCAACGGCAATGTCACCTTCGGGGCGGGTAACGACCTGGTGGACGTGAATGGGCCGACGGCAGCGCTCAACGGTTCACTGAACCAAGGCGACGGCGCGAATATTTTCCGGCTGAACCAGGGCACCGTTACCGGCTCGGTCACCCAAGGCGCCGGCGCGGATGTGGTGCAGATAACCGGCGGGCAGGCGGGTGCGATCAGCCAAGGCGCTGGCATCGACAGTTTTGCCATGAGCGGCGGCACCATCGCGTCCCTGGCCCAAGGCGATGGCCTGGACACCTTCAACATGAGCGGCGGTACCATCAAGGGAGCCTTTGAAGATGGCGACCACGCCACGATGACGGGAGGCACCATCGGCCGGGTCGACATGAAGCTCGATGACAATGTGTTCGACATGCAAGGCGGCACCATCCTGGGCAACCTGGTCACCGGGTTCGGCAAAGACCATATTCTGGTCTCGGGCACCAGTTACATCGGCGGCAACATCAGCACCAGCGGTGGCAATGATGTGATTGAAGTCAGCGGCGGAGTGGTCAACGGGCAGATCCTCGCCAGCTTCGGTGACGACCAGTTGATCTGGCACGATGGCGGCAAGATCAACGGTTTGATCGTCATGGGTGCCGGCAACGACACCGCCCTGCTGACAAACCTCAACGAAACGCTGCTGTCCTCCAACCCGCTGGTGGATGGCGGCCTGGGCAACGACACACTCACGTTCGACCACACGCAGACCGACGTCCCGTCGCGCTACACCGGCTGGGAGCAGGTGCTGCTGGTGAATGGCTCGGACCTCAAACTCGGCGGCGCTTTCACACTGGGCGACAACGAAACCGGCACCGGCAGCATGACCCTCGACGGGTCCAGCAAATTGACCGTCACCACCGGTTCACTCAACCCCTTCACCGCCGGCCAATCAGTCACCTTGAACAATGGCGGCCTGATCGACATGACCACCGGCAGTACCAGCGCCAACGACACCCTGACGGTAAACGGCAACTACAACGGCAACGGCGGCGGGCTCGCGCTACAAAGTGTACTGGGCAGCGACGGGTCACCCAGTGACTTGCTGGTGGTCAGCACGGGCACGATCAGCGGCACCACCCCCATCAGCGTGAGCAATCTCGCAGGGCCGGGTGCCGAAACCGTACAGGACGGTATCCAGGTCGTCCGGACAATCAACGGCGCCAGCGGCGCCGGCACTCACTTCACCCTGGCAAACCGGGTCTCCGCAGGCGCCTTCGACTACTACCTGTTCAAAGGCGGCGACAAAGCAGGCTCGGGTGAAAACTACTACCTGCGCTCATCGGTGCCGGTGACGCCACTGCCAGGCCCGGTGACGCCGCTGCCCGAGCCTGTGGTAGGCACGCCTGAACTGCCCTCCAATCCGGGCATCACGCCGATCCCGATCTACCGCCCGGAAACGGTGATCTATGCGGCGCTGTTTCCCGCTGCGCAACAAATCGTCCAGGCCATGCTGGGCACCTATCACGAACGCATGGGCGATCAGAGCCAGCCACAGCAGACCGGCGCCTTCCCGGCCGGTTGGGGGCGCATTTATGGCAACAGCAGCCGCCAGAGTTTCGCCGGCACGGTGAGCCCTACGCTGAACAGTTCGCTGTCCGCGTTCCAGATCGGTACGGATGTGTATGCGAACACCCCCGACAACGGCGCAGTGCAGCGGGCCGGTTTCTTCGTTGGCCACAGCCGCTTGAAAGGCGACGTCAAGGGTTTCAACGGCGGCTGGCAGGACAAGGCCGCCGGCAACACTACCCTGCGCGGTGACAGCCTGGGCGTGTACTGGACGCTGATCGGCGCCAACCAGGCCTATCTCGATCTGGTGCTCATGGGCACCCGTTTCGATGGCAACAACGAATCGGACCGAGGAGTGAAGATGAAGACTCGCGGGCACAACGTCGCCGCTTCCGCCGAGGTCGGCTGGCCGTTCCAGATGACGGCCGATTGGGTGGCTGAGCCCCAGGTTCAATTGTTCGTGAGCCAAACCAAGCTAGACAGTCAGAACGATGGCATCTCCGACGTTGCCTACAACGCCGACACCAGCGTCACCACGCGCCTGGGCATACGTCTGCGCGGCGACTATCAGCTGCGCGGCCTGCCGTTGCAGCCCTACGCGCGGGCCAATCTCTGGCATACCGGCGCCGGGCAGAACACCGTCACCTTTAACGGGGTGACGGACATCGACACCGAACAGAAGTCCACCTCCCTGGGCCTGAGTCTGGGTGCCACGCTGGAGGTGGCCAAGAGCGTCAGCCTGTACAGCGAAGTCGGCTATAACCGCAACCTGGATAGCCAGAGGCTCAACAGCCGACAAGGCACGGTGGGCCTGCGAATGGAGTTCTGACGGCTAATAAAGAAGAACACGGTCACTGTGGCAAGGGCGCTTGCTCCCGCTGGGACGCGAAGCGGCCCCAACAGAGGGCACTGCTACGCAGTCCAACGGGAGCAAGCGCCCTCGCCACGGGCTACCGGTTACCGCTTTATCCCTTAACTGACCGGCAGTCATTCTAAAGGCTCCTTTTTTCACCGTATCGCCACGCAATAGCGTCGGCTTGACCGCCAGCCCGCTGGCGGTTGCGGCCTCACGCAACAGCGGCAACTTCGGATGATTTCGCGCGCTGGCGGCAAACTGCCACCCAGTAAAATGTGAAAATCTTGTTAAGTAATTCCCCCCAAAGCCTTTTTTGGCCGGATTCAATCTGCCACACTGATACGAATAGTTATCGATTCGCTTATCATTCGCCATAAAAGGCGCTCGGGGAGGCTCAGATTCATGTTCGTTCAACAACCTGTCGGCACGCGTTTTTCACCCAGTCTACTGGCATTGGCGCTCTGCCTCAGCGGCACCCAGACAACGCTGGCGGCAGACACCGAAAAAGCACCGGCACCGCTTGAACTGGGCGCCACCGAGATCAGCGGCGAGCAACTCGGCGAGACCACCGAAGGCACACAGTCTTACACCACCGGCGCCATGGCGACGGCCACCAAGTTGCCGTTGACCATGCGCGAAACCCCGCAGGCCGTGACCGTGATCACCCGCCAGCGCATGGACGACCAGGCCATGACCAGTGTCAACGATGTGGTCAAGAACACGCCCGGCCTGTTCCTCAGCCAGGCTGAAGGCCCGGGCCGTCAGACCTACAGCTCGCGCGGCTTCGACATCGACAACATGATGTTCGACGGCCTGCCCAGCGCCTACTCGGGCTACGCCAACAGCGTGCAGCCCAACCTGGCGATGTTCGACCGGGTCGAAGTGATTCGCGGCGCCACCGGCCTGGTCACCGGCGCCGGCAACCCGTCGGCAGCGATCAACTTTGTGCGCAAGCGCCCAACCGCTACGCCGCAGGTGTCAATCACCGGCGCCGCCGGCAGTTGGGATGACTACCGCATGGAACTCGATGCATCCAGCGCCTTGAACGACAGCGGTACCCTGCGCGGCCGTGTGGTCGGCTCGTACCGCGACGCCAACAGCTTCCGCGACAACGAAACCAGCGACCACGGCCTGTTCTACGCCATCAGCGAAGCCGACCTGAGCGAAGACACCACCGCCACCCTCGGCTTCTCCCGACAGGAAGACCAGACCAACTTCTTCTGGGGCGGCCTGCCCATCGGCACAGACGGCCATCACCTGAACCTGCCCCGCTCCACCAACCCCGGCAGCGACTGGGAAAACAAGGAGCTTGCGATCAACACGGTGTTCGGCGACGTCGAGCACCGCTTCGACAATGGCTGGAAACTCAACGTCTCCGGCTCCGCGTCGCAATTGGACGGCGTGTTCACCGGCAGTTACCAGTCGCGCTACCAAACAGAGCTGGCGCGCACCGCCTACCAATCGCACCAGGACAACAAACAATACGCGTTCGATACCTTCGCCAGCGGCCCGGTCGAGGCCTTCGGCCGCACCCACGAAGTGGTGGTCGGCACCAGCAAACGCATTTACGACGCCACCTCCAAGGAATACAGCCCTTACGACACCAATTACCCGCTCAACGGCGCCAAACCCGACTTCCAGCGCAACGGCAAAACCCACAGCCTCACCACCCAGGACGGCGTCTACCTGACCACACGCCTGAACCTGGCCGACCCGCTCAAGGTCATCCTCGGTGCGCGCCTGGACTGGTACGACTATGAAGACCGCCAAAGCCAAGACGGCGACTACAAAGTCACGCGCAACCTGACGCGCTATGCCGGGGTGATCTACGACCTCGACGAGCACCACTCGGTCTATGCCAGCTACACCGACATCTTCACCCCACAAAGCGAAAAAGACCTCTCAGGCAAGGTGCTGGAGCCGATCGTGGGCGAAAATTACGAAGTGGGCATCAAGGGCGAATACTTCAACGGCGCGCTCAACGCCAGTCTGGCGGTGTTCCAGGTCGACCAGAAAAACCGCGCCACCACCGCCGCCACCCAGGCCGGTTGCCCGGTGCTCACCTGCTATGGCGCAGCCGGCCTGGTGCGCAGCCAGGGTATCGACCTGGAACTGCAAGGCGCCCTCACCGAGAACTGGCAAGTCGGCGGCGGCTTCACCTACACCCGCGCGCATTTCATCAAGGACAGCAACCCCGCCAACGACAACCAGCGCTTCGACACCGATACCCCGGAGCGCCTGTTCAAACTCACCACGTCCTACCGCTTCCAGGGCCCGCTGGAAAAACTGCGCATCGGTGGCAACGTCTACTGGCAAAGCCGCATGTACAACGACATCGCCCTCACCAACGGCAGCTACTATCGCCTGGAGCAAGGCAGCTATGCGGTAGCGGATTTGATGGCCGGTTACCAAGTGAACAAGCACCTGGACCTGCAAGTGAACGCGAACAACATCTTCGACCGCACCTACTACTCGGCGATCGGCGCCAGCCCCACCTGGGGCTCCACCGACACCTACGGCAACCCGCGCAGCTTTGGCGTGACGGCGAAGTACAGTTTCTGACGGTTGCGGCGCCCACGGCTACCGGCTCGGGTAGCCGTTTTCGATCTTCAGGTTGGCGCAGAAGACGCACGAACGCAGGCTTCATCCGTGCGCTGAGAGAGGAGGACACGCCCCATTAGTAGAGCGATGCAAGCCCCTGCGCAACGCGGCGCTCACGCATCGCGGTTTCCGTCTCGCGCGTCGCCAGTTCGCCTTTGTACTCCATCTGGCTAAAAAACAGCCCGGCCACGTACTCCTGGGCAGGCACCGAGCCAGGGCTGTTGAACAATGGCACCAAATCAAGCGTGGCGGCGAAGTTCTCCTGGGTCAGGCTGTAGCGGCCCATGTAGTTACCGGACCACGGCGAATCGGCATCGACCATGTCGATAGATGCGTCGCGGAACGTAATGGCGGCGGCTTTCAGATCCTTGGATTGATTCAGCAGCAGGGTCAGCCGCTGAGTCTGCGAACTGCTGAGCTCGCCGGCCTGATTGAGCACCTTCAGCGCGCCATCGGCCTCCACCGTAAAGCCATATTTCTTGCCGGCTAAATCCGGATAAGTCGCTGCCAGCGTTGACTGGAACGTATTGAACGTGGCTTTCAGCGCGCTTTGCGCGCCTTTGGCGATCTCGACGAACCGAGGAAGCGCTCGCGATGCGGACCGACCGACCCAGGTATCGATAGCCTCCGGCGATTCCATAGATTCAACGTCTTTGCTGGGATGGTAGACGGCTGCAGGGCTGGCGCTGGCCAAGACGTCCTTCGCGACATCCGTCAGAGGCGTGGCCACGAGTATCGGGGCAGAGGGCGTAAGGCTGGTATTGGCGGGCGGGATATAGGTAGCGCTGACGGTAAGCACCATTTCATCGGTCCATGATTGATTGGTTCATAGAGGTTATCGACGGCGATGGGTCAAGCTTTAGGGCTCGGATTATCTTACCCCCTCAAGCGCCTTTATCCTCGACCTTCCCAGCCTGCTTGCCTTCTCCGGCATGATCGCCCACCCCTCCGCCGCGTTGGCGGTAGTGCTGCAAACGTCGGAGTTGTTGTTCTACGCGATCAAGATCGTCGGGGCGGCGCATCTGTTGTATCTGGCGATTCAGCTGTGGCGGCCGACCCGCAGATGCAGGACGAATCGGTTACGGCCAAGGTGGGAATATGGGCGCTGGCGCGTCAGGAGTTTTGGTGGCGGCGGGTAATCCTGATGATGCGCACTATGAATTATTCTGACGGACTGCTTTCGGCCCAGAGTGTGTAAAAACGCTTCGTAAAAATTGAAGTGCGCGCGTCTACGTTAAATCTGAAATTTATCGGCACGTCAGCAGATGTGGATTTCGCTCAGATGCGCGATTTTTAGTCCGGTTTTGAGTGCCTGTGGCGTTCGAAAACGTTTTTACACAGCCTCGGTCGGCCGCCGCCGCTGGCGACAGGCACAAATCCGCCAAAAGCAGTCCTTGCGTGGGCGCTGAATGGGATGCGGTTTGCGTCTAAAGTGATGCGGGTTCGAATCGCTTCTTCACCGCCAAATCATTAAAACGCAAACCCATGATTTTCCGAGAGAAAGTCTTGGGTTTGTGGTTTTTCGCTTCCGAAAAAATGGCCTCATGGGACTGGCGCTCTATTTTGGTGTGAAATGTTGAGCCTTTCACTGGGTGTGCAGGGTGAATTTAATCCAGCCGCCGATCCTAGTCCCCTCCCCGGCTGCGCCATACAGTATTTGCATAACGCCGATCTTATGTAGATTTATAACGTGAATGTTGTGCTTATTAAGCCCATATTGACTCGGTATTCTGATCGCTGTGGATACGCCCAACCTGAAGCTGGTGAATTGTAGAAAATTCACAGGAAGGTTCAGTACTTCAACGCTATGATGAGCTCAATGAAAACCATAACGCTCGTGTCGGGTCGATTAACACCCAAAGCTCTTTCTGTGGGCTTGGTAGCATTCATCTTTTTGGTCTGTGTCATGCTGGTGTCCGCAATTGCTTGGCAGTTAAAGCAGTCGGCGGACGAACGATTGACGAATGCCAAAATTGCTGTCCGCAACATTGTTCGGGCCTCCGAGCA
Source organism: Pseudomonas sp. PAMC25584 (assembly GCF_058135675.1). Lineage (NCBI taxonomy): Bacteria > Pseudomonadati > Pseudomonadota > Gammaproteobacteria > Pseudomonadales > Pseudomonadaceae > Pseudomonas > Pseudomonas sp. PAMC25584. The sequence goes on along the minus strand of NZ_CM176870.1, from coordinate 2,937,275 downwards.
GCAGGCTCAAGATACCTTGCGTCAGGCTGAAAGCATTCTCAGCAACCTTGCAGAGCGCGTTGAAAATGACAAACTTAGCAACGAACAGAGAGTTCGTTTATCCAACGTAATGGCCAACAACGTTGAGGCAACTGACGGAATTCAAGGGTTGTTCATTTACGACGAGAATGGCGACTGGGTTGTTAATTCGTTCTCCTCAGAGACAGTCGCAAAAAACAATAGCGATCGTTCTTATTTTATCTACCACAGGAACCATCCTGGCACGGCCATCCATATAGGCGAGGTGATTTTTAGCCGCACTACCGGCGACATGATCATCCCTGTCAGCCGTCGCACTCAATACCCCGATGGCCGCTTCAGCGGCGTGGTTTTGGCGACGTTGCCCGTCGCATACTTTCAAAGTTTCTTTGAGCGTTTAGACGTAGACAAACAAGGAGTGATACTGCTTGCACTGAATAACGGTAATTTGCTGGCACGACGACCAATGATTGACGCGCTAATGACGACTAATATCGCAAAGGGAGAGCTGTTTAGTCGATATTTAATACACAGCGACGAGGGAACAGCAACCCTGACGTCCGTCGTGGACGGGATAGAACGCGTCTACGCATACAGCCGCATACGCGGCCTTCCGATCGTGGCTGCAGCCGGATTATCGTTAGATTCGGTATTTGCAACATGGTGGACTTACGTCTATCACGCATCAGTTATGGTGGGGCTTATAATTTTGGTGCTGACCAGCCTAGGCTTTCTCTTTTACCGACAAATTCAACGTTTGTTGGTTGCCGAAGAAGAACTGCGTCTTGCACATCGTGATTTAGAGCACATTGCTAAAACAGATAGCCTCACGGGGTTGCCTAACCGCAGGTGTTTCGACGTTAGATTCGCACACGAGTGGTCGAGAGCATGCCGCACTGGAAATAGCGTAGCGCTCATCGTTATCGATATAGATTGGTTTAAACAGTACAATGACCATTATGGCCATGTTCTCGGCGACGAATGCTTAAGGCACATCGCAGAGTTATTAAATAAAAATATAAATCGTCCAGCCGACCTCGCTGCCCGGTATGGTGGGGAAGAGTTTGTAATCCTGCTTCCAGAGACGGAACTGGCAGGTGCACTAAAGATCGCCGAGGAAGTGCGGTCAACAATAGAGGCTGCTAAAATTGAACACCGAGGCAGTACAGCAGGCATTGTCACCATCAGCGCAGGTGTCGCTTCCAACCATCAAGATGGCGTAATTGTCTCGACTGATTTGGTGGAAAAGGCCGACAGTCTTCTGTATCGCGCAAAAAAACGGGGGCGCAATCGAGTTGAACATCAGGCGCGAGAAGTCCTCGAAACATAGCGCGTCGCGGCTGCAGGTCCATTTAAATCAACAGCACAGAGTTCCTCTGATCATCGGCGTGCTATTCACTGAATAGCCGCGGATTTCTGGACGCTTCCGACACTCAGTTTTTAACTGTCAGCTTTTTTCCTAGAAAGATAGCAATGGGTCAATTACGGTCGTTGACGACAGATAGGTTGAACGCGGAATGCGAATAACACCGCTTATGTTCAAAAGGCCCCTACACTTTAGCCCGGTGTGGGGGGGCTTTTTTTGTAGCGATGCAAACCAGCACTCCATAGCCTGATCGACCAGAAGCCCATGTAGTGGTTTTGCGTATCTACTGCCGCCTGCACGCCATCTTTTCTTACAACGCAAAGTGGATCAGCCCTGCGTACTGAACCGCTGCGCTGCACGCCGCTCATACATCGCCACTTCCGTTTCTTACGTCGCCCGCTCGCCTTTGTAGGCCAGTTGATTGGCCTTGGCCCCTTGATATCCGACGGGTCGAAATCCCTGAGTAGAGGCGCCAGATCAATGGTCTTGGCGAAATTTTCGTTGGTCAGGCTGTAATAGCCCAGGCCCGACCAGACCGAATCGGCGTCCACCGTGTCGATGGAGGCATTGCGGTAGGCTTTCAGGACAGGGGATTGATTGAGCAAATCCGTCAGCCGCTGGGTATCCGAGCTGCTGAGCCGGCTGGCCGAATCCAGCACTTTCAGGCGGCCATCGGCCTCGACGGTGAAGCCGTATTTTTTGCCGGCCAAGTCGAGAGCGGTGGCCGACAGCGCTGAGTCGAATGCCTTGCAGGAGGCCTTCAGCGAATTGAACGCGCCGGTGAAATTTTCGGCGAATCGAGGGAAGTCTCGCGGCTGGAGCCGACCGACCCAGGTGTCGACCGCCTCCAGCGGTTCCAACGTAGTGCTTGCTGATCGCGCCCGTAGCCAATGGTCAGGTGTTTTCTGCGTCTGACAGGGCCTTGGCCACTACGGCAGGTAAGCTGCCGGGCGCCCTTATACGCATTTGCTTGCTCAAATTAAAACGACCGAACACCACCGTGATGTCAGAAACCGAGACGTCAAACTCTCGGGCGAGAAACTTAACCATGTGGTCAGTCGCCCTGCCTGCTACGGGTGCGGCGGTGACGCTAATCTTGAGTTGACTTCCTTTCGCCTTGCCGATGGCATCCTTTTTAGCGCTCGGCGTTCCAAGTATGTTCAGAACTAAAATCTCTCCATCCCACCCACAAAACGAGGACATCTCAAAGCCCCGGCCGGATGATTTCTTTTTGGTAATCGCTTTTGCTTTCTTCACATGGATCCCGCGTAGGTCGGATAAAAATGCCTAACGATAAATAGACATCAACGGGTGCATAACATTTTTGGGCGAACGTGCGCTGCCGCTCTGGCGTGCAGTGTTTACGAGGAGAGCGGAAGTAAAAACGGTTAGACACCCTTGCAGCAATTCCTTTTGCGAACGGTGTTTAGCAGTGGCGAGGGTAGCGCGGGGCTTGGAGGAAAGACAAGAGGGCCGCGGTCGTAGCACCGGCCCTTGAGGAAAAGACGAACGACTGCTTCTTGCCCGCCCTGGGCTATTGTGACCGGCAGAAATCGACCCAGAGCTGTTAGCACAGGCAGATATCGGCCATTCCGCCAATCTAATAAACCAGGGGCGATTCACCTTTATTTCAAACTTGGTTTGACGCCTATTCTTCTCACTTATTACTTGACCCATTCTGATTCATCAGGCTAGTTAATGCCGCCCTCTACCGACATTAATATGGAAATTATGAAGCCTCTTTACCTGTGTTCAATTCTGCTGCTTGCAGGCTGCGCCCCAGCGCCGAAATACCTTGTGCCTGCCGGGGCGCCTCACGCGCTTATCCGCAGCGAATTGGTGTCGATGGAGAATCATCGAAACAGCGTGTCTCTGGTCGAGGCGCCTCCCATCGGCTGCAAATACGGCAGAACCGTGGCGACTGCGCCGGGAGGGCAGCTGGTTTCCGTTTATAAGAATGTATCGACGCCGGAGGGTTTTTTTCCGATTGAAGCCGGCAAGCCGCTGCACTTGGTGATGCGCGGCGCGGCCAATGCCAATCGCTCGTGCAACATAGCGTTTGTCAGCGAATTTGCGCCGGGCGCACGTTACATAATCAAAGGAGGAATTGTCGACAGCCCGGGCGCGCTGAGCGGTTGTTACATTGACATATTCAATGTCGATTCGGGCGCGCGCGTCCCCACGGCCGATGAGCCGAAAATGGAGCGCAATTGTGCGTTGGACCGGCTGCCCACGCTCTAGTGGGGAATTGCACCCTACCTGACCACCCATTAGCGTTGCATATGCCCCCCCATTTGCGTTCGACTTAACCAATCATGTGCACCATTTTTGACCAGCAAGATTAGTGGAGACACGACCGGCAGAGAACGGCCGATAGCAGCGCTTCATGAAAGGCTACTACCGGCCCAGGCTGTGTAAAAACGCTTTGCCAAAATTGAAGTGCGCGCTTTTACGTTAAATCTGAAATTTATCGGCAAGTGAGCAGATACAGATTTTGCATAGAGACGCGATTTTCAGGTCGTTTTTAGATGCCTATATCGCCGAAAATCGTTTTTACACACTCTGGGCCAGAAACAGACATTCGGGACAGGCTAGCTATGTGCCATTTTCGGAATTTGTTGATGGGGCTGGGGGGCTCCGTTGTCTCATTCTCCAAGGTCCCTCTCTAGGAGCCCTCACACGCCAGTCGTCGCTTCGGCGTAGCTAGGCTGGCTGATAACGCCCTTTTTTCAGCGCAAAAGGGCCAGCGCGAAAGTGGCTGCACAAACAGCAGCCATCCTATAGCCCGGCCTGGCTGACAGGGGTAACGCTGCGGGTGTGATAATCGCCCGACGAGTCCTGGATGCAGTAATTCGGGGACATCGGTTTTTCCTCGCCGGCTTTCAACTCAACCACCTCATTGCGGCACGTTGTCTGGAATGTTTGCGACTGGAATGCCTGCCGGACTTCATAGTCGGCGCCTGCGCGTGGCACGAAACTCACGGGCGCTGAAGAGCAACTGGACCCGGACGTGACGAACGCCACAAACACGATCAGCGGCTGCCCGGCCGGGACCACACGTTCATCGAAGTACCTGCGCGTCTCATCGATCTTCGCGCTGACCGGGGATGCCGGCATGCCGATGACATTGTTCTGGTAGTCGGAAGGCCACATGCCGAAGATATCCGTGCTCTGACCGCTGGGCACGATACGCGAAGGATTCCATCCTTGCGGCCGCTCGCGGGCGGCCAGCGCTTTTCTGTAAGTGTCGTTGAAATACTGCTCGCAACTTTGGCCGGATACGAAACCTGCGTATGCCCCTTGCCCGCTGACCAGGCGGATGCGCGCCGTACTGGCGGCGTCGTACTTGGCCATCTCGGCCGGGTTCTGGACATCGGTTTTCTTGAAGGTGCAGCCCCCGACAGCCAACGGCACGATGAGCAACAGCCCCAGGCGTGCGATGACAGTGCCCAAGCCGGTATGAATTGATGAGCGCTTGCTGGCGTCCTGCTTCATTATTTTCTCCCTGTTAGTGGCGCAACCTTGGTAATGACGGGGTTTGGGCAGGCGTTTGCCTTCAAAGTTCGCGGGTTCGCATTGGATTGGGGCAAAGAAAGCATGGCGGCGGCCTTTTCTCTCTCCCGATGTGTCGCGCGTACAGTCTGCCCTGTTATTCTGATTCAGCAATCCGGCGTGTAGATAAGATGTTATACGGGATTAAGTGACAGGCATGTCGGCTAATTGATAGTTAGGGAAAACTGAGTATGCGTCGCTTAATAGCCAACGGGTTTGTGTTTGTCAGCATTGCGATACTCTGTTCCGGCTGCACATCTTATTCGTCCCAGCCGACAATCAACGAACCCGCTGAGCCCGAAACAAAAGAAATCATCTCCAGCTTCAGTTACGCAATAAACTCCCCATGGAAAGACAGTCGCTTCGGCAAGGACGCATACGCAGCGACACTCAAAGTTATTCCCGATGCACAGGATACAGGCTCCAGCCTTGCCGCCACGACCCTGCCGGCATTAGAAATAAAGATCTCGGAGTTCTCATCTGGCGGCGCTTGCGGACAAGATTACTTGACGGGCCTGAGTCTGGGTTTGATCCCCAGTTGGTGTACGCGGACAAACCTTTTCAAGTTTGATTTTATATTGAATAAGGATCAGCGCTTTTGCAGGCAGAAAACCTACTCGATAAACGCCACGTCGTTTTCACATCTCACGATGATTCCGTTTGCACTATTCAATACGGACAATCAGCCATTGGCGCTCTATCAGGCGGCGCTTAAAGATTTTTTTCGGATAGGCCAATGTGCGACGCGTTGAGAGGCATGTTAACGGGCTTTGTTTTGCGGCTATGAGGGGCTCATTCCAGGCGTTGGGACGTTCAAAATTTATCTCAGGTGAGCGGCAGCTTTTGGCCGAGACTGTGTAAAAACGTTTTTGAGCGCGTCAGGTGCTCAAAACCGGACTGGAAATCACGTTTCTACGCGAAATCCACATCTGCAGACGTGCCGATAAATTTCAGATTTAACGTAGACGCGGACACTTCAATTTTGGCGAAACGTTTTTGCACACTCTGGGCCGATTGCAGCCCTTCGTCAGAAGCAGAAATCGGCCACGAGCTCACGCTCTACCCACCCCCGCTTTCAACCAAAAAGAGATGCCAGCCTTCTCCCACAGGCCCGTATTGCTAAAGTTCCCGACTCATCAGCCGACAGCCTTTGTTCCCATTTCACGGATGATTTTAATGTTCCGCTTTCTTTTTTCCGGCGTTGCTTTGCTCGCCGTCGGCGCCGTGTGCACGGCCCAAGCCCAGACGGTTACCACGCCGGAACAACTGCTGACTGAATTCTCTCGTTGCGATGCGCATTTCTTCGAGAGCCTACGCGATGCCCACCTGCCTGCAGGTACCTTGCGCCTGAGTGACTACGGCTCGGTCAAGGCACCGAGCATCATGAGTCCGCTGCAGGAAGGTGGCACTTACCAACACTTCGAAACGCCCCTGATCGTTAACGGTGTGCGTATGGTCGGCTATTACAATCAGGCCGAAACCATCAAGAACCTCGGCAATTTTTTGTTCTGGGGTTTTGTTGCCGATGGCTCGCCGCAAGAGGTGGCCGCAAAACTCAAGCCGCTGATCGTTGATAGCGCACGCTTTGTCAGTCAGGGCAAAGCCATTACCCGCGCCGAAATTCGCCGCATCGGGGACCCTATCGGCCAATGGCGCACCGAAGGACTGACCGGCCCTGGCGTCGCCACGCCGTTTGGGTTCGTAGACCGCGTGCTGATCGTCGACACGGGCGACTCGACACCGCCGCTCGCGGGACACACCACCGTGTTCTGTTCGCTACAAGGCACCGTGACCGCGCCGCTGTTGCAGGTCTATCGCCCTGACCTCAACGCTCATCTGCTCGACTGACAAGGATGCTTATCATGACTACTCGCTGGCCGGCACTGATCGTCTGCGCCGTCATCCTCACAGGTTGCGCAGGGATGCAGAACCCGCAAAAAGCCAACCTTGTCCACTGCACTAATCAGTTCAAAGCGTCCAGAGCCGAAAACTACCCTCTGGTGCTGCAGGAAGGTGATCTATGCCTGCAGAAAAATACGCTGCCCGCCTCGCTGCAAAGTTTGATTTACGCGGTGCAGGCCGACGCCTACAGCAACCTCAAGCACTTTCCCGAAGCCGTGACCGCCAAGGAAAAATCCATGCAACTGGAGGTCAAGCCTGATCCGCGCGCCAACCTGGACCTGAGCGCCATGTATCGCGACGCTGGCAACCCGAAAAAAGCCCTTGAACTCGTGCAGTACAACCTTGACAACGGGATGGGAGAAGCTGGGAAGGGTTCCGGCTTCCACATGCCGACCTACTATCATTTGGGCCTCGCGCTGACAGACCTGGGTCAGTACCGAGAGGCCGCTGAAGCATTCAGTACCGGCCTCCAGCGTCAGCCGGACTATGCCTGGGCCTATTATGCGCGGGGGATCGCGTATGACCATTTGGGCGACAGGGACGACGCCAAGGCCGACTTCATGAAGTTCTCGCAGATCGTCAACAAGAAGTACCTGCAGGAGGAGCACAAGGCGAAGCTCGCCGAGTACAAGATTTCCAAGCCGTAATAGGAGCGCCAGCTTAGTGGCGAATGCGCTGGATCAGCGAGCGCGGGGTGACCGCTTGCGTCGCATCTCAGATGAGGCAACAGATCATCTCTGTTTCCGCCGGGCGACGAAGCGAACGGGTGCCTGCGCAGGGCTTGACACATTTACTCACATCCCCTAAAGATGGACGCCTCATTCAGGGTGTGTCAGCTCATGCTTGCAACGTCTTCCATTAACCTTTCCGTCATTGGCTTGATCGCCAAGGCGCAAGGTTGCGTTGCGCGCGCCCTCAAATCGAAGAAACAGTCGCTCATGTGACCGGGGCGCGCTGTCCCGTCAGATGAGCTGACAGGACATTGAGCGCGACGGACACCCTGCCCTTGCACAATTCCCTCTGCCCTTCTGACGGTGACTTTATCGGTCAACCATCAGGAGAAAGTGCATGTCAGCGTTTCAAGGTATCTGGGTTCCCGTGGTCACGCCGTTTCATGACGGCGCCATCGACTTTATCGGCTTGCGCCGGCTGGTCGAGCATCTGCTGGAACAGCACGTGGCCGGGATCATGGTCTGCACCACCACGGGCGAAGCTGCGGCGTTGAGCCGTCAGGAACAACTGGCCGTGCTGGATGCGGTGTTGCAATGGGTGCCAGCGCATCGCGTGGTGATGGGCCTTGCGGGATATAACCAAATTGAGCTGTTGCAGTTCCAAGGCGAAATCCTCAAACGCCCGGTGGCCGGACTGTTGGTGCCGGCGCCCAGCTATATCCGCCCGTCCCAGAGCGGCCTTGAAGCGTTCTTCCGCACGGTGGCCGACGCCTCCAGTGTGCCGATCATTCTCTATGACATTCCCTATCGCACCGGCGCGACCTTCGAACAGGCCACCCTGCTGAACATCGTCGCCCATCCGCGCATCGTCGCGGTCAAGGACTGTGGCGGCAACCTGGGCAATACCCTGGCGCTGTTGGCCAGTGGTACGGTGGATGTGCTGTGTGGCGAGGATATCCAGATCTTTAACGCGTTGTGCCTTGGCGCCAGTGGGGCGATCGCGGCGTCGGCACATGTACACACCGAGCAGTTCGTGGCGCTGTGGCAGCAGGTGCGGGATAACCAGTTGAGCGAGGCGCGGCAGACGTTTTTTCAGTTGCTGGCGCTGATCAATACGCTGTTTATGGAGCCTAACCCGGCACCGGTTAAGGCGGCGTTGGCCCTGCAGGGATTGATCGGGAGTGAATTGCGCGCGCCGATGCAGCGGGCCGGCGACGCCACCGTCAGCCGTCTGCAAGCGTTGCTGTGAAGCCGGCTGACTGAGTGCCCCGCGCCACCTGCAACCGGTGCAACGTGATCTTGCGCACCTGCTGCTTGCTCAGTTCGATATGCCGCGTGAGCAGCTGCTGCGCCTGCTCACCGCACCGTTGCAGGATCGCGTCGAGTATCTGCCCGTGCTCTTCGTAGGTCGCAGCGATCCGCGATGCCTGGGTAAAGTCGAGCCGACGGATGATGCGGATTTTTTCCGTAATGGCGTAGTGCATGCGCGCCATTTCGCGGTTGCCGGTGGCCTCTACCAGGGCGCAGTGAAAGCGCTCGTCCAGCTCGGACACCACCTGGGTGTCCTGCTGGCGTTCGCCCTCCTCCACCTGCCAGATCGCTTGCAACCCTTGCAACAGCGGATGGCTCGGCGCATCCATCCGGCATAAGTGGCTGACCGCCGCCAGTTCCAGAATGATCCGCACGTCATACAGCTCTTCGAAGTAGCTGAAGTCGAACGGTTTCACCTGCCAGCCACTGCGAAAGTACACCTCCAGATAGCCTTCCTTCTCAAGACGATAGAGCGCCTGACGCACCGGGGTACGGCTGACGTTCATGCGCTCGGCCACTTCGCCTTCGCTGAAGCGGTCCCCCGGCAGCAGGCGAAAGTCGAAGATATCCGCCTTGAGCTGCGCATAGATCCGTTCGGCCAAGCTGTCGGGGCGCTCCCTGGTTTTTTTCAGCGTTGAACCCGGCATGCTTAGCCCCGGCTCGCGATAAAGGCGCGCCAGCCGCCGAATTCGGTGATATCGAGGGCGTCGGCCAGGGCCCAGGGCTCGCAGATAAAACCTTTGACGCTGCGCCCGTCCGCCAGGCTCAGGGTGCCGATGCCCAGGGGCGCGGGGATTTCGGCGACGAACTCGCCAAAGCGTGCGATGGGCATATCCCACAGCTCGATGATGATCGAGCGGCCGCTGTCCGCCTTGGCCAGCCCCGGTTTCGGCGGCACGGTGCCCGGCAGCGCGTACAGTCGATAGCTGTCGCCAGTCAGTGTTTGTTCGACCAACACCGCATTGCGCGTGGTCAGTTGAAAGTTCAGCGGCATGCCGCTCAGGTGCGCGCCAACCACCGCCACGCGCACGCTGCCGGGCGCGGGTGCTGGCGCGGCTGGCGCGGGTAACGCGCGCGCGGTGGCGCCCAGCGGCAGGCCGAGACCGGCTTGCCAGCGCTTGCCCAAGTGCGCCAGTGCCGTGTCATGCCAGGCCGGCGCCAACAGGGTGATGCCGCAGGGCAAACCATCGGCGCGCAAGCCGGCGGGTAGCGCCAGCGCACACAGGTCCGCCAGGTTGGTGAAGTTGGTGTAGTAACCGAACTGCGAGTTGTAGCGCACGGGCTCCACGGCCATCTCGGCCTGGGTGCGAATCGTCGGCGAGGTCGGCACCAGCAAGGCATCGAACCCTGCCAGCGTGTCATTGATGCGCCGGCTCAGCTCGGCCCGCAGGTATTCGGCTTTGTAGGCATCGCAGGCGCTGTACTTAAGCCCGTTTTCGACGATGCCGCGCACCACCGGGTTGATCGCATCCGGCTGCTGTTCAAGCATGCTTTGCAGGGCGACCGTGCGCTCGGCGACCCACGGGCCAAAATACAACTGGTCCGCCAGGGCCTTGAACGGGCTGAAATCCACCGGGGTGATCAGCGCACCCAACGCCTTGAAGCGCTCGACAGCCTGCTCGAATACGGCCTGGTTCTGGGCATCGCCGAAGAACTCCAGGGTCGCCGGAATGGCGAGCTTGATCGCGCTGCCCACCGCCACAGGCGCGGTATGCGGGTTGGCGCGGGAATAGGCGTCGCTGGCGTCGTAGCCTTCGGCCACTTGCGCCACGGATTCGGCGTCCTCCACGGTGAGCGCAAACACCGAGATGCAATCCACCGTGCGGCACGCGGGCACCAGGCCGGTATTGGACAGGCGGCCTTTGCTGGGTTTTAACCCGACGATATTGTTGAACCCCGCCGGCACCCGACCCGAGCCTGCGGTGTCGGTGCCCAGGGAGAACGCCACCAAACCCCGGGCGACCACCGAGGCGGAACCAGAGCTGGAACCGCCGCTGACATACGCCGGATTGAAGCTGTTGGCCACCGCGCCATAGGGCGAGCGGGTGCCCACCAGGCCGGTGGCGAACTGATCGAGGTTGGTCTTGCCCATCAGAATTGCACCGGCCGCACGCAGCCTGGCGACGACGCTCGCATCCGACGCCGGGGCGTAGGCAAATTCCGGACACGCCGCCGTGGTCTCCCAGCCGGCCGCGTCGATGTTGTCCTTGATCGCAAACGGCACGCCGTACAACGGCAGCTTGGCGATGTCGCCACCGAGCGCCGCCAGCCGCTCGCTCAATTGCGCCAACTGCGCCGTCAGTTGTTCAGGGCGCGCACGGACGATCCAGGCGTTGTCGTCAGCGGCGTATTGCGCGGCCAGGGTCAGCACGATGTCCGGGGTGAGCGTCCCGCTGCGATAGGCGTCATGCCATTCGCCGAGGGTCCAGCCGATAACGGTCTGCATAAGAGACTCCATCTTGTATCCAAGTTTGGATTTGTTTCTAGCAAACCCCAGGCCAGCGGCGCACGCCCAACGACTACGCGGGTTCGCGCCCAGGCCGCGCGGTAAGACTGCCCACGGATGGCGCACCGCCTATTCGCCCATGCGCCAAAAAAAGACAGCCGGCCGACCGCCCGGTTGCGACCCGTGCGATAGCAGCCTATGGTCCAAACCATGCTCTGCCGTTTGCTGTCCCCCCACCCTACACCCAGGTGACGACATGCCCACGCTTGCCCGCCCCGCCGTGCTTGAACTGATCGGCAACACCCCGCTCGTGCGGATCAGCCGCTTCGATACCGGCCCCTGCACGCTGTTTCTCAAACTCGAATCGCAAAACCCCGGCGGCTCGATCAAGGATCGCATCGGCCTGGCGATGATCGACGCCGCCGAACGCGACGGCCGCCTGCGCGCCGGCGGCACGATTGTCGAAGCCACCGCCGGCAACACCGGGCTGGGCCTGGCGCTGGTGGGCCGAGCGAAAGGCTACCGGGTGGTGCTGGTGGTGCCCGACAAGATGTCCACCGAAAAGGTGCTGCACCTCAAGGCCTTGGGCGCCGAAGTGCATATCACCCGCTCCGATGTCGGCAAGGGCCACCCCGAGTACTACCAGGACGTGGCGGCGCGCCTGGCCAAGGACATGCCGGGCTCGTTCTTCGCCGACCAGTTCAATAACCCGGCCAACCCACTCGCCCACGAAACCAGCACCGCCCCGGAAATCTGGGCGCAAACCCAGCACGACCTCGATGCGATTGTGGTGGGCGTCGGTTCGGCCGGCACGCTCACCGGGCTGACGCGGTTCTTCAAGCGGGTGCAGCCGGCGTTGGAAATGGTGCTGGCGGACCCGGTCGGTTCGGTGATGGCCGAATTCAGCCGCAGCGGCACCCTGGTCACCCCGGGTTCCTGGGCGGTTGAAGGGATCGGCGAAGATTTCATCCCCTCGATTGCCGACCTGTCCAGCGTGCGCCAGGCCTATTCCATCAGCGATGAAGAGAGCTTCGACCACGCCCGCCAGTTGCTCAAGGCCGAAGGCATTCTCGGCGGCTCGTCCACCGGCACCCTGCTCGCCGCAGCCTTGCGCTATTGCCGCGCACAGACCACGCCCAAGCGAGTGGTCAGCTTCGTCTGCGACACCGGCACGCGTTACCTGTCGAAGGTCTACAACGACCAGTGGATGAACGATGCGGGCTTGCTGCACTACAAGCACTACGGCGACCTGCGTGACGTGATCGCGCGGCGCTTCGAAGACGGCCGCGTGATCAGCGTCAGCCCCGACGACACCCTGCTCACCGCCTTCCAGCGCATGCGCCTGGCCGATGTTTCGCAACTGCCGGTGCTGGTGAACGGCCAGGCACTGGTGGGGGTGATTGACGAGTCCGACATCCTGCTGGGCCTGCACCACGACGCTGCGGACTTTTCCATGATCGTCGCCAGCGCCATGACCGAGACCCTGCACACCCTCGCCCCCAGCGCCAGCCTCGCCGAGTTGCAGGCGGAGCTGGATCGCGGCCTGGTCGCCATCATCGCCGACGCGTCGGGCTTCCATGGCCTGATCACCCGTGTCGACCTGCTCAATCACCTACGGAGATCCCTTGCATGAGTCAGCCCGATAAAAACGCGTTTGCCACCCGCGTGATCCACGCCGGGCAAGCACCCGACCCGACCACCGGCGCGCTGATGCCGCCGATTTATGCGAACTCCACCTACCTGCAAGACAGCCCCGGCGTACACAAGGGCTTCGACTATGGCCGTTCCCACAACCCCACTCGGTTCGCCCTGGAGCGCTGCGTAGCCGACCTGGAAGGCGGCCGCCAGGCGTTTGCCTTTGCCTCGGGGCTGGCGGCGATTTCCAGCGTGCTGGAGTTGCTGGATGCCGGCAGCCATGTGGTCTCCGGCAACGATCTGTATGGCGGCACCTTCCGCCTGTTCCACAAGGTACGCCAGCGCAGCGCCGGGCACCGTTTCAGTTTTGTCGACTTGAGCGATGTGCAGGCGTTTGAAGCGGCGTTGCAGGACGACACGCGCATGGTCTGGGTCGAGACGCCCAGCAACCCACTGCTGAGCCTGACCGACCTCAGCGCCATCGCCCGCATCTGCCGCGCCCGCGGCATCCTCTGCGTGGCGGACAACACCTTCGCCAGCCCGTGGATTCAGCGTCCGCTGGAGCTGGGCTGCGACATCGTGGTGCATTCCACGACCAAATACCTCAATGGCCACTCCGACGTGATCGGTGGTATCGCGATTGTCGGCGACAACCCCGAACTGGCCGAGCGCCTGGGCTTCCTGCAGAACTCGGTCGGCGCCATCGCCGGGCCGTTCGACGCCTTCCTGACCCTGCGCGGCGTGAAAACCCTGGCCCTGCGCATGGAGCGCCATTGCAGCAATGCGCTGGACCTCGCGACCTGGCTCGAACACCAACCGCAAGTGGCGCGGGTGTACTACCCGGGCCTGGTCTCCCACCCCCAACACGTCCTGGCTCGTCGGCAGATGCACGGGTTTGGCGGGATGATTTCAGTCGCATTGAACTGCGACCTGGCCGGCGCCAGGCGTTTCCTGGAGCACGTCAAGCTCTTCGCCCTGGCCGAAAGCCTCGGCGGCGTGGAAAGCCTGATCGAACACCCGGCGATCATGACCCATGCCAGCATCCCGGCGGCGACGCGGGCGCAGTTGGGCATCGGCGATGGGTTGGTGCGGTTGTCGGTGGGGGTTGAAGATGTGGAGGACTTGCGCGCAGACCTGGCGCAAGCCTTGGCATATATCTAATGAGGGAGGGGCGGCTTGCTCCTCATAGCGGTGGGTCAGTCTCCTGATTCAGCGACTGACAGATTGCTATCGGGGGCAAGTCGAATCGTCGCACCGCCCCTCCCACACTGGATACGGCGTCAGGCTGACGTGATGCTCGCCCTGGTTTTTGGAGACGCCTCGTAGTCCGCCAATGACATCCTAATGTGGGAGGGGGCTTGCCCCCGATAGCGGTGGGTCAGGCTGACGTGACGTTGGCCCGCGCGCTATGCAGCTTCTTGTAGCTCTCGATCAAGCGCAGATGCCGATCCAGCCCTTCCAGCTTCATGCTGGTCGGCGTCAGCCCATAAAAGCGCACGCTGCCATTGACCGAACCGATCACCGCATCCATCCGCTCGTGACCAAACATCCGCCGGAAGTTGGCCTCGTAGTCCGCCAGTTCCAGGTCTTCATCCAGTTCCATCTCCAACACCGCGTTCACCGCCTGATAGAACAGGCCGCGCTCAACGGTGTTGTCGTTGTACTGCAGGAACATTTCCACCGCTTCCTTCGCGTCCTCATATTGTTGCAGGGCGAGGTAGATCAGCAGCTTCAATTCCAGGATGGTCAGTTGGCCCCAGGCGGTGTTGTCGTCGAACTCGATGCCGATCAAGGTGGCGATGTCGGTGTAATCGTCCAGTTCGCTTTCCACCAGGCGTTCGGCCAGGGCCTTGAGTTCAGCGTCATCCAGGCGATGCAGGTTGAGGATATCGGCGCGGAAAAACAGGGCTTTGTTGGTGTTGTCCCAGATCAGGTCGTCCACCGGATAGATTTCCGAGTAGTCCGGCACCAGGATGCGGCAGGCGGTGGCGCCCAGGTGCTCATACACCGCCATGTACGATTCCTTGCCCATGTTTTCGAGAATGCCGAACAGTGTCGCGGCTTCTTCGGCGTTGGAGTTTTCGCCCTGGCCGGAGAAGTCCCACTCGACGAATTCGTAATCCGATTCGGCACTGAAGAAGCGCCACGAGACCACACCGCTGGAGTCGATAAAGTGCTCGACGAAGTTATTCGGTTCGGTCACCGCGTGGCCTTCGAAGGTCGGCTGCGGCAGGTCGTTGAGGCCTTCGAAACTGCGGCCTTGCAGCAGTTCAGTGAGGCTGCGTTCCAGCGCCACTTCCAGGCTCGGGTGCGCGCCAAACGAGGCAAACACACCACCGGTACGCGGGTTCATCAAGGTCACGCACATCACCGGGAATTCACCGCCCAGCGAGGCATCCTTGACCAGCACCGGGAAGCCCTGGGCTTCCAGCCCCTGGATACCGGCCAGAATACCCGGGTACTTGGCCAATACTTCAGTCGGCACATCCGGCAGGGCGAATTCGCCTTCGATGATTTCGCGCTTGACCGCCCGCTCGAAGATCTCCGACAGGCACTGCACCTGGGCTTCGGCCAGGGTGTTGCCGGCGCTCATGCCGTTGCTCAGGTACAGGTTTTCGATCAGGTTGGACGGGAAATACACCACCTCGCCGTCCGACTGGCGCACAAACGGCAGCGCGACAATCCCGCGCTCTTCATTGCCGGAGTTGGTGTCGAACAGGTGCGAGCCGCGCAACTCGCCATCGCGGTTGTAGATTTTCAGGCAATAAGCATCGAGGATTTGCGTCGGCAGCTCATCCTTGGGCCCAGGCTGAAACCAGCGCTCGTCCGGGTAATGCACGAACGGCGCGTTGGCCAGTTCTTCGCCCCAAAACTGATCGTTATAGAAGAAGTTGCAGTTGAGACGCTCGATGAACTCGCCCAACGCCGAGGCCAGCGCGCTTTCCTTGGTCGCGCCCTTGCCGTTGGTGAAGCACATGGGCGAATGGGCATCGCGGATATGCAGCGACCACACGTTCGGCACGATATTGCGCCACGAGGCGATCTCGATCTTCATGCCCAGGCCGGCCAGGATGCCGGACATGTTGGCGATGGTCTGCTCCAGCGGCAGGTCCTTGCCCACGATGTAGGTGCCGGCCTCAGAAGTGGCGTTGGGCATCAACAGCGCCTGGGCATCGGCGTCGAGGTTTTCCACCTCTTCGATCACGAACTCAGGCCCGGCCTGCACCACTTTCTTCACGGTGCAACGGTCGATGGAGCGCAGGATGCCTTGGCGATCCTTGTCGGAGATATCCGCAGGCAGTTCCACCTGGATCTTGAAAATCTGGTTGTAGCGATTTTCTGGATCGACAATGTTGTTCTGCGACAGCCGGATGTTTTCCGTGGGGATATTGCGCGTCTGGCAGTACAGCTTCACAAAGTACGCCGCACACAATGCCGACGAAGCCAGGAAGTAATCGAATGGCCCCGGCGCCGACCCATCGCCTTTATAGCGAATCGGTTGATCGGCGATCACCGTGAAGTCATCGAACTTGGCTTCAAGTCGAAGATTGTCGAGAAAGTTAACCTTAATTTCCATGCGGGATTACCAAAATAGCGAACTTCAAATTGGCCGCCATTATCCGGCATTTGCGTTTGAAGTCTTGTGCTTTCGCGTTTCGGCTGCCGACTGACAGGGCTGAATACAGGATTTAGACCGGTGCAATGTCGCTGTTTTGAATTGCCAGACAATCGGTCTTCAACTTATTTGAATGGTTGCCGATGTCCTACAAGCAATTCAGGGAGTAGTCGAATGCGCAACAACCAGCCAGTGACACAGCGCGAGATTACCCTCGCGCCTTCGCAGAAGCTCATTTCCGCAACCGATGTTGAAGGGAAGATCACTTACTGCAACGATGCTTTTGTCGATATCAGCGGTTTTGAACGCACCGACCTGATCGGCGCCCCGCAGAATATCGTGCGCCATCCCGATGTCCCCCCTGCCGTATTTGCCCATATGTGGCGCGCGCTCAAGCAAGGCCAGCCGTGGATGGGCATCGTCAAGAATCGCTCGAAAAACGGCGATCATTATTGGGTCAACGCTTACGTCACGCCGATCTTCGAAGGCAGCCGGGTGGTGGGCTTCGAGTCGGTCAGGGTCAAGCCGAGCGCTGATGAGATCCGACGTGCCCAGGCACTGTACCGCCGTATCAGCCAAGGCAAATCGGCGGTTTCACGCCGGGATGGTTGGCTGTCGACGTTGTTCGACAGCGCGCCCTATGTGGCCACCGGGCTTGCCGGCGCCGTCGGCGGGCTGTTCCTCAGCGCGCCGCTGGCCATGGCGGTGGCGGTAGCCGTTGCGGTGCCCGTGGGCATGATCGGCGCGCAGTTGCGTCAGCGCGCGACGTTGCGCTTGCTGGCGGGCGTCGAACCGTCGACCTCGGACGCGCTGATTGCGCAGATGTACAGCGATGAACGCGGCCCCCAGGCCCGCCTGGAAACCGCCTTCCTTAGCCAGAACGCCCGCCTGAAGACCTGCCTAACCCGCCTGCAGGACAGTGCCGAGCAACTCAGCGCGCTGGCTGGACAATCCAACCGACTGGCCACGGCCAGCTCGACCGGCCTTGACCGTCAACGCGTCGAAACCGAGCAGGTCTCGGCCGCCGTCAACCAAATGGCCGCGACCACCCAGGAAGTCGCCAGCCATGTGCAGCGCACCGCCGACGCCACCCAGCAAGCCAACGTGCTGACCGGGCGCGGCCGCGAGGTAGCCCGCGATACCCGCGAAGCCATCGAGCGCCTCTCCGCCATGGTCGGCGAGACCGGTATCACCGTGGCGCAATTGGCCCGGGACAGCGACGAAATCGGCTCTGTGGTTGACGTAATCAAAGGCATCGCCGACCAGACCAACCTGCTGGCCCTCAACGCCGCCATTGAAGCGGCGCGTGCCGGCGACATGGGCCGCGGCTTTGCCGTCGTCGCCGACGAGGTGCGCCAATTGGCACAACGCACCACGCACTCCACCACCCAGATCCATGGTTTGATCACCAAGCTCCAGGCGTCGTCCAACAACGCCGTGCAAAGCATGGAGCACGGCCAGCGCCAGGCGCAGGAAGGCGTGGCCCGGGTGCTTGAGGCGGACCAGGCGCTGGTCGGCATCAGCGAAGCGGTGTCCCACATCACCGAGATGACCACCCAGATCGCTGCCGCCACCGAAGAACAAAGCGCGGTGGCCGAAGAGATCAGCCGCAACATCACCACCATCGCCGAACTGGCCGACCAGACGTCGGTCCAGGCCCATCAATCCACTGACCTGAGCAAAGAACTGACCCACACCGCGGCCACCCAATACGCACTGGTTGAACGCTTCAACCGCTGACGGGGAATGCGCGCGCACCCACCTTCCAAATGCCACAGGCAACTGGAGGATGGGCGCCTTCAGCCCGCCTCGCCTCAACTCACCCCCAACTCCACCACCCCCGCATTCAACCGCACCGGCCACACCCGCAAGCGCTGGTGCGGTGCCTCCAGGCATTGGCCGTCCGCCAGGCGATAATGCTGTTTGTAGATCGGCGCGGCCACCACCAGGTCGCCTTTGATACTGCCGACCAGCCCGCGACCGATCACGTTTGCGCCGGATTCCGGGTCGTGGTTGTCGATGGCGTAGAGCGTCTGGTCCGGTGCGTCCGGCAGGTAAAACAGCGCGACTTGCGCGCCGTCGTACCACACCACCACGCCGGAATTGCTCACCAGGTCGCTTTCGCTGCACACGCTTTTCCAGGTGGCAAGGTTTCGCAAAGTGTTGGACTGGCTCATCAGGCAAGCTCCTCGATGACGGGAATCAGGTTGAGTTCGGCGGCCATGATTGGCCGGCGCTGGCCGCGTTCGTGGACAAAATGGATGTCCGGGTCCGGGCGTTTGTCGTTGACGAAGGTGCGGAAGCGTTTGAGTTTTTCCGGGTCTTTGAGGGCGTTGGCCCACTCGCATTCGTAACGGTCGACCACCAGCTGCATTTGCGCTTCGAGCTCGGCGCCCAGGCCCAGGCTGTCGTCGAGGATCACGTCCTTGAGGAAATCCAGGCCCCCTTCCAGGCTTTCGCGCCACACCGAGGTGCGCTGCAATTTGTCGGCGGTGCGGATGTAGAACATCAGGAAGCGGTCGATGTAGCGGATCAGCGTGGCGTCATCCAGGTCGGTCGCGAACAGCTCGGCATGGCGTGGGCGCATGCCGCCGTTACCGGCGATGTAGAGGTTCCAGCCCTTCTCGGTGGCGATCACGCCGACGTCTTTGCTTTGCGCTTCGGCGCATTCGCGGGTGCAGCCGGACACCGCGAACTTGAGCTTGTGCGGCGAGCGCAGGCCCTTGTAGCGGTCCTCGATGAGCAGCGCCATGTTCACGCTGTCCTGCACGCCGTAGCGGCACCAGGTGCTGCCGACGCACGACTTCACCGTGCGCGTGGATTTGCCGTAGGCATGCCCGGTTTCAAACCCGGCGTCGATCAGCTCGGCCCAGATGTCCGGCAACTCATGCAGTTGCGCGCCAAACAGGTCGATGCGCTGGCCGCCGGTGATCTTGGTGTAGAGCTCGTATTTCTGCGCGACCACGCCGATGGCGATGAGTTTTTCCGCAGTGATTTCGCCGCCCGGAATACGCGGCACCACCGAGTAGGTGCCGTTCTTCTGCATATTGGCCATGAACGTGTCGTTGGTGTCCTGCAACGGCACCAGCGAGGCGTCCATGATCGGCTGGTTCCAGCATGACGCGAGGATCGAGCCCACCGCCGGTTTGCACACATCGCAACCGATGTGGCCACGACCATGTTTGGCCAGCAATTCTTCGAAGGTGATCACCCCTTCCACACGCACCAGGGCATACAACTCCTGGCGGGTATAGGCGAAGTGTTCGCACAGGCTCTTGTCGACGCTGACGCCACGGGCCACCAGTTCATGCTCGAACACCTGCTTGAGCAAGCCGGCGCAACCGCCACAGCCGGTGCAAGCCTTGGTCTGCGCCTTGAGCAGGCCAAGGTCGGCGCAGCCGCTGTCGATGGCCGTGCAAATCGAGCCTTTGGTGACGTTATGGCAGGAGCAGACGGTGGCCGACTCCGGCAAGGCGCCAGGGCCGAGGGTCGGTGCGCCGGCGGACGACGGCAAGATCAGGCTGGCCGGTTCGGCCGGCAACGCGATACCGTTCTGCATGTACTGCAGCAACGTGTCGTAGTAGCTGTTGTCGCCGACCAGCACCGCACCGATCACCTGTTTGCCGGTGGCGTCCACCACCAGCCGCCGGTAACTGGCGCTGGCCTCGTCGATGAACTGGTAGCTGCGCGCACCGGGCGTGTGTGCATGGGCGTCGCCAATGGAACCTACGTCCACCCCCAACAGTTTGAGTTTGGTCGACATGTCCGCGCCGACAAAGGGCTCGGCGGTCTGCCCGCACAACAGGGCGGCAACCCCTCGGGCCATCTGGTAACCCGGCGCGACCAGGCCGAACAGGCTGCCGTTCCAAGACGCACATTCGCCAATCGCGTAGATGTTCGGGTCGCAGCTCAAGCACTCATCATTGATCACCACACCGCCGCGCGGGCCAATCTCCAGGCCGGCCTGGCGGGCCAGTGCGTCTTGGGCGCGGATACCGGCGGAAAACACGATCAGGTCGGTTTCAAGGAATTCGTCATTGGCAAAATTCATGCGGTAACGGTACTGCTCGCCCGCGCTGATCGATTGAGTGGCGCGGGACAAATGCACGCCCACGCCCAGCCGCTCGATCTGCGCCTTGAGCGCCAGCCCGCCGAAGTCATCCAGTTGCACCGGCATCAGGCGCGGCGCGAATTCCACCACATGGGCTTCAAGGCCCAGGCTTTTCAGGGCATTGGCGGCTTCCAGGCCCAGCAGGCCACCGCCGACCACCACCCCACGCCGGGCATTCGCGGCGGCGGCGCGGATGGCATCGAGGTCTTCCAGGGTGCGATAGACCAGCCGCGAATCGCCTTGCGCGCCGTCGATCGGCGGCACAAACGGATAAGAGCCCGTCGCCAGCACCAACGTGTCATACACCACGCTGCCTGCGGCGGTGATCACCTCACGGCGGGCGCGGTCGATTTCCAGCACCGGCACCCCCAGGTGCAGGGTCACGCCCGGCGTCTGGTACAGCGAGACGTGCGACAACGCCAGCGACTCGGCATCACGGCCGGTGAAGTATTCGGACAGATGCACGCGGTCATAGGCACGCATCGGCTCCTCGCTGAACACATGCAGCCGGTAGTGATCCAGTGCGCCGCGCTCGATCAGTTGCGCCACACAATGATGGCCGACCATGCCATTGCCGACGACGATCAGGGTTTTCAGCTGTTTCAGACTGGAGTTCATATCAAGCACCCGACAACGCTCATCACGGTTTGAAAAAAGCAAAAAAAAACGCCTGAAACCTTGCGGTTCCAGGCGCCTTTGCCTGTTCTTATGCGGGGTCGATCCGGACGTCTTCGCCGGTTCTACCGCTGGTGCCCATGACCTGTACGGCCTGTCGATCGTCGTTGACCGAGGTGGGATTGTTCCTGAGCTTGCAGGCTCTGTGCCAATCCGCCGTCATGCCCGCCGCAACGGCGGCAAGTGCCGCTCAACCCTGCCAGACACCGCGTGTTGTGCCTCCAACTGGTGCGCGCTGGCGTCATAAAAGTGCATTTTCCCGTGTAGCGCGGGCGCACAGGGCGCAACCAAGCCCGTCACAGCGGCGTGTGAAAAACCTGGCGCGTGACTTGCTAGGAACACACCAACCAAGCAGTCAACGCTGACTGCCCACTCACGACAAAGGCGCCGTGTGATCCCCGTTTCCAACGGAGGGTTACAGGGCGCTTTTTTTATGGGCGGGCAGAAAAGACCCGAGGATTACCCATGGCAAACCAACGTGTACGCAGCGTGTGTCCTTATTGTGGCGTGGGCTGCGGCATCGTCATGCACGTCGAGCACAACCGCGTGGTCAAGGTGATCGGCGACAAGGCCCACCCCACCAACGCCGGCCGGCTCTGCACCAAAGGCACCACCTGCGGGCAAGCCATCGCCGAGTCTGGCCGCATGGAAAACGCCTACCTGCGCCAGGCGCGTGATCACGATCCGGTGCGTATCGCCATGGACAAGGCCATCTGCGAGACCGCCGGCCGTTTGCGCGCCATCCTCGACCGCGATGGCCCGGATGCGCTGGCGTTCTACGTGTCCGGGCAGATGTCGCTGGAAGCCCAGTACCTGATCAACAAGCTGGCCAAGGGTTTTGTGCGCACCGCCAACATTGAGTCCAACTCGCGCCTGTGCATGGCCAGCGCCGGCAGCGGCTACAAACTCTCCCTCGGTGCCGACGGGCCGCCCGGCTCGTATGAAGACTTCGACCGCGCCGAGCTGTTCTTCGTGATCGGCGCCAACATGGCCGACTGTCACCCGATCCTGTTCCTGCGCATGATGGACCGGGTCAAGGCCGGCGCCAAACTGATCGTGGTCGACCCACGGCGCAGTGCAACGGCCGACAAGGCCAACCTGTTCCTGTCGATCAAACCGGGCACCGACCTGGCGTTGCTCAACGGCTTGCTGCACCTGCTGGTGAAAAACGGGCACACCGACCCGGCCTTTATCGCCGCCTTCACCGAAGGCTGGGAGGCCATGCCCGGCTTTCTGGAAGACTACCCGCCGCACCGGGTCGCCGAACTGACCGGCCTGGCCGAAGCCGACATCCGCCAAGCCGCCGACTGGATCGGCCAGGCCGCCGAGTGGATGAGCTGCTGGACCATGGGCCTCAACCAAAGCACCCACGGCACCTGGAACACCAACGCGCTGTGCAACCTGCACCTGGCCACCGGCGCGATCTGCCGACCCGGCAGCGGGCCGTTCTCCCTGACCGGGCAACCCAACGCCATGGGCGGTCGTGAGATGGGCTACATGGGCCCCGGCCTACCGGGGCAGCGCTCAGTGCTGGTCGACGCCGACCGCGCCTTTATCGAGGCGCTGTGGAACCAGCCCGCCGACAGCCTGCCGCGCCAGGCGGGCAGTGGCACCGTCGCCATGTTCGAGCAGATGGCGGCCGGGCAGATCAAAGCCTGCTGGATCATCTGCACCAACCCGGTGGCCAGCGTGCCCAATCGCCAAACCGTGATCAAGGCGCTGCAAACCGCCGAACTGGTGATCACCCAGGATGCGTTCCTCGATACCGAGACCAATCGCTACGCCGACATCCTCTTGCCCGGCGCCCTGTGGGCCGAAGCCGAAGGGGTGATGATCAACTCCGAGCGCAACCTGACCCTGATGCAAAAAGCCGTGGAACCACCGGGCGAGGCGCTGGCCGACTGGCAGATCATCGCCCGGGTCGCGTGCGAAATGGGCTTCGCCGACGCCTTCACGTATGCGTCCGCCGACGAGGTGTTCGAAGAGATCAAGCGCGCCTGGAACCCCGCCACCGGCTACGATATTCGCGGCGCCAGCTATGCACGCCTGCGCGAACACCCCCTGCAATGGCCGTGCGCATCGAACGAGGCCGCAGCGCGCAACCCGATCCGCTACCTGAATAACGGCATCAGCCAAGCCCTCAAGACCCATGCCGACGGCCGCCAACCCGCGATCGTTTTTGCCACCGAACACGGCAAAGCCCGGTTTTTCCCGCGCCCGCACCTGTCGCCGGCAGAAATGCCGGATGAGGCGTTCCCGTTCGTGCTCAACACCGGCCGCTTGCAACACCAATGGCACACCCTGACCAAAACCGGCAAGGTCGCCACGCTGAACAAACTCAACCCCGGCCCCTTCGTCGAAATCCACCCTGACGACGCCGCCAGCCTGGGCATCAAACATAACGATCCGGTCGAGATACGCTCACGGCGCGGCCGCGCCGTACTGCCCGCGGTGGTCAGCGACCGCGTGCGTGCGGGCAGCTGTTTTGCGCCGTTTCACTGGAACGATGTGTTTGGCGACAACCTGGCGATCAACGCCGTGACCCATGACGCGGTCGACCCGATTTCGCTGCAGCCCGCGTTCAAGTTCTGTGCGGTGGCCCTGCAACGGGTCGAACTGATCGAGCACCAGTTCCTCGACGTAGCGGCACCGGCCGCCCACCCCGTGTCCCCCTTACCAGAGGAGCTCGCCATGTCGCGCCTCGACGCCTTCGCCGACCTGATCGGCATCCGCAACCTGCCGTCGCCGTCATTGAGCGACAATGAGCGCACCTACCTCGCCGGTTTTCTCAGTGGCCTGCAATCCAGCACCGGGCACCCGGCCGGTGGCGTCCCGACGCTGCCGGCGAATGCGCCCATGGCCAAGGACGCCCGACTGTGGCTGGATGGCCTGCTGGGCGGCTTGTTCAGCCGCACCGAGGCCAGCGCCGTGGCAACCGCGCCCGCCCCTGATACGCCGGCCGTCACCTTGTTATGGGCCTCGCAAACCGGCAACGCCGAAGCCTTGGCCGAGCGTTTTGCCCAGCGCCTACGCGCCAGCGGCATCGCGGTGGAGCTGAGCGCGATGGCGGACTTCCCCGCGAGCAAACTGGCGCACACGCAAAACCTCGCGCTGATCAGCAGCACCTTCGGCGACGGCGACCCGCCGGACAACGGCGAAGGTTTCTGGCACGGCCTGACCCACGCCGAGACCCCTCTGGAGTCGCTGCGCTTCGCGGTACTCGCGTTGGGTGATCCCAACTACGAGCAGTTCTGCCAGCACGGCAAACAACTCGACCGGCGCCTGCTGGAGTTGGGCGCCACCCGCCTGCTGGAGCGCGTCGACTGCGATACCGAATTCGAAGCACGCGCCGATGCCTGGTTCACGCAGTTCCTGCACACCCTCAACCCGGCAACGCCCGTAGCCCTCGCCACGCCCAGCGGAAAACCCAAGCCGCATGCCTCACGGTTGCTGCTCAACCGGCACCTGAACCCGCAAAGCTGCCACAAGGAAACCCGTCAATTCTCCCTGGGCCTGGCGGACTCCGGGCTGACCTACGAAGCCGGCGATGCCTTGGCGGTGATGCCGCGCAACTGCCCTGAACTGGTCAGCGAGCTGCTCGATCTGACCCGCTTGGGTTCCAGTGCCTGCGTAAATATCGACAAGCTCGGCGACGTGCCGCTGCACCAGGCCCTGACCGAGCACTTTGAAATTGCCCGGCCCAACAGCGAGACCCTGGCCTTCATCGCCGAGCGCAGCGCCAAGCCGGGCCTGAAACACCTGCTCGAACCTGAGCGCAAAACCGAACTGAAGGACTGGCTGTGGGGCCGGCAACTGGCGGACGTGCTGCACGAATACCCCATCGACTGCGCGGCGGACGAACTGCTCGGCACGCTCAAGCGCCTGCAACCGCGCTTGTATTCGATTGCATCCAGCGCCAAGGCGCACCCGCGGGAAGTCCACCTCACCGTGGCAGCCGTGCGCTACGGCAAGCGCAAAGGCGTGTCGTCAACCTTCCTCGCCGACCGCGCCGACAACGGCGAAGTACCGGTGTTCGTGCAGCCCTCCAAACACTTCCGCCCGCCTGCCGATGGCGACGTACCGATCATCATGATCGGCCCCGGCACCGGCGTGGCGCCCTTCCGCGCATTTTTGCAGGAGCGCCGGGCCCAGGGGCATCAGGGCCGCAATTGGCTGTTTTTCGGTGAACAACACGCGGCGAGCGATTTTTACTACCAGGATGAACTGCAGGGCATGCAGCGCGATGGCTTGCTCACCCACCTGAGCCTGGCGTTTTCCCGCGACCAGGCGCAGAAAATCTACGTGCAGGATCGCATCCGCGAACACGGCGCCGAGCTGTGGCGCTGGCTGCAGGAAGGCGCGCAGTTGTACATCTGCGGCGATGCCAGCCACATGGCCAAGGATGTCGACCAGGCCTTGCGCCAGGTTGCGCATCGTCACGGCGGGCTGGGCGTCGAGAGCGCCGTCGATTACTGGCGGCGGATGAGTGAGCAGAAGCGTTATTTGCGGGATGTCTATTGAGCCGCGACAGCCGCCGTCGTGCCGGTTACGAGGCAGCGTCGCTAGCCTGGCAGGCGACCATCCAGGTCACAAACGTCAGCAGGCGCGTGGAAAAGGCCTCGCGCTCGGCGCTGGGGTTTCGTGCCTCGAACAGGAAGAAGGCAATCGTGATCCGCATCGCCGGGTATTGCTGAATGAACATTGCGACGTGCTCTTCCAGTGTTTGGGGCCACATCAGCGCCTCTTGCGCACGTAATATCTGCGTGGCCCGGATCAGTTTACGTGCGGCCTCGCGCTGCAAGGGCAGTCGCTCTGAGTCAGTGCCGGCCTGGGCGATACGCGAGTGGTAGTCGCTGAGCACCTGCTTGAAGTCGCCATTGACGGCCAAGGCAATTGCACGCGACGGCCGGAACCGCTCGAAGTGCTGAGTCAGGTCGTTGCCCCACACACAGCGGCAATGATGCTTGAGCCTGTATCCCCAGCGGTTGAGGTGTTCAGGCGCCAGTACTTCAGTGCGGTAGCCGATGTCGAAGTCGATCTTAATGACCTGCGGATGCCGTTGCTCCAGGGCGCACCGCAGCGCCTCCAGTCGCGTCAACACAGCGGCTGCAGGGGGCTCGCTTAGCACCAGGGTGAGGTCCAGGTCAGAGACGCCGGGGCAGGCATCACCTCGGGCCACACTGCCGTATAGATAAACACCATCCAGAGCCCACGCCGGCGCGGACAGGGTCGCGCAGACATCGGCCAACACCGCCTGAAACTCGAGCTGCACCGGGCCGCTGGGGGCAGCCTGGATGAATCCCTGCGCGTCGACGCCAAGGGGACGTTCGGTACTCATAGGCATGGCACGGTTCCTGTTCTCGGGCCACGAAGCATGCCATCTTTCAACCCGTTCGACTGCCTCGATAGGCCTAAAACCCCAAGGGCTTTAAAAACATCTGGACACGAACAACCGTGAACTTTCTTACAGTTCCCGGATTCCTTTCCTATGCGAAGTCATCACGCCCCCGAATCCAGTGGGCGCCGCGCGATAATAAGAAGACGCGCGGGCGTCCGGTAGGTGTGACTGTGGCCCGAAAAGGTGCGCTGATCATCGCGGACGACTTGGCCAACGCCGTATGGCGCGTCACGCGCAACAAGTAGGCCACGATGGCAGGGGTGTGCTGGGCGGCGTGATCATGGCCGTTCGTATCATCCTGACGGGCGCAACGCTCGACACCTGACGGGAGGTTCATCGATGACCATGGCGCGTGACGCAATTGCATTACCCGAAACCTTCGATTTGCCTGGCCAAACCCTGCGCTGGGGGCACCTCGGCACGGCAGGACTGGCGCTGATGAGGGTGGGGATCGGCTGAATTAAACGCATTGACATGGTTGCCTCAGGCAATTATATACTTGCTAAAGGCAACCATCAGAGCGCGCACCATGTCCACTCCCCTGCTTGTTCAGCGCGCCGGTATCGTGCGCGGCTTCAACCGTTTCTATACGCAGCAGATCGGCGTGCTGCAGGAACACCTGCTGCACAGCGACTTCTCCCTCACCGAAATCCGCGTGATGTACGAACTGTCCTCACGCGGCGACCTGACCAGCACCGACCTCTGCCAGATGCTTAGTCTGGATGCGGGTTACTTGAGCCGGCTGATCAGCGGATTGGAGAAGAAGGGTTTGATCCAGAAAGTCCGCTCGATCACCGATGCGCGTGCGGTGCAACTGCACCTCAGTGACCTGGGCCGGTCCGTCCTGGCCCCGCTGGAACAGCAAACCCAGCAAGAAGTCATTGCCTTATTGAGTGCCTTGCCCGAGCCGCAACAACAGCAATTGACCGCAGCCATGCAGCGCATTCAAGCGTTGCTGCAAGGCACCGCCCCGAGCTACCTGTTGCGCGACCCGCTACCCGGCGACATGGGCCTGGTGGTGCAGCAGCAATCGGCACTGTATGCGCGTGAATACCAATGGAACTGGGAGTTCGAAGCACTGGTGGCGGAGATTGTCGCCAAGTACCTGCGCGGGTTCGACCCGACCTGTGAGCGCTGCTGGATCGCAGAGAAAGAGGGCGCGGTGGTGGGGTCGGTGTTCGTGGTGCGCCATGACGACAGCACCGCCCAACTGCGCATGCTCTACGTCGACGCGAGTGCGCGGGGCCTGGGCATCGGCCGGCGCCTGGTGGATGAATGCCTGCGCTTTGCCCGAAATGCCGGGTACACGCGCATGATGCTGTGGACCATGAGTGCACTGACCGACGCGCGCAAGCTCTACCAGAAAGCCGGTTTTGAGCTGATTGAGGAAGAGCCCACCCTCAGTTTTGGCCAGCCACTGGTCAGCCAGACCTGGGCGCGTGCGCTGTAGTGCGGGGCTCGGACGACTCAAGCCCCGCCGCGTTTACAAATCAGTGATTTCCTTGTGGCGCGGCACCAGGCTCTTCATCACGCTCCAGGCCACCAGATACGCCAGCGCACAGATCGCGAACATGATCATGTAGCCGGTATGGATATCGCCGATGGACTTGTAGTAGTCAAACACCCAGCCGCCGACCTTGGTCATCACCACCCCGCCCAGGCCGCCGGCCATGCCGCCGATGCCGACCACCGAGGCCACGGTTTTCTGCGGGAACATGTCGGACACGGTGGTGAAGATATTGCACGACCACGCCTGGTGCGCCGACGCGCCCACGCCGATCAGCAACACCGGCACCCAGAAGCTGATGTAGCCCAACGGTTGCGCCAGCAGCACCACCAGCGGGAACAGTGCGATGACCAACATGGCTTTCATCCGGCCGTCGTAAGGCGCATCACCACGCGCCATGAAGTAGCTGGGGAACCAGCCGCCGCCGATGCTGCCAACCATGGTCATGCTGTACAGCACCGCCAGCGGCATGACGATATCGGCGCCTTTCATGCCGTATTGCGCCGACAGGTAAGTCGGCAGCCAGAACAGGAAAAACCACCACACGCCGTCAGTCATGAACTTGCCGAAGGCAAAGGCCCACGTCTGGCGATAGGTCAGCAACTTGAACCACGAGACTTTTTTCGACGCCGCGCCTGCAGCCTGCGCGGTGAACGGCTGTGCAGTCTGGTCACTGCGGATGTAGGCCAGCTCTTCGGCCGACAGGCGTTTTTGCTGATCGGGTTTTTCATACACCGCAGCCCACACCGCGACCCAGACAAAGCCGAGCATGCCGATGACCATGAACGCCGCTTCCCAGCCCCACATCCCGGCGATCAGCGGCACACAGATCGGCGCCAGGATCGCGCCGACGTTGGCGCCCGAGTTGAAAATGCCGGTCGCCAGCGAGCGTTCTTTCTTCGGGAAATACTCGGCGGTGGCCTTGATCGCAATCGGGAAGTTGCCCGCCTCACCGATCGCCAGCACTGCGCGGGAGAGCATAAAGCCCGCAATCGATACCGGAATCACCGCCAGACCAATCGCAGCGCTCAGGGCTGCGATCCCCTGCCCCATCGGCACCGCGAACGCATGCATGATGGCGCCGGTGGACCAGATGGCAATCGCCATGACGTAAGCCGCCTTGGTGCCGATCTTGTCGACAAACCGCCCGGCGAACAGCATGGAAATCGCATAGACAAACTGGAACACCGCCGCAATATTCGCGTAATCGGTGTTGCTCCAGCCAAATTGCGTCGACAACTGCGGCGCCAGCAGGCTGAGCACCTGGCGGTCGAGGTAGTTGACGGTGGTGGCGAAGAACAGCATCGCGCAGATGGTCCAGCGATAGTTGCCTACCGCTTGGCCAACGCGATGGGCGTTGATGGGCTCGTTCAAGTTCATGGCATCACTTTTTATTTTTGTTAGATAGGACACATGTAACGTCATATGTCGTCGTACAACTGCGACTTTTATATCGGGCGCCCTCCGCGCTGTCAATCTGAAAGATTGCCGTTTATCTAGGTGTTATGCGGATACAGCGATGAGCATGAAAATCAGGTTATAGGACGACAAGCCCGAAACACCACGCTCGGTGCCTCACCGGGGACATCGTCGAGCACGCCCCAGCGTTGCATGCCAATCTTTTCAAGGACCCGAATCGACATCCTGTGATCAGGCCGCACCAACCCGAACACTTCAGGCAAATCAAGGGTGTCGAATGCCTGCGCCAGCGCATCGCGGCCCAGCTCGGTGGCGTAGCCCTGCCCCCAGGCCTCGACGGCAAAGCGATAGCCCAGGTTGATGCGCTGCTGCGTCAGGTAATGCAGGGGCGCAACTCCCCCAAAGCCGATGACGTGCTGCGGCGCGTCCCGCAGGGCAATGGCCCACCAGCCGTAGCCCTGGGCGGCCCAGTGTTCGCGCCAGCGGTTCAGCAGGCGTTGCGCGTCTGCAAGACAGGTCATGGGGCCGGCGGGATTGAACAGGTTGGTCTGCGGGTCGCCGAAGATCGCGAACAATCGCTGCACGTCTTCAGGTTGCGGTTGGCGATAGATCAGGCGGGAAGCGATGACAGGCATGGGGTTGACTCCCTTGGGAACTCATGAAGTTCAACTCATCGGCACAAAAACGCAAATAGTGGTGAATTATTTGGTGTCCGCTTGTATCTCAACTGACAGAGCGGTGCCATCGTAGCGATGGCACCACCCCAGTTCAGTTTCAGAGTGGTCCGCATGAAATTACGTAAGAAAAGCGTCAAACCCATCGGGTTGAAAGACATCACCATCGTCGACGACGCCAAGGTGCGCAAGGCGATCACCGCCGCTGCATTGGGCAACGCCATGGAATGGTTCGACTTCGGCGTATACGGGTTTGTCGCCTATGTGCTTGGCAAGGTGTTCTTCCCCGACGCCTCTCCCAGCACACAAATGATCGCCGCACTGGCCACCTTCTCGGTCCCCTTCCTGATCCGTCCCCTGGGCGGCCTGTTCTTTGGCTCGCTGGGCGACAAATACGGGCGGCAAAAAGTCCTGGCCGCGACCATCGTGATCATGTCCCTGAGCACCTTCGCCATCGGCTTGATTCCCGGCTATGCCTCGATCGGCATCTGGGCGCCGATCCTGCTGTTGCTGTGCAAGATGGCCCAAGGCTTCTCGGTGGGCGGTGAATACACCGGCGCCTCGATCTTCGTCGCCGAATACGCCCCGGACCGCAAGCGCGGGTTTCTCGGCAGTTGGCTGGACTTCGGCTCCATCGCCGGCTTCGTGCTCGGCGCCGGTGTGGTCGTACTGATTTCCAGCGTATTGGGCGAAGCGGACTTCGAAGCATGGGGCTGGCGCCTGCCGTTCTTCCTGGCCCTGCCCCTGGGCATTATCGGCCTGTACCTGCGCAATGCGCTGGAAGAAACGCCGGCGTTCCAACAGCACATGGACAAACTCGAACAAGGCGACCGCGAAGGCCTGACCCACGGCCCAAAAGTGTCGTTCAAGGAAGTCGCCACCCAGCACTGGCGCAGCCTGCTGACCTGCATCGGTATCGTCGCGGCCACCAACGTGACCTATTACATGCTGCTCACGTACATGCCGAGCTACCTGTCGCATAACCTGCATTACAAAGAAAACAGCGGCGTGCTGATCATCATCGCGATCATGGTCGGCATGCTGTTCGTGCAGCCGTTCATTGGTTTTATCAGCGATAAGATCGGCCGCAGACCCTTCATCATCGCGGGCAGCATCGGCCTGCTCTTCCTGTCGATCCCCGCGTTCATGCTGATTACCAGCGGCAAGATCGGCCTGATCTTCAGCGGCCTGCTCATCCTGGCCATCGTGCTCAACTTCTTTATCGGTGTGATGGCATCGACCCTGCCGGCGATGTTTCCCACGCACCTGCGCTACAGCGCCCTGGCCAGTGCGTTCAACGTCTCGGTGCTGATCGCCGGCGTGACCCCGACCGCAGTGGCCTGGTTGGTGGAAAGCACCAACGACCTGTACATGCCCGCCTACTACCTGATGGTGTTCGCCGTGGTCGGCCTGGTCACCGGCCTGACCATGAAGGAAACCGCCAACAAGCCCCTGCGCGGCGCCGCTCCGGCCGCTTCGGACATGGAAGAGGCCAAGGAACTGCTGCAGGAACACCACGACAATATCGAGCAGAAAATCGAAGACATTGATGCCGAAATTGCCGAGTTGGAAGCCAAGCGCAACAACCTTGTGCAGCAGCATCCACGGATCAACTGAAACCTGACCGTTCGGGGCGGGCCGACACCGCCCCCAACGGGATTCACCCCATCACTGGCGTGTTCACGCGTCAGCGCAGCACAATCATTACGGGGCAATCGAGCGCGATGCCGGCGCACCAATCTTTCTCCCGCGATGGCCGCCTTTTCGGCGCGCCGTGCGCGTTGGGCTCGTGGACGATGCTGTTCACACGGCCGATTAGCTGCATCTTTTTCGCTAACTTGACGACGCCTGAGCGGCGCTCGCCGCTTTACCGCGCAGCGCCGCAATATCGCGTTTGGGCGGCACGCCGAACAGTCGGCTGTATTCACGACTGAACTGTGAGGGGCTTTCATAACCAACCTTGAAGGCTGCGCTGGAAACATCCTGGTGTTCGTTCAACATCAAGCGTCGGGCCTCGTTCAAACGCAGCCACTTCTGATATTGCAGCGGGCTCATCGCCGTCAGTTGACGAAAGTGATGGTGAAAGGTAGCGGCGCTCATTTGTACTCGCGCGGCCAACTCATCCACACGCAGCGCCGCGTCGTAATTGAGCTTCAACCAGTCGATAGCCTTGGCAATGCGATAGCCCTGACCGTCAACCGAACAGATCTGGCTCAACCGGCCGGCCTGATCGCTCTTCAGCAGTCGGTAATGAATCTCGCGGCTGATCAGCGGGGCGATTACCGGTATCGCTTCCGGCTCATCCAGTAATGCTACCAGGCGTGCGAATGCCGCGAGCATGCCATCGGTGACCGCACCAATCCCCACGCCCTTCATCACCGGCCGCTCACGCATCGGCGGCAGCTCACGCTGGGCGATCAGTTCGGCCAATATGCGCAGATCCAGCTTGAACGTCAGCCCCAGGCACGGGTGTGCTGGGCTGGCCACCCGCACCTCTGAATTGGCCGGAATATCCAGCGAGGTGAGCAGAAAACGCGACGTGTCATACGGGTACCCCTCGCCGCCCACCCACAACTGCTTCTCGCCCTGGGCGACGAGGACGATGCACGGCTCGACCATGCACACCACCGGCGTGGAGGGATG
This sequence comes from Pseudomonas sp. PAMC25584, assembly GCF_058135675.1. Classification (NCBI taxonomy): domain Bacteria; kingdom Pseudomonadati; phylum Pseudomonadota; class Gammaproteobacteria; order Pseudomonadales; family Pseudomonadaceae; genus Pseudomonas; species Pseudomonas sp. PAMC25584. The sequence goes on along the minus strand of NZ_CM176870.1, from coordinate 2,904,331 downwards.
CTCACGGCGATAAAGGCCCAGCCCCGGAATGGGCATGGCGAAGTCACCGGGTGTCGATATCCGCGAGCCGATGGCCTGCACCAGCATTGCCAGGGGTGACTGATTGTCCGTCATAACAGGCTCTTTCGTTTATTCACTGAACTGTAACGCGTCAGTTCTTGGCCGTCCCCAGCGAATCTCAAGACTCAGAGGATCAGGCAAGTAATCCAGCGGAACGCACTACAGAACCCTTGGCGGCATCGGGAAAATGGGCGAACTCATTTCACCAAGGAACCGCCAATGAAAAGCCTCTTGCTCGCCCTGGGTTTGCTGGTGACGTCTTTTTCCTCACTGGGAGCCGACATGTCCAACGGCGCAAACAACTTCTACACCAGCAACAAGGTGACCGTAGAAAAGGTCACCTTCAACAATCAATACGGCATGCAGGTCGTGGGCAATCTGTTCGTGCCCAACCGCCTTGCCCCCACCTCAAAAAACGCCGCGATTATCGTCGGCCACCCAATGGGCGCCGTCAAAGAACAGAGCGCGAACCTCTACGCCACCAAAATGGCCGAAGAGGGTTTCGTCACCCTGTCCCTGGACCTGTCGTTCTGGGGCGAAAGCGCTGGCTCGCCACGTAACGCGGTGCTGCCCGAACTGTATGCCGAAGACTTCAGTGCCGCCGTGGATTTCCTCGGCACCCGGCCAATGGTGGATCGTGAGCGCATTGGCGTGATTGGCGTCTGCGGCAGTGGCAGCTTCGCCATCAGCGCAGCGAAGATCGACCCGCGCCTCAAAGCCATCGCCACCGTCAGTATGTACGACATGGGCGCCGTCAACCGCAACGGCCTCAACCATGCGGTCACGCGCGAGCAACGCCAGCACGTCTTGTTTCAGGCAGCCAATCAGCGCTATGTGGAGTTCCAGGGCGGCGAAACCCTCTACACCGGCGGTACACCGCAAGCACTCACCGGCAATGCCGTGGGGGACGAGTTCTACGACTTCTACCGCACGCCGCGCGGCGCATTCACCCCTACCGGCGCCTCCACGCAAACCACTACCCGACCGACGCTGACCAGCAACGTGAAGTTCATGAACTTCTACCCGCTCAACGACATCGACACGCTCTCACCGCGCCCGCTGTTGCTGATTGCCGGCGCCCACGCGCATTCGCGCGAGTTCAGCGAGGACGCCTATCAACGCGCCGCCGAGCCCAAAGAGCTGGTAATCGTGCCTGACGCAGGCCATGTGGACCTCTACGACCGGGTCGACCTTATCCCATTCGCAAAACTCACTCGCTTCTTTAACACCTACCTGAAGTGACCCTCTCGACGTGCGGCCTCACTGCCGAGGCCGCGCTGCGCAACACAGGATTCAAGTCATGACCGCTACCTCTACCGCGCAACGTTGGGGCGCCGTGCTCGCAATGTCACTGGCAGCCTTTGCCCTGGTCGCGTCCGAGTTCATGCCCGTGAGCTTGCTCACCCCGCTGGCTGCCGACTTGGGTATCACCGAAGGTCAGGCCGGCCAAGGCATCTCCGTTTCGGGGCTATTTGCCTTACTGACCAGCCTGCTCATCGCCTCAGTCGCAGCGCGGGTAGATCGCAGATGGCTGCTGATTTCACTGACCGTGCTGATGATCGTCTCCGGAACGGTGGTGGCATTCGCACCGAATTATCTGATCTTCATGCTGGGACGTGGGCTGATCGGCGTGGCCATTGGCGGCTTTTGGTCGCTGTCCGCCGCTACGGTAATGCGCCTGGTGTCCGCCCCCCTGGTGCCACGAGCATTGGCGATGATCAACGGCGGCAACGCATTTGCGATGGTGATTGCGGCACCACTGGGCAGCTTTCTAGGCGCATTGATCGGTTGGCGTGGCGCCTTTTTCTGCGTAGTGCCGGTGGCCGTGGTGGCCGTGGTATGGCTGCTGCTGAGCCTGCCGTCGATCAGAACGCAGGCAGTTGGGAAAACCATCAATCCAGTGCATTTGATGAAGAACCGGCCAGTGGCTTTGGGCATGGTCGCCGTCTGTACGTTTTTCATGGGCCAGTTCATGCTGTTTACCTACCTGCGCCCGTTTCTGGAAACGGTGACCCACGTCAGCGTCTCCATGCTATCGCTGATCCTGTTGGTGCTGGGCCTGGCAGGTCTGGCCGGCACTTTCCTGATCGAACGCTTCTTGAAAAACGGCCTGTACCCGACGCTAATCGTGATCCCGTTGATGATGGCCGCCGTCGCGATCGCATTGGTCATGGTAGGCCGTTCGACGCTGATGACCACCGTGTTGCTCACCCTATGGGGGATGATGGCCACTGCCGCGCCTGTGGGTTGGTGGACCTGGCTGGCGAGAACCCTACCCCACGACGCCGAGGCTGGCGGCGGGTTGATGGTAGCGATTATCCAGTTGGCAATTGCCTCGGGGGCCATCGCGGGCGGCTGGGTGTTCGACCTGCGTGGCTACCAGGCCACGTTCGAACTAAGTGCCGCAGTGCTGGGCGCGGCGGCCGTGCTGGCTTGGGCGGCCGGCCGCGTGGCGAAACAACCGCGACCCACTTACCGCGACAGCAGGCCGCAAGACAACCGAAATCCACACGAAGCACTGCGCGCCCGCACCGCCACCCACCGCACCTGAAGCGCTCATTTTTTGCGCAAGGCGGCCGATAGCCTGTCACCCCCCCCCGACATGCAGCTGCGCCCTGCGGGAATCAATGCCAAATACCCTCGCCCCGATCGTTCGCAAGCTTTCCCGGCGCACCAGCCTGTCGCTGGCGCGCACGTCGCTGTTCCAGTGCGTGGCGCTGCTCGCCTGCGTGTTTGCAGCGGCCAGCTATTCGCTGGTGTACCTCGCCCACGAGCTGGACCGATTCGAAGACAGCGAAAGCGCCTTCTACACCCGCAAGGCGGTGCATTCCCTGGAAAAATCCCTACGCCTGACCGTCAAGGATTACGCGTTCTGGGGCGATGCCTATAAATACCTGCACGTTACCGTGGACACGGATTGGGCCTATGCTCGCGAAAACGTGGGGCCCACGCTGTTCCATGATTTCGGCTTTCAAGGCGTGTTTGTCGTCAACGACCTGGACCGCACGGTGTACGCGGTGGTCGAGGGCAAATTGCAACCGATTGAGCTCACCGAATGGCTCGGCCAGCCCATCGCGGCGATGCTCGAACAAGCACGCGCAGGCGCCACGACGGACACACCGGTCACGAGGTTCATTAACGTGCGCGGCAGCCCCACGTTGGTGGCGGCAGCGGCGATAACGCCAGGCACTGACCCCACCGTGATAGCGGACGGGCGAAAAGCCTCCGTATTGTTCTTCATCGATATCCTCAACAGCGCCAAGCTGACCGAAATCGGTAACGACTTTGGCGTCGATCACCTGCATATCGCTAAACCCGATGAAATCGGCAAGACCTTGTTGTTCTCCCTGAGTGATAACGGCGCCGCCGGCAGCCTGCATTGGCAGCCCGAGCGGCCCGGTGTGCGGTTAACGACTGTTGGCCTGCCGCTGCTGGGTCTGGCTGCGCTGCTGGTGTGCCTGATGAGCTGGCTGATTATGCGCCGCACCACGACGGACGCCCAAGCCCTCGATACCAGCCACACGTCGCTGCAAGACAGTCAAAACGCGCTGGCCACCAGCGAAGCGCGCTTTCGCGATGTGGTGGAAGCCAGTTCGGACTGGGTCTGGGAAATAGACGACCTGTGGCGCTTCACCTATCTGTCGGAGCGCTTCGAAAGCGTCACGGGCCTGGACCTCCAGGCCTGGATCGGCGCCCCCCTGCACGCCCTGCTGGACACCGATGACGGCGCCCTTTCGCAGTGGCTGAGCACGGCCAAGCGGCGCGCGGACACCAGCATTCAGTGTCGCTACGTCGACGCCCAGGGGCGTGAGCGCACCACCCGATTGTCGGCGCGGGAAATGCCCTGCGGCGGGTTTCGCGGGACCGCCACCGATGTGACCGAAGAAGTCGAAGCGCGGCGGCGCATCGAGTTCCTGTCCCTGCACGACGCTCTCACCGGGCTGCCCAATCGCACGCGCCTGCAAGCGTTTCTGGACGGAAAACTCAAAGCGTTGCCTACCCTGGAGCACCCTTTGGTCATGCTCAGCCTGGACCTGGATCGGTTCAAGCCGGTCAATGACTTGCTCGGGCATGCGGCCGGTGACCGGGTGCTCAATGAGGTATCGAGCCGCCTGGCCGATTGCGTGCGCCACGGTGACCTGGTCGCTCGCGTCGGCGGCGATGAATTTGTGCTGATCCTCATCGACGCCGGCGCCCAGGACGAAGTCGAAGCCCTGTGCCGGCGCTTGATCGAGTCTGTCGAACGGGTCATCAGAGTCGACGAGCAGGACGTGTTCATCAGCGCCAGCATCGGCATTGCCCTCGCGCCCAATGACGCCAACGGGGTCACCGAGTTGCTGCGTTACGCCGACATCGCCCTGTACGAAGCCAAGGCTGCGGGGCGTAATACCTGGCGGTTTTACTCCGGTGAAATGAACGCACGGATCATCGAGCGTCGCCGCCTGGAAAGCGACCTGCGGTTTGCGATCAAGCACGCAGAACTGCGCCTGCACTTTCAACCGCGCTATCGCATCAGCGACGGGCAAATGGTCGGCGCCGAAGCCCTGGTGCGTTGGCAACACCCGCTGCACGGCCTGATCGCACCGGACACCTTCATTCCAATTGCCGAAGAGTCGGGGTTGATCCTTTCGCTGAGCGACTGGGTGCTTGAAACCGCCTGCACGTGCGCCGCGCAGTGGCCTGAGCATCTTTTTGTGTCGGTGAACCTGTCACCCACCGAATTCAAGCGCGGCAACCTGGTGGAGCGCGTGCGGTACGCCCTGGATAAGTCGGGCATCGAGCCGACGCGCATGGAACTGGAAATCACCGAAAGCGTGATGCTTGACGATGCCGTCGGCGCGCTTGAGGTCATGCACACCCTCAAGCACCTGGGTCTGCGCATCGCCATGGATGACTTCGGCACCGGCTACTCCTCACTGAGCTACTTGCGCGCGTTCCCGTTCGACGGGTTGAAAATCGACCGCAGCTTCTTGAACCGGCTGGAGGACAGCGCCGATGACAAGGCCATTATTCAGGCCATTGTCGGCTTGGGACGCGCCCTGTCGCTGACGGTAACGGCAGAAGGAATTGAAACCGCCGAACACCTGGCACTGCTCAAGGCAGTGGCCTGTGACGAAGGTCAAGGCTACTTCCTCAGCCGACCGCTGGATATCGACGCCTTCAACAGCCTGCTGGACGTGTACGCGAGCACCCCGCCGTGTTAACGCTCGACGAGGCGGGCGCTAGCGAAAAAATTGACTCGGCGTCTTGCCAAACTGTTTTTTGAACATGCTGGTAAAGGCACTGGGGCTTTCATAGCCCAGCTCAAACGCCACATCGATAATTTTCTCGCCCACCGCTATCCGCTCCAGTGCCAGCAGCAACCGCGCTTGCTGGCGCCACTGGCCGAAGGTCAGGCCGGTTTCGCGGCGGAACAGGCGCTGGATGGTGGTTTGGTCCAGGCCTAGGCGCTCGCTCCAATCCGCCACGGTCGAGGCATCGCCCGGGTCATCCTGCAACGCCAGGCAAATCCGGCGGATGCGCGGGTCTGCAGGCTGGGGAAGGAACAGCGGCAAGGCCGGCAACAGGGCGAGCTCGTCGAGGATCAGGTGCATGATCCGGGCGTCGCGCGAATCTTCGGCATACGGCGGCTTCAAACTGACCGAGGCTTTGATCAGCTCACTGAGCAGCGGTGAAATGCTGACGGCCTTGGTTTCGCTCGGCAAGTTCGGAAAACTCGCGGGGCGCACAAACACACTGCGCATTTTCAGAACACCGACGCAACGCAGCGAATGCACATGCCCGCTGGGCATCCAGAAGCCGCGATTGGGCGGCACCGTCCACTGATTCTGCGCCGAATGCACCACCATCACGCCTTCGGTGGCGTACAGCAGTTGATGCTTCTCGTGGCTGTGCTCGGGGATCACCCAGTTATCGGCATAGTCGGTGGCCGAACTGATGACGGCCCACTCGCCCTCATCGATCTCTCGCAGAAATTTGTCCAGTGTTTTGATGGCTTCGCCCCTTTTGCGATGTTTGCTGCCCGAATTTCGCGAGACAGGCATCGGCGGCAAATCTAGCATAAACACCGAGTTCACCCATGGAGCGGCGGTTTAAATCATCGCTGCCCGCCTCCCCGTCGTTCACTGCCTTGTATGGAATGCCTGCATGTCGACCTTGACCGCGTCTCCCGCTGCCACCTCCAGCCCGCCCCACGTCAGCCCCTTGGTCATGCGCGTTCTCGGCGCCTGCGCCCTGGCGCATCTGATCAATGACCTGATCCAGGCCGTGCTGCCATCGATCTATCCAATGCTCAAGGCCAACTACGGACTGAGCTTCACCCAGGTCGGCCTGATCACCCTGACCTTCCAACTGACGGCCTCCCTGCTGCAGCCGTGGATCGGCTACCACACCGACCGCCACCCCAAGCCCTGGCTGCTGCCAGCGGGCATGGTGTGTACCTTGGCCGGCATCTTGATGCTGGCGTTTGTCGGCACGTTCCCGGCGATCCTGCTCGCGGCGGCGCTGATCGGCGTCGGCTCGTCGACCTTCCACCCGGAAACGTCACGGGTGGCCCGCCTGGCCTCCGGCGGGCGCTACGGCCTGGCGCAATCGACCTTCCAGGTCGGCGGCAACACCGGTAGCGCGCTTGGCCCGTTGCTGGCGGCGGCGATCATCATTCCCTACGGCCAAGACCATATCGCCTGGTTCGGCCTGTTTGCCGTGTTCGCGATCCTGGTGCTGCATGGCTTGAGCCGCTGGTACCGCAACCACCTCAACCTGTTCAAGCTCAAGCAAGGCAGCAAAGCCACCCACGGCCTGTCGAAAAGCCGCGTGACCTTCGCCCTGGTGGTGCTGGCCGTGCTGGTGTTTTCCAAGTACTTCTACATGTCCAGCCTGACCAGCTACTTCACCTTCTACCTGATCGAGAAATTCAACCTGTCGGTCGCCAGCTCCCAGCTTTACCTGTTCCTGTTCCTCGGCGCGGTGGCCGCGGGCACCTTCTTTGGTGGGCCGATCGGCGACCGGATCGGGCGCAAGACCGTCATCTGGTTTTCCATCCTCGGTGCAGCACCGTTCACCCTGGCGCTGCCCTATGTCGACCTGTTCTGGACTGCGATGCTCAGCGTAGTGATCGGTTTCATCCTGGCCTCGGCGTTCTCGGCCATCGTCGTCTTCGCCCAGGAGCTGGTGCCGGGCAATGTCGGGATGATTGCCGGCGTGTTCTTTGGCCTGATGTTCGGTTTCAGCGGTATCGGCGCCGCACTGCTGGGGCTGCTCGCGGACAGCCATGGCATCGCCTATGTCTACACGCTGTGCTCGTTCCTGCCGCTGGTGGGGATTCTGACGATCCTGTTGCCATCGACCAAGGGCGTTTGATCGGTTGAGCCTGCCACCCGCGTGACGGCATTCGGCGGGCAGATCACACGGGGCCGGCGCCGACAGCTAGCGCTTGAGGAGGCCGGTTACCTTTAGACCATTCTGGCGCCGAGCATACCGCCCAAGCCGATCAGACTCGCCACGCCCACCCCATACGCCAGCGTGCGCCAAGGCTGGTACTCCCTCAGATACATGACCGTGTGTACCACCCGCGCCAGGGTAAAAACCCCGAACAGCACACCCGTGGCTACCACAGCGGTGCCCGACGCGACACACAGCCCTCCGACGACAAAAAACAGCGGAATGTTCTCCAGATCATTGGCCCACGCCTTGCTGGCTCGGACGACTTGCGGCAGTTCCTCTGGCTGCGGCGTGCGGTTGAAGAAAGCCGCATCTTCCGGGTTAGTGAACACCCGCCCCCGAATGCGGAAGAAGCCCTGATAGCAGGAAATCGCCAGCATCTTCAGGCACAACACCAGCACGCACAGTGCGTAGACACGCAAAAGCTCATTCATCCCGCAACCCATTGATGACGATATACAGCAGCGGCCCTACCGAAACGAACAGCGCCGTCAGCACCCAGTAAGGCAGCACCGAAACCACCGACCGCCCTCGCCGCCGGGCATCGCGGTACATCCACACACCGGCCAGCAGCGCCATCAGATACAGGTCGATCACCACTTGCGCGGTGTCCGGCTGCGACAGCAGTTGCAGTCCAAACGCCAGCAGCGACTGCTGCGCAGTCAGCATCGTCATCAGCGTATACAGCGAAAACCCGAGCAAAGCGGCCACGGCAATATAGGGTCTGTGCATGGTCTCTTCCTTGAAGTGATCGAGGCCCACGATAGTGATAAGGTTCAGCCCCTCGCAATGACCTCGGAGGTCATGGTCACGCCATGGACAACCCTGTTACCGCCGGCGAACACTTGCGCCGGCTACGCCGACAGGCGCATTTGAGCCAGCTCGACCTGGCCCTGATCACCGGGATTTCGCAGCGCCACCTCAGTTGCCTGGAAACCGGCCGCGCCAAGCCGAGCCCCGGCACCCTGCACAATCTGCTGACCGCGCTGCAGGCGCCCCTCGACCAGTGCAACTGCGTATTCCTCGCCGCCGGCTTCGCCCCGCGTTACGCCGCCACGCCGCTCGCCTCGCCGGCCATGGCGGCGATTCGCGAAGCGGTCAGCCATGTGCTGCACGCCAACAACCCCGCGCCAGCGATTCTGCTCGGCAGCGAGTGGCAAGTGCTGGCGGCCAATACCAGTACCGCCGTGCTCTTTGGGTTGGTCGGGATCAACCCGGATGCGGCGGATGGGGTGAACCTGCTGAGCACCTTGCTGCAATCGGGCGGCCTGGGCGATCACCTGATCAACGCCGAAGAAATCCGCACCCTTGCCTGGCAACGGGCAACCCGCGAGGCCTTGGGTAACCCGGCGCTGGCCGCGCTGTTGGCCAGCCTGCCGGTGCCCGTCCACACCGAGCTGCCCACCGCCATGCCGCCACTGGTGTTGACCCGTGTGCGCTCGACCCAGGGCGAGCTGAACTTTCTATCGACCTTCACCACCTTCGGCATGCCCCAGGACATTACTCTCGCCTCGCTGCGGATCGAGCATCTGATTCCCGCCGACGACTTCACGTGGCAGGTCATGCGCCGCGCTTTCGAAGATTATTCGCCGCTGGTTTTGTGAAATATCTGTCCGTAGACTGCCGCCATACCCCCACTTGAAGGCGGCGAAAAAAACGTGATGCAAGTTACCGAAGTCTCCATTGCCCAATTGCGCGCAGCGCTTGAGTCCGGCCAGACCACGGCCGTTGAGCTGGTCCAGGCTTACCTGGCGCGGATCGACGCCTATGACGGTGCGCAGACAGCGACCGCGCTGAATGCCGTGGTGGTGCGCAACCCCGCAGCCCTGGAAGAAGCCCAGGCGTCCGATGCACGCCGGGCCAAGGGCGCCACACTGGGACCACTGGATGGCATTCCCTATACCGCCAAGGACAGTTACCTGGTCAAGGGCCTCACGGCGGCGTCCGGCAGCCCGGCGTTCGCCAAGCTGATTGCCCATCGCGACGCCTTCACCATCGAGCGGCTGCGGGCCGGTGGCGCCATTTGCCTGGGCAAGACCAACATGCCGCCGATGGCCAATGGTGGCATGCAGCGTGGCGTGTATGGCCGCGCGGAAAGCCCGTATAACGCCGCCTACCTGACGGCACCGTTTGCCTCCGGCTCGTCCAACGGCGCCGGCACCGCGACTGCTGCGAGCTTCGCGGCATTCGGCCTGGCGGAAGAAACCTGGTCGAGCGGGCGTGGCCCGGCGTCCAACAATGGCCTGTGTGCCTATACCCCGTCGCGTGGGGTGATTTCGGTGCGCGGCAACTGGCCACTGACCCCGACCATGGACGTGGTGGTGCCTTATGCACGCACCATGGCCGACCTGCTGGAAGTACTCGACGTGGTGGTCGCCGAAGACCCCGACACCCGTGGCGACCTGTGGCGCCTACAGCCTTGGGTGCCGATCCCCAGCGTCGCCTCGGTGCGCCCGGCGGCTTACGCTGAACTGGCCGCGACAGCCGAATCCCTCGCGGGCAAACGCTTTGGCGTACCACGCATGTACATCAACGCCGACCCCGACGCCGGCACCAGCGAGAAACCCGGCATCGGTGGCCCGACCGGGCAAAAAATCATCACCCGCGCCAGTGTCATCGCCCTGTGGCAAGCCGCCCGCCAGGCCCTTGAAGCCGCCGGGGCCGAAGTCATCGAAGTGGATTTCCCGCTGGTGTCCAACTGCGAAGGCGACCGTCCCGGTGCGCCGACGGTGTTTACCCGTGGCCTGGTGTCCAAGGAATTCCTACACGATGAGTTGTGGGAACTGTCCGCGTGGGCCTTCGATGACTTCTTGCGTGCCAATAACGACCCGAGCCTGAACCGCCTGGCGGATGTCGACGGGCCGAAGATTTTCCCCCATGACCCTGGCACCTTGCCCAACCGTGAGGACGAACTGGCCGCCGGCATGGACGAATACGTGCGCATGGCCCAACGCGGGATCACCCCGTGGGACCAGATCAGCACCCTGCCCGACGGCTTGCGCGGCCTCGAACAGACCCGGCGCATCGACCTGGAAGACTGGATGGATAAGCTCGGCCTCGACGCGGTGATTTTCCCTACCGTGGCCGACGTCGGCCCTGCGGATGCCGATGTGAATGAAGCCTCCGCCGATATCGCCTGGAGCAATGGCGTGTGGGTCGCCAACGGCAACCTTGCCATTCGCCATCTGGGCGTGCCGACCGTTACCGTGCCGATGGGCGTGATGGCGGATATTGGCATGCCGGTCGGGCTGACCTTTGCCGGGCGTGCCTACGATGACTCTACGCTGCTGCGGCTGGCATCGGCGTATGAGGCCACCGGCAGCAATCGCCTGATTCCGCCGCGTACACCGGCACTCACGCCACGCTGAGTGCGTTGAAAATGTGGGAGTTGGCTTGCTTGCTCCCACATTTGCAGCGCATTTCGCTTAAGCAACCAGCGGCACGGCAATCAACAGGATCGCCGTGCCATGGGCGAGCGTCGCGGCCAACACACCATGACGCATGCGCAACAATGCGCAGGCCAGCCCCTCGATCAGGGTAAAGAGCAACACCGGCCAGCCCAGTTGGGTGACGCTCAGGGCCAGAAAGGCATGGCAGGCCGCGAACGCCACGCCGCTGATCAAGGCCGCCCGCAGCGGCGTCAGTTGTTGCTCCAGATACCCCTGCAGATAACCGCGAAACAACACCTCTTCCAACGCATTGGCGCCATAGGCCAACACCACCATGCCTGGCAGCCACACCCAGTAGTCGTGGATCGCTTGCGTATCCACACCTTGGTAAAGCCGCAGCGGTACGCCGATCAGGCAGCCTACCGCCAACCCGGTCGCCAGTCCGACGGCGCAATTGCCTTTGGACCACAGGACCAACCGCGACAAGTCCGGCGCCACCCACGCGAGCCCGGCAACCAGCAACAGCGATAGACCGCCCAGCGCCGCCAGCACAAAGGCATTGGCGGTGAATGCAATCTGCACGTCGTCACTGATCGACCACATGCGCAACGGCGTCATCGCATCGCGCATCAGCACAAACGCCGCCAACAGAATCAGGATGCGCATCGCCGTCATCGACCTGGGGGTGAGTGCAAACCACACGCCGAACAGCAGCAGGCCTGGCGTCAAATGGGTGCCGTAGTCGATCAGCACCGCCATGCCTTGGGTGATCACAAGCGCTCGTTTCGACGCTGCCACTCATCCACCATGTCGCCCAGGGTTTTGGCCGTGTCGTTGCGAATCCAGGCCATGAATGCGCGGTCGAACTTGAACCCCGGGCCGCAGTGTTCAAGCATGAAACGGCGCACGTTCTGGGTGTTTTTGTAGTGACGGGTGATCGGGGTGCTGCGGGTGAGGGGGTCGCTGTGCCAATTAAAGTCCATTTTTTCTCCCAAGGTGGTTCGGTGTTTTGCCAGTAGCATAGCGATGTGCCACTTAAGCAGGAAGTGGCGGATAGCGTCAGTACGCATTATGGCGCGCGGCTTCACGCTCTGACTGCGGTGGTGAGCCGCCTAAGCTAAGTTCACCATGCCACCACCTTGCGTACCGCCACCAACGCCTCCTGCAGCGCCGTCATCCCCACCGAACCCAACGCCAGGCGCAGCGCATGGGGCACATGGGCGCCGACGGCAAAGGGTTCGGCGGTGGATACGGCAATATTTTCGCGCTGCAAAGTCATGGCGATCTGATCGGCCCGGGCATCCTCGGCCAGGGGTAGCCAGAGAAAATACGACGAGGGATGACTGATGTACGCCAGCCCCTTCAGCACCTGTGCCGCCAATGCCTGCCTCGCCTGGGCATCCTGGCGTTTTTGTGCTTCCAACTGGGCGACCGTGCCATCGTCGAGCCAGGCCACCACAATCGCGCTCATCACCCCCGGCACATTCCAGGTAGTGGCCATGATACTGCGCTCCAGAGCCTTCACCCAAGCCGCCGGGGCTGACACAAAGCCGACCCGCAGGCCAGTGGCGACGCTTTTGGAAAGGCCGCCGACATACACCGTGCGTTCCGGTGCGAGTGTCGCCAAAGGCGGTGGTGCATGTTCTGCCAAAAACGCGTAGGCGGCGTCCTCGATGATCATCAGATTGTGCTGACGGGCGATGGCCACTAGTTGTTCGCGCTGCTCCAGGCCCATCACCCAGCCCAGCGGATTATGCAGGGTCGGCATGCTGTACACCGCACGTACCGGACGTTTGAGACACAGGCTGTGCAGATGATCGAGGTCCGGGCCGCTGGCGGTGACCGCGATCGGCAACATTTCCAGGTGCAGGGTCTCGGCCAGCACCTTGAACCCCGAATACGTCAACGCGTCGACGGCGATCACATCCCCCGGCTTGAGCAGCGCCATCAGCGTCACGGCCAACCCATGTTGTGCGCCGCTGACCACTAGCACTTGGTCAGCCTCGACCGTCAGCCCACGACTCAGCAGATGACGCGCCACCGCCGCACGCTCATGCTGGCGCCCGGCGTGGGGCTGGTAGCGCAACAACGCCTCCAGATCCCCCGACAGCGCCAGTTGACGCAACGCCGTGCGTAGCAGATCGGCCTGACCCGGCAATGACGGGTAGTTGAAATTCAGATCCAGCATGCCCGGCGCCACGCTCATCTGCCCACTGCCCTGCCCCGGTGGCAGGGAAATCTCGCGCACGAACGTGCCGCGACCGGTTTCACCACTGACCAGGCCCATGGCCGCCAGCTCGGCATACACCCGGCTGGCGGTGACCAGCGCCAGGCCATGGCGCGCGGCCAGTTGTCGATGGGTGGGCAGGCGGACGCCGGGCAATAGCCTGCCGCTGCGGATGTCCTCGGCAAAGGTGTCGACCAGGGTTTTGTAACGGGCGCGGGGCATCGGCGATGTATCCATGACAATTTTTTGATTGTCTTAATCTTCATGCCTAGCATGGCCCGCACGCAACTTCTCCTTTTCGGGCCCTCGTCATGGAACGTACCTCACCGCTCAATCCCCTGGCCAATAGCACGCAGGGCTGGATCAATGGTTTTATCGGCGTGGTGATTTTCAGCGGTTCGCTGCCGGCGACGCGCCTGGCGGTGATGGAATTCGAGCCGGTGTTCTTCACCCTGCTGCGCGCCACCCTGGCCGGCGTGCTGGCGCTGTGCTTGTTGTGGTTATTCAAGGAAAAGCGCCCAGCGCGCGCGCAATGGATGCCCCTGGCCATCGTTGCCCTCGGCGTGGTCATCGGTTTCCCCTTGCTGACGGCGCTGGCCCTGCAATATGTGACCTCCGCGCACTCCATCGTATTCATCGGCCTGCTACCGCTGGCCACCGCAGTCTTCGGCGTACTGCGCGGCGGCGAGCGGCCACGCCCGGTGTTCTGGCTGTTTTCGATCCTGGGCAGTGCGCTGGTGATGGGCTATGCCGTCGCCCAGGGCCTGAGCGCCGCCCCGACCGGTGACCTGCTGATGCTGTTGGCGGTGCTGGTCTGCGGCCTGGGTTATGCCGAGGGCGCCAAGCTGTCGCGCAGCCTGGGCGGCTGGCAAGTAATCTGCTGGGCGCTGGTGGTGTCGTTGCCGGTGGCGCTGCCGTTGAGCCTGATGCTCGCGCCGCCGACCTTCACCGGCATCAGCCTGCCGGCATGGCTGAGCCTGGGCTATGTGGCGCTGTTCAGCATGCTGATCGGGTTTGTGTTCTGGTACCGGGGGTTGGCGCAGGGCGGCATCGCTGCGGTCGGCCAGTTGCAGCTACTGCAACCATTCTTCGGCCTGGCGCTGGCAGCGGGCCTGCTGCATGAGCAGGTCAGCCTGGGCATGGTGCTGGTGACGGTCGCGGTGATCGGCTGTGTGGCCGGGGCCAAGCGGTTTGCGCGCTAGCCTCTGCTGCCAGGGCATTATTCCCAGATGCGGTAGCGAGACCTAGACGACAAGGTTGACATTGATGCCGTTGCGCCGAGCGACTACCGAAACGCTTTGCCCAGGCTCAAGGCTCTCGCGAACCATGGCCAGTCTTTGCTCCGCGCTCCAGCGGCGTCAGCGCTCCTGGCCCAGAAGCGCCCCACTCTTGTCGTCGCTGTTAGTCATAAATATAACCGCTTGCCTATCCCTTATCGTAAGAGGGAAACGGTGTCCTGCCTTTCATGGGGCTCGTTCAGTGGAGCCAGTTCACAGGTGAAACAGAAGCGTCACTCCGTGACAGTACTGTCCGCTTATCCCCAGTGTGGTGGGTGAGATATCGACGAAAGAAATGCCGTTTTTCTGCAAGATAGCGCGTAAAGGCGTAAGGCTCTTAACGCTGAAGCCTATGGCTCCGTAATAGGCATTGGGGCGGTTCGCCAGCGTCAGACCGGGATAGCAGGCATTGAAAGCGGCTTCGCTGGTGAAATGTAAAGGCACATTACCGGTATCTATTTGCAGACCAGGCGTAAACAACGAACTGGGTGCACAGTCACGGTCAAATACTTGACCATAAGCTGATGCGAGTAGTTTCACCTGGTCAGTGATGACTGTGACACTCGCCAAGCCAATTACGCCGTTAGAATGATGGGTGTATTCGCTACGCCAGACGACGTCCCTAGTAAAATGTTGGCAGGCAAAAACTCGACCCGCTGGGGTCGACTCCAAGTCGACCTGGGTGATACGGAAGCGCGCATCACGGGTGCCCTCCGGCAATTGGACTGGCCGCGAAAAGTCCAAAGGCGAGCCGCTGCCAATGTTAGAACGATTCAGCTCATCGTGAAAACCTGACGCGTCGTCGGTCATTAATGCCAATGCGCATAGCCCATCTCCTCCGTCCTCCACAAATGACTGGAAATAGCGTGTTGCCGGATGCGGACGCGGAACGGTAAGCAACTCAAAGTAGTCGTCCTCAAACATTACGCAGTGATTTTCCGATCCCATGGAATGGTAACCGCGGGGGGTGAGTGTAAAGCCCAACTGGCCATAGGTTTTTGCAACGGCGTCCATGCTGCTGGCGGCGATCACCACATGGTCGATACCTTGGATATGCTTACGCATGCGCAATACTCAATGAGGAGGTTTTGGGGCAACGTTGTACTTCCAACTACCGCTGGGGGCGCTCAATCACGACCGTCTCTCCATCGGTATCCAAGCAGGCCGAAGGGGGCAACCCTTTTGGCTAAACTGTGCGAAAAAATCGGTTCGAGTGCAGCAAAAGGCAACGGTGATTTTGACTCAGGTAAGCCTTTGACTACATCGGCTAACGCGCCACCGATGGCGGTTGCCAGTGCAAGCCCCCGACCGTTGCATCCAAGCCACGCATAGACCCCATCAGCCAGCTTATGCACATGGGGGACGGCATCGGCAGTGATTGCCAGGTTACCGTGCCAGATGTGCTCGAAAGGCTTGGACCCCAACTCGCAAAGTGCTGGGAACATGTCCTTCAGCCGCGTCCCTATACGTCGCTGCAAGCGCTCTTCAAAATTATTATGCAGAACTAACGCCCCTCCCGTTATCAACCGCCCTACGCTATCGAATCGACAGAAATGCAAGTCGCCATGCGTGTCGGACATTGCATGGTTAAACGGTAGAATTCCTGCACGAAGTCCTTCGGGTATTGGCGCGGTTGCCATCTGATATGAGCGAATTGGGATGAATGTGCGATCCAAGCCCGGCCAAAGTGAATTGGAAAATGTGCTGCTGTAGGCGTGGGTAGCGATGATGACTTTTTTGGCAATGACCACGCCATCCCTGGTTTCAACCCGCCAGTTTGGGCCTGCGGGCAAGATGCCCAGTGCCGGACTTTGTGTATAGATGCGTGCACCGAATTTCATGGCCGCAGCCGCAAGGCCTCGCACTAGTCCCAACGGGTTAACGTGCCCCCCTGTGGGGTTTTGCCAGCCACCGTGCCAGTAATTAGACCCGGTGATGGCTGTAACTTGATCACGGTCGAGCAATTCTACCGGAGCGCCACGCAGCCTCCATTGTTTGCAGCGAGCGCTTACCAATGACATCCGACTGGGTCTATGTGCAGGCTGTACCCAGCCATTCTGAACGGCCTCACATTCGATTCCATACTTTCGGATCAGGTCGAATACCGTGCTCGCGGAGTCACGGATCAGCCCGATAAATGCCTCGCCTTTTTGAGCTCCGAATACCTTTAAAAGCAGGTCTGGATCTGCACGGGACAAACAGGGGATCACCTGGCCATTATTACGGCCTGAGGCGCCCCAGCCAAGTTCAGCAGCCTCCAAAACTACGACATCGACACCTGTTTCAGCTAATTGCAAAGCAGCAGACAAACCGGTGAAGCCAGCACCTATCACGACTACGTCGGCTCTAAGATGAGCGTGGGACAACTGCATGGTCTGTGACGCTGGCTTGGCGCTCTCCGTCCATAGTGAAGGCGGCAACGGAGCGTCCGGGGGTATAGGTTCTAGCTGACTCATGCCGCATGTCCTCCTAAGTAAGCTGCGCGAACTCGCGCATCGTTGGCCATCTGCTCAGCAGGCCCTGAGAGTGAAACCGTGCCTGAGTCAAGGATGTAAGCGTAATCAGCCACGCGCAGTGCAGCACGAGCATTCTGCTCCACCAGCAGTACTGCCGTTCCGCCGGCGCGAATGGTTTGAGTAAGGTCGAAAATCTGACGTATCACCTTGGGTGCCAGACCCAGGGAGGGCTCGTCCATCAAAAGCAGACGGGGACGGCTCATCAGCGCTCTGGCCACGCAAAGCATTTGCTGCTCGCCGCCAGACATCGTTCCGGCTTTTTGTAGCAGGCGCTCCTTCAGGCGAGGAAAAAGCACCAACATTTGCTCAAGCGACTCGTTGAACTCTCGATAGGGACGCTTGCCCGCACCCAGGCGCAAGTTCTCCAGCACACTCATTCCGAAAAAAATCTGACGCCCCTCTGGCGCTTGGGCAAGACCTTTGGTGACGATCTGGTGCGACGGCTTGTTGGTGATGTCCTGCCCATCGAAAACAATGCGACCTGAGGCGACGGGATAGATACCGGAGATCGCTCGCATCAGCGTGGTTTTGCCTACACCATTGCTGCCTAACACGCTGACGATGCTGCATGGCGCAACTTCCAGTGACACATTCTGCAAAATGGTTTGCGGTCCAATGCGCACTGTCAGGTTCTCGATACTCAGGATAGGTTGAACGTGGGGATTCAAAGTTCATCCTCCTCTGTTCCCAGATAGGCTTCCAGAACCGCTGGATGGGCTGCTATATGTGCGGGTGGTCCATCCGCAATTTTGCGGCCCGACGCCATGACCATTATTCGATCACACAGCGACATGACGAACCCCATGTCATGCTCCACCAACATCACCGACAGCCCCTGGTCGGACAGGCTTCGGATAAAAAACGCCAGTTCCGCTGTTTCTGTGTCGTTAAGTCCTGCTGCCGGCTCATCCAGAATCAACAGCTTTGGCTGTAAGGCCAACGCGCGGGCGATTTCCAGGTATTTGCGCCGTCCGTAAGAAAGGTTCGCCGCTAACATTCCTGCTTGGTCACACAGCCCGGTCCGCTCCAGTGCTTGCCAGGTCAACTTGCTAATGCGATTGGACAATGTTCGCCGCCCGAAAAGGCTGCTCCACGGCGAATGCCCGACCACGCCCAGAGCGCCGATTGAAACGTTGTCGAAAACGCTCATGTTCGGCAGCACCCGAAGATTTTGAAACGTGCGCGCTACGCCCATTCGCGCAAGATTGTCGGGGGCCAGGCCGGTGACACGCTCACCGCAAAAATGCACCGTGCCCGAAGACACTCCGGTTATCCCGGTAATGAGGTTAAAGAGCGTCGTTTTTCCTGCCCCGTTGGGGCCTATCAGCCCCACCCGATCACCGAAGCCTACGTGCCCGGTAAAGCCTTCGACGGCGGTCAGGCCGCCGAAGCGACGGGTGACGTCTTCCATAAGCAGCAGTTGAGCAGGTGCACTGTGGGCCTTCACCGATGTCGTCATGTTCATTTCACCGCCAGCCCAGTTGTTGTGAGGGTTTCCACGCCGCATTCAGGTGCTTACGCGCCAGTGCCATGGCACTGACTTCGCCACAGATGCCACGGGGCAAGAACAGGATGCAGAGAAACATCACCAGCCCTACGCCAATCATTCGATAGTCACCGAACGGCCTTAGAACTTCTGGCAGCCCAACGAGCAGCAACGCACCTATCAGGGCGCCTGGAATACTCCCCAACCCTCCGACAACAACCATTGCCAAGATCAGTATCGACTCAGAAAAGCGGAAGTCGCCTGGGGAAATATATTGCGTTGTGTGCGCCCACAGCGCGCCGGCGACCCCGGCAAAAAAGCAGCTGAACGCAAAGGCCTCGGTCTTGATGCGCACCACTTTCAGCCCCATTGCCTGGGCGCACTGATCGTCCTCACGCAGTGAGCGCAAGGCGTTGCCGTAATAGGAGTGCGTCAATCGGTGCACGGCAAAAACTGTCGCGATCAGCAGACCCGCACCAGCAAAATAGTTAGCCAGATTGCCGCTTTTGAACACGCCCGCCAGGGCAATTCCTGGAATCCCCGAGATGCCCATCGGGCCGTGCGTAAAATCGACCCAGTTGAGCAGCGTTACATGGATTATCTCGCCGACGGCCAGGGTGGCGACGGCAAAGTAAATACCGACCAGGCGCATAATTGGCAGGGCCAGCAAGATGCCCACGCCTGCCGCGGCCAGGCCCGCTGCCGGGATGGTCAGGTAGAACGGCCAATGCCAGGCAGTGGCCGTCATTGCGGCGGTATAGGCGCCTATGCCGTAAAACCCGGCATGGCCCAATGAGAGCAAGCCGGTGGTACCTGTGATGAGGTTGGCGCTCACCGCCAGAATCGCGAAGACCATCATGGTTCCTGCGACGCCGAACCAGTAGCTTGCGTTGAGCCAGTACAGGAAGGCCGGCACGACGACTAGCATCAGGATCAGCATCGCGGCGACTGTTTTTTTCGATGTCATTGCAGCCTCCTTAAACGCGCTCGCGGGCAGCGCCAAAAATACCGGTGGGGAAGAAAATCAGCGTCAGCAGCAGAAAGGCGTAGGCCACCAGGTCACCCCAGCCTTGGGCCAGATAACTGGTGGTAAACGTTTCAGCGATACCCAATATCAGTGCGCATATCACCGCCCCTGGAATCGAGTGCAACCCGCCCATGACCATCGCCACGAATGCCTTGATACCCGGCGCGAAACCCATCGCCGGAAATACCGCACCCTGGTACAGGCCAACGACGATGCCGGCACTGGCCCCCAGCATTGAGCCAACGGCGAACGTCGCCATGATCACGTTTTCGGTGTGGATGCCGACATACATGGCGCCTGCCGGGTTGCTGGCCACTGCACGGATTGAGCGCCCAATGTGGGTTTTGAACAGCAATAGTTGCAATCCGACCAACATTGCCATTGATAAGCCGAAAATCAGGAACTGACCGCTGGCAAACGAGAAACTGCCGATTTGAACCGGGCTGATTAGCAGGTAGTCCTGCGGCACCACCTGCATGTTGGCGCCGAATATTTTTTCGACGCCCTCACGAATCACAATCGACAGTGCCAGCGAGGACAGCAGCGTGGCCTCGCGAATAGCTTTAGATTTCATCGACGCCTCGTCGCGAAACCGTCTGAATGGGCGGAACGCCAATCGGTCGAGCGCCAATCCCATCACCGCACCGAAAGCCAGTACGAAAATAATCACGACAAACAGCGGCGGTGCGAATGTGGTAATCAGCAGTAACCCAACGAAAGCGCCCAGCATGTAAATTTCGCCGTGGGCAAAGTTGACGACGTTGAGTACTCCGAATATCAACGTGAACCCGATCGCCATCAGGGCATAGACCAATCCGATCGAAATGCCGTTGATCAACTGTTGTATAAGGAAATCGGTTTCCATCATTGGATGACCTTGTAAGCGCCATCGCTAACGATCATGCGATTCAACTGCTTGGTCACTTCGCGAGTGACCGGGTCGAACGTGGTTGCGCCAGTCACCCCTGGGTAGTCATGCGTCGCTGCCAGTGCATCACGAACCTTGGCCCGAGTCGGCTCGGGGCCTGCTGCAACAATCGCGTCGAGCATGATGTTAGTTGCATCGTAAGCCTGCGCGGCAAACATGCTTGGCTCGCTGCCATACCGCTGGCGGTAGCCCTCTACGTAGGCCCTGACGCTAGCGTCTGCACTTTGCGCGACGAAGGTGCTAGGCATCATCAAGCCGTTGGCCGCAGGCCCCGCCAGTTGCAGAAGCTTGGGCTCATACAGTGGCGAACCACCGTAGACGACGGTTTGCACGTTCATCTGTGTGCGTTGTTGCAGGAAGCTGGCGGCCTCTTCATAAAACATGAACAGCACGATTGCATCAGGCTTAGAGCGAGCCACCTTGGTCAGTATTGAGCGAAAGTCTCGGTTGCCCGGGTTAAAGAACTCGGTATCCACCACCTCATTTCCAAGCGTGGCAGCCTCCTCACTGAAGTTCTTCACTGAGCTTTGACCCCAGTCGTTTTGAATACCAATAACGGCGTAACGCTTAAGGTTGTTCTGCGCCATCCATTTGGCTATGAACGGCGACTCGACCGCCATTGTGGTGATGTTACGAAACTGCCAGTCGCTGATCTTGAGGAAGTCGGGGTGGGAGGCCGATTGGGACAGCTGCGGTACATGTTGTTCGGCGTAAATCTGCCCTGCTGCCATGGATACGGTTGAGTTGAAGTCGCCAATCACGCCTAAAATATGGGCGTCGTCGGAGAATTTTCTCGCGATGTTCACGCCTTCTTTTGCGTCGCTTTTGCTGTCTTCGTACTTGATCACCACCTTCGTGCCAGGCAGCTTTCCAGACGCGTTGAATTGCTCAAGCGCCATATCGGCCGAGTTCTTGAAAAGCGTGCCGTATTGCGAGTTATCGCCGGTCAATGGCAGTTGGTAGCCGACTGCGATTTCGTTTTGTGCGCTGGCAAGACTTGCAAAGGCACACAGCCCTATTGCCAGAAATTCATTGACGGTTCTACGGAGCATGAGCAGATCCTTTTCGCTGGAAGGACAACGTTTAGATCGTATGCACGTCTGCTCGGGTCGATTTACTGACCGGAAATCATCTGTGAAATGATCTGATGGCTCTCGTAACATGTTACGAGTCTGTTTTGATGCACAGCAATAGCTGTGCCACACACAGAAATTCAGCCCATATCGGGCTAAGAGGGGCTCTGCTGCGCGGCTGGCGGATCAGCAATCCTGAACAATCGCCGACACGAAGTTGCACCATTGCGATGCAATGGGAGGCGAGGGGGCGACGTTAAGGTGCGCCGCTGCTTGGAGAGGTACGGGCTTTACACGATGCGGCGATCAAGCTCGAGACACTGCCGGTCTGTCAGCTTGCAGTGTCTCGAGCAATCAAGGCGGGGTGAGCTCAGGTGCTCAATGAAAGTGGCCCAGCCGGGCCACTGGTGATGTTTACATCCAGCAGGCTGGACGAAGACATCAGGGCGTCGAGCACCATTGCCCTGGATGAGATCAATTCCATGCGCGCCACTGTTTCTGCGCCTTTTGAGTCTCCAGCCGTCAGCGCTGCAATAAGCGATTCATGCTCGTGTCGCATTTCGTTGGTGCGGTCGCGCAGCGCCAGGCCTAGGTGAAACAACCGCTCCATTTCACTCAGAACGTTGGCTAGCATCTCCACTAGGCGCTCATTGCCTGAGGCTTGCGCCACCACCAGGTGAAACTCGGTATTGGCTTGAAGGAAGCGGTCTTCGCTGTCTCGATCGCCTGGCTCGTAACTCCTTGAGCACGCTTGGTCGAGACGCCGCAGGCCCTCTTCATCGACCTTGCCTGCCGCCATGCGAACCGTGGCTAACTCAATGATTTCGCGTATCTGATACAGCTCGTTGATGTCGCGCAAAGTGATGGGTTTGACCTGATACCCCTGGCGATGCATCGGGCGAACCAGCCCTTTGGCCGCCAGGCGCTCCAGCGCAGCGCGAGTAGCCGCTCGCTTAAGTCCAAAGCGGGTTTCTATTTCGGCTTCGGATACATGCACACCGGGCATCAGTTCGCAGCGCACGATAGCTCTGTGCACTGCATCGAACGCCGCATCGCTTTGCCTGACGCGTACACGACCCGCAACAACAGGGGGGGCTTCCACTTCGATTTTTTTGGGCATTTGAGGACCTTTTTTGCGTGCGCGGCATTTTAGCAGTTTACAGGGAGTATTCGTAACATGTTACGATCCGACCAAATCCATGTGCCGCTTTGCATTCAAGGATCACTCATGCGCGAAGTCTCCCTCGCTTTGACATCAAGTTGTTTCTCGCCCGATTACGCTACGGCCCGAGCTAAATTTCAAATGGCTGCGGCCCAGGCAGGCGCCGTACTGCATGTTTACCTCAACGACGATGTAGCGGCACCCAACGGCGGTAGCCTGACCACCGACGTTGCCATAATCGGGCCGCCAGAGAGCACGCGGGCATTGATCATAGTGAGCGGTACTCACGGCCCGGAGTGCTTCATCGGTTCCGCTGCGCAAATCGCTTTTATGCAAGCCCTCGGTGCTCACGCGCAGGCACTTGACGTTCAGGTGGTACTGATCCATGCGATCAATCCGTGGGGGGCTGCTCATATGAGCCGGTGCACCGAAGGCCTCGTCGACCTCAATCGAAACTTCGTGGATTGGACGCAGCCTGTTCCCCAGAACCTTGAATATGAGTATCTGCACCCCTGGATTGGCCCGCATGAACTTGGCGTGAGCGCTGCCAAGGAGGCCCAGCGCACTATCAATGCATGGATCGATGACAAGGGCATGCCTGCCTTTACCGATGCCAGTATGCGCGGGCAATACGCGCATCCAGAGGGCTTGAGCTATGGTGGCAAGGGGCCTGAATGGTCCCATCTGACGCTTCAGTCAATTATTGAACAGCACCTTTGTGGTGCTGAAAAAGTCGCTTTAATTGATTGGCATACGGGGCTTGGGGAGTCAGGAGAACCGTTTTTCCTTTGTTTCAATGACCGCAATAGCGAGGCATGGAACCGGGCATGCGAATGGTGGGGTCAAGCCAATATCGAAAACCCCGCCGGTTTTGATGGGGCGGCACGCCCGCAATATACCGGCTTGCTGTTTCAAGGGGTTTCCCGATTCGTAGCACCGGCTCAATTGACTGGCGCGGTGATCGAGTTTGGCACCGTACCGCTGGACAAGCTTCAGCAGGCATTGCAGGCCGACAGGCGACTACACGGCGGTTCGGTCTCCGATCCTATTGAGCGTCAAGCTTTGCTTACGCAAGTAACTCAGGCGTTTTCACCTGATGCAGTGAGCTGGCAGCAAAGCGCCCTAAGTCATGCTGTTGCCATTCAACAGCAGGCCCTGAATGGGCTAATCGCGTGGCGGGACTGAACAGCGTCGCCTCTGCACTTACCTTTCCACGTCCCTGCTGCTGAGATTAAACAAATGCATCATCCAGATACCCTCGTAGTCACTACCGGTCGCGATTCCGAGCGTTTCGGTGGACTCGTAAATACTCCGGTTTTCCGTGGCTCGACCATACTCGTGCCCAGCTTTGATGCTTGGGAAGAGTGCAAGCGCGACGGTAATCCTTATGCACATTACGGTCGGTTTGGTACCGAAACAACACGTGCCTTTGAGTCAGCTATTGCCGAACTGGAAGGGGGCTATGCCAGTCTTGTATTTCCATCAGGACTTTCGGCCTGTACGCATGCGGTGATGGCTTTCGTGGCCGCGGGTGATCACATTTTAATAACTGACAATGTGTACGGGCCAACCCGCATGTTTGCGGACAGGGTGCTGACTCGCATGGGCGTCGAGGTGGAATATTTTAACCCCATTGAAGTGGAGGATCTAACGTCAAAACTTCGAAAAAACACAAGTGTGGTGTTTGTTGAATCCCCAGGATCGTTGACCTTTGAAATCTCGGATATACGTGCTGTGTCTAATGCCGCCCACAGCGTCGGCGCAAAAGTATTGTTGGACAACACGTGGGCGACCCCCCTTTATTTCAAGCCATTCGATCACGGGGTAGACATTTCAATTCAAGCGGCCACTAAATACATCGTCGGTCATTCAGATGCCTTGTTGGGTACCGCCACTGCCAATGAAGGCGCGTGGGAGCAGTTGCAGGCCAGCGCCCATGATTTTGGCGAAACTGCGGGGCCTGATGATATTTTTCTAGGTCTGCGTGGTATTCGTAGCCTAAGTGTACGATTGCAACGTCATTGGGAAAATGGTTTAGCCCTGGCTCAATGTTTGCAGACGCATCCAGCGGTAGCCCAAGTGCATCATCCTGCACTGGTTAACGATCCGAGCCATGATCTCTGGAAGCGCGACTTCAGAGGCGCGAGTGGTCTATTTTCTTTGCAATTGAAAAGCACGGACATAGAACGCGTTAGGTGTTTCTTCAACAGCCTAAAACACTTTGGAATTGGTTTGTCTTGGGGGGGCTATGAAAGTCTGGTTTTACCGATTGGCAAACCTCCCCGAACTGTAAAAAGTTGGGAGAGATCAGGTTATCTTGTTCGAGTACATGCCGGTTTAGAAAATTTAAACGATCTGCAATCTGACGTGATTCAAGCGCTTGACCAGGTCGTTGCAAAAATCTCTGTCACTGTGGCGTAAGTGACTTTCCGAGAAAGTATTAACTGTTGAAGACCATTCAATCTGTTCAGTCGACAGTGAGTTTCAAGGTAACTTCCGATTCATGAAGTGAACCATTTTGAATCGCTCTGGGTTTCGTAGACACCTCTATGCCTCTAGTGGACTGCCACCGGCATTGTAGACATCTCCAGCCACCTGCCCCTGAAGCTAATACACACACGCAAGCCGTCCCGGATGTCGTGATTGCGCAAACGCCGTTGATTAACGGCGCGGCTTGGAAAGTCCGTGCGGAGCCGAGAGTGCATTTATTTTGAGAGTCCAGTAGGCTTTTCTCATCTTTTCTGTGAGTCCCTCGCCGGGCATTCACAGAAAAAAAAGATTTTCTCCCAGCGTTTGCTGGACCTCCTGAATCATCTATTTTGTGAACCTACACATGCACACCCCTTCACTGCAAGACACCACCGCCCCCGAAGGTATCTGCTACGGCTGCGGCAGCAACAACCCCCACGGCCTGCATATCAAGAGCCGTTGGGATGCCGACGGCGTTCACGTGGTCGCCGAGCACCAACCGGAAGCGAAATACAGCGGCTGGCCGGACCTGGTCTACGGTGGCCTGATCGCCATGCTGGTGGACTGCCACTCGAACTGGACCGCCATGGCCTACCACTATCGTGCCGAACAACGTGAACCCGGCAGCCTGCCGCGTATCGACTGCGTGACCGGCCATCTCGGCATCAAATTCATCAAGCCCACGCCCCTGGGTGTCACGCTGACCTTGCGTGCCCGGGTCGAGGGCGATGTGGGGCGCAAAAGTCGCGTGGTCTGCGAGGTGTATGCCGGCGATGTACTCACGGCGATCGGCGATTCGGTGTTCGTGCGCGTCGATACCGGGCAACTCGCCGCCGCCGCCCACGGTCGTAATGAGTGATCCTGGTCTACATTGACTGGCACCGCTAATCGAGGACAGCACCGATGACTCGTCTCACCGCCAAAGACTTTGCCCCCGAACTGCTGGAGCTCTACGACGGCTACGCCCACGGCAAGATCAACCGCCGCCAATTTCTCGACCGCGCCGCATTGTTCACCTTTGGCGGGCTGACCGCGTCGGCGCTGCTCGCTGCCCTGAGCCCCAACTACGCCCTGGCCGAGCAAGTGAAATTCACCGACCCGGACATCGTTGCCGACTACATCACCTACCCCTCGCCCAAGGGCAACGGCACAGTGCGCGGCTACTGGGTACGCCCGGCCAAGGCCACCGGCAAAGTGCCGGCGGTGGTCGTGGTGCATGAAAATCGTGGGCTCAACCCCTATATCGAAGACGTCGCCCGGCGCTTGGCCAAGGCCGGCTTCATTGCGCTCGCGCCGGATGGCCTGACATCGCTGGGAGGCTACCCCGGCAACGACGAAAAAGGCGTAGAGCTGCAACAAAAGGTCGACCCGACCAAGCTGATGAACGACTTCTTCGCCGCCATCGAGTGGCTGATGCACCACGACAGCAGCACCGGCAACGTCGGCATTGTCGGCTTCTGCTATGGCGGCGGCGTGGCCAATGCGGCGGCCGTGGCTTACCCGGAACTGGGCGCCGCCGTGTCGTTTTACGGGCGTCAGCCGCAGGACAAGGACGTGCCGCGCATCAAGGTGCCGATCATGCTGCATTACGGCGAACTGGACACGCGGATCAACGAAGGCTGGCCGGCCTATGAAAAGGCCTTGAAGGCGGCAGGCACCCCCTATGAAGCGTTTAGCTACAAGGGCGCCAACCACGGTTTTCATAACGACTCGACGCCGCGCTATGACGAGGCCGCAGCGAACCTGGCGTGGCAACGCACGCTGGGGTGGTTCAACCAATACCTGGCCTGACAGCCCTCTCAATGTCTGCGGGCTCAATGTTCCAACGCGTACCTGCGGCAATGGTTGAGGTAGCCCTGCTCATGCCGACCCACCAGTTGCACCACGCTGGTCCACAGCCATGACGGCGCATCCAACTGCTTGGAACGGTTCTCCTGCAGCACCGCCATCCATTCCTTGCGTGTCGCGCGGTCCATCTGGCGGGCATGGGCGATGCCGACCACCCGGGCCAGGTAGCCGGCGGCGTGCATGGCATCGGTCTCACTCAGTTCGTCGAGCTCCAGCTTCATATCCTGCGGCAGCAGTTCGCGGATGAAAAAACCATGCTCCAGAAAACGCGTCGCCACCATGCGTTCACCCAAGCCAGGGGAGAGCTGGCGGGCGCCCTCCACCACCCGCCGCCCATTGTCCCGTGGCATCTTGGCCCGCGCGGCACGCGGTGCAGCGGCGCCGACCGCCTCCTTGATGTCGATCAGGCAATACGCCTGATCGTCCTGGTCGCCCACGCCGAGCAATGCGGCATAGCGCAATAACCCCAGCGAGCTGCAGCCCTTGACCCAATAGGCGCAGTCCAGCAACTCAACCTTGGCGCCCTTGGGGCGGCCCTTGAGCGAGGTGACCAATTGCTGAATGTCACCAGAGGCACAGACCGTTTCCAGCGCGCTTTTTTCCGCCCGCGACAGCGACCAGAAATGCTTGCCCAAGGGGATCGTCGGCCGCACGTTTTCGATGCGCTCACGGGCCAGGTTCTTCCAGGTTCGCTCCACGGCGCTGCGCATACCGGCCTTGACCTGGGACGGGCGCGGCGGCGCTTCGTCGGGCTTGTCCTTGAAAGCCTGTTCATAGCCCACCATCATTTCTTCGAGCATGCGGGCGGTGGTCACCCCCGGTAAGTCCGAGCCGCGCGCGGCAGTGGCCAACGACAGTGCCAACCGCACCAAGTCATGGGTCGGATTGCCGATCACCGCCTGGTCAAGGTCGCGGATATGCATGTCGATACGGCCCTTGCTGTCGCCGGTAGGCCCCAGGTTGCCCGCGTGGCAATCGCCGCAGATCCAGATCGCCGGGCCGAGTGGCAGGCGCCGACCCGGCTGGCTGTGCAACCACTCGTAAAACTGTACGGTACTGCCGCGCACATAAGCGTGGGCGGAGCGCGCCATCTTCAAGTTTCGCAGTTGGATGAGGTGGGGCATACGGGCGGAGGGACGCGGGGTTTTCATGAAGGCACTCGGTAGGGGCTACGGTAGAGGTTAACTCGCGACAAATGTTTCATTTTATTTCTAAACCTCCGCAGCCGCCTCCGACAGCCACCCCTTGAACGCCAGCATCGCCGAGGTTTCGGCGCGTGACTGCAAGCGCGTCAACCAGTAACTGCCGGTGCTGATGCCTACGTTGAAGGGCTGCCGGATCGCATCACTTTCCAGTTGTCGCGAGAACATCAGCGCAGGGGCCAACGCCACACCGACGCCCTGCAACGCCGCTTCCATCATCGCCAGTGACGAGTCGAACACGATGCTGCGCGGCACCAGGGTGTCGGCAGGCAGCCCGGCGGCCTGGAACCACAGGCTCCATTCATCAGCACGATAGGAACGCAGCACCGTCTGTTTCAACAGGTCGGCCGGCGTATGTAATTGCTCGGCGATTGACGGTACGCAGAGCGCCGTCAGCGGCGCTTCGAGCAATTGGCAGGCGTCGGTGCCATGCCAGGCCCCGGCGCCGAAACGTATCGCGTAGTCCAGGCCTTCGGCGGCGACATCGACGCGGTTGTTGTGGGTCGACAGGCGCAGATCGATAAACGGGTAGCGGCGCTGAAAGTCCGGCAGGCGCGGCAACAGCCAGCCCACCGCAAAGGTGCCGACCGCCCCGACGGTGAGCACTTCGCGGTAATGCCCGCCCTCGAACTGGCCCAGGGTATGGGCAATACGGTCAAAGGATTCGCGCACCACCGGCAACAACGTCTCGCCTTCGCGGGTCAGCATCAGGCCACGCGGCAGGCGCTTGAACAGGCTGATGTTCAGTTGCGCCTCCAGGCTCTTGACCTGATGGCTGACCGCTGCCTGGGTGACGCACAACTCGATGGCGGCCCGAGTAAAACTCAGATGCCGGGCGGAGGCCTCAAATGCGCGTAGCGCGTTGAGGGGCAGATGGGAGCGCAGCATGCTTGACCCTAATTATTCTAATGGCTGGGGCGAGATAACATCGTTTGCCCAGGCCCGGCGAACTGTCTAACGTTGCCACGCCCGCGCAGGCTCTTCATTCAATCGATCACACTCATGGAAGCGATATCATGCCCCAACAATCCGTGTTTGGAGTGCGTCATTTAACGGCGCTGGCGATACTTCTCGGCGCCGGCCAATGCCTGGCCGCCGACCTGAAGGCCGTGGTAGACGCCAGCGTCAAACCGTTGATGCAGCAGCAGGCCATTCCCGGCCTGGCGGTGGCGGTGGTGCAGAACGGCAAGGTGCAATACTTTAACTACGGTACGGCATCGAAGGAAGCCCAGCGACCAGTCAGCGAAAACACCTTGTTTGAAATCGGCTCGGTGAGCAAAACGTTCACCGCGACCCTGGGGGGTTACGCCCAGGCGACCGGCAAGCTCAAGCTGTCGGACAAGGCCAGCCAATACTGGCCCGCGCTGGCCGGCAGCGCCTTTGACCAGATCAGCCTGCTGCAACTGGCGACCTACACCCCCGGCGGCCTGCCGCTGCAGTTTCCGGACGCGGCCGACAGTGCCGACGCCATGCTCGGCTACTTCCAGCACTGGAAACCCACCTACGCCCCAGGCGCGCAACGCCTCTATTCCAACCCGAGCATCGGCCTGTTTGGCTACCTCGCGGCACAAAGCCTGGGCCAGCCCTTCAATGTTGCCCTGGAGAAAACCCTGCTGCCCAAGCTGGGCCTGAGCAACACCTACGTCAGCGTGCCCGCCGAGCAGTCAGGCGAATACGCCCAAGGCTACGACAAACACCACAAGCCCGTTCGCGTAAGCCCCGGCGCACTGGCCAGCGAAGCCTACGGCATCAAGACCAGCACTCACGACCTGGCGCGCTATGTGATCGCCAACATGCACCCGCAAACCCTGGAAAAGCCGCTGCAACAGGCCATCGCCAGCACCCACACCGGCTATTACACCGTGAACGGCATGACCCAAGGCCTGGGCTGGGAGTACTACCCCTACCCCATCGCCCTGCAAGCGCTGATTGACGGCAACTCGACACCGATGGCAATGGAACCTCACCGCCCCCATTGGCTGGCGACACCGCAAGCGCAACCGGCCAACGTGCTGTACAACAAAACCGGCTCAACCGGTGGTTTTGCTGCCTACGTGGCGTATGTACCCAGCAAGGACATGGGCGTGGTGATCCTGGCAAACAAGAACTATCCGAATGCCGAGCGGGTCAAGGTCGCCCATGCGATCTTGAGCGCGCTGGATAACTGAAGCCTGAACCAGGGCGCCGAGGGCGCCCTCCTCTCACCGGCTGCCATCGCCGACCATTCGTGCCCTGATCGCGACCTTGATGCCGCAAAGCGCCTAGACTGCGGAGTCACCTTGCCAGAGGAGACTGCCCATGCAACTCGAAGGTTCCTGCCATTGCGGCGCCGTGACGTTCAGCCTGACCAGCACCCATCCCTACCCTTACCAGCGCTGCTATTGCTCGATTTGCCGCAAGACCCAGGGCGGCGGCGGTTACGCAATCAACCTGGCGGGCGACAGCAACAGCCTGAAAGTGCGCGGGCGCAAGCTGATCTCGATCTACCACGCCCGGCTCAAGCCCGAGGGCGCCAGCCGCGCCCATGCCAGCGGCGCCGAGCGGCATTTCTGCTCACAATGCGGCAGCGCGCTATGGCTGTTCAGCCCGGAGTGGCCGGAGCTGATCCATCCCTTTGCCTCGGCCATCGACACGCCATTGCCGGTGCCGCCGCAACACACGCACCTGATGCTCGGTTCCAAGGCGCCCTGGGTCGAAGTCAGCGTGCGCAAGGGTGACCTGCAGTTCGATGAATACCCGCAGGAGTCAATCGCGCAGTGGCATGAACGGTTGGGGCTTAGCCGCTAACCGTCCGTGACGGCCGACTCGCAGGCGCGATTTTACCGTTGCGCCCAGCGTTGATCGCCCTCGCATTCCAGAGCGTCAAGCGTCATACGCCCACCTCATCCGAAACGACGCCCCGCCCCACTCGGAGTCTTGCACTAGCACCTGCCCGCCATGCCATTGGCAGACCCGCTGCACCAGCGCCAGGCCCAGGCCGAAGCCACCGGTGCGGCGGTCACGGCTGGCGTCGAGGCGTATGAACGGCTGGAAGATCTTCGCGCGGCCCTCCTCGGGTATGCCCGGGCCATCGTCACAGACCCGCACTTCATAACCGCTGCCGAACTTGACCAGCGACACTTCTACCCGGCGGTCGGCGTAACGAATGGCGTTGCGCAGCAGGTTGATCACCGCACGCGCCATGAAGCGCGGTTCGATTTGGATAACGTCGACTTCACAGGTGCGCAAGGACAACTGCACGCCTTCCACCTCGGCCTCCAGGGCGACGCTGCCGATCACGCTGTCGAGCCAGCTCTGGGCCTCGATAGCCTCCCGCGTGACCTGGGTGGCGCCGCGCTCCAGGCTGGCGTAGGTCAACAGCTCAGAGACCATTTCCTCCAACTCGCCGAGGTCGGCGTACATGTCGGCGATCAGTGCACGGCTCTGCCGGGGATCGGCCTGTTGTTTGAGCTGATCAAGCTCGAACGACAAGCGCGCGATAGGCGTGCGCAGTTCATGGGAGACCGCGTTGGTCAGCTCACGCTGGTTGGCAATCAGGCTTTCGATGCGTTCGGCCATCTGATTGAAGTGCCCGGCCAGTTCGCGCACGGTGGAGCGACGCGGCAACAGGATGCGCGAGCAGAGGTCGTTGTCGCCGAAGCGTTGGGCGGCCAGGCGGATGTGTTCAAGGTCGCGCCAGTGCGGGCGTACCCAAAAGTACAGCACAAGAGCCAGGCACAACCCGAGAAAACCGTAGGCCCACAGGTACAGCCACTTGGGTTCCTCCGGCAGTTTTATTTCCAGCAACTGCGGGCCCGTGTCGATGCGGGTGAGGAACTCCTTGAAGTCCCCGCGCACCACCAGCAAGCCGTCGCCCAGAAGTTTTTGTTCGCGCTCGGTCAGTGCCAGGGAGTCCTTTTCCACCAGTTTCAGAGGCAACCCATAGTGGGGTTGCAACTCGGCCAGCCGAGCTTGCCGCGCTTCGCCACGCAACGGCCGCAGTTGCTCGACCAGGCCGTAGGCCGGGCCACGCAGGGCTTCGCGGTTATAGGTCTCGTTGGCTTCGGGCAGCAACTCGTCGAACGTGTAGTTGACCAGCCAGATCGCCCCCGCCAGGCCCAGGGCCAGAATCACATACAGGCGTAGAAACAGGCGCAGCATCTAGACCTCCCACGCAAACGGATTGAACAGATAGCCCTTGCCCCAAATAGTCTTGATGCACACCGGTTCACGGGGGTTATCGTTGAGCTTGCCGCGCAGTTTGCTGATGTACACGTCGACGCTGCGGTTCAGGCCGTCAAAGGCGATGCCGCGCATGCGGTTGAGGATGTCATCGCGGGAGAGGATCTTGCCCGCGCTGCTGGCAAGCAACCACAGCAACTCGAATTCCATGGTGGTGAGGTCGATCTTCTCGCCGCCCAGGCTGACCACCCGGCAACTGCGGTCAATGGCCAGCCGCCCGAACTCGATGGCCCCGCGCACCGTCGGCTCCGGCGCCTGGCGACGTTGCAACGCACGCAGGCGGGCCAGCAGTACCGGCGGTTTGATCGGTTTGATCACGTAGTCATCGGCGCCGGACTCCAGGCCGAGAATATGGTCCAGGTCATCTTCCTTGGCGGTGAGGATCACGATCGGCGTGTCGGACACCGTGCGAATCTCGCGACACACATGCAGGCCGCTCTGACCGGGCAGCATCAGGTCGAGCACGACAATCTTTGGCTTGAAATCGAGGAAGACCGCCAAAGCTGCATCGCCGCGATGCACCACCCGCACCTCAAAACCGTGCTGGGCCAGAAAGTGCGCGACCAGCCCTGCCAGCTTCTCATCATCCTCAACGAGCAGGACCTTGCCCAGACCCAGGTTTTCCATAAGCTCTCAGTGTGCGACGCAGATTGAAGTGCGCGCAGTATAGGAGGCAAGCTGTCCGGCAGCAGCGCTTGGTCGGCCACGCGCGATGAAACTTCATGCTTTTAAGAGTTTTTAACAAATAGCCTGCAATTTTTAACCCCATTACAGGCAGTGATATGCGCAAGGATGACCTGGATCAGCCGTCGCCTCAGGCCGGCACGCCACTGTGAAAGCGGAACTCGACGTCCGGTGACTCGATCAGCGCCTGCTCGGCCGCCCTCACCCGCTCGATCACCTGGGCAACGTCCTTGGCCTCGCCGTACTGGTACGCCAGCTTCAAGTAACCCTGGTAGTGCCGCGCCTCGCTTTTCAGCAGGCCGAAGTAGAACTTGCCGAGTTCTTCGTCCAAATGCGGCACCAGGGCCTCGAAACGCTCGCAACTGCGCGCCTCGATAAAGGCCCCAACCACCAGGGTGTCCACCAGTTTGACCGGTTCATGGGTGCGCACCACCTTGCGCAACCCCGAGGCATAACGCCCGGCGTGCAACTGGCGCAACTCGACCTTGCGCTTCTTCATCAGGCGCATGACCTGTTCGTGGTGGACCAGTTCTTCGCGTGCCAGGCGCGACATCATATTGATCAAGTCAACATGGCTGTGATACTTAGCGATCAGGCTCAAGGCGGTGCTGGCGGCCTTGAATTCACAGTTCTTGTGGTCGATCAACAGGGTTTCCTGATCGGCCAGTGCGGCCTGGACCCAGGCGGCAGGGGTGGGACAGCCGAGGAATTCGTGGATTTCGGGCAGGTTCATCGGGCTCACGGGCAAAGGATCACAATAGGCCGCCGATTATACCGACCGCGCCGCAGACCACCAGCCACTGGCCTTGATGTGTATCAACATGACGTCTGGCGGGCAGCAACTATAGTTGTTCAACGCCCCCTTTCTGGAGAGTCCCGACCATGCAAGCCATCCGCAGCATCCTGGTGGTCATTGAGCCCGAGCATTCGGAAAGCCTGGCCCTCAAGCGCGCCAAGCTGATCGCCGGGGCCACCGGCGCGCATCTGCACCTACTGGTGTGCGACAAAAAGCATGAGCATTCGGCGCTGTTGAGTCTGCTCAAGTCCGGCCTGACGGAAGACGGCTACAACGTCACGACCGAACAGGCGTGGAATAGCAGCCTGCATGAAACCATCATCGACGTGCAGCAAGCCGAAGGCTGTGGCCTGGTGATCAAGCAGCACTACGCCGACAGCCCACTGAAAAAGGCGCTGCTGACCCCAGCGGACTGGAAGCTGTTGCGCTACTGCCCTGCGCCGGTCCTGCTGGTCAAGACGGCAACCCCATGGAGCGGCGGCGTCATTCTTGCCGCCATCGATGTGGGCAATACCGACGCCGAACACCGCGCGCTCCACCACATGATCGTCGACTATGGCTTCGACATTGCCAGCCTGGCCAAGGCATCGCTGCACGTGATCAGCGCTCATCCATCGCCTATGCTCTCGGCCGGCGACCCGGTGTTTCAACTCAAGGAAACCATCGAGGCGCGCTATCGCGATCAGTGCAAGGCATTCCAAGCCAAATTTGATATAGATGATGCCAACCTGCATATCGAAGAAGGCCCGGCGGATGTGCTGATTCCCCATACCGCCTACACATTGAAAGCGGCAGTGACGATCATCGGCACCGTGGCGCGCACCGGGCTGACCGGGGCGCTGATCGGCAATACGGCGGAAGTGGTGCTGGATGCACTGGAAAGCGATGTGCTGGTGCTCAAGCCACAGACACTGACGGATCAGCTGGAAAAGCTGGCCAACCAGGCCTGATCGTCAGGCACCCAACACATCCTTGAGAAACCCCGGCGCGATATAGCGCTGGTAATGCGCCTCGGACAGGATAAAAAACTCACGGTCGATGGCGTCGCGCAGCGCAGGCAGGCTCCACTCGCGAAACTCCGGCAGCAGCACCATGCCATAGGCCTCCAGGTTGGAAATCACCCGCGCCCCGCGGGCGATCAACTGGTATGCCCAGCAGTACTCTGACTGATGCGGCACAAAGCGAATCTTGCGTTGTTCCAGTTGGCCGCGCAGGGTCTTGGGGTCGAAAACCTCCAGCTTGCCGGCCATGACCTGCACCAGCAGTTGCTCAAGCCGTAGCCAGACCGCGCGTTTTTCCTCTTCGTTATAGCCATTCCACTGGATCACTTCATGGTGGAAGCGCTTGCATCCGCGACACACGAGGTCACCGTAAACCGTGGAGCACAGGCCTACGCAGGGGGTCTTGATGGTGTGGTTGGACATGGGTGGCAACACGCAAATCAGCGAAACAGTGCGCCATGTTAGCCCTTTGTCTAAGGTTCATCACCCCGCAAACTTGGCTTGGCAACTTACCTTTAGAAATTATTTGCCGTAGAATCAACCGGCCTTATAAGGCGCCAATAATCCGCTGGAAGCTGTTTTCAAAGCGTCACGAGCACAGTCGATCCTTCAGAACGGTATTGGCGATGGTCAATGACCCCGCAGGTCAAGCCAGCGCCAACCCTCATCAGCTCCGTTCTGCAGGCGTAAAACTTTGAAAGCAGCTTCTGTGAGGAATGTCGGCAGCGCAGGCTTTGCGGCCCAAAAGGCCCCCGAGCGCATGCGTGCCGTTCATTTCTGGATGAGCGTCCCGTGGGACCACTGATGAGGGTAATAACTGTGCTTGAAGCGTATCGCAAACATATCGAAGAGCGTGCAGCCCTGGGTATTGTTCCCCAGCCGCTTAATGCCGAACAAACCGCAGGCCTGGTTGAGCTGCTGAAAAATCCTCCGGCTGGCGAAGAAAAATTTCTCGTTGACCTGATCACCAACCGCATTCCACCAGGTGTTGACGAAGCAGCCTACGTCAAAGCCGGTTTCCTGTCTGCCCTGGCCAAGGGCGAAGCCACTTCTCCCCTGATCGACAAGAAACGCGCTGTTGAACTGCTTGGCACCATGCAAGGCGGCTACAACATCGTGACCCTGGTCGAGCTGCTCGACAGCGCCGAACTGGCGCCAGTTGCCGCCGCTCAGCTCAAGCACACCCTGCTGATGTTCGATGCGTTCCACGACGTGGCTGAAAAAGCCAAGGCCGGCAACGCACACGCCAAAGCCGTGGTCCAGTCCTGGGCCGACGGCGAGTGGTTCAAGAACCGCCCGACCCTGGCCGACAAGATCAGCCTGCGCGTGTTCAAGGTCACCGGCGAAACCAACACCGACGACCTGTCGCCTGCGCCGGACGCCTGGTCCCGCCCTGATATCCCGCTGCACGCCCTGGCGATGCTGAAAATGGCTCGCGAAGGCATCGTGCCGGACGAGCAAGGCAAAACCGGTCCGATGAAGCAGATCGAAGAAATGCGCGGCCAAGGCTTCCCGATCGCCTACGTCGGTGACGTGGTCGGTACCGGTTCGTCGCGTAAGTCGGCGACCAACTCCGTGCTGTGGTTCTTCGGTGATGACGTTCCTTACGTGCCGAACAAGCGTGCCGGTGGCTTCTGCTTCGGCAGCAAGATCGCTCCGATCTTCTACAACACCATGGAAGATGCGGGCGCACTGCCGATCGAGTTCGACGTCACCAACATGAACATGGGCGACGTGATCGACCTGTACCCGCATGCTGGCAAAGTCTGCAAGCACGGTACCGATGAAGTCCTGACCACCTTCGAAATGAAGACTCCGGTGCTGTTGGACGAAGTCCGTGCCGGCGGCCGTATCCCGCTGATCATCGGCCGTGGCCTGACCGAAAAAGCGCGTACCGAACTCGGTCTGCCACCGTCCGACCTGTTCAAGAAGCCGGAAGCTCCGGCCGAAAGCACCAAGGGTTTCACCCTGGCGCAGAAGATGGTCGGCAAGGCTTGCGGTGTGGTTGGCGTTCGTCCAGGCACCTATTGCGAGCCGAAGATGACCACCGTGGGTTCCCAGGACACCACCGGTCCTATGACCCGTGACGAACTGAAAGACCTGGCGTGCCTGGGCTTCTCGACCGATCTGGTGATGCAGTCGTTCTGCCACACCGCGGCTTACCCTAAGCCGATCGACGTGACCACCCACCACACCCTGCCTGACTTCATCATGACCCGTGGCGGCGTGTCGCTGCGTCCAGGCGATGGCATCATCCACAGCTGGCTGAACCGCATGCTGCTGCCGGACACCGTCGGCACCGGTGGTGACTCCCACACCCGTTTCCCGATGGGCATCTCGTTCCCGGCCGGTTCCGGCCTGGTAGCGTTCGCCGCAGCCACTGGCGTCATGCCACTGGACATGCCGGAATCGATCCTGGTGCGCTTCAAAGGCAAAATGCAACCTGGCATCACCCTGCGTGACCTGGTTCATGCCATTCCTTACTACGCGATCCAGGCTGGCCTGCTGACCGTAGAGAAGAAAGGCAAGAAGAACGCCTTCTCCGGCCGCATCCTGGAAATCGAAGGCCTGGACAACCTGAGCATCGAACAAGCCTTCGAGCTGTCCGACGCCTCGGCTGAACGTTCGGCTGCCGGTTGCACCATCAAGCTGTCGAAAGATTCGATCACCGAGTACCTGAACTCCAACATCACCCTGCTGCGCTGGATGATCGGCGAAGGCTACGGCGATGCACGCACCCTGGAACGTCGCGCCCAAGCGATGGAAGCCTGGGTTGCCAACCCGGAGCTGATGGTGGCCGATGCCGACGCGGAATACGCCGAAATCATCGAGATCGACCTGGCCGACATCAAGGAGCCTGTGCTCTGCGCGCCAAACGATCCGGACGACGCCCGTCTGCTGTCCAGCGTTGCTGGCGAGAAGATCGACGAAGTGTTCATCGGTTCGTGCATGACCAACATCGGTCACTTCCGCGCTGCCGGTAAACTGCTGGATCAGGTCAAGGGTCAGCTGCCAACCCGTCTGTGGCTGTCGCCGCCGACCAAGATGGACGCTCACCAACTGACCGAAGAAGGCTACTACGGCATCTACGGCAAGGCTGGCGCGCGCATGGAAATGCCGGGCTGCTCGCTGTGCATGGGTAACCAGGCACGTGTAGAACCGAATGCGACCGTCGTGTCGACCTCGACCCGTAACTTCCCGAACCGTCTGGGCGACGGCGCCAACGTCTACCTGGCTTCGGCCGAGTTGGCGTCGGTGGCTTCGATCCTGGGTCGCCTGCCGACCGTCGAGGAGTACATGGAGTACGCCGCGAAGATCAACACCATGGCCAGCGATGTGTATCGCTACCTGAGTTTCGATCAGATCGCCGAGTTCCGTGAAAGCGCTGCAAACGCCAACATCCCGGTGCTTCAAGCCTAAGGGTGTGTTGATGTAAAGGACGCCGCGTATCGCAAGATACGCGGCGTTTTTTTATGCCTGTGGATGGGCCTGCAAGGCCAGTTGCACCGCACCATCAACGCTCAAGCCGCTGAGCAAAACCTCTGGCGCCTGCGCCTCAGGCAGCATCTGCAATACTTCATGGGCATCATGTCGCACCCGCGCCAGCACCAGTTGCTTGCCCTGTGCGCGTGCCTGGGCAAAAAAAGCGGCCAGCGCTTCGATGCTGGTGCCGTCGAGGTCGTGGGATTCTTCCAGGCTCAACACCACCCTCTGCGCAGATGACTGGCGCATCAAGCGCAGGGCAGCGCCGAGGATGCGCTCGGCATTCGCGAAAAACAGCGCTTCGCTCGGCCGTATGATCAATACGCCGGGGATGGTCAGCGCATCGGCATGGTGTAGGCGGTCCACGAAGTCATGACTGTCGCCCAGCCGCCCAAGCACCTGGATATCCGCTGCCGACATCTGGCGCAACATCAACA
Source organism: Pseudomonas sp. PAMC25584 (assembly GCF_058135675.1). NCBI lineage: Bacteria > Pseudomonadati > Pseudomonadota > Gammaproteobacteria > Pseudomonadales > Pseudomonadaceae > Pseudomonas > Pseudomonas sp. PAMC25584. Next base: position 2,865,605 of record NZ_CM176870.1, on the reverse strand, counting down.
CCACGCTGATCGCGACCGACAATAACAAGCCATCCAGCACACCGAGCACCAGCACGGCCGCCACCGCGCACACCGCCAGCAAACGGTCGCGCCGCCACAGGAAGTAACGCCCCAGGGGCTGCAGGCTCAAACCGCGGCCCAAGGCATAGATCACCACCGCCGCCAACACCGGCTCCGGCGTGAGCGCAACATACGGCAGCACCGTCAACACAATTACCAGGATCACCAGCGCCGCGACAATCCCCGCCCAACGCGAATAGGCGCCAGCCGCCTCGTTCGCCGAGGTCGCCGAATACCCGGCGCCCGTCGGCATGCCGTGGAACAAACCGGACACCAGGTTAGCCGCCCCCAGTGCCAGCAAATCGCGGTTGGACGACACCCGGTCGCCATGTTTAAGGGCGAACGAACTGATCGAGCCGTAGGACTCTGCGTACAAAATCATGACCAGCGCAAACGCCAACTCGCCCAGGCGCAGCCAATCGGCAAACGGCAGCACCGGCAAATGCCCCAGCTCCAGGCGCAGGTCAATCAGACCGATCAGCGCCACTCCCTGGGCCTGCAGGTTCAGGCTCTGGCCGGCAACAATGCCCAGCACTATCACCACCAGCCCACCGGGCAGGCGCGGAACGCGGGCGCATAGCCACAACACCAGCAATGCCACCGCAGCCACCACCGCGGCGGGCCAGTTCCAGTGCGGCAGTTGCTCCAGCAACTGCGGCAGGAAGCGGATCAGGTTGTTATCGGTCAGGTGGACACCCACCACACCGGCCAGTTGTTTGAGGATGATGGTCAGCGCCAGGCCGAAGGCAAACCCGCGCAACACCGGCTTGGCGATAAAAGAGGTGACACCACCGAGCTTGAACAACCCGGCCAAGAGAAAAAACACGCCAATGATCAACACCAGCCCGAACGCCAGGGACAGCCTCAGCGCCGGGTCATCACCCGCCAGGCTGGCCGTTGCCGCCGCCAACACCGCCGCCGACGACGAGGTCGCTGAGACAATCGCGAAGCGGCTGGTGCCGAACAGGCCGTAGCACACCAGCCCGGCAAACAAGGCAATCACACCGGCCTGGGGCGGCAGCGCGGCAATGCTGGAATAGGCCACCGCCTCCGGCAGCAGTAAACCGGCAATCGATAAGCCGGCGAGTATGTCCTGGGTACGCTTCGACGCAGCGACAACGGGCGCATCGGTTTCAGTGTTCAATCGGCCCCACCCATCCTGGATAAAAAAGTGCTCCAGCTTAGCGCCCATTGCCGCGCGGCGGTTGCGCCGTGTCAGGTTTTGCGAGCGAAAAAAAGGGCCGATTCGCCATGTTTGCGAATCAGCCCTGGTCGGTGCAGCGCGCTGTCAGGACATCAGCGAGTAAATCAACGCGGTAATCGCCACCAGGCCGACCGCCGTGACAAACACATTGGACGCCTGCCCACGGTACTTGGCCATCGCCGGCACCTTGCGGATCGCGTACATCGGCATCAGGAACAGGATCGATGCAATGATCGGCCCCCCCAATGTCTCGATCATGCGAAGGATGCTCGGGTTAAGCGTGGCGACGATCCAGCACACCACCAGCATGAAGGCGGCGGTCATGCGGTCCAGGCTCTTCGGTGCAGGACGGCGGCCGGTTTTCGCGACCAGGCCCTTGAGGCCTTCGCTGGCGCCGATGTAGTGGCCCAGGAACGACTTCGCAATCGCCACGAACGCAATCAACGGCGCAGCGAAGGCGATGGTCGGGTTGTCAAAGTGGTTGGCCAGGTACGACAGGATCGACAGGTTCTGCGCTTTCGCTTCGGCCAGTTGCGCCGGCGATAGGGTCAGCACGCAACTGAACACGAAGAACAGCACCATCACCACCATCAACAGGTGCGCGCGCGACAGGATCTGCGAGCTGCGCTCATCGGCGTTCGCGCCGTACTGACGTTTCTGGTCCACGGCAAAGGCCGAGATGATCGGCGAATGGTTGAACGAGAACACCATCACCGGAATCGCCAGCCACAAGGTGCTGAGCAACGCCGAAGGCGACGGGACCACGCTGGCGGTGCTGAGGATGCCACCATTCCAGTGCGGGATCAGGTACACCGCCAGAAACAGCAAGGCGACGATAAACGGATACACCATCACGCTCATGGCCTTGACGATCGCCTGCTCACCGCAACGCACCACGGCCAGCAGGCCGAGGATCAGCACAAACGCCAGGATCGCCCGTGGCGGCGGCATGATGTGCAACTGGTGCTCCATGAAGCTGCCGACGGTGTTGGTCAGCGCCACGCTGTAGATCAGCAGGATCGGGAAGATCGCCAAGAAGTACAGCAAGGTGATCAGCGCGCCGGCCTTGACGCCGAAGTGCTCTTCGACCACGTCGGTGATGTCGGAGCCTTCACGACCGGACAGCACAAAACGCGTCAAGCCACGGTGGGCAAAAAACGTCATCGGGAAGGCGAGCAGCGCCAGGATCACCAGCGGCCAGAAGCCGCCGAGGCCGGCGTTGATAGGTAGAAATAAAGTGCCGGCACCAATCGCCGTGCCGAATAGGCCAAGCATCCAGGTGGTGTCCTGACGGCTCCAGCGTGTAAGGATTACAGGTGTCGTGACATAACGTTCGTCGACGCTATTGGCCTGATCATTCATCCGATCGGATCTCCGCATTTCCACAGCAGGGACGAGTCAGAAAAACCTGACAGGCAGCGTCCCAACCATAACAGGGGCGCGATTGTCCGGGATTCTTTTGAATAAGCAAAGGCTTAGCTGAGGAACGGTTAAGCGGTGCAGAGGCTCAAGAGCGAGGTTTTCGGCTATTTTTGCGCGCTCAACGTGGAGAGCATCAGCGGCAGTGGCGTATCAGATGAATCCGTTATGAGTGCCCGAAACATCGTTATGCCTTGTAAGAGAATACCTGCGACTGTTGACTGTCAAACGCATGCCCAGCATGATCGGCCCATGAACCTATTTCAGCTACGCCTCACCCGCACCACCACAACGACCGCTTCCGGCGGGTCGTGCGGTTGCCGTGGGGACTTGAACTAGACACCTCACAGATTCAACCCAAGGCCCCGCCAGCAATGGACGGGGCCTTTTTATTGCGCCTCCATCTGGCACACGCAAGGAGCAACACCATGGCTGACGCCCTGTTGATCATCGATATGCAAAGCGGTTTGTACGATGGCCCGGACCAACCCTTCGAACGCGAACGCGTGCTGGCGACCATTAACCAACTGATCCGTCGCGCCCGCACCGCCGGCGCACCGATCTTCGTCGCCCGCCACACTGGCCCGGCGGGTTCACCGATTGCAGCGGGCAGCCCGTATTGGCAGGTGTGGCACGCACTGGATGTCGATGAGGCTCGTGACCGGTTCTTCAATAAAACCCGTCCCAGTTGTTTCCTCGGCACCGATCTGGCGCAGCGACTGCGCGCAACACAGGTCAATGAACTGGTGATTGTTGGGATGAAAACCCAGTTCTGTATCGATACCACTTGCCGCGTAGCCGCAGAACTGGGGTTCTCGGTGATCCTGCCAGAAGATGGCCATACCTGCATGGACACCGCAACGCTGTCGGCGGCGGCGATCATCGAACATCACAACGCCACATTGGCCGGAGCGTTTGCGCAACGCGTGAGAGCCGCTGAGGTGAGCTTCTGACAACGTAGAGACCGTGAGAGCGAGCTTGCTGTGGCGAGGGCACACGCTCGGTGTCACCATGATTTTTCTGCTCCAACAAAACGATTTTGCCTACAAATCCCGCATACTCTTGCTCTCAAACCCTTCAGGAAGAGCCTTCCGATGACAACCACTGTTCTGGTTCTGGTTGAAACCATCAACGAATACCTGCCCATCATCGAAAGCAATGACTTTCATGTGATCCTGGCGCCGACGCCCGCCGAGCGTGCCCACGCCATCAAGACCCATGGCGGGCAGATCCAGGCTGTGCTGACCCGTGGTCCGCTGGGCCTGTATGCCGAAGAAATCGCCGCGCTGCCGCTGCTGGAGATCATCTGCGTGATCGGCGCCGGCTATGAACATGTCGACCTGCAGGCGGCGAGCAATCGCGCGATTGTGGTGACCAACGGTGCCGGGGTGAACGCGCCGTCGGTGGCGGACCACGCCATGGCCTTGTTGCTGTCATTGGTGCGCGGCATTCCACAAACGGACGCGGCAGTGCGCGACGGCGAGTGGCCCAAGGTGATGCGCCCTTCCCTGGGCGGCAAGCAACTGGGGATTCTCGGGCTCGGCGCGGTGGGCCTGGAGATCGCCAAGCGCGCCGCCTTAGGGTTCGGCATGCAAGTGAGCTACCACAACCGCCAGCCGCGCGATGACGTGGACTACACCTATTGCTCAACCGCCGTGGAGCTGGCACACACCTCGGACTTCCTGATCCTGGCCACGCCCGGCGGCCCGGGCACGCGCCACTTGATCGATCGGCACGCCCTGGATGCGTTGGGGCCGAACGGCTACCTAGTGAATATCGGCCGTGGCAGCGTGGTGGTGACCGCCGACCTGATCGACGCCCTGGAGCAACGCCGTATCGGCGGCGCGGCACTGGATGTGTTCGACGACGAGCCCAAGGTGCCCGAGGCCCTCAAGCGCCTGAGCAATACTGTTCTGACCTCCCATGTGGCCGGGCTGTCACCGGAAGCCGCCCACGATACGGTGCAACGGGTGGCCGATAACCTGCTGGAGTACTTCGCCGGCCGTCCGGTACTGACGCCGGTCGCCTTGCCCCCGCCCGAAAAATGACCGATCAGGCACGCTGATCATCATCCAACACGCGAACCTATTAAGCCGCCCCAACCTTGTGGCCGGGCGGCTGTGCGCATTAGATTAGCCAATAGTCCGAGGCCTTTAGAATAAGCAGAAGGGATAAGCATGGCGCTGAACGACCAATCGACCCAGATCCGCCCAGGCGAAGAACTTGATGCCAGCCTGATCGATCCCTATCTCAAGGCCCACATTCCGGGCCTGAGCGGCGCGGTCAAGATCAGCCAGTTCCCCGGCGGCGCGTCCAACCTGACCTACCTGCTCGAATACCCGGGCCAGGAATTCGTGCTGCGCCGCCCGCCGTTCGGGCACAAGGCCAAGTCCGCCCACGACATGGGCCGTGAATTCCGCATTCTCAATCAACTTAAAGACGGTTTTCCCTACTGCCCCAAGGCCTATGTGCATTGCACCGACGAATCGGTGATCGGCGCCGAATTTTATGTGATGGAGCGCGTCAACGGCATCATCCTGCGCTCCGACCTGCCGGCGGAACTGGGCCTGGACGCGAGCAAGACCGAAGCGCTGTGCAAAAGTTTTATCGACAAGTTCGTCGAGCTGCACCAGGTGGACTACAGCGTCTGCGGCCTGGCTGACCTGGGCAAGCCCGAGGGTTATGTGGAGCGTCAGATCCGTGGCTGGAGCGACCGCTACGAAAAAGCCCTGACCCCCGACGCGCCCCGCTGGGAGGCCGTGCGCGCCTGGCTCAACGACAAGATGCCGGCCGACCACCCTACCTCGAGCATCGTGCATAACGACTACCGCTTCGACAACGTGATCCTCGACCCGCACAACCCGATGCAGATCATCGGCGTGCTGGATTGGGAGCTGACCACCCTCGGCGACCCGCTGATGGACCTGGGCAACACCCTCGCCTACTGGATCGAAGCCGCCGACCCGGCGCCCGTGCAACTGATGCGCCGCCAGCCGAGCAACGCACCCGGCATGCTCACGCGCCGCCAGTTCGTCGACTACTACGCCGAGCGCTCGGGCCTTGAGATCGACAATTTCGACTTCTACTACACCTACGGCCTGTTCCGCCTGGCCGGCATCGTGCAGCAGATCTACTACCGTTTTTTCCATGGACAGACCCAGGACAAACGCTTTGCGCAGTTCATTCAGATGAACAAGCTGCTGGAGCAGATGAGCCTGAATGTCATCGGCAAATCCGCCCTCTGATCGACCGAGCCAAGACCCACAAGGAACCCCCATGTCCAAGACCAACCTGTTCGACCTCGACGGCAAGATCGCTTTTGTCTCCGGCGCCAGCCGTGGCATCGGTGAGGCCATCGCCAAGTTGCTGGCCCAGCAAGGCGCCCACGTGATCGTCTCCAGCCGCAAGCTGGAAGGCTGCCAGCACGTGGCGGATGCGATCATCGCCGACGGCGGCAAGGCCACTGCGGTTGCCTGCCATATCGGTGAAATGGAGCAGATCACCCAGGTCTTCGCCGGCATCCGCGAACAGTTTGGGCGCCTGGACATCCTGGTCAACAATGCCGCGACCAACCCGCAATTCTGCAACGTACTGGACACCGACCTGGGCGCCTTCCAGAAAACCGTGGATGTGAATATTCGCGGCTACTTCTTCATGTCGGTGGAAGCCGGCAAGCTGATGCGCGAAAACGGCGGCGGCAGCATCATCAACGTGGCCTCTATCAACGGGATCTCCCCGGGCGTGTTCCAAGGCATTTATTCGATAACCAAGGCCGCCGTGATCAACATGACCAAGGTGTTCGCCAAGGAATGCGCCGACTTCGGCATCCGTTGCAACGCCCTGCTGCCGGGCCTGACCGACACCAAGTTCGCCTCGGCGCTGGTGAAGAACGACGCGATCCTGAAAATGGCCCTGGCGCAGATTCCGCTCAAGCGCGTGGCGGACCCAAGCGAGATGGCCGGCGCGGTGCTGTACCTGGCCAGCGATGCCTCCAGCTACACCACCGGTGTGTCGCTGAACGTGGACGGTGGCTTCCTGTCCTAACCACATAAGCAGCACAATCCCCAGGTGGGAGCAGGCCCGCTCCCACTTTTTTTATCGCGTTGTCCTACCGCCCCTTTGGAGCAAGCGTCACCTGCGAGTAGTCTTGGAGCGACTCAGCCCCTCAGGACAAACATGGAACTGCACGTGATCATCAACGGCCGCAAGGACCTGGCCGAACAGCTTTACCAGCAACTGCGCGAAGCCATTGACTCCGGCCGCCTGGCCACCGGGGCCCAGTTGCCACCCAGCCGCCTGCTGGCCAAGCAACTGGGCGTGTCACGCAAGACCGTGTCCGACACCTACGCCACCCTGACCTACGAAGGCCTGCTGGTGGGCAAGACCGGCCGTGGCACGTTCGTCAGCCGCCGCGCGCCACCGAGCGAACGCCTGCAAACCGCCACCGACCTGGCCTGCGCCAGCAACCTGGCGAAGTGGCAGGCACTGCCCTCGGCCATGCGCCACCCAACACACGGCAGCCCCCTGCGCTACGAATTTATCGGCGGTGCCACCAGCCGCCAGCAATTCCCACAGGATGAATGGCGGCGCTGCACCCAGGACGCCCTGCGGCGTATCGCCCAGAACAGTGGCTTCTACAGCCAGCCCGAAGGCCTGCCGGCGTTGCGCAGCGCCATCGCCGGGCATATTGCGTTCTCCCGAGGGGTCAAATGCCGCGATGCCGACATTGTGGTCACCAACGGCGCACAGCAGGCACTCGACCTGATCGCCCGCGTGGTGCTGGAACCGGGTAGCATCGTCGCTATGGAAGACCCCGGCTACAGTCCGGCGCGCCAGTTGTTCATGGCGATGGGGGCAAACGTTATCGGGGTGCCCATCGACGATCAGGGCATTCAGGTCGACCAGGTCCCTGACGGCGCGCGGCTGATCTATGTGACGCCGTCCCACCAGTTTCCCCTCGGTATGCCCATGAGCCTGGCGCGCCGCGAAGCCCTGCTGGCCCGCGCGTTCGAGCTGGGCGCGATCGTTATCGAAGACGACTACGACAGCGAATTCCGTTACGAAGGCCGCCCCACCGACTCCCTGCAAAGCATGGACACCCGTGGCGTGGTCGCCTACGTCGGCACCTTCTCCAAAACCCTGCTGCCGGAGTTGCGCCTGGGCTATGCGGTACTGCCGCCGGCGATTTATGGCGCGGTGCTCAAGGCCAAGCAATTGACCGATCAACACAGCTCCACCCTGCCGCAATGGGCGCTGGCCAAATTCATCAGCGAAGGCTACCTGCTCAAGCACATTCGCCGCTGCCACAGCGTGTATGCCGGGCGCCGCGAGCGCATTCTGCAACGCCTGGCGGGTGACCTGTCGCCGTGGTTCGACGCGGTGCCCACCGTGGCCGGCTTTCATATGGCAGCGCTGTGCAAGGTGGCGGTGGACATCCCGCGGCTGCTGGAACTGGCACGCCAGGGGGAAGTGGGCCTATATCCACTCGATGTGTTCTTTCACGACACGCCGGTACGCCCGGGCCTGATCATCGGCTTCGGCGCCATCGAAACCCTGGACATCGACCCGGGCCTGGACAAGGTGCGTGACATTCTCCAACACATTGGCTAACGGGCCTTCACGCACGATCAGGGGCGCCTGAACAGGCGGCGGTGGTCTTCGATCCGCTCACGGCAGACGCAGCCTTCAAGGTGATCATTGACCATCCCCATCGCCTGCATCAGCGCATACATCGTGGTGGGCCCCACGTAAGTCCACCCGCGTTTTTTCAAGGCCTTGGACAACCGCACCGACGCCGGTGACGTCGGATTGGCCTTCCAATAAGCCAGGTCCACCACCGCCGGGCGCTGTTCAGGCGCCGGTTCGAATGACCAGAGCCAATTCGCCAGCGAACCACTCTCCTGCACCAACTCACATGCCCTGCGCGCATTGTTGAGGGTCGAGACGATCTTCGCACGGTTGCGCACAATGCCTGGATCAGCCATGAGCCGCTGGATATCCGCCTCGCCGTACTGCGCCACCCGGTGAAAATCAAAACCGTCGAACGCCCGCCGAAAGTGCTCGCGCTTGCGCAGGATGGTGATCCACGCCATCCCCGCCTGAAAACCCTCCAGGCAAATCTTCTCGTACAACTGAATGTCATCCGCCACCGGCACGCCCCATTCGTGGTCGTGGTAATGCGGATATTCCGGCGCAGCGGTACGCCAACTGCAATGGGTCAGCCCCGCTTCGTTGGTGGTCAGCCCGGGTTTGTCCATCCATCACCTCGCGTGCTCAGGCGCGGATGATAAGCGAAAAAATTTGCTCCCCGCCAACCGCTCAAGCGCCGCCCTCACAGAGCAACTGGTCAGACCGCAACCCGCCAAGCGCGGAATATTTACTTGTGATCGGGAAAAACCCAAGCGTAGACTGGCCACGCACTGGACTTACCGGTAAGACCACAACAATTAAGCCCTGGAACCACCAGGGCACCGCATAGAGATCCCTCCCATGCTCAGATGGTGCTCGCGTTCGATTTTCCTGCAAGTCTTGATAGGTCTGATGCTCGGCATCATCTGCGGCTTGGCCCTCCCCGAATATTCCTCGCAACTCAAACCCTTGGGTGACGGCTTTATCAAGCTGATCAAGATGCTGATTGGCCTGATCGTGTTCTGCGTGGTGGTCAGCGGTATCTCCGGCGCCGGCGACTTGAAAAAGGTCGGGCGCATCGGCTTGAAGTCAGTGATTTACTTTGAAGTGCTGACCACCGTCGCCTTGGTGATCGGCCTGATCATGGCCTTCAGCACCGGTATCGGCACCGGCGCAAATATCCACCTGGAGCAATTGTCCTCCGCCGGCCTGCATGAACTGGCCGACAAGGGCCAGCACATCAAGGGCACCAGCCAGTTCCTGATGGACCTGATCCCCAACTCGGTGATCGGCGCATTTGCCGACAACAACGTGCTGCAAGTGCTGCTGTTCTCGGTACTGTTCGGCAGCGCGCTGAACCTGGTGGGCGAAGCCGCTTCGGGCATCTCGCGGCTGATCAACGAACTGAGCCATGTGATCTTCCGCATCATGGGCATGATCGTGCGCCTGGCGCCGATTGGCGTGTTCGGGGCGATCGCCTTTACCACCAGCACCTACGGCCTGGATTCGCTGCAACACCTGGGCAGTCTGGTGGGTCTGTTCTACCTGACCTGCTTTGTCTTCGTCTCGCTCATTCTTGGCCTGGTCATGCGCCTGTCCGGCCTGCGCATGCTGCCGCTGCTCAAGTACCTGCGCGAAGAGCTACTGATCGTGATGGGCACCGCGTCATCCGATGCGGTCTTGCCACAGATCATGCGTAAACTCGAGCACCTGGGCATTGGCAGCTCTACCGTGGGCCTGGTGATTCCGACGGGGTATTCGTTCAACCTCGACGGTTTCTCGATCTACCTAACCCTGGCCATCGTGTTTATCGCCAACGCCACCGGCACACCGCTGTCGATGACCGACCTGCTGACCATCCTGCTGGTATCGTTGATCACCTCCAAGGGCGCGCATGGCATTCCGGGCTCGGCGCTGGTGATTCTGGCGGCGACACTCACGGCCATCCCGGCGATTCCGGTGGTCGGCCTGGTGCTGGTGCTGGCCGTGGACTGGTTCATGGGCATCGGCCGCGCATTGACCAACCTGATCGGCAACTGCGTCGCAACCATCGCCATTGCGCGCTGGGAAAAAGACATCGACATCCAGCGCGCGAACAAGGTGCTCGACGGTGAGCAGGGGTATGCGTTCCAGGCTAAAAAACCGGTAGTGCCAGCGCATCAGGAGTTCTGATCCATTTGCATGATCGACGCAGATCACCTGTGGGAGGAGGCTTGCCCCGATTGCGGTGGATCAGCCTCATCGCAGGTGACTGATACAGTGCTATCTGGGGCAAGCCCGCTCCCACACTTAATCGTCGCCTTTGTGGCAATTGTATTCGCAACATCAAGGAGCCATCGACGTGATCACCCCCTCAACCGTCGTCAATTCAGTCGTAGAAAAACTCCGTGCCGCCCTGGCGCGGGGCCAGTGGCGCCGGGGCGAAATGCTGCCCGGCCAGCGTGAACTGGCCGAACAAATGGGCATCAGCCGCCCGAGCCTGCGTGAAGCCGTGATCGTGCTGGAAACCCTCGGCCTGGTGCGCGCCATGCCCGGCAAGGGCGTAGTGGTGTTGGAAACCAGCATCAGCGAGCCGCAATCGAGCGACGCCGTGGCCGACGCCAGCCTCGAAGACATCCTGCAACTGCGCTACACCCTGGAGCCGTTCATTGTCGGCCTGGTGGCCCAATCCATCAGCAGCAAGGAAGTCGGCCAACTGCGCCTGACGTTGATGGACATGCGCGAAGCCTTGGACGCCGGCGACGCCGAAGCGGGCATGAACGCCTACATCGGTTTCCACGAAGAACTGTTCGCCCTCACCTCCAACCCGATCTTCCAGAACGTAGTGCAGCAAACCAGCAACGCCCTCAAGCAAAGCGCCCAGGTGCTGCGCAATTCTCCCGAACACCTCGCGGAGCGCCTGCAGGAAAACGACGCCGTGGTGCGCGCCATCCGCAACAAAAACAGCGCGCTGGCAAGTGCCGAGATGCGCCGACACATCCTCCAGGAAGGCCTGCGCATGGGCATTCGCTTGAACATCCCGGACGACCACCTGGGTAGCTGATTTTTTGGAGACCGGCCATGACCGCCCACGCCCTGCAACGCGATCCCATCCTCCCTGCCCTGCGCCTGGTGGCGGGTAAAAAGCCCGCCGTGGATGACCTCTACCCTCGGCTGTTCGACGCTATCCTCGAACAACGCATCGGCCCCTCCAGCCGCTTTACCGAAGACAGCCTGGGCGAAACCTTTGGTGTGAGCCGCAGCGTGATTCGCCGGGTACTGGCCAAGCTATCCCAGCAACAAGTGATCATCCTGCGCCCGAACCAGCGCGCCCAAGTGGCTACGCCAGATGCACAGCAAACGCGGCAGATTCTGGAAGCACGACGCCTGACGGAAATGACCGTGGTGCAACTGGCCTGCGCACAGGCCACGCCCGCGCAGATACGCCAACTGCGCGAGCTGATTGCCCGCGAACGCGAGTGCATCCAGGGCGACCAGCGCGGGCCGGCGATTCGCTTGTCGGGGGAGTTTCACCTGCAATTGGCGGCCATTGCCGGCAATGGGCCGCTGGCACAGTTCCTCAATAGCCTGGTGCCATTGACGTCGTTGATCATTGCGCAGTTTCAAGCGAAAGCCTGCACGTACTGCGCGTGGCAGGAGCATGTAGCAATCGTGGAGGCGGTGGAGCAACAGGATGTCAGCGCAGCCGTGTCGTTGATGACCCAGCACCTGGATCAGCTGGAAACCAAACTACTCAAGCACCACTGATCTCCAGTAAACGCACAAACAAAATGTGGGAGGGGGCTTGCCCCCGATAGAAGCGTGTCAGTCAACAACTACATGACTGATACACCGCTATCGGGGGCAAGCCCCCTCCCACCGTTGCTTTACCGCTGAATCAAGCCGGCTGCAGCACCGACTGACCACTCAACGCCAAGTCGAGCAACTCACGGTTGGCCACCGCGTACATGGCGTAGTCCGTGCCAACCGCCGCACGGATTTCCACCATCATTGCGCGCCAACGATCGGCCATGTCCTGGTGCTGCTCAAGCCACAGGGCCACGCGGGCTTCCATGTCTTGTGGCGCGTCGGCCATTTGCAGTACGGAAATGGTGATCGCCCGTTGCTGCCAGTCCACGTCGTCGCGGAAGGCTTCGCGGGCCGCAGCCTGCCAGTTGTTGGCCACCGGCAGATCGCTGATCTGCTGCAGGTACCACGGCAAGTCCAGGGCGCTGCCGACGGCGAAGTAGGCCTTGGCCACTTCGGCGGCGTCATGCCCGGTCACGTCGGCGGCTTCGATGATCGGCAGCAAGGTATACAGGTGGGTAGTGCCTGCAACCATGCGTGCCAACAGCTCGGGTACGCCGGCTTCGGTGTAGGCCTGATAGCGGTTCTGCCAACCCTCGCGGGTCGGGCCTTCCAGCAGTTCGTCGAGCTTGAGGCCCAACGCCGCCAGGTGCGGACCGAAGTGTGCGGTGTCACGCCCGGCGTCCTGCTCGTTGCGACGGCTGCGCAGGAACCAGCGCGTAGCGCGACGGCCCAGGCGCATCAGCTCGTCCATCAACTCCAGTTGCACGTCGGCAGAAACCTGGTGGTCCAGGGCTTCGATCTGACGGAACCAGTGCGGGAGGTGGAAGATGTCACGCACGATCACATAAGCGCCGGCCACGTTCGCCGGGCTCATGCCGGTCGACTCTTTGAGTCGTTGAACGAAGGTGATGCCCATGTGGTTGACCAGATCGTTGGCGATCTGGGTGCTGACGATCTCGCGCTTCAGACGGTGGCGACGCATCGCCTCGCCGAACTTGGCGACCAGGCTCGGTGGGAACGCGGTCTCCATGTCACGGGTCAGGTACTCGTCATCCGGCACCTGCGACTTGAGCAGGGCTTCCTTGAGGTCGATCTTGCTGTAGGAGATCAACACCGACAGCTCCGGACGGGTCAGCCCCTTGCCGGTGGCGGCGCGCTCGACGAGCTGTTCCTCGGTCGGCAGGTACTCGATGGCACGGTCCAGCTTGCCACGGCTTTCCAGGTCGCTCATCAGGCGCTTGTACTCGGCGGCACGCTCGTAGGCACGGCGGGCGGCCAGGGACAGGGCCTGGGTTTGCTTGTAGTTGTTGCCCAACACCAGGCTGCCGACTTCGTCGGTCATGCTCGCCAGCAACTGGTTGCGTTGCTTGTCGGTCATGTCGCCGGCCTGCACCACTTCGTTGAGCAGGATCTTGATGTTCACTTCGTGGTCGGAACAGTCCACGCCACCGGCGTTGTCGATGAAATCGGTGTTCGAACCGCCGCCATTGAGGCCGAATTCCACACGCCCCAGTTGGGTCATGCCGAGGTTACCGCCCTCGCCCACCACCTTGCAGCGCAGCTCGTTGCCGTTGACGCGCAGCGCGTCGTTGGCCTTGTCGCCCACATCGGCATGGCTTTCGGTGCTGGCCTTGACATAAGTCCCGATCCCGCCGTTCCACAACAGGTCCACCGGCGCCTTGAGCAAGGCGTTCAGCAGTTCGGTCGGGGTCAGCTTGTCGGCCTTGATGTCGAAGCGTTCTTTCATCTGCGCCGAGATGGCAATGCTCTTCGCGCTGCGCGAGAAGATGCCGCCGCCTTCGGACATGATGCTGGTGTCGTAGTCGGTCCACGCCGAACGCGGCAGCTCGAACATGCGCTGACGCTCGACGAAGCTGGTCGCCGGGTTCGGGTTCGGGTCGATGAAGATATGCAGGTGGTTGAAGGCCGCGACCAGTTGCAGCTTGTCGGACATCAACAGGCCGTTACCGAACACGTCACCGGCCATATCGCCGACGCCAACCACCGTGATGCTGTCTTCCTGCACGTTGATGCCGCGCTCACGGAAGTGACGCTGCACGCCGACCCACGCGCCCTTGGCGGTGATGCCCATTTTCTTGTGGTCGTAACCGGCCGAACCACCGGAAGCGAACGCGTCGCCCAGCCAGAAGCCGTAGTCGATGGCGATGCCGTTGGCGATATCGGAGAACGTCGCGGTGCCTTTGTCGGCTGCGACGACCAGGTACGGGTCATCACCGTCATGCCGCACGACGTTGACCGGCGGCACCAGGGCGCCGTCCTTGAGGTTGTCGGTGATGTCCAACAGGCCGGAAATGAAGATGCGGTAGCAGGCGATGCCCTCGGCCGCGATCTCGTCGCGGCTGCCGCCCAATGGCAGGCGACGCGGCAGGAAGCCGCCCTTGGCGCCCACCGGCACGATCACCGAGTTCTTCACTTGCTGGGCTTTTACCAGGCCGAGCACTTCGGTGCGGTAGTCTTCTTCACGGTCGGACCAACGCAGGCCCCCACGCGCAACGTTGCCAAAGCGCAGGTGCACGCCTTCGACGCGTGGCGAGTAGACGAAGATTTCAAACTTCGGCACCGGCTTGGGCAGCTCAGGAATGGCCCGCGGGTCGAACTTGAAGCTGAAGTACGACTTGTTCTGGCCGTTGGCGTCGGTCTGGTAGAAGTTGGTGCGCAGCGTGGCCTTGATCAGGTCCAGGTAGCGACGCAGGATGCGGTCTTCGTTGAGCACCTGAACGTCGTCCAGGGCGCTGAGAATCGCTTGTTCCAGGCGTTGCTGCTTGTCTTCCAGGTCGTCGGCGGCGAGCTTGCGTGCCAGGTAGAAGCGCGTCTTGAACAACCGGGTCAACTCGCGGGCGATGTCGGTGTGGTTGTTCAGGGTGCTGGCGATATAACCCAGGTCGAAGCCCAGGCGGATCTGCTTCATGTAACGGGCGTAGGCACGCAGCAGCGCCACGTCGCGCCATGGCAGGCCGGCGGTCAGCACCAGGCGGTTGAACGCATCGTTCTCGGCGTCGCCGTGGACGATATGCACGAACGCGTCCTGCAGGGTGTCGTTGAGCTGCTGGATATCCAGGTTCACGCCTTCGGCGGCGATGAAGGCAAAATCGTGAATCCAGAACTCACGCCCCTTGGCGTGACGCAGACGATACGGGAACTCACCCAGCACGCGCAGGCCGAGGTTTTCCAGGATCGGCAGGACGTCGGACAGCGCCAGCGGGGTGTCGGCATGGTAGAGCTTGCAATGCAGCTCGCGCTGGCCGGACACCTGGCCCAGCGGCTGATAGAAGCTCATCACCAACGGGTTGGCTTCGGTCAGGCTGAGCAAGTGCTGCATGTCGACCACGGCCGAATGCGCGGCAAAACGCTCGCGGTAGCCGGCCGGGAAGCCTTTCGGGAAGTCCGCCAGCACGTTGGTGCCGTGGGCTTCGCCGAAACTTTCGACCACCAGGCTGGAGTAGTCGTCCTGCCAACTGCGACAGGCCTGCACCACTTCTTTTTCCAGTTGCAGCGTGTCGATGTCCAGGCGGTTCTTCGGGTCGACCCGCAGAATCAGTTGCACGCGGGCCAGTACGGACTCGGAAAAGAACGTCCAGAACTCGCAGTCCGAGGCTTTCAGGCGATCCATCAGCACTTGCTGGATCTTCTGGCGCACTTCGGTGGAGTAGATGTCACGCGGCACGTAGGCCAGGCAGTAGCAGAAGCGACCGTAGGGGTCTTTGCGCAGGAACACGCGGATCTTGTTGCGCTCCTGGATCTGCACGATCGACATCACGGTGCTGAACAGCTCATCGACCGGGGTCTGGAACAGGTCATCACGCGGCAATACTTCGACCACCTGCGCCAGTTCCTTGCCCAGGTGAGCCTTGGCCTGGAAGCCCGAACGGCGTTCGATTTCCGCGACCTTGCGGCGGATATAAGGAATCACCCGCACGCTTTCGCCGTACACCGACGAGGTGTACAGGCCCATGAAGCGGCATTCCTTGATGACCTTGCCGTCGGCGTTGATCTCACGGATCGACACGTAGTCCGGATAGGCCGGGCGGTGAACGCGGCTAGGGTGTGCGGCCTTGGCGAACGACAACACGGCCGGCTCGCGCAGGTAGGACACGGCGTAGTCTTCGATGCGCAGGTCGTCGGCGGTGAGGCCGGCGCGCAGCAGCTTGGTCAGACCGAGGAAGGAGCCGGCGTCATATTCGATATGACCGCCGTCGGCCTCGTCACGTACCACGAACTCTTCATAGCCGAGGAAGGTGAAGTGGTTGCCCACCAGCCATTCCAGGAAGTTCTTGATCTCGGCTTTTTCTTCGCCGTCGATGCTGAACTGGCTGGCGTCGATACCGGCCAACAGTTCCTGGACCTTGGCTTTCATCGGCTCGAAATCGGCCACGGCCACGCGCACTTCGCCCAGCACCTGCTCCAGTTCTTTGCTCAGCACGCTCAGTTCGGCGGTGTTGGCGCAGCGGTCGATTTCCAGGTACATCAGCGATTCTTGCTGGATGCCTTCGCCCTGGGTGCCTTTAGGCAGGATTTCCAGCAACTCACCTTTTTTGCCACGACGCACGCTGAGCACGGTGGTTTGCAGGGTGTGGATGCTGTAGCCACGGCGGTTGAGCTCGGTACGCACCGAGTCGACCAAAAATGGCAGGTCATGGTGCAGCACTTCGACCGCAGTGTGGGTCGACTGCCAGCCATGACGTTCGTAATCGGGGTTGTAGACCCGCACCTGGGGCTCGGTGTGGTCGAAGCGCTCAAGCAGGCGCCAGGCAGACAGGGTGCAACCGGCCAAGTCGGAAAGACGACGTTGGGTCAGTTCGTCCAGGGAAATGATGCCGAAAAATTGTTCAGCGAACAGCGCCACTTGTGGCAGTGCCTGTTCACTGATGTGCTGCGCCAGTGCCGCTTGCAGTTGATGCTGGAAGTCGGCCTTGCTGGCTGCGGTGAAGAACGCCATCTGTGGTACTCCGCTTGGGCTTGTTATTGATGGAAGCGTCGCGTGTTATCCCCTTGCGGGGAGACCGTCAGCTCTGTTCGCAGGTAACGATGTAAGCACCATAAACGAATCAGGGTGACAGGTGGGTGAAGCTGGACAAGACGATCAGGTCACATACAACTTCCATTAGACGTACACCTTGCCAGGCGACGGTGTGACGGGCAGGTCTGGCTCCCGA
Source organism: Pseudomonas sp. PAMC25584 (assembly GCF_058135675.1). Taxonomy (NCBI): domain Bacteria; kingdom Pseudomonadati; phylum Pseudomonadota; class Gammaproteobacteria; order Pseudomonadales; family Pseudomonadaceae; genus Pseudomonas; species Pseudomonas sp. PAMC25584. The sequence continues at coordinate 2,848,331 of NZ_CM176870.1, read as the reverse complement.
CAGAGGGCACATCCGTTGCGCAGCTTAACGAGTGTAGGAAGACAGCTGCTTGCGGCGCTGCGACATATTCGGTCATCGGCTGGCAATGCAGGGTTGCACAAAGAGCAACCACACGCTCCAGACTACAAAAAAACCGGTCACCGCCGCAGGTATCAAGCCAATGATAGCTAACACACTCGAAGCCCGTCGGCACATACCTACAGCACATCAAGCAACAGACCTCGAACATCAGGGAACTTTTCCTGCGCCAACCGCCAATCAAAAAAACACAGGGAGCGTGGCTTACCGACCGTCATCTATTGCAGGCCCGTCATGATTACGCCAACAGCTCCCTCGCCCATCATTTCGCAATCCACCCCGTCACCGGACACCATCAAACCGCCGATTTCGTTCGCCGACAGCGGCGTATATTCTGCCGAGTGGGATAAATATAATCAGCCGGCCGCCAGGCCGCAGCCGAGCAGTGACCAAGAGCGGTTCGAAACGTGGAAGCTGCAAAACGCAAGTTGGATTAGATGTTGATCCAGATAAAACCTACTTGACGACCATCGCTTACGACCACACTTCGTACACGCGCCCCCGCAAGGGATATGTCATAAAAAAAATCTCACTCACCGATGCAGCCATGCGAAACATTCAGGGCGAAGAACTACCGTCAGGCATGCCGCTGTTTAGATATTCAACTTATAAGAACGGCAAGCCCAGTTTTGATATACAAGAAAACTCAAGGCATTCTAAAGACCAGCCCAGTATCAACGGCGTCTTCGATGCGCCTGACGGAGAAAGGATTTCAACGCACTACACAGGTCTTTATACCGAGCCCGACAGTTCGTCCCCCAACGCATACAGCGCTGAAACCAGGTTCCCCTGTCGCCTGACGACTTTATGAAAATGACGTGGGACCACGCCTATAAAAAGCCATACGACACGTACATTGATCACTATTGGGACACGAACCGAAAAGCATATCCGACGCGTATAAAGTTTAATTTCTTACACGCCGCCAGCCAGCAATATCACCATCACTCCCTAAGCAAGGAAGACCTGCGCCTCGCTGAGCGGGCAGCCGCAACGCCACACGGCAAATCATTCGCACAACTCACACCTGACGATCTCAACACGCCCTACCAGCCAGACCCTGACCTGGAAATAAAACTCCTCAGTTACAGCTGTGCCCAGTCTTCAGACGTATTCTATGTTCGAGACAAGAAAACCCAGAGAACGCTGCTCTTCATGCCAGGCAACGCCCCTAAAATCATTCCGTCCGACTCACCCAAAGAAATGAATAAGTGGCTCGGCGCACACATTGCCGACCCCAATAATGAACACTCATTTTTAAGTCATTTCCTTATGGACGACGCACCCAGCACCCTGTTTTATGGCGGCATTCAAAAGCGCTTGCAGATCCACCAACACCTGGCAAAAGAACAAGGTGCCGCTGCTTACTACGAACGGCTCCACGCTTGGAAAGAGGGCGGCATGTTCGCCGGAAAGACAGTGGACGACCCCTTCAAGGAAACGCAGAAACGCACCGAGTCTGCCACTCGATCAGACGCGTACTATCAATTCGTGCTCAATACAGACCATACAAAAAACACCGTCATCAAAGCGTTGGGGTATCTGAGTTTGGGCACCACAGTGCTCGCGCCACTAGGGTTCGCATTTCCCCCTGTAGGTTATTTACTGACCGCCGTCTCGTTAGCGGCGGGATTGGGGCGGGTAGGTATCGGAATAGATGACACTGTCAATAACCGGCCGGGGGACCTGATCGCATACTCGACGGAGCCTGGCGAACCGTGACGCCCATCGCGACAAGTGCACTTGGCAACGCCGCGGCGCCCTTCGCCAACGCGGTTAAAAACTTTTCACTCAAACCATGACGCACGGATTGAATTCATACCGACATAAATATGGCCGCAGTGGCAGAATCCTGCTTTTGCGGCCAATAAACTCATAGGACTGCCATGCAATTGATCACGACCAACCTGATCGTCAACCCATGTGACGACGAAGAAGACAACATGGCCATGCTCTGCTGCCACGGTCAAAGCGGCGAGATGTTCATGCTGACCCGCTACCCCGATGAAGATGAAGTGGAGCTGACCTGGGATTACGAGCCGTCAACCCTGGATGGGCTGAAGGTCACGCTGAGTGACACGACGTTACGGGTAGAGCTGGCAGCGGGTGATGCCGACGCAATGGGTGGCAAGGATCACCTGGAGATCACCCACGCCACAGCCGCATCGGACCTGGCCGAGGTGGAGGAAACCTTGCAAAACATCCTCAAAGGCACTGGCACCTACGTCCGGGCGTGATTACCTCCCACACAAAATTCCTACAGGTTTTGCCAAAAATACTCGTTACGCCGTTAGTCGCCACCCCCCTCGATGCATTAAAGTAAGCCTCCCAAGCCCGGCGTTGCTTCTCGACCACCGGGCTCATCTCTCCAGGAACCGTCATCGATGGAACATCGTGAAGCGCTGCTTGCGCTGCGAACTTTTCTTTCTACGCAGATTCTCGGCCAGGAAAAACTCATCGATCGCCTGTTGATCGCCTTGCTTGCCGACGGCCATATGCTGGTAGAAGGCGCGCCGGGCCTGGCCAAGACCAAGGCCATCAAGGAGTTGGCCGAAGGCATTGAAGCGCAGTTCCATCGTATCCAGTTCACCCCCGACCTGTTGCCCGCCGACATCACCGGTACCGAGATCTATCGCCCCGAAACCGGCAGTTTCGTGTTCCAGCAAGGACCGATCTTTCACAACCTGGTGCTGGCGGACGAAATCAACCGCGCCCCGGCCAAGGTGCAGTCGGCCTTGCTCGAAGCCATGGCCGAGCGCCAGGTCAGTGTGGGCCGCAGTACTTACGAGCTGTCGCCGCTGTTTTTGGTGATGGCCACGCAAAACCCCATCGAGCAGGAAGGCACCTACCCGCTGCCCGAAGCCCAGCTCGACCGTTTCCTGATGCACGTCAAGATCGGTTTCCCGGACGCTGCCGTGGAGCGGCGCATCCTGCAGCAGGCCCGTGGCGAGGCGCTCAATGGCGAAACCAAGCCCGAGCGCCGCGTCAGCCAGCAGGCAATCTTTGCCGCTCGCAAGGAAATCCTCGGGCTGTACATGGCCGATGCGGTGGAGGAATACCTGGTGCAACTGGTCATGGCCACACGCACCCCGGCCAAATTCGACCCGGAAATGGCCGAGTGGATTGCCTACGGCGCCAGCCCACGCGGCTCGATCGCCCTTGACCGCTGCGCCCGTGCCCATGCCTGGCTGGCCGGGCGAGACTTCGTCAGCCCGGAAGATATCCAGGCGGTGCTGTTCGACGTGCTACGCCATCGCATCATTCTATCGTTCGAGGCCGAAGCCGCCGGGATTGACCAGGACCGCGTCGTGCAACGCATTCTCGACGTCGTTGCCGTCGCTTGAAATCGATAAACGCAAGCTTGGGAATCCGCGTCACGCTCGGCGAATTGATTGAGATGCGCCACCGCGTGCGCGAAGTGCAGCTGTTTTCCACGCCGAGCCAACGCAGCCCACTGATCGGCCTGCACCACTCCAAGCTGCGCGGGCGTGGAGTCGACTTCGACCAGGTACGCGTCTACCAGGCCGGCGACGATGTGCGCACCATCGACTGGCGCGTGACTGCGCGCACCCAGGAGCCGCACACCAAGCTGTTCCACGAAGAGCGCGAACGCCCGATTTTCATCATGGTCGAGCAAAGCTGCCGCTTGTTTTTCGGTTCAGGACAGATGTTCAAGTCGGTGCTCGCAGCCCAGGCGGCCAGCCTGATCGGCTGGGCGGCGCTGGGGCATAACGACCGTGTCGGCGGGCTGGTCTTCGGCGACAACGAGCACTACGAAATCAAACCGCGACGCAGCAAGCAAAGCCTGCTGCAACTGCTCAACCGCCTGGTACGGGTCAACCAGAGCCTGAACACCGAAAGCAGCCCCGAAACCGACGCCTTGGGCATGGCCCTGCGCCGTGGCCGTGAAGTGCTGCGCCCGGGCAGCCTGGTGATCGTGATCTGCGACGAGCGCGCACTGACCGAAGGCGCCGAACAACAACTGAGCCTGCTGTCACGCCACTGCGACCTGCTGCTGTTGCCGATCTCCGACCCGCTCGACCATGCCCTACCCGCCGCCGGGCTGCTGCGCTTTGCCGAACGCGGCGCGCAACTGGAACTGGACACACTGAACGTCGATTTGCGCCAGGCCTACAAGGCCCAGGCCGAAGCGCGTATCGCACGCTGGGAGCTGCTCGCGCAGAAACTGCGGGTATTGCTGATGCCCTTGAGCACCCAGAGCGAAATGGTCGAGCAACTGCGCGAATACCTCAACTCGCAACGCCCGGGTAAAAAGCAATGAGCAGCCTCGACCAACTGCAACCGCTGATCGCCCCGCCTGCGATCGGCTTCTGGCCGCCCGCGCCAGGCTGGTGGCTGTTACTGCTGGTGATCCCGCTGCTGGGCTGGGGCGTGTGGTCGCTGCGCCGTTTCCTGCCCACGCGGCGCCCGGTGTCCCGCGCCGAACAACCGCTGGACCCGCTGCGCATCACCGCCCTGGCCGAACTGGCCCTGATGCCCAAACCCTACGACGGCGCGCCGGCCGGCGCCTGGTTGCAGCAACTTAATGGCTTGCTCAAGCGCCTATGCCGCAACGACTACCCCTACAGCCAGAGCCACACCCTCAACGGCCGCAAATGGCTGGCGTTTCTCGATAACCGCTGCCCCGCCGCCGGCCTCACGCGCTGGATGGTGCTGGTGGAAGGCGCCTATAAGCCCGAATGCAAACTTGACGACAAAGCCATCGCCGGCCTGACCCAGGCGGTCGACACCTGGATTCGCAAACATGTTTGAGTTCGCCTGGCCGTGGATCTTCGCCCTGTTGCCACTCCCCTGGTTGATGCGCCTGCTGCTGCCGGCAGCCGACAGCGGTGAGCCAGCGCTGAAAGTCAGCTACCTCAGCGACCTCGAAGGCCTGGCGGGCCGCCGCGCCCGCTCGAACCTGCCGGGCTGGCGGCAACAGGCGCCTTTCGTCGTGCTGTGGCTGCTGCTGTTGAGCGCCGCCGCCCGCCCGGAATGGCTCGGTGAACCGCTGCCGATTGCCGCCAGTGGCCGCGATTTGCTGGTGGCCGTGGACGTGTCCGGCTCCATGGATTTCCCCGACATGCACTGGGAGGACGACGACGTCAGCCGCCTGACCTTGGTCAAGCACCTGCTCGGCGATTTTCTTGAAGGGCGCGAAGGCGATCGTGTCGGCCTGATCCTGTTCGGCAGCCAAGCGTACCTGCAAGCGCCGCTGACCTTCGACCGCCGCACGGTACGCACCTGGCTCGATGAAGCGCGCATCGGCATTGCCGGCAAGAACACCGCCATCGGTGACGCCATCGGCCTGGCCTTGAAACGCCTGCGCCAGCGCCCGGCGCAAAGCCGTGTGCTGATCCTGGTGACGGACGGCGCCAACAACGGTGGCCGGATCGACCCACTGACCGCCGCGCGCCTGGCCGCTGAAGAAGGGGTGAAGATCTACCCGATCGGTATCGGCGCCGATCCTGAACAAACCGGCTCCCTCGGCATTCTGGGCGTCAACCCGAGCCTGGATCTCGACGAGCCGGCGCTCAAGGCTATCGCCGAGGCTACCGGCGGCCGCTACTTCCGTGCCCGCGATGGCGCAGAGCTGCAAGCGGTCAAGGAGACCCTCGACCAACTCGAACCCGTCGAACAGCAACCCACCCAGGCCCGCCCGGCGCAGGCGCTGTACAGCGCCCCCCTGGCATTGGCGCTGATCCTCAGCCTGTTGCTGGTGGTGCAGGAGCGCTGGCCGAACAACGCTCTGCAACGGCTGTTCAATAAACTGTCGAGCAAGGGGCATTTTCTGCAACAGCACCCTGAATGGCGCCAGCGCCTCAAACGCCTGCGTTTGCGGAGGCGTCGATGATCGACCTGTGGCCGCACTGGTTCCGTCCCTGGTGGCTGTTGCTGCTGCCGCTGCTCGGCTGGTTGCTGTGGCAACTCTGGCATCGACAAAAACGCGCCGGGCGCTGGCAGATGATCCTGCCGCCGGCGTTCCATGCCGTGCTGCTCAGCGGTGGCAACGGGCGCGAAAGCAAATCGCCGTGGGTAATCCTCGGTATCGCCTGGCTGCTGGCGGTGCTGGCCTTGCTCGGCCCTAGTTGGCAGCGGGTGGAACAGACCAGCCAGAAGCCTTCCGATCCGCTGGTGGTGCTGCTCGAACTGACCCCGCAAATGCTCGCCACCGACAGCCCGCCCAGCCGCCTGGAACAGGCGCGGCGCAAGCTGTATGACTTGTTGCAGGCGCGCAGCGACGCACAAACCGCCATCGTCGTGTATGCCGGCAGCGCCCACACCCTGGTGCCGCTGTCGGACGACCTGGCCACCAGCCGCAATCTGCTCGAAGCGCTACGCCCCTCGTTGATGCCTGAACCCGGCCACCGTGCCGACCTGGCCGTGGAGAAAGCCCTGGACCTGCTCAAGCACGGCGGCCTCGGCCAGGGCCGGTTGTTGCTGATCGGCTCATCGCTGTCCAAGCAGGAGCGCCAGGGCATCCGCTTGCTGCTGCAAAGCGGCCAGGCGCCAAGCCTGTCGATCCTCGGCATCGGCAGTCGCGAAGGCACCCCGGTGACCCTGGAGAGCGGCGAGTTCCTCAAGGACGAACAGGGTGCAATCCTAGTACCGCGCCTCGACAGCCCGACCCTCAAAGCCTTCGCCGACGAAATGGGCGGCCGCTACCGTGCCGCGCGCCTGGACGACAAGGACCTGCGCCAACTCGGCATGCTCGACGCACCGCAAGCCCTGCGCAACGACGGCCAACTGCTGCACCTCGACACCTGGGCCGACCAGGGTTACTGGCTGCTGCTGCCGCTGTTGCTGCTGGCGGCCTGCGCCGGGCGCCGTGGCTGGCTGTTCTGCCTGCCATTGCTGCTATTGGGCGCGCCGCAGCCCAGCTATGCCTTCGAACTCCAGGACCTGTGGCTGCGCCCCGACCAGCAAGGCCAGTACCTGCTGAAGAAAAAACGCCCCGCCGAAGCCGCCGAACGCTTCCAAGACCCGCAATGGCAAGGCGTGGCGCTGTACGAGGCGGGTAACTACGCCGAGGCCATCAAGCGCTTTGCCGAGGGCAGCGACGCCTACTCCCACTACAATCGCGGCAACGCGCTGGCCAGGTCCGGTGAACTGGAAGCGGCCATCGACGCCTACGAGCAGGCGCTGGAAGCCCAGCCTGATCTGCTGCCGGCCCTGAAAAACAAGGCACTGGTGGAAAGCCTGATACAACAACATGCGCAGCCCGAGTCGACCAAGCCTGCAAAAAACGAAGATGACGAAACCACCCAACCCGGCCAAACTGCGCAACCGGGCACCAGCGGGCAAAGTGCCACGAGTGGCGAGCCATCGTCCCCCAGCCAGGGCGAGGCCGGCACCGGCGACACCCAGGCCGGCGCCACGCCACAAGCGGGCGGCAATGACGTGCCAGGCAGCGAACTGGGGGATGAGCAAACCACCACCCCGCCGCTGCGCCCGAGCGACGCCAGCCTGGACGGTGAACATCGCCAGGCCCTGGAACAATGGCTGCAGGAGATCCCGGACAACCCCGGCGAACTGCTGCGCCGCAAATTCTGGTACGAACAGCAACAGCATCAGGACAAGACTCGATGAGCCGCCGCACCACCCTTCTGCTTCTGCTCGCGTTATCGGCAGGCCACGCCCAGGCGGCGAACCTGGTCGCGAGCGTCGACCGCAGCCGCCTCAACTCCGGGGAAACGGTGGAACTGACGGTGGAATCCAGCGACGTCACCCAGTTCGGCAAACCCGACCTGTCGCCGCTGGATGCGCAGTTCGAAGTCAGCGGCACCCGCCAGATCAACCAACTCACCACCCTCGGCGGCGACAACCACGCCACCACGCGCTGGATCATCACTCTGCTGCCCAAGGAAAACGGCACCGTGGTGATCCCGCCGTTGCAAGTGGGTGAATACACGACCCAGCCGATCAGCCTGCAAGTGTTGGAAACCACCAGCCAGGACACCAACGCCGAACTCGCGCCGGTGTTCGTCGAGTCCAACCTCGACCAGAACAGCGTGTACGTTCAAGCCCAGACACTGTTGACGGTACGCGTGTATCACTCGGTGTCGCTGTACGACGACAGCAGCCTCACACCGCTGCAGATTCCCGATGCGCGTATCGAGCAACTGGGCGAATCGCGCACCTACGAGAAAGTCATCAACAGCATTCGCCATGGCGTGATCGAAACCCGCTACGCGATCTACCCGCAGCACAGCGGCAACCTGACGATTGCGGCGCAAACCTTCAGCGCAACCTTGGTGGAGTCGCGCCCGCCGCAGGAGAACACGCTGCAAGGCACCAAGCCGGGCAAGCTGATTCACGTCAGCACCGCGCCCATCGAGTTGACGGTCAAACCCAAGCCCGAGTTGTATCCCGCCGATGCGCCGTGGCTACCGGCACGCAGCCTGACCCTGAGCGAAAACTGGAACCCCGAGCCGGACCACGTGCAGATCGGCGATTCCCTGACCCGCAGCTTGACGGTCAAGGCCGAAGGCCTGTCCAGCGCACAACTGCCGGGGCTGCCGAGCGCCGAGATCAATGGCCTGCGCCGCTACCCGGACCAACCGGTACTCGGCAACCAGAACAACGACCGTGGCCTGATCGGCAGCCGTGAAGACCGCGAAGCGCTGGTACCCACCCGCGCCGGCGCCCTGGAATTGCCGGCGGTGGAAGTGGTGTGGTGGAACACCCATGAAGACCACCTCGAACGCACCAGCCTGCCCGCCCGCACCCTGCAAGTGGCGAATAACCCGAGCCTGGTGGTGGACACGCCTGCCACACCGACCGTCATCACCGCGCCCGACGATAGCCGCCTGTGGCTGTGGCAACTGAGCACCCTGCTCCTCGCCTGCACTACATTGCTGGGTTTCGGCCTGTGGTGGCATGCGCGTCGCCAACCGGCGGTGCAGCGCGCCGCACAAACCGGCCCAAGCCCGCGCACCCTGCTCGACGACCTCAAGCGCGCGACCCAGGCCAACGACCCCCAGGCCACCCGCCAGGCCCTGGACGCCTGGGCCCGGCAACAACCAGAAACCCTGGCCGACATGGCAGCGCGCTTCGTGCCGCTGTCCGACGCGCTGGACGGCCTGAACGGCGCGCTGTACAGCGAAAGCGGCCACTACTGGCTGGGTGAAGAACTGTGGCGCGCGGTAAAAGCCATCCCGATGGCCGAACGCGCGCAAGACCCGGCCACCGATACCACCAGCTTGCCGCCGCTGTATCCCAAATAGCCGATCTGATACGTCACGAATCGAGAGTCGGGCCGGGTGGTGGGCCAGTCAACACTGAGCAAGCGGACCCACCGCCACCCCGATAGCGGTGTATCAGTCAATTATGATGTCGGCTGACACGCCGCCATCGGGGGCAAGCCCCCTCCCACACTGGATCTGCGTCGCCTGATCGGCATGGCCCGAACCCTGTCCGACCGCGCCCCGGATTGCCTGCCAGCCAAGACATAACGCACACCGCGCCCCCCTGTGGGAGGGGGCTTGCCCCCGATAGCGGTGTATCAGTCAATTAGATGTCGGCTGACACGCCGCCATCGGGGGCAAGCCCCCTCCCACACTGGATCTGCGTCGCCTGATCGGCATGGCCCGAACCCTGCCTGACCGCGCCCCGGATTGCCTGCCAGCCAAGACATAACGCACACCGCGCCCCCCTGTGGGAGGGGGCTTGCCCCCGATAGCGGTGTATCAGTCAATTAGATGTCGGCTGACACGCCGCCATCGGGGGCAAGCCCCCTCCCACAATGGATCTGCGTCGCCTGATCGGCATGGCCCGAACCCTGCCTGACCGCGCCCCGGATTGCCTGCCAGCCAAGACATAACGCACACCGCGCCCCCCTGTGGGAGGGGGCTTGCCCCCGATGGCGGTGTATCAGTCAATTAGATGTCGGCTGACATGCCGCCATCGGGGGCAAGCCCCTCCCACACTGGATCTGCGTCGTCTGGAGCAGCCCGCTCGCAATACAGGTAAACTGCCCTCCTTTTCATCTTCTCCACGGAGCTCGCCTTGCGTCTGTTTCACACCTCCGACTGGCACCTTGGGCAAAACCTGCATGGCCAGGAACGCGACTTCGAACACGCCTGTTTCCTCGAGTGGCTGCTGCGCCAGCTCGGCGCGCACACGCCGGATGTGCTGTTGATCGCCGGCGATATCTTCGACACAGTCAACCCGCCGCTCAAAGCCCAGGAGCGCCTGTACGATTTCATCATCAGCGCCCACGAACAAAACCCCGCTCTCACGATTGTGATGATCGCCGGCAACCACGACTCCGGCTCGCGCATCGAATTGCCCGCACCGTTGATGCGCCGCTTGCGTACCCACGCCTTGGGCCGGGTGTTGTGGCTGGATGACGGGCAACTGGACGCCGAGCGGTTGCTGATCCCGCTGCCCGGCGCCGACGGCAAGATCGCCGCCTGGTGCCTGGCGCTGCCATTCCTGCGCCCGGCGGAAGTCACCGGCGCGCAGTTGGGCGACGATTACCTGCGCGGTATCGGCCAGGTGCATGAATGGCTGATTGCCGCAGCCAACGCCAAACGCGAGCCGGGCCAGGCGCTGGTTGCCATCAGCCACGCGCACATGGCCGGCGGTTCGGTGTCGGAGGACTCCGAGCGCAGCCTGATCATCGGCAATGCCGAAGCGCTGCCCGCCAGCCTGTTCGATGCCAGCGTCAGCTATGTAGCCCTCGGCCATCTGCACAAGCCGCAGCGGGTCAACGGCGAAGAACGCATTCGCTACAGCGGCTCGCCGATCCCGTTGTCGTTTTCCGAAATCGGCTACCAACACCAGATTCTCGACGTGACCTTCGACGGCGAAGCCCTGGTCAACGTCGAACCGCGCCTGATCCCTCGTTCGGTCAACCTGCAACGCCTGGAAGCCGCGCCCCTGGCCGACATCCTCAAGCAGCTCGGTGACTTGCCCGACATCGACCTGCTCGCCGAAACCCAGCGCCAGCCCTGGCTGGAAGTGCGGGTACGCCTCGACGAACCGCAGCCCGACCTGCGCCAGCAAATCGAAACCGCCCTGCAAGGCAAAGCCGTGCGCCTGGTGCGCATCGCCGCCGAGTACGCCGGCAAACGCGGCAGCGACGACTCGAACGACGAGCGCTTGATCGAACTCGACCAGCTAACCCCTCAGGAGCTGTTCAGCCGCGCCTGGCAGGACAACTACGGCAGTGAAGTGGATGAACAGACCTTGAAGGATTTCGCGGTGCTGCTCCAGGAAGTGCAACAGGAGGGCGAACAGCCATGAAGATCCTCGCCATCCGCCTGAAAAACCTCGCCTCCCTGGCCGGCCCGTTTGAGATCGACTTTACCGCCGAGCCCCTGGCCAGTGCCGGTTTGTTCGCGATTACCGGGCCGACCGGCGCGGGCAAAAGCACCCTGCTCGACGCGCTGTGCCTGGCGCTGTTTGGTGCCGTGCCGCGCCTGGGCGATACCGGCCAGGCCAAGATGCCCGACGCCGACAGCGATATTTCCATCGGCGACCCGCGCACACTGCTGCGTCGCGGCACCGGCGGTGGTTATGCCGAGGTGGATTTTGTCGGCGTCAACGGCCGCCGCTACCGGGCGCGCTGGGAAGCCAACCGCGCCCGCGACAAAGCCAGCGGCAAGTTGCAGAACAGCCGGCAGAGCCTGATCGACCTGGACAGCGACCAACTGCTGGCGAGCCAGAAAACCGAATACAAGACCCAACTGGAATTGGCCCTGGGCCTGAACTTCGAGCAGTTCACCCGTGCTGTGTTGCTGGCGCAAAGCGAGTTCAGCGCCTTCCTCAAGGCCAACGACAACGAGCGCAGCGAACTGCTCGAAAAGCTCACCGACACCGCGCTCTACACCCTGCTCGGCCGTCGCGCGTTCGACAAGGCCAAGGACGCCAAGGACGCCCACAAACAACTGCAGGACCAGGCCACCGGCGTGGTGCCCCTGGCCCCGGAGGCCCGCGCCGAACTGGACCAACAGTTGGCCCAGGCGCAACAACAGCTCAAGACCGAGCAAGCCCAGCTCAAGCAACTGGAGCTGCAGCACACCTGGCTCAAGGAACTGCGCGAATGGCAGGAGCGCAAGCTCAGCGCCGTCGAACAGTTACAGCAAGCCCAGCAACACTGGGACAGCCAAGGTCCACAGCGCGAAGACTTGAGCCGCCTGGAACAGTTGGCACCGCAGCGCCATCAATTCGCACGCCAGGCGGAACTCGACACCGTGCTTACGCCGCTGGCGGCGCACATTCAAGCGCATATCGAGCAGCAAACCGATCTGCATGAGCGCCAGGAACACGCCCAACAGCAGCAGGCATCCGCCCAAACGGCGCTGGCAGCGGCCCTGAAAGATCAGGCCGACGCCGTGCCTTTGCTGCGCCAGGCCTTCGAGGAACAGAACACCCTCGCCCACTTGACCAAGGAACTGGCCAAGCGCAGCGAGGACCAGCAACAGCACGAAACGGCCTGCGCCGAAGGTCAGGCCTTACTCAAGGGCTTGCAGGAAAAGCACAGCCACGTCGCCGAGCGCCTGCAACGCCTGGCCACCGGCCTGGAACGCAGCGCCGCCCTCGCGCCGTTGAGCGAGGCCTGGAACGCCTACCGCGACCGCCTGCAACAATTGATGCTGATCGGCAATCGCCTGAACAAGGGCCAGGCCGAACTGCCGCAGCTTGAACAGCGCGCCACCGCCGCCGCCGAGAAGTTCGCCCAACAACGCGACGCCCTCGACCTGCTGTACCAGGAAGCCGGGGCCGAGCCTCACGCCGTCGCCGAACAGATCCAGTTGCTTGCCAGCCTGCTGCAAGACAATCGCAAGCAGCAACGCGCCTTTGAAGACCTGACCCGGCTGTGGGACAGCCAGCAACAGCTGGACGAGCAAGCGGCCTTATTGACGCAGAAACTGTCAGACGCCCAACAACAACGCGACCGGTTGAACCAGACCGGCCTGCACACCAAAGCCGAACTCACGGTCGCCGAACAAACCCTGACGGTGACCAAGCAGTTGCTGGAGCGCCAGCGTCTGGCGCGCAGTGCCAGCGTCGAAGAGTTGCGCGAGCAATTGCAGGATGGTCAGCCCTGCCCGGTGTGCGGCAGCCATGAGCATCCGTATCACCAACCCGAAGCGTTGCTGCACAGCCTCGGTCGCCACGACGAAAACGAAGAGGCCATGGCGCAGCAAGCCGTCGACAGCCTCAAGGAAAAACTCACCGAACTGCGCGGCGAAGTCGGCGGCTTGATCGCCCAGCAAAAGGAATTCCTGCAACAACAGGAGCAACTGACGACGCAACAGCACGCCCTGGCGCCCAGCCTGGACGCGCACCCGCTGTCGGCCTCGTTGTTCAATCAGGACGCCGCCCGGCGCAGCGACTGGCTGGCCCAGCAGCTTAGTCAACTGACGCAAAACATCAGCCAGGACGAGCAACGCCAAAGCGCGCTGCTCAACCTGCAACAAAACGCCGGGCGCCTGCAGCAACAGCTACAAGCGGCCCAAGACGCCGGCCAGCAAGCCCGACAGTTACTGATCGACCAGCAACGCGAGCTGGCCAACGACCGCGAACGCCTCGACGAAGAACTGCAGGCCTTCGCCAGCCTGTTGCCGTCCGAGACCCTGGAAGGGCTGCGCAGCGAACCGGCGGCGACCTTCATGCTCTTGGACCAACAGGTCAGCCAGCGTCTCGAAGAGCTGGCCCACCAGCGCGATGAACTGGCCGAGCAACAAGCGCGTCAGCAGGCGATCGAGAAAGCACACACCCATCAGCAGCATCGCCAGCAGCAGCTCGACGCGTTGCGCCAGCAGGTCAGCGAACTGGCCGCTCAGCAACACGCGGCCGAGGAAAAACTCAGCGGCCTGCTCGGTCAGCACCCGCGTGCCGAAGACTGGCAACAGCAACTCGAACAGGCGGTGGCGCAGTCACGCCAACGCGAAGCCGACGCCAACCAACAGGTGCAGGACATCCGCAACGCGTTGATCCAACTGGCCGCCGACCTCAAGGCCCAGCAGGACCGTCAGCACACGCTGCAAGCCGAACAGCAAGCGCTCGCGGCGCGCTTGCGCGAGTGGCGCGCCCTGCACCCCGAACTGGACGACGCCGGGCTCAAGCGCCTGCTGGCCTTCGACGACGCCCACGCCAGCGCACTGCGCCAGCAGCTACACAGCAGCGAAAAAGCCGTCGAGCAAGCCAGTGTGCTGCTGCAGGAGCGCGAACAACGCCTGGCCGAGCACCAGGCGCTGCACAACGGCAACCTGCAAGCAGAACAGTTGGACAGCAGCCTGGCGGCGCTCAACCAGCAACTGGCCGACGGCGAAAAACACTGCGCCGAACTGCGCGCGCGGCAATCCGAAGACCAGCGCCGCCAGGACGCCAACCACGCCCTGGACGAACAGATCGCCAAGGCCTATGACGAATGGCAACGCTGGGCGCGCCTCAACGCGCTGATCGGCTCGGCCACCGGCGACACGTTCCGCAAGATCGCCCAGGCCTACAACCTCGATTTGCTGGTGCACCACGCCAACGTGCAATTGCGCCAACTGGTGCGCCGCTACCGCCTCAAACGTGGCGGCAGCATGCTCGGCCTGCTGGTGATGGACACGGAAATGGGCGACGAACTGCGCTCGGTGCATTCATTGTCCGGCGGCGAGACGTTCCTCGTCTCCCTGGCGCTGGCGCTGGGCCTGGCATCGATGGCGTCGAGCACCTTGAAGATCGAGTCGCTGTTTATCGACGAAGGTTTCGGCAGCCTCGACCCGGAATCCCTGCAGTTGGCCATGGACGCACTGGATGGCCTGCAAGCCCAAGGCCGCAAGGTGGCGGTGATTTCCCACGTACAGGAAATGCACGAGCGCATCCCGGTACAGATCCAGGTCAAGCGCCAGGGCAATGGTTTGAGCACCGTGGAGGTGAAGTGAGCGAGGCGCTGCTGTACTCGTTTCGCCGTTGCCCCTATGCGATGCGCGCCCGCCTGGCTTTGCGCTATTGCGGCGTGCCGGTGCGGATTGTCGAAGTCAGCCTCAAGGCCAAGCCGGCCGAGATGCTCGCGCTGTCGCCCAAAGGCACGGTGCCGGTGTTGAGCGTCGACGGCCGGGTGATCGACGAAAGCCTGGACATCATGCGCTGGGCCTTGGCGCAAAACGACCCGCAAGACTGGTTGCTCCAGGGTGATCCGGCGGTACTGGCGCTGATTGCCGAGAATGACCAGGGCTTCAAACATCACCTGAATCGATACAAGTATGCCGAACGCTACCCGGAGCAGCCGATGGAACATTATCGAGCCGAAGGTGAGGTGTTTTTGCAGAAGCTGGAGGGCTTGCTGACAGACCGCGCGTATGTGCTGGCCGATCACCCGAGCCTTGCGGATATGGCCGTGGCGCCGTTTGTGCGGCAGTTTGCGCATGTCGATCGGGCGTGGTTTGCGCGCACGTCATACCGGCGGGTGCAGGCGTGGTTGCAATGGTTTCTGGAGTCGCCGCTGTTTATCGCGGTGATGGCAAAAACCTGAATCGGTCTAAACGAGTGTGGGAGCACGCCTGCTCCCACATGTCGCTCAGTACTGGGTTTTGTGATCCAGTGCTGCGTAGAAGTTGGCACTCTGTTGCAGGTATTTCTGGGTGTAGGCGCTGGTGCTGGATTGTTTGCCGATGACGTTCACGCTGGCGGCAGCCGGCAACGCAACAGTGGCGGAAACAGCAGAAGCGGCGATGATCGAGAAGAGATTGAAGTTCATGTCGGTAACCCTTGTGTTCGTTTGGTTGAGTGGCCGTGGAGGCCTTGGAACTCAACTTACGCCCGAGGGTTGGGCCTTAGAAATGCTTTGAAACAGTAGCTGTTATCAATCGAATTAATAAAGAGGATCAGGCCCCGCTGCGCGGGGCCTGTGGCTTATTGACGCAGCAGGAACTTGAGGTCGCTGGGCGCATCGATCGGCAGTTTTTGCACGGTTTTACCGAGCAGGCCGGTTTTGGGGTCGCGTTCGACCACCACGATTTCATTGCTTTTCTGGTTGGCGATCAGCAGGAACTTGCCGCTCGGGTCCAGGCTGAACTCGCGCGGGTGGTCGCCTTCCACGGAACGGCGCTGCAGTTCCTTGAGGTGTGCGGTGGCCGGGTCGATGCTGAACACCAGCAACTGATTGGCCGTGCCGCGATTGCTCACATACAGGAACTTGCCATCGCTGGAGGCGTGCAACGCCGCGCCGGCCTTGTCGGCCACCGGTTGCCCGGCGGCGAAGTCCACCAATTGGGTTTGCTTGAGCTGGCCGTCGTGGTAATCGAACACCGCGACCTGGGCGCTCATCTCGGTGGTCAGCCACGCGTGTTTACCGTCGGCGCTGAACAACAAATGACGTGGACCGCTGCCCGGTGGCAAGGGCACCGACGCCGGGTTGGCCGGGGTCAGAGGCCGTTCCGGGTTGGCCTTGGGGTCGTAGTGGTAGGCAAACACCTTGTCCGCGCCGAGGTCCTGCACAAACACGTACTTGCCATCCGGCGACGGCACCACCGAATGCACATGGTTGGACGCCTGGCGCTCCGGGTTGACCCGGCTCGCCGGGTGCCCGCTCAACTGCACCGGCGCCGACAACTTACCTTGGGCGTCCAGCGGCAGAATCGCCAGGCTACCGCCCGGCTCTTCGAGCACCGAGTAATTGGCGACGAACAGGTAGCGGCCATCGGCGGCCACGCTGGAATGCGTCGGCTCGCTGCCCAGGCTTTGTACCTGGTTGATCAGCGTGAGCTGATGGTTCTGCGGGTCGATGCGGTAGCTGCTGACGCGACCGACCGCGTCCTGTTGGCCGGGGCCGTTTTCATTCACCACAAACAGATGCTGCTGGTCTTTGGAGACCGTCAGCCAGGACGGGTTGGCCGCTTTCGCCGCCAATACCGGCTTGCCCTGGAACTGCCCGGTGCGGCTGTCGAATTGCAGACGATAGATCCCTTCGCTGCTGCCCGCGGTGTAGCTGCCGACCAACAGTTCATAGGTGTCGGCCGGTGCCGCCTGCACCGACATCGCCCCGACGCTGCCCGCCATCAACAAGGGCCAGAACTTACGCATCAGCATCCGCTTCATCCTCATCATGGTTATTGCCGGTGACGGCACTCATGCAGACCAGGCGGTGCTCGCCCACATCACCGGTCAGCGTCCAGCTTTGCAAGGTCTCATCGAAGACCGCCGCCTGCAGCTGTTCCAGGCTGAAACTCCAACGTTTTTGCACACGGCCATCCATGGCGATGATCAGCAGCTGTTCATTATCCAGGGTGAAGTCGAAGGCGTGCAGCCCGTCGATTTCAAGCATGTCGCTGGTGGCAAGGACGGCCGTCAAAGTAGTAGTCATCACAGTCTTTCATCAGGTTCAAAGGGCTAATGATAGGCCACTTTGGCGCCGGGGCCTAAAACCATAACCGGCTACCGCATCGGCACAACACTGCGGATTACCGTGCAAGGGCGCGTCTTTATTCAACGTAAAGGAATACCCATGCCAGACCGGAATGCCCCCCTCGCCGCCCACCCGACCCGACAAGCGGTTGAAGCTCAGTTTTTCAATCGTCCGACACTGCGCTCAGTCACCGCGCAGATGCTGGCCCGCAACCTGACGGAAAAATACCCGCCGCTGACCCATCCCCTCGCAGACCTTCGCCTGGCCGTGCCCCGCGACGGTGGCGGTCGGGCCTTGCTGCCGTTATTGGACGTCGCACTGAACCACCTTGCCGACGGCAGCTTTCCCGATGTGTCGACGCGCCAAGGCCTCGACAGCTACTTGAGCACCCCCAACGGCACCCGGCTCAGCTATCCGGCCAATGGCTCTCGCGCCTATGACCTGCTGGTCATCGAAGCCATGATTCGAGAGCTGCCGTCGATTCTGTTTATCGGTTTTCAAGAAGCCTTGGCCGCCTATTGGGGCCAGGACAGTGGCGCCGGCGGCAGTCGCTGGCAGTGGCTGGCCGACGTGCTGCAAGGCGCGCTGCTTGACTGCGCCACGCGCCAGCCCGGTGTCGCCGCCCGCCCACTGAACATCCTCGGCACACTGGCTCGCTACCCCGACCGCGCAACCCGCGCACGCCGCCCGGCCCCCGACGACGCGATTCATGCGTATACCCTGGAAACCCATCTGACGCGGGCCGGCAGCCTGCTCACCCTGCAGGCGAGCGCGCTGCTGGTGGTGTGCCGCGAGCAGGTGTTGCTGTGTCGCCTGTCCGGTGAAATTGAGTCCTACCCCGATCTGGATACGTTCGGCCAGGCCTGGGGCGAGCACCTGCAACAGCGTTACCGTGCCGACAGCATCACCTGGCAGCAGTACGAACCCGACGGCAATATTTTCGAGGTGCAGGCCGCGCTGATCCTCAACCAGCAACTGGAGGACCTGGCCGCCATTCAACTCCCGGCCCACACCACGGTGCAGGCATTGGCGCAGCAGTTTGCCGTGGCCACCCAGCCGGCGCGTGTATTTGCCAGCGCATCCGTCACCGCGCTGGCGACCCTGTCAGCCATCCAGGCCAGCCTTCCCGACTGGCTGCAACGCGCCAGCGCCGCCGACCGCCTGGCCTACCGCGAATGCCTGCTTGAACAGGCCGGGATCAAGCGCCAGACCCTCAGTGACTCAGACTTCGATGGCCTGGAAACCCTGCGCAGCTACGCCACCGAACACTTGAACCATCAGCTGTGCCTAGACCGCTCCGTCGCCCTGGGTGGTCAGCGCACCTGCAACGACGCGGCACGCGCTGCCGGTTACCGGGCAGACGATTTGACCCTGACCTTTCATGTCGCGGTGGGCAGCCTCGAGGGCGGTTACATTGAGCCGGTCACCATGAGCCTGGTGGATCTGGTGCTGAAGAACCTGTCGGGAAGCCCCAAAGGCCGCATGACGCTCAGCCATCGCACCGGCCGTGCGCTCGAAGCGTGGTTAACGCCTGACTACATCCGGCAACTGGTCGAACGTGTCGACATTGGTCAGAACTACCCCGCCTACCTGCGCCAGGAACTGATGAGCGACACCGACGCGGCGCGCAAACGCCAGCGGCTGTTCGCGCAACAGCGGCCCGTTCACCTGAAAATTCAAGCGCTGGAGCACGCGATCAAAGGCGAAGCGGGCCTGACCACGCGCGGCGTGCGCTGTGTGCGTGCGCTGATCGCCCCCAACCCGCTGGCGCGCCGGGTCGATGGCGACGAGATTGTCATCCGCACCCTGGCCTTTCTGCGCACTCCCGCTGCCACGGCGGACGTGGTGCACAACATGTTCATCATCGAACCGCTCGACACCCAACGGGGGCCGCACCTGCTGTACCGTCCGGCCTATCGCGAAGCGCTGCTCGAGTTCGCCAGCCGCGCGCATCTGCTGGCGGCCATTGTGCAACCCGGCGCGCTACAGCAGAGCGTGCTGACCTGGTTGGCGGCCCCGGCCAGGGCGATCTACAGCAACGGGGGTTTTACCCAGCCGCACGCCGTGCGTATCGGTATAGGCTCGGAGTTCGACCGGCTGCCCGAGGTGCCCAAACCCGCAGCATTGGCGAAAGCCGGCGACCCGAGCAGCGACGAAATCCTGCAAGCACTCCACCAGGGCAGCCTGATGGAGTATCTGTTTGGCTGCGAAACCCGCCAGTTGCTGGACCAGGCCGAGCGCGAGTCGACGTCGACTACACAGAGCCGCTGGGCGTTGATCCTGGAAGGCATGCAGCTGGGCTTCAACACCTTGTTGATGGCCGTGCGCGGGCCGTTGGCGTCGATTGGCTGGCTGATCCAGGCGACGCAAAGCCTCACCCAGGACCTGCCCGCGCTGGAAAGCCATGACCCTAGGGCAAAGGAGCTGGCGTGGGTCGATCTACTGCTCAATATCGGCATGCTGCTGGTGCATCAAGGCGCACTTACCGCGCACACCGACACCCCGCCGCTCGAAGAACAGGCCCTGACTCGCGCGCCCTTCAGACGCCCGCCACCCGGCCAGCCCATCAGCCATCCAGCGGTGGTGGAACACGGCAGCATCGGCCTGCCCTCCGAACCACCCGGCGGTGGCCGTACTCTGTTGGACTTCGACCATTCGTTGGCCGGCGACACGGCCTGCGCCGCGCTGCTGGAGAAACTGCGCGCCGTCAACGTGCCGTGGCCCGTCCCCGCTCCCGCCCAGATCAGCATCGGGCCTCACCAAGGTTTGTACCGCATCAACGGCCGGTGGCATGCCTCGGTGGCGGGGCTGTTATTCCGGGTCAGCATTGTCCCGGGCTTTGGTGACGTGTTCATCATTCATCCAGAAAAAACCGAGCATCCCGGCATTCAGCTAAGAACTGACGGCAACGGCCATTGGTCGCTGGACCGTGGCTTCAAACTGCTAGGCGGCGGGCCCAAGCGATTGGCGGCCTTGCGCGAGGAAAACCAGCGCAGGAAAGCCGAGGTACTCGCACGCGTGCAGGCACTCGGCGAAGACATGCAGCACCTGATGGCGCCGTTCCAGGCATCCGCGACGCAGATATCACCGGCCCTGGAAGCCTTGCGCACGCAACGCAAAACCGCGCAGTTGGTGTGGAACCTGCTGCAAAAAGCGACAGACCAGCAAAGACCCGCCCTCCAAGCACGGCATCTGAAGGAAGCACTCAAGCACCAGACACTACGGACCGAGTTTCAGGTGCTGCTGGAGAACCTGGAAATGCTGTTCGCGCAATCACTGACCCCGCGCCTGGAAATGGTCCAGTTGGGCGTGGAGCTGGAAAAGGTCGGCGGCGCCGGTATGCATGTGCATGACCGCGCGAAAATCCTCAAGACGATTTGGGATCAACAACTGTTTATCCAAGAGATGCTCGTGGCGCGGTTGAACGCTGTGCGCTTTTCCGGCGCAGGCGAACCCATGGCATCGATGGCGCGTCGGATGTTCGTGAATAACTTGCTCGGCGACTCGACCGTCTACGACGAATATGTGCGCAACGCCATCGAATCCGCGAACATTCGCCAGCACATGGCCGAGGTCTCCAGCGCCATGGAGACCACCCTGGAACAGCTGGAAAGCGATTCACTGGCGGGGCGCACGATACGCCAAGAACTGCTGGCACAGATCGTGTACCCGCAGCATTTTTTCCCCGACAACCTGCGGCTCAACGCCCTGGATTACCTGGCGGCCAGCAGCGTTGAGATGACCGACGTGCGCCTGCCGCCGCAGGAAGAGCTATACGTCAAGCGCCTTGAGCAAACCGACCTGAGCGAAGTGCTGCTGTCTCACGTCGAGGTGCGCAGCAGCACCGAGTACACCCTTGCCGAACAACGGGATGTGTACGAGACCGTGCTGAAAAAGTACCGCCGTTATGAAGAGGCGATCCGCGCACTCAAGGCGCTCAACCCGAGCCGCCTGCGTCCGCAGGCCGAGCGCCTGCTGGCGGGCCTCGAATACGCCCAGGCGCTGGCGCAAAGCGAGCTGGAAGCGGTGGTGCGCAAGCAGGAAGAGCTGGAGGTGGTGCTACCGCTGTCGAAAACCCTGCGGCCCAAGGCGCCGACAAAACGCGTGTTCAAAACCCGTAAAAAAGACTATTTGATCGGCGAACTCAAACCGGCCGATGCGCAGCACACCGAGGAGCACTTCACCCTCACCGATACGCTGACCGGTGAAGCCGTTGCCTCATTCAACCCGCACGCAGACGGCTGGGCGACGACCGCCGAGCAGCCCGCCCAAGCCCCCATGCCAGCCCCGCGAGGCCGCACGCTGGCGACGCTCAAAGGCCTGGCCCAGACGCTGATCGAGCAACGCAGTGGCATTGAACGCGTCATAACCTGCGACCAGCAAAAACTTGATTCGCCCCTCACCCGCCAACAGGTCAACCCTGGCGACTGGGACGAGCTGCTCACCGGGCACGCGAACAAGCTCTGCGCACTCGCCGATGAAATCAAACGCGACCACCTCGATAAACCCTCGGCCCAGGACCTGATCGATGAATACCAGGCCCAGGCCCGCGACATGGCTCGGCTGGCGCAACGGGTGTGCAGCGAGGGCTACAAGCGTCAATGGCCGACCCAGGAGGGCCTCGATTACCTGTGGCAACACCAGCAGATCGATATCAACCTGACCAGCCTGGCCGACCCGCAACGGCCGACCCTCAGTGGCGACTTCTTCACCGAGTACGCGGTGTACGACAAAGCGAAAAAACCGCCGGTGGTGCTGTGGTATGCGCACTTCCATTACGCCAGCGCCGACGCCCCGCCCGCGCGCTATACCCGCGCCCACCTGAAACTGGCGGAGCAGCGTAAATACACGCAGAAGGATTTGCTCAAGCAACACGTCCAGGCCAGCTTGCGTAGCCCTGAGGAGCCGGGCGCCGAGCCGATCAGGCGGATTGTTTACGTGTTGATCACGCCGCCCGTGGACCAGTTGTTCCTGGCGATCGCGCCAGCACCGCGCGCAAGCCAGTGAGCGCGGTGTGACATTGACGGTGAGGGCGAAACCGCCCCCACCAACGCACTCAATGGGCGAATAGCGAATTGCCTTTCTGCCCGGCCAATTTCTCCGGTTTGATCAGGAACCTTGCCAGCGCCGGCAGCAGCCACAGCGCACCAAACATGTTCCACAGCAGCATGAAGGTCAGCATCAGGCCCATGTCGGCCTGGAACTTGATCGCCGAGAAGATCCAGGTACACACGCCAATCGCCAGGCACAACCCGGTAAACAGCACGGCTTTACCCGTGGATTTGAGCGTCTGGTAGTACGCCTCTTGCAGCGGCAAACCGGCGCGCAGGAAACTTTCCAGACGGCTGTAGATGTAAATGCCGTAGTCCACGCCGATCCCCACGCCCAGGGCGACCACCGGCAAGGTCGCGACCTTCACGCCAATGCCCATGAACGCCATCAGCGCGTTGCCCAGCACCGACGTCAGTACCAGCGGCAGCACGATGCACAGGGTCGCCGCCCAGGAGCGGAAGGTGATCATGCACATGGTCGCCACGCACAGGTACACCAGGGCCAGGATGGTCAGCTCCGACGCCTTGATCACCTCGTTGGTGGCCGCCTCGATCCCGGCGTTACCGGCGGCCAGGATAAATTCCAGGCCGTCCTTGTTGTTTTCCTTGGCGAAATCCTGCACCGCATGCACGGCGCGGTCGAGGGTTTCGGCCTTGTGGTCGTTGAGGAACACCAGCACCGGCGCCAGCGAACAGTTGTTGTTGTACAGGCCATCGGCGCGGGCGATGGAGTTGTTCAACACGTCCGGGTTGCGCGACAGGGTTTCCCATTTCAGGTTGCCCTCGTTCATGCCCTTGATCATCTGCTTGGACACGGTCACCAGTGAGATCGCCGACTGCACACCCTCGGTGTTCTGCATCTTCCACATCAACTGGTCGATGGGCGCCATGGCTTCATAGCGCGAACAGCCTTCGGCCTTGGTCTTGACCATCACCACCAGCACGTCGGAACTGGTGGAGTAATTGCTGATGATGAAGTTGTTGTCCTTGTTGTAGCGCGAATCCGGGCGCAGCTCTGGCGCGCCTTGATCCAAGTCGCCGATCTTGAGGTTCTGGCTGTACCAGAGGCCGCCGCCAAACGCGACCAGCGCCAGGGCGACGGAAATCGGCGCGACTTTCGGGCTGGCGAAATTCGACAGCAGGCGCCAGAACGGGTGTTCGCGATTCGCGTCTTTCTTGCTCCTGGCGATGGCGCGCTTGCTGATACCGGCATAGGAAATCGCCACCGGCAGCAGGATCAGGTTGGTAAACACGATCACCGCCACGCCGATGGACGCGCCGATGGCCAGTTCCCGGATCACGCCGATGTCGATGATCAACAGCGTAATGAAACCCACCGCATCCGCCAGAATCGCGATCATCCCCGGCAGGAACAGTTGGCGGAAGGTACGCCGTGCGGCCGTCAGCGCGTTGTCCGCGTCGCTCGATTGCAGGGCAATACCGTTGATCTTCTGCACACCGTGGGAAATACCGATGGCAAAGATCAGGAACGGCACCAGCATCGAATACGGGTCGAGCCCAAAGCCGAAGAAGTGCATCAAACCCAGTTGCCAGACCACGGCCACCAACGTGGTGCTCAACACCGCGACGGTGCTGCGCAAGCAGTTGGTGAACCACAGCAATAGAACCAGGGTGATGACGAAGGCAATGCCGAAGAACAGCACGACCATCACCAGCCCGTCGATCAGGTCGCCGACCTTCTTGGCGAAACCGACGATGTGGATCTTGACGTTGGGGTTCTGCGCTTCGAATTTGGTGCGGATCTTGTCCTCCAATTCATGGGAGAACTTCCGGTAGTCCAGCGCCAGCAACTTGCCCTGGTCCTGCGGGTCCGGGTAGGACTCCAGCAGCGGGATGTCGACGATGCTCGACTTGAAGTCGTTGGACACCAGCCGCCCGACCTGGCCGGACTTGAGCACGTTGTTGCGCAACTGATCGAGGCTTTGCGGCGAACCGTTGTAGCTCTGCGGGATCACTTCACCGCCGGCAAAACCTTCTTCGGTCACTTCGGTCCAGCGCACGCTGGGGCTCCACAGCGACTTGAGGCCCGAACGGTCGACGCCGGAGATGTAGAACACCTCGTCGTTGATCTGCCGCAGGGTCTCCATGTAGTCCTTGGTGAAGATGTCACCGTCCTTGGCCTCCACCGAAATACGTACCGTGTTGCCCAGGTTGGCCAGGTCGTTGCGGTGCTCCATCATCTTCTCGATGAAGGGGTGCTTGAGCGGGATCATCTTTTCAAAGCTGGTGGATGGGCGAATCAACGTCGCCTGCCAGAACAGGAAAATGCTCACCAGCAGGCAGATGACGATCACTGCCGGGCGGTTGTTGAAGATCAGGCGCTCAAGAAAGGTCGCTTTATCGTTGTGATGACTGCTCATTCTTTCCCCGCCTTCTTATTGTTTTGTGGGTTCGGCGCCGGTTGGCGTAGCAACACGAACACCACCCTGCCCGACCAGAACCAAGTTGCCATTGCCCGACGCCGTCACCGCCGAGAGTGAAATACGGTCCGGGCGATTGAACACGCTGAAGGTCTGGCCGTCGTCATGGCTGACCACCACGCTGCCGCCGTTGCCAACCACCACCAGCGCGCCGTCAGCGAGCAAGGTCGCCCCGGACAAGCCGAACTCCAGGGCGCCGCGCGCCGCCTTCAGTTCGACCTGCTCCCAGGTGCTGCCGAAATCCGTGGAGCGGTAGAGGTTGCCGCGCAAGCCGTAGGCCAACAGGGTGTGCGGTTGGGCGGTGGCGATCACGCCGAACAGCGAGCCCTTGTAGGGGCCTTCGAGTTTTTCCCAGGTCTGGCCGTCGTCGCTGGAGCGGAACATGCTGCCCTGCTCGCCGACGATAAACAGGCCGGCGTCCTTGATAGAGGCGATGGCGTTGAGGTGGAACTGGTCTTCGTTGTCGAGGCGGTCGCTGACGTCCTCCCAGGTTTTACCGCCGTCGGTGGTTTCGATCAGCGCCCCGTAGGCGCCGACGGCGAGGCCGTGGTGGGCGTCGTTGAACCACACGTCGAGCAACGGCGCTTCGCGCTTGAGGTCCTGGTATTGCTGGGTCCAAGTGGCGCCGCCGTCGGTGCTGGCCAGGATCTGCGCATCGTGGCCGACGGCCCAACCTTGCTGGTCATCGACAAAAAACACCGCCGTGAGCAACTGGCGGGTGGGGACTTTGGCTTGGGTCCAGGTGCTGCCCTGGTCATCGGAATAGAGGATATGCCCGCGATCACCGACCGCCACCAGACGCGAGCCTGCGTGGACTACGTCGATCATCAGGCCTTTGGCAGCCTTGGGGGATTCAATCGCCAACACCGGCTGTAAGGGGGTATCGCTGGCTGCCAGCACGAGTGCCGGCAACGCGGCACCTGCAAACAGCGAGAGCGCTGTGGCCAGCAACGCAACCCTGCGTGCGGCGCGTGGGCGGCAAACAACCCAACCCATGACAGGCTCACTCATAGACCTTTCTCCCATTTATTATTGTTAGGTCGTCTTACCTTCCCGGGCTCTGAAACCTGCAATCTAGAGCGCCTAGAGGAAGCAGGGGCCATCCTATCGGGGTTTCGAATCGTCTGACAATCGACGCTACGTTATCTTTTGTTAACTGGCGGCTTTTGGCCATGCGCTGAATGTAACCACATCAACCGCAATGATGCGGGCGCAGGAATGAATTATTTTTTCCACATCTTGAATTATTTGAATTTATATTCCATTAATAGCCTCCCTGAAAACAATAATCCAAAGGACCACGGCGATGCGCGAACTCGGAATCGGCCTGATCGGCACTGGCTTCATGGGCCGTGCCCATGCCTTGGCGTTCAATAACGCCCGCACGGTATTTGAACTGCCGGTCAGCCTCAAACTGGCCGCCCTGGCCGATGCCGACACCGAACGCGCCCAGCGCTGCGCCAACGCCTGGGGGTTTGCCCAGGCCCATGGCGACTGGCACGCACTGGTCAACGACCCCACGGTCGATGTGGTGGCGATCACCACGCCGAACCATTTGCACTACCCCATGGCCATGGCCGCGATCGCTGCCGGCAAGGCGGTGTACTGCGAAAAACCCCTGGCCGTCAGCCTGGAGCAGGCCGACGCGATGCGCCGTGCGGCCAGTGCGGCGGGTGTGGTGACGCGAGTCGGCTACAACTACCAGCACAACCCGATGATCGGGTGGGCAAAGCAGATCATCGCCAACGGCGAACTGGGCGAAATCATCAGTTTCCAGGGCGAGTTCAGCGAAGACTTCATGGCCGACCCGGCCTCACCCTGGTCGTGGCGCTGTGAAGTGGAACACGCCGGAGGCGCCCTGGCGGACCTGGGCAGTCACTTGCTGTCGATGGCACGCTATCTGGTGGGCGATGTGGTCAGCGTGTGTGCCGATACGCAGACCGTGCATGCCCTGCGCCCCGCAGTCAAAGGCGGCGACACACTCAAATCCATCGCCGTGGATGACCAGGTGCACGCCCTGTTGCGCTTCGCCAACGGCGCGCGCGGCACGGTGAGCAGCAGTTGGCTCAAGCACGGCTACAAGAACCACCTGGGTTTTGAGATCAGCGGGACTCAAGGCACGTTGGCCTTCGATCAGGAGCGTTTGAATGAACTGCGCCTGTGCCGCAAGGGCCAGGACGGTTTCCAACGCTTGCTGGCCGGCCCCGCCCTGCCCGGCTACGCGGCATTCAGCCCGGCCGCCGGTCATCAGTTGGGCTACAACGAATTGAAGACGCTGGAAGTGCAGGAGTTGATCATGGCCGTGACCGGCCAAGGTGCGGACGGCAGCGACTTCGAGGCGGCGTGGGCGGTGGAGCGGCTGGCGACGGCGATTCGGGTGGCGGCTCGGGAACAACGCTGGGTCAACATCAACGCGGTCTGAAAATGTGGGAGGGGGCTTGCCCCCTCCCACATTTAGATCACCTACAGATTCAAATTAGCGCAGCGCGCGGCGCAGCACCTTGCCCACCGTGGTCTTGGGCAGCTCTGTACTGCGAAACTCCACAAACTTGGGCACCTTGTACCCCGTCAGGTATTCCCGGCAATGGGCGAGGAGCTGCTCCTGCGTCAGGTTCGGGTCCTTGCGCACCACGATGATCTTCACCCGCTCGCCGGTCACGCCATCTTCCACCCCGATCGCCGCCACTTCAGCGACGCCCGGATGCAGCGCCACCACGTCTTCGATTTCATTGGGGTACACATTGAAGCCCGAGACCAGGATCAGGTCCTTCTTGCGGTCGACCAGGCGGATATAGCCGCGCGCATCCATCACCCCAATATCACCGGTCGACAGCCAGCCCTCGGCATCCAGCACCTCGGCGGTTTCCTTGGGCCGCTTCCAGTAGCCTTGCATCACCTGCGGGCCGCGCACTTGCAGTTCGCCCTGCTCGCCAAGCGCGGCCAACTGGCCGTCTTCCCGCATAAAACGCACCCAGGTCGATGGCAAGGGCACGCCGATGCTGCCGGTGAATTCCATCTCGCGCATGCGTGAAATATCGATGGGGCTGATGCTCACCACCGGCGAGCATTCGGTCAGCCCGTAGCCTTCGATGATCGGCAGCCCGGTGACTGCCTTCCAGCGCTTGGCCACCGCCGTGTGCGTGGCCATGCCGCCGGCGATCACCATGCGCAGGGCGGAAAAGTCCCGCGCACAAAACTCCTGGTTCTCCAGCAGGCCGTTAAACAGCGTGTTGACCCCGGCAATCCCGTTAAAGCGCTCCTTGCGCAGGATCATCTGCACGCGTTTCACGTCCCGCGGGTTGGCGATCAGGATGTTGCGCCCGCCCAGGCACATGAACATCAGGCAGTTCACCGTCAGGGAAAAGATGTGATACAGCGGCAGCAAGGTGACGTTGGTTTCCTGCTGATCCTGGTCCAATTGGTTGCCGACCCAGGCCTTGGCCTGCAGCAGGTTGGCGATGATATTGCGATGGCTGAGCATCACGCCCTTGGCGTCACCCGTGGTGCCGCCGGTGTATTGCAGGAAGGCCAGGTCGTCGAGGTGCATGTCCACCGGAAAATGGTTCAGTGCCCGTCCTTGTTTCAGCGCCTGATTGAACCGCACCGACCCGCGCAGGTTGAACCTGGGCACCTGCTTCTGCACGCGGCGCAGGATGAAGTTCATCGCCGCGCCCTTGAAGGTGCCGAGCAAGTCGCCGATGGCCGCCACCACCACGCGCTTGACGCTGCTGCCGGGGATGACTTTTTCCAGGGTGTGCGCGAAGTTCTCGAAGATCACCACGGTCTCGGCGCCGCTGTCCTTGAGCAAATGCTTGAGCTCATGGGCGGTGTACAGCGGGTTGACGTTGACCACCACCGCACCGGCCAGGATCGTGCCCAGCAGGCAGATCGGGTACTGCAAGCAGTTGGGCATCATCAGCGCCACGCGGTCGCCCGTCTTCACGCCCTGGCCCTGCAGCCAGGCGGCAAACGCGACACCTTGCACCTGCCAGTCGGCGTAGGTCATTTCAGTGCCGATGCTGACGTAGGCGACCCGCTCGCGGAATTTTTCCAGGTGCTCCAGGAACACCTCGCGCAGCGACGGGTAGTCCTCGATAGCGGCATCGATGTCCGCCGGGACGCCGGGCAAGTAAGCGTTCAACCACACCCGTTCAGTGTGTTCCAGGCTGATAGCGTTCATGGCAGTCTCCTTGTTGTTGTTTTTGATAGCGCTACTTTTCGACGATGGCGGTAATGCCCAGCCCGCCCGCCGCACAGATCGAAATCAGGCCGCGACCGCCGCCGCGCTCGTGAATGGCCTTGGCCAACGCCGCTAATTGCCGGCCGCCAGTGGCGGCGAAAGGATGACCGCAGCCCAGGGAGCCACCGTTGACGTTCATCTTCGCGCGGTCGATGACGCCCAGCGGTGCGTCCAGCCCCAGCCGTTCGCGGCAGTAGTCGGCGTCTTCCCAGGCCTTGAGTGTGCAGAGCACCTGGGCGGCGAACGCTTCGTGAATCTCGAAGAAATCGAAGTCGGCCAAGCCCAGGCCTTCGCGCTTGAGCATGCGTGGCACGGCGTAGGCCGGGGCCATCAGCAGGCCTTCGCTGCCGTCGACAAAATTCACCGCCGCCGTCTCGCCAGTGCGCAGGTAGGCCAATACCGGCCAGCCGTGTTCGGCGGCCCACGCCTCGCTGGCGAGCAACACCACCGAGGCGCCATCGGTCAGGGGCGTGGAATTGCCCGCCGTGAGCGTGCCATGTTGCCGATCGTAAGCCGGGGCCAGGCCGGCGAGTTTTTCCAGGCCGGTGTCGGCGCGCAGGTTGTTATCCCGCGCCAGGCCGCGATGGGGGCTGATCAGGTCGTCGAAGAAGCCGCGCCGGTAGGCCGCGTCCAGGCGTTGGTGGCTGGTGAGGGTCAATTCATCCTGGGCCAGGCGCTTGATCTGCCAGCGCTTGGCCATTTCTTCGCAGTGCTCGCCCATGGACAGGCCGGTGCGCGGCTCGCCATTGCGCGGCAGCAGCGGCTTGAAGAACATCGACGGACGCACCTTCAGCAGCGCCTTGACCTTGTCGCCCAGGGCCTTGGCGCGATTGGCCGCGAGCAAGGTGTGACGCAGTGCTTCATTGATGCCGATGGGCGCGTCGGACGTGGTGTCGGCGCCGCCGGCGATGCCCACCTCGATCTGACCCAGGGCGATTTTATTCGCCACCAGCAAGGCCGCTTCCAGGCCGGTGCCGCAGGCTTGTTGCAGGTCGTAGGCCGGGGTTTGCGCGGACAGCGTGGTCGATAACAGCGACTCACGCGCCAGGTTGAAATCCCGCGCGTGCTTGATCACCGCGCCAGCGGCAAACTCGCCCAGGCGCTGGCCGTGCAGGTTGTAGCGGTCGACCAGGCCTTGCAGCGCCGCCACCAGCAAATCCTGATTGCTGTCGTGGGCATACACCGTGTTGGAACGGGCAAACGGAATACGGTTGCCGCCGATGATCGCCACACGGCGAGTCGGGGCCGGGTTGAAGCTGTAGTCACTCATTTAAGGCTCTCATTCCAGATGAACAACCCGCGCATATGGGGTCTATCCCCGGCAACATTGCGCACTTCAAATTCACGGCGCGGGCCGGTTACCGGGCGATTCCACAGGGCAACCTGGCCGGGCAGGAAGATCGGCAGCTTGAAGTCGCAATGGGCTTCGGCCTGGTCCAGGCCACCGGGTGGCTGCTGGGCGGCCAACGCGCGGCCCAGGGTCCACATGCCATGGGCGATGGCGCGGCGAAAGCCAAACAGTTTCGCGCCGATCAACGAGGTGTGGATCGGGTTGAAATCCCCCGAAACAGCGGCAAAACGCCGCCCCAAATCGGCTGGCAGCACCCAGCGCTGGGTGCGCAGCAGGCCCTCTTGCTGTAACGGCAGTCCGTCATTCCAAGGCTCCCCCAAGGGATTTTTAATCTCCCGGCGCAGGTACAGGCTGTCGCTTTCCCACACCAGGGTGCCGGCACTGTAGGCGCGGGTCGCGATGCTCAAGGCCTGCCCTTTGGGGTGGGCGACCCAGCGCTCGCAAAACACTTCCAGGCGCAGGGCCTGGCCTTCGTGCAAGCGCTGCTGCTGACGAATACGGTTGGCCAGGTGGACCATGCCGCTGGCCGGGTATGGGAAGCTCGGCCGGGTCAGCAACATCAGGTGCAACGGGAACGCCAGCACATGGGGATAGGACAGCGGCACGCCCTGCTCACGCCGGAAACCACAGGCGCGGCCATAGGTGGCGATGTCGGCGGCCGACAACGCCACCGCCGAACGTACCAGGCGCGCCTTGGGCAACTCAGGCGCGCCGTCGAGCTTGGGTTTGCGCAAGGCGCGCACGCTGTCCAGCAGCAACTCGATGCGCGACGGCGGCGGGTCGATGATCTGCGTCAAGTAGTCCATGATTCAAGCTCCCAGCAGGCTTTGGCCGCACACGCGCACGACTTGGCCGTTGACGCCGCCGGACGCCGGGTGAGCCAGCCAGGCGATGGTTTCGGCCACGTCGGTCGGCTGGCCGCCCTGGGACAGCGAATTCATGCGCCGCCCCGCTTCGCGGATCAACAGCGGGATCTTTGCGGTCATCTGGGTTTCGATAAACCCGGGCGCCACCGCATTCACCGTGACCTGTTGCGCCGCCGCTAGCGGTGCCAGGCCATGGACCAGGCCGATAACCCCGGCCTTGGACGTGGCGTAGTTGCTTTGCCCAAGGTTGCCGGCGATGCCGGAAATCGACGACACACACACGATCCGCCCACCGGGGTTCAAGCCCTGGCCTTCCAGCAGCGCGTTACTCAGTTGCAACGGCGCTTCCAGGTTGACCGCCAACACACTGCGCCAGGCCACTTCGGTCATCTTGGCGATGGTCTTGTCGCGGGTGATCCCGGCGTTATGTACCACCACGTCGAAGGCGCCATATTGGCTGACATGCGCCTGCAACAGCGACACCGCCTCCGCTGCGGTGATGTCCAGCGCCAGCGCGGAGCCAGCAACACTGGCGGCGGCCTGCTGCAGCGCGTTCTGCGCCTGAGGCACGTCCACGCACACGACATGCGCGCCGTCCCGCGCCAACACCTGGGCAATCGCCAAGCCGATACCACGGGAAGCGCCGGTGACCAGGGCGCGTCGACCGGCGAAGGGCTTGTCCCAGTTGACCGCCACCGGGCCGTCCACCGGCTTTTCCAGGCGCACCACCTGCCCCGACACATAGGCCGAACGGCGCGACAGAAAGAAGCGCAGACTGCTGTCCAAGGCGTCTTCGGCCCCCGGCGCGACGTAGATCAATTGCACGGTGATCGCCCGGCGCAGTTCCTTGGCCAACGAACGCACCAAGCCTTCAAGGGCGCGCTGGGCGATGGCCTGGGGCAAATCCTTGCAGTGTTCCGGGGCGGTGCCGAGCACCACCACGCGGCCATGCTGGGCGAGGCGCTTAGCGTTGGCGTGGAAAAATACGTAGAGCTCATCGAGCTGCTGCAGGTCGACTACGCCGGTGGCATCGAACACCGCCCCCTGCACCTTGACCGTGGACGGCGCCTTGAGGGTCGCCGCCGTGGCGGCGACCGTGTCGGTGGCGCTGAAAATCTGTTGCACTTGCGCAGTCAGGCGCCCTGCCCCAGCGACGATCACCGGGTTGGCCAGGCCTTGCTGGCCACTGCGATGGCGTTGCAGCGGCAACGGTTGCGGCAGGCCGATGGCCTGGGCCAGGCGTCGGCCCCAGGGGGAATTGACGAACGAAAGGTAGCTGTCACTCATATAAACATCCACTCTCAATACGGTATCGGCATGAGCGCCCGAGCCATCTGGGCGCGTTCATTCAGTGCCACTCAATTGACCGAAGCATTCTCGCCCTGGCTGGTACGACGCTTGGTGGACGGTTCCAACACGTGCTTACGTTGCTGCAACGCCTCCAGCAGGCCGAAGTCCTGCGGGAAGTCGTCGACCTGGATGGCATGGTCGGCATATTCCACATAGCGCGCGAGCAAGGCGTCTTCATCGCTGCTGATCAAGTCCAGCGCCCGCGCCTTGACGCGCCAGGCGGCAAAGGCCGTGGCGGCGATCGGCATCGGTTCAAGCAAGCCCTGCTTGACCGCAGGCTTGAGCCGCGCATCGATCAGCTCCACCTGCGGCACCAGGCGGAAAGCCAATTCGCCGTAGGCCAGCTTGTCGATTTCCGGACGTGGGATGTAGGAATTGGCCAGCAAGCGCTCACGGGTTTCGCCGGGGGTCTGCACCACATCCGCCACCTGAGCCAGCAGCCGATCCGAGGGTTTGCGCAACGGGATGCCAAACGGAAAACTCAAGCCGCGCACCAGCGCTGCCGCGGCTTTCGACGGATAGTTATCGAGTGTTTCGGCGAGGGCTTCATGGGCGCGCAGCAACGCATCCTGGGCCGACCAATGCACCAGCGGCAAATCCGCCTGCGGCCGGCCGTCATCTTCAAAGCGCTTGAGCACGCAGGACAGGATGTACAACTGCGACAGAATATCGCCCAGACGCCCGGTGATACTTTCCTTGCGCTTGAGCGCACCGCCGAGCACGCCCATGGAAACATCCGAGATCAACGCCAGCACCACCGACAGCCGATTGGCCTGGCGATAGTAGGACGCCAACGCAGGGTCGGTCTTGACCGGGGCGCCAATCAAGCGCCCGCCGGTCAACGCATGCACCGCTGCGCGTATGGTGTTGGCCAGGACAAAGCTCACATGGCCGAACATCGCACGGTCGAACGCCTCCAGCGCCTTGCGCCGGTCGGGGTTGCGCGCGGCCTCCATCTCGCGGAACACATAGGGATGACAACGAATCAGGCCCTGGCCAAAGATGATCAGGCAGCGCGTCATGATGTTCGCGCCTTCCACCGTGATCGCAATCGGGCTTTGTTGATAAGCACGGGCCAGGAAGTTATTCGGGCCCATACAGATGCCCTTGCCCGCGACGATATCCATGCCGTCGTTGACGATCATCCGCGCACGTTCGGTGACGTGGTACTTGGCGATGGCGGAAATCACCGAGGGTTTTTCCCCCGCATCCAGGGACGCCACCGACACCTTGCGCACCGCATCGCAGGCATACAAATGCCCGGCCATGCGCGCCAACGGCGCCTGCACGCCCTCGAACTTGCCGATGGGCAGGCCGAACTGTTTGCGCATCGCCGCATAGGCACTGGTGCCGCGTACCGCGACCTTGCCCAGGCCGACGTTGGCCGATGGCAGGGAAATCGCCCGGCCGGCCGCCAGGCATTCCATCAACATGCGCCAGCCGTTGCCGACTTGTTCGCGGCCACCGATCACCCACTCCAGGGGAATGAACACATCCTTGCCGGTGGTGGGACCGTTCTGAAACACCGCGTTGAGCGGCCAGTGACGGCGACCGCTGTTGACGCCGGGATGGGACGTCGGGATCAGCGCACAGGTGATCCCCAGCGAGCCGGGCTGCCCGAGCAAGCCATCCGGGTCTTCGGCGCGAAACGCCAGGCCGAGCACCGTGGCAATCGGCCCAAGGGTGATGTAGCGCTTGTCCCAGGTCACCTTGAAACCCAGCACTTCCTCGCCTTCGTGCAGACCTTTGCAGACGATGCCCAGGTCTGGAATCGCCCCGGCGTCGGAACCGGCATACGGGCTGGTCAGCGCGAAACACGGGATGTCTTCGCCACGCGCCAGGCGCGGCAGGTAGTAATTGCGCTGGGCATCGGTGCCGTAATGCAGCAGCAGTTCCGCCGGGCCCAGGGAGTTGGGCACCATCACCGAAATCGCTGCCGCCGAGCAGCGTGTCGACAGCTTCATCACCACTTGCGAATGCGCGTAGTGAGAGAAGCCTTTGCCGCCGTACTGCTTGGGAATGATCATGCCGAGGAAACCGGCGTCCTTGGTGTACTGCCAGCCTGCGGGGGACATGTCTTGCCAGACCTGGGTGGTTTCCCAGTCGTTGGCGATGTCGCACAGGGTTTCGACTTCATTGTCGAGGAACGCTTGTTCCTCGACGCTGAGGCTGGCCGGCGCGGCTTGCAGCAAGCGTTGCCAGTCGGGTTTGCCGCTGAACAGCTCGGCGTCCCACCACACGGTGCCAGACTCAATGGCCGCGCGCTCAGTGTCGGACATCGCCGGCATAATTGTACGAAACAGGCTCAGAGCCTTGTTGGTCAACAGGCTGCGACGCAGCGGTTTGACTGTCATCAACAACGCGGGCAACACCACCAACAGCGCCACGACGGTGGTGCCGAAAACGGCGACCACGTTGAACAGGTAGCCGGCCGCCAGCCAGGCCAGGCCGGCGCCCAGCCAGTGGATAGCGGCGGCTTGTCGATACGCCAGGGCAATCGCGGCTGCGAAACCCACCAATAACCAGATCATCATGGGGATACCTCTACTCGATTCAGGGTGTGGCAAACGCTTGTGCAGATCGATATGAACTGCGGCGTAGGGCCACACTAGAAACTTGGAAAGCTAAATTAAAATTTAGTTTTGAAATTTTTATTTAATGCTTAGACGAAACAATCAGCGGCTGAATGACTCAGCCGCCACGGTCGGCAGGTGAAAAAATCGGCCCCGCTTGCGTGCGCCCAGTGATGAACAGAAACTCAGGATGCGGGCACCCGGATGCGCCAGGTGCCCTCTCCTTAGTCCCTCAACTGCGTCAGAACTTGTACGTCGCGGACAGGCTGACCACATCACCGGACGACTCCGCCTTGCCATCAAGGCTTGCGCCCCCCAGGCGATCGACATTCTTGGTTTTCAGATTGACCTCCTGCACGAACTGGTGGGAATAGGCAACATCAACACTCAAACCTTTAACCTGCTTGACCTCGTACCCGGCCCCCAGCGACAGGAATGTACGATCACCGTCCGGGATCCGTGGGTCACGGGTTGAGTTGCGAGTCGGCGTCTGGTCAAGCGCCACCCCCGCACGCAATGTCAGCTCGTCAGTGACACGGTAGTCACCCCCGAGGGAGTACATCCAACTGTTTTTGTAGTTATAGGGAATCGACACAATGGTCATGTCACCGGACTTCAGCGTCAGGTCCTTGAACGACGACCATTCGGTCCAGGTCACGCTCGCCCCCATCGTGAAGCGATCGTTGAACTGGTGCACCCAGTCCAAGCCAGCAGTGGCTGGGATGTCCAACTGAGTACTGGCATGGGCACCGTCAGGTTGCAGTTCCAACCCAGGGTATGCCGTATTGACCAGCGTGCCGCTGCCGCCAAACGGGCTCGGTTGGGTCATCAGGTTGTAGGAGAACTTATCGGCATAAATGTTGTATTTGCCGGTCATCTTGTTCTTGATTTTGGCGTGGTAGTTCAAGCCCAGCGTATCTTGATCCGTCGGCTTCCATACGACACCGGTAAACCAGCCGACCGAAACGTTATCGACCTTGACGCGCATCAACGCAGTACCGACATCCGATGGGAAATTGATGCCGCCAAGCACCGAGTTGGAAACGGCCGCGGCGGACAACAAGTCGATGTTCTGGCTGACAAAGCCCTTGCTGTGTTGCACGATCAGGCCGCCACCGATAGCGAACTGGTCGTTGACTTTGAACGACAGGGAGCCCGTCAGGCCTATGGTTTCAATCTTGGTATCAACAGCGAAGTCACGCAGCTTGGAGTCTTCATCCCAAGTGGAACGCATGCCTTGCGGCACGACTTGGCTCAAGCCGAAAGCAAACCGATCACCCAGGGGCATTACCATGAAACCGGTCGGCAACCAGGCCGTAAACCCACCTTCGCCGCCGTCGTTGTTATTGACGGTGGTGGCCGTGGAATCGGGGAAACCATTTGCGTCCAACGGGGTACTGGAAATCGGATTACCCGCATAGTCGGAAGCAGTGCCTTTGTATTTGATCTTGATGCGCGCGTAATCAACCGTCATCTGCGCGACATTCTGGTCAACAAACGCCATGGCCGCCGGGTTGTTATAGGCAGAACTTGGATCGTTCTTAAATAGCGAGCCACCGGCAAACGCCCTGCCCCAGCCTGGCGCGCCATACGTCGGTGTGGAGAAGCCCCCGGCCTGCACCGGGGCGGCAACTATCACCCCTCCGATTAACGCCAACCCCAGCAAAACCCGCATCTGTTGTTTTTTATTATTCATACGGCACTCCTTATTGTTATTTCACTGAACCGGCGCCGGCCGGTTCGTCTTGCCAGTTGGGTCGCCCGGTCAAGGATTGATCGTCAGCGCCGGCGACGGCTTGAAGCTGAAAGTGGTGATCCTGCAATTGGCATTCACCATAAAAGGGCTGGCGATGCTGAAGGTGTTGTTGGCAGCGCTCCACTGTGTCGTCAGCACACTGGGGGTGTCGCAATTGTCGTAAGCCGCCTTTTCACTGAAACCGGAAAGCGTGGCGGTGTTGGCATTTGTCGGTACAAGCGTCCAGGGCAAGTTCAGTGGCCCGGACAGGGTGCAGAGGACGTTAGTGCCATTGGCGGGCGTAAAAGTGGCACCGGTAATACTGGCGCTGGAGCCGTCAGCGGCAACTTGGCCCGTCAGTGCGAGGTTGCAGGGGACGGGTGTAAATACCAACAACTTGACCGCCGTCGCAATTGAGCCGGTAGCGGTAAATGATGCACCCGCCGGGGCAAAAGTTGCCGCGCTGGCCATGCTGGATGTACACGCCAGGCCAATCAGCAACGCAGTCAAAGAAACTCGAGTGGTGAAGTTGTGCATTGTCTAAGTCCCAGCAGTTGGAAGACTATCCAAAATTCCCATGCAGCTCAGCCTGCCTTGAGTAAACAGACGCCTCACCTGAGGCGCCTGTCTTTCAACGGGTGATCAGCCCTTCGTTCTCAAGCCGCCATCAAGGAACAATGGTCAATGCTGGCGATGGGGTAACACTCAGGCTTACCACGGTGCAACTGCCGGCCAGTGCTTGGTTGCTAGCGGTCAGCACACCGCCGCTGTAACCCACCGCAATGGTGGAAGGGCCGCAGTTGGAGGCGGGGTACAGAATCGAACCGGCGATGGTGTAACCCACGTTGGCGACAGAGCCCGCCGCCGGAGCGGTGGCCGTCAGAGTCCAAGGCAGGCCGGTGATTTTTGGCAGACCGCAAAGGCCGCCGCCGGTGATCGCAACACCTGTGATTTTCGCAACGCCAGTGGCGTCGACATTGCCAGTGAAAGTTGCCCCACAGTTAACAGTGGCCTGGTAGGAAGATGGCGACTTCACGGAAATCGTGCCGGGCGCGGTAAAGCTGGTACTCACTGGGCTGATGCTATAAGCATTTGCCATGGAGGCAGCCCCCATACACACAGTCAGCGCAGTCAACGACACGAGAGTTTTCAAACTTTTCATTATTTTTCCTCACATGTTATGGCGAATCATTTCGCCAGGGGTAATGGCCATGATCGAGAGGTCACGGAGAAACTGCAGAACTTCCCTTTCCAGCCAAATCTCAATTCAATTCCCGCTACAACAGTTGGATGTGTTTATTCGACAACTTTGAAGTTGGCCGGCATCTTGATCGACACCGCCTTGATCTTGCAGTCTTCGCCAATCGGCACATTGGCGGCTTCCAACTTGCCGGTGGCGTTATCCCAGGTGCCATCGGCCGTGGACGGGCCACACTTGCCGCCCAGGCCGAAGGCGTGGACGTCCACGCTGATCTTCGACATCGAGCCGCTTTGGGTGTCTTTGGCCACTAATATCCACGGCAGGTTGATCGCTTCGACCCGGCTGCACTTGAGGCCACCGTCGAATTCGACCTTGTCGACATTGACGGACGAGCCATCGGCCGCCACCTTGCCGGCCACTTTGATGGTGCAGTCCGCACTGATCAGCTTGCCTTTGGAAAAGCTGATGGGGCCTTGGGCAGTAAACGCACTGCCGGCAGGTTCGATGCGCGCGGCCTGGGCCTGGTGATAGACAATCAGGCTCAACGCGGCCAATACGATATGGGTGGTGAACTTGGCAGGTGTTTGCATGGTGTACGTCCTTCCCTTGCTTTTATTTTTGTTGGGTCAAACAACTTTCTTGCAATGAAATCGAAAAATTCCAGGTGATAGAAAACGGCGCCACACGAAGATCCCGAGCGTGCTATTTAACGTTTCAATTCATATCAGAACGTTTTGCTTTTACCGCCGTACTGCGCCAGATACTGCAAACGTTTTGCGGGTTGAAGATTAGTCAGGGTTATATCCCCGGCATAATGCCTGAGGACTCGATGGTCCATGCGTCGTCGCCACAAGTACGGCACATAAGCCCAGACAATCATGCTTGCGTAACCGTAGGGAAGTTGCGGCGATTCATCAAAGTGACGCAACGATTGATAACTGCGTGTCGGGTTGGCGTGGTGATCGGAATGCCGTTGCAACTGGAACAGAAAGATATTGGTGACAATTCGATTACTGTTCCACGAGTGCCGCGGTGAGCAACGCTCATAACGACCATTGGGCAACTTTTGGCGTTTAAGGCCGTAGTGTTCGACGTAGTTCACCACTTCCAGCAACGAAAAGCCGTAGATGCCCTGGATGATCAGGAACGGAATCACCGCCGCACCCAACCAGGCAATCATCGCGCCCCACAACACCACGCTGTACATCCAGGCGCTGAGCACGGCGTTTTTCCAATGCCAGGCCGGCAGGCCGAGTTTGCTCAGGCGTTCGCGCTCCAGGTTCCACGCCGAGCGTGCGCTGCACCACACCGAGCGCGGCAGGAAAGCCCAGAAACTCTCGCCAAGACGCGAGCTGGCCGGATCTTCCGGGGTGGCGACACGGACATGATGGCCGCGGTTATGTTCGGTGTAGAAGTGCCCATAGAACGTCGGCGCCAGGGTGACTTTGGCCAGGAACACTTCCAGCGGCTTGGGTTTGTGCCCCAGCTCGTGGGCGGTGTTGATCGCGATGCCGGTCGCGGCGCCCGTCGACATGGCCATGCCCAGGTACGTGAACGCGCCGATCTGACCGTGCAACTGGGTGCGCGAGGTGATGTAGGCGGCCGTTTTTGCCAGCCAGTTCGAAGGTTCCAGTGCGGCGGTGGCCTGGAGCAAACCGCCGTTGATGATCCAGTCGATGC
Organism: Pseudomonas sp. PAMC25584; assembly: GCF_058135675.1. Taxonomy (NCBI): domain Bacteria; kingdom Pseudomonadati; phylum Pseudomonadota; class Gammaproteobacteria; order Pseudomonadales; family Pseudomonadaceae; genus Pseudomonas; species Pseudomonas sp. PAMC25584. Next base: position 2,808,418 of record NZ_CM176870.1, on the reverse strand, counting down.
CGCCGGCAGCCAGCCAGCCGGTGATCACCACCGAAGCGATGACGAACAGCACGCCGGTGTAGACGATCCAGCGGTAGTAGCGTTGGGATTCGAGGTGGCTGACGGCGGACTCGGGCGGGTTACTGACGTCTTCGCCCAGCAGGCCATCGATCAGTGGGATGAGGCCGAAGATGACCAATACGCCGACCCACCACAGGTGTTGCATACCGGTGGTGATCGCCAGCGTGCCGGAGAGCAAAGGCGTTGCCAGGGGCAGGATGCCGAGCCACCACAGGTGGCGCTTGCCGTCGGCCCAGACCTGCGGGGTTGCCAGGGTGCGACTCATGGCAACCTCCAGACAAGGCAGGTGCAAAACAGGTTCGAGGAGCGCTCAAGGCTCCGGGAAATCAACCATGCGATAAAAGACGTTTTTTTCATTGTTATTCGCTCTTAGGCATTTCAAAAATCATTTCAAAACAAACATTGAAATATTTTTTTAAATAAATAACGCGGAATCGTTAGGTCGTCAACTAGTTTTTCAAGGCCTTATTGACGTGACCGAGCAGTCTCTTTTTCAGCCGCAGGGTCAAGTGTCTAGGACAGGCATTGACGCCGTTCAACCGCAGGTCGGAGGGCACAACTATTTGCTCGCCAGGGCGAACGGAGGATGCAACACCGTGGCGTTTTGCACCGGCCGGGCACGTTTAGCCACCTGTTCCACCACCGCCACCACGCGCTCCGTGGCGGTGATCGGCAGCATATGGCCGCGCCCCTCCACCAACTGCAGCTTGACGCCGGGCACCAGGCTCGCCAGGGCCTGGCCGTGCTTTTGAAAGTCCAGCACCTTGTCCTTTGCGCCGTATATCAGGCCAATGGGCAGGGTCAGTTGCGGGTAGCGCTTGACCATGCCCGGCAGGTGATCGTTGACCTGGTTGATCTCGGTGGAGGCCGCGTAGAAGTTGGCCGGGCGCATGCCGAGCAGCCCACCGCCGCGGGTGGCGAAGTCCGCTGGAGCGGGATCGGGGGCGAACACGCCTTTGACCACCGAGCCTTTGGTCAACAGGCCGATAGGCAGGGTCAGGGTATGGGACAGCCAGCGACGCAACCCCGCCGGGCGCACCGCCAATGACAGGAACACCAGCGGCAATAGGCGCTGGGGATGGGTCAACGGTGCCACCAAAATCAACCCCGAGACCGCGTGGGGATGGTCAAGGGCCAGTGCCAGGGCAATCGCACCGCCGAGGGAATGCCCCAGCACCAGCGGTTTTTCAAGGCCCAGCGTCTGAATAAAGGCAGCGATTTGCCGGGCCTGGGCCGGCAGGTCTGCCGCCGTACCCGGATGCCGGGTGGAATAGCCCGACCCCGGTCGGTCGACGCTGATGACGCGAAAATGCTGGCGTAACTGGCCGGACAAGGCGTAGGTCAGGTTGCGACTGCTGCCCATCAGCCCGTGAATCATCACCAGCGCCGGGCCTTTGCCCTCGTCGTAATAATGAAAGCGCTCGCCATCGACCTCGACGAAGCGCCCGTTGCCTGGAACGGCCGCTTCAATGCGCCGTGTCATCCAGGCACTGAAGCCCCCTAACAAAACGCTCGCTGCGACCAGCACACCCGCAGCGATAACCCATTCAACAGCCATAGCTCGGTCCTCTGCTTCCCTGCTGCCGACCGCCCGACCGGGATTGATCAGGGCCTCAGCCATCGTCCACACCCTGGACCTAAACTTCGTGCATACCGTCGGACACGTCGCACATGAGGAGCCAGGGACTAGCGTAGGCGAAATTTTCAGGTAGATTATTTAAAATCTTTTTTAAAATAAGTAATTCAATTTTTCTTTGCAATGGTGTTCTATCTAAAAGACAAAACAAAAACAGGAGCACATCCGATGCCCACGCAGGACAGCCTATGAATGCCCACAGTGATTCCATCGACATCGCCATCATCGGTTCAGGCTTTGCCGGCCTATGCATGGCGATCAAGCTCAAGGAAGCCGGGTTTACTGACTTCTTTATCGCCGAGCAGGCCGAGACACTCGGCGGCACCTGGCGCGACAACCACTACCCTGGGTGCGCCTGCGATGTGCAGTCCCATGTCTATTCGTTTTCGTTTGCGCCCAACCCGGACTGGACACGCCAATTCGCCCCGCAAGCGGAGATCCGCGCCTATCTGGAGCAATGCGCCCGACGTTTCGCGCTGGCGCCGTATCTGCGTTTCGGCATGGGCCTGCAACGGGCGGTGTTTGATGAGCAGCAACAGCGCTGGCAACTGAGCTTCAGCGGGGGGCGCCAGGTCAGTGCGCGGGTGCTGGTGTCGGGGATGGGCGGGTTGTCGCGCCCGGCGCTGCCGGATATCCCGGGGCTGGACAGCTTCAAGGGCCCGCGCTTTCACTCCCAGCAGTGGGACCACCAGTATTCATTGAAAGGCAAGCGTGTGGCGGTGATCGGCACCGGCGCCAGCGCCATTCAGTTCGTGCCGCAGATCGCGCCGCAGGTGGCGCATCTCGACCTATTCCAGCGCACCCCGCCGTGGATCATGCCCAAGCCCGACCGGCCGATTTCGCGTGTTGAGCGCTGGGCGTTCAAGCACCTGCCCTTCACCCAACGGCTGGTGCGCGGCGCCTTTTATTGGGCGTTGGAAGGCCGCGTGGTGGGCTTTGCCCGGCACCCACGGCTAATGAAAATGGTGCAGAAAGTCGCCCTGCGCCACTTGCACAAACACGTCGCCGACCCTTCCCTGCGCAAGACGCTGACGCCGGACTACACACTCGGCTGCAAGCGCGTGCTGATCTCCAACGACTATTACCCGGCGTTGTCGCGCAGCAATGTGCAGGTGGTGACCGACAGCGTGCTGCGCATCGAAGCCGATGGCGTGATCACCGCCGACGGCCTCAAGCACCCAGCCGATTGCCTGATCTTCGGCACCGGCTTCCAGGCCACCGACCCGCTGCCCCGCGACTGCATCATCGGGCATCACGGGGTCGACCTGATGGACGCCTGGCACGACGGCGCCCACGCCTACAAAGGCACCACGGTGCCGGGCTACCCGAACCTGTTCCTGATCATCGGCCCCAACACCGGCCTGGGGCACAACTCGATGATCCTGATGATCGAAGCCCAGGTCACTTACATCCTCGACGCGCTGCAACAGATGCAGCGCCACCGCATCGCCACGGTAGACGTCAAACCCGCGGTGGAACAGGCCTACAACCGCCAACTGCAGGACACACTCACGCGCACCATCTGGAACACCGGCGGCTGCCGGAGCTGGTACCTCGACCCCCGCACCGGCAAGAACACCACCCTGTGGCCGGGCTCGACCTGGCGCTTCAAACAAATCACCCGGCATTTTGCGCTCAAGGATTATGTCGCCAGCATGGCGCCGATTGACGCGGCTCCCCGCGCAACGGCTGCGCCACATTCCACCGCAGAAGGGAGCCTGTCATGAAGTCCTTCAACGGCCGCGTGGCGGCGATCACTGGCGCGGCATCCGGCATGGGCCGTGCGTTGGCCTTGGCCCTGGCGCGCGAAGGTTGCCACCTGGCGCTGGCGGACAAGAACAGCCAAGGCCTGGAACAGACCTTGGCGTTGATCAAGACGTCGACACTGTCACCGGTGCTCGTGACCACCCAAGTGCTGGATGTGTCCGACCGCCAAGCCATGGAGGCCTGGTCCGCGCGCTGCGTCGCCGATCACGGCCAGGTCAACCTGATCTTCAACAACGCCGGGGTGGCGCTGTCGAGCACGGTCGAAGGCGTGGACTACAGCGACCTGGAATGGATCGTCGGCATCAACTTCTGGGGCGTGGTGCATGGGACCAAGGCCTTCCTGCCGTATCTCAAAGCCAGCGGCGCGGGCCATGTGATCAACACCTCCAGCGTGTTCGGACTGTTTGCCCAACCCGGCATGAGCGGCTACAACGCCACCAAGTTTGCGGTGCGCGGGTTTACCGAAGCCCTGCGCCAGGAATTGGACCTGCAACGTTGCGGCGTCTCGGCCACCTGCGTACACCCCGGCGGTATCCGTACCGATATCTGTCGCAGCAGCCGCATCGACGCCAACATGACGGGCTTTCTGATCCACAGCGAACAGCAGGCCCGCGCCGATTTCGAAAAGCTGTTCATCACCGACGCCGACCAGGCCGCCAAGGTGATCCTGCAGGGCGTGCGCAAGAATAAACGGCGCGTACTCATCGGCCGCGATGCGTATTTCCTCGACCTACTCGCCCGCTGCCTGCCGGCGGCCTATCAAGCGCTGGTGGTGTTCGCCAGCAAGCGTATGGCCCCCAAGCAACGCAAGCAGGTGCTTGAAACCAACGACGAACCCCGTCTCTGAACAGGAGCAAGCCCATGCTGCCGATCCGTCGCGATATCCGTTTTGCCTTGCCGGCCGAACGCATCAAGAACTGGCACGAACAAGGCCCGTTCATTACGCATTTTTTCAATGCACTGTCGCTGCTGTTTCCCCAGGGCGAGCTGTTTTTCATGGACAGCGTGCGCCACTACCGCCAACGCATCGATGACCCGGCGCTGACACGAGAGATCCAGGGTTTTATCGGCCAGGAGGCCATGCACAGCCGCGAACACGTGGCCTACAACGATTTGCTGCACGCCGCAGGCCTACCAGCACATCGCCTGGATCGGCGCCTGAAATTCTTCCTCGACCTGCAGAAAAAACACCTGCCGCCGTCGTTCAACCTGGCGGTGACCATCGCCCTTGAACATTACACCGCGATGCTCGCGGAAATCCTGCTGAGCGACCCCTCGCGCTTCGGCGATTCGCTCAAGGGCTACCAGCAGATGTGGTACTGGCACGCCCTCGAAGAAACCGAGCACAAGGCGGTGGCGTTCGATGTGTGGAACCGCGTGATCAAGCCGGGGCCCCTGCGCTACCTGCTGCGCACCGGGACCATGCTGACCACGACGCTGCTCTTCTGGCTGGTGGTGTTTGATTTCCACGTGCGCCTGTTGATTGCCGACCGCCAGGCCGGCGGGCACCTCCAAGGGTTCTGGCGCATGCTGAAGTTTTTGTATGGGCCCAAGGGCGTGTTCCCGCGGATGTTTCGGCCGTGGCTGCACTACTTCAAACCGGGCTTTCATCCGTGGGACCACGACAACCGTGCGCGCCTGGCGAGGATCGATGGCTTGGTCGAAGAGATCGAGCAGACCCAGCGCGAATACCGGTCAGCCCAAGCCGAGGCTTAGTGCGTACAAAACCTGGCAACTGATCGCCCCGCAGCGCCACTTGCAGCACCACGGTCGCCCTATCACCGAGGGTGCTCAAGATGGCGCGAACACTGTTCAAATTGCACTTCACCGAGCGTCTGGCCGCCTTGGCCAGTTTTGCGCTCGCACACCCGCTTTTGCGGGTTACTCAGCACGATCACTGACGTGTTCGCTATTGAGCAATGGAACTTTCTGACAAGAATCAATCCCTAAGCCAGCTTCAAGATGTAAAATCAGCAACTTTTCAGAATTCCCTGATGCTCCAACCAGGGAACAGGCTGAAGTCGCAAGCCGCAAGGAGGTAGGTTCGAGATGCAACACAAGCGGTCGAATACTATTCACCCACTGATGTTTAACGCCGTACTGTGGTTATGTGGGATTGCCCTGCTCTATCTGATCAAGGCGCTCGTGGAAGTGTTTTCAGGGCCCATCAGCGAAACCTGGATGGACCTGACGCTGGTGCTGACGGCGTACCTGTTGCTCTTCGTCCTTGACCCCATTCGAACCAGGATAAACCGCCGCCTGCACAAACGCGCCCGGCGTAGACAGGCTCGCCAGGACACCGGCACGGGTGCCTGACATTTTTCTAGGAGTAAACCCTTGTCCCAACCCGGCGATACCCATCAACGCGCGCTGGACAGATTCCTGCTTGAGCACCCGGATGTACTCACCCAACTGGACACCCTGAACCCACTGGCCGCCCAGGCCAAAGGCGAAACCCTGGCGCAATACCGCGCCGAACGCCTGCATGAAGCGTTCGAAGCCGAAGCCGAGCGCCAGGGGCTGTTTGCCTGGGAGCTGACCCTCAAGCTGACGGCCGAATCCGCCCAGGCATTCGAAGCGCAACGCCTTGAAGTGCATAAGGAAGTGGCGCAGATGGCGGGGATGAGCTGGGACGCCTACTGCGAGTTGCATGGCGTAAGCGGCTGACACCGCGTGCCATGAACCCGCAGTGCCACGCGGGTTTTATCACGTCACACCATCGCCAACGGATGCTTGCGCTTGGGCGCCCCGAACACCCGCTCGATGGCGTCGAGATCGTGCTCGTCCAGCACCAATTGAGCGGCCGCAGCGTTAAGCCGCACATGCTCCGGCGTAACAGCCTTGGGGATGGCAATCACCCCGTCCTGGCGCAACACCCAGGCCAGCGCGACCTGCGCGGCCGTCGCCTGATGCCGGTGGGCGATCTGCTTGAGGGTGGGGCTGGACAGCAACTCGCCGCCTTGCGCGATCGGACAGTAAGCCATCAACGGCAAGTGATGTTGTTGCCACCACGGCAGCAAGTCGAACTCTATGCCGCGTTCTTGAATGTTGTAGAGCACCTGGTTGGTCGCGCAGGCCGGTGAAGCGAGCTCCTGCAGGTCTGCCACGTCGAAATTGGATACACCCCAGCGGCCGATCTTGCCGGCCTCGCGCAAACGCTCGAACGCTTCGACGGTTTCTTCCAGCGGGTACTGACCGCGCCAGTGCAGCAGGTACAGGTCGATGTAGTCGGTGCCCAGCCGTTGCAGGCTGGCGTCGCACGCACGGGGCACGCCCGTGCGACTGGCGTTGTGGGGGTAGACCTTGCTCACCAGGAACACCTGCTCGCGCTTGCCGCGAATGGCCTCGCCGACCACGCTTTCGGCGCCGCCTTCGCCGTACATTTCAGCGGTATCGATCAGGCTCATGCCCTCCTCGATGCCACACTGCAACGCCGCGACTTCGGCGCGGCGCTGGTCCGGGTCTTCGCCCATGCGCCAGGTGCCCTGGCCGATGACAGGGACCGGAACACCGGCCAGATCGATGGTTCGCATGACAACCTCCTGATGCGTTCGCGGGTTAACAGTGTGGCATTCACCGGACAAAAGGGTTCAATCGAAGTATGGTTACCCTTTGCCAAATCGCCGGGAAGGGCCTGCAATGCTGTTTGTCGTAATGCTCGGGGGCAAGCACCCACGGGCCAGGATCGAAGTCCATGACGTGGTATTCGCCGTGGCGGATACGCTGGACGCCACCTACCCACAGTTGCGCGACGCCTGGTTTGGCAGCCCCAAGGGCGTGCACATCGATTCGTGGATGGCGGTCGATGGCATCGACGGCTGGAAAGTCGAGCTCAGCCACTTGGCGCCCCAGGCCGGCGCGCACCACCTGTACTTCATCAACCTGGGCGGCTATGAAGCCAACCGCTTTGGCGAAGCGCACCACTACCTGCTAGTGGTTGCCCGCGACAAGAAGGAAGCGACGCGCAAAGGCAAGCAACAAATGCTGAGCCACTGGTCACAGGCCCACACCGACGGCGTGCTGGATATCGACGACTGCCTGCCCATCGACCTGGTGGACGGCCGTTACCTTCACCTCGTTCAAGGCCAGCACCGGCCGGTGATCCAACAAAACGACTACATTGTGCTGGCGTAAGCGCCATGGCCGGATAGCTCATTTCATAGGATGGGGAGCATGCTCTAAAGTGCAGTGATGTTGTTCAAAATGATCTCGACGGCCTGGGCTGGGCTCAGGAAGGCTGTGTCGACCGTGACAGTCGCCTCATCCCACGGCTCGAACTCATGCGCTAACACGGATTGCCAGCTAGGCGGAACCAGCCCGCCGATATCGCCAACGCGGGCTTCCACGCGGGATTGGTGTTTGTGCCGATCAGAACAAATCACCTGAATGTTGAGCAATGCCACTCCCGCTTGGGCGGCCACGTCCGTCCAGGCCTGCCGGCTGTGTCTGACCGGGTTCACGCAGTCGGCAATCACCGTATGACCCAAGCGCACATTACTCAACGCCAGCGCATTCGCCACGCCATAGCCGCTAGCGCCCACGTCGCCCGCGAATGCCCGAGCATCGCGCAGTGCCTGCTCAATCACGTCTATTCGCAGGTAAACGCCACCGCTCTGGCGCGCAAGTTCGCTGGCGATCGTGGTTTTTCCGCAGCCAGGCAGGCCGCTGAAGACGATAAGCATGGGTCGATCCTTCGATAAGTCAGAGAGGCCAGGTTCAGAGTATTCTGCCGACGCCTACTGACGCGCGCCCATAGGATAAAGTGCCCCTCATGCACAGGGCCCGGCACAGCCCCACCGCGCCCGCCAGCACAAACACAGCAGAGTGTCGCAACCGCCCTATGATAGGGGTTACCTGAGGATTCATCGCAAGGCCCAACTTTATCCTATAGACGCATGGCGATGCCGTGCATGATCGGTTCCACGCGCCCGGTCAACACCACGCCGCCCTGCCCGTCCCACTGCACGGTGACCGTGCCGCCGTCACAGTGCACCTCAACGCTATCGTCAAGCAGGCCGCGTCGAACTCCATTCACCACGGCACCACAGCAGCACGAGCCGGACCCCAGCGGCACCCCGCCCCCGCGCTCCCAGATACGCAAGCGAATATGCCCGCGATCAACAACCTGGACAAAATGCACATTGGTCCTGGCGGGAAACAGCGCGTGAGCTTCCAGTGCCGGACCCAGGGTTTCCACGTCGACGGCGGCCAGGTCCGCGACAAAGACGGTGCAATGGGGGTTGCCCATGCTGCACGCCGCCGGGTTGCCTTCGAGTGGCAACCACAGGGTGTCCATCGACTCGGCCAGCGGCACTGTTTCCCAGCCCAGCGATGGCGCGCCCATATTCACCGACACCCGCCGCCCCGACTCACGCACACACGTCAGTAAACCTCGGTCAGTACGCAGCACGATGGAATCGGTGCCGGCTTCGTGCATCAGCCGGTCGGCCACACCGCGCGTGGCGCTGCCGCAGGTTTGCAGCGGCGTGCCATTGGGGTTCCAGAATTTGATCCGCGCGGCGGCGTCTGCACAATCGAGCACCACCGCCAACTGGTTGAAGCCGATGCCGGTGTGACGATTACCGAGGCGGCGAGCGACCTGCGCGGTGATCGGATCATCCAGACCACGGCGATCGATGATGATGAAATCGTCGCCATGCGCGTGCATCTTCACGAAAGACAGCGTCATGGGGTGTGCTGTGGACTGTGACAAATCAGAGCACGCTCCCCATCGCCTTCATCAACACCAGGTCGCGCCCATAAATATCCGGCGCATACACCAACCCACCCTGGCGATCCACTTCCACGGTCCAGTAGCCGAGCAACACCGGCACCGGCGTGGCCAGGCGGAATTCATGGGTCACGCCGGTGGCCAGCAATTCATCGGTGCGAGTGCGTTCTGCCGGGGTCACCAGCAGGTCGCGCAGCAGCAAGGGTTGTTCAACCCGCACGCAACCCGAGCTGAACGCGCGCGGGCCTTTGGTGAACAGCGGTTGGCTGGGGGTGTCGTGCAGGTACACCGAGTACGGGTTGGGGAACCGCATGACGATCTTGCCCAGCGGATTGCGCGGACCGGCTTCCTGGCGCAGCAGGATGTTGCCGGGGCGGGCCCAGTCGATGTGTTCGGGGGCCAGCGGGCGGCCCTCGGGGTCGAGCACTTGGAGGTTTTGCTGGCGCAGGTATTCGGGGTTGAGGCGGATAGCCGGGAGCTTGTCCTCGCGCATGATGGTGGGCGGGATGGTCCAGGTCGGGTTGAGGGTCAACCGCGTGATGCGCGATTTGAGCAGCGGCGTCTGGCGTTCGGCGCGGCCGACCTGCAGGCGGGTTTGCCACACCGGGATGCCACTCTGATAGACGCTCAGTTGCGCGGCGGCGACGTTGACCAGCACGCCCTCGGGCTCCAGGTCCTGGCTCAGCCAGCGGAAGCGCTCCAGGTTGATACGCAACTGTTCGCGGCGCATCAACGGGCTGATATTCAGTTCGGCCACGGTGCCGGCGCCGATCACGCCGTCGGATTGCAGCGAGTGGCTGATCTGGAAGGCCTTGACCGCCTGCACCAGCTCGTCTCGGTACTGCTTGCCGTTGCCCTTGGGTTCGCTGGCGAGGTAGCCGCCACGGTAGAGACGCCGCGCCAGTTCCGGCACGCGCGGGTCTTCCATGCCGGGGCGCAACAGCGGCCCGCTGGCGACCGCGTCCCAATGGGGCAACGGCTGCTGGCGCAGCGTGGAGTAGACGTTACGCAGGCTGCGGTATAAATCCGCAGTGGGGCGGGCCTGGTCGAAGGCTTGCGCCATGTCATGCAGGCCCGTGCTGGCGAAGGCGAGCAGATCGGTATCCGGGTCGCGGCTGGGCGGCTGGGAATGCCACAGCGGTTCGAAGCGCGATTGCTGCAGGCGCCCGTAATGCAAATCCTGCAGGGCGTGCAGGTACTGCTCGCTGGTGCCGATATCGCTGCACAGCACGTTGGCCGCGGCATCCGCGATGGGCAGGCTATAGTGGGTGGGGTCCAGGCCGTCGTCGGCCAGCATCAGCAACTGCGCTTGCAGTGCCTGGCGGCGTTCGGCGGCGGCCCACAGCGGCACATCGCCCTGCTGCTGATAGAACGCCTGCAGGCGCGCCAATGTCGCCGCGTCGATACGCGGGGCAAGGCCGGGGCAGACGCTGGGCAACTGCGCAAGGGCCTGTTGCACCGGGCTCGCCGGAATCACTGGCAACGCGTCCATCAGCACTTCGTCGGCTGTTGCGACCAGCGGTGCAACGAGCAAGCAAATGCTCAAGTAACATGCGTGTTTTTTGAACAATAGCTTTGCTCCAATCCACAGTGGGGGGATGTACTGTAGATGCTGACTTTTATGTGCCGCCTCGGCCTGATGACCTTGACCGTGGCTACGCTGAGCACGGTTGTACTCGCCGCCGACGGCAACCCTGTTTCTTTGTATAGCAGCCTGGCGCGCTCGGCTCCAGAACTCAATCCCGCTGTACTGAAAAGCGCGCTGAACGCCGTGCAATGCGCGGTCAATAATGGCGAGGATCGATCCGAGCGCCTGGCCGTGATTGACTATTCTCAGCCTTCGACCGCTCGTCGGCTATGGATTTTCGATTTGCGCAAAAAGACCCTGGTGCTGCGCGACCTGGTGGCCCACGGGGCCAAGTCCGGGGAAAACTTCGCCACCCAGTTCTCCAATCGTGAAGGCAGCCACCAGTCCAGCCTGGGCCTGTTCCGTACCCGGGAAAGTTACCTGGGCACTCATGGCTACTCACTGCGCATGGACGGTCTGGAGCCAGGCTTCAATGATCAGGCGCGTGACCGGGCCCTGGTGATTCACGCCGCCGACTATGTCAGCCCCTTGTGGAGCAAGCGCGAAGGCCGTATCGGCCGCAGCCAGGGCTGCCCGGCGGTACGTCCGCAGGTGGCGCGCCAGGTGGTGGATAAACTCAAGGATGGGCAGTTCATGTTCTCGTGGTACCCGGACCAGCGCTGGTTGAAGTCTTCGGCCTACCTCAACTGCAAACCCCAACAGGTGGCGAGTAGTCGTACAATCCGTGGCGGTTAGCCTGACCCCACCGAGAAGAGAGAACCTCGCATGCTTCTACATAAGTCCACCTGGATCGAGATCGGCCAGTTTCTGGAGCGCAGCCGCACGGTGGTGATCCCCATCGGTTCCAATGAACAACATGGCCCCACCGGCCTGCTGGGCACCGACTGGATGTGCCCGGAAATCATCGCCCACGAAGCGCAACAGCACGCTGACATCCTGATCGGCCCGACCTTCAATATCGGCATGGCCCAGCACCACCTGGGCTTTCCCGGCACCATTTCGCTGCGCCCATCCACCTTTATTGCTGCAATTGGCGATTGGGTCCGTTCACTGGCCGGGCACGGTTTCGACAAGATCCTGTTTCTCAACGGCCATGGCGGCAACATCGCTACGATTGAAGCGGCGTTTTCCGAGCTGTACGCCGAAGCCAGCTTCGCCCGCCAACCGGCCGGGTTTGCGCTGAAACTGGTGAACTGGTGGGACCTGGAAGGCGTCAACGAGCTGGCTCACCGACAGTTCCCGGTCGGCCACGGCAGCCATGCCACGCCGTCGGAGATCGCCGTGACACAGTGGGCTTATCCGGAGTCGATCAAGTCCGCCGATTATTCACCGCAGATCGCCAACACCGGGCCGATCCGTGAAGCGCTGGACTTCCGCGCGCGGTTCCCCGACGGGCGCATGGGCTCGGACCCGGCCCTGGCGACCGTGGAGAAAGGCGGTGAGTTGGTGGCGTTGGCGGCTCAAGGGCTGATCAAGGTTGTCGACAGCTTCAGTCACGAAGCAACACCTTAAACCATAGCCCCGCCTACAGGGTTTATCGGTAGCCTGCGGTTACTTGCACTCTTGCGCCGTCAACTCCAGGCGCGACGGCGTGATGGTCGACGCAAGCGGCTTGCGCTCATACAGGAACACCTTGGTGCCGTCCTGGGACTTGTAGGCCTCCAGCACATCATCGGCGGCAATCTTGCTGGTCAACACTACCTTGGCGTGGCGCGAGTTCTGCGTCACGGTTGAGGTGATGTTGTGTTTTTCAAGCTTGGGCAACACGCATTGCACATAACCTTCGGGGGTTTTGGCGGTTTGCAGGGTCAATGTCGGAGCATTCGGAGAAGACACACAACCGGCCATTAACAAGGAAGCAAAGGCCAGGGCCGGGGCGAAAAAAGAGCGCATAAAAATCCTGACTGTATAAAAGGAAAAGTTCACATCAACCCGCTCGGACTAACGCCTTGAGCGACACATCAAATTGTTTCAAGGCATCGAGCTGGACATCACGCTGCTGCTCGATCTGCGCGGCAATCTCCGGGGCGGCCTTGTCACGGGCCCACACCGATGGCACTTGCTTATGCACCGAGCCTTCGGCCTTGGCGATGTACTGCAGGTTCGCGTCATAGAAGCGCGCGATAAAATGCGCTTCGACCTGATCGTTACGCGGGGTCAACAGTTGGTTATGGGTGTCGAGCATCACCACCACATCGGGGTGAGCCTGCACAAGCGCATCCAGCGTGTCGTAAACGGTCACCGACAAAAACGTGCCTTGCAACGAACTCATCAACCAGTCGATGGCCAACTCCGGGTCGGAGCTGTTGACGAACGCCTCGCGGATGCGCCCATCGAGGGCATCCCTGGCGCCATTCAAGGCCGTGTCGTGGTAGCGTTCAAGGTAGCTGAGGTTGTCGACCGTGTTTTCGCTGTACAGCACCCCCACTGACTGCTCGTGCCGCAGCGAGTCTACGCTACCGCCGAGTGACAGCAAATGGCCTGTACGCAGTTCATCGGCGATTGCCGGGTTGATCATGACCGCAGTGCTCATCATCAGGGTCATTAAAGCCAGTTGAATAAACGTCCTCATCGCGCGATTTCCTTGAACTGCGTCTCGATAGGGCGATTTTCCGCTTTTCCTGAAAAAACAGAACTTGCAATTCTCGATGATGACTATTATCTGAACCAATAGTGCTTACATAAAATCTATAAGGACCACGCGATGAAACCCCACCAGAAAACCTTCGACCGCATCCGCGAAGCCGTATTGCCGGAGTACCGCGAGCGGGTCGCCGATTACCTGGTCGACTATGAACGTGTCTTGCAAGACCCGACGGCCGACTCGGACGATGCCCAAGCCAGCGCCCAGCAATTGCTGGGCTACCTGCGGGGGTTGAACACCACTCGCGTGCTGGGCATGGCCGATTGGGAAGAGCTGGACCGGCGCGTAGCGCAGGAATGGCCTAAAGCGCGGGCCTTGGCAGATTGACCCATTCCTGCACCGATGGCCGCTGCCATTGGCGTTGCGCGTAGTCCACCAACTCGGCCGGTACGCTGTCGCCGTTGAGGATCAGGCGGTTAAGCATCACCGCCAGGTCCAAATCGGCAATCGACCACTCGCCGAACAAGTACGCCGGATTACCCGCCAACAGCACCTGCGCCGCACTGACCAGGCGGTGTGCGGCGGCCTCGGCCAGCGGCGACAACGGCGGCATCTGCTGCCCATAAAACACCACCAACGTCGAACGCTCCTGACGAATCGGCAGCAAATCGCTGCGCAACCACGCCTGGACCTGCCGCGCCCTCGCCCGCTGCTTTGGATCGGCCGGGTACACCGCCGTTTCGGGGTAGGCCTCGTCCAGGTATTCGCTGATCGCCGAGGACTCTGACAGGGCGAAGTCCCCGTCCACCAACGTCGGCACACGCTGGGTCACGGACAGCTGGGCAAAGTCGTGCGTCTGGTGTTGCGCGGCGTCCAAGTCAAGGACCACGGTATCGAACGCCAGACCTTTTTCGCGCAGGGTGACGAAAACCGACATTGCATAGGGGCTGGCGAACAGCGAATCAACGTAAAGACGCAGCGCGGCTTGGTTCATAACGGATCTCCTTGAGTGAAAGCCCACGCTACGAGATCGGCGGCGATAAAGACAATGCGCAGTTTTTATACGGGCATTCCTCGGCGGAATAGTGGAAGGGAGCAAGCCCCTCTCCACATGTCCAGACCGTGTTAGGCCAGCTCCGCGCGCAGTTGACGCGCTGCCGTCACCATATGGATCAACGCCGCTTCAGTCTCCGGCCAGCCACGCGTTTTCAAGCCGCAGTCCGGGTTCACCCACAAACGCTCTGCCGGAATCCGCTTGGCGGCCTTGCGCAGCAGGTTGGCCATTTCCGACGCGTCCGGCACCCGTGGCGAGTGGATGTCGTAGACGCCCGGGCCGATGTCGTTCGGGTAAGCAAAGGCTTCGAACGCGTCCAGCAACTCCATGTCCGAGCGCGAGGTTTCGAGGGTGATCACGTCGGCATCCATCGCCGCGATGGACTCGATCACATCGTTGAACTCGCTGTAGCACATGTGCGTATGGATCTGGGTTTCGTCACGCACGCCGCAAGCGCACAGGCGGAATGCTTCGGTGGCCCAGTCCAGATAGTGCTGCCATTGCGCCTGGCGCAACGGCAAGCCTTCACGGAACGCAGCTTCATCGATCTGTACGATCTGGATGCCGGCGGCTTCCAGGTCGACCACTTCGTCACGGATTGCCAGGGCGAGTTGACGCGCCTGAATTTCGCGGCTCACGTCTTCACGCGGGAAGGACCACATCAGCATGGTCACCGGGCCGGTCAACATGCCCTTCATCACCTTGCGGGTCAGGCCTTGGGCGTAGCGTATCCAATCCACAGTCATCGCCTGCGGGCGGCTCAGGTCGCCGAAAATCACCGCTGGTTTCACACAGCGTGAACCGTAGCTCTGCACCCAGCCAAAGCGGGTGAACGCGTAGCCGTCCAATTGCTCGGCAAAGTATTCGACCATGTCATTGCGCTCGGCTTCACCATGCACCAGCACGTCCAGGCCGAGGTTTTCCTGCACTTCAACGGCGTGACGAATCTCGCTGTGCATCGCCTCGACGTATTCGGCTTCGCTCAACTTGCCTTGTTTGTAGGACTGACGCGCCAGGCGGATCGACGCGGTTTGTGGGAACGAACCGATGGTGGTGGTCGGGAACGGCGGCAACTTGAGGCCAGCACGTTGTGTCTCAATACGCTGCGCAAACCGCGACTGGCGCTGGCTGTCCTGGGCAGTGATCGCCGCCACGCGGGCTTGCACTGCCGGTTTGTGAATGCGCGGCGAGGCCGCACGGGCCGCCTGTACGGCGCGGCTTTCAGCCAGGGCGGCGAGCACGTTCGGCGCTTCGGGCTGGTTGACGGCCTGGGCCAGCACGGCCACTTCGGCGCACTTCTGGACCGCAAACGCCAGCCAGCTTTTCAACTCGCTATCGAGCTGGTCTTCACGGCCCAGGTCGACCGGGCTGTGCAGCAACGAGCAGGACGGCGCCACCCACAGCCGATCGCCCAGCTTCTCATGGGCGTGCTGCAGGGTGCCGAGGGCGTGTTCCAGATCGCAACGCCAGACGTTACGGCCGTTGACCACGCCCAGGGACAAGACTTTGTAGGCCGGCAGGCGGTCAAGAATGATTGGGTACTGCTCCGGTGCGCGCACCAGGTCAATGTGCAGGCCATCCACCGGCAGGTTGGCGGCCAGGCCGAGGTTTTCTTCAAGGCCACCGAAGTAAGTCGCGACCAGCTTTTTCAGCGGGTCGCGCTGGATCAGGTTGTAGGCGCGTTCGAAGGCGTTTTTCCACGCCTGCGGCAGGTCGAGTACGAGAATCGGTTCGTCGATCTGCACCCACTCCACGCCCAGGTCCGCCAGGCGCTGGAAGATCTGGCCGTACAGCGGCAGCAGGCGTTCGAGCAGGTCGAGCTTGTCGAAATCGCCGCCCTTGGCCTTGCCCAGCCACAGGTACGTCAGCGGGCCGATCACCACGGGCTTGACGGTGTGGCCCAGGTCACGCGCCTCCTTGACCTCGTCGAAGAGCTGATCCCAACCGAGGTGGAAGTGCTGGTCGACGCTGAATTCAGGCACCAGGTAGTGGTAATTGGTGTCGAACCATTTGGTCATTTCCTGAGCGTGCGCCCCGCCGCAGCAAGGGTCACTGATGCCCCGCGCCATGCCGAACAAGGTCTGCAAGGTGGCTTTGCCATCAGCCGGGCGGAAGCGCTCAGGGATCACACCGAACATCAGCGAATGGGTGAGTACCTGGTCGTACCAGGCAAAATCACCGACGGGCAACAGGTCGATGCCGGCCTGTTTTTGCAAGGCCCAATGCGCCTTGCGCAAGTCACGGCCAACGGCGTGCAGGCCGGCTTCGTCGAGTTCGCCCTTCCAAAACGCTTCCTGCGCTTTTTTCAGTTCACGATCGCGTCCAATGCGTGGAAATCCGAGGGAATGAGCGACTGCCATGACTTACAACTCCAATACCGATAGTGATGGCGGCCATTGTCGGCAGACTCGCATAGTGAGACAAACTCATTTTATTCCTGATGATCACAAGATTCACTCATGTTAATAGAGGCATGACGCGCTCGCGGCGCCTGAACACCTGACCCCTGTAGGAGCGAGCACGCTCGCTTCTACAGGAGGAATTCGATCCGTTCGGCTTGTTACATCAACGGAATCGAATAACTCACAAACACCCGATTCTGGTCCTGGTCCCGCGCCACCTCACTGCGCGACACACCGTTACGCCAGCCAAACCCGACGTCCTTGAAGGTGCCGCTCTGTACCACATAATCCAACGAGATATCCCGTTCCCACTCGCTGGCGTTATTCCCGCTGGCGGTGAGGATATGGTCGCCTTTCAAATACATCATCGACGCCTTCAAGCCCGGCACGCCCAACGCCGCGAAGTCATAGGCGTACTGCGCAAAAGCCGTGCGCTCGCCGGCCTGGATAAAGGTTTGCACCGTCCGGTCGGTGTAGAGGTACAGGCTGGAGCCCCCCTCCCCTTTGTTCACCAGGCCGCCCTGGTTGAGCTGGGCAAAGTTGCTGTCATCGGACACTTGCTGGTAACCGGCGGTAATCGCGTGGGGCCCCAGGGAGTAGATGAAGGCCGCACTCCAGGTGTTGTTGTCGATTTCACCGCTGCTATTTTTGGTATAGCCGCTGAACTTGTAGCCTTCGGCGCGTCCGGCGGCGCTGCTGTTTTTACCGTCGGAGGTGGTCTTGAAGTAACGCAGGTCGGTTTTCAACGAACCGTAGTCGCCCAGCGGCAATACATGAATCAAGCCGGCAAAGTGTTGTTGGTAATAGTCTTCGAGGTTGGCGTAGTAGTACTGGACCATCAGGTCCTTGGTCAGCTGGTAGTCGGCACCGGCGTAGGTGAATTTATTGCTTTCCTGGGTGCCGCCCGCCGCTGCCAGGCCACTGCGGTCGCTGGAGCCGCGCCCGGTGGTGTGTTGAAGCTGGCCGCCGATCAGGGTCAGGTTGTCGATGTCTTTACTGGTGAGCTGCCCGCCTTCGAACGATTGCGGCAATAGGCGGCCATCGTTGCTCACCAGGATCGGCAGGTTCGGGCGCAGGTAGCCGTAGCGCGCTTCGGTCTTGGCGAAACGCGCCTTGGCCGTGGCGCCGCCGCGGGCCCAATTGTCGACGGCTTTGCCGTCATCGCTGGGGATCATCGAACTGCCGACATGGCGGCCGGCACCGCTATCGAGGGTCATGCCGAGCATGCCGACTGCGTCTAGGCCAAAGCCGACGGTGCCGTCGGTAAAGCCCGACTGGTAATTGAGCATGAACGCCTGGCCCCACTCTTCAGTCTTCGACGGCGCGGCGGTGCCGTCGCGGTTGTCGTTGTTGAAGTAGAAGTTGCGCATACTCAAGTTGGCTTTGCTGTCGCTCAAAAAATCGGCCGAAGCCAGGGGGCTCAGGGCGATGCCCAGGCTGCCGGTCAATAGGCTTAATACATTCAAAGTAGCTTTCATCAGGACGAACTCCGGCGCGGAATCCAAGTTCCGGGCGCTAAAAAAAATAGACAGCAGGAAGCACGCGGCCACACTGGAGTTGGCCGTTGCGTTAACTAACGTTCAGTTACTTGGTTGGGTGAAGTGAACCTCCGTAAAACCTCAGTCAATCAATCCATGAGCGTCATAAAACGGATACGGCCCCGGGTAGTCCCCGAACACGCCGTTGTGGCTGACCAACCCCTGTTGCGCATCCCAGCGATGCAACAAGTAACCCGCCGGTTCCAGGTTGAAATGCGCTGGCGCGGCGTCTTGCAGATCCAGCACGATCTGATGGGACGTGCCAGGGCATACACAGCTCAAACTGCCGCCGAAACGCCGCTGCATCGACCGGTGCAAATGCCCGCACAGCAGGCGTTCCACTTGCGGGTGGCGCGCCACGACAGTTTCGAGGGCGGCGGCATTGATAAAGCGCTCGCGGTCCATATGGCCGATGCCGCTGATAAACGGCGGGTGATGCAGGATCAGCACGGTCGGCGCTTGCGGACGCAGTGCCAACTGGTCGTCGAGCCACTGCAACTGGCTGTCCAGCAGTTGGCCGCCATGACCACCGGGGATGGTGGAGTCGAGGCCGATCAGGCGCAGCGGGTGTGCGTCGACGACCCAATCCAACGGGCCCGCCGGCGAACTCGGCAAGTAGGTGTGATCGCCGAACGCGTCCAGCAACGGCCCGCGCGCGTCATGGTTGCCGGGCACCAGGTAGCAAGGCATGTGCAGGCGTGCCAGTTCAGGGTGCAGCACGGCGTATTCATCGGCACGGCCGAAGTCGACCAGGTCGCCGCTGATCACCACGATATCGGGGCGTGGGTGGCTGGCGTTCAGATGGTCGACGGCGCGGCGCAGCGCACCCAACGTGTCGACCACGCCGTAAGTCAGGCGCTGACCGGCTTTAAGGTGCAGATCGCTGATCTGCGCAACAAGAAACGGACGGTTCAAAAGGCAACTCTCACGCATTCAGGGTGAACAACATGTGCGGCGCAATGGCCAAGGCAATCGGCGCGCCGACGGCGTATAGCTGGTGGTCGTTGCTGTCGACCAACAACGGTTGCGGGCCGCCCACATCCACCAGCAGGCGGCTTTGCGCACCTTGGAAAAACTGCGCCAGCAGATGGCCGTGCAGATGCCCTTCGTGCTCCATCACCCGCAAGTGTTCGGGGCGGCAGTACACGGTGCCGGGCAACTGCGCTGTATGCCACGGCAACTCGCCGCCGCAGACTTTCAAACCATGGGGTGACGGCTCAATGACGTGGAAGGCATTCAGGTTGCCGACAAAGCCTGCGACGAAGGCGTTGGCGGGTTTCTGGTAGATGTCCCGTGGGCTGGCCAGTTGCGCGACGCGGCCGTGCTCCATCACCAGGATGCGATCACCCAGGGCCATGGCTTCACCCTGGTCGTGGGTGACAAACACCGAGGTGATACCGAGGCCCCGCAGCAGTTGATTCAACTCACTGCGCAGGCGCTCACGCAATTGCGCATCGAGGGCGGCCAGGGGTTCGTCCAGCAACAGCACCTTGGGGCGCGGCGCCAGCGCACGGGCCAAGGCCACGCGCTGGCGTTGGCCACCCGAGAGCTCGTGGATGCTGCGCTTGCCATGGTGTTGCAAACCCACCAGCTCCAGCAGTTCCTCACAGCGCTTGTTGCGCTCCGCTGGCGACATGCCGCGAATCTTCAGGCCATAGACGATATTCCCGGCCACATCCAGGTTGGGAAACAGCGCATAGTTCTGGAACACCATGCCCACATCACGGCGCTCGATGGGCAGACGCGTGACAGCCTGGTCGCCGAAGAACACCTGGCCCACATCCGGGCGTTCCAGGCCGGCGATCAGGCGTAACGTGGTGGTTTTGCCGCAACCGGACGGGCCGAGAATGGCGAGGGTTTCGCCGCCTTCGACGGTCAGGTCCAAGTCATGCACGGCCACGGTGCCGTCGGCGAACGCCTTGCGGCAACCTTGCAGGCGGATAGTGATAGCGGTCATCGACGCTCTCCACGGGACAAACGAGCACTGATGGCCTGCAACGCAATCAGCAGCGGCACGATCATCAGCAAAAAGATAAGGGTGTAGGCGCTGGCGATTTCCAGGCGCGCCGAGGCGTAGCTGTCGGCCAGGCCCACGGGCAGGGTCTTGGTCATGGGCGTATGCAGCATCCAGGTCAGGTTGAATTCACCCAGCGACAAGGTGACCACCATCAGCACACCCGCGAGAATGCCCGCCCGGCAATTGGGCACCACCACGCTGAAAAAGCGCTTGATGGGACCTGCGCCCAGGCTGGCCGCCGCTTCCTCCAATACCGGCAAGTGCTGGCGCTGCATCACCGCCATCACCGGGCGCACCAAAAACGGCAAGGTGAACAGCACATGGCCGACCAAAATGAACAGCCAACTGCTGCGAAACGCGCCGAACTGGCCGTAGGTCAACAGTAAGGCCAGCGCGCTGGCCAGCCCCGGCATCGCCACCGGCAGCACCATCAGTTCCTCGAAAGCGCGACTGAAGCGATTGTTCATGCACACCAGCGCGTAGGCCGCCGGCACGCCGATCACGCAGACGCACACCGCGCAGGCCAGGGCCAGTTGCAGCGACAACCACACCGTCGGCGAATAGGCCTGCCAGACCTGGATCAACCAATCGAAGGTCAAGCCACTGGACAGGCCCATAAAGAAATTGCGCGTGAGCCCGGCCAGCAACGACATCAACACCGGCACCAACATGAAGGCGCACACCAACAGGGTAAACAGCAGTTGCATCACGAACAGCGATGAGCGCTTCACAGGACGGTCCCCGCGTTTTTCACCCAGCGCCGGGTGAGCAGCAACACCACCCAGGTCAGCGCGCCCAACACCACAGAGAGCGCCGCGGCGACGGCAAAGTTGGCGTAGTTGGTGAACACGTTGTAGATGGCCACCGGGGTCACGTTCAGCCGCGTGCCCAAGGTGAACGCCGTACCGAAGGCGCCCATGGACGTGGCAAAGCAAATCGCCCCGCAGGACGCCAACGCCGGTGCCAGGCCCGGCACGATCACATCGCACACCACGCGCCAATGCCCTGCTCCCAGCGAGTGCGCGGCTTCTTCCAGGCTGCGGTCAAGGCTTTCGCACGCGGCCATCACCGTGAGGATCACCCGTGGGATCGAGAAGTACAGATAGCCGACAAACAACCCGGCCAGCGAGTAAGCGAAGATCCAGCGCTCACCGACCAACTGCAGGCCCAGGGACGCCAGCAAGCCCTGGCGCCCGGCCAACAGGATCACCAGAAAGCCCACCACAACACCCGGGAATGCCAACGGAAACGTCAGCAACGCAACCAGCGCCGAGCGCCCGAAGAAATGCTGGCGCGCCAGGAATACAGCGCTGATGCCGCCGATCAGTAACGCCACAAGCGTGACGAACATCGCCAGCGCACAGGTTTGCGCCAGGCTGCCTAGATACTGCGCGCTGCTGAGTACCTGCCAGTAACCGCTGCCGTTGCTGTCGCGGCTCTCGGCGCCGAGCACCATCAAGTGCGCCAGCGGCAACAGCCAGAACGCGAGCAGCACCGCAAAGGCCGGGGCCAGGGCCCAGGCGGCGTGTCTTGCCGATGCGGCCACTTACTTGACCTCGTTCAGGTAACGAGCGGCAAAGGCTTCCTGCACGGCGGCCATTTTCTGGTAGTCCACCACACCGGCGCGGGCGTAATCGCTGTCGGGCAGGAACTGCGCGGCGACCTCGGCCGGCATCTGCACCGGGCGTATCGGGCGCAGGTATGCCTTCGCCCATAGCGCCTGGCCTGCATCGGACAGGACGAAATCGAGGACTTTTTCGCCATTGGCGCGGTGCGGCGCGTTGGCCACCAGGCTCATCACGTAGGGCACGCTGATGCTGCCTTCCTTGGGAATCACGAACGCGACGTTGGCGTTGTCTTTGTAGCGTGCGCGGTAGGCGTTGAAGTCGTAGTCCACCAGGATTGGCAACTCACCGGACAACACCCGTGCATAGGCGGTTTGCTTGGGCACGATCGGGGCGTTTTTCGCCAGTGCCTGGAAGTAGTTGATGGCCGGGGCAAAGTTGTCCAGGTCGCCGCCCAGGGCGCGGTTGATCGCCACCGCCGACACGTAGCCGACAAACGCGCTGGACGGGTCCAGGTAGCCGACCATGCCTTTGTATTCAGGCTTGAGCAGGTCGGCCCAGCTTTGCGGCACCGGCAAGCCACCCAGGGCATCGACATTGACCATAATGCCCAGGGTGCCGGAGTGGATGGCGAACCATTGGCCGGACGGGTCTTTCAAACCGACGGGAATCTGCTCCCAACCCTTGGGTTTGTAGCCATCGACCACGCCGGCCTTTTGCGCCTGCAGGCCGAAGGTCACGCCGTAATACACCACGTCGGCCACCGGAGCGGCTTTCTCCGCCACCAACTGCGCCAGGGACTGGCCGGAGTTCTTGTTGTCCAGCGGCACCTGCACGCCGGTGCTGGAAGCGATGGCCTTGAGCTGGGTGCCCCAATCGGCCCAGTCCGGCGGGCAGTTGTAGCAAATCGCCGTGTCGGCGGCCTGGGCTAGGCTGGCCATACCGCACAGCAGCACGGCTGCCAGGGTTTTACTGAATACGCGCATCGAGGGTCTCCTCATGGGGTTGAGTGCTTTCACCCGGCCGGATATGGCAAGGCAGGCAATGGGAAATCGGGACGTTGCCGGCGATCTGCGCCAGCAACTGGTCAATCACGGTGCTGGCGAGCAACGCGATGGGCTGCACCACGCTGCACAACGTCGGGTGCATCTGGGTGCCGAGGGCGATGCCATCGAAGCCCATCACTGACAGTTGCTCGGGTACGTTCCAGGCGTTGCGGCGCAGCTCGGCGATCAGGCTGATCGCCAGGAAGTCGTTGGAGCACACCAGCGCGGTCGGCGCATCCGGGCCTTTGAGAAACGGTGCGATGGCGGCGAATTCAGCCTGCGTGTGGGCCGGCATTTCGATCACCGGGCGAGCTTGGAGGCCATGTTCTTTCATCCCATCGCAATAACCGGCGTAACGCAGACGTGCGCGGTCGGACTGCAACGCGGGGCCGGCGACCATGCTGATGCGCCGGTGCCCCGCTTCCAGCAAATAGCGCGTAGCCAGGGCCATACCGGCGC
The DNA here is from genome assembly GCF_058135675.1 of Pseudomonas sp. PAMC25584. NCBI lineage: Bacteria > Pseudomonadati > Pseudomonadota > Gammaproteobacteria > Pseudomonadales > Pseudomonadaceae > Pseudomonas > Pseudomonas sp. PAMC25584. Next base: position 2,784,971 of record NZ_CM176870.1, on the reverse strand, counting down.
GGTTGTCGACAGACACGGCGCTGTAGTCGGGGTTGCTGGGTTGGTGGTAGGCCAGCACAAACGGCGTCTGCTCGCTGGACAGGCTGTGCAGCACGCTGTTGCTTTCGGCATCCGTTACCGTCAGCACCAGGCCGTCGACGCGCTGGCGCAGCAACTCTTCCACCACAATGCTTTCGCGCTCGCTGCTGTAGTCGGTGGTTGCCAGCAACAGGCTGTAGCCGCGCAAACGGGCCGCACGCTCCATGGCCTGCAATTGCTCGGCGAAGACGGGGTTGAGCAAATTGGGCACCACCAAGCCGATCAAGTTGGTGGTTTGCAGCCGCAACTGGCGGCCGAGCAAGTTAGGCCGAAAACCCAGCTCGCGGGCAGCGGCGAACACCTGTTCACGCGTCGCCGGGCGCACCTGGTCGGGAGAGGCAAAGGTGCGGGCAGCGGTCGCGCGGGATACCCCGGCCAGCCGTGCAACGTCTTTCAAGTCAGTCATTGTCACTCGCTTGAGATCGATCTCATTGGCGACGACAGTAACGGCGCAATGTGGCAGGAACGTGGAGGGCAGATGACGGTTTGGTGTCAGCGCCCTGGATACACCGCGATCCCAATGTGGGAGGGGGCTTGCCCCCGATAGCGTTGTGAAGTGCGCCCCAAAAGTTGGACAGTGATTGTTAGGCTACAGCGGACCTGGCTCTGTACGCTACAGGGCTCAGTCCGCCAAGTTTCGTTTTGATTCGCTTATGGTTGTAGTAATGGATGTATTCAGCCAGTCCAGCCTGCAACTGAGCCACACTCTCGAAGCTTTCCCGGTAGTAAAACTCTGACTTCAACGTGCCGAAGAAGCTCTCCATTGTGGCGTTGTCATAGCAGTTTCCTCTGCGTGACATGCTCTGTTCCAACCCTGCTTTTTCTAGTCGATCCCGGTACTTCGGGTATCGATAGTGCCAACCTTGATCCGAGTGCAACATGGGCTTGACGCCCTCAGGCAAGCGCTCAAGAGCTTGTTCCAGCATGTCGCCCACCAGGGCATATTGGGGGCGCGTGGCGGTTTGATAGGCCACAATTTCTCCGTTGTACAAGTCTAAAACTGGAGACAGATATAGCTTTTCGCCTGCCACTTTGAACTCGGTGACATCCGTTACCCATTTCTGATTCGGTTGCTCAGCCTCGAACTGACGAGCCAGGATGTTAGGCGATACTTCTCCCATTGGTCCTCGATACGATCTGTATTTCTTCGGTCGCACCGTACATTTCAGACTCAACTCCCCCATCAGTCGCCGCACAGTTTTACTGTTGATCAACTGTCCGTCGCTCCGCAGAGCTAAAGTCATACGGCGATAGCCGAATCGCCCCTTATGCTCGTCTTGAAGGCTCTGGATAGAGGCTTTTAGCGAAACGAACCGGTCTGCTCCGTCCATCGCCTTGAGTTGGTAGTAGTACGTGCTGCGGGCGAGCCCAGCCAGCTTGAGCAAATGGTCCAAGGGGAAGCTGTGCCTCAACTCAGAGACTAATTGGGCTTTTTCTTCGCTTCTTTCTCGCGCCTCATCACTGCCTCGCCTAACTCCCCAAGCTTTTTTAGGTAGGCGTTCTCCATGCGCAAATACTGGAGTTCATCAAGTAAAGCCTTGTGAGCACGTTCTTGGTCGGTGAGTGGAATGGCCGTTTTTCGAGGTTTAGCAGGTAGCTTGGACATAGCGGTATTCGATCCTTTTTCCCCTGAGGCCAGGGCTTCAATACCGCCACTGTAATACTGCTGCTGCCATCTGCCCACTTGGGTAGAGTCACCCAGATTGAAGAGTGCCGCTGCGCGGCGAAAAGAAAGGGAGTCACGCCACATGCGTTGCAGAACGGAGAACTTGAACAAAGCACTGTAACGTCCACCGGTACTACTCAGACTGGCCTCACCGTGCAGCCGGTAAGCTTCCACCCAACGGCGAAGTAAAGTGGGGTCCATTTGAAATCGAGCAGCAATATGGCGAAAGCCTCGGCCTCGTTCCAGGAAGGCGGTAATGGCGGAAAGCTTGAACTGCGTTGTGTACTTGCTCATGAAAAAGCCCCAGGAGTTGGATGGGTGTCCAACTTCTGGGGCGCACTTCATTGTGTCAGACACCCGATAGGCCAGCTGATCCACCGCCATCGGGAGCAAGCCCCCTCCCACATTGGGCCGGTGTATGCCGTTGGAATAGTCATATTCCGGGACTATGCTTGGAAACCCGACGCGCAAAATCCGCCCGCTAACCTTCCGATCTGCGCCAAGTGCGGGCACAATGCGTGTCCTTTTTTGGCAGGCACCGCCGTAGGCTCTCAAAAATGATCAAAACGCCGTACTACCTCATCGATAAACAGAAACTTCTGGTCAACATGCAGAAGATTGCCTACGTGCGCGAACAGTCCGGCGCCAAGGCGTTGCTGGCGCTCAAGTGCTTTGCCACCTGGTCGGTGTTTGACTTGATGCAGCAATACATGGACGGCACCACGTCGTCGTCGCTGTATGAATTGAAGCTCGGTCGCCAGAAATTCGAAGGCGAGGCGCACGCCTACAGCGTGGCCTGGGCCGACGACGAAATCGAAGAGATGCTGGATAACTGCGACAAGATCATCTTCAACTCCATCAGCCAACTGCAGCGCTTTGCCGAGCGTTCCGAGGGCAAGACCCGCGGCCTGCGCGTCAACCCGCAGGTGAGCAGCTCCGACTACCTGCTGGCCGACCCGGCGCGCCCGTTCAGCCGTCTGGGCGAATGGGACCCGGTGAAAATCGAAGGCGTGATCGAGCAGATCTCCGGCTTCATGTTCCACAACAACTGCGAAAACGACGACTTCAGCCTGTTCGACGAGATGCTGTGTACCATCGAAGAGCGCTTCGGTGCGCTGCTGCACAAGGTCAATTGGGTCAGTCTCGGCGGCGGCATCCACTTCACCGGCGAAGGCTATGCGCTGGACGCGTTCTGCGCACGCTTGAAAGCCTTCTCGCAGAAGTACGACGTGCAGGTGTACCTGGAACCCGGCGAAGCCGCGATCACCAACAGCGCCTCGCTGGAAGTCACCGTGCTCGACACCCTCTACAACGGCAAACACCTGGCCGTGGTCGACAGTTCCATCGAAGCGCACCTGCTGGACCTGCTGATCTACCGCCTCAACGCCAAGCTGGCGCCGAGCGCGGGTGAACACACCTACATGGTATGCGGCAAATCCTGCCTGGCCGGGGACATTTTCGGCGAGTATCAATTTGATCGTCCGTTGGCCATCGGCGATCGGCTGTCGTTCATCGACACCGCGGGCTACACCATGGTCAAGAAAAACTGGTTCAACGGCCTGAAAATGCCGTCCATCGTAGTGAAACAACTCGACGGTACAGTCGAAGTGGTTCGTGAATTTGGTTACGACGACTACCTGTCCAGCCTTTCGTAAGCTGGCGGATAAAGGAGAGATAAAGCAATTGAAAAAGAACGTTCTTATCATTGGTGCAGGAGGTGTCGCCAAGGTGGTGGCCCACAAGTGCGCGCAGCACAACGACGAACTCGGTCGTATTGCTATCGCGTCGCGCAACATCTCCAAATGCCAGGCCATCATCGACAGCGTCAAGGCCAAGGGTAGCCTCAAAGTACCCGCCGACATCCAAGCCTTTGCGCTGAACGCCCTGGACGTGGAAGCGACCAAGGCCCTGATCCGCGAGACACAATCGCAGATCGTCATCAACGTTGGCTCCGCGTTCCTCAACATGTCGGTGCTGCGTGCCTGCATCGATACCGGCGTGGCTTACCTCGACACCGCCATCCACGAAGAGCCGGGCAAGGTCTGCGAGACCCCGCCGTGGTACGGCAACTACGAATGGAACCACCTGGAAGAGTGCAAACAGAAGAACATCACCGCCATTCTTGGCGTGGGCTTCGACCCGGGTGTCGTCAACGCGTATGCCGCGCTGGCGCAGCAAGAGCATTTCGACCGCATTGATTCGATCGACATTCTCGACGTCAATGCCGGCTCCCATGGCAAATACTTCGCCACCAATTTCGACCCGGAAATCAACTTCCGCGAATTCACCGGACAGGTGTGGAGCTGGCAGAACAGCCAGTGGACCAGCAATACCATGTTCGAAGTCAAACGCACCGACGACTTGCCGGTGGTCGGTTCGCAGAACCTGTACCTGACCGGCCACGATGAAGTCCACTCGCTGTCGAAAAACCTCGACGTGCCCAACGTGCGCTTCTGGATGAGCTTCGGTGAACACTACATCAACGTGTTCACCGTACTGAACAGCCTCGGCCTGCTCTCCGAAAAGCCGGTCACCACCGCCGAAGGCCTGCAAGTGGTGCCGTTGAAAGTGGTCAAGGCCGTGCTGCCCGACCCGTCTTCACTCGCCCCTGGCTACACCGGCAAGACCTGCATCGGCGACCTGGTCAAAGGCACCAAGGATGGCCAGCCACGCGAGATGTTCATCTACAACGTGGCGTGCCATGAAGCAGCCTTTGCGGAAACTGAAAGCCAGGGCATTTCCTACACCGCAGGCGTGCCACCCGTCGCCGCTGCGCTGCTGGTTGCACGTGGCGAGTGGGATGTGAAACACATGGCCAACGTTGAGGAGCTGCCGGCTGAGCCGTTCCTCAAGGCGCTGGACGTGATGGGCTTGCCGACTCGAATCAAAGACGAGCACGGTGATCGGGCTTGGGATGCGATTGCCTGATAGGCGATAGCTGACCGAACCAAAATGTGGGAGGGGGCTTGCCCCCGATAGCGGTAGATCAGTCACAGCTGTATTGACTGACACACTGTAATCGGGGGCAAGCCCCCTCCCACATTTGGATTCGTGATGCTGTGAGACCAGGCGTCTTAAAATCGCTCCTGCACACACGGAAGCAATCTCAAAACACCGACCAGCCAATCCGCTCACTCAACAACTCCAGCGCCTTGATCCCCGCCAGCGAATTCCCCGCCGCGTTCAACTCCGGCGACCACACGCACACCGTGAACTGCCCCGGCACCACCGCGACAATGCCGCCGCCGACCCCGCTCTTGCCCGGCAAGCCCACGCGATAGGCGAAATTTCCCGCTTCGTCATACAGCCCGCTAGTGGCCATGATCGAGTTGACCTGTTTGGTCTGGCGAGCGGTCAGTATCTGCTCGCCGCTGTGGGCACTTACCCCCTCGTTGGCCAGGAAGCTGAACGCCTTGGACAAATCCAGGCAACTCATTTGTAGCGCACAGTAATTGAAGTAACTGTGCAGCACCGCGTCGACGTCGTTATGGAAGTTGCCGAACGACTTCATCAGGTAGGCCATGGCCGCATTGCGTGCGCCGTGTTGCGCTTCCGACTCGGCGACGACGCTGTTGACCAGGATCTGCGGGTTGCCCGACAGGCGCCGCACAAAGTCGCGCATCGACAGAATCGGCACGGCAAAGCGTGACTGATTGATATCGCAGATCACCAGCGCGCCGGCATTGATAAAGGGGTTGCGTGGGCGGCCGCGTTCGAACTCCAGCTGCACCAGCGAGTTGAACGGCTGGCCCGAGGGCTCGTGGCCCAGGCGCTCCCAGATGGTTTCGCCGCCGTGATCGATGGCTTGCACCAGGCTGAATACCTTGGAAATGCTCTGCACCGAGAACAGGGTATCGGCATCCCCGGCGCAGTAGGCCGTGCCGTCATTGCCGTACACAGCGATCCCCAGTTGATCAGCGGGTACGTCGGCCAGCGCGGGGATGTAGTCGGCAACGTTGCCGAGACCGATCAGTGGACGAACTTCGTCGAGAATCGACTCCAACAGCGCCTGCATGTCTTGTCCTGTCATCGTTCTTTGAATCAGTGGTAAGCGGGGCGCGCAGGATACTTCAATGTGCGCGGTAGTCCCACTGGCGGCGATGACGGGGGGCGGCGTCAACCGCTGCCACTGCGGACATTGCATTGCACTCGCTGCAACCGCTTGATCAGCGCTGAACCGGAATCCGGATATCCCCGCCCCGGCACTGGGTTTTCACACTCTTGGGGCAGCCGGCAAAATGCAGTTCCTTGCTCAGGCACACCCGCACTTCGGACAACACCTTGCCCTTGCAGATCACCGCCACGCCATGGTTGCCCATGGCCGGGTTACTCTCGCGAAACAGCGCCTCAATCTCCCGCGCCTCCAGGTAGCCTGGCACGTTGAACGGCTGCAATTGCTGCGGGATCTGCACCGTGGCCAAGGCCGCATCAGTGGCTTCCAGGTAGCGCGAGGCGCCCAGACCGCTACAGGTGCCATGTTTGGACCATTCATGCTTGAGCAATGCCTGCGTCGGGAACACCAACGCGCCTTTGGCCAGCTCATCTGCCGACAGCCGCGACTGCGCATCGCACGACGCGGGCCAGCCACCCTGCGCGTATTGCGGCCATAGCCCATGCAATACAAACCCGTAGCCTTTGCCGCTGCATTGCTCGTTGTTCGGGTGCGCCAGGCAGAACGTCGGCGACCACGACAGCGACAGCACATAAAAATCAAAGTCCCCCGTCGGCCGCTGCTCCCGTGGCGCCGCCTGCGTCGCCACACTTGCCAGTACCCACCCCACGGCCAGCCAGGCTGCCTTGTATTTCATCCGTCTGTTCCTTGAAAAAAATAAGCCCGCATTGTTAGCGCAGGCCAACGCCCGGCGAAAGTCGTGAATGCAACACGTCGCCACAGAAAACTACTCAGGATGGTAGGGATTGCGTTGCAGCACCTTGTCCAGAATCCGATCGGTCTTCAACGCCTCGATCGCCAGCGCAGGATGCTCGGCGTCGCCGCGAATATGCGCATTCATGCCCAACACATGGTGCCACTGGATATGCGTGTGGCAAGGCACCTCCAGCACTTCGTCGACTTTCCCTTCAAGCCGCAAGGGTTGGTCGTCGAACACCGCAAACGTGATACGACCCTGCGTGCCGATAAGCTCGACGCGATCTTCACGGCGGTCCGCGACAAAGTTCCAGCAACCCATGCCCAGCGCGCCGGAGCTGAAGGTCCAGCAGGCGGTCACCGCGTCTTCCGCCGTATACTGCCCGGCCTGTCGCGCGGAAAACCCGGCAACCTCGACAATGTCCCCGGCCAGGTACTGGAACAGATCAAAACCGTGGCTGGCCAGGTCGGCAAAATAGCCGCCACCGGCAATGGCCGGGTCGGTGCGCCAATTGGCGGCGCCGGCGTCGTCGTCGGCCGGCGGCTTGCACAGGGACCAGGTCAGGTGCCGCAGTTGGCCGATACGCCCGTCGCGCAGCCAGTCGCGCACTTGCAGGAAACGCGGCAGCGAGCGGCGGTAGTAGGACACAAACAAGTGCAAACCAGCACGTTCGAAGGTGCGCTGCATCAATGCGCCCTGCTCGGCATTCAGTGCCATGGGTTTCTCGACGCAACAGTGCTTGCCGGCAGCGGCCACCATCAGGCTGTATTCAAGGTGGCTGTCGGGCGGTGTGGCGATGTACACCGCGTCCACTTCAGGGTCGTTAATCAGTGCCTGAGCGTCGGTATAGAAACGGGCAATGCCGTGGCGTGCCGCATAATCGCGCACTACCTCTTCGCGGCGCCCCATCACTGCCACCAGAGCCGAACCTGGCGCTTTGTAGAAAGCAGGTCCACTCTTTAACTCAGTGACACTGCCACAACCGATCATGCCCCAACGTACGGTTTTCATCTGTTTGCCTCGTGCGTTGTCGTCAATCGACCAGTATCCACATCATCACGCAGGTGCGCTACCACCACCCAGCATGACATTTGCATTACACTTTTATGACAAATATCTCTCTGCGGGGGCACAGACGATGAAAATACGCGCAACGGTGATTTGCGAACACGAGGGGCACATCCTCTTCGTGCGCAAGGCCAGATCGAAATGGGCGCTGCCGGGCGGCAAGGTCGAACGCGACGAGCGCCCGGTGGGCGCCGCCGAGAGGGAGTTGGAAGAAGAAACCGGGTTGAACGTCGACGGGCTGCTGTACCTGCAGGAATTGAAGGCGCGCGACACGCTGCACCATGTGTTCGAGGCGTCGGTCGTGAACATCGCGCAAGCGCGGCCATGCAACGAGATCACCGCTTGCCGGTGGCACGCCTACGGTGCCCTGGACGAGCTGGACACCACCGACACCACGCGGCACATCGTCAAATCCTTTCTGCGGCGCCTGTAGTTCCGCACTCTGCCCGCTCGCTTGACCAGACCATTCGCTGACTGCCGTTCGACAAAGGATTTGACGAACGTGCCAGCGGCTGTGCGCCACCGCTCGCCCCGTGAACATGCGCGTTGATGATTGGCCAACGGCTCACATTTACCTTTAACTCTACCCAACAGGATATTGGGCTTCTTTGAGCACTGTCTTCGTGGCATTTTGAAACATTCGACTCCATGAAGGGGCTGCGACCAATTCCGGTACCAGGCCAAACACAATAGACGGATTCGCGCGGAGTTTGCCGAGATTAAAGTTTGATGCCGACGAGAAATCCCAGGCAAAAAAAATCCCAAGTAGCTGATGGAAACTTGGGATTTAAAAATGCATAAACCGTGGGAGGTGAACGCGCCGCTATAATACCGATTGCCTAAACCTGGAACAAGATGGTTTTAATCCTTTCGTCGGACTGAAGTCGCTGTAAGTCATTCAATAACCACACATTTATTAAGGTGGACGGGTATATAAACGCCACTTTTTGGTGCAACTACCGGAGTGACTTGCGAGCACTATCTCCCTTTATAAAGAAGGGTTATCAATCGATCGCTGTATAAGATTTTTCATCGACTGTCCTCTCAACTGGTTGCACGTCTCGCCAAGTTCAATCCTGTTTGACGACGCCGCACTGGCCACGCGTTCCACTTGCCTGCAGAGGGCCAGGTGCTCGGTGGCCTCTTCACGCTGGCGGTCGACTTCGGTATTGAAGTGCACGAAATAGCTCCCCAACAACACCGCAATACACAGCACCGCAACCGCGAAGTAGCGCAAGCTGTCGGGCGACCGGGGCTCTGAAGGGTTCGTCACCTTAGCGTTTCCTACTCTTTTCGTAGCGAACGTCGTCACCTTCCACAGTGGCCACCACCGACCAGCCCAACCGTCGGTAAAACCCATTGGCCCGGACTTCATCGCGCCCGTCGGTGATCAGGAACAGCGTGTCGTGCAGTTCAAAGAGCGCAGCCTCAGCGACTGCCATCAATTTTCGCCCAAGGCCGAGGTTCTCGTGTGTCTGCAACACGAACATCGCAAACACTTCGCCCTCGGCCAGGTCAACCATGGAAAAGGCAACGGGCTGGCCGCCCACTTGGGCGATCCATGCGCAATCCGCTTCTTGGATGCGGTCGGCCAACACCTGAGGTGTGATGCCGAGATCGGACATCTGTTCTCGGCTGAGGTAGTTCTGCACCACCAAAGTGCGAATGGCGAAAAGCGTATCGACATCATCCTGCGTCGCGACGCGAATATGTATTTGCATACCTGCCTCCTAAATGCAGGGCGCAATTGTATGCAAATTGAAACACAGAGATTGTCGTGGATTTGTAAAGCGCGCAGCCGAACAGCAAGAAGCTCCTTATTTACGCGCCACTTTGTAGCGCACGCAATCCTGATAAAAACTCTGGCGAATTGCCTCGGGCTTGAGCCGTGAACGGCTGTCATAGGTCTGTTCGGTGATGCCCATGGCCATCATGCGCATCCATGATTTATTGAACTTGATGGTCTGGATCTTCTGCCGCGCGGCATACAGTGAGAGGCCCGAGAGCTTGAGTTCCTGAGCCCTGGCAGCCGTACCCGCGCCCCAACTGCACATGTACTTGTCACCCTCGCGCAGCTCCCGTGCCTGCGCGGCAGCTGCGCCGCCGGCCAGGGAACAGGCGATCAGCATGATTCCAACAGTGCGCATTTGCGTCCTCACCTAACCACCTGAAAATAAAAGCGATTCTGGCGAGGATTTTGTTACAAAGGGGCCACTAAATTGCCTTATCGCACTGCATGAGTGGGTGCCTTCGTCGGAAATGGCGGTTGCTATATCGATATCACAATCGGTCGGATGGACTTTTTGGAGTGCCCTTTCAAGTCGTTTCATACGTTTTTTTCCCCAGGCCGTGTCAGCCCGTTCTGATTTTTCCAGCCGTTCGTCCAGCGCCTTTTTTCCGCAGCAAACTCCGACGCCTTTCCCTTTGCCGAGACGTCACGGATGACTAACGCTTCCCACATTGCCTTTATCAACCCTGAGCTGAACAGCATCGATCAACGCCCGGCCGAGTCCCCCCAGCAGGTTAACGCCAGGTATGCCCACGCACTCGACTCCCTGAGACTGTCCGATGCTGCACTGGACGGGATTTTGCCGTTTGAGTGGACGCGGTGGTACCACACCCGTGCGGTGGACGTAGACTGTGGATTGGGGTTTGGCTGGGGTCACTCGCTGGCACATCGGCTGACGCTGACGGACGATTCGGCAGTATGGATTGACCATGAGAACCGATCGACTGTCCTGCCCTTGCCGACTGAGGCGCGACCGACAATCAGCAATCGCCTGGCCGACGCTTCGCTCTACCTGGGGGCTTGGCCCGATGAGCTGGTGCTGTCCCAGGCATCACGTTTCTACCACTTCTACGACGGTGTGCTGACCGCAATCAGCGACGCCTACGACAACCGGCTGCGTGTTTTCCGCGATGCGTTGGGGCGCATTGAGCGATTGGATACCGGTGTCGGTCGCTCGCTGTTTTGGCGTTATGAGCACGGCCGCATGGTGGCGGTCGATTACCAGGTTGAGCGGGCCAAGGGGCGTGCGGACGGCGTCTGGGTGACCGAGCAGACCGTGGTTTCCTACACCTATGACGACATTGGACGACTGACTTCAGCAACCAATGCGGCCGGGGAAAGCGAGGTTTATCGATACGACGAGCAGCACGTCATTCTTGAATGCCAGTTGGCCGGCGGCGCGCGTTTCTTTTGGGCGTGGGAAGGGGCTGGCAAGGCCGCGCGATGTGTCCGGCATTGGGCCGGTTTTTTGCAGATAGACACGCGGTATGTCTGGGGCGACGACGGCAGCGTTACCCTTCACAACGCCGATGGGCGCCAGGAAATGTATGTTCATGCCCCACAGGCACAACTGGTGCAGCGTGTTGATCCGAATGGCGCCAAGCATTTCAAATCCTACGACGACAAGGGTCGGCTGACGGTCGAGCAAGACCCACTCGGCGCGGTGACGGCGTATCAATACGATGACGCCGGACGCTTGGTGGCGTTTTTTCCAGGGGAGGATGAGCCAACGTCCTACGAGTATACCAATGGATTTTTACGCGTAGTACGCCGTGGCCAGGCCGTTTGGAACTACGAGCATAATGACCAAGGCAATGTCATTCGTAAGACCGACCCCGATGGCAACGTGACCGACTATAGCTACAACAAATGTGGGCAGTTGATCGGGGTTTGGTTTCCTGACCACAGTTGCCTGCGGCGGGCGTGGAATGAGCGTGGGCAACTGCTTGAGGAGCAGTGGCCGGACGGCGGCGGGAAGCGCTATCGCTATGACGATCTCGGTCGGCGGGTGGCGCAAGAGGACAAGCATGGGGCGCTGACCCAGTACCAGTGGGACAGTGTCGGACGGTTAGCGTGTGTGATCATGCCCGACGGTGGCACGCGGGAATACAGCTACAACCCCTACGGAAAAATCACCGCCGAACGCGATGAACTGGGGCACGTCACTCGCTACGACTACATCGACGGTCTGCCCCTGATCAGCCGCCGCTTGAATGCGGACGGCACCCAGGTCAACTACCGCTATGACCACGTTCGATTGCTGCTCACCGAAATCGAGAACGAAATCGGCGACGTCTATCGGTTCGACTACCACCCCAACGGCCTACTCCAGCAGGAAATCGGCTTTGACGGCCGACGCACCGCCTACGCCTACGACCTCAACGGTCACCTGCTGGAAAAAACCGAACATGGCGCCGACGGCAGTCTGCTGGTCACCCGTTACCGGCGAGACCACGCCGGTCGGTTGATAAGGAAAATCCTGCCCGACGGCAGCATCGTTGAATATACCTACGACCGCCAAGGCAACCTTCTCAGCGTCAATGACGACCACCGGCCCCTCACTTTCGCCTACGACCAGCAAAACCGCCTGATCGCCGAACATCAGGGCTGGGGCACACTCCGCTATGGCTACGACGCTTGCGGCCGGCTTAAACACCTGTGCTTACCGGACAACAACCAGTTAGTGTTCAACCATGACAAGGGCGGCCACCTGGCGACCGTCGAACTCAATGGCGCGCTGCTGACTTCACACCTGTTCGACGCCGGCCGAGAGCACCAGCGCGCCCAAGGCAAACTGCTCAGCAGCTACCAGTACGATGACCATGAACGCCTGTTCAACCATGGCATCTGCGATGTCCAAGGCACTCGCTACCGCCGCCAATACGGCTACGACCAAGCCGGCAACCTCAGCCGTTTGCTCGACACGCGCAAAGGCGAACATCGCTACCACTACGACACGCTAAACCGCCTGGCCCGCGCCGATCACTCCCAGGCCGCGCAGGAACGCTTCGCCTACACTCCGGCTGGCGACCGTCTGACGCTCCAGGATGACCACAACTACGACTACGACACCTTTGGCAACCTCGTCCGCGAACGGCACGGCAAGGACCACCCACTGATCACCGAATACCGCTACGACTGTCAGCACCGCCTGATCGGCCTCACCCGACCCAACGGCCAAACCGCCCACTACCGCTACGACCCGTTTGGTCGGCGCATCAGCAAAACCGTTGCCGGCACGACCCGCGAGTTTTTCTGGCAAGGCGACAAACTGATCGCCGAACACCACGCACAACTGCATCGCAGCTACGTCTACGAACCCGACAGTTTCCGCCCACTGGCCCTGCTGGAAGGCTTCGGCCCACACCACACCAAGCCTTTCCACTACCAACTGGATCATCTAGGCACCGCGCAGGAGCTGACCGCGCCCGACGGCGAAATCGTGTGGTCCGCGCACTACCGCGCCTACGGCCAGATCACCCGATTCGACATCGAAAAAATCGAAAACCCGCTGCGTTTCCAAGGTCAATACTTCGACCCGGAAAGCGGGCTGCACTACCATCGCCACCGCTACTACAATCCGCAGAGTGGTCGCTACCTGACGCCCGACCCGCTGAAAGGGATGAGCGGGCTCAACGGCTATCGCTATGCGCCCAACCCCACAGGGAGGGCTCCGTCGGGGCTGAGCGCCTGCCACGCAAGTGAAGGGGCGCAAAGCGCAAACAAACTACAAAACGGGTGTGACGGCTCGCTGCGTGATCAGCCGATCAACTCCATGCCACCACCAACAACCCTGCCCCCAGTACCATGCACAACGGCGAATAAAAATACGTATCCCACCGCGCAAACCGCGAACCACCTACCTTTTTGAAAAAGCCCACCAGCTCCGAATCGCCGATCGCCCGGGCAAACATGATCACGGCAATCGCGCTGATGCCCCATTGCAATGCGCCATGGGACACCGCCGAAAAATACAGCCCGGCTCGCAGGCAAACGAGCAAGGCAATTGCCACCAGGCCCAGCGCCACCAGAAAGGTGCCCAACGCCGAGGGCTTGAACGCCGGGCGGGGTCCGCTGGCGAATTCGCCGGGGAGTTGGGGGATGGCGGCGAGGCTGCCGAGTTTGCCGCCGGCGGCCCAATACAAATGCACCATGCTGACAAAGGTGAAAATACCGACGATCCATCGTGCGACGATAAAGCTCATGGCGGCTTCTCCCAGAATTTGTGCGATCTAGGATAGTCCCCCTGAGATTTTTTGCAGGCATTTCGCCGGCGGCTGATGGTAAAGTCCCGCCCCATGAAAATCGCCCGTGCCGACCGTTCGCTCATTGCCTGGATGCTCTACTGCTGTGTCCTGTTCAATGTGTTCGCGTGCAGCATCGGTCATGGGCAGATGGTGGGCATGCAGCTCAACGGCATCGGTGGGCAGTTCTGTACCGTCGACCCGCGCACCCAGGCGCCCAAACCGTCCAACTCCACCGATGAAAACCTGCCGACGCTGTCCAAGGCGTTTGGTTGCCCCCTTTGCTCCACCGGCGGCATGGGCCCGGCGCTGAGCTCCAGCCTCAACGTCGCGGTGTTGCCGCAACCCCATGCACCGCCGCCGGCTATCGTACTGGCCGCCGATATCCCTGCTCGCGTCACCTGGCCCACGGCCCACCCACGGGCACCGCCCGCCCTCGCCTGATCCTCGCGTTTTCTGATCTGCACTGACGCCGTTTCCGTAAGGAAATACGGGCGACTGTGCGTTGTTTTCAAGCAGGTTTTCAGGATTCAAGCATGAAACATTTACCTCTGTTGGCGGGCCTGTTCGGCTGCCTGCCTGTCTGTGCCTGGGCGCTCGAACTCGCCCCGACCACCATCGATGGCGACCCCACCAGCGAACCCGGCCTGGGCCTGGACCAGTCCAGTGGCGTCGCTTCGCGGCTGGGGCTGAGCGTGCGCGAAACGCCTGCCTCGGTGGCTATCGCCAACCGCAATGACATCGAGCGCCATGGCGCCAAGACTTTCCGGGATGCGGCCAATACCTTGCCCGGCGTCAACACCAGCGCGCCGCCGGGGTTTGGGGGCTTTGTGTCATATCGCGGGTTTACCAGCAGCCAGATCACCCAGATGTTCAACGGCATCAACGTCGCCACCGGGCTGGCCCGGCCGGTGGATGCGTGGATCTATGATCGGGTGGAGCTGGTCGGCGGGCCCTCGTCCTTGATCAATGGTGCGGGCTCCGTAGGCGGTTCGCTGAACTACGTGACCAAGCTGGCGACCCGCGAGGAACAGGCCGCCGCAGGCCAATTGACCTATGGCAGCTACGACACCGCCGGCATGGCGTTCGGCCTGAACCACGCGCTGACCGACCCCGGCGCCGACGTGCAGCATTACGCACGCCTGGACGTCAGCCGCAATACCAACCACAGCTACATCGACCGCGATCAGCGCGACGCCTGGAGCGTAGCGTTTTCCCTGCTCAGTGACCTCACCCCCAACCTGTCCCATACCCTGGCCCTGGAATACCAAGACGAGCATGAAGACAGTCCGTACTGGGGCACGCCGGTGCTGAATCCCAAGGCTGGCGAGCTGAAGATCGATAAACACAACCGGTTCAACAATTACAACGTCGCCGACGGCCGTTACGAACAGCGCACGCTTTGGGCGCGCTCGATCATCGACTACCGGATCAACGACAGCACCACGCTGAAAAATACCCTGTATCACCTCGACAGTCAGCGCGATTACCGCAACCTGGAGACCTACCAGTACAACGCCGACAACAGCGCGGTGAACCGCTCGACCGCGTATCAGGTACGTCATCAGGGCGCGCAGAATGGCAACCAGTTCGAACTGCGTCATGACGACAGCGTGTTCGGCCTCTCCACCACCTGGTCCGGGGGCTTCGAATACAAGGTCAACAGCACGACCAACAGCCCGCTGAGAGCCGCTGGCAATAGCACGGTCGATCCTGACCACTATGACCCAGGGCACTTTTACGACATTCCTGGCACCCGACCAGGCTTTATCAGGGACAAGACCAACGAAGTCACCACCAAAGCGCTGTTCGTGGAAAATCGCCTGGGCCTGACCGATAAACTGACACTGCTGACGGGCCTGCGCTACGACGCCATCGACCTGAATGTCACCAACCACGGCGCGATAACCGCCAGCAGCCCACGGTACTTCACGCGCAGTTGGGCGCCAGTGACCGGGCGCGCAGGCCTGACCTACCAGTTCATCCCGACGGCCAATGTGTACGTGCAATACAGTACGGCCGCCGAACAACCGAGCACCACCACCCAGGTATTCGACGTATCCACCGGCAAGCAGTGGGAAGTGGGCAGCAAATTCGACTACCTGGACGGTCGCGGTTCGGCCACCGTCGCCGCTTATAAAATCGAGCGCAAGGACTTTGCCGTCACCGACCCGCTGGACCCGATCAACAGCATCCCGGTAGGCGCGCAGTCGTCCAAAGGCATTGAGTTGGCCAGTTCGTTGCGCATCACGCCGCGACTACTCGCCGAAGGTAACTTCGCCTGGGTGGATGCCGAGTACGACGAGTTCAATGAGAAAATCGCCAGCGGCGCGGTGGTTTCGCGCAAGGGCAATACGCCGACCAACGTGCCCAAGCGTGTCGGTAACCTGTGGCTGACCTATGATTTTTCCGAGGATTGGCAAGGCGGTGTGGACGCGCGATATGTCGCGCAGGTTTATGCGGATAACGCCAACACCCAGACAGTGCCGGCCTACACCTTGTTCGGAACATTCCTGCGCTACCGGGTGGACGCCCACACCTCGGTGACCGGCCGCGTGCGCAACCTGACCAACGAGGTGTATGCCGAGTTCGCCCATGTGTCCCCGGCGTATTACCTGGGGGCGCCACGGACGTTTGAAGTGGCGGTGCAAACCCGCTTCTGACCCTACAATACAAACCAATGTGAGAGCGGGCGTACTGTGGCACGCCTGCTTCCACATGCTTGATCTGCGTTCTGCCGCGGGATGGGCCGCTATTTCAGGCTGGCTTCAACCTTCTGCGCTACATCTTCCGTCAACCATGCCTTCCACACTTCGGGATGCGCCTTGAGGAACGCCAGCGCGACGTCCCGTGGCGCCGTGTGATTCTCGCTCATGGTCGCCAAGGCTTTGTTCAGCGGCTCAATCGGAAACTCGACCTTCTCGAAGAACCCGGCAATCTGCGGATGTTCTTTCTGGAACGGCGTGGACACCCCGATACTCAACTTGGACGCCAGAGACCGCGTCGGCTTCGGATCGGGATTGTCCGCATCCGTCAGCGTCTTCCAGGCCTGTGCATCAAACGGCGGCTCTTCCAGTTGGATCAACTTGTAGCGCCCCATCAAGGGTGTCGGTGACCAGTAGTAGAACAGCACCGGCTTGCCACGACGAATCGAGGAGGCAATTTCGGCATCCAATGCCGCCCCCGAGCCACTGCGGAAGTTCACATAGCTGTCGTCCAGACCGTAGGCCTTGAGTTTCTGTTTGTTGACCACTTCCGAGGTCCAGCCAATGGGGCTGTTGAGAAAGCGCCCTTTGCCGGGGGATTCGGCGTCCTTGAACACGTCTTTGTAGCGCGCCAGGTCCGCGACACTTTTCAGGTCTGGCGCCAGCGGCTTAAGGCCTTTTGCGGGGTCGCCCTTGACCACGTACTCCGGCACCCACCAGCCTTCGGTGGCGCCCTTGACCGTATCGCCCAACCCGGCGACTTTGCCTTCGGCCTCGGCCTTGACCCACACCGGACTACGACCCGCCCATTCTTCGCCGATCACCTGGATATCATTCTTCGCCAGGGCGGTTTCCAGGGTGATGGTGGTGCCGGGCAAGGTGTCGGTAGGCAGGTCATAGCCGTTCTCGACGATATACCGCAGCACTTCGGTGATCAGACTGCCGCTTTCCCAGTTCAAATCGGCGAAATGCACAGGCGCCTGCGCAGCCGAAACGGGCAACGAAGCCACCGACAGACTCAAGGTCGCCAGGGACGCCGCCAACAGGGTTCTCAATCCTTTCATGCCTTTGCACCTCACGTGTTCGCAGCAAAAACGGACGGCTTTGCCGCCAATGCGCGAAGCCTCTGAATAGTTAAGTCAACTCAACTGTAGTAGAGGTTCCCGGAGATAAAGGCTGTTCGCTGTACGGAGGGGTTATTCGCTGGCCTTGAAGGTCACCAGTTCACCCTTGCGCCACTTGGCGGCCTTGCCGGTCACGGCCTTGAGGGTTTTGGTCAAGCCTTCCTGCAATTGTTCGTTGGCGGCAAACACCAGCATCACGTTGTGACCTTCCTTGAACACAATGCCCTGGCCTTCCGCCGAGGAAACAAAGGCGTAGTCGCCCAGGCCATAAACCGTCAACTTGATATCGCGAAACTTCAATTCAAACTTGCCACCTTCGCGACTGGGCAATACCGCTGCGCGAAAATGATCGCCTACCTTGAGTTCGAGGCGCTGTTTGTCATCCACGACCAACGCCGATTCAGTATCGATCTCGGCGATGTAGATGCCTTCCGGTGTTTGTTCAGTGATGTAAACAAAACGGGATTGAAACTGTTTGACCAACTTTGCGCGCAAATCACCCAGCACGAATAACGCGTGCATATCCAGATTACTGACTGCCAAGGAAACGCCCCCACATCAAAAAAAGCACTGTCCGCCGGGACGGGCAGCACAAAAAAACGGCCATAACGGCACGCTCACACAACACATTTATTAAAAAACCTGAAAAAACGCCCCCTGCGGTGCCGCAAGACCAATACAGGCATACACGATAGACCCTATGCAGGCCATCGATCTTCACAGCAAATCACAGGTTTAGCGGCCCGAGAAGACGGGCCGACCAGCTTCAGAGAATAACCCAATTAAAAAACGCAGTTTCCGACAATCTGCACAAAACAAAATACCTGGGTATGGAACCGAGTGCCGACCGCTGACGACAATACTAAAACAGCAACACGGGTCAAAACCACCCGTTCCGCTGCTGGCGGGCCAACCAGATCGATCGACAGGAGCTGACCATGCAACGACGTCAACACGGCGCTACGTCTTCCGGCACTCATTCATCCTATCAAGACGAGCGCCAATACTACTGCTTGCAAAGCCATACTGGATACTCGAACTCCGTGCTTTATCAAGTTGTACCCGCCGGCCGGAACTTCTTTCATATTCTGGAAGTAACCAGCGGCAGGATCAAAGGCTTTCGCAGCAACCATATCCGCGCCTGCGAACTGGCAAAAACCCTCGAAGCCGCAAAGCACGCCCCTCACGGCGGGATCGTTTCGTCACCTGGATGACTTTACCGCGCCGCCGCCCCTCAACAACTGCCATACTGGCCCGTCCATTGAAGTTTGCCCCCTGCGGGTCAGGTTTCATCAGTGCAGTTACCTTGAAGGGAAGGTTATACGTGACGGAATTTGATATTGGCGAATTTTTTATCCATGGCGAAGCCAGAGAAGTAGACGGTGAATTCCAAGCAGTTATCGTAATGCGTGCCAAGCCTCCCTTGACCACGATCACAATGCACCAAGTGGAAAAAGATCGTTGGTTCAAGACTGCAGACACCGCCGACATCGCGGCAAAAGAAGCCGCCAAGGCACTCAAGACTGCGGTGGACTCAGGGGCACTGACCACCTAAGAATCCGATAGAACTCTACTGCGCGAAAAACCTCCGATGCATATCCCCCCCTAAAACCGCACGGAGAACGATATGGACGCGC
Source organism: Pseudomonas sp. PAMC25584 (assembly GCF_058135675.1). NCBI lineage: Bacteria > Pseudomonadati > Pseudomonadota > Gammaproteobacteria > Pseudomonadales > Pseudomonadaceae > Pseudomonas > Pseudomonas sp. PAMC25584. Next base: position 2,765,792 of record NZ_CM176870.1, on the reverse strand, counting down.
CAGTACCGACCCTTGAAACCCTGTTTGATCAACTGGGCCTGGATTCCACCCCGAAGGCCATCGATGCGTTTATCGCCGCGCATCCTTTGGCCAACGACGTGAAGCTGATCGACGCGCCCTTCTGGTCGCCCCAACAAGCTCAGTTGCTCAAGGAAGAGCTGCGTGAAGACGCCGAATGGGCAATGGCCGTGGATGAACTGAACCAGCGTCTGCACCAAGCGCAATAACGCCCCTCAATGCAGGCTGTCTGACTGTTCCATGCGCAACAGCGCTTGCCAGGCGGCCCTGCACTCCTCGGCTTCATCACGGCTGGCGAAGGCCGTGCCACGCTGTTCACCGTTGAGCAGCACGACCCAACAAGCCTTTTGACCCAGCGCACGCAGGGTTTCGGGTACGCCACTGCCAATCATCACAGCGACATCGACTTTTTTTTGCATGGGGCTTCTCCGCAGCGATAGTTAGCTGACTAACAATGTCGGCCATGCTACGTTTTTCCTCCGGTCAGAAAAAGCTATCCCCTGAATAGCTTCATTGCATAAACCGCAACAATACTCAGCGCTTGGCCTTGGTGTTTTCGGGTTTATAGCCCAGGCGCAATCCACCCCAATGCCGGCCCTTGACCATGATCGGCACCGACAAGTCGTGCATCAGCTCGCCTGTATCGCGGGTGTAAGTCTGCAGCAGCACCGCTTGCTGATGGCTGCCACAGCGAATCCCGGTACGGTCGTCGAACTTGCGTTTGGTGCGATTCTGTAAGGCGTCCACCTGTGCGTCGCCAGTCAACGGCTGGGAAAACGCCTTGTTGTGTGTCGGAACATACCCCTGCTGCGTACAGGCGATGGCAAATACCAGGCCCTCATGGCGCGGCAGCAGCGTCTCTTGAATCGCTGGCAATACCTGGTCGGTGTAGCCATCAAAGCGCGTGTGGAACTTGCTGGGGCGGGTGTTGGGGATCGACGTGTAGCTGCGGTCAAACAGATCCTCCAGGCTGATACGGTTTTGCAGTACATCCGCCTCGAACTGTTCGGCAATGCGGCTCGCGCCTTCCCGGGCGAGGTCGTAGATGCGTTGGTGATAGTCATCCAGCCCGACTTCAGCCAGGCGTTCGCTGATGGTTTCGGCCTGCCCTTCCATTTGCACGGCGGCATCGGCCAATTGACGGGTTTGCTCGTCGCTCACCGTCAGGTCGCTGCGCATTTGCTCCACGGCATGGAACAAGCTGTCGAGTTGGGCCCGGTTGGTATCGGTGCCCTGGGCGATTTCGTTGACCTGCCCTTCGACATCCGCCGCCAGGCTGGCGATGTTCTGCAACTGCTCACCCGCGTGCTCCACCTGCTCCACACCGGTTTGCAGGTCTGTCGACAGTTGGCGAATCTGTTCCACCACCTGGCCCGTGCGTTGCTGGATATCGGCGACCATTACCCCCACTTCCTCGGTGGCAGTTGCAGTACGACCGGCCAGCCCGCGGACTTCATCGGCCACCACGGCAAACCCGCGCCCATGCTCGCCGGCACGCGCGGCTTCGATGGCGGCGTTCAAGGCAAGCAAGTTGGTCTGGCTGGCGATGGATTGGATCACCAGGGTGACGCGCTGGATTTCCTCGCTGCGCTGGCTCAGGGCCTCAATCATCTCGCGGCTGTCATTCGCACGCTGACTGAGCTGGTGCATGCGGGTGATCGACTGGGCCAGCACTTCGCGGCCCTCGGTGCTGCGCTGATGCGCCTGGCTGGCGGCACCCAGTGCCTGGCGGCTGAGTTGGGAGGTGACTTGTTCGGTGCCGATCATCACTTCGGCGCTGCTGACGATCTGTTGGGCGGCGCTCAACTGCGACTTCAAGCGAGCAGCCAGTTGCTTGACCGAATAGGCCACGCCGGCCGCCGACAATGCGTTATGGCTGGTGGTATGGGACAGGTCGCGGGTCAGGTCGCCAATGGCATCGGCCGCTTCAGACGGCGCCGCGCTGGGCGTGCGTTTTTTCAGGCGGGGCAGCCAGATCACCAGCAAGGCCAGTGTCAGGCAGAGATAAATAGGCAGGCTGGCAAACGCAATGCCCAGCAGGACCAGCACCAGGGCGGTGCTCTGCAAGAGCGGCGTCAGCCAGCCGGGCAACCCGCTCACCACCGCGTGCGGTGGCACTGCTGCGCCCATCAGAGGTCCGTCCCCAGCCATCTTCGTCACCCCACTGCTTGTCATTATTGTCTCTGCATTAAACGCCACTATCAGGCCATTATCTATGGGCCTTTAGTGGGGGAGCTTGCAGCAGATCAATAGACCGGGCGTAACGGGTATTTTCCCTGGGGAGCGCAGTACTCGCCCCCCTCGGCTTCAGCGCATCAGGCTTGGCGCTGGTGCTTGTCGATCTGCTCGTGGCGCTCTTGCGCTTCGATGCAGTACTTGGTGGTCGGGCTGATCAGCAGGCGCTTGAGGCCGATAGCCTCGCCGCTGTCATCGCACCAGCCAAAGGAATCTTCCTTGATGCGCTCCAGGGCGCGCTCAAGCTGCGGCAGCATGCGCTGGTCGCGATCAATGGCATTCACCAACCAGGTGCGCTCTTCTTCCACGGAAGCGGCATCTGCCGGGTCGGCCGGGGTGTCCAGGCTTTCAATGGCGATGCGGTTCTGTTCAATGCGCTCGTGGTGTTCCACTTTCATGTCTTGCAGCAACTGCTCGAAAAAAGCGTGCTGTTCGGCATTCATGTAGTCATCCGCCGGCATGGCCAGCAACTTTTCCTTTGTCATTGATTTCTCTATAAAAAATACGTGCATTAAGGCGAATAAGGGAGCGTTCCGGCCGACCTCTGCAGGTCTCGGAAAGGCGCCATCCATTCCAAGCGCCACCCGGCACTCAATTTACGAGGGGCGGCAGTCTAAGGCCGACTTGAGGGCGCAGCAACTGAAAAGACAGGCATTTTTCCAAGATAACCCCCAAAAGCACCAGGACGGGCTCGGTGAATGGTTATCGGAGTGCGTTTATAGCAAGAAATTCAGTGTTGTGGAGCTATATAGAAGACAAACGGTTAGATCTGACGAATGCAGGTCCAAATGTGGGAGGGGGCAAGCCCCCTCCCACATGTTGCACGGCGTCAGCGTTTTAGCTTGCGCTTGTTGCGATATTGGTCGATCACCACTGCCACCACGATAATCAGGCCCTTGATAATGTCCTGGATATACGCGTCGACCCCGACAAAGGTAAACCCGCTGGCCATCACCCCAAGGATCAGCGCGCCAATCACCGTGCCGGTGATGCGCCCTACTCCGCCCGCCAGGCTGGTGCCGCCGATCACAGCGGCAGCGATCGCATCCAATTCGTAGGACATGCCCATGCCGGCCTGGCCGGTGGCGGCACGCGCCGAGGCCACCACACCGGCCAGGCCTGCCAGGAGCCCGGCGATGCTGTAGACGATGATCAGGTGACGCTTGACGTTGATCCCCGAGGTGCGCGCCGCCTGCATATTGCCGCCGATGGCGTAGGTGTACTTACCGTACTTGGTGTAGCGCAGGGCGATATGGAAGATCACCGCCACCACCAGAAAGATGATCACCGGCATCGCCCCATGACCGATGGCCGTGTAGGAATCCGAGAGCATGCTCACCGGCTGGCCTTCGGTGTAATAACGCGCCAGGCCACGGGCCGACACCATCATCCCAAGTGTTGCGATAAACGGCGGGATACCGGTCACCGCGATAATACTGCCGTTGATCGCCCCCGCCAGCAGCCCCACACCGAGGCCAACCGCGACCGGGATCCACACCGGCAGGTCGGTCAGCGACGGAAACACCGCACGGGAAAAATCAGATGTTTGCGCAAGACTGGCAGCGATCATCGCCGATAACGCAAGGACAGACCCGGAAGACAGGTCGATGCCCGTGGTGATGATCACCTGGGTCACACCAATGGCCAACAGGCCGATGATCGACACTTGCAGGATCATCAGCACCAGGCGCTGGGAGTTCATCAGGAAGCTCTGGTCACGCACAATCCAGCCGAACACTTCAAACACCAGGCCGATGCCGATCAGCACCAGGAAGATGCTCAGCTCCGTCGGCAAGCGTCGACGGCGCTTGACCGTTGCCGTGGCAGGCTTGTTGTCTGTTATTGCGTTCATAGCCGATCACCTTTTTATTCTATGGCGCGGGCCAACCGCAGGCCCGCGCGGCTGTTCGTCAGTGGACCACGGTCATACCGGAGGCCAACTGCATGACTTTTTCCTGGGTCGCCTCTAAGCGGTCCAGGGTGCCCATCAGTTCGCCTTCGTGCATCACCATCACCCGGTCGCTCATGCCCAGCACTTCGGGCAGCTCCGAGGAAATCATGATCACCGCCATGCCCTCGCTGGCGAGGAACGAAATCAAACGGTAGATCTCGGCCTTGGCGCCGACGTCGATGCCACGGGTCGGCTCATCGAGAATCAGCAGGCGCGGCTTGGTCATCAGCCAGCGCGCCAGCAGGGCTTTTTGCTGGTTACCGCCGGACAAAGTGTCGATGCATTGCTCCAGCGACGGAGTCTTCACCCGCAGCTTCTTGCACATGTCTTCACACAGCGCACGCAGGGCTTTCTGCTGAATAAACCCGTTGCCCGAATAATGCGGCAGCACCGCCATTTCCATGTTCTCCAGGACCGACAGGCAAGGGAACAGCCCGCTGAGCTTGCGATCCTCGGTCAACAGCGCAAAGCCTTTGTCGATGGCCATGTGCGGGTCGGTAATACGCAGCGCCTTGCCATCGAGGGTTATCTGCCCACGGGTGCTTGGGGTGATACCGAAAATGGTTTCCGCCACGTTGGTGCGGCCCGAGCCCATCAACCCGGCGATGCCGAGGATCTCGCCGGCATGCAGGTCGAACGAGACGTTGTTGAACACGCCGTCCAGGCCCAGGTCGCGCACCGACAACAGCAACTCGCCGATGGGCGTTTCGCGTACCGGGAACAACTGGCTCAGTTCACGGCCGACCATCATCGAGATCAGGCTGTCGCTGTTCATGCTGTCGGCGCGCTGCAGGCCGATGTACTGGCCGTCACGAAACACCGCCACTTCATCGGCGATGGCGAACACTTCATTCATCTTGTGCGTGATGTAGACGATGCCTTTGCCCTGGGCCTTGAGGTCGGCAATGATCGAAAACAGGTGGGCGACTTCCTTCTCGGTGATGGCGGACGTCGGTTCATCCATGATCAGGATGTCGGAATCGTAGGACACCGCCTTGGCAATCTCGACCATCTGCCGTTCGGCGATACTCAGGTTGCCCACATGCTCCTCGGGGTCGAGATTGATACGCAGGCGGGCGAGCAAGTCGGCGGTGCAGCGGTGCATTTCGCGGTGGTTGACCATGCGCAGGCTGTTGAGCTGCTCGCGGCCGATCCAGATATTCTCGGCGATGCTCATGTGCGGCATCAGGTTGAGTTCCTGGTGGATCATCGCGATCCCAGCCTTTTGCGCGGCCAGCGGCGTCTCAAACACAATCGGCTTGCCACGCAGGCGGATTTCGCCGGCGTCGGGCTGGTAGATGCCAGCGATGATTTTCATCAGCGTCGACTTACCCGCGCCGTTCTCACCCATCAGCGCCAGCACCGAGCCTGGGCGCACGCGCAGTTGCACATCGGCCAGGGCCACCACACCGGGAAAACCTTTGCTGATGTTGAGGATTTCCAGCAGGTAGGGTTCTTCCAGCAGTGAAGGCTGGATACCGGGAGGCTGCGAGACAGTGGCTTGAGCAAGCATAGGACGGTACTCCATCGGCAGGGCGGGCACGACCGCCCTACCGGCTTATTGTTGTGATGGTGGGGCTACTTGAAGTCTTTGACGTTGTCCGGGGTGATCAGCTTGAACGGGATGACAATGTTCTGCTCGATCGTCTCCTTCTTCGCCATCTTGCGCGCCGCCTCCACCGAGCCGACCGCCTGACCGTTGGCGTCCTGGAACACCGACACGGTCATTTCGCCTTTAGTGATCGCATTCAAGCCGTCCGGCGTGCCGTCGACCCCCGCAATCAAGATGCTGCCCGGCTTGGTGCCGGCCGACTTCAACGCCATGGCGGCGCCAATGGCCATTTCATCGTTATTGGCCAGCACGGCATTAAATTCGCGGCCCTGGGTCAACCAGTCGTTGACCAGGGTCATCCCGCGGTCACGCAGCCAGATACCGGTCTGTTCCTGCTCGATCTGGATCTGCGGGTACTTGGCCAGGATTTCTTTAATGCCCTTGGTACGGTTGGTGGTGGAGTTGTTCGCCAAGTCACCGAGCAGGATCACGACTTTGCCCTTGCCGCCGAGTTTTTCGGCGATGTATTGCATTTGCATGCGGCCGGCCTCTTCATCATTGGAGGTCACGGCGGCCACGCCTTTGGGCAGATCTTTCTGGTCCGGTCGGCGGTTGACGTAGACCAGCGGAATACCCGCCTCGAGCGCTGACTTGCTGATTCGCGCCGTGGACGCCGTGTCCACCGGGTTGACAATGATCGCATCGACCTTCTGGCTGATGAAGTTCTCGACCTGGCTCAGTTGCTTGACCACGTCGGCGCGTGCGTCTTCGAACTGCAACTGCACACCATCGCCCTTGGGATAGGACTTGGCTTGCTTGTCCATGTACTCACGCACGTTGGTCAGGTAGGTGTCATCGAACTGCGACATGCTCACGCCGATCTTCAGATCGGCAGCTGTGGCAAAACCGCTGGCCAGCAGCAGGGACAACGCCAGCGCGGTAAAACGGATCGGGGTCTTCATGAACGGTCTGTCTCCACTTTCTTGTTGGTTTTCTGGACGTAGCGTTTATCAGAGCGAGGATGACGGCAGGCGGACGACCGGTGCCCCCGGAATGCAGCACACCAGGGCGCCTTGGTTTTCGACGCACAGCACATTAAGGAAGGAAAAGTAAAACGGCCGGGCGCGGGGCAGACCGCGTGGCGTGTGGGCAGGGCGTAAAACTCGCAGTACAGCGTTGAAGATTTTCATCTGACGGTACCTGGTTGTTTTTGATCTTGTTTTTGTTGAGTCGCCAGAATCGAATCCGGACGTACTTTATGCAACCTGGAAAAGACTTTATTGGAAAATAATTTCTATATCAACATGTTTTAGAATTTAATTCTATTTCCATTGAAACCACCTGCTGCCGCTCGGCGCTCAGGCGTGCGGCGTCCAGGACACGGGTGGTTTCCAGCGCCTCATAGGCGTCCACCGGCAACGGCCCCTGCCCTTGCACGGCGGACTGCAACTGGCGATAGAACTGCGTCCAGCAGCCTTTCTCCGACGGTACACGCTCGCGCTCCGAGCCTTGTTCGAACCAGCCCCAGCGGCGGTGCTCCTCAAAACCCCAGTGCTCGCCCTCGGTTTTGGGCGATTTGCCGGCCATCAGTGCGTCTTCCTGGCCGTCCAGCCCTTCGACGGTGTAGCAACCCAGGGTGCCGCTGACCCTGAAGCGCGGCGCCGGGCTGTTCTGTAAGGCATTGCCCCACAGGTGGGAAAGCACCCCGTTGCGGTGGGTCAGGGCAACAAAGAAGCCGTGGTCGACGCTGGGGTGTTCAGCGCTGTAGTGCAATTGCGCGAAGACCCGATCCACCGGGCCGAACAGTTGCAGCGCCTGGTCCACCAGATGGCTGCCCAGGTCGCGCAGCCAGCCGCCGCCGCTGGCATTGCCCACGGCTTGCGGGCTGAAACGCTCGACGCAAGATTCAAACCGGGTGACAGCGCCGAGGGCGCCGGCGTCGATCAGTTTGCGCAAAGTCAGGAAATCCGAATCCCAGCGCCGGTTCTGGTAGACGCTGAGCAACACGCCGTGGCGTTCGGCTGCAGTGATCAGCACCTGGGCCTGTTCGGCGTTGGCGGCAAAGGGTTTGTCGCTGACGACGGCGACGCCGTGCTCGATCGCTTCGAGTACCAGTGCCGGGCGCCCTTTAAGCGTGGTGGAAATCACCAGGGCGTCGACGCCGGCCTCGACAATCTGGCCGATGCTGTCAAAGGCTTTAACCCCTGGAAGATCAGCGCTCAATTGCTCGCGGCGCTCGGGTGAGCGAGTCACCACACCAACAAACGTAGCACCTGGCAGGGTTGCAATCAGTGGCGCATGAAAAAAGCGCCCTCCATGGCCATAGCCGACTAGTCCAATTCGCATACATTCACTCCTTCATTGAAGTGCAAACCACAATCCAACTGTGGGAGGGGGCTTGCTCCCGATGGCGGTGGATCAGATACAGACTTATTGGCTGACCCACTGCTATCGGGGGCAAGCCCCCTCCCACATTGACCGGGTGTTAACCGTAGAAGGCAGGGTTGCAGCCAGTGGCGCATGAAAAAAGCGCCCTCCATGGCCATAGCCGACTGGTCCAATTCGCATACATTCACGCCTTTATTGAAGTGCAAACCCAATCCAACTGTGGGAGGGGGCTTGCCCCCGATGGCGGTGGATCAGATACAGTTTTATTGGCTGACCCACTGCTATCGGGGGCAAGCCCCCTCCCACATTGACCGCGTGTTAGCCGTGGAAAGCAGGGGTGCCTCCATGGCCATAGCCGACTGGTCCAATTCGCATACATTCACGCCTTTATTGAAGTGCAAACCCAATCCAACTGTGGGAGGGGGCTTGCCCCCGATGGCGGTAGATCAGCTACAGCTTTATTGGCTGACCCACTGCTATCGGGAGCAAGCCCTCCCACATTGACCGAGTGTTAGCCGTAGAAGCGCGGACGCTCAGGCAGGCTGACTTGGACAATTTGGCCACTGCCTTGCGCTTCGATACACGCATCCGCCGCGACCGCCGCCGCAAACCCGTCCCACGCCGACGGCCCGCCCACTTGCCCGGCGCGCACGCTGTCGATGAACGCCTGCAACTCGACGTCATAGGCGCCGATAAAGCGCTCTTTCCAGTCCATCAGGATCGCATTGGACAGCTTGGCCTCGCTGCGCAATTGCACCTGCGACGGCTCCGGCAGCTTGGCGATACCGGTCTCCCCTACCACTTCGCACTGAATGTCGTAGCCGTACTGACAGTTCACAAACACTTCCACATCGATGCGCGTGCCCTTGGCGGTTTCCAGCAGCACGATCTGCGGGTCGCGCAGATGGGCCAGGGCCTTGCTGGTCTTGCGCGGGAACACCACTTGCACGCAGACGTAGTCGTCATCAAGCAGCCAACGCAACACGTCCAGCTCGTGGATCAAGGTGTCGGTGATCGCCATGTCGGTCTTGTAGTTCTCGCCCACCCGCGGGTTGCGGTGCGCGCAGTGCAGCATCAGCGGCTCGCCGATCTGGCCGCTGTCGATCACCGCTTTCAGGGCGCGATAACCTTCGTCATAGGGGCGCATGAAGCCCACTTGCACCAGGCGCTTGCCGTGCGCGACTTCAGCTTCGACGATCCTGCGGCAGCCGTCGGCGGTGACCGCCAGCGGTTTTTCGCAGAACACCGGTTTGCCGGCGGCGATGGCGGCGAGCACGAACTCCTCATGGCTCGGGCCCCAGGAGGTGACGAGAATAGCCTCAACCTGAGGCGAATCGATCAGCGCATGGCCGTGCGCATACACCTCGGCGTCCAGTTTCAGATCCGCCACCACCTTGGCGGCCTGCTCAAGGTCGATGTCGGTCACCGCCACCACCTGGCTGTTGAGCAAGGTCTGGCTGCAACGACGAATATGGTCCCGGCCGATAGCGCCCGTACCGATAACACCCAGCTTCAACGACATACATTCACTCCTCTTGTTATTAGTACTGCCGGGCCTTGGCCAGCTGTTCATTGAGTTTTTTCGCCGCAGCATTGGTGCGTTCGCTGGTGGAGACCTGCGCCACGCCCACCCGCCACCAGGACAGGTAGCCGTGGATCATGGTCTTGGGCAACACCTTGATATCGATCAGCGTCGACACCGTTTGCGTGCGCGCATCGGCCAGCGCCGCTTCGAGCTGCGCCACGCTGCTGACCTTGTAGGTCTTGCAGCCGTAGGCCGCTGCGCTCATGGCGAAGTCCACCGGCACCAGGCCGCCGTCGAGCTTGCCGCTCTCGGGGTTGCGGTAGCGGAACTCGGTGCCGAAGCTGTCCATGCCGTTGCCGATCTGCAGGTTGTTGATGCAACCGAAGGCCATGTTGTCCAGCAGCACCACGTTGATCTTGCGCCGCTCCTGGATCGAGGTGGCCAGCTCCGAATGCAGCATCATGTAAGAACCATCGCCGACCAGCGCATAGACCTCGCGCGTCGGCTCGGCCAGCTTCACGCCGAGCGCAGCGTTGATCTCGTAGCCCATGCACGAATAACCGTACTCGACGTGGTAGGTGTTGACGCCCTTGCTGCGCCAACTGCGCTGCAAGTCGCCGGGCAGGCTGCCGGCGGCGGCGACAATGATCGCGTCGTCGGCCAGGGCCTGGTTGAGCACGCCGAGGACGCGGCTTTGGGTCAGGCACGAACCGGTCAGCTGGATGAATTCGCGCAGCACGGCGCGGTCCAGGCGGTCGTTGACCTCCGGTACGAAGTCGTCGCCCGCGTATTCCACCTGATGCACCCGGTCGACTTCCGCGTCCAATTGCGCCCTGGCGTCGCGTACCTGCTCGCCCCACCCGGCGCGATAATCCCCCAGTGCTGCGGCCAATGCTTCAAGGGCGACTTGCGCATCCGCCAGCACTTGCACGCCATCGAGTTTCAACGCGTCGCAGGGGCTGATATTGAGGTTGAGGAACTGCACGTCGGCGTGCTTGAACAGCGACTTCGACGACGTGGTGAAGTCGGTGTAACGCGTGCCGATCCCGATGATCAGGTCGGCCTCGGGGGCCAACAGGTTCGCGGCCAGGCAGCCGGTCTCGCCGATCCCGCCGACGTTCAGCGGATGGCTGGAGACCACCGCGCTCTTGCCCGCCTGGGTTTCGGCGAAGGGAATCTCGAAGCGTTCGGCAAACGCCTGCAAGGCGGCATTCGCCCCGGAGTACTTGACCCCGCCGCCGCAGATGATCAACGGCTTGCGCTTGCCCTTGAAGGCCGCCACGGCGTCGCCAATCATCGCCTCGGTGGCCGGGCGACGGTCGAGGCGGTGGACGCGTTTTTGCAAAAAATAATCCGGGTAATCCCAGGCCTCGGCTTGCACATCCTGCGGCAGCGCCAGGGTGACGGCGCCGGTTTCGGCCGGATCGGTGAGCACGCGCATGGCGTGGATCGCCGCGCTCATCAATTGCTCGGGGCGGTTGATGCGGTCCCAGTATTTGCTCACCGAACGGAAGGCGTCGTTGGTGCTGATGCTCAGGTCATGGAATTGCTCGATCTGTTGCAGCACCGGGTCGGGCTGGCGGCTGGCGTAGACATCGCCGGGCAACAGCAGCAACGGGATACGGTTGGCCGTGGCAGTCGCAGCAGCGGTCAGCATATTCGCCGCCCCCGGGCCGACCGACGCAGTACACGCGTAGATCTTGCGCCGCAGGTGTTGCTTGGCAAAACCGATGGCAGCGTGGGCCATGCCTTGCTCGTTGCGGCCCTGGTGGACCACCAAGTCGCCGCTGTCCTGCGCCAGCGCCTGGCCCAAGCCGAGCACGTTGCCGTGGCCGAAAATCGTGAACACCCCGGCGACAAACTTGCTCTGCACGCCATCGACTTCGATGTATTGGTTATCCAGAAACTTCACCAGGGCCTGGGCCATGGTCAATCGGGTGGTGGTCATGTCGCGCCCCTTAAAGGTCCAGCAGCCAGCTGTGCTGAGGGTCGTTATGAAAATGCCAGGCGCGCTTGGGGCCGGCCATCACGTTGAGGTAATAGGACTCGTAGCCATACGGCACGCTGACCGGGTGGTAACCCTTGGGCACCACCACCAGGTCGCTGTTTTCCACCGCCATCGCCTGGTCGATGCTGCGGTCGTCGGTGTACACCCGCTGGAACACGAAGCCCTGAGGCGGGTTGATCTGGTGGTAATAGGTTTCTTCGAGAAAGCTCTGGTGCGGCAGGTCGTCGGTGTCGTGCTTATGCGGCGGGTAGCTCGACGAGTGCCCGGACGGCGTGCGCACCTCCACCACCAGCAGCGAATGGGCGGGCTCGCTGTCGGGCAGGATGTCGCACACGTAGCGGGTGTTGGCGCCTTTGCCGCGCACGCTGCGTTTGCACTGTTCGGGGCGGATCAGGCGAGGCGCGAAACCCGCCGCACCGGGCGCGGCGCAGACCGCGATCTGCACGTCGCTCAACGCCGTCACTTGGGCGTCAGTGCCCGGCGGCAGGTAAGCGGCAAAGGGCGATTTGTCTTCAAACACCGACTGACGATCGCCGAGGTTCTGCCAGCTAAAACCGTCGCCTTCGATCGTCACCCGACCGCTGAGCAGCACCAGGCACAGCTCCTGGTCACCGGCCGTGACCGGCAGGGTTTCGCCCAGGCTCAGGCGGTAGGCGGCAAAGCCGACGTAGTCCAGGCGGCCTTCTTCGAGGGCGACCATGGTTTGCCCGCGTTTATTGCTCTTGACCAGCAAGCTCATTGGCCCGTCCTCTCGTTGAGCAGCGCACGCAAGGTGTCATAGCCCTTTTTCGCATAGATATAGCTGGGCGCGACGGCAGGGTCCTGTTCGGCTTCGACCACCAGCCAGCCTTGGTAATGCGCGGCCAGCAGCACGTCGAGCAACGCGGCAAAGTCGATATCGCCGTCGCCAGGCACGGTGAAGGTGCCGTTGACGATGCAGTCGGGGAAGCTCCACATCTGGTTGCGCGCCAGTTGCACCACCGCTTTGCGCACGTCCTTGAAATGCACGTGGCACACCCGGTCGATATGCTTGCGCAGCACGTCGAGGGGTTCGCCACCGCCCATGTAGCAGTGGCCCGAATCGAACAGCAGGCCGACTTCCGGGCCGGTGCGGCGCATCAGTTGATCGATGTCCTCCGGCGATTCGACATAGGCGCCCATATGGTGGTGGTAGGCCAGGCGCACGCCCTGGGACAGGGTAAAGCGCGCCAGTTCGGTGAGTTTGTCGGCATAGTCCTGCCAGGCCTGCTCGCTGTGGAAACGCGGGCGTTCGATCAGGCGGATGCGGGAGCCCTGAATCGAATCGGCGACTTCGCCGTACACCAGCACCGTAGCGCCATTGTGTTTGAGCAACTCGACGTGAGCGGCAATCGCCTCGATTTCCTGCGCCACCGAACGCTGGGCCAGGCGGCTCGAATACCAACCGGAGACCAGCGCTAGGTCATAGGGGCGCAACACATCGGCGACGCCCTTGGCGTCCTTGGGGAATTTGCCGTTGAGCTCAAAACCTTCGTAGCCAATCTGCTTGCCTTCGCTCAGGGCGGTGCTCAGCGGCGTTTCGCCGCCCAGGGCCGGCAGGTCGTCGTTGCTCCAGGAGATCGGGTTGATGCCAATTCGGATTGCGGGCATGGCTGCACCTTTTGTTTTTATCTGACTTAAGCCTGGTGAGGTTTGCTTTATGTGGGAGCGGGCTTGCTCGCGAATGCGGTGTGTCAGTTGAAAAATTTGTATCTGATACACCGCATTCGCGCGCAAGCCCCCTCCCACATTTGATCGTGTTTACTGTCGAGCGCTGCGCCAGGCGTTGATGAGCTGTTCGAAGGTCTGCTGCACCTGCTGAATCAGCGTTTCGTCATCGATCTCCCCCGCCATCCACGCGCGGCTCGGCGCCTGGAAGATCGTGCGACCCACGGCAAAACCACGGCAGGTGCGGCTCTGGCTGGCCTGGCGAAAGCCCTCGGCCAGGCGTTCGGCCGACGCATTCAGGCCCAGCAACACCACGCCACGGCAGTACGGGTCGCGTTCCTCGATCAACTCGTCGAGTTTTTTCCAGTCCTCGGCCGACTGCGCCTCGATCTTCCACCACGCCGGGTAGATCCCCAGGTTGTACAGGCGCTTGAGGCTGCGGTAGAGCACATCGGGGTAGGTGGATGGGTGATCCTTGGGCGGGATGACTTCCAGCAACAGTTCATGCCCGCTGACCAGCGAAGCCTCGTACACCGCCTTGAGTTGCGCTTCCTGTTCCAGGCGCAGCAGCGGTTCGTCATCGGGGTGGTATTGCACCAGGCACTTGATGATTTGCTCCTGGGGCCAGACGATCAGGTTGCTGCCGATCGAGCGGCCGTGTTCGAACGCCAACGGCCGCGAGTTCTGCACCTCCACCGGGCGTGCGATCCACCAGCCGCGACCGCTGGCGGCGTTGAGCGCGTCCTGGCCGAAGCGCTGGTCGGCGAGCAAGCCCACGTCGGCCTCGACGCCCTGCTCGCGCAGCTTTTTCTCCACGCGCTCGACGGCCTGGATAAACAGTTGCTTGATCGCGCTGATGCGGCTCGCGTCCTGGCCTCCGCGTTGGGCCAGGTCGACCAGTTGCCAACGGTGGTCGAAGGCAAATACGAACAACTGCTTCCAGGCCTTGCGCGGCACCGTGACGCGGTGCAGGCGTTGCAGAGTCGTGTCTTGATCGGGACGGGTGATCGGCAGCGGGCTGTTGAACAGGTAATCCAGCTCGGCGGGCGTCGGCATGGCCGGCGCGCAGGCGTGACGCGACACCACCAAACCACCGCAGGCATTGGCCAACTGGCTGCATCGCGCGTCGTTGGCATCGTTCAGCCAGCCGCTGAGAAAACCCGACATGAACGCATCGCCGGCGCCCAGCACGTTTAGCACTTCGACGCGCACGCCGGGGTAGATCGCGCCGTCTTCCAAGCGTGCCGGGATCGCGCCGTGGATCACCGTGCAACCCTGCGGGCCGAGCTTGACCACCAGGGTCGCCGGGGTCAGCTCGCGTACCCTGCGCAGCGCGCTGAGCAAATCCTCACTGCCGCCGGCGATCAAGAATTCTTCTTCAGTGCCGACGATCAGGTCGAAGCGCGGCAGGATGCTCTGCACGTGCTGGCTGACACTGCGGTCGGCGACAAACCGGGTTTCCCCATCGGCCTTGCCTGCCAGGCCCCACAGCACCGGGCGGTAGTCGATGTCCAGCACGCGCTGGACGTTGTGTTTGGCCGCGTAATCCAGCGCCTGGAGGCTGGCCTTGTACACGCCGTCGGTGGAGAAATGCGTGCCGGTAATCAGCAGGGCCTTGCTGGAGGCGATAAAGGCTTCGCTGATGTCCTCGGCGCGCAGGGCCATGTCGGCGCAGTTTTCGCGGTAGAACACCAAGGGGAAGGTTTCGCGGTCCTTGAGGCCGAGCAACACCAGGGCGGTGAGGCGTTCCGGGTCGATCTTGATGCCGCTGACATCACAGCCTTCACGGGCCAGGGACTCCGTCAGGAAGCGGCCCATATGGTCGTCCCCGACCCGGCTCAACATCGCCGACTTGAGGCCCAAGCGTGCGGTGCCGAAGGCGATGTTGGCGGAAGAACCGCCGAGGTACTTGGCAAAGCTGGAGACGTCCTCCAGCCGCGCACCGACTTGCTGTGCATAGAGGTCGACGCCCAGGCGACCGAGGCAAATCAGATCCAATTGACGCCCACTGGCAAAACGAGTCTGGCCCATGCTGGCTCCTGTTATTTTTATCAGCCTGCGTTGTGCCACCGTGGCGACGGCAAACGCTCTTGGTGGAGCAGACTAGAACGTTCAGCGAACTCAATCAATATTTATTCCATAATTATTTTAAGTGGAATTTTTATTCCAATACTTCAGCATAGAGGCACACCCGCGACACTGCATCGATTCAGCAGGCCACTCGCGGCCGCATGCCGGGGTATTTTTTTGCGCCTACCCTGTAGACTTGCGCCCACCATCAGCGCACCAGATGAACCCGCCAGAAGGATTGCTTATGTCCCGCACCGATCAGCCGGCCACGCCCGAGACCGCTTCCCAAGACACTCTCGCCAGCCCTGCGATCAATGCCGAACGCCTGCTGCAGCTGATCACCGACGAATACGAAAGCCTGCCACGCCAGCTCAAACGCATCGCCAGCTACATGAGCCAGCAGAGCGACCGGATCATGGTCGACCGCATCAGCGACATCGCCCGCGAATGCGAAGTGCATCCGTCGGCCATCGTGCGGTTTTCCCAGCGTTTCGGGTTCAGCGGGTTCAGTGAGATGCAGGCGCTGTTTCGCGAGGCGTACACGCACAAGACCACGCCCGTGCAGAACTATCAGCAGCGCATCCGCAGCATGATCGCCAACAAGTCGCAGAAGGCCAGCGGCGGCGACCTGGCGCGCGAGTGCGTCAACGCCACCCTCTCGGGCATTGAGCGCCTGGGCCTGGAACTGGATGACACGGCGTTCGAAAAAGCCGTGGACCTGGTGGTCAACGCCGACAACATCTACGTGGTCGGCGTGCGCCGTTCGTTTGCGGTGGCCGACTACCTGGTCTACAACCTGCAGCACACCAACAAGCGCATCCACCTGATCTCAGGCCTGGGCGGCAGCTACCGCGAGCAGATGCGCAGCGTGCGCGCCAATGACCTGGTGATCGCCATCAGCTTCACGCCCTACGGCAAAGAGACCCAGCACTGCCTGCGTATCGCCCAGCACCACCAGGCCAAGACCCTGATCATTACCGACAGCAACCTGTCGCCCCTGGCCAAACGGGCGAACGCAGTGTTGCTGGTGAATGAAGGCTCATCGTTTGCCTTCCGCTCCCTGAGCGCCACGTTGTGCCTGTGCCAGGCGTTGTTCATTGCGGTGGCGTATCGCTTGGAATTGAAGGTGGATGAGATTCATGAGCAGGTCGGGTTTGACGACTGACTATCTGACACAGCAGGCCAAATGAGGGAAGGGGCTTGCCCCCGATGGCGTTGGAACAGTCGAAAGTGCTGTCGACTGACACTCCGCTACCGGGGGCAAGCCCCCTCCCACAAATCACCGGGATCAGTGCATGAAGATCGCGATCAGGATGATCACCGGAATCGGCACGCCGAGGAACCACAGAAGTAATGAGCGCATGTTGTTCTCCTTGAATTAACGAACGTAGGTTTCGGTTTCGACGTACACCACGGCATCGCGGCGACGGCCACCAAAGGTCGCAGCGAAGCTGGCAAAGAAGGCGCCGATCAACAGTGCGACAAAGGTCCACAGTGAGGTATAGGCAGCGACTTTGGCGGCCGTATCAGCGGCTTGCTTGGCTTTGAGCTTGGCGTCTTCGACGGCTTTACGCGCATCACCGTAGACTTTGTCGATACGCGCTTCGGCATCGGCCTGGCTAAGGTTGGTGCGCTGGCTGATCAACTGGGCCAGGTAGGCACGGTCTTCAGCGGCGAGTTGGCCGTCATTACTCAGGGTGCGGGTGAAGATGCGTGCAACCACGCCATGGGCAGCGTCATCACTGACCGCGACCGGGCGATCATCACGAAACAGGCTGTCGACGTAGTAGTCGAAGTCGCCGCCGTTAAGGCCTTTGGCTGCACTGCCCGCGGCTTGAGTGATACCGCTGGCCGCGCCCGCTGCCACGCTAGTACCGGCTTTCACACCACCGCTCACGACACTGCTGACCGAACCGACCACCAGCACTGCGGTGATCAGCGTGGCGACCGCCCAGGCCAGGAAACCATGGGCGGTGTCGCGAAAGTACACCTCATCGCCGTGCATATTGGCCCACTTAACCCGCAACCGGCCGGCGATATAACCGCCCAGCCCAGACGCGACAATCTGGGTAAAGGCCAGCCAGATAATGGTGGAAATGCCAAGCCCCTTGGCGCTGATACCGCTGTCGGCCCACGGCGAGACCGCCGAAAAACCCAGGCCGAAGCCCAGCAATACCAGAATCAGCGACAACGCAGCCGCCGCAGCGGCCCCGGCAAAGATAGCCCCCCAGGAAACCCCGGAGAGCGTGCTCGACTCTTGCAGTGTGGATGAGGATGTGATCATTGTTGTTGTGCTCCCGGCAGGAAAAATAGTGTTACAACTCTCAAAAGGGACAGTGCAGGCAGCATGCCAGTCGCGTAAAAAATTAAAGTCTTTATATTTCAAAAGGTTAAGTAAATTGAACTTGCCAGAACCATGCAACTTGCAAGAAATGGCTGTTGCAGGCGGGCGTAATGCATTCCCCTGTGGGAAGGAGCACGCCCCCTGCCACACTGGCCGGTGCCTGCCGTGAAACTTGTGTCAGTTTTGCCAACATGAAGTTTTATTTAGGAAGCGTTCAGCCATTTCTTGGCAAAATGCCCGCACTTCTAGTGTGAATCGCTCACCAGGTAATCCTATGACCCGCATTTTGACCATCGAGGATGACGCCGTAACGGCCCGCGAGATCGTCGCCGAGCTGAGTAGCCATGGACTGGATGTAGACTGGGTGGACAACGGCCGCGAAGGCCTGGTCCGCGCCGTGAGTGGTGATTACGATCTGATCACCCTCGACCGTATGCTGCCGGAACTCGACGGCCTGGCCATCGTCACCACCCTGCGCACCATCGGCGTGTCGACGCCGATCCTGATGATCAGCGCGCTCTCCGATGTCGACGAGCGGGTACGCGGCCTGCGCGCGGGTGGGGATGACTACCTGACCAAGCCGTTCGCCTCCGATGAAATGGCCGCCCGCGTCGAAGTGCTGCTGCGGCGCAAAAGCACGGTCAAGGAATTCGAAACCGCCCTGCGCGTAGCCGACCTTGAGCTGAACCTGATCAGCCGTGAAGCCAGCCGCGCCGACCAACCGCTGAGCCTGCTGCCCACCGAATACAAACTGCTGGAATTCCTGATGCGCAACACCGGGCAGATCCTGTCGCGGATGATGATCTTCGAGGAAGTCTGGGGTTATCACTTCGACCCCGGCACCAACCTGATCGACGTCCACATCGGGCGCCTGCGCAAGAAGATCGATCCACCGGGCCTCACACCGCTGATCCGCACGGTACGAGGTTCCGGTTATGTCATTGCTGAACCCCTCTAAGGGCTGGCGCTCCTCCAGCAGCCGCTTGCTGGCGCTGTACAGTTCGCTGTTCGTGGCCTGGAGTTGCATCCTCATGGGGGTGCTGTATTACGAGGTGTCAGATTATCTAAGCGACCTGTCGCGCCATTCGCTGATGCAGCGCCAGCACCTGTTCCAGCGGTTCGACGGTGACGAACTGGTGGAAGCGCTGACCACCAGCATGACCTTCGACATGAAGGGTGTAGAAGCCTACGGCCTGTTCGATGAGCAATTTCGCCCATTGAGCGGGCCAATCCATGCGATACCGCCCGACTTGCGCCTGGACGGAAAAATCCACGCCCTGGCCAACTGCATCGACTCCGACGACCCGAAACTGCCCAAAGACAGCTGCGACGCCGTCGCCACCCACACCTCGGACGGCCGCTGGCTGGTGCTGGTGCGCGCCAACGGTTCGCTGTTCGGGGTGACTCGGATCATCTGGCACGCGCTGCTGTGGGCGGTGTCCCTGACCATCATCCCCGGCGCCGCCGGCTGGCATTTACTGCGCCGCCGCCCGTTGCGAAGGATTCGCGGGATCCAGGCCAGTGCCGAGGCCATCGTCGCCGGCGACCTCACCCATCGCCTGCCGCTGTCGAACCGGCGTGACGAACTGGACATGCTCGCCGCCATCGTCAACGCCATGCTCGACCGCATCGAGAAGCTGATGAACGAGGTCAAAGGCGTGTGCGACAACATCGCCCACGACCTGCGCACCCCGCTCACCCGCCTGCGCGCACAGCTCTACCGCATCCGACAGGAGGCCGAGCAGGACTCGGGCTACGCGGTAAAACTGGACGACGCCATCGCCGAGACCGACACCCTGATGGCGCGCTTTCGCGGGCTGTTGCGGATCTCGGAACTGGAAGACCACCAGCGCCGCTCGGGTTTCCTGGTGCTGGACCCGCTACCGCTGCTGCGCGAACTGCACGACTTCTACCTGCCCCTGGCCGAGGAAGGCGAACTGCAACTGGTGCTCGACACCCCGCCATCCCTGCCTTGGATCACCGGAGATCGTGCCTTGCTGTTCGAGGCCCTGGCCAACCTGCTGAGCAACTCGATCAAGTTCACCCCACCGGGCGGCGAAGTGATTTTGCGCGGGGTCAACGATGCGGGTAGCACGCGTATCGAAGTCCACGACTCCGGCCCCGGCATCCCCGCCGCGGAACGCAAGGCGGTGTTCCAGCGTTTTTATCGTCTGGACGAAAGCGACCAGCAAGGCGGGTTCGGCCTGGGTTTGTCGATTGTGGCGGCGATCATCAACTTGCACGGTTTCAAACTGGACGTCGGCACCAGCCTGCGCGGCGGTGCGCGGTTGGTGCTGGAGTGTCGCCAGCAGCTCATGCCCGAAGCCTGAGACCTGCACAGGCCAAATGTGGGAGGGAGCTTGCTCCCGATAGCAGTGTTTCAGTCATTCATCACGTGACTGACACTCCGCTATCGGGAGCAAGCCCCCTCCCACATTAGCCCTGCATTGCCTGATAGATCTGCTCAGAAATTCGCGCGCAGCGCCTCAACCCCGCCTTTGTAAACCCCGGAAAACAGCTCTTCCACCGCCCCCTCCGTAGTACCCGCCGCCGGGGTAAACACACCGGACCACGTCACCTTCGCCGACGACTCCGTCAGCGCCTCAACCTGCAACGTTGCCAGGTAGGCGCTCACCGGAAACGGCGATTCTTCAATGGTGTAGCTGTAAGTACGCCCGACGTTATCGAAGGTCTGCAAACGCTCCACCACCACACCACCGTCGGCGGTTTCCAGGTGACGCACACGCCCGCCTTCGCCGGCTTCGCTCTTGACGATCAGCGGCAGCCAGTCCGGCAGGCTGTTGAAGCCACCGACCAATTTCCAGACCTGATCGGCCGATACCGGGATTTCAATTGCTGCAGATGCTGTTGGCACGGTAACTCTCCAGAAGTCATGGGAAAACGTCGTCCAGCCTGCCACGCCACGAGCTTCAATGCATCAACTCCCGCAACCGATACCACGCCATCCCCAACGCCAGCAGCGGCGAGCGCAACGCCTTGCCACCGGGAAAGGTCATGTGCGGCACCTGGCTGAAAATATCCAGGCCCTGGCTGTGGCTCGCGTGTATGCCTTCGGCCAACAGCCGCGCGCACCAGTGGGTCACGTTAAGCCCATGCCCGGAATAGCCCTGGGCGTAGAACACATTCGGGTACTGCTGCAGCCGCCCGACCTGCGGGAAGCGATTGGCGGTGATGCCGATCTTGCCGCCCCACTGGAACTCGATGGCGGTGTCGGCCAGTTGCGGGAATACCTTGAGCATCTTGGGCTGCATATAGGCAGCGATGTCTTTAGGATCGCGCCCCGAGTAATGGCAGGCGCCGCCGAACAACAGGCGGCGGTCGGCGGACAACCGGTAGTAATCCAGCCCGACTTTCTGGTCACAGAGGGCCAGGTTTTGCGGGATCAGTGGGTGGGCGACGTCCTGCGGCAACGGTTCAGTGGCGATGATGTAACTGCCCGCCGCGAGCACCTTGCCGCTCAGGCGCGGTTCCAATTCTTCCAGATGGGCATTGCAGGCCAGTACCAGATTGGCGGCGCGTACCGTGCCACCCGCGCAACGCACCTGCACCGTGTCGCCGTGAACCAGCTCCAGCACTTCGGTGTGTTCAAAGATCCGCACCCCAAGGGACTCGGCCACCTGTGCCTCGCCGAGCACCAGGTTCAGCGGGTGCAAATGCCCGGAGCCCATGTCCACCAACGCGCCGGCATACTGCGTCGAATCCACCACTTCGCGGATATCCTGCGGGCCCACCAGGCGGGTCTCATGGGCATACCCCAGGCGCGCCAGGCTGCCCTGCTCGCCCTTGAATGCGGCGAACTGCGCCGGGGTGTTGGCCAGCTCGGCAAACCCCCAGCGCAAGTCGCAATCGATGGCGTGCTCACGAATACGCTCACCGACCAGCGCCACCGAATCGATACCGGCGCGCTCCAGGTAACGCACGCCCTCCTCGCCCACGTACTTGGCAAACCCCGACACATCGTGGCCGATCCCACGAATCAACTGCCCACCGTTGCGCCCACTGGCACCCCAGCCGATGCGCCGGGCCTCCAGCAGGATCACCGACAACCCGCGCTGGGCCAGCTCGATGGCGGTATTGACCCCGGTGAACCCACCGCCGACCACACACACATCGGCCGTCAGGTCGGCGCCCAGCGACGGACGCTCGGGCATGGCATTGGCCGAAGCTCGGTAATAGGACTGGGCGTGGTCACTGGATTGAATCATTTATTGGTCTTCACTTTGCTCCAGGCGCGGGTCATCAGGCGCATGGTCGCCGGGGTCGGCGTGGTGGAGATATAGAGTTTGTCGAGCACGGCCTGGGAAGGATACACCTCAGGGTTGTTCACCAGCTCCGGGTCCATGAAGGCCTTGGCTGCGGGGTTGGCGTTGGCATAGCCGACCGAGGCGCTGACTTTGGCGATGACTTCAGGGTCGAGCAGGTAGTTGATAAAGGCGTGGGCTTCTTTCGGGTTGCTCGCATCGGCGGGGATCGCCAGCAGGTCAAACCACAGGTTGGAGCCTTCCTTGGGAATCGAATACGCAATGTTCACCCCATTCTTGGCTTCCTTGGCGCGGTTGGCGGCCTGGAACACGTCGCCGGAATAACCGAAGGCCACGCAGATGTCGCCGTTGGCCAAGTCCGAGATGTACTTGGAGGAATGGAAGTACGTGATGTACGGCCGCAATTTCAACAGCTTGGCCTGCGCCTGTTTGTAGTCCTCGGGGTTCTCGCTGCGCGGGTCTTTGCCCATGTAGTTGAGGATCGCCGGGAACAGCTCATCCGCCGAGTCGAGGAAGGCCACGCCGCACTGGTTGAGCTTCTTGAGGTTCTCCGGTTCGAACAGCACCGCCCACGAATCGATATGGTCGATGCCGAGCACCTGCTTGACCTTGTCGACGTTGTAGCCGATGCCGTTGGTGCCCCACAGGTACGGCACCGAGTGCGCATTACCCGGGTCGTTTTTCTCCAGCAGCGCGAGCAACTTGGGGTCGAGGTTCTTGAAGTTGGGCAGTTGCGAACGGTCCAGCTTGAGGAACGCACCAGCCTTGACCTGGCGCGCCAGGAAGTGGTTGGACGGCACCACCACGTCATACCCGGTGCGCCCCGCCAGCAGCTTGCCCTCCAGGGTTTCGTTGGAGTCGAACACGTCGTAGACCACCTTGATCCCGGTCTTGGCCTGGAAGTCGGCCAACGTGGTTTCGCCGATGTAGTCGGTCCAGTTGTAGACACTGACCGTTGGCTCCGCCTGCGCGGCGCTGCTGAATGCCGCCACCAGGGCCAGCGGGAGAAGTTTTTTCGTCAGACGCATATCGACACCCCTTTATGATTGTTTAGACGCTCAACAGCAGGAACTCACGCTCCCAGGAACTGATCACCCGCTTGAAATTTTCATGCTCGGCGCGTTTGACCGCGACGTAGCCGCGCACGAACTTGTCGCCCAGGTACTGCTTGACTGTGTCGCAATCCTCCATGCGCGCCAGCGCATCTTCGAGGGTGAACGGCAGGCGCAGGTTGCGGCGCTCGTAGGCGCGACCTTCCACCGGAGCGCTCGGCTCGATCTTTTCGATCATCCCCAGGTAGCCACACAACAGGCTGGCGGCAATGGCCAGGTACGGATTGGCATCGGCGCCGGGCAGGCGGTTTTCCACGCGCATGGCGTCGGGGCTGGAGGTCGGCACGCGCAGGCCGACGGTACGGTTTTCTTCGCCCCACTCGACGTTGACGGGTGCCGAGGTGTCCGGCAGGAAACGGCGGAACGAGTTCACGTTCGGCGCGAACATCGGCAGCAGCTTGGGGATGTACTTCTGCAGGCCGCCGATGTGATGCAGGAACAGTTGGCTCATCTTGCCGTCGGCATCGACGAATACCGGCTTGCCGGTAGCGATGTCGACCACGCTCTGATGCAAATGCATGGCGCTGCCCGGCTCGTCGGCCACCGGCTTGGCCATGAAGGTCGCGGCCACGTTGTGCTTGAGCGCGGCCTCGCGCAGGGTGCGTTTGAACACGGTGATCTGGTCGGCGAGGTCGAGGGCGTCGCCATGGCGGAAGTTGATTTCCATCTGCGCCGGGCCGTCTTCGTGGATCAGCGTATCGAGGTCCAGGCCCTGAAGTTCGCACCAGTCGTAGACGTCTTCGAACAGCGGGTCGAACTCGTTGGCGGCGTCGATGGAAAACGACTGGCGACCGGTCTCGGCGCGGCCGGAGCGGCCCACCGGGGTTTTCAGCGGCAGGTCGGGGTCTTCGCAGCGCTGAGTCAGGTAGAACTCCATTTCCGGCGCGACAATCGGCTGCCAGCCCTGCTCGGTGTAGAGCTGCAGCACCTTTTTCAGCACGTTGCGCGGCGACAGTTCGATGGGGTTGCCCTGTTTGTCGAAGGTGTCGTGGATCACGATGGCGGTGGGTTCAATGGCCCACGGCACCACATACGTAGCGTTGGGTGCCGGGCGGCAGACCATGTCGATGTCGGCTGGATCGAGCAGGTCGTAGTAGACATCGTCGTCGACAAAGTCCCCGGTTACCGTTTGCAGCAACACACTTTCCGGCAGGCGCATGCCTCGCTCATGCAGGAACTTGTTGGTGGGTGCAATTTTGCCGCGTGCGATGCCAGTCAAATCACTGATCACGCATTCGACTTCGGTAATCTTGTGTTCTTTCAGCCAGGCGGACAGCTGATCGAAGGGGGCGTTCATAAGGACCTCGTCATGGGGAGAGAGACTGCGTCGGCTTGTACTCCCGGCGCATTGAGGTCTATCTTGGGCGCGCCGCACCACGGCATCTATCCACTTTGCACCGAGCACAACGCACCAATAGAGTGCGACCAGGTTCCCCATGACACAGGCTACTGCTTTGCGCGTACAGGCCTTCACCACCGGTGATGTGGCCGCTCAATGCCGTGCGACACCCGGCTGGGTGCAGCACTACCAGCAGATGTCCCCCGGGCATTTCGCCGGGCAGATTCGCTACCTCGACCTGCAAGGTGTGGAGGTCTACGAAGAGTGCATGAACACCCGGGTGGAGCAGCATTTCAACGCGCCACCGGGGGCGCTGGCGTTCTGTTTCGACGGCAGCGACAACGCGCTGTACATGCTCAACGGCGAGAGCCGCAACACCTGGATCACCCCCGAGAACTACCGCGAAGTCGCGGTGGTGTTCGGGCCGCAGTTCGTGCAGCGCCATGGGCTGGATGTGGCGAAACTCGAAGGCTTGTTCATGGCGCCGCTGACCGGTCAGCAGAATGCGCTGTTCAGCCGTTGGCTCAGTGGCACCCTGACCCGGTTGTCCGCCACCACCGACCCGATCTGCCGCGATGCCCTCACCCAACAGTTGCTCGACGACTGCCTGTTCATTCTCGACAACGCCTGCGTATGCCTGGACCGCCAGTCATTGCAGCGGCGCAGCGAAGAGCGCCGGCTGATGACGCGCATTGGCGAATGGGCGGTAGATGCAGCGGATGACGCCGTCAACCTACTGGAACTGGCGCAGATCGCCGGTGTGCCGTTGCGCCAGTTGCAACAGGGCTTCAAGACCTACACCGGGATGAGCCCGGCGCAGTGGTTGCGCTTGCGCCGCTTGAACGGCGCGCGGCGGGAGTTGTTGAGTTCAGCCGGGGCCACGGTGGCGGAAGTGGCGATGAACTGGTCGTTCTGGCATTTAGGGCGATTTTCCAATAGCTACCGGGCACTGTTCAAAGAGCTGCCGAGCGCA
This sequence comes from Pseudomonas sp. PAMC25584, assembly GCF_058135675.1. Taxonomy (NCBI): domain Bacteria; kingdom Pseudomonadati; phylum Pseudomonadota; class Gammaproteobacteria; order Pseudomonadales; family Pseudomonadaceae; genus Pseudomonas; species Pseudomonas sp. PAMC25584. The sequence goes on along the minus strand of NZ_CM176870.1, from coordinate 2,740,308 downwards.
ACCCTCAAGCGCTCCCTTTGAAATGCACTCTAAATGGTGAGGGGGGCTTGCCCCCGATTGCAGTGGGTCAGTCACCAGAGATATTGACTGACACACCGCTATCGGGGGCAAGTCGAATCGTCGCACCGCCCCTCCCACATTGGATGGCATCAAGGCTGGGCGTTGAGGAAGGTTGCCATTAACTGGTTGACCCGCTCCGCCGCCTCCAACTTTTGAAATGCAATTTAAATTGTGGGAGGGGGCTTGCCCCCGATTGCAGTGGGTCAGTCACCAGGAATATTGGCTGAGCCACCGCTATCGGGAGCAAGCCCCCTCCCACATTGGATTGCATCAAGGCTGGGCGTTGAGGAAGGTTGCCATCAACTGGTTGACCCGCTCCGCCGCCTCCAACTGCACCATATGCCCCTGCCCCGGCAGGATTTCCACCTGGGCCTCGAGCCCCTCGGCATGCCTGACCGGGATGATTGCATCGTCGCTGCCCCAGATCACCAGGCTTGGCTGGTGCCCCACGACGTTGCGCAAATCCAGCTGCTGCCGCCCGCCATCGAAGAGTTGGGCATTGAGTTGGCGCAACGCCTGATCCACCCCTTCCAGGCGCTTGAACTTGAGCATGTCTTCAAGCATCTGCCGGGTGACCAGCGCCGGGTCGCTGAACAGTTGCACCAGTTGCGGCTTGAGCGCGTTGCGGTTGTTGGCCTCGGTGAAGCCTTGGAGGTAATCGCCATTGATATCAGGCCCCAGGCCGGCGCTGGCGATCAGGGTCAGTGAGGCAACGCGCTCGGGCGCCCCGCGCGCGGCCGTCAGCGCCACCAGCCCGCCCATGGAATGCCCGGCCAGGTGGACGCGGTCGAGCGTGAGATGATCGAGCAACGCCAACACCGCCTGGCTCAGTTCCTCGGCATCGCCGCGGTGCAACTGCTTGCCCGACTCGCCATGACCCGGCAGGTCCAGGGCGATCACCCGGCGCTGCACCGCCAGCCCCGGATGGTTGAACAACCAGTTATTCAAGTCGCCACCAAACCCGTGGACCAGCACCAGCGGCGTGCCGCCCTCACCGAGGTCGAGATAGCGCAACAGCCGCCCGCCCACCTCGACTTTCTGCGCGCTGGGCCCGGACGCTTGCGCCTCGGCCGCACTCGACACGAAGCCGGCCTGGAAACTTTCGATCACCGCATCAATCTCGGCTTCCGTGGCCTCGCCCTCCACCACAATTCCGAGCAGCGCGCCCACCGGCAAGGTCTCGTCGCTCAGCGCCAGCACGCGGCGCAGCACGCCACTGAACGGCGCCTCGACGCTGCTGGAGATCTTGTCGGTCTCCACGTCGAGCACTTCTTCGCCCTTCTCCACCCGGTCGCCCGGCTGCTTGAGCCAGACATCCACCCGGCCTTCGGTCATCGACAGGCCCCACTTGGGCATGGTCAAGGTATGGATCATGCGGCAGTCCTCTTGTCGGCGATCTTCAGCACTGCGGCTTCGATCTTCGCGGCGTTGGGGATGTACAGGTCTTCCAGCGCATCGGAGAACGGCACCGGCGTGTGCGGCGCGGTGACCATTTCGATCGGCGCGCGCAAGAACGAAAATCCACGCTGCGCCACCAGCGCGCTGATATCGGTAGCGATGGAGCAACGCGGGTTGGACTCGTCGATCACCACCAGGCGCCCGGTTTTCTCCACGCTTTCGAGGATGCTGTCTTCGTCCAGGGGGCTGGTGGTGCGCAGGTCCAGCACTTCGCAGTCGATGCCCTGGCGCGCCAGGTTGGCGGCGGCTTCCAGGGCGATATGCACCATGCGCCCGTAGGTGACCAGGGTCACGTCATTGCCTTCGCGCACATAGTTGGCTTCGCCGAAGGGCACGGTGTACATCTCCTCCGGCACTTCGCCCTGCAAGCTGTAGAGCATTTTGTGCTCGAGGAAGATCACCGGGTCGTTGTCGCGAATCGCCTGGATCAGCATGCCCTTGGCGTCATAGGGCGTGGCCGGGCACACCACCTTGAGGCCGGGGATGTGCGTCCACATCGAGGTGAGCATCTGCGAATGCTGGGCGGCAGCGCGTAAGCCGGCGCCGTACATGGCGCGCACCACCAGCGGCGTGGTGGTCTTGCCGCCGAACATGTAGCGGAACTTGGCGGCCTGGTTGAGCAACTGGTCGAGGCAGCAGCCGATAAAATCGACGAACATCAACTCGCACACCGGGCGCATGCCCCGGGTGGCCGCGCCGACCGCCATGCCGACGTAACCGACTTCGGACAACGGCGCATCCAAGACGCGGTCGGGAAACTCCGGATACAGGCCCTTGGTCACCCCAAGTACACCGCCCCAGGCGTCCTGTTCACCCGGGGAGCCGGTGCCGCCGGACACGTCCTGGCCGATGATGAATACACTCTGGTCCCGGCGCATTTCCTGGGCCAGGGCTTCGTTGATTGCCTGCTGATAACTGATTTTTCGAGCCATGATCAATTCTCCACGGATTGTTTTTGTAGTGGGTGGCGATTAGCGGTAAGCAACATAGACATCGCTGAGCAGATCGGAGGCCTGGGGCTTGGGGTCGGACTTGGCCAGGCGCACGGCGTCTTCGATCAGTTGCGCGACCTCCGCGTCGACGCGCTCGAACTGCGCGGCATCGAGCCAGCCTTCGGCGTTGCAGCGTTGGCGAAACAGCACCAGGCAATCGTGGGATTCGCGCAGGTTTTTCACTTCATCGGGGCCGCGATAGGTTTGCGCATCGCCCTCGAAGTGGCCGTAGAAGCGGCTCAGCTTGACCTCCACCAGCGTCGGCCCCTGGCCGCTGCGCGCACGTTCCACGGCCACCCCAAGGGCCGCGTGTACGGCGAAGAAGTCATTGCCATCGACGATCACCCCCGGCATGCCAAAACCCACGGCGCGCTCGGCGATGTCCTTGCACGCGACCGACCAGCCCGAGCCGGTGGCTTCGGCGTAGCCGTTGTTTTCCGCGACGAACAAACACGGCAGTTTCATGATCGCGGCCAGGTTCATTGCCTCGAACACCGCGCCCTCGTTGGAGCCGCCGTCGCCGAAAAACGCCACGGCCACGCCCTGGCTGCCCTTGAGCTTGGACGCCAGCGCCGCCCCGGCCGCCAAGGGCGCACCGGCACCGACGATACCGTTGGCGCCGAGCATGCCTTTCTCCTGGTCGGCAATGTGCATGGAGCCGCCCTTACCGCCGCACACCCCGGTTTTCTTGCCGTAGATCTCGGCCATCATGCCGAACACGTCCACGCCCTTGGCGATGCAATGGCCGTGGCCACGGTGGTTGGAGGCGATGCAGTCTTCATCGTTGAGGTGGGCCATGACCCCGGCGGCGCTGGCTTCCTGGCCGGCATACAGGTGGACGAAACCTGGGATCTCGCCGGTGGCGAATTCCACGTGCAGGCGCTCTTCGAAATCGCGAATAGTGCGCATCACGGTGTAGGCATGAAGCAATTGATCAGTGGACAGGTGAGTGGACATCTTGTTGTTCTCCAGGTTGTCTCGACACACAAAAGACTGGCTGCGGCCAGTTACAAAGCCATCAGCACAGCCTGTGCCAACACCTCGATAAACCTGGCAAAGGCTTGATCCAGAGCAGTGCCGTGCGGTTGTGCAGCGGCAACCGCCAACCGCAGAATGAGACGCGCCATTGCAACCTGCCCGCGGCGTCTGCGGCCGAATGAGACGCTGCGTCTCACGCGGGGCAGTTGGTCAGGCCGCCCTTGTCCCTGTGCGCGCATGCGCGCTTAATGGCGGGCATAACAACAAAGATCGAGAACCGGAGGCCTTATGCTCGCCGCGAACTCCAAGGACCATGTCGACTGCGTCAGTCGTGTGGTACGCAATGCCGATCGCCTGCCTCAGGCGCCGGTGCCGTCGCTGATTTTCGATTCGTGGCGACGCTCCATGGAGCAACACCACCTCGACCCTGGCTCGCTGCAAGGGCCACGCATTCTCAGTGAGCCACTGCTCAAGGAATGCCGTGAACGCGCCGAGCTGTTCATGCGCATCGCCAGCGAAGAAGTCGGTCAACTGCACCACCGCGTGCGCCACGCCGACTACTGCGTAATGCTCACCGACGCGCAGGGCCAGACCATCGACCACCGCGTGGACACCGCGATTCGTAACGATTGCCGCAAGGCCGGCCTGTACTTGGGCACCTGCTGGTCGGAAGCCGAAGAAGGCACCTGCGGCGTGGCCACGGTACTCACCAGCAAGGCTGCGGTGACGGTGCATAAGCGCGATCACTTTCGCGCGGCGTTTATCGGGCTGACCTGCTCCGCCGCCCCCATCTTCGACCCTCAGGGCAACCTGCTGGGGGTGATGGACGCCTCGGCGCTCAAATCCCCGGATGACCGACGCAGCCAGCACCTGGTGCGACAGATGGTGGCGCAGAGCGCACAAGCCATCGAAAATGCCTTCTTCATGCACAGCGCCCGTCAGCACTGGGTGCTCCAGGCGCACAGCACACCCGGCTATGTCGACAGCCAGCCCGACCTGTTGCTGGCCTGGGACCAGGACGGTCGCCTGCATGCCTTGAACAGCAAGGCGCGCCAGGCCCTGCGCCGGCGCTTTGGCCAGGTGCCGGTACATATCAGCGAGGTGTTCGACCTGGATGCGTTGCGTGCGGTGAGCGATCAATCGGCGCAACAACTGCACTGGCTCGGCGAACCCGGCGCGTTGCATGTGCGGGTCAGCGCGCCGCACCGCAAACCGGCGCGTCCCGCTAAGACGGCAAACAACCAGGTCGACCCACGGGTGGAAGAACACCTGCGCCTGGCCGTGCGGGTCAAGGACCGCAACCTGCCAGTGCTGGTGCAGGGTGAAACCGGTGCCGGCAAGGAAGTGTTTGCGCGCCAACTGCATGAACGCAGCGCCCGTCGCGGTGGGCCGTTCGTGGCGGTGAACTGTGCGGCGATCCCGGAAAACCTGATCGAAAGCGAGCTGTTCGGCTATGTCGCCGGAGCCTTTACCGGCGCGTCGAGCAAGGGCATGACCGGGCTGTTGTCGCAGGCCGATGGCGGCACGCTATTTCTCGATGAAATCGGCGATATGCCGCTGGCCCTGCAGACGCGTTTGCTGCGGGTCTTGGCCGAAGGTGAAGTGGCCCCGCTGGGCGCGGCGAAAACCCGTGCGGTGGATATCCAGGTGATCTGCGCCAGCCACCGCGACCTGGCGGCGCTGGTCAGCGAGGGACGCTTTCGCGAGGACCTGTACTTTCGCCTGGGCTGCGCGCGGTTCTGCCTGCCGCCCTTGCGCGAGCGCAGCGACAAGCTGGCATTGATCAATCGGCTGGTGGAACAGGAGGCGCTCCACAGCGGGATTGCCGTGGGTATCGGGCCTGCCGCGCTGGAGCTACTGCTGGGGTATGCCTGGCCGGGCAACGTGCGCCAACTGCGCCATGTGCTGGCGTATGCCTGTGCGGTGTGCGACGGCGGCATCATCCAGTTGGCGGACTTGCCCGTGGAGGTGCGCGGCGAGCAGATCGAGGCCGACGTGCAAGAGCGTGTCAGCCCGGAACGCCAGGTGGTGCTGGATGCGCTGATCCGGCATCGCTGGAAGCCGTTGCCGACGGCCCAGGCGCTGGGGATTTCGCGGGCGACCTTGTATCGCCGGGTCAACCAGTTGGGCATCGACATGCCGGGCAAACATATCTGACACAGCACGGTCAAACATGTGGGAGCGGGCAAGCCCACTCCCACCTTTGAACCGCGTGCTTTCAGGGCTATCGGTACACAATCCCACCATCGATCAACGGCGATTGCCCGGTCATATAGTCCGCATCCGGCCCCGCCAGGTAAGACACCAGCCCCGCTACATCCTCCGGCGTTTCAGCGCGGCCCAGGGCAATCCCGTCCACGTACTTCTTGTAGGTCGCGCCGACTTCGGCGCCGGTAATCTCGGCCATGCGCTTGTCGATCTCGACCCACATATCGGTGCCGACCACGCCTGGGCAATAGGCATTGACGGTGATCCCGGCGCTCGCCAGTTCCTTGGCCGCCGCCTGGGTCAGGGCGCGCACCGCGAACTTGGTCGCCGAGTACACGCCCAGCAGCGCAAAGCCTTCATGCCCGGCAATCGAGCAGGCGTTGATGATCTTGCCCTTCTGCTTGAGCGCCTTGAACTTCTTGCCGGCGGCCTGGATGCCCCACAACACGCCCTGCACGTTGATGCCGAGGGTGCGTTCGACCTGCTCCGGGGTGACCTCCAGCAGTGAATCGATCTGCGCCACCCCAGCGTTGTTGACGATGATGTCGAAGCCACCGAGGGTCTGGTACGCGTGCTCGACGGCAGCCACTACCTGTTCGCGTTTGGAGACGTCGGCGATGAACACCGACGCCTTGCGCCCTGCCGCGACGATTTCAGCGGCAACGGCTTCGAGCTTGGCGCCATTGATGTCCACCAGCGCGATATCAGCGCCGTCCCGTGCCAGGCGCAGGGCGATGGCCCGGCCGATGCCCTGCCCGGCGCCGGTCACCAGCGCTACTTTTCCAGCGATAACGTTTCCAGCGGTACTCATGACGACCTCCTGCAACAATGAGAGAAGCCTCGTCTATCGCAGATGCCTACCTGGCCTGTCGAGACGCAAGTGGATCGGCGTACACGCTGAGACGGGCCGTCTCAACGCGCGAATCCTTGTAAATGCACGCACTTATGCCTAGTTTATGCGCCCCCCGTCCTGCGCTTTAAGGCCTTGCCCCATGGTTTTGCGTTTCCGTCCCGTCGTCACTTCACGTTTCGCCCTCGGCCTGCTGCTTAGCGGTGGCATCGGCAGCAGTCTGGCCGCGGAAATTGAACTGCCGGCGGTGCAGGTCCAGGGCCAGGATGAGTCCGGTTATCGCAGTGACACCGCCTCGGTCGGCGGCTTCAATGAAGCGCCGTTGCTGGACACCCCCGCCTCGATCAGCGTGATCAACGCCGCCCTGATCAAGGACCAGCAAGCCCGCCTGCTCAGCGAAGTGCTGCGCAACGACGCCTCGGTAGGCGACAGCTATGCGCCGATCGGCTACTACGAAAACTTCGTGGTGCGCGGCTTCTCGCTGAACGCCGCGAGCAGCTACAAGATCAACGGCCGCACCATCACCGGCGAGCAGAACGTCGCCCTGGAAAACAAACAACAGGTGGAAGTGCTCAAGGGCCTGGCCGGCCTGCAAAGTGGGATTTCCGAGCCCAGCGGCGTGATCAACTACGTGACCAAGCGCCCGCAAGACGTGCGTTCGGTGACGGTGTCCAGCGACGACCGCGGCAGCGGCTATATCGCCACCGACGTCGGCGGCTGGTTCGGCAGCGAGCAGCAGTTCGGCCTACGCGCCAACGTGGCCCATGAAGACCTCAACTCCTACGTGGAGCACGCCAATGGCCAGCGCGACTTCCTGTCACTGGCGTTCGACTGGAACATCAGCCCCGACGCGGTGCTGCAACTGGATGCGGAATACCAGAACAAACAACAGCGCTCGGTGCCGGGCTACCAACTGCTGGGCGGCAGTGAAGTGCCCCACGCTGCATCGCCGAAAAAGCTGCTGGGCCATCAAAGCGGTTCCAAGCAGGTCGGTATCGATTCGCTGAACCTCAACGGCACGTTCGAATACCGCTTCAGTGACCAGTGGAAAGGCAGTGTCAGCGCAGCGCGCAGCAAGGTGGTGATCGATGACTACAGTTCGTTCGCCTGGGGCTGTTTCTACGTGGGCACTTGCAACGCCAACACCTTCAGCCCCGAGGGTGACTACGATATCTACGACTACCGCAGCCCCGACGACACCCGCCGCGACGATGACGTGCAGGCGGCCATGACCGGGCTGTTCGACACCGTCGGCCTGGGCCATGAACTGACCTTCGGCACCAGCGCATTTCGCCGGGTGATCGACAAGCGCGAGGCGGTCAACGCGTACATCGGCAGCGGCAATATCAACGACGACGCGCCGACGTTTGCGCCGACCAACGTGCCGTTGAACGACAGCCATCGCAACCTCGACAGTCGCCAGTACGGCGTGTTCGTCACCGACCGCATCCGCTTCAACGAGCAGTGGCAAACCATCCTCGGCGGTCGCGAAGTGCGCCTCGATGAAAAAGCCTTTGACAGCAATGGCGACCCGGCGCGCCATACCCAGCAGTACGTGTTCCTGCCCCAGGCATCGCTGATCTATAAGCCGATTGAAAACATCTCGCTGTACACCAGCTACAGCAAGGGCCTGTCCCTGGGCGGCACCGCGCCGTGGTTCGCGAGCAACCCGAACGAAACCCTGGCCCCGACCGTGTCACGGCAACTCGAAGCCGGCGTGAAGTACGACTGGCGCCGCATCAGCTTCGCCGCCGCTGTCTTCCAGACGCGCCAGGCCTACCAGTACGCCAAGCCGGATGGCGCTGGAAACTTCACCTACGTGCAACAAGGCGAACAGAAAAACACCGGGCTGGAACTGTCGGCCAACGGCTGGGCCACCGACCGTCTGCAGATCGCCACCAGCGTCGCGGCGATTCGCGCGCGGGTCAGCGGCAGCGGCACGCCGGACTACGAAGGCCACCAGGCGATCAACGTGCCCAAGCTGCGCGCCAGTGTCTACGCCGACTACGCGCTGCCGTGGGTGAACGGCCTGGCGGTACTGGGTGGCGTGCAATACAGCGCCAAGAAGTACGCCAACCGCAGCGGCAACGTCGAGGTCGGGGACTACGCGGTGGTCAACGTCGGCAGCCGCTACACCACCAAAATCGATGGCTATGAGACGGTGTTTCGCCTGAGCGTCGACAACCTGTTCGACAAACGCTACTGGCGCGACGCAGGCGAGTACATGGGCGATGATTACCTGTTCCAGGGCGCGCCGCTGACGGCGCGCCTGAGTGCTTCGGTCAACTTCTGAGCCCACGCGGCACTGCCAGCCACAGCGCCGCGAGACCGCAGGTCAACAGGCTCCAGCCGAGGTCTTGCAGCCAGGCGACCAGGCTCAGCCCGGCGCCAATGACCAAGTAGTACAGCAAACCGAACAGCGCGGCAGCCGTGCCCAGGCGGTCGTGATAGGCAGCCAGCGCTGCCCCCAGCACATTGGGAATCGCCATGCCGAAGGCGAGCACCACCAGCAGCATCGGCCAGACGAACAGCCAACTGCCTTGCAGCATCAACACCAGTAGGCCACCCAGTAGCGCGATGCCGGCGGCGGTGAACACCAACTGCTCACCGTTCATCCCGCGCTTGAGCAACCGCTTGTTCAGCCACGCCCCCAACCCAGAGCCCAGCGCCAGCAGCACCCCGCTGTAACCGAACGCGGCGGCGGACAGACCCAGGCGCTCGAAGACAAACGGCCCCACGGCGTAATAGCTGAACAATGCAATATTGAAGGCGCCCACCAACCCCACCGCACGCCATAGCCCAGTGTCCCTGAGCATCAGGCCCAGGGTCTGGCGCAGCGAAGCCGTGGGCAACGCTGCCGGCCGTGTCTCGGGCAAGGCGCACAGGCACCAGCCCCACAACACCAACGCCAGCAGCAATGCCCCGGCAAGCATGCCGCGATAGCCGAAGTGCTGCACCAAGGTTGCGCCGCTGAACAGGCCCAGCGCCGGGCTGACGGCGAGCGCGATGCCCATCACGGAAAACACCTGGGCCAATTCAGCGCCCTGGAAGCGATCACGCAACAGCGTCTGCGTGGCCACCGAACCTACCGCCGCGCCAAACGCCGCCAAGGCCTGGGCCAGCAGCAGGCCATTGAAGGTACTCACACCCAAGGCCAGCACCGAGGCGCCGGCATACATCGACAGCCCCGCCAACATGACGGGACGCCGCCCCCAGCGATCACACAAGCGGCCCCACACCACCACGCCGAACGCGAACGCCAGGAAGTACACCGACAGGCTCTGCCCGGCCCGTTCCGGCCCGACCGCAAAGGCCTGGCCTATATCACCCAGGGCCGGGCTGTAAAGGGTTTGGGCCAGTTGCGGGAACATCAGCAAAGCCACGGCCAGCACCAACAGGTTTGTACTTTTCACCGACAGCTCCTTCCCCGAAAAACAACGCAAGGAGTGTAAGGACTGGCCGCTGGGGTATTATCCAAACTTCGACAGCTTATCCATCAAATCGGACAATCTATGGCCTGGCTCGCCGCCGACACGTCTTTCGATCCCGACCGCCTGCCGGCACCGGTCATCGGCATCGCTGCCCAGCTCGGCGACCACGATTCCGGCCTGCACCGGCACCGACGCGGGCAACTGCTGTTTACCCAGCAGGGCTGCAGCCGCATTACCCTGGACAACCAGCTGTGCCTGCTACCGCCCACCCGCGCCGCGTGGATTCCCTGCGGCGTGCCCCATCGCGCACAGATGCATAACACCGTCGACTACCGTTCGGTCTACATGAGCCCGGCCCTGGCGGATCAATTGCCGCAACACGTGCGGGTGATCGAGGTGAGTGCCTTGCTGCGCGCGGTGCTGGAACCGATGGCGATGGCGCCCTTCGACAGCGATTGGCAAACCGGTCGTTACGCCCATCTGTTGGCGCTGTGTCTGGACGAAATCCAGGCAGCCGCCGAGCAACCGATGCTGCTGCCCTTACCCCGGGACAAACGCCTGGCACCGTTGCTGGCCCATCTGGACTGCTTGCCGCCAACGCTGCAAAACCTGGAAACACAACTGGGCGCCAGCGCCAAGACCATCGGCCGCATCTTCCGGCGGGAAACCGGCCTGGGGTATCAACAATGGCGCCAACAGTGGCGGCTGATGCGGCTGATCGAATTGCTCGCCAGCGGGCGCAACCTGGGCTATTGCGCGTTCGAGCTGGGCTTTGCCAGTGACAGCGCCTTGATCGCCTTCTTCAAGGGCATGACCGGCACCACGCCACGCGGTTATTTCAAGGCCGACTGAAGGCTTACGTGGGCATCTTGCGAAAGCCCACCGCCAGGCGGTTCCAGCTGTTGATGGTGGCGATAGCCACACTCAGATCGAACTGTTCCTGGGCGCTGAACTCGGCGGCGAGTAGGTTGTAGTCTTCATCTGCGGCGTGGGTCTGGCTGACCAGGGTCAGGCTTTCGGCCCAGGCCAGCGCGGCGCGTTCACGCGGGGTGAAGAACGGCGTTTCACGCCAGGCCGACAGGGTGTAGAGGCGGCGCTCGGTTTCACCGCCCTTGCGCGCATCGGCGGTGTGCATGTCGAGGCAGAAGGCGCAGCCGTTGATTTGCGACACGCGCAGGCGCACCAGTTCCAGCAGCGGCAGTTCGATGGACAATTTGCCCACAGCCGTTTCCAGGGCGCGCATGGCGTTCATGCCATCCGGAGAGGCGGTGTAGAAATCGATACGGGGTTGCATGGTAGAGCTCCGGAACACTGGGAATGGGTGGCCAGGTTAGTCAGCGGAGCGCTCAGGAGAAATAGCCAATTTCGGCAAAGATCAGGTAGCCAATGTGCGCATGGGCTCAGCCCGGCAACGGAATCACGCGCAACGGCCGCACCGACTTGTAGGAAAAGCTCGAGTAAATCTCTTTGACGCACGGCAACGTCTGCAACACCTCGCGCGCGAATTCGCCAAACGACTCCAGGTCCTTCGCCACCACCTCCAGCAGGAAGTCATAGCGCCCCGAGACGTTATGGCAGGCCACGATTTGCGGAATGTCCAACAAGCGCTGCTCGAACGCCCGCGCGACCTCCTGGGTGTGGCTCTCCATCATGATGCTGACAAACGCCGTCACCCCATACCCGAGTGCCTTGGGCGATAGGATCGCCTGGTAACCGCTGATCACCCCGCTTTCTTCCAGGTTCCTGACCCGCCGCCAGCAGGGTGAGGTGGTCAGGGATACGCGCTCGGCGAGTTCGGCCACGGTCAAGCGGGCGTTGCCTTGCAGCGCGTTTAAAAGGGCCTTGTCGGTGCGATCCAGGCTGACGGGCATAACGTGCCTCTAATCATTATTTTTAGGGAGGTTTCATCCCATAACGCGGGTTTTGTCAGCAAATATTGCAAAGTTCAGCTGTGGTTATGAGCATAGCATTGTAGGAAATAAGGAGTGTCCGACATGAACAATAAACACAATGCATTCGGCTTTTCCACCCGCGCCATCCACCACGGTTATGACCCCAAGGACCACCACGGCGCCCTCGTACCGCCGATCTACCTCTGCGCCACGTTCGCCTTCCCCACCGCCGAATACGGCGCCGCGTGTTTTGCCGGTGAACAAAGCGGGCACTTCTACACGCGTATTTCCAACCCAACCCTGGCCCTGCTGGAAGCGCGCATGGCCAGCCTGGAAAACGGCGAGGCGGCCGTCGCCTTCAGCTCCGGCATGGGCGCGATTGCCGCCACCTTCTGGACCCTGCTGCGCCCCGGCGATGAGGTGATCGTCAGCCAGACGCTCTACGGCTGCACCTTCGCGCTGCTGCACCATGGCATCGCCGAATTCGGCATCAAGGTGCGCCATGTCGACCTCACCGACCTGGACGCGTTGCACGCCGCGCTGTCCCCGGCCACGCGCATGATCTACTGCGAAACCCCGGCCAACCCCACCCTGCAACTGGTCGATATCGCCGCCGTGGCGGCGCTTGCGCACCAGCAGCCCAACGTCATCGTGGTGGTCGACAACACCTACTGCACGCCCTACCTGCAACGGCCGCTGGACCTGGGCGCCGATGTGGTCGTGCATTCGGCTACCAAGTACCTCAGCGGGCATGGCGACATCACCGCCGGCATTGCGGTGAGCAACCAGGCACTGGCGCAGCGCATTCGCCTGCAAGGGCTCAAAGACCTCACCGGCGCGGTCATGTCGCCGCAGGACGCGTCGCTGCTGATGCGCGGCCTCAAGACCCTGGCGCTGCGCATGGACCGCCATTGCAGCAACGCCCAGGCGGTGGCCGAAGCCTTGCAGGCGCACCCGGCGGTGGAACGCGTGACGTACCCGGGGCTGCGCTCATTCCCCCAGTACGAACTGGCGGCGCGGCAAATGCGCATGTCCGGCGGGATGATTGCCTTCGAGCTCAAAGGCGGGATCGCGGCCGGCCGGCGCTTCATGAACGCGCTCAAGCTGTTCAGCCGCGCAGTCAGCCTGGGCGATGCCGAATCCCTGGCCCAACACCCGGCGAGCATGACCCACTCCACCTACACCCCGCAGGAGCGGGCAGCGCACGGGATCAGCGAAGGGTTGGTACGTTTGTCGGTCGGGCTGGAGGACATCGTCGACCTGCTGGCGGACGTGCAGCAGGCGTTGGCCAAGTGCACGCGGGCTGCACCGCGTGCGGCGCAGGTGGTTGAGCATGCGATGAAATAGCCCTCAGTCCACTGCCACGGAGGCCTCGCCGCAGGCCCCCGTTTGTGGCACCAAGTGAATATCCACACGACGGTTCGCGGCGCGTCCGGCTTCGGTTTCATTGCTGGCAATCGGCTGACTGGCCGCGAAGCCTTGGACGGCAAAGCAACTGTCGGCAATGTCGCCCATGCGCTGCATCCAGTCGCGCACGGCAGCGGCGCGGGCATGGGACAGCGCCAGGTTCTGTTCGACGGAACCGGTCGCATCCGTATGCCCGGCGATCACGATCAGCCAGCCGGGCTGGGCTTTGATCTCGACCAGGGCATTGATCAGCACCTTGGCCGAGCCCGGCTTGAGCGTGGCACTGCCGGCATCGAACAGCGACAGGCTGTCCAGTCGAACCGGCTCGGACATAAGCGGTTCACTGCCCGGACCTGACAGCCACATGCGCCATCCGAACCCCGAGAGCACAACGACGATCAGCGCCCCGACCAGCCACCACAGGCCAATGCGAGACCTGCGCGGCGCCATTTTGGGGGGCGGCAGAATCACCACGGGGGTCACCAACGCCGGCGCCATCAACCTGACCGGTGCGAGCCGCGTTTCGCCCGACGCGGGGCTCTGCTCCAGGCGCTGGATCAGGCCGCCGACCTGATAACGCAGGGCTTGCAGCGATTGCAGAGGGCTGTCTAGATGAGTACGCAAACCCACCTGCAAGCGCGCCAGTTCGATGTCCAATTGAACCAACGCGGCCACACTGTAGGCGTTCACCACCACGCTGCGCAGCAGCAGTTGCAGTTGGTCGAACAACCATCCCAGCAAGTCCAGGCGCGCCGACGCCATCGGCGGCCACAGGCGCGCCCACTCGCCGCCCAGCGCCTCGATCAACGCCACACCTTGCGTGATGCCCTCCACCCCATGACGCTGGCCGCGGGCCAAGGTGTAAAAGCACGCGCTGTGCAACTCCGCGCCGTTTTGCTGGAACAGCGCAAGGCAGCCTTGCTCGACCTTGGCCCAGTCCACATCCGGGCAAGCGGGATGGCTGAGCTTGGCCAACTCATCGCGCAAAGCGTTGAACTCACTGAAACCGCGCGGATCACCGCCGACTTGAATACGCATCTCAAACAACGCCGTCATCGGGCTTCCCTTCCGTTATCGGTTCAACGCTTCGACAGGTAATGCTGTCGCTTCAAGTGCCGCACCAGCACCTTGCCCTCGGGTGTCAGGCGGGTGCCGAAGTTCACGCGCTGCCCATCCTTCAATTGCAGGTCCAAGGCATACTCCAGATGACCCGGCAGCGCCTGGGGCAGCAGTTCGATGGTGATCGCCGCCAGACGCGGTTCGTACTTGAGCAGCGTGTCGGTCATGGTGCCAATCAAGTCATGGGCCGTGGCAGGCAGCCCTTGCAGGATCAGGCCCATGTCCGGCAACCCATAATCCGGCAGATGGCTGAGCGAGCCCGCTCGGCTGTTGAGGATGCGCTGCAGGTTGTCCAGCACGGAGAGCGTGTGCTGATCCGCCTCGCTGACCCGCTGCAAGTCCAACTCACCGTCGAAATTGTGCAGCAGGCGTTCGTAGAGCGATGGGCTGTACTCGGTCATGGCTCAGTCCTTCGCCAGCGGGCGCAGGGTCAAGCGGTTATCGCCCAGTTCGATCACCCGCGCGCGATCCGGCTCGAGGTCGTCACGCGTCAGCGTCAGGCGCCAAGTGTCCTGCCGGGTATCGGGGTCGCGAAACAGCGCCACCAGCGTGACAAATTGCGCGTCCTTGTGCATCGGCACATTCAGTTGCGCGCCCTCCTCCGGTTTCACCACCACCGAGCGCTGGTCCAGCAACGCACTCGCGAGCAAGCGCTCGTCATCGTCCAGCAAGCCTTCGTAGGTCGCCAGCGCCGCGGCCTTGTTGTCGCGCAATTGGTAAACCCGCACGAGGGTCGGCACCGACAAGACACGCATGTCCGTGGCATCGGTGTTCAGCGCCGTGCGCGCGCTGAAATCCAGGTGCAGGGTGTTGACCTGCTTGTAGAAGATCGCCTTGGCGGTGGATGCCGTGCCATCCGCCATGGTCTGGACCAACCCACAACCGCCCAGCGGTAGCGTGAATGCCGCTAGCATCATGAGATTAAAAACGGTACGCGACATGCTGTGTCTCCCTGTTGCGTGGGTTAATCGAAAGGCCTTGGTAGCGACCCAGGTTGATCGTCAGGGTGGCGTGCTCGGTCGCCCGCCAGGCGGCGCCTCCCAAGCCCAGCACGCCGGTCATGCCGAGCCGAATGGCCGCCTGCCCCAACACCGGCGCAGGCAGGCTGTGCAGCGGCAGAGACAAGCGCAGTTTCGCCGTGCAACGCCACCCCAGGTACACGCGCAACAGCACCCGCAGGTCGCGCTGTAACTGGCCGTCGGGGAGCCAGCCAAGGGCTTCCTGCGCATGCTCGGTATAGAGCGTCAGGCCGAGTTGGCTGTTGGCGTCGTGGCCGACACGGCCCAGCGGCGTGCCCTGGGACAAGCTCACCGGACGTTGCCGGGAAAGGCTGGCCGGCGCCGGCAGCGCAATGGTTTGCGGCCAATGCGGGGTCACCTGCACCCGGGTGTTGGGGGCGAGCAATGTGACCAATGCGGCGATGCCTTCAGCATTACGCGTGGGCAGGCGCATCACACTGAGCAAGGCCAGAAAGCGCGAGACCGGCGTGCCGACCTGTTGCGCGGTGCCGGGAATGCCCAGGCCGATCAAGCCCAACAGGCACTGCGAGGTGGCATCGGTGCCGCCCGCTTCGAACGTCGCCGGGTAGGAGTATTTGCGCCAGATCCGGTAGAACTGGGTGAAGATCCGGTGATTGAAAATATCCAGGAAGGCTTCCAGCGCCGCATGCCCTTCCCGACGCTGCGCGATGTCGTCCAGATACACGGTCGGCATCGGCGAATCGACGCCGTACAACCCGAGCAAGCGGGTGCGCACCGTCGCCGCACGCTCCGGGTGTGCTTCATCGATTTCAATCGACTTCAACTCGCCGGCCGGAAAGCCCATGCCCGGATCGGGCCGAAAGCGCACGGCGTCATCCGCCGGGTGCGCGGTACTGCCCAGGGGTGGGTGACCGGGCAAGGCCTGTTCCAGCAACTGGCAAAAACGCTGCAGATTGGCCTCGGCCACCTGCCCTTGCAAGGCGTCCAGCAAACCGCTGGTTTTCAGCCGGGAATACGCTGACTGTGATTCTCGTTCCATCGCAGGCACTTTCCAGTAGGTTGCAGGATCAGCGTGAGCTGGGTGTACAAATGAATGTCGGCATACAAGGCGAAGAAGCGATTGAGCATCTCGCCGAACAGGCTGATGTCACCTTCCCCTGAAAAACCATTGGCATCGAGGGTGATTTCGATATCCACCCCGCGTAGCAAAAAGCCTTTCTCGAAACGCTGGACCACGTGATGACGGACCTCGACGATCGCTGCCAGACGACGACGGTTGAGCTCGCTGCCCGTCCAGTCGTACAGAGCCAATGTGCCGCGCAACACTTCGGCGTTGTCGAGCATCGGCAGGAAGTTCGAGCCCAGGTGGCTCAGGACCCGCCAGTGAAAGCGGTCGCGGTTCGGTGGGTAGCATGGCAAGCTCGGCGCGCACAGGTTGCGCACGCGCAAACCGGTCTGGGTGGTTTGCACCAGCGTATCGAGCAACGTGCTTTGCAGCGCCTTGCGCGGCAACTGGCCGTGGGTGCCGGTCAGGCGCAACGACAGGCTTTCGCTGTTGCGCAGCCGGTCCTTATCGAAGCCGTCACCGCCCAGGATCAGCCAGGTGTCATGCAAGCCATTGGCGGCGCGCTTGAGGCGCGTATGAAAGTAGCGCTCGGGAGCATCGTCGCGCAGCATGCCGCCCTTATGGCGAAAGCTGCTGAACGGCACGTAGTCATGGCGCACGGCGTTTTTTGACGAGGTGACCTGATCGACCGAATAAATTTCAGTATGACCGTCCTGCAAGCGCATTGGCCGTAGCAGGTAGTCGGTTTGTAACGGCGCCAGCGTCAGCGGGTCAGCCTCCAGCGCAAACAGATTGATCACCGGCACGGCATGCAGGCGAATGTGTTCGCTGCTCACACTGAGTTCCTTTGGCCATGCGTCACGCAGCACCACGTCCAGTTCGAACCAAGGCATATCGGCGCAGAGGCTCAAATGTTCCAGACCACAGAGGGTGACGAACATGAATTTCTCGCGAAAGGTGAAGTACTCCAGCAGCAACTGATAACCGCTGAACGCGCTGTCACCCTTGGGCCACAGCCGATCCTCGTCAGCAAACCCCTTGGGCGCAAAATGGCCGTCCAATACCTGGCGCTCGTGCTGCTCCGGCAGGCGCACGTACAACGCCTGGGTGTTCAGCGTCAGCGCATGGTGCAAGGCGCTGGCCAGCGGTGCATCGGCACTCAGGTAAAGCGGCAGGCGGCTCAGCTCGATCTGGCTCCAGTCCGTCAACGCGCCGCAGGCAAAGCGCAGGCGCAACAGCGAGCGACCGTCCGGCTCGTAGGCCAGTCGCACCGACTCCAGGGCCAGCGGCTGCAACGTCAGATCCTGAGTGGTGGTGTAACGACAACGGGTGCGTTGCGGACCAATGGGTTGGGATAACACCTCGAACCCCTTGCCGACCAACTCGCTACGTTTCATCTGCGCGAGCTCAGGGACAAGCTCGACAACCGACAGCGACGGAATGGTGCGCAAATAGTGAGGCCACAACAGGCTGACCAGCCCCTCGGTCAACTCCGGTAAATCATCGTCGAGCTTCTCGCGCAGGCGTCCCATCAAGAACGCAAAGCCTTCGAACAGGCGCTCCACATAGGGGTCTTGCGCGCCCGGTTTGTCCAGGTTGAGCTGGGCCGCCCGATCCGGGAACGCTTCGGCGAATTCCTTGCCGGCTTCGCGCAGGTAACGCATTTCGGCGTCGTAGTAGCGCAGGGTTAAATTGTCCATGCTCACAGATAGATTCCTGATGAATGAGGGTTAGCCGCAGAGCACGGCGGCGCGTACCGGGTCGATGGCGACCAACGCCGCCAACAGCGCTTCGGTGCGCCGGGCGAGCGTGGGTTTGTCTGCATCGGTGCGCTGCGCTTTTTGACGCAAGAGCTTGAGCAGCCGGGCCTTGACCTCGAAATTCAGCTCCGGCTCCCAGCACGCCAGCGCGTGGTGCTGCGCGGTAGCGTCCAGTTCGGCCAATACGTGCATGGCCAAATCGCCCTGACCGTATTGCTCGGCGACACGCGCCATCAGCAGGCGCAGCAACCAGCGTTGGCGCCCGGTCTGCAGGCCCGGCCGTGCCGCCAGCCAACCGAGCGCCACGTCCACGCCCTCTCTGTCGGCCAGGGCCACCGCCTCGTCCTCCAGCGACAAGATCTCGGCATCGCTCGTGGTCAGCACCGCCTTCGGTGCCGGTAGCCATTGCTGCGTGCGGTTGCCACTGACGTGCTGGGTGATCCAGTCGCGGGTAGTCTCATCGGCGAAGGGCGTGCCGTCGTTCCAGTGCAACAGTTCCAGCCCGGGCAAGCGTTCGAGGAACATACCCAAGTCACGCTTGATGATGTCCGCCCAGCCGTCTTGTGGCGCGGGTTGTTTGCTCAGCGCCTGGTACAAGTACCACTGCAAATCCAGCCAGAAGTGGTTCACGCTCTCGGCATACATTCGTTCGACCTGATCGAGTAATTCAGTCCAGCGTTGTTGCAGGTAAAGGCGCTTGAGCTGCGCCCGATAATCACCTCGGGGAGATGCCAGCCGCGTATTGCCGCTGGCTTCCTCAGGCGGCACCTGGTGTACCGTGTCCCAGCGCAAACTTTTCATCAGCCGATGCGCCGCCAGCCAGCCCTGGGGCTGCTCGCGTAGATAGCCGGCCAACGCCCTACCGCTGTCCAGCAAGTCGCGCCCAGACTTGATGGCCGTGGCGCTCGGCGCCGCCGTCTGCACAGTCGATTCGTGACTGGCGCTGTGCTGCGGCACGAGCGCATCAACCCCTCCGGACTGCGTCAATCGAGCGGACAACGCGCCGTACAGCGCACCGAGTGCCGGGCGCTGATCTTGCGGCCAGGCCTCAAGCCCACGCTCCAGCCAGGCCAGCGCCGCCGCCGTGCGCTCGGCTTCGCTGCGCACCACTTCGGGGTACAGCGACAGACTGTCCAGCACCTTGCCGCTGGCCAGCCATTCCAGCGCCATCTTGCGGCTATTGGGCCGCGACGGCAGCACATCGGCAGCGAAACGTTCCACCAACGCGGCGAGCAAACTGAGGCCATCAGCCAACCCGGCCTCCCCGTCCTTCTGCACGCGCGCCCACAGGTAATACGTAGCGACGCGCAGGTCTTTGCAGGTGTGGATCAGCAGCTGTTCTGCCAGTTGAACCACCCGCTCGGCATCCGCACCGGAGAGCTTGTTGACCTCCTCGCGCATGCGTTGGAAGTCATCGTCATAGCCTGGGTCTTCGCCTACAGGCGAGTCTGCGCTGATCGGTTGAAGCCACGTCTGCCAGCGCTCGGCTTGGCTGCGGGCCAAGGCCAAGGGGTCGCGCTCGCCCAGACAATGGGTGATCAAGGTGTACAGGCTCATTCAAAAACCCCGCTCTGCGCATACGGCACTTGCGCGGTGCCTTGGGTGAGGAAGATCTGTGGCGGCAACGTGAAGTGACGCAGCTTGAGCAAGGCCAGAGGCCCCGCGCCCAGTTCGGTGCGCAGGTTCCACGTCAGGTTCAAACCATCGGGGGCCTTGAGGACCATGCGGTAGCGGCTGTCGCCGTCGTCCAAGGGGGTGATTCGAGCTTTTTCCAGCAAGCGGATCAGGCCCCAAGTCCCCTGGTAATCACCGAACAGGCGCTCGCCGGTATGGATGCTGGTCCAGCTCAGGCTGGCGCCGGGATGGTCACCGCGCCCAGGCCAATTGAAACGCTGCCAACGCTCTTTCTGGTTGAAATACTGATGGTGTTCGCCATTGAGGATGAAGGTGGTTTGCACGACATCTCGCACCGGTTTGCCTTGAAGCTCGAAGCTCAAACCCACGCCGCCGTCGGTATAGATCACGTCGGACAGATGGCTCAGTTGGTTAATCGCCGCCAGAAACTGCGGATTAATCCGCAACCCCTGGCTATGGCGCGGGTCGGCGACCCAGCGGCTACCTTCCTTGCGCAGCACACCGCTCAGTTGGCTGCGTAAAAACTGCTCGATACGCCCAGAGTCGGCGCGAATCATCTGCCCCAGCATCGGCAACGAGGAATCGCTGGCGGTTTGCGCGAACGGATAGCGCCCAGCAAAAGCACTCTGCCAATCACCAACGATTGAGCGTTGCCACTGACTATTGAGCCCGGCAGCCGAGGGTTGCAACACCCGTTGCCACGCTTCATCTAAAGGCTGCACAAAAAGCGTATGGCCGACCCCATTCCACTCTGCTCCCAGGCTGGCCGCAATCAGGCTGCCGTAGGACTGCGTGTCTGTCAGGTCGACGCTCTTGCCTTGAAACACGGTTTGCGCCAAGGCCTGGGTCATTTCCTGCGGATCAGGCGCATTGCTGACTTGCTGTAATTTCAGGCGCAGCCTGGTGACGCGGGTCAGGAACGCCTGCAGGCTCAACCGGTCATTATCGGCCTTGCCCTCGGGGTCTTTGCCGAGCAGGCTCAATAACGGCCCGAAAGTGGCATCCAGCGGACTGCGCGGCGTTTGTGCCAGTTGATCAATCATCGGCCCATTGTCCTTGGCGATCAGCTTTTGCGCGGACTGTAACAACGAGTCGGCCAGGGCCTGGTTGCGAGTGCCGGCCTGCCCTTGATAGGCCAGCGTGTTCATCAGGGCAATCAGCGGCGATTGGCGCACATCAGTCATCAAGGTCAGTTGGTCGATCACATCGCCCAAGCTATTGGCTGGGTTCCAGCGCAGGCTGTTGAGAAAGCCCAGCCAGGCACTGGCGTAATCCTGGAAGTAACGCTCGGTAAGCCGCTCTCTGAGTTCATCCGGGGTCAGCTCAGCGGCGATATCGGTCTGGTTGTCGCTGAGCACCCAGTCGATTTCTTCACGACGCGCGTCGGCGATCGCATCGATGGCTTGGCGCACCTGGCCCTCCCAGGCCTGGCGGGTGAACACGCCCGGTACACTGGCTTCGGTGTAGAACAGCGCCAGAACATCGGTTTCACCCACCATGTTTTGCACGCTTAGCGCTGGGTATTGATTGGCCGCTGTGTCGAGGACCTGCTGGTAAAGACTGGTTTCTGCATTGCGCTGGCCCAACAGCCCAAGCAGAACCTGTCGGGCCTGAGCAACCAGCCTCGGGTCAGCGTTGATAGCCCAGGCCGGGTGCGCCGCCAAGTGCTCGCCATAGAACTGCCACAGGTTAGGCGCCAGACTTTGCCAAAGTCCCGGCGATACACCGTCGCGCACCGGCTCGGCGTTGCGCAGGGCTTTGGTCAGGAAGGTGGCGTCGGCTTTTTGCGGGCGCGCCATCATCAGGTAAGCCTTCAGTTGCTCGTAGGCAGACTGGGCTCGCGCTGCCCGTTGCTCGCTGCCCACAGGCAGGCTGATCAACGCGTTTAGCTGTCGTCGTAAATTGTCCGCCGCCGGGTCACGGATCAGGCGGTTGTTGGCTTCGACGTAGCGTGGCCACACCGTTTCAAGCAGCGCTGGGGTTTGATTCAGGCCGAAGCGCTGGTACCAAGGAGCGCCGTGTTCGGCGCGGTAATCCAGACGCGCCAGTTCGCGCATCAGATCGTTGAGTGCGCTGAGTTGCTCGTCGCTACTGCCCGTCTGCTGCAATGCCGCCAACGAACTTTGCACCTGGGCGATTTGCGCACGGTTGCTGACAAACGAGAGCAACAATCCGGCGCCCCATAACGTCGCCAAACCCAACACCAGCGCATAGCCAACGCGCGGCACGCTCCAGCCCAGCCGGCGGCCACTGGCGTTATCGCCGAGTACGCCGTGCCACACCGGGGCAACCGACCACTCCTGTTGTTGATCATGCGGCGAGCGCTGTACCGGCAGGCTGAACCACACCCCACGCAGCGGCACACCCTGGGCAAAGTCGCTACCCAGCGGCGCCAGCGTCTGACACCAGCGGGCGATGCCCTCGCCCTGTAAATCCCGGGACAGGCGCAGCAGAAAATCATGCTTCATCACACCGTTCATCTGCGCCAAGCCCTCGCGGCGCAAAGGCTCCAGCAAGCGCGTCAGGGCGGTTTCCAATGCCGCCGCCGTGAACCGCTCGGGCAACCGGCAACCCACCGGCTGCGCCTTGCGAGTGTCCTGCGCCCATGTACTGTCGCAGACCTGCCAGAGGTATAACGGCAACTGCCAGTGCAGGTCACGGGCAAGGCGCTGCACCTGGCGTACACCTTTGCCCATCGCGGCATCGTCGGCGGCCTGGGTTTTGTTCAACGCCCAAACCACCCCGTCCAGCGCACGCCTGCGGCTCAGCCCACTCCAGTGCTTAGGGAATGATTGATCCAGCGCGGCCTGGGCACTGCCACCCCACAGCAGGACTGTGCCTTGGCCTTCGAGCCATTGCTGATTAGCCAGTGTGGGGGCGATGGCTTCGATTTCGGTGGGTTCGCCGATGACGAGAAGCAGGCGGATTTTGTGGCGCCAGAAGAGGCCGTAGTGCTTGCGCAGGCCTTGAATTATCTCTGCCAGGTCCGGCTGTCCATCGGGTTCGGCGGGAGGGGGCACTGGCAACAACCGGGAACCGAGCACTAACTTGCGGATGCCCTTTTGGACAATCTGCCAGGCCACCAGCGCCATGCCGAACAACAATGCCCACAGCAATATGCCTTTAAGCACGACATCCCGCATCACGGCACGGCTGAGAAGCCTAGGCTCCATCAACAACCACCAGATCGCGGCCCCCGCAGCGACAAGTACCGCCAGAATCACAGCGAGCAATAACGCCGTCTTCCCAGAGGATATTTTCGGAGATTCAACTATTTGAGTCATCGGGTTCCACAACTCCAAGGGCCAGGGTGTGATGAGGGTCGTTCGCCAACCAGGCGCAAGGCACCTGATGTAGCTCGGCGTACCAGGCAGCCAGGGTTTGTACGACCATGGCCTGTAGATGCTCCAGGGCGCCGAAGTTGGCGTCTTGCACGTGCTGCTTAGTGTTCCAGCCAGCGGCAGGCAACTCAGGCACAGTTGGCTGAGCGAACGACACGCACACGTCAGTGGGGGCGATTAGTTCGCGCTGCTGCAGAGCACGCTTAGCGACCGTAGAGAGTTGCTCGGTATCAGCCGAAAACCATTCGCCGCGAGAAAAACGCACAGCGCCTTCAGGGCCGAATAACCAGAGCACCGCCGCCTCTCCTGCCGGCAAAGGATTTTCCTGCTGGATAGTCGAGGATTGGCAACCGGCGCAGAGGACGCAGGCCGTTGCGGGAGCGCCCTGCAATTGGTCAATAACCGAATCCAGGGTACGAATACCCTCCCAAGGTTCTGGCTGTTCAGGCAGTTGAACCGGGGGAGAACACAGCGCCATTTGTTCGGCAAATGCTTGCCATGCCGACAGCGAACCCTGCCAGTAGCAACGTAGCGGCTGCGCGGCTGCGCGGCTGAGTGTTCATCACGCTGTCGGTGCCACTGTAGTGCGAGCAAAATCGCTAAATTGCGCTCACGTTCGGCGACATCATTTCCAAACACCTGAACAAGATGAATCGCTCGCCCTTCAAGCGTTGCCTGCGGCGCGGGTGGCTGGTGGTCTGAGCTGAATAGCAGTAGCCCCTGTTCCGGCGTGGTGCATGGCGCGGATACCAGCACGGACTCGACCAGCCCGACATGCTGCCGATGGTGCATCCACCACGCCTGGCTGACCTGTTCGGCTGCCTCGTGATAACGCTGTGCGTTATGCCGATTGAGGCGAAAGTACAACACGCGCAACAGCAATGCCAACAACCAGACCAGTGATGCAAAGGCCACAGCGGTAACCGCCACATGCGGTTCAATGACCGATCGCAACACCACGCCCACACCGGCCAAAACAACCAGCAAGGTCACTCCGCTGACCATCCAGCGTGAGTACACCGGGGCTGGAACCAAGGGATAAGCGGCAAACTCAGGCGCGGCATTCAATAGGCCACCTGCGTGTCCGGCATTGAGCTGACCAGCGTGCATCCGCATTTACAGCGGTGGCCATGCTGCGCCGCCGGCCGGCCGTCGATGTGCAGCAGGTCGGTGCCTTCGGCGATCTCGGTGCGACCGTGCAGGTTGCAGCGCACGGCGTCGCCCTGACAGGCCATCGGCTTACCATGACACTCGTAATGCCCCTCCAGCACTTCGCCGCCAAATTCTTCCAACGTGTCTCCTTGACGAATCAACGGCTTCATCACCGCACCTCCCGATTAAGACCGCACATTACTTCGGACATGACTGAGGCTCCGGCAAGTGCAGCGGGGTTTTGATCGGGTATTCGGGGCTGCCATAGGCGTAGCAGGAGGTGGTGACCTGGAGTTCATCACAGGGCAGGAAATGTACGGTTAGGCCGCAGACTTTTTGGCCGGTGTAGTCGGGGATGGGGACTAGTTTGCTGTGTTGGCGTTTTTGGGCATCGACTTTGTCTAGCCAAGCATCGTACTTAGCCTCATCAGCAAGGCCAGGGTTGTCATAGGAATAAGCCACTCCGGTTTCCCAATCAACACGCACAGTCATTCCCGGCTGCCAGCGCGACGGGGCGACGTAACAGCAACCTCCCCCGCCACCTTGGTACGGCCCAACAATGTCGATACCCGAGCGACCGTCGACACCGAAGCGGTTAATGGCCCAGTGAGTGTGATTAATAGCTTCAAGGGTGCTGGCCTGAGCACTTTGCACAAGCACAGCCCCAACCAGACCGCATAAGGCAGCCATCAGCACTCGATACGAAATAGGATTGGACATGAGTTTTCCTCCTGGAGCAGAGCGTCGAAAGACAAGATCAGGCCGGCGCATTGCTCACCTCGCTAACCTTGGCGTAATAAGCGTGCCAGTGCGCCTCGATGGCTTGCTGAGCCTCGGCCATACGTTGTGCATCCATGACGGGGAATTGAGCGGCAACGGAAAGTCCCGAGCTTGGCAAAGGCGTGAGCCCGGCGAGCATCGTCGCTTTCACTTCAGGATTAAGCGCAAGCTCTCTTCTGCTGGCTTCGCCGAAAAACACCATGCGCTCACGGAAATAGCTGCCCATCCACTCGCGCCCCATTGAATAAAGAAACCAGGCGCGGGAATCGTGGACCTGATCATCCAGCAGCGCTCGCAACAACCCCGCAGGCTGCGAGGCGTTGCTGGTTTCGTCTACCGGACCCCGGGTATTTTCGTTTGGATGATTGTGCTGACCGGCTGGCGGCGGAAACAGCTGACTTACCCTGGCCCGACCCGATGCTTTCATCTGCCGGCACTCGACGCGTGCGTCAGCGGTGATGATGCGCAACACCGCCACGGGTGGAGCGTTAGCCGGTAATACCCGACTCAGGTTGGAGGCCAGGTGATCGGGGTCGCGGTAGGCGGCACCAAACTCCTCGGCGGCTTCGCGCAGTTGGGTTTGCCCCATGTCCGCGTCGAAATCCTTAACGCCAGGCTCCGGTGTTTTTGGCTGCGCTTGGCCACTGCGCTCAAGGGCGAGTTGCACCTTGCGCTTTGATTTAATCGTTGCCTGTTTCTCGTTGCGATCCGACTCCGCTTTTTTACGTACTGCCGGGTCGGCTTCGGTATCGCTAGCCTCAAGGTAGAACGATTTCTGCTTCAGGCTGGCGAAGGCATAGCGGTCGATGCGCCAGGCAGTGATCCAGCCCAACTGGGTGCGTGCGGCCTGTTCCAGCGTGGTGGTGGTCGCGAGGGGCTGGTAGCGTTCAATTTGTTCGATGGGCAGAGGGTGGGAAACATGGGGCAGGCCCAGGGTCATCTGGCGCCAGGCGTTGAAGCGGTTGACCAGAGCCGGCGCAACAGCAAATGCCCTTTCCACATCAGTTTCCATTGCACGCCATAACTCATGGCGCAACCCTATTGGCAGGGAACCTGGAGGTACCTTTAACGGTGCACCATGAACGAAAGCGTCAGCATATAAGTCGTGCAACGCGATCTGTGACAGCAGCAGACGGTCATCCCTGCCGGTGGCCTTCCCCTGATCCCCAGGCGGATACCCTCCACCCAAATCCGAGTGCACCCCCGGATAGATCACTTCCACACTGTTCACCGGATAACTGCCACTCTCGCGGCGAATCGACTCCAGCGGAAAACACAGGCGCTGCTCAAAACCAGCCGCAAGATGCAGGCAACGCTTGACCAGCCCACCACCGGGAAGCTCCTGATTACCATCGGCCCAGGCCATATGCCCATCTGCCCCTGGCATAATATCGGCAATGCCCACCGAGGCCACGGTGTCCAGTAACCCCAGGTACTCCACACTCAGCGGGACTTCCAGATCGTCCAGTTTAAGGAACGGTCGGTAACGCATCAGCTCATTCAACCAACTGACAAAGGCCCGCGCCGCCGACGCGCCACGGGAAAAGCCAAAAACATACAACTTGATGCCCAACAGTTTCGACGAGCCGGGGTTTGGCTGTGCCAGCGCCAGGCGCAGCGGCTTTTCAATCGCCTTGAGCTGCTTGCTGAACACTGCGGCACGGTTGGCTTGGCCCTTGATAAATTCCAGCCCTGGCAACGTGCCCATGGCGCCGACCGCCGCCTTCAGGCCCGCGTTGTCCTGTCGAGGCAAACCTAGCGTGCGCCGCAGGGCATCGATAAGCATCAGCAGTCCCCAGTTGATCCGCTCTTCGCCGAACCAGGCGCCCGCCAGCCCGACAGCGGTGAAATCCAGGTCGCCCACCTCCGCAAACGGCGTGCCGACGCCGGGCATGTAGTACTTGAAGTACTGGCCATTGCCGGTGCCCGTCGCATCGGTCAAACGCTTGGCCTTGTCACTGTGCCCGGTGCCACCGGCATACCCATCCCCGACGGTGGCGCGAAACAGCCGGGCGATATTGGTCGGGTGCGGCTTATTGGCTATGTACAGGTCATCATTCAGATTATTACCGGTACCATCGAAGAACAGGCTGATGTGCAACGTCTTGCAGCACGGTGGCGTGACCCGATAACCGGCCGCCAGGCACAGGGCATCCTGGTAGCCCCGCTCCTGCTCGCACTGGCGCAGGATATTTTGTTGGACCTGTTCAACGCGTCGAGGCAAGCGCCCCTCCACAGGAAACGCCGGTGGGAGCCAGACACTGGCATGTTTCACTTCGGACATGACTTGGGCTCCGGCAAGTGCAGCGGGGTCTTGATCGGGTATTCAGGGCTGCCGTAGGCATAACAGGAGGTGGTGACCTGGAGGGCATCGCAGGGCAGGAAATGCACGGTTAGGCCACAAACTTTTTGGCCGGTATAGTCGGGGACCGGCACTAACTTCGTATGTCGACGTTTTTGCGCATCTATCTTTTCAATCCATGCTAAATACTTATCCCAATCTCCAGTTCCGGGATATCCCTTTGAACTACCAGCTCCTGTTTCCCAATCAACGCGGACGGTCATTCCCGGCTGCCAGCGCGACGGAGCGACGTAACAGCAACCTCCCCCGCCCCCCTGATACGGACCGATGATGTCGATACCCGATCGACCGTCGACACTAAAGCGGTTGATCGCCCAGTGGGTGTGGTTAATGGCTTCAAGGGTGCTGGCCAGGGCGCTTTGCGCGAGCAATGCGCCAACAAGGGCTCCTAGCAGGGCGAGGCGATACCTGCCGTCCGTGGGTCTGGGCATAACGTTCATTTCCTGTCTTCGCTGGTGTGGGTCGCGCAGGCGTTACGTAACCTGTCGAGGGTGTGGGCTTCACGTTGGGAATTGAGTAACAACCCGGCCTGGGTGGCATCGAGCATTGCTGCGTAGCACGCCTGAAAGCGCTGTTCGGCACGCCACGCGGATGGCAACGCATCGGCAAGACTCACCATCGCCACCGTGGCATCACTTGCGCAGCTAAGCGTTTCCAGTTGGCTGTCGCTCAGTTCGATAGGGGTGAAATCCTCCGGCAACTCGGGCGTATCGGCCGCACCCGCAAGCCGTTTGGGAGAGCCGTCGCGATCCAGCCAGCTCCAGAAAACCGCGGGGCGTAACAACGGTTGCTGTTGCTGGGGTTCAAGCACATGGCTAAACAGCAACGGGAACAGCCGCGGGTCGTAATAACGCAACAACCCCAGGTACCCGCCGTTGCGCACTTCCAGGCACCGACCGAGGTGTTCAGCCAAAGCCTGGAAGGGCCAGAGCGACCCCAGCACCAACAATTGCGAGCGGCCATTCAGCGCTTGCACGAGGCCAACCAGCCACTGGCGTTGCAGGGGCTGCGCCAAATCGACACGGACCAGCAACGGTGCCAATTCGTCGGCACCCGCCTCCGGCAACCCGGTGAATAGTGAATACCAAGGCAGTGCGGGCTCGACGCTGAGAACACTGGGCAGTAATGGGGAGTCGCTGCCGGCCTGATCAATGATGATATCCAGGCACGTAACGGAGACTTGTGAGCAGGAAACTTCCAGCAGTTCTATCCAGGTATTGCGAGGAACAGCGCTCATGCTTGTGCGCCCCTGGGTACGAAGCCCTGGGCCGTGGCCTGCGCCTTTTTCAGGCACTCCTTGCACACCGAGCTGGGCAATTGAGGTAACGGGAATTCCTCACTGGTTCCTGGATTCAGCCGATGCTTGCCCTTAATGCTGATCAACCCCGGACCATGAATCTGGATCTCGCCTTGGGGCGTAATGCGGATATAGCCGCCTCCACACCCCAGGGTGATGCCATTCTTCGCCGTCAGTTGCAGATGCCCCTGTACGGTCTGCAGGGTGATGTCTTGCTGGGCAATCAGCTTCATCACGTCGCCGTGAGATTCGATTTCCAGCGGCCCCTTGCCGGACACCAGGCGCATGCCTTCCTGCTGGGCAAGCAGGGAAATGGCCTGATTCGCGTGGACAGACAGCCGTTGAGCGGCGGCCAGGTTGATCTCGTCGTTGCTTTGCACGTACATCGCGTTGCCGCTTTTGAGCAGCAAGCATTCTGGGGTTACGGCGCCAATGCCCTTGGGCGCACTGAGTAGGATGGCCGAGGCGTTCAGGTCTTTGGCGTTGTCCTGGAACTGTTGCAGCCCATCGATGGCTGGCTTGCGGCTGTGGTGAGACTGGGCGATTGCCTGCCAATCCGCGATTTGTTGTTTGGCTCCCGCGACCAGATCGGTGGCGGGCGCCATGGTGAGCACATCACCAGAGGCCTTGGCCTGTGTATCCGTACTGATGAACAACCCTTTGCCTGCGCGAATGCTTCCCCAAGCATCTGTACGCAGCTCAAATCCTTCGCCACGTTTTTTACGCTTGGCATCCACCAGATGCCCCAGGTTGAGCTGGCTCTTACCACTGTGCTCAGTACTGACCTTGATATGCTCCTGCCCCCGCGTGTCATCCATGCGCAGCTTGTTATTCGCCGGAGTACGCAGCACGTTGCGTTTGTAATTGCGCAAAGTCACATGATCAACGTGTTGGCTGTCGTGCAACGCGTGCGCGATGTAAGGCCGGTCCGGGTCGCCTTGTTCAAAGGCGATGGCGACTTCGGTGCCGGGAATCAACGGCAGGTGCAGGCCGTGGGTATCCCCGGCGTAGGGTCGGGCCAGGCGTAGCCAGAGGCTTTCTTCACCGGGTTTCCAGGCGTCGCGGTCGAACAGGAAATTGACCTTGTAGCGCCCTTCGATGTCGATGTGCCCGTAGGGGTCATGCGCCTGCGGGCTGGTGACGCGGGCCGGGACGGTGCCGGCGATTTGCGGTTTGTCTTGTAACTCCGGGCGAAAGCACACCGTTTCCGAGTAGGGAATGGCCTCAAACGTCACTTCGTAACTGGCGTCGCGAGCGGCGCGGCTGATCAGTTGGGTGATCACCGCACCTGGCGCGAAAGCCTGTGGCGCGCCGCCGGATATTTTAAGTACCTGCCCAGGAGCAAGGGTTGCGCTGCTGCTGACGCCGCTGAGTCGCGTTTGGCCGTTGAGGTAACGCTCGTGACGCAGCCGGGCGTAGAAGTAGCCGCTTTCGCTTTGCAGGTCTTCGTCATGGGCGTAGCGATCGCCCATGACGGTGTAGGGTTCGGCGTAGTGATAAGCCTCGCCATAGGTGCCGCTGGCGCCGCGAGTTTGGTCGATGTCACCGTTCAGATGAGCATTGGCCACGCGGTGATGGTAGGTGCGGATATTGACGTGCTGTTCCACCACGTGGTGGCTCGATTGCAGGGCCCACACACCGTCCTGGCCACTGCTGCTGAGCCCGGATTGCGGGCGGTAGGCCAACGCCACGTCAAACTGGTAGTGACGCTGGTCATCGTGAAATTCCACCACGTCGATATTCAGGCGTTCGTCGCTGGTGAAGCGGTACCAGATGCCGACGTCGGCCAGCAGGCGCGAGATGAAGGCCAGATCGCTCTCGCCATACTGCATAACCTGTTCGCGTTTGGGGTATTCACGCACCAGGCTGAAAAGGAAGTCCTGGCCTTCAAAATCGTGGCGGCTGCGCAGGATGCTTTCGACGATCTGCGGTACAGATTGGTGCTGGTAGATGCGAAATTGTCGGCCTTGGCCAAGTAGAGCCAGGTGCGGTTGCAGGGTGATTTCGTAGCGGGCTTCATCAGCGGAGCCGGACAGGCGTTTGAAGCCGGTGACCACCCCATGCAGGGTACGCAGCGGTTTGATCTCGGGCGCGCTGAAGCCCAAGGCCGGTGGTTTTTGCGGTGGGGCGTGCAGGCTGAAACGGGCGGCCTGGCCGAGCAGGGTTTCGGCGCCTAGGTCACGTTCGGTGCTGGTGAACTCTATGCGATAGGTGAAGGGTTGGCTCAGGCCCTCTTTGCCCTCAAAGGCCAGGACGTCAAGCAGTGCATCAACGTCGCGCACGCTGAGTGTGTGCCGGCTGTGGTCGTAGAAGCTGCGCAGTTGGTTGAGCATGTTCAGGCCTCCATCGCAACGGGCGAAACAGCGTCTTGGGCGTCGATAAAATGCAGGACAATCCCTTCCTCAATGCTGTAGCCCAAGGTCACGCCAAACGTTTTCTGCCGGGCGGCTTGGCGTTGCAACAACCGCTGACTGAGGACCGGCAGAATCTGCTGGTTGAGTAGGCTGTCAATGTTGCGCGCGCCTGTGTCGGGCAGCAGGCAGGCCGCAACCAGCCCCGCGCTGAGGGCTGCGTCGACCTGACAATCCAATCCGTAATGACGCTGCAAGCGCTTGGCAACGTGGGCGAGTTTGATGGCGACGATACGTTGGAGGGCGTCGGCTTGAAGCGGGCGGTAAATCAGGGTTTGGAAACGAGCCAATAAGGCTGGCTGGAAGTGTTCGCGCAGGATCGGGCGCAGCAACGCGTGCAAGGTGCTGTCGGATGCGTCGGGGAACTCTTGCAGGCAAGTTTGAAGTTCATCGCTGCCAAGGTTGGAAGTCATGAGGATGACGGTGTTGCGAAAGTCGATTTCCCGACCTTCGCCATCGCGCATACAGCCCCGATCAAAGACCTGGTAAAAAATATTGAGAACGTCGCGGTGCGCCTTCTCGACTTCATCGAGCAGCACCACGCTGTAGGGGCGTTGACGCACGGCTTCGGTGAGCACGCCGCCCTGACCGTAACCGACGTAGCCGGGAGGTGAGCCTTTGAGCTGGCTGACGGTATGGGCTTCCTGATATTCCGAGAGGTTAATGGTGATCAGCGATTTTTCGCCGCCGAACAGCGTGTCGGCCAGCGCCAGCGCCGTTTCGGTTTTGCCGACGCCGCTAGTGCCGACCAGCAAAAATACGCCCAGCGGGGCTTTTTCATCTGTCAGGCCGGTCCTAGCTGCGCGTAGGCGTTGGGCCAAAGCGCTGAGCGCAGGGTCCTGGCCGATCACTTGCTCACCCAGTTGGTATTCCAGCTCAAGCAGGTTGGCTTGTTCGTCCTTGAGTAAGCTGCCCAGCGGTACGCCGGTCCAGTCAGCGATGACTTCGGCCACACTGCGCGCATCGACGTCGAGGGACAGCAGTGGCTGGTTGCCCTGGGCGTTGCTCAGTTGTTGTTGCAATTGCAGGCAGACGGTCCTTTGTGCTGGTTCTGCCTGACGGGCATCGCGCAATTGCTGGGTAAGCTCGAGTTCGTTGCGGTATTGCGCCTCAAGCCCGACTAGCTGGCGGTGCAACTCGGCGTGCTGCGCGTCGATGATCGCCAGGCGCTCGCTGGCGGGGCTGCCGCTCAGTTGCTGGTCTTCTTCCAGGGCCTGGCGTTCCAGCTCGAGGGCCGTCTGCTGGGCCTTAAGGCGCACCAGCGCTTGCGGCTCGCAGTCCAAGCTCATGCGTGCCCGTGCACTGGCGGTGTCGAGCAGGTCGATGGCTTTGTCGGGGAGTTCGCGGCCGGTCAGGTAGCGCCGTGAAAGCGTCACCGCTGCTTGTACCGCCGCGTCCTG
Source organism: Pseudomonas sp. PAMC25584 (assembly GCF_058135675.1). Taxonomy (NCBI): domain Bacteria; kingdom Pseudomonadati; phylum Pseudomonadota; class Gammaproteobacteria; order Pseudomonadales; family Pseudomonadaceae; genus Pseudomonas; species Pseudomonas sp. PAMC25584. The sequence continues at coordinate 2,707,729 of NZ_CM176870.1, read as the reverse complement.
GATGTGCACGCCGTGATGGCTGGCGTAGCGCGCCTTGAGGCCGCGCAGCATCAGGCAGGCGTTGGCGTCGTCCGGCTCGTCGACCTTGACCATCTGGAAGCGTCGTTCCAAGGCGGCATCGCGTTCAAAATACTGTTTGTATTCACCCCAAGTCGTGGCGGCGACCGTGCGCAACTCGCCACGCGCCAGGGCCGGCTTGAGCAAGTTGGCGGCGTCCGCACCACCCGCCTGGTTACCAGCGCCAATCAGAGTATGGGCTTCATCGATAAACAGCAGCACCGGGTGCGGCGACAGTTGCACGGCCTCGATGACGTTTTTCAGGCGTTGTTCGAATTCGCCTTTGACCCCGGCGCCCGCTTGCAACAAACCCAGGTCAAGGGTGCGTAAGGCGACCTGCTTGAGGCTGTCGGGGACATTGCCCTCTACGATGCGTAACGCAAGACCTTCAACCAAAGCGGTTTTGCCGACGCCGGGCTCCCCCACCAGGATCGGGTTGTTCTTGCGCCGACGGCTGAGAATATCGATCACCTGACGGATCTCATCGTCACGACCAAACACCGGGTCGATCTGCCCCGCCCGCGCCTTGGCAGTAAGGTCGTGGGTGAATTTGTCCAAGATGACTTTCAGGGCACCCGGTTCATCGGTGCCGGATAAAGCGGGCAGCTCGGAGTGGTCCCGTGCCGCTTCTTGCTGCGCTTGCGCACGTTCTTCGGAGCGCTGGTCGAGCAACACCAATAACCGCTGTAACTGGGCATCGCTGATACTAAGCAGCGGCCAAGTGGCGTCGCACACCAGCAGGCTCGGAGTTTCCAGCAGCGCACCGAGCAAATGCGCCGAGCGCAGGATCTCGTTATTGCCATCCAGGGATGCCAGCAGCCAAGCATTCTTGATCAGTTGTTGCAGCTTGCCGCACAGCTGTGGCTTGTTTTGCACGCTGCGCGGCAGGGTGTCCAGGTGGTCGATCAGGCCGCGCCAGAGTGCATCCATATCCCATTCGTAGCGACGGCCGATAAGGGTCAGGTCGCCCTCGCCTTGCTCCAGCAACTTGAGCAGCCAGTGTTCGATGGTGACCTGCGCGTGGGCACGGCTTTGGCACAACGTAGCCGCTGCACTCAACGCCTGGGTGCAATAAGGGTTGAGACGGCGAAGCAAGCGCGTGGAATGTTGGGCCATACGGTTACATCCTTGTTCGGTGATGGTGGTGTGTCATCGATAACGCCAGCCGCGGGTTTGAAACTCGATGTGTTTGGCTGAACGCCCGCGAACGGACGCTCAACCCAGCACACCGGGAGCCAGCAGGCAAAGGCCCACCTGCTGCTCCACGCGTATCAAGCGCTTTGGCGTTCATTCCATGAATCGGAGTGGATGATGTTGCCGTCCTTGTAGGTCCAGGTGACCTTCTCGTAACGCAACTCCACCTGCTCGAGGTGGTTGTGCTTCTCTTTGCTCGGGTCTTTGACGTCGTGCATTTTCGGCGCGACTTTCACGACTTTGACGTCTTCGAGTTTGGTGATGAAGTACTCGACCTCCTGCCCCGCATCGTCGATGCGGTACCACTTGAACTCAGCACTCTTGAGCGTTTGCCCGGTGGTGACCGCCTTGTAGAGATAGGGGCTGGACGCATCGATTTCCTTGGAAAACAGAAACGGTGTGTGAACCCGCGTACCGGTCAATTTCCCGGTGTTATTGTCGGTGGGGATGTACAGACTGTGATCCTGGGCAACCACCTCGATGCTGCCCTCGCGTTGTTGCACGTTCACCGAACCCTTGATAGTTGCGCCGCCGTCGTCTTGCAGCCAGAGGTAAACGGGAATTGCCATGTGAAGCTCCTTTTTCTCGTAGATTTAAATGTCGCGGAATGCGACCGGGGGTTGCCTGTCCGGGTGTGCGACGGGAAGCACGCAGGCCCCCGCCTCAGGCACCAGACGGATATCAACGCGGCGGTTGGCTGCACGCCCCGCCTCGGTGTCGTTGCCAGCAATCGGCTGGCTGGCGCCAAAGCCCTGCACGGCAAAGCAGCTGTCGGGAATGCCGCCCAAGCGCTGCATCCAGTCATGCACGGCAGCGGCGCGGGCGCGGGACAGTCGAAGGTTGTTTTCGGGGTCGCCAGTGGCATCGGTATGCCCCGAAATGACGATCAGCCAGCCGGGCTGGGCCTTGATATCGACCAGCGCATTGATCAGGGTCTTGGCCGAATCCGGCTTAAGCAGGGCACTGCCGCTGGCGAACAGCGACAGGCTGTCCAACCGCACCGGGCGGGCAGCCCGCGCCGGTGATGTGGCCGGTGGCGGTTCAACGTGAGCGGCCAGCACCGCCTGCAGCACGGCGCGCATGCGTTCGCCGCGATACAGGCCCAAGCCGAATGCCAGGGGCGCACCGTGCCGGTAGTACGCGTCCAGACGCTGGGCGTCCTGGCGCAGCACGGTCAGGGCATTTTCACGCCAAAGAAACTCGCGCTGGTTACGCTGGGTCGGTTGCGGGATAGCCGAATAACGTCGCAAGTCATCGCTGACTTGGCGTAGCAACAGGGCGTTCTGCCACGCCGAACTGGCGAGCGCGACAACACCCGCCACGGCGAACAACCACAGCGCAATAACGCTTGCACGTTGCACCGGGGAACGCAGCGGGCCGAGCGGCAGCAGGTTGAGCAAAGGGTCCGGGAACGGCAACACCGCATTCGTCACGGCCTCTCTGTGATCCGCCAGCGCCACTTTGCTGCGTAACCAGTGCTGCCACAGGTTCCCCTTCACGGCATGCGGCAATGCCGGCACCCACGTGACTGCGCAGGTCGCCACCAGACCCGAAGCATTGCGAGTGACAAGGTGCGGCAATACCGCTTCGTGAAGCCAGGCCACAGTGCTGTTCAACTGAACGCTTGCGTGCATCCGGGCAGCCTGCCTGGGTGAGTCAGCGGGTTGCTGTTGCCAGTCATCCAGGCTGACGCAAGCACCCGCATCACACACACGGACCTCGGCCTGCCCGTTGCCCCAACAGAACCAAGGCGCCTCGCCCTGCAAGGTTTGCAGGTAGCTCACCAGCAACAGCGGCAGCGCAACGCCGCGCTTGCGGGCCAAGGCCACCTGATGACTGAAGGCGCGCACCTGACCGGCGAGTACGGCCCCATCACTGTGCGCGCCGGGACTGACGCTGAACATCACGCCCAGTTGCCCGGCCCAGCCCGGACGCACGGCCAGAACCTGATCAGTGACAACCCGCAGTTGCTCCAGGCTCGGTACGCGCACGTAGCACCCTTGCTCAGTCACACGCAGGGCCAACCGCTCGGCGGCAACCCTGCCGAACAGCCCATCCAGGCCATCACCGCAGACCAGCACCACCGGGTGACGAAACCCAGCGGCGGGTAGCCCCCTGCCCTCGGCCAACCTCAGCGACCCATGCTGCCGTTCGGCGCGCAGGCGCAGTGATACCCAGGCCCACGCCACACAGCACACCGCGATCAACACGCCGAGTACACGCGCCCACAGCGCGAGCGGAATGATGAGCAGCAACGCGAGCACGAGGACACCCGCCCACAGGTATAGGATGCGATGCAGATTGAAGGTCATCTGGCACTCACCCCTGATCCGGCAAGAGCGAGGCAATCGCATCGCTCAACAGATGATCCAATCCCCACCACGTCGCAACGAGCAACAGGGCCACTGTCAGCAGATGAATCAAAGGTGAACGCAGCCAACCAAAACCCGCGCTCAGTTCGCCACCGCCTACCTGCGTCGGCGCGTGTTGACTGACCTTGAACGGCGCCACCTGTGCGTCGAGAGCCACCCGTAATTGCTCGCGTTCGGGGTCGCTCAAATCACGATAGCGCCCGCGAAAACCCAACATCAATACGCGCTGAAATACCGTCAGCACATGCCGGTCAGGCGCAGGCTCGCTCAACACGTCACGCATGGCCTCGTACAGGAACTCACCGGCCTGATGACGATTGAAAAACTTGGCCTGCAACGGTGCGCTGGCCCAATCGGTACGGGCATCGGCGTCGGCGCAGGTCAGCACCGCTTCGTCGAGCAGCGCGCATTGAGCATGACTGATGTGGTCGATACTGCGCGGACTCAGGCCCGCCCGCTCAAGGCGCTGCCGAGTCTGCTCAACCTGCTCGACACAAAGTTCGCCCAACTCCCGACCAGGCTGCACCGAGGCGCCCTGGCGCAACTCAACCACCAACAGGTAGGTGTCCTGTAACAGCGCGTCAATATCCACCGCCACTGCGGTTTGCGCGTTGGAAGGCGTCGGTTTCATGAGCGCAGCACCGCAAACAGTTCCAGCTTGACGTCGACCAAGCTGCTTGGAACGTAGAAAGCGCAGACCCCTTCGTCCAACACCGCCTGCCCCTTGGAATGACCGAGATCCAGCGCGAAGTATTGATTTTCCAGGCGCAATGGAATCGCCGCCGGCACATGGCTGAGGGACTGCAACGGCACCCCGTCGAGTGCCGCGTTGATCAGATAATCGACATCATCCGGCGTACCGATCTTGCACAGGCGCGGGAACTGCTCCTGCACCTGCGCCGCCGGCAACCGGCTGCGCACCGACAGATAGAAATCGGCCCCCTCACGCTCGCGCAAGCGCGGGTCATTCAGCGTGACCTGCCAACGATTAATTCCCTGCACCTCCAGCACCAGAGCAACGACCCGCGACGGTAGACTGGCCTCCAACAACAGCGACAGGGTGTGCATCAGCGGCGGGAACACTGCTTCCAACGACGTGTGCCGGTATGCGGGGATCTTGTCTACATCGTGTTCCAGCGAAAACGTGAGCAGGCTGCCGGCCAGCTTGATCAACTGCTGGTAGACCTGCTCGGGATGGCGTGCGGGGAACTCCAGAAGATCGGCCAATACCGGCTGATAGGTATTCAAGGCATTGAGCAGCCAGAACAGCGACACGTCGGCAACGGCAAAGTCGGCCATGCGCTGGTTGCTTTCCCGCCGCATCCCCATGAGCCTTTGCCGCTTGGCGGACAACTGCGTCAACAGGTTGTCCAACTGGTTCAGCAGCCCCGGGTGCGCGGCGAAACTCAGCAACGGCGGCACATAGGCCGGGTCGAGGCTCCAGGCTCCCTGCCCATCGCGCACCAGACGTGCGACCGGGCACGTCATGTAATCCGCATTGTCATCACGCTGCAGGCGTAGGCTCAGTGCATGCTCCAGCACGCCAATCGACTGCACCTCATCGGCGTAAAGATCTTGTACTTCACGCCAAGACTGGCAGTAGCGCATCGGTCGATCGGCCCGACCGCCCTCGAACAGGCAGTTGTTGCCATTGGCCTGCTCCAGGGGCAAGGCCACGTGCAATAACACGGCCTGATCGTCGTCAGCCAGCACCTGCGCCAGTTCCAAGGCGGCAGGCAGGCGGTCCACCTGCTCAGTGTCGATCCAGGTGCCATCAGGCATGCGCACACGCAGTTGAGTCGCCTTGAGCTTACCCAGCCGCAATGCGTCGAGGTCGAACCCCACCGCCTGGACACCCCAAGGGTGTGCCAGGGCCAAGTGCGCGAGCTGTTCGTTGGTCCAAGCCTCCCAGCGTGCCTGTTGCTGGAATTGCTGCGGCGACAGCAACGCCCCGGCGGCCCACAGAGGGCGATCGATATTCATGGCATCGTTTCCCTACGACTGAATCAGGCTTTGGCCTTGGGCATCTGCGAAACCAGCGACAAGTTCACGTCCATACCCTCGACCTGAAAGTGCGGCACGGCATACAACTTGACGCGGAAGAAACCGGGGTTGTCCTCGATGTCTTCCACCGTAACCTTCGCATCCCGCAGCGGGTGTGAGGCCTGCAAGTCATCGCCCGGATCAGTCATCTCGGTGACCAGCCCGCCGATCCACTTGTTCAGTTCCAGCTCGAGCAAACGCCGGTCCTTGGTGGTGCCAATGTTTTCGCGCTGGATCAGCTTCAGATAGTGAGCAATGCGTGAGAGCAGAAAAATGTAAGGCAGGCGCGCGTTGATTCGACTGTTCGCCGTGGCATCGGCCGTGTCGTACAGCGCCGGCTTTTGCGCGGAGTTGGCCGAGAAGAAACACGCATAGTCGCGGTTCTTGTAGTACGAAAGCGGAATGAACCCGAGGTTGGCGAACTCGAACTCACGGGTTTCCGGAATCATCACTTCGGAAGGGATCTTGACCTGATTGCCGGTGCCAAGGTCATACAAATGGATCGGCAGTTCAGTCACCGCACCACCCGATTGCGGCCCACGAATCTGCACGCACCAACCGTTGGTGATGAAGCTCTTGACCATGTTCGCGGCAAAGGCAAACGATGCGTTGGTCCACAGGTACTTGTTGTGATCCGGCCCTTTGACAGTCTCGATGTAATTGAAACTGCGCACGGGAACGGTGTCGGGCCCATAGGGCAAGCGCCCCAGGACACGTGGCATGGTCAGGCCGATGTAACGCGCATCATCACTGTCACGGAATGACTTCCACTTGATGTATTCGGCACGATCAAAGTAGTTGCCGATGTCTTTGATCGCGGCCACCTCCTCCATAGTCTCTTTGCCGAAGAAGGCTGGGCCGACGGCCCCCACAAACGGCATGTGCGCGGCGGCGGCCACTTTGGAAATATTGCGCAGCAGCGCGATGTCCTGAGGCCTACGATCGAATTCATAGTTTGAGATAGCCGCCGCAATCGGCTCGCCACCCGGGGTGTCGTACTCCTGCGTGTAGGTATGCAGGTACAAGCCACTCTGGGCAATTTCTGGCGCGTCCTCGAAGTCTTGTACCAGGTGGTCCTTGCTGACATCCAATAGTTCTATGCGAACGTTCTGACGGAAATCTGTCTGATCAATCAGCGATTTCACACCGCGCCAGGTTGACTCGACGCGCTGGAAGTCAGGATGGTGCATGACTGCATCGAGCTGACGGCCAATCTGCCTGTCCAGCGAAGCGATATGTTCATCCAGCAGGACTTTATCCAATCGCTCGATTTTTTGCGGCGTTTGCTTAAGCAAGTTTAAAAACACACTAACCGCCGCCGTCACCCGTTCATCGACGGACACTTCAGACAGCGCGTCCGAGCTCTGAAAGATATCAATACCTGCCAACTCAGAAACAGGACTTAAATTGATTTTATTAAACAGCGCAGCATAGACACCCGCAGACTCTTCAGACAACACTGTTGCGCCGCGCGATTGCACGTTGGAATGTTCTAAAGACATGATTTAACTTCCCTTTAAACTACCGTTATGAATTAACGTTCTTCTTCGGGCGCCAAGGCCGCCAACTCAGCGCGCAGTTCGTCACTGAGCGCGTCATCTTTGAGGATGCGTTCCAATTCATGGCGGAAGGTCACGTTATCCAGCAGGTTCGATTTGAGATCACGCAACAGGTTGCGCATCGCCAATAAGGCACGCAATTGTGGAATCTGCCGTGCTACCTGTTCGGGCTCGAAGTCCTTCATGCGCCGGAAACTCAGTTCGACAGCGGTGTCGGACGCATCGTCGTCCAAGGTGTTGTTGACAGCCAGCTTCAGACCCGGCGAGAACTCGCCCAGGACGCTGTCAAAGTTGTTTTTATTGATATCAACCTTGCTGCGCTCGGAGAGCGGACGCTGCTCCTTGCCGTTACTGTAGTCACCCATCACCATCAGTTTCAAAGGCAACTCAACCTTTTTGTGCGCACCGCCGGTATGCAGGTCGAGCTTGATATTAACCCGGGCCTTTGGCACTTCATTTTGAAAGCTGCTTAGCGTCATCGCTTCATTCCGTGATTTTTCCAACAGCGCTGATCAGCCATTAGAGAAAAGTAAGACGGGAACTTAATGAAGTTAAATCCCCACTCTGGAACACCAACGTGCTACATGGCACACGGCATCCCCTTGCTCACTAGAATGAAGTATCACTGCGGGAATTTACCACCCCCCGAATCACGGACGGGAACTTTCCATTGCGCATCGGAGATATTTCCCACAAATCACGCAGATTATCTTTATTGCAAAGAATATTTAAGATTTAAACCCCGAGCCGGGATTTAACTGTCAGATATTTCTTAACCCTATAGGCATACAACAAAACAACAGTAGAAATATGGAGTTTTATATAAATCCATTTCGATATTTTTCCACACCACTAGTACTAAAACATATAAGCAAGCGAACGTTCAGGGACCAGGAGATAAACCACCCCGCCGCCGTTTTACATCATAAACATTGAACCCCAGCAAAAAACGCCTAAACCTCCCGCGCCTTCACCTTCAAATGCCGCGCATACCACGGCCGCTTCGGCACCCGCTTGAACAAGCCTTGCAGCGCTTCGTCTTGCGCAGCAAACGTAATACGCAGGGCGAGCTTCATGGTCTCGGGGTCCATCTCCATCGAGCGCCCCCTCTGCAAGCCCGGCGTGGTGCTGCAGCCATGGGTGTCCGGGCCCAGCCACGGGTCGCCGACCTCGACCCAACGCCCCGGCGCGAACCATGCCACGCCGTTGACCTCCAGGCGGTTGACCTCGCCCGGATGGAAGCGCTCATGGGCGCGAAACCAGTCTTCGATGCGGTCGTCGATCCAGCCATGGAAGTGCCAGAACACTGGGTTGACGTGGGAGGAAAACGGATCGCCAAGAAAGTCGTTTTCGGGCGCATACCAACGCGCGGCAAAGTCCGCCGGGTCGCGGGCGAAGGGCACGGGCGCGCCGTTGGAGGGGTCGCGAGGCACCGAGGCCCAGCGCATGTGCAGCCAGTCATGCAGGCCCAGTTCCATTTCAGAACCGAGCTGGCCCAGGGTCAGCTTGGCCAGGTAACGCGGGTCGCGGTATTGGGATTCCCATACTTGGAAGTTGCTGTGGTAGGTCTCAGCGGCCTTGATATCGCTGACCCATTGGGTGTAGTCGCCGTCGTCCGGTGCCCGCCAGGTGGGCGGCAGGGCAAAACCGTCGTGGTTATCGAAGTAACGCAGGAAGCCCAGGCGATCACGTTCCAACGCCGGTTGCGGTTCGGGGAACGCAGGCCACGACGGCAAGTCCTGCATCGAGCGTGCGGTGCCGAGCATGTGGCGGTGCATGAAGAAGAAGTCGATGCCCGAGCCGTTGCGATCCTTGAGTTTGCCCCGCGCTTCGCGCTCCTTACCGCGTGGGCCGGGCTGCCAGCCGATGCCGCGCAGGGCCTCGCGTTTGTCCTCGGAGAGCTTGTGCCATTGATCGCGGGTGGCGTGCCACAGTTGGTGGAACAGGCGGTGTTCGGGGGAAATCAACCAGGCCAGCAGCGACGGGTTGAGGCCGATGCGCTGGCGGGCTTCGGGGAATAGCTGTTTATGCGCGACAAAGCGATTATCCGGCTCGGTCAACGCCAGGGGTCGGGCGAGGTCGAGGATCCGCCCGCTGAGGGTGCCGCTGCCGGCATTGCCGAACACGCCCCAGACTTCATCAACGGTCATGCTGAATTCGTAGGCGGGCGCGCCGTCTGCGGCGTCACGGTCGATCAGGCGCCAATAGAGCTCGGTGCCCTCGCCCGTGAGCAAATCACCCAGGATGCGGTAGCGCGGTTCGCCATCGGCGCGCAGGTGTTCGGTCGTGTCGAGATAGCCACGCAGGCCGCGCCCACGCGGCGCGACATCAAGCAGCAACGCCAGGCCCTGCGTGGGCAAGCCCTTGAGGCCGGCGTCGCGGCCTTCCAAGCGCAGGTTCCACACCCCGCGCAGGGTGTTCGCCAAGTGTTGGCCGGCGGTGTCAGCCAGATCCACCGTGGCTTCGCCGGGGGTGATGGGGAATGCTTCACGCGTCCACTCGCGATGGGCATAAAGGGCCGCAGGCACGGCGGCGCCGGTCAGCGCCAGGCCTGCGATGAACCCACGTCGAGAGATCGTCATTGTCTACCTTGGGAAGCGGCTTTATCAGAGCTAGAACGTTTGCCTGTGGGGGAAATTTACCGCGCCGTCGCCACGGCCTAAATTTCCCCGCTCATCGCTCGTTCCTCCCAGATAGCAAAGGCCTCAACTGACTGAGATGGCAATGACAAAACCACGTTCGAAAAAGGCGCTGTTTATCGGCCTGCCGCTGGCATTGGCCATCGGCGCCGGGGTCGGTTTCCTGGTCTGGGATCACTGGTTCAAGGGCACTGCCGGCTACCCGCTGGCGGTGATCAAGCAGGCCAATGACTTGCAGGACCGCTTGTTGTCGTTCGACAGCCATATCACCGTACCGCTGGATTTCGGCACCGCCGGCAACGAGGCCGACCAGGATCGCGGCGGCCAGTTCGACCTGGCCAAGGCGCGGCGCGGGCGATTGTCCGGGGCGGCGCTGACGATTTTCGGCTGGCCGGAAATCTGGAATGGCCCCAACGCGCCGCACAAGCCCAGCGACGGGTTTGTCGAGGAAGCCCGCCACGAGCAGGAGGTGCGCTACAAAATCATCTCCGGCATGGTGCGTGACTTCCCCAACCAAGTGGGCATCGCCTACACCCCGGATGACTTTCGGCGCCTGCATGGCGAAGGCAAATTCGCGGTCTTTATCAGCATGCTCAACGCCTACCCGCTGGGCACCGACCTGAACCAACTCGACCTGTGGACGGCACGCGGCATGCGCATGTTCGGCTTCAGCTATATCGGCAATAACGCCTGGTCCGACTCATCGCGGCCGCTGCCGTTTTTCAATGACTCCACCGATGCCCTCGACGGGCTGTCGGACATCGGCCAGCAAGCGGTACACCGCCTCAACGACTTGGGGGTGATCATCGATGTGTCGCAGATGTCGACCAAGGCCCTGGAGCAGGTTGCGCAACTGAGCCGCACGCCGCTGGTGGCGTCCCACTCGGCACCACGCGCCTCGGTGGAGATCCCGCGCAACCTCAGCGACAAAGAGCTGCAACTGATCAAGCGCAGCGGCGGCGTGGTGCAGGTGGTGGGTTTCCCGGCGTATTTGCGCCCGCTGAGCCAAGCGACCCAGGACACGCTCAACGCCCTGCGCGCCCGTTTCGATTTGCCACCGTTGCCCAACCTGGCGATGGCCCTGATGCCGGGGGACGCGATCATCGCCGCATGGCCCGAGCAGAAGTTCGGCCAATACGCCCAGGCGCTATACGCCATTCTCGAAGACGAACCCAAGGCCACCCTCAAGGATTGGGGGGATGCCATCGACTACACCGTGCGCAAGATCGGCATCGATCACGTCGGCATTTCGTCGGACTTCAACGACGGCGGCGGCCTTCAGGGCTGGGAGAACGTCGGCGACACCCGCAACGTCACCGCCGAACTGCTCCAGCGCGGTTACTCCGAAGCCGATATCGCCAAGCTGTGGGGCGGCAACTTCCTGCGGGTGTGGGACCAGGTCCAACAAGCGGCCAAACCGGCCAATCACCCATGACGTCAGTCCATGACCGACCGCCAGACCTTTTATGCCCCTCTGAGCCAGCGGTGGTGACGGCGATTTTTTCCTTTGAACGAGAGGCCCCGATGATTTCATCCCGCTTCAACCGCCTGCCCGGCCTGGCGCTTACCGTCCTCTGCGGCGCCCTGCTGCCCGGCCTGGCCCACGCCGCCACCCCGCAGCCGGGCAACGTGTTCAAGGACTGCAAAGACTGCCCGGAGCTGGTCGTACTGCCGGCCGGCACCTTCACCATGGGCACCCCGGACGACGAAGTCGGCCGCGAGCCCGACGAAGGCCCGCTGCATGTAGTGACCTTCGCCAAGCCCTTCGCCATGAGCCGTTTCCAGATCACCGCCGCCGAATGGGACAGCTACGTGCGCCAGGCCGGGGTCAAGATCGCCGATGGCGACACCCGCCCAGGCCGTGAATGCATCGCCAGCAAACCGCGCTACCCCCAGGGCCCGCGCCAGCCAGCGGTGTGCATGGACATGGACGACATCAAGGCGTATGTCGCCTGGTTGTCGAAGAAGACCGGGCAGACCTACCAGATGGTCAGTGAAGCGCAGCGCGAATACGCCGCCCGCGCCGGCTCAAGCGGACCGTTCCCGTTTCCTTTCGATGAAGGCAAGGGTTACAGCATCGCCGAGCATGCCAACACCTATGGGCCAGCGGATGGCTATAGCTATTCCTCGCCAGCCGGCAGCTACCCGCCAAATGCGTTTGGCGTGTATGACATGCACGGCAACGTCTATGAGCGGGTAGCCGACTGTTACCACGAGAATTACCTAGGGGCGCCTGCAGACGGCAGTGCCTGGGTCGAACCGGGCTGCGAGGTCTATCAGATTCGTGGCAACGACTGGGGTGAAGCGCCGGTGTTTTCACGCTCTGGCAACCGCAACAACATCTATCCGCAGACGCGTGGGGACTGGATCGGCTTTCGCGTGGTGCGCGATCTCTAAAACACCGCCCTTTTCAATGTGGGAGGGAGCCAGCCCCCTCCCACCTTTGACCGCGCTTGCTTCAATCCTTCTGCGCCAACAACGCCAGCCCTTCATGCAGCGCCGGGAACAGACTGTTATTGAAGTTGTTCCAGCGCAGTTCGAGGATCGTGTCGTCCGGCGAGATCTCGGTCTTGAGCACGTCGTGGAACACTTCCCCGGAATCGATGCCGTTGTCCACGTAGTGGAATGACGCTCCGGTGAGGTACAGCGGTTCCGATGGCGTGGTTGCCTTGGTGGCCCAGTCCACCACAGTCTGCCCACGCGCTCCGTACAGCGCGTTCCAGGTGGCATAGGCGCCACGGCGCTCGTAAGGCGATTCGAGACGGGTAATGCCCGGATGGATATTCATGATCCGCCGCGCGAACGGCGCACCGGGACGCACCAATTCATCAAGGATCACCAGCAAGCCGTCCAACACCACGATATCGGCCTTCAGTTCCACCAGCGTGTCATGCAGGCGGCGCTCGAAATCCTGTTTGCCGGCGATATGTTCGGCGCTGCCCCGTGGTAGGCGGCGGTAGGTGGACGGCACGCTCAGCAGCAGGTCGTTGACCCGCTGGCCCTGCACCTGCAGGTCGGCCGGGTACAGCCACTGGCGCCCAGGTTGGTAGGCAAAGCCGTAATCGGCGACCAACTGCCGGTCCCGCGGGTTCTGCTCGTCGTCGTCATACACCACGCCGACCAGGTTGTAGGCCTCGCCCAGCGGCGTGTCGTTCAGCGACCCCACCAGAAACTCCAGCACCGACTTCATGTAGCGCGCGTGGTCCTTGTAGGCCACCGCCTGCCCGGCCTTGTCGGCGGCAGCATTTCGCAGGGACCACACATACACCAGATTCTTTTTCGTCATTATTTCGCTCTCGCTGAAGGGAACGCGCACGGCGTGGTTACGCGTGCGCCTACACCACAAGAACGAACCAGGCCCCGGGCAATTTATCCGCCGCCACTGCCGCCAGGCGCGCCGCGCTAAATACTCGCGCCGACGCTTCGTTTGTCATGGGTAAGGGTTTGTGTGCCCAGCCCCTCTATTCACTCTCCGGGAAGTATTTATGACCGACCCCAAGCGCGGCGCCTTCAACGGTCTGCTCGCATTACTCAGGCCCTTTCGGACCCTCGTGACGGTTTCCGTCGCGCTGGGCATGGCCGGTGGCCTGGCCATCACCTTGTTGCTGGCCACTATCAACAACGCGCTGCACGCCTCCACCGGGATGACCCAAGGCGTGGTGCTGACGTTTGCCGCCCTGTGCCTGCTGGCCCTGACCAGTTCGATTGTGTCGGACATCGGCACCAACTACGTGGGCCAACGCATCATCGCCGCGTTGCGCAAGGAACTCGGCGAGAAAGTGCTGTCGGCGCCCATCGAGCAGATCGAGCGCTACCGCTCCCACCGCCTGATCCCGGTGCTGACCCACGACGTCGACACCATCAGCGATTTTTCCTTCGCCTTCACCCCGCTGGCGATCGCCACCACCGTCACCCTAGGCTGCCTGGGCTACCTGGCGTATCTGTCGGTGCCGATGTTCCTGATGATGATCGTCGCCATCGTCATCGGCTGCAGCGTCCAGTTCATCGCCGGGGCCAAGGGCATCCGTGGCTTCGACGAGGCACGCGACCTGGAAGATGAGTTGCAACGCCACTACTCGGCAATTGCCTCCGGCGCCAAGGAACTGCGCATTCATCGGCCGCGCCGCTACCGCATGAACACCCACCGCATCCAGGAAACCGCCGACCGCATCAGCGATATCCAGGTGCGCTCAGTCAACATCTACATCGTGGCCAAGACCTTCGGCTCGATGCTGTTCTTCGTGGTGATCGGCCTCGCGCTGGCCATGCAGGCCTACAACCCGAACCCCGACCCGGCGGTGATCACCGGGTTCGTGCTGGTGCTGCTGTACATGAAAGGCCCGCTGGAACACGTGGTGGGTTACCTGCCGATCATCGGCAAGGCGCGGATTGCCTTTGCGCGTATCACCGAACTGTCCGAGCGCTTCTCGTCGCCGGAACCGCACCTGTTGATGGACGCTAGCGAAGCGCCGCATGCGCAGGTCCACAGCCTCGAACTGCGCGGCGTGAGCTACAGCCCGCCGCCGGTGGCAGGCAGCGAACCGTTCCACCTGGGGCCGATCAACCTGAGCATCAAGCAAGGCGATATTGTGTTTATCGTCGGCGAAAACGGCTGTGGCAAAACCACCCTGATCAAGTTGCTGCTGGGCCTGTATCAGCCCCATGTCGGGGAGATCCGCCTCAACGGCGAAACCGTCACCGACCTGCTGCGCGATGACTATCGCCAGTTGTTCACCACCGTGTTCGCTGACTATTACCTGTTCGACGACCTCGTCCAGGGCAGCGCAACCCAGTCCCTGGACAGCGCGACCCCGTACCTGGAACGCCTGGAAATCGCGCACAAGGTCAGCGTCAAGGATGGCGTGTTCAGCACCACCGACCTGTCCACCGGCCAACGCAAGCGCCTGGCGCTGGTCAACGCCTGGCTCGAACAGCGCCCGGTGCTGGTGTTCGACGAATGGGCCGCCGACCAGGACCCGGCCTTTCGCCGCATCTTCTACACCGAGTTGCTGCCGGACCTCAAACGCCTGGGCAAAACCATCATCGTGATCAGCCACGACGACCGCTATTTCGACATCGCCGACCAGTTGGTGCGCCTGCGCGCGGGCCAGGTCGTAGAGGAAATGGCGCCGGCTTGAAATTTCTTTTCCGGTTTTTCCAATTAGGAACGTCTCACTAGTGGTAATGAGAACCAGCCTCAATAGATACGTATAAACTGCCCACCTAAAAACCTAGAAGAGAAAGCATTCATGTCAGTACGACTCGGTCTGAGCCCCCTGAGCAAAGCGCTATCGATGCGACGGGCCCTGCATTTCAACCTGCTGCCCAGCGCGCTGGCCCTGGCCGTGTCGCTGCCGATTGCCAGCTATGTGCAGGCACAAGAACTCGAGATCGACGTGCCGGCCCAATCCCTGGGCAGTGCCCTGCAGGCATTCGGTCGGCAGGCCAATCTGCAAGTGCTGTACAGCCCAACCGACGTGGAAGGCAAGCGCAGCAATGCGGTCAAAGGCAAGCTCGACCCGGACCGCGCCATCACCACCCTGCTCCAAGGCACCGGCGTCGGCTATGGCCTGCAGGGCAACACCCTGAGCATCAGCCTCCAGGCTTCGACCGGCATAGAACTCGGCGCCACCCAGGTAACCGCCAACCAGTTGGGCACCGTGACCGAAGGCACCGGCTCCTATACCCCAGGCACCATCGCCACCGCCACGCGCCTGGTGCTGACGCCACGGGAAACCCCGCAGTCGATCTCCGTGGTCACGCGCCAAGCCATGGATGACTTCGCCCTCAGCTCGATCGACGACGTGATGCGCCACACCCCCGGCATCACGGTGTCGACCTATGACAGCGAACGTACCAACTACTTCTCGCGCGGCTTCTCCATCAACACCTTCCAGTACGATGGCATTCCGACCCTGCGCGACGCCCAGTACTCCGCCGGCCAGACCCTCACCGACATGGCCATCTATGACCGCATCGAGGTGCTCAAGGGCGCCACCGGCCTGCTCACCGGCGCCGGCGGCGTGGGCGGTACCATCAACCTGATCCGCAAGAAGCCGACGGCCGACTTCAAGGGCAGTATCGAACTGGGGGCCGGCTCCTGGGACAACTACCGCTCGCAGATCGACGTCAGCGGCCCGCTGACCGACACCGGCAACGTCCGTGGCCGCGTGGTCGCGGCGTACAACGACAAGCAGTCGTTCCTCGACCACTACTCGCGCAAGACCAGCGTGTTCTACGGGATTCTCGAAGCCGACCTGGACGAAGACACCCTGCTGACCGTCGGTGCCGACTACCAAGACAGCGACCCGAAAGGCTCCAGTTGGACCGGCAGCCGCATGATCTTCGATGCCGAGGGTAAAGAGCTGGACTTGCCGCGTTCGTTCAACAACGGCCCGAAATGGGGTTCGTGGGGGCAGTACAGCCGCACGGCATTCGCCACCCTGGAACACACCTTCAGCAATGGCTGGGTCGCCAAAGGTCAATACAACCATCAGGTCAACGGCTACAACGCGCCGCTGGGCGCCCTGTCCCAGGACTCCGGCAACCAAAGCTCGCTGTTTGCGAAAAAACACACCGGCGAAACCACCGCCGACAGCCTGGATGCCTATACCTCCGGACCGTTTGAACTGTTTGGCCGTGAGCACGAACTGGTGGTGGGCCAGTCCCTGTCGATCAGCAAATGGGACGGCAAGAGCTATAACGCCGTCTTCGCGCCCGGCACCAACTCCGCTGACTTCTACAGTTGGGACGGCGACATCCCGGAGCCAGCGTGGGTTCAATACCGCACCATCGACCAGACTTCCCGCCAGACCGGCAGCTACCTCACCAGCCGCTTCAGCCTGACCGACGAAATGCACCTGTTGCTCGGCGCGCGCCTGGCCAACTATGAAGTCACCGGCACCAGCAAATCCAAGGTAAGCGGCAAAGTCGTGCCGTATGCCGGTGTGACCTACGACCTCAACGACAACTTCACCGCCTACGCCAGCTACACCGAGATCTTCCAGCCGCAAACCGACTACCGCGACCGCAACGACAAGATGCTCGAACCCGACGAAGGCACGAACTACGAGATCGGCCTCAAGGGCGAATTCTTCGACGGCCGCCTGAACGCCAGCCTCGCCTATTTCGAAGTCCACGAAGAGAACCGTCCAGAACTCGACACCTCACCCGGCGCCGACCTGATCAACGATTCGCCCTACTACGGCATCAAGTCCAAGACCAAGGGTTACGAAGCGGAAATCTCCGGCGAAATCGCCACTGGCTGGCAACTGCAGGCTGGCTACACCCACAAGGTCGCCCGCGACGACAGCGGCACGAAGATCTCTACCTGGGAGCCGGAAGACCAGATCAACCTCTACACCACCTACAAACTCACCGGCCCGCTGGACAAATTCACCCTCGGCGGTGGCGCGCGCTGGCAGAGCGAAGGCTGGAAGTCGATCAGAAACTCCGGCCTGGGCCGCTCTGAAGTCCTCACCCAAGACGCGTACTGGTTGGTGGACGTGATGGCGCGCTATCAGATCACCCAGAACCTGTCAGCCACCCTCAACGTCAACAACGTGTTCGACAAGCACTACTACACCAACATCGGTTTTTATGACTCGGCGTACCCTGGCACCCCACGCAACATGATGGTCACCACCCGCTGGAACTTCTGACCCCGCGTTGACACAAAAGCCCCGTATCGCGAGATACGGGGCTTTTTCATGGCCGTTCGCCAATCCACTGTGGGGCGCTAAAGCGCCCACAAGGGATCGGCGGCGTGGGTTGAATCACGCCATTTCCGCCACCAGGCTCTTGATGAATTCAGCATTATCGACAATCCGGTGGTGCGTCGTGTCGATGACAATCGAGCGCCGGATACCCGCCTGGCCAATCACCTCGCGCATGCCGTTCTCGATCAGCGCCTGGTGCAGGCCAGCTTCGCTGCGCGCCGCCCACCAGCATGTAACCGGTGCCTTGATGGCGCGGTAGTCGGTGTCCTGCAAGCGCTGGTCGAGGATCTGTTTGATCGCCCACGAACGCTCGGTTTCACCACCGTCCTGCAGTTCATCCTTGAGCACCCGAAAGCTCTCCCCCAGCGTCGCATCGGCCCAGTCGGACACCTGCTGCCACTGCTGCTCCTCGCTACATCCAGCCTGTTGCGCCAGTCGCCATTGCGCCTGGATCTGCGCGGCAAACGCCGGGAACATCACTTCGAGCATCTGCGCCCGCCGCTGCACTGCGCTGCTCTCCCACTGAGGCTCAGCGGCAGCCTGATTCCAGAACGCGGCAAACCGCGCCGGCGGTGGCGCGTCGATCCAGCCGACCCATTCCACCGTGCGCCCGGCCTGCTCCAGCCGATAAGCCACTTCCATCGCCAGGTTGCCGCCCAACGACCAGCCCGCCAGGCGGAAGGCGCCCTGCGGCTGAGCGCTCAACAGTTGTTCGGCGTAGTCTTCGACCATCTGCATCCAGGTCGGCACCGCGCCGCCCTCTTCCACCAGCGCCCGGCACATCAGCCCCAGCACCGGCCGTTGCTCGCGCAGCGCCAGCGCAATCGGCTTATAGCAATGCACCGAGCCAAAACTGGGGTGGAACAGATAAAGCGGCGTGCCCTCGGTCTGACTGTTGAGCCGCACGATCAACGAACTTGATCCATCCCCGTCGATACAGCGCGCCTGGCCGGCCACCGTAGGATTGAGCATCAATTGGCTGACCGCCAGCGCGCCGCCACACAGCCGATTGATCCGTTCCTTGAGCACCAGCACCCGCAACGAATGGCCGCCCAATTCGAAGAAGTTGTCGTGCAACCCCACGCGTTCGATGTCCAGCACCTCAGCCCAGATCCCGGCGATCTGCTGTTGCAGCGTGGTCTGCGGCGCGACGAATGTCTGGCCCTGCCCATCAACATCCGGCTTGGGCAAGGCTTTGCGCTCGAGTTTGCCGTTGGGGCTCAGCGGCATCTGCGCCAGCACCACCCATTGCGCCGGCACCATGTAGTCCGGCAGGTGGCGGGCCAAATGGGCGCTGACGTCGGCGCGCCAGTCGGCGTGGCCGTCGTGAAGCACCACATAACCAACCAAATGCTGCCCCTCCACCACCAGCACGGTGGCTTCGCGCACCCGTGGGTGCTCCAGCAAGCGTGCTTCGATTTCACCGAGTTCGATGCGCAAGCCGCGTAATTTGACCTGATGATCGAGGCGCCCGAGGTATTCGATCACCCCATCGGCGCGCTGCCGTACCCGGTCACCGCTGCGGTACAAACGTGCGCCGTGGTGGAACGGGCATGGCACGAAGCGCTCGGCGGTCAGGCCCGGACGACGATGGTAGCTGCGCGCCAGGCCTTCGCCGCCCAGGTACAGCTCACCCGCCACGCCCGCAGGCACCGGCAGCAGGTGGGCATCCAGCACATGGGTGCGCAGGTTGGCGATAGGTTCGCCGATCGGCACCGTGTCGCGGCCTTCATCGACACAGGTCCAGTGGGTCACGTCGATGGCGGCTTCCGTCGGGCCGTACAGGTTGTACAGGGCGGCTGCGGGCAGTTTGGCAAAGACCTGTTGCTGGGCATCCACTGGCAAGGCTTCGCCGCTGCACACGATGCGCCGCAGGCTGTGGCACGTGGCGACGCCGGGGTCTTGCAGGAACGCTTGCAACATCGACGGCACAAAGTGCAGCGTGGTGACCTGTTCGGCGTTGATCAGGCGGACCAGCGCGGCCGGATCGCGATGCTCGCCAGGCGCCGCCACCACCAATCGAGCGCCGGTCATCAGCGGCCAGAAGAACTCCCACACCGATACATCAAAGCTGAACGGGGTTTTCTGCAGCACGCCGTCGCGCGCCTCCAGCCGATAGGCGTCCTGCATCCAGCACAGGCGGTTGGTCAAGGCCGAATGGCGATTG
The DNA here is from genome assembly GCF_058135675.1 of Pseudomonas sp. PAMC25584. NCBI lineage: Bacteria > Pseudomonadati > Pseudomonadota > Gammaproteobacteria > Pseudomonadales > Pseudomonadaceae > Pseudomonas > Pseudomonas sp. PAMC25584. The sequence continues at coordinate 2,687,980 of NZ_CM176870.1, read as the reverse complement.
CCTGCGCCCTTGGGCTGCCCGGTGGAGCCTGAGGTATAGATCACGTAGGCCAGGTTTTCAGGGTCCAGGACAATCCCCGGATTGCCTTCGCCATAGCCTTCGAACCAGGACTCGCCCACCACCAGGCTTGGCAACCCGGGCGGAATCGGCAGGTGCTCCAGCCGCCGCGCCTGGGTCAGCAACAACGCCACACCGCTGTCTTCGAGCATGTAGGCCAGGCGCTCGCGCGGGTAGTCGGGGTCCAGCGGCACATAGGCGCCCCCGGCCTTGAGCACCGCCAACAGGCTGACCACCATTTCCACGGAGCGCTCCAACGCGACACCGACCAATACATCCGGGCCCACGCCGGCCTCGATCAAACGATGGGCCAAACGGTTGGCGCGGCGGTTCAGCTCGGCGTAGCTCAGGCGTTCCTGGCCGAACACCAGTGCCGGCGCATCCGGAGTACGTGCGACCTGCTCTTGTATCAACTGGTGGACACCGCGATGCAGCGGGTAAGCCTGTGCGGTGGCGTTCCAGTCATGGACCAACGCCTGCTGCTCGGTTTCCTGCAGCAACGGCAACTGCCCGATGCGTTGTTGCGCATCGCGGGCCATGCTTTCGAGCAGGTTCAACCAGTGACGCGCCATGCGCGCCGGGGTACTCGCTTCGAACAGGTCGGTGGCGTAAATCAGCGACGCAAACAGCGCATCCCCGGTTTCCTGGGTGCTGAGGCTCAGGTCGAACTGGGCCGTGCGGGTCTGCCATTCCAGGCCACTGACGTGCAGGCCCGGCAACTGCCAGGGTTGATCGGCATCCTCGGTCTGGTGATTGAACATCACCTGGAACAGCGGGTTGAAACTCAGGTTGCGCTCGGGGTGCAGCGCTTCGACCAATTGTTCGAACGGCAAGTCCTGGTGGGACTGGGCTTCCAGCGCACGCTGTTTGACCTGTTGCAGCAGTTGGGCCACGGTCAGGTGCCCGTCGATATCGGCCTTGAGTACCTGGGTGTTGACGAAGAAGCCGATCAGGCGCTCGGTCTCGACCCGGTTACGGTTGGCAATCGGCACGCCGACACGGATATCCGCCTGGCCGCTGTAGCGGTGCAGCAAGGTCTGGAACGAGGCCAGCAGCAGCATGAACAGCGTCACTTCCTGCTGCCGGGCCAACTCACGCAGTGCAGCCAGCAGCGGCGACGGCACATGGATATCCAGGCTCGCACCGCGATGGCTTTGTTGGGTCGGCCGCGCATGGTCCAACGGCAGTTCAAGCACCGGTTGCTCACCGCCCAAACACTCGCGCCAGTAGTTCAGTTGGCGTTGTTTTTCCCCGGCATCCATCCAGGCGCGCTGCCAGTGCGCGTAATCGGCGTATTGCAGCGCCATCGCCGGTAGTTGCACGTCCTGGCCCTGGCTGTACGCCGCATACCGTTGCACCAGCTCATCGACCATCACCTGCATCGACGCACCATCGGAGACGATATGGTGCTGCACCAGCACCAGCACATGGTCGTCCTCGGCCAGGCGCAACAGGCTCACGCGCAGCAGCGGGCCCTGTTGCAGGTCGAACGGCTGGGCGATCTGCGCCTCGACCTGCGCGAGCAAGCCGGCTTCGTCACACTCAAGTCGCAGGATGTCGACGACGGCCTGCGCGGCAATCACCTGCACCGCGCCTTCGCCGTCCTGCCGGACATGGGTGCGCAGGCTTTCATGGCGCGCCACCAGGCTGTCGAAACTGCGCTGCAGGGCGACGCGGTCCAGCGGGCCTTTGAGGCGCAGCGCGCCAGGAATGTGATAGGCGGCGCTGTCCGGGTCTAACTGCCACAGAAACCATTGGCGCTCCTGGGCATAGGACAGCGGCAACGGCTGCTCGCGATCCACCGCGCGCATCGGCGGAGCCAGCGGCTGCGCAGGGGTCGCCTGCGCCAGCACGCTGGCCACAAAACCTTGCAGGCGTGGCTGTTCAAACAGGCTGCGCAGCGGCACTTCGCGCCCCAGTAGATGGCGCAGGCGTGAGATCACCCGCATCGCCAGCAGCGAATGCCCGCCCATCTCGAAGAAGTGGTCGGTCAGCCCGACGCGCTCGGCGCCGAGGATCTCGGCCCAGACGGCGGCGATTTGCTGCTCAAGCTCGGTGACTGGCGCGATCCACGCCTGCTGCGTCAGGCTCGCATCCGGTTTGGGCAGCGCCTGGCGGTCCAGTTTGCCGTTGGGGTTGAGCGGCATGCGTTCGAGGAAGATCAGGTGCGCGGGCACCATGTAGTCCGGCAGTTGCTCGCGCAGCGCGGTTTTCAGAGTTTCAGCATCTTGCTCGGCAGAAACCAGGTAGGCGATCAGTTGATTATCAGCGGCGAGCACCAGGGCTTCACGCACGCCATCCTGGGCCAACAACAGCGCTTCGATCTCCCCCAATTCGATACGGAACCCACGGATTTTCACCTGATGGTCGACCCGGCCGACGTACTCGATTACACCGTCGGCACGGTAACGCGCCAGGTCGCCCGTGCGGTACAGCCGCTCGCCGCTGGCACCGAACGGGTCCGGCACGAAGCGCTCGGCGCTCAGCAACGCCCGGTTCAGATAAGCGCGAGCCAGGCCGCATTGGCTGCCAATATACAACTCGCCCACGGCACCGAAGGGTGCGAGGTTCAGGTCGCGGTCGAGCACGTACAGCGCACGCCCCGGCAGCGAGCGGCCAATCGGGCTGGCGGTGGCGCCGATGGTCTCGTTGCCCGAGGTGCAATCCAACACGCTCGACACCACCGTGGCCTCGGTCGGGCCGTAGGTGTTGAGCAGCCGCACATGACCGAGGCCGGCTTTCAACCATTGCGCCGGGCCGTCCAGCGGCATGGCTTCGCCGCCGATATGCACCTGGCGCAACGCCCCGTAACTGCGCGGCCCCGCCGCCAGGCAATCGAGCAGGAACAGGTGCCAGTAGGCGGTCGGCAAGTCGGCCAGGGTGATGCGTTGGCGGATGATTTCGGCGTACAGGCGGCCGCTGTCCCACAATTCGGCACCGCGCAGGACCACCGTGGCGCCGTGGGTCAAGGCCGGGTAAAGCTGCTCGACGAAGCCGTCGAAGTTCAGGGTGGCGAATTGCAGGACGCGGTCTTCGGCGGTCAGTTGCGAATAGCTGGCGGCGATGCTGGAAAACTCGGTCAGCGCCGCGTGGTTGATCGCCACGCCTTTGGGTTTGCCGGTGGAGCCTGAGGTGTAGATCACATAGGCGAGGTTAAGCGGATCGACCGCCACCTGTGGGTTATGCCGGGCGCACTGCGCCAACGGGCCCGCCACAGAATCAATCGCCAGGCTTTGCACGCCTTCGGGCAACGGCATAGGCACATGGGATTGGCTCAACACCAGGCGTACACCACTGTCCTCAAGCATATGCAGCAGGCGTTCGCGCGGGTATTGCGGGTCCAGCGGCACATAGGCGCCACCGGCCTTGAGGATCGCCAACAGGCTGACCACCATGGCGAATGAGCGCTGCACCGCGACGCCGACCAAGACCTCCGGGCCCACGCCCAGGCCGATCAGGTAATGGGCCAATTGGTTGGCCTGGCGATTCAATTCGGTATAGGTCAACGCCTGCTCGTCGAGGCGCAGCGCAATCGCCTCGGGACGTCGCTGCGCCTGAGCTTCAAACAGCCCATGCACGCCGAGCGGGTGTTCGAAGGCGGCGGCACCGGCGTTCCATTGTTGCAACAGGCACGCCTGCTCGGTGCCGGTCAGCAACGGCAACTCGCACAGGCGCTGCTGGGCATCGACGGCCACGGCCTGCAGCAGGTGACGCCAGTGCTGCGCCAGGCGCTCGATGGTCGCTTCGCTGAACAGGTCGGTTGCGTAGGTCAGCGTCGCCCACAGGCCATCGGCCGAGGCCTGGGTGTCCAGGCTCAAGTCAAAATGTGCGGGATGGCTGTCGGACTCCAACCCTTCCAGTCGCAGGCCAGGCAGTTGTTCGCCACGCTGTACGCGAGCGTCGGATTGATGGTTGAACATTACCTGGAACAGCGGGTTATGGCTCAGGCTGCGCTCGGGCTGCAAGGCTTCCACCAGTTGCTCGAACGGCAAATCCTGGTGCGCCTGGGCTTCCAGGGCGCGGTGCCTGGTCTGTTGCAGCAATTGGGCAAACGTCATCTGCCCGTCGATATCGGCCTTGAGCACCTGGGTGTTGACGAAAAAGCCGATCAAGCGCTCGGTCTCGACCCGGTTGCGGTTGGCAATCGGCACGCCGACGCGGATATCCGCCTGGCCGCTGTAGCGATGCAACAAGGTCTGGAACGCGGCCAGCAACAGCATGAACAGAGTCACGCCTTCGCGTTGCGCCAAGGCCTTGAGCCCGGCGACCACCGCCGCCTCAAGGGCGACCTCCAGACGCGCGCCCCGGTAGCTCTGCACCGCCGGGCGCGGGTGATCCAGCGGCAGTTCCAGCACGGGCTGCTCGGCGCCCAGCAACTCGCACCAATAGCGCAGCTGGCGTTGCTTTTCACCCGCCTCCATCCAGTCGCGCTGCCACAGGGCGTAGTCGGCATATTGCAGCGGCATGTCGGGCAATTGCGCGTCTCGCCCCTGGCTGTAAGCGGCATACAGTTGCACCCACTCATCGACCATCACCTGCATCGACCAGCCGTCCGAGACGATATGGTGCTGTACCAGCACGAGCACATGCTCCTGTTCGCTCAGTTGCAACAACGTGACGCGCAGCAGCGGGCCCTGGCGCAAATCGAACGGCCGGGCGATTTCTGCTTCGACCCGCGCGTGTACCTGCGCGGCGTCCGCGCTGTCGAGCACACAGGTGTCGATGGGCAGCGCGGCCGGCGCCAGCACCTGCTGCAAGGTGCGATCAGCGTCGCTGACAAACACCGTGCGCAAGGTTTCATGGCGCGCCAGCAGGCTATCGAAGCTGCGCTGCAAGGCGTCGCGGTCCAGGTGGCCGCTCAGGCGCAAGGCGTTGGGCACGTGATAGGCCGCGCTGTGCGGCTCCAGTTGCCAGAGGAACCACTGGCGCTCCTGGGCGTAGGACAGCGCCGACGGTTGATCGCGCTCGACCGCCACCAGCGGCGGCGCCAGGGGCACATCACTGACATCCAGCGCTTGCACCGCCAGGACAAAGCCTTCGAGCTGTGGCTGTTCGAACAACACGCGCAGGGCGACGTCGCGGTCCAGCAGTTGGCACACGCGTGAGATCACCTGCATGGCCAGCAGGGAATGCCCGCCGAGTTCAAAGAAATGATCGCTCAGGCCAATGCGCTCGACCCCCAGCACATCGGCCCAGATCGCGGCCACTTGCTGTTGCAAAGGGCTGACCGGCGCGACCCACACGCCTTGCAGCATTTCCGGCGCGGGCAAACCCTTGCGGTCGAGCTTGCCGTTGGGGGTCAGTGGCATCTGCGCCAGGCACATGAAGTGCGCCGGCACCATGTAATCCGGCAGGCCGGTTTTCAGGGCACGCCGCAAGGTTTCGCGGAACGCCACCTGCGCCGGGCCGGCCTCGGCCAGCGCCGGATCGGCGGGCACCACGTAGGCCACCAGTTGTTTGCCAGTGGGTCCGTCCTGGGCCACCACCACGGTTTCGCCGACGCTGTCCTGTTCGCGCAGCCGCGCTTCGATTTCGCCCAGTTCGATGCGAAAGCCACGGATTTTCACTTGATGGTCGACGCGGCCGAGGTAGTCGACCACGCCATCCGCACGGCCACGGGTCAGGTCGCCGCTGCGGTAGACGCGGCTGCCGGCTTTGCCGAACGGGTCCGGCACAAAGCGCTCAGCCGTTAACGCAGGACGGTCGAGATAACCACGGGCCACGCCCTCGCCGCCCAGGTACAGCTCGCCGGCCACGCCGATCGGTTGCAGGTTGAGTTGCGCGTCCAATACGTAGCCGCTGCGGTTGCCCAGCAGTGTGCCGATGGGCGCGTAAACCGCGCCGCACGGATCGCCTCGGCGGGCCTTCCACAGCAGTGGCGTGACCACGGTTTCGGTCGGGCCATAGCCGTTGAACAAGTACGTCGGTTTCAGCGCACGCCAGGCCAGGTCGTAGCTGGCCTGCGCCACCGCATCACCGCCGAAACAGTACACACGCACGGCCGGTGGATTGCCGTCGCGCTCGGCATGTTCGGCCAGTTGTTGCAGGTACACCGGCGGGAACACTGCCATCGTCACGTTATGGCGATGCATCTGTGCGTAGGTGTGCTCCGGCAGCCACAGGCTGTCGTCGCGGATCAGCACGCTGGCGCCGTTGATCAACGGGTGCATCCAGCCTTCGTGGGAACCGTCGAAGGCGAACGACATGAAGTGCAATTCGCAATCGGCCGGCGTGGTTTCGTAGCGTTCGCCGGTGGCGATGATATGCGCCACCAACGGGCCGTGGGCGACGGCCACGCCTTTGGGCAGGCCGGTGGAACCGGAGGTGTAGATCACGTAGGCGAGGTTGTCGCCGTGCAGCGCGACCTCGGGGGCTGAATCACTGTAATCGGCCCATACTTCAGTGCGGTCGATTGCCAGGGTGTCCAGGCCTTCAGCCAGCGGCAGTTGCTGCATGACTCGAGTGTGCGTCAACAACAACTTCGCACGGCTATCCTGCATCATGTAGAGCAGGCGATCACGCGGGTATTCCACATCCAGCGGCACGTACACGCCACCTGCTTTGAGCACGGCAAGGAACGCCACCAAGCTCTCGGCGCTGCGCGGCATCGCGATGGCCACGCGCATTTCCGGGCCAATGCCACGGGCGATCAGGGCATGGGCCAAGCGGTTGGCCTGGCGATCCAGCTCGCCATAGGTCAAGTGCTGCGCATCGAACTTCACCGCCACCGCACCGGGGGTTTCCCGTGCACGGTCGGCGACCAATTCGTGTACCAGACGCTGGGCCGAGAAGCCCGAATCGGTGCGATCCCACAGCTGCAAAATGTGCTGCTGCTCATCGCTGTCCAACAGGTTCAACTGGCCGATGCTTTGTTGCTGATCAGCAACCATCGCCTGCAACAGGTTCTGCCAGTGTCGCGCCATGCGTTCGATGGTGGAGGCGTCAAACAGGTCGGTGCTGTACCCCAGGGAAGCCCAGAGACCGTCACGACTATCGTGGGTGTCCAGATCCAGGTCGAAGTGCGCGGTCCGGCGCTCCCAGGCCAGGTTTTCGATACGCAGTTGCGAGAGTGCCGGTGCGGCGACGTTGGGGGCATCAGTCTGGTAGTTGAACATCACCTGGAACAGCGGATTGAGACTCAGGCTGCGCTCCGGCTGCAGGGCTTCGACCAACTGTTCGAACGGCAGGTCCTGGTGCGCCTGGGCTTCCAACGCACGCTGTTTGACCTGGGCCAACAGTTGCTGGACGGTGGTATGCCCGTCGATCTCGGCCTTGAGCACCTGGGTGTTGACGAAGAAGCCGATCAGGCGTTCCGTCTCGACCCGGTTACGGTTGGCAATCGGCACGCCGACGCGGATGTCCTGCTGGCCGCTGTAACGGTGCAACAGGGTCTGGAACGAGGCCAACAGCAACATGAACATCGTCACGCCCTGGGCCTGGGCCAGAGCTTTTAGAGCGGCCGTCAGCGGCGCTGGCAACGGCACGTCCAAACGCGCACCGCGATGGCTCTGCTGGGCCGGTCGCGGGTGATCGAACGGCAGCTCCAATACCGGCTGTTCCCCGCCCAACAGGTCGCGCCAGTAAGCCAACTGCCGGTGTTTTTCGCCGGCTTCCATCCAGTCGCGTTGCCACAGCGCATAGTCGGCGTACTGGATCGACATGGCCGGCAGTTGCACGGTGCGACCCTGGGTGTAACCGGTATACAGCTGCACCAGTTCATCGACCATCACCTGCATCGAGCCGCCGTCGGAGACGATATGGTGCTGCACCAGCACCAGCACATGTTCTTCTGCCGCGAGGCGCAGCAGACTCACGCGCAACAACGGGCCCTGTTGCAGATTGAACGGGCACGCGATGTCGGCAGCAACCCGCGCCTGCAGATCGGCCTCATCGATCTCGGCAAACATCATCGGCAACGGGGCCGGCGCTCGAATGACTTGCACGGCGCCCTCGCCTGCCGGCTGCACATGGGTGCGCAGGCTTTCATGGCGCGCCACCAGGCTGTCGAAACTGCGCTGCAAGGCGTCGCGGTCCAGCGGGCCGTTGAGACGCAAGGCGCTGGGGATATGGTAAGCAGCGCTGTCGGGGTCCAACTGCCAGAGGAACCATTGGCGCTCCTGGGCGTAAGACAGCAGCAACGGTTGAAGACGGCTGAGCGCGACCAGCGGCGGAGCCTGCTCAAGGGGTTGCGCCTCCAGCGCTTGCAAAGCGGCGGCGAAAGCGTCGAGGCGTGGCTGTTCAAACACCAGCTTCAACGGCACTTCACGCGCCAGGGTGTGACGCAGGCGCGAGACCACCTGCATCGCCAGCAGCGAGTGCCCGCCCATCGCGAAGAAATGGTCGGTCAGCCCGACGCGCTCGGCGCCGAGGATGTCGGCCCAGACGGCGGCGATTTGCTGCTCAAGCTCGGTGACTGGCGCGATCCACGCCTGCTGCGTCAGGCTGGCATCCGGTTTGGGCAGCGCCTGGCGGTCCAGTTTGCCGTTGGGGTTGAGCGGCATGCGTTCGAGGAAGATCAGGTGCGCGGGCACCATGTAGTCCGGCAGTTGCTCGCGCAGCGCGGTTTTCAGAGTTTCAGCATCTTGCTCGGCAGAAACCAGGTAGGCGATCAGTTGATTATCAGCGGCGAGCACCAGGGCTTCACGCACGCCGTCCTGGGCCAGCAACAGCGCTTCGATCTCCCCCAGTTCGATACGGAACCCACGGATTTTCACCTGATGGTCGACCCGGCCGACGTACTCGATTACACCGTCGGCGCGGTAACGTGCCAGGTCGCCCGTGCGGTACAGCCGCTCGCCGCTGGCACCGAACGGGTCCGGCACGAAGCGCTCGGCGCTCAGCAACGGCCGGTTCAGATAAGCGCGGGCCAGGCCACATTGACTGCCGATATACAACTCACCCACCGCACCGAAGGGTGCGAGGTTCAGGTCGCGGTCGAGCACGTACAGCGCACGCCCCGGCAGCGAGCGGCCAATCGGGCTGGCAGTAGCGCCGATGGTCTCGTTGCCCGAGGTGCAATCCAACACGCTCGATACCACCGTGGCCTCGGTCGGGCCGTAGGTGTTGAGCAGCCGCACATGACCGAGGCCGGCTTTCAACCATTGCGCCGGGCCGTCCAACGGCATGGCTTCGCCGCCGATATGCACCTGGCGCAACGCCCCATAACTGCGCGGCCCCGCCGCCAGGCAATCGAGCAGGAACAGGTGCCAGTAGGCGGTCGGCAAATCGGCCAGGGTGATGCGTTGGCGGATGATTTCGGCGTACAGGCGGCCGCTGTCCCACAGTTCGGCGCCGCGCAGCACCACCGTGGCGCCGTGGGTCAAGGCCGGGTAAAGCTGCTCGACGAAGCCGTCGAAGTTCAGGGTGGCGAATTGCAGGACGCGGTCTTCGGCGGTCAGTTGCGAATAGCTGGCGGCGATGCTGGAAAACTCGGTCAGCGCCGCGTGATTGATCGCCACGCCTTTGGGTTTGCCGGTGGAGCCGGAGGTGTAGATCACATAGGCGAGGTTAAGCGGATCAACCGCCACCTGCGGGTTGTGCTGGGCGCAACCCCGCAACGCTTGATCAGCGCGGTCGATGTCCAGCCGCATGACATCGGCGGGCAACGGCAATGGCTGCGGCGATTGGCACAGCACCAGGCGCACGTGACTGTCTTCGAGCATATGCAGCAAGCGCTCGCGCGGGTATTGCGGGTCCAGCGGCACATACGCGCCACCGGCCTTGAGGATCGCCAACAGGCTAACGACCATGGCGAACGAGCGCTGCACCGCGACGCCGACCATCACTTCCGGCCCGACACCCTGGCCGATCAGGTAATGGGCCAACTGGTTGGCCTGGCGATTCAACTCAGCGTAGGTCAGCACCTGCTCGTCAAGGCACAGCGCGATGGCGTCCGGCCGTTGTTGCGCTTGCGCTTCGAACAGAGCGTGAACCCCGCTCGGGCTGCCGAAGGCGGCGGCGCCGTGGTTCCAGTCGTTGAGCAAATGGCCCTGCTCATCTGCGGCCAGCATCGCCAGTTGCGCAATACCCGTGGCGGCGCCACTGACCACGCTGCGCAGCACGGTGTGCCAATGCTGCGCCATGCGCTCAACGGTGGCGGCTTCGAACAGGTCGGTGGCGTAGGTCCACGAGGCCCATAGCCCCTGCGGGCTTTCCTCGGTATCCAGGCTCAAGTCGAACTGCGCAGTCTGGCCTTGCCACTCCAGCGTTTCCACGTCCAGGCCGGGTAACTGCTGCTCGCCATGGGGCGTGAGCGCTTGCGCCTGATGATTGAACATCACTTGGAACAACGGGTTGTGACTCAGGCTGCGTTCCGGCTGCAGCGCCTCCACCAACTGTTCGAACGGCAGGTCCTGATGACTCTGGGCTTGCAGGGTGCGCTGTTTGACCTGGGCCAGCAGTTGGCTGAAGGTCATCTGGCCGTCAATGTCAGCCTTGAGTACCTGGGTATTGACGAAAAAACCGATCAGGCGTTCGGTCTCGGCGCGGTTGCGGTTGGCGACCGGTACACCGACGCGGATATCCGACTGGCCGCTATAGCGATACAACAGGGTCTGGAACGCGGCCAGCAGCAACATGAACAGGGTCACGCCTTCACGTTGCGCCAAGGCTTTAAGGCCAGCGACCAACGCCGGTTCCAACAGCCCACCCTGGCGCGCGCCACGGTAGGTTTGCCGGGCCGGGCGCGGGTGGTCCAAGGGCAACTCCAGCACCGGCTGAGCGCCGCCGAGGTGTTCGCGCCAATAGCCAAGCTGGCGCTCCTTCTCCCCGGCTTCCATCCATCTGCGCTGCCACAGGGCGTAGTCGGCGTACTGGATCGGCAACGGCGCCAGTTGGCATTCATTGCCCTGGCTATAGGCGGCATATAGCTGCATCAGCTCTTGCACCATGACGCCCATCGACCAGCCGTCCGAGACGATATGGTGCTGCACCAGCACCAACACATGCTCGTCTTCGCTCAGGTTCAGCAGGCATACCCGCAACAAGGCGCCGTGCTGCAAATCGAACGGCTGGGCGATTTCCGCCTGTATGCGCGCCTGCACCTGTTCTTGCGTCACCGCGCTTTCGGTCATGTCGATCGAGGCGTGGGCCAGCACCACCTGCGAGCGGTTTTCGCCCTCCAGGTGCAGGCGTGTGCGCAGGCTTTCGTGGCGGGCCAGCAGGCTGTCAAAGCTGCGCTGCAACGCGCTTTTGTCCAGGCGCCCACGCAGGCGTAAGGCGCTCGGGATGTGGTAGGCGGCACTGTCCGGCTCCAGTTGCCAGAGGAACCATTGGCGCTCCTGGGCGTAAGACAGCGGCAGGCTCTCGCCGTCCTGGCGCGCCGGGGCAATCGGCAATTGGCCGAAGCTCATGCCCCGGCTTTGCAGGCGTTGGTAAAACTGCTGGCGTTGTTCCAGAGGCAGGCGAAGAAAGCGCGACACCAGGTCGATATTGGGGTTGGAAAGCATGGTTCAAATCGCCTCTAGTTCGCTCAAAAAGTCACGAAGGTCATCAAAATCTTGCGCGGTACCGGCGCGGAACGTCGCCGCTGCCTGGGCATAGGCGCGCAATGATTCGGTCTGGAACACGTCCACCAACGGCACCTCCAGGCCCAACTCGGCCTGGACCCGCGAGGTGATCTGGATCGCCAGCAGCGAATGGCCGCCGACTTCGAAGAAGTTGTCGTTGAGACCCACTTGCGGCAGGCGCAGCACATCGGCCCAGATCGCGGCGATCTGCTGCTCCAACTCGGTTTCGGGGGCCACATAGTGCTGCTGCAACTGGCTCGCGTCCGGCGTGGGCAGGCCCTTGCGGTCGAGCTTGCCGTTGGGGGTCAGCGGCATCTGCGCCATGCACATGAAATACGTGGGCAGCATGTAATCCGGCAGACGGGTCTTGAGTGCGCGGCGCAGGGCGTCGCGGAACTCGACTTCGTTGATCAAAGCGGGATCGGCCGGTACGACATAGGCCACCAACTGCTTGCCGGTCGGACCGTCCTGGGCCACCACCACGCTTTCGCTGACGCTGTCCTGTTCGCGCAGCCGCGCTTCGATTTCGCCCAGTTCGATGCGAAAGCCACGGATTTTCACTTGATGGTCGACGCGGCCGAGGTAGTCGACCACGCCATCCGCACGGCCACGGGTCAGGTCGCCGCTGCGGTAGACGCGGCTGCCGGCTTTGCCGAACGGGTCCGGCACAAAGCGCTCAGCCGTTAACGCAGGACGGTCGAGATAACCACGAGCAACGCCCTCGCCGCCCAGGTACAGCTCGCCGGCCACGCCGATCGGTTGCAGGTTGAGTTGCGCGTCCAATACGTAGCCGCTGCGGTTGCCCAGCAGTGTGCCGATGGGCGCGTAAACCGCGCCGCACGGGTCGCCTCGGCGGGCCTTCCACAGCAGTGGCGTGACCACGGTTTCGGTCGGGCCGTAGCCATTGAACAAGTACGTCGGTTTAAGCGCACGCCAAGCCAGGTCGTAGCTAGCCTGCGCCACCGCATCACCGCCGAAGCAATACACGCGCACGGCCGGTGGATTGCCGTCGCGTTCGGCATGTTCGGCCAGTTGTTGCAGGTACACCGGCGGGAACACCGCCATCGTCACGTTGTGGCGATGCATCTGCGCGTAGGTGTGCTCCGGCAACCAGAGGCTGTCGTCGCGGATCAGCACGCTGGCGCCGTTGATCAACGGGTGCATCCAGCCTTCGTGGGAACCGTCGAAGGCGAACGACATGAAGTGCAATTCGCAATCGGCCGGCGTGGTTTCGTAGCGTTCGCCGGTGGCGATGATGTGCGCCACCAACGGGCCGTGGGCGACGGCCACGCCTTTGGGCAGGCCGGTGGAGCCGGAGGTGTAGATCACGTAGGCGAGGTTGTCGCCGTGCAGCGTGACCTCTGGTGCGGTGTCGCTGTAATCGGCCCACGCCTCGCGATTATCAATCGCCAGGGTGTCCAGGCCCTCGGCCAGCGGCAGTTGCTGCATGACTCGGCTGTGCGTCAACAGCAACTTCGCATTGCTGTCCTGCATCATGTAGAGCAGGCGATCACGCGGGTATTCGACATCCAGCGGCACGTACACGCCACCCGCTTTGAGCACGGCAAGGAACGCCACCAAGCTCTCGGCACTGCGCGGCAGGGCAATCGCCACACGCACTTCCGGAGCAATGCCACGGGCGATCAGGGCATGGGCCAGGCGGTTGGCCTGGCGATCCAGCTCGCCATAGGTCAAGTGCTGCGCATCGAACTTCACCGCCACCGCACCGGGGGTTTCCCGTGCACGGTCGGCGACCAATTCGTGTACCAGACGCTGGGCCGAGAAGCCCGAATCGGTGCGATCCCACAGCTGCAAAATGTGCTGCTGCTCATCGCTGTCCAACAGGTTCAACTGGGCGATGCTTTGCTGCTGGTCGGCAACCATCGCCTGCAACAGGTTCTGCCAGTGTCGCGCCATGCGCTCGATGGTGGAGGCTTCGAACAGATCGGTGGCGTAACTCAGCGATGCGCCCAGTTGCTCGTCGGACTCCTCGATATCCAGGGTCAAGTCGAATTGCGCGACCGTTTCGTCCCAGCTCACCGGGCTCATGTCCAACTGCGCCAGGCGTTGTAAATGCCGGCCGGACCGGCTGACATGGTGGTTGAACGCAACCTGGAACAATGGGCTCAAACTAAGGCTGCGCTCCGGCTGCAAAGCCTCGACCAGCTGTTCGAACGGCAGGTCCTGGTGCGCCTGCGCCTCCAGCGCACGCTGTTTGACCTGGGCCAACAGTTGGCGGACGGTGGTGTGCCCATCGATCTCGGCCTTGAGCACCTGGGTGTTGACGAAGAAGCCGAGCAGGCGCTCGGTTTCCACGCGGTTGCGGTTGGCGATCGGCACGCCGACGCGGATATCCTGCTGGCCGCTGTAGCGGTGCAACAAGACTTGATACGACGCCAGCAACAGCATGAACAGCGTCACGCCTTCGCCTTGGGCCAGGGTCTTGAGAGCGTCAAGCAACGGCGCCGCCAGCGCGATATTCAAGCGCGCACCGCGATGGGTCGGCACGGCCGGGCGTTGGTGATCGAACGGCAGTTCCAGCACGGGCTGCTCGCCACCGAGCACTGCACGCCAGTACGCGAGTTGGCGGGCCTTCTCCCCGGCGTCCATCCAACGGCGTTGCCACAGCGCATAGTCGACGTATTGGATCGGCAACGCCGGCAATTGCAGGGCCTGGCCCTGGCTATAGGCGGCGTAGAGCTGCACCAGCTCGTCGACCATTACCTGCATCGACCAGCCATCGGAGATGATGTGGTGCTGCACCAGCACCAAGACATGCTCATCCGCAGCCAGGCGCAACAGGCTGACGCGCATCAGCGGGCCCTGGCGCAGGTCGAATGGCTGGGTAACGCAGGCCTGCACCCGCGCTTTGAGGGCGGTTGCGTCAATGTCGACCAAGGCCAGTTCGATCCGCGCCGACGGGCGGATCACCTGCACGGTGTGCTCGGCCTCTTGTTGCACGTGGGTGCGCAGGCTTTCGTGGCGCGCCACCAGGCTGTCGAAGGCCCGCTGCAAAGCCGCGTGGTCAAGCCGGCCCTTGAGGCGCAAGGCCCGTGGCACATGGTAGGCGGCGCTGTGCGGGTCCAGTTGCCAGAGAAACCACTGACGCTCCTGCGCATAGGACAAGGCCAGCGGTTGGTCGCGTTCAACCCGCTCGATGCGGCTGGTTTCAAGACATGCCGGCGCCAAGGTGCGGATAAAATCGCCCAGCGCCGGTTGATCGAACAGCGCCTTCAAGCCCACATCGAGGCCCAGGCCATGGCGCAGGCGTGACACCACTTGCGTGGCCAGCAGGGAATGCCCGCCCAGTTCGAAGAAGTTGTCGTTCAGGCCGACGCGTTCCAGCTCCAGCACCTCGGCCCAGATCGCGGCGATCTGCTGCTCGCGCTCGCTGTGCGGTGCGCGGTACTCGCGGTTGGCGGCCTGCGGTTTGGGCAGCGCCTTGCGGTCGAGTTTGCCGTTGGGGCTAAGGGGCATGCGTGCCAGCAATTGCCATTGCGCCGGGACCATGTAGTCCGGTAGATGGCAAGCCAAATGCGCGCTGACTGCATCGCGCCAATCATCGCCAGCGTCTTGCAGCACCAGGTAACCCACCAGGTATTGGCCGTCGACCGCCAGCACTGCGGCTTCACGCACAAGGTCGTGTTCCAGCAGGCGCGCTTCGATCTCGCCCAGTTCAATGCGCAAGCCGCGCAGCTTGACTTGATGATCGATGCGACCGGCGTATTCGATTACGCCGTCATCGCGATAACGCGCCAGGTCGCCGGTGCGATACAGACGTTCGCCGTTGACGAAGGGATGCGCGATGAAGCGTTCGGCAGTCAATGCAGGACGGCGATGGTAACCCCGGGCCAGGCCGACGCCGCCCAGGTACAACTCACCCAAGACACCGACCGGGGCCGGTTCGAGGTGATTGTCGAGGATGTAGCCACCCAGGTTGGCAATCGGACGGCCAATCGGTACCGCATCGCGACCTTCATCGACGCACGTCCAGTGGGTCACGTCGATCGCCGCTTCGGTCGGGCCGTACAGGTTGTAGAGCCGGGCCTGCGGTAACTTGGCGAAGACTTGCTGCTGCGCGTCCACCGCCAGCGCCTCGCCGCTGCACACGATGCGCCGCAAGCTGTGGCAGGTAGCGACCGCCGGCTCTTGCAGGAACGCCTGCAACATCGACGGCACGAAGTGCAGCGTGGTGATGCGTTCGGCATTGATCAGGTCGATCAACCTGGCCGGCTCGCGATGGTCACCCGGCGCGGCGACCACCAGGCGTGAGCCGGTCATCAACGGCCAGAAGAACTCCCACACCGACACGTCGAAGCTGAATGGGGTCTTTTGCAGCACCGCGTCGCCGAGGTCGAGGGCGTAGGCTTCCTGCATCCACAGCAAGCGGTTGGTCAGGGCCGCATGCCGGTTGCCGGCGCCTTTGGGCTGGCCGGTGGAGCCGGAGGTGTAGATCACATAGGCGAGGTTTTCGCCGTGCAGGGCAACGTCTGGGTTGTGCTCGCGGTAGCCTTCAAAGGTTGACTCGCCCAACAGCAGAGTTTGCAAGCCTTGGGGAATCGGCAGCTGTTCCAGCCAATGCGCCTGGGTCAGCAGCAACTTCACGCCACTGTCTTCGAGCATATAAGCCAGGCGTTCACGCGGGTAGTCCGGGTCCAGCGGCACGTAAGCGCCACCGGCCTTGAGCACCGCCAACAGGCCGACGACCATGTCGATGGAACGTTCCAGCGCCAGCCCGACCAGCACATCGGGGCCCACGCCGGCGTCCATCAAGCGATGGGCCAAGCGGTTGGCGCGGCGGTTCAGCTCGGCATAATCCAGGCGCTGTTGGCCGAACACCAAGGCGGGTGCGTGCGGCGTGCGCGCCACCTGCGCTTCGATCAACTGATGCACGCAACGCTGCAGCGGGTAATCGCGCGCCGTGGCGTTCCAGTCGTACAGCACCTGCCGGCGTGCTGCGTCCGTCAGCGACGGCAAATCCCCCAACCGCTGCGGCGTCGCACTGGCCAAGCCGTGCAGGAGGTACTGGAAGTGTTCGGCCAACTGCCGAATCTGCGCCTCACTGAACAACTGCACATCAAAGCTGAACTCGAACGCCAACGCAGCCCCTGCCCCCAGCAGCACCGTCAGCGGGTAATGGGTTTGTTCGAGGTTCTGCACGTTGCTGAAGGCCAGCCCGGCCGGCGCACCGGCGGCCAGCGCGGTGGACACCGGGTAGTTTTCAAACACCAACAGCGTGTCGAACAATGCGGCACCGCTGGCCCCGGCCCATCGCTGGATGTCGAACAGCGGCGTGTGCTCGTGTTCACGCAGGCTCAGGTTCTGTTGCTGGAGCTGCTGCAACCAGTCAGCGACCCACAGCGTCGGGCTCGGCGTGGTGATCACCGGCAACGTGTTGATGAACAGCCCGACCTGCTGCTCCACGCCCGCCAAGCCGGCGGGCCGCCCGGAAACCGTCGCGCCGAACACCACGCTGTCCTGGCCGGTGTGGCGTTGCAGCAATAACGCCCAGGCGCCTTGCACGAGGGTGTTCAGGGTGACTTTGTGTGCCTGGGCGAAAGCCTTGAGTTGCGCGGTCTGCTCGGTGCTAAGCGCCAGCTCGTAGCTGCCCTTGGCCGACGGGTGACCCGACGGCGTGCCACGCGCCAGGCGCGTCGGCTCCTGCAACGCCGTCAGTTGGCTTTTCCAGAACGCCTCGCTGGCCGCCGCGTCCTGGGCCTGCAGCCAACCGATGTAGTCGCGGTAATGCCCTTGCAGTGCGGCCAACGGCCGCCCGGCATAGTGCTGCAAGACCTCGCCGAATAGCTGCGCGCGGCTCCAGCCATCCAGCAGAATGTGGTGATTGGTGTAGATCAGGTGAAAGCGATCGACACCGGTACGCACCAGTTTCAGGCTCAGCAGCGGCGCGTGTTCCAACACAAAACCTTGCGCCCGGGTCGATTCGCCCAAGGCATCCAGTGCTGCCTGCTGATCTGGCCGGGCCTGCCAGTCATATTCGGCGAACGGCAAACCGAGCGTGTGATACACCGCCTGCAGCGGCTGCGCCTGGGCATCCTGCCAGACAAACCCGGTGCGCAGCATGGCGTGCCGCGCCAGTGCGTGCTCCCAGGCGCGCCGGAAACGCGGCACGTCGAGGCCGTGGATGTCGGCGCGCAGTTGGCTGACGTAGATGTCGTCCTGGCCCTGTTGGTACAGGCTGTGGAACAGCATGCCCTGTTGCATCGGCGACAGCGGGTACAGGTCCTGCACCTCTCTGGGCGACAGCGCCAGGTCATCCAGTTGCTGCTGGGTGAGGCGCGCCAGGTCGACATCGACGGGGGTGAAACCGCCGTGTTGCGGGTCGACGCAGTGTTCGATCAGGGCCAGCAGTTCGCGCCGGTAATCGTCCACCAGGCCTTGAATGGTCGAAGCCTCGAACATCTCGCGGCTGAAGCCCCATCGCAGCGCAAGCTCGCCGCCGTACACCTGCCCTTCCACCGTCAGCCAGTTGGCCAACGCTGCTTCGGGGTCCTGGGCCTGGCCACTGCCCTGGTTGGCCGGCACCCACAGCGCCGACTCATTGAACTGGCGGTCGAACTGGCCCAGGTAGTTGAAGGTGATGCGCGGTGCGCCAAGGCCTGCGAGGGATTCGCGCGCCTCGGGCGTACCGAGGTAGCGCAACACACCGTAGCCCAGGCCTTTGTCGGGCACGGCGCGCAGTTGTTGCTTGACCGATTTGATCGCGCTCGACAGCTCGCCGTCGCCTTGCAGGCGCACCGGGAACAGGCTGGTGAACCAACCGACCGTGCGCGTCAGGTCGAGCGCATCGAACAGGTCTTCGCGGCCATGCCCTTCCAACTGGATCAGCGCAGCGGGCTGGCCGCTCCAACGACTGATCACCCGCGCCAAGGCCGTCAGCAGCAGGTCGTTGACCTGGGTGCGGTACGCCGCCGGGGCGTCGTGCAGCAGTTGGCGGGTCTGTTCGGCGTTAAGGCGCATTTCGAGCGTGGTGCCCAGGCGGTTTTGCAGGCCGCCCTGGGGGTTGTCGCACGGCAGATCGGCGTCCAAGGACTGTGCCTGCCAGTAAGGCAATTGCGCGTTGAGCGTTGCCGCGTAGGCCTGCAGTTGCTGGGCCCAATGCTGGTAGGCGCTGGTTTTGCTCGGCAGCGTTTGCGCGCGGTACGCCTGTTGCAGGTCTTCGAGCAGGATGCGCCAGGACACGCCATCGACCACCAGGTGATGCACCACCAGCAACACGCGCTGGCTGCCATCGGCCAAGCTCACCAATGCCGCGCGCAGCAGCGGCCCTTGTTCGAGATCGAGGCTGCGTTGGGCTTCATCGCACAGCGCCGCCAGTTCGGCGTCGCTCGCGGCGTAGGATTGCCACAACACGGACGCCGCAACTGGGGCCGCGTGAGCTTGCCGCCAGCCACCGGCCTGCTGGGTAAAACGCAGGCGCAGGGCATCGTGATGGTTGATCAACTGCGTTAAGGCCGCGTCCAGCCGTGCAGGCTCCAGCGCCTCACGCGGGGTCAGCAACAGCGACTGGTTCCAATGTTCACGCGCCGGGATCGCCTGGGCGAAGAAGCCCTGCTGCACCGGCGTCAGGATTACTTCACCGCTGACCGGGCCTTGGTCAATCGTGATAGCAGACTCCAGGCTCGCCACCAACGCCAGGCTGCGCACGCTCTGGTACTGGAACAGGTCGCGTGGGCTCAGGCGAATCCCCGCCTGACGGGCGCGGCTGACCACCTGGATGGAGATGATTGAATCACCGCCCAGTTCGAAAAAGTTGTCGTCCAGGCCGACCTGCGAAATGCCAAGCACATCGCTCCAGATCGCAGCCAGGGTTTGTTGTACGGGCGTTTCCGGGGCGCTATAGGTCTGCTGCGCGGCGGCGTCCGGCAATGGCAGGGCCTTGCGATCCAGCTTGCCGTTGGCGGTCACCGGCAACTGCGCCAGGGCGATCAGATGCGTCGGCACCATGTATTCCGGCAGCCTGCCGAGCAGCCAGGCCTTGAGGTCAGTCGGCGCTTGGCCTTCCAGTACCAAATAGGCCACCAGTTGTTTGCCGCCATGCACCAGCACCACCGCTTCGCGCACGCCGGGGTGTTGCAGCAGGCGCGTTTCGATTTCGCCGAGCTCAATGCGCAGGCCACGCAGCTTGACCTGATGGTCGAGGCGGCCGAGGTATTCAATCACCCCATCGGTGCGTTGGCGCACGCGGTCGCCGCTGCGATACAGGCGTTCGCCAGCAATGAACGGACTCGGCACAAAACGCTCGGCGGTCAGCGCCGGGCGACGCTGATAACTGCGCGCCAGGCCCGTGCCGCCGAGGTACAGCTCGCCGCTAACGCCGGCCGGCACCGGGTTGAGTTGCGCGTCGAGCGCGTAGGTGGCGAGGTTGGCGATCGGCCGGCCGATGGGCACGCTGGCCGCGCCTTCGTCGACGCAGGTCCAGTGAGTCACGTCGATAGCGGCTTCGGTCGGGCCATAGAGGTTGTACAACGCCGCGTTCGGCAGTTTGGCGAACACCTGGTTTTGCGCGTCCACGGGCAAGGCTTCACCGCTGCACACGATGCGCGTGAGGCGCCTGCAACGTTGCACGCCGGGCTCATGGATGAAGGCCTGGAGCATCGACGGCACGAAGTGCACGGTCGTGATCGCCTGCGCGTCGAGGGTTTCGATCAGTCGCGCCGGCTCGCGGTGTTCGCCAGGCGCTGCGACCACCAGGCGTGCGCCGGTCATCAGCGGCCAGAAGAACTCCCATACCGACACGTCAAAGCTGAACGGGGTTTTCTGCAAGACCGCATCGCTGGCATCCAGGCCATACGCCTGTTGCATCCAGCACAAGCGGTTGACCAGCGCACGATGGCTGTTACCGGCGCCCTTGGGTTGGCCGGTGGAGCCGGAGGTGTAGATCACATAGGCGAGGTTCAGCGCGTGGATCGGCACCGCTGGCGCCGCGCGGCTGTAACCGTCGAGCCACTGCGCCGCCTGGTCGAGGGCAATCACCTGCAGGCCTTCGACGGGCAGCAACGGCAACAGGCTCTGCTGGCTGAGCAGTAGGCGCACGCCACTGTCTTCGATCATGTAGGCCAGGCGCTCACGCGGATATTCCGGGTCCAGCGGCACGTAGGCGCCGCCGGCCTTGAGGATCGCCAGCAGGCCGACCACCATCTCGACCGAGCGCTCGACACAGACACCGACCAGCACATCGGGGCCGACCTGCTGCTCGCGCAAGGCATGGGCCAGTTGGTTGGCGCGGGCCTCGAGTTGGGCATAGGTCAAGGTGGTGTGGCCAAACACCAGCGCCGGCGCATCCGGCGTGCGCTGTACTTGGTCTTCGATCAAATGGTGAATGGCGCGCTCGGTCGGGTACGCCTCGGCGGTCTGGTTCCAGGCATGCACCCCCACGTGTTGTTCGTCGGCGGCCAGCATCGGCAACTCGCCAATGCGCTGTTCGCCGTCGGCGACCATCGCCTGCAACAGGCTGATCCAGTGCCGCGCCATGCGTGCGATGGAGGGCGCGTCGAACAGGTCGTTGGCATAGGTCAGCGCGGCCTGCAGGGTGCCGGCTTGTTCATAGGTGTCCAGGGTCAAATCGAACTGAGTGGTGCGGCCTTGCCCCTCGACCAGGGCCAGTTCCAGGCCGGAAGCGGTACGGACCGAGGCCATGTCCGCCACCACCGGCTGGTGGTTGTACATCACCTGGAACAGCGGCGTATGGCTCAGGCTGCGTTCGACCTTCAGCGCTTCGACCAGGCGTTCGAACGGCAAATCCTGGTGAGCCTGGGCGCCCAGGGCGTGCTCCCGGATGTCCTGCAGCAGCTCGGCGACACGGGTCTGCCCGGTGAGCTCGGTGCGCAGCACCTGGGTGTTGACGAAAAAGCCGATCAACCCTTCGACTTCACTGCGGTTACGGTTGGCGATCGGCACGCCGATGCGGATGTCGCCCTGGCCGGTATAGCGATGCAGCAATACGTTGAACCCGCCGAGCAGCAGCATGAACAGGGTGACGTTGTGTTGTTGCGCACAGCGGCGCAGTTGCGCGGCCAGGGCTGGCTCAATCGCGAAGGAATGGCGCGTGCCCAGGTAGCTGGGCATGGCCGGGCGCGGACGATCGGTCGGCAACTCCAGTACCGGATGCTCGTCGCCCAGGCGCGCTTGCCAGTATTCGAGCTGACGGGCCTGCTCCCCCGCTTCCAGCCAACGGCGCTGCCACAGGGCGTAGTCGCTGTATTGGATCGGCAATGGCGGCAGTTGCGGTGCCTTGTTGCGCTCATGGGCGTCGTAGCAGCGGATGAACTCGTCGATCAGCACGTTCATCGACCAGCCATCGGAGACGATGTGGTGCAAGGTCAGCAGCAAGACGTGCTCCTGCGCGTCCAGCTTGAGCAATTGCACGCGCAGCAGCGGGCCGTGCTCCAGGTCGAACGGCAGCAGCGATTGACCGATGAGCGCGTCGTTGACCGCCTGCTCGCGCTCGGCGGGGGCCAGCGCGCTCAGATCGAGCGGCTCGACCGCCAACGACGGCTCGACCGCGACTTGCGCCAGGCGCTCATCAGCCTGGCGCTGGAACACCGTGCGCAAGGTTTCATGGCGCGCCACCAGACTAGAGAACGCCTGCCGCATAGCGCTCAGACTCAGTGCGCCCTTGAGCCGCACCGCCCCCGGCAGGTTGTAGGCGCCGCTGGCCGGGTCGAGTTGCCAAAGGAACCACATGCGCTGCTGCGCGTAGGACAACGCCTGGCGATCCGCCGCCTCCACCCCTGCCGGAATCGGGAACCGGGAAAAATCCACCCCTTCCTTCTGCAGCGCCTGCAGGAACAGTTGGCGTTTTTCCAGGGGCAACCCGATAAACCGGCGAGCGAGTTTCAAGGAGTCTTCAGCATTCATTTCTTGGAGTCCGGAGCAATAGGCGGGAAGCACAAAGGCACGTCGTCCCTATAAAACGAACCGGACAGGCAAAAATTAGCGGGGGGATGGCGGGCGTCGAGCGACGCGTCATCAGGGGTTACATCAATCTCGGGAAAGGCGCACGAAGTCGGGCTAGCATTGACGCACACCACATCGTGCAACTAAATTTAGTTACACGCGGTGAACGCCGTGTCCAAAAAAAGAGAAGCTGCTAGCCAAATTGCTCAACGAGCACATGGCATTTACCTGGCCCGAGCGCGTCACGCTGTTGCGTCGCCTTGGCTACACGCAGATCGAAGGCGCTGGAAGCCGCGTCAAGTTCGACATCGGTGACCCGAGTGCAATGATCACGTTGCACAAGCCGCACCCCGGCAACGAACTGAAGCACTACATTCGGCGCCAGATCATCGAACAATTGAAATCAGGAGAACTGATTCAGTGAACAACCCACTCAAACACAAAGGCTACATCGGCTCTATCGAAGCCAGCCTCGACGACAACTGCCTGTTCGGCAAAATCCTGTTCATCAAGGCGTTGGTGAGCTACGAAGGGAAAACCGTCGCAGAGCTGGACGCGGCCTTTCGCGAGGCCGTGGATGACTACATCAAGACCTGCCAGGCCCTGGGGCAAACGCCGGAGAAGCCGTGCAAAGGCTCGTTCAATGTGCGCGTCGGCCATGACCTGCACCTGGCGGCCGCGCTGGCGGCGAGCCGTAAAAAAGTCACGCTCAACGACCTGACGCGCCAGGCGCTGAATGAGTTTTTGCTACATCACTGCGCCGAACCGGCCCCGGCGATTGGCTGACTAGCCCAACCGCCGACTGCCCAACACGGCCGCGCCGAGCACCACCGCTCCCGCCGCCAGCGCCACCCAGAACCCGCTGGCCGCGCCGAAGTGGTCGATCATCCAGCCGGAGCTGGCGGCACCGATGGCTACGCCGATGCTCAGGCCGGTGATCAGCCAGGTCATGCCTTCGGTCAGGCGGCTCGGCGGCACGATCCGCTCCACCAGGGCCATGGACACGATCAGGGTTGGGGCAAAGAACAGCCCGGAGATGAAGATTGCCACCGCAAGGCCGGGGATATTGGTCACCAGCAACAACGGCAAGGTCGTCAACGCCGTGGCCACCCCGCAGCACAGGAACTGGCGAGGCAACGCGGCTTTGAGCTTGAGGGTGCCAAAGGCCAGACCGGCCAGACACGAGCCGATGGCATACACCGACAGCACAATACTTGCCGCCGCCGGTTGGCCCTGGTGCTGGGCAAAAGCGACGCTGACCACGTCCACCACACCGACAATCACCCCCATGGCCAGCAACAGGATCATCAGGATCAACACCGAAGGCGAAGCGATCAGCCAGCGGTCGTGATGATCATGGCGTTCATGCACGGGCGGCTCGCTCTGGCGTTGCATCACGAACGCAGTGACGCCGACTGCCAACAGCAACGCCGCCACCAAAGGCCCGGCCTCCGGAAACAGCACCACGCTCAACCCCACCGAAATCGGCGGGCCGATGATAAAGCACACCTCGTCGAGCACCGACTCCAGGGCAAACGCGGTCTGCAGCTTGGGCTGGCCCCGGTACAACTCGGTCCAGCGTGCCCGCACCATCGCCGACATGTTGGGCATGCAACCGGCCAGCGCGGCGAACACAAACAACACCCAGTTCGGCGCCTGCAAACGCGTACTCAGCAACAGCAACAACAATGCCCCACCGCCGAGCAGCGCAGCGATCGGCAACACCCTGCCCTGGCTGTAGCGGTCGACCAGCCGTGACACCTGCGGCGCACAAAATGCCGTGGCCAGGGCGAACACCGCCGCCACCGAGCCGGCCAGGCCGTAGCCGCCATGCACCTGCGAGAGCATGGTAATCACGCCGATACCGGTCATGGAGATGGGCATGCGCGCGAGCATGCCGGCCAGTACGAAAGCCCGGGCGCCGGGCGCCTGGAACAATTCGGCGTAGGGATTTGCCATGACTGAAACGCCTTCTTTCCTTGATTTGCGCAACCTTTTATCACACCAACCGGGTGATCTGTTTATGCCGCCACACCAGCCGGTAATACGCGGTCTGCAAACCGAGCATCGCCAGGTACGTCAGCGGAAACGCCATCCACACCCCTTCCAGGCCGAACTGCGCATTGAGCAGGTAGGCCACCGGCAATTCCACGCCGAGCACACAGAAGATCGAAATCGCCACCGGCATCAGCACGACGCCGCTGGCGCGCATGATCCCGCCTATCACGGCCTGGAAGCCGAACACCAGAATGCTCCACAGCATGATATGCAGCAGGTGTTCGGCCTTGATCCGCGCGGCGTCGTCGGTGATGAACAGGCCGAGCAACCAGTGCGACAGCAGGTAGCCGAGCAGGATCAGGCCGCCGGTCAGGCAGGTATTGATCAGCAACCCGGTGCGCAGGATCGGCCCGATACGTTCCAGGCGCCCGGCACCAATCGCCTGGGCACCGAGGATCGACGCAGTAATGGCAATCGACAGCGCCGGAAACTGCACATAGTTGACGATCTGCGTCACCGCGCCATAGGCCGCCGTGGCCTGGGAGCCGTGGCTGTTGACCAGGGCCAGGATGACCAGCTCCGACAGCGACAGCACCACCATCTGGAGTCCGGTGGGCAGCCCAATGCGCAAGACTTTGCCGAGAATCACGCGGTCCAACCGCAAGGCCGCGAGCAATTCGCGGTCCGGCGCCATCACATGGTTTTTATGCCGCAGGCGCAGGATCAGATACAGCATGGCCGCTGCGTTCCCCACCAGGCCGGCATACACCGCGCTCTGGATTCCCATGGGCGGCAGGCCGATCCAGCCGCGGATCAGCGCTGGCGTCAGCAGCAGGCCGACGAACGTCGAGACCATCAACGCCAGCAACGGCGAAACCGTGTCACTGACACCGCGCAGCAACTGGGTGTAGAGAATAAACACCAGCAGCAGCGGCATGATCAGCATCATCACCTGGGCATAGCCTACCGCGTCGTCCAGCACGTCCCCCGGCGTGCCCAGCGCCTGGAGTGCCGGACGCGCAAACAGACTGCCGAGCACCGCCGCAACCAAGCCCACCAGCGCGCCCAGGGTCAGGGTGGCGCCGGTGATTGCCTTGACCATATGGATTTCCCGGGCGCCCCAGGCCTGGCCGATCAACACCGAGGCCCCCGCCCCCAGGCCGATCACCAGGGCGATAAAGAAAAACACGATGGGGAACATCCCCGACACCGCCGCCAGCGCCTGGGTACCGAGCATTTGCCCGACATAGATGCCATTGAGCGTGCCGGAAAAGCTCTGCAGAAAGTTGGACAGCACCATCGGTGCGAGGAAGATCAGGTAGATCTGCCACAGCGGGCGTTGTTGGGTGACTTCCATGGTAATTCGGGTCCCTGGATGATAATCAGGCAGTAAAAGCGTTGCGCGACAGCCAGGCCAGGTACGTCTGCACGTCCACCGGCCAGAGCGCGATCTTATTGGAAAAGTCTGCGGCGTCCAGCGCAAACAGCGCCCGCGAGGCTTCTTCGAAACCCGGCAGGTCACCGCCGATGGCGCTCATGAAACGATAGCTGGCCTCCTTGGCCTGGCGCATTTGATCACGGCAGGCATGAGCATTGCGCGCTTCATCCACCAACCGCCGCAACGCGGCCGACGCACCGCCACGCTGCTGGCCCAACCACTCCCAGTGGCGCGGTAGCAAAGTGACTTCGCGGGCGACCACGCCCAGCTTGGGGCGCCCGACCGTAGGGGCCGCGGGCGGCTCATCTTGCGCCTCTGCGGGCGCGGGTAACGCGGGTGCATAACCTAAGGGCCAAGGGTAATCGACCTGGGTGCCGCTGGCATCGTCGAAGACCAGAAAGCTGCCGGAGGGCAGGTCAAGGCCCGCCAACGCCTGGGCAACGTGGGCATAGGGGCCGTCCACCACACGTTGGTGGTGAACGAAAGCGGTGCAACGAGGGGGGGTTTGCGAATCCATGTTTTATACCCGGGTAGTATTTGTTTTACCCGGGTTATATTAGTCAAAAATATTCAGACTGCAAGCCTATTGCACAGAAACCAGCCACCGGTCATCCGGCTGTCGCCATCGCCCAAGGCATGACGCATTGCAACGCTCCTGGTCTAGTGACTGATCATCCACGGCCGTGGCCCGGTTTTGGTCTTGAGGCCCAGCGGGTTGGCCTTGCTCGGTTCAACCTTTTTACTGGCGCCGCAGCAGCCGCATCCGGCTGGGTGTCGGCGGTTTTCCTGGTACTCGCCGAGCGTTTGCGGCGCGTGGGCGCTGCGCTCGTTGCCGGCGATGGCCTTGCGCTGGTTGGCCGACAGCGTTTGCAAGGCCGGGGCCGATACCCGCAACTGCCCCCCCGGCCCTGCGCAGTACGGGCACTGGCTGGGTTCGTTGCGCTGGGCGATCGGCCGCAACATCGTGAACGTACCGCACGCCTCGCAGGCGTATTCGTAGGTCGGCATGGCTACAGGTCCGGGGCGATGGGCAGGTCGACGCTGCCGTCGAGGAACCGGGTCGGGCCGTTGGCGTTGGGGTTGATATCGAACTCGAAGATTTCCGTAGGCAGCCACAAGGTCGCGCATGCATTCGGAATATCCACCACGCCGCTGATATGCCCCTGCACCGGTGCCGAGCCGAGCAACGCATAACCCTGGGCCGGTGAGTAGCCGAACTTGGTCAGGTAGTTGATCGCATTCAGGCACGCCTGGCGGTACGCGACGTTGACGTCCAGGTAATGCTGCTGGCCCTGTTCGTCCACCGAGATGCCCTCGAAGATCAGGTAATTCTGGTAGTTCGGGGTGATCGGGCTCGGCTTGAACACCGGGTTCTTGATCCCGTACTTGGCCATGCCGCCCTTGATCAGCTCGACCTTCATGTGCACCCAGCCGGCCATTTCGATGGCGCCGCAAAAGGTGATTTCGCCGTCGCCCTGGCTGAAGTGCAAGTCGCCCACCGACAGCCCGGCGCCGTTGACGTAGACCGGGAAGAAGATCTTCGAGCCGCGTGACAAGTCCTTGATATCGCAGTTACCACCATGCTCACGCGGCGGCACGGTGCGCGCGCCCGTGGCGGCGGCATCGTCGCGGGCCTGGCCCTTGAGCTTGCCCATGTGCGCGGTGGCGGCCAGCGGCGCGTTGGCCAGCGGCGGTACGCGGGTGGGGTTGGTGTCGATCAGTTCCTGTTCGCGGCGGTTCCAGTCGGCGAGCATCACCGGGTCCGGCAGGCAGCCGATCAGGCCAGGGTGGATCAGGCCGGCGAAGTTCACTCCCGGAATGTGCCGCGAGCTGGTGAACATACCCTTGAAATCCCAGATCGCCTTTTGCGCACTGGGGAAGTGATCAGTGAGAAAGCCCCCGCCGTTCTGCCGCGAGAAGAAGCCGTTGAAGCCCCACTGGGAGTCGGCCTTGGCGCCGATGTCGAGCAAGTCCACCACCAGCAAATCGCCCGGCTCGGCGCCGTGCACACCCACCGGGCCGGACAGGTAATGCACGGTGGACAGGTCCACATCGCGCACGTCGCTGGCGTCGTCGTTGTTCTTGATCGCGCCGGCGGTCCAGTCGTAGGTTTCGAGGATGAAGTCATCGCCCGGCTTGACCCAGCAGGCCATCGGGATGTCCGGGTGCCAACGGTTGTGGATCTGCTCGTTTTCGGTGACGGGTTGGTTGAGGTCGACTTTGATCAGCGTTTCGGTCATGGACTGGCTCCTGGACGGATGGCTTGTGGCGTTGAAACCAGTCTCGGGGAGCGGGGTAAAACGGGGAATACGTTGGATGACGTATAAAAAGGTTGCTTGGAATACGCAAAAAATGTGGGAGCGGGCTTGCTCGCGATGGCGGTCTATCAGTCACAGTTTGATTGACTGATAGACCGCCATCGCGAGCAAGCCCGCTCCCACAGTTGACCTGTGTGGTTTAGACGGACAGGTAGCGGCTGATCGTCGCCTCGTCGACCCGGTCCCGCGTCTCTTCGATCACGAAGCGGCCCTTTTCGATCACCAAAAAGCGGTCGGCGATTTCCAGGGTGAACGACAGCACCTGCTCCGAGACCACGATAGTCAGATCGCGCAGGTTGCGAATCTCCTTCAGCGTGCGTGCAATGTCCTTGATGATCGACGGCTGAATGCCCTCCGTCGGTTCATCCAGCAGCAGCACCTTGGGGTTGGTCGCCAGCGCCCGCGCAATCGCCAGCTGTTGCTGTTGCCCGCCGGACAGGTTGCCGCCTTTGCGCGATTGCATGTCGTACAGCACCGGGAACAGCGCGTACAAATCCTCCGGCACCTTGCCCCGCGCGGAGGCCGGCAGGCCGGTCTGGATATTTTCCAGCACCGTCATGCTCGGAAAAATCATGCGGCCCTGGGGGACATAGGCAATCCCGCGCTCGACCCGTTCATGGGTTTCCAGCGCCGACACGTCGTGTCCGTCCACGCTGACCTGGCCTTTCCACTGCGGCAGGATGCCCATCAAGCTCTTGAACAACGTGGTCTTGCCCATGCCATTGCGGCCCATCACCGCGACGATCTCGCGCTTGGCCACGTTCAGGTCCAGGTCGTGGAGGATCTGGCTCTGCCCGTAGCCGCATGACAGCTGGTCGATCTTGAACATGCCGGACTCCTCAGTGGCCCAAATACACTTCGATGACTTTCGGATTGCTTTGCACCGACTCCATGCTGCCCTCGGCGAGCACCTTGCCCTGGTGCAGCACCGTGACTTTGTGCGCGATGCTTTTGACAAACTCCATGTCGTGCTCGATCACCAGCACCGAGCGGCCCTGGCTGATGCGCTTGAGCAGTTCCGCCGTTTGCGCGCGCTCGTTGACGCTCATGCCGGCCACGGGCTCGTCGAGCATCAGCAGCTCGGGGTCCTGCATCAGCAGCATGCCGATCTCCAGCCATTGCTTTTGCCCGTGGGACAGCAAGTCCGCCTGTTGTTGCAGCAACTCGCCAAGGAAGATCTCCCGCGCCACCTCTTCCACCCGTGCGATCACCTGGGCATTGCGCTTGAAAAACAGCGCGCCCCAGACCTTGCGACCCGCCGGGTAGGACATCTCGAGGTTCTCGAACACCGTGAGGTTTTCGTAGATCGACGGGTTCTGGAACTTGCGCCCGACCCCGGCGCGCACGATGTTGTACTCGCGCATTTTGGTCAGTTCCTGGCCGTCGAACTGGATGCTGCCGCTGGTGGCGCGGGTCTTGCCGCAGATCAGGTCGAGCACCGTGGTCTTGCCGGCACCGTTGGGGCCGATGACCACACGCACTTCGTTGCGGTCGATATACAGGTTGAGGTTGTCGACGGCCTTGAAGCCGTCGAATGACACGGTCAGGCCTTCGATGGCCAACACCGGTTTGTTCATTTCAAAGCCGACGGCGGTCATGGCTGGGTCTCCAGGATTTTGCTTTCAGTCTTGGGCTTGACCACCGGCGCCACGGCTTTCATCGGCGGTTGACGGCGCAACAGTCGGGCCAATGCCTGCCGACCGTGGCTGTCCCACAACCCGGCCAGGCCATTGGGGAAGTACATGACCACGGCGATAAACAGCCCGCCCATCAGGTACAGCCACAGCTCGGGAAAGGACTCGGAAAAGTAGGTCTTGCCGTAGTTCACCAGCAGCGCGCCATACACCGCGCCGAGCAGCGACATGCGCCCGCCCACGGCGGCAAAGATCACCATCTCGATCGACGGCACGATGCCGACGAACGACGGCGACATAAAGCCCACCTGCAAGGCGAACATGGCGCCGCCAATCGCCGAAAACGCCGCAGCCACGCAGAACACGAAGATCTTGAAACTGGCCACGTCATACCCGGAGAAACGCACGCGCTCTTCCTTGTCGCGCATGGCCATCAGCAGGCGGCCGAGCTTGGACGCGAGAATGAAGCGGCCGATAAAGATGCAGCCAAACAGCAAGCCGGCGTTGATGAAGTACAGGATCAGCTTCGCGCTGTCGGTGCGCAGGTCCCAACCGAGCAAGGTCTTGAGGTCGGTGATGCCGTTGACGCCGCCGGTCAGCCCTTGCTGGCCGACGATCAGTACCGTGAGGATCAGCGCAATCGCCTGGGTCACGATGGAAAAATACACATCGCCCACGCGCCGTTTGAACAGCGCCATGCCGATGATAAAAGCCAGCAGCACCGGCACGGCGACCACCGCGACGACGGTAAAGCCAAAGCTGTGAAACGGCTGCCACAGCCAGGGCAACTCGGTGATCTGGTTCCAGTCCATGAAGTCCGGAATGCCCGGTGTGGACTGGATCTTGGTGCTCTGCGGGTCCGACGCCTCCAGCTTGAGGAACATCGCCATGCAGTAGCCGCCCACCCCAAAGAACACGCCCTGCCCCAGGCTGAGAATGCCGCCATAGCCCCAGCACAGCACCAGCCCCACCGCGACAAACGCGTAGGTCAGGTACTTGCCGACCATGTTCAGCCGGAACGCATCCAGGGTCAGGGGGAACACCACGAGAATCAGCAACGCCAGCAGCACGATGCCGATCAGGTTTTGCTGGCCGCCCAGCAGCTTGTCTAAAGCCTTCATCTGCTCGCCTCTACTTGCGCACTTTGATGGAGAACAACCCTTGCGGGCGCAGCATCAGGATCAGAATCACCGAGGACAAGGTCAGCACCTTGGCCATCGAGCCACTCAGGAAAAACTCCGACAGCGATTGCGTCTGCGCGATCACGAACGCCGAGGCGATGGTGCCAAACAGGCTTTGCGCGCCGCCGAACACCACGACCAGAAAGGTGTCGACGATGTACTGCGAGCCCGCCGTCGGCCCGGTTGACCCGATGGTGGTGAACGCCGCACCGGCCACCCCGGCCACGCCGCAACCGAGGGCGAAGGTCATGCGGTCGACCTTGCGCGTATTGATCCCGACCGCGCGGCTCATCAGGCGGTTCTGCACCGTGGCGCGCACCTGCAAGCCCCAACGCGAGCGGTACAACATCAGGAAGATCGCCGCCGTCAGCAGCACGGTCAGGGCCATCATGAACAGGCCGTTGCGCGGGATTTCAATCGCATCGGTGAAGTTCACCGAGCCCATCAACCAGGCCGGTGGCTCGGCACTGACTTCGCGGGCGCCGAACACCGAGCGGAAGGTTTGCTGCATGACCAAAGACAGGCCCCAGGTCGCCAGCAGCGTGTCCAGCGGCCGCTTGTACAAGCGACTGATCATCGCCCATTCGACCAACCAGCCGACGGCGCCGGCAACGAGGAACGACAAGGCAATGGCGAAGAAGAAGTAATAGGGTTGAAAGCTCGGCGCAAAGTGCGCGGTGAGGCTGGAACACACGTAGGTGGTGTAGGCGCCGATGGTCAGGAATTCACCGTGGGCCATGTTGATCACGCCCATCTGGCCGAAGATGATTGCCAGTCCCAACGCCATCAGCAACAGCACGCAGAACACGGACAAACCGTTGAACCCCTGCATCGCCGCGATGGCTCCAAATTCCGATAGCCATTCCATGATGATGGTCTCCTACAGAGAGATGAAATGCAGTCTGCTGTTGCTCTGTGTGGGAGGGGGCTTGCCCCCGATGGCGGTGTATCAGTAGCCAATCAGTTGACTGAACCACCGCTATCGGGGGCAAGCCCCCTCCCACATTTGAATCGGTGTGCCTGAGGGTTATTGGTAACCTTTTGGAAACGGATTCGGTTCGATCAGATCCGACTCGTAGATCACCTTGAACTGGCCGTTGGGCAGCACTTCGCCGATGCGCGACTTGCTCCACAGGTGGTGGTTCTCGTGGACCTTCACATAACCTTCTGGCGCGGTTTTCAGCTCGATGCCCGGTGAGGCGGCGACGACTTTATCCACGTCGAAACTGCCGGCCTTCTCCACCGCCGCTTTCCACAGCCACGGGCCGAGGTAGGCCGCCTGGGTCACGTCGCCGATCACTGCGTCCTTGCCGTACTTGGCCTTGAAGGCTTCGACGAAGGCTTTGTTGTTCGGGTTGTCCAGGCTCTGGAAGTACTTCATCGAGGCGTAGAAGCCGGCCATGTTTTCGCCGCCGATGCCGAGCAGTTCGTCTTCGGTGACCGACAGGGTCAGCAGGGTTTGCTTGGACGCGTTCACGCCTGCCGCGTTGAGTTGTTTGTAGAACGCCACGTTGGAACCGCCCACCACGGCGGCGAACACCACGTCAGGTTTTTTCAGCTTGACCTTGTTGATCAGCGAGCCGAACTGGGTGTTGCCGAGTGGGTAGTAGTCTTCGCCGACCACGCTGCCGTGCAGTACGTTTTCAATGTGCTTGCGGGCGATCTTCATCGACGTGCGCGGCCAGATGTAATCGGAGCCGACCAGGTAGAAGGTCTTGGCGCCTTTGGTCTTGGCGATCCAATCCAGGCTGGCGAGGATCTGCTGCGTGGCTTCCTGCCCGGTGTAGATCACATTTTTCGACTGTTCCAGGCCTTCGTAGAAGGTCGGGTAGTAGAGCAGGCCGTTTTCTTTCTCGAAGATCGGCAGCACGGCTTTGCGCGAGGCCGAGGTCCAGCAACCGAACACGGCGGCGACTTTGTCGTTGACCAGCAGCTTCTTGGCCTTTTCGGCGAAGGTCGGCCAGTCGGAGGCGCCGTCCTCCTGGATCACTTTGATCTGGCGTCCCAGGATCCCGCCCGAAGCGTTGATTTGCTCGATAGCCAGGCGTTCGGCCTGGATCGAGCCGGTCTCGGAAATCGCCATGGTGCCGGTGGCCGAGTGCAACTGGCCGACGGTGACTTCGGTGGGCGTCACGGCCAAGCCTTCGTTATCGGCCAGCACGCCCTGGCTGAACAGGCTGGCCGCCAGCAGCGACAGGGCCAACAGCGGTGTGGAGCGGATCAATCGTGGTTCCATGGGGCGACTCCTGTGCAATGAGGGCTCCAGCATGGCGGCGGCAGGCAATCGCGGGTATACGCAGCCTGACGTAACGCAGTACGTCATTTGACGTATGCCGTTGCGCACCAATGCAGGGCAGGATCGCGTCCGCCCAGCCACTGCGATCCCCTGTGGGAGGGGGCTTGCTCCCGATGGCGGTGGGTCAGTTGCGCATCCGTTGACTGACACACCGCCATCGGGAGCAAGCCCCCTCCCACATTTGGATCTCAGCGCACTCGAGGGCATGGAACTTGCTCATTTAACCTGGCCCTCTTTCCGGAGCACCCCACCGTGCACCCCACCTCTGGCACCCAGCGCATCGTCAAGATCCGCCGCGACTACAACTCCTGGGTCGCCGACGAGACCATGGAAGACTACGCCCTGCGCTACACCCCAAAATCCTTTCGCAAATGGTCGGAGCTGCGCATCGCCAACACGGCCCTGGGTGCGGTGTCGTTCCTGGCGCTGGAGGCGATTGGCGGCGTGTTGGTGCTCAGTTACGGCTTCACCAATACCTTTTGGGCGATCCTGGCCATCAGCCTGGTGATCTTTCTTACCGGCCTGCCCATCAGCTATTACGCCGCCCGCTATGGCGTGGACATGGACTTGCTGACCCGCGGCGCCGGCTTTGGCTATATCGGCTCGACCATCACTTCGCTGATCTACGCCAGCTTCACCTTCCTGTTCTTCGCCCTGGAAGCGGCGATCATGGCGTTGGCGCTGGAGTTGTATTTCCATATCCCGCTGGCTTTCGCCTATGTGATCTGCTCACTGTTGGTGATTCCGCTGGTGGCCTACGGCGTCACGCTGATCAGTCGCCTGCAACTGTGGACCCAACCGCTGTGGCTGCTGTTGCTGGTGCTGCCCTATGGTTTTGTGTGGTGGAAAAACCCTGACGCCTTCAGCGACTGGACCAGCTTCGTCGGACGCAGCGGCGACGGCGGCGGTTTCAACCTGCTGGCGTTCTGCGCCGCCTGTACCGTGGCGCTGTCGCTGGTGACACAGATCGGCGAGCAAGTGGACTACCTGCGCTTTCTCCCGGAAAAGACCGCCGCCAACCGCAAGCGCTGGTGGGCCGCCCTGCTCTGCTCCGGCCCGGGCTGGATTATCCCCGGCGCGTTGAAGATGTTTGGCGGCGCATTCCTGGCGTTCCTTGCCCTGCAACATGAAATCCCCATGGAGCGCGCCGCCGAACCGACCCAGATGTACCTGGTCGCCTTCCACTATGTGTTCAGCTCGCCGGAATGGGCCCTCGGCGCCATGGTGCTGTTTGTGTTCATCTCACAGATGAAAATCAACCTGACCAACGCCTATGCCGGCTCCCTGGCCTGGTCGAACTTCTTCGCCCGCGTCACCCATAGCCACCCCGGGCGCGTGGTGTGGCTGGTATTCAACGTGGCCATTGCGTTGATGCTGATGGAGCTGGGCGTGTTCGATGTGATCGACCAGGTGCTGGGGCTGTACGCCAATATTGCGATTGCCTGGATTGGCACGTTGGTCGCCGACCTGGTGATCAACAAGCCCCTGGGCCTGTCGCCCAAACACATCGAGTTCAAACGCGCGCACCTCTACGACATCAATCCGGTGGGCGTCGGCTCGATGCTGATTGCGTCGTTGCTGTCGATCCTCGCCCACTTCGGCCTGTTTGGCGCCCTGGCCCAGGCTGCGCCGCCCTTTGTCGCGCTGGGCACAGCGCTGGTGATGGCGCCGCTGTTGGCCTGGCTGACCCAGGGCAAGTACTACATCGCGCGCACCAGCGACGCACAACTGATTCACCCGGTGGCACCGGCCACCCATGCGGTCTGCGGGCTGTGCAGCAACCCGTTCGAGACGGCGGACATGGCGTTCTGCCCAGCCTACAGCACGCCCATTTGCTCGTTGTGTTGTTCGTTGGATGCGCGCTGCGGCGACCGTTGCAAACCCCATGCGCGGCTGGTCAGCCAGTTCGAAGGCGTACTGCGCCGGTTGCTGCCCCACAGCCTGATGCCACGCCTGCATACGCGGCTGGCCCATTACCTGGGGCTGTTACTGGTCCTGGTGCTGCTGCTCGCCGGCGCCCTGGCCTTGATCTACGTGCAGGCGGCCCAGGGCTTGCCGCATTCGCAAACCCTGTACCAAGCGTTCTTCAAAGCCTTCCTCACCCTGTCGGTGCTGGCCGCCGTGCTTGCCTGGTGGGTGGTGCTGACGCGTGAAAGCCGCCGCGTGGCCCAGCAAGAATCCGACCGCCAGACTCTGCTGTTGATGCAGGAAATCGACGCCCACAGCCTCACGGACCAGGCCCTGCAACAGGCCAAGGAAGCCTCGGAAGCCGCCAACGCCGCCAAGAGCCGCTACGTCACCGGGCTGTCCCATGAACTGCGCACACCGCTGAACAGCATCCTCGGTTTCACCCAGATTCTGCAGCGCGACAGCGCCATGCCCGAGCAGCACCAGGACGCGCTGGCGACCATCCTGCGCAGCGGCTCGCACCTGCTGTCGCTGATCGACGGCCTGCTCGACGTGGCCAAGATCGAGGCCGGCAAGTTGCGCCTGGAACTCACCGAAATCCCCTTCCCCGAACTGATCCACGACCTGGAGCAGATGTTCACGCCCCAGGCCCAGGACAAGGGCCTGCGCTTTCGCCTGGATTGCGTCGGCAAGATCCCGGCGGTGGTGCGCGGTGATGAAAAACGCGTGCGCCAGATCCTGATCAACCTGCTCGGCAACGCGGTGAACTTCACCGACAGCGGCGAGGTGTGCCTGCGGGTCAGCTACATGCGCGAGACCGCCAACTTTGAAATCATCGACACCGGCATCGGCATCGACCCCGGGCAGATCGAGCGGATCTTCCAGCCGTTCGAGCGCGGCGACCTGATGCGCCAGGACAAGGGCGTCGGCCTGGGGCTGACCATCACGCGCATGCTCACCTCGCTGATGGGCGGCGAGTTGCGCGTCACCAGCGAGCTGGACAAGGGCACCTGCTTCCAGGTGCGCTTGTTCCTGTCCCAGGTGCGCGCGCCGCAGGCGGTGGTGCATGTGGAACACGACATCATCGGCTACCAGGGCGCACGCCGACGGATTCTGGTGGTGGACGACCATGTGGACCACCGCAAGGTGCTCAGCGGCATGCTCACGCCGTTGGGCTTTGAGGTGATCCAGGCGAGTAATGGCCAGGATGCGATTCGCCAGGTCGCGCTGCTGGCGCCGGACCTGATCCTGATGGACCTGTCGATGCCGACCCTGGATGGCCTGGAAACCAGCCGGTTGATCCGGCGCAATGCGCTGTCCACTGCGCCGATCATCGTGATCTCGGCCAACGCCTTTACCGACGACCGCGAACGCAGCATCGCCGCCGCCTGCAACGACTACCTGGCCAAGCCGGTGCGCACCCCGGAACTGCTCGGGCGCCTGCAACAACACCTCGGCCTGCAATGGCTGCGGCGCACCAAAACCTTCGTCGCGCCACCACCGCCCAGCGTGCTGCCGAGCGCCGATGACCTCGCCGCGCTCGCCGGACTCAGCGCAATCGGCTATGTGCGGGGCCTGCACGAAAAGCTCGACACGATCCTCGAACACCGCCCGGACGCCGCACCGTTCATCACCAAAGTGCGCGGATTGCTCAAGGGTTTTCGCCTGGATGAACTAAACCGAACCCTCAAGGAGGCCGAAGATGAATGTACTCACCCGTAGCACCGAACCCGGCGTGGTACTGATCGTCGACGATACCCCGGACAACCTGGCCATGCTCTCCGACGCCCTCGACGATGCTGGCTACATGGTGCTGGTGGCCCTCGACGGGCTCAGCGCGCTGAACCGCGTGCAACGCCGGCGCCCGGACCTGATCCTGCTGGACGCAATGATGCCGGGCCTGGACGGTTTCGAAACCTGCCGCCGGCTCAAGGCGCTACCGGCCAGTGCGGATATCCCGGTGGTGTTCATGACCGGGCTGACCGACAG
The DNA here is from genome assembly GCF_058135675.1 of Pseudomonas sp. PAMC25584. Taxonomy (NCBI): domain Bacteria; kingdom Pseudomonadati; phylum Pseudomonadota; class Gammaproteobacteria; order Pseudomonadales; family Pseudomonadaceae; genus Pseudomonas; species Pseudomonas sp. PAMC25584. The sequence continues at coordinate 2,650,737 of NZ_CM176870.1, read as the reverse complement.
CAAGCATGTGGTGCGCGGCTTCGAGGTGGGCGGCAGCGACTATGTGACCAAGCCGATCCAGACCGATGAAGTCTTGGCGCGGGTGGCGGCGCATTTGCGCACCTCGCGCATCCTGCTGTCCGCGCGGGCGGCGACGCAGCCGAGTGTGTTGACCCTGGAGGATGAGCCGGCGCACAAGCTGTTGTCGGCGCGGTTTCAGTTGACCGAGCGCGAGGTCGAGGTGCTGCGCTGGGTAGCGTGCGGCAAGACCAATCGGGATATCGGCGATATCTTGGGGTTGAGCCCAAGGACGGTGAACAAGCACCTGGAACATGTGTACGTGAAGCTGGGAGTGGAGACGCGCACGGCGGCGACGTCGGTGGCATTGGCGGCGATGAGCCCGAGCCGGGCGCCCATGCTGGCGACCCTTTAATCTGGGGGCTGGCCCGCGCCCGCTTTGGAGGGTCGTTGCGTGTGCGCGCCAGCCTGTTCGGCATCATCCTCAATGAGTTTTTCCACCTGGCCAAAACAACGGCACATCACCGTCACCAGTTCCGGATCAAAATGCATGCCCGACTGTTCAAGAATATAGGCCTGCGCCCGTTCAGGGCTCCAGGCACGCTTGTAGGGCCGCTCCATACGTAACGCATCATAGACATCACACAGCGCAACAATCCTTGCCGAAAGCGGAATGTCCTTACCGGCAAGCCCTTGCGGATAGCCGCTGCCGTCCCATTTTTCATGGTGACCATAGGCAATGTCCGCAGCCATATCGCTCAGCTCCGTGGCGTGAGCGTCCTGCAGAATTGCATGCCCTATGCGCGGATGGTCCATCATCTGCTGGCGTTCCTGCGCCGTTAATGGGCCGTCCTTATGCAAGATCCGATCAGGAATGCCAATTTTGCCCAAGTCATGCATCGGCGCCGCCAAGCGAATAAGGTCGCACCACGGTTGCGGCATACCGATTGCCTTGGCCATCACGGCGGCGGTTTCGCCAATGCGCAATACATGGGCGCCCGTTTCGTCATCGCGGTAGCAGGCCGCGCGACTCAATGCCCTGAGCATTGCGCAATAGCTGTCCTCTAACTGAAAGGTGCGCTCGTGCACTCTTTGCTCCAGCGCGTGGTTCAGGTCTTGCAGTTGGCGGGTTGCGTGAGACAAACGCAGGGCGTTGCGTATGCGTAATAGCAGCTCGGGCAAATCCAAGGGTTTGAGCAGATAATCGTTGGCCCCCAGTTCAAGGCCGAGACGGCGGTTCTGCGGCTCGCTCAAGGCCGTCAAGATAATCACCGGAGACCTTGAACGATCGCGCTCGCTGAGTTGGCGCAAAATCTCAAACCCATCAGGTGCCGGCATATCCAGATCCAATAGCAGCAAATCCCAGGGTTGCTCCTTGAGCCAAACCAGACCGCTGGCCGAGTCGGCAAAACTCACAACGTGGCGCAAACCGAAGGCTTTCAAGCTGGAGTGCAGCAAGCGCAGGTTCGCAGCCACATCATCGATAATCACGATGCGGGTATCGGCAGGGATATCACTGAACATTCGGTGTCTCCACTTGCATCATCGCGTGTATGAGTTCGCGTAGTTCATTGGGCTCCAGCGGTTGTTTTAGCACTGCTTGAAATTCGCACCCCAGCGTCGCGAGCATGCGGGGTGATGTACACAGCAAAATAAGCGGGATTTGATCGCCGCCTGGCAAACGTCGTAACCGAGACAACGCATCGATCAAGTCATCTCCCAGTAAGTCACAGTCAATCAGCATGACGTCCGGCGCCGTGTCGTGCCGTACCTGCTCCAGGCATTCCGAAAGCATACCGTGGCGCAGTTCCACTATGCCCCTCAACGTGTCGTCAAGACAGCGCAGCGTCTCGTCGTCCTGCCCCACGAAACACAGCGACGGCAAACGCTTGCGGACCTTGGGTGCCGTAACGCCTTGGGGCAGATCGACCCAAAAGCGACTGCCAACGCCGGTTTCGCTGACGAGCCCCATGCTGCCATTCATCAACGTAGCGAGTTCTCGGCACAACGCAAGGCCGATACCGGCGCCTTGGATCGCGGTATTTTCCTGGCCCAAACGCTGGAAGGGCTCGAACAGCGCGCCTTGCAAGGCCGGGGAAATACCGGCGCCGCCATCTTCGACAAACACCCTCACGCGCCCATTGTGGAGTTCAGCCCCCACGAACAAACGACCGTGAGGGCGGTTGTACTTGATGGCGTTGGACAGCAGATTCAGCAGGATCTGGCGCAGGCGCCTCGCATCGGCCAGGACACTCAGCGTCGGGTTCGTCGACTGCAACTCAAGGTCAAGACCCGCAGCCTTGGCCTGGGAACGGACCATTTCGGCACATTCGCGCATCAGTCCGTTGACCTCCAGGACACGCATCTGCACGCGAGGCGCTTTAGCCTGCAGGCTCGACCAATCGAGCAAATCGTCGACCAGGTGGGCCAGGTGTTGGCTGGCGCCCAGGATCTCATCAAGGGATTTGGCCTCCTCCTGCCCATCGGCCACTTGCAGGCGCAATAACTGGGCAAATCCATGAATCGAATTCAGCGGTGTGCGTAACTCGTGGCTCATGCTGGAGATAAAACGCGACTTCGCCTTGCTCGCCCCTTGCGCTTCAAGGGTGCGCCGGCGCAAATCCTCTTCAACCTGTTTAAGCGTGTCGATATCGACGAACGTACCCGCGGACAAACGCATGCGCGTGTCGGGGGACTCGATCAGGCGACCACGACACAGAAACCAGATCGGCGAGCCATCGGGCCGCAATAAACGTAACTCCAGGTCGATCACCGACGCCGTGCCTGCCCGCAACGCGCTAAGTGCCCGATCAAGGGCCTGCACATCCTCGGCGTCAACGTGATCGTAAAAACGGACGCGCTCCAGTTGAGACGCCGGTACGCCAAAACGCTTGCAGAACGCTTCGCTCAACGACAGGCAGTCAGTATCCAGGCGGTATTCCCAGAGCCCGGCGGTGATGCTTTCAACGACCAGGTTGAGGCGATTCTGAGCCGCGTTGCGCCGTGCTTCACTGGATGACAGTTGAGCGCCCATTGAAAGCACGTTGCCCGCCATCTCATCCAACTCGCGAATGGTCGATCGTGCACGCTGAGGGAGCAACTGGCCGTTACCAATTTGCTGCAGCATGTCTCTGATATCGCGGATCGGCCGCCGCAGGCTATGGCTCAATTTACGCGCACGAATCCACATGTAACTGAAGAACGCGAGGTAAAACATCACCAGCCCGGCAATCATCAAATAGCCGATGTTGCGGGAATGCAGTGCCAGGCTGTTCGTGGCTGCCATGACGTCCTCTTCATCAACGACCGCCAGCAATCGCCAACCCGCGGGTTTTACTTCGGCCCACGCGACAAAGTGCGTGCGCCCGTTGAGCACGACTTCGGCGTTGCCACGGCCATGCAGGGCGACAGCGGCGAGCAACTCCCGGGGGTTCACTGCGTCGGTTAAATCTTGACCCGTAGGGTTAAACTCAGCCTCATTCGAGGCGTTCGATCCCCAACGCCCCCAATCGTTTTTATCAAAATCATGTTCGGCTTCGGGCGGTAACACCATGATCTTCATATCCGCGCCGACGAGCATCAAGTACCCGCCCCACGGCACCTTAAGCGTGGAAATTTCTTTGAGCAACTGGCCCGCGGTGATATCCAGCCCGACCACGCCTTCGAGAAAGTTGCGTTCATAAACAGGCGCGATGGCAGACATCATCAAGCCATGACCTGCCGGATCGAGGTAGACGTCAGTCCAGCGAACCCCGCGCTGCGGGTTATGTTCGGCATCGGCCAGATAATAAAAGTTATAACTGGGTATCTGCATATCATGCGGATATTGTTCATCTGCACGAATCCACGGATAAATCCGGTTATAACTGTCCCATGCATTGAAATAAACACTGGCCACCATCGACTCATGATCGTTTATCGCACGCATCAATGGGTCGAGACTGGATAACTTCTGCACTTTACTCAGGTTCTGTTGCGCAACCGGTGTGACCGCCGAGTAGAACGACGCGGCCCCTCCCAGGTCTTTTCCACTGAACAGAGCCCCATCAACCGAGGTACTTAATGTTTCACTCAAGGGTGTTGAGGCGGCACGAAGTGCGTTAGCCGTCATATCCGCAAATAGCTGAGTGACATCAGCGATGTGGGTTAATTGATCCTGAATGATTCTGGTGTGCTGGTCGACGGTTGCGCCGAGGCTTTCAATTGCACTGCGTTCCAAATAATCGATCTGGGATACACGGATCGCCTGATTGGTCAGCAAGTAACAAGTAATCAGAATCGTCTCCACCAAGACCAACGGGATTAATGCACTGTGCATAAATGCCCGCCAAATCCAATGGCGCAAGCCTATTTGAGAAGCCCTTTCATTCACTAAGAGCACTCCTGCAAATGGCATCAGCCTTTATTTGAATAGTGGCAATACGATATCAACAAAAACGATAGCTCATCCGGTGAACCGTTTCCATGCTTTTTATGTGGGGAATTTTCAAAATGACGTTTGTCCTAGCGCAAACCCTTGTTATAGGGCGCTGGAAGACTGCCCGACGGGCCTACCCGACTAAAGTGTGTGAAAAATGACTTGCCAAAATATGGCGGCCGGCAGGCTCACCTGGCATACGCGTTCCCATGCCTACCGAATGCCTGCAAGATTACTCGCCGCCCGGCCTCTCGATCGAGATATGATCGAGCTCAATGAATCAGATCCCCACGACTTATGGCCGTTGATCTACAAGCGCTCTACCCCAAACTTATCCATCTGATGCTGGATACGGTATTTGTGGTTGATAGAAACGACCACATCGTTTTTGTGAGCGATGCCTGTGAGGCACTACTGGGTTACCGTTCTGACGAGCTGAACGGCACCCCTATCAGTCGCTATATGCATCCCGAAGACCTGACGGCCACACGGGCCTCGATTACCCGCGTCATGAATGGTCAATCTCACTTCGATTTTCGCAACCGTTACATCCGTAAGGATGGAGGAGTCGTGTACATCCTGTGGGCTGCATTCTGGTCGGAAGAGGTGGGTGCAAGGATTGGAGTCGCGCGCAACGTCACGGCGTTAGCTAAAGCCGAGGAGGAATTACGTTTCCTCGCCCATCATGATCCGCTGACAAAATTAACCAACCGGTCGATTTTCAGTGACCGACTGAAATCTGCCCTGCACGTGGCGCACCGTCACAATAGTCAGTTGGCTTTGCTATTTCTGGATATCAATGACTTCAAGAGTATCAATGATGTTCATGGCCACGCAGTGGGGGATCGTATTCTCTGCATGATTGCCCGACGTTTAGAAAACTGCACGCGTGCGACGGACACCGTGGCCCGAATGGGCGGCGATGAATTTACAGTGCTGTTGACAGATATCCATTCGAGAGACGCCATTACCAAGAAGTTAGAACAGATTCACACCGTCATGGCCGCGCCACTACCGCCTGAATTCGGCACACTCAAGATGCCGTCGTGCAGTATCGGCGCGGCCTATTATCCCGAGGACGGGAAGGATGCAGACACACTGCTTACCTACTCGGACAATGAAATGTACCAGATGAAAAGGCAGCGTTTTTTAGACAATAAAGCGCCCGGCACATAAGTAAAACGTAAGAAGTGTATGCGTCCGGCCAAGTCATCTAGCGAACTCCGCAACACCAAAACATGCCATTCACTTAAGTGCTCACCCGACAATCAGATGAGCAATCGTTGATGCGTTCGACGCAGAATCGCTGGGATTCACGCTTGAGCAGATGGAGTCATCACTCCACGCCAGGTTCGACGATGGAACATGGGTAAAGGGGCTGGACGCTACGCTCTGGAGTTGGCGCGCAGTGGGTCTCGGTATCTAGGCCGCACCGCTATCCTGGCGGTTAGCCAGGCCGCTGCTTAACATTGGCTATCGCCTTTTTTGTCGCAGGCGCCCCTATCTGGCATGGCTGCCGCATCCTGATGGCAGCCGTCGCTGCCGTGACGACAGCTGTACAACGTCGCAAACCAACCATGACCTACCCACCAAAGGTCTGTGAGGGCCGGCGCAGCGTTGGATCAAACGGATTGATCCGCGGCCCAATCGCCGCCGCTTCGCGCTTGAGCAACTCCACCACCATCGGCAAGCGACTCGGTCCCAACCGGTCGCTGATGGTCGCCACGCTCAATGCTGCCACCGCATGGCCGTCGCGGTTCAGGATCGGCACCGCCAATCCCGCCATGCCTTCCAGCACGCCGGTATTGCGCGCCGCATAGCCCAGATGGCGCACGTTCTCCACTTCCGAACGCAACAGCACCTCGTCATACAGGTGAAAATCCTTGAGCCTGGGCAAGTTGTAGCGGATCACCGTCTCGCGCTCTTCCTCCGGCAAAAAGGCCAGGATCGCCAGGCTGCCCTGCCCCACGCCCAATGCCACGCGCCCGCCGATATCACCGGTAAAAGTACGAATCGGGTACGGGCCTTCGCTGCGGTCCAGGCAGATCGCGTCAAAGCCGCTGCGCGCCAGCAAAAACAATGAATCGCCCAGTGACGCACTGAGGCGCAGCATGCTCGGCCTGACCAGGTCGCGCAGGTTGCCGGTCTTGCCCGCGTTCGCCGCCAGGGCGAAGAACTCCAGGCTCAGGCGATAGCGTTTGCTGCGCGCGTCCTGCTCGACCATGCCTTCGTCGATCAGGCTGCGCAGCAGGCGGTGGGTGGTGGGTTGGGACAGGCCGACCTGTTGTGCGAGCTGGGTCACGCGTTCGCCACCGTCGGGCACGCCACCCAAGGTACGCAGCAATGCGAACAGGCGAGACACGCCGCCCGCGCCCACCTCCTTGGTATTTTCATTCCGCTCAGTGGAATTCATAACGCGCAATCTCATTAATAATTCTTGTCAGTGAATAAAACTGAAAAAACTACTCCATTCAGTGAAATTCTGTCTTCCGCCCATCCTAGTCTTCGTCCTAATCTGCGTCCACAGGGGCGAAATGAACAACAACCGGCAGCCGACTCAAGATCGAGCGCCAACGCACCCGCAACACCCTTTTCGCATCTGCCCAAAACAAAAAAGCGCGTTTCGACGCGACTCAAAACAGGTGGAACGCAGACATGGCATTTCTCCAACTCAACGCCTTGAGCAAACGCTACGGCGCCGTCGACGCGGTGGTCGCCACTGACCTTGCGGTGGAAAAAGGCGAGTTCGTTTCCCTGCTCGGCCCCTCGGGCTGTGGCAAGACCACCACCCTGCAAATGATCGCCGGCTTCGTCGACGTGAGCGCTGGGCAAATCCTCCTCGACGGTCGCGATATCACCCACGCCAAGCCCGCCAGCCGTGGCCTGGGGGTGGTGTTCCAAAGCTATGCGCTGTTCCCGCACATGAGCGTGCGCGACAACGTCGCCTTCGGCCTGAAGATGCGCAAAGTGCCGGCTGCCAAGATCGCCGCCAAGGTCAAGACCGTGCTGGAGCTGGTGCGCCTGGCTCCCCACGCCGACCGTTACCCCCGCGAGTTGTCTGGTGGCCAGCGCCAACGCGTGGCCCTGGCGCGCGCGCTGGTGATCGAGCCGCCGGTGTTGCTGCTGGATGAACCGCTGTCCAACCTCGACGCCAACCTGCGCGAAGAGATGCAGTTTGAAATCCGTCGCATCCAGTGCGCGGTGGGCATCACCACCCTGATGGTCACTCACGACCAGGCCGAGGCGCTGTCCATCAGCGACCGTGTGGTGGTGATGCAGGCCGGGCGCGTGACCCAGATCGACGTGCCGTACACGCTGTATGAACACCCACGGACGCGCTTTATATCGGACTTCGTCGGCAAGGCTAACCTGCTGGCCGGCGACTATGACGCACTCGGTATCCCGCAAGTGCGCCACGCCGGCGGCGACGGCGAGCTGGTCTTGAGCCTGCGCCCGGAAAAAATCCAACTGGTGGACGCCAGCGAAGGTCGCCTGCGGGGCCAGGTGCTCGACCGCTACTTCTTCGGCAGCCAGTGGCTGTACCGGGTCCATACCGCGTTGGGCGAAATCACCGTGGTGCGCAGCAACGACGGCAGCGCGCCGCTGGGTCGCGGTGCGGCAGTGGGCCTGGACTGGCAAGCCGACTTGCTGCGGGTGCTGACGGCGGATGAGGTGCACCCATGAGTCGCGGTTATTTACTCTCGCTGCCGGCGTTGCTGCTGTTCGCCGGGCTGCTGATTCTGCCGCTGAGCCTGACCCTGGTGCTGTCGTTCAACGTGTTCGATTACCAAGTGGGGGTTAAGGCCGATGAGTGGACCTTCGCTCATTATCTGTCGTTGTTCAGCGATGCGTACTTCTACGAAATCTTCTGGCGCACCTTCTGGATCAGCGCGTTGGTGACGCTGCTCTGCGTCGCGATCGGCGTGCCCGAGGCCTATATCCTCAGCCGCATGGGCACGCCGTGGCGCTCGATTTTCCTGATCCTGATCCTCACGCCGCTGTTGATTTCGGTGGTGGTGCGAGCGTTCGGCTGGAGCCTGTTGCTCGGCGCCGACGGGCTGGTCAACCAGGTGATCCAGGCACTGGGCGGGCGCCCGGTGAAGCTGTTGTACACGCCGTTCGCGGTGATCATTGCGCTGGTGCACGTGATGCTGCCGTTCATGATCATTCCGGTGTGGACCTCCCTGCAAAAGCTCGACCCATCGGCCGAACAGGCGGCTTTGTCGCTGGGCGCGAGCCAGGCCACGGTGATGCGCAAGATCGTGTTGCCCCAGGTGATGCCGGGCGTGCTGTCCGGCACCCTGATCGTGTTCGGCCTGGCCGCCAGCTCCTTTGCGATCCCCGGCCTGCTCGGCGGGCGGCGCCTGAAAATGGTCGCCACCGTGGTGTACGACCAGTACCTCTCGGAACTCAACTGGCCCATGGGCGCGACCATCGCGGTGGTGCTGCTGTTGGTCAATCTGCTGATCATGCTGAGCTGGAACCGCATGGTCGAAGGCCGCTACAAAAAGTCCCTGGGGGTTTAAGCGCATGTCCAGAAACGGTCCTTTGGCCCTTGGCTTCCACGGCCTGGTGGTGGTGTTCATGATGGCGCCGCTGGTGGTGGTGTGCCTGGTGGCCTTCACCCCGGAAAACACCTTGAGCCTGCCCACTTCAGGCTTCTCCCTGCGCTGGTTTCGTGCGGTGTTCGAGCGTGCCGACTTTATCCAGGCGTTCTATAACAGCCTGATCCTGGCATTCACCGCCGCGACCCTGGCGACGCTGATTGCAGTGCCGGCGGCGCTGGCGATCAGCCGTTATGCGTTCCCTGGGCGCAACTTCTTCAGTGCGTTGTTCCTGTCGCCGATCATCATCCCGCACCTGGTGTTGGGAGTGGCGATGCTGCGGTTGTTCGCCTTGATGGGCGTCAACGGCAGCTTCACCTGGCTGATGCTGGCGCACGTGGTGATCATCACGCCCTATGTGCTGCGCCTGGTATTGGCGGCAGCGATCGGGGTTGATCGCAGCGCCGAGCAGGCAGCCGAATCCCTCGGCGCCGGACGCTTCACGCTGTTTCGTCTGGTGACGTTGCCGATGATCCTGCCCGGCGTGGCCGGCGGCTGGTTGTTGGCCTTCATCAACAGTTTCGACGAAGTGACCTTGTCGATCTTCGTCAGCTCGCCGGCCACGCAAACCTTGCCGGTGCGCATGTACGTGTACGCCACCGAATCCATCGACCCGATGATGGCGGCAGTGTCGGCACTGGTGATTGCCCTCACGGCGGCGGCCATGATTGTGCTCGACCGGGTCTACGGCCTGGATCGTGTGCTGGTGGGGAAACACTGATGGCCTTGTTCAAACGATTGACCGAAACCGCACGCCCGGCCCTGGCGTTTACCCTCGACGGGCAACCGGCCACAGGCTTGCTCGGCGACACCCTGCTGACCGCGGTACTGACGTGCGCCGAGCACCTGCGCGGCAGCGATTTCAGTGCCGAACGCCGCGCCGGGTTTTGCTTGATGGGCGCCTGCCAGGACTGCTGGGTGCGCCTGGCGGACGGACAACGCGTGCGCGCCTGTTCGACCCTGCTGGAAGAAGGCCAGGCGATCAGCCGCGACCCGGGGCGCCAGTTATGAAGCCGGTGGTGATTGTGGGCGCAGGCCCGGCGGGGATCAGTGCGGCGCGCACCCTGCTCGACCACGGCGTAACGCCTTGCCTGGTGGACGAAAGCCTGCGCGGCGGCGGGCAGATCTATCGCCGCCAACCCCTGGGTTTCCAACGGACCGCCAAGCAGATATACGGATTTGAGGCGAACAAGGCCGAGGCCGTGCATCGCACCCTGGATGAACTGGCGCGCCTGATCGACTACCGGCCCGAAACCCTGGTGTGGAATGCCGAGGACGGGCGCCTGGACCTGTTGAACAACGGTCACGCAGCAAGCGTCGAGTATTCGCGGATCATCGTCGCCACGGGCGCCACCGACCGTATCCTGCCGGTGCCGGGCTGGACCTTGCCCGGTGTCTACAGCCTAGGCGCGGCGCAAATCGCCTTGAAGTACCAAGGTTGCGCCATCGGCGAACGCGTGGCGTTTTGTGGCAGCGGGCCGTTGCTGTACCTGGTGGCGTATCAATACGCCAAGGCCGGCGCCAAGGTGGTCGCCGTGCTCGACAGCGCGCCGTTAAGCGCCCAATGCCGCGCCTTGCCGGCGCTGCTCGGGCAACCGGCGACCTTGGCCAAGGGCTTGTATTACCGCGCATGGCTCACCGCCCATGGCGTTCCCGTGCATCAGGGCGTGACGCTGCAGCAGATCGACGGTGAACAACGGGTCAGCGGCCTACGTTGGCGCAAGCACACCCTGGCCTGCGACGCCGTGGCCTTCGCCCATGCGCTGCGCAGCGAGACGCAGTTGGCGGACCTGCTCGGTTGTGAATTTGCCTGGAATGCCTTGAACCGTGCGTGGCTGCCGCAACGGGACCGCGCCGGGCGCAGCAGCGTCGACGGTGTGTACCTGGCGGGCGACGGTGCAGGGATCATGGGGGCCGATGCCGCGCAGATGGCCGGTGAGCGGGCGGCGCTGGCGGTGCTGGAGGATGCGGGGGTCGCGATCGATCATCGGCGCCCCGCCCTGCTTGAGCGGCAATTGGCGCGTATCCAGCGCTTTCGCCAGGGCTTGGAGACTGCGTTTCCCTTCCCGCAAGACTGGGCGGCGCAGGCGCCGGACGACTTGATGCTGTGTCGCTGTGAAGAAGTCAGGGTGGGCGATATACGCACCGTGGTGGATGAAGGGCATTGGGAAATCAATCGGGTCAAGGCCCATTGCCGGGTCGGCATGGGCCGCTGCCAGGGCCGCATGTGCGGGTTGGCGGCGGCAGAAATCGTCGCCGAGCGCAGTGGTCGCGCGATTGAAAACGTCGGGCGTTTGCGCGGCCAGGCCCCGATCAAGCCGCTGCCGTTTGGCGTGCAGGTGCAGCCATGATCGACGTCATCGTCCTGGGCGGCGGGATTGTCGGTGCGTCGGCGGCCTTGATGCTGGCGCACAAAGGTCAGCGTGTGGCCTTGGTGGAACGGGACTTCTGCGGCTCGCACTCGAGTGGCGTGAACTATGGCGGCGTGCGGCGCCAGGGACGCCCGTTGCATCAGTTGCCGTTGTCGCAGCGCGCCCATCAGTTATGGGACGACCTGCCCGGTTTGATCGGTATCGACGGCGAATACGTGCGCTCCGGGCATTTGAAACTGGCGCGCAGTCATGCGGATTTTGCCGCGTTGCAGGCGTATGCCGAACACACGCGGGGCTTTGGCCTGGGCTTGCAGTTGCTCGATCACGCCGAACTGCGCGCACGTTTTCCGTGGGTCGGGTATATCGCAGTGGGTGCTTCGTTATGCCCCGAAGACGGCCATGCCAACCCGCGCCTGGTATCCCCCGCCTTCGCCAGTGCCGCGCAACGCCTTGGCGCGAGTGTCTACGAACAAGCCGAGGTGATCCGCATCGAACATGACAGCCAGCGGTTCCAGGTGGACTGCGCCAATGGCCTGCACCTGCAGGCGCCATGGCTGCTCAATTGCGCCGGTGCCTGGGCGGGGACAGTCGCCGCGCAATTCGGCGAGCCGGTCCCCATGACGTCTGCGCACCCGGCAATGCTGGTCACCGAGCCGCTGCCCATAGTGATGACCGTCAGCACCGGCGTCGAAGGCGGCGGAATTTATGCGCGCCAGGTGGCCCGGGGCAATTGCATCCTCGGCGGCGGTCGCGGCTTTGCCCTTGGCCCCCGGCAGGCGCGGCCCGGGCACGCGGCGGTGCTGGAGATCCTGCGCAATGCCGGCGAGCTGTACCCGTTTCTCAAGGGGGCCCAGGCGATTCGCACCTGGAGCGGCACCGAAGGTTACCTACCCGATCATGAACCGGTGATCGGCCCCAGCAGCACCCAACCTGGCCTGCTCCACGGTTTCGGCTTTGCCGGCGCCGGGTTCCAGCTGGGCCCGGCGGTCGGCGAAGCCCTGGCAGAGATCGTCTGCACAGGGGCCAGCCGGCAACCCATCGAAGCGTTTTCCATCCGTCGTTTCCAAGCCTGAGAGGAAAAACATCCATGAATACTCGTATTGCGCAGTCCTGCTTGTCCCTCGCTCTGCTCGCCTCCACCGCCCAGGCGGCGCCGACGCTGTACCTGGGCATGAACGGCGGCACCATGGAACGGGTCTACGCCGACAAGGTGCTGCCCGCGTTCGAGAAGGCCAATAACGTCAAGGTAGTGATCGTGCCCGGCACTTCGTCGGACATCCTCGCCAAGGTCCAGGCCAACAAAGACAACCCGCAGATGCACGTGATGTTCCTCGACGACGGCATCATGTACCGCGCCATCTCCATGGGCCTGTGCGAAAAACTGGCGCCCAGCCCGCCCCTGGAGCAGATCCCGGCCAAGGCGAAAATCAAGGACGAAGCCGTGGCCGTGACCCTCGGCGTCACCGGCCTGGGCTACAACGCCAGGATGTTCAAAGAGAAAGGCTGGGCCGCACCGACCTCGTGGATGGACCTGGCCGACCCGCGCTTCAAGGACAAAGTGGTATTCCAGTCCCTGGCCTCCTCCACCTTCGGCCTGCACGGTTTCCTGATGTTCAACCGTATCCAGGGCGGCTCTGAGACCAACGTAGACCCAGGCTTCAAGGCCTGGCCAAAAACCGTCGGCCCCAACGTACTGGAATACATCGCCAGCTCGGCGAAAATTTCCGAGATGGTGCAAACCGACGAAGCCGCGATCTTCCCCCTCACCCCGACCCAGGTCGCCACGCAGAAACTGCTCGGCGTGCCGATGGAATACGCGCAACCCAAGGAAGGCGCCGTGGTGTTGAACGTCGCCGAATGCGTGATCGCGCGTAACGATCAACCGGAACTGGCGCAGAAACTCGCGGCCTTCCTGCTCACCGCCGAAGCCCAGGCGCCGGCGCTGGAGGAAGGTGACCAGATCCCGTCGAACCCGACCACGCCGACCAGCGACAAGACCCGCGCGCGAGTGGAGGCGATGCAGGGTTATTTGCAGACGGCGATTTCGATTGATTGGGACCAGGTGAACCAGGCGCGGCCGGAGTGGAATGCGCGGTGGAGTCGGTCGATTGAGCGGTAGGCAGCGATAACGGCTCGCGCCCACGCGTTTGCGTGGGTGCGATTACTACCTTGCCCTGCAAGCATTGAGTTTGCGTTACTTTGAGTGTTTTTCGTAGAACGCGACCACGACCGCCCTCTGGGCTCGAATCTCGCTAAGCTACTGCCGCATCTCTCGATGGCGGGGAGTATTGAACAGAAGCAACCCCAGGAGCGGAAACGCGATACCCAGCGCATAAGCCAACGTATGGGGACTGAATGGAATCGTCGGGATCACCAGCATCAGGCAAAAAGCGAAATAGCCCACCATAAATCCAGCGGCCCATCGACGGCCACGCGCAATCATGAAGTTTCCAAACACTAGAAAAGCTGTCAACGAAAGCAGGCCCCAACCAGACACTTCGGTTTGCAGCGGTCAGCCCCCCAAGACATCCTTTAACTGAGTCAAGGTGGCATGACGGATTGGGTGGGCACTATAGCTTTTAGGCAATGCCCCTGCTCGCTGCCACAATTTGAGTAATTTTGCAGTCAGTCAGTGCGTGAGGGCGGATTAGATTGGGTAAGCCGGCGCAGTCATTTAAGGAAAACTATTCAAACGTTTCGAATAGGAAACTCCAAGCGAAAGCTAGTTCCTAATTGACTGCTATCTACGGTCACTCGACCGCCATGCAGCTGCAGAATTGAGCGAACGATTGCTAACCCCAGGCCACCGGAATCATCCGGCTGATTGCGTGAGGGGTCGCAACGGTAGAAGCGATCAAACAGTCGAGGAAGGTGTTCCGCTGAAATCGGCTGGCCTTGGTTGTGCACAGTAACTTCAATACTGTCCGCCAACACCACACTGCTAATAGTCACTGCCGTAGCGGGAGCCCCATAACGCAGTGCGTTGGCGAGCAGGTTAGCCAATGCTCGACGGATCAAGGCCGGATCAGCACGCAACTGATCATGGGCTTGATTGATTAGCGTGACATCGCGTTCTTGCGCCACGCCTTCAAAATACTCACACAGTTGCTCTACTAGATCGTGCAGGTTGATGAGCTCATCACTTACAGATGCATGCGACTGCTCGGTACGCGCGAGGAACAGCATGCTGTCGATCATTCGCGCTAGACGCTCATATTCTTCCTGATTGGAAACCAGCAGGTTCTGATAGTCCTCGATTGAACGACCATGCCTCAGGGATTGCTGGGTATGCCCCATCAGGTTAGTGAGCGGGGTACGCATCTCATGGGCGAGATCCTCTGAGAATCGTGATAGCTGGGCGAACCCCTCTTCGAGGCGTGCAAGCATGTTATTAAGCGCCTGGCTGAGCGCTTGTAGTTCACTCAGATCGTTGAACTCATCCAGCCGCAGATGCAGATGGTGTACATCAATTGCGGCAGCGCGCTTCGCCAGCAGGCGCACAGGTCGTAAGCCTCGCTGACTGACCCACCAGCCGAGCACAAAAGCCAGCAGCGCGCCGACTGACATCGCGAGCCAGAGCTTGAGTCGGTAAGCCCTGAGCATCTGCTCGCGCTCACTCAACAACTTGCCAGCAATCAGGGTCAAGCCGCGATCACCCTGCATGACATGCTGCCAAGCAAGCCGCACTGACACTGAAGAGTGGCCGTCACCGAGCTGAGCCTGGGCTGCGGCAGGTAACTGGGGCAAGCGCATGCTTACGGGGTTGATTTCGATCAGCACCTGGCCAGTGTCATCGACAATCCACAGCAGGTTGTCGCGATTGCCCAGCATGTTTTCGTAAAGTTTGGGCCGATTTCGTAGTTGCTCGATGCTGTCACTGTCGTTGATCAACGCCTGCATGCGATCCAGGCGCCCGAGTAGGGCCTGGTCATCGCGCCACGCGATTTCTCGCTGTAACGACTGATAAAGATAAAAACCAATGGAGCCCAGCAGCAGCGCACTGACCAACGCGAACATAACCGCCAGGCGCAAGCTCAGGGCACGCGGAAACAGTTTCAGGATTGCACCTCAAGCATGTAGCCGATGCCACGTACTGTGTGTATCAACTTTAGTGGGTAAGGATCGTCAACCTTGGCGCGCAGTCGCCGAATGGCGACATCGACCACATTGGTATCACTGTCAAAGTTCATCTGCCAGATCTGCGAAGCAATCGAGGAGCGCGACAGCACCTCCCCTTCCCGACTGACTAACAGGTGCAACAGGGCAAACTCCTTGTTGGTCAGGGTCAGGCGTTCACCCTGACGCGTGACCTTACGCCGCAACAGATCCACGCTCAGGTCTGCAACCAAGAACTGCTCGACCTCACGGGGAGGCCCCCTGCGCAGCAGGGTACGTACACGGGCCAACAACTCGGCATAGGAAAAAGGTTTGACCAGGTAATCATCGGCCCCTGACTCAAGCCCTTTGACCCGATCCTCCACAGAGTCCCTGGCGGTAAGAAAAAGCACCGGCGTTTGCCACTTGCGCCGAATAATCTGAAGCAATTGCCATCCGTCCAGGCCCGGCAGCATGACGTCCAGAATGATCAAGTCGAACTCACTTTCCTGCGCCAGGTACTGGCCCTCCAGGCCATCCAAGGCAACCTCAACCACGTAGCCCGATTCAGTCAGGGCTTTGTGGAGGTAATCCGCTGTTTTCGTTTCATCTTCGACGACCAGGATACGCATCTTTTCCTCCAAAACTGGAGCATAGGCTAGCGCGCCTGACCGTTTTGGCACATTACATCTTGGTAATCATGAGGCAATCATTCTGACGGAGTGCACCGGTCATCATGTGTGGCTATGACTCAGCCAGACAAAATAAAGGAAAAAGCATGCGTATAAGCCTACCGACTTCATTGCTGACGTCACTCGCAATGAGCTCCGCGCTCGCCGTCGCATCACCGGATCAAGTTGTGCAGCGCAACGACGTGTCATTGGCAATGGCCAATGACTTGCTAAATGCCGCGCGGGCAGCGTGTCATGCCGATGGCCGTACAAGTGTTGCTGCAATTGTCGACCGTGGAGGCAATTTAGTCGCCCTGCAGCGCGACGATAACGTTGGCCCACACAACACATTAGCAGCCCAACGTAAGGCCTATACCGCCCTATCGACCAAGACGCCAACACGACTATTGGCAGAGCGTGCTCGCAGTACACCCGATGCTGAAAACCTCAACACCCTGAATGAGCTATTGCTGCTGGGCGGCGGAGTGCCGCTGTTGTTTGAAGGCCAAGTCATTGGCGCTATCGGAGTGGCCGGTGCAGGTGGGGCAGCATTCGATGAAGGGTGCGCATTAGTCGCTATCAACAAAATTTTACCTGCCGTTAAAAACTAAGGACATCATCATGACTGTATTAAAAGCTCTCTTCGCTGGCGTTGTATTGAGTGTCGTATCGTCACTGGCATTAGCGGCAGGAAACCCGCTCAGTGTGCATGTACTCAACTTACAAGATGGTTTGCCGTCTCCGGGTGTCAATGTCACGTTGGAAAAACAGGACGGCAAGAGCTGGAACATGCTCAACAGCGCAGCGACAAACGAGCAAGGTCGTATTCCCGGGCTGTACCCCAATGGTCAAGCCCTGGAAAAAGGCACCTACCGTGTCACCTTCAAAACCGGTGAGTGGTTCAACGCTCACAAAATCTCAAGTTTCTTTCCGGAGGTACCGGTCATTTTTGAGGTAGACGGCACCCTTGCGCACTACCACATCCCATTACTGCTCAGCCCCTACGGTTTCTCTACCTACAGAGGGAATTGAGCGTCTACCAGACAAAGAGACAAGGCCGCCCCTGATCGCATGGGCGGCATTTTTGTGCACGCCCCACTTTGCTGAGAATAACCGGTTGGGGACTCCGCCCGAACGTTAACGCCTTCGCATAGCACCCACTATCGGGCCAAGGTGCTTCTGAGCAGGTAAATCATGGGCGCGAGAACGTTCGGCTACCTGCTTTTGCGTTCAATTGTCTGTAAGGTATTTCCGAGCCCACTGCTCAGCGGTGGTGACTTGAATCGACTGCTGCTCGTTGAAAGTGACAGCTTTAGGCCACGCCACGCCTCGACCTTGTGCGAACACAGCGCGGTACTTTTTGATGTGATGAGTCGGGTCTTTCTCCAATTCCTGGATTAGGTACGGAACAGTCCACACGTTACGTTTGAATGGGCGTCCCAGAACACGTTCAAGGATGCTCGCAACCTGCCCATACGTCACAGTGTCGCCAGAAAGGTAGACGATTTGATTGCGGAATCGAGGTTCAAAGAAAACGACTTCCGCTGTCAGAGTACCGATGTCGTCTGGTGTCGTGAGCGTCACGCTGTTTTCAAGACTGCCTAGGGCGTTCACTGCGTCGTTTTCGAAGTCCACTACCTCAAATACAGGCTCGAAAAGGAAACTGGTGAACATACCCGTCGAGATGATTACCCATTCAGTTTTGTTTTGGGCACGAAGCAACTCGCGCACATCGAGCTGAGCATCGAATAGATCCTGGGGACTGCCCCGACCGATCACCTCAAAATCGACGCCAAACTGCCATGGGAAGTAGCGCTTCACGCCGGACTTGAGAGCTGCTGTCGCCAACTTCATCGGGGTTTCTCGACCCGCGACCATGCCTGCGCAGCCTATTACCGTATCGAACCGTGCGAACACTTCAGCAAGCTGATCGATTGAATCATTCACTAGGTCTGCGGCGACCATTTGAATGCCCAGACTACGGAGCTCATCGATTTCTACCTTTTTCTCAGGCACCTGAGTGTTGATGGTCGAATCCCTGAGCAGGACGCTGATTGTGGAGCCGGGTATACGCTTTGCCACCTGCGCAAGATTGCGTAAAACCGGAAGGCCAAGTTCACCGGCGCCTAGAACGAGAATTGATTGTGGGGAAAGCGGGGTCACTTTGGTCATGATTTCTCCTGAGACCGGTTGCCTGTAAGATAAGCGAATGCTTGCACGATTCAGCAGCGCTCGTAAGAAGGCACACGTGTGATACCAGGGGGGAGAAATGACCGATCATGAAACTCTTAGCCAAGCAGAAGCTATCTGCCAAACGCTTAGAGAAGATGATGATGGAGTCAGGCGGGAAGTCCTCGCTCACGCAGGTAGCCGCTGGTCATTGGGCATCCTGCATGCCTTGGGCGTGTACGGTAAGATGCGCCATGCCGAGATAAAAAGGCAGATGGCTGGTGTGACTCAGCGAATGTTGACGAAGACGCTACGCTCCATGGAGCGTGATGGCCTACTGATTCGGCGGGAATTCGGTGAAATTCCGCCCCGCGTCGAGTACGAACTGACGCCGCTGGGCATGGGGCTGTTGATCCGTATGTCCCCTATCTGGACGTGGGTAGTCGAAAATGCCGAGGATTTCCGCAAGGCACGTCGCATTTTCGACAGTCAGGATGGCAAAAAACCTTCATGGCAAATCCCCTCGTCGATTCCAGTAGATCCAGAAGCGCTTGAGTAATCTTTAGCGTTGCAAGTAACGTCCTTAGGCTAAATCGGGCTAAGCGTCCGTCCAACTCAGTAACTCGACGTGTATCAGGCAGAGCCTATAAAGTCGCTCGCGATCCGGAGCGCCTGCTCATTGAGAAGCGCGCCGAGGTACTTTCAGCGGCAGTCTATCCGCTGACAGATGATGATTGGGCTATGTACGTCGACCAAAGACTGCTGGAGGCGAGCTACTCAGCAGTAAATCCGCTGGCCATATAGATTATTTATTGAACATTTTGCAAAAACCCGTAACATCGCCCACCATGATACTCGAACAGCTCAAAGCCTTGGGCAATGACACTCGCATGCAAATGATGGAGTGGCTCAAAGACCCACTCAGTAATTTCCCACCTCAGGATCATGACGATCCTGCAATAGGAGTGTGCGTAACCCATTTGCAGCACAAGGCCGGCCTTTCACCTTCGACCGCGTCTGCACACTTAGCTATCTTGCAACGTGCAGGCTTCGTGCTAACCACCCGCATCGGAAAATGGACTTACTATCGGCGCAACGAGCAGGCGATTGCTGATTTTGCGGCTAGACTGACAATCGAACTATAATTTCTAACATTTCATTTCGTTATTTCGCGTAATTAGAAAACGCAAGGAATCCCCTATGAGCACTAAAACTATCTTCGTCCAACCCGGTGGCGGTTATGAAAAGGTTGTGGTTGGCAGTAGCGAAGTCCGGGCCGCAGCGCGCGGCGAAATCACCGTGCGCCTTCACGCCAACTCGCTCAACTACCACGACTTCGCGGTGGTCAGCGGTATGTGGGGGCCTAGCGAAAAACGCATCCCCATGGCCGATGGTGCAGGTGAAGTCATTGCTGTCGGCGAAGATGTCACTGAATTTAAGGTGGGTGACTCGGTTGTTAGCACATTCTTCCCTGAGTGGATCAACGGTGCGCCACTGGTTGAGGGCTTTGTTAGCGTGCCAGGTGATGGCATTGACGGCTACGCTCGTGAGCAAGTGACGGCCAAAGCCACATCGTTCACCCTCGCGCCTACCGGATACAGCCATGCTGAAGCGTCGACGCTCACCACTGCAGGCCTTACTGCATGGCGCGCCCTGATGGCCGATGACTCACTCAAGCCGGGCGACACTGTGCTCGTCCAAGGCACTGGTGGCGTTTCAATTTTCGCTCTGCAGTTCGCTAAAATGGCGGGTGCTACCGTCATTGCTACTTCTTCAAGCGACGAAAAACTTGAACGTCTGAAAGGGCTAGGCGCTGATCATGTGATCAATTACCGCAAAGACCTTAACTGGGGTGAAACTGCACGCGCTCTAACGGGCGGCCGTGGTGTTGATCACATCATAGAAGTCGGCGGCCCTGCGACTCTTGAGCAATCGATGATTGCAACTCGGGTTGCTGGTCACATCTCCATCATCGGGATACTGAGTGGAGTAAGCGGTGCAATGAATTTTGTACCCGCACTGATCAAGCAAGTGCGTCTGCAGGGTGTACTGGTGGGCAGCCGCAGCCAGCAGCAAGACATGATCCGAGCCATCAATGCTAATGGTATGCGTCCGATTATTGATCGTCATTTCCCTTTGAGCGAGATTGTCGAAGCGTTCAAGTATCAGGAAACCAACAAGCATTTCGGCAAAATTTGTCTGGATATCTAAGCGCGCATTACTGAGCATGAGAAGACCTTAAGGTTCGCCATGTGATTAGCTCTTCACGGCTTGCAAGGTTCGTCATTCAGACCTCAATGTAGGAAAAACCCATCCACAATAGTTGCCTCTCACTGTTCATGACGGCGTATGCGACCTCTGCAACCGTCCTGTCTTGAAAGCAATGCGCTAACCGGACTTTCTCCTGACCGCGGCAGATGTCAAAACCACCTAGAGAGGCTTCAGGGTGGAGCGTAGTGATTGATCGGTAGGATTGCATGCTGACTTGCATAGGTCGGCCACCACCCTTGTACTCAATCGAGCACCTTGTATAACTTTTTGCAAGGTGTTCTCAAAAAACGGACTGGGCTATTTGCAAGGTGTCTAGAGAATCCTGGGCGATTCAAGCTGCATCACACCTTTGGACTCGCTCACGTCTTAGTGATGAATTCAGTCCTGCGCCGCAAGCATTAACGTGCCTGACCAATTCTATAACGCCCCGCTTTTCCAAGAATAATGGGGGTGCCCACGATAACGGGAACGCCTTCGAGCACCTTGCCGTCACGAACCTGGATATGAACAGACAGGCGATCCGTTCACGAAACCGGGCGTCAGAGCGCATAGCACGGCAAAAGAACATTGCTCATTGTCAGTCCGTTTCTTTCAGCATATCTTGTACACAACCTATACAAGAGCATGCTCAATGTACAACAAAATGAAGTGGCCACTGACGCTGTACTTTGACGGTGAATGCCCTCTGTGTGCGCGCGAAATCAAGCTCCTGCGCGGACATGCCGTAAAGGATCGACTGCTTTTTGTGGACATCAGCAGCGGTGTATTCGACGCCAATGCACTCGGGTTCACGTTCGAGCAGATGCAGTCCTCGCTGCACGCCCGTTTCGCTGATGGACGCTGGGTAACGGGCCTGGATGCCACACTGTGGAGCTGGCGAGCCGCCGGCTTGGGCTTTTGGGCAACGCCACTGACGTGGAGTTTATTCCGCCCGCTGCTTGAATTCGGTTATCGCCTTTTCTGCCACTTACGCCCCCATTTGGCGTGGTTACCTCACCCAGATAGTGGCCGTCGCTGTCTCGATAACCGTTGCGAGGTGCCGGCGTCCAAACCCGCATCGGACGACCAGTCCACGTTGAAAACAAAGCAGACCTAGAAAGCTCCAATTTGTAATGGGCCCGGCGAAGAGCCTGGGTCATAGCTGATCTGGCGAACCCTGTGTCATCTGCGTCAGATCGTGCGCAGCAGATAGTCTCCTACTGCCAAGGATTGGCCGACACATAAAGCGCAGCAAGGCTTCGAGGAATCAAGATGAACCCATCATTAGCAGAGCATTACCGTGAAATTCTCGTCGGCGTAGGCGAAAACCCTGAGCGTGAAGGACTGCTGGATACACCCAAGCGCGCAGCCAAAGCAATGCAGTACCTGTGCAACGGCTACGCAATGAGTCTCGATGATGTGATCAATGGCGCATTGTTCGAATCACAAAACGATGAAATGGTCATAGTGCGCGACATCGAACTGTATTCATTGTGTGAGCATCACATGCTGCCCTTCATCGGTAAGGCTCATGTCGCGTACATCCCCACAGGAAGGGTACTGGGCCTGTCGAAGGTCGCCCGAGTGGTGGATATGTTCGCCCGTCGCTTACAGATCCAGGAAAATCTTACAAAGCAAATTGCCGACGCCATACAGAAAATTACCCATGCGGCTGGCGTGGCAGTAGTCATTGAAGCTAAGCACATGTGCATGATGATGCGAGGCGTGGAGAAGCAAAACTCGGTGATGACCTCTTCGGTGATGCTGGGAGCTTTTCGCGAGTCGTCCGCTTCGCGTCACGAATTTCTGCAACTGATAGGGCGAATGGGTTAATACCGAAAAATCGCGCCAGACTGTGGGTGAGGCTAAATGAACAGTTCCTTCAAGATGAACTCCCTTGGCGAGGGCTACCGTGCCTTGGTGATTGGCGCCAGTGGCGCGCTTGGCTCGGCTTTTTGTGAGTTACTCAATCAGGATCCACAGTGTGCGTATGTTCGTCAGTTGGGGCGCAACAGTGTTCCACACCTCGATCTGGAGGATGCCGACAGTATCGCCAGGGCGGCCTCCGAATTAGCTCAAGAAGCCCCGTACCAGTTAATTTTGCATGCTGCCGGTCTGCTCCATCGCGACGAAATCAAACCTGAAAAAAGTTACTCCGCTATTGAGGCGGATACGCTCCAGGCGATATTCCAAGTCAATACAATCGGGCCTGCGCTGGTTTTGCGTCACTTTCTGCCCTTGCTTGATCCTCGTGGCGCGATGGCGATGCTCTCTGCCAAGGTGGGTAGTATCGGCGATAACCGCTTGGGCGGTTGGTATGCCTATCGCGCCTCCAAGGCAGCACTAAATATGCTGATTAAAACGGCGGCCATCGAACTGGCAAGAACGCGACCTCAGAGCCGCCTGCTGAGCCTTCACCCAGGTACAGTTGTTTCAGCACTGTCGCAACCCTTTCGTGGCGCCTCTGCCGCCAGGCCGGCAAACGTGGCCGCCTGTGAATTACTATCACTGATCGACCAATTAGAGCCTGCCGACAGCGGCAATTTCTTTGCCTATAACGGAGAACGCCTTCCTTGGTAGGCAGCGAGTTAACCTTGAATCGTAGGCGTTGACTGAAAGGGTATCGAATGGGGAAGTACGCGAGTTGGAGCAGCTGTCGCTAGAGGGCGATTTTTATCTGGCACGAGTCAGTCTCTATCACGACCTGTTCACTTTGCTGGACGTTGTAGCCTATCCACCTTCGCACCATCAATCATGGTATCGCAGATGCCCGGTGCCAGAGGTAAGGATTAGTCCCTGAAAGCTCCTGATGTTTACGACTAAACCTAGTGTACGTCGAAGTTCTTTTTGAACCCGCGAAGGTTCATCATGAAAAGGCAAACCTGCCCACAATATATTGCTCAGGCTAAAGCATTCAAATCCTGTCATCCGCCTTGCTGGTCGTTGAGACCCGATAAGCCAGGCAGCGAGCACCATCACCAACATCGCAGGCCATTGAATCCATTCTAGATAAGCTAAGCTTTTCACCCCATTCAAAATGGCGATTTACGCAGTTTCAATGACGGTTCGCGTTTCGGCCTGAAAATGAGTAAGATCGCACAATATTTGCTCAACCAAAAGGGAGCCATTTTATTTAATTATGTAAGATATGTTGGACGGACGCTTATACCGCTGGCACGGTATCTTTCTTTGGTAAACTCATAATTACCAAGCCGTTTTTTGTTGATGCTCTTAGAGAGGAGTCGGCAACAGTTAGATACGCTGCATATCCAGCGCGACGTCTTGACCAAGTCATACGCCGATTACAGTGCAGGCAATTTCTTGAACGTGCGCTTCAGACGCAAACGCGTGAGCCACGCTATTATTTCCTTTACAATATTGGAGAACTCGGTGACGTTAAGTATCTCTCGTTTGATGGCTTTCTGTGCAGCAGGCTTGGTCGCAACTGCCGTTGGTTTGACCCTATTAATGCACACCCAAATTAATGAACTCGATGGCATGGAGCTCAATAGCGAACGGTTAGGGATCGCTCTTGAATCGACCCAAAAATTGCGCTACGACAGCGCACAAATCCAACAGTTTTACACTGACGCTAGCCTAACCCAAGACCAAGAACCCATAGGCGATGCACAGAAATATTACAACGCATCGCTTCAGTTGCTCGATGAACTAACACCTATGGTTCCGAGCCTCTCCAGCAATATTCAGGCTTTGCGCACTCCACTTGAGCAGCTTAACAGCACCGGAAAGCTCATGGTGCAGGCCTATGCCCGTGATAAAGTTGATGGTGATAAAGTCATGGAAGACTTTGACCTGCGTTCAGCGAAAGTTATTTCCGACTTTGCTGCTTTTAGTGAGCCGCTGGATAAGCTATATCGTCAGCAGCTAATTGACAGCAAGGCTGAGCGCACAATGATTCGAACCACCAACCTCATCGCCTGGGGCACGGTCTTGGTCATTATGCTGGGGGCGTTGTGGTTAATTGCCAATCGAGTACTACCCCCCATGTACTCTTTGAGTAAGGCTCTGAGCGCGTTGAATGATGGCAGTGGCGACCTGAGCCGCACTATCAAATCGAATCGAGATGACGAAATTGGTCAGGTTATCGAACTGTTCAATGCATTCCTTGGAAGCCTACGCCTCAAAATCACCACAGTTGCAGATGTTTCAATGGGGCTGGAGCGCTCCGCCGAACAATTGCTGAGTGATGCTGACGCGTCTCAGCGCAGTGCTACAGATCTTCAAGTCGAGGTGGAACAAGTTGCGGCGGCGGCTAATCAGATGGCTACCAACGTGCAGGGCGTTGCTACAAACGCCCAAGCCAGCGCGGCTCAAACTCAAGATGCCGACAAGCAGGCACAAGCGGCGATTACCGTCGTCAATAAAACCATCATCGATATTCGCGCCCTTGCAGATGAGGTGGGTCGTGCTGCGATTGTGATTTGCGATCTAGAAGGCCATTCACGCGAGATAGGTGGGGTACTGGAGGTGATTCGTACTATTGCCGAACAAACCAATTTATTGGCTCTCAACGCAGCCATTGAAGCCGCTCGTGCAGGCGAGCAAGGTCGTGGTTTTGCCGTAGTGGCTGACGAAGTGCGTACGCTCGCTAGCCGAACACAAAAGTCTACGCAAGAGATAAATGGCATGATCGACCGCCTCCAAAACGCTTCGAAGCAAGCCGTAGAAGTAATGGACGATAGCCGTGTCTTCGCAGAGCGAGGCGTGCAGCAGGCGATTAGCGCTGGCGAGGCGCTGCAACGCATCAGCGGACTAGTGTCTTCTGTATCAGACATGAGCCTACAGATAGCTCAAGCTGCAAATGAGCAGGCCATGGTTACCGATGAAATTAATCGACGAATCAGCAGTGTCTCGGTCGTCGCGAACACCACTGTAGCGCTAGCCGAAAGCACTCTTAAGCGCGGACGCGAAAGCGGCGGAGACGCCGAGCGCTTATTGGAAATCGTGCATCAGTTCAAATTCTAACCTTAAAACGGCCGCCTTCGAACTGGCACGAACGCGGCCTCAGATCCGCTTGTTGAGTCTTCATCCCGGCACCGCTATTTCGTGCCTGCCGCCCCCCCCTTTCGCGGTGCCTCTGAAGCCAGACCGGCAAGCATTGGTAAGTATTGTCCTCAGATTCGACTATTTGCATCTGTCGGGAATAAACGCCGGTATCGTCGAGGAGTGCTCTGAGAGCCTCCCTCTTGCTGGCTTCCCGATCAGCCACACAGTTATCGTACTCCACGCTTTTAGCCGGCCCCGCATCCAGGCATGGGTCGCGCTCGACCGGCGGGGGCGAATTGGATTTGGAGCTGGAGCAGCCAGCGATGAGTACGCTTGATAGCGCCAACAACCAGAGCTGGTTATGGACGCCCATCTGGCTGCGCCCCAAGCCCAAAGGCTTTGGGCCGGAGAATTCGCAGTCTTGGTGTTGTCTGCAAAGCTTTGCTGTGACGTACCGCACGCCATGGCCAGACTCCATCAAAGGGCGCTCGGATTTTTCAGCGACCATCGGTGTTTTTCCTTCAACTCGCGACCTCGTCCTGAAGACCGGTCTTGCCAACTAAATGCTAAGTGCCCGCGCAAGGCGCAATGGCTCATTCGTGGCGCCAATTCTGCCAGAGGGCTTCAGTGGTCGCGATGAATAGACACACCGCCAGATTCCGGGTTTTCGTAGAACTTAACTTAGCGAGCCTTCCGAGTATCAGTACCGGCTATTGCCATGTTCTAGATCTTTCTGGGAATGTATGCGCAGCCATATCCACCCAAACGCGACGCACACAAGGAATATCTATGAATCAGGTTGCTGAAAGGTACTTTGGCGTATGGAAGCGGAGTCTGATCCAGTACCGCTCAGGGCGTTCGGACAGCGAAACAGCCGTGTACTGGCTACAAACACCGCGACTGTTTGCAGACCTAAGAATCCCCTCGATTTCACTTCCAAGTCTGGCGCTCGAAGACCTCAGCCACTCTCAACAACTGGCATTGTGTGAACAGCAAGGTTTCGCCGGGGTGACCCAAGTAGACGAAGACATTTGCCAATGGCATCGCAAATTGGACTACCAGCCGGTCAATGACGAGGAAGACATTGGACGCATGCACTTTGAAACCAGTGAGCGCCTAGTAGAGACGGCTCTGGATGAGAGTTACTACGAAATATGGGAACGTTTACCCGACTCACTCGGCTCTTGTCGAGGTCAATGGTTGAAAGCGGTGGACGAGCCGTCGCACCAGGGCTGCCTGCTATTGGCCGGAGACTATTTTATTTTCGCCGCCAGTCGTCCCACACCGATAACACCGGGGACTCATTTGCGCGAAAAATTCGGCGAACCCGAAAACTCATTTAACCCAGCCTCCCTTTTAGCCTGCGAACTGTCTTTTGGTAGGCATAACGCGGGAGAAACTCCATGGAAAATAGAGTGTTCGACGCTCCCCGCCAAAACAGGCCAATTCCTACTGCCGTCGTCAGTGGATCCGTTTGCTCCGGCTATTTTTGCTAACGAAACCGTCATGTCTTCACTCGGCACATACAGTCCAGCTGGAGGTTGGCGCTGTGCGCCTGATCCACAATGGTGACCGCCTAATGCTGACATCACACTTGAGGTTGGCTTGCCAGACTGGTTTGTAGGTAGCACTTAGGAGCACCACTTGAGCGGCTGTTAAAGGCGCTGTGCATAGGAAAAAGCCGCCCGGTGCGGGCCCCTTATAGGGGCCCGCAGCCTTGAACCGAGCAAATTGCTCCACTTTTACCAATGCTCACTGGAGCAATGACGTGCGGAAGCCCGGATACGTAAAAGAACATTAAATCTCGACCCAATAGCGGGGAGTCCATTCATGCAAGTCGATCATGATCTGGCGCGCCTACTGACTAATCTGAGGAAACATTGCCTTACGCGCGTCAGCATCCATCTCGGTCTTGTAACTGTGGCGGGTCTTCAGTTCTTCGGTTCGCTGTGCTGCCGGTCGAGCATTGATGCCATCAAGGAGCCGTTTTACGTTTGGAAGTTTTACCCAAGCGTCATCACCTAGGATGAAAGGTACCGCGCGCGCCCAACCCCATACGGCCATATCCACCAGCGTGTACTCACTTCCGAGCATGTAAGGCTGTTTGGCCAGGTGCTCGTTGATGATCGTCCAGTGACGCCAGGCTTCGAAGGTGTAGCGGGTAACGGCGTAGTCTTTTGGCTCGGGTGCGAAGTGCTTAAAGTGAACAGCCTGTCCAGAGTAAGGGCCGATACCGGTCGCGACGAACATGAGCCAGGAATACATCTCACCTCGAGCCTTGAGATTGTCAGCAGGCAGGAACATACCTGTTTTTTCGGCTAGATAGAGCAGTATGGCGTTGCTGTCGAATACCACGTTGTCACCATCAACCAGAGCCGGTGTTTTGGCATTCGGATTGATCTTAAGAAACGCCGGATCGTGCTGTTCACCCTTGCGCGTATCAACAGGGATGAGTTCGTACTCAAGGCCTGACTCCTCCAAGAAAAGCGCAACCTTGGCGGGGTTAGGAGACGGGTGATAGTAGAGCTTGATCATATTGACTCCGTGCAGTGGTTTTCAGTGAACATCGCTAACGCCAAGGGAGGAAGCCCAAGGCTTTTGATTGCAATACTAATGGCGTCTGTTACCCACGCGGGATCGGGATTAACCCGTGCCAAAACTCGAATGCCCAGCAACACACTGAGCAAATGATGCGCACCCTGCTTCACATCAATCTCGACGGAATCGACAGATTGCATGCGGAAGGTTTGCAGGCGGCCTTCAAAAAAACTGCGAATGGACTCGAACTCTTCTGCGACGGCCTGTCGCAAATCCGTGTCTTCTGCATTTGCTTCGAGGGCAGAATTCACCAGCAGACACCCACGATGAAAAGGATCGTTCAGTGTGCGATTCAACACCTCTGCGAAGAACCCAGTTATGGCCATTCCAGCGTTTGGCAGAGCTTCAAGGCGCCGAATTCGATCACGCACACTGCACTCTAGATAGTGCACGAGGGCGCGACGGTAAAGACTACGTTTGTCGCCAAACGCGTTGTAAAGGCTTGGCTGATTGAGCCCGGTGCGATTGACGAGGTCTCGGGTCGAGGTGGCCTCGTAGCCTTGCGTCCAGAACGCTTCAGCGACGGCTGTTAAAACAGTCGACTCATCGAATGTACGGGGACGGGCCATGGTTTTCGCACGCATTAGAGAACTGTTGTTGACCATAGCACATGTTTTGTATCGCTCACCACAAAACAAATTTCACATCCCAGAACCTCACTGACCAGTGATGCGCACGGAAGAACTATCGAATGGAAGAGCAACAACTGGTCAATTTTTGATATCGACTCGCTCCCTTGCACATCCAGTCACGGCAGTGCATGCGCAAACGCTAATGACGCTGACCTACGACGGTGCCGTACTGCCCCGTGAATATGGCTTCCCAATGAAACTGCGCATGCCCACCAAGCTTGGTTATAAGAACCCAAAGCCATTCAAGCGATTTTCGTCACCAATACCTATCCGGGTGATTACTGGGAAGACCTGGTCTACAACTGGTTCGGTGGTAGCTGACGCCCATGGCAACCCCATTGCGCAGCCCGGGCTGCGCTTTTTCGCAACCTGAGTCTCAAGGAGCTTCACTATGAAAAAGTTAACGGCTGCAATCCTAGGTATTTACCTCGCAGTGGGCGTCGCGGTTGTACATGCCGACGATACGATGAAGAAGAACACGAGGAAAAAAGATTCCATGTCCAATGACGGCATGAAAAAAGACGACATGAAAAAGAATGACATTTCTCAGTAAAGCAGGGCATTGCAGGAAAATTATACTGCGTCTGGAAAACCCGCCTCAGCGGGTTTTCTCGATGGCGCTTATAGGTGTATGGGATCAGGATGTAACTGCAATGCCTCACCCTATTTGGTAAGGTATTTGAAGTTACGAAGTTCAGGTTCGCTGCATTGCCCCCTCAATCCTTCTTGGATTTGAGTATTTGATGCGGGTGGACTCTTTGATATTGCCTGATATGAGACTGGCCTGGATGGAGGCCTTACTCATCTGACACCTAGGGCGATTCGCACTCCAGAGCCACATCATTTCCTAAGCAACCTGATTCGCAAATTTGCCGACCGCGTCGACTACCCTTTTAGCGCCATCCTGGATTTCCAGTATTACCTCTCCTGCCTGAGTAGCAAGTACAAGGCCCTGTTCAGCTTGGGACTTGCTGTTCGCCATTTCAGCTACGGTCTCTTCGACCAGCTTCTCGTTCTGCAAGACGACAGAGGCAATTTCTTCAGTAGCGCTGCTGGTGCGTCCAGCCAATTGTCGAACCTCATCCGCTACTACCGCGAAGCCTCGGCCCTGTTCGCCTGCACGGGCGGCTTCAATCGCGGCATTCAATGCCAACAGGTTGGTTTGTTGGGCAATACTACTGATCGTTTGAATGATCGAGCTGATCAACAATGACTGCTTACCAAGCGCTTCGACCCCGCCAGAGGCAGCCTGCATATCAACGGCAATTTTACGCATAGTATGCATAGTGTCATTGACTACCACGGCTCCTCGCTGAGCACTGACATCAGTCTGCTGGGAAATTTCAAACGCAGTTTGGGCAGCCTCACTGACCGCTTGTTCACGGATAACCTGGTCGGTGACAACGGTCGCAAATTTAACCACCTTGCAGAGTGTTCCTTCGGTGTCATAAACCGGGTTGTACGTCGCCTCCAGCCATACCGTCTGACCGCGACTGTCAATACGCTCAAATCGGCCGGCAACAAACTCACCCTTGTTCAACATTGCCCAAAAATCCTTGTATTTCTGGGACGAGGTTTCTTCTGGTGTGCAGAAAATACGGTGATGACTGCCTTTAACTTGGCCCAGGCTGTAGCCCATTGCTTTTAAAAACTGATCATTCGCCGTAAGTACATGCCCGGAGAGATCAAACTCAATCACCGCCGTCGAACGAAGTAATGCGTCAATGAACGAGACGCTTTCCGATGCTTTTTCCAATCGAGAGGTAATGTTCGTCGCATAGCAGGTGATATGACTCAACTTGCCAGTCATATCCGTTATGGGCTGCCAATGCGCATGAAGCCACACCAATGAACCGTCAGTGTGCAGGTACCTGTATTCGTCAGAGATAGACTTACCTGCGGCTACGGCTGCCCGAAAGTTGTGAAAGCACGGTAGCTTGGACACATACTGCGGAACGAGATCGGCCATGGCGCGACCTATAAGCTGACTCTGGGTGTAGCCCAAAGCCTGCGCAAAACTTTCATTGCATGCGGTAATTTTAAAAGTTGAATCAATACTCAACGTTAGCATTTCACGGTTTAGGCCATCGCGTAATTGGCGCAGCTCCGACAGCTCTGCTGCCTGAGATTGAAGCTGGTTCTTGATTTTGGTATTGAACATGGGAAACCGCCTGTTGGGTCATAATAAGTCTATCGGCATGGTCAGCAGGATGTTGAGGCGACCAGCCGAGTGAAACGTCATATAGAAAAATCTTCCTACATCGTCGCTGAGCTGCCATGACATACCGTATTTACTCGCGTCCGGGTTAGACGTTCAATCTTTCGGCGGGCAGATCACTGGTAGCGTAGCAGGCACCCATGCGCCATAGAGGGACTTCCTAGCTCACCCCGAATATCCTAAGCGGCGCTGAAGACCGCCACTTTCGCGGTAAGGCGATCCGCCAACTGCGAGAGCTCCATGCTAGCCGTTGCCACTTGAAGCGAGCCGGTGGCCGACTGCACCGTGGATCCGTGGATGCGGTTTATATTTTGAGCGACATCATCGGCAACGCTACTCTGCTGCACGGAGGCACTTGCGATCTGGGCGTTCATATGACTGATGGCGCCAACCTGCTCGCTGATCCTGGTTAATGCATTCTGCGCACTGCGGGTTTGTGTGACCGTTTGGCTCACCAGCTCGCAACTATTGCGCATTGTTTGCGATGCGGTTTCAGTACCCACTTGCAGCGTGCTGATCATCTCCCGAATTTCCTCGGTCGACTGCTGTGTACGATTGGCCAGCGAGCGCACCTCATCAGCTACCACCGCAAACCCGCGCCCATGCTCTCCTGCCCTAGCAGCCTCAATAGCAGCGTTTAGGGCCAACAAATTGGTTTGCGAGGCGATGGAGTTGATTACGTCGATCACTGACTCGATATTTTCACTGTGTTTGGATACCTGATTCACGGTGTCCGTGGTTTGCTCCAGGGTTATTGCAAGCCGTTCGATGGCAAGAGTGGTGCTTGCAACTAATTGATTGCCACTTTCCACTTCTATATCGGCCAACCGGGAAGCATTAGCCGCCTGCGCGGCATACCCGGATACTTCATTAACAGTCGCAGCCATTTGCGTGATTGCTGCGGCCACCTGCTCGGCTTCGCGGGTTTGCAGGCTGATCTGCTCATTGTTAGCCGATGAGGTGGCAGACAATTGGGCAGACGAGTGATTGACCTCACGGGCCGCTATCCGCACCTGCTGGATAGTCTCTGCCAGGTGGCTAAGCGCGTCTTTCAATACCCCCATCACGCTGTCCGGATAATCTGTAGAAATAGTCTGATTCAGGTCACCTGAAGCCAGCCGCTGGATAGCTAATGCAACCTCGGCGGGCTCCGCGCCCAGTGTGGACTTAACGAAACGAATAATCACAGCTGACAGCATGATGCTCAGCAGCAGGGCAATAACGGTTGCGATCAGCATCAGCGTACTGAACTGGCTAGCGGTTGCCTGAATCGCGCCAAGCTTCACCTTGATTGACGCCTCCTCGTAGTCGATCAACGCATTCACGCGTTTCAACCACTCACTGTAATCCAAAGACGTTTGACGCATCAGCAGTGCCTGGGCTCCTGAAATATCGCCAGTCCGGCGCAGGGACAGTACCGCCTGGGTAGATTTCAGGGTTTGTTGTTCGATGTCCTTAATAGCGCTGAGCAATCGAACCTCTTCCGCAGTCACGCTTACGCCCTTGAACAGCTGATCCATAGGCGCCGCCGAGTCGGAGTAAGCCTTTTCCAAGGTTGTAACCTCCGACAAGTGTTTTTCCAGATCCAGATCGGTCGTCACCAGCACCGCATCCCGGATAGCAATGGCGCGGTTGTGCACGCTCCCACGGAAATTGATGGCATAGCGCTGCACCTTTGCCGCGTTTTCGCTAACGTCGGCCAAGGTCGAATCAATGAACGCAACGCGCTGAATACCGATGGCTGTTATCACGATAAGTAGCGCCAGGATGGCTGTGAAACTGAGGCCTATACGTGTGGCCAACGAAAGCGTTTTCTTCATGGCTAGCTCAATAATATGCCCTGTCCGGGACAGGCTTAATGCGATCGCTTCTAATCTGTAATCGCGTTAAATCCGCCGACGATAAATCGATGCTGGATGCGTCATCTGAACTGCAATGGGCATAGCGGGCTATCCATGGGATTTCAGGGTGACTTTTGCAGTCGTATCTGATGAGTGAGGCTGTCGAAAGCCAACGTTCTTGAGATCACCAAAGGGGCACCAAGAAGCCCATTTCATCGCTTAGCTGAGCTCCCATTGTCAGTTCAGCTCTTTGAGAATATCCTTTAAATAAACTTATACAAAATGTTTGTTTATGTACAATAAAAATAGTGGCCACTGACGCTCTATTTTGATGGCGCGCGCCCACCATGCGCTCGAGAAATCAAGACACTACGCACACAGGCTATGCCGGATCGCCTCCTGCTTGTTGACATCCGCGATGATGCGTTCGACGCAAAACCCCTGGGATCTCCTCTTGAGCCTACGGAGTCGTCGCTGCACGCCAGGTTCGTCGATGGAACATGTGGGAACGTAGCCACGTTGATAGTCGCAGAGCGACGATGTCACTACGTAAGGTGAACTGACCGGTAGTAGCAAAATCGATTAGGCGGTACAGGTTTGCTGACAGCAAAAAAACACTCACGTCACCCACCAAACCGGCCAAAAAACACCTATACACTCACATCTCCCTGTATAGGTTTTCTCGCTCGATATCGAAAGTTCGATGGAAGGATCGGTACTGCGCATAATCGCTGCGGCGCCTTATTGCTTCTGCGCGCATTTATTCCACTGGATTCTGTTTGATGCATACGACTCGCCGGCTACTCCTCGTCCTAGGTGACCAGCTATCTTTCAATCTCGCCTCCTTGCATGGGCTGGATACCAAAAGCGATACAGTGCTGTTGGCCGAGGTGATGGAGGAAGCACGCCATGTCCCTCACCATCCGCAAAAAATCGCCCTGATCTTTAGCGCCATGCGGCATTTCGCAGAGGCTCTGCAGCAGCGAGGAATTCGAGTGCAGTACGTTGCGCTCGATGATCCAGAAAATACTGGGTCGGTGCCGAGCGAATTACGGCGGTGGCAGGCACTCATGCAACCAGATGAAGTACACATCACAGAGTGCGGCGACTGGCGCCTGGAGCAATCACTCAAGGACTGTGGCTTAGCGATCCAATGGCACCTCGATAGTCGCTTTCTCTGCACACGCACAGAGTTCTCTAACTGGGCCAAAGGCAAAAAGCAGCTGCGCCTGGAGTTTTTCTACCGCGAGATGCGTCGCAAGAGCGAGTTATTACTAAATGGCGACGGCACCCCGGTCGGAGGCGCCTGGAACTTTGACGCGGACAACCGCAAGGCATTGCCCAAGGGTATTAGACCCCCTTCGCCAGCCCGCTTCAGCCCGGATGCAAT
Organism: Pseudomonas sp. PAMC25584; assembly: GCF_058135675.1. Classification (NCBI taxonomy): domain Bacteria; kingdom Pseudomonadati; phylum Pseudomonadota; class Gammaproteobacteria; order Pseudomonadales; family Pseudomonadaceae; genus Pseudomonas; species Pseudomonas sp. PAMC25584. The sequence continues at coordinate 2,616,476 of NZ_CM176870.1, read as the reverse complement.
CACTCAGGATGTGCTTGCGTTGGTAGCCAAACACTTCTCCAGCCACTATGGCGCCCTCGACACGTTCTCCTACCCAGTAACCCACGCCGAAGCTCAGGCCCTATGGGTTTACTTCCTTGACTGGGGCTTGGCAGCCTTCGGCGACTATCAAGACGCCATGGCTAGCGACGAGCCTTTCCTGTTTCATGCCCGTATAAGCGCTGCACTAAATATTGGCCTACTGGATCTTCGTCAGCTTTGCAGCGATGTGGAGTCAGCCTATTTGGCGGGCAGTATTGCGCTCAATGCTGCGGAAGGCTTTATTCGCCAGTTGATCGGCTGGCGGGAATACGTCCGGGGCGTCTACTGGCTGAAGATGCCTGACTATGCCGAGGGCAATGCATTCGGTAATACCCGGTCGCTGCCTGAGTTCTACTGGACAGGCGAAACACGCATGAACTGCATGCGCCAAGCCATCGGCCAAAGTCTCGAGCATGCCTACGCACACCATATCCAGAGACTGATGGTCACCGGTAATTTCGCTCTGCTCGCGGGCATCGTACCCAGTCAAATTTGTGCGTGGTACTTGGCAATTTACATGGACGCGTTCGACTGGGTGGAGCTACCCAATACACTCGGCATGGTCATGCATGCCGATGGCGGGTATCTGGGCTCCAAGCCCTACTGCGCAAGTGGCCAGTACATCAAGCGCATGTCTGACTATTGTCATGGCTGCACGTACAAGGTGAGCGAAAGCATCACGGACGACGCCTGCCCTTTCAACTCACTCTACTGGCACTTCCTGATGCGTCACGGTGACCGTCTGCGCGGTAATAACCGCATGGGCATGACCTATAAAAACCTCGACCGCATGGATGAATCCAAACAGCAGGCGCTGTGGCGACGCGGCGAGTGGTTGCTCGCTAAATTAGATGAAGGGGTGGCATTTTGAAACAGCGTGAGCGCCCCATCAACACCTGCATGATCTGCGGTGTTCCCTTCACATGGAGAAAGAAATGGGCGCGCTGCAGGGAGAAAGTTCGTTACTGCTTAGAGCTCCGCCGGCGTAGCATTCTTTCTTCCGGGTCGAAAGTGGTAATTTGATTGGAAGCATTTCCGACCCACGCAAAGCTACGGTGTTTGATAACGGTAGGTTTTTATCAAACGTTGGATAGACCGGTGGAAATATTTAAACCTCTGCGTACCAAGATTAAAGCACCGTCACTGCGTTCAACGCCCAGTGTGGGATGACCTGAAACTCAAACTGCGGCCTTCAATTCCTACGCTACCAAACCAAGTTTTTACGAGGAAGGATCGAGCTCATGCCATCGCAATATTCGCTAGCTGATGTCCTAGAGAGGACGTACCAAAACCAGCTAGCCCTTGAGGCAGCCCTGATGGAATTGACCCGCCATGTGGAAGCCCCGATATCTGCACGTATCAACTCATCTGGATCTTCTTGAACCTTTTCAATAAATCCCCATCCTTTATCCGCCTCTGAGCTAGCGCCTCAGTCGTGTCCATTTCTGGCCGAAAACATGGACAAAATCCTGACTCTGTAACTCTTTGAATTTATTGGATTTAGGCGGTAAATCTTTAGACATGCTCACGGGTATACCTGTCGGTGTCGAGCAAACCCAGGATCACCGGGGCTTCGTAGTCGTAGGCACTTTCCATGGTGTGTCCCCTTAGCGCGTGGCCATCGCAGCCAGTTCTTCGCGGGTGCGGCTGATGCCGGCACCGGCCTTGAGCAACTCGTTGACAGCCTGTACACCGCCCTCCTGCGCAATACCCCGGCACGCCGGCAGGTGCAGCACCACTTCCAGGCCGGCCTTGAGCAGTTGCAACGCGGTGGTCTTGACGCAGTAGTCGAGGGCCAGGCCGCCGACGATCACGCGGCTTACGCCCTGGGCTTTGAGGTACTCGATGACGCCCGTGGACAGCTTGTCGTGCAGATCGTGGTAGCAGGCGCCGTAGGGGTGCAGGTTGGGTTCGACGCCTTTCCAGATGAAGTAATCGTAGTCATAGGGCGTGGGCAGTTCATCGAGCAGGCTGAAGCCCTCGGTGCCCGGCACGCAGTGGCTGACCCAGGTGACATCGGCGTGGGCCAGGCCGGTGGGTTGCAGCATCTCGCTGTGTTGCTTGACCACCCACGGCGCATGTGGAGTGTGGGCGTCCTTGCTGCCGACACGGTAGCCCGCGAGGCTGGCCATGTAGTTGAGTTCGGCACCGATGAGGTCCCCCCCGGCCACTGGCAATTCGTTGGGGCACAGCGGCGTAAAGCTCTTCTGGGCGTCGACGTCGAATGAAGCGATGGCATGTTTCGAGAGGGTCATGGCGGGTCTCCTGCGGCCTGAAAAAAAGTACACGTCACGTACTTTCATTGCAAGAAAGATTTATTTATATAGGTTTTAGTCAGTACATGACATATTTGTTCGATTCGTTAGACTGTGCACCACCGCTGTTTAGAAGGACTGCACATGCCACTTAGCGCCTACCTCCACACCGTCGACCTGTGCGTGCTGTTCTACTGCCGCGCGGCAGGAGAACTGAAGCTGCTGCTGAACAAGCGCGACACCGAACCCTTCGCCGGGCATTGGGCACTGCCGGGTGTGGTGGTGAATGGCGACGTGCAGGACCTGAGCCTCACGGATGCCGTGGAGCGCCTGCGCGCGAGTGACAAAGTCGGCCTCGACCTGGTGTGGAGCGAGCAAGTGGGTACGGTGGGCGATGCATTCCGCGACCCGCGTTGCTGGTCGTCGTCCACTTTCTACCTGGCGATCATCGCGGATGAGGTGACGCTGAGCGAGCATCAAGCCTGGTTTTCGCTGGATGCAGTAGCCGACGGCCGCATCAAGTTGCCGTTCGATCACAACACCATCGTGGCCGCCGTGCAGGCGCGGTTACTGTCCAAGTCGCTGTACAGCAGCTTGCCGCTGATGTTCCTGAGCGAGGAATTCAGCGCCCCGCAAGCGACGGCGATCTTCTCGCTGGTGCTCGCGCGGCCGGTGTTGAAGACCAGTGTTCGCCAGCGTTTGCTGAAGCTGACTGAGGTGGGGTATTTGCGGGAAACGGGGCGCAAGAAACCAGGCGAAGGCGGCAGGCCCCAGGCGACGATGGAGAACTTGAAGCCGGGGAAGATTTATTTCTTCGATCGCAGTTTTGCCGACTAGCGCGGTATTCAAGAACAACCACGATCCAATGTGGGACGGGGCTTGCTCGCTCCCACATGTTGATCGGTGTATGGCCTAACTCATCCAGTTACCGCCATCGACGTTGTAGGTCTGGGCGACGACATAGTCGGCGTCCTTCGACGCGAGGAAGATCGCCATACCGGTGAGGTCTTCAGCGGTGCCCATCCGCCCGAACGGCACCTCGTCGCCTACCCGCTTCTTTTTCTCGCCCGGCGCCAGGCCTTCGTGCTTGGCGAACAGCGCGTCCACCCCGTCCCAATGCTCGCCGTCGACCACACCCGGGGCGATGGCATTGACGTTGATGCCCTGCTTGATCAGGTTCAGCCCCGCCGATTGCGTGAGGCTGATCACCGCCGCCTTGCTCGCGCAGTACACCGCGACCAGCGGCTCGCCACGCCGCCCGGCCTGGCTGGCCATGTTGATGATCTTGCCGCCGTGGCCCTGGCGGATCATCTGCCGGGCTGCGGCCTGCAGGGTGAACAGCGTGCCGGCGACGTTGATCGAGAACAGCCGCTCGAAGCGCTCGCGGGTGATGTCGACAATCGGCGCCAGGTCGAACAGCGCGGCGTTGTTGATCAGGATATCCAGCCGGCCCGCATGGGCCACCACGGCGGCAATCGCGGCGTCGATGGAGGCCTGGTCGGTGACGTCCATCGCCACCGCGTAGGCCTGCGGGCCCAGTTCGGCCGCCGTGGCCTGGGCCCGTTGCAGGTCGATATCGGCGATGGCAACCGTCGCGCCTTCACCGATATAGGCCTGGGCAAAGGCGCGGCCGATGCCACGCGCCGATCCGGTGATCAGCGCGCTCTTACCTTCCAGTCGTTTCATGGGGTGCGTGTCCCTTGGGCATTTATTTGGGATAACCGGCGCGGTTCATCTCGCGCTCGGTGGTGGGCTGAGCCTGGAACCGGCAGTTTCCACCTGTTGTTTTTATCGGTGAGGGCCGATTACAGCAGCTTGGCCAGGCCCTCACAAACCCATGGCGAATGCTCGGCTGATACTTTTTTGACCCTAGACCCCAGCGCAAAAAAGTATCAGTACCGGGCAAAACCTTGGGTAGCGCCGCTGTCGCCAACCCGCGTATTTTGGGGCACTCCCCCAAGTACAAGAGGCATCACCATGCCCGTCAGTCGCGCCGAGCTGTTCGAGCACCGCCCCGCCGAACTCGAAGTGATCCTGCCCGAACCGGAGCACTGCTTTCGCTGGTTAGAACATGACTATCCCTACGAGCTGGCTCGCTGGAATCACCACCCCGAATTCGAGATCCACCTGATTCGCCAAGGCAGCGGCAAGTTGGTGGCGGGCGACTACATCGGCGCATTCAGTGCAGGGCATGTCGCGCTGATCGGCCCGGACCTGCCCCACGACTGGATCGGCGACCTGGCCCCCGGTGAGTACCTGAGCGGCCGCGATGTGGTGCTGCAATTCGATGGCGCCGCCCTCCTCGCCCTGCGCGAGACCCTGCCGGAACTCGGCGATTTGCAGGCGTTGTTCGAACAGGCCCGGCGCGGCCTGGCGTTCAGCGGCGAGACCGCTGTGCAGGCGGCCCAACTGATGGAAGACATCGGCCGCGCCCACGGCCTGCAACGCCTGATCCTGTTCCTGCAACTGCTCGACACCCTCAACAACGCCCCGCCGCCGCAGGTCCAGGCCCTGGCCAGCCCGTGCTACGCGCCGACCCTGGACGCGCGCAGCGCCGAGCGCATCAACAAAGCGTTCGACTACCTGATGCGTGAACTGACCGGCGATTTGCGCCTGTCGGTGATCGCCCGGCAACTGGAGATGAGCGAGCCGGGCTTCTCACGCTTCTTCAAGCGCAACACCGGCCATGGCTTTATCGACCTGATGCGCAAGTTCCGTATACAGCGGGCGTGCCGGCTGTTGCTGCAAAGCGAGCTGTCAGTGGCGGCTATCTGCTTTGAAGTGGGCTACGCCAACCTGTCCAATTTCAACCGGCACTTTCGCATCGAGATGCACCAGACGCCCAGCGAGTATCGGCGCGAAACCGCCATGCACCTGTTCAATCGCAGCGAAAAATGACACCGCGTCAATGCTGACCAAAAGGTCGATTAATTCCACTTTTTTCAAAGCAATTCAAGCCATTGAGTAAAGTTGGTACAGCCTGTGCAAACGTTTGCGTAACGAACTTGATCGCCAGGTTCACTCCAACCCGAAGAATCGGGTCTAAACCGCGAACGAATAGGGATTTTCAATGCACTCCACCTCAAGGCGTTCCGCTTCCTTTGGTGTCTCCCTGCTACTGAGCGCCGTTACGGGAGTACTCAGCCCGTCCATTCTGGCGCAGGAACAACCCGTCGATGACTCAGCACAGGGCGAAACCCTGAGCCCTGAAGCCAGCCCGACGAAAAAAGGCGCATACCTGTCGGACTGGTTCAACCAGGACCTGACATTGATCGGCAGCAAAGACATCAGCTTCGGCCCCAAGCCGGCCGATGACGTTTACCTGGAGTACGAGTACTTCGGCCGCAAGGGCCCGTTCGAACTGTACGGTTACATCGACGTGCCGAAGATCCTCGGCATCGGTAACAGCAATGACAAAGGTGCGTGGGATCATGGCTCGCCGCTGTTCATGGAGCACGAACCGCGGATCTCCATCGATTACCTGGCCGGGCGCAGCCTGGCGATCGGCCCGTTCAAGGAATGGTATGTGGCCTTTGACTGGATCTACGACCACGGCAGCAACACCGCCAACCGCGCCAACACCTTGTACAGCGGCCTCGGCACCGACATCGATACGCACTCGCGGGTCAACCTGTCCGCGAACTTCTATGGGCGTTACCAGTGGGAAAACTATGGCGCCAGCAATGAATACTCCTGGGACGGTTACCGTGCGCAGATGAAGTACATCGTGCCCATCGACACGTTCGACAACGGCGCCTCGCTGACCTACATCGGCTTCACCAACTACGATTTCGGCTCGGACCTGCACAAGGACAACCCGGCGCGCACCGCCAACGCGCTGGTAGCAACCAATGTGCTGCTGTATTCGTTCACCCACCTGCGCTTCACCCTGGTCGGTCGTTACTTTCATAACGGCGGTAACTGGGAAGATGGCAGCGAGTTGAATTTCGGCGACGGCAACTTCCGCGCCCGCTCCAACGGCTGGGGTTATTACGCCGGCGTGGGCTACCAATTCTGATCAAGGAGTCTTAGATGAAAGCGTTTAACCGTCTCTCGCTGGCCGTCGGCCTGGCCCTGCTGCCCCTCGTGGTGCTGGCGCAAGCGCCTGCGCCGATCAAACCGAAAGTGATGCTGATCACCATGTTCGCCCCCGAGGCGCAAACCTGGATCGATCGCCTGGCGCTCAAGCAGGAAGTCCGCGTGCCGGGCTTGTCCGCCGAATACCCGGTGATTCGTTGCAACACCGAAGAGGTGTGCCTGCTGGTGACCGGTATGGGCCAGACCAACGCCGCCGCGTCCACCCTGGCCCTGGCGTTATCGCCCAAGTTCGACCTGCGCCAGAGCTACTTTCTGATCGCCGGGATCGCCGGCATCAACCCCAAACACGGCACCATCGGCACGGCGGCCTGGGCCCATTACCTGGTGGAGTTCGGCACCCAATGGGAGCTGGATTCGCGGGATGCGCCCAAGGATTGGCCGACCGGCTACATCGGCATCAATACGAAGGGGCCCAACGAAAAACCGCCGCTGGACTACAAGACCGAAGTGTTCGAACTGAACCCGAAACTGCAGGCCAAGGCGTTTGCCCTGTCGCAGAAGGTGGAGCTGACGGAAAGCCAGGAATCCGCCGCCTGGCGTAAGCACTACCCTGCCGCACCGGCCAATCAGCCGCCGCAAGTCACCCGCTGCGACACACTGGCGGGCAACACCTGGTTCTCCGGCACGCGCCTGAGCGAGCGCGCCGAAGTCTGGACCCGCTTGCTCACAGACAACAAAGGCGAATACTGCACCACCCAGCAGGAAGACAACTCCACCTATGAAGCCCTGCTGCGCGCCAGTCGCGAGGGTCTGGTGGACATCCAGCGCCTGGCGGTGGTACGCGCCGGGTCGGATTTCGACCGGCCTTATCCGGGCTACAGCGAGGTGGATAACCTGCTGAAATATGCCGACCAGGGCGGGTTCGTCCCGGCGCTGGAGAACCTGTACCGCACGGGTAACCCGTTGGTCCAGGCGATCCTGAAGAACTGGTCGGCGTGGGAAAAAGGCGTGCCCGAAGCCTAATAAAAACCCCGATGTGGGAGCGGGTTTGCTCCCACATTTTTAACCGCGTCAGGGCAGGAAAACGATCTTATCGGCACTGCCTGCATTCACTTCTTCGTAGCATTTCTCCCCTTCAGCCAACGCTACTTCACGCAGGCCGGTCGGCAGCGGCAGCAGCCCTTGATCAAAGAAGCGCCCGAACTGCTCCAGCATCACCGCACACTGTTCGCAGGTGTAGAGCAACGAATTGATCCCCACCACCGAGCCGCCCTTGCGGTACAGGGCCAGGGCCGGCAGTTGCACATGGCCGTCGACTGGCGCTGCGATGATTGCGATGCGCCCGAACGGTGCCAGCCCGGCCACGGCGGCGGGTAACCAGAAACCGGTGGTATCGAAGATCACATCCGCGCCGCCCTTGAAGAGCGCATTGACCTGCGCGCCCAAGTCCTCCGGCTGGCCCAGCACAATCGCCTCGAAACCCTGCGCCTGCAACACCCCGACCTGCTCAGGGCGCCGCACCGCCGCCAGGATCTGTGCCCCGCGAATTTTCGCCAAGGCCAACGCCGCACTGCCGACAGCACCGTTCGCACCGATAACCAACACCCGCGTCCCCTCGCCGACACCGCTGCGCTCCAGGGCGTCCCAGGCGGTGGTGTACGGCACGCCGAGGCTGGCGGCCTGGGCAAAACTCAAGTGCGTGGGTTTGTGGGCCACGCCCTTGGCGGACACGGTGAGGTACTGGGCGTGGGAACCGTCGGCGAAGAAACCAAGGTCACGCCCGGTGCCCCAGACCGCCTGCCCCACCCATTCCTGTGGGCCTTCGACCACCACGCCGGCAAAGTCGCGACCGGGAATGCGCGGCAGCGTGGTGTAGGGAAAGCGCCCGAGCACATTCTTCGCGTCGCTGGGGTTAAGACCGGCGGCCTTGATCTGTACCAGCACTTCACCGGCGGCGGGTACCGGGGTGGCCACATCGACGAAACGCAGGGTGGAGAGGTCGCCGGTGGCGGTAAATTGCAGCGCTTTCATGAGCGGCATCCATCAAAGGGGAAAGGACATTCAGGACAACCAACCACTGACCAACTGGCGCCCCATGGGCCACAGTTTTTCGCCGACCAGCATGCCCATCAGGCCTACCAGTGCGATAGCCGGCGGCGCGGGCGAGCGGAAGTCCAGCGCGCCGTAGATCACGCCGACAAACAGGCCAATGGCAAGGGAGATCAGGTAATTCATGGGGAGCCGCGCCTGGTGGTTGGATGGCGCTTAGTGTAGGAAGCCGCCGCCCACCTCGTCGGCCAAGTGCTTCAGAATTTCGGCCAAACCCTCAACCGCTGTACTGCGACGGCGCCACCCCGAGTTCCCGACGGAACATGTCGCTGAAACTGCTGGGCGAGTAACCCAGGGATCGCGCAATAGCGCTGACTGGCTGGCCCTGGGTCAACTCGGCCACCGCCGTGGCCAGTTGCACCTGGCGGCGCCATTGCGCAAAGCCCATCCCCAGGTGGTTCTGGAACAGCCGCGCCAAGGTACGCACGCTGGCACCGGCGGCCTCGGCATGATGTTCGAAGGGAATCGCCAGGGACGGCGCAGCCATGACCGCCTGGCAGACATTGATCAGGCGGCGGTCGGCCTCCAGCGGCATGGCGATGCGGATTGACGCGCGGCGTGCGCGCTGCAGCTCCAGCAAGGCCAGGCCGACCACCGCGTCGTAATAGACGGCATCGCCACTGTCGCCCTGCTCCACCAGCGTGACGATCAACTCGCGCAGCAGCCCGCCGACTTCAATCACATGCACCTGGCTGTCCAGCGTCGCCGCCAATGCCGGGCGCAGGTAGATATTGCGCATCTGCAAATCCGAAACCACACGTATCCCGTGTTCCACACCCGGCGGCAGCCAGACGGCTCGTTGGGGCGGCACCACCAGCGCTTCGCGTGGCGTCTCGACCCACATCACGCCGCTCATGGCATAGAGCAACTGGCCCCAATCATGGCGATGGGGTTCCACATACAAACCGCGCGGGTAAGTACGCGCCAGCCGCTGCACGGGGAAGGCGTGATCACTGAGGTCGGGGGGCGCGGCCAGGGCCATGGGTACACATCCGGCAAAGGTGAGCGGCCATGGTAATGACCAGCGCCCGACAAGCCGAGTGAATTTTTACCGCGTTCAGCCGCCAGCCGACTTGGCGCATTCGCAGCCTGTCGCCGCCGCACACGGCTCACCATGCGCATGGTGTTCGGCGCAGCCCTGGCAGCAATAGCCCTTACCGTCTTTCATCACCGCATCCTTTCCTAGCACACACTTGCAGTGTGGGCAGGCACAGGTTGTATCTGGCATGGTCAAACTCCTTCGTCATGGTCGTCCCGGTGCGGCGAGCGCCGACACCTTTAGCAGTGACTGCCGCCCGACGCGGAGGGTTCCAACCATCAGTCGGTGCGGGTATTGCTGCGGTACATGAACACCAGCGCCAGTGCCAGGCAGGCCATCGCCACGATCCGGCTGCCCGACAGCTCGATGGCCGGGTTGCCCAGCCAGCCGAAGTTATCGATCAGCATGCCCATGCCCAATTGCCCGACGATCACCGCCACGGTGGCGACTGCCGCACCGACCACCGGCACCGCGCCGACCATCACCATCATGTACACCACCCCGAACAGGGCGCCGGTCAGTTGCCACTTCGGTACGTCCAGCAGGCTCACGGCCTGGGGCGGTTCGAAGAAGAAAATCAACAGCGCGGTCGTCAGCGCGCCCACCGTAAAGGTCAGCAAGCTGCTGCGCAACACGCCCACCGTCTGGCCCAAACGGCCATTGATCGCCGCCTGCACACTCAACACCGCACCTGCGGCGATCACCAGTACCAACAACAGAGTCAAATTCATCGCCTTAGCCTCGTGCAATCAAAACAAGCGCCGCCACAATCAACGCCAACGCAATCCAGCGCTCGCCGTTGACCCGCTTGCGCGCGGTGCCGAACCAGCCGAAATGGTCGATCAGCACGCTCTTGCCGACCTGCCCCGAGAGAATCGCGATCATCGTCATCGCGATGCCGATATGCGGCGTGGCCAGGGTCAGCACCACCACGTACATCGGCCCCAGGAACCCGCCGATCAACTGCCAGCGCGGCAGATCGGTCAACGCCGGGCCCTTTTGCGGGCCGCTGAACAACAACAGCACATACAAAATCGCCGAGCCGACGCCAAAAATGCTCAAGGTCGCCCACAAATGCCCGACCTGCACACCCAGCGGGCCGAGCAAACCGGCCTCCACTGACAAGCCCATGCCGGCGAAGATCACCAGGGGCAACAACAGCAACCGCAGAAGGTTTTTTTTCGGCCCGGCCTGCGCCGCACCCTCGATAGAACTGGCTTGCATACATCACCTGCGTGTCAAAAAAGGAAACCTGGCGCGCATTATCCGGTGGCCGTGCTGTGCGATAAATGGGAGCATACGTACAACACCTTTGTGCAAAACGCACAGCCTGGAGGCATGATGCAGGGCTTGAATGAATTGAGTTTCAAGGCGCTGCGCCTGTTCGTCGCGGTGCTGGACCACGGCAGTTTTTCCGAAGTGGCGCGCCGTGAGGGCCTGGCGCCCTCTTCCATTTCCCGGCAGATCCAACAGATGGAACAGGCGCTCGGGCAACAGTTGCTCTATCGCCACACCCGTGCGGTCAGCCCCACCGAAGCCGGGCGCCTGCTCGGGCGGCACGCACGCTTGATGCTGGAACAACTGGAGGCCGCCGGCCAGGCCCTGCAAGAACAGGAAAGCGAGCCCAGCGGCCTGGTGCGGATCAACGCGCCGATGGTGTTTGGTCAACGCCACCTTTCACCGTGGCTGGGGGAGTTGTGCCGGCGCTATCCGAAGCTGCAGTTGGATATCCAGCAAACCGACACCTACGTCGACCCGCTGCAAGACGGCACCGACCTGCTATTTCGCATCGGCGTACTCAACGACTCGGGCATGCAGGCGCGCATCTTCGCCCCCCAGCGCTTTCGCATCGCCGCCAGCCCGGCGTACCTGGCAGAACATGGCACCCCCGGCCACCCCGACGAACTGGTTAACCACCAGTGCCTGGCCTACAAAGGCATCACCGGCCAGCAGCGCTGGTTCTTCCGCCGCGACCAGGGCGACTGGACGCCCTACAGCGTCAAAGGCCCCATCACCGGCAACCACGCCGACACCCTGACCCACGCCGCCGAACAGGGCCTGGGGCTGGTGGTGTTTCCCTCGTGGCTGATCGGTGAAAGCCTGCGCGCCGGCACCTTGCAGGCGGTGCTGACGGAATACGACGTGGCGACCACCCTGGAGCCGCAGCAGATTGCAGCGTTGTGGCCCGGGAGTCGGCGGTTGTCGTTGAAGGTGCGCACGGTGATTGATTATTTTGTGGAGTGTTTTGGAGCGGTGCCGTATTGGGATCGATAAGCGAGCGAGATCCGCCACAACCACGCTCATGAGGAAAACGCCTCGCGGCTAAATGTAGGTCCGTTCCGTTTTTTCGGGCCACTATTCCTAAGCCCCCCAACGCTGCGACAGACTTTGGCGAATTCCTTGTTCGGAGAAATGCCATGGATGTCATGAACCGCTACCCGTCGCACTCAAAACGGTTGGCGTCAACCAGCGGTCAGGCCGTCTTTGATAGCGCCAGCAGTTTTGGCTATATTTGGCCAAAATATGCGGAGAGCCACATGATGACCGTCCCGCTGGCTGAAGCAAAAAACATGCTGTCAAAACTGGTTGATGAGGCGGCTGCCGGCAACATCATCACTATCTCCAAGCATGGACGGGCGATGGCACAGCTTGTCCCTGTCGGAAAATCCAAAGGCCAGCGGATTGGCGCCATGAAAGGCAAGTTGGTGATCCCGGATGGCTTTGACACGCCTTTGTCTGACGACCTCCTCGATGCGTTCCAAGGCACTCATTCATGAGAGTGCTGCTGGATACCCACATCCTGCTGTGGACGTTGAACGACGACCCCAAGCTATCCAGCAAAGCCCGAAAGCTGATTGAACATGCGGCAGAGATCTACGTCAGTGCCGCCACATTCTGGGAACTGGCGATCAAGGTAGGCTTGGGGAAACTCACTGTCGATCTGGATGACATCCGTGAGTACTGCCTGCAAAGCGGTTTCGTCGAACTCCCCATCACGTCAGAACACGCTATTGCCGTAAAGGATCTTGAGCCTCATCACAAAGACCCTTTCGATCGGCTCATCGTTGCAACCGCCATGAGCGAACCGATGAAGCTATTGACCGCCGATCCGCAGGTTGCCCAATACACATCGCTGGCGATCCTGGTGTAGATCGCCCAAGCGCCGCGAGCCTTGGATCAAAACAACCACTGCGCGATCAACCACGCGTTTGCCCCACTGATCAGCGCAAACAGAAACCACGCCAGCAACCGCGTCGGCAGGCGGTTGACGAACGGGCCCATCAGTTGCGCGTCGCCGGTCATGCGGATCAGCGGATACAGCGCAAACGGCAACTGCAGGCTGAGCACCACCTGGCTGAGAATCAGCAGTTTGCCAATGGCATCGTCGCCCATCAGCCACACCCCCACAAACGCCGGGATCAGCGCCAGCCCACGGGTGATCAGGCGGCGCTGCCAGCAGGGAATACGCAGGTTAAGGTAGCCCTCCATGATCACTTGCCCGGCGATGGTGCCGGTGAAGGTGGAACTCTGCCCGGAGGCCAGCAAGGCGACGCCGAACAGAATGCTGGCGAAGGCGCCGCCGACCAGCGGATCGAGCAAATGGTAGGCGTCCTGGATCTCGACCACATCCGCATGCCCGGTTTTATGGAACGCGGCGGCGGCCAGTATCAGGATCGCGGCGTTGACCAGCAACGCCAGGGCCAGGGAGCCGATGGTGTCGATACGCGCCAGCTTGACCGCGTCCTGCTTGCTGGCGAGGTCTTTGCCGATCAGCCGGGTTTGCACGATCGAGCTGTGCAGGTAGAGGTTATGCGGCATGACCGTGGCGCCGAGGATACCAATCGCCAGGTACAACGGCGCGGCATCGCTGATGGCCGACAGCGACGGCGCGAAACCGCTGAACACGTCCGGCCAGTAGGGTTTGATCAGCATCAGTTCGATGAAGAAGCACACGCCGATGGTCGCGACCAGCGCCAGCATGATCGCTTCCAGGCGGCGGAAACCGCGATTTTGCAGGGCCAGGACCAACAGCGTGTCAAACGCCGTGATGACAATACCGGTGGTCAACGAAACACCCAGCAGCAAGTGAAAAGCCAGGGCGCAGCCAAGCACTTCGGCGAGGTCGGTGGCAATGATGGAAATTTCCGCCAACACCCACTGGGTGCGGGCCGAGCGCTGGCTATAGCGTTCGCGGCACAGTTGCGCCAGGTCCTTGCCGGTGGCGATGCCCAGGCGCGAGCACAGGCACTGCACCACCATGCCCGCCAGGCTGGCCAGCAGCACCACAAACAGCAGGTTGTAGCCGTAGCGCGAACCGGCCTCGATGGCCGTGGCCCAGTTGCCCGGGTCCATGTAGCCAATGGAAATCAGCAAGCCGGGGCCGGCAAACATCAGCATCCGTTTGAAAAACGACGCCTTGGGATCGACGATGACAGAGCCGGCCACTTCAGGCGGGCAGAACGGAGCGGTAGCGATTTTCGGCAGGCTGAATTTCACGCAGTATTCCAGGCAAACACATTAGGCAAGCCCGCAGCTTATCAGTCGGACGTAACCGTGCGCATCACCGTGTCTCGCGGCAGGTCAAACGCTTCGACCACTTGCACCACCAGGTCCATTTCCTGGTTCAATGCTTCGCGCTCCATGCGCTGGCGGATCACCCCGATCACCAGCACCGCCAAGGTTGTGATCGAATACGCCGGGCCGGAAAACGCGCGCACCCCACTCACCAACAACATCGCCGCCGCCAGCGCCTGGCCCACCAGCGGAATCGCCGTGGCCGCGCCGCGCCGCAGGATAAACCCAGTGAGCCCCGCCAACGCCGTACCGCTCAACGCCGTGGCAGCCGAACGGCCGAGATCGATGCGATGGAACAAGCCCTGCTCCTTTTGCGCCGCCGCCTGAAGCTCGGCATCGAACGCCTGGCGGTCGGCATGGCTGAGTTTGTCCTTGTATTGCTCGATCAGTGTTTCCGCGACCTGCGCTTCGATGTCCGCCAGCGCGACGGTCTCCATCGGCTCATCGAACTTGATCCCCAGCCGCTGCGCCACATCCTCGGCGATCTGGCGATAACCCACGCCGTGCCCCCGGGCGAGGTTCATGAAGCTGTCACCGCCCATGCGCTGCAACTCGATGGCCAACTTCAATGGCTCACGCACCGCCGCATCAATCGAGGCGCTGCGCTTTTGCGCGATCAATTCGGCGAGGAATTTCAGCTCGTCCGGGCGCGCCTGCACCAACGCCGGGAACAGTTCGCCATCGTCTTCGGCAAAGCGCACTTCGGTACTGCGCTGGTCGGCACGGATCATGCCGCGTCGCTCCTGCAGCAGGTCGGTGTACTGCACCACCGTCTGCAACTGTGGCCAATAGGCCGCGTGATCAAAGCTGGCCAGGTGAACGTTGGTCACCTTGGCCTTGAGCGCGGGCGTGATCGGGATGGCATAGCGGCCGATGCAACGCTCGGTATCCGGTTTCATCGCCAGGGCCCAGTCCTTGCTGGAATGACAGTTGATCACCCGCCCCGAGAGCGGTGCGCACACTTCATCCCAAGGGCTCGACGTGCAGATCGCCCCTCCCATCAACAGCAAATTGTTCAACGGCAGTTCGCGGGCGGTGTCGGGGTTGGCCAACACGCTCTTGACCAGGATGCGCGCGCCGAGGGAATGGCCGATCAAGTTGATGCGCCGCACCTGCAGCGACTCGCCGTGGAGGAACTCGGCCAATTCCGGCAACAGGCTGCGGGCCACTTCATCCACCCGGGCCTCGACACTTTTGTAATGGTCGAGAAAATACCCAATCGCCTTGCCCACCCCCACCGTCGCAGCGCCCAGGCCACCACCGCCGAGCATCGCGGTGATCACGTCCTTGAACGGCGCAAACAGGTTTTCCAGAAAATGCCCGGCAGGCCAGAACAGCATCAGGTTGGTCGAACCCTCGATACGTGCCAGTTGCGCCGTGAAGTTGCCCAGTTGCTGCCGGTCAAAGAACGCCGAGTAACCGTGAACATAGAGATTGAGCACGTCCCCCTGAGGCTCGCCGCACAGTACGAACGTGGGCTTGCGGGTACGGTGCATTTCATCCCACTGGTGCTGCATGGGCCGGTGACTCCTGGTGACGAGAGACGGCGATAGTAACAAAGGGCGGTGCCACAGGAAGATGAATCCTGACGGGCGTGGACGGCACAAGGGGCTCAGAACAACGCCGCCGCCTTTGATTTAGCCAGATAACGCGCCGGGGTATCGCCCAGGTTGCGCCGGAACAGCGCAGTGAACGCGCTGGCACTGCTGAAGCCCAACTCAAACGCCACGTCGGTGATGGACACGCCGTGGCTGAGCCGGGCGGTGGCTTCCAGCAGGCAGACTTGCTGGCGCCAGGAGACGAACGTCATGCCCGTGTTCTCAAGGAAATGCCGGGGAAAGGTGCGTCGACTCATGCTCGACCAAGCGGCCATTTCGTCAATGGAGACACTTTGCGTAGGCGCCTCAAGAAATCGTTGGCAGGCTCACGGGACTGGCCGTAGGGTTGTACCGCACGCCCGCAAGTGCGCATGGCAAAACACTCAGCCAGCGAAATTGTCGATCTTCACCGGACCATCGGGAAACGTCGCGATAATTTCCAGCTCGCCGCCCATCGCGCGGAGGTAGTCGCGCAGCGTGCTGATGTACATGTCGGTGCGCCGCTCCATCTTGGAGACCGCGGCCTGGTTGATATTCAGTGCTTTGGCCAGGCTGGCCTGGCTCAACTGTTGAGCCTTGCGCAGTTCATGCAGGGGCATCTCTTTCAAGTGCTGCTGGAATAGCTGCTCTGCATCGGCGCGCGACTCGGGCGTCATGCGCGCTTGCAGTTCAGCGAATTTTTTAGCCATGGTTGCGGCCCTCTTTACCCAGTGTTTTCAAATGTTCGTCATACAGCTTTTCTGCCGCGGGGACGTGCTCGTCGTACCATCGATGTTGCCCGCGCTTATCGCCACCGATCAGCAATACCGCGCAGTTCCCGCAGGTGCCCGTATCGAGAGCCTTTGATATCGCTGCTGTGAGGAAAGCCCAGCCCTGGCCCGAAAAGCCCCAGCAGATCAAAGCTGGCAGATACCGACACCTGCGCCTTTGCATCCAGACCATTCCACCAGTTGCCGAATTCATCCGTGTATTCAATGTCCCAATCCATGCAAATATTCCACCCAAGGAATATAAACTCAAGAACATAACGCTAGAAGACCAATGGGACAGACCGCCACCCGATCCCCCGGGAAAATTGTTTGTACATCCTTCCGACACGCCCGCGAGAACGCGGTCGCCCAGCAGAAAATCCCGCGCCTTGCACGATCACGCACTGCAAAAACACAATTATCGACAGGTAAAAAGCGCTCTAATAGCCGCCTGTTGACTGGTTTTAAAGATTTTGGAGTTCGCAATGCCCCATGAAGGCAACCTGTTACAAGCAGCCGTGGTGTTCCTGCTCGCCGCCGTGCTGACCGTGCCCCTGGCCAAGCGCCTGCAATTGGGCGCGGTGCTGGGCTATCTGTTCGCCGGTGTCATCATCGGCCCGTCGGTGCTGGGGTTGATCGGTAACCCGCAAAGCGTCGCGCAGTTCTCGGAGCTGGGTGTGGTGTTGCTGCTGTTCATCATCGGCCTGGAGTTGTCGCCGAAACGTTTATGGGTGATGCGCAAGGCGGTGTTCGGCGTCGGCCTGGCCCAGGTGCTGCTCACCGGCCTGGTGATGGGCGGGGTGGCGCTGTGGCTGTTTGGCCAGTCGTGGAACAGCGCGATCGTGCTCGGCCTGGGCCTGGCGCTGTCGTCCACCGCTTTTGGCCTGCAAAGCCTGGCCGAGCGCAAGGAATTGAACCAGCCCCACGGGCGCCTGGCCTTTGCGATTTTGCTGTTCCAGGACATTGCGGCGATCCCGCTGATTGCCATGGTGCCGTTGCTCGCCGGGGGCGATCACCCAAGCACGCAGGCCCAGGGCGTGCAGCACGTGTTGCAGATCCTCGGCAGCATCGCCGTGGTGATCATCGGCGGGCGCTATATGTTGCGCCCGGTGTTTCGCATCGTCGCCAAGACTGGCCTGCGCGAAGTGTCCACGGCCACCGCGTTGCTGGTGGTGATCGGCACCGCCTGGCTGATGGAACTGGTGGGTGTGTCCATGGCCCTGGGGGCCTTCCTCGCCGGCCTGCTGCTGGCCGACTCGGAATACCGCCACGAGCTGGAGTCCCAGATCGAACCGTTCAAGGGCCTGCTGCTGGGCCTGTTTTTCATCAGCGTGGGCATGGGCGCCAACCTCAGCCTGCTGCTCAGCTCGCCGCTGGTGGTGATCGGCCTGACCCTGCTGTTGATCGGCCTGAAACTGCCGCTGCTGTATGCCGTCGGCCGACTGGTGGGCGATCTCAACCGCGAGAGCGCCTTGCGCCTGGGCGTGGTGCTGGCCGCAGGCGGTGAATTCGCCTTCGTGGTGTTCAAGATCGGCCGCGACCAGGGCCTGTTCGAACCGCACCTGTACGACATCCTGGTGCTGACCATCACCCTGTCGATGGCCGTGACGCCACTGCTGTTGCTGGTCTGCCCGAAACTGTTCAAGCCCAGGGTCAAACCCGTGGAAGTCCCCGAGGAATATCGCACCATCCAAAGCGATGCACCGCGCGTGGTTATCGCCGGCATGGGCCGTATGGGTCAGATCGTCGCGCGAATCCTGCGCGCGCAAAACATTTCGTTTATCGCGCTGGACACCTCGGTGGAAACCATCGAGCTGACCCGCAGTTTCGGCGGCATGCCGGTGTTCTACGGCGACCCGCAACGTCCGGAAATCCTGCACGCAGCCAAGGTCGACCGGGCAGAGTTCTTCGTCATCGCCATGGATGACCCGGAGATCAACATCAAAACCGCCGAACTGGTGCGCAGCCTCTATCCGCACATGAAGATCATCGCTCGCGCCCGTAACCGTCAGCACGTCCACCGCCTGGTGGACCTCGACGCGTCACCGGTGCGCGAAACCTTCTATTCCAGCCTGGAGATGAGCCGCCGCACCCTGGTGGGTCTCGGCCTGAGCCAGGCCCAGGCCGACGCACGCATCACCCGCTTCAAGAACCACGACCTGCAAGTCCTCGCCGCCCAGCACGCGGTGTACGACGACGCGGCCAAGGTCATGCAGACCGCCCAGGAAGCGCGTGCAGAACTGGCGCGGTTGTTTGAGATGGACCGGCTTGAGGAAGAGTCCGACAAGGTGTGATCGCGTGGATGAACGATCTTGCGAATTTTCTGACAGAATACGGCGCAATTTCGTTCATCTACTGGAGCGCTTCTTCATGGCCACTTTCACCAAGACCGCCGTTCTGCTAGCCCTGGCGCTTAGCGCCGGCTGCGTATTCGCCGCGGCCAAACCGGCTGACCAGAGCATCTCCACCTTGGGCGGCAAGTTCACCTTCAACTTGCCCAAAGCCTACGTCGCCGACACCCTGCCAGCCGGCAAGGCAGCAGACGGCACCGGGGATACCCAAGGTACGATGTACGCGAACCCGACCACGAAAAGTGTGGTCATCGTCGCCGAAACCGTGCGCAACGACGGGGTAACCATTAAAGACAATGACCCGCAGTTCCTCGACGGCGCGGTAGCTGGCTTCATCAAGGACCAGAGCGCCGCCCTGCCCGACTTCAAGAAACAGAACGAAAAGAAACTGACCTTCAAGGGCCTTGGCCTGCGCCAGGTCGACAGCACGGCCACCCAGGGCGGCGGCAAGACCTTGAACTCCACCTTCCTCGGCGGTTCCGGCAATCACTTGCTGGTGATCCAGGCCATTTCGCGGGCGGATGATGTGAAGGGGCATGCAGAATTGGTGAAACAGATCACCGGCGGCAAGTAAACCGATCTATCAAGCGACACAGATCAACTGTGGGAGGGGGCTTGCTCCCGATGGCGGTGTATCAGTTGATAGATGTACTGACTGACACTCCGCTATCGGGAGCAAGCCCCCTCCCACAGTTCTAGCGGTGTTCACTTCACATTGGTTTCCAACCAGACCTTCAAATCCTGCACTTCTGCCGCGCTGATGGTGTGGTTCATGCCCGGGTAAGTATGAAACTCCGGCTTCAACCCCAACCCCGACAACACCTCGTTCGCCCGCGTCGCCGAGGCATACGGCAGCGCTTGGTCCAACGTGCCGTGGCCAATGAAAATCGCCAGTTGGCCCAATCGCTCATCCGGCTTGAGCTGCGCCTTGAGCACCGGCAGCACGCTGCCACTGAGCGCAGCAATCCCGCGCACCCACTCAGGGTCACGTAACGCCACCTCGTAGGACATGATCGCGCCCTGGCTGAACCCTACCAAAAACACCCGGTCAGGCTGGGTGTGGTATTTGGCGGTGGCCTTGGCGACAAACGCCTTGATCAGCCTGGCGCTGTTCTGCAGGTCCTCAGTCACCCCATCGTAATCGCCGTCGCCCGGGGTCTTGGTAAACCAGCGAAACCCATTGGGGCCTACCGGCGTCGGCGCCCGCGCCGACAGGTAGGTCCAGGTGGACGGCAGCGCATCCTTGATGCCAAACAGGTCTTCCTCGTTGCTGCCGAAACCGTGCAGGAAAATCACCAGCGGCTGGTTGCGCGCATCGCCCTGGGTCTGTTCCAGGTACGACAGCGGCAAGTCGGTGTGCAGGCTGGAATCGGCATGGGCGGCACCGGCCACCAGGGTCAGTGCCAGAGCGAACAGTTTGAACATGGGAATCGACCTCAGGGTTTGCGCAGCAAATAAGTGTCCATGATCCAGCCATTGGCCAGACGCGCAGCCTTGCGCACCCGTTGGATTTCTTCACCGACCTCACTCACCTTGCCGCTGATGAGGATTTCATCCGGCGTGCCGAGGTAGGCACCCCAATAAATATCCAGGTCCTGATCGGCCACGGTGCGGTAGGAATCTTCGGCGTCGAGCATCACCACCAGGGTGTCGGCATCACTCGCCTGCCCCGCCGCCAAGCGGCGCCCGGTGGTGATCTCGATGGAGCGGCCGATGCGGTTCAACGGCACTTTGTGCTGGGCCGCCAGGGCCTGCACGCTGGTAATGCCGGGGATCACTTCGAATTCAAAGACGCAGCGGCCACTGGCCAGGATCGCCTGCAAAATGCGAAGGGTGCTGTCGTACAACGCAGGATCGCCCCACGCCAGGAAAGCCCCCACTTCGCCGTCGGCCATTTCCTCGTTGATCATGCGCTCGAAGGTCTGCTGCTTGTCGCGGTTGAGGTCCTGCACGGCGGTGGTGTAGTCGATGTCCCCGCGCACCCGCTCGGGGCAATCGGCCTCGACGAAGCGGTAGCCGGGCTCGGTGATGTAGGTCGCGCAGATCTCACGGCGCAGGTCGATCAGCTTGTCTTTGCTCTGGCCCTTGTCCATCAGGAAAAACACGTCGGTGCGGTTCAGCGCTTTCACGGCCTGCATCGTGATGTAGTCAGGGTTGCCGGCACCAATGCCGATGATCAGGATGCGTTTCATGGGTTGCTCTCATTGCGGGGCGTGGATTTTGCCATGTTCACGCACTCAGGCGTGAGTTTCCAGGCGCAGACGCCAGACGCCGTTGAAACGCAGTTCAGTGCAAGACAGCGGCTCCACATCGATGCGATAGAACATCGAGACGGGAAACTGCATGACGTACAGCATTGCGGCGCGGATGACAAACGGGTGGGTAATTGCCACGACCTGGCCGGATTCGGTTTGCAGCGACTGCATCCACTGCGCGACCCGCGCGCAGAGCTGATCCACCGACTCGCCACCGTGAGGTGCGCTGGCGCTGTCGGTGAGCCAGGTGGTCAGTTCGGCGCTGTCGAGTGCGGCGATGTCCTGACCTTTCCAGTGCCCCACATCGCCATCGCGCAAGGCTTCGTCGATCACCGCCTGATTGCCGAACAAGCTCGCCGTCTGACGGGTTCGCGCCTCGGGCCCACAGCGCAGCCGCAGGCCTTTCTTGTAGCGGCCGGCCAGGGATAACGCCGCGCTTTGCCAATCCATCGCCACCGATTCGTCATCGGCAAAGCAACCGCGCTTTTGCAACGGCGTGGCGGCATGGCAGATCAGTGTCAAACGGCTGGCTTGCATCGCAGATCGCAGCTGGGTAAAGGATAAGGCGACCAAGACTGGCGCAATTGGCGCCGTGACGCAACGCCTTGAGCCAGAGGGCGCGGCTGAGCTAATCAAACCACTCCCGCCGCCCCTCGAACGTACTGGCGATCAACTCGACAATCCTCTGCACCGCCTCGGCATGCTGCACCCGCGCATTCACCGCCAGCCACACCTGGCGCTGCATGGGCTCGGCGAGCAATCCCGGCAAGGCCACCAGGCCACGGTCTAAGCTGCCCATGTAGTGCGGCAGCAAACCGATGCAGGCACCGCAGCGGATCATCTCCAGCATCAGCGAATAGGCATGCACTTGCACCACTGCGGCCAGGCGCTGTGCTACTACGGTGTTCCACGGCTGCAAGGCGTCCACCTGCCCATCCGGCTGCCACTGCACCAACATGTAGTCATCGAGGTCTTCGACACTGTCGGGGCGGGTCGTCGGCCGCGAGTAACGCTTGGCGATGTGCGGCAGGTAGTGCAAACGTGCCAGGACCCGAGGCGGCTCGGTGAGAAAACTCGGGCCGGGCGCGGGGCCGTCCGCGTCGGATAGCCACAGCACCACGTCAACGTCCACCGCTTGCAGGGACAGTTGGCTGTCGATGGAGATGATCTCCAGGCGCACGCTGGCGTTGCGGCGCAGCAAGGCGATCAAGTCGCGCCCGAGGATGTCGTGCAGGATCGGCTCGGCCACGGCCAGGCGAATCAGCGGCTGCGCCACCGCCGGCAAGCGCCGCGCGTGAGCCAGGGCCAGCAACTGCGCCTGCAACTGCTGGCCATCGCGGCTGAGTACCAGACCGTTGCCCTGGTAGCTGAACAACGCATGGTGCAGCTGCTCTTCCAGTTGCGCCAGGCGTTTGCGCAGCAGCGTCGCCTTGATATTCAGGCTGCGCGCCGCCTGCATGAAACAGCCGCAGCGCGCACTCACCAGAAAGTAGCGCGCGACCTCCGGTTCGATGTCGTTGGCCAGCGCCAGCCAGGCGCTACGGGATTGATTCGGCTCGCGATAGGGTGCGCGCCCCGGGGGGCCAGACGGTTCTAGAAATGCCATGGGAGACTCCCTGTCTTGTGGGTCTTGTGCATCCAATGCGGTCGACGCGGGTTACTCCAGCAACGTGTTCAACTGCGCGCCGTCGATACTCAACGTCGCGGTATTGAGCATGCCTTCCAGGTACGCCTTGGCGATCTGTTCCTGACGTTGCGCGCGCAGGGCCTGGGTCAGGCGCTCGCGCAGTTCGTCAAGGGTGGCGGTGCGCGCCGGTTGCTGGGCCGTGAGCTTGAGCACATGGAACCCCGCCGGGCTTTGCACCACCTCCGACACCGCGCCGACCTTGAGCCGCGACACCGCTTCGCGCACGGGCGGCACCAGTTGCTGCAACGGCTGCAAGCCCGAATCGCCACCGCGCTGGGCGGTTTCCGGGTCCTGGGAGTATTGCGTGGCCAGGGCGGCAAAATCCCCCGGCGCGGCCTGGGCCTTGCGGCTCAGCTCCTGGGCCTGGCGACGTACCGCGTCGACGCTTTGCAGGTCATTCACCGCGAGGAAGATCTGGCTGACCCGGTACATCGGCGGCGTCACCCACTGCGCCTTGCCGCTGTCGTAGGCCTGCTGCAATTCAGCGGCGCTGGGGTAGTCGGCCGGCACCTGGCTGACCGAGAGCATGTAGTCGCGAAACACAATCTGTTCGGTGGCGGTGCGGGTCTGTTGTTCCACCTCCGGGCGCTGGCGCCAGCCTTGGGCGTCGGCCTGTTCGAGCACGGCCTTTTGCGCCAAGCGTGAACGCAGCCAGCTCTCCAGGGCGCCACGGTTGCCGCGCAGTTGCTCACGGGATTCGGCCGGCAGGCTCGCCAGCACGCTTTTCAGTTCAGGCAGGTCGATCTGCTGGTTGCCCAGGCGCGCCACGGCCGGTGCGCCGCGCTCGCTCGGCGAGGACGTGATGACAGGCGCCGGTTGCTGAGCGGCGACCGGGTCGCTGCCCGGTCGCAGGCTCAACCCCACCGCCACCACCAGCAACGTCAGCGCCCCGGCGCCGATAAGCAAGGTTGGCTTCTTCACAGCACCGGTACCTCTTCAGCGACAGGCTCAGCCGCCTGGGCCTGCAACTGCGCGGCGTGCTGGCTGTACTCACGCAGATAGACGATAAATTCCTGCAGCAGACGGTCCCACAGTTCCAGTTGGCTGCGCAGGTGCGTGGCACCGACACCGGCCACCACCACGTCCATTTCCATCAGCAAAAATTCGCCCTGCACGGACAGCCGGGCAAACCGGCGCGAGGCGTTCCACACCTGAGTCAGCCCTTCGGGCAAGTCGCCCTGCACGCGCAGCGCGCAGCTGTAGGTGAAATCCACATAGCTGCCCTGCTCCGCCGCCGGGTTGCCGAAGCGCACGGCAAAGCCGATGCCTTGGCTGGCGCTGAGCAGTTGCACGATGCCGTTCTGTTCGCTTTGGTTGACCCGGTAGCCGGCTTCCTGCAACAGCGCGGTCAGGCTCTGGACGGTAACACTGGTGATCAATTCGCTCATGGGATCTGTTCCTTGTCTATCAGTGATTGGCGGCTGCCTGGGGCGCATCAAAACGGCTCTTGTACAACTCGTCGCCAAAGCCCTGGGCCAGTTCCTCGAACTTGACCCGCGCGCCGCTGGCAAAGGGCTGGCGAATACTCATCACCTCGGCCACATCGATTTTTTCGTAGGCCGCGAGCAACTGCTGGGCCACGCCGTACATCTGTTGATTCTTGGCTGAACATTGCTGCACTTGTGTGTCACGTTCGCTCAACTGCGCCTGCAGGCGCGCACGTTCGGTTTCTTTGCCCTTGGCCAACACCAGCAGTTCTTCATAAGCCTTCTTGAACTTGCCGATCTGCTCGTTGCTCGCGGCCACCTGGGCTTGCGCCTGGCTGTGCAGGCTCTGTTGCTGGCCCACCATTTGCTCGGCGACGCCACGGGCCTTATCCAGCTCGGCGGTCAGTTGCTTGATTTGCGCCTGGGCCTGCTTGGCCTGGTTCTCGGCGGCCAGGCGTGCAGCACTGGCCTGGGCCTGCTCGCTTTGCAGCGCCTGCAACTGCTGGGTGGTGCTGCGCAGTTGCGTGCGCAGGCGCTCTTCCATGCCTTCGGCCGAGGCGCCGGTGGCAACCAGCAGCAACAGCAGCGCGCATATTCGCGTGTTCATGGGGCATCTCCCTGCGCATCAGAAGCGCGTGTTGAGTTCCAGTTGCATCACATCGACTTCGAACGGCGCGCCATACACTTCGGAGGCGCTCAACCAACGCGCACTGGCGTAGATGTTTTTGTCGATGCCGTAGTTAGCGCCAATGAAGTAGCCCTTGGCGTTGGTGCCGCCGAGGTGAAACGAGGAGTCGTTGAAACCGTCGGGCAACGCATCAGGCTGGATATATTTGTAGCCGGCCAACACGTTCCAGTCGCCGCGTTTGCGCATCTCCAGCGCGCTGCCGAGGGTGAACGAGACCATCATGGCGTTGCCGCCACTTTCAAACTGGCCGTTGGAATTGAGGTTGTTGACGATCTCGCCTTCGCTGCGCTTGAGCATTTCGCCCTTGTCGTAGGCCAGGTTGCGGATGTAGTTGCCTTGGGTGCGCAGCTTGAAGTCGCTGGGCAGTTCGCTGTCCCAGACCAGGTTGAGGTCCAGCACATCGAACTTGGACGCCAGGCCGACGTATTGTGGGTCCGGGGTTTTGGCAGGGTCCGTCGGGTTGGTGGTGTTGTTGCGCAGGTTGAACACGCTGTTGCCCTTTTGCATAAAGGCCACACGCGTGCCGTCAGTGTCGCAACCGGGTTCGCCCTTCCACGGGGAGCACGGGCTGGAACGCTGACCCTCGATGTCCTGGAACTGGTAGTAGGCAGCGGCAAGTTTGAGGCTGTTGGCGCGGTTGATCTTCCAATTCGCGCCGATTTGCCCACCGAACAGCCACTTGGTCTCACTGTCTTGCTTGTCGATGCCGTTGGTGCTGGCGGCATCCGAGGAGTATTCAACCGGGAATGCGCCGAGGGTGCCGAACAGCCCCCACTCGCTGTTGAGCTTATGGTTGAAGATCGCGGCCACACCGTCAAAATTGAGCTCGTTGGCATACATCATGTCGGTGGCGTAGAACGGATTGGCGATTCGCCCGCCGGTCAAGGTGATGGCGTCGGTGGTTTTCCAGCTCAGGTAACCCTGGTCGAGCCAGATGTCTTTTTTGCCGAAGCCACCGCCCAGGGTCTGGGTGGTAGACACCGGGTTATTGTCAGAACCGGTGCCCAGGCGAATACCGGCGGTCCACTCTGGCGAGATCACCGCTTTCATGCCCAGACGAGCGCGCAGGCGGAACAGGTTTTCGCGGTCCTTGATGGTGTTGATCAACGGCGGAAACTTGGTGTTCGAGTTTTTGTTGACGTCATAGGGCCCCGTTTCATTGACCTTGGCGAAGTCGGTGATCTGAGGGCTGTTGTTGCCCGAGAAATAGCGCGACTCGTCACGCAGGCGAATATCGCCGTCAAAGGTCACGCGCGACACCCAGTCGGGGAAGGTATTGGGCTGCGCCCAGTTTTCCTGCTTGGCGGTGGCCATGACTTCGGCTTTCACCTGATCGCGGATCTGATCGCGCACCGCTTGCGGCACATACTGCACGCGCACGTCGCCAGGCGCCGCCGTCGGGCCGCTGGCGACCACCGGGGCGGCATTCGCCTGGCGAGCCTGTTGGGCTTCTTTTTCCGCTTGGGCAATCAGCCCATTGGCGGTGTCCTGGGTGAGCACGCCTTGCTGCACCAGCAGGCGGATCAGGTTGATCGTGACGTTTTCCGAAGGGGCGACCGGGGCTGCCGTCGCCTGGCCGACCAGGGTCGCGATGACCATGCCGACCGCCAGGGTCAGCCGATTCACGGGGGAAATCATTCGTAAGCAACTCCTGTAAAAAACTGCAAAAAATGGGTTCGATCAATCCGGGCGCCGGCCCTTGAGGGACAGGCGTACCGGCATGCTCACCGAGGCTGGAACGCGTTGCCCCGCATGGGGTACACGCAACGCCGCCAGCACCTGGGCGTCGGTCTCGCTGTCGCCGCTGGACTTGGCCAGCTCCACACGCGTGACCTGGCCCTCGGCGCTCAACCACACATCCGCCTGTACCGCGTAGGCCTTTTTGCGCAACTCCGGGTCTTCCCTCAGCAGGCGTTGAAACACCCCCGCCAGGTATTGCTTGTACGTGCCGGCCCCGAGACCACCGCCGCCGGAACCGGCCATGCCACCGCCTTTGCCAGCACCGATGTTGAAGCCGTCGTTGCCGGACTGCGCATCGCCATCGATCTGCATCGGGTTGGCCAAGTCATCGGCCGGTGAAGGCGGCGCTTCTTCCGCCGGTTTCACCTCTTCGGGCTCAGGTGTGGGCACCGGCTCAGGGACTTTTTCCTCCACCTGGGGCTCGGGCTCCTTGGGTTTTTCCGGCGGCGGTGGCGGTGGTGGCGGCAACGGGATAATGGTCGGCACCTTCGGTGCTTCGCGGCGTACCCCACTCATGTCATTGGCCCATTGCCAGAGAAACCAGGCGGCCACGGCGCCCAGCAGCAGGCCGGCGCCCCACTTCAGCGGGCGCAACGGCGGCTTGTTCTTCACGGGCAACGGCGGCATCGGGATCTGTGCGGTCATGACTCAGCCCTGGCTCGGTTTGCCGGTGACCAGCCCGACCTGGGACAGCTCCAGCCGCCGCAGTAAATCGAGCACCTCGATCACCTTCTGGTACTGCACGGTGGCGTCGCCGCGCACGATCACCGGGAAATCCGGGTTCAGCGCTTTCTCGATGCGCAGGCGCTCCTCCAGCTCCCCCAGGGTGACCGGGTAGGCATCGAGGAACACCTGGCCGCCGTCGTTGACGGAGATGGCCTTGGTCTTGGCCTGCGACAGCGACACCGAGGCGCTGGCCTTGGGCAGGTGAATCTGGATGCCCGAGACCTGGGCGGTAGCGGTGAGGATGAACATCACCAGCACCACCATCAGCACGTCCACCAGGGGCGTGATGTTGATGCTGTCGACAGCGGCATCGTCGTCATCGTCGTGGGAGGCATTTACGGAAGCCATGGCGATTCTCCTCAGGCCGAAACCGGCGCGTGGTGCGGCACGCGGTGCGCCGCTTCACTGAACTGGCTCTCACCGTGCATCTCCGCCAGGCGCGTGATGAACTCGTCGACAAACACGCGCATGTCGGCGCTGACTTCCTTGTTGCGCGTGATCAGGCGGTTGTAGCCGAACAGCGCGGGGATCGCGACGAACAGGCCCATGGCCGTGGCCAGCAAGGCCGCCGCCATGCCCGGGGCGATCGCATTGATGTTCACGTCACCGGCCATGGCCGTGCCGAGGAACACCACCATGATGCCCAGCACCGTGCCCAGCAGGCCGATGTACGGGCCGCCGGCGATGGCGTTGGACAGCGTCGACAATTTGGAACTGAGTGCCTGGTTTTCGCGGGTGCGCACGCCGTCCATGGAGCAGCGGATGGCTTCGATGGTCGCCGCCGAGACCGACGAGGTGTCGGCGCCCTGGGCGCGGCGGGTGCGGATTTCCTTGACCGCCACGCAGTACAGGCGCCACAGCGAAGAATGGGTCAGGCGTTGGGCAAGTACGCTGTCGTCGTAGAACATTTCCAGGCGAGTGCCGATCTGTGCGAACTGCTCGCGAAACGCCTCGTTGCCGCTGCTCACGCGGCTGACCATACGGTTCTTGCGGATCATGATGACCCACGACTGGAACATCATCGCCACCAGCACCAGGATGATCACCCAAGCGTCTACCGGCACCGCGTTAAGCAAAAAGCCCAGGCTGCCGAAACCGTAGCCCGACTGTTCTTCATCCACGCCATAAGCCACCAGTTTCGACTCGGCACCCTGGGCACTCGCGTCAGCCAGCAACAAGGTCGCTGGACGGGCCACTTTGGACAGGCGCAGCTCATCCATCGCCCCGGCAAACGGCAGGTGCGGGCTCGCCGCTTCCGGCAGATCGGCACCAATCGCCAGTTGGGTGTTGAACGCCGGCATGGCCACTGCCAGGCTCGCGGTTTCGCGGCCGTTGACATACAGCGCGAGTTTTTCACCCTCGGCGGTGAACGCCAGGTGCTGCCATTGGCCAGGGTTCAGCGGCTGGGTCGAGACGGCGCGCTGACCGTCGATTTCCACGAACGGCGTGCCTTGGTTCAACCCGAGCAACAGGCTATGCATGCCCTCACGCCGGGCCAGGACGATTTGCTCGCCGCTGGCCTGGTCCAGGCGTAGCCAGGCGCTGAACGTGAAGGCGCTACCGGCGGTGTGTTGCAGCGACGGGCTGGCCGGCAACAGCAAGGGCTGGCCACTGAACTGCAAGGCACGCCCGACGACGCCGTCGATGCTGCTGCCGGTGGCGTTCAGCGCGGTGTTGGCGTAGGCCGTGGTGTCGCGTGGCGGTGTACCGCTGGCCCCGTCAAAGTGATACAGCGCGGTGTAGTTCGGGTCGAAAGTCAGTTGGCCGTTGGCGGTGGCCGGGGCCTTCTGGTTGCCGTAGTACATCCACAGATCCTGGCGCTGGCCGCCTTCGACCTTGGGCACATCGACCCAGATCAGCGCCATGCCCATCAGCGGGTCGAAACTTTCGATCTGGTGGTTGAACACGGTCTTGTCGTCGGCACTGACAAAGCGCACGTCGCTGCCGTCATCCTTGACCCCGTCAAAGGTGAAGTTGCCGGTGTGCAGGCGCACCAGCAGCGCGGTGCGGCCCAGGGCCTGGTTGATCGCGGCGCCTTGGGCGGTGGTGTCCACGCTGATCTGTTTGCGGTAGTGCCAGTCGTCCTGCCACCAGGCATGGGCGGTGGCCGGGAGCGCGAAGCCCAGGCAGATCAACAGGCTCAGGAATAGGCGTTGCATGGGAAGAATCTCCGGAAAAAAGGGTCAGAAAGTCGCCTGCACACTGAAGTGCAGTCGCGAGTCCTGTTTCTGGGTGTTTGGTCCGTCGAGCAGCGGGTAGCCCCAATCCAGGCTGCCGGACAACCATTTGCTCAAACTGGCGCGGGTGCCGAGGCCGACACTGGCCAGGCTGTATTCGTCTTCCTGTTCGGGCAGCGGGTCGTGCAGACGCATGCGCGCGCCTTCGGCGAACGCGTAGAAGCGCCACTCCTGCACGTAGCTGCCGAGGAACTTGGCCAGCGACGGTGTGCGCAACTCCTGGGAGAGCAGGTAACCGTCATCCCCGGTGCGCTCGGCCGCCAGGTAACCGCGCACCGAGGTGGCGCCGCCGGCGGAATATTGCTCGTTGGACACCAGCGGCCCCGAAGCCAGTTGGAAGCCGGCCTTGGACGCCGACTGCCAGTCGTTGGCGAAGGTGTAGGTGTAATTCAGGTCGCCCTTGAGCACCGCAAAGCTGGCGCTGGCCTTGTAGCGCTTGTAGTCGAATTCTTCGGCGTCACTGCCATAGCCAAAGAATGCGCGGGTGCCGACGACCAGGTTCAAGCCCAGGCCCAGCTGGGATTTTTCGGTGTAGCGGTAGCCGTTGTAGCCCAGGGTGAACGGCGCGTACTTGAGCGGCACCTGGTCGCTGCTGGAACCGAACTTCATCTCTTCGTCGAAGTCCTTGAAGTCCACGCCGAAGGAGAATGAATT
Source organism: Pseudomonas sp. PAMC25584 (assembly GCF_058135675.1). Taxonomy (NCBI): domain Bacteria; kingdom Pseudomonadati; phylum Pseudomonadota; class Gammaproteobacteria; order Pseudomonadales; family Pseudomonadaceae; genus Pseudomonas; species Pseudomonas sp. PAMC25584. Next base: position 2,586,288 of record NZ_CM176870.1, on the reverse strand, counting down.
GGCCCAGTTGCCTGCCGCCGGCAGGCTGTAAATGGCCGACACCCCGTAGGAGTGGCCCTTACCCAACACGTTGCTGCCGCCGATGGTGGCGATGTTGCTGTCGGACTGGTAACCGGAGAACTGCAACGTCCAGCGTTCATCCAGCGGCGCGCTGTAGGAACCCGACCAGACCTTGGCATTCGAGCTGTCCTGGGGCGCGGTGAAGTACGTCAGCGAGAGGCTGTGGCCCAGTTGCCAGAGGTTGTCGTAGCCCAGGGTCGCGACCGAGCGCAGCTTCTCGGTGTCGGCGCTGTAGTCGTTGTTCAGGCCGATACTGGCGTGCCAGGGGTTCTGGTCTTCCACTTGCAGGTCGACATCCATCGTGCCGGCGCGCTGGCCCTCACGTACCTGCGGCGTGACCTGGCGTCCGGCGCTGCGGTTGAGCGCGGCGAGCTGGGTTTGCACGCTGGCGAAATCCGGCACGGCGCCTTCCTTGAGCCCCGGCACTTCCTCGCGGATGTCCACCGGCGAATAGTGCTTGGCCCCCACCACCCGCACGCGACCGACCTTGGTTTCACTGACCTGCAGGTAGACGATGCCGTCATCGACCTTCTGCTCCGGCAGCTCCACAAACACCGACTGGTAGCCGCGCGCCTGGTAGATCTTCTGCAGCGCATCGCGGGCGCCTTCGATATCGTTCAGGGTCTTTTGCGGGCCGAGAAACGGGTACACCGCCTCTTCGATCGTTGCCGCATCGAGCACGGTATTGCCGCGCACGAAGTACTCGTTGACGTCCACCCGGCGCGCCGGGGCATCGCCCTCCTCGGCCAGCGCCGGCTGCACCAAGGTGCCCAGCGCCAGGCAACACAGCGCCAGCGTTGACTTGAACAGATGCTCCACACAGCCCCCTAAATGTCTAAAATATTGCGCCCTCGCCGATTGCACGGCGTTTGGCCTGCTCAATTGCGGGTTGTCGAAAGTTGGCTGTGCCGTGCCAGCCAGGTGTGCAACAAGGCGAAGTTCAACGAGAACTCCGGCATGTGCAGCAAGGCACCGCAAAACACGTCACCGATGATGGTCTGGATCAATTGCACCGCCCGTGGGTCGTTCAACAGGGTGGCGATATCGCGTTGCAGCACATGGATGCCCCACACCTTCTGGTGCAGGTCGAGGCCGACGAACCAGCGGAACAGCAGGTTGTAATTGAGCTGCTCGTGCAGTTGCTGTTCGCTGGGCACGGAATACAGCAGTTGCAACAGCAGGATCTGCAGCACGGTGCGCGGCGCGATCAGCATCCCCGGGGCGGGGCGCAGCAGGGCGTGGTGCCGGTCGAACATCTCGTCGATCTGCGGGCGCAACAACACCAGCGAATGGCCCGCGGGGATGTAGCTGGAAACTTCCTTCAAGGCGCCCTGCCAATCGTCCTGCGAGACGATCCACACCCAGGGCGCGCCGTAGCGGTAGACCGAAACCGGCTTTTTGCGCGCGGCTTCGACGATCTTCGACAGGCGCTGATCGAGCTCCTGCATGCCGACTTTCGAGTAACGTTCCATAGTTCCCATTTGCCCCACTCCTGGCGTCCTGCTGACGGCTGGGGAGGCGATTTGTGGCCGCCTCCAGCGCGTTACATAGGCAAGACGGGCGTGGGGGGGAGCTACCGAACTTTTGTCATGAAAGCTTCATTTTGGATTGAGTGGGGGGCATTTTTTTGGGGGGTGAGCGGGTACATATCCGGTTCTTCGGTAACGGCGGCTGGCGGTTCCGCTCTTACAGCGGGTCACTTTGGAAAAGCCCCAAAGTAACCAAAAGGCTCTTGCCCCACCACTCGGCACCTCGCTAGTGCTCGGTGTGCCCTCACGCAGGCTTGAATCCGTGGGCCGCCGTCATGGGCCATCCCTGGCCCAGGACGGCTAACCCGGCGTCCTGCCGGGTTACCCACGGATTCAAGCCTGCGTTCGGCCAGCGTGGTTTTACGGGGCGCCTAAGATCAAGATCAAGATCAAGATCAAAAGCCCAGGCAAAGCCAGAGCAAAAGCAAAATGAGGTCTATCTGACCTATGGAGATATCTGATCCATGGAGATCCAAATGTGGGAGGGGGCTTGCCCCCGATAGCGGTGTGTCAGTCAACTAATCTGTAACTGACCCACTGCTATCGGGGGCAACCCCCCTCCCACCTTTCCAACCGAGTTAGCCATGAAACACCAGCCGGCTATTAGGCCGCCGCGCCAACAGCAAAAAAAACGGGGCAATCACTGATCGCCCCAAACGTACATCGAGAGGTCCTTCCACCTACAACGTGATCTGCTTGCGCTCCTCATCCGTCAACCGCGCACGCGCCTGTTCGCTCAACGGCCCGGCGCCCAGTACCTGCACCGGGCTGTTGGGGTTGTACTCCGAGGCTTTCTGCTGTTCCTGCGGCTCGCGCTGCACCGGTTCGGAGCCAAAGCTCAACACCTCCACCGTCACGATCGACGCCCTGCCCTGCTTGGCCGCCGCCTGCTGGCTGCGCGCCGCGTCTTCCGCCGCCTGGGACGCCGCCGCCCCCGCCGCGCTGGCCGAGCTCATGGCGCCGGTATTGACGCTGGCGGTCACCGGCACCCCGGACGACTTGCCCTGGGTCAGGATGTTGGCCGCGTTGACCACGTGCAAGGCGGCGATGTTGACGTTGCCCGAGACCCGAATGCCCGCCTCGCCCGCGTCGATGGTGCCCAAAGGCGCGATCAGGTCGATATCCCCCGCCGGTACTTCGGGGATCGGGTTCAGCGTGGCGATCCCCGCGCCGGTACTTGGCACCGCCGGCGACAGGCTCACGTTGCCCCAGTTGTCATAGACGCGCTTGGGCGGCGTGTACACCACGGTGGTCTTGGAGCCGCGCCCGGCGTTGATGTCGCCCTCGCTGGTCCAGGCCATGATCGAGCCACCGAAGGTGGTCATGATGCGGCTCTGGCCGAGCAAAATGCTGCCCATGGAGTACAGCTGGATATCCCCCGCACCCTGGGTGATCACGCCGGCCGTGGACGGAGGCGCTGCGCCTTCGATACCGAAGGTCTGGCTGCCGCCTGGGGTGAGCATCTGGATCGAACCGCCGAAGTTGGTGTGTACACCCGAGCCGCCGAACATCGTGATGTCGCCCTTGTAGGTAATCGGGTTACCGGCCACGTCCGTCTCAGGAAACAACTTGGCAATCGCGGCACGACCACGCACATAGCTGCCCTGGCGCACACTGCCGTCCTGGTTGTATTCACGGCCGGCGGCCTTGAGTTCGGCGAAGTACACATCACGGGCGAAGACCCGCTGTTGTTCGGCGGGCAACGCCGCGTAGTAAGCGCGGGCCTGTTCGCTGCTGCCGACGAAACCGAAACGCTCGGCCAACCAGCGGACCAGTTCGTTTTCGTAAGTCTTGGCCACCTTGCCGCCCTGCAAGGACTCGCCCGCTTGTGCCAGGTTGGCAGGGTCCAGGTAAGCCTCGACAAAGTGCAGGTAATCCGGGCCGTTCGGACCGACACCGGCCTGCATCACGATGCTCGCGCCCGGGCGATTGTCGCCTGCCACCACTGCGCCGAGGCTGGTGACGCTGACCTCGCCCCCCGCCGTCGCTGGCCGCCCAGCCATCAGGATATTGCCGCCCGCCGTCACCTCCAGCAGGCCGGGGCCGGCGACCTGGAAGTTGCTGTAGAGAATGTCGCGGCCGGCGGAAACGATGGAAATGTCGTTGGGGTTGTTATGAATAAAGAGGTTGCCCGTCTGCTGCTCCGACAAGGTTCCCCGGGCATCGTTGAACAGGCTGCCACTGCTGACAATGTCACGCCCGGCCATCATCCACACCGGACCGTTGCCCTCGTACCAGGTCTGCCCCGAATTGCTCGCCGTCGGCGCACTGTTGAAGCCAATGACCCTGCCGCTGCTGACCCCGACCAGGTCGCCGCTCAGCGCATAGAAACGCGCTGGGGATTTGGGCACATAGGCAGCAGCCGACGCCGTGGCCGACCCAAACGTCAACAATGGACGCGGGTCAGAATAGGTGACCGTACCCTCCGTCGGCAGACCGCTGTTGGCTGACAGATTATTGCCATCGGCGACCACCTGACCGTCAATCCTGCCGACAAATGCCGGCTGCCAAGGCGTGGCCATGATGCCCGGGTCGGCCGCAGACGGCGTGACGAACATGCCGCCGGCGTAAATCGAGTCGCGGGCCAGGAACTGCAACTCACCGTCAGGGCCCGGGGCAAGCAACAGCGTGCCCGAATAACTGCCATCGGACTGGGAAATATGCGCGGCCTTCCCATAGTAGAGATTGCCTCCAGCCGCGGTCGCACGAAGAATCGACGGATAGACGATTGCCAGGTCAGTCGCTGTGCCGCTGACATTCGGGGTCAAATTGCCGCCTGCCGAGAACAGATCTATCGCCGTGTGGGCCGTCCACAACGTGAACCAACTTTCCCCGTCCCCCGACTGGGTCCCGCGAGTAAAGGCGGACCTGTTAGCCACCTCGACCCGTCCCGGGTCGAGTACATCCTGCACGACCAGATCGCCGGCCGTGGCCAGACTGAACGTGGCATCACCCGGTACCAGTGTGATACCGCCCGAAGGCAAGCCACGGGTGGCCTGCAACGGGTCGTATGCGCGTGTTTCGCCGGGGCTGTGCTGTATCGAAATGCTGCCATACGTCAGGCTGATATCACCCGCCGTACCACTGCTTACTTGCGCATTGCCGCGCAGGTTGACCAGCACCCCATTGCGCGAATCCACAGCCTGTGAGGCGACCGGGTTCAGCGAACCGCCGATGTGCAACTGCAGGTCGCCGCCGCCGGTCAGCACCAGGCTGCCATCGCTGGCCACCCGACCGGTACTGCCCACCGCCAGCACCAGGCCTTCAGTGCGCACGTTCAGCGCCGCGTTGTTGGCGCTGTCCGCGAGGCTATTCAAGGCCCCCGCATTGCCGCGCACAGTCACGTCCAGGTCACCACCGCCGAGGGTGCCAAAACCGGTGAAGCCCACTAACTGATCGGATGTCGTCAGGGCCGTCTTGACCGTGGTGAAACTGCCGAAATTGACCCACCAGGCGGTCGGCTGGGCTTGCTCGCCCGTCACCACGTCCGCGCTGCCCTGGCGCCATAACCAGTTACCGACGGCGGCCGATGGGTTGCCGACGTCCTGAGTGTCGGGACGACCGAGAAAGGAGGTCGAAGGGCTCACGATATTACCGGTGAGATTCCCGCCCACGTTCAACGTAAGGTTGCCGCCGGCCTCCGGGTACCAGGCCCGGTACAGGCTGTCCGAAGAGCCGTTGACGAACTGCTCGTAGTAGCTGTTTGGGCTATTGAGTACGGTCTTGTTGCTGTTCAGCACCTTAGCCTGGTTATACGGATCGCCGGCTTGGGTGGTAACAGAGGAGGTGCCTGCGGTATAGACCCCGAACAGTGACTCCATGCTCAGGTTGCCGCCACTCAACAGCTCCAGGTCACCGGTGCCGGTGCGGATCACACTGAAGCGCGTACTGGACGGCGTGGCCGCATACTGCTTGCCGCCACCCAGCAGGCAGTACGACGGTGAACTGGTGCAGAAATCAGCGATAGCTGGCAAGCCCAGTTGGTCCAGCTCACTTTGCTTGATCACATCGCCCGCTTTCACGAAGACCCCATAATCGGCCAGCTCCAGCGCAGCGGACTGGGTCCACAGGTAATCGACCTTAACCGCGCAATACGCCGGGTTGCCGTTGCAGAAATCGGCAATCGAGCCCAACCCGAAACCATCCAGAATCGCCTGGTCGACCGGGTCGCCTTCCTTGACGGTCACACCGTTGGCGGCAAAATCTTCGACGGCAAAGGCGCTCCAGGTCTGCACGCCGGTGGCGGGCAATTCCTTGGCAAACATGCCGTAGTGAGCGTCAGCCAGGCGCAGGTCGCCACTGCGCGGATGGCTTTGCAGGATGCGGCTGTCGGCCGCCTCGGTATCGGCGCCAGCGACCAGGCGCAGCGACCAGGATTGCGTGCCCTCGGCCAACATCGGTGCAATCGCCCACAACTTGCCCTGGCGTCCGGCGACTTCCGGGCGCAGTTGCACCGAGCCAACCCCGTCGGGCAACTTCACGTTGGTACCGGCGGGGATCAATGCACCCCGTGGCAGCGCCTTGCTGCCATTGAGCATGACGATGTTGTTATTCAGGTTCGCCCCCGCCACCGCCGGAAGCGGTACGCCTTTTGGCCAGGTCATCGCCGCCAGGCGGGTGCCCTGGGCCAGCAGGGTGCCCGCCTCCAACTGCGTACCGGCCACCAGCGTTTGCGCCCGGTCGAGCAAGGTGCCGGCGGCAAACAGCAGGTTGCCGCCCGCATCGCGTATTGCCGCCGCCAGGACGGTGCCGGCCGGCAGCACCAGGGTCTGGTCGAGGGTCGCCGCCACGGGCAGACGAGTGCCGGCCGCCACCGTCAGGCCTTTGATCGGCACGTCGTAGTTCAAGGTGGCCCCCGCCGGGAACGCGGTGCCATCGGCCAGGGTCACGCCGTTACCCGGCACCACCACCGCGCCGCCGGTAAAGTCGATTCCGGGCAGCAACACCCAGCCCTTGTCGTCCACCGTGTCTGGCGGTGGGGCAAAACCATCGTTGATGCTGCCGTATATGTTCAGGTCGCCACCAGCACGCAGGGTCAGGCTGCCGGACTCGCCGGAGCCGTACACCGAGGTTTTCTGGCTGTTGGGGTTGAGGCTGGCGTAGCGGTAGCCGGACAGGTCCAGATCGCCCTGCACCACCAGATCGCCGTCCGGTGTACGGCTGACGATTTCCACACCCGGGCGCAAATGGAAGGCATTGGCGTAGGTCGCATTGTTGAGCCCCGCCAGTTTGCCCTGCAACAGGTCCTGGTTGAGCAGTGCCGCGTTGATAAACGCCGTGCTCAGCGCATGCTTGCCATCCAGGTAGGCCTGGTCGATCTGCTGGTAAGGCCGCCCGCTGGCGGTAGGGTCGTTAACCAATGGCGCATCGTCATAGGTGGCCATGCCGTTGAGGGTGATCGAACGCGCGCCCTGGATGGCCAGGCGGCCACGGGCGTCAATGTTGATATCGTTGCTGCTGCCATCGGTGTTGACCAGGCGCGGTGCATTAAGCTCCAGGGTGCCGCGATTGCGCCCGTCGTTGCTGGACGAGCCATTGGTGCCGTGGCGCAGGTCAATGCGCATGCCGTCGGCGAGGGTCAACTGGCCGTCGCCGGAGCCGAGGACCACCATGGCGCGGTTGGGTGAGTCGATGATCTTGCCATAGCTGTCCACCCGCAACCGGCCGCCGTGGGCGTCCAGCATGGCGCTGCCGTCCAGGCTCAGGCCATGTTTGCCCGCCAGGTTGATACTGCCGACGCGCTCACCGCTGGCATCCACCAGGCCGGTGACGCGCAGGCTGCCGTTGTCCACCGAGACGCTGACGGTGCTGGCCTTGACGCCGTTGCCGATGGTCAAGTCGCCTTGCTTGAGCTGGAAGCTGCGCGCGCCGAAGACTTGGCCCGCATTGAGGCGCTGGTTCAAGTCCGCGAACTGCTGGTCCAGCGAACCGCTGCTGCCCAGGCGCTGGGCCTGGATTTCCACGGTACCGGCCTGGTACGGCATCAAGGTGCCGCCCGCGTCGTAGTCGCCGCTGCTGCTGCCGAGGATCTTGCCTTGCATGTCGACAATGCCGCCCGCCGCATCCACTGCGACGGCACGCAGTTTGCCGGCCTGGTTGTTCTTGGCCGACAGGTCGATCGTCGAGCCTGCCGCCTGGTAGATGTTGCCATTGCGACTGTCGAGCAGCACATCGCCACCCCAGCCGTACTGGGTCACATCGTTGAACCCGATCCCACGGCCGGCGACATCAATCAACGCAGTGTCCGTCAACACCACGTCGCCGCGGGCGCCGAGGCTGACCTTGCCGCTGGGCAGTACCACCGCGCTGGCCAGGCGAAGGCTGTCGCCCTGCAACGACAGCTCGGCGCCCTGGCCGTCGACTGTGCCACGTGGGCCGGCGGAGCTCGCCACATCAATCGCACCGCCAGCGGTGATGCGGTTCACCGAGCCGGCTTCACCTGTCATCAACGGCGTAAGAATCGTGAGGTTGCCGCCACTGTACTCAAAGCCCTTCACCGAATCGTAGGCGCCCTGGGCCTGATAAACCGACAGGCTGCCCTTGTGGTTGGCGGTGATGCGCTCGCTGGCGTTCAGGTTGACGTTGGCAAAGCCCAAGGCCAGGCGGTCGAATGTCAGGGTGGTGCTCGGCTGCGCAAACGCCCCGTAACCGAATTCGATGCGCTCGGCATTGATATCCAGGCGCCCGCTGCCGGTGCCGGCACCGCCGCTCACCACCGCGCCCGCCGGGTCGGTTGCGCCCTGCCAGATCAGGTTGGCGGTGTGGATGCTGGCCACGTCGTTTGTCCCGCCGGCACCGTAGATGGCCGGCGTGGCAATCATCAGGTTGCTCAGCAGCGATTTGCCGGTGAGCGGGTCGTAGGTGTCCAGGGAGGTACTGCCGTAGAAATTGAAGCTGTCGCGTGCCGACAGTTGCAGGGTTTCCAAGGCGGGCGCGCCGAACTGGGTATCGCCACGCAACAGGCGGTCGAGCAGGGCCTGGGTGAGTGTCAGGCCAGCCGGCACTTGGTTCGCGGCAGCAGCAGCCGCCAGCGCTTCAGCGCTGCCCAGGTTGATGGCGCTGACGCCCAGGTTAAGGTGGCGCGTACCGTAACGCACCTGGTCACCCAACTCGAACCTGGCGTCGGTCAACGCAACGATACTGCCTTCGGAGTACAGCCCGGTCTGCCCACTGCAGAGCACGTCGCTGCATGTGCCAATGCTGATCCCCGCGCTGACCTCGCCACCGGCGCCCGGTGCCGCGATCACATTGAGCTGGCCGTTGGACACCGCAAGCATGTTGGCGACCTTGTAGATATAGCCGTCTTGGGCATCGTAGCTGGCCTGGCCGTGGCCGATCGTATCGATCGATGCGCCTTGCTCCAGAGTGATCGCGCCAATGTTGCTCACCAGGAACACCTCAGGCGCGGCAAGCGTGGTGCCCTCGCGCAAGATGATCGAGCTGTTGGCCCGATTCGACCCGTTCGCCAAGATGATGTAGTTGCCGGACTGGCCATACACCACCGCCGTCATCCCTCCCACCATCAGGCGTGATGCGCCCAGGGCATTGAGGCTGTCGGCCTTGAGGGTAATGCCTGTAAAGCCGCTGGTCGCCGGTTGGTCCGCCGCGATGACTTCGATGCCGCCATGGCCCGGGTCGATCACCGCGACGGTGCCGCCGTAGCCACCCTCCGCCGCCTCGAAACGGCCAGTGCCCTGGAAGGAAAACGCATCCGCCCCACCGCCCGAGCGCAACGCCAGCTTCAGGGTCTTGGCGTCGACTTCCAGCATCGGTCGCGGCACCCCGAGTTTCGCCGCATCCGCCCTGGCGAACTGCGCATAGCTGGTTTCCTTGTACTGGGAATACTGACGCAGGGTATCGGCCGACGTCAGAACCACCTGGCTGGCAACGCTGTTGCTGATACCGGTATTGGCGATCGATAAGCGCCCGGCAGTCGTCCACGAGCCGTTGCTCATCAACTGGGTCGCGGCTTCGTTGCCGGGCCCGGCCAAGCCGTTGACCTCGACCCGGAACGCGCCTGGCAGTAATGCGTAGGTCGACGGCATGAGCGTGTAAGTACCCGCTGGCAGCCCCGGCACCCCGGCGCCAATGGTGATTTGCTGGCCAATCAACGGCGACCCCGCCCCGCTGTCCCCGCCCGCAGGTGCAACAACGGGCTGCACGCCCGGCACAATCGCGTAGACCGGGTTGGTGGACAGCCCCGGCAACACAAACGTTCCGTCGGCGCCAAACTGTACCAACGGGTTGTACCGCGCATCCGTCGAACCACCGCGCCCGGACACGAAACCGGCGCCCAACAACTCACCGCCACCGGAAAGGTCCAGGGTGGCGTCCGGCAGCACGCTGACCGACTTGCCGCCCAGCACCACACCAATCGCCAGTTCTTCGGTGATCACCCCGCCTTGGCCGATAAATGCCACCTGCTTGCCGTTGTAGTTGTAGACCTGGCCATCCACCGTGCCGCCATACGGCAACACCAGGCCCTTGCCACTCACCGACGTCAGGCTACCCGGCAGCAGTTGCACCAGGTTGCTGCCCAGGCTGCCGATATCGATCAACCCCAGGGGCGCCCGCACCACGCCGCCTTGGCGCACAGTGGCTGCGTTCATCTGCAAACGCCCGAACACCGAGTAGGGCATCGTCGCCAGCGCCGTTCCGGCGCGACCAATCGTCAGCGTGCGCAGAGGGTCGAACTTGAGATCGCTGCCATTACCTTCGCCCTGATAGCCTGCGACCACCCGCGCACTGACTTCCGTGCCGGGGTACAACTGCGCCGCGCGCAAGGTCATATCGCCCTGGGTCAGCAATTGGGTACTGATGCCCTTGGCAACCGCGTTGGTACTGGCGCCGGCAAGAAAGCGCAGGTCGCCCTGGCTGGTCAGGTTGACCTGATCAAAACCGCGCCGCTGCAGGCTCGCCAGACTGCCGTTAGCCTGGCGCAGGCTGCTGCTGTTGCCGAATACCACGCTGCCCTGCACATCGATCACCTGGGCGTTGGCATTGAACTGCGCCTGGGTCGCCAGCAACGACGGTTTGATCAGCGTCGGCACCGCGCGCACGTAGTTATCCCGGTTAGCCTCCTCCGGGGCGAGGATGCCGGCCAGCAGCACATACGGGGCCGACAGGTTGACGCGGGAGCTCGCAGACGCGCTGTCGGCGAGGCTATAGCCGGTGCTGTACAGCCGCAGGCTCTGGCCCATGTTCAAGTTCACATCACCGGCAACGCTCAACAAACCATTGCTCAACAGCGCCAGGTTATCGAAGCCCCCGGCGCTGACCTGATCCACGCCCAAGCTGCCATGGCCGTATGTCAGGCTGGCGGCGGCATCCTCGGCGGTGCCGGCCAATGCGTGGGGTTGATGAGTCTGGCTCAGTACCAGTTCGCGGGCTTGCAGCACGCGATCGGTGACCACACCTTTTTGGTAATACGGGCTTTCCAGCGCCACCGCCAGGGTCCCACCCGCCGCACCGGCACCGCCGGCCTTGGCGACAAAGCTGCCGTCCAGATACAGGCCGTTGTTGGACGCCAGGCTGATGCTGCCACCGTTACTGGCCACGGGCACCGTGCCCTGCCCGGCAACGTTCAACCGGGCCTCGGTACCGGACGCCTCCAGCCGCGCGCCATCGCGCACCACCACAAACAGGTCGCTGGCCTTGGCGATGCCGGTGGCCGTGTCAATCTCGCCACCGATGCTGATCTTGCCGCCGTCGCGCACCTGGCCGTAGGTGCGACCAAGGTAGTCCAGCGCTGTCACCGCGCGCGCCGAGACATCGATCAGCGCGTGCTCACCGATCCAGATCGAGCGGCCATGGCCGATCGCGTTGGCCTGCTCCATCGCCTGGGGCACAACCGTCGGGCTACCCAGACTGACAGTGCCGCCCCAGGCATTGAGGGTGCCCTCCAGGGTCAGTTGCCCGACACTGCGCAGGTTGATGGCCTGCCCCGGGTCGACCGTGATCACTGCGCCTTGGCCGACCGTCAGCGCCGTGGTTGCCAACTGCGCCGCCGTGGAATCCGCGTGCCCGGCATTCAGGTTCAAGCTGGCACCACGGCGCTGGGTGAGCACGCCCTTGGCCGCGTCTTCTTGGTACACCGACGAGGTCCAACGCTCCAGGGCCTTAGCCGGGTCGCTCCCGGTTGGCATGTTCGAGGCTTGTTCGCCCTGCCGCAAAACGGGCGCGATGACCTCCACCTGGGTGCCGTCGGTAACGATCAGCCCTTCATTACCGGTAATGTCATAGGCCGAGAAGCCTTTGTTGAAAAAATCGCCGGCCAATTTCAAGGTATCCGCAGCCGGCACGTCGGTGCTGTCGCCGATCTGCACCTGGCGCGCCTGCAACGCCAGCGTGCCGCCGCCGTTGACGCCATAGCCGAGCACCTCACCTTGCAGCCCCAGCGCACCGAGCGCAGCCAGGGTCACGTCACCGCCCTTGCCGCCTGCGAGCGTGCCATTCACGCCAAGGGTGCCACCGGAAGAGGCCTCCACCACGCTGCCTGCGCCCAGGTTTACGTCGCCGGTGCTGCGAAGCGACACCTTGCCGCCATTCACATAGGCAACGCCGCCGATGCTGGAAGAGTCCAGCGCCAGGTTGTTCCAGCGCCCGCTGGTATCGAGCCTGACCCCGCCGGCCACCCTGATCCCGGCGCTGCCCGCCAGGATCGTATCGACCACCAGCCCTTTCGTCGGGTCGACCTGACTGAGGATGTTACCCACGTTGAGGGTGCCGCCGTGGGCCGTCAGGTTGGCGTTGATATTGACCCCTGGCCCGAACAGGGTGATATCGCCGCCGTCCGCCACCTGCAGCGCAGCGTTGACGCTCATTTGCTGTCGGGCCCCGACCTTGATCGCACCCAGTTGGTAGCCGTTGAGCTGATCGCTGTCGAGCACCATCTTGCCTTGGCGATCCGCCGGCAGCGCGGTGGCAAGGTCCAGGCCCTCGGCGACTTTCTGGGTGTTGCTGTCGATCAGCACCTGGTCGGTGGTCGCGCCCAATGCATAACGCAAGGTGCCGGTGGTCTTGTTGTAGATCGGTAGGTATTGGCCAATGATCAACTGCGCGCGCTGGGCCTGGGCCTTCTGCGATTGCTGGTAGCCATCGAGGTTGATATTCGCCGCCTGGGTCTGGCGTTCGCCCTGGAACACGTCGCTGATCAGTTGCCCTTCCAACACCGCGCTGGCAGTGCCGACCACCAGCTTGCCGGCATCGCGGCCCACGGTGTAACCGGACTCGTAACGGCGTTGCGTGGCGATCATCGGGTTGTAGTAGTACTCGGTCTGGCCCCAGCGTTTACTGGTGTCTTCAAAGCCCTTGTAGAAGCCGGAGTAGAGAATGTCGCCCGGGGCTCTGGACACTTCATACAAACGCCCATCGGGGCCCTTCAGCCAAGTCTGTTCGATATAACCGGCCTGCACATCCACGGTGCCGCCCGACAGGTTGATCTGCGCGCCCTGCTGGGTCACCACGTCCTTGCCGGTAAAGGTCACGGTGCCGCCCTGGGCCATCCACTCGCCCACCGAGTGGCCCTGGGTGCCGAGGTAACCGCCGACTTCCAGCAAGCCGCCAGCGGTGTACCAGCGGTCCGTTGCATAACCGTTGGTGCCCGCCGGTACAAACACCAGCTCGCGCAGGTCGACCCACACGTCGTTGTTGATCAGTTTGCCGTCGTCACGGTTGACCGACGCATCGCGCTGCTCGTTGCCCTGCACGTTGATCTTGATGTTGTTGGCGTTCATCGCCACCTTGACGCCGACCGCGCCGGACACGTCGATCATCGCCCCATCGCGCACCAGGCTGCGCCCAGCGGCGCTGACGGCGACCTGCCCGCCAGTGGCCAGGGTGATCGAGCCCTTCTGGAAATCCACGGTGCCGCCACTGACGATCTCGATGCGCGACTGGTCGGTGCGGTCGGCCACGGCGCTGAGGTGGTTGAACTGGCCGGTGATCAAGTTGGCGGCTTGGCCGTCGAGCTTGGTCAGGCCGGCGCTCTTCTGGCTGTCGAGGGCGCTGCTGTCGCCGGCATCGAGCAGGATCGCGGTGGTGCTGCCCTCGCCGAGGGTCACGCTGCCGGTGGTGTCAGTGGCCGAATTGAGCAAGTGAACGGTGCCGCGCGTGTCCACCGAAGTGCTGGTCAGGACCACGCCATTTTGCTGGACCTGGTGCCCGGTCAGGGTGATATCACCGGTGGAGGCCATGATCAGGCCGCTGTTGCTGACCTTGCCCGCCGTGGAGCCAGCCTTGAGGCTGGTCGCCACTTCATTGCCACGGGTGGTGGAGCGGTCGTTGCCGGTGGTGCCGACGCCCTTGCGAATGTAGAAACTGTCGCCGGCCGCCAGGGTGGTCTGGCCTTTGGCAGTGATGAGCGTGCCGGCGTTTTCCACTTCACTGCCGAGCAGTAAGGCATAGCCGCCCGCGTCGGTGGAGGTGGCGGGGTTGTGGGTCTGGATCAACGCGCCGTGCTGCACCTCAACCTTGCCGGCCGCGTCGGTGAATGTCGGCTGGGTGCCGTTGGTGTCGACGTAAATACCGCGCTGGGTGAACTGCTCGTCGGTGATGTTCGCCGCGGCGGCCACCAGATTGCGCACGTTAACCTGGCTGGTGCCGCTGAACACAACGCCGTTACGGTTCAGGATCATCACCGTGCCTGCGCCGGTGATCTGGCCCTGAATCTCACTGGCGCGCGCGTTGGGGTCATTGACACGGTTGAGTACCGCCCAGTTGGACTGCTGCTGGAAGTCGACGGCGGTGTTGCGCCCGACGTTGAAGGTCTCCCAGTTGAGGATCGCTTTGTCGGCGGTCTGCTCGACGGTCACCGTGGTCTTGCCACCGGACTGGCTTTGGGTCGGGCCCTTGGCGTTGGTCCAGCCCTGGGTCAGGCTGTTGTCGACCTGCAGGCCGCCCTTGCCCAGGCCATCGGGAATCGTCGAGACCTGGCCGAACGCCGCCTGGCGCCCTGCCGCTTGCGCCGCCTGCTGGGCCGCAATCGCCGCGACGCTGGTGTTCAAGGTGCTGATCGAACGCGCTAGCTGCTGGTTGACCTGCGCCTGCTGGTTCAGCGTCGGAATCCCCGGCACCTGCCCGGCACTGATCCGCGCCGCCGTCGCTGCCTGGGAAGCGCCTTTTTCGGCAAACCAACCGGAACTGAACGCCGTGGCCGCCTGGGCATTGCCGGCCACCATCAACAGGGCAATGGCCTGGGCCAGTGGCTTGAGGCGCAACACAGCCGGGGCACTCGGGCCTTGGGCATTCAGCTTAAGCGTTGGTTTGCAGCGGACCATCGGGAATCTTCCTTCTTTGTTAACGCCCAGGGGTAAGACAGGCTCACGTATGTGGGTTAGGCGGTTGGCAAGGAGCACGACTGAACTTCTGTCATGCAAAGTTCATATAGGCCTGCTAACCGCAGGCAGAAATGCAAAAAATCAGCAACGGCACGGGCCGTTGCTGATCAGGTATTGCAGGTCGTTGAAGCGAGGGTTACAGCGGACGACCGATGCCGTTGCAGACGTCAGCCTTGCCGATGCTCAGCGTGCTGGTCGCAGTGACGAAGTTATTGGTAATAGCGGTTTTCCAGGTGGTCGGCAGCGGCACAAAGCGGTTGGCCTTGATGGCGTTGTCGTTGCTGTTCAAGGCGCTGGAACCGAAGTGGCGGGTGAAGAACGCACGCACTTGCGAGGTTTGGGTCGCGTCGGCGTAGCACTGACTGAAAATCAGGTTGGTGAAGCCCAGGATCGGGTAGCCAGTGGTGGGGTATGGCACAACGGTTGGATCCGCCGAACCGGCAGGGCCAAACACCGGTACCCAGGCGTTCTGATCGTTGACGTTGGTTGGAACCGGCACCACCGCAATGGCTGCCGAGACGTTATCCGGGGCTGGGGAAACACCGCCAACCTTGGCGACCTTGGTGGCGTCATCCAGACCGGCCAGGGTAGACGCGGCGTAGTCCGGGCTCATGTAAGTGATGCCACCGTCAGTCGCGTTCAGCGCAGTCATTACGCCTTGGCTGCCGGTGGCGGCCACTGCGGTGGATGGAACGCCAGTGCCGTAGCTCGACGAAAACGTCGTGGTCACGGCAAAAGGCAGTGCCTCGGAGCATTTGGCGTTAAGGAAGCGTGTGAAGAGTTCGGTGGTGCCGCTGGACTCGCTGCGGTACACCAAGGTGATGGCGCCAGTGCGGCCGGAACCAGTGACCTGGCTCCAGTCAGTCAGACGGCCCGAGAACACGCCGCACAACTGGTTGACGCTCAGATCGACATTCGCAGTGCCTGCTTTGTTAAAGGGAATGGCGACCGAAGTGGCAACCGATGGCACCTGGATCAGCTTGCCCCAGGTAGGTTGTTTGTTGGTGAGGTAGGTCGACAACTCAGTCGCGCTCAGTTTCGAATCGCTACCGGCCCAATGCACATTCTTGTTGGTAACGCCCGCCACGAACTTGGTGTAGTCGTTGGTCAGGAAGGCTGCCTTGCCGTTGCCGCTGCCCACACCGATGTAAGGGGCGAAACCGGTGGTGAGGACGCCTGTAGTCTGGTACAGCGCTTGTGGCAAAGTGGCGCCGCCGCCGTTGATGTCAGCCATTGCAGCCTGTGCCGAGCACAGTGCAGCGAGGGTCATGGATACCGCGAGAACGTTGCGCTTAAACATGAAGAATCTCCTTTCGTCGTGTTTGTACGTTTGGGTAGATGGCTCTTGCATGACGCCATGGCTCCGGTCCCAAGCCGTGTTCCGGGGGTGGCTGGGGGTGAGGCCATGGCTAGAGAATTTCGCAGTTTCCGATGACAGCAATGGGAAAAAACCTCGGGAGGAAGGGCTTGATTTTTAAAAAGATTCTCGGGTGTTTTGGTCATGCTTTTGAGCGGTTTGGAGGCAGGTGACAGCGCGGTTTCAGTGGGGGTTTCGTCAAGGCGGCGCGGGCGGTGGCGAGGGGCTTGGATGTGACGGAATGAGGAACCCGAGGTCTGGGGCTGGCGGTATCGGCCCACCCCGACATCAACTGAACAGATAGGGTCCACTGTGGGAGGGGGCTTGCCCCCGATGAGGGAGTGTCAGCCACAGATGCATAAACTGACCCACCGCAATCGGGGGCAAGCCCCCTCCCACATTTTTGACCGCGTGTAGTCAGGTCACCAGTTGGTTGATCTCGATGATCGGCAACAGCACCGCCATCACGATCACCAGCACCACGGCGCCCATCACTACGATCATCAGTGGCTCGAGCAGCGCGGTCATGCCCATGGCGCGGCGCTCGATGTCCCGCGACAGGGTCTGCGCCGCGCGTTCGAGCATCGGCGGCAGTGAGCCGGTTTTTTCGCCGCTGGCGATCAGGTGGATCAGCACCGGCGGGAATACCTTCTCCACCGCCAGCGCGGGCGCAAGGTTGACGCCTTCGCGCACTTTGGCGGTGGCGTCGTTGACGCACTGGCTCAGGCGCTCGTTGGACAAGGTCTGGCGCGCCGCTTCGAGGGCGCGCAACAGCGGCACCCCCGCGCCGCCGAGGATCGCCAGGGTCGAGGCAAACCGTGCGGTGTTCAGGCCCAGCACAAAGCGCCCGATCAGCGGCAGGCGCAGCACCCGGCTGTGCCAGTTCAGGCGCGCCACGGGGTTGCGCAGGTACAGGCGCCAGGCCCAGAAGCTGCCGACGATCCCGGCAAAACACAGCCAACCCCAGGCGCGGATAAAGTCGCTGGCGTTGAGCATCGCCAGGGTCAGCCCCGGCAGGTCCTGGCGCGCCTGGGAGAACGCGCTGACCACCTGGGGCACCACGTAGCTCAACAGGAAAATCACAATGCCGATGGACACCAGCCCCACCACGCCAGGGTAGATGAACGCGGTGAGGATCTTGCCGCGCAGGTTGTTGCGCTCTTCGATGTAGTCGGCCAAGCGCTCCATCACCTGGGCCAGGTCGCCGGACTCCTCCCCCGCCGCGATCAGCGCGCGGTAGATCGACGGAAAGTCCCGAGGCCGCGCCGCCAGGGCATCGGCCAGGCGCATGCCGCCGCGCACATCGGCGCGCACGGCGGCCAGGGTCTGGGCGATGTGTTTTTTCTCGGCCTGTTCCACCGTGGCGCTCAGCGCCGCCTCCAACGGCAGGCTGGCGCCGAGCAGGCTCGCCAGTTGCCGTGTGGCCCAGGCCAGGTCGTTGTCCGACAGCTTGGCGCTGAACAGGCTGCTGGCGCCCGCTGCCTGCTGATTGCCTTCGACCTGCACCCGCAACGCGGTCAGGCCACGGCTGCGCAACGCGGCAAACGCCGCGCTCTGGCTGTCGGCCTCCAGGTGCCCGGCCTCGACTTTGCCGCTGGCGTCGGCGGCTTCATAGCGATAGCGATTCATCAGGCGTCCCGTGTCACGCGCAGGATTTCTTCGGCGGCGGTGGTGCCGCTGCGCACCCAACGCTCGCCGTCTTCACGCAGGCTGAACATGCCGGCGCGGCGTGCAGCCAGGCGCAGTTCCTGTTCGCCAGCGCCCTGGTGGATCAGGCTGCGCACCTCGTCGTCAACGCAGAACAATTCATGAATGCCGGTACGCCCGCTGTAGCCGATCTGGTTGCACTGCGCGCAGCCCACCGGCCGCCAGGTGCCGGGCGCGGCCGGGTCTGCCTGCTTGCAGTGCGGGCACAGGCGCCGCACCAGGCGCTGGGCCAACACGCCCAACAGCGAAGACGCCAGCAAGAACGGTTCGACGCCCATGTCGATCAGGCGGTTGACTGCCGATACCGCGTCGTTGGTGTGCAGGGTGGCGAGCACCAGGTGGCCGGTGAGCGAGGCTTGCACGGCGATCTGGGCGGTTTCCAGGTCGCGGATTTCGCCGATCATGATGATGTCCGGGTCCTGGCGCAGGATCGCGCGCAGGGCCAGGCCGAATGTCATGTCGATCTTGGCGTTGACCTGGATCTGGCTGATACCTGGCAGGTCGTACTCCACCGGGTCTTCGACGGTGAGGATATTGCTGGTGCTCGCATCCAGTCGCGCCAGCGCGGCATAGAGGCTGGTGGTCTTGCCGCTGCCGGTAGGCCCGGTGACCAGCACGATGCCGTGGGGCTGGCGGATCAACGTGTCGAGGCGCGCCAACAGGTGCGCTTCCATGCCCAGGGTTTCCAGTTGCAGGCGCCCGGCCTGTTTGTCCAGCAGCCGCATCACCACGCGCTCGCCATGCCCGGTGGGCACTGTCGACACGCGGATATCAATCGGCCGCCCGGCCACGCGCAGGGCGATGCGGCCGTCCTGGGGCAAGCGTTTTTCGGCGATGTCGAGTTGGGCCATGATCTTGATCCGCGACACCAGCGCGCCATGCAGCGCCTTGCGCGGCGAGACCACGTCGCGCAGGGTGCCGTCGACGCGGTAGCGCACCACGGAATGGGTTTCGTAGGGTTCGATGTGGATGTCACTGGCCTCATCGCGGGCGGCCTGGGTCAGCAAGGCGTTGATCATGCGGATCACCGGCGCACCGTCCTGGGTGTCGAGCAGGTCGGTGATCTCGGGCATGTCCTGCATCAGGCGGTCGAGGTCGACTTCGTTTTCGGCGGCGCCAACCACCGCGGCGGCGCTGCCGGTGTCGGCATAGGCGCTGGCGAGCAGGCCGTCGAGTTCGTCGTCGCGTACCTGTTCAAGGTGGCTCTGGCCGAACTGCCGCTGGACTTCGCTGATCGACCAGCCGGGGGTCGACGGGCAGACGGTCAGCCGCATGCCAGCCGCGCCGGGGCGCAGAAGGATGCGCTGGGATTTGGCCCAGGCGTAGGGGAGCAGGCTCATGGGATTTGCTCGCTTGCGCTGGCTTTAGATGGACTGAGTACATATCCGTTGCTGCGGTAACGGCGGCTATTGGTTCCGCCCTTACGGCGGGTCACTTTTGGAAAGAGCCCAAAAGTAACCAAAAGGCTCTTGCCCCACCACTCGGCACCTCGCCTAGGCTCGGTGTGCCCGAACCCAGGCATTACTCCGCGGGCCGCCGCGACGGGCCATCCATGGCCCGGCGCGGCTAAACCGGCGTCCTGCCGGTTTACCCGCTGCGTAATACCTGCGTTCGGCCAGCGTGGTTTTACGGGGCGCTTAAGATCAAGATCAAAAACAAAGCCGAGGCGGCCTGGTAGCCGACCTGATCTCGGAAACATATGCTCTCCCCCTTTGGGAGCTGGCGCGCGCTGTAAATGTGGGAGGGGGCTTGCCCCCGATAGCGGTGGATCAGTCATGCATGTATTGGCTGACACACTGCTATCGGGGGCAAGCCCCCTCCCACATTTTGAAGCGGTGAGTGCCTGGGAGTTCTCAGTCAAATCCGACAGCCCCCGTCTGGGCACTGCATTGATTCCAGCAGCTTTGTGGCACAAATCCAAGCCATGAAAAAGCGCCGCCCCCCCGCGTAACCACGATGCGAAGCGAGCCGCTTTTGATCTTGCTTTTGATCTTAGGCGCCCCGTTAAACCACGCTGGCCGAACGCAGGCTTGAATCCGTGGGTAACCCGGCAGGACGCCGGGTTAGCCGTCCTGGGCCAAGGATGGCCCATGACGGCGGCCCACGGATTCAAGCCTGCGTTCGGGCACACCGAGCCTAGGCGAGGTGCCGAGTGGTGGGGCAAGAGCCCTTTGGTTACTTTGGGGCTTTTCCAAAGTGACCCGCCGTAAGGGCGGAACCATAAGCCGCCGTTACCGAAGAAACGGATATGTCCTCGCTCAACATCAATCACGAGCCGGCACCGCCCTGATCACCGCCCTCGGCCCAGCCCCCGGAATCGCCTTCTCCACCGACGGCAACTGCGGCGCCTGCACATCCGGCAGCGCCCAACTGCGCTCCGGCTGCAAGCCTCCCTGGGCGCGGCGCATGAACTCATAGCGGTTCAACGTAATACTGCGCCCCGCGCCACTGTCGCGAATGATGTAGGGCCGCAAAAACACCATCAGGTTGGTCTTGCTCACACTGCGCTTTTCGTTGCGAAACAACGCGCCCAACCCCGGGATATCCGACAGCCACGGCACCGCGTCATTGCTCTGGCTATAGCCGTCCTGCAACAACCCGCCGAGCACCATGATCTGCCCGTCGTCCAACAGGATGCTGGTATCGATCGCACGCTTGTTGGTCACGGTGCCCGCGTCCACCGACGCCCGCGTGTCCACGCTGCTGACTTCCTGGTAGATATCCAGCTTCACCGTGCCGCCCTCGGAAATCTGCGGGCGCACGTTGAGCTTGAGCCCCACTTCTTCGCGCTGCACGGTCTGGAACGGGTTGTTGCTGGTGCCGCCGCCGCCCGTCACATAGCTGCCGGTGACGAACGGAATGGTCTGCCCGACAAATATGCTCGCGGCTTCGTTGTCCAGGGTCAGCAGGTTCGGCGTCGACAGCACGTTGGTGCCGCCCTTGCTCTTCAAGGCGCGGGCCAGCACCTTGAGGTCGAGCACCTTGCCGATCCCGGGGATGTCCACGCTGCCATTGACCAGGCCGATATTCAGGCCCTTGGGCAACACATCGATGCTGGTCTTGCTGGTGGACGTGGCATTCACCCCGCTGCCCCCCAGGTTCACCCCGCCAAAACCGCCCTTGCCACCGAGGTTGCCGGCCTGCCATTGCACGCCGAATTCGCTGGCGTCGTCTTCGTTGACTTCGACGATCAGGCTTTCGATCACCACCTGGGCGCGGCGCTGGTCGAGCATGTCGATCACTTCGCGCAGGTTGCGGTACAGCGGGTCCGGCGCGGAGATCAGCAAGGTGTTGGTGGTGGCGTCGGCCTGGATCGTCACGCCGCCAGCACTGAACGCGGTGTTCTGATCACTGCCGGGGGTACTGCCAGTCGCTTTCTTATCCTGGCCATACCCGGTCTGCACGCCGCTGCCGGTGGGCGTTCCGCTGCTATTCTGCGCGGTGCTGCTGCCCTGCGTGCTCTGCGCATTGCCGCCCATGGCACTGAGTTTGCCCCGCGCCTCGTCGCTGACGCCGGCCTCGCTCTCGCCAGTGAGTAAGCCACGCAGCGACTGCGCCAACTTGCCCGCCTGCGCGTTGCGCAGGTAGACCACGTGCATGTTGCTCGGGTTGCTCTGGGCATTGTCGAGCTTGTAGATCAGGTTGCGCGCCAGCTCGGTACGCTCGGGGCTGCCGGCACGGATGATGATCGAGTTGGAGCGCGGGTCACCGATCACGTTGATCTTCTGGGTCTGGTCGGCGCCCTGGGTGTCGAGGAGTTCGCTGACCATGGCGGCGATGTCCACGGCGATGCCGTTCTGCACCATCACCACGTCGGTGTCGATGGCGCTGGGGGTGTCGATGCCGTCGATGATCTGCGCCACCCGCGCAAGGTTTTCCGCGTAGTCGGTGATGACGATGCTGTTGTTGCCGGGGTAGGCGTTGATCGGGTTGTTCGGCGAGACGATCGGGCGCAGCACCGGGATCAGGTTCACCGCGTTTTCATATTGCAGGCGAAAGGTGCGGGTCTGCATGCCGCTGCTGCCGGCGCTGTAGATCGGCCCGCCGAGCAACTTCGCATCCGCCTCCGGCACCACCTGCGCCACGCCGCCGACGTCGACCACGCTGAAGCCCTGCATGCGCAGCGCCGCCAGCAGCATGTCGTAGGCTTGATGCGCCGGCACCTGGCCTTCGCTGACCAGGGTCAGGTTGCCTTTGACCCGAGGGTCGACCAGAAACTGCTGGCCGGTGGCACGGGACAGCGCACGCACCACCGCCTGGATATCGGCGTCGACAAAATTCAGTTGCACCGGCTGATCGCCCAGTGGGTTGCGCGCCTTGACCGCCGCCGGGGCGTGGCCACGGGCGCTGTTGGTCAGCGGGTGCTGGAGGCGGGGCTTGGGCGCGGGTTCGTGCTGACGCTCCAGCACACTCTCGCTACTGCGCCGGGTGTCGGCCAGGGGTTGGCCGAGTTCGCTGTCCACCAGCAACGGCGTGGTCGGCGACGGGTTGTTGCTGCACGCGCTCAAGGCCAGTAACAGCAGCGGCGCGACCTTGCGAAAAGGCGCAGGGTTGGGGACTGACCACTTCATGAAGCTTCCTTAGCGCCAAGCGCCTGATCCATGCGAACGGTCCCGGACACAGTGCCGGCCGAGCTGTCGACGGCGTCCGCGCTACGCTGCAAACGCGCCTCGGACACCTCCAGGGAAAATGAACGCGGGTTGCCCAGCAACCACTCCACCACCGCATCGGCCGGCGCGTTGTCGAAGCTCAGGCGCCAGCCACCGGCGTCCAGCGCCTGCAACTGGTAACGACCTTGCAGGCCGGCGCTATCCAGGGCCTGTTGCAGCCCGGCGGCATCGGCGGGACGAGGCGCCACGACGCCCTGCAACAGCGCGTGCAAGGTGTCGGCCTGGGCGCGCAACTTGGGCGTTTCGGCCTGCCAATACGCAATCTTCTTCAAGGGTGGCTGAATCAGCACCAGCCAGGTCAACAGACTGGCCAACACCAGGCCGGCACCGCTGAGCATGCGTTGTTCGCGCAGGGCCAGGCCGCTCCAGAACGCCTGGGCCTGGCTGCGTAGGCGGCGCCACTTATTCATCACCCGCTCCCGGTTTTTCAGCGGCGTCCACCGGGCCGAGGGTCCAGCCGTGCTCATCGCGCGTCGCGCCAAACCCGGCCTGGGCCAGCGCCGCCTGCCAATCGCCTTGCACGGCGGGGCTACGGCTGTCGGCCAGCAACCCGAGGTGCAAGCGCCCCTGTTCGAAGGTCAGGCTGTCGACGTTGCCGACCATGAACGGCAGGCTGCTACCGGCCACTTGCAGCAGGCTGCCAAAGCGCTGGCCGGGGTCGGCGGCGGCGCCGGTTTGGCGGGCGGCCAACTGTTGGCGGGCCTGCTGCAAGGGGTTGAGGATCACCGGCAGTTCGGGGAAGGCCTGGCGCACTTGCTGGCTCAGCAGCGCCTTGAGCTGCTGGCCTTCGTCCGCCTGGCGCGCGGCGTACAGGTTCAGGCCCAGGGTCCAAATGGCAGTGGCCAGGGCGACAGCGGCCAGCGCCCTGCCCCAGCCGCCGCTCGCCGGTTGGTTGAGACGGCCGTGCAAGCCCCAGCCGGGTACGACGCCACTCCAGCGCTGTGCCTCCTGCACCAGCGGCACCCCCAGCCCTTGATCCAACGTCTGTTGCCCGAGCGGATGCACCGTCGCTTGTTGCACGCTATGGCGCGTCAGCAAGTAGCCCTCGTGCATGGCCGCAGCGCCTGGCGGCAAGGCATACGGCGCCGGGTAAAGGCCGCGCAACGTGAGCCGGCCCTGCGCCAACACCTGGCCCAGTCGCGCCAACCCGGCCTTGGGCACCCAGGCCACCTGCACGCGCCCATCGCTGTCACGCGGGCCGTGGGCCACCTGCATCTGCTCCACCGGCCCGAGAATCAACGCCTGTGCGGCACAGGCCACGGCGGCCGCCGTTTTGGCGGCGGCCAGCGGCGGCAGGTCGAGGCTGGTCAGCAGGCTGTCAGCAGGGTGCAGAAAACACTCCACCTGCGGCTTGGACCGGCCCAACTGCAGCAGGCTTTCGCGGCCTTCGCTCAGCACCGCGCCACGCTCCAGCCAGGCAAATTGCACCTGGCTGTCGGCCGTCAATTGATCGAGTGGCGGCAAGCCGATCCGCAGGCGTTTCATGCGCCCACCCGCGACCAGATCACCTGGGGCCGGCGGTCTTCGGGGCGATGCAACAACGCGTCGATCGTCACCCGGCGCTGTTCACGGCGGGCCTGGCCCTGCAGGCGAAACCACTCGCTGGTAATGCCCACCTGCACGCTCTCTACCGCCACTTGCGGCAGGTGCAGGCGGTTGACGAAATCGCCGCGGTTGATAAACCAACGCCCGCTGTCGCGCTCGGCCACCAGCGCCTGGGCCTGGGCCAGGCTGAGCTGCGGCACCACCGCGCTGAGCACTTCGGCGCTGGCGGTGTTGCCGTTGACCCAAGTATTACCGGGCAGCACGCTGACGAAGGTCTGCAGGCGCCTTAGCAGCAACGTGTCCAGGCCGTCGATACCGCTCAAGTCATCCAGGCTGCGCAGCATCGGGTAGCGGGCCGGCAGCAGGGACTTGTCGGCACGTTGCTCGTAGGACCCGATCACTCGCTGGCTGATGCGTTGGCTCACAGCCGAATCGATGCCGATCAGGCGGCACAGGCGCTCGAAACTTTGCACCTGTTCGGCAACTACCTGCTGGCGACTGACCAGGTTGCGCAGGTTGAACTTGCCCTGCTCATCCTCCAGGCGCCCTTCAAACGCGCCGCCCTGAGGACGTGCCCACGGTTGATCAAGACGGGTCAGCACGTCCTTCTGACGGGCATCCCATAGCAGCAGCCGGCTGTGTTCCAGGCTGCCTTGCAACAACCATTGGCCCTGAATGCGCAATTGCTCGGCCTCCACGCTGCGGGTGAATACGCTCTGACGCGTGAGCATGGCGCCGGCGATCACCGCCACCACCGCCGCGATCAGCAACGCGCTGATAATCGCCATGCCGCGCTGCTTCGCCGCTGCGGGCGAATGCCGTTTCATGGGGCGCCTTATAGCTGCCAGGAGCCGATATCGGCATTCACGCCGTCGCCATCCGGCTGGCCGTCGGCGCCCAGGGAGAACACATCGACCTCACCGTTGGCGCCCGGGTTGAGGTAGTGATAGGGGTGGCCCCACGGGTCATTGGGCAGACGGTCGAGGTAAGCGCGCCAGTTGCTGTTCTTCGCATCCGCCGGGCGCTCCACCAGGACTTTGAGGCCCTGGTTCATGCTCGGGTAGGTGCCGTGGTCGAGGCGATAGAGTTTCAGCGCCTGCATCAACCCGCCGATGTCCTGTTTCGCTGCGGTGGCACGTGCCTGGTCCGGGCGATCGAGCACCTTGGGCACCACCATCGCCGCCAGAATCCCAAGAATGACCACCACCACCATGATCTCGATCAGGGTGAAGCCACGCTGGCCGCGAGGGCCTGGCAATGGGGATGTTAGGCGTGCGATATCCATCTCGACATTCCTTGGCTTGAGTGCGTTTCGGGGCGCAGTGTTGCAAGAACACATGTCAGTCGTATTGAAAATCCTCGGGAGTTTCGGTCGCCAATCGGTCAACTGCCGGCGCTAGGCTGCGCACCTGTTTCCAGGCTTTGAGAACGCCATGCGCAGGCACCGCAACGAGCGAGGTTTTACCCTGATTGAAGTGCTGGTGGCGCTGGCGATCATCGCGGTGGCCATGGCCGCGGCCGTGCGCGTGGCCGGGCTGATGACCCAGAGCAACGGCCTGTTGCGCGACAAGTCGATGGCGCTGCTGGCGGCGCAAAGTCGCCTGGCGGAGTTGCAGTTGGAGGGGCATTTGACCCCCGGCAAAAAGACCTTCGAGTGCGATCAGGGCCGCTTGAAATTGCGTTGCGAGCAGACCCTCAGCAGCGGCACCGATAGCCGGCTGGTGCAGGTCGATGTGCAGGTGTGGGACATCAGCCGCGAGGCGCCGCCCCTGGCGCGCCTGGCGACGTCGTTGGCCAGGCCACAGGTCAAGGCCGAGTGAGCCGTGGCAAGGCGGGTGCCTGCGGCAATGTGTCGAGCTGCACGCGCACCTTCTCGCCGCCGCGTTCGATCTCGACGCCGTCGCCCGCGATGGCCGTCAAACGCATGCCTGGGCTGACGCGCTCGCCGAGCAGAAAGCTGCGCGGCGGGCCATCGTTGAGGCTGAGGATCGCCACCGCGCCCCGCGCTCCAGCCAAGACTCCCGAGACCTTGACCTGCAGCGCCGCTGGCGCCGTAGAAAACCATTGCAACGCCGGGTTATCGCTGCGCGCCGCCGCATCGGCTGCGGCCGGCGGCGTGTGGGATTCGGCAGTGCTGAGCAGCAACGGCGTCCATACCGCCACGCCGGCCAACGCCGCAAGCAAGGCCAGCGCCTGCACGCCGTGGGCGGCAGAGAAACGAAGGGCAAATGCCATGGGGAGGACCTCCTGTTTGTCCGTGGCACCAGCCTACAGGCCAATTCGCACGTTTTTATTTCATAACCTCGCCAGCTTTCCAGGTGCCGCCCCATGAAACAGCAAGGTTTCACCCTGATCGAGTTGATGGTGGTGCTGGTGATCATCGGCATCGCCAGCGCCGCCATCAGCCTGACGATCAAGCCCGACCCGCTGCACCTGCTGCGCAAGGATGCCGAGCGTTTGAGCCAGTTGCTGCAAGTGGCCCAGGCCGAAGCCCGCGCCGATGGGCGGCCGATCACCTGGCGCGCGGACGCCAAGGGGTTCCGCTTCAACCGCCGCAGCGATGACGGCCTGGGCGTGGAGTCGTTCCAGGGCGACGACCAACTGCGCCCGCGCCCGTGGGAGAGCACGCCGATGCAGGTCACGATCGAGCCCCGGCAAACCTTGGTGCTCGACGCCGAATGGATCAACCCGCCCGTGCGGGTGGAACTGTCCGACGGGCAACACCGCCTTAGCCTGCAACGTGATGCCGCCGGTTTGATGCGCGTGGTGAGCCCACCATGAGCCGCGCCCAGCAAGGCTTCACGCTGATCGAAGTGATGGTGGCGATCATGCTGATGGCGCTGGTCAGCCTCATCGCCTGGCGCGGCCTCGACAGCGTGACCCGCGCGGATCAGCACCTGCAGGCCAGCACGGAACAGACCGAGGCGCTGTTGCGGGCGCTGAACCAGTTGCAGCGCGATCTCAACATGCGCGCCAGCGTTGAGCTGAGCGTGCCGGCTTCCCTGCAAGAGGAAAAATCCAAGCCCAGCGGGTTGGCGGCGGTGACGGTGCGCAGTTCCGACAGCAGGGGTTTTCGCCTGGACGTGATCCGCAGCGCGCCGGTCGCGGGGGATGGGTTGCAACGGGTGCGTTGGTGGCTCAAGGGCGACAGCCTGTACCGCGCAGCAGCGCCGGCGCGGGATCGTTTTCCGTTGCCGGCGGCGAAGGATGGGGTGGTGGTGTTGACCGGGGTCAGTGATGTGCAGGTGCGGGTGTGGGAGGCGGACAAGGGCTGGCGGCAGTTGAGCGGGAATCGGCGGGAAGATCCGCTGGGGGTGGAGGTGAGTCTGGTGCGGCAGACGGCGCAGGGGGTGGAGCGGTATCGGCAGGTGGTGGGGCCGCTTTGGTAGGGTTGGGTGATGGGGGCATATTCGTTTTTTCGGTAATGGCGGCGGCTGAGTGCATATCCGTTTTTTTGGTAACGGCGGCGGCTGAGTACATATCCGTTTTTTTGGTAACGGCGGCGGCTGAGTACATATCCGTTTTTTTGGTAACGGCGGCGGCTGAGTACATATCCGTTTTTTTGGTAACGGCGGCGGCTGAGTACATATCCGTTTTTTTGGTAACGGCGGCGGCTGAGTACATATCCGTTTTTTTGGTAACGGCGGCGGCTGAGTACATATCCGTTTTTTTGGTAACGGCGGCGGCTGAGTACATATCCGTTTTTTTGGTAACGGCGGCGGCTGAGTACATATCCGTTTTTTTGGTAACGGCGGCGGCTGAGTACATATCCGTTTTTTTGGTAACGGCTGCTATTGGTTCCGCTCTTACAGCGGGTCACTTTGGAAAAGCCCCAAAGTAACCAAAGGGCTCTTGCCCCACCACTCGGCACCTCGCCTAGGCTCGGTGTGCCCGAACGCAGGCATTACTCCGCGGGCCGCCGTCACGGGCCATCCTTGGCCCGGGACGGCTAAACCGGCATCCCTGCCGGTTTACCCGCTGCGTAATACCTGCGTTCGGCCAGCGTGGTTTTACGGGGCGCCTAAGATCAAGAGCAAGAGCAAGAGCAAGAGCAAGAGCCAGAGCCAGAGCCAGAGCCAGAGCCAGAGCCAGAGCCAGAGCCAGAGCCAGAGCAGAATGAGGTCTATCTGATCCATGGAGATCAAAATGTGGGAGGGGGCTTGCCCCCGATAGCGGTGGATCAGTCATGCATGTAGTGACTGACACACTGCCA
Organism: Pseudomonas sp. PAMC25584; assembly: GCF_058135675.1. Lineage (NCBI taxonomy): Bacteria > Pseudomonadati > Pseudomonadota > Gammaproteobacteria > Pseudomonadales > Pseudomonadaceae > Pseudomonas > Pseudomonas sp. PAMC25584. The sequence continues at coordinate 2,557,870 of NZ_CM176870.1, read as the reverse complement.
TCGGGGGCAAGCCCCCTCCCACATTTTTGACCGGGTTCGGCTTCCAGGATCAGGTCGGCTATAAGGCCGCCTCGCTTTGGCTTTGGCTTTGGCTTTTGATCTTAGGCGCCCCGTAAAACCACGCTGGCCGAACGCAGGCTTGAATCCGTGGGTAACCCGGCAGGACGCCGGGTTAGCCGTCCTGGGCCAAGGATGGCCCATGACGGCGGCCCACGGATTCAAGCCGGAGTGAGGGCATGCCGAGCCTAGGCGAGGCACCGAGTGGTGGGGCAAGAGCCCTTTTGGTTACTTTTGGGGCTCTTTTCCAAAAGTGACCCGCTGTAAGAGCGGAACCAATAGCCGCCGTTACCGCAGAAATGAGAGTGTCAGATTTTTTGTGTGCGGGCCGTTAACGGCCTGCCGTTAGGTAGGCCTTAGTTTTACCAGGTCGGCCTGATAAATCGATCTCCATACAAGATCGCAAATTGATTCATCGCACTCTTCCAGTCGTGTGCCGGCTTGCCCCAGTTTGCGGTGATATTGCGTAAGCCCAACCAGATTAGCTTCGTCGCGGCATCGTCCGTTGGGAAATGGCCTCTGGTCTTGATGATCTTGCGCAACTGAGCGTTGATACTCTCGATGGCGTTCGTTGTGTAGATCACTTTACGTATGGCCGGGGGAAACACGAAGAAGGGGATAACTCGATCCCACGCACGCTTCCAGGCCTTTGCGACCGTTGGATATTGCTTGCCCCAAGGGCCGGTTTCGAAGGCTAACAGCGCTTGTTCAGCGGCGTCAGCGTTGAGTGCCTGATAGATCGGCTTCAACGCTTTCGCCAGCTCGCGGCGCTTATCCCAAGGCGCGTAATCAAGACTGTTACGGATCAAATGCACAATGCAGGTCTGCAACGTCGTCTCGGGAAATACCGCGCTCAGCGCTTCAGGCATACCTTTGAGGCCATCAGTTACTGCGATCAAGACGTCCTCGACACCTCGGGTTTTGAGGTCGTTGAAGACCTTCATCCAAAACTTCGCACCTTCGGTTGTTTCAATCCAAATGCCCAAGATGTCTCGGGTTCCATCCGGCAAGACACCCAGCGCCAGGTAGATTGCCTTGTTGCGAACCAAACCTTCGTCGCGAATTTTGACTCGCAACGCATCGAAGAAAATCACCGGATACATCGGCTCAAGCGGTCGTTGTTGCCAGGCAGTGACTTCGTCTAAAACCGCATCGGTCACTGAACTGATGAAATCGTGAGAGACCTCTGTTCCGTACTGTTCGGATAAAAATGCACGGATCTCACGGACCGTCATGCCTCGGGCATACATCGCAATGATCTTGTCATCAAAGCCCGTAAAGCGGCGTTCGTGTTTTGGGATCAGGATCGGCGCAAAACTTCCATCGCGATCTCTGGGAATGTCCAGGCGAAGCGGGCCGTCATCGGTGAGCACCGTTTTGCCGCTCTTGCCGTTGCGCTGGTTACTCGACTCCTCAGGGCGCTCCGCGCCCTGAGGATAGCCAAGGTGGTGACCCAGTTCGGCACCAAGGGCTCGCTCGATCAGCGCCTTTTTGAACGCCATCGACGCATCCTGAATGGCTTCGGCACTCATCGGACCGCTGACGAACTGGTCGATCAGCTCTTTGGGAATGGTTGGAAGATCACGCGGGGCCTCACGGGCCGGTTTCTTTTTGGTCGGCATATATGCACCTCTTCTGCAATGTTATGCCCGAACACAAAATTTATGACAGTCCCGTTTTTTTGGTAACGGCGGCTTATGGTTCCGCTCTTACAGCGGGTCACTTTGGAAAAGCCCCAAAGTAACCAAAGGGCTCTTGCCCCACCACTCGGCACCTCGCCTAGGCTCGGTGTGCCCGAACGCAGGCTTGAATCCGTGGGCCGCCGTCATGGGCCATCCTTGGCCCAGGACGGCTAACCCGGCGTCCTGCCGGGTTACCCACGGATTCAAGCCTGCGTTCGGCCAGCGTGGTTTTACGGGGCGCCTAAGATCAAGATCAAAAGCCAGAGCAAGAGCAAGAGCAAGAGCAAGAGCAAGAGCAAGAGCAAGAGCAAGAGCAAGAGCAAGAGCAAGAGCAAGAGCAAGAGCAAGAGCAAGAGCAAGAGCAAGAGCAAGAGCAAGAGCAAGAGCAAGAGCAAGAGCAAGAGCAAGAGCAAGAGCAAGAGCAAGAGCAAGAGCAAGAGCAAGAGCAAGAGCAAGAGCAAGAGCAAAGCAGAATGAGGTCTATCTGATCCATGGAGATCAAAATGTGGGAGGGGGCTTGCCCCCGATAGCGGTGGATCAGTCATGCATGTATTGGCTGACACACTGCTATCGGGGGCAAGCCCCCTCCCACATTTCTGACCGAGTTAGGCTTCCAGGATCAGGTAGGCTATAAGGCCGCCTTGCTTTGCTTTGCTTTGGCTTTTGATCTGGGGCGCCCCGTAAACCACGCTGGCCGAACGCAGGCGAGGTGCCGAGTGGTGGGGCAAAGACCTTTTGGTTACTTTTGGGGCGTTTGCCAAAAGTGACCCACTGTAAGAGCGGAACCAATAGCCGCCGTTACCTAAATAACGGATATGCACACCGTATCCCCCCCTTAAACCTTAAACCGCGCCACCGTCTGATGCAGCTCCCCCGCCATCCCCGCCAGATCATGCCCCGCCGTCTCGGTATGCAAAGCTCCCTGCAACACCTGCTGCGACAGGTTTCGAATCCCCACCAGGTTGCGATCCACTTCCCGCGCCACCAGTGCCTGTTCTTCGGTGGCGCTGGCAATCATCAAATTGCGCTCATTGATCTGCGAAATCGACCGGGTGATTTCATCCAGCGCCTCCCCCGAACGCTGCGCTACGCCCAAGGTCGTCTGCACCCGCTCGCTGCTGTCGTGCATCGCGGCCACGGCGTGTTCGGTGTCCTGGCGGATGTTGCCGATCATCTGCTCGATCTCCTGGGTCGAGGTCTGAGTACGATGGGCCAGTGCGCGCACTTCATCGGCGACCACCGCAAAACCGCGCCCGGCATCGCCGGCCCGGGCCGCTTCGATCGCGGCGTTGAGGGCCAGCAGGTTGGTCTGGTCAGCGATGCTGCGGATCACGTCCAGCACGCCGCTGATGTCTTGCACGCGGCCGGCGAGTTGCTGGATACGTTCGGAGGTTTCCACCACGCCGGTGGCCAGGGTGTTGATCGAGGCCACGGTTTCCTGCACCTGCGCCCGCCCAAGCTGGGCGGTCTGTTCCGACAGGCGCGAGGCTTCGCTGGTGCTCACGGCGTTGCGCGCCACTTCGTCGACGGCGGCAGTCATTTCATTCACCGCCGTGGCGGCCTGTTCGATTTCCTGGCCCTGCAACTGCAGGCTGCTGCTGGTCTGGCTGCTGACCGCACTCAACTCTTCCGACGAGCTGGCCACGCCATCCACCGAGGCGGCGATCTGCCGGACCATCTGGTTAAGACTCTGCTGCATCCGGTGCAGGTTGCGCATCACGCTGCCGTCGGCACTGTTGCCCAGCGGCACGTCGATGGTCAGGTCGCCCTGGGCGATATGGTTGAGCACCCGCGCCACCTCGTCCGGCTCGCCGCCCAAAGGTCGGGTGACGCTGCGCGTGACGATCACGGCGGCCGCCACGACCAGGGTCACGCACAGCAGCAACAGCCCGATCATCGTGCGGCGCGCATCGTCGTAGAGGATTTGCGCAGCTTGCTCGCGCTCGACAAACAGCCGGCCCTGCATAGCCATCAACGCATCGAGGCTCTTGAACACGTCAAGTTCGGCCGGCACTACCTGCTGTTTGAGCTGGGCCAGGCCCTGCTCGCGGGCGCCCTGCTTGATCAGCGCCTGCACCTGGGTAAAGGCCGCGACGTAGGTTTCCCGATGGGTTTTCAACGCGGCATACGCCGCCTTGCCTTCGGCGGTATCGAACAGCGGCTCGAGGGTGGCGAACGCCTGGGTAATGCGCTGCCGGGTGGTGCCGATGGCCTCCTGGGCCGGCTGGTTATCCTGGTCGATCAGCAGGTCGCGGGTGTTGCGCCCGTTATCGCGCACGCCGGTGGCGATCACCATGATCGGTGCGATTCTCGGCCAGTCCTGCTGCACGATCTGTTCGGATTGTTGCTTGAGGGTTGCCAGGTCGTGCAAGGCGTAAAACACCAAACCGACCAGAGCCAGCGGCGCAATCGCGAAGCCGATGACAATGCGTTGTGCCGTGGTTAACTGCGTCATTCTAAACATTCCTTGATGAATATCGGCCCGAAACGGGCAACATCTTTAAAAATCCTGGGAGGGCGATCGGTCACCCTCGTAATACAAAAGCCGGAAACAACTCGCGCATGCGCCCCCATAACTCCGGCAACGCCATCTGTGCCGGAGCAATCGGCAGTTGCTCATCGAGCATGCTCGCCGTGCGTACCATCTGCACGGCGAAGCGCTTGACACCACTGGCTTGCAATCGCTGGGCCAGGCGTAACAGGCGCGTCGGGTCGATCAGGTGCCAATGCACCGTGGTGCGGCATTCGTAGTCCACGCCACTGGCCAACAAGGTCTCCAAACTGCGCCAATTGGCGGCGCCGCTGCCTTTGACCTGGGTGATCATTTGATAGTCCTCGACCAGGGCCTTCACATCGAAACCCACCCAGTCAGCATGGCGCAGCGCGTTGGCAAAGCCTGCCGGCTTGATCCCCGCGCTGTGCAGGCCCACGCGAAAGCCCATGGCGCGCACTTCGTCCATCGCCGCCGGCAAGCCTTCCTGCAGGGTCGGCTCACCGCCGCTGAACACCACCGCGTCCAACAGGTCCTGGCGGCGCTGCAAAAACAGCAGAACCCGGCGCCAATCGATCTCTGCGCTTCCGCGCGGTGTGATCAGGTCCGGGTTATGGCAATAACGACAGCGCCAGGCGCAGCCCTGGCAGAACAGCACGCAGGCGAGCATGCCAGGGTAGTCGAGGGTGGTCAGGGGCACCATGCCCCCAACCCGTAGCATTCGACTCATTGGCGCCCGGCCGCACAAGCCGCTTCGGTAAAGTGAACACGCTCCTTGTGCTCGGACTGTTTGCCGGGGTTGAACGCGGACACCGGCCGGTGGTAACCCATCACCCGGGTCCAGACTTCGCAGCGCTGACGTTGTGGCTGGGATGTTTGCATGGTGAATCTCCTTGCGGGTTGAAAAACAGGTTCAGGACTGGGCAGCAAGCGCGAGGATTTCATCGCACTTGGGACAGAACTCGTGTTCGCCGGCGAGGTAGCCGTGCACCGGGCAGATCGAGAAGGTCGGGGTCACGGTCAGGTACGGCAGGCGGAAACGCCCCAGCGCTTTGCGCACCAATTGCTTGCAGGCCTGGGCCGAGGAAATCTGTTCGGCCATGTACAGGTGCAGCACGGTGCCGCCGGTGTATTTGCATTGCAGTTCGTCTTGCAGTTCGAGGGCTTCGAAGGGGTCTTGGGTAAAGCCCACCGGCAGTTGCGACGAGTTGGTGTAGTACGGCGCATCCACGCTGCCGGCTTGCAGAATGTCCGGGTAGCGCTTGCGGTCTTCCTTGGCGAAGCGGTAGGTGGTGCCTTCCGCCGGCGTGGCTTCGAGGTTGTAGAGGTGGCCGGTTTCTTCCTGAAAGCGCAGCAAGGTGGCGCGCACATGGTCAAGCAGGCGCAAGGCAAACGCGCGCCCTTCTTCGGTGTGCGTGCCCTGCGTGTCATCGGTGAAATTGCGCAGCATCTCGTGCATGCCGTTGAGGCCGATGGTGGAGAAGTGGTTGCGCAAGGTGCCCAGGTAACGCTTGGTGTACGGGTACAACCCGGCGTCCATATGGTGCTGGATCACCTTGCGCTTGACCTCCAGGCTTTCCATGGCCATTTCCATCAGGCTGTCCAGGCGTTGCAGCAAGCCGCTGGTGTCGCCCTTGAACAGGTAACCGAGGCGCGCGCAGTTGATCGTCACCACGCCCAGGGAGCCGGTCTGCTCCGCCGAACCGAACAGCCCGCCGCCACGCTTGAGCAACTCGCGCACGTCCAGTTGCAGGCGACAGCACATGGAGCGCACCTGGTTGGGCTGCATGTCGGAATTGAGGAAGTTCTGGAAATACGGCAAACCGTAGCGCGCCGTCATCTCGAACAAGCGGTCGGCGTTCTCGCTGTCCCAAGGGAAATCATGGGTGATGTTGTAGGTCGGAATCGGGAAGGTGAACACCCGCCCCTTGGCATCCCCGGCCTGCATCACTTCGATGTAGGCACGGTTGATCAGCTCCATTTCCGTTTGCAGGTCGCCATAGGCAAACGGCATTTCCTCACCACCGATCACCGGGATCTGCTCGCGCAAATCTTCCGGGCAGACCCAGTCGAAGGTCAGGTTGGTGAACGGCGTCTGCGTGCCCCAGCGCGACGGCACGTTGAGGTTGTAGATGAACTCCTGCACCGCCTGGCGCACCTCGGGGTAGCTCAACTGGTCCTTGCGCACGTAGGGCGCAAGATACGTATCGAACGAGCTGAACGCCTGGGCGCCGGCCCATTCGTTTTGCAAGGTGCCGAGGAAGTTGACCATCTGCCCCAGGGCACTGCTCAAATGCTTGGGCGGCCCTGCTTCCACGCGGCCCGGCACGCCATTGAGGCCTTCGTGCAACAACGAGCGCAGCGACCAACCGGCGCAGTAGCCGGCGAGCATGTCCAGGTCATGGATATGCAGATCCGCCTCACGGTGTGCGCGGCCGATCTGCTGGCTGTAGACCTCATCCAGCCAGTAATTGGCGGTGACCTTGCCCGACACGTTCAACACCAGCCCGCCCAGGGAATATCCCTGGTTGGCATTGGCCTGGACGCGCCAGTCTTCACGGTCGAGGTATTCGTTCATCGAGGTGGCGACTTCCACCAGGGTCTTGCGATCGCGGCGCAGGCGGCCGTGCTGTTCGCGGTAGACGATATAAGCGCGCATCGACAGGAAGTACCCGGCATCCATCAACACCCGCTCGACGCTGTCCTGGATCTGCTCCACGTCCAGCCGTTCGATGCCGCGCAGCCGCGCCAATACCGCGCCGAGCAACAGGTCGACCTCGGCTTCCTGATACTCGCCGGTAGCATTGCCGGCGGCGATCAGCGCCTGACGGATTTTTTCGGCGTCGAACGCAACGAGGCTGCCGTCGCGTTTGTGCAGGCGGTTACTGACCAGCGGGCTGAGCATGCTTTGCATTGGAAGGCTCCAGACACTACATATAGATTTAATAAATCTTTAAAACACAATATGCAGTGATATTACGGTCAAGCGTTTGGGCTGCCATTGATCAGGGTCAAGTCTGAATGAAGATCAAAATGTGGGAGGGGGCTTGCTCCCGATAGCGGTGTATCAGTCATGCATGTATTGACTGACACACCGCTATCGGGAGCAAGTCGAATCGTCGCACCGCCCCTCCCACAGTCAACCGCCGCTCATATTCATGAAGCGCACCACCTGCACCTCGCCTGCCCCGGTGAAATCATGGCGCAGCGGCTTGCCCCTCAACCCCTTGTGCAAGGCCTCGATCAACGGCCCATCGTCCAACGGATAACGCCGCAGCAAAGCGCGCAAGTCCACCGCGTTGTCCTGCCCCAGGCACAGCAGCAACTGCCCTTCGACGGTCATGCGCACGCGGTTGCAACTGCCGCAGAAGTTATGGGAGTTGGGTGAGATAAAGCCGATGCGCGTCCCCGGATGCCGTGCCAGGCGCACATAGCGCGCCGGGCCGCCGCTGTTTTCGGTGCTGTCGAGCACGGCATGGTGACGCGCGATCACGGCGCGCACTTCATCACTGGCACAGAACGTCTCGCCGCGTGAACGGCCCACGTCGCCCAGGGGCATTTCCTCGATAAAGCTGATGTCGATGCCTTGGTCGATCGCGTACTGCACCAGCGCGGGCACTTCATCGAAGTTGCGCCCTTTCATCACCACGCAATTGAGCTTGACCCGCTCGAACCCGGCCTCTCGCGCCGCCTCGATACCGTCCAGCACCTGGCGCAGATCGCCGTTGCGGGTGATCGCGCGAAAGCGCTGCGCATCGAGGCTGTCGAGGCTGATGTTCATGCGCTTGACCCCGGCGTCCACCAGCGGCTGCGCGAGGCGTGCCAACTGCGAGCCGTTGCTGGTCATCACCAGTTCGCGCAAGCCCGGCAGCGCCGCGATGTTGCGGCACAACCCGACAATGCCCGGACGAATCAACGGCTCGCCGCCGGTCAGGCGGATCTTGCGCACGCCCTGGCCGACGAACAGCGCGGCCAGGCGTTCCAGCTCTTCCAGGGTCAGCACCTGCTGGCGCGGCAGGAACGTCATGTTTTTCGCCATGCAGTACACACAGCGGAAATCACAACGGTCGGTCACCGACAAGCGCAGGTAATTGATCGAACGGCCTACCCCATCCACCAGGCTCATGTCACTGCACCAGCGGCGAGTCGGCGCCCTGCAGCGCGATGCCACGAATGTCCGCCGCGCCAATCAGGGTTTGCAGGTACTGCACCAATGCCTTTTGCCACACACCTTGCTGCAACTGGGTGCGGATCGCCACCGCCACCGCCTCATACGGCAGCGGTTGGCCTTCGATGCGCTGATCGACATTGATCACATGCCAGCCGTAACGGCTTTCCAGCGGCTTACCGGCCAGGCCCGGCGCCAGGGTAAACAGCTGACGCTCCAGCTCGGGCACGGTCTGGCCCTTGCTCACCTGGCCCAACGAACCGCCCTGGGCTTTGGACGGGCACGCCGAATACTGCAGGGCCAGCTCGGCAAAGTGGCCGGGCTGGTCTTTCAGGTTCAGCAGCAGGGCTTCCGCCTGGGTGTGCGCCAAATGGCGCGCCTCGGCGTCGTCCGGCGCGCATTCGAGCAGAATGTGCCGCACCGCCAGCAACGGCGCGCTGTGAAAGCGCCCGCGATTGTTCTCGAAGTAACGCACACAGGTGGCCTCGTCGCACTCGGGCACCTTGACCTCACGCTCCAGCAGCAAGCGCGTGGCGGCTTCTTCTTCGTTCTCGCCGGCGGCGATCTCCACCGCCAGGCCCAGCTCGGCGATCCGCTGCTGCAACAGCTCGCGGATCACCAGCGCACGGGCGGCCAGATACACCGCCTCTTCGCGGCTTTGCGCCGGGTGATATTGCAACTCCAGGGCCATGGCCTCCGGCGTGACGGGCACGCCGTTGACGCTGATGATCGGCCATTCCTGTTCACTGCTGGCGATCAGCTCAGGTGCCTTGAGTTCCTCGAACAGCGCCGGGGCCGCAACCTCGGCCACCACCGGTTCTTTGACCGACGAGCCGCAACCACCGCTGCCGCCTTTACCGCCACCACATCCGCATCCAGTTGTCATGACGTTCTCCTCAATACTTCTGCCGCACGATTTGATAACGACGCCCCAGGTACCAGATCGGCGCGCTGACCATATGCACCAAGCGGGTAAACGGGAACAGTACGAACAAGGTCAAGCCCAGCGCCACATGCGCCTTGTAGATCAGGCTGACCGGCTCGATCGAAGCCGCCGCGTCCAGCGGCCGCAACAGCACCACGTTCTGCGCCCAGTCGGCGAGCATCACCATCACCGAACCGTCCATATGCCCGGTGGACGCGACGATGGTCAGCAAGCCAAGCACCAACTGCGCGAGCAGCACCAGCAGGATCAGGATGTCCGACGGGCTCGATGTGGCGCGTACACGCGGGTCGCTCAGGCGGCGCTTGACCAGCATCAGCAAGCCCACCAGGCACAGCAGGCCGAAGACGCCGCCGGAGACCATCGCCAGCAACTGTTTGTTTTCAGTGCTGATCACATGGTGATAGACCGACGCCGGGGTCAGCAGGCCAACGAAGTGCCCGGCCAGCACGAACAGCACGCCGATGTGGAAGAAGTTGCTCGCCACGCGCATGCCACGGTTGTTGAGCATCTGGCTGGAGCCGGCCTTCCAGGTGTACTGCGACAGGTCGAACCGCGCCCAACTGCCCAGCAGGCAGATCGCCAGGGCGACATAGGGGTACACCCCGAAAACCAGCAAATTCCACTTAGACATTACCCACCTCCGCGGCTGGCACTGCGGCCTGCCCTTCTTGCTGAAAATCCACCCAGTGCAACGGCACCGCGCTTTCTTCGCGGGCTTTACCCGGCGCGCTGGGCATCGAGCTGCAACGGTCCTGTTGTTCGGCCTGCATAAAGTCCACCGCTTCCTCTTCCCAGATTTTGTCCAGGGCTTCGAGGGAGTCGTCACGCGGCTCGGCGGCGACCTGGGCGCGCAGCTCGGCCACGGCCTGGTGCGGCTCGGCGCCGGCGATCTGCAGCAACGCACGGAAGCAACTGGCATAGGCGCTCTCGCGCTCGTCCAGGCGTGCGGCGAGCAACGCCAGCAGGTGCGCCACATCCGCCAGGCCCTCGCGGGCCTCGATGTCTTCGCGGGTCGAGAGGAACTCCAGGTACAGCGGGATATAGTCCGGCAGCTCCTTAACGCCGATGGCAAACCCGGCCTCTTCGTACTGGGCCATCATGTCGACCATGGCCTGGCCACGGTCACGAGACTCGCCGTGGACGTGTTCGAACAGCAGCAACGACAGCGAACGCCCCCGGCCGAACAACGCGCCGTAGTGTTCCTGGCCATCCATCAGGTCATTGGCGCAGATCAGCTCGAGCAACTCGAACAGCGCGCCGCGCTGCTTGGGGCTGATTTCCCGCGACTCGATAATCGCCTGTTCCAGTTCGTCGCGGCCGTTCACCAGGGTGTCGGTGGGGTAGTCCAGCAGCAACGAAATCACTTTAAGAATGCGCATGGCTCAGTCCTCCCAGATCTGGACGGTTTTCAGCACGTCGCGGCGGTTGGCCTTCTTGGCGCCGAACATGTTGGTATCGGAACTGCCGCTGCAACCGCTGCCGAAGCTGAAACCACAGCCGGAGCGTTCGGCGAACGCATCGCTCATGGCGTCTTCACGGTGCGCGCTCGGCACCACAAAGCGGTCTTCGTAGTTGGCGATCGCCAGGTAGCGGTACATCTCTTCCACCTGTTCCACGCTCAGGCCGACGTCTTCGAGCACTTGCAGGTCCTGCACGCCGTCGACTTGCTGGGAGCGTTTGTAGGCACGCATCGCCAACAGGCGTTTGAGCGCACGCTTGACCGGTTTTTCATCGCCGGCGGTCAGCAGGTTGGCCAGGTAACGCAGCGGAATGCGCAGGCTGTCGACATCCGGGATCACCCCGTTCATGCCCACGGTGCCGGCGGCTGCGGCGTTCTGGATCGGCGACAGTGGCGGCACGTACCAGACCATCGGCAAGGTGCGGTATTCCGGGTGCAGCGGCAGTGCGAGTTTCCAATCGACGGCCATTTTGTACACCGGTGAGCGCTGCGCCGAGTCGATCACCGACTGCGGCACGCCATCGGCCAGGGCCTGGCGAATCACCGCCGGGTCATTCGGATCGAGGAAGATGTCCAGCTGTTTCTCGTACAGGTCCTGCTCGTTGGCGGTGCTCGCCACTTCGCTGATGCGGTCGGCGTCGTAGAGCAGCACGCCGAGGTAGCGAATCCGGCCGACGCAGGTTTCGGCACACACGGTAGGCATGCCGGCTTCGATGCGTGGGTAGCAGAAGATGCACTTCTCGGACTTGCCGCTCTTCCAATTGAAGTAGATCTTCTTGTACGGGCAGCCGCTGATGCACATGCGCCAGCCGCGGCACTTTTCCTGGTCGATCAGCACGATGCCGTCTTCTTCACGCTTGTAGATCGCGCCGCTCGGGCACGAGGCCGCGCACGCCGGGTTGAGGCAGTGCTCGCACAGGCGCGGCAGGTACATCATGAAGGTGTTTTCGTACTCGCCGTAAATGTCGGCCTGGATCTGGTCGAAGTTCTTGTCCTTGCGGCGCTTGGCGAACTCGGTGCCGAGGATTTCTTCCCAGTTCGGGCCCCACTCGATTTTCTGCATGCGCTTGCCGGACACCAGCGAACGCGGGCGCGCGGTCGGCTGGTGCTCGCCCAAAGGCGCGGTGTGCAGGTGCTGGTAGTCGAAGTCGAACGGCTCGTAGTAGTCGTCCAGGCTCGGCAGGTCAGGGTTGGCGAAGATGTTCGCCAACACGCGGAACTTGCCGCCGATGCGCGGGTTGATCGAGCCGTTGGCGTTGCGCACCCAGCCGCCCTTCCACTTGTCCTGGTTTTCCCATTCTTTGGGGTAACCGATGCCGGGCTTGGACTCGACGTTATTGAACCAGGCGTATTCCATGCCTTCACGGCTGGTCCAGACGTTTTTGCAGGTGATGGAACAGGTGTGGCAGCCGATGCATTTGTCCAGGTTCAGGACCATGCCGATCTGTGAGCGAATCTTCATCTCAGTTCTCCTCGATATCAGTCGGCAATGGGCGCGGCAAGTCATCGCCGGTGGAACCATCGAGCCAGTCGACCTTGGCCATTTTGCGCACCACGACAAACTCGTCGCGGTTGCAACCGACCGTGCCGTAGTAGTTGAAACCGTAGGCCTGCTGGGCATAGCCGCCGATCATGTGGGTCGGCTTGAGCACCACGCGGGTTACCGAGTTGTGGTGGCCGCCACGGGTCTTGGTGGTTTCCGAACCCGGCACGTTCACGATGCGTTCCTGGGCGTGGTACATCATCACCATGCCTTCCTTGACGCGCTGGCTGACCACCGCACGGGCGGTCAGTGCGCCGTTGACGTTGAAGCACTCGATCCAGTCGTTGTCCTCGATCCCGGCGCGCTTGGCGTCGATTTCCGAGAGCCACACAATCGGGCCGCCACGGCTCAGGGTGAGCATCAGCAGGTTGTCGCTGTAGGTGCTGTGGATGCCCCACTTCTGGTGCGGGGTGATCCAGTTCAGCACGATCTCGGTTTCGCCATTGCTGCGCTTGCCCTTCACACCTTCGATGGTCTTGGTGTTGACCGGTGGCCGGTAGCTCATCAACTGCTCGCCGAACGCCTGCATCCACGGGTGATCCTGGTAGAACTGCTGGCGGCCGGTGATGGTGCGCCATGGGATGTTTTCATGGACGTTGGTGTAGCCGGCGTTGTAGCTCACGTGTTCGTCTTCCAGGCCAGACCAGGTCGGGCTGGAGATGATCTTGCGCGGCTGCGCCTGGATATCGCGGAAGCGGATCGCTTCATGGGCCTTGGAGATCGCCAGGTGGCTGTGGTCGATGCCGGTGAATTCCGACAGCGCGGCCCAGGCTTTCAAGGCGACCTTGCCGTTGGTTTCCGGGGCCAGGGACAGGATCACCTCGGCGGCGTCGATAGCCGTGTCGATTTTCGGCCGACCATGGCTGATCCCGGCATCGTTTTCGTGATGGTTGAGTTCGCCGAGGAACTCGACTTCTTCATCGGTGTTCCAGTTGATGCCCTTGCCGCCGTTGCCGAGTTTTTCCAGCATCGGGCCCAGCGACGAGAACTGCTTGTAGATGTTCGGGTAGTCGCGTTCCACCACCGCAATGTTCGGCGCATTCTTGCCGGGCACCGGGGCCACGCGTGCGCTTTTCCAGTCGGTGCCGCCAAACGGCTGTGCCAGTTCGCCGACGCTGTCGTGCATCAGCGGTACGGTAACCAGGTCTTGTTCCACGCCCAAGTGGCCGACCGACATGGCCGAGAACGCCTTGGCAATGCCTTTGTAGATTTCCCAGTCGGAACGCGATTCCCACGCCGGGTCGATAGCCGCCGACAATGGGTGGATGAACGGGTGCATGTCCGAGGTGTTCATGTCGTCTTTTTCGTACCAGGTGGCGGTCGGCAAGACGATGTCGGAATACACGCAGGTGGAGGACATGCGGAAGTCCAAGGTGGTCACCAGGTCGAGCTTGCCGATGGCGCCGTCCTCGACCCATTCGGCCTCGGTCGGTTTGCACTCGGTGCTGTGGCCGATGTCTTCGTTCATCACGCCGTTCTTGGTGCCCAACAGGTACTTGAGCATGTACTCATGGCCCTTGCCCGACGAACCGAGCAGGTTGGAGCGCCAGATGAACATGTTGCGCGGGAAGTTCACCGGGCTGTCCGGCTGTTCGCAGGCAAAGCGCAGGCTGCCGTCCTGCCAGGACTTGACCACGTAGTCTTTCGGCGTCATGCCAGCGGCGGCCGCCTCACGGCAGATATGCAGCGGGTTGGTGTTGAGCTGCGGCGCGCTGGGCAACCAGCCGGCGCGTTCGGCGCGGATGTTGTAGTCCAGCGCGTGTTCGGGGAACTGCGACTTGTCGGCCAGTGGCGAGAGCACATCGTGCATGCTCATTTTCTCGTGGCGCCATTGCGAACTGTGGCCGTAGAAGAAGCTGGTGCCGTTCATCTGGCGCGGTGGGCGGTTCCAGTCGAGGCCGAAGGCCAGGGGCAGCCAGCCGCATTGCGGGCGCAGTTTTTCCTGGCCGACGTAGTGGGCCCAGCCGCCGCCGGTCTGGCCGACGCAACCGCAGAGCATGAGCATGTTGATCAGCCCACGGTAGTTCATGTCCATGTGGTACCAGTGATTCATCGCCGCGCCGACGATGATCATCGAGCGACCCTTGGTCTTGTCGGCGTTGTCGGCAAACTCACGGGCGATCTGGATGGCTTTCTCGCGGCTGACGCCGGTGATCGCTTCCTGCCACGCCGGGGTGCCCGGCACGCTGGCGTCGTCGTAGTCCTTGGCCACGTTGTGGCCGCCTAGGCCACGGTCGATGGCCAGGTTGGCCGCCGACAGGTCGAACACGGTCGCCACCTTGGCCACACTGCCGTCGGCCAGGGTCACGTTATGCACCGGCACGCGGCGGTACTGCACCGCCTCGCCGGCCACGTGCTGGAAATGCTCCTGGACTTCGCCGGCAAAATACGGGAACGCGACTTCGGCGACGTCGTCACCGATCAGGCTGAGTTTCAGGTCGATCGCACGGCCTTCACCGCCCTCTTTGGCGAGGATGTTCCACTTGCCCTTCTCGCCCCAGCGATAGCCGATGGAGCCTTGCGGCGAGACCAGTTCGCCGCTCTCGTCGAGGGCGATGGTTTTCCATTCCGGGTTGTTGTCCTGGCCGAGGTTGCCGGTGAGGTCCGAGGCGCGCAGGAAGCGGTCCGGCTGGTAGCCTGCACCCGGGGCGAAACCGGTCATGGGCTTGAGCATCACCAGCACCGGCAAGTCGGTGAAGCGCTTGGCGTAGTCGGTGAAGTAGGCGCTCGGCTTGTCCAGGTGAAATTCTTTGAAGATCACATGGTTGAAGGCCTGGGCCAGCGCGGCGTCGGTGCCCTGCTTGGGGTTGAGCCACAGGTCGGTGAGCTTGGCCACTTCCGAATAGTCGGGGGTGATCGCCACGGTCTTGGTGCCCTTGTAGCGCACCTCGGTGAAGAAGTGCGCGTCCGGGGTACGGGTCTGCGGAACGTTCGAACCCCAGGCGATGATGTAGTTGGAGTTGTACCAGTCGGCCGATTCCGGCACGTCGGTCTGCTCGCCCCACACCATCGGCGAGGCCGGTGGCAGGTCGCAGTACCAGTCGTAGAAGCTCAGGCACACACCGCCGATCAGCGACAGGTAACGCGAACCCGCCGCGTAGCTGACCATGGACATGGCCGGGATCGGCGAGAAGCCGACGATGCGGTCCGGGCCGTATTGCTTGATGGTGTAGACGTTGGAGGCGGCGATGATTTCATTCACCTCCTCCCAGTTCGAGCGAATGAAACCGCCCATGCCGCGCTTGCTCTTGTAGGCGTCGGCCTTGGCCTTGTCCTCGACAATGCTCGCCCAGGCTTCCACCGGCGCCAGGGTCTGGCGCGCTTCACGCCACAACTTGAGCAGCGGCTTGCGGATCTTCGGGTACTTGAGCCGGTTGGCACTATAGATGTACCAGCTGTAGCTCGCACCACGCGGGCAGCCACGAGGTTCGTGGTTGGGCAGGTCGTTGCGGGTGCGCGGGTAGTCGGTCTGCTGGGTTTCCCAGGTAATCAGGCCGTTCTTCACGTAGATCTTCCACGAGCAGGAGCCGGTGCAGTTCACGCCGTGGGTGGAACGCACGATCTTGTCGTACTGCCAGCGCGAACGGTAGACGTTTTCCCAGTCACGGGACTCTTTGCGAGTCTCACCGTGGCCGTCGGAGAATTCGTTTTGTTTGCGGTTGAAGAACCGCAGTTGATCCAATAAGTGACTCATGGTGCTTTCCTCATCAGGCGTGCTGCGGGGTGCGTTGCCCCGCGAATTCAGGTCGGACTAGCAGGGTGTGGCGCAGCCTTTGCGGGCGTACCACCACCAGGTCACGACGATGCAGCTCAGGTAGAAACCGACAAACATGTAGAAGGCCATCGCCGGGCTGCCGGTGGCGGCCATGGACGTGCCGAAGGACTTGGGAATAAAGAACGCACCGAAGGCGCCCATGGCCGAACTAAACCCCAGCACCGCGGCGGATTCCTTGCCGGCATCCTTGATGGCCTGCTCGCGCTCGGCAGCGGATTTACCGGCGCTGGCTTTCTCGTGCTGGGTGCGGAAGATCACCGGGATCATGCGGAAGGTGGAGCCGTTGCCCACGCCAGTGGTGATGAACAGCAACATGAACATGCCGAGGAAGCCGTAGAAGCTGCCGCCCTGGCCGTTCTGGGGCAGGAAGTGCAGCACGCCGAACACCATCACGATCATCAGCACGAAGTTCCACAGGGTCACCCGCGCGCCGCCCAATTTGTCCGCCAGCCAGCCGCCCAGTGGGCGTACCAGCGCGCCGACCAACGGGCCGAGGAAGGCAAACTTCAACGCCACCACGTCCGGAAACGAGGTTTTGATCAGCAGCGGGAACGCCGCCGAAAAGCCGATGAACGAACCGAAGGTCGCCAGGTACAGCCAGCACATCAGCCAGTTGTGCTTGCGCTTGAAGATCACCGCCTGCTCGCTGAACGAAGCGCGGGCGCTGGACAGGTCATTCATGCCGAACCACGCCGCCACGGTGACGGTGAGGATGAACGGCACCCAGATGAACCCAGCGTTTTGCAGCCACAACTGGCTACCGTCCGGCAGGGTCTGCGCTTGCCCGCCGACCACGCCAAACACACCAAAGGTGATCACCAGCGGCACGCAGAACTGCATCACCGAGACGCCCAGGTTGCCCAGACCGGCGTTCAGGCCCAGGGCCGTGCCCTGCTGCGCCTTGGGGTAGAAGAAGCTGATGTTGGACATGCTGGAGGCAAAGTTGCCGCCGCCAAACCCGCACAACAAGGCGATCAGTACAAACACGCTGTAGGAGGTGTTGGGGTCTTGCACCGCGAAACCCATCCACAGCGCCGGCAGCAGCAGCGACGCGGTGCTCAGGGCGGTCCAGCGGCGTCCGCCGAAGATCGGCACCATGAACGAATAGAACACCCGCAAGGTCGCGCCGGACAGGCCGGGCAACGCCGCCAGCCAGAACAGCTGGTCGGTGGTGAAGCTAAAGCCGATGGCGTTCAGGCGCACGATCACCGTGCTCCACACCATCCACACGGCGAAGGCCAGGAGCAGCGCGGGAATCGAGATCCACAGGTTGCGGGTGGCGGTTTTTTTGCCGCTGGCCCCCC
Organism: Pseudomonas sp. PAMC25584; assembly: GCF_058135675.1. NCBI lineage: Bacteria > Pseudomonadati > Pseudomonadota > Gammaproteobacteria > Pseudomonadales > Pseudomonadaceae > Pseudomonas > Pseudomonas sp. PAMC25584. Next base: position 2,540,445 of record NZ_CM176870.1, on the reverse strand, counting down.
AGAACGCGGGGTCCTCAGGGCGCCAGTCGTGAATCACCGGGCCCGACTCGGGCTTTTGCGCGATGGACATGTTCATTCTCCTTGGAGACGTTGGGCGGTGTGGCCCAGCAGCGGTTGTTTGCGGATTTCGCTGAAGTACATCCAGGTCAGGGACACCCAGACCACGCCGTACATCAACATGAAGCAGGACGAGCGCACGCCGGTGAGGTCCACCAGGGCGCCAAACAGAATCGGCAGCACAAAGCCCCCCAGGCCGCCGGCCAGGCCGACGATGCCGGACACCGCGCCCATGTTCTGCGGGTAGTCATTGGCGATGTACTTGAATACCGAGGCCTTGCCGAACGCGAAGGCGATGCCCATCACGAACAGCAGCACGGTGAACAGGGTGGGGTTGAGGCCGATATGGAAATCCAGGGGACCGTTGACGGTCATCACTTGCAGTTGGGTCTGCGGGTAGCTGAGCAGGAACAGGCAGATCCAGCTCACCCACAACACCCACCAGGTCACGCTCTGGGCGCCCCAGCGGTCAGACATCCAACCGCCGACCGCACGCAGCACGCCACCGGGCAGGGAGAAACAGGCGGCCAGCAGCGCGGCGCTTTGCAGGTTGAAACCGTATTCCTGCACGTAGTACTTGGTCATCCACAACGCCAGGCCGACGTAGCCGCCGAAGACAATCGAGTAGTACTGGCAGTAGCGCCACACGGCCGGGTCTTTCAGGCACCGCAGTTGCTCGCGCAAGGTGGCGCCGCCGGCACTGCGGTGGGCCTTGTTTTCGCTGGTGAGGAACCAGAACAGCAGCGCGGTGATGAACAAGATCGCGCCGAACACCTTGGGCACCAGGTGCCAGGTGCCAAGGGCGATCAGCGCCGGGGCAAGGAATTTAGTGACCGCAGCCCCGGCGTTACCGGCGCCGAAGACGCCCATGGCAAAACCCTGGTTCTCTTTGTCGAACCATTTGGCGACATAGGCGATGCCCACCGAAAACGAACCGCCAGCCAGGCCGACAAACAGGCCCAGCACCAGGAACTGCCAATAGGCAGTGGCGTAGGTGATCAGGTACAGCGGCAGGACGCAGGCCAGCATCAACAGGAAGAACACGATGCGCCCGCCGAAACGGTCGGTCAGCAAGCCCAATGGCAAGCGCACCAGGGAACCGGTCAAGACCGGCGTGGCGGCCAGCAGGCCGAACTGGGTTTCGTTGAGTTGCAGCAGCTCTTTGATCGGCACGCCCAACACGGCGAACATCATCCACACCATAAAGCAGACGGTGAAGGCCAGCGTGCTCATGCCCAGCACCAGGCCTTGTCTTATACGGGGTTGAGTCACGGTATGCGCTCCAGAAGGTGATTTCATGAGCGCAGGTTAGGGGCGACACCCCCGTGGAACTTGACGCAGATCAACGTCGGCCTGGGGGGTATAAGGCTATGCTGACCGCACATACCTCTAAGGAGGTAGTCCCTATAACAAGAGAAAGTCTTTATTTATCAATGGATTGATCTCTTGTGCCGGCGTTTTCCCGTGGGAGGGTTTGCCGGCAACTCTTTAGAGGTAGTGCGCCAGGGATTGCGGCTTTCCAGCTCGTTTTTCCTTTTCAGGTGCCGCCATGCAGGCTTTGTCCCCCCTCCGAATACGCCGTGATGTTTAACTGGCTGCGCAGCTCCCTGCCCGCGCGCGCTGGCTTGGCCGTGATCCTGATCGCCATTCTGGCCCTCGCCAGTTCCTTGAGCGCGGGGCTGATCGCCTGGTTCAGCCAGGGCGACGCCGCCGCGATCAACACCGCAGGTTCCGTGCGCATGGAGACCTACCACCTGAGCTGGCGACTCGCCGCTGCCGCGCCGGTTGCGGAGATCGACGCCATCACCCAGAGCCTGCAAGGGCGCCTCGACAGCCAGTCGCTCAAGGCGGTGCTGGAAGACGGCCCGAACAGCGCCCTGCTGCAGAGCTACCAACAAATCCAGCAACGCTGGAACGACGAGCTGCGCCCGGCCCTGGGGCGCGGTGATGCGGCGCTGTTCCAGGCCAGCGCACCGGCCTTTGTCGAGCAAATGAATCAATTCGTCAGCCTGTTGCAGCAACAGAGCGAACAAAAACAAGGCTGGCAGCAAGGGATCCAGGGCCTGGCGCTGTTCAGCACGCTGATCATCCTGTTGATCGGCCTGTATGAATTGCAGTACGGCGTGGTCAACCCCTTGCAGGAACTGGTACAGGCCACCCGGCGCTTTCGCGACGGCGACTTCAAGACCCGGGTCAACCACCGCTCCGAGGATGAACTGGGCCAACTGGCCCTGAGCTTCAACGCCATGGCCGAGACCATCGAGGCGTCGCACCGCACCCTGGAAAGCCAGGTGCGCCTCAAGACCCTCAACCTGCAACAAGCCAACGCCGCGCTCGAACTGCTCTACCAGAGCAGCCGCAGCCTGGCCACGCGCCTGGCCAATGCCGAAGGCCTGGACGAACTGATCCGGCGCTTCCAGAAACGCCTGCCGGGGTTGCGCCTGTCGTTGTGCCTGCAAGGCCACTTCCTCGCACCAGCCCAGCAGATGCTCGCCTTGCACGGCGGCGACAGCCGCAACATCTGCGCCATCGGCGATTGCGCGAGCTGCCATAAACACAACGTCGCGCCGCCACAGGTATTCAGCATCAGCAACCAGGGCTCGGAACTGGGTGAACTCAAGGCCCACTTCGACGATGGCCACCCCCCGCAGGACTGGGAGAAGCAATTGATCCAGGCCCTGGCCAACCTGATCGGCACCTCGCTGTCGCTCAAACGCCAGCGCGAACAGGATCATCGTTTGCTGCTGCTTGACGAGCGCACCATCATCGCCCGGGAACTGCACGACTCCCTGGCGCAGGCGCTGTCGTACATGAAGCTGCAAGTCAGCCGCATGCAAACCCTGATCCGCCGTGGCGAGCCGGTGGAGACCCTGGCCACCGTCACCGCCGAACTGCGCGACGGCCTGAACAACGCCTACCGCCAACTGCGCGAGCTGCTGACCACCTTCCGCCTGCAAATCCACGATGCCGGGCTGGTACAGGAACTGTCGGACACCGCCGAAGAGTTCTCCCGGCGCGGCGAATTCCAGGTGCACCTGCACGTCGACGCCCTCGCCTTCCAATTGTCGGCCAGCGAGCAGATTCACTTGCTGCAAATCACCCGCGAGGCCCTGTCCAACTGCCTGCGCCACGCCCATGCGCAAAACGCCTGGCTGCAACTGCGCCAGGAGGGCGAGACCGTAAGCCTGAGCATCGAGGACGACGGCCGTGGCTTTTGCGGTGCCGTCGACCAACGTGAACACCACGGCCTGACCATCATGGACGAACGTGCACGCAGCCTGCACGGCCAACTCGACATCGGCCCCCGCGAGCCCCAGGGCACACGGGTGCAAATGCGCTTTCAACCGGAATTTCTCGGGCAACCTCTACAAGGCAACCTCCCATGAGCACACTCCCCCGCCACCGTATCCTGCTGGTCGACGATCACCCGATGATGCGCCGCGGCATGCGCCAGATACTCGAGTTGGAAGACGATTTGCAGGTCGTCGGCGAAGCCGGCAATGGCCAGGAAGCCCTGGACCAGATCGAGAGCCTGCAACCGGACCTGGTGCTGCTGGACAACAACATGCCACAGATGAACGGCCTGGAAACCCTGCGCCGCCTGCGCGCGATGAACTATGCGGGCAAGGTGCTGCTGTTTACCGTGTCCGATGCTGAGGATGACATTCGCGATGCGCTGCGCCTGGATGCCAACGGGTATCTGCTCAAAGACATGGAGCCGGAGTTGGTGGTGGAGTTCATCCGCGACGCGTTGCATGGGGCGTTGGTGATCAGCCCCGGGTTGACGCGAGTGCTGGCCCAGGCCCTGCGTTCGCCGCAACCCCATGCGGCGGTGGAGTTGACTGAGCGGGAGCGGCAGGTGCTGCGCACGATTGCCAGTGGGTATAGCAATAAGGTGATCGGGCATAAGCTGGGGATTACCGAGGGGACGGTGAAGGTGCATGTGAAGAATTTGCTGCATAAGTTGGGGTTGCGGTCGCGGGTGGAGGCGGCGGTTTGGGCGATGGAGCATTTGCGGCAGGCGGGTTGAACTTGGCGGCCTCCGGGCCGACCAGGCTGCTTTGGTATTGGGTACATATTCGTTTTTTTGGTCATGGCGGCGGGTGGTTCCGCTCTTACAGCGGGTCACTTTGGAAAAGCCGGAATGCCGGCCCAGCCCAACGCAACCAAAGGCCTCTTGCCCCAACACTCGGCACCTCGCTAGTGCTTGGTGAGCCTAAGATCAAGATCAAAAACCAGAGCTAGAACAAAAGCAGAACGAGTTCTATCTGATCCACGGAGATCAAAAAGTGGGAGGGGGCTTGCTCCCGATAGCGGTGCAACAGTCATGCATGTAGTGGCTGACACACTGCTATCGGGAGCAAGCCCCCTCCCACATTCTTGACCGCGTTCGGCTTCCAGAATCAGGTCGGCTATAAGCCCGCGCCTAAGAGCCAGAGCCAGAGCCAGAGCCAGAGCCAGAGCCAGAGCCAAAATGAGTTCTATCTGATCCATGGAGATCCAAATGTGGGAGGGGGCTTGCTCCCGATAGCGGTGCATCAGTCATGCATGTAGTGGCTGACACACTGCTATCGGGAGCAAGCCCCCTCCCACATTCTTGACCGCGTTCGGCTTCCAGAATCAGGTCGGCTATAAGCCCGCGCCTAAGAGCCAGAGCCAGAGCCAGAGCCAGAGCCAGAGCCAAAATGAGTTCTATCTGATCCATGGAGATCCAAATGTGGGAGGGGGCTTGCTCCCGATAGCGGTGCATCAGTCATGCATGTAGTGGCTGACACACTGCTATCGGGGGCAAGCCCCCTCCCACTTTTTTGACCGGTCAGGCCGGCTACTGGGGCGCCCCGTTAACCCAAACTCGCCAAACGCGGGAAGAGGTACCCCCTTCGAGGCATATCCCCAAACCCTGGGTCGCCCTACCCTGATGACCCGTGGAGGCCCTTATGCTCACCCATCCCCAAATCGTTCTAACCCTGCGCCGGCATCACCTGTTCAGCCGGTTGCCTGAAAAAACCTTTCAGGATGTCTGCACCCTGGCCAGTCTCAGGCGCTTGCCCAATCACACTCCGCTCATGCACCAGGGCGATCCCGCCGATCGGTTCTTTCTGCTGGTCAGCGGCCAAATCAAGCTGCACCGGGTCACGGGCGAAGGTCAGGAGCATCTGGTGGAAGTCATCCACCCCGGCCAGACGTTTGCCGAAGCGCTGCTGTTCACCCAGGCCAAGGCGTACCCGGTGAGTGGTACCGCGCTCAAGGACAGCGTCCTGGTGAGCATCGAAGGCCAACACTATCGCCGGGCGCTGGAAGACCAGCCGGCCATTTGCCTGGCGATTCTGGCGAGCATGAGTATTCACCTGCATCAGCGCCTCCAGGACATCGACACCCTGACCCTGGCCAATGCCAGCCGCCGGGTGATCAATTTCCTGTTCCAGGAGCGCGACGGCGTCAACAGCGAGGTGGTGTTGCAGGTGCCCAAGCGCCTGGTGGCGTCGAAGCTGGGGATTCAGCCGGAGACGTTTTCGAGGATTCTGCATCGGCTGGTGGAAGGCGGGTTGATCGAGGTGCGCCAGCGCACCATTCGAATCCTCAACGAAGAGCAGTTGATGGGGTATCAAGCCGGTTGATACCCCTCGCGGTCAATGCCCGCTGTGCATCATCGGCATCGGTTGCTGCAACAGCGCCAGGTCGATCTGCTCGAAACGCAACAGCCGGCCACCGGTGTCCGCCGCGACTTTCTGCGCCTTCGCCTCATCGGCAAACGAAGCCAGCACCACGCCCATGGCGCCCTTGAGCCCGGTGCCGATCACGTAGTACGCGGTGCGGGCGTCGATCAGGTGCTTGTCGTCCGGTGCATCCCACTGGCTGCGGCCCATGTCATGCACGTACAACTTGGCGTCGTCGTGGCGGTTTTCCGGTTGCAGCCACCAGCCGAGCATTTCGGCGGTGGAACAGAATTTCTTCACCCCGTCTCGCGCTACCACTTGGCCCTTGGGCCCGGGAAATGGGTTGATCACCATGCCGCACACGTGGCACTCGTCGTTCGGATGAAACGCCACCGGCGCTTCGCTGAAGCTCGACTCCTGCACCTTGTCGCAGGCGGTCACCAACAAGCCGACCAGCAAGGCCGCGACTACCCGTGTCTTGAAACCCATATCACTCACTCCAACAGTCATAAAAAGTCCTTACGCCGCACGGCGCCGGAACAACCCATAGGCCAGCGCCAGCGGCACGGCCACCCACCCCAGCAGGCACGCCCACAGGGCCAGCGGCGGCACGTCGAGGTCCGACCCCAGGGCCATGACCCCCACGGACTGGGTGCCCGTGCCGAAACCGGAAAGGTTGATCAGCCGATACACGTCGGTGGGGTTGAGCAGCAGCAACCAAGGCAGCCCCTGCGGGTTGAACTGGCCTTTGCTGAGCACCAGCAAGGCCAGCAGCGCCAGGTCGAAGACCAGCACGAAGTAGAACCACACGCCCAGCGCCAGCCCGGCGGCGGTGGATTTTTCTGCGCACAGGCTGCTCAAGCCATAGGCCATCCCGAGAAAGCACCAACCCAACAAGGCCGAGGTCAGCATGAACCGGCCGAAGGCCCAGAGCAGCATGGCGAAATCCACGTCGTCGACCAGCAGCGCAATGGCGAGCATCGCGCAGCCGAAGCCGAGTACCGTGGCCAGCGCGAGGATCAGCCCATGGCCGACGAACTTGCCGAGCAGGATCTGCCCACGCCCCAAGGGGTAGGTGAGCAGCAGCAACAAGGTGCCGCTCTCGTCTTCGCCGACGATCGCGTCATAGGCCAGCAACAGCGCGATCAGCGGCATCAGGAACGTCGCCAGGCTGGCCAGGCTGGCGATGGTCGCCGGGATCGAGGTGAAGCCCAGTTGCCCGGCAGCGGCGGCGCCGAGCCAGGCGATGCCAATGGCCAGGACCGCGAACAACAGGCTGATCGCCAACAGCCAACGGTTACGCAGGCCGTCGCAAAATTCTTTGCGGGCCATGTTCCAGATCGGGCTCATAAGGCCACCTCCTGTGCCGTGACCATCGCGCCGTCCATGTAATGCCGGTAGATGTCTTCGAGGGACGGCGGCAGGATTTCCACGTCGCTGGGGCTGTCTTCGGCCAGCAGTTGACGCAGCAGTTGCACCTTGCTGCCGTTGTGCGCCGCCACTTGCAGCCCTTCGACGCCCCAGCGCCGGGTAACATGGCCGGCGGCGTTCCAGCGTTGTTGCAGCAGCTCGACGCGCTGCAAGCCGCTGGTGCGAATCAGCGTCGGCAAGCCGGCCTCGGCGCGCAATTGCGCCAGGCTGCCCAAGGCCAGCAGGCGGCCCTGGGTGAGGATCGCCGCGCGGTTGATGTGCGCCTCGACGCCCGGCAGCACATGGGAACACAGGATGGTACTGGTGCCGGCCGCACGCAGGCGGTCGAGCAGGCGATACAGGTCCTGGGTGGCGAACGGGTCGAGGCCCACGGTGGGTTCGTCGAGCAGCAACAGGCGTGGCTCGCCGAGCAAGGCCTGGGCCAGCCCGAGGCGCTGGCGCATGCCCTTGGAATAGGTCTTCACCCGCCGCCCCGCCGCCGCTGTCAGGCCGACGTCGTCCAGCAGGCGGTCGACCTGATGCATCGGCGCGCCCTTGAGCCGGGCAAAGTGGCGCAGGGTTTCGACGCCGCTCAACTGTGCGTAGAACGTGACGTTTTCCGGCAGGTAACCGAGCCAGCGGCGCACGTGGGGGTCACTCGGCGCACGGCCGAACACCCGCACCTCGCCGGCGCTGGCGCGCAGCAAGCCAAGGACCAGTTTCATCGCGGTGGTCTTGCCCGCGCCGTTGTGCCCGAACAACCCCAACACTTCCCCGGGGGCCAGGCTCAGGTTCAGGTCGTGCAGCACCGTGGCACGCCCGTAGCACTGGCTGACGCCTTCGATCTCGACGACATTCATCATGCAGGTTCCTTATGCGTGGGGGCTTGCATCAGAGGGTGGCTGTCCATCACTCCCGGCGACTTCATCACCGGAAACGCACGTTGCACCCAGCGCAGCAACTCAATGCCGGGGCTGTTCATCAACAGCCGTACCTGGGGGTACATCCACAGCAAGCGGTCGACGTTGTCGTTCGGCTCATAAGCCACATCGCCCAGGCCATCGCCGTTGCGGTCCCAGCCGAGGTAGTCGCTCCAGTAGTTGCCCCGGCCGTCCGCCGACCATTCCTGCAAGCGGCTGGCGACGTATTTGACCTGGCGCTGGTTGTCGATGAAGGCGTTGCCGGCGATGCGGTTGTCTTCGGAGCCGGCGGTCAGGTGGATGCCCACCGCGCTGCGGGCGAAGCGGTTGTGTTCGATGCGGTTGAACAGCGAGTTGTAGATGAACAGCGCCTTGCCTTCGCCGCCGGCGATCATGGTGTCGCCGGTGGAGCCGTCGCGCACATCGGTGACGACGTTGTCCTGCAAGGTCGAATAGGTGATGTAGTTCATCAGGATGCCGTAGTTCTGGTCCTGCTCGGAGCGATTGCCGATCACCGTCAGCTTGCGGCTTTGCATCAAGGCATAGCCGGTGCGGGTGCGGCGCGTGGTGTTGCCCAGGACCTGGTTGTCGTTGGCGAACATGTAGTGGATGCCGTAGCGCAGATCTTCCAGGGTGTTGCCTTGCAGCAGGTTGCCGTTGGAGGTGTCGATGTAGATGCCGTCGCGGGTGTCGCGCACGTGGTTATCGATGACGCGGGCACCGTGTACGGCGTACAGGTGAATGCCATTGCCACGGTCCTGGGAGCGTACCGAGGTATCGCCCTGGATGCGGTTGCCGATCAGGCTCACGTCCTGGGTGCCGTCGACCCAGATGCCAAAGCCCTGGCCTTGCAGGCGGTTGCCCAGCAGTTGCGCGCCGCGGGCCTGGGGTTGGATGAAGACACCGGCGTTCATGGCCGTGAGGTCGTCGCCCCAATCGAGGAACGTGCAGCCTTGGACGCTGACATCCGGCGCGCTGATCAGCAGGCCGTTGCCCTGCCCTTCGGCCTGGAAGAGGGCGCCGGGGGCGCAGGTCAATTGCAGCGGTTGGTCGATGCGAAACGAGCCCCGGTATTCGCCGGCAGGCAGGCGCCAGTGGTTGGGGCCGTCGGCTTGCAGGGGTAAGTCGGTGATGGGGCGCACGCCAGCGTTCACCCCGAACGAGAGCAGTGCGAGCCCTATCAAGGTGATGAGTGATCGAGCCACAGTGATGTCCTTAAACTGAATGCGGCTAAATGTGGGAGGGGGCTTGCTCCCGATGAGGGTGTATCAGTTGATGCATCCTTGGCTGATTCACCGCCATCGGGAGCAAGCGCCCTCCCACCTTTGTCCTGCTGTGTCCTTGTGTCAGGCGCGCTCGACCTTCATCCGCCCGACCATCTCCATGTGCAGGGCATGGCAGAACCAGCTGCAGTAGTACCAATGCAGCCCCGGTTTGTCGGCAATGAACGTGATCGACGAGGTCTGCTGCGGGCTGATCTCCATGCTCACGCCGTGGTTGACCATGACAAAGCCGTGGGTCACGTCTTCGATCATGTCGATGTTGGTGATGGTCACGGTGACTTCATCGCCCTGTTTGACGGTGAACTCCGTGAGCCCGTAAGCCGGGGCCATGGAGGTCATGTACACGCGCACCTTGTTGCCGTCGCGGATCACCTTGCTGTCGGTTTCCAGGTTGATCCCGTCCTTCTTGGCGATGGCTACCGTCTCGGCGAAGAACGGATCGTTGCGCTCCCAGATTTTCTTGGTCTTGATCTGGTCGCGGCGCGCCATCGCACAGTCGTGGGGTTCGGCGAAGGCCGGGCCGTCGTGGACCAGTTTCATTTCATCGCCGGAGATGTCGATCAACTGGTCGTTCTCCGGGTGCAGCGGGCCGGTCGGCAGGAAGCGGTCCTTGGAGAACTTGCTCAATACCACCAACCACTGGCCGTCGGCGTCACGGGTTTCGGTCAGCGACGCATGGTTGTGGCCCGGCTGGTACTGCACATCGAGCTTCTGCTTGATGTAGTTGACCTTCTCGCCGCCATAGGCGCGGATGGCCTCGGCGATATTCCACTTGACCACCTGGCTGTCGATGAACAGCGTCGTGTAGGCAAAGCCGCGCCCGTCGTAGGTGGTGTGCAGCGGGCCCAGGCCCAGTTCCGGTTCACCGACCACCACGCCGCGCGGGTCGGTGATCTTGCCACTAAACAGGTCGTCGAGTTTGTCGATGGCGATGATGGTGCAGGTCGGCGACAGCTTGCCGTTGGCGATGAAGTACTTGCCATCCGGCGAGGTGTTGCAGCCGTGGGGGTTCTTCGGCACCGGAATGTAGCGGGTGAATTCGCTGTCCTTGCCGTCCTCGGATTTGCGCCCGTCCACCACGGGCACCTTGACGCCGTCCACACTGATGAACTTGCCGGCCTTGATCGCCGCTTCGATGCGCGGGATGTTGAACACCACCACCCAGTCGCGCTCGTTACGCATCATGCCGGCCAGGTCGGTGGCCTTTTCCGAGTTGTAGCAGGTGGCCGCCGCGTACTTGCCGGTGTAGTCCATGTCGGCGTTGTCGAGGTTGCCGTCGACGATCACCTGGAACGCCATTTCCATTTTCTCGGCGTCGATGGCATTGAACATGGTGAAGGCGTTGCGATCCTGCAGGTCGAAGCTGTGGCCGTCATTGGGGTGCGGGATGATGAACTCGGCGTTGCAGAACACGTACTTGGTGTAGGGCACCTTTTGCAGGCGCAGGCCGTGGATGGCCTGGACGTTCGGTACGGTGAGGATTTTGTCGCACTTCATGATGTCCAGGCGGATGCGCGCCACCCGGCTGTTGGCCTTGTCATTGATAAACAGGTACTTGCCGTCGTAGCGGCCATCGGTGGTGGACAAGTGCGGGTGGTGGCAATCGCCGTTGCGGTACTTGACGCCCTCGCCGAGGATGCGCTTGCTCTCGTTGGTCAGGCCCCAGCCGGTGGCCGAGTCGACGTTGAACACCGGGATGCGCATCAGCTCGCGCATCGACGGGATGCCCAGCACCCGCACTTCGCCCTGGTGGCCGCCACTCCAGAAGCCGTAGTAATCGTCGAGCTGACCGGGTTCTACATGGATTTTCGATTTGGCGTCCTTGGCCGCCGCCGCGAAGGATTCACGGGTAAACACCGCGCCGCCGAGCGCCGACGCACCCGCCAGCACAGCGCCAGTCACCGCACCGGTGCCGAGGAAACTGCGCCGGGTCAGGCCGTCGTGTTTATCGTCTGTATCGTTCATGGGTTGCTCCTTCAAGTGTTGGGATTTATCTGCACTACGGGAATCTGTACGGGCGCCGCCTTGTTGCGCTTCTTGCGTTTGTTGATCAGCGGCGGGCACTTGTTTTCGTTGTGCCAGGTCATCTGGCAGTCGAGGCAGTAGTGGCATTCGTTGGCGTTGATATGGCCGTCCGGGTGGATCGCCTGGATCTCGCATTCCTTGGCGCACAGTTGGCATGGGTTGCCACATTCCTGGCGACGCTTGAGCCAGTCGAACAGGCGGAACTTGCTCGGGATCGCCAGGGCGGCGCCGAGGGGACAGAGGTAGCGGCAGTAGACTTTGCGGGTGAACAGGTTGATCACCAGCAACGCCAAGGCGTAGAGCACGAACCACCACTGGCGATCGAACTTGAGGGTGATGGCGGTCTTGAACGGTTCCACTTCGGCAAAGCGTTCGGCGGTGGCCATGGATTCCAGCGAGAGACCGAACAGCACCAGCAGGATCAGGTACTTGATCGCCCACAGCCGTTCATGCACCGCGAAAGGCAATTCGAACTGGCGGATCTTCAGACGGCGCGCGGCTTCGTTGAGCAGTTCCTGCAAGGCCCCGAACGGGCACAGCCAGCCGCAGAACACCCCACGCCCCCACAGCAGGATGCTGGCGGCGGTGAAGACCCAGAGCATGAAGATCAGCGGGTCGGTGAGGAACAACTCCCAACGAAAGTCCTGCACCAGCGCATGCACGAAGGTCAGCACATTGACCACCGACAACTGCCCCAGCGCATACCCGCCGACGAACCCCACGGTAAACACCAGATAACCCCGGCGCAGCCAGTGCAGCAGACGCGGGCGCCGAGCCAGGCTGTCCTGCAGGAACAGGATCGCAGTGAGCAGCAGAAGCGCGACGCCGAGCACGATGATCTGGGCCTGCTTCTGGTACCAGATGCTCAACCACAGCGGGCGGCTGGCCTCATCCAGCGCGGCTTGTTCGGCGGCGGTGGGCAGCGGCCGTTCCAGGTACTGTTCCGGCATCTGGTAAGGCAATTCGAAGCTGCTGAACGTGCCGCTGACCGGACCGGTCTGGCGCCGCACCAGCAACTCCAGGGTCCAGGCCGAACCCGGGTCGAAGCCGGCCTGCGGACGCACGATGAATATCGACATCTCGTCGAAAGCCGGCATGCCCTCGGCGTAGACATCGTCGATGCGCTGGTGGTCGAGGTCACGGAAGCTGATCACGTTGCCGAACTGGCGCAACTGCACCCGGTCGAAAATCCCGCCGCGCACGTAACCCGAGCCCTTGAACGAAAACAGCCCACGGCCGAGTACCGCGATGGCCTGTTCGCCGGGTTTGAGCCCCTGCATCAAGCTGCGGTAGTGCGCCTCGCCCAACAGGTTACGGCCGATGCTCGGCGGGTTGAGGTTGGCCACATAAAGCTCGATGAACGTCTCGTCCGCCGCCTCGGCGCCTTCGGCGGCGGTGTCCTTGAAGGCCGCGTCGACCTGGCCACGGGTCAAAAGCAGGCGGCGGATCGCGCCATTGCCGGTCAATTGCGCCCAGGTGGCGGGGTCAAACCGATCAGTGCGGATCAGCGCAACTTTCTGCGCGGTAGCGGCCGTGCCGTCGATCAGCTTGAGCCACACCGCCACCTCACGGGCTGCCCGCATCACCACTTCATTGACCACCATCGCGGTCACGGTCGCGCCGGCAATCGCGTCCACCGTCACCGCCTTCGGGTCACTGGAACGCCCGACTACCACGCGCTGGCGCACATCGACGCCGGAATAGTGCGCGGTGAACTCGTGCAGTTTGATCTCGGGAATACCGATCAACAGGATCGGCTCGTGGTGTTCCAGCACGTAGGCATCGCGGATCACCCCGGCGGTGTCGAGGATCACCTGGGTGTTGATCGGTTTACCTGAATACGCCGGGATCGCCACCACATCCAGGCTCTGGAACACATAGCCGATGGGCTTGCCCGCCGTCGAAATGGTGCGCACCTTGAACGGGCCGTCCGGTGCGGAGACCGCATCCTGGGCGGGAAAGGTGCGCTCGATACGCTGCTGTTCGATGTCGCCGTAAGACCGGGCCTGGGCGGTGAAGCTGGTGATGAGCAACACCACCAGCACAGTCAGCCAGTGGCGTGTCAAGCGCGCGGAGCGAGTCATGGAGTCCCTTGAGGCGTCGGGCTGAAGATGGGACGGATGGTAGGAGCGATGCTGGCGAGTGGCCCTTGACCAGAATCAAGTCGGGCCTGGCGCAGGTGCGACGGATGCGCACGGCTGGCGCGTTGCCGCACCCCCTTACTTGAGCTTCAGGCGCCGCGCCAGTTTGTGCAGGTTGCTGGCGTCCACGCCAAGCAAGCGCGCAGCACTCGCCCAATTGCCGGCGCAGTGCTCCAGGGCGTGGCGAATGTTCCAGCGCTGGCACTCGTCCACCGCCACCGCCAAGGGTTGGAAGGACTCAATCGATGACGCGGGCAAGGCGCGTTCAGCCGCGACGACGGCCGCGTCCAGGCCCAGGGCGTGCGGCTCCAGGCAGATCACCGAACTGCGCGGTTCAGCACGGCTGAGCTGTTTCAACGCGGCGCGACTGATCACGTGCTCCAGCTCGCGCACATTGCCCGGCCAGGGGTAATCGAGCAGCACCCGTTGCGCCGCTGGCGATAGCTGCAGGTCACGCAAGCCCAGGCGCTCACGGCTGAGCTCGACGAAATGCCGCGCCAGCAACCACACGTCCTCGCCGCGCTCGCGCAACGCCGGGATCGGCACCGGGTACACCGACAGCCGGTGATACAGGTCGGCGCGAAACAGGCCGTCGCGCACGCTGTCCGGTAGGTGGCGATTGGTCGCGGCGATGATGCGCACGTCCACATGCAATGGCCGATCGGCGCCCAGGCGTTGGATCTCGCCATTCTCCAGGGTACGCAGCAGCTTGGCCTGGACGCTCCAGGGCAATTCGCCGACCTCATCGAGGAACAAGGTGCCGCCGTTGGCCGCATCGAACCGCCCGGCACGGTCGTGGGTGGCGCCGGAGAAAGCCCCCTTGACGTGACCGAACAGCTCGCTTTCGGCCAACGCCTCCGGCAGCGCGGCGCAGTTGACCTGCACCAAAGGCGTGTTGCAGCGGCGCGACAGGCGATGCAGGCGCCGTGCGAACAACTCTTTGCCGACCCCGGTTTCGCCGAGCAACAACACCGGCAACTGCGTTTCGGCCAGCAGCGCCAGCTCGTCGAGCAACTGCAGCAACACCGGGCTTTGGCCGAGGATGCCGTCGGGCGGCGCGGTCATTTCGACCCTCCTGGGGTTCACAACACCCTGACAACCTGTGGTCATGATTACCTTGCTCCGGGATATATCGTTATTTTTCAATCAGTTGAAATTGGCACGCCACGTGCAATCACCGGTGTATATCCGTACCGCCGATGAGGAAAGCCCGATGCGCGTGAGCGACTGGAACACCCAACCCCAGGACCACTTGATCGACCATCTGCTGACGCGCTACCACGCGCGTCATCGCGAGCAATTGCCGGAACTGGTGCGCCTGGCGAGCCGCGTCGAACAGGTCCACGGCCACCACCTGCAATGCCCCAACGGCCTGGCCGACCTGCTGCACGATATGCAGCAGGAACTGGAGAGCCACATGCTCAAGGAAGAGCAGGTGCTGTTCCCGATGCTGCAAATGGGCATGGGCCCCCAGGCGGCGACGCCGATCCAGGTGATGCGCTACGAGCACGACCAGCACGCCGAGGCGCTGGAGCAGCTGTTAAGCCTGACGAACCAGATCACCCCGCCGGCCGAGGCCTGTAACACCTGGCGCAGCCTGTACCGCGAGCTGAGCGCCTTTCATGCCGACCTGCGCGAACACATCCGCCTGGAGAACGACATACTGTTCGCCAACGCCGCGCCCGGCCTCGTACCGGCCCGCGCATAGCGCACGTGCTCAACCGATCACTGCGACGATCGTGCAACGTTGCCTGTGCGTTGCCCTTGTCGAGGATCAAGTACGACCGACGCCAACAGGATTATCCTCGGACATCCCTTCCCGTCATTCCCCGAGGTCAAGATGGTGCTCCATCGCGTTCATCACCAAATCCTGCGCAGCCACCACCTGTTCGAGCCCCTGGACGAGGTGCAACTGAACGAACTGATGAGCAGCAGCCAATTGCTCAGTGTCGATAAAGGCGAACCACTGTTTCGCCAGGGCGAACCGGCCGACGCGTTCTACTTCGTGATCGCCGGCGCAGTGAAAATCTACCGCCTCACCCCGGACGGCCAGGAGAAGGTGTTCGAGGTGATCGGCGAGCGGCAGACCTTTGCCGAAGCCATGATGCTGATGGATACGCCCAACTACGTGGCCTGCGCCGAAGCGGTGTGCCCCACGCAGTTGTACCGGTTGTCCAACGCCACCTACATGCGTTTGCTGCAAAGCAACAGCCGCCTGACCTTCGCCCTGCTCGGCACGTTGTGCGTGCGCCTGCACCAGCGGGTCAACGAGATCGAAACCCTGTCGCTGAAAAACGCCACCCACCGCGTGGTGCGCTACCTGCTCACGCAACTGGTGCGCCTGCAAAGCACCAACTGCAGCTTTGAGCTGCCGATGGCCAAGCAATTGATTGCCGGGCACCTGTCGATCCAGCCGGAGACGTTTTCGCGGATTATCCGGCGCTTGATCGATGAGAAAATCATCACCCAGGACGGCCGGCAAATCGCGATTCTCGACCGCCCGCGCCTAGAGCAATTCGAGTGAAAACCTGCCTGGTCTGCCAGCACGGCAACGCCGTGGAGCGCGACCTTTGCGAGCGCTGTGCCACGCCGCTGCCCGAGGCCCACGCCAGCACCCTGGCGCGCCGACTGAAGCGTTTCCAGTGGTTCTGCCTGGGCCTGACGCTGTTCTGCGCGGTGATGTTCTTCTGGTTACCCAGGGACTTTTACTGAGCCTCGGTCAACTGCCGATACAGCTGCGGCAGGCGCAGCGGCAATTGTTCCGGGCGATGGATCAGCGTGAAACCATGCGCGCCGAACATGTACGGCAGGTAGTCGCCGGCCTGTTTGTCGATGGTGATGCAGAACGGAATCAAGCCCTGGCGCCGCGCTTCGACCACCGCCTGGCGCGTGTCCTCCACGCCGTAACGGCCCTCATACAGGTCCAGGTCATTGGGCTTGCCATCGGTGATCAACAACAGCAACTTGCGCCGCTGCGGGCAGGCGCCCAGCAGTTGGGTGGCCTGGCGGATGGCCGCGCCCATGCGCGTGTAGTAACCCGGTTTGAGGCCCTGAATCGCGCCACGCGTGCGATCGTCATAGGCTTGCTGGAAGGTTTTGAGCACCTGCAAACGCACCTGATGCCGCCGCAGCGAAGAAAACCCATACAACGCAAAGCGGTCCCCGGCCCCGGCCAGGCTTTCGCCGAACAGCAGCAGGCTGTCGCGTATCACATCGATGACCTTTTGCTCATCGTTGACATGGGCATCGGTGGACATCGACAGATCGGCCAGCAACAGGCACGCCAGGTCGCGGTGGGTGTGGCGCTGCTCAAGGAATAGCCCGCGCTCGGCGCAGGCGCCCTGCTGGCGCTCTACGTGAAAATCCAGCCAGGCTTGCAGGTCCACCTCTGACCCTTGAGGCTGCTGGCGCTTCCATTGGCGGTCGGTGCGCAAGCTCTGGAATTGCCGGCGCAGGCGCTGGGCCTGGGCCTGCAACCGCGCGGGCAAGGGTTGCGGCGCGGCGCAACGCGGCTGCATCAATTGCAGGTTGACGAAGCCTGCCTGCAAGCACTGCCGACGGTAGTCCCACTCGGGCAACTTGATGCCCTCACCCAAGGGGATGTCGTCGACATCGGCGGGCGGCAGATCCAGGTGCAGCTTGAGCCCGCCGCTCTTGCGCACGCGCTGGCGCGACAGGCTCAACTGGTCGAGGTCTTCGGCGACACGGGCGGCGTCCGGGTCCTGGCTGTCGTCAGACCAGCGATCGAGGTCGACGTGTTCGCTCCAACTGAACAGGTTTTCCAGGCGCACCACCAACAGGCCGCCATCGCGGCTCGCGTCGTCAACGCGGGTGGCGCGCTTGGGCCCGCCTTGCTGCTCGCCGGGCGGGGCTGACAGGTCGTCGCCCTCCTCCTCCACGTCGGTACTTTGCGGAGTGTCCAACTGCAGCGCCGGGTACAGCCATAACGGCAACGGCCAGGCGGCCCGCGCACTGCGCGGCAAGTGACGCACGCTGCCGGGTTCGCGCAGGGCCTTGCGCAAGGCCCGTTCCAGCGCGGCGTCATCGGGTTTGAGGCTGGCCGGGTCGGGGCGCAGTTGCAGGTGCGCCTCCACCAGGCGCTGGTAGCGCGGCAGCATCGCCGGGTAGCGCTGCAACAGCAGCCAGGTCCAGCGTTGGTTGTCGCGCGCCCAGTGGCTCATCGGCCCGGCGTGGGCCGCGAGCAACGCCAGCCAGCGATACAACTCGTGGTTCAGCGCCGCGTCGGGGAACACCGCCAGGCGCGCCGGCAAGCGCAGGCGGTTGCCGTCGCAAGAGGCCAAGGGCGCCTGTTTGCAGGTGCCGGCGATGCGCATCAACAGGTTGCGACGCAGCAACAGGTCGCGCTCGCAGGCCGCCTCCAGCGCCATCCCGCCGGCGCCGCCCAGGGCGCGAAACAACAGGGCCAGGCTGCGCTGATGGTCCGTCAGCGCGACCTGCGCCTCGGGGAAATCCACAGTGGCACGGCGGGTGATAAAGCGGTGCCAGACGCTGCCGACCCACTCTTCCAATTCCAGGGTAAAGGCCATGACGTGTGCTCCAAACGTAAAACGGCCCGCTGTACCAGCCGGGCCGCCCTCTCAGGGATTGACGATCAATACACAATCGGCGCCGGCGCACCGGCGACTGCTTGGCGTTGGCGGAAGCTGTACAGGTAGCAGAGCAGCCCCAGCAGGAACACCACGCCACTGGCCAAGCGGGCCCAGAACAAGACAGTCAAATGCTCGACCGTGGCCATGAACGGCAAGGCCACACCGTCCGCCGGCCAGCGCTGCAACCACACCTGCACCACGCCGGCAGCGGTGAGGAACAGGGTGATCATCACCATCGACAGCACCATCAGCCAGAAGCCCCAGATTTCAATGGTCTGCGAACGCGCATCGGGGGCTTCGCCGAGGCCGCGCAAGCGTGGCATGGCGTAGCTGATCAGGGTCATCACGATCATCGCGTAGGCCCCGAAGAACGCCAGGTGGCCGTGGGCCGCCGTGAGCTGGGTGCCGTGGGTGTAGAAGTTGACCGGTGCCAGGGTGTGCAGGAAGCCCCAGACCCCGGCACCGAAGAACGCTGTCACGGTGGTGCCCTTGGCCCACAAGGTGGCCGCGCGGTTCGGGTGCTGGCGCCGCCGACGTTTGACCATGGTGAAGGCGAACATCACCATCGCCAGGAACGGCAGCGGCTCCAGGGCCGAGAAGATCGAGCCGACCCACAGCCACACCTCGGGTGCGCCGATCCAGAAGAAGTGGTGCCCGGTGCCGATGATCCCGGTGATCAAGGCCATGGCGATGATCACGTACAGCCATTTTTCCACCACTTCACGGTCGACGCCGGTGACCTTGATCAGCACGAATGCCAGCATCGAGCCCATGATCAGTTCCCACACGCCTTCGACCCAAAGGTGCACCACCCACCACCAGTAGAATTTGTCCCGTGCGAGGTTGCCGGGGTTGTAGAAGGAGAACAGGAAGAACACCGCGAGGCCGATCAGGCCGGTCATCATCACCATGCTGACCGTGGTCTTGCGCCCTTTGAGCAGGGTCATGCCGATGTTGTAGAGAAAGCCCAGGCACACCACCACGATGCCCATTTTGGTAATGGTCGGTTGCTCGAGGAACTCGCGGCCCATGGTCGGCAACAGTTCGTTATGGGTCAGCTTGGCCAGCGCCGCATACGGCACCAGCAGGTAACCGAGGATGGTCAACACCCCGGCCGCGGCAAACACCCAGAACAGCACGATGGCCAGTTTGGGGCTGTGCAGTTCGC
Source organism: Pseudomonas sp. PAMC25584 (assembly GCF_058135675.1). Lineage (NCBI taxonomy): Bacteria > Pseudomonadati > Pseudomonadota > Gammaproteobacteria > Pseudomonadales > Pseudomonadaceae > Pseudomonas > Pseudomonas sp. PAMC25584. The sequence continues at coordinate 2,521,174 of NZ_CM176870.1, read as the reverse complement.
GGTCGGCCTCCTCGGGTATCAGGTAATAGGCGGCGCCCATGAAGCCGAACAACAGCCAGACGATCAACAGGTTGGTATGGACCATCCGCGCCACGTTGAAGGGGATCAACGGGAACAGAAAGTCGCCCACCACGTATTGCAGGCCCATGATCAGGCCAAACAGCACCTGGCCGACGAACAGGATCAAGGCAAACACAAAGTAGGGTTTGGCCACGGCCTGGGATTGGAATTTCAGATAGGGATTGGCGCTGCGCATGGCTCAGCCCTCCTTGTTCGGTGGCCAGTTATTGGTATCGATCTTCGAGCTCCATTTGAGGAACTCGGCCATGTCGTCCACCTCCTGGTCGCTGAGGTTGAATTGCGGCATGGCCCGACGCCCCGGCACCCCAAGGGGCTGCATTTTCATCCAGGCGTGCAGGAACGGCTTGAACCCTTCGTCACCCCCACGGCGCTTGAACACATTGCCCAGCTCCGGCGCAAAGTACGCGCCCTCGCCCAACAGGGTGTGGCAACCGACGCAGTTATTGCGCTCCCAGACGCCCTTGCCGCGGATCACGGAGTCAGTGAGCTGGTCGACGTTGCTGCGGGCGGGAAAGGTTTGTTCGGTGTGGTAGGTCAAGGCCAGGAAAATCAGGAAGAAGAACACGCTTCCTCCGAAATAGATGTTCCTGGCCATGCCCTTGGTGAAGGTCTCTGACATGGTCGCTTCCTCATGGCTTGGCGGTGGCCATGATAGGAAGGTGGGGGGTGAAAACCGCTTGATGGCGATCAAGAATTGTTGATCGGGGTGGTCGGGTATTCTTGGGGGATTGAGTAGCGGTCGGTTTGGCTCCGTTTGATTCAGGGTGCGGCGAAGCAGTTAAGCGTGCGCTTGAGCGTTGCCCAGTGAGCCGCTTCGGCGGGCCCGAGGGGTTGGGTCTTGACGTAACTCAACGCGATCAGGCGGCGTGTGCCCGGTAGTTGCAGCGCCAACTGGTACTGGTAAAAGCTGTCGCTGCCTTTGTTGAAACTGTTCTGCACTTCATAGGCATCGACATCCTGTGCGGTCCCCACCTTTATGGCTTGCACTGGCGAGTAACGAAGGTACTTCTCCTGTTGCTCGAGCGCTTTTAGCTGCGCTTGGAAGTTACTTTGCAACGTTTCGCCGTCCGCCAGCGGGCTACGGCTGACGACCAGCGTGGTGCCCAGGTGGGCGAACTTGAGGATATTGATCGAGGCATCCTGTACGGCGGCATCGGGCAAGGTGAATTGGGCTTCATTGATCAAGTAGTTCATGGTGCAAGTATCTCGTTATTGGCCGGCGCCCGGCGTGTCCGCAAATGTTGATTCGACGGCGTTATGGATAGTGGCTCGCACACCCTGCTGACCGGGTGATGTGCCCTTGTCACTGCCCTGGTTGATATCCAGTTTGCCTTGTGTCTGGATCTTGCTACTGCCGGAGGAAAACAGATTGAACGAGCCACAGGTCAGGTTGATGGCTCCGTCTGACGTGAGCTCAATCACACTGTCGCCGCACACCAGGCGAATACTGTCTCCAGCTTCGAGGGTATAGCGCGTGGCGGCGCAGTCGGATTTGGCGCCGCCCACCAGCACGGTGTCGTTGTTGCGTACTACGCGCAGGCGATTAGCGCCAATCGTTACCGTCTCGTTGTGCCCGATGCGCTTGTTGCGGTCATGCCCCACCGAGTGGCTCTCATCTACCTCAACCACGATGTCCTGATTCCGCTCGGCATGGATATACACCTGCTCCAACCCCTTCTTGTCCTCCATGCGGATTTCATTGAAGTTGGCCGGCGTGCCGCCCTTGCTCGAACGACTTTTCATGCCGCTCTGGGTTGCGTTCTCCGGCAAATCGTAGGGCACCGTCTGCTCCGCGTTGTACACCCGCCCAGTAATGATCGGCCGGTCGGGGTCGCCTTCGAGAAAGCTCACAATCACTTCCTGGCCGATCCGTGGGATCTGCATCGAGCCCCAGTTCTTGCCGGCCCACGACTGCGACACGCGTATCCAGCACGAGCTGTTTTCATTGGATTGGTCGTGGCGGTCCCAGTGGAAATGCACCTTCACGCGGCCGTACTGGTCGGTCCAGATTTCTTCGCCTTTGGGGCCGACCACCAGGGCGGTCTGCGGGCCTTTGACGATGGGGCGATAGGTGTTGGCCAGCGGGCGGAAGTTTTGTTGGGCGTCGATGCAGGTGAGGCTGCTTTCGTACTGCGCAGAGTTTGAGCCGCCGCCGCTTTCCAGGCTTTCCTGATGGATGTTGTAGCGGATGCCGACGATCAGGTATTCGCGGTTCTGGTCCTGGCGGCTGAAGCCGGTGAGGCTGAACAGGTGGCCGGAGCCGAGGCCGCGGGCGTTGCCGCTGAATTCGATTTGTTCATGCAGGGTTTGCAGCGCTTCGATGCGGGTGCGCGCGTAGTGTTCGCCGTCCGCGCTTTGCACGTAGGTGCCGGGGTAGTCGTACAGCGGGTAGTCGCCGGCGGTGTGCGGGCGCGGCATGGCCGAGCGCACGTCGATGCTCGCGCTGGGGCGCTGGAAGTCGTAGTCGTTGAGCTCCAGCGAGCCCGGCTGCACTTGCTGCGCCAGGTGCCAGTTGTGCATGTGGTCGCGTTCGCGTTGCTGCTCGTCCTTGGGGTAATACGGAATCGACGCGTATCCCGGCACCGTGGTGTGGGCGCCGTAGGCATCGGCCAGCACCAGCACGTGGCGGTCCTGTTCGTGTCGGAAGAAGTAGTAGATGCCTTCCTGTTCCATCAAGCGGCTGACGAAATCGAAGCTGGTTTCGCGGTACTGCACGCAGTATTCCCACTCGCGGTATGGCCGGCTCAGGGCGTCTTCGAAGTCGGAAAAACCCAGGTCGCGGAACACCTGCTTGATGATCTGCGGGATGCTCAGGTTCTGGAAAATCCGACAGTCCGAGGTGCGGCTCAGCAACCACAGCCACGGGCGTAGCGTCACCTGGTAGCTGGCGAACTGGCCCTGGTCAATGCTCTGGCTGCACTGCGCGACGATCCCGTGGAAATGCCGCTCGCCGCCGTCTGCCAGTTGCACGCCGACGCTCATCGGCTTGCCGAGCAACTGGTTGAGGTCGATGTTGGCGTCCAGGGAGGTCAGTTGCAGGTCGTAGGTGAACAGCCGACCCAACGCTTCGCCGCCGCCCATTTGATTGAGCAGCAGCACGTCCGGCCCGAGGGGGCTGGTGATTTTGGCTAGGCGTGAGGTTTGGTTGAATAGCATCGAAGTACCCTAATAGCTGAAGGAACCCAATCCAAATGTGGGAGGGGGCTTGCCCCCGATAGCAGTGTGTCAGTTGATGCATGTGGTGACTGATTCACCGCCATCGGGGGCAAGCCCCCTCCCACATTTAAACCGCATTCCAACAGTCGTTATTCGGCGTCGCTGAAGGCGTAGTGCAATTCGTTATCCCGGCTACTGATCCGCACACCCGCCTGCGCCTTGCCTTCGAGCATGCGCGTGAGGAATTCATGCCCTTCAGGACCGTTATATTTATGCCTTTTTGCACTCGATTAAGTGGCCGAAAAAACAAACACTATTAACGGGAAATTTCGTCTCAGTGTACAAATCAGACCTCCATGAAGTCGTCGTACTCCCGATAGTGGTTAATTGCTTGGATCAAAATAATGCTATTGGGAGCTTTAACGTTTTTCTGGATAATTTGTGATATTGCTTGCAAGGTTTGAACTTCAAGCCAAGTTTCGACGTTTTCTCGCTCCAAAGACTTAGGGATGCTCTCACCTGCGGTGTTTTCTACTGTTTCATCATCTTCTTCAAGCTCATCAATCTCATCCTCAGTAATAAGATAAAAAACTGCATTTTCTGGCTGCTGCTCCCATTTTTTTAAATTGGTATATACCCACGCATTCTCGGAAACTGGGTGAATGGTGTCAAAAAGGTTTGCAATACCTTGTATTTTTTTCACAGATAACTCCTATTTTCTACAAGACGAACCGCCGCCCCAGGTTTTTCGTCCGCCTACACGCTTCCCATTAGGACCTTTAGGGTGGTAATCGCCGTGACGATCTTTATGGTCTGCATAACTTACCAACTGTAGATTACCGCCTACGACGGGATGGTGGTGCCAGGTAGAACCCGCCAAGGCTATCGATCTGAATTTGCCATTCTTCTTCGGTGCTACCCACTCTGAAATACCTGGGTGCTTCGTTTCTACGGTGTTTCTCAACACGGGGTCATTCTTCATCGCGTAGTGAAGCTGCCTGTTGGATTCGGCGAAATGCACCATGTCTTTCGAATGCCAAATATCCTTGCTGATATGAGCCTCAAACGACACGTCATACACACCAGGATTTGAGCTAGCCCAACCCCATGGATCAATCCAACTGATAGGGTTTGGAGCATATTGGTAAAGATTGAAGCCCCCCTCCAACCCAATCGGATCCGGCGTCGTAAACCTCCCCACATCCGGATCATAAAACCTAAACGTATTAAAATGCAGCCCCGTCTCCCGATCCAGATACTGCCCCTGAAACCGCAAATTCTGCTCTTCAATGAAGTAAGGCTCCCGCACCTCCTCCAGCGTGTTGCCCCACACCCGATAAGTCGCTCGCCAGACGTCATGGCCGTCGGCCTCGGTGAGTTGCTCCGGCAAGCCGTTCAGGTCGTTGTGGTAATACCGCACGCGTTGGTATTCACCGTTACCGTCGACCCTGGCAAGAGGCTCGTAACTGTCGCCATCGTAGAGATAGAGGCTGGTCTGACTGTGTTTATGCTCCTGCAACAACCGTAGGCCATCCCAGGTGAACCGGGTTTCGCCCAGCGGACAGCCATCGCTGCCGTGTTCAGTTTTTTCAATGCGCCGACCCAGCGGGTCGTAGGCCATCCTGACCACGCTGCCGTTGTCATTGCGTACTTCAACTAACCGGCTTTCGGCGTCGTAGGCAAAACGCTGCACACCTCGCACAGCGCTACGCTTTTCAACCATTCGCCCCAAAGCGTCGTAGGTATAGCGCTTGTCTTGATACGTCAGCAGCCGGTTATGCCGTACCAGGCCGCCTTGTTGTGGCCCGTCGAGCAGGTTGGCTGCCGCATCCTAGGCATAGGTTTCGATCCGGCCTATTTGTTGGCTGACGAGGATACGTCCGCTACTGTCGTAGGCCAGGTGCTCTTGGCGGTCGGTACGGCGGCGTCCGATCAGGTTGTCGCTGGGGTCGTAGCTGTAGTGGGTTTCGACCAATGTCGGCAACTGCCACGGTTGGTCGATGCTGCGACGCTGGCGTGAGCGGACCCGGCCACTGCGGTCATAGTCGGTATTTGTTCTGAGTTGACCCTGAGTGCGTTGCAGTTCGCGGTGCAGGCGGTCGCGTTCGAAGTCGCTGATGACGTGGCCGTCGAGATTCAGCTGATGCAGATGGCCGCTGCCGTAGTACAGGCGATTGAGCCAGCGTCCGTCAGGCAAGTGGGTTTGAGTCAGGTTGCCCAATTCGTCGTAATGGCGTTGCAGACACCCCGCCGAGCTGTGTTCTTCGAGCAGTTGCCCCAGCGCGTCATAGCTAAAGCCAAGTGCTTGCTCGCGACCGTCGAGAGCGGTGAAGGTGACCGCGACCAGTTGGTCGTTCAGGTCGTGCTTATAAACGGTGGTGCCGTCGGCGGTGACTTTGCTGACCAGGCGCCCGAGCGGGTCGCGTTGGAGCTGGTGTGTCAGCGCGTCTACCGCCTCGCCTTCGCTTCCCGGCAGGTAACCGACGGCGACGACGTTATCCAGCGGGTCATAGGCATAGCAGCGCCGACTGTGGTCGAGGTCTTGTTGCTGCACCAGGCGATCGGCTGCGTCCCACTCAAAGCGATAGCTTTCGCCGTTTTCATTGGTCAGTTTCAGCAGTCGCCCGTAGGCATCGTGGTCGAAGGTGACGCAGCGGTTATGCGCGTCCCAGCGTTGTTTAACCTGGCCGCGCCGGTCGTAGGCATAGCGGGAAATGTTGCCGGCGGGGTCGACATAGCCCGTCAGATAACCACTGGCGTTGCGCTGGAAATGCTCAAGGCGCCCGTCCGAAAATCGGCATTCCAGCAACAACCCTTGCCGGCTGTACTGATAGCGCACCGACTCACCTTCAGCATTGGTGTGCACCACCACATTGCCGAATGCATCGTACTGGTAGCCGGTGGCGTAGCCCGAGCAATCCACTTCCTCGATCAGTTGGCTCCACTCGTCCCAGTGCAGCTTCCGGATTTTGTCGGTGGCATCGATGATCTGCACCGGCTGGCCGAAATCGTCATAGACATAACGGGTGCGGTTGCCCAGCGGATCGATCTCTTCGATGCAGTTGCCATGCCGGTCGTAGCGGTAATGCCAACGGTTGCCCGCCGGGTCGGTTTCCACTTCGGGCAATGCCCAATGCGCCAGCCACTGGGTGTTGCTGATCCTGGCCAGTGGATCGGTCACTGCGCTCAGGTTGCCGGATTCGTCGTAACTGAAGCGCCACTCGCCGTTTTGCGGATCAATCGCGCCGAGCAATTGGCGATCTTCGCTCCATTCGAACTGCCACGTATGGCCCAGGTTATCGACGTAGCGGGTGATCTGGTAATGCGGGTTCCAATAGCGTGTGCTGACCCGTTTCAGGCCATCAGTGACGCGCGTGATACCGGCATCCAGGTCGTAGTCGAAGGTGAATGCATCGCCGGCATCGGTCCAATGCCGGCTGACGCGCCATTCTTCACCCTGCGGGCCAGGCACTGCGCGCCATTGGTAGAAGCAACGCAAGCCACTCGGCAGTTGGTGTTCGACCATGCGCCGCGCGCTGTCGTAAGCAAAACGTCGTTGGCTCGTGCCTTGTGCGTCGAGGACTTCAGCCAGGTCGCCGTGGGTGTCGTAGCGATAGCTGACCAACACGTCGCTGCGCCCAGCAAAATGTTGCCGATGCAGGTAACGGCGCTCGATATGGCTCACGCGCCGCGGATGCTCGACGGTGTAGCTCACGTCGACGTGCATCAGCGCATGGCTGTCGCGCAGGCGGCACAGGCGACCCTGGGCGTCGTAATCCAGAAAGATGCGCCCTTCGTTACGATCACCCAGCAGATGCAGGCGCATCCGCGAGGGGTTCAGAGGGTCGGGTTCGAAGAGCCGATACAGGCCGTCGATACTTTCGATCAGGATGGCGCCGTCGGCGCTGCGCCGGACCGCAAGGCCTTCGCCGGTGCTGAAGGCGCCGCCTGACAACGGGATGTAGCCGATGTCTATACGGCGCGCCTGCTCATCGATGTAGGTGAGGTGTTCATCGTTATCGATCTCGACGGCGACCTCATAGGCAACGCTCCAGCCGGCGCCGAAAAGGCCGTCGTGGCGTTGGTCAAGGCTGCTGTAGAAGCGCTGCCAGTCGATGGGGAGCAGGCCTGGCAGCACGAAGTCCAGTTCTTCTTCGGCGCCGAGGATTTTGGCCCCGGTCGGGCTATGCACCGGGTTGGGCGTGCCGTTGACCGCGCTGTTGAGTGCCGAGGTGATTTTGCTGGTTCCATAGGCCACGGCTCCGCCCACCGCCGCGCCGCCGACCAGGCACGGCAATGTGCTCCTAAAGCCTTTCACATTGCCGCGTAGCGCAAGCAGCGCGGCAATCGCCAAGCCGACGCCCGGTGTCTTTCCACTGCGAATTTCGCGCACCACGACGGGGTCGCCACCGATACGCACATCGGCAGAAATCAGCCCCTCGACGCTGCCGATCTTGGCGTCACACGTGCTGCGGTCACCGCTGCGTGCGGCCGGTTGCCCGTTGATGAAGACCGAACTGGAACCCTCGGCAATGAATTGCTCGGGCATGGGCGGGTGCTTGGTGCAGGCGACCGTGTCCAGCGGACACGGCACGGTACCGGCAGCGGGTGTGGCGACCGTCGGGCGCCACAGTTGTGAGAAAAATCCCTGTGCCATGTCCAGAAAACTGGGGGCCGGTGGCTCACTGGCCGCGACCGGCACAGCCATCATCTTTCCGGCCGCCCTGGCCGCCGGTTTGCCATTGATGAAAACGTCGTCTGAGCCGCTGCTGATAAAGGCCTCGATCACCGGCGGAAAAACCCAGTTGGCGGCGGTTTCGCACCAACTGGAGATCTTCACGTCAGCCCCCGAGAGCCCGGCGGTGATCCCCATCACAGCGCCGACCGCCAGCCCCAGGGCGACGCAGCCAACGCCGCCAGTGGCGATGGTCACGCCGGTCGCTGCAGCGATCAACGCGCCGGCGGCCAGGCAGCCCACGGACGTGATGGCGGCATAGGCCGCGACTTCCAGCACACCGCCGAGAACATCGGCCATCATTGAGGTGTGCAGCAGCGCATCGCCTTCGCGGGCGGCCCAAAACGCGTCAGTCATGCCTGCAATCCCTGCCTGAAAAGGCCGGAATCAAATCACGCAACTAACGCGTTGCTCAGGTGAGACTTTCCGAGAGAGGCGTAAGAATTTTCCCAAAGCAGGCGGAGCGCAGGTGCCTGCGATGCAGACACCTCAGTCCATCAGGTCCACCCAGGCGATGCCATCGCAGGCAAGCCAGCTCCCACAGGTGACCGGATCAAGTCGGCTATACGGCCGCCTCGCTTTGGCTTTTGATCTTGGGCACTCCGAGCCTAGACAAGCCCCACCACCAACACCAAAACGACAGGCCAGCCCAGCACCAGAGCGCGCCAAAACCTGGGGGCATGCCGTAACTCCATGAACCCATCGGCAATCATCCACGCCTTGACCACCGCCAGCAGCAAAACCGCCAGCCATAGCCCGGAGCCGCCGGCCAGCACGGTGCCGACGCTGAGCAACACCAACGTAGCCCAACACACGATCAACCCTTGGGAAGCGGTCATCAGCACCTCATCCAATCACGTAAACCAACGGAAACAGCACCACCCACACCAGATCCACCATGTGCCAATACAGCACCCCCGACTCCAGCCCGCCGACCGACAGCCCGACGCGCCAGCAGCCCAGCGCCAGCCACGCGAGAATCACCATGCCCAGCAGCACATGCAGGAAATGAAACCCGGTCAGTATCCAGTACAAGGTAAAAAACGTGCTGTGCTCCAGGCCGAGTCCCGCAGCGCCCAGGTGGGCGTACTCGGTGAGCTTGATCGCCACATAGACCAGCGCCACCAACAACGCCGCGACGAATAAACCGGCGCCGCGTCGCCAGCGCTGCAATCGCACCTGCTGCAACGCCAACGCGGCAAGCAACCCGGCGGTCAACAGGCTCAGGGTCATCGCCAGCCCGGTGGAGGTGTCCAGTTGCGCGCGCCCTGCGGCAAACACCTCGGGTTTGAGCACCTGGGTCACGGCGAACGCGAGGATCAGAATCGCGAACACCGACAACTCGGCGAGGATGAAAAACCACATCGCCAGGTCGCCCGGCAGGCGGCGGGGTTCAGGCAAAGTACACATCCACCACGTCCATCAAGGCGGCCACGGTGTGCGGGTCGTCCGTCAGCGCTTCGGCCAGGCACGCCAGGCAGGCTTCGCGAATGGGCATGCCGGCGGCGATCAGGCGCGCGGTGAAAATCAGCAGGCGCGTGGAGGCGACTTCTTCCAGGTCGTGTTGATCGAGGCGGCGCAAGGCCTGGCCGAGGCGCACCACCTGGGTCGCCAGGGCAAGGTCCACCTGAGCCTCACGCGCCACGATGCGCGCCTCGCCTTCGACGGCCGGGTAATCGAAGCGCATCGCGACGAAACGCTGGCGGGTGCTGGGCTTCATGCCCTTGAGCAGGTTCTGGTAACCGGGGTTATAGGACACCACCAGCATGAACGACGGCGGCGCCTTGACCACTTCGCCGGTGCGCTCCAGGTACAACTCGCGGCGGTCGTCGGCCACCGGGTGCAGCACCACGGCAGTGTCCTGGCGGGCCTCGACCACTTCGTCCAGGTAGCAGATGCCGCCTTCGCGCACGGCGCGGGTCAGCGGGCCGTCCTGCCACCAGGTGCCCTCGGCGCCGATCAGGTGACGGCCAATCAGGTCGGCGGCACTCAGGTCGTCGTGGCAGGCCACGGTGTACAGCGGCAAGTGCAGACGGTGCGCCATGTGCTGCACGAAGCGAGTCTTGCCGCAGCCCGTAGGGCCCTTGATCAGCACCGGCATGCGGTGGCGCCAGGCGTGTTCGAACAGCAGGTGTTCATTGTCCAGGGGTTGGTAGAAGGGCTCAGTCATGACAGGCATCCACAGCGGGTTTGACGGCCACGCTACGGGCGCCTGCGACAACTTGGCAAGCGTCGCCTGCGGCGAACTTGATCGCGGTCAAGCAGGTATTCCGGCACGGCGCCATAGTCTGTGCCGGCACGAAGAACCTGCGCCCCGCACCGCGTTGCGAGGCACCGCAAAGGTCCCGCCTGAGGAGTAAATGGAATGCTGACTCGCAACAGAAACCCCTTCACCCTGAGCCTCGCCGCACTGAGTTGCGCGCTGGCCTTGGCACTGCCCTTGAGCGCCCATGGCGCACCCCAGCCGACAGAAGTGAAAAGCGCCGGCGCGCCGGACATGAGTCAGGCCGACTTCGACACCTCCAAACAGATTTACTTCGAGCGCTGCGCCGGCTGCCACGGCGTGCTGCGCAAGGGTGCCACCGGCAAACCGCTGACCCCGGACATCACCCAGGCCCGTGGCCAGGCTTACCTGGAAGCCTTGATCACCTATGGCTCCCCCGCCGGCATGCCGAACTGGGGTACCTCCAACGCGTTGACCAAAACCCAGATCACCCACATGGCCAGCTTTATCCAGCACACCGCGCCAACCCCACCGGAATGGGGCATGGCCGAAACCCTCAAGACCTGGAAAGTGCTGGTCAAGCCCGAAGACCGGCCGAAGAAACAGCTGAACAGCCTCAACCTGGAAAACCTGTTCTCCGTGACCCTGCGCGACGACGGCAAGATCGCGTTGATTGATGGCGACAGCAAGAAAATCGTCAAACTGATCGACACCGGCTATGCCGTACACATCTCGCGGATCTCCGCTTCGGGCCGCTACCTGCTGGTGATCGGCCGCGACGCCAAGATCGACATGATCGACCTGTGGCCCGCCGAACCGACCAAGGTCGCCGAGATCAAGGTCGGCATCGAGGCGCGCTCGGTGGAGACCTCGAAGTTCAAGGGCTACGAAGACAAGTACGCCATCGCCGGTTCCTACTGGCCGCCACAGTTCACCATCATGGATGGCGAGACCCTGGAGCCCAAACAGATCGTCTCCACCCGGGGCATGACCGTCGACAAGCAGGAATACCACCCCGAGCCACGTGTCGCGGCGATCATCGCCTCTCACGAATGGCCGGAGTTCATCGTCAACGTCAAGGAAACCGGCAAGGTGATGCTGGTCAATTACCAGGACATCAAGAACCTCACCATCACCACCATCGACGCCGCGCCGTTCCTGCATGACGGCGGCTGGGACAGCACGCACCGCTACTTCATGACGGCGGCCAACAACTCGAACAAGGTCGCGGTGATCGACTCCAAGGAACGCAAGCTCACCGCGCTGGTCGAGGTCGGCAAGACCCCGCACCCAGGCCGTGGCGCCAACTTTGTGCACCCCACCTACGGGCCGGTCTGGGCCACCAGCCACCTGGGCGACGGCGGTATTTCGGTGATCGGCACCGACCCGATCAACCACCCGCAATACGCCTGGAAACAGGTGGAATCGCTCAAGGGCCAGGGCGGCGGCTCGCTGTTTATCAAGACCCATCCCAACTCCCGGCATTTGTATGTCGACACCACCCTCAACCCCGACGCCAAGCTCAGCCAATCGGCGGCGGTGTTTGATATCGACCATCTGGACAAGGGCTACAGCGTGCTGCCGATCGCCGAATACGCCGGCATCAAGCAAGGCGCGCTGCGGGTGGTGCAGCCGGAATACAACAAGGCCGGCGACGAGGTGTGGTTCTCGGTGTGGAACGGCCAGACCGAGGAATCGGCGCTGGTGGTGATCGACGACCAGACCTTGAAGCTCAAGGCGGTGATCAAGGACAAGCGCCTGATCACCCCGACCGGAAAATTCAATGTCTACAACACCCAACACGACATTTATTGAGCCCCATCAACACAAGGACTTCCAATGAAAAATACTCTCTTCGCGCTGCTGGCCTGCATCGCTGCATTCAGCCTGCAACCGGCCCTTGCACAAGACGGCCAGGCCTTGTTCAACAGCAAACCCTGCGTCGGCTGCCACATGGTTGGCAGCAAGTTGGTGGGGCCGGCCTTGAAGGATGTTGCGGCCAAGAACGCCGGTGTGAAAGACGCCGCCGTGACCCTGGCCAGCCGCATCAAAAACGGCACCCAGGGCAATTGGGGACCGGTTCCGATGCCGCCGAATCAGGTGACGGAAGACGAAGCCAAGGTCTTGGCCGAATGGGTCCTGACCTTGAAATAAGCACAAGGAGCGCGCCATGAATGCATCGACGATCGGTACGGCCATGGCGCTGCTCCTGCTGATTCCCGCGCGGGCGCTGGCCACACCGGACGCCGCCCGCCTCGAACACCTGCTGACCCAGGACTGCGGCGCCTGCCACGGCCTGTACCTCACCGGCGGCCTGGGCCCGCCCCTCACCCCGGCGGCCCTCGCCGGGCACAGCCGCGACAGCCTCAACGCCACCATTACCTATGGCCGCCCTGCCCGCGCGATGCCCGGCTGGGCGCCGTTGCTCAGTGCCGGCGAGATCGCCTGGCTGGTCGAACGCCTCCTGCAAGGAAGCCCCGCACCATGATGCGTCCCACTCTTCTATCGCTGTGCCTGCTGCTCGGCGCCTGTGCCCAACCGCCGCTGCGCGGAACTGGCGACCTGGGCCTGGTGATCGAACGCGCCAGCGCCAGTGTGCAAATCATCGAAACCAGCGGGATGACCGAGCTGGGGCGGATCGACGGTTTGGGCGACCTGTCGCACGCCTCGGCGGTGTTTTCCCGCGACCAGCGCTATGCCTACATTTTCGGCCGCGATGGCGGCCTGACCAAAGTCGACCTGCTGCGCCAACGCATTGAAAAACGCATCCTCCAGGGCGGCAACAGCATCGGCGGCGCGATCAGCCAGGACGGGCGTCTGATTGCCGTCTCCAACTACCAACCCGGCGGGGTCAAGGTGTTCGATGCGGTGACCCTGGCCCAGGTCGCCGACATTCCCGCCACGCCCCTGGCCGACGGTAAACGCTCGCGGGTGGTGGGCCTGGTGGATGCGCCCGGCCAGCGCTTCGTGTTCAGCCTGTTCGACAGCGGCGAGATCTGGAGCGCCGATTTCAGCCAGGGCAACACCCCGCGGATCACGCGGTACCCGGGCATTGGCGAGCAACCCTATGACGCGCTGATCACCGCCGACGGCCATTACTACATGGCCGGGCTGTTCGGTGAGGACGGCATGGCCCAACTCGACCTGTGGCATCCGGAGCGCGGCGTAAAGCGCGTGCTCGCGGATTACGGGCGCGGCCAGGCAAAACTGCCGGTGTACAAGATGCCGCACCTCGAAGGCTGGGCCGTGGCCGACAACCAAGCCTTTGTGCCCGCCGTCGGCCATCACCAAGTGCTGGTGATGGATGCGCGCAGTTGGCAGCAGACCGCCGCTATTGAGGTGGCCGGCCAACCGATTTTCGTCACCGCACGCCCCGACGGGCGCCAGTTGTGGGTCAATTTCGCCTACCCGGACAACGACCGCGTGCAGGTGATCGACACCGAGACTCACCGCGTGGTGGCCGACCTGCGCCCCGGCCCCGGCGTGCTGCACATGGAGTTCACCGGACGTGGCGAACAGCTGTGGCTGTCGGTGCGCGACGGCGAGCAGGTGCAGATCTGGGACCCGTACCGCATGACCTTGCTCAAGACCTTGCCGGCCTTGAGTCCCAGTGGAATTTTCTTCAGCAGCCGCGCGCAAAAAATGGGGTATTGAAATGGACCTTGACCTGCTCAGCCGTCAATTGATCGAACGCTACCAGCACGGCATGCCGCTGTGCGCCGAACCTTATCGCGAAATGGCCCAGGTGTTGGGCTGCAGCGAAGCACAGTTGATGACGTGCCTGCACCGCCTGGAACTGGCCGGCTCGCTGTCGCGGGTCGGCCCGGTGTTCGAACACACCCGCGCCGGTGCCAGCACCCTGGCCGCCCTGGCGGTGCCGGTCGACCGCCTGGAACAGGTGGCGCGACGCGTCAACCAGTACCCGGAAGTCAACCATAACTATGCCCGCGAGCATCACTACAACCTGTGGTTTGTCTTGACTGGCCCGCACCGTCAGCACCTGCAACACATCCTCGACGAACTGGAGCAAGACACCGGCCTCATCCCCCTGGACCTGCCGATGCTCACCGCCTACCGCATCGACCTCGGGTTTTCCCTGGGAGCGCATCCATGATCGTCCCACTGAGCCAAGAGCAAATGCTCGACCTGCGCCAATGCCTGGAACGCGGCTTGCCTCTTGTCTCGCGCCCCTACGACAACCTCGCCGAACAGATCGGCGCGCACCATGACCAAGTGTTGCAACAGATGCAGCAATGGCAGGAACAAGGCCTGTTCCGCCGCGTCGGCCTGGTGCTCAATCACCGCGCCCTGGGCTTTGTCGCCAATGCCATGCTGGTGCTGGACGTGCCCGATGCGCTGGTGGATGAAGTCGGCAACCGCCTGGGCCGCGCGCCCGGCGTCAACCTGTGTTATCAGCGCCCGCGCCGGCTGCCGCAGTGGCGCTACAACTTGTTCTGCATGGTGCATGGCCGCGAGCGCGAGGAGGTCACGGCGCATATCCAGCGGATGCTGGAACAGCAGCAATTGAGTGACCTGCCGCACCAACTGCTGTTCAGCACCCGCGCCTTCAAGCAATGCGGTGGGCGCTTTACGCCGCCGTCGTCGCAGGTGTGGGCCCATGGATGATCTCGACCGGCGCCTGATCAATCGACTGCAACACGGCCTGCCACTGGTGCGCGATCCCTGGCAGCAGGTGGCGCAGGAACTGCACAGCCAGCCGAGTGAAGTGCTCGACCGCCTGCATGACCTGCTCGAAGACGGGGTGCTGACGCGCTTCGGTCCGATGTTCGATGTCGAGCGCCTCGGTGGCGTCTTCACCCTGGCCGCGTTGACTGTCCCCGAGGCGCGGTTTGAGGCGGTCGCCGAACAACTCAACGCATTGCCCCAGGTGGCCCACAACTACCGCCGCGAACACCGCTGGAACATGTGGTTCGTGCTGGCCTGCGGCACCGAGGCGGAACTGGCCGCCACGCTGTCCCGCATCGAGACCCTGACGGGGTTGGCGGTGCTCAATCTGCCGAAGGAGCAAACCTACCATGTCGGTCTGTATTTCCCGGTCTGACGACCGCCTGGCCCTGCGCCTGGTCGCCCTCACCCAGGGTGGCCTACCGCTGGTGGACGATCCCTGGGGCTGGCTCGCCGAGCAGTTGGGCATCAGCGTCGAGTCGACCCTCGACTTGCTCAAGCGCCTGCAGGCCGAGGGCGCGATCCGGCGTGTCGCCGCCGTGCCCAACCATTACCGCCTGGGTTATCGCCATAACGGCATGACCGTGTGGGATGTGCGCGACGAGCAAATGCCGCGCCTGGGCGAATTGATCGGGGCGCAGCCGTTTGTCAGCCATTGCTACCGCCGCCCGCGCCGTCCCGACTGGCCCTACAACCTGTTCGCCATGGTGCATGGGCGTAGCCGCGAAGAAATCGACAGCTACCGCGAGCACCTGCGCTACCTGCTCGGCGATGCCTGCCGCGCCGACGAGATGCTGGTGAGCAGCCGCATCCTGAAAAAAACCGGCCTGCGCCTGACGCCGGCCCACTAGAAGGAGCGCCCCATGCTGCGGATCAGTCAGTACCTGCGTACCCTGGCCGGACAATGCCCGCCGCCCCGCACCTCGCCGCCCGGCAAAGACCGGCCGCCGGTGGTGATCTGGAACCTGCTGCGGCGCTGCAACCTCACCTGCAAACACTGTTACGCCACCAGCGCCGACAGTGTGTTTCGCGATGAACTGGACACCCCGGCCGCGCTCCAGGTGATCGATGACTTGCACGCGGCCGGGGTGCGCGTGCTGATTCTGTCGGGCGGCGAACCGCTGCTGCGCGCAGACCTGTTCCAGCTCAGCGCCTATGCCCGCGACAAAGGTTTTTTTGTCGCGCTGTCGAGCAACGGCACGCTGATCGACGAACAGAATATCCAGCAGATCGCCGACGCGCGTTTCGATTACGTGGGCATCAGCATCGACGGCCTACAGGCGACCCACGATGCGTTCCGCCAGTTGCAGGGCAGTTTCCAGCGTTCGATGCACGCTATCCGCCTGTGCCGCGAGGCCGGAATTCGCGTGGGCCTGCGCACCACCCTGACCCAGGAAAACCATGGGCAGTTGCCGCAACTGCTGGCGCTGATGCGTGACTACGATGTACAGAAGTTCTACCTGTCGCACCTCAACTACAGCGGGCGCGGCAAGCGCAGCCGCCAGTTGGACGCGCACCGGCAGATGAGCCGCGATGCGATGATGCTGATATTCCAGCAGGCCTGGCATGACATCGAGCACGGCATCGACAGCGATTTTGTCAGCGGCAACAACGACGCCGACGCGGTGCTGTTGCTGCAATGGGTCCACCGGCATCTGCCCGAGCATTACCCGCAACTGGAACACCTGCTGCACAACTGGGGCGGCAATGCCTCGGGCAGCGGCGTCGCCAACATCGACAACACCGGCGAGGTCCACCCCGACACTTACTGGTGGCAGCATTCGGTGGGCAATGTGCGCAACACCACGTTCCGCCAACTCTGGCTCGACCAACCCGACCCGTTGCTGCTGCGCCTGCGCGAACACCCGCGGGCCATCGGCGGGCGATGTGCCGAGTGTCGTTGGCTGCCGATCTGCAACGGCAATACGCGCACCCGCGCCTGGGCCGATGGCGACCTTTGGGGCCCCGACCCCGGTTGCCACCTCAGCGACGCCGAGATCGCCCTGCAGCCTTGCAGCCTGATCCCTTGCTCGACCACCCGGTGACACAACCGGGGGCAGCCCACCTGATGATGTATCAAGGACGTCTCATGCACACTCCGACCGCCTTACCTGCCAGTTTGCACAGCCCCTTCCACCCCGGCGAAGTCGCGTTGGTGGGTGCCGGCCCCGGCGACCCGCGCCTGCTGACCCTGCGCGCCTGGAGCCTGCTGATGCAGGCCGATGCGGTGGTCTTCGACCGGTTGGTCAGCGCCGAGTTGTTGGCGCTGATCCCGCTGACTTGCGCGCGCCATTACGTGGGCAAGGCCAGCGGCTGCCACAGCCTGCCCCAGGATGAGCTCAACGAATTGCTGGTGGAACTGGCCGACCAGGGCCAACGCGTGGTGCGCCTCAAGGGCGGCGACCCGTTTATCTTCGGCCGTGGCGCCGAGGAGCTGGAATACCTGCTGGCCCACGGCGTGCCCTGCCAGGTGGTGCCGGGCATCACCGCCGCGTCCGGGTGCAGCGCCTATGCCGGCATCCCCCTGACCCACCGCGACCTGGTCAACTCCTGCCGCTTCGTCACCGGGCACCTGCAACGCGACGGCGCGTTGAAGCTGCCTTGGGCCAGCCTGGCGGAGCCGAGCCAGACGCTGGTGTTCTACATGGGCCTGTCGAACCTCGCGCTGATCGCCGAACACCTGGTGGCGGCAGGCCTGCCGGCGGATACCCCGGCAGCGCTGATCAGCAACGGCGCGCGTGCCGACCAGCACGTGGCGCGTGGCACCCTGCGCCAGTTGCCGACAATGGCCGCCGACTGCGCACCCGGTGTGCCGACCCTGACGGTAATTGGCCACGTGGTGAACCTGTTCGCCGGGGCCGCCCTGCACTTCCCCGCCAGCCTGTCACCGGCCCGCGAAGCGGTGGCGGTATGAAACGCCTGCTGCTGGTGCCCTTGCTCTGGGCCACCGCCGCACACGGCACGCCGGCCGAGGACTACCAACGTCACTGCGCAAGCTGCCACGGCCTCAACCGCATTGGCGCCAGCGGCCCGGCGCTGCTCCCGGAAAGCCTGGGGCGGATCAAGCCCGAGGAAGTGCGCAAGGTCATCGAGCAAGGGCGCCCGGCCAGTCAGATGGCCGCGTTTGCGCCACAGCTGAGTGCCGCGCAGATCGACGGCTTGGCGAATTTCCTGCAGCAACCGCCCGCCACACCGGCAACCTGGAACGAGCAGGACATCCGTAACAGCCATACCCTGCTGGCAGACCTGAGCCGCTTGCCGACCACGCCTTCGCATCATGCCGACCCGCTCAACCTGTTTGTGGTGGTGGAGTCCGGCGACCATCACATCGACATTCTCGACGGTGACACCTTTGCCGTGCTGGACCGCTTCCCGACCCATTTCGCGGTCCACGGCGGGCCGAAATTTTCCCCCGACGGGCGTTTTGTTTACTTCGCTTCGCGCGACGGCTGGATCAGCCTGTACGACCTGCACAACCTGAAACTGATCGCCGAGACCCGCGTGGCACTCAACACGCGCAACCTCGCGGTGAGCAAGGACGGACGCTGGGTGCTGGTGGGCAATTACCTGCCAGGCAACCTGGTGGTGCTGGATGCCCGCGACCTGTCGCTGGTCAAGACCCTGGACACCGCGTCCCGGGTCAGCGCGGTGTACACCGCACCGCCGCGCAACAGCTTTATCGTGGCGCTCAAGGACGTGAATGAAGTCTGGGAGCTGTCCTATGCCGCCGCCCAGCCGAGCTTCGAACCCCGGCGAATCCAGGCTCAGGACGTGCTCGATGACTTTTCGTTTTCCCCCGACTACCGCCAACTGATCGCCACCTCACGCAAGGCCGGCGGCGGCCAGGTCATCGACCTGGACAGCGGCCACGTGGTCACCGACATCCCGCTGTCCGGCATGCCGCACCTGGGTTCGGGCACGTATTGGCAGCGCAATGGCCAGTGGGTGTTTGCCACGCCCAATATCAGCAAGGGGCAAATCTCGGTGATCGACCTCAAGACCTGGAAACTGATCAAGCAGATCCCCACCCTGGGCCCGGGTTTTTTCATGCGCAGCCATGCGAACTCGCGCTACGTGTGGAGCGATGTGTTTTTCGGGCCGGACAACGATGCGATCCACCTGATCGACAAACAAACCCTGGAGATCGCCCACACCCTACGCCCAATGCCAGGCAAGACCGCCGCCCACGTCGAATTCACCCGCGATGGCCGCTACCTGTTGCTGAGCATCTGGGCCACCGATGGAGCGTTGATCGTCTACGACAGCCAGACACTCAAGGAGATCAAGCGCATCCCGATGAACAAACCGTCGGGCAAGTACAACGTGGGCAACAAGGTTGAATTTGCCGAAGGCACATCGCACTGAACATCGCGCCGGACACCTGCTCGCCAGCGATGGAACCCGGTATGGGTTGAAATGAAAATCCCCTGTGGGAGCTGTCGAGCCCCGGCGAGGCTGCGATGGCGCCGGTTCTGCTGACACTTTTGGTGCCTGACAGTCCGCTATCGCAGCCTCGCTGAAGCTCGACAGCTCCCACAAGGGGAACTCGGTGCGGGCGGAAATGGAAATCTACTGTGGGAGCTGTCGAGCCCCGGCGAGGCTGCGAGGGGGCCGGTTCTGCTGACACTTTTGGTGCCTGACAGTCCGCTATCGCAGCCTCGCTGAAGCTCGACAGCTCCCACAAGGGGAACTCGGTGCGGGCGGAAATGGAAATCTACTGTGGGAGCTGTCGAGCCCCGGCGAGGCTGCGATGGCGCCGGTTCTGCTGACACTTTTGGCGCCTGACACTCCGCTATCGCAGCCTCGCTGCAGCTCGACAGCGCCCACAAGGGGATCTCGGTGCGGGCGAAAATGGAGATCTACTGTGGGAGCTGTCGAGCCCCGGCGAGGCTGCGATGGCGCCGGTTCTGCTGACACTTTTGGCGCCTGACACTCCGCTATCGCAGCCTCGCTGCAGCTCGACAGCGCCCACAAGGGGACCGCGGTGCGGGCGGAATGGCGATCGACAGCTCCCACAGGGCATACAGCCCTATCCACTCAAACCGTGCGGGAAAACTGGCCTTTGTGCGCGCCGCCCAGGTAGGCGTCAAAGGCCATGGCCACGCTGCGCACCATCAGTTGGCCCTTGGGCAACAGTTGCAGCGCATCGGCCTGGATCAGCAATAACCCGTCCGCCACCTGCTCATCCAATTGCACCAATGCCTCGGCGAAATAGTCGTTGAAGCGCACCCCGTGGGTGGCCTCGATCCGTGCGAAGTCGACCCGGCCATCGCACATCAGGCCGTTGATCACTTCACGGCGCAGCACGTCATCCGGGTTGAGCCGATAGCCGCGCTGCACCGGCAGCATCCCCGCGTCGAGCCGGGCGTAGTACTGGGACAGCTCCTTGACGCTCTGGCTGTAGCTGTCACCGACCTTGCCGATGGCCGATACGCCAAGGCCGATCAGGTCACAGTCGGCATGGGTCGAATAACCCTGGAAGTTGCGCTGCAAGGTGCCGTTGGCGCGGGCCAGCGCCAGTTCATCGTCGGGCAAGGCGAAGTGGTCCATGCCGATGTAGACGTAACCGGCCTCGGTCAGGCGGCGGATAGTCAGTTCCAGCAGTTCCAGTTTGCGCGCCGGCGGGGGCATGTCTTCAGGGCGGATCATGCGCTGGGCGCGGATCTGGCTCGGCAAGTGCGCGTAGCTGTAGGCGGCCACACGGTCGGGGCGCAGGGCAATCAGTTTGTTCAAGGTCACGTCGAAGCTGGCCACGGTTTGCAGCGGCAGGCCATAGATCAGGTCGACGCTCACCGACTTGAAGCGTGCCTCACGGGCGGCCGCCACCAGCTGCAGAATCTGCGCTTCGCTTTGCACGCGATTGACCGCCGCCTGCACGTCGGGGTCGAAGTCCTGCACGCCGAAACTCAGGCGATTGAAACCCAGGCGGCGCAGCGTGTTGATCCGCTCGACGCTGATGGTGCGCGGGTCGACCTCGATGGAGAACTCATGGGCGTCGCTGTCATCCAGGGTGAAGTGTTCGGCCAGGCAGGCCATCAACTCGGCCAGTTGCGTATCGTCCAGGTAGGTCGGCGTGCCGCCGCCCAGGTGCAACTGGGTCAGGCGCCGGGAACGCTCGAACAACGCCGCCTGCATCTGGATCTCGCGCTTGAGGTAAGCCAGGTACTCCACGGCCCGGTGGGTCTTGCGGGTAATGATCTTGTGGCAACCGCAGTAATAACAAAGGCTCTGGCAAAACGGGATGTGGATGTACACCGACAACGCCTTGGGCGCGGCCACCTGGTGGCTGGCGCGGACCGCCTGATGATAGTCATCCAGGGCAAAGGCGCTGTTGAACTGCGGCGCGGTCGGGTACGAGGTGTAGCGCGGTCCCGGTCGGTCGTATTTGTGCACCAGGGCACGGTCGAATTCAAACGCACTCATGGTCGATCACCTCGTCGTTGGCACTGACCGGGGTGGCGAGCGCTGCCCGTTCAAACAGTGCGCAGATACCATCCACGTGCGGCAGGCCGGCCGGCAGCAACCAGATGAACGTCGCGGACAGCTCGATCAGACCGTCGCGGTGCAGGGCTTCCAGCAGCGGCCACAGGTAGGCGAAATAGCGCGCGAACACCAGTCCGTAGCGCCGTTCCACCGCCTGCACATCCAGTTCCAGGTCACAGGCCAGGCGTTCGGCCACGTGCAGGCGCACCGGGTCAGAAGTCTCGCGAAACCAGCCCCGCTGCGTGGCGAGCTGAGCATTACCCAACTGTTCGCGGTACTCGCGGGCATCGGCCGTGTTCTGCACGCACAGGGTGTCGATCTGGCTGATGGCGCCGAGGCCGAAACCGACGTGGTCGCAGTAACCGTGCAGGGTGAAGCCCTCGCAGTTACGGCTCAGGCGCCCGCGTTCCTGGGCTTGCTTGAGGTCATCGTCGGCGCGGGCGAACTGGCCCAGGCCGATGTAGTGATACCCCGCCGCCGCCAGGTGCTGAAAGCAGAGACGGCGCATGGCGCTCTTATCCGACTCGCTGCAGAACGCCTGGGGTTGTTGGGATTGATAGCGCGAAGGCGCGTGGGCGTAATCGAATACTTGCAAGCGATCCGGCTCCAGGGCGATCAGGCTGGCCAGTTTCAGCTCGATACTGGCCGGGGTCTGCCATGCATGCCCGTAGCCGAGGTCGATGTTCACCGAGCGAAACCCGAAGGTGCGGGCCGCATCCACCAGCGACTCGATCGGCGCCGGGTCCTGATACCGCGCCTGGCACAGCGGCCCCTCGCGGTTGGCGTCCGGCACGCCGATGCTTGCATGGTTGAAGCCTTGTCCGCGGAGCAGGCCCATCGTGGCCCAGTCCATGTGCCAGGGGTCGAGGTCGATGCAGTAGTCGCCCCGGTCGTGGTCGAGAAAATTGAAGCGCTCATGCAACAGCGCCATCAACTGCTGCACTTGGGCGAACGCCGGTGTGGTGCCGCGCAGGTGAAAGTGATCGACCGGCTGGCGGCGGCCGAGTTGGCAGCCGATCAGATGGATTTCCTGGGCGAGGCTGTGCCAATAGTCACCGCCAACGTCGCTCGTCGGCCAGTGCAGGTTCAGCGCCAGGGGCCGCTGGCGCAGACGGCTGTCGCGCAAGGCGCGCAACAGGTCGAGGGAGCCGACACCGGCATGGAAGCGGCGGGTGTCTGTTTGGCAAGCCAGGTCCAACACGCCTTGATCGTGACGAAAGCGAGCGGGATGAAGAGGGGTGCGCATGACAGACTCCGGTTCGGGCGGCGGTGGTGCATTGTCCGGTGCGACCCGGCAACGCACCTTGATATGCGTCAAGGTCGCAGCCCCGCCCGTCTACCAGCTCAGGTAAAACATGCCCTTGGCCAGCAGCACAATGGCGACCATGTGCGCGAACAGGCTCAGATGAACCCAGCGCACATAACGCGCACTCACCGAGCCCCAGCGCATCCGCGCCATGGTCAGCAGAAAATGCACGAGCACGCTGGCGGCCAGGATCAGCTTGAGGGTCAGCAAGGTGCCAAACGCAGAGGCCGACGGCGCAGCCAGCACTGGCAGGTATCGTAACCAGACCATGCCCAGGCCCGCGCCGAACAGCACCAGCAACACCCACGGCATCAATACCCGGGCACGCTGGCCGACGCCCTGCTCCACCAAGACCATCACCCGCGCCGGCAATTGCCGGTGCAGGTGCCCCAGGATCAGCACCTCGAAAAACACCGTGCCGATGAAGATCAGCGCGGCGAACAGGTGAGCCACTAGAAACAGGGGGTAAAGCATGGTGGCCTCTCAAGGGGACCGGCCGTTGGGACTTCAGTGTGCGGCCTGGCGCACGGCCAGGCCTTGATACCGATCAAGCCGTTGCGGCTGCGCGGTTTACAGCAGCGGGATGCTGTAGCTGACGATCAGCCGCGTCTCGTCCTTGTCGGCCGTGTCATTCCCGCGCCATACCGCACCGCGCCAGGTCAGGCCCAGGCCCTTGAACGTGCCCGAGGGGATCACGTAATCGACACGCAGGTCGCGCTCCCATTCGCTGTTGTCGCGACGCGCCGCCTGGATGTTGCTGCCGTGGATATAGGTCACGCTCGAGCGCAGGCCCGGAATGCCAAGGCTGCTGAAATCGTAGGCGTAGCTGCCCACCGTGGCCTGCTCCCCGGCATTGACGAACTTCAGCGACTGGGCGTTGGTAATCAGGTACAGCGAACGGCCCTGCCCCTGGTTGATATGGGGAAAGTCACTTTCGCCGGTGGTTTTCTGATAACCGAGACTCACGGAATGGCCGTACAGGCCATAGGTAAACAGCGCACTCCACAGGCGGTTGTCGACCTTGCCGGCGTTGACGCCCGCGCCGTAATACCCGGAGCTGACATAACCTTCGCCACGCCCGGCGGCGCTGGCGTTCTTGCCGTCGGCGGTGCTGTAGAAATAGCGCAGGTCGGTCTTGAGCTGCCCCACCGGCAACTGCCAGTTGTGGACCAGGCCCAAGAAGTGCTGCTGGTAAAAGTTCTCCAGGGTGGCGTAGTAGTACTGCAGTTGCAGTTGCTTGCTGACGGCGTAATCCACCCCGCCGTAGTAGAACTGGTTGCTGGACTTACCCTTGACCGGATCATTCGCACCGGCGATGGACATGCCCTGGCCGTTGCTGGAGTTACGGTCCAATACCTGCTCGATTTTACCGGCGATCAGGTTGAAGCCTTCCAGGTCCTTGGAGTCCACTTGATAGCCACGGAACGTCTGCGGCAACAGCCGGCCGTCTTCGGTGGTCAGCACGGGCAGCTTGGGCATCAGCGTGCCGGCTTTGAACTGGGTCTGGGCGATGCGCATCTTGCCGGTGGCGCCGGTTTTGCTGAAGTCGTTGGCGGCCTTGCCATCGGACAACGGAAAAACGCTGCCGGGGGTGTAGTCCTCACCGGCCTTGCCTGCGCGCCCCGAGGCGTCCAGGCGCAGGCCGTACATGGCTTGCAGGTCCAGGCCAAAACCGACCAGGCCCTCGGTGAAGCCGGACTGGTAGTTGAACATGAACGCCTGGCCCCACTCCTTATCCGTAGGGGCCTTGGCGTTACGAGTGTCCTGGTTGTAGTAGAAATTGCGCAGGTCGAGAGTGGCTTTGCTGTCGTCGATAAAACCCGACGCAGCCACCTGCTGCGCGGCGCCAAGGGAGACGGCGAGCGCCATGCAAGTCTTGTGATTCATGAAGGCTCCTGAAAGTAATTGAGGCGACCCGTCACAGCCCAGCCCTGTTCTTTGTAGGTCGGGTGGTGCTGCATTCAACGGGTGCGCGCACGGTATAGCGTTGGGCGGCCGGGAAACAGTCGCTAAAACCGTCATTCAGTTTTTCATTTCTTGTAACAATCCCACGCGCGCAGCCGCCGCGCCGGGGCTCGCAAGCCCCCACGGGCAGCCGCCTGCGAGCAGGCTGATCAGGAACACGACGGCCACGCTCACTGCGGCGCCCCCCTGTGGCAGAACGTCGCAGATTACGCAGACTGGCCAGGGTTGGTAGACTTGGCGCCCTCCGCGTTTACTCCTTTTCAACGCCTGGTGTATAGATCCAGAGCAAGGCAGGCGCTTCACAGGATGCACAGTTGATGAATACGTTATTCACCCGCCGCAACGTCCTGACCGGCATGGGCCTGTTGGGTCTGGGCCTGCTGGCCGGTTGTGACAACAGCCCCAAGTTGAATTTCAAGTACGGCAAGGACTTGAGCGACAAGATCATGGGCCGCACCTTCAAGCTCAAGAATACCCAGGGTGAAACCGTCACCCTGAGTTCGTTCCGTGGCCTGATGCCGATGGTATTTTTCGGCTTCACCCAATGCCCGGCCGTGTGCCCGACCACCCTCGCCCGCGCCGCCCAGGCCAAGAAACTGATGGGCCGCGACGGCGAAATCATGCAGGTGATTTTTATCACCCTCGACCCCGAGCGCGACACGCCGCAGATTCTCGACAAGTACGTCAAGGCCTTCGACCCCAGCTTCGAAGCGCTGTACGGCACCCCAGAAGAAATCGCCGTGGCTGCCAAGGAGTTCGGGATCTTTTATGAAAAGGTCCCCGCCGGCGACACCTACACCCTGTCCCACACCGCCACCAGTTTCGTGTTCGACACCCGCGGCAACCTGCGCCTGGGCCTGTCGGCATCCCTTACCGCTAAAGAGTGCGCAGAAGACCTGCTCACCGTCATGGAGGTCTGCTAATGACTGCCGTTCAACACCTCAAGCGCACCCTGATCGGCCTGTCCCTGCTGGGTCTCGCCGCGCACGCCAGCGCCCAGGTCCACGTCAGCGACGCGTGGGTGCGCGCCACGGTGCCGGGCCAGCCATCCAGCGGCGCGTTCATGACCGTGACGGCCGACAGCGACAGCAAACTGCTGCGCGTCGCCTCGCCGGTGGCCAAGGACGTACAGATCCATGAAATGAGCATGAAGGACGACGTGATGCGCATGGGCCCGGTGGACTCAATCGCCCTGCCCGCGGGCACAGCGGTCAAGCTCGACCCGAACGGTTATCACGTGATGCTGATGGGCCTGACCGGCCAGATCAAGGAAGGCGACCAAGTGCCGCTGACCTTGACCGTGGAAAATGCCAAGGGCGAGCAGCAGAGCGTCGAGGTCAAGGCGGCTGCCCGCGCGTTGGGTGGCATGGACCCTGGCAAGATGCATTGATCGGTATATCGCACGCAATAGGGCTCAGCGCACCTCACATTTGACGTCAGTCGATTCGCTACCGCTATTCGCCTTAGGCGTAGACGCGGTGAATGAGGGCGGCGAAGTTAACAGCATGCCGGGATTTTTCGGTACCACCACTGGCGCAGCAGTGAAGCCTGGCGTGAATCCGAACTGGCCGGGCGCGAAATTCTGCGTTCCGCCGCCGTTGGTTATGTTGATCACGCCATCTAAAACCTGCACGTATAAACCCGGAGCGAGAACTGGCGACTTTGCCGGCAACTCAGACGAGAACACCGCGAGCGAAGCGCGCCCTTGCTCCGCCCATGACTCGGCCGATGCCAGGACATTGGCCAGGCGATACGCATAGCGCGCCGACACCGCAGCGGCGAAGGCTCGGTAAGATGAGTCGGTGTGCCCAGCCGATGATGCCAACCCCACGGCCAGGCTTTTCAGCCGGGTCGAAGCATGCGTCGCGACAACTGCCGCCGGCTGGTAATACACCAGCACGCTGGCCGATTGCAGGCCGATACGGCCACCGGGCGTGATCAACGTCGAGCGATCCTGACTGCGCTTGCCCAGCAACCCGCCATCCGAGCGCAACCCGCCCTGTTTCAGGGTGAACACCACTGCATCGGTCGCAGGCGAAGCCACATCGTAGGCAAACGTGTCGACGCTCAACGTCGTGCGCGGCTGCAACGTCAATAGGCTCTCATCGCGCAGGCGTACTTGCGCATAGCCCTTGCCCTGGGTCGATAACGTATCGCCGACTTCCACCACCGACTGTTCGCCCAGCACGCGCATGCTGCCGTCGAGTTTCTTGACGAACAGCGGCCCGCTCAGATGAATTACGGTACCGGCCGCCGGGGCGGCCTGAACCCACGGCGCCGCACTCACCAGCGCCAGCAACAGCAGCAAGTTAATTGCAGAAGGCTTTTTTAAAAGAGTCATTTTTGCTGGCCTGGGAATCATTATTTGGGGTTGTGGTCGACTTGTCGTCGGGCGCCTTGGGCAAATTACTGGCGATCATCCCGGGCGAATCATTGGAACCCGGAAAGCTGGATGTGCCGTGATTCATGATGACGGTCAGTGTTGAGTTCAACGCAACAGAGACCGGTTCCGTCAGCACTGACGCGGGTACTGGCACTGGCTCTGGAACTGGCAGCCGATCAACGTCGGTGATCGTCAAGCGCCCGCCTGCGGTGGGCACGCCCTCGGTGAACACCCGCCCGCTGCCACTGGCCGTGCCCGCGCCGTTATGGTTGGCCGCCAGGGTGATATCCCCGTTGAAATGGATCAGCGAGTTGACGTTGATGTTGTTGCCCGCCTGGGCGGTGAGGCTGACACCGTCGTTGGTGTTGTTAACGCCCGTGTAGAACGTGATGTCGTGGGTGGCTTGCAGCAAAACGTTGGACGTTGCATTGGACAGCAGATCGGCATCGATTTCACTGTCGGCGCCCGGGGCGTTGGCGAAAGCCGACACGTCGCCCAGCGAGGCCGAAGGGCCGGAGAGGAACGAGGTGACGAGGATATTCGCCGGGTCCAACTGCCAGAAGCCGGCCGTCCCGTGGGCCGCGCGCGTATCGACTCGCGCGCCTGCCACATCCAGGAAATGCCCGGACGTCTCGACAAAACCGCCCTTGCCCGAGGCCGCCCCACCGCGTGCCGACAGCGTGCCATAGACTCGCGTCGTGTCATTGCCCCAGACGATGATCTTGCCGCCATCGCCACTGGCCAGCGCATCGGCGGAAATCCGGGCATCCTTGCTCACATAACTTTGCTTGGCATTCAGCACCGCCGAGTTCTTGCCCTGGTAGTCACCGCCCACCAACACCCGGCCACCGCCGCGCTGGCCACTGGCGTCGATGCGCGCATTGCCCATCACACCGACCTGCTCGCCCAACACCTGGATATCACCGCCGTAATCAACGCCCGTGGCGGTGGTGGTGCTGCCGGCTTCGAGCAAGGTGCTGCCGCTGGCCTTGAGCACTACCTTGCCGCCGGCTCCGACTACGGCGCTGTTGGCATTCAGCGTGCCGCGCTGGTTGACCAGGGCGCCATAGATGCCAATGTTGCCGCCCTGGGCGATCACCGTGCCCAGGTTCAGCGCCTGGTCTTTCTGCGCCGACACCACCACATGCATGCCAGGGTTGCTGGAGTCGACCAATTGCACCGAGTGCCCCGCCGCCAACACCGTTTCGCCTTGAGGTGTGGTGATGATGCCGCTGTTGTTCACATCCGGCGCAATCAAATACACCTGGCCACCCGACGGCGTCGTGATCGCGCCCTGGTTGCTCACCTGGCCGACCGCCCCGTCGGCGGCAAAGCGCCGGTTACCGGCGAGAAAGTCGGCGTTGGAAATCGCCAGGCTCGACGCGACCAGGCCACCGACATTGATCTGGGAACCGCCACCGAACACGATGCCGTTCGGGTTGATCAGGTACACCCGCCCGTTGGACTGTAACGTGCCGAGGATCACGCTGGGGTCTTGGCCGGTGATGCGGTTGAGCACGCTGCTACTGCTGCTCTGCTGCTGAAAACGCACCAGCTCGCCCTGGGCGATGGAAAAACTCGACCAGTTGATGATTGCATTAGGGCTGTTGGTGACGGTCAGGGCGTTGCCGTCCTGGGTGAAGGTCACGTGGCCGTTGACAACCACCGGGTTGACCGGTGCCGCCAGGGCACTCGTTGCCGCAGCCAGGGACAGCGCCATTAAGGTAAGTTTGATGTTCATGGCACCCTCAAAAGGCCAGGCTGAGACGGACATGCAGGCGATCATCGCCACGCTGGGTTTCGCTGGCCTGGGCATGCAACACATGGCCGTAGTCCATTTGCAGGTTGAGGTTGCGCCGGTAGATGAGGCGCAGGCCCAGGCCGGTACTGCTCAGGTTGACGTGCTCGAACTCGCCCGGCAGTGCGTCGTTGCGTGTCAGGTAGCCGACGTCGTAGAACGCCAGGGCGCGGCACTGCCAGCTCCCTCCCCCCAGGCACAGCGGCGGCGTGTAGGCTTCCAGGTTGCCGACCACACCCGAGTCGTTACTCACTTCGCGCTCACGGAAGCCCCGCACCGACGACGCCCCGCCCGCCCCAAACTGCTCGCCCGGCACCAGGGCATCCTTGGTGTACTGACCGTTCAACGCGGCGCGTAACTGCCAGGCAGCCGGCAGGATTTGGGTGATGCTCGTCGCGAACCGCAACGCGGTGTAGTCATCCCTGGCATGGGCGCGCGCCAGGTCGAAATCGCGCTGCTGGCCCTTGGGCCCACCGGGAATGTTGTGCAGCAGCGACAGCCCGACGTTCGCGTCGCCATCCACGCGCACCCAAGTGCCCTGGTAGCCGAGGCTGACGGGATGGACGGTGATGTCGTTACCCAGTTGTACATCGAACAGTTCCAGGCTGCTTTTATAGGCCCGATAGTCGACACCGTAGATCAACTTGGACTGGTAATTGCCCACCGTCGCCAGGTTTTGGTTGTAGCGCGAGCCGAAGACCGTACCCCGTCCGCTGACCGCCAGGTCAAAGATGCCCGCCGTCACAGTCCCGCTGTCGACGTCCGAATAGCTGGTGAAAAAGTCCAGGGAATCGCCCAGCGCATACAGCGGCAGGTGGTAGCCAAGGCCGTAGACGCTGACGCGCTCGGGCTTCTCCAGCGTGGTGGTGTATTGCAGGCTCATCACCTGATCGCGGCCGAACAGATTGGCGTTTTGCAGCACCGCGCCCACGTAGGTGCGCCCGGTTTCCTTCGCGCCGCCGTTATCCAGGTTGAGCGCGGCGCTCCACGGCGACTCGTCGTTCACCTGAACATCGGCGTCGACGCTGTTGCCGGCAGGGCTGCTCTTGAGTTTCATCACGGTCTGCTTGGCCGGGTTTTCGTTGGCCAGCTTCAGGCTCTTGGACACCGCCGTCAGGTCGGGCGAGCCACCTTCCTGCAAGCCCGGCAAGGACTGGCGCACATTCGCCTCGCTGAAATGCTGATTGCCGGTCACCGTCACCGTGCCCACACGCACCTGCACCACCTCCAGCACCACCACCCCGCCGTTCAACTCCTGCTCAGGCAGATTGACGCGCACCAGTTGATAGCCGTGCCGATGGAAGACGTCTTCGAGCGCCTCCTGGGCCTTGGCCACATCGCTGAAATCGCGCTGGGTGCCGACGAACGGCGCCACACTCTGCTCCAGCTCAAGGGCTGGCAACAGCGTATTACCGCGGACTTCAAAGCGGGTGATGTCAAAGCGTGGAGACAGCGGTTCGCTATCAGCGGCCACCGCGAAAGAAGTGCAGAGCGCCAATGACGCAGGCACCAGCAACTGCATGAAACGATCGATCATGGATTGTGGCCCTTGGGCGGCGTGAGGTTTAAACGGCTTACGCTGCGTGAAGAGCCAGCAGGGGCGAGTCCCCCGTGGCGCGGATTGTAGCCACTATATTGCCATTTCGAAATATATTTCCCTCGCATCCATAAGGGTTTGCGCGCATCACCCCGCCACGGGCGGCCGCAACCGAGCGCTCTGTATCCGATGCCTTCGCGCCGAAAGAGCGCGTGGTGGCGACACCGGGCCGTTCCAGACGTCGGTAATTCCGGCGATTGCACCGACCGACACCGCACTAGTTGGCGCAGCGTGATGAGATGTTGCAAAAAATGCTGAACTCGCTGCGTTGACCGCCCCTCGGCGGTGCGGGCGACATAACCTGCATCAATCGCCGCCCGTGCCTGACGGAACCGTATTTGAAGGCTGCCCACATAGGGAAACGGCTAATAGCCGTTTTCACTTCAACAGCCTTTGAGTATTGACCATGATAGGAATTCCACCGCACTCGCCGTTGAACAGCCCGCTCAACGCTGCACCGCCCGAAGAGTTGCGTATGCGCCCCCAAGCAGGCGCGCCTGACAGGGAAACCATACGCATGGGCGTAAGAGAAGAGGATGCATACCGCACGCTGGATACCTTTTTTGACGTGGCAGAAGCTAACGGCATCAAGGATCTGAACCCACACCACGGCAAGCCCTACTTCGATAACAACTTGAACCCGCCGGGCAACGTGGTGCCGCTGTCCGTCCACTTCCGCCCGGACCGTCCGGATGACACCTACAGCCCGGGACACTTGAAGGCGGTCAACAACTTCGGCACGCAACTCGACGCACGGCTGCAGCAACTGAACATCCAAAACGTCGGACCCAGCG
Source organism: Pseudomonas sp. PAMC25584 (assembly GCF_058135675.1). Taxonomy (NCBI): domain Bacteria; kingdom Pseudomonadati; phylum Pseudomonadota; class Gammaproteobacteria; order Pseudomonadales; family Pseudomonadaceae; genus Pseudomonas; species Pseudomonas sp. PAMC25584. The sequence goes on along the minus strand of NZ_CM176870.1, from coordinate 2,489,966 downwards.
AGTAATCCCATCGCTGATCAGGGGTAACGCCTGCGTGACTCAGCACAGCCAGGCCGATGCGTTGTCGGCCCTGGCTTGAGCGCGGCGATCAGGCGGAGTCCGCCTGCGTCTCGCTTTATGGCGGCTGTGCGTGGGAGACCTTCGGGTCTGCCGGGGGTGATTCTTCCTGGTCTGCGAACCCGCGCACAGTTGCCACCCAATCTGTTTCGCAGCAGCAAGGTGGTCATTCTTTTTTCCCAAATAGAATCGAACCTTATGACCCATCAAAATTCGCCCCGCCGCTTCACCCCCATGTCCCAAACCGCAATCGACTACCCGGCCCCGCTCAGCGAGTAGCACGCCTGCGCCAGCGAGCGCCTCAATGCCGCGCTCGCCTACCTGCACCTGATGGCCTGTTCCAATGTGTCCAACTATGCCGAGCACGACATCAATACCGCCGCCAATACCGCCCGGATCATGGTCCAGGATGTGGCGGATGTGTTTACGGTGATGGAACGACGCGGGTTTGATTCGCCTGCGGTGAGTTGATGTGATTTGAGTTATGAGGAAACCCGCTGTGGCGGGTTTTCTGGTTTTTGGTGAACTGAAAGTTGGGGGGAAATTGGATTTGACGGTGTTTGTGCCGCCGCCATCGCAGCCTCGCGGGGGCTCGACAGCTCCCACAGTTGACCGAGTCCGGCCACCAGAATCAGGTCGGCCACCAGACCACCTCACTTGGCTGCGTAATAGCACCGATTTGACCAGCAACCAACGTAGTGAAGACGGGCCGAGTGCAGTCTGAATCAGGCGTTCTAAAGCAGCATGACATGAGTGGCGTGCACGTCATCTGAACGCCTGAAGCCGCAATGCAGATAAAACGCGTTTCCCTCAGAGGTATCGGTAGAAAGACGCAATATCTCGAACCGAAGAGCCGCATGTTCAACAAGTGCTTTCACCAGCGTCTGTCCGACGTGTTTCCCCCTTGACGAAGCTGCGACGTACACGCGTCGCAGTCTAGCCGTATTGTTCTCAGCATATGGATCAACCGACAGGCCTCCGATGCCTATCAGTTGCTGGTTCAAATATGCCGCCATCAGACATTCGCCGGGCGCATCGAAGCGATTTGCCCTGGAGTGCCATTCGGCAATCAGGCGAGTGAGAAACCTGAAACCCTCCCCAATCGCTTCTTTTTCCAAGGTAAGAATCTGTGGTGGCAGATGTGCGATCTGTTGAATCTCGACATATTTCATTCATCGCCCCTGATTTGGAGTGAGCCATTTTCACCGAAAGAGAATATTCGTGCGGACAGGTTGAGCGATGCAAGAGGCACCAATCCACTCAACGCAGTCAGTCAACCTTAGGGCCGGGGTGGGATGGTGTGTACCAGGGGGCTGCGGTATCGACATGAACGTGTTTCTGCTTTTGAGGCACGTAGCGCGTGTCGAGTGTGCCCAGTGCTATCAAAACCCAGTTCGCAAACTCACCTTGTGATCGTGAGCAGAAAAGGATCGAACCACACTCCGCGCAGAACTTGCGTAAAACAGTCTCGGAAGACGCATAGGTTTTGATGCTGATGGAGCCGCCAAGTATTCGAAGCGCGCGACGGGGAACGCTCCCGTAAGAGGCGAATGCTGCCCCGGAAAACGTTTCATCAGGTCGTTCTGGATCTTTTTAGGACCTGGAATCGTTTCGCCAACCGAACGAAGCTCAATAATTGCCTGCCTCACAACCAGCGGCACCACATAGGTTTGGTGGTGCCTTCGGCGACTACGTTCGTCGAGCCCACTGGGTCCCTCCAGTTCATAGCGCTCGACCCATTTGTCGCCAGTCTTTCGGCTGATCGGGTAGTCCTGGCACAGCCGGCTAAAGCTGTGCTTTTCAGATAGATACTCAACGATGAACATCACGTTGAGGTCCATAGGTTTGAGCTCTCTCCAGGGCATGGTCAGATCCTCGCGAAATCGACCCTGTCAGTTAAAAACTGTTATCTATGTGTGTGAACTGATTGGTAACCCATGTGGATGAGTCATACCGGCAAGAGCGTTTTTCTTACTTTTGCGCTTTTCAAAAGTGAGCCGCCGCAAGAGCGGAACCATCAGTGGCCGTTACCGAAGAAACGGATATGTACGGGCGTTTAGCGCCTAACATCCAGTTCAATAAAAACGCATAAAAAGAGGGCCATGACCATCGTTAATACCTGATGGTCACGCACCCCCCGATTTATACTTTTCGATTAACGTACACCTCTGATTTTTTTCAAGCGCCTAACACCCCCTCATGCCGCAACATATATTGTTCATTCTCCATCGTCAGACCAACTACGTCTTCCGGGCTGATTAAACGCGTGCTCTTGATAAGAAAGTCGGTTTTACCATCGCCGGTCAGGTCCACCGCCAACAGATAGCGCGCGGTGGTGGGGTTGAATGTGATCATGGTGTCACCTGCCTTGCCGGTGAATTTATCGACATAGTTCAGCGTGATGCCTTCACCCTGTCCGACGGCGGACAGATCAATCTTGTCCATGCCAGTGGCGAAGTCCAGCAGCAGGTCTGGCCTGTTACGCGCAGAGTCGGAAGCAGCGTTGTATTTGAAGGTGTTCCAGCCACCACCGCCCAGCAGGTGATCAGCCCCGGCGCCACCCACCAGGACATTATCAGCCTTGTTTCCGATAATCCGGTCATTGCCACTTCCGCCGATGGCATTTTCAACGACCGTTTTCTTCGTGATAAAAATAGTGTCCTTCATTCCACCTACGCTGGAGTGTGTACCGCCGCGCAGGCTGATGGTCTGATCCTGGCTGAAGCCGGAAAAGTCGACAGTGTCATTGCCGGTCTTGTCATGCACGACGAATTCGGGTCTGTCGTTGGCAGACACCAGCGTCATGTGCGGCTTGCCAGTGTTGGAGTTGAAGCCGTAGATGGTGTCTTCAGTTTTTTCCGGCTTCGGATCAGGCTTCGAATCGGGCTCCTTTTCATCATGTGCCACCAAGTCACTTGGCTTGATCTCACCCAACGCAGTCACCAACAGGTCAACCTTACCGTCCCCCGCCAGGTCAATGCCAAGGCGACTCAAGCCAGTTTCGCCGTTGAACCTCAGGACAGCGTCGCCGGCGCTCCCCGATAGTGTATTCACAACGTTCAACTTTTTAACGCCAGCATCGCGCATAAGCCTGGACACATCGATCTTGTCCTCGCCCGACGCAAAGTCCATCAACAGGTCAGGGCTATCGGGTGCGGAGTCGCTGATCTTGTCGTACACGTAGATGTCTGCGCCACCTCCCCCCCATAACTTGTCGGCGCCACCGCCCCCGTTAAGTCGATTCCCCGCGTGGTTACCGATCAACAGGTCGTTGCCTGTGCCTCCTATCGCGTTTTCAAGGGTGGACGACGCGTCAATCGACACGCTGCCCTTCATCCCGCCTACGTCAGACAACGACCCGGCATGCAGATCGATGATCTGATTCTGGGTGAATCCCGAAAAATCCAGGGTATCGATTCCGCCATCGTCCTTGACCTTGAACCGAGGTTTGTCTGACGACGAGGTGAGGGTGGACTCAGCCTGACCACTGGTCGAGTTGAACCCATAAATGGTGTCCTGGCTACGCGGCTTGGGTTTGGGCGTGGGGTCATCCGGTTTACCGTCGTATCCCAGCACATCACCCGACTTGATTTCACCCTTGCTGTTGACCAACAGATCTGACTTGCCATTACCCGTCAGATCGATGGCAAGACTTCCCATTCCACTTTTATGGTCGAAGCTCAGCAGTGCATCACCAGGCCGTCCGTTCAGACCACCAAAATTGAGCGCTTTAATTCCCGACTTTTTGAGTAGCCCAGAGACATCGATCTTGTCTACGCCAGAGGTGAAGTCGGCAAGCATATCGGGCGCCTCGGGCGTAGAGTCGCTCGCCTGCGCGTAGATGAACGTATCTGCGCCACTACCGCCCGTCAACGTATCCGCCCCGCCGCCGCCCTTCAGGCGATTGTTCGCCTGATTACCGGTCAAGTTGTCATTGCCGTTGCCACCAATGGCGTTCTCCACGGTCACGCCTTTGGCAATCGAGACATTCCCCTTGAGCCCCCCTACATCAGAGAACGCTTCGGCATTGAGGTTGATGACCTGATGTTGGACGAAGTTGGAAAAGTCCAGAGTGTCTTCTCCACCACCGTCCCACACACAGAAAATCGGCTTGTCGTCAGCACTTTTCAGACTGTAAGCATCACGCTCGCTGTTGGAGTTGAAGCCATACGTTGTATCGGTATTTCGGGTTTTGGTATTTACGCCATAAACACGCTGGATCGCCGCGATATCATCCATCATTGGCGCGGAAGGCAAGAGGTGATTGAAATCATAACCCGGCCGATGAAGTTCGGAAAAATAACTCATCACAGAGCGCGCCCGGGTATCCTCGGTGTAATCGGCGTTGTCATCGTAACTGCCACCACCGTTGTAACCGCCAGGGTGTTCAAGGCCAATGGCATGGCCCAATTCATGCACCGCGACAAATGGAAAATCACTGCCCAGCTTTGGATAACTCTCTGCGTCCTCAGTACCAATATCTGCCGATACATTGGCGAAGTTTTTCAACGGGAATGTCGCCACACCGCCGCGAGCATCGGGTATATCCTTTATAGTTATTAATCCGTCCGCGTTCTGGGCATTTTCCTCAAAGGTCACATTGGCCAGATCCGCCCAGGAGCGCAACGCCTGCAGGGCTCTCTCTTTTTGCCCTGGGGTCAGATTGCCCTCAAAACGATAAGAGATCACGACCTGTCCATCGCTGTTTCTATCGTGAAACTTATAACTACCACGCGTGATATGTTTTGCAGCTTCGTCCGTGCTGAAGTTTGGCTTCTTGGCCCCCCCGTAGAAAATCGAGTGATCAGGCTTATCAGGCAGCGCACTCAGTAAGCCAGGGTCTATACAGCATGGAAAGGAGGGTGAAACAGAAAGCGTCATAAATAAACCTTAGATTAGTTTTTCTGGACAACCACAAACAGAACTACAAACGACCGACCTCCTCAGTCGTTAGTTACCCTATCCTCCCATAGAAATCCAAAGCCTATTTAACACATGGAAATAAAAGTACCATCCTGACAAACAATCAAACTTTCACTCATGCCCAAAAAACGCAGAATATACAACACACCGTTCCAACCCAATGTTTTAACAACAAAAAATAAAGAAACACACTACAATCGAGAGCAAAGGAACCAAATCCTACAGCACTCAGAAACACTCTAACTCATCAACCACTCACGTTCTTACAACCATTATCAGTTGCCGTGTAAGACGTTAACAAACTTGCATTTTCACCGGGACGACCTCCTACTACCAGCAAATACATCGCTGACAAGTTCCACGCTTTTATTATCAATATACGAACCCCAGCGAGGCCGCGATGGCGACGCTATTGACACCCCGCTATGATGTGGCCCTTCGCTTAACACCCCAGGAAACCGCATGCCCGCCCTCTCCTTCCGCAACGCCCTCCCCACCGACGCCGCCCGTTGCTTTGACATTGAAATCAGCGCCTACGAAGGCGACGAAGCCGCAACCTTGGAAAAAATCGCCACGCGCATTGCGTTGTACCCGCAAGGCTTTTTGATCCTGGAGGCAGATGGCGAGGTGGTGGGCTTCATCAACAGCGGCTGCGCGCACAAGGTGGTGATGTCAGACGAGGCGTTCAAGGAGTTGGTCGGCCATTCGGCCGAGGCGCCGAATGCGGTGATCATGTCGGTGGTGGTCGCCCCGGCGCACCAGGGCAAGGGCTATTCCAGCGCGTTGATGCGCGAGTTCGTGCAGCGCATGCGCGCGATGGGTAAGCAGACCCTTCACTTGATGTGCAAAGACCGCCATGTCGAGTTGTACACACGCATGGGCTACCGCTATGTGCAACCGTCTGCGTCGGATCATGGCGGGATGGCGTGGCACGAGATGGTGATGGACCTTTAGGTCGGCGCCGCATGGGGCGCATTTATGTGTCGAAACGTCTAACCGTCAGCGACCGCCCAATCGGCAAATGTATTTCAACCCGCAAAACCCGTATCGGCATGCCCAACATCTGACGCAACGCCTGACGCGGCGCAGGATGACGCGGACACGCCCTACAGCCACCTCGCGCATTCTGTGGATGCGCCCAGCGCCGGTTTTAACCGGTTACATCCGCCCGAATTCACCTTATTGAGCGCCCCTTGATGACTCGGTAGCCTGCCGATGCGATCAACCAGACCGGGGTCTGGCGGATCTTTTCATTCCCCATCAACGAGGTGTACTCATGTCTTCCATCGGCGGTTCCAACCTATACCCCGCGCTTTACCCAGTGTCAGGCGCAAGCGGGTTCACTAACGACAATTCAAGCCACAACTCACGGGGCCCTGCGAAAGGGGATGATGCCCTGATCGCCAAACCGGGCGGCTGCGATAACGGCGTGCAGGACAGCATCGATAACGACTCTCCACGCCATAACCCCTTGGATAGCACCGCCGGGGACGATGCCGAGGTCTTCGATCCGAATACCCAAAGCTGGCAACCCACCCAGGCAGCCGGCAACGGCCAATACGCCCCGCTTGGCGATCCTTACCGCGAGGCCATCGATTTCGAGATCACGCCCGATAACATGGTCGGCTGGCAGCGGGCGTAAGGCAACTGGCGGGCTGGGGCGGATTCATCCTCCCCAGTAGCACCCCGCCAGCACGCCATAGGGCTGGCGCGCGGTACTACCCTCGGCGTCGGATCACAGCGGGATGGCGTGGCACGCAAGGGTGATGGCCTTTTAATAGCCACCCTGGGAACTTATCCTTTTTGCAGCGTCCAACAAGGCACCACGAATCGACACGGAATGCCTTGATGTCCGGGACGCATATCAGCCGCTTGCTAACCTCCTCTTTGATCGCTGCAACGATGATGGCGATGGTGCCGGTTTCATTCGGGGCCACGGCTCAAGACATCGAGCACATCAGAAACTCATCCGCCGACCAGTTACGCCGGGAGGCCGACCAACGCGCCGAGGAGCAGGCGCGCCAGTCCAGGGAGCAGTTACGTCAACTCGAAGAACGTAATCGCCAGCAGGCCAAGGACCTTGAGGCGTTGATGCAGCGCCACGAACAGGAACGTATCGAGGCCGATCGTAAGGCGCGCCTGGAAGCCAGGGAAAAGCAATTGGAGCAGGAGCAGCGGTCGAAAGCTGACGCTGCTGCGCTGGAGGAGCCCCCTGTCGACACCGAACAAAAGGCTCAGTAACAATCAGCGCCGCTCATTTTAAGTCCTGGGAAGGAACTGCCACGTGATCACCGCAAGACCGCTCACCTTTCAACAAGCGTTGAAAAAGAACCTCAAACAGGTGCTGACCTTCTGGGCGCCGCTCAGCGCTATTTTTACCGGGCTGGGCGCCCTGCTGGGGTTTTATACGTTGTCGAGCTAGGCGACTGCGATAGGTCGTCTCGACGTGATGGCCGCCGCACTCGAGGCCAAAGGAACAATCGGCCGACTGCGTGCTCACCCAAAACAGCAACGCGATTCGCGCCCCCAAAAAGTCGCAGCCGGCAACCGCCACGGTAACGACACCTGCAAACACCCCAGGAATTCGCGTAGGAAATCCTGCGGCAGACGCAGCGAAAAAAGCATAAAGTCTGCCCCCAGGGACAGAGTCAAGGCTCAGCACAACAAGGAATCCAGCGCGATGCAGCACCCCCTCATTGAAATCAGCGACCAACCCAACCCCGATGCCGAACGCATCCTCGCCAACGGCCTGGCGGCGTTCAACGAACAAGCCACCGGCTACCATGACCGACGCCCGCTGACGGTGCTGGTCAAAGACCCGCACACCCAGCAAGTGCTCGGCGGCATCACCGGCCGGAGCGCATTCGGCATGGCCTTCCTCGACCTCTTCCATTTGCCCGCCACGTTGCGCGGTGCAGGCATCGGCAGCCAATTGCTGCACGCATTCGAAGACGAAGCCCGACGCCGTGGTTGCCGCAATGCCGTGCTCTACACCATCAGCTTCCAGGCGCCGGGGTTCTATGAAAAGAACGGTTGGGTGCGGTTTGGCGAAATACCCTGTGAACCCGAAGGTAGCAGCCGGGTGTTTCTGTCTAAACAGCTGTGAGATTCCCCTTTATGGGAGATGAGCTCGGACTTCCAGGCTGACGGCCCCCGCCGTCTGTGCAATGATCCTCCCTCGATCTCTCGAGGGATGGAGCCACCGCCATGTCGCTGAACACTGCCACTCACCCCGCGCAAGCGCCGCGCTTCTGGCGCGACGAGCGCTTGCCGTTCATCGAAGCGCGGACCATCGCCGATGGGCGTAAGGTCACGTACACCCGCCACTCCCATGAGCACTTTTCCATCGGCGCGATTACCACCGGGTGCAGCGATTACCACCACGGTGCGGACACCTTTCAGATCAGTGCCGGCACGGTGGTGTTGATGAACCCCGGCGATGTGCATGCGTGCAACCCGATCCACGACCAGCCTTGGTCGTATCACATGCTCTACCTCGACACCCCCTGGCTGACGGACCTGCAACACCAATTGGGTTTCAGCACCGACCTGGGTTATCGACCGTTCAATACGCCCTATACCCGCGATCCGGTGCTGTACAACGGCCTGATCGAACTGTACCGGGTGCTGCTGGATGAGCAGGCCGAACTGCTGCAAAAACAGAGCGTGCTGGTGAGTTACTTCAGTGAGGTGCAGCAGCGCCTGAACCCTTCGAACACGCCGGTGCGGGAGGTCAACCACAAGCTGGAACGCGCCGCTGAGTACATCCGCGAACACTGCACTCAGGCCTTGAAACTCGAAGACATTTGCTTGGCGGCCGAGCTGTCGCCTTCGTATTTGATCCGCGCGTTCAAGCTGTATTACGGCCTGACGCCCCATGCGTTTCTGGTGAACCGGCGCATCCAGTTTGCCCGCACTCAATTGCGCAACGGCGAACTGATCGCCGACGTGGCCCTGGCCGCCGGCTTTGCCGACCAGGCGCACTTCCAGCGCACCTTCAAGCAACACTTCGCCGCCACGCCGGGGCAATACCGCGACTTGCTCAAGCCATCAGCAAATAACCCACACTGGCCACCAGCAACGCGGCCATCGAACGGTTGAACACCCGCACGCCCTGCGGGTTGCCGAGGTAACGCCGCAAAAACGTGCCGGCGTAGGCCCAGCAGGCCACCGACAGGTAGCAGATCACCAGGTAGAGCGCCGCAAACAGCCATACTTGCCTGGCGTCGCCATCGGCGACAAACAACCCCATCCCCGCCACGCAGGCCAGCCAGGCTTTGGGGTTAAGCCATTGCATGATCGCCCCGTACAACATCGACGGCGCCGTTGCGGTGCCTTCGGCGTCCAGCCGGCCATCGTCCACCGCGAGCTTCCAGGCCATGTACAACAGGAAGGCGACCCCGCCCCACTGGATCAACTGGGTCAGGATGGGCCAGCGCACCAGCACTTCATGCAGCCCCAGGCCGATCAACACCAGCAACAGCGTGAAGCCGGCGGCGGCGCCGAACACGTGTTTCTGGCTGGCGGCAAACCCGAAGCGTGCGCCGGAACTGAGGGCGACCACATTCACCGGCCCCGGTGTGATGGAAGTGGCCAACGCGAAGGCGGCCATGGAAAGGATCAAGCTCATTACGGTTCCTTGTTGTAGTGATGAACAAGGGCCACGGTAAACACCCCGGCGAGCCGGGTATTGAAGAAAATACCCCTGCTACTCGCCGGTCATGCGTTCCAGGCTGTTGCTCAGGTGCAACCACATGGCGGCGCGGGCGGCGTCGGGGTCCTGGCGGCGGATCGCTTTGAGGATCGCCTCGTGTTCCAGGTTGGCCAACTGGCCCAGCTTCATCAGGTCGATATCGCCGCGCTCCTGGGCATTGATGCGCGTGCGCGGGATCACCGAGTTACCCAAGTGATAAATCACATCGGTGAAGTAGCTGTTGCCAGTGGCCTGGGCAATCAACTGATGGAAGCGCACGTCGGGTTCGACGCTGCTGTCGTTGTTGGCCAGCGAGGCCTGGTAGTCGTCGAGGGCCTGGCGCATGAGCTGCAACTGCGCCTCGCTGCGACGCAACGCGGCCAGGGCAGCGGCCTGGGTTTCCAGGCCAAGGCGCAACTCAAGGATGCCGCGCACGCTGACGGCGGTGTCGTGGTTCAGTTGCAGGCCCTGGCGCTGGTCCCGCTCAAGCACAAAGGTGCCCACCCCATGCCGGGTTTCCACCAGTCCCGCGGCCTGCAACTTCGACAACGCCTCACGCACCACCGTGCGACTGACGCCGTACTCGCCAACGATGGCCGACTCGGAGGGCAACTTCTCGCCCGGCGCCATTTGGCCGAGGAGAATGCGCTGGGTCAACGTAGTGACGATGTCATGGGCAAGGCCCTGGGAGCGCTTGCGGGGGGCGTCGTTGTGCATCGGTCATTCCATGGGTTGGGCCCGGCCAATACTAACATCTCCATCCGCCATCAACTTGTATGACAACAAACAAATTCCACTATGTCTGGCCACGATTTTTGTGGGAGTAGGCTTGCCTTGGATTGCGTCGACGCGGTTGATATCAAGCACAACGACGTCTAATTCTTAGGAAACAAAGCGCCTACAGCGCGCTCAAACCGCCGAAATTTACATTGCCACATAGAAAAAAGCAGTTGTATGATGTCTATCAAGTTGTCAGACATCTCCGGCAGCCCTGAACCCATCCCCGCACAACAATAATCCGTGGGAGTTCTACCCCGTGACCTCTTCCAGCCCTGCGACAGCTGCGCCCGCCCTCGACCCCGTCCTGGCCCGCGCGATCAAGAAAGTGAAGCAGCACGTGCTGCCATTGTTCGTGATCATGTTCATCGTCAACTACATCGACCGCGTCAACATCGGCTTTGTGCGCACCCACATGGAACACGACCTGGGCATCGGTGCGGCCGCCTATGGTTTCGGTGCCGGTTTGTTCTTTATCGGCTATGCCTTGTTCGAAGTGCCCTCCAACCTGCTGCTGCAAAAAGTCGGCGCGCGTATCTGGCTGACCCGCATCATGTTCACCTGGGGCATCACCGCGACGCTGATGGCCTTTATCCAGAACGAAACCCACTTCTACATCCTGCGTTTTCTGCTGGGCGTGGCCGAGGCCGGGTTCTTTCCGGGCGTGATCTACTACTTCACCCGCTGGCTGCCTGGGGTGGAACGCGGCAAGGCGATTGCGATCTTCCTCAGCGGCTCGGCCCTGGCCTCGCTGATCTCCGGCCCACTGTCCGGCGTGCTGCTGCAAATCAACGGGCTGGGCCTGCACGGCTGGCAATGGATGTACATCATCGAAGGCATGGCTTCGGTGCTGCTGTGCTTTTTTGTGTGGTTCTGGCTCGACTCCAAACCCCACGATGCCAAATGGCTCAGCCGCGCAGAACAGGACGCGCTGGTGGGCGAGATCGAGCGCGAACAACGCGAGCGTGACGCCGCCACCACGGTCAAGCCGAGCCTGGGCACGCTGCTCAAGGACCGCCAGATCATGCTGTTCTGCGCCCTGTATTTCTGCATCCAACTGACCATCTATGCCGCCACATTCTGGCTGCCGAGCATCATCAAGAAGATGGGCGACCTGAGTGACATCCAGGTGGGCTTCTACAACTCCATCCCCTGGCTGATTTCGATCATCGCCATGTACTCGTTCGCGGCCCTGGCCGGCAAGTACAAGCACCAGCAGGCGTGGGTGGCCACGGCGCTGTTGATTGCCGCCGCGGGGATGTTTTTCTCCACCACCGGTGGGCCGGTCTTTGCCTTTGTCGCCATCTGTTTTGCTGCGATTGGGTTCAAGTCGGCGTCGTCACTGTTCTGGCCGATTCCCCAGGGCTACCTGGATGCGCGCATCGCGGCGGCAGTGATCGCGCTGATCAATTCCATCGGCAACCTCGGTGGGTTTGTCGCGCCCACCACCTTCGGGTTTCTGGAGCAGACCACCGGGTCGATCCAGGGTGGTTTGTATGGGCTGGCCGGCACCTCGATCCTCGCGGCGATCCTGGTGTTCTTCGCCAAGACCCGGCCCGGCGCCCAAAGCCCGAGCGTGCTGCACCCCGCCCCCGTCTTGAGCAAATAAGGAAGCGTTTTCATGAACACAGAACACCAGCACCACGCCAGTCACGCCCCAATCGTCACCCACCTGCAAGTGATCCCGGTGGCCGGCCACGACAGCATGCTGCTCAACCTCAGCGGCGCCCACGGGCCGTTTTTCACGCGCAACATCGTGATCCTCAAAGACAGCGCCGGGCACATCGGCGTGGGCGAAGTACCGGGCGGCGAACGCATCCGCGAAACCCTGGAAGACGCGCGCAGCCTGGTGATCGGCAAACCGATCGGCGAGTACCAGAGCATCCTCAATGCCATGCGCCGCACCTTCGCCGCCCGCGACAGCGCCGGGCGCGGCCTGCAGACGTTTGACCTGCGCATCACCATCCACGCCGTCACCGCCATGGAAGCGGCGCTGCTCGACCTGCTCGGCCAATTCCTCGAAGTGCCAGTGGCCGCCCTGCTCGGCGAAGGCCAGCAGCGCGACGCGGTAAAGATGCTCGGCTACCTGTTCTATATCGGCGACCGCCAGCAGACCGACCTGGCCTACCGCAGCGAAGCCGATGGAGACGATTGGTTTCGCCTGCGCCATGAACCGGCCCTGACCCCGGACGCTATCGTGCGCCTGGCCGAAGCCGCCCAGGCCAAGTACGGTTTCAACGACTTCAAGCTCAAGGGCGGCGTGTTGCGCGGCGCCGAAGAAATCGAAGCGGTCACCGCCCTGGCCGAGCGCTTCCCCGACGCACGCATCACCCTGGACCCAAACGGCGCCTGGTCACTCAAGGAGGCCATCGCCCTGTGCCGCGACCAACATCACGTATTGGCCTACGCCGAAGACCCGTGCGGCGCGGAAAACGGCTATTCGGGCCGCGAAGTCATGGCTGAATTCCGCCGCGCCACCGGCCTGCCTACCGCCACCAACATGATCGCCACCGACTGGCGCGAAATGGGCCACGCGATCCAGCTGCAATCGGTGGACATCCCCCTCGCCGACCCGCACTTCTGGACGATGCAAGGCTCGGTGCGCGTCGCGCAGATGTGCCACGAATGGGGCCTGACCTGGGGCTCGCACTCCAACAACCACTTCGATATTTCCCTGGCGATGTTTACCCAGGTGGCGGCCGCCGCACCGGGCGCTATCACCGCGATCGACACCCACTGGATCTGGCAGGACGGCCAGCGCCTGACCAAGGCGCCGTTGCCGATTGTCGACGGTCACATCCAGGTGCCGGCCAAACCGGGCCTGGGCGTGGAGATCGACATGGACGCCGTGGCCCAGGCCCACGAACGCTACAAGGGCATGGGCCTGGGCGCGCGCAATGACAGCGTGGCCATGCAGTTCCTGATTCCCGGCTGGAGCTTCGATAACAAGCGCCCGTGCCTGGTGCGCTGAACGCGTATTTGACGGACAACGCTGCGGGTGCCTGGGGGACGATATCGTCAACGCCCAGCACCCGACCATCCTCGGGCATCAGGCCGGCGCCACCGAGCAGGCGGCGAGGGAGGCGTTTGCCTGATCGTTTTACAACCCGCGCTTGCGCAACCACTGCAGGAAGCCCTTCTTCACCGGTACCACCGGCGCTTCCTGGGTCAGGGTCTGCGCCGTATGTACGCGAAAATCCAGCAGTGCTTTCATCGCTTCGCCGATGTCATGCCGCGCATCCAGGCACGGCTTGAGGTATTCCTTCTCGACGCGGTAGAGCGTGCAGTAGGTCTTGGCGCAGAAGTCAGCCAGCGTGGCCTCGTCGGACAAGATCCCGGCCTCGCCGATCACTTCCCCCGGGCCCATGCGCCCGGCTTCGAACGTGTGCCCGCTCTTGTTCAGCATCACCGAGACCACGCCGGTTTCGACGATAAACAAATGATCGCTGACTTCCCCCGCCGGCAGGATCATCTCGCCAGCACGGTAGCTGTGCAGGGTCATATTCTGGCTGAAGGTGTCCTTCTCTTCCTGGCGCAAGGTGGAGAAAATCGACGAGCGCTCCAGCAACGCCCGCGCACCTGACAGCGCCAGCGGCGTGCTGCTTTCGGTGGCCGACAGCAAACCGACGCCTGCCGCCTGCAGGTGCCGGAAAGCCAGGTCGTACAGCTGATTGCGCACTTCGCGCTTGAGTAGCATCGCCGGTACAAAACCGCTGATTTCATACTCGACGCCGCCACTGGACGAGGTTTTGAACGCCACGTTCGGCGCCGGTTTAGCCAGCAGCGGCCGGCAACCTTGCATCGCCCGCTCCAACGCCTCGATCACGGTTTGCGGACGCGCGTGGGGGCTGACTTGCAGGCAGACCGACAGGCCGAACATGTCCGCCGGGCGCGAGAAATTGATGATCTTGGCCTTGGCCGCCAGCGAATTGGGGATCACCGCCATGCTGCCCTGGGAGGTTTGCAAGCGTGTGGCGCGCCAGTCGATATCGGTGACGCGGCCTTCAGTGCCGTCGATGGAAATCCAGTCACCGAGCTGGTACGGCTTGGTGGTGTTGAGCACAATCCCGGAAAACACATCGCTGAGGGTGCTTTGCAACGCCAGACCGACGATGATCGCCACCGCACCGGAGGTGGCAAGCACGCCCTTGACCGGCAGGTCGAGCACGTAGGCCATGGCGGCGATGATCGCAATCAGGAAAATCACCGCGCCCAGCAGGTCCTGCAACAGGCGACCGGTATGGCCGACGCGCTGCATCATCACCGCGCCGAGCAACACCGTCAGGGTCCGCGCCGCGAACAGCCACCAACCGATCTGCAACGCGGTGGCGGCCAGGTGCAACGCGGTATTGTCGGCATACGGCGCGACGAGCATCGGGTTCATGCCGTCGTTGAACAACACGGCGCTGAACACCGCAAAAATCACCAGCCGCGCCGCCAGCTTCCAGTTAGCCAGGTCAGCGGAAATCAGGCGCCATACACCGATGTCGATAAAAATCAGCGCCAGGGCGCACAACATGGGGTGATCAGCGATAAATGAGGGCATCCAGACGACTCCAGGGTGAATGCCGAGAAGATCGCATGAAATGGGGATGTGGGGGTATAGCGCGGAGCGAAATGCGGGGGCTTGCCCGCTCCCACATTAGGCTTGGCGTCAACCTTTCAGCGCTGCATCTGCCCGAAATGACCGGAGTGAAAATCAGCAAACGCCTGATGGATTTCCTGCTCAGTATTCATCACGAACGGACCATGCCCGACGATCGGCTCGTCGATCGGCTCACCGCTGAGCAGCAGCACCCTGGCGTCGTCGCTGGGCTCCAGGGACAGTTGCGTGCCGTCGCGCTCAAACAGTGCCAATTGCCCCTGGCGCGCGATTTCTTCGCCATTGACCAGCACCGTACCGCGCAAGATCACCAGCGCGGTATTGCGTCCGGCGTGCAGGTCCAGGGTCAGCGCCTTGCCGGCGTTGAGGCGCAGGTCCCACACGTCGATGGGCGTGAAGGTGCGTGCCGGGCCTTTTGTGCCCGCGAACTCACCGGCAATCAGGCGCAGCTGGCCGGCCTCATTGGCCAGCGGCAGCAACGGAATATCGCCGTCGACAATCGTCTGGTAGCCGGCGTCGGCCATTTTGTCCTTGGCCGGCAGGTTGACCCACAGTTGCACCATCTCCAGCACTCCGCCGCGACGGGCGAAGGCTTCGGAGTGGAACTCTTCGTGGAGGATGCCCTTGGCGGCGGTCATCCATTGCACGTCGCCGGGGCCGATTGTGCCGCCGGCCCCGGTGGAGTCGCGGTGTTCGACTTCGCCGTCGTAGACGATGGTCACGGTTTCAAAGCCACGATGCGGGTGCTGGCCGACGCCGCGACGTTGTGCAGTCGGGGTGAAATCGGCCGGGCCGGCGTGATCCAACAACAAAAATGGGCTGATGTGCTTGCCCAGGGAGTCGTAGGAAAACAGCGTGCGCACCGGAAAACCGTCGCCGACCCAATGGGCGCTGGGGCTGGTGTAGATGCCGATGAGTTTCTTCATGGTGTACCTCCAAAGTGCCTACACCCTAAGCCCCTCGATCCCGGGGTACTAGCCGGTAAACGCGACCTTGTTCGTTCTATGCATAGGACAATCAGCAGGTCCTCACAGAACGTTCCCTGGGAACCTCAAGTCAGCGCTTCGCCAACTCCATGATCATACGGCTCAACAAATAAATGCGCGGCGCCACACTCCCCACCTCCGCATATTCCTCGGGCGTGTGGATATTCCCACCGACAATCCCAAACCCATCCAGGGTCGGCGTTCCTACCCCGGCCGACAAACTCGCATCCGCCGCGCCGCCACTGCCTTCAATGGTCAGCGTGCGCCCCAGCTCGCCATAAATGCCTTGGGCAATCGCCACCAATTTGTCCGATTCCGGCGTCTGTGGCATCGGCGGCAGACCGCGCAGCAGGCTGGTCGTCACTTGCGTCTCGGGGATCAACTTGTTGGCCGATACCCGCGCCAGGTCTTTCTCGATGCGGTCGAACTCTTCCGGCAACGCCGCACGCACATCGGCCTTGGCCGTCGCCTGGTCAGGAATCACGTTGACGCGATCACCGGCCTGAAGCACGGTGAAGTTGATGGTGGTTTTCTTTTCTGCATCGCCCAGTTGGCCCAGTTGCAGGATCTGGTGGGCAGCTTCCATCGCGGCGTTGCGCCCCAGTTCCGGGGCGACGCCGGCGTGAGCGGCTTTGCCTTTGACTTCGACCACCGCAGTGGCGCTGCCTTTGCGCCAGACCACCAGGCCATCCGCCGGGCGACCGGGCTCGAGATTCAAGGTCACGTCGTGGGCCTTGGCGGTTTTGCGGATCAGCGCTGAGGCGGCGTCGGAACCGGTTTCTTCGCTGGCGTCGAGCAGGAAGGTGATCTGCGCGTAGTCCGTGAAGCCCTGGTTTTTCAGGACTTTCAGCGCATAGAGACCGGCGACGATACCGCCCTTGTCATCCATCACACCGGGGCCGTAGGCGCGACCGTCCTTGATGTGGAACGGACGTGCGGCGGCCGAGCCTTCTTTGAATACGGTGTCCATGTGGGCCATCAACAGGATGTTGGCCTTGCCGGTGCCTTTGAGGGTGGCGATCACATGGCTGCTGTTGGCCGCAGCATCCGGCACGCGTTCGATGCTGAAGCCCAGCTGTTTGAGCTCATCGACGGCGATGTCGCTGACCTGGGTCAGGCCCGGCCCGTAGCCGGAACCCGAGTCGATGTTGACCAGGCGCTCGAGCAATTTCAGCGCGTCGGCCTGGTACTGTTCGGCAGCCGCCTGGATCTGTGTGTGGGGTTCGGCGCTGTAGGCCGGGAGCGCGAAGGACACGGCCAGGGTCGCGGCCAAAAGAGTACGGGGGAAGGTGAAGAGCATGAATCGATCCTTGTTTTTATTGGAAGGGAACGCCACACCCTACCCCACTAGACCGACCTCAACCAAGGGCCCTGCACCGCGCTGACCCGGTTGCGCCCGCTGCTCTTGGCTTCGTATAACGCCTGGTCGGCATCGTTGAGCCAACTGGTGGCATCGGCATGCCCGGGCTGATAAGGCGCCAGGCCGATGCTCAAGCTGGCACGCAGGGTCGGGTCCTCGGCATAGGCCAGCGCATTGAAGCGATCACGCAGGGCATCCATGACTTCCGTGGCCCGATTGAGCGGCACGCCCGGCAGGATCACGCAGAACTCATCACCGCCGTAGCGCCCGGCCAGGTCAGTGGCGCGCAGGTTCTGGCGCAGTACTTTACTGAGCTGGCGCAGGACGATATCGCCAGTGACATGGCCGTAGGTGTCGTTGATCACTTTGAAGTGATCGATGTCGATCAGGGCAATGACCGCGCCCAGTGGCTCGCGGTGACAGCGTTGGAACTCGATGTCCAGATGGTCCTTCCACGCGCCATGGTTGAGCAGGCCGGACAAGCTGTCGGTGCGACTCAGGGCCAGTAGCTCGCGCTTGTGCCCGGCCAGGCTCACGGCCTGGCGATAGCAAATCCAGCCCAGGGCCAGCGGATACAGCATCAGGATCGGCAAACAGGCGTACAGCTGCGCCTGGGTGGTCATGCTGATGAACGCCGGGGTGAAGATCAGCAGCGACACGCCGACGCCCAACGCCTGCGCCACCCAGCCCGCCAGCATGAAACGGGTACCCCCGATGGCCACATTATTCATGGTCATCATCGACAGGGTGGTGACGCTGGGCAGTGGGTTGAAGTGCATGGCGCCGACCCAGAAGCCGCCGCAAAACGAATCGAACAGCAGGTTGCGCCGCTCACAACGCAATGTGTTGGCGTTACGGCGCGACCATTGATAAGCCAGATGCGGCCAGACAAAGCCGTTGATCACCATCAAACCCCACACCCACGACGGTGGGTTGAGCGGATACATGCCGAACGCCACGCAGGCAAAGCCAAGCATCAGCCCCAACGTGCGGGATTTGTACAAGCGGGTAGCGAGCGGAACTCCATTTCCTCCGGAGGCTGGCATGGTGGAGTGCGATCCTGAGTGAGTGCCTGGAGTCTATCAGGGCAACGTCATATCGCCACTACCGCTCATACACTCTCCGTCGTCAGTCGGAAAAGCCCCGTGCCAGCATCCCCGCGACGCCCAGTAGCAGCAGCGCCGTAATTCGTTGTAGCCATACCCGCCGCCGAGGGTTTTCCAGTACAGGTTTGATGCGCTGGCCGAAATAGCCATACAGGCAGCCGCTGGCAAATTGCAGCACCAGGAAGGTCAGCCCGAGGATGGCGATGTCCGTCATCGAGTTGTGCTCCCCGGCCCCAGCGAATTGTGGGAACACGGCGCTGAACATAACGATCGCCTTGGGGTTGGAAAACCCGGTCAGCAAGCCCTTGCCGAACAGGCTGCGCCCGCCTTCCACGGCAACGACCGCGCCGCTGGACACGCCGCTGCCGGTCCACTGTTTGTAGGCCAGGTAGAGGATGTAGGCGACGCCGACCATCTGGATACTCTGGGTGATCGCGAGGTTGCCTTTGATCAATTCCGAGAAGCCCACGGCAAAGATCAGGATGGAGATCAGGTACGCCACACTGGCGCCGATCTGCGCCGGGATCGAGCTGCGCAGGCCGTCCTTCAAGCCCAGGCTCAGCAGCAGCAAGGTCATGGGGCCGGGGCTGAACGTCACGGTGGCGCAAAACAACAGAAAGTAGAGGAACGAAGAGAGGGTCAGCGCGGTTGTCATGGCCTTGGACCTTGGGAAGACAGCCAGAAAGTGGCCAGATGGTCGGCAGTCTAGGGCAGCGGCATTGCACAAGGCAGGTAAAGTCGTGCCTAATCCAGCCCTACTTCACCGGTAAAATCACCAGCAAAGACAAGGATGCCGCATGTTTGTATCCGCCATCGCCTTTCGGGCAGGCTCACCCAAGGTGCAGCAAATCGTCGAGGCGTTCAGCCAGGCGATCGAGAACGGCGAATGGGCGCCCGGCAGCAAGTTGCCGTCGGTGCGTGAACTGGCCCAGACCCTGGGCGTCAGCAAGTTCACCCTCAACGAAGCCCTGGACCGCCTGCGCGGACGCAACCTGCTGACGTCGAGTCAGGGTCGCGGCTACTTTGTGGCGACGGACACCGCCCGCCCCGCGTCGTCGAGCTGGGTCGACCTGTTGCCCCAGGACCTGCTCAGTGTCCTGCGCCGGCCCTTGGTCAGCGTCAATGGCGAATGGCGCCCCGGTGGCGGGCATTTACCGGAGCAATGGCTGGACAGCGAAACGCTGCGCCAAGCCATGCGCAGCGTGGTGCGCGCGCCGTCGCTGCGCCTTGCCGGGATGGGCACGCCAGCCGGGTTATTGCCCTTGCGCCAGGCGTTGCAACACAAGCTGCATGCCGAAGGGCTGTCGGTGCCCGTAGAGCAAATCATCACCACCCCCAACACCCTGCAAGGCCTGGACATGCTCATGCGCCTGCTTGCCCGCCCGGGCGACACGGTGCTGCTCGACGCGCCCTGCTACTTCAACTTCCACGCCAACCTGGCCCTGCACGGGGTCAAGGTGGTGACGATCGAGCGTCGCCCCGATGGCTTCGATTTCGCCGCCCTCGAGCAGTTACTGGCCGAACATCGCCCCAGCCTGTACCTCACCACCAGCGTGTTGCATAACCCGACCGGGCATTCTTTCAGCCCCAACCAGGCGTTTCGCCTGCTGCAACTGACCCGGCAGTACCACTGCCATATCATCGAGGATGACCTCTACGGCGACCTGCACCCCAACCCGCCACCGCGCCTGGCCGCCGTCGCAGGGCTGGACCAGGTCACCTACCTGTCGGGCTTCTCGAAAATCCTCAGCGCCAACACCCGCGTCAGCTACGTGGTGGCCGCGCCGCAACTGGCGGCCAACCTGACCCATATGAAGTTGATGAGCGGCGGCGTGACCTCGGAGCTGTTCGAGCAGATCGTCTATCGCCTGCTCAGCGAAGGCAGTTACGCCCGGCACCGCAAACGCATGGTGCAGCACTTGCTGGAGGCCGGCGGGCGTGTCGAACAATGGCTCAAGCGCTGCGGCTGCCAATTGCCGATGGCGTATGAAGGCGGCATGTTCATCTGGGCCCGCCTGCCGCCGGGGGTGAACGGTGAGCAGTTGGCCCAGAAGGCTTTGAAGCAAAGCATGGTGCTAGCGCCGGGGGCGTTGTTCGGCTACGACCCGGCACTGCGTGACTCGATGCGTTTCAACGTGGCCCACAGTGATGGGCCAGGGGTACAGCAAGCCTTCGAAACGCTGCTGCTCAAGGCCGTGCGCGACCGTTGAGCATGCCGTGATCAACATTAAGCGTCTATCGACGATGCGCCAACGACCTCACGCAGCGATCCCCCAGGCTTTGCACGCCCTGCACGAGCACCACTAACACCACCACCGTCACCACCATGATCTGGTTGTTGAAACGCTGGTAGCCGTAGCGAATCGCCAAGTCGCCCAAACCACCGCCACCGATCACCCCGGCCATGGATGAAAAGCCGATCAGCATCACCAGGGTCAGCGTGACCCCGGCCACCAGCGCCGGCAAGGCTTCGGGCAGCAGCACCTTGAAAATCACATGCCGGATATCGCCGCCCATCGCCACGATCGCCTCGATGCGGCCCGTGTCCACTTCGTCCAGGGCGGCCTCGACAATGCGTGCGAAAAATGGAAAAGCCCCCATGGTGATCGGCACCACGGCGGCCGTGCTGCCCAAGGTGGTGCCGACAATCAGGCGGGTCAGCGGAATCAACGCGATCAACATCACCACAAACGGCAACGAACGCCCCAGGTTGATCACCGCGCCCAACGCACGGTTGAGCCGTGGCAGCGGGAACAGCCCAGCCGGGCGGCTGATAAACAGCAACACGCCCAGCGGCAGGCCGATCAATAAGGTGAACAGCCCCGCCAGCAGCACCATGTACAGGGTTTCGCCGGTGGCGTTGAACAGCAGGTGAAGCACCTCATTCCAGTCGGTTTTCATACCGCCCTCACCACGTGCAGGCTGGGCGCCAGCGAGCGGCCCAGGCGCGATGACGGGTCGGCCTGCAGTTGCAGCAGCGTGCCGCTTTCCACCACACGCCCCGCCGCAAGGGATACCGCGCTGTCGCAGATCGCCTTGACCACCTCCAGCTCATGGGTGATCAACACGATGGTCACCCCGAGTTGCCGGTTGATGTCGCGCAACAGCGCCAGGATCGAGGCGGTGGTTTCCGGGTCTAGGGCGCTGGTGGCTTCATCCGACAGCAGATACGCCGGGCGCGCGGCCAGTGCGCGGGCGATGCCGACGCGCTGCTTTTGCCCACCGGAAAGTTGCGCAGGAAACGCCACCGCCTTGTCGCTCAAGCCAACCAACGCCAGCAACTCCGCCACCCGCACGGCACGCTCGGCCTTGGGCAGCCCGGCAATCTCCAACGGCACCGCAACGTTATCCGCCACATTGCGCGAGTGCAGCAGGTTGAACCCCTGAAAGATCATGCCGATGCGCTGGCGTTGCTGGCGCAGCGCCTTATCCGTTAACCGGGTCAAGTCCTGGCCATCGATGAGGATGCGCCCGGACGTCGGCCGCTCCAACAGGTTAAGGCAGCGCAGCAAGGTGCTTTTACCCGCGCCGCTGCGGCCGACGATGCCGAAGATCGAGCCGTCGGCGATCTGCAGCGACACGTTATCCAGCGCCGCCGGCTGGCCGTCGGCGTAGGTTTTGCTAACGCCCTCGACGACGATCATTCGAGCGCCACCGGGATCACCGAACCGGCATAGTTCTCGCTGATGAACTTGGCCACCGCCGGCGAGCGCAGGTCCTTGGCCAGTTGCTGGATGCGTGGGTCCTGCGCCAGTTTGGGCGTGGTCACCAGAATATTCGCGTAAGGGTTGCCCTGGGCCTTTTCCAGCCCCAGCGCATCCTTGGCCGGTTGCAGCCCGGCTTCAAGGGCGAAGTTGCCATTGATCACCGCCAGGTCGACATCCTCCAGCGCCCGGGGAATTTGCGGCGATTCGATTTCCAGGATCTTCAGGTGCTTGGGGTTCTCGGCAATGTCCTTGGGCGTGGCCTGGTCCTTGGACGCATCGTTGAAGCCCGGCTTGAGGGTGATCAGGCCATTGGCTTGCAACAGGTACAGGGCGCGGCTCAGGTTGGTGACGTTATTCGGCACGGCGACGGTGCCTTTGTCGGGCACCTGGTCGAAGCCGGTGTGGCGGTGCGAATAGATCCCCAACGGTTCGATATGCACGGTGGCCGCCACGGCGAACTTCTGGCCGAGCGCCTGTTCCTGGGACTTGAGATACGGCAGGTGCTGGAAATAATTGGCGTCGACATCGCCATGGGCCAACAACTCATTGGAGTTCACGCCGCTGGGGATCTCGATAATGTTCAGCTTCAGGCTCGGGTCGAGCTTCTGCACGTATTCGAGGATTTGCGCGTGGGGAATCGGGTCGGCGGCGACGCGCAAGGCATCGGCGGCCGACACATTGAAAGCGGCCAGCAAGGCCGCCAGGGTAAGTGCGGATGTCTTCAACAGAGTGATCTCCTGCTCAGGCGGACAGAGCGTGGGGCAACGTGGCGTCGGCGTAGAAGCGCTGGGCGACATCCGGGTGGGAGCGCAGGCGGCCCTTGAGGTAGTTCCAGCCGACGTCGCGCAGCAACGGGTTGCGCGGATCGCTGGTGGGGCCGTGGGCATCGCGCAGCAGTTGGGGCGCGAGTTGGTACACCGGCACCACCGCATCCAGTTGCGCACCGAGGAAAAATGCCAGGGACAAGCGTTCGCTGCCCACCGGCGGCGACACTACGCGGTGGACCGTGGCACGCAGATAGCCGTTACTGGCCAGCTCCAGCAATTCGCCGATATTCACCACCAGCGTATCGGCGCGCGGCGCGGCATCGATCCAGCGGCCCTCCTCCACTTCTACCTGCAAACCGGCCTGCTGGTCTTGCAGCAGGAAACTCAGGAAGCCGGAGTCCTTGTGCGCGCCGACACCCTGGCGACTTTGCCCGGCATGGCGGCCAGGATAGCGGATCAGCTTGATATGTTCGTTGGGCGTGTCGCCGTACAGCGCGTCGAACGCGTTCTCGGGCAGGGACAAGGCCTGGGCGAATGCACGTAGCAGGCGCAACGACATCTGGGTCATCGCGTGCTGCCAGGCCAACACCAAGGGCTTGAGCTCGGGCAACGCCGCCGGCCATTGATTGGGGCCTTGCAGGCGTGCCCAGGCCGCAGGGTGCTGATCGACGGCCAAGGGTTCGCGCTCAGCACCGACGTCGAACTGCTCACGCAGGTCCGGCCGGCCGCGGGTGATTTCCGAAGCTGCGCGGTTATAGCCGCGAAAGTGCGCGGAGTTGATCATGCCGACGGCCAGTTTTTCTGCCTCGGGCAAGGCGAAAAAGGCCCGCGCCTGCTGTTGCACCTGCGCCAGCAACGCCGGGGCGATACCGTGACCCGTAAGGTAGAAGAAGCCGATGTGCCGCGCGGCAAAACGCAGCTCATCAAGAAACGCGCCGCGCTGCGCCGGGCTGCCATCGAGCAGCGACAGGTCCAGCAGCGGCAAGGCGGTAATAGATTGCAGCATCGGCGGCTCACTCCATGAACGTCTTGTGGGAGCAACCAAGCTAAACGATCTTAAAAAACCTCAATAAATATCTTTTTTGCATTAGCTTAAGCAGTCGCTTCACCTGCGGGAGCGCTCACACAAGCGCGGAATCGACGGCACCGGGCAGGGGGTGGCGGAGCGGCGCCGTAGCGACATGGCGCTGGCTTCCCAGGTAAAACCCTGGAGTTTCAAGGGAATTAGGCGAGCCATCACCGGGCCACATTTATAGAGAAAACTAAATCACCTGATGCAAAAAAACCATTTGCCCTAAGATACTTATCGCACACTAACAATCTGTACTTGTAGTGGTCAACTCATCCCGGACACGGTTTTGAGTTTTTCTTCCGTTTTCGCTGGGGCCAATCCATCGTTAAATTGATGAGGTCGGATCCAGTTGTAGTGATGCATCAGGTACTGGCTAATGTCTCTCTGAGCCTGGTGGCCGGTCATGTAGCCAGTGGTTGGTATCCACTCTGTTTTCAAGCTGCGAAAAACCCTCTCCATCGGCGCATTATCCCAGCAGTTTCCTCGGCGGCTCATACTCTGACGCATGCGATAACGCCACAGCCGCTGGCGAAAGTTGCGGCTGCCATATTGCGATCCCTGGTCTGAGTGAAATAGCAGGCCTTGCGGCTTGCCACGCTGCTCGTAAGCCACGTCCAACGCCTTGATCACCAAGTCTGCATCCGGCTTTTCTGATAACGCCCAGCCCACCACTCGACGAGCGTAAAGATCCATGACAACCGCAAGGTAGTGCCATTTCCCCTGTGCCCAGATGTAGGTGATGTCGCCGCACCAGACCTGGTTGGGCGCTTCGACATCAAATTCTCGGTTCAATATATTTGGGATATCCGGCCGCTCGACTGTCGCCTTTTTATAGGCGTGTGATCCTGGCTGCTTGCTGACCAACTCCAGCTCACGCATCAGCCTGCGTACCTTAAACCGTCCAATTTGCTCACCTTCTTCTTGCATCATCAACGTGATGCTTCGACTGCCGGGAGCACTTCGGCCCTGGGTGAACAACTCGCTCACTCGGCTACGCAGCCTGAGCCGCTCAACATCTGGTGTTCGCCGCCTTAGACGATGCGCGTAGTACCCCGAACGAGCGACCTCAAACGCCTCGCACAAGCAGTCAACAGGCTCATGGACGCTTAGCTGATTGATCAGCGCGTACGCTCGAGATCTTCCGACATCAAGAGCGCGGTAGCCTTTTT
The DNA here is from genome assembly GCF_058135675.1 of Pseudomonas sp. PAMC25584. Classification (NCBI taxonomy): domain Bacteria; kingdom Pseudomonadati; phylum Pseudomonadota; class Gammaproteobacteria; order Pseudomonadales; family Pseudomonadaceae; genus Pseudomonas; species Pseudomonas sp. PAMC25584. The sequence goes on along the minus strand of NZ_CM176870.1, from coordinate 2,464,746 downwards.
TAATATTGATTTCTCGCGCTCGAGGCGAGCAATCCGAGCTTCCAACTCCTGGATTTTTTGCTGCTCTGGTGTCAGGGCCTTGCTCTGGGGCGTGACGCCGGTGCGCTCTTGCTGAAGCTGGTCGACCCAGCGGCGCAGCGCCGACTCACCAACACTCAGTGAACGACTGGCTTCGATGAAGCTGTAGTTTTGCTTGAGCACGAGGTCGGCAGCCTCGCGTTTGAATTCAGCGGAAAAGGTACGGCGTTGTTTGGTCATCTGACACCTCGATCTGGCGAGTATTCTCGCCTAAAAGGGTGTCCGGTTTCATTAGACCACTACAACTAGCATACGTGTACCTCCGCGCAACACCCCCCGCAACACCCCCCTCCCACCCCGCTATCGCCTTTAAAATCAAGTGATGAATGTTAAAATTTGTCACGTTTTGGCGTAATCAATTCGATTAGTATCTAAACGCTAGCAGCGATTGAACTGTCGGCATTGCATGCCAGAAAAGGGAGTAGGTGATGCACTTTTCCAACGTCCTCGCTATTTCACGGACCGCGTCTAAAACCGAGGATTTTAGAGCGCTTATAGTTCGCACGGTACCAAATGATTTAAAAGTCGACACATGCAGCTACAGCCAACTAATCGACCACCAGGAAGACCACGCCGATTATCGCGCCATCATTATAGAAATCGATACTCCCTCTGCCAGCGGCCAAGCCCTGGACATCATAAAGAAGATCAGGACTAAAAATCCGGCCTGCCTCATAGTTGTTTTCGTTACCTTTGCCTCAACCCAAAGCAAAACCAAATATTATTTGGCCGGTGCGGATTACTGCCTAAAAGTCACACACACCGCGCCTGAGGAAAAATTTTGTTTAGTCGATGCGTTTCTCAATGAGACGTATCGTTTGAACTACTGCAAACTCATTCTGGACCAGGATCGGATGTGCATTTTCGGCAATGGCGAAAAACTGGAAATCTCCTTCGTCGAAATGAAAGTCCTCGAAGCCCTGATCCATAGTCGACTGCTCAGTCACGATGAGATCGCCGGGGTCATGGGGCTCAATACCAAATTCTACGATTCTCGAGCCCTGGAAAAATCCATCAGCCGTCTGCGCAGCAAAATAAAGGCTCGCTATGGCGAAAATGTCATTCAGAACATCCGTGGCTACGGCTACAAATTGAGCCGTGGGATTATTTCCGCCAATCATCTTCAGCCTCTCCAGGAGCGTGCGCATCGTGACTAGCGAAAAGACATCACCTGCTGAAATAGCTGAACTAAAGCTTTTCAGGCAAGCGATAGTTGAACGAAGTTACGCACTTTGGGGTAATGAGATCCGCATAACCAGCGAACGCAATCTGCTCAACCTTCCGGAGCACTTGCACCCGCTATATCGCATTCAACTTAAATGCGCCTACAGTGATGCCTTGTCGCGTTTCGAACGACGCACGACTACCAATATCCGTCATCTAGCACCCGCCTCTGCGCAGCCGGCGACTCATAAATTCCTGCGAATCGAGCAGTCGGCGCTTATGTACGAAGACACGCTCAAGGAACTTATCCAGGCCGCGCACACCCTGGAGACATATAAGCAACAACTCGTTATCAGTGTAGAAAATCCGTTGGATGCGCTCCCTGGCCCCACAGAACGCCGCGCGATGGTGCGTCAGCTTTATACCCTGAAAGACCGAAGTGGTATCAAGCTTGCCTACAATAACTACACACTCGATACAAAGCAGGCTGACCTGCTGATCGAATTAAAGCTCTATGACTACATAAAAATGCCGTTTCCGGATTCGGCCCTGCGATTGAGTCTGAACACGCGCTCCGATCTGTTCGACCGACTCTACGACCGCATGCTAGAGCTGATCAGCGCCACCCGAGTCTCGTTCATTGCGGATATGGTTGAGTTTTCTGACAGTGCGACGCTCGCTAAACGTTTACCTTTCAATTACTTTCAGGGCGGCTATTACTCGCCCGCTGAAAATCTGTAAAGTTCTACTCCCCTGACCACGGTGAACACTATGAGCGCACTTAAGAAACACCTGTCCACAGCAACGACTGCATTTATCGTGCTGCCCGACTTTGCGTCGAATACGGAGTTACTGTATGACGACATCGCTTGCCCGTCACGAGCGAACCCAGAAGAGTATCCCTCTACATCACCGGCAACAAGCACGCCATCGCTTGCCAAGCATTATTTCAATCAACGCTGCGCTAATTATCCGGCAATCGAAAAGTTCAACAACCCTCATATTGTATCGACGCCCGAGCCTTATAATAAATTGCAACCCTATAACAACCTTGGCTTCAAGGTTCAGCTTCGCAGCGTCGACCGGCATCAAAAAACACTGAATACCTACACCGAAAAACCCGCGGCACACGCGCCCGACTTCTGGACACTGACACACCATGATCGAATGTTGGTCAAAGGTGGCCTACGCATTTCCTTGACCACGATTGAATCAGCACTTATCAAAAAAATGTTACACCATGAAGAACGCGTGGTGAGTAAAGAAGAACTTATTCGCAATATTGGTCGCGAACCTGAATTATACCGAGGCCTGGAAATGTGCCTCAGTCGACTTCAGGATAAATTCAGGCGTGTCAACGATGGCGAGCGTTTGTTCCGTTCGGTGAGAAACCGTGGCTATTGCTTGACACAGAAAATAAAAAACACCGTCGAGCTTTCTCAGCAATGCCGCTAAAAAACCAATAATAATCCGACACTCGATATTCTTGGCGTTAATGACGCCCTTATATCTGCCTTTTTATAACAATCTGCCCTCATCCAACAACGACTCAACTATTGCCATGCTCCTGTTATAAGTCGTCAGCTACTGCCCCCTGCCGTTGATTAATATCAATCTGTGCGCGCTTACGTGTGCCTGTCATTTGGCCGCTTTAACGCCACGTCTCGCTTAAGCCTGCCACCGCGAGTGGTCACCACTGGGAGCAGTAGTATGCTAAATAACCGAAGAATGCATCGTAACCTAACCCCCAAAGGTCTGACCTTTTGGGGACAGTGGACGCTGGCCTCAAGTTTGGTCGTCGCGCTGTTATTTGCATTGGTTATTTTAAAGACCGGCCAGCTCGAATATCACTATCGGGTATTGGCCGCCTTTAGTATATTGGCCTCGATCCCTGCCTATATGTTGTGTGATGTCTACAGTAAGAAAGATGATTACGCGGTGGGATTGGGCAGACTCTTCATGGGCTGGTTACTTACCCTGCTGATACTGATTGCCGTGGGCATCGCCTGCAATGCCAATGCGTTGTTCCCCCTCGAAATCCTGCTGCTGTGGGCGGCAATCAGTTATGCCGTGCTGGCGCTCTGTTACATCCCCATCCACAGTCTTTCCCGCTATTACCACGGGCAACTTCACGAGCGGCATAAGTCGCTAATCATTGGCACCGGCAAACTTGCCGCCGACCTTGCGAACACACTGTCCCGGCAAAAACGCTCGCCGCTGGTCGGCCTCGTCGGTGCCACGGCAACCGCCTTCCCAGGCGTGCAATCGCAGATACTCGGCGAGCTGCCGGACCTGCCGCAGTTGATCAGGCAGCACGGTATCCGCAGGCTGTACATCACCCATTCGCTGCAGGAAGCCACCCACATCGAGGCGCTGTACATCAACCTGCTGGAGATCAGCGTGGACGTCATTTGGGTCCCCGACCTCAATAACATGCTGCTGCTCAATCACTGCGTGGCCGAGGTGGATGGCCTGCCGGCGATTTTCCTCAATGAAAGCCCGCTGACCAGCCGCCCGACCGCCGCACTGAGCAAGTCGCTGCTGGACAAAAGCCTGGCCTTGCTCGCGATCATCCTGCTGAGCCCACTGCTGTTGCTGTTCGCCGTGCTGATCAAACTGACCTCCCCCGGCCCGGTGATCTTCAAGCAGGACCGCCACGGCTGGAACGGTCAGGTGATCAAGGTGTGGAAATTCCGCTCGATGCGTGTGCATGACGACCAGGAGGTACGCCAGGCCAGCCGCCACGACTCGCGCATCACCCCCGTGGGGCGGTTCATGCGCCGCACGTCCATCGATGAACTGCCGCAGTTGTTCAATGTGCTGCAAGGGCACATGGCCCTGGTCGGTCCAAGGCCCCATGCGGTTGCGCACAACGACTACTACTCAGGGAAGATTCACGCGTACATGGCGCGCCACCGTATCAAGCCCGGCATCACAGGCCTGGCGCAGATCAACGGGTGCCGGGGCGAGACCGAGACCCTGGAGAAGATGCAAAAGCGCGTCGACATCGACCTGCGCTACATCAACACCTGGTCACTGTGGCTGGACATCAAGATCCTGCTAAAAACGCCGTTCACCCTGCTGTCCAAAGACATTTACTAAGACAAAAAAAGGGGGACTTCACGTCCCCCTTCCACGCCTATTCAGTGACTTTCTCGAAGTTCCGGTAGAACAGGTCACTGTCGCGGCCGTCGGTCATCGTATGCAGCGAATACGCGCGATTGAGCCGCGCACCACCATCGCGGGTCAGCGGCGCCCACACCAGGTTGGCGCGGCGCATCGTCGACAGGCTCATCAACTCATCGAACGGAATCGACAGGTAAAGGCCTTTGTCGAAGCTGCCTTCGCCAAAGGCTTCTTTTGACGCGGTGGTGCGGGTGACCCACGCGCCAATCCGCACGCCATTGTTGAATTCGCGCGACAGGTCCAGGGTGGCGCCCCAATCGCGGGCCAGGTAACGACCGACACTCAGCGCCCCCTGTGTATTGAACGGCAAGTCGGTGTAACCGGTGATATGCCCCGTGACCGTGCGGTAGTCGCGCAGGCTGAAGTCCTGCTCGAATCCGCGCTGGCGCACGTAGTTCAGATCAGCGCCAAGCGCCCAGCGCTGGCCCATCGGCCGGTACAGCACTTCACTGCCGACACCGGCATACATCGACTCCAGTAATCCGCCATAGACCATGCCGTATAGATCCTGATCCAGTCGCACCGCATGGTTGAGCTGGAACGTCGGCAAGGTCACATCGGAGCTGGTCATGTACTTGCGCAGATCGGTACGCACGCGCGGCAAGCCGCTGGGGGCGTCGTAGGTGAAGCCATCGTAATTGTTCAGCAGGTTGACGCTGAGCAGGCCGCTCCACCAGGTGTTGCGGTTGAAGCGGTATTCGGCGTCGAGGTCGGCGGAAATCTGATACAGCAGGCCATCCGGCCCGCCGACGTTCTGCTTGTATCCCAGGCCGACGCCGTAGCTCAAGGGCTTGGGCGGTTGGGTGTAGAGCAGCGTTTGCGCCTGGGCGCTAGGCGGGTTGACTTCGGTCTGGCGACGCAGGGTCTGCAGTGTCTCGCGCTGGTTGACCACCTCGCGGAACGTCTCGCGGGGCACGCTGGTTTCTTCGATCGGCATGGCGTACCGCTCGCTCACCAGGGTGAACCAACTGATCTGGTCATTGACACTGTCGTCCAGGATACGGCTGGCGCGGCCCACGGCCTTGGCACTGTAGAGATAGCGTTGCTGCTCGCCATACACCAATAACTCTGGGCCGCGCTGGGCAATCCGTTCGACGTTATAGCCAGCGTTGTCCTGCAAACGCTTGGACACCGCGGCCCAATCCACCTGATCCATGGCGACGGTCGGCGCCTGGGCGGGCAGCGTGGGGGCTGGCGGGTCGTAGGTTTTGACCGGTGCCTTGCGGCTGACGAAATTGGTGTGCAGGGTGATACCGAACATCGCCGTGTTGCCGCGTTCCCAGGCGGCACTCACGTCGACGGCGTCGGCCACCGTGTAGACGAGCCCGAGGTTGAGCGGCGAGTCCTGGCGCTGGTTGTTGTTTCGGGGCTCGCTTTGGTAGTCGTTGCCCTCGTATTCCAGCTTGAGGCTCAACGGCGCCCAGGGGGTCTGGTAGGCGACGCCGCCAAACAGCGCGGGGCGGCCGCGGAAGTAGCCGTTGGAAAAGTTGCCGGAACCTTCGGCGGTAGGCCGCTCGTTGAACCGATCACTCAGCGCGCCCAACGGGTTGCCGAAATCGCCACGACTGCCCAGGTAGCCCCAGGCGATGCCCGCACTGAAATCGAATTCGCCATACCGCTTGTTGGCCACCAGGTACTCGCTGGAAAACAGCCCGGTGCCCCCCAGGTCGAGCATCCCCACTGCGACCTGGGGCAACCAGTGGCTTTCCTCGTAGAGGCGCACTTTGGCGTCGACGGCCTTGTCCTTGTAGCTCTGGCTGCCGCTGAACGATTCGGCGCCATAAGGGCGGTTGGTGATGGCGGTGTAGCGAAAGGTGCCTTCGAGCCAGTCCAGCGGCTGCACGGAAAAACTGTAGCGACTGTAAGGTTCGGTGCGGTTGGCATTGACGCTGAGTTCGCCGGCCGGGGCCATGCGTGCGGTCGGGGTTTGCAACAGCCCGACCCCGCCAAAATCACTCTGGGTGTAACGCGGATCGCCATGCGCGACGCCACAGGGCACCAGCAGCACAGCTGCAATACATAATTTCAAGGCGTGACCTCAGCCAGGGGTTGGGTGGCAAGAAACTCGGCCAGTTGTTGGTTCAGTTCAGGCGTGGGCGGTTCCAGGTCGTCGCTGCGCAGCGGCACCAGCAATGTGCTGCCCGGTGCAGGCGCGGCAGCTGTCTCGCGGTTCCACGGGGCAATGCCCAGGCGCGTGACCTGGCCGTCGGGCTGGATCAGCCACACGTAGTCGAGATCGGCACCCGCCACCGCCGGGCATTCGTCGAGGTAGTCGCGCGCCGCCCGCATCGCTTGGAACGCCAAGGTGCAAGGGGCCGCGACGGCGCCCAGGACGCGCACGCTAGCGGGCCTGGCCGGGTAGATCAGTTGATCACCCTCGCTGACCCGCAGGTTGGGCGCAAAGCCGACCTCCACGGCCACCGGGTCCAGCACCGCGCGTTGCCGGCCGGTCACCGGCAAGGCCTGCACCTGTCGATAGACGCGCGCCGCGACGTCGGCCCTGCCGTCGCGCCCGGCGGCCAATGCGGCCTGACGCAACGTATCCAGGTCAAACAGCACGCCGGCTTTGAGCCGGGTCTGGGGCTCGATCAATGGCCGGTGCAGCCAGGCCGCCGCCAGCCAATAGCCCTGGGCATCCGGTTGTGACGCGGTGATCGCGTCGAGCAAGCGCGCCTTGGGTGGCAGGGTGATCGGCCCGGGGTGCAGGACTTGCCCGCTCACTGTCATGGCGGCCTGGCAGGCACTGGCGCCGCTCCACAACAGCGCCAGCACCCAGCGTTTGCGAGCGGTCATCGGGCCTCCTGGCGGGCGGGTTGCAGTTGGGTGATTTTCAACGTGAGGCGGGGGCTGAGGTGCTGTTCGCTTTGCACGATGAAGCCGTCAGTGGGGTCGACCCAATAACGGTTGCGCGCACGAAAACCCAGGGCCTCGGCTTCGATGTCTTCATCGACGCGCAGCAAGGCGTAAGGCTTGTCGAGGATCTCGAGCGTCTCCATGCCCTCGCGGGTCAGGCGGCTGGTGACGGTGATGCCGACGCGATAGCCCTCCACCAGGTCGATCTGCCGGCTGCTGCGGTAGCCGTCCGGCACGCGGTGCAGCCCCAGCTGGAACGGCGACTGCCCCTGCCAGCGCGTGCCATCCAGATCAGTACCGAGGCCGACGGTGCGCACTACCAGGCCATCGCGCATCAACAGCACCTGTTTGCCGGAGGCGACCCAGAACTGCAGGTCATCGCGCTGGCGAATCATCGCCATCACCCCTTCGCTGGACACCGTGGTCACTTTGATCTGGGGAAACGGCACGGCGTCCACCTGGGCCTGGCTCAGCGCCAATGGCGCAGGCCCGACGACGGCCGCCTTGAAGGTATCGAGCGAGGCCTGCATCAGTGGATTGCAGCCGCACAACAGCCACGCAAGACACACGTAAATACCGATTTTCACACTGTTCACGCAGGTTCCACCCTTATCGGCTGTTGGCTTCGCTCAGGTTGTTTTGGGTGGAAGCACCGGTGCCGATGATCGAGGCGGAAGGTAACAACTGACTGATGACCCGGTTCCAGCGAGTGATATTGGCGGGACCGACGAACACCACGTCCTGGGGCTGCACATCGAAGCGCGTGGCCAGGGCCATGGCCGCTGCGGAACCGGCTTGCAGATGGAAGACCTTGGCCGGTTGCGTGTCCAGGTTCTGCGCACCACGGATCACGTAGATCGCATCGGCGTTCGAGGTGTTCTGGTTGATGCCGCCCACCGAGCCCAACACGTCCGTGAGGTTCATGCTGCGTGTCTTGAAACTCAACGCGCGAGGCTGCATGACCTCGCCCATCACATAGATGCGCTTGCGGTCGTTGTAGGGCAGGTACAACTGGTCACCGTCCTTGAGGTAGATGTCGTTCAAGCGCGACGGGTTGAGATTCAACGTGTCGAGGTCGAGTGTGTAACGCTTGCCGTCGCGGGTCAGCGTCAGGTTCGAGAGGTCGGCATTGAGCGGATCGACGCCGGACACACCGATGGCCTCCATGACGCTCATTGGGATGGTGGTGATCGGTACAGGCCCGGCCTTGAGCACTGCCCCGGTGATCACCACTCGCTGGCTGGCAAACCGCAGCACACTGATATCGACCTGGGGGCTGTCGATGTACTGACGCAGCTTGTCGGTGATTTCGCTGCGCAGCGCCGCGAGGGTGCGGCCCTTGGCAACCACTTCGCCCACATAGGGGTAGAACAGATTGCCGTCGGGATTGACCAGACGCCCGTTGGCATCGATTTGCTGCTGCGGGCCGGAAGGTGCGGTCAATTCCGGATGATCCCAAACCGTGATGTACAACGCGTCATTTGGGCCGATCAAATAGGGCGCGGGTTTATAATCGAGTAGTTCTTTGGGAAGCGCATAAGACACTTGAGTCGCCGCGTCCATGGCCAGCAACTTTGGCGTAATCGGGATCAACTCCACGCGACTGCTTTCTGCACCGTCGTCTTTGGTCATTGCGTCGATGTCCATGTATTGGCCGGGCGCAAACATGCAGCCTTGTAACAATGCGGAGGCCACGACCACCACAGAAAAAATACGCATCATAGTACTAAGACACTCACGATAAACGACAAGAAAAAAAGACTACTTGGGCGGGGTTTCCAAGCAGTCTTATAAAGCGGAAGGCGTTCTGTTAGTTGCCGGTACCGGTGGTACCCGTGGTGCCTGTAGTGCCTGTGGTAGTACCACCGTTGGAGCTGCCACCGCTGCTGGACGCGGCGGCAACGCCCGCGACCAGGGCCGCGCCGATCAGCAGGGTTTCCCCCACCGTCACAGAGCCGACCACCGCGGTACTCAGACCAAGCGGCAACTCGGCAGCCATGGCAGAAGTACTCAAGAGACTGAGCACAATAATAGCCAGTTGTTTTCTCATATCAGACTCCTTATCGATAGTGAGTATTCAGCAAACGAGCGTGTGCCACTGAAGTACGCCTTGATAGTGCCACTCAAGTAAACAGCGCACCAGCCATACTCCAGCCCGGCCATTACCCGGCAAGTTGAACGTATGCATTCGAAAATAACATTTCTCGACGCCAGCCCCCGTGTATCAACACATTGAGGTCGCGAAACTAACAAGGCTGGCAATTTAACACGGGGGAAAATGTTATTAATTGTCGGAAAGCCTCAGGCCCTGCCGTACTTGTCTTCAAAGCGCACAATATCGTCCTCGCCCAGATAGGAACCCGATTGCACCTCGATCAACTCCAACGCAATCACACCCGGGTTTTCCAGCGCATGCACCTGGCCAATCGGGATATAGGTCGACTGGTTTTCCGAGACCAGATACGTCTGCTCGCCATTGGTGACCTTGGCCGTACCGCTGACCACAATCCAGTGCTCTGCACGGTGATGATGCATCTGCACCGAGAGCTTGGCGCCGGGCTTCACGGTGATGCGCTTGACCTGGTAGCGGTGGCCGCTGTCGATGGCGTCATACATGCCCCAGGGCCGATAGACCTCACGATGATTGAGGTGTTCATGACGCCCGTCGCGCTTGAGTTGGTCGACAATGCCCTTGACCTGCTGCACCTGGTCCTTGTGCGCCACCAGCACCGCGTCCTTGGTTTCGACAATGATCAGGTCCTGCACGCCCACCGTGGCGACCAGGCGGCTGTCGGCGTTCACGTAGGTATCGCGGGTATCCAGTTGCAGCACATCGCCCTGCAGCACGTTGCCGCCGTCGGTCTTCTCGCTGGCTTCCCATAACGCCGACCAGGAGCCGATATCACTCCAACCGGCCTGCAACGGCACCATGATCGCGTCGCTGGTTTTTTCCATCACGGCATAATCGATGGAGTCGTCCGGGCAGGCGGCGAATAGCGCCTCATCGACCCGGGTGAACAACTGATCCTGGCTACCCGCAGCCAACGCCGCGCGACAGGCCGCGAGAATCGCCGGCTGAAAACGTGCCAAGGCGTCCAGGTAACGGCTGGCACGGAACATGAACATGCCGCTGTTCCAGTAATGATCGCCCCGCGCCACGTAGTCGGCAGCGGTGGCGGCGTCCGGCTTCTCGACGAAACGCTTCACGGCATAACCGCCCTCGCCCACCGCCGCGCCCTGTTCGATATAGCCATATCCGGTGTGCGCGCTGGTCGGCGTGATGCCGAACGTCACCAACTTGCCGGCCTCGGCCAGGGGCAGCGCCACCGCGAGGCTGGCATGAAACGCGGGAACATCTTCAATCAGATGATCCGCCGCCAGTACCAACAGGATCGGGTCATGGCACTCGTCGACCGCCTTGCAGGCCGCCAGCGCAATCGCCGGCGCCGTATTGCGCCCCATGGGTTCGAGCAGAATGCTCGCCTGCTCCATGCCCAGTTGACGCAATTGCTCGGCCACCAGAAAACGGTGCTGCTCATTGCAGATCACGTGCGGCAAGGCAACATCCGCGCCCTCCAGGCGGCCAATGGTCTGCTGCAACATCGACAGGCTTTTATGGGTCAGGCGCAAGAACTGCTTGGGGTTGAGTTGCCGCGAGAGCGGCCACAGGCGCGAACCCGAACCTCCCGCCAAGATCACCGGTAATAACATGAAGGCGTCCTTCGATAGAGGGTCAGAAATAGGCACGGGTGTTCTCGTGTACACGGGGGCTGTAGCGCAGCTCATCGAGCGACCACCAGCGGTAGTGCCGATGCTGCTCGGTGGGCGGTTCCAGCACCTGATCCTCGGCGAGGGTCAGGCAATAACTCAGCACCACATAGTGGGTGTCCGGGCCGCTCCCGGCGTTGGCGAAGACGCTGTCGTCGTAGAAGTGCTCGAACACGCCCAGCAGCTGCGCATCGGCGCGTTCAAAGGTACAGCCCAGTTCTTCGCGGGTCAGGCGGCGGAAGGCGTTGTCCAGGGTTTCGTTTTTCTGGATACGCCCACCAGGGACGAACCAGAAGCCATAGGCCGGCCGGTTGATCCGCAAGCCCAGCAGCGTATCGCCGCTGGGTTTGCTCACGACCAAGTCGATGGACACCAACGGCGTCGATGCCACAACCGTATTGAAGGTCGGTAAATCAAGCCACATAAGCGTCAAACCTGTGCCAGGAAGCGTTGGAGAATGCGTTCTTTATCGAGAAATTCTGCGGCGTAGTTCAACGCCACCGCGTTGTACGCAGGCAATGCCAACACCCGCTCGATCCCTTCATTCAGGGCGGTGACCGATTCGGGCTCGACCCGCACGGCAATGCCCGGATGCTCATCGCACAAGCGACCAAGGGTGGTGTCGGGGTCGGCGGTGATGATTGCATGGCCGCCGACGGCCAGAATGTTGGTCAGCTTGGAGGGCAATACCGAATCCGCCGCGCCGCGTTTCTGGATCACTAAATGGACGTCCGCCGAGGCCAGTAGCGCAGGCAAGTCTTCATAGGCCTGTAACGGGGCGAAGACCACGTTGTGCAAGCCCTCGCGCTCTACGCGCTGCTGCAGACGGGCCTTGCCGGCGCCCTGGCCGACGATCAGAAACACCAGCTCCGGGCGATGGGCGTGGGCCTGGGCGGCATCGAGGATCAGTTCGAGCCCCTGCTTCTCGCCGATGTTGCCCGAGTACAACAGCACCCGCTTTCCCGCCGGCACGCCGAGCCGCTCCAGCAGCCTGCCGTTGCGCGGCACATCGAGGAAACGCTCGGTCTCCGACCAGTTGGGAAAGAACAGTAGGCGCTGAGCCTCGACGCCCTTGCCGGCGGCCTTATCGAGCATGCCGCTGGATATCGTCGAGACCCGATCAAAGCGTCGCAGCAACCCGCGCTCCACACCCCACGCCAGTCGCCGCAGTAAAGGGCTGCCGCCCAGGCCCAGGCCAAACATCGCATCGACTTCATAATCCTGGATATGCAGCACCGACTTGGCACCACACAGCCTGGCCAACAGCAACGCCTGGGGCGCGCAGAACAAGGTGGGCACCACCAGGATGACCAGGTCCGGCTTCCAACGCAGTTGCCCCAATACCGCCAGGCACGAGCTGGCGGAAAAGCTCGCCAGGTGCAGCAAGCGTTTCAGCGCCGTGGGCTTGCGCGGCACGTACAACGGGCAGCGCACCACGGTCACGCCGTCGACCTGCTCGGTGCGAAAACGCCACGCCGAGTAGCCCTCGCTGACCTGCCATTGCGGGTAATACGGCGGCGCCGTGACCACCCGCACCTCGTGGCCCTTGCTGGCGAGCCAACGCGCCAGTTCACCGCTGTACTTGCCGATGCCAGTCAGCTCGGGGCTGTAGTTGATGCCATACAGAAGGATCTTCATCACCGGCCCCGAGGCTGTTCGAGGGCAGCGAGATACGCGTTGTAGGCATCGCGCAGGCCCTCCTCCAACGGCACGTAGGCTTCCCAGCCGAGGGCGTTGATACGGCTGACATCGAGCAACTTGCGCGGCGCCCCGTCGGGCTTGCTGGTATCAAAACGCAAACGCCCCTTGAAGCCCGTGACCCGGGCCAGCGCCTCCGCCAGTTCGCGGATGGTGCAATCCACGCCGGTGCCGACGTTGACGTGGGAGCGCATAGGCTCGGTGTGTTCGCCGTAGCGCGCCTGGCTGAGCTCCATCACATGCACGCTGGCGGCCGCCATGTCATCCACATGCAGAAACTCGCGCCGTGGCGCGCCGCTGCCCCAGATCAGCACGTCTTCATCACCGCGCTGCACCGCCTCATGGAAACGGCGCAGCAAGCCGGCGATCACATGACTGTTGTGCGGGTGGTAGTTGTCGCCCGGGCCGTACAGGTTGGTCGGCATCACACTGCGGTAATCGCGCCCGTGCTGGCGGCTGTAGCTTTCGCACAGTTTGATGCCGGCGATCTTGGCCACGGCGTAGGGTTCGTTGGTCGGCTCCAGCGAGCCCGAGAGCAGCGCTTGCTCGGTCATCGGCTGGGCGGCGAGCACCGGGTAAATGCACGATGAGCCGAGGAACAACAACTTGAACACCCCATGCGTGTGCGCGGCGTGGATCACATTGGCCTGGATCATCAGGTTCTGGTAGATGAAATCGGCAGGGTACGTGGCGTTGGCATGAATCCCCCCGACCTTGGCCGCTGCCAGGTACACCTGGTCGACCCGTTGTTCGGCGAAATACGCCTGCACCGCTACCGGGTCCAACAGGTCCAGTTCATCACGGCAGGCGGTGAGGATCTGGGTATAACCCAAGGCCCAGAGGCGGCGCACGATGGCCGAGCCGACCATGCCGCGATGGCCGGCGACAAAGATCCGCGCGTTCAGATCACGTGCCATGCTCAGTTCTCCACGGCAATCGGCGCATCGTGGCCGTGCAGGCGCAGCAACGCATGGCGCCGCGCGATTTTCAGGTCTTCACGCACCATCTCCGCACACATCTGCTGGGCGCTGATTTCCGGCACCCAGCCCAGTTTCTGCTTGGCCTTGGAGGGGTCGCCCAGCAGCGTCTCGACTTCCGCCGGGCGGAAGTAGCGCGGGTCCACCCGCACAATCACGTCGCCCACCAGCATGCCGGGCGCCAGGTCGCCGTCGATGTGCTCGACCACCCCGACTTCCTCCAAGCCCGCCCCGACAAAGCGCAAGCGCAGCCCCAACTCCGCCGCCGACCAGCGAATGAAGTCGCGCACCGAATACTGCACGCCGGTGGCGATCACGAAGTCCTCAGGGCTGTCCTGTTGCAGCATCATCCACTGCATGCGCACGTAGTCCTTGGCGTGGCCCCAGTCGCGCAAGGCGTCCATGTTGCCCATGTACAGGCATTGCTCCAGGCCCAGGGCGATGTTGGTCAAGGCGCGGGTGATCTTGCGCGTGACGAAGGTTTCGCCACGACGCGGCGACTCGTGGTTGAACAGGATGCCGTTGCAGGCATACAGCCCGTAGGCTTCGCGGAAATTCACGGTGATCCAGTAGGCATACAGCTTGGCCACGGCATAGGGCGAGCGCGGGTAGAACGGCGTGGTTTCCTTTTGCGGGGTTTCCTGCACCAGCCCGTACAACTCGGACGTGGAGGCCTGGTAGAAACGGGTCTTCTTTTCCAGGCCGAGCAGGCGGATGGCCTCGAGGATGCGCAAGGTGCCGAGGGCATCCACGTCGGCGGTGTATTCCGGCGAATCGAAGCTGACGGCCACGTGGGATTGGGCACCGAGGTTATAGATCTCGTCCGGCTGGATCTGCTGGATGATGCGCGTCAGGTTGGACGCATCCGCCAGGTCGCCATAGTGCAGGATCAGGTTTTTATGCGGGGCTTGGGGGTCTTGGTAAATGTGATCGATGCGCTGGGTATTGAACGACGAAGAGCGGCGTTTCAAGCCATGCACGACGTAGCCTTTTTCCAGCAGAAGTTCCGCCAGGTAAGAGCCATCCTGCCCGGTTATCCCGGTAATAAGCGCGACTTTTTTCATGTCTATCTCCCAAATAATAGGCGAACGAAGGCCGACACCCGAACTTGGGTGTTTGTTAAAAACGGTCAGTTACTTCGGTGTGGTCAGCGTCAAGTTATGTCCGGTCAACGTTGAAAGTTCGCGGATAATTGCGTCCTTGTCGTGTAAGTGAGCAATCGCGGTTTCCAGTTCAAGCACCTTGGCGCCCACCAGAAAGCGGTACCAGTAACCTTGGAGCACGTGATAAACCAGGCCGCTGCGGCCATCGAGAAAACCCAGTTGAATGATGTAGCGCCAGAGGAAGTACGCGGTCGAACTCAAGGTAAACGGCACGCGGTTATACACACGGTTTTTAACCTGGCGCTTGAGCCTGGCCTGGAACGAACTGTGCCCCTCATTCAATTCATGGCGCACCGCAAATAACCCCCGGCGCGAGTTGATGATCTCGATCGCTTCCCGGGTCGCGTACTGGTTGTGCTTGTGGGTGAAGAACGTCAAGTCATGCAGGTTGTGATCGGCAAACCCGCCTTCCAGGGTGATGGTGCGGCCCTCGGCCACTGAGATGTGCTCGTCCATCCAACGATCTTCGATGCGCCCCTGCCCCGTGCGCCATAGCCGCAGCATCTGCAACGGGTAGCGGCCGCCATGGCGCACCCAGCGGCCCATGAAAATATGCTTGCGCTTGAAGTTGATGCCGGTGATGTCCTGGTCCAGCGTCGGTAGCCGCGTGTTGATTTGCGCCGCCAGGTCGGCCTCGATGATTTCATCGGCATCCAGGCGCATCGTCCAGTTACCGGTGACCGGCAAGTTATCCAGCGCCCACTGGAACTGCTTGGCCTGGTTGACGAACGCATGCTGCACCACCAGGGCACCGTGGCGCCGGGCGATCTCGCAGGTGTCGTCGCTGGAGAACGAGTCGACCACCAGCACTTCGTCGCTGAAGGCGCGCACCGATTCGATCGCGCGGGCGATATGCAGGCTTTCGTTGTAGGTGAGGATGATCACACTGACGGTTTCGCGGTTCATGTCAGCCACCGTGCAGGTGAGGCAGGTTAAACGGTGCGGTCATCAGGCTTGACTCCCTTGTCGTGGCGCAGGCGCTTGCAGATGCCGGGTCCGCTGACCGATCTGCCGGGTCGGATGCCCGGCATGCACGGTCCACGGTTGCGCGATGTTTTTGATGACGAGCGCGCGGGCGCCCACTACGACGCCATCGGCAATACACACGCCCAGCGTGATAAAGGCCTCGGCGCACACCCACACGTGCTCTCCGAGCACGATAGGTTTGGCGTAAAGTTGAAAGTTGCGGCTGTTGTAGTCATGCGACCCGCCGCACAAGTGCGCGCCCTGGGAAATCACGCTGTAGCGCCCGATAGAAATCAGCGCCATGTTGTAAATGTTGGTGTCATCGGCAATGCCGACATGGTCACCCAGCTCGAGATTCCACGGCGCCCACACTTTGGCGCGCGGATAAACATGCACACCTTTGCCAAGACGGGCACCGAACAGCCGCAACAGAAACGCCCTCCACCCATGAAAGGGGCGCGGGCTGGTGCGGAATAACAGCACATAGACCATGTTCCACAGTTGCCGCCGCAACCGATGGGACAATGAAAATGAAGCAGCACGATAAGGGTCATTGCCTTGGAGGATCATGCAAGGCACTCCCGCACGATCTCCAGCAAACGCTGCGCACCGCGCTGGATATGAAAGCGCTCGGTGAAACAGCGGCGGGCGCGCCCGGACATGTCCGCATACTGCTGCGGGTCGAGCTGCAACCAGCGCCGCAGGTTATGCACGGCGCCCGCCACCGTGTCGTCGCTCACAAAGCCGACCGCATCGGCTTCAATTTCGCGCCATATGTTGACCTTATTGCTGATCAGCACCGGTTTGCCGCAGGCCAGCGCCTCCGCCACGACCACGCCGAAATTCTCCTGATGGGAAGGCAGGCAAAACACCTCGGCGGCGTAAAAGGCGCCCCATTTCGCTGCGCCCTGCAACATGCCGGGCCACGTCACGCGGTGGGCAATCCCCAATTGCACGGCCTGCGCTTGCAGCGTCTGCACCCAGCCGCCTTGATCGGGCCCGGCCATGACCAGGTGCAAGCGTTCGTCTTCGCCAGCCACTTGGGCAAAGGCGTGCAGCAGGTGGTCGCAACCCTTTTTTTCGTGGATGCGGCTCAGGAACAACAGCACCCGTTTACCCGTCAACTCGCGATGCTCATCAACAAAGCGCTGCGCCAGCACTGCACCGCCCGCGGGCGGACTGGCGGTGCCATAGGCGGTGACCGTCTCTTTGGCGCGATACAGCCAAAATGACTCGCGCGCACGGATTTTCTCTTCCTCACTGGTAAACACCACACGCTGGGCGTCCCTCAGCACGCGGTATTCACCCCACGGCCAGTACAACCACTTTTTCAAATGTTTGAGCGGATATGCGTGCTTGAACCAGGGGTCGAGCATGCCATGGGTATAAACGATGTAAGGCCGACCCAACTTGTGCAGGACCTGGCGCGCAATAAACCCGTGGTACTGCCACAAACCGTTGACGATGAAAAAGTCGTAGTCACTGGCGTGCTGTTCCAGCCATTCGCGGATCTTGGCGTTTACGCCATACCCAAACAGGCTCGGCCCCATGAAGTGAACGGTGCCCGGGTAGTCGACGGCAAAGTCTGCATCCAGCGTCAAGACATCCACGAGATGCCCGTTCTGCAGCAGAATCTTGTCAATTTCGCGGGCAGCGTTGATGGGGCCGCCCTTTTCCGGTTTAACCGAAGAGATGATTCTTAATAACTTCAAGTGCTGTCCGCTCATCCGTTGAATTGATTCAAGTCTTCTTGCAGGCGGCAAGAATCAGGCAGGCGTAGAACACGCCAAAGGCCAGGAATGTGCCCTGCATGGTCATGACCCCATTGAATAAAATCGGCGCCAGGAAACCGCACAGCAGTAATGGAACGCCCGTGCCCTGCCTGATCAGCGCCTTATAGGCTTTCAGAAGTAACCAGATCAGTAAGAAGATCCTGAACAGGATAAAGAGCGCCCCGACGGGAAGGCCCAACTCCAGGATGATCCGCGACCATTCATCTTCGGCCAGCAAAAACCCCGCACCTTGCTCACGCCCCGCGCGTAATAGCGCCGAGGCGGCATTCGTACCCGAGCCGATGCCGTGCCCCCAGAGGGGCGCATCGTCGACTACGCGGGTGAACGCATACAGGCTGGAGAACGCCCGGGTAACCGGCGAACCTTCACTGGCGACGGCACTCCGGTTGCGTTCGACGAGGATCTGATAACTGTCGGACGACATGAAAATCAGCAAGCTGACAAACAGTGCGGCCACCAGGAAAAACAGCGACAACAGGTTTCTTTGCGACTTCTTGATCAAGGCAACCATCAACGCCGCCAGCAGCACAATGGCGGCATACGCATAGATGGCCCTCGATCCCGTCAAGAAACACATCACCGCCACCGAGGCTGCCGACACCGGGAACAACAGGTATCGTTTCGCGAACACCGCGCGAAACAAGGCCCGGTCGAAAATCGCCGCCACCAGGAAGGCAAAGCAGGCGGACACGTAAACAACGTGCCCTGCGGTGAATGTGAACGTTCCATACGGCCGGACAACGCCGTCGGCGATCATGAAAATGAAGTCATCGTCGCCAATGCCTTTGTTGACGTAGGCTTGCGGTCCAGACGAATACTGCATGACCACCAGCACGCTGATGGGAATCGCCGCGAACAGCGTGATCCGGGCGAAACGGTAGACATCCGCCAGTTGCAGGGTTTTTCCAGCAACGAATATCAGCGGGAAGTACAGCAAGTAGTTCCTGACGCCATAGCCGTAGATGACCAGCCCTTCAGGGCTGCTCAACAAAAACGCGGAGACCAGGACAAAGAACACCACCAGCAACATCACGAAGTACGCCGACAGCAGGTTCTTTGAAAAAAAACCGAACCTGAACGCGTACCAGTAGATATAGAGAACAATCGGGTCTTTGATGAAATAGATCGCCGAGCTCAGACCCGGCAGCAGCCACTTGCGCAAAACCCCTTCAAACAAAATAAACAGATAGATCAGTACAAACGCGCTGACTACGCGTTTTCTGTAGCGTTCCTTCAGGCTGGACGGCTCAAGGTTGGCCAAGGATTGCATCCAGCACCTCCTTGGCGTAGGTGTCCCAGGTCGTTCTACCCGCCGAGAACACCGCGTTGTGCTTCAGCGCACTGAGCTTTTCACTGTCACCGGCCAGCTCAACCAGGCGGGCAGCAATGGCCTCGGCGGAACGGATCGGCACCACGTACCCATTGAAACCGTCGACAATCAAATCCGCCGCGCCACAATTTTGCGAAACGATGACCGCTGTCCCCGTGGACAGTGCCTCACCCACCACCAGGCCGAATGCCTCGGCGAGTGAAGGCAAGACCAGCACGTCGGCCGCCAGCAACTGGCGGATGACCTGATCGTGGGGCGCCGAGCTGAACCAGCGATACTTCTTCAGCTCGGTATTGAGCGCCTGGTTGCGCCCATTCGCATAGTCGGCACCGATTACGGTGACATCCAGGGCAACGCTGTCTGACGCAATCTTCAGCGCCTCGAAAAAATACGAGATGCCCTTCTGCTGGGTCAGCGCGCCCACAAAAACCACTTTCAGCGGCCCCCCGGCCCGCACATCCACCTCTTTGTGGACCATCGGCGCAGGCGCGCCATAGGGGGTCACCGCTACTTTGTGATGGGCGATACCGGACTCACCCAAGGTGCGTTTGGCAAACGTGCTTGCCACGATGATCCGATCCGCCAACGCCAATTCGGCGGTCTGCTTGCGAATGGTATTTTCACTGATGTTCGGAACGCTCGCCCGCCACGCGGGGTTCGCTTCGCGCTCATGGTCCAGCATCATGCACGCGTAGGAAATGGAGCCGAAGGCCGCCTCATAATTCAGCGTGATCCCGCCAACCGCCCTGGCGGCGGTGAACAAGGCCTTGCACTTACCGTCATAGCCGTACACCTGCCTGGGTTTGCGCGCGGTTTTGTACAAGAAATCCGCGCTGGCCTGATCAATATGCGCGTACACATTTTCCGGGCAGAACATCCCGATGTTGCGCTGCGTCAGGCTGTACCACTTCAACTTGTCACAGAGCACGCGCGGCACATCGTAGCGCGGGTAGCTGTGCAGCAACGCGCCGTCGACCATGTCGAACGTGCGCCGCAGGCACTCCTTGCCGACGACGGGAAGACGGCAAAGCCATGAATCTTTATGCAACGCCAGCGAGCTATGAAACGAGTGCAGCAAGCGCCGTTGATTCAACGCGCCCAACAGAGCGCGAACGTTTTGATTACCCACCGGGTGAGAGACCAGGATCATCTTATTTACCCATCCAGGCTTCAACCACGGCACTCGATCTGACCGGGCTGTAGGTGAACGCGCACGCGGCGCGACGTTTGATCACGACCGCCGGGTTACCCGCCACGATAGTGAAAGGCGCTACATCGCGAACAACGACACTGCCCGCACCGACCACGGCGCCTTCACCGATGGTCACCCCCGGCAAGATGATCGCGCCCGTGGCAATCCACGCGTAATCGCCAATCACCACCGGCGCGACCTTCAACCGCCAAGCGGGATCGTCCACGCCATGCGTGCCCGTGAGGATTCGCACACCGTCATTGATCGCAACCTGCCCGCCAACCTTCACGGGTGCGTGCAATTGGATAAACGCGCGCTTGCCGATAAAGCTGCCCGCGCCGATGCTGAAACGGCCGACGGCACCTTCAAACTGCGCATCGTTGATCATCACCAGCGCACCGATAGTCGCGCCCTGTCGACGCAGCCGGCACTGGCGGCGGTTGGCCTGGATCAAGCGGCTGAGCAGCAGCACTCGCTTGGCCAGGTATTTCAACCCGGCAAGCGTGAACGGGCTCACCCTGACTCGATGCTGGAACAGGTAGTTAATTAACACGGGCCATCCTCTGTTCAAGACGAAAGAACCCGCGTTTGGCAAAGCAGAACAACACCACTTCGGTGACCACCAGCACATAACAGACACCCAGCAGACCGAAGTCTTGAGCCAGGCAAAAAACCGCCAGAACGCTGGCCATCGACACCAGCATGAAGACCACTGCAAACGACGAGTAGGAAGCGGTTGCCATCATGGCCACCCAATACACCTGCCATGCCACATGCGTCAGTGCGCCGACAATCAGTACCAGCATGACGGTCGCCGAGTAATCCGCCTTTCTTCCCGACCAGACATCGAATATCGATCCGCCGAATACCACGATCAGCGCGCCCATCACACAGGCGATGGGCAGTGAAAACCTCAGCGCATACCGAATCATTTTCCTGACCAACTGGTTGTCACCGACGGAAAATGCATAAGAGATTTCCGGCCAGATCGACTGATTCACCACCGTGGAAAACTGCACCAGCACCCTTGAGATCGTTCGGTACAGACCGAATATCGCGGCATGGGCCGGTGACAGCAGTATCGACAACAAAATCGTCAGGCCTTGAACATTCAGCGCCAGCCCGATGGGAAAGGCCAAAGAGGCCAGCGAGGGTTTTATCAAGGTGATAAATGCCCTCTTCCCAACCGCCGAGGGATGGAAACACAAGCTGATGCCCAGTCGATCGGCAAGCAGATTCTTGACGACAATGCCGCTCAAACGGACGATCAACAGCGCCAGGCTCGTGGCAACCAGGCTATGGGTGAGATACGCGCACAGTAAGGCGGTGGACCATTCCAGCATCCTGATCACATTCATGATGAAGGACGACAAAGGCAACGCCTTGTATGCCCGGTAACGTATCGAAACCATGTTGGTCAGCAGGCACAGCAACGAGTACCCGGTCAACGCCGAGAGGATCAACACCCCATCGCCGCTCCTGATGGACTTGAGATTGAGCAGACTGAAAAGGTCAAAAAACGCCAGTGAACCAACCGCCAGCAATAACACGCTAACCCCCGCCAACAGCAAAAACGCAAAGCTGGTGCTGTAGACCGCACTGGCAACCTTCAACCGGCCTCGCTCATGCCAAATCACCACCTTGCTCGAGGCGGCGGTCGTGACCCCAAGATCGGATAACGCCAGGTAGGTGGGGATCGCTGACAGCACGACCCATTCGCTGTAGGCGCCAAACCCCCAGCTGGCGATCAGGACCGGAACACTCACCAGTTGAATCAGCAGATTGACCACCTGACCAAACGAGTTGGCGCCAATGCCGTTGACGACTCTTTTAAGCACACTCATGGGAGGACCTATACCGTGTTGAGAGGTCGCCCAATGGAAATGTACTCAATGCCTTTCCTCAGCACGCTGCCGGGGTCGAACAAGTTACGCCCGTCAAATATCAACGGCTGTTTGAGTTGCTGTTTGATCGCGTTGAAATCCGGCGCCTTGAATGCCTGCCACTCGGTGACAATCATCAACGCATCCGCGCCTTTGAGGCAGGCTTCCTTGGTGCCGCACAACCGCAAGTCGTCCCGGTCGCCATAAATGCGCTGGGTTTCTTCCATGGCTTCCGGATCATAGGCCTGCACCCTGGCCCCCGCGCGCCACAACGCCTCCATCAGCACGCGGCTGGGAGCTTCGCGCATATCATCGGTATTGGGTTTGAAACTCAGCCCCCAGAGCGCAAAGGTCTTACCCGCCAGCTCGCCATTGAAGTGGCTGGATATTTTGTTGAACAGGGTATGTTTCTGTTCGGCGTTACGCCGCTCCACCGCCTTGAGCAGCGTGGCATCGAAGTCGATGCTGTCGGCGGTCTGAATCAACGCCTGCACGTCTTTGGGGAAGCACGACCCGCCGTAACCGACGCCGGCGTAAAGAAACTGATAGCCGATGCGCGGATCGGAGCCGATCCCTTGGCGAACCATCTCGATATCGGCCCCCAACCGCTCGGCCAGGTTGGCCATCTCGTTCATGAAACTGATCTTGGTGGCGAGCAGGCAGTTGGCCGCATACTTCGTCAGCTCGGCGCTGCGTACATCCATCACGATGATTCTGTCGTGATTGCGATTGAACGGCGCATAGAGCTCGCGCATGACCGCTTCGGCCCGTGGGCTGGCCGTGCCAATGACAATGCGGTCCGGCCTTGTGCAATCGGCGACCGCACACCCTTCCTTGAGAAATTCCGGGTTGGACACCACATCGAAGGTCAAGTCGCTACGCTCGCGCTGAGCCAGCATGGCCGCGACACGCGCGCTGACCTTATCGGCCGTCCCTACAGGGACCGTGGATTTGTCGATGATCGTCAGCGGCGCGTCCATATGCAGGCCGATGGTTTCGGCGACCGCCAGCACGTACTTGAGGTCCGCAGAACCATCTTCGTCGGGAGGCGTACCCACGGCGATAAACTGCACTTCGCCATGTTTGACCGCGGCCACGGCATCGGCGGTAAAGTTCAGGCGACCGCCCGCATGGTTGTCCCTGACCAGGGCCTCAAGGCCAGGTTCATAGATCGGAATATGACCCTGATTGAGACGCTCGACCTTCGAAACGTCGATGTCGATGCAAAGCACGTCGTGACCGACGTCAGCAAGTACCGCGGCCTGGACCAGGCCGACATAACCGATGCCAAAAACTGTAACTTTCATAGCGTTTCTCTTTGAACCTGCGGCCAGTGGTGAAAAGGCTGCTCGTTGGACGTCGATTGCCGGTAGCGCAAGATCAAACGCTGTCTGACTTGTAGTCGTAGTTGTAATAGCTGTAGGCGCCATAGCCGTATTTGGCGGATGAGCGTTTTTCGATGCCATTGAAGATCGCGCCTTTGAGCTCGATACCGCTCTGCCGGTAACGGCGCATCGTCAACTCCACTTCACGCACGGAGTTCACCTCGAAGCGAGCCACGATCAGGTTGGTGCCCGACTGACGACCCACGATGGTTGCGTCAGTCACCGCGAGAAACGGTGGCGTATCCAGAATCACTAGGTCATACAGCGCACTGACCTGTTCGAGGAACGCGCTGAAATTGGCGTGCATCAGTAATTCAGAGGGGTTCGGCGGGACTTGCCCGCGCCCGAGGAAGTCGAGGTTTTCCACTGCCGTGTGGTGGATGGCTGCGGTGAGTTCGCAGTGTTTGGCCAGCACGTCAGACAAGCCATTTTCAACCGACACGCCGAAGACCTTGTGCAAGTAGCCTTTGCGCATGTCCACGTCGACCAACAACACCCGCTGCCCTGAATGGGCAACCACCGCCGCCAGGTTCGCCGATACAAACGTCTTGCCGACCTGCGGGCTGGGCCCGGAGATCATCAGGCGATTGTTAGCGGCTTCCAGCATGGCGAAATGCAAACTGGTACGCAGGCTGCGCAACCCTTCAATCGCGGGGTCAGACGGATGACTCATGGCCAACAGTCGTGCCTCACCGACCCGGTCTTTACGATAGTTTTTTTGATCCAGCTCTTTTTGGATCGTACTGAACGGGATCGCGGCGTAGACCGGAAGGCCGAGCTTTTCCAGGTCATTGGGGTTGGTAACGCCGCGGTTGAGCGCTTTGCGAAACATCACCAATGCGATTGCGACAAAGGCCCCAAGCAGTGTGGCAATCACGATGATCAGCGCCTTCTGCGGCCTGACCGGATTTCTCAAATCAACATCGGCGGTGTCAATGAGCCGCACATTGCCCACGGTGCCGGCGCGCATCACGTCCAACTCTTGATACTTGTTCAGCAGCAGCGTATAGATCTCGGTGCTGACCTTCAAATCGCGGGTCAGGCTCAGCAGCTCCTGCTGGGTGGTGGGCAGGCTCTCGACCTTCTTGGCCAACTCATCCTGGCGCGCGGTCAACTCTGCCAATTGAGTCAGTAACGCTTTGTACACGGGATGCTGAGGGGTGAACTTACGTTCTATTTCCGCCTGCTGCATCTTGAGTTCGGAGATGCTGGCGTCCAACGCGACGATCTGATCCAGGATCGCTTTCGCTTCCAGGCTGATATCGATGGTCTTGTTGCGGATCTGAAATTGATTTAACGCCGCTTCCGCCTGTTCGACATCCTTGCGCACTTGCGGCAGTTGGCCCTTAAGAAACGCCAGGCTTTGCGCGGCTTCTGCCGAGGTACGGTCAATATTTTGCCGCACATAGATGCGTGCGACCTCATTGAGTACTTGAATCGCATCGCCAGGGCGCGCGCTTTCCAGCGCCAGCCCGATAATGCCCGACTCCTTACCGCGTTCTGCCACGTCGAGCAATTTCTGATAGCGCAAAATGCTGCTCAGGCGCGGTGAGCGGACAACGCTGAAAGACGTGCCTGGATTGGCGCGAAGCTGTTCGACACGTAGCTTGATGCCGTTGCTGTCGTAGAAACGACCCACTTGGCCCTCAAGCAAAATAGCCTCGTCCTGGTCCGACAGCGTGAAGCTGCCGGCGCTGCCGGCGGTCAGCGTCAGCTCCTGGCCCAGCAGATTGGCGGGAAGGCGCAACTCGGAAAACTTCAGTTCCTCCCCACCCCAGGCGAAGCTGCTCAATCCCAACCAGGGTGCAGCCACAGCATCCTGTCCAGCGGGCTTGAAACGACGGGCGACAAAGTCCCCCACCAACGGGAAACGCTTGGGTTTGACCTCAAGGTCCAGGTTCAGATTATCAACGGCGGTCCCGATGGTGATCCGGGAGCGGATGAGTTCGACTTCCGTCACCGTCGGCGATTCTTTGCCCAGTAGGCTGCCAACATCCGAGAAGCCCAGCATGTCGCCCTTCTTCGGCTCGACCTGAACTAACGCGGTCGCCTGATAGATCGGCGGCGTCAACACCGAATAGGCTGCGCCAAGGGCCATAAAGGCAATACTGATTCCACCGATCAACCATTTATGATCCAGCAGCGTACCCACCAGGGCCATAAAGTCCAAATCGGTGTCATCAGAATGCTGTGAAGTTACCGCAGTTGCTGATTGCATAAGTCAGTTCTTTTTCTTACAAATAGTCTAGGAATGGCACAGGGTGCAAGACGCCCGGCTCCATGCACGTACAACGGCTACACTCGATACACACACGCTAACTAGCACCTGACAACACAACCGCCCCAACACTTGACGCTCAACTCACGAACCACTTTCCCAATATTCCAGTAGAGGCTTCAAGCGATCATCTCAGACTTTAAATAACCTCTAGACAACATCAACCAGCCAACAATTGCGCCCACGCATCAGTTGCTTGCTCGATCAATACATAAGCCTGTATAAAAGCGGGTTTGCCTTGCCGGTAAGGGTCTTTGATCTCTCTATTACACTGCCACTTCCCCAGCAGGAAAACCTTGCCTCGAGCGACGGGCGCGAGTTTGAGCACCTCCTCGATTTGCCACTGTTCCATTACAAGAATCAGGTCCGCATCGCTCACCACCGCGCTCGTCAATTGGCGCGCCTGATGCGGTTGAGAAGTATGCCCATGCTCTTCCAGCACCCGTGAAGCCGTGGCCTCCAGCGGGTGTTGATGCAGCGCCGCCAGCCCAGCCGAACTTACCTGTATATCGCTCGAAGCGAGTGCGGCACGCAGCAAGTTTTCAGCCATAGGGCTGCGACAAATATTGCCGACGCACACAATCAAAACCTTATTAAACAATGCCATCTCCCACACACCGCAAAGTACTGATCAGCCAAAGCAAAGAATAGAAAACATCAACGCCAGCACACAGCACTCTGAAACAAGCCCGGCAATTATGTTCACAGGCGACAAGATCCGACCATCGATTGAGACAGACAATAAATAACATAACCGCCTACTGGCTGACTAAAAATAACATTCGCTTACTTTTGTTCTTCTTCAGAATAAAGTGCCCACTGAACATAGCGACGGGGCACGGCCATGAAAAGTTCAAAGTTACTCGTAGAGCGTATTGGCCTATTCCCTTCTTCGGGAAACATTCATCTCAACGTCGATAACTCGACAACGGTAGTAGAGCGTATGCAGGTGTTATATGCCGGCAACTCTTTAGACTTCGACGAGTCCGGCTCCGGACTGTCCATGGTCTTCGCTGACTGGCGCTTCAAGTTGCAAGTCAGTAATGCCCTGTCCGTATGCCTGTGCGTAGAAAGCCGTGGCGACCGCCATTTCATGCAAGCCAAGACCGACGAGTTACTGGCGAACATCTTCAGCGCCGAGGGGCACTCGTGAACCTGTACGGCCAGTCAAGGCGCGCCTATGCCTTGAAACAGCGAGGGTGGCGCCTTATTCGGCCTTGATCGGCCCGGAACCGACACGCCACGCGGGCTCCTGGTGGGCGTGTTGCGCCCCCGAGACGCTGACGGCTAAATGGTTAAGCAGGCGCTCGGCGTTGTACTTGGGCGCCAGCGCACTCAATAGCACGACCACTACCCCAGCGCCGATCAGCGACGGCGGCACATTGACCGGCGCGACGTCTATTCGCCACAAGAAAGCCAGCGCAGCCACAGCGCCCAATAACCCGCCCGCCAGCGCCTCGTTCAGAGGGTGAATATACGGCGCGACACAATAAGCACTGAACCAGCCGGTAGCGATTAATCCGGCGATCGCCGCCGGCCAGCGAAAGGCCGGGTTGAACCGGCGTGCAATCAAACTCATTGCCACCGTGACCATCAGGCACGTGTTCATGGCATGCCCACTGAGCACGGCAATATCAAGGTGTTGAAACGAAACGCCCCACCCCTTGAACAGCAACTTGCTGAACGCCACGATTGAATAGGTGCACGAGACGGTGACTACCCACCACCTGAGCGCCAGCGGCGACGAATAGCGCAGCCACACAGCGATGACCAGCGCGGCCGGAATCATGACGGTAATACCGCCATAGTGTGCGAGTTCTGCGCGCATGAGTGACCAACCTGACCCACCAATTTTCCGCGCCCATCTGACCGCAGGCCTGGGAAAAATACAACGTTATCTACGGTCAGACTAAAGCCCTTGCAACGCCGCACGCTGCACCTATGTGCGTCTGCGGGAGGTCAGCCGCCTGCTGGATTGAAGCCTTGCGGGCATGCCATACGGTTTGTCAGCGAAGCGGGTGAAAGGGCTGCGTCGCAACCCCCACTCAGGCCGCGCCCGCGCCCGCCTTGAACGCTTGGTTCGATAATCGAACGGGTTTCCACTTCTGCCATTTAAGTTCCGGGGATGAATGCGGATAGTTCGATCAATATCAATCAAGTGGTCCGCGGAGTACTCCCATGTTTGCCCATCTAAAAATTCGCACCGGCATGATCGGGGTGCTACTGCTGTTCGCCATTGCACTGTTGTTTTCGACCCTTAACGGCTGGCGGTCGGCGGTACTCAGTTACGATCAGATTGACGAGTTGGGGCGTACCTCGCGACAAATCGACGGCATCAACAATGCGTTGCTGCTGGCAATCCGTACCAGCGCCAACGTGTCCTCGGCGTTCATCGAGACCGTCGGCGGGCGTTTCGATGACGCTGAAGCCAGGCTGGTTCGCAGCGAGGCGATCTGGAGTGAAGCCATCGCCAAGGTCAATGCCTCTACCACAGACTTGCGTGACCCGAAGTTGAAGGCCCTCGCTGAAGATCTCAAGCGTGCGTTCGCCGAATACGGCACGGCCATCGTCGGTCAGCGCGCGGCCGCTCGCGCGCGCTCCGCCGAACAGTATTTTCAAGTCAACATCGATGCCGGCAACAGCATGACCAAGCTCCAGGACATTCGCATGAAGCTGGTCGGCGCATTGGATGCGCGTGCTCAGGAGATCAACACGCAGGCGGCTGCGCGGCTACAGACTTCGCAAACCCTGGCCATTGCCTTGATCCTGCTGACCCTGGCGCTTGCTGTCGTCTGCTGGATATTCATCTCGGGCACCGTCCTGCGCCCATTGCGCGCGGCCGGCGAGCACTTCAAGCGCATTGCCGGGGGCGATTTGACCCGCGAGGTCGTCTCGCCTGGCCGCAACGAAATTGGCGAGTTGTTCCTTGAGCTGCAACGCATGCAGGCCAGCCAGCGTGAAACACTGATCCAGATCGCTGACTCAGCCACGCAGTTGGCCTCGGCCGCTGAAGAACTCAACGCCGTCACCGAAGAAAGCAACCGCGGCCTCCAGCAGCAGGACATGCAGCTGGAACAGGCTGCGACCGCCGTTAACCAGATGACCAGTGCGGTCGAAGAAGTGGCGCGCAACGCGGTGTCTACTTCGCAAGCGGCCACCGCCTCCAATACGCTGTCAGAAAAAAGCCGTCAGCAGGTACGCGAGAACATCAGCGGTACGCAATCGATGACCGCCGAGATTCAGGGCAGCGCCGAACGTATCCAGCACCTCGCCGATGAAGTGCGCAACATCGGCAAGGTGCTGGACGTGATCCGAGCCGTCTCGGAGCAGACCAACCTGCTGGCCCTCAACGCAGCGATCGAAGCCGCCCGGGCCGGTGAAGCCGGTCGGGGGTTTGCGGTCGTGGCCGACGAGGTGCGCACCCTCGCCTACCGCACTCAGGAGTCGACCCGCGAGATTGAGCAGATGATTGCGAGCGTGCAGAGCACTGCCGAACAGGCGGTGGATTCGATGCGCAGCAGCACAGCGCGGGCGCAAGGCACGCTGGAGATCACGCAGGCGTCGGGGGTAGTGCTGGAGGATATCTTCGCCGCCATCGGCCAGATCAATGAGCGCAACTTGGTGATTGCCAGTGCAGCCGAAGAGCAAGCCCAGGTTGCCCGTGAGGTGGACAGCAACCTCGTGGCGATCCGCGACCTGTCGGCGCAATCGGCAGCGGGCGCCTTGCAGACCAACGCGGCAAGCCATGCACTGTCGAAGTTGGCCGCCGAACTGAGCGGGCTGGTGGGGCGCTTTCGTACCTGATCCTGCGGGTTCGCCCAGACAGACCGACACGCCACCCAATGCAATGGACATAACGTGAACGCCGCACCTCCCCTTCTCCAGGCGGAGGTAAGCGAACCCTTTCACGATCTCCGGCCGCTGAGCTGCAACCGCTGCGGGAGGCTAATCAGAAGTCCACGATCAAGGCCCGGGCCGGCGACGGCCCCTACTGAATGCGGTAGTGAAAGGTATTACGCACCGCCGGCACCGCAACCGCCCTGCCTTCAACGATCCTCGGCGGGTAGCGGAACGTATTCGCCGCCGCCAGTGACGGCCGGATAAACAGCGGGTGACAGCCGTCCAGCACCTTGGGGTCAGCAGCCGCTAGCCAGGCGCTCGCGCAGAAAGTCCACCAGCGCCTGCACCGGCCGCGAACTCTGCCGGTGCTGCGGGTACACCGCCGACAGGGTCAGGGCGTCGGGGGCGAAGTCTTCCAGCAGCGTCACCAGGCGCCCATCCTTCAAGGCCTCGGCGATGATAAAGGTTGGCAGGTAGGTGATGCCCAGGCCGGCGATAGCGGTGTCGCGCAGCAGCTCGCCGTTGTTCACGCGCATGCGCCCGCTGACGTTCAGCGACTGCAGCTTGCCCTTGCTCTGGAACCGCCATTGCACTTGGCGGCCGTGGCCGTAGGGCAGGCAATCGTGGTCGGCCAGGTCGTCAGGTTTGCGCGGTGTACCGTGCAACGCGAGGTACTCGGGGCTGGCGCAATACACACGCTGCACGCTGGCGATACGCCGGGCGATCAGGGTGGAGTCTTCGAGAATGCCAATGCGCAACACCAGGTCGTAGCCTTCACCGATCAAGTCCACGGGGCGGTCGCTCAGGTCGACCTCCACCGACACCTGCGGATAACGCTGCAAAAACGCCGGCAGCAGGCAGCCCAGGTGGGCCATGGCAAACGACAACGGCGCACTCAGGCGAATCGTGCCGCGTGGCTCGCTGTTCTGGCCGGCGATGCCCTGCTCCACTTGCTCGACTTCACCGAGCAGGCGCAAGGCCGATTCGTAGTAACTCTGCCCCAGGGGCGTGACATCCAGGCGGCGGGTGGAGCGGTTGAGCAAGCGCACGCCGAGGCGGTCTTCGAGCTGGATCAGACGACGGCTGACAAATTGCTTGGACAGCCCCAGTTGTTCGGCGGCGGCGGTGAAGCTGCCGGATTCCATGACCTGGCAAAACAGGCGCATGTCTTCGAAGGGATTCATTGTCGCTTCTCGGTGGACGATGGGCTGATTTATAGCCTGTCAGTGGCCACACCACAAACCCAATGTGTGAACACCATCAAATGTGGGAGGGGGCTTGCCCCCGATAGCAGGGTGTCAGCCAATGCATGCGTGACTGACCCACCGCCATCGGGGGCAAGCCCCCTCCCACATTGATTACCTACATTCGTGAGGTCGGGTTATTTGGCGGTGAACGCCGAGTAGCGGTTCATCAGGTTGCGGTAGTGGGGAATGCGCGCAGCCTGTTGCACAGTTTCGCTGAAAGTGCCGGAGCATCGGTGACCACAAACCTAATGTGCCAACACCATCAAATGTGGGAGGGGGCCTCCGATAGCAGGGTGTCAGCCAATGCATGCGTGACTGACCCACCGCCATCGGGAGCAAGCCCCCTCCCACATTGATTACCTACATTCGTGAGGTCGGGTTACTTGGCGGTGAACGCCGAGGAGCTGTTCATCAGGTTGCGGTAGTGGGGAATGCGCGCAGCCTGTTGCACAGTTTCGCTGAAAGTGCCGGAGCATCGGTGACCACAAACCTAATGTGCCAACACCATCAAATGTGGGAGGGGGCTTGCCCCCGATAGCAGGGTGTCAGCCAATGCATGCGTGACTGACCCACCGCCATCGGGGGCAAGCCCCCTCCCACATTGATTACCTACATTCGTGAGGTCGGGTTATTTGGCAGTGAACGCCGAGTAGCGGTTCATCAGGTTGCGGTAGTGGGGAATGCGCGCAGCCTGTTGCACAGTTTCGCTGAAAGTGCCGGAGCATCGGTGACCACAAACCTAATGTGCCAACACCATCAAATGTGGGAGGGGGCCTCCGATAGCAGGGTGTCAGCCAATGCATGCTGAAGTGCGCCCCAGAAGTTGGACACCCATCCAACTCCTGGGGCTTTTTCATGAGCAAGTACACAACGCAGTTCAAGCTTTCCGCCATTACCGCCTTCCTGGAACGAGGCCGAGGCTTTCGCCATATTGCTGCTCGATTTCATATGGACCCCACTTTACTTCGCCGTTGGGTGGAAGCTTACCGGCTGCACGGTGAGGCCAGTCTGAGTAGTACCGGTGGACGTTACAGTGCTTTGTTCAAGTTCTCCGTTATGCAACGCATGTGGCGTGACTCCCTTTCTTTTCGCCGCGCAGCGGCACTCTTCAATCTGGGTGACTCTACCCAAGTGGGCAGATGGCAGCAGCAGTATTACAGTGGCGGTATTGAAGCCCTGGCCTCAGGGGAAAAAGGATCGAATACCGCTATGTCCAAGCTACCTGCTAAACCTCGAAAAACGGCCATTCCACTCACCGACCAAGAACGTGCTCACAAGGCTTTACTTGATGAACTCCAGTATTTGCGCATGGAGAACGCCTACCTAAAAAAGCTTGGGGAGTTAGGCGAGGCAGTGATGAGACGCGAAAAAGAAGCGAAGAAAAAGCCCAATTAGTCTCTGAGTTGAGGCACAGCTTCCCCTTGGACCATTTGCTCAAGCTGGCTGGGCTCGCCCGCAGCACGTACTACTACCAACTCAAGGCGATGGACGGAGCAGACCGGTTCGTTTCGCTAAAAGCCTCTATCCAGAGCCTTCAAGACGAGCATAAGGGGCGATTCGGCTATCGCCGTATGACTTTAGCTCTGCGGAGCGACGGACAGTTGATCAACAGTAAAACTGTGCGGCGACTGATGGGGGAGTTGAGTCTGAAATGTACGGTGCGACCGAAGAAATACAGATCGTATCGAGGACCAATGGGAGAAGTATCGCCTAACATCCTGGCTCGTCAGTTCGAGGCTGAGCAACCGAATCAGAAATGGGTAACGGATGTCACCGAGTTCAAAGTGGCAGGCGAAAAGCTATATCTGTCTCCAGTTTTAGACTTGTACAACGGAGAAATTGTGGCCTATCAAACCGCCACGCGCCCCCAATATGCC
Organism: Pseudomonas sp. PAMC25584; assembly: GCF_058135675.1. Lineage (NCBI taxonomy): Bacteria > Pseudomonadati > Pseudomonadota > Gammaproteobacteria > Pseudomonadales > Pseudomonadaceae > Pseudomonas > Pseudomonas sp. PAMC25584. The sequence continues at coordinate 2,432,068 of NZ_CM176870.1, read as the reverse complement.
CTGGTGGGCGACATGCTGGAACAAGCTCTTGAGCGCTTGCCTGAGGGCGTCAAGCCCATGTTGCACTCGGATCAAGGTTGGCACTATCGATACCCGAAGTACCGGGATCGACTAGAAAAAGCAGGGTTGGAACAGAGCATGTCACGCAGAGGAAACTGCTATGACAACGCCACAATGGAGAGCTTCTTCGGCACGTTGAAGTCAGAGTTTTACTACCGGGAAAGCTTCGAGAGTGTGGCTCAGTTGCAGGCTGGACTGGCTGAATACATCCATTACTACAACCATAAGCGAATCAAAACGAAACTTGGCGGACTGAGCCCTGTAGCGTACAGAGCCAGGTCCGCTGTAGCCTAACAATCACTGTCCAACTTTTGGGGCGCACTTCATGCGTGACTGACCCACCGCCATCGGGAGCAAGCCCCCTCCCACATTGGTTACCTACATTCGTGAGGTCGGGTTACTTGGCGGTGAACGCCGAGTAGCTGTTCATCAGGTTGCGGTAGTTGGGAATGCGCGCAGCCTGTTGCACAGTTTCGCTGAAGGTGCCGGAAGCATCGGTGACCACAAACCTAATGTGTGTACACAATCAAATGTGGGAGGGGGCTTGCCCCCGATAGCAGGGTGTCAGCCAATGCATGCGTGACTGACCCACCGCCATCGGGGGCAAGCCCCCTCCCACATTGATTACCTACATTCGTGAGGTCGGGTTATTTGGCAGTGAACGCCGAGTAGCGGTTCATCAGGTTGCGGTAGTGGGGAATGCGCGCAGCCTGCTGCACAGTTTCGCTGAAAGTGCCGGAGCATCGGTGACCACAAACCTAATGTGTGTACACAATCAAATGTGGGAGGGGGCTTGCCCCCGATAGCAGGGTGTCAGCCAATGCATGCGTGACTGACCCACCGCCATCGGGGGCAAGCCCCCTCCCACATTGATTACCTACATTCGTGAGGTCGGGTTATTTGGCAGTGAACGCCGAGTAGCTGTTCATCAGGTTGCGGTAGTTGGGAATGCGCGGCGACAGCAGGTTGGCCAGGCCTTCCATGTCGTTGCGCCAGTCAACTTGCAGCTCGCAGGCGACGGAGAACCAGTTCACCAGTTGCGCACCGGCAGCGGTCATACGGGCCCAGGCAGCCTGTTGCACGGTTTCGTTGAAGGTGCCGGAAGCATCGGTGACCACAAACACCTCAAAGCCTTCGTCGAGTGCGCACAGGGTCGGGAACGCGACGCACACATCCGTCACCACACCGGCAATGATGATCTGCTTGCGGCCGGTGGCCTTCACCGCTTTGACGAAGTCTTCGTTGTCCCAGGCGTTGATCTGGCCAGGGCGCGGGATGTACGGCGCGTCCGGGAACAGGGCTTTGAGCTCGGGTACCAGCGGGCCGTTGGGGCCGCTTTCAAAGCTGGTGGTGAGAATGGTCGGCAAGTTGAAGAACTTCGCCACGTCGGCCAGGGCCAGCACGTTGTTCTTGAATTCGTTGGGGGAGAAATCCTGCACCAGGGAGATCAGACCGGTCTGGTGATCCACCAACAGCACCACTGCGTCATCTTTATTCAGGCGTTTGTAAGTCATGGGAGTAGCTCCTGTTTGTGAAAAGAGGTGGGTTGATTAAAACGCAAAGCACGAGCAGCCAAACGCGCCCCAGAAACCCTGGAAGTCGCTGACCGGCACGCTGCAAAGGCGTGCTTTTTCATGGCGATGGGAATGCACGCCGCACGGGCCGCTGCACTGGTGAACCTGGGCTTGCTGCGGCGACGTCGGACGCCAGTGCCCCGGCACCTTGACCACCGGCGACCAGTCCGGCAGCACCGGCACGCGCGGCGGCGCGAAATCTTCGAAGTCGCCGGCGCCATACACCACCTTGCCGCCGACCACGGTCAGCACCGATTCGATCCACTTGATGGCCTCTTCATCGACACTGAAAAAATCCGCCGACAGCGCGGCGACATCCGCCAACTGGCCGACCTTGATCTGGCCCTTCTTGCCCTGTTCGGACGAGAACCAGGCGCTGCCATGGGTGAACAGTTCCAGCGCGGTCAGGCGCGGCAGGCCTTCGGCGTGCAACTCCAGGCCGCCCACGGTGCGGCCGCTGACCATCCAGTACAGCGAGGTCCATGGGTTGTAGCTCGATACCCGTGTGGCGTCGGTGCCCGCGCCGACCGGCACGCCTTCGGCGAGCATGCGCTTGATCGGCGGCGTGGCTTCGGCGGCCTTGGCGCCGTAGCGCTCGACAAAGTACTCACCCTGGAACGCCATGCGGTCCTGGATCGCAATCCCGCCGCCGAGGGCGCGCACGCGCTCGATGTTGTGTGGGGTGATGGTTTCGGCGTGGTCGAAAAACCACGGCAAGCCATTGAACGGGATATCGCGGTTGACCTTCTCGAACACGTCGAGCATGCGTGAGATCGATTCGTTATAGGTGGCGTGCAGGCGGAACGGCCAGCGCTGCTCGACCAGGTGGCGCACCACCGGCTCCAACTCCTGCTCCATGCTCAGCGGCAGGTCCGGGCGCGGTTCGAGGAAGTCTTCGAAATCCGCCGCCGAGAACACCAGCATCTCGCCGGCGCCGTTGTGGCGCAGGTAGTCGTCGCCCTGGTGCAGGGTGACGCTGCCGGTCCAGTGTTTGAAGTCGCTGAGTTCTTCCTTGGGCTTCTGGGTGAACAGGTTGTAGGCGATACGCACCGTCAGCTGTTCGTCCTTGGCCAGTTGCTCGATCACCGCGTAGTCATCGGGGTAGTTCTGGAAACCGCCGCCGGCGTCGATCGCGCTGGTGAGGCCGAGGCGATTGAGTTCGCGCATGAACTGGCGGGTCGAGTTGACCTGGTATTCCAGCGGCAGTTTCGGCCCCTTGGCCAGGGTCGAGTAGAGAATCATTGCGTTGGGCCGCGCTACCAGCATACCGGTGGGGTTGCCGTGGCTGTCGCGCATGATCTCGCCGCCCGGCGGGTTGGGCGTGTCCTTGGTGTAGCCGGCCACGCGCAAGGCGGCGCGGTTGAGCAAGGCGCGGTCGTACAGGTGCAGCACGAACACCGGGGTGTCTGGCGCCGCCTGGTTGAGTTCTTCCAGGGTTGGCATGCGCTTTTCGGCGAACTGGAATTCGTTCCAGCCGCCCACCACGCGTACCCATTGCGGCGTGGGGGTGCGGTCGGCCTGATCCTTGAGCATGCGCAGCGCGTCAGCCAGGGACGGCACGCCTTCCCAGCGCAGTTCGAGGTTGTAGTTCAAGCCGCCACGGATCAGGTGCAGGTGCGAGTCGTTAAGGCCGGGGATCACCGTGCGGCCTTTGAGGTCGATGACCTGGGTGGCGCTGCCACGCAGGGCCATGGCTTCACCGTCGGTGCCCACGGCCACGAAGCGCCCCTGGCGAATGGCGACGGCGGTGGCGCGCGGGTTTTCACGGTCCACGGTGTGGAACTGGCCATTGAACAGAATCAGATCGGCGTTCATAGGGTTTCCTTTACAGAGGCTTCAAGCCAGGGAGCGAACAAGCGGGTAGCCGCCGGCATCAGCAGGTACACCACCAGCACCACAATGGTCACCGTCACCAGAAAGGTGGCGACCAGGTAGTTGGACAGCAACGGGTGCAGGCGCAATATCGGCCCCCACACGATCGGCACCAGCAGGGTCAGCGGCAGGATCACACACAGGGTGACCACGGCCTGTTTCCAGCGCGGCGGTTTGGCGACGCTGTCGGTTTGCGGCGTGAACCAGAACTCGTTGACCGCACCGATTTCGGTTTGGTCGCCGTCGGCCAACATCGGCGCGGCTTCTTCGATCAGGGTGTGCCGCTGGGGGGAGTCGAGCCAGCGTTGCAGGTCGTCGATGGAGCGGTAGCGCAACACGCAGGTGAACAGCGCCAGGCCACCTTGTTTACCGCGCACGACGTCTACACCGAGATGGCCGGGACGCTCGCCAGCGATGCGCACGATGCGCCGTAGCCAGGCTTCGTAGTCAGCCTCGCTGCCGGATTTGATCCGGTGTTTGACGATCAGGGTGACGACTTCGTCGGGGCTGGTTTCGGGTGTTGGGTCCATGGTGTTTTTCCCCCCTGGAGAGCTGAGCGATGGGGAGAGTTTGCCGGGGACGGGGCACTGGAAATTGGATGTTTGTGCTGTTTGGCGGGCTAACCTCCAGGGGCGCCTATAACGGCAAGGTGGACATGTGCGCGCTGATCCGGCTCCTCAACCAGCGCTCCGCCGGATCGTTGTCATGCACCCCGCTCCACACCATCGATAACTCCGCTGCGTCGATTGCAAACGGCGGGGCTTGCGCGCGCAACGTGGTGCCTTCGGTCAAGGCACACGCCGCGTAGTCCGGCACCGTCGCGATGATCTGCGTGCCCGCCAGTAACGCACGCAATCCGCTGAATTGCGGCACCGCCAGCACCACCCGGCGCGCCCGGCCGATACGCGCCAGGTCGAGGTCGATATTGCCGCTCAAGTCCCCCGAGAACGACACCATGGCATGGGGCCGCGCGCAGTATTCGTCCAGGGTCAGCGGTTCTATGCCGCCATCGCCGCGCAGTACCTTGCACGGTATGTCGCGCAGTTTCTTGCGCTTGGCATTGGCCGGCAGATCCGTGGTGTAGCTGACGCCAACCGTGATCTCGCCACTGGCCAACAGCGACGACATCAACAAGTAATTGGCGCGGCGCACCACCAGGATAATCCCCGGTGCCTCGTCACGCAGTTGGCTGAGCAACGGCGGGAACAGGCCGAACTCGGCGTCATCGGACAGGCCGATGCGGAACACCGCGCAGCTGGTGGAAGGGTCGAAATCCTTGGCGCGGCTGACGGCGCTTGAGATGGTGTCCATGGCCGGTTGCAGCTCCTTGAGTATCGCCATTGCGCGTGGCGTGGGCTCCATGCCGCGCCCGTTGCGCAGCAGCAACGGGTCGTCGAACAAATCACGTAAACGGCCCAGGGCCGCACTCACCGCCGGTTGCCCTATGAAGAGTTTTTCAGCGACCCGGGTCAGGTTCTTCTCGAACATCAGCGCTTCGAATATCACCAGCAGGTTCATGTCGACACGGCGCAGGTCGTTGCGGTTCATGGCGGTATCCAAACAGTTAGCAGAGCACTAGCTAAGCACGCGGCAGGCGAGCGCGATTGCACACCTGTGCTGTCTTTTTTACGCCCGCACCTGGCGAAATTAACAACGATTAACTCGTCAGCCGGGCGGTCCGGCACCAAGAATGAGGCCGTCTACACTGCATCCATTCACCGGGAACGCTCCCATCGACCACGGATATTCGTCATGGCCCGACTTGAGCACCGTGCTCCAAGCATCTGCGCGACCGGCGGCCTCTGCCCCCGGCGCGAGCGTATCGCCAAGCAACTGATCCTCGCCAACCTCGGCGAAAGCCTGGCGATTGCCGACCTGGCCCAGGCCTGCGCACTGTCACGCAGCCATTTTTCCCGCGCCTTCAAATGCACCACCGGGCTGTCGCCACAGGAATGGATTCGCCAACAGCGCATCCAGCGCGCCAAGGAATTGATCACCGGTACTTCTTTGAGCCTGACGCAAATCAGCCTGGAATGTGGCTTCTGCGACCAGGCGCACTTCTGCCATATGTTCACCCGCAGCGAAGGCGTCAACCCGATGACCTGGCGCAATCACCAACTGCGCCACAAGCAGGTCATTGCGGCCTAGTGCTCGCTGCACGCGTGGAATATGCTGGGCAGCCCCTTGTCTCAGAGCATGCGCAGGCATGAGCGACCTCAGCGAACAGGCCGTGCACTTCGGCCCGTACCGGATCCACCCGCGTCAACGCCTGGTGCTGGAGGCGGGCCGGCCGCTGCGCCTGGGACGGCGGGCGGTGGAGATCCTGCTGATCCTGCTGGAACAGGCCGGCAATGTGGTGAGCAAGCAGGAACTGATCGCGCGGGTCTGGCCCACAAGCGTGGTCGAAGACGGCAACCTGCGGGTGCATATGGCGGCGTTGCGCAAGGCCCTCGGCGATGGCCAGGCCGGGCAGCGCTATATCGTCACCGTGGCCCAGCGCGGTTACAGTTTTGTGGCGCCACTGAGCATCGAACCGATGACGATTCCAGCCGACGGCATTCCCCAAAGCCAGGCCCATAACCTGCCGCTGCGCCGCACGCGGATGATCGGCCGCCAGGCGCTGATCGATGCGCTGGTGCAGCAATTGCCGCAACAACGTTTTATCACCCTGACCGGCGCGGGGGGCATCGGCAAGACCACGGTGGCGCTGCGCGTCGCCGAATTGTTGATCGGGCATTACCGCGACGGTATTCGCCTGCTGGACCTGGCGCCCCTCAGCACGCCGTCGATGATCCTGCCCAACCTCGCCGCCCTGCTCGACCTCACACCCGCCGAACACGCGCCGCTGCTCACCCTGGCGCGCAGCCTGCAGGCGCGCCAGTTGCTGTTGGTGATCGACAACTGCGAACACCTGCTCGACGACATCGCGCTGATCAGCGAAACCCTGCTGCGCCACGCGCCCGACCTGCACATCCTCACCACCAGCCGTGAAGCACTGCGTGCCGAGGGTGAATATGTGCAGCGCCTGGAGCCGCTGGCCTGCCCGCCCGCCACCGGCAACCGTGCCCAGGCCCTGGGCTATCCGGCCCTGCAACTGTTGATCGAACGGGCCATGTCCCATCAGGACAGCTTCGCGCTCAGCGAAGCCGAACTGCCGCTGGCGATTGATATCTGCCAGCGCCTCGACGGTCTCCCGCTGGCCATCGAGCTGGTGGCGGCGCAGATCGAACGCTTCGGCCTGCCAGGCCTGCTGGTGCAGATGGAAGACAACTTTCGCCTGCTGACCCGTGGCCGCCGCAGCGCCCTGCCCCGCCAGCAGACCTTGCGCGCCACGTTGGACTGGAGTTTCGACCTGCTCTCGCCCTGCGAACAGATCTGCCTGCGCCGCCTGGCGGTGTTTCGCGGCGGCTTCAGCCTGGCCAGCGCGGCGGCGGTGATCGCCGGGGAGCAGATCGCACCGGCCGAGGTGCTGGGTTCGATCACCCAACTGGTGGCCAAGTCCTTGCTCAATGTCGAGCCCGGAGATGAAGAGATGGTCTACCGCCTGCTCGACATCACCCGCACCTACGCCCTGGAAAAGCTCAGCGTGGCCGCTGAACTCGACACCACCCGCGAACGCCACGCCGCACGCTGCCTGGCCTTGATGGAACAGGCACGGGAAGATTGGGAACGGACCGCGACCCAGCCCTGGATCGACCGCTATGCGCCCCTGCGCGAAGACATCCGCACCGCGCTGGATTGGGGCCTGGGCGACCAGGGTGCGCACCTGTTGGGGATTCGCCTGACGGTCAGCGCGATGCCGTTGTGGCAGGAGCTGTCACTGTTGAGGGAGCACGGGCTGTACGTGGGTAAGGCGCTCGCGCGGCTGGCGCAATCGCCGACGCCTAACCCGCACTTGCACATGGCGTTGCAACTGGCGCTGGGCAGTTTTTCGTATCACACCCAGGGCGGTACGCCGCAGACCATTGACGCCTTCGCCTGCGCGCGGCGCCTGGCCGAAGCGAACAATGACCTGAGCGGCCAGTTGCGTGCGGTGTCGGGCCACATGGCGGTCAACCTGTGTTGCGGCAACTATCGCCAGGCGCTTGCGCAAAGCCTGCACTTCGATCAACTCGGCCCCCAGGCCGCCCCCTTGCTCGACCTCAGCGCCCAACGCCTGCGGGTACTGGCCCAGCACTTTGCAGGTGACCAGGCAATGGCCCAGCACAATGGCGAACAGGTGATCCAGCGCATGGCCCACAGCGGCCATCTGAACCGGTTCACCCATGGCTTCGGCGTGCAGTACGACCAGAGCGTGGCCTCACTGACGATCCTCGCCCGCATCCTGTGGCTGCGGGGCTTCCCGGAGCGCGCCTGGCGCACCGCGAACCAGGCCCTGGAACTGGCGCTGCAGATCAACCACGGCACCTCGATCTGCTACACCCTGGCCCTGGCCGGGGTGGTCATTGCCCGCTACAACGGCGACGCGACCTCGGCGCATTCACTGCTGGATCTGTTGTTGCAACAAGCGCAAAAACACTCGGTGCAGCTGTTTCACACCTGGGCCCGACACTACGCCGGCACGGCGCCAGAGCAAGACATGCACGGGCTCGGCCTGGTCGCAGACACCCTGGTGACCTTCAACGCGCGCGCGGTGGACGCGGCGATGTTCGAGCGCGCCAGAAACGGCGCGGCCGGCTGGTGTACTGCGGAAGTTTTGCGGGTGCGCGCCGAGCACATCGACGATCCCCAGGCGGCAGAAGCACTGCTGCTCGACGCGTTGGGCCTGGCGCACCAGCAAGGTGCCCTGGCCTGGGAGTTACGCAGCGCGACCGCACTGGCGCGGCTGTGGCAGCGCCAAGACCGCCGGCAAGCGGCCCGCGAGTTGCTGAACGCGGTCTACGCGCGATTCACCGAAGGGTTCGCCACCCAGGACCTAATCGGCGTGCGCCGCCTGCTCGACGAGTTGCAAGACAAACGGCCGGCCTGAAAACGCGCCCAGATAATGCCCATACCCTTGCTGCAAACGCGCCACCTGCAGCGGGTCGCGCAGTTGCGCCAGGGCGTAGCTGCGCACGCTGTTGAGCAGGCGATAACGCTCGGGACCGAGACCGGGTTCCACGCTCAGCAGCGAGGTGTCGACCAGTCGCCGCAGCAGGTAAGCCAGATCGGCGTGGGCCAACTCGGTGCCGGCGATCAACTGAGTCAGCGCGGGCAAGCTCACCGCCATCTTGAACAGCCCCAGTTGCAGGAACAGCCAGCGCTCCGGCAGGCTCAGGCGCTCGTATGACCAATCCAGGGCCGCCGCCAGGGATCGGTGCCGTTCCACCGCCGTGCGCCGACCGCCCGCCAGTACCTGCAGGCTGCTGCGCAATTGCACCTGCAAGCCCTGCACGCCGAGGGCGTCGACTTGGGCTGCTGCCAGTTCGAGGGCCAAAGGGATACCGTCGAGCCGGCGGCAGATATCGCGCAGCGCCGGCAAGTCCTGGGAGCGCAGGGCAAACCCTTGCTGACTGGCGCGTACACGCGCAACGAACACCTGCACCGCCGAGTAGGCCATCGCCTGCTCGACACTGCCCCAGGCGGACGGCATCGGCAGCGCCAGTCGAGGCACGCGCTGCACCCATTCACCGGGCACCCGCAAGGCTTCGCGGCTGCTCAACAACAGCGTCACTCCGGGCGCGCTGGCCTGCAGCGCGCGCGCCAGATGACGGCAGGCACCGAGCAATACGTCGGCACCATCGAGCACCAGCAATAACTGGCGCGAGGCCAATTGACGGGATAACGCCGAGGCACTGTCACACGCCTCGAGCCCAAGGGTCTGGGCCACGTGGCGCAGGATTGCCGTGGGCGCGTCGACGCTGGCCAGATCCAGCCACCACACGCCGTCGCGATAACGCGGCAACACGCGCTCGGCCAACGCCAGGGCCAGGCTGCTCTTGCCGACACCGGCGCCTCCGGTCAAGGTCATCAGGCGTTGCCCGCACAGGCGCCGGACCAGCGCACCCAAGAGTTCGTCGCGGCCGATCAACGGGCTGAGTCGGGTCGCAAGGTTGTGCCGCAGTGCCACGTGGCGGGCCGCATCCTGCAGCGGCGCGACGCAGCAATAGCCGCGCTGGGGGTCATTGAGAATGTAGCGACGGCCGTCCAATGCACGGCGCAGGGCGGCGATATGCACCCGCAGGTTGTTCTCTTCCACCACGCTGCACGGCCAGACGCGGGCGATCAGGGTGTCTTTTCCGACAAATTGCCCCGGCGCTTCGAGCAGCACCGCCAGGATATCCAACGCGCGCCCGCCCAACGGCACAGGCATACCCGCCTTGCTGACCAGGCGCTGCTGGCGGTGAAAGGTGTAGGGGCCAAAGCGCATCGCATGGTCGTTGTTCATCTGCGTAAAAGCGCTGAAACACCCGAGCTTGGGCGCCTGCGCATCCTTCTTCCATGGGCCTGCCGTTATCTTGCCAGCTCGCCGTGACAGGGCAATGCTGGCACGGGGAGCGATACGGACAATCGGGTGCGCGAGACGGACATCCTGTCGTTAACTGAACTGCTGTCGGTATTGGGTGGGGTTAAGGCCGAGTTTTTCACTGAACAGAAAGCGCATATGTCGCACGCTGCCGAAGCCTGCGTGAAAGGCCACGGTCTTGAGCGGCAGGTCGGTGGTTTCCAGCAGGTGCCGGGCGCGGTCGATGCGCGCGCCCTGCAGGAACGCCATGGGCGTCATCTGCACTTCTTTGGCGAACAGCCGCGCAAAGTGCCGCGCACTCATGCCCGCCAGCGCCGCCATGGATTCGATGGTGAACGGCTGGTCCAGATGCGCCAGCACCTGGTTCTGCACCCGCGTGATCGCGGTTTCCTGGGGCGCCACGGCGGCGGTCATCGGGCTGAACTGGGCCTGCCCGCCCTGGCGTTTCATCACCACCAGCAGCACTTTGGCCACGTCCACCGCCACCTGCTTGCCGTGGTCCTGGGCGACGACCGACAGCGCCAGGTCGATGCCCGCCGTCACCCCACCCGAAGTGATCAGGCGGCCGTCCTGCAGGTAGATGCGGTCGGTTTCGACGATGGCCTGGGGGAAAGCCTTGATCAGCCGCTCGGTGTAATGCCAGTGGGTGGTCACGCGGTGGCCGTCGAGCAACCCGGCATGCCCGAGCACAAAGGCGCCGGTGCAGATCGAGCCGAAGCGCCGCGCGCGCGGGGCGGCGGCCTTGAGCCAGGGCAACAGGTCGGGGTGGCATTCGTTATAGGCACCGGGGCCACCCGGCACCAGCAGCAGGTCATAGGCCTCGTGCGCCTGGGCCAGCAGCAGGTCGGGCTGGACGACCACGCCATTGGACGCACGCAGCGGGCCGGGCTCGGTGCCGACGGTCAGGATCTGATAGTGCTGCGCCGCCGGCAGGTAGCGGTTGGCAATCGAAAACACTTCAAGCGGCCCGGCCATGTCGAGCAGGAGAAAGTCTGGAAACAGCGCCATGGCCACGGTGTTCATAGAGAGAGACGTCCATCAGGAAGGAAGGCAGCGGCCATTATGCCACGCCTGAGACTGTCAACTTCAGCGCGACAGTTATTCAGATATCAGCTTATTAATGAATATTTCAGTAACCAGTAACCTTCTTCTCAACGCAAGCGCCCTGCATTTCGCAGCCCGCTCTGACTTGAGGACACCACCATGCTGACCCTTCGCAAAGCCTCCGATCGCGGCGCCGCCAATCACGGTTGGTTGAAGTCGTTCCACACCTTCTCATTCGCCAACTACTGGAACCCCGCCGAACAGGGTTTTTCCGACCTGCTGGTGATCAACGATGACCGCGTCGCGGCAGGCCGTGGCTTCGGCCAGCACCCGCACCGCGACATGGAGATTTTCTCCTATGTGCTCGAAGGTGCCCTGGAACACAAGGACACCCTGGGCACCGGTTCGGTGATCCGTCCCGGCGATGTGCAACTGATGAGCGCCGGCAGCGGCGTAGCCCACAGCGAGTTCAACCATAGCCAGAGCCGTGGCGTGCACTTCCTGCAAATCTGGATCGTGCCGAATGTGGCCGGCGCAGAACCGCGCTATCAGCAAGAGCACTTCAGCGAAGCGCAGAAACGTGGCCGCTTGCAGTTGATCATCGCGCCGGATGGCGCCGACGGCTCCCTGCACGTGCGTCAGGATGCACGGGTGTACGCCGGGCTGTTCAACGCCGACGAAAGCGCACGCCTGGACGTGGCGCCGGACCGCCACGCGTACATCCATGTGGCCCGTGGCAGCGTCGAGATCAACGGCCAGCGCCTGCAGGAAGGCGACGGTGCCCGCGTGCGCGATGAGCGCCAGATCCACCTGAGCCACGGTGAAGATGCCGAAGTACTGGTGTTTGACCTGCGCCCCCTGGAACTGCCGCAGATGCCGTGACCGCTGCGCGATAGCCCGCCCACACGGGCTATCGCTGGCATCGATAGTCACCATCAACCCAATGAAGTTCTCTTAAAAATGGCAACGCGTAACATCAAACCCATACCAGGCAACACCCTAATCAAACACTCGGAGCACACTCTCATGAAACGCCAACTCTTGCTTAGCCTCGCTTTCTCGGTACTTGCAGCAAACGCTTTTGCCCACCCTGTCGTCGCTGAAGGGGGCGCTGATCGCCTCAACGAAAATCGCGTCGCCGAAGGCGGTGCGGATCGCTTGCAAGGCAACCGTGTCGCTGAAGGTGGTGCTGAACGGCTGTTGGAACGTCGTGTCGCCGAAGGCGGTGCTGATCGCCTGCAAGAACGCGGTCTGGCCGAAGGCGGTGCTGATCGCCTGCAAGAACGCGGTCTGGCCGAAGGCGGTGCTGATCGCCTGCAAGAACGCGGTCTGGCCGAAGGCGGTGCTGATCGCCTGCAAGAACGCGGTCTGGCCGAAGGCGGTGCTGATCGCATGCAAGAACGCGGTCTGGCCGAAGGCGGCGCTGATCGCCTGCACAGCAACAACGCCTGACCCCGCGCTGTTTGCGCAGCACCCCAAACCGGCCTGATCAGCCGGTTTTTTTTCGTCTGCTCATCGGTTGTTGACTTGAAATCGCTTGCGATACGCCGCCGGCAGCATCCCCACCCGCTGCTGAAACAGGCGCCGAAACGAGTTGCTGTCTTCATAGCCCACCGCGTAGGTGATGCTTTCGAGCGTCATGCGCGTCGACTCCAGCATCTGCTTGGCGCGCTCCAGGCGCAGGGTCTGCACATAGGCGATCGGCGTATAGCCGGTGGCGTCCTTGAAGCGCCGCTTGAAATTGCGCACACCAAAACCAAAGCGCCGGGCCACGTCGTCAATCACCAGCGCCTGGGCGCAGTGCTGCTCCAGCCAATGCTGCACGCGCAGTATCTCTGCGTCGCCATGGCCCTTGGGCAACGACCACATGGCGTACACCGACTGCACCGTGCGCACCGTGTCGATCAGTAGATATTTGCCACAGGTGTGAGCCAGTTCCGGCGAGCCGAAGCGGCGGATCAGGTGGAGCATCAAGTCCATCGCCGCACTGGCACCACCACCGGTAATCACGCGATTTTCTTCGCAGAGCATCTGTGCGTCATCGAGGATCACGTCCGCGTAGCGTCGCCGGAAAAGCTCGGCAAAGGCCCAGTGAGTGGTGGCATGCAAACCTTGCAGTACACCGGCTTCAGCCAACACAAAGGCGGCAGTACACATCGAAGCCAGCACAGCGCCGCGCCCATGCTGTTCGCGCAGCCAGGGGCCAAAGGCGGCAAACGTCGGCAAAGCCTCTTTTAAGGTGAAGAGAAAGCCGGGGATCAACACCAGGTCGGTCTGCGCGATCTGTGCAGTCGAACAGTCCACTTGCAGACGCTGCCCGCCCCAGGCGTTCACGGCCTGGCCGTCCAGGGACGCGACCACGATCTCGAAGGGCGGGCTGTCGGCAAACAGGTTGGCGGCGCTGAGCATTTCCAGGGCCAGGGTGGCGCTGGCGGTAGAACAGTGATCGGCCAGGAGCAAGGTAATGTGCATTCATGGACCTTTTTTGCGCTTTTGGCATGTAATAAGTCATTTGCGCACCTACCTTAGCCGATTTGGCGCCCTTACAGTGCTGCCACTGATTAACTGTTTGGCGTCTCTATGAATCTCTGGTTTCGATTGCTGTACATGCTCTGCCGTCGCCCCTGGCGCAAACCTGCCCATGGCCTGGCGACCACCGTGGTGCGCATGCGGGTGTGGCCGCTGGACCTGGATATCAACCGGCATGTCACCAATGGCCGCTACTTTTCCCTGGCGGACGTTGCGCGGATGGATTTTGTCTTGCGCACCGGCGCGTTTCGCGTGGCTCTGCGCAACAAGGCGCTGCCGATCGTGGGCGATACCTGGGGCAAGTTTCGCCGCGAGCTCAAGTTATTCGAGGTGTTCGAGGTACACACCCGCATGCTCGGCTGGGACCACAAGTGGAGCCTGATGGAGCACCGTTTCGTCAGCAAGGGTCGGGTGGTCGGCGTGGTGGTGATGCGCGGGCTGTTCCGCTCAGCCAAGGGCACCCTGCCCCCGGCGGATTTTGTGCGTGAGCTGGGGTTGGACGAAGCCTCGCCGCCCATGCCGCAGTGGCTGAGCGACTGGGCGCAGAGTTGCGATGCGATGAGCGTGCAGTTGCGCGGCGAAGAACAGGCGTGAACCGGCGGATGCCAGCGTCTTCAAGTGGGCGCCAGCGTCGTCTCTCGCTACGTGCCGGGCCCCGTTAGCAGGGGGAATACGCTTGATTCCCCCCCTTTCTCGATTCAAGCCGGGCTGCGCTCCTCCAACCCACGCGCCGCCAACGCACCCAACACCCCACCGGCAATTGGCGCCAGCCAGAACGCCCAGAGTTGCGCCAGGTACTCGACGCCAGCGAACAACGCCGGCCCGGTGCTGCGCGCGGGGTTGACCGAAGTGTTGGTGACGGGGATCAGGATCAGGTGAATCAAGGTCAGCGCCAGGCCGATGGCGATGGGCGCAAAGCCAGCCACCGCGCCCGGCGCAGTCACGCGCATGATGATCAGCACAAAGAAGAACGTAGCGATCAGTTCGGCCAGCAACGCCGCCTTCATGTCGAACTGGCCGGGGCTCAGCGGGCCATAGCCGTTGGCGGCAAAACCACCCACTTCAAAGCCTGGCTGCCCGCTGGCAATCACAAACAGGGCGGCGGCGGCGACAATCGCACCCGCGACCTGAGCGGCTATGTAGGGCAGCACATCGACGCTGGGAATGCGGCGCCCGGCCCATAGGCCAATGGTCACCGCCGGGTTGAAATGCCCGCCCGAGACGCCGCCGACCGCGTAGGCCATGGTCAGTACGGTGAGCCCGAACGCCAGGGACACCCCCAGAAAACCGATCCCCAGTTCCGGGAATGCCGCCGCCAGAATGGCACTGCCACACCCGCCGAACGTCAACCAGAAGGTACCTGCAAACTCTGCGGTCAAACGCTTTTGCACAATCAACTCCATTGCTTTTCAAACGCCACGGCCCTGCTCGAAGGGCGTGGCAATCGCCGTCACCACAGGATGTGGGAGGTCCTGGGTGACGGTAGCAACAGGCGCCAAGGCGCCTTGTAAGATTTGTCTGGTTTTAGTCGCGCGCGACACCCTGCCCAAACCGCCGGATCGCCAGGCAATAGCCGATCAACGCCAGCGCCGCCAACACGCCGCCCGCCGCGCCGATCCAGGCGAAGCCGAAGTGGCTGCCGACCCAACTGCCCATCAGCGCGCCGCCGCCGATACCGACGTTGTAGATACCGGAGAACATCGCCATGGCCACGTCGGTGGCGTCCGGCGCGAGCACCAGGACTTTGGACTGCATGGCCAGGCCGAAGCCCATGATCGCCATGCCCCAAAACACGCTCAGGCCGACGAGGTAGGATTCGGCCCCGCTCAACGGCAGCATCAGTGCCAGGCACGCGGCCAGCAGGAACACCGCGCCCACCACGAACAGATGCGGGCTGAACCGGTGTACCAGGCTGAACAACAGCGAGCCGATGATGCCCGCACCGCCGAACACCAGCAGGAACAGGGTCACGACATTACCGCTCAGGCCGGCGACACGTTCGACAAAGGGTTCGATGTAGCTGTAGGCGGTGAATTGCGCGGTGATCACCAGGGCGGTGAGCACGTAGAGCGCCACCAGTGCCGGGCGCTTGAACAGCAGCGGCAAGCTGCGCAGGGAGCCGGAGTTCTGGCTCGGCAACAGCGGTAAGGTCCGCGCTAGCCAGAACACCAGGGCCGCAGCGAATGCCGCAATCACCAGGAACGTGGTGCGCCAGCCCATCGCTTCGCCGAGCAGGCGGCCAAGGGGAATGCCCAACACCATCGCCAGCGACGTGCCGGTGGCCAGCAGGCCGAGGGCTTGTACTTGTTTGCCGGCCGGCGCCAGGCGTACCGCGAGGGACGCGGTGATCGACCAGAACAACGCGTGGGATAAGGCGATGCCGATCCGGCTGACCATCAGCAGGCCAAAGCTGTTGGCGACGCTGGAGAGGATGTGACTGGCGATGAACAGGCCGAACAACACGATCAGCAGCTTGCGCCGTTCGATGTTGCGCGTCAGCAGCATCACCGGTAGCGAGGTCAGCGACACGATCCAGGCATAGATCGTGAGCATCAGGCCGACGCTGGCGATCGGCATATCAAAGCTGGCGCCGATGGCGCTGAGCAGGCCAACGGGCACAAATTCAGTGGTATTGAACACAAAGGCGGCCAGCGCGAGGGCGATGACCGGTTGCCAGTTGGCACGGGGCGTTGCGGTTGAAAGGCTCATTGAAGGGCGAGGCACTCTGACGATGATCGAACGGCCACCCAGGACAAGCGCCGCCGCCGAACATTCTATAGGTTTCCCGGTCGGCTGTTGACGCTCATCCGGGGTAAATCGCCCTCGGCAGGATCAGCGTAGCCCCCTCACGGGTCGACCTGCCCCATCAGTTCCGGAATGGGGCATAACGCTGTGCCAACGCCGCACACACCATCAACTGGATCTGGTGAAACAGCATCAACGGCAGGATCAACACGCCCATGGTCGCCCCGGCAAACAGCACCTGGGCCATCGGCACTCCGGTGGCCAGGCTTTTCTTCGAACCGCAGAACAAGATGGTGATGCGGTCCTCCTGATTAAAGCCGAAGGCCTTGCCCAGCAGCGTGGACGCCACCAACACCAGGGCGAGCAACACGCAGCAGGCCACCACCAGGCCGCCCAGTTCCCACAGCGGAATCTGCTGCCAGATGCCTTGGATGACCGCTTCGCTGAACGCGCCGTAGACCACCAGCAGGATCGAGCCCTGGTCGACGAACTTCAGCCAGGCCTTGTTGCGACCGACCCACTCGCCGATCCAACGGCGGGCGATCTGCCCGGCGACGAACGGCAGCAGCAGTTGCACGCTGATTTTCAGCATGGCGTCGACGGTCGAACCGCTCTCGCCGTGGACATTCAGCAGCAGCGTCACCAGCAACGGCGTGAGGAAGATCCCGAACAGGCTCGACGCCGCCGCGCTGCAAATCGCCGCCGGGATATTGCCGCGCGCCAGCGACGTAAAGGCAATCGCCGACTGCACCGTGGCCGGTAACGCGCACAGATAGAGCATGCCCATGTACAGGTCGTTGCCGATCAGCGGCGACAACAGTGGCTTGAGCGCCAGGCCCAACAGCGGGAACAGCACAAAGGTCAGGCTGAACACCAGCAGGTGCAGGCGCCAGTGACCGGCCCCGGCAACGATGGCCTGGCGCGACAGCTTGGCGCCGTGCAGGAAAAACAGCAGCGCGATGGCCAGGTTGGTCACCCAGCCGAAGGCCACGGCGGTCTGGCCGCTGGCGGGCAGCAAGGACGCGAGGACCACCGTGGCGATCAGGGTCAGGGTGAAATTGTCGGGCAGAAAGCGCGGGCGAGTCATAAGCAGGATCTTCCGGGGTTGCCAAGAGCGTCATCACGACTCTAACGTAACGCTTTATTACCGACTAACGCCAATGAGCCAGTAAATGCCGCCTAAAGGACATGACAAGACCGTCCGCCGCAGCGTGCCCGGGCTTTCCAGCCTGCCACGCCCAGTGTACGGGCGCACCGAATCCTTGCCCAACCGCGCCCTGACCCACCGGCACAGCCACCCGTGGGTGCAGTTGTCCTACGCGATTTCCGGGGTGCTGGAGATCCAGACCAGCGTCGGCCGCTTCGTCGCGCCGCCGCAGCGCGCGGTGTGGATTCCGGCGGGCATGCCCCATCGGGTCTACAGCTCGCCGCACACGGAGATGCGCAGCCTGTACCTGGATTGCAGCGTCACTGGGTGGGCGGACGAACGTTGCCAGGTGTTGGCGGTGAGCAGTTTGTTGCGCGAGTTGATCCGCCGCTTCAGTGAACTGCCGGTGGAATATGCCGAAGCGGGACCGGACGGCAGGCTCGCCCAGGTGATACTGGACCAACTGGCGGCGGCGCCCCAGGTCGATTTGATGCTGCCGTTACCCCTGGACCCGCGCTTGCGGCAGATCTATCGCAGCTTGAACCTGCACCCGGAGCAACCCACCACCCTGGGGGATTGGAGCCGCAAGCTGGCGGTCAGTGAGAAAACCCTCAGCCGCCTGTTTTTGCGTGACACCGGGCTGACCTTCCGCGCCTGGCGCCAGCGCTTGCGCCTGCTCAGCGCCCTGCCCGCCCTGGAGCAAGGCGAGCGGGTGACGGATGTGGCGTTGGCGTGTGGGTATGAATCCACGTCGGCGTTTATCAACGCGTTCCGCCAACAATTCGACGCCACTCCCGGCGAGTTCTTCCGCTAATGCAGAGGAAGCTGCTCAGCGTTGCTTCATGCGGTCGATCACCACCGCCAGCAGCAGGATCGAACCGCGGATCACATACTGGTAGAAGGTGTCGATGTTCTTCAGGTTCATCGCATTCTCGATGATCGCCAGAATCAGCACCCCAGCGATCACATGACGGATCATGCCGATACCGCCACTGAGCGACACCCCGCCTAGCACGCAGGCGGAAATCACCGTCAGCTCAAAGCCCTGGCCGATCATCGGCTGGCCGGAAGTCATGCGTGACGCGAGGATCACCCCGGCCAACGCGCCGATCAGGCCATGCACGGCAAAGATCAGGATTTTCGTGCGGTCCACGTTGACCCCGGCCAACAACGCGGCTTCCGGGTTGCCACCGATGGCCATGGTGTTGCGCCCGTAAGTCGTGTAGTTGAGCAGCCAGCCGAAGAACAGGAAGCAGACGAGGGTGATCAGGATCGGCACCGGCACGCCCAATAGCTGGCCGTTGCCGAACACGAAGAACTGATCCTGGGACACGCCCACCGCCTTGCCGTCGGCAAAGATATAGGCCAGGCCGCGCACGATTTGCATGGTCGCCAACGTGGTGATCAGCGCATTGACCCGCAGCTTGGCGATGACGATGCCGTTGATCAGCCCGACGATCAGGCCCATCAGCAGCGCCGCACCGATGCCGAGCATGACGCTGTCGGTGTCGCGCATCACAATTGCCGCGACCACGCCGGCGCAGGCGATCACCGAGCCCACCGACAAGTCGAAGTGCCCCGACGCCAGGCAGAACAGCATGGTGCAGGCGGCAATGCCCACCGTGGAAATCGCCAGGCCCAGCCCGCGCATATTCAGCGGCGAGAGGAAGTTGTCGATCAGCAAGGCACACAGCAGAAAAATCCCCAGCGCCGCGAGCAACATCGCCCAGTTGTCGAGCAGCGCGCGCATATCCAAGGGTTTGCGTGCCGTCGGCAACGCGTTGTGTTGGGTCGTCATAGTCGTCTCTCAGTTCGCCAGGCCACGCGGCAAGGCCAGTTGCAGCAAGTTGGATTCAGTGGCGTGTTCGCGCCGTTGTTCGCCGCGCAAAGTGCCTTCGCACAGCACCAGAATGCGGTCAGAAATCCCCATCACCTCCATCAGGTCGCTGGACACCACAATCACCGCAATACCGCTCGCCGCCAGGTCATGGATGATCTGGTAGATCTCCGACTTGGCGCCGATGTCGATGCCCCGCGTCGGCTCGTCCAGCAGCAGCACCTTCATCGGCATCGACAGCCAGCGGCCAAGAATGGCCTTCTGCTGATTGCCGCCGGACAGGTACATGATTTTCTGCTCGGCGCTTGGGGTCTTGACCTTCATCGCGCTGATTTGCCGGCCGGCGTTGCCCTGCTCCCAGCCCTCGCGCAGCAGCCAGCCAAACCGGGAATGGGCGCCGCGCGCGCTGATGTTGATGTTCTCGGCCACGCTGGACAGCGGGATGATGCCCTCCTTCTTGCGGTCCTCCGGGCACAGCAGCACGCCGGCGGCGATGGCGTCGCGGGGTGAACGCAGGTTCAGGCTTTCGCCGCACAGTTCCAACTGCCCCGCCGTGGCGCGCTGCAAGCCGCTGAGCAGGCGAAACAGCTCGGTGCGCCCGGCGCCGACCAAGCCGAACAGGCCAAGGATCTCGCCCTTGCGCACGTCAAAACTGATCGGCTCGCGCAGGCCGGGGCCGAGCAAACCGTCGACCTTGAGCGCCACGTCGCCGTGCTCGCGCGGGCGGTAGTCGTAGATGTCCTGGATATCGCGGCCGACCATGCAGGTGACCAGTTGGTCGTGGCTCAGCGCGCTCATGTCGTCGAAGGTGCGCACGTAGCGGCCGTCCTTGAACACCGTCACCGCGTCGCAGATGCGGAACACTTCTTCCATGCGGTGGGACACGTACAGCACCACTTTGCCCTCGTCGCGCAGGCGCGTGATGATCGCCATCAGCCGGTCGATCTCGCGGGCCGACAGGCTGCTGGTGGGTTCGTCGAAAGCGATCACATGCGCGCCACGGGACAGCGCCTTGGCGATTTCCACCAGTTGGCGCTGGCCCAGGGACAGCCGCCCGAGCTTCTCCTGCGGGTCGATTTCATCGGCCAGGCCCTTGAGGCAGGCCAGCGCCTGCTCGCGCAGCCGCCGGCGGTTGACCACGCCGAAGCGCGCCGGCAAATGCCCGAGGAACAGGTTTTCGGCGACGCTCATTTCCGGCACCAGATGCAACTCCTGGTGGATCACCGCGACGCCGCTGGCAATGCTGTCGGCCGCGCATTTGAAGGCCATGGTCTGCGCGCCGATCTGCACGCTGCCGCTGCTCGGGATGTAGGCGCCGCCGAGGATTTTCAGCAGCGTCGACTTGCCCGCGCCGTTCTCGCCCATCAGCGCGTGTACCGAGTGCGGCCGCGCTTCAAAGCTGATCTGCGCCAGCGCTTTCACACCGGGAAACTCCTTGCTGATGCCATTGAAACGCAAGGCCGCGCCGCTCATTTCCACAGCCCGATCTTGGTCAGTTCTTCCTGAAAGTTGGCGCGGGTGATCAGGGTCACTTCGTCCATGGCGGTGTACTTCGGCGGTTCCGTGCCTTTGGTGACCCATTCGTACATCATCAGCGCGGTGTTGTAGCCCTCGATGTGCGGGCTCGGCAGCATCGAGCCGAAGAAACCACTGTTGGCTTTCTTCAATTCACCGATGGCGTCGGTGCCATTGATGCCGATGCCGATCACATTCGCGGCGGCAAACCCGGCGCTTTCGGTGGCGCGCACGCCGCCGAGCACGGTGTTGTCGTTCATGCCGCCGATGATCAGGTTTTTCGCGCCGCTGGGCAGCTTGACCAGGGCCGAGTTGGTGGCGTCCATGCTGCCGGGCACGTCGAGGGTCTTGAGCGCGGCGGTGAGGATGTGGTCCTTGGGAATGCCCGCTTCTTCGAGGGATTTGATCGAGCCGTCGGTGCGTTTTTTACCGGTGTCGAGTTCGTTGAAAGTGGTGATCACCGCGTAGGTGTCCTTCCAGTCCCACCCGCGTTTCTTCGCCTCGGCGGCCATCGCCGCACCTTGTTTCTGGCCGACTTCAAAAGCGGCCATGCCCAGGTACGGCACGTCCTCCATGAAATTGCCCTTGGCGTCGACGAAGCGATCATCCACGGCGATCACTTTCAAGCCGTTGGCCTTGGCCTTGGCGACAATCGCCGGGCCGAGGGACACGTCCGGCGGGCAGATCACAAAACCCTTGGCGCCGTTGGCGGCCAGGCTGTCGATCGCCGAGAGGGTTTTCTCGCCGTCGGGCACGGCGATCTTGATCACGGTGAAACCATGTTCCTTGCCGGCTTTTTCGGCGAAGGCCCATTCGGTCTGGAACCAGGGTTCTTCGGCTTGTTTGACCAAAAAGCCGATCTTCACTTCTTCGGCGGCCAGCAACAGGCCGCTCATGCTCAGGGCCGAGACCGCGACGGCGGCACAGCACAGGGAACGCAAACCACGACGACGATTCATACGGGTGACTCCTTGTTGTTGTTTTTAAAGTCTTGGGTTCAGCCAGCAAAGCGGTGACAGGGTTTACCGGGCACATCGACCTCGATGGCAAGCACCGCGCCATCCAGGGGGTGATCGAGGGGGCTGGCGGCGCTGGTGATGTACAGGGTGGTGAGGTGGGGGCCGCCAAACACGCAACTGGTGGGGCGGCTGACGGGCAGTTCGATGATCCGATCCACTTCACCCTCCGGCGTCAGGCGCAGCAGGCAACTGCCGTCCCAGCGTGCGTTCCAGAGATAGCCTTGGCTGTCCATGGCCGAGCCGTCCGGCCCGCCGCGCCCGTGCGGGCCGAACCACACTTGGGCAGGGTCGAGTTGGCCGTTCGGTTGGATCGCATGCCGATACAGCGTGCCGTCCAGGCTGTCGCCGAAATGCACCTGGGCGCCGTCCGCGCTCCACAGCAAGGTGTTGGGAATGCCCAGGCCGTGCAGCAACGGCGTGACCCGCGCATCGGCATCAACGCGAAACAGCCCGCCGGAACGACGCGTGACGGGCAGGTCTTCACCGTGTTCGCCGAGGTTGTTCTGCATGGTGCCCAGCCACAGGCGACCCTGGGCGTCGCAGCGCGCTTCATTGCCCCGGTTGCCCGCGTGCGGGTCGGCCACGCAGAACAGGCGCAAGGCTTCGGTCGCGAGGTTCAGTCGATACACGCCGCTGCTCAAGGTCACCAGCGCATCGCCGCTTTCACACGGGATAAACGCGGAGACATGCTCCGGCAACTGCCAGGCCTGCAATTGCCCGTCCATCAGGCGCAGCGCCTGTTTGCCGGCGATGTCGACCCAATACAGGGCCTGGGTGGGCACGTCCCAGAACGGGCCCTCCCCCAGTTGCGCACGGTGCGCGGTGACGGCGTGAAACGACATGAAGCCTCCTGGATTGTTGTTGTTCTCAGGTGCGCGTTACAGCGCGTCGCGTGACGGCGTGCCATCCACCAGGCGCTGGATACGCAATGGGTTGGCGTTTTTCAACGCGTCGGGCAGCAGGCTGTCCGGGTAGTTCTGGAAACACACCGGGCGCAGGAAGCGGTCGATGGCCAGGCTGCCGACCGAGGTACCCCGCGCATCCGACGTCGCGGGGTACGGGCCGCCGTGGACCATTGCGTCGCACACTTCCACGCCGGTCGGGTAACCGTTGAGCAGGATACGCCCGACTTTCTGCTCCAGCAGCGGCGTAAGTTCGGCGAACTGCTGCAGGTCGGCCGGCTCGCCGATGATCGTCGCCGTGAGCTGGCCGTGCAGGCCGTGCAAGGCGGCGCTGAGCTGGGCCTGGTCGGCGACTTCGACGAACACCGTGGTGGGGCCGAACACTTCCTCTTGCAGCACTTCATCGCCGTCGATCAGCAAGCTGACATCGGCCTTGAACAACTGCGGCCGCGCCTGATTGCCGGTTTGAGCCTGACCCGCCAGGTGCTGGATGCCGGGATGCGCCAGCAGTGTTTGCAGGCCCTTGCCATAGCTGCTCAAGGTGCCGGCATTGAGCATGGTCTGCGCCGGCTGATCACCGATCAGTTGGGCCACCTGCTGAGTGAACGCGGTGAAGGCCGCTGACGCGATGCCGATCACCAAGCCAGGATTGGTACAAAACTGGCCGCAGCCTTGCACCACCGAGGCAGTCAGCTCGCGTGCCACGGTTTCGGCCCGCGCATGCAGGGCCTGGGGCAACACGATGACCGGGTTGATGCTCGACATCTCGGCGAATACCGGGATCGGCTGCGGACGCGCCGCCGCCATGTCGCACAGGGCGCGCCCGCCCTTGAGCGAGCCGGTAAAGCCGACCGCCTGGATCGCCGGATGCTTGACCAGCGCCTCACCGACGCCGCCGCCGAAAATCATGTTGAACACGCCCGCCGGCATCTCGGTGGCCTCGGCCGCGCGAATAATTGCATCGGCGACGCACTCGGCCGTGGCCATATGCCCGCTGTGGGCCTTGAACACCACCGGGCAACCGGCCGCCAGCGCGGCGGCGGTATCCCCGCCCGCCGTGGAAAACGCCAGGGGGAAGTTGCTCGCGCCAAACACGGCGACGGGGCCCAGGCCGATGCGGTACTGGCGCAGGTCCGGGCGTGGCAGCGGCTGGCGATCCGGCAGTGCCTTGTCGATGCGCGCGCCATAGAAATCACCACGGCGCAACACCGTCGCGAACAGACGCATCTGCCCGCTGGTACGCCCGCGCTCGCCTTTGATACGGGCAGCGGGCAGCGCGGTTTCACGGCAGACCAGCTCGACGAAGTCATCGCCCAGCGCATCCAGCTCATCGGCGATCGCGTCAAGGAACTGCGCGCGGCGCGCTGCACTCAAGGCGCGGTACGCCGGGTAAGCCGCCGCCGCAGCCTTGGCGGCAGCGTCGACTTCCTGCGGCGTGGCCTGGTAGAAATCCTGGGGCAAGGCGTCGCCGGTCGCTGCATCGATGCTCTGCAGCGTGAGGCTGCCGTTGGCGCTGCGCTGGCCGCCGATGTAGTTGTGACCAAGGAACTGGGGCATGTGGCTCTCCTTTAAAGGGTGATGACGGCGCCGGGTGCGAAGACGGCGTTAGCACTGCCGACACGATTGACCAGCGGCGCGCCGAACTCGGCCTGGCTGATCTCGAACACATCGCCCGGTTGGGTACGTATACCGTCGGCGAATGACAGGGTCGCGGTGCCGAAGAAATGAATGTGTACATCGCCAGGTTTGAGGAACTGGCTGTATTTGAAGTGGTGGTACTCAAGGTTTTCCAGGCTGTGGCACATATTGGCCTCGCCACTGAGGAATTCGTTCTGCCAGATCACTTCGCCGTTGCGCAGGATGCGGCTGGTACCGGCCAGATGCTGCGGTAACTCGCCCACGCGCAACTCCGGGCCGTAGCTGCAACTGCGCAGTTTGGAATGGGCCAGGTACAGGTAGTTCTTGCGTTCCATCACGTGGTCGGAGAACTCGTTGCCCACCGCGAAACCCACGCGATAGGGCTTGCGGTCGTGGCCGATCACATACAGCCCGCCGATCTCCGGCTCTTCGCCGGCGTCTTCGGCAAAAGGAGGCACCGGGAACGCGGCGCCGGGGCGCACGACGATGCTGCCGTCGCCCTTGTAGAACCACTCCGGTTGCACGCCCGCCTGGCCGGCCGCCGGTTTGCCGCCCTCCACGCCCCATTTGAAGATGCGCATGGTGTCGGTCAGCGCGCTGTCGTCACCGCCCTGCTGGTGCATCTTGTCCCGCGCCGACGCGCTGCCCAGGTGGGTCAGGCCGGTGCCACTGATCAGCATATGGGCCGGGTCCGGGTGGTCCAGCGGTGGCAGGATCTTCAGGTCGGCGAGCAGCTCGGCGTAGGTGTGACTGTCGCCCAGGCCGAGGCTCTGCACCTGCTGAGCGAGGCCCACGCCCGCTTCGATCGCGGCCAGCGCCAACTCGCGCACGCTGTGCGCGCTGAGCACTTCGCGCACCTGGCTACCCTCCACCACGCCGACCCGACGCTCACCGTTGCGCAACTCGAACTGAACTAAACGCATGCCGCTTCTCCTGATAATCGATTAAGTACGCGTGGCGCCACGGGCGCTCGCAGCGAATTGGTCAGCCGGCAGCACATGCTTGCGCTCCAGCAGACGGTAGACCACGCCGGTCAGTAGCAAGCCGAACACCATCACTGCGGACAGGAAGTACAAGCCCGAGGCCAGGTTGCCGGTGTATTCCTTGAGCGCGCCGATCACGAACGGGCCGATATAGCCGCCGAGGTTGCCCACCGAATTGATCAAGGCAATCCCCGCTGCCGCGCTCGCCCCGGCAAAAAACCGCCCGGGCAGGGTCCAGAACACCGCAGTGCAAGAAAACATCGCGAACGCCGCCAGGCACAGCGCCGCCATTTGCAGCACCGGCACACTCAGCCAGGCACTGAAGAACAAGCCGATGGCACCCAGTACGTAGAGCACCGCCAGGTGGCCGTAGCGATCGTTCAAACGGTCGGAACTGCGCGGGATGATCAACAGCCCGATGATCCCGAAGATATACGGCACCGCCGACACAAAGCCGGTGACCAGGTCCGTGCCGCCGAACTGCTTGATCAGCGTCGGCAGCCACAGGCCCAACCCGTAGATGCTCAGGGTCACCGGCAAGTAGAACAGCGCCAGCAGCAACACGCGCTTGTCCTTGAGGGCATGCAGCGGATTGCCGTGGCGGGTCTGGCCGTAGGCTTGCAGGTCCTTGGCCAGTTCGCCGGTGAGCCAGGCTTTTTCGTCTTCGCTCATCCAGTTGACCTGCTTGGGGCCGTCCGGCAGGTAGCGCAGCACCGGCCAGGTGAGCAGGATCGCCGGGGTGCCGATGACGATGAACAGCCATTGCCAGCCGTGCAGCCCGAGGGTGCCGTCCATGCCCAACAGGCCGCCGGAGACCGGGCCGGTGATCATCATTGCGATCGGTTGCGAGAGGATAAACAGCCCGAGGATCTTGCCGCGATGGCGCACCGGGAACCACTGGGTGATGTAGTACAGAACGCCGGGGAAGAACCCGGCCTCGGCCGCGCCGAGCAGAAAGCGCATCACATAGAAGCTCTGCGGCCCCTGCACGAACGCCATGCCGATGGTGATGGTGCCCCAGGTGATCATGATCCGTGCGAACCAGCGCCGTGCGCCGAAGCGATCGAGCATCAGGTTGCTGGGGATCTCGAACAGGAAATAGCCAATGAAGAACAGGCCTGCGCCAAAGCCGTAGGCCGCATCACCGATGCCGACGTCGGCGCCCATGTGCAGCTTGGCGAACCCCACGGCGGAGCGGTCCACGTAGGCGATCAGGTACAGCAGGACGAGGAAGGGAATCAGTTTCAGCGTGATGCGCCGTATAAGCCGCAGTTCCTGGCTCATGGGGTCGATCTCCGATTGTTGTTTTTATAGAAGCTCGGGGGACGCCTCTCGCGAAAATCCGCCAGGGCCATACCTCAGTTGAGATTGACTATATAGTAGTACTATTTGCGAAACAACACTTCCAAACCGAACATTTTGCGCTT
Organism: Pseudomonas sp. PAMC25584; assembly: GCF_058135675.1. NCBI lineage: Bacteria > Pseudomonadati > Pseudomonadota > Gammaproteobacteria > Pseudomonadales > Pseudomonadaceae > Pseudomonas > Pseudomonas sp. PAMC25584. The sequence continues at coordinate 2,405,331 of NZ_CM176870.1, read as the reverse complement.
ATGTTTAGCTTCATAGAGAACATATAGTCATACAATAAGAGAAACCATCATGTCCGATAAAAAACCTGGCCTGCGCTCCGCCCAGTGGTTTGGTACCGCCGACAAGAACGGCTTCATGTACCGCAGCTGGATGAAGAACCAGGGCATCGCCGACCATCAGTTCCACGGCAAACCGATCATCGGTATCTGCAACACCTGGTCCGAGCTGACCCCGTGCAACGCCCACTTCCGCCAGATCGCCGAGCACGTCAAGCGTGGCGTGATCGAGGCCGGCGGCTTCCCCGTGGAATTCCCGGTGTTCTCCAATGGCGAATCGAACCTGCGCCCCACCGCCATGCTCACGCGCAACCTGGCGAGCATGGACGTGGAGGAAGCAATTCGCGGCAACCCCATCGACGGCGTGGTGTTGCTGACCGGCTGCGACAAGACCACCCCGGCGCTGCTGATGGGCGCGGCCAGTTGCGACGTGCCGGCCATCGTGGTCACTGGCGGGCCGATGCTCAACGGCAAACACAAGGGCCAGGACATCGGCTCGGGCACGGTGGTATGGCAGCTCAGCGAACAGGTCAAGGCCGGCACCATCACCCTGGATGACTTCCTCGCGGCCGAGGGCGGCATGTCGCGTTCGGCGGGCACCTGCAACACCATGGGCACCGCGTCGACCATGGCCTGCATGGCCGAGGCACTCGGCACGTCGCTGCCGCACAACGCGGCAATCCCGGCGGTGGATGCGCGACGTTATGTGCTGGCGCATATGTCCGGCATGCGCGCGGTGGAGATGGTGCGCGAAGACTTGAAGCTGTCGAAGATCCTCACCAAGGAAGCCTTTGAAAATGCGATCCGCGTGAATGCGGCCATCGGCGGTTCGACCAATGCGGTGATCCACCTCAAAGCCATCGCCGGACGCATCGGTGTCGAGCTCGATCTGGACGACTGGACGCGCATCGGGCGCGGCATGCCGACCATCGTCGACCTGCAACCGTCCGGGCGTTTCTTGATGGAAGAGTTCTACTACGCTGGCGGCCTGCCGGCGGTGCTGCGCCGTCTCGGTGAAGCCAACCTGATCCCGCACCCGAATGCCTTGACCGTGAACGGCAAGTCGTTGGGCGAGAACACCAAGGATTCGCCGATCTACGGCCAGGACGAAGTGATCCGCACCCTCGACAACCCGATCCGCGCCGACGGCGGCATCTGTGTACTGCGCGGCAACCTCGCCCCGCTGGGCGCGGTGCTCAAGCCGTCGGCCGCCAGCCCGACGCTGATGCAGCACCGTGGCCGCGCCGTGGTGTTCGAGGATTTCGACATGTACAAGGCGCGCATCAACGACCCGGACCTGGACGTCGACGCCAACTCGATCCTGGTCATGAAGAACTGCGGGCCCAAGGGTTACCCGGGCATGGCCGAAGTCGGCAACATGGGCCTGCCGGCCAAGCTGCTGGCCCAGGGCGTGACCGACATGGTGCGGATTTCCGATGCGCGCATGAGCGGCACGGCATATGGCACGGTGGTCTTGCATGTGGCACCGGAAGCGGCTGCCGGCGGGCCGTTGGCCACGGTGCAGGAAGGTGACTGGATCGAACTCGACTGCGCCAACGGGCGCTTGCACCTGGACATCCCCGACGCCGAGCTGGCGGCGCGCATGGCCGACCTGAAACCCCCGCAGAAGCTGATCGTCGGCGGCTATCGCCAACTGTACATCGACCACGTGCTGCAGGCGGACCAGGGGTGCGACTTCGATTTCCTGGTGGGTTGCCGTGGGGCCGAAGTCCCGCGTCATTCCCACTAATTGGGATGCTATGATGCCGCCTATTTAGCCAGAGCATCCCTGTCGTTATGGATCACCAGCCGTCCAAGCCGCGCAAGAGCATGCATGCCCAGATCGTCCAGGACTTGGGCATGCACATCGTTTCCGGCCGCTTCAAGCCGGAAGAAAGACTGCCCATGGAGGCCACGCTCTGCGAGGAGTACAAGGTCAGCCGCTCGGTGTTGCGTGAGGCCACGCGAGTGCTCAGCGCCAAGGGCCTGGTGTACTCCAAGCCACGGGTGGGCGCAGTGGTGCGGCCACGGCTGAAATGGCACCTGCTCGACCCGGACGTACTGTCCTGGTTGATGCAGTCCACGCCCCATAGCGAGTTTTTCAACACCCTGGCCGGTGTGCGGCGCATCCTCGAACCGGAAATCGCCGCCATGGCCGCGACCACGGCCACCGACGAAGACATCACCACCATCGAAAAAGCCTACCTCGGCATGGAAACCGCGCAGACCCACGAGGCGCTGCTGCAGGCCGACCTGGACTTTCACCGCGCCATTGCCGACGCCACGCGCAACGACCTGCTGGCGTACATGTGCAACATGCTGTCGCTGCCGCTGCGTGAGTCGATCAATATCACCAACCGCCGCCCGGATATCCAGGGCCTGAGCCTGCCCCGCCACAAGGCGATCCTCACCGCGATCCAGAACCGCGACGCCCTCGGCGCCCGGCATGCTTCGCTGGTGCAACTGGACGACACGCGGGTAGCGCTGGATACGGTGATGAATGTGCTGACGCCGTTGTAAGCCCCACCCTCGTTCGACAGCCATGAAGATCAAATGTGGGGCTCGACGGCGCCCACAAGGTGGGGGCGCAGGAACACTTTCTGTCAGCCCTGGAGATCAAATGTGGGAGATGTCGAGCCCCAGCGAGGCTTCGATGACGGTGGTTCTGCCAGCATTGTTGCTGCCTGACCCACCACTATCGCGCCTCGCCGGGGCTCAACATCTCCCACAGGTCTTGCTGAGCGGCTACCTCAGCGATAGCGTTCCAACCAATGGGCATACGGCGCAGGCAAGGTCCAGGACGCTTTCTCTACCCCCAGCTCCTTGGCGGCAAAGTACGCCCAATGCGGATCAGCCAGATGCGCACGCCCCACCGAGACCAAGTCCACCTGCCCGGCCTGCAACGCACCTTCCGCCAGTTGCGGCGTGCCAAACCCCCACGCCGACGTGACCGGAATACCGGCTTCGCGGCGCACGCGCTCAGCGATCGGCCCCAGGAACGCCGGGCCCCACGGGATCTGGGTGTCGGGAATGGTGAAGCCGACGCTGACGCTCAGCAGGTCCAGGCCACCGGCCTTGAAGCGACGGGCCAACTCGATGGATTCGGTCAGGGTCTGCTCGTCACGGCCGTCGTATTCGATCACGCCGAAACGCGCGGTCAACGGCAAGTTTTCCGGCCAGACCTCACGCACAGCAGCCAGGGTTTCCAGGAGGAAACGGCTGCGATTATCGAAGCTGCCGCCGTAGGCATCGGTACGCTGGTTGGAATGCTCGGAGAAAAAGCTCTGGGCCAGGTAGCCGTGGGCAAAGTGCAGTTCGATCCATTCAAAACCGGCGTCGCGGGCACGGCGGGCGGCGTCGACGAAATCCTGGCGCACGCGAGCGATGTCGTCCAGGGTCATGGCGCGCGGCACGTTAGGCAGGTTGGCGCCGAACGCAATGGCCGACGGCGCGAGGGTTTCCCAACTGCGCGCATCGGAAGCCGGCATATGGTCGTCGCCTTCCCACGGGCGGTTGGCACTGGCCTTACGACCGGCATGGGCGATCTGAATGCCCGGCACCGCGCCTGCTGCCTTGATGGCCTTGACCATCGGCACGAACGCCTGGGCGTGGGCGTCGCTCCAGATACCCGCGCAACCGGGGGTGATACGGCCTTCAGGGGACACTGCGGTGGCTTCAACCACCAGCAAACCGGCGCCGCCACGGGCCATGCTGGCCAGGTGAACGTGGTGCCAGTCGTTAACGATACCGTCGTTGGCCATGTACTGACACATCGGCGGGATCGCGATGCGGTTGCGCAAGGTCACGTCTTTAAGTGTGTAGGGTTTAAACAAAGCAGCCATCGGGAACCTCCAGGGGCACGTGAATGATTCGATAGTTCGATGGTATTCGAACTATGGTATTCAACGCCAGCCCTGTTATCATTTGTTTTATGCGAGCCTTCAAACACCCCGCCCAGCAAGACCTGACCCTCGAACGCGTGCTCTACGCCTTGAGCGACTCGGTGCGCCTGGAAATCGTCCGCTGCCTGGCCGGCGTACCCGAGGCCACCTGCGGCGAACTGGACGGCGGGAGACCGAAATCCAGCATGTCCCACCACTTTCGCGTGCTGCGCGATGCCGGGCTGGTCCACACCCGCAGCGTCGGCACCACTCATATGAATTCGCTGCGCGCGGATGTGCTTGAGGCGCGCTTTCCTGGGTTGCTGGCGAGCATTTTGGCTCAGCACTGAGAAACGATTCAGCCTGCACCATCCTTGACCGCGAACCTTTCACCGCAAACCACCGTCCGAGCTTAGGCACTGTTGCTTATCGCTCGCCGCGAGGTCTCCGTTTGAAAGCCGCCATCATCGAAAAATACCGCCTGATCATCAAAACCATGGGGTATGTCGGCTGGGCCCTGTTCTGGCTGTTGCTGTGGGACGTCGCCGTCACCGTGGACTTCATGCTGTTTCTCACCGCCAAGATCAACCTGCCGCTGATGCCCCTGACCTTGCTCGGCTCAGCGCTGGTGGTGCTGATCAGTTTTCGTAACAGCAGTGCCTACAACCGCTGGTGGGAAGCGCGCACCTTATGGGGCGCCATGGTTAACAATTCCCGCAGCTTCGCGCGGCAGGTGCTGACGCTGCTGGATGACCTTGGCAGCGACGCGAACCCGGTCAAGGCCACCCTGCTGCGCCGCCATGTGGCCTACGTGAACTGCCTGGCCTCCCATCTCAAGGGCCTGCCGTGCCCCGATGAGGTGCGGGCGTTTATCCCGGCCGAGGAATTTGCGCGCAACGGCGCCACCAACAACTTTGCCAATGACATCCTCACCGGCTCGGCGGCGCTGCTGGCCAAGGAGTACAAGGCCGGGCGCCTGGACAGTATTCGCCTGGCGCGGCTGGAGTCGACCTTGGTGGATTTGTCCAACGCTCAGGGCGGCATGGAACGCATCGCCAATACACCGCTGCCCTACCCTTACGTGTATTTCCCGCGCCTGTTCATTTCGCTATTTTGCCTGATCGTACCGGTGGGCCTGGTGGAAGCCCTGGGCTGGTTCACCCCGCTGGCGTCCACGGTGGTGGGCTTCATGCTGCTGGCCATCGAACGCATCGGCACCGACCTGCAAAGCCCGTTTCACTCCAGCGAACATCAGATCCAGATGGAATCCATCTGCGAGACCATCGAGAAGAACCTGCAGTCGATGCAGCGCGATGCGCTGGGCGGCGACCGTATCGGCTGAACGCACCCAGGGCCTCAAGTGCGTGCCCCGGCGGTCGATATAAGGGGTACGCATGGCCGCACCCCTCATAAAAACACATGCGACGCTACTGTTTTCCCCTTGCCAAAACTATAAATACCCGCGGGAGAAGTCATGAATATCAAGCAAAAGCTGACCTGGGCGTTTGCGGCCATCGCGTGCCTGCCAGTTATTTTGGTGGCGGTGCTGGTGGTGCTGAACCTGCGCGAGGCGGCTTTGGCCAATTTCCTCGACAGCAGTGGCCGCGAGATCCGTCAGATCGATAACGGCATGAAGCAGTTCTTTGACGGCATCAGCCAAAACGTCGAGTACGTGGCCAAGGACCCGCGCATTGTCGCGGCCAAGGAGCTGAAGAGCTACGCCGGTGCCGACGCCGCGCAAATCGCGCTGACACCGACCAATAAAGAGCTGCTGGCGATATTCGAGCAGTTCGCCAAAAGCCATCCGAGCACCGCCTACCTGTCCCTGGGCCTGAGCGACGGCGGGTATGCGAGCTGGCCTGACGACACCAAACTGAACAACTACGACCCGCGCGTGCGCCCCTGGTACAAAGCCGCCGTGGCCGCACCGGGCACCACCGTGCGGACCGGGGCCTACTACTGGGCGCCGGACGATGTGGTGCTGATCGGCACGGTCCACACCGTGGTCGACGCCGGCGGCACCCTGCTCGGCGTGGTCGGCCTGGACGTCTCGCTCAAGCAGCTCACCGAGCTGGTGCGCAACATCAAGCTGGGCGACAGCGGCTACCTGATGCTGGTGGAAGCCAACGGCAACGTGCTGGTGGACCCCAGTGATGCCAAGCACAACTTCAAGCCGATGGCCGAACTCGGCACCAACTACGCCGAACTGGCCAAGCGCGGTGACGGGGTGACCCAAGTCGATATCGATGGCGTGGCCTACATGGCCAACGTGGTCAGTTCCAAAGACTTGGGCTGGCGCTTTATCGGCCTGATCAAGCGCGACGAAGTGATGGCCGACGCCACGCGTCTGACCTGGCTGATCGCGGCCATTGCAGCGGTACTCGCCGTGGTCTTCGCGATTGTCGGCGCCAGCTTCGCCAGCATGATCGTGCGCCCGATTCGCGGCGTCGCCGACGGCCTGCAAGAAATCGCCGAAGGTGAAGGCGACCTCACGCGTCAACTCAAGGTGCAAGGCAAGGACGAAACCGCCAGCCTGGCCGGTTGGTTCAACCAGTTCCTGGGCATGATCGCCCAGTTGGTGCAACGCATCGGCAGTGCTTCATCCGACCTGCAAACCGCTGCCGCCGACACCCGCGAAGTGGCCAACAACTTGAACCAGGCCGCAGGCCGCCAGCGTGAAGCCGTGGAACTGGTGAGCACCGCGTTCAACGAAATGCTCGCCACCGCTAACGAGGTCGCACGCTCCTGCAGCGCCGCCGCGTCGAGTGCCGACGAAGGCTACCGCGACGTGCATGACGGCCAGCAGCACATCGGCGAAGCCACCGGCAGCGTGCTCAAATTGAGCGAAGAACTGCAAAGATCGACCCAGACCATGCAGTTGCTGGAGCAGGACAGCAAGAACATCAACACCATCCTCGACACCATCCGCTCGATCGCGGAACAGACCAACCTGCTGGCGCTCAACGCGGCGATTGAAGCCGCGCGCGCCGGTGACCAGGGCCGAGGTTTTGCGGTGGTCGCCGACGAAGTCCGCGCCCTAGCCCGCCGCACCGCCGACTCCACCGGCGAAATCGACAGCCTGCTCGGCAACCTCGCGCGCCGCACCCAGGAAGTCACCCTGCAGATGCAGGGCAGCCTGCAGGTATCGCAAACCAGTGTGGAACGCATCCAACAGGCCCGCGACAGCTTCGACAAGATCCAAGGCTCGGTGGACTCGATCCGCGACCAGAACACCCAAATCGCCACCGCCGCCGAGGAACAGCATCAGGTCGCCGAACAGATCAACCGGCACATCGCGCAGATCCATGCCGATGCCCAGCTAGTGGAAGACTTTGCCCACTCGGCGCAGACCGGCTCTGGCCGCCTGACGGATATTTCCGGTCAGCTCAAGGGCCTGGTAGGCCGCTTCAAGTTCTAACCCCCGCCAATGCAAGGCGGTGAGCCACTCACCGCCTCTGCCGCTTACCCCACGCAAGCCTCCACCTTGAGCTCAGCCGCGCAGCCGGTCGCCTTGAGGTACATCTGCACACTCCAGCACACCCCGCCAGCTTGGCGACAATGTCCGCATCCGCAGATGAGGCCGGCGCACAACCGCTGATCATTCGAACGCGCTGACGTCTATTGCGATTCTCGTATTATGGTATACCATCATACGCAGACCTCTCACACCAGACGGAGCAGCCCATGAGTTTCGAAATCCGCAAGATCGTCAGCTACGTAGAAGAAACCTTTATCGAAGGCGGCAAAGCCTCGGACACTCCGGTGACCATGGTCGGCCTGGCCGTGGTGCTGAAAAACCCTTGGCTGGGTCGTGGTTTCGTCGAAGACCTCAAGCCTGAGATCCGTGCCAACTGCTCCGACCTCGGCGCGCTGATGGTCGAGCGCCTGGTGGGCATCATCGGCGGTGCGGAAAAAATCGAGGCCTACGGCAAGGCGGCAGTGGTCGGTGCCGACGGCGAGATCGAACATGCCAGCGCGATCATCCATACCCTGCGCTTCGGCAACCATTACCGTGAGGCGGTCAAGGCCAAGAGCTACCTGAGCTTTACCAACAAGCGCGGCGGCCCGGGCACGTCGATCCAGATCCCGATGATGCACAAGGACGACGAAGGCCTGCGTTCGCACTACATCACCCTGGAAATGCAGATCGAAGATGCGCCGCGTGCCGACGAAATCGTCGTGGTACTCGGTTGCGCCGATGGCGGCCGCCTGCATCCGCGCATCGGCAACCGTTATATCGACCTGGAAGAGCTGGCGGCTGAAAAAGCCCAGTAAGCAAGACCGGCCCCCCAACAAAAAGCATGCAGGAGCGCTCCATGATTCGGCTCACCGCTGAACGCACCCCGGCTGGCACCAGTTATCTGGCGACCGGCCAAGGCCAGCCTGTGGTTTTGATCCACGGCGTGGGCCTGAATAAAGAAATGTGGGGCGGGCAAGTCGTTGGCCTGGCCACGAATTACCGCGTGATCACCTATGACATGCTCGGCCATGGCGCCAGCCCGCGCCCGGCCGCCGACACCCCGCTGCTCGGCTATGCCGACCAGTTGCTGGAACTGCTCGACCACCTGCAACTGCCCCAGGCCAGCGTGATCGGCTTTTCCATGGGCGGCCTGGTCGCACGGGCGTTTGCCTTGCATTACCCCGAGCGCCTGCGGGGCCTGGTCGTACTCAACAGTGTGTTCAACCGCAGCCCTGAACAGCGTGCCGGCGTGATCGCACGTACCGCCCAGGCCGCCGAACACGGCCCGGACGCGAATGCCGAAGCCGCACTGTCGCGCTGGTTCAGCCGTGAATACCAGGCGGCCAACCCGGCGCAGATCGCCGCGCTGCGTGAAACCCTGGCGGGCAACGACCCCCAGGGTTACCTGACCACCTATGAACTGTTTGCGACCCAGGACATGTACCGTGCCGACGACCTCGCGGGGTTGCGCGCACCGACCCTGGTCGCCACCGGCGAACTCGACCCCGGCTCGACCCCGGACATGGCCCGGCAACTGGCCGATCGTATTCCCGGCGCCACCGTTGCGGTGCTGGCCGAGCAACGGCATATGATGCCGGTAGAGTCACCGCGCCTGGTCAACCAGTTGCTGCTGGGGTTCCTCGACACGGTGTACGCCCAAAACACTCCCATTAAGGGGATCGTTGCATGACACTCGCACGCTTCCAGATGTGCATCGGCGGTGAATGGGTCGATGCCCTGTCCGGCAAGACCTTCGACAGCCTCAACCCAGCCCTGGCCGAACCCTGGGCGCAACTGCCCGACGCCGACGAAGCCGACGTGGAGCGCGCCGTACAGGCCGCGCAAAGCGCCTTCGACAGCCCCGCCTGGCGTGGCCTCACGGCTACCGCGCGGGGCAAACTGCTGCGCCGCCTGGGTGACCTGATCGCGGAGAACAAGGAACAACTGGCCCAGTTGGAAAGCCGCGACAACGGCAAGCTGATCCGCGAAACCCGTGGTCAGGTCAGCTACCTGCCGGAGTTTTTCCACTATACCGCCGGCCTGGCCGACAAGCTCGAAGGCGGCACCCTGCCGTTGGACAAGCCAGACCTGTTCGCCTACACCGTGCATGAACCCATGGGTGTAGTTGCCGCGATCATTCCGTGGAACAGCCCGCTGTACCTGACGGCGATCAAGCTCGCGCCGGCCCTGGCGGCGGGCAATACCATCGTGATCAAGCCCTCGGAACATGCCTCGGCGACCGTCCTGGAACTGGCGCGCCTGGCCCTCGAAGCCGGCATTCCAGCGGGCGTGGTCAACGTGGTCACAGGCTTTGGCCCCAGCACCGGCGCCGCCCTCACCCGCCACCCGCTGGTGCGCAAGATCGCCTTTACCGGCGGCGCGGCCACGGCAAGGCATGTGGTGCGCAGCAGCGCGGAGAACTTCGCCAAACTCTCCCTGGAACTGGGCGGCAAGTCGCCGAATATCATTTTTGCCGACGCCGACCTCGACAGCGCCATCAATGGTGCAATCGCCGGCATCTACGCGGCATCCGGGCAGAGTTGCGTCTCCGGTTCGCGCCTGCTGGTGCAGGACGCTATCTACGACGAATTCGTTGAGCGCCTGGTAGCGCGCGCCCAACGCATTCGCATCGGCAACCCGCAAGACGACGCCAGCGAAATGGGCCCCATGGCCACCGCGCAGCAACTGGCCGTGGTCGAAGGCCTGGTGGCGGACGCCATCGCCGAAGGCGCGCGCCTGCGCACCGGTGGCAAACGCCCGCAGAACCTTGGCGAAGGCTGGTTCTATGAGCCGACGCTGTTCGAGTGCGACCGCAACTCGATGAAGATCATGCAAGAGGAAGTGTTCGGGCCGGTGGCCTCGGTCATCCGTTTCAAGGACGAAGCCGAAGCACTGGCCATCGCCAACGACTCGCAGTTCGGCCTCGCTGCCGGCATCTGGACCCGCGACCTCGGGCGCGCCCACCGCCTGGCGCGCGATGTGCGTTCAGGGATCATCTGGGTCAACACCTACCGCGCGGTCTCGGCCATGGCCCCCATCGGCGGTTTCAAGAACAGCGGCTACGGACGCGAAAGCGGCATCGATTCGGTGCTGGCCTACACCGAGCTGAAGACGGTGTGGATCAACCTCTCCCAGGCGCCCATGCCTGATCCCTTTGTGATGCGTTAAGAGTCCACAACCATGATCGAACCCGGCATATACAAAGACGTCATGAGCTCGTTCCCGTCCGGGGTCACGGTGGTCACCACCCTCGACCCGGACGGCGGCATCGTCGGCATCACCGCCAGCGCGTTCAGCGCGCTGTCGATCGACCCGGCCCTGGTGCTGTTCTGCCCCAACTATGCATCGGACACCTACCCGATCCTGCGTGACAGTAAGCGCTTTGCGATTCACTTGCTGTCCGCCGACCAGACCGCCGAAGCCTACGCCTTCGCCAGCAAAGGCAAGGAAAAAGCCAAGGGCATCGAGTGGCACTTGAGCGAGCTGGGCAACCCGCTGCTGGCCAACGCCACGGCGATCATCGAGTGCGAGCTGTGGCGCGAGTATGACGGCGGCGATCACGCGATCATCGTCGGCGCCGTGAAGAACCTGATCCTGCCCGCGCAACCGGTCACGCCGATGATCTATCACAAAGGCAAGCTGGGCCCCCTGCCCACCCTGGCCTGAGGAGCTGTGTGCAATGAGCAACGCAAAGTATGAGCAGGGGCTGAAGATCCGCACCCAGGTGCTGGGCGAGGCCTACGTGCAGCGTTCGATCGAGAACGCCGACGACTTCACCCGCCCCCTGCAGGAGATGGTCACCGAATACTGCTGGGGCCATGTGTGGGGCCGGGAGGGTTTGTCGCTTAAAGAACGCAGCATGATAAACTTGGCGATGATTTCGGCCCTCAATCGGCCCCATGAGCTCAAGCTGCATGTGCGCGGCGCCTTGCGTAACGGGCTAAGTCGTGAACAAATACGCGAAATTCTGCTTCAGGTCGGCATCTATTGCGGGGTTCCCGCCGCCGTGGACAGCTTCCGGCTGGCCCGGGAAGCCTTCGCCGAAGCCGATGCCGAGGCCTCCCGTTAACCGTCCCATTCAGAGCAGCCCCCATGAAACGCCTGCCACTCGACGACAGCTTCAAGGTCAATCACAACCCGATCACCCTGCGCGAAATCGTGCTGGAGAAACTGCGCAGCGCCATCATGAACTTCCAGCTGCTGCCGGGTGACCGCCTGGTGGAGCGCGACCTGTGCGACCGCCTCGGCGTCAGCCGCACCTCGGTGCGCGAAGCCTTGCGTCACCTGGAGTCCGAAGGCCTGGTGGAATTCGCCGATGCCAAGGGCCCCCAGGTGGCGATCATTACCCTGGCCGACGCCGTCGACATCTATGAGCTGCGCTGCGTGCTCGAAGGCTTGATCGTGCAGCTGTTCACCCTGCGCGCCAAGGCCAAGGACATCAAGGCCCTGGAAAAAGCCCTGGAGGAAAACCGCAAGGCCCTCAAGGACGGCGAACTGCAACAGGTCATCGATTCGGTGCAGGGTTTCTACGACGTGTTGCTTGAAGGCTCCGGCAACCACGTGGCCGCCACCCAGTTGCGTCAGTTGCAGGCGCGCATCAGCTACCTGCGCGCCACGTCGGTGTCCCAGGCAAACCGTCGCGGCACCAGCAATCAGGAAATGGAACGCATGGTCCAGGCGATCAAGAGCGGCGACCCGCTCGCCGCCCACCAGGCCTGCGTCGACCACGTGCGCGCGGCAGCCGCCGTGGCCCTGGACTACCTCAAGCGCAAACAGGAAGAGACCGGCAAGATCCCCGAGATCACCCTGCCCATCGCCCTCAAAGAACCGCGTATAGGTCACTGACCGTGTTCAGGCCAAGCTTTTGCCCCACATGCGGCGGCAGTGACCTCGGTCACCAGCTGCCACCGGGCGATACGCATGAGCGCCTGATGTGCCGCGGTTGCGGCTATATCCACTACATCAATCCCAAGATCATCGCCGGCTGCATCATCGAGCAGGACGGCAAGTACCTGCTGTGCCAACGGGCGATCCCACCGCGCCCCGGCACCTGGACGCTGCCGGCCGGTTTCATGGAAGGTGGCGAGACCACTGAACAAGCGGCGTTGCGCGAAGTCTGGGAAGAAAGCGGCGTGCGCGCGGAGATCCTCTCGCCCTACTCGATCTTCAGCGTGCCGAAGATCAGCGAGGTGTACATCATCTTCCGCGCCATTGCGCTGGAGATCACCGGCCAGTTCGGGCCGGAAACCCTCGACTATCAGTTCTTCGCGCCCGAGGACATTCCCTGGGACAGCATCTACTACCCGGCGATCCGGCAGATCCTCGAACGCTATATCGAGGAACGCCAGGCCGGGGTGTATGGCATCTACATCGGCAATGACGACAGCGGCAAGATCCATTTCATCCGCTGATATTCAAACTGAACTCGGTTCAAACGGTGGGAGGGGGCTTGCCCCCGATTGCAGTGGCACATTCAACATCGTCGTTGACTGACACACCGCCATCGGGAGCAAGCCCCCTCCCACAGTTTGAAGCGCGTTTATTCAGCCACGAATCAGCCCTGCTCATCCCCGAAACCAGGGCGCTGCAACGCAGCCTACTCCACACCACCGAACCCAATGTGGGAGGGGGCTTGCCCCCGATGGCAATGGCATATTCAACATCGTCGTTGGCTGACACACCGCTATCGGGGGCAAGCCCCCTCCCACAGTTTGAAGCGCGTTTATTCAGCCACGAATCAGCCCTGCTCATTGTCGAAACCAGGGCGCTGCAACGCAGCCTACTCCACACCACCGAACCCAATGTGGGAGGGGGCTTGCCCCCGATGGCAATGGCATATTCAACATCGTCGTTGACTGACACGCCGCTATCGGGGGGCAAGCCCCTCCCACAGTTTGAAGCGCGTTTATTCAGCCACGAATCAGCCCTGCTCACCGTCGAAACCAGGGCGCTGCAACGCAGCCTAATCCACACCACCGAACCCAATGTGGGAGGGGGCTTGCCCCCGATGGCAATGGCACATTCAACATCGTCGTTGGCTGACACACCGCTATCGGGAGCAAGCCCCCTCCCACAGTTTGAAGCGCGTTTATTCAGCCACGAATCAGCCCTGCTCACCGTCGAAACCAGGGCGCTGCAACGCAGCCTAATCCACACCACCGAACCCAATGTGGGAGGGGGCTTGAACTGGTCAACTAATTTTGGACACCAGTTAAGGTTTCACGCCGCCAGTTTCTCCATAGCTACCGGCGACCGGTAGCCGTTGTAGCTGTGGAGCCTGACGTTGTTGTAACGCATCAAATAACGCTGCAAATCCACTCGGGCTTCATGCTCTGAGCTGTAGCCATCTTCTGGTACCCATTCTGATTTAAGGCTCCCAAAGAAACGCTCCATCGGGGCGTTGTCCCAGCACTCACCTTTGCGACTCATGCTTTGCAGGAGTCCATGCTTGCGCATTTCATTCCTGAATTTGTGGCTGGTGTACTGACAGCCTTGGTCGGAGTGAAACAGCACCTCTTTTGGACGGCCTCGCAACTCGACCGCCATTCGCAACGCTTCGCAGGTCAGCGTGGCATCGGAAATCATCGAAAACGACCACCCCACAATCCGGCGAGCGAACAGATCCAGAACTGCCGCGAAATACATCCAGCGCTTGCCGACTTTGATATACGTCACATCGCCACACCACACCTGGTTGATCGCTGTGACATCAAACTGGCGCTTGAGCACATGCGGCGCTACCAGCGCTTCCACGCCGGATGATTTGTACTTATGCCGCCGGCGTTGACGACTGATGACGCCCGCTTCACGCATCAGGCTACGCGCCATGTACCGCCCGACGCGATGCCCCTTGGCTTGCAGTTCCTTAGCTAAAGTACGCGATCCAGCAGATGCTCTGGACTCCTTGTGATGCTCGACCAGGGCGGCTTTGAGCTTTTCCCGCTCAGGTTTCACCTTGCCTTGGCGCTGACGCCAGGCGTAAAAACTGCTGCGGTTAACATCGAACGCCCGACAGCAATTGTTAACGCCGTACTGCTCGTCCAGCTCACAGATCAACGTGAATGATCTTTGGCGTCCAACAGCAAGAGAGCACTGGCCTTTTTTAGGATTTCGATGTCCAGGTCTTTTTGCCTGAGTAACGCTTTGAGCTGCTGAATCTCTCGTTGATCGGCGGTAATAGCCTTGGCGCCAATCGGAGTCGAGCCCAGCCGCTCTTTGCGAACCTGATCGACCCAGCGGCGCAACGCAGTCGGGCCAATATCCAGACTGGCACAGACGTCGGGAACCGACTGCCCCTCGTCCAGCACCATGCTGGCCGCCTTGAGTTTGAACTCACTCGAATAAGATTTACGCATATCCAAACACCTCAGATTTGGGCGCCATCATAGCGCCCGATTGAAGTGTCCAAAATCATTAGGCCAGTTCAGCTTGCCCCCGATTGCAATGGCACATTCAACATCGCCGTTGGCTGACACACCGCTATCGGGAGCAAGCCCCCTCCCACATTTGAATCGATTTACACTTGAAAAAACTAGGGTGCCAGCCCTTCCACGATGATGATCTGCGCCTGCCCCACGCCCTCACGGTGGGCCTTCGCCGCCTGATATTCGGCGGATTCGTAACACGCCACCGCCTGCTCGTAGCTATCGAACTCAATCACCACGTTACGCTGCCGTGCCGGCCCGCCTTCCATCGCTTCGCTGCGCCCGCCCCGGGCCAGAAACCGCCCGCCAAACTTCGCAAACGCCGCCGGGGCGCGCTGGGTGTACTGCGTGTACTGCTCTGCATCGGACACATCTACATGGGCAATCCAATAGGCCTTCATCGTGACATCCTCTTGCCTGGTTTTGTGGTATACCATAATACATACAACCAATAAATCGAGCACCCAACATGTCCTTCAACAGCATCGCAGACATCATCGAAGACTACCGCCAAGGCAAGATGGTGCTCCTGGTGGACGACGAAGATCGGGAAAACGAAGGCGACCTGCTGCTGCCAGCAGCGTGCTGCACCGCCGAGACTATCAGTTTCATGGCCCGCGAAGCCCGTGGCCTGATCTGCCTGACCCTCACCGACGAACACTGCCAGCGCCTGGGCCTGGAGCAGATGGTGCCGAGCAATGGCAGCGCGTTCAGCACCGCGTTTACCGTGTCCATCGAAGCGGCCAGCGGCGTGACCACCGGGATCTCTGCCGCTGACCGCGCACGCACGGTGGCGGCGGCCGTGGACGTCAACGCGGGGCCTGCCGATATCGTGCAGCCGGGGCATATCTTTCCGTTGCGCGCCAAAGATGGCGGCGTGCTGACCCGCGCCGGCCACACCGAAGCCGGCTGTGACCTGGCCCGCCTGGCCGGGCATACACCGGCCTCGGTGATCGTCGAAGTGATGAACGACGACGGCACCATGGCCCGCCGGCCTGACCTGGAGATCTTCGCGCGCAAGCATGGGATCAAGATTGGCACTATCGCCGACCTGATTCACTACCGCCTCAGCACCGAACGCACCGTGGTGCGCATTGGCGAACGCGACCTGCCCACGGTGCATGGCACGTTCCGCCTGATTACCTTTGAAGACCGCATCGACGGTGGCGTACACATGGCCATGGTGATGGGCCCGTTGCGCCGCGATGAACCTACGCTGGTGCGCGTGCATGTGATCGACCCGCTGCGCGACCTGGTCGGCGCCGAGTACAACGGTCCGTCCAACTGGACGCTGTGGGCCGCCCTGCAACGCGTCGCGGCCGAAGGCCGTGGCGTGGTGGTGGTGCTGGCCAATCATGAATCGTCCCAGGCGCTGCTGGAGCGCGTACCGCAACTGACCCAGGCACCGCGCCAGTTCAACCGTTCGCAGTCGCGGATTTATTCGGAAGTCGGCACCGGGGCGCAGATATTGCAGGATCTGGGCGTCGGCAAGTTGCGTCACCTCGGCCCGCCCCTGAAATACGCTGGGCTGACCGGCTACGACCTGGAGGTCGTCGAGAGCATTCCCTTCACCGAATGACGGATAACCGGTAAGGCAAAATGCTTGCACAAAGTTTGGAATACCATAATATGATATTCCATAGACCGAACGCTTTCGCCAAGTGCGCCCGCCAGGGACAGCACCAATAACAGCCCTTGGCACGGTCGCCTTTTGGGTCTCGATTAGAGGCTCGGATGGACCTACTGCTCCCGATAGGCGGGCATTACCAAGCCCGCTCAATAACAAAACAAATGAGGGCGTGAAAATGGTGTTGAACAAACGTGCAACCGCTGTGCTGTTCGCGGGTTTATTGGCTACGGCCAGTCACGCGGCCCTGGCGGCCGAAAGCGTGAATTTCGTGAGCTGGGGCGGTAGCACCCAGGATGCGCAGAAGCAGGCGTGGGCCGACCCTTTCAGCAAGGCCAGCGGCATCACCGTTGTACAGGACGGCCCGACCGACTACGGCAAGCTCAAGGCCATGGTCGAAAGCGGCAACGTGCAGTGGGACGTGGTGGATGTCGAGGCCGACTTCGCCTTGCGCGCCGCCGCCGAAGGCCTGCTCGAACCCCTGGACTTCTCGGTAATCCAGCGCGACAAGATCGACCCACGCTTCGTCTCCGACCATGGCGTCGGCTCGTTCTTCTTCTCCTTTGTGCTGGGCTACAACGAAAGCAAACTCGGCGCCGGCAAACCCCAGGATTGGACCGCGCTGTTCGACACCAAGACCTACCCCGGCAAACGCGCCCTCTACAAATGGCCCAGCCCTGGCGTGCTCGAACTGGCCCTGCTGGCCGACGGCGTACCGGCCGACAAGCTCTACCCCCTGGACCTGGACCGCGCCTTCAAGAAACTCGACACCCTCAAAAAAGACATTGTCTGGTGGGGCGGTGGTGCGCAGTCGCAGCAACTACTGGCCTCCGGCGAAGTCAGCATGGGCCAGTTCTGGAACGGTCGCATCCACGCCCTGCAGGAAGATGGCGCACCGGTGGGCGTGAGCTGGAAGCAGAACCTGGTCATGGCCGACATCCTCGTCGTGCCTAAGGGCACCAAAAACAAAGCCGCCGCGATGAAGTTCCTGGCCAGTGCCAGCAGCGCCAAGGGTCAGGCCGATTTCTCCAACCTGACCGCCTATGCACCGGTGAATATCGACAGCGTGCAGCGCCTGGATTCAGTCCTGGCGTCCAACCTGCCGACGGCGTATGCCAAGGACCAGATCACCCTCGATTTCGCCTACTGGGCCAAGAACGGTTCGGCCATTGCGACACGGTGGAATGAATGGCTAGTCAAATGAAAATGACGGCAACCACACCGACCGGGAGCGCCCTCGGCGCTGCCGGCGCGGTTTGCAGCAAAACCGTAGCGCCGTCCCTGGCCCAGCGCTGGCGGGGGGCGGGCAACCTGATCCCGGCCCTGCTGTTCCTCGGCCTGTTCTTCCTCGCACCGCTGATCGGGCTGTTGCTGCGCGGTGTACTGGAACCGGTGCCGGGCCTGGGCAACTATGAACAGCTGTTCGCCAACTCGGCCTATGCCCGGGTAATGCTCAACACCTTTTCGGTGGCGGGCCTGGTGACCCTGTTCAGCCTGTTGCTGGGCTTCCCGCTGGCCTGGGCGATTACCCTGGTGCCACGCGGCTGGGGCCGCTGGATCTTGAATATCGTGCTGCTGTCGATGTGGACCAGCCTGCTGGCCCGCACCTATTCCTGGCTGGTATTGCTGCAAGCCTCCGGGGTCATCAACAAGGCGCTGATGGCCCTGGGCATCATCGATGTGCCCCTGGAGATGGTGCATAACCTCACCGGTGTGGTGATCGGCATGAGCTACATCATGATCCCGTTCATCGTGCTGCCGTTGCAGGCGACCATGCAGGCCATCGACCCGATGATCCTGCAGGCCGGCTCCATCTGCGGCGCGAGCCCGTGGACCAACTTCTTCCGGGTGTTCCTGCCGCTGTGCCGGCCGGGGTTGTTTTCCGGCGGGTTGATGGTGTTCGTGATGTCCCTCGGTTACTACGTCACCCCGGCGCTGCTCGGCGGTGCGCAGAACATGATGCTGCCCGAGTTCATCATCCAGCAGGTGCAATCGTTCCTCAATTGGGGCCTGGCCAGTGCCGGTGCCGCGTTGCTGATCTTCATCACGCTGGTGCTGTTCTACTTCTACCTGAAACTTCAGCCGGAATCCCCGGTTGGCGCGAGCAATGCGAGGTAAGCCGTCATGCTGCTGACTCCGAATGCCATGAGCCGCAGGATGCGCCTGGGCCTCTACACCACCACCGGTTTGATTGGGCTGTTCCTGCTGCTGCCGATCGTGTTTATCGTGCTGCTGTCGTTCGGCTCGTCGCAATGGCTGGTGTTCCCGCCACCGGGCTGGACGCTGAAATGGTACGGCCAGTTCTTCTCCAACGCCGACTGGATGAACGCGGCGCTGGCCAGCCTCAAGGTCGCCGTGCTGACCACCGTGTTCGCCGTAGCGCTGGGCCTGCCCACGGCATTTGCCCTGGTGCGCGGGCGCTTCCCCGGCCGCGAGCTGCTCTACGGCCTGTTCACCCTGCCGATGATCGTGCCGCTGGTGATCATCGCCGTGGCGGTGTACGCGCTGTTCCTCAAGCTCGGCTACACCGGCACGATGTTTGCCTTTGTGGTCAGCCACGTGATTGTCGCGTTGCCGTTCACCATCATTTCGATCATCAACTCGCTTAAGCTGTTCGACCAGTCGATTGAAGACGCGGCGGTGATCTGCGGTGCGTCGCGCCTGCAGGCGGTGTTCAAGGTGACCTTCCCGGCTATTCGTCCGGGGATGGTGGCCGGTGCGCTGTTCGCCTTTCTTGTGTCATGGGACGAAGTGGTGCTCAGCGTGATGATGGCCAGCCCGACCCTGCAAACCCTTCCCGTAAAAATGTGGACCACCCTGCGTCAAGACCTGACACCGGTGATCGCCGTCGCCTCGACGTTGCTGATCGGCCTCTCGGTGCTGGTCATGGTCATCGCCGCCGCCGTTCGCCGGCGCACAGAAACCCGCGCTTGAGCGCCCAGGAGCAGAACATGAGTGCAGTGATCCAAGATGCCGCGCAGAACCCGGGCCAACCCCTGGTCAGCCTGCGCAACCTGAACAAGTACTATGGCGAATTTGCCGCCGTGGACAACATTTCGCTGGACATCAAGGACGGCGAATTCCTCACCTTCCTCGGCTCCAGCGGCTCGGGCAAGAGCACCACCCTGTCGATGCTCGCCGGCTTTGAAACGCCCAGCAGCGGCGAGATCCTGGTGAGTGGTCAATCGCTGGTCAACGTACCGCCGCACAAGCGCGACATCGGCATGGTGTTCCAACGCTACTCGCTGTTCCCGCACCTGTCGGTACGCGACAACATCGCCTTCCCCCTGGCAATCCGCAAACTGGCCAGCGCCGAGCGCGAGAAGCGCGTCGACGCCATGCTCAAGCTGGTGCAGCTGGAACAATTCGCCCATCGCCGCCCGTCGCAACTGTCCGGCGGCCAGCAACAGCGCGTCGCCATCGCCCGGGCGCTGGTGTACGAGCCGCGCATCCTACTGATGGACGAACCCCTCGGCGCCCTCGACAAAAAACTGCGTGAAGACTTGCAGGACGAGCTGCGCCAACTGCACCGGCGCCTGGGCATCACCATCGTCTATGTGACCCACGACCAGGAAGAAGCGATGCGCCTGTCGCAACGCATCGCGATTTTCAGCCATGGCAAGATCGTCGGCCTGGGCAGCGGTTTCGACCTGTACCAGAACCCGCCGAACGCATTTGTCGCCTCATTCCTCGGCAACTCCAACTTCCTCAAGCTCAAGGCCCAGGGCAACGCGGTGGCGTCGTTCGAAGGCCAATCCCTGTCGATCCGCCTGACCGGCGGCCTACGCACCAAGCAGGATGTGCTGCTGATGGTGCGCCCGGAAAAAGCCCTGGCGCTGAGCGTCGAACAGGCCGCCGAGCAGCCCCTGGCCGCCGGTTGGAATGAGGTGTCGGCGATCGTCGGCGAAGTGCTGTTCCTCGGCGAAAGCCAGACCTGCAGCGTGAAAACCCTGGGCGGCACCTCGATGACGGTCAAGGCATTGTCCGCCGCCGGCATGCCGCTCAAGGCCGGCGACCCGGTGCGCGTGCGCTGGGCTACGGCGGATGCCTGTGTGTACACCGAGTGGGCCGAAAGCGATCTGAACAAGGCCGCCGGCGCTCATTGAGTCACCCATGTGGGAGGGGCGGTGCGACGGTTCGACTTGCTCCCGATAGCGGAGGAACAGTCAACTTATCTGTAGCTGACCCACCGCTATCGGGAGCAAGCCCCCTCCCACAGTTTGAGAACCTCATCGTGCCCCAGCAGAACGCCGGGCCACTGGTGTATTGCCACGGCAAGATGGGCGCCCTGCCCATGCCGGCCTAAGCCACACACAAAACTTTGTGGGAGGGGGCTTGCCCCCGATTGCGGTGGGTCAGTCAGCTTGTTTGTATCTGATCCACTGCCATCGGGAGCAAGTCGAATCGTCGCACCGCCCCTCCCACATTTTTTAACTGCATTTACCCGTTAAATCCTACGCTCGAAAATCGCCCCCTCGATGCCCAGCACCTCGCAGGTATCGGCATAGATCCCCACGCCCTTCTCCCACACATGCTTGATCGACTGGTCGGCGCAGCGGATCTGGTAATTGAGCTCGAACGGTTCATGGCGCGACAACGCATATTGCACCTCGCGCCACACGTAGTCGGCGTCCTGGGCCAGGATCAGGCTGTTGTAGGTGAATTCATGGTTGTCCACCAGCCGCTCGGCGGGGTAGCCGGTCAATTGCAGGCAGCCGGCACTGACGAACTCCATGGTCCAGTCGCGGTTGTTACGGCCGCGATAGATCAGCCCTGGCATGCTGTCGAGCAAGCTCATGCTGCTGCGCTGGCTGGCTAGCAAGGCGATTTCGCGGCGCTTGTGCGCAGTGACATCCCCGGCCACCAGGTAGAAGCCCTGCGGGCCGCGCTTGAGGCTGATCTCGAACCAGCGCAGCTCGCCGCACGGATGCACGAAGCGCAGGCGCTGGTTGAACGAGGTCTCGGGGCGTCGGCGCAGTTCATGCAAGGCCTGGCGCCACAGCGGGCGGTCTTCCTGGTGCACGTAGTCGACGAGGTTGCGCTCCGCGCCCGGCGCGCCCATCAACTCGGCCCAGGCCAGGTTGAAGTGGGCGATCTGGCCGTTGTCGCGCAGGTGCAGCAAGGCGGCGGGAAAACAATCCATCGGGTACGCGGGCGGTGCCTGTACCAAAGCGTCAGGGCTTTCCCTCATCTAATGACGCTCCTCGTGTTTGAGCAACGCGCCGCTGTGCACCCGTGCCGCCAGCTCCAGGCGCGAATGCAGGTTGAGTTTCTGCAACAGGCTGCGCACGTAGATTTTCACCGTGCCGTCGCTGATCCCCAGTTCCCTGCCGATCTGTTTATTGCTCATGCCGGCGGCGATCAGTGCCAGGGTCTGGCCTTCGCGTTCGGTGAGGTTCTCACCGCCCGGCGTCTCGCCGTGTGGCCTGGGCTCGGCCGGGTCGGCGAGCAAGGCGATCAGAGTTGAGTCGAGCATGATCGCGCCCTTGTGACAGTTGCGCATATACGCCAGCAATGCCTCGGGCTCGGTTTCCTTGAGCACGTAACCGCTGGCGCCCAGGCGCAAGGCGCTGAGCAATTCGGCGCGGTCCATCGACGCCGTGAGCACCACCACCTGGCAGTCCAGGCGCAATTGGCGCAGTTCGTCCAGCACCTGCAAGCCGCTGAGGCCGGGCATGTGCAGATCCAGCAGGACCTGCTGCGGCGTCAGGCTCACGGCCAGGTTGATGCCCTCTCGGCCACTGGCCGCCTGCCCCACCACTTCGAAGTCGTCGCTGGCATCGAACAGTTGCGCCAGGCCTTTGCGAAACAGCGGGTGATCATCGATCAGTAATAAGGTCGTGCAGTCCATCGAGACTCCCTTGTGGCAGGTCGTGGTGGCGGCGCAGGCCAAGGTGCACGCGTACGCCGTGCGGGCGGATCGCTTCAATGCTCAGCCGCGCGCCGATGCTGGCGGCGCGCTCGCGGATAATTGCCAGGCCGAAATGGTTCTGCTCATCGCACGCCGGGCTCAAGCCGATGCCATCGTCCTCCACCGACACCGAGGCATCGCCGTCCTGGGTCTGGCGCAGTTCAATACGCACATGCCGCGCGTGGGAATGGCGCACCGCATTGGCCAGGGCCTCGCGCACGATCTGCAGGATCTGCAACTCGGTTTCCGGGCTCAGGGCATCGTCGGCCAGGCGGTTGTCCAACTCGAACACGATGATGCAGCGCCGCGAAAACTCCGCGACCGAGTCGGCCAAGGCCTGGCGCAACGAGCGTCCGTCCATGGTCAGGCGTGCGCTGGTGATCAGCTCGCGCACCTGGCGTTGCAACTGGCTCAGGCCGGCGCAGAGGTCCTGCAGGACGGGCGCGCCCAACTGTGACTGCAAGCCGTGGGCCTGGAATGCCAGGTAACCCAACTGCTGCGCCACCGAATCGTGCAACTCACGGGCCAGCGCACCGTGGCGCGACGTTGCCTGTCTGCGCTGCTGCTCACGGTTGTCGCTGCGCAGACGCACGGTGACCGCCACGGCGTGCGCCGCTTCCTCCAGCAACTGACGCCAACTGGCACCGGCCCGTCTGGGGGTATCGAGCAGTAACGCGCCCTTTTCACCCTCGGGCAAGGCGCACACCAATCGGTGCACCCCCCGTTGCCGGCAAGGGCCGCAGGCCTGGGGCGTGTCCATCGCACTCGCGTCGCGCCAGGGGCAGTGCGCCACGCCCTGGCAGCCCTCGATCAAGCCACGTCGCGTCGGGCCTAGGTCTTCGCCGCCGAGGATCAAATTGAGCCTGCCAGCGGGCAGCAGTGCGTCGAAACGGTCCAGAAAACCCGACAAGGCACCGTCAGCGTGCAGGGGCAACCCGGCCAGCAGCCTGCGCACGCTACGCGCCTGTTCGGGGCGCACAGGCCCCAACCAGAGCGGCCAGCCCTTCGGTCGTGTTCGCACTCTTCGATAACTCCCCGTCCGGTTGCTGAGCGTTAACGCAAGACCAGCAACTTCCATGCCCCGAACGGCCGTGCGGCAAGGCTTATCTCCAAAGGCATAGCCCTTTTTCCAGATTGAGAAGATTTTCCTCATAGGAAATTATCTCTCCCAGCAGGAAACACAACGCACCTTGGAGAGCCCGCATGACGCACACCCACAACCGCCCCATCGTGGTGATGCAATCGGCAACCGCCTTCACGCAGGGGGGCACCGAACTGGACAACCCGTTGCTGCTGAGCGGCGAACAACCCGACTTTGCCCGGCGCTTGCAACAGGCATTGGCCAGCGCCACCGTGGGCTGCCGACTCCACCTGCTAGGCGATGAAGCCTTTGTCTGGCGCATTCACGCTGAGGCCCGCGCCGCAGGCCTGGAAGACGCCGAGATCCACATGACCTGCACGACGCCCGGCCTGCGCCAGGTGTATTGCGCCCATTGCGGGCTGACCCAGACCGCCGGCCCAGCGCCGGTGTTGAACTGCATCGGCTGCAACGTCGGGCTGGAAGTGCGCACCCATTTTTCCCGGCGCCTGGGCGCTTACCTCGGCGTGTGCAGCAACCCCGACCAGCCCTATGCGGGGTTCCAGCCATGAGCGCCGCCCTCAAGGTCCGGGTCAGCGCGGCCAGAATGCTCACGCCCGTGGTGCGCGAGTTCACCCTGACCGCCTGCGACGGCGCCCTGCCCGCTTTCTCGCCCGGCAGCCACGTCCAGGTGCATCTGCCGCTGGCCGAGGGCACGCTGCGCAACGCCTACTCGCTGACCGGCGACCCGGCGCACACGCACCACTACCGCATCGCCGTGCGCCTGCAAGAGGCTTCTCGCGGCGGTTCGCAGTACTTGCATCGCCAGGTACAGGTCGGCGACACCTTGCAGATTTCGCCGCCAGCCAATCTGTTCGCGCCCCATGGCACCGCACGCCGGCACATCCTGATCGCCGCCGGCATCGGCATCACGCCGTTCATGGCCTATATCGCCGCGCTGGAACAGCAGCAGGCCGATTTCGAACTGCATTACCTGTTCCGCCCAGGCCTCAGCGATGCCTACCTCGATGAGTTGCAACAGCGCCTCGGCCCGCGCCTGCATGCCTACGACCGCCGCCCGGACCTGAGCCGCATCCTCACCAACCGGGCGCTGGGCAGCCACGTCTATACCTGTGGCCCGCCATCCTTGATCGAGGCGGTCGAGCAACACGCCGACCGCCTCGGTTGGCCACGCAATCGGCTGCACGCAGAAGCATTCAAAGGCGCGCAACCGGGCCAGCCGTTCGACCTGCAACTGCTGCGCAGTGGCCGCACCCTGCGCGTGGCGGCCGAGCAGAGCCTGCTCGAAGCCTTGGAACACGCGGGGTTGCAGGTGCCCAACCTGTGCCGTGGCGGGGTCTGCGGCCAGTGCATCACGCGCCATCGAGGCGGCGCCATCGAACACCGCGACAGTTTCCTCAGCCCGGCCGAGCAGGCCGAATTTCTGATGCCTTGCGTCTCGCGCGGCAGCGGCCCCTGCGTTTCGCTGGACCTATAGGAGTGAGTGCCATGCCCCTGCAATCGAGCCCTGTGCTGAGCTATCGCGACGATTTCAGCTTTCGCAACAGCCCGGCGGCGATCCGTCGCTTCCCCTTCCCGTTTATCGAGGACAGCTACCTGTACTCGGTGAATATCGAACCGGCCACCTCCCGCGACCCTGGCTCCATTTATGAGCACGCCTTCGACATCGACGAGCACTACCGCTCGGAAATGGCCGAACGCGCGCTGATCCTGGACAACGACCCACGCCGCTACCTGGTGATGCCGCACATGCAAGCGGCGGCCTGGGATGCGCTGCAAATGCTCATGGAAAACCTCGCCATCGACTACCCGCAGTGGTTCAGCCTGGTGCGTGACGGCGACCGCTGGCACTGGCGCAACCACCTGCTGCAGATCGATCAGCACTTCATCTTCGGCGATGCCGCCAGCCTGCCCTGCGCACCGCTGGAATACATCGGCCGCCAGGTGCAGGGGGATTTCGCCCTGCTCGACCAGCGCGACGGCGACCTGTACATGGACGCCGGGCTGGTCACCAGCCCGGCCGACTGGTCGCTGGCGTTCGATGCCGGCATGAGCTTCAAGCAGTGGCATGCACCGGTGCCCATGGCCAACCAGATGGGGGTGTTCGACCGTGCGCTGAAGTACCTGCTCAACCTGCAGGCCGGCCAGCCGGTACGGCGCCTGAACTGGACCCTGACCATCAACCCGCGCCTGGATTCGTCGCCGGAAACCTTCCATCAATGGGGTGCCGACCGCGGTCGGATCACCGCGCAGAACGTCGGGCAACAGGTGCACCTGCGGGTCGAACTGCAAGTGATGGCGCGCCTGCCGCGCAGCAACGCGGTGATGTTCAGCATTCGCACCTACCTGATCAGCCTGGACGAACTGGTCACCCAACCCGGCTGGGGCTGCCGCCTGCACCGCGTGCTGCGCGACCTGCCCGAGCCCATCGCCGACTACAAGGGCATGACCCGCTATCGACAGCCACTGGTCGAGTGGCTGAGCCAGTTCGATCCACGCGCCTGACCTTCTTTTCCCGACAAGGAACATCACATGACCCACTCCTGGCGTATTTCTGCATTGGCCGAGCGGCACCGCGCCCTCGGCTCGAACCTCGAAGACTGGAACGGCATGGGCACTGCCTGGACCTACAACAGCGCGCTGGCCGACCACCACGAAGCGATCCGCACCCGCGCCGGCCTGATGGATGTGTCGGGCCTGAAAAAAGTCCACTACGTGGGGCCACACGCCGAAAGCCTGTTGCAGTGGGCCACCACCCGCGACATCGCCAAGCTCTATCCCGGCAAATCGGTGTATGCGTCGATGCTCGACGAGGACGGCAAATTCGTCGATGACTGCATCGTCTACCGCACCGGGCCCAATGCCTTCATGGTCGTGCATGGCGCCGGCACCGGGCATGAAATGCTCGTGCGCTCCGCCCAGGGCCGGCAAGTGGCGGTGCTGTTCGACGACGACCTGCACGACCTGTCGCTGCAAGGCCCGCTGGCGGTGGACTTTCTCGCCGAGCACGTGCCTGGCATCCGCCAGTTGCCGTACTTCCATCACCTGCAAACGCGCCTGTTCGAGCGCCCGGTGATGATCTCCCGCACTGGCTACACCGGCGAGCGCGGCTACGAGATTTTCTGCAAGGCGGCCGACGCACCGTTTCTGTGGGACAGCATCCTCGAACAGGGCGCGAGCCTGGGCATTATCCCCTGCGCCTTCACCGCCCTGGACTGGCTGCGGGTGGAAAGTTCGCTGATGTTTTTCCCCTACGACAACTCGCAGATGTACCCCTTCGCCGACCAGAAGGCCGGCGACACCCTGTGGGAAATGGGCCTGGACTTCACGGTTTCGCCCGGCAAGCAAGCGTTCCGCGGCGCCGAGGAACACCTGCGCCTGCGCGGCCAGGAGCGCTTCAAGATCACCGGCGTGCTGCTCGACGGCGTGCGCCCGGCCGAGGCTGGCGACACCTTGTGGCAAGGCAACCAGCAAGTCGGCGTGATCACCTGCGGCATGTATTCGCGCCTGAGCAAACGCTCGATGGCCCTCGCGCGCATGAGCGTTGCCTGTTCCGTCCCCGGCATCGCATTGCAGGTGCGCGGCAGCCTCGAAGGCGCCGCCACCACCCACGCCTTGCCCTTCGACGACCCGGAAAAAACCAAGCGCACGGCCAAGGGCTGAGTCTTCCTTCATCTTATTCAGGAGCCTTCGATGGACGCCTCAAGCGAACATTACATTCTCAAGATCACCTGCCCGGCAGCGTCCGGGATCGTCGCCGCGATCAGCGCCTGCCTGGCCCGGCAGCAGTGCTACATCAGCGAGCTGGCGCAATTTGACGATGAGTTCACCGGGCAGTTTTTCATGCGCGCGGTGTTCCGTTTCAACACGGGCGTCAGCGGTGATGTCGGCGCCCTGCGCGAAGACCTGGGCGGACTCGCCGGCGGCTTCGACATGCAGTGGCAGTTGTTCAGCTCACGCCAGCCGACCCGCGTGCTGCTGATGGTCAGCAAGTTCGACCATTGCCTCACCGACCTGCTCTACCGCCACCGCAAAGGCGAGATGGACATGACCATCACCGCCGTGGTCTCCAACCACCTGGACCTGCGGGCAATGGCCGAGCGTGAAGGCATCCGCTTCATCTACCTGCCCATCACCAAGGACACCAAGGCCAGCCAGGAAGCCGAACTGATGCGCATCGTCGAAGACACCCAGACCGACCTGGTGGTGCTCGCGCGCTACATGCAGATCCTGTCCGACGGCCTGTGCCAGCAACTCTCGGGGCGTGCGATCAACATTCACCACTCGTTCCTGCCCGGTTTCAAGGGCGCCAAGCCGTATCACCAGGCCTATGACCGGGGGGTGAAGCTGATCGGCGCCACCGCCCACTACGTCACCAGCGACCTCGACGAGGGGCCGATCATCGAGCAGGAAATCCAGCGCGTCGACCATACCCACTTGCCCGATTCCCTGGTCGCCATCGGCCGCGACACCGAAACCGTAGCCCTTTCCAAAGCCCTGAAATACCACCTGGAACACCGGGTGTTCATCAACCACGACAAGACAGTGATCTTTCGCTGAAACCCTTCAGGAGACACGTTCATGACGCTACGTGTAGCAATCATCGGCGCCGGCCCATGCGGCCTGGCACAACTTCGCGCCTTCCAGTCGGCCCGCGACAAGGGCGCCGCCATTCCCGAGCTGGTGTGCTTCGAGAAACAGCAGGACTGGGGCGGCATGTGGAACTACACCTGGCGCACCGGCCTGGACGAAAACGGCGAGCCGGTGCACGGCAGCATGTACCGCTACCTGTGGTCCAACGGCCCCAAGGAATGCCTGGAGTTCGCCGACTACACCTTTGAAGAGCATTTCGGCCGGCCCATCGCCTCCTATCCGCCCCGCGAGGTGCTGTGGGACTACATCAAGGGCCGGGTGGAAAAGGCCGGCGTGCGCGACTACATCCGCTTCAACAATGTGGTGCGCCAGGTCACCTTCGACGAACAGACCCAGCGCTTCACCCTGTACGCCCACGACTACACCCACGACACCTTGACCTGTGAAGAATTCGACTACGTGATCAACGCCTGCGGCCACTTCTCCACGCCCATGGTGCCGTACTTCGACGGCTTCGAGCAGTTCGCCGGGCGCATCCTGCATGCCCATGACTTTCGCGAGGCCCTGGAATTCAAGGACAAGGACCTGCTGATCGTCGGCAGCAGCTATTCGGCCGAGGACATCGGCTCGCAATGCTACAAATATGGCGCGCGCAGCATCACCAGCTGTTACCGCAGCGCGCCCATGGGCTATGCCTGGCCGGACAATTGGGAAGAAAAACCGCTGCTGCAGCGCCTGGAAAACAACCGCGCGTTCTTTGCCGATGGCAGCAGCAAGCACGTCGACGCGGTGATCCTGTGCACCGGCTACAAGCACCACTTCCCGTTCCTGCCGGATGAGCTGAGCCTCAGGACCGACAACCGCCTGTGGCCGATGAACCTCTACAAAGGCGTGTTCTGGGAACCCAACCCACGGTTGATCTACCTCGGCATGCAGGACCAGTGGTACTCGTTCAACATGTTCGATGCCCAGGCCTGGTATGCCCGCGATGTGATCCTGGGGCGTATCACGCTGCCCAGCCAGGCCGAGATGATCGCCGACAGCCAACAATGGCAGGCACGCGAACAAACCCTGGAAACCAACCAGCAGATGTTCGAGTTCCAGGGCGCCTACATCCAGCACCTGGTGGACGCCACCGACTACCCGAATTTCGACATCGCCGCCGTCAACCAGACCTTCCTGCACTGGAAGCACGACAAGGCCGAAAACATCATGGGTTATCGCGACAAGTCCTACCGCTCGCTGATGACCGGCACCCAGTCGCCGCCGCACCACACCCCGTGGCTGCAGGCCCTGGACGACTCGATGGCGGCGTACCTGGGTGAGCCTGCGACGCCCATCAAGTCAGTCGGCTGAGCGGGCGCCCATGATGAATGCTCCGCGTGTTTCCCACCCGCGAGAACCCGGGCTGTTTGCCCGGGCGCCGAACCTGGAGCGCTACCGCGTGGCCGCAGGCGGTGTGAGCCTGGTCGACCTGCAGCCCGGCGACGGCCTGCAGGTGATCGACGTCGAAGGCCGGCAACCCTGCGCATTGCTGGCCCTCGACGCTAACGGCCGCAGCGCCCTGGCGAGCTGGGGGCTGAGAGGCTCAAGCGCCTGCCGCGTGCCCCCGCGTGTCGGCCAGGCGCTCAAGCGGCGTGGCATCGACGCCCAGGCATTGCCCCTGGCCGCCGCGCTGTGGGACGACGACAGCCCGCCCGGCCACGCCCGGCAGTTCGTCGCCGATGAGCGCCTGCTGGTGATCGTCGCCGCCCCTGCCAGGCCCACCGCCGTCGACCGGCAATACCGGCCCAGCGAACTGCGCCTGCAGGTGACACGGGCCAACCCGTCGCCCCTGCTGGTGCCCGTCCTGCCCGAGCCATTGGGCGAGGTGCTGGACGAGTTCACCCTGCGCGCGGGCACCGCCCGCAGCTACACCGTCGCCAAGGGCCAGTACGTGCAGGTGCTGGACGTCGCCGGCCGCCAGTGCTCGGACTTCGTCGCCCTCGACCGCCGCGCCCTGGATCGCGGCATGGAGTTGGACCTGGACCAGACCGTGACGCGCACGCTGAACGGCAGCGCCTACCCCGCACCGGGGCTGTTCTCGAAGTTTTTCGACCGTCGGATGCAGCCGATGCTGGAGGTGGTGCAGGACACGGTCGGGCGTCACGACGCCTTCGCCCTGGCCTGCGCGGCGCGCTACTACGAATCCCATGGCTATTTCGGGCACGACAACTGCAGCGACAACCTCAGCCGCGTACTCGCGCCCTACGGCGTGCAGGCGCGCAATGGCTGGCCGGCGATCAATTTTTTCTTCAACACCGGCATTGATGCACACCAACAGATGACCCTGGATGAGCCGTGGTCGCGGCCCGGCGACTACGTGCTGCTGCGGGCCATGACCGAACTGGTGTGTGGCAGTACCTCGTGCCCGGATGACATCGACCCGGCCAATGGCTGGAACCCGACCGATATCCATGTCCGTATCTACCGCGAGAAGGAGCGTTTTTCCATCGCCATGAGCACTCGAACTACGGCCGATGCCGACCCGATACTGACCCGTGAGACCGCGTTCCACTCACGCACCAGCGCCCTCACCGGCAGCTTCACCGACTACCGCAACTGGTGGCTGCCGCTGCGCTACGACGGCTACGGCGCCACCGAGGAATACCTCGGCTGCCGCGAACGCGTGGCCGTGATGGACCTGACCGCCCTGCGCAAGTTCGAGATCATCGGCCCCGACGCCGAAGCCCTGCTGCAGTACTGCCTGACCCGCGACGTGCGGCGCCTGGCGGTGGGCCAAGTGGTCTATTCGGCGATGTGCCACGCGCACGGCGGCATGCTCGACGACGGCACCCTGCTGCGCCTGGGCCCGGACAACTTCCGCTGGATCTGCGGCGAAGACTACGCCGGCGTGTGGCTGCGCGAGCAGGCCGAAAAACTGGGCATGAAGGTGTGGGTCAAGTCCGCCAGCGAGCAGATTCACAACCTGGCGGTGCAAGGGCCGCTCAGCCGCGAGCTGCTCACGCAGATGGTCTGGACGCCGCCCACCCAACCGAGCGTGGAGAGCCTCGGCTGGTTCCGCTTCCTGGTCGGCCGGCTGGACGGCTTCGAGGGCTGCCCGTTGATGATTTCGCGCACCGGCTACACCGGTGAACTGGGCTTCGAGGTGTGGTGCCAGCCCGAAGACGCCGAACGGGTGTGGGACCGCATCTGGCAACTCGGCCAACCCTTGGGCCTGGTGCCCCTGGGCCTGGAAGCGCTGGACTTGCTGCGCATCGAAGCCGGGCTGATTTTTGCCGGCTACGAGTTCAGCGACCAGACCGACCCGTTCGAGGCCGGCATCGGGTTCAGCGTGCCACTCAAGAGCAAGACCGATGACTTTATCGGCCGCGACGCTCTGTTGCGGCGCAGCGCCCATCCCAGCCACAAGCTGGTCGGCCTGCACCTGCGCGGCAATGAGGCCGCGCATCACGGCGACCCGGTGTACCACGGCCGCGCCCAGGTCGGGGTCATCACCAGTGCCTGCCGCTCACCGTTGCTGGCCAGCAATATCGCGCTGTGCCGAGTGGACGTGAGCTGCGCCGAGCCCGGCACCCTGCTTGAGATTGGCAAAGTCGATGGCCTGCAGAAGCGCATCAGCGCCACGGTCAGCGCAGCGATTTTCTATGACCCGGACAAGAGCCGGGTGCGTAGCTGATCGTCCCAATAGCGATGTGTGCCACCCCAACTTTGACTGCCCACTTTGATTGCCCTTCTTAACCGCTACTCAGACATGGGAATACGAAGATGGAAGCGACGACGTTCGAGGCTGTACCGCAGGCTGCCAGCTCAGTGGGCAGCCTGCACCGCAAGATCGATTGGCGCGGTGCATTCTGGGTCGCCAGTGGCGTACCCGCGCTGGTGCTGTTCTCCATCGGCGCGATTGCCGCCACGGTGGGCAAACCGGCCTGGATCGTGTGGATCGTGTCGATCCTGTTCGGGTTTATCCAGGCCTTTACCTATGCCGAGATCGCCGGGCTGTTCCCGCACAAGTCCGGCGGTGCCTCGGTGTACGGCGCGGTGGCCTGGGTGCGCTACAGCAAGTTGATCGCACCGGTGTCGGTGTGGTGCAACTGGCTGGCCTGGTCGCCGGTGCTGTCCATCGGCTCGGGGCTGGCGGCGGGGTATATCCTCACCGCGCTGTTTCCCGCCGATGCGCTGATCAACACCTGGCAACTGACCCTGCTCGACCTGGGCTGGGTCAAGAGCGGCCTGTCGTTGCGCATCAACGCGACATTCGCCATTGGCCTGTTGATTCTGCTCACGGTGTTTGCCGTGCAGCATGGCGGCATCCTGCGCTCGGCGCGCCTGACGCTGGTGCTCGGCGTCACCTCGCTGATCCCGCTGTTGCTGGTGGGCGTGGTGCCGTTGTTCACCGGGGATGCGACCCAGGCCAACTTCCTGCCGCTGTTCCCGCTGGCGCATGACGCGGCCGGGCAAGTCATCGATGGCCCGTGGGATATGTCCGGCTGGTCGCTGATGGCCGGCGGGCTGTTCATGGCCGCGTGGTCCACCTACGGGTTCGAAACGGCGGTGTGCTACACCCGCGAGTTCAAGGACCCCAAGCGTGACACCTTCAAGGCGATCTTCTACGCCGGCCTGCTGTGCATCCTGGTGTTCACCCTGGTGCCGCTGGCGTTTCAAGGCAGCCTGGGGCTCGGCCAACTGGTGACCCCGGCGGTGCTCGACGCCAGCGGCGCGGTGGTGACACCGGCGGTGTACAGCGGCCTGCTGTCGCCGGCGATCTACAGCGGCATGGGCGTTGGCCAGGCGATGGCCGACAGCATCGGCGGCGGCAAGGTGGTCGCCAATATCGTACTGATCATGCTGGTGTTGGCCACGTTGCTGGCGATCATGACCTCGATGTCCGGCTCGTCGCGCACCCTGTATCAGGCATCGGTGGACGGCTGGCTGCCCAAGTACCTGGGGCGCACCAACGAACACGGCGCGCCCACGGCGGCGATGTGGACCGACCTGTCGTTCAACCTGCTGTTGTTGCTGATGTCGGACTACGTGTTCGTGCTGGCGGCCTCCAACGTCAGCTACATCATTTTCAACTTCCTCAACCTCAACGCCGGCTGGATTCACCGTCTGGACCGTCCCGACTGCGTGCGCCCGTACAAAGCCCCCACCGTGCTGCTGGCGGCCGGCGGCGTGCTGAGCTTCGTCAACCTGGCGTGCATGGGCCTGGGTGCGGATATCTGGGGCGCGGGCACGCTGGT
Source organism: Pseudomonas sp. PAMC25584 (assembly GCF_058135675.1). NCBI lineage: Bacteria > Pseudomonadati > Pseudomonadota > Gammaproteobacteria > Pseudomonadales > Pseudomonadaceae > Pseudomonas > Pseudomonas sp. PAMC25584. The sequence goes on along the minus strand of NZ_CM176870.1, from coordinate 2,372,057 downwards.
CACCGGCTTGCTGCTCGCGCTGCTGATCCTGCCGGTGTTCTGCTACCGCCACTATGTGCAGGACAAAGGCCGCTTCCCTGCGGCGATGCTCAGCGACCTGTATATCCGGGCCGATGACGGTCAACGCCGCGCCGGCTGGCTGCCCTATGCCACGCTGATCGCCGGTGTGCTGGTGGTGTATGCCTGCCATCAACTGGTAGCCTGAATGCCCTGGGCGGCTTATCGCTGAGGGATTTATCCCTCAGCTCCCCTATTTTTCCAGACATCGGTGACGCTTTTGACCAGCACACTCTCCCCCCTTGCCCGCGATATCGACGGCAAGGCCATTTCTGCCCAGGTTCTCGACGAGGTTCGCGACGAGGTCCTGCTGCTTGCCACGCAAAAAATCTTCCCGGCCCTGGCCGTCGTGCTGGTGGGCGACGACCCGGCCAGCGAAGTGTATGTGCGCAACAAACTGCTGCGGGCCAAGGAAGTCGGGATTCGCTCCCTTGAATACCGGCTGCCGGATGACGCCAGCCAGGCGCAAGTGCTCGACCTGCTTGCCCAGTTGAACGCCGACGCTTCGGTCAACGGCGTGCTGGTGCAGTTGCCGTTGCCGGCGCATATCGACGAGGCAGCGGTGATCCATGCGATTGACCCGATCAAGGACGTGGACGGTTTCCACCGTGAGAACGTCGGCGGCCTGGTGCAAGGCATCGAGGTCCTCACGCCCTGCACGCCCAGCGGCTGCATGCGCCTGCTGCATGAAACCTGCGGCGACTTGACTGGCTTGCACGCGGTGGTGATTGGTCGCTCGAACATCGTCGGCAAACCGATGGCGACCCTGCTGTTGCAGGCCAACTGCTCGGTCAGCGTCGTGCACTCGCGCAGCGTCGATGCACCGGCGTTGTGCCGCTTGGCCGATATCGTCGTCGCCGCCGTCGGTCGGCCGCAGTTGATCGATGCCAGCTGGCTCAAGCCGGGCGCGGTGGTGATCGACGTGGGGATCAACCGCATCAGCACCGAGACCGGTACTCGGTTGGTGGGCGATGTCGACTATGCCAGCGCACGCACCGTGGCCAGCGCGATTACGCCGGTGCCGGGCGGTGTCGGGCCGATGACGATTGCCTACCTGCTGAAGAACACCCTGGTGGCCAGCCAGTTGCAGCGCAGCAAGGCAACTGTGGGAGGGGGCTTGCCCCCGATGGCGGTGGGTCAGCTACAAACAAGCTGACTGTTCCGGCGCCATCGGGAGCAAGTCGAATCGTCGCACCGCCCCTCCCACATTTTGAGCTGCGTTTACTCAGGGAGAGGATCAGTGGTTGTAGGCCCGCCCGTTATGCTCGGCCAGGTCCAACCCCATCCACCGTGGCGCAGCAAGGCAACTGTGGGAGGGGGCTTGCCCCCGATTGCAGTGGGTCAGCTACAAACAAGCTGACTGTTCCGGCGCCATCGGGAGCAAGCCCCCTCCCACATTTTGAGCTGCGTTTACTCAGGGAGAGGATCAGTGGTTGTAGGCCCGCTCGTTATGCTCGGCCAGGTCCAACCCCATCCACCGTGGCGCAGCAAGGCAACTGTGGGAGGGGGCTTGCTCCCGATGGCGGTGGGTCAGCTACAAACAAGCTGACTGATCCGGCGCCATCGGGAGCAAGCCCCCTCCCACATTTTGAGCTGCGTTTACTCAGGGGGAAGATCAGTGGTTGTAGGCCCGCTCGTTATGCTTGGCGAGGTCCAGCCCCATCCACCGTGGCGCAGCAAGGCAACTGTGGGAGGGGGCTTGCCCCCGATTGCAGTGGGTCAGCTACAAACAAGCTGACTGTTCCGGCGCCATCGGGAGCAAGTCGAATCGTCGCACCGCCCCTCCCACATTTTGAGCTGCGTTTACTCAGGGAGAGGATCAGTGGTTGTAGGCCCGCCCGTTATGCTCGGCCAGGTCCAACCCCATCCACCGTGGCGCAGCAAGGCAACTGTGGGAGGGGGCTTGCTCCCGATGGCGGTGGGTCAGCTACTAACAAGCTGACTGATCCGGCGCCATCGGGAGCAAGTCGAATCGTCGCACCGCCCCTCCCACATTTTGAGCTGCGTTTACTCAGGGGGAGAATCAGTGGTTGTAGGCCCGCTCGTTGTGCTCGGCGAGGTCCAGGCCCATCTCTTCCACCGACTCATGGGCACGCAGGCCGACCAGCGCATTGACCACTTTGAGGATGATCCAGCTGACCACGAAGCAGTACACGGTGGTCAGCACCACCCCTTTGAGCTGTGCCACTACCTGGGCGCCCATGGTCACGCCTTCCACCAGTCCACCCATGGACGGTACGCAGAACACACCGGTGAGTACGGCGCCGATCATGCCGCCGATGCCGTGCAGGCCGAATACGTCGAGGCTGTCGTCGTAGCCGAAGCGCCGCTTCAATACGGTCACGCTCAGGTAGCAGAACACCCCGCACAGCAAGCCGATGGCCAACGCGCCGCCGACGCCCACATAGGCGCACGCCGGGGTGATCCCCACCAGGCCAGCCAATGCACCGCTGGCCAGGCCCAGGGCGCTAGGCTTGCCGACCTTGAACCACTCGGTGAACATCCAGCCGAGAATCCCCGCACAGGCGCCCAGTTGGGTGTTGAGCATGACAATCCCCGAGGTGCCGTTGAGGCCGCCGCCGGAGCCGATATTGAAGCCGAACCAGCCGACCCAGAGCATTGCCGCACCGGCCATGGTCAGGCTCAGGTTATGCGCGGGCATCGGCGTGTTCTGGTAACCCTTGCGCTTGCCGAGGATCAGGCATGCGGCGAGCGCGGCCACACCGGCGTTGATGTGGACGGCGGTGCCGCCGGCAAAGTCGAGCACGCCCCAGTTATGCATCAAGGCCCCCGAACCGCCCCAGACCATATGCGCCACCGGGGCATACACCAGGGTGAACCAGATGGCCATGAACAGCAGCGCCGCCGAGAACTTCATGCGTTCGGCAAAGGCGCCGGCGATCAGCGCCGGGGTGATGATCGCGAAGGTCATCTGGAAGGTCACGAATACGCCTTCCGGAATATCCCCCACCAGGCTGGCGGGGGTCATGCCCGCCAGGAACGCGCGGCCCAGGCCGCCGACAAAACTGTTGAAGGTCACCTGCCCTTCGACCATGCCCGTGGTATCGACCACCATGCTGTAGCCGTAGATCACCCACAGCACGCCCACCAGGCCGGCGACGCCGAAGCACTGGGTGAACAGCGAGAGCATGTTTTTCGCACGGACCAGGCCGCCGTAGAACAGCGCGAGCCCCGGCAGACACATGAACAGCACCAGCACGGCGGCGGTGATCATCCAGGCGGTGCTGCCGGTGTTCAAGGTCGGAGCATCGGCGGCCTGGGCCAAGGGTGCGAAGGCACTGGCCGCCAATAAGCCGAAGAGGGATTTGCCGAGAAGACGATTGATCATGTTCAAAGCTCCTGCAAAAGATAGGGGAGATGCATGTAGGAGCGAGCTTGCTCGCGAAAACCGTCCAGACAACGCGGTCATCCAGGATGCCCGCGTTATCGTTAACGACCTTCGCGAGCAAGCTCGCTCCTACAGGGGTGGAACGCCGTAGCAGCCGGCAAGCCGGCTCGTAACTCAGTAACCGGAACCCGGCACCCAGTTGGTCCCTGCCAACGGCACCCGTGCCATGGCGGCCGACTCCACCGTCAGCGCAACCAGGTCCTCGGGGTCGAGGTTGTGCAGGTGCGACTTGCCGCACGCACGGGCCATGGTCTGGGCTTCGAGCACCATCACCCGCAGGTAGTTGGCCAAGCGCCGCCCGCCTTCCACCGGGTCGAGGCGTTTCGATAGCTCCGGGTCCTGGGTGGTGATGCCGGCCGGGTCGCGGCCGTTCTGCCAGTCGTCGTAGAAGCCGGCGGCCGAGCCGATCTTTTTCAGTTCCGCGTCCAGCCGTGGGTGGTTGTCGCCCAGGGCAATCAGCGCGGCCGTGCCAATGGCCACCGCATCCGCGCCCATCGCCATGGCCTTGGCCACATCGGCGCCGTTACGAATCCCGCCCGACACAATCAACTGGACCTTGCGGTGCATGCCCATCTCTTGCAAAGCCTGTACCGCTTGGGGGATGGCCGACAGAATCGGGATGCCGACATGCTCGATAAACACTTCCTGGGTGGCGGCTGTGCCGCCTTGCATGCCGTCGAGCACGATCACATCGGCACCGGCCTTGACCGCCAGCTTCACGTCGTAATACGGCCGGCTGGCGCCGATTTTCACGTAGATCGGTTTTTCCCAATCGGTGATCTCGCGCAACTCGGCAATCTTGATCGCCAGGTCGTCCGGGCCGGTCCAGTCCGGGTGGCGGCAGGCGCTGCGCTGGTCCACGCCGATCGGCAAGGTGCGCATGCCGGCCACGCGCTCGGTGACTTTCATGCCTAGCAACATGCCGCCACCGCCGGGCTTGGCGCCCTGGCCGAGGACGATCTCGATGGCATCGGCCTTGCGCAGGTCATCGGGGTTCATGCCGTAGCGCGACGGCAGGTACTGGTACACCAGGTGCCGCGACTGACCGCGCTCTTCCGGAGTCATGCCGCCGTCACCGGTGGTGGTGCTGGTGCCGGCGATGCTCGCGCCACGGCCCAGGGCTTCCTTGGCGTTGGCCGACAACGCACCGAAACTCATGCCGGCGATGGTCACCGGGATCTTCAGGTGGATCGGTTTCTTGGCGAAGCGGTTGCCGAGGATCACGTCGGTGCCGCACTTCTCGCGATAGCCTTCCAGCGGGTAACGCGACACGCTGGCGCCGAGCAGCAGCAAGTCATCGAAGTGCGGCAGCTTGCGCTTGGTACCGCCGCCGCGAATGTCGTAGATACCGGTTTCGGCGGCGCGCTGGATTTCCTGGATGGTCAGGCGATCGAAGGTGGCCGACTCGCGCAGTACCGGAGGGGTTTGTTCACTCATGTTGTAGCTCCTGAATCAGTAGGCGGAGGCGTTATCGACTTTGAAGTTGTACAACTGGCGGGCCGAGCCGTAGCGCTTGAAATCCGCAGCGCGGTGGGCGAAACCGGCGCGATCGAGCAGCTCTTGTAGCTCGTGCAGGTGCTCGCTGCGCATCTCTTTTTCGACGCAATCGGAGCCCAGCGACTCCACCGTGCCCTTCACGTAGATGTGGGTTTCGTACAGCGAGTCGCCCAGCGCATCGCCGGCATCGCCGCAGACGACCAAACGCCCGGCCTGGCCCATGAAGCAGCTCATGTGGCCGATGCTGCCGCCGACCACGATGTCGATGCCTTTCATGGAGATGCCGCAACGCGCGCCCGCGTCGCCTTCGATCACCAGCAAGCCGCCATGGGCCGTGGCCCCAGCCGCCTGGGACGCGCTGCCTTTGACGCGCACCGATCCGGACATCATGTTCTCGGCGCAGCCCACGCCGACGTTGCCGTGTACGGTGATCGACGCCTGTTGGTTCATGCCCGCGCAGTAGTAGCCGGCGTGGCCCTCGATATCGATGGACACCGCCTGATTCACCCCGACCGCCAGGTTGTGCTTGCCGTTGGAGTGGGTGACGCGCCATTCGTTGTCGATGGCCTGCGCGTGCAGCGCCTGGTTGAGGTCACGCACGGTGGCGGTGGAAAGATCGATGGTTTTCATGTGTGCGCTCCTTAAGCTGACTGGCGTTCCCAGATGTACAAAGTGGCCGGTGCGGGCTCCCAGATGCGGGCGTTCTCGATGCCTGGCAGGCTCGACAGCGCCTGGTACTCGGAGGCCATGGCGACGTAGTCGTCGGTCTCGGCGAGGATCGCCGGCTTGCACGCGATCGGGTCGCGGATCACCGCAAAACCGTTGCGCGTGCCGATGGCGAAGGTGAAGAAGCCGTCGAGGTCTTCCAGGGCGTGGTCCAGCGCCTCTTTGAGCGAGTCGCCCTGTTGCAGGCGCCAGGTCAGGTAGCCGGCGGCGACTTCGGTGTCGTTGTCGGTTTCAAAATGGATGCCTTCGCGCTTGAGTTCCTGGCGCAGGCGGAAGTGGTTCGACAGCGAACCGTTGTGGACCAGGCACAGGTCGGCACCGGTGGAAAACGGGTGGCTGCCTTCCATGGTCACCGCGCTTTCAGTGGCCATGCGGGTGTGGCCGATGATGTGGCTGCCTTGCATGCTCGCCAGGCCGAAGCGCTGGGAAATTTCCTGGGGCAGGCCCATGCCCTTGAGGATCTCGATGCTCTGCCCGGCGCTCATGATGCGCACGCTCGGCGCCAGTTCGGCCAGGGCCAGGCGCACCGGGGCTTCGTCGGCGTGGATCTTCAACACGGCGGCGCTGGCGTTCTGAAACCAGTCCAGCGAACAGCCCAGGCGCCCTTCCAGTTCGCCCATCAGGGCTTTCCAGTCGAAGCCCTCGGTAGTCGCTTGCAGGGTCAGCTTGACCCAGCCGTCGGCGACTTCATCACCGTAGATGGCAAAACCCGCACTGTCCGGGCCACGGTCGGTCATGGCCTGCAACATCGGTTCAAACAACTGGCCGAGCTGGGGTTCCAGTCGGGGGTTTTTCAGGTACAGACCTACGATTCCACACATATCAAGTCTCCGTCACACGGTGTCAGAAAAATTCGGTATAGCGCTGGACTTCCCAGTCGCTCACATGGCGGCTGTATTCCACCCACTCCATGCGCTTGAGCTTGATGAACTCACCCACGATCTGCGGGCCCAGCACCTCGGCGAACAGCGGGTCGGCTTCCAGCGCGTCGCAGGCTTCCTTGAGGGATTGGGGCAAGGTCTTGATGCCGCGCTCGGCGATCTGCTCCAGGCTCAGGCTGTAGAGGTTTTCGTTGCAGACGTGGTCGATTTCCAACTCGCGATCGATACCGTCCAGGCCCGCCGCGATGATCGCGGCGCTGACCAGGTAAGGGTTGCAGCCGGCATCCGGCAGGCGGAACTCCAGGCGGCCGTAAGGCACGCGCACCATGGCCGAACGGTTGTTGGCGCCAAACGCGATAAAGGCCGGGGCCCAGGTGGCGCCGGACAGCGAGTTGCCCACCACCAGGCGCTTGTAGGAGTTGACGGTGGGCGCGGCGAACGCACACAGCGCCGGGCCATGGGCGAGCAGGCCGGCGGCGAAGTGATAGGCCAGTTTCGACAGGCCCATGCCGCTCGGGTCGCTGGCGTCATGGAACAGGTTCTTGTTCTCGGCGCTGCTGATCGACAGGTGAAAGTGCATGCCGTTGCCGGCGCGTTTCGGGTCGGGCTTGGGCATGAACGAACAGATCATGCCCAGGTCGTTGGCGATCTCGCCGGCGGCCATGCGGAAGAAGGTAAAGCGGTCGGCCGAGGTCAGGGCGTCGCTGTAGGTGTAGTTGATCTCGAACTGGCCGTTGGCGTCTTCGTGGTCGATCTGATAGACCTCGAAATCCACCGCCTGCAAGGCTTCGGTCAGGCGCTCCAGGAACACCCGCGAGCGCGACAGGCCCTTGTAGTCGTAGCAGGGCTTGTCGAGGTTGTCGCTGGGGTCGACCAGTTGCAGCTTGCCCTGCTCGTCGCGGCGCATCAGGTTGAATTCGGGTTCCAGGCCGGTGTTCAGCGTCCAGCCCTTGTCTTGCAGGCGCTGCACCTGCTGCTGCAGCACGTAGCGGCTATCAAAGGGATGGGGCTTGCCGTCGACATGCCCGACGCACACCACGCGCCCGTAACCCGGCTGCCAGGGCACCGGGGTCAGCGTGGACAGGTCGCCCCGCGCCATGAAGTCCGGGCCGTGGGGTTCCATGCCCATGCCGCTGATGGCAAACCCGGCAAACCCGGCGCCCTCTTCGGCCACCGTCTTGAGCCCGCAAATCGGCACCGACTTGGTCTTGGCCGCACCGTGTATATCCACAAACTGCGCAAGCACGTACTTGATGCCGTACTTGTCGATGATGCGCTGGGTTTCTGCTGGCAACATTGCGTGTCACTCCTCGCGAAAGGCAAAACCGTGTGGGTGGGCCTAGACTGTCTTTTTATTCTTAAAAAGAAAGTTAGTTTCCCCACAGGAATGCAATACCCTTGCCAGATTCGCGAGCGGCCGATTGAAGTGCCGGTGAAAGCGCTTTTGTGCTGTATATATGGGAAAATTCTTTTCCCCGTGGGAATACGTGCCGGGGCACGGCCGCCAAGCGCCGCCACTTGCACTTTCCTAGTGCGAAACTAATATTACTGAACGGAAAGCGTGCAGGATCTGATGACTATGTCCACCGAAACCGCCCCCCGCCTCAAGCTGGAGCAATACCTGGGTTTGCAGATCAAACGCCAACGCCAGGCCCAGGACCTGAAGCTGTCCGACGTGGCGAAGATTGCCGATATCAGCCAGGGCATGTTGAGCAAGATCGAAAACGCCCAGGTGTCCACCAGCCTCGACACCCTGAGTCGCCTGTGCGACGTGCTCGGGCTGCCGTTGTCGAAATTGTTCGCCGAATACGATCAACAAGATGGCAGTGCCTTGCTGGTCAAAGCCGACCAAGGCATGGAAGTGGTGCGCCGGGGTACGGAAAAGGGGCATACCTACCATCTGCTCAACCATACGCGGGGGCCGAAGAAGAGCTTTGAGGCGTACATGGTCAGCATGGATGACGCCAGCGAGGAGTTCCCGACCTTTGCCCACCCGGGGACCGAGTTTCTGCACTTGCTGGAAGGGGAGCTGATTTATCGGCATGGGAATCAGCTGTATCGGATGGAAGCCGGCGACAGCCTGACGTTCGAGGGCGAAATTCCCCATGGGCCGGAAGAGTTGGTGCGGGTGCCGATTCGCCTGCTGTCGATCATGAATTACGGCAACGACAAGGAATAATCCGGACTCGCGATACACCTGAAGCACAGAGATCCAACTGTGGGAGGGGGCTTGCTCCCGATGAGGGAGTGTCAGTGAATGCATCTTTCATTGACCCCCCTCATCGGGGGCAAGCCCCCTCCCACATTTTTGACCGCGTTCGACGCCGTCCTCCCCGGTAAAAATTCCCCTCAGTTAAAAAACTTTCCCAAAACCCCTAGACGCCCCGCGTCCATTCCCCTATAAAGCCACTTCAGGAATATTTTATTCCTAACAAGAAAATGCGCTCACGGAATGAGCCTGCTGTCCTCTGACATTTTTTCGCTATGCGATGAGCTGCCGCCATCATCCCGAGGACGTGTCATGCAACACGAAAAAAACCATTTCATCATCAAGGTCACTTGTCCCGCGGTGTCCGGCATTGTCGCTGCCGTCACCACGTATCTGGCGGACAACGCGTGCTACATCGGGGAGATGGCGCAGTTCGATGATGACTTCAGCGGTCGCTTCTTCATGCGTGCCGTGTTCCGTTTCAACGATGGGCACGCAGGCGATCTGGAACAGATCCGCGCCGGTTTCGCCGACGTCGCCCAGGCCTTCGACATGCAGTGGGAGCTCTACGACACCCGCGAGCCGATGCGCGTGCTGCTGATGGTGAGCAAGTTCGACCACTGCCTCACCGACCTGCTCTACCGCTACCACAAGGGCGAGATGGACATGACCATCACCGCCATCGTCTCCAACCACCTCGACCTGCGGCCCATGGCCGAGCGCGAGGGTATTCGCTTTATTTACCTGCCGGTGTCGAAGGACAACAAAGCCGCGCAGGAAGCCGAGCTGATGAAGATCGTCGATGACACCCGCACCGAACTGGTGGTGCTGGCGCGCTATATGCAGATTCTCTCCGACGACCTGTGCCGGCAACTGTCGGGGCGCGCGATCAATATTCACCATTCGTTCCTGCCCGGTTTCAAAGGCGCCAAGCCCTATCACCAGGCCTATCAACGCGGCGTGAAGTTGATTGGCGCCACCGCGCACTATGTCACCAGCGACCTGGATGAGGGCCCGATCATCGAGCAGCAAGTACAGCGCGTGGACCATGTGTACAAGCCGGACGACCTGGTTGCTATCGGGCGTGACACCGAGACCGTGGCCCTGTCCAAGGCGGTCAAGTACCACCTGGGGCACCGGGTGTTTCTCAACCAGGACAGAACGGTGGTGTTCCGGTGAGCGAGCCTAAACTGATCGATGGCAAAGCCGCCGCTGCGCGGGTGCTGCTGCAGGTCCGCGAGGACGTAGCGCGTCTGCATGCGCAAGCTATTCAACCGGCCCTGGCGGTGATCCTGGTGGGCAACGACCCGGCCAGTCAGGTCTATGTGCGCAACAAGGTCCTGCGCGCCACCGAGGTTGGCATCCACTCCCTGGAGCACCGGCTGCCCGACGATACCAGCACCGAACAGCTGTTGATCCTGATCGGCCAATTGAACGCCGACCCGGCAATTCACGGCATCCTCCTGCAATTGCCGCTGCCGGCGCAGATGGACGAACTGCGCGCCCTGGAAGCCATCGCACCGGACAAGGACGTGGACGGTTTTCACAGCCAGAACGTCGGCGGCCTCAGCCAGGGCCGCGCCGTGCTCACCCCCTGCACGCCCAGCGGTTGCCTGTATCTGCTGGAGCAAACCTGTGGCGACCTGCGCGGTAAACACGCGGTGGTGGTCGGTCGGTCGAACATCGTCGGCAAGCCCATGGCGGCCCTGCTGCTCAAGGCCGATTGCTCGGTGACGGTGTTGCATTCGCGCAGCCACAACGCCCAGGCCCTGTGCAGCCAGGCCGACATCGTGATCGCCGCCGTAGGCCGCCCACGCTTGATCGATGCCAGTTGGCTCAAGCCTGGCGCGGTGGTGATCGACGTCGGTATCAACCGCATTGACGACGACGGCCGCAGCCGCCTGGTGGGCGATGTCGACTTCGCTGCCGCCCTGCCCCACGTCGCCGCCATCACCCCGGTCCCCGGCGGTGTCGGCCCGATGACCATTGCCTTCCTGATGAAAAACACCGTGACCGCCGCCCTTGCGCAACATCACGCCCTACGCAGCCAATCGGAGGCCGTATGCCATTCAATCTATTGAAATACGGGCTGAGTTCGGAGTACCCGGTGGAGGTGGATCTGCCACCGCCCAAAGAGCTCAAGTCGAGTTACGACGTGGTGATCATCGGCGCCGGCGGCCACGGCCTGGCGACCGCCTACTACCTGGCCAAGTACCACGGCATCAGCAACATTGCCGTGCTGGAAAAGTCCTACCTGGGCGGTGGCAATACCGCGCGCAACACGGCGGTGATCCGCTCCAACTACCTGACCAGCGAAGGGGTGCGCTTCTATGCCGAGTCGGTAAAGATGTTCCAGGCGCTGTCCAATGAATTCGACTTCAACATCATGTACTCCGAGCGCGGCCAACTGACCCTGGCCCACACCGACGCCACGGTGCGTTCGTTCCGCCAGCGCGCCGAGGTCAACAAGCATTTCGGCGGGCGCACCGAGATGCTCGACCGCCAGCAGATCCGCGAACTGGTGCCCAGCCTCAACCTCGACCCCGGCCACCTGCCGGTGCTCGCCGGGCTCTGGCACATCGACGGCGCCACCGCGCGCCATGATGCAGTGGCCTGGGGCTATGCCAAGCAGGCGGCCAAACGCGGCGTGGAAATCCATCAGCTCACCGAAGTGCAAGACCTGATCATCGAGAACGGCGCCATCACCGCCGTGAAAACCAATCGCGGCACCATCCGGTGCGGCTGCGCGGTGCAGGCGATTGCCGGGCACAGTTCGCTGCTGATGGCCAAGGCCGGTATCCGCTCGCCGATCCAGACCTTCCCGCTGCAGGCCATGGTCACCCAGCCGTTCAAGCCATTCCTCGACCCGCTGGTGAGTTCCTCGGCCCTGCACTGCTACGTGCAGCAAACCAGTCGCGGCGAAGTGGTGTTCGGCGGCGGTTCCGATCCCTACCCGCTGTTCAACACGCGCTCGACCCTGGACCTCAAGGAAAGCCTGCTGGCCCATGCCATCGAGATGTTCCCGTTCCTGGCCAACGCCAAGTTGATGCGCCAGTGGGCCGGGATCACCGACATGACCCCGGACTACAGCCCAATCATGGGCCTGTCGCCGGTGAAAAATTACTACCTCGACGCCGGTTGGGGCACCTGGGGCTTCAAGGCCACGCCGATCTGCGGCAAGACCATGGCCGAGCTGGTCGCCAGCGGCGGCAAGGTGCCGGAGCTGATCAAACCCTTCGGCCTCGAACGTTTCTCGACCTTCCAGCAAGTCAACGAAATGGGCGCCACGGCGGCCAGCCATTAATGGAGAGCGGACTATGAAAATCATGATGTGCCCGCTCAACGGGCCGCGCAATATCAGCGAGTTCAGCTACGGCGGCGAGTTCAAGCCCATGCCCGATCCGGTCAACTGCAGCGACGCCGAATGGGCCGACTACGTGTTCAACACCGACAACCTCGCCGGTGTGGTGCGCGAATGGTGGATGCACACGCCGTCCAGCTATTGGTTCCTCGTCGAGCGCCACACCGTCACCGATGAAATCCAGCGCACCTTCGACCCCAGGGAAGTGTTCAACACGCGTGTCGACTTCAACACCGCCAAGGAGATCGCCGGATGAACCGCCTCCCCGCCCCCATGGGCTTGCTGATCCAGCGTGATCAGCCACTCGATTTCAGTTTCGACGGCCAACCCTACCAGGGCTTGCAGGGCGACAGCATCGCCAGCGCCCTGCTCGCCAACGGGCGCTTCCTGATGTCGCGCTCGTTCAAATACCACCGTCCACGCGGCCCGCTGAGCATGGCCGGCCAGGACGCCAACAGCCTGGTGCAATTGCCCCAGGAGCCCAACGTGCTGGCCGATGCCCACGCGCTGTCGGCCGGCCTGGCGGTGAGCGCGCAGAACGTCAATGGCACGCTGGACAACGACCGCGATGCCTACCTGGGCAAGTTCTCCAAATTCATGCCGGTGGGGTTCTATTACCGCTCGTTCTACAAGCCCAAAGGCATGTGGAAAGTGTGGGAGCCGATCATCCGTAAAAAGGCCGGCCTGGGCGTGCTCGACCTGAACTTCCAGCCCGAGTACTACGACAAGGCCTACCTGTTCACCGACCTGGCCGTCATCGGCGCCGGCCCCGCCGGTTTGCAGGCGGCGCTGACCGCCGCCGATGCCGGGGCCAAGGTGCTGCTGATCGAGCAGCAGCCGATCCTCGGCGGCTCGCTGACTTATGCGCGCTTCGATATCGCCGGCACCCGCGCCGACAGCCTGCGCCGCGAATTGCTCGGCGCGGTGCAGCAACACGCGAATATCCAGGTGCTCACCGAGGCCACCTGCAACGCCTGGTTCACCGACAACTACCTGCCGGTGATCCAGGGCAAGCGCATGTACAAGGTGCGCGCGCAGCAGTGCCTGGTGTGCAGCGGTTCGTTCGACCAGCCGGTGATCTTTCGCAACAACGACCTGCCGGGGGTGATGCTGACCAGTGCCGCGCAACGCCTGATGAAGCTCTATGCCGTCAAGCCCGGCAAACGCGCGGTGGTGCTGACCGGCAACGATGACGGCTACCTCGCCGCCCTCGACCTGCATGACCAGGGCGTGGACGTCGCCGCCGTGATCGACCTGCGCCACGCCCCCGCCGACCAGGCCCTGGCCGGCGCGCTGGCGCAGCGCAAGATCCGTTGCCTGCCCAACAGCACGGTGTTCGAGGCCTTGCATGAAAAAGGCCTGCGCCATGTGAAGGGTGTCGATGTGCGCCAGATCACCGCTCAGGGTCAGGTCAGCGACACTGGGCAGGTAATCGACTGCGACCTGCTGTGCATGTCGGCCGGCTATATGCCGGTGTACCAACTGCTGTGCCAGGCCGGCGGCAAGCTGGCCTATGAGGACTCGCGTGCGGAGTTCAGCCTCAGCGGCCTGCCGCAGAACCTGAACGTGGCCGGTTCGGTCCACGGTCGGCACCAACTGGACAATGTGCTGGTAGACGCGACCAACGCGGCCAACACCATCGCCCTCGCCCTCGGTTTGATCACGGCCAGCGCGCCCGTGCCGCTGCGCAGCGAAGCCCAGGTCAACTTCAACTGGCCGATCTTCGCGCACCCCAAGGGCAAGGATTTCGTCGACTTCGACGAAGACCTGCAAGTGGCGGATATCGTCAACGCCACCCGCATCGGCTACCGCGATGTGCAGTTGGTCAAACGCTACTCCACCGTGGGCATGGGCCCGTCCCAGGGCCGCCACTCGGCGCTGCCGACCGCACGCCTGGTGGCCTGGGCGACCCAGCGCAACATCAGCGAAACCGGCGTCACCACCGCACGGCCGCCGTTTGTCGCGGAGAAACTCGCCCATGTGGCCGGGCGCGCCTTCGACCCTTACCGGCAAACGCCGATGCATGCGCGGCACTTGCAGGCCGGGGCGAAGATGATGCCCGCCGGCATCTGGCAACGCCCGGCCTATTACGGCAAGGCCGAGGACCGCGACGCCTGCATGCAGGCCGAAGCCCTGCATGTGCGCAACAAGGTCGGGCTGATCGATGTGTCGACCCTCGGCGGCCTGGACGTGCGCGGCCCGGATGCCGCCGAACTGCTCAACCGGATGTACACCTTCGCGTTTCTCAAGCAGCCGGTGGGCCGTTCGCGTTATGCGCTGATGACCAATGAACACGGGGTGGTGATCGACGACGGTGTGTGCGCGCGGCTGGCCGACACGCACTTCTATGTCACCGCCACCACCAGCGGCGTCGACCGCATCTACCAGCAGATGCTCAAGTGGAACGCACAATGGCGCCTGGACGTGGATGTGACCAACGTCACCGCCGCGATCTGTGCGGTGAACGTGGCCGGGCCGGATTCGCGCAAGGTGCTGGAACAGCTGTGCAGCGACCTCGACCTAAGCGCGGAGGGTTTCCCTTACCTCGGTGTACGCCAGGGTACGGTGGCCGGGATCAAGGCGCGGCTGCTGCGGGTCGGCTTCGTCGGCGAACTGGGTTATGAAATCCACGTGCCTGCACGCCACGGCCTGGCGTTGTGGGATGCCTTGATGGCCGCCGGCAAAGCCTTTGATATTCGCCCCTTCGGCGTCGAAACCCAGCGCCTGCTGCGCCTGGAAAAAGGCCATGTGATCATCAGCCAGGACACCGACGGCATGACCCATCCGGCGGAGATTGACATGGGCTGGGCCGTGAGCCGTAACAAACCGTTCTTCGTCGGCCGCCGTTCGGTGGACATCCTCGAAGCCCAACCGCTGAAACGCAAACTGGTGGGCTTCAGCTTGCCCAAGGGCAGCGTGCAACCGCTGGAAGGCCACTTGGTGCTCAACGGCCCGGACATCAGCGGCAACGTCACCTCGTGTGAATACTCCGCCAGCCTGGGCCGGATCATCGGCCTGGCCTATGCCGGAATCGACCAGAGCACGCCGGGGCAATGCATTCCGATTCGCGTCGAGGGCGGCATCGTCGTCCAGGCCGAAGTGGTGCAGCTACCGTTCTTCGACCCCACCAACCAACGCCAGGAGGGTTAAGCCATGACCAGTCTGAAAGCCCACGAATTGATCACCCGGCCCTGCCATCTGGTCGACCAGACCGACCTGCCCCGGGTCGGCTTTCGCGGCGCACACAGCGCCGAGTACCTCACGGCGCGCGGCTTCAGCCTGCCCGACGCACCCAACCGAGCCAGCGCGCAAACGGACGGCGGTTGGGTGGCGCGCCTGTCGCAGAACGAATACCTGTTGCTGGGCAGCCCGAAGGATCAGGGCCAGCGCATCGCCGATGAAGAGGCGCGCTGGGAACTGGACCACCGCGCCCTCTACCTGCTGCCGCGCCAGGACAGTCACGCCTGCGTGTTGCTCAGCGGCGGCGCGATTGCCCAGGTGATGGCCAAGCTGTGCGGCGTCGACCTCAGTTTTCCGGCCTTCAAGCCGGGGGCGGTGGCGCAGACGGCGGCGGCGCGGATCAATGTGATCGTCATCCACTCGGGAAGCGTGGAAACGCCGGCATTTCATATCCTCTGGGACCGCGCATCGAAGGACTACTTCGAAGGTGCGTTAATGGATGCGTTGGAGGAGTTTGGCGGGAACGGCCTACACAGCAGATGAAGCATGCATGCCCCCGTGGCCTAGGAACCAATGGGCATCTCATGTCGATATCGGTCAAACATGTGGGAGCGGGCTTGCTCGCGAATGCGGAGTGTCAGTCACTGTATTTAGCGACTGATTCACCGCATTCGCGAGCAAGCCCGCTCCCACATTTGAATCACGGCGCATCAGACAGATCGCCGTCTTCAGTCGGTATAGCCTGCGTGCGCTGACGCGCCACCAGGCAGCAACCGATGAGGACCACGCCCGACAGCCCCACACGCACCCCAATTTTTTCACAAGACTAATCCGTAGTTCTGGCGCTCATCTGATCTGCTAGTGTGCCGCATGGCTAATAGCCATTTATCGCCTTTGCCTCAGTATTTATTGGTGATAAGACCAAGCACTGACGTTCATCGGGCGCTTGAAAAAGCAGTTGCATGCTTTGTATTACGGTATACCATCATACCTACAAACTTATAAAAACCGTTCCACCGCCGAGGACCGTCCCATGATCGATGCCGCTATCTACAAACAAGTGATGGGTTCGTTTCCGTCCGGGGTCACCGTGATCACCACGCTCGATGACGACGGGCAAATCGTCGGGCTGACCGCCAGTGCTTTCAGTTCATTGTCGATGGACCCGGCGCTGGTGCTGTTCTGCCCCAACTACAGCTCCGACTCGTACCCGGTGTTGATCAAGAACAAACGCTTTGCCATCCATGTGCTCTCCGGCGGGCAGCAAACCGAAGCCTATGCCTTTGCGCGCAAGGGCAAGGACAAGGCCCAAGGCATCGAGTGGACGCTCAGCGAGCTGGGCAACCCGATCCTGGCGAATGCCACGGCGGTGATCGAATGTGAGTTGTGGCGCGAGTATGAAGGCGGTGACCACGCGATCATGGTCGGCTCGGTGAAGAACCTCATCGTGCCCCAGCAGAACGCCGCGCCACTGGTGTATTGCCACGGCAAGATGGGCGCATTGCCCCTGCCGGCCTAAGCCACACACTCAATCATGTGGGAGGGGGCTTGCCCCCGATGGCGGAGGAACAGTCAGCTTATCTGTAGCTGACCCACCGCTATCGGGGGCAAGCCCCCTCCCACAGTTTGAGAACCTCATCGTGCCCCAGCAGAACGCCGGGCCACTGGTGTATTGCCACGGCAAGATGGGCGCCCTGCCCATGCCGGCCTAAGCCACACACAAAACTTTGTGGGAGGGGGCTTGCTCCCGATGGCGGAGGAACAGTCAGCTTATCTGTAGCTGACCCACCGCTATCGGGGGCAAGCCCCCTCCCACAGTTTGATTGCGGGGTGTCAGCCCCGTCCCAGTGGCGTGAGCGACCACGCGATCATGGTCGGCTCGGTGAAGAACCTCATGCACGCTGAGGATGATCAGCACAGCCACCAAAATCACCGGTAGGCTGGCAATCACCGCAAAGGCCAGGATCAGTTTTTGTTTTATGTTCATCGAACTCACCGTCCTTGCGAGGTGAGGGTGTAACCGTTGGAGAGAAAAGTTTTGTAGATATTCCATATTATGGTATACCAACAATCAATCCGCCGAACAGTCGTTATCCAAGGCAAGCGTTACAACGGCGAGAGCACTTAAGGGCCCGCGGTCGACAGGCCGATCACAATAGATCCGAGGTAAGCGTCATGAAGTTTTCCCTGTTCGTACACATGGAACGTTGGGACGAGAGCATCAGCCACCGCCAGTTGTTCGAAGACTTGACCGAATTGACCCTGATGGCCGAAGCCGGTGGCTTCAGCACCGTATGGATTGGCGAGCACCACGCCATGGAATACACCATCTCGCCAAGCCCGATGCCGTTGCTGGCTTACCTCGCGGCCAAGACCACCACCATTCACTTGGGCGCCGGCACCATCATCGCGCCGTTCTGGCACCCGCTGCGGGTGGCGGGTGAATGCGCGTTGCTCGATGTGATCAGCAACGGCCGCATGGAAGTCGGCCTGGCCCGCGGCGCCTACCAGGTTGAGTTCGACCGCATGGCCGGCGGCATGCCCGCTTCCAGCGGCGGCCAGGCGCTGCGCGAAATGGTCCCGGTGGTGCGCGCGTTGTGGCAAGGCGACTACGCCCACGACGGCGATATCTGGAAATTCCCCACCTCCACCAGCGTGCCCAAACCCGTGCAGAAACCCAACCCGCCGATGTGGATCGCCGCCCGCGACCCGGACTCCCACAACTTCGCGGTGGCCAACGGCTGCAACGTGATGGTCACGCCGCTGATGAAGGGCGACGAAGAAGTCCTTGACCTGAAAAACAAATTCCAGACCGCCCTCGACAACAACCCCGGCGTGCCGCGCCCGCAATTGATGGTGCTGCGCCACACCCACGTACATGCCGCCGACGACCCGCAAGGCTGGAAAGTCGGGGCCAAGGCGATCTCCAAGTTCTATCGCACCTTCGATGCCTGGTTCGGCAACAAGGAGGTGCCGGTCAACGGTTTCCTGGCGCCGAGCCCGGAAGAGAAATTCGCCGCCCGCCCGGAGTTCGAGCTGGACAGCCTGCACAAGACCGCCATGATCGGCACCGCCGAAGAAATCATCCCGCGTATCCAGTACTACCAGGAACTGGGCGTGGATGAGTTCAGCTTCTGGTGCGACAACAGCCTGCCCCATGCCGAGAAGAAAAAGTCTTTGGCGCTGTTTATCGAGCAGGTCGTGCCAGCGTTTCGTTGATCGCTGAATAACCAAGCCGCTTGCCTCCTCACGGAGCAAGCGGCTTTTTTGCACCCGGCTATCATCACCCTAGCGGTAAGAGTCTATTACCGAGCTAAATGTACTAACCAGTTACTTATCTTGCTAAAATCGCGTTTTTGCCCTTCCCACTCGAGTCCTGTCGACATGAAACGAGCATCGCGCGCCACTGGCGCCTCTAGATTCCTCCTCCTGGGCCTGGGCGTGATCATCGCCCTGCTCGGCCTCGCGCTAGCCGTTGGCGGCTTCAAGCTGGTCAGCCTGGGCGGCTCCTGGTACTTCCTGATCGGCGGCGTGGTCATGGCCGTTTCCGGGCTGTTGATTGCCCAGTGCAAAACCGCTGGCGCGTGGCTGTTCGCGGCGTTCCTGGTGGGCACCGCGATCTGGGCGGTGGCAGACGTGGGGCTGGTGTTCTGGCCGCTGTTTTCGCGGCTGTTCATGTTCGCGGTGGTCGGCCTGGTGGTGGCGTTGGTGTATCCGCTGCTGGCCGGCCGACCTGCGCGCGGTGCTTATGGCGTCACCGCCGTCCTGGCGGTGGGGGTGGCGGTCGCGGCGGGCAATATGTTCGTGGCTCACCCAAGCGTAGCGCCGACAGGTAAAGGCCCTGGCATCACGCCAGTGGCCGCAGCCGATGCACAGAAAGACTGGGCCCACTACGGCAACACCGAAGGTGGCAGCCGCTTTGCCGCGCTGGACCAGATCAATCGCGACAACATCGACACACTCAAAGTGGCGTGGACCTACCACACCGGCGACGTGGCCACCAGCGACGGCAATGGTGCGGAAGACCAACTGACGCCCCTGCAGATCGGCAACAAAGTGTTTATCTGCACGCCGCACAACAACCTGATCGCCCTGGACGCCGACACCGGCAAAGAGCTATGGAAGAACGCAATAAACGCCAAGTCGGCGGTATGGCAGCGTTGCCGAGGCATGGCGTATTTCGATGCCAGCGCGCCGATCGCACAGCCGACCCAGCCGAACAGCTCGCCGATCATCGCCGCCAGCGTGGCAGCCGGTGCGAAGTGCCAGCGTCGCTTGCTGACCAACACCATTGATGCGCGCCTGATCGCCGTGGATGCCGACACCGGCAAATTCTGCGAAGACTTCGGCACCCACGGCCAGGTGGATCTCAAAGCCGGCCTGGGCGATGTGCCCGACAGTTATTACCAATTGTCCTCGGCGCCGTTGATCGCCGGCACCACCGTGGTGGTCGGTGGCCGCGTGGCCGACAACGTGCAGACCGACATGCCCGGTGGCGTGATCCGTGGCTTCGATGTGATCAGCGGGCAAATGCGCTGGGCCTTCGACCCGGGCAATCCGGACGACAAACAAGCGCCGGCAGCAGGCAGCACCTATGTGCGCAGCACGCCCAACAGTTGGGCGCCGATGTCTTATGACCCGCTGATGAACACCGTCTTCCTGCCGATGGGCAGCCCGTCCACCGATATCTATGGCGTGGAGCGCACCCAGCTCAACCACAAATACGGGGCTTCCGTGCTGGCGCTAGACGCCTCCACCGGTGCTGAAAAGTGGGTGTACCAGACCGTCCACAATGACCTGTGGGACTTCGACCTGCCGATGCAACCGAGCCTGATCGACTTCACCCCACCGGGCAGCGACAAAGCCGTACCGGCGGTGGTGATCGGCACCAAGGCCGGGCAGATCTATGTGCTCGACCGCGCCACCGGCAAGCCGTTGACCGACGTGCAGGAAGTGCCGGTCAAGGCGGCGAATATCCCCAACGAACCGTACTCGCCAACCCAGCCAAAATCCCTGGGCATGCCGCAGATCGGCGCGCAGACCCTGACCGAGTCGGACATGTGGGGCGCCACGCCCTATGACCAGTTGCTGTGCCGCATCGACTTCAAAGGCATGCGCTACGACGGCCTGTACACCGCGCCGGGCACCGACAAATCGCTGAGCTTCCCCGGCTCTCTGGGCGGCATGAACTGGGGCAGTATTTCCACCGACCCGGTACACGGTTTTATCTTCGTCAACGACATGCGCCTGGGTCTGTGGATTCAGATGATCCCATCGCAGAACAAGGCCCAGGCCACGTCCGGTGGCGAAGCGCTGAACACCGGCATGGGCGCCGTGCCGCTCAAGGGCACGCCGTATGCGGTGAACAAAAACCGCTTCCTGTCGGTGGCCGGCATCCCATGCCAGGCGCCGCCGTTCGGCACCCTCACCGCCATCGACATGAAGACCCAGAAAATCGCCTGGCAAGTACCGGTCGGCACCGTGGAAGACACCGGCCCCCTGGGCATCCGCATGCACCTGCCGATCAAGATCGGCCTGCCGACCCTCGGCGGCACGCTGTCGACCCAGGGCGGCCTGATCTTTATCGCCGGCACCCAGGACTTCTACCTGCGCGCCTTCAACAGCGGCAACGGTGACGAAATCTGGAAAGCCCGCCTGCCCGTCGGCAGCCAGGGTGGCCCGATGACCTATGTGTCGCCGAAAACCGGCAAACAGTACGTCGTGATCACTGCCAGCGGTGCGCGCCAGTCCACCGACCGTGGCGACTCTGTGATCGCCTACGCCCTGCCATAACCCTGCCCTTTCGCGCGGTACCCCCGTACCGCGCGTTGTGTTTCTGGAAGACCACGCATGCCTCCTGCTTCTCACTTTTCACCCAACAACCTCGTTGGGCGCCTGCTGCTGGGCCTGGCGTTTGGTGCCGCCCTGCCCGCCCAAGCCGATGACACCACCCTGACCGGCGACTGGGGCGGCCTGCGCCGTGAGCTCGACGAGCAAGGCATCCGCTTTACCGGCGACTACAGCGGCGAAACCGCGTACAACGCCCACGGCGGCCTACACCGTTCGGCACGCTACTCGCAAAACCTCAAGCTGGGCGTGCAGTTCGACCTGGGCAAGTTGTACGGCTTGAACAACGGCGACCGCATCCAACTGACCATCAACGACCGACGCGGCAACAGCGCTTCCGAGGACCTGGTAGGCAACCGCCTGCCGATCCAGGAAAACTACGGCGGCCTCTACACCCGCCTGACCGAGTTGAGCTACGAGCGCACGCTGTTCACCCCGGCGTTGAACCTCAAGCTCGGTTATATGGCAATGGGCAACGACCTGGGCGGCCTGGACAGCGGCATCCTATGCAACTTCATGAACGCCGGTTTCTGCGGGCACCCGCTGAACATGTCCGGCGGCAGCGGCTGGACCAACTACCCGAATGCCCGCCTGGGCGCGCGGGTGAAATACGACTTTTCGCCGTCCTGGCAACTGCGCGTGGCCGCGTTCAACGTGGACCCGGAGAGTAATGGCAACTCCAGCCGCGCCTGGAAGCTGAGCCCCAAGCACACCACCGGCACTGTGGTACCGATTGAGTTGGTGTACAAACCGGCCGGCACGCTGCCGGGTGAATACAAGCTGGGCTATTACTACGACAGCTCCGATGTGAAACGCATCGGCAGCACGGAGAAGGTCAGCGGACGCGGCGGTCACTACATGCTGGTCGACCAGGCAGTCTGGGCGTCCAGCGCGTCGGCAGGTCGCGTGCTGCACGCCTTCGGCCAATACTCCGCCGCCAGCGAAGCGGCCTCGCCGTTCACCAAGTGGTATGGCGCGGGCGTGGTGTTGTACAAACCATTCGAAGGCCGGCCACGCGACACCCTCGCCCTGGGTTACGGCCGCGCCGTGCAGAACCCGCGCAGCCGCAATGTGCAGGAGCTGGCCGCTTTCAACGCCGGTACCAGCTACCCCAACCTCGACAACGCCGAACAATTGATCGAACTCAGTTACGGCTACCAGGCCACACCATGGCTGAACCTGCGCCCGGATGTGCAATACATCCTCGAGCCCGGGGCGTTTTCCGGTAAGGACATCGAAAACGCACTGGTGCTGGGCTTGCAGGTCAAGGCGGTGTTCTAGACCACGCCTTGCTGATACTCCCGCGGCGTACAACCAAATTCACGGCGAAACACCGTATGCAGGTACTGCGCCGACTTGAAGCCGCACTGCTGCGCCACATCGGCAATCGCCAGGCCAGGGTTTTCCAGGCCCTTGGCGGCGGCGGCGAGTTTGAAGCGCAGGATCTCGTCATGCACGCTGCACCCGCGCACCTTGCGAAAATGCGCTTCCAGGGATGAGCGCGACACGCCGACATAGGCCGCCACCTGCGCGGTCTTGATGCCCTGGCAGGCGTACTGGCGGATAAACAGCAGCGCCTGCATGACATACGGATTGCCCAACGGCTGATGCAAGCTGGACGCCTGCACATTGATTGCCTCCGGCGGTACCAGGATCTGCGTGCCCGTGCAGGGTTTGCCGTGCAGCATCTGATGCAACAACGCGGCAGCCGTGCGGCCCATGGTTTCCGTGCCCTGGATCACCGAACTCAGCGGCACCCGCGTGAGGGTGCGGGTCAGCGGGTCGTTGTCGATGCCGATCAACGCGACTTGCTCCGGCACGGCAATACCGGCGGTGAGGCAGGCTTGCAGCAGTTGCCGGGCGCGGGCGTCGGTGACGGCGATGATACCGATGGGCTTAGGCAGGCTGTGCAGCCAGGCGATCTGCTGTTCCACGGCGCTGTCCCACAGCGGCGCGCTGGTGCCCAGGCCGCGATACACCTCCACCGGCAAGCCGTCGCGTTGCAGCAGATGCTTGAAGGCCTTTTCGCGCTCTTGGGCCCAGCGATTGGCCTCGGCTTGCGGCAGGCTGAAACAGGCAAACCGGGTCAGCCCGGCTTCGATCAGGTGTTCATACGCCAGCTTCATCAGCGCATGGTTGTCGGTGGCCACATAGGGAATGCCCTTGGGGTAGGCGCACGCATCCTCATAGGAACCGCCCACCGCCACCACCGGCAACTTAATGTCGGCCAGCGCCTCGCCGATCAGCGGGTCGTCGAAGTCGGCAATGATCCCGTCGCCCTGCCAGCGCTCGATACCGCGCAGGCGACAGAGGAAATCCTCCTCGAGGAACAAATCCCAGGACGCGCGGGTGCTGCTCAGGTAATTGCCGATGCCGGTGATGATGCCGCGGTCGTAGATTTTGCTGCCGTTGAATAGCAAGGCGATGCGGTGGACGGGCGGTAGGGTTTTCATTGTTTTTGTCCTGAGGCCAGTGGCAACAGACTAGCCCTCGTCACTCAAAATCGCACTACACCTTGGTGATTTTCATAATCAGCAGGCCAGGTGCCGTTGCTAGTATCCAGACACCGCCAAGAACAATAAGGAAAACGCCATGCCGTACTTCCCCGGTGTCGAGAAGGTTCGCTTCGAAGGCCCCAGCAGCGATGCCCCCCTCGCCTTTCGTCACTACGACGCCAACAAGCTGATCCTCGGCAAACCGATGCGCGAGCACCTGCGCATGGCCGCGTGTTACTGGCACACCTTCGTCTGGCCCGGCGCCGATATGTTTGGCATGGGCACCTTCAAGCGCCCGTGGCAGCGCAGCGGCGAGCCGATGGAAGTGGCCATCGGCAAGGCTGATGCGGCCTTTGAGTTTTTCTCCAAGCTGGGCATCGACTACTACAGTTTTCACGACACCGACGTTGCGCCGGAAGGCAGTTCGCTCAAGGAGTACCGCAACCACTTTGCGCAGATGGTCGACCACCTGGAGCGTCATCAGGAACAGACCGGCATCAAGCTGTTGTGGGGCACCGCCAACTGCTTCAGCAACCCGCGTTTTGCCGCCGGCGCCGCCAGTAACCCGGACCCGCAGGTGTTTGCCTACGCCGCTGCCCAGGTGTTCAGCGCGATGAACGCCACGCTGCGGCTCAAGGGCGCCAACTATGTGCTGTGGGGCGGCCGCGAAGGTTATGAAACCCTGCTCAATACCGACCTCAAGCGCGAGCGCGAACAGCTCGGGCGCTTTATGCGCATGGTGGTGGAGCACAAGCACAAGATCGGCTTCAAGGGCGACCTGCTGATCGAACCCAAGCCCCAGGAGCCGACCAAGCACCAATACGATTACGACAGCGCCACGGTGTTCGGCTTCCTGCATGAGTACGGCCTGGAACACGAGATCAAGGTGAATATCGAGGCCAACCACGCGACCCTGGCCGGGCACAGCTTTCATCATGAGATCGCCACCGCCGTGTCCCTGGGGATCTTCGGCAGCATCGACGCCAACCGCGGCGACCCGCAGAACGGCTGGGACACCGACCAGTTCCCCAACAGCGTCGAGGAAATGACCCTCGCGACCTATGAAATCCTCAAGGCCGGCGGCTTCAAGAACGGCGGCTACAACTTCGACTCCAAGGTGCGCCGCCAGAGCCTGGACGAGATCGACCTGTTCCACGGCCACGTCGCCGCCATGGATGTACTCGCCCTGGCCCTGGAACGCGCGGCGGCAATGGTGCAGAACGATCGGTTGCAGCAGTTCAAGGACCAGCGCTATGCCGGTTGGCAGCAGCCGTTGGGCCAGGCGGTACTGGCCGGCGAGTTCAGCCTTGAGTCCCTGGCCGAACACGCGTTTGCCCACGAGTTCAACCCGCAGGCCGTCAGTGGCCGGCAAGAAATGCTTGAAGGCGTGGTCAATCGGTTTATCTATCGGTGACATTTGCGCGACAAATCTGCGCACCGGGCGTCGAGGGACGCTCTACAGTTCTACCCGCATCACGCTGTGTCTTTCCAACAACAATAAAAGGACGCACCACCATGAAATCATTCAAACGCACGCTGCTCGCCAGCGCCCTGGCCCTGCTTGCCCTGCCGGTGATGGCCGATTCCGCCCATCCGAAAATCGGTTTTTCCATCGACGACCTGCGCCTGGAACGCTGGTCCCGCGACCGTGACTACTTCGTCGCGGCGGCGGAAAAACTCGACGCCAAGGTCTTCGTGCAGTCAGCCGATGCCAACGAGCAAAAGCAGATATCCCAGATCGAAAACCTGATTTCACGCGGCGTCGATGTGATCGTGATCGTGCCGTTCAACGCCACCGTGCTGACCAACGCCGTCGCCGAAGCCAAGAAAGCCGGGATCAAGGTGGTGTCCTATGACCGTCTGATCCTCAACGCCGACATCGACGCCTACATCTCCTTCGATAACGAAAAAGTCGGCGAGATGCAGGCCAATGGCGTGCTGCAGGCGGCGCCCAAGGGCAACTACTTCCTGCTCGGCGGCGCGCCCACCGACAACAACGCCAAGGTGCTGCGCGAAGGCCAGATGAAGGTGCTGCAACCGGCCATCGACAAGGGCGACATCAAGATTGTCGGCCAGCAGTGGGTCAAGGAATGGAACCCGACCGAAGCCCTGAGCATCGTCGAAAACGCCCTGACCCGGAACAACAATAAGATCGACGCCATCGTCGCCTCCAACGACGCCACCGCCGGCGGTGCAATCCAGGCCCTGGCCGCGCAGAAGCTGGCGGGCAAGGTGCCGATCTCCGGGCAAGACGCCGACCTCGCCGCCGTCAAGCGCGTGATCGACGGCACCCAGACCATGACCGTGTACAAGCCGCTCAAGCTGATCGCCACCGAAGCCGCCAAGCTCTCGGTGCAGCTTGCACGCAATGAAAAGCCCACCTATAGCTCGCAATACGACAACGGCAGCAAGAAAGTCGACACCATCCTGCTCACCCCGACCCCACTGACCAAGGCCAATATCGACCTGTTGGAGAAGGACGGGTTCTACACCAAAGAGCAGATCGGCGGGCAGTGACCGCCATGGCTGACTACCTGCTGCAAATGAACGGCATCGTCAAAAGTTTTGGCGGTGTCAACGCGCTCAATGGCATCGATATCAAGGTGCGGCCGGGGGAATGTGTCGGCCTGTGCGGCGAGAACGGTGCCGGCAAATCCACCTTGATGAAGGTGCTGTCGGCGGTTTATCCCCATGGTACCTGGGAGGGCGAAATCCTCTGGGACGGGCAGCTGCTCAAGGCCCAGTCCATCAGCGAAACCGAGGCCGCCGGCATCGTCATCATTCACCAGGAACTGACCCTGGTGCCGGACCTGTCGGTGGCCGAGAACATCTTCATGGGCCACGAACTGACGCTGCCCGGCGGGCGCATGAACTACCCGGCGATGCTGCACCGCGCCGAAGCGTTGATGCGTGAACTCAAGGTCCCGGACATGAACGTCGCGCTGCCGGTGTCGCAGTACGGCGGCGGCTACCAGCAACTGGTGGAAATCGCCAAGGCCCTGAACAAACAGGCACGCCTGTTGATCCTCGACGAACCTTCCTCGGCCCTGACCCGCTCGGAAATCGAGGTGCTGCTGGACATCATCAAAGGGCTCAAGGCCAAGGGCGTGGCCTGCGTGTACATCTCCCACAAGCTCGATGAAGTGGCAGCGGTGTGCGACACCATCACGGTGATCCGCGATGGCAAACACATCGCGACCACGGCCATGGCCGACATGGACATCCCGCAGATCATCACGCAGATGGTCGGGCGCGAAATGAGCAACCTCTACCCCACCGAGCCCCATGAGATCGGCGAGGTGATGTTCGAAGCACGCCACGTCACGTGCTACGACGTCGACAACCCCAAGCGCAAACGCGTCGACGACATCTCCTTCGTGCTCAAGCGCGGGGAAATCCTCGGCATTGCCGGGCTGGTCGGCGCCGGGCGTACCGAGTTGGTGTCGGCACTGTTCGGCGCCTACCCGGGCCGCTACAGCGCCGAGGTGTGGCTGGACGGCCAACGGATCGACACGCGCACGCCGCTCAAATCGATCCGCGCCGGGCTGTGCATGGTGCCCGAGGACCGCAAGCGCCAAGGCATCATTCCCGACCTGGGCGTGGGCCAGAACATCACCCTGACCGTACTCGACACCTACGCGCACCTGACGCGCATCGACGCCGAAGCCGAACTGGGCAGCATCGACCAGCAGATCGCACGCATGCACCTCAAGACCGCCAGCCCGTTTTTGCCGATCACCAGCCTGTCCGGCGGCAATCAGCAAAAGGCCGTGCTGGCGAAAATGCTCATGGCCAAGCCCAAGGTGCTGATCCTCGACGAGCCCACGCGCGGCGTGGATGTGGGCGCCAAGTATGAGATCTACAAACTGATGGGCGCGCTGGCGGCCGAAGGCGTAGCGATCATCATGGTCTCCTCGGAGCTGGCCGAAGTGCTCGGCGTGTCCAACCGCGTGCTGGTGATCGGCGACGGCCAGTTGCGTGGGGATTTCATCAATGCAGGCCTCACCCAGGAACAGGTCCTCGCCGCCGCGCTCAGCCAAAATAATAATGATCGGAAGACCGCTTAGATGAATCAGCTCAAACAGCTGTTTACCCGCTACAAAATGCTCGCCCTGGTGATCGCCGTGGCGTTCATCTGGCTGTTTTTCAGTTGGCAGACCGAGGGCGGTTTCCTCACGCCGCGCAACCTGTCCAACCTGCTGCGGCAGATGTCGATCACCGGGATTCTGGCGTGCGGCATGGTGCTGGTGATCATCAGCGGCGAGATCGATTTGTCGGTGGGTTCGTTGCTCGGGCTGTTGGGCGGGCTCGCGGCGATTCTGGACGTGGTCTATCACCTGCCGCTGCTGGCCAACCTCAGCCTGGTGGCGTTGTGCGGGTTGATGATCGGTTTGGCCAACGGCTACATGACCGCTTACCTGCGCATCCCGTCGTTTATCGTCGGCCTGGGCGGCATGCTGGCGTTTCGCGGGATTCTGCTGGGCATCACCGGCGGCACCACGATTGCGCCGGTGTCGCCGTCGCTGGTGTATGTGGGCCAGGGGTATTTGCCGCATTCGGTGGGCATCGGCCTTGGGATTTTGCTGTTGGCCCTGACCCTGTTTTTGACCTGGAAACAACGGCGCAACCGCGCACTGCACGGGCTGGCCGCGCATTCGTTGGTGCGGGATGTACTGCGCGTGGGGGTGATTGGCGCGGTGCTGGCCGGGTTCGTCACCACGCTCAACAGCTACGACGGCATTCCCGTACCGGTGCTGCTGTTGCTGGTGCTGCTCGGCGTGTTCAGCTACGTCACCAGCCAGACCGTCTTCGGTCGCCGCGTGTATGCGGTGGGCAGCAACATGGAAGCCACGCGCCTGTCGGGCATCAACGTGCAGGCGGTGAAACTGTGGATCTTCGGCATCATGGGCGTGATGTGCGCCCTCGCCGGCCTGGTCAACACCGCCCGCCTCGCCGCCGGTTCACCTTCAGCGGGCAACATGGGCGAACTCGACGCCATCGCCGCCTGCTTTATCGGCGGCACCTCGATGCGCGGCGGCTCGGGCACGGTGTATGGCGCGCTGCTCGGGGCGTTGGTGATTACCAGCCTGGATAACGGCATGTCGATGCTGGATGTGGACAGTTACTGGCAGATGATCGTCAAGGGCAGCATCTTGGTGCTGGCGGTGTGGGTGGATGTGAGTACGCGGGCTGGGCGCCGATAAACCCCACCGCATAACCCCTGTGGGAGGGGGCTTGCTCCCGATGGCAGAGTGTCAGTCACTGCATGAGTGCCTGAACCACCGCCATCGGGAGCAAGTCGAACCGTCGCACCTCCCCTCCCACATTGACTGTATTCCACCGATTGATCGGCGGGGTAAGCGGCATTTGGTCATGTATCCACAGTTACAGGCAGATGATCGTGAAGGGCAGCATCTTGGTGCTGGCGGTGTGGGTGAATGCGAGTACGCGGGCAGGTCGCCGGTGAGTCATTTGCCGGAACGCTGCACCTCCCCCATAAACTGATGCGCTTGGGCCTTGAGCCAATCAAGCAAACGGGCGATATCGGGCTTTGATTGTCGTCCGTTTCGACAAATGATGTAGTACGCAGCAGGCGACATCATTAAGGGGGCCTCCAACGCAACCAATTCACCGTCTTTCAATTGGTCATACACCAGTGCCGTCCTGCCCAACGCAATTCCGCCGCCTTTCACTGCCAAACTGATGGCCAGGCTGGAATCTGGAAAGCGCGGCCCATGGTGATACGGCGGTGCCTCTAGCCCTTGAAATGCAAACCAGCTCTCCCACCCTGGGCATACCTGATCGTCGACGCGATGAATCAGCGGGTACCGCGCTATTTCCTCCAGCGCAATATCACCATTCACACGTTTAAATTCCGGCGAGCACACGGGGAACACCGCATCGCGCATCAGCAGTTCGGCATGATGATCCGGGTAGTCGCCATACCCCATCACCACCGCGACATCGAACGGGTGAGCACTTAAGCTGGCGCTGCTTATGTCCGCGCTGGTCAACACCAGATCAAGGTTGAATGCCGCTTCGGCGTGAGCACCATGCATTCTGGGAATCAGCCAAGTTGCACAAAGAGAGGAGGTGCACGAAAGGTAAAGTGGCTGGGATCTACTCGGGTTGAGCGAATGCAGCACCGTATCCAGTTCTTTGAAAAAACCATCGGTCACTGGCAACAAGGCCTGCCCCGCTGTCGTGAGTTTGACCCCCCGCGAATGCCGCTCGAACAACTGCACCCCCCACCATTCTTCCAGGCCCGCAATTTGATGGCTGATGGCACTGGCGGTGAGGTTCAACTCGAACGCAGCACGCGCAAAACTGCCCGTTTGCGCGGCGCTGACGAAGGCTTGAAGCATGGGGGTGGGCGGCGGGCGCTGGGCCATCAGGTGCTCACTTTGATCAGGATGATCCCGCAGACAATGACGAACGCCGACAGCATCCGTCGCCAGCCGAACCGCTCCCGGAAGAACAGCGCAGCAATGATGGCGCCGATAATAACACTGGTTTCCCGCAGGGCTGAGACCTTGGCCACTGCGTCCAGCGACAACGCAAACAGGACCAAACCGTAGGACGCCAAGTAAAAAACACCGCCCATTGCGCCTACTCGCCAGTGGTCGCGCACAGCCTGGGTGAGTGCTGATCGCGTCTTGAAAAACGCCAGCATCGGAATCGGAATGCTCTGGAACAGCGTGAGGTAGATGATGTACTGCAGCACCGTCTCACTGGCTCTTACACCTTTGGCATCCACCACCGTGTAGGACGCGATGAACACCCCCGCACACACGGCCATCAGAATTGGTTTGAACATCTGCGCGGTCATCCTGCGCACAAACGTCAGGCTGATGATCCCCGCGCAAATCAGCAGCACTCCCGCCATCGACGGGAACGATAGCTGTTCATGCAAAAGGAAGTAGGAAAACAGCGCAACCAACACCGGCGGCACGCCGCGCATCACCGGGTAGACCTGGCCGAAGTCGCCCGTTTCATAAGCCTTGATCAGGAACAATCGATAGACCGTATTGAGCATCACAGAAATCAGCACATAGCCCCACACCTCCAGGCTCGGTACGTTGACCAACGGCAGCGCCGCCAGGCAGATCACTAATGCGGTGCCATCGACCATGGCCAAGGTCATGAAACGGCTGCTGCCGGCACGGACAACGGCATTCCAAGTGGCGTGCATGAAGGCGGAGACCAAGACCAGGGTGATGGCTATGTTGGCGTTGTCCATGAGGGCTCGGCTTTTGAGTGGGTATAAAGGTCGCGCGCCATGCGTGGCATGGGCATCATTGCTTGCGTAACCACATCCGCAACATGTAGCGATTCAAGGCGTTTAATGGCTCTGCATCATCAATTTCCGAGCGTGGAGAATGCATATCGATGAAATGCGTTCGGGTATGGAGAAACTTGTTGTCCGCTGAAATAAGCACCTGACCAGGCTCAAGCAATACACGATGCTGAACAGATGATTGATCGAGAACTGTATCCAGAAAATCCAATGCTTGAACCTGCGCCAACGTCAACGGCATTTTCGCTTTAAGGTGAGCCGATTCAATGTAGACGCGAAAGTACCTTATCAAGGGAATACCTTCATTGGAAAAACTCAGGATGGGCGCTTTAAATAGGCACTCGTCCTCTGACATGCCTCTATTTTCAAAATAGAAATCGCATTTAAGCTCCTCGAGAATTTCCGGAAATGCCATCAGCTCCGCATATACCGCGCTTGCATCAATAAGAATGCTCTCGCCTCCCAGAAGCGCTTTCTGTCCACAAGCCAGAATCAAATAGTCGATAGGGAGAGGGTCGCTGACGCCATCGTTATGTACGCAGGCGCCCTGACGGGTCTGATGGTACCTCGCACCCTCTTCAATGCTTTTACCGCCTCGGTCGTAAACCTCAATAACCTTATGACCAAGATGATTTTGCACCATTGGCGTACCAAGCAAAGATCCAAATGCCCACACCAGCGATTTGAAACTTGCAAGGTTATCCGTCCTAAATCCATCAAGGATCAAGACATGACTTTCATGTTCAATAATGTTTCGTATATTGCGCAACGCCTCGCCAAGGGACTGCGAATAAAACGGATCAATGCAAGCGTGTTTTATATCGAATCGACCGGTTTTGGCTTCTGCACCCAACATCGCGCTGGGGTAATCCCCCCTGAAAAAAATACTCACCAGAAGTAGAATTTTCTCCTAATCGGATCAAGGAAATTTTGCGTGAAGAGATCACGTTTTTCAGACAGCCAAATCATGGCCATTCTCAAGCAAGCCGAGGCTGGAAGCCCGGTGCCAGAGCTATGTCGCGAGCACGGTATCAGCTCGGCCACCTTCTATAAGTGGCGCACCAAGTTCGGCGGCATGGACGCATCGCTGATGGCTCGGTTACGCGAGTTGGAGGATGAGAACCGGCGTCTAAAAAAAATGTACGCCGAAGAGCGGCTCAAAGCCGAAATCATCCAGGAGGCCATGGCAAAAAAGTGGTGAAGCCATCGCGGCGACGAGAGATGGCGCAGGAAGCGGTTCGTTCAGGTCGATGCAGTATCAAGCTCGCGTGCCTGGCCTTCGGGGTCAGCATCACGTGCTATCGCTATCAATCGCGCCTATCGCCTGAAAACGCCGAGATCGCCGATCACCTGATCCGACTCACGCATAACCAGCGCAATTGGGGGTTTGGCTTGTGTTTTCTGTACCTGCGCAACGTGAAGGGCTATGGCTGGAACCATAAACGGGTGTATCGGATCTACCGCGAGCTGGAACTGAATCTGCGGATCAAACCGCGTAAGCGCATCGTGCGCGAGAAGCCTGAACCGCTGGCCGTTCCGCAGGCAGCCAACCAGTGTTGGTCGATGGATTTCATGCACGATCAGTTAGCTGATGGACGCAGCTTTCGGGTTTTTAATCTGATTGACGACTTCAACCGCGAAGCCCTGGGCATGGAGATTGATTTATCGCTACCGGCTGAGCGCGTGGTGCGTGCGCTGGATCAGGTCATTGAATGGCGTGGTAAACCGCAGGCGATCCGCAGCGATAACGGCCCAGAATTCATCAGTGCCAAGCTCGCTGAGTGGGCGAAGAAACGAGGCATCCGCTTGGACTTTATTCAACCGGGTAATCCACAGCAGAATGCCTACGTTGAACGTTATAACCGGACTGTGCGCTATGACTGGCTGGGACATTACTTGTTTGAGTCGATAGCCGAAGTTCAGGACTATGGTACGAACTGGATCTGGACATACAATCACGAGCGCCCGAATATGGCCCTCGGCGGCATTACCCCAAAACAGAAGTTGGCCCTGGTGGCCTGAGGTCTACTTCTGGTGAGTTTTAGGAATGGGGGGATTACCCTGGCACTCAGCAACTCTTCAAATGCTGCGTTTGAGAGCCTGATCTTAGATACTGCTTGGCGAAAATTACTGACGTTTATGTTCATCGCAATCCTTTACGGAGGTTAGTTGGCGTCGATATTTAACTCGGCCCACTACACCCTGAAAAAGCGAAAAGTCGTCAGCGCTGCCATCAAATTCCGTCATGGCAGATCTTTCCTACAGATAGAAACCATCACGTGTTCGTTAGTGGCATTTGGTCATGGTTTTTAAAGGGCCAGCAAGCCGTGTCGCTTTAAATTGCAGGACGTTTCCTAGACAATCTGCGCCGCCTTGTGCCTGTTGGAATCGATGGCTAGTCTGCGGTCCGTCACTGCCAAATCAGTGATCGGGTTTAGTCGCCCGACCTCTCATCACGTGCACGGTCTTCCATCAGTTTTTATGGTGGCTGTGCGCAGGGCGCCTTCGGGTGCGCCGGATTTTCGTGATGGCCGGTCGACTAACCTGCGTACAGCCGCCACCCTACGTTTAGTCGCGGCGGGGTGGCGAATCTCAATCCATCACGGAATTACACCATGAATAAAGTCCTACCCGACCCACCCATCGATCCCACCAAAGACCGCGCCGCCTTCAACCGCGCCATCGACCATTACCTGCCCACCCAAGGTTTCCACGCCGTCAACGAAGACCTGAGCTTCGAAGACGCCCTGCTCTACACCGCCAGTTTGCTGGACAGCGCTTCGGCGACTGCGCTGGATTGCGGGGAGCTGCTGGAGAAACCGGAGCGGGCGAAGATCCTCGCGGTGTGGCATTTGCTGGAAATCGCCAAAACCACGGTTGACCGCTCCATCGAGTGCCTCAGGCCCACGAAGACCACTGCCTGACCACGGACAAAAAAATGTGGGAGGGAGCTTGCTCCCGATAGCGGTGGTTCAGCCAAGTCGCTGTCGACTGACACTCCGCCATCGGGAGCAAGCCCCCTCCCACATTTGGATCGGTTTACACCCGATGAAATCAGGCCGGCTATCGCGCTGCCGTTACTGACTCAACACAACATCGCGCATCGCCGGAATGTAACCGTAGTCGTAAGCCTCCTGCACAAACGAGCGATCACCCTTCAATACAATCCGAACAGTAGGCGCTTCGGTGCCGCCAATGCGGTAGTCATCGCCACTGGTGGGCACGCTGTCGATAAACGACGTCACCAGGCCGTTGGGCATCACGCAGTGGGAATAGGTTTGGAACGGCTGCGAAGGCGGGTTGCCCAGTACCAGCCCCGAGGCGTTCATCGGCGTGTAGGGGCCGAACAGATGATCGCCGACGAATCCATAAACGCCATCCGGGCCGGTCACGCCGTCGGCATAAGTGAACTTGTGACTGATGGTGAACAAGTAATACTTGTTGTCCTGGAACACATAGTGCGGCCGCTCGGTTTGATCGTTCACGCCCACGGCAGTGACCAGCGGCGGTAGGATTTCCCACTCGTCACCATTGAGGTCCTTGGCGACTGCTATGCCGATACACCCCACCTGGTAGCGGGCCCCGCCCACATCCTCATGCCCCGGTGGCACCAGGCCCGTCTCGTTCGGGCCCACTTCGTGAGTCCCGCGCTCGCCGGCCACGTTGCCTTCGAACACCATGTACAATTTGCCATCTACCGGATCAATAAAGGGGCTGGGATCGCGAAAGTTCCAAGTCGCATTCTGTGCTTCCGTTTGGTAATAGGTGCCGTCGGCATCAAACAACGATTTGACCTGATCAAAGCCCTGCAGGGTGACACCGGTATCCGACGTGATGACCTGGCCTCTGACTTTGGCAATCGTGGCGCCCGGCGTGACACAGGTGTAGTACAGGTCAATATCACCGTTGTTATTCAACAGGATCGGCGTACCCGCCCATTCACGCGTGGTCGGCGAAACCCCTTCGGCCATGACGCGGCCGCCGAAGATCCAGTCCTTGCCGGTGCGCGAATACCAGTAGCAGATACGCGCATGGCCATGGCGGTCTTCCCAATCGCGCTTGATGTCGTAACGGCCATCGGCATTGATGAATTGTGGATCATGGGGGCGACGATCGGCGGTCAGTGTGAAAATCACTGACCAGCCATTGACCGATACCACCGTGCCATCCAGTTCACGCAATGGCATGGTGTCCCAAATAAAGATCGTGTCACTCATGACAGGAAAGTCAGAACTCACTAACGGCTGTGTGGTCGTCGGGTCATTCTCATTAACTTTCAGCGCATCGGCCCGTGTCCAACGAGTGGGTGTGTAATTCGTATGTTTCATGATGATGTCCTTTTGCTGGCGCTTATGTGACAAGCGAAGATTAAATAGCACATGACAGCCAGCAAATAAATTGCGACTGAAAGAGCAAGCGGTAGTTGGCTCTGATAGTGCGAAACAAGGTTTAACATGGAAGTCTGCTTATCGCAACATGAAGAATCATTTAGACTACAAAGGCCATCACTGTATTTATATCCTTGATATAATTACAGTGGCACTTGCAACAAATGAGACTCGGTAGGAAGCTAACTAATCAACTACCAAACACCAGCACCCCGGCCTGGGCCCCGGCATTTTTCTGCGCGAACTCCTTGGCTTGTGCCGCGGTTTTCAAGGTATAGCCATAGTTGGACAGTGCCGTCCATTGCGCTTTCGGCGACTTCTGATTGGTGATAGGGGGCACACTGTTTGTATCAGTGAAGGTCCCAGTTCCTTTGTCATCCAACATGCCTTTGTTTTGGCTGCCTTCGCCAAAGTAATTACTTTCAGAAAGAATATTTGCGTTCTGCGCCAGGGTAAAACCGAGGTGGAAGTTGTTGATGTAGTTGTTATAGACATGAAAGTAGCCGTAACGCATCAGGCCGGGCGCACGCACTTCCAGACTGTCGAAACGGTTATGGCACAGCGTCAGGCGTGGGTAACCATTGAATGCCTTGTCATTGTCATCCGCTGGATGACCAAAGATCAAACCGTACTTGTGGTTGCCAAAAAAGCAGTTGCTGATAGTGGCGTAATCGGCCTTTTCGCCGATATATAGCAGTTTGTCGGCACTGCCGTCGGAGGTTGACCAGCTATGGCCGACGAAAGAGCAGTGATCGATCCAGTACTGGCTGCCGTAATTCAGGTAGACCTGAATATCGTCGTTCTGCTTAATATTCGCCGAATGCTTGAAGACAATATTCTGCAGAATAATATTCTGCGACTGCGCTGTTGCACGCAGGTGAATATTCTCCAGGGTTCGGTTCTGGAACGAGCCGATCAGGGTCTTGTTGGCGCCCATGTTCACTTTGGTCAGGCTCGACGCCGAGATATTACTGTTGATCACCAATACCCGAGGGGTGGTGTCGCCAATATTAGCCTTGAGTTGATCCAGGGTCGTAATACTGACCACGGGGCCGGTCCATCCGCCGGTGACTTTTGCCGCTAGGGCAAAACCGGTCAAACCGGTGAGTTTGCTTTCTGGATACGACATGAGTTCCCTCTCTATAAATAAAAACGGCTCGGAATGACGAGCCTGTGCATCAAGTTAATCCGTTAACTTGCACACAGTGTTTGGCATGGCTGAAGTTGCCGAGTGTTGGTCGATCAGCGCTTAAACACTGTGTTTATGTACAGTATTCGGTATAAATGAATCCGTCAACCATCAAGTGACAAATAACAAAAGTGGGAGGGGCGGTGTGGGTGGATGTGAGTACCCGGGCAGGTCGGCGGTGAGCCCCGTTCTCACTGACACCGCATAACCCCTGTGGGAGGGGGCTTGCCCCCGATGGCAGCGGGTCAGCCAAGTCGTTGTCGACTGATACTCCGCCATCGGGGGCAAGTCGAACCGTCGCACCGCCCCTCCCACATTGACCGCATTCCATTGTCTGAGCGGCGGTGAGCCCCGCTCTCACGGATACCCCCCCACAGTGGATAGGCGTTGCGTTAAAGGCCGTCGCCCCACGACATTTATCACGTTTATTTGACGTTTTTTTCTCATTCCCACCTCTACATTCGCCGCGCCCAAACATGCAAATGATTCCTATTGATCTAATCTAAATCGACCTCAAACAGATTTCCCGTGCAGCCATAAAAACCCGGAGCGTTCACCGCATGACCACCCGCCTTCCTTCGTTCGTCAAAAAAGCCCTGCTCGCCACCGCCCTGGTCAGCGCCGGGCATGTTTATGCCGCCAGCGAGCCGGTCGGCATCGTGGTCTACAACGCCCAGCACGAAAGCCTCACCAAGGCGTGGGTCGAAGGGTTCACCCAGGAAACCGGGATCCCGGTGACCATCCGCAATGGCGACGACACCGAGATGGGTAACCAGCTCGTGCAGGAAGGCGCCGCCTCTGCGGCTGACGTGTTCCTCACCGAAAACTCCCCGGCCATGGTGCTGGTGGACAACGCAGGCTTGTTCGCGCCGGTCGCGCCGAGCACCCTGGAACAGGTGGATGCCGCCTACCGCCCGGCCCACGGCAAATGGGTGGGCATCGCCGCGCGCTCCACGGTGTTTGTGTACAACCCGAGCACATTGAAACAAGGCGACCTGCCCAAATCCCTGCTGGACCTGGCTTCGCCAAGCTGGAAAGGCCGTTGGGCAGCCTCGCCGGCCGGTGCCGACTTCCAGGCAATCGTGGCCGCCGTGCTGGAGCTCAAGGGCGAGGCCGCTACCCTCGACTGGCTCAAGGCAATGAAGGCCAACGCGAGCATCTACCGTGGCAACAGCGCCGTGCTCAAAGCCGTCAACGCCGGCCAGGTCGACAGCGGCGTGATTTATCACTATTACAGCTTCGTCGACCAATCCAAGACCGGCGAAAACAGCAAGAACACTCAACTGCACTACTTCAAGCACCAGGACCCGGGCGCGTTTGTGAGCATTTCCGGGGCGGGTGTGTTGGCTTCCAGCAAGCACAAGGAACAGGCCCAGGCCTTCCTGAAGTGGATCACCGGCAAAGACGGCCAAGCGGTCCTCAAGGACGGCAATTCGTTCGAATACGCGGTCGGCCAGAACGCCCAATCCAACCCCAAGCTGACCCCACTGGCGCAATTGGACGCACCTAAGGTCGACGCGTCGACGCTCAACAGCAAAAAGGCTGTCGAGCTGATGACCCAGGCCGGACTGCTCTGATTGCTGCCTGAATCGTCGATACCCGGCATCGCCCACGCGCAGCCACGCAAACGCCCCCACGGACGGTTCAACAACCGTGGGGGCACGTGGGTCACCAGTTTGTCGGTACTGGTTTCGTTGTTGGCGCTACTGCCGATTGCGTTTGTGATCGGCGTGTCCTGGCAAATCGGCTGGGCACAGATCGAAGCGTTGGTGTGGCGCCCGCGCGTCGGTGAGTTGCTGGTCAACACCGTGTTGCTGGTCCTGTTCACCCTGCCGTTGTGCGTGGCGCTGGGCATTGCACTGGCGTGGTTGACCGAGCGCAGCAATCTGCCGGGGCGCCGCGCTTGGTCGTTGTTGGCGGTCGCGCCGCTGGCGGTGCCGGCGTTTGTGCACAGTTACGCGTGGGTCAGCCTGGTGCCGTCGATCCACGGCTTGCCGGCCGGTGTGCTGGTGTCGGTGATTGCCTATTTCCCCTTTCTGTACCTGCCGGTGGCGGCGACTCTGCGCCGGCTTGATCCTGCGATTGAAGACGTGGCCGAATCCCTGGGTCTCAAGCCCTGGGCGGTGTTCTGGCGGGTGGTGTTACCCCAGTTGCGCCTGGCGATCTGCGGCGGCGCGCTGCTGGTCGGCCTGCATCTGCTGGCCGAATACGGCCTGTACGCGATGATCCGCTTCGACACCTTCACCACGGCGATTTTCGATCAGTTCAAATCCACCTTTAATGGCCCGGCGGCGAATATGCTGGCGGCTGTGTTAGCCCTGTGTTGCCTGGCGATGCTCACCGCTGAGGCCTCGGCACGTGGGCATGCACGCTATGCGCGGGTCGGTTCCGGCAGCGCCCGCGAGCAACGCATCGTCAGGCTGAGCCCCATCACCACCCTGCTCGCCCTCGGTTTGCAAGCCGTGACCTGTGCGTTGGCCCTGGGTGTGCCGCTGTTCACCCTGGGCAAATGGTTGATCGCCGGTGGCCGCGAGGTCTGGCAGTTCAGCGAATTGCTGCCGGCGCTGGAGCAAACCGTCCTGCTGGGCGTTGCCGGTGCCGTGCTGACCACCTGCGCGGCGGTGCCGATCGCCTGGCTGTCGATTCGCGCACCGGGGCGCCTGCAGCGCATCCTGGAAAGCTGCAACTACATCACCAGCTCATTGCCCGGCATTGTCGTGGCACTGGCGCTGGTCACGGTGACCATCCACTTTGCCCGGCCGATCTACCAGACCACGATCACCGTGCTGCTCGCCTACCTGCTGATGTTCCTGCCACGGGCGCTGGTCAGCCTGCGGGCGGGTATCGCCCAGGCCCCGGTGGAGCTGGAAAACATGGCGCGCAGCCTTGGCCGCTCGCCGGGCCGGGCACTGTGGCTGATCACCATGCGCCTGGCGGCGCCCGCCGCCGCGGCGGGAGCGGCACTGGTGTTCCTCGCGATCACCAACGAACTGACCGCCACCCTGTTGCTGGCGCCGAACGGCACGCGCACCCTGGCCACCGGGTTCTGGGCGATGACCAGCGAAATCGACTACGCCGCAGCGGCGCCTTACGCGTTGATCATGATTCTGCTTTCACTGCCGTTGACCGGCCTCCTCTACCACCAATCCAAACGCACGGCCGGCCGATGAACGCCCTCGAACTCACTGCACTCTGCAAAACCTTCGGCACCCAACCGGCCTTGGCCGACGTCAGCCTGGCGGTGCCCAACGGCAGCCGCATGGTGATCGTCGGGCCTTCTGGCTCCGGCAAGACCACCTTGCTGCGGATGATTGCCGGCTTCGAATTTCCCGACAGCGGCAGCCTGACCCTGAACGGCCAGGTGCTGGTTGACGCCACCCACGCCGTGCCGGCGCACCAACGCCAGATCGGCTATGTGCCGCAGGACGGCGCGCTGTTCCCGCACATGACCGTGGCCGACAACATCGGCTTCGGGCTGGCGGCCAAACATGCCTCGCGACACGCACGCATCGCCGAACTGATGGACAGCGTGGCCCTCGACGCCAACATGGCCCGACGCTGGCCCCACGAGCTGTCCGGCGGCCAGCAGCAACGGGTAGCGCTGGCGCGGGCGTTGGCGCAACAGCCCCGGTTGATGCTGCTGGATGAGCCGTTTTCCGCGCTGGACACCGGCCTGCGCTCGGCCATGCGCAAGATGGTGGCGCGGTTGCTGAGCGACGCGGGCATCACCACGATCCTGGTCACCCACGATCAAAGCGAGGCGCTGTCGTTCGCCGACCAGTTGGCGGTGATGCGCCAGGGGCGCCTGGTGCAATCGGGCCGTCCAATGGACCTGTACCAGTACCCCGTCGATGAGCAGACCGCGTTGTTTCTCGGTGAAGCCGTGGTATTGCCCGCCAGGATCGAGGCCGGTTGGGCCCACTGTGCACTGGGTCGCGTGCCGGTCGACAGCCAAGCCAACCAAGGTACGACAC
Source organism: Pseudomonas sp. PAMC25584 (assembly GCF_058135675.1). Lineage (NCBI taxonomy): Bacteria > Pseudomonadati > Pseudomonadota > Gammaproteobacteria > Pseudomonadales > Pseudomonadaceae > Pseudomonas > Pseudomonas sp. PAMC25584. The sequence continues at coordinate 2,331,547 of NZ_CM176870.1, read as the reverse complement.
GGATCATGTTGCGCCCGGAGCAACTGCTGCTGAGTACCACCGACGGTTCCGGCTGCCGTGGCGTGGTCACCGAACGCGAATTCGGCGGCAATACCTGCACCCTGACCGTGGCGTTGCAAACGGATGAAGGCGTGCCCGGCCAAGCCATCCTGGTGCGCAGCTCAGGCCTGCAAGCCCCAAACATCGGCAGCGTGGTACACCTCACCACGATGGGCACGGCCCATGTGCTGAAAAAACCAGCGGCGCTCAACCCCAGCTAAGTTTCGGCGCCTACCGTGGGCGAAACCGGCGCAGATTACCTCGCCACCGGCTGCTCCAAACCCGCCGATAAGCCCAAGGACAGCGCCGGCTCAGCGACCAGCCAACACCCGACAACCCCTCGGGCGAGTGGTTGTCGGGGGAGTGCTTACTTCGACACCGGCATCGCAAACTCCGCGCCCTGCTCGATGCTCTCCGACCAGCGCTGCATGATCGACTTCTGCTTGGTGTAGAAGCGCACCCCCTCAGTGCCGTAGGCATGCATGTCGCCGAACAGGCTTTTCTTCCAGCCACCAAAGCCGTGCCAGGCCATCGGCACCGGGATCGGTACGTTGATGCCGACCATGCCCACTTCGATACGCCGCGCGAATTCGCGGGCGATGTTGCCATCGCGGGTGAAGCAACTGACGCCGTTGCCGAACTCGTGGTCGTTGACCAGCTTTACGGCCTCGGCAAAGTCATTTACCCGGACACAGGCCAGCACCGGGCCGAAGATTTCTTCGCGGTAGATGCTCATCTCTTGAGTCACATGGTCGAACAAGGTCGCGCCGAGCCAGAAGCCGTTTTCCAGGCCCGGTTCGGTCGGCACGTAATCGCGCCCGTCGAGCAGCAACTGCGCGCCGGCCTGGACGCCTTGTTCGATGTAGCCGCTGATACGTTCCAGCGCGGCGCGCGAGACGATCGGGCCCATTTCGGCCTTGAGGTCGCGGCCGTCGGTGATGCGCAATGTCTTGGCCCGCTCGGTCAGGGCGGCGATGACTTTGTCACCGACATCGCCCACCAGCACCGCCACCGAGATCGCCATGCAGCGTTCGCCGGCACTGCCGTAGGCCGCGCCCATCAGCGCGTCGACGGTGCGTTCGATGTCTGCGTCGGGCATCACCACCATGTGGTTTTTCGCGCCGCCCAGGCCTTGGACGCGCTTGCCATTACGTGCGCCGGTTTCGTAGATGTATTGGGCGATCGGCGTTGAGCCGACAAAACTCACGGCCTTGACGTCCGGGTGTTCGATCAGCGCGTCCACCGCTTCCTTGTCGCCCTGCACCACGTTGAACACGCCTTTGGGCAGGCCGGCTTCACGCAGCAACTCGGCCATGAACAGCGCGGCGCTCGGGTCGGTCGGGCTGGGCTTGAGGATGAAGGTGTTGCCCGCCGCGATGGCGATCGGGTACATCCACATCGGCACCATCACCGGGAAGTTGAACGGCGTGACGCCGGCGACCACGCCCAGGGGCTGGCGCATGGTCCAGTTGTCCATGCCACGCGAGACCTGGTCGGAGTGTTCGCCCTTGAGCAGGTTGGGAATGCCACACGCGAATTCGAGGATGTCGATGCCACGGTCGACTTCGCCCTGGGCATCGGTAAACACCTTGCCGTGTTCGGCGACGATGATGCGCGCCAGGTCGTCCTTGCGTTCGCGCAGCAGGTGCAGGTATTGGAACAAGACGCGGGCGCGGCGGATCGGCGGGGTGTCGGCCCAGTCGGCAAAGGCGGCTTGCGCGGCGGCGACGGCTTCGCCGACGGTCTGGCGGCTGGCCAGGGCGACGCGCGCGGTCACGGCGCCGGTGGCCGGGTTGTATACGTCCTGATAGCGATCATCGCGGCTCACGCGTTGGTCGTTGATGTAGTGCTCGAGGGTTGTGGTCATGGCAGTCGATCCCTGGTGGGTAGCGTTGGGACACACGATAGGCTTTCGGTTTGTTCCAAACCAGAGCAGAATCCAGAACTGATTGTCCTCACAAGCGAACAATAAACCCCATGGAAAAGTCTGAGATCGAAGGGCTGTGGACCCACATCCACTGGCTCTCGGTGCTGGAAGAACACGGCACCTACACCGCCGCCGCCGCGCGCCTGGGGGTGAGCAAGTCGGCGGTCAGCCAGCGCATCAGCGACCTGGAAAAAGCCACCGGCACGCGCCTGGTCACCCGCACCACCCGTAGCGTGCGCCTGACCGACGCCGGGCAGTCACTGACGCGGGACGTGCGCAGCGCCTACGCACAGATCGCCCGCAGCTTTTCCTCGGTACGCGACGCCGCCGGGGAAATCCGCGGCCTGGTGCGCCTGACCGCACCGGTCGCGTTCGCCCGGCAGCAACTGGTGCCGCACCTGTCGGAATTCCTGCAGCTGTACCCGCAGGTACGTATCCAGCTGGAGGTGTCGGATGCCTTGAGTTCGCTGGCGGCCGAAGGCTACGACCTGGCGGTGCGCCACGGTTTTCAGGTGCCGGAAACCCACGTGGCGTGGAAGCTGTGCGACACCGCCTCGGTGCTGGTCGCCACCCGCGACTACCTGCAACGCCACGGTGAACCGCGCACGCCTGGCGACCTCAGCGCGCACAACTGCCTCTACTATCCGCGCGGCACCGATCAGCCCGCCTGGACCTTCGAGCGCGGCAGCAAAAAGCTCGAGCGGGTCACCGTGCCGATCGCCGGGAGCTTTTCCACCAACAACAGCGAAGCCTTGCGCGACTCGGCGCTCAATCACCTGGGCATCGCCCTGCTCCCGGATTTCAGCGCCCACGCGGCGCTGGCCGGCGGCACACTGGTGCAGGTGCTCAAGGGCTGGACGCTCAAGGGCGCGTTTGCCGATGAGATTTACCTGATACGGCCCTACTCGCCCCATGTGCCCAAATCCGTGAGTGCGTTGGTGGGCTATTTGAAGGAAAAACTCTCCGGGGGATTTCGCTTGGAGGGTTAACCGCGTACATCACGCGGCCTCATCGCGCAGAGGCTGCCGGCGGGTTCGCTTGGATGGGCGGCAGATAGGCGGAGCGCTCGATGACATCCGTGCGTACCGCCGAAGGTTGCCCCGCCGGGTTACGGGCAAAGCTGCACAGGGTGACCGGGAGCTGCGATACCGGGTAGCTCGCACCGCCATTGGCCAGGCGATAGCGGACGTCGTCGTTGTCACGGCAGGCGGCTTCAGCCGAAGTGTCCACATAGAAGTAATGATGGGTGAAAGCGGTTTGCGGGTCGTCCCAGTAAACGCTGTAGTTCAGGCCGATGCGCGGCACGGGCGCTGGGTCGGTCAAGAAAACCGAGTGGGTGAACGCATTGTGCAGCAAGGCCGGCGTCAACGCCTCGGCGAGGGTTTGGACGCCGATGATGCACAGCACATAAGCGCCCAGCGCTGGGCCGATGGCTTGGTTGATGTAACCCTCGGCTGACGCGGTAGCACTTTGATAACCACTGGGCACCCTGCACTCATTGACGTTGCGCACGGCCTTGAAGCGATAGAACGGGTCCTGGATCGAGAACCTGATGTTCCACGTGGGCGGCACACTCTGCCCAAGTTCGCCCAGTTGCATATGGACATAGGGGTTCAGCGTCCAGGGTTCCTCAAGGAGGATATCGACGGCGTTGAGCTGGCAATCAGGCGTATTGTTCAAGAATTGGCCCTCGACAAAACAGCGGTGCAGGTCGTTGGCCGGATAGCTGTAGTTGAACTTGGCCGCGTCACACGCCGAGACGTTCTGGCAGTTGTTGAGGATGTCCTTTTTGATGACTGCAGCGACTTTGCTGACAATGCCAGTGACTTCGTTGCTATGCCGGTCCAGCATCGGGCTGCCGGAACTGCCGTATTGCAGGTCGTTGCAGCGGTTTTTCAGCGCCCCGGGAAACACCCCGGGATGCTCGACAAAGCTGTTGGTCGGCGTTTCCTTGCAGGCGCTCATGCGCAAACCCTTCTGCCGAAAGCCACTCGGGGCACCGACATTGACGACCTCACGCTCCCCCGTACTTTGATGGGTGGCGAGCTTGAGCGGCATGATGCCGTCGGTGATCAGGTGGGCGAGTGACGTATCCAGTTCGAGCACCGCCAGATCAGTGCCGACCATACTGGTCCAATGCGCCGTTTTAATGCGAAACGTGCGCTGTTGCGCCAGCGTATCGTGGAAATAGTTGAACGTGATGCTCGCCTCTATGGCTTGGTTGATATGGGCCGTGCCGAAGCTGAAGTACACGCAATGCCCGCTGGTCAAAACATACGCCGGGCCAACGGCCTTGCCCTGGCGGTTGCGGGTATCCAGCAGCACCGCGGTGCAGGTTTGGCCGATAGCGTTTTTCAACAAACCGATACCGGACCACAGCGCGTAACGCTGGTCGCGGTTCTGCAGCGCGATAGAGGCGCTGCCGTCGCTCAGGCCTTGGGCCAGGTCTCGGGCTTGGGTGTGGCCGACAAGGCACGGCAACAGCAGTAACAAAAGCGGAAAGATGCAGCGGGTCAGCATGATCGAGTGTCCGTATGGCAATAGGGGTGGTGCCGAACGTACTGGAGGCTTGGCGAAGGGGTGACCTATATAGATAGGGGGAGACCGTGGCGGATGCCGACGTGCTCCTCGTCGGCTCGCCCGCCATGGGCCAGGCCAGCGCGGCATGGGTGCGCGATTACCAGGCTGGCTTCCCCAAAAATTTCGCACGAATGGCTTGCCTTCGCCTCATAGAGTGGTAACGCTTAGCCATTTTGGGCAACGGTCAAAGGGCAAACGCATGCACAGAGTCACCACGAGCCGTTTTTTCACCGGGCTGTTCGCCCTGCTGATGCTGTGCGCTACGTTGCCCGCCCTCGCGCAGGCTGCGCCCTCCCCAACCAGCGACCCGCGCAGTGTGCCGCTGCTGGCTGAAGACGCCAGTGTGCAAGACCTCAACGAGCAACTCGACCTGATCCGCCAGAAAGTCTCGGGCAGCGCCAATGACGACCTGCTCTCGACCTTGCGCCAGGCCGCCTTGCAGGTGCAAAAAAAGGCCGACACCCTGGCCGCCAAACAAGCCATCGATCTTGAACACCTGGATGACCAGCTCAACGTGCTCGGCCCGCTACAGGCCGATGCGCCCCCGAGCCTCACCCAGCAACGCACCGCACTGACCCGGCAGAAGAACGCCCTGCTCGCCGAGCAGCGCCAGGCCAGCACCCTGAGTCAATCAGCCAGCGACCTCGCCGCGCAGATCTTCAGCCTGCGCCGCAGCCTCTTCGACTCACAGATCAGCACCCGCTCGGCGAGCCCGATCAGCGTGGTGTTCTGGTCCAACATCATCCGCCCGACCGACGACGACCTCAGCCGTTTACGCAACCTGTACGTCGATGTACGCAGCGTGACGGACACCGCCGTGGCGCCGGGAAACCGCTGGTTTTTCGTGAGCATGCTGTTAAGTGCGCTGCTGGTCTGGGTGGCGGGAAGACGGGTGTTGGAGCACGCGCTGGTGCGGCTGACAGTGCGTTGGCTGCCCGAAGGCCGCCTGCGGCGCAGCGCGCTGGCGCTGGCGGTGGGGTTGGCCAGCGTGCTGACCATCAGCGTGGCTGCCTCACTGCTGCGCTGGGGCCTGACACGCGACACCGTGCCCAGCGCCGACATGCTCACGTTGCTCGACCAATTGCAGACCCTGGTGGTGTTCTGTGCCTTCATTGTCGGCCTCGGCCGCGCCCTGTTGATGCGCGCACATCCGTCCTGGCGCCTGCCCCAGATCCCCGACCAAATCGCCGTCGCCTTGGGCCCGTTCCCTGTGCTGTTGGGGCTGGCCCTAATGGTGATCGGCACCCAGGAACGCATCAACAGCGTCATCGACAGTAGCCTGGCACTGACTGTGGCGGTAAACGGCCTGACCGCGCTGACCGTCGCGCTGGTGTTCTTCTTTGCCCTGCTGCGTTACCACCGCACCCGCCGCCGATACACGCTTGAACGCATGAGCGGCGTCGCCGGGCTGATTCCGTTTGTCGTCGGGGCCTGGATCGGGATCAGCCTGCTGGCGCTATTGGGCGGCTACCTGACCCTGGCTTACTTCCTCACCGTCAAACTGCTGTGGATGAGCGTGGTTGCGGCGACGGCTTACCTGCTGATCGCCTGCTTCGGCGATTTCTGCGAGACCCTGCTCTCGCCGAAACAACCTGGCGGTCTGGCGCTCGGCTCGGCCCTGGGGCTGTCCGAGCGCCACCAGGCACAGGCCAGCACGCTACTGGCGGGCGTGGGCCGCACCCTGTTGATGTTCACTGCGGTCCTGTTGGCGTTCCTGCCCTCCGGCTCCAGCCCGGGCGAGCTGCTGGCGGGCCTGACGCAACTCGACCTGGGCAGCAAGCCGCTGGGCAACCTGACCATCGCCCCCGGCGATATTCTACTGGCCCTTGCCCTGCTCGTGATCGGCCTGTTCGGCGTGCGCGTGCTCAAAGACTGGCTCGGCGAACGGCTGCTGCCGGAAACCAACATGGACGCCGGCATGCGCGCCTCGCTGGTGACCCTGGTGGGTTACATCGGCTTCGTGCTGGTCGCGGTGGTGGTGATGTCCACGCTGAATATCAGCCTGACCAACTTGACCTGGGTGGTCAGCGCCCTGTCGGTGGGGATCGGTTTCGGCCTGCAGGCAATCGTGCAGAACTTCATCTCGGGCCTGATCCTGCTCACCGAGCGCCCGGTCAAGGTCGGGGATTGGGTCAGCCTCGCGGGTGTCGAAGGCGATATCCGCCGCATCAACGTGCGCGCCACGGAAATCCAGATGTCCGATCGTTCAACGGTGATCGTGCCCAACTCGCAGTTCATCACCCAGAACGTGCGCAACGTGACCATGGGCAATGCGCTGGGCGTCGTCGGCATTACGCTGACCCTGCCGCTGGAAACGGACGTGCTGCAGATCCGCGAGCTGCTGTTGAGCGCGTTCACCGAACACGAAGACGTGCTGGACACGCCGGCGCCTTCGGTGACGTTCAAGGACCTGACCGTCAACGGACTGGTCATCGCCGTCAGCGGTTACGTCAACAGCCCGCGCTCGGTGGGGACAGCCCGCAGCGACCTGCTGTTCACCGTCCTGGGGCGCCTGCGCGAGCTCGGCGTGGCGCTGTCTTCGCCGCAGAGTATGGTGCTGATCAATGAGGCGGCGGAAAAAGCAGCGACGGAAAAAAGCCTTGTATAAACACTGGCAGTGTCTATAAGATCCGCGCAACATTCAGCCTCGATCCCAAGCGCCACTGCCGCCCATGACCGCGAAAAAAACCAGCCCCTCCGGGCCCGCCAAACCCCGCAGCCGCTCGTCGATTGGTGCAGTGCGCAGCCCGCAAAGCACCGAGGCGATCCTCGAAGCGGCGGCGGCCATCCTTGAAGAGCAAGGGTATCGGGCGTTCACCATGGACGCGCTGGTCGAACGCGCCGGCTCCAGCAAGCCGACCATCTACCGCTGGTGGCGTAGCAAAGGCGCGTTGTTGCGCGATGTCTACGAGCGTGCCGCGCTAACGTTCGTAACCTCCCCCGATACCGGCAACCTCGAACAGGATCTGGTCGTGCATTTGCGCTCGCTGTGGAACTGGTGGCGCTCATCCAGTGCCGGGGAAACCCTGCGCAGTTTCTTCATCGAGATCCAGCTGGATTCCAAAGCCATTGCCGAGTTTCGCGATGAGTTCCTGCCGCGCCGCGAGCGCACGCTCCGCAAGATCTTCGCCCGAGCCGTCGCCTCCGGGGAAATCGTCGACGGCCCTGCGGTGGAGATGGCCGTCGCCATGCTGACCGGCATGTCCTGGCTGCACCTGATTACCGCGAACCTGGAGAACCTCGATGACATCGACCATTGCGTCGCGGTCCTCGTCAAAGGCCTGAGAGTCCGCTAGCCAGCGGGCCCGGGCGTTTTTTTTGCGCATAACGACACTGACAGTTTTTATTGAGCTATCGCTGCCCTACCCCCCGCATGGGTTACACGCCAGAGAACACCGTTGATGAACAATCGAAAAATCCCGGCGTCCCGACACTCGGTCGCCGTCAGGACATCAGCTATCGTACTGTCGATCCTGCTGGCGGGATGTTCCTACCATGACTTGAAGCCCCAGGCCCGCCTGCTACCTGCCGGGGATGCCGGTGAAACCCTGGCCCACAGCGGGATCACACTCTCGCCGGCGGCCTGGCCAACCGAAAGCTGGTGGACCCGCTTCAACGACACGCAACTCGACCGCCTGGTTGCAGAGGCCCTCGCCCAGAGCCCCACCTTGCGCTCCGCCGCCGCCCGCGTGCGTCAGGCTGGCGCGCTGGAGGCCATCGAAGGCGCTTCGCTGCTGCCACGGGTGGACGCTGCCGCCAGCAGCACCCGCGAGCGATTCAGTGCTAACGGCACGACGCCCGCCCCGGTCAAAGGCACTTGGCAAAATGTCGACCAGGCGACCCTGAACATCGGCTATGAACTGGATTTCTGGGGCAAAAATCGCGCAGCCGTCGAGGCCGCCGTGGGACGCCGCCATGCCCTGGAAGTCGACAGCCGAGCAGCCGCGCTGATGGTCTCGGCGGCCGTGGTGCAAACCTATATCGACCTGAACGATACCTACGCGCAGTTGGACGTCGCCCAAGCGCTGCTGGACCAGCAAGTGCAGATCGAACAACTCACGCAGCAACGTTTTGCCGCGGAGTTGGGCACCCAGATCGATATCAAGCAATCCCAGGCCTCGCTGCCCGCCAGCCGGGCCAGCATTGCAGCGCTCAAGGAAATGATCGAGCTGCACCAAAACAAGCTCGCCTCATTACTGGGCCAGGGGCCGGACCGTGGGCGCTCGATTGCGCGCCCTCACCTGCAAGCCGGCAACAGCGTGGTGCTGCCCAGCCACATTGCCGCCGAACTGGTGGGCCATCGCCCCGACGTGGTTGCCCAACGCTGGCGGGTCGAGGCCTGCGGGCATGAGATCGACGTGGCGAAAGCGCGCTTTTATCCGAACGTGAACCTCACGGCGTTTGTCGGTTTGCAAAGCCTGGCGTTCGATACGTTCAACGATCACAGCAGTCGAATCCTGGGGTTTGCACCGGCGATCAGCCTGCCCATCTTCGAAGGTGGCCGCTTGCGCGGCAATCTGGATGCACAGGACGCGGCGTATGACCTGGCCGTGGAAAACTACAACCAGACCGTCGTCGATGCGCTGCGCGATATCGCCGATCAACTGTCATCGCTGCGCTGGTTGAAAGAACGCCTGGCTCAGCAACAGGAAGCGGTCGACACCGCCCAGGCGGCCGCCGACCTGGTCAACCTGCGCTATCGCGCAGGCCTGGCCACTTACTTGCAAGTGTTGGCGACCGAGAACGCGACCCTGGCCCAGAAGCGCCAACTGGTCACCTTGGCGTCTCGCGCCCTGTCGCTGCAAGCCAATTTGAGCCGGGCGCTGGGCGGCGGCTACCGCCCCGAGTTCCGCGCCTCCGTCCCTGCCCTCTCAACCGTAGCAGATCACTCATGACCACCCCGACGTCCGCCCCCACGCCTGTCAAACCGTCCTATCGCCCGCAGCGGCTGCTGATCCTGGGGATCGTGCTACTCCTGGCCGCCCTCGGCGGCGGGTACCTGCTCGGGCTGGGCAACCAGTCCACCGACGACGCCTACGTGGATGGCAACATCGTTCAGGTCACCGCCCAGGTCAGCGGCACCGTGACCGTCATCGGCGGCGACAACACCGACCATATCGACGCCCATGCGCTGCTGGTCACGCTCAATCCCGTGGATGCCGAGATCCAGTACCAGCGCGCCCAATCCAACCTGGCCCGCGCCGTGCGCCAGGCGCGCACCCAGTATTACCAGGTTCAGCAACTGCAGGCGCAAGTCAGCCAACGGCAAAACGACGTGCGCAAAGCCCAGGACGATGTGCGCCGCCGCAGCCAACTGGCCGCCAGCGGCGCGGTGTCCCGTGAAGAAATCAGCCATGCCGAGGAAGTCCTCAAAAACGCCCTCGCTGGCCTCGACGGCACACAACATGCGCTGGCCGTGCGCCTGGCGATGGTCGACAACACCACACTGCGCACCCACCCCGATGTGCTGGTGGCAGCCGCCAACTTGCGCGATGCGTACATTGCACTGCACCGCACGCAGATCTACTCGCCGGTCAGCGGCCTGATCACCAAGCGCAGCGTGCAAGTGGGTCAGCGCATCAACCCCGGCGTGGCTTTGATGTCGGTGGTACCGATCGATCAAGTGTGGGTGAACGCCAACTTCAAGGAGTCGCAGATCGAAGATCTGCGCATCGGCCAACCTGCCGTGCTGCGCGCCGACGCCTACGGACGCAAGGTGGTGTTCCACGGCACGATCGTCGGCCTGGATGCCGGTACCGGCAGTGCGTTTTCATTGATGCCCGCGCAAAACGCCACCGGCAACTGGATCAAAGTCACCCAGCGCGTGCCGGTGCGCATTGCGCTGCGCGCCGATGAAATTGCCGCTCACCCGCTGCGCCTGGGGCTCTCCATGCGCGTGTCCGTGGACACCACCGACACCCGTGGCCAGGTGCTCAACACCACCTCGCCGGCCCAACCCGCCTACAGCACCGATGTGTTCGAAAACGAGCTCAAGGACGCCAATGCGATGGTCGAACAGGTCATCAGCGCCAACGAAGACCGCGGCCAGGTCGCTCAGTCGCTCAAGCCTTGACGGGGTCCCTGCATGTACCGGAAAAACGCTGCCTTGTTGATGACCGTAGGGCTGCTCTGCGCGCTGGAATACCTGCAGGCCGGTATGATCGCGTTTGCGTCGGCACCGATCCGGGGCGAAATCGACGCCAGCCCCGAGGAGTTCACCCTGGTCGCGGCGCTGTATGCGTGTATCGCCGTGGTGGTGATCTCCAAGCAGCGCTGGTTGGTGGAACGGCTCGGCTGGCGCAACTTCATGCTCGGTTCGATCAGCATTTACGTGCTGGGCGCCGTTGTGTGCGGGATCAGTGGTGACCTGACCAGCTTCACCGTCGGCCGGGTCGTCATGGCGCTGGGGGGTGCCTCCTTTATGACCTCCGCGCGCCTGATGGTGAACCTGCTGCCACCGGGGCCCGGGCGATTCGTGGGGGTCAAAGTGTTTGCCACCGGCCTGGCCAGCGGCACGGCGGCAGCGCCGTTTCTGTCCTCGTTGGCGGTGGTCGAAGACACCTGGCACGCGATCTTCTGGCTGCTGATCGCCGGCGCGGTGGCCGCAGGCGGGCTGTGCATACGGTTCTTGCCCAGTGAGCCGATTCACGAAGACGAACGCTCACCGTCCAGCCCGGCGAATATCCTGCTGTTGTCCGTGAGCACCTTCTTTCTGTTGTATGTGCTGCAGCGCTCCTACTACGACTTCTACAACGAGTCGATCATCCTCCTGGCCTTCGCGCTGCTGGCGGCATTGGGCGTGTACATTTTCTTCCATGCCGAACACGCGAAAGACGAGCCCTTCCTCAAGGTCAAGGACTTGATGCAGTCACGCTATATCCTCGGCGTGGGTTTGTTTTGCTTCACCTATATCGTGCTGGGCAGCAACAACTACATCCTGCCGTACTTCCTGCAGAGCGGGCTTGGCTATTCTTGGGACACCATCGGCACGTTCCAGGCGTTCGGCCTTGCCGGCGCCTTGTTGACCTGGTTCGCGATGGCTCTGGTCATCCCCAAGTACCCGGCGCCCAAGAAGTTCTTCGTGGTCGGCTTTGCCGCGCTGATCAGCTTCGGCCTGTTGCTGTCCTCCCTGACCCTCGACGCCAACATGTGGACCAATATCTTGCCCGCGCTGGTGCTCAACGGCTGCTTTGTGATGCTGGTCCTCGCCACTGCCGCGATGCAGACCTTCCGCGACGTGACCCATCACGACACCTTGTTCGCCCACGCTTACCAGATCAAAAGCATGCTCGGGCAAATCGCGATGGCCATCGGCACGACCCTCGCCACCTTGTTCCTGCAATGGCGCACCACGCTGCAGTACAACAACCTCAACGGGCATTTCAACCCAGGCGATCCGCTGTACCAAGACAGCGCACAACGCCTGACCCTGGCCCTCAGCCCCGCCGTCGGCGCAGGCCCGGCCAACCAGATCGCCGTCGCGACGCTGGCCCAGGACCTGCACCAACAGGCAACCCTGGTGGCCAGCATGGAGTATTTCTGGGTGGTTATCGTGGTGGCCGGGGTGGCGTTGGGGGTTTCGATGGCGCAGAAGACTTTTAAGTGAAGGTTGTCGGAGGGGCTTGGGCGGGACGTTCACGATAAAAACCGGCTCTGCAGAGCCGGTCTCACTGCCTTGGGATCAGAACGGATAAGGCTGGTCGGAAGGCTCGACCGTGACCCATTTCACTTCGGTGAACTCCTCAATCACCGCGCTGCCGTCGAAGCGGCCATAGCCGCTGTTCTTCATGCCGCCATAGGGGGCCTGCGGCTCGTTTTGCACGGTGGCACCGTTGATATGCACGCAACCGGCATCGAGGCGGCTGGCCAGGTCCAGGGCCAGGCTGACATTGCGACTGAAAATCGCCGATGACAGGCCGAATGCCGTGTCGTTGGCCACGTGCAGCGCGTGCTCGGCGCCGTTCACACGAACCACGGTCGTGACCGGGCCGAAGGTTTCTTCATCGTAGATTTCCATCGCCGACGACACGCGATCCACCAGGGTAGGCACCATTTGCGCGTCTTGCGCCCGCCCACCCGCCATAATCTCGGCACCTTTGGCGACAGCATCATCGAGCATCTGGTTGATGCGCTTCACCGAGCCCTGGGAAATCATCGGGCCCACTACGCTGGCCGGGTTGGTCACCGGATTACCATGCTCAAGGCCGCGGATGCGTTGCGCGAATTTGGCCACGAACTCATCAGCCACCGCCTCATCGACCACGAAGCGTTCGGTGGACATGCAGATTTGCCCCTGGTACAGAAACGCACCGAAGATCGCGGCGTTGACGGCGCCGTCGAGGTCGGCATCTGCCAGCACGATAAACGGCGCCTTGCCGCCGAGCTCCAAGAGCGAGCGTTTGAGGTATTTCGCACAGGTCTGGGCAATCATCCGGCCGACGTTGGTCGAACCGGTGAAATTCACCCGGCGCACCGTATCGTGGGCGATCAGCACTTCGGTCACCGCACCGGCATCTTCGGGCGCTGAGATGATGAAGTTCACCACACCGGCCGGGAAGCCAGCGTCATAGAAGGCCTGGGCCAGCAGCTCGTGGGTGCGCGGGCTGTTCTCCGAACCCTTGAAAATCACGGTATTGCCGCAGGCCAACGGGTAAGCGACAGACCGCGTGCCGAGCAGGACGGGACCGTTCCAGGGCGCAATGCTCAGCACCGTGCCAACGGGCTGACGCAAGGTGACAGAGAGCGTGCCGGGCTTGTCGGTGGCCAGGGTCTCGCCTTTGATTTGCGTGGTGAGTGATGCTGCCTCTCGCAGCAGGTTGGCTGAACCCTGCACGTTGAACTGCGCCCACAGGCGCGACGCACCGATCTCTTCGGCCATCACCGCGCAAAACTGCTCCATCTTGCTTTCCAGTGCATCGGCGGCGGCCAGCAGCAGGCGGCGGCGCTCGGTCGGGCCGACCTTCGACCAGGTCTTGAACGCTTGCTGCGAAGAGGCTGCAACGCGGCGTGCGTCTTCCACGCTACAGGCAGCGCCAGTGGTGACAACCTTACCGCTGACCGGATCGATACGCTGGTAGGTCTTACCGTCCGAAGCCGCTTGTGGGATGTTGTCGATGACGAGCTGAACATTCATCTTGGGTTCCTTTGATGGGCTTGAAAAATCACGCCACGTCGGCCGTCGCCGGCATGCGCAATATCGGTTTGATGGTGATGCCGCTTTCGCTGTCGGCCATCGCTTCGTTGACTTGGTCGAACGTGTAGAAGCGGCACAACTTATCGAACGGGAAACGGCCTTGCAGGTGCAGGTCGACCAGGGTGGGAATGAACGCGTTGGCGACCACGTCGCCCTGGACGATGCCCATGATTCGCTTGCCGGGGATCATTACGTCGTTGACGTTGAACGCTACTTCGGTGCCCATCCGGGTCGCCCCGACGATCCCGCAGGTGCCCAGCGTGGTGAGGGCGTCGATGGCCTGGCGCAGCACTGGGGCGCGTCCCGAGCATTCGAGGCTGTAGTTGACCCCGCCGCCGGTGATCTCGCGAATGCGCGCCACCGGGTCTTCTTCGCGGCTGTTGATGACATGAGTGGCGCCCACTTCCAGCGCCAGGCTCAGACGGCTCGGGGTCACGTCGACCGCAATAATGGTGGTCGCTCCGGCAACCTTGGCAGCCATCACCGCCGCCAGGCCCACGGCACCGGCGCCGAACGCGGCGAAACTGGCGCCCGCCTCCACCTTCAGCGCTTTGAGCACCGAGCCTGCGCCGGTCTGAATGCCGCAACCCAGCGGGCCGAGCAATTCCAGCGGGGCCGCTTTGGACACTTTCACCACGTTGCGCTCATTGGCGATGGCATAGGTCGAAAAGGACGACTGGCCGAAAAAGTGGTCATGTATCGGTGCACCGGTGCCACAACTACAGGTCGATGTGCTGCCGTCCTGGCGGGCGCCGCCGAAATTCAGCGGGTGCATGTGCGAGCAGTGCGCGGGATGTCCGGTCTCGCAGGGCAGGCACAACCCGCAGGACATGTAGGTCATGACCACGTGATCGCCAGGAGCGATGGTGGTCACCGCCGCCCCCACCGCCTCGACAACGCCCGCGCCTTCATGGCCCAACACGATGGGCAACGGTGTGGGAAACAGCTGGTCACGCACGACCATATCGGTGTGACAGACACCGGTAGCGACCACACGCACGCGCACTTCGTCCGGGCGAGGAACCGCCAGTTGCGCCTGTTCGAACAGGAGTTTGCTGCCGCTTTCGCGCAGCACCGCGACGGTCACTTCGATGGGTTGGAGGGTGCTTTGGGGCATCGGTTTATCCTCTTGGGGCGAAGTCATCCCAGCGGCACGGGGCGCCGGGTACGTTGATCGGGTTATTCACACGCGGCCCAGCCCAGCTGTGCGCGAGCCGCTGTCAGGTCCGATTGCAGGTCGTGGTGCCACAACCAGTCGAAACGGCTGGCCAGGGTGCTCGACAAAAGGGGCTCGCGGTCCTCGACCTGAACGTCGCGAAACTCATAGAGCTCGCCCGCCTCGCGGGAGGTTCGCTGCACACGGCAGGCACGCGGCCGGCGGATGGCGTCGTACACCTGCAGCACGCGCTGGGCGTGACCTTCCAGCACACGTGGATCACCCAGCAGCCGCGCGAGCAGCCAAGCGTCTTCAAGCCCTTGCCCGGCGCCGGCGCCCTGGTGGGGAAGCATGGCGTGGGCCGCGTCACCGATCAGCGCAACGCGGCCATGGGTATAGCCGGCCAACTCGTCCAGTTCGTGAAGGGCCCACAACGTCGGTTCGGGAATGCACCCAAGCAGCACGCGCACCGCATCGTCCCACTGCGCGAACGCATCCAGCATTTGCGCCTGGCTGGTACTTTTGACCCAGGGCGTGCCGGGCGGCCATACCGGGTTAGGCTCGCTGCGATCGGAAAGAAACGCCACCACGTTGATCAAGCGGCCCTGCTTGACCGGAAACGTAAGGATGTGGGCATCGAGGCCCAAGTACATTTGCGGCACGTTGATCAGGTGTTCGTCCACGCCAGCCGAGCGATAGGCGGCGCGCAGTTGCTCACTGTCGATCATGCCGCGATAGGCGCAGGTACCGCTGAAACGAGGGGCGACCGCAGGCTGGCCCAGCCCCTGGAGAACATAGTCGCGTAGCGAAGACTTGATGCCGTCTGCCGCGATCAACAGGTCGCACTCGTAGTCCGTGCCATCGGTGAACCGAACGCTGACGCGGTCACCCGTCTCCTCGGCGCCGACTGCGCGCTTGTCGAAGCGGGCGACACCTTCGGGTAATTGCTGGGCCAGGGCGTCGAGGAAATCCGCGCGGTGTACGGAGGACTGTCCGACACCCGGGGCGAGGCTGGCACCGAGATAACCGGCATCGACGCCACGGCGCCATTCAAACCAGATGTCTTGCCAGGGTTGCAAAGTGCGGTCGGCAATCCGCTCGTAGGGCTTGCCGATTCCCAGTCCCTCGATGGCGCGCACGGCGTTCGCACCGAACGACACACCGGCACCGACCTCACCGAAGGCGCAGGCCGCTTCAAACAATGTCACCTGCAGGTGCGGGTGACGGCAGAGATCAAGAGCCAAAGCTACGCCGGCGATACCGCCGCCGACGATGCCCACTTGCAAGACAGAATGAGGGCGAGTCATGGGAAAACCTTTTTAGTGTTTTTTTTGGAATAGATCGATCATGACTATTCACAAACTATTGATAAATGCCCTCATACCCATACAAGCTATCACCAGCCTGAATACACATAGCCATTGGTAAGGCCACGGAGCGATAAACCGAGATGAACCTGCGCGAGCTTGATCTGAATCTGCTGGTGATTTTTAACCAGTTGCTGGTGGACCGAAGCGTGTCGGTGGCGGCCGAGAGCCTGGGGCTGACTCAACCCGCAGCCAGCAATGCGCTCAAGCGTTTGCGCACCACCTTCAACGACGAGTTGTTCGTGCGCACGCCAAAGGGCATGCAGCCCACACCCTATGCCGCGCAACTGGCGGAGCCGATCTCCCAGGCGATCAGCCTGCTGCATGGTGCGATCAACCGGCAGGACGAATTCGACCCGGCGACCAGCCAGAAGCGCTTCGTGGTGGCAATGACCGATATCGGGGAAATTTACTTTATGTCGCGCTTGATCCAAGCGCTGCTTGAACAGGCCCCCGGCATCTCGGTGACCACCCTGCGAAGCACCGCGGATCTGTCCGAGAACCTGGCCAATGGTGAAGTGGACCTGGCCGTCGGCTTACTGCCGGACCTGCAGGCAGGCTTCTACCAACGACGCCTGTTTCACCATCGCTACGTGTGTCTGTGTCGCAAGGACCACCCGCTGACTCAACAGCCGATGACCCGGGAACGCTTTTGCGCATTCGGGCATGTCAGGATCTTGGCCGCGAGCACCGGGCACGGCGAAATCGACACGCATATGCAACGCGCGGGCTTGCAACGCGAGATTCGGCTCGAAGTGCCGCACTTTGTCGCGGTCGGCCATATCCTGCAGAACACTGACCTGATCGCCACGGTACCCGAGCGCTTCGCCACCAGCTGTGTGGAGCCCTTCGGCCTGACGAGCCTGCCGCTGCCCCTGCCGTTGCCCGAAATCGCCATCAACCTGTTCTGGCACGGTAAATACAATCGCGACCCGGCCAACAAATGGTTCCGCCAACTGATGTTCGAACTGTTCAGCGATTAAGCGCCACTCACTGCCAATGCGCGCACAGCCTGACCAGCTCATCGACCACATACCGCACCTTCGGCCGCAGATGGGACACCTTCGGCCACACGGCATGCACATCGACCGGTTCGGGCTCATACGCTTGCAGCACTTCCACCAGCCGGCCCGCGTCAATGTCGTCCTGGAACAGGCTGCGCGGCATCTGGCACAGGCCGGCGCCGGCCACGGCGGCGAGGATCATGGCCTCGCCATCGCCGATCTGATGGGTGGAAGGGGGGGCGTAACGCACGGTCTGCCCGGCCTGCGTGACGCGCCAGGCCAGCGGCTGGCCGCGTCGATGGCCGACAATGCAGCGGTGCTGGCTGAGGTCTTCCAGGGACGTGGGGACGCCGAAGCGCGCCAGGTACTCAGGGGCGGCGCAGATGGCCCAGCGTTGCCTCGTCAAGCGCCGCGCCACCAGGCCGCTGGTGTCTTGCAGTTCGCCGAAGCGCACCAACAGGTCGATGCCCTCTTCGAACGGGTCCACCAAGTGGTCGGAAAACGTCAGGCTCAATTGCAGCGCCGGGTATTGGTTGGCGATCTGGAACAGCAACGGCGCCACGACCCGCCGCCCGAAGGCCACGGGCACATCGACGCGCAAGCGCCCGGAAGGCTCGCCGCCACCAGGGCCCAGGCCGCTTTCGGCGGCGCCGATTTCCTCCAGTGCCGCGGAACACGCGACGAAATACGCTTCGCCATCGGCGGTCAATGAAATGCGCCGGGTGGTGCGATGAAACAACTGCGTGCCCAGGCGCTCTTCCAGGCGCGCGATGGCTTTGCCCACGGCGGATTTCGACAACCCCAGGCGCTCGGCGGCCTGGGTGAAGCTGGATGAACGTGCAGCCACGACAAAGGTGATAACACCCTGGAAGGAATCGATAGGAACCATGCAGCGCTCGCTTATTGTAGAGTTTTAGTCTACCCAGATTATAGTCAGAGGCCGTTTATCGCCAGCCTGTTCAACAGTACGATGGATTCCAGTCAGACAACGGTGCACTACCCGCACCTTTCCCAGATCAATGTCCCAAGAGGAATACATCATGCCCGTCGTCCGTGTGAGCTGGTTCGAAGGTAAAGAACACGCGCAGAAAGCCGCAGTGGCCGCTGACATCACCGAAAGCATCGTCAAGCACACCGGCACCGATGCCAACTACATCTACGTGATTTTCGAAGACGTCGCCGCCTCCGACTGGGCCGGTGCCGGCAAGCTGTTCGGGGACGCGCCCGACAAGTCCTGAGCCTCTCCCACTCCACAGGCACCGCCCGGTGCCTCTGACGGAAACACTCATCATGCATCCCTATATCTCCTGCCTGTTCAGCCTCGCGGTAAAACCCGCAGAGTTCGCCGAATTCAAGGCGCTGATCGCGACTATCGTGGCCGCCACCCGCGCCGAGCCAGGCACCCTGGTCTACGAATACAGCGTCAACGAAGACAACAGCACCGTGCACATTCTTGAGCGCTACAACGCCGACGCCGTGGTCAGCCACGTCGACACCACGTTCGCCCCCTTCGGCCAGCGCTTCCTCGAACTGTGCAGCATCACCAGCCTGGTGGTGTACGGCACGCCGGATGCGCAAATCCGCAAGCGTCTGGACCCGTTCGGCGCGGTGTATATGACCCCGTTCGACGGCTTCAGCCGCTGAGTCGGGCGACCGCGCACCCTCCTTTTACCCACAGAGATCACCATGTCCGGTATTGCCGAAGTTATTAAGTCCCGAATCTCCGCCAACAGCTACGACACTGCACGTCAATTGACCGATGCGCAGATCGCTGAGCTGATCGACCTGGCCACCCACGCCCCGTCCGCCTTCAACCTGCAGAACTGGCGGTTCGTGGCGGTACGCAGCACCGAGGGCAAGGCCCGCCTGCTGCCATTGGCCCTCGGCCAGCAGAAGGTCGTGGACGCAGCCGTGACGTTTATCGTCTGCGGCACCCTCAACCCCCAAGCCACCTTGCCTGCCTCGCTGAAACCGACGCTGGACGCCGGCATCATCGACCAGGCGATCTACGACATGTGGCTCGGTGCCGCACAGGGCATGTACGCGCAAAACCCGCAGTTGCAGCGCGACGAAGCGATCCGCTCGGGCTCCCTGGCCGCGATGACACTGATGCTGGCCGCCAAGGGCCAAGGGTTAGTGTCGACCCCGATGATCGGCTTCGATCAGTCGGCGGTGGCCCAGGCGTTCGGTCTATCGGACACCGAGATTCCGGTGATGCTGGTCACCGTTGGCTACCCGGGCGCGACCAACTGGCCGCAAAAGCCGCGTAAAGCCGTGAACGACGTGTTGCAGTTCGTCTGAATGGAGGCCGCCAGTGCGGCCTGGCCGCGCCGACGCTCGAGGTAAATGCCTGACATGACCCCCTCCCCTTCGTTACGCGCGATTCTGATCGCCGCCTGCCTCGGTTTTCTGGTTGTCCAGCTGGACGTCAGCGTCGTCAACGTTGGCCTCGGCGCACTCAAAGAGGCGTTCAATACCGACCTCACGGGCCTGCAGTGGGTCATCAACAGCTATGCGCTGCCGTTTTCCGCCCTGCTGATCCTGGGAGGCGCGTGGGGCGACAAGTGGGGAGCCAAAACCGTTTTCGCAGTCGGTTTCGCCATCTTCACCCTCGCGTCGATCGGTTGTGGCCTGGCCAACAGCACGACCCTGCTGATCACGATGCGTGTCATCCAGGGCATCGGTGCAGCATTGCTGATCCCCACGTCACTGACGTTGATTCGCGTGTCGTTCCAAGACCCCGACAAACGCCGCTGCGCCGTGGCGCTGTGGGGCGCCTGCGGAGGTATCGCATTGGCGGCCGGCCCCGTGATCGGCGGCCTGATGATCGAGTACTTCGGCTGGCGCAGTGTGTTTCTGCTCAACATTCCGATCGGCCTGCTGGCTATCGCGCTGATCCTGCGCTACGCCCCCGCCTCCCCGCGAGTCGACAAGCACATCGATATTCCCGGGCAAATCAGCATTGCCATTTGCGTTGCGGCGCTGACCTACGGCTTGACCGAATCCAGCGCACAAGGCTGGGTCGCTGCGACCTTTTCCGCCCTGGCGGTGGCGTTGATCTGTGCCGTGGCGTTCATCCTGATCGAGCGGCGGGTCGCGCACCCAATGCTGCCCCCGCACCTGGCCCGGAACGCCGTGCTTGGCAGCATGGCGCTGGCCGGCGCGGCGATCAATCTGACCTTCTATGGAACGGTGTTCGTTTTCAGTATTTACTTCCAGACCTTCCTGCACTACGACGCGTTCACCACCGGCTTGTCGTTTATCCCGTTGACCGCCGTGCTGACCCTTTCAACCCTGCTCTCGTCACGCTTCGCCAAACGGTTCAGCGCCCCGCGCATCATCACCACCGGGTTCAGCGTACAGATCATCGGCTTCCTTGCGCTGTCGCAGACCAGCGCACACGGCTCGCCCTGGCTGCTCAACGGCGCGCTGATGCTGGTCGGCATCGGCAGTGCCATGTCGGTTCCGTCGATTACCAATGCGATGCTCTCGTCCGTCAGCCAGCACGATGCGGGTATCGCGTCGGGGTTGATGGCCTCCGCCAGACAGTTGGGCGGCGTGATCGGCGTCGCCGTTTCCGGGGCGATGATCGCCAGCGCTGATGCCACCGCGTTCGCCCAGGGGATGTCGAACGCGATGTTGCTGTCAGCGCTGGCCCTGCTCATCTGCATTGGCGTGGTGGTCTACGTGTCACGCCGCCCCTGAACGCAGGTCAGACAATATCGTCGACGACCCCACCATCGACCCTGAGCGCAGCGCCGGTGGTGGCGGAGGCCTGGGTCGAACACACGTAGACAATCATATTGGCCACTTCTTCCACGCTGGACGCGCGCTGGATGATGGAGCTGGGACGCCGCTCGAGGACGAAATCACGCATCACGGCTTCGAGGGGCTTGCCGGTGCGTTCGACTTCGCCCTTCATCATCTCGGCCACGCCATCGGAAAGCGTCGGCCCCGGCAGCACGCTATTGACGGTCACACCGCTGCCGGCCACGCGTTTGGCCAGGCCACGGGCCAACGCCAATTGCGCGGTTTTGGACACGCCGTAATGGATCATGTCGGCAGGAATGTTGCGTGCCGACTCGGACGCGACAAACACCACCCGTCCCCAGCCGCGCTCGACCATCGCCGGCAGCAGCGCGCGACTCAGGCGCACGCCGGACATGACGTTGGTCTGCCAGTGGTTGTTCCAGACGTCATCGCCGGCCTCGAAGAAGTCCTGGAGCTCATAAATGCCGGCATTGTTCACCAGGATGTCGATAGCGCCAAGCCCGGCCAGCAGGGTTTCAACCCCTTGCGCAGTGCTCAAGTCAGCGGCGACACCGCTGACCACGGCATCAGGCACCTCGGCGAGCAAACGCGCAATGGCGTCGTTCACCGAGCGTTCGCTGCGACCATTGATAACCACCGCAGCGCCTGCTTGCGCCAACCCCTTTGCCACCGCAAAACCAATACCACCGGTGGAGGCGCTAACCAATGCGCGCTTCGTCTTCAGTTCGATATTCATCATCGCTCCTTCAGCATGAACAGGCCTATGTGTCCCTCAACAGTTGACGCCGCGAACCTGCCGACGACTGCGGGGGTTGATCAAGCATAGACACACGTCCAGGGCGACGGATGATCTGGAACAGGTGGTTATTCGAAAAAACTCAGGCTCGACAGCGCTATTGCTCCCAATGGGGATGGCTGAAGCGCTCAGCCAGAAAATTGATCAACACCCGCACCTTGCTCGCCAGGTGTTTGCGCGAGGGATAGACCACGTAGATGCCCAACTCGATGGAACGGTACGCCGGCAGGATCTCCACCAGGGCGCCGCTGCGCAAATCCTCGGCGACCATGAAGCTCGGTTGCAGGGCAATACCGGCCCCCGCGAGGGCGATGCTGCGGCAGGTGTCGCCGTTGTTGCAGCGCGCGGTCGAGCGCGTGCGCACCGTCTCGCTGCCGTCAGGCCCTTCGAATTGCCACTCATTGCCCATGGCGAAGTGGGTGTAGGCAATCACGCCGTGGTCGGCCAGGTCGGACAAGGTGCGAATCGGCGGATGACGGTCCAGGTAGTCGGGAGACGCAAACAGGCACATCCGCGTCCCCGCCAGGCGTCGTCCCACCAGCGACGAGTTTTCCATGCGCGCAATGCGCACCGCCGCGTCAAAGCCCTCCTCCACCAGATCCACCAAGCGATCGTTCAAGCTGATGTCCAACTCGACATGGGGGTAGGCCTTCATGAATTCGCCCCACAGCGGCGCCAGGTGCAGCACGCCGAAACTGACCGGCGCATTCACCCTCAACACGCCGCTGGGTTCCGGCGCGGTGGACGACACGGCTTCTTCTGCCTGTTCCATCAGCGCCAGCACCTCACGGGCCTGATGGTAGAACTGGCGCCCCTCCTCCGTCAGCGAAAGCCTGCGTGTGGTGCGGTGCAGGAGCCGCGCCCCCAATCGCTCCTCAAGCGCACTCACATACCGCGAAATGGCGGCCTTGGACATCGCCAGGGGTTCGGCTGCGCCCACGAAGGTGCCTTTATCAACCACCGTGCAAAACACCTGCATCTCCAGCGCCCGATCCATAACTGTCTCACTTAGTGGAACTATTCATCACATCTGGCCTTATTTATCTCAAAATCACAACCTATAGACTGAACCCATCGAAACACACATCAACGCACACGAGGTCGACATGAAAATCACAGTAGTGGGTACCGGCAACATGGGTTCGGCGTTTGCCAAACAACTGTCGGCCGCTGGGCATATCGTTCGGATCACCGGGCGTGACATCGGCAAGGCCAGCACCCTGGCCGCGCAGTTCGTGAACGTCAGCGCCTACCCGTCGGCCGAGGCGTTGGCTGACAGCGACGTCGTGGTGGTTGCTACCGCCTATGAAGACGCTGTCAAGGCTCTGCAAAGCCTGGGCGACCTGACGGGCAAAGTGGTGATCGACATCACCAACCCGCTGAGCGCCGACTACATGTCGCTGACTATCGGGCATGTCACCAGCGCCAGCGAAGAAATCGCCAGGGCGCTGCCGCAGGCCCAGGTGGTGAAGGCCTTCAACACCCTGTTCGCCCAAGTGCTGGCCGACGGTCCGACCTTTGCCCATGACCAGACCGGCAGTGTGTTTGTCGCCAGCGACAGCGAACGCGCCAAGCAGACCGCCATCGCCCTCGCGCACAGCCTGGGCTGGAACACGGTGGACGCCGGCGCACTGGTGAATGCCCGCTACCTGGAGCCATTGGCCGGGTTCAACATTTACCTGGGCTA
Source organism: Pseudomonas sp. PAMC25584 (assembly GCF_058135675.1). NCBI lineage: Bacteria > Pseudomonadati > Pseudomonadota > Gammaproteobacteria > Pseudomonadales > Pseudomonadaceae > Pseudomonas > Pseudomonas sp. PAMC25584. The sequence goes on along the minus strand of NZ_CM176870.1, from coordinate 2,308,027 downwards.
CGGCGCAGGCCTGGGCACCTCGATCGCGCCGGCCTGGCTGAGCAAATAACCCACGAACCGAGGCATCACGCACCATGAACACGTCATTCCCGCTGTTGTTTGTGTCCCATGGTGCTCCGCTGTTTGCCATCGAGCCCGGACAGGCAGGTCCACGCCTGGCCCAGCTCGGTCGCGAACTGCCACGCCCTGATGCCATCGTCATCCTTTCTCCGCACTGGATGACCCATGGCGAAGTCAGCGTGACGTCGAGCACCGCCCCGGCAACCCTTCACGATTTCGGTGGGTTTCCCGACGCGCTGTACCAGTTGCAGTATCCGGCGCCCGGCGCACCGGTCCTGGCGGCGCACATCGTCGAGATGCTGCAGGACGCCGGCTGGAAATCCCGCCTGGATGCCCGCCGCGGCCTGGACCACGGCGCCTGGGTCCCGTTGTTGTATCTGGCACCGCACGCCGACATCCCCGTGGTTCAGGTGTCGATGCCCGCCAGCCTCGATACCCGCCAGGCGTGGAAACTGGGCCAGGCGCTCAAGCCTCTGCGGGAGATGAACGTATTGATCGTCGCATCCGGCAGCCTGACCCATAACCTGTATGAGTTCCGCAGTGCCTCCGGCCTCGGCGCCGACTACGTCAAGGCGTTCGCCGCCTGGACCGCAAAGACGCTGCAGGCAGGCAACACCGAGTTTTTACTGGACTACAAACAGCACGCACCGTCGGCTGAACGGGCCCACCCGACGGATGAGCATTTCCTGCCGCTGATCATCGCCCTCGGCGCGGCCGGTGAACACTACGACATCCGCGTGCTGGAAGGCGGCGTGAGTTACGGCGTGCTGTCGATGGACAGCTACCTGTTCTCGTCCGCCACCCCTCAACCTCATCAAGGCGTTACAGACCATGCGTGATACCCATTTTTCCGACGTCTGCCGCGAGCCACAGACCGGCCTGTCTTTGCGCAAGGGCGGCAACACAACCGCGCCCAAGGCCCGCTTGATTCTGCTGCATGGCGTGGGTTCCAACGAAGCGAACCTGGCGCCCCTGGCCGATGCATTGCCTGAGGCGCTGGAAGTGATCCTGTTGCGCGGCCCGCTGCAAATCGGCCCACAGGGTTTTGCCTGGTATCAGGTGAACTTCACCAGCAACGGCCCCTCGTTCAACCAGGAACAGGCTGAATCCAGCCGGCAACTGTTGAGCCGCTTCATTGATGCGCTGCCAGCGATGCCGACCGTGATCGCTGGCTTCAGCCAGGGCGGCATCATGAGCGCCAGCGTAGGGCTCACCGAGCCTGAACAGGTAGCCGGTTTTGCCCTGTTGAGCGGGCGCATGTTGCGCGAGCTTGAGCCACGCATCGCCTCCGCCGAGAGGCTAAAATCCGTGCGAGCGTTCATCGCGCATGGTTATCAGGATAACGTTCTACCCGTCGCATGGGCGCAGGAGGCCGATACCTGGCTGGAACGGATCGGCGTCGTCCATGAAACCCATTTGTACAACATGGCCCACGAGATCGTCGCGCAGGAACTGGCGGATTTTTCTCAATGGCTGACTCAAACCTTGCCGCTTTCCCACTAAATAAAAAGGAACTGCATCATGATCGACTACCGTACTGCTCCCTATGCCGCCTTCGTTTTACGCCTTGCCTTGGGCATCATGTTCATCGCCCACGGCCTGACCAAAGTGCTGGTGTTTACCCCCGCCGGCACCGCAGGCTTTTTTGAATCCATCGGCTTCCCAGGCTTTCTGGCCTACCCGGTCATGGCCTTTGAAGTGATCGGCGGCCTGATGCTGGTGCTGGGCATCTACGCGCGCTGGATCGCCGCCCTGGCCGTGGTTCAGTTGTTTGTCGCCGCCACCGTACACTTCGGCAACGGCTGGAGCTTCACCAACGCCAATGGCGGTTGGGAATATCCGATCTACCTGTGCGTCACCGCGTTGGTCGTCGCGCTACTGGGTGACGGTGCCTTTGCCGCGAAGTCCTCCAGCAAAGCCTGATCGACTCGACTCAGACCCGCCGATGCCCCGTATAAGCGGGCGCGTCGGCAGTTTGCGTTGGGCAGTTCAGGTCAGGCGCAACGACATGAAACTGACAAACGCCTTGATCTTCGGCAACGGCTGGCGGCTGGACGGCCAGAGGATGCTGAAGGTGCGGTGGTCGCTGAGGTGACGGTCGAGCAGAGGCACCAGGCGCCCGGCGGCAATCGCTTGTTCGACGAAAAAATCCGGCAGGCACGCGATGCCAAGCCCCGCCTCGGCCATGGCGAGCAACGGTTCGATCGCATTGGCCGTGGCGGACTGCCCCAGCTCAACGCTTTGCTGGCCGTTTTTTACCATCAGAGGCCAAGGGTCAAGTTTACCGCTGGTGGGATAGCGGTAACGCAGGCACGAATGGCTGGACAGCTCCGCCGGCCGTGAGGGCACCCCGCGAGTCGACAGATAGCCGGGAGACGCCACCAGGCGATGGCTGTAGCCGTTCAGCGTGCGCATCATCAAGCGCGAATCCTGAACTTCGCCGATGCGCATCACTGCATCAAACCCCTCCTCGATGACGTTGACCAAACGGTCGCTGAACTCCAGTTCGAGCTCGACCTCCGGATAGGCCTGCTGAAACGCAATCAAGTGTGGCATCAGGCGCATGCCCAACTGCGGCAAACCAAGGCGCAACTTGCCTTGGGGCTTGCCGGCGGCCTGGGTGAGTTCACGCTTGGCCACTTCGTACTCGGCAAAGATCCGATGGCAACGTTCCAGAAACAGGCTGCCTTCGGACGTCAGCGTAATGGCGCGGGTAGAGCGGTGAAACAAGCGCACGCCCAACTCTTCTTCCAGCCGTGCCACCGCCTTGCCAACCGCCGAGGACGATACCCCGGTGCGGCGTCCGGCCTCGGTAAAGCTGCGGGTTTGCGCGGCCTGTACGAAGGCGCCGAGCGCTCCAAAATGATCCATGGCCACCTCAGGTTATTTGAGCGTTTTATTCACAAATGATCGGAACTTCATCCTATTTTTCTTTCGCATCATACAACTTATAGTCGGCGCAATCGTGACTTCAACCGCTGCAATGCTCAGCGAAGCCACCGCCGTCCGACTCTACGAGACTCCTCGAATGACCTCGATGCCGTCCAACCTCGTGCTTGCGCCCGAGCTCAAGCAACACCCCGGCTATGCTCGCGTGTTCCAGCCCGGCCACTTGACCTTCGGCTTTATCGCACCGCTGGAAAGCTACCCCAACAGCCCTGGCCCGACCCTGCAGGACCACGCGCATATGGCGCAAAAAGTCGATGAGGCGGGGTTTTCTGCCATCTGGCTGCGAGACGTGCCCTTCTACGACCCGAACTTCGGTGACGTGGGCCAAATCCTCGACCCACTGGTCTACGCCGGCTTCCTCGCCGCCGTGACCCAGGACATTGCGATTGGTACCGCTGGCATCGTCTTGCCGCTACGCGATCCGCTGATTGTGGCCAAGCAGGCAGCGAGCGTCGATCAATTGCTCGGCGGGCGTTTCATCATGGGCCTTGCCACCGGCGACAGGCCGGTGGAATACCCCGCTTTCGGCCTCGACTTCGACAATCGCGCCGAACGATTTCGGGATGCACTGGCGATCATTCGCGCCACCACGCAAACCCACTGGGCGACTCACCCGTCGCGTTTCTATGGGCAATTGAACGGCGATATCGACCTGGTGCCCAAAGCCTTCGGCGCGCGCATGCCCACGATTATCGTGGGCCAGGCCGGGCAGTCGCTGGAGTGGATCGCGCAGCACACCGACGGCATTCTTTCGTACATTTCCAACCCGGCATTGATCCCGCAGATCATCGAGCGCTGGCGCGCCGCCTGCGGCCCCAACGTCTACAAGGCGTATGGCTACGGCACGCTGTTCGACCTGGACCGTGATCCCGACCATCCGCTGCAGGCGGGGCGCGCGCTGCGTGCCGGTCGAAACAGCCTGATCGAACACTGGAAACGCCAGCAGGACCAGGGGGTCGGTCACGTTGCCCTGCACTTCAAGCCCCAGCGCCGCCCGGCCGCGGAAGTCATCGACGAGCTCGGTGAATACCTGCTGCCGCACTTTCCCAGCGCCGTCTTACCCGTCGAGCCATCGCCAGCACAGGCCCACTCATGAATCGCACGTTGCATCATATGGATTTCATCTTCCAGACCACCCTGGGCACCTATCCCTTGGCCGCGCAATGCGAAATGCTCGCCGAGCTCGGCTACCAGGGCCTGACCATGTCCGCGTGGAGCAAAGACCTGAAGTCGATCCCCCAAGTAAAACCTGCGTGGGGCCTAGATGTGGGCGCGGTGTACCTGATCTATCGCAAGGGTCTCGAAGCCTTTGTGATCAATGTGTTCGAGACCCTCGAAGGCTGCAGCACCATCGAATTGGCCCTGCATTCCGGCGACGACGTCACGAACTTTGATCGCCGGATGCTCGAGCGCCTATTGCCGATCTGCGAGCGCCGTGGGTTGGAGATCAACCTTTACCCACACGCACGTTATGGCCTGCAAACCACCACTCAAGCGGTGGCGTTGTGCAAGGAATTCAACCATCCGCGCTTGAACATCGTCTTCAACGGTTACCACTGGTACGCAATGGAGGAAAAGGCCCTGGAGCAGCGCCTCGACGCCCTGTGGCCCTGGCTCAAACAGGTGAACATCGCCGGCACGCGTCGCTCCCCACTCGGCTGGGGCGGCCTGGCCACCATCGAACCGTTGGACGAAGGTGAAATGGACAACTTCGTGCTGCTCGGCGCCCTCGAACGGCGGGGCTTTGCAGGATGCTTCGGCGTGCTTGGCTGGGAGAGCATGGGCGGTGACGTCTACGGCAATCTGCGCCGCTCGGTCACGGCCTTCCGTGGCATGGAACAGCGCTTGGCCGCCCACCCCGAATGGGCTGTCCTCGCCGACGCGCCTTATTGAGTCAGGAGAGCCGCCATGACTCATCGTATCCACGCACTTGATTCGTTCTTTTACTCGTCCATGGGCGTCTATGCCTTCCAGACCCAGTGCGAAATGCTCGCCGAACTCGGCTATGACGGCATTACCGTCGCGGCCTGGGGCGGCACGCCGCTGACCGACCTTACGCGGCTACCCCACGTACCGGAACAACATGGCCTGCGGATCGAAGGGCTGTACCTGGTGCTGCATGAAGGACGCAACGACGCGCTGATCCGACGCCTGGTCGAAACGGTCGAAGGCGTCGAACTGATAGAACTGGCCGTGCAGACGTCGGTCAACGGCCACCCCGCGATCATGCGCTTCATCGAATCGCTGCTGCCGATTGCCGAACGTCGCGGCTTACGCATCGCGTTGTATCCGCACTTGCACCACGTGACCCAGACCACCGCGCAGGTGGTCGAGATCTGCCAGCACTTCGCACACCCGCGCCTGGGCGCTTCGTTTAACGGCTACCACTGGTACGCCAGCCAGGAAGGCGAATTGGAGCAACGTCTGGCGGCGATGAAGCCCTATCTGATGCAAGTGGTCACGTCCGGCAGCGCGCTGTCGCAACTGGGTTGGGGTGGCGTGGCCACCATGGAGCCCGTCGATCGGGGCGAAATGGACAACTTCGCACTGATCGCCGCCCTGAACCGCGTCGGTTACACCGGCAGCATTGGCGTGCTCGGCTGGGATTACGGCGGTGACATTTATCTCAAGCTGCAGCGCTGCCTGGCCACCCTGCGCGATATCGACCAACGCCTGGAACACCACCCTTCCTGGGCGGACTTCCCACTCAAATAGTGGCCTGTCCAATCACCTTGAAACGGAGCCTGCAATGACAGCCTTGTCTGTGCTTGACCTGATGATGATCGGCGAGGACAAAACCTTCGCCCATACCCTGGATGAAGCGGTCGCCCTGGCGCGACATGTGGAAACCCACGGCTACAAACGCTACTGGATCGCCGAGCACCATGACTTGCCGGGCATCGCCTCGTCGGCGACCAGCCTGCTTATCCAACACCTGGCGGCGAACACCACGACCCTGCGCGTGGGAGCTGGCGGCATCATGCTGCCCAATCATTCGCCGCTGACGGTGGCCGAACATTTCGGCACCCTGGACACCCTGTTCCCCGGGCGTATCGACCTGGGAATCGGTCGCGCACCGGGTTCAGCCGGGCCGGCGATCCGGGCATTGCGCGGCGATGCCTCGGAGCGCGACTTCACCCAGGACATCCGCCAGTTGACCGACTACCTGGCCGATGAAGGTCGTCAGCCCGTAAGGGCGATCCCCGGCAAACACAATGTCCCTCTCTGGCTATTGGGCTCGAGCCTGAACAGTGCCGAACTCGCGGCAAAATCAGGGCTGCCTTATGCGTTCGCCTCGCACTTCGCCCCGCATAACCTGATGGATGCCATTGCGTATTACCGCAACAACTTCCGCCCCAGCGCCACGTTGCAGCAACCCTACGTGATCGTGGGCGCCAATGTCTTCGCCGCGCCTACTCGCGCTGAAGGCGAGTACCTGGCGAGTTCCCACCGCCAGTGGGTCAGCCGCCTGTATGCAGGCAAACCGGGGCCTCTACCACACCCCGAGGAGGGCTACATGGAGCGACTTACCGAACGTGACCGCTACAGCCTGGCCCAGGCGATGGCCTGTACCGCCGTAGGTGACCAGGATGATGTGGGTAGCTGGCTGCGTCAGTTCATCGACACCACCCAGGCGGATGAGGTAATCATCGATGCGCGGATCTATGACCCCCAAGCGCGCTGCCGCTCCTACCAACTGGCCGCCGAATCGATTGCGGACTTACTGGACTGATGCCGCTGGTGGCACTCAGCCTGCCGCTGAAACGCCTCAATAGCGCAACCCGCCTTGAGGCGTCGTCAATCACTCAACCCGATTGACGACGCCGGCGCGCTGAAAACTAGTGCGCACACTTCTTCTGTTTAAAGGCGCGCAACATTGCATCCGTTGCCACTATGGCGTCATAGACCAGATTGGGCGTGACCGTAAACGGCATGTTGTGAATCGTGTCGTTTTTATCACAGGCCACCTCAGCCACCTTGCGCCACTCCTCTTCTTTGAAGGTCTTCAGGCCCAGGTCCTCCAGCGTCAACGGCAAGCCAACTGCAATCGCGATATCCACGACCTCCTCGATCTCCTCCATGGAGGCAGCCTCCATCACCAATTGCGTGAACAAGCCGAATACCACCTTTTCACCATGCTGTGCGCCATGAAGATCATGCACGGTGGTCATTCCGTTATGAATCGCATGCGCCGCCGCACAACCACCCGACTCGGCGCCCACCGCAGACATATAAATGGTCGCTTCAATGGTGTTTTCCAGCGCCGACGTAATGACTTTGTTCTCAACGGCATAAGCCGCCTGCGCCGAGTATTTCTTGATGGTTTCGTAGCAGGTTTGGGCAATCGCAAAACCAATCAATGTTGGCTTCAGCATGTTCCCGTCATTGCCCAGGATCAGGTTGTCGCGTTGCGCGGCAAAACAGGCTCTGGCCTCAAAGTAGGTGGCCAGGCCATCCCCCACACCTGCCGCAAAAAATCGCGGGGGCTGTTCTGCCAGAACCCGGGTATCTGCCAACACTACGTCAGGATTTTTCGATAAGAACAAGTAGCGGTTAAACGTATCGTCGTCATTGTAAATGACTGAAATCGCCGTACAGGGTGCATCTGTCGAGGCGAGCGTGGGCAGTATCAATACCGGTTTACCCAAGAAATGCGCGGCCGCCTTGGCCGTATCCAGCGTCTTTCCGCCGCCGATACCGACGATGTAGTCAAAATCACGAGCTGCCTGAACGTGCTTATTGATTTCACTATCAGAACATTGCCCGCCAAACACGACCAGTTCAGCTGCCTGTTCATTCGTGAATCCCGGCAAGGCTTTCTCATGAACGCGGTTAACAATGAACTGATCACAAATCAAATACGCATTGGCCCCATACGGTTTGCCATGCAGGGATAAATCCATTAATGCGTCGGCCTGCAGCAGGAATTTAGCTGGCGATGCAATGCCCTTGGTAATATTCATCTTATCTACCCTCACGTTGTACTTGGCGCCTTCAGCGCTTAGTTAAATACCATCCCACCATCAATAATCACGGCCTGGCCAGTCATGTAGTCCGAATCAGGACCGGACAGGAATGACACACAGGCCGCCACATCTTCCGGCTGCGAAAGTCGCTTCAACGTAATGTGCTGGGCAAACTGCTCCATCCCCCACTCCACGCTTTGATTGGCGTTGTCCGCGACATCCTGGGCGACTTTGCGCATCATCGGCGTGTTGACGATGCCGGGGCAGTAAGCGTTCACGGTAATGCCCAGGTGGGCCAGCTCTCGGGCCGCTGTCTGGGTGATGCCACGCACGGCAAACTTTGTCCCGCCATACACCGCCAGGTCCGGATTGCCGATATGACCGGCCTGGGACGAAGCACTGATGATTTTCCCGCCGTGGCCCAGGGTTTTGAATGCGTCCACTGCGGCCTGAATGCCCCATAGAACGCCACCGACGTTGATATCGAAGGTTCTGCGGTACATCTCGGGCGTAATCGCTTCAATCGGGGCAATCGGCGCGATGCCGGCGTTGTTGATGAGCACATGCAGGTCGCCAAGGCCATCCACCGCGTCCTTTACAGCCTTGAAGACACTGTCTCGATCGGCCACATCCACGCTGATGGCCAGGGCTTTGCCGCCGGCCTTGTTGATGCGTTCGGCGACCTGACGAGCGGTTTCAATATTCATGTCCGCGCAGGCCACGGCAAACCCATCTGCCGCCAACCGCACGGCAATGGCCTCACCGATCCCTTGACCGGCGCCGGTAACAAACGCAACTTTTCCCAAGGACTTGCTCATTTTTGTATTCCTTCTCAATCGTGATGGGGATATTGGACAGCGATGACTGACGGTTCAGGTGCAGACAACGGCTTAAAAGCTCGCTTGCAGTTTCAGGCCGGCGACCCAGGCGTTATCCACTTCATACACACCGCCGGGATTGCGCACGTACTGCACGTTCGGGCGCACGGTCAGCCAGTCGGTGACATGCACGCCGTAGTTGAGCTCGATGTTGTATTCGCTGTGCTGCACCGGGACGTAGAGCGGGTTGTCGTAGTCGGTGATGCCCGTGCTGTCATTGATCAGGCGCTGGCGCTTGGTGACGTCGTCGTTGACCTTCAGGCGGGCAACCCCCAGGCCGATGTCATCCTTGGGACGCGCATCGAACGGGCCTTTGTAGACCGCACCGATGTTCTGGAAACTTTCGATGCTGCTGGTGGCCTTGTCATGCACGGTCAGGCTGGCAAACACACTCAACCCCCGTGATGCATCGCCATGATGGGCGGTGAGTTGCTGCTGGCCCATGATCCACGCACCGTGTTTGCTGCTACGGGATTTGGGCGCCTGGCCGGTCAACGCCTGCGGTGCGCCGTTGATATCCTCGTACACGTCATTGGCGGCGGCGCTGCTGTGGTAGTAGCCCAAGCGGTATTCACCGGGCAACGCTTGCTGGCCCACCGTTGGCTTCCAGATCACTTCGACCGGCACCAAGGCGCCTTTTGTGCCACTGCCGCTGAGCTTGAAACCGTTGCCGGTGCTCAGGTACGACGGGTTCTGCTCATACGCCCCGACCTGCACCGCCCACTGTTCGTTCAGGTTGTAGCGAACGCGCCCCCCCCATTGGCTGACGGGGCCGCTGTACCAAACATCTCCGGCCACGTTACCGATGGGCGCACTGCAGAACGACAAGCTCTGGAAGTCGCACGGGAAGCTGGCAAAGTCTTCATTGACTCCCAAACGGCCCAGCTTGAGATCCAGGGCGCTGTCGAAAAACTTCTGGCGATACCACATCTGAGTCAGGCGCCAGGTCTGTCCCCTGCCCCACACTTCCTGCACCGAGCTGAGCTGCGGGGCGCGCGGGTCGGAGACGCGTTCGTTGGAGAGGTTATTGCCATTGCGCTCCGTCACCAGCAGTTGGAACTCGGCGTCGTTCCAGCCCAGCAACTTTTGCAGGTCCAGGTGAGTGCCAAGTGCCCATTGCGCGGTGTAGCGTGCGGTGCGGTCATGGTTGTAGCCGCCGTGAACGTTGGTGGCCCCTTCGCCGACGTAGCCAACGATCACGTCAACGCCCTGTTCCAGCAGCTCACTGCGTAACCCGCCCCAATCACCCGTACCCCATTGCGAGGAAGGGTCAGCGGCGGATGCGGGTACAGCAATGCACGACAGGAGCCCAAGCCCCAGCGGCAGTTTCCAAGCGATGTTCATGTCGATATTTCCTATTGTTTTTATGTTTTACGACACAGCGTGAAGCGGGCCGCGGGGCAAGGCCCGCACGGCCATCAAGCAAAAAACGCACAGCGATGGATCAGCTCAAATGCCGGCCAGGCACAGGTATTTGATCTCCAGGTAATCCTCAAGGCCGTACTTGGAACCCTCACGACCGACGCCCGAAGCCTTGACCCCACCGAACGGCGCGGCCTCAGAGCTGATGATTCCGGTGTTGACCCCGACGATGCCGTACTCCAGCGCCTCGCCCACCCGAAACACGCGACTCAGGTTGGCGGTATAGAAATACGCCGCCAGGCCGAACTCGGTGTCGTTGGCTTTTTTGATGACTTCGGCGTCATCAAAAAAGCGGAACACCGGCGCCAGCGGGCCGAAGGTTTCTTCCTTGGCCACCCGCACGTTGTCTGGCACGTTCACCAAGATGGTGGGCTCGAAGAAGTTCTCGCCCTGAGCATGCGCGCCGCCGCCCTGGACAACCTTGGCGCCCTTGGCCAGCGCATCCTCGATATGCTCGCGCACCTTGGCCACGGCCTTGCCGTCGATCAGCGGCCCGAGGGTCACGCCGTCGGTAAAACCATCACCGACCTTCAGGGCCGCGACTGCCGACGCGAGTTTATCGACGAAGGCGTCGTACACCTTGTCATGCACGTACAGGCGGTTGGCACACACGCAGGTCTGCCCGGCGTTGCGGAATTTGGAGGCCAGCGCACCGTCCACGGCGGCATCGAGATCGGCATCCTCGAACACGATAAACGGCGCGTTGCCGCCCAGCTCCAAGGAGACCTTTTTGATGTCGTGGGCGCATTTCTCCATGATCTGGCGGCCGATCTCGGTGGAGCCGGTAAAGGAAATCTTGCGCACCACCGGGTTGCTGGTCAGCTCTTCGGCAATCTCCGCTGCGGCGCCGGTGACCACCGACAGCACGCCCTTGGGAATGCCCGCCAACTCGGCCAAGTAGACCAAAGCCAAGGCCGAGAATGGCGTCTGCGAGGCCGGCTTGATCACCATCGTGCAGCCGGCGGCCAGGGCCGGCCCGGCTTTGCGGGTAATCATCGCGCTGGGGAAGTTCCACGGCGTAATGGCGGCGCACACGCCCACCGGTTGTTTGATCACCAACAGGCGCTTGTCGGTCGCGCCGGGGATCAGGTCGCCGTAGACGCGCTTGGCCTCCTCCGCGTACCACTCAATGTACGACGCACCAAACACGATTTCGCCCAACGCTTCCGGCAACGGTTTGCCTTGTTCGAGGGTCATGATATGGGCCAGGTCGTGCTGGTGCTCGATGATCAGGTCGTACCAGCGGCGCAAGGCATTGGCGCGAGCCTTGGCGCTGAGTTCGCGCCAGGCCGGCAACGCACGCTCGGCGGCTTCGATGGCCCGACGGGTTTCCGCCTGGCCCATGCGCGGCACCTGGCCGATGGTCGCACCGGTCGACGGGTTGACCACGGTGATCGTGGCCTCGTTGTCGGCAGCCAGCCACACGCCGTCGATAAAGGCTTGATGGCGCAAGAGCTGGGGGTTGTTCAACTTCATTGCTGGTTCTCCGTTACACGACGCGGTTGCGCGCCATCGACACTCACGGCCTTGAACTTGAAGCCCCGGTAGTCGTCGTGCTTGACCGCCGCCAGCTGTTCGCTGAACGCGCCCAGGCCACCCATGTAGAAGTACACCTTGTTGCTTTTGCCCGGGATGTTCGCGCCGAAGATCCACGAGTCGGTCTTGGCGAACAGCGTCTGGTCGGCGATGTCCTGGCAGATCACGCCCCATTCCTGCTCGCTTTGCGCAGAGGGTTCCACGCAGGCCAACTCGTTCTGCTCCATGAAACCAATCAGGTCGGACACCCACTCCACTTCGGTTTCAATGGTCGGTGGAAGGTTGGTAAACGGACCGTTGGGGCCGAGAATCATGAACATATTGGGGAACTTGGCGGTGGCGACCGACAGGTAGCTCGACGGGCCGTCAGCCCAGTGATCCTTCATCGAGACGTTGTCGCGCCCGCGAATGTCGATGCGCTTGTAATTGCCGTCCACGGCATCGAAACCGGTGGCGAACACCAGTACATCCAACGCGTGCTCGACCCCGTCCGCCGTGCGAATGCCCTTGGCGGTGATTTCTTCAATCGGGTTGGCCTTGACGTCCACCAGCGACACATTGGGGCGATTGAAGGTGGCGTAGTAGCCGCTGTCGCACAGCGGACGCTTGGCGTAGAGATCGCGCGGCATCAACTTGCGGGCAGTTTCAGGGTCCTGGACGATTTCAGCGATTTTCTCGCGCACGAAGTTCTGGGCTTCGATGTTGGCTTCTTCGCTGGTGGCAATGTCGTTGAAGGTCTGGAACATGTAGCGGAAACCGCCGCCACCCTCCCAGGCGCGCTGGAAGATGGCTTTGCGTTCGGCGGCGTCCACGCTCATGGTGGGGATGTCGCTCTCCGGGAAGCCGAACGCCAGCCGCGAGGAACGCACTTCTTGCCAGATGGCATCGTAGTTGCGTTTGATGTCGTCGACGTATTCGCGGCTGACCGGGCCATTGCCTACCGGCACGGTGTATTGCGCGGAACGCTGGAACACCGTGAGGTGACCGACAGTCGGCGCGATCGCGGTAATGACTTGGCAGCCCGTGGACCCAGTACCGATCACGCCAACCCGCTTGCCTTCGAGCACGGCATCGGCCGGCCAGTTGGCGGTGTGGTACATGTGCCCCTTGAATTGGTCCAGGCCGTTGATCTTCGGCACGTTCGTCGCCGACAGCAGGCCCAGTGCCGTCACCAGGTACTTGGCGCTGTATTGATGGCCGTCATCGGCGGTGACCAGCCAGCGGCTGCTGTGCTCATCGAATACCGCAGCGGTGATGCCGGTTTCCAGTTGGATATCACGACGCAGGTCATGGCGATCAACCGCGTGATTGAGGTAGGACAGAATCTGCGGCTGGGTCAGGTAGCGCGTGGTGATATCCCACTCCTGGCACAGCTCGCGATCCCAGGAGAAGCAGTACACAAACGATTCACTGTCGGATAACGCGCCAGGGTAGCGGTTCCAGAACCAGGTGCCGCCGATACCGCCGGCCTTGTCGAAGGCACGCACCTTCAAGCCCAGTTCATCGCGCAACTTCTTGAGCATGTAAATGCCGCCGAAGCCTGCACCAATCACAATGGCGTCGTAGTGGATGATGTCGGTGCCAACCGAACGTTTGGCCAGAACTGTAGTTGTCATTATGTTCTCCTGTTTCGATCAGTGCGCCTGCGGCTTGAACAAAGCTGCAGGCAAGCCGTATCCGTTCCCCCGGATCAAGGTTTCAGGGGACGTAAACTCAATAAGTAAGCGGGGTTCAACTAAAGCGAGAAGCCGCCATCAACGGCGATCGCCTGCCCGGTCACGTGGGGCGCGCAGGCGAGGTAAACCGCAAGTTGGCCCATGTCTTCCACGGTTTGCGCTTCGCCTTGGGGCAGCAGGCTGGACTGGTGCCGTTCCCAGGACTGCACTTCGGTTTCGCCAGGCTGGGCCCAGCGTGCGGAAAGCCCTTCGTCACCGCGCCACATGCCGGTGCCGACCACACCCGGACAAAGGGCGTTGACAGTGATGCCCTCGCGGGCGACCTCTTTGGCGAAGGCGTTGGTAAATCCAATCACTGCAAACTTGGAGGCGCTGTAGTGGGACAGGTCCGGGAAGCCGACTTTTCCGGCAATCGACGCCAGGTTGATGATGCGGCCGAAGTTGTGCTCGCGCATCAGCTTGAGCTCGGCCTGGCAGCAGAGGAATACGCCACGGGCGTTGATGTTCATGATGCGGTCCCACTCGCTGACCGCCAGCTCGTCAACGCGGCCAAGGCTGACTACACCTGCGTTGTTGACAGCCACATCCAGGCGGCCAAATTCTGCCCGAACTTGCTCGATCAGGCTGACGACGCTCTCGGGCTTGCTGACGTCAACTTGCAGGGCTACCGCCCGACGACCCAAGGCCCGTACCAGGGCGGCGGCCTCTTCGGCGATGCCCAAGTCATAGTCAGCAAGCACCAGGTCTGCGCCTGCCTGGGCCAGGCTCAGCGCAATGCCCTGGCCAATACCACGACCGGCACCCGTCACCAGGGCAACCTTGCCGTTCAGGGAGAAATTCACAGCATTGAATTCGCTCATGTACTGCCTCTGTCATTCTTGTTGTTGAGTTGCGACCGTTCGACGCGGCCTGCTGAGACTGACAGAGCAAGTCGAATGCCAATACCGTAATACTTGGCTGTAAAGGCCGGAATAGAGGGATCGTCAGCTTAATTAACGTACCCCGCGTCAATGCCTGCGCAAGACATAACCGCTCGTACCTTGCGTGGGACGCTGCGAATACTGAGCGGTTATGTCTCACCGGCACCGGCTGACGGATTCAGCTTGAAGGGATCGGCCAAGCCGCCTTTAATGGCCATCAACAGAAAAATAAGATCCAACCTTCGGAGGTACCATGTCCTCTGGTTTTTCGAAGACTCATGTGGAACACGTGAGTCGCGTATTGCGCACTGCCCAACATGCACCGACCCTGCCGGTGCCCAATGCCATCCTCGATTCCTGGCGACGCTCGGTACAGCACTACAAGCTCGACCCGGGTTCATTACAGGGCCCGAGGGTTCTTGAGGCCCACCAAATCCATGAACACCGCCAGCGTGTCGACGACTTCCTGCACCTGGCAGGTGACGAAATGTCACGGTTGCACAGCCGCGTAAGAGACGCCGATTACTGTGTGATGCTCACCGATACGCTGGGCTGTACCGTCGACTACCGGATCGAGTCAGCCCTGCGCGGCGAGTACCGCCGCTCCGGCATGGACGTCGGCACTTGCTGGTCGGAAAAGGAAGAAGGTACGACCGCTGTCAGCGCGGTGTTGATCGACAAACTGCCGGTCACCGTGCACAAGCTGGATCACTTCCGTGCGGCGTTCATCGGCAACACCTGCTCTGCGGCGCCGATATTTTCACCCCGCGGAGAGATCCTGGCGGTATTGGACGTCTCTTCGGTTCGTGCTCCGGATGACCGGCGCAGCCAGTATTTGATTCGGCAAATGGTCATTCAAAGCGCCACGGACCTCGAAAATGCCTACTTCATGTACAGCACCCAAGACCTGTGGGTGTTACGTGCTCACCCCCTGCCAGGTTATGTCGACAGCCAGCCTCAATGCCTGTTCGCCTGGGACCGTGATGGTCGGATTGAAGCGCTCAACCCTGCCGCGCGGCGCCTGCTGTTGCAGCGCTGTGGCCGGATCCCCGCGCATATCGACGAAGCCTTCGCCTCAGCGCAGTTGCCCGCCGCCGGGGATGACAGCCTCCACTATTTGCCGTCGATGGGGCTGCATGTGCGCCTCAAGATGCCTCGCCGGCCCATCAGCGCCCCCGTGGTCAGCCATCCGGCGTCAGCGCTCGACCCCAAGGTTGCGCAGGCGTTGGAGCTGGCTGTACGGGTCAAGGATCGTGGCCTGCCAGTGTTGATCCATGGTGAAACCGGTGCAGGCAAGGAACACTTTGCATTGCAACTCCATGCTGCCAGCAAGCGCCGTGACAAACCCTTTGTTGCGGTGAACTGCGCGGCGATTCCCGAGAGTCTGATCGAGAGTGAACTGTTCGGTTATGCCGCAGGTGCCTTTACCGGCGCCTCAACCAAAGGCATGCGTGGCTTGTTGCAACAAGCCGATGGCGGCACCTTGTTTCTCGATGAGATCGGCGATATGCCCCTGCCCCTGCAAACCCGCCTATTGCGGGTGCTCAGCGAGGGTGAAGTGGCCCCATTGGGCGGAGCTCGCACCCAGTCCATCGATATTCAGGTGATTTGCGCCAGCCACCGCGATATCGCCACGCTGGTTGAAACCGGCAGCTTTCGTGAAGACCTGTTTTTCCGCCTGAGCGGCGCACGCTTTGATATACCGCCGCTACGCGAACGCAAAGACAAACTGGCGTTGATCAACAAACTGTTGGGCGACGAATGCCAGCGCTCAGGCGAACGCCTTGAACTGAGCGAAGCTGCACTGGAAATGCTCTTGAACTACAGCTGGCCCGGCAACATGCGGCAACTGCACCACGTACTGCGTTACGCGTGCGCCGTGTGTAAAGGCCAGGTGATCGGGGTGGATGATCTGCCGGTGACGCTCGGCGCGAGCGCGCCGGTAAAGGGCCAGGAGACCGTCAGCGGCAGCCCGGAGCGCCAGGCTTTGATCGACACGCTTGTGCGCAATCGATGGAAACCCCTTTTGGCCGCCCAAGAACTGGGGATCTCCCGTGCAACGCTGTACCGCAAGGTCAACTTGCACGGCATCAAAATGCCAGGCAAGGGTTCGTACAACTGAACCTGCGGCAGGCGCGCTCTTCGCCCGCCTGCCGACTGGTTATTACAGCGCCTGTTGCAGCGCCGGTACGGCTTCGAACAAGTCCGCCACCAGGCCGTAATCAGCCACCTGGAAGATCGGTGCTTCTTCATCCTTGTTGATCGCCACGATCACCTTGGAGTCTTTCATGCCGGCCAAATGCTGGATCGCGCCGGAGATACCGACAGCGATGTACAGCTGTGGCGCAACGATCTTGCCGGTCTGGCCGACCTGCATGTCGTTGGGCACGAAACCGGCATCGACGGCCGCGCGGGAAGCGCCGACCGCAGCGCCCAGCTTGTCGGCCAGGGCGTACAGGTGCTTGAAGTTGTCACCGTTCTGCATGCCACGCCCGCCCGAAACGACGATCTTGGCAGCGGTCAGCTCAGGACGATCCGACTTGGCCAGCTCTTCGCCAACAAAGCTGGAAAGGCCAGCGTCGTGGGCAGCGGAGACGGCTTCAACGGCAGCCGAACCACCTTCGGCTGCAACCGGGTCGAAACCGGTGGCACGCACGGTGATGACCTTGACCGCAGCGCTCGATTGCACGGTGGCAATGGCGTTACCGGCGTAGATCGGGCGCTTGAAGGTGTCGGCGCTTTCGACCGAGATGATCTCGGAGATCTGGTCAACGTCCAGTTGCGCGGCAACGCGCGGCAGGATGTTTTTGCCGTTGGAGGTGGCGGCGGCCAGGATGTGGCTGTAGCCAGCACCACCCGCCTCTAAACAAAGAGCAGCTACCAGAGGCGCGACGTTTTCCGGCAACTGGTGAGCATAAGCGGCGTTGTCGGCCAGCAGTACTTTGCTCACGCCGGCGATTTTCGCAGCGGCTTCAGCCACGGCGCCAGCGCCCTGACCGGCAACCAGCACGTGGATGTCGCCACCGATTTTCGCAGCGGCAGCCACGGTGTTCAGGGTGGCCGGAGCCAGTACCTTGTTGTCGTGTTCTGCGATTACCAAGATAGTCATGATTCGGCTCCCCAATTCAAAGCACCTTCGCTTCGTTTTTCAGTTTCTCGACCAGTTCAGCCACCGACTTGACCTTGATGCCCGCGCTGCGTGCAGCCGGCGCTTCAACTTTGACGGTCTTGTTGGTAGAGGCGGTGGAAACGCCCAAAGCGTCCGGAGTCAGCACTTCGAGAGGCTTCTTCTTGGCTTTCATGATGTTTGGCAGGGACGCGTAGCGCGGCTCGTTCAAACGCAGGTCGGTGGTGATGATGGCCGGCAGTTTCAGCGAAACTGTTTGCGCGCCGCCGTCGATTTCGCGGGTCACGGCAACGCTGTCGCCGCTCACTTCGACTTTCGAGGCGAAGGTGCCCTGGCCGTAACCGGTCAGTGCAGCCAGCATCTGGCCAGTCTGGTTGTTGTCGCTGTCGATGGCCTGTTTGCCGAGGATCACCAGCGATGGCTGTTCCTTGTCGACAACGGCTTTGAGCAACTTGGCAACGGCCAGGGAGGTCAGCTCTTCAGCCGACTCAACCAGGATGGCGCGATCAGCGCCCAGTGCCAGGGCGGTACGCAACTGCTCTTGAGCAGTGGTCGGGCCGATGGAAACCACGACGATTTCAGTCACCAGACCTGTTTCTTTTAAACGAACAGCCTCTTCCACGGCGATTTCGCAGAAGGGATTCATCGACATCTTGACGTTAGCGAGGTCGACGCCGGACTGGTCCGCTTTGACCCGAACCTTGACGTTGTAGTCGACCACTCGCTTGATGGCTACGAGGACTTTCATGGAGCACTCCATTACAAAAAAATGACTCACCCCGGCAGCGAAGTACCGGAAAAAGCAGATCAGCGCTCGCCCAGTTGCTCAATGACACCGCTGGCTTTCAACTGCGCCAGACGCTCGTCATCCAACCCCAACCGACGCTTGAGCACTTCATCCGTATGCTCACCGAGCATCGGTGCCGGGCGCAGGTATTCCACCGGCGTGCCGGACAGTTTGATCGGGCTGCCGACGGTGACAAAGTCCGGCTTCAGCGGATGGGGAATCGTCACCAGCATATTGCGCGCCTTGACCTGGGGTTCATCCAGAGCCTGGGCGATGCTGTTGATCGCACCGATCGGCACACCCCGCGGATGCACGCGACCAATCCACTCCTCGGCACGCCCCTGAAGGAAGTGCGCCGACAGAATCTCGATAATCGCCTCGCGATTGGCCACGCGCTCGGCGTTACGCGTGAAGCGCGGGTCTTCGGGCAGGTGCGTCAGGCCGATGGCCTCGCACAGTGCGACGAATTGCGAGTCGTTGCCGCAGGCGATAATGAAGTCCTGGTCGCTGGCGCGGAACACCTGGTACGGCACGATGTTGGCGTGGGCGTTGCCGTAACGGCCGGGGGCCTTGCCCGAGGCCAGGTAGTTCTGGCTCTGGTTGCACAAGGTGGCAACCTGCACATCCAGCAGCGCCATGTCGATGTGCTGGCCCAGGCCGGTTTTTTCGCGACTGAGCAATGCCGCCTGGATCGCGACCGTCGAATAAAGCCCAGTCATCAAATCGGAAAACGCCACGCCGACCTTTTGCGGCCCGCCGCCGGGCAGGTCATCGCGCTCGCCGGTGATGCTCATCAGCCCGCCGATGCCCTGCACGATAAAGTCGTAGCCCGGTTCCGCCGCACGCGGCCCGGTCTGCCCGAAGCCGGTGACCGAGCAGTACACCAGGCGCGGATTCAGTTGCGCCAGCGAAGCGTAATCCAAGCCGTACTTGGCCAGGGAACCGGCCTTGTAGTTTTCGATCAGCACATCGCAATCGGTCGCCAACGCCCGCACCAGCTCCTGCCCTTGCGGGCTGGCCAGGTTCAGGGCCACCGATAACTTGCCGCGATTGGTCGACTGATAATAAGAGGCTTCCGAGGTGCGCTCATCGTTCTGGCCTTTCATCCACGGCGGGCCCCAGCCACGGGTGTCGTCGCCCACGCCCGGCCGTTCGACCTTGATCACTTCGGCGCCCAGGTCGGCCAGGGTTTGCCCGCACCAGGGGCCGGCAAGCACGCGGCTCAAGTCGAGCACGCGGTATCCAGTCAAAGCACCCATGTCATTTCACCTCTGCTGGAGCGCGTTTACACACGCTCGATAACCATCGCCAGCCCTTGGCCGACACCGATGCACAGACTGACCACCGCATAGCGTTTGCCACTCTCCTGCAACGCCCGTGCGGTGCTCAGCGCCAAGCGCGCACCTGAGGCTCCCAAGGGATGACCGAGCGCAATCGCGCCGCCGTTGGGGTTGACCCGTGGGTCGTCCAACGCCAGGTCCAGCCCCTTGAGGCAGCCCAGTACCTGGCTGGCGAACGCTTCGTTGATTTCGATGATATCCATGTCGGCCAGCGTCAGCCCGGCACGGGCCAGGGCTTTGTTGATCGCCTCCACCGGGCCGATGCCCATGATGCGCGGCGCGACACCCGCTGCGGCACTCGACAGGATGCGCGCCATGGGCACCAACCCGTGACGCTCACCGGCGGCGACGGTGCCGATCAGCAGCGCGGCAGCGCCGTCGTTGACCCCGGAGGCATTGCCGGCGGTGACGATACCGCCTTCGTGCAAGGGACGCAGGCGCGTCAGCGCGGCCAGGTCGGATTGCGGGCGCGGGTGTTCGTCCTGCTCCACGAGGTTGGGCGGCGTCTTGCGGCCGGTGGGCACACTGACCGCGAGGATTTCGTCGTTGAAGAAACCGCGCTGGCGTGCGGCTTCGTAAAGGGCCTGGGAGCGTGCGGCGAACCCATCGGCCTGGGTGCGCTCGATGCCGTACTCCTGGGCCACGTTGTCGCCGGTCTGCGGCATGCTGTCGTTACCGAATTCGGCGACGATCCTGGGGTTGGGAAAGCGTGCGCCGATGGTGCTGTCGTACATCGTAAAATCGCGGCTGTAGGCGCTCTCGGCCTTGGCCATGACGAACGGCGCGCGCGACATGCTCTCCACCCCGCCGGCCACGAACAGTTCGCCTTCCTTACAGGTGACGGCGCGGGCGGCATCGATCACGGCGGCCAGTCCACTGGCACACAACCGATTGATCGTCTGCCCCGGCACCGTCACCGGCAAACCGGCGAGCAGTGCGGCATGGCGCGCGATGTTGCGGCTGTCTTCGCCGGCCTGGTTGGTATTGCCGAGGATCACGTCTTCGATGGCGTCGCCGGGGATCGCATAGCGGGCCAGCAGTTCGCGGATCACATGGGCCGCAAGATCGTCAGGCCGCACGGGCGCCAGTGCGCCGCCGTGGCGGCCGAAGGGTGTGCGCAACCCCGCAAAAATATAAGCATCGAGCATGGCAGTTTCCTAAGTGTCAAGGTTTCAGGGTCGGTTCGGGGTGGCGCAACGACAGGCCCAGCGTCGCGCGACGGCGCAGCCAGGGGCCGGGCCGGTAGCGCGGGTCACCGGTCAGTGCCGTCATGCGTTCCAGGATGGTCAGCAAGCGTTGGGCGCCGACGCTATCCCCCCAGGCCAATGGCCCCTGCGGGTAGCCCAGCCCGCGGCGCACGCCTTCGTCCAGGTCGTCGACACTGGCAATGCGCTGTTGCACGATATCGCCCGCCAGGTTGACGATCATCGCCAACACCCGCTGGGCGACGAAGCCGACGCTGTCGTTGATCACGCTGACGCCCACGCCATCGCGGGCCAGCAGCGCGTGTGCGGCATTGCACATGTCGACGCGGGTTGCCGGTGTCAGCATCAGCGTGCGGTAGCGTGTGCAGTCGAGCAGCGGGTCGATGCAGACCGTGCGCGTCGGGTCGGTGGCGAACCGTTGCGCTGCGCTGGTCGCGTCCAACCCATAGGGCGCTAGCAGGCACAAGGCTGCATCCGAGGGTGCCGCGCCCTGCTCCACTTGCGCGCCCAGTCGTTCCAGCATCGCGCTAAGGCTGGCGCGGTCAGCATCGCTCTCGGTGCCCAGCCACACCGGCGGCAATGCTTCAACCACCGGTACCGCCTGGGCTTGGGGGGCATCAATCATCTGGCCGTTGGCATAGCGATAGAAGCCGCGCCCGACCTTGCGTCCGACGTAACCGGCTTCCAGCATCTGGCGGGTCAGCGCGGCCGGTCGGTAACGCGGTTCCTGGTAGAACTGGTTGTAGATGGACTCGATCACCGGGTGGGAAACGTCCAGCGCCGTGAGGTCGAACAACTCCAGCGGTCCCATGCGAAACCCCAGGCCTTCGCGCAAGATGCGATCCACTTCCGCCGCGTCCGTGACGCCCTCCTTGAGGATCTGCAACGCTTCGGTGCTGTAGGCGCGCCCGGCATGGTTGATGATGAAACCGGGGGTGTCCTTGGCCCGAATCCCACGGTGCCCCATGCGCGCGGCCAATGCCTGCAAGGTATCGCCGACACGCGGATCGCTGGCCAGGCCATCGATGACCTCCACCACTTTCATCAGCGGCACCGGGTTGAAGAAGTGGAACCCCGCCACCCGCTCAGGGTGCCGACATTCACGGGCGATGCTGGTCACCGACAGCGATGAGGTGTTGGTCGCCAGGATGCAGTCGTCGCGCACGACGGCTTCAAGTTGTGCAAGCAACGCCTGCTTGGCATCCAGGCGCTCGATAATCGCTTCCACTACCAGGTCAACGTCACTGAGGTCAGTCAGCGCCGTCGCGACCCGCAGACGCTCAAGCGTTGCCTGGGCATCGCCGTCGGCGATCTTGCCCTTGCTCACCAGCTTGTCCAGGGTTTGGCGCAGGTTTTCGCGGGCCGCCTCGGCGGCGCCTTCGCGGTTGTCGAACAGCACGACTTCGATGCCGGCCTGGGCAGCAATCTGGGCGATGCCGGTGCCCATGATGCCGGCGCCCACCACCGCCATGCGCTTGATTTCACGTGTCATGGGTCATTCCCCCAAGAAGCTGGCTTTGCGTTTTTCAAGAAAGGCACTGGCGCCCTCTTTCTGATCCCGGGAGTCGAACAGCAACTGAAACGCCTTGCGCTCCAATGCCAGCGCACTGTCCAGGGGTAAGTCGGCACCGAGCAGCATCACTTCCTTGATCTGCGCGACCGCCAGCGGTGGCAACGCAGCGATTTGCGCGGCCAGTTCAAGCGCCCGAGGCAGCGTGCGTTCATCACTCACCACCTCGCTGACCATGCCCATGGCCAGCGCCTCGGGCGCCGGCACCAGGCAGCCGGTCAGGGCAATGCGCATGGCCTGGAACTTACCGACGGCGCGGATCAGGCGCTGCGTGCCCCCGGCGCCCGGCATCAGGCCCAGCTTGACCTCCGGCTGGCCGAATCGCGCCGATTGCCCCGCGACGATGATGTCGCAGTGCATCGCTAGCTCGCAGCCGCCGCCCAGGGCAAAACCATTCACTGCAGCGATCACCGGTTTGGGGCAACGTGCGATGGCGTCCCACAGGTATTCCGTGTGACGGCGATACATCTCGATCGGGCTGGCCTGGGCGAACTCGCGGATATCGGCCCCCGCGACGAAGCAGTGCTCGCCGCCGGTGAGCACGATCGAGCGCACGCGCTCATCGGCAGACAACAGGCGAAAGCTGTCAGCCAGTTGTTCGCGCACGGCGCTGTTCAGCGCGTTCTTGACCTCGGGCCGCTCGATGCGGACGACCGCGACGGCATCCTCTCTTATCTGGACATGCACGACCGGTTCTGGATGGGAGTTCATAGCGACCTCTTATTATTGTTTCGTCAGGCGAAACTGAATACCGTAATTACGCTTAATCATAAGGACGCTTACAAAATCCTGTAAACATAAAAAGCAAAAAATCTGTTTAACCCCAATAATTGCTTGGCTTTAAGTCAACAAAACAAACCCGTTGGTTTTTAAAGAAACAACGAATATAATTTCGTCAGGCGAAACTGCGTTTTATTTTCTTGCATTTTTTCAAAGTGAGGTTCTACCATGGCTCGCATCAAGGCAGATCGGCAGGCCGCTGACACGGCAAAGGGAGCGGATGAAATCGGGTTACTGAAGATGGGCATGCTCGATCCCGCCAGCGCATTGAGCGACGACGAAAACAGTGGCCAGTTTGTAACGGCATTGGCGCGCGGGCTGGAACTGATGAGGTGTTTCACCCCGCGCGACAACGTGCTGGGCAATCAGGACCTGGCGCGCATGACCGGCCTGCCCAAACCGACCGTGACGCGGCTGACCAATACGCTGATGCGCCTGGGCTGCCTTAAACGCGAAGTGCATTCGGGCAAGTACCAGTTGGATGTCGGGGTGTTGGGTTTTGGCTACGCCATGCTGTCGAACCTGGCGATTCGCACGGTGGCTCATCCGTTGATGGAGGACCTGGCCAATCATGCACAGGCGGCCGTCGCCATGGCATCCCGTGATCGCCTGCAGATGGTGTACCTGGATGTGGTTCAGGGTCAGGGCAACATGACCATGCGCCGTCAGATCGGCAGTTACTTGCCGCTGGCACAAAGTTCGGTAGGCCGTGCGTGCCTGGCGGCGATGCCGGAGACCGAGCGGGAGTTTTTGCTCGATCACATTCGCCAGCGCGAATCGGAACAGTGGCCAACCATTCGCAAAGGGTTGGATCGGGCGTTCAGGGATTACGCCGACTACGGCTTCTGCCTGTCGATCGGTGAGTGGCATCGCGACGTTAACTCCGTGGCCGTGCCGTTGCTGCACCCGCAGTACGGGTTGTTGACCTTCAACTGCGGCGGGCCGAGCTTCCAACTGCCCCGCGAACAGCTCATGGACGATATCGGGCCTCGCCTGATCAACATGGTGAACAACATTGGCGCCGCTGCTCGCTGACGCAACGGAGTAACGGCGCCCCAATAAAGAACCGCTCGCCTGCGAGCGTTAGGAGCGCACATGATCCGTGATACCGAAACCCTGCAGATGCTGTTGGATTCCCTTCGTCAGTTTGTCGGCGAAGTGCTGATCCCCCGTGAAAACGAAGTGGCTGAGACCGACGCGATTCCCCAGGACATCGTCGAGCAGATGCAGGCCATGGGGCTGTTTGGCCTGACACTGCCGGAAGCGTTCGGCGGGCTGGGCGTCACGATGGAGGAAGAGGTGAATATCGCCTTCGAGCTGGGGCGCACCTCCCCGGCGTTTCGCTCCTACATCGGCACCAACAACGGGATCGGTTCCATCGGCATTCTGCTCGATGGCACTGAAGAGCAGAAACAACACTACCTGCCCAAGCTCGCCAGCGGTGAGCTGCTCAGTTCCTTCTGCCTGACCGAGCCCGATGCAGGATCGGATGCCGCCTCGCTCAAAACCACCGCCGTGCGCGACGGTGACAGTTACATCCTCAACGGCACCAAGCGCTTCATCACCAACGCCCCGCACGCTGGCATCTATACGGTGATGGCGCGCACCAGCACTGACATCAAAGGCGCAGGCGGTATCAGCGCATTCATTGTCGAGCGCGGCACACCGGGAGTCTCCCTGGGCAAGCCCGACCACAAAATGGGCCACAAAGGCGCCCATACCTGCGACGTGATCTTCGAAAATGCCCGAGTACCTGCCAGCCAACTGATTGGCGGTGTCGAAGGCGTAGGCTTCAAGACCGCGATGAAAGTCCTCGACAAGGGTCGCCTGCATATCGCGGCATTGAGTGTCGGTGCGGCTGAGCGGATGCTCGATGATGCCCTGCGCTACGCACTGGAACGTAAACAGTTCGGCCAGCCCATCGCCGAATTTCAATTGATCCAGGCGATGCTGGCCGACAGCAAGGCGGAAATCTACGCCAGCCGCTGCATGGTGCTCGATGCAGCACGCAAGCGCGACGACGGCCGTAACGTCAGCACCGAAGCCTCCTGCGCGAAAATGTTCTCGACCGAAATGTGCGGCCGCGTCGCCGACCGTTGCGTGCAGATCCACGGTGGCGCCGGCTATGTCAGCGAATACGCGATCGAGCGTTTCTACCGGGATGTGCGCCTGTTCCGCATCTACGAGGGCACCACCCAGATACAGCAGATCGTCATTGCGCGAAACATGATCCGCGACGCTCAACGCTAGATCAGCGCGCAACACTCAATTCTAGTCCCACCCCATAAATACAATAAAGGTAACTCCATGGACGCTGCTGCTCAGGCAAGTGCGACTGCCCACGCCAAATCCAGCACTTGGGTGCTGGTGTTCATTTTTTGCTTTCTCGGATTATTGATCGACGGCGCCGACTTGATGCTGCTGTCCTACAGCCTCAATAGCCTGAAGACTGAATTCGGCCTGACTAACGTCGAAGCCGGCAGCCTGGGCAGTTTTACCCTGGCCGGGATGGCGATCGGCGGTATCTACGGCGGCTGGGCCTGTGACCGCTTCGGACGGGTGAAAACCGTGGTCTGGAGTATTTTGCTGTTCTCCGTCGGCACCGCGGTGCTGGGGCTGACCCACAGCTACTGGGAGTTTGCGCTGATCCGATTCCTGGCCTCGCTGGGCATCGGCGCGCTGTACGTGGCGTGCAACACCCTGATGTCCGAATACGTGCCCACCCGCTACCGCACCACGGTGCTCGGCACACTGCAGGCAGGTTGGTCGGTGGGCTACATCGTCGCGACCTTGCTGGCCGGCTGGATATTGCCCAACCATGGTTGGCGCTGGCTGTTCTACATCGCGATCATCCCAGTGGTTCTTGCCTTGGTGATGCAACGTTTCGTGCCGGAACCCCAAGCCTGGATCAACGCCCAGGCCGAGCGCGCCAAGCAAACACTCGCTGGAATACGCAGCGGCTCGGCGCAAAAGCGCGACAGCATGTACAAACAGATTTTCGCTGACCCGCAATCGCGCCGCATGTTCATCTGCTGGGCGCTGACCGCGGGCTTTCTGCAGTTCGGCTACTACGGCGTGAACAACTGGATGCCGACCTACCTGGAAAGCGAACTGGGCATGAACCTCAAGTCCATGACCAGCTACATGGTCGGCACCTACACCGCCATGATCCTCGGCAAAGTCCTCGCAGGCATGGCCGCCGATCGTATCGGTCGGCGCACCGTGTTCGCCTTTGGTGCCCTGGGGACGGCCGTATTTCTGCCGGTGATCGTGCTGTTCCAGAGCCAGGAAAACATCCTGTGGATGCTGATCGTGTTCGGCTTTCTGTATGGAATTCCGTATGGCGTCAATGCGACCTACATGACCGAAAGTTTCGAGGCCAAGTTCCGCGGCTCCGCGGTGGGTGGCGCCTACAATATTGGCCGCCTGGGGGCCGCAGTCGCACCCGCTGCGATTGGCTTTCTGGCGTCCCATGGCTCGATTGGCGTGGGCTTTCTCGTGATGGGCGCGGCGTACTTCATCTGCGGCGTGATTCCGGCGATGTTCATCAGGGATAAGCAGTTCGATCCGCAGAAACAATAGTCGGGCGTCAAACAGGGCGACGGCGTGACGATTTTTCGCGAATCGGCAGGCGGTCGCCATTGCGGTGGCGCGTTTACGATCAATGCGCGCCAGGCCCCACCAACGAACTCCCAATCCGCACACCCGGCATCATCTGCTGCAGGCCTTCAATCAGCTTGTCACCCGCCTCGATCAGCGATGTTATGAGGTTAAATCAGGCCATTCCTATTTTGCAGATGGGGTCGCACCGGCATCGAGTCCCACAAAACCAAGCCCCCCCCTACGCCAACTGAGCCCTGATTTTCTCCACCACACCCTGCATCGCCGGCAGATAACGGCGGGCGGCTTCCTCAACCGACATCGCCTTGGCGATGTAAACCAGATTCAGGCAGCCCATCACCCGCTCCTCGTGCATGACCGGAATCGCAATCGCGGCGATCTTGCGCTCGAGGCCCCAATGGGAGTTGTTTTCGCCGTAGCCCTTGCCGAGGGTGTGCTCCACCAGCCGATCGACAAAGCCGCGATCCGCCGCCAGCGCCGACTGTTCATCTTCGCGGCTGATCAACAACTCGATCAGCTCTTCGCGCTCGGCCGGCGGGCAGAACGCAAAGTACGCGCGCCCCGTGGCGGTCATGAGCAAGGGTAAACGCCGGCCGACCATGGAGCGGTGAAACGACAGGCGGCTGAAGCGATGCGTGGTCTCGCGTATCACCATGGCATCGCCGTCCAGCGTACACAGGTCGGTGGGCCAGACCACTTGTTGGAGCAGCTCGCCGAGCAGCGGTGCAGCAATCGAAGAAATCCATTGCTCGTCGCGAAACCCCTCGCTCAATTCACGGACTTTCAACGTCAGGCGGTAGCTGTCATCCGACTCGCTGCGGCGCACGTAACCCTCGGCCTGCAAGGTCTCCAGCAATCGACGAACCGTGGTCCGATGTAGCCCGCTTTGCTCGGCCAACTGCGCCGTACTGGCCCCGCCATCAAAACGATTCAAGCCATTGATCAGGGCCAAACCACGCATCAGCCCACGAACGCTCTTGTATTCTGTTTCGCTCATGGACGCTCCATTCTCTTTTAAAATCAAGGCTGTGCACCTAGTGCACCCTAGCAGGGGTTTTCGTTGTCCACCAGCCTCGTGATTTCCATACTGCGCCCCACAAGAAATCCAAAAACGCTGTACGGAGATACCCATGAGTCTTGCACCCACTCCTTCCACATTGGAGCTGACCACCGACGTTGCTATCGTCGGCGCCGGCCCTGTCGGTTTGATGATCGCCAACTACCTGGGGCAATGTGGCGTGAACGTCACCCTGGTGGAAAAGCTCGACACCCTGATCGACTACCCCCGCGCCATCGGCCTGGACGACGAAAGCCTGCGCACATTCCAGGCCGTCGGTCTGGCGGACGAGGTGCTGCCGCATACCACGCCTTGGCACGCCATGCGCTTCCTGACCCCCAAGGGTCGTTGCTTTGCCGATATTCAACCGAAAACCGACGAGTTCGGCTGGTCACGCCGCAACGCGTTCATTCAGCCCTTGGCCGACCGGGTGCTGTTCGACGGCCTGCAGCGTTTCAACAACGTCAAGGTGCTGTTCAGCCGTGAGCTCAGCAGTTTTGAACAAAGCGACAGCGCGGTGGTGCTCAACCTCAAGGATCAGCATGGCCGCAGCGAACGCCTGAATGCGCGCTACCTGATTGGTTGCGACGGTGGCAACAGCCTGGTGCGGCGCAGCCTGGACATCAGTTTCGAGGGCAAGACCGCGCCCAATCAGTGGATCGTGGTCGACATTGCCAACGACCCGCTGGCCACGCCCCATGTCTATCTGTGCTGCGACCCGGTGCGGCCTTACGTGTCCGCCGCCCTGCCCCATGGCGTGCGTCGTTTCGAGTTCATGGTGATGCCCGGCGAAACCGAGACCGAGCTGAGCAAGCCCGAGAACCTGCGCAAGCTGCTGAGCAAAGTATTGCCGAACCCCGACCACATCGAGCTGATCCGCAGCCGCGTCTATACCCATAACGCGCGTCTGGCCGGTCGGTTCCGTCAGGGCCGAGTGCTGCTGGCCGGCGATGCCGCGCACATCATGCCGGTATGGCAAGGCCAGGGGTACAACAGCGGCATGCGCGATGCCTCGAACCTGGCGTGGAAACTCGCGCTGGTGATCAAGGGCCTGGCCGCCGATAACCTGCTCGACAGCTACGAAGAGGAACGCCGCGACCACGCCAAAGCGATGATCAATCTCTCCGTGCTCGCCGGCCACGTGTTGGCGCCGCCGAAACGCTGGCAAGGCACCCTGCGCGATGGGGTGTCGTGGTTGCTCAATTACCTGCCGCCGGTCAAGCGCTACTTCGTCGAAATGCGCTTCAAACCGATGCCGCAATACACCCGGGGCGCGTTGATCGTGCCGAGTGCAAAGGGCTCGCCGGTCGGCAAGATGTTCATTCAGCCCAAGGTCTTGACGGATGCCGGCACCACGGTGCTGCTGGATGAAGTGATTGGCGAAAACTTTGCGATTATCGCCTGGGGCTGCGATCCGACCTGGGGCCTCTCGGCCACGCAAATCGCGCAATGGAAAGCCCTGGGCACACGCTTCATCCAAGTGTTGCCAGACGTGCAGCTCAGAGTACCGAGCGATGCCGGCCCAGACGTGATCCGCGTGGGCGACAGCAGCGGTCGGTTGAAAGAATGGTTCGCGCTCGGCACGTCGTCCATCGCCCTGGTGCGTCCGGACCGCTTCCTCGCCGGGCTGGCCATCCCGCAAACCGTTGGCCAGGCTTGCGATGAACTGGCCCGGGCGCTCAAAACCCTGCCACCGACCTCAGCGAACGCTGTTGTCAGCAAGGTCGCGTGACATGAGCGCCTTTCTGCATTGTTTGTCTCATACGCCGTTGGTGGGCTACGTCGATCCGGCGCCGCACGTGTTGGCCGAAGTCGATGGCGTGATCAACGCCGCTCGCGAGCGCATCGCCCGCTTCGACCCGCAGTTGGTGGTGCTGTTCGGCCCCGACCATTACAACGGGTTTTTCTACGACGTGATGCCGGCCTTTTGCATCGGCATGGCGGCCGATGCGATTGGTGATTTCGACACCGCCGCCGGCCCGCTGGACGTGCCCAAAGCGCTGGCCGAATCCTGCGCCCAGGCGGTGTTGGATGCCGGTGTCGATACCGCTGTGTCGTATCGCATGCAGGTCGACCATGCGTTCGCGCAACCGTTGGAACTGTTGCTCGGCGGCTTGCAGAGCTGCCCGGTGATTCCGGTGTTTATCAACTCGGTGGCCGTGCCGCTGCCCAGTTTCAAACGGGCCCGACTGTTGGGTGAGGCGATCGGCCAATGGGCCAAAGCGCTGGATAAACGCGTGCTGTTCCTGGCCTCAGGCGGCTTGTCCCATCAACCGCCGGTACCGGAACTGGCCAAGGTCGACGCGCGCATGGCTGACCGCCTGATGGGCAGCGGGCGTCAGCTCCCCGCCGATGAACGACAGGCCCGCCAGAACCGGGTGATTCAAGCCGCGCGAGACTTCGTCGAAGACCCGCACAGCCTGCACCCGCTGAACCCGGCTTGGGATCAGCAGTTTCTCGACACCCTCGAACAGGGCCGTATGCGCGACCTCGACTCGTTGAACAACGACGAGTTGTCGATGCTGGCCGGCAAGTCGACCCACGAAGTGAAAACCTGGGTCGCCGCCTTCGCCGCCCTGAGTGCCTTCGGCCCGTATCGGAGCGAAGGCCGCTACTACCGCCCGATTCCCGAGTGGATCGCAGGTTTCGGTGCGCTTGGCGCACAGCCGCTGAACCCTCACCCATGAATTCAAGGAATACTGCCATGACCGCCACTGCTTTCAGTGAAGCCTCCACCAGCCGCTTTGCCCGTATCAAGGAAGGCGACCTGGACCTGCAACTGCACTACAACGACCTTGGCGAAGGTGCCGAAACCGTGGTCATGCTGCACGGCTCCGGGCCGGGCGCGAGCGGCTGGGCCAACTTCAATCGCAATATCGAGCCGCTGGTGAATGCCGGTTTTCGCGTGATCCTGATGGATTGCCCGGGCTGGAGCAAAAGCGACACGATCGTCAACGAAGGCTCGCGCTCGAACCTCAACGCACAAGCACTCAAGGGCCTGCTCGATGTGCTGGCGCTGGAGCGCGTCCACATCATCGGCAATTCGATGGGTGCCCACAGCACCGTCGCCTTCGCCCTGGAATACCCTGAGCGGATCGGCAAACTGATCCTGATGGGCGGCGGCACCGGCGGCCCGAGCGCCTTCGTGCCGCAGCCCACCGAAGGCATCAAACTGATCGGCGCGCTGTACCGCGACCCGACCATCGAGAACTTGAAGAAGATGATGAACGTCTTCGTTTTCGACGCCAGCGGCCTCACCGACGAACTGTTCCAGACCCGCCTGGACAACCTCCTGTCGCGCCGCGATCACCTGGAAAACTTCGTCAAGAGCAGCACGCTCAACCCCAAGCAATTTCCGGATTTCAGCCACCGCCTGCACGAAATCAACGCCGACACCCTGCTCGTCTGGGGCCGCGAGGACCGCTTCGTGCCGATGGACACCGGCTTGCGCCTGCTGGCCGGCCTGCCCAGGGCGCAATTGCACGTGTTCAACCGTTGCGGCCACTGGGCGCAGTGGGAACACGCCGAGAAATTCAACCGGATGGTCCTCGACTTCCTGACCCACTGATCACCGAGGCTGACATGACGCTGACTCAAGACACCCTGCAACAACTCGCCGCCGACCTGCGCCAGGCCGAAGACCACGGCGAAGCCATCGGGCCGCTGCGCGAGCGGATCGGTGAAGACAACGCCACCGCCGCGTATGCCATCCAGCGCCTCAACGTCGACCACGGCGTGGCCAACGGGCGCCGCGTGGTGGGCCGCAAGATCGGCCTGACCAACCCCAAAGTCCAGGCCCAGTTGGGCGTGGACCAACCGGACTTCGGCACCCTGTTTGCCGACATGTGCTACGGCGACAACGCCACCGTGCCAACCGGCCGCGTACTGCAACCGAAGATCGAGGCTGAAATCGCCCTGATCCTCGAACGCGACCTGCCCCGCGCCGACAGCACATTCGCCGACGTGATGGCGGCCACCGGCTGGGTCGTCCCGGCACTGGAAATCGTCGGCAGTCGCATCCAGGGCTGGAACATCCGCTTCGTCGATACCGTGGCTGACAACGCGTCCAGCGGCTGTTTCGTACTGGGCGGCCCGGCTCGACGTATCGACGGGCTCGACCTGCGCCAGGCCAGCATGCGGATGACCCGCAACGCTGAAGAAGTGTCCAGCGGCAGTGGCGCCGAATGCCTCGGTCATCCGCTCAACGCGGCGGTCTGGCTGGCCTGCGCCATGGCGCGCCTGGGCGATCCGCTGCGGGCCGGCGACATCATTCTCACCGGCGCGCTGGGGCCGATGGTGGCGGTCGCCGCCGGTGATCGGTTCGAGGCCGAGATCGAGGGCATTGGCCGGGTTGGTGTGAACTTCTCGGTAGACAGTCGCGCCGAGTGATCGGCGACTTGCGTGCATATGAGGCAATAACAATGAATAAACTCAAAGTCGCCATCGTCGGCTCCGGCAACATCGGCACCGACCTGATGATCAAGATCCTGCGCAATGCCAAACACCTGGAAATGGCGGTGATGGTCGGTATCGATCCGGCCTCCGACGGCCTCGCCCGCGCCCAGCGCATGGGCGTGGCCACCACCCACGAAGGCGTTGAAGGCCTGACCCGCATGGACGTGTTCCAGCACATCGATTTCGTCTTCGATGCCACCTCGGCCGGCGCGCATGTGAAGAACGATGCGTTCCTGCGCTCGATCAAACCCGGCATCCGCCTGATCGACCTGACGCCCGCGGCCATCGGCCCGTACTGCGTGCCGGTGGTCAACCTGGAGCAGAACCTCGATCAGCTCAACGTCAACATGGTCACCTGCGGCGGCCAGGCGACTATCCCGATGGTCGCTGCGGTGTCGCGCGTGGCCAAGGTGCATTACGCCGAAATCGTCGCCTCGATCGCCAGTAAATCCGCCGGCCCGGGTACCCGCGCCAACATTGACGAATTCACCGAAACCACCTCCAAGGCCATCGAAGTGATCGGCGGCGCGGCCAAGGGCAAGGCGATCATCGTGATGAACCCGGCCGAGCCGCCACTGATCATGCGCGACACGGTGTTTGTGCTGTCCGAAGCGGCGGATCAGGCGTTGGTCGAAGCCTCCATCGTCGAGATGGCCGCCGCCGTGCAGGCCTATGTGCCGGGCTATCGCCTCAAGCAAAGCGTGCAGTTCGACGTGATCCCGGTAGACGCGCCGTTGAACATTCCCGGCCTTGGCAAATTCTCCGGCCTGAAAACCTCGGTGTTCCTCGAAGTAGAAGGCGCCGCCCATTACCTGCCGGCCTATGCCGGTAACCTCGACATCATGACCTCCGCTGCCTTGGCTACCGCCGAGCGCATGGCGCAGTCGATGCAACAGGCCTGAGGAGAGCGACATGAACGGTAAGAAAATCTACATCTCCGACGTGACCCTGCGCGACGGCAGCCATGCGGTGCGTCATCAGTATTCGCTGCAAAACGTGCAGGACATCGCCCGTGCGCTGGACAAGGCCAAGGTCGACTCGATCGAAGTCGCCCACGGCGACGGCCTGCAAGGCTCGAGCTTCAACTATGGCTTCGCGGCGCACACCGATCTGGAATGGATCGAAGCCGCCGCCGACGTGATCAGCCACGCCAAGATCACCACGCTGTTGCTGCCCGGCATCGGCACCGTGCATGACCTCAAGGCGGCCTACAACGCCGGTGCCCGGGTGGTGCGCATCGCCACCCATTGCACCGAGGCCGACGTGTCGAAACAGCACATCGAATACGCGCGCGAACTGGGCATGGACACCGTCGGCTTCCTGATGATGAGCCACATGATCCCCGCCGAGCAGCTCGCCGCCCAAGCCAAGCTGATGGAAAGCTACGGCGCGACCTGCGTGTACATGGCCGACTCCGGTGGCGCGATGAACATGCAGGACATCCGTGATCGCTTCCGTGCGTTCAAGGCCGTGCTCAAACCCGACACCGAAACCGGCATGCACGCCCACCACAACCTCTCGCTCGGCGTGGCCAACTCGATCACTGCCGTCGAGGAAGGCTGCGACCGCATCGACGCCAGCCTTGCCGGCATGGGCGCCGGGGCCGGCAACGCGCCGCTGGAAGTGTTCATCGCCGCCGCCGAACGCCTGGGCTGGAACCACGGCACCGACCTCTACACCTTGATGGACGCAGCGGACGACATCGTGCGGCCGTTGCAGGATCGGCCGGTGCGGGTCGACCGCGAGTCGCTGGCGCTGGGGTATGCCGGGGTCTATTCGAGCTTCCTGCGCCATGCCGAAATCGCCGCAGCCAAGTACGGTTTGAAGACCGTGGACATCCTCGTCGAGCTGGGCAAACGGCGCATGGTCGGCGGCCAGGAAGACATGATCGTCGACGTCGCGCTGGACCTGCTCAAACGCTGAACCGTGCATCCCCCCGTCCGGTCGCCCACGCAGCGACCGGACGGTTTTGCTGTGCCCATTACAACAATAAAACGGGTATTTCCCATGACATCGCTAAACGTGCTGACACCGTTGTACATGGCGCGGACCATCGGTCTGTGCTTCCTCGTCGCCCTGATGGAAGGCCTCGACCTGCAAGCCTCGGGCATCGCCGCCCAAGGCATGGCGGTCGCGTTCCAACTGGACAAACTACACATGGGCTGGGTCTTCAGCGCCGGCATTTTCGGCCTGCTGCCCGGAGCGTTTCTCGGCGGTTTGCTGGCTGATCGGATCGGCCGCAAACGGGTGTTGATGGCCTCGGTTGCGCTGTTCGGATTGTTCTCGCTGGTCACGACCATGGCCTGGGACTTCAACAGCCTGCTGGTTGCCCGCTGCCTCACGGGCGTCGGCCTGGGCGCGGCGCTGCCTAACTTGATCGCGCTGAGCAGTGAAGTGGCTGGCCCACGCCTGCGTGGCAGCGCCGTGAGCCTGATGTATTGCGGCGTGCCCCTGGGCGCGGCGCTGGCGGCCAGCATTGGCATTGCGCAACTGGCCGGTGGCTGGCAAGTGGTGTTCTACGTCGGTGGCATCGTGCCGTTGCTGATCGTGCCGCTGCTGGGCCTTTATCTGCCGGAGTCCGCGGCGTTTCGCAGCGTGCGCGACGCCGCGCCGATCAGTGTGGTCAGCGGCCTGTTCCGCGGGGGCGCGGCATGGCCGACCTTGATGATCTGGGTCAGCTACTTCTTTACGCTCATGGTGGTTTACATCCTGATCAACTGGCTGCCAAGCCTGTTGGTCGGCCAGGGTTTCAGCGGTTCTCAGGCAAGCTGGGTGATGCTCGCGCTGCAATTTGGCGCGGCGGCAGGCACGTTGTTGCTGGGCTGGGTCATGGACCGTCTGCCCGCCTGGGCGTTGTCGGCGCTGATTTACCTCGGCATTCTCGCCTCACTGACCGCCCTGGGCATGGCCACCCAATGGCACAGCATGCTCGCGGCCGGCTTCGTCGCCGGTTTCTTCGCCACGGGCGGGCAATGCGTGCTGTATGCGTTGGCCCCGCATTTCTATCGTCCGTCAATTCGCGCCACGGGCGTCGGCAGCGCCGTCGCCATTGGCCGGCTGGGCGCGATGAGTGGGCCGTTGGTGGCCGGCAAAATGCTCGCACTGGGCACGGGCACCGCCGGCGTGATGATGGCCTCGGCACCCGGCATTGTGATTGCGGCGCTGGCGATGTTTTACCTGTCGGTACGCCGCAACCGCTCGCCGGCTGACTGACCGCCAATTCGCACTCCACTTCCGCGCCACGATGGCGCGGGGGTTACTCCAACAACAATAAAAGTGAACACTGCCATGCTCAGGAATTTCTTTCGGGGCGTCAGCGCCTGCACCTGCGTTTTTTCCGTAGGCCAGGCGTGCGCCGCCGGTTTTGTCGACGACAGCCATGCCGATCTGGCGATACGCAACTATTACTTCGATCGCAATTACGTGAACGCCACGCCGCAGGCGGCTGCCCGCGAGTGGGCGCAGGGCTTCATTCTCAACATGCGCTCGGGTTATACCGAAGGGCCTGTCGGCTTCGGTCTGGACGCCCAGGGTTTGCTGGGGGTCCGTCTGGACTCCTCGCCCGCGCGCACGGGGACCGGCCTGCTATCGTACAACCCCCAGACCCGTGAACCGGCCAGTGAATATTCGGAGCTGGGCCTGACAGCCAAGGCCCGGGCCTCCAAGAGCGAGTTGCAACTGGGTACCATCAGCACGTTTTTGCCAATCGCCTTCGCCAGCCCTACCCGCTTGCTACCGCAGACTTTTCGCGGCGCGTACCTTAAGTCCCAGGAAATCGACAACCTGACCCTGCACGTCGGCTGGCTCGATCGCATCAACCTGCGCGACTCCACCAACTACCAGAAAATGTCGGTAGCCTCGCCCAACGGCCGCTTCAAAGGCGCCGCCGAATCCGACCGTTTTACTTTCCTCGGCGGCGACTATGCCTGGTCGCCGCAACTGACGTTGAAGTACTACCACGCCGAACTGGCTGACCTTTACCGCAAGGATTTCTACGGCTTCGTCGACAATCGCCCGATGGGCCCCGGCAGCCTGAAAAGCGACGTTCGCCTGTTCGTCACCGGCGAGAACGGCGCGGCCAAGGCCGGCCCGGTGGACAACCGCAACGCCGCGCTGATGCTGACTTACAGCCTGGGCGCGCACAGGTTCGGCGCCGGCTACATGCAACTGACCGGCAAGACCGCCATGCCTTACCTGTTCGGCACAGAGCCCTTGGTCATCACCGAAGGCACGCTGAGCTCGGAGTTCCTCAACCCCAAGGAGCGCAGTTGGCAGGTGCGCTATGACTACAACTTTGTCGCGCTGGGCTTGCCCGGGCTCAATGGCATGCTGCGCTACGTCAGCGGCGACAACATTGAGCTACCCAAGCTGGGCGGCAGCAACCTGAAGGAAAGCGAAAAAGACATCGAACTGAACTATGTGCTTCAGGGCACGCCCCTTAAAGGCCTGAATCTGCGTGTGCGCAACGCCTGGTACCGCAATGACTTCATCGCCCAGGCCAGCCATCGGGATGACAATGAGCTACGGGTGAATGTCGATTACACCTGGAAGCTCTGGTGAGTGAATGCCCCGTGATCCACCTGGGCTAGGTGGATCGTTCGAACTCGTCCGTCACACAGGCCTTGCGAACGCACAGAAAACCCGGCCTCGCGCCGGGTTACTCATTCTGCGAAGACGCAATCAATGGATCCAAAAATACAAAGATGATCGATAATCGCCCAAATAAATCTCGATAAAACCACACCACATGTTGACTCGACGTGACGCGCTTCATTTAATGGATCCATTAAATAAGAACAATCACTCGCCCGGAGAGTCACCATGTACCCCAAGAACACCTGGTATGTCGCCTGCACCCCCGATGAAGTCGCGCAAAAGCCGCTGGGTCGGCAGATCTGCGGTGAAAAAATGGTGTTTTATCGCGGGCTGGAAGGCGCCGTCGTGGCTGTCGAGGACTTCTGTCCGCATCGCGGCGCGCCGCTCTCGTTGGGCTATGTCGAAAACGGCAAGCTGGTCTGCGGCTACCACGGCCTGGTCATGGGTGGCGACGGCAAGACCGTCGAAATGCCTGGGCAGCGGGTGCGCGGTTTTCCCTGCAACAAGACCTTCGCCGCAGTGGAACGCTACGGTTTCATCTGGGTGTGGCCCGGCGATCAGGCGCTGGCCGACCCCGCGCTGATCCACCACTTGGAATGGGCCGAGAGTGACCAGTGGGCCTATGGCGGCGGCCTGTTTGACATCCAGTGCGACTACCGCCTGATGATCGACAACCTGATGGACCTGACCCACGAAACCTACGTCCACGCCTCCAGCATCGGCCAGAAGGAAATCGACGAAGCGCCCCCCGTGACCACAGTCGAAGGCGATGAAGTCGTCACCGCCCGCCACATGGAAAACATCATGGCCCCGCCGTTCTGGCGCATGGCCCTGCGTGGCAATAACCTCGCCGATGACGTGCCGGTGGACCGCTGGCAGATCTGCCGCTTCACCCCGCCCAGCCACGTACTGATCGAAGTCGGCGTGGCCCACGCTGGCAAGGGCGGCTACCACGCCGCGCCCGAGCACAAGGCCGCGAGTATCGTGGTGGACTTCATCACCCCGCAAACCGAGACGTCGATCTGGTACTTCTGGGGCATGGCGCGCAGCTTCAATCCTCATGACCCGGCACTGACCGCGAGCATTCGCGAAGGCCAGGGCAAGATTTTCAGCGAAGACCTGGAGATGCTTGAACGCCAGCAACAAAACCTGCTGGCCCACCCGACGCGCAATCTGCTCAAGCTCAATATCGATGCCGGCGGCGTGCAGTCACGCAAGATCCTCGAGCGGCTGATCGCCAAGGAACGCGCCCTCGCAGCGCAACTGATCGCCACCACCAGCGCCTGAACAGCGCGATAACTCTACGAGGACTGAACATGATCGATGTGGTGGTGGTATCGCGAAACAACGAAGCCCAGGACATTTGCAGCTTTGAATTGGCCAGCGTCAATGGCCAAGCGCTGCCGGCCTTCAGCGCCGGCGCACATATCGACGTGCATCTGCCGGACGGGCTGATCCGCCAATATTCCCTGTGCAATCACCCTGAAGAACAGCATCGCTATCTGATCGGCGTGCTCAAGGATCCAGCCTCTCGTGGCGGCTCCCGCTGCCTGCACGAACACATACACCCCGGCGCCCGCCTGCAGATCAGCGAACCGCGCAACCTGTTCCCGCTGGCGCACGAAGCCCGACGCAGCCTGCTGTTCGCCGGCGGCATCGGCATCACCCCGATCCTGTGCATGGCCGAGCGCCTGGCCCATGTCGGCGCCGATTTCGAACTGCATTATTGTGCCCGCGCCAGTGAACGCGCAGCCTTTGTGCAACGCCTCAAGGACGCATCGTTCGCCGAGCGCGTGTTCCTGCATTTCGACGAGCAGCCCCCTACGGCAATGAACACCGCCCAGGTGCTGGCGGCGCCCGACGCCAACGTCCACCTGTATGTCTGCGGCCCCGGCGGTTTCATGCAGCATGTGCTCGACAGCGCTCGGGCCCAGGGCTGGCAGGAGGCATGCCTGCATCGCGAATACTTCGCGGCGGCGCCAGTGGATAGCCGCCTCGACGGGAGTTTTTCGGTGAAGCTCGCCAGCAGCGGCCAGGTCTTCGACATACCGGCCGACCGGAGCGTGGTCCAGGTCCTGGAAAGCCACGGTATCGAGATTGCCGTGTCGTGCGAACAAGGAATTTGCGGAACCTGCCTGACCCGCGTGCTGGAAGGCATCCCGGAGCATCGCGACCTGTTCCTCACCGAGCAGGAGCAAACGCAGAACGACCAGTTCACCCCCTGCTGCTCGCGCGCAAAAACCCCGCTGCTGGTGCTCGATCTCTGAAAGGCGTCACGCCGTGGGCAAAATGACCTTCATCCGCGCGTTGGCGGTCGCCGAACCGAAGATCTCGGCATAACGCAAGGTCGCGTTGGCGTGCTCGCGCATGATCGCTTCGGCCCGTGCGCCCTGGCGATTGACCAGGGCATCGAAGACCGAGTGATGTTGCATGTGGGCATAGTTGAAACGCCGGTATTCGCGGACCATGTCCTCGCGATCCACCGCCAGTGCGGTCACCGACGCGAACGGCAGGTGATCATTGCGTGCCAGCGCATCGGCGATCGCCGGGTTGTGGCTGCCTTCCACGATGACGTGGTGAAAGCGCATGTTCAGGTCGTGATAGACCTCAAGGTCGTCCTCGGTCACGTAGCCCTTGTCGAACAGTTGATCGCCTTCCACCAGGCAGCGCTCAAGCGTCGCACGCGCCGCGTCGGACAAACCGCGCTCGGCAGTTTGACGCGCAGCCAGGCCCTCGAGCACGCCACGCACTTCGACGGCGCCGGCAATGTCGTCCGGGCTGACCGAACGCACCTGATACCCGCGCCCGCCAAACGGCACCAGCAGCCCTTCCTGCTCGAGGGTGCGGAACGCCATGCGCACGGGCATGCGTGACACACCGAACAGTTGCGCAGTGGGAATCTCCATCAGCCGCTCGCCCGCCGCCAACTCGCCGCTGGCGATCATCTTGCGCAGTGCAACCAGCACCAATTGGCCGGGTTTACTCATCCAGGCAACTTCCAGAAAACGTGGGCCGCCATAGTACCGCTAGTAGTACCGCAAGTAGTACCGCAAGTAGTACCGCAAGCATCCGCCCCCGTCAGACGAACGCCAACGCCGCGCGCGCCGCGTCTATCGCGCCCAGGTGCTGCGCCAACCGGGATGGCAGGTAATCGAAAAAGAACCCGGCGCTTTGCAGCTTGGCGGCGCGCAACGGATCGTCTTCGGGCAATGCCCTGGAAACCCGTGCGGCCCGCGCCCATGCCAGGGCCAGCAGGGCCACGCCACATAACTGGAGAAAGTCCGGCGCGGCCCGATAGGGGTACTCGCTGTCCTCCCGCGACCGTTCACGGATGGCCTCGACCACACTGGCCAGCGCGTCACACAGGGTGTCCAGCGCCTGGGCGAAACCTGCACACGCGGCGCATTGGCCGCCCTGCCCGGCCTCGTCGCGCAGCACTGCCAGCAGCAGGCCGAAGGCACGTCCCTCATCCCCCAGCACCTTGCGCAGCAGCAGGTCATTGGCCTGGATCTCGTTGCTGCCCTCATAGATCATCGCGATGCGACTGTCGCGCAGCGTTTGCTCGATGGCGAACTCGGCGACATAGCCGTAACCGCCGAAGACCTGCAACGCATTGCTCGCCTGACGAAACCCCTGTTCGGTGAAAAACGCCTTGATGATCGGCGTCAGCAACTGCGCCAATTGGCCGGCGCGCTCCCGCGCCTGCGGGTTGGGATCATGCTCGGCCTGATCGAGCAAATGCGCGGCCCAATAGCCGATGGCGCGCATCCCCTCGCTGGCTGTGCGCA
The DNA here is from genome assembly GCF_058135675.1 of Pseudomonas sp. PAMC25584. NCBI lineage: Bacteria > Pseudomonadati > Pseudomonadota > Gammaproteobacteria > Pseudomonadales > Pseudomonadaceae > Pseudomonas > Pseudomonas sp. PAMC25584. The sequence goes on along the minus strand of NZ_CM176870.1, from coordinate 2,267,293 downwards.
ACTCCAGCAACACGCGGCGCATGGCCGGGTGATAAAGGATGGGGTCAGCCGCTTGCGCAGGCACCCCTTGCGGCCTTGCTGGCGCGCGCATTTGCACGCGCTCGGCGGCGTATTGGCGGGCGTTCTGCCAAGCCGCCTCGACATGCCCCAGGCCTTGCAGGCCGACATGCAGGCGCGCCGAATTCATCATCACGAACATCGCCGCCAAGCCACGGTCGGCGTCGCCGATCAGCCAGCCTTGGGCGGCGTCGAACACCAGGGAGCACGTGGCGCTGCCCTTGATGCCCATCTTGTGTTCAATACCGTCGCAATGCACACCGTTGGCCTGGCCATCGTCCAGCAGCTTGGGCACCAGGAACAGTGAAATGCCACGACTGCCCGGCGGCGCATCGGGCAGGCGCGCCAGCACCAGGTGCAGGATATTGGCCGTGAGGTCGTGCTCGCCGCCGGAGATAAACAGTTTGTTGCCCTGCAGGCGATAACGGCCGTCGCCCTCGGGGGTCGCGCGACAGCGCAGCAGCCCGACATCGCTGCCGGCCTGGGGCTCGGTCAGGCACATGGTGGGTAAGGCATGCCCACTGACGATCTCGGGCAAGTAGCGCGCCTGCAACCAGGGTGCGGCGTGGGTCTTGAGGCAGAGGTAGGCACCGTGGGCGATCCCGGTGTACATGGCCCACGCGTGGTTGCTGGCGTAGAGCATCTCTTGCAGCGCCGCGTCGAGCAGTTGCGGCAACCCTTGGCCGCCCTGCCCTTCGGCGCACGCCAAGGCCGGCCAGCCACCGTCGACATAGGCGCGATAGGCCTCGGCGAAACCGTCCGGCGTGCTGACCTGGCCGGCGTTCCAGCGACAGCCTTGACGATCACCGCTGCCGTTCAGGGGCGCCAGCACCCGCTGACTGAAGCGCGCCGCTTCCTCCAACACCTGCACGGCGAGTGACATGTCCAACGTCTCGAACGCCGAACATTGGCTCCACACCTCGGGGGCTTGCAGCCAATGTTCAAGCACAAATTGCATATCGCGCAGCGGCGCCTGATAGCTCCACATGGCAAACCTCATCGAATAAAAAGGAGTTACACCGTTGAACGCTCAACCGCGATAGGCCGGGTTCTCGATCAACAACGCCATGCCTTGCCCACCGCCGACACACGCAGCGGCAATCCCGTAGCGCAGGTTGTGCCGGCGTAATTGCCGGGCCAGCGTCATGACCAAGCGCAGGCCGGTGGCGGCCAGTGGATGCCCCACCGCCAGCGAACCGCCCTGGACGTTGAGCCGAGCGCTGTCGAGCTGCAGCTCCTGGGCCACTGCCAATACCTGGGCCGACTGCGCTTCGTTGATCTCGAAACGGCCGATCTCATCCAGGCTCAACCCGCTGCGCTGCAGCAGCAGACGGATCGCCGGTGCCGGGCCGATGCCCATGAACTCCGGCGCCACGCCGACCACCGCGCTGGCCAGCAGTTGGGCCAGGGCCGGACGCGTGCAGGCCGAAGCGCGCCCGACCAGAGCCGCCGCCGCGCCATCAACCACCGCGCAGCTGTTGCCGGCGGTTTGCACCCCATTGGCATGCACGGCGCGCAAGCGCGACAGCGCCGCCAGGTCGGTGGGCCGTGGGTGGCTGTCCTGGGTGACGGCAGCGGCCCGGCGCGCCAGGCTGATGCCTCGCGGCTGGTACCCCTCAAGCTCGAACACTTGGTTATCGACCGTCACGATCTCTTCAGCCCAAGCGCCGTCACGCTGCGCCTGCAATGCGCGTTGATGGCTCTCGCAGGCGTAACGGTCCACGGCCTCGCGGCTCAGGCCATAGCGGCGCGCCAGGTGGTCGGCGGTGGCGATCATGTCCAGTCCCGGGGCCGGGTCGTAAAGGGCTTCCCAGAGAAAATCCTTGAATTGCACCTCGCCACCCAGACGAAACCCATCCCGGTGGGTGTAGGCCGCAATCGGGTTGCGTGACATGGACTCACTGGCCACGCACAAGGCCAGTTGCACCTCGTCGCGCAGTTGCTCAGCGGCCTGGCGCAACAGCTCGAAGCCCGTGGCGCAGATGCGCTGCACCCCCAGCGCCGGAACCGATTGCGCCACGCCGCTGTACAAGCCGACATGTCGCGGCAGCAAATACGCATCGAAGCTGGCCTGGGCCATGGACCCAGCCAGTACGCTGTCCACCGCCAGCGGGTCGACACCGGCACGGGCCAGGACTTCACGGCCGACCTTGATTCCCAGGTCGATGGGCGACACCTGGGCCAGGGCGCCACCAAGGTCGACCCACGGCGTGCGTACCGCCGCGTAAATCGCCACGTCGGCAAACGCCGAATACTGCCCGACGCCGCTCAAGGCCTGGGCTCGGCGCGCAGGATCGCAACATCTTCACCGCGATACAGCGCCTCGACCTTGGCCGCGCGCCATTGCAGTACCGCACGCTGGTTGATCGAGCCCTTGTCGGTAATTTCACCACGGTCAATAGACGCCGGCTCGTCGAGCAAGGCAATCCATTCCAAACGGCTGGCATTGCCGGTGGCGTCGCGATTGAGGCGCTGCAACCAGTCGCCGAACCACTCGCGCACCGGCGCGCTGGCGAGTACTTCGGCGTCGCTCGCGTCGGCGTTCAAGCCCGCCAGCCGGCGGCATTCGTAGAGCCTGGGGAAGACCAGGGCGCCCAGGCATTCGCGGTCCGGCGCGGTAATCACCAGGTCCTGCACATAGGGCGAGCCTTCCAGCACCGCACGATTGCGCAACGGCCCGACGCTGACAAACACCCCGGAGGACAGTTTGAAATCCTCGGCAATGCGCCCGTCGAACATCAGCCCCAGTTGCGGCTGATTCGGATCGGCGAGCTTGATCGCGTCACCCGAACAGTAGAACCCCTGCTCATCGAACACCTCGGCGGTTTGCTCGGGCGCCCGCCAGTACCCCGGCATGATGTGCGGCCCGCGAAAGCGCCCTTCGAACTTGCCGTCCACCGGCACCAGGCGCACCTCGCAGCCCGGCGCGGGCAAACCGATATACCCGGCCATGGACAGCGGCCCGGTGGTGAAGGTGCAGGACGGCGCGGCTTCGGTCATGCCCAGCCCGGCCATCATGCGGATGCGTTCTGCGCAGTGCTGCTCGGCCACGCGGTCGAGCCGGTCCCAGACACTTTGCGAAAGGCCGGCGGCGGCGAAGAAAAACAATTTCATCCGCGCAAAAAAGCACTCGCGCAACTCGGCGTCCTGCTCCAGGGCGCTGACCAATTCTTCCCAGCCCTTGGGCACCGTCAGATAGGCCGTGGGCGACACCTCCTTGAGGTTGCGCAGGGTCTCGGCAAACCCCTGGGCCGTGGGCTTGCCAGCGTCGAGGTAAAAGGTGCCACCGTTGTAGAGCACGATGCCGACGTTGTGGCTGCCACCGAAGGTGTGATTCCACGGCAACCAGTCCACCAACACCGGCGGCTCTTCACCGAACACCGGAAATGTCTGCAACAGCATTTGCTGGTTGGCGCAGAGCATGCGTTGCGTGGTAATCACCGCCTTGGGCAACTTGGTCGAGCCCGAGGTGAACAGAAACTTGGCGATGCTGTCGGGGCCGGTGGTATTGAACGCCTGATCGGCCGCACTGCCGCCTGGGGTTTGCAGCAGGCTCGCGAAGCTGACCTGGGCGCGTCCGGGCACGTGGCCACGCACGCTGATCAGCGGCGTCTCGGCCGGCAATACCGCGTCGATCGCACGCTGGTAGGCCGCTGCATCGCTGACGAACACCAGCCCTGGTTGCAGCAGGTCGCAGACATGCCGCAGCTTGGCGAAGTCCTGGGACAACAACGAATACGCCGGCGACACCGGGCAATAAGGGATACCGGCGTACATGGCGCCGAGGGCCACCTGTAAATGCTCGATGTCGTTGCCCGACAGCAACGCCAGCGGCTTGTCTGCCGACAGGCCGTAACTCAGCAGGGCCTGGGCAATCGCCCGCACACTCTCGAGCATCTGCGCGTAGCTGACGCGACGCCAGTCACCATCGGCCTGGCGCGCGGCAATAAAGGTCTGCTCGGGACGTACCCGAGCCCAATGCACCAGACGATCGAGCAAGCGCGCCGGCAACTCGGCCAATGGCTCCAGGGAACGCATATGCAACACGCCCTGTTCTTCAGTGACCTCCACCGGCGCATGGCCGATGGACACCGCGCGGTAGCGCGGCGCACGCGGCTCGGGCTGGGGTTGCGGTCTGAATTCGGAACTCACAGGGTTCTCCTCCATCAAGGCACGTCTACGGGCACCCGGTTGGGGGCGGCTCGTGGCGCGGCTGGGCAGCCTGAGGCTGCCGCCTTGTTATTGTTAGGTATGGCCAACGCGAAGCGGCGCCGCCGACTCAGATCGGGTAATGCCGCGGCCCGTTCTGCAAGGTCACCCAGCGCAATTGCGTGAAGTGTTCAATCGACGCCTTGCCGCCAAAGCTGCCGTAACCGCTGGACTTGACCCCGCCAAAGGGCATCTGCGCCTCGTCATGCACGGTCGGGCCGTTGATGTGGCAAATGCCCGATTCCACCCGCTGCGCCAACGCCAGCGCACGCCCGGTGTCGCGACTGAAGATCGCCGCCGACAGGCCGAACTCGGAGTCGTTGGCCAGGCGCAGCAGTGCTTCATCACCGTCACCGCGCAGCAACACCGCCACCGGGCCGAAGGATTCTTCGCGGTACAAGCGCATGTGCTCGGTGACGCCATCGATCAGGGTCGGCTGCAAGATGCTGCCCTCCAACTGGCCGCCCGCGACCAGCCGGGCGCCCTTGGCAAGGGCATCGTCGATCAGCGCCTTGATGCGTGTGCCGGCACTGGCGTCCACCAGCGAACCCAAGACCGAATCCGCCGCCGCGGGGTCACCCGCGCGCAGGCTGGCGACCTTGGCGGTCAGCTTGGCGATAAACGCATCGGCGACCTTGGCATCGACAATCAGGCGTTCGGTGGACATGCAAATCTGGCCCTGGTTGAAATAGGCCCCAAACGCCGCTGCGGCAACCGCCGCATCCAGATCGGCGTCGTCGAGCACCAGCAACGGCGCCTTGCCGCCCAACTCGAGCAAGGCCGGCTTGAGGTGACGCGCCGAGAGTTCGCCGACAATCCGTCCGACATGCGTCGAGCCGGTGAAGTTGACCCGGCGCACGGCCGGGTTGGCGATCAGCCGTTCGACAATCGCGGCGGCATCGGCCGGGGCATTGCTGATGACGTTGACTACACCGTCGCCCAGGCCGGCATCCTGCAACACCTGGCCAATCAGGCGATGCACCGCCGGGCTCAGCTCCGAGGCCTTGAGCACCACGGTATTACCGCAGGCCAGCGGCATGGCGATGGCGCGTGTGGCGAGGATGACCGGGGCATTCCACGGCGCGATACCCAGCACCACACCGCAAGGCTGACGCAGGGCCATGGCGAAACTGCCGGGGACATCGGAGGGGATCACTTCACCGGTGATCTGGGTGGTCATCGACGCCGCTTCACGCAGCATGTTGGCCGCCAGGCGCACGTTGAAGCCATACCAGTTGGCCATGGCGCCGGTTTCGCCGGCGGCGGCGATGAATTCGGCGCTGCGCGCCTGCAATTGCTCGGCAGCGTTGAGCAAGCGGGTACGGCGTTCATTGGGCGCCAGTGCGGCCCAGCCGGGGAAAGCCGCCTGGGCCGCCGCCACGGCGGCGTCGGCATCTTCCAGGGTCGCGGCGGCAACCCGCGAAACCACTTCACCGGTCACCGGGTTGCGACGCTCAAAGGTTCGACCGTCACGGGCGGGGCACGACTGGCCGCCGATCAACAGGGGCACGTCCAGCATGGTGATTCCTCTTTATTGTCTTTATGGGGAATGCATTCAAGCGATGTCACAGTAGCGCCAGCGTGAGGCCGCGAACAGCGGGATGCGGCCCGCTATTCGCCGGCAAGCCTCAGCGCTTGTACGTCTGCAGGCCGGGTTTGATGCTCTTGTCGTCGAGGAACTGCTTCATGCCCTGCTCGCGGCCGCCTTCGGTGTCGAGCAAACGCGACTGATCGAGCTTGGCGTAGAGGTAATCCTCGTTCTGCTCCCAGGTCAGTTCGCGGCAACGCTTGAAGCCATGCTTGGCCGCCCGTAGCACCACCGGGTTTTTCTCCAGCAGGTTGCGCGCCAATTCAATCGTCACTTCGCGCAGTTGGGCCAGCGGCACGCTTTCGTTGACCAGGCCCATCTCGGCGGCCTTCTGCCCGCCGAAGGTCTTGCCGGTCATGATGTAATACAGCGATTGGCGATGGCCTACGGTGTCGGCCATGGCCTTGCTCACCAGGTTGCCCGGTGGGATGCCCCAGTTGATTTCCGAGAGACCGAAGGTCGCTTCGTCGGCACAGATCGCCAGGTCGCACGCCACCAAGGGGCTGAAGCCGCCGCCGAAGCACCAGCCATTGACCATGGCGATGGTCGGCTTGGCGTACATGCGCAGCAGTTTCCATTGCCATTGCGAGGCTTCGCGGCGGATTTTCTCCTGGAGGATTTCCGGGCCGGCATCCACCTCGCGAAAGTATTCCTTGAGGTCCATGCCGGCGGTCCAGGCTTCGCCGGCACCGGTCAAGACCAGCACGCCAGCGGCAGGGTCCTGCTCCAGGGTTTCCAGAACGTCGATCATTTCGCGGTTCAGGGTCGGGCTCATGGCGTTGCGTTTTTCCGGGCGATTGAGAATGACCCAGGCAATGCCTTCCTCGATTTCAACCTTGACGGTGGTCCAACGGCCTTCGTAATTACTCATGACGGTACGCTCTTGTTCTGGGTTGGAAGATGATTCGAAATTAAACCGCAAATATAGTTATGTCAATTAACTATTAACCTTGATAACAAATATTCTGCCCCTGTAAAACCTAAGCTGCTCGGGTGTTATGAAAAGCCGGCATAGCCATGGCTCGCCAACCTCGGCAAACTAGATAGCTTTCTTAACCTCCACCTTCTGAGGATTGCACTGTCAATGGCCAAGCCTTCCAACCTCGCCGACGCCAACCTGGCCCTGCCCGACACCACCGAGGGGCGCGCGCCGCTGGATTCGGCCCTGGACGACCTGATCGGTTACGCCATGCGTCGCGCCCAGCTCAAGCTGTTCCAGAACCTGATCGGTCGACTTTCCGAACACGACCTGCGCCCGGCTCAGTTCTCGGCCCTGGCGATCATCGAGCAGAATCCCGGCCTGATGCAGGCCGACCTGGCCCGCGCCCTGGCGATTGAGCCGCCCCAGGTGGTGCCGCTGCTGAACAAGCTGGAAAGCCGCGCCCTCGCCGTGCGTGTGCGCTGCAAGCCGGACAAGCGCTCGTATGGGATCTTCCTTAGCAAGACCGGCGAAACCCTGCTCAAGACGCTCAAAGAGATCGCCGCACAGAGTGACCTTGACGCCACCGCAGCCCTGGACGGTCAAGAACGTGCAGAGCTGCTGCGCTTGCTGAAGAAGGTGTATCAGGACTGACAGGCCTACCAGAGCGCCACGGTGTAGAGCACCAGGAAACGGGTCTGGTTTTCATCGCGAAACGCCGCGCCGCTCGGGAAGTCATTGCGATAGATCGACTTGCGCGCCATCAGCCCGACGTTCTTCAGCGGGCCGCTCTGGATCACGTAGCCCAGTTCCATCTGGAACTCGCGCTCCTTGCGATCCTCGGCATTGAACGCCGCCAGCTCGATGTTATCGCCGCGCACATAACGCAGCCGGCCCTTCAGGCCCGGTAAACCGGATGCCGCGAAGTCATAGTCGTAGATCGCCTGCCAGGTGCGTTCCTTGGCATTGAGAAAGTCCGAACTCATGGTCAGTTCGCTCATGCCCATCAGCTCAGTCCCCGAGATATAGGGCGTGGCCGTCTCGCCACTGGAATGCATGTAGCCCAGGCTGAATTTGTGACCGCCCAGGCGGTAGCCAAACAACGCCGAGAGATTGCGGTTATCCACGTTCCCCGCCTTGGCACTGCCGTCCTCGCGACTGAAGAAACTGCGCAGGTCGCTGGTGAGCACGCCATCGCCCAGAGGCATAGTGTGCAGCAACGCCAGGGTGTCCTGCTGGTAGAGGTCGGCGATCTGCGAGTGATAGACGCGCAGGCTGAGGTCTTTGTTGACCTGGTAGTCACCGCCGACGTAAGCCAGGTGCGAGGTGGTGGCGGTGGCATTGAAACGCCGGTTGGGCGAGGCGATGGTCATGGCCTCGTAGTTGGTGGAGTCGCGCTTGTTGATGCGGTCGATGTAGCCCGTATTAAGGGTCAGGCCGTCGATATCCTTGGAGCTCAAGGTGGTGCCGCGAAAGGTTTGCGGCAGCAGGCGCGACGGGCTGGCAAAGGCGAACGGCAGGAAGATCGACACGTCACCGGTCTTCACGGTGGTTTGTGCAAACCGCAGCTTGGCGGTCGGCGCCAGGCGCGAGTATTCATCGGCGGCACGCTTGTCGCTGGCCGACACCGGCAACAACTCGGTGCCGCTGCGGTCCGGCGAAGAGTCGAGCTTGACCCCCATCAGCCCGCGCACATCCAGGCCAAAGCCCACCGGCCCTGGGGTGTATCCCGATTCCAGGTTGAGGATGAACGCCTGAGCCCATTCCCGCGCAGCGGTCTTCGCACCGTCGTCCTTGTAGTCGCGGTCCAGGTAGTAATTGCGCAGGGTCAGGGTGCCGTGGCTGTCGTCGACAAACCCTGCCGCCCACAGCTGGGTGGGCAGCACGCTCAAGGCCAGCAACGCCATGACCAGGCTCGGCTTGGGGTTCGACACACAGGAGACGGACGCCACAGCAACGGCGTCCTTCATAGGGAGTTTTGGCATGTTCATTGTCCATTTGTTGTTGTTGTTTTTGGGGTGACACACGCTCGGCCCAGTCGGCTTCGCGAACAGAGAATGGAAACAGCCGACGGTGCTCGTCAACCGCAAATGACCGATAATCGAACATTAATAAAGCTATCTACTTTTCAGATCAGCACAGATACATATCTCAACACTATGAATTTAAAGTACTTATTTATCGATTTTTGCATTTTTAATACGCCATTCATTTTTTAGTTATATTTGTTATCTTAATCGCAGCAGCCACTTGCGCTTGCCACCACAACAAAAACAACAACAATGAGGTTTGCCCATGGACAGTCCATCGCGTCGTTCGACGCTGACTATCGCGTTGTGCTTTATCGTTGCGCTGATCGAGGGGTTCGATCTGCAAGCCGCCGGAACCACCGCCGCAGGGTTGCGTCAGAGTTTTGCCCTGGACCCAAAGATGCTCGGCTGGGTATTCAGCATCGGGATCATTGGCCTCCTGCCGGGGGCGTTCTTCGGCGGCTGGGTCGCCGACCGAATCGGGCGCAAGAAAATCCTGGTGATCGCCGTGCTGCTGTTCGGGCTGTTCTCCCTTTGCACCGCGTTTGTCGAAAGCTACTCGAGCCTGCTGTTGGTGCGTTTTTTGACCGGCCTGGGGCTGGGCGCCGCGCTACCCAACCTGATCGCCCTGTGCGCCGAAGCGGCCAGCGAACGCAACCGTGGCACCGCCATCAGTGTCATGTACTGCGGCGTGCCATTGGGCGGCGCATTGGCGGCGTTGGTGGCGATGTTTTCCAGTGAACACTGGCAGACCACCTTTATCATCGGCGGCCTGGCGCCCTTGCTGGCCGTGCCACTGATGATCCTGCTGCTGCCCGAGTCCAACGCCTTTCGCCAACAGCTCGACAAGACCCTCAGTGCTCGCCCCTCCACCCGCCAGGCGCTGTTCGGCGAAGGCCGCGCACGCACCACGCTGGCGTTGTGGCTCAGCTACTTCTTCACCCTGACTGTGATGTACATGCTGCTGAACTGGCTGCCGTCGTTGTTGCTCGAACAAGGTTTCAGCAAACCCCAGGCGGGCATGGTGCAGATGCTGTTCAACATTGGCGGCGCCCTTGGCTCACTGCTCGGCGGTGTCCTGCTGGACCGCTGCAATCCCTTCAAAGTGGTGCTGTTCGTGTATGCCGGGTTGCTCGCCGCCTTGGCCGGGGTCGGGCTGTCGGTGGGCATCGTGCCCATGGCCATCGCGGGTTTCGCCGCAGGCTTGTTCGTGATGGCCGCGCAGTTGGTGCTCTATGCGTCGGCACCGCCTTCCTATCCAACGGCGGTGCGTGCCACCGGCGTCGGTGCAGCCGTGGCCATCGGCCGGCTGGGCTCGGTGGCCGGACCGCTGGCGGCTGGACAACTGCTCGCCGCAGGTGCGGGCACCACGGGAGTCCTGCTGGCGACCTCCCCCGGGGTGGCGATCGCGGCGCTGGCCATCATCACCGTCATGGTGCGTAAGGCGCCACTGAACCTGCCCGAACTTGGCACTGCCGGGCACACTAAAGCCTAGAATGTGCGTGGCCAATCGAGCAGCCGTTGGTTGCCCTCGGTGCGGATATCAGCCGGTTGCTCGCAGTCAGCGTTCAGCGACAGGACGTTTTACTAGTAGATGACGTCGAGCAGGTCTGGGCCAGTGGCCCAGACCTTTTTTCAACGCTCATTGGCGGCGTGCCCACCCCCTTCGGGTCGGTGATCCGCGTCAACCAGTCGCCGCCTCAACCACGCTCTCTACCGCAGGCGCCAGTGCCTGCGCGTTTTACCGCCTGCCGGTGGCACGCTCAGTCAAATCTGGCCGTTGCACTCAAGCATTGCGTGTGTCCGGGCACTACAGTCGAAGTGCCAGGGGTGTTAACCCCCGCTCACAATTCCAATAATAGAGCCATCGCAATGAACTTGACTCGATCCCTGCCGGCTTGCCTGGCACTCAGCCTCATCGCCTTTACCGTGCACGCCGCCGATGGCCCACCACCGCCCACGGTCAGCCAACCCAGCGGCATCAACCTAGGCGGCACCAGCTTCTACGACGGGTTCGCCGGACCACCCGGGCTGACGCATCAGACCTATCTGAAGTTCAGTACGGCCAGCAGCATTCGTGACAATGGCGGCAAGGACAACCGCAACTTCGATAACCCGACGATCAATGTCATTACCTTGATCAACCAGTTCAGCTATTACTCACCCGACACCATCGGCGGCGGCGCGCACTTGGGCTGGAGCCTGTTGGTACCGGTGGTCTCCCTGGACGGAAACTTTGGCGACAACGGCGTCAAGCTCAAGGACAACGGCGTCGGCCTGGGTGACGTCACCGTCGGCCCGCAGATCCAGTTCGATCCGATCGTCAACGCCGAAGGCCGGCCGGTGTTTGTGCAGCGCGTGGCGTTCGATACGATCCTGCCCACCGGCAAGTACGACAAACACAAGGACTTGAATCCCGGCTCCAATTACTTCTCCTTCAACCCCTACTGGGCCGCGACCTTGATGCCGGCACCGCGCTGGGAAGTGAGTTGGCGCCTGAATTACTTGTACAACTTCAAGAACAACGACCCGGCAAGCAGTTCGACGCAGGTTTTTGAAGGACGGCCGGTGCACGACACCCAATCAGGGCAATCGGCCTGGGCCAACTTTACGGCTTCGTATGAGGTGTTCCCGAAGGTTTCAGTCGGGATCAACGGCTATTACTTCAGGCAGATTTCGGATGACCAGGTCAACGGCGACCGCCTGAGTAATTCTCGCGAAAAAGTCCTGGGCATTGGCCCTGGCCTGTTCTGGAAAATGACCGAAGACAAGGCCTTCTGGCTCAATACCTATAAAGAGACCGGCGTGGAAAACCGCAGCAAAACGGATTACGCCGTGCAAGTCCGCTATGTTCACAAGTTCTGACTGAGGTGATGTGTGATGAATGCGCTCGACTCCATCGACAGCAAGAAATCACTGGGCGCTATTTGCCTGATGATGGTCATTTCCCTGGGAACGCTGCAGATCCAGCCGATCCTGGGCGGCGCGCTGATTGATCAACTGGGGCTGCCGCTCAATGCCATCGGCGCGATCTTCGCCGCCGAGCTGATAGCGATGGCCATGGCTTGCGGCGTCTGTGCGCTGTTTATGGCACGGGTCGACCGCCGCCGCTTTGCGCTGGTTGCCTTGCTGATCCTGGCCGCCGGCAACCTGGCAAGCACGCAACTGCACAGCCAGGCTTGGCTGGTGGTGTTCAGGATCATCTGCGGCGCCAGCGGTGGCGCGGTCATGGCGGTGGTGTATGCGACCGCTGCGCTGCGCAGGTCGAAAGACGCGACGTTTGCCGTGATCAATATCGGTAACCTGCTCTGGGGCATGCTGCTGGTGACGTCCATGCCCACGCTCTTGCAGGCGTTTGGTGTGCAGGGCGCGTTTTGCTTGCTGGCCATCACCAGCCTGCTCGCGGCGCTGGGTTGCTGGAAAATCCCCAGGCACTACCCCGATGCCCATCGCATCGCCCATGGTGCGGCTCAGCCGTTCGGGCTGACCGCCGTGCTGCTGATCATGCTGTTTGCACTGTTGTTTTTCGGGCACTCCGCGCTGTGGGTGTATCAGGAACGCATTGGCAAAAGCATTGGCCTGGAACCCCAGCAAATCGGCGCCATCCTCGGCGGCAGCATCCTTGCCGGTGCTCTGGGCGCCGGGCTCTCCGGGCTATTGGGGCGCCGCCTGGGTCTGTTGTTTCCGCAACTGCTGAGCTTTGGTACTGCGTTGTTGGCGACCTTGGTCATGGTCTACGGCGACAGTACCGTCGCGTTTGCCGCCACGGCGTGCCTGATCCATATGGTGTGGTTTTTCAGCCTGCCCTACCTGCTGTCGATGGCGGCCGAACTGGACCCTTCCGGTCGATTGGCCGGCCTGGGCAATGCGGCGATTTTTGTCGGTCAAGGGCTGGGCCCGTTTGGCGCCGCGCTGGTGGTCGGCGAAGGGCATTTTCGGGCGGTGGGATGGCTGGCAGCCTCGGCGTATGTCGTGGCCTTGATCATTTCGTGCCTGGTGGTGGCGTGCTTTCGTCGAGGCGTAAAACCGCGCACACCGGCCCTGTCGCCGCAATCTGCCTGAATACCCTGCCCTGACGTGAACCCACTGGATCAATGAGATGACGCAATGAATATTCCATTTCCCCAAACCCCCGAGTTTTCCGGCGCGCTGTACGCCCCCAGCCGCGTAGAGGGCGAGGTGTTCGACCTGGAGATCGAAGGCGTTGTGCCTGAAGCGATCTGCGGTACCTTTTATCAAGTCTCGCCGGACCCGCAATACCCGCCCATGCTGGGCACCGATATTTTCTTCAACGGCGACGCCATGGTCAGCGGCTTCTATTTTGCCGATGGCCGGGTCTCGCTGCGTCGGCGCTATGTGCTCACCGATCGGTTGGTCGCCCAGCGCCGTGAAGGGCGTTCGCTCAACGGCGTCTATCGCAATGCCTACACCAATGACCCGCTGGCGGCAAAAAACAACACCACGGCAAACACCTCCGTGATCCCGCACAACAACGTCCTGCTGGCACTCAAGGAAGATGCCATGCCGTGGGCGCTGGACCCACAGACGCTGGAAACCCTCGGCGAGTGGAATTTCGACGGGCAGATCGACTCAGCCACCTTCACCGCCCATCCCAAGCTCGACCCGCTGACCGGAAACCTGCTGGCCTTCAGCTACGAAGCCAAAGGCGACGGCACACCGGACATGGCGTATTTCGAAATTTCGCCGCAAGGCAAACTGCTGCACGAGATCTGGTTCCAGGCGCCCTACGCCGCTATGGTCCACGACTTCGCGGTCACCGAGCACTATGTGGTGTTCCCGCTGATCCCCCTGACGGTGGACGTCGAGCGCATGAAAAAAGGCGGCCAGCATTTCCAGTGGCAGCCAGAGCTGCCCCAACTGTTTGCCGTGGTGCCGCGCCACGGCGACGCGCGCGACGTGCGGTGGTTCAAAGGGCCCAAGGACGGCTTCCAAGGCCATACCCTGAATGCGTTCGACGAAGACGGTAAGGTCTATCTGGACATGCCGGTCACCGGCGGCAACATCTTCTACTTCTTCCCCCAGGCGGACGGTTTCGTACCGCCGCCGGAAACCCTGGCGGCCAGCCTGATGCGCTGGGTCTTTGACCTGAGCAGCGCACAGGACGAACTGCAACCGCAGGCGCTGACGGACTATCCCTGTGAATTTCCCCGTTGCGATGACCGTTACATAGGTCGCAAGTATGAACACGGATTCCTGCTCGCCTTTGATCCGCAGCGCCCCTACAACTCGGCGAATGGACCGATGCCGTTTCAATTCTTTAACCTGCTGGCGCACATCAACCTGACAACCGGCGTCACCGATGCCTGGTTTCCCGGTGACAGCGGGTGCTTTCAGGAACCCATTTTCATTCCACGCACAGCTGAGGCCGCTGAAGGCGATGGCTACGTGGTCTGCCTGCTCAACCTCATTGCCGAAGGCCGCAGCGAGCTGGTGGTGCTGGACGCCACTGACATGGCGGCCGGCCCCATCGCCCGCATCAAAGTCCCATTCCGTATGCGCATGTCGCTGCACGGCTGCTGGGCACCGCGCTAAAGCGGCATAGCGTTCCCCCCCTCCTCCAATCGCCACGCCCGTAGCCATCCACTTGCTGGAATGGCACGGGCTGTTTGGCGTTTCAGGCCGCGATCCGATCACCGAACAGAAAAATCATACTTATTCCGAAATGCAGGATTTATACAAAAATCTCACTTTACAGGATTAATTCGCAAGACTAGATTAAGTCCATTGCAGCCCATCCCCGCTCCCCTTTCCGAGAGGACACTTCATGAAATTCGCGAGTTTTATCGTTCAAGGCCGTACCACCTACGGCGTGGTTGAAGCTGATCAGGTGATTGACCTGGAATCGGTCAAAACCACCTTTGGCACCGACCTCAAGCAGGCCATCGCCATCAATCGCCTGGGTGAACTGACGCCAGCCGTCCTGGCCCCGCTGCCACGCGTCGCATTGGCGGACGTAACGTTCCTGCCGGTGATCGAGAACCCGGGCAAAGTGCTGTGCATTGGCATCAACTACGCCACCCATGTGCGTGAAACCGGTCGTGAAATGCCGACCTACCCGATGATTTTCACGCGTTTCGCCGACAGCCAGGTTGCGCACCTGCAACCGATCATTCGTCCGAAGGCTTCGCATAAGCTCGATTTCGAAGGCGAACTCGCCGTGGTCATCGGCAAAACCGCGCGCCACGTCAAGGCCGCGGATGCGCTGGAGTATGTGGCCGGTTATGCCTGCTACAACGATGGCAGCGTCCGCGACTGGCAGAAGCACACCATCCAGTTCGTGCCGGGCAAGAATTTCCCGTGCACCGGCGGCTTCGGTCCCTGGTTGGTGACCTGTGATGAGATCGGCGACCCGCAAGACCTGGAATTGACCACGCGCCTGAACGGCCAAGTGATGCAACACACCCGCACCAGCGACATGATTTTCGACGTGCGTCACCTGATCGAATACTGCTCCACCTTCACCGAACTGGCGCCCGGCGATGTGATTGTCAGCGGCACCACCGGTGGCGTCGGCGCCTTCCGCGAACCGCCGGTATGGATGAAGCCCGGCGATACCGTCGAGGTCGAGATCTCGGGCATCGGCATCCTGCGCAACAGCATCGCCGATGAGCAGTAAGCCATGAAGCTATTGCCTGAATCAGAGCACCTGCCCGAGCAGGACGCCGATAGCAAAGGCTCAAGCCTGGAGCGCATGCTGCGGGTGCTGGATTTATTTACCGAGGCCAGCCCGATCTGGGCGGTCGACGAGATGGGCGCTGCGCTGGGTTACACGCGGTCGACCATCTACCGCTACGTACGCGAGTTGGCCGAGGCGAACCTGTTGTTTCAGGTCGAAGCAGGCCGCTACGCGCTGGGCGCGCGGATCATCACCTGGGATCGCCAACTGCGCCTGAGCGACCCTCTGGTGCGCGCAGCACACGCCCTGGAGCAGGACCTGCCACGCTGGAGCAAGCAACAGGTGTGGCTGATCTGCCGGCTGTTCAAGGACCAGGTGGTGTGTATCCACCAGCATGGCGACTTGTTCAGCGAGGTCAGCTACTCCCGTGGTTCACCCAGGCCGCTGTTCCTTGGCGCAACCTCGAAGGCGATCCTCGCCAACATGACGTCGCGCCAGCACAGTCAGCTGTTTCTGGAAAACCCCGATGAAGTGCGCGCCAGCCATCTGGGGCAGACCTGGGAACAGTTCCGCCGCTCACTGCAGCAACTGCGCCGCCAGGGGTACGTCGCCAGCGCGGCTGAAATTGATCCCGGCGTCTACGGCCTCGCGGCACCGATCTTCGACAGCGACGGCAAGGTGGTCGGCAGCATCAGTTGCCTTCGTCCGACTCAGGAGCGCGACAACGCACAGGAAGCGCAACAAGGGGCACACATGCAGGCCCTCGCGCAGGCCCTGTCGCAGCGCATGGCGACACTCCCCCATCGCCCCGCGTAGCCAGACTGAAAACTTTGGAAGGGAATAACAATGACAACCCTCAACAGCGTCAGCACCCAAGTCTTGATCATCGGTGCCGGGCCTACCGGACTGACCCTGGCCAACCTCCTCGGCCAGGCCAATGTGGACACCCTGATCATCGACCGCAAACCCGGCACTGTGACTGAACCGCGCGCCGTCTCGATCGACGATGAATCCTTGCGCACCATGCAAGCCATCGGGATGGATGACGCCGTGTTGCGCGATGTGGTGCCCGGTTATGGCGTGCATTACTTCACCCGCGCGGGCGGGCGTTGCTTCGGCAAGGTCGAGCCCACTGGCAGGTTATATGGGTTTCCCAAGCGTAATGCGTTTCGCCAGCCGCTGTTCGAAAGCACGCTGAAGGTCGGCCTTGAACGTTTTGCAAACCTGACAGCGCGCTTCAATCACGAACTGCTCGAGTTCACTCAAGACCCGCATGGCGTGCGCGCGTTGATCAAGGATGCCGATGGCCAACTGCTCGACGTCAAGGCCAGCTACCTGATCGCCTGCGACGGCGGGCGCAGCCCAGTGCGCAAGCAACTGGGGGTCGAGATGGTAGGGTCGAGCTTCTCCTCACGCTGGCTGGTGGTCGATACCGACCAGGATGACGACCCCTTCTGGCAGACCCGCGTGTATTGCGATGCTCGGCGCCCGGTGGTGGAAGTGCCCGGCCCGCACCGTACTCGGCGCTTTGAGTTCCAGCTCAAGCCGGGCGAAACCGATGCGCAGGTGCTCAGCCCCGAATGCCTGCACACGCTGCTGCGTCCGTTCAAGGGCGATGCCCCGGTGTCCATCGTGCGCAAGACGGTCTACACCTTTCATGCCCGCGTCGCCGAGCGTTGGCAGGTCGGCCGCGTATTTCTTGCCGGCGATGCCGCGCACTTGACCCCGCCCTACGCCGGGCAAGGGATGAACAGCGGCGTTCGCGATGCGCACAATCTGGGCTGGAAGCTGATCGCCGTGCTCAAGGGCCAAATGGCCGCGACCGCCCTGCTGTCTTACGAAAGCGAGCGGCGCGACCATGCCTGGGCCTTGATCAAGCTGGCCCTGAACCTTGGCGTGGTCATGGCGCCGGCCACCGTGCTGCGGGCTCGCCTGATCAGCACGGCATTCGCGCTAATCGGCCTGGTGCCGCCGCTGCGCGACTATTTCCTGCAAATGCGCTTCAAGCCCAAACCGCGGTTTACCAAAGGCCTGGTATTGCCCGAAGGCAAGGCCGGGAAGCTGGCCTGCGGGCAAATGTTTCCTCAGCCATTGCTGACCGATGCCCAAGGCCACACACAACTGCTGGACACGACCATCGGTGCCGGTTTTGCCCTGATCCACTATGGCGACCCGACCCACCAACGCCTTGATGAACTACGGCACGGTCTGTGGGACCACCTGGAGGCCAAACGCATCCTGATCCTGCCCGCGCACGTTCAGACGCTGCCGTCGATCCCCGGCTGCACCGTGCTGCAAGACCGTGAGAGTGCGCTCAAGGACCTGCTCGGCGACAGCCAGAAGTTTCTGCTGCTGCGCCCGGATCGCTATGTCGCCGCCATCTTCGACAGGACCACGCACGATCAGGTCGCCGAATCCTTGCAGGCGTTGTTCGGCATCACGCTGACAAGCCACTGCGCAGCTGAGCCGGGCATGGCGCCCGTCTACCCCTGAACCTTCAGACCCAGAGGTGTTTATGCAAACCTTGCAGACTTCCACCCCCGCCCGCCTGTGCTACCTGCACCTGGCGAGCAAAGATCCACAGCAGCAAGTCGACTTCTATCGGCGCCTGCTGGACATGGACGGCCTGGCGCAGGCTGACGGCAGTTGGCTGCTCCAGGGGCCTCAACGGGCCATGCTGATCTCGCCCGCCGACCATAGCGGCCTGCTCGCGGCGGCGTATGACCTGGGCAGCCAAGCGCACTTGAGCGCACTGCGCACGCGCCTGCTCGGCAACGGTTGTAACGTCGAAGCGCTCGACTCGCCGCTGCTGGAAGCGGGCGCCTTTCAAATCCGTGACCCCCAGGGTCGGCAAACCGTATTTGGCGTGTCTCGCGGCGCGTCCACGCTCGACCGCAACGGCATGCCGGGCCGCCTGCAGCACGTGGTGTTCCAGACCACGGAGCTGGAAGCGATGATCGACTTCTACGTCAACACCGTGGGCTTCACCGTCTCGGACAATGTCGTCGACGAGCCAAGCGGCCAGCTCACCACCTGCTTCCTGCGTTCGGACGACGAACACCATTCGCTGGCGTTCTTCCGTGGGTCGAAAAACGAGTGGGATCACCACTGTTACGAAACCAACGAATGGAACGACATTCGCGACTGGGGCGACCGCTTCGCCAAGGAACGGATCACCTTGTTCTTCGGCCCGGGTCGCCATGGCCCAGGCAACAACCTGTTCTTCATGGTGGTCGATGCCGATCGCAACCGCCTGGAGTTCTCGGCCGAGCTGGAGATTACCGAGGCCACGCGCCCGCCTGGCGTCTGGCCGCAGGAGGAATACACCCTCAACTCCTGGGGACGCGCCTGGATCCGAAGCTGAATACGCACAACCTAAAGGGTCTGCCCTCACCCACCCTCAATCGACGCGGCTACCTGCCTCTAAGGTAAGACTATGACAACTCCAATACTCGCGGCCTACGCCATCAACGGCGATCAATACATCAACGGCACCTGGCGTGCAGGTCGTTCTGCACGACGCCTGGACGACCGTAACCCCTTCAATGACGAACCCTTGCTGGAAATGCCCCTGGCCTCGGTGGCCGACCTGGATGACGCGTACCAGGCTGCCCAGCGCGCGCAAACCGACTGGGCAGCGCTGCACCCGACCCAGCGCAGTGCGCAGCTTGAAAAACTCGCCCAGGTCATCCAGAACCGCAGCGAAGAAATCATCGACTGGCTGATCCGCGAGTCCGGCAGTACCCGCATCAAGGCGGGCATGGAATGGCAGTTCACCCTCAACCTGGTTCGCGAGTGTGCAACGCTGCCGATGCAGGTTGAAGGCCGGATCCTGACCAGCTACAAGCCTGGCGAACAGAGCTTCGTGTTTCGCGAGCCGCTGGGGGTGGTCGGTGTGATCAGCCCATGGAACTTCCCGCTGTACCTGAGCATGCGCTCGGTGGTGCCGGCCCTTGCGCTGGGCAATACCGTGGTGCTCAAGCCCGCCAGTGATACGGCGGTTACCGGCGGCCTGTTGATTGCCCATCTGTTCGAAGAGGCCGGGTTCCCGGCGGGCTCGCTGAACGTGGTGGTCGGCGCGGGTTCGGAGATTGGCGATGCGTTCGTCGAGCACCCGATACCGAGCCTGATCTCCTTCACCGGCTCCACCGATGTGGGACGCAATGTCGGGCGCATCGCCACCGGCGGCAAGCACATCAAGCGCGTGGCCCTGGAGCTGGGCGGTAACGCGCCGCTGGTGGTGCTGGAAGATGCGGACATCGAGATAGCGGCGCATGCCGCAGTCGTCGGACGCTTCCTGCATCAGGGCCAGATCTGCATGAGCGTCAACCGGGTCATTGTCGACCGCTCGCTGTATGCCGACTTCGCGGCCCTGGTGGTGGAGCGTGTACGCAAACTCAAGACCGGTGACCCGGCCAAGGCCGACACGGTGATCGGGCCGGTGGTCAACCAGAGCCAGCTCGACGGTCTGTTGGGGAAGATCGCGGCCGCCGAGCGCGCCGGCCTCAAGCAGTTGTGTGGCGGCCAGGCTCGCGGGTTGGTGCTGCCGGCCCATGTCTTCGGCGAAGTGAGCCCCGACCAGGCTTTGGCCCGCGATGAAACCTTCGGGCCGTTGCTGCCGCTGCTGATCGCCGACAACCAGGCCCATGCCCTGGCGTTGGCCAACGCCAGCGAGTACGGTTTGTCCAGCGCGGTGTTTACCCGTGATATGGCGCGCGGCCTGAGTTTTGCCCGTGGCATCGTGGCGGGCATGACCCATATCAACGACATCACCGTCGACGATCAGCCCAACGCACCGTTTGGCGGCGAAAAGAATTCCGGCCTTGGGCGCTTCAACGGTCACTATGCCCTGGATGAGTTTACCCGGGCCCATTGGGTCACCTGGCAAGCCGGGAGCCATAATTACCCTTTCTGATCGTCTGTCCGGAGCGGGCAAGGCTCACACCTTGCCCCTTCAGCCCAAAACAAAAAACAAAAGGCGAAACAATGAATAATCTAGCCTGCGTGTCCACCGATCAGGTCGTTCGCTCTGATCGGCTGATGAAGTGGAAGGAGTTCATGAGCGATCACCTGGGTCGCACGCCGGAGTATATAAAGCGCCTGGAGTCCACCAACATCGACCCGTTGCACAACGGCAACTTCCAGGGCCGCCTGGAATACGGTGACTTGGGCCAGTTGCGTTTCTGCCGCCTGACCGCCAGTGCCCATCGCTATTCACGCCACCTGAGCAAGGCGCTCGATGTCGTCGACACGCCGCGGATGTTGATACTGCAAGTCGCCGGCGTCAGCCACTTCGAGCAAGGTCAGCAAAACAGCAGCGTCGCGCCGGACGAAATGCTCCTGGTCGACTGCGGCAAACCCTTCAGCGTCACCAGTACCCAGGGCTGCGAGCACTTTATCCTGTTATTCCAGGGCCCCGCCGGGCAACTGACGCAGACCGGCGACATGCACTTGAACGGCCGTAACGGGCTGGGGCGCATGTTGATGCACTTGATCAGCGACGCTTACCACCAATACCCCTTGCTCAACAGCCAGTCGGCCGGGCTGATCGGCGACAGTATCGCGGGGCTGCTGAACAATGCGCTGAAGAACAAGCAAGATGAAAAGCAACTCGACCACGACTTCCGCTTCTTCAAACAGAATCGCCTCAAGGCGTATATCGAGCGTCACCTGGCTGACCGCGACTTGAGCATAGAACGCATCGCCAATGCCGAGCAGTGCTCGGTGCGCAGCTTGCATCGGGCATTTCAGGACGAACTGGGGTGCAGTGTCAGCGAGTACATCTGGCAGCGGCGGTTGTCCCGTTGCGCCGAGGACCTGCGCAACCACGACCAGGCCCATCGCTCACTCACCGAGATCGCCTATGCCTGGGGCTATGGCAGCAGCTCTCACTTCAGCCGGCATTTCAAATCGACATTCGGCATGTCGCCCCGGCTGTTTCGTGAAACCGCCAGCGACGCCCGCGTGAAACCTACTGCGGCATGACGCCAGTCGCCGGCCATCGAAGCCTAGGCTTTGATGGCCGGTGCAGTTGGATCGTGTCAGCGCGTATCTTGATCTCAAGGTGCAAAACGCACCGATCAAAAGTCGTCCTTCACGTTTCCATCGTTAATCTTGAACTCTCGGTGTTGTAGATAAACACTTCGAATGAAGTTGTATTTATCACCGGTGATGAGCTTTTCAGATTTCATATATTGAGCGCGTCCGTCGATCATGCCCACGGCGTACAGGCTATTACGCGTAGGCACGTCGCCGATATAACGAACCGGGTTGGCGTAGATATCGGGAAAGATCGCCGGCGCATCGCGAAGTGTGCTTGGCCCCAAGAGCGGCAGTACAAGATAAGGACCACTACCTACCCCCCAGTAACCGAGGGTTTGACCGAAGTCTTCGTCATTGCGCTGCAGCCCCATGGGCGTCGCGACATCGATCAATCCCGCCAGGCCAAGGGTGCTGTTGAGTAAGAGGCGACTGGTATCAACCCCGGCGCTATGGAACTTGGCTTGAAGTACATTGTTCGCGAGGTTCTTGACCTCTCCCAGGTTGTTGAAAAAATTATGAATGCCGTCTTGCGCAATGCGCGGGGTGACAAATTGATAACCCTGGGCAAGTGGTTTCAGTGCGTAGGTATCCAGCGTGTCATTGAATGAAAAGATCGGGCGGTTAATGCGTTCCCAGGGGTCCTTGTCGGAGTCCGCCCGGGAAAGGGGTGAAAGCGTGATGAAACAGGCGCAGGTCAGTACCTGAACGCAACGGCTTAAATTGGAACGATAGGCACGCATGTTTATTTCCCATTGAATGAAGTTAGCCGATTTGACGCACGCAAGCCGTTCCATCGCTGCGCTTCTGTGTGCAACTGGCAGAGCCATTAATTCCAACCGCCCCCCAACACTTTGTACAACGTGATGCGGTTACTCTGCTCGGTCAGACGCAGGGTGATCAGGTCCTGTTGGGCGCTGTAGAGCGAGCGTTGCGCATCCAAGGCTTCCAGGTAGCTTTGCGAGCCGCCCCGATACAAGGCATCCGAGAGTTCGAAGCTTTTGCGACTGGCGTCGGTCAGCGCCTGTTGCGCGGCGATCCGGCGATCCAGGGTGCTGCGCACGGCCAGCGCGTCGGCCACTTCGCGGAACGCGGTCTGCAGGGTTTGCTGATAGGTCTGTATCTGGATGTCGCGCTCGACCTTGGCCGAATCCAGGGTCGCGCGGTTACTCCCGCCGTCGAAAATCGGCACGCTGATGCTCGGGGCAAAGGTCCAGGCACCGCTGCCGGATTTGAACAGGCCGGCCAATGCCGAGCTGGACGAGCCAGCGTCGGCGGTCAGGCTGATGCTGGGGTAAAACTTCGCACGGGCCGCGCCGATGTCGATATTCGCCGACTTGAGCGTGTGTTCCGCCGACAGCACATCCGGGCGTTGTTGCAAGAGGCTCGAAGGCAGGCCCGCCGGTATGTCCACCAGCACCGCCGCCGACGCCAAGTGCGTGCCCGGCAAGAGTGCCTCGGGAAGGTCACTGCCGACCAACAGGCGCAAGGCATTGCGGTCCTGCAGAATCTGGCTCTCGTAGGACGCCACATCGCCGCGCGCCGACTCGACCGTGGTCTGGGCTTGCGCCACCGACAGCGCGGAGGAGCCGCCCAGGGCATAGCTGTTTTGGGTCAGGTCGTAGGTGGCCAACTGGCTGGTCAGGGTTTCCTGGGCCAGCAGCAGCCGTTCGTTGTCGGCGGCCAGGGTCAGCCAGGCGGTGGCCACTTCGGCCACCAGGCTGATTTGCGTACTGCGTCGGGTTTCCGTCAGCGCCAGGTAGTCTTCCAGCGCCTCATCCCGAAGGTTACGTACCCGACCAAACACGTCCAGTTCATAACTGCTCAGCCCCAATTGCGCGCTGTAATCGTGGGTGGTGGCCGCCGTACCGGTGTTGGACAACGACCCGGGTGTACGGCTGTGGGTGCCGCTGACGCTCGCATCAAGGGTGGGAAACAGGTCCGCGCGCTTGATGCGGTACTGCGCCTGAGCCTTTTCGACATTCAGGCTTGCCAGGCGTAAATCACGGTTATTGGCCAGCGCCAACGTCTGCAACTGCGCCAGGCGGCTGTCGGTAAAGAACTGCTGCCATTTGACATCGGCGCCCACCTGCCCTTTCGGCAGGCTGGCCGCCGGCAGCCATTGCCCGGAGACGGGCGCTTCAGGACGCTCATACTGGGGCGCCAGGTTGACGCAGCCACCCAGGACCATGGCAGCCAGCAAAGGCCAGTGTGACTTGATCATGCATCACCTGTCGGAGCAGATTGATTAGCGCTGCGCTCGCGCCCGAAACGGCGGCGGATCAGCACAAAAAACAGCGGTACAAAGAAGATCCCCAGCACCGTGGCGCTGAACATACCGCCCAGCACGCCCGTACCGATGGCCTGGCGCCCGGCGGAGCCTGCGCCGGTACTCAAGGCCAGCGGCAACACGCCGAACATGAAGGCCAGGGACGTCATCAGAATCGGCCGCAGGCGTTGGCGCACCGCGATCAGCGTCGCGTCGATCAGGCTGTTGCCCTGCTCTTGCAGGTGCTTGGCGAACTCCACGATCAGGATCGCGTTTTTCGCGGCCAGGCCCACGGTGGTCAACAGCCCCACCTGGAAATACACGTCGTTGCTCAACCCGGCGACGCGGGTCGCCAGCACCGCACCGATCACCCCCAGGGGCACCACCAGAATCACCGAAAACGGCACCGACCAACTCTCGTAGAGCGCAGCCAGGCACAGGAACACAAACAATACGGAAAGTGCATAGAGCAGCGGGGCCTGGGACCCGGACAGGCGTAATTGATAGGACTGCCCTGTCCACTCGTAGCCGATGCCCTGGGGCAATTGCCGGACGATGGCTTCCACCGCGTCCATGGCGTCGCCGGAGCTCACGCCTGGCGCGGGGTCACCGACGATTTCCAGGGAGGCGTTACCGTTGTAGCGTTCCAGCAAGGGTGAGCCGTAACTCCAGGTGCTGCTGGCAAACGATGAGAACGGCACCATTTCATTGCTGCTGTTGCGCACGAACCAATGATCAAGGTCCGCGGCCTGCATGCGCGCGGATGCCTGACCCTGCACATAGACTTTTTTCACCCGACCCTGGTTGAGAAAATCATTCACATAAGTACCGCCCAACGCCGTCGACAAGGTGGTGTTGATATCGCTGGTACTCAGGCTCAGGGCGCCGGCCTTGCGGTCGTCAATGCTGACCTTGAGCTGCGGCGCATCGTCCAGGCCGTTGCTGCGAACCCCCAGCAAGCGCGGATCTTTTCTGGCCAGCTCAAGAAACTGTTCGCGGGCCGCCACCAGCGCATCATGGCCCAGACCACCGAGGTCCTTGAGTTGCAGGTCGAACCCCGAGCTCTGGCCCAGACCGCGCACGGTCGGAGGCTGCATGACGAAAGCGTCGGCATCGCCGATGCTGGAGAGCGCCATGGTCGCCCGTTGGGCAATCGCCGCCGCACCCTGGCCAGGCCCACCGCGTTCGCCCCAGTCCTTGAGGCGGATAAACGCCCGCGCGGTGTTCTGGCTGTTACCGCCCATGCCCAGCCCGCTGATGCTGATCATCGCTTCGACTTCGGGCTGTTTGAGGATGTAGTCCTCGAACTGCTTGACCACGGCCTGGGTACGGCTGTCCGTCGCGCCGACCGGCAACTGGATCTGTGCCAGGAGGATCCCTTGGTCTTCGTCCGGCAGAAACGACGTGGGTAGGCTCATGTAGCCCACCGCCATGACCACCAGCACTCCGCCATAGAGCAACAGGCTGCGCCCCCAGCGCCGCAACACCGCACCCACCCAACGCTCGTAACCGACGCTGGCACGTTCAAAGGTACGGTTGAACCAGCCGAAGAACCCGTGCTGAGCACCCTGCCCCTGGCCGTCGTGCGTTTTGAGCAACGAGGCGCAGAGCGCGGGTGTCAGGGTCATCGCCACCAACACCGACAAGACCATGGCCGAGACAATGGTCACCGAAAACTGCCGATAGATAATCCCGGTGGAACCGCCGAAAAACGCCATGGGGATAAACACCGCGCTCAGCACCATCGTGATGCCGACCAGTGCGCTGGTGATTTCACGCATCGATTGACGCGTGGCCGCCACGGGCGATAGTCCCTGGCCCATCAGCCGCTCAACGTTTTCGACCACCACGATGGCGTCGTCAACCAGCAAGCCGATCGCCAGGACCATGGCAAACATCGTCAAGGTATTGATCGAATAGCCAAACACCGCCAACACGCCGAACGTGCCCAGCAGCACCACCGGCACGGTAATCGCCGGGATCAGCGTCGCGCGCAGGTTTTGCAGGAACAGGAACATGATCAACACCACCAGCACGATGGCCTCGCCCAAGGCCTTGACCACTTCCTCGATGGACAGGCTGACAAACGGCGTGGTGTCGTAGGCAATCACATTTTTAAGCTGCATTTCTGTCGGGTAGAACGGCTCCATTTCTTTGAGCTTGGCCTTGACCGCCTTGCCGACGTTCAGCGCATTCGCGCCTGCCGCCAACTGCACACCCATGGCAGCGGCGGGCTTGCCGTTGAGGGCGGTGCTGATGTCGTAGCTTTCACTGCCCAACTCCAAGGTCGCGACATCGCCCAGCAACACCACGGCACCATCGCTGTTGGACTTGACCACCACATTGCGAAACTCTTCGACGGTCTGCAGTTTGCTGCGGGCGCTGATCGTCGCGTTCAACTGCTGCCCCTTGATCGCCGGCAAGGCACCGAGCTGCCCAGCCGAGACTTCGGTGTTCTGCGCCTCCAGGGCACTGCTGACGTCCGAAGGCATCAGCGCGTATTTTTCCAACAGGGCCGGGTCCAGCCAGATACGCATGGCGTAGCCTGACCCCAACGTTTGCACATCACCGACGCCGTCTATGCGGCTGATGGAGTCGAGCAAGGTGGTGGAAATGTAGTCACCAATCTGAGTGCCGGTAACGCTGGGGTCATCCGATGCCAGGGCGACGATCATCAGGAAGTCCGAGCCGCCCTTGGTCACGGTCAGGCCTTCGCTTTGTACCGATTGCGGCAGCCTCGACTCGGCTTGTTGCAGCTTGTTCTGCACCTGCATCTGGGCCACATCCGGGTCGGTGCCGGCGGTAAAGGTCAAGCTGATGCTGGCGCTGCCCGCCGAGCTGCTGGTGGCCGACATGTAGGTCAGGTTATCCAGGCCTTTCATCTGCTGCTCGATGACCTGGGTCACCGAGTCTTCCACGGTCTTGGCCGAGGCCCCGGTGTAGGTCGCGGAAATCTTCACCGTGGGCGGCGCGATGTCCGGGTATTGCTCCAGCGGCAACTGGCTGATGGACAGGCTGCCACCGAGCATGATCACGATGGCGATGACCCAGGCGAAAATCGGTCGATCAATAAAAAAGTGCGCCACGCTTAACCCTCCTTCGCAGGGGTGGACGGCGCGGCCGCCTGAGCATTGGCGTCCTGCACCTGGACGGCGGCGCCGGCACGGACTTTTTGTCCACCTTCGACGACCAACTGATCACCGGCCTTCAGGCCCGCCGTGATCCACCACTGATTACCCACCGCGCGATCGACGGTCAGCTCACGCTGTTCAATCTTGCCATCGACCACCAGCAACGCCGTGGTCACACCGCTGGCACTGCGGTTTACGGCTTTTTGCGGGATCAGAATGGCCTGGTCATCGCGCGCCTGTTCCAGCACCGCGCGTACATACATGCCCGGCAGCAGCAGGTGGTCCGGGTTGGCGAATTCGGCACGCAGGGTGACGGTGCCCGTGCCTTCGTTGACACTCACCCCGCTGACCTTGAGCCGCCCAGTCTGGTTGTAGGTGGTGCCGTCATCCAGCTTCAGGCTGATCCGCGCCTCGCCATTGCCATTGGACTGCAACACGCCGCTGGCCAGGTCACGCTTGAGCCGCAGCAGTTCCGTGGTCGATTGGGTCACGTCCACATAGATCGGATCGAGTTGCTGCACGGTGGTCAATGCGCTGTCCTGATTGGCCACCACCAGCGCGCCTGGGGTCACCGTGGACGTTTCAATGCGCCCGCTGACCGGCGAGGTGATGCGCGTGTAAGCCAGGTTGATCCGTGCGGTTTGGACTTCCGCCTCGGCGACTTGCACGTCGGCGGCGGCCGTCAGCAAGGTCGCCTGAGCGTCTTCGTTAGTTTGCTGACTGATGGCATTGATCTTCACCAGTTCGGCGTCGCGCTTGGCGGTGGTCTGCGCCGATTTAAGCGTGGCGCGGTACTTGACCAGGCTCGCCTGGGACTGCGCCAGCGCGGCGGTATAGGACGCCGCATCCAATTGGTACAGCGCTTGCCCGACCTTGACATCCGCCCCCTCGACGAACAACCGCCGCTGGACGATACCGCCGACTTGCGGACGAATCTGCGCCACCATGAAGGCCTGGGTGCGTCCCGCCAACTCGGTGGTCAGTACTTGGCTCTGGGGTTTTACGCTGATCACCGAGACTTTGGGGGTGATCGCTTGAGGTTCCGGCTTGCCACCGGAGCAACCGCCCAGCAGGACCAGGATGAACAAAGACAGGCAAACCGCGGCGGTTACCAGGTATTTGGCGATGATTTTCGTCGACATAACGGCCTCTACAAGACGGGATTGCTTGAGTCAGCGCTATCGTGCAAGGCAAATGTGCAGGAAAATTGAAGATTGCCCGACCGGGTTGAATCTTTTCGTCGCCAGGGCCTAAATGGTTCGATCCATTCTTAACGGCCCTCCTGCATGAAGCTGAGTATCTCCACCAAGCTGTTTATTGCGGTACTGGCCGGTGTGCTGCTGGTCATCCTGAGCATGGGGGTGGCGACGAGCTGGAGTTTTGGAAGGGGCTTTCTCGGCTATCTCAATGAGCAGGCGCTGGACCGCATGGCGCCCGTGCTACCGCGCCTGGCCAGTGCCTACGCGCGTGAAGGCAGCTGGGAGTTCCTGCGCAACCGGTCGGATCGCTGGTTCGACATTATGCGGCCCGAACTCGGCGAAGATCCGGCGAAGAACGATTTGCGCACGCCCATGGCGTCGGACCTGACAGGCGCGCTGTTTCGCATGGCCTTGCTGGATGAACACAAAAAACGCGTGAACGGCTACCCGGATATCGGCGACGACGCCCTGTTACGTCCGATTGTGGTGGCCGACGAAACCGTTGGCTGGCTGGCCGTGACCCCGTTCCAGAGCGTGACCGAAGCCGGCGGCGAACGGTTCCAGCAATACCAGTTACGCACCAGCCTGGTGATGGGCGCCTTTTCGCTGGTGCTGGCGATGCTGATTGCCTGGTGGATCGCCCGCACGCTGTTGGAGCCGGTCAAACGGGTGGCCGCGGCGACCCACCGCCTGGCCAGCGGCGACTACAGCGGCCGGGTGGCGGTGGCCTCCAATGATGAAGTGGGCCAATTGGCCCGTGACTTCAACCAACTCGCCTATACCCTGGAGCGCAATGAACAGATGCGCCGCGAATTCATGGCTGATGTCTCCCACGAGTTGCGCACCCCGCTGTCGGTGTTGCGCGGCGAGTTGGAGGCCATCGAGGATGGTGTACGCACCCTGAACCCAGGCTCGATGAAGTCTTTGCAAGGTGAGGTCAGCATGCTCAGCAAGCTGGTGAATGACCTGTATGAACTGTCCCTGGCGGATGTGGGCGCGCTGACCTACCGCAAGAGCGCGTGCGCAGTGGATCAACTGCTGCAAGCCAGCGTGTCGATGTTCCAAGAGCGCCTGAACGACCGGCACCTGCGCGTCGAACTGGACCTGCCGTTCCAGCCTATGGAATTGTTGGCCGATGCCAATCGCCTGCAGCAACTGTTTTCCAACCTGCTGGAAAACACCGTGCGCTACACCGACCCGAACGGGCTCATACGCATCCGCGCCGTCGTCGATCGCACCCACGTGTGCATCGACTTTATCGACTCCGGCCCAGGGGTTTCGGCCGAGCAGTTGCCGCGCCTGTTCGAGCGCTTCTATCGCGGCGAATCATCGCGCAACCGTGCCAGTGGCGGAGCCGGTCTGGGCCTGGCGATTTGTCACAACATCGCCCTCGCCCACGGCGGCAGCCTTAGCGCCGCTCACTCGCCCCTCGGCGGCCTTTGGCTGACCCTGCGCTTGCCACGGAATATCTGAACCATGAGCGACAAAAACCCGATCCTGATCGTCGAAGATGAACCGAAGCTGGCCGCCTTGATGCAGGATTATCTGGTCGCGGCAGGCTACTCGACCCAGTGCCTGGACAACGGCTTGCAGGTAGTGCCGACAGTGCGTGCGCAAACACCGCGCCTGATCTTGCTCGACCTGATGCTGCCCGGCCGAGACGGCATGCAAGTCTGCCAGGACCTGCGCAGTTTCAGCGCCGTGCCCATCATCATGATCACCGCCCGCGTCGAAGAGGTGGACCGCCTGCTGGGCCTGGACCTGGGCGCCGACGACTACATCTGCAAGCCTTTCAGCCCACGGGAGGTGGTGGCCCGGGTCAAGGCCATCCTGCGCCGCGGCCCCCAACTGCTGGTCAACGCCGCGCCGCGACTGCTGATCGACGAAGCGCAATATCGCGCTTCAATAGACGGCATCGCACTGGACCTCACCCCCCTGGAGCTGCGACTGCTCAGCACCTTTGCACGTTCCGCCGGGCGAGTGTTTTCCCGTGACCAACTGCTCGACAAGATCTACTCCGACCACCGCGTGGTCACCGACCGCACCGTGGACAGCCATATCCGCAACTTGCGGCGCAAGCTGGAGCAGGCGTGCCCAGGGGAAACGCCCATCGAATCGTTGTATGGGGTCGGTTATCGGTTTCAGCTTTCCGAGGCCTGAGATCTCGGAATAATACACATCGGCACCGTCAACGAGGCGCAAGCGGAACGCCTGCAACCATCTCCAGATACCGGAGCACGCTAAACCTAGGTCAGATTCAATCCGCCGTCTGAGAGGAGTATCTCGCCGGTTAAGTAGTCCGACTCGACCAGCATTACAACAGCGTTTGCGATGTCGTCTGGGCTAGCGGCCCTGCGCATAGGTGCGCGAGTTCGCCACAACTCTTGGGCCTCTGTCCACTCGGCGGTCAGAGGCGTGTCGACCAAGCCAGGCGCCACAGCGTTTACGCGAATGTCTGGCCCCAGCGATACCGCGAGCAAGCGGGTCATGTGATTAAGCGCAGCTTTGCTTACCGCATAGGGAATCGATGCGCCCTTAGGACGGATACCGGCATGCGAACTGATGTTTACGACGCAACCTGCTCGACGGTAACGGGCGGCATCGCGCAATGCCGACTCGGCCAATGCGACGAGGTGGAACGGCGCCACGACATTAATCTCGTTAAGTTCGTGCCACACCGTCGAATTGGCCGAGGCAAGGTCGCCGTGCGGAATGACTCTGCTAATACCGGCGTTATTGACCAATACGTCGAGCTGCCCCCACGCGGCGATCGCCTCGTTAATAAGCCTGGCCCTGTCAGCTTCGAACGCAAGATCCGCTTGCACGTAAATAGCCTGCTTCATTTCGGCAACCATAGCGCGTCCCGTATCCGCAGAATTTCGCGAATGGAGCACCACTGCATAGCCTGCCCGGCTTAGTGCACGTGCAATGGCTGCGCCGATACCGGAAGTGGACCCTGTAACCAACGCGACGCGTAATACGTTATCGATTGTCGGATTGGGTTTCATAGGGACATCTCGAATGGGTTGCTAGAAAGCCATCACCGTAGCACCCAGCGGGCAACGTCGGCATCAGGCGGTCACGATAGGCAGGTATCCATTTTCAAAATGGATTTTTCTCGCTCAAACCGGGCGATCCGAGCTTCCAGCCCCTGAATTTCCTGCTGTTGTGGGGTCAGCTTCTTGCTCTGCGGCGTGACGCCTTGGCGACCTTTCTGGACCTGGTCAACCCAGCGGCGCAGCGCTGACTCACCCCTGCCGAGTGAGCGGCTGGCTTGGATGTAGCGGCAGTTTTGCTTGAGCACGAGGTCGGCAGCCTCGCGTTTGAATTCAGCCGTAAAGGAGCGGCGTTGTTTGCTCATCTGACACCCCTTTAGGCGAGCATTCTCGCCTAAAGGGGTGTCAGGTTTCATTAGACCACTACATTGGCAGCCGCCTAAGCGGCTGCCAATGGCCCGTTAATGACTCAAATCAATCACCATGCGGCCTTTGATTTTTCCCTGCTGCATTTCATCGAAAATCTGATTGATATCTTCGATCGGACGCAATGTTACCTTCGGCACCACCTTGCCTTGCGCGGCAAACTCGAAGGCTTCAACGAGGTCTTGTCGAGTGCCGACCAGCGAGCCAACCACCTCGATCCCGTCAAGCACCAACCGAGGAATATTGAGGCTCATGGCTTCAGGCGGAAGGCCGACTGCGACCAGGCGTCCACCGGCACGCAGGGCATCCACCGCAGAGTTGAACGCGACTTTGGCGACGGCCGTCACGACAGCCGCGTGAGCTCCGCCGACCTTCTCCTGGATAACTTTTGCGGCATCCTCGTCGCGGGAGTTGATGACCAGATCGGCGCCCATTTCCCTGGCGAACTGCAGTTGATCGTCGTTAATGTCCACGGCAATAACCCTGGCGTTGAAGACATTTTTTGCATACTGCAACGCCAGATTCCCCAGGCCGCCCAGCCCGTAGATCGCAATCCATTGCCCCGGGCGAATATTGGAAACCTTGACGGCTTTATACGTCGTGACGCCAGCACAGGTCACGCTGCTCGCCGCCGCAGAATCAAGCCCGTCAGGTACTTTCACTGAGTAGTCGGCGACGACAATGCACTCTTCGGCCATTGCGCCATCCACGGTATAACCGGAGTTTTTGACGTCGCGGCAGAGTGTCTCGTTGCCGCTGTTGCAGTATTCACAGTGCCCGCAGCCTTGGAAAAACCACGCTACGCTGGCACGATCACCGGGCTTCAGCGAGGTGACGCCCGGTCCTACCGCCTGCACGATACCGATGCCTTCATGGCCCAGGATTACCCCGGTTTTATCACCGAAATCACCGTTCTTGACGTGCAGGTCAGTATGGCAGACCCCGCAGCACTGCATTTTGAGGAGCGCCTCACCATGTTTCAGGGGCCGTAATGTTTTTTCGGTCACGTTCACGCGTTGCCCTTGGGCAACAACAGCAGCTTTCATACTTATCTCCTTGTATCCGTGAGTGAGCTTGCGTTGTAGTAGGTCCAACAAGTGACAAAGGCTGACAGCAGCCAACCGCCATAAGCGTCATCCGCAACCCCAACCGCTCAAGCAGTCCGAGGTCTGGCGCAATGCTCGCCACCGCTGACGGCGGACAACTGGCGATGCTGATCGGCAGAGCGACACGCATCTTTCAGTGATGGTCGTCGCAGCCCTTGAAGTCAAGTGAATTCCCCTACATATCGTGTGTCTATGGACATGCGACCTTTCGCTCCATGCTTGAAACCCGTTCCTCGTGTACCTTCATCAGTCCCGGCACATGCGCTCAGCGGCGGGTAGGCCCACTAGTCGAAACGGTTCTGGAGTAGCTTTTACATGGCATATGCAACGATCAATCCCTATACCGGCGAGACACTGCAGACCTTTCCCGATGCGACCGATGCAGAAGTGACCGCGGCCATCGCCAAGGCCCATGAGGCCTTCCTGGCCTGGAAGGACACGCCTTTCGCCGAGCGTGCACGCATCCTGCAGAATGCCGCCGATATCCTGCGCAAGGACAGCGACGCCTTTGCCAAAGTACTGACGCTGGAGATGGGCAAGCTGTTTGCCGAGGCGCAAGCCGAGGTCGAGCTGTCGGCAAAAATCTTCGAATACTACGTGCGCAATGCCGAAACCTTGCTCAAGCCGGAGAAACTCCCGGTTCTCGATCCTGCCGAGGGTGAGGCGGTGGTCGTGTGCGAACCGCTCGGCGTGCTGCTGGCGATTGAGCCGTGGAATTTTCCTTATTACCAAATCGCACGCATTCTGGCGCCGCAGCTTTCTGCTGGTAATACCGTGCTGCTGAAACACGCGGCGAATGTGCCGCAAAGCGCCGCGCGCTTTCAACAGTTGATGAAGGATGCCGGTTTGCCTGATGGCGCCTTCCGTAATTTGTATGCCACGCGTTCGCAGATCGAGCTGATCATCAACGATGCCCGCGTGCAGGGCGTCGCCTTGACCGGCTCGGAAGGCGCCGGCGCGGTGGTTGCGTCACAAGCAGGCAAAGCGCTGAAAAAGTCCACCCTGGAACTCGGCGGCGCCGACGCCTTCGTCGTGCTGGCTGACGCGGACCTGGCAAAAACCAGCCAATGGGCGGTGTTCGGCCGGCATTGGAATGCCGGGCAGGTCTGTGTGTCCTCCAAGCGCATGATCGTGGTCGATGCGGTCTATGACGACTTCCTCGCGCTCTATCGCAAGGGCGTCGCGGAATTGGTCGCAGGCGATCCCTTCGATGCGAAGACGACCCTGGCGCCGCTCTCCTCGCAAAGCGCCGCCAATGAGGTCAAGCAAAAAATCCTCGACGCCGTGAAGCTCGGCGCCAAGGCCGAAGAAGTCGGACCACCCGTGCCGGTCGATGGGGCATTCGTGCAGCCGACGATCCTGACCAATGTCGCCGAGGACAACCCCGCTCGCTACTGGGAGTTCTTTGGCCCGGTGTCCATGGTGTTCCGCGCCAAGGATGAAGACGATGCAGTACGCATCGCCAACGACTCGCCGTTCGGCCTCGGCGGCTCGGTGTTCACCTCGGATACGGCGCATGGCGCAGAAGTCGCGAAGAAAATCTCCACGGGGATGGTGTTCGTCAACCATCCGACCAAGGTCGAAGCCGATCTGCCTTTCGGTGGCGTGCGCCGCTCGGGGTACGGCCGCGAGCTGATCGGGCTGGGGCTCAAGGAGTTCGTCAACCACAAGCTGATTGTCGTGGTCGATATCGACGCACCGTTCTGAGTTTCAACGCAGCCCTTTGTCCCTGGAAACCGAAATCGAAATCGAGGAGACCTGACATGGTGAACGTCATCGGGATCGATCACTTGGCCATTCGTGTCAGTGATCTGGAACGCTCCAGGGCGTTCTATGATCAGGTACTCGGTTTCCTGGGATTCACCATCGAGTGGGAGTTCGACCGGGTTATTGGCTGGACCAACGGCGACACCCTGTTCTGGATCACCGAAGCCGATGCCCAGGGCCGCAAACATAAGCACCGGACCGGCGATGTGGGTTATCACCACTATGCGTTCGAGCTTGCCGCACGTGAGGACGTCGATGCGCTCTACGCGTTCCTGCTGGATCAGGCGGTTACGATTGTCGACGCACCCGCTGATTATCCGGATTATGGCGAGGGCTACTATGCCGTTTATTTCCTCGACCCCGATGATCTGAAGCTCGAGGTGATGTTTTTCCTGGAAAAACAAAAGCGGCGCTTGCTTGGAAAATCGCGAAGAAGTGATCACCGCAAATAAAATCGCTTCAAAGGGCCCGGCTCATGCACTGGAGCGTCCCTGAACACGAACGCCTGACTATCTATTTCGGCCATTGCCTCGGTGCGTTCATTCTTGTCGTTGAAGTAGCGATGTTGCGTTCGGCCACCACTGGCAGCCGTTTCAGTTATGCCTTCGATATTCTTTTCGTGGTCTTCATGCTGATGTTCTTCGTGCATGTCTACGGTGCAATCAAAAACACCCAGCCTATTACCGAAACACTGGAAATCGGTTTCTGGATGATCCTCTTCGTACTCAATGTTTTGTTCTACCCCTCCACCCGTATCACGCGGTAAACCTTCGCCGAACGCTCCGCCATGCCGGGTCAAGGAGTGAACATGATCGAGTCCTGGTAAGACGCTGCGCTCAAGCCAGTCTTTAAGCGATGTGGTGCTCGACATCGGTTGTGGTCCAGCCAGCCTGCTGCCGCAAGTGGCGCGGCTCAATCCCAGGGCTGAATTCATCGGTACGGACCTATCGCACAACAGGCAGAACGTTGCCCGCGAGTCCAATCATCAGTACCTCCATCGCCTCGCCGTTGATCCGCCTGCTGACAAATGAGGAGCGCCGCGGGCGTGTAGGTCTCCCAGCAGTAAAACTGGACTGGAGAGGTAAACGCAGAGCGCCGACGAATGCAAAAATAACACTTTTCCTGCTATATGGGATTTTTACATATTTTCTCTTTACAGGATTTTTGCTTAGTAATAGATTTGGCCGTAGTCGAGGACACCTGCCTGCCCCAGACAATAAAAACAATAAGAGGTACGTTCATGCACACCCCTACCCCCAGCAATATCCTCTGCGACGTAGTGGACGCCCGGCCTGTCAGCCGCTTGCAATGGGAGCTGCTCGCCCTCTGCGTCCTGGTTGCAGTGCTTGACGGATTCGACACCCAGATCGTCGGATTCCTGGTGACGGCCATGGCTTCGAGCTTGAACGTGACGCCCCAAGCCCTGGCCCCAGTGTTCGCGGCAGGTTTATTTGGTTTGATGCTCGGCGCCCTGCTACTTGCCCCTATGGCGGATCGCCTGGGTCGCAAGAAGATTCTGGTGTTGTCGATCCTGTTGTTCGGCACGTTCGCGTTACTGACTGCTTTTGTTAACAGCGTTGCGCAATTGCTGGTCGTGCGCTTCCTGACCGGTATAGGTCTCGGCGGTGCGATCCCCAACCTGGTGGCGCTGATCTCTGAATACAGCCCACGGCGTTATGCGCGCAGTGCCGTCACGCTGCTGTTTTGTGGCATGCCACTGGGCGCGATGCTGGCAGGCTTGACGGTCGACCAACTCCTCGCCACCTGGGGATGGGAAAACCTTTTCCTGATCGGTGGCGCGCTGCCCTTGCTGGTCGCCGGCGTCGTGGCAAGGCGGCTTCCGGAGTCGGTTGAGTTCCTCAGTCGCAAGCCCGGCAGTCGCCCTGCCCTGAGCGCGATCATCAAGCGACTTGCACCCGATCTTGCCGAACTGCCCGCCAACCTTGGCCGTCCGCGCCAACAGGCAATCGCCTCTACTTCCCTGAGCCGTCTTTTCACCGCCGGCATGTGGCGCCGCACGCTGTTACTCTGGCTGCCGTATGCCATGAACCTGCTGATTTTGTACTTCATCATGAGCTGGATCCCGACGCTGCTGGTGGCAGCCCATGCACCGCTAAGCATGGGGATCCGCGCGATTATTCTGTTCAGCCTGGGAGGTGTGATCGGCTCAGTTATACAAGGCTGGCTGATGAACCGCTGGGGCTCGGTCAACGTGCTGACCCTCGAGTTTATGGGCTACCTGGCGGTCGTGCTGGCGCTCAGCCAATTGCCGGTTTCGCTTTATTCGCTTTTCCCCGCGATGCTGGTGCTGGGCATTCTGGTGCAGGGCGCGCAGGCAGGTCTTAACGCTTTAGCCGCCGAGTTGTACCCGCAGGAAATACGCTCCACAGGCATCGGCTGGGCATTAGGCGTCGGGCGAGTGGGTTCCATTACAGGGCCTGTTTGCGGAGGCTTGATGCTGGCGGCCGGTTGGGTTTTGACAGAGATCCTCATCGCATCGTTGATCCCGGGCGCCATCGCGCTGACGGCGATTACCCTGTTGCGACTGGACCCCGCAAGCAAGCAACAACCAACACGCTCACAGAGCGAACGGGCGCTGATGCGCTCAAAGACCTGCCCGCCTGGGATTGAGTGAAATCTGCTTCTGCCGGTTATTGCCAGCCCAGGCAAAGTGCTCTGCATCGGGATTGGCAGAAGCACACCCTCCAGTTCATTCCGGCCGGCCACCGGCCTGGATGAAGCCGAGTGATATCGTCAAAATCGAAATCGCGCGAATTGGTATCCTGCGCAACAGTAATGTAGACGAGCGCTGACATGCAAAGACCGTTTGATTCCGAAGACAACGCCGAACATCGGGTTGACAGCAAAGGCTCCAGCCTGGAGCGGATGTTGCGAATCCTGGACCTGTTTACCGAGCGCCATCCAATCTGGACGGTCGACGAAATGGGAAATGCGCTGGGGTTCACACGCTCCACCGCCTACCGATATGTACGTGAACTGGCTGAGGCCAACTTGCTGTTTCAGGTAGAGGCCGGTCGCTATGCCCTGGGCGCGAGAATCATCACTTGGGATCGCCAACTGCGCGTCAGTGATCCGTTGGTTCGCGCCGCACACTCATTGGAGCCCAGCTTTCCACAGTGGGGTGCTGAGCAAGCGTGGCTGGTGTGCCGATTGTTCAAGGATCAAGTGGTCTGCGTCCATCAAACCGGTAATCTGTCCAATCAGGTGAGCTATTCACGAGGTTCGCCAAGACCGTTGTTCATGGGAGCCACTTCCAAAGTAATCCTGGCCAATATGGGCTCGCGGCACCAAAGCCAACTGTTTCTGGAAAACCCGAGTGATGTCGAATCCAGCAATCTGGGCAAGACGTGGGCGCAATTCCGACGCTCGCTCCAGCAACTGCGCCGCCAGGGATATGTGCTGAGCATCAGCGAAGTGGATGCTGACGTCTTCGGCCTCGCGGCGCCCATATTCGATGGCGACGGCAAAGTCGTGGGGAGCATCAGCTGCGTGCGCCCGACCTCGCAACGCGACAGCGGGCAGGATGAAATGCAAGGCCAGCAGATCCTCACCCTTGCCGATAATCTTTCACAACTCATGACCGCGTTGGCGCACAGAGCAGAACTTGTGGACTGACCTGCGTGGAGTTCAATGAAGGAATAAAAATGGTTACACCCGTGAATACTGACCGGCCCGACAGGACTCACGTAAGCCGACCTAATCGGGCAGGCGTGCGCACCACCAGCATTTTAAGGCACTACGCAATCAGCCCCTGTCGGGGCTGATTGTCATGTAAGGCAACAAGGTGAGTTGAAGTTA
Organism: Pseudomonas sp. PAMC25584; assembly: GCF_058135675.1. Lineage (NCBI taxonomy): Bacteria > Pseudomonadati > Pseudomonadota > Gammaproteobacteria > Pseudomonadales > Pseudomonadaceae > Pseudomonas > Pseudomonas sp. PAMC25584. The sequence goes on along the minus strand of NZ_CM176870.1, from coordinate 2,229,101 downwards.
TTCTTTGGGGAAGAAGCGGAAGACAAATTGTTCATGAATCGCCGTGATAATCAGGTTGCCACGCTCACGCTTCGATTTCGGCGCATTTTCGAAGGCTTCGCAAAACTCAACGAGCGCGTCAAAACTATCCGCGTATCCTGTGATCGGCTAATCGTTTTCAGCGCAAAAAAGTTTGCACAGGTCACGCCAGAATAGGTGGGCGTCAATCTTCTCGTTGGCGGAGAGGCCCGGGGCGATTCAATTCAGTGCGCGTCCGAATTCAAGACTCTCATACAGAACTTAAAAACACTGGATAGTGCTGGATTTCAGTGGTTTCCGCCGGAATGAAAAAAGGACCCGAAGGTCCTTATTTCAATCGCTTACAGAATTCAGTGGAACTCTGCAGCGCTATGTTTGGAGCGGGAAACGAGACTCGAACTCGCGACCCCGACCTTGGCAAGGTCGTGCTCTACCAACTGAGCTATTCCCGCGTCTTGGTGATGCGCATTCTATAGAATCCTCAGCACCCGTCAACCCCTTGATTCAAAAAAGTTTTATTTCTTTTCAACGGTGGTCCGCAGATGAGGCCAGGCAGCGCGTAAATACTGGAGCATGGACCACAGCGTCAGGCCGGCGGCGACAAGTAGCAAGGCATAGCCCAGCAAGACCCAGAAGGAGAAGTCCGACGGGTTGGCCAGCAGGATCACCAGCGCGAGCATTTGCGCGGCGGTTTTCCATTTGCCCATGTTCGACACGGCGACGTGGGCACGGGCGCCGATTTCGGCCATCCATTCACGCAGGGCCGAAACGACGATCTCGCGGCCGATGATCACCGCAGCCGGCAGGGTCAGCCACAGGTTGCCGTGTTCCTGCACCAGCAGCACGAGTGCGACAGCCACCATCAGTTTGTCGGCCACCGGGTCGAGGAACGCACCGAACGGCGTGCTCTGTTCCAGGCGGCGGGCCAGGTAGCCGTCAAGCCAGTCGGTGGCGGCAGCAACAGCGAACACCGAACTGGAGGCCATGTAGCTCCATTCGTAAGGCAAATAGAACAACAAAATGAAAATCGGGATAAGCAGGACGCGTAGAACGGTGATCAGATTAGGGATATTCATCGGCACAACTGGCTGCGAGGTGAGTAGGCATTCTACTCGCTGTGCAGATTTGCATAAATCAACTCAGCGAGCTTTTTACTGATACCGGGTGCTTTGGCTATTTCGTCAATGCTGGCACGGGAGAGCTCTTGCAAGCCACCAAAATGTTTAAGCAGGTCGCGTCGGCGTGTCGGGCCTACCCCGGCCACGCCTTCCAGGGTTGAGGTTCGCCGGGTTTTGCCGCGACGGGCGCGATGGCCGGTAATGGCAAAACGGTGGGCTTCGTCACGGATCTGTTGGATCAGGTGCAGCGCAGGCGAGTCGCCCTTCAAAGTGAACTCATGGGCGGCATCATTCAAGTACAACGTCTCGAAGCCGGCCTTGCGCGTGGCGCCCTTGGCCACACCGAGCAGGATCAGGTCGGGCACCGCCAGTTCGTTGAGCACGTCGCGGGCCATGGACAGCTGGCCCTTGCCGCCGTCCACCAGCAGGATATCGGGCAGCTTGCCCTCCCCGTCCTTCAATTTACTGAAGCGGCGGGTCAAGGCCTGGTGCATGGCGGCGTAGTCGTCGCCGGCGGTGACGCCTTCGATGTTGTAGCGCCGGTAATCGGATTTGATCGGCCCCTCCGGCCCGAACACCACGCAGGACGCCACGGTGGCCTCGCCGCTGGAGTGACTGATGTCGTAGCACTCCAGGCGCTGGGGCGGCTCGTCCAGGTTGAGGACTTCGGCCAGTGCCTCGAAGCGCGCGGCCACGTGCTGTCGATTCGCCAGGCGCGCGCTCAGGGCCTGCTCGGCGTTGGTCACGGCCAGTTGCTGCCAGCGCGCACGCGTGCCGCGCACGCGGTGGCTGATGTCCAGTTCACGGCCACGCAACGCGTGGATGGCCTCGATCAACGTCGGGAAGTCTTCATGCACGACGTTGACGATCAGCTCCGACGGCAAATCGCGCTCAGGGCTGCTGACGTAATACTGGCCCAGGAACGCAGCCATGACTTCAGCGACCTCCTCGTCGATACCGGTCTGCGGGAAGAAGTTCTTGCTGCCGAGCACCCGCCCGCCACGCACGCTGATCAGGTGAACACAAGCGCCACCCGGGTTGACGAACGCGGCGATCACATCGACGTCGCCGGTTCCGCCTTCCATGCTTTGCTGGTCCTGCACACGGCGCAGCAGGGAGATCTGGTCGCGCACCTCGGCGGCTCGCTCGAAATCCAGGGTGCTCGCGGCTTGCTCCATGGCGCCGGAGAGTTCGTCGGTGAGGGCATTGCTACGCCCTTCGAGGAACATCACCGAATGGCGCACATCCTCGGCGTACTCCGCCGGCTCAACCAGGCCGACACAGGGCGCCTTGCAACGCTTGATCTGATATTGCAGGCACGGCCGGGTGCGGTTCTTGTAGAAACTATCTTCGCACTGACGCACGAAAAAGGTCTTTTGCAGCAGGCTCAGGCTTTCGCGAATCGCACCGGCGCTTGGGTAAGGTCCGAAGTATTTGCCCTTCTGCTTCTTCGCGCCCCGATGAATACTCAGGCGCGGGAAGTTGCCGTCAGATAAAAACACGTAGGGGTAGGATTTATCGTCACGCAGCAGGATGTTGTAGGGCGGCCGCCATTCCTTGATCAGCGTCTGCTCAAGCAGCAGCGCCTCGGTTTCATTCGCGGTGATGGTGGTTTCGACCTGGGCGATACGCGCCACCAGGGCGGCGGTTTTCGGCGTGAGACCGGTCTTGCGAAAGTAACTTGCCAGGCGGCTTTTCAGATTCTTGGCTTTGCCCACATATAGTAGGCGCGCCTCGCTGTCGAACATGCGGTACACGCCGGGGCGGCCGCTGCAGGTCGAGAGAAAGGCACTCGGATCAAACGGTGTGGTCATGTCAGGCGCTGGCGTCCACCATGCCGTGGCGCACTGCGAGCAGGGTCAATTCAACATCACTGCTGATGGCGAGCTTCTCGAAAATGCGATAGCGGTAGGTGTTGACGGTCTTGGGTGACAGACACAGCTTGTCGGAGATGACCTGCACCTTCTGGCAGCCGACAATCATCAAGGCGATCTGGATTTCCCGCTCGGACAGCACATCAAACGGCGAGTCGCTGGAGGGCTGGAAGGATTTGATCGCCAACTGCTGAGCGATCTGCGGGCTGATGTAGCGCTGGCCGGCAAATACCAGGCGAATGGCTTGTACCATCTCCGCCAGGCCTGCGCCCTTGGTCAGGTAACCCGCTGCACCCGCCTGCAGCAGGCGTGTAGGAAACGGGTCTTCTTCGCACACGGTAACCACCACGACTTTGATATCCGGATGGCTGCGCAACAATTTGGTAGTGGCACCAAGACCGCCGATCCCAGGCATCTTGACGTCCATCAACACCACATCGGGTTTCAACTCCCGGGCCTTGATCAGGGACTCCTCCCCCGATTCAGCCTGGCCGACTACTTGCAGGCCATCGATGTCAGCCAGCATTCGTGTAATGCCTGTACGAACGAGATCATGGTCATCGACTACTAGCACCCTAATCAAGCAGACACCTCGCGATATGGTCTTATAGGTTGCTGAACACCTTAGCAAAAAACCAAGGCGCAGACCTAGTTGCAAGTGTCATATATATAGCGTTTGAGCGCGAAGAGCGTGCCCGTCGAACGACGAGCAGCGCTGTTTTCTGGGCGAAAGGTCAGGAATTGCGGGCTATAGCTTGAATTTGCCGTTCACTTTCAGGGTTGCCGAATGTTCGGCCAAGGTGGAGGTCAACCGGCTGATTGCATCCTGGTCCTCTTTGAACATCGACCGGTAGTTGCCCAGCACTTTTTCTTCTATCTGACTCAGATTATCCATTTGAGCCGGCGTGGGAGCTCCCGTTAATACGTAAAGGAGATCCACGCCTCTTTCGGCCACACGCGATAAATAATCGGCTTTCGGGGCACGCCCACCGTTTTCATATTTTCCTTGTGCGTTCGCTTCTACGCCTCCAATTTCGCCAAACACTTTTTGCGACAAGCCAAGCCGCTCTCTTTCTTGCCTTAAACGCGAACCGATTCCACTCATTTGGATGTATGATCCTAAATTGGCACCCTTCAAGAGGTGATACGTTCATCCCTTGATTAAACAAACTTGAACGGTTTTGAAATATGCCCGGAATTCGTACTGCTGCACAAGCCAAGGCTTGGCTTGAACATCAAGGTAAGTCAGTTCAAGCGTTCGCCCGGGAACACGGTGTCGACCCCGCAACCACTTATCAGGTGCTCGCCGGGCGCAAGAAAGGACGGCGTGGAGAGGCCCATAAGGTAGCGGTCCTTCTGGGCATGAAAGAAGGCATCATCCTTGCCGATGAATGAGCCCCTGAGGCAGGAACAGGAAATTTTATCCTAAACGCAGTATGCGCTTATTAAACAGCTGTGCCTGTTTTGCGCAAATGAGTCACTTATTGGTCCACAGGTTTGGGCCGACAATCGCGCTCCATGCGCCAGAAGCATGCTTCCTCACCCGCAACTTGCAAACCCTTGCGCTGATAAAGCCTTTTTGCCGGATTGGTTTTAAACACGGTCAACCGTAAAAGACCGCGACCTTGGCCGCATGCCTTGAGCGCCATTTGCTCCAGTACCCAGTTGCCTGCTCCGCGCCCACGCAAAGATTCGAGAATATGCAACTCGCGAATATACAGCGCCTGGCTATCGCGACTCAGGCTGATGAAGCCCATCACGGTGTCGTTGCTACAGATCAACCAATTCTCGCGCCCCGCCCAGGCGACGTCGAAACCATCGTTGGACCACAGCAAATCGTATTGCGCGTAGTAGCCGCGCATGGCCTCGTAGGTCAGCGTCCGGGCAAATGAGCGATCCTGGTCAGTCGCCGCGCGCAAGTGAAACGTCATGTCATCGAACCTCTTCAGCACACAGCGCTACCGATCGGCCGGTCCAGCGCCCGCTGTCGCGATGAGCAATGACCAGTGCATCGCCCACACCCGGCGCGGCAGCAAGCACATGCCCATCGGCAGCCCAGATAGCACTGCGCCCCGCGCACGCCCAGCCGCCCGATGGGCCACCGTGATTGGCCATCAACACCACCAGGCCATGCTCGGCGGCATAGCCCTGAAGCAGCGCACTGTCCGTTGCGTAGCCGCCTTCGCTGATCAGCACGCCGGCGGCGTATACCGTGGCTCCCGCTTGTGCGGCCTGACGTGGATGGCTGGCGTGGGAGAAGTCTGCGCAGACCGCCAGCGCAATTCGGTCATCCCCCCACTCGAGTGCAACACCGCCCTGCCCCGCGACAAACGCCACCTCTTCGCCGGGATGCAGATGCTGCTTGGTGTAAACCGCAAGCGAACCGTCTGCTCCCAGCACCAATGCGGCGATCAACACGCCCGCCCCTGGCGTCAAGCGGATCGGCATGCCCACCACGGCGGTCAAGCGCAGCGCCCGCGCCATCTCGCGCAGAGGCGTTAAAAGCGCGTCCTCGGGTGCTATCGCCAATTCACCCGCCAAGGACGGCTCATAGCCGGTCAACGACAACTCCGCAAACACCAGCAGTTGCACGCCCTGCTCAGCCGCTGCGCGCATGAACGCCAGGTGCCGCTGGATATTGGCCGGCACGTCGCCCGCGATGGAAATGGATTGAGCAACCGCAAGGGTCAAGGCAGTCATGGTCGCGTCCCAGCAATCATTATCGAGTGGCGACCAGCATATCGGCACTCACCCCATAGCCGTAAGTACCTCCACGCAATAGAAATTACTGATTGAATCCAACCGGGCGCCTCTAGTAAGCTCACACCATCATTTGGAGAAACACCATGTTGCAACTCACCCACACTCAGGTTTGCCCTGCTGCCAGCGCCTCGCGCTCGGTGTTGGCTACCCGTGTGAACGGTTTGAGCGCACGAATTAGCTTTTATTTTGGGTATTGGTTTAGCCACTGGCGCGCCTGATACCTGAAATCGGCGCCCACTGCTCAAGGGGTCGCCTACCAGAGAAATCTAACCCCCGGTCGGCTCCCCGATCGGGGGTTTTGCTTTTTCAGCCCTGAACACTTTGTTTGATCAAGAACATTTAAAGGAATCACGACATGAACTACGCCACCTATTACCGCTACGACACCTGCACCGCATGGCGATTTAGCAAGCTCCGCTCGGGACAGCCTGCCGCCTCCGATCGGTCACCTATCGGTGGCAAGCCAGCACTCGTAGCCACTACGGCCCATTGTCGAACACCCCAGTAGGGCAGAGCGCGCGGGAATCGCCCGCCGCTTGCCCAGGAAGCCTTGAAGATGAACTCCTCCGTCGCCGCTTTGCCCGTTTCTGCCCTGACCAGCGCCAATGAAGCACTGACCTTGCGCTTGCCCAGCGCCCTTGAGCTCAAGCACCAGTTGCCGCTCAGCCCATTCCTCAATGAACAAATCCACGCCCATCGCCAAGCCGTGCGCGCCATCCTCAATGGCGAAGATTCACGTTTGCTGGTGATCGTTGGCCCGTGTTCGATCCACGACTCGGAATCGGCCATGGAGTACGCACGCAACCTGAAGAAACTGGCGTTGGAAGTCAGCGACCAGATGCTGCTGGTGATCCGCGCCTACGTCGAAAAACCGCGTACCACCATCGGCTGGAAAGGTCTGGCCTACGACCCGCACCTGGATGGCAGCGATGACATGGCGGCTGGCCTGCGCCTGTCCCGCGAACTGATGCGCGAAATGCTACGCCTGGGCCTGCCAGTCGCCACCGAGCTGCTACAACCCATGGCCGCCGGCTACTTTGAAGACCTGCTCAGTTGGGTCGCCATCGGTGCGCGCACCACCGAGTCGCAGATCCACCGCGAAATGGCCAGCGGCCTGGGCATGCCCGTCGGATTCAAGAACGGCACCGACGGCGGTGTCGCCATTGCCTGCGATGCGATGCGCTCGGCGTCCCACCCGCACCGGCACTTCGGCGTCGACAGCCAGGGCCACCCGGCGATCATCCAGACCCCGGGCAACCTCGACACGCACCTGGTGCTGCGCGGCGGTCACCGTGGGCCGAACTACGATGCGCAGAGCGTGGCCCAGGTGAAACAAGACCTGGCCAAGTCCAAGGTAGCCGCGCGGATCATGGTCGATTGCAGCCACGCCAACAGCGGCAAAGACCCGCTGCGTCAGCCGGCGGTATTCAATGAAGTGCTGGAACAACGCCTGCAGGGTGACACTTCGCTGATCGGCATGATGCTCGAAAGCCACGTGTTCGAAGGCTGCCAGCCATTAGGCCCGGCGATGAAATACGGTGTGTCGGTGACCGACGGTTGCCTGGGCTGGGACAGCACCGAGCAGTTGTTGCGCAGTGCGACTAAACGCTTGCGCGAACATGCCATCGGCTGAGCAATGGGCACCGGCTTGCCTGCAAAGTGCGGGCAAAACGGACGGCCACAGTGGCGCGCCAACCTGTAAAGCAACCTCAAAGCCGTGTATCTGACCTTGAGCGCTGCCGACATGGCGCAGATTGCCGGGCTGGAACGGGGCCAGCGCCTGACCAGCCCCAAAGGTATCGCGCCGAAGTGGGACTAAACCCCAGCCACCGGCATGCGCGATAACTCCCGCAGCCATGGCAATACCCGCAGGCCAGTGGTGGCCTCGGGTGGGTCGATGATGTCCATGAAGTGTTCAAGATTGACGTTATCCGGTACGCCGGGCAAGCGGACCAGCACCTGCGGTATCGAGCCGACGGGTACGTCCAAGTCCAGGTGATCATAGACCAGCACGTGGCGCACCTGGGCCTGCGGCCCGCCGGTATGGGCCACCAACCCTGCATTGACGATCAGCACGTCAAAGGGTTCAGCCGGGATCGCCGTGAGGATCTGGACCTCCTCAAAAGTTTGCACCGGCACAATCCGGTGATACCCCAAACGGTTGAGCATTTTTTCGATATACAGCCGTTGCAGGTGCTGTTCATCGGCAATCAGGATGGTCAGTGCTTTGTTTGGCATGGCAAACCCCTGGCAGGCAGTGCTCGTTGAGTGAGAGCGGCCCATTTTCCAGACATATCCCGCAGACAAAATCAGGCATGTTCCCCCTTCGTGTAGGAGTTGTCCCAAACTCACCGAATGACATCTCCCTGCGTCAAGGCTGATTGCAATAAACGCTCAGGCTGTGATGCAAATCATTGATCGCCTGGTCGACGCCCTCAACCGCCCCACCCAGCGCCTGGAGGTCGTGCCGTTCACACACGCCCTCCAAGGTTTCGCAACAGGTGATCAGCACGTGCGCCTTGACCATCCGCGCACCGCCTTTGGCGCGGTGTGCCAGGTCATGCAACTTGGCGAAGTCGGCCTGGCGTCGCAACGACGGCAATAGCCTGTGATCGGCTTCCAGACTGTCGAGCAGCGGCATCAACAATTCGTTGAGCGCGGCGCGATCGTCCCCCGTCAGGATGATCAGCGTCCCCAGATCAAACGCCGGTTCGGCTTGCGGCTCGCATGGGCTTGCCATGCGCGGAGCCAGGGCCGATCGCAAGTCTTCGAGCCCGGTAGGCTTGAACAGGCACCCGTCCATGCCTGCCTGGCGGCAGCGCTCGGCTTCTTCGGGTTGGGCATTGGCGGTAAACCCTAACAGCAGGCACGGCACCAGGCCTCGCTCGCGCTCTTGTGTACGAATATCCCGGGCCAATGTGTAACCGTCCTTCAGGGGCATATTGCAGTCGGTGATCACCCCATCGAAGTGCCCGGCCTGCCACAGCGCCAGCCCCTGAACACCGTCCTCCGCCGTGGTGATGCTATGCCCCAGGAAGCTCAATTGCCGAGCCAGCAGCAAACGGTTGGCCGGGTAGTCATCCACCACCAGGATACTCAACGCGCGCGTCGGCGGGGTGTGCGGGACAGGTGCCGAAGCCGGCGCCGGCATCGCGGCCGCCAGCGTCAGCGCCACGCTCACGTCCACTCGGGTGCCCTGCCCCAGCACACTGCTCAGGTGCAACTGACCACCCATCATTTCGCACAAACTGCGGCTGATCACCAGCCCCAGCCCTGAACCGCTGCGGGCCGACTGTTCAGCGTTGCTGCCCTGGATAAACGGGTTGAACAGCCGCTGCTGATCCTGAGCACTGATTCCCATGCCCGTGTCTTGCACCCACAACCTGAGCAGCAGTCGATCCTCTGTAACGTCCCCCTGGGCGCCCAGTTGCACCTGGCCTTTGCTGGTGAACTTGATGGCATTGCTGAGCAAGTTCGAGACCACCTGCTTGAAGCGCAGCGGATCGATCAGCACCGGGCGATCAAGCGCCGGATCGAGCGTCACGCGCAGCGCCAACCCCTTGGCTCGCGCGAGTCCTTCAAATACCCGCACCACCGAAGCCAGCAACTCATGCAGGTTGGCCGGTTCCTGGGCCAGGGACAGGTGCCCGGATTCGATCCGTGCGATATCCAGAATATCGCCGATCAATTCCAGCATGCCGCGCGATGCCACCGACGCCACCTCCAGCGCATCGCGATCGGCCCGACCTTGCTCGGCGCTTTTGAGCGCCAACTCGATCATGCCGATCACCGCGTTCATCGGCGTCCGGATCTCGTGGCTCATAGTGGCCAGGAACGTCGTCTTGGCGCGGTTGGCGGCGTCGGCATCGTCCTTGGCTTCCTGCAACTGGCCCAGCAAGCGGTGGCGTTCACTCACATCCACCCAGCCAGCAATCATGCCCACGACCTTCTCGTCGCCGTCGCGGTACGGCAGCATCCAATGGTAAATCGTGAGAACTTCGCCCCCCGGCACCCTGAGGATTCGGTCATGAATCTGCGGCTCGCCCCGCGCCATCAACTTCAGGTAGTCGTCATGGTAAGACTGGGCTTGCGGCGGGTTGCCGGTGTCGGTTTCCACCACGGTCTTGCCGATCACGTCTTCCAGCTTGAAACCGAATACATCGAGGTAGGCATTGTTGCAGGCCATCAACCGCCCCTGGCGATCGCGCACGTAAATCGGGTGAGGCGTGCCGTCGATCAACACGCTCATAAAGCGCATCTGATCGCTCAACGCGCGTTCGGCCTGGGCGCGCTTGCGAATCAGGCTGCGCAGGTAAAAGGCCCAGCACAGGGTAATCAACAACAGCACCGCGGCGAGACTGAAGCCCTGGATGATTGCGTTGCGATGGCGCAGCCAGTAGCTGTCTTCAATGATGATCTCGCTGCGCCAATGATTGGTCAGCTCATCCAGCTCTTCAGGCGTGATACTCAACAACGCCTTGTCGAGGATCGAATACAACTCCAACTGGCTACGGTTGACGCCAAACGTGATCCGCGCCGGCTCCGTGCCGACGGTGCTGGTCATACGCAAGCGGTCACGGTAATGACGCGCGATCATATAGCGCGCACTGATGAGCGAAATCACGGTCGCATCGGCCCCACCATTGGCCACCAGCTCCATGGCCGCCTCAGGGTTCGCGCTGTCGACAAACTCGATGCCGGGATAATCCCGCGCGATTTGCTCACCCAGGCTGTTGCTGCGAATGAACGCCAGGCGTTTTCCGGGCAAGTCTTCCAGGGTCACCAGCCGCTCGTCTTCGGCGCGAACCACCAACACATAGGGGCTGGACAGGTAAGGCCGGGTGAAGCGCAGCTTCTCGGTCCGCTCGACGCTGGGGGTAATCACCGCCAACATGTCCGCCTGGCCAGCATTGACCTCGTCAATTTGTCGAGGCAGCGAACTGCCCTTCACCACATCGAACTTCAGGCCCGTGCGCAGGCTGATCCGCGACAGCACCTCGGAGCTCAATCCTTCGAATTGCCCTTGCTCATTGAAAAACGACAACGGCACGAACTTGTCGAGCACCGCCACTTTCACACGTGGGTGTTTCTCCAGCCAACGCTGCTCACTGTCACTCAGGCGCAGCCGTTCCGCTTCCATGTAACCGCTGCCGCCAGCACTCCAGCGCCGCAGAATATCCATCTGCTGGTTGAACGGCACGGTGGCCAACGCTGTGTTGACGATGTTACGCAGGCGAACATTATCCTTGGTGAACGCGAACCCGAAAGGGTTGACCTCCAGGCCGGAAAAATCTGCCACACGCACGTTATTGAGGTGGTTCTTGTTGATCAGGTACCGGGCGCTGATGGCATCCCCCAGGTAGACATCGGCCCGGCCGAACGCCACCGCACCGATGGCTTCGAAGGTCGAGGCAAATAGCTGCAACTGCGCGTGGGGGTAGAACTGCTGCACGGCATCGGGCTGCATGTAGTGATACAGCATGGCCACGCGCTTGCCGGCCAAGTCTGCGCTCAGGGCCTGGGTGTCGCCGATACGGGTGACCAGGGTGGGTTGATCGTTGGCGTATGAACGCGACAACACCAACTGCGAGTCCGCGGCTTCATAGCCGTTGGCCGAGCCAACGAAATCCACCGCGCCCTGCTTGAGCGCTTCAATCACTTCATCGCGGGTTTGGTAGCGCCGCACTTCGACGGTGACATTCAACGCCTGCGCCACCAGCGCCGCATAATCGGCGGTAATGCCTTCAAGCTCGTCGTTGTTGTTGCTCAGGTCGAATGGCGCATAATCCGGCGCCGACACCCCCATCACCAACGTGCGCCGCTCACGTAGCCAGCGCCAGTCGGTTTCATCCAGCATCAGGCTCGCGTTTTCGAGCTGAGAGTGCCCCAACAAGCGCAGTGCGTGTGACTCATCGACGGCCGCTGCGATCATGGGCAACAGGCCCATCAACAAGATCGCGGCGAACCGCTTAAACGCAGTGGCGGTCATTTCAGATCAGATGATTGCGCTGGGCGAACTTGGATAAATGCACCACCGACGACATGCGCAACTTCTCCTTGAGGCGAGTCTTGTAGGTGCTGATGGTTTTGTGGCTCAGCAACATGTCTTCGGCGATTTCCTTGTTGCCCAGGCCCAGGGCCAGTTTCTGCAGCACCGTCAACTCGCGATCCGAGAGGGCTGCCACCAATTCGCACTCGGTCGTTTGCAAATCATCGCGGCGCACCGAACTGGTGGGCAGGCTGGGAAAGCAGCTGTAGTTGGACATCACGGCCTTGATTGCTTTTTGCAGCTCGTCCAGCTCACCGGTCTTGGCGACAAACCCCATGGCGCCAGCCCGCATGCAACGGGTCGAAAAAAACACCGCCAAGTAGGATGTAAGCACCAGGATCTTGCATGGCAGGCCCAAGGCCTTGATCCGACTGATGACCTCCAGACCACCCAACTTGGGCATCGCCAGGTCGAGAATCACCAGGTCCGGGCGCCCTTCCCGGGCCTTCTGCACGGCATCCGCGCCATTACCGGCCTCATCGATTTCAGTAAAACCTTCCTGTTTCAACAAAAATTTGACAGTGGCACGGATAAACGGGTGGTCATCCACTATTAACGCTTTGCTCATAAAAACCCCTGACAGGACAAAGTACGCTGACACATCACACGGAACCCAGCCACCTGTGAGAATTGACAGTTCCGACGAACGGTACTGCCCCTCAGATCGCCAGAAGGCGGGTGCCTGGTCCCTTCCTTTGAAAATCACCACGAACACTTGAAGCCATATCATCGCTGCCGCAAAGCCGCAGCGATCAACCTTAGCAATGGGGTGATGTTTCTTGTGAAGGGATAATCCTGACTGCATGTAGGACTTTTCCTCTCTAGAGCATAGCCAACCCTTGGCAGGGCTAGCCTTGGCAAGGGTCGATCAGTCGGTGGTACTTGGGCTCCAGAAGGCCTGCACCACCAGACTCGAGGTGGAAATACGCGCCACCAGGGCGTCCAGTTCGTCACCGTCCACCGACGTGGCGACCAGGGTTGCTTCGATCTCCACTTCTTCACTGCCAAACGGTCGCACATCGACATCACTGGCCGGGTAGTTGCTACGCGCCAGCTCGGCTTCCAGCAACACCATGACCGCCTGTTGCTGGCTGCGCTGTGCAATCACATAGAGGATGTTGGTCACCTCCGCCGACACCACATCCAGCGGCTGACGATTGATGTTATTGACGATCGGCCGCAGCAACGTGTTGGCCGCCAGCACAAACAGCGTGCCCAGCAGCGCTTCGAGGATCAGGTCGGCACCGGCACAGGCGCCCACCGCCGCCGAGGCCCAGAGGGTGGCGGCGGTGTTGAGCCCGCGCACATTGCCTTCTTCGCGCATGATCACGCCCGCCCCCAGAAAGCCGATGCCCGACACCACATACGCGACCACCCGCACCGCGCCTTCCGCGCCGCCCAGGCGGTTGGCCATGTCGACGAAAATCGCCGCGCCGACTGCGACCAGCACGTTGGTGCGCAAGCCCGCCGTGCGCTGGCGGTACTGGCGCTCGAAGCCGATCAAGCCACCGAGGATAAACGCCGCAGTAAGGCTGACCACGGTATCGATCAGGGAGTCGAGGTTGATGTTGTTGATTGCCTGCATAAAAAACTCCATGAATGCTGCGGCAAATTGAAACCACCCCTAGCCCCGCCGGGAGCCGGGTCCAGGTGCGTTTGATACAGCGTGTTATTGCCAGCCAAACTTACGGATGTAGTAGCCCTTCACCGCCTGGGTCAACGCCATGTACCCCAACAGAATCACCGGCAGGAACACAAAGTACAGCGACGGCAGCGCCTGCAGTTTGAAGTAGTGCGCCAGCGGCCCCATCGGCAGGAAAATCCCCACGGCCATGATCACCCCCGTCATCACCATCAACGGCATCGCCGCACGGCTTTGCAGGAATGGGATTTTCGGGGTACGGATCATGTGCACGATCAGCGTCTGGGTCAGCAGTCCCACCACGAACCAGCCCGACTGGAACAGGGTCTGGTGGTCCGGCGTGTTGGCATCGAACACATACCACATGAGTGCGAACGTGGTGATGTCGAAGATCGAACTGATCGGCCCGAAGAACAGCATGAAACGGCCCACATCCCCCGGTTGCCAGCGTTGCGGCTTGGCGAGCATTTCCTCATCGACGTGATCGAATGGAATCGCGATCTGCGAAATGTCGTACAACAGGTTTTGCACCAGCAGGTGCATGGGCAGCATCGGCAGGAACGGAATAAACGCACTGGCGACCAACACCGAAAACACGTTGCCGAAGTTGGAGCTGGCGGTCATTTTGATGTACTTGAGCATATTGGCGAAGGTGCGCCGGCCTTCAAGCACGCCCTCCTCCAGGATCATCAGGCTCTTTTCCAACAGGATGATGTCAGCCGCTTCCTTGGCGATGTCCACCGCGCTGTCCACTGAAATACCGATATCGGCAGTGCGCAGCGCCGGTGCGTCGTTGATCCCGTCGCCCATGAAGCCCACCACATGGCCGTTGGCCTTGAGCAGGCGCACGATGCGCTCCTTGTGCGACGGCGTCAGCCTGGCGAACACGTTGGTGGTTTCCACGGCCTTGGCCAACTCGGCGTCGGTCATGTCCTCGATGTCGTTGCCCATCAGCAGGCCTTGCTGCTCCAGGCCCACTTCGCGGCAGATCTTGGCGGTGACCAGTTCGTTATCGCCCGTCAGCACTTTGACGGTCACACCGTGGGCTTTCAGGGCCTTGAGGGCAGGCGCGGTGCTTTCCTTCGGTGGATCGAGGAAGGCGACGTAACCGATCAGGGTCAGGTTGTTCTCATCTGCCAGGCTGTAGGTATCGCGCCCGTCGGACATCGGCTGCGCGGCGACCGCGACCACCCGCAAGCCTTCTTCGTTGAAGGCCGCGGTCACTTGGCGGATGCGCGCCAGCAACTCATCGGTCAGCGCTTCATTGGTGTCGCCGTGGCGCACCCGGTCGCACACCGACAGAATCTCCTCCACCGCGCCTTTACAGATCAACAGGTGCGGCTGGCCTTGCTCGGCCACCACCACCGACATCCGGCGACGGTTGAAGTCGAACGGAATCTCATCGACCTTCTGGAACGCGGTGGCGACTTTCAGCTCGCGATGCACCTCCACGTGCTCCAGCACCGCCACGTCCAGCAGGTTTTTCAGGCCAGTCTGGTAGTAACTGTTGAGGTAGGCCATTTCCAGCACGTCGTCGGATTCTTCGCCCCACACGTCCACATGGCGCGCCAGGAAAATCTTGTCCTGGGTCAGCGTGCCGGTCTTGTCGGTACACAGCACGTCCATGGCGCCGAAGTTCTGGATCGCGTCCAGGCGCTTGACGATGACCTTCTTGCGCGACAGAAACACCGCGCCCTTGGCCAACGTCGAGGTAACGATCATCGGCAGCATTTCCGGGGTCAGGCCCACGGCAATCGACAGCGCGAACAGCAGCGCCTCGGTCCAGTCGCCCTTGGTGAAACCGTTGATGAACAGCACCAGCGGTGCCATCACGAACATGAAGCGGATCAGCAGCCAGCTGACTTTGTTGACGCCATGCTGGAACGAGGTGGTCGCACGGTCAGTGGCGGTGACGCGCTGGGCCAGCGCGCCGAAATAGGTGCTGTTGCCGGTGGTCAGAATCACCGCCGTCGCCGCGCCGGACACCACGTTGGTGCCCATGAACAGGATGTTTTCCAGGTCCAGCGGGTTGCGCGTCTTGGCGTCCTGCTGCTGGGCGAACTTCTCCACCGGCATCGATTCGCCGGTCATTGCCGCCTGGCTGACGAACAGGTCCTTGGCGTTGAGCACGCGGCAGTCGGCGGGGATCATGTCGCCGGCCGACAGCACGACCAGGTCGCCCGGCACCAGTTGCTTGATCGGCAGTTCAATGGGTTTGGCCGCCTCGCGACGCAACACCGTCGCGGTGTTGCTTACCATGGCCTTGAGCGCGTCGGCAGCCTTGTTCGACTTGGCCTCCTGCCAGAACCGCAGCAGGGTCGACAGCACCACCATGGAAAAAATCACCGTGGCGGCCTTCATGTCTTCGGTCAGCCAGGAGATTACCGCCAGCAAGGTCAGCAGCAGGTTGAAGGGGTTTTTGTAGCAGTGCCACAGGTGGACCCACCAAGGCAGCGGCTGCTCATGCTCGACTTCGTTGAGGCCGTATTGCTCCCGTAGCGCGTCGGCTTCCTGGGCGTTCAAGCCTTCGGCATGACTGCCCAGGGTGCCCAGCAATTGCTCCGCGCTGCTGTTGGCGGCGACCACCAGGGTCTGCGCCAGGGTCGGCGGGACTTCGCGGCTGACGCTGGCGTCGGTGACGCTGTCGAGCAGTGCCAGGCGCCGGAAATGCCGGGCGATATGCCGGGTCCGCAGGAAGCCGGCGAAGAACTCTTTCAACAGAGTGAAGTTCATGGTGTTACTCCTGCGCGAGGAAACCGTCGTGCAGGTACGGCCGACGGCACTGCGCCCAATTAAGAAGGCACAGCCAGCCTGGCCCGCCTGCCGCAAAAAGGCAGGCGCGTCCATAGCAGCCTGAGGTGAATCAGGTGCTGGTCAGCGTCGATGAGAGGGGATCAGGACAGGCGCCAGAACTGGTCGCTGCCGGGATGCCGCTTCTCGCTGTTTGGCGAGACAACGGCATCGAAAGAATGCGCGTTACCTTGCCAAGTCTGTGCCGGTTACCGAAACCGGCCGACAACTGTCACTTGAACAAGTACCCACTGAGGGTCTCCGCTATTGATGAAAACGCGCGAAGCTTACGCCCCGACTACAGGAGAGTAAACCGCAGGAAAGTACATACATGATGAATAGAAGGATTCTTCAGGATGGGTTCAGGAACCCCTATCTTGAAGCCCTCCGACGCTTAAATGTGGGAGGGGTATATCCGCAGCTAAGGTGCAACGGGTCGATCTCGCGGCACCTGCCTCAAGTAATCATCCACCTGCCCACCCGCCAGCGCCTTGACCTGAATCGACACCGTATTGAGCTGCCGCCCCATCCTGATCCCCTCGCGAGTACGCACCGGCACATAGCCCAGTTTGGGCCAGAAGCGCTCAGCCTTGCGATTGCCGACCACCACCGTCAGGCGCAGCCACGCGGCCCCCTGCCTGACGGCCCATGCTTCGAGGTCTGCATGCAGCCGCTGCGCCAGCCCGCTGCCATGCAGGCGCGTATCCACCAGCAACAAGCCGATATGCCACACCCCGGTCGCGAGCAAATCCGCCGCGATATTCACCACGCCAACCAGTTGGTGTTCGCTATCGCGATAGCCCAGCCAATACATCCGGCTGCAACACCAGCCTGCCGGCAACTGGCTCTGTAATTCCTCGCGAGCTTCGGTCGGCGTGGCCGGTTCACCGTTCACCGCCAGGAAGTAACCCGGCGACCGTTCAAAAAAAACCTGCAGCTCGGCTTCATCAGCGTCCAGCAGCTCAACCACCGCGACGCCCTCGATGGAACAGCCAGGTAACGCGTGCAAATCAACGTCCATGTTCAGTCGCCCTCAATCATCGCGCGTCAGCACTTCCAACAATTCAATTTCAAAGCGCAAAGGGCTGTTGGGCTTGATATGCACGCCCATCGAGCGCTCGCCATACGCCAGGTGCGCCGGCACGAACAATGTGCGCACGCCGCCGACTTGCATGCCCATTAACCCCTGATCCCAGCCCTTGATCACGCGGCCCGTTCCAATCACACACTGAAACGGCTTGCCCCGTTCCCAAGACGAATCGAACACCGTGCCGTCTTCCAGGGTGCCGGTGTATTGGGTGGTGATCAACGCACCCTTGACCACGGCCTTGCCGGTGCCTGGGCGGATGTCGGTGATCTGGAGTTGTTCGTCGCTCATGGGGGGGACTCTCGTTGACTGCGCAAAGGCTGGGTTTTCCCAGAATTAGCGGGGGTTGGCAAGTTGCGCAGGCGATCCTATGTCGCAGCAACCCGAGGGTCTGGCTCGTTGTAGCGAGTAAGCACCGCAGGTTTTCGGGAGCCGGCTGACACCTCAACCGGAAGCGCCCGATTTTCTCTCGCCCGTCAGATCACCTCTTATGGAGCACCAGCCACTCCGGCGGTATCCACCCAAAGAGGTCACCCGCAATGAACCAAACCACAAGCCCTGTACGTGTTTCTGTCGTGCAATTCGATCCCCAGGTCGGTGTGGACCACCGTGCCGCAAACCTGCGACGTAGCCTGGAGCTGGCAGCCGAGGCGGCGAACGGCGGCGCCAATCTGATCGTGCTGCCAGAGCTTTCCAACTGCGGCTATTTTTTTTCCAACCGCAACGATGCGTTCGATCACGCCGAAGCGGTACCAGGCGGTCCAAGTATGCGGGCATGGATCGACTTTGCCGGCAGGTACCAGGTCTATCTGGTGGCGGGCCTGAGCGAAATCGACGGCATGCAATTATTCAATACGGCGGTGCTGCTGGGCCCGGGCGGTTTTATCGGCAAGTACCGCAAGGCCCATCTATGGAACCTCGAGAAGCTGTGGTTCACCCCGGGAAGCACGGGCTTTCCAGTCTTTGAGACACCCATCGGCCGGATCGGCATGCTGATCTGCTGGGACATCTGGTTCCCCGAAGTACCGCGCATTCTGAGCCAGCAAGGTGCCGATATCATTTGCAGCCTGAACAACTGGGTCTGGACGCCGCCTCCGTTGTTCGACGACGCCGGCAAGTGCATGGCGTCTTACCTGACGATGACGGCTGCGCACGTCAATAACGTGTTTATCGCCGCCGCCAGCCGAATCGGCGAAGAACGCGATGCCCGTTACCTGGGGTGTTCGTTGATTGCCGGGACCAATGGGTGGCCGATCGGCAAGGTGGCATCCGCCAATCGTCAGGAAATTCTGTTCGCCGATATCGACCTGAGCACCGCGCGCAGTGCGCCCATCTGGAACAGCCTCAATGATCTGCAAAGGGATCGGCGGGTTGACCTGTACGATCAGATGCTCGGCTACATGCAGCATCGTGCATTACCGCGTTGAGCACGAGTGCCCTCACAACCAATGCCAAAACCGGCTCCAAAACCCGCGCCCCAAGTCATTCTTGCAGCCCGCATATTGCTGCGCATACAACTGCGAACGGGCCTGCACCTTGCTGGCCACGGGAGGTAGCCAGGCTTTGCCGGCGTAGGTGCGCTGGCGATAGCCGCCCCAGCCTTCGTGGTAATTCAGGTATTGGCCGTAGGCGTCGTACTTGTACACACCGTTGAGGGTGTAGGTCTTGTCCATGTACCAACCGACGAAGTCGATGGCGTCGTCGAAGTCCTGGCGACTGGCACCGCTGCGGCCGGTGCTTTTGCGGTAGTCGTTCCACACTTCATCCTTGGCCTGGGCGTAGCCGGCGGCGGTGGAGACGCGGCCCCAGGGGATGATCCACAACAGGTAGTTACGCGGGGCCTTGGCGTCCTGCCGGAAGGCCGACTCCTGGTACATGATGGCGAACGGTAACTGGATCGGCACACCCCAGCGCTTTTGGGTAACTTGGGCGGCGTCGTACCAGTCCGCCTTTTCGCGAAAGATGCCGCAAAGGTCGTTGGGCGTGCGTGGCGGCGAGGTGCCGCAGGCCGCCAGTAGAGAAGTGAGTATTAACAATCCGACGGCTTTGCCTGCGCTCAAGATGCACCTTTGCGGGATACGCTAAAAAGGCCGGCATCTTACGCCTTCAATGCGGCAGGTGGAAAAACAGCCTCGCCAACGGGCGCCAGGTCGCACGGCACAATTGCTCTGCACTATCCCAAAGCCCGGGTGTCGTAACTCCCATGTGCCCATTCCCCGGAGAAACCATGAGCCAGGACGTCCTCGCCAAAGAAACCAATCGCCGCCAATTGCAGCAGATCATCTCCGGGTTGTCCGACGGGGTGATCTTGGCCGAGGTCGACCAGACCATCCTCTGGGCCAACGAGGCGGCGCTGAGCATGCACGGGGTCAGTGCGGTCGAGCACCTGGGCGCGAACAATCAGGCGTATGCCGAGCGGTTCGCCTTGCGCTATCGCAATAACCACCCGCTGTTGCTGGACAGCTACCCCCTCAGCCGTTTGGCCGCCGGCGAAGAGTTCAGCGACGTGGTCGTGGAAGTCACGTCCACCGGCGACGGTGAGCGCAGTTGGGTCCATCGCCTACGCAGCCTGGTGCTGACCGATTCACGCGGTGAACCGGAGTTGCTGGTGTTGATCCTCAGCGACGCCACCGAATGGGCGAGCGCCGAGCAGCGCTTCGAGAAGACGTTCAACGCCAACCCCGCTCCCGCCGTGATCTGCCGCCTCAGCGATCTGCGCTATATCAAGGTCAACCAGGGCTTTCTGGAGATGACCGGCTTCAACCGCGACCAGGTGATCGGCCGTTCGGTGTACGAACTCGACGTACTCGAACACGCCGAGCGCAAAGACCTGGCCATCCAGCGCCTGGCCGAAGGTGCAACCATCCCGCAGATGCAGGCCGAATTGAGATTGCCCGAGGGCGGCAGCAAGTTGGTGATCGTGGCCGGCCAGCCGTTGGACATGAACGAGGAAGACTGCATGTTGTTTTCCTTCACCGACCTGGAGCCTCGGCGCAAGGCGGAAATCGCCCTGCGCCAGAGTGAGGAGCGCTTCGCCAAGTCGTTCCGCCTTTCGCCCGTGCCGACCCTGGTGTGCAGCGCCGCCAACCAGCAAGTGGTGGATATCAACGAAGCCTTCATGAACATGACAGGCTACACCAGCGAAGAGCTGATCGGCAAAGCCATCGAAGACATCAACTTCATCGACAGCGCCCAGGCCTGCGCGCAGTTGTTCGCCACCCTGAAAAAAGCCGGCAACCTCGACGGGCTGGATCTGAAGGTGCGCAAGAAAGGCAATGAGGTGATCGACTGCGTGGTGTCTGCCGATACCGTAAGCATCCAGGATGTGCCCTGCTACCTGCTGGTACTGATGAACATCACCGAACGCAAACGCTCGGAACTGGAGCTGGTGGCGGCCATCGAGGAAGTGATGCAGGACGCCTCCTGGTTCAGCCAGACCCTGATCGAAAAACTGGCCAACGCCAAAAGCGTCAACCGCCCCAACGTGCCGGGCATTGCCTTCACCGACCTCACCGCGCGCGAGCGCGATGTGCTGGGTTTGATTTGCGAAGGCCTGGCCGACAAAGAGATCGCCTCGCGCCTGAAGCTGGCGCCCAACACAGTGCGCAACCATGTGGCCACGGTGTATTCCAAACTGGGGGTGCATAGCCGCAGTGCGGCGATCGTCTGGGCCCGTGAACGCGGGCTGTTCGCCGGTGAATTGCGCCTTAAAAACAAACGTTGAACGTGCAAATGCACTAGTGCGGCTAGTGCGAATTCGCCTTATTGCATGTCGGTGTAATGCTTAACCTTCCGGAGGTGGACACAGGGTTTCGAGGCTGTGTCGTCCTACTCGACACCCGGAAGGAATTAGCATGTTTACCCTGTCTCAACTGCGAAATTGCATCGAAGAAGGCCTATCGCCGCTGACCTGCGAATTCACCTTGTGCCGCGACGCCTCGCTGACCCTCAAAGTCTTCGACGCCGAAACCGGCCGCGTCGACCTGGTAGTCACAGGGATCAGCAACAAACAGCTGCAGACCCCACAAGAAGTGGACAAGATGGTCGAAGAATTACGCTACGAGTTGCAAAGCAACCACCTGGGCAAACTCACCCTGGATGACTTGCCTTCAGCCTCGCACCCATGAAATAGAACACCCCGCCACCGATGATAAACGCCCCCAGCATGTAGAACATGAACGGAGCCGGCTGACTGGACAACACCAGCCCGCACAGCACCGGCCCCAGCGCGGCGCCGAGGTTGGACAGGTTCTGCGCCCCGTAATACATGCCACGCAGGTGGTCCGGGGCAATGCGGTCGATAAACATATACTCGGCCGGAAACACGACGATTTCCCCCACGGTAAACACCGCCATCGCCAGCACCCACCACAGCACGCTGGTGGACAGCGCAAAGCCGATCAACCCCAGCATGAACATGCTCAAGCCGAAGATCAGCCACTGGCTCAGATAACGGTGCGAGATGCGGCGACCGATCACGTATTGCAGGGCAATCACCAACACCGCGTTGGTCGTAAGCACGGCGCTGATGACCTTGTAGGTGTATTCAGCAGTGGTGGTGGTCACCAGATATTGCGACAGATAAGCCGTGAACTGGCCGAACACCACCGCACTAAGCAAGCCGCCAACGGTGAAGCACACCAGCCGCCGATCCTTTAACAGCACGCGGCCGACGGCTAGGAACGACACCGGCTTTTGCGTGGTATCGACAGTGGCCAGCGCACGATCGCCCCAGCGCCAGTACACCAGGAAAAACCCCGCCCCCAACAGCGCCGAGAGCATAAACGGCAAGCTGATATCCAGCTTGGCCACCATCGCGCCAAAGAACGGCCCCAGCGCATAGCCGATATTGGTCAGGGTGTACTTGATGGAAAACACTTCACTGCGTCCGTCTTCCGGCAGGAGGCTGGCAAAGCCGGCTTTGATCGCAATATCGATGACCGCGTAAGCCAGGTTGATCAAGATCAGGCAGCCATAGAACGCCCAGATATTCTGCGCGAGCAGCGTGCCGATAAAGCCCACCACAAACAGCGCGCTCAAGCCCAGCAGCAACCGATAGCTGCTGATGCGATCGACGAGAAACCCGCCGTACACGCTGAGCAACGATCCGACGATCAGCGAACTGCCGATCACCAGGCCGACCTGGATGATGTCCAGGGCAAAGTGTCGGGTGAGGTAGATAACCAGGTACGGAAAGGTGATTGCCTTGGCCAGCGTCAGCATCAACGTGGCGGACAGCAACAGGTTCACGGTGCGGGGGTAGTGTCTTAGTGTGGCAAGCATCCTGCTCTCATTCCATTAAGGTAACGCGACCATTGCAGCCGGTTACCTTACCCCAGGAACCTGAAAAAAAGCAGGCGTTTCCAGCGGATTATTGCGTGACCGGGGTGATCTCGAGGATGGTGCCGTTGGTGGTTTTGAGCAGCACAAACCTATTGCCGACACGGGCCCATTGGCTGTCCTCTTCGGGCTGCTTCAAGCCGCGTTTTTTCCAGTCACTGACCGCCAACTCCTTGCGCATCAGCATATCCGGCGCACGGTCGCCCTCTTTCAAGTCACGGGCATTGATGTTGGAAGGCTGCACGGTTTCCTGCGGGGTATCACCGGCCTGCACGACAACGCTGGCGGTGGACAGGCTGGCAGCGACCAGCAGGCAGGCGACGAGGGATTTGGACTTCATGGGTGCTCCTTCAAGTAATGAGGCGTACCCAGGTTCCGACCGCAGGCGTGTGGAATCATTCAGCCCAAAGCCGACCTCTTGGCTTCCCCCGCACCCTGTGGCGAGGGCGCTTGCTCCCGCTGGGCTGCGCAGCAGCTCCAAAAGGCCCGACCCCGAACCACCCGGACAAACGCGATGAATGGATGAGGCCAGCTTCGCTGCCCAACGGGAGCAAGCTCCCTCGCCACAAGGTGTTCGCCGCAGCGCCTGCGCCAGTGCGAATAAATGCTGCCCAACGCCATCACCCATTGCCATCGTGAAAATATTCATGTAATTTTTCATGAAATTTAACGAAATAAATTTCATGAACCAGCAAGAAGAACTCGAAGCCCTCGCGATCCTGATCCACGACCTGCGCAAGTACAAGAAACTCACCCTCGCGCAATTGGCACAAAAGATCGAGCGTTCGGTGGGCTTCCTGTCTCAGGTCGAACGCGGCCTGTCACGCCCGACAGTGGCGGACCTGACCGCCATCAGCCACGCCCTTGACGTGCCCACCACCTATTTCTACAGCCTGAGCAAGCCCAAGGCCATCAACTGGGTGACGCGCCCCAACGAGCGGCGCACGGTGTATTACGCCAATGGCATCACCGACATCCTGGTCTCCCCCAGTATGAACGGCGCATTTTCGATGCTCGACAGCCTGTTGGCCCCCGGCGCCAACAGCGGTGAGCAGACCATGAGCGACCGCGCCGAGCAGGCCGGTTTTGTACTGGAGGGTGAGTTGACGCTGTGGCGGGAAGGTGAAGCCGATTCGGTCACCCTGCGCCAAGGCGACAGTTTCCACCTGGCCAGTTTCGCCCGCTGCCGCTACGCCAACCTGACCGAACTGCCCGCCCGCGTGCTGTGGGTTTACAACTAGGAGCTACACCCGTGAAAAGCCATTCCTCCACGCTGCTGGCCGAAGTACGGAGCTTTCGCCAGAACCACCCCGACGTGCGTTACGTTGACCTGATCGCCCTGGACATCCCCGGGCATTTCTACGGCAAGCGCTACCCGGTGGAGATGCTGGAAAAAGTCGCCGCTGGCGGCCCGTTGAAGCTGCCGCAGAACGCCGTGCTGCTGGGGGTTCAGGGCGGCTTGTTCAAGATCGGTGACTACTGCTTCAACGACGGCGACCCCGACGCCAACCGCCGCCTGGTGCCGGGCACGCTCACACCAGTGAGCTGGGAATCGCAGCCACTGGGCCAGATGCTGATCACCTCGGACGGCACGCAAGCGCCTATCGAATTCGAACCGCGAGAAGTGTTGGCCAAGGTCCTGGAACGCCTGCACCACAAGGGCATTCATCCGGTGGTGGCCTTCGAACTGGAGTTTTACCTGTTCGACAAGAAGCTCGACAACGGCCTGCCGCAATTCGCCCGCGACCCGTTGAGTGAGGACGCCGACGACCAGCCCAACCTGCATATCGAGCGACTGTCGCGCTTCAGCGAGGTACTCGACGATATGGCACAAACCGCCAAGGACCAAGGCATCGACATCACGGTGATCACCGCCGAACTCGGCCCCGGCCAGTTCGAGATCAACTTCGGCCACTTGGACGATGGCCTGCGCGCCGCCGACTGGGCCGCCCTGTTCTGCCGCAGCACCCGTGGCGTGGCGCTAAAACACGGCTACCGCGCCAGCTTCATGGCCAAGCCCTACCTGCAATTCCCCGGCAGCGGCATGCACGTGCATGTCAGCCTGTACGACGGCGCCGGCAACAACTTGCTCGCCGCCCATCAACAGCAGCCCCTGCGCCACGCCGTCGCCGGTTGCCTGGAGCTGCTGCCGCACTGCATGCCGATCTTCTCGCCGAACCACAACGCCTTCCGCCGCCTGGGTGGTACGGTCAACGCGGCCACCCGTGCGAGCTGGGGCTTTGAAGACCGCGATGCGTGCGTGCGCATCCCGGAATCCGACCCGCGCAACCTGCGCATCGAACACCGCCTGGCCAGCGCCGATGCCAACCCCTATCTGGTGTTGGCGGCGATTCTAGCGGGGTTGGAGCACGGGCTTGAAGCCCAGCGCGAACCCATCGCCCCACTCAATGATGACCGCAACAGCGGCAGCGACTTCCCCCTGGAAATGCTCGAGGCCGTGCGCGCCATGCAACATCAAGCGGTATTGCGCGATAAGCTGGGCGCAGAATTTGTCGACGTGTACTGCGAGAACAAACGCCAGGACCACTTGGCGTTTCAACAGGAGATCAACACGCGGGAATACCGCTGGTTTCTCTAACCCCCCATGGAATCACCGATGACCGACCAAAGCGCCCCGGCCCTCAAGGAAATCTTCAACCTCGAACGCCTGCAACACATCGCCACCGAGATGACGGCGGTGTACCCGGCGTTCGACGCCAATGGGTTTCTCAAGCACGCCAAGGCCGGGCTGGCCGAGTTGTCGGTGATGCAGCGCATGGCGCGGGTCAGCGACAGCCTGCATGCGGTGATCCCGCTGGACTACCCGCAGACCCTCAAGCTGCTCTATGCGCTCGCACCGCGCTTGAACAGCGGGTTTGTCAGCCTGTTCCTGCCGCACTACGTGGCGAGTCATGGCCGGGATGACTTCGAGCGTTCCATGGCTGCACTCAAATACTTCACGACCTTTGGTTCCTCCGAATTCGCGATCCGGCACTTCTTGCTGCACGACTTCCAACGCACCCTGGCAGTGATGCAAGAGTGGTCGCTGGATGACAACGACCACGTGCGCCGCCTCGCCAGCGAAGGCTCGCGACCGCGACTGCCGTGGTCATTTCGCCTGGCCGACGTGCAGGCCAACCCCGCGCTGTGCGCGTCGATCCTCGACAGCCTCAAGGCCGACAGCAGCCTGTATGTGCGCAAGTCCGTGGCCAACCACCTCAACGACATCACCAAGGACCACCCCGATTGGGTGCTCAGCCTGATCGAAGGCTGGTCGCTGGATAACCCGCACACTGCGTGGATCGCGCGCCATGCGCTGCGCAGCTTGATCAAGCAAGGCAACACCCGCGCGCTGACGATCATCGGCGCAGGAGCCAAGGCCGAGGTCAAGATTCATCACCTGCGCGTCACCCCGGCGGTGATCAAACTGGGGGAGCGGATCAACCTGACCTTCAGCCTCGAATCCACCGCCGCTGCGCCACAGAAACTGGTGGTGGACTACGCCATCGACTATGTAAAAAGCGCCGGCCACAGCGCGGCCAAAGTGTTCAAGCTCAAGGCCTTTACCCTTGGCGCAGGCGAGCACCAGCGCATCAGCCGCGAACAACATATCCGTGAACTGACCACGCGCAAGCACTACCCCGGCAAGCACGCGGTGCATGTGCTGGTGAATGGGGAACGGTTGGGCAGTGCGGAATTCGAACTGCGCGACTGACTCAGTTCAAGCAACACCACAGATCCAATGTGGGAGGGGGCTTGCCCCGATAGCGGTGATGAAGTCATGCATGTTTTGGCTGACACACTGCTATCGGGAGCAAGCCCCCTCGCACATTTTTGATCCGGTTTCTTCAGGTGGACTCGCCGAGCAACAGCGGCTGCTCACGCGCGCACAACTCCACTACGTAATCCCACAGCACCCGCAGCCGCACCGACTTGTGCAGTTCCCTGCGCGAGCTGATCCAATAACTGCGCTCAATCCCCTCCCCCGGCAGCAACGACACCAACTCCGTGTCACTGGCCGCCATAAAGCACGGCAACACAGCAATCCCCAGGCCGGAACGTGCTGCCTGGTGCTGGGCGATCACACTGGTGCTGTGGAACACCACCTTGGGGTTGCGACAGAAACTGCTGAGGAATTTCAGTTCCTGGCTGAACAGCAGGTCATCGACGTAATCGATCCAGGCATGGCCGGCGAGGTCTTCACGTTTTTCAATCGGCGGATTGCGCGCCAGATAAGCGCGGCTGGCGTAGAGCGCCAGGCGATAGTCGGTGAGTTTGCGCGTGACCAGTTGATCGACGCTGGGACGTTCGAGGTGGATGCTGATTTCGGCTTCGCGGTTGAGGATGCTGACGAAACGCGGCACGGCCACCAGCTCCACTTCCAACCCCGGATAGCGCTCAAACAACCCGCCCATGCGGCTGGCGAGAAACATCACGCCCAGCCCTTCGGCCACGCCCAGGCGGATCTTGCCCAGGGGTGCGGCGGTGTGGGTCAGTTCGTCTTCGGCCAGCAGCGCGACGTTTTCCATGGCTTCGGCATGTTTGAGCAGGGCCTCGCCGGACGGCGTCAACTCATAGCCGTGGGCGTGCTGCACGAACAACGCGGTGCCGAGGCTTTTCTCAATGGCCTCGATATGCCGCGCCACGGTGGCGTGGGTGGTTTTCAGGCGTTGCGCGGCGGTGAGCAGGCGGCCGCTGCGCTGCAACTCGAGAAAATACCGCAGGTCATTCCAGTCGAACATAGCGCCTCCAATCCGTGAGCCTGAGCCGCACTGTTTAAAAACGCACAGCGGCTGGGTAAAAACTAACATTTTTAAGACGAAAACTAACAACTAGGATGGAGCCAATAAGAAAAACAAGCGAGACCTCAGATGCCCACTGCAACTGCTGAATACGATTACATCGTCGTAGGCGCCGGCCCCGCAGGCTGCCTGCTGGCCAATCGACTGTCCGCCAACCCCGCCCACCGTGTGCTGTTGCTTGAAGCCGGTGGACGCGACAACTACCCCTGGATTCATATCCCCGTCGGCTACCTGTTCTGCATCGGCAACCCACGCACCGATTGGTGCTTCAAGACTGAAGCCCAAGCCGGCCTGCAAGGCCGTGCCCTGAGTTACCCACGGGGCAAGGTGCTCGGCGGTTGTTCGTCGATCAACGGCATGATCTACATGCGCGGCCAGGCCCAGGATTACGACGGCTGGGCAGCCGAAGGTAACGCCGGCTGGGCGTGGAAAGACGTGCTGCCGCTGTTCAAGCAAAGCGAAAACCATTTTGCCGGCGGTTCGGAATTTCACAGCGACGGCGGCGAATGGCGGGTTGAACAACAACGGCTGTCGTGGCCGATTCTGGATGCCTTCCGTGAGGCTGCGGCCCAAAGCGGCATCGCCAACATCAGCGACTTCAACCAGGGCGATAACGAAGGCTGCGGTTACTTCCAGGTCAACCAGAAGGCCGGCGTGCGCTGGAATGCGGCCAAGGCGTTCCTCAAGCCGATCCGCCGGCGGCCGAACCTGACCGTGTTGACCGACGTGGAAGTCGACCGCGTATTGCTGGAGAACGGCCGCGCCTCGGCAGTGCTCGGGCGTCAGCACGGCCAACAGCTCAGTTGGAAGGCGCGCAAGGAAATCGTGTTGTGCGCAGGCGCGGTGGGTTCGCCTGGCATTCTGCAGCGCTCGGGGATTGGCCCGGCCAACGTGCTCAAACCGCTCGGCATTGATGTGTTGCATGAACTGCCGGGCGTCGGCGGCAACCTGCAGGACCACCTGCAACTGCGGCTGATCTACAAGCTGGAAAACGCGCGCACCCTGAACCAGATCGCGGGCTCCGTGTGGGGCAAGATGGGCATGGGCCTGCGCTACCTGTATGACCGCAGCGGCCCGCTGTCGATGGCGCCCAGCCAGCTCGGCGCGTTTGCCCGCTCGGGCCCGGAACACACCTCGGCCAACCTTGAATACCATGTGCAACCGCTGTCCCTGGAGCGCTTTGGCGAGCCGTTGCACGCGTTCCCGGCGTTTACCGCGTCGGTTTGCGACCTGCGCCCGCAAAGCCGTGGGCGTGTCGATATTCGCTCGGCCAACCCGGCGGATGCGCCGCTGATCCAGCCCAATTATCTCAGCCATCCGCAAGACCTGCGGGTGGCCGCCGATGCGATTCGCCTGACTCGACGCATCGTCGCCGCGCCGGCCCTGAGCCCGTTCAAACCGGTGGAATACTTGCCCGGCGATGCACTGCAAACCGAAGAGCAACTGCACGAAGCCGCAGCGCGCATCGGCACGACGATTTTCCATCCGGTGGGCACCTGCCGCATGGGCAGTGACCAGGACGCGGTGGTCGACGCGCAACTGCGGGTCCACGGCGTGCCGGGGCTGCGCATCGCCGATGCCTCGATCATGCCCCGCATCACGTCCGGCAATACCTGCTCACCCACGCTGATGATCGCGGAGAAAGCCGCGCAACTGATCCTTTCGCCGAACACAAGGAGCCTTGCCCCGGAGAGAGAACTGGTCCATGCAATCTGAATAGCGGCGCCACACCTGGCGCCGACAGTGGAACAACAATAAATAATCACTGTGAGGGATACCCGATGTCAGAACATGCTCAAACCCTGAGCTCGGCGGTCAGCGCGAGCACCGGTAGCGAATCGAGAAAAGTCATCTTCGCCTCGTCCTTGGGGACGGTGTTCGAGTGGTATGACTTTTTCCTCTATGGCGCCCTCGCGGCGGTGATCAGCAAACAATTCTTTGCCGGGGTCAACGACACCACGGCGTTTATCTTTGCCTTGATGGCCTTCGCGGCCGGCTTTGTGGTGCGCCCGTTCGGTGCACTGGTGTTTGGTCGCCTGGGCGACATGATCGGGCGCAAGTACACGTTCCTCGTGACCATCATCCTGATGGGCGTGGCGACGTTCTGTGTCGGCCTGTTGCCGACGTATGCCAGCATCGGTATTGCCGCGCCGGTCATTCTGATCGCCCTGCGCATGCTGCAAGGCCTGGCGCTGGGCGGTGAATACGGCGGCGCAGCCACCTACGTGGCCGAACACGCCCCCGCCGGCAAGCGCGGCCTGCACACCAGTTGGATTCAATCCACCGCTACCCTGGGGTTGCTGCTGTCATTGCTGGTGGTGCTGGCCTGCCGCTACTTCACCGGTGACCAGTTCGAAGTGTGGGGCTGGCGCATTCCGTTCCTGTTTTCCATCGTATTGCTGGGCATTTCCACCTGGATTCGCATGAGCCTGCATGAATCGCCGGCGTTCCTGAAAATGAAAGAGGAAGGCAAGGCCAGCAAGGCACCGATCCGCGAATCCTTCGGCAAGTGGGAAAACCTCAAGGTGGTGCTGATTGCGCTGTTCAGCATCAACGGCGGACAAGCGGTGACCTTTTACGCGGCACAGTTCTATGTGCTGTTCTTCCTCACGCAGTTCCTGAAGATGGACCCGGCCCTGGCCAATATGCTGCTCATCATCAGCGTGGTGATTGGGGCACCGTTCTTTATCTTCTTCGGCTGGCTGTCGGACAAGGTCGGGCGCAAGCCGGTGCTGATGCTCGGCCTGCTGCTGGCGACCGCGCTGTACTTCCCGATCTTCAAGGGCCTGGCGCACTACACCAACCCGGCGATGGACCAGGCCAGCCGCCAAGCGCCGATCACCGTGCTGGCCGACCCGGCCACCTGCACCTTCCAGTTCGACCCGGTGGGC
Organism: Pseudomonas sp. PAMC25584; assembly: GCF_058135675.1. NCBI lineage: Bacteria > Pseudomonadati > Pseudomonadota > Gammaproteobacteria > Pseudomonadales > Pseudomonadaceae > Pseudomonas > Pseudomonas sp. PAMC25584. Next base: position 2,198,727 of record NZ_CM176870.1, on the reverse strand, counting down.
AAGGCGCGTTTTGATAGCCCGTGCGACAAGGTCAAAACCTTCCTGGTCAAGCAAGGCCTGCCCTACAGCAGCGCCGCCGCCCCTGCGAGCAGCCCGGTGCAGGTGAGCGTGGGCGACGTGCGCATCGATGGCTTTGACGAGGCGGCCCTGCGCGCTGCCGTGACCCTGGCCGGCTACCCGACATCGGCGGATGTGGCCCAGGTCAACAAGGTGATGGTGGTGGTGCTGATCGTTGTGCTGATCCTGATCGCGGCCATGTGCTACGGCCCGCTGGCGGCGCTGATGGTTGAACTGTTCCCGACACGCATCCGCTACACCTCGATGTCCCTGCCCTACCACATCGGCAACGGCTGGTTTGGCGGGTTCCTGCCGACCGTGTCGTTTGCCCTGGTGGTGTACACCGGCGATATCTTCTACGGCTTGTGGTATCCGGTGGTCGTGACCGGGGTGAGCCTGATTGTCGGGATGTTCTGCCTCAAGGAAACGCGGCACGTGGATATCGATAACAACTGACCCGACCTCCTGAACACCGTAGGTCCCCTGTGGGAGGGGGCTTGCTCCCGATGGCTTCAGTTATCTTTGCATTGACTGATAGGTCGCCATCGGGAGCAAGCCCCCTCCCACATCTGTTCTGCGGTGCCACACAAATTGCTGTACATCCATACAGATAATGGTTGCTCAAATCCCTCGGACTCCGCATCCTGCAAGGCATCAACCCGATCTGATGTGATGACCATGCGGCTGTTCCTCTGTGAAAAACCCTCCCAGGCCAAGGATATTGCGGCCGTGCTCGGCGCCACTCGCCGTGGCGACGGTTGCTGGCTGGGCAACGGGGTGACCGTCACCTGGTGCATCGGCCACCTGCTGGAAACCGCCCCGCCCGATGCCTACGACGCCAAGTACAAGCGCTGGGTGCTCGCCGACCTGCCGATCATCCCGGACAAATGGAAGATGCGGGTCAAGCCCAAGACCGCCAGCCAGTTCAAGGCCGTCAAGCGCCTGCTGGGCGAAGCCCAGGAGCTGGTGATCGCCACCGACGCCGACCGTGAGGGTGAAATGATCGCCCGCGAGCTGGTGGAGCATTGCCGCTATCGCGGGCCGATCCAGCGGCTATGGCTGTCGGCGCTGGACGACGCTTCCATTCGCAAGGCCCTGGCTGCGCTCAAACCCGGCGCCGAAACCTTCAGCCTGTACCACTCGGCCCTGGGCCGTTCCCGCGCCGACTGGCTAATCGGCATGAACATGAGCCGCCTGTTTACCTTGCTAGGCCGTCAATCCGGTTACCAGGGCGTGCTGCCGGTGGGCCGCGTGCAAACCCCGACCCTGCGCCTGGTGGTGGACCGTGACCGCAGCATCGCCGATTTCGTACCGGTGGCCTACTGGGCCATCGATGTCGACCTGCGCCAAGCGCACATGACCTTCACCGCCCAATGGCGCGCCACCGACGACGCCTGTGACGATCAAGGCCGCTGCCTCAACCCGCAACTCGCCCGAGACGCCGCCGACGCCATGACCCACGCTGCCAGCGCGCGACTGGTGAAGTTGCGCACCGAACGCATGCGCGAGGTCGCCCCGCTGCCCTTCGACCTGGGTACGCTGCAGGAAATCTGCTCGAAGAAGCTCGGCCTCGGCGCCCAGGAAACCCTGGACATCGCCCAATCGCTCTACGAAACCCACAAGGCCATCACCTACCCACGCAGCGATTGCGGCTACCTGCCCTTGAGTCAGCATGGCGACGCGGCGAAGATCCTTGCCGCGTTGGGCCGTGCCGACGCGGCGGTCAACGAACTGATGCCGCATATCGATCCCCAACGCCGCTCGCGGGCGTGGAACGACGCCAAGGTCAGCGCCCACCATGGCATCATTCCCACCGGCGCCGGCAAGGATGTCGGGCAGCTCACCGGCAAGCATCGGGCGGTCTACACACTGATTCGCGCGCGCTACCTGGCGCAGTTTCTGCCCAACCATGAATATGATCGCACCCAGGCGGATTTCGACTGTGCAGGCCAGGCGCTGCGCGCGGTGGGCAAAGTCGTCATCGAAGCGGGCTGGAAGCGCGCGCTGCCCGAAGCCCTTGCACCGGCCAAGGGCCGTGAGGCGCCGGCACCGCAAGCCCTGCCGGCACTGGTGCAGGGCCAGGATTACGCCGTCGCCAAGGTCAACCTCAAGGACCTGTGGACCCAGCCGCCCAAACCCTTCACCGAAGGCGACCTAATCAAGGCGATGAAAAACGTCGCCAAGCTGGTGGAAGATCCGCTGCTCAAGCAAAAGCTCAAGGACACCACCGGCATCGGCACCGAAGCCACCCGCGCCGGGATCATCCAGGGCCTGCTGGACCGGGGCTACCTGATGAAGAACGGCAAGGCACTCTCGGCCACCCCGGCGGCGTTCAGCCTGATCGATGCAGTGCCCCGCGCCATCGCCGACCCGGGCACCACCGCGATCTGGGAACAGGCGCTGGACATGGTGCAAAGCGGCGAAATGAGCCTGGAAGAGTTCGTCGCCAAACAAGCGGCCTGGATGAGCAAGCAAGTGGCCCGCTGCAACGGCATGCGCATGACCATTACCGGCCCTGCCAGCCCGGCAGGCCGCGGCGCCACACCGTGGAAAAAGAAGCGCACGGCCGCACCCCGCAAGACGGCGGCCAGCCCGAAGCGAGCGAAAAAGCCGACAAGTACCGGGTAAACCATGAATAAATCCGGGGTATGACGTTTTTTGACGGGTTTAACGCCGCTTTGGTCCTTGCTACCGCGCGGGCCGTCTAGGATTCTGTAGGGGATTGCAGACGTCCCAACAACAATACCGGAGTGGCCGCCATGAAAACCGTCTCAGAAGTACTCAAAGCCAAAGACAAGCAAAACCAGGAAGTCCACACCATTGAATGGGACCACACCGTATTCGAAGCGTTAGTGGTGATGTCATCGAAAAATGTCGGGGCCTTGCCGGTCGTCAAGCAGGGCGAGGTGGTTGGCATCATCAGCGAACGTGACTACGCACGAAAACTGATACTCAAAGGCCTCTCTTCAGTCACCACCAAAGTCCATGAGGTCATGAGTTCTCCAGTCATAACGGTTGATGCCCATAAAACGGTCGAAGAATGCATGAACATCATGACCGACAGTCACCTGCGCCACTTGCCGGTGGTCGTCGACGGAAAACTGCTGGGTTTGCTCTCCATCGGCGATCTGGTCAAGGAGGCCATTGCCGAACAAGCCAACCTGATCAAGCAACTGGAGCAATACATTCGCGGCGAATAGGAGACCCCATGCTCGACTTGCTCGAACATCAGGAAGACCACCTCGATATCCTGCACCGGACCATGGCCGAACGGCGTTTTCTGGTGCTGACCGGGGCGGGAATCAGCACGTCGTCGGGTATCCCGGACTACCGGGACAGCGAAGGCATACGCCGGGGCAAGGCGCCGATGATGTACCAGGAGTTCCTCGCCACCCCACAAGCGCGCCGCCGTTATTGGGCACGGGCGATGCTGGGCTGGCCACGGGTGCGCATTGCGCAGCCGAACCAGGCGCACTTGGCTCTGGCCGCCTTGCAACACCGCCAGCGTATCAGCGGGCTGATCACGCAAAACGTCGACACGTTGCATGACCAGGCCGGTAGCCAGGATGTGATCGAGCTGCACGGCAGCTTGCATCGCGTGCTATGCCTGGATTGCCAGCGGCCCAGCGCACGCAATGTGATCCAACGGTTGATGGAAACCGAGAACCCCTACCTGGCCGGCGTCGATGCCGTGCAGGCACCCGACGGCGATACCCTGCTCGATCCTGCTTTTGAACAACGCTTTCGCGTGCCCCGCTGCCCCCACTGCAACGGCGAACGGCTGAAACCGGACGTCGTGTTCTTCGGCGAGAACGTTGCCCAGGCCACCGCAGCCAGGGCAATGGCGGCGGTGGAGCAAGCCGAGGGTTTATTGGTGGTGGGGTCGTCGCTGATGGCCTACTCGGCGTTTCGCCTGTGCAAGGCGATGGTCGAGCAAGGCAAGCCGGTGATTGCCATCAATCTGGGCAAGACCCGTGGGGATGAGTTGTTGCAGATGAAGATCGCGGCGTCCTGCGAGCGGTTGTTGCCGCTATTGGCAGAGCGCCTGGGATAACCAGAACACTGCGCATCAAAAATGAGTGGGGAACCCGGCCAGGCTAACGAGCTCCGGCGACCCACCGCACAAAAAATGACGCCCAAGTCACACTTCCCCGCACGGCCCCGTCGCCACGACGATTTATGTAGTGATCAAAAATAATCACTACATAACCGTTGACGTAACCTTTTTGTCCTTGCATGATCTAGACGTCTCCCGGATCGGGAGCGTTGGTAACAAGCGTTTTGAACAAGCTCGTCTGACCGCCGAGCTGTTTTTTCCGGATGTGCACTGCCCACAAGGCAGATTGATGAAGCTGACCGACCCAAAGGGTTCGGTACAAGGAGCTCAAACGCTACTTGTCTTCGTTATGAAACCATTGCGTAGCAGTTCATCAGCAAGACTACATGCATCAGGTTCAAGACCCTGCCCGTATTCGGCAGACCGTCACTGACGCCCGGTTTTCGGAACCGGAGACAACTAAGCAGTTTTAACGAATCAATTGATAGATCGCCAACTGGTCAAGGGGCTTACACATGAATCTGAACAACCAACCAACTATCGAACAATTGGCTGAGATGTTCGCAGCGCAGAAAGACACACTCGACGACCATATCCTGTGGATTGGTAAATCGGGCAAAGTCCAAATTGACTGCCTGGCGCCCCATACCGAAGAAGCCGAGTTCGACAGAAATAACCGTGAACTGGCGGCGCGCCTGAAGGTGTACCGCCGTGGCCAGGGTTATGTTGGCAAGAAAGCTGCGGCCGATCGCAACTTTATCGAGCAGGTGTTCGACACACTTAACCACGCGTGGGTATCTTTCAAAGACAGCGCGCAAGTTAAAGTAATCGATCGCTACTCCTAAGTACAACTCAACTAATGTGGGAACTGGCTTGCCAGTTCCCACATTTTTTTATGCAACTTCAAAAGTTGGGGTAACGGCCTTTCCCCGCCTCATCGCGAAAAATATCAAACAACACCTGTGCCGCCGCCGACAGTTCATGCCCCGGTTTGGTCAACACACCAATCGGCCGCTCGATCACCGGATCGGTCAAGGTGATGCAATGGGCGCCCGCCTCCTGCATCTGCTGCGCACATAAGGCCGGCACGGCGCTGACGCCCAGGCCACTGGCAACCATCTTGCCCACCGTCGCCAATTGGTGACTCTCCAACGCCACCGGCAATTTCATCTGCAAGGCACCCAGGTGTTCCTCCAGCATTACCCGCACTGTAGAGGGTCGTTGCAAGGTAATGAACGGTTGCTCCAATAGGCTTTTCCATTCGATTTCAGCGCGCTGTGCCAAGGGTGAATCCGCAGGCACTACGGCAATAAAACGATCCAGGTATAACGGCGTAAACGCCAGCGACGAACCTTCGGACGGTTCGAACGCCACGCCCAACTCGACCTGGCGATCACGGACCATCTCCAGCACCTGTTCGTTGATCAGGTCATGCACCGTCACGTTCACATGGGGGTAACGCGCGCGGAATATCTTCAGGATCGGCGGCAACAGGTTGCCTGCAAACGACGGCATCGCTGCCACCGTCACCCGCCCGCGCTGCAGGGTGAAACGCTGGCGCAGTTCATCCTCGGCGTTGTCCCAATCGGCAATCAACCGACGCGCCAGCGGCAACAAGGATTCCCCTTCAGGGGTCAGCGCGACATTGCGGGTATTGCGGCTGAACAAGCGCCCGCCAAGCCCTTCTTCCAGGCCTTTGATGGTCAGGCTCAGTGCCGATTGAGAGAGGTGCAGCCGCTCGCAGGCAGCAGCAAAACTCAGGCTCTGTGCCACGGCCAGAAAGGCACGCATCTGTTTGACGGTCATGACGTTACTCCGGACGACGGCTCGACTATGCAGTTTTTTAAATCAATCAACCTTAAAAAACAACTTAACAAATCAATCCGTCAGCGCAACACTCGGAACATTGACTGGCCCACAAACAATAAAAGAGGTGCTATATGGCAGGTTTCGATAAACGCGTGGCGTCCTATGAAGAGGCACTGGCAGGCCTGGAAGACGGCATGACCGTGCTCGCCGGCGGCTTTGGCCTGTGCGGCATCCCGGAAAACCTCATCGCCGAGATCAAGCGCAAAGGCACCCGCGACCTGACAGTGGTTTCCAATAACTGCGGCGTCGACGGTTTTGGCCTGGGCGTGCTGTTGGAAGAAAAGCAGATCCGCAAAGTGATCGCGTCCTACGTGGGCGAAAACGCCCTGTTCGAGAAGCAACTGCTCAGCGGCGAGATCGAAGTGGTGCTCACCCCCCAAGGCACCCTGGCGGAAAAAATGCGCGCCGGCGGCGCCGGCATTCCGGCCTTCTTCACCGCCACCGGCGTCGGCACCCCGGTTGCCGAAGGCAAGGAAACCCGCGAATTCAACGGTCGCCCGTACCTGATGGAAGAATCCATCACCGGCGACTTCGCCATCGTCAAAGGCTGGAAAGCCGACCACTTCGGCAACGTCATCTACCGCCACACCGCCCAGAATTTCAACCCGCTGGCCGCCACCGCAGGCAAGATCACCGTGGTTGAAGTCGAGGAAATCGTCGAACCGGGCGAGCTGGAACCGTCGCAGATCCACACCCCTGGCATCTACGTCGACCGGATCATCTGCGGCACCTTCGAGAAGCGCATCGAACAGCGCACTGTCCGCAAATAATCCCTCCAGCCCGAAGAGAATAAGAGGAACAGCACCATGGCTCTCACCCGCGAACAAATGGCTCAACGCGTCGCCCGCGAAATGCAGGACGGTTTCTACGTCAACCTGGGCATCGGCATTCCGACCCTGGTGGCCAACTACATCCCCGAAGGCATGGAAGTGATGCTGCAATCGGAAAACGGCCTGCTCGGCATGGGCCCGTTTCCCACTGAAGAGACCATCGATGCCGACATGATAAACGCCGGCAAACAAACCGTGACCGCGCGCATCGGCGCCTCGATCTTCTCCTCCGCCGAATCCTTCGCGATGATTCGCGGTGGCCATGTCGACCTCACCGTGCTCGGCGCGTTTGAAGTGGACGTACAGGGCAACATCGCCTCATGGATGATCCCCGGCAAGCTGGTCAAGGGTATGGGCGGCGCCATGGACCTGGTGGCCGGCGCGGAAAACATCATCGTGATCATGACCCACGCGTCCAAGGACGGTGAGTCCAAGTTGCTCAGCCAATGCACCCTGCCGCTGACCGGTGCCCACTGCATCAAACGCGTACTGACGGACCTCGCATACCTGGAAATCGACAACGGCGCCTTTATCCTAAAGGAGCGTGCCCCTGGGGTCAGTATTGAAGAGATTGTCAGCAAGACAGCCGGTAAACTGATCGTCCCCGACCACGTTCCGGAAATGCAATTCCAGTGAGGACACATTCCATGCAAGACGTTGTGATTGTTGCTGCCACACGTACCGCCGTAGGCAGCTTTCAAGGATCGCTCGCGGCCATCCCGGCACCGGAGTTGGGCGCTGCCGTGATCCGTCGCCTACTGGAGCAAACCGGCCTCGACCCGGCCCAGGTGGATGAAGTGATCCTCGGTCACGTGCTCACTGCGGGCTCAGGCCAGAACCCGGCGCGCCAGGCGTCGATCCTCGCTGGCTTGCCCCATGCCGTACCCGCGATGACCTTGAACAAGGTCTGCGGTTCGGGCCTCAAGGCCCTGCACCTGGGCGCCCAGGCCATCCGCTGTGGCGATGCCGACGTGATCATTGCCGGCGGCATGGAGAACATGAGCCTGGCCCCCTACGTATTGCCCGCCGCGCGCACCGGTTTGCGCATGGGCCACGCCAAGATGATCGACAGCATGATCACCGACGGCCTGTGGGATGCATTCAACGACTACCACATGGGCATCACCGCCGAGAACCTGGTGGACAAGTACGGCATCAGCCGTGAAGCCCAGGACGCCTTCGCCGCCGAGTCCCAGCAAAAAGCCGTCGCCGCCATCGAAGCCGGCCGCTTTGCCGATGAGATCACCCCGATTCTGATCCCGCAGCGCAAGGGCGACCCGGTGGCCTTCGCCGTGGATGAACAACCGCGCGCCGGCACCACCGCCGAGTCGTTGGCCAAGCTCAAACCCGCGTTCAAGAAAGACGGCAGCGTCACCGCCGGCAACGCGTCCAGCCTCAACGACGGTGCCGCCGCCGTGCTGCTGATGAGCGCCGACAAGGCCAAGGCCCTCGGCCTGCCCGTGCTGGCGCGTATTGCCAGCTACGCCAATGCCGGCGTCGACCCGGCCATCATGGGCATAGGCCCGGTCGCGGCCACCCGCCGTTGCCTGGAGAAAGCCGGCTGGAACGTGGCCGACCTGGATCTGGTCGAAGCCAACGAAGCCTTTGCCGCGCAATCCCTGGCGGTGGCCAAAGAGCTGGAATGGGACGCCGACAAGGTCAACGTCAACGGCGGCGCGATCGCCATTGGCCACCCGATCGGCGCGTCAGGCTGCCGCATTCTGGTGACCCTGCTGCACGAAATGATCAAACGCGACGCCAAGAAAGGCCTGGCGACGCTGTGCATCGGCGGCGGCCAAGGGGTAGCCCTGGCCCTTGAGCGCAGCTGATTCAAGAGCAACACACGAAAAGGCCCGGCTCCACGAAAAACCGGGCCTTTTTTTCGCCTTCAGTCCGCACGCGCCACCGCAAACACCGCGTTCGCCCGCGCCACGATTTTGTCCCCCACCTGCAGACTCACCGTGGCAAATGCCATTTGCCGGCCACGCTTGTGATGCTCCAGTCGTACCACCATCCACTCCCCCACTTGCACCGCGCCCAGGTAATCCACAGTCATGCTCGCGGTAAGCAACGGCAACGGCGGCTCACTGGAAAACGCCATCGCATAGCCCATGCCGATATCCGCCAAGGTTGCCAACACCCCGCCATGCACCGTGCCACGGCCATTGGCGTGACGGTTGTCGGCGCGCAGGCCGATTTCCAGTTGCAAGCCTTCACCCCGGCAATAGGCCGGGCCTAACAAGTCGAGGAGCGGGCTGCTGCGCGGCAATGAGACAAAACCTTCGGGCACGGCGTGAGCGATCATCGCGGGTTCTTCCTTGGAGTCAGCCATGAGGTGTACCCCAGGCCCCACACAGCGACCATTATCATCAACCGCGCATATCCTCTGCGATGCCTGGGGCTAATTCACCAACCCCGTTCAGGAATGACCTCAGCGCTTCATACAGCGCTGATAGCGCTCATCTACGCGCTGGGCGAACCAGGCGGTGGTCAGGTTGCGGGTGATCTTCGGGCTTTTGAGCACAATGCCCGGCAGGATCGCCCGTGGCAGCGGTTTGCCCGCCGCTGTCTCGGCCAGGGCAAACACGCGTTTGTAGAGCGTGGTCTGCTCAAAATCCAATTGCTCGCCCTGCTCCAACTGACTGCGGATGCTGGGGTTGCGCATGTCCAGCCTGGCGCCGAGGGAACGCACCGCCAATTCGGTGCTGCCGGGCAGAAGCGAGCCGTAGCGGATCAAATCCCCGTCCAGCGCCAACTCGGTGCCTGAGACGCGGCTGACGGCGGCCTGGAACGCAGCGTTGCGGCTGGCGTACCAGCCAGCGTTGAAGTCGGCAAAACGGTATAGCGTCCGGTCATAACTCACCGGGTAGCCGAGCAAATGGACGATGCCGAAGTACATACCGCCACGTCGGGTGAACACTTCCCGACGGATCGTGCCGTCCACCGTGTAGGGATAACCCCGCGACTGCTTCTGCGCAAACTCGATGCTCACTTGCATCGGGCCGGCGGTGTGTACCGGGTTGAAACCACCAAACAGCGTGTTGCCCAACGGCACCATGCTGATGAAGTCATCGAAGATCCCGCTCAAGTCCTTCTCCGTGCGTGCAGCGCTCAACCGATCGGCGTAGGACTTACCGGTGGGCGAACGCAGTTGCAGTGCAGTGCGGACCAACACCGCCGGCACATGCACCTTACCGGCACGGCGCAGGATTTCATCCTGGGCGATCTTGCCCATATTCGGCACGGGGGGATCGACCTGGTAAGTGGACTCTTGCTCGGTCACCGCCAGCACGGCGCAGATGTTTTCGGTACTGGGGTAGATGTGCTGGGTGTCGAAAGCGGTGTAGATATCCTGGGCCCAACCATTGCGATCGGCGACCTTGGCGGGCAGCAGGCGCACGATCTGCGCCTTGACCTCGGCTTCGCTGCGCTCCGGCTGTTGCGGGCCGCGTGAGGTCGCGCAACCGGCCAGTACCAGCAAGGGCGTGAGACACAGGATCAGGCGGCGTAGATGCATGGGGCTTCCTTGGAGGGCGATGGGCCGGGCATTGCAGATATCGACCGGTAAGTCTAACGCGGGTTCGCCCTATGCCTCCCCTCGCCAACACATTGCGAATATGACAGGATTTGTCATCGACCATTCGTACAAGGAGTTTGAATGCCATGCTCAGCATGAACTTTTTCATCACCTGTCTGATCGTCGTGCTGATCCCTGGCACCGGCGTGATCTTTACCGTGTCCACAGGCCTCACGGCCGGTAAGCGCGCCAGCGTGTTCGCCGCGCTGGGCTGCACCGCCGGGATCATCCCGCACTTGTTGGCATCCATCCTCGGCCTTTCCGCGCTGTTGCACACCAGCGCCTTGGCGTTCGAAGCACTGAAATTCGCCGGGGCCGCCTACTTGCTGTACCTGGCCTATGCCACCTGGCGCGATCGTTCGGCCTTTGCGATGAATGATGCGCCAACGACAACCACGGCGCGCAGCCTGATGCTGCGCGGTTTTTTGCTGAATATTCTGAACCCCAAGCTGACGATTTTCTTCCTGGCCTTCCTACCCCAGTTCGTCACACCGGCCAGCACGGCGCCGGCCTTGCAAATGCTGGTGCTAAGCGGCGTGTTCATGGCCATGACGTTTGCGGTGTTTGTGGTATATGGCCTGCTGGCCAATGTGTTTCGCCGCGCGGTGATCGAGTCACCACGGGTACAGAATTGGCTGCGGCGCAGTTTTGCGGCGGCCTTCGCGGGGTTGGGGTTGAACCTGGCGCTTGCACAGCGCTGAAAAACGCTACAACCCACTGTGGAAGCGGGGGTTGCCCGCTCCCACAAGTGGGGTGTTTTAGATGCCTGCCAGCGCCAGGTCCATGGCGAAGTAAGTGAAGATCAGGTCCGCGCCGGCGCGCTTGATCGAACCCAGGGTTTCCCGCACCACCCGGTCCTCATCGATCGCGCCCGCCTGGGCCCCGAACTTGATCATCGCGTACTCGCCGCTGACCTGATACGCCGCCACAGGCAGGCGCGAGGCTTCGCGGATGTCGCGGATGATGTCGAGGTAGGCACCGGCCGGTTTGACCATCAGCACATCCGCGCCTTCCTGCTCGTCCAGCAGCGATTCACGCACGGCTTCGCGGCGGTTCATCGGGTTCATCTGGTAGCTTTTGCGGTCGCCCTTGAGCGCGCTACCACCCGCTTCACGGAACGGACCGTAAAGGGCCGAAGCGAATTTGGTGGAGTAGGCCATGATCGGAATATGCGTGAAACCGGCGTCATCCAACGCCCGGCGAATGGCCTGGACCTGGCCGTCCATCGCCGCCGAAGGCGCAATCACATCGGCACCGGCACGGGCAGCCGCCACGGCTTGCTTGCCGAGGTTAACCAACGTTGCGTCGTTGTCGACATGGGCGCCATGCATCACGCCGCAATGGCCGTGGTCGGTGTATTCGCAGAAACAGGTGTCGGACATCACGATCATTTCCGGCACGGCATCCTTGATGATCGAGGACATGCGCGAGACCAGGCCGCGCTCTTTCCAAGTGTCGCTACCACTGGCGTCCAGGTGGTGGGACACGCCAAAGGTCATCACCGATTTGATCCCGGCGCGAGCATAACGCTCGATTTCCCCGGCCAGCTTTTTCTCAGGGATGCGCAGCACACCCGGCATGCTGGTGATCGGCACGAAATCATCGATTTCTTCTTCGACGAAAATCGGCAGCACCAGATCGTTGAGGGTGAACTCCGTTTCCTGAAACAAGCTACGCAACTCCGGGGAGCGGCGCAGGCGGCGTGGGCGGGCTTGGGGGAACTGGCTGGTCATGGCTGTCCTGAATATGGCTAAAAACTTTGGGGCGAAAGCGTATGCCCCCCGCGCCCGGCAGCACAAACGCCAGGCAACCAATAGTTTATTGCAATGCACGCAACAATTGCATTGATCTAGAGCTGTAGACGTCCTTCGATACACACCGCGACGGCACCGCCGACCCAGATTTCATCGTCCTGGCGCTCGATGCGGATACGCCCCGCGCGCCCCATCGCCGTGCCCTGGCTGACCACGTAGCGGCTCGGCGCCAGGCCTTCGCCCAATAACCATTGGGCCACCCCGGCATTCAAGCTGCCGGTGGCCGGGTCTTCGGGGGCTCCGTCGCCGGCGATGAACGCGCGCACTTCAAAGTGCGCGTCTACAGCGTCGCGCGCTGGATCGCAGGGTGCAATCACGCCCACCGCCAGACCGAGCAATTGCGCATAATCGGGCTGCAGATCGAGCACCGCCTGGCGGTCGGACAGCATCACCGCCAGCCAACCCGCGCCGTTGTCGACCCACTGGCTGCGCACAATGGCCTCGGGCGCCAGGCCCAACCCCAGGCGCACGCGCTCCAGCAACGCGGCATCCAGCGGGCCCGAACGCAACAACGGCGGCGCGATAAACGCCAGCTCATCGCCTTGGCGACGGATACGCACCAGGCCGATTTCGCACTCCTGGATAATCTCCTCCCCTTGCGCACCCCCCCCCGCCTGCAGCCACGCGTGGCAACTGCCCAACGTCGGGTGCCCGGCGAACGGCAGCTCCTGCAAGGTGGTGAAGATTCTCACCCGGTAGTCAGCCCGTGGATCGCGGGGCGTGAGTAAAAACGTGGTTTCGCTGAGGTTGGTCCACTTGGCGAAGTCGGCCATCTGTTGCTCGCTGAGGCTGTCGGCGCCCAGCACTACCGCCAGCGGGTTGCCTTTGAGCGACACGCTGCTGAAGACATCCAGTTGTTTGAAATCGAAAGTCGGCATGGGCTCAGCTCGGAATGTTTAAGCCACGGATCACCGCCGGACGTGCGACAAAGCCGTCCAGCGCGCGCAGCACATTGGGGAAATCGGCGATGCCGACCAAGTCGCCGGATTCGTAGAAACCGATCAGGTTACGGATCCACGGAAACGTCGCGATGTCCGCGATGCTGTAGTCGTCGCCCATGATCCAAGTGCGGCCCAGCAGGCGTTTTTCCAACACGTCCAGCAAGCGCCGGGACTCGGCGACGTAGCGGTCACGCGGGCGCTTGTCTTCGTAGGCCTTGCCAGCGAACTTGTTGAAGAACCCCACCTGGCCAAACATCGGGCCGATGCCGGACATCTGGAACATCAGCCACTGAATGGTTTCATAACGTGTGGCTGGATCTTCGGAAAGCAACTGGCTGGTTTTTTCCGCCAGGTACAGCAGGATCGCACCGGACTCGAACAGCGCCAACGGCTGACCGCCGGGGCCGTTGGGGTCGATGATCGCGGGAATCTTGTTGTTCGGGTTCAGCGACAGGAACTCGGGCGACAGCTGGTCCTGGGTCTCGAAGCTGACCTTGTGCGCCTCGTAGGGCAGGCCAAGCTCTTCGAGCATGATCGAAACTTTTACCCCGTTGGGCGTGGGCAACGAATACAGTTGCAGACGCTCCGGATGCTGGGCGGGCCATTTGCGGTTGATCGGGAAAGCGGCGAGTGAGTTCATCGGGATATCCCTCGGCGGAAAGCCCCCATGATAATCATCTGCCCGGTATCCTGCATGGGTCATCATTACGCAACATCCCCTCGCTAATCTCCCCCACGGGCGAACCAAAGCGGCCTCGCGGACTCTTAAGTGCGCCTGAACGGTGAATGGAGGCACCTTGCTATAACACTAGGAGCACCGCAGGACGCAGCATGCGTCACTGGCGCCGGGCTTGTCCGCCTTAATCCAACGCACTGAAGACTCGAATCTAATGACAATAAAGCCTCTGTGCCTTACGCGACGCCTCAAACGATATTCATACATCATATTGCCTTTGTTGCTGGTGGGCGGCGTCCTCGGCCTGACCCTGCAATCGCGCATCAGCAGCGCCGAGCCGGTGGACGGCGTGCAAACCCTGGTGTTCCTGCGCCACGGTGAAAAACCCGCCGGCGGCCTGGGCCAGCTCAACTGCCAGGGCCTGAACCGTGCGATGAACCTGGCCACCGTGTTGCCGGAAAAGTTCGGCAAGGCCAACTTCGTCTTCGCCGCCAACCCGACGCGCAATGTCGAGGAAGGCGAAAAAGACAATTCCTACAGCTACATTCGCCCACTCATGACCATCAGCCCCAGCGCAATCAAGCTCGGCTTGCCGGTAAACATCAAGTTTTCGGCAAATGACACCAGCGCCCTCGCCGACGAACTGGTGGAAAATAAGTACCATAACGCCATCATCTACACTGCCTGGTCCCATGGTTATCTGCCGGAATTGATCAACAAGGTAGCCAGTGAAGCGGTGGGCGAAAAGCACACCATCACCGAAGACTGGTCCGGTAATGACTACGACACGCTGTATGTGCTGACACTCACCTGGCATAACGGCAAGGCATCGCTGCTGAGCCGCAACTACAAGCAGGGCCTGAACAACGGCGAACAAACCTGCCCACCGGCGACGCAGGTCAGCGCAGATATCTGAAGGCTGGGCGATAGGGGCGTATGATGCGCGGCTATTGACTCATCTACGGATCAACACCATGTCCAACCTCGCCTCCACCCAGCCCAACCGGGGCTGGTCGTTCTGGTGGAAACCAGCACTGTTCGTGCTGGTCGCCTGCATCGGCCTTTACTACGTGAAGTGGTCTCCCTACTACTTCAAGGCATTTGTCGCCGCCGACAACCACAGCATCGGCGCCTCGATTCTCAATGACCAGCAAACCTCGCCCCTGGCAGCAGCGCTGGCCTATGCCCAGGTGTATTTCCTGGCAATCTGGAAAGCCGCCGTTCTGGCGGTGATCCTCGGCTCGTTGCTGCAAGTGTTGATCCCCCGCGACTGGCTGCTGCGCCTGTTCGGTCGTGCCGGGCTGGGTTCGACCCTGCGCGGCGGGCTGTTCGCCTTGCCCGGAATGATGTGCAGTTGCTGCGCGGCACCGGTGGCGGCGGGCATGCGTCGGCAGCAGGTGTCGGTGGGCGCGGCGCTGGCGTTCTGGATCGCCAACCCGGTACTGAATCCGGCCACCTTGGTATTCATGGGGTTTGTGCTGGGTTGGGGCTTCACGGCGTTAAGGCTGGTGGCAGGGATTGTGCTGGTGGTCGGCGTGTCCCTGGTGGCCCAGCGTATCGCGCGCCCGGAGCAAGTGCCGGAAGCGGCGCTGGGGGCGGTGGCCGAGGCCAGCGTGATCGAGTCGCAACCGTTTTTCAGCCGCTGGTTGCGCACCCTGTGGCAACTGTTCTGGAGCACGATCCCGGTCTATATCCTGGCGGTGCTGGTATTGGGCGCGGCGCGGGTCTGGTTGTTTCCCCATGTGGATGGGGCGATGAGTAACAGCCTGCTGTGGCTGGTGCCACTGGCGATTGTCGGCACGCTGTTCGTGATTCCGACCGCCGCGGAGATTCCTATCGTACAAACCATGATGACGCTGGGCATGGGCAGCGGCCCGGCCGTGGCCTTGTTGATGACCCTGCCGAGCGTGAGCCTGCCGTCACTGCTGATGTTGCGCAAGGATTTCGACGCGCGGGTGCTGGTCACGGTGGCCGGTTTGACCATGCTGCTGGGCGTGGTCTGCGGCTTGATTGGAGCGGCGATTCTGTAGGTGGCGGGCGGGGTTGAGGGCCTTATTGCAGGCAAGCATCAACCTCGCAACACACCACGCTCGCGCAAATACTCCAGCACCGCTGCCTGCTCCCCGACAAACTCGATGCGCGCGCCTTTGCTTTCACGCTGGAAGGCGTACATCGGGTCGTAGTACTCGCGCAGCAACCCTTCGATCCATACGCGGTGCAGGTCCACAGCGCCGCTGCGGGCCTGTTCCGCCAGGGCGTCCTGCAGAATCGCCTGCAATCGCTGGAAGCGCTCGCCGCCCAGGCGCTTGTGGATATTGGCCAGGCTCTGGGTCAGGCGCTCACCAAACAGTACGTAGCCGGTTTCGCCAAATACCGCGATGAATTCAGCGCAAAGGTCGACCACGTAATCGCGCAGGATACGTTCGACCCGGCCTTCGACAGTGTCTTCCAACCACACCATCGCGAAGGTCTGCATGCCCTTGTGCAACGGCAACGGCAGCGCACAACTGCCGATCATGCGGCTTTCATCCTCGACCACAAACTGCTCGATGCCGCCCGCGCGTTTTTTCAGCAGGTCCACCGCCAGGCGGTTCTCGAAGTCGATGTTGGACGGTTGCACCGTGGCCCGCTTACCGAAGCTGGAACCGCGATGGTTGGCGTGGCCTTCCAGGTCCAGCGCATTGCGCAGTTGGCCGAGCACTTCGGTCTTGCCGGTGCCGGTCATGCCGCCCAGCAACACGAAGTCACACTCGGCGACCGCCTGTTCGACGGTGTCCAGCAAAAAGCCGCGCATGGCTTTGTAGCCGCCGCCGACGCGGGGGTACTCGATACCGGCTTCGGTTTTCAGCCATTGCTGCACGATCTGCGAACGCAGACCGCCACGAAAGCAGTACAGATAGCCGTCCGGATTGGCCTGGGCGAACCGCGCCCATTGCTCGATGCGCCCGGCCTTGATTGCTCCGGACACCAGCTCGTGTCCGAGCACGATAGCCGCTTGCTGGCCCTGCTGTTTGTAGCAAGTGCCGACCCGCTGACGCTCGTCATCGGTCATCAGTGGCAGGTTGACCACGCCTGGGAAGGCGCCCTTGGTGAACTCGACCGGCGCGCGGGTATCCATCATCGGGCGGTCGTTGAGGAAGATGTCGCGGTAGTCGGTGATGTCAGTCGCCATCAAAACACCTCTACCGCGTGGGTCTGTCGCTCAACTAATTCACCGATGGGCTCAAGGGTCAGGCCCAGTTCGCGGGCGATCGCATGAAACTCGGCGTCGCCCTCGGGCGTAACGGCGATCAACAGGCCGCCGCTGGTCTGCGGGTCACACAGCACGCGCTTGTGCAGCTCCTGCAGGCGCCCGAGTTTGCTCGCATAACTGTCGAAGTTGCGCAAGGTGCCGCCCGGCATGCAGCCCTGGTCCAGGTAGTCCTCGATCCCGGGCAGGCGTGGGACTTTGTTATATTCGATGCGTGCCGTCACGCCGCTGCCGTCAGCCATTTCCACCAAATGGCCCAAAAGACCGAAGCCGGTGACGTCAGTCATTGCCGTTACACCGGCCAATTTGCCGAAGCGGCTGCCAGGCTTATTGAGGGTACACATCCAATCACGAGCCAGACCAATATCCGTATCACGTAATTTGCCTTTCTTTTCGGCGGTGGTCAGGATGCCGATGCCCAGGGGTTTGGTCAGGTACAAACGGCAGCCGACGGTGGCGGTGTCGTTGCGCTTCATATGGCGCTTTTGCACGATACCGGTCACGGCAAGGCCGAAAATGGGCTCCGGCGCATCGATGGAGTGACCGCCGGCCAGGGGAATACCGGCCTCGTCGCACACGGAGCGGCCGCCACGGATCACTTCGCGGGCGACCTCCGGAGCCAATACATTTACCGGCCAGCCCAGAATGGCGATAGCCATCAACGGGTCGCCGCCCATCGCGTAGATGTCGCTGATCGCGTTGGTGGCGGCAATCCGGCCGAAATCGAACGGGTCATCGACAATCGGCATGAAAAAATCAGTGGTGGAGACCACGCCGCGCTCGTCGTCGATGGCGTACACCGCCGCATCGTCGCGCGAGGCGTTGCCCACCCACAGGTTCGGGTCAAGGTTCTGTGCGCCGCTGCCAGCGAGGATCACTTCCAATACCTGGGGCGAAATCTTGCAGCCACATCCCGCGCCATGACTGTACTGGGTAAGGCGAATCGGCTCGTTCATGGTGGACCTCAAGCTATCAAGTGCGCGGATTCTAACAGACGGCAAAAAGCCGGCGGGACTCTTACGAGCACAGCCGGCCTTTTTGGGGTTGCTGCGATTACTGACGAGCGGCCAGCAAACGCTTGTGGCGGTTGCGCCGGGCGATGTTCAAGCACTCGATCGCCGCCGAGAACGCCATGGCCGCATACACGTAGCCTTTGGGCACATGGGCACCGAAGCCTTCGGCGATCAGGGTCATACCGATCATGATCAGGAAGCCCAGGGCCAGCATCACCACGGTCGGGTTGTCGTTGATGAACTTGGCCAGCGGCTCAGCCGCCACCAGCATCACGATGACCGAGGTCACCACGGCAACGATCATGATCGGCAAATGCTCGGTCATGCCCACGGCGGTGATGATGCTGTCGATGGAGAACACCAGGTCGAGCATCAAGATCTGGCCGATGGCCGCAGCAAAGCCGATGGACACGGCATTGCTGGTGCTGGCCTTCTCTTCAGGCTCCGGGTCCATGCTGTGATGGATCTCGGTGGTTGCCTTCCAGACCAGGAACAGGCCACCGGCGATCAGGATCATGTCCTTCCACGAAAACGCCTGGCCGAAAATTTCAAACACCGGCGTGGTCAACTGCACGATGAACGCAATGGTGCTCAACAGACCCAGGCGCAATACCAACGCCATGCTGATACCGATGCGTCGTGCCTTGGCCCGGTGCTGCTCGGGCAATTTGTTGGTGAGGATCGAGATAAAAATCAGGTTATCGATGCCCAGCACGATTTCCATCACGATCAAGGTGGCCAGTGCGACCCAGGCGGTGGGGCTGGCGGCCAGTTGTACAAGGTAGTCCATAGATCAATCCTGACGTTGTGCTGGGAAATTAGGCTTCTTTACGCGTCGATTCAGACTCGTTTTGCGGCTGATCGTCTTTTTTCTGCGGACTGATCAGGCCTTGGGTCGCTTCACTCAACGCCTGCTCGGCGGCCTTATGGGTTTCGTCGATCACTTGCTTGGCCGACTCGGTGGCCTTGCCCATCACCTGTTGTGCGCTTTTTTCGACCTGATCACAGCCGCTGACCACCACCAATGAAAGCGCAAGCAACGATGCCGCGCCCAGGGAATTGAGTTTCATGATGTTTTCCTCGTTAGAACCATTGGGTCCAAATAGTGGCCCCTCGATAGCGACGCATTCTAGGCAGAGGGACACTTCAGGAAAATTCGTATTTTTCTCGCGTATACTTCGGTTTTAACGAAGTGTAGGCCGGCATGCTCAATTACCGACAGTTGCATTACTTCTGGGTGGTGGCCAAGACCGGCAGCATCGTGCGCGCCTGTGAGCAATTGAACCTCACGCCCCAGACCATCAGCGGACAGATCAGCCTGTTGGAACAAACCTTCGGCATCGCCCTGTTTCAGCGGGTAGGCCGCCAGTTGGAGCTGACCGAGGCCGGGCGCCAGGCCCTGCCCTACGCCGAGCAGATGTTCCAGACCGGCAATGAACTGGAGGCGATGTTGCGCGCGCAGCCGGATGAACAGCAGATCTTGTTTCGGGTCGGGGTGGCGGATGTGGTGCCAAAATCCATCGTCTACCGGCTGATCGCGCCGACGATGGAGCTCAGCGAGCCAATCCGCATCACCTGCCGCGAAGACAAACTCGAACGCCTGCTCGCCGATCTGGCGATCCAGCGCCTCGATCTGGTGATTTCCGACAGCCCCATGCCCACGCATTTGGACATCAAGGGCTACAGCCAGAAGTTGGGCGAATGCGGCATCAGTTTTTTCGCCACTCAAGCGTTGGCTGACCGGCACGGCGGCGTTTTCCCACAGTGTTTGCAGGGGGCGCCATTGTTGATTCCGGGGGCGGAGACGGTGGTGCGCAGCCGCTTGCTGCGCTGGTTTGCCGAGCAGCAGATCCAACCGAAGATCATCGGCGAGTTCGACGACAGTGCATTGATGCAGGCATTCGGCCAATCCGGCAGCGGGATCTTTATCGCCCCCAGCGTGATTGCCGATGAGGTGGTGCGCCAGTATGGCGTCGCGCTGATTGGCCAGACGGATGCGGTGACCGAGTCGTTCTATGCGATTTCGGTAGAACGCAAGGTCAAGCACCCCGGCATCGTGGCGATAACCGAAGGTGCCAGGCGGGAACTGTTCACCGCTCTGCCCTGAGGGTTCAGGCGCTGGTCGGCAGCGGTTTGGCGCTCATCAGCCACAGCGCCAGCAGGATCGACACCAGGATAAACCCCGACGCGGCCAAGCCCAGGCTGGCCAGGCCCAGGGTGTCGATCACATGCCCACCGACCAAGGCACCAAGACCGATACCCAGGTTGGCCCCGGCAATATTCAGCGACGCGGCAAACGCCGGCGCATGCGGTGCGGCCTTCATCAGCCGCACGTGGCTGACCAGGAACATCGCCGCCTGGGTCACGCCCCACACGGCCATCGCCGCGGCCAGGCCGATGGTGGAGTGAATCGCGGGCACCACGGCGACCATGCCGGCTATCATGAACCCGCAGAACACCATCGACGCGATCAAGGGGTGGCGATCCACCGCGCGCCCGCCCAGCGAGTTGCCGATCAGCCCGACCGCGCCAAAACCCATCAGGCACCAGCCGACCAGCGTACCGTCGAACCCGGCCAGGCGTTCAAGGATGTCCGCCAGGTAGGTGTAGGCGGTAAACATGCCGCTGAAGACCAGGATCGACAGCAGGATATGCCCCTGCATCAACGGGCTGCGCAGCAGCTTGAATTGCGAGCGTAACGTCACCTGCGCGTTCTTCGCCTGTGTCACCGGCAGGTAGATAAACAGCAGCAGCGCCTTGGCCAACGCAATCACCGCGAGGATTGCAAACGCGCTGCGCCAGCCGAACATATCGGAAATCAGCGTGCCCACCGGAATGCCGAAGACGGTGGCGCAGACGATCCCGAAGCCGATCTTCTCGATGGCGCGACCGGCGTATTCCGGGCCGACGATGTCCACCGCCGTTTCACTGGCCAAGGCCCAGAACACCGGCAAGCCCAACGCTGGAATCAAGCGCGCCAGGGACATCACCCAGATGTTCGGCGCCAGTGCCGCCACGGTATTTGCCACGGCGAACATGATCAAAATCGTGATGAACAGGCGCTTGCGCTGGAACCGCGCGCAGTAGGCAGTGAGGAACGGGCCGAACGCCGCCACGGTGAACGCAAACAGCGTCACCAGCAGGCCGGCCTGGGACACGCTGACATTCAGGTCCCGGGCGATCGACGGCAACAGGCCGACGATTATGAATTCTGTGGTCAGCACGGTAAAACCGGCGGCCGACAGCAGCAGGATGGGAAACAACATGAAAACTCCAGAAACGACGACATCAACGAAAGCCCGTGGGCCCGCTGACAGATAGGAAAGATTAGAGGAGGTCATGCTAACAGAATCTGTGCGAATTGGCCGCAAATGGGTGACGGAATGCCGCATCAATCGGGACATTTCCTACAGCATGATAGACTCCGCGCCCGCTTCCTACAGCGCCCTCCACCTGTAATGCTGCGTCCTACTAAAAAAACCAGAGACAACCGTTTATGACTGCTGCCCCCTCCCTTTTCCAACGACTCGCGCGCGTCAGCCTGGTCACGCAAATCGTCATCGGCCTGATCGCCGGCATTCTGCTGGCCTTCGTGCTGCCCGAGGCCGCCAAGGCCAGTGGTTTCATTGGCAAAGTGTTTGTCACCGCGCTGAAGGCCGTGGCGCCGATCCTGGTGTTCGTGCTGGTGATGGCGTCGATCGCCAACCATAAGCACGGCCAGGAAACCCACATCAAGCCGATCCTGTTCCTGTACCTGCTGGGCACCTTCGCAGCCGCCGTGGTTGCGGTGATCGCCAGCACGCTGTTTCCCTCGCCGCTGGTGCTCGCCACCCACGACGCCACCGTGAGCGCGCCGGGCGGCATCGGCGAGGTGTTGCAGAGCCTGTTGCTGAGCGTGGTGGATAACCCGGTGAGTGCGCTGATGAACGCCAACTTTATCGGCATTCTGGCGTGGGCCATCGGTATGGGCATAGCGATTCGCCATGCCGGCGAAACCACCCGCACGGTGCTCGATGACCTGTCCAACGGCGTGACCTTGATCGTGCGCGTGGTGATCCGCTTCGCCCCCCTGGGGATTTTCGGCCTGGTAGCCTCGACCCTCGCCACCTCCGGCTTCGGTGCCCTGCTCGGCTACGCCCACCTGTTGGTGGTGCTGATCGGCTGCATGCTGTTCGTGGCGCTGGTGATCAACCCGGCCATCGTGTTCTGGAAACTGCGCCGCAACCCCTACCCGC
This sequence comes from Pseudomonas sp. PAMC25584, assembly GCF_058135675.1. Taxonomy (NCBI): domain Bacteria; kingdom Pseudomonadati; phylum Pseudomonadota; class Gammaproteobacteria; order Pseudomonadales; family Pseudomonadaceae; genus Pseudomonas; species Pseudomonas sp. PAMC25584. Next base: position 2,176,408 of record NZ_CM176870.1, on the reverse strand, counting down.
TGGTATTGCTGTGCCTGCGTGAAAGCGGCATCACGGCGTTCTTCACCCGTAGTTCGGCGGCGAACATTCCGGTGAACCTGGCGTTGAGCAAGCGCCTGGGCCTGCATGAAGACACCTACTCGGTGTCGATCCCCCTGGGCGCCACCATCAATATGGCGGGTGCGGCGATCACCATCACCGTATTGACCCTGGCGGCCGTGCACACCCTGGGCATCACCGTAGACCTGCCCACCGCCGTGCTGCTCAGCGTAGTCGCCGCCATTTGCGCGTGCGGTGCGTCGGGCGTGGCCGGTGGTTCGCTGCTGCTGATTCCACTGGCATGCAGCCTGTTCGGCATTCCCAGCGATATCGCCATGCAGGTAGTGGCGGTAGGTTTCATCATCGGCGTGTTGCAGGACTCTGCGGAAACCGCACTCAACTCGTCCACCGATGTGCTGTTTACCGCAGCGGCATGCCTGGGCAAGGAAGAGCAGCCGGTTTAAACAGCGCTCGCAAAAAAGCCCGGGGCCGTTCTCAAAGGAACGACCCCGGGCTTTTTTCTATGCGCTCAGAACACAGCTATTCAGAAAGCGCCCATGTAATCACGCTTGCCCACTTCCACACCGTTGTGACGCAGCAGGGCGTAGGCGGTGGTGACGTGGAAGAAGAACTGCGGCAGGCCGTAGGTCAGCAGGTAGGACTGGCCGCTGAAGCGCTTTTCTTTCGGGGTGCCGGGGCGAGTGATGATCTCGATCCCTTCTTTGCCGTCGATTTGCTCGGGCTTGATGGTGTCCATAAACGCCAGGACCTTGGCGATCAGCGCCTGCAGGTCGGCGAAGGTCGCTTCGTTGTCTTCGTATTTCGGCAGTTCGATCTCGGCCAGACGCGCGGAAACGCCCTTGGCGAAGTCGACGGCGATCTGCACCTGGCGCACCAGTTGGAACATGTCAGGGAACAGGCGCGCTTGCAGCAAGGCGTTGGGTTCGATGTTCTTCGCAGTGGCGTGGGCTTCAGCTTTTTCCAGCACACCACTCAAGGCGCTGAGCATTTGCTTGAAGACTGGGACGGAAGCGGCGTACAGGGAAATAGTCATGACGGTCTCATCGGTAAGGGCGGGGTTGGAACCAGCGGCGATTATAGCCATGCCGGCCGCTTGTCTTTTATTTTTTCAGGATTAGGCTAGTGCGTTCACTGCATAGGGAAAGCGCGATGACCGCTGAGCACGATACCGACACCCCTGAACCGCGCCTGAACAGCACGGAAATCCGCATCCTGGGCTGCCTGATCGAAAAACAGGCGACCAACCCGGAAACCTACCCCCTGACCCTCAACGCCGTGGTCCTGGCCTGCAACCAGAAGACCAGCCGCGAGCCGGTGATGAACCTCAGCCAAGGCCAGGTCGGCCAAAGCCTGCGCGTGCTGGAAGGCCAGGGGTTCACCCGCCTGGTCATGGGCAGCCGCGCCGACCGTTGGGAACACCGGGTCGACAAGGCCCTGGAATTGGTGCCGGCCCAGGTGATCCTGACCGGGCTGCTGTTTCTGCGTGGGCCGCAGACGGTCAACGAGTTGCTGACCCGCAGCGGGCGCATGCATGATTTCGAAGACGCCGAGCAGGTCGTCCACCAACTGGAACGCCTGATTGCGCGCGGATTGGCCGTACTGGTGCCGCGCCAGGCGGGGCAGCGCGAGGATCGCTATACCCACGCGCTGGGCGACCCGGCGGATATCGAGGCGATTATCGCGGCGCGCGGCAGCCCGGTGGAACGCGGGGCCGGCGGGGTCTCAGTCGAGCGCATCGAAGAGCTGGAAGCGCGGATTGCGGCGCTGGAAGAACGGCTGGCACAGCTGGAGGCCTGACACGGTCAAAACCCTGTAGGCGCCGGCTTGCCTGCGCCTACAGTTGATGTGCAATGTGCTTCAGCCTCGCGCAAAAGCGACGGCTTTTTCGAACTGTGCCTGGGTCGGCCGCACGCCTGTGTACAACACAAACTGCTCCAGAGCCTGGATCGCGATCACTTCCAGCCCGGTGATCACACGCTTGCCTTGGGCACGTCCACGCACGATCAACGGCGTTTCCGCAGGGATCGCTACCACATCGAACAGCGTCTGCGCCTGGTCCACAGCGTCAGCCTCGAAAGCCAGCTGATCGGCCTCGGCCCCGCCGGTCATGCCGATCGGCGTGACGTTGATCAACATCTGCGGGCGCAGATCGCCCAATTGCGCCTGCCATTGATAGCCCAGGCTCTGCGCCAGCGCCCTGCCCGCCGCTTCGTTACGCGCCACGATCACGCCATTGGCGTACCCGCCGTCACGCAGGGCACTGGCCACGGCCTTGGCCATGCCGCCGCTGCCGCGCAGGGCAAAGGTCGACTCTGTCGGTACTGCGTGTGTTTTCAGCAGTTGCTCGATGGCGATGTAGTCGGTGTTGTAGGCCTTGAGGTGGCCGGCCGTGTTGACGATGGTGTTGAGGGATGCGATGGCTTTGACCGAGCTGTCCAGTTCGTCCACCAGGGCAATGCTGGCCTCTTTGAACGGCATCGACACCCCGCAACCGCGAATCCCCAACGCTCGGATACCGCCGATCGCGCCAGCTAAATCCTGGCTGCTGAAGGCTTTATAGTAGAAGTTCAGACCCAGCTGTTCATACAAATGGTTATGAAATCGCAGGCCGAAATTCCCGGGACGCGCCGACAGTGACATGCACAGTTGGGTATCCTTATTGGGGTGCATCTGCATGGGTAACTCCTTGAAGTAAGCAAATCGGTACAGACCTTACACAACCTTTACCTATCGGCCGTGCTGTTTTTCAGAAATACGTTGTCTTAAAAGTATCCCCGCGACATTACTTGAGCCCATTGATTGCAGGCCACAAGCGCAGGGGCTAACCGAGGAATGACCATGATTCGTAAAATCCCCAAGATCGCCTTGCTTATCGGTGCACTCGCTATGGCAGGCCAAGCCTCCGCCCACGGTGGTGGATGGGGTGGTCCGGCCGTCTTGGGTGCGTTAGTCGGCGCCGCTGTCGTGGGCTCCGTGGTTGCCAGCCAACCCCGTGAGGTCTACGTGCAGCAGCAGCCAGTGTATGTACAACCGCAACCGGTTTACGCTGCACCACCGCCGGTGTACTACGCACCGCCACCGCCGGTATATGTGCAACAACAGGTCTATTACCGCCCGGCGCCGGTGTATTACGGCCCACCGCGTGGCTATTACGGCCCTCCCCACGGCTACTACGGCCGCGGCTGGTAAGTTTGAATCGATCTGCCTGAACAGGCCTCGCCCACTCGCGGGGCCTTTTTTTGCATGGTGGTTTATCGCAAATCGTCCGGTTTGATCGCACCAAGGTCGCTATGAGGACAATGGCCGCGCCGCAATCCCACATCATTGAAGCCGAAAGTCTACTTGCCCGACCGGGTCTCGCGCTGTCATGTTTGTGTCACGACTCACTTTCACTATCCCACCTCTGAACCCGATAACAACAAGGACGGCTGACCATGCCCACCCAAAACCCACACCACGTTGCCGGACTCTGTACATCCAGCAAGGTCTACAGCGCACTGACCGAACTCAAGCACCTGGAAGGCCACCGCAACGCAAAATTCCTCGCACTGCTGGCCGAAAGCCTGGTGCGCAAAGGCCTGCTCAATGAGCAGGAAGTGGTGAACATGCTCGACCAAGTGGTGGAGTGACGCCTGGCGTTGATGTCGACTATCAAGCCGGGTGATTTTTCCTCGACGCTGGCACCCCGTAAGGTGACCCCATAGCGATTGGAGGTCCTTATGCCCACTGTTCAGATCATGTCCGTCATCGGCAGCGCCGTTCCTGCCCCCCTGCGCAAGCTGGGTGTACTCGCCTGCTGGTACCTGATGCACGATGGCGAGCCCGTCAGCGGCCCGCTCACTTCGTTATCGGCTGCCGAACAACAAGCGGCAACCTTCAGGCTCCGTGCCTGAAGCCTAGGGCAACGGCAACTTGACCCGTGGCTTGCTTTCGACAAATAGCGCCCAGCTGGACATGAACAACGCCGCCACCAGCGGCCCGATCACAAAGCCGTTCAGGCCGAACACCGACAGGCCGCCCAGGGTCGAGATCAGAATCAGGTAGTCCGGCATCTTGGTGTCCTTGCCCACCAGAATCGGGCGCAGCACGTTATCCACCAGGCCGATGACGAATACGCCGAACAGGCCCAGCACCACGCCTTGCCAGATCGCCCCGCTCAACAGGAAGTATGCCGCCACCGGCCCCCACACGATCCCTGCGCCCACCGCCGGCAGCAGCGAGAGAAACGCCATCAACACCGCCCAGAGCAACGCGCTGGGAATGTCCAGAAACCAGAAGATCAAACCGCCCAACGCCCCTTGGGTCACGGCAACCAGCACGTTGCCCTTGACCGTGGCGCGCACCACGCGGTTGAACTTGAGTTGCAGACGGCGCTTTTGCGGCTCGGCCAGCGGCACCGCTGTGCGGACTTTACGCACCAGCTCCGGGCCGTCACGCAGCAGGAAAAACAGCAGATACAGCATGATGAAAAAACTCACCAGGAAATCGAACGTACCCTGGCCAAAGCTGAACGCCTGGCTGGCAAAGAACTGGCTGCCCTGCATCGCGCTCTTGACGATTTTCTCGCGCAGGCCTTCCAGGTTGCCCATGCCGAAGCGGTCCAGAAGGTGCTGAAAGTAAGGTGGCAGGAAGTTCTTGAACTGTTCGATATACCCGGCCACGTCCAGCTTGCCGCTTTCGACATTTTTGTACAGCGTGGCCCCCTCCTGCACCAGCAAGGCGCTGGTGATGATCACCGGCAGAATCGCAATCACCAGGCACACCATCAGGGTGGCCAGGGAAGTCAGGTTGCGGTTCCAGCCGACTTTCACCTGCAGACGCCGCTGCATCGGGGCAAAGATGATACCCAGGATGACTGCCCAGAACACCGCGCCGTAAAACGGCAGCAATATCCAGATAAAGGCGACGGTCACCAGGGCCAGCAGTAACAGCAGCGTTTTGAATTGCAGGTTGGTTTGATTCATGTCCGATCCATGTCAAAAAAGCCAGACGCGCGTTTGCGTCCAAATGCTTAGTCCATCGCAATCGCTGGGAGTGCCCTCTTTGTTGCAGCAAGCGTAGACCTGGATCAATAAATCCCTGTACGCCTTCGGCTACGCTCGCGACCTTTTGGGTCCCCTCCCCATGTCTCTCGTCCTTGCCCCCGAACTGCTCGCCCCCGCTGGCACCCTGAAAAACATGCGCTACGCCTTCGCCTATGGCGCCGATGCGGTATACGCCGGCCAGCCGCGCTACAGCCTGCGCGTGCGCAACAACGAATTCGACCACGCCAACCTGGCCCTGGGTATCGAGGAAGCCCATGCGCTGGGCAAGCGGTTCTACGTGGTGGTCAACATCGCGCCGCACAACGCCAAGCTGAAGACCTTCCTCAAGGACTTGGCCCCGGTGATCGCCATGGGCCCGGATGCGCTGATCATGTCCGACCCGGGGCTGATCATGCTGGTGCGTCGCCACTTCCCGATGATGCCCATCCACTTGTCGGTGCAGGCCAATACCGTGAACTGGGCCAGTGTGGAATTCTGGCAACAGCAAGGGATCTGCCGGGTGATTCTGTCGCGGGAATTGTCCCTGGAAGAGATCGGCGAAATCCGTGAGCAGGTGCCGGCCATGGAGCTGGAAGTGTTTGTCCACGGCGCCTTGTGCATGGCCTATTCCGGGCGCTGCCTGCTCTCGGGCTATATGAACAAGCGCGACGCCAACCAAGGCACCTGCACCAACGCCTGTCGCTGGAAATACCAGGCCACGCCGGCAGTGGAAAACGCCACCGGCGATATCGTCCAGCAATACCGGCCGCAACCCACACTGGGCATTGGTGCACCGACCGATCAGGTGTTCCTGTTGCAGGAAGCCAACCGCCCGGATGAACAGATGCCCGCCTTCGAAGACGAGCACGGCACCTACATCATGAACGCCAAGGACCTGCGCGCAGTGCAGCATGTGGAGCGCCTGACGCGTATGGGTGTGCATTCGTTGAAGATCGAAGGCCGTACCAAGTCCCACTTCTACTGCGCGCGTACCACCCAGGTGTATCGCCAGGCCATCGATGATGCGGTGGCGGGTCGCGAGTTTGACCGCAGCCTGATGACCAACCTGGAGTCACTCGCGCAACGCGGCTACACCGAAGGTTTCCTGCGCCGCCATGTACACGACGAATACCAGAACTACCAGAACGGCAGTTCGGTGTCGGAGCGTCAGCAGTTCGTCGGGGAATTGACCGGCGAGCGCCGGGGCGAGCTGGCCGAGGTCAAGGTGAAAAACCGTTTTGCGTTGGGCAATCACCTGGAATTGATGACCCCCGCCGGCAATTTTCACTTCGACCTGGCCACACTGCACAACGCCAAGGGCGAAGCCATCGAGGTGGCGCCGGGGGATGGGCACACGGTGTATGTGCCCTTGCCGGCGGAGATGGATCTGCGCTTCGGCCTCTTGATGCGCGACGTCTTGTAGCCCTGTTCAGATCCTGAACTGGCCCACCAGTTGCCCCAAGCGCTGGCCGAGATCCGCCAGGCTGCGCGACGTCTGGGCCCCCAACTGGGTTTCATCGGCCACGCTGTCTACCGCCACGGCAATCTGATGCACGCTGCGGTTGATCTCTTCGGCCACGGCGGTCTGCTCTTCGGCGGCGCTGGCAATTTGCGCGTTCATCGAGTTGATGGTGCCGATCAACTGCGCGATGGTGTCCAACGACGCCCCGGCTTCGTTGGCCTGGACCGAGGTGCCGTCGCCGGCGTCGCTGGAACGGCGCATGGCCTCCACAGCGGCTACGGTGCCTTTTTGCAGGCGGTCGATCATGCCCTGGATTTCCTGGGTGCTGGTCTGGGTGCGGCTGGCCAGGGCGCGCACTTCGTCGGCGACCACGGCGAACCCGCGACCGGCCTCCCCCGCCCGCGCGGCTTCGATCGCGGCGTTAAGGGCCAACAGGTTGGTCTGTTCGGCAATCGAGCGGATGACGCTGAGCACGCTGACAATCGACGACACGTCCTGTTGCAGACTGTCGAGGGACACCCCGCTGCTGCGGATATCGTTCACCAACGCATGGATCTGCGCGATGCTGCGGTCCACCACGCGCTTGGCGGCTTGGCCCTCGACGTCGGTCTGTTGCGCCGCGACGGAGGCGCCTTGGGCACTGTGCGCAACTTCCTGGGCGGCGGCGGACATCTGATTGATCGCGGTGGCCACCTGGTCGGTCTCGTGACGCTGACGCTCCATGGCCTGTTCCGAGCGCTGCGCCTGGTCGGACACCTGGCCCACCAGCCCGGTGAGTTGCGCGGTCATTTCGGTGATCTGGCGTACAAGGCCGTGGATCTTGTCGACAAAACGGTTGAAAGCCCCGGCCAGATCGCCAAGCTCATCCTGGCTGGTGATAGCCAGGCGCCGCGTCAGGTCGCCTTCGCCGGCGGCGATGTCGTCGAGGTTGGCTTTCATCAGGTGCAGCGGACGCAGGATGGTATTGGCCAGGACCATGCCCGCCGCAGCAATCACCAGCAGCACCAGCACGGCCACGCCGAGGATACTCAGCAATACGCCCTCCATGCGTTTCTCGACCTTGGCCTCGACCACCGCCACCTGGGCGTCGATGCCATCCAGGTTGACCGAGGTGCCGATGACCATGTCCCACTTGGGCAGGTACTCGGTGTAGCCCAGTTTGGGCACCAATTCGGTCTGCCCGGGCTGGGTCGAGCTGTATTGCAGGTAGTGGGTGCCGTCCTTGCCGACCTTGACCAGGTCGCGGTTGACGTAGACCCCATTGGGGTCGCGGTTGTCCTTGAAACTCTTGCCCACGCCGTCCGGGCTGTTGCCCTTGAACAGGCGGATGGTCTCGGAGTCGTAGCCGAAGAAGTAGCCGTCCTTGCCGTAGCTGGTATTGGACAGCAGCTTAACCACCTCGGCACGCACCGCCGTATCACCCGGGGCGGCGGCGTCGTAGAGCGGCTTGATCGTGGTCATTGCCACTTCCACATAGCTCTGCAGAGTGGCCTTGGCGGCGTCGAGCAAGTGCTGGCGGGTCTCATCCACCTCGTTGCGCGCTTGCCCCTGCAGGATCCACACCGTGGTCAGGCTAATCACCAGGGCGAACAACAGCACGGGCACTATGGCAAGGGACAGGACTTTGACCTTCAGGCTCAGACGCATGGCTTTTCTCTCTTATTCATGGCGACTTAAGAGGTTATCGGCCCACTGCGCGGATTCTGTAGGGCTACCTCGTCAGAGCGTCATCGCCGCCACCCAGCCAAACACCAGCAGCGGAATGTTGTAATGCAGGAACGTCGGCACCACAGTGTCCCAGATGTGGTGGTGCTGGCCGTCGATATTGAGGCCGGAGGTGGGGCCCAGGGTCGAATCCGACGCCGGCGAACCGGCATCGCCCAAGGCACCGGCCGTGCCGACGATGCAGACGATGGCCAGCGGGCTGAAACCCAATTGCACACACAGCGGCACGAAAATCGCGGCCAGGATCGGCACCGTGGAAAACGACGAGCCGATCCCCATGGTCACCAGCAACCCCACCAGCAGCATCAGCAACGCGCCTACCCCACGGCTATGGCCGATGAACGCCGCCGACGTTTCCACCAGCGAGCGCACGTCACCGGTGGCCTTGAGCACTTCGGCAAACCCTGAGGAGGCGATCATGATGAAGCCGATCATCGCCATCATCTTCATGCCTTCGGTGAACAAATCGTCCGTCTCGCGCCAGCGCACGATGCCCGACACCGAAAAAATCAGGAACCCGGCCAGGGCGCCGATGATCATCGAGTCCAGCCACAACTGAATGATGAACGCCGAGGCAATCGCCAGGCCGGCCACCAACAGGGTCAGCGGGTTGTACTGCACCGCGACCTGTTCGACCCGCTCGATTTTCTCCAGGTCGTACACACGTTTTTTGCGGTAGCTGACAAACACCGCCACCAGCAGGCCGACCACCATGCCCAGCGCTGGCAGGCCCATGGCGTGGGTCACGTTGACCTGGCTGATGTCCACGCCGCTCTTGGCCACATTGGCCAGCAGGATCTGGTTGAGGAAGATGTTGCCGAAGCCCACCGGCAGGAACATGTAAGGCGTGATCAAACCGAAGGTCATCACGCAGGCGATCAGGCGGCGGTCCAGTTGCAGTTTGGTCAGGACGTATAACAACGGCGGCACCAGCAGCGGGATAAACGCGATATGAATCGGCAGGATGTTTTGCGACGCAATCGCCACCACCCACAGCAAGCCGATCAGTAACCATTTGACATGGCTGCCGCCGCTGGCTTCCTGGCGATCGACCAGCAGGAGCGCCTTGTCCGCCAGGGCATGCGCCAGGCCGGACTTGGCAATCGCTACCGCGAAAGCGCCGAGCAATGCGTAGGACAAAGCCACCGTCGCGCCACCACCCAGCCCACCGTTGAAGGCCTTGAGCGTAGCGTCGATGCCCAGGCCACCCGTCAGCCCGCCCACCAGGGCGCCGACGATAATGGCGATGACCACATGCACGCGGGACAGGCTGAGCACCAGCATGGTGCCGACTGCGGCGATGACTGCGTTAATCATGGTTACCTCAAGCAAAAAATCAAACAACAGGCATACCCGCGCCCTAGCGGCCATTGTGGATGACTGCCGGCGTACAGGCTTAAAGGAGGTCTTATTAGAGGGCGCGCACTTTGCAGCAGGCGCGCCCGCATGTCAAAAAACGGCGTCGCTTACAGATTTAAATTGAACGTTTGAATAAAGAAAAAATTACAGCCGCCGATACTAAGGGCTCTCTATGTTTTCAGGTTAAGGATGCCCCGCGATGTCCCTCAGACAGCTGTCCATTCAATGGAAAATCACCCTGCTCGCAGGCCTCTGCCTGCTGGGGATCGTGACCCTGCTGGTGGGTCTGTCGCTGTATCGCATGGAACAGAGTTCGCAACGGGTCAAAGCCTCCAGCATGCACATGCTCGATGAAGCGGCCCAGGCGCGTATCGAAGCCCAGGGCGAAGCGCAGGCGCTGGGCATCCGCCGGCAGTTCATGGATGCCTATCAATACGGTCATGGGTTTTCCCGCCAGGTGCTGTTCCTGCGCGAACAGGCGGAAAAACGCTTCCTCGACGCCTTCGACACCCGTGAAGACTTGACCCGCCAGGTCAAGGCCGCTTTGCAGGCCAACCCCGACCTGCTCGGGTTGTCCCTGGTGTTCGAAGCCAATGCCCTGGACGGCAAGGATGAGCTGTTCGTCAACCAGGCAGAGCTGGGCAGCAACGACAAAGGCCGGTTCGCCCTCTATTGGTCACAGCCGACGCCCGGCACACTCACCGCCATGTCGCTGCCCGAAAGCGACATGTCCGACACCCGCATCGGTCCGAGCGGCGAAAAGGCCAACGCCTGGTTCACCTGCCCGCGCACCACCCTCAAACCGTGCGTGATCGAACCGTACTTCTATGTCATCGACGGCCAAAACGTGCTGATGACCAGCCTCGTGTTCCCGCTGACGGTGAATGGCAAAGTCATCGCCTCGCTGTCGGTGGACATCAACCTCAACAGCCTACAGGCGGTGAGCCAGCAGACGAGCCACAAGCTGTATGACGGCCAGACCCAAGTCAGCATTCTCAGCCCCACCGGCTTACTGGCCGGCTACAGCGCGGATGCGAGCAAGCTCAGCCAGCGCCTGGACCAGGTCGACCCCGCCAGCGGCGCGCAATTGATCAGCGCCCTGGCCGGCAGCGCGCGGATCAGCAGCCTGCGGGCCGACCATCGACTCAAGGTCTTGGCGCCGTTCGCGCCGATCCCCGACGGCAAACCGTGGGGCGTGTTGCTGGATGTGCCGGAAAAAATCCTGGTGGGCCCGGCCGAAGCGCTCAAGGCGCAACTGGACGCCGATAACACCCGAGGCACCTTGCTCGAATTGAGCCTGGGCCTGCTCGCCGCCGTAATCGGCCTGGGGCTGGTGTGGCTGATGGCGCGAAGCGTGACCCGGCCGATCCTGGGCGTGGCGCACATGCTCGAAGACATCGCCAGCGGCGAAGGCGACCTGACCCGCCGCCTGGCCTACGACAAACAGGACGAGCTGGGGCAGTTGGCCGGCTGGTTCAACCGTTTCCTCGACAAGCTGCAACCGATCATCGCCGAGGTCAAACGCTCGGTGCAGGACGCCCGTGGCACCGCCGACCAATCCGCCGCGATCGCCAGCGAGACCAGCGCCGGCATGGAACAGCAATACCGCCAGGTAGATCAGGTGGCCACCGCCTCCCATGAAATGAGCGCCACCGCCCAGGACGTCGCCCGCAGCGCGGCCCAGGCCGCCCAAGCCGCACGCGATGCGGACCAGGCCACCCGTGATGGCCTGAAAGTCATCGACCGCACCACCACTAACATCGGCCATCTGGCAGCGGACATGAGCACCGCCATGACCCAGGTTGAAGGCCTGGCGACCAACAGCGCGCAGATCGGCTCTGTGCTCGAAGTGATTCGCGGCATCGCCGAGCAGACCAACCTGCTGGCCCTCAACGCCGCCATCGAAGCCGCCCGCGCCGGTGAGGCCGGCCGTGGGTTTGCGGTGGTGGCCGACGAAGTGCGCAACCTCGCCCGACGAACCCAGGAATCGGTGGAAGAAACCCGCCTGGTGATCGAGCAACTGCAAAGCGGCACCACCGATGTGGTCGGCGCCATGGGCAACAGCTATCGCCAGGCCCAGGGCAGCGTCGAACAAGTCGGCGAGGCGGTCACCGCCCTACGCCAGATCGGCGAAGCGGTCACGGTGATCAGCGACATGAACCTGCAGATCGCCAGTGCCGCCGAAGAGCAAAGCGCGGTGGCCGAAGAGATCAACAGCAACGTGGCGACGATCCGCGATGTGACCGAGTCGCTGTCGGAGCAGGCCAACGAATCGGCGCGGGTCAGCCAGGCGTTGAACAGCCTGGCCAATCAGCAACAGCGGTTGATGGATCATTTCAAAGTGTGAGCGACCGACACCGCGCCTGAAGGAGATCCCATGTGGGAGGGGGCTTGCCCCTCCCCCATTTTTAACCGGCCCTAGCGTTTGGGCAGTTCGATCAGCACCTTGAGCCCGCCCAGTTCGCTTTCCTGCAACTGCAACACCCCGCCCCACACCTCGACGATATCGCGCACGATCCCCAGGCCCAGGCCGTGGCCGTCGATCTGTTCATCCAGGCGCGTGCCACGGCTGAACACCTGGTCACGCTGGGCCTCGGGAATGCCGGGGCCGTCGTCTTCCACCGCCAGCAGGTAACTGTGCGGCGTCTCGCTGACGCTCAGGCGCACCTCGGCATCCGCCCATTTGCAGGCGTTGTCCAGCAGGTTGCCGAGCAGCTCCAGCAAGTCTTCGCGATCCCAGGGCAATTGCAGATCTGGGGCGGCGTGGTGGCTCAAGTCCAGGTGGTCGCCGTGGACCATGTTCAGGGTCGCCAGCAAGCCCGGCAGCTCTTTCGCGCAATCAAACAAGGCGCCCGGCAGGGTTTCGCCGGCCAGGCGCGCGCGATTGAGTTCGCGGTTGAGGCGCTGTTGCACCTGTTCAAGCTGCTCGTGCAACAGCGTGCGCAAGTGCGGCTGATCCTTGAGCGCTTCGCTCGATGCCGCGCTCAACAGCACCGCCAGCGGGGTTTTCAGCGCGTGGCCAAGGTTGCCCAGGGCATTGCGTGAACGCTTGAGGCTGTCTTCGGTGTGGGCCAGCAGGTGATTGATCTGCGCCACCAGCGGCTCCAGCTCCTGCGGCACCTGGGTGTCGAGTTGCGAGCGCTGGCCCTGTTGCAACTGGGCGATCTGGTTGCGCGCAATTTCCAGCGGGCGCAACGCGCGACGGACCGTGACCCGTTGTAGGATCAACACCAGCAACAGGGCCGCCCCTCCCAGCACCAGGCCGATCTGACGCATCAGCCGAAAGCTTTCCCGCACGGGCGTGTAGTCCTGGGCCACGCTGATGGAAATCGATTGGCCGAAGCGCTTGTAGTCCGAGCGCAGTACCAACAGTTGCTGACGTTCCGGCCCCAGTTGCAGGTTGCCCTTGAGCCCGGCCTCGGGCAGGCGTGGCAGCTCTTGGTCCCACAATGAGCGGGAGCGCCAGTGGGTGTCGGCGAAATCGATACGAAAATAATGCCCCGAGAACGGCCGCTGATAGGCCGGCGACAAGCGTTGCTCGTCGAGTTGCACACCATTCGGCCCGCGCACCAGCGCGACCAGCAGGTTCTCGCTGTCGTTGCGCAAACCGGCTTCCAAATAGCGCTGCAAACCGGCTTCGAACAACCATAGGCTGGTTTGCGCCAGCACCACACCGACCACCACCATCACGCTGATCAGCCCCAGGCTCAGCTGCCGCTGGATCGACCTCATGCAGGACTGGCGCCAAACAGATACCCCTGGCCGCGCCGGGTTTCGATCACACTGCGGCCCAATTTCCGGCGCAGGTGGTTGACGTGGACTTCGAGCACATTGGAGTCGCGCTCGGTCTCGCCGTCATATAAGTGCTCGGCCAGATGGCTTTTCGAGAGGATCTGCTCCGGGTGCAGCATGAAATAGCGCAGCAGGCGGAACTCGGCGGCGGTCAGCTGGATTTCGTCGCCGTCGCGCAGCACGCATTGACGCCCTTCATCCAGGTGCAGGCCGGCCGCTTGCAAGGTCGGCTGGTTAGCCTGGCCGTGGGAGCGACGCAACAGCGCCTGGACGCGCAGGTGCAGCTCTTCGGGATGAAACGGTTTGCTCAGGTAATCGTCGGCCCCGGCCTTGAGCCCTTCGATGCGCTCGGCCCAGGAGTCGCGGGCGGTGAGGATCAGCACCGGGGTGGCCAGCGCGGCGGCGCGCCATTGCGCCAGCACCTCAAGCCCGGGCAAGCCGGGCAGGCCGAGGTCAAGGATGATCAAGTCATAGGGTTCGCTGCGGCCCTGGTACGCAGCATCGCGCCCATCGGCCAGCCAATCGACGGCATAGCCCTGGCGCTGCAGGCCGGCCAGCAGTTCATCGGCCAGCGGTACATTGTCTTCCACCAACAGCAGGCGCATCAGTCGTCTTCCTTATCTTTGAGCAACTCACCGGTGCTGGCGTCGAGCTCGATTTCGCGCACCACCCCTTCGACGGTCAGCAATTCGATTTCATAGATATAGCGCACCGGACGATCCTTGTGCTCTTCAAGCTCGGCATCCAGCAGTTTGGCGCCTGGGTAGCGCTCGAACGCAGGCCCCAGCAAGTGTTCCAGCGCGGCGATAACGCCCTTCTGGCGCAGGTGCAAGGCTTCGTCCTGACCAAGATCATGGGCCGACAGGCTTGAGCTGGTTAGCAGCAATACCAGCGCCACCTGACTGCACGCGCGTAGATTTACCTTCATTACGTGTCCTGATGTTCCTTGAGGGTGGCCCGGTTACGGGCGTGGCCCAAATAGGCAATGGGGCAATGATACGGGTGGAGAACAAAATCGTGAGGGTTTTCACGTAAGCCTCCATTTCCGGTTGAATGTCCTACACCGCACCAACGTAACCGTGGCAACTTAACTGAAACTGAATTGCCACCATGGCAATTCAAGCCAGCCGTTTTCCCTCATCGTGCAAGATTTTCTATACTGCCCTGCTCGCTTCAACAGAGACCGGTATGACAGCCATCCACATCAAGTTTCCCGCCCTGACACTCAAGGCCGGCAAGCGCGCCTTTGCGCGCATTCGAGAGCAAGGCCTCACGCCTGCCGATGTCGGTATCCTTCCCGGTGCGGCAGGCGGGCCCAAGGCCTTGGGCATTCAGGGCCTGGACCTGGCGCTGTTCGGCGACTGGCTGCCCCGCGCGCCGCGCGAACGTGCGCTGATCGGTGCCTCCATCGGTTCCTGGCGGTTTGCCAGCGCCTGCCTGCCCGACCCGGTGCAAGGCTTGCTCGACCTCGGCCGCCTGTACAACGAGCAACGCTTTGCCAAAGGCGTGACCATGGCCGAGGTCAGCCAGAGCTGCCGGCGCATGCTCGATGACCTGCTGGCTGGACGCGATGCGCGGGTGCTGGACAACCCCGACTATCGGCTGAACATCATGGTGGTCAAGAGCCACGGCCTGCTCGCCGACGATCACCGCGGGCGCCTGGGCCTGGGCTTGTCGTCGGTGATTGCCGACAACCTGCGCGGCCGCGCACGGCTGGCGCGGTATTTCGAACGGCTGATCATCCATGACCCACGCCAGGCGCCGCCAGTGCATGCGCTGCAGGATTTCCCGTCGCGCTTCCTCGACCTGAACCTGGGCAACCTGCGCCAGGCGCTGCTGGCGTCCGGCTCGATCCCCATGGTGATGCAAGGCGTGCGCGACCTGCCTGGCGCTGGCGCGGGCACCTACCGCGACGGCGGCCTGCTGGATTACCACCTCGACCTGCCCTACCACGGCGATGACATCGTGCTGTACCCGCACTTCACCGACCGCGTCATCCCCGGCTGGTTCGACAAGGGCCTGCCGTGGCGACGCAGCAATCAACAAGGCTTGCAGGACGTGTTGCTGCTGGCACCGTCGAAGGACTACCTGGCCCGCCTGCCCCACGGCAAACTGCCGGACCGCAGCGACTTCAAGCGCTTTCTGGGCGATGACGCGAGTCGCAACAAGTACTGGCAAACCGCAATGAGCGAGAGCCGGCGCCTGGGCGATGAGTTTCTGCAACTGGCCGACCAGGGTGGCCTGGGCGAGCGCTTGCAGGCGCTTTGACCCAGCGGTATGCGCGAGGCGCGATGTAGCTGTTAAACTCGCCGCCTGCCAGAAACCTGACCGAGCTGAAAAATACTGTGGAAATCTTCAAGGAATTTACATTCGAATCCGCCCACCGCCTGCCCCACGTGCCAGACGGCCACAAGTGCGGGCGCCTGCATGGGCATTCGTTCAAGGTGGCGATCCACCTGAGCGGCGACCTGGACCCCCATACCGGCTGGATTCGCGACTTCTCGGAGATCAAGGCGATTTTCAAGCCGCTCTATGAACGCCTCGACCACAACTACCTGAACGACATCCCCGGCCTGGAAAACCCCACCAGCGAAGTACTGGCCAAGTGGATCTGGACCGAATTGAAACCCCTGCTGCCCGAACTCAGCGCGATTCGCATCCATGAAACCTGCACCAGCGGCTGCATCTATCACGGCGAGTAAACCTCACGTCAACGCCCTGTCGGAGCGCCCTATGGAAAACACCTGGCTGGCCCAGGCCAAACGCTTACAGGCATTGGCTTCCACGGGGCTGCATTTTTGCACCGACGACTTCGAACGCGAGCGCCTGGAGGAAATTGCCGAGATCGCCCACAGCATGCTCGCGCAATTGGGCAATGTGCCGCTGGAGCGCATCACCGGGCTGGTCTCGGATTTCGCCCAGCGCTACTCGACGCCGATGATCGATGTACGCGGCGCGGTGATCGACGGCGAGCGCATTCTGCTGGTGCGCGAGGCGACCGATGGTTGCTGGGCGCTGCCGGGGGGTTATGCCGATATCGGTTTGTCGGCGGCGGAAAACATCATCAAGGAAATCCGCGAGGAAGCTGGGCTGACGGTGACGGCGCGGGCGCTCTATAGCGTCACGCACAAGGCCAAGGGCTTGTACCGCGCAGATGTGCGGGACTTCTACAAACTGTATTTCCTGTGTGAACGGGTCGACCAACTGGCGCCGACGGCCGGGTTCGAAACCACCGAGGTGGGGTTTTTCGCCCTCGACAACCTGCCGCCGCTGTCCCGTGGGCGCACCATCGAAAGTGATCTTGAGGCGGCCTTTGCGTTTCATCGCGGCGAGACCACGCAGACGCTGTTCGACTGATCCAATGTGTATCACCGCTGCACCGCTTTCGTGCCCGATTGGGCACCGCGACCACTCCCGCCCGTGCTCCGCCCCTGTTTGGCGATAAAACCTGTGCACACTGCACAACGCCCACCGTGCGCCCGTCACTGCTGCTCAATTGGCACGCGCGGTGCAACAGGCCTGCGTCACTCATTCAGGGAGCAAGGCACATGACGCAGCAAGAACCAGGTAACGATTACCCCCTCAGCGAAGTCCCGATGCATGCGCGCAAGGGCCTGGCGTCCACCGCCATGGTGCTGCTGGGCTTTACCTTTTTTACCGCAACCATGTTTGCCGGCGGCAAGCTGGGCGTGGCGTTCAGTTTCGTCGACATGCTCGGCGTCGTGGCCTTGGGTAACCTGCTGTTGGGCATTTATGCCGCAGGCTTGGGTTACATCGCATTCAAGAGCGGCCTGAACTCGGTGTTGATGGGGCGCTTCTGTTTTGGCGAAGTCGGCAGCAAGCTCAGTGATTTGATCCTCGGTTTCACCCAGATCGGCTGGTACGCCTGGGGCACCGCTACGGCCGCCGTGGTGTTGGGCAAATATTTCGAGCTGAGCCAGGGCAACGTGCTGGCGCTGATGGTGGTGTTTGGCCTGCTGTTCTGCGCCACGGCCTACGTGGGGTATCGCGGGCTGGAGATTTTGTCCTACATCGCCGTGCCGGCCATGGGCATTCTGTTGTGCCTGTCGATGTGGGTCGCCACGGTGAAAGTCGGCGGGCTGCAGGGGTTGCTGGCGGTGGTGCCAACGTCAGAGCTGGACTTGTCGACGGCGATCACGTTGGTGTTCGGCACCTTTGTCAGCGGCGCGACCCAGGCGACCAACTGGACGCGTTTTTCCCGCTCGGCCAAGGTCGCGGTGCTCGCCAGCCTGATCGGTTTCTTTGTCGGCAACGGCTTGATGGTGCTGATCGGGGCCTATGGCGCCATCGTCTATCAACAACCCGACGTGGTGGAGGTGTTGCTGCTGCAAGGCTTTGCCATGGCCGCGATGGCCATGTTGCTGCTCAATATCTGGAGCACTCAGGACAACACCATCTACAACTTCGCCGTGGCCGGTTGCAACCTGCTGCGCACCCGCCGCCGCAAGACAGTCACCCTGGCCGGTGCGGTGATCGGCACGCTGCTGGCGTTGCTCGGCATGTACGACATGCTGGTGCCGTACCTGATCCTGCTGGGCACGGTGATTCCACCGATTGGCGGGGTGATCATGGCGGACTTCTTCTATCGCTATCGCGGCCACTACCCGCGCCTGGCCGATGCGCGCCTGCCCGCGTTCAACTGGCCGGGGCTGACGGCCTACGCCGTGGGCACCGTACTGGCGTTCAATTCGCCCTGGGTGGCACCGTTGGTGGGGATCGTGGCCGCGTCGCTGACCTACATGGCGCTCACCGCCGTACTGCGCGGGCGGACAGCGTTGGCTGACGCACAGGCATGAGCCTGACCATCGCCGATGTGCTCGCCCTGCCGGGGCTCGAGTCTCTGTGCCTGCGCGCCGGGGCGGCGGGTCTGGAGAATGCCGTGCGCTGGCCGTATGTCGCGGAAAACAGTGGCATCGCCGAGTGGGTGCTGGGCGGCGAACTGGTGTTCGTCACCGGTATCAATCACCCACGGGACGAGGCCAACTTGCTGCAACTGCTGGAGGAAGCCTGCCTGCGTCAGGTGGCCGGGTTGGTGATTCTCACCGGGCCGGCCTATATCCAGGCGATTCCCCAGCGCTTGCTGGAGGCGGCCGAAGCCGCCGACATGCCGCTGATCGAACAGCCTTACTCGCTGAAAATGGTGCTGGTGACCCAGGCGATCGGTTCAGCGTTGATCCATTCGGAGCAATTGGGCCGCTCGCGGCACGATGTGCTGGAGCGGTTGCTGGCCGGTGACTATCAATCATTGGATCTGCTGCTGCACCGCGCCGCACAGTTGGGTATGCCCCTGGCCGGCCAGTGGCAAATCGTGCAGTTGCAGTTGGAGGGCAGCGACGCGTTATTTACCCAGGGTGAGGCCGCGTACATGGAAGCGCAGTTGGCTCGGCAACACGACAGCATTACCCGGCGCTTGCGGCAGTTGTCGGCCTCGGTGCCGGTACTCGGGCGAGCCGGGCAATGGACGTTGCTGCTGCCGGCCGCCGATGCCGTCGCGGCGCTGGCTAACCGTGAGCAACTGGCCGGTTGGTTGAAGCCGCTGAACCTGCGCCTGGCGCCGCTGAAACTGTTTATCGGCCTGAGCGCCGCCGCCCACCCGCCCGCGCGCCTGGCCCAGGCTCAGGATGAAGCGCGCCAGGCGTTGGCCGCTGCGCGGCGCTTCAGCGAGCGCGCCGGGCTGTGCGTGTATGACGAACTCGGCGTATTGAAGCTGCTCAGCGGCGTGCGCGATCGCGCGCTGCTCGACCAGTTTCTCAATGAACGCCTGGGCCCGCTGCTACGTCACGACCTGCACCATGGGCCGAGCCTGATGCCGACCCTCGAAGCCTGGTTCCACGAGAATGGTAACCTTGTGGCTGCCGCCCAGCGCCTGGCCGTACACCGCAATACCCTGACGCACCGCGTCCAGCGCATCGAGGCCCTGTGCGGGCTGAAGCTGGATGATTCATATGACCGCCTGGACATCGGCATCGCGCTGATGATCTGGCGGCTGTCAGCCTGATTGTTTTTAGCCAAGAGGAACTTGCCCATGCACATCATCAACGCCCGCCTGCGCAACCGTGAAGGCCTGCATGATCTGCACCTGGAACACGGCCGGATCGCCAGCATCACACCGCAAACCACAGCGCCCACGGCAGCGCCCGACGACCTGGACGCCGCCGGCAACCTGGTGATACCGCCCTTCGTCGAACCGCACATCCACCTCGACGCCACCCTCACCGCCGGCGAACCGCGCTGGAACATGAGCGGCACCCTGTTCGAAGGGATCGAGTGCTGGGGCGAACGCAAAGCCACCATCACCCACGAAGACACCAAGGCCCGCGCCAAAAAAACCATCCAGGCCCTCGCCGCCCATGGCATCCAGCATGTGCGCACCCACGTCGACGTCACCGACCCGAACCTCACCGCACTCAAAGCCATGCTCGAAGTGCGCGAAGACAGTACGCACCTGATCGACCTGCAAATCGTCGCCTTTCCCCAGGAGGGCATCGAGTCGTACCGCAACGGCCGCGAGCTGATGGAGGAAGCCATTCGCCTGGGCGCCGACGTGATCGGCGGCATCCCTCACTTTGAATACACCCGCGACCAGGGCGTGAGTTCGGTGAAGTTCCTGATGGACCTGGCCGAACGCAGCGGTTGCCTGGTGGACGTTCACTGCGACGAAACTGACGACCCGCACTCGCGCTTCCTCGAAGTGCTGGCCGAAGAAGCCCGCAGCCGCGGCATGGGCGCCCGCGTCACCGCCAGCCACACCACGGCCATGGGCTCCTACGACAACGCCTACTGCGCCAAACTGTTCCGCCTGCTCGGGCATTCGGGTATCAGCTTTGTCTCCTGCCCCACCGAAAGCATTCACCTGCAAGGGCGCTTCGACAGCTTCCCGAAACGGCGCGGCGTGACCCGCGTCAACGAGCTGCTGGAAGCCGGCATGAACGTGTGCTTCGGCCAGGACTCCATCGTCGATCCGTGGTACCCCCTGGGCAACGGCAACATCCTGCGGGTGCTCGAAGCCGGGTTGCACATCTGCCACATGCTCGGTTACCGCAACCTGCAAAGCGCGCTGGACCTGGTCACGGACAACAGCGCCAAGGCCATGGCCCTCGGTGATCGCTACGGCCTGGAGCCCGGCCGGCCGGCCAACCTGTTGATCCTTTCGGCAGACAGCGACTACGAGGTGATTCGCAGCCAGGGCCAGGCGCTGTACTCGATCCGCAACGGCAAGGTATTGATGAAGCGCCAGCCGGCGCAGGTAGAGTTTTTGTAGATCGCGGGGGGCCGACGATCGAATCGAGTACGCGGTGTTTGCGACTCGAATCGATCAGCCGCGCGGCCCTGCCTCGATCTGCGGCCGTGCAGCCCCGAACAGGCTGACGCTCAGCACTGTCTCAGCCTGGGTCTGCAGCCGAACCGGCACCGTACCGCCCGGCATCACCACCGCGACCTCCGCGCCCTCGACCCAACCCGCGCGCCACGCCGCGCACGCCACCGCACAGGCGCTGGTCCCGGAGGATGCCGTCGGCCCCTCTCCCCGCTCGAATACCCGCGCGAGTACTCGATTACCGGACGCCCGGGCGGCCCATTGCAAATTGACCCCGGCCACGCAGGGCTGGCCACGCCCGGCAGGTGGCGCAAACGCAATCGCCTGCAATGACTCGAACAGCGCGGGCTGGTGCATCGGCTGATTGTCCGGCAGTGCAGCGGCCTGCGTCACCAACGTCACACAATGGGGGTTGCCCACCCGGACAAACTGGCTGCGCGTCCATTGCAGGTTGATTGCCGCCAGCGCGGGCACATGGCTGAACGCACAACCCTGGGCGACAAGCGGGTCTACGCCCACCGCGCCGACCGCCAGCGGGCCGAACGCCGGCTGCCCCAAGGCCAGCCAGAACCCGCGAACCTGCTCGTACAGCGCCGGCTCTACAAAAGTCGCCAGCGGCGACCTCGCATCCTGTTTGTCGTGATGCACCCGTAGCTCGCAGCCCTGCGTCATCAAACCCTGATCGCTCAGCGCCTGGGCAAAGATGGTCAGACCATTGCCACTGCGTTCCGCGAGAGAGCCGTCCGTGTTGACGATCAACAGATCAAACGGCGGCGCCGCCTGAAACGGTCCCACCAACAACCCATCACACCGGTGCGCCTTGGCACCGGCCGGACGCGGCGAAGGCCCCCAGCCACATTCGGCGGCAATCGCCGGCAGTGCCCACGCGTCCCGCCTGCTCGCCGCGAGGGCCGCATTGTCGGGCACCTCGACACCGTGGCGGCGCAAACAGGCCGGGCTGACTACTCCATAGATGTTGCCGCGGGCATCGTAGAACCGGGTCATGTTGTCGCCTGCCTGAAAGTCCTTCATCGCTTCGTCCGTCAAGTCACCAGCACACAGAAGCAGCAGCGTATTACAGAACGGTCGACGTGTGGGAAGTGGTCTGGAAGGTGCGTCATCCACCGCAAGAGGCCTGGGGTTCAGCAATTCTCACGGGGATTACGCACCTTCCAGAACACCTCCTACAGCGCGATGACCTCTAAGTGGCTGCAAGCGTCCAGAGCGTTCCGTGATGGAAAAAATAAAATCCGCAGTCGGCGTGAACCCCGCGCGAACCTGGCTCGCTCGCTGGGGCTTGATGTGCAAGGATGTCGCGCCGGACATCGTTCGCTGAACGCAAAACCAAGGATTTTCCATGACTGCCATCCCCACCCCAGCGCCCGTGGTTCCCGGGCGGCTGGAGCAAATGTCGACCCGTATCGCCTTCTTCATCGCCGGCTTCAGCATCGCTGCCTGGGCACCGCTGGTGCCGTATGCCAAGGCCCGCGC
This sequence comes from Pseudomonas sp. PAMC25584, assembly GCF_058135675.1. NCBI lineage: Bacteria > Pseudomonadati > Pseudomonadota > Gammaproteobacteria > Pseudomonadales > Pseudomonadaceae > Pseudomonas > Pseudomonas sp. PAMC25584. The sequence goes on along the minus strand of NZ_CM176870.1, from coordinate 2,154,180 downwards.
CCAACTCAACGAGGGCACCCTGGGCCTGTTGCTGTTGTGCCTGGGCGTCGGGTCAATCATCGCCATGCCGATGGCCGGCGCACTGGCCTCTCGTTATGGTTGCCGGCGCGTACTGAGCGCCGGGACGATCCTGCTCTGTCTGGCCCTGCCCATGCTGGCCACCGTCAGTTCGATCCCGTTGCTGATCGCCGCTCTGTTCCTGTTCGGCGCGGGCCTGGGCACGGTTGATTCCACGGTCAACCTGCAAGCGGTGATCGTTGAGCGCGCCAGCGGCAAAACCATGATGTCGGGCTTCCATGGGTTGTTCAGCCTGGGCGGCATCGTCGGCGCAGCGGGGGTCTCCGGGCTGCTGGGGTTGGGGTTTTCGCCGCTGCAGGCGACGCTGGTGGTGATCATCATCATGGCGCTGGCGCTGCTCAAGGCCGGCCCGCATTTGTTGCCCTACGGCAGTGAAAGCTCAGGGCCGCCGTTCGCCATTCCCCATGGCGTGGTGCTGTTTATCGGTTGCTTGTGTTTTATCGTATTTTTGGCCGAAGGCGCCGTGCTCGACTGGAGTGCAGTGTTCCTCAGCGCTGAACGCGGCCTGGATGAAGCCTATGCCGGCCTGGGTTATGCGGCCTTTGCCCTGACCATGACCGCCGGGCGCCTGAGCGGTGACCGGATTGTCCGTCGACTGGGGGCTGCGCGGGTGATCGTCGCAGGCGGGGCGCTGGCGGCGGCCGGGATCTTCCTCGCCACCCTGTCGCCAGCCTGGGAAATGTCTCTGCTGGGCTACGCATTGGTCGGCGCCGGCTGCTCAAATATCGTCCCGGTGCTCTACTCCGCGGTCGGCAAACAGACCGTCATGCCGGAACACATTGCCGTGCCGGCCATCACCACCCTCGGGTATGCCGGCATTCTGGCCGGGCCTGCGGTGATCGGCTTCATTGCCCATGGGAGCAGCCTGGCGACCGCCTTCCTGCTGATCGGGGGATTGCTGGCCGCGGTGGCGGTCAGCGGCAAAATACTGCGGGTCTGAACAAAAGACATGAGCGGCCTGAATCCTTCAAGTAGCTCATGCACGCCTGATCGCTTTTTCTCTGCCTTATCGTTTTCCCAGGCAGCACGTTACAACGGCTAGCCTAAATGCCGGTCGGCGTCATTGGCGGGACGACAGGACAACTTGCTCCATAAACCGGCGAGCGTTGAAAGCACAGGGCTGGACACCGGTTCTTCCATGAACGCTCGAGAACCTTTATCGAAATCTTCGGCAGTGGGCGCCCTGAAGCTGAACTTCGGCGACGACGTGAGGTTGAGCGCCTGCGAACGGGATTTGCTTTGGGCTCCTGCTTCCCGTGCAGGAATCGCCAAGGTCGCAACAGTGTACTGGGAGGGTTGAGATTCAAATGATGTCGGATTCATCGTCCACACCTGATTCGGTAGATGAAGACACCGATAGCCATTCAACGGCTGACGGCAATGTCCTCGTGGTAAAACCTCGCAAGCGGTTCCTGCCTGGTTGAAGTGGTGCTTCCTGCTCAACACGCTTGCCAACCTATGCCGCGGGTGACGCGGCATTCGGCTGTGCCAGAGTTAACGCAGTTGTTGCAGCAGTTGCAGCAATTCGCGTCGCGAAACCTTGCCGTCACGCTGCCACTCGTCAACATTATCCATCCGCCCCTGCAGAATCGAACGGGACATGACTTCCTTGACCAATTCGATGAGATGGTCAGTGGCCGGATTGCCCGTCAACGGTTGCTTCGCAAGTTCTTCGAGTTTGTCGAGCGTGATGCTGTTGCCCCGGCCTTTCCTCTTCAACTCTTCGAAATGGCCGAGCATTTCTTTGACCAGTTCTTTGTCATCTTTGAGTTTAAAGGGGTTATCGGAACGAATGACGCTCAGAATATCCTCCCTGGACAAGCGGCCATCCGAAGCACCGGTACTCATGTTTCGATCGAGCGCCCGAATCAGATCGGGACGCCGCAGCAGTTCCTTCGCCAGACGAACATTGGCGTCCACCGGCAATTGATCTGCCATCTTTTGCAGGCTTTCGCGCGTGACTTGCCGCGAATACTGTCCACCCTTGAACGCGCCATAATTGGTCAGCAGCGCCTGGGCCAGTTGTTGGTTGCTTAGCTTCGAATAATACGGGTCCGGCCGCTCGGGAGTCGGGCGCGGAGGGGGGCCTGGGTTCGGGCACACACCATCAGGCAGCGGACGTGGCGGCGGCCCCGGGTTAAAATGACCGTGGCCAAGGTGCGGGCGTGACGGCGCGCTGCCGAATGCCGAGCCGAAGTGATACGAATCCCAGAACAAGCTCTGGCTGGCAGACGAGGTCGTAGACCGCTCGGCATTGGACATGGAGCCTCTGAGAGACTTCTCATCAGAGGAATGAGCGACAGACTGATGGAATACTGATACCGACATTTAGTTCTCCAGTTCGGTTTGATCAGACGCGTTACCTCACCGTCCCAGCCGCCCGACGATCAACAAATCGTGAAGGAAACCAGCGGAAGCAGGCTTATCCTGTGTGGCAGAACTGTGGGAGTCGGTTCCTGAGAGAGCTGAAAGTTTCCAACTGCCGGGTAGGAAGAGCATCTGCCGGGATAAGGAACTCATCCCCCTCCCAAGCGATTTCGGCGCAACCCGCACCGTCGCCGCCCGACCCGGTCAGGCAGCGCAAAAGTGCCTAGGCTCAGAAATCTGAACAATCAGCGTGGCTGGGTAAATGACGTTGCCGAACGGGATACGTGAGCTCGAAGAGCTTCTACCTCAAAGCACACCGAGCCGGGCTCTGACCGGCGACAGAGTGTAGGAGATACCCTCCGGCTCGCCGGGGGTAGGCGTAAAAGCTCAGTCATCAAGCGCGCGCTCAATCGGCGAATGCCAGCCGGCTGGGCTGACGGGCTTTTTTACGTGAACTTGTGCGGCGCCTTGCCAGTCAGCTAACTGAACGCAACTCAAAGGTGGGTAGCTGATGCATCTCTCGCTGGAGCAACAAGTCGCTCAGGTCACCGCTGCCCGTTCCGGCAGCACCTTGTTTGTCGAGGGCGGCTTGCGCCTTTTCCCGGAGTATCGCGGCAATGGTTGATTTCAAGAACGAGCCTCAGAGCGCCATCGATGCCCACGGCATCATCGGCGACATGCGCAGTGCCGCATTGGTGAACGACAAGGGCAGCATCGACTTTTTCTGCTGGCCGGAATTCGACAGCCCCTCGATTTTCTGCGCGCTGCTCGACACCCCCGACGCCGGCATTTTCCAGCTGACGCCGGACCTGCCCAACGCCCGCCGCGAGCAGATCTACCTGCCTGACACCAACGTGCTGCAAACCCGCTGGCTCAGCGATGACGCCGTGGTGGAAATCACTGACTTTTTGACCATCAGTGAGGAGGTCGACGACCTGCCCCTGTTGATTCGCCGCGTGCGTGCGGTCAGCGGCCGGGTGACGATTCACCTGCGCTGCGCCGTGCGTCACGACTATGCGCGCACGCCCACCCACGCCAGCCTCGACAACGGCACCGTGTGTTTCGCCGCCGACGGCCAGCCCGGCCTGCGCCTGTCGAGCAGCCACCCCATGCAGATCGACGACAACGCCGCAGTGGCCAGCTTCGTCCTGGCCCAGGAAGAAGGCGCCGAATTCGTCCTCGGCGGGCAAGACGACCCGCGCGTCGACAGCCGTTGCACCGACCTGGCGCTGGCGCATAGCTTGAAATTCTGGCGTGGCTGGATCGCGCAATCGAACTACCGTGGGCGCTGGCGCGAAATGGTCAACCGCTCGGCCCTGGCGCTGAAACTTTTGACCTCGCGCAAACATGGCGCGATCATCGCCGCCGCCACCTTCGGCCTGCCGGAATCGCCCGGCGGCGAGCGCAACTGGGACTACCGCTACACCTGGATCCGCGACGCCTCGTTCACCGTCTACGCCTTCATGCGCCTGGGTTTTGTCGAAGAAGCCAATCACTACATGCGCTGGCTCAGAGGCCGGGTCAGCGACTGCTGCGACCAGCCCGCCAAGATCAACATCCTGTATGGCATCGACGGCCGCCAGGAACTGCCGGAAGCCCAACTGACGCACTTGCGCGGGCATGGCGGCGCGACGCCGGTGCGTATCGGCAACGAGGCGTTCGACCAGGTTCAACTGGACATCTACGGCGAGTTGATGGACGCGGTTTACCTGGTCAACAAATACGGCGAAGCCATTTCCCACGAAGGCTGGAAACACACGGTAGAACTCGCGGATCAGGTCTGCGATATCTGGAACCGCAAAGACGTGGGTATCTGGGAAATGCGCGGCGAGCAGCATCACTTCCTGCACTCGCGGCTGATGTGCTGGGTCGCGCTGGACCGTGCGATTCGCCTGGCGTCCAAGCGCTCGTTGCCGGCGCCGTTCGCGCGCTGGGACCAGACGCGCCAGGCGATCTACGCGGATATCTGGGGTAACTTCTGGAACGAAGAACGCGGGCACTTTGTGCAGCATACCGGCAGCACCGCGCTGGACGGATCGATGCTGCTCATGCCGCTGGTGCGCTTCGTCGCCGCCACCGATCCGCGCTGGCTCTCGACCCTCGCAGCGATCCAGAAAAGCCTGGTGCGCGACGGCATGGTCTATCGCTATCGCAACGACGACAGCCAGATCGACGGCCTGCAAGGCACCGAAGGCGCGTTTGCCGCCTGCTCGTTCTGGTACGTCGAATGCCTGGCCCGCGCCGGGCAGGTGGAAAAGGCGCATCTGGAGTTTGAACAGTTGCTGCGGTATGCCAACCCGCTGGGGTTGTACGCCGAAGAGTTCGACAACCAGGCGCGGCACTTGGGCAATATGCCTCAGGCATTGAGCCATTTGGCGCTGATCAGCGCGGCGACGTTTCTGGACCGCAAATTGAGCGGCGAGAAGACGGTGTGGCAACCTTGAACACCACCCGTCGAGGCCGTGACGGCGGTGAGTCAGCCAACCTGAATGCAGGACACACTTGATCCTCGACGCTCTCAGACTTGTGGCTTTAGCGGATCGGCATTAGTTTCATCAGCAGTCATCGCCCAGCCGACAGGAGCCCACCATGCGCATCGCCCCTCCGCTGCTTCACATACGCACCTCTATGCTCGATGTGGCGTATGAAGCCCACGGCCCCGTCGGCGGTGAGCCGGTAATCCTGCTGCATGGCTTCCCCTACGACCCTCGCGGCTATGACGACATCGCCCCGGCCCTGGCCGAGCGCGGTTGCCGGGTGTTGGTGCCGTACTTGCGCGGCTATGGCCCGACGCGGTTTATCAACGCGCACGTGATGCGCTCCGGGCAACAAGCGGCGTTGGCCAAGGACCTGTTGGACTTCATGGATGCGCTGAGTATCCCGCGGGCCACCCTCGCAGGTTATGACTGGGGCGGGCGCGCGGCGTGTATTGTCGCGGCGCTGTGGCCGGAACGGGTGCGCGGGTTGGTGAGCGGCGATGGCTATAACATCCAGGACATTGCCAAGTCTCTCGAACCCAGGTCGCCGGAAACGGAGCATCTGTTGTGGTACCAGTTCTACTTCCACACCCCGCGTGGCGTGGATGGGTTGACCGCCAATCGCCGGGCGTTTTGCCAATTGCTGTGGTCACTGTGGTCGCCCTCCTGGGCCGCAGGGCCAAGCCTGTACGGCCAAAGCGCGCCATCGTTCGATAACCCGGACTTTGTCGACGTGGTGATTCACTCCTACCGTCACCGCTTCATGTACGCGCCGGGCGATCCCGCACTGGCGTCCATCGAACAGGCGCTGGCGCTGCAACCGACGATCACGGTGCCGACGATTTCGCTGTGCGGCGCCGACGATGGCGTGGGCCCGCCGCCGCTGGAGGATGACGATGCGCAGCACTTCAGCGGCGTCTATCGGCGGCAGGTGCTGCCCGGCGTGGGCCACAATATTCCTCAGGAAGCGCCGCAAGCGACCCTTGCGGCGCTCCTGGAACTGCTCGCCTAGGCCACTGGCGAAAAGCGCTCGCGATAGGCCTGCGGCGTCACTGACAAGACCCGCAGGAAGCTGCGCCGCAAGGTCTCTTCGCAGCCGAACCCGCACTGCACGGCGATGCGTTTGATCGATGCGCTGCTGTCCGCCAGTTGCCGGCGGGCGGTTTCGACGCGGATCAACTCGACGGCACGCGCGGGGGTCTGGCCGGTTTCGGCGCGGTAATGGCGCACGAAGCTGCGCTCGCTCATGCCGGCCTGGGCGGCCAGGGTGGCGAGGGTCAGGTCGAGGGTCAGGTGTTCCGCGATCCACGCGTGCAACTCGGCGAAGCGGCTGTCGCCTTTTTGCAATGACAAGGTCACGCTGAATTGCGATTGCCCCCCGGGACGCTTGAGGAACACCACCAGGTGCCGCGCCACTTCCAGCGCCACGGCACGGCCCAGGTCTTCTTCCACCAGGGCCAGGCACAGGTCGATACCGGCGGTCACACCGGCCGACGTCCACACCGCACCCTGCTGGATGAAAATCGGGTTGGACTCCACCGTCAGCGCCGGGAATTTGCGCGCCAGTTCTTCACAGCGCGTCCAGTGGGTCGCCACGCGGCAACCGTCAAGCAAGCCACTGGCCGCCAGCAAAAAAGCCCCGGTACACACCGACGCCATACGCCGGGTGTGCCGGGCTTTTTCGCGCACCCAGTCCACCAGCGCCGGGTCTTCGGCGGCGCCGTACACGCCCCAGCCACCGGCGATGATCAGGGTGTCGCAAGGCGTGTCGACGGCCGGCAACGGCTCGGCCACCAGCGCCAGGCCGGCGGAGGTCATCACCGGCGCCGTCTGGGCGGCGATCACCGCGACCGCGTAGGGCAACGGCGCACCGCGCTGGCGCGCCAGGTCGTTGGCGGACGCGAACACCTGCAAGGGCCCGGTCACATCGAGCACTTGGGCATTATCAAAAGCGAGTACGTGAATGAGTCGAGGCATGATTGGCGTGATGTGTGGGTTCAATGGCGTATTCGCCAAAGCCTAGGCCTCTAGAGTGAAGCCGTCCACCCTTTATCGGAGCTTCGTTCATGACCTTGCAGATCGGTTTTCTGTTGTTCCCCGGCATCCAACAACTGGACCTCACCGGCCCCTATGACGTGTTGGGTTCGCTGCCGGATGTGAAATTGCACCTGGTGTGGAAAGACCTCGCGCCGGTCACGTCCAGCACCGGATTGGTGTTCACGCCGACCATGACTTACGCCGACTGCCCGACCCTGGATGTGCTCTGCGTCCCCGGCGGCAGTGGCGTCGGCCCGTTGATGGAAGACCCGCAAACCCTCGACTTCCTCAGGGCCCAGGCGCTCACCGCGCGTTATGTCACCTCAGTGTGTACCGGTTCGCTGGTGCTCGGTGCGGCCGGCTTGCTGCGCGGTCGCAAGGCCACCACCCATTGGGCGTACCACGACCTGCTCGCCCCGCTCGGCGCCATCCCGGTACAAGCACGCGTGGTGCGTGACGGCAACCTGTTCACTGGCGGCGGGATTACTGCAGGGATCGACTTCGCCCTAACCCTGGCGGCTGAGCTGTACGACGAAGCGACCGCGCAACTGGTGCAGTTGCAGATCGAATACGCACCGGCGCCGCCGTTCGATTCAGGCCGGCCGGATACCGCGCCCACGTCTGTGCTGGAAGAAGCCAACAAGCGCACGGCCGAGTCGCGCAAGGTCCGGAGCGAGATCACTGCGCGGGCGGCCGCTCGACTGGGTTGACACTGGCCGATGTTCGTCGTGGGCGGTCGCGCTGAACGGCAACCCGCTCTTCGACGCCGCGCTCTCGCACAGCGTTTCAGCGACGTGGACGGCATCCTGATGCTCAACACGTCGCAGTTGCCGCTGCGCGGCTAGTCGCCGATGATGCGGGTCACCGCGATTGCGATCAGGCTTGATCCCAAAGGCGTGGGCCGTCCTTTCCACCCAAGAAGTCCATTGATGAATACCCACGACGGATTAATTCCCTGCATCATTTCCGGCGGTTCGGGCACCCGACTGTGGCCAGTGTCCCGGCAGAACATGCCCAAGCCGTTCATGCACATGCGCGATGGCCAGAGCCTGCTGCAGAAAACCTTCCTGCGCGCCAGCCGCCTGCCCGGTGTGGAAAACGTGCTCACCGTCACCAACCGTGACCTGCTGTTTCGCACCCTGGATGACTACCGTCTGGTGAACAAGGCCCAGCTGCCCCTGGACTTGTTGCTGGAGCCCTTCGGCCGCAACACGGCAGCGGCGATTGCCGTGGCGGCGCTGCATGTGCAGGAGCACTTTGGCGACGACGCCCAGTTGCTGGTGATGCCCGCCGACCATTTGATCCTCAATGAAACCGCGTTTGCCGTGGCCGTGAGCCAGGCCCGCGAACTGGCCGAAGCCGGCCATCTGGTGACCTTCGGTATTGAGCCTGATCGCCCCGAAACCGGCTTCGGCTATATCGAACAAGGTGCCGCGCTGGGGGCGGGAAACCGGGTCAACCGCTTTGTCGAAAAACCCGACCTGGCCACCGCGCAAGGCTACCTCGACGGCGGCAAGCACCTGTGGAACGCCGGCATATTCTGCTTCAAGGCCAGCACCCTGGTGAACGAGCTGACCACCCATGCCCCGCAGGTGATGGCGGCCGCCAAGGCTGCGCTGGCGCACAGCCAGAGTTTGCAGAATACAACCTCGCGCCAGCGTGAACTGGATGCCGAAGGCTTCGGCAGCGCACCGGACCTGTCCATCGACGTGGCGCTGATGGAGAAGTCCGCGCAGGTGGCCGTGGTGCCCTGCGACATCGGCTGGAGCGATATCGGCTCCTGGGAAGCCCTGCGCCAGCTCACCCCCAGCGATGCCCAGGGCAACCAGGTCAATGGCGAAGCGATTCTGCATGACGTACACAACTGCTACATCGACTCGCCCAAGCGCGTACTCGGCGCGGTGGGCGTGCGCGATCTGATCATCGTCGACACCGCCGACGCCCTGCTGATCGCCGATGCCAATCGCAGCCAGGATGTGCGCCACATCGTGGCCGAGCTCAAGCGCCAGAACCATCCGGCGTACAACCTGCACCGCACAGTGACGCGACCATGGGGCACCTACACCGTGCTGGAGGAAAGTGCGCGCTTCAAGATCAAGCGCATTGTGGTCAAGCCGCTGGCGTCACTGTCGTTGCAGATGCATCACCACCGCAGCGAACACTGGGTGGTGGTCAGCGGTACCGCACAGATCACCAATGGCGAGCGGGAATTTCTGATCAACGCCAACGAGTCCACCTACATTCCGGCCGGGCACAAACACCGCCTCACCAACCCCGGCATCATCGAGTTGGTGATGATCGAGGTGCAGAGCGGCGAGTACCTGGGCGAAGACGACATTGTGCGCTTTGACGATATCTACGGGCGCGCGCCCGCAGAAGGATAGGCCTCAGTCATCCAATGGCTGAGGGGCCGGTTTGCTGCCAGGTTTCGCCGGCTTGGCGGGCTTGGCGCCCTTGGCCGGAGCGGGTGCGACAGGTTCGGGCTCTGCAGCGGCGGCGGCTTCTTTCTCGGCCATCGGCATCTGATCGATGGCGCTGAAGAAGTCCTTCAAGTCGAGGGTATCCGGTGGCACGGTCTTCTCAACTTTCTTCTCACCATCCTTGCCCACCAGGATCACTTTGGTGCCGCTGCCGGCGCCTAATTTGAGGGCGCGGATCAGCGCGTTGGTTTCAGGCGGTGTGAGCTTCTTGTTGTCCTTGGGGTCCTTGGCGAACTTCTCCCCTTCGGCACCGATGCTGCCAAACTTCACGGTGTACAACACCATGCCGCGCTCTTCAAAGGACTGCTTGGTGGCAGGCTCGTCCAGCTGTTTCTTGAGCTTGACCAATGTTTCATTGCCGGAATCAAGCTCCACCACCACCAGCGGTCGGGCCTTGCCCAAATCCTGCTTGAGCGGGTTGATATCAGCAGCAGCCAACAGCGGCCCCGTAAAAGCCATCAAGGTAGCCAGGGTCAGCGACCGGATGAGCATGCGCACCTCCTTTGAATTCCATGCAGGGTTCTTGAGTTTCATGTCTGCGACAGCCAAATTCAAGGATGATTCCTACACCACCTTGAGAAAGCGTAGGCCAGGACACCTGCTACGCAAGGGATTGGGTCGGTTTGGCGGCCATTGTTTCTTTTGGTTGCCGAAATATTAAGAGACCTCGCACTCCGGCCAATGCCGAGCAAACACAGGCGCCACGAGCGGATCGGCATCCACCCTGTCCAGGGTCTGCGCAAACGCCGACCGCGAGGCGTGCAACGCCTCTCGCGCCGCATCCCAGCGCGACACCGCCGCCGCCATGATGCCCAGGGCATTCGGCTGCTGATCGGCGGCGAACAATTGGTCGGCAAACTGATCGGCGAACACCAACCAGGCCCGGTGCAGGTAGTGGCGCGTGCCGCTGATCAATTGTGCTTGCGCGGCCTCATCGGCGTCGCCCAGCCAGCGCGTCGGGTAGTCGATGATGCCGATTGCCGAGTAGCAATTGGCGGCGATGTACACCAGGCCGCGGAGGATCTGCGCACGGTTGTCGGCGAGTAGATTGGCGGCAGGGAATTCCAGGCCCAGGTGGATCAGGATCGCCGCGCTTTCCGTCAGCACCTGGCCATCGGGCGTTACCAGCGTGGGGATCTGTTTGAGCGGGTTGATACGCGCGAGCGCTTCGCTGCCCTCGCCGTCCTGCCAGGAGCTGGCGTCTACCCGATGCCATGGCACCGCGCAACGCTGCAGGGCAATTTCGATCATGCATGAGCCGGAGTCGTCGGTGCCGTAGAGCGTGTACATGGGGGACCTCCTTGGTATCACGTAGCAATTGCCGAGCACGCCAACAGCGTAGACGCTCACCCGCGCGAGGCAAATAGTTTAGAACAGGCCCATTTGCCCGCCGACCAGGGTGCCGAAGTCGTCATTCACAAACGGCAGGATCGCATCGGCCACTGGCTGCAATTGCCGGGTGACGTAGTGGTCATAGTCGATCGGTGCCTGGCGCACTTCCAGCGGTTCCGGGCCGTTGACGCTGATCACGTAGCTGATCCAGCCACCGCGCTGGTACTGGCGCGGGCGGTTCATGCGGTCGTTGTAGTCGTCGGCCAGGCGCGCAGCGCGCACGTGCGGCGGGACGTTGCGCTCGTAGTCGTCCAACCGCCGGCGCAGGCGCTTGCGGTAGATCAGCAGCTCGTCGAATTCGCCGCTCAAGGTGCGCCGAACGTAGTCGCGCACGTAATCCTGATAGGGCTGGCGGTGGAAGATACGATGGTAGAGCTCCTGCTGGAATTGCCGGGCCAGGGGCGACCAGTCGCTGCGCACGGTTTCCAGGCCCTTGTAGACCATCTCTTCGCTGCCATCGCCGCGCACCACCAACCCGGCGTAACGTTTCTTGCTGCCCTCCTCGGCGCCGCGAATGGTCGGCATGAGGAAGCGCGTGAAGTGGGTTTCGTATTGCAACTCCAGGGCGCTGTGCAGGCCGAATGCACTGTGCAAATGCGCGCGCCACCAATCGTTGACGTGCTGCACCAGTGCCTGGCCGATGCGGCTGGCGTCCTCTTGGGAATGCGCGCCACCGAGCCAGACGAAGGTGGAATCGGTGTCGCCGTAGATCACTTCATAGCCCTGGGCTTCGACCAGTTCGCGGGTCTGGCGCATGATCTGATGGCCGCGCAGGGTGATCGACGACGCCAGGCGCGTATCGAAGAACCGGCAACCGCTGGAACCGAGGACGCCGTAGAAGGCGTTCATGATGATTTTCAGCGCTTGGGACAACGGCGCATTGCGTTCGCGCTTGGCCTCTTCGCGACCTTCGGAGATGCGCGCAACAATGGCCGGCAGGCAGTGCCGGGTGCGGGAAAACCGGGCGCCGCGAAAGCCTTCCACCGACTCGCTGTCATCGGGGTGCTCGAGGCCTTCGACCAGGCCCACGGGGTCGATCAGGAAGCTGCGGATAATCGACGGGTAGAGGCTTTTGTAGTCCAGCACCAACACCGATTCGTAGAGGCCGGGGCGTGAATCCATGACAAATCCGCCGGGGCTGGCCTGGGGCGGTTTGTCGCCCAGGTTCGGCGCGACGAAGCCTTGGCGGTGCATCAGCGGCAGGTACAGGTGGGTGAATGCGGCCACGGAGCCACCGTTGCGGTCGGCCGGCAAGCCGGTGACGCTGGCCCGTTCCAGCAGGAATTTAAGCAGCTCGGTCTTCTCGAAAATCCGCGTGACCAGCTCGCAGTCCTTGAGGTTGTAACGCGCCAGGGCCGGCTTGTCCTCGGCGAACATGCGGTTGATTTCGTCCATTCGCTGGTAGGGCGTGGAGATGTCCTTGCCTTCGCCGAGCAGGGTTTGCGCGACGTTTTCCAGGCTGAAGGATTCAAAACTCCAGGTGGCCGAGCGCAGCGCTTCGATACCGTCGATGATCAGCCGCCCCGCCGCAGCCGCGAAGTAATGATTGCGGCTGCCGTGCTCGCGCCAGGCCATGGGCTCATCGCCTCGGCCGAGCAAGAGTGGCACGTTGAGACGCTGGGCGTGTTCGTGGAGCACGCGCAGGTCGAACTGCACCACATTCCAGCCGATGATCGCGTCGGGGTCATGCGTGGCGAGCCATTGGTTGAGGCGCTCGAGCAATTGGCCGCGGGTGTCGCAATAGTCGAGCTTGAAGTCCACCGCATCGGTTTTGTTCGGCGGGCCGAGCATGTACACCTGGCGCTCGCCGCAGCCTTCGAGGGCGATGGAATACAGATCGCCCTGGGCGGTGGTCTCGATGTCCAGGGACACCAGTTTGAGCGGCGGGCGATAGTCGGGCGCGGGTTTCATCTGCGCGTCGAGCAACGCGCCCGTGGCGTCGGGCGTGCCGTCGAACCACACGGGGGCGGTGATGAAACGCTCCATCATGTAACGCTCGGGCGGGCGCACGTCACCTTCGTAGACATCGACACCGGCGGCGCGCAGGCGCTTTTCCAGGTCCATCAGTTGCCGATGCTGGCGGGTGTAGAGGCCCAACACCTTGCGGTGATGGAAATCGCACAGCTCCAGCGGGCGCAATTCGACATCGCGCTCGCCCTTGAGCAGCCAATCCAGCGGCTTGCGATGGGCTTCGGGGATGAACATCACCGAGCTTTGCACAGGGAGGCGGATAAACCTCGGCCCCTGGTCGGTGGCCAGCCAGAAACTGACCTGCGTCCCCGCCGGGGTATCGCGCCAATGCCGGGTCAGGACAAAACCCTGCTGTAAATCCACCGTGACGCACCTCAGGAATCGCTTTCAGGGCGTGATTCTACTCGGCATCCGGCCAAACGCGGCACGTTAACGCGCACACAGCGCGCAATCGCCTCAGGCGATGCCTTGGTGGAAGTGGCTCAGGTAGCCTTCGATATTGCGCATTTGCTCGTCCCATCCGCGGGAATTCATTTTGAAGGCTTTCAGGCGGCGGGCTTCGGGCACTGCGTCGAAGCCGGATTCAACGACCCGCAGCAGAATGCCCGGGGCGCGGTCTTCAACGGTGAACGCCACCAGCGTCGGTGTTTCCTTGTCGTAGTCGATGCCCTCTTCTACGGCGAAGGGGTGCCAAGAGAACGAAAATCGTGTCTGCGGCAGGATGCATTCGATCTTGGCCTTCCAGATCACGTGTTCGTAACCTGGGTAAGTAATCGGCGCTTCGATCGTTTCCCCGACGACAAAGGTTTTACCCTTGAGGGCGATGCCAAACCAGCGGCCGAATTGCTCGGCATCGGTGAGCGCCTCCCACACCTTTTTACGTGGAGCGTTCAGCAGGACTTTCCGTTCTATGCGATCTGATACGTGCATAAGTCACCTCCTCCATTGACAGTAGGCGACATCGACCAATGCGCAACCTTGGGTTCTGCGCGATGATGATGCCCCCATCGTTGACCCGGCCATAAGTTATGACTGACCCGTTGAATGGAAGTTGCTTGTGCAAAGCCGTGCGCTACCAGGTGGACAGCCTGGACATGCCCATCAGCCACTGCCACTGCGACAGCTGCCGCAAGGCGCATGCGGCGGCGTTTGTGAGCACCGCCGGCGTGATGCGTGAACATTTTCGCTGGACGCAGGGCGAGGAACTGTTGGCGGCCTTCGAATCTTCGCCAGGCAAATTTAGGCGTTTCTGCTCACGCTGTGGCTCACATCTGATGGCCGAGCGTGGGCATCAGCCCCATGTGATTGTGCGGGTGGCGACGCTGGACGATGATCCGGGCGTCAGGCCCACCGCGCATATCTGGACGGCCCATGATGTGCCGTGGCTGGCACATGAGGGCGTGGAGCAGTGGGACGAATGGCAGGTGTGAGTCAGACGTGGGGATCGCCGGGGGCCTTGCTCGGCGTCGCATATTGCGGCTTCAGGTGGCCTTCGTGGTCGAGCAGCCAGGCGTCCATGATCTGGCGCACCACCGGGCCTGCGACGCGGCCACCGGCCTCGCCGTTTTCGATCATCACCGAAATCACGATTTGAGGGTGCTCCGCCGGCGCAAACCCGACAAACAGCGCGTTGTCACGGTGGCGCTCCAGGGTTTTGTCGCGGTTGTAGCGCTCACCCTGCTTGATCGCCACCACCTGCGCGGTACCACTCTTGCCGGCAATCCGGTATTGAGCACCCTGCGCGGCCGCCCGAGCGATCCCGCGGGGGTCGTGCATCACCAGTTGCATCCCGTGGTTGACCTGTTCCCAGTCACGCGGGTCCTTGAGGACCACGTTGGGCATCGGGTGCTCGTCCACTGGCGCCACACCGTTGATAGTCTTGGCCAAGCGCGGTCGATTCCACACGCCTTTATTGGCAATCAACGCGGTGGCCTGGGCCAATTGCAGCGGCGTGACCTGCATATAACCCTGGCCGATGCCGAGGATCACCGTTTCGCCCGGGAACCAGGGTTGACGCCGCGTCGCGCGCTTCCAGGCCTGGGACGGCATCAGGCCAGCTGACTCTTCGAACATGTCCAGGGAGACTTTCTGGCCGAGGCCAAATTCGGCCAGGTAGTCATGCAGGCGGTCGATGCCCAGCTTGTGGGCCAGGTCGTAAAAATAGGTGTCGTTGGAGCGCATGATGGCCGCGTCCATATCCACCCAACCATCACCGCTGTGGTTCCAGTTGCGGTATTTGTGGTCAAAGTCGGGCAATTGGTAGTAACCGGGGTCGAACACACGGGTCTGGGCGGTCACTACCCCGCTGTCGAGACCCGCGATGGCCACTTCCGGCTTGATGGTCGAGCCCGGCGCATAGAGACCGCGCAGGACGCGGTTGAACAGCGGACGGTCGATAGAATCATGCAGGGCCGCATATTCCTTGAAGCTGATGCCGGTGACGAACAGGTTGGGGTCGAAGCTGGGCTTGCTGACCATAGCCAGTACTTCGCCGGTTTGCGGGTCGAGTGCTACCACCGAGCCACGGCGATCGCCCAAGGCTTCTTCAGCCGCTTCCTGGAGTTTGACGTCGAGGCTCAGCACGATGTTTTTGCCGGGGATCGGGTCGGTATGCTTGAGCACGCGCAGTACGCGTCCCTGGGCGTTGGTCTCGACTTCTTCATAGCCGACATGGCCATGCAGCTCTGACTCGTAGAACCGCTCGATGCCAGTCTTACCGATGGACTGCGTGCCGCGGTACTCCACCGAGTCGAGGGTCTTGGATTCTTTTTCGTTGATGCGGCCAACGTAACCGATGGAGTGAGCGAAGTGCGCGCCCAGGGGATAGTGGCGAACGAATTGCGGTTCGACGTCTACGCCGGGCAGACGGAACTCATTGACGGCGAGTTCGGCGATCTGTTCTTCGGTCAGCTCATAAAACAACGTAACCGGCACAAAAGGATGCCGCGCCTGCTTCAGCGCCTTGTCGAACACGGCGCGGTCTTCTGCCGGTAGGTGCAGCAGACTGACGATCTCGTCCAGCTCGCCCTTGAGGTCGGTGGTGCGCTCGCGGGTGATGATCAGGTTGTAGCTTGGGCGGTTGTCAGCCAGCACAACGCCGTTGCGGTCATAGATCAAGCCACGAGTCGGCGTGATGGGCAGTACGTGGACACGGTTGTTTTCAGAAATCGTCGAGTGATAGTCGAATTGCACCACCTGTAGGAAATACAGGCGGCCCACCAGGGCACAGGTGATGCCGATCACCAACAAGGCGCAGGCGAACAGGCGTTTGTTGACCAGGCGGTTTTCGTTTTCGTGGTCTTTGATCGGTATCGGTTCAGGCATTTCTACAGCATCTCGTTGAAAAAGGTCGACGCCGCGTCCTGCGGATGAAAGATCAATCCTTGTGAAAATGTGCTGCACCATAGCAAAAATGCAGAAACACTTTGCATCGATTTCCCAAACGGTAGCCTGGAAGGGTCGTGTGGTGCAGGCGGTACCGAGCGTCGGGGGACGAGGCCACTGTTGCCAGATGGCGACGGTGGCCTGGAACAGCAGGATGGATTTCAGATCCACTGGTCGTTCATGGCGGTGCGGTCTCCCCCTTCATGGCCGGTGTTCAAGATGCCGCGAGGTTCGATCATCATCAGTTTGGCTTCGCCTTCGGCGGCCGTCCGGTGTTCTATTCCGCGAGGAACGACATACAACTCCCCCGGCGCCACATACACGGGACCTTCCGGAAGGTCGATACGCAGTGTCCCTTCAATCACGAGAAACGCCTCGTCGGTTTCTGGATGTGAGTGCCAGATGAACTCGCCTTCGATGCGTACAACCTTGAACTGGTAGTCGTTCATCTCGGCTACGACTCTTGGGCTCCACTGTTCACTGATGAGTGAAGCTTTTTGCGCGAGATTTACAGGTTGTGCTGAGTGCTGTTGCTGAGCCATGACCAATCCTCTGGTAGATGAGAGTTGTCAGACTATCGAAGGAAGGGGCAACCGTTCTTGTATGATCTTGCAGTTTGAGGATCGCGGCACAAACACTCAAAGAGCCGTTACTAAACCACGACAAGGACGCACCGAAGACCACCGCAGTGGCGCTCTTCGCACTTTCCGAGCGCGCAAAACAAAACCCCTGTCTGCGTAAGCAAACAGGGGTTCTGGAATTTAATCTTGACGATGACCTACTCTCACATGGGGAAACCCCACACTACCATCGGCGATGCATCGTTTCACTGCTGAGTTCGGGATGGGATCAGGTGGTTCCAATGCTCTATGGTCGTCAAGAAATTCGGGTACTGAGTCGTGACCTGATGGCCTCGCTTCAGCAAATTGGGTATGTGATAGCTTTCGGTGTTTTGTGAGATTCGAACTTTCGGTTCGTTTCGTCTTCACACACCGCAATCTGATGCTCTTTCGAGTAGTCAAATTGCTTGGGTGTTATATGGTCAAGCCTCACGGGCAATTAGTATTGGTTAGCTCAACGCCTCACAGCGCTTACACACCCAACCTATCAACGTCGTAGTCTTCGACGGCCCTTCAGGGGACTCAAGGTCCCAGTGAGATCTCATCTTGAGGCTAGTTTCCCGCTTAGATGCTTTCAGCGGTTATCTATTCCGAACATAGCTACCCGGCAATGCCACTGGCGTGACAACCGGAACACCAGAGGTTCGTCCACTCCGGTCCTCTCGTACTAGGAGCAGCCCCTCTCAAATCTCAAACGTCCACGGCAGATAGGGACCGAACTGTCTCACGACGTTCTAAACCCAGCTCGCGTACCACTTTAAATGGCGAACAGCCATACCCTTGGGACCGGCTTCAGCCCCAGGATGTGATGAGCCGACATCGAGGTGCCAAACACCGCCGTCGATATGAACTCTTGGGCGGTATCAGCCTGTTATCCCCGGAGTACCTTTTATCCGTTGAGCGATGGCCCTTCCATACAGAACCACCGGATCACTAAGACCTACTTTCGTACCTGCTCGACGTGTCTGTCTCGCAGTCAAGCGCGCTTTTGCCTTTATACTCTACGACCGATTTCCGACCGGTCTGAGCGCACCTTCGTACTCCTCCGTTACTCTTTAGGAGGAGACCGCCCCAGTCAAACTACCCACCATACACTGTCCTCGATCCGGATAACGGACCTGAGTTAGAACCTCAAAGTTGCCAGGGTGGTATTTCAAGGTTGGCTCCACGCGAACTAGCGTCCACGCTTCAAAGCCTCCCACCTATCCTACACAAGCAAATTCAAAGTCCAGTGCAAAGCTATAGTAAAGGTTCACGGGGTCTTTCCGTCTAGCCGCGGATACACTGCATCTTCACAGCGATTTCAATTTCACTGAGTCTCGGGTGGAGACAGCGCCGCCATCGTTACGCCATTCGTGCAGGTCGGAACTTACCCGACAAGGAATTTCGCTACCTTAGGACCGTTATAGTTACGGCCGCCGTTTACCGGGGCTTCGATCAAGAGCTTCGCGTTAGCTAACCCCATCAATTAACCTTCCGGCACCGGGCAGGCGTCACACCCTATACGTCCACTTTCGTGTTTGCAGAGTGCTGTGTTTTTAATAAACAGTCGCAGCGGCCTGGTATCTTCGACCGGCATGAGCTTACGGAGCAAGTCCTTCACCCTCACCGGCGCACCTTCTCCCGAAGTTACGGTGCCATTTTGCCTAGTTCCTTCACCCGAGTTCTCTCAAGCGCCTTGGTATTCTCTACCCAACCACCTGTG
Organism: Pseudomonas sp. PAMC25584; assembly: GCF_058135675.1. NCBI lineage: Bacteria > Pseudomonadati > Pseudomonadota > Gammaproteobacteria > Pseudomonadales > Pseudomonadaceae > Pseudomonas > Pseudomonas sp. PAMC25584. Next base: position 2,135,669 of record NZ_CM176870.1, on the reverse strand, counting down.
TCGGTTTGGGGTACGGTTCCTGGTTACCTGAAGCTTAGAAGCTTTTCTTGGAAGCATGGCATCAACCACTTCGTTAACTAAAAGTTAACTCGTCATCAGCTCTCGGCCTTAGAATCCCGGATTTACCTAAGATTCCAGCCTACCACCTTAAACTTGGACAACCAACGCCAAGCTGGCCTAGCCTTCTCCGTCCCTCCATCGCAATAACCAGAAGTACAGGAATATTAACCTGTTTTCCATCGACTACGCTTTTCAGCCTCGCCTTAGGGACCGACTAACCCTGCGTCGATTAACGTTGCGCAGGAAACCTTGGTCTTTCGGCGTGGGTGTTTTTCACACCCATTATCGTTACTCATGTCAGCATTCGCACTTCTGATACCTCCAGCAAGCTTCTCAACTCACCTTCACAGGCTTACAGAACGCTCCTCTACCGCATCACCTAAGTGATACCCGTAGCTTCGGTGTATGGTTTGAGCCCCGTTACATCTTCCGCGCAGGCCGACTCGACTAGTGAGCTATTACGCTTTCTTTAAAGGGTGGCTGCTTCTAAGCCAACCTCCTAGCTGTCTAAGCCTTCCCACATCGTTTCCCACTTAACCATAACTTTGGGACCTTAGCTGACGGTCTGGGTTGTTTCCCTTTTCACGACGGACGTTAGCACCCGCCGTG
>NZ_CM176870.1:747500-2130000 GCF_058135675.1 Pseudomonas sp. PAMC25584 | reverse complement strand
CGTCATCTGTAAATGACGGCCCGAGCAGTCCACTTCCGACTGCTCCGCACCGCCCACCTTGAACGCCTCGAACCGACGCAGCCCTTCGCGACGCTGCGGCTAACCGCCTGCGCGCAGATCGCAAGCGGCACCTGCCGAGCAGCGACCGATCAAATAGCCGCAGTCCGCACCTGCAACCACTCCAGCGCGGCGCCACTGAGCAATGGGCTCAAACGCTGACGCACCTCTGCATGGTACGCATTGAACCACTGGCACTCCTCGGCCGTCAGCAACGACGGCTCCAGGCAACGGGTGTCGATCGGGCACAAGGTCAAGGTTTCGAACTTGAGAAACTCACCAAACTCGGTCTTGCCTGCTTCGCGATTCAACACCAGGTTCTCGATACGCACGCCCCAACGCCCCGGGCGGTACGTACCCGGCTCAATGGAAGTGATCATGCCCGGCTGCATCGCAGTTTGCGGCGCAGTGGCCGCCTGGTAGGCGATCACCTGCGGACCTTCATGCACATTGAGGAAATAACCTACGCCGTGACCTGTGCCGTGCCCATAGTCGACACCTTCGGCCCAGATCGGCGCTCGCGCGATGGCATCCAGCAATGGCGACATAATGCCCTTGGGAAAGTGAGCACGGGACAGCGCAATCACCCCCTTGAGCACGCGGGTGCAATCACGTTTCTGCTCATCACTCGGCGAACCGATAGGCACCATCCGCGTGATATCGGTGGTACCACCCAAGTACTGGCCGCCCGAGTCGATCAACAGCAGGCCGTCACCTTCGATCAGCGCATGCTCTTCTTCGGTGGCGTGATAATGCGGCATCGCGCCATTGGCGTTGAACGCGGCAATGGTGTTGAAACTCAGCGACACATAACCGGGCCGGCGGGTACGTGCAGCCGTCAGGTGTTCGTCGATGGTCAGTTCGGTGATGCGTTCACGGCCCAGCGCACTCTCCAGCCAGGCGAAAAATTCGCACAGGGCCGCGCCATCCTGTTCCATGGCCTGGCGGATATGTTCCGCGTCGGCCAGGCTCTTGCGGGATTTGGCAAGCGTAGTCGGATTCATCCCTTCCAGCAGCTTGACGCTGGCATCCAGGTGTTCCAACAAGCCCGCGGTCACGCGTGCCGGATCAACCTGCACACTCGCGCCCGACGGCACCGCCCGTAGCGCACCGGCGACTTCGCTGTAATCGCGCAAGGTCACGCCATCCTGCTCAAGCACAGCGCGCAGCTCGGCATCGACTTTGCTCAGCGCCACAAACAAAGTGGCCTGTTGTGCACTGATCAGGGCGAAGGACACAAACACCGGGTTGAACGATACATCGGCACCGCGCAGGTTAAACAACCAGGCGATGTCATCCAGGGTCGCGATGAAATGCCAGTCGGCGCCCTTTTCTTTCAAACTGGCGCGCAGCGCCGCGAGTTTTTCCCCACGGCTGACGGTGGCCTGCGGTGGCAGATGCTGGTAGATAGGCTGATTCGGCAACGTCGGGCGATCTTTCCAGACTTCATTCAACAGGTCGATATCGGTACGCAGGCGTGCGCCGCGCTCTGCCAGCTTGCCGCCCAAAGTACGCGCCGAAGCCACGGCCATTACCGCACCATCAACCGCCACCACACCGCCATGCGGCGTCTGCTCGGCCAGCCATTCCAGCGGACCAGGTTGACCCGGCTGCAGTTTCACCAGTTCGATACCGCTGCCCTTGAGCTCCTTGGTCGCTTGTTCCCAGTAGCGGCTGTCGGCCCAGACACCGGCGAAATCCGCGGTGACGATCAGCGTCCCCACTGACCCGTGAAACCCCGACAACCATTGACGCCCCTGCCAGTAGCCCGGCAAGTATTCGGACAAGTGCGGGTCAGCCGACGGCACCAGCAAGGCGTGAATGCCCTCGCGGCGCATCAGTTCACGGGTATGCGCCAGGCGCTGGGGAACCGTTCCATGGGTCAAAAGCTGCGTACTCATTGTGTCTCCTGCTAACCACTAATAATTGTTATGGGTTACGAATGAGGAATCAAACCGCCCAGAACGCCGGCGCACTGGCAAGGGCGGCCTTGATCAATTGCACGGCCTGGTCGATGTCCTGTTCGGTGGTGAACCGCCCCAGGCTCAAGCGAACGGTACGACCGGCGCTGCGGGCGTCATGCCCGAGCGCCAGCAGCACGTGGGAAGGCGCATTGCTTGCCGAATTGCAGGCCGAGGTCGCGGAAAAAGCCATGCCCACGCTTAAGGCCGCAGCGTCGAACTCGCCTTCACCGAACGTGAGGCTGAGGGTGTGAGGAATGCGCTGGGTGGCGCTGCCATTGAGACGCACACCGGCAACCGTCGTCAGTTGATCCAGCAAACGCCGGCGCAAGGCCACGATCGCCGCCTGCTCCTCGCTGAAAGCCTGCGCCGCCAGGGCGAACGCCGCGCCCATGCCCGCGATCTGGTGGGTCGCCAGGGTGCCTGAGCGCAAGCCGCCCTCGTGGCCACCGCCGTGAATCTGCGCCATCACCTTCTGCTGCGCCCGCGGCCCGACATACAGCGCGCCGATCCCCTTGGGGCCATACACCTTGTGTGCGGAAAACGACATCAAGTCCACCGGCCATTGCGCCAGGTCGATTGCCACCTTGCCCGCGCCCTGTGCCGCGTCCACATGCAACAACGCGCCGTGTTCACGCACCCGCGCGCCGATGGCGGGGATGTCGTTGAGCGTGCCCAACTCGTTGTTCACCAGCATCAGCGAGACCAGGAAGGTGTCTTCACGCAGTGCTTCACTCACCGCCTCGGCACTGATCAACCCATCGGCGTCCGGCACCAGGTAGGTCACGGCTACACCGGCTTCCTGCATCTGCCGCGCGGTGTCCAGCGTGGCCTTGTGCTCGATCTGGCTGGTGATGATATGCCCCCCCGCGACGCCCCGTGCTTGAGTTACACCCTTGATCGCGAGGTTGTTGGATTCAGTCGCGCCGGACGTCCAGACGATCTGCTCCGGCTCCGCACCGACCAACTCGGCCACCTGGCGACGCGCCCGCTCAACCGTTTGCCGGGCCGCTTGGCCGAATGCGTGGGAACTGGACGCAGGGTTACCGAAATTGGCATGGAAGCCCAGACACTCGACCATCACCTGGATGACTCGCTCATCCACCGGGGTGGTGGCGGCATAGTCGAAATACAACGGACGTTTATTCATAACCTTGGGGACTCGCAGAGCTGGTTCCCGAGAGCAACGTCTCAGGGGCATCGACCGGAACAGAGGTCGTCAGGTTTACCCGATCGAATGCCATTAAAAAAGGACCACTTGACGTAAATGTGCGTAGGAACGCTCCTGAAATTCAGCTTAACAGGCTGAAGTAGCGCCATGGCAAACAAAAAGCCCGAGGGTTCTTGAGAAACCTCGGGCTTTTTGGCACTGAGCAACGGCTCAACTGGGACGACCATGCAGGGTCACATTACGTTCGGCGTTCATTTCGCCCTGGCGATCAAAGCCGAAAGGCTTCTGTGCCTGGGTCAGGGCAGCCCGCTGCTGTTGATACTCGTCAAACGACAACCCGCGACGGCTCAACGCCTCCAGCGCCAGTTCCCGGGTTTCTTGTGCCGTGTAAGGGCGCAATTCAGGCGAAGGATGGGTCGCACAACCGGCAACGACAGAAGTGACAAGTAATACGCAAACAGCAAGAAATCGGTTCATGGCGGTGGCTCTGCGAAGGAGGTCTCAAGTCAATGAACACAGGCTACTCCCGACCTTGAACGGTGAAAAATCATCATCCGTGATAGTCGCTATCAACCGAGGTCGCACCCTCGATAGGGCAGCACGCATATTCCTATAAGATCTATAAATATAGAAATACGTTAATTTACGGAATAAACATAACCCTCTATAAATGGCTGCACGCGAGCTCAACACTGTTCGCCACGCAACTGTTGTCCAGGCAACAGCCATTCAACAAAACACCAGGCAGACAACAGCAACGTTTTCAGCAGTGAGCCCGCAGCCCAAGCGATTCAAGGCCTGCAGCCGTTGGTACAGCTCTTGCTCAGACCGACTCACTTCTCCTGCGATGAACCACTGTTGAAAAAGGAACTGTTCATGACCCGTCCCCTGAATGTCGTTGCCCTCTCCGGCGGAACCTGGCGCCCGTCCCGCACCCTGGTGTTGACCCAGGCCGTGCTGGCCGAACTGGCAACTTTATTGCCGATCCAGACCACTCTTATCGAACTCGGCGATATCGCCCGGCCACTGGGCGGCGCACTGTCGCGCGATGAGTTGCCGGCCGAGGTCGAATCCCAACTGTTGGCCATCGAACAGGCCGATCTGCTGATCGTCGCCGCACCGGTCTATCGCGGTTCTTATCCAGGCCTGCTCAAACATCTGTTCGACCTGGTTGGCCTAAATTCGTTGATCGACACCCCGGTGCTGCTGGCCGCCACCGGCGGCAGTGAACGTCACGCGCTGGTACTCGATCACCAGTTACGCCCGCTGTTCAGCTTCTTCCAGGCCCTGACCCTGCCGATCGGCGTGTATGCCACCGAAGCCGATTTCACCGATTACCAAATCACCAGCGAAGCCTTGAAGGGCCGTATTCGCCTTGCGGCAGAACGCGCAGCACCTTTGTTCGCCGCGCACTCCCCCTCTCTGCTGAAAATCGCTTAAGGATTCGTCATGGATGTTTTCTGGTTTCTGCCCACTCATGGCGACGGTCATTACCTGGGCACCACCCAAGGTGCTCGCCCGGTCACCCTCAATTATCTGAAGCAAGTCGCCCAGGCTGCTGACAGCCTTGGTTACTACGGCGTGCTGATTCCTACCGGGCGCTCGTGCGAAGACTCCTGGGTGATCGCCTCGGCGCTGGTGCCGCTGACGGAGCGTTTGCGCTATCTGGTTGCAATTCGCCCAGGCATCATCTCGCCCACGGTGTCGGCGCGCATGGCGGCGACCTTGGATCGCCTGTCGAACGGCCGCCTGCTGATCAACGTCGTGACCGGCGGTGACCCCGACGAAAACCGAGGCGACGGCAGCTTCCTCGACCACAGCGAACGCTATGAAGTCTCCGACGAATTCCTCAGGATCTGGCGCCGCGTGTTGCAGGGCGAATCGGTGGACTTCGAAGGCAAACACCTGCGCGTACAGAATGCCAAAGCGCTTTACCCACCGGTGCAGAAGCCTTATCCGCCACTGTACTTCGGCGGTTCTTCCGACGCTGCCCACGACCTCGCCGCCGAACAGGTGGATGTGTACCTGACCTGGGGCGAACCACCTGCCGCCGTCGCCGAAAAGCTCGCGGATGTGCGTGAACGTGCCGCGCGCCACGGGCGGACCGTGAAATTCGGCATCCGCCTGCATGTGATCGTGCGCGAGACCGAAGAAGACGCCTGGAAAGCCGCCGACAAACTGATCGAACACATCAGCGACGAGACCATCGCCGCCGCGCAAAAATCCTTCTCGCGCTTTGACTCCGAAGGCCAGCGCCGCATGGCCGCCTTGCACGATGGGCGCCGCGACAACCTGGAAATCGCCCCCAACCTCTGGGCCGGTGTCGGCCTGGTACGTGGCGGCGCCGGTACGGCGCTGGTGGGCAACCCGCAACAAGTGGCTGAGCGGATCAAGGAATACGCGGACTTGGGCATCGAGAGTTTCATCTTCTCCGGCTACCCGCACCTCGAAGAAGCCTATCGCTTCGCCGAGTTGGTGTTCCCGCTATTGCCGGAACCCTACGCCAGCCTGGCCGGACGCGGCGTCACCAATCTGACGGGGCCGTTTGGCGAAATGATTGCCAATGATGTGCTGCCAGCCAAGGCCTGAGAACGCTGAGATCCGGCTTAGGTGGGAGCGCACAAGCCCGCTCCCACCTTTGATCTTCATTGCCCAATAGATAGCACACGGCATTAGAGCCCTATGAGGAATACCGCGTGACAGCCAAACCCCACAGCGTCCTGCCCTCACCTTTGCAGACCGCCAGACAGCTCGCCGCCGAATTCGCGCTCACCGCCGTCGAACGCGACGAGCGCGGTGGCACGCCAAAAACCGAACGGGATGCCCTGCGCCAAAGCGGTCTGCTGGCGCTGAGCATTCCCGCTCAATACGGCGGCCTCGGTGCGCGCTGGAGCGACACCCTGGGCATCGTGCGTGAATTCGCCAAGGTCGACAGCTCCATCGCCCATGTCTTCGGTTTCCACCACCTGATGCTCGCCACTGTCCGTCTGTTTTCGCGCCCGGACCAATGGCAACCCTGGTTCGAACAGACCGCGCGCAAAAACTGGTTCTGGGGCAATGCCCTCAACCCGCTGGACACGCGCACGTTGGTCAAGGATTTTGGCGGCTGGCGTGAGTTCTCCGGCAAAAAGAGTTTCTGCTCCGGCGCCAGCGATTCGGAAATGCTGATCGCCTCGGCGGTGGATGAGAGCGCCGGCGGCAAGTTGCTGATCGCCGCCATCCCCAGTGGACGCAGCGGCATCACTTTGCACAACGACTGGAACAATATCGGCCAGCGCCAGACCGACAGCGGCAGCGCCAGTTTCGAACGGGTACGCGTCGAGGAATCGGAGTTGCTGCTCGACCCGGGTCCACTGAGCACACCCTTCGCCGGCCTACGCCCACTGATCGCACAGTTGACCTTCACGCACATGTTCCTCGGCATTGCCGAAGGTGCCTTTGACGAAGCGCGCAACTACACCCTCACCGAAACCCGCGCGTGGCACAAATCCACCGCCGAGGATGTGCGCCAGGACCCCTACGTACTGCACCACTACGGCGAATTCTGGGTGGCCTTGCAAGGTGTGCGCCTACTGGTGGAACGCGCCGCCACGCAGCTCGATCAAGCCTGGGCCAAGGGGCCGAACCTCAGCGAAAACGAACGCGGCCAACTGGCCATCGCCATCGCCACCGCCAAGGTCGCCGCCAGCCGCCAGGGCCTGGAGTTGTGCAGCCGCTTATTTGAAGTCACTGGCGCGCGCTCCACCCATGCGTCACTGCGCCTGGACCGCCATTGGCGCAACCTGCGCACGCAAAGCCTGCACGATCCGGTGGACTACAAACTCCACGAACTGGGGGACTGGGCGTTGAACCAGTCCCTGCCGATTCCTACGTTCTATTCATAAAGAGGTGCCCATGCAGCTTTTAACCTTACCGCCCTCGCCCGCCCTCGCCACCTCGATCCGCGCCACGGCCCAGGTCTTCGAAGACCCGAAATCCCAGGCGCTGCTCGACCATATCCAGCAAGTGGCGCCCAGCGAAGCCAGCGTGTTGATCATCGGCGAAACCGGGACCGGTAAAGAGCTGGTGGCGCGCCACATTCATAACCTCAGCGCACGGCGTAACCGGCCCTTTGTGGCGGTGAACTGCGGGGCGTTTTCCGAATCGCTGGTGGAGGCCGAACTGTTCGGCCATGAAAAAGGCGCCTTCACCGGTGCCCTCAGCGCCAAGGCCGGCTGGTTCGAAGAGGCCGACGGCGGCACCTTGTTCCTCGATGAGATCGGCGATTTGCCGATGGCGATCCAAGTCAAATTGTTGCGCGTGTTGCAAGAGCGGGAAGTGGTGCGCCTGGGCTCGCGCAAGAGCATTCCCATCGATGTGCGCGTGCTGGCGGCAACCAACGTGCAGCTGGAAAAAGCCATCAACGCCGGGCATTTCCGCGAAGACCTCTACTACCGCCTCGACGTGGTCAGCCTGGAGCTCAGCCCGTTGCGCGAGCGTCCCGGCGATATCCTGCCGCTGACCCGACACTTCATCGAAGCCTACAGCCAGCGCCTGGGCTACGGCCCGATCACCCTCAGCCGCGAGGCCGAACACAAGCTAAAAAGCTACAGCTGGCCGGGCAATATCCGCGAGCTGGAAAACGTGATTCACCACACCTTGCTGATCTGCCGTAATGGCCTGATCGAACGCGACGATTTGCGCCTGTCGAACCTGCGCATAGAGCGTCAGGACGACAGCCAGCACAGCACCGATAACAGTGCCGAAGCCTTGCTTGAACGGGCCTTTCAAAAGCTGTTCGAGGAACAGGCCGGCGCCCTGCATGAAAAAGTCGAGGACGCATTGCTGCGTGCCGCCTACCGCTTCAGCCACTACAACCAGGTCCACACCGCCAACCTGCTGGGCCTGAGCCGCAACGTCACGCGCACGCGCCTGATCAAGATCGGCGAGCTGGCGGTGAACAAGCGCCGTCCGGGGGAAAACGTACAGGGTGAGCGTATGCTGCACCTATCCATTTAGACGGCAGTGCAACGCATTGTCATGGCTGCGCTCGAAACTGCGCAGCACCTGGAACGAACCGAAGGTCACGGCCGTGGCCTGGTGGGCGCGTATCAGTGCCCAGAAATCTTCCTCGCCGTGCTCAAAACGCTGGAAGGCCGCCTCGCCGTCCTCGCGCGAGCGCCATTGCAGGTAATTGAGTACCCGCCGCCCGTCATCGCTGACCTGCACACTCGCGTTGAGAAAGCCGCCGTGCCCCTGCGCCAGGCGCTCACTCTGGGTGGATAACGCCGCGACCAGGGCGAGCTGTTGTTGGGGCTCGACCTGAAACTCGATCAATTGAGTGAAACTGAGATTCTTCTCTGATACCTGCATGAACACTCCCCTTTCTACGTAGGCAGAATCTTGCGATTCGATGCCACGCAGGGTAAAACCTCTAGTTAAGTCAAGGTCAAGCGTCTATCTGGAGTTTTTCATGGTTACCAAGGAGCTCACTGTCGGCCAACTGTCGGCCCGCAGCGGCGTGGCGGTCACGGCGCTGCATTTTTACGAAACCAAGGGGCTGATTAAAAGCAATCGCAATGCCGGCAATCAACGGCGCTACCCCCGCGACGTCCTGCGCCGGGTGGTGGTGATCAAAATCGCCCAGCGCCTGGGAATTCCGCTGGCGACGATTGGTGAAGCATTGCAGACCTTGCCGGATGGACGCACGCCTACCGCTAAAGATTGGCAGCGTTTGTCGGCATCGTGGCGGCAGGATTTGGACGAGCGCATCAACAAGCTGATGCTCCTGCGGGACAAGCTCAATGGCTGTATCGGTTGTGGGTGTTTGTCGCTGGAGGCATGCCCGTTGCGCAATCAGGATGATCAGCTTGGCGAGCGTGGGCCAGGGGCTCAATTGCTCGAACCCACCACGCGCCAATAGGCTCTGACCGACGCATAAACCCACCAGCCAATACCGACTGCAATGAAAGGCCACATGCTCACTTGATGCGTCGGTATCCGCGCAAGCAACAGCCTCGACCAAAGTCCGCCCCGCCAAGGTGCCACGTCCGACAGCGCGCGGAAAAAAGGGATACCGAACAAACGGGCGGTCATCCCCATCCCCCCGACCATCGTCCCGCCTGAATGTGAACCTGAAACATTTACTTTCATATCTAAGTTAGGGATTTCTCATTCTCATCCGTCTTAACTTAGATACAGCCCGTCGCGTCAGCAAAAGCTACGACCGGCCTTTTTCGGGCCCTCATTGCCCCCTCCGATCAAGACCCCCATTCACATGTCGAAGAAGTCACGCTCAAAACTCTGGTTCCTCGTACACGGCTGGCTGGCATTACCCATCTGGTTCTTTGTACTGATTGTCTGTGTCACCGGCACCCTGGCGGTGGTCAGCCAGGAAATCGTCTGGCTGGCCAACCCGGAAATTCGCGCAAGCAAGCCGTCGGATGATGCCGAGCCGCTGAGCTATGACCAGGTGATCAGCGCCATCAAACGCGCCGATCCCCAGGTCATCGTGCAATCCATCGTCCGCCCGGACGAGTCGCACTTCGCCCTGAGTGTCGACCTCAGCTACCCCGACGGGCGCTCGGTGGAGGTCTACGTCAACCCGTACACCGGGGCGATCCAGGGCATCAGCCCGGCGTTCGACTTCAAACAATTCACCCGAGCCCTGCATGGTTGGTGGCTGGTGCCGTTCAGCAATGGGTTCAGTTGGGGCTGGTACCTGGTCTCCGCGCTCGGCCTGCCGTTACTGGCGTCGTTGATCACCGGGCTGGTGGTGTACAAACGCTTCTGGAAGGGCTTTTTGCGCCCGACCCTGCGCGTCCGCCATGGCGCGCGAATCTTCTGGGGCGACTTCCACCGCCTGAGCGGTATCTGGTCGATCTGGTTTATCGCGGTCATTTCCATCACCGGCACCTGGTTCCTGATTCAAGCGATCCTGGGGGATAACCAGATTTCCATCTCCAGCGAACCCATCGTGCCGGTGATTGCCCGGGAGAACGTGCCAATGTCCGCCCCCGGCGTGCCGGCGCCGATGATTGCCCTGGACGACGCGATCGAAATCGCCAGCCAACGGATTCCGGGGCTGGAGACCAGTTTTGTGTTCCTGCCACTCAACGCCTACAGCCATCTGCAGATCGGCGGGCGGGGCTGGTACCCGTTGATGTACCAGACCGCACAGATCAACCCCTACACCGGCGAAGTGGCGGTTTCGCACCTGCTGTCCAACCGCTCGACACTCGAGTTCGTCACCGAGTCCATGCGCCCGCTGCACACCGGCGACTTTGGCGGGCTGTGGATCAAGCTGATCTGGGCATTCTTCGGACTGGTGCTGAGCATGATGGTCTTGAGCGGCCTGCTGATCTGGACCAAGCGCACAGCCCTGGCCACCCTCCACGCCTTCAAGCGCAGCCACAAGGCGCCACGCCAAGCGGCATCCATCCCGGCCATGCAGGCTGAAACTTCGGAGGGCAACCGATGAGCAAGCTCGCTGCTGCAACGCCTTCGCCGCTGCGGGCCGTTTGGCTGAAATGGCGGTTCCACATAAACGTCCTGCTGTTGCTGGTGCCCCTGGGTTTCATGCCCAAGTACTTTGCCGACGCCGCGCTGTTTCGCGGTGACAGCGGCATCGGCGAGCGGGTGGCCGGCGAGGTGCAGGTAGGCCCCTGGAGCCTGACCCTCGCCGAGTTCCGCAACGAAGGCCCGCGCCCGGACCCGGCCGGCCCGATGAAATTCTTCAACGCAGCCCTGTGCGCCGCCTGCGCCGACCAGGTCAAGGCAACCTACCTGCGTATCGGCAAACCCCGCAGCCTGCGCGCCGCCGGGGTGATCTTCTTCGGCACGCCATACCGCATGGGCGCGCTGCTGCCGGTGCCCGAACGCACGCCGGCCAACGCCGAACTGTGGGTCACCATGGAAGGCTGGGACGGCACGATGCACCAGGGTTCCATTTCGCTGAGCCAGGCCTCGCCTGCCACCATTGCCTGGCTGAACAAGCAAGGAGTCAAACCATGACGTTGATACGCCTGAACCGCGCCTGCATCGCGCTGTTGCTGTGCGCCGGTTTCTGTCCCACCGCCCTGGCCCACAACCCGATGTGCGAATGCAAGGAAATCCCCGGCGAACAGATCCAATGTACCGGCGGTTTTTCCGACGGTAGCGGCGCCCCCGGCGTGACCCTGGATGTGATCGGCTACGACGAAACCATCCTGGTGCCCGGAAAACTCGGCGCGGATTCGACGCTGACCTTCAAGAAGCCGTCCGCTGAGTTCTATGTGCTGTTCGATGCAGGCCCCGGTCACGTCGTTGAAATCGACCAAGCGGATATCCAGCCTCAATGAGCACGACACAGGTTGTACGCCCCGCCGGTGCCGGCCACGAAACCCTCTATGTGCTGCTGCTGTGCCTGATCATCCTGGCGGTGGCCGGTACGGTGGTGGCCCTGCACGGTGAAACCCAAACCGTGGTCGCCGTGCCCAGCCACCAGTTGGACGCTCGCCGCGACCTCAGCGCCGCCGAGCAAGGCATCTACGCCGACCTGCGCGTGACCTTGGATGAAATCCACTGGCTGCAGCAGGAACACAGCGCCCTGCCGACGCCCGCACAACTGGCCGAAGAAGGCTTTGCCCCGTTTGCCCAGGACGCCAGTTCGGTCAGCCGTGGCGACCATCGCTGGCAGTTGCTGGCGCCGTCAGCCTACCTGGGCGTGAGCCAGACGCCGGCCAGCAGCGGCTCGCTGCTGATGCGGGTGACGGGCGCCGAGCCAGACATCTGGCTCAACCGCCGCCCAGACCTGGCCGCCCCCGCCGACCTCACCGACCAGGCGCTGATCGCAGCCGGCTGGCGGCAGGTGATCGCGCAATTCGATGCCGGCGTGACCCGCCAGCACCGTCACTGACCGAGAAGACCGAGTGCCCATGTCTATTTCATCGCCCCTTGTACGCCTGCTGCTGGTCAGCCTGATCAGCCTGCTGCTCGCCCCGCTGGCGAATGCCGAGACGGCAAAGCGCCTGCGGATCGGCATCACCCTGCACCCTTATTACAGCTACGTCGCCAACATCGTCGGCGACAAGGCCGAGGTGGTGCCGCTGATTCCGGCCGGCTTCAACCCCCACGCCTACGAGCCACGCGCCGACGACATCAAACGCATCGGCACCCTGGATGTGATCGTGCTCAACGGAGTCGGCCACGACGACTTCGCCGACCGCATGATCGCCACCAGCGAGCGGCCGGACATCCCGGTGATCGAAGCCAACGCCAACGTGCCGCTGCTGGCCGCCACCGGTAATGCCGCACGCGGCGCCGGCAAGGTGGTCAACCCGCACACCTTCCTGTCGATCAGCGCGTCGATTGCCCAGGTCAACAACATCGCCCGCGAGCTCGGCAAGCTCGACCCGGACAACGCCAAGGCCTACACCCAGAACGCCCGCGCCTACGGCAAGCGCTTGCGCAAGATGCGCGCCGATGCCCTGGCCAAGTTGACCAGCGCGCCCAACCCGGACCTGCGCGTCGCCACGGTCCACGCGGCCTATGACTACCTGCTGCGCGAGTTCGGCCTGGAAGTCACCGCCGTGGTCGAGCCGGCCCATGGCATCGGGCCCAGCCCGAGCCAGTTGAAGAAAACCATCGATGAGTTGCGCGCCCTGGATGTGAAAGTGATCTTCTCGGAGATGGATTTCCCATCCACCTACGTCGAGACCATCCAGCGTGAATCCGGGGTCAAGCTCTACCCGCTGTCGCATATTTCCTACGGTGAATACAGCGCTGAAAAGTACCAAGTGGAAATGACCGGCAACCTCAACACCGTGGTGCGGGCGATTCAGGAGTCGGGGGCATGACGGCCGCGCAACGCTTGAGCGTGGTCAGCATCGGCCCGACGATTGAGTTCGACACGGTGGCGCTGACCCTGGGCCGCACCGTGATCCTCGATGGCGTGAGCTTCCAGGTGCAGCCGGGCAGTATCCACGCGCTGGTGGGCCCGAATGGCGGCGGGAAAAGCTCGCTGATCAAAACGCTGCTGGGGCAAACGCCGCACCAGGGGCAACTGCGCCTGGTGTGGCCGACCACGCCCGGCACCATCGGTTATGTGCCCCAGGCGCTGGAGTTTGACCGGGGCCTGCCGATGACCGTGGATGACTTCATGGCGGCCATGTGTCAGCGGCGCCCGGCGTTTCTCGGGCTGTCCAGGCATTACGCCGGCGCCATCGGCGAGGCCCTGGAACGGGTCGGCCTGCAGGACAAACGCAAACGCCGCATGGGTGCGTTGTCGGGCGGTGAACGCCAGCGCGTGCTGCTCGCCCAGGGGCTGATCCCAGCCCCGCAATTGCTGGTGCTGGATGAGCCGATGTCGGCCCTCGATGAAGCCGGTATCCAGGTGTTCGAACGGCTGCTCAATGACTGGCGCCGCGCCGGGATCACCGTGTTGTGGATCGAGCATGACCTGGAAGCCGTGGGCCGCCTGGCCGACCGCGTCACCGGGCTGAACCGCCGCGTGCTGTTCGACGCCACGCCCAAGGAGGCGCTGACCCCGGACCGCCTGCTGAGCCTGTTCTCCACCCACCCGCGGAGCCCGGCGCCATGAGTTATGAAGCGTTTCGCTTGATGGTCCAGGGCTGGGCCTCTTCCGGCTATCTGCCGGAGGCGCTGGCCTATGGTTTTGTGGTCAACGCCCTGCTCGCCGGCCTGCTGATCGGCCCGGTGCTCGGCGGCCTGGGGACGCTGGTGGTGGTCAAGCGCTTTGCGTTTTTCTCCGAAGCGGTCGGCCATGCCGCACTGACCGGCGTGGCCGTGGGCATTTTGCTCGGCGAACCCTACACCGGGCCCTATGGCGCGCTGTTCGGCTACTGCCTGCTGTTCGGCATCCTGCTCAATTACCTGCGCAACCGCACCGGCCTGGCGCCGGATACCTTGATCGGCGTGTTCCTCTCGGTGTCCCTGGCGCTGGGCGCGAGCCTGCTGTTGATTCTGGCGGGCAAGATCAACGTACACATCCTGGAAAACGTGCTGTTCGGCTCGGTGTTGACGGTCAATGGCAACGACCTGCTGGTGCTGGCGATTGTCGGCGCCCTGGTGATGGCCCTCGCCCTGCCGCTGTACAACCGCATCATGCTCGCCAGCTTCAACCCGCAATTGGCGGCGGTGCGCGGGGTGGCGGTGAAGACCCTGGATTACCTGTTCGTGATCCTAGTGACGTTGATCACCGTGGCGGCGGTCAAGGTCATCGGCGCGATCCTGGTGGGCGCGCTGTTGGTGATTCCGGCAGCGGCGGCACGCCTGCTGAGCCAGTCGCTCAAGGGCTTCTTCTGGATCTCCGTAGGGATCGCCAGCGTCAGCACGTTGTGCGGCATCCTGCTGCCGATCATCTTCGACCTGCCCATCCCCTCCGGCGCCGCAATCATCCTGGTCGCCGGTATCGCCTTCGCCCTCGCCGCCATCGCGCGCGGCACCGTGCCCAGCCTCAAAGGAAATCTTGGATAATGCGCACCGTCTTTCGCCCACTGGCCCTGGCCCTCGCTTGCTTGATCAGCACCTCGGCGCTGGCCGTCGACGGGTTTGATCCCAAGGACTTCAAAGTCAACCTGGGGCTGGGCCATGCGGCCCTGACCAAAGCGAAAAAACCGCTGAAGGTCCTGGCCTCGTTGCCCATCACCTATGGGCTGGCAGACCTGCTGCTTAAAGGTAGCGATGTGCAGCTCGAACGCGCCGCACCGGCCAACCTGCCCGGTTCGCGGCAGGTGTCCTACTTCACCGGCCGTGGCGCCCCGGCGCTGAGCAAGTTGGCGTTGGACGCCGATGCCGTCATCGGCCTGCGCTCGCTGTGGGCCGATGACCCGCTATACCCGGTGGCGCGGCGCAGCAATATCCGCATCGTCGAAGTGGACGCCGCACGCCCGGTGGACGGTGGCTTGCCGGGGATCGCCGTGCTACCGGGCGTCAGCGATGGCTTGAACAGCCAGCCGTGGCAATCGAGCAACAACATGGGGCGCATGGCCGATGTGATGGCCGCCGACCTGAGCCGCCTGGCACCGCGCGCGAAGGCACACATCGACGCCAACCTGGCGGCCCTCAAGCAGCGCCTGCTCAAGCTCAACGCCGACAGCGAAGCACGGCTGGCCCAGGCGGATAACCTGAGCGTGGTCAGCTTGAGCGATCACTTTGCATATCTGCTCAGCAGCTTGAACCTGGAAGTGCTCGACACCGACGCACGCCCAGATGCCGATTGGACGCCCGAGGCCTTACAGCAATTGAGCACCCGCCTGAAGGACAACGAGGTGGTCGTGGTGCTGCACCATCGCCCGCCAAGCGCGGCGGTGAAAACCGCAGTGACGGCCGGCGGCGCGCAACTGCTGGTATTGAACGTCGACGGCGCCGACCCGGTGACGGCGCTGGAAACCAATGTGGATCAACTGATCACAACCCTCACGCGCTGATATCGGTTTGTGGCGAGGGCGCTTGCTCCCGCTGGGCTGCGAGCAGCCCCAATAGAGTCAGCGGGTTTTTCCAGATGCAACTCCATGGCAGGTTTTAGGGCCGCTTCGCGACCCAGCGGGAGCAAGCGCCCTCGCCACAGGGTTAAACCACGTCTACCCCTACGTGGATGGCATCATGCCGCCAGAACTCCAGGTCGCAGTCGATCAAGCGCTGATGCTGGTCATAGTTGACCCGGGCGATGCGCAAGCCCGGGCTGCCCACCGACACGCGCAACGCGGCGGCGGCTTCCACCGGCAGTGAGGTCGGCACAATCTCGAAACGTACCCGCCCGTAGTGCAAGTCGTACTTGCGGGCGTACAGCTCGGTCATCGACTGGTTCAGGTCGCAGACCAGAATCCCCGGAAAATACTGCGGGTTCAGGTAGTGCTCCACATACAACACCAGACGCCCATCGATCCTGCGCCGGCGGCAAATCTGGATCACGCTGGACAGCGCCGGCAATTGCAGCCACGCGCACACCGCCGCCGACGCCGGTTGCAGCCGTGCGCTGATCACCTCGGTCGACGCCACGCGACCCTGGTCACTGACCATTGCGTGAAAGTGGCTGCGCTGCATCAGGTTGTAGGCCAGGCGCGGCGGTGAGACAAACCAGCCACGGCGCTCCTCGCGATAGATTTGCCCTTGGGCCTCCAGTTGTAACAAGGCTTCCCGCACCGTAATCCGGGTGGTACCAAACAACTCGCTGAGCTTGCGCTCGGCGGGCAGTTTGCTGGATGGCGGCAACAGGCCGTGATCGATCTGCTCTTGCAGCGCCAGGCCGATGGATGTCACCGCCTTGATTGCCTCATCACGCATCAACGTTACCTACCTGGACTAGACCAGCACCGTTCAGGTGCATAAATCGCTCGACATTTGGGCTTGTGCTTCTGCGTGCCAGCCTAGGCATTGCAGATGACCGACAGATGACAGCCCCTGTCGAGCCTTGCGACGAACCCTGCAATCCATCGGCCAAGTCCAAGGCCTGCGGGCGCTTTGGCATGGTCTACGCTAAACCTGCGCTGAGCGACATCGGCGCGCTAAAAACGACATCGACACGAAACTGTCATCCATCCCGCCTAGATTGGCTCAGGTATTGCTGACCTAGACCAACACCACCGCTAACGTTCGTATAAAACGCCGCGTTGAAAACGCCCAAAGGAGCTTCGGATGAAACAGCTTTTCCTGGCATCACTGTTAGGCTCGACCATTGCCATGTGCACCGCCGCCATGGCCGCTGATACCGATCTAAAAACGCTCGAAGCCGCCGCGAAAGCGGAAGGCGCCGTCAACAGCGTCGGCATGCCCGATGACTGGGCCAACTGGAAAGGCACCTGGGACGACCTGGCCAAGACCTACGGCCTCAAGCACATCGATACCGACATGAGCTCGGCCCAGGAAATCGCCAAGTTCGCCGCCGAGAAAGACAACGCCAGTGCCGATATCGGCGACGTCGGCGCCGCCTTCGGCCCGATCGCGGTGAAACAGGGCGTGGTTCAGCCTTACAAGCCAAGCACCTGGGCCCAGGTCCCGGATTGGGCGAAAGATAAAGACGGCAACTGGGCGCTGGCCTACACCGGCACCATCGCCTTTATCGTCAACAAAAAACTGCTGCACGGCTCGGACGTGCCAACCAGTTGGGCTGACTTGAAGACCGGCAAATACAAGGTCTCCATCGGTGACGTGAGCACCGCCGCCCAAGCCGCCAACGGTGTCTTGGCCGCCGCCATCGCCAACAAGGGCGACGAGAAAAACCTGCAACCCGCCCTGCTGATGTTCGCCGACATCGCCAAGCAAGGTCGCCTGTCCCTCGCCAACCCAACCATCGCCACCATGGAAAAAGGCGAAGTGGAAGTCGGCGTGGTCTGGGATTTCAACGGCCTGAGCTACAAAGCCAAGATGGCCAACCCGGATGACTACGTGGTGCTGATCCCATCGGACGGTTCGGTGATTTCCGGCTACACCACCATCATCAACAAATACGCCAAGCACCCGAACGCCGCCAAACTGGCCCGCGAATACATCTTCAGCGACGCCGGCCAGATCAACCTGGCCAAGGGCAATGCACGGCCGATTCGCGCCGAACACCTGACGCTGCCAAAGGAAGTACAGGACAAGCTGCTGCCGAACGAGCAATACAAGCGCGTCACCCCGATCAAGGATGCCGATGCTTGGGAGAAGAGCTCCAAGGCACTGCCGCAGAAGTGGCAGGAAGAAGTCATCATCAATATGCAGTAATGCCTGAGCTGTAGATGCGGTCAGTGTGGGAGCAGGCTTGCCTGCTCCCACATGTGTTCCGGTTCCAACCGCAAACCCGATCCAAACCCATCTGTTGCGGAGCGTCTCCCCCTATGAAGCACAACGTCATCCTTGTGGTGCTCGACGGCCTGAACTTCGAGGTTGCCCGTCACGCCATGGGGCATCTGCAAGCCTACGTCGGCGCAGGACGCGCAGCACTGTACAAACTCGAATGTGAACTGCCGTCACTCTCCCGGCCGCTCTACGAATGCATCTTCACCGGCGTGCCGCCGATCGACAGCGGCATCGTCCACAACCATGTCTCGCGCCTGTCCAACCAGCGCAGCCTGTTCCATTACGCCCGCGACGCCGGTCTCACCACGGCGGCGGCGGCCTATCACTGGGTCAGCGAGTTGTATAACCGCACACCCTTTATCGCCGCCCGCGACCGTCATACCGACGACAAGACGCTGGCGATCCAGCACGGGCACTTCTACTGGCAGGACCACTACCCGGATTCGCACCTGTTCGCCGACGCCGAAAGCCTGCGCTGCAGACACGCACCGAACCTGCTGGTGGTCCACCCGATGAACATCGACGACGCCGGCCACAAGCACGGCCTCGACAGCGCGCAATACCGCAACAGCGCACGCTCGGCCGACATCCTCCTCGCCGACTACCTGCAAGGTTGGCTCGATGCCGGCTATCAAGTGCTGGTGACCGCCGACCACGGCATGAACAATGACCGCTCCCACAACGGCCTGCTGCCGGAAGAACGCGAGGTGCCGCTGTTCGTGCTGGGTTCGGCCTTCACCTTCGATGCCAACGCCACGCCCAAGCAAACCGAGCTGTGCGGCACCGTCTGCGCGTTGCTGGGCGTGCCCCACGACAAACCTGTCTGCCGGGAGCTGTTGAAGTGAGTGCCATGACCCGCAGCAAATGGCTCGCGATCCTGTGCCTGGTGCCCTTCGCGCTTTTCTTTATCGTGTTTGAAATTGCCCCGCTGGTGTGGGTGATGATCAACAGCCTGCAGTCGGAAGAGTTCGGCTGGGGCCTGGCCAACTTCAGCAAGATCTTCAGTTCGAAGTTCTACCTGCAGGCGATCCAGTACAGCCTGGAGATCAGCTTCTACTCCAGCGTGTTCGGCATCATCATTTCGGTGCTCGGCAGCTATTCGCTGCGCCGCGTGGATTCGCCGCTGCGCAACTTCGTCACCGCCTTCGCCAACATGACCAGCAACTTCGCCGGTGTGCCCCTGGCCTTTGCTTTCATCATCCTGCTCGGTTTCAACGGCAGCATCACCCTCATGCTCAAGCAAGCCGGGATCATTCAGGACTTCAACCTGTATTCCAAGACCGGCCTGATCATTCTCTACACCTACTTCCAGATCCCGCTGGGCGTGTTGCTGCTCTACCCTGCCTTCGATGCGGTGCGCGAAGACTGGCGCGAGTCCGCCGCCCTGCTGGGTGCCAACGGCTGGCAGTTCTGGCGCCACATCGGCCTGCCGGTGCTGACCCCGGCGCTGCTCGGCACCTTCGTGATCCTGCTGGCCAACGCCCTCGGCGCCTACGCCACGGTCTACGCGCTGACCACCGGCAACTTCAACGTATTGCCGATCCGGATCGCGGCGATGGTCTCCGGCGACATCTCCCTGGACCCGAACATGGCCAGCGCCCTGGCCGTTGTGCTGGTGGCGCTGATGACCGTGGTCACCGTGGTCCATCAACTGCTGCTCAAGAGGAGCTACCATGTCTCGCGCTGAAGCCGGCCCGGCCTCCCTCTACCACCGGGTCGTGGTGTACCTGTTGTTCGCGATCCTGGTGCTGCCGCTGATCGGCACCTTTGTCTACTCCATTGCCAGCAGTTGGTCGGCAACCATCCTGCCGGCCGGCTTCACCGTGAAATGGTACGTGCAGCTATGGAGTGACCCGCGCTTTCTGATGGCTTTCGGCCAATCCCTGTTGGTCTGCGTCGGCGCGTTGATTTTGTCGGTGGTGCTGATCCTGCCGCTGCTGTTCGTGGTGCATTACCACTTCCCCAAGCTCGACGCGCTGATGAACATTCTGATCCTGCTGCCCTTTGCGGTGCCGCCGGTGGTGTCGTCGGTGGGCCTGCTGCAACTCTATGGCTCCGGGCCGCTGGCGATGGTGGGGACGCCGTGGATTCTGATCGGCTGCTACTTCACCGTGGCGCTGCCGTTCATGTACCGCGCGATCACCAACAACCTGCAAGCCATCAACCTGCGCGACCTGATGGACGCCGCGCAACTGCTCGGCGCCAGCACCTGGCAGGCGGCGATCCTGGTGGTGCTGCCGAACCTGCGCAAGGGCCTGATGGTGGCGTTGCTGCTGTCGTTTTCGTTCCTGTTCGGTGAGTTCGTGTTCGCCAACATCCTCGTGGGCACCCGCTACGAAACCCTGCAGGTGTACCTGAACAACATGCGCAACAGCAGCGGCCACTTCACCAGTGCCGTGGTCATTTCCTATTTCTTCTTTGTGCTGGTGCTGACCTGGGCCGCCAACATCTTGAACAAGGACAAAAGCCAATGAGCTTCGTCAGCGTCCAACACCTGCAAAAAGGCTACGCCGGCACCCCGGTGTTCAGTGACATCAATTGCGAGATCGCCAAGGGCGAATTCGTCACCCTGCTCGGCCCGTCCGGCTGCGGCAAATCGACCTTGCTGCGCTGCATCGCCGGCCTGACGTCGGTGGACAGTGGCCAGATCCTCCTCGACGGCCAGGACATCGTGCCCCTGAGCCCGCAGAAACGACAGATCGGCATGGTGTTCCAGAGCTATGCGCTGTTCCCCAACATGACCGTGGAACAGAACGTCGCCTTCGGCCTGCGCATGCAAAAGGTCAACGCCGACGACAGCCACAAACGCGTGCAGGACGTGTTGCAACTGGTGGAACTCAAGGACCTGGCCGGGCGCTACCCGCACCAGATGTCCGGCGGCCAGTGCCAGCGCGTGGCCCTCGCCCGCTCCCTGGTCACCCGCCCGCGCCTGTTGCTGCTGGATGAACCGCTGTCGGCGCTGGATGCGCGCATTCGCAAGCACCTGCGCGAGCAGATCCGCCAGATCCAGCGCGAACTGGGCCTGACGACGATCTTCGTGACCCATGACCAGGAAGAAGCGCTGACCATGTCCGACCGGATCTTCCTGATGAACCAGGGCAAGATCGTCCAGAGCGGCGACGCCGAAACCCTCTACACCGCGCCGGTGGATGTGTTTGCCGCCGGGTTTATCGGCAACTACAACCTGCTCGACGCGGACAAGGCCAGCCAACTGCTGCAACGGCCGATCAGCGGGCGCATCGCGATTCGCCCGGAAGCCATCGAACTGAGCCGCAGCGGCGAACTCGACGCCCTGGTGCGCAGCCACAGCCTGCTGGGCAACGTGATTCGCTACCGCATCGAAGCGCGCGGCGTGGAATTGGTGGTGGACGTGCTCAACCGCTCGGCGGACGATCTGCACCCTGACGGCCAGCGCCTGGCACTTTCCATCGACCCAAGCGCACTGTGTGAAGTAGCCTGAGCGGCATTGCATTAATGAGAGAGCGTAACGGATGGCATTGGTAATTTTTGATTTGGACGACACCCTGATCCACGGCGACTGCGCCACCCTGTGGAGCGAGCAGATGGGCCGCCTGGCCTGGGTCGACCCCGAATCGTTCATGCGCAAGAACAACGAACTGATGGACGCCTACAGCCAGGGCAAGCTGGCCATGGAAGCGTTCATGGACTTCAGCCTGGAGCCGATGATCGGCCGCACGCCGGAGGAAATCGAGCATCTGGTGGAGCCCTGGGTGGAGGACGTCATCGAACCGCTGATCTACAGCGACGCCACCCGCACCATCGCCCGCCACCGCGCGAACGGCGACCGGGTTCTGGTGATTTCCGCGTCGGGCACCCACTTGGTCACACCGATAGCGGCGCGTATCGGTATCGATGAAGTATTGGGCATTGAACTGGATGTCAGCCACGGCGTGTACAGCGGCCGTACCGTCGGCGTCCTGACCTACCGCGAAGGCAAGATCACGCGCTTGCTCGAATGGCTGGAACAGGAAGGTGAAACCCTGGAAGGCGCGTACTTCTATTCAGATTCGCGCAATGATTTGCCGTTGCTGCTGAAGGTGGATCATCCGCAGGTGGTGAACCCCGACCCGGTATTGCGTGAGCACGCCGAACAGGCAGGCTGGCCGGTCCACCACTGGGTCTGACTCAACCGAGATCCAAATGTGGGAGGGGGCTTGCCCCCGATGGCGGTGGATCAGTGAAGAATTCTTCATCTGACACACCTCCATCGGGGGCAAGCCCCCTCCCACATTGACCTTATTCCAATTCGAGGTCAGGTCAGGCTGGCGTCGATCACCAACACCAATTTCCCGGAAATCTGGTTGGTCGCAAGCTCAGCAAACGCCGCCTCGGCATCCTTGATCGGGAAGGTCTTGGCCAGTTGCGGGCTCAAGCGGCCTTCGGCAAACAACGGCCAGACATGCTGGCTCAGATCACTGAACAGGTCGGCCTTGAACTGATCGTCGCGGCTGCGCAGGGTCGAGCCGAGCAGTTGCACACGCTTGCCCAGTACTTGCGCCAGGTCCAACTGCGCCTCGCGCCCGCCCATCAGGCCGATCAACACCCAACGACCGTCCAGGGCCAGCAGCTTGAGGTCCAGCGCCGCGTAGCTGGCGCCGACCGGGTCGAGGATGACATCGAACGGCCCGAAATCGCGCAGCCCTTCAATACCGTCCGTGCGCACCACACCGCCCTGGGCGCCGAGCGCTTGGCAGTAGGCGAGCCGCTCCGCCGAGCCGACACTGACCCAGCACGGGCTGCCAAAGGCCTTGCACAGTTGGATCGCCGCCGAGCCCACGCCACTGGCGCCGGCATGCAGCAACACCTTTTCACCGGGCCTGAGGCCCGCCAGTTGGAACAGATTCAACCACGCGGTGCTATATACCTCGGGCAAGGCCGCCGCTTCGGTCAACGACAGGCCTTCCGGCACCGGCAGCACATGGCGGGCGTCCACCACCACTTCCTCGGCCATGCCGCCCCCGGCCAGCAGCGCGCAGACGCGGTCGCCGACCTGCCAGGACGAGCCCGCGCCGACCTCGCTGATCACCCCGGAACACTCCAGGCCCAACACCTTGCTGACGCCCGGCGGTGGCGGATAAAGCCCCGCACGCTGCAGTAAATCGGCACGATTGAGCCCCGCAGCCGCCACACGAATGCGAACCTGACCTACATCGCATGTAGGACTTGGCTCATCCAACCACTCCACATGACCTTCAACGCCTTGCAATGCTTTCACAGTGCCTCCATAGTGAGTCTGGACTGAGCCCGTAGCTGTATCGCCGGGCTTTTTGCATTATGCGACCGGCCCATATGGAACCGGCGACTTCAAAGACGGCCTAATATGCGTTATCAATTGCCCCCGCGTCGAATCAGCATGAAGCATTTGTTCCCAAGCACCGCCCTAGCTCTTTTCATTGGTCTCGGCTTGTCGTCGATGTCGACCAATACGTTCGCAGCCAACAGCTGGGACAATCTTCAGCCTGATCGCGATGAGGTGATTGCGAGCCTTAACGTCGTCGAGTTGCTCAAGCGCCATCACTACAGCAAGCCGCCGCTGGACGACGCTCGCTCGGTGATCATCTATGACAGCTACCTCAAGCTGCTGGACCCGTCGCGCAGCTACTTCCTGGCCAGCGATATCGCTGAGTTCAACAAGTGGAAGACCCAGTTCGACGACTTCCTCAAGAGCGGCGACCTGCAGCCCGGCTTCACCATCTACAAGCGCTACCTGGACCGCGTCAAAGCGCGTCTGGACTTCGCCTTGGGTGAGTTGGACAAAGGTGTCGACAAGTTCGACTTCACCGAGAAGGAAAGCCTTCTGGTGGATCGCAAGGACGCCCCTTGGCTGACCAGCACCGCCGCCCTGGATGACCTGTGGCGCAAACGCGTCAAGGACGAAGTGCTGCGCCTGAAGATCGCCGGTAAAGAGCCGAAGGCCATTCAAGAGCTGTTGACCAAGCGCTACAAGAATCAGTTGGCACGTCTGGACCAGACCCGTGCCGAAGATATCTTCCAGGCCTACATCAACACTTTCGCGATGTCCTACGATCCGCACACCAATTATCTGTCGCCGGATAACGCGGAAAATTTCGATATCAATATGAGTCTGTCGCTGGAAGGCATCGGTGCCGTCCTGCAAAGCGACAATGACCAAGTGAAGATCGTGCGTCTGGTGCCGGCAGGTCCGGCGGACAAGACCAAGCAGGTTGCACCAGCCGACAAGATCATCGGCGTGGCCCAGGCCGACAAAGAGATGGTCGATGTGGTCGGCTGGCGCCTGGACGAAGTGGTCAAGCTGATCCGTGGGCCAAAAGGCAGCGTGGTGCGCCTGGAAGTGATTCCGCACACCAATGCACCGAACGACCAGACCAGCAAAATCGTGTCCATCACCCGTGAAGCGGTGAAGCTCGAAGACCAGGCCGTGCAGAAGAAAGTCCTCAACCTCAAGCAGGATGGCAAGGACTATAAGTTGGGCGTGATTGAAATCCCGGCCTTCTACCTGGACTTCAAGGCCTTCCGTGCTGGCGATCCGGACTACAAGAGCACCACGCGCGACGTTAAGAAAATCCTGACCGAGCTGCAGAAAGAAAAAGTCGACGGCGTGGTCATCGACCTGCGCAACAACGGCGGCGGCTCCCTGCAGGAGGCCACCGAGCTGACCAGTCTGTTTATCGACAAGGGTCCGACCGTGTTGGTACGCAACGCTGACGGCCGTGTCGACGTGCTCGAAGACGAGAACCCAGGTGCCTTCTACAAAGGCCCGATGGCATTGCTGGTCAACCGCCTTTCGGCCTCGGCTTCGGAGATTTTCGCCGGCGCCATGCAGGATTATCACCGCGCATTGATCGTCGGTGGCCAGACCTTCGGCAAAGGCACCGTGCAGACCATTCAGCCGCTGAACCATGGCGAACTGAAACTGACGCTGGCCAAGTTCTACCGGGTTTCCGGGCAGAGCACCCAGCATCAGGGCGTACTGCCGGACATCGACTTCCCGTCGATCATCGACACCAAGGAAATCGGCGAGAGCGCCCTGCCCGAAGCCATGCCGTGGGACACCATTCGTCCTGCGATCAAGCCGGCGTCGGACCCGTTCAAACCGTTCCTGGCGCAGTTGAAGGCTGACCACGACACCCGCTCCGCCAAGGATGCCGAGTTCGTGTTTATCCGCGACAAGCTGGCCCTAGCGAAGAAGTTGATGGAAGAAAAAACCGTCAGCCTCAACGAAATCGATCGCCGCAAGCAGCACACCGACATCGAGAATCAGCAGCTTGTACTGGAGAACGTCCGCCGCAAGGCCAAGGGCGAAGACCCACTCAAGGAACTGAAGAAAGAAGATGAAGACGCGCTGCCGACCGAGGCGGACAAAACCAAGCCGGAAGACGACGCCTACCTGGCCGAGACAGGCCGGATTCTGCTGGACTACCTGAAAGTGACAAAACAGGTGGCCAAGCAGTAAATGATGGCGATTTAATGTGACCTCTCTGCGGAGTGTCATCATATAGACATCATTCTGTCGTGAAATATAGGACCGCTGGCTCACCGCCTGCGGTCCTTTTTTTTCGATCGAGATCGAGATCGCCATGACCATGACCGAACAGCTGAATGCATTGGGCTCTATCCTGGCTCAAGGCAGTTTGCACAGCCTGTTCCAACCGATCATCAGCCTGTCCGAACGGCGCATCCTCGGCTACGAGGCCCTGAGCCGTGGCCCGTCCAACAGCCCACTGCACTCCCCCGTCGCCTTGTTTGCCGTGGCCAGGCATGCCGGGCGCCTCAGCGAACTGGAAATAGCCTGTCGCGAAAGCGCGTGTCGGCGGTTCAGCGCGCAGAAGTTGCCGGGCAAGCTGTTTCTCAACATCTCGCCGGAATCCCTGATGGAAACCGCGCACCAACCCGGCCGCACCCTGCAACTGCTGCGGGACTTCGGCATCCCACCGAGCCAGGTGGTGATCGAACTCACCGAGCAGACGCCCACCGACGATTTCGACCTGCTGCAAACCGCCCTGCATCACTACCGCGACATGGGTTTCGCCATCGCGCTCGACGACTTGGGCGCGGGGTATTCCAGCCTGCGCTTGTGGTCGGAACTGCGTCCGGACTACGTGAAGATCGATCGGCACTTTATCGACGGCATCCACCAGGACGCGCTCAAGCGCGAATTTGTCGGTTCTATCCTGCAGATCGCTCGGGCGTCGCGCGCCCAGGTGATTGCCGAAGGCATCGAGCTACCGGAAGAGTTGGCGGTGTTGACCGAGATGGGCGTCGATCTGGTCCAGGGTTACTTGCTCTGTCGTCCCCAAGAACACCCGTCGCAGGAAGCGCGCCTGATGCTACCCAAACCCGACAACGCCAACATTGCCCTCAGCGAAGAAGGCAGTGACCTCAGTGCCCTGCTCAACGAGCAGCCGGCAGTGGATCAGGACACCGCCACCGCCCTGGTGCTGGAGTCCTTCCGCCGCCAGGCCAACCTCAACTCCCTGGCAGTGCTGGATAGACACGGCCGGCCGGTCGGCATTGTGCATCGCCATTCGTTGTCCGACGCCCTGCTCAAGCCGTTCGCCACCGACCTGTTTGCGCGCAAGCCGATCAGCCGCTTGATGAGCGATGATTTTCTCGCGGTGGAGTTGAGCCAGTCCCTGCAACAGGTCAGCCGGCTGCTGACCAGTCGCGCCCGGCAACGCATCGAAGAAGATTTCATCATCACGCTGAACGGCGATTACCTCGGCCTGGGGCGGGTGATCGATGTGCTCAAGCTGATCACCGAGCTGAAGATCCAGCAGGCGCGCTACGCCAACCCGCTGACCCTGCTACCCGGCAACGTGCCGATCCAGCAATGCCTGACGCGGCTGTTGCAACAGCAACGCGAGTCGGTGATTTGCTACGTGGATATCGACAGCTTCAAGCCCTTCAATGACATCTATGGCTACGGGCGTGGCGACGAAGTGTTGCTGTGCCTGGCGCAATGCCTGAACGACCGGGTCGACCCCAGCCGCGACTTTGTCGGGCATATCGGCGGCGATGATTTTTTGCTGGTGCTCGGGCCGCAGGATTGGCGCAAACGGCTCAATCAACTGCTGGATGATTTCCACACCCAATGCCGACGCTTCTACCGCGCAGAACATCTGGACGCCGGCTGTTTTGTGGCCTCGAACCGCCAGGGTGTGCGCCAGGAATACGCACTGCTGTCGCTGTCCATCGGCGTGGTGCATTTGTATCCACAGGCCTGTGGACAACTCGATGCCAGCCAGTTGGCGGAGCTGGCATCCCAGGCCAAACACCATGCAAAGAATGTGGCCGGTTACAGCATCCATGTAATCGACAGCCTGGACATGCTGCACCTGCCGGTTTAAGCCTCGGCGGATTCCGGATACTCGTACTCGAACACGCGCACCACTTCCGAAGCGTGCCAGGACGCGGCGGCCACGCCATCGGAAGGCCCGCAAAAGCGCCCCAGGCGCTCCACGCATTCAAAGAAACCGGTACGCGGCAGGCGGCTGGCGCCTTGGCTGATCACCAGGGAACTGCGCAATGGCTGCTCGGCTTTGGCGTCCAGCGCCGCCAGGTGTTCCAGGGCCGCAGTGAGTGTCTGCATCGCCGGCGTGGGAAATTGCAGGCGTTCCAACAGCGCACGGTAGGTCAGTAAGTGGCGCTGGCGGCGCGCCTGGTCCAGTTCGTTGAGTAACCCATCCCAGTGTTGACGGCTGATACGTAGGCTCAAGATTCATCCCTCCAACCTGCCACGCCCAATTCCCAGGCCAGGCTGCGACGGATCGCGGCATCCGGCTGGCGTTCACCCCTTTCGATCAATCCGAGGTACGAGGGGCTGATCCCCACGGTGCGGGCTAGGGTTTCGATGGCCAAGCCCTTGGCTTCGCGCAAGCCGCGCAGGTCTGCGAGCGGGTGCAGGTCCTGAGGAGGTGCGGCTTGGGCAGTAGAAGAAGGTACTGGCACGGGTTGCTGCTGACCGGCGGCTTTTAGCAGCGCCTGGTACTGATCCCATGGCAACACCGCGTACTCGGGCTCGCCATTCCGTGAAATTATCTGAATATCCATAACAGCCCCGTAGGATAACAACACTTACTAAGTAAGCACTTTCTTAGGAGTGTAATCCTAACAGCCACAAAGGTCGCAGGGGGATATCCGTGTCATGAGGCTTTTTGCGGGTTTTCCTGGGCCAGCAGCGCGGGCGTCGCCGGCAGGCGCTCAACCACGGCGAGCTTTTCCGGACGCTGTGCCTCACGCCAGGCGCGAAAGGCGCTCAGTTCGGCGCTCAGGCTCTTCATGACCCAGGCCAGCACGGCGATGTCGTCGAGCATGCCGAATACCGGGATAAAGTCCGGTATCGCGTCGATCGGGCTGAGGAAATACATCAGTCCTGCCACGACCGACACCAGCGCCTTCGGGCTGATCGCCCGGTACTCGCCCCGCCAGTAGGCCAGGCATAGGGCCTGGAGCAACTTGAGGTCATCCTTGAGCTTGCCGAGGCGGTTGCCCTGGCTTGCGCCCTTGGCCGCCACGGCGAACAACAACGTCGGCAAGCGCCCACGCCCCAGCAGGCGCGCGGCCATGGGCAGGAAACGGGCGAAATTGAAGGGTGGTTTCATTCGGCACTCCAGTTCCATGGGTCAGAGAAGGTTATCCACACAAATTGTGGATAACCTTGTGAACAGAGCCTGTTTTCATGGCTGAAAGCCACGGTTTACAAGGCTCGTAGTCAGATCGGGCGTTTTTTGCGCACATCAAAAAAACCCAAGAATTCATTGACTTGGCGCTTGCGTCCGGCTACCGGCACTCGAGTCTTTTATCAGACTGTTGCAAGTGGCGGTTGTTCGTTTGGATTTGCACAGACTGAGTGTGGAAGCACCCTGCACAAACAACAACGCCCCGTCGAGACGGGGCGTTGGGTGTTCAGGCGCCGATTACTTCTTGGCGGCTGGTGCGTCAG
This sequence comes from Pseudomonas sp. PAMC25584, assembly GCF_058135675.1. Taxonomy (NCBI): domain Bacteria; kingdom Pseudomonadati; phylum Pseudomonadota; class Gammaproteobacteria; order Pseudomonadales; family Pseudomonadaceae; genus Pseudomonas; species Pseudomonas sp. PAMC25584. The sequence goes on along the minus strand of NZ_CM176870.1, from coordinate 2,101,109 downwards.
GGGCTTCAGCCTTGGCTGGGTCCTTGATGGCCAGCAGTTCCAGGTCGAATACCAGCACGGAGTTGGCCGGGATCGCCGGGCTCGGGCTCTGGGCACCGTAGGCCAGGTCGGATGGGATGTACAACTCGACCTTTTCGCCGACGTGCATCAGTTGCAGGCCTTCGACCCAACCCGGAATCACGCCGCTGACCGGCAGGTCAATCGGGCTGCCGCGATCCACGGAGCTGTCAAAGGTAGTGCCGTTGGTGAGCTTGCCGGTGTAGTGCACAGTGACCACGTCGGTCGGCTTAGGCTGAGGGCCGTCGGCTTTCTTGGTGATCTTGTACTGCAGGCCGGAAGCCGTGGTGACTACGCCATCTTTCTTGGCGTTGTCTTCGAGGAATTTCTTGCCGGCGGATGCCGACTCTTCGCTCATTTTGGTCATGCGTTCTTCAGCACGCTTCTGCAGTGCGGCAAACGCTTCAACCAGTTCGTCGTCTTTCAGCTTCTGCTCTTTCTTACCGACGGCATCTTCAATGCCCTGGGCTACCGCTTTGGAGTCCAGATCGTCCATGCCTTCTTGGGCAAGGCTTTTGCCCATGTTCAGGCCGATACCGTAGGAAGCTTTCTGCGCCGGGGTTTTCAGCTCTACGCTGGTCTGCGAATCACAACCCGCAAGTACCAGGCTAACCAGGGCCACCGCCGCCGCCAACCGATGCTGTTTCATGCTATTTCCTTGTTCATGCGCCAAAAGGGCAATCGAATAAAGTCGCGAGCTTATCAGGCGGCCACGACCAATGGCTACCGGCATCTGAGCAGGAAACTTCTGATAAGTTCACGTGTTTAAAAGCATTTTCATTCATGATGGACGCCCGCGACGGATCGCGGGACTGCCTGTCCGCAGGATCATGGCCACTTGCCGCACCTGTGGCGTAGTGGCATAACAACGCAATCACTCGACAAGGATAGTTATCTTGCGCATTTTTTCCCGTGTTTTACTGCTGATCCTCGCCCTGCTGGGCCTGATCCTGGCAGTGGTGCTCTATTACACCGCCAACCCCAGGCTGCCGGACTACGTCCCCGTGGAACAGGTGCATTACCAGGATCAATGGAGTGCCGCCGACCGCCAGACCTACTACTTCACGCCTCAGGGCACCCAGGTAAAAGGCCTGCATTACGAGTGGTTCACCGCGCTGGAACTGCCGTTTTCCGAACAGCGCTTCGCCACGCCGGAGTACCTGGCACGCTTCGGTTTCCTGGTCGATCCCAAGCAAGGGCCCAGCCCACAAAACCCCGGCAACCTCCCGGTCGGCTTCGCCCGGCACAAGAACGCCGGCAGCAAAACCGAATACCTGGACATCACCTGCGCCGCCTGCCACACCGGCGAATTGCATTTCAACGGCCAGGCCCTGCGCATCGACGGCGGTTCGGCCCAGCACGTGCTGCCCTCCAGCGTGCCGACTTTGCGCGGCGGCAGTTTCGGCCAGGCCCTGGTGGCCAGCCTCGCCGCGACGTATTACAACCCGTGGAAATTCGAACGCTTCGCCCGCAAGGTGCTGGGCTACGATTACGATGACCACAATGAACAGTTGCTGCGCCAAGACTTCAAACAGTCGCTGAACCAGTTCATCAAAGTCGCCTGGAACGATACCCACCGTGGCCTCTACCCTACCGAAGAAGGCCCGGGGCGCACCGATGCCTTCGGCCGCATCGCCAACGCCAGCTTTGGCGACGCAATTTCCCCGGAGAATTACCGAGTTGCCAACGCGCCCGTGGACTACCCGCAGTTGTGGGATATCTGGACGTTCGACTGGGTGCAATGGAACGGTTCGGCGCAACAACCGATGGCGCGCAATATCGGCGAAGCCCTCGGCGTGGGGGCAACCCTAGGCTTCTTCGACAGCGCCGGCCAGCCGCTTCAGGGCGACGCACGCTACCCGTCGAGCGTGCGGGTGCGCGACCTGAACCTGATCGAAGAAACCCTGCAGCGCCTCAAGCCGCCGACCTGGCCGGAAGACCTGTTCGGCGCCCTCGACAAGCCCCTCGCCGCCCAGGGCCGCGTGCTGTTCGCCGAAAACTGCGCCGGCTGCCATGTGCCGGCCGTCACCCAGCAAAATGGCCGCCCGGTGCAGCAACTGAAAATGCTCCCGGTGGACTACATCGGCACCGACCCCAGCGCCGCTAGCAATATCGCCGACCAGCGCTATGACCTCAGCGCCTTGAAGTGGGACCCGGCAGAATTGGCCCAGTTGAACGTCGAGTTGCACCCCACGCCCACCGAACCGCTGGACCTGAAAAAAATCTCCGTGGCCAAGGGGCTGGCCTACGTCACCGCCTTCGTTGAGGACCACGCCTACCGCGCCGCCGGCGTCACCCCGGCCGAGCGCCCGCGCCTGGACGGTTACGGCCTGCCCATCGGCGTGCGCGAGTTGCGCGCCTACAAGGCGCGGCCGCTGGCCGGCGTGTGGGCCACCCCGCCGTTTTTGCACAACGGCTCGGTGCCGACGATTTACCAGTTGCTCTCGCCCCAGGACGAACGCAACACCACCTTCTATAAAGGCACCTTCAACTACGACCCGCGCCACCTGGGCTTTCAGACCGGCGCGTTCAACAATGCCTTCCTGTTCGATACGCGCATCACCGGCAACCACAACAGCGGCCATGAATTCCGCGCGGGCCAACGGGGCAACGGCGTCATCGGCCGCGGCTTGTTGCCGCAGGAACGCTGGGCACTGCTGGAATACCTCAAAGTCCTCGGCGGCCCGCTGGAGCAACAACTGCCATGATTATCCACTCGCACAACCCGCAACCTTCCATGCTCGCTCGCCTGTGGCTGCGCCTCGGCGCCGTGCTCGGCAAAACCCTGCTATGGCTGGCGGCCCTTGGCCTGCTCGGCTGGCTGGCGGCCACCGCTTGGTACGCCTGGCAGCACAGCGGCCCGGTGTCGCCGGACGAGCAGATCCCGTCCGGTGAAGCGGCAATGACCCAGGGCATTATCCAGACGGCAGTGCGTATCGTTGACCAACACCGCGAAGGCACGCGTTACCTACGCGATGCCCATGCCAAGGCCCACGGTTGCGTGAAGGCCGAAGTCAAGGTGCTGGCCGACCTCGACCCCGCACTGCGCCAGGGTGTCTTTGCCGAACCGGGCAAGACCTGGCAAGCCATGATGCGGCTGTCCAACGGCAACGCCTACCCGCAATTCGACAGCATCCGCGATGCGCGCGGCATGGCAATCAAGCTGCTCGACGTGCCGGGCACACAGTTGCTCGCCGACCAGCAAGCACGGGCCGAGCAGGACTTTGTGATGTTCAGCCACCCGAACTTCTTTGTCAGCAACGTGGCCGAGTACGCGCAGAACATCGGCGCCCAGGCGGACGGCAAGAAAGTCCTGGCGTTTTTCCCCAAGCTCGACCCCCGCAGTTGGCAGGTGCGCCACCTGTTCATCGCCCTGGCGACCCTGGCCCCCGCACCGGCCAGCCCGACCCAGACCACGTACTTTTCCGTCTCGCCCTACAAGTTCGGCGCAGCCAACGCCAAGTTCCGCGTCGCGCCCGACCCGCAGAACTGCCCGGACTATGTGCTGCCCAAACAGAATCAGGACCTGCCGAACTTCCTGCGCAGCGCCCTGAACCAGCAACTGTCCACCGACCGCGTGCCGGCGTGCTTCGTGCTGCAGATCCAGCGACAGAACCCGCAGAAGTTCATGCCGATCGAAGACACCAGCATCGAATGGAAAGAAAGCGATGCGCCCTATGAAACCGTGGCCAGGGTGAAGATCCCCGCTCAGGATTTCGATACGCCGGCGTTGAACCTGGCATGCGACAACCAGTCGTTCAACCCGTGGTTCGGGCTGGAAGCGCACCGTCCCATCGGCGGGATCAATCGGTTGCGTAAAGCGGTGTATGAGGCAGTCAGCGATTACCGGCACAGCCGCAACTTGTAAGGCCGGGGGCTGTGTGGGAGGGGGCTTGCTCCCGATGGCGGTGGGTCAGTTATAAATAAGCTGACGGTTTCACCGCCATCGGGAGCAAGTCGAATCGTCGCACCGCCCCTCCCACATTCAGAGTTCATTACATCAGGCAGATGCTGTGTTGTTCTGCTTTTCGTAAAGAGTTCGTATAGTTTGCCGATTCGCCATAACGATTACGTTGCCTCTATTGAGTCACTAAGCCCGAACACTTTACCGTCACTTCCTACCCCCAAACACCCGTAGGAAGTCATCGTGGAAAGTTCAACTTTAGGCATGCTCGTCCTGTCAATGATTGCGCTCTTCGGCACCGCCGCGTTTTGCTTCGAACACCTCTCTACCCGTAGCGAGAAGAAAAAGAAAGCCAAATAAGCGGCGCGTCAACATCAGCAGAACCCCAGTTTTCAAAGGGATACCCGGGCGGCGGGCTATCCCTTTTTTTCGTTCGCCCCGGATAAAGCCGTCTATATACCGTCTTAATACCGCCACCTGTAATCAGTGCCTGGGCTTGATACCCCAGCGATTAACCTCCCCGCGTCCGCCATTGCGGCTTATTCATTCAGGGGAGTTACACCGTGCTCACACTCACGTTCATTTATATCGCCAGCGGCCTCTGCGCCGTGGGGCTGTTCGCTTACTTGGGCTACGCCCTTATTCGCGCAGAAAAATTCTAGGGAGTTCGCCATGTACGACCTGATGTTTATTGGCCTTTCCCTGGTGTTTTTTGTTGCGACTGCCATGGCCATTGTCGCCATGGGCAAGATTTGAACGGAGCCACGACATGTTAAGCACGCTGCTGGAATTTGCGCTGGTCCTGGGGGTAATGACGGGACTCGCAGTACTGATGGGCAAATGGCTGACCCGGGTGTTCACCGGGGCTCACCATGCCTTGCCGGAACGTTATACCTATCGCCTGCTGGGCATTGACCCACGGGAAACCATGGGCTGGGCACGCTACGGTTCGGCGCTGTTGTTGTCGAACGCGGCGATGATGCTGCTGGGCTATTGGGTCCTGCGCCTGCAGGCGGTGATGCCGATCAACCCGTTGGGGCTGGCCGCACAAACGCCGGACCTGGCGTTCAACACCACCGTTTCCTTTATTACCAACACCAACTGGCAGGCGTACTCGGGCGAGAGCAGCCTGTCGAACTTCAGCCAGATGGCGGTCATCACCTTTCTGATGTGCGTCGGCGCCACCTCCGGGGTGGTCGCCGCAGCCGGTTTCATTCGCGGTTTGAGCCGCTCCAGCTCGGGCGATATCGGCAACTTTTGGGTCGACTTCACTCGCACGCTCTACCGCGTGATGCTGCCGCTGTGCGTGGGTATGGCGCTGGTGTATGTCTGGCAGGGCATGCCGCAGACCTTCGCCTCCCAGGTCTTGGCCACAACGCTCGAAGGCGCGCAGCAACAGTTGATTGTCGGCGCGGTGGCCAGCTTTGAATCGATCAAGCACATCGGCACCAACGGCGGCGGTTTCTTCAGCATGAACGCCGCGCACCCGTTCGAAAACCCGACGCCGCTGACCAACGCGCTGCACATCCTCAGCATGTTGCTGATCCCTTCGGCGTTGACCTACACCTTTGGCAGCATGCTGTTGCAACGTCGCCAGGGCTGGGTGTTTTTCGGCACCTTCCTGGTGATGTTCATCGGCTTCCTCGCACTGGTCTACGGCGCCGAGCAAAACGGCAACCCGCTGCTGACCCAGGCCGGCGCCAACCAGAGCCTGTCGCTGGAACAAAGCGGCGGCAACATGGAAGGCAAGGAACTGCGCTTCGGCATCGCCGACAGCAGCCTGTTCATCGCCACCACCACAGCGGCGACCACCGGTTCGGTCAACACCATGCACGACTCGTTGACCCCCATGGGCGGTTTCGTGCCCCTGGCGCAGATGATGCTCAACTGCGTGTTCGGCGGCGACGGCGTGGGCTTTATCAACCTGATCCAATACGCCCTGCTGACGGTGTTCCTGGTGGGCATGATGATCGGCCGCAGCCCCGAGTTCCTCGGCAAGAAAATCGAGGCACGGGAGATGAAACTGGTGATGCTCTCGGTGCTCGCGCACCCCATCAGCATCCTCGGTTTCACCGCCCTCGCCGCCCTGTGGCCCGACACCCTGGCCAGCCTGAACAACCTCGGCCCCCACGGTTTCAGCGAGGTGCTCTACGCCTACACCTCCGGCACCGCCAACAACGGCTCGGCCTTCGCCGGCTTGAACGCGAATACGCCGTTCTTCAACACCACCATCGGCCTGGCGATGTTGATCGGGCGCTTCTTCACCCTGCTGCCGATGCTCGCCGTGGCCGGTTCCCTGGCAATGAAAAAAACCGTACCTGCCGGTGCCGGCACCATTCCCACCGCGACCCCGCTGTTCATGCTGCTGGTGGTGTTCGTGGTGCTGGTGGTCGGCGGCCTGACCTTTTTGCCGGCGCTCGCGCTCGGCCCGCTGGTGGAGCAACTGCAGTTGCTGTCCGGCCAGACGTACAACTGAGGACACGTGGATGACGACTCAATCGATATTCAAAGGGCTGTTGCGCCCGGTGCTGGTTTCGGCGGTGTTTTTCATGCTGTTGACGGGGTTCGCCTACCCGGCGTTCACCACCGTGACCGCACAACTGATGTTCCCGTTCCAGGCCCGTGGCTCGCTGATTGAACGCGACGGCCTGGTCATGGGCTCGGCCCTGATCGGCCAACACTTCACCCGGCCGGAGTACTTCCATGGCCGCCCGAGCATGACCCTCGGCGCCGACCCGCAAGACCCGAGCAAAAGCGTGTCGCAGCCGTACAACGCCGGTTCCAGCGGCGCCAGCAACCTGGGGCCGACCAGCCAGAAACTACTGGACCAGGTCGCCGCACGCGTCCACGCCTATCGCCAGGACAACGGCCTGGGCGCAGACGCCCAGGTGCCAGTGGACGCAGTCACCGCTTCCGCTTCAGGCCTCGACCCACATATCTCGCTGGCCAATGCGCGGCTGCAACTGCCACGGGTGGCGCGCCTGCGGCAGATCCCCGAAGCCGAGTTGCTGCAACTGGTCGACCAACACACCCGTGCGCGCACCTTCGGCCTGCTCGGCGAACCACGGGTCAATGTGCTGCAACTCAACCTTGCGCTAGACGCCCGCCTGCCATCGCGTCAGCCCCCTATTGCGGCCAGTGAGTAAGAGATTTCCCTCATGAAGAATGCTCGTTTACCTCTGTTTGATCGCACCATCGTGCTCACCGCGTGTGGGGATGCGCTGAAGAAACTGCTGCCCCAGGCGCAATGGAAAAACCCGGTGATGTTCGTGGTTTACCTGGGCAGCATCCTCACCACCCTGCTGTGGTTCCAGTCCCTGGGTGGCCAGGGTGAAGCGCCCAGCGGTTTTATCCTCAGCATCACCTTGTGGCTGTGGTTCACCGTGCTGTTCGCCAACTTCGCCGAGGCCTTGGCCGAAGGTCGCAGCCGGGCCCAGGCGGCCAGCCTGCGTGGGATGAAGCGCCAGACGTTGGCCAAGTTGCTGCAACAACCCCAGCATGGCAGCGCCTGGTTACCGCTCGAAGCCAGCCTGCTGCGCAAGGACAGCGTGGTGCTGATCGAAGCCGGCGACCTGGTGCCGCTCGATGGCGTGGTGATTGAAGGCGTGGCGTCGGTGGACGAAAGCGCGATCACCGGCGAATCGGCGCCGGTGATTCGCGAGGCCGGTGGCGACTTTTCCTCGGTCACCGGCGGCACACGCGTGCTGTCGGACTGGCTGGTGGTGCGTATCAGCGTCAACCCCGGCGAGTCGTTTCTGGACCGCATGATCTCGATGGTCGAATCGGCCAAGCGCCAGAAGACCCCGAACGAAGTGGCCCTAAACATCCTACTGGTGGGCCTGACCCTGTTGTTCCTGCTGGTGATCGCCACGCTCAGCCCTTACTCGATCTTCGCCGTGGCCATGAGCGGCAGCGGCAGTGTGGTCAGCGCCACGGTGCTGGTGGCGTTGCTGGTGTGCCTGATCCCCACCACCATCGGCGGCCTGCTCTCGGCCATCGGCGTGGCGGGCATGAGCCGGATGATGTCGGCCAATGTCATCGCCACCTCCGGGCGCGCGGTCGAAGCGGCGGGCGACGTCGACGTGTTGCTGCTGGACAAGACCGGCACCATCACCCTGGGCAACCGTCAGGCCAGCAGCTTTTTGCCGGCGCCGGGGATAAAAGAGGCCGAGTTGGCAGACGCCGCGCAACTGGCGTCCCTGGCCGATGAAACCCCGGAAGGCCGCAGCATCGTGGTATTGGCCAAACAGAAGTTCGACATCCGCGCGCGGGACATCAACCAGCTCGGCGCCAGCTTTGTCCACTTCACCGCGCAAACCCGCATGAGCGGCGTCGACCTGCCCGAAGGCCGGGCGATTCGCAAGGGCGCGGCGGACGCGATTCGCAACCATATCGAGGCTTTGGGCGGCAGTTTTCCGACAGCCTTGCAGGCCAAGGTCGATGAAGTCGCGCGGCGCGGCAGCACGCCGCTGGTGGTCAGTGACGGCGCCAAGGCGCTGGGTGTGGTGGAACTCAAGGACGTGGTCAAGGGCGGCATCAAGGAGCGCTTCGCCGAGTTGCGGCGCATGGGCATCAAGACCGTGATGATCACCGGCGACAACCGCCTGACCGCCGCCGCCATTGCGGTGGAGGCTGGCGTGGATGACTTCCTCGCCGAGGCCCGCCCGGAAGACAAACTGCAATTGATCCGCGACTACCAGGCCCAGGGCAAGCTCGTGGCCATGACCGGCGACGGCACCAACGACGCACCGGCGCTGGCCCAGGCTGACGTGGCGGTGGCGATGAACAGCGGCACCCAGGCCGCCAAAGAAGCCGGCAACATGGTCGACCTCGACAGCAACCCGACCAAGCTGATCGAAGTGGTCGAGGTCGGCAAACAGATGCTGATGACGCGCGGCGCCCTCACCACCTTCAGCGTGGCGAATGACGTGGCGAAGTACTTCGCAATCATCCCGGCGGCGTTTGTCGCGACCTATCCACAGCTCGGCGCATTGAACGTGATGCACCTGACCAGCCCCAACTCGGCGATTCTCAGTGCGGTGATTTTTAACGCGCTGATCATTGTTGCGCTGATTCCACTGGCCCTGCGCGGCGTGACTTACCGCGCGATCGGCGCGGCGGCGTTGCTCAACCGCAACCTGCTGATCTATGGCCTGGGCGGGGTGCTGGTGCCGTTTGCCGGGATCAAGCTGATCGACCTGTTGCTGACGGGGTTGGGCCTCGTATAACGCGCCAACCACTGTAGGAGCGAGCTTGCTCGCGAAGGGCGTTAACGCTAACGCGGGAAACCTGACACCCAGCGGCACCCTCAGGTTTTTCGCGAGCAAGCTCGCTCCTACAGACAACCAGAGGAATGACATGCCCGCCTTAAACGACGAACGCCCCGACCCCGACGCCCTGCTGGCGTGGGTGCAACAGAAAGAACAGGCCGCCTTGCGCGGCAAATTGCGTATCTACTTCGGCTCCAACGCCGGGGTGGGCAAGACCTGCGCCATGCTCGCTGCAGCGCAACGCGAAGTCGCCCTGGGCCGCGACCTGCTGGCCGGGGTGGTGGAAAGCCACGGCCGCACAGAAACCGCCGAGCTGCTGCATGGCCTGGAACAACTGCCCCGCGCCGCGCTGCAGCATCGCGAGTTCGCACTCAGTGAATTCGACCTCGACGCCGCCCTGCGCCGCCACCCCGCCGTGGTGCTGGTGGACGAACTGGCCCACAGCAACGTGCCCGGCTCGCGCCACCCCAAACGCTGGCAAGACGTGGAAGAACTGCTCAGCGCCGGCATCGATGTCTGGACCACCCTCAACGTCCAACACCTGGAAAGCCTGAATGACCTGGTCAGTGGGATCATCGGCATCCGCGTGCGGGAAACCGTGCCCGACCATGTGTTCGACAACGCCCACGAAGTGGTGGTGATCGACCTGCCGCCGGACGATCTGCTGCAACGCCTCAAGGACGGCAAGGTGTACCTGGGCCCGGCAGCCGCGCGTGCGTCGCAAAATTTTTTCCGCAAGGGCAACCTGCTGGCGCTGCGCGAGCTGACACTGCGGCGCACCGCCGACCGGGTCGACGCGCAGATGCGCGTGTACCGCCGCGAACAATCGATCAAGACCCTGTGGCCGGCCCGCGAACGGCTGCTGGTCGGCGTGGCCGGTGACGCCGGCGATGAACGCCTGGTGCGTGAAGCGGCGCGCCTGGCGCAAAAACTGGAAGCGGACTGGATTGTCGTCCACGTCGCTTCGGCCCAAGGGCGCGGCGCCAAGCGCTACCTGAACGCAATGAAAACCCTGGCCCTGGCCAGCGAATTCGGCGCCGACACGGCCACACTGCCGGGCATGGACGTCGCCGAAGCCCTGGTTGCCTGCGCCCGCGAGCACAACGCCAATCGCCTGGTACTCGGCCATCATCCGCGCCGCAGGTGGCAGTTCTGGCATCAGTCGGTCAGCGACCGGATCAGCCGCCACCATCCGCAAATCGATCAGATCGTGATCGCCCACGGCCTGCTGCCGGGCAAGCCCGCCGCGCTCGAAAAACCCACGGCACGGCCCGGCACTCGACTGGCCTACGTCTGGGCCAGCCTCGCCTGTTTCGCCGCCAGCGCCGTCGCCGCCCTGCTGTTGCAGGTGTTCGACCTGGCCAACGTGGTCATGCTGTTTTTGCTCACGGTCGTGCTGGTTGCGCTGCGCTATGGACGCGGCCCCGGCGTGTGGGCCGCGATGCTCGCGGTGCTGTGTTTTGACTTCTTTTTCGTACAGCCGCGCTATTCATTCACCGTCAACGACACCCAGTATTTTTTCACCTTTGCGTTGATGCTCGGCATCGCCCTGATCACCGGCCAACTCACCGCGCGCCTGCGCCACGAAGCGCGCACCGCCGCCGCGCGCGAACGCCGCGCGACCTCCCTGGCGCGCTTGGCCCGCGACCTGTCGGCCGCGCTGACCGTGGAGCACATCAGCGAAGTCGCGCTACGCACCTTCAGCGGCGTCTTCGAAGCACGGGTCGGCCTGGCCTTGCCGGACGCCGCCGATGGCGTACACAGCGTCAGCGCGGGCGGGTTGCCGATCGACGACAGCATCGCCCAATGGACTTACGACCACGGCCACCCCGCCGGCCACGGCACCGACACCCTGTCGGCGGCCAAGGGCTGCTATTTGCCGCTCAAAGCGCCGATGCGCGTGCGCGGTGTGCTGGTGCTGGAACTGGCCCAGAGCGAACGCTTGAACGATCCGCAGGAACGCCGCCTGCTGGAAGCCTGCATGAGCCAGTTGGCGATTGCGCTGGAGCGCGTGCATTTCGTTGAAGTGGCGCAAAGCACGTTGGTGCAGATGGAAGGCGAAAAAATGCGCAACACCCTGCTCGCGGCAATTTCCCACGACCTGCGCACACCGCTGACCACGCTGATCGGCGCCGCCGACACCGCCCTGCCCCACGCCCCGCCGGGGCCACTGACCGAACTGCTGCACGGCATTCACGAACAAGCCACGTCCATGCAGCGCCTGATCGAAAACCTATTGGACATGGCACGCATGCAAGAGCGCGGCGTGCGCCTGAACCGCCAATGGCACTCGCTGGAAGAAATCGTCGGCAGCGCCCTGCGCCAATTGCGCGAGCCATTGGCGCAGCACCGCGTAAACACCACGCTCGACGCGCACTTGCCGTTGGTGGAAGTCGACGCGCTGCTGATCGAACGGGTGCTGGTCAACCTGCTGGACAACGCCGCCAAGTACACCCCGCCGGGCACGCTCATCAGCGTGGCCGCCAGCCAGGTCGGCGAGAGCATTGTGCTGGAGGTCAGCGACACCGGCCCAGGTAGCGCCCCGGCCAATCTGTTCGAGCCCTTCACGCGCGGCCAGCAGGAATCGTCCGTCGCCGGCATCGGCCTGGGCCTGGCGCTGGCCAAACGCATCGTCGAGGCCCACGGCGGGCGCATCGACGCCAACCCCGGCCGCGTGTGCGGCATGCATTTCATCATCACGCTACCGGCGGGCACCCCGCCGTCCATGGAATTCCTATGAGCACTGCACGCATTCTGATTGTTGAAGACGAGGCCAACATCCGCCGCTTTGTCGGCATTGCCCTGCAAGATGAAGGCTTTCAGGTGTTCGAGGCCGACAGCGTCAAACGTGCGCTGATCCACGCCGCCAGCCGTCAGCCGGATCTGGTGATCGTCGACCTCGGCCTGCCGGATGGCGACGGCAAACAACTGATCAGCGAACTGCGCGGTTGGCTCGCGGTGCCGATCCTGGTGCTGTCGGCACGTGACCGCGAAGAAGAAAAAGTCGCCGCCCTGGACGCGGGTGCCGATGACTACCTGACCAAGCCGTTCGGCGTGCCCGAGCTGCTCGCACGCATCCGCGCCCAACTGCGCCGGCATGGGCAGACCGGCACCGTGGTGGCGACCAGCAAGGTGACGTTTGGCGAGATTGAAGTCGACCTGGCGACCCATGAAGTGTCGCGCTCGGGCCAGCCGGTACACCTGACGCCCATTGAATACCGCCTGCTCTGCGCGATGATTCGCGGTCAGAGCCGGGTACTGACTCACCGGCAACTGCTGCTGGAAGTGTGGGGCCTGGATTACGTCGACCGCGCCCACTACCTTCGCGTGCATATGGCGCATTTGCGGCAAAAGCTGGAGGAGGACCCGGCGCAGCCGCAGTACTTCATTACCGAGTTGCAGGTGGGCTACCGGCTGGTGGGGTGGTGAACAGGCGTGCGGCGGCGAAGTCCAGGAACATCGCCGCCATTGCGTCTTGAGTTGGCAGCGATCCGAGGAAAATGGAAAAATGCCAGCATGAATATTCCAAGAAAGTGGCGTGAGCAATTCCCCTTCGCGCTCATCGAACCCCAAACCATTGGCGAGTCCGGCGCCGATGTCTTTCGCCTGCGCGGTGGTGAGCTCGGGGATTTGTTCCTGAAATCAGAGCCCATCGGGCCTTTGGAGGAACTGGCGGGCGAGATCGAGCGGCTGCGCTGGCTCCAGCAATGCTACGTGCCCGGGCCAACCGTGCTCGATGTGCTGAGCGAAAACCATCGGCGCTGGCTGCTGATGAGCGCCGTCCCGGGACACGATCTGGCCAGCGACGGCCACTTGTCTGCGCTTGAAGTCATTGCCATCGTGGCGAATGCACTGCGTACCCTGCACCAGATACCCGTTACACGATGCCCCTTCGACCACTCACTGGAACAACGCATAGCGGTCGCGAGCCAGCGTGTCCGAGCCGGCGAGGTGGATGAGACTGACTTCGACGATGAGCGCCTGGGCCGGACGGCCGCCGACGTGTTCGCCGAGTTGCTGTCGACGCGGCCCAGCACCCATGACTTGGTCGTGACCCACGGCGATGCGTGCCTGCCGAACTTCATGGCTGAAGGGAATCGTTTCAGTGGTTTTATCGATTGTGGTCGCCTGGGTGTCAGTGACCGCTACCAGGACCTTGCGCTGGCCGCGCGAAGCATCGCGCGTAATTGCGGGCCTGAGTGGGTGGCGCCTTTCTTTGACCAGTACGGCGTCAAGCCCGATGAACAGCGCATTGCGTTCTACTGCTTGCTGGACGAACTCTTCTAACCCGTGCAGGCCGTTGATGTACGCCTACTCCTCAACTGAAAATGTGCGCACCGCAGCGTCTTGATGCAATGCCCGAGCGTCTATCCGAACCTCACATTATCAAACTCAACCGTGCGCACGATGACCCGGTGTAATCGAAGCATCTGGACATGCAAGCAGACGTTCGGGGTGTTCAGCGCCCCTAGTGAAAACTTGGATCACTTCATCATTCGTGAGGCGCCGGGGTTGGCGGGCCGATAGTGACTGGCTCGGCTGTCGCGCTCAATAAAGCCCTGTTTAATAAGGTGGTATTGGCATGCTTATGGGGCATGATGGGCCGCAGTGCTTTGCCTGATATTCAACGCCGATGAGTGCCAATCTTTTGTCAGTGATTCCCCTACTAGTATGTGACGACTCCATCATGGCCCGTAAGCAGGTGTTACGGGCTCTACCGGCGGACTGGCCGGTTTCGGTCACAGAGGCGGGGAATGGGCGCGAGGCCATGGATGCCATACGCAGGGGTTTGGGGCAGGTGGTGCTGCTCGACCTGACCATGCCGGAAATGGATGGTTATCAGGTATTGAGCGCCTTACGCGCGGAAGGATTGAAGGCGCAAGTCATCGTGATCTCCGGCGACATTCAGGAAGAAGCGGTGCGCCGCGTGCTTGAGCTGGGCGCGCTGGCGTTCCTGAAAAAGCCTTTCGACGAAAGCGAGCTGCGCCAGACACTCAGTCAGTTGGGGCTCCTGACAGAACCCGGCAACGCGTCGCCGGGGAATCGTCGGATAGCGAACACGGTCATCAGTTTTCACGATGTGTTCCGCGAAACGATCAACGTTGCCATCGGCCGGGCGGCCGCCCTGATAGCCAAGGTGTTGGGCGTCTTTGTGCAGTTGCCAGTACCGAACGTGAACATACTCGAAGTCGGCGAGCTGCACATGGCGCTGACCGATGCCAGCAGTTGCAACGAACTCACAGCCATTTGCCAGGGTTTTATCGGCAGTGGCATCGCTGGCGAAGCCCTGCTGATGTTTCACGACTCGGAAATCACCGACATAGCGCAATTGATGAAGCGCCACAGCAGCGATTATTCGGACATGGAAATGCTGCTAGACCTCTCCAGCGTTCTGATCGGTGCCTGCCTGAGCAGCATTGCCGAACAGATCGATGTGGTGTTTTCTCAAGGTCACCCGCAGATCCTCGGCCAGCACGCAAGCATCGATGAGCTGATCCAGGTCAACCGCAAGCGCTGGAAAAAGACCCTGGCCGTGGAAATCAGCTACAGCCTGGAAGGGCACGATATTCGTTTCGACCTGTTGTTGCTGTTCACAGAAGACTCAATCGAACGATTGACCCACAAACTCGCCTACTTGACGAACTAAGCCATGAACGATTCTCTCGATCTGAACGAGTTTCACTGGTTGCTGGCAATCGTCCAGAACATCGACGTCGGTGTTGTGGTGCTCGACCGCAACTATTGCGTGCAGGTCTGGAACACCTTCATGGAGAACCGCTCCGGGTTGCAGCCCAAGGACGCCCAAAATCAGAATTTCTTGAGTCTGTTTCCCGAAATCGACCCGCAATGGTTCAGCCGCAAGGTGGAAAGCGTCGCGACCCTGGGCACACCCGCGTTCACTATCTGGGAGCAGCGCCCGTATCTGGTGCGGTTCAAGAACTACCAGCCGATCACCGGCCAGGAAGAGTTCATGTACCAGAACACCACGTTGTTACCGCTGCGCTCCACCGACGGCAAAATCAAGCATATTTGCCTGGTGATCTATGACGTCACTGACGTCGCCACCAACCGGCATCAACTCCAGGCCGCCAATGCGCAATTGCAGCAACTCTCCAGGACCGATCGGCTGACGGGCTTGTACAACCGCGGTTACTGGGAAGAAAGCCTGAAAGGCGCCTATGCGCGGCACCAGCGTTATGGCAATGCCACCAGCCTGGTGATGCTGGATATCGACAATTTCAAGCGGATCAACGACACCTATGGTCACCTGGCGGGCGACAAGGTCATCGAAGAAATCGCCAGGCTGATCCATGAACATGCGCGCGAAACCGATATGGCTGGGCGTTATGGCGGTGAAGAGTTCGCCGTGGTGCTATCGGACACCGATAAAACCAATGGATGGGTGTTCGCCGAGCGTCTGCGTAAGGCAGTCGAAGGGCTGGAAGTGCTGCACAACGGCCAGAGCATCCGTTTCACCATCAGCCTGGGGGTGGCCGACCTGAGCCAGCCCTCGATCAACTATGCCGACCTGATCGCCTGGGCGGACCATGCGCTGTTTGCGTCGAAGAAGGCCGGGCGCAATCGGGTGTCGGTGTATGAGTAGCGTGATCGTAGTGCCTGGTTTTACGACGACTGAGCGGCCTCTCTGCGCCGACTAGCCGACTTGAGGCCCGCGTCGGCGATAGGCGCCCAGGGAAATACGCAAGTGCTTGTCCCGCCAATAAACGATGGGATCGCCGAGCTGAATCCCAGGCACAAAAAAGCCCGCTCAATGAGCGGGCTTCCTGTGGTGACCTGGCGTTCAGCGTTCCAGGTAACCGAATATGGCGCAGCGGACGGGACTCGAACCCGCGACCCCCGGCGTGACAGGCCGGTATTCTAACCGACTGAACTACCGCTGCGCGTAACACATAAAGCGAATGGTGGGTGATGACGGGATCGAACCGCCGACCCTCTGCTTGTAAGGCAGATGCTCTCCCAGCTGAGCTAATCACCCTTCACTTTCGGTGTGGGCCGCATCATATACGAAAAATCCGCAATGTGTTGATTTAAATGCAATTTATTTAGAATATTTTCCAATGAGCGGCGCGCCCCGGTAAAAACGGGGTTCTTCTGGGCCAAACGCGGCGCTATTACGCTTACCTGACGCTTGGCGGCGGCGTGGGCTGGTGGACCTGATGACCCGTTATCAGGCCACCCCGCACCGGGTTTTCCAAAGCCCAGACAGCAAAAAGCCCGCTCAATGAGCGGGCTTTTTGGAGTGATCCGTCAGAAGTCGAAGAACACCGTTTCTCCTTCGCCTTGTATCCGGATATCAAAACGATAAGCCAACTTGCCATCAACCGTGCAACGCTTGGCGACCAGCGTCTCCCGACGTTGCGGCTGCTCGATCAGATTCAGCACCGGATCGACCGCATTGGCCTGGGCTTCGTCGTCGAAGTACACACGGGTCTGCAAGTGAATATTGATACCCCGCGCGAACAGCGAAACATTGACGTGCGGCGCCATCCCTACACCCGCAGCGTTCTTCAGGGTGCCCGGCTTGACGGTATGGATCTGCCACTCGCCAGTCTCCGTGGTCGCCGTGCGGCCAAAACTGTTGAAGGGCTTTTCCAGGTTGTAGTCGCTGTCGTAAACGCCTTCGTGGTCAGCCTGCCAGCATTCCAGGAACGCATCGCGGATCAGGTGACCGTTGCCGTCATAGACATGGCCCAGCAACAGGATGTGCTCACCCGGCGCACCGGGTTTGGCCATTTCGTTCCAGATTTCCTGCTCGCGCGGCGGGTTGCCCGCCGCCTCCAGCGCCAGGCCGATATGCACGTAAGGACCGGCGGTTTGCGACGGGGTTTCAGGCAGAAGTTCAACGGGCATGGGCGTGCCTCCTCAGCGGTTTTCGAAGTGGGTCTTGCGCTGACCGCGCAGAACGATATCAAAGCGATAAGCCAGGCAATCCATGGGATTGGCCATGCTCATATCAAGCTTTGCGATCAGGCTCTGCACCGCATCCGGATTGGCGATCGACTTGACGATCGGGCACATCGAGATGAGCGGGTCACCTTCGAAATACAGCTGGGTGATCAATCGCGTGGCAATCGACGGGCCGCTGATTGAGAAGTGAATATGCGCCGGGCGCCAGTCGTTGGGACCATTGCGCCACGGATACGGGCCAGGCTTGACCGTGCGAAAACTGTAGTTGCCCTCGCGGTCGGTCAAGGCACGGCCGACGCCACCGAAGTTAGGGTCGATGGGGGCCAGATAGCTGTCTTTCTTGTGCCGATAGCGACCACCGGCATTGGCTTGCCACATTTCCACCAGGGTATGGGGAATCGGCTTACCGTACTGGTCACAGATCCGACCGGCGACGATGATGCGCTCGCCGATGGGCAAGCCCCCGTGATTGAAGTTCAGCAGCAGATCGTTATCGTGCTGCCCCATCTTCAGGTGGGAAAAGTCCGGGCCGCTGGTTTCCGACTGGGATAGAGGGATGCTCACCAACGCCTGACGCGGGGAACGCAGGATTGAGGTTTTGTAGTCAGGCGTCAGGGCTTTGGGGTGCCAATTACGGTCACGAATGACGAAACGGCTGTTGTCCGCATCAGACATGTCGGTTTCCTTTTTTGTTATGGATAAAAATCAGCGGTTAACGCTGCCTAAACAGCAATCAACGACCCAGTCTCCCTTGATAAGACGCCATCCAAAACTGAAAAAACCGAGCCTATCCATATCCAAATGGTTATGGATAGCAACCCTCGCGATATTCCTCGCCTACCTCGCGCAACACCTCCACGCACCATTGAGCCGCCATGGACATCGTCAACGCAGGATTGCTGCACAGCCCCACAGAACCACCGGGTTCGCGAATACCCAACTGCAACTCAACCAGGTCACCTCGACTCAGGTCCTGCCTGACCGCGTCAAAAGGCGCGACCCAGATCGCCTGACTGCACTGCACATAACGCCGACTCAAGATCAACGACAGGGTTTCCAGACGCTGGCGCGGTGGGCTGATGCTGTGCTGCACAAACAGGCTGTCGGCGAATTTGCGAATCGTCGTCCCCGCCAGCGGCAACACCAGCGGATAATGTTCGATATGTTCATGCGCCTGCGGGTCAGCCAATAGCGGATGGCCGTTACGCACCACCAGGGTCATGGACTCGCTGTACAGATGCTCGAACATCAGCCCAAGGATCTGCGGGCTATCCGTCATGCGGCCGACCACCAGGTCCAGCTCCCCCACACGCAATTGCGACAACAGGTACGCGCTCGGCCCGGTCACCACGCTCACGACCAACGCCGGATGCCGGGAATGCAAACGACAGACGACCTCGGGCACCAGCAAACTTTCCACGGTGGACAGCACGCCGAGCCGCGCGGTGAAGGGCTCATGCTCGCCGGAACGCAGGCTATTCACCCCTTCACGCAGCGCTTGTACGCTCGGCCCGGCATAACGCAGGAAAGCCACCCCGGCCTCAGTCAACGCCGCGCCACTTTTACTGCGCACGAATAAAGTGGCGGTCAGCAGGGTTTCGAGTTCTTTGAGGGTCTTGGACAGCGCCGGTTGGCTGATCGCCAGTTTTTCCGAGGCGCGCGCCAGACTGCCCTGGCGCGCCACTTCGAGAAAGCACACCAGATGGCGGAATTTGATTCGGGTGTCGATATTCAACGTATTTAGCCGCCTTCGAGGTGTCCGGTGCCGCGAAAGTGTACGCCCGATGTCCGGGCGACGCTGCCGATCAGCGCCGTTGCAATACGTGATGAGCCTTGTCGAGCGCCCTCTTCGCCCGGTCGAACGCGCTAACGCCTTGCTCCAACAACTGCCGAGAGGGGGTCTCCAGGCTCAGCGGGATACCGGCGGGCAGCGCGCTCAACAGGCCGTCCAGGTCACAGTCGCCGTCACCCGGGAAACGTCGTTCATTGCGCGCCTGACGCAGGATTTCATCCATATCGTCGGGGCGCGGTCCCGCCACGTCGCACAGCTGTGCGTAGCGGAAACGATGCGGCGCCTTGGCCGTGGCGGCGGCCAGTTCCGCGAGCGATGAGCCAGACCGATCGAAGTGGAACGCGTCAATCAGAACCCCACCGTTGGGACGTGCAGCGCTCTCGACAATGCGCCATGCCTGCGAAAAATCGCGTGCGTCTGTCCACGGCATGAATTCCAGGTGCGGGTGGATACCGAGCGGTGCCGCCATGTCGCACAGCGCCGCGAAGTTATCGCCCAGGCGGGCTTCGTCCGGGTCGTTGCCGGCGATCAACAATTCAGTCGCGCCAAACTCGGCACCGACTTCCAGAAGGCCAAGGAAATCCTGCACGCGGGTTTCCGGCTTCAACCGCAGGATCTCAATGTCCAGCACCTTGATCCCGGTGTCCCGCAGACGCTGGTGCGTTCGATGCCGCAACTCGGCATCTGCCATCAAGGGGAAGTGATGTTCTTGCGGCGTTGCCGGTTCCAGCCGCAAGCCGACATGGTTATATCCGGCACGGGCAGCGACCTCGACCATCTCCGGAGGCGACAGCTCCAGCACGGTCAGGGCAGCCAGGGAAAATATCTGTTCGCTCATGGTCGACTCTCGTTCTCGAATTCCAAAAAAAGCGACGTGCTTCGGTCACGAAAAGTGACGACCTGAGCCGCTGTCTTTTTTAGTTAGAACTGAGTTCCAGTTTTAAATCAAGTGGAAAAAACACGCATGGATGAAAGCGATTTTGGCGGTTGGTTTGCGTTCGATAACCGCACAAAAGCCTGATTTTCCGATTGATCATTCTTCCTAAAAAACCGAACACTGAATAAGACTCCCCACCGAAGCCCCCGTAATCCGGGACTTGCGCCCTGTCGGCGCAATCGGGCGAATTGACACTGCCGCTGGAACTGGAATAGTTTTCCAGAATTATCGAAAGCCAATTCCAGCGAAACGACGGGCGTCACAAAACCACTGAGGAGCCAGGTTATGCCAAGCGCAGCGAGTCACACCGAAAGCAGTTACGTCGGGCGGTTTGACCGTGGTCTGGCCATTCTGGAAATGCTGGCCAACAGCGGTGAAGGGATTCCGCTGACCGCGATTGCGGAACAGCTGCGCATCCCTCGTAGCGCAACCCATCGCCTGCTGAACACCTTGTGTGAAACCGGCTATGCACGCCAGGAGCAGGAACGTGGCACGTATGTGCTGACCTCCAAGTTGCAGGTCCTCGCCTTCACCCACCTGAGCGCGGACGGGACGGTTGATGCGGTGCAGCCGGTGCTCAATCGTCTGGCGGCAGAAGTCGGTGAGCTGGTGCGGTTGTCCGTGGTGGACGAGGATCGGCTGACCTGGGTTGCGCGTGCGCAAGGCGCACGTTCCGGGCTGCGTTATGACCCGGACATGGGCATGGCGGCCAAGCTCTCATGCTCCGCGAGCGGCTATGCCTGGATGGCAACCCTGGATAACGAGCAGGCGTTGGCACTGGTCGGCCGACAGGGCTTCGGTCTGGCCCAAGACTATGGTCCCTCCGCCCCGCAAACCGTTGAGGCATTGCTGCCAAGAATCGAATCGGCACGGACCCTCGGCTATGCGATGGCCATTCAGACATTTGCCGACTGGATGTCAGCCATCGCTGTCCCCCTGTTTCACCCAATCAGCCGCAAGGTGATTGGGGTGGTCAGTGTTGCGGGCCCGGTTTTCCGGCTTTCCGAAGCGCGGCTGCATCAAATCGCCCCGTCACTCATCGCTGCTGTAGCAGAAATCCAGCAGTTGATTCCGGGGTCTCCCGCCCTGATGAGTCCAGGGCTCACCGCAATGAATATCAGTCAAGGTGACTCAGTGTGAACACCCAGAACAACGCCAGGTCAAGACGTCTCGATTGTGATCTGTTAGTGATCGGCTCCGGCGCTTCCGGCCTTGCCGCCGCCGTGACCGCCGCGTCCCAGGGCCTTAAGGTCATCGTGGTGGAAAAGCATGCAACATTCGGCGGCGCGACGGCATGGTCGGGTGGATGGCTGTGGGTTCCCGGCAACCCATTGGCCAAGCGCGCGGGTATTGATGAAGATCCACAGCAACCGCGCACCTATTTGAAGAATGAACTGGGTTCACGCTACAACGCCGAACGGGTCGATGCTTTTCTGGACAATGCGCCACGGATGGTGGCGTTCTTTGAAGAAAACACCGCGTTAAAATGGGTCGATGGCAACGGCATCCCCGACATTCATGGGCATGTTCCCGGCGCCGCCGTTCAAGGCCACCAGGTGATCGCTGCGCCCTACGATGCAAGACACATGGGGCGGTTAATCCGGCGCATGCGCAAACCCATGAGAGAGACGTCTTTCCTCGGTATGCCGATCATGGCCGGCCCCGATCTGGCGGCCTTTTTGAGCATGACCCAATCGCTCAAATCCTTTATCCATGTCAGCAAGCGTTTTCTACGCCACCTGCGAGATCTGGCCCTCCACGGTCGGGCCATGCACTTGGTCAACGGCCAGGCGTTGGTCGCACGCCTGGCCAAATCGGCGGTCGATCTCGGTGTGACGCTGATCGAGTCCGCCCCCGCTCGCCAATTGATCCTGGATCAAGGCAAGGTCTTGGGGGCTATCGTCGACACGCCAGACGGCACCACGCACATTTATGCCACCCAGGGCGTCGTGTTGGCGGCCGGTGGCTTCCCCAACGACATGCGTCGGCGCAAGGCGCTTTTCCCGCGCACGCCGACAGACAACGATCACCTGGCCTTGCCCCCTGTCGATTGTTCGGGCGATGGCATTTCGCTGGGCGAATCTGCCGGCGGCGTGCTGGAGGTAGACGTTGCATCACCCGCCGCATGGGCTCCGGTTTCGTTGGTCCCGCACGCGGACGGCAGCACGGGGCATTTCCCCCACATCATCGACCGCGCCAAACCCGGCCTGATTGGCGTGCTGTCCACTGGCAAGCGCTTCGTCAACGAAGCCGACGGCTACTACGATTACACCGCTGCCATGATGACCGCGGCGCCTGAAGGTGAAGAAGTGGCGTCCTGGCTGATCTGCGATCACCGCTTCCAGCGCCGCTTCGGGCTGGGTCATTCGCGGCCGTTCCCGCTACCGGTGGGGCCGTCGGTACGCAGTGGGTATTTACACCGCGCCGCATCCATCCATGCGCTGGCCGAAGCCTGCGGTATCGATCCTGCTGGGTTGTCTGAAACGGTACGCAACTTCAACGAGCACGCCCGCAACGGTCAGGACCCAGCGTTCGGTCGTGGCTCCACGCCTTACAACCGCAAACAAGGCGATCCCCTTATTACCGAAGGCAACCCCTGCGTGGCCCCGATCGAACACGGCCCTTTTTATGCCGTGAAGGTCCGCCCTGGCAGCTTCGGCACATTCGCGGGCCTCAAGACCAATGGCCATGCCCAGGTAGTGGACCGCAGTGGAGCCGCTATCACCGGTCTTTACGCAGTCGGCACCGACATGGCGAGCGTCATGGGCGGTTACTACCCTTCCGGAGGGATCAACCTCGGGCCAGCCATGACGTTCGGCTATATCGCCGGGCTTCATGCGGCCGCTGCGCAGCATTCAACCGATGCGAGTCCGAACGCCCAGGACGTCGCGTAACCCCGTTCAACTGAAGCCTGTTCTGACATTCAAAGTGTCATGATCGGCCGCAGCAACGCCTGCCCTTCATACAGCGGCGACAGATACCGCTCGCGCATGTCCTCAACCGTCATGCGCGACGCGTGAGTCGTCAGCGTCAGCGTTGCCTGCAATTGCCCTTCCCGGTCTATCAGCGGCACGCTCAGCACCCGCATGCCCACTTCATATTCCTGATCCACCATCACGTAACCACGCTCGCCCGCCAGGGCGATTTCGCGGCGGATCAGGGCTTCGTCGGTGAGCGTATAAGGCGTGATGGCTCGAGGCGGGTTGCGTTGGAAGTAAGCGCACAGCGCCTCCGGCGAAAAACTCGCCAACCACAGCCGTCCGCTGCCGGTGCAATACATCGGCACCCGTGAACCGGGACGAATCGACATCGAGGTGATGTGGCTATAGCGACTGCGCACCACATGCACAATGTCATCACCGTCGCGAACACCCACCGACACATGCTCCTGGGTGGTCCGCGCCACCTGCTCGACGATGGGCCGCAGCATGCGCGGCAGCACCGCGGAATCGACGTAAGCCTGGCCAATACGCAAGGCCTTCGCGGTCAGCCAGTAATGGCGGCCGTCGGTCTGCGCAAAGTCGTCATGCACCAAGGTCAGCAAAAAACGCCGCGCGGCGCTTTGGGTCATATCGGCCATACGCGCCACTTGCGGCACGCTCAGGCGCGGATGCTCCTGGGAAAACAACTGCAACAGCGCCAGGCCTTTTTGCAGGCCGACGATCAAATCCCGCGGGTGGATGGTGGGTTTCTTCATCACTCGGATTCTTTATCGTGCTTAGACTGCGATTATCGCACTGATGCTGCGATTATCAACCTAATCCCTGACAAGCTCGATTGTTCGCTGCCTTCACCGCTTGCAGTATCAGCGGCACAACACAGCTAATAAGCGGGTACCTCCCATGATTCAGGGTTCGACTGAACTGGTCGCCATCGTCGGCTCACCTGTAGCCCAGGTGAAATCGCCGGAAAACTTCAATCGCTGGTTCGCCGACCACCAGCAGAACGTCGCCATGCTTGCCATCGACCTTGCACAGAGCGCCCTGGATGATTTCGTCCAGACCCTGCGCGGCTGGCAAAACCTGCGCGGATGCGTGGTCACCGTTCCTTACAAGCAACTGTTGGCCAGCCGCCTAGACGGCGTCAGTGAACGCTCGGCGGCGCTGTGCTCGGTCAATGTGATCCGCCGCGAGACCGACGGTCGACTGGTGGGCGATATCGTCGACGGCGAAGGTTTTCTCAACGCTGCGCGCAAGCACGGTTTCAACCCCAAGGACCAACGGGTTCTGGTGATCGGTACCGGCGGCGTCGGCAGCGCGATTGCGTATTCGTTGTGCCAGGCCGGGGTCAGCCATTTGGTCATCAGCGACATCAACCATGCGCGCGTCGAGGTGCTCGGCGACCTTCTACGCAGTGCCTTCCCGCAGATTGTGATCAGCGCCAGCCCGGCGTCGCTCGAGCACTTCGACCTGGTCGTCAACGCCTCGCCCGTCGGCATGAGTGCAACCAATGACAACGGCCCGATGCCGTTGCCGACTGCGCTGATGGAAACCCTGAACGCCAAAACCCTGGTGGCAGATGTCGTGACATCACCGGCGGTGACCCCGTTTCTCGCCATGGCCCGACGCCTCGGCTGCCCGATCCAGACCGGGCCGGAAATGGCGTTGGCGCAGTTGGGCAACCTCGGTCACTTCATGGGCGTGACGCCGCTGGAGATCTGACTCTCCGGGGGCGTCCTTAACAGGCGATAACAATAATGAACACGAAGACTTCCCTGCCCTCTGCCCATGCCGAGTTGACCTATGACGTGATTGTCCTGGGCAGCGGCGCGGCCGGATTCGCCGCAGCGGTGACTGCCAGTTGCCGCGGCCTCAAGGTGTTGTTGGTGGAAAAGACCGAGGCCTTCGGCGGTACGTCGGCGATTTCCGGTGGTGCGGTGTGGCTGCACGACACCGACCAGGCCCGGGCCGCCGGGCATTGCCTGCCCGCCGAACAGATGCGCCGTTATCTGAAAGAGGTGATCGGCAGCGGCTACAACCCGCAGTTGATCGATGCCTTCATCGAACACGGCCGTGAAGCCCTGCGCTACCTGGAAACCCACAGCGAACTCAAGTACAGCCTGCGACCGTTGTCGCCCGACTACTACCCGGACTTGCCGGGTGGCACGCAAACAGGTCGCGCGCTGGAAATCGACGAGTACGACGGCCGCCACCTCGGTGAGCATTTCAAAGACCTCAAACGCCCGCCGGACGGCATGCTGCTTTTCGGCGGCATGATGGTCAATCGTGTCGATATCCAGCACTTCCTCAGCTTCAAGCGCTCGCCCAAATCCCTCTGGCACTGCCTTAAACTGATAGGCCGTTACGCCGTCGACCGCCTCAACCATCCACGCGGCACTCGCCTGACCGTGGGCAACGCCTTGATCGCACGCCTGGCCACCACTGCGCTGGCCAAGGGTGTCGACCTGTGGCTGCAAGCAACCCCCGAGGCCTTGATCGTTGAACAGGGTTCGGTCAAGGGCGTGCAGATTTCCAGGCGCGGAACAACTCATTCCGTGTTCGCGCGTGGCGGTGTGGCGCTGGCCATGGGGGGGTTTGCCGCAAGCGCACACGCCGCCGAACAGCGGCCATCGACTGATTCGGAGCACTGGAGCATGTCGCCGCCGGCCAACGTCGGTGACGGGCAACGCCTGGCGGCCTCGGTCAACGCGGCAATCGGCGACAACCTGGCGTCGAATTTCTTCTGGGCCCCGGTTTCGGTGCTGCACAAGAGCGACGGCAGCGTGGAACGCTTTCCGCATCTGGTCACCGACCGCGCCAAACCCGGCGTTATTGCGGTCAACCGGGCCGGGCGGCGCTTCGTTAATGAATCCAACTCCTATCACTGTTTCGTCGAAGCCATGTTCGCCAATGGCGGCGCCAATGCGCCCTGCTGGCTGATCTGTGACAGCGAAGCGATGAACAACTACGGCATGGGCCTGGCGCGTCCGCGCCCCGTCGACAACCGCGCACTGATCGACGCCGGTTATCTGCTGCGTGCCGACAGCCTCGGCGAATTGGCGCTCATCGCCGGCCTGGAGGCGAACACGCTGGAGCAGACCGTGGTGCAGTACAACGCGGATGCCGATCAAGGCGTCGACCGCCAATTCGGCAAGGGCAGTACGGCCTACAACCGCTACATGGGTGACCCGCTGCATCAGCCTAATCCCTGCCTGAAATCCCTGCGCAAGGCGCCCTTCTACGCCGTGTGTTTATTTACCGGCGACCTCGGTTCGGCACGCGGGCTGGTCACCAACGGCCAGGCCAACGTGCTGGATCGCAGCGGCGCACCAATCCCCGGCCTCTACGCGGCGGGCAACGAAATGAATTCAATCATGGACGGCACTTACCCCGGCCCCGGTATCACCCTCGGCCCAGGCATCACGTTCGGTTACCTCGCCGCCAGCGACATCGCTCACCGGCTCGACCACAGCCGCGCACACCCATCCCACACTGGAGAACAGCATGTATTACGAACTGCGCACCTACACGATTAAACCCACCAAGCTCGGCGACTGGCTGGCTCTGTACAAAAGCGCCGCCTTAGCCGTGCAGCAAGAGCACTTGGGCAATCTGGTCGGTTTTTTCACCACCGAAATCGGTGAAGTCAATCAAGTGGTGCACATCTGGGGCTACGCCAGCCTTGACGAGCGCATGACCCGCCGCAACGCCATGGCGGCCGATCCACGCTGGCAGGACTTCGCACGGCAGAACAAGGAGCTGGATGCCGTGGTGACGCTGGAATCACGACTGCTGCGCCCAACCGATTTTTCGCCGCTCAAATAACCCCATCGCAGCGTTGCGCCGCTTCTGATCGGGAGCGGCCAACCTCATTTCTTCTCGCGGTAATGCCTATGTCCATCAGCGCCCCCCTACTGTGTGATGTTCTGGTCGTCGGCTCCGGCGCTTCCGGCCTGGCAACGGCGGTGACCGCTGCGCACCTGAACCTCGACGTCATCGTGGTGGAAAAGGAGCCGCAGCTAGGCGGCACCAGCGCCTGGTCGGGCGGTTGGCTGTGGATTCCGCGCAACCCATTGGCCGTCGCCGACGGTATCGTTGAAGACCTGGAACAGTCGCGGATTTACCTGCGCCATGAACTGCGCAGTGAAGTGCTCGACCCGCGCGTTGAGATGTTCCTCGCGCAAGGCCCGCAGATGGTCGATTTTTTTCAACGCCATACCGAGGTGCAGTTTTTCTCCGGCAGCAAAATGCCTGATTTTCACGCCAGCGAAGGCCACGCAAACGGTGGCCGCTCGGTCTGTGCGCAACCGTTCGACGGTCGCCGCCTTGGCCCCTGGATCAACCAACTCCGACGCCCGCTCGACGTGATCAGCCTGGCAGGAATGGGCATCGCCGGCGGTGCCGACCTCAATCATTTTCTCAACGCCCGCCAGTCGCCGTCCTCATTGCTCTACGCCGGCAAGCGCCTGGCGCGCCACGCCCGCGACCTGCTGCTTCATGGCCGAGGCCTGCACTTGGTGAACGGCAACGCCCTGGTTGCCCGGCTGCTCAAAAGCGCGCTGGATCGCAAGGTTCGCCTGCTGACTGACACGCCTGTGCGCGAACTGCTGCGTGACGGTGAGCGCGTGCTCGGGGCTCGCGTCGAATCTGCCGGGCGCCTGATCGAGATCCGCGCTCGACGTGGTGTGGTGCTCGCTTGCGGTGGATTCCCCCACGACCAGCAGCGCATCGCCGATATGTTCAAGCATGCTCCCAACGGCACCGAACATTTGAGCGCAGCGCCCAAGGGCAATACCGGCGATGGCCTGCGTCTGGGCGAAAGCGCCGGGGCCTGCGTGGCGACCGACCTCGTCCATGCGGCCGCATGGGCACCCGTGTCCCGGGTGCCGCGCGAAGACGGTGGTTTCAGCGGTTTTCCGCACCTGATGGAACGCGCCAAACCCGGCTTCATTGCTGTGCGCCAGGATGGTCGACGCTTCGTCAACGAAGCGGACTCCTACCACGACTACATGTGCGCACTGTTTAACGCCACGGGGCCCGGAGAAACGCCGATATCCTGGCTGATCTGCGATCACCGCGCCCAACGTCGCTATGGCCTGGGCTGGTCCAAACCCTTTCCGTTTCCAACAGCGAAGTACGTGCGCGCGGGCTACCTGTTCAAGGCGCCGACGTTGATCGAACTGGCACGCAAATGCGGCATCGATGCGCAACAGTTGGAAGTGACTGTCAGCGCCTTCAATCTGGGTGCGGAACAAGGTCACGACCCACTCTTGCAGCGCGGTGAATCGCGGTACAACAGAGCTCAGGGGGACGCTCTACACGGGCCGAACCCGTCCCTCGGCAGCCTGCACAAAGGCCCCTTCTATGCGGTGAAGCTGGTGCCCGGCAGCCTCGGCACCTTCGCCGGCCTGAACACCGACGCCTATGCCCGCGCACTCGACGAACACGGCACGCCGATTCCGGGGCTGTTCGCTGTGGGCAACGATATGAACAGCATCATGCACGGCCATTACCCCAGCGGCGGCATCACACTCGGTCCCGGCATGACCTTCGGTTATATCGCCGCACGCGTTCTTGCCGGCCAGTCAGTCGACGGAAAGCCAGCCGCTGAACCGGCCCCTTTCTAAAGGGAAACAGATCGCCGGGGTAGATGAACGCACGCGAAGTCATCGAGAAAAGTCATCGGGAGTCAGTCATGAGCGCCACGAGAAAAAAGACCATTGCTTCGCGCCTGGCCTCCAGCTACCCCGATGTCCAACACGCGTTGAACGCTGGCACCCCGAGCGAAAAAATGGAGGTGGCAACGCGTATCGTCTTGTGGGCGGCCAGCGAAGCCGGCCTGGACAGGGCCGATATCGTCGTCGCGCTGTCAAAAAGAGACCCCACGCTATTCGACGAGCTTTGCGCCGACATGGAGGAGCAACAATTCAAACTGTTTGAGCGTGGAGACGAGACGCACCTAGTGTTTTTCAACAAGGCGCGGGTCTACAACGCAAGCGCTTGGTTAGCGCGTGAAGTTCCACATGAAGCGATATATGAGTCACTTTTCGCCACGGAAAAAATCTTGGTGATTGCTGATTTCTTCTAGATCCAATAAACGGCGATGACCTGATCTTGAGATTGCCGAGCCGACTCCCAGGCCCAAAAAAAGCCACTCAATGAGCGGGCTTTCTGTGGTGATCTGGCATTCAGCGTTCCAGGCGACTGAAATAACGATACCAATCCGTACCGAAATATATTTTGACAGACCTTTTGTGCCAAGCAATACTGTACAGGCTGGTATCGAATAGACCGCCTCTTGCGTGTACTCACCGAAATCAAACGGGACGCCACTCTTCAGGCCGCCGCCAAGTCAACGTTGTATCGCCACTACCGCTCCAAGGAGGAACTCTTCCAGGCGATAAGTCATGAAAACCCTCAATCCGATGAATACTTTTTCTCACTTGATCATCTGTCAGCATTGCGACTCACTGTTCGAGTCGGTGTCGCTGAACAGATGGCAGAAAGCTGAGTGCACACGCTGTGGCGCAGTGCTCAAACGCGGGCAGCGGATGAGCGTGCAGACGCTGTTAGCGCTGTCCATTACCGCCGCCCTGCTCTTCGCCTTTGCCAACGCCTTCCCGGTCATCAGCATCAGCATGGAAGGCTTGAACAACGAAGCCACCTTGTGGGCATCCGTAGAAGCACTGGCTCACGGTCGGATTACGCCGATGGCTGCGGTGGCCGGACTGACCATAATCCTCGCGCCGATGTTGCAGATTGCACTGCTGTGCTGGTTATTGGCGTTTGCCAACGCTGGCCGCGCGGCTCCCGGTTTCAGGGCCTGTATGCGCACACTGGAGCACTTACGTCCGTGGAGCATGCTGGAGGTCTGTTTACTCGGGATATTGGTCGCGATCGTCAAGCTGGCCGGCATGCTGAATGTGCATCCGGGCTTGGGACTGTGGGCACTCGGCATGCTCACCGTGTTGCTCATTTTGATATCGGGCAAGGACATTCACCGTCTTTGGGACGACCTGGCGGACCAACTTATATGAGCCAGCCAGCCTACGCCCGCGAACTGAACCTGATGCCTTGCCACACCTGCGCACAGATTTGCCGGCGGGATGAACACCGCTGCCCCCGCTGCAATGGCCCTGTGCATGCGCGCAAACACAACAGCATTGCCCGCACCTGGGCATTGCTGCTGGCGGCGCTGATGCTCTACATCCCGGCCAATCTGCTGCCGGTCATGCGCACCAACATGTTAGGCAACGCCAGCGACAACACCATCATGAGCGGGGTCATCGAGTTCTGGAAAAGTGGGTCCTGGGATATCGCCGCCCTGATCTTCTTCGCCAGCATCGTGGTGCCGTGTATGAAGTTCCTGATTCTGGGCTTGCTGCTCGTGACCTGCCAGCGCAAGAGCCGCTGGGCCATGCGAGGAAGAAGCCGGCTGTATCGC
Organism: Pseudomonas sp. PAMC25584; assembly: GCF_058135675.1. Taxonomy (NCBI): domain Bacteria; kingdom Pseudomonadati; phylum Pseudomonadota; class Gammaproteobacteria; order Pseudomonadales; family Pseudomonadaceae; genus Pseudomonas; species Pseudomonas sp. PAMC25584. The sequence continues at coordinate 2,070,837 of NZ_CM176870.1, read as the reverse complement.
ATGGTCGAGTTGATCGGCTACTGGTCCATGCTTGACGTGCTGGTGGTGGCACTGGTCGCCGCGCTGGTGCAGTTTCGCTCGCTGAGTTCCATCGACCCGATGTTGGGTATCGTCTTTTTTGGTCTGGTGGTGGTGCTGACCATGCTGGCCGCCATGAGTTTCGATCCCCGGCTTATCTGGGATGCAGAGGTTGAAGATGTCTGATCATCACGTTTCCACCGATTCGCCCGCAGCCAAACCCTCAATCAAGACGCGACGCTTCAACGTTTCCCTCGTGTGGATTGTGCCCATCGTCGCGGCGTTGGTTGGCGCGTCGATGTTGATCAACAACGCACTGTCGGCGGGCCCGCAGATCAGTATCAGTTTCCAGACCGCAGAAGGTCTTGAGGCCAACAAGACTCAGGTCAAATACAAGAACGTGGTGATCGGCAAAGTCACGGCCATTGCCTTGAGCAGCGACCGCAGCCACGTGGTCGCGAAAGTCGATCTCGATGCTTCGGAGCGTGCCTTCACCGACGAAAACTCGATGTTCTGGGTTGTCCGTCCGCGCATCGGTGCCAATGGGATTTCCGGGGTCGATACCCTGTTGTCCGGCGCCTTTATCGGGGCCGATGCGGGCAGCTCGGGGAAAACCGGGAAAAACTTCGTCGGTCAGGAAACGCCGCCGCCGATCACTTACGGCGAACAAGGCAAGCGCTTCACCCTGCACACCACCGACCTCGGCTCCCTGGACATCGGCTCGCCGATCTACTATCGGCGTATCCAGGTCGGCCAGGTGGTGTCCTACCAGCTCTCGGAAGACGGTAAGGGTGTCGACGTAGAAATCTTCGTGCGCTCGCCCAATGACCGGTTCGTCAGCACCGATACGCGGTTCTGGAATGCCAGTGGCATTGACCTGACAGTGGGGGCAAACGGCCTGAAGGTTAACACCCAATCGCTCTCGACCATCCTTTCAGGCGGTATCGCGTTCGTTGAACCCAAGTACAGCCCCACCACCCAACCTGCGACCGAGCATGCTCGCTTCGAACTGTTCGGCGACCAAGAGGCGGCCTTGGCGCAGCCCGATGGCGAGCCTCGTTATATCCGCATGAACTTCAATCAATCACTACGCGGCTTGGAGGTGAACGCGCCCGTGGAGTTCATGGGGGTAAACATTGGTCATGTGGTGTCCGTCGATCTGGACTACGACACTAAAACCATGACCTTTCCCAGTATGGTCGGGGCGGTGATCTACCCAAACCGCTTGGGTCATGCCAACGAAACACTCCTCAAGGATCAGGGCTCGGAAGACGAAAACAGCATGGCGCGCCTAATGGCCACCTTCGTCGAGCACGGCCTGCGCGCTCAAGCTCGCAGCGCCAACCTTCTGACCGGCCAGTTGTACATTTCCCTGAGCTTCATCCCCAAGGCAACCCCGACTCCGTTCGACCTCGCGGCGCGACCATTGGTGATCCCCACGGTGCCAGGCAGCTTAGACAAAGTGCAGGGGCAGCTAGAGGGCCTGGTCGACAAGATCAGTAAACTGCCGCTGGAAGACATTACCAAAAACCTCAACGGCAGCCTCAGCGAAATGCAGAAGACCTTGAAGCAGGTCAACGGCGAGGTACTACCGCAGATGCACGGCGCCTTGGCACAGACACAGAAGACCCTGGACACCGTCAATTCAAGCTTTGCCGAGGACTCGCCCGCACGCCTGCAAATCAGCAATGCCATGGACGAAGTTCAGCGTACAGCCCGCTCAGTGCGAGTGTTGAGCGACTTCCTCAGCCGCAACCCAGAAGCACTGATACGTGGCCGAACAGCGCAGGGCAAACCCGACAGCTACAAGGCCTCGATTCATTCTTCACGTGACGTCGAACCGGAAATACAACCATGAAGACCCCGCTCTTGATCCTGATCACCGGTGTTTGCCTAACGGCTTGTAGCGCCCCGGTCATGCACTCCTACACCTTGCAAGGCAGTACCCCGCCGTCAGAGACCCCGGTGGCGGCTCCGGCCTTCCAGCTCGAGATTCGCCCCATACGCGTACCGGTGCAGGTCGACCAACCGCAACTGGTCGTGCGCCTGAACCAAACCAGTCTGGCCATCATGGAAAACGACCGCTGGGGCGCGCCGCTGGCAGAAGAGTTCCATGACGCGCTCACCGATCGACTTGAATCGCGACTGGGCACCCACGACCTCGCCGGGATGAGCAAAGACGCTAAGCGCCCAGTGCTGTCGATTCAGGCCGAGGTACGCCGCTTTGACTCTTTGCCGGGGCAATATGCGCTAGAGGAGGTGGTGTGGAGCCTTGAGCTGCGCGGTAATGGCCAGGGACGTCGCACACTGACCTGCGCCACCCAGATTCGCCAACCGGCAGGGGTTGAATTGAAAAGCCTGGTGTTGGCCCATCAACACTTGATTGATCTGTTGGCGAAAACTATCGCCGATACCGCTAATGGCTGGACGAAAGACGCAGCCCTTAAATGCCCATCAGAGACATCAACCTGATGTACACCCTGAATAACTTTACCGAGTGCGATCAGTATGGGGATCAGCCGCAGCTAAAACTTACGCCGATGCGGGGCTTTTTGTTTGGACAGGCTCAATCATGGGTGCGTGCCTCACTCATGTGACGCTTCACGATGAATGGACGAACAAAACCGCCACCGCCAGGCGCTGCCGTATTGTTCAATGTTTGAATAGTCGAACGTAATGAGCCGACCGTCCCAACGTAGTCCGCCAGGAACGTGCAAGTCTTCCCGACAAGGGTGAAGCGCAACTCAGTCGAGCGCTTGCAGAAAGTTATGCACGCCGTGGGCGCCGAGGTGTGGCCATTGCGCTGCGCAAGCAGCAGCGCATGGATCACCCGCGCAAGCCATAACACCTCAGCCGTTCACGGATAGGCTCGTTGCGGGTGCATGATTGCTGCATACCGGCGCCGGTCAAAAATCGACAGTTGCCGACAGTTGCAAGGTGCGCGGAGACCCCGGGGAAAATGCACCATAGGAGGCCACGCCCGACCAATACTCACGGTCGAAGACGTTCTGCACCGTGGCGCGGAAGGTCGTCGGCCGCCCTTCAATTTTGGTGGCATAGCGCGCGCCTGCATCGATACGGGTCCAGGCGTCCAGCTCTTGGGTGTTGGCCTGGTTGACGTACTGGCTGTCGGTATAGATTGCACCGCCGGTGAGGGTAAAACCTTCCAGCCACGGGGTGTCGTATTCTGCCCACAGGTTGGCCTGGATATCGGGCACGCCCACCGGTTTATTGCCGCGGTTGGCGGCAGTGGCCGAGTCCGTCAGCTCGCCATGCAGGAAGGTCACACCGCCCATCAAGCGCGTGCCCGGCGCCACCTCACCGAACACGCTCAGTTCGACGCCACGGTTACGCTGTTCTGCCTGCACCGAAAACAGATTGTTCGCGCCCACCTCGCCACTGGGCTTTTCTATCTGGAACAGCGCCAGGGTGGTCATGAACGTTCCGTGTTCGTACTTCACACCGATCTCATGCTGTTTGGACTCGTAGGGCGCGAAGGTTTCCCCAGAGTTGGCAGCCGTGTCCGGGGCGATATCGCCTTTGCTCAAACCTTCCACATAGTTGTAGTAAAAAGACACGTCGTCCCACGGTTTGACCACCACGCCCACCAGAGGGGTGGTTGCGTTGTCTTTATAGCGGGAGCTGACCGCACCGGCCGCATTGTAGTTACGCGACTCGATGTCCTGGCGGCGCACGCCCAAGGTCAGTTGCAAACGATCATCCAGAAAACCCAGGGTGTCGGTCAGCGCCACGCCGGACAGCTCCGACTCGGAGATGCGCAGCACCTTCGGGGCATTGATGTATTGCTGGGGCGTGTCCACCGGGTGGTAGATGTTGGAGAAAACCTTCGTGCCGTTATTGATACCCCGAGACAATTCATCCTGGTAACGGGTGGCCATCAGCGTGGTGATATGGGTCACCGGGCCGGTGGCGAACTGCCCCCGAACCCCCACATCGGCGGTAGAACGATCAACATTGAACTTGTAATAGCCTGGGGTATTGCTGGTGTCGCCAGCGTCATTGAGGATGCGCGGCACCTGGTCGGACATGCGCTTTACGTCCGACCTGCCACCCCCCGCATGGGCAAACACGGTGAGGTTGTCGTTCAGGTCATATTCACCGCCGAGCAATGCGGACTGCTCCTTGGTGTCCGACCAGCCCCATTTTTGCGGCAGACTGGTGCGGCCATTGGGGGCGGATGGCACCTCTACGCCCGGTTCGATGGTGAACGGGCGTGAGGCGCCTTCGAAGCTTTCTTTCTGGCTGATGTAGTCCAGGTTCAGCCGCAACCGCTCGCCGCGATAATCCAGGGCAATCGCACCGATCCCCACGTCGCGATGCTGGTCGTTCACGGCAGTATCACCGCCCTGCAGGCTGCCGTTGAAGCGCACGCCGAACTGGTTCTCCTCGCCAAAACGCCGACTGATATCCAGGTGCCCGCCCGCTTGGGAGTCCGACGCGTAGCTGCCGGTGAAACGGGTCAGGTCTTCCTCCAGTGGCCGCTTGGGGACGATGTTGATGACACCGCCGACGCCACTGTTGGGCGAGATGCCATACATCAGCGCGCCTGGCCCCTTGAGCACTTCGACGCGCTCGGCGTACTCGGTAAAGACCCGGTAATTGGGCGCTACGCCATACACACCGTCGTAGGCCAGTTCACCCAGGTTGCCTTCGCCAATCGCAAAGCCGCGAATGAAAAATGAATCGACGATACCGCCCGTCTGACCGGTCGAGCGCACCGACGGGTCGCGCTCCAGGGCATCGGCAACGGTGACGGTTTGCAAGTCGGCGAGGGTTTTGGCGGTGTAGCTGGTGACGTTGAACGGCGTGTCCATCACGTCTTTGTTGCCCATCATGCCCAGCCGCGCTCCGCGAGCCACTTGCCCACCGGAGAGTACCTCCGGCAGTGCCGTCGGGCCGTTGTAGCGGCCGTCAACCGTGGTGGTGTCCAGGGTCAGGCTGGGTGTACTGGTGTCCGTGGCGCCAGGCGTTTGCGTCTCAGCCCAGGCATTGGCGCCTGCTGCGACCATCACAAAATTCAACAGGGCGGTCCGGATGGCGAGTGCTAACACGCGCTCACCGCAAGGTCGGCTGGCAACAGGCATGACGAGAGGATCCTTTCAACGAGAGAAAATGGGAATCACTCCTAATGCCAGTCGACGTGCGAAAAAGTATCACCGCCTAACATGTTTTTTTGCACAGCTCATTCGTACAGGCGCTCCAACGGTATCGCGATGACCGGTAGCGCCGGGTCAAACACATGCCGCGTGGTCTTGTACGCAAAGATCTCGCCACGTGCGATGGTGGCGAAAATTCGCGCCACCTCGAACGCTTGCCCCGTCTGCCAGTGCCTTACGCACACCCGTGGGTCCGCATAGTCGAGTTGGATGCACGGCACCCGATGCAAACCCAATTGCAACGCCGCGTTCAGGCGATGGTTACCGTCCATCACAATGCCTTGCGAGCGCTCGACGATGATTGGCGCCAGCCAATGCCCTGTGCGGATGATCGAGTCGCATAGCCACTGCACATTGGCCGGGTCTACCTGCTCCGATTGCAGTACTTCGCACACAGGTCGCAGAGCAATCTGATAGGCCTGTTCCAGGGTTCCCCCCTGCCCTGGCGGCATTTTCAGCAGGCCCCGGTCTTGGCGACCGCTGCGTAGCGGTGGGCCATATCCAGCAGGCGTTGCGCCTGTTCGATCAGCGGCAGATCGACCATTTCGCCGTCAACTTGCACCGCGTGGCTACCGCCGGCCACAGCACTCATCACCCGATCCGCCCAGGCCAATTGGTGCGCATCGGGCAGGAAGGCGCGCTGCACCGTCGCCAACTGCGCGGGATGGATGCACAGCTTGGCCCCGAACCCGAGGGAGCGCGCGTATAGCGCGTCCCGGGCGACCACCGCCAGGTCGTTGATCGCAGGGGTCACCCCGTCGATCGGCGCCGGTAAATCCGCCGTGCGGGAGGCCAGCACGATGCGGTTGCGTGCATACACAAACGCCTCAGGCACCTGGCCGCAATTGATATCCAGGGAAAAATCCAATGAGCCAAATGCCAGGCGTGCCAGGCCGGGAATCGCGGCAATCGCCTCCACTTGCTGCAAACCTTTGGCCGTCTCGATGATCGCGACGATGTGCAATTGGGGATGCCACGCCAGCAACTGCTCGACCACCCGTGCCAACGCTTGCGGAGCCTCGGCCTTGGGCAGGAATACCCCGGTGCAACGCTCGGGGTAACGCATGTCGCGCAGCCACGTCAGGTCCTGGCGGAACGATGCGCTGCCGACACTGTTGAGCCGGATAAACCGCTGGCACGCAACGCTCTGCGTACTCTCCTGCCACGCCCAGACGGCGCCTCGGGCAGCGGCTTTGCTCTCGGGATGAACCGCATCCTCAAGGTCCAGAATGATCGCATCCGCCGCGGCCTCAACCGCTTTGGCAAAGCGCTCCGGACGGTTCCCCGGAACGAACAGGTAGCTGATGGGAAGCATCGCAGTGGTGCTCGGACGATCAGTGTTCATTGCATCTCTCCTTGGCGTGCATCAGTCGTGGTTTTTGCAAAATTTTCGGGGGCCTCGGGCGAGTAAATTGCGCCTCTGGCGCCGCCCTCGCCGATCAACGTTTAACCCCTTATTGATCAATGAATTAACGCCGCTTTTAAACTAGGGATGAACGCCCGTAAGCGCAGGCAAATACACGGTCGCGCACTGACCTTCAGCGGGTATTAATTTGGAATATTTGAAAACCTTACTTGATAATCGTTCTCGATAGCAATATTGTTCACGCCGTCGAGAGAAACTTTTCTCGTATACATGCAACTCTTAACGTTCACCGCAAGTGTGGCCTAGCGATATCATTTGCCCATCACTCATCGGTGAATCAGATCAAGAAAACCAGCAGTTAGTGGCCGGTCGCTACATCCGTATAAACCTTAGGGAATTGGGTTCTTATGCAATGGTTTTGTGAACCGATTATCGCCATCAAAGCCACAGTTTCGCCTACTGGGTTCGTGTGGCATCCACCGCCAAACGCATAAACGCTGAAAATACGACGAGTGACAAGACCACATTCATCGATCTCTTTTAATGATCGACATATGAATGGCGATGCTATAAGCGCCAGGGGATAGTTATGTCTATTGCAACGACACGCCTCAATGAAGTGCGGACCGAAGTCCATATTTCGCACATGCTTAATCCATTATTGGACGCCAGCATCGCACAACTGCTACATAGCCAACCCGACAAACTTCTTGAACTTGTCGCACAGCATGGTTCGCCGCTTAATCTTGTATGGCCACATGCCTTTGCGCTGAACACGTGCGCATTGCAATCAGTGCTGGAACAGCATGAGGTTCAGTATTCGATCTTCTATGGCGCCAAAGCCAACAAGTCACACTGTTTGCTGGAAGCGGCTAAAGCGTCCGGGATCGGCGTCGACGTTTCCAGCATTTACGAAATGCGAGCGGCACTGCGCGCCGGTGTGCCCGCCGATCAGTTGTGCGCCACTGGCCCTGCCAAAACCCAGGATTTTCATCGAGCGCTGGTGCATGCCGGCGCACTGATCTGCGTCGATTCACTGGAGGAATTCGACCATTTGAAAACACTGCTCGAAACGCGCGCCGAGGCCACCAAAGCCAGGGTTTTACTGCGTTACAGACCCAAAAGCTGTGCGACCAGCCGCTTCGGAATGGGCCCTTCGGACCTGTTGGTGTGCTTGCACTTACTGACTCGATTTCGGGCCTTTATTGACTTCGAGGGCTTCCATTTCCACCTCGGTGGCTACGGGTTCGACTCTCGCGCACAGGCCTTTCGTGAGGTGGCCGACTTCATCGATGCCGCTCGGGAGATGGGATTGAACCCGAGCATGATCGATATTGGCGGAGGCTTGCCCATCCGCTATATCGAGCCGCAAGCCTACGAGCGCTTTCTACAAAACGACAATACGCCAAGTCACTATTACAACCAGTCAGTACCAAAGTCTTATTACCCTTACGGCAGTAACTTGACGGCAAGCCAATGGTTGACGTTATTCCTGGAAAGCTCATTCTCGCCGCGACAGAGCATTGCCCAGTACTTAAAGGCCAACCGCATCATACTGGCATTGGAGCCGGGTCGAAGCCTGGTGGACCAAGCCGCAATCTCGGTGTTTCGTATTACACGCAGCAAAAAACTGGCCAACAATAAAACCGTCTTATTTGTCGAAGGCAGCAGCTTCAGCGCCTGTGAAACATGGTTCGCGTCCGAATACCTGGTCGACCCGATTTTAATCAGCACGGCGCCCACTTCAGCCACACCGATGCAGGCCTATATTGCCGGGCATAGTTGCCTGGATGATGACGTCATCACCCAACGGCTGATCAACTTCACTGTTTCCCCCAAGGCCGGTGATTTATTGATTTATGCCAATACCGCCGGTTATCAAATGGACTTGCTGGAGAACGAGTTTCATCGTCACCCCCTGCCCCGGCGAATGGTGGCGACCTGTTGCACGCAAGGTAACTACGCGTTTTCACCTGACTACTAAAGGCAGCACTTCATATGATACTGACTAAGGTTTCCGAGCTGATTGGCAATACGCCCATGTTGGGTATTTATATCCCGGGCACTGACGCCCGGCTGTTATTAAAGATAGAGAAGAATAACCCCGGCGGCAGTATCAAAGATCGTATGGCGCGCAATATGGTGCTCGCCGCGCTCAAGTCCGGACGTTTGAAACCGGGCGGCGTGGTGGTTGAGTCATCTTCGGGCAATACCGGTATCGGCCTGGCCATGGCCGCCGTCGAATTTGGCCTGCAATTTATCGCCGTGGTCGACCATCACGCGGCACAGGACAAGATCGCAGTGATGAAGGCGCTGGGCGCCGATATTCGGTTTGTCGCGGGGACCTATCGCGAAGACGAAGTCGCGGTGGTGGAGCGCCAGCGCTTGGCGGCCGAACTCGCCGAGCAGATTCCGGGCGCCGTCTTCATGAACCAGTCCGACAATGCTGCCAACGCCGGCGGCTACAGCGACTTTGTGCGGGAAACCATCGTGCAGGCCGAAGGTGTTATCGGAGCGTATGTCGGTTGCGTCGGTACCGGCGGGTCGATGACCGGGATTGCCCGGGGCCTCAAACAGCACAACCCCAACATCGTGACCGTGGCCGTGGAGCCCGCCGGTTCCATCGTCTTTGGGCACCCCGGCTATCCGTACTATCAGTCGGGCACCGGGACGCCCGCCGGGGATACGGTGGGGCTGGTGCTCGACTACAGCTGCATCGATCTGGGCGTGCAGGTTACCGACTCACAAGCCTTCGAGACCTCCCGCTATATCGCCCGCCACCTCGCCCTGCTGGTGGGCGGCTCAACCGGTGGCGCGATTTTCAAGGCCCTGGAGCTGATTCACAAAGGCGTACTGAGCGGCAATGTGGTGGTGCCGATTGCCGACGGCGGCGAAAAATACCTGCACACGGTGTTCGACGATAAGTGGCTTGACGAACGTGACTTGCTGGACCCCGGCGTCGCCTCGCAACTGGATGCCTGGCTGGGCAAGAACCACTGGCAGGAGTCCAGCTCCGCCCCGCTGCAACTCAGCGTCGCATGACCCTCTTTCGACTAAGGAACGCCTCTTAATGAAACCGCTGAAAGTCGCCATTTGTGGCGGTGGCCGGACCGGTCATCTCAACGCCATCCTGTTCAAACAGCTGCCCGACGTCCTGGTTTCGCTGCTGACCAGCAACCTGGAAGTCGTTGACCATCACGCCCGGCAGGTACCGCTCCAGGCACTGCTGCCGGACGGTCGCACACTAAACGCCCGACTGGATCGGGTGACCACCGAGGCCAGGCCCGCCGTCGAAGACGCCGATATCGTCATCATCACGGTTCCCGCCCATGCCCGCGCTAAAACGTTGCAGGCCATCGCGCCGCATCTGAGCACCAGTAAACCGGTGTATATCGGTGCGATCCCGGGCTTCTGCGGGTTCGACTGGCTGGCCGAGGCCACACTGGCCAACCATCCGAACCTGGTGATCTGGGGTATGAAGGACGTGCCTCATACGGCCTTCGAGCTCAAACCTGGCCGGTCGATAAAAATGGGCGGCGGCAAAAGCCAGTTGTATGTCGCAACCCATGCCCGCGAATCCCAGGCGTCGCGCCAGCAACTGCACGATATCCTCACGCGGCTTTACGGCCCTTGCGTCACGCTGCTCGATCACTACCTGGAGATCACCCTGACACCCGGTAACCCGATCATGCACAGCTCGGTGATCTACGGGTTGATCGGCCCCTACGGCCAGTGGCACCGCAAGATTTTCCCGCAGCGCCTGTGCTGGTGGACAGAGTGCCCCGAACTGGGCGCTTACTTCCTGGAGCGCATGGATCAGGAGAGCCAGGCACTGTGCGCGGTCATCAGTGAGCGCATGGGCGTCGACCTGTCGTCCGTCAAATCCTTGAAACAGGAAATCGTCGAGGCTTACGGCGATCAGATTCGCGACCAGAGCAGCATGCTGGCCATTCTGCGCACCAACCAGGCCTACAACGACATCCTCGCACCCATGGTACCTGCCGGTGATAACCGCGCCGGGTATGTGATCGAGCGTGAGAGCCGCGCGTTCAACGAAGACGTCGCCTACGGCCTGGTGCTGCTGGTGGAAATGGCCAGGCGTTTCGAACTGAAAGTGCCCTATATCGAAGAAGTCTTGCACTGGAGCGTTGCCTATATGCAAGGCCTGCGCGACTCGGCGCTGGATTACTTCCCGAGCCAATGGCCACGCACGGCATAACCCTTTTACTGAATGACTCAACGAGCAGATAGCTGATATGGATGACCTCAAAACCTTGATCGCCTACTCCCGCAAGAACGCCCTGCGCCGGTTGATTCGTTGCTTGTTTGCGGAAAATATTCTGGATCGTGCAGCGCTGGCGTTTACCCACGGGGGCCACCAGGCCACCTACCCGCTCAAGCAGAGCGGTGCGCAGCTGTTTTTCTCCGAGATTGCGCTGGGGCCGGCCGACACACTGGTCAATGACGGTGACGTGGTACTGCTGACGGCCGAGGGCGTGCGCCAGGTGATCACCAGCCACCAGGACCTGCTGGATGTACTGCGTGACAGCTTCGACTTCGAGCCCAGCGACGAAGGCGTGGCCGGGCTCAAGTCGGATATGGAAAACAGCCTGCTGAACGACGCCCACGCACGCCAGTATCGCCAACACTGGAACGCACGCCTGGCCCAGGCCGCTCAAAACCAGGGGCTCACCAGCCTGACCGATTACCTGCGCCACCACTCGAGTACCAAGGACGCCGCCATCCTGCTGGATCAGTGGGGCTCGCTGGAAGGCCACCCCTACTACCCGACCTGGAAAGCCCGCCCCGGGTTGAGCGACGCAGAGGTCGAGCAGCTGTCTCCGGAGTTCAACGCCCAGGTTCCCCTGCGGATTGCCGCCTTGCGAGCCGACATGGCCAAAAGTGAAAGCATGCCTCACGTGACCAGCTACCACAGCTGGTTCGCCAGCAACTTCCCGGCGCACTGGGAACAATGGAAGGCGGCGCTCAAGGGTAAAGGCTTGGATGAAACGCAATGGCTGCCACTGCCGATTCATGCCTGGCATTTGCAGGCGTATGTGCTCAAGACGTTTGCTGCGGAAATCGAAGAAGGCCTCCTGATCACTGAGGGGCCGGATATCCAGACGTTGCCGACCATGTCATACCGCACGATGATGCCGGTGTTGGACCACGCTGCGCCGCTGATCAAGTTGCCCATCGCGTTGTGGATGACCAGCGAGTTGCGCAGCCTGCAAGCCAAGTCGGTCCATATGGGACCGCGCATCAGCACGCTGATCACGCAAATTTTGGAAGCCGAAAAGGGTTTCGACCAGCAGCTGGAAATCTTCCCGGAAGAAATCGGCGTGCGCTACAGACACGCTATCACCCAGGACGACGTACCGGGCAAACACCTGTCCGTGGTGTTTCGTGCCAGCCGGCAAGCGTTCGAACGCAGCGATGATCGCTTGCCGATCACCGTGGCTTCGTTGTTCACCCGTTTGCCGGGCAGCGGTCGGCCACTGTTTACCGACCTGATCGAACGTGACGGGGTGCGTGCCAGCGCCTCCAACGTAGAGAACTGGTTTCGCCAATACGCCAAAGTCGTCACCCATCCCGTGGTGGCGATCTATCTGCTGTACGGTATCGGCCTTGAAGCGCACCAACAGAACACCATGGTGTTGTTCTCGCCCGACGGCCTGCCACGTAGCCTGCTGATCCGCGATTTTGGCGATGGCCGGACCTATGCTCCGCTGCTGGAAGAGCGCGGCTATACCTTACAGCCGCATGTGCAGCCTGGCATTCTGCCGACGGTGTTTGTCGGCGATATCGAACCGGTGCGCATGTTTGTGCTCGATGCCGCGTTTCTCACGCACCTGCATGAAATGGCCCTGTGGCTGACCAAGGAGTACGAAATGGACAACACACGCCTGTGGACGGTATTGCGCGAGGAAACCGAGAACGCCTTTGCTGCGGTGCGCGAGCGGGTATCGCCGCAGCTTTGGGAAGTGGAGCGCCAGGCCTTTGTCGAGGCCCCGTGGCCGACCCGTTCGTTGTTACGCATGCACCTGATGCAGTATGCCAACTACCGTTTGCAGCACACCCTGACCAACCCGCTAGCTGCCGTTTAATCGCCGAGGCCGTCTCATGTCCCAAGCAGGTGCCGTCCAGGGTTCGAGTGTAAGAATCCTTATTTACCTTCTGTTCGCGATCCAACTGGTCTCTATGGGCGCGATGGAAATGAGCGGGCCGTTCTGGCCCGTGCACCTGCGCGGGCTGGCCGCCTCGGAGTCGGTATTCAGCTTCGCCAGCATCGCCGTGTACGTCGGGCCGATGCTGGGCATCATGCTGACCAGCGCATTCTGGGGCCGTATCGGCGATCGCTACGGCCACAAATTGATGATGATCCGCGCACTTGCGGGGTTGTCCTTGACCCAGCTGGGGCTAGCGCTTTTCAGTGACATATGGGTAATCCTGGTCCTGCGTTTTCTGCAGGGCGCATTTGCCGGCTACATCGCCCCCGCGCAGGCTTACGGGGTCAGTATCGAAGCCCCGTCGCGACGGGCCCGGTTGTTTGCGATCCTGCAAATATCGACCAATGTGGGCTCACTGTTGGGTGCGGTCGTTGGCGGCATGATCCTCGATTACGCGACGTTTTTCTGGATCAACATCGTCGCCTCGGTGCTATGCGCCCTCTGTACCGTAATAGCCGCCGTGACGTTACCGGATGTGCCCCCGGTGCAAAAAACCCCGACGGTCAGCGCCAGCACTCCAGCCGCAGGCACCGGCCGCGTGTGGCGCGGTTCTCCGCTGCTGTCGCTGCTGTGCGTCATGGGGATTTTGCTGCTGGCACGCATGCTGCCGCAGACGTCATTCTCGCTGTACGTCAGCTCGACGTTCGAGGTCAGCAACTCAGTGGTCGGCCTGTGCTACGGGCTGCTGGCGCTGGGCTTCATCCTGTCGGCGACGGCATGGTCGCGCTACTTCGAGCATCGCTCGCAACAAGAAACGCTGCAACGCATCACCTACATCGTCATGGGCTGCATCGCATTGACCGCCGTGGCAGGCGTTACGCGCAATCCCGTGGTATTTATCGTCGCCTACTTCATTTGGGGGGTACTGCTGGGAGCGACCACCCCCGTGCTGATGGCATTGATCTCGAAAACCGCCGACAGCTCGCGGCAAGGCTACGTTCTGGGCATTGCGCAAAGTACCGCGCAATTCGCCTCGATTGCCGGCATTTCCATCGGTGGCTTGCTGAGCCAGGTCTACGGCCTGCAATACACCTATCTTTTCGTGTGCCTGGCCTATGCAGTGGCGCTGATACCCATGCTTGCGTTGCGGTACTGGTCGGTGGCCGCGCCCTCCAATCGCATTGCGGGCAGCGACTGAACAAGGAGTTGTGTTTTGAACGTTGAACAACTGCGCGCTGACACTCCGGGTGTCGAGCAACTGATCCATTTCAATAATGCCGGTGCAGCGCTGATGCCTGACCCGGTTATCCAGGTCATGACCAGGCACCTGCAACGGGAAGCCCGCATCGGCGGGTATGAAGCGGCCGCCCAATGCGCGCCTGAACTGGAGAATGTCTACGGCGCCATCGGACGCCTGATCAATGCACGCCCCGATGAAATCGCGGTGGTCGAAAACGCCACCCGAGCCTGGGACATGGCCTTCTATTCACTGGCGCTGAAGCCCGGTGACGTCGTGCTGACATCAATGACCGAATACGCCGGCAACTACATCCCGTACCTGCAATTGAGGCAGCAGCGCGGGATCGAGATCCGGGTACTTCCCAACGATGAACAGGGCCAGGTGTGCCTGGTGGCCTTGGCGGCAATGCTCGAAGACGAGCACGTCGCGCTGGTATCGCTGCCGATGATCGCCACCAACGGTGGGCCGGTACAACCCGTCGAACAGATCGGCGCCCTCGCCCGGGCGGCGGGTGTGTTGTTCTTGCTGGACGCTTGCCAGGGGGTGGGGCAGGTGCCGATCGATGTGCAAAAAATCGGCTGCCACATGCTCGCCGCCACCAGTCGAAAATACCTGCGCGGCCCCAGGGGCATGGGGTTCCTGTACGTCGAGCAGTCCCTGTGCCAGCGCCTGGAGCCGGCGTTTCTTGACCTGCATGCGGCCTCGTTGCTCACGGCGGATAGCTTTAAAATTCGCACGGATGCCCGACGCTTTGAAAATTGGGAGTGCAACGTTGCGGCCAAGCTGGGCCTGGGTGCGGCAGTGGAGTATGCGTTGGTGCAGGGCATCAAACCGATGTGGCAGCGCATCCAGCATTTGGCGGGCTACTTGCGCCACCGAATGACCGAAGTAGCGGATATCACCCCGCAGGACCTTGGCCGTGTAAAGTCCGGCATCGTCACCTTCAGTCACCGGCACAACAGCGCCGCGCAGGCTCAACAGTGGCTCGCGGCGCAACCCAAACGCATCAACGTGAGCACCTCGACGGCGGGCTCGACCCTGCTCGACATGCAGCATCGGGGCTTGCTTGAAGTCAGCCGGGCGTCACTTCACGCCTACAACACCGAAGCTGAAATCGACACACTGATTGACGCCTTGATACGCCTGTCATACGCCTGATCACGGGATACGATCGCGCTTGCGCTCAAGTCGGTTTGTCAATTAGCATTGGGAATACTTCTCAATTACAAACAAACCTGCCGCCATGAGCGAAACCTCCTCCGCGAATCACCTCAATCACCTGCGCGCCATCGAGGCCCTGTACAGCGGGCATCACGGCTGGCTGTACGCCACGCTGAAGAGAAAACTGGGGAACGCCATGGACGCGGCGGATCTGGCGCAGGACACCTTCACCCGGATCCTGGCCTCACACATCACGGTGATCGACCAGCCACGGGCTTACTTGAGCTGCGTGGCCAAGGGCATTCTGATCAACTGGTACCAGCGCAAGGCACTGGAACGCGCCTACCTGGATGCACTGGCGAACGTGCCCACCCACGAAGCGCCGTCGCCCGAGGCACACTTCGTGGTGCTGGAAACCCTGTACGAAATCGACGCCATGCTCGATACCCTTGCGCCGCAGGTCAAACGCGCCTTCCTGCTGTCGCAGATCAACGGCCTCAAGTACGACGACATCGCCGAGCAATTGGGTGTATCGCTGATCACCGTCAAGCGCTACATGAAGCAGGCCTTCATACAATGCCTGATGCTGGTGGAGTGAATGCTCGGCCTGCGCAAGGAACCGCCCCTTGCCCCTCAGGTACTCGAAGAAGCCGCCGAGTGGCTGATGCGCTTGAGCGAGCGCGAATTGAGCGAACACGAACGCGCCGAATGGGAACGCTGGAAGGTCAGCAGCCCAGAGCATGATCGCGCGTGGTCGCGTGCGCAATTGCTGCAGAGCAAGTTAGGCGGCCTGCCGCCCTCCCTGGCGATGTCGGCGCTGGACCGGCCGAACAGCCCGGAGCGTCGCGCGGCCTTGGGCAAGCTGGCGATCCTGCTGGCGGTGATGCCTGTGGGTTGGGGAAGTTGGAAGCTGGCGCAATCGCAGCAATGGTCAGCGGACTACCGCACCGACGTTGGCCAGCGCCGCGAACTGACCCTGGCCGATGGCTCGCGTATCACCCTGAACACCGAAACCGCCATCGACGTAGTGTTCGACGACCGCCAACGGCTTATTCACCTGCGCGAAGGCGAAATCCTGGTGCAGACCGCCGTGGACACGGCCACCCTGCCCCGACCTTTCCTGATCAGCACTCGCCAGGGGCGCATGCAGGCGCTGGGTACACGCTTTACCGTTCGGGAATTGAGCCCACGCACTCACCTCGCGGTGCTCGACGGCGCGGTGAGCGTGATATTGGCCGATAACCGCCAGACCCCGCCGCTGATCGTCAACGCCGGGCAGCGCACAGACTTCTCTTCACAGACCTTTGGCAGCCTGACGCCCACGGATCGCGACATTGGCTCATGGACCCGAGGCATGTTAATGGCTGACAAGATGCGCCTGGCCGATTTCGTCGCGGAACTGACGCGCTACCGCAGAGGCTTCCTACGCTGTGATCCCTCGATCGCCGACCTGCGCATTTCCGGGGCCTTTCCAATCAGTGATACCGATCGCACCTTGAACATGCTGGTACACACCTACCCCGTGCTGGCGAGCAGCCATTTGCGCGGTTATTGGGTCACCCTGTCTCCTGCCTGATCTCGCGTAAAAATAAACTGCAGCCGGGGTGATACTTTTTTCGATTTCGGCTGGCAAAGGTAGGAACAGCCTTTTCCTCTCGTCCACTGGGTCATCCTTTCATGCTCGTAGCACGGCCCCAGCGTCCGGCTCGTCCGTTCAAACCGATGGTGCGTGGCGTATTGCTCAGCCTGTTGCTGGCCGGTGCCGTGTGCCTGCAGGCCTTGGCGGGTGCGCCAGCACCATTGGACTCGGTCGCTCTGCGTGCCTACCACATTGCCCCAGGCCCACTCGGCGCGACGCTCTCAAACGTTGCCGTGGACGCCGACATTGCCCTGTCATTCCAGCCGTCGATCACCGAAGGCCTGGTCAGCCCTGAGCTACGCGGCACCTACTCGACACAAGAGGCCGTCACACGCTTGCTCGAAGGCAGTGGCCTGGAGATGGTGTTACGCAGCGATGGCAGCTACACCCTGGCACTGCGCAGGGTGACGCTATCGGCTACCACGGTGGATGCTCCAGAAAAGCATACCGATAGCCTGCCGCCGGTGTATCCGGGCGGCCAGGTGGCCGAGGGCGGGCGTCTCGGCCTGCTCGGCAATACGGATGTGATGGACGCCCCCTTCAGCCTCAGCACCTATACCGCGTCATTGATCAAAGACCAACAGGCGACCACCGTGGGCGACGTGCTGGAACGCGACGCCTCAGTCCGCTCCACCGGCCAGACGGGGGGCATAGTCGATTCATTCTTCATCCGCGGCTTTCCGGTGGGCGAAGGCAACCTCGGGGAACTGGCGTTCGACGGGGTGTACGGCGTGGCCTCCAATTACCGGGTGTTCACCGACTACGCCGAGCGCATCGAAGTGGTCAAAGGCCCCGGCGCCCTCCTCTACGGCATGTCACCCAACAGCGCCGTCGGTGGCGTGATCAACGTAGTCCCCAAGCGCTCCCTGGACGATGACCTGACTCGGGTCACTGCCAGTTATGCCCAAGACCTACAATTGGGCACCCACATCGACCTGAGTCGACGGTTTGGCGAGGACCGTCGATTCGGCGTGCGCGTCAATGGCAGTGTGCAGCAGGGTGACACCGTGATCGACGAGCAATCACGGGACATCGGTGTAAGTGCCATCTCCCTGGATTACCAGGGAGATCGCCTGCGCACCAGCCTGGACCTGATTGCCCAGAAAGAGCAATTTGACGCGGCCTCACGGCCTTTTCTGATCGATCCTGGGGTACCTATTCCCCACGCCGCCAACGGGCGGACCAACGTCAGCCAGGATTGGGGCTGGTCCAAAACCCGCGATGAATCGGCATTGCTGGGTGGCGAGTATGACGTGAGTGACACACTGACTTTGTTCGCCCATGCCGGCGGTGGGAAGTCGAACGTGGCACGCCTGTCCGACCAGACCCCGACCATCATCAACGCCGCCGGTGACACCTCGTCGATCCCCGGCTATTACACATTCAAGGTCCGGCGCTACACGGTCGACACCGGCGCGCGACTGCGCTTCGACACCGGGCAGATCAGCCACAACACCACGCTGCAAGTCACCCGCTATCGCGATGAGTTGTCGCGCGGCATCATTTCCGGCTCGCCGGTGCTGTCGAACATTTACCACCCGATCGCGCGACCCGAGGTTGATATTGCCACGCCTGCAACGCCAAAAGTCTCGGCGACCGAATTGTCCGGCGTCGCGGTTGCCGACACCTTGTCGATGCTCGATCAGCGCCTGCAGGTGACTGCCGGCCTGCGCAAACAGACCATCCGTTCCAACAACTACAACGAGGCAGGTGCGGTGACCACCGCTTACGACGACGGCAAGACTACGCCGCTGTTCGGGGTAGTTGTCAGGCCTTGGGATCATGTGTCGTTCTACTACAACTACCTCGAAGGCTTGAGCAAAGGCGATATCGCCCCAGCCACGGCCTCGAACGCAGGCCAGATCTTTGCCCCCTACGTCTCACGCCAGCATGAGGTCGGGGTCAAGCTCGACTACGGCACGGTCATGTCCACACTCGCGCTGTTCCAGATCACCAAACCCAGCGGCGAGCTGTCAGGCACAACCTTTTCGGTACAAGGCGAACAGCGTAACCGGGGCCTGGAGCTGAACGTGTCCGGCGAGGCCAGCCCGGGCACGCGCCTGCTCGGCGGCGTGATGCTGTTGGATGCGCAACTGACCGAAACCGGGGTTGCGGCCAACCGGGGCAATCGGCCGGTGGGGGTGCCCAAGGTTCAAGCCAACCTCTGGGCCGAGTGGGACGTGCCCTGGGTCGAGGGGCTGACGCTGACCAGCGGCGCGCTGTACACCGGCAGCCAATACGTGGACCAGGCCAACACCCAACAGCTGGATCCCTGGACCCGCTTCGACGTGGGTGTGCGCTACAGCACGCGCATCGTCCAGCGGCCGACAACCTTCCGCGCCACGGTACAGAACGTGTTCGACCGTGAATATTGGTCGGGCGTCGCCTCGTATGGTGCGTTCTCTCAAGGCTCGCCACGCACCCTTCTACTGTCGACCACGGTCGATTTCTGAAACCTTCGGCCCGGCACGCTGACCCGCCACCCGGCCCGACCACTGCAAAGGCTTTAACCATGGTTACCATTGTTCGACGCAGCCACGCCTTCGCCGCGCTGCTGTTTGCTGGTTTGTTGGGGTGGGCGCTGCAGTCGACGGCGGCCGAGCCGGATACGACGCGCAGCACCGTCACTGATTTGCTTGGGCGCCAGGTCAAGGTGCACCTGCCGGTGCGGCGGGTCATTCTGGGGGAAGGCCGCCAGCTGTACCTGGTCGCCGCGCTGGATACGCAAAACCCCATCGAACGTATCGTTGGCTGGCGCAAGGACTTGATCCAGTCCGACCCGGACACCTATGGCGCTTACCTGCAAAAATTCCCCGCCATCGCCAACATCCCCACCTTTGGCGGTTTTGAAGACGGCACCTTCGACATCGAGCAGGCCATCTCCCAGCACCCTGACGTGATCATTCTCAATATCGAGGCCCAGCACGCTACCGAGGATGCCCGTTATATCGAGAAACTCGACGCCCTGGGGATTGCGGTGGTGTACGTCGACTTTCGCAACCATCCGATGCAAAACACCGAGCCCACCATGCGCCTGTTCGGCCAACTGTTTGGCAAAGAGGCGCGGGCCGAGGCCTTTATCGACTTTCGCAACCAGCAGATTCGCCGAGTCACCGACGTGATCAACGCGCAGCAGCCTTCTCGACCCGCCGTATTCATCGAGCGCATAGGTGGCTACACCGACGATTGCTGCCTGAGTTTCGGCAATGAAAACTTTGGTCTTTTCGTCGATATGGCGGGTGGCAACAATATCGCCAGAAACGTCATCCCCAGCACCTTCGGCCAGTTGAACCCCGAGCAGGTGATCGTCGCCAACCCGGAACAGGTGGTGATCACCAGTGCCAACTGGGAAGCGTTTGCCCCCGGTGGCCATTGGGTCGGTGTGGGTCCCGGCGCCGACATGGCGCAAGCCCGGCGCAAATTGGCCTGGTACACCCACCGCCCGGCCTATGCCGGCATCAAGGCGCAAGATAACCAGGCGTTCCATGCGATCTGGCATCAGTTCTACAACAGCCCTTATCAGTTCGTGGCCATCCAGCAGTTGGCCAAGTGGTTCCATCCGACACTGTTTGCCGACCTGGACCCCGAAGCCTCGTTTCGCGAGTTGCACGAGCGATTCCTGCCCGTACCCTATGAGCCGGGTTACT
The DNA here is from genome assembly GCF_058135675.1 of Pseudomonas sp. PAMC25584. Lineage (NCBI taxonomy): Bacteria > Pseudomonadati > Pseudomonadota > Gammaproteobacteria > Pseudomonadales > Pseudomonadaceae > Pseudomonas > Pseudomonas sp. PAMC25584. Next base: position 2,050,419 of record NZ_CM176870.1, on the reverse strand, counting down.
TCGTGAGCCTCAAGCCATGAGCACCGTGACCCAACGTGACACCTACCGTCACCTGATCCTGCGCAAACGCCTGATCCTCGGCGGCCTGGTCCTGCTGTTGCTGTGCAGTGTGCTGCTTGACCTGGCCCTGGGGCCGGCAAGCTACAGCTTCAGCGAAGTGCTCGGTGCGCTATTGGCGCCCGACACTGCGCCGGCGCAGGTTCGCGTGGTGATGTGGGATATCCGCCTGCCGATCGCCCTGATGGCGGTTGCAGTCGGCGCGGCATTGTCACTGGCCGGGGCACAGATGCAGACCATCCTCAATAACCCGCTGGCCAGCCCCTTCACCCTGGGCATTTCCGCCGCCGCCAGTTTTGGCGCCGCCATGGGCCTGGCGTTTGGCGTGGCCCTGTTTCCGTTGGCGGCGCAGTACATGGTGCCGGTGAACGCGTTCATCATGGCCATGCTCTCGGCGCTGCTGATTCACTTCCTGAGCATGCGTCGCGGGGTCACCGCTGAAACCATCGTGCTGCTGGGTATCGCCCTGGTGTTCACGTTCAACGCGTTATTGGCCCTGGTGCAGTTTTTCGCCACCGAGCAAGCCGTGGCGGCCGTGGTGTTCTGGACCATGGGCAGCCTGACCAAAGCCACCTGGCCCAAACTTGGGGTGATCTGCCTGGTAATCGTGATCACCCTGCCTATCTTTGCCAAACGCGCCTGGGCCATGACCGCGCTGCGACTGGGTGACGACAAGGCGGCCAGTTTCGGCATCAACGTGCGCAGCCTGCGCTTTCAAACGCTGATCATGGTCAGCCTGCTCGCCTCGTTCCCCGTGGCCTTTGTCGGCACCATCGGCTTTATCGGGCTGGTCGGCCCGCATATTGCGCGGATGTTGATCGGCGAGGATCAGCGCTTCTTCCTGCCGGCCTCACTGCTGACCGGCGCACTGATTCTGTCCGCCAGTTCGGTGGTGAGCAAAACCCTGATCCCGGGCGCGATCTTCCCGATCGGGGTGGTCACCTCATTGATCGGCGTGCCGTTCTTCATATCTCTGATCCTCAGCGGGAAGAAAAACTCATGGTGACGATTCAGCTGGAAGACCTGGGTGCCCGCTACGGTGAGCGCACGATCATCCGTGGCGTTACCACCGCCACGTTCACCGGCGGTCAAGTGGTCGCGGTGGTGGGGCCCAATGCCGCAGGCAAGTCCACGCTGTTCAAGCGCATGGCCGGGCTGATCGACGGACCTGGGCAGGTGATCCTGCAAGACGCGAAAAAGGGTAAGCAGGGCATTTGCTACATGCCCCAGGGCTTGAATGCCAGTGCGCGGTTGACGGTCTACGAGTCGGTGCTCCTGGCCCGCAAGCAATTGTCACCGCAATGGACCGTCCACGATGACGAACTGAACCTGGTGGACGAAATGCTCGACGCCCTTGGCATCAGCGACTTGTCCTTTCGCAACCTGGGTGAACTCAGCGGCGGCCAGCAGCAACTGGTGTCCATCGCCCAGACATTGGTGCGCGAACCGGAAATCCTGCTGATGGACGAGCCCACCAGCGCCCTCGATATGCATCGCCAGGTGCAAGTGTTGAACTTCATGGGCGCATTGGCCCGCAAACAGCAGGTCATCGTGTTCATCGCCCTGCATGACCTGAACCAGGCATTGCGCTTTGCCGACCAGGTCTTGGTGATTGCCGACGGCACCGCACAGGGCAGCGGCGCGAGTCATGAGGTGATCACCGAACGCATGCTGCGCGAGGTGTACCAGGTTGAGGCGCGGATTGAGCAGTGCAGTCAGGGACAACGACATATTTTGATCGACGGCATTACTTGACGACGTATCCAACGCTAACCATCTGCAGAACGGCGAGCGGGTGTGCGAAGGCCATCCCCATCAGTCAACGGATAAGGCTGTGCCAGCGGTGTACTTAAAAACCGTGGCGGGCGTTGGGATCGCCGAGCTGAATCCCAGGCACAAAAAAGCCCGCTCAATGAGCGGGCTTTCTGTGGTGACCTGGCGTTCAGCGTTCCAGGTAACCGAATATGGCGCAGCGGACGGGACTCGAACCCGCGACCCCCGGCGTGACAGGCCGGTATTCTAACCGACTGAACTACCGCTGCGCGTAACACATGAAGCGAATGGTGGGTGATGACGGGATCGAACCGCCGACCCTCTGCTTGTAAGGCAGATGCTCTCCCAGCTGAGCTAATCACCCTTCGTTTCGGTGTGGCGCGCATTCTACGGAGCGACCTAAGGTCTGGCAAGCACTTTCTTAAATCTTTTTTTTCAGCCCTTCCAATGGCTTAGGCAGGGTTGGCCTCAGCCGCTATCAAGACAATAATGCCCCCCTTTGTATAAAGGAGAGACTCACCCCATGTGGTTCAAGAACCTGCTTATCTATCGCCTGACCCAAGATCTGCCTGTTGATGCCGAGGCGTTGGAAACTGCAATGGCCACCAAACTGGCGCGCCCTTGTGCAAGCCAGGAGTTGACCACTTACGGTTTCGTCGCGCCTTTCGGTAAAGGCGAAGACGCTCCCCTGGTCCACGTCAGCGGTGACTTCCTGCTGATCGCTGCGCGCAAGGAAGAACGCATCCTGCCGGGTAGCGTGGTGCGTGACGCACTGAAAGAGAAAGTCGAAGAGATCGAAGCCGAGCAAATGCGCAAGGTCTATAAAAAGGAACGGGACCAGATCAAGGATGAAATCATCCAGGCCTTCCTGCCGCGTGCGTTTATCCGTCGCTCGTCGACCTTCGCCGCGATCGCGCCGAAACAGGGCCTGATCCTCGTCAACTCGGCCAGCCCGAAACGCGCCGAAGACCTGCTGTCGACCCTGCGCGAAGTGATCGGCACCCTGCCGGTGCGTCCACTCACCGTGAAAACCGCGCCAACCGCGATCATGACCGACTGGGTCACCACCCAGAAACCGGCCGATGACTTCTTCGTCCTCGACGAATGCGAACTGCGCGACACCCACGAAGACGGCGGCATCGTGCGCTGCAAGCGCCAGGACCTGACCGGCGAAGAAATCCAGCTGCACCTGACCACCGGCAAAGTGGTGACCCAACTGTCGCTGGCCTGGCAGGACAAGCTGTCCTTCATGCTCGACGACAAGATGACCGTCAAGCGCCTAAAGTTCGAAGACCTGCTGCAGGACCAGGCTGAACAGGACGGCGGCGAAGAAGCCCTGGGCCAACTGGACGCCAGCTTTACCCTGATGATGCTGACCTTCGGCGAATTCCTGCCGGCGCTGATCGAAGCCCTGGGCGGCGAAGAGACCCCACAGGGCATCTAAACCTTGTGAAGATCACATTGTGGGAGGGGGCTAGCTCCCTCCCACATTTGATCGCATAGCGATTCAAAAACCGCACAAAAAAGGACCTCCCCATGCGCGCACTCGCCACCTTGAGCCGCTTCGTCGGCAATACCTTCGCCTATTGGGTGCTGATCTTTGCCGTGCTGGCCTTCGTCGAACCCGGCTGGTTCATCGGCCTGAAAAGCGCCATCGTCCCGCTGCTGGGCCTGGTGATGTTCGGCATGGGGCTGACCCTCAAACTCGAAGACTTCGCCGAAGTCGCCCGCCATCCGTGGCGCGTGGCCCTGGGCGTGGTCGCGCACTTTGTGATCATGCCGGGCGTGGCTTGGTTGCTGTGCCAGGCCTTCAACCTGCCGCCCGAAATTGCCGTCGGCGTGATCCTGGTCGGCTGCTGCCCAAGCGGCACCTCGTCGAACGTGATGACCTGGCTGGCCCGTGGCGACTTGGCGCTGTCGGTGGCCATCGCCGCCGTCACCACCCTCCTCGCCCCGCTGCTGACCCCGGCGCTGATCTGGCTGCTGGCTTCGGCCTGGCTGCCGGTGTCGTTCATGGAGTTGTTCTGGTCGATCCTGCAAGTGGTGCTGTTGCCGATCGTGCTCGGCGTCGTCGCACAACGGCTGCTCGGCGAGCGGGTCCGCCATGCGGTGGAGGTGCTGCCGCTGGTGTCGGTGGTCAGCATCGTGATCATCGTCGCCGCCGTGGTGGCCGCCAGCCAGGCGAAGATCGCCGAGTCGGGCCTGCTGATCATGGCCGTGGTGATGCTGCACAACAGCTTCGGTTACGTGCTGGGCTACTTCACCGGCCGCCTGTTCAAGCTGCCGTTGGCGCAACGCAAGTCGCTGGCGTTGGAAGTGGGCATGCAGAACTCCGGGCTCGGCGCTGCCTTGGCCAGCGCGCATTTTTCACCGCTGGCTGCGGTGCCGAGTGCGCTGTTCAGCGTCTGGCACAATATTTCCGGGGCGCTGCTGTCGACGTACTTTCGCCGCATGAGTGAAAAGGAAGACCGCCGCGCACTGGAGAACACCGCGAAAACTTGATCGACCGATCAATCTTCGGCACTCTACCGAGCGCTGCGGGGACGACCCCGCGACGCTATCGCGTACACATCAGGGGACGACCCCGCTTTTATAGAGGAAGGTCATCATGTCCTGGATCATTCTGTTTTTCGCCGGGCTGTTTGAAGTCGGCTGGGCCGTCGGTTTGAAGTACACCGACGGTTTCAGCAAGCCACTGCCCACCGCCCTGACGATTGCCGCCATGGCCATCAGCCTCGGCCTGCTGGGGCTGGCCATGAAGGAATTGCCGCTGGGCACCGCCTACGCCATCTGGACCGGCGTGGGTGCAGTGGGCACGGTGATCGCCGGGATTATCCTGTTTGGGGAATCCATGGCGTTGTTCCGGCTGGCCAGTGTGGCGTTGATCATTTGCGGGCTTGTGGGGCTTAAGATCAGCGCTTAGGCCAGTACCTCCAGCACAGAACTACCTGACACCCCCACGCAAAACACCGACCACAGCCTGCAACTGCGCAGGTGTCGCCTCCTCTACCCGAACAGGCTCACCCGCCACCAACACCACCCGCGACCAGATCCGATGAAAGACGCCCTTGTTAGGATCGCGGCTGAAAAAACTCCCCCACAACCCCTGCAACGCCAACGGAATCACCGGCACCGGCGTCTCCTCAAGGATGCGCGTCACGCCGCCACGGAATTCGTTCATCTCACCATCGGCGGTCAACTTGCCTTCCGGGAAGATGCACACCAACTCGCCGTCCTTCAGGTACTGCGCAATCCGTGTGAAGGCTTTTTCGTAGATCTGGATGTCTTCATTGCGCCCGGCAATCGGAATCGTCCCGGCGGTGCGAAAGATAAAGTTGAGCACCGGTAAGCGGTAGATCTTGTAGTACATGACAAAGCGAATCGGCCGACGCACCGCGCCACCAATCAACAGCGCATCGACGAACGATACGTGGTTGCACACCAGCAAGGCCGCGCCCTCGTCCGGGATCAGCTCCAGGTTGCGATGCTCGACGCGGTACATGGAATGGCTGAGCAGCCAGATCATGAAGCGCATGGTGAACTCGGGGACGATCTTGAAGATGTAGGTGTTGACCGCGACGTTGAGCAGCGACACCACCAGGAACAGCTCGGGGATCGACAGTTTGGCCACGCTCAGCAGCAGGATCGACACAATCGCCGAGACCACCATGAACAACGCATTGAGAATATTGTTGGCGGCGATCACCCGCGCCCGTTCGTTCTCGGCGGTGCGCGACTGAATAAGCGCGTACAACGGCACGATATAGAAGCCGCCGAACACCCCCAGGCCCAGAATATCGAACAACACCCACCAGGCCTGGCCGTAACCGAGCACCGCCAGCCAATCGTTGGCCTGCACGTTCTGCGGCATACCGCCGGAATGCCACCACAGCAGCAGGCCGAACACCGTCAGGCCGAAGGAGCCGAACGGCACCAGGCCGATTTCCACCTTACGCCCGGAGAGTTTTTCGCAGAGCATCGAACCCAGCGCGATACCCACCGAGAACACTGTGAGGATCAGGGTCACCACGGTTTCGTCGCCGTACAACCATTCCTTGGCGTAGGCCGGGATCTGCGTCAGGTAGATCGCGCCGACGAACCAGAACCACGAGTTGCCGACAATCGAACGCGACACCGCTGGGGTCTGCCCCAGGCCCAGGCGCAGGGTGGCCCAGGACTGGCTGAAGATGTTCCAGTCCAGCTGCAGTTGTGGCGTAGACGCCGCGGCCCGCGGAATGCGGCGGCTGGCCAGGTAGCCCAACACCGCCACGCCGACAATCGCCGCCGCCACCACGGGCGCGTAATGGGTGGACGACATCATGATCCCCGCGCCGATGGTACCGGCCAGGATCGCCAGGAACGTGCCCATTTCCACCAGGCCGTTGCCGCCCACCAGCTCATCCTCGCGCAGGGCCTGGGGCATGATCGAGTACTTCACCGGGCCGAACAGCGCGGAGTGGGTGCCCATGGCAAACAACGCCAGCAGCATCAGTTCCAGATGATTGAACAAAAAGCCCGTGGCGCCGACGGCCATGATCACGATCTCGCCGACCTTGATCGCGCGGATCAACGCGTCCTTGTTGAATTTCTCGCCAAACTGCCCGGCCAGCGCCGAGAACAGGAAGAACGGCAGGATAAACAACAAGGCGCACAGGTTGACCCAGATGGCGCGGTCACCGTCGATGGTCAACTTGTAGAGAATCGCCAGGATCAGCGATTGCTTGAAGATGTTGTCGTTGAAGGCACCCAGCAATTGGGTAATGAAGAACGGCAAAAAGCGCCGCGTGCGCAGCAAGGTGAATTGTGAGGGGTGGCTCATCGTCCGTGTTCCTGCGTGGCCTGGTTTTTTTTGAGGCCACGACTTTACCTAATCCCGCTTACTTATTCCCTAATCCTGCAATACACGGTGAAACAAAAAGCTCACCTTTATAGGCGCCCTGCACCGTGCGCTTGGCGACGATCAGCCACATCAGCGACAACGCCAGCACCAGCACACCGCCAAATACGCTGAAGAACCCCAGGTGCAACACGCTCGCCAGCTTCAACGTGGCCAGGGCGTAGACCCCCAACGGAAAGGTGAAGCCCCACCAGCCCAAATTGAACGGGATACCGGCGCGCAAGTAACGCAGGGTAATCAGCACCGCGATCAGCATCCACCACAAACCGAAGCCCCACAGGGTAATACCGGCTATCAGGCCCAGGCCGTTGGCGATTTCACCGACAGCGGGCAGGCCATTGGCGGCGAAGATCGCCGGCGCATCGCCGCCCAGCAGCAACATACCGAGGGCACCGGTGCCGATCGGGCCAAGCGCCAGCCAGCTCGACGCCGCCATGTTGGCGTGGGGCAGCTTATGCAGGGCCATGCGCAGCATCAGGATGGTCAGAATGCTGAACGCCACCGGCAGGGAAAACGCCCACAACACGTAGCTGGTCACCAGCATCACCAGTTGCCCGTGGGCATCCGCCAGGTGCGGCGCCAACAGGCCACCGCTGGCGGCGGCGACTTCGGCCGCGACCACCGGCAACAGCCAGACGGCGGTCATCTGGTCGATACTGTGTTCCTGGCGCGTGAACATCATGAACGGGATCAGCACGCCGCAGGCCACTGCCATCGCCACGTCCAACCACCATAGCGCTTCGGCCAGCGGCACCACGCCAGCGCCCCAGCGCGGCAGGCCGAACAACAGCAAACCGTTGATAAGGGTGGCCAGGCCCATGGGAATGGTGCCGAAGAACATCGACACCGTAGAGTGCCCGAAGATCCGCCGCGCCTCGTCGAAAAACATTACCCAGCGCGCCGCATACAAGGCGCTGAACAGGATGAACAGGCCGATGGTGAACAGCCACAACGCTTCGGCGATGGCGTACACCCCCGGCAGATTGACCGGCAGTTGCGCCAGCGCCAGCGCCAACACCCCGGTGCCCATGGTGGCGGCGAACCAGTTCGGGGTGAACTGGCGAATCACTTCCCGCGGTCGGGTCAGGTGGCTGAAGGGTTTGTAGTTCAGGGTGGTCGAGCAGGTCATGATGGCAATCCTCTTCCTCGCATGAGGTTGAGGCCATGGTAGAACCTGAGCACATATCTATATAACGGGTAATATCTCTAACTGTTATCTATTTTACCAATATACCGTCAGGCGCTGCCCTTGCACCCGACCCGCAATGCATCCTGGCGTAGCAACCCGGCCAGGGCGCCGAGGGTCAGCACGATCAGCACGGCGCCGTAGCCGTCCGTGGTAGCGATGAGCCCAAAACTGCGGATCAGATTGCCCGCCAGCAAAGACGGCAGGCAGAACGCCAGGTAGCTCAGCACGTAAAATGCCGACATCAACCCCGCCCGCTCATGGGGTAAGGCCAGCGGCACCACGCTGCGCAAGGCCCCGAGAAAGCCCGCGCCAAAACCACTGCCGGCGATCAACGTCGCGATGAAAAACAGCGGCAGGCTGGCGCTGTGAACCGCCACGAGGATCAGCGCCACACCAACGGCCAGCAGGCTCGCGCCCAACCGCAGGACCTTATTGGCCGGGCGATTGCGCAGGCTGAAGATCATCAGCGCGCCGCTCAAGGTCAGCACCGCCACCAAGCCGCCACCGATCAGGTTGGAGGTCGAGCCGGTCGCCGCCCGCACCAGCGACGGCGCCAGGGACAGATAGAAGCCGCCCATGGCCCACACCGCCACGTCCACCGGTAACGACAGCCATAACGCGCGGCGCGCTTGCGGCGGCACGTGCAGGGTCGGACGCAATGACGCCAGCGCGCCGGGGATGCGGCTGACGGTCTCCGGCAGGCGCCACACATACACGGCCTGCCCGAGCATCAGCGCGAGCAGCGTCGAGTAGATCAACTGGGTGGGCAGCGGCGCGAATTCCACCAGCAGGCTGCTGCCCATCGCGCCACAGGCCATGCCCAGCAAGGGCGCAACGCTATTGACCAGCGGTCCCTGTTGGCGGTCGGTGTCGAGCAAAGCCGCGCCCAACACCGCAGTGGCCATGCCGGTGGCGAAACCTTGCAGCGTCCGCGCGGCGATCAGCCAGGCCACGCCGCTCTCATTGATAAACAGCAACATCGCCAGCATATTCAGGACCAGCGCGGCAAAAATCACCGGCTTGCGCCCCAGGTGATCCGACAGCGAGCCCACGGTCAACAGCGCCGCCAACAAGCTCAAGGCGTAAACGCCGAAGATCAGCGTGAGCATGCCCGAGGAAAAATGCAGGCCTTCCTGGTACAGGTGATACAACGGCGTCGGCGCGCTGGACGCCGCCAGGAATGTCAGCAAGGTGATCGCGAGGAACACCAGGCTGGAACGATGAGAAGTGAGGCTGGACATGGGCACGCTCCGCTAAAGCTAATATTTTGCTTTTGTGCAGTGTGCTACTGGCCGCCGCTTAAAGCAAATTCTTTGTGTTAAGGTCGCACGCATGGCGATAAAAGAAGGCCTCCGCCCGGGGGGTCGTAGTGCCCGGGTACAAGAATCCGTCCATTCGGCGGTACGCGAACTGCTGGAAGCTCATGAGCGTTCCAGCGTGACTGTGCCGATGATTGCGGCGCGTGCGGGTGTCACACCTTCGACCATCTACCGCCGCTGGGGCGACCTCTCCGTGCTGCTCGCCGATGTGGCCCTGGCGCGCATGCGCCCGGACAGCGAGCCGGCCCACACCGGCAGCCTGCGCGGCGACCTGCAGGCGTGGGCCGAGCAATACCTGGATGAGATGAGCTCGGAGCCGGGGCGCAACATGATGCGCGACGTGCAATGCAGCCAGACACCGGGGTATTGCGTGAGCATCCTGAGCGGGCAGCTTCAAGCGATTGTCGAGCGCTACCCGAACACCACGCCGTCACCGCCGAGTGTGGACCGCCTGGTCAACCTGCTGGCGGCGCCGACGGTGTTTCGCCTTCTGTTCTCCACCGCACCGCTGGCGGTGGATGAGCTGCACGCGCTGATCGAGTTGGCGCTGCAGGGATAAAGGCGGTACTCAGGACCCAATGTGGGAGCGGGCTTGCTCGCGATTGCGCTAGGTCAGTCACTGTATCGCTGACTGATCCATGGCTATCGCGAGCAAGCCCGCTCCCACATTTTTTCCGCGTGCAATCCGGCGTTACGTGCGCATCCCGCGCCCGCTCACCAGCAACCGCGTACAACCGATGTACAACACCGCCGTGGCCACGACCATGAAGGTGATCGCCACGCTGATCCGGATATCCGACACCCCAAGGATGCCGTAGCGGAAGGCATTGACCATGTGCAGCACCGGGTTGGCCAGCGATACGGTCTGCCAGAACGGCGGCAGCAAGGTGATGGAGTAGAACACCCCGCCCAGGTAGGTCAGCGGCGTCAGCACGAAGGTCGGGATGATCGAGATGTCATCGAAGTTGCGCGCAAACACCGCGTTGATGAAGCCCAGCAACGAGAAGATCGTCGCCGTCAGCACCACCACCACCAGCGTAATACCAAGGTGATGCACTTGCAGGTGGGTGAAGAACAGCGACAACAAGGTCACGATCACGCCGACCATCAAGCCACGCAGCACGCCGCCCAGGGTGTAGCCGATCAGAATGGTGTGCGGCGAGACCGGCGAGACCATCAGTTCTTCAATGGAGCGCTGGAACTTGCTACCGAAGAAACTCGAGACCACGTTGCCGTAGGAGTTGGTGATCACCGACATCATGATCAGGCCCGGCACGATGTACTCCATGTAGGTGAAACCGCCCATGTCACCGATCTGCCGACCGATCAGGTTACCGAAGATCACGAAGTACAGGACCATGGTGATCGCCGGCGGCAGCAGGGTCTGCGGCCAGATCCGGGTAAAGCGTTTCACTTCGCGGTAGACGATGGTTTGCAGCGCGATGAGGTTGGGTTGCAGTTCAGAACTCATACCGCCACCTTCGCCAGGTTTTTTTCCACCAGGGACACGAACAACTCCTCAAGGCGATTGGTTTTGTTACGCAGGCTCAGCACTTCGATGTCCTGTGTGGCCAACTGGCCGAACAGCGCGGTGATCCCCATGGCTTTATCCACCTGGACTTCCAGGGTGCGGCTGTCCACCAGGCGGCACGGATAGCCGAGCAACTGCGGCGGCGCCGACCGTTCGTTCTTCAGGTCGAGCAGGAAGGTTTCCACATGCAACTGGCCCAGCAGGTTGCGCATGCTGGTGTTCTGGACAATGGTGCCGTGGTCGATGATGCCGATGTTGCGGCACAGCTGCTCAGCCTCTTCCAGGTAGTGGGTGGTGAGGATGATGGTGATGCCTTTCTCATTCAGCTCGGTGAGAAAAGTCCACATCGAGCGACGCAGTTCGATATCCACCCCGGCGGTCGGCTCATCGAGGATCAGCAGGCGCGGTTCGTGAACCAGCGCGCGGGCGATCATCAAGCGTCGCTTCATGCCGCCGGAGAGCGAACGCGAAGGCACGTCGCGCTTGTCCCACAGGCCCAGTTGGGTCAGGTACTGCTCGGCGCGTTCCTTGGCGATTTTCGCCGGGATGCCGTAGTAGCCGGCTTGCGTCACGATGATGTCGAAGGTCTTTTCGAACTGGTTGAAGTTGAATTCCTGGGGCACCACACCGATGCAACGCTTGAGCGCCGCCGGGGATTTGTCCAGGTCATGCCCGAAGATATTCACCGTGCCGCTGGTCTTGTTGACCAGGGTCGAGAGAATGCCGATGGTCGTGGATTTGCCGGCGCCGTTGGGGCCGAGCAAGGCGAAGAAATCACCTTCGGCAACGTCCAGATCGATACCACTCAGGGCCTGGAAACCGTTGCCGTAGGTTTTGGTTAGCTGCCGGATGGACAGAGCGGAACTCATATCGGAATACGCACCAAAGAAGGGAATAGAAACAATAGATGAGGCTACACCGCACGTCGTTCAACGGCGGCGCAAGACAAGCATGGTGCTTGCCCGCGCCGCACAAGTACAGTCACCTGTATTAATAGTCAGTATCAGGTCAACGCGGTCATCACCGTTTTGCGGTAGGCCGGCCGCTGTTGCAGGCGCTGGTACCAGGCCTCTAGATGGGGCATGGCAGGCCGTTCGATGGGCATTTCAAACCAGGCGTAAATAAAGCTGCCCAAGGGGATATCGCCCATGCCGATGTCGTCGCCCGACAGGTAGGGCTGTGCGGCGAGCGCCTTCTCCACCGTGCCGAGCGCATCGATGCAGGCCTGGCGCCCGGCGTTGATGGTGTCCCAATTACGCTTTTCCGCCGGGGTGCGCACCATGCCCCAGAACACCGCCTTGAACGGCTCGGCGAGGGTCGAGGTGGTCCAATCCATCCATTTTTCGGCGCTGGCCCGCGCCTTTACATCGCTCGGGTACCAGTTCGACGCCTGCTTGGCGCAGAGGTAACGCACGATGGTGTTGGATTCCCACAGCACGAAGTCACCATCTTCGATCATCGGCACCCGACCATTGGGGTTCAATGCACGGTATTGCGGCGTGTCGACCACACCAAAAGCGCCGCCCGCATCGATGGCCTCATAGTCCAGGCCGAGTTCCTCGGCGCACCACAGGACTTTCCTGACGTTCGATGAATTTTTACGCCCCCAGATCTTCAGCATGACCGCGCCTTATTGTTGATGAACATGGCTTGATGAACGCAGCAGCATACGCCGGTTCATGGGCGGCTTAAATCGCCCTGCATATCGCCCAGCACGCTCGGCATCTGCTCGCCAAACAGGTGCGGGTAACATTTCTCCAGGTGGGCAAAGAAGAAATCTTCGGGCACGTCCGCAAATTGCCCATGGTCCACCACGTACTCCATCGAGCGCTGGCCCTGGCGATTGAACGCGTGGAACACACTGTCGTTGATCCCATCGAACGCCAGCGGCGGCACATCGAACAGTTCGCACAATTGCTGGTTGAACGCCGGCGTGGCTTTGACCCAGCGACCGTTCAGGTACAGCTCGGTATAACCGTGCATGGCGAACACATCGCTTTTGAGCAATGCGATCAGGCGCGGCGTCGACAGGTGATTGCGCACATCCGCCAAACCGATGCGCGCCGCAATGCCGCAGTGCCGCGCACACGCAGCGAGCAAGGTGGCCTTGGGCACGCAGTAGCTCTGGCCGGCAGCCAGGGCGAAGCTGGCGTTCAGGGTGTTGGGGTCGCGGCTGAAGGTGTAGGGGTTGTAGCGCACCGCCTCACGCACGGCGTAATAAAGACTGACTGCCTGGTCACCTGAATCCGCGCTGGAACCGCGATGTTTTTCGGCGAACTCCACCACCGCTGGGTGGTCACTATCGATGAAGCGGCTGGGATTCAGGTAGGTTTCCATGCGTTTGATCTCCGGGGGAAGCCTTAAGTCTAACGACAGGTCTGCCACAGAGATAACGACGATTCGGCCAAATGCCAGCGCCTGGTGATCGGTGATCCCAAGGCGCTCCCAGTGCAACGCGTCACACCCTGATCACCGCGCTTTCTCGGATGCCGACTAAGCTCTTTGGTGGTTTCGCCCCTGGTTTCATGGAGGATTGAATATGTTGTTGTTGTGGATATTGGTTCTGGTGGTCGGCATTGCCTATTTGGCACACCGGCGCACCGCGCCCCTGCCCGCCCTGGGCGTGGTCGCCGTTTACCTGCTGGCGATGGGCGCGTGGAGCCACGCACCGGGTTGGCTGCTGCTGATCTTCTGGGTGTTGATTGCGATCGTGGCCGCGCCCCTGCTGCTGCCCGACCTGCGCCGCCAATACTTCACCAAACCGCTGTTCAGCTGGTTTCAGAAGGTTTTGCCACCAATGTCCGAGACCGAGCGCGATGCCATCGACGCTGGCACCGTCTGGTGGGACGGCGAGCTGTTCAGCGGCCGCCCCGATTGGGACAAGTTGCTGGCCTACCCCAAGGTACGTTTGACCGAAGAAGAACAGGCGTTTATCGACGGTCCTACCGAAGAACTGTGCGCGATGGTCAGCGACTGGGAAATCGGCCAGGCCATGGACCTGCCGCCCGCCGCCTGGGAACACATCAAGACCCACGGTTTCTTCGCGCTGATTATTCCCAAGGAGTATGGCGGCAAGGGCTTCTCCGCCTATGCCCACTCCCAAGTGGCGATGAAACTCGCGACGCGCAGCGGTGACCTGGCGTCCACCGTGATGGTCCCCAACTCCCTCGGCCCCGCCGAGCTGCTGCTGCATTACGGCACCGATGAACAACGCAACCACTACCTGCCGCGCCTGGCCCGTGGCGACGATATTCCGTGCTTCGCCCTGACTGGCCCGCTGGCCGGCTCCGACGCCGGCGCCATGCCCGACACCGGAGTGATCTGCAAAGGTGAATGGCAAGGCAAGGAAACCCTCGGCCTGCGCCTGAACTGGGAAAAACGCTACATCACCCTGGGCCCGGTCGCGACCCTGCTCGGCCTGGCATTCAAGGCGCATGACCCGGACCACTTGCTGGGCGAAGAAGAAGACCTGGGCATCAGCCTCGCGCTGATCCCCACCGACACCCCCGGCGTCCACATCGGCCGTCGTCACCTGCCGCTGGGCGCCGCGTTCATGAACGGGCCCAACTCCGGCAAAGACGTGTTCATCCCCCTGGACTACCTGATCGGTGGCCAGGACATGCTCGGCAAGGGCTGGATGATGTTGATGAACTGCCTGTCGGTCGGCCGCTCGATTTCCCTGCCGGCGGTTGGCACCGGCGCGGCCAAGTTCACCAGCCTGGTGACCGGCCAATACGCCCAGGTGCGTGAGCAGTTCAACGTCCCGCTGGCGGCTTTCGAAGGTATTCAGGAAGCCCTCGCCCGCATCGGCGGCAACGCCTGGCTGATGGACAGCGCGCGCATGCTCACGGCCAACGCCGTCGACCTCGGCGAAAAGCCGTCGGTGCTGTCGGCGATCCTCAAATACCACCTGACCGAGCGCGGCCGCGAGTGCATCAGCCACGCCATGGATGTCCACGGCGGCAAGGGCATCATCATGGGCCCGAACAACTACCTGGGCCGTAGCTGGCAAGGCGCGCCGATTTTCATCACCGTGGAGGGCGCGAATATCCTCTCGCGCAACCTGATGATCTTTGGCCAGGGTGCGATCCGTTGCCACCCCTTCGTGCTCAAGGAAATGGCCCTGGCCAGTCGCGAAGACCACGACCAGGCGCTCAAGGAATTCGACAGCCTGCTGATGCAGCACATCGGTTTTGCCGTGAGCAACGCCGCCAGCACCCTGGTGCTCAACCTGGGTGTCGGCCGCTTCGAAAAAGCCCCGGGCAACCGCTTGAGCCAGGCTTACTTCCGCGCGCTGAACCGCCAGGCTGCCGCGTTCGCCCTGCTCGCCGACCTGAGCATGATGCTGCTCGGCGGCGAGTTGAAACGCCGCGAACGCCTGTCGGCACGCCTGGGCGATGTGCTGAGCCATATGTACCTGGCATCGGCGGCGCTCAAGCGTTATCACGACCTGGATTCGCCGGATCACCTGGAACCGTTGTTCGCCTGGGCCATGGAAGAAAGCCTGGGAGAATCGGAACGCGCGCTGGATGAACTGCTCAGCAACTTCCCGAACAAGCTGCTCGGCTGCTTGCTGCGGGTCATCGTGTTCCCGTTCGGGCGTCGCCATACCGGGCCGTCCGATGCACTGGATGCCGAAGTGGCCGCCGTTATGGGCCGCGCCAAAGGCGACCCGACCCTGGAAGAAATGCTCGCCGGCTGCTACCGCCCGCAAGCGCTGGAAGACCCGGTGGGCGCCCTGCAACATGCCTACGACTTGCTCGGCGCCAGCCATCCGCTGCAGAAAAAACTGCACGTTGCCCTCAAAAGCGGCCAGGTCAAACCGGCTGCCGGCGAACATGCGATCGACGCCGCCCTGCACGCAGGCGTGCTGCAACCGGCCGAAGCGCAAAGCCTGCGTGAGGCCGAAGCGGCAAGGCGCAAGGTGATCGACGTGGATGATTTCAGCAAAGAAGCGCTGACCCAGGCCGAGGGTAAAGTCCGCTGATCCCCTAGGCCATATAATTACGGGCGCTTGGGCTATATACTCTCGCGCCCGTTTTTGCTTTGAGGACTTATCTCGTGTCCAACGTCGTTGCCGATCATCTCGTCTTGCTCGACCACCTGCGCAGCATCCTGGTTGCCGTCGGCGAAGCCGAACAGGTGCCCGAGGAAAGCCACCTGCTGTTCCTGGAACGTTTCGATGAACTGCGCGCCCTGCTGCCGATCGATCCGATCGAGAGCCAGTACCTGGGCCAGGACATGATGAGCCAGGTCATCCTGCGCTACCCGCAAATCGCCCACCTGGTGCCGCGCGACCTGCTGTGGTTCTTCGGCGGCGACTGCCTGCACTTCATGCCCGACGACGAACTGGACCTGTACCAGGCCCTGGAAGAGCGGCGCTTTGAAGCCGAACAGAACGACGAACCGTTCGACTGGAACCAGGAAAAGCAGCTGCTGGCCATGCCTCAGGACCAGAGCAAGCACTGATCATTCAGACGCTGCAGAACCCAATGTGGGAGGGGGCTTGCTCCCGATGGCGGTGTGTCAGCCAATACATGCATGACTGATCCACCGCTATCGGGGGCAAGCCCCTCCCGCACTACCGTCGGCGCAACGTCGGCTCCGTGGCCATGCACGCCACCAGATAATCAATGAACACCCGCACCTTCGGCGGCAGGTAACGCGTCGGCGAATGCAGCAACCAGGCCTCGCCATGGTAGGACGCAATAAAATCCCACTCGGGCAACACCTGCACCAAGCGCCCCTCATCCAACGCATGCCGCGCCGTGAAATACGGCAAGCTGCCAATCCCCACATGCTGCAACACCGCATCCAGGCGCACGCCGGTGTGGTTCGCTGCATAACGCCCACGCACGGCCACGGTGACTGCCTTGCCCGCCCGGCGAAACTTCCAGCGCGAGTCCCCCGGGGTTTCGCCCAGGTAGATGCAGCTGTGCGCGAGCAAGTCATGGGGGTGACTCGGTGTGCCATGCTCGGCCAGGTACTGCGGCGTCGCACACACCACGTGTTCGATGGGCAGTAATTGCCGCCCCACCAGGCCCGGCGGCGGGCTGTCGGTAATCCGGATGCTCAGGTCGACATTGTCATCGATCAGGTCCACCTGCCGATCCTCAAGGATCAGTTGCACATCGACCTTGGGATAGCGCCGCAGAAACGCCGGCATATGCGGATGCACCACGAACCGCCCCACCGCCTTGGGCACGCTGACCCGCACCAGGCCCTCGGCCTCGTGGGTGAACTGACCGCTGACTTCCATCACCGAACGCGCCGCGTTAACCATCTCCTGGCAGCGCTTGAACACCTCTTCGCCGCCCTCGCTCAAACGCAGTTTGCGCGTGGTGCGTTGCAGCAGGCGCGTGGCCAACGCCTGTTCGAGACGCGAGATGCTGCGGCTCACCGCCGACGGCGAAACGCTCAGTTGTCGCGCCGCGGCGGAAAAACTGCCAGCTTCCACCACTCTGACGAAAATCGCCATTTCACCCAGCAGCGGCAAAGGAAGATTGATGCTCATCACGCACAGGTCCATTGATAATTGAACGGATTATCACCCATCGGCGCACTATTTATACTGCCCGCAGAACCTTGATGCGGATGTAGACGATGACCGAGCGCCTGTTTTTCACCCACGACCACCTGACCGCCGAGCTTGAAGTGCTGAGCTGCACCGCCCACGAAGAGCAGTTTGCGGTCACGCTGCAGTCGACGATTTTCCACCCCCAGGGCGGCGGCCAGCCATTCGACACCGGCTGGCTGGGCGACAGCCGGGTGCTGCGGGTCACCCAAGAGGCGGAGCGCGTGGTGCATTACCTCGACCAACCCGTCGCACCGGGCCCGATCAACGCACGGGTCGACGCACAGCGCCGCGCCTTGCACACCCGCCTGCATTCCGCCGGGCATTTGATCGGCAACGCTGGCGAGGCCTTGGGTTGGATGCCGATCAAGGCCCACCACTGGCCGGGCGAAGGCAAGATCACCTTTATCCGCAGCGAAAGCGCACACGCGATGGACGCCGACGCGATTCAACAGCAGATCAACCAATGGATCGCCGCCGACTACCCGCGCCAGATGCGCCTGGAAGACCGCACCCGCGAAGTCGGCTTCGGTGAATTGCCCGCGTATGCCTGTGGTGGCACGCACGTGCAGGCGTTAGGCGAATTGGGCCAGGTGACGATCCTGGCCCTGTCGGAGAAAAAGGGCACGCTGTCGGTGCGTTATAGCCTGGATTAAACCGCGCTCGCCCCGGCGCGCCCCGGTTCCACCACGAACGACTTGAGCGTCGACACCGTGGCGGCCGGGTCACGCGGATCGGTAATCACGCGAAAGTGCGTGAGCATGCGCTGTGCATCCAACGCCACCGATACATACCCGCGCTGGCGGCTGTCGAAAAACTTCACATGGGGATTCAGCGGCAGCATCTGGGTGAAGGCATCATAAGGCGGCCCATCGGAGGTCACCGAGGTGCCGACGAATTCGGTGGCGAGCACAGGCGAGTCCGGGTTGTTGGCATCGGCATGCAAATCCGTGGCCCAGAATGAATGTATATCGCCGCCCCAGAACACCGGGTTCTTGACCTGATGGCGCGCGATGGACGCGAGCATCCGTGAACGATTCGCCATGTAGCCATCCCAACCATCGGTCCAATGGCCCAGCGTGTGCTGGGTCAGGTCACGCTGGACCAGCGGGGCCACCAGCAAGTCCTGGGCGATCACGTTCCATTGCGCTTTCGACTGGGCAAACCCCTGGTCCAACCAGGCCTCCTGCTGCCAACCGAGCATGGTGCGAGCGGGGTCGCGCAAGTCGCTGCAGGTGTTGGCGGCGATGTGGCCCTGATGGCTGCCGTTGGCCTGAATGCACGGTTGCTCGGAGCGATACTGTCGACCGTCAAGCACATGGAAACGTGCCAGCCGGCCGTAGTCCAGGCGCCGGTAAACGCGCATGTCCGGCCCGTTGGGCAGGCTGCTCACGCGCAGCGGCATATGCTCGTAATAGGCCTGATACGCCGCCGCCCGCTGCTTGAGAAACTGCGCCACGGCAACCTTCGGGTCCTGGGACCAGCGGTTGGCATAGTCGTTCTGCACCTCGTGATCGTCCCAGGTCGCCACGCTGGGCGCCGCCGCGTGCAAGGCCTGGAGATCCGGATCGGTCTTGTACAGCGCATAGCGGTTGCGATAATCGCTCAGGGTCAGCGCGTTGCCGCTGCCGTGGGAACGAATGACTTTTCCCGAATCTGCCGCGTAGGAATTGTCGTAGATATAGTCACCGAGGAAAAACACCAGGTCCGGCTGCTCCGCCGCCAGGTGGCGATAGGCACTGAAGTACCCGCGTTCCCAGTGGGAGCACGACACAAACCCCAAGCGCGCCGTCGCCATCGCATGCAGGGCGGGCGCGGTACGCGACTGGCCCACCGCGCTCTGCGCCCCCAGCCCTTCGAACTGATACCAATACGGCCTGCCGGCTTCCAGCCCCGCGACCTCCACGTGCACGGAGTGGGCAAAGCGCTCGCTCGCCATCACCTCACCTTGCCTCACAATGCGCATCATCGCCGCGTCGCTGGCGACCCGCCAACGCACCGGCACCGCACGCGCCAATCCGCCTCGACCGTCCGCCGCATTGAACAACGGCGCCAGGCGCGTCCAGATCACAAAACCATCCGGCAACGGATCACCCGAGGCCACGCCCAAGGTGAACGGGTAATCAATCCCCGCACTGCGCGCAAACGGGCTGAGGATCGAAAAGGTGGTGGCCAGCGCCAGCCCGGCAAGTACCCGTCGCCGATCGTGGTCAACCGCGCGACTCACGCCCGGCGCTCCCAGTCATTGCGCACGGTCGCAAACCCGAGCAAGTCCTCATACACCCCATTCTTGAGAAACGCGGCGCGCATACAGCCTTCGTACAGCAGGCCGATTTTCTCCATGACCCGCGCCGACTCCTTGTTGCGGGCAAAGCATTGGCTGCCCACTCGGTACAGGCCCAGTTCGGCGAACCCAAAGTCCATCACTGCACGCGCCGCCTCGGCTGCATAGCCTTGGTTGCGACAGTGCGCCGCCACCCATCCGCCCAGGTGCCCGTAATGGTGACGCGCATTGAGACGCAGGCTGACGATGCCGATCAATTCGCCGGTTTCGCGCAGGTGCATGCCCAGGCTCAACAGATCGCCGGCGCGGTATTTGTCTTGCATCCCGTCAATAAACGTCCGGGCCGTTTCCAGGGTATAGGGCGATGGAATGTTGGCCGTGTTGTCAGCAATCTTCGGCCCGTTGGCGAGGCTGGAAAGCATCGCGGCCTGGTCGCTTTCCAATGCCCGCAACAGCAAGCGCGAAGTCGATAAATGCGGCAGTGACTGACTCATGCAAGACGGTTCTCGGTGTAAATTTTTCGAGAATGTACCCCGGGCGTTTCAGTTTCATTACTTCATGAAAGTGACTGGAAACCGATCTGTAAGACACGTCCTAGACACGTCAAAACGTAAATTAAAGTTAACCGTTCGGTCATTTTTCGTTGCTAGCGTGTCGCCCCTAATTCAATAACGGGGTAGCAGAATGAGAACCTGGGATGAACCGAAAAAACGTAAGGCACACATCGAACTGATCCCGATGATCGACGTGATGATGTTCCTCCTGGTGTTTTTCGTACTGGTGAGTCTGAACGTGATTCCGGCACTCGGCATGAAGACTCAACTGCCCAGCGCCAGCAGTTCACAGCAGCTCAAGCCGCAGAACAAATTCATCCTCACCCTGGGCCTGGAAGGCCAGTTGCAACTGGATGGCAAGGACCTCACGGTCGACGCTCTGGTACCGGCGCTGAAGGCGGCTGAAAAGCCGGATACCAAGTCGACGATCATCGTCAACAGCGACAAGGGCGTGGAGGTTTCGCGCCTGGTGGAGGTGATGGACACCCTGCGTCTGGGTGGCTTTACCTCCGTGTCCATCGCCACGCGTAAGTCCTGATCATGTACGTCCTGTTTCGTGCGCGTCGGCTGCTGGGCAGTGTCCCGGCCCTGATCGCCCTGGTGCTGATTGCACTGGGTATCCAGTCCCAGACGTTGAAGGTCGAGCCGGTGTACGACGAGTCGGCGGTCGAGTTGGCATTGGTCGAGCCGGAGCCCGAAGTGGTGCCGCAACCCGTGGTGGAGCAAGAACCGCCACCGCCGGTGATCGAGGACGAAGAGGCCGAGCCGGCCCCGCCTCCACCACCGCCCAAGCCGTTGCCAAAACCTGAACCCACGCCCAAGCCCAAGCCAGTGCCCAAGCCCGTGGTCGCCAAACCCACGCCGACACCCCCACCGGTGGTGGCCAAACCCACGCCCGCGACGGTCGCACAGGCCGCGCCGACACCGGCACCGGCACCGCCCGCACCACCCAAGGTCGACGGCCAGGCCCTGGAGGGCGGTTACCTCAAGGGGTTGCGTAACGAGCTGGACACTTACAAGCAATACCCCACCGGACGCCAAGCCTCCCTCGAACGCCCAAATGGCGACGTGGTGGTCTGGCTGCTGGTGGACCGCCAGGGTCGGGTACTCGACTCCGGCGTGCAGACCCCGGCCTCGAGCATGTTGCTCAACCGGGCCGCCGCCAACAGCCTGCGGCGTATCAAGCAGGTCAAGCCGTTCCCCGAGCAAGCCTTCGGGGGGCGCAATGAGCAGCGCTTCACCGCCACCTTCAACTACAGCGTGCAATAAGCACCCGACACTAGGACGACACTGATGAGGTTCACACGGATTCATCTGGCACTCGTTGCCGCGAGCATGGGGCATGGCATGGTCATGGCCGACACCGGCGACAGCGACGTCGGCACCATCGGCGTACAGGGCAAGGCCACTGCCGGTGGCGGCTACATGGTGCAGGAAGAAAGCATCAAGGGGCGCTCCACGATAACCAAGGAAGCGCTGGATAAACAAACCGCCACCGGCAACGCCATCGACAAGCTCAAGTACACCCCGGGCCTGAACATCTCCAGCGAAGATGCCACCGGTCTGTCGGGCTTTCGCTTCACCATGCGCGGGCTTAACTCCGACCAGGTGGGGATGTCGGTGGACGGCATGCCGATCAACGACTCCGGCAACTACGCGCTGTACTCCAACCTGCTGGGCGACCCGGAAAACATCGACCAGATTTTCGTCACCCAAGGCTCGTCAGAGGCCGACGGCCCGCACATCGGCTCCAGCGGCGGCAACATCGGTATCGTGACCATTCGCCCCACCAAGGAAACCGGGGCCTTCGTCAAACAGACCATCGGCAGCAACGCCACCCGCAAGACCTTTGCCCGGCTCAACACCGGCGAGGTCAACGGCCTGAGCAACTGGCTGTCGGCGTCCCATACCGAAGGGCAGATGTGGCGCGGCTCGGGGGCCGTGCGTGCGGACAAGGTCGAGTGGAACAGCTTCTTCGACGCCGGCAATGGCAACACCGCCAACCTGATCCTCAAGTACCACGAGCAGGACAACAACAGTTACAGCCAACTGACCAAATCGCAGTTCCAGCAGAACGGCCGCAAGTTCGATCCCTACCCCGCCACACCGACGGTCGGCAGCAACGGCAAGCTCAACAGCTACTACGCCCTCGCACAGAACCCGTTCCAGACCTTTACCGGCGTACTCAACACCCAGTTCAAACTGGCCGACAACCTGGCGCTGTCGGTGATCCCGTATTACTACTGGGGTAACGGCAGCGGCGTCAGCTCGTCGAGCTACGCGCTGAACCGCGGCTCGAACGCAGGCGGCGTCTTCGACCTGGGCAACTTGCCCACCGCCGCCCAATACAACGCCGACGGCTCCTCCACCACCGGCGTGTATTACCGCCCCTCCCGCACCCAGACCTGGCGCCCCGGCATTACCACCAAACTGAACTGGGACCTGGGCGATCACAGCCTGCAATTCGGCTACTGGTACGAGCGCGCGCGCCAAAGCCAGACCCAACCGTTCATCGCGCTCAAGAGCAACGGCAAACCCACCGACACCTGGCCGGACGGCAACGCCGTGGTCGATGCGAACGGCAACACCGTGCAGGGCCGCGACCGCTTCACCGTCACCCCGGCGCAGAAAGTCTGGGCCCAGGACACCTGGTACATCAACCCGGACTGGACCCTGGTGGCCGGCCTGGCCTACATGAACGTCAAGCGCGACGGCACCAACAACGGCAGCCTCACCGAGCAGCCGGAAAAACGTCACCAGACCTACAACAAGCCGCTGCCCAACGCCGGCCTCAAGTACCAGCTCGACGAACGCGACCAGTTGTTCTACAGCCTGTCGCGCAACATGCGTATCCCGCAGAACTACGTGCTGTACGACAAGGGCGTGGACTCGATCAACTCCAAGCCGGAAACCAGCTGGAACCATGAGTTGGGCTGGCGCTTCACCGGCGACGACATGACCGTGGCCGCCACCTTGTTCTACATGCAGTTCAAGGATCGCCAGGTTTCGTCCAAGGACATCAACGGCGACTACGCCGACATCAACGCCGGATCGGTCAACAACAGCGGCCTGGAGCTGGAGTGGAGCGGCCTGCTGCCCCAACACTTCAACTACTACACCTCCTACACCTATACCAAGGCCGAGCAGCAGGACGACTTGACCGTGTACAACGCCGGCAAAGCCATCCTGTTGCCCACCAGCGGCAAGCAGTTCGCCAACGTGCCGAAAAACATGCTGGCCGCCAACATCGGGTATGACGACGGGCGCTTCTACGGCACCTTCGGCGGCAAATACACCAGCAAGATCTACGGCGACCTGACGAACGACGAAGCCATCTCCGGCCGCACCGTGTTCAACGCCGGCGCCGGTATCTACCTGCCGGTGGACAAGAAGGTGGTGAAAGACGCGACCCTGCGCCTGAACGTCGACAACCTGTTCGACAAGAAGTACCTGGACGGCGTGTACACCACCAAGACCAACGCGGCCAGCTACAGCGGTTTCCGCGACGGCGACCCGGCCTACATCGTTGGCCTGGAACGCACCGTGACGGTGTCCCTGGAAGCCAATTTCTAACAGCGAGGTAATCGAACATGGACATGAATCTGCTCCACGACATCACCTTTTATGTGATGTACGCCGCGATGGCCATCGCCATCTTCATCACCATCGAGCGCGGTATTTACTTCGCCTATGTGCGCCGCCAGGCCCGTGCTTTGACCGAGGTGCTGGGCGCCCATGTACACAGCGAGCGCGACCTGCCGGAAAGCCTGACCCGCCGCGACAGCCTGCCGCTGAACATGGTGACGCCGGTGCTGGTACAGAAAGCCTCGCAAGGTTCACGCAAGGACCTGGATGATGTGATCGAAACCCAATACCTGACCACCCGCGCCCCGCTGGCCCGCAGCCTGTGGATCATCGAAACCATCACCACCGCCGCACCGTTGCTGGGCTTGCTCGGCACCATCCTCGGCATCATCGACACCTTCAAGGCGTTGGCCAGCGCGGGGGTGTCCGACCCGGGGCAGATTTCCGGCGGCATCGGTACGGCGTTGTTCGCGACGGGCCTGGGGATCGCCATCGCGCTGTTCTGCGTGGTGTTCCACAACTTCTTCCAGGACAGCCTGGAACGCATCAACGATCAGTTGAAGATCCTGCTGATTCGCGCCGCCACCGGTGCCCGCGTGCAGGGCGAAGTGCCGCACCTGGTGTCCACGCCGTTGCACAGCCGCACGGCATGACTGTCAGGGCGGGCGCATGAGGCGCCCGCCCTGTCTTTTTCCCTGACGAGATGCCTATGTCCCTATCGATGAAATGCCGTATCGCCGGCCTCGTCGGCTTGCTGCTCAGTCCGCTTGCCCAGGCGGACTTTTCAATTCCGGGGTTTGAACTGGTACACACCGTGCCGCTGGACACCGAACTGGCTAGCGCCGATTTGCGCCAGCCGGGCCCGGTATGGATCGAGCTGTTCGACGGTGCCAAAAGCACGATCGATATCGGCCAGTTTTATGCCGCCGACCATCCAGGTTCGGTGCTGGAGCGGGTAATCGAGCGCCTGGAAGCCGCCGGTAAACGCGGTGTGAAAATTCGTTTCCTGCTGGAAGAAAAAGGCATTCGCCTATCAGAAGCCTCCACCCTGGAACGCCTGCGTACGATTCCCAACCTGACCTTGCGCGTGCTGCCCTACGCGCAACTGAGTGGCGGCATCATCCACGCCAAATACATGGTGGTGGATGGGCAGCAGGCGTTTGTCGGCAGCCAGAATTTCGACTGGCGGTCCCTGGAACATATCCACGAAACCGGACTGCGCATCACCGACGCCACTGTGGTCGGCCAGGTCCAGGCGATTTTCGATCAAGACTGGCAAGCCCAGGCGGCGCTGACCGCACACAGCGCCGTGCCGCTGCCGATGGCCGGCCAGGCGCCTGCGCGCAGCGGCAACTACCTGGTGGCCAGCCCGCAACGCTACAACCCGCCAGGGGTGGGCGACTCCCAACTCGAACTGCCGCGCCTGCTCAGCGAAGCCAAGCATGAAGTGCGCGTGCAACTGCTGGACTACGCGCCGCTGTCTTACGGCCCGGATAAAACCCGGCCCTACTATGCGGTGATCGACAACGCCGTGCGTGCCGCCGCCGCTCGCGGGGTGTCGATCAAGCTGATGGTGTCCAACTGGAATACCGACGCGCTGGAATTGCCCTATTTGAAAAGCCTGGCGGTGCTGCCCAACGTGCAGATCAAGATCGTTACCCTGCCCCAAGCCAAACAAGGGTTTATCCCCTACGCACGCGTGATCCACAGCAAGACCCTGGAGATCGACGGGCAAGTGGCGTGGGTCGGCACCAGCAATTGGCTGGGCGGGTATCTGGATAATTCGCGCAACCTGGAGGTGATCATGCGCAGCGAAGCGATGGCCAAGCGTATAGGGCAATTGCATGAGCAATTGTGGGATGGACCCTATGCCAAAGCATTGGGCGTAAACGCCACTTACCCCGAGCCCTACCCTGGCCAACCTTGAACTGAACAGGGTTCAACGCCCGCGCCCACAGGGATGTAACTCACCGACGGGCGACGTTTTACCGAGAAATTTCCTACACCAACGTCTGCCACTCTCAAGCAAGGTGATGGTAGTGTGTGGAAATATTTCTGACTTAATGATCAGAAACTTCCTACTCACTACCAGCAAAGGAATGCGTCCCGCCATGTACTTTCCACTCAAGCAATTGGCTGCCGCCAGCGTGTTCGCCGCGAGCCTCTCGACCTTCGTCAGCCCCGCTTTCGCCAACATCACCCCACAGCAGAGCACGGCGATTCTCAAGGGCTTCAGCGAAACCTCGGTCACTGACTTCAACAGTTTCCTCGGCACCCTGGCCCAGGGCGAGCTGGGTAAAACCAGCGATGTGGACCCGGCGATCAGCGCCTTTCTCGAGCACAAACCCCTGAGCGCCGAGCAACAGAACGAAATCAATCGCCTGCTGGGCATCTATGCGCGGGTGAAATACGCCAAGGCCGCCACGGAGACCCTGCGCGAGCTGGTGGAAATTCCGACGTTCAACGTCGACGGCCTGCCGCAGTACAAAAACCCGCAATTCCTCAAGATCGCCGACAAGCTCCAGGGCCTGGCGAAAGACTTCAACCTGAACTTCCGTAACATCGACAACCGCGTGTACGAAATCTCCCTGGAAGGCAGCGGCGATGAAGTGGTGGGCATCCACGCGCATGCGGATGTGGTGCCGGTGACGCCGGAAAACTGGGTATTGAAAGACGGCACCCGGCTCGATCCGTTCAAGGTCACGCTGATCGGCGACCGCATGTATGGCCGTGGGACTGAAGACGACAAAAATGGCATCGTGGTGGCGATGTACGCCATGAAGGTGATCAAGGAAGAGAAGCTGCCGCTGGCGCGCACCTTCAAGCTGCTGGTGGACACCACTGAGGAAACTTCCGGCGACGCGATCCCCTATTACTTCGAACGCAACCCGACGCCGCCGTACAACCTGGCGCTGGATGGCGGCTACCCGGTGGTCATTGCCGAAAAAGGCTACGGCACGGTCATGGCCACTTTCCCGCGCCGCAAAGGTGAAGGCAAAGGCGCGGAAATCATCGCCATGACCGGCGGCAAAGCGACCAACCAGATTCCCTCGGCGTCGGTCGCCACGTTGCTCAGCGACACACCCGCCGAGTTGGCCGCCAGCCTGCAAGAGGCCGGTGCGCAATACGCCCAGCGCAATGGCGCTGACTTCGAGGTGAGCGCCAAGGTGGTCGGCAAAGAGGTGCAGTTGACGGTCACCGGGGTCTCCGCGCACTCGTCCGAACCGGAATCCGGCGTGAACCCGGTCGCGCGCATGCTGGATCTGATCCACAGCGTCGACGGCAAGATCGCCCTCAAGCACAACCACATCACCGACGCGGCGCGTTATGCCGCCGACAACTGGGGCCTGGATTACCTGGGCGGCAAATTGGGCGTGGGGTTCGCCGATGACTTCATGGGGCCGCTGACCACCTCGCTGACGTTCGTCGACCTGGACGACAAAACCTTCAAGCTGGCGGTGAACCTGCGCGTACCCAAGGGTAAATCGCCGGAGAAACTCAAAGCGCAAATTGCCGACAAGCTCAGCGCCTGGGACAAGAAAACCAAGGTCAACGTGAACTTCACCTACTCGGTCGCCGAACCGATGTACCGCAACCCGGAAGGTGAGTGGGTCAAGGCCTTGTTGGCGGTGTCTACGGAAAACCTGGGCATGAAACACGCGTTCGGCAGTTCGGCCGGCGCCACCTCCGTGCATGAACTGCCCAACGGCGTGCAATTCGGCCTGGCACGCCCGGAAGTGAAGTACACCGGGCACACCGACAATGAGTTCAAGACGGTCGAGCAGTTCCTCCTGGACCTGCAGATCGTCACCGAAATGATGGGCCGAGTCGGTCAGCTACCGACGCTCTGAGTGCGACAGGAGCCCGCCGCAATGGCGGGCCCATCACGCTGATCGCCTGGCCCGACACCCACAAAAACGCCGCTCACGACCGAGCGGCGTTTTTGCATGGGAAGGCATGCGTAGGAAACATCGGATTCTGCACAGCCTCCGCATTTATTGGCGATAGAGCCTACTTCTGAACACCTCTCCCCCTACCTCGCAGTGTTAGCTTCGACGGGCAATCACCAACCGCCTACGAAGATAGGAGTGTGACAATAATGAACCCATCACTTACCCGCCTGCTCACCGCCGCGCTGGTAGTCACCAGCCTCGCAACATTCGCCCTGCCCACGCATGCCACTATTTCCCCGCCGCAGAGCTCGGCCATCCTCGCGAGTTTCAGTGATTCATCGGTCACGGACTTCCGTGAATTCCTGAGACAGCTACGCGTGAGCCGCCAGCCCATGAGCAGAGAACTCGGCCCGGCAATCAGCGGTTTTCTGGACAACGATGAGCTTTCCATCGAGCAGAAAAACCAGATTTATCGCCTGCTCGGCCTCTATACCCGCTTGAAGTACGGCGACGCTGCCATCGAGACCCTGCGCGAACTGGTGGCCATCCCGACCTTCCGGGTCGAAGGCGTTGCCCAGCACGACAATCCCGAATTCATCAAGCTCGGCAACACGCTCAAGGGCCTGGCCGAGTCATTCAACCTGGCCTTTCGCAACATCGACAACCGCGTGTATGAGATCACCCTCAACGGCACTGGCGATGAAGTGGTGGGCATTCACGCGCATGCCGACGTGGTGCCTGCCAACCCGCAGAACTGGGTGCTGGAAGACGGCACCCGACTCGACCCGTTCAAAGTTACCCAGGTCGGCAACCGCTTGTATGGCCGCGGCACCGAGGATGACAAGAACGGCATCGTGGTGGCGCTCTACGCAATGAAGGTCATCCAGGAGGAGCAGCTACCGCTGGCCAGAAACTTCAAGCTGCTGGTCGATACCACCGAGGAAATCGCTGGCGATGCGATCGCCTACTACCGCGAACGCAACCCAACGCCCCACTACAACGTGGCACTGGATGGCGGTTATCCGGTGGTGATTGCCGAGAAAGGCTATGGCACCGTCACGGCAACCTTTGCCCGGCGCGATGCACAGGGCAAGGGCGCCGAAATCATCTCGATGACCGGAGGCCTTGCAGCGAATCAGATTCCGCTGACGTCGGTCGCCATGCTGGTGGCTGAGCACCCCGCTGAATTGGCCGCCAGCCTGCAAAAGGCCGGTAGCGACTATGCCAGGCGCAAGGGTGGCAACTTCGACGTGACCGCCGAGGTCGTCGGCAGGAACGTCAAACTCACCGTTACCGGCGTGTCCGCACACTCTTCCGAACCCGAATCGGCTGTAAACCCCGTCGCCAGGCTGCTGGGCTTCATCCATAGCCTGGACGGAAAAATCGCGCTCAAGTACAACCACATTACCGACGCCGCACGTTACGCCGCCGACAACTGGGGCCTGGATTACCTGGGAGGGCCACTGGGCATCGGCTTTTCCGATGCGTTCATGGGGCCGCTGACCACGTCACTGACCTTTATCGGGATGGACGAAAATACCTTCACGCTGACGGTCAATCTGCGTCTACCGAAGGGCAAGTCTGCAGACGCACTCAAAGCCGAAATGGCAGACAAGCTGGCTGCCTGGAGTGAGCAAAGCGGCGTTGCGGTGGCCTTCGACTACTTGGTCACCGAACCGATGCACCGTGACCCTAAGGGTGAATGGCTTAAGGCTATGTTGGACGTGGCCAGTGAAAACCTCGGCATGGAACGCAAGTTCGGCGCCTCTGCTGGCGCAACCTCGGTGCATGACCTGCCCAATGGCGTGCAGTTCGGCCTGGCCAGGCTCGAGGGCAAGTACACCGGCCACACCCACCACGAGTTCAAGACGGTCGAGCAGTTTCTCCTGGACCTGCAGATCGTCACCGAAATGATGGCGCGGGTCGGTCAGCTAGCGAAGCTCTGAGTGCGGCAGGAGCCCGCCGCAATGGCGGGCTTGTTTCAAGCGCAAACCCAGCCTAGACGCCGACGGCGGCCGCCTGCATCGAACCGGTTTCCTGCAGATTGATGTGCCAACTCAAGGCCTTGCTCAACACATGCGGCGTATGCCCACCCTTGGCGCACGCGGCCTTGAAGTAGCTGCGCAACGCCTCGCGATAGTCGGGGTGCACACAGTGGTTGATGATCAACTCGGCCCGTTCTTTCGGCGCCAGGCCACGCAGGTCCGCCAGCCCTTGTTCAGTCACCAGGATATCGACGTCATGCTCGGTGTGGTCGACATGGCTGACCATCGGCACCACGCGGGAAATCGCACCGTCCTTGGCGATCGACTTGGTCACGAAAATCGACAGCAGCGCGTTACGGGCGAAGTCTCCCGAGCCACCGATGCCATTCATGATCTGTGTACCGCAAACGTGGGTGGAATTGACGTTTCCGTACAGGTCGAACTCCAGCGCGGTGTTGATGGCAATCACGCCTAACCGTCGAATCACTTCCGGGTGATTGGAGATTTCCTGTGGCCGTAACACCAGGCGGTCGGCGTATTTCTCCAGGTTGCCGAACACCCGCTGGCCACAGGGGCCGGACAGGGTAATCGAACAGCCGGAGGCGAACTTCAGCTTGCCCGCGTCGAGCAATTCAAAGGTCGAATCCTGCAGCACCTCCGAGTACTGCACCAGGTCGGTGAACGGCGCATCGATCAGCCCGCACATGACGGCGTTGGCAATGGAGCCGACGCCGACTTGCAGCGGCGCCAGGCTTCTGCTCAAGCGCTTGTGTTCCACTTCCAGCTCGAAAAAAGCCACCAGATGATCGGCAATCGCCTGGGTCTCATGATCGGGCGGCAGCATGGGAAT
Organism: Pseudomonas sp. PAMC25584; assembly: GCF_058135675.1. Classification (NCBI taxonomy): domain Bacteria; kingdom Pseudomonadati; phylum Pseudomonadota; class Gammaproteobacteria; order Pseudomonadales; family Pseudomonadaceae; genus Pseudomonas; species Pseudomonas sp. PAMC25584. The sequence continues at coordinate 2,019,928 of NZ_CM176870.1, read as the reverse complement.
CGCAGATTCCGGCGTATTGCACAGCACGATGGCGACGATCTTGGCAGGGTCAATCGCGATGGCCTGGGTGCCGATGCGATCATCCGCGCTGATGACCGGAATCGGCCCCCGGCCAGGGCGCCCGTGGGGCTGATAAATATCGTGCATCCCTTCAAAATAAGGGCTGCTGGCCAGGTTCAGCTCAACGATGACCTGCCGCGCCGTCTGGGCGAAACTGGCCGAATTGCCAACCGAAGACGTCGGCACGATATGGCCCTGTTCGGTGATCGCCACCGCTTCAATCACCGCAATATCCGGATTGGGCAGGCTGCCGTCACGCAGCTGTTCGACCACTTCGCTCAGGTGCTGGTCGATAAACACCACGCGGCCTTCGTTGATCGCCTTGCGCAGCACCGGGTCGCCTTGAAACGGCATGCGCCGCGCCAGCAGCCCGGCCTCGGCCATCTGCCCGTCCAGGCCACGCCCGAGGCTCGCGCCGGTGATCAGGTTGATCTTGAGCGGATGCTCCCGGGCCCGCTCGATGAGCGCCAGTGGCACGGCCTTGGCGTCCCCTGCGCCACCGAAACCACTCATGCCCACGGTCATGCCGTCTTGAATGAACGCGGCGGCCTGCGCCGCGCTCATGATTTTTTCGTGCAAGGAATCCAGGCGGATGCGCTGGTGATGCATGGGGTGAACCTCAAAAAAGTTAGGCACAAAAACCAACGCGGTGTCAGAACTGCTCTTCATCCAACGCCATGATGCTCGCGCTCCCAGCGCTGATCGCCGCCAACAACGCGTGTACCCGTGGCAACAATTGCTCTGCGTAGAAGCGTGCGCTGACGCCTTTGGTCTTGAGGAAGGCCGCATCGCCCGTGCCGGCTTGCAGCTGGGCGTGCGCCTGCAGGGCAGAACGCGCCATGAGCCAGCCGCCCGACAGGTAGCCGAAGAGCATCAGGAAGTTGACGCTGACGCTGCCGGCCCAATCCGCATCGTGCTTGGCGTTGTCGAGTAACCGCGACAAGGCCTCGCGCCCGGCGCCAAGCGCGGCGGCCAACGCCACTGCCTGATAGTCGAGGGCGTCGATGTGACGCAGTTGCTCGACGGTTTGATCCATCTCCTCGAGCAGGCTGTTGAGTAACGCGCCTTGGTTCAGCAGGGTCTTGCGCCCCACCAGGTCAAGCGCCTGAATGCCGGTGGTGCCTTCATAGATGGTCAGGATGCGCGCATCGCGATAATGCTGCGCCGCGCCGGTCTCTTCGATGAAGCCCATACCACCGTGGATTTGCACGCCCAGAGAGGTGACTTCCTGGGCCAGTTCGGTCAACCAGCCCTTGACGATCGGGGTGAACACATCGACCCGCCCCTGATGATGGTGCGCAAGCTCCGGCGTGGGCGCATGCGCGGCACGGTCGACTTCAGCGGCGGCCACCAGCGACAACGCGCGCATCGCTTCGATGGACGCTTTCATCTGCAACAGCATCCGGCGCACATCGGGAAAGCGGATGATCGAGAAACGGCTGCCGTCCTTGCGCGTGCCCTGCAGACGCTCTTTGGCGTATTGACGGGCCTGCTGGTAAGCGCGCTCGGCAATCGACAAGCCCTGTAGGCCAACACTCTGACGGGCGTGGTTCATCATGGTGAACATGCAGGTCAGGCCCGTGTGCGGCTCGCCGAGCAGATACCCGACCGCCCCCTCGGGGTCGCCGAAATTCATCACGCAGGTCGGGCTGCCATGAATGCCCAATTTGTGTTCCAGGGAGAGGCACTGCACGCGATTGCGCACGCCCGGCTGGCCTTGGGCATCCAGCAGGAACTTGGGCACCACGAACAGCGAAATGCCTTTGACGCCCGTCGGCGCATCCGGCAGGCGCGCCAGGACCAAATGCACGACGTTGTCGGTCATCTGGTGATCGCCCCAGGTGATGAAAATCTTCTGGCCAGTGATCAGATAGTGGTCGCCCTGGGGCACGGCGCGGCTCTTGATGGCCGCCAGATCGGAGCCGGCATCCGACTCGGTCAGGTTCATCGTCCCGGTCCACTCGCCACTCACCAGTTTTTCCAGGTAGGCGGCTTGCAGTTCGGCCGAGCCGTGATGGGCGATGGCTTCGATGGCGCCCTGGGTCAACATAGGGCACAAGGCGAATGCCATATTGGCTGAGTGCCAGATTTCATTGACGGCCGTGCCGATCACGTTCGGCAGGTTCTGCCCGCCGTGTTGTTCTGCAGCGGTCAACGAGGGCCAGCCGCCTTCCTGGAATTGCCGATACGCCTCGGCAAAACCCGGTGCTTCTTGCACGCCCTGTTCCCCCAAGTGCGTACCTTGGGTATCACCGACCCGGTTGAGCGGCGCCAGCACGCCGGAACCCAAGCGGCCTGCCTCGCTCAAGATGGCGCTGACCAGTTCGCTGTTGACATCCTGAAGCTGGGCGCTCGCGCACAACTGCTCAAATCCGACCAACGCCTCCAGCACAAATTCGGTGTCGCGGTACGGATGGGCATAACCACTCATTGTTATTTTCCTCATTCACTTGTTAAACAGGCCGCTACACCCTTCGCCCACTCCACCAAGCTGAGCAATTAACCAAAACGGCCACTACTCAAAAAACCTGGGACGGTCGCAAGCAGGGACGGAGCCCGCAGCGCATAGCTCTATTCAGCTTCCTCCGATCCAGCCCTGGGTGGCAATTACCAAATCAGTCTAAAAACAGACATAAACGGACAGCCACTTTTGGCTAAACTAGCCTGCCCTGCTGCCGGACTGCTGAACGATGGGCATCGAGCGCTATTCCATTTCCATGTACTTCGCCCACATCCTGATGACGGCCGCACGCCGCCTCGCGCTGGACGAAGACGTCTTGCTCAAGGAAGCCGGCATCAGCCGAAAGCGCCTGGATAACCTGCACCTGCGCATCACCCCCGACCAGTTCAGTCGCTTGATGCAGGCCGTGTGGCGCTTGAGTGATGACGAGTTTTTCGGCGCGGGTTCACAGCGCTGTCCGAAGGGCTGCTTCGCGATAATGGCCAAGCAAGTGATCCACTCGCATAACCTGCATTCGGTGTATTACAAGCTCAGCCATTTCTACAACGTGATGAACGACTCCCTGCACCTGGAGCTGAAAGTCGTCGGTGATGAGGCCCTGTTTTCAATGGCTTTGAGTGACCCGAGCCTGGACGCCGGCTACCTGCTGAGGGGGTTTTTACTGTTGCTCTGGCATCGGTTCCCAAGCTGGCTGATTGGCCAGCGGATCACGCTCAAGCGGGTGACGTTCGATCATCCCGAGCCCGCCCATTCAGCGGAATACCGCTTGATGTTTCCGTGCCCCGCGCATTTTGACCAACCCGAGACTTGCCTGGTGTTCGACGCCGGGATTCTCACCGCGCCGCTGGTGCAAACCGCAGAAACCCTGGCCTATCACCTGCAGCGAGCGCCGGTGGACTGGTTCACCCGTCCCGCCTATTACCCGGTTTACACGCGGCGGGTGCTGGACCACCTGGAGAACGTCGACGATCTCGCCAAGGCCACCATCCAGAGCACCGCCAGCGAGCTGCACCTGACGGAAAGAACACTGCGGCGCAAGCTCTTGGCCGAAGGCAGCAAGTTTCAGAAACTCAAGGACGGGGTACGCCGCGACATGGCCATTCATTACTTGAGCCAGACGTCGATGTCGATCAACCAGACGTCGCAACAGCTGGGGTTCTCAGACCCGTCGGCGTTCACCCGGGCCTTCCGCCAATGGACCGGCGAGTTACCCAGGACTTACCGCGACGCAGCGCTCAACCGCAAATGACTCAAGCGCCCAGGCGCGCAGGCCGAGACACTTTACCCTGGACCCGCTCGCGGTAACGCCCAGGGCTTTCGCCGGTCCACTTCTTGAACGCACGATGGAACGCGCTGGGCTCCTGAAAACCGCATTGCGCGGCGATTTCACCGATGCTCGCCCGCGTCTGACAGAGCAGTTCCAGCGCCAGGCTGCGGCGCACTTCATCCTTGATCTCCTGAAACGAGCAACCTTCACGCTCCAGACGCCGGCGCAAAGTGCTGGGGCTCATGTGCAAGTCCACGGCCAAGTCCTCCAGCGCCGGCCACTGGCTGTAGTGGCTGCCACGCAGGCGTTGATAAACCTGGGTCGCCACGCCGTCCTGGTTGCGAAACCGGATCACCAGCCATTGCGGCGCGCTGCGCAGAAACACCTTGAGCGACGCCAGGTCCTGCACCACGGCCAGACGCAGGTAGCTGCTGGCGAATTCGATTTCGGTGCGGGCCGCGCCAAACGTCAGGTTGTAACCCCACAGCAACTGATCGTCGCTGAGCGGCGCACGCGCGTGGCGAAAGTCGGCGCGATCGATGGGCACGCGGCGTCCACCCAGCCAGCACAGCAGGCTGATCATCAGCACCAGAAAGGTTTCCTCACCGTAACGCCGTGTGTCCTCATCGCCGCCGCCGACTTCCAGGCGGAGTACCGCACGCTTGCCATGCACGCTGAGGCTGCCGCGAAAGTCGCGCAGGAACAGGGCGAAACTGGCCAGGCACTGGGTGAGCGCTTTGCCCAGGTTCGGCTCCTGGATCAGGCCACGGCAGATCAGGGCAAAACTGCCCGGCGGCATGCCATGGGAATCCAGGCGGAAGAACTCATCGTTCAACTCACGAATCTGAATCAACCATAACGCCGCAAACGCGCTGGCCGGCACCCGGGCCTCGGGCTGGGTCAACAGCGCCGGCGCGATGCCCGCTTCGCACAGCACGGCGGCCAGCCGCTGCGGCTGATCGCGCAGCGCATGGATCATGACCTGCACGAAGTAGACGGCAACCGAATCCTTTTCCCGCGTGGGCTTCATTCTGAGTTCCTGTCGCGTACACATGGTAATAAACGCCAATACAACTGACAGGTTTCGGCATAGGCCGCCCCACTGCCGGGCCCTAGACTCTCGCCCAATAGACCGTATTGCAAGGCATGTCTGCCGTGCAACGGCAGCGCACATTTGAAGAGAGACTGACGATGAATCTGCAGAATATCGGCGTGATCGGCGCGGGCACCATGGGTAACGGCATCGCCCAGATCTGCGCCGTGGCCGGCATCAACGTGACCTTGCTGGACATCTCCGCCGGCGCCCTGGAAAAAGCCCTGGCCACCGTGAGCAAGAACCTCGATCGCCAAGTCAGCAAGGGCATCCTCAGCGAACCCCAGAAGCATACGGCCCTGGACAAGATCCGCACCAGCACCGACTACACCAGCCTGGCCAATGCCCAATGGGTCATCGAGGCGGCCACGGAAAACCTCGACCTGAAACGGCGCGTGCTGCAACAGATCGCCGCTCACGTCGATGAGCAGTGCGTGATTGCCTCCAATACGTCTTCGCTGTCCATCACTGAACTGGCGGCGGGCGTTAACGCCCCCGAGCGCTTTATCGGCCTGCATTTTTTCAACCCGGTGCCGGTGATGGGCCTGATCGAAGTGATTCGTGGCCTGCAGACCAGCGATAAGACCCACGCCCAGGCCATTAAGCTGGCACAGCACCTGGGCAAAACCGCGATCACCGCCGGCAACCGCCCAGGTTTTGTGGTCAACCGGATTCTGGTGCCGATGATCAACGAAGCGATCCTGGTGTTCCAGGAAGGCCTGGCCAGCGCCGAAGACATCGACGCCGGCATGTGCCTGGGTTGCAACCAGCCTATCGGCCCGCTGGCCCTGGCCGACCTGATCGGCCTGGACACCTTGCTGGCGATCCTCGAGGCGTTCTATGAGGGCTTCCAGGACAGCAAATACCGCAGCGCGTCGCTGCTCAAGGAAATGGTGGCCGCCGGTTACCTGGGGCGCAAGAGCGGGCGCGGCTTCCACACCTATGGCTGAGTATCGCTCGCGCTTGTGCGAACACCGCAACAAGGCCCTGGAGTTGCTTGCCAGCAAAGGCTTCGGTCAAGTCGGCATGCGCGAGCTGGCCAGCAGCCTGGGGTTGACCCCGGGCTCGCTGTACCACCACTACCCCAGCAAGCAGCATCTGCTGCTGGATTGGATCGAAGAGTTCTACGAAGAACTGCTGACCACCCTGGGGCGCGTCGAGCAACGGCCGCGCTCACGCCAGGACAATCTGCAACGGCTGATTCATGCCCACCTGAATTTGCATCAAGAGATGCCGTGGCATTTCCGCCTGGTGGAGCGCGATTGCGGCTGCCTCACGGAGGACCAGCAACTGCGGGTCCGGCAGTTGCGCGAACAATACGAGCATCGACTGCTGCAAATGCTCGGGCGACCGCGGCGGCTGAGTGTCCATGCCCTGCAAGCGGCCGGCCACGCCATCGCCACGCTGCTGAACAATGCGCCGAGCTGGCTGGCCGGGCAGACGCTGGATGATGCAGAACGCACCGAGTTACTGGAAAACCTGCTGACCGGCGCCATCGAGCGCGTACTGGCAACGCGGGCCGGCGACCGCCCGAGCCTGCAGATTGCCGTGGCATGAGGCCGATCAGCGCAATTGCAGGGGGTCCACCAGGCCAGCGGCAATCGCCATACCCACCAGCTCCGGCAAATGGCTGGCCGCCATGCGCTTCATGACCCGCGCGCGATACAGGTCGATGGTCTTGACGCTGACGCCCAACTGCTCGGCAATTTCCCGATTGGTATAACCCTGCACCAGCGGGAGCAATACATCACGCTCGCGTGGCGTGAGTTGCTGCAACCGCGCCTGCACCCGCGCCGGTCCTTCACCGAGGCTCTGGCGATGATCGGCCTTGCTCAGGGCCTGCAGGACACTGTCGAGCAGCAACTGTTCGTTGTAGGGCTTCTCGATAAAGTCATGCGCCCCGGCCTTGAACGCGCGGACCACAATCGGCACATCGGCGTGGCCGCTGACGAAAATCACCGGCAGGTGCAGGTCGCGGCTGCGCATGTGCTCCTGCACATTCAGGCCGCCCATCCCCGGCATGCGCACATCCAGCAGCACGCAGGCGTTGAGGCGGCTGTCGCAGGCGTCGAGAAACTCGCGGCCACTGGTAAACGGCAGCGCCTTGAGGCCCACCGACTCCAGCAACCAGACGGTCGAATCGAGCATCCCCTGGTCGTCATCCACCACATACACCACCTGTTCCGTCACGCTCACCATCGCTTGATTCCTCTTCTTATTGTGGGGCACCGCTCTGGGCGAGTGCGGGCAAGCGGCAGCACATTTGCAGCCCGACCGGCATCGGCTCGGCCTGCAACTCGCCACCGAAGCCTTCGATGATGCTGCGGCTCATGGACAAGCCCAGGCCCAGGCCATTGGCCTTGCTGGTATAGAACGGGGTAAATATCTGCTCCAACTGCGCCGGCGAGACACCGGGGCCCTGATCGCTCACGTCGATTTGCACCCACCCGTCACGTTGTGCCAGCGCACTCATGACGATGAGCGAAGGCTGGCCGGGATGGGCTTCACGATTCGCATCAATGGCATTGCGCAGCAGGTTCAGCAGCACCTGCTCCAGCAGCACCCGGTCGGCGTAAATCAGCGGCAGATTATCCGGCAAGCGATCCTCGATCGTCACCTGACAATCGCTGGCCTCCCAGGCACACAGGCGGACGGCTTCGCGGGCCACCTCGCCGGGGTTCAGCGCCTCCATGCGCCTACGTCCCTTGCGCAGAAACGCACGCAAGCGCTTGATCACTTGCGCGGCGTGATTGGCATGCACCGAGATCCGCTCCAGGCCTTGAGCCACTCGCTCGGCCGCCGGCGAATCGCTGCCCAGGGCAGCCAGATAACGCTGGCTGGCATTGGCGTAGTTAACCACCGCCGCCAGCGGCTGATTCATTTCATGGGCGATACCCGACGCCAGCTCGCCCAGGGTCACCAGGCGCGCAGTGTGCGCCAGTTCGTCCTGGTGATGACGCTGCTGGGCCTCGCGCAACTTGCGCTCGGTCAGGGTGGTTTCCTCGGCCTGGACCCTGGCGGTAATGTCGCGGGACACGCTGACCACCTCCACCACCGCGCCGGTGTAGGTCTCGCGGATCGCCCGGCAGGCGGTTTCGAACCACAGGTAATGGCCCTCGCGATGGCGGATGCGATAGGTCATGGTGTAATAACCGTCCTGCTCCAGGCCCTCCCAGGCACGCCGCACCAACCCCGCCAAGCCCTGCCGATGGAACAGGCGTTGTGCCAGGGTCCCGCGCAATTCCTCCGGCCAGTAGCCCAACAACGCCCAGGAAGCCGGCGAGGCATCGAGAAAACCACCATCCGGGGTGTGCCGGGAAATCAGGTCGGTGGTGTTTTCGATGATCAGCCGATACAGGCGCCGGGCCTTGGTGGATTCGCGCTCGGCGACAATCTGCGCGCTGGCCTCCCGGCAACGCGCCAGCACGCGGTTTTCGCCAGGGTCAGGAATAAACGTCCACACCAGAATGCGCTCGGCGAACTGCGCCTCGACGTTTTCGATCGCCCGCTGCTGCCCCAGGCACGCCTGCACCAGCGGCAAGCAATTGACCGGCAACAGGCTCACACAATCGGCCAGGGACAACTGCTCAAGCAACGCCAACAGCGCCGCGTTGAGCTCCAGCGGCCGAGCCTGGGCATCCAGCAGCAGACTCGGCTGCGGGTCATGCCCGAGCAGCGGCGAGCCGCTTGGTAAGCGCACGGAATTGCCGATCATCTTGAAACCTATACAGGGAGGGCGACGTCGAGGTCAGCGGAAGCGTTTAAGCAAGATATAGTACATATACTATACAACACAGGTAGTACTTCCATATATCCGCACGAACAGTATATAAAAGCCGCCGGAGAAGTCATTGCGCTTTTCCCGCAGGGACCGGCGCGCCAACGATAAAGCCTCAAGGCCGGCACCGTCAGCTTAACTGCCGTTACCAGCGTCTCGAACAATAGAGCTAATAATCAGCCACCGGGTATCCGCACCATGTCCATTTTCGACCAAGGCCTCGAGCCGACCAGCGTTAATCACATTGCTCTTTCGCCTTTAAGCTTCATTGAGCGCACTGCCAGCGTCTATCCCGATTACCCTGCCGTGATCCACGGATCGATACGCGCCACCTGGGCGCAAACCTACAGCCGTTGCCGGCGTCTGGCCTCGGCCCTGGCCGGTCGCGGGATCGGCAAAAACGACACCGTGGCCGTCATGCTGCCCAACATCCCGGCCATGCTCGAAGTGCATTTTGGCGTGCCGATGATTGGCGCAGTACTCAATGCGCTCAACGTGCGCCTGGATGCCGAGGCCATCGCCTTCATGCTCGCGCACGGCGAAGCCAAGGTATTGATCGCCGACCGTGAGTTCCACGATGTGGTGCATGCAGCCATCGGCATGCTTGACCATCCGCCCCTGGTCATCGACGTCGATGACCCGGAATACGGCGAAGGCCAGCCCGTCAGCGACCTGGACTACGAGGCGTTTCTCGCCGAGGGCGATCCGGACTTCGCCTGGCAGTGGCCTGAAGATGAATGGCAGGCCATCTCGCTGAACTACACCTCAGGCACGACCGGCAACCCCAAGGGCGTGGTCTACCACCACCGCGGCGCCTACCTGAATTCCCTGGGCAACCAAATGATCTGGGCGATCGGCAACCACCCCGTGTACCTGTGGACGCTGCCGATGTTCCACTGCAACGGCTGGTGCTACCCGTGGATCATCACGGCCCTGGCCGGGGTCCATGTGTTTCTGCGCCGCGTCGACCCACAGAAAATCCTCAACCTGATCCGCGAGCACCAGGTCACTCACTTGTGCGGTGCGCCGATTGTGCTCAACGCCCTGGTGAACATGCCCGACTCGGCCAAGGCCACCATCGACCACCCGGTGAACGCCATGGTCGCCGGCGCGGCGCCACCCGCCAAGGTCATCGGCGCCGTGGAAGAAATGGGCATCAAGGTGATCCACGTCTACGGCCTGACCGAAGTGTATGGCCCTGTGACCCTGTGCGCCTGGCACTCGGAATGGGATGCACTGCCCCTGGACGAACGTGCGCAGATCAAGGCTCGCCAGGGCGTGCGCTACCCGACCCTGGAAGGCGTGATGGTCGCCGACCCGAAAACCCTCGAACCCACCCCCCATGATGGCCACACCATCGGCGAGATTTTCATGCGGGGCAATACGGTGATGAAGGGCTACCTGAAGAACCCGACGGCGACGGCTGAAGCGTTCGAAGGCGGCTGGTTCCACACCGGCGACCTGGCGGTGACCCATCCCGACGGCTATGTCGAAATCCGCGACCGGCTCAAGGACATCATCATCTCCGGCGGCGAGAACATCTCCACCATCGAACTTGAAGGTGTGCTGTACCGGCACCCGGCAATCCTGGAAGCCGCCGTCGTCGCCCGCCCCGATGAAAAGTGGGGTGAAACGCCGTGCGCCTTTGTCACCCTCAAGGCCGACCACCAGAACATCCGCGAAGCCGACATCATCGGCTTCTGCCGCGAACACCTGGCAGGCTTCAAGGTGCCGCGCACGGTGGTTTTCACACAGCTGCCGAAGACTTCGACCGGTAAGATCCAGAAGTTTTTGCTGCGTGACATGGCGAAAAAGCTCTAGGGCTCTTTCACCAAGCCCGAACGCTGCGCATACACGGTCGTGTCTGATTGAACGACATGGACGCTAGTTGATAGGGTTGTGCAGCCAGCCTCAAACCGATGCCCTCCTTTATGGAGGGCATTGTTTTTTGGGGCGGCGTCGTTGAGGCGCGCCGGATAGCCCGAGAAGATCAAGCAAGCATCAGGCGCACTGGCTCGCACCGAGACGCAATATTTATCGCAGAAACGAAAAAAGACGCCGAAGCGTCTTTTTTTCGCTGACCCCCAGTCCCAATGGACACTGCGAATCAAAAATTGGAGCGGGAAACGAGACTCGAACTCGCGACCCCGACCTTGGCAAGGTCGTGCTCTACCAACTGAGCTATTCCCGCAAATGGCGTCCCCTAGGGGACTCGAACCCCTGTTACCGCCGTGAAAGGGCGGTGTCCTAGGCCACTAGACGAAGGGGACACGCTACTGAAACACATGGTGTGTATTTCAGTGCCCAGGGGCCTTGTCCGAAGACTTGGTCCTGGTTTCACTCAATGCCGCCCGAGGGCAACACTGCTTAAAAATGGAGCGGGAAACGAGACTCGAACTCGCGACCCCGACCTTGGCAAGGTCGTGCTCTACCAACTGAGCTATTCCCGCATTGGCGTCCCCTAGGGGACTCGAACCCCTGTTACCGCCGTGAAAGGGCGGTGTCCTAGGCCACTAGACGAAGGGGACACACGTACAACATTCACTCCCTACCGCGTTTCGCTGTGTGCTTTACGCTGTAAGTGGCGCGCATTCTATGGATGGATTGAAAGGTCGTCAACCCCCAAGGATAAATTTATTTAAATCAATGACTTCGCCCCCGTTTTCCGGCCCTTGCGGGCATTCTGCATGTCCGCGCCTTGACGCCTATATTCTGGCGCCCGACAAGACGCTATAGTTCATCCAGCAACTGATGGCATTGTGCATCTACGCAGGGAATGCTTACGTATATAGAAGAAACTACCTGGGCAACTGGTCGAACAGTCCTATCCGACAGATGTCCCAGTCACTACACTCCACAGCAAACCCTATAAAGAGGTCACACCGGTGACACCACTCATGATCACCCTGCTGGTAATAGCCGGGATCGTAATACTGATCGCCATTGGCTACATGAACCACGCGGTGGAAAACAACAAACTGGAAAAGCAGCGCGCCGTGATTGAGCTTAATGACCGGCTGCGTCGCTGTGGTGAGATCACCGAGACCTTCCCTGGCCAGTTGATGACCCCAGCGCTCAAGCTGCTGCTGACCCGCCTGGAGCTCAACGTCAACCAACGCTTGTTGCACCTCAACAAGACCAGCGCACCGCTCAAGGCGCGGATCGCCGAACTGAATGCGCTGGTGGCCCAAGGCGAATCGATCCCGATCAACAACCCGCCCGGCCCGATCCAGACCGAAGCCAAGGCCAAGGACGTGCGGTTCCTGCTCGAAGCCCTGCACGGCCAAGTCACGCGCGCCGCCCAGGACGGTTTCCTACCGACCAATGAAGCCAAGCACTGGATCAGGGAAATTCGCCACATCCTGGTACTGCTGCACATCGAGTTCTTCAACAACCTCGGCCAGCATGCCCTGCAACAGAACCAGCCTGGCCAGGCGCGCCTGGCCTTCGAGCGCGGCGTGCAGTACTTGCGCAAGCAGCCCGAGCCCGCGCTCTACAGAGAGCAACTGCAACTGCTGGAGAGTCAATTGGTGCGCGCTAACTCTACGGTGCTGACCAACAGCAAGCCTGCGGAAGACGAAGTCAACGAACTGACCGAAGGCCTGAAAGTCGCCGAAACCGACGCCGAGTGGAAGAAAAAAGTCATCTACGACTGACCCTCCCTCCCCATGTGGCGAGCCCTCCCTCGCCACATGCCATCATTTAGTACCTATCCGCTGGCCGTCGACTCGCGTACAAAAGTGTCCCTCACTTCGTGAAGTTGGAGGCCTGTTATGCCTGTCGCCGTGATTGATGGACAACCGTTGCACTATGTTGACCAGGGCTGCGGCCCGGTCGTCCTGCTGGGTTCGAGTTACCTGTGGGACCGAGACATGTGGGCACCGCAGATCGAAGCGCTGTCGCACCAGTATCGTGTGATCGTCCCCGAGCTCTGGGGCCATGGCGAGTCCGGGCCGCTGCCGACACACACGCGATCCCCGGACGACCTGGCGCGCCAGGCCCTGGCACTGCTCGACCAGTTGCACATTACCCGGGTCAACCTGGTGGGCTTGTCGGTCGGCGGCATGTGGAGCGCGCGCCTGGCCCTGCGGGCACCCGAGCGGGTCAACAGCCTGGTGCTGATGGACACCTACCTCGGCGCCGAACCCGAGGCCACGCGCCAGCACTACTTCTCGCTGTTCAAGATGATTGAAGACGCCGGCGCTATCCCGGAGCCGCTGCTGGATGTGGTCGCGCCGATCTTTTTCCGCCCGGGCATCGACCGCGAATCGGCGCTGTACCAAAATTTCCGCAAGGTCTTGCAGGACTACCCCGCGGCGCGCCTGCTAGACAGCATCGTGCCCCTGGGCCGGCTGATCTTCAGCCGTGAAGATGTATTGGAGCAGTTGTCACGCCTGGACGCCGACACCACCCTGGTGCTGTGCGGCGAACAGGACACACCGCGCCCGCCCGCCGAGTCCGAGCAGATGGCCAGCCTGATCGGCTGCAGCCTGAGCCTGATTCCCGACGCCGGGCATATCTCCAGTCGCGAGAACCCGGACTTCGTCAATGAAGCGCTGCTGACCTTCCTCGCCAACCATGCCTGATCGCCCGCCAGCCCTTTGATCGCGGCCTGCCAGCGGCGATCAAAGGCGGAAGTGCCCCACCATGCCCTTGAGTTCCGTGCCCAACTGCGCCAGTTCAATACTCGACGCGGCATTGCCTTGCATGCTCAACGCCGATTGATCGGCACTCGCCCGAATGCTGGTGACGCTGCGGTTGATTTCTTCGGCCACCGAACTCTGCTGCTCGGCCGCCGCCGCAATCTGCTGATTCATTTGTTGGATCAATGACACCGCGGCCGCAATGCTGCCCAGGGCGCTTTCGGTTTCCAGCGCATCACTGACGGCCAGCTTCACCAACTCGCCGCTCTGCTGGATCTGCTGCACCGACGATTGCGCCGCGCTGCGCAAGGCGCCGACCAGGCGTTCGATTTCCTCGGTCGATTGCTGGGTGCGCTTGGCCAGGGCCCGCACTTCATCGGCCACCACCGCAAAACCACGGCCTTGCTCACCGGCGCGCGCGGCCTCGATGGCCGCGTTGAGTGCCAGCAGGTTGGTCTGTTCGGCCACGCTTTTGATTACGCTCAACACGCTGCCGATATTCTGGATTTCGACGCTGAGGCTTTCGATGCTGGCACTGGCGCGGGTACTGGAGGTGGCCAGCAATTCGATGCGCTGCAAACTCTGGCGCACCACCTGCTGGCCGCTGTCGACTTTGTCATCGGCAGTCTGCGCCGCTTGTGCAGCCTCTTCGGCGTTGCGCGCCACATCATGGACCGTGGCGGTCATCTGGTTCATCGCCGTGGCAACCTGTTCGGTTTCTTCCTTCTGGCTGCTGACCTCGATGTTGGTCTGCTCGGTGACGCTGGACAGCGAATGGGCCGAACTGGCCAATTGCTCGATACCCGCTTGCAGCCCGCTGACCATTTGGCTCAAACCGCTGCCCATCTGTTGCATCGCCAGCATCAACTGGCCGATTTCATCGCGGCGGCTGACTTCCATGCGCCCGCTCAAGTCGCCGGCCGCAATCTGCTGGGCCACCGCGATCACACGGCGCAGCGGCGCGACGATCAACCGGGTAATCACCCACGCTGCAATCAACCCCATCAACAGCGCCAGGGCTGACGAGCCGATGATCAGCAGCGCGCTTTTCTTCAGTTGCGCTTGCATCGACTGGTCTTCAGCGGCATACGCCTGGTCGACCCGGCTGACGACTTGGTCGGCGCGATCATGCAATTGTTTGTAGACCACTTTTTCCTGGGCCAGCAGGCCGGTGTATTCGCCGAGTTTTTCGCTGAACGCGGCGATATGCCCGGCGACCTCATTGAGCACCGTCTGGTAACCGGAGTCCTTGACCGAGGTTTTCAGTAGCTCAACTTGGGCCAGCGCCTGCTCGGCCTGTTCGATCTTGCCCTGTTCGGCGCTGTCTTCCTCGCCTTTGCGGCTCTGATCAAGGCGCACATGAGCTTCGTTCATGGCTTGCAGCATCAACCGTGAAACCTGACTGACCTGCCCCGCCTGCTCGATAAACTCGGCGCCCTCCTTGCCCTGGCTTTCCTTTAGGCCATAGGCGCCATCGTCGGCCAGGCCGGCCTGCAACACATCGAGGTTATTGGCCACGCTGGACACCGACCAACTGGCCATTTCCAGCGCCAGGTCCTTGGTCTGGGTCAGCTCGACGAACTCATCGAACGCCTTGCGGTAGGCGGCCAAGGCCTGCTCGACCTCGGTCATCAGCGGCACGTTGGCCGCAGACCCGGCCTTGAGGCTGCCGGCCAGGGCAGCCAAGGCGTCGACACGTTCATGCAGGGCGTCGACGGACTTGGGGTCGGCGTGCAGCGCGTAGTCCTGCTCGATCAAACGCACCTTGAGCAGCCCGCTGTTGAGCGCAGACATGCTCTTGAGGCCCTCGAAACGCAGGCCAACGGTTTGCAGGGACCACACGCCAATGGCTGCCACCAACGCAGTCAACAGCAGCACCAGACTGAAGCCCAAACCCAGTTTTTTCGCCATACCGAGGTTGGCGAAACGTCGTTGCACGGCCGAAATCATGCGCTTGAATCCTCTTGCAATGGCGGATGCCATCAAGCCCGGTTTCCCAGCAGCGAGATTCGCAACCACGAGGCACTGAACACAAGTCGTTGGCGCCACAATAATGGCAAAAAGCTACACGTTCGTCGTTTTCAGAATGGTCGAGGTCGATCTGGCAGGCCCCGTAGCGCGGAACAACGCCAGGGCCCGCTGATCAGCAGCATAGGCCACATTGATGCGCTGCCACTCGCTGTGTTCACCCGTAGGGCTGAACAGCGCCCCCGGTGACATCAGCACACCCAGTTGCCGTGCATACGCCTGCAACCGCGAACGGTCGCCCACGCAGGGCCGCGCCCAGACAAACATGCCGCCGGCGGGCACGGCGAACACCTGCCATTCCTCATCCTCCAATACCTGCAAGGTCGCGGCCATTTGCGTGTTCAGGCGTTTGCGCAGGCGCTGCACCCATTTGCGATAGGTGCCGTTGGCCAGCAACGTGGCCATCACCGCTTCGGCAAAACGCGAGGTGCCGATGCCGGTGAGGGTCTTGAGGTGTACCAATTGCGCAATGATCGGCGAACTGGCGCTGAGGTAGCCGACGCGCAAGGCACTGCTGAGGGTCTTGGAGAAACTCGAGACATAGATCACCCGATCTTCATGGGGCAGCGCCGACAGTCGCGTGCAACTGGCGTGTTGGAGGTCGGCGTAGACATCTTCTTCGATAATCAGAAAGTCTTCGCTGTGCGCCAGCTCCAGTAAACGCTCGGCCACCTTGCGGCACAGGCTGGTGCCGGTGGGGTTGTGATACAGGCTATTGATAAACAGGCACTTGGGACGATGACGGCGCAGCAGGGCTTCCAGCGCCGGGATGTCCGGGCCGCCCTGGGTGCGCGGTACTTCCAGCAGCGTGACGCCGTGGAAGGCCAACTGACGAAACAGGTTGCCATAACCGGGGGTTTCTACGACCACGGTGTCGCCGGCCTTGAGCAACGTGCGGATCAACAGGTCCTGAGCGTGGCTGGCGCCATGGGTGGTGAGGATGCGGTCGAGGCTGGTGACCACGTGAATTCGGGTCAGGCGCTTGAGCAATTGCTCGCGCAGCGCCGGCAGCCCCAGTGGCGTGCTGTAGTTGAACAGGCCCCCGGTATCGGTGCGGCTGACTTCGCGGATCGCGTAGCTGATGTCATCGCTTTCGCGCCAGGCGTCCGGTAACCAGCCGCAGCCCAATTTCAACTCGCCCAACGGGCTGTCGGTAAAAGCGCCCCACTCTCGCTCCGCGCCTTCATACCAGTGGCGTTCCTGAGCCACCGGCGGCTGCGCCACCATAAACCCAGAGCCCTGCTTCGAGGTCAGCAGGCCTTGGGCCTCCATGCGCTCGAATGCCTCGATCACGCTGGACTGGCTGAGCAGGTTGTCGAGGGCCAGTTGGCGGATGGACGGCAAGCGTGTGCCGGGGCTGACCCCGCTCTTGCGAATCCATTCCGCCACCGCGCTGACGATTTGCTGCACCACCGGTACAAGGGCTTGTCGATCGATCCCTAAATCCATGAGCCACTCACTTAACTATCTGTTATTCAACCCAAAACAGTTAAGCACAGAAGCCCGCCAAAACAGGCCACCAACAGTTACTAAAGTATTGATTTTATTGACTTATTTACCTCCTGATACACATTGGATCACGGCGTTTTGCCAGCTATGGAAACGCCCCACAGCACCTCAAACTTTTTCGAGAGCGGTGCGGCTTGGAGTCCTAGATCGCGGTGGCGCCGCCGTCCACCGCCAGAGCCTGGCCGGTGGTGAAGGCCGCACCGTCGCTGCACAGGTACAACACGGCACTGGCGATTTCCTCAACCTTGCCAATGCGCCCGACCGGGTGCATGGCGGCGGCAAATTCGGCTTTGCGCGGGTCAGCTTCATAGGCACGGCGGAACATGTCGGTATCGATCACTGCCGGGCATACCGCGTTGACGCGGATTTTCTTTTTCGCATATTCGATGGCCGCCGATTTGGTCAAGCCGATCACGGCGTGTTTGGACGCGGCGTAGATGCTCATCTTTGGCGCGGCGCCCAGCCCCGCCACCGACGCGGTGTTGACGATCGCTCCGCCGCCCTGGGCCAGCAGCAACGGCAATTGGTACTTCATGCACAACCACACGCCCTTGACGTTGACGCCCATGATGGCGTCGAACTCATCGAGGGTGCCGTCCGCCAGCTTGCCTTTCTCGATCTCGATCCCGGCGTTGTTAAAGGCGTAGTCCAGGCGGCCATATGCGGCAATGGTCTGCGCCATCAATTGCTGCACGTCGGCTTCCAGCGTGACGTTGCAGCGCACGAACTGCGCATCGCCACCGGCCTCGCGGATCAGCGCGACAGTGCCTTCGCCGCCCGCCACGTCGAGGTCGGCAACCACTACCTTCAAACCTTCGGCAGCAAACGCCAGCGCAGTGGCGCGGCCAATACCGGCGGCGGCGCCGGTGACCAGGGCGACCTGGCCGGAAAACGTCATGCTCATGGGGATGTCCTATGGGAGAAATAGCCGTGGCGCGAGTCTAGCCAACCCCGGGACGCGCGCGTCAGCACTATCAGAAGGCCGGTTAGCGCTGCATGAATCACAATGATAAGACCGCCTGCGTCACTATCATCGAGGCCTATCGACGAGCATTCGCAGCCCTCGGCCGACCTTGCCCGCAAGCCAGTATGGGTCTATCAATCAGGCTTCATTTCTCAAGAGTCCTTGCCATGACTGCCCAGACCAACCGTCAGTTCCTGCTTGCCAAACGCCCGGTCGGCGCGGCCACGCGGGAGACCTTCACCTACCAGGAAGTGCCGCTGGGCACCCCACAGGACGGCCAGGTGCTGGTGCGCAACGAATACCTGTCCCTCGACCCGGCGATGCGCGGCTGGATGAATGAGGGCAAATCCTACATTCCGCCGGTCGGCATCGGCGAAGTGATGCGGGCGCTGGGCGTGGGCAAAGTGATCGCCTCGAACACCCCGAAATTCGCGGTCGGGGACTACGTGAACGGCGCCCTTGGGGTGCAGGATTACTTCCTCGGCGAGCCGCGGGGTTTCTACAAGGTCGACCCCACGCTTGCGCCCCTGCCGCGCTACCTGTCGGCGCTGGGCATGACCGGCATGACCGCCTATTTCGCGCTGCTCGACACCGGCGCACCGAAAGCCGGTGAAACTGTGGTGATCTCCGGCGCAGCGGGGGCGGTGGGCAGCATTGCCGGACAGATCGCCAAGATCAAAGGCTGCCGTGTGGTGGGCATTGCCGGTGGCGCCGACAAGTGCAAGTTCCTGGTCGATGAGCTGGGCTTCGACGCCGCCATCGATTACAAGCACGAAGACCTGCCGGCCGCGCTCAAGCGCGAGTGCCCTAAGGGCGTGGATGTGTATTTTGATAACGTCGGCGGCGACATTCTCGACGCAGTGCTCAGCCGCCTGGCGTTGAAAGCCCGCGTGGTGATCTGCGGCGCGATCAGCCAGTACAACAACAAGGAAGCCGTAAAAGGCCCGGCCAACTACCTGTCATTGCTGGTCAATCGCGCACGCATGGAAGGCTTCGTGGTGATGGATCACGCGGCGAACTTTGCCGCCGCCGGGCAGGAAATGGCCGGCTGGATGGCGCAGGGCAAGCTCAAGAGCAAGGAAGATATCGTGGAGGGGCTGGAGACGTTCCCGGAGACGTTGATGAAACTGTTCAACGGGGAGAACTTCGGCAAGCTGGTGCTGAAAGTCAGCTGATACACAGCAGATGTAAATGTGGGAGCAAGCCCCCTCCCACATTATTGATCGGTGATCGATCAGGCGATCTCGGCGACAACTGCGGCCAACGCTTTGGCTGGATCGGCCGCCTGGCTGATCGGGCGACCGATCACCAAGTAGTCCGAGCCCGCGTCCAGCGCCTGACGCGGCGTGAGGATACGGCGCTGGTCATCCTGGGCGCTGCCCGCCGGACGAATCCCCGGGGTGACCAATTGCAGCGACGGGTGGGCGGTCTTGAGGGCCCGGGCTTCCAGCGCCGAGCAGACCAGGCCGTCGAGGCCGGCTTTCTGCGCCAGGGCCGCCAGGCGCAGCACTTGCTCCTGAGGTTCGATATCCAGGCCGATCGCTGCCAGGTCCTCGCGTTCCATACTGGTCAGCACGGTCACACCGATCAGCAAGGGTTTAGGGCCGCTGCGCTGTTCCAGCACTTCACGGCAGGCGGTCATCATGCGCAGGCCGCCGGAGCAGTGTACGTTAACCATCCACACGCCCATCTCGGCGGCGGCCTTGACCGCCATCGCGGTGGTGTTGGGGATGTCGTGGAATTTCAGGTCGAGGAACACCTCGAAGCCTTTGTCACGCAGGGTGCCGACGATGTCAGCGGCGCAACTGGTGAACAGTTCCTTGCCGACCTTGACCCGGCACAGCTTCGGGTCCAACTGGTCAGCCAGCTTCAGTGCGGCGTCACGGGTGGGGTAATCCAGGGCGACGATGATAGGAGTCTGGCAGACGGACATTGGAATGGGCTCTCAGGCAAGTCGAAATCGGCGCGGATTGTAGCGCAAGCGACGCCGTTGCGGGATCCGATGATCGGTAAATACTGACCAAGCGCGCCCAAGCGGACATTTCGGGCATTTGTATCAAAACAGATACATTCACGACATGCCCTCAACACGCCCTACCGCTAGCCTCGCCCGCACGACCCAACGACCAGCACTTCCAGCCATGTGGCTGGGCGCCTATGCTGACCGCCACCACCAGGCAGATGATCGCACTATGCATACCCCTTCCGTCCCGCTGAACGACGAGCAAAAAGGCGCGGTGAGCGCCGATGAAAAGCGCTGGAACACCCGCGCGCTGATTGTCGACGACGATGTGCCGATCCGCGAACTGCTGATCGACTACCTGGCACGCTTCAATATTCTCGCCACCGGCGTCACCGACGGCGCCGCGATGCGCGTGGCGATGCAAGCCGAAACCTTTGATGTGGTGGTGCTCGACCTGATGCTGCCGGGCGAAGACGGCCTGACGCTGTGCCGCTGGCTGCGCGCCGAGTCGGACATCCCGATCCTGATGCTCACCGCCCGCTGCGAGCCCACCGACCGCATCATCGGCCTGGAACTGGGCGCCGACGACTACATGTCCAAGCCGTTCGAGCCGCGTGAATTGGTGGCGCGCATCCAGACTATCCTGCGCCGGGTGCGTGACGACCGCACCGAGCAGCGCGCCAATATCCGCTTCGATAACTGGCGGCTCAACAGCGTGTTGCGCCAACTGGTGGCCGACGACGGCCTGGTAGTGCCGCTGTCCAACGCCGAGTTCCGCCTGCTGTGGGTGTTTATCGAGCGGCCGCGCCGGGTATTGAGCCGCGAGCAGTTGCTGGATGCTGCCCGTGGTCGTTCCATCGAGGCCTTCGATCGCAGCATTGATCTGCTGGTCTCGCGGCTGCGCCAAAAACTGGGCGATGACCCGAAAGCACCGCAGTTGATCAAGACCGTGCGCGGTGAAGGCTATCTGTTCGACGCACGGGATATCGGCTGATGCGCAATGCCTTCAACACGCTGTTCGGGCGGCTGTTCGGTGTGTTGCTAGTGGCGATTGTACTGGCCCATGCGTTGGCGTTTTTCTGGTTCCACCACTACGACCCGCCTCCGCCGCCGACCAAAGACACCTTCGTCGAGCAACCGGACGGCACGCTGAGACCTCTGCAGAAACGTCCTCGCCCATGGTTTGGCGGGCCGGTGGTGCCCCTGACGTTTCAGTTTTTCTCGCTGATCATCGCCGCCTGGTATGGCGCCAAATTGTTGAGCCGGCCGATCCAGCGCCTGAGCGAGGCCGCCGAGCGCTTGAGCCTTGACCTCGACAGCCCGCCTCTCGACGAATCCGGCCCCCGTGAAGCAAAGCAGGCCGCGTCGACCTTCAACCTGATGCAAAAACGCATTCGCGAACAAGTCGGCCAGCGCGCGCGCATGCTCGGCGCGGTCTCCCATGACCTGCGCACTCCGCTGTCGCGCCTGAAGCTGCGCCTGGAGCAGATCGAAGACACCAAGCTGCAAGGCCAGATGCGCCAGGACCTGAACGACATGATCGGTATGCTCGACGCCACCTTGAGCTACCTGCACGAACAACGCACCAGCGAAAGCCGGCACTGGCTGGATGTGCAGGCGCTGGTGGAGTCGATCAGTGAGAACGCCCAGGACCAAGGTGCCGATGTGCAATGTGCCGGCACCAGTGCGCCGTTGCAGGTACAACCGATGGCGTTGCGCTCGTGCCTCAATAACCTGATCGACAACGCCTTGCGCTACGCCGGCGCCGCCCGCGTGGAGCTGGAAGACGGCCGCGAGGCCCTGGTCATCCGTGTGATCGACCACGGTCCCGGGATTGCCGCCGACAAGCGTGAGGCGGTGTTCGAGCCGTTCTATCGGTTGGAAGGCTCGCGCAACCGCAACTCCGGCGGCGTGGGCCTGGGCATGACCATCGCCAAGGACGCGGTCGAGCGCCTGGGCGGGCGCTTGAGCCTGGAGGAAACCCCAGGCGGCGGGTTGACCGCCGTGATGTGGTTGCCCCGCGCCTAGAAGGCCAACACCGGTCACTGTGGGAGCGGGCTTGCTCGCTCCCACACCGGCCTTCGCCCATCAGCTACAGAATGTTGTCTTCGCGGCGGCCCTGGGCCTGGGTCGCACTCCAATCCATCAGCAGGCTGTATGCCACTGCGAGCAAGGTCGGGCCGATAAACAGGCCGATGAAACCAAATGCGATCAAGCCGCCGAACACCCCGAGCAGCACGATCACCAGCGGCAGGTTGCCGCCACGGCTGATCAGGTACGGCTTGAGCACGTTGTCCACGCCGCTGATGATGAACGTGCCCCACACGCCGAGGAACACCGCGTGGCTGTAATCGCCCTTCCACGCCAGCCAGGCCGTGGCCGGAATCCACACCAGCGGCGGCCCCATGGGGATCAGGCTGAGCAGGAACGTGACCATACCCAGCACCAGCGCGCCCGGCACACCGGCGATCAGGAAGCCGATCAACGCCAGCACGGCCTGCGCGGCCGCCGTACCGATCACGCCATTGACCACCCGTTGCACGGTGCCGGCCACCAGCTCGATGTAGTAACCGGCACGTTCGCCGATCAAGCGCTCCAGCAAGCGGTGTACGAACAGTGCCAGGCGCGGTCCGTCACGGTAGAAAAAGAACACGAACACCAGGCTGAGGGTCAACTCCAGGATGCCACCGCCGATCTGCGCGCTGCGCGCCAGCAGCCAATTACCCATCTGCCCCAGGTACGGCTTGAGGCTGACCATCAGCGCCGCGCCCTGCTCGTCGATGCTCCCCCACATCGCCACCAGCCGTTCTCCGACAAAAGGAATCGACCCCAACCAGGCCGGCGCCGCAGGAAAACCGTCGACCTGAATATCCTTGATCAACGCCACAGCATCGCGCACATGGTCCGCGAGGTTGAACCCCAGCCATACCAGCGGCACCGCCACCAGCAGCATCCAGCCCAAGGTCAGAATGCCGGCGGCCAGGGATTCTCGGCCGCCCAGCCAGCGGGTCAGCAACACCATCAGCGGCCAACTGGCAAACGCCAGCACCGCGCCCCAGAACAGCGCCGACCAGAACGGCGCCATCACCCAGAAGCTGGCACCAAACAGCACCAGCAGCAGGATTTGCACCAGCAGGCGATCGTTATTGAGCATGGATTTTCTCTAGGATAAGGCTGTAGGCAGCTAGTTTAGGCGAACGGCGCGGGTCCGTTCGCCCTGTTACGGTCAGCGTATCAGATGCAGGTGCAGGCCTTTGGCTGGCTCAGTGCCGGTTTCCAGGCGTGCGGCCCGCACCCCCTTGTCAACCAGGGCCTGGCGCCACGCTTCGGCATGGGGTCCGGTCAAGCTGACACGCAGGGTGGTGTCGAGGTTCAACCCGCGGGAAATCAGGGTCAACCAGGTGGCATCCGGGTCCGCGCCCAATGCCGGAAAGTCCAGCTCGCCGGTGCTTCTGAGTTCGCGCAACAGGGTGGCGGAGGTCGGCAGCAGCTCCCCGAGCGGTGCGCTGGCATCAATCTGTTCGACATGCAGGTAAGCCCGTCGATTACCGCGGGTGATGCCGTACAACGCCACCAGGGAATTGTCCTGCGGGGCGGCCAGACGCAGCAGCAGGTATTCCTGCTGGCCATCGGCGCCGACCAGCTTGGCGTTACCGAACACTTCATTGGCCCACAGGCTGCTTTCACCGCAGTCGCGGGCCTGGCACCAGAACAACAGTTGCGCGCCCTGCTGCTGCAACGCTTCACGCGTGGCGGTGAACGCAGCGCTGGATGTGTGCTCGGCGGGCAGTTCATAGGTGATGGCGGTGACCTGGCCACGTGCGGTGGCCTGGGCCTCGTAGCGCAACTGGCCGCTGATCTTGCGGATCGCGCCCATGGGGTAAATGCGCTCTTTTTCTTCGGCGGGGCGGTAATCGACGATTTGCGCGTCGACCTGGCGGGCCACGGCGGACAAGTCCTGGCTACCCGGCACATCGGCGGCGAACACCAACGGGCTGAACACACACAGGCCCAGGACACGGATACAGCCTTTACGCACGCTCATCGGATAGTTGAGCCCTGGCCATCGGAGGTCGCAGCAGTTTCAAGATCGGTGTTGAGATCGTTCATGGTTGACTCCCTTTCAATCCGCCCAGCCTCGGCAGTTGACCGCGTCAAGTCAAGGCGCAGAGAAGAACCGATTGAAACAGTCTGCAACAAGGACCGCGCCAGCCTCGTCATTCAAGTGCAAATGATGGCCACCGGGCAGGGTCGTCACCGTAAACGGTAGCTGGGAAAGCAACTCGGGATGCCTCGCCAGCATGCCGTCAGCGGCGACCACCAGCTGTGTAGGGCAACCTACGCGGCGCACGAAAGCCATGGCTTGTTCGTCGGTCAGACGCATCGGCGATGCCAGGGTCAAGCGGCTGTCCGTGCGCCAGGTGTAACCGCCCGGCACTGGCATCAAACCGCGCTGGGCCAGCAGTTCAGCGGCTTCGCGGCTGACGGCCACCAGCCCTTTCATCCGCGCTTCGACGGCGCGATCAAGGCTGCTGTAGACCGGCTTGCGCTTGCCCTGCAGGTTCATTTGCGCCTGCAACGCCATGCCCAGCCGCTCGGCGGCGTTCTCGCCGGTGGCGGTCGGCGGGATCACACCGTCGATCAAACCCAGGTGCGTCACCCGCTCCGGCAAGGCACCGGCCAATACCAGGGAGACGATGGCGCCGAGGGAGTGACCAAGTAATGCAAAACGTTTCCAGCCCAGTTGTTCAGCGACGTGCAGCACATCGTAGGCGTAATCCCACAAGGCATAACCGGCCCCCGTCGGACGATGCGCCGAATGCCCGTGGCCGGCCATGTCGAGGGCGACGATACGCATCCCCCGCAGTTTCGGCGCCAACCGCGCGAAGCTGTTGGCGTTATCCAGCCAGCCATGCAGGGCGATCACCGGCAGACCGTCTTCGGGACCGAACAGATGCGCGGCCAATTCGATATGCGGCAGGCTCAGGCGCACTTCTTCGACCGGCGTACTCATGCGCAACTGCGCTCACGAGCTTCCCAGCGGGCGAACAGCTGCTTGAGCAAGGTCGCGGTGTCCTGGGGGCGTTCGAGGGGAAACATGTGCCCACCGGGCATGGTGAGCATTTCCCCCATGGGCAGGCGACCGACGCCGCTGGCGTGGTGGCGCATCACCACCCGGCTCTGACGTCCGCGCACCACCGCCAGCGGCACTTTCAACTGGCGTACCTGGCCTGGACTGGTGTGGGGCACGCCCCGGTAGATGCTGATCTCAGTGGCCGGGTCGAAGCGCAGGCGCAAGCGATCGCCGACCTGATGCAGGCCATGTTGCAGGTAAGCGTCGAAGCATTCCGGGTCGAAGCTGCGAAACAGGGTCTTGCCGGCGAAGTAACTGCGCGCGGCGTCCAGGTCGGCGAACTCTTCACGGCGGCCCAGGGTGCGCCCGGCCGGGGTGAGGCGGTCGATAAAACCAAAGCGCTTGGCGGCGCGAATCACCCAGCGGTCGGCCCGGGTCAGCACCGGTGAGTCGAGCATCACCACGCCGCGATACAACTGCGGGCAACGCATGGCCGCATGCAAATGCAATACGCCGCCGAGGGAATGGCCCACGCCCCACACCGGCTCGGGCTGCTGCTCCAGATGGTGGATCAGTTCGTCCACCAGGTTCTGCCAGTTATCGTCCACCGGAAACCTCGGGTCGTGGCCGTGCTGCGGCAGGTGCGCGACTGCATATTCCGGGGCCAGGCCGGCAAACAGCTTGCCGTAGGTGGCCGAAGGGAAGCCATTGGCGTGGGCAAAAAACACGTGCTGCGACATACCGGTTCCATCTATAAAAACAGACACTGATTGTCACCACGCCCGGCCGTTACAGCAATGACCGTAACCGCCAGGAATGATGACACTCACGCCACGCCTATCGCGCCGGCGGGTTCTCGCCCAGGGGCACCACAGCCATGGTCAGGCGCGAGACGCAGCTGGACTTGCCATCATCATTGGTCAGGCGGATGTCCCACACTTGGGTGGTGCGGCCGATATGAATCGCCTTGGCCACCGCCGTCACCCGCCCGCTGCGCACCCCGCGCAAGTGGTTGGCGTTGACCTCCAGGCCGACGCAATAGAACTTACTCGTATCGATGCACAGGTAGGCCGCCACTGAGCCAACGCTTTCGGCCAGGACTACCGACGCGCCGCCGTGCAGCAGGCCGTAGGGCTGATGGGTACGGTGATCGACGACCATGCTGGCGGTCAGGGACTCTTCGTCGAAACTTTCGAAGCGAATATCCAGCAGCTCACCGATGGTGTTTTTCTGCTGGGCATTGAGTTGCTCGATATCGGGTTGGGTGCGCCACAGGCTCATACCGTTGTCCTATTGGTTTTATGATGGCCCTAATCCTGCCACAGAATGACTTCGGTGCGCTCGCTCCACGCCTGAAACAGGGGGCCATAGGTCGATTCGATCACGTTGCGCTTGATCTTCAAGGTCGGCGTCAGAAAGCCGTTCTCCACCGCCCAACTGTCTTTCACCACCACCAATTGACGCAGGCGCTCATGCTTGTCCAGCGCCGCGTTGACCTGTTCCAGCCAGCGCTCAAGGCTGCTGTGCAAAGCCTGGCGCACATCCGCCGGCCCCACCACCGACAGCACGCACAGGCCCATCGGCGCGGGCAGGCCGTCGCCGACCACACACACCTGTTCGATCCGCGCATGTTCGGCCAGGCGGTTTTCAATCGGCGCCGGGGCCACGTACTTGCCCTTGCTGGTCTTGAAGATTTCCTTGAGGCGACCGGTCAGGCGCAGCCGGCCCTCGGCGTCCTGCTCGCCCTTGTCGCCGGTGCGCAGGAAGCCGTCGGGGGTGAGGGCTTCGGCGGTTTTTTCCGGGTCCTTGAAGTAGCCGAGCATGGTCGCGCCACTGCGCACCTGCACTTCGCCCTGCGGGTCGATCCGCACTTCAACGCCCGGACACGGCAGGCCGATCCAGCCGATCACCTGCTGGCCGGGACGACACACATGGGAATAGCCGCAACTCTCGGTCATGCCATACACCTCCAGCACATCCAGCCCCAGACGCTGATACCAGCGCAGCAAGGCTTCAGGCACCGGCGCCGCGCCGGACAGCGCAATGCGTACCGCGTCCAGGCCCAGACCGGCGAGCACCTTGCGGCCCACGCGCTTGCCGATGAAGGGCAGCCGCAACAGGCGGTCCAGGCGCGTTGCCGGGATCTTGCTGTAGACGCCCATCTGGAATTTGGTCCAGATACGCGGCACCCCGAACAGCGCCGTCGGCCGCGCCCGACGCAGGTCTGTCAGAAAAGTCTCGAGGCTTTCGGCGAAATACACGGTTTGCCCGGTATAGATCGCAGCCATCTCCACAAACATCCGTTCCGCCACATGGCACAAGGGCAGGTATGACAGCAGCCGGTCACCCTCCCCCAGGCCGAACAATTCGGTGCCTCGCGTGGCGGCAAAGCCCAAGGCATCGAAGCTGTGCATCACGCCTTTGGGCAGACCGGTGGTGCCGGAGGTGTAGATGATGGTGGCCAGGTCCGAAGCGGCAGGTAGCGGCTCATCCGGGATCGGTGAGTAGGCTTGCAGGTCGGCCCACCTGAAATCAAAGTCGCCCGCCGGGCACAGCGGCAGGCTGATGGTTGGCACGTCGGCTGGAACCCCGGGCGCCATGGCGGGCCAGTCATCGAGCTTGCCGATCAATACCAGCACCGCCTCGGAGTGCTTCAGCACATGGGCGATGGAATCGGCAGTGAGGTTGGGATAGAGCGGCACCGAGACATGCCCGGCCATCCAGATGGCCAGGTCGGCAATGATCCAGTGCGCGCAGTTTTTCGAGATCAGGGCAATGTGCGAACCCTGGGGCAGCTCCCTGGCGCGCAGCCAATGGGCGGCGCAACGGGCCTGGTGGCCGACCTCGCCCCAGCTCAGGGTCTGCACCTCGCCGCCGCCGACGGGCTGCACCAGGAAGGGTTTGCGCGGATGCCGCGCTTCACGTTCGAAGAAGACCTGCAACGGCAAACGAAAAGCGACGGGCATGGGACGCGCTCCTTTGTGATCCGATGATAGCCAACCAAGCACTTGCTCGGCTGACTATATAGCACACACAAAACAGCGAAAGTGCCTACGGATGCTTCACGCCGACCAGGCTCATCAGCCCCGCCAGCGGGAACTCCCCCTCCAACTCTGCCAGGCTGGCGGTGTACATCGGCGACGGCTGACGTTGATGGCCATGCTGCAAAAAGCTGATCAGGCTGCCGACCAGCGGCTGATGGCTGACCAGCAGCACATTGTCATCAGTGTCGAGTTTCTCCAGCGCCTGCTGCGAATTGCAGTCCGGCGTCAGCCAGGGCACGGTGCGGATGTCCGGCGCGAAGCCCAACGCCTCACGCACCAGGTGCGCGGTCTGCTGCGCCCGTACATACGGGCTGGCAATGATCGCACTGATGGGCTGGCCGATCAGGTGCGCCGCGCTGCGCAAGACTTCGGCCCGGCCCTGCTCGGTCAGCTTGCGCTCAGCATCGGTGCGGGCGTGCGCTTCAGCTTCGCCGTGACGCAAAATCCACAGTTTCACAGTTTTGGCTCTTCATCACGTACCGGGTGCGGTGCCGGCGGCACGCTGTGGGCGGCTTCGCCTTCCGGCGCACGCGGCGTCGGCCAGTCAGCGAATGGCCAAGGCTTTTGCTCAGTGTGAAAGCTGCCGAAGCGGCCGATCTGCGCGAGGAACTGGCTCAGGCTGTCGCCAACATTCATCAGGCCCAGGTTCGGCGCGCCGTAGACCAGCCGGTAAATCAGTTGCACCACCACCAGCGCACCGAGCAGGAACTGCGCCACTTGCCACACCAGGGCAAACACCAGCATCCACAGGATGCGCAGGACAATGGACTCGTACTTGGGGGCTGCTTTCGGATCGTTCATGACGCGTTCCTCAGTTGAAACCACTGGTGGAAATAAAGTCGACATCGGTTTTCGGCTCGGCGCGCATCAGCAATTCGATGACCTGGTTCAGGGTGCGCCCTTCAAACAGGATCGCATGCAGCCCGGCGACCAGCGGCATGTACACACCCGCTTCCTGGGACTTGGCTTTGAGCACCTTGAGGGTATTGACCCCCTCGGCCACTTCGCCCAGGCGCGTCACCGCGTCTTCCAGGCTCAAGCCCTGGCCGAGGGCAAAACCGACCTGATAGTTGCGGCTTTTCGGCGACGAGCAGGTGACGATCAGGTCGCCCACGCCCGCCAGCCCCAGGAAGGTCATAGGGTTGGCGCCCTGGCTCACCGCGAAGCGGGTCATTTCCGCCAGGGCGCGGGTGATCAGCATGCTCTTGGTGTTCTCGCCCATGCCCAACGCCACGGCCATGCCGGCAATGATCGCGTAGACGTTTTTCAGCGCACCGCCCAGCTCGACGCCGAAGCGATCGCCACTGGCGTACACGCGAAAGGTACGCCCATGCAGCACGGCCTGGACCCGCTCGCACAGTGCTTCGTCTTCACTGGCGATCACGGTGGCGGTCAGCGCATGTTCGGCCACTTCCCGCGCCAGATTCGGCCCGGACAGCACGCCAATGCGCGCCTGTGGGGCGATCTCTGCGAGGATTTCGCTCATAAGCTTGAAGGTGTGCGCCTCGATGCCCTTGGTCAAACTGACCAGCAGCTTGCCCGCCAGGCGTTCGGCGTGGGGTGCGAGCACCGAGCGCAAGGCACTGGAAGGCAGCGCGACGAAACACAGCTCGCAGGCCTCCAAGGTCGCCTGCAAGTCGGTGACCGGCTCAACCGCCGGATGAATCTTGATGCCTTTAAGGTAGCGCGGATTTTCTCGATGGACGCGAATGGCCTCGGCCTGTTCGGGATCGCGCATCCACTGGCGCACCGAATGACCGTTCTCAGCCAGCAGGTTAGCCACGGCGGTACCAAAACTTCCGCCTCCCAGGACCGCAATAGGGCGCTGTTCAGTCATATGCAATCCGTTAATCCATACCAGTGGCGATGGCAGCATTATACGGAGCCCCCCGCTTGCGGCCAGCCCCCGTATCAATTCACACGCCTGTCGGAAAATGCCATATCGGCGCGGGGGAATTGCAAAGGCGACGACTGGCAAATGGCCCAGCCTCGGTTAACATGGTCGGCTATTCGTAATTATCAAGGCCGTGTCGTGTATTTGGGCCCTCCTCCCCGTTCATCTCTGTGGTTGATGTTGCTGTGCAGCGGCGTGGCGCTCGCCGACGACCTGTTCCTCGACAACCAACCGCTGCCGCAGGTGCTGACCGCCACACGCCTGAAACAATCGGCCGCCGCCGTGCCCGGCAGCATGACCGTGATCGACAGCGAACTGATCAAGGCCAGCGGTGCACGGGACATCGCCGAGTTGCTGCGGCTGGTGCCGGGCATGATGGTCGGCTACACCAGCGGCAATCAGGCGGCGGTGAACTACCACGGCACCAGTGCCAGTGATGCGCGACGCATGCAGGTTTTGATCGATGGCCGCTCGGTTTACCGCGCCGGCCTGGCTACGGTGGACTGGAGTGATATTCCGGTGGCCATGGAAGACATCGAGCGGATCGAAGTGTTTCGCGGGCCCAACACCGTCAGCTACGGCGCCAACGCGTTGATGGCGGTGGTGAATATCCTCACGCGCTCACCGGCTAACAGCCACGGTTCAAGGATAAAAGTGGTACGCGGCGAGCGCGGGATCAATGATTTTTATGCCAGCCAGGGCGTGGGCTGGGAAACCGGCGACCTGCGCCTGTCCATGTCCGGGCAGCAGGATGATGGCTTTGACAACGACGCGGTGGGCGCCGACCGCCGTGACGGTCGGCGTCTCAACCGCTTCAGTCTGGCGGTGAGCCAGACCCTGAACGCGCAACAGAGCATCGACTGGCAACTGAATGCCAAGGAAGGGACCAATCAGCGTCCTTATACCTACGTGCCAATATTCGCGGGGGTTACCGAAGGCGGCAACAATTCCGACGTTGCCGCCAAAGACTATGCCGGTTCCCTGCGTTGGAATTTCGATTTCAATCCCGAACACAGCCTGTATATCCAGGGCTCCGCCCAGCAATGGGACCGCCGGCAGATCTGGAAAGCCTGTGACGCCAAGGTGTCGTTCAGCCCGGAACTGACCCGACTGTGGCAGCTCAACCCCAATTACGCCGAGCGATTGGCCCGGCACATGGACACCTACAGCCAAGGTGTTGCGCCCCCCGGCAGTGCCGACGAACAAGCACTGGGCAACCAAGTGCTGGACCAATGGCGCAACGGCGCCAGCCAGAGCGTGTGCGGCGACATCGACCAAAGCACCCGCGAAAGCCGCTACGACCTGGAGGTCCAGGACACCCTGAGCCTGTCCGACAGCCTGCGCCTGGTCAGCGGTATGAACTATCGCTATGACCGCGCCGACTCCGACACCTATTTCAACGGCACCCAGAATGACACCACCTGGCGCCTGTTCGGCCAGCTTGAATGGCGCGCCAGCGAGCATTGGTTGCTGCAGGGCGGCACCATGTACGAAGACACCCACCTGAGCGGTAACTCGCTGACGCCGCGGGTGGCGGTCAACTACCTGATCAACCCGCGCCACGGCCTGCGCGCGGTGTACTCCGAAGCGATCCGCTCGCCGGACATGTTCGAGAACAACGTCAACTGGAGCTACCGCGTCACCAACCTCAGCTCGCCGGCCTACGGACAAAATTCCGGACAGTACTTCGTGGCGACACGCGGCCCGGGCAACCTCGATAAAGAGCTGATGAAATCCCGCGAATTGGGCTATAACGGCTTTTTTGCCGACATCGGGCTGAACATGGACGTGAAACTGTTCTACGACGAAATCACCGACATGATCAGCTCGCCGCTGCGCAATAATCAGTACATTGCCAGCAACGCCAACAGCTCGCGCTTTACCGGCGCCGAATCCCAATTCGACTGGCGCATGAGCAACGCCGACCGCCTGCGGCTGACCTATGCTTACGTCGACGCCAGCTCCAGCAACCCGCTGGACAAGGCGCAAACCGCACGCAACAGCGGTTCGGCCGGCTGGCTGCGCGAATGGGGGCACGGCTGGTCCAGCGCCTTGTTCTACTATGGCGACGACGCCCTTAACCGCTATCGCTTCGAACGGGTCGACCTGCGCGTCGCCAAGCGCATCGCCTTGGGCAAAGCCAACGTGGAGCTGGCCGGCATGTTGCAACAACGCCTGGATGACCAGCCCACCACCTGGGCCGACAACAACTACGACCATCGCCAAGTGCTCTACTTCAGCGCGGAGTTAGAGTTCTGACATGGGCGATCAGTCACGGATGCCCCTCCTCTCTCCCACCAGACGCTGGCAGCGCGGCCTGCTGCTGCTGTGCCTGCTGCTAAGCATACCGGCCTGGAGCGCCGATATCCTGCTGACCGCCGCCGAAGACGGCGCCGGGGTGCAGGCGTTCGTCCAGGCGCTTGCCCTGCAGCGCCCCGACGACCACGTGACGTTCACGCCGCTCACTGACCTACCCGCGCCAAGCCAATTACCCGCCGGTACGCGCCTGATCCTGTTGGACCTGCCCAGCCTCGACTGGCGCCTGCAGGATGCCCAGGGCCCGTCGACCCTGGTGTTGCGCATCAGCCGCCTGCAGGCCCGCCAGCGCCTGGGCCAGGGCATACCGGCCAAAATCAGCCTGTTGTGGAGTGATCCGCCGCTGGAACGCCAACTGCGGCTAATCGCCACAATCCTGCCCCAGGCCAGGCGCATCGGCGTGCTCTACGGCGCCGACAGTGAATTCCTGCTCCGCGAGTTGCGCCAGTACGCCGCGCCGATGGGCCTGGAGATCGTGCCCCAACGCTGGGACGACATTAACGACAGCCGCCCACTGCTGCATTTGTTCAGAAACAGCGATGTGCTGCTCGGCCTTGACGACCCACAGCTATACAACCCGAAAACCGCGAAGAACCTGCTGCTGAGCAGTTACGCCCGGCAACTGCCGCTGGTGGGGCCCAATGCCGGGTTCGTCAAGGCCGGCAGCCTAGCCAGCACCTACAGCGACCAGACCGACTGGCTGGCCGTGCTCGACCGCCTGCTCGATCACCCGCCAACCGGCTGGGCGCGCACGTTGTACCCGGAACAGTTCAAAGTCATGGGCAACCCGCAAGTCGCACGCTCACTGGGCATCGAACAGGTCGACGAAGCCAACGTCGCCGCCCGCCTGGCCGAAGGAGAAAAACGCCCATGACCTTGCGTCGTCGTTGGGACATCAACACCCGCACCCAGCTCATCACCCTGGGCCCGGCACTGTTACTGACGTTGCTGTTGATCAGCTTCTTCACCTTCGTGCGCATCCAGGACCTGCGCCAGGAACTGGACCACACCGGCCAACTGATCGCCAACCAATTGGCACCGGCCACCGAATATGGGGTGATCTCCGGCAACAACGACGTGCTCGACAGCCTACTGCGCGCGACGCTGGCCACGCCCCATGTGCGTTTTCTGGAGATTCAGGACAGCGCCGAGAACATCCTGGTGTACGTCGAGCAACCCTCGGAAACTCACGACCGTTCGCTGTCGGTCAAAGTGTTCCAGGCACCGATCCGCCTGCAACATATCCAACTGGGCAATGACTTTTTCCAGGACAACCTCAACGAACCCAAGGCGCCGCGTGCCGACTACCTGGGCCGGGTGATCGTCGGCATGTCCAACGATGCCTTCAGCCAGCGCCAGCAGGAGATTCTATTCAAGGCCGGCGTGCTCGCACTGTTCGCCCTGCTGTTTACCTTCCTGCTCGCGCGGCGCCTGGCCGCCAGCCTGTCGCAGCCGATCAGCGCCATGGGCCATGCGGTCAAGGCGATCCAGCAAGGCGACTACAAGACCCCGCTGCCGATTGTCGATGACTCGGAGCTCGGCGACCTCTCGCGACACATCAACAACCTTGCCGAAGGCCTCAACCAGGCCAGCCGCGAACAGCAGCAGGCCATGACCCAGTTGATCCAGACCCGTGAGGAAGCCGAGCGGGCGAACAACGCCAAGTCGGATTTCCTGGCGATGATGAGCCACGAGCTGCGCACGCCGATGAACGGTGTGCTGGGCATGCTGCAACTGCTGGAAACCACCGAGATGACCGAAGAGCAGACCGAATATGCGGCGCTGGCCTCCGAGTCCACGGAACATTTACTCAAGGTCATCAATGACATCCTCGACTTCTCGCGCATCGAACGCGCGGCCCTGGAGCTGGAACACATTCCGTTCAACCTCGCGGACCTGATCAACAGCTGCGCCCAGGCCTTCCAGCACAGCGCCCAGCAGCGCGGGCTGAGCCTCGAATTACCGATCCCGCAGGGCCTGGACACGTTGCGCGTGAAGGGCGACCCGACGCGTATCCGCCAGATTCTGGTGAACCTGATCGGCAACGCGCTCAAGTTTACCGAACACGGCAGCGTCAGCGTCGAGCCCCATTGGCAAACGCTCGACCCTGAACTGGTGTGGTTCACCTGCACCGTGCGCGACAGCGGCATTGGCATTTCCGCCGAGCGCCTGGAACGGATGTTCGATGCCTTCCAGCAGGCCGACAGTTCCATTTCAAGACGTTACGGCGGCACCGGCCTGGGCCTGCCCATCGCCCGGACCCTGGCCGAACGCATGGGCGGCACCCTGCGCGCGCAGAGCGAAGAAGGCCGTGGTTCGGAGTTCACCCTGGAAATCCCGCTGGCCATCGACCAGCACAGCGTGCCGGCCATTGCCGCCAACGCCGAAGGCAAAGCCAGCGCGGGCAATGGCCGGCATGTGTTGCTGGTGGAAGACAACCCGGTCAACCGTACCGTGGTCGAAGCCATGCTGCGCAGCCTGGGTTTTGAAGTGAGCCTGGCCACCGACGGCGCCGAGGCGATCCGCAGCGCCGAGAGCCTGATTTTCACTGCGATCCTGATGGACTGCCGGTTACCGCTGATCGACGGCTACGAAGCCACCCGGCAGATTCGCCACCTGCCGGGCTGCGCCGACCTGCCGATCATCGCCCTCACCGCCAACGCCTTGCAGGGCGATCGCGAACTCTGCCTGGCCGCCGGAATGAACGATTACCTGGCCAAGCCGTTCAAACGCACGGATTTGCAGCAAATCCTGCAGCGCTGGGTGCAATAGCGCCGCGCCATTAGCCAACTGCGACTGGCGTGAAAGACGAAAGTGCGGCAGTCTTAGGCACCCGAACGGACCGCTAAACAGGCCCGGTTTATAATTTCAGTGAACAAGTGTACATTGAGTGCCTTGACGCTGTGACTTTCACTACAACGCAATAGTCTATGTGTAGGCTGCCGATATGAGGCATGAACGCGTCGTCGGTATCGGGAAGATTTGCCCTACCCTGCCGCATGGGATTATTGAGGAGCTCGCATGACCAAACAAAACGCCTTTACTCGGGAAGACCTGCTGCGCTGCAGTCGCGGTGAGCTGTTCGGCCCAGGTAACGCGCAACTGCCCGCCCCGAACATGCTGATGGTGGATCGCATCACCCATATCAGCGAAGAGGGTGGCAAGTACGGCAAAGGTGAATTGGTCGCCGAGCTGGATATCACTCCGGACCTGTGGTTCTTTGCCTGCCATTTTGAAGGTGACCCTGTCATGCCGGGCTGCCTGGGCCTCGACGCCATGTGGCAACTGGTCGGCTTCTACCTCGGCTGGCAAGGCTTGCCCGGCCGCGGTCGCGCCCTGGGTTCGGGCGAAGTGAAGTTTTTTGGCCAGGTTCTGCCAAGCGCCAAGAAAGTCACCTACAACATTCAAATCAAGCGCGTCCTCAAGGGCAAGCTGAACCTGGCCATCGCCGACGGTTCGGTGACTGTCGACGGTCGCGAGATCTATACTGCCGAAGGCCTTCGGGTCGGCGTATTCACTTCCACTGAAAACTTTTAAGGGTTATCCGCATGCGCCGCGTCGTTATCACTGGTCTGGGCATCGTTTCTTGCCTGGGCAATGACAAAGAGACCGTCACCGCTAACCTGCGTGCAAGTCGCCCTGGCATCCGCTTCAACCCGGAATATGCCGAAATGGGTCTGCGTAGCCAGGTTTCCGGCTCCATCGACCTGCCCCTCGAAGAATTGATAGATCGCAAGATCTACCGCTTCGTCGGCCACGCTGCCGCCTACGCCTACTTGGCCATGAAGGACGCCATCACCGATTCCGGCCTGAGCCACGATCAGGTCTCGAACGTGCGTACCGGCCTGATCGCCGGCTCCGGCGGCGCGTCCACCCTGAACCAGATGGAAGCGCTGGACATCCTGCGCGAGAAAGGCGTGAAGCGCGTTGGCCCGTACCGTGTCACGCGGACCATGGGCAGCACCGTTTCCGCCTGCCTGGCCACGCCGTTCCAGATCAAGGGCGTGAACTACTCGATCTCCTCTGCCTGCGCCACCAGTGCTCACTGCATCGGTAACGCAGTTGAGCAGATCCAGCTGGGCAAGCAGGACATCGTGTTCGCCGGCGGTGGTGAAGAAGAACATTGGAGCCAGTCGTTCCTGTTCGACGCCATGGGCGCCCTGTCCACCCAGTACAACGACACCCCGGAAAAGGCCTCCCGCGCCTACGACGCCAAGCGTGACGGTTTCGTCATCGCCGGCGGCGGCGGCATGGTGGTGGTCGAGGAGCTGGAACACGCCTTGGCCCGTGGCGCGAAGATCTACGCGGAAATCGTCGGCTACGGCGCCACTTCCGACGGCTACGACATGGTTGCGCCAAGCGGTGAAGGCGCCATCCGCTGCATGCAGATGGCCATGTCCACCGTGGATACCCCGATCGACTACATAAACACCCACGGCACCTCGACTCCGGTCGGCGACGCCAAGGAAATGGAAGGCGTGCGCGCGGTATTCGGCGACAAGGCACCCGCCATCAGCTCCACCAAGAGCCTGTCCGGTCACTCCCTGGGGGCCGCAGGCGTTCACGAAACGATCTACTGCCTGCTGATGATGGAAGGCAACTTCATGGCTGGCTCGGCTAATATCGAAGAGATCGATCCGGTCGTCGCCGATATGCCGATCCTGACCAAGACCGTTGAAAACGTAAAAATCGACACCGTGATGAGCAACAGCTTCGGCTTCGGTGGCACTAACGCCACCCTGGTGCTGAAACGCTGGCAGGGCAAGTAAGCCCCGCAGGTTGATCACATGAAAAAGCCCCGACTGGTTCGGGGTTTTTTTATGGATTTTTGCTGAATCCCGCCGATCATCTGTTCGATTTACTGGCGCTGCCGGTGCAACCCGCGGGTGGCGTCTTCGATCACGCAACTGAGCTCTTCGGGGGCCGACGCGAGCGGGCTGGATGATTCGGAAATGCGCCGCAGGGTATCGCGAAGGTTTTCCTGCACGCCCTTGAGCGCTTGTTGTAGACGCGCCGCCTCATCCCGGCCACTCGGGCTGATCTCGCCGGCCAGATCGCCACCGACGACGTTCTGGGCGGCTCTCAGCGACCGCCCCAGCGACAGCACGATGCTGCAGGCTGTTTTTGACCTGAATGATTTCCTGCTCGTTCTGCGCGAGCGCCTGAAGCTCGCGAATGCTGGGAATCATGCCCGCAGCTTCCTGGAAAAAATCCTGGAACGCCTGAGTGCCAGCATGTTCTATAACTGCATGACTTTCTTCCTGCCACGCTTGTGAGGTTCGCCATGCCTGTTACCGTCAACACCCTGAATGCCGACAACTTCCGCCACAGCCTCAACATCGATAACCACGAGTTGTTCACCGACCTGCCCAAAAGCCTCGGCGGTGACGACTCCGCCCCCTCGCCCCATGGCTATTTCGATGCGGCCCTGGCGTCATGCAAGGCCCTGACCCTGAAGCTGTATGCGCAGAAAAAGGGCATCCCGCTGACCGGCGTAACCGTGGAAGTCACCCACGACGACAGCGAAGAGCAAAAGGGCAAGTACGTGCTCAACGTCAAACTGACGCTCAAGGGCGTGCTCACCGATCAGCAACGCGACGAACTGCACCGCATCGCCGACCGTTGCCCGATACACAAACTGATGACCACCGCCGAGGTGAGCATCGAGACAAAATTGGCGGAAGGTGCCTTCAGCCAGTAGCGGCAACCTCTGGTCGAGCGGGTTATGCTCTGGGCTATCCAACCCGCTCAGACTGGGACGCACCATGACCACCCTCACCGTGATCCGCCCTCGCCTCGAAGATGTCGAAGGCCAGCCCATCCTGCGCCCGCTGCCATCGCGGGAATGTCGCAGCGTCGGGCCGTTCGTGTTTTTCGACCATATGCTGCCGACCCGCTATGCGCCGGGCAGCGGTATGAATATCCGCCAGCACCCGCATATCGGCCTGTCGACCCTCACCTACCTGTTTGAAGGCGCCTTGCAGCACAAGGACAGCCTCGGTTCGGACCAGTTGGTGGAGACCGGCGACGTGAGCTGGATGACTGCCGGCAGCGCGATTGCCCACGTCGAACGTACGCCCGAGGCACTCAAGGCCAAGGGGTTCAGCCTGCATGGGCTGCAAGTGTGGCTCGCCTCACCCAAGGACCACGAGACCGGGCCTGGGCACTACAGCCACCATCCGGCGGCTAGCTTGCCGGCCAGTGACAACCTGGGCGTGCAGATCCGCCTGATCGCGGGCAATGGCTTCTGCCTCAAATCACCGGTGCCGGTCCTGTCGCCCACGCTGTATGCCAACGTGCAGATGCAGACGGCCACCACCCTGCTGATCCCCGACGAGCATGAGGAACGCGCGGTGTACGTGCTGGAGGGTGACGTGCAGTTGGACGGTGAACCACTTGAGGTACACAGCCTGGTGGTGCTGCCGAGCGGACAGGAGATGACTCTGTCTGCCGAGACCGATTGTCACCTGATGGTGTTCGGCGGCGCGCCGCTGGATGGGCCACGCCGGATCAACTGGAATTTTGTGGCGAGCGATCCGGCCGTGATCGAGCAGGCCAGGCAGCGTTGGGCGGCGGCGGATTGGCCGACGGTGCCCGGTGAAACCGAAAGAATTGAGTTGCCTGTGAGATAGCATTCGCGAGCAAGCCCGCTCCCACATTCGACCGCATAACGCGGTTAAATGTGGAAGTGGGCTTGCTCACGATGAGGCCAGGACAGACGCTAGAGACTTAGCCCTTGAACACTTCATCCAACAAGTTATGCATCGACTGGAACGCCCGCGCAGCGGTCTTCGCGTCGTACATCATCATGCCTGGCACATTGGCATGCGGGTCGGTGAAGGAATGCACCGCACCGCCATAGCTCAGCAGCTGCCAATCCACAACGGCCGCGTTCATCTCATCTTCGAACGCCGGCAGTTGCTCTTTCGGCACCAGCGGGTCGGAGGCGCCATGCAACACCAACACTGAACCCTTGATGTTCTTCGCATCCGCCGGGTTTGGCGTGTCGAGGCTGCCGTGGAACGAAACCGCCGCCTTCAACGGTGCGCCGGTGCGCGCCAGCTCCAGCGAGCAGCAACCGCCAAAGCAGAAACCGAAGGTGGCCAATTTGGACGTGTCCACCGCAGCTTCGGTCTGGCCTTGCAGTTGCTCAAAGGCCGCCTGCATGCGCGTGTTCAACAAGGGACGGTCGTTCTTCAACGGCATCATTGCCGCAGCGGCTTCATCGTTATTCGACGGGCGCACGGTTTGCCCGTACAGGTCGGCGATCAGTACCACGTAGCCTTTACTGGCGACGCTCTTGGCGATCTCTTCGGCACCTGCACTCACCCCCATCCAGTTCGGCGCCATCAGCAGGCCCGGTAGCGGGCCGGTTTGGCTGGCATCGAAGGCCAGGCGGCTTTCATAGGACTGGCCATCAATCTGATAGACCACGGAACGCACAGTGACTTGGCTCATCATTTACTCCAGTTAAGGTGCACAAGAACGAAAAAACCCGCCGAAGCGGGTTTTTCTACAACGGGTTTAAACTGACAGTTCAACCAACAGCTTGTTCAGTCGGCGCACATAGGCGGCCGGGTCTTTCAAGCTGTCACCAGCGGCCAGGGCCGCCTGATCGAAGAGGATGTGCGACAGGTCGCCAAAACGCTCTTCGCTCTGTTCGCCGTCGAGTTTCTCGATCAGCGGGTGAGCCGGGTTGAATTCGAAGATCGGCTTGGAGTCCGGCACCTTCTGCCCGCTGGCTTCGAGGATCTGACGCATCTGCATGCCCAGGTCCTGCTCGCCAATGGCCAGGATCGCCGGGGAGTCGGTCAGACGGTGGGAAACCCGCACTTCGCTGACGGCATCGCCCAGGGACGCCTTGATCCGCTCAACCAGGCCTTCCTTAGACTTGGCCACTTCTTCAGCGGCTTTTTTGTCTTCTTCGGAATCCAGGTTGCCCAGGTCCAAGTCACCACGAGCCACGTCGACGAAGGTCTTGCCGTCGAATTCGCTGAGGTAGCTCATCAGCCACTCATCGATACGGTCAGTCAGCAGCAGCACTTCGATGCCTTTCTTGCGGAAGACTTCCAGGTGCGGGCTGTTCTTGACCTGAGCGTAGGTTTCGCCGGTCAGGTAGTAGATCTTATCCTGACCTTCCTTGGCGCGTGCCAGGTACTCGGCCAGGGACACCACCTGCTCGCCGTCTTCGCCCAGGGTGGACGCAAAGCGCAGCAGGCCAGCGATTTTTTCCTTGTTGGCGAAATCTTCAGCCGGGCCTTCTTTCATGACCTGGCCGAAGTTTTTCCAGAAGCCTTTGTATTGCTCAGGCTCGTTCTTCGCCAGTTTTTCCAGCATGTCGAGAACGCGCTTGGTCAGCGCCGACTTCATGGAGTCGATGATCGGGTCTTTCTGCAGGATTTCCCGCGATACGTTCAGCGACAGGTCGTTGGAGTCGACCACGCCTTTGATAAAGCGCAGGTACAGCGGCAGGAACGATTCCGCCTGGTCCATCACGAACACGCGCTGCACGTAGAGCTTCAGACCCTTTGGCGCTTCGCGCTGGTACAGGTCGAACGGAGCGCGGGCCGGTACGTAGAGCAGCGAGCTGTATTCCAGCTTGCCTTCGACCTTGTTGTGGCTCCAGCTCAGCGGGTTTTCGTAATCGTGCCCGATGTGCTTGTAGAACTCCTGGTATTCCTCGTCCTTGATCTCGGTACGCGGACGGGTCCACAGGGCGCTGGCACGGTTGACGGTTTCCCACTCAACGGCCGGCGCTTCTTCGCCTTCGGCGGCTGCTTGCTCTTTCGGCAGCTCGATCGGCAGGGCGATATGGTCGGAGTACTTCTTGATGATATTGCGCAGGCGCCAGCCATCGGCGAATTCATCTTCAGCGGCCTTGAGGTGCAGCACGATACGCGTACCACGATCAGCCTTTTCGACGGTGGCAATTTCAAACTCGCCCTCGCCTTTCGAAGACCAATGCACACCTTCACTGGCAGCGAGGCCCGCGCGGCGGCTGAACACTTCAACCTTGTCGGCGACGATGAAGGCCGAGTAGAAGCCCACACCGAACTGGCCAATCAGGTGCGAATCTTTCTTCTGGTCACCCGAAAGGTGCTTCATGAAGTCGGCGGTGCCGGATTTAGCGATGGTCCCCAGGTGGGTGATCGCATCGTCACGGCTCATGCCGATACCGTTGTCTTCGAGGGTAACGGTCTTGGCGTCTTTGTCGAAGCTCACGCGGATTTTGAGTTCTGCGCCGCCTTCCAGCAACTCCGGCTTGGACAGGGCTTCGAAGCGTAATTTGTCGACAGCGTCAGAGGCGTTCGAGATCAATTCGCGAAGGAAAATTTCCTTGTTGGAATACAGCGAATGGATCATGAGGTGCAGCAGTTGCTTCACCTCGGTCTGGAAGCC
Organism: Pseudomonas sp. PAMC25584; assembly: GCF_058135675.1. Taxonomy (NCBI): domain Bacteria; kingdom Pseudomonadati; phylum Pseudomonadota; class Gammaproteobacteria; order Pseudomonadales; family Pseudomonadaceae; genus Pseudomonas; species Pseudomonas sp. PAMC25584. The sequence continues at coordinate 1,978,435 of NZ_CM176870.1, read as the reverse complement.
CAGGGTTTCCTTTTGAGTTTCCACACTCATGGTCATCAAACTCCAATTGGATGGCAGTGGCCGCGCCCGAGAGGGTTGGCGGCGGGTTGTCATCAAAGTTGGGGGCTAAGACCAGAATTTCAAGGGCGGGGCACTTCCTCGATCTTGAAATGCGCGCGGGCGGTGGCAATGGGTTCGGCCGCAGTGGTTTGCCAGGCGGTGATCGCCACATTTGCCACCCGTCGACCTTGGCGCCAGACCTGGCATTTGGCGTATGTGTCGCGAAACTGGCCGGCACGCAGGTAATCGAGAGAAAAGTCGATGATTTTCGGCAAGCCCGGAGCGCCGGTGAACACCAGCAGGTGCAACGCGGCGCAGAGTTCCATAAAGCCTGCAATCACGCCGCCGTGCAGCGCCGGCAATATCGGGTTACCAATGTTGTCCTTGTTGGCCGGCAGGCGGAACAGCAGCTCATCGCCTATCCGCGTGCATTCGATGCCGATCAGCTTGGCATAGGGGATCAGGTCGAGCAGCGCCTCATAGTTGCCGCACTCATGGGCCTGCTCCAGACGCGTCTTGAATGAGTGAGTCATGCCTGCTCTCCCTTGATCGTGCTGCCCAACCCTTGCGTGCCCTTGAGGCGCTTGCCCATGCGCATGAACGTGCCCACCGCGTGAGCGACGGGTTGTTGCGGGTCGTCCTGGTAAGCGAAACCACGGGTAAAAATCACGTCGCTGGTCACGCGGTAACACTGGGCGAAGCCATATACCGGCTTGTGCGGTTCGGCGGGATGCATGTAGTCGATGCGCAGGTCCAGGGTCGGGCACACCTCGAACTCCGGCAACACACATAGGGTGGCCATGCCGCAGGCGGTGTCCATCAATGAAGTCAACGCGCCACCATGGATGACACCCGTCTGGGGGTCGCCAACGATCGTCGGGCCGTAGGGCAGGACCAGGGTGATCCCCTCCTCGCAGGCGTGATGAACGGTAATGCCCAGCACCTGGCAATGGCGCAGAGCCGAAATAAAGCGTTTGGCACGCTCCAACAAGGAATTTTCGGTCATTCGGTTCAGACTCTTATGAGTGTGGGTCCGGCGGAGTATGGACCGTCGGGGAAAGTTCCTTGGAAAAATGCTTTATATATCTGTGGGATAAAAGGAACTAATGCTGGCCCCATATGCTCGAAAGGCCAGTAGATATCTTCACTAAGGAGAAACACCCATGCGCAAGACTTTAGCTATTTCCATGATGTTGGCCGCCGCCCTCGGTCTGGCTGCCTGCGATAAAAAATCCGAAGACAAAGCCCAAGATGCTGCCGCGCATTCTGAGCAAGCTCAGAAAGATATGGCGAAAGCACAAGATAAAGTGAACGACGCTGCGAAAGAAAACGCCGATGCTGCCAAAGCTCAGGCCGAATCGAACAAAGCCGCAACACAAGAAGCAGCACCGGCTACCCCAGCAACCGGTTCTTGATACCGGGGCTTGAAATAGCTTGGCTGCAAAAAGAAAGCCCGCTTAGATAGCGGGCTTTACTTTGCCTGAGGTATTTAGCCCTTGGGCGAGGCGCGATAAGTCGGACAAAACCCGCAGCGTTCTATACCAGCGGTTCTTTCGCCAGGTCCGGCAGCGGCGTGTCGGTCTGCGTATACACCATCACTTGCAGTACGTCGGAATGAAACTCCCGGCGATACAGCACCAATACCACCCCGGCACTCATCAACATGAACAGCCAGGGGCTGACAAACCACGCCAGCATGGTCATGCCGAAGTAATAAGCGCGCAGGCCAAAGTTGAACTGGTTGGCCGCCATCGAAATGACCCGCGCCGCCCGCAGGGCAAACGCCTTGCGCTCCTGCTCCGACACGTGCCGCTCACCGATCATCGGCGCCGACCCCACCAGCACGGCCGCGAAGTTGTACTGGCGCATGCACCAACTGAACGTGAAGAACGCGTAGACAAACGCCAGCGCCAGGCATAGCAGCTTGATCTCCGACATGCCCTGGGACGCCTGCTGCACCATGGGGATGTCCGCCAACAACGACACGGCTCGCTCGGACGCCCCCAGCACCGTGAGAATGCCGGCAAGGATGATCAAGGTGCTCGAAGCGAAGAACGAGGCGTTACGCTCCAGGTTGCCGATCACGCTGGCGTCGGCGATGCGGTTGTCGCGCAGCAGCATGCGACGCATCCAGTCTTCGCGATACAGGTGCAGCACACTGGCCAGGCAGGCGGTGTCGCGGGCTTTCCAGGTCGCGTAACGGGTGTAGCCGCCCCAACAGATAACAAACCAGAGTGCGGCAAGCAGGTGGATCAGGTTGGCTTCGATAAACGGCATGCGGGTCCTTATACACAGTAGAGGGAAACTGTGGGAGCTGGCTGGAGCTTTTCGTTACCCCTTCGACGTTAGCCCACTGGAAAAGACACTGCCCGTCACGCAAAAAAATGCCCCATATCGATTGATACGGGGCATTTCGGTACAACGTGAAGCGTGCGTTACGCGATGGCTTCGCTGCGCTTGCCGAGCATCCGGTCCACCACCACAGCAACCACCAGGATCATCACCGATGGCACCAGCCACGCCAGGCCCTGCTCGCTCAACGGCAGGTTAGCCAATTGCGACGGCATCCAACCCGCCAGCCCGGCGCCCTTGAGCGCATCGATGCAGCCAAAGATGAACGAAACCAGCATCACCGGGCCAACGATACGGCTTTGCTCCTGCCAGAAGTCTTTGCAGAAGCTCAAAGCCACCAGCACGATGCACGGCGGGTAGATTGCGGTGAGCACCGGGATCGAGAACGCGATCAGCTTGGTCAGGCCCAGGTTGGACACGAACAGCGAGAACAGCGCCAGGATCACCACCAGGGTCTTGTAGGACAGCGGCAGGATTCGGCTGAAGTATTCGGCGCAGGCACAGGTCAGGCCGACGGCGGTGACCAGGCAGGCCAGGGAGATCAGCACAGCCAGGAAACCGCTGCCCAGAGAGCCAAAGGTGTGTTGCACGTAGGCATGCAGAACAGCGGCGCCATTGGCGGCACCGGCAGCGACTTCATGGCTGCCCGCCCCAAGGCGGAACAGGCTGATGTACACCAGCGCCAAGCCGACGCCGGCGATCAACCCGGCAATGATCGCGTAACGGGTGATCAGCTTAGGCGATTCGACCCCACGGGAACGGATCGCGTTGACGATCACGATGCCGAACACCAGCGCGCCCAGGGTATCCATGGTCAGGTAACCATTGATAAAGCCTTGGGAGAACGGCGCAGCCACGTATTCCGGGGTGGCAACCCCCACTTCACCGGCCGGCAAGGCAAACGCGGCGATGCCGAGGATGGACAGCGCGAGAATTTTCAGCGGTGCCAGGAAACGGCCCACGGTGTCCAGCAGGCGGCCGGGGTACAGGGAGACGAAAAACACCACCAGAAAGTACACAGCGCTGTAGAGGAACAGGGCCAGCGGGCTTTCGCCGGTCAACGGCGCCAGGCCCACTTCAAAGGACACGGTCGCGGTACGCGGGGTGGCGAACAGCGGCCCTACCGCCAGATACGCGGCCGCCGCCAGCACGCCACCGGCGATCTTGCCGATCGGGCTGCTCAACGCATCCATACCGCCGCCGACCTTGGCCAGGGCGATTACCGTGACCACCGGTAGCCCGACTGCGGTGATCAGGAAACCCAACGCCGCCATCCAGACATGGGGCCCGGACTGCAAACCAACGATCGGCGGGAAGATGATGTTGCCGGCGCCCACGAACAGGGCAAAGGTCATAAAGCCCAACGCCAGGATGTCCTGGCTTTTCAACACTTTCATTTGAGGAAATACCACACTACTGAATCGGAATTTAGAGAGGGCTTCCCTATGGATGAGGGAAATGCTGTCGGCCCTTATGGGCACCAACCGGCCTAGCGCGCGGCTTCCTTTTGGGATGCGGGCGCTTTAAAGAGGCGGCAAGGGTACAGAATTTGGCCGATAAACGCACTGTTGCAGGGCGGACCGTCCGATAAGCGACATCCGAATGTCGTGTTTTCATACTTAATTTGGCAATACAGATAAAAAATGTGGGAGGGGGCTTGCTCCCGATAGCGGAGTGAAGTCACTGCTGATGTGACTGAACCGCTATCGGGAGCAAGCCCCTCCCACATGGAACCGAGTACATTTCAATAAATGGGCCGCCCAGAATGCACAAAGGCCACCCGAAGGTGGCCTTTGCCTGGTGAAGCGTCAGTTAAGCGCGAGGCTTACTTGACAGCCCAACCGGTCAGCTCGGACAGAGCCTTGCCGATGTCTGCCAGCGAACGCACGGTTTTCACGCCTGCGTCTTCCAGGGCAGCAAACTTCTCGTCTGCAGTGCCCTTGCCGCCAGAAATGATTGCGCCAGCATGGCCCATGCGCTTGCCAGCAGGGGCAGTCACACCAGCAATGTAGGAAACAACCGGCTTGGTCACGTGTGCCTTGATGTAGGCAGCCGCTTCTTCTTCAGCCGACCCGCCGATCTCACCGATCATGACGATCGCTTCGGTCTTCGGGTCTTCCTGGAACAACTTCAGGATGTCGATGAAGTTCGAGCCTGGGATCGGGTCACCGCCGATGCCGACGCAAGTCGACTGACCGAAACCGGCGTCAGTGGTCTGCTTCACAGCTTCGTAGGTCAGGGTGCCGGAACGGGAAACGATACCGACTTTACCTGGCAAGTGAATGTGACCGGGCATGATGCCGATCTTGCATTCGCCTGGAGTGATCACGCCTGGGCAGTTAGGGCCGATCAGGACCACGCCCAGCTCGTCGCACTTGACCTTGGCGTCCAGCATATCCAGGGTAGGAATGCCTTCGGTGATGCACACGATCAGCTTGATGCCGCCGAATGCCGCTTCCAGGATCGAGTCCTTGCAGAAAGGAGCTGGAACGTAGATCACGCTGGCGGTGGCGCCAGTGGCAGCGACTGCGTCTTTAACGGTGTTGAACACGGGCAGGCCCAGGTGCTCGGTGCCGCCTTTGCCCGGAGTTACACCACCCACCATCTTGGTGCCGTATTCGATGGCTTGCTGGGTGTGGAAACTACCTTGCGAACCGGTAATACCCTGGCAGATAACTTTGGTGTCTTTATTGATCAGGACGCTCATTATTTGCCCTCCGCAGCTTTAACAACTTGTTGAGCAGCGTCGGTCAGGCTGGTAGCCGCGATGATGTTCAAACCGCTTTCTGCCAGTACTTTAGCGCCCAGTTCAGCGTTGTTACCTTCAAGGCGAACAACCACCGGGATTTTCACGCCGACTTCTTTCACTGCACCGATGATGCCTTCGGCAATCATGTCGCAACGAACGATGCCGCCGAAGATGTTGACCAGTACTGCAGCGACGTTGGAGTCGGACAGGATGATCTTGAAGGCTTCGGTTACGCGTTCTTTGGTAGCACCACCGCCCACGTCGAGGAAGTTGGCTGGTTTGCCGCCATGCAGATTGACGATGTCCATGGTACCCATGGCCAGGCCAGCACCGTTGACCATGCAGCCGATGTTACCTTCCAGGGCTACGTAGTTCAGTTCGAACTTGGCAGCGTGCGCTTCGCGCGGATCGTCTTGCGACGGATCGTGGAAAGTCTTCAGCTTAGGCTGACGGTACATGGCGTTGGCGTCGATGTTGATCTTGGCGTCGAGGCAATGCAGATCGCCGTCAGCCTTGATCACCAGCGGGTTCACTTCCAGCAGGGCCAGATCGTGATCCTGGAACAGTTTGGCCAGACCTACGAAGATCTTGGCAAACTGGGCAACTTGCTTGCCTTCCAGGCCCAGCTGGAAAGCCAGCTCGCGCCCCTGGAATGGCTGAGCGCCAACCAGTGGGTCGATGGTGGCTTTGAGAATTTTTTCTGGAGTGTCGTGAGCGATCTTCTCGATGTCCACGCCACCTTCGGTGGAAGCCATGAACACGATGCGACGGCTCGAACGGTCAACGACAGCGCCCAGGTACAGCTCTTTAGCGATATCAGTGCACGATTCAACCAGGATCTTGGTGACTGGCTGGCCATTGGCATCAGTCTGGTAAGTCACCAGACGCTTGCCCAGCCACTGTTGTGCGAAGGCCTTGGCGTCTTCTTTGCTGCGAACCAGCTTAACGCCGCCCGCTTTACCGCGACCACCTGCGTGAACCTGGGCTTTTACAACCCATTCGGTCCCGCCGATTTTATCGCAAGCTTCTGCTGCTGCTTCCGGGGTGTCTACTGCGTAGCCCTGGGATACTGGCAGGCCGTATTCAGCGAACAGCTGCTTACCCTGATACTCGTGAAGATTCATGCTTTTTACCGTCTTCGTTAGGTACTGCGCATTCGGCGCTGCGCTCATTATGAGTGCCGCGCCACCTGTGACTGCTGCTTACGCAACTTGCCGGACTTAAGCCCGGTCAAGCTGCGCAAGACTGCGTCCAGCGGACATTCCGCGGTGAGTCTTGCGCACAAGGCTCACGACGGGCAGCCGCCGTGGTTTCTTATTATCTCGTTTTAGCGCTTCTTCTTGTTCGCGATGTGAATGGCATGACCATTCACTGCCAGCGCGGCTTCGTGCAACGCTTCGGACAGGGTCGGATGGGAGAAAACCATCATGCCGATGTCCTCGGCACTGGTGCCGAATTCCATACCGATTGCGCCCTGCTGGACCAGTTCTGCAGCGCCTGGGCCAATCACATGGACGCCCAATACGCGGTCAGTCTTGGCATCAGCGATGACTTTGACAAAACCACCGGTGTCGTTGGCTGCCATGGCACGGCCAGAAGCAGCGAACGGGAAGGTGCCGACGTTAACTTCAACGCCTTCAGCTTTCAACTGCTGTTCGTTCTTGCCAACCCATGCAATTTCCGGGTGGGTGTAGATAACCGATGGTACCAGGTCGTAGTTCATCTGGGTTTTGTGGCCCTTGATGCGCTCGACAACCATGATGCCTTCTTCGGAAGCCTTGTGCGCCAGCATCATGCCGCGAACCACGTCGCCAATGGCGTAGACGCCTGGAACGGTGGTAGCGCAGTGATCGTCAACGTGGATGAAACCACGCTCGTCGATGTTCACGCCGCAGTCGGAAGCCAGCAGGTCGGTGGTCACTGGGCGGCGACCAACGGCTACGATCAACTTGTCGAAAGTAATGGTCTGCTCGCCATCCTTGTCAGTGTAGGTCACGACGACTTCTTCGCCGTTAACCTTCGAGCCGGTCACGCGAGCGCCCAGCTTGATGTCCAGACCTTGTTTAGTCAGGGTTTTCAGCGCTTCTTTGGACACTGCGGTGTCAGCAGCCAGCAGGAACGTATCCAGGGCTTCGAGAACAGTGACTTGGGAACCCAGACGGGACCAGACCGAACCCAGTTCCAGGCCGATCACGCCAGCGCCGATCACGCCCAGACGCTTAGGAACTGCCTGGAATTCCAGGGCGCCGGTCGAATCAACGATCACGTTCTGATCAACAGGTGCTGGTGGAATGTCGATTGGACGCGAACCTGGGGCCAGGATCACGTTTTCGGCTTCGATGATTTCTACCGAACCGTCCGGCTTGGTGATTTCAACTTTCTTGCCGGCCAGCAGTTTGCCGTGACCTTGCAGGGAAGTTACGCCGTTGGCCTTGAACAGGGTCGCAACGCCGGAGGTGAGGCCTTTAACGATGTTGGCTTTACGGCCGACCATCGCGGGTACGTCCATGGTCACGCCAGCGTGGTTGATGCCGTGGATGGCAAAACCGCTTTGCGCTTCGTGGAATTTCCAGGAGCTGTCCAGCAGCGCCTTGGAAGGAATGCAACCAACGTTCAGGCAAGTACCGCCCAGTGCCAGTTTGCCTTCCTTGTCGGTGTATTTTTCGATGCAAGCAGTCGAGAGGCCCAGTTGTGCAGCCTTGATGGCGGCAACATAGCCGCCAGGACCTGCACCAATCACTACAACGTCAAATTTCTGCGACATGAAAATAGTTCCTCTATTTAGCAGCAAGCTTTCAAGCCGCAAGCCCCAAGCCCGACTGCCGTTTCCGGCAGCCTGTCACTTGAGGCCGGCAGCTGCTTCTATCAGATATCCAGCAGCAGACGAGCTGGGTCTTCCAGCAGGTTCTTGATGGTCACCAGGAAAGTCACGGCTTCTTTACCATCGATCAGGCGGTGATCGTAAGACAGCGCCAGGTACATCATTGGGCGGATCACGACTTGGCCGTTGATGGCCATCGGACGCTGGATGATGTTGTGCATGCCCAGGATCGCGGCTTGCGGCGGGTTGACGATCGGGGTCGACATCATCGAACCGAAGGTACCACCGTTGGTGATGGTGAAGGTACCGCCGGTCATCTCGTCGATGGTCAGCTTGCCGTCACGGGCTTTCTTGCCGAAGCCGGCGATGCCGCCTTCGATTTCAGCCAGGCTCATCAGCTCGGCGTTACGCAGAACCGGAACCACCAGGCCACGGTCGCTGGACACGGCAACGCCGACGTCTGCGTAGCCATGGTAAACGATGTCGCTACCGTCGATGGAAGCGTTGACTGCCGGGAAGCGTTTCAGCGCTTCGGTGGCCGCTTTCACGAAGAACGACATGAAGCCCAGGCGCACGCCGTTGTGGCTCTTCTCGAACAGATCCTTGTACTTCGAACGCAGGGCCATGACTTCGGTCATGTCGACTTCGTTGAAGGTGGTCAGCATCGCCATGTTCGACTGGGCTTCAACCAGGCGCTTGGCCACGGTGGCACGCACGCGGGTCATCGGAACGCGCTTCTCGGTGCGGTCGCCAGCGGCGAACACAGGAGCAGCGGCAGCAGGCGCTGCTGCCTTGGCAGGTGCAGCTGCTGGAGCGTTTTTCTTGGCTTCAACTGCAGCAACCACGTCTTCCTTGGTCACACGGCCGTCTTTGCCGGTGCCTTTGATGGAAGCCAGGTTAATGCCGTTTTCTTCGGCCAATTGACGAGCAGCCGGTGCGGCGATTGGATCTTCGCCACCAGCAGCCGGAGCAGCAGCTGGAGCAGAAGCAGCAGCCGGTGCGGCGGCTGGAGCAGCAGCAGCGCTGCCCGCTTCGATCGAGCCCAGTACCTGGTTGGACAGGACGGTATCGCCTTCATTGGCGATGATCGCGCCCAGCACGCCGTCAGCTTCGGCCAACACTTCCAGAACGACTTTGTCGGTCTCGATGTCGACGATCAGTTCGTCACGTTTTACAGCCTCGCCGGGTTTCTTGTGCCAAGTGGCAATGGTGCCATCGGCAACCGATTCCGGGAATGTCGGGGCTTTGATTTCAATAGCCATTATCTATGGGTCCTTAAAATTCGGTTTCAGTCAGCGCGAAGGCGTTAAACAGTGAAAGCATCTTGCAGGAGTTTTTCCTGCTGCTCGGCGTGCATCGATGCATAGCCACATGCAGGTGCGGCAGAAGCATCGCGGCCGGCGTACTCCAGGCCCAAGCCCTTGATGTGGTTACCCATGCTGCGACGCAGATGATGCTGGCTGCTGTACCACGCGCCCTGGTTCATCGGTTCTTCCTGACACCACACTACATGAGTGAGGTTGGTGTAAGGCGCGATGATCTCCATGAGGTCATCTTCCGGGAACGGGTAAAGCTGCTCGATACGCACGATGGCGATGTCTTCGCGGCCTTCGGCACGGCGTTTTTCCAGCAGATCGTAGTAGACCTTGCCGCTGCACAGGACCAGGCGAGTGACCTTGGCCGCATCCAGTGCATCGATTTCTGGAATCACGGTCTGGAACGAACCGTCAGCCAGATCTTCCAGGGTCGAGATGGCCAATTTATGACGCAGCAGCGATTTCGGCGTCAGCACTACCAGCGGCTTGCGCAGCGGGCGAATGACCTGACGACGCAGCAAGTGGTAGATCTGGGCCGGGGTAGTCGGCACGCATACCTGGATGTTGTGCTCGGCGCACAGTTGCAGGTAACGCTCCAGACGGGCCGAAGAGTGCTCCGGACCCTGACCTTCATAACCGTGTGGCAGCAGCATGGTCAGACCGCACAGACGGCCCCACTTGTGCTCACCGCTGGTGATGAACTGGTCAATAACCACCTGGGCACCGTTGGCGAAGTCGCCGAACTGGGCTTCCCAGATCACCAGCGCCTGAGGCGTGGTGGTCGAGTAACCGTATTCGAACGCCAGCACGGCTTCTTCGGACAGGAACGAATCGTACAGGTCGAAACGTGGCTGACCTTCGTACAGGTGTTGCAACGGGATGTAGGTACCCGCGTCTTTCTGGTTGTGCAGAACCGCGTGACGGTGCGAGAACGTACCACGGCCGATGTCCTGGCCGGTCATGCGGATCGGGTGACCTTCGAACGCCAGGGTCGCGTACGCCATGGTTTCAGCGTAACCCCAGTTGATCGGCAGGCCGCCGGCTTGCATTTTTTGACGGTCTTCGTAGATCTTCGCAACCTGGCGCTGTACGACGAAGCCATCCGGAATTTCCAGCAGCTTGGCAGACAGTTCCTGCAGGGTCTTCAGATCGAAAGACGTATCGTGACGTGCAGTCCAGGCGTGGCCCAGGTACGGACGCCAGTCGACGAACAGCTCTTTGTTCGGCTCTTTAACCAGGCTTTTTACAACATGCAAACCATTGTCCAGAGCGTTGCGGTATTCGTCGACTTTCGCCTGAACACGCACTTCGTCAACCACACCGGCCTTGGTCAAGCTTTCGGCGTACAGCTCACGGGTAGTGCGCTGCTTGGTGATCTGCTGGTACATCAACGGCTGGGTGCCGCTTGGTTCGTCCGCTTCGTTGTGACCGCGACGGCGGTAGCAAACCAGGTCGATCACCACGTCACGCTTGAACTGCATGCGGTAGTCGACCGCCAGTTGGGTCACGAACAGCACGGCTTCCGGATCATCACCATTCACATGGAGGATCGGTGCCTGGATCATCTTGGCAACGTCGGTGGCGTACTCGGTGGAACGCGCGTCCAACGGGTTGCTGATGGTGAAGCCCACCTGGTTGTTGATGACGATGTGAACGGTACCGCCAGTCTTGAAGCCGCGGGTCTGCGACATCTGGAAGGTTTCCAGAACCACGCCTTGACCGGCAAATGCCGCGTCGCCGTGGATGGAAATCGGCAGAACCTTCTCACCAGTGGTGTCGTTACGACGATCCTGGCGAGCCCGCACCGAACCCTCGACCACTGGAGAAACGATTTCCAGGTGGGATGGGTTGAAGGCCATGGCCAGGTGAACTTCACCGCCGGTGGTCATCACGTTGGACGAGAAGCCCTGGTGGTATTTAACGTCACCGGAACCCAGCTCGACCTTTTTCTTGCCTTCGAACTCGTCGAACAACTCGCGCGGGTTCTTGCCGAAGGTGTTGACCAGCACGTTGAGACGGCCACGGTGGGCCATGCCGATCACGATTTCCTTGGTGCCGTAGGAGCCGGAACGCTGGATCAGCTCATCGAGCATCGGAATCAGGCTCTCGCCGCCTTCCAGGCCGAAACGCTTGGTACCCGGGTATTTGGTGCCCAGGTATTTTTCCAGGCCTTCGGCTGCGGTCACGCGCTCAAGCAGGTGGCTGCGCACATCGGCGGACATAACCGGACGGCCACGCACGCCTTCCAGGCGATGCTGGAACCAGTGACGCTGTTCGGAGTCGGTGATGTGCGTGAACTCAGCGCCAATGGTGCGGCAATATGTCTGCTGCAACGCTTCGTGAATTTCACGTAGGCTCGCTTCCTCTTTGCCGATGAACAGGTCGCCGGCACGGAAGATCGTATCAAGATCGGCATTGGTCAAGCCGTAATGATTGATCGACAGGTCTGCAGGTGCAGGACGCTTCCAGAGCCCCAGCGGATCGAGCTGGGCCGCCTGGTGGCCACGCATACGGTAGGCCTGGATCAGTCGCAATACTTCAACTTGCTTCTTCTCATGCTCACTGCTCACGCTTCCGGCAGAAACCGGTTGGGCGCGGCGCTGGTTCTTTGCCAGCAGCACGAACTGATCGCGAATTGTTGCGTGCGATACATCGGTGGCAGCGTTGCCGTCTGAAGACAACGTCTGAAATTTGGTGCGCCATTCTTCTGGCACAGCGTTAGGGTCGTGCAGGTAGAGCTCATAAAGCTCTTCCACATAGGCAGCGTTACCACCTGAAAGATAGCCGCTGTTCCACATGCGCTGCATCACGCTTTCTTGCATGCTTGGTCACCCTCGATTTGGGGACACCACCGGCGGCGACACCGAGTTTGCTTGCAAAAGGCCCAGTGCAGCGACCAAAACAAGCCACTTAGGATCACGCTGATAGTTCGGGTACCAACCCGAATGCCCCTGCTTGTCTCATTTCTTCAAAATAAGAGCCGCGGCTTTGTAAGTCGCTGCTCAAGTTAAGACTACGGCGCCGGTTGAAGCCTGCGCCGTAGCATTTACGGGCACAACGGTCCTGCTTTGCTACAACGTCAATTACACGCCGCTTTGCAGCAGCATATTACGGATGTGACCAATGGCCTTAGTCGGGTTCAGGCCTTTGGGACATACGTTGACGCAGTTCATGATCCCGCGGCAGCGGAATACGCTGAACGGGTCATCCAGTGAAGCCAGGCGCTCGGACGTATAGGTGTCACGGCTGTCTGCCAGGAAGCGATACGCTTGCAGCAGAGCGGCTGGACCCAGGAACTTGTCCGGGTTCCACCAGAAGGACGGGCAGGAAGTCGAGCAGCAAGCGCACAGGATGCACTCGTACAGACCGTCGAGCTTTTCGCGTTCTTCCGGGGACTGCAGACGTTCGATGGCCGGAGCCGGCGTGTCGTTCTGCAGGAATGGCTTAACCTTCTCGTATTGCTTGTAGAAGATGCTCATATCGACGACCAGGTCACGGATAACCGGCAACCCTGGCAGAGGACGAACGATCAGCTTATTGCCCTTAACCACGGCGGACAGTGGCGTGATGCACGCCAGGCCGTTTTTGCCGTTGATGTTCATGCCGTCGGAACCGCACACACCTTCACGGCAAGAGCGACGATAGGAGAAACCTTCGTCCTGCTCTTTGATCAGGGCCAGCACATCCAGCACCATCAAGTCTTTACCACCGGTATCGACCTGAAAATCCTGCATGAACGGCGCAGCGTCCCGATCAGGGTTGTAGCGATACACACTGACTTTCAACATGGCAGCCACCCTTAGTAAGTCCGAATTTTCGGTTCAAACATCGGAACCGTCTTCGGCGAGAAGTTAACGGCACGCTTGGTTACGCGCTTGTCACCCGGGAAGTACAGGGTGTGGCACAACCAGTTTTCGTCATCGCGATCTTCAAAGTCTTCACGAGCGTGAGCACCACGGGATTCTTTACGAACCTCGGCGGCGATCGCAGTCGCTTCAGCCACTTCCAACAGGTTTTGCAGTTCAAGGGCTTCGATACGAGCGGTGTTGAACGCCTGGCTCTTATCGTTGATCTTGACGTTGGCGATGCGCGTGCGCAGGTCGGCCAACTGGGCGATACCCTTCTGCATGTATTCGCCGGTACGGAATACACCGAAGTAGTTCTGCATGCAGCTTTGCAGCTCGCGACGCAGGGTAGCCACGTCTTCGCCATCGGTACGCTCGTTCAGAGCGTTCAGACGGGCCAGGGCGGTTTCGATGTTGGCGTCAGTGGCGTCATCGTATTCGATGCCGTCGGTCAGCGCCTTCTCGAGGTGCAGGCCGGCAGCGCGGCCGAATACCACCAGGTCGAGCAGCGAGTTGCCGCCCAGACGGTTGGCGCCGTGTACCGATACGCAAGCCACTTCGCCTACTGCGAAGAGACCATGAATGATCTCGTCCACACCTTCGGCGTTCTGGGTGATCGCCTGACCATGAATGTTGGTCGGCACGCCGCCCATCATGTAGTGGCAAGTCGGAACAACCGGAACCGGAGCAACCACCGGGTCAACGTGAGCAAAGGTCTTGGACAGCTCGCAGATACCTGGCAGGCGGCTGTGCAGCACTTCCTCGCCGAGGTGATCGAGCTTCAGCATTACGTGGTCGCCATTCGGGCCACAGCCGTTGCCGGCGATGATTTCCTTGACCATGGAGCGAGCAACAACGTCACGACCAGCAAGGTCTTTCGCGTTCGGAGCATAACGCTCCATGAAACGCTCACCGTGCTTGTTGATCAGATAGCCACCTTCACCACGGCAACCTTCGGTGACGAGTACACCGGCACCGGCGATACCGGTTGGGTGGAACTGCCACATTTCAATGTCCTGCACCGGCACGCCAGCACGCAGCGCCATGCCAACGCCGTCACCGGTGTTGATCAGGGCGTTGGTGGTCGATGCGTAGATACGACCTGCACCGCCAGTCGCCAGAACAGTAGCCTTGGCGCGGATGTAGGTGGTTTCACCGGTTTCGATGCAGATAGCGATCACGCCGACGAATGCGCCGTCCTGGTTTTTCACCAGGTCAACCGCGTAGTACTCGTTCAGGAACGTGGTGCCAGCTTTCAGGTTGCCCTGATAAAGGGTGTGCAGCAGCGCGTGACCGGTACGGTCGGAAGCAGCGCAGGTACGGGCAGCCTGGCCACCTTTACCGTAATCCTTCGACTGACCGCCGAATGGACGCTGGTAGATACGACCTTGCTCGGTACGCGAGAACGGCAGCCCCATGTGGTCCAGCTCGAACACGGCGGCCGGGCCTTCCTGACACATGTATTCGATAGCGTCCTGGTCACCGATATAGTCGGAACCCTTGACGGTATCGTACATGTGCCAGCGCCAGTCATCGTTCGGGTCGGCGGAGGCGATGGCGCAGGTGATGCCACCCTGAGCCGATACGGTGTGGGAACGCGTCGGGAACACCTTGGTGATCACGGCAGTCTTGTGACCGCCCTGAGCCAGTTGCAGCGCTGCGCGCATGCCGGCGCCGCCGCCACCAATGATGATAGCGTCGAAGGAAATAGTTGGAATGTTAGCCATGGATCAGATACCCCAAAGAATCTGCACACCCCAGACGAAGTAAGCGAACATCATGACGCCGCATACTGCCTGGAAGAGAAACCGTACTGCTGTCGCAGACTTGCCCAGCGCCATTGGCGTCAGGTAGTCGGTCGAGATGGTCCACATGCCGACCCAGGCGTGAGCGCCCAGGGCTACAAGGGCCAGCAGACTGAAGATTCGCATCGCGTTATGGGAAAACAGGCCATGCCACTGCTCATAGCCGATGCCCGGATTTGCGACGAGGTATCCGATCAGGAAAATGAAATAAGCCGCGAGAACGACCGCAGACACACGCTGTGCCATCCAGTCATAGAGGCCCGAACGCGACAGATTCGTTACGCTGGTTACCATATCCAAACTCCTGCCAGAACGATCAGCACCACGGAAATGGCGATGACGATTTTCGAGCCCAGGCGGCCGCCTTCCAGCGTCTCACCGATGCCCATATCCATGATCAAGTGGCGCACGCCGGCTACCAAGTGATACAGCAGAGCGGACAAGAGACCCCATGCTACGAACTTGGCCAGCGGACTGGTCAAGCATGCCTTCACCTCGGCATAACCTTCCTCGGAACCCAAGGATTTGCTCAATGCATAAAGCATGAAGCCCAAGCCCAGGAAGAGGATGATGCCGGAAACACGGTGCAGGAACGACGTAACGCCGGTGATGGGGAGTTTGATGGTCCTTAGGTCTAGGTTTACAGGTCGTTGGCTATTCACGGCTTTTTTTCACACTGAAGAGCCCCTAACAATCAGGGCAAAGTTGTTGGGGAGTGTACTGGTCAGGTAACGCCACCCAGGGAGTGCGACCCCCAATGAAAGCAAGCCCAAAAGCCCTTGGCGGTCGGTGGCCGAGTATAGACAGTTAGGCTACTAATGACAACGCGCTGACCTCACGCTAATAGCGCATTGCGCTGGCGGAATAAAAGGCGTAAATGGCGGTAAATTTCGAGGAAAAAGTCCTGTGAAAGCCTTCTGGAGCAAGACTTTAGGCAAATTGACATCTGAATTTATCTCACTATAGTGGTCCGGGCCCTGCGTGGGGGGTCTGTCTGATGATTTGAAGCATAAATAGGAGGCCACATGGCTGACAAAAAAGCGCAGTTGATCATCGAGGGCGTAGCCCCCGTCGAGCTGCCCATTTTAACCGGCACCGTTGGTCCTGATGTTATCGACGTACGGGGCCTTACGGCCACGGGCCGTTTCACTTTCGACCCAGGCTTCATGTCGACCGCTTCATGCGAGTCGAAGATTACCTATATCGATGGCGACAATGGCATTTTGCTGCATCGGGGCTACCCGATTGAGCAACTGGCTGAAAAATCGGATTACCTGGAAACCTGCTATCTGCTACTAAATGGCGAGTTGCCAACCGCCGAGCAGAAAGCCGAGTTCGTCAGCACCGTAAAGAACCACACCATGGTTCACGAGCAGTTGAAGACTTTCTTCAACGGCTTCCGTCGCGACGCCCACCCAATGGCCGTCATGTGCGGCGTAGTCGGTGCCCTGTCGGCTTTCTATCACGACTCCCTCGACATCAATAACCCGCAGCATCGCGAAATTTCCGCGATCCGCCTGGTTGCCAAGATGCCGACCCTGGCCGCAATGGTTTACAAGTACTCCATGGGCCAACCCATGATGTACCCGCGCAACGACCTGACTTACGCGGAAAACTTCCTGCACATGATGTTCAACACCCCGTGCGAGATCAAACCGATCAGCCCGGTGCTCGCCAAGGCAATGGACCGGATCTTCATCCTCCATGCCGACCACGAGCAGAACGCCTCCACCTCTACCGTGCGTCTGGCAGGTTCTTCGGGTGCCAACCCGTTCGCCTGTATCGCCGCCGGTATCGCCGCACTGTGGGGCCCTGCCCACGGTGGTGCGAACGAAGCCGTATTGACCATGCTCGATGAAATCGGCGATGTCTCGAACATCGACAAATACATCGCCAAGGCCAAAGACAAGAACGATCCGTTCAAGTTGATGGGCTTCGGTCACCGGGTCTACAAGAACCGCGACCCGCGCGCCACCGTCATGAAGAAAACCTGCGACGAAGTGTTGAGGGAACTGGGCATCAAGAACGATCCGCAACTCGAACTGGCCATGCGCCTGGAAGAGATCGCCCTGACCGACCCTTACTTCATCGAACGCTCGCTGTACCCGAACGTCGACTTCTACTCGGGGATCATCCTCAAGGCGATCGGCATTCCAACCAGCATGTTCACCGTGATCTTCGCCTTGGCGCGGACCGTGGGCTGGATCTCCCACTGGAAAGAAATGCTCTCCAGCCCGTACAAGATTGGCCGCCCGCGCCAGCTGTACACCGGCTACGCGTCGCGTGACATCACCAAGTTGGAAGATCGCAAGTAAGCATCTGACTGATGAGTAATAAAAAAGCGGCCTCCTTCATGGAGGCCGTTTTTATTTGTGCAGGAACCGAGAAACTGTTTTGTCTGAAATGCCGCTATCGGGAGCAAGCCCCCTCCGACATTTGACCGAGCATCCGCCTTGGAATGCAGTCAAATGTGGGAGGGAGCTTGCTCCCGATGGCAATGCCCAGCCAAAAAATGCCCCAGCCTGTCGACCGGGGCATTTCCTATTGAGCTACAACCCCCCGTATTTGCCCGACTACCCACCCTGGAATGCAGTCAAATGTGGGAGGGAGCTTGCTCCCGATGGCAATAGCCCAGCCAACACAAAACCCCAGCCAAAAAAATGCCCCGGCCTTTCGACCGGGGCATTTCCTATTGAGCTACAACCTTAGTGAGCAACCGCCCCACTCGCCCCCAGGCCAGTCTGCGAACGCACAAACTGCGGGAAGTACAGCGCCCGTTCCTTGACTGCCGCCGCCGACTTGTCGGTGATGGAGAAGAACCAGATACTGACGAACGCGATGATCATCGAGAACAGCGCAGGGTACTCATACGGGAAGATGGCTTTTTCGTGATGCAGGATCGACACCCAGATGGTCGGCCCCAGGACCATCAGGCCCACGGCACTGATCAACCCGAGCCAGCCACCAATCATTGCGCCACGGGTGGTGAGGTTCTTCCAATACATGGAAAGCAGCAACACCGGGAAGTTACAGCTAGCCGCGATGGAGAAGGCCAGGCCAACCATGAACGCAATGTTCTGGCTTTCAAACAGGATACCCAGACCGATTGCCAGCACCGCCAAAGCGATAGTGGTGATCTTCGAGACGCGAATCTCATCCTTGTCGTTGGCCTTGCCTTTCTTGATCACGCTGGCATATAGGTCGTGGGACACCGCCGAAGCACCGGCCAGGGTCAAGCCCGCAACCACCGCAAGGATGGTGGCAAACGCCACAGCCGAGATGAAGCCCAGGAAGATACTGCCACCCACCGCGTTGGCCAGGTGAACCGCTGCCATGTTGTTACCACCGAGCAAGGCGCCTGCAGCATCCTTGAACGCCGGGTTAGTGCTGACCAACAGGATCGCACCAAAACCGATGATAAAGGTCAGGATGTAGAAGTAGCCGATGAAGCCAGTAGCGTACAACACGCTCTTACGGGCTTCCTTGGCGTCGCTCACGGTGAAGAAGCGCATCAGGATGTGCGGCAGGCCGGCGGTACCAAACATCAGTGCCAGGGCCAGGGAGAACGCGGAGACCGGATCTTTCACCAGGCCGCCGGGGCTCATGATTGCCTCACCTTTAGGGTGAACCTTGACTGCCTCGGCGAACAATGTGCTGAAGTCGAAGTTGACGTGCTTCATCACCATGACCGCCATGAATGTAGCACCAGCCAGCAGCAAGACTGCCTTGATGATCTGCACCCAGGTGGTTGCCAGCATGCCGCCGAACAGCACGTACATGCACATCAGGATACCCACCATGATCACTGCCACGTGGTAATCGAGACCGAACAGCAACTGGATCAGCTTGCCCGCGCCAACCATCTGCGCGATCAGGTAGAACGCTACCACCACCAGCGAGCCACAGGCCGACAGGCTGCGGATCTGGGTTTGCCCGAGGCGGTAGGACGCCACGTCGGCAAAGGTGTATTTGCCCAGGTTACGCAAGCGCTCGGCGATCAGGAACAGAATGATCGGCCAGCCCACCAGGAAGCCGATCGAGTAGATCAGGCCGTCGTAGCCGGAGGTGTATACCAGTGCGGAAATACCCAGGAAAGACGCGGCAGACATATAGTCGCCGGCAATCGCCAGACCGTTCTGAAAACCGGTGATCTTGCCGCCGGCCGCGTAATAGTCGGCCGCCGAATTGTTGCGCTTGGACGCCCAGTAGGTGATGCACAACGTCGCGCCGACAAAGACCACGAACATCAGGATCGCTGGAATATTCAGCGGTTGTTTTTGCACTTCACCCGTTAATGCCTCCGCCGCCCATACAGCAGGCGCGAAGACCGAAGCACCGAGTACAGCCAATAGACGACGGATCATTGCGCAGCCTCCTTGAGAATCGCATTGTTCAGGTCGTCGAATTCGCCGTTGGCGCGTCGCACGTAGATCGCAGTGAGGACAAAGGCCGAAAGAATCAGCCCGACACCAATAGGGATTCCCCAGGTGATGGACGAAGTGGGACTGATCTTAGTCCCCAGCAATTGTGGCCCGTAGGCGATCAACAGGATGAATCCGGAGTAAAGCCCTAGCATGATCGCCGAGAGAATCCAGGCGAACCTTTCCCTTTTCCTAACCAGCTCCTTGAAGCGCGGGCTGTTTTGAATCGAGAGGTAAATGCTGTCGTTCATTGTTTTTATCCTCGCAGCACAGCTTTGTTATTATTGAAACAATATCCACTGTATGCGACTGCTGGACACGTTCCAGACGACCTTAGTATTAGGAGGGAGTGTAGCGAGGGTTTGCGAGGGCGCAGAAACATTTACGGGTGACGAAAATAATGCGGGAGGGAGCTTGCCGCCGAGAGCGGTAGACCAGTCAGATCATCAGCGACTGACACACCGCAATCGGGGGCAAGCCCCCTCCCACAGGGGAGTTACATCAAAGGGGGTTACTTACCGGTCCATTCGGCAACCCGCTCAGGGTGCTTGGCGACCCAGTCCTTGGCGGCTGCATCAGGCTTGGCGCCTTCCTGAATGGCGAGCATGACTTCACCGATTTCGTCCTTGGAAGCCCATTGGAATTTCTTCAGGAACGCCACAACTTCCGGCGCTTTCTTCTCCAGGCCCTTGCTGCCGATGCTGTTGACGGTTTCAGCAGCGCCATAAATCCCTTTTGGATCGTCCAGGAAACGCAGTTTCCACTTGGCGAACATCCAGTGTGGCACCCACCCGGTGACCGCAATGGATTCCTGTTTGTCTTCGGCACGGGTCAGTTCGGCGATCATCGCGGCGCCGGAACTGGCTTGCAGCTTGTAGTCCAGGCCATAGGCCTTGATCGCTTCGTCGGTCTTGAGCATCACGCCTGAACCGGCGTCGATACCGACGATCTTGTTCTTGAAGGTGGTATCGGTCTTGAGGTCTTCAATGGACTTGGCCTTGACGTACTCCGGCACGATCAGGCCGATCTTCGCATCCTTGAAGTTGGGGCCGTAGTCGACCACCTTGTCCTTGTTCTTGGCCCAGTATTCACCGTGGGTCACGGGCAGCCAGGCAGAGAGCATGGCGTCGAGCTTGCCGGTGGCAACGCCTTGCCACATGATCCCGGTGGCGACCGCTTGCAGTTTGACGTCATAACCGAGCTTTGCCTTGATCACCTCTGCCGCCACATGGGTGGTGGCAACGCTGTCGGACCAACCGTCCACATAGCCGATGCTCAGGGTTTTGCTGTCGGCGCTGGCCAGTGTGGAGCTCATCGCAACTACCAGAGTGGCAGCTGCGCCCAAGAGTCGTCGCATCTTCATCGTACTTCCCCGAAAGTGCTGCGCCCGACGGATGTCGAGCGACGTCAACCTGTTGTTATGTGGTGCGCCGCGCCCCCTTCACGCGCATCTTTCCGGCCGCTACGACATCAGTGGAGTGCTGATACTTCGATCATCAACCTGCCGGGGCCTTTGTCCTGCTCTGTCAGCGACCTCAGGTAAGCAAGAAACGACATCACATCGCCAGCTAGCGCTTTTATGGGACACTCGCCTCATACCCCGCCCGAACTTTGCATGTCTAAATCATGCAGCCCCACTGGGACGCGACAAATCCGGGTAAGATGCGCGCCTTTGCTCCCCAGATAAGCCGACCATGCCCGCGACTGCCCGCTTCCCTGCCCTGCCCTATTTTTTCGCCTCGATCCTCGGCCTGCTCGCGCTGGTCGGGTACTGGTACGGCCTCGGCCGGCCGGTGGTGTTGCCGGACGTGGCCAGCGCCAGCCATAAGCTGCAATGCGCCTCCTACACGCCCTTCGACAAGGACCAATCGCCGTTCGACCAGCCGTTCACGCTGCGTCCCGAGCGCATGGACGCCGACCTGGCCCTGCTGGCCACTCGCTTCGAATGCATCCGCACCTACTCCATGACCGGCCTGGAAGCCTTGCCGGACCTGGCGCGCAAACACGGGCTAAAACTGATGATCGGCGCCTGGGTCAACGGCAACCCACTCGACACTGAAAAAGAAGTTGACGCCTTGATCGCCTCGGCCAACGCCAACGCCGACGTGGTCACCTCGGTGATCGTCGGCAACGAAACCCTGCTGCGCAAGGAAGTCACGGCCGCACAGTTGGTGAAGCTGATCCATAAGGTCAAAAGCCAGGTCAAGCAGCCGGTCACATATGCCGACGTCTGGGAATTCTGGCTGCAACACCCGGAAATAGCCCCGGCGGTGGATTTCCTGACCATCCACTTGCTGCCCTACTGGGAAGACGATCCCTCGGGGATCGACCAGGCACTCAAACATGTCGGCGATGTGCGCCAGACCTTTGGCAACAAATTTGCGCCCAAGGACGTACTGATCGGCGAGACCGGCTGGCCCAGCGAAGGCCGCCAGCGCGAAACCGCAGTGCCGAGCCGGGTCAATGAGGCCAAGTTCATGCGCGGCTTCGTGGCCATGGCCGAAGCCAATGGTTGGCACTACAACCTGATCGAAGCCTTTGATCAGCCGTGGAAGCGTGCCAGTGAAGGCGCTGTCGGGGGTTACTGGGGCTTATTCGATGCCGACCGCCAGGACAAGGGCATCCTCGCCGGCCCGGTGACCAACGTGCCGTACTGGCCGCTGTGGCTGGGGGTGGGCGGAATCATCCTGCTGGGCACGCTAGCGCTCGGTGGGCGGGTGCGCAGCCCGCGCGCCGCCTGGCTGCTACCGCTGCTCGGGGCCGTCGCCGCCTGCTCCATCGGCACCTGGGCCGAACTGACCCGCGTAACTGCACGCTTCAATGATGAATGGGTGTGGGCGGGGCTGCTGGTCGCGTTGAACCTGCTGGTACTGGCGCACGCGGCCCTGGCCTTGAGCGACCGCCAGGGTTGGCGCGAACGAGCATTCAACTGGCTGGAGCAGCGCGCAGGCTGGTGGGTGGCAATCGCTGGGTTCGCGGGTGCGGTCATGATGCTGGCGCTGGTGTTTGACCCACGTTATCGCAGCTTCCCAAGTGCGGCGCTGGTACTGCCCGCCCTGGTCTATCTGGTTCGCCCCGTGACCGGGCCACGTCGGGAAATCGCGCTGCTGACCTTTATCATCGGTGCCGGCATTGCGCCCCAGCTGTTCCGCGAAGGCCTACTGAACCAGCAGGCGTGGGGTTGGGCGCTGGTCAGTGGGTTGATGGTTGTGGCTTTGTGGCGGTGCTTGCGGATGCGCAAGGCTTAAGAACGCCATCGGGGGGCAAGTCGAATCGTCGCACCGCCCCCGATTGGCCCTATCAGGCGCCCCGTGGCTTGCGGACCAACCGCAACCCCGCAATCACCACTGCAAACACCGCAAACGTGGTGTTGTACAACGCCAGCGCTGGCAACCCGAACACCAGTCCCAGCACCGCCAACCCCCACCCCGCGCGCCCCGGTACGAAAAACGCCAGCACCGACGTCATCAGCGCAGCCCAGCCCATCATCTTGAAGTGAATCATCAAACCGAGGTTCGAACGCACCTGGCATTCCCAGCGGCTGGCTTCATCCGCGCAAATACCGACCCAGCGGCCATCCTCCATAAAGCCGTAACGCGCGGCATAACTGGCGGCCAGCCATAACGGCAGGGCAATAAGCAGCAAGATCAGCGGCAAGCGGCGGGACATGGAGCACTCCGATAGGCAAAAACGGCGCTCAGCTTAATCCCCCGGCGGCCGTTAGCAAGATATGTACGCAGATAAGTGTTCATCAATGCGTCGCAAAGTGTATCTTCTGGCGACTATCACCCCGATTCCGACGTTTTTTTCCGATTTTTCGTGCCGAAGGCTGGCACTTCGGTGGCAACGCGGTGGTCATAGCCTGCGAACTTCATTCAGCACGTTTCCTCTTAGGGATTAAGTCATGCTCCGTTCCTTGCGCTGCGCTGCCTTGCTAGGCAGCCTTTTTTTGAGTGCGTCAGCACTGGCCGTCGACATCGACCAGGCCAGCTATGGCTTCCCTTTGACCAACCCGTTCGAAGCGACCATTGCCACCACGCCGCCTGACCTTCGGCCCAGCTTGCCGAGCAACGACGAAATCAACCAGTCGGACTACACCCTGAACATGCGCCCCGAGCGCGAATTCAGCCTGCCCGACAACTTCTGGGCGGTGAAGAAACTCACCTACCGCATCGCCAAGCAAGACCACGCCGCGCCGCTGATCTTCTTGATATCGGGCACCGGTGCGCGGTTTGACAGCAGCATCAACGAATACCTGAAAAAACTCTACTACCAGGCCGGCTACCACGTCGTGCAACTGTCATCGCCCACCAGCTTCGACTTCATGAGCGCAGCCTCGCGCTTTGCCACGCCTGGCATCACCCAGGAAGACGCCGAAGATATGTACCGCGTGATGCAAGCAGTGCGCGCGCAGAACGCCTCGCTGCCGGTCACCGACTTTTACCTCAGCGGCTACAGCCTCGGCGCGCTGGATGCGGCGTTTGTCAGCAAGCTCGATGAAACCCGTCGCAGCTTCAACTTCAAGAAAGTGCTGCTGCTCAACCCTCCGGTCAACCTCTACACCTCGATCACCAACCTCGACAAGCTGGTGCAAACCGAGGTCAAGGGCATCAACAACACCACGACCTTTTATGAGCTGGTGTTGAACAAGCTGACCCGCTACTTCCAGCAAAAAGGCTACATCGACCTAAACGACGCTCTGCTCTACGACTTCCAGAACTCCAAGCAACACCTGACCAACGAACAGATGGCCATGCTGATCGGCACCACGTTCCGCTTTTCGGCGGCCGACATCGCGTTCACCTCGGACCTGATCAACCGCCGTGGCCTGATCATCCCGCCGAAGTACCCGATCACCGAAGGCACCAGCCTCACGCCGTTCCTCAAGCGCGCGCTGCAATGTGACTTCGATTGCTACCTCACCGAACAGGTCATTCCGATGTGGCGCGCCCGTTCCGATGGCGGCAGCCTGTTGCAACTGGTCGATCAGGTCAGCCTGTACGCCCTCAAGGACTACCTGCACGCCAGCCCGAAAATCGCCGTCATGCATAACGCCGACGACGTGATCCTCGGTCCGGGCGACCTCGGCTTCCTGCGTCAAACCTTCGGCGATCGCTTGACCGTCTACCCGCTGGGCGGCCACTGCGGCAACCTCAATTACCGCGTCAACGCCGACGCCATGCTGGAGTTCTTCCGTGGCTAAATATCTTCTGCTGCTTGCCGCCCTGATGTGCGCAAGCGTGGCCAATGCCGACAACAGCAAGGCTCACGCGCCCACCGTGGTGGGTGCCGACGGTTTCAAGGAGCCACTGAGCAAGCTCAAGTTCAATCCGGGCCTGGACCAACGCGAATTCGAACGTTCATCACTGACCGCCCTCAACGTGTATGACCCGTTGGAGTCGTGGAACCGCCGCGTGTACCACTTCAACTACCGCTTCGACCAATGGGTGTTTCTGCCGGTGGTCGACGGTTACCGCTACGTCACGCCGAGCTTCCTGCGTACCGGCGTGAGCAATTTCTTCAACAACCTGGGCGATGTGCCCAACCTGTTGAACAGCCTGCTGCAACTCAAGGGTCACCGCTCCCTGGAAACCACCGGGCGCCTGCTGCTCAATACCACCCTCGGCGTCGCCGGGTTGTGGGACCCGGCCACCTCCATGGGCCTGCCGCGCCAAAGCGAAGACTTCGGCCAGACCCTAGGCTTCTACGGCGTGCCTGGCGGCGCCTACCTGGTGTTGCCGATTCTGGGCCCGTCGAACCTGCGCGATACCGGCGGCCTGCTGGTCGACTACAGCGCCGAATCGCAGATCAACTTCTTGAACGTCTCCGAAGTCAGCTCCAACCATCCGGAAATCTGGGCCCTGCGCGCGGTCGACAAGCGCTACCAGACCAGCTTCCGCTACGGTCAGATGAACTCGCCATTCGAGTACGAAAAAGTGCGCTACATCTATACCGAATCGCGCAAGTTGCAGATTGCCGAGTAACCGATCCACGCTGTAAAAAAGCCATTCGACGCGCTCGAGTGGCTTTTTTTTGGTTCTTCACGGAATCTCGGGAAACACAGAAACAAGAACGCCGATTTGGTTGATGATGTTCGTGCGAGCAAACACATCTAACAAACCGGCGTTCTTATGCGAGATATTAATACTTTCCTTCCCTTTTGGGAGGGCTTTTCTGTCGTCAACATCAAGCCTGACGGCGATGCCCTTCAGATCGACCTGATCCCCCATGCCACCCGGTTCCCATGTTGTGGCGGCTGTCAAAAGCTCTGCTCAACCACTCATGAGTATTGCGAGCGCATCATTCGTGACTTGCCTATTCTCGGCCATGCGGTGCGCTTGAGCGTTTTGCTCCGGCGCGTTGGTTGCCGCGATTGTGGCAAGCGCATGGAGGCGGTTAGTTGGCTGGATCGCTATGCCCGCATGACCCGGCGCCTGGCAGATGCCGTCATTCAAGCGTGCGAGCGCCTTCCAACGCTGCACGTGGCGCAGATGTTTGGCCTGCATTGGGAGACCGTTCGTTTACTGGAGCGTCGAGCCCTGCAAGCAGCATTAAGCGTTTTGCCAAAGGCGAAACCGCGACGCTTGGTCATGGACGAGTTCGCACTCTTCAAAGGTCATCGTTATGCCACCGTTGTCCTGGATGCGGATACGCGACGGGTGCTGTGGATCGGCGAAGGCCGTAGTCGGGCGGCGGTTAGACCCTTTTTTGAAGAGCTGGGGCCCGAGGGCTGCGCGCTAATCGAAGCGGTGGCGATGGACATGAACACCGCTTTTGATCTGGAGGTTCGTCACCACTGCCCCAAAGCGCGAGTGGTCTACGACCTCTTTCATGTGGTGGCCAAATATGGTCGAGAGGTAATTGACCGGGTTCGTGTCGACGAAGCCAATCGACTGCGCCATGACAGGCCTGCACGCAAAGTCATCAAGCAGGCGCGATGGTTACTGCTGCGCAATCCTGAGAACCTGAAAAACCCAGAGCAACAGGTTCATTTGCAGGATCTGCTGGCGGCCAACCAGTCGCTGATGACGGTCTATTTAATGAAGGCTGAACTCAAAACGCTCTGGACGCCGAGCACCGCCTGGGACTGGAGATCAGCTTGGAACCAATGGCTGCGTCACGCCCATGAAAGCGAGATACCTGCCCTGATGCAGTTTGCCAAAAGACTAAAGGGTTACTGGCGAGGCATCGTCAGTCGGGTTCGCTGGCCAATGCACACCGGTCAGTTGGAAGGAATAAACAATCGAATAAAGGTGATCAAGCGTATGGCGTATGGTTACCGGGATAGCGAATTCTTTTTCATGAAGATCAAGAGCGTCTTTCCCGGTAATCCGTGAAGAACCTTTTTTTTGCCTGCTCGATACCTGACGCCTACCCCAGCACCTGCGCCAGAAATGCTTGGGCGCGTGGCGTTCGCGGCGCAGTGAAAAACGCCTCCGGCGGCTGGTCTTCGATAATCCGCCCGCCATCGAGAAACAGCACACGCCCGGCCACTTGCCGGGCAAAGCCCATTTCGTGAGTGACGCAGAGCAGGGTCATGCCGCTTTCGGCGAGCATGACCATCACGTCCAGCACCTCGCCGACAGCCTCCGGGTCCAGCGCTGACGTCGGCTCATCGAACAGCATGATTTTTGGGGCCATGCACAATGCCCTGGCAATCGCGACCCGTTGCTGTTGGCCGCCCGACAGTTGCGACGGGTATTTTTTCCAGTGTTGATCAATCCCGACTTTTTTCAGCAGCGCCATGGCCTGCTCCTGTGCGCTGTCGCGGGGCATGCCGCGCACGGACATCGGCGCCAGCACGCAGTTTTGCAAGACGGTCAGGTGAGGAAACAGGTTGAAGCCCTGAAACACCATGCCGACCTCACGCAAGGCCGCCCGGCAGTGTGTCGGCGATGCGCTCACGTCGGCTCCCAGCACCTGGATTCGGCCCTGCTGCGCAGGTTCCAGACGATTGAGGCAACGGATCAACGTGGACTTGCCGGAGCCCGAGGTACCGCACAGCACAATTCGTTCGCCCTGCACCACCCGCAGGTCGATGCCGTGCAACACCTGATACGGGCCATACCATTTGCTCAGCCCTTCGACGTCAATCACCACCGGCGCAGGTGGACAGATCAACCGCTTTAACTGCATTGATGACCCCATGTGTGCCCTCTCCTATCATTCGTCAGTTGGCCGCAGATGCTGGGTAAGTCGACGATCAAGACGGTTCACCCCACGCCGGACACACTCGACCACCAGCAGGTAAACCAGCGCCACCCACACATACACCTGGAAATCAAAAGTGCGTGAAAACGCCAGCTTGGCCACGCCCATCAAGTCCAGCAAGGTGACCAGCGACACAATGGCGCTGGCCTTGATGATCAAAATCAGTTCATTGCCCAGCGGCCCTACCGTCACGATGAGCACCTGCGGCAAGGTCACCTTGAAAAACGTGGTGGTGCGATTCAACCCCAACGCCGTCGCGGCTTCATAGTGGGCACGCGGCACAGAGAGCAATCCGCCGCGAAAGATCTCGGCCTGGTAGGCCGCCGTATTCAAGGTGAACGCCAGCAAAGCGCAAAACCATGGGTCGCCGAACCACCCCCATAGGCCCAGGTCGCGCCAGAAACCGTGGAAGGAACCCAAGCCGTAATAAATCAGGAACAGTTGCGCCAGCAGTGGAGAGCCCCTGAAAAAGTAGACATAGGCCCTGCACCCGTACTGCAACGAGCGCCAGCGCGAAGTCCTGCCCAACGCCAACAGCACGCCGAGCACCATCCCGACGCTGCTGGATAGCGCCACCAATTGCAGGGTAAGCAACAAACCATCAAGCAACTGCGCCCCATAGCGCTGAAACAGTTCAAGCCCGAGCCACTCGGCAAAGCGCTCGCCCGCCGTCATGAGGCACGCTCCCGGCCCTGGCCGTAGTGCTTTTCAAGCTGCGCGATGCAAAACCCCGAGATCGATGACAGCAGCAGGTACAGGCAACACGCCGCCAGATAAAACAGCATCGGCTCCTTGGTGGCATTCACCGCCAGGCTGGTCTGGCGCATCAAGTCCACCAGGGAAATGGTCGACACCAACGCCGTGTCCTTGAGCAGGCTCAACCAGTTGTTCGACAGCCCCGGCAAGGCAACGCTCATCACCTGCGGCAGCACCACTTTGAAAAACGTCTGCCTGCGACTCAAGCCCAGTGCCTGGGCGCCTTCATACTGACCGCGTGCGACGGTCTTCAGCGCACCCAGCCACACCTCGCTGGAAAAGGCCGCCAGCACCAGGCTGAACGCGATCACCGCCGCCACAAACGCATTGATGGAAAACTCGGCCGAACCGCCCCAATACGCCTGGAATTTCTGCAGCGCAATCTGGATGCCGTAATACACGATCAATAACGTCAGCAACTCCGGCAGACCACGAAAACAGGTGGAGAACAGTGCCGCCATCGCCCTCACCGTTGCGCTGGGCGATTTGCTGCACAACGCCACCAACAAGCCCAATGGCAACCCCAGCGGCACACACGCCAATGCCAGCGCCATCGTGACCCCAGCGCCCGCCAGCAGCGCGCCGCCCCAACCGCCCGCGCCCAACGACAACAACCCCAATGACTCGAACATGGAAGACACTCCCGCGCTTAATCATCCTCAAGGCCATGGGCCAACTTGAGCTGTCGATACGTACCGTCGGCGATCACATCCGCGATGGCCTGGTTCAGCCTGGCGCGCAACGCGTCATCGGCCTTGCGCACGGCAATACCGGCGTCGCTTTGCGTACCGGGAATAGCCAGCACCCGGCAACACTGCGGGTCGGTGCTCTTCAACCACTCCTGCATCGGCGCGCTGTCGTTGACCACCGCATCCAGGCGACCATTGAGCAGGTCACTGTTGGCCTCGTCCTGCCCGACATACAACTTGACCCGCGCGCCATTGGCGCCATAGACATCCTGGTTGTAGATGCCCTGGGTCGAGGACGATTGAGCGCCGACCGTCTTGCCGGCCAACGTGGCCGGTGCCGTGTCCTGAATGTCGCTGCCCCTGGGCACTGCCAGGACCATGCGCGTGCGGTTGTAGGGCTGGGTGAAGCTGACGGTCTGCTGGCGCTCTTCGGTGATGGCCATCGAGGCGATGATTGCGTCGTACTTTTTGGCAAGCAGGCCCGGGATAATGCCTTCCCAGTCCTGGGCCACGATCGAGCATTCGACGCTCAGCCTGGCGCACAGGGCGTTCGCCATATCGACGTCAAAACCACGCAGTTGGTTATTCGAGTCCACGTAGTTGAACGGCGGATAAGCGCCCTCCGTGGCGAAACGCAGCGGTTGCGCGTGGGCCACCGACAGCAGCCCGAGGGTGATCGTTACGGCATAGAGCGTCTGTTTGACGTGTTTCATGAAGGCACCTACCGAATTATTTTTATTCTGGGTAGTGCCTGAGGCCTGGTTAACCTGAAGGGACACGGGTAATTGACGCAGGCTCAGTCACTGACCAAGCGGACACTACGCCAACTTGCACAAATAATCTATTTTTTACATACAGTCTATTTCTGAGTTTTTTGTAGGCAAAACCCTGAATGCCCAATCAACCGCGCACGGCCCGCCAGGTTTTGCCCGCCACAGTGACCAGTGCTAACACCAGCGCCCCGGCAATAATGCCGGCCACCGCGTTGAGCAAGGTCGGCATCAACCACGCCAGGCCACCGGTGCTCTGGCTGACCGTCTCGACCCAGTGATGCGCCACCGGCACGCCGTGGGTGAGGATGCCGCCGCCGACCATGAACATCGCCGCCGTACCGATCACCGACAGGCTTTTCATCATGTACGGTGCCGCGCGCAAGATCGCGCCACCGATACTGCGCGCCATCTGCCCAGGCTTCTGGGTCAGCCACAAGCCCAGGTCATCGAGCTTGACGATGCCGGCCACCACGCCGTAAACGCCGATGGTCATCACAATGGCAATGCCCGATAGCACGATCACCTGCTGCGTCAACGGCGCATCGGCAACGGTGCCCAGCGTGATGGCGATGATTTCGGCCGAGAGGATGAAGTCCGTGCGGATCGCGCCTTTGATCTTGTCCTTTTCGAACGCCACCAGATCGGTCGCCGGGTCCACCACGGCGGCGACCAACTGGGCGTGTTCGGCCTGGTCTTCGGCTTTGCTGTGCAGAAACGTGTGAGCGAGCTTCTCAAAGCCCTCGAAACACAAGTAGGCGCCGCCGAGCATCAACAACGGCGTCACCGCCCAGGGCACAAACGCACTGATCAACAACGCCGTCGGCACCAGGATCAGCTTGTTGAGAAACGACCCCTTGGCCACCGCCCACACCACCGGGATCTCCCGCTCGGCGCGCACCCCGGAGACTTGCTGGGCATTGAGCGCCAGGTCATCGCCGAGCACGCCGGCGGTTTTCTTGGCGGCCATCTTTGTCATCAGTGCAACGTCATCGAGTACTGCGGCGATATCGTCGATCAAAACCAACAAGCTGCTTCCTGCCATGAATCGGGCTTCCATAAGGGTGAGATGGCGCGAGCATAACGCGGCCATGGGCGTTGCGGGCACATTGTTGAGGCTCGCGGATGGCCGGTGCTACCATGCGCAACCGCCTGTCATGGCAAGGAACCCTCTGGTTTATGAGCAGCATTCGCGAGCGCAATAAAGAAAAGATCCTGCGGGCGGCGAGCGAGGAGTTTGCCGACAAGGGCTTCGCCGCGACCAAAACCAGTGACATCGCCGCCAAGGCCGGGCTGCCCAAGCCCAACGTCTACTACTACTTCAAGTCCAAGGACAACCTCTACCGCGAAGTACTCGAGAGCATCATCGAGCCGATCCTGGCGGCCTCCACACCGTTCAACCCAGAGGGCGAGCCGGCGGTGGTACTGAGCAACTACATCCGCTCGAAAATCCGCATCTCCCGCGACCTACCCTTCGCCTCCAAAGTGTTCGCCAGCGAAATCATGCACGGCGCCCCGCACCTGAGCGCCGAGCAGGTCGAGCAACTCAACGCCCAGGCCAAGCACAATATCGACTGTATCCAGCATTGGGTCGATCGCGGGCTGATCGCTGCGATTGAGCCCAATCACTTGATGTTCAGCATCTGGGCGGCGACCCAGACGTATGCGGATTTTGATTGGCAGATTTCGGCGGTGACGGGTAAAGCCAAGCTGGATGAAGCGGATTACGAGGCGGCGGCGCAGACGATTATTCGGTTGGTGCTTAAAGGCTGTGCGCCGGACTGAGATGCCGAGGTGCCTGTGCCAATCGGGAGCAAGCTCCCTCCCACATTTGACGGTATTCACAAATAGAAATGTGTGAACACAGTCAACGGTGGGAGGGAGCTTGCTCCCGATGAGGCCCTGGCAATCATCCAATAATCAGGCTGACACCCCCGCATCCGCCCACAACCCCACCCCCTCAATCGCCGTAATCGCACACTGCTCATCAATATCCGACGTATCCCCGCTGATCCCGATCGCCCCCAGCACCGCCCCATCCTGACCCCGAATCAACACACCACCCGGCGCCGGCACCACGCTGCCCTGCCCCAGGCTGTTCAACGCCGCAATAAATGCCGGGCGCTGCTGCGCATCCAACGCGAGCAAGCGCGAGCCTTTGCCCAGGGCAATCGCGCCCCAGGCCTTGCCGATGGCGATTTGCGGGCGTAGCAGGCTGGCGCCGTCTTCGCGTTGCAGGGTGATCAGGTGACCACCGCTGTCGAGCACGGCGATGGTCAGCGGTGCCGAGGCGATGGTACGGCCTGCGCCGATGGCCTGGCTGGCCAGGTTGACTGCGACTTTCAAGGTTAAAGCGCTCATGGGTGCCGTCCTTATCTTGTTATGGGAAAGCCGTTGGCTCTTCTTTAGCAGCCACAAAACACAACAAATAGAACACAATATTTATATATCATGTATACAGTTTTTTTCGCATACGCCTGCATATCGTCGGAAATCGCCGTTAAAACACGCTAAGACCAACGCAAAGACCGCCGAATAAAATGCATTGACCTACGCCGCTCGCCATGAATACACTTTGCACAGACGCAACTTGTATACAATTATAAAACGCAAGAGGCTGCAAAATAATGAGCAAAATGAGAGCAATCGAAGCCGCCGTTCTGGTGATGCGTCGCGAAGGGGTCGACACCGCCTTCGGTATCCCGGGCGCCGCGATCAACCCGCTGTATTCGGCCTTGCAGAAGGTGGGTGGCATCGATCACGTCCTTGCTCGCCATGTGGAAGGCGCCTCGCACATGGCCGAGGGCTACACCCGCACCAAGGCCGGCAATATCGGCGTGTGCATCGGCACATCGGGCCCGGCGGGCACCGACATGGTCACCGGCCTGTACAGCGCCTCGGCCGACTCGATTCCGATCCTGTGCATCACCGGCCAGGCCCCCCGGGCGCGGATGCACAAGGAGGATTTCCAGGCCGTGGACATCACCAGCATCGTCAAGCCGGTGACCAAGTGGGCAACCACCGTCCTCGAACCCGGCCAGGTGCCGTATGCGTTCCAGAAAGCCTTTTATGAAATGCGCTCCGGCCGCCCTGGCCCGGTGCTGATCGACCTGCCGTTCGACGTGCAGATGGCCGAAATCGAATTCGACATCGACGCCTACCAGCCACTGCCCCTGGCCAAACCGCTGGCCACGCGCATCCAGGTCGAAAAAGCCCTGGCCCTGCTCGACCAGGCCGAACGCCCGCTGCTGGTGAGCGGTGGCGGCGTGATCAATGCCGATGCCAGCGACTTGCTGGTGGAGTTCGCCGAGCTGACCGGCATCCCGGTGATCCCGACCCTGATGGGCTGGGGCACCCTCCCCGACGATCACCCGCAGATGGTGGGCATGGTCGGCCTGCAAACCTCCCACCGTTATGGCAACGCGACGCTGCTGAAATCGGACGTGGTGCTGGGCATCGGCAACCGCTGGGCCAACCGCCACACCGGTTCGGTGGAGGTGTACACCGAGGGGCGCCGATTTATCCACGTCGACATCGAGCCGACGCAAATCGGCCGCGTGTTCACCCCGGACCTGGGCATCGTTTCCGACGCCGGTGCCGCGCTGACGATGTTCATCGAAGTCGCCCGTGAGTGGAAAGCCGCCGGCAAACTCAAGGACCGCAGCGCCTGGCTGCATGACTGCCAACAGCGCAAGGCCACCCTGCAGCGCAAGACGCACTTCGACAACGTGCCGGTCAAGCCGCAACGGGTGTACGAAGAGATGAACCAGGTGTTCGGCAAAGATACCTGCTACGTCAGCACCATCGGCCTGTCGCAGATTGCCGGTGCGCAATTCCTGCACGTCTACAAGCCACGTCACTGGATCAACTGCGGCCAGGCCGGCCCGTTGGGCTGGACCATCCCGGCGGCGCTGGGCGTGGTCAAGGCCGATCCGAGCCGCAAGGTGGTGGCGCTGTCCGGCGACTATGACTTCCAGTTCATGATCGAAGAACTGGCCGTGGGTGCGCAGTTCAAGCTGCCGTATATCCACGTGGTGGTGAACAACGCCTACCTGGGATTAATACGCCAGGCCCAGCGCGGGTTCGAAATGGACTACTGCGTGCAGTTGTCTTTCGACAACCTCAACGCCCCGGAACTCAACGGCTATGGCGTCGACCACGTCGCGGTCGCCGAAGGCCTGGGGTGCAAGGCCCTGCGCGTGTTCGAGCCGGGCCAGATCCAGCCGGCACTGCGCCGCGCCCAGGAAATGCTCGAAGAATTCAAGGTTCCGGTGATCGTTGAGATTATTCTGGAGCGCGTGACCAATATTTCCATGGGCACCGAGATCAACGCCGTCAACGAATTCGAAGACCTGGCCCTGGTCGGTAACGATGCGCCGACTGCCATTTCCCTGCTCGATTAAGGAGAACTTTATGCCGCGCTTTGCCGCCAACCTGTCCATGCTGTTCACCGAACAGGCTTTTCTCGCTCGTTTTAAAGCGGCCGCCGATGCCGGTTTCGCAGGCGTCGAGTACCTGTTCCCCTACGCATTCAACTCCGCCGAAATCAAGGCGCAGTTGGACGCCAATGGCCTGACCCAAGTGTTGTTCAACCTACCGGCCGGCGACTGGGCCAAGGGTGAACGGGGCCTGGCGTGCCACCCGGACCGGGTCGAGGAATTCCGCGCCGGGGTCGACCTGGCCATCGCCTACGCCCAGGTGCTGGGCAACACTCAGGTCAACTGCCTGGCAGGCATCCGGCCACAAGGCGTGGACGATGCCGCCGTGGAAAAGACCTTTGTCGCCAACCTCAAATACGCCGCCGACAAGCTGCAAGCGGCGGGTATCAAGCTGGTGATGGAAGCAATCAACACCCGCGACATCCCTGGGTTCTACCTGAACAACACCGCGCAGGCCCTGGCGATTCGCACGCAGGTGGGCAGTGACAATCTGTTCCTGCAATACGACATCTATCACATGCAAATCATGGAAGGTGATCTGGCCCAGACCTTGGCCGCGCACTTGAGTGAGATCAACCACATCCAACTGGCGGATAACCCGGGGCGCAACGAACCGGGGACTGGGGAGATCAACTATCGGTTCCTGTTCGAGCATTTGGATCGCATCGGTTATCAGGGTTGGGTTGGCTGTGAATACAAGCCGTTGACCACCACCGAAGCGGGTTTGGGTTGGCTCAAGACCCACAACGCGATCTGACAGGCACCACACGAAACCAAAAAGTGGAAGGGGGCTTGCTCCCGATAGCGGTGTATCCGTCAACACACAGGTTGAATGAAAGACCGTTATCGGGAGCAAGCCCCCTCCCACATTTGGACCCCATGTGTTTGGCAGACCGCGCTCTATCGAATAAAAAGAGGATTTCTTCATGGCTAAAATCGGATTTATCGGCACCGGCATCATGGGCCAACCCATGGCCGCCAACCTGCAAAAAGCCGGTCACCAACTGTTCCTGTCCGAACACCACGGCAAGGCGCCACACGCGCTGATCGCGGCCGGCGCCATCGCGCTGGCCAGCCCGCAGCAAGTCGCCCAGGAAGCGCAATTCATCATCGTCATGGTGCCCGACACCCCGCAGGTCGATGACGTGCTGTTCCGCGCCGATGGCGTAGCCGCCGGTCTGTCGCCGAACAAAGTGGTGATCGACATGAGTTCGATCTCCCCCACCGCGACCAAGGCGTTCGCCGCGAGGATCAACCAGACCGGCGCGCAGTACCTCGATGCGCCGGTGTCCGGTGGTGAAGTCGGGGCCAAGGCCGGCACCTTGAGCATCATGGTCGGCGGCGAGCCGCAGACCTTCGAGCGTGCGCTGCCGTTGCTCCAGAGCATGGGCAAAAACATCACCCTGGTCGGCGGCAACGGCGACGGCCAGACGGCGAAAGTGGCGAACCAGATCATCGTCGCGCTGAACATCCAGGCGGTGGCCGAAGCGCTGCTGTTCGCCGCGAAAAACGGCGCCGACCCGGCCAAGGTGCGTGAAGCGCTGATGGGCGGCTTCGCCGCGTCGAAGATCCTTGAAGTACACGGCGAACGCATGATCAAGGGCACCTTCGATCCGGGCTTTCGCATCAATCTGCACCAGAAGGATTTGAACCTGGCGCTGGCCGGGGCCAAGGAGCTGGGGATCAACCTGCCGAACACCGCCGGCACCCAGCAAGTGTTCAGCACCTGCACCGCCCTCGGTGGCGGGAATTGGGACCATTCGGCGCTGATCAAGGGGCTGGAGCATATGGCGAATTTTTCGATTCGCGATCAGTAAGCGCGCGGTGAAATGCGAGCCAGTGTGGGAGCTGGCTTGCCTGCGATGAGGACAACTTGCGCTCATTGACTTACGCATCATGCGCCCCCCGGGTTCAGCCAGATTATCCTGCAGCACCGGCCGCCGAATGCGGCACAACGCCTGCGTGGACAGCCCGTTCGAATCCCCCTAGGCTTGCCCGATATCCGACATGGGCGAGAGTTATGGACAGCAACAACGACTGGCACCAGCGTCTCTACGTCATGGTGTTCCAGAGCGACACGCCCGCCGGGCGGCGTTTCGACAGCACCCTGCTGCTGATCATTCTCGCCAGCCTGGTGGTGGTGATCCTCGACAGCATTCAGGAAGTCCACGACAACTACGCCAACGTGCTGGCCTACATCGAGTGGGGCTTCACCGTCATCTTCGCCATCGAGTACGGCCTGCGGCTGTACTGCTCGCCCAAGCCGTTGCGCTATGCCTTCAGTTTCTATGGCTTGGTGGACTTGCTCGCCATCGTCCCCGGCATCCTCGCGCTGTATTACAGCGACGCCCAGTACCTGCTGATCATCCGCATCATCCGCATGCTGCGGATCTTCCGGGTGCTGAAACTCGGGCCGTATCTCAAGCAGGCCAACTACCTGATGTCGGCGTTGCGCGGCAGCAAACAGAAGATCGTGGTGTTCCTGCTCAGCGTCTGCACCCTGGTGACGGTGTTCGGCACCTTGATGTATGTGATCGAAGGGCCGGAGCACGGCTTTACCAGTATCCCCAAGGGCATCTACTGGGCGATCGTGACCCTGACCACCGTGGGCTTTGGCGACATCGTGCCCAAGACCCCGCTGGGCCAAGTGATTTCGTCCCTGGTGATGATCACCGGTTACTCGATCATCGCCGTGCCTACCGGGATTTTTACCGCTGAACTGGCCAATGCCATGCGCGGTGAACAGTTGCAAACGGACTGCCCGGTGTGCAAGAAAAACACCCATGACGCGAACGCGGCGTTTTGTTCGCGGTGTGGCAACGCGCTGTTTAAAAAACAGGAATAAGCAAAGTTCTTTTTAATCTTTAAACGACTATGCACCCCCGGCTATAGTCGCTGGCACAGTGCCTCTCTCTACTCTCGAACAACAAGGAATGAGCAGTGAAAAAACTCGTTAGCGCCTCTCTCCTGGCTGCAGGCCTCGCACTGGCCGGCGTCGTCCAGGCCGCACCGACCACTCTGCTCAACGTCTCCTACGACGTGATGCGCGATTTCTACAAGGACTACAACGCCGCCTTCCAGAAACACTGGGAAGCCGAGCACCCGAACGACAAGCTGACCTTGCAGATGTCCTTCGGCGGCTCCAGCAAACAAGCGCGCTCGGTGATCGACGGCCTGCCGGCTGACGTGATCACCATGAACATGGCCACCGACATCAACGCCCTGGTCGACAACGGCAAACTGGTGCCGGACAACTGGGTCAGCCGCCTACCGAATAACAGCGCGCCGTTCACGTCGGCCACCGTGTTTATCGTGCGCAAGGGCAACCCGAAAGCCCTGAAAGACTGGCCGGACCTGCTCAAAGATGGCGTGCAAGTGATCGTGCCCAACCCGAAAACCTCGGGTAATGGCCGCTACACCTACCTGTCGGCCTGGGGCTATGTACTGAAGAACGGCGGCGACGAAGACAAGGCCAAGGCCTTTGTCGGCAAGCTGTTCAAACAAGCGCCCGTGCTGGACACCGGCGGCCGCGCCGCCACCACTACGTTCATGACCAACCAGATCGGCGACGTGCTGGTGACCTTTGAAAACGAAGCAGAAATGATTGCCCGCGAATTCGGCCGCGATCAGTTCGAAGTGATCTACCCAAGCGTCTCCGCCGAAGCCGAGCCGCCGGTCACGGTGGTGGACAAAGTGGTCGAGAAGAAAGGCACGCGTGCAGTCGCCGAAGACTACCTGAAGTACCTGTGGTCGCCGGAAGGCCAGGAAATCGCAGCCAGCAACTACCTGCGCCCGCGTGATCCGAAAGTGCTGGCCAAGTACACCGATCGTTTCCCGAAAGTCGACTTCCTGTCGGTCGAGAAGACCTTTGGCGACTGGCGCACCGTGCAGAAAACCCACTTCAATGATGGCGGGGTGTTTGACCAGATCTACAGCGGGCAGTAAGCCGCGCCCACTGAAGGAAGGCGAGCACGTGTGGGAGCTGGCTTGCCTGCGATAGCGTCGCCCTGGTGTGTCTGATACACCGGGGGGTCCACATCGCAGGCAAGCCAGCTCCCACATTTGTTTGGTGTTCAGCGTGATCCTCAGGCTGCCGGATGGCCTGTTTCGGCAGGTGTGTCTGAATGTATCATGGGGGCTCGAAGCCAACGCCAAGGCTTCAGTCATCATTTCACGGCATGAGTGATATCACCGCCAACAGCCTACTCGCCGCCGAGTCTTGTCTTTACTCTCGCTCGCCATCTTCCTTCGCTTTTATGAGAACACCATGAACGCTACTCCCCACGCTACAAGCACCATGACCCGCGGGATGGTGATGCTGTTTGCGTTTTGCTGCGGCGCCATCGTCGCCAACATCTACTACGCGCAGCCGATCATCGAACTGATCGCACCGGACATCGGCCTGACGCCTGCGATGGCCAGCCTGATCGTATCGCTGACACAAATCGGCTACGCCCTGGGCCTGTTTTTCCTGGTGCCCCTGGGTGACTTGCTGGAAAACCGCAAGCTGATGATCAGCACCACGGTGATCGCCATCGCCAGCCTGCTGGCCGCGGCGTTTACCGAGCAACCGAACCTGTTCCTGCTGGTGTCGTTGTTGATCGGTTTCAGTTCGGTGTCGGTGCAGATCCTGATCCCGTTGGCGGCGCACCTGGCACCTGCCGAGTCCCGTGGCCGAGTGGTCGGCAGCATCATGGGTGGCCTGTTGCTGGGAATCCTGCTGGCACGGCCGGTGTCCAGCGTCGTCGCCGACCACTTCGGCTGGCGTGCAATGTTCATGGCCGCTGCCGCGTTGATGGCCGTTATCAGCGTGGTCTTGCTGATGACCATCCCCAAGCGCCAGCCCGACCACAGCGCCAGCTATGGCCAATTGCTGCGCTCCCTCGGCACCCTGCTGCGCGAACAACCGCTGCTGCGCCAGCGCGCCTTTTATCAAGGTTGCATGTTTGCCACCTTCAGCCTGTTCTGGACCGCCGCTCCGCTGGAGCTGGTACGTAACCATGGCCTGAGCCAGACCCAGATTGCCATCTTCGCCCTGGTCGGGGCCATCGGCGCCATCGCCGCGCCCATCGCCGGGCGCTTGGCCGACGCCGGCCACACCCACCGCGCGTCGCTGCTGGCCATGGTGTTTGCGGTGTTGAGCTTCCTGCCGGCCTTCGTACACCCGCTGTACAGCGTGATCGGCCTGGCAGTGACCGGCGTGGTCCTCGACTTCTGTGTGCAGATGAACATGGTCCTCGGCCAACGCGCCATCTACGCCCTCGATGCCAACAGCCGCAGCCGCCTGAACGCGCTGTACATGACCAGCATCTTCATCGGCGGTGCCTTCGGCTCGGCGATTGCCAGCAGCGTGTACGAACACGGCGGCTGGCTGGGCGTGATGCTGGTGGGCAGCGCGTTCCCGCTGGTGGCGTTGCTGCGCTTTCTCAGTGCTTCGCGCCACACCTCGGTGGTCACTGCCTGACGGCATGATGCGCCGCGATCGTGGGTGGGGTTACGACCGCGGCCTTCCACTGGACGATGGGGCGATAAGCTGCATCATCTGTAACAAGAGCGCTGACAGTGTCTTGGCAAGCATTTCGAACAGTGCAGATGGCACGATTGGGGTTTCACCAGGCTGTGGGGTTGGGGTTGGTGTCGGTGTCGGTGTCGGTGTCGGCACAGGCTGAACTTCATGCTGCGGTCCACCCCACCGTACATCGCCCGGTTTGATCTGCCCTTTGCTGTTGATCACCATGTCCGCGTTGCCCGTTCCCTTCAGATCAATGGCCAGGCTCGACCGGCCCGTACTTGCATCGTGCTTGAGCACCGCTTCACCGGCGCGACCGCTGAACCGATCGGTGAACACAAGGGCACGCACACCCGACGCGATTAATGCTCCAGAAACGTCGATCTTATCGGTGCCGCTGGTGAAGTCCTCGATCAGGTCGGGGCTCTGCGCGGTGGAGTCGCTGGCGTTATCGTAGGCAAACGTATCCGCCCCGCCTCCGCCTCTCAACGTATCAGCACCGGCACCGCCCTTGAGCCGATTGGCCGCGTCATTGCCAATCAAAGCATCACGGCCGGCACCGCCGATCGCATTCTCAATAATGCACCCCTTGGCGATGGACACATTGCCCTTCAAGCCGCCCACGTCAGAGAACGACTCCGCATTCAGATCGATCTTCTGATCCTGGGAAAACCCGGAAAAATCCAGCGTATCTTTACCGCCACCATCCCATACGCAGAAGACCGGTTTGTCTTTGGCGCTGCTAAGGCTCATCACTTCCCGCTCGGTATTGGAATTGAAGCCATAGGTGGTGTCGGTCTTGCGGGTCTGGTGATTGGCCCCATACAAGCGTTGGACCGCGGCGATATCGTCCATCATCGGAGCGGACGGATTGAGCGACTTGAAGTCGTGACCGGATTGATGGCGTTCCGACCAGTAACTCATCACAGTGCGTGCCTTGGTGTCCTGCGCATAGACCGCGCCGTTTTGATAGTTGGCGCCGCCGTTATAGTCTCCCGGATGTTGCAGGCCGATGGCGTGACCGATTTCATGAATAGCCGTGACCGAAAAGTGACTGCCCAGCGCCGGCGAACTCGCACTTCCCCCGGTGCCGATCGTGGCCGATGCACGGGTCGTGGCGCCATGAGGCATGTCGGCAACTCCCCGGTCGCCGCGAGGGTTGTTGTGGATACTGAGCGTTCCGTCCGTACTGCCTGACTGCTCGCGGAAGTTGATAGCGGCCACATCCTGCCAGGCTTGAACCGCCTGGCGCACGCGTTGCTGCTGCTGGGCGGTGAAGCTCGCGTCTACCGTGTAGTGCAAATCGATCTTCTGATCGCCGTTACGGTCGCGAAAACGAAGATTTTCCCGGGTGATTTGTTTGGCTGCCTGATCAGTTGTAAAGGACGGTTTCTGAATGGCGCCCGCACCAAACGGGCCGGGGTCCGATATCGGTAAACCAGCACGGGAAGTAACAGAACGCAGATCAAATCCATTCATTGTGCGGCACTCGCTTTGTTAACGAATAAATAAAGAGACCGAATCAAACCGACCCGGAAATTAAGTATCGATAGACGCAAACTAGTAGAGCCAGGCTCATCGTCATCGCTGACAATCTCGCACAGTGAAAAATATCAGACCAACTCCATTTTAGTTTCAGCCGAAACATCCCCACGCCACGTAACACGCGGTTAGACAACCACGATTTCATTTGCAATTTAAACATTCAACTACACAAAAACTTCGCAAATACCGGGTTGTTTTTACACTAAAAAAATACTATCTAAAAAATACCCGAAGATGAGTTACTCCAATCTTCGACTGACAAAGACATAACCCTTTAACCTTCTTCAATACGATAAACGCCGTTTAGGACCGGATGACAAGTCATGACCATTCCTCGTAGGCTTGTGCGCCGCACTGCGTCGCGATGCGCTCAATCAAGCAAGCAAGGGAGACCCGATGGACCGCCTTAGCGCCATGGAAACCTTCGTCCACGTTGTCGAAACCGGCTCGTTTTCCGCCGCTGCCAAACGCCTGGGCATCGGCCAGCCCGCCGTGTCGAAGAGCGTCGCGCAATTGGAAGCACGCCTGGCGGTGCGGTTGGTGTTGCGTTCAACCCGAGGCCTGACACCGACCGAAGCGGGCCTGGCGTTTTTTGAAAAAGCCAAGCGTGCTATCGATGAAGCCAACGAGGCCGACGACGCCGCCCGAAGCGCGGGCGCCGGGCTGTCGGGTAACCTGCGCATCAGCGCCGCCGTAACCTTTGCCAGCCTGCATATCCTTCCGCACCTGGGGCCGTTTCTGGAGCAGTACCCTGGGATGAACATCGAAGTGGTGCTCGACGACCGCAGCCTAAACCTGGTGGAAGAAGGCATCGACGTCGCCCTGCGCATGGGCAACCTGAGCGATTCAGGGCTGACCGCGCGCAAGATCGGTGAGTCGCCCTGCCATATCCTGGGCACCCCTGCCTACTTCGAACGCTTCGGTGAACCCGCCACGCCAACTGATCTGTTGCAGCACCAGGCGGTCATCTACACCCAGGGCGAAGGCCCGCGCTGGACCTTTACCCAAGGCGCCCGCGAATACCCGATCGTCGCCCGTGGCCGCTTGAACGTCACAGCGGCTGAAGGGGTACGCGCTGCCGTGCTGAACCACCTGGGCCTGACCCTCGCATCGGCCTGGATGTTCACGCAGGAACTGGCCAGTGGCGAGGTGAAACCGGTGTTGACCGACTGGCGTTTACCGGCGCGGGACTTATGGGCCGTCTTTCCGACAGGCCGGATGGCGAGTGCCAAGGCGCGGGCATTCGTGGAGTATGTGGAACGCTTGTTAAACCGCTGACGGGTGCAGGCAGCGCAGCAAACGCTCGACTGTATGCTCCAGCGGACCGGAGTTATCCAGCACGAGCAACCCCGCCCCCATGCCGGCCAGCAACTGCGCCGTAAACCGCGCATTACGCGCCAGGCGCGCATCGATATCCGCCACCGACTCACGCCCCCGCGCCAGCAAGCGCTGGCGCAGTGCCGTCTGATCAACACTCAGCAATACCACCAGCAACGTCGGATAGCGCTCGCGGGCCTGCGCCAGGTGGGCACGAGAGCCGTTGACCAGCACATCCGTCCCCGCCGCCAGCCACGCACCGATCTCCTTGGGAATGCCATAGGACAAACCATTGGCCTGCCAACTCAGCGCAAACGCACCTTCGGCTTGCATCGCGACAAACTGCTCGGCGCTCACCCCCTGCGCCGCCTCGCCCAGCGCTTCCGCCGAGCGGGTAATCACACGACGCACAATGCGGCAGCCACGCTCGGCCAAACGTGATCGTGCAGCGTCCAACAGGCTGTCCTTGCCCGAACCCGATGGCCCGATGAGATAGATCAACCTGCCCGCCATCAATACACCCTCTTCGCTTATCTGCAGATTTGTTACATGGCCGGCTACGCATCACGGCGCCTGGCCTAGCCCAGCCCGGCGGCGGCCAAAGTATCGGATTACGATGCGCCACGCACCCGGTCAGGCGTGCCCGTCAGCACTTTCATGTTCGGTTGCAGGCAACTGCGTACGATTTCCCGAATGGCAGAGGATCAGCCTCCTGACAAAATGCGCGCACATTGCCAGACCGCAAAGCCAATCAATAATC
The DNA here is from genome assembly GCF_058135675.1 of Pseudomonas sp. PAMC25584. Classification (NCBI taxonomy): domain Bacteria; kingdom Pseudomonadati; phylum Pseudomonadota; class Gammaproteobacteria; order Pseudomonadales; family Pseudomonadaceae; genus Pseudomonas; species Pseudomonas sp. PAMC25584. The sequence goes on along the minus strand of NZ_CM176870.1, from coordinate 1,935,091 downwards.
CACCGCTGATAAAATTGATCACGTCCAGATCAGGATGATCGTCCAGCCGGGTCCTGATGATGCTGCCACCCAGCGCATATAACCGCTGGCCTGAAAATGAGCCCACCAGAAAACCCGCCAGGCTCAGGTAGAGTCCAGCCCCGGCATTGGCTCTCCAGTATTTGAAGGCCCACATTACGAAGCCACGAAAAAGGCGACCCAAAGGTCGCCTTTTGTCACCGCGCGTAGTGCTTGCTCAACCCCGGCGGCACGCCCTGCACGTCGGTCTCTTCCCACGGCCCGTCCGGGCTGATGGAGCGGCTCCAGCCGTTGCTCCAGCGGTAGTAAGTGCGCTGGCGGTAGAAGGTGTCGGGCTGGTCTTCCAGCACATACACCTGCATCTTGCCGTCCCAGTGGCTGGCCGCGCCCGGTGGCGGGGCGAAGGTTGACGACTTGCTCGGTGGCGCTTTCGTTGGGGCGGTGACCGGGCTGGAAGGTCGGGTGCCGGGTTGGGTCGACGGGCCCGACGGTGGGATGGTCGGGCCGGTGGGCGCGGGAGGTGGGCGGTGGACCGCACAAGCGCTCAAGCCCACTACCAGGCTGAGCAGGGTGATGCGTGCAAGGGCGGTCATAGGCGTTTCCTCGAATTACTTGTCCGGACTGTCGATGGTCAGCTGCTGCAGCGCAGTGGTGGTGCTGGCCAAGGGTTGGCTGCGGCCGATCCACTCGCCACGGGTCGGTTGACCGGCCCGGGATATGCGCGCAACCAGTTGGACTTCGGGGAAGTTGGACAGTTTCAACTGCGGCATCATTGCGTCGGCATCGCCCAGTTCGACGGTGACGGGCAGGTCGGCGACGGTCACGCGCTTGGCCGCGAGCGGCGCCGGCGGGCCGGAGACGGCGCGGGCGAAGATGAACACGCTGTCGCCAGGCAGGGCCTTGGCCTTGATGTCGGCGGACAGGTCCACACGCACTTTCATCACGGCCTTTTGGGCGACGGTGCCACCGTTCGCTTTCAGCCTTTCTGCCGCGCGATCGATCCCGCCTTGCAGGGCGACGCGGGAATTGTCTTGCGGTGGCAATTGCGCCAGCAGGCGGCTCCAGTAATCGATCGCCTCTTGGTAGCGCTGGCCTTCAAAGGCCACGATGCCGAGCAGGCCGAGGCTGGTGACTTCTCTCGGGTCGAGCTTGAGGGCTTCGTCGGTCAGGGCCTGGACCTTGGGCGACCACTGCTTGTTGTCGGCAAAGTACTGGGCCTGGGCCCACTGGCCCAACAGCTCCGGCTGGCGCCCGGCCAGGGCCACGGTGCGTTCGAAGACCTTGGCGGCATCGGCGGAACGGTCCTGGGCCATGTACGCACGGCCGAGGAAGTACAAGCCTTCCGCCGAGTCCGGTTGAGCGGCCGCGGCGCGTTCCAGGCGGTGGGTCATGTCTTCCATGGACACCGGCGGCTGGGAGAATTCGCGGGTCAGTTCGACCTTGTCGCTGGCGCCGAAGTGCATGTACAAGCCAAGGCCCAGCACCGGCACTAAAACCGCAGCGAGCAACGGCAGCGGCTTGCCCAGACGCGATTCGCGAGGTTTTTCTACGCCTTCGGTGTCGGCCAGCAATTCGCGCGCGGCTTCGGCGCGGCCAGTGTCGAGTTGGGCGGCGTTGAGTACGCCTTCGTCCTGCTGGGTTTGCAGTTCGGCCACGCGTTCTTGATAGAGCGCCACGTTCAGCGCGGTGCGATCCTCTTCACGCTGGGCACGACGGCCACGCAATACAGGGATCAACAGGAAACTCAGGGCAATCAGAAGCAGCAAGCCGGCTGCGAGCCAGAAATCAATCATCAGTCTTGGTGTCCAGCAATTGGTCGAGGCGTTGGCGCTCTTCGGCGGATAGCGCGTCGGAACCATCGGTAGGGGCGGCGCGGCGACGGCGGACGATCACCACCATCACCACAATGCCGGCCAGCAGCAGCCCGGCGGGGCCGAACCAGAGCAGCGCGGTCTTGCCGGTGAGCGCCGGTTTGTAGCGAACAAAATCGCCATAGCGGTCGACCATGAAGTCGATGATCTGCTGGTTGTCCTTGCCCTCCCCCAACATGCGAAAGATCTCTTTGCGCAGGTCGGCGGCGATGGGCGCGTTGGAGTCGGCGATGTCCTGGTTCTGGCACTTGGGGCAGCGCAGTTCCTTGGTCAGGTCGCGGAAACGCTCGCGCTCGGCGTCATTGGCGAATTCGTAGGTGTCGATGGCGGCGTGGGCCACGCCCACCAGGCCCAAGGCTAATACGGCAGCAGCTAACCAGCGCTTCATGGCTTGGCCTCGTCGACCAGGGCCTGGTACTTGGCGGCCAGTTGTTCGCGCCAGACCACTTCATCGATCACGCCGACGTACTTATCGCGGATCACGCCCTTGGCGTCGATAAAGAAGGTTTCCGGGGCACCGTAGACGCCGAGATTCAAACCGAGGTTGCCGTCTTCATCGCGGATATCCAACTGGTACGGGTTGTGGAATTCCGCCAGCCACTTCAAGGCCGCCGCATTGTCGTCCTTGTAGTTGATGCCGTAGATCACCACGCCCTTCTCCGCCAGCTTGTTCAGCACCGGGTGCTCGACACGGCAGGAGATGCACCAGGTGCCCCACACATTGACCAGCGCCGGTTTGCCCAGCAGGTCAGCCTGGGTCAGGGTTTTGTCGCCCTGCACCGTCGGCAGATTGAAGGCGGGGAACGGCTTGCCGATCATGGCCGAGGGCAACTCGGCCGGGTCCAGGTACAACCCGCGATACAGGAACACCGCCATCAGCAGAAACAACCCCAGCGGCACGACCATCAACCAACGCTTCATACCGCCGCTCCTTGCAGACCCAGCGCTTCACGCACCCGGCTCTTGACCTTGACCCGATAGCGCCGGTCCAGCGCCGCGAGCACACCACCAAAAGCGGTGATCAAACCGCCGAACCAGATCCAGCGCACGAACGGTTTGACATGCACGCGCACCGCCCAGGCGCCTTCGCCCAGCGGCTCACCCATGGCGACGTAAAGGTCGCGGGTGAAACCGGCGTCGATCCCGGCTTCGGTCATCATCGAGCTCTGCACGGTGTACAGGCGTTTTTCCGGGTGCAGCACGGCGATTTCCTTACCGTTGCGTACTACGCGCACGGTGCCTTTGTCGGACGTGAAGTTCGGCCCTTCGAAGTGCTTGGCGCCTTCGAAGATGAAGTGGTAACCGGCCAGGTCCATGGACTCGCCGGGGGCCATGCGCAGGTCGCGCTCGGCGCTGTTCTGGCTGGAGAGCACCACGCCGAGGGCACACACGGCGATGCCGATATGCGCGACCTGCATGCCCCAGTAGCTGCGGGTCAGGGTGGGCAGGCCCTTGATCAGGCCTTTGTGGCGGGTCTTGTCGACAATGTCGCGCATACCGGCCAGCAACACCCAGGCGGCGAGCATGAACGTGGCGAGGACCGCCCAGTTGAAATCGCCATAGGCAATACCGGCGATCACGGCCAAGGCCGCGCTGCCCAGCAGCACCGGGGTCAGCATGCCCACCAGCCATTTCACCGGGGTGTCTTTCCAGCGAACCAGCATGCCGATAGCCATTACCACCATCAACAAGCCCATCAACGGGATGAACAAGGCGTTGAAATACGGCGGGCCGACCGACAGCTTGGCGCCGGTCAGCGCGTCCAGCACCAGCGGGTACAGGGTGCCGAGCAGGATCATCGACGCAGCCACCACCAGCACCAGGTTATTGCCCAGCAGCAGGGTTTCCCGCGACCACAGGTTGAAGCCGACCTGGCTCTTGACCACCGGCGCGCGCAGGGCGAACAGGGTCAGCGAACCGCCGACCACACACAGCAGGAAGATCAGGATGAACACACCGCGCGCAGGGTCGGACGCAAACGCGTGAACCGAGGTCAGCACGCCCGAACGCACGAGGAAAGTGCCGAGCAGGCTGAGGGAAAACGCAGCGATGGCCAGCAACACGGTCCAGCTCTTGAACACGCCGCGTTTTTCGGTGACGGCCAGCGAGTGAATCAGCGCGGTGCCCACCAGCCAAGGCATGAAGGACGCGTTTTCCACCGGGTCCCAGAACCACCAACCGCCCCAGCCAAGTTCGTAATAGGCCCACCACGAACCCAGGGTGATACCGATGCCGAGAAAGGCCCAGGCGACGATGGTCCATGGCCGCGACCAGCGCGCCCAGGCTGCATCGAGGCGCCCGCCGAGCAAGGCGGCGATGGCGAAGGCGAAGGCCACGGAGAACCCGACATAACCCATGTAGAGCATCGGCGGGTGGACGATCAGGCCGATGTCCTGCAGCAGCGGGTTGAGGTCATGCCCGTCCACCGGGATCTGCGGCAGGATGCGGCTGAACGGGTTGGAGGTCATGATCAGGAACAGCAGGAAGCCGATGCTGATCATGCCCATCACCGCCAGCACCCTAGCCAGCATGACTTGCGGCAGTTGCCGGGAGAAGATCGACACGGCGAAGGTCCAACCGCCGAGGATCAGGGCCCACAACAGCAGCGAACCTTCGTGGGCGCCCCACACGGCGCTGAATTTGTAATACCAGGGCAAGGCGCTGTTGGAGTTGCTGGCCACATAGGCGACGGAAAAATCGTCGGTCATAAAGGCGTAGGTCAGGCAGCCGAACGCGAACACCAGGAAGGCAAACTGGCCCCAGGCGGCCGGCTGCGCGAGGCTCATCCACAGACGGTCGCCACGCCACGCGCCGAGCAACGGCACCACGGCCTGGACGATGGCGAAGCACAGGGCGAGGATCATCGCCAAGTGGCCCAGCTCCGGAATATACAGTGCGGACGTCATCACTTAGCCCTCCTTGGCTGGAGTTGGGGCGGATTGGCCGCTGTCTTTCAACGCTTTGGTGACTTCCGGCGGCATGTATTTCTCATCGTGCTTGGCCAGTACTTCATCGGCCACTACCACACCGTCGGCATTGAGTTTGCCCAGGGCGACGATGCCCTGGCCTTCACGGAACAGGTCCGGGAGGATGCCGCGATAAGTAATGGTCACGGCCTTGTTGAAGTCGGTGACCACGAAGGTGACGTCCAGGGAATCGCCGGAACGCTTCAAGGAGCCCTTCTCCACCATGCCGCCGGCGCGGATGCGCGTGTCCAGCGGGGCTTCGCCATTGGCGATCTGGGTCGGGGTGTAGAACAGGTTGATGTTCTCCCGCAGGGCGCTCATCGCCAGGCCCACGGCAATACTTACGCCGGCCAGAATGGCAAGGATGATCAACAGACGCTTTCTACGCAGCGGATTCACTTATCGGTCTCCCGGCGCAGACGACGCGCCTCTTGTTGCAGGTAACGCTTGCGGGCCAGGATCGGCACGGCGACGTTGAGGGCCAGTACGGCCAGGCAGATGCCATAGGCCGTCCAGACATACAGGCCGTGGTGGCCCATGGCGAGAAAATCACTGAAAGAAGCAAAACTCATCCACGCGCTCCCAGGCTGGTTTGCACTTCGGCCTTGACCCAACTGGCGCGGGCTTCACGCTTGAGCACTTCGAGGCGCATGCGCATCAGCAGCACAGCGCCAAAGAAGCAGTAGAACCCCAGCACCATCACCAACAGCGGCGCCCACATTTCCACGGGCATGGCCGGCTTTTCGGTCAGACTGAAGGTGGCGCCCTGGTGCAGGGTGTTCCACCACTCCACCGAGTATTTGATGATCGGGATGTTGATCACGCCGACAATCGCCAGCACCGCACAGGCCTTGGCGGCGCTGTCACGATTGCTGATCGCATTGCCAAGGGCAATAAGACCGAAGTACAGAAACAACAGGATCAGCATGGACGTTAGTCGCGCATCCCACACCCACCACGAACCCCAGGTGGGTTTGCCCCAGATCGCGCCGGTGACCAGCGCCACGGCGGTCATCCACGCACCGATGGGCGCAGCGCATTGCAGGGCGACGTCCGCGAGCTTCATCTTCCACACCAGGCCGACGATGCCGCACACCGCCAGCATCACGTAGCAGGACTGGGCCAGCATCGCGGCAGGCACGTGGATATAGATGATGCGAAAGCTGTTGCCCTGCTGGTAATCCGGCGGTGCGAAGGCCAGGCCCCAGACCAGGCCGAGGCCGATAAGCAATACGGCGGCGACGCTCAACCACGGCAGCAGCTTGCCGCTGATGCCGTAAAACCATTTGGGCGAGCCGAGCTTGTGAAACCAGGTCCAGTTCATTGCTGTTTCCATCACGGTTGCGTCTTGTGGTTGCAAGAAGCGTAGGGTCTTTCTTATGTTGAAGAACCGGTTACACGTAACCAGACTTCATTATTCGCCGACGCTGATCTTCAGGCCGGCCGCTATGGCAAAGGGTGTCAGGGTTACCGCCAGGGCGGTCAGGCTGCCAAGCCACAAGAGGTAACCGGTCGCCGGCATGCCCATGAGCGCGGCTTGCAAAGCGCCGCTGCCCAGGATCAACACCGGGATATACAAAGGCAGAATCAACAAGGCCAGCAGCAGGCCGCCGCGCTTCAAACCTACCGTCAGCGCCGCGCCCACCGCGCCCAACAGGCTGAGCGCCGGCGTGCCGAGCAACAAGGACATGAGCAACACCGGCAGGCATTCGCTGGGCAACCCTAGCATCATTGCCAGCAACGGCGAGAGCAACACCAGTGCCAAGCCGGAAAACGCCCAGTGTGCCAGTACCTTGGCCAATACCAGAAGCGGCAGGGGGTGCGACGAAAGGACCCACTGTTCCAGGGAACCATCCTCGAAATCACTGCGAAACAGCCCGTCCAGCGAGAGCAGCACGGACAAAAGGGCCGCCACCCACACCAGTCCCGGAGACAAGGTTTGCAACAGTTTAGTCTCGGGGCCGACCGCCAGCGGGAACAACGCGATGACAATCGCGAAGAACACCAACGGATTGGCCAGCTCGGCCGGGCGACGGCACAACAGCCGCGCCTCGCGGGCCACCAACAGGGCGAACACACTCATACCGACCACCGCCCCAGGTCCAGGTCGCGGTAACCGGCGGGCAGGCGCGTCAGGCTGTGGTGCGTGGTCAGCACGACGAGGCCGCCCTGCTCGCAATGCCGGGCCAGGTGTTCTTCCAACTGGGCGACGCCTTGTTTGTCGAGGGCGGTGAAAGGTTCGTCGAGAATCCACAGCGGCGGGCCGGGCAGATACAGGCGCGCCAGGGCCACGCGGCGCTGCTGGCCGGCGGACAGGGTGTGACAGGGCACGTCTTCGAAGCCCTTGAGGCCGACGGCGGCCAGTGCCTGCCAGATCGCCTCGCGGCTGGCCGGATGATGCAGGGCGCTGAGCCAACTGAGGTTTTCTTCGGCGCTCAGCACGTCCTTGATCCCGGCGGCGTGGCCGATCCAGGTGAGATTGCGGGCCAGCTCGGTGCGTTGTTCGTTCAACGGTTTGCCGTTGAGCCGTACTTCGCCCGCCGTAGGCTGCATCAACCCGGCCAGCAAACGCAGCAGGCTGGTCTTGCCGCTGCCGTTGGGACCACTGATCTGCACCATGTCACCGCCCGCCAGGCGCAGGTCGAGGTGCTCGAACAGCAGGCGCAGGTCGCGTTCACAGGCAAGCGCTACGGCTTCAAGAAGAGGGCTGGTCAAAAGATCGCGGGCCTTTACGGTTCAAGTCGGCGGTGCGGCGGCCGTTATAGAAAGAAGCACAATAACGACTTTGGCGACCGATTTTAGAGAGCTGGATCAAATAGTTGTGAGGTTTTTACCGCTCTCATGGCAGACGGGCCGCATTATACATGCGATGCCCTACGCTAAAGAGGGCTATTTCCCCAGAGACGACGCGCACGATGACCGGTGAGATCAACCTTCCTACGCTTCCTCCTGCCCCGACAGCCGGGCCGGCCCCTGCGCCGGCGCCAGCGACCGGTGAGTTGCTGAAACTGCTGGAGCCGCAGATCGGCTTGATCGACCCGGGAAAAACCGCGAACGCCGAAGTCATCGCACTTAAACAAGGCGATGAATCCTTTCAGTTGCTGCTCAAATTGACCCTCGACGGTGGCCGCCAGACGCTGGTCCAGGCCAGCAGCCCGCAACCCTTGCCGCTGGGCAGCAATGTGGCGGTGAGCCAGACGCCTGCCGGCAACCTGACCCTCAGCCTGCAGCAAGCCTTGAGTGCCAACGTCGCCGCCCTCACTCGCATCGACACCACGCAAATGCCGGCAGGCACCTTGCTGCAAGCCAAAGTCCTGACCAGCCAAATGCTGCCCCAAGGCACCACGCAACCGACGATCTACCGCTCGTTGGTGACGGTGCTCAACAACGCCCTGGCCGGTACGACCCTGACCGTGGAGAGCCCGCAACCCCTGCGTATCGGCAGCCTGCTCAGCGCCGTGGTGCAGGATGCGCAGACCCTGAACTTCGTGCCCTTGAGCGGGCTCAAGGATCAACTGGCCGTGACCCAGCAACTCGCCACCCAGCAAAGTCGCCAGGGCTCGCTGGATGCAGTGTTCACCGCGTTGCAAACCCTGCCCCAGGACGACAGCACTTCCGTCGAGCTGCGCGCGGCCGCCGACCGTTTGCTCGCCGCGCTGCCCGACCTGGCACAGGTCAGCAATCCCAAGGTGCTGGCTCAAGTGATCCAGAACAGCGGCGCGTTTCTTGAAGCCAAATTATTGATCGGGCAAACCCCGCAAATTCCACCGCTGGATATAAAAGGTGCCCTGCTGCGCCTGGTCGCCGATCTGCTGCCCGCCCTGCCCGCCAGCACCAACCTCAATGCCATACTCGCCGCCAACACCCTGGCCCAGATGCTGCCCAACTTCGTGCGCAGCCCGCTGAACACCCTCGGGCAAGTCAGCGCGCGCCAGGCACCCGTCGGTTTTCCATTGCCGCAGCGGCTGATGCAACGCCTGGAGGGCGAAGGCGACCTGGAAAACCTGCTGCGCCTGGCCGCCGGTGCCATCTCGCGACTACAGAGCCATCAACTGTCGAGCCTGGAACAGACCGGCACCACTGCCGATGGCCGCCTGCAAACCACCTGGCAGCTGGAAATTCCCATGCGTACCCTGCAGGACATCGTGCCGCTGCAGGTCAAGTTCCAGCGCGAAGACCCCGCGCCGGACAAGGACCAGCCCGAACGCAAAGACAAAAGAGACCCCAAGCAGATGCTCTGGCGCGTGGAACTGGCCTTCGACATGGAGCCGCTGGGCCCGTTACAGGTCCAGGCGCAATTGTCTCAGGGCAAACTGTCGAGCCAGTTGTGGGCGACTCGACCGTTCACCGCCAGTTTGATCGAAAGTCACTTGGGCAGTTTGCGCGAGCGCCTGGTGACGTCGGGCATCAATGTCGGCGACCTCGACTGCCACCTCGGCACCCCGCCACGCGGGCCGAAAACCGGATTGGAGCAACGTTGGGTGGACGAAACCGCATGAACAACGCCAACCCGCCGCGCCAGGCCATCGCGCTCAAGTATGACGGCCAACAAGCGCCGACCCTGACCGCCAAGGGCGACGATGCCCTGGCCGAAGCGATCCTCAAGCTGGCGCGGGAAAATGAAGTGCCCATCTATGAAAACGCCGAGCTGGTGAAGCTGCTGGCGCGCATGGAGTTGGGCGACAGTATCCCGGAAGAGTTGTACCGCACGATCGCCGAGATCATTGCCTTTGCCTGGACGTTGAAGGGCAAGTTTCCGGTGGGGTATGACCCGGACGCCGCGCCGGTGGAGCGCGATGTGACCGAGCGTGGCGACGATTACTGAGTAGCCCCAGACAGACAACAATCCAAATGTGGGAGGGGGCTTGCCCCCGATGGCGGTGTGTCAGTCACTTATTTGTTGGCTGATCCACCGCTATCGGGAGCAAGCCCCCTCCCACACTTGAATCGGTGTTTAGTTGAGGACTTCGCTCAGGGGAATGAAATTCACCCGGTCGCCGATCGCCAGCGTCGTCCCTTCCAACACCTCCACAAACCCTTGCGCCCACGCCGCGCTGCGCAGCACGCCGGAGCTTTGGTTGCGATAGATGATCGCCTTGCCCTGCTCGATACGCCCGCGTAGATACTCGCGGCGATTGCCCGGTTTGGGCCAGACGAACCCTGCCGGCACCTCAAACCGTAGCGGTTCGACTTCAGCCACACCTTGGCGGCGCAGCAGATAGGGGCGCGCCAACAGGGCAAACGTCACCAACGTCGATGCCGGATTGCCCGGCAGGCCGATCACCGGCACGCCACGAAAATGGCCGAAGGTCAGCGGTTTACCGGGCTTGATCGCCAGCTTCCACAAGGCCAGCTCGCCCTCTTCACGCAGGGCAATGCCGAGAAAGTCCGCCTCGCCTACCGACACACCGCCGGTCGACAGGATCAGGTCAACTACGCCCAGGCCGGCCAAGCGCACGCGCGTCTGTTCCAGGTCATCCGGAAGAATGCCGGCATCGATCACTTCACACCCCAGGCGCTCCAGCCAACTGCACAGCACGCGGCGGTTGCTGTTGTAGATCTGCCCCGGGCCGAGGGGCAAACCGGGCTCGATCAACTCATCACCGGTGGACAGCACCGCGACCTGCACGCGGCGTACCACGGCCAAATGGTCGAGACCGAGGGATGCGGCCAGGCCGAGCTCGATCGGGCCCAGGCGCGTGCCCGCTGCCAACACCAATTCGCCGACGGTGGTTTCCTGCCCTTGCGGGCGAATGTTCTGATCGATATGCAACGGCTCGGTAAAGCTCACCCGCTCATCGGCGTGGACCACGGCGTTTTCCTGCATTTCCACACAGTCAGCGCCTTCCGGCACGGGCGCCCCGGTGAAGATACGCGCGCAGGTGCCGTCGGCCAATGGCGCGGGTGCTTGGCCGGCGAAGATGCGCTGGCTCACCACCAACGGCTCGCCGGCCCAGTCGCAAAGGCGCAGGGCGTAACCGTCCATGGCGCTGTTGGGCCAGGGCGGCAGGTCGAGGGTGGAGATCAGATCCTGCGCCAATATGCGGCCATCGCACGCGGCCAGGGGCAACACCTGCCGCTCACGAATCGGCGCGGCCTCGGCTATCTCGAGCAAGCGTTGCAGGGCTTCTTCCACCGGCATCAAGGCGCCGGTCTTGCCCGGCTTATCCACGGGATTCACAGGGTTCGGCCTGTTTCAGGTGCGGTACGAAGTTGCAGGGGCGGTGACGGTTGTCCAGTTGCTCGGCGAGGATGCCGTCCCAGCCGGTGCGCACGGCGTTGGTGGAACCCGGCAGGCAGCACACCAGGGTGCCGTTGGCCAGGCCGGCCAGGGCGCGCGATTGCACGGTGGAGGTGCCGATGTCGGCCACGGAGATCTGACGGAACAGCTCGCCAAAGCCATCGACCTGCTTGTCCAGCAGGCAGCTCACCGCTTCGGGCGTGCTGTCGCGGCCAGTGAAGCCGGTGCCGCCGGTGATCAGTACGACCTGCACCACGTCTTCGGCGATCCAGTGGGCCACCTGGGCGCGGATCTTGTAGAGGTCGTCCTTGAGCAGCACGCGCTCGGCCAGGAGGTGGCCGGCGGCGATCAGGCGGTCGACAAAAACCTGGCCCGAGGTATCGGTGTCCAGGGTGCGGGTGTCACTGACGGTCAGTACAGCGATATTCAGAGGTACGAAGGGCGCATCTGCCTTGGCGTTCATGGCACGGTCCGGTTGTCGAAGGAACAGCCCGATGTTATATCACAGGCCCCTATTTACCTGCCGCAGCGGAACCCACATGCCCGACGACTCTTCGACCCTACCCTGTTCAATTCTGCTGTTGGCCGGTGGGCGCGGCCAACGCATGGGCGGACAAGACAAGGGCTTGCTGGAATGGCACGGCCAGCCGCTGATTGCGCACTTGCAACACTTGGTGCGCCCACTGACCGACGACCTGATCATCTCGTGCAACCGCAACCTGGAGCGGTACGCGCCCTATGCCGACCAGGTGGTGAGTGACGACAGCGTGGATTTCCCCGGACCGCTGGCCGGTATCCGCGCAGGATTGAGTACCGCCCGCCATGGGCACGTGCTGATCTTACCGTGCGATGTACCGCACCTTGACGCCCGACTGCTCGCCGATCTGCGCGAGACGGCGCAGCGCAATCCGCGGCTGCCGGTGATGGTACGCCACGGAGAATTCTGGGAACCGTTGATCTGCATCATCCCCACCTACCTGCAAAGCGCGGTAGAACAGGCCTGGCAAGCCGGTGAGCGCAGCCCGCGCAAGATTTTCCTGCAGTTGGGTGGCGTCGGGCTGGAATGCCCGGCAGATGATCCGCGCCTGGCCAACCTGAACACGCCTGCGCTGTTACACACAGGGCCTGGCATGTCAGAATGAACCTCGCACAAGGAACTTTGTCGACGCGCCACGCGTCACACTGTCAGCACTCAAAAAGAATTCTCTCGGAGACACACTCATGACTCAACGGACCATCGCCGCTCTCATGCTTGCACTGGGCCTCGCTACCCTTGCCGGTTGCGCCTCGCCAACAGTGATCACCCTGAATGACGGTCGCGAAATCCAGGCTGTCGACACCCCACAATTCGACAAGGCTTCGGGCTTCTACGAATTCGAACAGCTTGACGGCAAGCGTACCCGCATCAACAAAGATCAAGTGCGTACCGTTAAAGACCTGTAAGCCGCAACGCTTGCACACAAGGCCCGCCTCGCGCGGGCCTTGTCGTTTCCGGGGTTACCAGTCGAGGGTGATTTGGCTGCGGAAACTGCGTTCTTCACCCGTTACCGGATCGATAAAACGCACGCCTTGGGCGAGCAGCTTCAAGGGATTGGCGTAGTCGTCAACGGCATCCTTGATTACGTCGGGGTAGAACGGATCATTGCAGATACTCGCCCCGAGGGCCGTCATGTGTACCCGCAACTGGTGCTTCTTACCGGTCACGGGGAACAGGCCATAGCGCCATAAATCGCCGTGGGTTTCGCGCACTTCCACGGCCGTTTCGGTGTTGCTGGTGCCTGGCCCTTCCTGCATGCGAAAGAATGGCTCGCCATCCACCAGGCGGCTTTTATGGACCAGGGGGAAGGTCAGGTTCGACAAGGCTGGGGCGATAGCCTCGTAGAATTTGTCGATTTTGCGAGTGGGAAATAACTGCTGATAGGCCGAGCGGCTTCGCGGGTTAGCCGAGAACAGCACCAGCCCCGCCGTGTGCCGGTCGATGCGGTGCAGGGGCACCAGGGACGGGTTGTCCAGGCGGCGAATAAGGCGGCGCAACAGGGTTTGCTCGACGTACTCACCGGCTGGGGTGACGGGCAGAAAGTGCGGTTTGTCCGCCACCACCAGGTGCTCGTCGGCGTACAGGATGGTTTCCTGCACCGGGATGACTTTTTCGTTCGGCACTTCGCGGAAGTAGTAGATGCACAGGCCTTCCTTGTAGGCCAGGTCCAGGCGGATCGGACTGCCCTGCAGATCCAGCACGCGGCCACGGGCGATGCGGTCCAGCCACTGCGCGCGGCCGATCGCCGGGAAATGCTCGCACAGGCAATCGAGCACCGTCGCCCAAGGGCCAGGCGGCAAGTACAAGGTGCTGGCTTGATGCTGGGACGCAGAAAAACCGGAAGTGGACATGCAGATGCTCGAAGCCTGGGAAACAGGCCGGCATTATCCCGCATGGAGCGGGATTGAGCCTAGGGCGGATCTCAGGCCTTGGCCAATTGTGCCCGCAGGATCGGCGAAGCACTGGCGGCGTCGGTAAATTCCTTGAGCCAGCGCAATACGTCCACCGCTTCCCAACGGCCCGGATCATACAGCGCGTACAGCAAGCCCTGGTAACCCACCACATCCAACTGCCTGTGATAACCGGCGCGCTGGAACAGCGCCTCGATCTCGGCAAAGCAGGTATTGAAATGCACTTTGTTAAACGGCGTCTTGCCTTCCGTGACCAGGCCATCGAGGCGCAGCTCGTTCACCGCGTCGCGCACGACATCGGCGGACATGCGATTAACGCTGCTTTTCAGTTGTTCAACATTCACCACGGGCGTTCCCTCTATTCAATCGCTGTACAAACATACAGTAACCCAATATTGAGAAAGCTGCCATCGCCCAAGCGCTAGAGTAGGAAGGACACGACTTGCTCGGTGTCGAACGGCCAAGCCAGTTCAGCCCCCGTGTCTACCCGGCGCAGCACCGGAATCGTTAGGCCGTAGGCTTCGAACAGGGCTTCGGAATCGGCGATATCCACCAGTTCCACCATCAACCCATGTTCGACCAACGGCATGATTTCTTCTTCGGCGAGCTCACACAGATGGCAGCCCAGAGTAGTGAACAACTGGCATTCAGGAGGCATGACGATAGAACCTGATCAGGAATAGGCGCCCATTTTAGGCCGACTCAATAGCGCTGGCGAGCCGATAAACCCTGACCCAGGTCACCACGTCCTATAACTGATTCAGCGACTCTCGCGGCTTTTTGTCCGCCCCCCTACAACGGAGATGCTTGTGTTCGCCAACCTGCTGATCATTCTGGCCTCATCCCTGGTGGTGATTGCGCTGTTTCGCCGGCTGCAATTGCCGCCCGTGCTGGGCTACCTGTGCGTGGGCCTGGCAGTCGGGCCGACCGCCCTCGACTGGGTGAATGACAGCGAAGACCTGCCCGACCTCGCCGAACTGGGCGTGGTGTTCCTGCTGTTTTCCCTGGGCCTGGAGTTCTCGCTGAGCAAAATGTTCGCCCTGCGCCGCGTGGTGTTTGGCCTGGGCAGCCTGCAGGTGCTGGGGTGCGGGGTGCTGCTGGGGGGCCTGCTGATGGCCTTTGGCGTGTCGCCGAACATCGCCCTGCTGCTCGGTGCGGGGCTGGCGTTGTCGTCCACGGCCATCGTCAGCAAAGAGCTGGGCAGCCTCGGGGAAATCTTCAGCAGCCATGGCCAGAACGCGATTGGGGTGCTGCTGTTCCAGGATGTGGTCGCGGTGTTGCTGCTGACCCTGGTCCCGGTGTTCGCCGGCAGCAGCGAGCAGGCCTGGTATTGGGCCCTGCCGTTGACGCTGGGCAAGACGCTGTTGTTGTTCGTCGGCCTGCTGCTCGCCGCCCGCTGGTTATTGCCGCGTTTGTTCCGTGAAGTCGCCGCCTCCCATTCGGCCGAGCTGTTTGTGCTGCTGGCGCTGGTGATTGTGTTGCTGACCGCCTGGCTCACTCACCTGCTGGGCCTCTCCCCCGCGCTTGGCGCGTTCCTGGCCGGCATGCTGCTGGGGGAAAGCCATTACCGGCATCAGATCGAAGCAGATATCCGACCGTTTCGCGACATTCTGCTGGGGCTGTTTTTCGTCAGCATCGGCATGCTCATCGACCTGCAATTGTTCATCAGCCACAGCCTGCTGATCCTCGGCCTGACCCTAACGCTGATGCTGACCAAGGGCTGCGTGGTCGCGGCACTGGTCAAACTGCGCGGCAGCGACCGAGAAACTGCCTGGCGCAGCGGCCTGGCCCTGGCCCAGGGCGGCGAGTTCTGTTTTGCGCTGATGGCGCAGATGCAGCAGAGCCGGCTGATACCAGATGAGCTCAACGGGTTGCTGCTGGCCGCCACATTCTGCTCGATGCTGCTGACCCCGCTGTTACTGCGGGCGGCTCCGAGCATTGCCCTGCGCCTGCACCGCAAGCCCAACCAACAGGTGCAACTCGAAGCCATCACCGCGCTCAACGCTGAGTTACGTGATCATGCGGTGATCTGCGGTTATGGCCGCGTCGGGCAATCGATCGGGCGCTTTCTGCACCGTGAACAACAGGCGTTTATTGCACTGGATGACAACCCGGAACGGGTGCAAGAAGCCGCCACCGAAGACAGCAGCGTGCATTATGGCGACTGCCGTCGTGGCGCCCTGCTCAGTGCGGTCGGCCTGGAACGTGCGCGCCTGGTGGTGATTGCCGTGGATAACACGGAGGTCGCTCTCGTGGTACTGAAGGAGGCCCGCCGGATCAACGCCGACGTACCGATCCTGGTGCGCACACGCGACGACAGCCAATTGGCCGAGCTGAAAGCCGCGGGCGCCAGCGAAGTGGTGCCCGAACTTCTGGAGTCGAGCCTGATGCTCGCCTCCCACGCCCTGATCCTGCTGGGCATACCAGACCAGCAGGTGCAAGCGCGGGTCGATGACGTGCGGCATAACCGCTACCGTCTGCTACACGGCTTTTACCCGCGGGCGACCCCTGACGAAGAGGCGCCGATCAATCCTGACTGATCGCACCGATCTTATGGATCGACAGGTCCGCGCCGTAGTACTCCTCTTCCTGGCTCAGGCGCAGCCCGTGTACGCGCTTGATCACGCCGTACACCAGCAGGCCGCCGGCAAACGCCACACCCACACCCAACGCGGTGCCGATCAATTGACTGATCAGGCTGACCCCGCCCAACCCGCCAAGGGCGGTCTGGCCGAAGATGCCACAGGCAATCCCGCCCCACACGCCACACAGGCCATGCAGCGGCCAGACACCCAGCACGTCGTCGATCTTCCAACGATCCTGGGCAGCAATGAAGCACCACACAAACAGGCCGCCGGCGACAACGCCCGTGACCAATGCACCCACCGGATGCATCAGATCGGAGCCGGCACAGATCGCCACCAGCCCGGCCAGCGGGCCGTTATGCAGAAAACCCGGGTCATTGCGGCCAATCACCAGCGCCGCGACTGTGCCGCCGACCATGGCCATCAACGAATTAACCGCCACCAGGCCGCTGACGCCATTCAGGGTCTGCGCGCTCATCACGTTAAAGCCGAACCAGCCGACAATCAGAATCCACGAACCCAGCGCCAGGAACGGAATGCTCGACGGCGCAAAGGCCACCAGGCGACCTTCGCGATAACGCCCGTTACGTGGTCCGAGCAACAGCACCGCCGCCAACGCCAGCCAGCCGCCCATGGCATGTACCACCACGGAACCGGCGAAGTCATGGAAGCTGGCACCGAAGGTCGCGAGCAACCAGGCCTGCACGCCGAAATTGCCGTTCCACACCAGGCCTTCGAAAAACGGGTAGATAAACGCCACGATCAGCGCGGTAGCGCACAGTTGCGGAACAAATCGTGCACGCTCGGCAATGCCCCCGGAAATAATCGCCGGAATCGCCGCGGCAAAGGTCAACAGGAAGAAAAACTTCACCAGGCCGTAACCGTGATCGGCACTGATCACCGCCGCCGGTCGCATGAAGCTCACGCCATAAGAGATCCAATAGCCTATAAAGAAATAGGCCAGGGTGGAGATCGCGAAGTCACTGAGGATTTTCGACAGGGCGTTGACTTGGTTCTTCTGGCGCACGGTGCCGACTTCGAGGAAGGCAAAGCCGGCGTGCATGGCGAGGACCATGACCGCACCGATCAGAATAAATAGGGTGTTAGAACTGTGGACGAGGGTGTCCACTGCACTTTGCAGATTTTCCATGGAGGTTGGCAGGCCTGCGATAAAGGCAAAAAGCACCAAAGCGGTTCAAGCCAGCGTTTCGCGCACTAAATTGGCACCACCGGTCCCACCCCTCTTCAGAGGGCGTGAACCGCTTTAGCGCAGCGATCAGCACAGACGGCCATTCCCGACAGGGTTTTTCCGCGAGTTTCAGTTATATAGGGTAAGGTTTTCACCGGCTTGCGGCCCAACCGCCCAGATTCAGCGCAGGCCTCGGGGCCTGCGCACCAAGGCAAAGCAAAAGCTGTACCAGACAATTGCAATGAACCTTCACCGATGCCGGTGACTCGAAACCACACGTACCGATCAGCCACTCACGGAGATAACCATGGCCGGCAAAACAGCACAGACTGCTCAAGAAATACTGATGGCGGATTTTCAGACCCTGGTCAGTGACACCGAAAAGTTGCTGGACGACACCGCCATCCTGGCCGGCGACCAGGCCGACGAGCTGCGCGCCAAGATCCACGACAGCCTGCTCAAGGCCCGTGAAACCCTGCAACTGACCGAAGATTCCTTGCGCGACCGCAGTCAGGCAGCCGTCACCGCGACCGAAGATTATGTGCAGGCCAACCCTTGGCAGTCGGTGGGCATTGCCGCTGGCGTGGGCTTTTTGATCGGCCTGCTTGCTACAAGGCGCTAATCCTATGTCTATCGGCGAATCCGGCTCGTCCACGGGCCCAAGTTCAACGTCCCGACGCCTGGGCGCAGCCGTACTGGGCTTGCTGCACAGCCATGTCGAACTGTTCGGCATCGAGTTGCAGGAGCAGAAGGCCCGCACCGTCAGCCTGCTGCTGTTTGCCGGGCTGGCCTTGGTGTTTGCCCTGCTGTTGCTGGTGGGGTTGTCGACGTTGGTGATGATTCTGGTATGGGACACTGGCTACCGCCTGACCGGAATCATCTGCCTCTGTGTGTTCTATACCCTGGCCGCTGTGTTCTGCGGTGTGCGCTTGAAGGCGGCGGTGTTCGATGAATCCACGCCGTTCCACGCCACGCTCGAAGAGCTGGCCAATGACCGGGAGCGCCTGCTGCCATGAGCCTGACTGAATTCCCGCACACCCACTCGCGCCAGGAAATGCGCAAGGCGCTGATCCGCCTGCGCATGGAAATGCACCGTCAGGAAATCCGCCATGAGTCCCAGCAACTGATGGCGCCCCTGCACAAAGTGCGCAACATGGGCCAGAACTGGCAGGACAGCCTGGGTATCAAGCACGCGCCGCTGTGGGGCGTGGCGGCAGTGACGCTGATAGGTTTTTTCACTGGCAAGGGCGCCAAGGGCGGTAGTATCAGCAGTCTGACCCGCCTGGTGCGGCTGGGCGCCGGCTTGATCCCGCTGATCAAATTGGCCATGCAGGGCGCCTCACGCAAAGGTTGAGGCCTGCTGGCTGCATTCTTGCAAACACCATCGGTCCGGCCCTCGTCAGCGAAGGCCGGGCCTTTTCTTACCAACGTTTTAAGGAGGCCCCGTGATCGACGGGCAACCGCTCGCCTGCTTCCAGCCATTCATTGACACCGCCACCGGGCGCATTGCCGGCGTCGAAGCCCTAGGCCGCCTGCGCCAGGCTGACGGCCGCCTGCTGTCCGTGGGCCCGTTGTTCGCTGACCCGCGCACCCCAGGCGTGGCCTTGCGCCGCCTGGATCGGCAGATCCGCGACGACGCCTTGAGTCGTCTGCACGAGGCGCCGCAGGACTGGTTTCTGAGCCTGAACATCTCGCCGCGCTGGATCAATCGCCTGCGTGCCGGCCAAGCCTTGCCCAGCCTGCAACAAGTGCAGGCCCACGGCGTCGACCCACAGCGCATCGTGTTCGAGATCACCGAACTGGGCGGCGATATCCAACGCCTGGCCGACGTGGTGGCGCGCTATCGCGAGGCCGGCGCACGCATCGCCATCGATGACTTCGGCGCCGGCTATTCGCAACTCGATCGCGTACTGGCGTTGCAGCCGGACATTCTCAAGCTGGACATGCGCCTGTTTCAGGAAGCTGCAAAAGGTGGCCCCAGCAGTGAGGTCGTGCGGGCACTGGCGCAAATGGCGGAAAAAACCGGCTGCTGGATCATTGCCGAAGGCGTGGAAACCGAGGCGCAGTTGAGCTTTGCGCTGGAGTGCGGCTCGCGGTACGTGCAGGGTTATCTGTTTGCCCAGGCGCAATTGGACTGGTTCGCCACCGATGCTTTCGTGCCGCGCTTTGCCCAACTGCGTAGCACCTACGTGCAGAAAAAACTCGCCGAACGCGGACGCGTCATGCAGCTGCGCCAGCAATTGACCGAACTGATGAAAATCCTCCAGACCTGGGCCCAGGGCCAGGCACCGCTAAGCGATTTGCCGCAATTACCGGATTTTCCCTGGCTGCTGCGCTTCTACCAGTGCGACCGGCACGGCACCCAACTGACCCCCAACTTCGAATGGCGCCAGGATGCCTGGCAAGCTGACAGCCGCTACCTAGGCCACAACTGGTCATGGCGCCCATACTTCTACCATCTGCTGGCCGAAGGCTGGGATGAGCGTCGCCTGACGCTGTCTTCAACCTACCGCGATGCCACCACCAACCAGTATTGCCTGACCGCCGGACAATTTTTCGATAACGGCCAGCGCTTGCTGTTAATCGATATCGACGCGGTCGGCCTGTAGATTTTCGCTTGCCCCGCCCACCCGGCACCGGGAAGCTGGGCGGGTCATTCCGCACAGAGAAGCGTTAAGCCGTAGCCCGTTTCACAAGGACCACGACCGCATCATTTTCTCCGGCACGTTCCACCGCTAGATAGCGATAACAAAATAAATAGATCAGTACTCACACCTCAACGCTCCCCACCCATTCCACTGAATTGGCGAGCCAAGTGGATAGCATAGTTATCCGTCATACCACTCACGTAATCCAAAACCTGCATAATTGCGCCGTACTCTTTTGACACGCCAACATTATCATCTAGCGCTTTCAAATCCAGGCCAATAAGCTCAGCCACCCTTCTAGTCTTAGAATCAGCTACACCGCCCTTTTTGACGTAATCCAAAGCAGCAGAGCAGATAACGCTAAGCAACGTAGAGATCGTGCTATAAGCTCCAATTTCCAACTCAACTTTCCGTGGATGTTGGAAGATTTCATCACGAGCAAGACCTTTGGCGGCGGTGACACAGTCACGCACGTTCTTATCGCAAAGATCCAAGATGCCTAACACCTTGCCATTCATGATTTCGTTGTGGTTGTTCATGAACGCTGTCGCGCCGGCATCTACAAAAGCTGAAATGACTTTTCCACGCACCATAGAGAGTCTTCGGCCAACCTTCATGCCCTGGATTTCTTTGACAAGCTGATCCTTCTGGTGGTCACCAAGGACAAGGCACAAGATTTCAAAGACCTTATCCCACTCAAGTATCCCCATTTCCACACCATCTTCTAAGTCAAGAATGGCGTAACAGAAGTCATCAGAGACCTCCATCAAGTTAGCCAGAGGATGGCGGCACCGCCAACTTTCACCCAACTTTATCAAACCAGTCGCATCGGCCACTTCATTGAACAACTCCAACTCAGAGCGGTAAATACCATATTTGTTCTGGATAGGCCTTTGCAAGTTAACAGCATCACCCGCCAGCCAAGGATACTTAATGAAAGCCCCGAGTGACGCATAGGTCAGACGCATTCCCCCTTCATTGGGATGATATTCCGAGGTCGTTAAAACCCTGAAGCCTTGGGCATTACCTTCAAACCTGCGCAAGTCAGTAGCCTCATGGAATGGCAACTGCTCAATCATCTTTGCCCCGACATCATTGGAGAACCAGTGACGAATAGCTTCTTCACCAGTATGTCCAAAGGGAGGATTGCCAATGTCATGAGCCAGGCAAGCAGTTTGGACAATATCACCAATATCAGAAGCTGAATGTTGCTCAGGGATAAGTCTTTCATTTAGAAGTTCTTGGCCCACTCTCACGCCCAGCGTCCGACCGACACAAGCGACTTCCAAGCTATGTGTGAGGCGATTATGAACATGGTCATTAGTGGCGAGAGGATGAACCTGTGTCTTTCTTGCAAGGCGCCTGAAAGCCCCGGAGAAGATGACCTTGTCATGGTCTGAGTGGAAAGGTGAGCGGCCTAGCTCAGATTTAGGAGGCCGACCACCAAGGCGAGTATTATTCAGCAACCTGTCCCAGCTCATGCTTCCCATAGAACCCCCCGCAAAAACTCCAACACTATAGTTATCTTCCGCAAATAGCAAAAATTCAACCAACCATAAAAATTCAGTCTAAAAAATCGAGCTAAAGTGATCGCAACTCTAAGAACCCAGCATTGTAATATTGTGACAGCGCGAAGTACTCAACCACGCCACACATGACACAAACCAAAATTGTATTAGAAAATCCAAACTAATTGCTTAGTTGCATGTAGTGGATTGCCGATCCTTGAGCAGATCGCCCACAATCTCGGTCTGCCGCAACGGGAAGAACAACGCTGAGCCCGCGCCCCCCCTCGGTGCACTTGATGGAGGCTGCGGACGACATCTGCTACGCACTAATCGACCGGGCGTTCCAGCCCGCAATAGATGACTGATCCAGCGGCCTGTTCCCTGAACAGAATCTACCTACGAGGGGAACAGAGCGGCCTGATCGAATCAGTACAAACACCCGATGAATAATCACGCACGCTCTTAAAGGGCATGGGGCACCTTCCTACGCCCCGCCCAATCGCCGCTTGACTTACCGTGTGCCCTTCCTATGTTCAAGAATTGCCTTCGCATCCTGCTGGTGGAGGATCACCCCTTTCAGCTCCTGGCAACCCGGTGTCTGCTCAACAGCTTCGGCTTCGAGCACCTGACACTGGCGGAAAACGCCGAACAGGCGATCCGGTTGATGATCCAGTCTGAGCGGCCCTTCGACCTCATGCTGTGCGACCAATGCCTGCCTGATCTGCCCGGGCTTGAGTTAGTCGAGATCGCCAGTCGTCGAGGTTTTATCGCAGGGGCTATCTTGCTGAGCGGGCTGCCCCTACTCGAACTGGCGAATCTGAAGGCTCAAGCATTAAAACGCAACTTACCGTTACTTGGCTATTTATCAAAACCATTAAACCGGGACGAATTAATGACACTGATAAACCCGCTAAACATGTAGGAATTTAAACACCCACCTATAGGAAAAACTTACCAGAAAAAGCGCCTAAAACGTGGACAGAGGTCGTGTTCCTCGCTGCAGACCGAATTCTGACACAAACGCCCACAAAGCCTTGATAGATCGTAAGGCAATACTTTTTTTGATGTAGGAATTTTCCTGTTCTGTACTTACACCCCCTGACCTTCATGCTACCCCCTCGCCTTCTGAGCTAATGTGCCCGCTTTATTTGCACTTGCATGGAATGTAATTATGAACACAGTTTTCATCATTGACGACCATCCTGTTATCAGGTTGGCGATTCGAATGTTGTTGGAACACGAAGGCTATAAAGTCGTCGGCGAAACGGATAATGGTTGTGATGCGATACAAATGGTTCGCGAATGCCTTCCAGACTTGATCATTTTGGATATCAGTATTCCGAAACTTGATGGCCTCGAAGTGCTGTGCCGTTTTAACGCAATGAACACATCGATGAAAACCCTCATTCTGACGGCTCAATGTCCAACGCTGTTCGCCACACGCTGCATGCGCTCGGGCGCCGATGGCTATGTGTGCAAGGAGGGCGACCTGAGTGAACTGCTGAGTGCGATACGCGCGGTATTATCCGGCTACAACTACTTCCCCAGCCAGGCATTGAATGCCGGCGGCCCGGAAGGCAACTCCCAGGAACTGGAATTATTTAAGGCAGTGAATGACCGTGAGTTAATGGTTTTGCAACTTTTTGCACAAGGTCGCACCAACAAGGAAATTGCAAAGGGTATGTTTCTCAGTAACAAAACGGTCAGCACCTATAAAAAGAGGCTTATGCAAAAACTCAAAGCCAAGTCCTTGGTAGAACTTATCGAGTTGGCAAAACGAAACGCGCTAGTGTGAGAAAGCGGATGCCCAGGCGTATAAAGGACTATCTGATCATATTGAGCGCAGGCGTGTGCTTGAGCACCTCTGTGCTCGCTGTTCAAACGGAACCGGAACACTTCACCTTATTGAGCCGCGCAGGCGCCGTTCAACTGGACACTCAACTCGACAAGACGCAACGCCAGTGGCTGCAGAACAAACGCGAACTGGTGCTCGGCACTGCGGCTCCCGACTACCCGCCCTTCGACCTCACGTCCAGCGGACGCGACTATGAGGGGCTCACCGCCGATTACGCCGGGCTGTTGGCCAAGGCGCTGGCGTTACCGGTCAGAGTGCTGCGCTACCCCAACCGGGAAGCGTCCATCCAGGCGCTCGAAGCCGGTGAAATAGACCTGTTGGGCTCGTCCAATGGCTTTGAGGCCGCCAACCCGCTGCTCACCCTTTCAGCACCGTATGCCGTGGACCAGCCAGTGCTGGTGACGCGCGAAGGTGAAACCCGCAGCCTCAGTGACGGCCTGGCGGGGCTGCGTCTGAGCCTGGTCTATCACTACCTGCCCCTGGGCGAAGTCGAGAAGTTGTATCCCGAAGCGATGATTCGCGCCTACCCGTCTTATCAGAACGCCCTGAATGCGGTGGCGTTCGACCAGGCGGACGTGTTTCTTGGCGACACCATTTCCACCCACTACATGATCAACAAGGGCTACCTGAAAAATATCCGCATGGCCAACTTCGGCAAGCACGAGGCCTATGGCTTCAGCTTCGCCGTGCGCCAGGACCAGCACACCCTCTTGAGCATCCTCAACGCCGTGCTGGCGGCAGTGCCGACCAATGAGCAGGACAGCATTGCCAAACGCTGGAGTGCGGGCAGCGATATCCTGCTCACTGCGCAAAAACTGCAACTGACGCAACGCGAGGAGCGCTGGCTGAAGGCGCACCCGGTGGTCAGGGTGATCGCCAACGAAACCTTCGCGCCATTGACCTTCTTCGATGCCGACGGCAACTTCCGCGGTATCACGGCCGACCTCCTGGAGCTGATCCGCCTGCGCACCGGGTTGCGCTTCGAGGTCCAGCGCGCGCGTGATGTCAACGCGATGATCGAGCAAGTCGACGCCGGCAAAACCGATCTCATCGGCGCCATCATTCCCAGCACGGAACGGGAAGCTCAACTGAACTTCAGTCGTCCCTATCTGGAAAACTCCTACGTACTGCTGACGCGCAAAGAGCCCGGCGCGCCATCGAATCTTGAACAGATGGCAGGTAAGCGCCTGGCGATCACCCAAGGCAACCCCCTGGAAACCATTCTGCGCAAGGAGTTCCCGCACGTTCACTTGGTGGAAACCAGCGACACCTTCAAGGCCTCGGAACTGCTGGCCCAAGGGCACGTGGAAGGCGCAGTGAATTCGCTGGTGATCGCCAACTATTTCCTGTCCTCCCAAGTGTTTCAGGACAAACTGCAGATCAGCAGCAGCATCGGCACCCTCCCCGCGACCTTCGCGCTGGCCACGTCACGGCGCGCCACCGAGTTGAGCTCGATCCTGGACAAGGCACTGCTCAGCATCGCCCCCGATGAACTCGGTGTGATCAACAGCCGCTGGCGAGGCTACACCGCCGCCTCCGACAGCTACTGGCGCAATTACCACCACCTGATTGCCCAGATCATCATCGTCACCGGCCTGCTGCTGCTGATTTCCCTGACCTGGAACGCGTACATGCGCAGGGAGATCAAACACCGCAAGATGGCCGAACGCGCCCTCAACGACCAGTTCGAATTCATGCGCGCGCTGGTCAATGAAACCCCGCACCCGATCTACGTGCGCGACCGCGATGGCCTGCTGCAGACCTGCAACGACAGCTACCTGCAAGTGTTCGGCGTCAAGCGCGAAGAGGTCATCGGCAAAAGTGCGATGCAGATGAGCACGGCCCTGGAAACCGAAGCGGCTCAGTATCACGCCGACTATCTGCGTGTGGTCGCCGAGGGCAACCCGCTGATCCTAGATCGCACCCTGCTGATCAATGGCAAAAAACTGACGATCTACCACTGGATACTGCCCTACCGCGACTCCACCGGCGAAGTCCAAGGCGTCATCGGCGGCTGGATCGACATCAGCGAACGACGCCAGTTGTTCGATGAGCTGCGGGCCGCCAAGGAGCGTGCCGACGAAGCCAACCGCGCCAAGAGCACCTTCCTTGCGACCATGAGCCACGAAATCCGCACGCCCATGAATGCGGTGATCGGCATGCTGGAGCTGACCCTCAAGCGCGCTGACCAGGGACACCTTGACCGTCCGGCGATCGAAGTGGCCTACCACTCTGCCAAGGACCTGCTGGAGCTGATCGGCGATATCCTGGACATTGCACGGATCGAATCCGGTCGCCTGAGCCTCGCACCGGAACGCGTGAACCTGCGGGAAGTGATTGAGTCGGTGGTGCGGGTATTCGACGGCCTGGCGCGCCAGAAAACCCTCAGTTTGCTGTTGGAGTTCCAGCCTGAGCTCGATGACACCGATGTGCTGATCGACCCGCTGCGCTTCAAGCAGGTGCTGTCCAACCTGGTGAGCAATGCGATCAAGTTCACCGAGCGCGGGCAGGTGAAGATCAAGGTGCAGGTGCAAGCCACCGAATTGCCGCAGCAGGTCGAAATGAAGCTGGTGGTTGAAGACACGGGGATCGGTATCAGCCGCGACGACCAGTTGCGCCTGTTCGAACCCTTTGCCCAGGCCGATAATTCCGGGCACCTGGCCCGCAGCGGCGCGGGCCTGGGGCTGGTGATCTGCCGCAGCCTGTGCGCGATGATGGGCGGGCAACTCAGCCTGAGCAGCGTGCCCATGGTCGGCACCCAGGTGCATGTCAGCCTGAAGATGAACTGCCTGCAGCCCATCCAGGCCGCGGACGAACCCAAGCCGGCCGCGCCCGCACCGGCGCCGGTGCTCAACGTGCTGGTGGTGGATGATCATCCGGCGAATCGCCTGCTGATGTGCCAGCAGCTAGGTTACCTGGGCCACCAGTTCACCGCTGCCCAGCATGGTGCCGCCGGGTTCCAGGCCTGGCGCCAGGCGCGCTTCGACCTGGTGATCGCCGACTGCAACATGCCCATCATGAACGGCTACGAGTTGAGCCGCTCGATCCGCGAGTACGAACAGCGGGAACAGCTGACACCCTGCGTGGTGCTGGGGTTTACCGCCAATGCCCAGCCCGAAGAGAAACTGCGCTGCGCCGAAGCCGGGATGAACGACTGCCTGTTCAAACCGATCAGCCTCACAGCGCTGGAACGGCAACTGGCGCAGATCGCGCCCCAGCCGTCCGGCTCGCGGCTAGACCTCAGCAACCTGGATGCGCTGACGGGCGGCGACCCACAACTGAGTCGGCGGCTGCTTGAGGAACTGCTGAGCAGCAGTTGTCACGATCGCCAGATATTGGTCACGCTGTGGGCCCAGCAGGCCTCACCGCAGGACATCATCGAGCAGGCCCACAAGATCAAGGGCGCCGCGCGCATCGTCCAGGCCGGTGTGCTGGCGGCGCAATGCGAAGCGCTGGAGCAGGCCTGCGCCCGCGACGATGATCGGGCGGTGATCGAAACCGGCATCAAGACCCTGGAAAAGTGCATGCTGGAACTGGAGCGCCTGCTGCACATGCAACTCAACGGCCGGGGTTCTCCAGGATAGGCAGGGGCGAACCGGCCGGCTCGCCCCCCGCAACGGTCGATCAGCAGTCGGTCAAGCGCAGGAAAATTGCCGCCAACTGCTCGATACCGGCCTGGTCCTGCGCGGTAAAACGGGCCAGCGACGGACTGTCGAGGTCAAGGACGCCAATCAGTTGGCCATCCTTGACCAGCGGCACCACCAGTTCGCTGTTCGACGCACTGTCACAGGCGATATGCCCGGGGAACGCATGCACATCCTCCACCCGCTGGGTCTGGCGCGACGCGGCCGCCGCGCCGCACACGCCACGACCGAACGGAATGCGCACACATGCGATCTGGCCCTGAAACGGCCCCAACACCAACTCTTCATGACGGTTGAGGTAGAAACCGGCCCAGTTCAGGTCATCCAACTGGTTGAATAAAAACGCAGAGAACTGCGCGCTGTTGGCGATGAAATCCCGCTCATCGGCCAGCAGCGACTCCAACTGCGCGCACAACATGGCATACCCATCCAGGCCGGTGCCGGCCTGTTGCAAATCGATCATGGTTGACGCTCCAGCAATTTGAGGCCCACCCAGTAACGGGCGAATTGATACGCGCAACGGCCGTTGCGGTTGCCACGCCCGGTGGCCCAGCGCACGGCGAGAATATCGAGGGCTTCATCACGCTGCCACTGCAGGCCGGCCTTGCGCGCCAGCTCGCCGATCCAGTGCTCCACCACGTCGAGGAAATGTTCCTGGGTGAACGGGTAGAACGACAGCCACAGGCCAAAACGGTCGGACAAGGCGATCTTGTCTTCCACCGCCTCACTGGGGTGCAACTCGCCATCCACGCGCTTCCAGTTGTCATTGTCGCTCTGGTTTTCCGGCACCAAGTGACGACGGTTGGACGTGGCATACAGCAGCACGTTTTCCGGCGCCTGTTCCAGGGAACCGTCCAGCACGCTCTTGAGCACACGGTAATCGCCTTCACCGGCCTCGAACGACAGGTCATCGCAGAACAGGATGAAGCGCTGCGGCAGCTTGAGCAGTTGTTCGACCACTCGCGGTAGATCGGCCAAGTGATCGCGTTCGATTTCAATCAGGCGCAAACCGGCGCTGGCATGCTGGGCGAGCAAGGCACGCACCATGGACGATTTCCCCGTACCGCGCGAGCCCCACAGCAGCGCATGGTTGGCGGGCAGGCCGTCGAGGAACTGTTGGGTGTTGCGCGCCAATGTTTCACGCTGCTTGTCCACACCGATCAGATCGGACAGGCGCATATCCAGGCTGACCTCCAGCGGCAACAGGAAGCCGCTGCGGCCTTCGCGCTGCCAACGGGCGGCGAGACACTGGTTCCAGTCAATGACTTGGCGTGGGGCGGGCAACAAGGGTTCCAGGCGTGCGAGTACGGCGTCGGCACGCTCAAGAAAGGCATTCAATCGAGAATCCACGACTATTCCTCTGGCAAGTTCTTGTAAAAGATGGCGTATTGGCAACCCTGTGGCTAAGCACTCCGGGCTACCCTCCAAAAAACTGACGATTCGTGCCGGGCAAGCGTGAGCTTGTGGATGTTCAACTATGCTTGCCGGGCGAAGGGAAACGTGAAGTGGTTCAACACTCGATGAATATCAAGTTCACCCACCGCTTGTCTTACAAACAAGCCAGATCGACTGTGCTGGTCGGTCTCGTCTTGGGAACCTTGCTCAGCCTGATCCAGATAGGCATTGATTATGCCAGCGAAGACGCGTCCATCAACCGTGAAATTCGTTCACTGATTGAAATCAGCCACAACCCGGCGTCGCGCATCGCCTACAACATCGACGCCGAACTGGCCCAGGAATTGACCCTCGGCCTATTGCACTCCCCCGCCATCATTCACGCACAGTTGACCGACAACAACGGCACGGTGCTGGCCGACGTCGAACGGCCGAGCAAGGAAAGTCCCTACCGGCCCCTCAGCGATTTCCTGTTCGGCGCCAACCGCCAGTTCGAAGACCGGCTGTTTCTCAGCCATATGCCCAACGAATCCCTTGGCGCACTGCACTTGGACGTAGACACCTACGCTTTTGGCAGCCGCTTCCTGCGCCGCGCCGAGATAACCCTGCTCAATGGGTTTGCGCGCAGCCTGCTGCTGAGCGGCATCTTGCTGGGCCTGTTCTACGTGATGCTGACCCAACCCCTGGTGCGCATCATTCGCGAGCTGAGCACGCGCAGACAGACACGCCTGGATTGCCCGCCTGGGCATGAACGCGATGAAATCGGCGTGCTGGTCAGCGTTGCCAACCAGCAATTCGACAGCATGGAAACCGAGATCCAGCAACGCCGCCATGCCGAAGACCGCCTCACCGAATACCTGGGGCAACTGGAAGATATCGTCTCGGCGCGCACGCTGGAGCTCAAGGCCAGCAATCAACGCTTGAGTCAGTCCAACGATGAGCTGGAAGCGGCGAAAATGACCGCCCTCGGCATGGCTCAAGCGCGGGCGGCGTTCCTGGCCAATATGAGCCACGAAATCCGCACGCCACTCAATGGGTTGCTGGGCATGATCGCGCTGTCGCTGGACAGCCCGCTCAACGCGGAACAGCGCCAGCAACTGTCGATCGCCCATGATTCCGGCAAGGTGCTGGTGGAACTGCTCAACGATATCCTCGACCTGTCCAAGTTCGACGCGGGCCAGTTGGAGCTGGAGCGCATCCCGTTCGACCTCGGCTCGCTGGTGGAAGACACCGCCAACCTGTTGTCGCAGAACGCCGCGCCAAGTGTCGAACTGACGTGCCTGATTGATCCGCAGTTTCCGGCCCAGGTGCTCGGCGACCCGACACGTGTGCGACAGATCGTCAGTAATCTGCTGTCCAACGCCTTGAAGTTCACGCGCTTCGGTCGGGTGGATGTGCGCCTCAGCGCCCAGGACGGTCGAGTGAAAGTCGAAGTGTGCGACACCGGGATCGGCATTGCCCAGGACGCGCAGGTGAAGATCTTCCAGCCGTTCACACAGGCCGGCGCGGGCATCACCCGCCAGTTTGGCGGCACCGGTCTGGGTCTGGCGTTGACCCATAACCTGTGCGAAGCAATGCACGGCCGGCTGAGCATCAGCTCCGAAGTCGGCTTCGGCAGCCAGTTCTGCGCCGACCTGCCACTGCCCGCCCATTTGCCCGCGACCCGGCTCGCGCCGTTGGTGGGCGAAGTCATTGTAATCACCAACGGCGACAACGGCCTGACGGAGCTGCTCAGCACCCTGCTACCTCACTGGGGGCTGACGCCGCATTGCTATTCTCTTGATGAGGACTTGAGCGGAAAAACCCCTGATTTGCTAATCACAGATTGCCCGGAGTGCCTGTTTCGCCTGCGGCCGGCCATCACGGCGCCGATCCTGCTGGTGACCGCCTATGGCAATTTCATGCCCAGCGAGGAAGTCGCGGCCTTCGCGCCGTTGCAGCAACAGGCACGCCCTTTGAGCCGCAACGCGCTGTACCAGATCCTGCAACGCAATCTGCGCAGCGATCCGCGCTTGATCCAAGATCCGATCCCGCTGGACGCCGCGCCACTCGCCCACCGGGCACGCATCCTGCTGGTGGAGGACAACCCGGTCAATCAACTGGTGGCCAAGGGCATGCTCAGCAAGTTGGGCTGCGAAGTGATCGTCGCCGCCCATGGTGGCGAAGCGCTCAAGTTCCTCGAAGAACAGCGCTTCGACATGGTGCTGATGGACTGCAACATGCCGGTGATGGATGGCTATGAGGCCAGTCGGCAGATTCGTCGCAGCGGGCGTTGGCCGGACCTGCCCATTGTGGCTTTGACCGCCAACGCGCTGTCGGAAGAACGCGAGCGTTGCCGGGCAGCGGGGATGAATGACTACCTGGCCAAGCCGTTTCGCCGCGAAGAACTCAACGCGTTGCTGGACCTGTGGGTGCCTAAGACGACAAGTCTCTGATCTGCGCCAGCAATTGATCCAAGCCCTCGCGCAGGGCGTCTGCCTGGTTGAGGTCGACACCGCTGTCGCACAGCAAGCGGGTTTTCAATTGATGGGCCTGGTCGCGCCGTTGCACACCGGCTTGGCTCAGGCTCAAATGCACTTCACGCTCATCCTGCGCGCTGCGCTGGCGCCTCACTAACCCAAGCTGCTCCATGCGCTTGAGCAGCGGCGTCAACGTGCCCGAATCGAGCATCAGGCGCTCGCCCAGGGCCTTGACCGTGGGTTGGTCCGGGGTTGCGTGGTGCCATTCCCACAACACCAGCATCACTATGTATTGCGGGTAGGTCAGGCCCAACTGATCGAGCATTGGTTTGTACGCGCGGGTCACCGCCCGCGACGCGGCGTAGAGCTTGAAACACAGCTGGTTATCCAGGGCCAGAGACACGGTGGGCAGGTCGGTCATTTGAGCAGGGCTTCGATCTCTTGGGTCAACTCCTGGGGCTTGGTGGTTGGCGCAAAGCGCTTGACCACCAAGCCGTCGCGACCAATGAGGAACTTGGTGAAGTTCCACTTGATGCCCTTGGAACCCAGCAGACCCGGGGCCTGCTTTTTCAACTGCACGAACAGCGGGTGGGCAGCGCTGCCATTGACGTCGATCTTCTTGAACAACGGAAAGCTGACGCCGAAATTCAGCTCACAGAACTCGGAAATCGCACCTTCGTTGCCCGGTTCCTGCTTGCCGAACTGGTTGCACGGAAACCCCAGCACCACCAGGCCCCGGTCCTTGTACTGCTGCCAGAGTTGCTCCAAGCCTTTGTACTGCGGGGTGAAGCCACATTTGCTGGCGGTGTTGACCACCAGAATGGCCTTGCCGGCGAAGTCGGCCAAGGTCTTTTGCTCACCCTTGATGGTGGTGCAAGGGATGCTCAGCAGGTTGTCGCTCATGGCAATGCCTCGAATATGGGGAAAGAAGGGAAAACATAGCGAGCAATTTAATTGTGCGCAATTGAATTGATCAAACTGATAACCCGGTATACATCGCCCCTGCACAAGACACAGGGGCGACTCATGCTCAGCGCGGTACGAGGTCCAGGCACACCGAATTGATGCAATAGCGCAGGCCGGTCGGCTCCGGGCCGTCCGGGAACACATGCCCCAGGTGTGCATCGCACTTGGCGCAGGTGACTTCGGTGCGGATCATGCCGTGGCTGATATCGCGGATCTCGATCATCGCGTTTTCGCCAATCGGTGCGTAGAAGCTAGGCCAGCCGCAGCCGGAATCGAATTTGGTCGTAGAGTCGAACAGCGGCTCATTGCAGCAGACGCAGTGATACACACCGTCGGTCTTGGTGGCATTGTACTTGCCGGAAAACGGCCGTTCGGTGCCCTTCAGGCGGCACACGTTGTATTGCTCCGGATCGAGCATCGCTTTCCATTCATCAATGGTTTTCTGCAGCTTTTCCATCAGTACACCTCGGCAACTGAAAAACCCTGATCTGTGTCTTTTCCAGGGATCAGGCGGCACGTATGATTGCGCCTCTTCAACCCGGCAGTCTGGCACCCGCGTTAGCTGCATTCAAACGTATTTATGGGTGCGACCAACGCAGGATTCTCAGCACGGTAGGCGCCGCACCGTCTGGATCGTTCATTTTCAGGATCACATCGCCATGCAGGTCAGCAAATCGAACAAGCTCGCCAACGTCTGCTACGACATTCGCGGCCCAGTGCTCAAGCACGCCAAACGCCTGGAAGAGGAAGGCCATCGCATCCTCAAGCTGAACATTGGCAACCCGGCGCCCTTTGGTTTCGAAGCGCCGGACGAAATCCTCCAGGACGTGATCCGCAACCTGCCCACCGCCCAGGGCTACAGCGATTCCAAAGGCCTGTTCAGTGCGCGCAAGGCGGTGATGCAGTATTACCAGCAGAAGCAGGTCGAAGGTGTCGGCATCGAGGACATCTACCTGGGCAACGGCGTGTCCGAACTGATCGTGATGTCGATGCAGGCCTTGCTCAACAATAGCGACGAAGTATTAGTGCCGGCACCGGACTACCCGCTGTGGACCGCTGCGGTGACCCTGGCCGGTGGCCGCCCGGTACACTACCTGTGCGACGAAGGCGCCGACTGGTTCCCGGACCTGGCCGACATCAAGGCCAAGATCACCCCGAACACCAAAGCCCTGGTGATCATCAACCCGAACAACCCCACCGGCGCCGTGTACTCGCGGGAAGTGCTGCTGGGCATGCTCGAGCTAGCGCGCCAGCACAACCTGGTGGTGTTCTCCGACGAGATCTACGACAAGATCCTCTACGACGATGCCGTCCACATCTGCACCGCCTCCCTGGCGCCGGATCTGCTGTGCCTGACCTTCAACGGCTTGTCCAAGTCTTACCGCGTGGCGGGTTTCCGCTCCGGCTGGGTCGCCATCTCCGGGCCCAAGCACAACGCCCAGAGCTACATTGAAGGCATCGACATGCTGGCCAATATGCGCCTGTGCGCCAACGTACCGAGCCAGCATGCGATCCAGACCGCCCTGGGCGGTTACCAGAGCATCAACGACCTGCTACTGCCACAGGGCCGCCTGCTGGAGCAACGCAACCGCACCTGGGAACTGCTCAACGATATTCCCGGCGTCAGTTGCGTGAAGCCGATGGGCGCGCTGTACGCCTTCCCACGCATCGACCCGAAAGTCTGCCCGATCCTCAATGACGAGAAGTTCGTGCTCGACCTGCTGCTGTCGGAAAAGCTGCTGGTGGTCCAAGGCACGGCGTTCAACTGGCCGTGGCCGGATCACTTCCGCGTGGTGACCTTGCCGCGTGTGGATGACCTGGACATGGCCATCGGTCGCATCGGCAACTTCCTCAAGTCCTATCGCCAGTAACGACTATGCCGCTGTACGACCGCGATCTGGTCGTACAGCGATTATCTGGCAACACTTCTCTGCCCATTCTCCCGCGCAGCACTGCGGTTGCCCCTCTCCCGGCGCTTGCCCCCTATAATCAAAGGGCCGCGGGGCAACAAGAGGCTGATCAGACGGAGGATTGCAGGTGGGAAATTCCCTTCAAGACTCTACCTTCAGGCTGTAGGACACAGTTTGAAATAGTCGCTCGGTTGAATCACCCCAGGCCGCACCTTATATACCCCGCAGTACGCGACATATTTAGCATGAGGAGAACTCTACAACCATGATGCGCATCCTGCTGTTCTTGGCCACTAACCTGGCGGTCGTGCTGATTGCCAGCATCACCCTGAGCCTTTTCGGCTTCAACGGGTTCATGGCGGCCAACGGGGTTGATCTGAACCTCAATCAGCTGCTGATCTTCTGTGCGGTCTTTGGTTTTGCCGGCTCGCTGT
Source organism: Pseudomonas sp. PAMC25584 (assembly GCF_058135675.1). Lineage (NCBI taxonomy): Bacteria > Pseudomonadati > Pseudomonadota > Gammaproteobacteria > Pseudomonadales > Pseudomonadaceae > Pseudomonas > Pseudomonas sp. PAMC25584. The sequence goes on along the minus strand of NZ_CM176870.1, from coordinate 1,900,954 downwards.
TCTCGCTGTTCATCTCCAAGTGGATGGCGAAGATGAGCACCAGCACCCAGGTCATCACTCAGCCACGCACCCGGCATGAGCAATGGTTGCTGCAGACCGTCGAGCAGTTGTCCCGCGAGGCCGGTATCAAGATGCCCGAGGTCGGGATCTTCCCGGCCTATGAAGCGAACGCCTTTGCCACCGGCTGGAACAAGAACGACGCGCTCGTTGCAGTGAGCCAGGGCATGCTGGAGCGCTTCTCTTACGATGAAGTGAAGGCGGTGCTGGCCCACGAAATCGGCCACGTGGCGAACGGTGACATGGTCACCCTGGCGCTGGTCCAGGGCGTGGTGAACACCTTCGTGATGTTCTTCGCGCGGATCATCGGCAACTTCGTCGACAAGGTGATCTTCAAGAACGAAGAAGGCCGCGGCATTGCCTACTACGTGGCGACCATCTTCGCTGAACTGGTGCTGGGCTTCCTGGCCAGCGCGATCGTGATGTGGTTCTCGCGCAAGCGGGAATTCCGTGCAGACGAAGCCGGCGCCCGCCTGGCCGGCACCGGGGCGATGATTGCAGCCTTGCAGCACCTGCGCTCCGAACAGGGCCTGCCGGTGCATATGCCGGACAGCCTGACCGCCTTTGGCATCAACGGCGGCATCAAGCAGGGCCTGGCACGCATGTTCATGAGCCACCCGCCGCTGGAAGAGCGGATTGACGCACTGCGTCGTCGCGGCTGACCGCTTGGCAGCGAAACGGAAAGGGGCGATCTGATCGCCCCTTTTTTGTGGGCGCCTCGCCAGCCCCCTAATCAGCGCCTTGTGAGTTGGTAGGCTCGCTCTTCCAACCGGGTTACGCCGTCTTGAACGAACTTCCAGCTCTCACCCAGGACGTCCTGCTCCTCAACGACTTCGAGCGCCCAGTGCGCCCCCAGCAGCAATTTCACCTCATCATCGGTCACCGCAAACGGTGGGCCGGCCTTTTGCGCCTGGTCATAGTCGAGGGTAATCAGTAACCCCTTACAACCAGCCCCCAGAAGAACATTGAGGTGCTCGGTGTAGCGCGCCCGCATCAGCGGCGGCAACGCGATCAACGCCGCGCGGTCATAAATCGCCGTGCAATCGCGCAACGCATCCGCGTCCAGCGCGAAAAAATCACCGCACCACACCTCGATCACATCCGCCTGGTACACCTTGAACACGCCGTGCTGGCTGATACGCGGTGTCAGCCCCTGCTCGCTGAAGAATGCCTCAACCGCCTGCTCCGACAGCTCCACCCCGAGCACACGATGCCCTTGGCTCGCCAGCCATACCAGATCCAGGCTCTTGCCACACAAAGGCACTAGCACCTTTGCCCCTTGCGCAAGGGCCAGCCGCGGCCAGTGCCGTTGCAGGTACGGGTTGACCTCGGGCAAGTGAAAGCCGATCTGGTTGCGCGCCCAGCGCTCCCGCCAAAACTGAGAGTCCATACATCACCCTAAAAATTCGATCAAAAAGCGCTAAAACTTATATTAGATTTAGATCATTGATCTGATTGAAGATAGGGCATGTTAACCCTGAGGGCCCTTCTTATGCTCCCCACTCTGTTTATCTCCCATGGTTCGCCCATGCTCGCCCTGCAACCCGGCGCCAGCGGCCCGGCCCTTCAGCGCCTGGCGGCTGAACTGCCACGGCCGAAGGCGATTGTGGTGGTGTCGGCGCACTGGGAAAGCCAGGAATTGCTGGTCAGCGGTAGCGCCGCACCGGAAACCCTGCATGACTTCGGCGGCTTTCCCGCCGAACTGTTTGCCGTGCAGTACCCAGCGCCGGGCGACCCGCAATTGGCGCGCGACATCGTCGAGTTACTGCACGCCGATGGCTTGAGTGCGCGCATCGATGAGCGCCGCCCCCTAGACCACGGCACCTGGGTGCCGCTGTCGCTGATGTACCCGGCGGCGGATATCCCGGTGGTGCAAGTGTCCTTGCCCAGCCGTATGGGCCCTGCCCTGCAGACCCGGGTCGGTCACGCCCTCGCCGGCCTGCGTGAACAAGGCGTGTTGCTGATCGGCTCCGGCAGCATCACCCACAATCTCGGTGAGCTGGACTGGCACGCCGGGCCCGAAAGCATCGAACCGTGGGCGCGGGCGTTCCGTGACTGGATGGTGGACAAGCTCGCGACCAACGACGAGGCCGCATTGCACGATTATCGCCGCCAGGCGCCCAACGCCGTGCGCAGCCATCCCAGCGATGAGCATTTGCTGCCGCTCTACTTTGCGCGGGGCGCCGGAGGCGACTTCAGCGTGGCGCACCAAGGCTTCACCATGGGCGCGCTGGGCATGGACATCTATCGCTTCGGCTGAAAACCAAGGCAAAAAAAATCCCCAAACCAGTCGGGGATTTTTTATGTGCGATCAATCAGCCCAGAGGCAGATCAATCTTCGCGGTAGCGACGCAGCTTGAGCTGCTTACCGGCAACGCGAGTGTCTTTCAGCTTGGTCAGCAGTTTTTCCAGACCGTCTTCCGGCAGCTCCACCAGGGAGAAGCTGTCACGGACCTGGATGCGACCGATGGCTTCACGTGCCAGGCCACCCTCGTTGAGGATAGCGCCCAGCAGGTTCTTGGCGGCGATACCGTCACGCGCGCCCAGCGCGGTACGGCAGCGAGCACGGCCTTCGGCCAATGGCACCGGAGCGCGGCGCTCACGATCACCACGGTCCGGACGGTCGCCAGTACGCTCTGGACGATCACCGCGCGGAGCGTTGTTCGGTACCAGTGGGCGTTCTTTCTCGATCGCTGCCAGGGTCAGGGCCTGACCGTTGGTCGCCTTGCGCAGCAGGGCTGCAGCCAGGGCACGCGGGGTGCAACCGATATCGGCAGTCAGACGATCCAACAGCTCGCCGTGGGTCGATTCAGCGTCAGCCACCAGCGGCGACAAGCTGTTGGTCAGTTTCTTGATGCGGGCATCGAGAACGGCCTGGGCATCCGGCAGGCGGACCTCAGCAACCTTCTGACCGGTCACACGCTCGATCACTTGCAGCATGCGACGCTCACGTGGCGTCACCAGCAGCAGTGCGCGACCTTCGCGACCGGCACGGCCGGTACGGCCGATACGGTGAACGTAGGACTCTGGATCGTAAGGCATGTCAACGTTGAACACGTGGGTGATACGCGGAACGTCGAGGCCACGCGCAGCAACGTCGGTCGCCACAACGATGTCCAGACGGCCATCCTTGAGCGACTCGATCACGCGCTCACGTTGGTTCTGGGCGATGTCGCCGTTCAGCGCAGCGGCTTTGTAGCCTTTGGCTTCGAGGGCACTGGCCAGGTCCAGGGTCGCTTGCTTGGTGCGCACGAACATGATCAGGGCGTCGAAGTCTTCAACTTCCAGCAGGCTCAATACAGCCGAGGTCTTCTGGTCAGCGTGAACCAACAGGTGAGCCTGTTCGATCGCGGTAACGGTCTGAGTCTTGGTCTGGATCTTCACATGTTGCGGATCGCGCAGGTGGCGTTCGGCAATGGCGCGGATCGACTGCGGCAGGGTGGCCGAGAACAGCACGGTCTGACGGGTTGCTGGCAGCGCTTTGAAGATGACTTCCAGGTCATCCATGAAGCCCAGTTTCAACATTTCGTCAGCTTCGTCCAGAACCAGGTGGTTCACGGTCGACAGGACTTTCTCGTCACGACGCAGGTGGTCGCACAGACGGCCCGGGGTGGCGACAACGATCTGTGCGCCGTTACGGATAGCCTTGAGTTGTGGACCCATCGGCGCGCCGCCGTAAACGGCAACAACGGTTACACCCGGCATTTGCTTGGCGTAGGTTTCAAAAGCGGTTGCTACTTGCAGCGCCAACTCACGAGTTGGCGCCAGGATCAGGGCTTGCGGTTCGCGCTTAGCAGGATCGATGCAGTGCAGGATAGGCAGGGCGAACGCGGCGGTTTTACCGGTACCGGTTTGCGCCTGGCCAATCATGTCATGGCCGGCCATGATGATCGGGATCGATTGCTGCTGAATCGCCGAAGGTTCTTCGTAGCCAGTCGCAATGACGGCAGCAAGAATGTTCGGGTTAAGATTAAAAGCGGCGAAGCCGCCGGTTTCCTGGGTCATGGGTCTGCCTCTAAGTGCATCCGCAAAGACCCATGCTCCAAAGCTGCGCGTGCCGTGTTGAGACTCAAGAGTCGCCCTGGCTGCTTTGTCGGCGGGGATTTGCGAAAACGAATGAATGAAAAAGATTCGTCAAGGAAGAGTCCGCTGTACGGACGTGCAGCCGAAGCTGACTTCGGGGAATTGCGCTACCTAAACGCGGCCCGGTTAAAGGCCGGCGCGCACTATACCGGAAATAGCTGAAAAAGGGAGCTTTTTTTATCGCAAAGCGCCGATAAACCGCGCTGCTTCACCGTCTTTGCGCAGATGAGCGCCAAGGTCTATTTTTCAAGTGCCCGGCCTTGTTGGTTAAAACGCTTAAACGGTTCACCCGTCCACTCAGACCCTTTGGTCCGAAACCCTTCCCTGCGCCCGAGGGCACACCCGATGAATCAAGCCAGCAGCAGCCTCGTCAGCCGTGAATACAAGGATCATGTCCTGCTGTTGGGCCTGGATCGAGTCGCCAAGCGCAATGCCTTTAACCTGGAGCTACTCAACGAACTCAGCCGGGCCTATGGCGAATTTGATCGAAATGACGATGCGCGGGTGGCCGTGGTGTTCGCCCACGGCGACCACTTCACCGCCGGACTGGACCTGGCCAACGTCAGTGGGGTGATGGCAGGAGGTTGGCAACCGCCACTCGGGGGCTGCGATCCCTGGGGCGTGTTCGCCGGCCCACGGGTCAGCAAACCGGTGATCGTCGCCGCCCAGGGCTACTGCCTGACCCTTGGTATCGAGCTGATGCTGGCGGCGGATATCAATCTCTGCGCGAGCAACACCCGCTTCGCGCAGATGGAAGTACAACGTGGGATCTTTCCATTTGGCGGTGCGACGTTGCGCTTTCATCAGATTGCCGGCTGGGGCAACGCAATGCGCTGGCTGCTCACCGGCGATGAGTTCGATGCCCACGAAGCCCTGCGCCTAGGGTTGGTGCAGGAGGTGATGGCCAGCGAAGACCTGCTGCCGCGCGCCATCGAACTGGCCAGCCGCATCGCACGCCAGGCACCGCTCGGCGTGCAGGCCACCTTGATGTCGGCCCGCCTGGCGCGCCTGGAGGGCGAAGCCGTCGCGGCGGCCGCATTACCGCCAGTGGTCGAGCAATTGCTCAACAGCGAAGACGCCAAGGAAGGCGTGCGCGCCATGCTCGAGAAGCGCCCAGGGGTATTCAGGGGAATTTGAGTTGTCTGCGCGGGCGTCATCGCGAGCAAGCCCGCTCCCACATTTGACCGAGCACATCCTGAAGGAATGCGGTCGATGTGGCAGCGGGCTTGCTCGCGATGACGCCCGCGCAGACAACTAGGTGGCTGGCCGAATAGCCTTGATCAGCGCCTGCAACGAATAGCCCAGTCGCGGCGCCAGCGCCTCGGCGCGAGCTGAGAGCGCGGCATGGTCCAGCTCCTGATCCAGCTCCGAAGGCACCAGCAGGATCACATTGCCCTCTTTCACCGGCAGCTCCCAATAATGCCGGTGATACAACCCGCGCAACAAGGCCGCACCCAAGGGCTTGCCATCGTCGGTGGCCCACTGGTTGATCACCAGCCAACCGCCGGGGTTGAGTTTCTTCTGACAATTTTCCAGGAAGGTCCAGGCCAGGTGCCCGACGCCGGGGCCGACGTCGGTGTACAGGTCGACGAAAATCAGGTCGGCCGTTTCAGCGGTTTCGAGCAATTCCAGAGCGTCGCCAATGCGGATGTACAGGCGTGGATCGTCGTCCAGCCCGAGGTACTCAATGGCCAGACGCGGCACGTCGGGGCGCAACTCGATGGCTTCGACATCCTCCAGCGGCAGGAACTTGAGGCACGCCTGGGTCAGCGTGCCGGCGCCCAGGCCGAGGAACAACGCGCTCTCCGGCTGCTCATGGCACAACGCACCGATCAGCATCGCACGGGTATAGTCGTACTCCAGCCAGCTCGGGTCGGCGGTGAACACGCAGCTTTGCTCGATGGCGTCGCCAAACTCGAGAAAACGGTAATCGGCCACTTCGAGCACACGGACAATGCCGAAGTCATCATGGACCTCGGCCAGCAGGCGCTCGACACGCTCCTCGGTCATCTCAACTCCTAAAGGGTCTAACCCCACGGCAAAGGCGCGATTGTCGGCCAACCAGCGGCAACAGGTCACGCACTAATTGCTGATAACATTGACGCCCGACCGTCAATCACCCTATCGAGTTCACGATGAGCCAACCCTGGAGCCCCGACAGCTGGCGCGCCCTGCCGATCCAGCAACAACCCCAGTACCCGGACGCTGCGCACCTGTTGCAGGTGGAGCAGAGCCTGGCCAGCTACCCGCCGCTGGTGTTTGCCGGGGAGGCCCGCGAGTTGCGCCGTCAGTTTGCCGAGGTGACCCAGGGTCGCGCCTTCCTGCTGCAAGGTGGCGACTGCGCCGAGAGTTTTGCCGAGTTTTCCGCCGCAAAAATCCGCGACACCTTCAAGGTGCTGCTGCAGATGGCCATCGTGATGACCTTCGCCGCCGGCTGCCCGGTGGTGAAAGTCGGGCGCATGGCTGGCCAGTTCGCCAAGCCGCGCTCGTCCAACGATGAAACCATCGATGGCGTCACCCTGCCGGCCTACCGTGGCGATATCGTCAACGGTATCGGCTTCGACGAAAAAAACCGCGTGCCAGACCCCGAGCGCCTGCTGCAGTCCTACCACCAGTCCACCGCCACCCTGAACCTGCTGCGCGCCTTCGCCCAGGGCGGGTTTGCCGACCTGCATCAGGTACACAAGTGGAACCTGGACTTCATCGCCAACTCCGCACTGGCCGAGAAGTACAGCCAACTGGCGAACCGCATCGACGAAACCCTGGCCTTCATGCGCGCCTGCGGCATGGACAGCTCGCCGCAACTGCGCGAAACCAGCTTCTTCACCGCCCACGAAGCGCTACTGCTCAACTATGAACAAGCCTTCGTGCGCCGCGACAGCCTGACCAACGACTACTACGACTGCTCGGCCCACATGCTGTGGATCGGTGATCGCACCCGTCAGTTGGACGGCGCCCACGTCGAGTTCCTGCGCGGGGTACACAACCCGATCGGGGTCAAGGTCGGCCCGAGCATGAACCCGGAGGACCTGATCCGCCTGATCGACATCCTCAACCCGGACAACGACCCCGGCCGCTTGAACCTGATTGCACGCATGGGTGCCCACAAGGTCGGCGACCACCTGCCGGCGCTGATTCGCGCCGTACAGCGCGAGGGCAAGCAGGTGCTGTGGAGCTCCGACCCGATGCACGGCAACACCATCAAGGCCAGCAGCGGCTACAAGACCCGCGACTTTGCGCAGATCCTCGGCGAGGTGAAGGCGTTCTTCCAGGTACACGAGGCCGAAGGCAGCTATGCCGGCGGGATTCATATCGAGATGACTGGGCAGAACGTCACCGAATGCATCGGCGGCGCGCGGCCCATCACCGAAGACGGCTTGTCGGACCGCTACCACACCCACTGCGACCCGCGGATGAATGCCGATCAGTCGTTGGAGCTGGCGTTCCTGATCGCCGAAACGTTGAAGCAAGTAAAAAGATGACCCCATTCTGTAGGAGCGAGCTTGCTCGCTCCTACAGTTGTGTGAGCATCGCCGCCCTTAGTCGGCCGCCACTCGGCCGCTGGCAATTCAGCTGCACCTGTTCCAGGCCCAGCCAGTCGGCCATTTGCCGCAAGTTCAGCGCCAACGCACGCATCCCCTCCTCATCCAGCCCCGGCTCTTCTTCGTGTACCGCATGCACGGCCAGGCGCCCGTGCGCACGTTCGGCGCGCAGGTCGACGCGCGCGGCAATGCGCTCGTTGTGCAGAAACGGCAGCACGTAGTAGCCGTACACCCGTTTGTCTTGAGGGGTGTAGATCTCCAGCCGATAACGGAAATCGAACAGTCGCTCGGTGCGGCTGCGCTCCCAGATCAGCGAATCGAACGGCGACAGCAGTGCACTGGCCGGCACCTTGCGCGGTACTTTCGGCTCCGGCAGGCAATAGGCAGGCTGCTTCCAGCCCTGCACCCGGCACGTCAGCAATTGGCCGTCTTCGACCAGCTCGGCCAAGCGGCTGCGAGTGTCGGCAGGCTCCAGACGGAAGTAATCGCGCAGGTCTTTTTCGCTGCCGACGCCCAGCGCGGTCGCGCTGTGCAGCAGCAAACCGCGCTGAGCCTCGGCCTCGCTCAGCGGGGCCTGGTGAAGCCGGTCGCCGGGAATGACGCGCTCAGGTAAATCGTAGAGCCGCTCAAACCCGCGCCGACCGGCAACCGTGACCAGGCCAGCAGCGAACAGCCATTCCAGCGCGTGCTTTTCATCACTCCAGTCCCACCAGGGGCCGGCGCGCTCTTCGCGGGTCGACAGACTGCCCGCGCCCAGGGCGCCCTGTTGTTCGACGGTCTTCAAGACGCGCTGGATGATGGCCTGCTGCTCGCGACCAAAACGCGCCATCTGCGCATAGATGCCCTGGCCCTGTTTTGCCCGTTCCATGCGCCAGCGCATCAAGGGGTACAGTGCCATCGGCAACAACGAGGCTTCATGCCCCCAATATTCGAACAACGAACGCTGTCGACCCTGGCTCCAGGCCGCCTGCTCAAGCAATGACGGGGCGTACTGGCCCAGGCGGGAAAACAACGGCAGGTAATGGGAACGCACCACGGCATTGACCGAATCGATCTGCACCACGCCCAGGCGTTCGATCAAGCGGTTGAGGTGCGTGGCCTTGATCAACGCGGGCGCCTGGCGCCCGGAAAGCCCCTGCGCGGCCAGTGCCATGCGCCGCGCTTGCTTGAGGGAAAAAGACAGGTCGGCGAGCATGGGCATCTCCCTATGAACTTGGCGACTACCCTACTGCATCTTCGGTCATTTTCGCAGCGGGTCTTCCCAGAAATGCCGATGGGTTTCGTGCTCCACGTCGGCGCGGTTGAGCCCGATATCCTTGAGAGCCGCATCGCTCAGTGTCGCCAGTAACCGACGCTCATGATGCAATGCCTGCCACCGCGCAACCGCCTGGAGCAGCCCGCAAAGCGGCCGCTTTGCCAATCCTGCAAAACCTGTTTGACCTTTCATCTTCTCGCCCTCCCTTGGGGATGACGCGAGTGTGTGCCGGGGGATATGATCAATCCAACGAATGTTTCTTATGTAATACATCTCAAGGATTGATCAATTGACCGCGTACCCGAGCATCGACACCGATGTGCTGCGCACCTTCGTCGCCATCGCCGATCAGGGCGGGTTTACCCGTGCCGGCGAGCAGGTCAATCGCACCCAATCGGCGGTCAGCATGCAGATGAAGCGCCTGGAAGAAGACGTGCTGCAGCGCAAGCTGTTCGAACGCGACGGCCGGCAAGTGCGGCTGACGCCCGAGGGCCAGGTGCTGCTGGGGTATGCGCGGCGCATCCTGAAACTGCACAGCGAGGTGTTCAACACCTTGCGTGAACCGCATATGGTCGGGCTGGTGCGCATCGGCACCCCGGACGACTATGTGATGCGCTTCCTTCCAGGGATTCTGAAACAGTTTTCCAAGGCATACCCGTTGATCCAGATCGAAATGCACTGCGAGGCGTCAACGGTGCTGATGCAACGGCGCGACCTGGCGTTGACGGTGATCAGCCGCGAGCCCGGCAATGATCTCGGCGAACTGCTACGCACCGAGCGCATGGTGTGGGCGGCGGCGCCGTGCTTCTGCGTGGACGAGCACGATGCCCTGCCGCTGGCGATGTCCGGCTCCGACTGCCTTTACACCCAATGGGCGCGTGCCGCACTGGATGCGGCCGGTCGGGATTATCGCCTGGCCTACCACAGCTCCAACGGGGCGGCGATCCAGGCCGTGGTCAGCGCTGGCCTGGCGGCGATGGTCAGCATGGAAAGCCTGGTGACCGATGACCTGCGCGTGCTCGGCAGTGACGACGGTTTTCCACCCTTGCCGTCGATGAATCTGCGCTTGCTGCGTAACCCGCTGATGACATCGCCCATCACCGACTGCCTGGCGGAATACATCATCGAAGGCTTCAAACTTTAAACGTCAGCATCACCGCGCACACCACCAGGAAACCGCAGAACAAACCGCGCAACAGGCGCTCCGGCAGGGCGTGGGCGACCTTCACGCCCCAACTGATGCTGAGCAGGCCGCCGACCGCCAGGGGGACGCCGACCATCCAGTCCACCTCGTGGTGCCAAGCGTAGGTGACGAGGGTCACCCCGGTGCTGGGCAACGCCAAGGCCAGGGACAAACCTTGGGCCACCACCTGGGTGGTGCCGAACACGCTGGTCAGCACCGGCGTGGCGACCACCGCACCACCGACACCGAACAAGCCGCCCATAGAGCCGGAGACCGCACCCAATACGCCGAGCCACGGCCAGGGATACCGCATCTGTGCCGTCGGCGGTGCATTGCGCGTGAACATGCGCAACAGGTTGTAGGCCGACAGCACCACCAGGAAAGCGATAAAGCCGATGCGCATCGCGCCGGCGTCCAGGCCCACGGCCCAGATCGAACCGAGCCAGGCAAAGCTGAAACCCATCACCCCCAGCGGCAACGCGTGGCGCAATTCAATGCGATTGCGCTGGTGATAACGCCACAGCGCGAGCATCACGTTGGGCACCACCATCACCAGCGCAGTGCCTTGGGCGATCTGCTGATCGAGGCCGAACAGCACGCCGAGCACCGGGATGGCAATCAACCCGCCGCCAATGCCAAACAGGCCGCCCACCGTGCCCAATGCCGCGCCTAATACCAGGTACATCGCTAAATCCAACACCACGCATTACTCCACAATCCCAGGCCTTGCATGCTACGCAGTCCGCTCTGGCGCGGATACGCACAGCAACGCACAATGGCTGTGCCAATCTCGCATAAGCGTCGACCGATGAACCCGAATATCCTGACCGATCAACTCAGCCTGTTTCTCGATGTGCTGGAAACCGGCAGTTTTTCCGCCGCCGCACGTCGCCATCCGCTGACGCCCTCGGCAGTGGCCCGGCGTATCGATAGCCTGGAAAGTTCGGTGGGCAGCCGCTTGTTCCAGCGCAGCACCCATGCGGTGCTGCCGACACCGGCCGGCCTGGCGTTCGCCGAGCGTGCGCGGCGCATCGTCACCGAGTTGCAATTGGCACGGGCGGAAGCGGTGTCCTTGAGCCATGCGCCGGAGGGCTTGATACGCGTAGATGCACCGGCGGCGTTCGGTCGACGGCATCTGGCGCCGGTGATCGCCGACTTCCTGAACGTCTACCCTGGGCTGGATGTACACCTGCATTTGATCGACAGCTTTGTGGACATGCAGGGCGCACACCTGGGCAAGGTCGACCTGGTGCTGCGCGCCGGGCATATCGTCGACACCCGGCTGATCGCCACGCCGCTGGCCAGTATCGTGCGCATTGCCTGTGCCAGCCCGGCCTACCTGAAAAACCGTGGCACGCCGACCCATCCGCGAGACCTCAGCGAACACGACGGGCTGGACTGGGATGGCTTGGCGCCAATGTTCGCCTGGCGCTTCGAACTGGACGGGCGCCGCGCCACCTATCGCCCGCAACGCATCCGCATGAGCGCCAACAACGCCGAAGCCCTGCTCTCCGGCGCCCTGGCCGGGCTGGGCATCGCGCACCTGCCCACCTGGCTGGCCAGTGAATATCTGGTTCGCGGCGAACTCTTGCCGCTGTTTTGCGAAAACGGCCTGCCCAGTCCGGAAACCACCGGCATCTACGCGCTGCGCCTGGAACAACAGCCGAATGCGCGCAGCCGCTTGTTGCTCGAATACCTTAAATCCCGCTTCAGCCCGGTGCCGCCCTGGGACCTGGCACTGCAAAGCGGCTTGGTCTGACCTATCCGCAGTAACTGGCCATGTTGATGCTGTGGGAAGAGGATGGTTTGACCGTCGGCGAAATCAGCAATCCGCACTGCCTGCCCCCTTGCTCAAGCACCTGGAAGCCGAGAGCTTGCTCAGTCACGCGCAAAGCCTGGGCGACACTGCCACCAAGTCTTCCCGTGGCAACGTCGACGTGCGCCTGCACGTCACCGTCTGACCCGTACTGCTCGTCAACTGCGCGCCGTCCAGCCAAGTGCCGGCGGTGCGGCAAGCATCGGATGATGCTGAAGCCACACCTGAAGTGACAACTAAACGCCCACAAAAAAGCCCGACTCAAGGTCGGGCTTTTTTTCGTATCGGAGGGGCCAGAATTACTTCTTGGCGCGACCTTTGTACGAACCACCTTCACGGGTGTCGATCTCGATCAGGTCGTCGATTTCGATGAAATCGGCCACTTGCAGTTCAGTACCGTTAGCCAGCTTGGCAGGCTTCATGACCTTGCCCGAAGTGTCGCCGCGAGCGGAACCTTCGGTGTAGGCAACCTTACGCACGATAGTGGTCGGCAGCTCTACGGAAACCAGGCGGTCTTCGAAGAAAATAGCTTCGCAGACGTCGGTCATGCCTTCTTCGATGAACGGCAGAACGGCTTCGATATCTTCAGCGTTCAGCTCGTACATGGTGTAGTCGGTGGTGTCCATGAACGTGTAAGCGTCGCCGCTGATGAAGGACAGGGTCGCTTCTTTACGGTCGAGGATCACGTCGTCCAGCTTGTCATCGGCGCTGTAAACGGTTTCGGTCTTGTAACCAGTCAGCAGGTTTTTCAGCTTGGTCTTCATGATCGCGCTGTTACGGCCCGACTTGGTGAACTCAGCTTTCTGAACCAACCAAGGATCGTTGTCGATACGGATTACCATACCGGGTTTCAGTTCTTTACCAGTTTTCATTGCGTATATCCGAAATTTGGATGGGGTTTACAAAAATCAAGGTGGCGTATCATATCCAACTTTCATAAAACTGTACCAGCGCCGTCGCAAGATCCGCCTGCAAGCCCTGTTCCAGACACCATGTTTCGGCGTGTGCAGCCACTTCCGGCCAGTGTGCCAGCAGCATTTTCCAAGGTTGGGCCATATCGCCCTCGGTGTTCCAGGCATGCCAAAGAGCCACCACTGCGGCTTTTGCCTCCAGCGAGAGGGCTGCTGTGTAGAGCTCCAGAAAGGCGTCGAGCTTGTCCAGGTGGATGTCTTCGTCCTGACGATAGATGTGCCACAGCAACGGGCGCCCGGCCCATTGAGCGCGAACAAAGGAGTCTTCGCCGCGCACGGCGTTGAACTCGCAACACCACAGCAGGCGGTCATATTGCTCCTGGCGCACGAACGGAAGCACCTGCACGGTCAGGGCGTCGCGCTGATAAACATCGCCCGCCGCCAGCCGATCCACGCCGAGCCAGCGCTGCATGTCGCCGAGGATGCGCCCTTCCGGCACCAACAGATGAGTCGCACGCCCGTCCGTCGCCAACACGTCCAGCCAACCGGCAAGCGCGGCATTTTCGTAGGCGAACAGCGACATCAACCGCGCATCGGCTGCGGGAAATACGCCCAGGCTTTGCAGGAATTGTTGCTGTGCGCGCGCATCCTGTTGAAACGCCTGGCGCTGTTGCAGCAACCCCGCCTCACGCAACAGGCCACCGGTGCCCGACCGAAAGCCGGGAAAGAAGAAGTACTTCTGCACGCCCTTGAACTTCACCGACGGCAGGCGATGGCACCCCACCACCCAGTCTTCGGCACTCAGGTAGTCCAGGTTCATCCACAACGGCGCACGCTCGCGCTCGGCCATCGCCTCCATATACTCAGGCGGCAACTGGCAGGCAAACGCGGCGATCACCACATCCGCCGATGGCGTGGACGACCACTGCGCTGGCCAATGACGCACGTCGACGCCCTCTTGCCATTGCTGCTCCCGTTGCACATCAATCTGCGGGCACATGCGCTCGAAGGCCCGCAGGTCATCGACCCACAAGCGCACATCACACGCGTGCTCCACTACCAATTGCCGGGCCAGACGCCAGGTCACGCCAATGTCGCCGTAGTTGTCGACGACGCTGCAAAAAATATCCCAGCGGGCTTTCATTCCGGGCTCCAACGCTCAAAGGCTCGATTGTCCGCATAAATGCCCCGATGCAGAAGGCTTGATCGCGATTATTCTGCACGGTGGCTGTGCGACAATCGCCGCCACACCGCAAATGCCCGCCAGGAGACCGCCATGTCTGACCGCCCGCTGTCGCTGTTCAAGCTTTGTCTCGCCATCGCCCTGGGCGTGTGGCTGGGGTTTATCGCCATTGCGCTGACCACCTGGCTGGCGTCTCGTTATCTGTTCCCGCAAAGCCTGGCGCCCGTCGCCCAGGCCGTTCAACAACTCGGCAAACCCACGCCGGTTGCACCGGAACCGCCGAACCGCATGTTTGAGCAGTATCAAGAGAACCTGCGCAAGCAGGAACAACAGCAAACCCTGGATCAGGCTCGCAACAACGCGCGCAACCTGTCCAACCCCAAATGCCAGTTCTGGCTGCAACAGGACCAGAACGCGCCCAATGAAAAGAGCCGGGCGAATGTCCTGCAATTTTGCGAATGATCAAACCCAACCATGAATAAACACGCCGTCCTCCAGTTGATCCTGGAAAAACTCAGCGTCGACCTCGACATCGCCCAGCGCGCCGCGCAGACCGCCTACGAAACCGCGACCCATGAAGAAAACATCGCGGAAAACAAATACGACACCCTCGGGCTGGAAGCGTCATACCTGGCGGCCGGACAGGCCAAGCGGGTCGAGGAGATCAAGCAGTCGCTGACGCTGTGCCAGAACCTGCAACTGCAGCTGCGTGCATACGATGCACAACGGGGGATAGAAGTCGGCGCGCTAGTGGGCCTGGAAGACGAAAACGGTCGCCAGCAATGGTTGTTCCTGGCGCCGGATGCGGCGGGCTTGAAAGTGGAGGTGGTGGGGCAACCGGTCACCGTCATCACCCCGCGCTCGCCCCTGGGCAACAGCCTGCTGGGCAAGTTCGAAGGTGATGAGGTGGAGATTCTAGTGGCGGGCGCCCGGCAACACTTTACGGTTACCGAGGCCAAATAAACCACTCAGTGGACGGGCAGTTCTACGCCGTCGAACAACTCTTCCAGTTCCTGCTTGTTGTGGCACTGGATCGCCTTGGCCATGACTTCGCGCGTCAGGTGCGGGGCGAATTTCTCGATGAAGTCGCACATGAAACCACGCAGGAACGTGCCGCGACGGAAACCGATCTTGGTCACACTGGACTCGAACAACTCGCTGGCGTCGAGCACGACCAAGTCTTTATCGAGCTGGGTGTCGACCGCCATCTTGGCGACGATCCCCACGCCCAGGCCCAGGCGGACGTAAGTCTTGATCACGTCGGCGTCGGCTGCGGTGAACACCACTTTGGGCGTGAGACCACGATGGCTGAAGGCTTCGTCGAGCTTGGAGCGGCCGGTAAAACCGAACACATACGTCACGATCGGGTATTCCGCCAGGGCTTCCAGGGTCAGCTTCGGCAGCTTGGCCAGTGGGTGGCCTTGCGGCACCACCACACAACGGTTCCAGCGATAGCACGGCATCATTACCAAGTCGCCGAACAACTCCAAGGCCTCAGTCGCAATCGCGAAGTCGACGGTGCCGTCGGCGGCCATTTCAGCAATCTGCATCGGCGAACCCTGGTGCATGTGCAGGGCCACATCCGGGTATTGCTTGATGAAATCGCGGATCACCGGCGGCAATGCATAACGGGCCTGGGTATGGGTGGTGGCGATCGACAGGGTGCCCTTCTTCTCGTTGGAGAACTCCTGGGCGATCTGCTTGATGCTCTCGACTTTGCGCAGGATCTCGCCGGCAGTGGTGATAATGCGTTCACCGGCTGGGGTGACGCGGGTCAGGTGCTTGCCGCTGCGGGCGAACACTTCGACACCCAGCTCGTCTTCGAGCAGGCGGATCTGCTTGCTGATACCCGGTTGCGAGGTGTAGAGGCTTTGAGCGGTAGCGGAAACGTTGAGATCGTGGTGCGCCACTTCCCAGATGTAGCGCAGTTGTTGAAGCTTCATATGTGTCCCTCAAAGCAGATAGACGCCACGGGTATCAGCGACGGTATATAACTATATTAAAGGTTAGACAGATAAATCTAGAACTTTTTATCGACCCTTCCCTTCACACGTCATCACTGCGTTGACGTTGTAACGACGGCACCAGGTAAACCGGCACCGGAGACAGCTGCAACACCCGTGCAGCGGTGCGCCCAAGGGGGGTGGCCGCGGCAGTTGCGTGGCTGTGACTGCCTACGATCAACAGATCCACGGAAAGTTTACGCAGTTGGTCGAGAATCACCTCGCACGGGTCACCCTGGATCACCCGCACCGAGTGGATCAATTGCAAGTCTTGTTCGCCGTCCACCAGCTCCTCGCGAAAACTGTCGAGCACCCGCTGCTCGATCGTCGCCATCACCGTGCTCAGGCCCTGGCTCTGCCATTCGTTCAGAGCCTTTTCATCAAGGTAGCTCTGCAACACCGATTCGGCGAACAGCCCCATGGGTTCGACCACATGAATCACCGACAGCTCAGCCTTGAACGTTCGCGCCAGTGCCAGCGCATGTTGCATCACATAAGGCGCATACAGACCGAGGTCCGTGGCATACAGCATCGACCGGATCATAAAACCTCCTGGACAGCCAGGATGGCGGAGATTGAATGAGCTTAGCAGCGCCTCGGGGAATCCGACTGACTTAGCTCGACGTCTGAATCTTCACCTCATTGCTGATGCCATGGGGCACATGCCCGGTGGCCACCACCTCCCTGGCTTTCTCGCAATGGCCGGCCTGGTCATCGAAAAAAACGTCGGCGGCGAACGCCTCCAGGAACGCAGATTTTTCCAGGCCGCCGAGGAACAACGACTCGTCCAGGCGGATATCCCACTCGCGCAAGGTGCGAATCACCCGCTCGTGGGACGGCGCCGACCGGGCGGTGACCAGCGCGGTGCGGATCGGGCACGCCTCTTCCGGGAACTCACGCTGCAACAAGTTAAGCGCCGCGAGGAAGCCCTTGAAGGGGCCGCCATGCAACGGCTGGCGTGCCGATTCGCGCTCGCTGGCCTGGAACGCTTCCAGCCCACCCAGTTGATAAACGCGCTCCGACTCGTCGGAAAACAACACCGCATCGCCATCAAATGCGATCCGCAGCTCCTCGCTCGATGCCCTGCGCGCGCCGCCTGACAGAATCGTCGCTGCCGCAAACCCGGCATCGAGCGCACTGCGCACGTCTTCAGCATGGGTCGAAAGGAACAGATGGCATCCAAACGCCGCCAAATAAGGATATGGACTACGCCCTCCTACGAAAGCGGCGCGGGAAATGTCCAGGCCGTAATGCTGGATCGAATTGAACACGCGCAGGCCGGTGTCAGCACTGTTGCGCGACACCAGCACCACCTCGACCCGGGCCCGGCCCAGGCTGGCGTTGAGGCTCAGGAGTTTCTTGACCAGCGGGAAGGCATCGCCCGGCTCGAGCGTTTCTTCTTCGTGCTCGATCTGGTATTTGCGGTAGGCCTCCACGCCTTGGGCCAGGTAGACCTTGTGGCTGTCACTCAAGTCGAACAGCGCCCGCGATGAAATCGCCAGTACCAGCTTGTCGCCCAATCCCTTTGCCATGGTGGTTCCCCCCAATCAGCGGTTATGCCGATCAATAAAACTCAAGGCCTGATACAGCGCCTGCATTCGCGGCAACTCGCAGCCGGCAGCCTTGGCGGCGGCGAGTGGGCGGGCGTAGATCGCCGCCAGTTCCAGCGGGCGTTTATGGAGATGGTCGTGGTACATGCTGGGCAGGTAGTCGTCCATGGTTTCGGTCATGGCGAACATTTGCTCGGCATAGCTGGCCGCAATGTCGTGGCCACAGGCGTGGGCGCCCTTCACCACTTCGGCCATCAGCGCCTGGATCAGTTCGCGGCTGGACTCATCCGCCATCATCGCAGTAGTGCCGCTGCCCAACAGCACGGAGAGGCCGTTGTAAGGCACGTTCCACACCAGCTTGTGCCAGCGCGCCTGGTGTACGTTGGCCATGGCCTGAGACTCGATGCCGGCCTGATGAAACAACGCGGCGCCGGCTTCGACAATCGCCTTCTGGCGCGCTTCGTCGTTGGCGGCGGTGCCGCTGTGATAACCCAGGTTGACCCGGCCCAACGCCTGATGCTCGACGACGCCGGGGGCAGAACGGTGTACGCCGATATAGCAAAGCCCGCCGAGCAGATGCAGGGAAGCCGGCAGGTGTTCACGCAGGCTGTCTTCGACGTCGAGGCCATTTTGCAGCAACACCACCTTGGCGTCGGGCGCCGCGACCTGAGCGATGGTCGGGGCCAGGTCGACATTGCCCGTGGACTTGGTCCCCACCAGCAGCCAGTCGCACGGCGGCATGTCGGCGGCGCGGGCGTAGGCCTGCACGGGGTTCAGGTGCAAGGTGCCATACACGCTGCTGTTGAGACGCAGGCCGCGCTCACTGACCGCTGCGTATTCGCTGCGCAGCAGGAAATGCACATCGAAGCCGGCTCGCGCCAGCATCAGGCCGTAGAAACCACCGATGGCGCCGGTGCCGATAATGCCAATGCGTGGTGACAATGCGGTCATGGCAAATCCTCTGGAGTACGGGTAAGCGCTTGATGAATAGCGTTGGTAAGGTCGGAAGGCGTAAGGCGTGTCTGTATTTGCCCAAGGAATTGACCCTCGCACACCACGAACAACGCCGGCAAATGAAAGACCTGGTAACGTTCCACCGCACCACCGTTGTGCCCGGCATCCACCCAGCACAGCCGATCCACCGGCAAATGCCAGCCCGGTAGTTGCTGATGCGCCCAACGGCAACTGGAACAGCCCACGCTGGTGAACACCACGAGCGAAATGCCTGGCAATCCCAGCAATTGCTGGTCAATATCCAGGTCGGTCAATGCCTGTTCCTTCACTATACTGCTGCCACCGCCGTCGACTGGACGGTGCTCGGAGTCCGTGTACATGGGTCGTTTTTTACCTCATCCTGATGATGTCGCTGCCCTATTGATCCAACGTCCCTCCCCTCCCATTCCCCGCCAACGCCTGCACACTATCGGCCTGGGTGGCATCGCCTGCAATTGCCCGCGTGCCTGGCGCAAGGGTACGGCGGTTGATCTGCATATCCCATCCCTGGGCGCCGGGGCCCGCTATCCGGGCTATGTGGCATGGTGCCGCAAGGTGGAAAACGGCTATCGTGTCGGCATCTCGTTCACCGATGAACATGCGTTGTTCGGCGCACGCATGGGTGAGCAAGCATGCCGGATAGAACGTTACTGCCGCCAGCACGAAGACGCCGAGTCGACGCCCGAGCAGTTCGAAAGCATGGCCCGCGAGTGGGTAGCGCGGCACGCCGGTGAGTTCTCCCATGAGGCGTTTGTGGCGCCGGCGCTGGATTAAAGCGGGCCTTGCCCATTGTCGCGGGCCGGTATTACGCGCTAAGGTTCCTCCCCCCTGCATTCAAATCATGCTGTGCTCCGCCGCACGGGAATGGCTGGCGGCCGGCACCCGTGACCCTGACGAGTAACACGATGGCTGATTTACCGATCAACGACCTGAACGTCGAATCCAACGAGACCCTGATCACGCCCGATCAGCTCAAGCGCGAAATACCCCTGAGCGACGCTGCACTGCAGACCGTCACCAAGGGTCGCGAAGTCATTCGTGACATTCTCGACGGCACCGACCACCGCCTCTTCGTGGTAATCGGGCCGTGCTCGATCCACGACCTCAAGGCTGCCCACGAATACGCCGAGCGCCTCAAGGCGCTGGCCGAAGAAGTGTCCGACACCTTGTACTTGGTCATGCGCGTCTATTTCGAGAAGCCGCGCACCACCGTCGGCTGGAAAGGCCTGATCAACGATCCATACCTGGACGACTCGTTCAAGATCCAGGACGGCTTGCACATCGGTCGCAAGTTGCTGCTGGACCTGGCCGAAATGGGCCTGCCCACCGCCACCGAAGCCCTTGATCCGATCTCCCCGCAGTACCTGCAGGACCTGATCAGTTGGTCGGCCATCGGCGCGCGCACCACCGAATCCCAGACCCACCGCGAAATGGCGTCGGGCTTGTCCTCGGCCGTGGGCTTCAAGAACGGCACAGACGGCGGCCTGACCGTGGCGATCAACGCGCTGCAATCAGTCTCCAGCCCGCATCGCTTCCTGGGTATCAACCAGGAAGGCGGCGTTTCCATCGTCACCACCAAGGGCAATGCCTACGGTCACGTGGTATTGCGCGGCGGCAACGGCAAGCCCAACTATGACTCCGTCAGCGTTGCGCTGTGCGAACAGGCGCTGAACAAGGCCAAGATCAAGCCAAACATCATGGTCGACTGCAGCCACGCCAACTCCAACAAGGACCCGGCCCTGCAGCCGCTGGTGATGGAAAACGTCGCCAACCAGATCCTGGAAGGCAACCAGTCGATCATCGGCCTGATGGTCGAGAGCCACCTGAACTGGGGCTGCCAGGCGATTCCAAAAAACCTGGCCGATTTGCAGTACGGTGTGTCGATCACCGATGCCTGCATCGACTGGTCGACCACCGAGACCACTCTGCGCAGCATGCACGCCAAGCTCAAGGACGTATTGCCCCTACGCAAACGTACCTGAGTCTGATCTGGGCATACAAAAACGCCGGGCTAAGCCCGGCGTTTTTTATGCTGCGGTTGATGCCTTACAGCTTGGCGGCATGGCGCTGGTGGCGCTCCATGTAGCGTTCGACGTAAGAGCACGACGGGATCACCGTGTAGCCGGCCTCTTCGGCAAACTTCAAGGCTTCCTCGGTCAATGCGGCCGCAATGCCACGGCCTCGCAGTGCGTTGGGCACGAAAGTCCGGTAGATGTCCAAGGTTTGTTTCCCGAGGTCCATATACGTCAGGTAGGCACGATGACCGTCCACATTGGTCTCGAACTGATGACCAGCCTGGTCATGGTGGATGGACAACGCCTCGCTCATCACTACTCCTCGCGGGTCTTGGATTCTGACCCCTACCTTACCGATGTTTTTCCGGCGAAGGAACATCTACGCCACCCCGTGCCGGTTTCGACAACGAGAAAACCTTGAGCGCTTACAACCAGCACGTAGAGAATAGTAGGCAGCAATCCTGAAATTGCTCAAGACGCACTCGTCCTCCCGGGCGCTGGCGGATATAGAAAGGGCCTCGATCAATCGGTGACCGAAAGCCTGAACATTGCCGGCAGTTGAAGCTTGAGACGAACTGGCGCTGTTAAAGTCACCTCTACATGCGCAAAAGATGCAGGGTTTGGCAAAGTCAACCTGTACAAAAGTGTTAGCCCCGATATATAGATTTTCATCTATTTAGGAGGCTTGACACATGCGGGCCGGCCCTTTCAGGCGGGGTCCAATCTTCAGCAGACTGCAAAAAACCGAACACTTTTTATACAATCCTCCAAAAGATTAGCTAAAGTAGATTCGGCACGGCATTTTTTTTTGCTTCTTGCGCTAGGTCAGTTTACTTACTACAAGTAATGAGTAGTATGTACGCCGGCTATTAGCTCACTCTGAGATAGTAGCTATCTAATTGAAATTCCTTGAAGGGGAACACGATGAACAACGTTCTGAAATTCTCTGCTATCGCCCTGGCCGCAGTTCTGGCTACCGGTTGCAGCAGCGTCTCCAAAGAAACCGAAGCTCGTCTGACTGCAACTGAAGACGCAGCAGCTCGCTCCCAGGCTCGTGCAGACGAAGCCTACCGTAAAGCTGATGAAGCTCTGGCTGCTGCTCAAAAAGCACAACAGACTGCTGACGAAGCTAACGAGCGCGCTCTGCGCATGCTTGAAAAAGCTAGCAAGAAGTAATAATCCTTCGGGGTTGTTATCAAGCCGATCCATTTTTGGATCGGCTTTTTTATTGCCGGAATTTCGCGAGCCCTGCGGCGGCAGGCAATAAAAAACCCGCCGCGGCGCAAGGCCGAGGCGGGCTTTGGACCAAGCAGGCTTACTGCTGCAGGTCGATCGGCGTACTCGACACCATCGGCGCCGGGCCCGGCATACCGATTTCAGTCGGCAGGCCATCTTCGGCAGCCACCACATCACGCACCTGATCCCAATTCACCCGCAGATGATTGGCCAGGTCTTCACGCTTGAGCAGGGCGTTGATCACTGCCGTGTGCTTGTCGACCACCGAGGGGGTGCCGTCATCGTTCAGAGGCGTATGCGCTTCCAGGTAAACCTTGCCACCACTGTTACCGAACTTGTAGGCATCGTTGATGATCCGCACCGACGTCCCCACCGGCACCATACTGGCCATTTCCAGCACGTTATTGTTGAACATGCGGAAGCAGCCGTGGCTGGTACGCGTGCCAATACCGAACTTCTTGTTGGAACCGTGGATCAGGTAACCCGGCGTGCCCAACGAGAACTTGAACGGGCCCAAAGGGTTGTCCGGGCCAGCAGGGACGACATTAGGCAACGGGTCGCCCTCAGCGGCATGCTCAGCCTTGATCGAGGCTGGCGGGGTCCAGGTCGGGTTCGGCGTTTTTGCGACAATGGTGGTATGGGCGACCGGCGAACCCCAGCCCTCACGACCAATCCCCAGCGGGAAGGTGTAGACCACGTTCTGGCCCTTGGGGAAATAGTAGAGCCGGTACTCGGCAAGGTTGATCACGATGCCTTCGCGGGGGCCCGGTGGCAGGATAAACCGCGTCGGCAAAACGATCTCGGTGCCAGCGCCCGGCAACCAGGCATCGACGCCCGGGTTGGCGGCGACCATCTCCGAGTAGCCCAGGTCGTAGGTGCTGCCCAGGTCGGCAAAAGTATCTTCGTACTTGGCCTTGATCACCTGGACCTGGCCAACGATGTCTTCACCCGGTGGCGGCAAGGGCAACTGCAAGGCTGCTGCGGAACCCGCCGCACACAGGGCGGCAAGAGACAGGCAGCAGGTGACGACGGAAAGGCGCGACAACATCCGGAAAATCCTTCGCAGAACAACGTGTAGGTAAAAAACGATTGTATACGTGAAGTGGACTTCTAGCTGCAAGCTCTTAGCCCCCCTTACAACTCGAAGCGCAGTTCCGGCCAGATCGGCGGCGTGCCACGCTTTTGCGACTCCAGAATGGCACGGCACAGGGGGCACAGGCGCTGGTCCTGGAAGATCGAGCGGTCCACCGCCGACCAGCGTGGCTGAGCCGGCAACAACGTGCCACAGAGCGTGCGATCGATCGTGCCGCCCAGCTCCAATTGACGCGTGACCAAATGCACCCGGACTTCCTGGCAGGCGAACAGATCCAGCTGTTCGTCCGGCTCGATCAGTTGGTAATTAAACAGGGACCAGGCAGGACGCGACATCGAGGGCTCCAAATCGGGGGGGCGCCACCTTAGCCGAAAGCCTGCCGGTAGAAAAGCGTCATAACAGCGGTTTTAGCGTCGGCCAGACATTTTCCAGCAACTTGCCCTGGGCGCCGACCGCAGGATGCAGTTGATCGGCCTGCATCAGCTCGGGATGACCGCCCACGCCTTCGAGAAAAAACGGCACCAACGGCACGCTCTTCTCCTTGGCCAGCGCCGCGTAGACCCCGGTAAACGCCGTGGTGTATTTCGGACCGTAGTTAGGCGGCAACTGCATGCCCAGCAGCAACACCTTGGCGCCGACCGCCTGGGACTGCTCGATCATCGACGCAAGATTTTGTTTCAATTGCGCCGGCGGCTGTCCGCGCAGGCCGTCATTGCCGCCCAGCTCGATAATCACCAGGACTGGCTTATGCTCTGCAAGCGCCGCCGGCAGTCGCGCGAGGCCTCCGGCACTGGTGTCGCCACTGATGGACGCGTTGACCACTTCATCGTCGAAACCTTCGTGCTTGAGCCGTTGTCCCAGCAAGGCTACCCACCCTTTACTGGTATCCAGTCCGAAACCGGCACTGATACTATCGCCAACGATCAGGACCGTACCCGCCGCTGCGTTCTGGGCCATGCACATCAAGGCCAGGCCAGCACTCAAAAACCACATTCGCATCGGATTCTCCATGGGCGCAAGCATTCTCACCGCGCGGAACCTTAGCAAAGTGGTTCCCAGCGCGGAAGGTGAACTGACTATCCTGCACGAACTGAGCCTGGAACTGAACAAGGGCGATAGCCTGGCTATCGTCGGTGCCTCCGGTTCCGGTAAATCCACCCTCCTTGGCCTGTTGGCCGGCCTCGACCTGCCCAGCAGTGGCGAAGTCACGCTCGCGGGGCAAGCCCTGAGCACCCTCGACGAAGACCAGCGCGCACGCATACGCGCCGAACACGTGGGCTTCGTCTTCCAGTCATTCCAACTGCTCGACAGCCTCAACGCGCTGGAAAACGTCATGCTGCCGCTGGAACTGGACGGCCGCAAAGACGCCCGCGAACGTGCCAGGCACCTGCTCGAACGGGTCGGCCTGGGCCAACGCCTGACCCACTCGCCACGCCAACTCTCCGGGGGTGAGCAACAGCGGGTGGCGATCGCCCGCGCATTTGCCGCCGAACCTGACGTGCTGTTTGCCGATGAACCCACCGGCAACCTCGACAGCCATACCGGCGAGCGCATCAGCGACCTGCTGTTTGAACTGAATAAAGAAAGCGGCACGACACTGGTCCTGGTCACTCACGATGAGCGCCTGGCCCACCGTTGCCGACGCCTGATCCGCCTTGAAGCCGGCCTGATGGTCGCGCCCCTGGAGCCTTGATGGCACGTTTGCCGCTGCTGCGCCTGTTCAGCCTTGCCATGCGCCAATTGCTGCGCGATGCCCGCGCCGGCGAATTGCGCGTGTTGTTCTTCGCCCTGCTAGTGGCCGTCGCCTCCAGCACCGCCATCGGCTACTTCGGCGCGCGCCTGAATGGCGCCATGCTGTTGCGCGCCACCGAGTTTCTCGGCGCCGACCTGGTGCTCGAGGGCAGCTCACCCGCGCGCCCCGAGCAAATCAGGTCCGGGACCGAACTGGGCCTGGATCACGCGCGCGTCGTCGAGTTCTCCAGCGTTATCGCCACCGATAACGGCATCCAGCTGTCCAGCATCAAGGCGGTCAACGAGCAGTACCCGTTGCGCGGCGAACTGAAAAGCGCAGCCGCGCCGTTCGGTGACGAAACCCCAGGCGGCGGCCCGAAACCCGGCGAAGCCTGGGTGGAGGCGCGGCTGCTCACGGCACTCGACCTGAAAGTGGGTGACAGCATCGACGTGGGCATGAAGCCCCTGCGCCTGACGCGCGTGCTGACCTATGAACCGGACCGCGCCGGCAATTTCTACAGCCTCACGCCAAGGGTGATGATCAACCTGGCCGACCTCGACGCCACCGGCGTGGTCCAGCCTGGCAGTCGCGTCAGCTACCGCGAACTGTGGCGCGGGGCCCCAGCCAGTACGGCACTGCAAACCTATCGCGACCTGGTCAAGCCGGGCCTCGCGGCCAACCAGCGCCTGCAGGATTCCCGGGATGGCAACCAGCAGATCGGCGGCGCCCTGGGCAAGGCCGAGCGCTACCTGAACATGGCCAGCCTGGTGGCGGTGCTGCTGGCCGGTGTGGCCGTGGCGCTGTCCGCCAACCGTTTCGCCAGCCGACGCTTTGATGCCAGTGCGCTGTTGCGCTGCCTGGGTTTATCGCGGCGTGAAACCATGCTGTTGTTCAGCCTGCAACTCAGCGTACTCGGCCTGTTGGCGAGCCTGGCCGGCGCCCTGCTCGGCTGGCTCGCGCAATTTGGCCTGTTCTATTTCCTGCACGACCTGCTGCCGGCGGACGTACCACCCGGTGGGCTACTGCCGGCCATTGCCGGGATCGGCACCGGGCTGGTGGCCCTTGCCGGTTTCGCCCTGCCGCCGTTGGCGGCACTGGGCCGCGTACCACCGCTGCGCGTACTGCGACGCGACCTGCTGCCCATCCCGTCCAGCACCTGGATGGTCTACGGCGCGGCGCTGCTTGCCCTGGGCCTGATCATGTGGCGCCTGAGCCTCGACCTGGTGCTGACCTTCGCCCTGCTCGGCGGCGGCGTGGTCGCGGCCTTGATTCTCGGTGGCCTGCTCCTGCTGCTGTTGCAGAGCCTACGCCGCCTGCTGGCCCGGGCGTCCCTACCCTGGCGCCTGGGCCTGGGCCAATTGCTGCGCCACCCGCTGGCGGCGGCAGGCCAGTCCCTGGCGTTCGGCTTGATCCTGCTGTCCATGGGTTTGATCGCCCTGCTGCGCGGCGAATTGCTGGACACCTGGCAAAACCAGTTGCCCAAGGATGCGCCCAACTACTTTGCGCTGAATATCCTGCCCGCCGACAAAGACGCCTTTGGTGCTCGCCTGCTCGAGCTGCAGGCGCAATCGGCGCCGCTGTATCCAGTGGTGCCCGGCCGGCTGATCAGCGTCAACGGCGAGCCGGTGCAGGAGATTGTCAGCAAGGACTCCAGTGGCGACCGTGCGGTACAGCGCGACCTGAGCCTGACCTGGGCCGCCGACCTGCCGCCGGGCAATGCCCTGACTGCGGGGACTTGGTGGGCGCAGCAACCGGGTGATGAAATACCGGGCGTGTCGGTGGAAGCCAAGGTCGCCGAAAGCCTGAAACTCAAGCTCGACGACCATCTGGTGTTCACGGTGGCGGGCGAAAATCGTGAAGCTCGGGTCACCAGCCTGCGCACCATCAATTGGGATAACTTCCAGCCCAACTTCTTCATGATTTTCCAGCCTGGCACCTTGAAAGACCTGCCAGCCACCTACTTGACCAGCTTCTATCTAGCCCCCGGCCATGACCGGCAGATCGTCGACCTGTCCCGGGCATTCCCGGCGGCCACGATCCTGCAGGTCGAGGCCCTGCTGGAGCAACTGCGCAGCATCCTCGCCCAAGTGACGCTGGCGGTGGAATATGTGCTGCTATTTGTGCTGGCGGCAGGGATGGCGGTGCTGTTTTCCGGCCTGCAGGCCACCCTGGATGAGCGCATTCGCCAAGGTGCGCTGCTGCGGGCGCTGGGCGCCGAGCGCAAGCTGCTGGTAAAGGCCCGACGCATCGAGTTCGGCCTGCTGGGCGCGGTCAGCGGTTTGCTCGCAGCGCTGGGTACCGAGCTGGTGACATGGGTGCTGTACCGCTACGCCTTTGACCTGGCCTGGCACCCGCACGTGTGGTTGCTACTGCTGCCGGTGATCGGTGCGGTGCTGATCGGCGGTGCCGGGGTATTCGGGACGCGCCGCGCGCTGAATGCCAGCCCGCTGACGGTATTGCGCGAAGGTTGAAAGGACGATGGCCCGCAGCTTCAAAGACTGCGGGCCATGATTGCCTATTTCACATACTCGATACCGGTGATCCACCAGCACACCTCGCCGTTTGGTGTCTGCACGATGGCCTCGTCGTCGACTTGCTTGCGCAACAGCGCCCGTGCCATCGGTGAGTCGATGGAGATGTAGTCCATCCGCTCATAGATCTCGTCATAGCCGACGATACGAAAACGCTTGGTCTCGCCCTGCTCGTTTTCAATATCGACCCAGGCACCGAAAAATACCCGCCCCTCCTGCTCGGGCATGTACTCCACCACGCGCATGTCTTCCAGACGCTTGCGCAGGTAGCGTACCCGCCGATCAATCTCACGCAGCAGCTTCTTGTTGTACTGGTAGTCCGCGTTCTCGCTGCGATCCCCCAGGGAGGCGGCCCAAGTCACCTTGCGCGTGGTGTCCGGACGCTTTTCGCGCCACAGGTAATCCAACTCCTTCTTCAGCGCTTCATGACCTTCTTTGGTAATCAGCTTGGTACTCAAACGCGTGCATCCCCAGGCAATGTCCATTGATTCCAATACGCCGCAGCTTGAAGGCCCGGCGTCGACGAACAGAGAGTGATGATAAATGAACGGGCGAAAGTAGCCAGACCCGCCGACGCCTCGCATCACAAGTGGATTGCACCAAGATCGCTGCTGGGTTGAAACGGCTCATTTCTCGCCAGGCCGTCCAACGCCTGGTCGAGTTCAAAGAGGACGGCCTGCACATTCTGGCGCAACCCAGGTAACTGCACGAGCAACGCCGCCAACGTCTCACCCTTCTGGCGCGCCCGTAATTCTTGCACCTCGACTTGAGTGACCCGCTCCTCCAGGACGCGGGCGCGTTCATCCATTTGGCGCTGCCCTTGCTGCTGCGCACCCAAGGCATTTGCCAACTGTGCCTCACGCCCCTCCAGCGCCTGAGCCTGCAACTGCAGGGCGCCCTCCTCCTGCGCCATCCGACGGGTCAGCTCCTGGCGTTTTTGCTCAAGCTCCGCCAGCCCTTGCTGCAGCTGAACCTGGCGCTGCTCAAGCACCTCTTCGCGCTTTTGCATCGCGAGTTTTTGCTGGGTCAGTTCCTGGGCGACGCGCGCGAGGTTGGTCAAGGTGCTATCCACCTCGAACAGCGAATTTTGCTCCGCCTGTTCGCTCAATGCCGGCGGCGCACTGGGTGCAACCACAACGGCCAGCGATTCATTTGGCGCCAAGACCTCTGGCGCCTGCTGCGGAGGTTGAGCCGGCCCCTGGATCATCACGGGCGAGACCTTTTCAGGCTCCTTCGTCACTTTGGGAGCCGAGACCATTCGAGAAGAAAAACGAATGGACGGGACAATCAGCGTAGGACTTTCAATAGCCTCTGACGCTGGGGAAGACGTCCCCAAGGTAATCACCTTCATCACCAAGGCTTTCTTGATGTTCATTGAATGATGATCTTCGGGCCTGGCGGGCGGCAACTTGCAGCCTTTCAAATCGACAAAATGATAAGGAACCTGGCCGTCACCTACACTCCCCGATTTGGTACCGGACGCCGCCAGGGTCAGTATTTGTTTAAATACCCGCATCGCAACTTGCAGATCTTCCTGAGCATCCACCCCGCCCAAGAAGTACCGTTCAACTTTCCTACGTAATGCTGCGACATATACCCGGGAACTACCCGGCTCTATTTCTTCATCCAGACTGTACACAAGAAAGTTCGACGCGATCTGGGGTATAGCAAAACCACAGAGCAGAGCGCCGTTGACCGGCGTATCCTCACCCGAGCGTTCAAGAACTAGGGTACGTAGAAGCATCATAGTAATCGGGCCTCATAACAACAAGCAAAGCATATATAAACATCAGATAAACATCCGACCATCAACATGCATTTATCACTCAACGATTGTTTCAGCGCGCTAATCGACTGAACGTAGGACTTCTCTTATTAATATACTTCAGTGCTTCCAAGCACGATGCATTGAACGTACCATTTTTAAACCCGAGCCCTGTATCACTCAATAAAGGCGCTTGCCTCTTCATTCTTCTTGCCTTACCCACCGAATAGAAAAGCATAATGATCGAGATAAGCAACCTCACAAAATACTTGAACAAAAAGAGTGTAATCAACGATGTCTCATTTTCTGCCAAACGCCAAGAGTGCCTTGGGTTATTTGGATTGGAGGGGGCAGGTAAAACTACACTTTTGAAGATGATCGCCGGCGCCACCCAGCCCTCCTCGGGGCAGGTGCGGATTTTGGGGCTGGATACACAAACCCATGGGTATCAGGCACGCAAGGCAATAGGCTATCAACCCGAATCCGGCGTCAACCACCCGACCCTGTCAGTCAAGAACTTGCTCAGCTTCATCGCCACCGTTCGTGGATTCCAGGGCGCGGAGAAGCGCAGGCGGGTGGATCGCGCCGCCAGCCGACTCGAACTCTGGCCAGTCCTCGGTTACCCGATCAACACGCTTCCGCCAGGCCTGAAACGCAAAGTCGCATTTGCCCAAGCCCTGCTGCACGACCCCGACGTGCTACTGCTGGACGAACCCGGCGAAGGCTTGGCGCCCCATCAGCAAGGGAAGATCAGCACGCTTATCCAGTCATTGGCCGACGAGATGACGATTATCGTCGCCTCACGCGATTGCGAAGCACTGGCCGGCGTCTGCACCCGTGCCCTGGTCATTGGCGGCGGTCGCCTGCTGGCGGACACCCCAATGCCCGAGCTACAGCGCAGCTCCCGGCACTTCCGGGCGGTCACCCTGGCGGCGAAGTCGGCCCTGGATTTGTTGGCACTCGCCGTGCTGCCCGGCGTGGCAGGTATCGAAGAAGACCGGCACGGTCCAGGCACGGTGACCGTTCTCGCCATGCCGGGACACTCCATCTACCCCGCCATCTGCGCATTGATTGCCAACCGGCGCTGGGAAATACACTCACTGAATCTGGAGCCAGGTCGCCTGAACGATGTCGTTCACCACCTGAGCCAGGAGGCATCCCATTGAACCTGCTGCCACCTGTTTTCAAACGCCAGCTTGCCAGCTATCTATCGGCACCTGCCACCTACCTGAGCATTGCGCTATTCCTGGTGCTGTCCGCCTTACTGGGATTGCACACAAGCCCATTGCTGGAGCGAAGCAGCAGCGACTTGCAGGGCTTTTTTCAATGGCACCCTTGGTTGTACCTGTTACTGATCCCTGCCCTGTCGACTCAACTTTGGGCGGATGAGAACGAGACCGGCTTTGGCGATTTCATGAAAACCCTGCCTGTCAGGCCCGCGGAACTGGTTATTGGAAAATTCCTCGCTGCCTGGGTCGTGGCGGGCCTGGCACTATTGCTGACATTTCCCATCGTGACAGTTGTCAACTTGCTCGGCACTGCGGACAACGCGGTCATTGCCTCACAATTTCTGTCCAGTTGGTTATTAGCCGGGAGCTATCTATCGGTCGGTGTTTTTATTTGCGCACTGACCCGCCAACGCCTGGCCATTTTCATATTGACGCTGAGCTTGCTGTTATTGGCCAGCGGTGTGTCTTCGGTGTTGGATGCACTTGAGCGTCAAGCGCCCATCTGGATCATCGATAGTTTGACGTCTCTCAGCCCACTCCTACGTTTTGGCCTGATTGACCACGGGACACTTACCTTTCAGGACTGCGCGTATTTCATCAGCATGATCATAGCTTTTCTTGCTGCGACGACCGCAATCCTCAACTACAAGAACAGCTGAGAAGGAACACTCTCGATGCGATATCCATTGCGCACCGGCATGACACTTAGCGTCATACTGCTTTTGTTCCTCGCATTCAACTTGGTATGGGCAGTCAAATTTCCCGATCTACGCCAGGATTTTTCTCAACAAAAAACCAACACATTGTCACCCGAGGTAGTGCACTTACTCACCACACTGGAAAGCCCACTGGACTTCTACTATTTCAATTCAAGCCTACCGGCACAAAAAAGCAGCATCCTGAAACACTATGCTAAACGCGTTGAAGAAAAACTGAGGGCTTTCGAACACGCAGCAAACGGCAGGATCAATCTGCACATTATCGATCCTGCTCCCTTTTCAGAGGATGCCTACAAAGCAGGATTATATGGACTACGCGATCAACCGGGATTCTTCGGTCTTATCGGCACGCGGGAGGGCCAAGCCGCACAACGCATCGAATCGTTCAACCCAGAGAACGAACCGTTGCTGGAGTATGAAATCAGCCACCTGATCACCCAGTTGCTGCATCCCGAGCCTGCGGTCATTGGACTGTTATCCGGGTTACCGGCAGACGCGTCCATCGAACCGTTGGTGCTGGAATTGCACCGACATTTCGACCTACTGGAGTTGGAGCCGACTGCAGATCATGTCCCCTCGCGGATCAAAACCCTGATGCTCATAAACCCCCGCGAGCTGCCGGAGAAAACGCTGTACGCGATTGACCAATTCGTCCTGAACGGCGGCAAACTGCTGATGTTTATCGACCCCCTCGGTAAAGGCGACTCAAAGGCAACACCCTCGGCGACCAGACTAGACGGGTTACTCGCCGGCTGGGGGGTCAGCATGCCGAGCAATAAGGTACTGGTCGACCGCACCTATGCCCCATCGGAACATCAACCGGCCACCTTCACCCTGCCACGCCAAGCGATGAATACCGATGATGTCAGCACCTGGAAGCTGGACACGGTGACCGTGTCGAACAGCGGCGCCCTGTTCTCCCTGGATAAAAGCCGGGCCACCTTCACGCCACTGCTGCGCAGTTCCAGACAGTCGTTACTGCTGGATTCAAGCGCCGTAGACAGCGCGTTCCCCACGCGTGGCGAGCGTCATGTGATCGCTGCCCGACTCGAAGGGCCAGCCTATTCAGCGTTTGCTGACGGATTTGGCGGGCAGCCGCCGGGGCGGCAGAAGGCGACGCAGATCCAAGTGGTAGTGGTGGCCGATACGGATATGTTGAGCGAGCCACCCAGCGGTTCCGCGCAAAACGCTAACAAACTGTTTGTAGTAAACACTCTGGATAACCTCGCAGCACCGCAGGCCCTTGCGAATATTCGCCCGCGTGCAGTGGCGGGCCACTCATTGAACCTGCTGGAGAAGCGCCGCGAGGCTGCCGAGCGCGCCTACCAGGATCAGGCCACCGAGCTGGAACGGCGCCTGGTACAAACGGAAAAGGAATGGCAGCGCCTCAACCCTGAGGGCACGACCCTGGGCACCGAGGCTGTCGATACCAACACCCAGTTGCAAGCGCTCAACAAAGAGCGCCTGCGTTTACCGATGGAACTGCATGCGCTGAAAAACGCCCTTCACGCGCCGGTGCAGCGCCTGGAGCGCAACATAAAACTGCTGGTGATTGTGCCGTTGCCGGCACTGCTGGGCCTGATTGCCTGGGGGCTATTTCAATGGCGTCGCCGTCGTTGTCCGGTGCCACCGTCGGCGTTCTATTGAGGGCTCAGCGCCGCGCGATCAAGCCTTGCCGGGCAATGCGCGTCAGTTGATGAATCACCTCGGCAGCATCTCTGGCGCTGGGCGCCTGGATCACCGCAAGGTCAAAGCTGTTGCTGGCAAAGCGCCCCAGGGAATCGCCATCTTCGACAAACTGGATCAGGAACGCCGAAGGCCGCCCGCCACGCCGCGGCCAACCATCCAGGTAACGCAACAGCGTCGGCTGGTGCTTGCCGCCGAGGAGAATTCTTGGATTGCGTTGATTCAGGTCCGCAGTGATCGGGGCCAGGCGTATGAGGGGGTGTGGTGCATTCATCGTGTCGTGTCTCTGCCTCAAAAGTCTGCGGGCAGGTGAGAGGCAACACCGAACCAGCGCTTTAGCGGTATTTCGAAGCCTGCGTCTTCAGTCAGAGCTGGCTTCTGTCGGGCTGCATCGAGTCCCAGTGGCGCCCCGCAATTAGCTGTTTAAATCGGCGCATAACCAACATCCTAGAGAAGCCGATGGGGCGGTGTCAAGAATCCCGCGCAACGAAAAGGCCCGCGCATGGCGGGCCTTCTCCAGGGGATACAGGGCGATCAGTTGGCGATGGCGCGGTCGGCAGACAGTTTGCCAGCACCTTCGAACAGGACGGCCAGGGAGCCGCCGAGCAAGGCCAGGGCGAACTCATAACCGTTGTTCGCCATGAACAGACCGTTATGGATATGCACCGAGAAGATCGCCACCAGCGACAGAAAAGTCAGGCCCAATGCCGCAGGGCGCGCCAGCAGACCGATGATCAGGGCCAGGCCGGCGAAGAACTCGGTACCGCCCGACAACAAGGCCATCAAGGTGCCCGGCGCCAGGCCAATGCTTTCCATCCACTGCGCGGTGCCCGCCAGGCCGTAGCCGCCAAACCAGCCAAAGAGTTTTTGCGAACCGTGGGCGGCGAAGATGATACCGACAACAATGCGCAGAACGGTCAGGCCATAGCCGGCGCGGGTGGACAGGATGCTTTTGATCAGTGGGCTCATGGTGATAATCCTTTTCAAAGTAGGGGTTGGTTGGCCGCTATATTAATCAGTTTATACAATGATAAAAGCCGAAAAATCGCCTGATTAATATCAATAAAATCGATCACTTGCGTGAGGCGATTTTCGGCTCCAACGCCGAAGGCTCCAGGGAGTCCCGTTCCCGATCAAACGCCAGGTAGTACTTATTGACGCTATTCACATAGCTGACGGCGCTCATCCCCACCTGCTCCATGGCAATGCGCTCCACCTGGAAGAACCACTGATTGGGATTAAGCCCACGGCGCTTGGCTTCAGTACGCATGCCTTGCACGCGTTCCGGCCCCATGTTGTAGGCGGCCAGCACGAAAGCCATGCGCTCGCGCTCGTTGAGCTTGGGGCTGGCGAAAAACTTGCGGCGGATCATCGACAGGTAACGCGCGCTCGCCTGCACATTGCTGTCGAGATTCTCGATATTGTTCACGCCCACCCGCTGCGCGGCCGAAGGTGTGATCTGCATCAGGCCGGTCGGCCCACCGCTGCTGCGCGTACCTGGGTCGAGGGCGGACTCTTTGAAGGCCAGCGCAGCGAGGTTCAACCAATCCATGCCTTGCTCGCGCGCATGTTTTTGCAGGACCGGACGCAGTTTCTCGAGGCGCTGGCGGTCGATGCGGGCCAGCGGGTTGCGCACTTGGTAAAGGCGTCGATAAATGCGCTGAAACGCCACGTCCTGGTCGGAGGGCGTGCGGTAGGTCTTGAGAAAGCGATCAATACTTGCCCGCAGCATCGCGGCGTCCTGCCGCACGAACCAGTACTCTTCGCCCGGCTCATTGATCGCCACCTGTTTGTCGAAGCGCAGTTTGGGCAGGATCTTCGACCAACGTTCAGCGATGGGCTTCTCGACAATGGTCAGGTGAAAGATGCCGGCCTGGACCATCTCCAGCACATCCTCCACCGCCAGGCTCGGGTCGACCCATTCCACCTTTATTGGCGGCTGCTTGTGCAGGGCCAGCTTCTGGTTGACCTGATTGATCGCATCCGCCGCCGCGCTGCCGGTGGTCAGCGCCAGGGTGCGCCCGGATAGCTGCTCCAACTTGGTAAACCGCCGCTCACCCTTGACCCCCACCAGCCATAACGGCACGCCACTGGCGATCGGGTCGCTCGCGCTGATCTTGTGCGCGGCCTTTACTTCCAGCAATTCTCCGGGAGCCACCAAGTCGCCTTCGCCACGCGCCAGCGCGCCGAGCAGTTGCCCCTTGGCCTTGGGGATGATCTTGAGATTGATGTTCTGGCCATCGCGGGCTTGGTCGTTGAGGTACTGCTCGAACGCACGCAGGCGATGGTATTCGACACCAATGGCCTGGCCCTGAATTTCACCGGAACTGTTGCGGCTCTGGTTGACCAGTACGCGCAGGGTACGACTGGAGCGAATCTCGGCCAGGTCGCGGACCTTGCTCGGCTTGGTCACTTCCAGCGGCCCGTCCAGCCGCGCGACCGCCGCCATGGGCAGCAATAACGTCAGGCACAACATAAGTAACGCCGAGGGTCGGATCATCCGCTCTCCGGAAAGAATACTGGCCAGCACCTTCGCGAAAAACGAGGGACTGGAGGTCAGAAACAGAGCGCTTTATGCGCTGACAAAGCACGCAACGGCGGCACCAGGGCAGGCGATAGACCCACCACAATGTCGCTTGCGACGTTCAAAGACAGCTATAACTCGTTGTAGTTCTAGGTTTTTCTTATAAATCTACAGCTCTGATATGCTTTCCGTCCGCAGGCGGAGATAGCACCATGCAACTCATTGATATCGGCGTCAACCTGACAAACCCAAGTTTCGACGAGAAGCACCAGGCCGTTCTCGAGCGCGCCTATGCCGCCGGCGTGCAACAATTGGTGCTCACCGGCACCCGTGTCGACGGCAGCGAACAGGCCCTGCAATTGTGCGAAAAACTCGATGAAAGCGGCCAACGGCTGTTCTGCACCGCCGGCATCCACCCCCACTCCGCCAGCGACTGGAACGGCGACAGCGCCCAACGCTTACGCGGTTTGCTCAACGACAGCCGCGTGCGTGCAGTGGGCGAATGCGGGCTGGATTTCAACCGCGATTTTTCCCCGCGCCCGCAGCAGGAAAAAGTCCTCGAAGAACACCTGGCCCTGGCCGTCGAACTGAAACTGCCGGTATTTCTCCACGAACGCGACGCCAACCAGCGCCTGCTGGAGATCCTCAAGGATTACCGTGATCACTTGTCCGCCGCCGTGGTGCATTGCTTCACGGGCGAGCAGCAGGCGCTGTTCAGCTACCTCGACCTTGACTTGCACATCGGCATCACCGGTTGGATCTGCGACGAGCGCCGTGGGACGCACCTGCATCCACTGGTCAGGGAAATTCCTCGGGGCCGCCTGATGTTGGAAAGCGATGCGCCTTACCTACTGCCGCGCACCCTGCGGCCCAAGCCGAAAAACGGCCGCAATGAACCGGCCTACCTGCCGGAGGTGCTGCGCGAAGTTGCCCTGCACCGCAACGAAAGCCTGGAAGACCTGGCCCAACACAGCACCGCCTGCGCCCGCGCCTTTTTCGGGCTGCCCATCGTGGTTTGATGCGACGCATTGACCCATATCAAAGTGACTTTTCTGAGTAACGGCACAATAATGGCACCTTGCCAATGCTGTTTCCGCGATCAGAGAAAACCTTCCATGGGTGCCTGGCTTAGCAATATCTCGCTGAAGTACAAATTCTGGGCCGTCAATGCGGTCGCTTTTATCACCACGCTGCTGTTGGTGTTATACGCCGTGCATCTCGAACAGCAGTCGCGCAGCCAGGCGTCCCAGACCTCTGCACAAGCTCAGGCGCGCTTGCTCAGCGCCTGGCCGACCGACAAGGCGTTGCCCAAGGGTGAGGCTTGGCTGACGTTTGCCCGTGGTCAAGTCCCACAGTTGGCCGATCTAGATCTGTCAGACCTGAGCAGTGCCAGCGGCTGGGTCGAACTCAATCACCTGCCATTGTTCGGCGAAAACCCGTTGATGGGCGCTGAAGTGGTCGCCCGCGCCGACGGGCAACAGATCGCAGTGCTCGCTTACGCGCCAAGCCTGAGCCAGGTGTTCAGTGAACGCTTCACCCACTACGCCGTAGCGGTGCTGATCCTGATGCTGGCAATGCTCTGCGCGTCGCAGTTGCTGATCCGCTTCCTGCTCAGCCAACTCAACACCCTCAAGGACGTGATGCTGCATGTCGAGAAAACCGGCGACCTGTCGGCGCGTGTCCCACTGGCCTGCAAAGATGAAGTCGGCCAGATGGCCAGCGCGTTCAACGCCATGCAAGCCGGCTACCAGCGGGTGGTCAACACCGTGGCCCGCACCGCCAAGCAGTTGGATGAAGGCGCCGCACGGCTGGCCAGCAGCATGAACGAGGTGCAGCACGGCATGCTCGGCCAGCAAAGCGAAACCGACCAGGCCGCCACTGCCATCAACGAGATGACGGCCACTGTCTACCACATCGCCCAGCACGCCGGCGCCACTCGCGATTTGTCCCAGACCGCCGACACCCTCGCCGGCAGCGGCCGCGAAGTGGTAGACCGGGTGCAACGTTCGATCGCCGGGCTGTCCAGCGGCGTGCAACAGACCGCCGAAATGATCCAGAAACTGGCCGAAGACAGCCAGAAAATCAACAGTGTGGTCAGCGTGATCCACAGCATCGCCGAACAGACCAACTTACTCGCGCTTAACGCCGCCATCGAGGCCGCCCGCGCCGGGGAAATGGGCCGCGGTTTCGCGGTGGTCGCCGACGAAGTGCGCAACCTGGCCAAGCGCGTGCAAACCTCCACCGACGAAATCACCCACATGGTCTCGGCGCTGCAAGCCGGCACCCGCGATGCGGTGGACTTCATGCAGGAAAGCTCGTTCAAGGCCGACGACTGCGTGCAACAAGCCCAGGAAGCGGGCGCCGCACTGGCGGAAATCACCGGCGCCGTGGCGCAGATGCGCGAAAGCAACACCCAGATCGCCGTCGCCGCCGAGCAACAGAGCCATGTCGCCGAAGAGATGAACCGCGCAGTCGTGAGTATTCGTGATGTGACCGAAAACACCGTGCAACAAACTGTCGATTCCGCAACCACCAGCAATGAACTGGCCACGTTGGCCGGGGAGCTAAGCAAAGCGATCGGGCAGTTGAAGCTATAAGCAATACAAGGCGAGGCTATGACCCCCATAGCCAGCCTTGATTCGCCGCGCCACCCTACCCGACCTAAACTCTGTTCAAGTTGTTTCAACGGACAGAGGATTCACCATCATGGGCAAACGTCATCCCAATCTCCCCGCCTGGCAATGGCGTCAGTACCCGCAAAACCACCAGCACCCGACCAACCTGGCGTTGCACATGATCGCGGTGCCGCTGTTTATCATCGGGTTTCTGTTGGTCGTTTCCGGGGTGTTCAGCCTGAGCCTGGCCAGTTTGGCCGTGGGCGTTGTCGGTATCCTGGCCGGCCTTGCGCTGCAGCGGCATGGCCACAACCTGGAAGCCCAGGCCAGTGAACCCTTCAGTGATAGCAAAGATGCGGTCCAACGCCTGGTGGTCGAGCAGTTCGTGACCTTCCCGCGCTTTGTGTTGAGCGGTGGCTGGTGGCGCGCCTGGCGTAAGCGCCACCAGCACTGAGGGTCAGGCGAAGACCACCACGGTCTGGCGGCTGATGGCGATCAACTCGCCGGCCGGGCTCCATAGCGCGGCGACGGCATGGCCGTAGCCGTCGCGGGCGTGTTCGATGGTGACGTGGTACTGGCACCAGTCAAGTGTGCTCAGGTCTTGCAGCGGCTGGATAAACTCGATGGTCCAGGTCAGCGTGCTGCCCGGCGCGGGCTTTCTAAGGTGCGGCAGCACGGCCGGCGGCCAGGCATCCACCAGGGCGAGGATGTGCGACTCGGTCAGCGGCTCTTCTTTCACATCGCCGCGCAACCGCACCCAACCGCCCATGTCGCGGGAGGTGTTGCCGGTAAACGGCAAGCCGCCGACACTCCAGCGCATCGCCAGGTGCCGCATGAACTCCGGGGTGACGCCCTGGATGTAAGGCAGCTCCTGGCATTCCTCCCAGTGTTTGAAGGTCGGCGGCGGTTCGCTCGCCACCACGACTTGCGACTCACGGGAGGCACCGAAACTGGCCTGGACCAGGGTCGCCACTTCGCCGTTCTGCACCACCCGGCCAAGCAATTGACTGACGGCCTTGCCTTCGCGCAACACTTCGACTTGGTAACTGGCGGGCACACCCGGTGCTACCGGGCCGACGAAGGTGATTGCCAACGAGCGCAAAGGCCGGTCGGCGGGGACTTGGGCACGCAGCGCCTCGTATTGCAATGCGGCCACCAGGCCACCAAAGCTCGCGCGGCCCTGTGCCCATTCGGCGGGGATGGTGACCGCCTGAGGGTGGCTACGGGCGGCGTCGAGCAAATCACTAAAGCGCATGGCGACCTCACATCAAAAAGACCAGAGGTGCGATCTTAACCAGCGTGCCCGCCAGGTACAGCGCCTATTCCGGCCAAAAACCGGACCGGTTCAGAAACAATCCTCGCTGAGTTTGTCCAGCACCCGATCCGCCTCGCCTTCGGCCTGGGCCATGGTGCGACGCCATACCGTGACACACGGCTGCAGATCGGCTTGATGTTCAGCCTGGACCAGCCACTGCCAGCAATCATGCCAATCGCCCAGGGCGCCTTGGGCTTCTTTCAAGCGCGACATGGCCTTGGCCGGGAGTTTGTCCAGCTCGGGGTAGGCTTCGGCGGCGTAGCGCACGCGCTTGATCAACAAACGCAGACGATGGCGATCGTGGCTTGGGTCCTGCAGGGCGTCATCGAGTTTGCGCCATTGCTTGACCAGGCGTTTCTCGATACGCAGGCGCAGGCCCTTGAGCAATTTCTGGTGTTGCGACGCACGGATAAAACGCGGGAATGCATCGAGGATTTGCAGCAGGTGGGCCAATTCCGGGCCCTGCGCGACGTGGCGATAGGCATCGGGTTGCAGACGCAGGCGACGGTCGGCGGCGGCAGGGTGACCATGCTGGAGCAGATACGCGGCCAGCACTTCACGATCACGCAACGGCGTGGTCAATTGGCCGACGGTGCGGGCGGCCAATTCGAGTTGTTCGACGCCCGGCAACCCGCGCAAAGGCCGCAATAGGCTGCGCAGGCGCCGCACGGTGGTGCGCAAATCATGCAGGGCCTCATCGTCGGTGACGGCGGCGAGCCGAGCCTGGCAGCTCAGTAACCCAACTTCCAGGCCGATGACCTGAGCGACTAACTGATCTACCAAAGCTGACATGCTTTACTCCACTGACGACGAATAATCCCTGCATCACTCAAGACCTGTGACGCAGCCTCATTGCACTCGGCAACGGCTACGAATCAGCGGCCGGCGCGAGACTCACGAATATAGAAACGCGCCTTTTCGGCTTTGTTGGCACAGCCTTCAAAGGCTTCGAATTGCTGCTGGGTCTTGGCGCCGGTCAGCAGGGACAAGGCCTTGGAGTAGCTCACGGTACCGGCAAAGCCTTCGGCCTTGGCCAAGTCCAGTTCTTTCCACGCGGCGTCCAGTTGGCTGCCGCAGCTGTCGCGATAGGCGCTTTTCCCGGCACAACCGGCCAGAGCCAACATGATCACAGGCACACACATCCAGGCTTTCATCGATGACACCTCAAAATAAAGAAAAACAGTCGGATTCTGTAGACGTTGCCTACAAAGAAAAGTGCCTTGTCCACTACCTGAAATCAGAAGCGCCTATTGCCAGAGCATACCCGAGCGCGGCCGTTATTCTGGAAAAATATTGCGCGGTTGCGCGAAGATTGAAGCCGCCCCCTCATTGGGTGCATTGTGGGCGCCTGCTTAACGAAGGACATCGACCATGAAGAAGCGTGTTGCCTTGGTGCTGGGCTCCGGTGGAGCTAGGGGCTACGCCCATATCGGGGTGATCGAGGAAATCGAACGGCGCGGCTACGACATCGCCTGTATCGCCGGCTGTTCCATGGGCGCGGTGGTGGGCGGAATCTACGCCGCCGGTAAACTCGACGAGTATCGGAACTGGATCGAAAGCCTGGATTACCTCGACGTATTACGCCTGGTCGATGTGAGCTTTCGCCTGGGTGCGATTCGCGGTGAGAAGGTCTTCGGGCAGATCCGCAAGATCGTCGGCGAAATCAACATCGAAGAGCTGCGCATCCCCTACACCGCCGTGGCCACCGACCTCACCAACCAGCAGGAAATCTGGTTCCAGGAAGGCTGCCTGCACCAGGCCATGCGCGCCTCGGCGGCGATTCCGAGCCTGTTCACCCCGGTGATGCAAGGCAACCGCATGCTGGTGGACGGCGGCCTGCTCAACCCGCTGCCGATCGTGCCGGTGGTGTCGAGCCATTGCGACTTGATCATTGCGGTCAACCTCAACGCGACCAACCAGAAGCACTATCACTTGCCGGTGATCCAGCGTCCGCCGGCGTTCAAGAGCCGCTTCAACAGCTTGGCGAAGTCGCTGGGTTCGCACTTGCCGTTTCGCCGCAAACAGGCCGAGCAGTTGATGAAGCTCGAACAGGAAGCCTTGCAGGCCCACGCGGCCGAGATCAACCCGTGGCTGGAGTCGGCCGAACCCGAAGCCCAACAACCCGCCGCCGCACCGGAAACCGCCGGGGCGCCGAAGTCAGCGACCGGTTCGTTCATCATCGATAACGTCGGCCCGGCATCGTTGCTGGACCTGATCAACCAGAGCTTCGAGGTGATGCAGACATCGCTGGCGCAGTACAAGATCGCCGGCTACCCGCCGGACGTCCTGATCAACGTGCCGAAGCGGGTGTGCCGGTTTTTCGAGTTCTACAAGGCGCCAGAATTGATCGCCCTGGGGCGCGAGATTGCCAGTGATACGTTGGATCGGTATGAAAGTGAGCAGCACTGAGATTGGCGGTGCGACGATTCGACTTGCCCCCGATGAGGCCCTGACAGCCAACGAAAATCCATCAGGCCTTAAGCCCCCAACAACCGATACCCCACCCCCGCCTCGGTCACGATAAAACGCGGCTGGGTCGGATCATCCGCCAGCTTCTGGCGCAGGTGGCCCACCACGATGCGCAGGTAGTGGCTGTCCTCGGTATGGGTCGGCCCCCAGAT
The DNA here is from genome assembly GCF_058135675.1 of Pseudomonas sp. PAMC25584. NCBI lineage: Bacteria > Pseudomonadati > Pseudomonadota > Gammaproteobacteria > Pseudomonadales > Pseudomonadaceae > Pseudomonas > Pseudomonas sp. PAMC25584. Next base: position 1,859,297 of record NZ_CM176870.1, on the reverse strand, counting down.
ATCCTTGAGCAATTGCTGCTGGGTAATCACCCGCCCCGGATGACGCGCCAATTGCGCCAGCACCGCGTACTCCTTGCGGGTCAGCGCCACTTCGATGCCGTCCAGCAGCACCCGGCGATACGCCAGGTCGACTGTCAGCGGGCCGAAACACAGCGCCGCTTCCTGGGCCTCCCCCGCTGGCGCCTGGCGCAGCAAGGCGCGCACGCGGGCGAGAAACTCCTGGATGCCAAAGGGTTTGGTGACGTAATCGTTCGCCCCCCCATCCAGCGCTTCGACCTTCTGCACCTCGCTGGCGCGCACCGACAGCACCAGCACCGGCACCGTCGACCACTCACGAAACTCGCGCAGCACCTGCTGGCCGTCCATGTCCGGCAGGCCGAGGTCGAGTACCAGCAGATCCGGCTTGCTCAAGGCGGCCTGGGCCAGGCCTTCGTTGCCGCTGCCGGCCTCGATCACTTTGTAGCCCTGGGAGGCCAGGCTGATGCGCAGGAATTTGCGGATCTGCGGTTCGTCGTCAATGACCAAAATCGTCGCGGTCTGGCTCATGGTGTCCAATCAAAATCCATAAAAAAAAGAGAGTAGCTCACGCCTCGCGTTCCAGGCCAGGCTGTGTCGGCAACGGCAGGAACAGCGTGATGCAGGTGCCCCGCCCGCCAATCCCATCGGCGACGCTGATATGCCCGCCATGGGCGCCGACCATGCCCTGGCAGATCGCCAAGCCAAGGCCAGTGCCCTGCCCGCCGCGGTCACCACGGGCAGCGGTGTAGAACATATCGAAAATCTTCGCGCGCTCGTCTTCAGGAATTCCCGGCCCCTCATCGGCCACGGCGAAGAACAATTGGTTATCCAGCACCCCGGCGCTCACTTGCAAATGGCCTTGGGCCGGCGAGAATCGGGCGGCGTTTTCCAGCACGTTGACCAGCGCCTGCTCGATCAACGCGGCATGCACATACAGCAACGGCAATTCAGGCGGTACATCGATGCTCACTTGCAGCGGCGCCAGCACCGCACGTAAGCGGCCGAGGGCGCTGCCGACGATATCACCGGGCGAGACCCAGTCCCGCGCCAGCTTCAACGCGCCGTGGCCCAGGCGTGTCATGTCCAACAGGTTCTGGATATAGCGATCGAGGCGCTCGGCTTCGTCGCGGGTGCCTTCGAGCAGTTCGCGGCGATCCTCTAGCGGAATGGCTTCGCCGAGCGCCAGCAGGCTGTCGATACTGCCGCGCATGGACGTCAACGGCGTGCGCAAATCGTGGGACACCGACGCGAGCAAGGCACTGCGCAGTTGCTCGGTCTCGCCGTGCAGGCGCGCGGACTCCAGCTCCTGCGCCAATTGTGCGCGGGCCAACGCCTGGGCCAGCGGCTGGCTCAAGGCGATCAGCAAGCGACGGCGCTGGCCGCTCAGCTCCTGGCCCGGTTTCGCACTGACACCGAGCAACCCCAGCGGGCCCTCTTCGCTCGACAGCGGCCACCACCACCAGCCCCCAAACGGCAACGTGCCGGTGCCCTTGCCTGCCGGCTGATCGTGCTGCCAGGCCCAGTCGGCGGCGGCGCGTTCGGCTTCGGTGAAGGTCAGCGGTCCGCCGGTCTCGACTTTCCAGCCGCCGTGGCCATCGCGGTTGACTAGGCACAGGTCGAGGTCGCTCCAACCTTCCAGGTGATGCGCCGCCGCGCTGATCACCGCCTGGCGATCGGTGGCAGCGGTGAGCTTGCGCGACAGGTCGAGCAGCTCGCTGGTTTCTTCCTGGGTGTCACGCAACGCCTGCAACTGCCGACGCTGGCGTGCGGCGAGGTTGCCGGTGAGTGCCGCCATCAGCAGAAAAAACAACAGGGTCAGCACGTCTTCTTCACGCTGGATGGCGAAGGAGAATTTTGGCGGAATAAACAGGAAGTCATACGTCAGAAACGACAGCGCCGCGCACACCAGGGACGGCCCCAGACTACTGCGCACCGCCACCAGCAATACCGCCGCGAGAAATACCAGCGAGATATTCGGCAACGGCAACACGCTGGCGACCGCCCAGGCCACCGCCGCCGCAATCACGGTCGCCACCACCGCCAGCGCATAGTCGAACCACACCAGCCCGCGTACATCCGGCAGGCGCGGCGGTGCAGGCACGTCGTCGCTGTCGAGGATGTTGATTTCCAGGCCGCGTGCATTGCGCAACAGGCGCTCGGCCACGCCACCACCGAACAGCCGACGTCGCCAGTTCATCCGCGACTGCCCGACCAACACGAGGCTGGCGCGGCGCTCAGCGGCATGCTGGATCAGTGTCTTGGTCACCTCCCCCGCGCGCAGCAGCACCACTTCACCGCCGAGGCGTTCGGCCAGTTGCTGGGCGTTTTGCAGGCGCAGGCGCGCTTGTTCATCGCGCACGCGACCGTTATCGATATGCACCAGGCTCCACGGCAGGTGGCGTCGCTGCGCCACGCGGCTGGCATGGCGCACCAGGCGTTCGGCTTGCGCATCGCCGTCGACGCCGACCAGCAAGCGACCGCGCACCGCCGGCGCGGCCTGGCCGAGTTGGCGATAGCCCTGAGCCAAGTCATCGTCGACGTGGGCGGCGGCGGTCTGCATCGCCAGCTCGCGCAGGGCCGTCAGATTAGTCTGGGTGAAAAACGCATCGATGGCGGCGCGGGCCTGTTCCGGCACGTACACCTTGCCGTCGCGCAAACGCTCCAGCAGCTCGCGGGACGGCAGGTCGATCAGCAGCAGCTCATCGGCCTCCTGCAGCACCCAATCCGGCAGGGTTTCGCGCACCAGCACGCCGGTGATGCCACGCACCTGATCGTTGAGGCTTTCCAGGTGCTGGACGTTGACCGTGGTGAACACGTTGATGCCGGCGGCGAGCAGTTCCTGAATATCCTGCCAGCGCTTTTCATGGCGGCTGCCAGGCGCGTTGCTGTGGGCCAGTTCGTCCACCAGCACCAGTTGCGGCTTGGCGCCGAGCAGGCCGTCGAGGTCCATTTCTTCGAGCATCACGCCACGGTATTCACTGCGCAGCAACGGTTGCTGCGGCAAGCCGCTGAGCAACGCTTCGGTCTCCGCGCGGCCGTGGGTTTCGACCACACCGGCGAGCAACCTGACGCCCTGGCGCAACTGGGTATGGGCAGCCTGGAGCATGGCGTAGGTCTTGCCTACGCCGGGGGCGGCGCCAAGGAAGACTTTGAGCCGGCCACGGCCGTCCCGGGGCAGATCGGCTAACAGGGCATCGGCACGGCCGGAGTCGCTCATGCGCGGGGGTTCCTTCAGGGGTTTATAAAGTCGCAGGCAGATTCACTGAAGATCAAATGTGGGAGCGGGCTTGCTCGCGATGCAAGCGACTCGGTCTAACAGTAATACCGAGGTGATGCTATCGCGAGCAAGCCCGTTCCCACAGGCTGATCAGAGTTTTTCCAGGGCCATATTCAGCGCCAGCACATTCACCACCGGCGGGCCCACCAGGGGGCTTTCGATGTGCTCATCCAGCAAGCGCTGCAGGGTGGACACCGGCACATTCCGTGCGGCGGCTACCCGCGCCAGTTGATAGGCAATCGCCGACGGTGGCAAGTGTGGATCAAGACCGCTGCCGGAGGTCGTCAGCAAAGCTAACGGCACCGGGCCTTGAGCGGGCACGAACTGTTTATTCGCGTCATCGAACACGCGCGTGGCCAGCGCCGGGTTGCTTGGCCCCAGGTTGCTCGCGCTGCTGGAAACGGTCGCGAACGCGCCCGCCGAAGGACGCGGGTGGAACCAGCTGTCACCGGTAAAGTCCTGGGCGATCAGGCTGGAGCCGCGCACCTTGCCGCTGGCGTCGCGCACCAGGCTGCCGTTGGCTTGGTCCGGGAAGGCGACCTGGGCGACGCCGGTCACCACCAGCGGGTAGGCGACGCCGGTGATCAGGGTCATGAGGACCAGCAGGCTCAGGGCCGGGCGGATGATGTTGGACATTTCAATTTCCTCAATTCGGTCATTGCAACCTGTGGCCACCGCTTTGCCGGTGCCCACAGGAATCGGGTCAAACCAGGTGCAGCGCGGTCAGCAACATGTCGATCGCCTTGATGCCCACGAACGGCACCAGCAGGCCGCCCAGGCCGTAGATCAACAGGTTGCGCCGCAGCAACGCCGCCGCACTCGCCGCCTGCACTCGCACACCGCGCAGCGCCAGGGGAATCAGCACGACGATGATCAGTGCGTTGAACACGATGGCCGAGAGGATCGCGCTCTGCGGGCTCTGCAAGTGCATCACGTTGAGCACACCCAGTTGCGGGTAGATCGAGGCGAACAGCGCCGGCAGGATCGCGAAGTACTTGGCCACATCGTTGGCGATGGAAAAGGTGGTCAGCGCGCCGCGCGTCACCAGCAATTCCTTGCCGATCTGCACCACGTCCAGCAGCTTGGTCGGGTCGCTGTCGAGGTCGACCATGTTGGCGGCTTCGCGGGCCGCCTGGGTGCCGTCGTTCATCGCCATGCCGACGTCCGCCTGGGCCAGCGCCGGAGCGTCGTTGGCGCCGTCGCCGCACATCGCCACCAGTCGACCGTCGTTCTGTTCGTGACGAATCCGCGCGAGTTTTTTCTCCGGGGTGGCTTCGGCCAACACGTCATCCACGCCGGCTTCAGCCGCAATCGCGGCCGCCGTCAGCGGGTTGTCGCCGGTGACCATCACGGTACGAATCCCCAGCTTGCGCAGCTCGGCAAACCGTTCGCGGATGCCGGGCTTGACCACGTCCTTCAGATGGATCGCACCGAGCAACTTGCCATCGGCGCACACCAGCAACGGCGTGCCGCCGCTCTGAGCGATCTTGTCGATTTCCCGCGACAGGGCCGGTTGCAGGTCGCTGCGGGGTTGACCGATAAACGCCAGCAGCGAGTCCACGGCGCCTTTGCGAAATACGCGGCCCTGATAGTCGACGCCAGACAAGCGGGTTTCGGCGGTGAACGGTACGGCGGTCAATTCCTCCAGTGAAGGTTCGGCCTGCGGGTGCAAGGCACGCAGGTATTCGACGATGGATTTGCCTTCGGCGGTGTCGTCCGCCAGGGACGCCAGCAGCGCGCCCTCGGCCAATTCCCGACCGCTCACACCCGGCGCCGCAACCACTGCCGAGCAGCGGCGGTTACCAAAGGTGATGGTGCCGGTCTTGTCCAGCAGCAACACATGCACGTCCCCCGCCGCTTCCACGGCGCGACCGGACTTGGCGATCACGTTGAGGCGCACTAGGCGGTCCATGCCGGCAATACCGATGGCCGACAGCAAGCCACCGATGGTCGTAGGAATCAGCGTCACCAGCAGTGCGACCAGGAACACCAAAGGCAAGCTGCCATTGGCGAAGTGGGCGAACGGCTGCAGGGTCACGACCACCAGCAGGAAGATCAGCGTCAGGCCGATCAGCAGGATATCCAGCGCCACTTCGTTGGGGGTTTTCTGGCGTTTGGCGCCTTCGACCAGCGCGATCATGCGATCCAGCGTGGACTCGCCGGGGTTGGCGGTGATGCGGATCAGCAGCCAGTCCGAAACCAGGCGCGTGTTGCCGGTGACGGCCGAGCGATCGCCGCCGGATTCGCGGATCACTGGCGCGGATTCGCCGGTGATCGCCGCTTCGTTGACCGCCGCGATACCTTCGATGACCTCGCCGTCGCCGGGGATCATTTCCCCGGCGGCAACGCGTACTACATCGCCTTTGCGCAGGCCGGTGGCCGGCACGACCTTGAAGCTGCCATCGGCCTCCTTGCGACGTGCGCTGAGGCCTTCGCTGCCGGCCTTGAGGCTGTCGGCGCGGGCCTTGCCACGCCCTTCGGCCAGGGCTTCGGCGAAGTTGGCAAACAGCACGGTGAACCACAGCCACACGGCGATTTGCGCGGCAACGAAGGTCGGCACGGCGGTGTCGGGTACGAAGCACAGCACGGTGGTGAGGATCGCGGTCAGCTCGACCACCAGCATCACCGGCGAGCGTTGCAGTTGGCGAGGGTCGAGCTTGACGAACGCCTGGACCAACGCCGCGCGCCACAGCGCGGAGATCGCGGTTTTGGCGGGCTCGTGGGTTTTGACCGGCGTCGCGTTTTTTGCAGGCATATTCATTTTCATATCCCTCAGAAGCCCATGCTCAGGTGTTCAGCAATAGGGCCCAGTGCCAGTGTCGGCAGGAAGGTCAGGCCGCCCACCAGCAAAATGGTCACGGTCAACAGGGTCACGAACAGCGGGCCATGGGTGGGGAAGCTGTTCTGGCCAATCGGAGCGGTCTTCTTCATCGCCAGGCTGCCAGCCAGGGCCAGTACCGGGAGGATGTAGCCAAAGCGCCCAATCAACATGCCCAGGCTCATCATCAAGTTGTGGAACGGGGTGTTGCCACTGAAGCCGCCGAACGCCGAACCGTTGTTGGCACTGGCCGAGGTGTAGGCATAGAGCAACTGGCTGAAGCCGTGGGGACCAGGGTTGCTGATCGCACCGGCCGGGCCAGGCAGGCTGGCAGCAATGGCACCGAGCACCAGCACACCCACCGGCATCACCAGCAAGGTCACCACCAGCAATTGCACTTCCTTGGCCTGCAGCTTCTTGCCCAGGTATTCCGGAGTGCGGCCGATCATCAGGCCGGCGAGGAACACCGCGATCAACACGTTGAGCAACATGCCGTACATACCGGCACCGACGCCGCCGAAGATCACTTCGCCGACCATCATGTTGACCAGTGCCACCATCCCGCTGAGGGGGTTGAGGCTGTCGTGCATGCCGTTGACCGAACCGTTGGATGCCGCAGTGGTGGTCACCGACCACAACACGGTGCCGGTGGTGCCGAAGCGCGCTTCTTTACCTTCCAGCGGTGCGGTTTGCTCAACCACCGGGTTGTTCAGGCTCGGGTTGGGCTGGTATTCGGCCCACAGCGAGGTTGCGCCGCCGATCAGGAACAGGGCCAGCATGCAACCGAGGATCGCCCGGCTTTGACGCAGGTCCTTCACGTAATGGCCGAAGGTAAACACCAGCGCCACCGGGATCAGGATGATCGCCGACAACTCGAACAGGTTGGCCCAGGCCGTCGGGTTTTCAAACGGGTGCGCCGAGTTCACGCCAAAGAAGCCACCGCCGTTGGTGCCCAGTTGCTTGATCGCAATCTGGCTGGCCGCCGGGCCCAAAGGGATCACCTGGTCAACGCCCTGCAGGGTCACGGCCTCAACGTAATGCGCGAAGGTTTGCGGCACGCCCTGCCACACCAGGAACAACGCCATCACCAGGCACAACGGCAACAGGCCATAAAGCGTGGCGCGGGTCATGTCGACCCAAAAGTTGCCCAAGGTCTTGGTGGATTTGCGACCGATCCCACGGCACAGCGCGACCAGGACGGCAAGGCCGGTGGCGGCACTGACGAAGTTCTGCACGGTGAGGCCGGCCATCTGGCTGAGGTAGCTCAGGGACGCTTCACCGCTGTAGGACTGCCAGTTGGTGTTGGTGATGAAACTGACTGCTGTGTTGAAGGCCAGGGTCCACTCCAGGCCCGGCAACTTCTGCGGGTTCAGTGGGAAGTAGCCCTGGAACAACAGGATCGCGAACAGCAACACAAATCCGGCGAGGTTGAACGCGAGCAAAGCCAGCATGTATTTCTGCCAGCTCTGTTCCTGCTGCTCGTCCACGCCCGAGAGGCGATAGCACGCGCGCTCCACGGGACCGAGCAGCGGCGTGAGCCAAGTGCGCTGGCCTTCCATGACCTTGTAGTAGAACCGCCCCAGGAAGGGGGCCGGCACCAGCACCAAAGCGAAGAAGGCGATGATCAGCCAATAGTCATAACTGTGCATAGCCTGCTCCTAGTTCCGATCCGCGCGTAACAGCGCAACCAGCAGATAAATGAACAGCGCCACGGCCAATAGCAGTGACACCCCGTCCAGAACGCTCATGGAAGTCTCTCCGTTTAGCGGCGAGTGCCGCGTGTGGGGCAATTGTCGGCAGGAGTGGTGTAAAGGAACGAGAGCGAGGGGGTGGGCGGGGCGTAAAGATGGCGTAAAGAGTGGGTTTATGCGGGGTTTACAGGGGGGATTTCGGCGCCTGGGCGGGTTCTATCGGGAGCAAGCCCCCTCCCACACTTGACCGAGTTGTCATGCCGAGCGCCGATCAACCTGTGGGAGGGGGCTTGCTCCCGATCGCGCCGGCACAGTCACCGCCGCACCTATCTGGTGCAACGCTGGGAAATTTCAAACGCCAAACCATCCCCCACACGACAGTTGCGCATCTTTACGACACGGTTTTCTGGAGTGGCATGGCCGCTGCAACACCTTGAATCATTCCAAACCGTTCAGGGAGCGCAGCACGATGAACACACAACTCAAACCCACTTTGGGCACCCTGCATTTGTGGGGCATCGCGGTCGGGCTGGTGATTTCCGGGGAATACTTCGGCTGGAGTTACGGGTGGGGCGTGGCGGGAACGCTGGGCTTTCTGGTGACATCATTGATGGTCGCCGCGATGTACACCTGCTTTATCTTCAGTTTCACCGAGCTGACCACCGCCATTCCCCACGCCGGTGGGCCTTTTGCCTACAGCCGCCGCGCGTTCGGTGAGAAAGGCGGCCTGATCGCGGGCCTGGCGACGCTGATCGAATTCGTGTTCGCCCCGCCCGCCATCGCCTTGGCCATCGGCGCTTATCTGAATGTGCAGTTTCCCGCACTGGACCCGAAACACGCAGCCGTCGGCGCCTACATCGTGTTCATGGGCCTGAACATCCTCGGCGTAAAACTCGCCGCTACCTTCGAGCTGGTGGTGTGCGTACTCGCCGTCGCCGAACTGCTGGTGTTCATGGGCGTAGTCGCCCCCGCGTTCAGCTTCAGCAACTTCGCCCTGAATGGCTGGGCCGGTTCCGACACCTTTGGCGCGCCGGCGATTGCCGGGATGTTTGCGGCGATTCCCTTTGCGATCTGGTTCTTCCTCGCCATCGAAGGCGCAGCCATGGCCGCAGAGGAAGCGAAAGATCCCAAGCGCACCATTCCAAAAGCCTACATCAGCGGCATCCTGACCCTGGTGGTCCTGGCCATGGGCGTGATGTTCTTCGCGGGTGGCGTGGGCGACTGGCGCACCCTGTCGAACATCAACGACCCGCTGCCGCAGGCCATGAAAACCGTGGTCGGTGAAAGCTCCGGCTGGTTGCACATGCTGGTGTGGATCGGCCTGTTCGGGCTGGTGGCGAGCTTCCACGGCATCATCCTGGGCTACTCGCGCCAATTCTTCGCCCTGGCTCGGGCCGGCTATCTGCCGTCGTTCCTGGCCAAACTGTCGCGTTTTCACACACCACACCGGGCAATCATCGCCGGTGGAGTGGTCGGCATTGCCGCCATCTACAGCGACGGCCTGATCAATCTGGGCGGCATGACCCTGACTGCAGCAATGATCACCATGGCCGTATTCGGCGCCATCGTGATGTACATCATGAGCATGCTCAGCCTGTTCAAACTGCGTAAGACCGAACCGCTACTGGAACGCACCTTTCGCGCACCGGGCTACCCGATCGTGCCGGGCATCGCGCTGGTGCTGGCGGTGGTGTGCCTGGTAGCCATGGCCTGGTTCAATGCGCTGATCGGGATGATCTTCCTCGGTTTCATGGTGGTCGGTTTCATCTACTTCCAGCTGACCGCGCAAGACCGTGCCGATGCACCAGCGGATGCAATGTTGACCGGGCTCTAAGGTTTTGAGGCGGAACAGGCCTACACTGAACTACTCAGAAAGCCTGTAACTCAAAGCAGTTATTACCGTGGGAAAAACCTCCCACGGCAATCTGCCTCAAGGAGAGCGTTATGCCGTGGTATGCATGGTTGATTATGGTGGTTGCGATCGGGTCGATCGTCGGCGGGCTGATGATGTTGCGTGACAGCGCCAACAAAGTGGAACTCACCGACGAACAGCGCAAACGCGTGGCCGAGCGCAACGCCCAGGCGGATGCCAAGGATGGGCAAGACCGCTGATCCAATGGGTGAGACCTATCCTGTGGCGAGGGAGCTTGCTCCCGTCGGGCTGCGAAGCAGCCCTCTCCCCCGGTTACTCCCAATCCGCCTTGGCAATCTGCAACCCGTGCTGTCCCTTATAGGCAGCACGCTCAGGCTGGCGCCAGCCTTGCAGCAACCCCTCCTCCAATTTATAGATCTCAACCCCTAGCGGACGGCACACCGTCAGCGGGTCCTGCGCCTCCGGCCCCCACATCGGCAGCGATAAATCCCCACCCGGGCAGGTCGACAGCGCACATAGCAAATCAATCTCGGCAAAAAATTCCAGGTAATCGCCCTTCTGCGCCGGGCACGCCTTCATGAAATACATGTCGTCGTGATTCAGGCCCGTGCATTGGAAAATATTCAGCACGTCATGCACATCAAACTCCGTCAGACCGTGAGGCAATACCGCGCGGGTCAGGTTCGAGTGGCAGTGATGATGGAAATCTTCGCCGGTGAGCATGCGGTTCACATACGGATCGCAGCGCGTACCGAGTAAATCGTGCAGGCGCCCGCCGTGTTCATCAATGCCATAGCTGGCCAGGCTGTCGTCGGTAATGGTCACCAGCGGCCGCAGGAACGGCAGGTTAGACCACAGCCGGTCATGGGTGCTGACATGCGCGCCCTGCAACTGGCGTGTACGCGCCGCCCAAAGACGTTCGCGCGGGTCATTGGCGTTCCACACGTTGAAGTCACCGACCTGGGGGCCGACCGGCGTGGTCACGCGGAACACATGCCCGGCCGGTACCTTCCACGCCCTGCCCGTGCGAATCGGCACCTCGAACTGCTCGATCAAAGTGCGTTGATCCTTGCGCTCACGAATACGCTCATAAAACGCTGTGTCGACCTGCAACGCCGAACCTTTGCTGACCTGGTAAGCGGCCGGATAGTCTTTGTACATGCTGCGGATCCTCGATCAAGGGTGCGTAAACAGGGCTAACGAAAGGCGTTCGGAATCATCCAGGTACAGGCTCATCGCCTCGCCTGCCGCCGGTTTGTTGCCGTGGATCAGTAACTCGTATATTTCACGATCACGCTCCAGCCAGGGCGACTGAAAGCGCTGCTCATCGGGCGCGGCGCAAAATACCAGACGCAATTGCGCGATCACCTGGGCGAAAAACTCATCGAACAACGGGCTGCGCATCAGCCCGACAATCTGCTGGTGAAACAACAAGCTGTGGGTGGCCACGGAACGCCAATCCTCCCGCTCCCGAGCCAGCGCGGTGGCCTCGATGGCGTCTTGCATACGCTCGGATTGGTCTCGGGTCAGCGCACCGCTCTGGGCAATGGCCTGCAATTCAAGGGTGCGACGAACGACAAATAAATCCCGCACCTCTTCGCGTTCCAACCGACGCACCATCACGCCCTTGTTACGCACATACCGCGTCAACCCTTCCTGCCCCAAACGGTGCAACGCCTCACGAATCGTATTGCGCGACGCGTTATAGGCCTTGACCAACTCCGCCTCGACCAGTGCCATTCCCGGCAACAGTCGCCCACCGATGATGTCGGCACGCAGTTCCAGGGCGATCTGGTCGGCTAAGGACAAGCTAAGCGTCATAATTACCTCACGATTGTTGAACAATCCTCCCTGTGTGAGTAATCACTTTTCATGCCAAGAGCTGCGCGGTGTGAAAAGATTCAGTGTGGTTAACATGCATCGTGGAAATCGTGCGTGACGGTTTGAAAGCGCAGAACCCGGATGAAAAAAAGGCCGGTCACTGACCGGCCTCTCTATACTTATTTGATCTCTAACCTGCCCCGATTTTTCTCCAGCAACGCCTTGCCGATACCCTTTACTTCCAACAACTCATCCACCGCCATGAACGGACCGTTGCTTTCGCGATAGGCGATGATTGCGTTGGCCTTCGCGGCACCGATGCCGAAGAGGTCACGACGCAGGGTCTCGGCGTCGGCGGCGTTGAGGTTGACCTTGGTGGATTGTTCGGTTTTGGTCATTTGGGTGGTGATGGGGGTTGGGGGTTCGGGTTTGATCGATGGGGCTGCGGTGGTGGCAACAGAAAAAGTGGCGAGGAAGGCGAAGATTAGCGAGGTTAGGTGGGTGTTTTGCATTGGTGAGGCTCCATGACATCGATGAGGTAGAAAGGCAGCTTTTCCGGAGCTGCTTTTCTACGTTAGGCGATGGATGGAGGGTGTCAAAAGTGGGTGGGTTACAGAGTGTTAACTCATGGTTCCAAGCGACGTTGCTGATAGATCCAGTCGACGATTTCGCCTTCGGGGGAGTAACCACTTACAGTTTCGCGCAAGAGTTGGCGGACGCGGGTGTAGTCGTCTTGATCTAAGGCCGTCAACAGTTCGGTAAGCTTGCATTTGAGTACGTCCCATGACAAATGATCTTCATTGGCGCTCATTATCATTGGGTGTTGGGTGGCAACTACGTTATCGCCAATCAGTAACTCTTCGTAAAGCTTTTCGCCAGGACGCAGTCCCGAGAACTCAATGGCAATATCGCCATGAGGGTTTTTTTCTGAACGAACGCTCAAGCCGGACAGGAGAATCATCTTCTCGGCCAGTTCAACGATTTTTACAGGCTCGCCCATGTCCAGCACAAATACATCGCCCCCCTGCCCCATGGAACCGGCCTGAATAACCAACTGAGCTGCTTCCGGTATGGTCATAAAGTATCGAGTGATCTTCGGGTGAGTAACCGTCAAAGGTCCTCCTGATTTGATCTGCTTGTGAAACAGCGGAATCACCGAGCCTGAAGAGCCCAGCACATTCCCAAAGCGCACCATGGTGAAACGGGTCTTGTTGACGCGTGACACATTGGATTTATCGCCGAACAAGACAGGCGCCAACTCGTGGCTGAGCGCCTGGAGTGTCAGCTCTGCCAGACGCTTAGTACTGCCCATAACATTAGTGGGGCGTACAGCCTTGTCAGTAGAAATCAACACGAAATTGGACACTCCAGCCTGAAGCGCTGCCTCGGCGGTGTTCAGCGTACCAATAACATTGTTTAACACGCCCTCGGCGATGTTGTGTTCAACCATTGGAACGTGCTTATAAGCAGCAGCGTGGTAGACTGTATCTACGCGCCACGTCTTCATCACATCTAACACCTTAGATTGATTGCGTACCGAGCCCAAAATGGGCAACAACTTCACAGGCAGCGATTCTCGGGCGACACGTTGTTCAAGCTCCGAAAGAATGCTGTAGAGGTTGAATTCGCTATGTTCAAACAACAAAATCGTCGTTGGACGCAAAAATAAAATTTGTCGACAAAGTTCAGAACCGATGGAACCACCCGCCCCTGTCACAAGGACGCACTGCCCCGAGATACAGCGTTGTAGAAGTTCACTCTGTGCAGGCACTGCATCACGGCCCAACAAGTCGGCAATATCGACTTCCTGAATATCATCAACCTTAACCCGTCCACTCGCAAGGTCCATAAAGCCAGGAACACTGCGTACATGGAGAGGGAATCCTTCAAGGAAGCCGAGGATTTCACGACGGCGCCCCCGATTGGACGAAGGAATAGCCAACAGAATCTCTTGGGCGCCAGTAACATCGATCATGCGTTGAATGTGTTTGGCTTTATAAACCTGCAGGCCTGAGATAACACGGTCAGTAATACTCGGATCATCATCAATAAATGCCACCGGGCGCATGAGCCTACCCATGCGCAGTGCAGCAACCAACTGATTACCGGCAGCACCGGCACCATAGATAGCAACGCGGGGTAGGCCGTCCTCACGACTAGTGAAGGGCACATGCTGAGCTGCAGCAAACCAATCGCCCAAGAAGTATTGGCGCATGGCCAAGCGCAGACCGCCAACCATTATCAGGCTTAGCCACCAATAGTTAAAAATAATTGAACGCGGGACGACATTCTGGTGATTACTGTACCAGTAGACCACGACACCAAGAATCAAGGACGAAAGGCTGACAGCCTTGATAATCGCTATAAGAGCATCGTTACCAAAATAGCGCATTACCGCACGGTACATGCCAAAACGAACAAAGAGAGGAATAGCAACGATCGGTGCGGCTAAAAACAACCATAAATGATCTAGAAACGGATTAACCATTTCATCGATGCCAAGACGTACGACGAATGCAAGCCAAAGTGCAGCCCAGACTACAAGTACATCTGTCGCAACCTGAATCAGTCGTTTTTTGCGGCGAGGCAATCCCACCAAGAACGCACGTAACTTTTCCATAACCCCTTCGTCCACCTCAGACTGCTCCAAATTCTTCGCAACGGCTCTCAACACATTCCGAATAACCAATCGTCAGTTTTTACCGGAACTCACTGCGTGTGCTTTTTCCAATGCGCCCGCATGATACTTAAATGCCAGAATTACCAGTGGTACGTAGGCGACAATCACTCCCGTGAACCCGTCCCATCCCAGCAACATCACGCATAGCGCCACAGGAAGCAACCAAAACAAGTTGAGCATCGCTACCGCCAGAGTCACCGGCAGGTGCTTGCCAAGCTGCCGGGATGCAAACTGATAAGCATGGCTACGGTGCGCTTCGTACACCTTATCACCACGTACCAGCCTGCGAATCAGGGTGAACGTCGCATCGACGATGAACACACCGAGCAGAATCAACCACACCCATAACAGTTGCGCAGATGCCCAGGCCGCCTGGATAGAGATGACCCCCAGTACCATTCCCAGAAAGCCGCTGCCCGCATCGCCCATAAAGATGCGAGCAGGAGGGAAGTTCCAGAAAAGAAACCCTGCGACAGCCATCGCCAATATGAGAGGTAGCCAGACCAGACTCTCAAAGCCACTTAGCCAATAAATCAGGCATGCACCGAGGCTTACACAGATCGCCTCCACGCTGGCAATGCCGTCAATGCCGTCCATGAAGTTGTACAGATTGAGCATCCACACCAGATAAAAAGCGGCCAAAACGCCGCCCGTCAAACTCAGATTAACGGTCATGCCGAAAACCACGATAGGCGGCAGCCCCCCCAACCAGAACAATGCCCAAGCGGATGCAACAAAGTGCCCCAGCAAACGCCAGCGTGCGGCGATATGGCCGTGATCGTCCTTGAAACCAACGATCGCGATCAGTACCCCTGCACCGCCCACAGCAATCAACACATCCAATGAAACAAAGTGTCCCCAACCCAAAAATGGCAGGGCAAACAAGAACGCCAACACGATGGCAACCCCGCCCCCCCTTGGAGTGGGCACCGAGTGAGAGCTTCGGGAATTTGGAATATCAATAATACTGCGCGCCAATGCATAACGTCGTAAGCCCGCAGTCAATGCAAAGGACAGCAGAGCCACGACGCCGATCAACCACCAATAAGTCATTGTTTTTCATGTTCCATATAATATTTTGCAGCCAGCTCCAGTGCGCTATCCACGGATACAGGTGGTGTCCATTGCAGTAAAGAGCGGGTTTTACCAATATCCACAGACAATGAACCACATAGCCGCTGCGACAATGAACGTTTACCAAGCAGATTGGCAGCGCATCTGAGCATCCAACTGGGGACTGGCAAAAGCCGCGCCGACTTGCCCAGCGCCTTGGCCATACGACGTAACAGTTGAGTAGTCGATAGATCTTCACCATCGCTGACCAAAAATGTCTGGTTAGCCGCTTGAGGATGAACACGCGCGGTGGCGATCAAGTCAACCAGGTTATCCAGCGAGACCAGGCTGCGAGCGTTATTGATAGCGCCAAAGGGCAGAGGGATGCCTTTGTCCAACCAACGCATCATGTTCAGAAAGTTGGCTTTCACGCCTGGCCCGTAAACCAATACCGGTCGAATAATAACGACCTCCATGGCCTTGTGGCTGGCCAACTCCCTCAACCCCTGCTCTGCCTCCATCTTGGAAACACCATACGGGTCGCTAGGTTCAGGATGGTCATCTGCAGTATAAGATTTACCTGGCTGAGTGCCTTCACCGTTGACCTTGATGGAACTGATAAAAACAAAGCGCCGAACACCGGCTTCAGCCGCTTGCCGAGCAAGGTGCAGCGTACCCTCGACATTAACCTTGCGAAACGCAGCCAACGGATCGGTTTCAGTATCGTTCATTACATGTACGCGAGCAGCGCAATGGACCACTGAATCGACACCTACTAGGTGTTCACGCCAGTCAGCCGCTTCAAATGAGTCGAAACGGACGGTGCACACGCCGTCCTCAACTCGATCAGGCCCACTGCGAACAGCCGCTTTTACGCTCACCCCGTCAGCGACCAAACGACGCATTACGCCGCTGCCGACAAAACCGGCGGCGCCGGTCAAAAAAACAGATTGCGACATTACAGGCGTCCTTTACGTAAAGTTGCATCCCGAAACAGCTGTTCCAGACGAGCCAACAACGTAGGCTTTGAATAGTTTTCCAAATAGTACTCACGGCCGGAATTACCCATTCGCGCGCGTTGTTCGGCGCTCGCTGTCGCCAACTCAAGCGTTATACGCGCAAGTGCCGCGCCATCGCCCGATGGGCACGACAAGCCTGCACGGGAATCGTGAATAACACGTGCAGCCTCGCCATTAATCATTCCCAGAATGGGCTTACCGGAAGCCAAGTAGGCCTGGACCTTCCCGGGAATAGTTTTCTCGAACACATCATTCGTTTTAAGAGTGACCAGCAACGCGTCGGCACACGCAAACAACGCGGGCATTTCCTCAAGAGGGTGGCGACCCAACAGCAGGACATTGTCCAACTGGTGAGATTTCACCTGGCCTGCAAGCCAATCGCTCAGGCGGCCGTCACCCACAATGACCCAACGTACTTCGACTTTACCGGCTAACGCTCGGGCGGCCTCAATAACTGCCGGAAAGTCCTGAGCCTCGCCCAGGTTGCCCGCAAACAAGACGGTAAACACTGTGTCATCACGCGCCAGCAAGGGTGAAGGCGGC
This sequence comes from Pseudomonas sp. PAMC25584, assembly GCF_058135675.1. NCBI lineage: Bacteria > Pseudomonadati > Pseudomonadota > Gammaproteobacteria > Pseudomonadales > Pseudomonadaceae > Pseudomonas > Pseudomonas sp. PAMC25584. The sequence continues at coordinate 1,842,504 of NZ_CM176870.1, read as the reverse complement.
GGCGCTACCCCGGAAAAATCATCCTCGGCCCAACTCGGGAAATATACCAGGCGCTCGGGAGCAATAGCCTTGGTGCAATAACCCTTCACGTTTTCAAAAAAGCCGTGGGATTGCAGCAGGAGATAGTCTGCACGATTGTAAATCAAGGAGACCATTTTCCCCACAACTACCAATAGCCCAGGATGACGCAACACGCCAACAGCCCTGAGAGTTTCAGGCCATAAATCCAGAACCCAAATGAACACAGGCGCCTTTTTTAATCGCCCAATCACCAAGGCCGGTATTGCCGCCATGATGGGCGACACTGCATAGACAAAAACCGCGTCGATTTTTCTATCCCGCAACTTCCATGCACCCACGGTTGAGGCCGCGGTAAAAAAAGACAGATAATTCAATATCAAGCTGATGCTCCGTTTGCCACGGGGGATCAACGGAACACGAACAACTCTCGCACCTGAATACTCCATAAAGCTATCTGGTTGCGCGCGGTAACGCTCGTAGACACTGCCTTCCGGATAGTTGGGCAGCCCAGTCAAGACAGTGACAACGTGCCCTTTTTCGGACAAGTCCCGAACGAGATCATTGATGCGCATGTTTTCTGGCCAAAAATACTGCGTCACTACCAGAATGTTCAGCTTTTTATCAGGCATTGAAATAACTCTGTCAGTAGCGTTTCCAGACGATCCGGTTCACGTAATCCGTGTAGCTATGGATAATTCTGACAACTTTCTCCGACACGTTTGGCATGCTGTAATCACCTACAAGCCGCAAGGTTCGATTTTCTCCCGCCCCCTGAGTCTCCAAGATTTTGAGCCCCTGAAGGACACGATCGACGTCCAGACCTACCATCATGACTGCCGCTTCCTCCATGCCCTCCGGCCGCTCATGCGCTTCACGGATATTCAAGGCCGGGAAGTTCAAGATAGAGGACTCCTCATTGATAGTCCCGCTGTCGGACAACACCGCCTTGGCCGAAAGTTGCAACTTGTTGTAATCCTTGAATCCCATAGGCTTGAGCAGTTGAACGTTCTTATGGAACGCGACGCCCATCACATCCACGCGTTTTTGCGTCCTGGGGTGGGTCGACACAATGACGGGAAGGTCATAGTTAGCAGCAACGGTATTGAGCACGTCTACAAGTTTGAGGAAGTTCTTGTCTGAATCGATATTTTCCTCACGGTGCGCACTGCAGACAAAAAATTTGCCGTGCTGCAGGCTCAGTCGCTCAAGAACATCCGCCGCCTCAATGCCTGAACGGTAGTGATTGAGCACCTCAAACATAGGGCTCCCCGTCTTGATCACCATGTCCGGTGACAATCCTTCCCGTAAAAGGTAATCGCGCGCAATCGTGCTGTAGGTAAGATTGATGTCGGCGGTATGGTCAACGATACGACGATTAATTTCTTCAGGCACTCGCATATCAAAGCAACGATTGCCGGCTTCCATGTGGAACGTGGGTATCTTGCGACGCTTGGCCGGGATAACTGCCATGCAACTGTTTGTGTCACCCAGTACGAGCAACGCCTCCGGCTTGACTTCTGCCAGAACTTCATCAACAGCAATAATAACATTGCCGATAGTCTGCGCTCCACTTGCCCCCGCAGCATTTAGAAAATAGTCGGGTTTACGGATGCCCAAGTCGTGAAAAAAGATCTCGTTGAGTTCATAGTCGTAGTTCTGGCCGGTGTGGACCAAGACATGATCACAATGCCTGTCGAGCGAATCAATGACTCGCGACAGGCGAATGATCTCGGGACGAGTGCCCACTACCGTTACAACCTTCATTTTTTTCATGACTGTCTCAACTTGTGTTTAGGCTTCAGTGCCCACGGGCTGTGCGTAGGTATCAGGGTGCTCGCGATCAAAAATCTCGTTGGCCCACAGCATGACAATCATCTCGCCACTCCCAACATTCGTAATATCGTGAGTCCAACCCGGTACGGTTTCCACGATTTCAGGCTTTTCACCGGTCGTGAACAACTCGTAAAACTCACCCGATACGATATGCCGGAAACGGAAACATGCTTCACCTTTGATCACTAAAAATTTTTCAGTTTTTGAGTGGTGATAATGACCACCGCGTGTGATTCCCGGGTGTGCAGTGAAATAGGAAAACTGCCCGGCGTCGCGGGTCTTGAGCATTTCCACGAAAACGCCGCGCGGGTCCCCATATTTGGGAACCTCATAGGTGAAACGCTCGGGCGGCACATAACTGAGATAAGTAGAGTAGAGGGCGCGGACGAGACCGGTGCCAACCGCTTCCGTAATCAGCGTTTCGCGGCTATCCCGAAAAACTGTTAATTGTGTAGCAAGCGCCCCCACCGTTATTTCATAAGTAGGTTTTACATCAATGAAAGGATTTCCAGATAGTTTCCCGTCCATCACCGCAACAAAGTGAGCAATGACATCGTCGATGTAAACCAATGTGATGGCAGCGTCTGGATTATTAATCTGGATCGGCTGAAAGCGGGAGATATTATTACAGAATGTCGCAACCGCTGAATTGTAATTAGGGCGGGCCCACTTACCAAAAACATTTGACAAACGGAAAATATGCACGGGAACGCAATGCTCCGCCGACAGTTCAGCCAACGCCTGTTCCGCGCCCAGCTTACTGACGCCGTAGACACTCTCCAGCGCTGCCTGACTGGAGGACGTATAAAGTACCGGGATCTTTCTACCGCTGGCGACGATACCCTCACACACCGCACGAGTGAGATCCGTATTACCGACTTTGAACTCCTCGGGGTTTTGCGGGCGATTGACACCAGCCAGGTGAAATACAAAATCGGCCTGCAAGAGCATTTTTTTCAGTGCAGAAAGGCTGTCCTCACGTGAAAACTGCAAGACCTCGACATCCTGGCGCTCTCGCAAGTGCACGATGAGGTTCTTGGCTATAAAACCCTGGGCGCCAGTGATCAATACCCTCATCACTTACTCCTCCGGAGTGACAGACTCGCCACGCTGGATCGCACGCATGAACTCGAGTTTCAACAGCAACTCCTTCATTCCCTCAACGTCCAGCCGCTCTGTGTTATGAGAGTTGTAATCCTCCATCGTGGAAATCCTTTCCTCTCCCTGCTCCACGAACTTCCCGTAGTTCAGATCGCGCAAGTCAGGTGGTACACGGAAATACTCTCCGCGGTCCTCGGCACACGCCATTTCCTCACGGCTCAGGAGCGCTTCGTAAAGCTTCTCGCCGTGGCGGGTACCAATTATATTAATTGGATGCTCGGGCTTTCCCATCATTGAGGTCAGCGCACGGGCCAAAACTTCGACAGTAGCTGCAGGGGCCTTCTGAACAAACAGGTCGCCGTTCTTTCCATGTTCAAAGGCGTATAGGACCAAATCAACCGCATCCGCCAATGTCATCATAAAACGCGTCATATTGGGGTCAGTGATCGACAGTGCTTTGTCTGCTCGAATCTGATCAATGAACAGTGGGATGACAGAGCCACGGGACGCCATCACATTGCCATATCGAGTACCACAAATGACCGTTTTGGCGTCGTCGACATTACGAGACTTGGCCACCATGACCTTTTCCATCATGGCTTTCGAAATACCCATCGCATTAATCGGGTAGACCGCCTTGTCGGTACTTAGGCACACTACACGCTTGATTTCATTCTGAATGGCCGCTTCCAACACGTTGTCAGTGCCAATAACGTTAGTTTTGACAGCTTCCATCGGGTGAAACTCACAGGAAGGTACCTGCTTGAGTGCCGCCGCATGAAAAATATAATCAACGCCACGGGTAGCGTTTAAAACGCTTTGGTAATCACGAACATCTCCGATATAGAATTTCAATTTAGGACTGTTGTAATGCTTACGCATATCGTCCTGCTTTTTTTCATCCCTGCTAAAAATACGGATTTCTGCAATGTCCGTAGCCAGGAATCTTTTCAGGACTGCATTGCCGAAAGAGCCGGTACCGCCTGATATGAGAAGTTTTTTTCCATTAAACATAATTCACCTAAACCTTAATATGAAATCCAAATCAGTCAGAACACGGCTCACAACGAAAAATACGCTACCGGCAATTGAAGCTCCTTGAAAACCGCCCAAGTTTCAATCGTTACCGCCTTTCCGTGCTAAATTTCCAGTTGCAGCCTTTACGAGCTGAAGCTAAACACAGACGCAGATCATAACACCTCGCCGCCTCTATACTTTTGAGCAAGCCAGGAGGACAGCGACCCCGCCCAGGCCTCAGCTGGCCGTGCGCGGCATAAACGTCACACTCCGAGGCGCGTTCAAAATCAGCGTTATTTCAAGGCAGAGAGTATCAATGCATCCTTTTGGGCGGTACTTGGATAGCTGATCAAAACGGCCCGGTACGGGCCTTTGAATACAAAAAAACTGCCGGCTGCTACACCCACTACACCACAGGCTGAAATCACCTCACCCATGTGCTCCAGCGAACCACTCCCCCCCAGAATGGTCACAGGAATGCTCACCACCTTACGTAACTCGATGGCCAGATCAACGTCATAGCCCTTCATCCGACCATCATTGTCGATAGCGTTGATGACAATTTCGCCAGCTCCAAGCTTTTCCATCTCGACAGCAACATCCAGCACGTTACGCTTAGTGTTGAGAGTGCCATTGTGCGTCCACACATCCTGCTGCTTGCTGAGCAGACGCTTCTTATGGTCGAGCACAACGACGACGCTTTGCCGACCGATTTCATCGGCAATGCGCGTGATCAGTTGAGGGTTTTCCAATGCCGCAGCGCTGATAGCAACTTTTTCCACACCCAGCGCGATAATGCGACGGGCCTGCTCCGGAGTACTGATGCCACCGCCGTAACAAAGCGGCATACGACATTCGGCGGCCAGATTCGCAATCTGCTTATAGTTTGGTTCTTTCCCATTAACCGTCGCATCGATATCAAGTACGATCAGCTCATCGGCTTCTTTTTCATTGAAAATTTTCACGGCATTTATTGGATCCCCGACATACTTGGGATCCTTGAAGCGCACTGTTTTCACCAGACCACTGTCCTGAATCAACAGGCATGGAATTATTCTAGGTCTTAACATCTCATAGTTCCGCAAAATTTTTAAGAAGTCCCACCCCAAAATGATGACTCTTCTCCGGATGAAACTGGACACCATAGACATTATCCACAGCGACCGCGCAACTAAAGTCAAGGCCGTATGAGGCTCGGGCCGCCGTATGTGAGGGTTGGGCGCACTCGAAATAGAACGAATGGAGAAAGTAGAAGCGCGCGTCTTCTTCGAAGCCCTTGAATAATGGATTCGAGTTCATCGGTTCAACGTCATTCCACCCCATATGAGGCAGCGCGAGGCGCTCCAGGCCAGGCACCGAGCGAAAGTGCCGCACACGACCCGGCACCCAACCGAGCCCAGGCAACGTTCCTTCATCGCTGCCATCAGCAAGAATCTGCATACCGACACAAATGCCGACAACCGGCACTTTTTTTACCAGAACAAGCTCATCAAGTGTTTCGCGCATCCCGGACGCATTCAAACGCTCCATGGCATGATCAAACGCGCCAACACCCGGCAAGATCAACTTGCTAGCGCCTTGTAACTCCTCCGCAGAGCGGGCCAGGACCACTGGTATATGCAGGCGCTTATAAACGTTCACAAAGGCCTGAATATTACCCAGGCCGTAATCGATTATGGTGATCATCTAAACAGTCTTCTTTCCAATCCGAGTGCACCAAGTACACGAGCCCCCAGACCAATGATGAAACGCTTGCTCTTATAGTCATGGAATGTTTTGTTCTTGCCGTCAAATAGTGCTTGCAGCTCATCAACGCACAAATCCAGCTTATTCGCGACGTATTCAAACTCTGACTTCAAAAACTGCTCATCGAGCTCAGGGCGAGAAATTCGATCCAGGGCCGATTCCCGGGTCATCTGGCCGGTCATAATCAAACTCGAGAAATGAGCACGACGCTTCTCATAACCAAATTTGCGGGGCATCCAATAGTCTTCATAAAAACGGGTAAACCGCGACTCATGATGCTTGTGCTGAAATTTTTTCCAACCGAAGAGCCGTTCGAGCGTTGCCTCTGCGTCTTTCTTGACATAAGGCAGCAGATTCAAAGGTCGTACAACCTGCATTCCGAGGACATACCGATAATAGATCTTGTAAGCCAGTACATCGACTATCGGAAAACTTTTCAGTTCACGCGAACCGAATTGCCCATGAATGTCGTTTATCAGTGTCCTGTCGATACCTGGATAGGCACCCCACTCCTCCGGCTCACGGCAGCACTCTGTCGAAAAGTTACCACCCGTCAATACGTACTTGATCTTGTGCGCCTTAGCGAACTTGTACAGCCCGGAGAAAAATGCCGTGTCCTGTGGAATATCTTGATCGGCAACTTGAGCTTTAAAAAAAGCTAATTGCAAGCTCTTCATCTCTTCCCAGTTGATAACTTCGGTATAGAGATCAAGCCCTAGACCGTCAACCAGCTTTTCAATGTTGCCAACCGCCTGATCGGTGTTCCAGCCCGCATCAACATGGAAAAGCAGTGGCCGAAGCCCCATTTTTTCTTTCGCAACGTACGCAAGGTAAGAGCTGTCAAGCCCACCACTCAAACCGATTATGCAATCAAAATCGCGCCCTTTGCCGTCGGCTTTGATCCGCTCGGCAATTTTCATCAACTCGGCCTCGCCCCGCGCATCCACGTGCCAGTTGGGCTGGATATTAGCGCGAAAGTTGCCGCAATACTCGCAACTACCCTGCTCATCGAAGCTGATGTGAGGGTCGGATGTATCCATGATGCACGTGCTGCATATCTGGTAGCTCATGATGCCCCCATTCAAGACTCGCCATTGGCTTTACGGCGTTCCATGAATCTCTCTATGGAACACTCATCCTTTAGAAATAAAACTTTTTTTCCTAGCGCCTTGTACTCGTACCCCAGGAACGAATCATAAGAGACCTGATAGTGACAGTCCGGAAATACAGTGGGCGCCGCGATGTGGTCAGCCAACGATATCAGGCGTGAAACCGAGTCATCATAAACGTGGCGCGGATGCAGCTTAACCACTACGAAAAAATCAAATTCACGCTTGACACGATCAATAAAATTGATTTCAGCATCCAGGTAAGGCGCAGAAGAAGCCAAGAAAAGCACCTCTTTGTCGCTCCCCATGTCATCGAGTTGCAGCTTTGGAGTGATAGTACCAGTTCTTCCAAACCGATAATATCGTGAGAAAATTTTCTCGAACTCAGGATCAAAAACATACAAACACTCAACCTGGCCAAAGGGGTAGGAAAACTCCAAATCCGGATGTATGTAGGCATGCTGAATAATTGAACAATGACCCGTTACGTGCGTCGCTATATAGTCCCAGCGCTGCAAATTGCAGTCAGTAATCATGTGCTTGCCATTGCTAGACAATTTGCATACGAATAATGAGAACCAAACCAGCGGCAGCAAATCCAGCGCGTGAAAAATGAGATCCTGGCGCCGCACCTCCTGCTTCGGCGCATGCCTCAGAATGAACCACACCACCCGCCAAACGATAAGCAGTGCGCGCAGATAGTCCTTTGCGTCCAGATACCGCAACACAGCCCAAGGTCGCCGGCACTCAAACCGAATACGTTGATCAAAATCATCATACAAGTAGTGGAACAGCTTCAAATGCGCAGTAACGGGCAGACAGACAGTGTCGGGCAATGTCACTGCATCCCGACGCATCAGCATTGGCGCAAACACCAGCGCCAAAAGCAGGTTGCCCAATGCGGCCAGCAACAATGCAGGCAATATCGAGTATTTCAACACCGTCAGTGCCCAAAGCATCGGCTTTCCATACCGTTTACGCAGCGACAGGAGAGGCATGATCTTGTAGAGAGGCAATGCTTCGGACAGAGGTTCCGTTGCCAGGAATTTAGCCTTCAATGACCGGTCCAGGCACGCCTCATTCACGTAAGCCTGAAAAATCAGGATGGATAACGCGCTAACGCTTTTACTACTCATCATTATTTACTCGAATAAATAGCAGTCGACTGCTCAACAGCAGAAGCACGTAAAAAGCCGCGTTGAATAACGCAATCCATTGCAGCATACTCCCGCGAAACATACTCAGAAAGAACAGCAACTCACAAACAAATATAAACAAGAACACGGGACCAAATCGATAACGAATCGAATACAAACCGCAAATAAATAATGAGTAAACGGCAATAGGGATCACCCAAAAAACGTAGCAACCGTAGTTGAGGTACAATTCAGTTTCAATAGGCCATTGTTGAGTAGCAGAGCCTTCAAACCACTGTTCAGGATAATAAATTGATGTCAGCCATCGACTGATATCGTGAAGATACTCCTCAGAAGGCACCCCTACAAACGTCAACCATTTCTTGACCGGGTAACTCATCGTTAAAAACAAATCCGGCGGCATATCGCGCAGAATCATGTCGTGCAAAAATACTGTATTGAAATAACTCAAAAAATACTCGAGCAACATTTCCGGCGTGCTGTAAAACCCATTGGAACGAAAGTACATTGCAAAACTGAATGCCAACGTAAATCCAAAGAAAATCAAGGCGCCTTTCGTCACCGTAAACCTCATAACGCTTAGCCAGGGAACGCTGAAGAAAATAGCAAAGTAAAATATACGACTTTTCACACCTTGGATGTAAGCACAGAAGGTTAAAACCACCAATACAAATATGACCAGCACCCAACTTACACGACGCTGCGTTCGCCAATAATAACCCAGTACATAGGCAATAAAGTTAGAGCTCATAATTAATAAAAAATTGAGCAACCCATAACCTTTTTTATTCTCAAGATAGGTATCACTGTAATTGCCAAACCATGCTTCAACCCCGCCCGTCACTTGAAAAAAATAAATAGCCCCGAGCAATATCAAAGCACTTGCCACAAACAGCATAAATGGGCTTACGCGGTATCGCTGAAACAAACTTTGCGCCGACGCCTGGCTCATCAACAATTCAAAAAGACGAGTAAAAAAGAAAAACAAGGTAAATACGTAGGCGAACGATAAAATCGCCTCATCAGAAAGTTTGGACCAATCGTTCGTCTTCCCCCACGGCAGAACGTATTCCCATCCCACCCACTCCAGCAGATAGAAGAGGATACTTGGGAATACGAAATAAAGAAAATAACTACCAAACACAATATTGGAAGGACACAAAACTTCTTTGTTCCTGAACATAAGGAACACCGTCAACATAAACACCACAACCAGGAATATCATAAGCCAGACCACTTCCTATATTCAGTGTTCTTAACGAACAAATAAAGCCGTACTCACCGCGTCAAATACATATCCATTACCCAATGCATTCAAATGGTGATTATCGCTCAAGAAAATGTCACAGGCCTTGGCGGGATAGCACTCCGCCAAAAAACCATCCGGAAAGCTTGCCGCCAGCATAGCGTTGTACTCCAAAACTGACGTCTCAATACAAGGATTCTTCAAGACGTAAGCCGCAGAGGGGGGCGCAATCGGCACAACTACTATTTTCGAGCGAGGAAACCGCTCACGGAGACGCTGCAGATTAGCTTTAAAATCATCCGGCTGAACGTATCGAATACCCCGCTTCGTTATGAGCGTGGCATAGTTACGCTTCACCCATCGATGGATATACCGGCTGAAATATCCGGGCATTCTTAACAGCAGCGACAACTCTATTTTCTTGATAGCTCGAGGGTAACAGTCAACAATCCCAACCTGGACAACAACAACATCGGCTTCTATCATCTGATAATAGTCATCAACCAAAGACATCAGTTGAGAGGTGTCCATACCCGGCACACTCACGACGCGAAAGCGAAACTCCGCTGCGTATCGATCTGCAACTCGGTATGTCCAGCATTGCTCGTCATTGATGAGCTCCGGCTTCATCCTGGGCAAACCCAGGGAGTCAGTTAATACAAGTACTTTCTTCATGCTTGCCTTGGGCGCTTATTCTTTTGAGCAGGTATATAACGAGAACACTAACGAGAAGTGCATTGAATAACGGCAAAAACACTAGCATCGTGGTCCCAATAAACAAATAGCCATAACCGAACGAGAGCGAGAGTCCCGCAACCATCAAGCCAAGATAGGCAATGGCCAAAACTTTTTCCAGACGTTGCGCCAAATAGAAGTTACACACAAACCCCAAACAGATCAGTTGAGTCTTAAGAGTCAACATCGACACCAAGACCCCCACCAATCCCCAGCTAAACCGGTTAATTAATAGTAAAAAAACGACAATAGCCAATGCAAAAAATATGACGACACCCAGCAAATAAGCTGCGTATTTCGTCATCATCGCGGCAAACGCGCCTTGATACCCAGCGTCGACACCACTGAAACGTTTCAATAACCCTGGAGTAAAGTAGTACAGCACTGAGGTCATGCCGAGAAAGTAGATATTGGTCAGTACATCAACGTACTGAAAATCAGCTCGCATTTTCTCGGCGGCGCCCAGCACATTTAATACCACCCGATCAGACGTCAATAGCACCACTAAACCACTGGCCATCAAAAACATATACTTTGAAGAGCTGAGCACCTTGAATAATAGTGCCTTGTTGGCGGTCGTAGAAGGTCGAAAGACTTGCAATGAAATCAAGCAAAAAGCAAAGAAAGAACATATGACAACTGCAGCAGATGCCCCCCACGCCCCGAAGAACCTGACCTCTAGAGCAACCTCCTGGCTCAACCAGGCCAGCAGGGAGAAAGACACAAAAAATACCGAAGCCCATGCCAGATTCAGCGTATTGAGCAGCGCATCCATGCCGCGCAGTCTGAAGACTGTCTGGCAGGCTGTCTTAAGATGATTGACACCGCCAATGAAGAGCCCCGCCATCAAATAGAAATTTTCATGGGCAACGACCGCCGAAGCGACTAGGACAAAAGCAATAAAGGCGGAAAAATACAACTCCAGCCGGAGGATGTCTTCCCGCTCGTCGATACTCGCACTGATCGCCCCATCACGGATCGCACCATTGTGAAATCCCAGCGCCAGAAAGGTACTATAGGAAATTGCAATAAACGCGATACTGGAGTCCGCCAATGCCTGCTGGCTCACCATATTAGTGAAAAATAGTGTCAGCAACGCGACGAGCGAGAACTCGCTATACGTCGCCAACACATACTTTATAGCGCCAGAGCGCCCCTCTTGCCTCATAACTCTACTACTCGGCGAGGCTGTTCGTGGACATCAAACATAAGCAGCAATGCGAGCATACAGCTTGCTATTTGCAAGATGCTCTTCCAGAGAACATAAACCCGACTGATCAGACATCAAAAAATGCTCGACCTGCAGATACAAACCAGGCTTGTAGTCAACGTCCAGAGTGACGTCGATGTCCAGCGTTTCCACTGCGACGCTATTGATAAGTTGTACCTGCAACTTTTCCAGCGGTTTGAAAATAAACCTGCGCTTACTGGTAGATATTTCTATAGCCCAACGACCTGGCGCCTGCCAATCTCCAGTGTAAGCAAATAAAGCCCCATTTTCTGTCTCGCCAGCCCCAGAAAAACGCGCGGCCCTGCTATGCCACGGCAACGTACCTGCGGTGAACGTAGCTATTTGACGAGGCTTACCACCCAAGTAAAATGCGAGGTCGGTAACATGGCTTGTATTCGCAAAAAACCAGTTCTCTTTAACCCCTTCAGCCTTTGGGATTTTTTGAATAGCATCAGACCATTCCGTGATTTCAAAGTTGAAGCTGGTCACTCCACCATCTTCATCAATTAACTTGCGAGCAGATAAAACAGAGGCGAGGAAGCGCCGGTTGTAAGCGACATAAACCGAAGCGCTATGAGTCGTAGCTAACGCTTGCAGTCTCTCAATGGCCTCCAGGGTCATACCACCCGGTTTTTCTACCAACAGATTTTTCACGCCACTCTGCAGGAGAAAACTACTGGTATATTCCAATTGCTCAACGCTGACTGCAACGATTGCATGAGTAACGGTTTGAGCCGAAGGGAAGAACGCCTCGAGCCCGCCGGTAAGCGGGCGGACACCAATACTGCTGTTGAAGCTATCGGCAGATTGTTGGCTGCGCCCAACTACGACAAATTGTTTTTCCATACCTTGCAGTACTTTTGCATATTGCACGGCCATAGGGCCAGCGCCGACTAATAAAATCATAGCGAGCCTCCGTCAGGTAATTGGGCACAGGGTGTGGATGTCATCCCCTTGCCTGTTGAAAAACTCAAGCAATCCTTGAAGTAAGGGCTCATGCAACGAAGCAGACTCGTTGAACGAAGTTAACTCGCACTGACCATCTGCGCTCGCAAGTAACTGCCTTGCCGCTTCATGAGATAACTGACTTTGGAAGAGAACCGAAAACGCCAGCACTTCCTGTTGCCCAGTTTCTTTTGTTTGAATAGTGCACAGCCCTTTCGACTCGTTTACATCAATACTGAATTGTTCAGTTTCAATACTGATGCTCAGTGGTACCATTTCAATGCCAGCGCCAGACGTCAACGAAAAACGACGGTTATCGGCAACACCGGATAAAGTACCCGAGACCTCCTTGTAGCCAGGACGCTTGCTCTCAACGACGGCAGCGTCAAGACCAGAAGTCTCAAGCGTATAGCTGTGTTGCCCCCCAAGCATCGCCCACAAATCGATAAAATGAATCGCATTGCACGCCAAGCCCCAGTTATTCCCATTTACCTGGAGGTTCAAGGTTTGCTCGTGAGCAAGGCGTTCTTTTAGCTCTAGGTAAATAGGAAACATACGGCGAGGGCAGTTAACCCATACCTGCGTGTCTAGAGAAGATAGCAGGCGGCTCGCCGCTTTAACTTGATCAACTGACTGGAAAAGGACCTTTTCAAGAACCAATTGCCGAACACTGACAGATGCCAATAGATCTCTAAGCACTTGTAAACGGCAGTTAGCATTGGTGGCAACAATACAGAAATCAATGCTTCGGTTAATGCTGGAGATACTTTCCAGGAACTCAATAGCATGGATTTTTTCGGACTTAGCTACTTGTTCCCAACGTTCTCGAGCTACCCTGCGAGCCTCAGGTGATGGTTCTACTACCTGAATGTAAATATCATCAAAGTCCGAAAGTGCCAGAGCCTGCAGATGACGGCTGCCGAGCTGCCCTGCGCCTATCAGTAAAAAATTCAACATATTTTAACTGCTCTTTCGTAAGCGTGAATTACAAGCTAAAACCATCATCGACGATGATATTTTGGCCGTTAACGTAACGAGAGTGATCAGAAAGCAAAAACTTTATCGAACCGAGCACATCACTGATATCGAGCATGCCTTTGCCCAACGTTTGCTTCTTGTACTGTTGAAGGAACTGCTCTGGCTGATGATCAAAAATCCCGCCTGGGCTAACACTGTTAGACCGGAAGCCACTATCAGAGATGTAAGCGGTCAGGTACTTGCTCAGGTGTAGTAGCGCAGACTTGATGGCTGCATACTCGACGGGCATTGTCATGGGCGTGCCGTCATAGACGTCAAATTTCGGTGCAACAACCCCATAGATCGAAGAGATGTTAACCAAGGAAAATGGAGTTTTTTCCCGCTGAAAATATGCGCCGCACTGCTGCATGAATAAAAAAGACGACCCGAGGTGCAGGGATACGTTCTCATTGAAATCGGCGAGCGTTACGTCAAAAAGCTTTGCACCGTAGCGTTTGTTTCGTGGGTATGAGCAATTGACAGCCCCATCGACAGCGCTGAGCTTGGCGAAGAATGCTTCCACCAACGCCGCATCATTCAGGTCAAGCGTGGTGCAGGTCAATAATTCATTGTCCAAATCGACGCCCTGCTGCACCAAGCGCTCTGCCATCAACGTCGAGTTTATATCTGCAGCAATGACATGGACGCCATCAGCCAGGAGTGCAGCGCTCAGTTTGCTCCCGAGCAACCCACCCGCCCCAGCCACCAAAATTTTCTTATTCGCCAGCATTAGCTTTCTCTTTGTCAGCCAGAAGCATTTCGGCCATTTTAAAATCATAGATGTCGTCGATGTCGACAGCCCGCTCACGGGGCACAACAACCGACTTCACTCGCCCGGAAAAAATGCGTTCATTGGTCAAAATGAAATCGGGCCGGGCAACGTAAGCTACCGTCGTCATGTCATATACGGCCGGAGCGTCCTGCCGACGATGTACGTTGTCTCCCGCACATACCAACTGGCTGACGCCCTGTGCGTCACGAACGACCATATTGAAGTAGGGACTGCGAGATGCCGGGGTTACAGTAACCACAATATCCGTGCCCGAATCCAGGCTGGCGAGGCACTGCTCCACATCCTCAACACCTCGTAGCGGACTGGTCGCCGGCAGACTGATAAATACGTCGAACTTATGCCCTTGCGCTTGAAGGTAATTGATCGCGTGCCGCCATGCATGCCATTCAGGCGCCGTGTCAGTTGCCAGTTTATCGGGCCTTTTGATCACTATAGCCTTATAGGCTTCGGCAACCGCCGCGATCTCATCGGAATCGGTCGATACGAAAACTTTGTCTATGCCAGATACTTGTTGCGCCACCCTAATGGCGTGGGCAACCAACGGATGGTCACCTAATACTTTGATGTTCTTTCCGGGCAACCCTTTAGAGTTGCCTCGTGCAAAAATGAAGGCGTACACGCTCACGCTTGAAGATCTCCAATGTTGACGACTTGGCCTGTTGCAGAAGACTTTTTCATCGCCTCAACCAGTTGAAGCGTCTGTAGTCCATCCTCAAGGCCAATTACCGGTGACGCGGTACCTTGCGCTACATGGACGAAGTGTCGCAATTGATCAAGGTACATGTTGTTGCGGTCGTAGCCGGGATCCTCAAACAGCACATGCTGCTGATCTCGTCCCGAGTGCAAGGTAATGCTGTTGTTGAGTACATCCCAAATTAGAGTGCCTTCCTGCCCGATAACCTTGCAGATACGTACGGGAGACCGCTGGAGAAAATCCATATGGACATTGACCACTAACTGGTCAACACGCACCAAAAGCGCATCAACCGTGTCTTCAACATCAATTTCGAGTGCAGCGGTATTACGTGCTACGCAATAAGCTGTTTCAAACTCACCAAACAGCCATCTCAAATAGTCGAGTTCATGGCTGAGCTCAAGTAAAACGCCACCACCCAACTCCCGCCGGGCCGACACGTTTTTGCGGTAATCACTGGCAGGGCGCCAGTCGGGAAGGTACTGCCCGACATCGACACTCACACTGCGTATTACGCCAACGCAGCGCGCGTCCAACAACGCCTTGAACTTCAGCGCGGATGACATGAATCGCAAATTATAGGCGATCTCGATTTGAGCTTTGTGTGCTAACAATACATCGCGATGGGCAGAGAATCCGTCCAACGAATCGCACAGGGGTTTTTCGATAAGAACGGGCACGTTCCGATCAAGCAACTGCACAGCATAGTCCAAATGCGAAGGAGCTGGCGATGCAACAATCGCAAGCACCGGCTTATCTGCAAGTGCGTCGTTCATAGATCGATAGATTTGCGTATCGTCGCCCACGTCCTCGGCGGACAATATTCTGCCTGATGCAGAAATACAGCCCACACGTGCCGATGCGAAAAGCTTCTTGAGGTTTCCGATATGACGCTTGGCAATGCTGCCGCTTCCGATCACCAAATAGACGGATTGCACACTCATAACCCAGCGAACTCTTGCTGAGCCCTTTGGAAGTCTTCCATCCGACCAATATCAAGCCAATACTCGTGAACCGGAAACATATTGACGTCGCGGCCCTCGGCAATTTCGCGTTCCAACAGCGTGGGCATATCCACGCGCGTTCCTGGCGCAACACGCTTCACTAGCTCCGGGGACAACAGGTATATCCCGGCGTTGAT
The DNA here is from genome assembly GCF_058135675.1 of Pseudomonas sp. PAMC25584. NCBI lineage: Bacteria > Pseudomonadati > Pseudomonadota > Gammaproteobacteria > Pseudomonadales > Pseudomonadaceae > Pseudomonas > Pseudomonas sp. PAMC25584. The sequence continues at coordinate 1,826,718 of NZ_CM176870.1, read as the reverse complement.
AAAGAAGCGCTGGACCGGTTTCTCCACCATCGACTGAATACGGTGTCCATCGTTCTGTACAACGCCGTAGGGTACGCAATGCTCATACTCGCGCACGCACATGGTCGCGGCGCCAGCATGCTCTTCATGGAAGCCCAGAAGGCTCTCGAATTTGAGGGTAGTGAGCAAGTCACCATTCATCATGAACAAAGGCAGGTTTATCTCGTCATGAGGCAACAGCCCCAGAGCACCGCCCGTCCCAAGAGGAGCGTCCTCATGGATGTAACGAATAGATACCCCCCACTCGCTGCCATCGCCAAAATGGTCACGGATCATTTCCGACATGTAATGAGTGGAGATAAAAAAGTGATGAAAGCCCGAGCTGATAAATCGCTCGAGGATCAACTCCAGGATGGGCTTGTCTCCAACTTTTAGCAGCGGTTTTGGGCAGTTTTGCGTCAGTGGTCGCAAACGAGTTCCAAACCCTCCAGCCATCAGAAACACCGGATTGTCTCTGCGAGGCTTGTGCAGCAAGTCGTGCAAGGTTTCCAGACCTATGACTTTCCCCTCAGGGCTCACAACCGGAAGTTGCAGCAACTGATACGTTTCCATGATCGTTAGGATCCGCTCCCTGCTCCAGCCCAGCCCTGCAGTACGCGGAGTAGCGCACATGATCTGATTGATAGGCGTCGTCAACGGCCGCTGCTTTAACAGGGCACGCCGAACGTCGCCATCGGTCAAGGTGCCCAAGAGACGACGATCAGGGTCAACAACCATGACAATACGCACCGCGACACGATCAAGCGTGGCGATGGCCTCCTCCATTGAGCACTCCGGACCGACGAGTGTTAACTCCCACTGCCTCATTGAATACCTTCTCTATGTTGACTCGTCCGGCACAATTCTGGAACGCGCCGTTTGTCCTAATAAAATGCTCCGGGCTGGCAAATTACGAACCATCACAGCCCCGGCACCGACAACGGCATACTCGCCGATCGCCAATCCTTGAATCACTGTTGCTCCTGCGCCGATAAACGCGTAGTCAGCCACTTGGACGTTGCCGCAGAGCGTCGCGCCTGGAGCGATGTGCACGTGAGAACCCACGCTACAATCGTGGTCAACGCTTGATCTGGTATTGACAACCGTATTGGCCCCCAGTCTCACGTCCGGCTGAATAACCACACCTGCCATTACCTGGACACCGTCAGCCAATACCGCAGAAGCATCAACGATAGCCCTGGGATGCACAAGCACGGGAAATCGGAAACCCATCCCGACTGCTCGCTCATATATAGCTTGGCGAAGACTGCTACCAACGACCTGCCCGATTCCGTTTATCAGACCAACGTTTGAGCAATCGAGCTGCTCCAGCGCCTCATCACCACCCAGCACGCTGATTCCGCGCCATGTTACAACGCCCGAACGCTTAAGAGCTGGATCGCAAACCCCTTTAACTTGCAGCCCACAGGCTATGGCAAGCGACAGCAGTACCTTCGCGTGACCACCCGCCCCCAGCATTATCAATGCCTGAGATGCATTTGGCATGGTGGTCATTGCTCAATAATCTCACCCATCTGGACGGACCTTTGGCTACGAGTGCCCACCAACCCCCACAAAGCGGTTGGTGACAACCCAGACCCACTGCGAGCGGTAGTCAGGTCATCACGAGAAATGATCGAACCTGCGTCAATATCCCTTGCCGCTACCACCTGCTGGCGTGCAGCCTTGCGGGTGTCCCACTCACTAGGCTGGGGTGTCTTGCATGCATCACCCAACGCCAGTTCAAGCACGCGGATCTGGGTGATCATCGACTTCAACTCATCAGGCTCAAGCGATGCCTTGTGATCAGGCCCAGGCATGGAGCGGTCCAACGTAAAGTGTTTCTCGATGACCTTGGCGCCTCGAGCGACAGCAGCAATCGAAATCAAGCTGCCTTCCGTGTGATCCGAATATCCTACCGTGAGCCCGAATGCTGTGAGTGTGTCCATTGCACGTAAGTTCACCTCCGCCCACGGCGTCGGGTACTGGGAGGTGCAATGCAGCAACGTAACATGCCCCTGTAACCGCTTACGAGATTCAGGATAGCTCCAGTTACGCCAGACCTCGTCCATATTGGCAGGCTCGCGGTCGTGCGTCACAGCGTGTGCCACGATAGCCAGGCCCTGTTCAACGTCGCTGAGTGTGGCCATGCCGGTAGAAAGCACCAGCGGTTTACCGGTGCGTGCAAACTGCCACAACAGCGGGCCATTCGTCAGCTCGCCTGAGGGCACCTTGAAGAATGGCAAATTCATCTCACACAAAAACCGAAGACTGTCGGTATCAAATGCGGTGGACAAGAACTCAATACCATTGCGCCGTGCGTGGGCTTGCAAAGCCGCATGCCACTCCCTGGGGAGTTCAAGCTTTTTAAGCATCGCGAGCTGGCTTTCTGACGCTTCGGTACTCTGCAATTGATACGAGGCTTTCGGGGCCGCCTTTGAAGCCAGTCGCTTGGCATCAAACGTCTGGAACTTCACCGCATCAGCGCCTGCTGCCGCTGCCGCATCAACCAGTGCGAACGCAAGATCGCGCTCTCCATTATGGTTAACGCCCGCTTCAGCAATGATGTATACCGAGTCTTCGTTAGATGCTTTCATGGTTTAACTCAAATCGTGAAATGACTTGTTGTGGACCCCGTCGTGACGCTCAAGAATATCCACAATGCTTTGTGATGCATTACCAGCGCCGTAAGGATTGACCGCCTCTTTACAAACGTTGGCAAAGTCGGAAGAGAGCGCGTGACGAATAACATCTTCGATCGAGCGTGCGTCGGGCGCACAATTGATGACTGAGCCGGCAGCGAGACGCCCCGCCTGTCGAGCCCCAATATTGATGGTAGGAACATGAAAAGCCGGCACTTCAATGATACCGCTGGAGGAATTACCTACAACCGCCTCAGCCAGCGCAACCGCACTCAAGTAACGCCTGAAACCCAGGGAAGGGACAGCTTTGACTCGCTCAGGATTACCTTGGGCATATTCCTCCAGCAATGGAATAATCGCACGCCCGCCGTTATCGGCATTGGGGTACGTGAGTATTATCTTGTGCAGGGGAAACTGGTCTAGCGCGGTCAACAGCGCGTGGAAACTTTCCTTTGGATCCTCCTCGAGCATCGTCACCGGATGGTAAGTCACCAGGAGAAAAGGCGCATCCAAAGCAAACTCAAGGCTTTCAGACAACTCCTCTCGCGTCATTCGCGGGCTGCGAAGCAAATGATCAAGACCTACAGCACCGACATTGAACACTCTGTCGGGTGACTCCCCCATCTGGATAACACGCTGACGATAGGATTGAGTAGCGACAAAATGAAAGTAAGCCATTTTAGTGATCGCGTGACGAATAGCGTCATCGTAAGCACCTTCGGTTATCTCGCCACCATGCAAATGCGCCACTGGAATTTTCATAATCAAGGCAGCCTGTACGATTGCCAATGCCTCGAAACGATCCCCGAGCACCACCAGCATGTCTGGCCGTAATCGGTCTAAAACATCGGCGAAGCCCAGCGTACCCAGTCCCATCGACTTTACGACACCCACATCGCTATCTGAAGACAGGAGCATTTCCACCTTGGCATCAATGACGAAACCATCCGCCTCAATGCCTTTCCAGGTCTCTCCGAACTCAGGCGAGAGATGCATGCCGCTCACTATCGTCTGCAGTGCCAAATGCTCACTTGCCTGGATATCTTTCATCAACCAGTAGAGCAAGCCGTACTCGGCGCGCGTTCCAGTGAACACTGCAACGTTACGTTTCAAACCTGCAACTCCGGAACAACGCTGCTCGGCAAATTGACTACCCGCTCTTCCAACCACAGTGCGTTGGTCAGATCCCCTTTAAGACTGGAGGAATAGGCGGGCAGGTGACTCATCAACTTCCAGATGGGTCGAGTCATTACGCCAGCCTGATTGCTGAACGCAAGCAACTCATCACGCTGTGCGAGATTTTCACAGATCACGGCATTGAGCCAATAGTTGGAACGGCAACCCGCGGGTTCGACAACGAATTGGAACTGACTACCGTCGAAGAATCTCTGATAACGCGCTGCCAAAACACGCTTGGCTGAAACAAAGGAGTCCAACTGTTCAAGCTGGGCGCACCCCAGGGCTGCATTCAGATTCGGCAACCGGTAGTTGTAACCCACTTCATCATGAACATATTCGTAGGCATGCGGTATTTTCGCGGTCGTAGTCAAGTGCTTCGCTCGCGCACCCAACGATTCATTAGTCAGCACCATCCCACCACCACCAGTGGTAATAGTTTTATTACCGTTGAAACTCAGGGTCCCCACACAACCCAACGTCCCAGTGTGACGCCCTTTATAAAGGCTACCCAATGATTCAGCAGCATCCTCGACCAATGCCAGCCCCCACCGGCCACAAACTTCGATCAACTTATCCAGCTCAACCGGGTGACCAAAAGTATGCATCGGCAAACACGCCCGAAGTACGCGATCGCCGTCTTTCAACATGCAAACGCCGTCGTTTCGCCTGTATGCGTGCATCTGCAACCAATGATCAAGCGCTACAGGAGAAAGACCTAAGGTGTGTTTGTCGACATCGATAAACACTGGCGAAGCACCGCAGTAAGCAATCGCATTACACGTCGCAACAAAGGTAAGCGGTTGAGTGATGACAAGGTCACCTGGCTTGACGCCGGCCAGCATCAGGGCGACATGCAGGGCGGCGGTCCCGTTAACTGTCGCAACGGCACGAGGGCTACCGGTATAGGCCTCCATATCACGCTCAAAACGATCAACGAACGCGCCAACACTGGAAACGAACGTAGACTCCACCGTTTCGATTACGTAGCGCTTTTCGTTCCCGCCAAAGACAGGAGCATGCAAAGGTATGAATTCATTGGTGCGATATTGCTCTCGCACAAACTTCACAAGTGAGTCGAGCATGACGGCGCCTCAGACGTTGTAGAGATCGGCTTTGTATTTAGCCAAGTTCTCGGGCCGAGTGAACCAGTCGATGGTTTCCTGAAGCCCTTGACGGATTGAGTATTGCGGTTCAAAACCGGTCAGGCCTCGAATTTTTGAATTATCACACCATAACCGGAACACTTCGGACTTCTCTGGGCGCAAACGCTGATCATCCGTCAGAAACTCAACATCGCTGCTCATCAACTCGCGAATGAGATTGAGCGTATCACCTACGGTAATTTCGAAATTGGAACCGATATTGACGACTTCACCAACAGCCTTGTCGCAGCGCAACAGATCCAGAAAACCACGGCAGGTATCAGCAACGTAGTTGAAGTCTCGCGTTGGCGAAACATCGCCTAGCTTGATCTGTTTTTTACCACTGGCAATTTGCGTAATGATGGTGGGAATCACCGCTCGAGCTGATTGACGAGGCCCGTAAGTATTGAATGGGCGAGCAATTGTTAATGGAAGATCAAAGGCATTGAAGAAACTCATTGCCATGGCGTCCGCGCCCATTTTAGAAGCGCTGTATGGCGACTGCGGTTGAAGCGGGTGAGCTTCGTCAATCGGTACATATTGAGCAGTGCCATAAACCTCACTGGTAGACGTATGAATAACACGCTGCACGCCATTATCAATAGCTGCCTGACAGATATTCAAGGTGCCTTTGACGTTGGTATCAACATAACTGTCAGGCGCGACATACGAGTACGGAATCGCAATCAACGCCGCCAGGTGAAACACGGCATCGACGCCTTTTGTTATATGTTTGCAATAGTGCGGATCACGGACATCTCCATTTAACACCTCAATATCCTTTAGGCAACTTACGTCTTCCAGCCACCCCCAATAATTGAAAGAGTTATATTGAGACAGGGCTTTTACCTTATACCCTTCGCGCACCAAAAGCTCGGTCAGGTGCGACCCAATAAATCCATCCGCCCCGGTCACCAAAACTGTTTTCATTACTTCACCTTAACCTTGAATCCAACCTTAATTCAATTCATCAGCACCCAGAGAGCAGCTTCGAGCCGTATCTACATCTGAATACGCATCAGTTGCTTAATGCCAAACCCCATCGAATTTTCTTCCAGCAATTTACAGTCTTTGCCCTGACAACACTAGCTTCTGCACTCAGATCTTTCCGTACTAGCGTACAGCCATCAAGCTAAAGACCGCCCTCACTGCTTGCATAGAAGCGGCAGGCAACGAAAATATTTACGAAACGTAATTCTGACATGGTATTGATCATGCTTAACGCACCCGATTCCCATGCGAAAAGGTATGGCCGGCACACCTTCCCGAGATAGGGCACATTGGGAATTGCTGAAAATCAATGGTTTCCTTGGAGGTCTCGAGGCGCATTCTGAACAGCAATGACCGGAGCAGGAGCGGCACGCAAAAAATCCTCGGCACTCCCCTCACGACGCTTCAGAACAAAAGACCCAACAAAAGCGACAAGCAAACCCAAGGTAAATCCAAGAACCAGTCCCAAGGCAATAATGAGCCCCTTTCTGGGAGAGCTTGGATTCAAGGGCTCCAGAGCTTCCTTATCTACAACCACCAATTTGAGAAGGCCCATATCGACGTCAAGGTTCCGAAGACGAACTGCTTCCGCACGGATGGGCTCCACCCCCTCGAGAAACACATCTTCATTCTGACGCCGATTCAGCAATTCAACTTGACGATTGGATTGAAGCAACTGGAGCTCTTTAGCGATTCGGGCAATGCGCCCTTCGCTGAAGTCATCAGACTTACGCCGCATTAACGCTGATCGCTCTGCCTCCAGGGCATCAACCCCCATGAAATACAAAGGAATCTGCTGGTTATTGATTTCAGTGCGCATGACGCTGAAAGCCCCAACACGACTGGGCTCACTCAGTGAAGAAGGAGTCGCAGGCTTTATGATACCCAAGGAGCGTGCAATACCAATGGCTTCGCCAAGTTGTGCTATCCGATCATTTCGTCGCGTCTTGAGCTCAGCCCTGACTGCTTTAAGCTCATCTTCAAGCTGAGCCTTTCGCACCGAGTCCCTCTCGGTCAAGACAGCAATCTCGGCTTCTTTTTTGGTCGCGTAACTTGAGCGCGCCGCTGCCAACTTTCCATCAAGTTCTGCAAGACGGTTTCTGACAATTACGCGCAGATCAGCGGCAATTTGTTGACGCTCAACTGAAATGGCATAATTTACAAACCCATTCAGAATCGCAACGCCATCTATCCCCTTTGGATAGCTCATTTCTACTTTTATATAATTACTCAAAATGTCGGCTTTTTTTGAGTCCGGCAAAGTCAGCGTGAAAGAGTTTCGATTGAAATCTTCAAAACTTTGTTCGAGTGTTCTTCCAGGCTGTTCGAACGCTTTAAATAATTTCTGATTGGCGCGAAAAAACCCAAGACGAGTCTCATAGGACTCCAAAGAAGCCCCCACCTTAGTCAGCGCGCTCGTCGGCAGAAGCGCATAAATCTCGGAGCGGTTTAGAGCATCAAGCTCGTTGATGGCAGCAGGGCGCAGAACACTGGACACCCTATATTCAGGAACAACGGTAAAGGCATAGATTGCCGCCAACACACCTATCGACAACGCCACCAGTGCGACAAAAGCTCTTTGAGCCCATACCGCCTGAGCAAACGCGAAAAAATCAATTTCATTGGATGATTGAACGGGAGGTGCGCGGAAGCTACTACTCACAACAAAAACCTGCCTTCAAAAAGAAACTGCGGGCTCGTTATGCAGACAAAATTGTGTCTTTTTTATTCTAATTAGATGACCGTCAAAACCCAGCGTCTCTGCCAAATTTTGAGCGCACAAAATGCCTGTTATCGAGAACAGATTTCATTTTGCCATCTCTCAGACATATTACAAGTCTTGACATGAACAGCAGGCTTTTCCTACAGATATAGGGGCAGCTCTAATACAGCACGTCCAAGGAGAGTGAAAACAGAAAGGTTTTTCCGAATCATCGAGCTAAAACCCAATGAATCCGGGGTTTTCTACTTGAGGGTGGCCGCATCATTACAAGGCAGTGCTGAAATTGATGGGCTACTTTGATGCTATTTTCTGACGAGCGGTTGCCTCAGCATGCACACGACTTTTGCAGAACGGCAGAGCCTCCTCCTCCTAGCCACGCCCTACAGGAACCGACTTATGACGCCGACTCCGCACCAATACGCCTAACAATGGCCCTATCAGCATGCCGACAATCAACGCCACGATCACAAACACCGACACCGGCACCTGCCCGGTCGCCAGGCCAAGGAACGAGAGAGACACACCCTGCTGGTTTTCGAGTACAAACGCTATAACCACCAGTGCAACCACCAGCACTGTCAGCAACACTACGGCGCGCTTAATCCCACGCATACTCTTCTCCTACCCCAAAGACACTCAGACGTTTTCTTCTTCGTCTTCGTTCACTCGATCACGCAATTCCTTGCCCGGCTTGAAGTGAGGCACGAACTTGCCATCCAGGCTGACGGACTGTCCGGTTTTAGGGTTACGGCCTACGCGTGGGGCGCGGTAGTGCAGCGAGAAGCTACCGAACCCTCGGATCTCAATGCGATCGCCTGTGGCCAGGCATTGGGACATTTGTTCAAGCATGGTCTTGATGGCCAGCTCCACATCCTTGGATGAGAGCAGCCCTTGATGGGTGACAATTCGTTCGATCAACTCCGACTTCGTCATATTTTTCCCTTCTTTTTCAAGCAGCTAGGAAAAGCGCTTCAAAGGTTTTAGCATGACTTGATGAATTTGAACAGCCCATGCAATAACTTATCTACGCGCTAGATCGACTCCACTATCAAGCGCTTACACGCTCAATTGCAGATCACCAGCATCGTGCGGGTAACTGCGCCTGCCGGGTTCCAGCCAAACAAGTAATCGCCCTCCTCGTCCTTAGCATCACTGGACTTGGTGATGACCTTGTACCCCTGCATCTTGCACTCTCGAGCCGCACGCTTCTCGCACTTCTCCCAATTGGAACCCAAGCCTGAGCAGTCGATCTCGATGCCGCTGACGCCATGCCGGGCGTGGGTCTTGGCACTGGTGGCGGTGCAGCCTGCAAGCATTGCGATTGAGAACACTAAAATGAGCCTGTTCATTGAAAATCCTTACTGAATCAGCAACACGTGAATAGCTTCTCTGAAGACTATAATCAGTTCTGACATCAGTCGGCTCTACGTCGTTCTAAGTTGTTGATTCAACAAATTTCAGGCACAAAAAAGGGCGACCGAAGTCGCCCTTTTTCTATGGTCTGACAGAACTTAGTTCTGTTTTTCCATTTGTGCACGCAGCAGGTCGCCCAGAGTGGTCGGACCCGAAGCGATGTCAGAGGTAGCTGGCTTGTCGCGCAGGCTCTGGATAGCTTCTTTCTCTTCGATCTCGTCCTTGGACTTGATGGAGAGTTGGATCACGCGGCTCTTGCGGTCAACGCTGATGATCTTGGCTTCTACTTCCTGGCCTTCTTTCAGAACGTTGCGCGCGTCTTCAACGCGGTCACGGCTGATTTCGGAGGCTTTCAGAGTCGCTTCGATATCGTCGGCCAGGGTGATGATGGCGCCTTTAGCGTCAACTTCTTTCACGATGCCTTTAACGATTGCGCCTTTGTCGTTCTCTTGAACGTACTCGGAGAACGGATCGCTTTCCAGTTGCTTGATACCCAGGGAGATGCGCTCGCGCTCTGGGTCAACCGACAGGATAACGGTGTCCAGCTCGTCGCCCTTCTTGAAGCGACGAACAGCTTCTTCGCCCACTTCGTTCCAGGAGATGTCGGACAGGTGAACCAGGCCGTCGATGCCGCCGTCCAGACCAATGAAGATACCGAAATCGGTGATCGACTTGATGGTGCCGGAGATTTTATCGCCCTTGTTGAACTGGCCAGAGAAATCTTCCCATGGGTTAGATTTGCACTGCTTGATGCCCAGGGAGATACGACGACGCTCTTCGTCGATGTCCAGAACCATAACTTCCACTTCGTCGCCGACTTGTACGACTTTCGAAGGGTGGATGTTTTTGTTGGTCCAGTCCATTTCGGAAACGTGTACCAGGCCTTCAACGCCTTCTTCCAGCTCAGCGAAGCAGCCGTAGTCAGTCAGGTTGGTAACACGCGCGGTGACGCGGGTGCTTTCTGGGTAACGGGCTTTGATAGCGACCCATGGATCTTCACCCAGTTGCTTCAGGCCCAGGGAAACACGGTTGCGTTCGCGATCGTATTTCAGAACCTTGACATCAATCTCGTCGCCAACGTTGACGATTTCGGAAGGATGCTTGATACGTTTCCAAGCCATGTCGGTAATGTGCAGCAGGCCATCGACGCCACCCAGATCGACGAATGCGCCGTAATCGGTGAGGTTTTTGACGATACCTTTGACTTGTTGGCCTTCCTGCAGGGATTCCAGCAGAGCTTCACGCTCGGCGGAGTTCTCTGCTTCCAGGACGCTGCGACGGGAAACGACAACGTTGTTGCGTTTCTGATCGAGCTTGATGACCTTGAATTCGAGTTCCTTGCCTTCCAGGTGCGTGGTGTCGCGCACTGGACGGACGTCGACCAAAGAACCTGGCAGGAACGCACGGATGCCGTTAACGTCGACAGTGAAGCCGCCTTTAACCTTACCGTTGATAACGCCCTTGACCACTTCTTCAGCTGCGAAGGCTGCTTCGAGAACAATCCAGCATTCAGCGCGCTTGGCTTTTTCACGGGACAGCTTGGTTTCACCGAAACCGTCTTCAACCGAGTCCAGAGCAACGTGAACTTCGTCACCGACATTGATAGTCAGATCGCCAGCGTCGTTGTAGAACTGCTCAAGCGGGATGAGTGCTTCAGACTTCAGACCAGCGTGAACGGTTACCCAGCGAGCTTGGTAATCGATATCAACGATAACACCGGTGATGATGGAGCCTGCCTGAAGGTTCAGGGTTTTTAGGCTTTCTTCAAAGAGTTCCGCAAAGCTTTCGCTCATTTTAATTCCTGTTGATAAGGGCGAAGAATACGCCCATCTCCACGCCCCAGACGGTGTGGGTTAGTTTCAATTAAAAGAAGCACCGCAGGACTATGACTGGTCCCCTGCAGACTTCTTGGTCACCCGGCGATATCGCGAAGGGCGATTTCACTCAAGATGCGTTCCAGCACCTGCTCGATGGACAACTCCGTGGAATCCAGCTGTATGGCATCAGCCGCCGGTTTGAGCGGGGCTACTGCGCGCTGGGTATCACGCTCGTCGCGTGCACGGATCTCATCTAGCAGACTCGACAGACTAACACCATCGACTTTGCCCTTCAACTGCAAGTAGCGGCGACGCGCACGTTCCTCGGCACTGGCGGTCAGGAAAATCTTCAGCGGCGCCTCGGGAAACACCACCGTGCCCATGTCGCGGCCATCGGCCACCAGGCCCGGCGGCTCCTGAAACGCGCGCTGGCGCTGTAGCAGCGCATCACGCACGGCGGGCAGCGCGGCAACCTGGGAGGCCCAGGAACCGACTTGCTCATTACGCAGGTCATCGGTCACATCATCCCCTTCCAGGATGATGCGCTGGGGATGACCTTCTGTCGCACCGACGAACTGCACGTCAAGGTGCGCCGCCAGCAGCTTCAGGGATTCTTCGTTGGTCAGGTCGACGCCGTGGTTGCGGGCAGCAAACGCCAGCAGACGGTACAGCGCGCCGGAATCCAGCAGGCACCAGCCCAGGCGCTTGGCCAGGATGCCGGCGATCGTGCCCTTGCCCGAGCCGCTTGGCCCGTCGATGGTAATCACCGGTGCTTTGATATTCACAATTGAGCCTCTTGGGCAACACGGATGCCGACGTGGGCACACAGTGTAAGAAAGTTCGGAAAAGACGTAGCAACATTGGCGCAGTCACGGATACGAATCGGCGCCGTTGCTCGCAGCGAAGCCACGCTGAACGCCATCGCAATCCGATGATCGCCATGGGCATGGACCTCACCACCGCCCATCAGGCCACCGTCAATGATAATCCCATCAGGGGTGGGTTCACACTTCACGCCCAGCGCCAGCAGACCGTCGGCCATGACCTGGATACGGTCAGACTCCTTGACGCGCAGCTCTTGCGCACCACGTAAGACGGTTCGCCCTTGGGCGCAGGCCGCAGCAACAAACAGCACGGGAAACTCATCAATCGCCAACGGCACCAGCGCTTCGGGGATCTCGATCCCTTTCAGCGCGGCAGCACGTACCCGCAGGTCGGCCACCGGCTCGCCGCCTACTTCGCGCGGGTTTTCCAGGGTGATATCCGCGCCCATCAGCCGCAGGATGTCGATTACCCCGGTGCGCGTCGGATTGATCCCGACATGTTCCAGCAACAGTTCGGAACCTTCGGCAATCGAAGCCGCCACCAGGAAAAACGCCGACGAGGAAATATCCCCCGGCACTTCAATATGGGCGGCAGTCAGCGCATGACCCGACTCGACCGTCGCCGTTGCGCCTACCACCTCCACCGGATACCCAAAACCGCGCAACATGCGCTCGGTATGATCGCGGGTCGGGGCCGGCTCGGTGACAGAGGTCTTGCCCTCGGCATACAGACCCGCCAGCAGCAGGCAGGATTTGACCTGCGCGCTGGCCATCGGCAGCGTATAGGTCAGGCCTTTCAGCTTCTGGCCACCACGAATGGTCAGCGGCGGACGCCCTTGCGGGCCCGTCTCGATCACTGCGCCCATTTCCCGCAGCGGCTCGGCCACGCGATTCATCGGGCGCTTGGACAGCGAAGCATCGCCGGTCAGCACGCTGTCGAAGCGCTGTGCGGCGAGCAAGCCGGACAACAGGCGCATGGACGTGCCGGAGTTGCCCAGATAGATCGGCCCCGGCGCAGGCTTCAAACCGTGCAAGCCGACACCATGAATGATCACGCGCCCGTGGTGCGGCCCCTCGATCACCACGCCCATGTCGCGAAACGCCTGCAAGGTCGCCAGGGCATCTTCGCCCTCAAGGAAACCCTCGACTTCGGTCACGCCCTCAGCCAACGAACCCAGCATGATCGACCGATGGGAGATCGACTTGTCGCCCGGCACCCGAATACGCCCGCTCAAGCGGCCGCCCGGGTTGGCGAGGAAGGTCAGGTCATCGGCGTTCACAGCGGTTTCCATGTAGGCCCGGCGCGCCAGGATCTTGCTGAAATGTTCACGCGCCACCCGCGCACGGGTAAACACGCCCAATAACTGGTGGCCATCCCCGGCATCGACCGCGTCGCGCAAGGCGTCAAGGTCGCTGCGGAAGGTGTCCAGGGTGCGCAACACAGCCTCGCGGTTGGCGAGGAAGATGTCGTGCCACATCACCGGGTCGCTGCCGGCGATCCGCGTGAAATCGCGAAAGCCACCGGCGGCATAGCGGAAAATCTCGAGGTTTTCGTTGCGCTTGGCCAACGAATCCACCAGGCCGAACGCCAGCAGATGGGGCAGATGACTGGTCGCCGCCAGCACTTCATCGTGGCGCTCGACCTGCATATGTTCCACATCCGCGCCCAGCTCGCGCCACAGACGATCGACCAGGGCCAAGGCTGCCGGATCGGTTTGCGCCAGGGGTGTCAGAATCACTTTATGGCGACGGAACAACTGCGCATTAGACGCCTCCACCCCGCTCTGCTCGGAACCGGCAATCGGGTGGCCCGGCACAAAACGCGCGGGCATGCCGCCAAAGGCCTGCTGCGCCGCACGCACCACATTGCCCTTGGCACTGCCGACGTCGGTGAGGATCGCCTGGCCGAGGTCCATGCCGGCCAGCACCGTCAGCAACTTCTCCATGGCCAGGATCGGCACGGCGAGCTGAATCACATCGGCGCCCTGGCACGCGAGCGCCAGGTCGGCTTCACAGCGATCAACGACCCCCAGCTCAACCGCCAGCTTGCGCGATTGCGGGTCCAGGTCCACGCCGACCACTTCGCCACACAACCCGCTCTCACGCAGGCCTTTGGCGAAGGAACCACCGATCAAGCCCAGACCGACCACCACCAGGCGACCGATCATAGGCACAGCAGGTTGCAATGCAGTGACATCAACCACGAGCCAGAACCTTGGCCAGCGCCTCCAGGAAGCGACTGTTCTCAGCCGGCAGACCGACGGTGATGCGCAGGTGGTTCGGCATGCCGTAGTTGGCCACCGGACGCACGATCACACCTTCGCGCAGCAAGCCCTGGAACACCGGGGCCGCCACCTGGCCGAGATCGACGCAGATGAAGTTGCCCTTGGACGGAATCCAGCCCAGGCCCAGATCACCAAAGCCGGCCTGCAACTGCAGCATGCCGCTTTCGTTGATGCGACGCCCTTCTTCCAGGTACTCGGCATCCTGCAACGCCGCACAGGCCGCCGCCAGGGCGAGGCTGTTGACGTTGAACGGTTGGCGCACACGGTTGAGCACATCGGCCACCACCGCCGTCGACAGGCCGTAGCCGACGCGCAGCGATGCCAGGCCATAAGCCTTGGAGAACGTGCGCGAAACCAGCAGGTTCGGGTAGGCCGCGAGGAAATCCAGGCCGTCGGGCATGTCGCTGCCTTCGGCGTACTCGATGTAGGCCTCGTCCAGCACCACCAGCACATGCTCCGGCACATCCTGCAGGAAGTCGTTCAATGCCTGCGCATCAAACCAGGTGCCGGTCGGGTTATTCGGGTTGGCGATAAAGACGACACGGGTCTGCGCATCGATCGCCGCCAGCATGGCCGGCAGGTCGTGGCCCCAGTCCTTGGCAGGAATCACCCGCGCTTCGGCACCGACGGCTTGGGTGACGATCGGGTAGACCGCAAACGCGTGCTCGCTGAACACGGCGTTCAGGCCCGGCGCCAGATAAGCACGGCCGACCAACTCAAGAATGTCGTTGGAGCCATTGCCCAGGGTCACCTGATTCAGCTCGACCCGACACTTTTGCGCCAGCAGGGACTTGAGTGCAAAGCCATTACCATCCGGATAACGGGTCAGCTCGGCCAGCTCTTCACGAATCGCCGCCAGCACCTTGGGGCTTGGGCCCAGCGGGTTCTCGTTACTGGCCAACTTGACGATCTTCGACGGGTCCAGGTTCAACTCACGCGCCAGCTCGTCCACAGGCTTGCCTGGCACGTAAGGCGACAGTTGTTGCACGCCCGGCTGCGCCAGGGCGAGGAAGTTGCCACTCATGTTAACGCCTCACAAAACCGCTTTCGGGTAAGAGCCCAGCACCTTGAGTGCCACGGCTTCCTGACTGATTTTCTCGAGCACGCTTTTGACCAGCGGGTCACGGTGATGGCCGACGAAGTCGATAAAAAACACGTAGGTCCATTTACCGCTGCGCGAAGGACGAGTCTCGATGCGCGTCAGGTCGATCCCGTTGTCGTGGAACGGCACCAGCAGTTCATGCAGCGCGCCGGGCTTGTTGCTCATGGAGACGATGATCGAAGTCTTGTCGTCGCCAGTGGGCGGCACTTCTTGGCTGCCGATCATCAAGAAGCGCGTGGAGTTGTCCGGGCGATCCTCGATTTTCTCGGCCAGGCGCGTCAGGCCATACAGGCCCGCAGCCATATCGCCGGCAATCGCCGCCGAGTTCCACTCACCCTTGACCCGCTTGGCCGCCTCGGCGTTGCTGGACACCGCCACGCGCTCGACATTCGGGTAATGCGCATCCAGCCACTTGCGGCACTGGGCCAGGGACTGGGCGTGGGAGTAGATGCGGCTGATGCTGTCGGTCTTGGTGTTTTCACCCACCAGCAAGTGGTGGTGGATGCGCAGCTCGACTTCGCCGCAGATCACCATGTCGTGCTCAAGGAAGCTGTCCAGGGTGTGGTTGACCGCGCCTTCGGTGGAGTTTTCCACCGGCACCACGCCAAAGTTCACCGCACCGGCCGCCACTTCACGGAACACTTCGTCGATCGCCGCCATCGGCTTGCTGATCACCGCGTGACCGAAGTGCTTCATGGCCGCCGCCTGGGTGAAGGTGCCTTCCGGGCCGAGGTAAGCCACTTTCAGCGGCTGCTCCAGCGCCAGGCAGGAAGACATGATTTCACGAAACAACCGCGCCATCTCTTCGTTGCCCAACGGCCCCTTGTTGCGCTCCATCACGCGCTTGAGCACCTGGGCTTCACGCTCCGGACGGTAGAACACCGGCACTTCGCCTTCCGCCAGGGACGCCATCTTCACCCGCGCCACTTCCTGGGCGCAGCGCGCGCGCTCACTGATCAGCTCCAGGACTTTCTCGTCCAGGCTGTCAATGCGCACGCGCAGGGCCTTGAGTTCTTGCTCAGACATTAGCCGTGTTCCTTTTCGAACGCTGCCATGTAGGCCACCAACGCGTTGATGGCGTTGATATCGACAGCGTTATAGATGGAGGCGCGCATGCCGCCCACCGAACGATGACCCTTGAGGTTCAGCAGGCCACGCGCCTCTGCACCCACCAGGAACGGCTTGTCCAGGCGGTCATCGGCCAGGCGGAACGGTACGTTCATCCACGAGCGGTCGGTCAGGTTGATCGGGTTGCTGTACAGGCCGCTGGCGTCGATGAAGTCGTACAGGGTGCGCTTCTTCACTTCGTTGAGCTTGCCCATGGCAGCAACACCGCCCTGCTCCTTGAGCCACTCGAACACCAGGCCCGAGAGGTACCAGGCAAACGCCGGCGGCGTGTTGTACATCGAGCCGTTATCGGCCGCGACCTTATAGTTGAGCATGGTCGGGCACAGCGAGCGGGCGCGACCCAGCAGGTCTTCCCGGACGATGTTGACCACGACGCCGCTCGGGCCGATGTTCTTCTGCGCGCCGGCGTAGATCATGCCGTAGCGGGACACATCGATCGGCCGCGAGAGAATGTCCGAGGACATGTCGCACACCAGCGGCACATCACCCACTTCAGGCACCCAGTCGAATTCCAGGCCGCCGATGGTTTCGTTGGCCACGTAGTGTACGTAGGCCGCATCCTTCGACAGCTTCCACTCGTTCTGACCTGGAATCGCGAAGTAATCGTAAGGCTTGGCGGTACCGGCGATGTTGACGTTGCCGTAGCGCGCGGCTTCTTCGATGGCTTTCTGCGACCAGATACCGGTGTCGATGTAGTCGGCGGTGCCGTCTTCCGGCAGCAGGTTCAGCGGCAACTGGGCGAACTGCTGGCTCGCGCCGCCCTGCAGGAAGAGCACCTTGTAGTCGGAGGGGATGTCCAGCAAGTCGCGCAGGTCCTGCTCGGCCTTGGTGGCGATGGACACGAACTCATCACTGCGATGGCTCATTTCCATCACAGAGAGGCCTTTTCCATGCCAATCGAGGAGTTCACCCTGCGCGCGCTGCAGGACTGCTTCAGGAAGCGCCGCGGGACCGGCACAGAAGTTATAGGCTCTCTTGCTCACATCCAATCTCACTCTGATCTGGTGGGGTGGTGCAATAAATCGGTTTTTAATACTTTCACAAGGGACAAACAACAAGGGGGCGAATCTTCATCCGCCCCCTGCTTGTCCGCTTATTCCTGCGGTTCTTCTTCGTCTGCGGCAGCGTCGAGGGTCGGTTCGTCGACGTTGTCATCGCCGGTTGCGATCACCTCGCCGTCAAATTCCTCGCCTTCCAGTTCTTCGCCTTCGACTTCCGACGGTTCCTGAACGCGTTCCAAACCTACCAGCGTCTCGTCGCTGGCCAGCTTGATCAGCGTCACGCCCTGGGTGTTACGACCCAGGCTCGACACTTCGGCAACACGGGTACGCACCAGGGTGCCCTGGTCGGAAATCAGCATGATCTCCTCGCCATCGAGCACCTGGACCGCGCCGACCAGACGGCCGTTGCGATCGTTGCTGACCATGGCGATAACACCCTGACCACCACGCTTGTACTCCGGGAACTCGCTGATGGCGGTACGCTTGCCATAACCACGCGCCGAAGCGGTGAGGATCTGGCTGCCTTCTTCCGGGATCAACATGGAAATCAGCTTCTGCCCTTCCGGCAGGCGCATGCCGCGCACACCGCGGGCGGTACGGCCCATGGCTCGCACGTCGGACTCTTTGAAGCGCGTCACTTTGCCGCCATCGGAGAACAGCATGACTTCACGCTCGCCATCGGTGATGGCCGCGGAGATCAGTACGTCGCCTTCATCCAGCTCCAGGGCGATCAGGCCCACGCTGCGTTGACGGCTGAAGGATTCCAGCGGGGTCTTCTTCACGGTGCCCTTGGCGGTGGCCATGAAGATGAAGTGACCTTCGGTGTATTCCTCGACCGGCAGCATGGTGGTGATGTATTCATCACTGTCCAGCGGCAGCAGGTTGACCAACGGACGACCACGGGCGGCGCGGGAGGCTTCCGGGATTTCGTAGGTTTTCAGCCAGTACACCTTGCCCTTGCTGGAGAACAGCAGCAGCGTGGTGTGGCTGTTGGCGACCAGCAGGTGAGCAATGTAGTCCTCATCCTTCACGCCGGTAGCCGATTTACCTTTACCACCACGACGCTGGGCCTGATACGCAGCCAATGGCTGGGTTTTGGCATAGCCACCGTGGGAGATGGTCACGACGCGCTCTTCTTCCGGGATCATGTCACCCAGGGTCAGGTCGAGACGGGCATCAAGGATTTCGGTGCGGCGCACGTCGCCGTATTCGGCACGGATCACTTCCAGTTCTTCGCGGATCACTTCCATCAGGCGCACGGCGCTGTTGAGGATGCGGATCAGCTCGCCGATCTGGTTGAGGATCTCCTGGTACTCGGCCAGCAGCTTCTCGTGCTCCAGACCGGTCAGGCGGTGCAGGCGCAGTTCCAGGATGGCCTGGGCCTGTTCCGGCGACAGGAAATACTTGCCCTCGCGCAGACCGTATTGCGGGTCCAGGGTCTCGGGACGGCAGGAATCGGCGCCGGCACGTTCAACCATCGCCACGACGGCGCTGGATTCCCACGGCATCTTGATCAGCGCTTCCTTGGCTTCCGACGGGGTCGGCGAAGCCTTGATCAGGGCGATGACCGGGTCGATGTTCGACAGCGCAACCGCCTGGCCTTCCAGGATGTGGCCGCGCTCGCGGGCCTTGCGCAGTTCGAACACGGTACGGCGGGTCACGACTTCGCGACGGTGACGGACGAAGGCTTCCAGCAGATCCTTGAGGTTCAGGATGCGCGGGCGACCGTCGATCAGGGCCACGACGTTGATACCAAACACGCTTTGCAGCTGGGTCTGGGCGTAGAGGTTGTTGAGGATCACCTCAGGCACTTCGCCACGACGCAGCTCGATCACGACGCGCATACCGTCCTTGTCGGACTCGTCGCGCAGCTCGGTGATGCCTTCGAGCTTCTTCTCCTTGACCAGCTCGGCGATCTTCTCGATCAGACGCGCCTTGTTCAACTGGTAAGGCAGCTCGGTGATGACGATCTGCTGACGGCCACCGACCTTGTCGATGTCTTCGATCATCGAGCGGGCGCGCATGTAAATGCGGCCACGACCGGTGCGGTAGGCTTCGATGATGCCGGCGCGACCGTTGATGATCGCGGCGGTCGGGAAGTCCGGACCGGGGATGTATTGCATCAGCTCATCGATGGTCAACTCAGGGTTGTCGATGAGGGCCAGGCAACCGTCGATGACTTCACCGAGGTTGTGCGGCGGGATGTTGGTGGCCATGCCCACGGCGATACCGCTGGAGCCGTTGACCAGCAGGTTGGGAATCCGGGTCGGCATGACCGCCGGGATCATTTCGGTGCCGTCGTAGTTCGGCACCCAGTCCACGGTTTCTTTGTGCAGGTCGGCCAGCAGTTCGTGCGCCAGCTTGGTCATGCGCACTTCGGTGTATCGCATGGCCGCGGCGTTGTCGCCGTCGACAGAACCGAAGTTGCCCTGGCCGTCTACCAGCAGGTAGCGCAGGGAAAACGGCTGGGCCATCCGAACGATGGTGTCGTACACCGCAGTGTCGCCGTGAGGGTGATACTTACCGATCACGTCACCGACAACACGGGCAGATTTCTTGTACGGCTTGTTCCAGTCGTTACCCAGCTCGCTCATCGCGAACAGCACACGCCGGTGCACGGGCTTCAAGCCATCGCGCGCATCAGGCAGTGCCCGACCGACAATTACGCTCATCGCGTAGTCGAGGTAGGACTGTTTCAGCTCGTCTTCGATATTGACCGGGAGGATTTCTTTGGCCAGTTCGCCCATGAGAAGCCTGATTCCTTTTTCGGGTGAAACCTCGTCACATCCATATGGGACGAACGAAGCTCGCCGCTGCCGGCATGGTGCCTGGCAACGACTTACGACAAATCAACGAGTTATGACACGGATCTGCACGTTAAGGGCAGCCCCTCGGGGCGGCCCTGGAAACCGCCGGATGTTATCACAATCGCCGCCACGCACCTATCCCCCTGACGGGCATGGAGCGTAGTAAGTTGACGGATGACAGGCTTGAGGACGACGAGAGGGCCTCAGAGCTAGGGTGGTGCTGTTTTTGCGGTGCAGATCCGAAGGATTTATGGCCTTTTAACGCCAATCGGCAGCAAGCCCCCTCCCACACTCCAATTGTGAACACCGTCAAAATGTGGAAGGGGCATGCCCCCGATAGCAATCTGGCAGGCACCAACGTCCTCAATGCAGCCGCTTACGGCACATCAACTGGGCGATTTTGGCGGTGTCCGGCCGTTCGACAATGCCCTTTTCAGTCACGATCACATCGATCAAGTCGGCCGGGGTCACGTCAAATACCGGGTTGAAGGCATTCACATCGGCGGCGAAGCGCTGGCCGGCGACTTCCAGCAACTCGCCCGCATCGCGCTCTTCCAGGGCCACGTCGTCGCCCGCAGCCATCATCAGGTCCAGGGTCGAACTCGGCGCCACCACCATGAAACGCACGCCATGGTGCATGGCGCACACCGCCAATTGATAGGTGCCGATCTTGCCGATCACATCACCATTGGCCGCAATGCAGTCGGCGCCGACGATCAGCCAGGTCACGCCCTTGGTCTTGAGGATATGCGCGCCCGCCGAGTCGGCGTTGACCGTGACAGGGATGCCCTCGCCCGACAGTTCCCAGGCGGTCAGCCGCGAACCTTGCAGCCAGGGCCGGGTTTCGTTGGCGTAGACCTGCTCGACCAATCCCTCCAGAAAGGCAGCACGAATCACCCCGAGGGCCGTACCGAACCCTCCCGTCGCCAGGGCGCCGGCGTTGCCGTGGGTCAGGATCGCCTGAGCGTTGCCCTGGTGCTTGCGAATCCGCTCGACGCCCAACTGGGCCATTACGAGGTTGGCTTCGCGGTCGCTTTCATGGATCGCAATCGCTTCGGCTTCCAGCATAGCCAGCGGATTGGCGTGTTTCTTGAGGCGGTCCAGGCGGTCGCGCATGCGTTTGAGGGCCCAGAACAGGTTCGCAGCGGTCGGGCGAGTATCGGCCAGAAGTGCGTAGTCTTCTTCCCATGCGGCCTGCCAATCGCCGCCTTCGGCGATCCGTTCGCGGGCGGCGAGTACCAGGCCGTAGGCTGCACTGATGCCGATGGCCGAGGCGCCGCGCACGACCATCGAACGAATCGCCGTGGCCACCTCGTCGACCGTGGTGCAGATCACCCAGCTTTCCCGGGACGGCAAAACACGCTGGTCGAGCAGGTGCAGTGCGCCATCGCGCCAATCGATGGCCTTCACTTTCTCCGCAGCCAACAGTCGATCGCGCATCCCTCACCCCGCACTCATGAACAAAAGCCGCCGATTATAGCGATCCGCCAGCCAGGACGCTCGGGTATACTTCGCCCTTCTTTTATAGCTGCCCGGGAAGAAGCCTGCGATGACCTCCACTGCCGCCCCGCTCGACTTATTGCTACTGCCGACGTGGCTGGTACCTGTCGAACCCGCCGGCGTGGTGCTCAAGGAGCATGGCCTGGGCATCCGCGATGGGCGCATTGCCTTTATCGGCCCACGGGCCGCGGCGTTGAAACTTTCCGCCGGCGAAGTGCGCGAGCTGCCGGGCATGCTGCTCAGCCCCGGCCTGATCAACGCCCATGGCCACGCGGCGATGAGCCTGTTTCGCGGAATGGCCGATGACCTGCCGCTGATGACCTGGCTGGAAAAGCACATCTGGCCCGCGGAGGCCAAGTGGGTCGATGAAGCCTTCGTGCGCGACGGCACCGACCTGGCCATCGCCGAACAGCTCAAGGGTGGCATTACCTGCTTCTCGGACATGTACTTCTACCCCAAGATTGCCAGTGACTGCGTCCACAACAGCGGGATGCGCGCGCAGATCGCCATTCCGATCCTCGACTTCCCGATTCCCGGCGCCAGCACCGCCGATGAGGCGATTCGCCAGGGCATCGAGCTGTTCGGCGACCTCAAGCATCACCCGCGCATCAAGATCACCTTCGGCCCCCACGCGCCCTACACCGTGAGCGATGCCAACCTGGAAAAGATCCGGGTGATCGCCGAGGAGCTGGACGCCGCGATCCATATGCATGTGCACGAAACCGCGCTTGAGGTACAACAGGCTGTCGAGCGGACCGGCGAACGCCCGTTGGCGCGCCTCGGTCGCCTCGGCCTGCTGGGCCCACGCTTCCAGGCCGTTCACATGACCCAAATCAGCGAGGACGACCTGGCTTTGCTGGTAGAAAGCAACACCAGCGTCATCCATTGCCCGGAATCGAACCTGAAACTGGCCAGCGGCTTCTGCCCGGTGGAGCGTCTGTGGCAGGCTGGCGTCAATGTGGCCATCGGCACCGACGGCGCCGCCAGCAATAATGACCTCGACCTGCTGGGCGAAACCCGCACCGCGGCGATGCTGGCCAAGGCCGTCGCCGGCTCGGCTACCGCCCTGGATGCCCACCGCGCCTTGCGCATGGCGACGCTCAACGGTGCCCGTGCCATGGGCCAGGAGAGCGAGATTGGCTCGCTGGAGGTCGGCAAAGCGGCCGATATCGTCGCCTTTGATCTTTCAGGGTTGGCGCAACAACCGATCTACGATCCGGTCTCACAGCTTATATATGCCACCGGACGCGATTGCGTGAAACACCTTTGGGTCGCCGGCAAGCAGTTGCTCGACAACCGGCAATTGACCCGCATGGATGAACAACAGTTGACCGCCACGGCCATTGCCTGGGGCCAGCGCATCAGCGGGCACCGCGAATAACGCCGGTCCTGAACCCGTGTTCAGGGCCGACAAACCGATTTATCAGATTTAGAGGAACCACCATGAGCAACGTCGACCACGCCGAAATCGCCAAATTCGAAGCCCTGGCCCACCGCTGGTGGGACCGCGAAAGCGAGTTCAAACCCCTGCACGACATCAACCCGCTGCGGGTCAACTGGATTGACGAGCGCATCAACCTGGCCGGCAAGAAGGTGCTGGACGTCGGTTGCGGCGGCGGCATCCTCAGCGAAGCCATGGCTCAGCGCGGCGCTACCGTGATGGGCATCGACATGGGCGAAGCGCCGTTGGCCGTGGCCCAGTTGCATCAGCTGGAATCCGGGGTGAGTGTCGAATACCGCCAGATCACCGCCGAAGCCCTGGCCGAGGAGATGCCCGAGCAGTTCGACGTGATCACCTGCCTGGAAATGCTCGAACACGTGCCGGACCCGTCTTCGGTGATCCGCGCCTGCTTCCGCATGGTCAAGCCCGGCGGCCAGGTGTTCTTCTCCACCATCAACCGCAACCCCAAGGCCTACCTGTTCGCGATCATCGGCGCCGAATACATCATGAAGCTGCTGCCGCGCGGCACCCACGACTTCAAGAAATTCATTCGCCCGTCCGAGCTGGGTGCCTGGAGCCGTCAGGCCGGGCTGACCGTCAAGGACATCATCGGCCTGACCTACAACCCGCTGACCAAGCACTACAAACTGGCCAGCGACGTCGACGTCAACTACATGATCCAGACCCTGCGCGAGGAGTAAGCCTGTGAAGTTGCGAGCGGTTCTCTTCGACATGGACGGTACCCTGCTGGACACCGCGCCGGACTTTATCGCCATCTGCCAGGCCATGCGCGCCGACCGCAACCTGGCACCGATCAACGACCAGCATATCCGCGATGAAATCTCCGGCGGCGCACGGGCGATGGTCGCCGTGACGTTCTCGATGGACCCCGAATCCCCAGGTTTTGAAGAACTGCGCCTGGAGTTCCTCGAGCGCTATCTCAAGGGCTGCGCGATCCACAGCGTGCTGTTCGACGGCATGGCCGAGCTGCTGGAAGACATCGAAAAGTCCAAGCTGATCTGGGGCGTGGTCACCAACAAACCGCTGCGTTTTGCCGAGCCGATCATGCAGCAGTTGGGCCTGGCCGAGCGCTCGGCACTGCTGATCTGCCCGGACCATGTGACACACAGCAAGCCGCACCCGGAGCCGCTGATCCTGGCGTGCCAGATGCTCAACCTGGACCCGGCCAGCGTGCTGTTTGTCGGCGATGACCTGCGCGACATCGAGTCCGGCCGCGACGCCGGCACCCGCACGGCGGCGGTCACCTATGGCTACATCCACCCGGACGACAACCCGCGTCACTGGGGCGCGGATGTGGTGGTGGACCACCCGCTGGAATTGCGCAAGGTGCTGGATAACGCGCTGTGCAGTTGCTGATGGTCTACCGGTCTTGCTGACCTATGAAGATCCAATGTGGGAGGGGGCTTGCTCCCGATTGCAGTGTGTCATTCAACACATTCATTGACTGAACCACCGCAATCGGGAGCAAGCCCCCTCCCACAGGGGATCTTCAGTGTTTTCCAGCTCCGTGTTGGTCACCTACTGAATTTTGTCGAGGCTATTTATGTTTGATTACTCTGCACGTCCCGAACTGCTAAAAGGCCGCGTCATCCTGGTGACCGGTGCCGGTCGCGGGATTGGCGCGGCGGCGGCGAAAACCTATGCCGCCCATGGCGCGACCGTGCTGTTGCTGGGCAAGACCGAAGCCAACCTGGCCCAGGTGTACGACGAGATCGAAGCCGCCGGCCACCCGCAACCCGTGGTGATCCCGTTCAACCTGGAGACGGCCCTGCCCCATCAGTACGATGAGCTGGCGGCGATGATCGAAAAGGAGTTCGGCCACCTCGACGGCCTGCTGCACAACGCCTCGATCATCGGCCCACGCACGCCGATCGAGCAGTTGTCCGGTGAGAACTTCATGCGGGTGATGCACATCAACGTCAACGCGATGTTCATGCTGACCAGCACGCTGTTGCCGCTGCTCAAGCTGTCCCAGGACGCCTCGGTGGTATTCACCTCCAGCAGCGTCGGGCGCAAGGGCCGGGCGTATTGGGGGGCCTATGGCGTGTCGAAATTCGCCACCGAAGGCCTGATGCAAACCCTGGCTGACGAGCTCGACACCGTTGCGCCGGTAAGGGCCAACAGCATCAACCCCGGCGCCACGCGCACCAGCATGCGGGCCCAGGCCTATCCGGGGGAAAACCCGGCCGACAACCCGGCGCCGGAAGACATCATGCCGGTGTACTTGTACCTGATGGGGCCGGACAGTACCGGGATCAACGGACAGGCGTTCGACGCGCAGTAACCGCTGACACAACCGGAATAAAATGTGGGAGGGGGCTTGCCCCCGATGGCAGGGCGTCAGTCACTGTATCTGTGACTGACCCACCGCTATCGGGGGCAAGCCCCCTCCCACATTTATTTAGCAGTGTTCTTTAGTTTTTCACCACGTCCTCGAGGGTGAAACGGCCCAGCGGGTTTTGCAGGAAGTTGCTCACATTCTTGCGTGAGATGTTGATGTACGGGCTGTAGTACAGGTCGATCCAGTTCACATCCTGTTTCGCCAGTTTCTGCAGTTCGACATACATCTGCTCACGCTTGGCCGGGTCGGCCTCGATACGCGCCGCCGTCACCAACGCCTTGACCTTGTCGTTCTTGTAGCGGGTCATGTAGTTCTGGTTGGTGTCGTGGCCCAGTACGAAGGTGGTCTTCTGGTCCGGGTCGAGGATGTCGTTGGTCCAGTACATCACCGAAATATCGTACTCACCGTCCACCAGCATCTGCCAGCTTTGGGTCGGGTCGACTTTCTGCAGGTTGGCCGTCACGCCGACCTTGGCCAACTGGTCCTTGATGATCACCGCAATCTGCTCGTCGGCTTCGTTGCCAGCGTTGACCACGTAGTTCAGCTTCAAGTCCTTGGCACCGGCATCGGCCAGCAGTTTCTTCGCGGCGGTTGGGTCATACGGGCGTTGCAGGTTGTTGGCGTAGTGGTACAGCGAGCCTTTGGGGATGTAGGAATAGGCCACGGTGCCTTGACCGTAAGTGGCCGTCTTCACCAGCGATTGTTTATCGATGGCCATGTCCAGCGCCTGGCGAACTTCCGGTTTGGCCAGCAGGCCGTGCTCATGGTTGATCAACAGGTGATCTTCACGGGTGGACGGGTCGGAATGGATCACCACGTTTTTGTCTTTTTTCAGCTCTTCAACCCGCGAGAACGGCACGAAGATCGCCGTGTCCAGTTCGTTGTTCTGCACCATGCGCATGCGCGTGTTGTCGTCGGTCACCGAGACCCACTCCACGCCATCCAGGCTGACGTTCTTGGCCTGCCAGAAGTTCGGGTTTTTCTTCAGGATCACCCGATCGCCCTTGCGCCATTCGTCCACGGTGAACGCACCGGAGGTCACCGGGTTTTGCGCGTAGGCGTCTTCGCCCATTTTGGTCATGGCCTTTTCCGACAGGATCGACACCGTCGGCGACGCCAGTTGCGAGAGGAAGGCCACCGCCGGGGTCTTCAGCGTCACCACCAGGGTCTGCGGGTCGGCGGCCTTGGCCGTGTCGATCAGGCTGAATGGGTCGCTCCACAGCGAGGCCTTGTTGTCGCGGATGCGCAACAGGCTGAACGCCGCATCCTCTGCCGTGATCGGCGTGCCATCCGAGAACTTCGCCGCACGCAGCTTGAAGGTGTAGGTCAGGCCGTCCTTGGAAATCTCCCAGTTTTCTGCCAGCCCCGGCTCCATCTTGGTGCCCAGGTTATCCACGCGTACCAGGGTGTCGTAGACGTTGGCGAATACCCAGGTGTCGCGGTTTTGCGCGCTTTTGATCGGGTCGAACGTGGTGCTGTCTTCACGGCAACCGATGGTGAGGACACCGGCGGCCTGGGCAAGACCGGCGGTCAGCGACCAGGCGGTCAATGTCGCGGCGGCGAGCAACTTCAAGTGGTGTGATTGCATGTCATAACTCCTTGTTTATAACGGCGGTTGTTCAAGAATGGCAGGGGTGGGCTGAAGCAAAGGTTCTTCAAGCACGCAACTGTACCGATGCTCGTGCAGGAAACGAGTAGGCGGCAATACCACGGAACACAGGGTTTGGGCATACCGGCAACGCGGGTGAAACGCACAGCCTGTAGGCAAGTTCAGCGGGCTCGGTGGCTCGCCGGGTAACAGTTCTGTGGGCAACGGCCGATGCGGATCGATCTCGGGAATCGCCTGGATCAGCGCCGCCGTATACGGATGACGCGGTGAGGTGAAGACCGCTTCCACCGGCCCCTCCTCGACGATCTTGCCCAGGTACATCACCGCTACCCGGTCACACAGGCGGCGCACGATGGCCAGGTCATGGGCGATAAACAGGATCGCCAGGTTCATGCGCTGTTGCAGTTCCAGCAACAGGTTGATGATCTGGCCCTGGATCGATACATCCAGGGCCGCCACGCACTCATCGGCAATGATCAAGCGCGGTTCCACCGCCAGCGCCCGGGCGATGCCGACCCGCTGGCACTGGCCGCCGCTGAGGGAGCCGGGCTTACGAGCGGCCAATTCAGGGCGCAGGCCGACCAGCTCGAGTAACTCGTCGACACGCCGCGCGATCTGCTGCGGCGCGACTTTGCGCTGTACCCGTAACACTTCGGCAAGGGTTTCGCCGACCGTGTGGCGTGGGTTGAGCGCGGCATACGGGTCCTGGAAGATCATCGCGGTTTCATGGCGCAGGCGGGCGATGTCGATGGCGCTGCCGTGTGCCATGTCGATGCCGTCGAACAGCACCTGCCCGGCGCTGATCGGGTTGAGGTGCAAAATCGCCCGGCCAAGGCTGCTTTTGCCGCTGCCGGATTCGCCCACCAGGCCCAGGGTCTCGCCCGCCGCGAGGTTCAGCGACACACCGTTGACCGCCCTCACCCACTGCTTGTTCAGGCCGAACATGCCGCTGCCGGACGCGGCAAACCGCACCTCCAAGTCCTTGATCTGCAACAGGCTCATGGGCGACCTCCCAACGGATAGTGACAGGCCACCCGCGCACCTTCCGGCAACACTTCGGCACACCCGCTGCCGACCTGCGGACAACGCGGGTGGAAGCGGCATCCGGCGGGCAACGCATCCAGCAATGGCGGCTGACCCGCGATGGTGCGCAGCAAGGCGTGGCCGCTGCTGTGGGCCGGCTGGCAGTCGATCAGGCCCGCGGTATACGGGTGCCGGGGATGGGCGAGCAGCTCGTATTTACTGCCGTGCTCGCACAGGCGCCCGGCGTACATCACCGCGATGGCGTCGCAGGTTTGCGCCACCACGCCGAGGTCGTGGGTGATCATGATGATCGACAGACCGCGCTGGTCGCGCAGGTCGAGCAACAGCCGCAGGATTTGCGCTTGCACGGTCACATCGAGGGCCGTGGTGGGTTCGTCGGCAATCAGCACTCTCGGGTTGCAGCCCAATGCCACGGCGATCATGGCGCGCTGGCGCATGCCGCCGGAAAACTCATGGGGGTAGTTGTCGACCCGTGCCTGGGGATCGGGAATGCCCACTTGGCGCAATACCTCGATGGCTTGCCGGCGCGCGTCTTTTTTCGACGCCTCTTGATGCAGGCGAATGCCCTCGGCGATCTGCTCGCCGATGCGCATCAGCGGGTCGAGGTGACTGCTGGGGTTCTGGAAAATCATGCCCAATTGCCCGCCGCGTATTGCGCGCATGCCCGCGTCGTCCAGTTGCAGCAAGTCCTGGCCGGCCAGACGCACCGCCCCGCCCTGCACGCGCAGGTTGGGCGACGGCAACAGACGTATCAGCCCGCGACAGGCCATGGTCTTGCCCGAACCGCTTTCGCCCACCAGGCCGAGGATTTCGCCTTCGGCCAAGTCGAAGGAGACGCGGTCGACCAGGGTCACCTCGCGCCCGGCATTGTTGGCAATTACGCTCAGATCGCGCACTTGAAGCAGGCTCATGCGCGCGCTCCCAGCACTTGCGCCACGCCATCGGCCAGCAGGCTGAAGCCCATGGCCAAAGTCACGATGGCCAGGCCCGGGAAGGTGCAGATCCACCAGGCAGTGGTGATAAAGGCTTGCCCTTCGGCGACCATCGTCCCCCACTCGGCGGTCGGCGGTTGCACGCCCAGGCCCAGGTAACTCACGGCCGCGCCATTGAGCAGCACCAGCACCGCGTCAGACATGGAAAACACAATCGAGCCAAACATCGCATTCGGCAGCAAATGCCGGAACAGAATGCGCCCGTGACCAAAGCCGAGGCTTTTCGCCGCCAGGGCGAAGTCACTTTCCTTGAGCACCAGGATCTGCGAACGGATCAACCGCGCATACGACACCCAGCCCACCAGTGCCATGGCGATATAGAAACTCTTCAAGCCCGGACCGAGGATGGCCATGATTGCCAGCATCAACACCAGGAACGGGAACGCCAGGATCACGTCGATGATGCGCATGCAGACGCTGTCGAAACGCCCGCCGATATAGCCGGAGACCGCGCCGATAAAGGTGCCGATCATGAGCGGGAAGATCACCCCGACAATCGCCAATTGCAGATCGATGCGTGCGCCCCAGATCACCCGCGAGAGAATGTCGCGACCGTAGTTATCCGTACCGAAGGGATGGCCCAGACTCGGCCCGAGCAAGCTCATATCGGTGTTCTGCGCAATCGGGTCGAACGGCGCGATCCACGGCGCAAATAGCGCCAGGCCTAGCCACGTCAACAGAATCAGTAAGCCCCACGCGGCGGTCAGCCGACCGTCGCGAAAGCCAAAGCGCAGGCGCAAGCGCCATGGGGCAATCAGCGGACGGCTGCTCATTGCATCTTCACCCGCGGGTCGAGGGCGACGGTCACTACATCCGCCACGAAGTTGACCAGCACCGTCGCACAGGCCAGCACCATGGCCACGCCCTGCACCACCATGTAGTCGCGGGTAAAGATGCCGCGCACCAGCAACTGGCCGATGCCGGGAATGGCGAACAGGCTTTCGATGACCACCGTGCCGCTGATCAGCCAACCGATATTCACCGCCAGCAGGTTGACCGCCGGCACCAGGGAATTGGGCAGTACATGCCGGCGAAACACCGCCGCTTCCGACAACCCGCGCGCCCGGGCGGCGGTGACATAGTCCGCCTGCAACTCCATCAACATGCTCGCCCGCAGGTTGCGCACCAGCACCGCCGACAGGGCTAGGGCAATGGTCAGGCACGGCAGGACCATATGGTGCGCCTTGTCCAGCCAGGTGCGACCGTAGCCGGACACCGGAAACAGACCCCATTGCACACTGAACAGCAGGATCAGCATCAACCCCAGCCAAAATGCCGGCATGCCCAGGCCGACGGTGGTGAACACGCGGATCAGGTTGTCCGCCCAGCCGCCTTTGCGACGCGCCGCGACGGTGGCCAGCGGCACTGCAATCAGCAGCGCCAGCAGCACACTGCCGAGCACCAGCACCAGAGTCGGCTCGATACGGGTGACGATCAGCTTCAACGCATCGACCTTGTACAGCAGCGACTGGCCGAGGTCGCCCTTGAGTAGGTTTTTCAGGAAGTAAAAATATTGCAGCCACAGGGGCTGGTCGAGTCCGAACTGTGCGCGGATCTTCAGTAACGCATCCGGCGTGCTGCGCGAGCCGAGCAGCGCGCGCGCCGGGTCACCGGGAATCGAGCGCACCAGCACGAAGGTGATCAGGCTGATGCCAAACAGCACCGGCAGCAATTGCAGCGGCCGGGACAGCACGAAACGGTAGCGCGCCAGGTTCATCCGTCAGCCTCGGTGACGCGCGAGGAAGTCCAGCAGTACCGGAAAGTACGCCTGGGGTTCTTCATAAAAGGGCATATGACTGCTGTTGGGGAACACATGCAGCTCGGCGTGCCGGGCGGCCTGCTTCATGCGCAGGGCGCAGGCCGGGGTGAGTTCGTCGTGCTGGCCTGTGGTGATGAGCATCGGCATGTTGAAGTCGGCCATCTCGGCGATGCGGTTCCAGTCCTTGAGGTTGCCGATATACAGAAATTCGTTGGGGCCCTGCATGGTTTCGTAGGGGCCCATGTTCCAGTCGTCGAGGGAGCGCCGGAGCGGCGCCGGCCATTCGTCCAGGCGGCACACGTGGCGGTAGGTGAGCAAGGTGATCGCGGCCTGGTACTGCGGGTGATCCAGCGTGCCCATCGCTTCATGGCGCTGCATCATCGCCACGGTTTCGCTGCCGAGGGCGCCGCGCAGGCGTTCAAGCTCCCGGGAAAGGTGCGGAATGTCGCCGACGGTGTTTTCCAGGATCAGGCTTTTCAGCGCATCGGGGTAACGGATGGCGTATTCGATGCCCAGCCAGCCGCCCCAGGAATGCCCGAGCAGATGCACACGGCCCAGGCCCAGGGTTTGGCGCACGGTTTCGACTTCTTCGACATAACGGCCGATTTCCCACAGGGAAACATCGGTCGGTCTGGCTGAAGCACCGGTGCCAAGCTGGTCGAATGCAACCACTCGCAGGTCATGCTCTTTGAGCCAGCCATGGGCGTCGCGCAAGTAGTCACACGGCAGCCCCGGCCCGCCGTTGAGGCACAACAGCACCTCATCGCCTGCGCCAAAGCTGTAGACCATGAGGTCATGGCCATCGACTTGCACGGTGTACTGCTGGTCGGGGGCAATTTCACGCCACATCCATACATTCCTTGTGTTGTATCAGCCTGGCGGGGTGCGGCCGCTTATGAGGCCAACACTACCGAGGATGCCGTGCATCCATAACCTAGTATTTCTTATAGGTTTGGCCTGGCAGTCCTTCGCCGGGGCGTGGCATTCTACTTGCAGGAAGTCGAGATTCAAATGAATTCGGGAGCAGAACGGATGCTGGCCAAGCTAACTGCCTTCAATCACCGTCTCATGCCGGGCAGGAGCCTGGATGAGCAGATGGACAATACGTTTATCCTCGCCCAACAGCTGGGTTTCGATGCGCTGGTGTATGACTATTCGCCGGTGCCCATCGACCTCAACGGTGCGCTGATCACACCTTCGGTGCTGCAACTGCGCAACACCCCTTCCGATTGGCACGCCTTATGGTGCAGCGAAGGGTTTTACCAGATCGATCCGGTGCAGCACCTGGCCTTGAGCACGGTGTCGCCGTTTGTCTGGTCCTACGAGGCCAAGGCGCAAACCGCGCTGCAGAAGATCATCGACCCGTGCCACGCCCCCGTCTCGTCTTACCTGCATGATCAGCAACTGACCTGCGGCGTCAGCGTGCCGATTCACCTGCCCCGGGGCGGCTTCGCATCGTTGACCGGCTTGCGCACCGGCAAGGCGCACACGGTGCTGGAGGATGCGCAGCAAACCTTGTCGGATTTCAACCTGATTTCCCATGCATTGCAGGAAGCGGCCTACCCGCTGTTCAGCAATGAACTACGCACCTACCCGCATATCCGTCTGACCAAACGTGAGCGCGAGTGCCTGAAATGGGCCGCCGACGGCCTGACCGCCGCCGAAATCGCCACGCAACTGAGCCGCTCACTGGCGGTAGTCACCCTGCATCTCGCCTCGGCGATGCACAAACTGGGGGCAAAAAATCGCGTACAGGCCGTGGTGCGCGCCACCCATTACCGCTTGCTGGAGGGTTGACCCCTCGGCAAAACCTAGCTGTTTTGCTAGTTACCTAAACGTTCCGTGCCGATTATCGTGTCCTGATCCTTTTTTTTCAAAGCAGGGTACGAAATGGAATTCATCGAGAAAGTCCGCGAAGGGTATGCGCCCTTCGGCCCCTATCAGACCTGGTACCGCATCACCGGCGACCTGACCTCCGGCCGTACACCGCTGGTGATCATCCACGGCGGTCCCGGCTGCACCCATGATTATGTCGACGCCTTCAAGGACGTTGCCGCCAGTGGCCATGCCGTCATTCACTACGACCAACTGGGCAACGGCCGCTCCACCCATTTGCCCGACAAAGACCCGTCCTTCTGGACTGTCAGCCTGTTCCTCGACGAACTGAACAACCTGCTGGACCACCTGCACATCAGCCAGAACTACGCAATTCTCGGGCAATCCTGGGGCGGCATGCTCGGCAGCGAACATGCGATTCTGCAACCCAAGGGCCTGCGTGCGTTTATCCCGGCCAACTCGCCCACCTGCATGCGCACCTGGGTCAGCGAAGCCAACCGCCTGCGTAAGCTGCTGCCCGAAGGCGTGGATGAAACCCTGCTCAAGCATGAAGCCGCCGGCACCTACCAAGACCCAGAGTATCTCGCCGCCTCGCGAATGTTCTACGACCAGCACGTCTGCCGGGTCAACCCATGGCCGGACGAGGTCGCGCGCACCTTCGCCCAGGTCGATGCAGACCCGACCGTGTACCACGCCATGAGCGGCCCGACCGAGTTTCATGTGATCGGCAGCTTAAAGGACTGGAACGTGATTGGCCGTTTGTCGGCAATCAAGGTACCGACCCTGGTGATCTCCGGCCGGCATGACGAAGCCACACCGTTGGTGGTCAAGCCGTTTCTGGATGAAATCGCGGATGTGCGCTGGGCGCTGTTTGAAGACTCCAGCCACATGCCCCATGTGGAAGAGCGCCAGGCGTGCATGGGGACCGTGGTGAAGTTTCTGGACGAGGCGTGTTCTGTGCCGCACAAAGCCCTTAAGGCTGGCTGAGGTCCACTGTGGGAGCGAGTTTGCTCGCTCCCACCCATTCAGGCCTCGCTGGTCTCGGCCTTCGGCGCTTTTTTCAACACCTCGGCCAGCAGCGGAATCTCCTTCCCCTCGGCATCAAACAGCTTGCCACCCCTGAAGTAATCGCCTTCGCGCAAGACTGCCACGTCCTGGAAACACAGGCTGCGCTCAGTCCCCGCCACAAACACCGACTGCTGGTCCGAGTTGCCGGCAGTGAAGTGGTTGAACGCCAGGTTCAGCAGAATCGCCATGATCGCCGACGAACTGATGCCCGAATGAAAAATGGTCGCGAACCAGCCGGGAAAGTGATCATAGAAATTCGGCGCGGCAATGGGGATCATGCCGAAGCCGATCGAGGTGGCAACGATGATCAGGTTCATGTTGTTGCGGTAATCCACCTTGGACAAGGTGCGAATGCCACTCGCCGCCACGGTGCCGAACAATACAATCCCGGCACCGCCCAATACCGAGGTCGGCACTGCCGCAATCACCCGCCCCATAAACGGCAGCAGGCCGAGGATGACCAGGAACACCCCGCCCGTCGCGACCACAAACCGACTTTTCACCCCAGTAACCGCGACCAGGCCTACGTTCTGGGCGAACGCGCTCTGGGTAAACGAACCAAAAATCGGCGCAAACACGCTCGACAGCATGTCGGCACGCAAGCCGTTACCCAGGCGTTTGGAGTCGACTTTGGTGTCGATGATCTCGCCCACGGCCAGGATGTCCGCCGAGGTCTCCACCAGCGTCACCATCACCACAATGCACATGGAAATGATCGCCGCCACATGGAAGGTCGGCACGCCGAAATGAAAGGGCGCAGGGAAGCCGAACATCGGCCCCTGGCTCACGCCGGAAAAGTCCGCCATGCCGAGGAACACCGCAATCACGGTGCCGATCACCATCGCCAACAGGATTGATAACCGCGAGATCGCCGCGCTGCCGATTTTGCTCAGCAACAACACCAGCACCAGCGTCAGCGCGGCCAGGCCAACATTCGCCATGCTGCCGAAATCCGCCGCGCGGCTGTTGCCGCCCATGGCCCAGCGCGCGGCCACCGGCATCAGGGTCAGGCCGATGGTCGTGATCACAATGCCGGTCACCAACGGCGGGAAAAACCGGGTGATCCGCGAGAACACCGGCGTGATCAGTAGCCCGATAAACGACGCAGCCATCACCGCGCCGAGAATCGCCGGCACCCCACCGGCGCCATCACTGCCGACAATCGCCACCATCGTCGCCACCCCGGAAAACGACACCCCCTGCACCAGCGGCAACTGACAGCCAAAGAACGGCAGGCCAAGGGTTTGCAACAGCGTGGCCAGGCCGCCGGCAAACAGCGACGCGGCGATCAACAGGCCAATATCCGCCGGCGACAACCCGGCCGCCTGGCCAACAATCAACGGCACGGCAACGATGCCGCCATACATAGTGAGCACATGCTGCAGGCCGTAAGCCATGTTGGCGGCGACGCCGAGATTCTCATCTTCGGGCCGTTGCGGTGACGCCTTCGGGATAGTCATGGTGAGCGGGTCTCTGTTTTTGTTGTGGGGCCACTGTATGCAATACCGAGACTATATGTCCATAGAGTTGTATACAATCAACCGAACAAGATCCCATCCCACGGCGTTACAAAAACCGCAATCGCACGTCGACGACCACGCTGAATCTGGACGTGACGTTCCAGGGCATATCGCTCAAGACGCTGAAGAAAGCGCAAACACATGTGGGCGTTGGCTTGCCTGCGATGCAGACAACGCGGCGCATCAGGTTCACCGAGCCGCTGCCAGCGCAGGCAAGCCAGTGCCCACATGCTGGAATGCATAGTCAACTCAAGCGTTTTCCAGCTGCGAATGATCGGTTTTCGGCCGCGCCAGCCAATAGCCCAGCACCGCCAGCGGTGCGGTCGCCAGCATCACCATCACGGTGATCAGCAGCGGCTGCTCGAGCATTGACGACACCAACAGGCTGCTGAGAAAACACAGGCCCAGTTGCAGGGTATTTTGCAGCGCCGCCGCCTTGCCGGAGTTTTCCGCAAACGGCATCAGCGCATTCGCCACCACGATGGGGTAACTGGCACCGTTGACCAGGGCCATCAGGCAGAACGGAATCAGCAAGGTGGTCAGGGTCGGCACGCTCAAGGTGGCGACCAGGTACAACGCAAACATGCTGATGCAGTAGGCCACCAGCAGCCAGGGCAACAACGTCTTGCCCTGAAAACGCTGCAAAGCGCTGCGGCAACTGTAGCCACCGATCAGGAACGCGAGGGTCGGCAGCACATAACTCAGGCCAATGTCATTCGGGCTGTAGCCCATGTCGCCAAGGATGAACGGCGAGGCGGTCAACCAGGCGAAAAAACTGGCGGAGCAGGCGGCAAAGATCATGACGTTGCCGGTGAACACGCGGGAGCTGAGCAACTGCCCATAACCGAGGCGCGTAGGTTCGCCCTCCTCCGCCAGCCGTTTCGGCGCAGAACGCAGGAATAGAGTCGGCAGCAGCAACAGCAGCGACACGCCCAGCAACACCGCGAAAATCGCCTGCCAACCAAAATGATTCAACACCATGGCCCCCAGCAACGGCGCCAGGGCTGGCGACAACGACATCAGCGGCATGATGCTGGCAAACACGCGGTGAGCCTTGTCGGCCGGGTAGCGGTCAATCACCAGCGCCTGCCAGCTCACAGCGGCGGAACACACGCCAATCGCCTGGATAAAGCGCAGTGCCAGCAACTGCGCTGCGGTCTCGACCCAGAACATGCCGATGCAACCCAGCACGAACAGGCTCAGGCCCGTAAGCAGGATCGGTTTGCGGCCCAGTCGGTCAGACAGCGGCCCCCACAACAACTGCCCCACGGCAAAGCCGGCGAGGAAAATACTCAAGCTGGCGCCCACTGCGCCCGCGCCGATGTGTAATTGCTCGCCCATGGCGCCGAACGCCGGCAAGTACATGTCCATGGCGAGATAACCGAGCATGCTCAGCCCCGCCAGGTACCAGGTGAAACCAAAAGAATTTTTCATTGAAGCCTTGTAGATCTTGCCATCAAACAATTTGCTGACTACTACCCATTATGAAGCTGACAGTTTCGCTGTGAAGCGATAATAATTGGACACTTCTATCAATTAATTTGAAGGCAGCCGCCATGTGGTCCGAATATTCCCTGGATGTGGTCGATGCCGTCGCGCGCCATGGCAGCTTCAGCGCCGCCGCCCAGGAATTGCACCGGGTGCCGTCAGCCATCAGCTACACGGTGCGTCAGTTGGAAGAATGGCTGGCCGTGCCCCTATTTGTGCGGCGCCATCGTGACGTAGAGCTCACCCCCGCCGGCCGTCTATTTATAGACGAAGCCCGTAGCGTGATGAAAACCATGCTCGGCACACGGCGCCTGTGCCAGCAAGTGGCCAATGGCTGGAGCGGCCAGTTGAAGGTCGCAGTGGACTCCATCGTCAAGCCGCAGCGCTGCCGGCAGTTGGTGCTGGATTTCTATCGGCAGTTCCCAGACGTGGAATTGCTGCTGGAGTACGAGGTGTACAACGGCGTGTGGGATGCCCTCGCCGATGAGCGCACCGACATCGTGATCGGCGCCACCAGCGCGGTGCCGGTGGCGAGTCACTTCACGTTTCGCGATATGGGCCTGTTGAACTGGTTGTGTGTGGTCAGCGCGAAACACCCGCTGGCGGCGCTGGACGGTTTGCTCAGTGACGATCAACTGCGCCCGTTCGCGTCCCTGTGCATGACCGACACGTCGCGCAACCTGCCCAAGCGCGATACCTGGACCCTGGACAACCAGCGCCGTCTGGTAGTGCCGAACTGGGCCTCGGCCATTGACTGCCTGCGCGACGGTCTGTGCGTCGGCATGGCGCCGGCGCATCAGGTGTTGCCGTGGATCGAACGTGGAGAGTTGGTCGCGCTGCAACTGCGCCGGCCGTTCCCGGCCAGCCCGTCGTGCGTGGCGTGGGCGCAGAACAAACTGTCACCGGCGATGAGTTGGTTGCTGGAATACCTGGGGGATAGCGAGACGATGAACCAAGAGTGGTTGAATGGGAGTGACCTCTGAAGATCAGCGGAATCCCTTGTGGAAGGGGGCTTGCTCCCGATCGCTGTGTCAGTCGGCCAATCTGCAACTGACACACCGCCATCGGGGGCAAGCCCCCTCCCACAGGGGCTCTCATTTCAATCCAGCAAGCGGGTGATGGCCCGCACGATCATGTCTACCTCCTTGGCCTCCAGGGTCAGCGGTGGCAGCAGGCGAATCACCTTACCCCGGGTCACGTTGATCAGCAGCCCGTGCTCCTGGGCGGCGCGCAGGGCCAGGTCGCGATAAGGGCTGGCCAATTCGATCCCGATCATCAAGCCTTGCCCACGAATCGCCAGGACCTGCGGGTGCTCACTCAATTCCACCCGCAGCCGCGCCAGCAAGCGTTCGCCTTGTTGCGCGGCGTTCTGTAACAGGCCTTGCGCCTCGATAATGTCCAGCACGGTGCAACCTACGCGGCAGGCCAATGGGTTACCGCCGAAGGTGCTGCCGTGACTGCCCGGCGTGAACAACTCGGCCACGGCGGTCCTGGCCAGACAAGCGCCGATGGGCACGCCGTTGCCGAGGCCTTTGGCCAGGGTCATCACGTCCGGCACGATGCCCTCGTGCTGGAAGGCAAACCAGGCGCCGGTGCGGCCGATGCCGGTCTGGATTTCATCGAGCATCATCAGCCAACCGTGGCGCGTGCAGTGAGCGCGCAGGGCCTTCAGGTAACCGGCTGGCGCCATCTGCACCCCGCTTTCGCCCTGGATCGGTTCCAGCAAGACCGCCGCAATGCGCGTGCCAAACGCTCGCGTGATCGCCTCCAGCGCCGCCAGGTCGCCAAAGCCGACCTTGAGAAAATCCCCCGGCAAGCGCTGGAACCCCAAGCGGACCGAGGGCCCGTCGCTGGCCGCCATGGTGCCCAGCGTGCGGCCGTGGAAAGCGTTCTCCATCACCACCACCAACGGCACCTCAATGCCCTTTTTCCAGCCGTGCAGCCGCGCCAGTTTTAGCGCGGTCTCGTTGGCCTCGGCGCCGGAGTTGTTGAAGAACGCGCGATCCAGCCCGGACAGTTGGGTCAGACGCAGGGCCAAGCGTTGTTGCCAATCGATGCTGTAGAGGTTGGAGGTGTGCAATAGCAACCCAGCCTGTTCGCTGATGGCAGCCACCAGTTTCGGATGCGAGTGGCCGACGTTGGTCACGGCCACGCCTGCCACGGCGTCCAGGTATTCGCGGCCCTGCTGGTCCCACAGGCGCGTGCCCAGGCCACGCACAAAGCTCAAGGCCAAGGGTTGGTAAGTGGTCATCAGGCAAGCGGCGGTCATGGTGGCAAGCTCCAGTGCAGGTTGGGATGGGGACAGTATCGTTAGCCACCCAAGCTGGATAAACTGCGCTTTCATGCAATGACTTTAAACCAGGGTTTGATAATGGACCTGTTCCAGGCGATGTCGGTGTACGTAAAGGTGGTCGAGACCGGCAGCATGACCGCCGCGGCCCAGGCCTGCGGGATGTCGACCACCATGGTCGGCAACCACTTGCGCGCCCTGGAGCAACGCCTGGGGGTCAGCCTGCTCAAGCGCACCACGCGCAAGCAAAGCCTCACCGAATTCGGCGGGCAGTATTACCAGCGCTGCCTCGAAGTGCTGGGGCTGGTGGCCGACTCCGAGCAATTGGCCGAACAGGCCCACAGCGACGTGCCCAAGGGCACCCTGCGCATCACCGCACCGCCCGCCTTCGGCACCGAACGCCTGGCGCCGGCCTTGAGCGAATTCTCCCAGCGTTACCCGCTGATCAAGTTATACGTGGTGCTCAGTAATCAGCGCATGGACCTGGTCGACAGCGGCTTTGACGTGGCCATCCGCCTGGGCGAGTTGGAACCCTCAAGCCTGATCGCCCGGCCCCTGCAGGACTACACCATCACCCTGTGCGCCGCGCCGGATTACCTGGCGCGACGCGGCACGCCGCAAACGCCGGAAGATCTGCAACAGCACGACTGCCTGGCATTCGCCTACCCCTCAAGCGACGATTGGCGTAACGCCGACAAACTGTGGCGCATGAGCGGCGCGGACGGCGAAGTGGAGATCCCCGTGTCCGGCTCGCTGACCATCAACAGCTCGCAAGCCCTGCGCCAGGCGGCGGTGCAAGGCATGGGCATCGTCATGCTGCCCGATGCCCTGGTGCAGCCCGACCTGCAGAGCGGGAAGCTGGAGGCATTACTGACCACCTATCAACTGCCCTGCCGCCCCATGCATCTGCTGTACGGGCAGGATCGTTATCGCCTGCCTAAACTACGGGCTTTCGTGGATTTCGCCCTGGAGAAGTGGGCGCGCTAAAAGCCCACGCCCAATTCGCGCAGTCGCTCAGCGGTACGCTCGGCGCAAACGTGGTGAATGCCTTGCCAGCCCAGGGCAATGGCCGCGTCGATATTGCCCGCGACATCATCGATAAACACCACTTCGCCAGGCTGGATATCCGGCAGGTGAGCGCGCACCTGGCCAAGGCTGGCGTGATAAATCGCTGCGTCGGGCTTGATCAGCTTCAACTCGCCGGAAACCACAATGTCGCGAAAACACTGCAGGAACGAGTAGTTGGCCCGCGCATAGGGGAACGTCTCGGCCGACCAATTGGTGAGCCCGAACAGCGGCATGTCGGCGTGATGCAGCGCCTTGAGAATAGCCACGCCCTCCGGCAATGGCCCGCGCAGCATTTCATGCCAGCGCTCGTAGTAGGCCGTGATCAAGGTTTCGTGATGGGGGTATTGCGCGACCAGGCTGCGCGTCGCCTCGGCCAGGGTGCGCCCGGCGTCTTGCTCGGTGTTCCAGGCCTGGGTGCAGATGTTGTCGAGGAACCATTGCCGTTCCTGATCATCGGCGATCAGCTTGCGGTACAGGTGCTGCGGGCTCCAATCGAACAGAACACCGCCAAAATCAAAAACGACTGCACGAATCGTCATCAGATCCTCCGTTAGCGTGAGTTGATAGCGGACGGAGTCTGGCAGATCGAGGGCGGCAGCGGGAGCGCGATGGAGTGTAGGAAGACTCCGAAATAGGGAGGCTTATGCAGAACCAATGTGGGGCGGGTTTTCCCGCCCCCACATTTTTTTCGAACGTACTTAGGCTTGGACCAGACCGTTGATCTTCACGGTCGGATTCACGTCAGCCTCGTAGTCCACGCCGTCGATCTCAAAGCCGAACAAGCGCAGGAACTCAGCCTTGTAGCCGGCAAAATCGCTGATTTCGTTGACGTTGTCGTCGGTGACTTGGTTCCACAGCGCGGCCACGGCGTCCTGGACTTTCGGCTCCAGCTCGGCCAGGTCGGCACGCAGGCGGCCGTCGGCGTCGAGCGTCGGCTCGCGGCCGTACAGGCTGTCCTTGAACAGGCCATAGACCTGCTCGATGCAACCTTCGTGGGTGCCCTGCTCTTTCATCACTTTGAACAGCAACGACAGGTACAGCGGCATGATCGGGATCGCGGAGCTGGCCTGGGTGACCACTGCCTTGAGCACCGACACCCGGGCGTCGCCCTTCAGTGCGGCCAGGTTGTCGCGCAGGGTCAGGACTTTTTTGTCCAAGTCCTTCTTGGCTTCGCCGATGGAACCGTTCCAGTAGATATCCTGGGTCAGCTTCTCGCCGAGGTAAGTGAATGCCGTGGTCTTGGCGCCTTCGGCCAACACGTCCGCATCACGCAGGGCGTCGATCCACAACTGCCAGTCTTCGCCGCCCATGACTTTCACGGTGCCGTCGATTTCTTCCTGGGTGGCTGGCTCAAGGGTGGTGTCGACGACGACGCCCTTGTCGGTGTTGATTCCGCGCAGGGTCACGGCTTTGCCGATCGGCTTGAGGGTGGAGTTGTGCACCACGCCCTGCGGGTCAGTCCTGCGTGGCGCGGCCAGGCTGTAGACCACCAGGTCGATCTTGCCCAGGTCTTTCTTGATGGTCTCGATGGTCAGGCGCTTGATCTCGTCGGAGAACGCGTCGCCATTGATGCTCTTGGCGTACAGGCCTTTTTCGACGGCAAACTTCTCAAACGCGGCGCTGTTGTACCAGCCGGCGGAGCTCAGCTTGCCTTCTTCGCCTTCTTTCTCAAAAAACACGCCCAGGGTATCGGCGCCGCAGCCAAACGCGGCACTGATGCGCGCGGCCAGGCCATAACCGGTGGAAGCACCGAGGACCAGCACCTTTTTCGGGCCGCCTTCGATGACGCCGTGTTGAGTCACGTAGTCGATCTGTTCCTTGACGTTCGCTTCACAGCCAACAGGGTGAGCGGTCACACAGATAAAGCCACGAACCCGCGGTTTGATGATCATAAAATTTCTGCCTCTTCCAAGGTGCCGAAGGCCAATGGTGGCCATTCAACGTAATCGTACCGGTCTATGACGTCCAAAAAACCGAAGCGTCACGATAGTCGCAAATCTTCTGTTTACAAAATCCAATCCAAAACTCGCCGCATTAGCCTCGTCTTGGGTGAAAAACCGTGTCAATTCTTCACAATTTCGCAATATTTAACACGCCCATCTAGCTGAGAACGCCTTATCATGACGGGGTTATTTCAATATGTTTCGCCACCCCACCACTCGCAGCCACGGACCTGGATCTGTCGAATGGCGTCCAGCTGGAGCTGAGTTTCATGAACAAGTCTGCCTTACGCAAAAAAGCCGTGTCGATCGCCTGGGCACTCGGCGTTTTGCTGATTATTTACCTCTTCCCCCTGACCACCGTGGTGTTCCTCGGCCTGGTACTGGTCTGCGGGGTCTATGATTTCCTGCGCAACGGTCTGTATGACGGCGACACGTTCAAGAAATATTTCATCGGCAGCGGCCGCAATACCTGGCTGCTGGCACCGTTCAACACCCTGTTCGACCTGCTGAGCAACCGCAACCGCCACGTCTACACGATGCGCGACCTGCCGCCCGCCTGGCGTGAAGACCTGCAACAGGTGATCGACGACGCCATGGCCCACAAGGATGAAATCATCGGCTACCTGGACGAGCGCATGGCCGAGAAGAAACGCGGCATGCTGTTTTTCCAATGGTACGGCCGACCGATCGAAACCACCCTGGATATCCCGGAGCTGCGCAAGAAGTTGCCGTTCGTGAAGACCATCGGCGTGTCGGTGTTCAACGAAAACCGCTCGACGTCCTTCCACTTCGGCCCACTGCGCATGATGTTCCGGGTGCTCTACAACATGGCCCCGGCGCCCCACCACGAGGGCGTGTACATCCAAGTGGGCAAGCACAAACATTACTGGCACGACGATCCGCTGTTTATTTTCGATGACACGCTGATGCATGCATCCTTCAACAAGAACGACGCCAAACGCTACTGCCTGTTCATTGATATCGTGCGGCCGACCGTGTTGCCCTCCGTCCTCAACGCCGTGATCGCAGGTTTTGCAGGCGTGGTGTTCACGCTGCGGCGGTTTTTCTACAAAAACTGGAAGCTGATTCAGTAGGTTCTGCGGCATGATGGTGCTGGACGGTGTTTGCGCCCTGCCCGCGAGGCGGCCAGAATAACCGTCTCGTGCGACCGAATTCGG
This sequence comes from Pseudomonas sp. PAMC25584, assembly GCF_058135675.1. Taxonomy (NCBI): domain Bacteria; kingdom Pseudomonadati; phylum Pseudomonadota; class Gammaproteobacteria; order Pseudomonadales; family Pseudomonadaceae; genus Pseudomonas; species Pseudomonas sp. PAMC25584. The sequence continues at coordinate 1,783,549 of NZ_CM176870.1, read as the reverse complement.
CGCCCACCATTCTCAAGCCATCGCGCCACCCTGAAGGGCGCGGTGGCTGCGTTTTCAAGGAATCAGAATGCCCCAACGTCAAGTCATCAATGCCTCCGTCAGCCCCAAGGGCAGCCTCGAAACACTCTCCCAGCGTGAAGTCCAGCAACTAAGCGAAGCCGGCTCCGGCAGCATCTATACCCTGTTCCGCCAGTGCGCCCTGGCCATCCTCAACACCGGCGCACACATCGACAACGCCAAGACCATCCTCGACGCCTATAAAGACTTTGAAGTGCGTATCCACCAGCAGGATCGCGGCGTGCGCCTGGAACTGCTGAACGCGCCGGCCGACGCCTTCGTCGATGGCGAAATGATCGCCAGTACCCGCGAAATGCTGTTCAGCGCGCTGCGCGACATCGTCTACACCGAGAACGAACTGGACAGCCAACGCATCGACCTGAGCAACTCCCAGGGCATCACCGACTACGTGTTCCACCTGTTGCGCAACGCCCGCACGCTGCGCCCGGGTGTCGAGCCGAAGATCGTGGTGTGCTGGGGTGGGCACTCGATCAACACCGAAGAATACAAATACACCAAGAAAGTCGGCCACGAACTGGGCCTGCGCAGCCTCGACATATGCACAGGCTGCGGCCCCGGCGTGATGAAAGGCCCGATGAAGGGCGCGACCATTTCCCACGCCAAGCAACGCATCAGCGGCGGGCGCTACCTGGGCCTGACCGAGCCGGGCATCATCGCCGCCGAAGCGCCGAACCCGATCGTCAATGAGCTGGTGATACTGCCGGACATCGAGAAGCGCCTGGAAGCCTTCGTGCGCGTCGGCCACGGCATCATCATCTTCCCGGGCGGCGCCGGCACGGCGGAAGAGTTCCTCTACTTACTCGGCATCCTGATGCACCCGGACAACCGCGACGTGCCGTTCCCGGTCATCCTCACCGGGCCAAAACACGCGGCGCCGTACCTGCAACAGTTGCACGCATTCGTCGGCGCCACGCTGGGCGAAGCGGCGCAGGCGCACTACCAGATCATCATCGACGATCCAGCCGAAGTGGCCCGCCAGATGACCGCCGGGCTCAAGGCCGTGAAGCAGTTCCGCCGCGAGCGCAACGATGCGTTCCACTTTAACTGGCTGTTGAAGATCGACGAAGGCTTCCAGCGCCCGTTCGACCCGACCCACGAAAACATGGCCAGCCTGCAACTGAGTCACGCGCTGCCGCCCCATGAACTGGCGGCCAACCTGCGTCGCGCGTTCTCGGGGATCGTGGCGGGCAACGTCAAGGACAAGGGCATTCGCCTGATCGAACAGAACGGCCCTTACGAGATCCATGGCGACCCGGCCATCATGAAGCCACTGGATGAACTGCTCCAGGCGTTCGTCGCCCAGCACCGCATGAAGTTGCCGGGCGGCGCGGCGTATGTGCCGTGCTACCGCGTGGTGCAGTAAGTCAGCCCACACATGCTGTAGTGCTTTAACCTTGTGTTCAGGCTTGTCGGCGGGAAGCGTCGGGCTATCGTTTTTACGAAGCCCGACTGACCCACACCCGAGGAGCGACCTATGGACCAACGGATCTTGTTCTCCCACACTCCTTACCCTAAGGTAAGGAGCATCACGCTGGAGACCTTCAACATGGCGACCGCCACGCTTACTTCAAAAGGACAAATCACCATCCCCGTCCAAGTCAGGACCGCCCTGGGCCTGGAAACGGGAGACCGGGTCGAATTCGTCGAAATGGAAGACGGCAAATTTTCCATTATTGCCGCGAGCAAAACCGTTCAAGACCTCAAGGGGTTGATCCGCAAGCCTGCCCAGGCCATCTCCATCGAGGACATGAACCGCGCCATTGCGGCACAGGGAGCAAAAGCCCAATGATCGGCCTGGATACCAATGTGCTGGTGCGCTATGTCACTCAGGATGATCCGGTCCAATCCGCCAAGGCGTCCGAGCTGATCGAATCCCTCACCACCCTGTCGCCAGGCTTTGTCAGCCTGGTGTCGGTGGTGGAGTTGGTATGGGTTTTACAAAGTTGCTATCAGTGCGCCAAGAGCGACGTGGTGACGGTGCTGGAAACGCTGCTGCGTACCCGTGAATTGATCATCGAACATGCCGAGATCGTCTGGCAGGCGCTCCGGCGGTTCTCGGCAAACAAAGCCGATTTCGCCGACTGTTTGATCGCGCGCTGCGCACACGCAGCCGGCTGCGAGTACACCGCCACCTTTGACCTCGACGCGGCCAAGGCCCCGGGCATGAAGCGATTGGCCTGAGCGGGGTTCAGCGAACCCAGCCACCATGCTGCCAGTGGTAACCATCATTTCGCTGCACCCAGTGCGGATGCACATAGCGGTAGCCCTCACGCACCGCCTCCCAATGGCCGTGTACAGCCACATAGCGTCCACCTTCCCAACGCCAATACCCGCGTGACCATACATAACCTTCGCGTACAACCGGCTCGACTTCGATCACTTGCATCGGCGGCGGTTGTGGGGCGACCACTTCGACGTACTCACGTTGCACCGGTCGCCGCTCATGCACGACACGCTCTTGCACACAGCCGGATGCCGCGACGACCATGGCCACCAATGCTGCATAACGTAGCAACATATAAACCCCTCGGGCGCTAACGCCCAACACCTGCATCAGTAAAAAATCCCCCTTTGTTGCAGCCGCGCTCCTGCAAGGCCTGGGTACTTTTTAACAGGTGGTGTCTGTCAGGTTGCTGAACCTGCTGACAGTGCATCCACAGGAACAGACGGGAGGCAGCGTCGCGGTTTGAACACTCAAGCCGGGCCGAAACGCTCCAGCACAGCCTCGACAAAGCCTCGCAACTTGGCGGTACGCTGGCGGTTGGCGGTGTAGACCAAATGCATGGGCCGGCTCGGCGCCTCAAAGTCCGGCAGCACCTGTACCAACTCGCCCCTGGCTAGGGCGGGGCGCAGAAAATCTTCCGCTCCGAGCACAATGCCAAACCCGTCCAGCGCAGCCGACATCAAGGCCCTGCTTTCGTTGATCTGCAAACGGCTGGCAACCTGTACGGTGTGCGGGACCGAGCCCTGGTGGAACACCCATTCGCGATCCGCCGGACGTGACCAGAAGGCATAGCCCAAGCATTCATGCTGTTGAAGGTCCGCCGGCCGCAGCGGTGTGCCCCGTGCCGCCAAGTAGGCAGGCGCCGCGCAGGCCACCAGACGATACGGCGCCAGGGGTCTGGCGGTTAACCCCGTGATCGCTGGGGGGCCAATGCGGAAGGCGGCTTCGTAGCCTTCTTCCACCAGATCGACGAAACGATCGGTGAGGTGCAGGTCGATGCTTACCTCAGGGTTGTCACGCAAAAACGCGGTCACCAGAGGCATCAGGCTGTAGGAGCCGAAGGTCACCGGGGCGGTAATTTTCAGCTTGCCGCGTGGGGTGTCATTCATGATCTGCGCCAGGGAGTCGGCGGCCTCGGCCTCCGTCAGGATATGTTTGCAACGCTCGTAGTAAGCGCTACCCAACTCCGTCAGGCTCTGCCGGCGCGTGGTGCGATTGAGCAAGCGCGCGCCCAGGCGCTGTTCCAGCGCGGCGACATGCTTGGCCACCATCTGCGCTGACATGTTCAAACGCACCGCGGCTCGCGCGTAAGAGCCCAACTCAGCGGCAGTCACAAAGGCATTCATGCTCGAAAGACGGTCCATCATTCCCCACTCCCAGTAATAACAGCCACGTCACAACGCTCATTTATCACCCATTGGCTACCAATCATCATAACCGCTCCCCTACTTTGCAGGAGCTAGGCCATGAAGATTGGCGTGATTGGAGCAGGTTTCATCGGGCGCGCGGTGGCCCAACTGGCGCTGGCGGCCGGGCATGAAGTGATGTTGAGCAACTCCCGTGGCCCCCAGACCATGAGCAGCGTACTCAGCGGCATTTGGGGCGTTCAAGTGGGCAGCGCGCAAGACGCGGCACAATTTGGTGACGTGGTGCTCGTGGCGATTCCCCTGGAACATTACCGCAGCGTGCCCGCGCAGTGGCTGGAAGGCAAAACAGTGATGGACGCCAACAATTACTACCCCGATCGCGACGGGCACATCCCTGAGCTGGACCGTTTTGAAACCACCACCAGCCGGCTGCTCGCCGAGCATTTGCCGCATTCGCACGTGGTGAAGGTGTTCAACGCGATCTTTGCGCCAGACCTGGCGCAGGATGCCCGCCCTCACGGCGCCCCCGACCGCCGCGCACTGCCGGTGGCTGCGGATGACGCTGCGGCAAAAGCGCAAGTGATCCAGTTGCTCGATGAGCTCGGCTTTGACGCCGTGGATGCCGGTGGGCTGGATGAAAGCTGGCGGTTTGAGCGGGCCAAACCGGCGTATTGCGTGGCGCTGGACCAGGCCGAGCTGAGGGTGGCCCTGGCTGCGGCCGAACGCACCGTTGAGCTGCCTGCGGTCAACCGGGCGCACACCCTGACTTAAACAGCCGCCCACTAAAAAGCTCGCTGACCGTTAACGGTTCAGCGAGCTTTTTATTGGGTGTTTCTTACAGCGCCAGATCAGACGCCGGCTTGCTCGGCTCAGCCGCAGGCTTGGCAGCCTCGGTGGCCTTGGGAGCGGTCATCTGCGGAATCGCAGGTGGTGGGGTCAGTTGCAAGATACCGGCGGTGTAGGCCCATTCTTTGGCAACAGCCTCAGGACTGTCGTTCAGCTTAGTGCCATAGCTTGGCACGATCTGATGCAGTTTTTCCTGCCAGGCCGGGGTCGCCACCTTGTCCTTGAACACTTTCTGCAGCACGGTCAGCATGATCGGCGCCGCAGTCGATGCGCCTGGCGATGCGCCCAACAGGCCGGCGATGGTGTTGTCAGCAGAGCTGACCACTTCGGTGCCGAGTTTCAGCACGCCGCCCTGCTCTTCGTCACGCTTGATGATCTGCACGCGCTGACCGGCTTGCCACAGGCGCCAGTCTTCTTTCTTGGCGTTCGGGAAGTACTCTTTCAGGGCGTTGTAGCGGTCGTCATCCGACAGCATCAACTGGCCAGCAAGGTACTCGACCAGTGGGTATTCACGCACACCGACGCGGGTCATTGGCCAGATGTTGTGGGTGGTAGTGCTGGTCAGCAGGTCCAGGTACGAGCCCTCTTTCAGGAACTTGGTCGAGAAGGTCGCGAATGGGCCAAACAGAATCACGCGCTTGCCATCCAGCACACGGGTGTCCAGGTGCGGAACCGACATCGGCGGCGCGCCAACCGAAGCCTTACCGTAGGCCTTGGCCAGGTGCTGCTCGGCGATGGCTGGGTTATCGGTCACCAGGAACGAACCGCCAACCGGGAAGGCAGCGTAGTCCTTGGCTTCAGGAATGCCCGACTTTTGCAGCAGGTGCAGTGCACCGCCGCCCGCGCCGATGAACACGAACTTGGCGTCGGTTTCGGTCTTGGTGCCGTCTTTCAGGTTTTTGTAGCTCACACGCCACGAACCGTCGGCGTTGCGGGTGATGTCCTGCACTTCGCTCGACAGTTTCAGGTCGAACTTGGGCGTGGTTTGCAGGTGAGCGACGAACTGGCGGGTGATCTCGCCGAAGTTCATGTCCGTACCCAGCGGGCTCCAGGTGGCCGCGATTTTCTGGTTCGGGTCACGCCCTTCCATCATCAGCGGAACCCACTTGGCGATCTGCGCCGGGTCTTCGGAGTACTGCATGCCGGCGAACAGCGGGCTCGCTTGCAAGGCTTCGTAACGCTTTTTCAGGAACTTGATGTTGTCATCGCCCCACACAAAGCTCATGTGCGGTGTGGAGTTGATGAACGAACGCGGGTTCTTCAGCACGCCCTGCTGGACCTGCCAGGACCAGAACTGACGGGAGATCTGGAACGCTTCGTTGATTTCGACCGCTTTCGGGATCTCAACGTTGCCGTTCTTGTCTTCCGGGGTGTAGTTCAGCTCAGCCAGGGCCGAGTGACCGGTACCGGCGTTGTTCCAACCGTTGGAGCTTTCTTCGGCGACGCCATCGAGGCGCTCGACCATTTCCATCGACCAGCTCGGTTCCAGCTCGTTAAGCCAGACACCCAGGGTCGCACTCATGATGCCGCCGCCGATCAGCAGCACATCGACTTTCTTTGCCTCTTCCGCGTGAACGGACGTGATCCCCATCGACAAAGCCAACCCCAGCAGGGCAGTGTTTACTTTCTTAAACATCAGTAGCACCTATGATAAAACGCCATCCGCCCCACTGCCCCTGAGCCTGGCGAACCCTCGATCACGCTGCGCCAGGCAACGCACCGTGGGGTTTGCACATTCATTCAAGGACCGCAGGGTGGGCACACAAGGCCGACGTATCGACCTCACTTTTATGTCCCTTCTGCGCTGACTTCTTATCATTATTGGCTTCAGCTACCTGGGCGACAGCCAGCCGCCGGGACGTATACGGGTGTACGTTCCGGAGAAAGACTAGACCAAGATGGCGCGCAGAATATCACGCCATACCGCCGATATGCGCTGTTTGGCTAATAGACAGCTCTAAAACAGGGGTTTTGACAAGGTTGATCAGGGTTAGTGTCAAGCCCGACGGGCGCGACGTGGGGTCACAGGGTTGTCAGCGGCAGGGAACTCTCGTGTAAAAGGCGGTTCTAGACACCCTCACTGCCGCTTGCGTAGCATCGGCGGCTCCGCCTCGTACACCCTTCAACACAGAGCGATCCATGTCTATCCACCAAACACCCGGGCACGTCCTGCCCGCGCGCAGCGCCGCCAAAATGGAAGCTGCCATGGCCGTGGGCGCTTTCGCGATCGGTACCGGCGAATTCGCCATCATGGGACTGATGCCCGACATCGCCCACAACCTGGGTTTAAGCGAACCCCAGGTCGGCCATGCCATCAGCGCCTACGCGCTGGGCGTGATGGTCGGCGCGCCACTGCTGGCCATCCTCGGCGCCAAGTTGCTACGCAAACACATGCTCCTGCTGCTGATGGGCCTGTATGCGCTGGGCAACCTCGCCACTGCGTTCACCCCGACCTTCGGCTCACTGGTAGCCTTCCGCTTTATCAGTGGCCTGCCCCACGGCGCCTACTTCGGCATCGCCGCCGTCGTCGCCTCCAGCATGGTGCCCACCGACAAACGCGCCGGCGCCGTCGCGCGGGTCATGATGGGCCTGACCCTGGCCATGCTGCTCGGCAACCCCATCGCCACCTTCCTCGGCCAACACCTCGGCTGGCGCTCGGCCTTCGCCCTCGTCAGCGTGCTCGCCCTGTGCACCATCGCCCTCGTCTGGCAGTTCGTCCCCGACCGCCGCGACGAACCGCGCAGCGACCCACGCAAAGAACTGCGCGCGTTCACCAAACCGCAGGTGTGGATGGCCCTGGCCATTGGCGCCATCGGCTTTGCCGGGATGTTCTGCGTGTTCAGCTACCTGGCCCCGACCATGCTCGAAGTGACCAAAGTCACGCCGCAATGGATTCCCTTTGGCCTGGCCGCGTTTGGCGTGGGCGGCATCATCGGCAACATCGCCGGCGGCAAGCTGTTCGATCGCCTGCAGTTTCGCGCGGTGGGTTTGATATTGGTGTGGTCGATGGCGGTGCTGCTGTTCTTCCCCTTCGCCGCCGGCTCGCTGTGGAGCGTACTGCTGAGCATGGGCCTGGTCGGCACCATGGTGTCGTTGGCCGCCCCGCTGCAGATCCGCCTGATGGACATCGCCCACGAAGCGCCAAGCCTGGCGGCAGCGTCCAACCACGCGGCGTTCAACCTGGCGAACGCGCTGGGGCCGTGGTTTGGCGGGATGGCGATCACCGCTGGGCTCGGCTGGACAAGTACCGGTTATATCGGCGCAGCCACAGCGCTCGTCGGCCTAATCATCTACCTGATCGCCCGCCGCATGAAAGGCGGCCACTAACGCCACACTTGCGAAACCACCGCGCGCTTCAATGTGGGAGGGGGTTTGCTCCGATAGCGGTGGGTCAGTCAACACATCAATGACTGCCCCGCCCCATCAGTCATCATGCAACAACCCCGAACCGTACTCACCATAACTACTCCCCAGCCCGCTGCCGCCAAAATTCATCTTGGCGGCTTTGTTGGGACTGTGGTCACCAAACGCCTGGCATCCCCCTGAAAAGCAAGGGTCGCTACTCACGCCCGACGAACCCGACGAACAAGCACCCAGCAACAACGTGCCAGCGATCATCACGACTTTGACGAGGTTCGAGATCATTTTTCAGTTCCCTATGGGCTGGAAGCGCGGGGGGCTTCCCGTGGAGATGATCGTAGGCCTCAAAGGCGCGGGGAATGATGAAACTTCGCCAGGGGACAGGATGGGTTCAGGTTGCCGCCTTGGGGTAAGGCGGCGGGAGGGGGTTGTCAGGCCGTAGCCGGGCGAATGACACGAGCGACTTGGTCCTGGGCTCGGTCAACGAGTAGAGCGCTCAGGTCGATCAGTTGCTGAATGCCCAAGACAATGGCGCGCTGGGAGTCGTCGAGGTTAAAAGCCACTGTAGCGGCCATTTCGCTGGCGGACGCGAGGTTTTCGGAGGCGTTGGCCAGGAGGGTTTCGGTGTCTATGTCGGGGCTGACGAGGAATAGGTTGTTGCTGGGGTGATTGGTGGGTGCGTCGTCGTTTTTGTTCGTGGGGAACAGGTAATGATCGATTGCTCGTTGAGCGGCGGCGTGGAGCTTGGTGTCGACGGGAGCAGTATTGTGATCGACGTAGGGATTGCGTGTTTTTTTGTGCATGGGCGAAGCTCCAAATATTGTCGGGAGTTAAAACGCCTTAGCTATACGGACTTCCACCTCCGGCCGCTGGGTTTACAGCGGCTGGGGAAGGTTAGCGATGGGTGGTCTGACGGGCAAGCTAAGAAAAGTGTGGGAAATTTCCGGGGTGATACTGGTCCGCCTCCGTAATACTGGGGGCCGCCCCCCGATATTCCCTGAAAGGCGACGCTAACTATTGATCTTGCCTCATTGATCTTGCCTCTTACGCGGCTGATGCCGTCTCCGATGCCATTTTCGCCAGCGTCGACAAATTGGCTCAGTTGCCATCCATAGGGCATAACGAAGCGGGAATACACCTCCCCGACACCCAAGAGACATCCCTGATAAACTGCGCCATTCGCCTCGCTGACTCAGATCGCCAATGTCCCTACAAACCGCTCCACTCTCCCGCCGCTTTTCTGTCGCACCGATGATGGACTGGACCGACCGCCACTGCCGGTTCTTCCTACGCCTGCTCTCCAAACACGCCCTGCTCTACACCGAGATGGTCACCACCGGCGCGATCCTCCACGGCGATCACGATCGCTTCCTGCGCCACAACGACGCCGAGCACCCGCTCGCCCTCCAACTGGGCGGCAGTGTTCCCGCCGATCTGGCCGCCTGTGCCCGAATGGCCGAGGCTGCCGGTTACGACGAAGTGAACCTGAACGTCGGCTGCCCCAGCGATCGGGTGCAGAACAACATGATCGGCGCGTGCCTGATGGGCCATCCGGCGTTGGTGGCGGATTGCGTGAAGGCGATGCGCGATGCGGTGTCGATTCCGGTGACGGTGAAGCACCGGATCGGGATCAATGGGCGGGACAGTTACGCCCAGTTGTGTGATTTCGTCGGGCAGGTGAAGGATGCGGGGTGTACCAGTTTTACCGTGCATGCGCGGATTGCGATTCTGGAGGGGTTGTCGCCGAAGGAGAATCGCGACATTCCGCCGTTGCGGTATGACGTGGCGGCGCAGTTGAAGCGGGATTTTGCCGAGTTGGAGATTATTCTCAACGGTGGGATCAAGACGCTGGAACAGTGCCAAGAGCATTTACAGACGTTTGACGGGGTGATGCTGGGCCGGGAGGCTTATCACAATCCGTATGTGCTGGCGGAGGTGGATCAGCAGTTGTTTGGCAGTGCGCGGCCGGTGATCAGTCGGGCAGAGGCGTTGGCGCAGTTGCGGCCTTATATCGCGGAGCATTTGGCGAGCGGTGGCTCGATGCATCACATTACGCGGCATGTGCTGGGGTTGGGGACGGGTTTCCCTGGGGCGCGCAAGTTCAGGCAGTTGTTGTCGGTGGATATTCATAAAGCGAGTGATCCGTTGGCGTTGCTGGATCAGGCGGCGGGGTTGCTGGAGGGCCGGTGAAACCGGCGCCCACCTGTTTATCGCGGTGTTCATTGGGCTGTTGGGTTGAACCTGCGGGCGATCTTGCCCTCCTATTTAGCAGCAAGGCCAGTCATTCAAACGGCTGTTTTCAGGTTGTTGCCCTCGCAAACGATCGAACGCATTTGCGCCCTTGAGCGCCTGCCAGCGCTCGGGTAATGTCATCAGACCCATAGGACAGAGCACGCCCATGACTTCCAAGCTGGAACAACTCAAACAGTTCACTACCGTCGTCGCCGATACCGGCGATTTCGCGGCCCTCGCCAATCTCAAGCCGCAAGATGCCACCACCAACCCTTCCCTGCTGCTCAAGGCCGCGTCGATTCCGGGCTATGCCAAGTTGCTGGATGAATGCGTGAAGGACTGCAACGGTGATGTTGGCCTGGCCAGTGACCGTTTTGCGGTGGCGGTGGGTCAAGAAATCTTGAAAGTGGTGCCCGGCCGTATCTCCACCGAGGTGGATGCACGCCTGTCGTTCGACACTGACGCCGTACTCAAGCGCGCGCACCGTCTGATCGACCTGTACGACAAAGCCGGGGTTGGCCGTGATCGCGTACTGATCAAGATCGCTTCCACCTGGGAAGGTATCCGCGCGGCGGAGAAGCTGGAAAAAGAAGGCATCCAGACCAACCTGACCCTGCTGTTCTCCTTCGCCCAGGCCGTGGCCTGTGCCGAAGCGGGTGTGTTCCTGATTTCGCCGTTCGTGGGCCGTATCTACGACTGGTACAAGAAAGCCAACGGCAACGACTACACCGGCGCCGATGATCCCGGCGTGCAATCGGTGACGCGCATCTACAACTACTACAAGGCCAATGACTACAAAACCGTGGTGATGGGTGCGAGCTTCCGCAACCTGAGCCAGATCGAAGAGTTGGCCGGCTGTGATCGCCTGACGATCAGCCCGGACCTGCTGGAGAAACTGGCGGCCGATACCGGCAAGCTGGAGCGCAAGCTGTCGCCAGGCCATGCCGGTGAAGCGCGGGTGCATCTGACTGAAGCGCAGTTCCGTTGGGAGTCCAACGAAGATGCGATGGCGACTGAGAAGCTGGCCGAGGGGATTCGTCAGTTTGCTCGGGATCAAGAGAAGCTCGAAGCGTTGTTGTCTGCCAAGCTGTAAAAGCGGCGGCAGCAAAAAGGGCGGCACCTGTGAGGGTGCCGCCCTTTTTTTCAGTTAGGAACTCGGTCAAATGTGGGAGCGGGCTTGCCCCCTCCCACACTGGGAGTGCATTCCAACAGGGCGGTCAGTGGCGTTCGAGGGCGTTGACGAGGTCGTGGAAGGCTTCGCGATTGGACTCGTTCAAGCCCATCAGGATTTTGTGCGCTTCCAGCACCTTGATCCGCACGATTTCCTCGGATTGGTCCTGGGACGGCAGGTCGGTCAGGCACTCCGGGCAGGGGATCGGGCGGTCAACGATGTTGAACACTTGATCGAAGCCCATGGACTGCAGCAGACGGGTGATGTCTTCGTGGGTGGTGACGACGGTGGGCAACAGGCCGACCTTCTGCCGAGACAGAATGGACAACTTGGCCAATAACCCAAGGGTGGTGCTATCGATGCTGCGGGTTTCGGTCAGATCGATCACGATCGCCGAGAAATTCAGTGCTGTGAAAATCCGCTCAATCGTTGCATCCAGCGCCGAACACAAGGTCAGGCGCACTTCACCGACAAACTTCAGGACGAAGGTCCCGTCTTGCTCGGCGAATTGGATTCTTCCGGTACTCATCAAAGATTCCTGCTCAACACCAATAGGGCGATATCATCCGGCATCTCACCTAGCGTGGCCAATCCAAAAACCTGCCGCAGACCATCCAGGCTGCCGCCCGCCGACTTGACCCGTTGGGGCAAGGCGGCTTCTTTCTCTTTGAGTGTAGGCTCTGGAAGAAGGTCCAGGATACCGTCGGACATCAGCGTCAGGCTGAAGGTCGGCGGCAGCTCCAGGATGTGGTCTTCGTAGGTGGCTTCATTGAACAAGCCGACGGGCAGACCACGCCCTTCCAGGTAGCGCACACTGTCAGGAGTGTACAAAACCGGCATCGGCAGGTGACCGCCGATGCTGTAGGTCAAAAGACCGGTTTCTTCATCAATCACGCCGCCCACCATCGTCACGTGCTTGCCCAGCTTGCAGCTGATCAGGCCTCGGTTGATGTGGCCCAGCACCTGGGAGGGGGTGAATTCCGGCAAGGTGCCACTGCGCTTGGATTCGAACAACAGCCGTGTGGTCATAAACTTCAACAACACGGTGACAAACGCCGAGGATGCACCATGGCCGGACACGTCGGCCAGGTAGAACGCAACCCGCCGCTCGTCTACGCGGAAATAGTCGACAAAATCACCCGACAGGTACAGCGACGGGATGATCTGGTGCGCGAACTTGAATTCATCGATGGTCCACGGGCTGACCGGCAGCATGTTCATCTGCACCTGGCGACCGGCGTTCTGGTCTTCCTGGAGCAGGTTCAGGCTGGCTTCGAGTTCGCGGTTGGCGGTTTCGAGCTTTTCGCGGTAGCGCTGGTTTTCCACCAGTAGGCGTGCCCGATCCAGGGCACGGCGCACCGAGTGCTCCAGCACCGCCAGGTCTTGCAGGGGCTTGATCAGGTAGTCGGCGGCGCCCAGGCGCAGGGCCTCGACGGCATCATTCATCACCCCGGCACCGGACACGACAATCACCGGCGTCTGCGGAGCAAGCTCGGTCACCTGGCGAATCAGCTCGAGGCCGCCCATCTGGGGCATGCGCAGATCGCAGATCACGAGGTCGGGCTTATCGCGCTCGAATACCTGGAGACCCTGTTGGCCATTGCTGGCCTGCAGGACGCTGAAGCCACTGTCTTCCAAATAGGCCGCAAGGCTTGCGCGCACTACTTCGTCGTCATCGATTATCAGCAGCGTGGCACTGGTTTTTGGCATGTGGGCAAACGGCGCCAGAATTAGGTTGGCGTAGGCGGCTCGGCAATGGCCGTGCTCACGCTACTGGATTCGCTTTCTAGCCTCTCTGTCCTACAAAGCATAGGCTTTTTGCCCACGCACAACTGTAAAGCAGAGGTGCCCTTCTAAGGCGCAGACGGTACTCCCATCCGCCAGGGGTTTCAAGCTCATGCCGATGGTCGCCGGGCGTCTTTACATCGCAAATCACAGGGAGTTATAAGAACAGCCACCACCACAACACAAAGTAAGGATGGAAGCTGTGAGCGAACACGAGCGCGACTACGCTGAAAAGCGCGATTTCATCCGCATGCGAGTGGATGCCGATGTCTCTTTGATCCACGCCGGGCAGGAAATTGACGGGGTTTGCGTGGACCTTTCCAGCTCCGGCATGCAAGTGCAGGCACCTCGCCAGTTCACCGTGGGCGACCTGCTGACCGTGCGCATCGAGTCAGAACATGCCGCCCTCACGGGCCTGGAAGCGGACACCCAGGTGGTATGGGCGAAGAACGAGGGCGATAAACAACATTTGGGACTGAAGATCCTGAAAATGCGCTAATACCCGCGCACAAAAAAGGCGACCACGCGGTCGCCTTTTTTCGTTTCAAGACGTCTCGACTTAGAAGTCGTCGACGACCTTCCCATCCTTGACCTTGAACTCGCGGTTCTGCAGGTAGGCGTTGCGAATGAAGGTGTACTTGTCGCCGGTGATCAGCTTCTCGCTGTCGAGCAGGCTGGCACGGGTGTCGACAATGTTCAGGCCAAAGGTGCTGTTGCGCCAGCCGATGTCGTTCATGTAGCGGTACGGTTGGGTGTAGCTGTCCACGTATTTGGACGGCGCGTCGCGCAAGGTGCTTGGACCCAGCAGTGGCAGCATCACGTAAGGACCGCTGCGCACGCCCCAGTAACCGAGGGTCTGGCCGAAGTCTTCATCGCTGCGTTGCAGCCCCATTTTGGTGCCTACGTCGACGAAGCCCAGCACGCCGAAGGTGGTGTTCATCAACAGGCGGGCTGTATCCACACCGGCGGCGTGCGGCTTGAGTTGCAGCACGTTGTTGGCCAGGTTGCCGACATCGCCGATATTGCGGAAGAAGTTGTGAACGCCGTCCTGCACGAATTGCGGGGTCACAAACTGATAGCCTTGGGCCAATGGTTTTAGGGCGTAGGTATCAACGGTGTCGTTGAACGTAAAGATCGGGCGGTTGACGCTTTCCCATGGATCATCTTCCGACGCAGCGTTTACGGCGAAAGGGGCCAGCAGGACAGTGGCACACACCGAAAGCTGAGCGAAGTAGTGGCTCCAGCGCATAGCTTTTGCTCCTTGAATAGTCTGTCATGGGCGCTATGCCCTGAATAAGGCGCCAGTATATGACGGAAGTGTCCTTTTAGGCATCTGCCAAGAAACGACATACAGAAAATGTACAAAATTCCTACAATTACTCGAGAGTGTCATCGACTTGTCACACCACCCCGATAGCGTCACAGCTATTTCAGGGATGTCGAAATGCCTCACGCCGAGATTGCCATCGCCACTGCCCCCACCTTGACCGCCGTGTTGTTTGGCCTGAGTGGCTGCCTGGTGGATTTTGGTTCCCAGGCGCGCACCGATTCACCCTCCCCGCATTCCGAGGCCACGCCAGGAGCATTGAAGAGCCTGCGCAGCCTCAAGGAACAAGGCGTGCCCTGCGCCTGGCTGGATGAGCTGCCGCCCTCGGTGACAACCCCGCTGGCCGCTGCGCTGCCCGACTGGCTCAAGGCGACGTCACCGTCTTCCATCCGCTGGCCCGCGCCCCATGCGTGCTGGCAAGCCTTGATGGAATTGAACATCGAACGCCTGGAAGGCTGCGTACTGGTCAGCGGCGAGCCGCGCCTGCTGCAATCGGGCCTGAACGCTGGGCTGTGGACTATCGGCCTGGCGTCCTGCGGTTCGCTGTGCGGCCTGGCGCCAGAGCAATGGCAGGCACTGACCGAGCAACAGCGCGAATACAAACGCGGCAAGGCCACCGTGGCGCTGTATGGGTTGGGGGTGCATTCGGTGATCGATCACCTCGGCGAGCTCGGTACCTGCTTGGCGGACATCAGCCTGCGCCAGCTCAAAGGCGAAAAGCCCTGATTGAGATCATGCACAGACGGCGCCGGTAGATTAATCTACAGCTCCTCTCGTAGACCTTTCTCGGCGTGCCGTGGTCTACGCCAGTGCCTATCGATAAAAGGAAGAACACCATGCCTGCCCGCGAAAAACTGCAAGAACAGGTCAACATCCTGCGCGAGCAACTGGAACAAGAACCACCGCTGCCGTCCGAAAAACGTGAAGCGCTGGAAGCCTTGCTTGCCAAGTTTGAAGTGCAACTTGAACTGGAACCGGCCACTCAGCCGCCGAGCATCGCTGATGATGTGAACCGGGCGGTAGAAAGTTTCGAGTTGGACCATCCGGGCATTGCCGGGACGTTGCGCAATATTGTGATCACCTTGGGCAACATCGGCATTTAACCCGAGCCCAAGCCAAGCACAGAACCAACAGGTAGGAGGGGGCTTGCCCCCGATTGCAGTGGGTCAGGCACAGAGACTGTGACTGACACTCCGCTATCGGGGGCAAGCCCCCTCCCACATTTTTTGTTTGTGTAAAGGTTACTGGCGCGCCAGGCGCAGGTTTTGGAACTCCACATCCTCAGTACTGCGATACGGGTTGATATCCAGCCCACCCCGCCGCACATAGCGCGCAAACACCGTCAACTTCTCCGGTTTCAGCAAGCGCTGCAAGTCCAGGAAGATCCGCTCCACGCACTGTTCATGGAAGTCCGAGTGCTGGCGAAAGCTCACCAGGTATTCCAGCAGGCTGGCGTGATCCAGTTGTGCGCCGCGGTATTGCACCGCCACGCTGCCCCAATCGGGCTGGCTGGTGACCGGGCAGTTGGATTTGAGCAGGTGGCTGTGCACGCTCTCCTCGACAATGCGCGAGTCATCGCAACGCAGCAGTTCCGGACGCGGGTGTTCGTAGTTGCTGACGCTGATATCCAGGTCATCGATGCACACCCCCGGCAACGTCACCACGCCTTCGGCCTCAACCTCGGCCAGGCTGCGGATGCGCACGCCCACCGGCTTGCCGGCAGCAGCGCTGAGGTCGGTGCGCAACGTCGCCTCCAGGCTTTGCGTATCGGCAAACGCGGTCTGGTTCAGTGAGTTGAGGTACAGCTTGAAGGACTTGGACTCGATGATATTCGGCGAGTCGGCCGCAATGCTGAACTCACCGATGGCCACCACCGGCTTGCCCGACGGCAGCAGCCAGGACAGTTCGAAGCAGTTCCAGAAATCCACGCCCTTGTAAGGCAGGGTCTCGGCGCTCAGGCCCAGTTCGGCCCATTTCGCGGCGCGCGGGATCGGGAACAGCAACGAGGGGGTGTAGGTGCTGATGTATTCACTGGACTTGCCCAGCGGCGAATGTTCGGCTGCGGGATGCATGGCGGAAACCTGGCTAAATAAACCCGACCATTCTACCAGCCTTTGCCCCCGCCCCTAAGAAACACAGCACGCGCGCCCTCGCAGGCTCAATGGACGTTGAGCTTGCCGACCATGCCCGCCTGGTAATGCCCGGGAATATTGCAGGCAAACTCAAGGCCGGAGGCCTTGGTGAACGTCCAGGTCAATTCGGCGGTTTTACCGGGTTCTACCAGTACGCTGTTGGGGTCATCGTGCTTCATCCCGCCCATATTGCCCATGCTGGCCATAGCACCGTGGTCCATGGCGCCGTGGTCCATCTTGCCCATACCGGTGGCGTTCAGCATGCCGCTCGACTGCATCTGCATCATTTGCTTCTGATGCTCAGCATGCATGGCCGCATCGCCCAGGTTGAACTCGTGGAGCAACTGGCCTTTGTTGACCAGCACAAAACGCACGGTCTCACCGGCCTTCACATCCAGGGACTTGGGCGAAAAGGACATATCCTGCAGCACCACTTCCACGGTGCGCGTGGCCTTATCGGCAGATGCCGGCTGGCCGAATGCATAGGTGTGGGCCGTGTCAGCCATTGCCCCGACACTCAACGCCAACAGGCAGCCTGCCAACAACAGGGGGGTACGCAATGCCATCTCAATTCTCCAAAGGTGTGGGATCGGTCTGAGGACCACTCTAAGATTGCACCCCTGCCAGCTAGCTGACTGCTAGATTACAACTTTGTCAGGTTGCGCCCCTCCCCTGGCCACCACGGTATAAAGTCCGACGTGACCCGCCGCCAAGAGCTGCCCATGAAACTGCTGATCGTCGAAGACCAACCCAAAACCGGCCAGTACCTGCGCCAAGGCCTGGCCGAGGCCGGCTTTACCACCGAACTGGTGGCCGACGGCACCAGCGGCCAACACTTGGCGCTGACCGGCGACTACGACCTGCTGATCCTCGATGTGATGCTGCCCGGCCGCGATGGTTGGCAGATCCTCCAGGCCGTGCGCAGCGCCGGACTCGACATCCCGGTGCTGTTTCTCACCGCCCGCGACGCCGTGGAAGACCGCGTACACGGCCTGGAACTGGGCGCCGACGACTACCTGGTCAAGCCGTTCGCCTTTTCCGAACTGCTCGCACGGGTGCGCAGCCTGTTGCGCCGTGGCAGCAGCGCACCGCAGGAAACCGCCCTGCAACTGGCCGACCTGCGCCTGGACCTGATCCGCCGCCGCGTCGAACGCGACGGCCAGCGCATCGACCTCACCGCCAAGGAATTCGCCTTGCTCGAACTGCTACTGCGGCGCCAGGGCGAAGTGCTGCCCAAGTCGCTGATCGCGTCCCAGGTGTGGGACATGAACTTCGACAGCGACACCAACATCATCGAAGTGGCGATCCGCCGACTGCGCCTGAAAGTCGACGACAACTTCCCCAATAAGCTGATCCACACCGTGCGCGGTATGGGTTATGTGCTGGAGGAACGATGCAGTTGATCAAGCACCTGTCCCTGAGCAGCCGCCTGGCCCTGCTGTTTGCGGCCTGCACCGCCGTGGTCTCGTTGCTCGCCGGCGTGCTGTTCAACCGGGCCAGCGAGGCGCATTTTGTCGAACTGGACCAGCAACTGCTCGAGAGCAAACTGGTGGCGCTGCGCAGCACCTTGCTGGGCGTCGACTCGCTGCAATTATTCGCCCAACGCGAAGCGCAACTGCGCGCCGAACTCAATCGCCAGCCTGACCTCGCATTACGCATCACCGCCGCCGGCCAGCGCTGGTTTGACGGCGCACCGAACATCAGCCTGCCCGAATCGCCTGGCCTGCACGGCCTGCAGAACGCCGGCACCGACTACCGCGTGTACAACGCGCCGTTAAGGCCGGGCCAACCCGACTCGCCGCAACTGAGCCTGATGCTCGACATCACCCACCACCAGCACTTCCTGCAACGCATGCAGCATTTGATCTGGCTCACGGTCAGCCTCTCGGCCCTGGCCACCGCGCTGCTCGGCGCCTGGGCAGCGCGCAGCGGGCTGCGGCCGTTGCGGCGCATGGGCGAAGTGGCGGCCGGCGTGTCGGCCCATTCCCTGACCCAGCGTTTGCCCGAGCAGGGTATGCCGGTGGAACTGGCAGAACTGGCCCAAGCCTTCAACGCCATGCTGGGCCGACTGGACGACGCGTTCCAACGCCTCTCGGCGTTCTCCGCCGATATCGCCCACGAACTGCGCACCCCCCTGTCGAACCTGTTGACCCACACCCAAGTCATCCTCACCCAGCCGCGCCCGCTGGAGGATTACCGCGAGGCGCTGCACAGCAACCTGGAAGAGCTGCAATGGATGGCGCAACTGGTGAACGACATGTTGTACCTGGCCAAGGCCGATCACGGGCTGCTGGCGCCCACGCGCGAACCGTTGAAGCTGGCGGATGAAGTGGACGCGCTACTGGAGTTCTTCGTCTTGCTGGCGGAAGACGCGCACGTCAGCCTGGTGCGCGAGGGTATGGCCCACACCACTGGCGATCGCGGCATGTTGCGCCGGGCATTGTCGAACCTGTTGGATAACGCGCTGCGCTTTACTCCGGCGGGCGGCGAGGTGCGGGTGCATCTGACGGAAGGGGCACACGGCGTGACGCTGACGGTGGAGAACAGCGGGGAAGGCATCCCGGCGGACGTGTTACCGAGGTTGTTCGACCGCTTCTACCGGGCCGACCCGGCGCGCCATGAAGGCAGCAGCGAGCATGCGGGGCTGGGGTTGGCGATTACCCAGTCGATTGTGCGGGCGCATGGGGGGCGGATTTATTGCGAGTCTGAGCCGGGGTGGACGCGGTTTGTGATCGAGTTGCCACGGGGAGTTTGATGCAAGCTGTGTTGGCGCTATCGGGGGCAAGTCGAATCGTCGCACCGCCCCTCCCACATTTTGATCTGTGAACACCTTCAAAATGTGCGAGGGGCGGTGCGACGATTCGACTTGCTCCCGATAGCGGTCTTAAATCCTACGAATACCTGAGGGCATGCGCCGGCTCAATCTTCGCCGCCCGATACGCCGGGTAAATCGTCGCCAAAAAGCTCAACACAAACCCGGCCGAGCAAATCAGCAGCACATCCCCACCCTGCAATTGCGAGGGCAGGTTGCTGACGAAATACACGTCCGAACTGAAGATATGCTGCCCGCTCACCCGCTCCAGCCACCCCACCAGTTCACTGACGTTCAGCGCCGCAATCACCCCCAGCACGCCGCCGATCAGGGTGCCGACGATACCGATCACCGTGCCCTGCACCATGAAGATCGCCATGATCTGCCGTGGCGTGGCGCCGATGGTACGCAGGATCGCGATGTCCGCGCCCTTGTCGTTCACCACCATGATCAGCGTGGCGATGATGTTGAACGCCGCTACCGCGACGATCATCAGCAACAGCAGGCCGATCATGGTTTTTTCCATCTTCATCGCGCTGAACAGGCTGCCCTGGGTGTGGGTCCAGTCATCCGCCTTGTAGGCCGCACCGAGGCTGGCGGCGATGTCCGCCGAGACCTTGGGCGCCGCATACAAGTCCTTCACCGCCAGGCGCACGCTCTGCACCTGGTTCGGCTGCCAATGCTGAATTTCTGCGGCGTCGGCCATATGGATCAACGCCATGGAGCCGTCCAACTCGGCGCCGACCTTGAAGATACCGACCACGTTCAAACGCTGCATGCGCGGGGTAATGCCGCCCGGCGCGCTGCTGATTTCCGGGACAATCAGGGTCAGCTTGTCGCCCACGTTCAGGCGAAAGCGCCGTGCGGTGATTTCGCCGACCACCACGCCGAACTCACCGGGCTTCAAGTCTTCGAGTTTGCCCTGCACGATATGCTGGGCCACGATCGACACCTTGCCTTCCTGGGCCGGGTCGACGCCGCTGATCTCGATCGGCTGCATCGCGCCCTTGTAGGAGAACATGCCGTCCATCTGCGTGAACGGTACTGCGGCGGTCACTTCGGGATTCTTCATCGCGGCGGCGGCTACCGGCTGCCAATCGTCGATCGGCTTCACACCGACGACGGTGGCGTGAGGCACCATGCCGAGGATGCGCGAGCTCATTTCGCGTTGAAAGCCATTCATCACCGACAACACCACGATCATCGCCAGCACGCCCAGGGCGAGGCCGATCATCGAGGTCATCGAGATAAACGAAACAAAACGGTTGCGGCGCTTGGCGCGGGTATAGCGCATGCCGATGAAAATCGATAACGGTCTGAACATTCGCGTGCACCGCCTGAAAAAATGAAAAAGCCCGGCGTCATGCCCCGGGCTTGAAACAGGTCAG
Source organism: Pseudomonas sp. PAMC25584 (assembly GCF_058135675.1). Lineage (NCBI taxonomy): Bacteria > Pseudomonadati > Pseudomonadota > Gammaproteobacteria > Pseudomonadales > Pseudomonadaceae > Pseudomonas > Pseudomonas sp. PAMC25584. The sequence continues at coordinate 1,762,827 of NZ_CM176870.1, read as the reverse complement.
ATGGCGACCAGATGACCTTCCTGCAGGTGCAATACGCGGTCCATCTGCCGGGCCATGCTCATGTCATGGGTCACCACCAGGAACGCGGTGCGCATCTGGGTGCTCAGTTCCAGCATCAAGTCCTTGATGCCCTGGGCAGTGTGGGAGTCGAGGTTGCCGGTCGGCTCGTCGAGCATCACCAGGCCCGGGTTGTTCACCAGCGCACGGGCAATCGCCACACGCTGGCGCTCACCACCGGACAATTCGGCCGGTTTGTGCTCCAAGCGGTGACCGAGGCCGACGCGCTCCAGTAAGGCCTTGGCACGCTGGCGCGCCTCCGGGATCGCGGTCTTGCCGATCAGCAGCGGCATGCACACGTTTTCCAGAGCGGTGAACTCCGGCAACAGATGGTGGAACTGGTACACGAAGCCCAACGAACGGTTACGCAGTTGGCCACGGGCCTTTTCACCGAGGGCCGACAGCTCTTCGCCGGCCAGCCACACGCTGCCCTGGGACGGCGTATCAAGGCCGCCCAACAGGTTGAGCAAGGTACTTTTGCCGGAACCGGAACTGCCAACGATCGCCACGCGCTCGCCGGGGTGCAGCTCAAGTTGCAGGTTGGACAACACCACTACCGATTCCGGGCCTTCCTCGTAGGATTTGCCTAGGTTGCGGCAGCTCAGGATTGCTTTTTCACTCATGCCCGATTCACTCATAACGTAAGGCCTGTGCTGGCTGGGTACGTGCCGCGCGCCAGGCTGGATACAGGGTGGCAAGGAAACTCAGGACCAACGCGGCGCCGCCCACCATCAGCACGTCCTGGGCCTGAACCTGGGACGGCAAGTAGTCGATGAAGTAGACGTCGGCGTTGAGAAACTTGTGGCCGATCAGGGTTTCGAGGCCAGCGATGGCCGCGCTGACATTGAGCGCAGCCAGAATGCCCACTGCGGTGCCGATCAAGGTGCCGACCACGCCGATCACCGTACCCTGCACCATGAAGATCGCCATGATCTGCCCCGGCGTGGCCCCCAGGGTGCGCAGGATGGCGATGTCACCCTTCTTGTCGTTCACCACCATCACCAGTGTGGAAATGATATTGAAGGCCGCCACCGCGACGATCAGCAGCAACAGCAGGCCGATCATGGCTTTTTCCATGCGGATGGCCTGGTACAGGTTGCCGTGGGTACGGGTCCAGTCGCGGGCGTAGAACTGGCTTTCACCCAGGTGCTGGGCGATTTCCCAGGCGCCGCGCGGGGCGTCGAACAAGTCGTTGAACTTCAGGCGCAGGCCCTGCACCTGGTCCGGCTTCCAGCGATGCAGGCGCGCGAGGTCGGTGAGGTTGGTCAGGCCAAGGTAGCCGTCGATCTCGCCGGCGCCGACGTGGAAGGTGCCAACCACGGTAAAGCGTTTCATGCGCGGGAACATGCCGGCCGGGGTCACGGTGACTTCCGGGGCGACGAAGGTCAGCTTGTCGCCGATGCCCACGCCGAGCTTGGCCGCGGCTTTGTCGCCGATCACGATGCCAAAGCTGCCGGGCGCCAGATCGTCGAGTTTGCCCTGCAGCATGAACTTGTCGATGATCGAGACGTTGCGCTCCTGAACCGGGTCGATGGCGTTGAGCAGGATTTTCTGCACCTTGCCATCATGCGTCAGCAGCCCTTGCATCTGGGTGAACGGTGCCACGGCCACGACCTTGGGGTTCTGCTTGACCTTGTCGGCCAGGCTTTGCCAGTCGCTGATCGGTTCACCCGACTCGATGGTCGCGTGGGGCACCATGCCCAGCACGCGGGTGCGCATCTCATGATCGAAGCCGTTCATCACCGACAGCACCACGATCATCACGACCACGCCAAGGGCGAGACCGATCATCGAGGTCAAGGAAATGAACGACACAAAATGATTGCGACGCTTTGCACGGGTATAACGCGTGCCAATAAATACGAAGAGAGGTCTGAACATGTCGGGGCTTGTTCGGAGGAAAAGAAGACGTCCCGGTGGCGGGGTCTGGTAAGCAGCTTTACACTCAGACCATTACCGCTACCTTGGGTTCGCCATGTCGACATTAGATGAAGAAGAACGCCGCGAATACTACCGTATCGACGACATGATCGCACTTCAAATCAAAAGCCTGTCCGCCCCCGAAGCGGCGAGCAAGGAAGTGCTACTGGATGATTCGCCGCTGTTCAACCTGCTCAGTGAACTGCACCTGAGCGAATTCGAAGCCCAGCACCTGTTGCGCCAGCTCAGCGAGAAAGATCGCAGCCTGGCCGCCCTCCTCAGAGTCCAGAACAAACGCCTGGATCTGCTCAGCCAGATCATGGCGCGCGGCCTGCTGGACGAAGTCGGCGCCCCGCAGCCGGTGATCATTTCCGAAGGTGGCATCGACTTCCAGCACCCGACCGCCCTGACACTCGGTACCCACCTGGCGGTCAAGCTGGTGCTGATGCCCCAGGCGCTGGGCCTGTTGCTGCGGGCCCGGGTCACCCATTGCGATGCCAAGGGCGCCGCGTTTGCCATCGGCACGGAATTCGAATCCATGACCGACGCCCAACGCCAATTGCTGGCGCGCTACATCCTGCAGAAACAGGCGCAGGAACGGCGTCTGGCGCGGGAACAGAGCGACGACCAAGACACCTGAATTCGTATTCACCCCGCCAGACGACCTGGCGTAAAGGAGCAACTGTGACCCTGATCTACGGCCACCGCGGTGCCAAAGGCGAAGCACCGGAAAACACCCTGACCAGCTTCCAGCAGTGCCTCAAGCACGGTGTACGCCGTTGCGAACTGGATTTGCACCTGTCCATGGACGGCGAACTGATGGTCATCCACGACCCGACCCTCAAGCGCACCGCCGACCGGCGCGGCAAAGTCGTCGAGTATTCGGCAGCGGACCTGATGAAGATGGACGCACGCAAAGGCGGCCCTGGCTGGGTCAACCCCTGCCCGATACCGCGCCTGGAAGAGCTGTTCGAAAAGTGCGACTTCGATCACTGGCAACTGGAAGTCAAAAGCGCCTCGCGCACCCGCGCCGCGACCACCGTGCTGGCGATTCGGGAAATGGCCGTGCGTTTCGGCATCATGGACAAGGTCACGGTGACCTCAAGCTCACGGGAAGTGTTGAAAGCGGCCGTGGAACTCACCCCGGACCTGTCGCGCGGGCTGGTAGCCGAATACGCCTGGCTCGACCCGCTGAAGGTCGCGCAAAACTACGGCTGTGAGTATCTGGCGTTGAACTGGACGCTGTGTACCCCCGAGCGTCTGGAAAAAGCCCAGCGCCAGGGATTGCACGTGTCGGTGTGGACAGTCAACGAACCTGCGCTGATGCGCAGGCTCGCCGACTTCGGCGTAGATAGCCTGATTACAGACTTTCCCGGTTTGGCCACTGCCACCCTCGAGAATTACTGAAATCGGTCTCCCCGGCCGGCTCAGGCCACCGGCCGGAGCCGCTCAAAAAAGCCGGTTGAGGCCGTCGTAGGCCGCTACGCGATAGGCTTCGGCCATGGTCGGGTAGTTGAACGTGGTGTTGACGAAATACTTGAGGGTATTTTGCTCGCCCGGCTGGTTCATGATGGCCTGGCCGATGTGTACGATCTCCGAGGCCTGGTAACCGAAGCAATGCACGCCGAGGACTTCCAGGGTTTCACGGTGGAACAGAATCTTCAGCATGCCTTGCGGCTCACCGGCGATCTGCGCACGCGCCATGCTCTTGAAGAACGCCTTGCCCACTTCGTAAGGCACCTTGGCCTTGGTCAGTTCGTGTTCGTTCTTACCGATCGAGCTGATCTCCGGAATCGTATAGATACCGGTCGGCACGTCATTCACATAGCGCCAGCTGCCATTGTCGACAATGCTCCCAGCGGCCGAACGGCCCTGGTCATGAGCGGCACTGGCCAGGCTTGGCCAGCCGATCACGTCACCGGCACCGTAGATATTCGGCACACAGGTACGATAGTTCTCGTCCACTTCGATCTGGCCACGGCTGTTGACCTTGACCCCGACATTTTCCATGCCCAGCTTGTCGGTGTTACCGGTACGGCCGTTGCACCACAGCAAAGCGTCGGCCTTGATCTTCTTGCCGGACTTGAGGTGCAGGATCACACCGTTGTCCAAACCTTCGACCCGCTCGTACTCTTCGTTGTGGCGCACGGTGATGTTGTTGTTGCTGAAGTGGTAACTCAACGCCTGGGAAATTTCCGAGTCGAGGAAGCTCAGCAACTGCTCGCGATTGTCCACCAGCTCTACCAGCACACCCAGGCCGCTGAAGATCGAGGCGTATTCGCAGCCGATCACGCCGGCGCCATAGATGATCAGTTTGCGCGGGGTGTGGCCCAGGCTGAGGATGGTGTCGCTATCGTAGATACGCGGGTGGTGGAAATCGAGATCCACCGGGCGATACGGGCGCGACCCGGTGGCGATGATGATGTGCTTGGCCACCAGCTTCTCGACCACACCGTTGGGGCAGACCACTTCGATGGTTTGCTCGTCGGCGAAGCTGCCGGTGCCGAAGAACAGGTCGACACGGTTACGGGCGTAATAGCCGGTCCGCGACGCCACCTGTTTGGAGATGACTTTTTCCGCGCTTTTCAGCACGTCCGGGAACGAAAACCAACGCGGCTCGCCAATGGCCCGGAACATCGGGTTGGTGTTGAACTGCATGATCTGGCGCACTGAGTGACGCAAGGCCTTGGACGGGATGGTACCCAGGTGGGTGCAGTTACCGCCGACCTGACGACGGCTATCGACCATCGCCACCTTGCGCCCTGCCTTCGCGGCGTTCATCGCCGCACCTTCTCCAGCCGGGCCGGAACCCAGTACTACCACGTCGTAGTTGTAGACAGCCATGCATACTCCTCAGAACAGGCCAGGCCCACGGTTGGACGCCTGGCTAAATCATGCCGCGGCCAGCGGTCATGAAGGACAATTTGGCTCAAGTGTGTGAACCGGGGCACAGTCTATATAAGGCTCAATGCCGCGCACATTAACCCTTGGTCGCGTCGTAGGCCAGTTTTGCCTTTACTACATGGCGCGGATTACGGTTTCACCGCAGTCAGTTGCTCGAACGCCTGATTACTGCGCGTGACGAAAGCATCGCCCTCGCGAAGCACAAAAAACGCAGCGATCTGGTGCTGCTCAGCGTAATCCCAGCCTTGCTCCGGCCCAAGGATCAACAGCAACGTCGACACCCCATCGGCCATCAGCGCCGACGGATGCAACACCGTCACCGATGCCAGTTGATGGGTAATCGGCGCACCGGTCCGCGCATCCAGGGTGTGGGAATAGCGCCGACCATCCTGCTGGAAATAATTACGATAGTCACCAGACGTGGACACACCAAAGCCGTCGACGTTGATGACTCTTTCGGCGACCCGTTGATCGTCACGGGGTTCTTCCAACGCCACGCGCCAGGGCGAGCCGTCAGGTTTGTGACCGGCAGCCTTGAGTTCGCCGGTGGCTTCGGCGAGGTAGTGATGAATACCCAGGCCGCTCAACAGCTCGGCGATGCGATCCACCGCGTAACCGGCAGCAATGCTGTTGAAATCGACTTCGACGGCGGCGTCCTTGCACAGTTGCTCGCCGTCGATACGCAGATGCTGATGACCGACCCGCTGGCGCACCTGCGCCAGCGTCGCGGCGTCCGGCACCCTGAGTTGCCGGGCCTGAGGCCCGAACCCCCACAGGTTCAGCAGCGGTTCCACCGTCAGGTCAAACGCACCCGCGCTGGCCTGGGACAGCTGCTCGCCGGTACGCACCAGTTGCAGAACCGGCGCCGGCATCGGCTGGCAGCTATTGGCCGGCAGGTTGTTGAAACGCTCGATATCGGAGTCGCTGCGGTAGGTCGACATCTGTCGGTCGACGTCCGCCAGGATATTTTGCACCTTGCGTTGGAGCTCTTTCGGCGCGGGTGCCGTCGAGCTTCTGACATACTGAATCGAATAGGTGCTGCCCATGGTCGGGCCACCAAACTGCTCCAGCGTATCGCCGCCACAGCCGGCCAGCGCCGCAAAACCGCACACCATCGCTATCTGTCGCAGGCTGCCCATAAACTTAATCGCCGTCGAAAATTGAATTACCCTGTAGGCACACACCTTTGCAGGACCCACCATTATGCGGCATGCAGTTATCTGTTTATGGCTGATGTTCTCGATCCCGGCGTTCGCCAATGAGGCGGATCGTCTCACCCAGGCGAACTTTCCGGCGCAGTCCGAGCAGTTGGTACTGAAAAACCAGGCGCTGCTGACTTACCTCTGGGCGGATGTGTATGCCGCGGCGCTGTATGCCCCGGCCGAGATCAGCGCAAAGCAGTCCTGGGATCGGCAAAAAGACCTGCGCCTGGTGCTGTATTACTTTCGCGATATCGACCGCAACGATGTGATTAAAGCCGCGAACGCCACCCTTGAACGCCAGCAGGCCAGCGCCCGCCTGAAACCAGAGCTTGCGCAACTGCATGCGCGTTTTCGCAACATCCGCAGCGGTGATCGCTACGCCCTGGATTTTCGTCCGGGACGCGGCCTGAACCTAGAGATCAATGGCCAGGTGGTGTTCAGCAGTCGCGATGAGGAACTGGCGAGGGCGTACCTGGGCATCTGGCTGGCGCCGAAGGGGCTGTCCGATAGTTTGCGCAGCAAGTTGCTGAACTGATGGCGTCGGGGCCGTGGCAAAGGCTGCGACTGATCCACCGCTATCGCGGGCAAGCCCGCTCCCACATTTGACGACGTACCGCCTGACGCACTGCACTCCCCAGTGGGAGCGGGCTTGCCCGCGATGAGGCCTGTGCAAACAACATAAATCCCCAGCCAGAAAAAAGCCCCGAACCAGTCGGGGCTTTTTCATTCAACCTGAACGCTTAGCGCGGGAATGCAGGCGGGTTGACCCCGGCCATGTCTTCCATCACGCGAACGACCTGGCAGCTGTAGCCGAACTCGTTGTCGTACCACACGTACAGCACAACGCGGTTGTCCTGGGAAATGGTCGCTTCCGCGTCCACCACGCCGGCGTGGCGCGAGCCAACGAAGTCGGTGGAGACCACTTCCTGCGAGTTGACGAAGTCGATTTGCTTATGCAGATCGGAGTGCAGCGCCATGTAGCGCAGGTACTCGTTCATCTCTTCACGGGTAGCGGCTTTCTCAAGGTTCAGGTTGAGAATCGCCATCGATACGTTAGGCGTCGGCACGCGGATCGCGTTGCCGGTCAGCTTGCCGGCCAGCTCAGGCAGGGCCTTGGCGGCAGCGGTGGCGGCACCGGTCTCGGTGATCACCATGTTCAACGCGGCGCTGCGGCCACGGCGATCGCCCTTGTGGAAGTTGTCGATCAGGTTCTGGTCGTTGGTGTACGAGTGAACGGTCTCGACGTGGCCGTTGACGATGCCGAACTTGTCATTGACGGCCTTCAGCACCGGCACGATGGCATTGGTGGTGCAGGAAGCGGCGGACACGATCTTGTCGTCAGCGGTGATTTCCGCGTGGTTGATGCCGTGAACGATGTTCTTCAGCTTGCCTTTACCAGGCGCAGTCAGGACAACGCGGGCAATACCCGGGCAGGTCAGGTGCTGGCCCAGGCCTTCGGCATCACGCCATACGCCGGTGTTATCCACCAGCAGGGCGTCCTTGATGCCGTACTGGGTGTAATCCACCTCAGTCGGGTTCTTCGCGTAGATCACCTGGATCAGGTTACCGTTGGCGGTGATGGTGTTGTTTTCTTCGTCGATGACGATGGTGCCGTTGAACGGACCGTGTACCGAGTCGCGACGCAAGAGGCTCGCGCGCTTGGCCAGGTCGTTCTCGGCGCCTTTGCGCACCACGATGGCACGCAGGCGCAAGCCATCGCCGCCACCGGTTTTGCCGATCAGGATGCGTGCCAGCAGGCGGCCGATACGACCGAAGCCGTAAAGCACAACGTCAGTGCCTTTGCGGGCGGAGGCGTTCTGCTTGCCCACCACGTCGGCCATTTCTTCACGCACGAACTGCTCGACGGAACGGCCGTTGGCTTCAGCGCGGAATTTGGCGGCCAACTTGCCCAGGTCTACCGAGGCCGCGCCGAGCTTGAGCTCGCTCATGGCTTTGAGCAGAGGGAATGTTTCGTGGACGGAGAGTTCGCTGTCGTTGGCAGAACGATGGCGAGCAAAGCGATGCGCCTTGAGAATCGCGATGACTGATTGGTTGATCAGGCTGCGGCCATAGATCGAGCTCACCACATTGTTATTGCGGTATAGCTGACCGATAAGCGGGATCATCGCTTCAGCGAGTGCTTCACGGTCGATCCATTCACCAAGACACTGGTCGGGCTTCTGAGTCACGGGAACCTTCCACATGTAGGGGCTGAAAAAAGGGGCTACATTATGCCGCCCGACCGCCCCAGGAGCAATGCGCGTCCCACAACAAAAAGCCCTTATCCAAAAAAGCCACCCCGCTGCAGCCCAGTAAATACGCGGGTTCCAGAAGGCCACTAGTGGAGCAGGCGGGACGACTTGTCCGTAACCCTCCGAAAACTATGTGTATTTCAGCACTACATATTGAGTCAAAACACGCCATTGTTTGTCTTAGCCACTACATTTCCCACAAACCGTAATAGGCTCAGTCAGCAACTGACAGGCGGCACCTCGGGCCGTTACAATTACCGACTTTGTCGCAACGCTTGGAGCTCAACCTTCCGTGCCCGTTCTGCGTCTACCGTTACTCCCTGCCGCGGCAGGTAAACAGCACTGGGGTAACTTGCCCGGTGCCGCCCTGAGCCTGGCCATCGCCGAGGCTGCCAGCGCAGCCAAGCGCTTTACCCTGCTGCTTACCGCCGACAGCCAAAGTGCCGAACGGCTGGAGCAGGAGCTGAGCTTCTTCGCCCCCGATTTGCCGGTGCTGCACTTTCCCGACTGGGAAACCCTGCCCTACGACCTGTTCTCGCCGCACCAGGACATCATTTCCCAGCGCATCGCCAGCCTGTACCGCCTGCCGGAACTGGCCCACGGCGTGTTGGTGGTGCCGATCACCACGGCGCTGCATCGCCTGGCGCCGACCAAGTTCCTGCTGGGCAGCAGCCTGGTGCTGGATATCGGCCAGAAGCTCGACGTGGAGCAAATGCGCACGCGCCTGGAAGCCAGCGGCTACCGCTGCGTCGACACGGTATATGAGCACGGCGAATTCGCGGTGCGCGGTGCGCTGATCGACCTGTTCCCGATGGGCAGCAAGTTGCCGTACCGCATCGACCTGTTCGACGACGAAATCGAGACCCTGCGCACCTTCGATCCGGAAAACCAGCGTTCCATCGACAAGGTCGAGTCGGTCAAACTGCTGCCGGCGCGGGAGTTCCCGCTGCAAAAAGACGCGGTGACGCGCTTCAAGGCGCGCTTTCGTGAGCGCTTCGACGTGGACTTCCGGCGCTGCCCGATCTTCCAGGACTTGAGCAGCGGAATTACCCCCGCCGGTATCGAGTACTACCTGCCGCTGTTCTTCGACGAAACCTCCACCCTGTTCGACTACCTACCCCAGGACACCCAGGTGTTCTCGCTGCCGGGCATCGAGCAAGCGGCGGAAAACTTCTGGAACGACGTGCGCAACCGCTATGAAGAGCGTCGCGTCGATCCGTCCCGGCCTTTATTACCGCCCGCCGAACTGTTCCTGCCGGTGGAAGAGTGCTTCGCCCGCCTGAAAAACTGGCCGCGCGTCGTCGCCAGCCAAGAGGATGTGGACGCTGGCACGGGCCGCGCGCGCTTCCCCGCGCAAAACCTGCCTAACCTGGCGATTGAAGCCAAGGCCAGCCAGCCGCTCGAAGCGCTGTCCAACTTCCTCGGCGATTTCCCCGGTCGCGTGCTGTTTACCGCCGAATCGGCCGGGCGCCGCGAAGTGCTGCTGGAGTTGCTGGAACGCCTGAAGCTGCGCCCGAAAACCGTCGACAGTTGGCCGGACTTCATCGCCAGCAAAGAGCGCCTGGCGATCACCATCGCGCCGCTGAATGAAGGCCTGCTGCTGGACGATCCGGCCCTGGCACTGATCGCCGAAAGCCCGCTGTTCGGCCAACGGGTGATGCAGCGTCGTCGCCGCGATAAACGCGCCGACGCCAACAACGACGCCGTGATCAAGAACCTCACCGAGCTGCGCGAAGGCGCGCCAGTGGTGCATATCGACCATGGCGTCGGCCGCTACCTCGGCCTGCAAACCCTGGAAATCGACAACCAGGCCGCCGAATTCCTCACCATGGAGTACGCCGAAGGCGCCAAGCTGTATGTGCCGGTGGCCAACTTGCACCTGATCGCCCGCTACACCGGCAGCGACGATGCCCTGGCGCCGTTGCACCGCCTCGGTTCCGAGACCTGGCAGAAAGCCAAGCGCAAGGCCGCCGAACAGGTGCGCGACGTCGCGGCCGAGCTGCTCGACATTTATGCCCGGCGTGCAGCGCGCGAAGGTTACGCCTTCGCCGACCCAAAAGCCGACTACGCCACCTTCAGCGCCGGCTTCGCCTTCGAAGAAACCCCGGACCAGCAAACCACCATCGACGCCGTGCGCGCCGACATGCTCGCGCCCAAGCCGATGGACCGCCTGGTGTGCGGCGACGTGGGCTTCGGCAAGACCGAAGTGGCGATGCGCGCAGCCTTCATCGCGGTGCATGGCGGCAAGCAAGTGGCGATCCTGGTGCCGACCACCCTACTCGCCCAGCAGCACTACAACAGTTTCCGTGACCGCTTTGCCGACTGGCCGGTGACCGTGGAAGTGATGAGCCGCTTCAAGTCCGCCAAGGAAGTGAATGCCGCCGTCGCCGACCTGGCGGAGGGCAAGATCGACATCGTGATCGGTACGCACAAGCTGCTGTCGGACGATGTGAAGATCAAGAACCTGGGCCTGGTGATCATCGACGAAGAACACCGCTTCGGGGTGCGCCAGAAAGAACAGCTCAAGGCCCTGCGCAGCGAAGTCGACATTCTGACCCTCACCGCCACGCCGATTCCGCGCACGCTGAACATGGCGGTGTCGGGCATGCGCGACCTGTCGATCATCGCCACCCCGCCGGCGCGGCGCCTGTCGGTGCGCACCTTCGTGATGGAGCAGAACAACAGCACGGTCAAGGAAGCGCTGCTGCGTGAATTGCTGCGCGGCGGGCAGGTGTATTACCTGCACAACGACGTGAAGACCATCGAGAAATGCGCCGCCGACCTCGCCGAACTGGTGCCGGAAGCGCGCATCGCGATCGGCCACGGGCAGATGCGCGAGCGCGACCTCGAACAGGTGATGAGCGACTTCTACCACAAGCGCTTCAACGTGCTGATCGCCTCGACCATCATCGAGACCGGCATCGACGTGCCAAGCGCCAACACCATCATCATCGAGCGCGCCGACAAGTTCGGCCTGGCACAACTGCATCAACTGCGTGGCCGCGTCGGACGCAGTCACCACCAGGCCTACGCCTACCTGCTGACGCCACCGCGCCAGCAAATCACCGGCGACGCGGAAAAACGCCTGGAAGCCATCGCCAACACCCAGGACCTGGGCGCCGGCTTTGTGCTGGCCACCAACGACCTGGAAATCCGTGGCGCCGGCGAACTGCTCGGCGACGGCCAGAGCGGGCAGATCCAGGCCGTGGGCTTCACCCTGTATATGGAAATGCTCGAACGTGCGGTGAAAGCCATCCGCAAGGGCGAGCAACCGAACCTCGACCAACCGCTGGGCGGCGGCCCGGAGATCAACTTGCGCTTGCCGGCGTTGATTCCCGAAGACTACCTGCCGGACGTCCACGCACGGCTGATCCTGTACAAGCGCATCGCCTCGGCCACCGACGAAGAAGGCCTCAAGGACTTGCAAGTAGAGATGATCGACCGCTTCGGCCTGTTGCCGGAACCGACCAAGAACCTGGTGCGTCTGACCCTGCTCAAATTGCAGGCCGAGCAACTGGGCATCAAGAAGGTCGACGCCGGGCCGCAGGGCGGGCGCATCGAGTTCGAAGCGCAGACGCCGGTCGACCCGCTGGTGCTGATCAAGCTGATCCAGGGCCAGCCCAACCGTTACAAGTTCGAAGGGGCTACGCTGTTCAAGTTCATGATTCCGATGGAACGCGCCGAAGAACGCTTCAACACCCTGGAGGCGCTGTTTGAGCGCCTCATCCCGAAATCTGCTTGAAGGACGCCCCAATGCGCGTGTTCCGCATTCTGAGCTTGTTATTAGTGGTACTCGCACCCTCGGCGTTTGCCGACAGCCTGTACCAAGTGGAAATGGTTCTGGTGCGCCAGAACATGGAGCCGGTGATCAACAGTCGCGCCGCGCCGGAAGACTGGGATGCCGGTGCCGTGCGCCTGGGCGACAGAAAGAGCCCGCCGCGCCTGGGTACGATCGTCGACAAACTTCGCGCAGACACCAACTACACCGTGCTCGCACACAAGGCCTGGGAACAGAACCTCGGTGAGCAGCCGGTAAAAATCGCGATCACCGACGGCCAGGAGCAGTTCGGCCAGTTTCCCATCGAGGGCGTGCTGAACCTGCAACTGGGCCGTTTTACCGATATCGACGCCGACTTCTGGATCAACCAGTTCGACGGCAACGGCAGCGTCATCGCCAGCGAGCACCTGGCGCAGAAAGACGTGCGCACCAAAAACAACCAGCTCAACTACCTGGATGGCGGCCACCTGGCGCTGCTGATCAAGATCACCTCGTTGACCGCCAAGCAGCCCAGCGCACCGCCCACCGACCTTCAGGACTGATCCAGCGCCATGCCCCTGACGTCGCCGCTGACCAAGCCCTTGGCCCCTTCGTGGGCCAATCGCTTTAAAGAACAAAGCCTGGAGCGCGGGCGGCGCTATGCCCTGGAAAACCGCGTGCGCATCGTCGAGTCGGGCGACAGCACCATCATCGCCAGTTGCGAAGGCTCGGGCAGCAACGTCTACCGGCAGACCATCTCGTTGCGCGAATCGGCCAAGGGCACGCTGATCCTGGTGGACAGCCGCTGTACCTGCCCGGTACACACCAACTGCAAACACATCGCGGCGGTGCTGCTCAAGGTCCAGGAAACCCTGGCCTACCCGGCGGCGGCCCAGGACGCCGAACTGCTGGAAAAACTCCAGGCCGTGCTGGACAACCGCGTGGTGTTGCCGCAAGTGGTGATGGACGATGTGCTGCCCGTGCCGCGCTTGTGGCTGGCGAGTGTCGAGTTCAGCGCGTTCGAGCCGCGCAACGGCAAGATGCAGCGCTATATCCAGCACCGTGCGGCGCTGTCGTTCAATTATCTGGGCAACTACGTCAGCGGGCAAAAGAACGCCGACATCATCGTCCGCCAGGAAACCCAGAGCCTGCGGATCAAGCGGCACCCCGAGCAGGAACAGCGCTATCGCGAGCAACTGCGCCTGCTCGGCTTCAAGATCGCCACGCGCCAGAGCAAAGCGCTGCCGGAAAGTGCCGGCGAGCTGTTCGAGATGGTCAATGACAGCGCCTGGTTGAACTTCACCCTCAACGCATCGCCGACACTGCGGGCAGAAGGCTGGGAGTTGCAGATCGACGACGACTTCGGCTTCGACCTGAGCCCGGTGGACGACTGGTATGCCACCGTCGACGAAGGGCCGGAGCGTGACTGGTTCGACCTGGAACTGGGGATCATCGTCAACGGTGAGCGCCTGAGCTTGTTGCCGATCCTGCTGAACCTGATGCGCTCCCACACCGAGATACTCAACCCGGAAAAACTCGCGCGGCGCCGCGATGACGAACTGATCCTGGTAAACATCCCCGGCCTGCCCAACGGCGGCCATGGCCCGCTGCAAGTGGCACTGCCCTACGGCCGCTTGAAACCCGTACTGGCCACCCTCGGCGAGTTTTACCTGCAGGAACCCGGCACCACCACGTTGCGCCTGGCCAAAGCCGACGCGATCCGCCTCAACCCGCTGGAAGACCTGCCCCTGCAATGGGAAGGCGGTGAGAAGATCCGCAACTTCGCCCAGCGCCTGCGCGACATCAAGGACTTCACCTGCGTCGCGCCCGAGGGTTTGAACGCGACCTTGCGCCCCTATCAGTTGGAGGGCTTGAGCTGGATGCAGTCGCTGCGCCAACTGGATGTGGGCGGCATTCTTGCGGACGACATGGGCCTGGGCAAAACCTTACAGACCCTGGCGCATATTCTCAGCGAAAAGATCGCCGGACGCCTGGACCGCCCGTGCATGGTGGTGATGCCCACCAGCCTGATTCCCAACTGGCTCGACGAAGCCGCGCACTTCACGCCGCAACTCAAGGTCCTGGCGCTGTACGGCGCCACGCGCAAAAAGCACTTCGCGAACTTGCAGGACTACGACCTGCTGCTGACCACGTATGCGTTGCTGCCCAAAGACATCGAGCACCTCACCGCCCTGCCCTTGCATGTACTGATCCTCGACGAAGCGCAGTACATCAAGAACCCTTCGAGCAAGGCGGCGCAGGCGGCGCGTGAGCTCAACGCACGGCAGCGCCTGTGCCTGAGCGGCACGCCGTTGGAAAACCACCTGGGCGAGCTGTGGTCGCTGTTCCACTTCCTGCTGCCGGGCTGGCTGGGCGACGTGAAGAGTTTCAACCGCGATTACCGCGTACCCATTGAAAAACGCGCCAGTGATGTGCGACTGCAGCACCTGAACGGTAGGATCAAACCCTTCCTGCTGCGTCGTACCAAGGAACAGGTGGCAACGGAATTGCCGCCGAAGACCGAGATCATCCACTGGGTCGAGCTCAATGAAGCCCAGCGCGACGTGTACGAAACCATGCGCCTGGCCATGGACAAAAAAGTCCGCGACGAGATCACCCGCAAAGGCGTGGCGCGCAGCCAGATCATCATTCTCGAAGCGCTGCTCAAGCTGCGTCAGGTGTGCTGCGACTTGCGCCTGGTCAACGACGCCACCCTGCCGGCGCGCGGCAGCAGCTCGGGCAAGCTCGACAGCTTGATGGAGATGCTCGAAGAGCTGTTTGCCGAAGGTCGCCGGATTCTGTTGTTTTCCCAGTTCACCTCGATGCTGAGCTTGATTGAAGTCGAGCTGAAAAAACGCGGCGTCGCCTACGCGCTGCTGACCGGCCAGACCCGCGATCGGCGCACGCCGGTGAAGGACTTCCAGAGCGGCAAGCTGCAGATCTTTCTGATCAGCCTGAAGGCAGGTGGCGTGGGCCTGAACCTGACCGAAGCCGACACCGTGATCCACTATGACCCGTGGTGGAACCCGGCCACGGAAAACCAGGCCACTGACCGTGCGTATCGCATCGGCCAGGAAAAGCCGGTATTCGTCTACAAGATGATTGCGCGGGGCACGGTGGAGGAGAAAATCCAGCACCTGCAGAAGGAAAAGTCCGACCTGGCAGCAGGCGTGCTGGACGGGCGGACCACCGGGGATTGGCAGTTGGGCAACGAGGATATCGAGGCGCTGTTTGCGCCGTTGCCCAATAAACAAGAAAAGCGCTGACGGTTAGATCGCCTATCGTGGGCAAGGCCGCCCCCACATTCGACCGCGGTTCTACAGGATGCACGCAATCAAGTGTGGGAGCGGGCTTGCCCGCGATAGATGCGCCGCCGTCTCAATCGATCAACTGCGCCTCGCGCAGCGCCCCAAGCGCCACCCGCCAACGCGGATCTTGCTTATAGTCCGTCGACGCAATCGCTTGCCCACGCATCCGCGCAATCCGCGCCGAGGGAATGACCTTCATGCGCTGGGCCGCACTCAGTGCCAGTTCGGCAGCCGCCCGATCGTTGCACACCAGGCCCATGTCGCAACCTGCCGTCAGTGCGGCTTCAATACGGCTGGCCGCATCCCCGACAACATGGGCACCGGCCATGGACAGGTCGTCGCTGAAAATCACCCCGTCAAACTGCAGCTCGCCGCGCAGGATGTCCTGCAACCAGCGGCGCGAAAAACCGGCAGGCTGGGCGTCGACTTGCGGGTAAATGACGTGTGCCGGCATCACCGCCGCCAATTGCTGACTCAGGCGTGCGAAAGGCACCAAGTCATTGGCGCGAATCTGTTCCAGGCTGCGTTCGTCATTGGGAATCGCAACGTGGGAATCCGCCTCAGCCCAACCGTGCCCCGGGAAATGCTTGCCCGTGGCGGCCATGCCCGCGCTGTTCATGCCGCGGATGAACGCACCGGCAAGCACTGCAGCGCGCTCGGGGTCGCCCTCGAAGGAGCGGGTGCCGACCACGGCGCTACGCTGGTAGTCCAGGTCCAGCACCGGGGCGAAGCTCAGGTCCAGGCCAACGGCAAGGACTTCGGTGGCCATGATCCAGCCACACTGCTCGGCCAGATATTCGGCGTTGGGGTTATCCGCCAGCGCGCGCATGGCCGGCAGACGCACAAAGCCCTGGCGCAGGCGCTGCACACGACCGCCTTCCTGGTCGACCGCCAGCAGCAGGTCCGGGCGCACGGCACGAATCGCCGCGCTCAATTCCCGCACCTGGCGCGGATGCTCGATATTGCGTGCAAAAATGATCAGGCCGCCCACCTCAGGC
Source organism: Pseudomonas sp. PAMC25584 (assembly GCF_058135675.1). Taxonomy (NCBI): domain Bacteria; kingdom Pseudomonadati; phylum Pseudomonadota; class Gammaproteobacteria; order Pseudomonadales; family Pseudomonadaceae; genus Pseudomonas; species Pseudomonas sp. PAMC25584. The sequence continues at coordinate 1,746,429 of NZ_CM176870.1, read as the reverse complement.
TGGCGCAACAGGTGGCGGTCCTCGGCCGTCAGCCAGGTACCGGCAACGTCGACCATCAAAGAACCTTGCAGGGCAGCAGTCATAAACCTTCCTTATATAACGCACACAGCCCGTTACTCTCGCGGCGCGACGGGCGCGGCGAGAACAACGGGTTGCGAGTAAATAGCTGAATTCGGCATGGGCGGCTAGCTTAGCGGATGCCAGCGGCCGCGCACACCCGGGGCGGTCAAACCTTCGCGGGGATTGGCGTGGATTTGCTGCGCGGACGCAATTGGGCGGCGGCCATGGCCTGGTCGGTCACGCCGGTTTCGGCGCGCATGCCCGCAGCGAGGAACGGCACCATCAGGCGCATCACCTGTTCGATGGAGGTGTTGACGCCAAAGTCAGTCTCGGCAATCGCCCGCAACGCTTTGATCCCGGACATACTGAATGCCGCTGCACCGAGCATGAAGTGCACGCGCCAGAACAATTCGATCGGCGGGATGCGCGGGGCGGCTTCGTTGACCAGCAACATATAGCGGCGGAACACCTTGCCGTACATGTCTTCCAGGTAACGCCGCAGGTGACCCTGGCTCTGGCTGAACGCCAGGCCCAACAGGCGCATGAAGATCGACAGGTCGTTGCCGCTGCGGGGCTGTACCACCAGCGCTTGCTCAACGAGGATTTCCAGCAGTTCTTCAAGGCTTGGCTTATGGTCAGCCTTGGCCTGGCGGCGCTCGAGTTCACGGTCGAGACTCGCACAGAACGGCCCCAGGAAACGCGAGAAGACCGCCTGGATCAGGGCTTTTTTCGAGCCGAAATGGTAGTTCACGGCGGCGAGGTTGACCCCGGCCTTGCTGGTGATCAGCCGCAATGAAGTTTCAGCAAATCCTTTTTCCGCGAACAATTGCTCGGCAGCATCGAGAATGCGTTCAACGGTTTCCGACTGGGCCATGGCTACTCCGCCTGACAAACACTTGTTTGAAACATACGTTTCAGGTTGTGTCTTGTCAAGCCTGTGGGTTCGCTTTCCGGCCGGGCAGTCATCTATTTGAGCGCTATTAAATCACATCCGTTCAACTCTGTAGGCAGCGCTGTCTCTACCTTGTAAGAGGGATAACGAATGACCGTCCAGCGGACGCAAAAAAAAGGATGATTGCCAAGCGCAGTTCACTGTATATAATCCCAGTCACTGTATAAAAAGACAGAGCGATCAACATGATAAAACTGACGCCACGCCAAGCTGAGATTCTGGCTTTTATCAAGCGCTGCCTCGACGACAACGGCTACCCGCCGACGCGCGCGGAAATTGCGCTGGAACTGGGGTTCAAATCCCCCAACGCCGCCGAAGAACACCTCAAGGCCCTCGCTCGCAAAGGCGCGATCGAGATGACCCCGGGCGCTTCGCGGGGCATTCGTATCCCCGGTTTCGAAGCCAAGGCCGACGAATCGACCCTGCCGATCATCGGCCGCGTCGCTGCCGGTGCGCCGATCCTGGCGCAGCAGCACGTCGAGGAGTCCTGCAACATCAACCCGACCTTCTTCCATCCTCGCGCCGACTACCTGTTGCGGGTCCATGGCATGAGCATGAAGGACGTGGGCATTTTCGACGGAGACCTGTTGGCTGTCCACACCACTCGTGAAGCCCGTAATGGCCAGATCGTCGTCGCCCGTATCGGTGACGAAGTCACCGTCAAACGCTTCAAGCGCGAAGGCAGCAAGGTCTGGCTCCTGGCCGAGAACCCTGAGTTCGCCCCGATTGAAGTCAACCTGAAAGACCAGGACCTGGTGATCGAAGGCCTGAGCGTCGGCGTCATTCGCCGCTAAAGGAGGCATCATGCAGCTCGTGCACACACCCCAACACACACAACTGTCGCTGTTCGAGGCCTTTATGGCCCAACCCCTTGCGCCCATCCTCAAGGAAACGGTCGAGGCGCCCTGGTGCGCCGAGCCTGAGGCGTTCAGTGAACTGTCGTTGCGCGGTGCGGCCGGGAGCTGCCTGAGCCTGCTGGCGCCGATCCTTCGCGAACTGAGCCAGGAACAGGATGCACGCTGGTTGACGCTGATCGCCCCGCCCGCCAGCCTGACCCAAGCCTGGCTGCGGGATGCCGGCCTCAACCGAGAGCGCATCCTGTTGCTACAACCACGCGGAGCGCAAAGCGCGCAGCAGTTGACCTGCGAAGCCCTGCGCCTGGGCCGCAGCCATACGGTCGTGAGCTGGTTGAACCCGCTGAATGCGAACGCCAAGCAGCAGTTGATCAGTGCAGCGCGCACTGGCGATGCACAGAGCTTGAATATTCGTTTGGGGTAAATGCAACAGTCAGACTCGCGGCTAGCTGACCTTGGTCAGTGCCCGCGATCGACGCGAGGCTTCTTCAGGCTGAGAAGCCGATCTGCAACATACAGCCGAAAAAGCGACCAGCGAGACTCAGTGCAGAACCCGTGGACCGTCGTCCTTCTCCGGTTCGCCTTCCGCCAGGCGGCCAGCCATCTGCACACCAACGCTCAACATGGCTTTTGCCACTTCCACGTGCTGGCCTTGCAGGAACGCCTTGGCGTCCTCGGAAAAGTCCAAGATAACCAGAGAACCCTCGTCCTCAGCCCGGCGCAGCTCGATTCGGCCGTCAGGCAATTCAACAATTTCCAGAAAGGACGTCGGCATAAAAGTCTATTCTCCACGAAAGGCCGGGATTATATCAGTCATCTGCCGGACCTCGCAGAGGATCTGGCGAGGTTTCTTTACGGCTGGATGAATGGTGTCCGTTGGATCACCGCTACCGCGGTGGGAGCTGGTTTGCCTGCTCCCACATTGCCCAGAGCAATTGGCAGATAACTTAGCTCAGCACTCGTTCAAACCTTCGCGAAAACGCAGCGCCATCTTTTTCAGCGCTTGGCGCCAGCCTTCCAGCTCTTCGCGGCTCAACGGCTTCGGCTCATCCTCTTCCAGCGCCAGCGCCACGATCAACGGCTGGGTCACATCGCCCTTGGGGACATGAGGAACACGTGGCGGCTGGAACATATCGGCATGCGCTTTGAGCAGGCGCGCTACCCAACTGTCGGGGCTTTGCGCCATTTCCACCAGCTCGGCGAGCTCAGGAATCGCCATGGCGTCCAGCACTTCGCGATTCATGATCATTTCCGCACGCGGCGAACCGGCCTGGGGTAAACGGTAGAACCCGGCGATTTCATGACACAGCCCCAGCAAGGCGCCGTAGAGGTGAAACAAGGCCGCCTCACGCCCCGCCTGGACCAGCGCAATGGCGTTCATCTCCTTCCCTTCCTCGGCACGGCCAAGGGCTTCCAGGGACAAACCCGCGAAGTAAATTTTCTGATTGGTACGGGTATAGAGTTCGTTGGCCATGACGGCAATCTCCACAACGAATAGGCGTGATGCTGGCTCAACAGTGTCACGGATCAGCCAAGCCCACTGCAAGGGCAAAAAAAGGCCGCCTGGGCAGGCGGCCTTTGTTTTTCGCAGCTTAACGGATCAAGCGCCCTGGCGCTTGTCCTCGACCTTCCACTTGCCGCCGTCGTAGAACGCCTTCCAACCGGTAGGCTTACCGTCCACTTCGGACTGTATGTACTGCTCCTTGGTCTTGCGGCTGTAGCGGATCACGGCCGGGCGACCGTCCGGGTCCTTCTTCGGCGCTTCACACAGGAAGTGGTACTTCGGATCGATCTCATCCTTGTGCGGCGCGATCTCCAGCACCAGCGGCGCACGGGTCTCGCGGTTTTTCGGGAACTGGCTGGCAGCCAGGAACAGCCCCGAAGCGCCATCACGCAGGATGTAGGTGTCGTTGACCTTCTCGCACTTGAGCTCAGGCATCTTCACCGGGTCCATCTTCGGCGGCGCCGCATCACCGCTTTTCAGCAGTTTGCGGGTGTTCTTGCACGTCGCGTTGGTGCACCCGAAGAACTTGCCGAAACGGCCGGTCTTGAGCTGCATCTCGCTGCCGCACTTGTCGCATTCCAGGCTCGGGCCTTCGTAGCCTTTGATGCGGTAGCTGCCCTCTTCGATCTCGTAGCCGTCGCAATCCGGGTTGTTACCGCAGATGTGCAACTTGTGCTTCTCGTCCAACAGGTAGGCATCCATCGCCGTGCTGCAGATCGGGCAACGGTGCTTGCCACGCAGGACCAGCGATTCGGATTCACCCTCGTCGTCGGCGGCGATTTCATCGCCCGGCACCAGGTTGACGGTGGCCTTGCAGCGTTCTTTCGGCGGCAGGCTGTAGCCCGAGCAACCGAGGAATACGCCGGTGGACGCGGTACGAATCTGCATCGGCCGGCCGCAGGTCAGGCACGGGATGTCGGTCATCACCGGCTGGTTGGCACGCATGCCGCTGTCCGGGCTTTCGGCCACTTCGAGCTTCTTCTTGAAGTCGCCGTAGAACTCGTCGAGTACGCTCTTCCAGTCGCGCTCGCCGTGGGCCACGTCGTCGAGGTTCTCTTCCATGCCGGCAGTGAAGCCGTAGTCCATCAGGTTGGAGAAGCTCTCGGACAGACGCTCGGTGACGATGTCGCCCATCTTTTCCGAATAGAAACGACGGTTGTGCAGCGCCACGTAGCCACGGTCCTGGATGGTGGAGATGATCGCCGCATAGGTCGAAGGACGACCGATACCGCGTTTCTCCATCTCCTTCACCAGGCTGGCTTCCGAATAACGCGCCGGCGGCTTGGTGAAATGCTGGGACGGGTCGAGCTTGATCAGCTTCAACGTGTCACCCTGGGCCATGTCCGGCAGCACATCGTCGTCGCCTGGCTTGGCGATTTGCGGCATCACGCGGGTGTAGCCGTCGAACTTGAGGATACGGCCTTTGGCACGCAGCTCGAAGTCGCCTGCGCCCACACTGACGGTGGTGGACAGGTATTGCGCCGGCAGCATCTGGCAGGCCAGGAACTGGCGCCAGATGAGCTCGTAGAGACGCTCAGCGTCACGCTCCATGCCGGTCAGCTTACTCGGCTCGGTGTTGGCGTCGGAAGGACGAATCGCTTCGTGAGCCTCTTGGGCGCCTTCTTTGCTGCTGTAGACGTTCGGGTTTTCCGGCAGGTACTTCTTGCCGAACTCGCTTTCAATATAAGTGCGCGCCATCGCCACCGCGTCTTGCGACAGGTTGGTGGAGTCGGTACGCATATAGGTGATGTAGCCGGCTTCGTACAGACGCTGGGCCATCATCATGGTTTTCTTCACGCCGAAGCCCAGGCGGTTACTGGCGGCCTGTTGCAGGGTGGACGTGATGAACGGCGCCGACGGCTTGCTACTGGTCGGCTTGTCTTCGCGCTTGACGATGCTGTAGCTGGAAGACTTGAGCTTCTCCAGCGCAGCCATGGCCTGGGCTTCGTTCAGCGGCTTGAAGGCCTCGCCTTTCTCGCGGGCCACTTCGAAACGCACGTTGTTGCCCTTGGCGGTACCGAGGTCCGCGTGGACTTCCCAATACTCTTCGGGGTTGAACGCACGAATTTCGCGCTCACGCTCTACCACCAGCTTGACCGCTACCGATTGCACACGGCCGGCGGACAGGCCACGGGCAATCTTGGCCCACAGCAGTGGCGAAACCATGTAACCCACGACGCGGTCGAGGAAACGACGGGCCTGCTGGGCGTTGACACGGTCGATATCCAGTTCGCCCGGCTTGGAGAAGGCTTCCTGGATGGCTTTCTTGGTGATTTCGTTGAACACCACACGCTTGTAGCGGCTGTCATCACCGCCGATGGCTTCCCGCAGGTGCCAGGCAATGGCTTCCCCTTCGCGGTCCAAGTCCGTTGCGAGATAGATGGTGTCGGCATCTTTGGCGAGCCGGCGCAGCTCTTCGATGACCTTTTCCTTGCCCGGAAGGATTTCGTACTTGGCCTTCCAGCCATGTTCCGGGTCCACACCCATGCGCGAGACCAGCTGCTTGCGCGCTTTCTCTTTAGGCGTGAGTACCGGACCTTCGCCCGCAGCCGCCTTGCCGCGCTTGGCGGCTGGCTCCTTGCTGGCGCTAGCCGAACCGCTGGTGGGCAGGTCTCGGATATGGCCGATACTCGACTTCACCACGTACTCGTTACCCAAGTACTTGTTGATGGTCTTGGCCTTAGCCGGGGATTCCACAATGACCAGCGATTTGCCCATGGATCGGAAAATTCCTGAATTCGAGAAGTGAAAGGCAGTTGGCGCCTGACGCGGCAACGCTATATATAGTGGCAACAGGGTGAGGTCAAGCGCAGCATTCTGCGCGGCCTGCCGTTATTGCCCTGAAAAAAGACTGGGTTCGGCCTGTACCAAAGCAAAGCGCGGGACCTGTTCGCCGTCAACTTCGACGGATTCGAGGAACATGCTCAAAGGGCGCACCCAAAAGCCGTAATCGCCATACAGTGCTTGGTAGAACACCACTTCTTCTTCGGTCTCGGAGTGCCGCGCCACATTAAAAACGCGGTACTGCGGACCTTTATAATGTTGGTAGAGCCCTGGTTCGACTTTCATGCTCTGGCCACCTTACAAATTTTGTTAAAAAAAAATAATAAACATACCGAAAAACAAAAACCGGGGCACTGGGCCCCGGCTTCCGTCAACTAAACGCTTAGAGGCGTTCGAAGACGGTGGAAATGCCTTGGCCGAGACCAATGCACATGGTTGCAACCCCAAGGTTGCCGCCATTTTGCTTCATCACGTTGAGCAAAGTGCCGGAGATACGCGCACCGGAGCAACCGAACGGGTGGCCCAGGGCAATCGCGCCGCCGTGCAGGTTAACCTTCTCGTTCATCTTGTCGAGCACTTTCAAATCTTTCAGCACTGGCAGGGCCTGTGCGGCGAACGCTTCGTTGAGCTCGAAGAAGTCGATATCGGCGATGGTCAGGCCTGCGCGTTTCAAGGCTTTTTGTGTCGCCGGTACTGGACCATAGCCCATGATCGCCGGGTCCACACCCGCGACTGCCATCGAACGAATCACCGCCATCGGCTGGATACCCAGGTCCTGGGCACGCTGCGCCGACATCACGATCATGCACGAAGCACCGTCGGTGATTTGCGACGAAGTACCCGCTGTCACGGTGCCGCCCTTTGGATTGAACGCCGGTTTCAAGGCGGCCAGGCTTTCCAGGGTGGTGTCCGGACGAATGGTTTCGTCGTAATCGAACAGTTTCAGGAAACCGTTCTCGTCGTAGCCGTTCATCGGGATGATTTCATCCTTGAACTTGCCTTCCACGGTCGCCTTGTGGGCGAGTTGGTGGGAGCGCACGGCGAACGCGTCCTGGGCTTCACGGGTAATGCCGTGCATCTTGCCGAGCATTTCCGCGGTGAGGCCCATCATGCCCGAGGCTTTTGCCGCGTACAGCGACATGTGCGGGTTAGGGTCGACGCCGTGCATCATGCTGACGTGGCCCATGTGCTCCACACCACCGATCACGAATACATCACCGTTGCCGGTCATGATCGCCTGGGCGGCAGTGTGCAGCGCGCTCATCGACGAGCCACACAGGCGGCTGACCGTCTGGGCGGCCGCAGTGTGCGGGATCTGGGTCAGCAACGAGGCCATACGCGCGATGTTCCAGCCCTGCTCCAGGGTCTGGTTGACGCAACCCCAGATCACGTCTTCGACTTCGTTCGGGTCGACCTTGACGTTACGCTCCAACAATTTGCTGATCAGGTGCGCCGACATGTCTTCGGCGCGGGTGTTGCGGTGCATGCCGCCCTTGGAGCGGCCCATCGGCGTGCGACCGAAGTCGACAATCACGACGTCTCTTGGATTCAAGCTCATAAATATTCTCGCTCAAGTGTATGGGACGCTTAACCGAAGAAGCTCTGGCCATTCTTGGCCATCTCACGCAGCTTCGCGGTCGGGTGGTACAGCGGGCCCAAATCAGCGTATTGATCAGCCAGGGCAACGAACTCGGCCACACCGATCGAGTCGATGTAACGCAGCGCACCACCACGGAATGGAGGGAAACCAATACCGTACACCAGGCCCATGTCGGCTTCGGCTGCGGTTTCAACGATGCCGTCTTCCAGGCAACGCACGGTTTCCAGGCACAGGGCGATCATCATCCAGTTGATGATGTCCTCGTCGGACACCTCACGCTGCTCGTAGATGACCGGCGCGAGTACTTCGTGAACCGACGGGTCGGCCACTTTCTTCTGCTTGCCCTTCTTGTCGGTCTCGTAGGCGTAGAAACCCTTGCCGTTCTTCTGGCCCAGGCGCTTGGCCTCGTAGAGCGCGTCGATCGCCGAGCGGCGGTCGTCTTTCATGCGGTCCGGGAAGCCTTCAGCCATCACGTCGCGGCCATGGTGGCCGGTGTCGATGCCGACCACGTCCATCAGGTACGCCGGGCCCATGGGCCAGCCGAATTTTTCCATGACCTTGTCGATACGCACAAAGTCCACACCGGCGCTGACCAGCTTGGCGAAACCGCCGAAGTACGGGAACAGCACGCGGTTGACCAGGAAGCCCGGGCAGTCGTTGACCACGATCGGGTTCTTGCCCATTTTCTTGGCGTAGGCAACGGTGGTGGCGACGGCCAGTTCGCTGGACTTCTCGCCACGGATCACTTCCACCAGCGGCATCATGTGTACCGGGTTGAAGAAGTGCATGCCGACGAAGTTTTCCGGACGCTTAAGGGCCTTGGCCAGCAGCGTGATGGAAATGGTCGAGGTGTTGGACGCCAAGATAGTGTCGTCTTTAACATGGGCCTCCACTTCAGCCAGCACCGCTTGCTTGACCTTCGGGTTTTCGACAACCGCTTCGACCACCAGATCGACGTGGCCGAAATCGCCGTAGGACAGGGTAGGACGAATGCCGTTGAGCACTTCAGCCATTTTCGCAGCGGTCATGCGACCTTTATCAACGCGACCCACCAGCAGCTTGGCCGCTTCTGCCAGGCCCTGCTCGATGCCGTGCTCGTTGATGTCTTTCATCAGGATCGGCGTGCCTTTGGACGCCGACTGATAGGCAATACCGCCGCCCATGATACCGGCGCCGAGTACGGCGGCCTGTTTCACGTCTTTGGCGACTTCATCGTAGGCCTTGGCTTTTTTCTTCAGTTCCTGATCGTTCAGGAATAAGCCGATCAGGCTGCGGGCAGCAGAGGTCTTGGCCAGTTTGACGAAACCCGCCGCTTCCACTTCCAGGGCTTTGTCGCGACCGAAGTTCGCGGCTTTCTGGATGGTCTTGATCGCTTCAACCGGTGCCGGGTAGTTCGGGCCGGCCTGGCCGGCCACGAAACCTTTGGCGGTTTCGAACGCCATCATTTGTTCGATGGCGTTGAGCTTGAGTTTTTCCAGCTTCGGCTGACGCTTGGCCTTGTAGTCAAATTCGCCGTTGATGGCGCCCTTGATCAGGTTCAGTGCCGCTTCGGCGAGTTTGTCCGGAGCAACCACGGCATCGACAGCACCGACTTTCAGCGCGTCTTCAGCCTTGTTTTCCTTGCCGGAGGCGATCCACTCGATGGCGTTATCGGCACCGATGATGCGCGGCAGGCGCACGGTGCCGCCGAAGCCTGGGTAGATGCCCAACTTGACTTCTGGCAGGCCGATTTTCGCAGTGGCCGACATGACGCGGAAATCCGCGGCCAGGCACATTTCCAGGCCGCCGCCCAGCGCGATGCCGTTGATCGCGGCAACGGTCGGCACGTTGAGGTCTTCGAAATCGCTGAAAATCTTGTTGGCTTCGAGGTTGCCAGCCACCAGCTCGGCATCGGGCAGCTTGAAGCTCTCGACGAATTCGGTGATGTCGGCGCCGACGATAAACACGTCCTTGCCGCTGGAGACGATCACGCCCTTGACCGAAGCATCTGCTTTGATGGCGTCTACGGCCTGACGCAGTTCGTTCAGGGTTAGACGGTTGAACTTGTTGACGGACTCACCCTTGAGGTCGAATTTCAGTTCGACGATGCCACTTTCAAGAGCCTTAACCGTGATGGCTTTACCTTCGTAAATCATCAACTGATCTCCACGATATGGAAGCTGAACAGTACACATTGGACGCTGGCCTCTGGATGGACATTGAAAATTTCGTCAATGCTCACCCCAATGCGCCAGGCACACCCGCCAATGCGATAGTCGGGATTCTGTATGAGACATCTGACAGACAAACGCTCAATTCATACGCCCGTTTGATTTGGGTACGCCACCTTCATCCAATTCCGGGCAATTGTCAATCGCTCGAAAGCGCTAGGAAAAACGCGACTTTCCAGTCATTTCAGAACCCAAACCCGCAGCCCATGCCTCGCCAATATTCAATTATTCACAAAATCAATAATCAACACGATGTTGAAAATGGCTGTACAGATCCGGATATCCGGCTAGGCTTGCGGCAGCCATGAAAGAATAGTCAAAGCGTCTGGATGAATACCCGGCGTGGAACACGCAGAGTTACCGGCCTGCCTGGCCAACCCCGCCCGATGATGATGTCGGGCTTTTTATTGCCTGGCGTTCAGGCCAGGGCCTTGAGCAACGCATCAATAGCCTGCAGATCACTCACCTCGCCCTTCTCGCCCCAGCACAACGCGATCATTTGCCGGTCCGCCTCGACTTTGTAGACGTTGGCCGGCAGCGTCGCAAAATGCGCCAACAACTTCTCATCGACGCACTGTTCCTGCCATTGGTTGACCCACACCCCAGGCTCCAACTGCCAGTAACTCCATAGCGCAGGAACCTTGCCGCGCCGTGGCCGGTGGTATTGCGCACATGGGCTCGGTGGCTCCTGCTTGAGCCAGTGCGGCCACTGCTGAGGCGACAGTTGCATCGCCAGGCCCATGCGGCGCGCCTCCATTCGCAGGGCCATGCGCCCGCTCTGATGACGCGACGGGCGCAGCCATGCCAGGGGGCTCAAAACCACCGCGAGGATTGACACCACTATCCAGACCGTCATATGTGTACTCCCGAATTTCTAGATGAGCGGATTTGACCTGACGCAACCCCATCCGCCTGAAAGCAGCCATACTGAACTTATTGCAGTCCCCTGGAGGAACGCCCCATGTCATACGAACATATTCTGGTCGCCGTCGACCTGACCGAAGAGTGCGATCCAGTGATCAAGCGCGCCGTGGACCTGGCTGGCAACACTGCGACGCTGTCCCTGGTGCATATCGTTGAACCGATGGCCATGGCCTTTGGCGGCGACGTGCCGATGGACCTGTCTCAATTGCAACAGCAGCAATTCGATCAAGCCAAGGAACGCCTTGAGCGCCTGATCGCCAAGTACCCGAGCCTGAAAAAAGATCAGAGCCACCTGACCTATGGCCAGCCGCGCCAGGAAATCCATCACCTGGCCAAGGAACAGGGCTGCGACCTGATCGTCGTCGGCAGCCATGGCCGTCACGGGCTGGCATTGCTGCTGGGTTCCACCGCCAATGACGTACTGCACGGCGCACCGTGCGATGTGCTGGCGGTGAAGCTGGTAAAAAGCTCGTAAGACCGGTGGAGATCCAATGTGGGAGGGGGCTTGCTTGCTCCCACATTTGAACTCATCTCCTATAAAAAACCCGGTGTTCATCAGATGAACACCGGGTTTTTTAATGCACTGGAATCAATCAGGCATCCAGCTCGGCCCAACGCTCAACCAGCCCTTCCAGCTCCTGGTTCAATGTCTCCAGGGATGCGATGACCTTGGCGGTTTCCGCCGCCGGACGCAGGTAGAAACCCGCGTCAGCCATTTCCGCCTCGACCGCGGCGATCTGCTGTTCCTTGGCGTCGATGTCACCCGGCAAGGCTTCCAGCTCACGCTGCAGTTTGTAGCTGAGTTTCTTCTTCGCGGCAGGCGCGGCTTCCGCAGCCGGTGCAGCGGCGGCCACAGGGGCCACGACAGCGGAGCTCAAGTCGGCCTTGCCGGACTTGCTCTCGGTCACGCCCAGCAGGCGCGGCGAGCCGCCCTGGCGCAGCCAATCCTGGTAACCACCGACGTACTCGCGCACCTTGCCTTCACCTTCGAAGACCAGGGTGCTGGTGACCACGTTGTCGAGGAATGCCCGGTCGTGGCTGACCATCAGCACGGTGCCGTTGAAGGTCAGCAGCACCTCTTCCAGCAGTTCGAGGGTTTCCACATCGAGGTCGTTGGTCGGTTCGTCGAGGACCAGCAAGTTGGCCGGCTTACTGAACAGCTTGGCCAGCAGCAAGCGCGCGCGCTCACCACCGGACAAGGCCTTGACCGGCGTTCGGGCGCGCTGCGGGCTGAACAGGAAGTCGCCCAGGTAGCTCAGCACATGGCGGCTCTGGCCGTCGATATCGATAAAGTCGCGGCCTTCGGCGACGTTGTCGATCACGGTTTTTTCCAGGTCCAACTGGTGACGCAACTGGTCGAAGTAGGCCACATCGATGCGCGTGCCTTCTTCCACTTTACCGCTGGTCGGCTGCAGGCCGCTGAGCATCAGCTTGAGCAACGTGGTCTTGCCGGTGCCGTTGGCGCCGAGCAGGCCGATGCGGTCGCCGCGCTGCAGGACCATGGAGAAGTCCTTGATCAGGAACGGACCGTCCGGGTGATGGAAGCTGACGTTATCCAGCACCATCACCTGCTTGCCGGACTTATCGGCGGTTTCCAGCATGATGTTGGCCTTGCCGGTGCGCTCGCGACGCTCACCGCGCTCAACGCGCAGGGCTTTCAGTGCGCGTACACGGCCTTCGTTACGGGTGCGGCGCGCCTTGATACCCTGGCGAATCCACACTTCCTCCTGGGCCAGACGCTTGTCGAACAAGGCGTTGGCGGTATCTTCGGCGGCCAGGGTGGCCTCCTTGTGCACCAGGAAGCTGGCGTAGTCGCCGTTCCAGTCGATCAGGCCACCACGGTCCAGTTCGAGGATGCGTGTCGCCAGGTTCTGCAGGAAGGACCGGTCGTGCGTGATGAACAGCACGGCACCCTGGAAATCCTTGAGGGCTTCTTCGAGCCAGGCAATCGCGCCGATGTCCAGGTGGTTGGTCGGTTCGTCGAGCAGCAGCAGGTCCGGCTCGGACACCAGGGCCTGGGCCAGCAGCACGCGACGACGCCAGCCGCCGGACAATTCGGCGAGGGTCTTGTCGGCCGGCAGTTGCAGGCGGCTCAGGGTGCTGTCCACCAGTTGCTGCAAGCGCCAGCCGTCACGGGCTTCGAGGTCTTGCTGGACGTGCATCAGCTTGTCCAGGTCTTCTTCGGTGACGCAGTTCTGCGCCAGGTGATGGTACTGGGCGAGCAACTCGCCAACGCCGTCGAGGCCTTCGGCGACCACGTCGAACACTGTCCGTCCGTCGGCCACCGGCAATTCCTGCGGCAATTCACCAATCTTGAGGCCGGGGGCACGCCAAACAGAGCCTTCATCGGGCTTCTGGTCGCCCTTTACCAGCTTCATCATGCTGGATTTACCGGTGCCGTTGCGGCCGATGATGCACACCCGCTCACCACGGGCGATCTGCCAGGACACCTTGTCCAACAACGGCATAGCGCCGAAAGCAAGGGACACATCGCTGAATTTGAGCAGGGTCATACGCTTCTCCAAAAACTGGGCGCGCATTCTACCTGAGTTGAGGGTGGGATGCGGCCGGCATTTTCGCTACTGACGCGTTCTGTAGGACAATTTCGGCGAACTTGAACGAACCGGTCAGCAAAGCTTTCACCGGCCGCAGGCAAAAGGCTAAGCTAGGGGTAATGAGTGTCGGCAGTGCCGGCGCTAGTCGTGATTTCTCTGCACGGACGTCTCATGCGCAGTCGCCTTTTCAACTTTTTATCTTGTCTGCTTCTTACCGCCACTGCCGCTCAATCCGCCCTGGCCGTGGACATCACCACCCAACGTCAATATTACGATGAGGCCAAACGCGCCCTGGCCAAGGGCGATACCGGGCCGTACATGCAATACAGCCAGGCCCTCGCCGATTATCCGCTGACGCCATACCTGGCCTACGACGAATTGACCGCCCGCCTGAAGACCGCCAGCAACGAGGAAATCGAACAATTCCTCGCCAAAAACGGCGACCTGCCCCAAGCCAACTGGATGAAGCTGCGTTGGTTGCGCTGGCTGGCCGACCGTGGCGACTGGCAGACCTTTGAAAAGTACTACGACCCCAAGCTCAATTTCGTCGAACTGGATTGCCTGCATGGCCAGTTCCAGCTCACGCACAATCTGAAGGCCGAAGGCTACAAGACCGCCGAGAAACTCTGGCTGACCGGCAAATCCCAACCGGCGGCCTGTGATGCCACCTTTGCGCAGTGGGCCTCAGATGGCCAACTCACCGAACAGAAAATCTGGGACCGCGCCAAGCTCGCCGCCGAAGCCCGCAACTACGCGCTGGCCAACAGCCTGGTGAAAAGCCTGCCGACCCTCGGCGCCCAAGGCCGCCTGATGGTGGACGTGGCGCAAAAGCCCGAGATGCTCAGCGACCCGTCGCGCTTCCTGCCAGCCACCGAGGCGATGTCTGACGCCGTGGGCCTGGGCCTGCGCCGCCTGGCGCGCCAGGACCCGGACAAGGCCATGGCCATGCTCGACGGCTACGCCACCAGCATGCACTTCTCCCGTGACGAAAAAGTGGCGATTGCCCGCGAGATCGGCCTGACCCTGGCCAAGCGCTTTGACCCACGCGCCCTTGAGGTGATGACCAAGTACGACCCCGAACTGCGCGACAACACCGTGTCCGAATGGCGCCTGCGCCTGCTGTTGCGCCTGGCTCGCTGGGAAGACGCCTACCAACTCACGCGCAAACTCCCACAAGACTTGGCCACCACCAACCGCTGGCGCTACTGGCAGGCCCGCAGCCTTGAATTGGCCGAGCCGAAAAACCCGCAAGCCCTGGTGCTGTACAAAAACCTGTCGCGGGAGCGGGACTTCTACGGTTTCCTCGCCGCTGACCGCTCCAAAGCACCCTACCAGTTGATCAACAAGCCGCTGTTGATGAGCCCGGCGCTGATCAACAAAGTGCGCAATACCCCCGGCGTGCGGCGGGCCCTGGAATTCTATGCACGTGGCCAGGTGGTGGACGGCCGGCGCGAGTGGTACCACGTCAGCCGTCACTTCAACCGCGACGAAATGGTCGCCCAGGCCAGGCTGGCCTACGACATGAAGTGGTACTTCCCGGCGATCCGCACCATCAGCCAGGCGCAGTACTGGGATGACCTCGACATCCGTTTCCCGATGGCCCACCGCGACACTCTGGTGCGCGAAGCCAAGGTCCGCGGCCTGCATTCAAGCTGGGTGTTTGCCATCACCCGCCAGGAAAGCGCGTTCATGGACGACGCCCGCTCCGGCGTCGGCGCCAGCGGCCTGATGCAACTGATGCCCGGCACCGCCAGAGACACCGCGCGCAAGTTCAGCATCCCGCTGGCCTCCCCGGCCCAGGTGCTCGACCCGGACAAAAACATCCAGCTCGGTGCTGCTTACCTGAGCCAGGTGCATAGCCAATTCAACGGTAACCGCGTCCTCGCTTCCGCCGCCTACAACGCCGGCCCCGGCCGCGTGCGCCAGTGGCTGCGCGGTGCCGATCACCTGAGTTTCGACGTGTGGGTGGAAAGCATCCCGTTCGACGAAACCCGCCAGTATGTGCAGAACGTGCTGTCTTATTCGGTGATCTACGGGCAGAAGCTCAATTCGCCACAGCCGTTGGTGGACTGGCATGAGCGGTATTTCGATGATCAATAAAGCCTGACGCACACACAAAAATGCCCGCATCGAACGATGCGGGCATTTTTTATGCACGGTGATTTCAGTGTGAAGCCTGTTCCTCCACGCCATCGCTGAACTGCAACGCCGCCAACCGCGCATACAGCGGATTACTCGCGATCAACTGCTGATGCGTGCCGATCGCCACCAGCTTGCCCTGGTCCATCACCGCGATCCGGTCCGCATGCTTCACCGTCGCCAGGCGATGCGCGATAACCAGCGTGGTGCGGCCGTGCATCAGTTGCGGCAGCGCCTGCTGGATCAGGTGTTCACTCTGCGCGTCGAGGGCGCTGGTGGCTTCGTCCAGCAGCAGAATCGGCGCGTCCACCAGCAACGCGCGGGCGATCGCCAGGCGTTGCCGTTGGCCGCCGGAGAGGCCCATGCCGGCGTCGCCGAGGTGGGTCTGGTAACCATCCGGCATTTGCAGGATGAAGTCGTGGGCATGGGCGATGCGCGCGGCGGCTTCGACCTGCTCGCGGGTGGCGGTCGGGTTGCCGTAGCGGATGTTGTCCTCAACGCTGCCGAAGAACAGCGCCGGGCTCTGGGACACCAGGGCGAAGTGGCGACGCAGGTCCTGGGGGTCGAGTTCGGTCAGCGGGTGGCCTTCGAGCAGGATGCGACCGTGCTGGGGATCATAAAAGCGCAGCAGCAGATCAAAAATTGTCGACTTGCCAGCCCCCGACGGCCCCACCAGCGCCAGGGTTTCACCGGGATTGATGATCAGGTTCAAACCGTCGATGGCGTAAGTGTCCGGCCGCGAGGGGTAGGAAAAGCGCAGGTCTTGCAGCTCCATGCGGCCGCTGACGCGGTCTGGTAACTGCACGGTGCCGCTGGCGGGCGCCTGGATCTCGTTATTCGACTGCAGCAACTCGCCGATTCGCTCCGCCGCACCGGCGGCGCGCTGCAACTCGCCGAGCACTTCGCTCAACGTGCCGACGGCGCTGCCGACGATCAGGCTGTAAAACACAAACGCCGCCAGCTCGCCGCCGGAAATGCGCCCGCTGATCACGTCCATGCCGCCGACCCACAGCATCACCCCAACAGCACCGAGCACCAGCATGATCACCAGGGTGATCAGCCAGGCGCGCTGGGCGATGCGTTTGCGCGCCGTGGCGAAAGCGTCCTCTACGGTCACGGCAAAGCGTTGTTCGTCCTGTGCCTGGTGGTTATAGGCCTGCACGGTCTTGATCTGGCCGAGCGTCTCGGACACGTAGCTGCCGACGTCGGCAATGCGGTCCTGGCTCAAGCGCGACAGGCTGCGCACGCGGCGGCCGAAAATCAGGATCGGCGCCAGCACCAACGGCAGCGCCACCACAACGATGCTGGTGAGCTTGGGATTGGTGACAAACAGCAGCACGATGCCACCGATGACCATCAAGGCGTTGCGCAGGAACAGCGACAACGAGGAGCCGATCACCGATTGCAACAGGGTGGTGTCGGTGGTCAACCGCGACTGGATCTCCGAGCTGCGGTTGTTTTCATAAAAACCCGGATGCAGGTAGATCAGGTGATTGAACACCTGCCGGCGAATGTCAGCCACCACCCGCTCGCCGATCCACGACACCAGGTAAAACCGCGCAAACGTGCCGACGGCCAGGCCCAGCACCAGGATCATGAACAGGCCGATAGACTGGTTGAGCAAGTGCGGTGACTGGGTCATGAACCCCTGGTCCACCAGCAGGCGAATGCCCTGCCCCATGGACAAGGTGATACCCGCGGTGACGATCAGCGCCACCAACGCACCGAACGCCTGCCAGCGGTAGGGCGCAATGAAGCGGCTGGCGAGGCGAATCGCGCGGCGTTGACGGACTGAGAACATGGAGGGCATCACCTGATGATGGGAGATAGGAACCTGCAGATAACATTGGGGGAACTTGGGTAAATAACAATGAGTCAGGTTAATTATGCCCGCCCACCCTGCGCCCTAGAGGTTATCGGTCTAACGCCCGTCTGGAAATTTGTAACGGTTTCTGGTGGACTGGGTATTCGAAGCGATGATCTTGCAAGGAGTTGTAACAGCTTGGTCACGCAGGGGGGTTAAAGTTGGTACACAACCTGATGAGGAGACAGGCCATGACCTTGCAAAACAGCAGCGATGCCAAGATTGAAGTAATCCGCCAACCGCAATACCTGCCTTGCTCCGTCATCGACGCCCAAGGCCGCGAAGTGCAGATTACCGAAGAGATGATCCAGCAAGCGTGCCGTGAGCTGGAACAGCGACTGGTCAAGCCTGCCCCGCAAGGCTGAAGTGTCCACGCTCTTTCAGAACCGGCCTTGATGGCCGGTTTTTTGTGGACTCGTTCCTACAACAGTTCAGCGCCCAATGCCTCAACGATGCCCGACAACCGCGCCGATTGCCCATGGATGCGCACCTTCAAGCCATCGATCTCACGGCGCTCCGGATAATGCTTGCGCAGCAGGTCGAATGCCTTGCGTTGCTCATCCACCGTTCCCACGAGGCTGCGACGGAAATCCGCATCGTCGCGACGCGGGTCGTACACGCTGCGGCATAACGTCGCCAGCGCCCAGGCCGGGTCGGTAGACGCATTCAAGTGGACCTCGGCCAGCCACGGCGGCGGCAGCAAATCGCTCAATTCAATCGCGGGCTCCTGACCCAGATGCGCACAAAACGCCTGGTAGATCTGCGCCGTGCCACGCTGCTTGCCATCCAGGCTGTAACCGGCGATATGCGGAGTGGCCAGCACGCAGAGGTCGGCCAGGTCGACATCCACTTCGGGCTCGCCTTCCCACACATCCAGCACCGCTTGCAGGTCTTCACGCTCCAGCAACACGTCGCGCAGGGCGGCGTTATCCACCACCGGGCCACGGCTGGCGTTGATCAGCCAGGCACCGGGCTTGAGGCGGTTGAGGCGGTCGCGATCGAGCAAGTGCCAGGTGGAACCATTGCCGGACTTGGTCAACGGCGTGTGCAGGCTGATCACGTCGCATTGCTCGATGATCTGCTCCAGGCTGACGTAGTCAGCGTCTTCGGCGATCTGCCGGGGCGGGTCGCAGACCAGCACGTTCCAGCCTAGGCCCTTGAGCACCTTGACCAGGCGCCCGCCCACTTCACCGGCGCCGACGACACCGTAAGTCCGCTGATTGAGGTCGGCCCCTTCGATTTCGGCCAGGGTCTGCAAGCTGCCCAGCACATAGTCCACCACGCCACGGGCATTGCAGCCGGGCGCGCTGGACCATTGAATGCTGGCCCGCTTGAAATAATCGAGGTCCAAATGATCGGTGCCGATGGTGCAGGTGCCGACAAAGCGCACCTTGGAACCTTCGAGCAAGGCTCGGTTGACGTTGGTCACCGAGCGCACCAGCAGCACATCAGCCTGTTCGACGGTGGCGCGGTCAATGGAACGGCCGGGCACCCGGCGGATTTCGCCAAATCCTTGGAAGAAAGCATCGAGTAGCGGAATATTTTCGTCGGCAACAATCAGCATGGCAGGCTCCTTTGGCGGATCAGCAGTGTACAGGGATGCGATCGGTGTTCCACCGCAGATCGAAGGTGGTAGCCGGCTTGCCAGCGCCCACAGGGAATTGCGCTGCCTGGAAGATTGCTTACAAATCGTTAACACAGGTTTTTTCCTGACCGCTGTGTCAACGCGTAGAATCCGCCGTCCTGCGCTCTTTTCTTGGACATCTGTACGTGAACACTGCCACCGCCACCCTCACCCGTCCCGCCCGCATCAGCCGGGAAGTGCGCGGCCTGATGAGACTCGCCCTGCCGATCATGATCGGCCAACTGGCAACCACCGCGATGAGCTTCGTCGATGCGGTGATGGCCGGGCGCGTCAGCCCGCAAGACCTGGCGGCGGTGGGCCTGGGCAATTCGATCTGGATTCCGGTGTACCTGCTGATGACCGGTACCTTGCTGGCCACCACGCCGAAAGTCGCCCAGCACTACGGCGCCGGCCAGCACAGCGAGATCGGGCCGCTGGTGCGCCAATCCCTGTGGCTGGCGGTGGTGGTCGGCATCACCGCGTCGCTGTTACTGCTCAGCGCCGAACCCATCCTGCACGCGATGAAGGTTGAACCCGACCTGATCAAACCTTCCATGGGCTACCTGCACGGCATCGCTGCGGGCATGCCGGCCGTTGCGGTGTATTACGTGTTGCGTTGTTTCAGTGATGGCCTGGGCCGCACACGACCGAGCATGGTCATGGGCCTGTGCGGGTTGGCGCTGAATATCCCGCTGAACTACATCTTCATCTATGGCCATTTGGGCGTGCCGGCCATGGGCGGAGCGGGCTGCGGCTGGGCCACGGGCATTGCGATGTGGGTGATGATGCTCGGCCTGGCAGGCTGGACGCGCTGGGGGCCGGCGTACCGGAGCAGCGAACTGTTCAAGCGTTTCGATTGGCCGCAATGGGCGGTGATCAAGCGCGTATTGGGCATTGGCCTGCCGATCGGCATCGCGATCTTTGCCGAATCGAGCATCTTCGCGGTGATCGCCCTGCTGATCGGCAGCCTGGGCGCCACGGTGGTCTCCGGCCATCAGATCGCCCTGAACGTCAGCTCCCTGGTGTTCATGATCCCCTACTCCCTGAGCATGGCCGTCACCGTGCGCGTCGGCCAGGCCCTCGGCCGTGACCAGCCGCGCGAAGCGCGCTTTGCCGCCGGCGTCGGCATGGGCACAGCGCTGGTATATGCCTGCCTGTCCTGCAGCCTGATGCTGTTGTTCCGCGAACAGATCGCGACGATCTACACCCCGGACCCCGTGGTGATCCACCTGGCGTCGACGCTGATCGTGTTTTCAGCGCTGTTCCAGTTTTCCGACTCGATCCAGGTCACCGCCGCCGGTGCGTTGCGCGGCTATCAGGACACCCGGGTGACCATGGTGCTGACCCTGTTTGCCTACTGGGGCGTGGGGTTGCCGGTGGGTTACGCCCTGGGGCTGACCGACTGGCTGGGCGAGCCGAGCGGCCCCAGCGGTTTGTGGCAGGGGCTGATCGTGGGCCTGAGCTGCGCGGCGGGGATGTTGCTGGTGCGCCTGGCGCGCAGCGCACGCCGACGCATTCGCCGGGACAAGGCGCGGAGTTAAGCGGACTTCTTGCGAATCCAGTACAGGTACGTACCGGCCTGCTCCTGCTGAGCCACCAGTTCGTGGTCGAGGAACACGCAGAACTTGGGAATATCGCGGCGGGTCGACGGGTCGGTCGCGATCACCTTGAGCAGACCGCCAGGCGGCAGGTCGCGGATGTGCTGGTGCAGCATCATCACCGGCTCCGGGCAGTTGAGGCCCGTGGCATCAAGGGTGCCGTCGACGGCGGTGTCGGTCATATCGCTCATTGATTACTCCTGCAGCAGGCGCTCAGTTTAACGGGCCTTGGTTTTCTTCACATCTACCAGGCGGCGCAGGTGGCAGGTCACTTCTTCGCGGTCGTGGTACAGCTGCTTGCAGCCGATCTCCACGCGAATACCACGCGCCTTGAAGCCGTCTTCGATGCGCTCGAGCAAACGCTTGACCTCGGCGTAACGCTGTTTCATCGGCAGTTTCAGGTTGACCACCGCTTCACGGCAATAACCTTCGCCGATCCAGGTTTCCAGCAAGGCGGCGTTGCGTGCCGGTTTTTCGACGATGTCACACACCATCCAGTCCACCGGCTGCTTGGGCACGAAGGTGAAGCCGTCGGCCATCAAATGCTGCACCAGGCCAGTGTCCATCAGGCTTTCGGCCATGGGTCCGTTGTCGATGGCGGTCACCAGCATGCCCCGGTTGACCAACTGCCAGGTCCAGCCGCCGGGCGCGGCGCCCAGGTCGACGCCCGTCATGTCGCCGTGCAGGCGCTCGTCCCACTGGTCGCGGGGAATGAAGTGGTGCCAGGCCTCTTCCAGCTTCAGGGTCGAGCGGCTAGGTGCGTCGCGGGGGAATTTCAGGCGCGGGATGCCCATTGGCCACATCGCCGAGTTGTTCGATTCGGCCAAGCCGATGAACGCTTCGCGACCGCTCTTGAAGGTCAGCAGCAGGCGTGGCTTGCTCGGCTCGTCCACCAGCTTGCCGGCGTTGAGCAGGGCTTTGCGCAGGTGGACTTCGAATTTCTTGCAGAAATTCGACAGTTCCTTGCCGTCGTTGGTGTCGACCATCTCCAGCCACAGGCTGCCGCACACCGGAAAATCGCGCAGGTGCGCGAGGATCACGCTGATGCGGTCGGTTTCCGGCAGGTCGATGAACACCCCGCGTGCCCATTGTCGCGGGAAGATCAGCTCGGCAAAACGCTGGCCGTGCATCAGGCGCTGGGCGCCATCTTCTTCGGTGCAGACAAATTCGGCGCAAGCGCTGCCGGTCTTGGCCTTGGCGTAGCCAGAAACGTTCAGGCGCGCGGCGTGTTCCGCGATCTCGGAACAGACCTCGCCTTCAAAACCCGGGCGGCAGTGCATAAAAAGGGTGTTCATCAATTCTCCTGGCGACTCAACGGACGTGCGCTATCGCAATGTCTGTCATGAAAACGCGCGCATGATAGCTGACTTCGGAACCTTGGATCTGTCCATAGAGTCCAGTAATTAGCCAGCTACTGAAAACAGCGCTAGTTTGATAGCTCTGTTCGTCCCGTCAGGTCCGTAGCCGTGCGGACCATAAGGAGTCATGTAATGTCATCCATTGATAGCCTGAGAACCCTTAAAACCCTGCAAATCGACGACAAGACTTATCACTATTTCAGCCTGCCCGAAGCCGCCAAGAGCCTGGGTGACCTGGATAAGCTGCCGATGTCCCTCAAAGTGCTACTGGAAAACCTGCTGCGCTGGGAAGACAACAAGACCGTCACCGGCACCGACCTCAAGGCCATCGCCGCCTGGCTCAAAGAACGCCAGTCCGACCGCGAGATCCAGTACCGCCCGGCCCGCGTGCTGATGCAAGACTTTACCGGGGTGCCCGCCGTGGTCGACCTGGCCGCCATGCGCGCCGCCATGGCCAAGGCCGGTGGCGACCCGCAACGCATCAACCCGCTATCGCCGGTGGACCTGGTGATCGACCACTCGGTGATGGTCGACAAGTTCGGTACTACCGGCGCGTTCGAGCAAAACGTCGACATCGAAATGCAGCGCAATGGCGAACGCTACGCCTTCCTGCGCTGGGGCCAAAGCGCCTTCGACAACTTCAGCGTGGTGCCGCCGGGCACCGGTATCTGCCACCAGGTCAACCTCGAATACCTCGGCCGCACCGTGTGGACCAAGGATGAAGACGGCCGTACCTACGCCTTCCCCGACACCCTGGTCGGCACCGATTCCCACACCACCATGATCAACGGCCTCGGCGTGCTTGGCTGGGGCGTGGGCGGGATCGAAGCGGAAGCGGCGATGCTCGGCCAGCCGGTGTCGATGCTGATTCCGGAAGTGATCGGCTTCAAGCTCACCGGCAAACTGAAAGAAGGCATCACTGCCACCGACCTGGTGCTGACCGTCACCCAGATGCTGCGCAAGAAAGGCGTGGTCGGCAAATTCGTCGAGTTCTATGGCGACGGCCTCGCCGACCTGCCCCTGGCGGACCGCGCCACCATCGCCAACATGGCTCCGGAATACGGCGCAACCTGCGGCTTTTTCCCGGTGGATGAGGTAACCCTGGACTACCTGCGCCTGTCCGGCCGCCCGACGCAGACCGTCAAACTGGTCGAGGCCTACACCAAGGCCCAGGGTCTGTGGCGCAACGCGGGCCAGGAGCCGGTGTTCACCGACAGCCTGGCCCTGGACATGGGCAGCGTCGAAGCCAGCCTCGCGGGGCCGAAACGCCCGCAAGACCGCGTGTCGCTGCCAGATGTCAGCCAGGCGTTCAGCGACTTCCTCGACCTGCAATTCAAGCCGACCAACAAAGAAGAAGGCCGCCTGGAAAGCGAAGGCGGTGGCGGGGTCGCCGTGGGCAATGCCGACCTGGTGGGCGAGGCCGACTATGAAGATGACGGCCAGACCTATCGCCTGAAAAACGGCGCCGTGGTCATCGCCGCCATCACCTCCTGCACCAACACCTCCAACCCCAGCGTGATGATGGCGGCCGGGCTGGTGGCGAAAAAGGCCGTGGAAAAAGGCCTGACCCGCAAACCCTGGGTGAAAACCTCCCTGGCCCCCGGCTCCAAAGTAGTCACCGACTACTACAAGGCCGCCGGCCTCACTCAATACCTGGACAAGCTCGGCTTTGACCTGGTGGGTTATGGCTGCACCACCTGCATCGGCAACTCCGGACCGTTGCCCGAGCCGATTGAAAAAGCCATCCAGAAAGCCGACCTGGCCGTGGCGTCGGTGCTGTCCGGCAACCGCAACTTCGAAGGCCGCGTACACCCGCTGGTGAAAACCAACTGGCTGGCCTCGCCGCCGCTGGTGGTGGCGTATGCGTTGGCCGGTACGGTGCGCATCGATATCAGCCGCGAACCGTTGGGCAACGATCAGCAAGGCAATCCGGTGTACCTGAAGGACATCTGGCCGAGCAGCCAGGAAATTGCCGAGGCCGTCGCCCAGGTCAGCACCAGCATGTTCCACAAGGAATACGCTGAGGTGTTTGCCGGTGACGCACAGTGGCAAGCGATTGAAGTGCCGCAGGCCGCGACCTACGTGTGGCAGAAGGACTCCACCTACATCCAGCACCCGCCGTTCTTCGACGACATCGCCGGCCCGCTGCCGGTGATCAAAGACATCAACGGTGCCAACATCCTGGCCCTGCTGGGCGATTCGGTGACCACCGACCACATCTCCCCCGCCGGTAACATCAAGGCCGACAGCCCCGCCGGTCGCTACCTGCGCGAACAAGGCGTGGAACCGCGTGACTTCAACTCCTACGGCTCACGCCGGGGCAACCATGAAGTGATGATGCGCGGGACCTTCGCCAATATCCGTATCCGCAATGAAATGCTCGGCGGCGAGGAAGGCGGCAACACGCTGTATATCCCCACCGGCGAGAAAATGCCGATCTACGACGCGGCCATGAAATACCAGGCATCCGCCACACCGCTGGTAGTGATTGCCGGCCAGGAATACGGCACCGGCTCAAGCCGCGACTGGGCGGCCAAGGGCACCAACCTGCTGGGGGTCAAGGCGGTGATCGCCGAGAGTTTCGAACGGATTCACCGCTCCAACCTGGTGGGTATGGGCGTGCTGCCCTTGCAGTTCAAGCTGGACCAGAACCGCAAGGCGCTCAATCTCACTGGTAAGGAGAAGATCGACATCCTCGGTTTGACCGCTGTGGAGATCGTGCCGCGCATGAACCTGACCCTGGTGATTACCCGTGAGGATGGCAGCAGCGAGAAGGTCGACGTGCTGTGTCGGATCGATACCCTCAATGAAGTGGAATACTTCAAGGCCGGGGGCATTCTGCACTATGTGCTGCGCCAGTTGATCGCCAGCTAAAGGTCGCTGGAGGCCAAATGTGGGAGGGGGCTTGCTCCCGATGGCGGTGAATCAGGCACAGTTATTCAACCTGACACACCGCCATCGGGAGCAAGCCCCCTCCCACATTTTTGACCGAGCTCAACCTTTCAGATCAGCCGAAGAGCCACTTCCACAGCAGTACCAAGACGACAACCGCCAGCACCGGCCGCGCAATGCGGTAGGCCTTGGGATGCTTGCGCTTCCACTGCTTGACCACACCGCTGATCTTGTCGCTGAACGACTTGCTCCAGGCATAGGCCTGGTTGATGCCGCCGACGCGTTCGTCATCCAGGTTCTGCGGCGCGGTGGCGCGGCCCAGTTGCGCGCTGACCCAGCGGTTGACGCGGGTCATCAGGGGACTGCTCAGGGGGCGCTCGATGTCGCAGAACAGGATCACGCGAGTCTTTTCAGTCTCGTTCTTTACCCAGTGTACGTAGGTCTCGTCGAACATCACGTCTTCACCGTCGCGCCAGGCGTATTCCTGACCATCGACGAAGATGCGGCAGTCGTCGGAGTTCGGCGTGGACAGCCCCAGGTGATAACGCAGGGAGCCGGCAAACGGGTCGCGGTGCGGGTTGAGGTGACTGCCGCCCGGCAACAGCGCGAACATCGCGCCCTTGACGTTGGGGATGCTGCTGACCAGCGCCACGGTTTTCGGGCACAGGGCCTCGGCCGACGGCAGCGGTTTGTCGTACCACTTGAGGTAGAAACGCTTCCAGCCCTTCTTGAAGAACGAACCGAAGCCGGCGTCGTTATTCTTTTCAGCAGCGCGGATGTAACCCTCGTCGAACAGGTGCATGGCCTCTTCGCGGATCACTTCCCAGTTGTCCTTGAGCACGTCCAGTTCCGGGAACTTGCTGCGGTCCAGGTACGGCTTGGACGGCACCGCCGAGAACAGGTACATCAAGGCGTTATACGGGGCAAACAGCGCCGAGTGGTTGACGAACTGGCGCAACATCGGCAAACGGGCCTTGCCGCGCAGGTGTACGTAAAGCGTACTGCCGATAAACACCAGCAACACCGACAGTTTGGCGGCCAAAGAAAAGGTCATGCAGCAACTCCTGGAAATAAGCGCCTGGCCAACAACCTCCCGTCGAGGGGAAACCAGACGTAGCAGCCGGCCATGATAAACACTTGGGCCATTATGCAGAAGGCCTTGGCCGACCGGCTGACATACATCAAACCTTGTGGCGAGGGAGCGTGCGCCCGCTGGACTGCGCAGCAGTCTCACTCTTTTAAACAACGTACAGGGCCACTTCGCGCCCCAGCGGGAGCAAGCTCCCTCGCCACATGTGCATCAAGCCTGGTTTTCTTGATCGGTAAACAAATCACTGAACAGCATGCTCGACAGGTAGCGCTCGCCGGAGTCCGGCAGGATCACCACGATGGTCTTGCCCTGCATTTCCGGCTTCTCGGCCAGGCGCACGGCGACCGCCATGGCCGCGCCGCAGGAGATCCCGCACAGAATCCCCTCTTCCCGCATCAGGCGCAGGGCCATGGCCTTGGATTCTTCGTCGCTCACCAGCTCCACGCGGTCGATCATCGACAGGTCGAGGTTCTTCGGCACGAACCCGGCGCCAATGCCCTGGATCTTGTGCGGGCTGGGCTTGATCTCTTGACCCGCCAGCGCCTGGGTGATCACCGGCGACACGATCGGCTCGACGGCCACCGACAGAATCGGCTTGCCCGCGGTGTTCTTGATATAGCGTGACACCCCGGTAATCGTGCCGCCGGTGCCCACGCCCGCCACCAGTACATCTACGGCACCGTCGGTATCGTTCCAGATTTCCGGGCCGGTGGTTTTTTCGTGGATCGCCGGGTTGGCCGGGTTTTCGAACTGCCCCGGCATATAGTAGCTGGCCGGGTCGCTGGCGAGGATTTCCGCAGCTTTGTCGATTGCGCCCTTCATGCCCTTGGCCGGCTCGGTCAGCACCAGTTCGGCGCCCAGGGCCTTGAGCACTTTGCGGCGTTCGATGCTCATCGACGCAGGCATGGTCAGCAACAGCTTGTAGCCACGGGCGGCGGCGACAAACGCCAGGCCGATACCGGTGTTGCCCGAGGTGGGTTCGACAATGGTCATGCCTGGCTTGAGTTTGCCGGTGCTTTCCGCGTCCCAGATCATGTTTGCGCCAATGCGGCACTTCACCGAATAACCCGGGTTACGCCCTTCGATCTTGGCCAGGATGGTCACGCCACGCGGTGCGATGCGGTTGATCTGAACCAGGGGCGTGTTACCGATGGAGTGCGCGTTGTCTGCAAAAATGCGGCTCATAACGGGTCCTTGAGGCGGTTTGAAGAAAGCCCCAAGGGTATGCCTCGTCTTCCAAAGCGTCCAGTCAGAGGAACGTTGGCAGCATCACAACAGTCAATCTCCTACACGCACGGAGATCTGCCCCATGAAACGTCGCTACAGTTGGCCGATTTGGACCATCGCTACGCTGGTGGTGGTGCTGGTTGCGCTGGACCTCGCCCTGCCCTACCTGGTGCGCAACTACCTGAATGACAAGCTCGCCGACATGGGCGACTACCGCGGCCAGATCACCGATGTGGACCTGGCCCTGTGGCGCGGCGCCTACCGGATCAATGGGCTGCAGATCGTCAAAGTCGACGGCAAGGTGCCGGTGCCCTTCGTCAAGGCGCCGTTGATCGACCTGTCGGTGAGTTGGCATTCGCTGTGGTACGACCGTGCCGTGGTGGCCGAGGTCCAGTTCATCCAGCCCGAGCTGAACTTTGTCGACGGCGGAGCCAACAAAGCGGCGTCCCAGACCGGTCAGGGCACCGACTGGCGCGCGCAACTGAGCAAATTGTTGCCGATCACCCTTAACGAAGTGCGCATCCAGGACGGCAAGATCGCCTTCCACAACTTCAGCTCCAAGCCGCCGGTGAACATCAATGCCACCTCGGTTAACGCCAGCGTCTATAACCTGACCAATGTCGTTGACGTCAAAGGCAAGCGTGACGCCAGCTTCGACGGCAAAGCCCTGCTGCAGGGCCAGGCGCCGCTGGAAGCCACCGCCACTTTTGACCCACTGAGCAATTTCGAAGACTTTGAATTTCGCTTTCGCGCACGCGATTTGCAGCTCAAGCGCATGAATGACTTCGCCTCGGCCTATGGCAAATTCGACTTCAAGGCCGGCACCGGCGACGTGGTAATCGAAGCCCAGGCGCAGAAAGGCCAACTGACCGGCTACATCAAGCCGCTGCTGCGTGATGTGGAAGTGTTCGACTGGCAGCAGGACGTGCAAAACAAGGACAAGAACATCTTCCGCTCGATCTGGGAAGCCGTGGTCGGCGCCAGCGAAACCGTGCTGAAGAACCAGAGCAAAAACCAGTTCGCCACCCGTGTTGAGCTGAGCGGCAGCGTACACCAGCAAGACATCAGCGCGTTCTCCGCGTTTTTGCAGATTTTGCGTAATGGGTTCATCCAGGCATTCACTGCACGGTATGAACAGCCCAAGCCATCGGCGGATTAAGCTGACCGGCCATTCAGAGACTGAATAACCCGTCTGCGTTCACAGTCGCCGGGGCCGCACGGTATAGTCGGGCATTGATGAATTCGAGGAATGACCGATGAAGTTCGAAGGCTCCCCGGCCTACGTTGCCACCGATGACCTGAAACTGGCCGTCAACGCTGCCATCACCCTGGAGCGTCCGCTGCTGGTCAAGGGCGAGCCGGGCACCGGCAAGACCATGCTCGCCGAGCAACTGGCCGAATCCTTCGGCGCCAAGCTGATCACCTGGCACATCAAGTCCACCACCAAGGCCCACCAGGGCTTGTATGAGTACGACGCGGTCAGCCGCCTACGCGACTCGCAGTTGGGCGTGGACAAGGTGCACGACGTGCGCAACTACCTGAAGAAGGGCAAGCTCTGGGAGGCCTTCGAGTCCGAGGAGCGGGTGATCCTGCTGATCGATGAAATCGACAAGGCCGACATCGAGTTCCCCAACGACCTGCTGCAAGAACTCGACAAGATGGAGTTCTACGTCTACGAAATCGACGAGACCATCAAGGCCAAGAAGCGCCCGATCATCATCATCACCTCCAACAATGAAAAAGAGCTGCCGGACGCGTTCCTGCGCCGCTGCTTCTTCCATTACATCGCCTTCCCCGACCGCACCACCCTGCAAAAAATCGTCGACGTGCATTACCCCAACATCAAGAAAGACCTGGTCAGCGAAGCGCTGGACGTGTTCTTCGACGTGCGCAAAGTCCCGGGCCTGAAGAAAAAGCCCTCCACCTCCGAACTGGTCGACTGGCTCAAGCTGCTGATGGCCGACAATATCGGCGAAGCGGTATTGCGCGAACGCGACCCGACCAAGGCCATCCCGCCCCTGGCCGGTGCGCTGGTGAAGAACGAGCAGGACGTGCAATTGCTCGAGCGCCTGGCGTTCATGAGCCGTCGCGGTAACCGATAAGGGCGCCTGCCATGTTGCTCAACCTGTTCAATGAAATGCGTGCCGCAAAAGTGCCGGTATCGGTGCGCGAGCTGCTCGACCTGATCAACGCCCTGAAACAGCGGGTGACCTTCGCCGACATGGACGAGTTTTACTACTTGGCCCGGGCGATCCTGGTCAAGGACGAACGCCATTTCGACAAGTTCGACCGCGCCTTCAGCGCCTATTTCAACGGCCTGGAAAAACTCGACGAGCACCTGCAGGCGCTGATCCCCGAAGACTGGCTGCGCAAGGAGTTCGAGCGCTCGCTGAGCGACGAAGAACGCGCACAGATCCAGTCCCTCGGCGGCCTGGACAAGCTGATCGAGGAATTCAAGAAACGCCTGGAAGAACAGAAAGAGCGCCACGCCGGCGGCAACAAGTGGATCGGCACCGGCGGCACCAGCCCGTTCGGCTCCGGCGGCTACAACCCGGAAGGCATCCGCGTCGGCGATGCGGGCACGCGCCAGGGCAAGGCGGTCAAGGTTTGGGAGCAGCGCGAGTACAAGAACCTCGACGACCAGGTGGAACTGGGCACGCGCAACATCAAGATCGCCCTGCGCCGCCTGCGCAAGTTTGCACGCCAGGGTGCAGCGGAAGAGCTGGATATCGACGGCACCATTGACCACACCGCCCGCGATGCCGGCTTGCTGAACATCCAGATGCGTCCGGAGCGGCGCAACACCATCAAGCTGCTGTTGCTGTTCGACATCGGCGGTTCGATGGACGCCCATGTGAAGACCTGCGAAGAGCTGTTCTCCGCGTGCAAGACCGAGTTCAAGCACCTGGAGTACTTCTACTTCCACAACTTCGTGTACGAGTCGGTATGGAAGAACAACCAACGCCGCACCTCGGAGCGCACCTCCACCCAGGACCTGCTGCACAAGTATGGCGCCGATTACAAAGTCATCTTTATCGGCGACGCGTCGATGGCGCCGTATGAAATCACCCAGGCCGGCGGCAGCGTCGAGCATTGGAACGAAGAGCCTGGGTATGTGTGGATGCAGCGCTTCATGGCCAAGTACAAGAAGCTGATCTGGATAAACCCGTACCCCAAGGACACTTGGGGCTATACGGCGTCGACCGCGATTGTGCGGGAGCTGGTCGAGGATCAGATGTATCCGTTGACGCTGCGCGGGCTGGAAGAAGGCATGCGGTTTCTTTCCAAATAAACCGATATCTCCCATTCAACCCAACACCAATGTGGGAGGGGCGGTGCGACGATTCGACTTGCCCCCGATAGCAGTGTGTCAGTCAATACATCAGTGACTGAACCACCGCCATCGGGAGCAAGTCGAATCGTCGCACCGCCCCTCCCACAGTTTGGATTTCAGTGTTCTTCAGGCGGCGGTGAACCGCTGCAAAAAGTCCACATGCTGCCTATGCGCCGTTTCCTGCACCACCGGCGCCAACCGCACCTTCTCCCCCGGCACACACTGCGCCAGCCGCGCCAGTGCCAACGGCGTCAACGCTCCCAGGCGCGGGTAGCCGCCGATGGTCTGCCGGTCATTGAGCAACACAATCGGCTGCCCGTCCGGCGGCACCTGGATCGCGCCCAGCGGGATCCCCTCGGAGATCAACGACGGCCCTTGGTATTCAAGCGGCGTGCCCAGCAAGCGCATGCCCATACGGTCGGCGCGGCTGTCGAGGGTCCATTCGGTGTTGAACGCATCGAACAGACTCTGCCCGCTGAACTGGCCGATCTGCGCGCCGATAATCACATCCAACGGCGCCTTGGCCGGCAGGCTTGGGGTGCTGAGCACTTTCATCGCCCCGCCACCACCGGAATAAGCCAGCCGCCCGCCTTGCGCCAAGGGTTTGCCGAAACCGTCCAGCCCGCCGAGTGCCTCACGCACAACGGTGGCACAGCTGCCCAGCACCTGCGGCGCATCAAACCCGCCCGGCGCCGCCAGGTAGGCCCGCGCGCCGCTGAACGGCTGGGTAAAGCGCAGCCGCTGGCCCTTTTGCAGGATAAAACTGCGCCCGGGGATGATGGCGCGCGCATCGATGTAGGCGCCCAAGTCCGCACCGGCCAAGGCCAGCAAGCAATAATCCTCGGCCTGCACGGTAAAACCGCCCAGGGTGATTTCCACCACCGGCGCATCCAGGGCGTTGTCCAACAGCCAATTGGCCCAGGACATCGACACCCAATCCAGCGCGCCGCCCTGAGTCACGCCCAGGTGTCGCACGCCAAAACGGCCGGTGTCCTGCAACAGGCACAGCGGGGTGCTGGCCTCAATGATCAAGCCGCTCATGCCTGCGCCTCCAACGGCGCGTCATCGCCACCCAGCTTGATGAATTCGGCGTGGTCGACCGCCTCGAAGCGCACCGTATCGCCGGGCTGCATCAGGCTGTAACCGTCGCGGCCGCGCTCGAACAGCTGGGTCGGGGTGCGACCGATCAGGTTCCAGCCGCCGGGAGAGACCACTGGGTAGGCGGCCGTTTGCCGCTCGGCGATGCCGACACTGCCGGCCGCCACGCGCTTGCGCGGAGTGTTGAGCCTGGGGGTGGCGAGGCTTTCATCCACCAGCCCCATAAAGGCAAAACCGGGGGCAAAGCCGAGGGCGAAGACCTGGTATTCGTGGCCGCTGTGGCGGCGGATCACCTCATCGACCGCCAGGCCACTGCGCTGGCTGAGCAAGGTCAGTTCGGGCCCGACGCTCAGGTCGTACCACACCGGCAGCACATGGCAGTGGCCGCTGCCCTGGGCCTGGGGTTGCAGGTCGGTGAGGGCCTGGGCGATCAATTCCCGCGACTGGGCCGGGTTCAACACGGTGAGATCGTAATGCACCATCAAGGTGGTGTAGGACGGCACCAGGTCCACCAACGCCGCGCCAAACCCTTGCCGCAGACGCTGGGTAGCGGCAAGCATCCACGGCATATTGGCTTCGGCGATCACCTCAAACAGACGCACCATCAAGCAGTCGATGGCCACCACTTCGATGCGTGGCTTCATTGGCACTTCAACGCCTCGCGAATGCGCTGCACGGCGGCGACCGAACTGGCGTTATCGCCATGCACGCACAGGGTATTGGCCCGCAGGACCAAAGGGCTGCCGTCGCTGGCGGTCAAGGGTTCGCCACGGGAAATGGTCAGGGATTGCTGGATGATGGTCTCGGTATCGTGGTGTACCGCGCCCGGCAATTGGCGGGAAACCAGATGGCCCTTGTTGTCGTAGGCGCGGTCGGCGAAGGCCTCGAACCACAGGATCACGCCGTATTCGTCGCCCAGCGCCTGGGCCGCACGGTTGTCACGGGTGGCTAGCAGCATCAGCGGCAGGTCGCCGTAAGTGGCGACAGCCTGGATCACTGCACGCAACTGCGCGGGATTGGCCATCATGTCGTTGTACATCGCGCCATGGGGTTTGACGTAGCTGACCCGTCCGCCCTGGGCGCGGCAGATGCCGTCGAGCGCGCCGATCTGGTAGTGCAACAGGTCCTGGATTTCCTCAGGCGTGTAGGCCATGGAACGGCGACCAAAACCTTGCAGGTCCTGATACGCCGGGTGCGCACCGACCAGCACACCATGCTTGAGCGCCAGGCTGACGGTCTTGCGCATGATGCCCGGGTCGCCGGCATGGAAGCCGCAGGCCACGTTGGCGCAATCAATGAACGGCATAACCTCGGCGTCCAGACCCAGGGTCCAGTTGCCAAAACTTTCGCCGATGTCGCAATTTAATAGCAGGCGGCTCACGCTGGTTACTCCTGTAGGCTTTGTTTTTTTGTAGTGTGGGATCTTTTACGCAAGACTCGCAACTTGTCCTGACACCCCAACGACGCTTATCGTGGAACGGCTCGATTTTTGGCGTTTGCCCGGTGCGGCGTCCAACTAATAAAAACCGATCCATGCATAAGAAAAAGTTGATCCCATGAATTTGAAGTTCCTCGAAACCTTCGTCTGGGTGGCCAAGCTCAAGAGTTTCCGCCTGACCGCCGAGAAACTGTTCACCACACAGGCCTCGATCTCCAGCCGCATCGCCGTGCTGGAGAGCGAACTGGGGGTGAAGCTGTTTCTGCGTGATTCGCGCGGCGTCAGCCTGACGCCGGAAGGCTTGAAGGTACTCGATTACGCCGAGCAAATGATGGTGACCATGCAGGGTTTGAAACAGTCCCTGGAGACCACCAGCAGCAAGGTCGGGCGAATTCGTATCGGTGCAATGGACACGGTGATCCACACCTGGCTGAGCCCGTTGGTCGCCGAATTGATGGACCATTTCCCACGGGTGGAAATCGAGTTGGTCGCCGATACCGCACTCAACCTCAGCGACCAACTGCAAAAAGGCTTCCTCGATCTGATCCTGCAAACGGACCTGCTGCGCCTGGAAACCGTGCGCAGCCTGGAACTGGCCAGCCACCCCATGGCCTGGATCGTCGCCAGCCAGTCGATCTACAACCGCAACTACGCCTCCCTCGCCGAACTGGCCCAGGAGCGCATCATCACCTACTCGAAAAATTCCCACCCGCACCAGGATGTCTTGAGCCTGATGCAGGCCAACGGCGTCGCGGCACCGCGTATGAACTGCGTGAATTCGGTGTCGGCCATTACCCGCTTGCTGCGCGATGGTTTCGGCATTGGTGCACTGCCGCCTGTGTTGGTGCGCGAAGAGCTGGCGCGCGGGGAACTGGTGATGCTGCCGATGGCGCAGAAACTGCCGAATTTGCAGGTGGTGGTGTCGTGGCGCGTGGGGGTAGAACTGGTGGAGGAGATTGTGGGGCTGTGCCAGAAGGTCGTTGCCCGCTATGCCGAGGAAGTCGGCGAAGAGCGGATGGTACTGAGCAACTGAAGGAACCCAATCCAAATGTGGGAGGGGGCTTGCCCCCGATAGCAGGGTGTCAGTCAGCTTATTTTTAGCTGATCCACCGCTATCGGGGGCAAGCCCCCTCCCACATTTGACCGAGTTGGGCGTTAGAGGCCCTTAAGGTCGCGCTCTTCGATCGGCCGGCTCTGGCGAAGACGCTTACCCCCCAACACCACCCAGTCGATCAAGCGGAACAGGCACTCCAGGCCGAACGACAACAACATCGCCCCGCCCAGGCCCCAGCCCATGGCTTCGGGGGTCAGCAGGATCTGGTAGCTGTAGCCGTTCCAGGTTTCCAGGCGGATCGCCGGGTCGGCCGCCACCGCCACCTGCAGGGCGCGGATGTACCAGGGGCCTTGCATGGCCTGGAATTGCTTGTCCAACGCCAACTGGCGATCCAATAACGTGCCGAGGCTATTGGCATCGCTGCGAAACACCGGGTCGTCGCTGGCGCGGTAGTGGGCGACCAGGGCCTGCAAGTCGCCGTTGAAGAACTGTTGCGCGGTGGATTCAAAGCCGCGCAGGCCGGTCTGGGCCTCGATCAGATGGGCTTCGACGCGCTTGGCGTAGTCATTGATAAAACCCGGCACTTGCACACCGACCAACAAGCCAATGGCAAACAACACCAACCGCAGATAGCTGAGCAACATAGTCGACTTCCTTACTCGGTAATGCCCTGGCTGACGCATTCACCGCGCCGCCACAGGCTCCACTGGCCCGGTTCGTAGCGAGTCCAGTTTTCGTTGTCGGTCAGCGGTTCGGTGGCGATCACCGTGACCACATCATTAGGCGTTGTTTCGGCCTGAAAATCGACGATCACGTCGACATCTTTCAAACGCGCCGGGCCAAACGGCGCGCGTCGGGTGATCTGCGCCAGTTTGGTCGAGCAGTAGCAAAACAACCAATCACCGTCGCTGAGCAGGCAGTTGAACACACCTTTGCTGCGGTATTCGGCACAGGCAGCGACCAGGTCCGGCAGCATCTGTTCGATCTCCACCGGCTCCGGGAACGCCTCGCGGACCCGGTTGAGCAAGTCGCAGAACGCCGCTTCGCTGTCGGTGTCGCCCACCGGGCGGTAAAACGTGGCGCGTGGGTTGAAGCCCGCCAATTGACCGTTGTGCGCAAAGCACCAGTTACGCCCCCACAGTTCGCGCACGAACGGGTGGGTATTGGACAGGCACACCTTGCCCACGTTGGCCTGGCGGATATGGCCGATCACCACTTCACTTTTGATGGGATAACGCTGCACCAACAACGCGACTTCCGACTCGCTGCTCGCGGCCGGGTCCTGGAACAGGCGCAAGCCGCGGCCTTCATAGAAGGCGATGCCCCAACCGTCGCGGTGGGGGCCGGTACGCCCACCGCGCTGCATCAGCCCGGTAAAGCTGAACACGATGTCGGTGGGGACGTTGGCACTCATGCCCAATAATTCACACATGCCAGGGCTCTCGCTGCAGGGCAGACAACGTTAAAGGCGCGGTTCGACCCGCATACCGCTCACAGGCGCGGGGCGACGGAACGGCTCGTCATCCTCTTCCGGCTCGGCGGCCAAGGCCGCATCGACCGCCGCCTTGCGCTCACGGCGCGCCTTGGCGGCGCGCTCGATGGGCCAGCGTATCAACACAAACACGAGGTACACGCCAAAAGCGATCATCGTGTACATGAACAAGTCGGAGACGGCCCGCCAGGCGTTATTGCCGACCTTGAGCACCAGGTCCAACGCGGTAATCGCCACGGCGGGCGCGAACTGGGTCTTGACCGGGTCGACGACGGTCGGGCTCAACAGCAGCACGGCCATCAGTAATTGCAGTGGCTCGCGCAACCAGCGCCAGATCCAGCGGGTCATGCGCCACCACACCAACAAGCAGCCCAAAGCGGCGAAGGCGTAAAGGCCCCAAGCGGTCAGATAGTCGTTCTCGGTCATGGTGTCCATGGCAAGGTAGGCAAACAGGCCGCTATGATAACGGCTTTTGCGTGTCGCGGCTGCAATGCCTGCCACCATCCTCCAGACAGAGAGTGATCCATGCCGTCATCGACCCACATCACTGCCGCCCCGATTGCCCGCAAGGCCACGGGCCAGGACCCTTACGCCTGGCTGCAAGCGCGTGACAGCGCTGAAGTCATGGATTACCTCAAGGCCGAAAACGCCTGGCAGGAAGCCCAGCTCGCCGAGCAACAGGCGCTGCGTGAAACCCTGTTCGAAGAGATCAAGAGCCGCATCCTCGAAACCGACCTGTCGCTGCCCTCCCCCTGGGGCCCGTACCTGTATTACACGCGCACCACCGCCGGCGACGAATACGCCCGCCACTACCGCTGCCGCCGCCCGGCCGATGACAGCAGCCTGGTGGATGACAGCAGCGAAGAGCTGTTGCTCGACCCCAATGCGTTGGCCAACGGCGGCTTTTTCTCCCTCGGCGCGTTCAGCATCAGCCCCGACCACCAGCGCCTGGCCTACAGCCTCGACACCAGTGGCGAAGAGATCTACACCCTGTACGTGAAGGAATTGGCCACCGACAAAGTCAGCGAACTGGCGTTCGACAACTGCGACGGCAGCATGACCTGGGCCAATGACAGCCTGACGCTATTCTTCGGCGAGCTGGACGACACCCATCGCCCGCACAAACTCTACCGCTATCGCCTGGACGGCACGGCAGCGCAGGAAGTGTTCCACGAGACCGACGGGCGTTTCTTCCTGCACTGCTACCGTTCCAGCTCCGAGCGCCAGTTACTGGTGGCCCTGGGCAGCAAGACCACCAGTGAAATCTGGGCGCTAGACGCCGACCAGCCGCACCTGGACTTCACCTGCCTGGCGCCACGGGTCGAAGACCACGAGTACGACGTCGACCACGGCCAGCTCGACGGCGCGTGGACATGGTTTATCCGCAGCAACCGCGACGGCATCAACTACGCGCTGTTCGTCGCCGCCGACACCGGCCGCGTGCCGACCCAAGCCGACTGGCAAAACCTGATCCCCCACAGCGATGAGGTAATGCTCGACGGCGTGAGCCTGAACGCCAGCGCCATGACCCTGAGCCTGCGCATTGGCGGACTGCCGGTCATCGAAGTGCATCCCCAGGGTCTGCCGACCTACCGCGTGGAATTGCCTGACGCCGCCTACAGCCTCTACGTACAAAACAGCCTGGAATTCCCCAGCGACAAGATCCGCCTGCGCTATGAAGCGCTGAACCGCCCGGCCCAGGTGCGCCAGCTGGAACTGGCCAGCGGTGCACAACAGGTGCTCAAGGAAACCCCGGTACTCGGCGTGTTCAACGCCGACGATTACGTCAGCCAGCGTTTGTGGGCGACCTCCGCCGATGGCACCCAGGTGCCGATCAGCCTAGTGGTCAAGCGCGACCAGCTCGGCAAGCCGACGCCGCTGTACCTCTACGGCTACGGCGCCTACGGCCAGAGCCTTGATCCGTGGTTCTCCCACGCCCGCTTGAGCCTGCTGGACCGTGGCGTCGCGTTTGCCATTGCGCACGTGCGCGGCGGCGGCGAGCTGGGCGAAGCCTGGTATCGCAATGGCAAGCAGGAACACAAACAGAACACGTTCAGCGACTTCATTGCCTGTGCCGAACACCTGATTGCACAGGGTTTGACCAGCGCCAAACAGCTAGTAATCAGCGGCGGCAGCGCCGGCGGCCTGTTGATCGGCGCGGTGCTCAACCAGCGGCCGGAGCTGTTCCAGGCGGCGATTGCCGAAGTGCCGTTTGTCGACGTGCTCAACACCATGCTCGACCCAGACCTGCCGCTGACCGTCACCGAGTACGACGAGTGGGGCAACCCGCAAGAACCCGAGGTCTACGCCCGCATCAAGGCGTATGCGCCGTATGAAAACGTCCGCGCCCAGGCCTACCCGGCCCTGCTGGTGATTGCCGGCTACAACGACAGCCGCGTGCAGTACTGGGAAGCGGCCAAGTGGGTGGCCAAGCTGCGCGACACCAAGACAGACGACAACCTGCTGCTGCTCAAGACCGAACTGGGGGCCGGCCACGGCGGCATGAGCGGGCGTTATCAGGGGTTACGTGACGTAGCGCTCGAATATGCATTTGTGTTCAAGGCGCTGGGGTTGGTTTAGCAGCTTTGTACGGTGGTCCCGTCTGAACACTGGACCGCCCTACCGTGTTAACCGCCGGGCGTCTTTGGCTTGCTGTCGTTCGGCGATACACCGGGGACCGTCTGGTCCTTCGGTGGCGCAGGTAACACGATGGGCACCAACGGCGGCGAGCCGTTCGTCTTGGGCACGGCCGGCGGGGTGACTTGCGGATACAGCGTCGGGGTGGCGGTGCCCGGCGCGCCAGGGGTTGGTGTCGGCGCAACCGGTACGGTTTGCAACTCCTGAGCCTGCACCGCACCCAATGTGAGCGCGCCGAGCACAATGACCGTTAGAATGCTGCACTTCATCGATGGCTCCATGGCCTGACCGGAATGTCGTAAGGCTACTCCCAACCGCGCAAGAATGCCCTTCCCAATGAGATTTCCATGAAACGTTTCGTTCTGCTGGACACCACCCCGATCCCCGACAACGGCGGTGCTTTGTGCCTGTTCGAATACGGCGAGGATTTTGTCATCAAGATCCAGGGCGGCGACGGCGGCCAGTTGATGAACACGCGCATGCATGGCTCCGAAGACGCGCTGGCGGAAATTCCTTGTCGCAAAGTCGCCGGCCGCCCCGGTTCGCGGGTATTGATCGGCGGGCTGGGCATGGGCTTTACCCTCGCGTCGGCCCTCAAGCACCTGGGCAAGACCGCCGAAGTGGTGGTGGCGGAGCTGGTGCCCGGCGTCGTGGAATGGAACCGCGGCCCTTTGGGCGAAAAGGCCGGGCGCCCATTGCTCGACCCGCGCACCGTGATCCGCATGGAAGACGTGGCCAAGGTGCTGCAAGCCGAGCCCCACGGCTTTGATGCGATCATGCTCGACGTAGACAACGGCCCCGAAGGCCTCACGCAAAAAGCCAACAGCTGGCTCTACTCCGCCGGTGGCCTGGCCGCCTGCGCCAAGGCCCTGCGCCCCAAGGGCGTGCTCGCGGTATGGTCGGCCAGCGCCGACAAGCTGTTCAGCGACAAGCTGCGCAAGGCCGGCTTCAAGGCCGAAGAAGTGCAGGTGTTCGCCCATGGCAACAAGGGCACGCGGCACACCATCTGGATTGCGGAAAAGCTCAAGGGCTAATTGCGCCGCGATTGGCTAGAATCAACCTTATCCGTGAACCACCCAAAGACAGGAGCCATGATGAGCTCGACCAACCCGCCCTCCCACACCGCCAAGCTGGACCGCATCCTCGCCGATGCCCAGCGCGACCGGGAAATGGGCTACCGCGACAAAGCCCTGAAAATGTACCCCCACGTGTGCGGCCGCTGCGCCCGTGAATTCGCCGGCAAGCGCCTGAGCGAACTGACCGTACACCACCGCAACCACAACCATGACGACAACCCCCAGGACGGTTCCAACTGGGAGTTGCTGTGCCTGTACTGCCACGACAACGAGCACTCACGCTACACCGACCAGCAGTACTTCAGCGAAGGCTCCACCAGCAGCCCGACGATCGCCAAGGCCACGCACAACCCCTTTGCTGCGTTGGCAGGGTTGATGAAGAAGGACGACTGAAGCGCGCGTCGCTGCCTGTCCCGGCCTCATCACGGGCAAGCCCGCTCGCACCCTCGACCGCATTCCAGAGCATGGACACGGACCAATGTGGGAGCGGGCTTGCTCGCGAAGGCGGCAGCGCTAGCGACACACCGCTCGATAGCGACAACAGCCCGACCAATCCCCGTATAATCGCCGCTTTTCTCCAAGGCACCCTTCCCCGTGGGCAATAAACGCTACAGCTGCATCGGTCTGTATAACCCCAAATCCCCCGAAAACGTCGGTTCGGTGATGCGCGCCGCCGGCTGCTACGGCGTGGCCTCGGTGTTCTACACCGGCAAGCGCTACGAGCGCGCCCGGGATTTCATCACCGACACCAAGAAGGTCCACCACGACATTCCGCTGATCGGCATCGACGACCTAAAAAAAGTCCTGCCGCTGGGCTGCATTCCGGTCGCCGTCGAACTGGTGGAAGGCGCCCGCCCACTGCCTGAATACACCCACCCCGACCGCGCGCTGTACATCTTTGGCCCCGAAGATGGCTCCCTAGACAAAGAGATCCGCGACTGGTGTGAAGACGTGGTGTATATCCCGACCACCGGCTGCATGAACCTCGCCGCCACCGTCAACGTGGTGCTCTACGACCGCATGGCCAAGGGCAATAACACCCGCTCTGGCCCCAAGTACTGATTTTTCGGGAACATCCGGCGTCTGCACACAGTCAGTTGCGTATCACTAGCCCTTGTTGGAGACAGACCATGAGCGACAGCAAAACCCTGCGACCTATCATTGAATCCACCCCGTTCCAGGCCCGCCCTACACAGAACGTACACGGCTGGGAGCGCATCGGCTCGGTAGCCGGCGGCGTGATGATGGTCGGCAAAGGCCTGCGCCGTGGCGGGATTTTCGGGCTGCTTCAGGTGGCGATTGGCGGCGTAGCGTTGGCGCGTGGTTTTACCGGGCA
The DNA here is from genome assembly GCF_058135675.1 of Pseudomonas sp. PAMC25584. Classification (NCBI taxonomy): domain Bacteria; kingdom Pseudomonadati; phylum Pseudomonadota; class Gammaproteobacteria; order Pseudomonadales; family Pseudomonadaceae; genus Pseudomonas; species Pseudomonas sp. PAMC25584. The sequence goes on along the minus strand of NZ_CM176870.1, from coordinate 1,705,729 downwards.
CAGTTCGCTCAAAGACAAGCTGGAACAAGGCCGCCAGGAAATGAACAGCGTGCGCACGAAAATCGAGCGGGCCGGCGAAGCGTTGAAAAACCTGAAGACCAAGGCGCAAGTGGGGGCCGAAAAGGCCACAAAAACCACCGTCTGAGCCAAGTCTTCTGCCTGTTGGTGATCCACATGTGGGAGGGGGCTTGCTCCCGATAGCAGAGTGTCAGTCGCCACCTACAGTGACGCAACCAGCGCTATCGGGAGCAAGCCCCCTCCCACCTTTATTCTGGGTCAGCGCAACAGCTTGGAGTCCAGCACCACCGACGACTCGCCGATAATGCTCTCGGCCAACTGCACGAACGCCCGGGTGTTTATGCTGTTCGCACGCATCACCGCTTGCGCGAGATCATCCAGGGAGCGCTTGTTGTGGGTTTTCACGCGGATCTCGCGATCCAGCTCCTGCATCACCACCACCGCCCGCGCCACGGTTGCGCCGCTGACGTGCTCGCCGCGCAAGGTGGTGACATCCTTGCCTTCGCGGGTCAGCCGCGCTTGTATCGCCGCATAACGCTCATCGGTGATCCCGCCGCCACGGCGCAGCAGTTCGATCGCGTAATACTCCGTCAGGCCTTCGCCGATCCAGTCGCTGGTGTCATGGTTGTTGAAGCGGCCAATGGCTTGCACCACTTCGCGGATCAACGGGCTGCTGCCGTTTTCACTGACCAGCGGCGTGCGGCTGTTGAGGTAGATCGAGTCGCGTGCCGAAAAGGCGCCACGGCGCATCGGGTCGCTGGCGCCGACGATCAATAGCTTGGCGGGGTGACGCGGGAACGCGGCTTCCACCTGCGGCCAGACGAAGGTCAGCAACGTCAGCACATCCATACGACGCATGGCCTGGCCCTTGGGCGAGGCCACGGTGACGTCGGTTTCCCCCAGGCGCACCCGGCGGCTGCCAAGGTTGCCGGCGAGCATCCAACCGGTGGGCCGGTCGAACAGGCGGGAGACGTTGTCGATCCGGAAGGTGTGCTTGCCGATACGCGGCCAGGCGGTTTCGACGCTTTTCCAGCCGGTTGGCAGCTCAAACACCAGGCGCGAGACCAGTTCGACGCCGTCCTGCTGGTCGAGGTGCGCGGTTGGCACCAAATCTTCCCCGCGAAACAGCGCCCAGCTCGGCGTTATCCGCGCGTCATAGGCACCCGGCTTGCGCGCATGGCTGAGGCGTACACGGTAGGTCAGGCTGGCCTTGTCGGCGCTAGGTTGCCAAAGGCCGAGATGGCCACTGACTGTCCATTGGCCGTCGGCCTGGAAATCGCTGTAGTCACCGTCGCGACCCAGCTCGAAATCCAGGCTGCGCACCGCCGAACCCTGGGACAGACTCACGCGCACCTGCGCCTGATCGCTCTGGGGCAGCAGTTTGACGTGATAGTCCAAGTCGACTTTCTTCGCGCACCACGCCGGCGTGCTCAGCGCCAGCAACACCAGGCTCGCCGCCAACTGGGTCAGCCCCCTCATACTCACTCCTTGTTCAGCCCGCGCGGAAGATCAGGTAATCCTCCCAGTCGTCTTCGGGCACGCTGCCTTCGGCGAGCATGCGTCCGGACTGGGAAATGCGTTCGTGATGCACGGCGTCACGGTCGCCGCAGACCAGGTGATGCCACAGCGGCAAGTCCTTGCGCTCGCTGACCAGGCGGTAGCCGCAGGTGGGCGGCAGCCACTTGAACTGGTCGGCATGGCCCGGGGTGAGCTGGATACAGTCGGGCACCGACGCGCGGCGGTTAGGGTAATCGGTACACTGGCAGGTTTTCAGGTCGAGCAGTTTGCAGGCGATGCGCGTGTAATAAACGCTGTTGTCGTCTTCATCCTCGAGCTTTTGCAGGCAGCACAGGCCACAGCCGTCGCACAACGACTCCCACTCCTCCTGATCGAGGTGTTCAAGGGTTTTGCGTATCCAGAAAGGTTCGACTTTGGCGGCCATGGCTCTACATCAGTATCGGTAGGTGAAAAGGCCGTCAGTCTAGTGCCCAAGACCACTGCGGCCAAGCGCTTACGACTGGCGGTGTTACAAGACTTGTCAGTCTAGCGGGGGCGCAGTAGCTTTGGGCGCCGAATTGACAATCAGGAACTGCCCATGAGCACCAACCCCCGCGCTGCCGATTACCCGATCAACCCCCAGTTCACTGACCGCTGGTCGCCCCGCGCCTTCACCGGCGAGAGCATCCCGCAGGAAACCCTGCTGAGCTTTTTCGAAGCCGCGCGCTGGGCGCCATCGGCCTATAACTCGCAGCCCTGGCGCTTCCTCTACGCGCGCCGGGACACGCCGGACTGGGAGCGCTTCCTGGGCTTGTTGAACGAATTCAACCGCAACTGGGCGCAGCATGCGTCGGCCCTGGTGATCATCGCCTCGAAAACCGACTTCATCGCCCCCGGCGCCACCGAAGAAACCCCGGCCCTGTGGCACACCTTCGACACCGGTTCGGCCTGGGGCTACCTCGCGCTACAGGCCAGCCTCAGCGGCTGGCATACGCATGGCATGGCCGGCTTCGATCAGGAACTGACACGCAAGGCGCTGAAGATTCCACAGGGTTATGCGCTGCATGCGGCGGTCGCGATCGGCAAGCTGGGCGACAAGTCGACCTTGCCCGAGTACCTGCAAGGCCGTGAGACGCCAAGCCCGCGTAAGCCATTGAGCGAACTGGTGTCGGAGGGTGACTTCAGCCTCTGAAGCTGAGGCGATACCCAATGTGGGAGTGGGCAAGCCCGCTCTCACATTTTTGCTCAGCGTCGTGTCAGTATCCGCGCTCGAAATCCACTTCACCGCGCAAGGCTTGCGTGGCCTGGTACGCGCGCACGTTCTCCAGAAACAGTTGCACCATCATCGGCGGCGAGGTCGGTGCCGAGCTGTGCCCGGTCAGCAGCAGGCCCCAGGCGGTCCAGAACGGGTGGCGTTGCGGCAACGGTTCCTGGCGACACACGTCGATCACCGCACCGGCCAGATGCCCTTCTTTCAAGGCTTCGACCAGATCGGCATCGACCACCGCGACGCCACGGCCGACGTTGATGAACAACCCGCTCGGTTTGAACTGCTTGAACAACGCCGCGTCGTACAGGTCATGGGTGTTCGGCGTATTCGGCAGCAGGTTGATCACGTAGTCCGCTTCGCCCACCAGCCGACCCAGTTGATCGATCCCGGCCACTTCGATAAACGGTGCCTGCTCGCGTGCCTGACTGGCGATGCCATATAGCTTGACGCCAAACGGCACGAGAAACTGCGCCACGCGTTGGCCGATATCACCGCAGCCGACGATCAACACCGTGCGCCCGGCGAGGCTCTGGCCCATGCGGCTGTCCCACTTGCGCTCGACCTGGCTGACCAGGCGCGCCAACACTTCGCGTTCATGGCCCAGCATGTAGGTGAGGATAAATTCCGCCATGACCTGGCCAAAAATTCCCACCGCACGGGTCAGCCGATAGTCGCGAGGCAAGCCCTCAGCCAGCAGCGGCGTGACGCCGGCCCAGGTCGATTGCAGCCACTGCGGGTGGTGCCCCTGGCGCAACAGGGTGGCCAGCAGGTCCGGCTGGCCAAGCCACACCGGGCAATCGGCGGCCAGGCGCGACAGTTCGGCTGAGTCGCCGCTGGTCAACACCTCAAGGTCCGGTGCCGCTTCGCCCAGCAACCGAGCGTAGAGCGGGTGATCCTGTTCAGCAATCAGAACACGCATGGTTCAAACCTTTCAAAAACAATGCAGACGGCCGCCCGCATCCTTACGGCCACCGTCCATTAATACGATTCCATGGAAAAATGCGCCCAGGACAGGGCACTGAGCGATCACATCGGGTCGTTGCGTCGCAGCAACTCTTCGGGCAAGTGTTCGATGTACTCGTCTTCGGCCGGTGGCATTTGCAGGTGGTAGCCCTGCTTTTCGAGGTTTTCCAGGACCACCGCGATGTCCTCGCGCGACAGCTTGCGCTCGGGCGTCAACACCATGTCGAACGCGTGATGGGCTTTGCCGAAGGCTTCCATCAAGGGTTCCGGCACGCGCTCCAGGGCATCGCTTTTCAGCACGTAGAGGTACATTTCGTTGCGTTTCAAGCTGCGATAGATGGAGCAAATACGTTTCAAGGCTGTTCTCCGGCAGTGGCCAGGCTGTCGAGCAGCGCCTGGCCCATCAACTCGCGGCGCCAGCCACGCAGCGAGTTTGGCAGTTTATAAGGCCCATCGGGGTAGCCACTTTTGACCAGGGCTTCGAGGGTTTTCTTGCGCAGCATCAGTTCCGGCGCCATGTCCAGGCGTTCGGCTTCAGCCTGGCCCAAGGCGCGCAGTTGCTTGATCAGCGCAGCGGCATCCACCGGCAGCGGTTCAGCCACGGCGGGCGGCCATTGGTCCATGGACACGCTGCCGACGCGCTTGATCAGGTCCAGCAGAAACTGGCCATCCTGACGCACGGTGCGCGGGTGCATGTCTTCGATTTTGCCCAGGGCGGCGAGGTTATCCGGCTGGGATTTGGCCAGGGGCCACAGCGAGTGTTCACGAATGATGCGGTTACGCGGCAGGTCGCGGGCACGCGCTTGCTGCTCGCGCCAGGCGCACAGTTCACGCAGCACGGCGAGTTGGGCACGGGACAGTTTCCACGCCAGCTTGGCGTCGCGGTACACCTCGTAAGGGTCGACTTCGCGGCGCAGGTTGGCCACCAGTTCGGCACCGTCGTCCAGGACCCAGGCGTATTTGTCGTCCGACAGCCGCGGGCGCAGGCGAATGAAGACCTCGGCCAGGTGGACCGCGTCTTCGGCGGCGTAGCTCACCTGGGTCTCGGACAACGGGCGCTGCAGCCAGTCGGAGCGGGTTTCACCCTTGGGCAAGTCGATATCGAGCACGGCTTGCACCAGGCGCGAATAGCCCATGGAGAACCCGAGGTTCAGGTAAGCCGCAGCCAGTTGGGTGTCAAACAACGGCACCGGCAGGCTGCCGGTCAGGCGCAGCAATACTTCCAAGTCTTCGCTACAGGCGTGGACCACTTTGATCACGGCCGGGTTTTCCAGCAAAGCGGCCAACGGTTGCCAGTTGTCGATGGTCAGAGGGTCGATCAGGTAAGCGCGCACGCCATCACCGATCTGGATCAGCCCGGCAATGGGATAAAAGGTGTCGACCCGCATGAATTCGGTGTCGAGGGCGACGAATGGCAACTGCTGCCATTCGGCGCAATGCTGGCCGAGGCTATCGTTGTCGCAGATCCAGTGAATATCGATGGCCACACGGCTCTCCCTTGAAGAATGGCGCGCAGTATATATCGCGGAAGGGACTTGCGAGCATCCGCAGTGCACACGCAATCATGAAAACTCCGACAGCGAGCGAAGAATAGTCCGATCGAGGGGAGTTATCCCGTCTTACGCAGAATGTAGACACGCCACACACTGGAGCCGGGGATGAACTCCTGGTAATTCAGGACCTCGAAGCCCGCCCGCCGGAACTCGTCCTCCACCGGCGTATGAGAGGCGACCGACACGATCACCGTGTCGCGGCTGACCCGATGAAACTCCTGCAGCAGCGCCTGGCGCGCTTCGCTGCTGGGTACATGGCGAAACAATTCCAGACAGAAAATGCAATCCACCGCATTCGCCGACAGGCCAATGGAAAACGCCGAACCTTGAAAGGTCTTGACCCGTTTGAGCAGCGACGTCGGGTGGTGGGTGCGGGCGTGGTCGAGCATGTCCTGGGAGTTATCCGAGGCGAGGATCACCCGGTTGACGTGTTCGGCCAACACCGGCCAGAACCGCCCCGAGCCGCAGGCCAGGTCGAGGACCAAACCGGGCTCGCCGGCGACCTTGAGGGCATTGCGCACCAGCCGCCCGTGACGCCACGCCGCCAGACGCCGACGCAACCCAGGCGGGTGCGTATCGCCGCAGATCCTGGCGTGCTCGCGGTCACAGCGCTCGGCGTATTCAATCTCGATGGAAGAAAGTGGTGGTGACGACATCACGGACTCATATGAGTGGAACGGTAGTGAACGACCTTGATTCGCAGCTTACCCACTGCAACGTGAAAAAAAGGTCGAAAACGCCACCCCTGCCATTCCACTCACGCGCAGTGCAGATACCAGCGCCAATCCTGCTCCCCCACCTCACCCATGAACTGCCGATATTCAGCACGTTTCACCGCCAGGTACACCCCGAGGAACTCACTGCCGAACGCCTCCCGTGCCCAGCTGGAATCTTCCAATGCGCGCAGGGTGGTGAGCCAGTCGGTGGGCAGTAACGCGTTGGCGTTGGCCTGGGCGTAGCCGTTGCCTTCCACCGGGGCGCCGGGGTCGCGTTGTTCGCGGATGCCGCGGTGGATACCGGCGAGGATCGCCGCCGCCGCCAGATAGGGGTTGGCGTCGGCACCGCAGAGGCGGTGTTCGATATGCCGCGACTGCGCCGGACCACCCGGCACGCGCAGGCAGACGGTGCGGTTATCGACGCCCCAGGTGGCGGCCAGCGGCGCGTAGCTGTTGGTCTGGAAGCGGCGATAGGAGTTGGCGTTGGGGCAGAACATCAGCAGCGAATCGAGCAAGGTGCTGAGCATGCCGCCCACCGCCTGGCGCAGCAACGGCGTGCCGTCGGCGGCCTCGCTGGCGAACAGGTTATTGCCCTCGGCATCCGCGAGACTGACGTGCATGTGCATGCCGGTGCCGGCCAGGTCGTCGAACGGCTTGGCCATGAAGCACGCTGTCATCCCGTGTTTGTGCGCCACGCCTTTGACCAGGCGCTTGTAACGCACCGCTTCATCCATCGCTTGCAGCGCATCGGCGCGGTGTTCCAAGGTGATTTCGACCTGGCCCGGGGCGTATTCGGAAATCGCCGTGCGGGCCGGGATGCCTTGCAGTTTGCAGGCGCTGTAAAGGTCGGCGAGAAACGGCTCGATCTGCTCCAGTTCGCGCAGACCATAGACCTGGGTCGCACGCGGGCGGCCGCCGTCAATGTCGCGTGCCGGTTGCGGGCGGCCGTTGCTGTCGGGTTTCTGGTCGAGCAGGTAGAACTCCAGTTCCGCCGCCATCACCGGGTAGTAACCGTCGGCCTTGAGCCCCTCGATCACCTTGGCCAGCACATGCCGGGGGTCGGCCACGGTGGCGGGCAAGCCTTCGGTGGGGTGCATGCTGACTTGCACCGCTGCCGTCGGAATCAACCGCCATGGCATGCGCTGCAAACTGCCGCTGATCGGGTAGGCACGGCAGTCGATATCGCCCACCTCCCACACCAGCCCGGAGTTTTCCACGTCATCGCCGTGGATCGTCAGGCCAAGGATCGTGCTGGGCAGCGGGCGACCACTTTCATACACCGCCAGCAGTTCGTCGCGATGCAGCAACTTGCCGCGCGGCACGCCATTGTTGTCGAGGATAAACAGCTCGAACATCTCGATGTCCGGGTTCTGCTCAAGGAAGGAGTGGGCTTCGTGCAGGCTGGCAAAAACACTCATGGCAATTCTCATACGTTTGCGTCAGGCAGGCACACAGGCGCCGCCGGGCGGATGCGCGCAGGTGCGCGTCATCCATCGGATAGATCAACGTAGGAGAGAGGTATCTGGTGGGCGCGCATGTCGACAGTGGAACAGGGCCCAGAAAGCCAGCGCAGAGGGTAACGCCTCGACATCCGCCGGACCGCTCGGCGCGACGACGCCAGGCAGTGTCTCGGGGTAAGTGTCGGGGCAACCGTCCATGGGCGAATCACAGTGGTGGAGTTGCCCGGCAGCGTCACATGCTGGGTCAGGTGGGTCAATTCAGGGTTGCTGGAGTTTGGTTACACGTTGGCTAAACATTCGCCGTCCTTGCCACCCTGCCATCTTGCTGGAAATAATGGCCGCCCGATCATGCCCAAGGACTCGACTGCATGAAAGCTCCCTTAGCCCTGTGTGTATTGGCGAGTCTAGCGACGCCTGCCCTGGCGGACACTGCCCCCTCGCGCCTGGACACCGTCCTCGACAGCGGCACGCTCACCGTCTGCACCACCGGCGACTACAAGCCTTACACCTCCCTGCGTGCCGATGGCCACTACGAGGGCATCGATATCGCCATGGCCGAGTCCCTGGCCAAGAGCCTCAATGCAACGATCGCCTGGGTGCCCACCACCTGGAAAACCCTGATGCCGGACTTCCTCGCGCAACGCTGCGACATCGCCGTGGGCGGTATTTCGGTGTCGTTGGAACGCCAGAAAAAAGCCTTCTTCAGCCAGTCCCTCGGGGTCGACGGCAAGATCCCGCTGGTGCGCTGCGCCGATGTACAGCGTTACCAGACCGTCGAGCAGATCAACCAGCCGCAGGTGCGGGTGATCGAACCGGCGGGCGGCACCAACGAAGTGTTCGCCCGGGCACACCTGGGCCAGGCGCAGATACGCCTGCACGACAACGTGAGCATCTTCGACGAACTGCTGGCGGGCAAGGCTGATGTGATGATCACCGACGCCAGCGAGGCGCGCTTCCAGCAGAAGCTCAAGCCGGGGCTGTGCGCGGTCAACCCGCAGCGGCAGATGCAGTACAGCGAAAAAGCCTTCCTGCTGCCCCGCGACGATGTGGCCTGGAAAAGCTATGTCGACCAGTGGTTGCACCTGAGCGTGGCCACCGGGGTGTACGACGGCATCGTCAATCAATGGCTGGCAGCGCCCTGAGCCGCAGCCGTCTACGCTGTGCTCACACCTATAAGAACGAGGCACGGACAATGAAGGGACTGCTCCGATTCACCTGGCTGCTGCTGTTGGGTTTCAGCCAGGTCCACGCCGCTACCTTGCCGGAGGAGGACGCCCAGGCGGCCAAGGCCCTGCTGGGGAAAGCCTTGGCCTACTACCAGAGCAATGGCGACAAGGCCTTCGCCGCCTTCAGCCGCCAGGGCGAGTTTATCGACCATGACCGCTATGTGTTCGTGGTCGACACCCAGGGCGTGTTGCTGGCCAGCGGCGGGCCCTCCTCCGCGTTGATCGGCCGCGATATTTCCGAAGTGCTGGGGCCGGATTTGCGCCAGTCGTTCAAGGACGCGCTTAAGGTGCCGGAAGGCCAGGGCATCCAGCAGGCCGACTACCGCTGGCAGAACTGGAACGACGGCAAGACCGAGCACAAGCATGTGTTTTATCAGCGCGTGGGCGAGCGCATCCTGGCGGTGGGCTATTACCTGCCACGGGCCACGCCGGAACAGGCGCGGGCACTGCGCGACCAGGCTGTCAAGGCGCTGGTCAAGGATCAAGCGGGCACGCTGAAGGCGATCAACTCATTGCAGGGCGGTTTCCTGCAGGATGATCTCTACGTGTTTGTGGTGAACCTCGATACCCAGCGCTATGTCGCCCATGGCACCAACCTGCGACTGGTCAACACCGACTTCAGCACGATCAAGGACCCGGACGGCAAGCCGGTGGGCGAACCGATTCTCAAGCTGATGACGGAGCAAGACCAGGGTGAGTACAAGTACCGCTGGAAAAACCCGGTGACCGGCAAGGTCGAGCACAAGCATGCGTATTTGCGCAAAGTCGGGCATTTCATGGTGGCGGTCGGGTACTACAGCCCCTGATCCAAAGTGGCAGGCGATCAAGCATGGGCGCTTGATCAAGCCAGCTACTCGGCGCTGTCTTCCCGACCGCGCAGCACGCGATTAGGCATCGCAATCGCCGCCGCCAACCCCAGCAACGACACCGCCGCACTCACCATCAGCAAATGCCGGAACGTCACCGCCAGTTCCCCGCGCAGGGCGTCCTGCGCCGGGCCCGGGGCGGCGTTCAGGCCGTCGAGCAGGACGTTGCCGGAGCCGCCCTCGGCCACCAGCGCACCGCTGGCCAGGTGGGCAAAGCTGGAGTCCTGCAACAGCGCCAGCAACAACGCCGACATGCACGCCACCCCGACTGCCCCGCCCAGGGAGCGGAACAGGTTGGTGGTGCTGGTGGCGACGCCGATATCGTGCTGGCCCACCGAATTCTGTGTGCCCACCAGCGAGGTCGGGAACTGCATGCCGGCAGCGATGCCGCACAGCAACATGAACATTGCCGTCAGCCCCAACGCCTGCGGCGCACTGTAGGCCATGCCGAGAATCGCCAAGGGGCTCAACACGGCGCCGCTGAGGATCAGCGGTTTATAGCGCCCGGTCACCGAGGTCATGCGCCCGGCAAAGTAGGCGCCCATCGGCAAGCCCATCGCCAGCGGCAGCAGGTGCAGCGCGGCGCTGTCGGCACCGGAACCGGTTACCGTCTGAAAGCGCAGGGGCATCAGCACCGTCAGGGAAATCGCCTGAAAACTGGTGAAAAACATCGTACACCAGCACAACACCGCGCTGCGGTTGGCGAACAGGTGCATCGGCAGCAACGGTTCCCGCGCACGCCGCTCATGCCAGACAAATATGCTCAGCGCCACCAGCGCGCAGGCCAGCAACGCTAGCACCGAGTCATCGCGCCAAGAATGGCCCTGGCCGATCTCGGTGATGCCCAGCAACAAGGCGCTCAAGCCGATGATCATCAGCACAGTACCGAGGTAATCGATGATCGGCTTGCGTTGCGGTAACGGCAGCCCGACGAGGGAGCGATGGGCCACGTACCAAGCACCGGCGCCCAAGGGCAGGTTGATCAAAAACACCCAGCGCCAGGACAGGTACTCGGTCATATAACCGCCCAGCACCGGCCCGGCCACGCTGGCCACTGCGTACATGCTGCTGAAATAGCCCTGGTAACGGCCGCGCTCGCGGGGCGGGATGATGTCGCCGATGATCGCCTGGCTCACCGAAATCATCCCGCCGGCGCCGATGCCCTGGAGCACCCGCGCCAGCACCAGTTGCTCCATGCTCTGTGCCATGCCACAGAACAGCGACGCCAGGGTGAACAGGCCCATGCCGATCAGCATCATCGGCCGCCGCCCGTACAGGTCGCCGAGTTTGCCGTAGATCGGCACCGCCACTGTCATCGCCACCATGTAGCCGGAGATCACCCATGCCAGTAGGTTGACGTCGTGGAACTGCGCGGAAATGGCCGGCATGGACACCGCGACAATGGTCTGGTCCAAGGCACCGAGGAAGATCGCCATCATCAACGAGACGAGGATGCTGCGCACGGCGGGCACGGCTGGGGTGGGTTGATTGAGTTGAGTCACGGTAAACCTTCGAGCAAGGCCCGCAGGAAAAGGCGACCTGCGGGGATGCTCGATACGATAGCAGGCTATTCGATAGCTTCGTAAGGAAGCCCGACGTAATTTTCGGCGATGGTCGTGCGACCGGCGTGGGAGTGGATGAAGTACGCCAGTTCGCTCTCGGCAATGCGCTGGCTGAACCCGTCCGCCTCGGGAAATTGATGCAGCATCGACGTCATCCACCAGGAAAACCGTTCGGCCTTCCACACCCGCCGCAGGCAGATCTCCGAGTATTTCTCCAGCAACTCCACACGCCCCTCGCGGTAGACCTTGAGCAAGATCCGAAACAGCGTGCTCACGTCACTCGCCGCCAGGTTCAAGCCCTTGGCCCCGGTGGGTGGCACGATGTGCGCCGCATCCCCCAGCAGGAACAAACGCCCGTACTGCATCGGCTCGACCACGAAGCTGCGCAGCGGCGCGATGCTTTTTTCGATCGACGGCCCGGTCACCAACTGTTCGGCCAGGTGGCTCGGCAGGCGCACTTTCAGTTCATCCCAGAAACGCTGGTCCGACCACGCGTCGACCGATTCCTCAACGGGTACTTGCAGGTAGTAACGGCTGCGTGTCGGCGAACGCATGCTGCACAAGGCAAACCCACGCGCATGCTTGGCGTACACCAGTTCTTCATGGACCGGCGGCGTGTCGGCCAGGATACCCAGCCAGCCGAAGGGGTACACCCGTTCGAAGACCTTCAGCGATTCGGCCGGGATCGCTTGACGGGCGACACCGTGAAAACCGTCGCAACCGGCCACGTAGTCACACTCCAGGCGAAAGGTTTCGCCTTCATGTTCGAACGTCAACCAGGGCTGATCAGTTTTGAGCCCGTGGGGTTGCACCTCACGGGCGTTATACAAGGTGATGGCACCTGCGGCGGCGCGCGCGTCCATCAGGTCGCGGGTCACTTCGGTCTGGCCGTAGACCATCACCGATTGACCGCCGGTGAGCGCCTTGAGGTCGATGTGGGTCAATTGGCCATTGAGCGCCAGTTCGAAGCCATCGTGGACCAGGCCCTCCGCGTCCATGCGCTGGCTGACGCCGGCCTCGCGCAGCAGGTCGACCATGCCTTGCTCCAACACGCCGGCACGGATGCGACCCAGCACGTAATCGGCGCTTTGGCGCTCTAGAATCAGGGTCTGGATACCGGCCTGATGCAGCAGTTGGCCGAGCAGAAGTCCCGAGGGACCGGCGCCGATAATGGCGACTTGAGTTTTCAGTGTTTTCATTATTTTTGTGGTCCGCAAGTTTCACCCGAACGGATCAGGTGAAAGAGTTGTCATTGGTCGTGTTGCTGACATTTTTCACTTGAGTGGCCGCTATAAGAAGGTGAAAACTGCGCCAAAGCCTGCGCTTTTTGCCAATCGGGGCGATTACCGAACCACTTGCCTGAGTATCGGATTGAAACTATGACTAAACCTGCCAGTTCCGCGATTCCGGTGTTCAAGTTGTATGGGGAAAACCAGCAATGGCCGACGCCGGATTTGTTGCACTGCGAAACGATTTCCCGACGCAGCCGGGACTATCAGTGGGAAATCCAGCCCCACCGGCACGCGGATCTGTGCCAGTTGCTGTACGTCCACAAAGGCCAGGCGCAACTGGAGATCGAAGGCCAGCGCACCACCCTCAACGAAGCGACCTTGCAGGTGCTGCCGCCGCTGTGCGTGCATGGGTTTCGGTTTGCTGAAGAGGTCGAAGGCTACGTGCTGACCCTGGCGGCCCCGCTGGTCAGCCATCTGCAAGCGCAACTGGGCGCGACGGTGGACGGCCTGCAGGCGCTCGGCACTTACCCGGCAGGCAAGGACCGTGACTACCTCCACAGCCTGTTCTCCCGCCTGCAGGACGAATACGCCGATGAACAGCCGGCCCGGGACATGATGATGCACGCCCTGGTCAGCGTACTGCTGGTGTGGATCAGCCGCCAGGCGATCCAGCGCCGTCACCCACGAGCACCGCGCGGGCAAGAATATTTCCGGCGCTTTACCCAATTGGTCGAGCAGCATTATCGCGAACACCCGAAGATTGAAGACCTAGCCCACAAGCTGGGCATCTCGGTCTCACACCTGAACGGCACGTGCCGGGAATTGGGCGGGCAACCTGCGCTACAGATCATGCATGACCGCCAATTGCTCGAAGCCAAGCGACTGCTGACCTACACGAGCATGACCATCAATGAAATGTCCGAGGTACTGGGCTTTTCCGACCCGACCAATTTCTCGCGGCTGTTCCGCCGACGGGTCGGGTTTTCGCCCAAGGCGTTTCGCGAGCAACTCAAGGCCGACACACCCCAGGGTTAAAGGTGGGATCGTCCTCTTTAGGCCATTAGCGCAACGCGCTGAAACTGCCGGTGTGCGGAATGCATTGGTCCTGATTGCAACTGATCGCAAAGCTCGGCTGCATCCGGGTCTGCTCCACGCGATAGGCGGCAGTGCCGTACAGCGCGCTGGCTAAGGCGCAGAGGATGAAGATCATCAGGTACTTTCTGGTTTTGACGGTCATGGCACAGACCTCTGAAGGATCTATTTGACGCTGTTTAAAGCATAGGTCAGTCAGGGCGAGTTGCCATTATTGGACGACATTCAACATCTGTATGTCGGGTCAGAGGCCCCTATCCCACGCCGGCGTTTCCGGAAACCTCTGCACCAGGAAATCCAGCAGGCTGCGCAGCGCCGACGGCATGTGTTTGCGCGACGCGTACACCGCGTAGATGTTCATCTGCCGCGGCTCGGCTGCGGGCAGCAGGCGCACCAGTTCGCCACGACGGATGTGCTCCCCGGCCTGATAACTGGGCAACATCGCCACCCCGGCACCGGCCAGCGTCAGGCGTAACAGCGTGCTGGCTTCGTTGGCGGTGATATTGCCGTGGACCGGCACCGAAACGTGCTCGCCGCCTTCCTCGAAATGCCACAGGCTTTTGCCGAAGTACGAGTGGGTCAGGCAGTTGTGCAGCGCCAGGTCTTCGACCTTTTGCGGCGTCGGATGCTCAAGCAGGTAGGCCGGGGTCGCGCACACCACCGAGCGACAGACGGTCAGGCGCCGTGCGATCAGGTTGGGGTCCAGGTCATTGCTGGTGCGGATCGCCAGATCGATGCGCTCATCCACCAGGTTGACCGTGCGATCGAGCATCTGCAGGTCGACCGTCACCAAGGGGTAGCGCTTGACGTACTCAGCGATGGCCTCGGCCAGCTGCGCCAGGCCGAACGAGGTGCTGACACTCAGGCGCAACAGGCCACGGGGCGCGTCATCCGGCTCGCGAACGGCGGCCTGCATGTCACCGCACAATTCCAGCAATTGCCGGCAACGTGGCAGGGTTTCCCCGCCGGCGGCCGTGAGGCTCAGCTTGCGCGTGGTGCGATGCAGCAAGCGCGCGCCGACCCAGTCTTCCAGCTCGGCCAGGTAGCGCGAGACCACCGGGCGCGACAGGTCCAGATGGTCGGCGGCGGCGGACTGGCTGCCCAAATCCACCACCGTCACAAACACGCGCATTGCTTGAAGACGATCCATGATCTGCCCGATTTTAGAAACAAACTATGTCCCAGCATCGCATTTTTTGTTGTGTTTGGTGCAACTAAGCTCTGTGCATCCCTTACCGATTGCCGGAGCTGCCCGATGTTTTCCACCCTCAAGCGCCTGACCCTGGCGACCGCCGCCCTGGCCTTCGCCGCCCAGGCCGCCGCCACCGAGCTGACCCTCGACGTGTATAACCCCGGCGAAGCCGCGATCTTTCCGGTCAGTTCGGTGCTGGTCAGCGGCGCGAAAGACGCGATCCTGGTCGACGCGCAGTTCGGTAAAAGCCAGGCCGAACAACTGGTGCAGAAGATCCGCGCGAGCGGCAAACACCTGACCACCATCTACATCAGCCACGGCGACCCGGACTACTACTTCGGCCTCGACACCCTGACCGCTGCATTCCCCGATGCCAAGGTGCTGGCCCCGCAAGCGGTGGTCGACCATATCAACGCTACCGTCGCCGGCAAACTGGCGTTCTGGGGCCCGAAAATGGGCGCCGACAAGCCGGGCAAAACCATCGTGCCGCAGGTGCTCGCCGGCCACCGCCTGACGCTTGAAGGGCAACACCTGGAAGTGATCGGCCTGGACGGCCCGCAGCCGGATCGCAGCTTTGTGTGGGTTCCATCGATCAAGGCCGTCATCGGCGGCGTGGTGGTCGCCGACAACATCCACCTGTGGATGGCCGATACTCAGAGCGCGCAGTCGCATAAAGACTGGCTGGCCACCCTGCAACGCATCGCCGAGCTGAAGCCGCGCACGGTGGTTCCGGGGCATTTCCTCGGCAGCCCGGCGCTGCAATCCGTGTCCTTTACCGCCGACTACATCAAGGCCTTTGACGAAGAAACCGCCAAGGCCAAGGATTCCGCCGCCCTGATCGCGGCAATGCAAAAGCGTTACCCGACCCTCGCCGACGAAAGCTCGCTGGAACTGAGCGCCAAAGTCGCCAAGGGCGAAATGAAGTGGTGAAGCGTTTCACACCTTAACCGTACTGGAGAACGTCATGAGCAAGATCGCAATCATTGGGGCCACTGGCCGTGCGGGCAGTCAACTGCTGGAAGAGGCGCTGCGGCGTGGGCATAGCGTCACCGCCATCGCGCGTAACACCGACAAACTGGCCGTGCGCCCTGGCGTCAGCGTCAAACAGGTCGATGCACTGGATGCCGAGGCCTTGCAACAGGCCATCAGCGGCAGCGATGTGGTGATCAGCGCGGCGCACTTCGCCACCCTGCCCGCCAGCGCGGTGATCGGCCCGGTGAAAAAAGCTGCGGTGAAACGCCTGCTGGTGGTAGGCAGCGCGGGCTCGCTGCTGCTGCCGGATGGCACTCGGGTGATCGACAGCGAGGGTTTCCCGCAAGCGTACAAGGCAGAAGCCAGTGCCGGCGCGACGTTCCTCGATGCGTTGCGTCAGGAGCAGGAACTGGATTGGACCTTCCTGTCGCCGTCGGCCGAATTCGTTGAAACCGAGCGCACCGGCACGTTCCGCCTGGGCCAGGATGATTTGCTGGTGAGCAGCGAAGGCCGCAGTTGGATCAGCTTCGCCGACTTCGCCATCGCGATGCTCGATGAAGTGGAAACACCCAAGCACTCGCGCCAGCGTTTCACCGTCGGTTACTGAGCCAACGCGATCAAAATATGGGGGCGCTGCGTTGCCGGCGCCCCCATGTGGATCTTCAGCGCTACGCCTGTTGCGCCTGGTTGACCAACCAATCCATCAGCGCTTCAAGCCCGGCCGAAGGGGTTGTCCCCGGCGGATACACCAGGTAATAGCCCATCCCCGTCGGCACCCGCAATTCAAACGGCGTCACCAACCGTCCCGCCTTCACGTCTTCGCCAATCAACGCACCGTCGCCAATCGCCACGCCTGAGCCCTGGGACGCCACGGTCATGGCCAGATCCAGCGTCTCGAAATGATGGCCCTGGCTCACATTGCTCAAGCGCGTCTTCGCCGCCTCCAGCCACAACGCCCAGTCCCGCTCGTCCCGCGTGGGATGCAACAGCACCTGTTGCTGCAGGTCCGCAGGCGTACTCAGACAGTCGCGTAAAGCCGGCGCGCATACCGGTGTGAGTTGTTCATCGAACAGATGCCGAGCCTCGGCCGATTGTTCCGCGCTGGGCGCATAGATCACCGCCGCATCGAACTGCTCGCGACGAAAGTCCACCGTGTAGGCCACGGTCGTGGTCAGCTCCACCGGCACATCCGGGCGTTCGCGTTGCCATTGCATCAAGCGCGGCAGCAGCCAGCGCATCACGCAGGTGGAGGCCTTGAGCTGCAGGGTGTCGCGGCGGCTGCCGATCTGCTCCAGCGCGTCACCGAGCAGGCCGAACACCTGCTGCACCCGCAGCGACCACTCGCGGCCTTCTTCAGTCAGGCTCAAGCCCCGCGCCTGACGCAGGAACAGCGCGTAGCCCAAATAGCTTTCCAGCCCGGCGATCTGCCGGCTTACCGCACCCTGGGTGATGTGCAACTGCTCGGCGGCGCGGGTGAAGTTACAACACTGGGCGGTGACCCAGAAGGTGTGCAGCGCGGGCAGCGGCGGAAGGCGTTTCATAGGGGCAAGCAGCCATGACGTGAGGACATGGCAAGTATGACTTTTTATCGATTGTTGCCGCTACGGCCAGCCGGTCCAATACCGCCCAACCTCAACAATAAGAGCGACATGTATGGCGACCTGCGGCGAAGTACTGGTCAACCTTCTGGAACGCTACGGCGTGGACCAGGTGTTTGGTATCCCTGGAGTACACACCGTGGAGTTGTATCGCGGCCTGGCGCGCTCGAACATCCGCCACGTCACCCCGCGCCACGAACAGGGCGCGGGCTTTATGGCCGATGGCTATGCACGCACCAGCGGCAAGCCCGGCGTGTGTTTCATCATCACCGGCCCCGGCATGACCAACATCACCACGGCCATGGGCCAGGCCTATGCCGACTCGATCCCGATGCTGGTGATCTCCAGCGTGCAGTCGCGCAGCCAGTTGGGCGGCGGGCGCGGCACGTTGCATGAGCTGCCGAACCAGAGCGCGCTGGTCGCCGGCGTGGCGGCGTTCTCCCACACCTTGATGTCGGCAGCGCAATTACCCGGCGTACTGGCGCGGGCGTTTGCGCTGTTCCAGGCGGGGCGGCCGCGCCCGGTACACATCGAAATCCCGCTGGATGTGCTGGTGGAAAACGCCGATGCGTTGCTCGGCACTTCACCCGTCAGCGTGGCGCGTGCCGGGGCGGCACCGTCGGCGGTCAAGCAAATGAGCCAACGGCTCGCCGCCGCCAAACGCCCGTTGATCCTGGCCGGCGGCGGTGCCATCGCGGCCGCTGCGGCGTTGACCCGCCTGGCAGAAACCCTCGGCGCCCCCGTGGCGCTGACCATCAACGCCAAAGGTATGCTGCCCGCGGCCCACCCGCTGCTGATCGGCTCGACCCAGACCCTGCTCGCCACCCGCGCCCTGGTCGCCGAGGCCGATGTGGTGCTGGCGATCGGCACGGAGCTGGCGGAGACCGACTACGACGTGACCTTCGCCGGCGGTTTCGAGATTCCCGGCGCGCTGCTGCGCATCGATATCGACCCGGACCAAACCGTGCGCAATTACCCGCCCGAACAGGCGTTGGTGGCCGACGCACAGATCGCCGCCGAGGCCTTGCTCGCTGAACTCCAGCGCCTGCCGCTGGCGCCTCGCCACAGCGCCTGGGGTGCTCAACGCGTCGCCCGCCTATGGGCCGATTTGACGCCGGCCTGGGACACCGCCACCCGTGCGCAAACCCGCTTCCTTCACACCGTGCTGGAGGAACTGCCCAATGCGGTGCTGGTGGGCGACTCCACGCAGCCGGTGTACAGCGGCAACCTGACCCTGAACCTCGACCACCCGCGCCGCTGGTTCAACGCCTCCACCGGCTACGGAACCTTGGGCTACGCGCTGCCTGCGGCCATCGGCGCCTGGTTGGGGCGTGGTGATGGCCAGCCGGTGGTGTGCCTGATCGGTGACGGCGGGCTGCAATTCACTCTGCCGGAACTGGCCAGCGCCGTGGAAGCACGCACGCCGATCATCGTGCTGCTGTGGAATAACCAGGGCTACGAGGAGATCAAGAAGTACATGCTCAACCGGGCCATCGAACCGGTCGGCGTCGACATCTACACTCCGGACTTTATCGGCGTGGCCACGGCCCTCGGTTGCGCCGCCGAGCGCATCCAGGGCGTGGACTCGCTGCGCGTTGCCTTGCGGGCCGCCGCTGATCGCCAGGGGCCGACGCTGATTGAAATCGACCAGCAACGTTGGATGCAGGAGGTGGCGGTATGAGCGCAGTCATGAACGGTCTGTATATCAATGGTGCGTGGCGTGCGGGCCATGACGTGCTGGAGGTGATCAACCCGGCCACCGAGGAGACGTTGGCCCAGGTCAGCGTCGGCGATGCGAGCGCCGTGGCCGAGGCGGTCGATGCGGCCAGCGCGGCGTTTATCGGCTGGTCGCAAAGCACCGGGCGTGAGCGCGGCGCCCTGCTGCGCAAAGTGGCTCAGGGTGTGAGCGAACAGCGTGAGGCGTTGATGCGCGTGCAGTCGCGCAACAGCGGCAAACCGTTGTTCGAAGCGGGTATCGATGTGGACGACGTGATCGCCACCTTCGAGTACTACGCCGGTCTCGCCGAGGCGCTGGACGCCGAGCAAGACCGTGCGGTGGCGCTGCCCAGTGACGCCTTCAGCGCCCGCCTGCGCCGCGAACCCTGCGGCGTGGTGGGCCTGATCGTGCCATGGAATTTCCCCATGGTCACCACCGCCTGGAAACTCGCCCCGGCCCTCGCCGCCGGCTGTTGCGTGGTGCTCAAACCGTCGGAAGTGACACCGTTGGCGGAATTGCAACTGGCGCGGATCATCGCCGGCGCCGGCTTCCCGGCGGGGGTGTTCAACCTCGTCTGCGGCACCGGCCTGGCCGTGGGCGCCCCACTGGCAGCGGCGCCTCGCGTGGCGAAGATTTCCTTCACCGGCAGCAATGCGGTGGGCGTGCAGGTGATGCAACGCGCCGCCGAAACCGTCAAGGGCGTGAGCCTGGAGCTGGGGGGCAAATCCTCGCTGCTGGTGCTGGAAGATGCCGACCTCGACCTGGCGCTTGAGCTGGCCTGTGGTGGCGGCTTTTTCAACGCTGGGCAGATGTGTTCGGCGACCAGCCGCGTGCTGGTGGCGGACAGTCTCGCGGATGAATTCCTGCAGCGTTTGACCGCGCGGGTTGAAGGGATTCGCGTCGCTGACCCGTTTGCCGAAGACGTGGAAATGGGCGCGCTGATCAACCACGCGCAGTACCAACGGGTGTTGGCGCATATCCAGCGCGGCGTGCAGGACGGCGCCCGCTTGCTGTGCGGCGGTGAGCGCCCGGCACACTTGGCGAAGGGCTATTTCATTCGTCCCACGCTGTTCACCGACGTGCCGCTGGACAGCGCGTTGTGGCAGCAAGAAATCTTCGGCCCGGTGCTGTGTGTACGACGCTTTACCACGGAAGACGAGGCCATCGCCCTGGCCAACGACAGCGATTTCGGCCTGGTCGCCAGCGTGGTCAGCCGCAACGGCGAAGCCGCCGAACGCGTGGCCAATGCCTTGCAGGCCGGCATGGTGTGGATCAACGCGCCGCAGCTGATCTTCGCGCAAACGGCGTGGGGCGGTTACAAGCAGAGCAGCATCGGCCGCGAGCTGGGCCCGTGGGGGTTGGCGGCGTTTCAGGAGATCAAGCACGTGATCCGGTCTAACTGACGACGCTGCCTCCCTATGGAATGTGGCCCAATGTGGAAGGGGCTTGCCCCCTCCCACATTTTGATGTGCGGTATTTCAGTTAACTGCGTTTTTTAGATAGCCCCTGCGACTTTCTCATTTGCCCCCGCTCCCCGTGCGTGGCCTGATTCGCCCTTGTTCACTCAAGGCAGGCTCATGGCAAACGTTCACGTAAAATCCACCACCGCCGTCTGGCTGATGATCAGCGTCGTGCTGGTCGCGCTTAACCTGCGCCCGTCGATGGCGGCCGTAGGGCCGTTGTTAGCGTCGATTCGCGGCGAGGTGCCGTTGAGTTTCAGCAGCGCGGCGTTGCTGACCATGTTGCCGGTCATGGCCATGGGCCTGGCGATGTTTTTCGGCATGGGCCTGGCCAAGCGCTTCGGCGAACATCGCAGCATCGCGGTGTCGCTGCTGGTGATCGGCGCGGCGACGCTGTCGCGGTTGTTCCTCGATTCGGCGCTGGAATTGATCGTCAGCGCGATCGCTGCGGGGGTTGGCATCGCGATGATCCAGGCGGTGATGCCGGCGCTGATCAAGTCGCGTTTCAGCGCTAACGTTTCATTGTTCATGGGCTTGTACGTCACGGCGATCATGGGCGGTGCGGCGCTGGCGGCGTCGTTCTCGCCGTTCGTGCAGGTGCAGACCGGCAGTTGGCGCATCGGCCTGGCGATCTGGGCAGGGCTGGCCTTGCTCGCCCTGGTTTTCTGGTCCGCCCAGCGTGCGGCGCTGCCCGCCCTGCCCCAGGCCGGTTCTGACAAGCAGGAAGGATTTTTCGGCAATGGTCGCGCCTGGTTGCTGGCGATCTTTTTTGGCCTCGGTACAGCCTCCTACACCTGCGTCCTGGCGTGGCTGGCGCCGTACTACGTCGAACAAGGCTGGAGCGAACAGCATGCCGGTTTGCTCCTGGGTTTCCTCACCGCGATGGAAGTCATCTCGGGCCTCGTGACCCCGGCCATCGCTAACCGTCGCCAGGATAAACGCGCAGTGGTGGCGGTATTGCTGGTGCTGATCATCCTCGGTTTCTGCGGGCTGATCCTGGCGCCCCAATACCTGAGTTTGCTGTGGCCCTGCCTACTCGGCCTGGGCATCGGCGGGCTGTTCCCGATGAGTTTGATCCTGTCCCTCGACCACCTCGACCACCCGCGCCGCGCCGGTGGCCTGACGGCGTTTGTGCAAGGCATCGGCTACCTGATTGCCGGCCTGTCGCCGTTGATCGCCGGGATGATCCGCGATCAATTGGGCAGTTTCGAATGGGCATGGTGGTCGCTGACGGCGGTGATCGGGGTGATGCTGCTGATCGTCACGCGCTTCGATCCGAAGCATTACGCGGACCACATTCGCTGACGTCGTATTGCAAACACTTTTTGTCCCACACAAAACATAGAAACACCCTACAGAGCTTTCTATTGGCACGCCCGTTCCGTTAACCTTCTACCCTTGTCGCGCGCTGCCACAGTGCCAAGGCTTACCGGATGGAATGGATGCTAAACAGTAACTTGCTCAGAAAGCTCGATATGCAGGATTTGATGGTGTTTATCGCCGTCTACGACCAGAGCAGCGTTACCGAGGTGTCAGAAACGCTGTTCGTCAGCCAGTCAACCGTGAGCTACAGCTTGAAGAAGCTGCGCACCAGCTTCGAGGATGAGCTGTTTATCAACACGCGGGCGGGTATGCGTCCGACGTACAAGGCCAGCACCATGTACGGCCATGTGCAGAAAATCCTCGAAAGCATCAACCTGTGCCACGCCGGTGGCCAGGCCTTTGATCCCACCCAGAAAGCCGTGACCTTCAACGTGTGCGCCCCGGAGTATTTCGAGCAGTTGATCCTGCCGCGCCTGTTGAAGAACTTCGACCGCGCCGACCTGCCGGTGATCGTCAATGTGCGCAAGCTGGAAACCGAGATCCCCGCCGACGACCTACGCGAAGGCCGCCTTGACCTGGTGATGTGTTTTGGCCCGCACTTTCACCGCGCCCATAAAGACTTCAAGACCCAGATGCTGCTCGAAGACGACCTGGTGTGTGTCTTCGACAAACGTGCAGCGCCCCGTGAGGCGGCGTTCAGCCTGCAGTCTTTCGTCGAGCGACGCCACGTATTCCCCACGCCGTGGACCTCCGACACCAACATGATCGACGGCTGGCTGGCGCGCCAGGCTCACAAGCGCCAAGTGGTCGCCCGGGCCAACAGCTACAGCGCCGCGTTGAAGATGATCGCCGGCACCGACTTCATCGTTACCCTGCCCCGCCGTGTGCAAAGACTGCTGGCACCCGCCGCAGTGTTCGGCCATTGCGAGGCGCCCAACGGGTTGCCGGGGTTCACCCTGGACATGCAGTGGAACGAAACCAGTGAACAGGACAGCGCCAATACCTGGTTCAGGGAACAAGTCGTGAAAGTCTGCGCTGAGCAGGGATTACTCTAAGCTCACGCACCGACGCAGAGCGGCAGGGTTGTGGAGGACGGAAGCACTCAGCCGATCGCAACTTTACTGTAGGCATCGCGATCGATATCCAGCAACTCGACACTCAGTTGCACCTGCACCCCCTCCGGCCATGGCCCAAGCTCCTGCACCACGGCCAACAGGCTTTCCGATAACTGCTTCTTGACCTGCGCCGAGCGCCCACTGAGCAACGCCAGGCGCACGGCGACAAACCCCCGCACGTTCATGCCGGTGCCCACGCGAAAGCTCTCGACCTTGATCGAACGACTCTTGATATCGAACTCGGCGCCAAACTGACCGGAGGCCACCAACGCGTGGTTCAGACGCAATAGAGCCTTATCGGTGTCCAGTTGCGTCAGGTTGGCGGTGTATTCCAGGTGCAGGTGTGGCATGGGAGTCTCCGAAGTAACCGTAGGAAGATTCCTAGATATACCACGGATAAAAGCGTCAGGCCTTTTTCACCAGGTCGCGGTCGCTCATAAACGCCTCCAGCCGCGAACGCATCCAGCGCTCGGCAGGGTCGGTGTCCACATGGCTGAGCCAGACCATGGACAAATCCAGGGTGGGTGTCTCGAACGGGTATGGCTCACAAAACAGGTTGCCCGACAGCGACATGGCTTCGGCGGTGTAGTCCGGCAGGCTGGCGATCAGGTCGGTGCCGGCCAGCAGTGCCGGCAGCGCGCTGTATTGCGGCACCGACAACACCACATGACGCTTGCGCCCGATTTCCGCCAGCCACTCATCGGCAAACCCGGACACGTTGGCGGTGTGGGACACCAGCACATGGGGCCGCGCGCAATATTCATCGAGGGTCAGCGGCCGGTCGGACGCGTCGGCGCGCAACAGGCGCGGGCGGATATGGCGCAGCAACTTGCGCTTGGCATTCGCCGGCAGGCCACGGGTCTGGGTGATGCCGACGGTGATATCACCGGACCCCAGCAGATCGGGAATCCGCCAGTAGTCGACGTGCTGCACCACGAACACCACCATCGGCGCTTCCTGGCGCAAGGCGCGCAGCAACGGCGGCAACAGGCCGAACTCGACATCATCGGACAGGCCGATACGGAAGGTCATGGTGCTGACGGACGGGTCGAAATCGTGGGTCAGGCTCAGGGCCGATGACAGCGAGTCCAGGGCTGGCGACAAATGCAGGATGATTTCCTCGGCCCGCGCGGTAGGTTCCATGCGGTGGCCGACGCGAATAAACAGCGGATCGTTGAACAAGGTGCGTAGCCGGTTGAGCGCCGAACTGATGGTCGGTTGGCCGAGAAACAGCTTCTCCGCCACCCGCGTCACATTGCGCTCGAGCATCAGTGCTTCGAAGACCACCATCAAGTTGATGTCGGCCTTACGTAATTCATTGCGATTCATCAGCGCCTGCTCTTTCCCCACGACAAGCCGCAGTTTAGAAAGCCCGAAGGGGCTGCGTCTATGCGCACTCTGTTCAATAGACAGCTTTGCGACTATAAATCAGCTCTTCAAGCTCGCAGGAACACTCTCGTGCTGGTCACTCTCGCCGCGGCCACCCTCTTGGCCGGGTTCTGTATCTGGATCATCCAGTTTATCGCGCACCCCACCGCCCGCACTTTGTTGCGGGTATTCGTCGGTTTGTGCCTGGCGGCGGTGGTGGCGTATCTGGTGCTGGCGTCAGGTTATCCTATTTCGTTGCTGGTCTCATAACCACCCGAGGGGCCGTTGGCTGTTCCGGGCGCAAACGCAGCGCCAGGGTCAGCAACCCCACACACAGGGTGCTCGATTGGCTGACGGATATAGCGCAAACGCGAGCAAGCCCGCTCCCACACTTGGGGCATCAGGGTTTCAGCGGAATTTCCTGATCCTGCTCCGAAAGCTCCGTACCGTCCTCGGGATGCTTCCAGGTCTGCGGCTTTTCTTCCTCCAAGCGCCGCCGACGTTGCTCCCGCTCCCGCTCGTCCCGCTGTTTCTGTTCGTCAGTCATAGGCACCCCCGGCCGTAAGAGTTGGTTACGCCTGCAAGCATAGAACAAGGACTGCACAATGGGTCTGCGCTGACAATTGATAATCAAAACGCATCAATCAATCCAAATTACTCACTTATCATTTCCAAATGTGTCAGCCACTATCCTCAGTCCTAAGCGAAACAAGCACTTTAAAAAGAACGCTGGAGACACAAAACCATGACAAGCCCTACCCGACCCGACTCTGCCCGTTCAAAAGTGGGTGCGGTATTCCGCGTTACTTCGGGCAACTTCCTCGAACAGTTCGACTTCTTCCTGTTCGGCTTCTATGCCACCTACATCGCTGCCGCGTTCTTCCCCGCCGCTAATGAGTTTGCGTCATTAATGATGACCTTCGCCGTATTCGGCGCGGGCTTCCTGATGCGTCCGTTGGGCGCGGTAATCCTGGGCGCCTACATTGACGATGTCGGTCGTCGCAAAGGGCTGATCGTGACCCTGTCGATCATGGCCAGCGGCACGCTGCTGATCGTGCTGGTGCCGGGTTATCACACCATTGGCCTGTGGGCACCGGCGCTGGTGTTGCTCGGCCGTCTGCTGCAAGGCTTCTCGGCCGGTGCGGAGCTGGGCGGGGTGTCGGTATACCTCGCAGAAATGGCCACCCCCGGCCGCAAAGGCTTCTATACCAGTTGGCAATCGGGCAGCCAACAGATCTCCATCGTGGTCGCCGCCGCGCTGGGTTATGGCCTGAACGTGTGGATGGAACCGGCGATTGTGGCCGACTGGGGCTGGCGTATTCCGTTCGCCGTCGGTTGTGTGATCATTCCGTTCATCTTTGTGCTGCGGCGCAACCTTGAAGAGACCGAAGAGTTCGCCAACCGCAAGCATCGCCCGAGCATGCGCGAAGTGCTGGCGACCCTGGCGAAAAACTGGTCCGTGGTCATCGGCGGCATGTTGATGGTGGCAATGACCACCACTGCGTTCTACCTGATCACCGTGTACGCGCCGACCTTCGGCAAAACCGTGCTGCAACTGAGCACGTCGGATGCGTTGCTGGTGACCTTGCTGGTGGCCGTATCGAACTTTGTCTGGCTGCCCATCGGCGGCACCCTGAGTGACCGCTTCGGGCGCAAACCGGTGCTGGTCGCCATGACCGCGCTGACGGTGCTCACGGCTTATCCGGCGCTGTCCTACGTGGTAAACGCGCCGAGCTTTGCGCATATGCTCGAAACCCTGCTGTGGTTCTCCTTCCTGTATGGCATGTACAACGGCGCGATGATCCCGGCGCTGACCGAAATCATGCCGGTGGAAGTGCGCGTGGCGGGCTTCTCCCTCGCCTATAGCCTGGCGACCGCAGTCTTTGGCGGTTTCACCCCGGCGATCTCCACTTGGTTCATTCACATCACCGACGACAAGGCTTCGCCGGCCTACTGGTTGATGTTCGCCGCCCTGTGCGCCCTGTGCTCGACCCTCGCGTTGTATTACCGGGCCAACACCCGTGGGCAGGTGATGCCGGAAGCGGCGCAATGAAAGCGCTGTTGAACACCCTGACGGTCCTCGCCCTCAGCGCCCTGGCGCTGACGGCCCAGGCCGAACAACTCACGGTGATGACCTCCGGTGGCTTCACCGCTGCCTACACGCTGCTGGGCCCGCAATACGCCCAGCGCAGCGGCGACACCCTCGACACCGTCCTCGGCCCGTCGATGGGCAAGGCGCCGGAAGCGATTCCCAACCGCCTGGCCCGTGGCGAACACGCCGATGTGGTGATCATGGTCGGCTACGCCCTGGATGACTTGATCAAACAAGGCAAGGTCGACAAAGCGTCCCGCGTGGAACTGGCGGATTCGCGGATCGGCCTGGTGGTGAAAGCAGGCGCGGCCAAACCGGCCATCGGCACCGATGCCGAACTCAAAGCGGTGTTGCTCAAGGCCAAGTCCGTGGCGTATTCGGACAGCGCCAGCGGCGTGTATGTCGAGAAGGAACTGTTCAAGAAACTCGGCATGCCGGCCAAGGGCACCATGATCGAACGCATCCCCGTGGCCGAACAGGTCGCCAAGGGTGACTACGAGGTGGGCTTGCAACAGGTGGCGGAACTGTTGCCGGTGCCGGGGGTGACTTACGTCGGCAAGATCCCCGAAGACGTGCAATCGGTGACGCGCTTTGCGGCGGGCATTCCGGTCAACGCCGAACACCCGGCGCAGGCCAAGGCGCTGCTGCAGTACCTCGCCTCGCCCGAGGCGCAACCGGTGGTGCAATCCACCGGCCTGGACTCGGTATCACGCTGAGCGATACGGCAGCTCCCGCACCAACCGCTCCAACTCCAGCGCCGCCGGCGGCAACGTCCGCCCGCGGCGCTTGATCAAACCCACATTGCGCATCACCTGCGGCTCCTCCAGCGGCACACTCAGCAAAGTCGAGTGTTCAGAGCCCGGCATGGCAATCGACGGCACCATCGCCAAGCCCAGCCCCGCCTCCACCAAACCGAGCATCGTGGTCACGTGGTGCGTCTCGCAGATGCTCGGCTTTTTCACCCGCACCCCGCGCAAGGCCTGGTCCAGCAGGAAACGGTTGCCCGAGGTTTTGTCCACCGTGATGTAGTCATGCTCGTAGGCCTCGGCCCAGCTTACGCTGGCGCGCTCGGCAAGCGGGTGATCGCGGCGGCAGGCCAGCACATAACGCTCCTGAAACAGCAATTCGAACTCCACCTCATCGGCCAGGCTGCCGCTGAAACTCACGCCGAAATCCGCCTCGCCGCTTTCCACCGCGTTGCACACCTCGCCGGCACTGGCATCCAGCACCCGCAGGCGGATCTTGGGGTACAGCTTGTGGAATGCCGAGATCACATGAGGCATGAAGTAATACGCGGTGGACGGCACACACGCGATGGTCACGTCGCCCATACGCGTGGAGGCAACGTTGCTGATGCCCATCAGGGCGATGTCGAGGTCATCGAGGATGCGCTCGACCTGCGGCAGGAAGGCGCGCCCGACCATGGTCAGGCTGACTCGGCGCGTGGTGCGCTCGAACAACTTCACACCGAGGGCAGTTTCGAGCTTTTCGATGCGACGGCTGAGCGCCGGCTGCGAGATCCGGATGGCATCGGCGGCAGCGCGAAAACTACCCTTGTCTACTACGGCGCGGAAGGCTTGGAGGTCGTTGAGGTCGAAGTTGATGATCACGGAGGGCGGCCAATGGGGATCGGGATGGGGGGATTATCGTATGGGCGGTAACGAGGCGCCATGTGCGCGGGGACTGCCGCTCGAATACGCCAGATTTTCAGCATGAAACTGCGCAGTATGGCGCGTTTTCATAGCCTGCGAACCTGTCAGAAATGACAGTACCGCTGGTCTCGCGCTGTGTTGACGATTGGCTCGCGCGGGTCTTTGATTATGCATGCCGCACTCGACAACGCGTCGGTGCATAGCAGGACACAAGGGTTTAGAGGAGACGAACAATGAGCGATAGACAGAACGGCACAGTGAAGTGGTTCAACGACGAAAAAGGCTTTGGGTTCATCACTCCGGAGAGCGGACCCGACCTGTTCGTACACTTCAAGGCGATTGAAGGCGATGGATTCAGATCACTGAAAGAGGGGCAGAAAGTCAGCTTCGAAGCGATTCAAGGGCCTAAAGGCATGCAGGCGGAAAAAGTCCAAGTGGTCAACTGACAAGCCCTCGAATGACCGCTTCACCCCGCCCACCACGGGCCATGCATTGCACTGGAAAAGGAGAACGGCTATGCCCAGTAAAACTCCACAGACTGCAATATTCATCAGCAGCGAAACTGCCGTCCACGATACGCAAGACGTGTTCTTTCGCAGCAGCACCGCCCAGGGCGGTCAGGTGCTGCGCGAAGGGCAAACCGTCACTTACGAAGTGGAACGGGGGCCGGGGGGCGAGTGGCAAGCGGTCAATATTGAGATCGTGGAAGAACCGACGCTGAATTAGCGCCATCCTGCGCGCCGCCACTCGCGACGCACTTCACTACAGTTGAAAGCGTGCCACCGCCTCGTTCAGCGCGACCGCCAGTTGCGCCAGTTCCCGGCTCGCGCCATTGATCTGCCCGGCACCGGAAGACGATTGCGCCGACAAGTCGCGAATGTTGACGATGTTGCGATCAACTTCCTTGGCGACCTGAGCCTGCTCCTCGGCGGCACTGGCGATGACCAGGTTGCGCTGGTGAATCTGATCGATGGAATCGGTGATCTGGCTCAAGGCACCGCCGGCCCCTTCCGCCAACGCCAAGGTGTCGGTGGCGCGTGCGGTGCTCGACTGCATCGAAGTCAGTGCGTGGTCGGAACCCGCGCGCATGGCGCTGACCATCTGGTCGATTTCCAGGGTCGATTGCTGGGTGCGGTGCGCCAGGGCGCGCACTTCGTCGGCCACGACCGCAAAACCACGTCCGGACTCCCCGGCGCGTGCCGCTTCGATGGCGGCGTTGAGCGCCAGCAGGTTGGTCTGCTCGGCGATGGAGCGAATCACGTCGAGTACCTTGCCGATATCCCGCGATTGCTCGGCGAGGTGCTGCACCAGGGTCGAGGTTTCGCCGATGTTGGTGCTCAGGGCTTGAATGGCGCTGACCGTTTCGCCCACGCGATGTTGGCCTTCGCGCGCCGTTTCGTTGGACATACGTGTGGACTCGGAGGTGGACACCGCGTTGCGCGCCACCTCATCAGCCGCCGAGGTCATCTCGTTGACGGCGGTGGCGGCCTGCTCGATTTCCGCAGTCTGCTTTTGCAGGCTGCGACTGCTTTGGTCGGTGATGCCGTTCAGGTCGGTAGCGGACGACGCCAACTGCCCGGCCGACTGGCGAATCAGCTGCAAGGTGCCGCGCAGGCTGGCTTGCATACTTTGGAGAGCCACGAGTAGGCGGGTCACTTCGTCGTCGCCGGTCACCGCCACCGTTTCGGTCAGATCGCCACGGGCGACGTTTTCCGCCGCCCGCACCGCATGACTCAGCGGGCCGACGATGCTGCGCGTCAGCAGCCACGCCAGCGCCACGGTACTCAAGGCGGCCAGGAGTACAAAGCCGAAGACCATCGTGCGCGAACGGCCATACTGCGCCTCGGCCGCCTGCCCCTGTTGGCTGATCTGCGCGTTGTAGTAGTCGGCCAACGCATTGAGCTGGGCGCCGGAGCCGTCGACCACGGTTTTCATGTCCACCAGCAACAACTTGTTGAGTTCAGCGCCCTGCTGCTGGTCGGCCAGCGCAAACGACCGGGCCAGGCCCTGCTGGTATTGGCGTAGCGAGACCTGGAACTGCTCATACAACGCGCGTACTTCGGGGCTGTCGATCACAGCATCGAGGTCGGCCAGCCTTTTGCTCAGGTCCTGGCTGCGCGTGTCCATCTGGCTGCGGTATTGCGGGATGCTTGCCGGGTTCGGGTCCAGCGCCATACGCAAAGAGATCGTGCGAATGCGCAACATGATCTCGCGGAGATCCGAGACCAGACGCATTTTAGGCACCAGCCCGCGCTCAACCTGGACCGCACTTTCACGAATGCTGGCCATGTTCGAGAGCGCAAAAAACCCGAGTATGGCCACAAGCAAAGCAATCAGAGCAAAACCCAGGCCCGCGCGGCGGGCGATGGACAGGCTACGTAAGGACATTTTTCGAGGCTCTTATTAGTGATCAGATGTCATACAAGGATATTTCGGCCGCAAGGAACAAGACTTTAGAGACGTCATTCATTTCGCCCTCATGCGCCGGGGATCAGTCATGCAGGGTTACAGGGGGAATTGCGTATACGGAAAAATCCGTCCACGGGAAAGACCATGATCTCTCCATCCGAAACGAAAAAGCCTGCAGAACATTCAGTTCAGCAGGCCTTTCGGTGCGGTCATCGGTTAACCGCCCTCAAGCGCACTCGCAAGGGTTGACGCTCGAACCGTGATTTCACACGCATCGTCGATCAATCGACTACTGACAAGTCCCACCTTTGTGATGCGACCCCGTGCCCCCAACCGGATGCGTCCCCTTCGGGCACGCCGCCGCAATAAACGGGCTAAACGCCAACACCACCAATACCCCCACCAATAACAGCTTCTTCATACCATCCTCCGTGATCGTCACGACATATGATGGCACAAAGATATCACACCTCCGCAAGACTGATACCCGGTTACTTCGCCCAAGCCTGCGGGCCGCCGAAGAAAGCCTGCGCATTGCTGTCCAACGTCTGCAGGTGATACCCGCCCTCCTGCACGATCACACAGGGCAGCCCCAGCCCACGAATGCACTCACCCAACCGCGCAAACCCGTCCCGCGTCACCGCGACTTTGCTTTGCGGGTCCAGTTCGTAGATGTCGAAGCCCAGGGAGAGCACCAGCACATCTGCAGAAAAGTCCTTCAGCGCTTTGAGGGCACGTTCGAGTTGTTCAAAGAACACCGCCTCGCTGGCGCCGTGGGGCATCGGCAGGTTCAGGTTGAAGCCCTCGCCCGTCGCGTTGCCGCGCTCGTCGGCGAAACCGGCGACAGCGGGATAGAAGTTGGTGGGGTCGCCGTGGATCGACACGTAGAGCACGTCGTCGCGATCATAGAAAATCTCCTGAATGCCCTGGCCGTGGTGCATGTCGGTATCCAGGACCGCGACGCGCTGGAAGCCCTTGCGCAACGCCTGCGCCGCCACTGCCGCGTTGTTGATGTAGCAGAAGCCACCCGCCGCATCGAAGCGCGCGTGATGACCGGGCGGGCGGCACAGCGCGTAGGCGGCGGGCGCGCCATCGAGGACGGCCTTGGCGGCGGCGACGGCGCTTTGGGCCGACCAATAGGCCGAGCGCCAGGTCAGTTCGCCGACCGGGCAACTGCCATCTGCCAGGTAGCGCGCGGCTTGAGCGAGGATGCCGCGCAGGGCGTTGGGCTCACGCACGAAGATGTTGGACATGACTTCGTCGCCCCAGTCTTCAGGGATTTCCTTCCAGCGCAGGTGAGCCTCCTGTAGGAAGGCCAGATAGGACGCGCCGTGTACGGCCAGCAGTGGCTCAAGACCTTGGTCCTCGGGTGACACGATCTCAAAGCCCAGCGTTTGCGCGGCCTGCAGCAGGTTGCGGGCGCGCTCGGGGACTTCCTGCGGCGTGCGCATCTGACCACGGGAGTAGTAGCTGCGCGGATGATGCAGGAGTTGTTCGGGGTGGAAAAACGTTTGCATGGGCATCTCCTGAGTGAGCACGGTGGCCTGTGGGTGCTGACTTGCCTGCACCCATAGCGGATCGTCTTCAGTCTTCCAGAATGAGGTGGTCAGTTGGCGTGGCCGGCACGTTTCAACACGGCGTTGAGTAAGACATCGGCGCCCTGGCGCACGTCCTCGGGCAGTACGTCTTCGGCTTCGTTGTGGCTGAGGCCGCCGACGCAGGGAATGAAGATCATTGCCGTCGGGCAATAGCGTGCAAGGTGGATGGCATCATGGCCCGCGCCACTGACAATGGGCTGCTGGCTGTAACCCAAGGCGTCCACCGCCGCTTGCACGCAGGCCACGCATTCGGCATCGAATGGCGTGGCCGGGCTGATCCAATGAGGGCTGATGGTGACGCTCAGGCCGCGCTTGCGCGCGATGGCCTGCAAGCGCGCCCTGACCTGCTGCTCCATCGCCTCAATGTCGGCGTCGCGGTGATGGCGCAGGTCGACGGTGAAGGTCAGCAAACCGGGAATGGTGTTGCGCGAAGACTTGGCAATGCTCAACTCGCCGACAGTGGTGAGGCCCTGGGGAGCGAAATCCGTGGCGAGGCATTCCAGGGCCTGGATCATTTTTGCGGCGCCATACAGTGCGTCCTTGCGCAGCGGCATCGGTGTGGTGCCTGCATGCGCGGCCAGCCCTTCGACCCGCACGTCGAGCCAGCGAATCGCCTGGCCGCCGCTGACCACGCCGATGCTCTTGGCGTTGTCCTCAAGGATCGGGCCTTGCTCGATATGGGCTTCGAAATACGCATCCACCGCCCCGCCCAAAACACGCTCGCCGTGGTAGCCGATCATGCGCAAGGCGTCGGCCACGCAGACGCCGTCGGCATCGGTGGTGGCCAGGGCTTGGTCCAGCGCCAACGTACCGGTGAACACGGCGGAGCCGAGCATGGCGGGGGTGAAACGGGCGCCCTCCTCGTTCGTCCATACCGCGATTTCCAGCGGCTTGCGGGTCTGGATGCCGTGGTCGTCGAGGCTGCGCATCACCTCCAGGCCAGCCAACACACCGTAGACGCCGTCGAAGCGCCCGCCTTCGGGCTGGGTGTCGAGGTGGCTGCCGATCATCACCGGCGCGGCGTCCTTATCCGTACCGGCGCGCCGGGCGAACAGGTTGCCGATGGCGTCCACGCTCAGGGTCAGCCCGGCAGCCTTGCACCAGTGGCTGAACAGCTCGCGACCGGCTTGGTCTTCGGCGCTCAACGCCAGGCGGCAACTACCACCGCGCGCGGTCGCGCCGACTTCGGCCATGGCCATCAGGCTGGCCCATAGACGCTCACCCTTAATCTTCAACATTGCACCCGCTCCATTAAACGCTGGGGGCCATTTCCAGGCGGTGGGCGGTGGCGTGGCGGCGCGACAAGGCCAATACGCACACCAGCGAGACCGCCGCGATCAGGCTGTAAAACACTGCCATCGGCCACCATTGGCCTTGGTATTCGTGGGCCAGCCAGGTGCCGATCAACGGCGTCAGGCCACCAGCCAGCGCACCGCACACCTGATAGGCCAGGGAAATCGCGGTGTAGCGCACGCGGGTTTCAAACAGGCCGCTGACAAAGCCTGCGATCACCGCATAAAACGAGGCCATGCACACCACCGCCAGGGCGATGCCGAGGATGATCAACGGCGCCTGGCCGCTGCTGACCAGCGCGAACATTGGGTAAGGTGACGCCATCGCCAGCACTGTCATCGCGCAGAGAAAACGCGTGGCGCCGACCTTCTCCGCGACCCAGGCCGCCAGGGGCTGCACGCAGAACTGGATGATGGCGACCACGAACAGACATTCCAAAATCAACGAACGTGGTAGGCCCAATTGCTGAGTGCTGTAGGCAATCATGAAGGTGTTGGTGAAATACACGCCGGCGATGCCCAGGGTGTTGGCACCGATACACAGCAGCAGCGGGCGCCAGGCGGTTTTTAGTACTTCGATCACCGGGGCCTGGTCCGGCTTGAGCACCCGCGCCTTTTCGGCCAAGGCTTTGTCTTCGAGGAACTCAGGCGACTCGTTCACCCCCAGGCGAATCACCAGGCCAACGATCAACAGCAAGGCACTGGCCAGGAACGGCAGGCGCCAGCCCCAACTGAGCAGGTCTTCTTCGGGCAAACGGGTCACCGCGCTGAACGCCAGCAGCGATAGGATCAACCCCGCCGGGCTACCCAACTGGGCAAAGGAGGCAAAGAAGTTACGCCGCCCCTTTGGGGCATGCTCGCCGGCCATCAACACCGCCCCACCCCACTCGCCACCGACGGCAATGCCCTGCACGATGCGCAACAAGACCAGCAGGACCGGCGCCGCGACGCCGATCTGCGTGTAGGTCGGCAACAGCCCGATGCACACGGTGACCACGCCCATCATGACCAGCGTGATCACCAGCGACTTCTTGCGCCCGATCCGATCGCCGATATGCCCGAACACAATGCCGCCCAACGGTCGCGCGAAAAAACCCACGGCAAAGGTGCCGAACGCAGCCATGGTGCTGAACAATTTATCTTCGGAAGGGAAAAACAGCTGACCGAACACCAGCGCGGCGGCGGTGGCGTAGATGTAAAAGTCGTACCACTCGATCATCGTGCCGATGAACGCGGCGGCCGCAGCGCGGCGAGGCTGGGGCGAAGCGGAAGGCTTCATGGGGCTGGCTCCTTTGGTTATTTTTTTGGCAGGAGAAAGGTCGAACGCATGCGCTCTGATGGCGCTTGTTGAGGGT
This sequence comes from Pseudomonas sp. PAMC25584, assembly GCF_058135675.1. Taxonomy (NCBI): domain Bacteria; kingdom Pseudomonadati; phylum Pseudomonadota; class Gammaproteobacteria; order Pseudomonadales; family Pseudomonadaceae; genus Pseudomonas; species Pseudomonas sp. PAMC25584. Next base: position 1,671,131 of record NZ_CM176870.1, on the reverse strand, counting down.
GATTTATCGTCGCCGGTCTATAATTAGTCAATTTTCTATTTATTATTCCAATTATAAACCCTGCTTATTATTGAGCCGCGCCATGCCCGAAACCCGCCGCGATATTCATCCGTTGCTCAACGACCGCCTGGACTGGAACCTGCTGCGCACCTTCCGCGTCATCGGCCAGGAACTGAGCATCAGCCGCGCTGCCGCGCGTCTGCACTTGACCCAGCCAGCCATCAGCCAGGCCCTCAAACGCCTGGAAGAGCAACTCGACTGCCAACTCATCGCGCGCCGTGGCCCGCGCTTCGTACTGACCGAGGCTGGCGAACAGATCTTCGCCATCGCCGGCGAGATGTACGGCCAGGTCTCGCAGATGAGCAACGCCCTGCAAAAACCCGGCGATGAGGTGATCGGCAAGGTGCGCCTGCTGATGATCAGCCGCATCAACTCCGACACTTTCGATGACTTTCTGGCCGACTTTCACCGCGAACATCCTCGGGTCGACCTGGACGTTGAGGTGATGCGCAGCTCCGACATCGTCGCTGCCCTGCTGGAAAAAACCGCCACTTTGGGCCTGAGCCTCAACCGCCGGCCACAGCCGCGCCTGGAACAACATCTGTTCCTGCACCAACGTTATGGTTTTTTCTGCGGAAAACACCACCCACTGTTCGGGCGTCACGGCTTGGCCGAAAGGGATTTGCAGTCGGAAAACTTCGTCAGTTTTACCAGTGACCAGATCGGCGGGATGCTCTCGCCATTGACGATATTCCGTGACCAACAGGGCTTCAGCGGGCGGATCGTGGCGTCGTCATCCAGCCTGGAAGAAGTGCGCCGTCTGGTGATTGCCGGGTTTGGCCTGGGCTGCCTGCCGATTCACGTGGTGGCGGAAGATGTGCAGAACGGACTGCTCTGGCGCTTGCCGCCGGATGAGGGGATTGCGGATGTGGATATCCATGTGTTGTGGCACCGGGAGCAGAAGATGAGTCGGGCGGAAACGGTGTTTATCGACAGTCTTTTGGCTCGTCTGGTGCGATAGTCGGAGGTATTTAGCGATTTACCTGACGGAGAGACCAGACGGCTCTCGCAGGGGAGCCCAATAGAACTTTGGCTTGCTCATGCTGGGCTTCGGTGAATTTTGTAAGTTCCTTCCGCGTCAATGCAAGTTCTGTTCGTTGAGACAATTGCTCTTTGCTTTGCAAATTAATGACATCTATCACACCTGCCAAGATCAAACTTGAAAAGAGCGTATTCGCTATTAGGTGAATTGAACCGAGTACGTCTATTGCACTCGATTTTTTAGGATCCGTTTTGCGGCTCCAAGAATTTCTTTGAGCGACGTTTCATCTGCCTGATAGGCAATGTCGCATAGGCAATGGCGAAGGTTCGCGGTTGTTGGTTCAGCGTGATCCCGGTTCGGGAAAAAAGCCTCCAGTCCCACGCCTAGGACGTCAGCAATTCGCTCCAACATTTCGATGCTAGGGGCGTATTCGCCTCTCTCGTAACGACTCACTGTCATCGACTCGCACCCCAATGCTTCGGCAAGGGCGGCCTGTGTACATTTATTGTCTAGTCGTAAGTGCTTGATTCGCTTGCCTATACTGATGGTGGCATTTTGCTTCATAGTAAATATCACTTAAAATCAAATGCTTACACCTAATCATCCCCCCAGGAAGATCATAAAAAGGCTAGATTACTATTATTTTATAGCCAATTTCAGTATAGTCATTTTTTGACTATCTGAACGATGTTGAATTGCTAAGGAATTTTCCCATGGACGCCGAAAATTATGCCTGCAGGAAAATGCGATTGATTTTTGGTGCCTGCAGGTATCCGAGCCTGAGAAGCAGCAAGAACTTATTTGTCGTTATCGGTCAAAAAATACCGCTCCTATTGCCTATGGTTGGGTAACTGGGGGGTTCACGCTCATGCTCACACCTTCCCACAATCAACAACTGACACGACAAGGCATGATCGAACAGGCGTTGCGTCAGGTCGATATTGAGCACGAATTCAGCCTGGTTTTTCAGCCAGTGATTGATTTGCGTAGCCGGCGGACTGTCGCGTTCGAGGCATTGGCACGCTGGAGCAGCCCAGCGCTAGGTGACGTCCCTCCCGGCCAATTCATTCCGATTGCCGAGCGGATTGGCTTAATAAATCGCCTGACCATTCACCTGCTCGGCAAGGCATTGCTGATTGCCTCTGATTGGCCCCGCCACATTTGCCTTTCTTTTAATTTGTCCACACACGACTGCGCTTCAGACGAAATCGCCGGACAAATAATCGAAATAATTAAAGCCAGCCATTTCGACGCCAGGCGACTTGACCTGGAAATAACCGAAACAGCGATCATGCAGGATGTTGTTAAGGTACAACATACTATTGACAGGTTCTGTCGGCTAGGTTGCGGAGTTGCCCTTGACGATTTCGGTACTGGATACTCTAGCCTTAGCCAACTACTTTCGCTGGTACTCACCAAAATAAAAATAGATCGAACCTTTGTTGCTGGCATTGATGAAAACCCCACCAGCTACAAAATTGTAAAGTCTTTAGTTGCTTTGAGCAGTGACATGCAACTGGAATGTATAGCCGAGGGCGTTGAAACTCGCTAGGAATTGGAAACCTTGATTAGCTTAGGTTGCTTTTTTGTCCAAGGGTATTACTTTTCGCACCCCATGCATCATTCGCACATAGATGATTGGCTTAAAGACAATTGAACTGTGCGTGGCATGTCAAAAATTCAATGTCGAGTGCTGATTCAAATTCAGCCTTCGTAAGGCTTCTCTAATGCACAACCCGGTACATCGTGGCTAAACGCTGGAAGCGTCCTTGCCTCTTTTGGCCAAATGTAGTCAACCCCAGGGTACGCTGAAGCAGATTGCAGAGCTGCGCTCCAATTGCCCGCCATTAGCAGGCGAACTCACTGGTGGAGCCTGAAGACGCCCTGGTTATCAGTTGATTGGAAATCGAGGGCGTAGCGAAGGGTTTGGAGTGCGGCAAGGGGTTTGAGCAGTACAACCGAGCAGTACAATCCAGAAACGAAAAAGCCCCGCAGACCTTGATCTGCGGGGCTCTTCAAATAATGGCGGAGAGATAGGGAGCAGTGGACAAATGCTCTAAAAGCCCCGTAAACACTGGATATGCGGGGGTTTCCACAGATTTTGCTACATATTTTTGCTACAGAAATACCGTAAATCTCTTGATGAATTTACTCATCTGTAAACTCAGCAGCTATTGGTCGAACGCCCAATGCACGCGCAAGACGATCGTCGCTCCCCCTATCTCAGCTCAGTAGCCTTACTGCTGCCTTGCACCAAGAAGGCCATACGCCACTACCGATTGTGATTATCCCGAGGTACAATGCGGCGGTTTATATCAGTCGATATGATTTGTGTGCTAAAGAAAAAAATACGTCCGATATAATGAGTTAAAAAATCAGGGAGATAAAATGTTTGACGACTACGACTACAAAAACACCTCCACAAGGATAAAACTGAAGTTCATCCAAAAAAGAGATGAGCCTATGTACCCCTGGGAAATTGCTGGCTTTCTTAACAAACTCAACACCGTATATTACAAATTTGAACTTTTAAACTCCATATGCTCCGCAATAGAGCACGGCATACCTCCCGAAGACATATTCATATTCGACCATTCGCTTCCGCTTTATAAGCGGTATTCGCAAATGAACTTACTCTCAGAACCTAACGCGGCGAAGACTTTCTACCCTATCGGCATGCCGATACCGTTAATTCCAAGCAAATATATATATGAGTTCAACTGTTTCTACAAAGCATTCCACACAATAAATTCAACACTGAGAAAAACCCACGTTCAACCGTTCAGAACTCAGACAGTCGCATCAGCATTTGAGGCACTGCAAACAGAAGGCCTTACCGCTGCTGAAGACTACATAATCAATCTCGCTATAGCGAGAGCAGATAAAAGTTACGAAAACGCAGTAAAGCGCGGCGAGAAGAAAAATAAACCAGATCCTGGGATCTTTGAAAAATCTCTAGAAAAATACAGAAAAAATAAGGAATATATTTTTTCAAGCCTAGACATCATCCTAACGTTAAGTGATGATCAAAAAAGCACAATAATTTCGCCCACCCACAAAGGTGATAAACGATTAAAAAGCATGTTATCAGAGTTTTTTACAAGCTTTGACACAACAACCAGACCTTTAGTATGTGCCCGAATAGGGAACAACAATATTAGGATCCTTGGCAGATCCCTTGTAAACAAAGAAGAACAAAATGGCCTAGAACTCAAAGAGATAAAACGTAACAGCCCGTTAGGAGCAATAATCGAAGGAGGTGCAGCGCTATATCAAGCGATTAATCAAGAAAAAAGGGCAAAAGAACTCCACGAGTTAGAAAAGAAGAAGAAGGAGGAAGAGATAAAACTAATCCAAACACAAATTCATGGTGAAGAGCTGAAGAATTTTGAGACTGAGATAAAAATCGCTCAAACGCTACAAACTATCGAAGCGACAACTGACATCAACGCTATTCGAAAAATTCCAGATTCCCCAATGAAACGACAGATAGAAAAGGCCTACAGTACTGAGTACGCTCATGCTGGACGAGTTCTCACGGAACAAGGCCTTACCCTACAGCGGAATAGCATATCAATTAACACAAATGCTTAAATACAGATCCAGCTTATCTTAAACCAATGAAGAAAAGCTGGATTACAGAGCCGTAGAAAACACTTTAGTTTAAATTACCCGCATATCAAACCAACCTACAGCCACCACATTTCTAACCTGACACGAAAATCAATACAACACTTAGATCTGATCCCAAAGAACAGAAATATACGCCAATTCGGCGTTAACCATTTTCATCAGCTTTTCTAGACCCGCGGAATCGTAACTGGCGCAAAATAACTTGCTATTTCTAACATCTAAAATAGCCATCTTGCAATCTTCAGGCGCGCCAGAACTTAATGCAGATTGCATTAATGCCAAAATAACATCGACCCGAAGCTTATGGAGGGGCTCGTCTTTCAGATAAAGCTTCATGAGATGCGGAACTCCATCTACCACCAACCCAAGCTCCGGATTTATGCCTATATCGATATTCTGATAACTATAAACCGCACTAAAAGAAGAATTCCAACTAATAATCTTTCTTCCCCACCATTTCTCATAACCGCTAATAGCTTTGGGGTAGTTTTTATTTTTTTCTCGTCCGTGAGAAACTTTAGTACATCACCCAGCTGACTTTTAGGATGATTTTTTTGATGGATAGAGACAATCCATTCCCTTAGAGGCTTATAAAAGTCAGTCTGCGGAGAATAAGCCTGACGATACTTTATCTGATTTACCTTCGTTGCCTTAGGCGTACCGGACTTAGAAATAATATCTACAACATCTGTTAGCGTAATTCTTGGCATTTCAAACTCCTTATCGCACAAAACTACTGCTTAGCTTCCGCCTGAATCAACCTATGTATCTCGACTACCCCATCAATAAATGGAAGAGCATCATCAGTAAAAAACTCTCGAGACTTATTAATTCTAAAGTCTGTCAGCAACTTGTGCAGCGCTTGCTCAAGCTCAATAAAATTGCGAGTTGAGTAAACCTTATGAACAGAGAACTCGAAAGGCACACCAGTTGTGTAGAGCTGCAAAATTCGCTTTTCTATAGCTTGAGATGTGAAACCTATTTTGATGATCTCGCGACCCTGCTGAGTATAGGTTCCTGTTTTCAACACGTAAACGTTGCCGATGGGTACGTCAAAGTCTTCTAGCTCAGGTGCATCTTCAGCAAGCTCGCCAGTAGTCAGTGATACCTTGTAAGGTTTAGTTGAGTCGTCACAGAAGAACTCATCATTGGTCTTCACCACGCCATAAATCTGAGCTAACAGTGCATGATCTAAGGTCGTGTAGTGGCCCCGCTCAACGTTGCGAAGGTGTGAAGGCGTACCATGGAATTCTGGATATTGGGCCTTTACGACCTCTTTGATCTCTTGCGGTGTCAGAGGCTGCTGAGAAGCCTCCACCACGGACCTGACCGTTTCTTTGAACGAGCGAGTAAGCATAGTCAAACATCCTTGTGATAAGCCCCGATGCTATCCAAAGGCCACCACAAGGGCAAGGTAACGTGATTCAGCGACTGAGAGGCAACCCAGAAAAAGGCGGGCGAAAAAAAACGGCAATCTGTAGGCTTTTTCTGTTCCACCGCCTTCAAAGGCGCTGCTACAGAATTTTGCTACATAATTACCGTTTTTCTGCCTTGTAACTCATTGATTTACAAGGGCTTTTAATAATGGCGGAGAGATAGGGATTCGAACCCTAGGTACCGGTGAAGGTACAACGGATTTCGAATCCGTCCCATTCGGCCACTCTGGCATCTCTCCAACGGCGCGCATCATAACAGCCCATCTCAGGAAAGCAAAGCGCAGAAGCGATTTTTTTCCGTGCTATCAGATGCTTGCGTCGATTACAGCGGTACGCCGAGGCGCTTGGCGACTTCTTCGTAGGCTTCGATCACATCACCGAGGCCTTGGCGGAAGCGGTCTTTGTCCATCTTCTTCTTGGTGTCCTTGTCCCACAGGCGGCAGCCGTCCGGGCTGAACTCGTCGCCAAGGACGATGGAGCCATCGTGGAACACACCGAATTCCAGCTTGAAGTCGACCAGCAGCAGGCCGGCGTCGTCGAACAGTTTGCTCAGGACGTCGTTGACCTTGAGGGACAATTCCTTCATGCGCGCCAGTTGCTCGGCGGTGCCCCAGCCGAACGCCACAACGTGGGATTCGTTGATGAACGGGTCGCCCTTGGCGTCGTCCTTGAGGAACAATTCGAAGGTGTAAGGGTTGAGCTTGATGCCCTCTTCCACGCCCAGGCGCTTGACCAGGCTGCCGGCGGCGTAGTTACGCACGACGCATTCAACCGGGATCATGTCCAGCTTCTTGACCAGGCACTCGTTGTCGCCCAACAGCTTGTCGAATTGGGTCGGAATGCCTGCCGCTTCGAGTTTTTGCATGATGAACGCGTTGAACTTGTTGTTCACCATGCCCTTGCGATCAAGTTGTTCGATGCGCTTGCCGTCGAACGCCGAAGTGTCGTTGCGAAACAGCAGGATCAGGCGGTTGGCGTCGTCGGTCTTGTACACCGACTTGGCTTTGCCGCGGTAGAGTTCTTCACGTTTTTCCATGATGGGCTCCGCTTTGAGTGAGGTGGGCTAGGCGATGTGTCGCCAGTCGAGCCCTGAATCTTGATCGGCCAGTTGCAGCCAGTCCGGGTCGCACCCAAGGGTATCGACAAAACATTGCCGGGCCAGCTGCGGCAGGTTGTTCTTGCTGCTCAGATGGGCCAGGACCAGGTGTTGCAGGTCTTGCCAGCCCAACTCATACACCAGGTACGCCGCCTGGTGGTTGTTCAAATGCCCCAGTTCGCCGCCCACCCGTTGCTTGAGGAAGTACGGGTAATGACCGCGAGCCAGCAAATCTCGGCAGTGGTTGGACTCGATCATCAATGCATCGAGGTTCCGGTAGCCGTCCAGCACGTTGGCGCAGTAGGAACCCAGGTCGGTAAGTACGCCGAAACGTCGCTCACCGCCACTGAATACATACTGCGTCGGCTCCTGGGCGTCATGCGCCACGGCAATCACATCAATGCTCAAGGCACCGATCTGCAGTTGCTCGCCACCAGCCAGGAAGCCTGCGGGTTCAATGGGTTTGCGCATCCCGCGCAAAGTGCCGCGACTCAGGTACACCGGAAGATTGTAGCGCCGAGACAGCAAACCCACGCCATGCACATGGTCTGCATGTTCGTGGGTCACCAGAATCGCGCTCAGCTGCGAGGGGTGAACCCCCAAGCGCAACAGGCGCCGCTCGGTTTCTCTTAACGAGAAACCACAATCCACCAGCACATACGTGTCGTCATGAGCGACCAGCGTGCCGTTCCCTTGGCTACCGCTGCCGAGAACGGCAAAACGCATCGGATCAGCCCAGGTTGTCCTGAATCACGCCCAACACTTTGCGCGCTGTTTCAGCCGGCGCAACGGTGTTGATGTTCTTCTCGACGGTGACTTGCACGCTTTCGCCAACCTTGCTCAAACGAATCTGATAACGCTCGGCGCGGGTTTCGATCTCTTCCTTGGTCGGAGCGCTGCCGAACAACTTGCTGAAGAAACCTGGCTCGTCGTCTTTCTTCTCGGCTTTTTCCGCCACGTTGATGTAGTACAGGCCCAGGCTGCGGTTGATGTCTTCAACACGCCAAGGGCCTTGTTCCAACGCGCGACCAACACTGGCCCAGGCACGGTCCAGGTCTTCACCCAGGTTCAGCACCACGTTGCCGCTGCCGTCTTCGGTGAGGCTGACGCGGCTCGGGGTGTCGTAATCACGCGCGGCGAGCAGGGAGATAGAACCGCCCTTCTCGGAGATACGGCTCATGCTGGCCAGCATCTCGTCGACCAGTGCAGCATCGACGCCAGTGTTGACCGAGCGATTGGTGAACTCGACGTTGGAGGTGCTGCCAGCCGGACGCTCGGCGCTGACCACATAGACTTCACTGGTATTGCGCTGCACACCAGGCTCGATGCGCACACGCACGCGGGCTTCGGCGTCAGCGGCGACGCCACCGGACTGCAGGCGCTTGGCCATGCTGGCCGACAGCTCGCTGCCTTGCTGCCACGCTGTAGTGAACTCACCCGTCTGCGGACGCTGCTCGTCGATACGGAAACCGTTGTCCTGGAAGAACTGCACCGCCACCGGCCAGACTTCGGCAGGTGGGCGCTGCGCCACGATCCAGCGCGAGTCGCCGCTCTTCTGCAGGCTGTAGTCGCTGGTATTCGCCACGGCCGAGATCGGCTGTGGACGCGGCACCACGTACTCACCCTTGGCGGTGTCGTCGGCGACATTGCGCGGAATCGGCAGCAACGGATCAAGGCGCTTGGCGACGCTGACGTCCGGCGGCAGTTGCATCGGTTTGGTTGCTTGTGCTTCCAGGTAATCGCTGCCGCGGTCACGGAAGTAGCCTTCCGGGCCCCAGATCCAACCGCAGCCACTGGTGCTGGAGATAATCAAGGCAAGTGCGGAAAGTCCGGCCAATCGCTTCATGCGTAGTGCTTCCTCAATTAAACCAGGACGCCGGACTGGCGCAGGGCCTGTCGCAGCGGTTCGTGACAGGCTTCGCTGAGACGGGTGAGCGGCAGACGGATACCGTCCGGCATCATGCCCATTTCAAACAGCGCCCATTTCACGGGGATAGGGTTGGATTCGATAAACAGTGTCTTGTTGAGCGGCATCAACTTCTCGTGGATCGCACGCGCGGTCACGGCATCGCCGGCGAGGGCGGCGGCGCACATGTCACTCATGGCGCGCGGGGCCACGTTGGCGGTCACCGAGATGTTGCCCTTGCCGCCCAGCAGGATCAGCTCGACAGCGGTGGCATCGTCACCGGAATACACCAGGAAGTCGCTGCTCACGCCGGCCAGGATGTCCTTGGCGCGTTGCAGGTCGCCGGTGGCTTCCTTGATACCGATGATGTTTGGCACGGTGGACAGGCGGATCACCGTCTCGGCCTTCATGTCGCACGCGGTGCGACCCGGCACGTTGTAGAGGATCTGCGGGATATCGACCGCTTCGGCAATGGTGCGGAAGTGCTGGTACAGGCCTTCCTGGGTCGGTTTGTTGTAGTACGGGGTCACCAGCAGGCAGGCGTCGGCGCCGGCCTTCTTGGCGTTTTTGGTCAGCTCGATCGCTTCGCGCGTCGAGTTGGCGCCCGTACCGGCGATCACGGCGATACGGCCCGCGACACGCTTGACCACGAACTCGATAACCTGGATGTGTTCTTCCACGTCGAGGGTGGCCGATTCACCTGTGGTGCCGACCGCCACAATGGCGTTGGTGCCCTCTTGCAGGTGGAAGTCCACCAGTTTGCCCAGGCTATCCCAGTCGAGACGACCTTGTGCATCCATGGGTGTGACCAGTGCCACCATACTGCCCGCAATCATGCAACCGCTCCTGCCGGAAAAAGAGAGCCGTAATGGTACTGGCGCCAAGATGCTTGTACAAGCGAAGTACCGCCTGAGGACGCGTTCTGGATCAACTAAACGACGGGCAATGCCATCATTGCGTGAAAGTACGGGTCGAGGCGGAGTAAAAAGCCGCTGATCACGCAATGAAAACGCCACCTCCTATCCCTTGGCGACGCTTTTCGCTACCCTTCATGCTTTGATCGATACAGCCCTCACCGTATCGACCGCTCATCGTTTTAGGAAGGCTGCATGTCCACCCCCACAGTTCGCGAACAATTCCTTGTTATCAGTGCCCTCGGCGCCAACCCCATGGAGCTGACCAACGTCCTGTGCCGCGCCAGCCATGAAAACCGCTGCGCCGTCGTAACCTCCCGCCTCACGCGCCATGGCGAGTGCAGCGCGCTGGTGCTGCAGATTTCCGGCACATGGGATGCTTTGGCGCGCCTGGAGACCGGCTTGCCGGGCCTGGCCAAGAAGCACAACTTCACCGTCAATGTGGTACGCAGTGCCGCGCTGGAAAATCGCCCACAGGCCCTGCCTTATGTGGCGTATGTCAGCTCTGCCTACCGCTCGGACATCGTCAACGAGTTGTGCCAGTTCTTTATCGACCAAAACGTCGAACTGGAAAACCTCACCTGCGACACCTACCAGGCCCCGCAAACCGGCGGCACCATGCTCAACGCCACGTTCACCGTGACCTTGCCGGCCGGCGTGCAGATCAGTTGGCTGCGCGACCAGTTCCTGGACTTCGCCGATGCGTTGAACCTCGACGCATTGATCGAGCCTTGGCGCCCACAGAACCCAATGTAAGGAAGCCCCCATGGCGGTAGTCATCGACAAACCCGTAGCCGATTTCGAAGCCCAGGCCACCAGCGGCCAAACCTTCAGTATCAAAGCCCTCAAGGGCAAGCAAGTGGTGATTTACTTCTACCCGAAGGACAGCACCCCGGGGTGCACCACCGAGGGCCAGGGTTTCCGTGACCAGTACGCAGCGTTCAAGGCCGCCAACACCGAAGTGTTTGGCGTGTCGCGCGACAGCGTGAAGTCCCACGAGAATTTCAAGGCCAAGCAGGCGTTTCCTTTCGAGCTGATCAGCGACAAGGACGAAGCGGTTTGCCAACTGTTTGACGTGATCAAGCTGAAGAAGCTGTACGGCAAGGAATACCTGGGCGTAGATCGCAGCACCTTCCTGATCGACACCGATGGCGTGCTGCGCCAGGAATGGCGTGGCGTGAAAGTGCCGGGGCATGTGGACGCGGTGCTGGCTGCCGCTCAGGCTTTGCACAGCGCCTGAGCGTCATCGGGTGAGGGCGCAAGCGCCCTCACCTTCGTTTCATAGTAAGGGCGCCACCACCGGTTCCTGCCGCGGCCACGCATCCAGCACCGCCTTGAACAGCGTCGCCAGGGGGATCGCAAAGAACACCCCCCAGAACCCCCACAACCCGCCAAACAACAATACCGCGCAGATGATCGCTACCGGATGCAAGTTGACGGCTTCCGAGAACAGCAGCGGCACCAGCACGTTACCGTCCAGGGTCTGGATGATGCCGTACACCGCCATCAGGTAGATGAACTGATCGCTCCAGCCCCACTGGAACAAGGCGATCAATGTGACCGGCACCGTCACCACCACAGCGCCAACATACGGCACCACCACTGAAATACCGACCAACAGTGCCAGCAGGGCCGCGTAGTTCAGGTCCAGGGCAATAAAGGCGATGTAGGTAACCCCGCCACAGATGATGATCTCGATGACCTTGCCACGGATGTAGTTGGCGATCTGCCGGTTCATCTCCTCGGCTACCCGCGTGATCAACGCCCGCTCACGCGGCAGATAGCCACTGACCCAGCGGCCGATCATCGCGCGGTCCTTGAGGAAGAAAAACACCAGGATCGGCACCAGCACCAGATAAATCATGATGTTGACGAGTAACGGCAGGCTGGACAGGGAAAAGGTCAGCGCCCATTGCCCGAACTTTCCGATCTCGCCGCGCGCCACTTCGATGGCTTGCAGTACCTGCTCATCCGACACCAAGTGCGGGTAGCGCTCCGGCAACAGCAGCAACAACGACTGCCATTTGGCAAGCATGCCGGGCAACTCGTTGAACAAGGTGATCAACTGATGCCATAGCAACGGCACGACCACCACGATAAACACCAGCAACAGCCCCATGAACAAGGCGAATACCAGCCCCACTGCCGCCGCGCCCGGTAAACGCAGACGCTCCAGGGTGGTGACCAGCCCCTGCATCAGGTAGGCCAGCACCATCCCTGCCAGCACCGGGGCGAGCATGCCACCCAGGGTGAGAACGGCGGTAAAGGCCAGGAACAGCAGGACCGCCAGCACCACGGCCTCCTCGTCGGAGAAGTAGCGCTGAATCCAGTCTCGTAACACTTTGAACATCAATCAACCTCGGGTGGTGGGGCGAACAGTTCAGGCCTTGCGCAACCAATAACGGTAGACACCGGCGACGTCTTCTTCATGCAGCAGAGTGTGGCCGGCCAGCCTGGCAAAGGTGCGAAAATCACGCTGGGAGCCAGCATCCGTGGCAATCACCTTGAGCACTGCGCCGCTGGCCAATCGATTGAGCTCCAGCTTGGCCTTGAGCAAGGGCAACGGGCAATTGAGGCCGCTGGCATCGAGTTCGGCATCAAAGGCTACAGCGTCGGTCATGGTTTTACTCCGGGCAAGCGTTCAGGCTGCTTAGAATATCTGGTCCGAAGCTCAGTGTCCGGCTACAGTAAGCTCTTTGTCGAAAGGCTCTGTGCATGACTTTTTTGCGCCCCACCCTGCTGACGCTGGCCTGCCTGCTGGCCTCCCCGGGCTTCGCTGACGACCTGCCGTCTCTTGGCGACGCCAGTTCTGCCATTGTCTCGCCACAACAGGAATACCAACTGGGGCGCGCCTGGCTTGCCTACTTGCGCGGCCAGGTCTCGCAGCTCAACGATCCGCAGCTCAAGGATTACGTCGAAACCAGCGTGTACAAGCTGGTGGAGACCAGCCAGGTCAATGACCGCCGCCTGGAATTCATCCTGATCGATAGCCCGCAGCTCAACGCCTTTGCCGCGCCTGGCGGTATAGTCGGGGTCAATGGCGGGCTGTTCCTCAACGCTCAGACCGAAGGTGAATACGCCTCGGTGCTGGCCCACGAATTGGCTCACTTGTCTCAGCGCCACTTCGCCCGGGGCGTCGAAGCGCAACAGCGCATGCAGATCCCGATGATGGCCGCGATGCTCGGCGGCATCATTGCCGCCGCAGCCGGTGCGGGCGATGCCGGTATTGCCGCGATTGCCGGCACTCAGGCAGCCGCGATCCAGGAACAACGACGGTTCTCACGCCAGAACGAACAAGAGGCGGACCGCATCGGCATCCTCAACCTGGAGAAAGCCGGTTACGACCCACGCTCCATGCCGACCATGTTCGAACGCCTGATGCGTCAATACCGCTTCGACGCCAAACCGCCGGAATTCCTGCTGACTCACCCGGTGACAGAGTCGCGCATCGCCGACACCCGCAACCGCGCCGAACAGGCCAAGCCTGGCGGCACGGAAGACAGCTTGCGCTATCAATTGATTCGCGCACGGGTGCAGTTGAAATACGAAGACACGCCAGGCCTCGCTGCCAAGCGCTTCCAGGCCCAACTGGATGAAAATCCGAAAAACGACGTGGCGCGTTATGGTCTGGCCATCGCCCAAATCAAGGGCACCAAACTCAAGGAAGCCCGGGAAAACCTGGCCCCGTTGTTGGCCAAGTCGCCCAACGACATTACCTACAACCTGGCGCAGATCGAGCTGGACATCACTAACAACCGCTTGCCGGACGCCCAGCAGCGCACTGACCGGATGCTCACCCAATACCCCGGCAACTATCCGCTGAACCAGGTGCGAGTGGACCTTTTGCTTAAACAGAACCGTACCGCCGATGCGGAAAAAGCCCTGGACGGCTTGCTCAAGTCGCGCCCGGACGATCCGGACGTGTGGTACCAAGTCGCCGAGACGCGCGGTTTGTCCGGCAACATCATCGGCCTGCATCAGGCGCGCGCCGAGTACTTCGCCCTGGTCGGCGATTTCCAGCAAGCCATTCAACAACTGGACTTCGCCAAGCGCCGTGCCGGCAGCAACTTCCCACTGTCGTCGCGTATCGACGCACGCCAGCGTGAGCTGATCGAACAGGAACGCCTGGTGAAAGGGATGATGAGCTAAACCCATCGCCCACAAAAAAGCCCCGCCCTCGTTAAACGAAGGCGGGGCTTTTTATTGGCCAGTTACTCGGCCAGCTTGAAGGTAATGAAGCTGGCACGGCCCTGACGCAGGACACGCATCGATACCGAACGGTTCTTCGGCAGCGCCTTGGCGATGTCGGTGAACTGCTTGGTGGAGTCGATGGCCTGATTGTTCAGGTGAGTAATCACATCGCCTGGCTGCAGGCCAATCAAGGCAGCAGGACCGTCCTGCACTTCCTTGATCACCACGCCGCTTTTTAGGTCGAAGGTTTTCTTCTGCTCATCCGTCAGCTCGGCCACGGCAATGCCAAGGCGGTTGCTGCTGCGCTCGGCGCCCGGCTTGGTATTCCCCAGGGCATCCAGGGTCGCACCTTCTTCAGGGATGGCACCGACGGTGAGCTCAACGTTCTGGCGCTTGCCTTCGCGGATCACTTCCAACTTGGCCTTGCTGCCCGCCTTGAGCGCGCCCACTAGGTGCGGCAGGTCTGCCGACATGACGATCGGTTGGCCGTTCATGCTCAGAATCACATCGCCGACTTGCAGGCCACCTTTGGCAGCCGGGCCGTCGTCCTGGATCTGTGCAACCAGCGCACCGGCCGGCTTGTCGAGGCCGAAGGATTCAGCCAGGTCCTTGTTCACTTCCTGGATCACCACGCCCAACCAGCCACGGCTGACCTTGCCGCCGCTTTTCAGCTGGTTTGAAACGTCCATGGCCACGTCGATCGGGATGGCAAACGACACGCCCATGAAGCCACCGGAGCGCGTGTAGATCTGGGAGTTGATGCCAACCACTTCACCGTTCAGGTTGAACAACGGACCGCCGGAGTTACCCGGGTTGATCGGCACGTCGGTCTGGATGAACGGCACGTAGTTTTCGTTGGGCAGGCTGCGCCCGATAGCGCTGACGATGCCTTGCGTCACGGTGTGGTCAAAGCCAAACGGCGAACCGATAGCCACGACCCACTGTCCGGCTTTCAGGTCTTGGGACTTGCCCAGTTTCAGTACAGGCAGGTCTTTGCCGTCGATTTTCAGCAACGCCACGTCGGAACGTGGGTCGGTGCCGACCAGCTTGGCTTTTAATTCACTACGGTCAGCCAGGCGGACGATGATCTCGTCAGCACCGGTAATCACGTGGTTG
This sequence comes from Pseudomonas sp. PAMC25584, assembly GCF_058135675.1. Classification (NCBI taxonomy): domain Bacteria; kingdom Pseudomonadati; phylum Pseudomonadota; class Gammaproteobacteria; order Pseudomonadales; family Pseudomonadaceae; genus Pseudomonas; species Pseudomonas sp. PAMC25584. The sequence goes on along the minus strand of NZ_CM176870.1, from coordinate 1,655,797 downwards.
TTGGTCAGGATGTAGCCATCGGGCGAGATGATGAAGCCGGAGCCGAGGGACTGCGCTTCACGCTGACCACCGCCACGGGGCGCGCGTTGTTGCGGCATACCACGCTCGAAGAACTCGCGCAGCATCGGCGGCAGGCCTTCCAGGTCCGGCGTCTGCTGGTCGGAGACTTTGCGCTCTGGCAGTTTTTGCGTGGTACTGATGTTCACCACGGCAGGCGAGGCCTGCTCGACCAATTGGGTGAAATCAGGCAGTTCGGCCGCTAGCGCGGGCACGGCCTGCCCCAGCACCAGCACCGTGGCGACTATGGATAAGTAAGACTTCAAGCGTGGTATCGACATACAGCTCCCGTTACGACGTGCAGGGTTGAGCGACAGGGTTCAAAAAACGCCGGAAACTGCGACCGACATCTCTGTTCCGCGAACAAAACAAGGTCAGCGCCGACAAGCCTTGACCTATAAAAAACATGAGGGATTTTTGCAAGTGAAAATGCTGATCCAGACATTTCATGTCTATCGGCAGCCAACCTCGCATGGAATTAGAGTGAAAGGCCAGGATGAACATAAGATTAACGATTCACGGCTTGGCGGCAGGCATTTTTTCAACGCGCACCGACAGCGCGAGGCGCTCAGCGGTGCCGATGGGAATTTCGCCAACCACCGTGACCATCATTTCGCCATCCACCGTATTCAGCCGACGCGACACCGCCACCGTCGGGCCCAACTGGGTACGGGTCTCCGTAACGCTTGCCCCGCTGATCGGTTCAAGGAACACCGAAAACCGTGCCAACCCATCTTCATACATCCGACTGTCGACCGTCGCTTTGGTCTGGGTGTCTTTGCGCGCACTGCTGTTGGTTAGCTGAAAACCCGGCGGCAGCCATTCCAGATGCCATTCTTCGGTAGGTTGCACCTCTGCCGTTTTAGCCGTAGCGACTGCAATCGGCGTGCAATCGCCAGTAGGTTGCAAGTCGCGATCATCCGGCGTGACCGAGGTGTTCAATCGGGTGAACTGGAAACGCTCCAGCAACTGCCCCTGGTCGTTCAACAGCAGGGATTTAAGAGGCAACGCGGTATCCCGGTCCAGGTGCAACTCAAAACCATAGCGGTATTGGTCACGTGGGGTGATCGATACAATCACCGCATTTCGACCGGCCACGCGAGATTTGCCGATGACGGCCAGTTCGTAGAATTGCGTGAGTTTTTGCGGATCAAGCGCACGTGACGGTGCATCACGCGAATTGCCGAGGCCGGCGACAAGAGTACCGCTGACGCATTGCGTCCGACCGTCTACCCGCACGACTTCCTGAGCCGAACCATCGAGCTGCAAAAGCCGCTCGCGGACCTGACCGTCCTGGACACGATGCCAGATGTCATGGGTAGAAAAATTTCCGTTACGCTCGTAGACGAACGTACCTTGGAAGCTTTGCTGTTGCTCTGCACGCCCAAGTCGAGTCAGCCAGTCTTGGGCTTCATCAGCATGGGCGGGGAGTGCAAACCAACCACCGAGCAAAAGCGTAAGGAGCGGTATGGCGCGCATAGGGCTCCTCAACGGTTTAGCGGTTTTCCAGGCTTGCCGCACGAGCATATGGCAGAGCGCTTTCAGTGCCTTTCAAGGCTGATTCCTGTGCGTGTTGGCGCAGGTAGCCTGGAAGACGCTGATCTTGCCAGCCGGATTGCCCTTGAAGCACACCGTTCGCCATCGGGCCGGTAGTGTCGGAGCTTTCCTTGTAGCCTGCCAGTACGGCGGGGCCTTTGACTTGCGGACCCGCCATGATCGGTTGCTGAGTCTGCTGGGCCAGTTCGGCACCGGCGATTTCGTCCTGGTTGTACAGGCGAACACCGGCCAGTACGGCAACAGTCACCGAGGCGGCCACTGCCAGGCGACCCAGGCTACGCCATGGACCCCGTGCAGCTTTTGCCGGAACGGCTTCATCAGCCAGTGCAGCAGAAACGGCCGCAGCAATATCCAGACGAGGGATTAGAAGATCCTTGTGCATCACCGCCCGAGCGACTTGGTAACGAGACCAGGTATCACGGGTTTCGGCATCATCGAATGCGTTGAGCACCCGACGAAGTTCCAGTTCATCCGCTTCGTTATCCATCACTGCGGACAGCGATTCCTGCAGGGCATCACGACTCATGGCGGTTCCTCTCTTGGCTGTCGCCGCTGTCTTTAGTTTTCCTGCAACAACGGTTGCAAGGCTTTATCGATGGCTTCCCGGGCCCGGAAAATCCGTGACCTTACAGTCCCCACCGGACACTGCATGACGCTCGCAATGTCTTCATAACTCAGACCATCGAATTCACGTAAAGTTAACGCAGTACGCAAATCTTCTGGCAGTTGCTGAATAGTGCGATGAACGGTGCCTTCGATCTCGTCGCGCAGCAATGCACGCTCCGGCGACTCGAGATCTTTGAGGCCGTGATCACCATCGTAAAATTCTGCATCTTCCGAACTGACATCACTATCCGGTGGGCGGCGTCCGCGAGACACCAGATAGTTCTTCGCCGTGTTGATGGCGATGCGGTAGAGCCACGTGTAAAACGCACTGTCACCGCGAAAATTGCCCAGTGCACGGTATGCCTTGATAAAGGCTTCCTGTGCAACGTCCTGCGCTTCATGGGTGTCGTGCACAAACCGCACGATCAACCCGAGAATTTTGTGCTGGTATTTCAGCACTAGCAGATCAAAAGCTCGCTTGTCGCCGCGTTGAACGCGCTCGACCAGCTGCTGATCCTCTTCCTGGGTTAGCATGAACACTCCTCGTTGTACTTAAAGGAGGCTCGCATAACTGAACGATCAGGCTTGCAAACATAGACTCGTACTTTTCGCAAAAGTTCTCCCCTCCAAGCAAGTTTCCGGCATGCACTGATTTGGCACACACGAAAAACGCAGCGCGGGCAACGCCGGCTGCGCGAATAATCTTGTCGCCGGTTTCCTGACGCGTCCAATGCTCCCGACGGGCCAATAAACTCAACGTTTTCCCAGCTTTCGGGCAACCTGCTATTGAGTCGGGGCTTATGCAAAAAGTTCCCACTTCAATAACCGGTCTATTTACCTTGGCCGTGCACCGTAATTTCACATTGCCACGAATGCGCGGCTATTGTGCCGCTCCCCCCCTCTATATACTAGTAGCCCGTGTGACCCTTTGATTCGCCGATCCAGGCGTCCTGTTTGCGCCAGCCCCTGTGGATCGCTTTTTGCGGAATCCTTCAAATGAGCCAACAGTTTCAACACGATGTGCTGGTGATCGGCAGCGGCGCAGCCGGCTTAAGCCTTGCGCTGACCCTCCCCAGCCACCTGCGCATTGCAGTGCTGAGTAAAGGCGACCTGGCCAATGGCTCGACGTTCTGGGCCCAGGGCGGTGTTGCCGCCGTACTGGACGACACCGACACGGTGCAGTCCCACATCGATGACACCCTCAACGCCGGCGGCGGCCTGTGCCACGAAGACGCGGTGCGCTTTACCGTCGAACATAGCCGCGAAGCCATTCAATGGCTGATCGACCAAGGTGTGCCGTTTACCCGTGATGATCACGCGGGCACTGATGACGGCGGCTTCGAGTTCCACCTGACCCGCGAAGGCGGGCACAGCCATCGGCGCATCATCCACGCCGCCGACGCCACCGGTGCCGCGATCTTCAAGACCCTGCTCGAACAAGCCCGCCAACGCCCGAACATCGAATTGCTGGAGCAACGGGTCGCCGTCGACCTGATCACCGAGAAACGCCTGGGCCTGTCGGGCGAGCGCTGCCTCGGCGCCTACGTGCTCAACCGCAACAGCGGCGAAGTCGACACCTACGGCGCCCGCTTCACCCTTCTCGCCTCGGGCGGCGCGGCCAAGGTCTATCTCTATACCAGCAACCCCGACGGTGCCTGTGGCGACGGCATCGCCATGGCCTGGCGCTCGGGCTGCCGGGTGGCCAACCTGGAATTCAACCAGTTCCACCCCACCTGCCTGTACCACCCGCAGGCCAAGAGTTTCCTGATCACCGAAGCCCTGCGCGGCGAAGGCGCACACTTGAAACTGCCGAATGGCGAGCGCTTCATGCAGCGCTTCGACCCGCGCGCCGAACTGGCGCCGCGCGACATCGTCGCCCGCGCCATCGACCATGAAATGAAGCGCCTGGGCATCGACTGCGTCTACCTGGACATCAGCCACAAACCCGAAGCATTCATCAAGACCCACTTCCCGACGGTCTACGAGCGCTGCCTGACTTTCAATATCGACATCACCAAAGGCCCGATTCCGGTGGTGCCGGCCGCGCACTACACCTGCGGCGGCGTGATGGTCGACCAACACGGGCGCACCGACGTTCCCGGCCTGTACGCAATCGGCGAAACCAGCTTCACCGGCCTGCACGGCGCCAACCGCATGGCCAGCAACTCGCTGCTCGAATGTTTCGTCTATGCGCGTTCGGCGGCGGCAGACATTCTTGAACAACTGCCGCACATCACCGTACCCGACGCCCTGCCCCGCTGGGACGCCAGCCAGGTGACCGATTCAGACGAAGACGTGATCATCGCCCACAACTGGGACGAACTGCGGCGATTCATGTGGGACTACGTAGGCATCGTGCGCACCAACAAACGCCTGCAACGCGCGCAACACCGCGTGCGCCTGTTGCTGGATGAGATCGACGAGTTCTACAGCAACTATAAAGTCAGCCGCGACTTGATTGAGTTGCGCAACCTGGCCCAAGTGGCCGAACTGATGATCCGCTCGGCCATGGAGCGCAAGGAAAGCCGGGGCCTGCATTACACGCTCGACTACCCGCAGATGCTGCCCGAGGCCCGGGACACTATTCTGGTGCCAACCACCTACGGCGACTGAACTTCAGGCGAACCCGCAGGCGCCGGTGGACATCGGCGGCCTGCGAATCGCTGGGCACGCAGATCGACCGCACCGCCCATTCGCCCTGTACCCGATAGCGCAGCACTACGATCAACGGCAGCGCCAGGCTATCGGGACGTAGCTGCACGCGGTGCCAGCCACGCGCAGCGCTCCATAGCTGCCACCCGTTTTCATCACGGCGCAGGCCGCGAATCGACGAACGGTGAGTCAGCCGGATATGGCGCGGGACAACCCAGGCGGCGTGAGCCAGGCACAGCAACAGGCCAAGGCTTGAATAAGGCAGGTCGAGAAGCAGCAGCGCACCCAGCGCGAACGACTGGGCAAGGAGATAGGCCGCCAGCAAACGCCGCGAGGCCTGCCAGCGGCATTCGAAGACGGGATTACTTGGGCTGGACACGATCCAGAATCATCCGAACCATACGCTGCAGCTCCGGGTCTTCCGATTCGGCACGTTCCATGAACCAGCCGAACATGTCCTGGTCTTCGCATTCCAGCAGGCGGACGTAACAGTCGCGATCCACTTGGTTGAGGGTCGAGTAAACCTCTCTGACGAACGGCACCAACAACACATCCAGCTCAAGCATGCCGCGACGGCTGTGCCAGTAGAGGCGATTAAGTTCTACATCTTCGACCATGGAACGCTCCTCAAATAGATCGCAAGTATACAGGCCCTAAGGCACCGGAACAGTCGGCTTTGGTCGCACCCTACAGAAACTATCCATTTGCCGGGCGCCCCTCTATGATGCACCTAGACTTTTTGACCTGCGATGACCCATGGCTGACTCTGCTTTCTTCTGCCCCATCACCCACGAAGGCGTTCTCGCCGTCCGCGGTGCCGACGCTGCCAAGTTCTTGCAGGGCCAACTCACCTGTAACCTTAATTATCTGAGCGACACTCAGGCCAGCCTCGGCGCGCGCTGCACGCAAAAAGGCCGCATGCAGTCGAGCTTTCGCATCCTGTTGCAAAGTGATGGCGTGCTGCTTGCCATGGCCACCGAGTTGCTGGAACCGCAACTGGCGGACCTGAAGAAGTACGCGGTGTTCTCCAAATCCAAACTCACCGACGAAAGCGCCGCCTGGGCGCGTTTCGGCCTGGAGGACGCGGATCAGGCGCTGGCAAGCCTCGGTCTGGAGCTGCCAGCCGCGACCGACAGCGTCGCCCGCAGCGAACAGTTGATCGCTATCCGCGTATCCCCAGGTCGCATCGAACTTTGGGCGCCCGCCGAGCAAGCCGAAGCCGTGCGCAGCCAATTGGCCGCGCAGTTGCAACAGGCTGACTTGAATGAATGGCTGCTGGGCCAGGTCCGCGCCGGCATCGGCCAGGTCATGCCGCAGACCCGCGAGCTGTTTATCCCACAGATGCTCAACCTGCAGGCCGTGGGCGGCGTCAGCTTCAAGAAAGGCTGCTACACCGGCCAGGAAATCGTCGCGCGCATGCAGTACCTGGGCAAACTCAAGCGTCGCCTGTACCGCCTGAGCCTGAATGCCGCAGAATTGCCCGAGCCCGGCACCCCACTGTTTTCTCCCAGCCACAACAGTTCGATCGGCGAAGTGGTGATCGCGGCAAAAGCTGACCAAGGGGTTGAACTTCTGGCCGTGCTGCAAGCCGAAGCTGCCGAGAGTGGCGATGTGCATTTAGGCACCCTCGAAGGTCCCGGCTTGCAACTGCTTGAGCTGCCATACCAACTGGACCGGGATCGAGAGATCCAGCACTGATCGCCGCACCCCTTTGCAACACCTTAGAGAGCATGAATGAACGAGCTGGCGGAAAAAGTCCAACAGGCTTTGATTGCGGCAATCAACAACGATGACCTGGTGCTGCCGACATTACCGGAAGTGGCCCTGAACATTCGTCAGGCCGCCGAAGACCCGGAGATCGGCATCAGCCACTTGAGCAAAGTGATCGGTCGCGACACCGCGTTGTCGGCGCGCTTGATCAAAGTGGTCAACAGCCCGCTGTTGCGGGCGACACAGGAAGTCACCGACCTGCACACCGCCATCACCCGGCTGGGCACCAACTACAGCAGCAACCTGGCGATCGGCCTGGTGATGGAGCAGATCTTCCACGCCCGCTCCGAAGTGGTCGAACAGAAAATGCGCGACGTCTGGCGCCGCAGCCTGGAAGTGGCCGGCGTCAGCTATGCCTTGTGCCGCAGCCACAGCCAGCTCAAGCCGGACCAGGCAGCGCTCGGCGGGCTGGTGCATCAGATCGGTGTGCTGCCGATCCTGACCTACGCCGAAGACCATTACGAATTGCTCTCTGATTCGGTCAGCCTCAACCACATGATCGAGAGCATCCACCCGATGCTCGGCGACAAACTGCTAGCGGTCTGGGACTTCCCGGAAATGCTGGCGAAACTGCCAGGCCAATACCTCGACCTGGAACGCGACTCTGCGCGCCTCGACTATATCGACCTGGTCCAAGTTGCCGTGCTGTATTGCCATCGTGGCACCGCGCATCCACTGGCGGATGTGCCGGTCTCCAGCCTGCCGGCGATCAAGAAGCTGCGCCTGGACCCTTACAGCGACAGCGTGCGTGCAGAGCTGGACGAAGCACGGTCGATGTTCTACTGATCAACCGGCGATAAAACTGACCCGCACTTTCAAGCCTGCCGATTCGCCATCATGCAGGCTGATCTGGGCCAAATGCGCGCGACAGATTTCACCAACAATCGCCAGGCCAAGGCCAGAGCCCATGCCCTGCTGGCTGCGACGATAGAAGCGCTCGAACACGCGGTCGCGCTCGTCCAGCGGAATGCCTGGGCCATCATCTTCCACTTCCAGCACCGCCGGTGCCGTCACGCGCAGGATCACATTGCCGCCGGGCGGCGTATGGGCCAGGGCGTTATCCACCAGGTTGCTCAGCAGCTCGTTGAGCAGCGTCGGCTCCCCGCGCATCCACACAGGTGTGTCCGCCTCCAGCGCCAGCGCCACCCCACGCGCATGGGCCAACGGCGCCATGGCCATGCCCAGCTCGCGGGCCAACTGGCTGAGGTCGAGCAGTTGCGCGCCACCTTCGGCAATCGCCCGTGCGCCGTTTTCGATGCGCGCCAGGGACAGCAATTGATTGGCCAGATGGGTCAGGCGATCGGTGCCTTGCGCGGCGGTTTGCAAGGTGCTGCGCCAGATGGCCGGATCTTCGGCGCGCAGGCCAAGTTCCAGGCGTGCCTTGAGCGCGGCCAGTGGCGTGCGCAGTTCGTGGGCAGCGTCAGCGATAAACTGCGCCTGACGCTCGAACTGGCCCCGCAGGCGTTCGGTGAAATGGTTGAGGGAACGCACCAGCGGGCCGAACTCAAGCTGCACTTCGACCAGCGGTAATGGCCGCAGGTCATCGGGCTGGCGCTCTTCCACGGCCGTGCGCAGGCGCTCCAGCGGGCGCAACGCCGCGCTCACGGCAAACCACACCAGCAATAATGCGCCGATGGCGAGCATGCCCAGGCGCAGCAAGGTGTCGGCCATCAGGCCGCGGGCCATGCTGACGCGCGCTTCATCGGTCTCGGCCACGCGGATTTCCGCCATGCCATTCATGTTCGGTTCGGAGACCGCCTTGAGCAGGCTCACTACGCGCACTGCCTGGCCCTGGTACGTAGCGTCGTAAAAACGTGCCAACGCCGGGTAGTCATCGGTGCGCGGCGTGCCAGGCGGCGGGCCGGGCAGGTTTTCATAACCGGAAATCAGCTTCTGATTGATGTCATTGACCTGGTAATAAATACGCCCAGCGCTGTCGTAGGCAAACGTGTCCAGGGCCACATATGGCACATTCGCGCTCAAAGTGCCGTCGACCTGGGTCAGACCGGCGGCAATCGTGCGTGCCGAGGCCAGCAAGGTGCGGTCATAGGCGGTGTCGGCGGCTTCGCGGCCGTTCCAGTAGGCGCTCATGCCGCTGGCGACCATCAACAGCACCAGCAACAGCGCCAGGTTCCATAACAGCCGCCAGCGCAGGCTGCTGGGCTTATGCATCGCGGGCTTCCAGCAGGTAGCCGAGGCCACGGAACGTCACGATGGCGATGGGCTGGCCGTCGAGTTTCTTGCGCAGGCGATGTATGTAGATTTCGATGGCATCCGGGCTGGCTTCTTCGTCGAGGCCAAACACCTGGGAAGCCAGTTGCTCCTTACTCATCACCCGGCCCGGCCGCGCGATCAGTGCTTCAAGCACGGCTTGCTCGCGGGATGTGAGGGTCATCAACTCGCCGCCGACCGTGAAGCGGCGGGTGTCGAGGTCGTAGACCAGCACGCCGCACGCCTGCTGGCGCTCGCCGCCGAGCACGCTGCGCCGCAACAGCGCCTTGACCCGCGCCTCTAGCTCCGTCAGCTCAAACGGCTTGGCCAGGTAGTCGTCGGCGCCCAGGTTCAGGCCATGCACGCGGTCTTTCACATCACTGCGCGCCGTCAGCATCAGCACCGGCAGATTTTTCCCACGCGCTCGCAAACGCGCCAGCACCTCGAAACCATCCATGCGCGGCAAGCCCACATCAAGGATCGCCACCGCGTATTCCTCACTGCTCAAGGCCAGGTCAGCGGACACGCCATCGTGCAACACGTCGACGGTCAAACCCGTGCTCTTGAGCGCCTGGGCGACACTTTCAGCCAGTTGCAAATGGTCTTCAACCAGAAGGACGCGCATGGATTTTTACCTCATTCGGGGGTGGTCGGCGCCACGCTTTGCGAGGCAGTTTACAGGCGCGGCCTAGCCTGTGAAGCCCGAAAACATTGAAAGGCAACTGAAAGGTTAATGAAAGTTTCACCCTTTAGCATCCAGCCACGGTAGGCCATGCCCGCCAAGCTACCTGACCCGTAGCGCCCGAAAAACGCCTCGAAGCGTTTTCGCCAAAATAAGAACAATAACGGAGTACTCAACGATGCTGTCGACACAGCCCCAGGCTTACCCGCCTGTACGTTTTTCCCGCCTGACCCAGACCGCCCTCGCCAGTGCCGCCACCCTTGCCGGCTTTTCGCCGCTTGCCCAAGCCGCGTTCTTCGAAAACAGCAGCGCGACCCTGGAAACCCGCAACATGTACTTCAACCGTGACTTTCGCGATGGCACCAGCGCCCAGCAATCCAAACGTGACGAATGGGCCCAAGGCTTCATGCTCAACCTGCAATCGGGCTACACCGACGGCACCGTCGGCTTTGGCGTGGATGCGCTGGGCATGCTCGGAGTCAAGCTCGACTCCAGCCCCGACCGCACCGGCACCGGCCTGCTGCCCACGCATGACGATGGCCGCGCCGCCAACGAGTATTCCAAGCTGGGCCTGACCGGCAAAGTGAAGATCTCCGCCACCGAGCTGAAGATCGGCGCGCTGATCCCCGAGCTGCCGATCCTCAAGCCCAACGACGGGCGCATCCTGCCGCAAACCTTCAACGGCGGCCTGATCACCTCGAAAGAATTCAAGAACCTGGTCTTCACCGGCGGCCGCCTGGATAAAGCCAAGGACCGCGACGACAGCAACTACGAGGACATCGCCCTCAACAACAAGAACAGCCGCTTCCTGAGTGGCGCCACCGGCAAGCATTTCAACTTCGGCGGCGTCGACTACAAGTTCGCCGACAAGATCACCGGCAGCTACCACTTCGCCCAGCTCGATGACGTGTACCGTCAGCACTTCCTCGGCCTGGTGGCCGCCCGCCCGATGGGCCCCGGCACCTTCGGCACCGACCTGCGCCTGGCGATCAGCGATGACACCGGCGCCGCCCGTGGCGGTAAAATCGACAACACCTCCCTCAACGGCCTGTTCAGCTATGCCCTCAATGGCCATAAGCTCAGCGCCGGCTACCAGCACATGTCCGGCGACAGCGCGTTCCCGTATGTGGATGGCAGCGACCCGTACCTGGTCAACTTCGTGCAGATCAACGACTTTGCCGGCGCCGAGGAGCGCTCCTGGCAGGCACGCTACGACTTCGACTTCGCCAAGCTGGGCATTCCCGGCCTGAGTTTCATGAGTCGTTACCTCTCGGGTGACAATATCAAGCTCAAGAACGGCGAAACCGGCAAGGAGTGGGAGCGCAACAGCGAGATCAAGTACGTGGTGCAAAGCGGCACGTTCAAGGATGTGGCCGTGCGCCTGCGCAATGCGACGTATCGCTCCAACTATTCAGCCCGTGATGCCGATGAAGTACGCCTGCTGGTCAGCTACAGCGTCGCGCTCTGGTAAGCAGTGCCTGGTAATAGCCACTCATAACAACAACGACGGAGATCACCATGACCCTTTCATTGCGTAAATTCGCCCTCGCCGCCGGCTGCCTGCTGTTCGCCGGCCAACTGCTGGCCGCCGACGAACCCAAGCGTCCGGAATGCATCGCGCCGGCCTCCCCCGGCGGCGGTTTTGACCTGACCTGCAAACTGGCGCAAAGCGCGCTGGTCAACGAGAAGCTGCTGAGCAAACCGATGCGCGTGACCTACATGCCCGGCGGCGTGGGCGCGGTGGCCTACAACGCCGTGGTCGCGCAGCGCCCGGCGGACGGTGGGACCCTGGTGGCCTGGTCCAGCGGTTCGCTGCTGAACCTGGCCCAGGGCAAGTTCGGGCGTTTCGATGAAAGCGCCGTGCGGTGGCTGGCGGCGGTCGGCACCAGCTACGGCGCGATTGCGGTAAAAAGTGATTCGCCTTACAAAAATCTCGACGACCTGGTGCAAGCACTCAAGAAAGATCCGAGCAAAGTGGTCATCGGTTCCGGCGGCACCGTGGGTAGCCAGGACTGGATGCAAACCGCGCTGATCGCCAAAGCCGCCGGGATCAACCCGCGCGACCTGCGCTATGTGGCGCTGGAAGGCGGCGGTGAAATCGCCACCGCCCTGCTCGGCGGGCATATCCAAGTGGGCAGTACCGACATCTCCGACTCCATGCCGCACATCCTCAGCGGTGACATGCGTCTGCTCGCGGTGTTCTCTGACGAGCGCCTGGACGAGCCGGAAATGAAGAATATTCCCACCGCCAAAGAGCAAGGCTACGACATCGTCTGGCCGGTGGTGCGCGGTTTCTACCTCGGGCCAAAAGTCAGCGATGCCGACTACGCCTGGTGGAAAGACGCCTTCGACAAACTGCTGGCCTCCGAAGACTTCGCCAAGCTGCGTGACCAGCGCGAGCTGTTCCCGTTCGCCATGACCGGCCCGGAGCTGGACACCTACGTGAAGAAACAGGTGGCGGACTACAAAGTGCTGGCCAAAGAGTTCGGCCTGATCCAGTAAACGCCCCTCTGCCGTTCGGCCACGCCCTGCTGAACCCGGGGCGTGACCCAGGAGTTCTAGATGCTCTTACAACGCATATTCGCCGCCGTGCTGCTGCTGGCCTGCGCGGTCCTGGCATTGATGGCCTGGCCCTACCAGGCGTCGTTTTCCTACGAGCCCGTGGGGCCTAGGGCCTACCCGCTGCTGATGCTCGGGCTGATGAGCCTGGCGCTGACCTACATGCTGTTTCGCCCGCAGCCGACCCAGCACACCGAAGACGAACCCGCGCTGGACCGCGCCACCCTGATCAAGATCGGCATCTGCGTCGCGCTGTTGATCGTGTTTGCCGGCACCTTCGAATCCCTGGGTTTCATTCTCAGCAGCATGTTGATCGGTATTCCGATGGCACGGCTGTATGGCGGCCGCTGGTTGCCCAGTGCGGTGATCATCACCTTGATGAGCGTCGGCCTTTATCTGCTGTTCGATAAAGCCATGGACGTTCCGCTGCCCCTCGGCCTGCTCGACGTTCTGGAGAACTGATATGGATACTTTCGGCTATTTGGGCCAGGGCTTCGGCGTTGCTCTGTCCCCCTACAACCTGGTGACCGCGTTGTGCGGCACCTTGATCGGTACCGTGGTCGGCCTGCTGCCGGGCCTTGGCCCGATCAACGGCGTGGCGCTGTTGATCCCCATCGCGTTCGCCCTGGGCCTGCCGCCGGAGTCGGCGCTGATCCTGCTGGCAGCCGTGTACCTGGGCTGCGAATACGGCGGGCGTATCAGCTCGATCCTGCTGAACATCCCGGGCGAAGCCTCCACCGTGATGACCACCCTCGACGGTTACCCGATGGCCCGCAAAGGCCTGGCCGGTGTGGCCTTGTCGTTGTCAGCGTGGAGTTCGTTCATCGGCGCGTTTATCGCCACCTGCGGCATGGTGCTGTTTGCCCCGCTGCTGGCCAAATGGGCGATTGCTTTTGGCCCGGCGGAATATTTCGTACTGATGGTGTTCGCGATTGTCTGCCTCGGCGGCATGGCCGGTGACAAACCGCTGAAGACCTTTGTCGCGGCGCTGATCGGCCTGTTCCTGTCGGCGGTGGGCATCGACGCCAACAGCGGCGTGTACCGTTTTACCGGCGATAACATCCACCTGACCGACGGCATCCAGTTTGTGGTGTTGGTGTTGGGCCTGTTCTCCATCAGCGAGATCCTGTTGCTGCTGGAAAAAACCCACCGTGGCCAGGAAGCGGTAAAAGCCACCGGACGGATGATGTTTAACCTGAAGGAAGCCTCGTCGGTGTTTGCCGTGAACATCCGTTGCGGCCTGCTCGGTTTCATCATGGGCGTATTACCGGGCGCCGGTGCGACCTTGGCGTCGGCGGTGGCCTACATGACCGAGAAACGCCTGGCCGGGGCCAGCGGTAAATTCGGGCAGGGTGACATGCGCGGTCTGGCTGCACCGGAAACCGCCATCGGCGCCTCCGCCTGCGGCGCACTGGTGCCGATGCTGACCCTGGGCGTACCGGGTTCGGGCACCACGGCGGTGATGATCGGCGCCCTCTCGCTGTACAACATCACGCCCGGCCCGCTGTTGTTCCAACAGCAACCGGATATCGTCTGGGGCCTGATCGCCTCGTTGTTCATCGCCAACACCATGCTGGTGATCCTCAACATCCCGATGATCCGCCTCTTCACGCGCATCCTTGCCGTGCCGAACTGGGCGCTGGTGCCGGTGATCGCCATCATCACCGCAATCGGGGTGTACGCGGTGCATGCCACCACGTTCGATCTGTTCCTGATGATTGGTATCGGCATCTTCGGCTACATCCTGCGCAAGCTGGACTTCCCGCTGTCGCCGGTGTTGCTGGGCTTTATCCTCGGCGGCCTGATGGAACAGAACCTGCGCCGCGCGCTGTCGATTTCCAATGGTGCGCTGGAGATCCTGTGGTCCAGCCCGATCACCTTCGGCGTCTGGGTATTGACCGCCTTGATGCTGCTGTTCCCGCTGGTACGCATCTATCGCAAACGAGCGCTGCAGCGTCGTACCGTGGCCGATGTCTGAGGTCACCTTTAAACACTGGTGGGGAACACCGCTGGTCGGTCTGGCCGGCGGTTACCTGGCCAGCCTGATCGGCTGGCCATTGCCGTATATGGTCGGTTCATTGCTGGCGATCATCCTCGTGCGTTGCCTCACGCCGTGGCAGTTGGCGGAGATTCCCGGCGGGCGCAAATGTGGGCAATGGGTGGTGGGCATCGGCATCGGCCTGCACTTCACCCCGGTGGTGATCGAGCAAGTGATGAGCCACTTCGGTTTGATCTTCTTCGGCGCGCTGGTCACCAGCCTGTCGAGCGTGGTCGGCGTGTGGTTGATGCGCCGCAGCGGTGAAGACCGCGCCACCGCATTTTTCTCCAGCATGCCGGGCGGTTCCGGCGAGATGGTCAACCTCGGCGCGCGCAATGGCGCGGTGCTCAGCCGGGTCGCGGCGGGGCAGAGTCTGCGAGTGTTGGTGGTGGTGCTGTGCGTACCGGCGATCTTCAAGTATGTGCTCGACGGTGGCGCGCCGCAGTTTCATCCAGCCCCCGTGAGCTGGGCCTGGCTGGCGCTGCTGTTTCCCGCCGGCGCGCTGGTGGCCTGGGGCTGGCAGCGCTTGCGTCAGCCGAACCCGTGGTTGTTCGGGCCGCTGCTGGTGAGTGCCACCGCCAGTGTGGTGTGGGACCTGCACATCGGCCTGCCCGACGGCGGCAGCCAGCTTGGCCAGTGGCTGATCGGCAGCGGCTTGGCGTGCCACTTCAATCGTCAGTTCTTCCGCCGTGCGCCGTCGTTCATGGCGCGCACCTTGATCGGCACCGCCTTGACCATGGTGCTGGCGACGCTGGCCGCCGTGGGCTTGAGTGCGATGACCCAACTGGACCTGCGCTCGTTGACGCTGGGCATGATGCCCGGCGGTATTGCCGAGATGAGTTTGACCGCTGAAACCCTGCAACTGTCGGTGCCGTTGGTGACGGCGATGCAGGTGATGCGCTTGTTGTTCGTGTTGTTTCTGGCGGAGCCGTTGTTCAGGCATTGGAACCGCCAACCCTAGCGTCTGCCGAGGGTGGCCCGCCCTGGGTCACTACCGCCTGTCGGCACTGTCATTTCTAACAGCTAGCCTGCGCGTGCCCCTTCTGCGTTCAATCCTTGCGTGCCCCGGTCCTTTTCGGCCCCTTTGCCCTGCACGAGGTGATCACGATGGCTCCAGACCTCAACGCCCCCCCTTTCGTCTCGCAGTTGTCGCCTTATATTCCCGGCCTGACGACCCCGGTCGTGGGGTTCTCCGGCGGCGTGTATCAACTGCTGTTGGAGAGCCATGGCAGCACGGGCCTGATTTGCATCTTGCGCGCCTACGCAGGCCAGCTTGAAGGGGATTTCATCGAGTTGCTCTGTGGCGACCTGCTGGTCCCGGTCGACTTCCATACTGTCACCGAGCAAGAAGCGCGCGAAGCGAAGCCGATTACCCTGCACATCTCCATGGCCCGTTTGGCCGACGGTGCGGCCGGGCCCGTGTTTTTCCGGGTGACGCACCTTGATCACCGCGTAGAAGCAACCCAACGCCTGACCCTCAAGATCGACACCGTGGCGCCCACCGGTAACGACCCCATTACCCGCCCGCCGTGGGTCAATGAACAGCTGCCACGGCCACAACCGGCGCAGACCCTGGTCGACTCGGCCGCAGCCGGACGCGGCGTGGTCGTGAGAATCCCGTTTTACCCGCTGGACCTCAACCGGCCTCCGAGTACCTACCGAGCGGTACGCGATCGCATTCGCCTGATCATCGGCGGGCAAATCATCGAGCACATCGTCACAGAGAACGAGGCCAGCGGCCGCAACCCGATTTCGATCACGGTCTATTACGGCACCTGGCTAAGCATCGGCAGCGGCTTTCAGGCCTGTGCCTACGATGTCATCGATGAGGTCGGCAACTACGCGCCGGGGCGCTCGCCGATGCAACTGATCGAAGTGCGGCTTAACCCCAACGAACGGTTGCTGGACGCCGCCCAGATTGTCGAAGCCCCGACAGGCACGCTGGATGCGGACAGGCTGGAAGGCAAAGACGCAACCCTCAGGGTCACCGTCGCGGGGAAAGGCTGGGCGTCGGGCGACGGTCTTCGACTGACCCTCCGGGGGCGTTTGCCGGAAGGCGTCGATGTCGAACAGACCTACAACACCAGTATCACCTCGACCACAACGCCTTCCGTCGACGTCCCATGGCCCAATGCTGACGTGCGCCTGCTCATCGGCGCATTGATCCAACTGAGCTATGAGCGAATTCGTACGGGAGCGGTCAATTTACCCTCGGAAAACACCTTCGTCCAAGTGAACGGAACCCCCGAACAAACCGGCCTTTTAGCACCGCAAGTGCCGGCCGCCAGCGGCGACGTCCTGCATCCCTTGACCGATCCGGTGAGCGTTACGATCGCCGCCTACACCGGCCAAAAGCCGTTTGATCGAGTCACGCTGGTGCTGGAAGGCACCTATGCCAATGGCCACCGTTTTTATCAGGAGCACTCGCTGCCGGCCGGCGAAAGCACCGTCGTGTTCGAACTGCGCAACGGGGTTGACGGTGACATCCGCCAGCTCGATGGCGGCGAGCTGATGCTCTACTACTACATCAACACCGCCGGGGAGCGCCCGCCGTCGACCATTTTGCACCTCAACATCGGCGAGCCCCAGGACGCACTGCCCGCGCCGGAGGTATTGCAAGCACCCGCCCCCGGCTTCACCTTCGACCCCGAGCAATCCCGAGGCAATGCCAACGTGAGGGTTGCAGCGCACGCCGCGTTCACTGAAGGCGCGACGGTCACACTGTACGTCGAAGGCAGCGCCATGGGCGGCAGTGCCCCACCGGACCCGTTCCCTATCACCCGGCCATGGGTCGGGCAGGACCTGGCGTTTGTCATCGCACGGGTGTTTGTCGTGGCCAACCTCAACGGCTCGGCGCGCATTTACTACCGAGTGGAGAAAACCGGCCAGCGCACCCGTTACTCCCAGGCGCGGGTGATGACCGTCGGCAGCGGCCTGCAACTGCCGGTGCCGCATATTCTGGAAAGCACGATCAACGTCGCCGACCCCTCCACCGCCAGGCTCAACCCGCAACATGTGCTGGAGCCGCCGGTCTGCACGTTTCGGGTGAGCTACAAGCCGATGCTGGCCGGCGATGATATCCAGCCGAGATTCAGGGGCACATACGGGATCGGAACGCCCGCCGTCAATCCGCTGCCAGGCGACCCGGTAAAGGGCTATGTCGACTTCATCATCGGTAATCGGGTGATTGCCGCCAACCTGGGCGCAGACGCTGAGTTGTCCTACACCGTGACCCGCGCCGGTGCCACCACCGCATCCCAGGTGCTGACCTTGACCATCGACCCGCTGGCTGAGCAAGTGCTGGACCTGGTCAACGTGCCCCAAGCGTCGAACGGCATCATTAACGCCAACGCGGCGCATAGCGCAGTGATTCAGGCATGGCCGTTCATGCGCACCGGGCAACCGGTGTGGATCGACGTCAAGGCAGCGGCCAATCGGGTGCTGCGCAACGGCACGCCGCTGACCGCCGCAGAGTTCAATGCCAAACGTGTGGAAGTCGCGTTACCCGCCGAGTACCTGCGCTCCTTGCCGACCCTAAGCACCCTGACGGTTGAGGCGCGGGTATCGCTGAACGGCAGCGCCCACAAGGATTTCGCCATCGCGTTGCGCCCTGTCAACTACCGCATTGCCAACACGGTCGGCATTTTCGCCACGATCCCGGTGGGCAGTTCACCCAACGCCCTGGTGCTCAGCCCGGACGGTACGCGGCTCTACGTCGCCTGCGCCTTCGGCCGCACGTCGATCTGGGTCATCGACACCCTACGCAACCGCGTCATCGACAGCTTCGACGTACCAGGCTCGCCCCTGCGCCTGGCCATTCATCCAACGGCCGAGCGCCTGTATGTGACCGACAACAGCAGCGCCACCAACACGCCGATTCGCCTCTACAGCACGCAAGACCATTCGCTGATCGAAACGCTGACCGGGTTCACCACCGTCCGAGGCATTCGCTTCAATGCCAACGGCTCGCGCCTGTATGTGGCCGATGAAGGTGCGTCACGCCTGGTCGTCATCGATACAAGCAACCACCAACGCGTGGCCTCGATCCCTGTGCGTGCGCCTATCGATGTCGCCATCAGCCCCGATAACAACCGCGCACACGTGGCCACATTCTTCGACTGGTCCATCATCAATCTGCCGACCAACAGCCTGATCAACAGCGCCGACACCCGCTCCGCCCCCGTCACCATTGCCCATAACCCCCGTGGCTCGCAGGTCTACATCAGCGGCCGAGAAGGCGGCAGCGTCACGATCGGCAACACCTTGACCCAGCGCATCGACCAGACCCTGACCGGGTTGCAGGGCCCCTACGACATCGCCTTCGAACGCGGGCGTGATCTGGCCTACGTGTCGCAGACCGACGGCGACCTGCTGGGCATTATCGATACGCGCTTGCGACGGGTGACTGGCAGCTATGCCGGGTTCAACAAACCGCGCGGGGTGGTGGTGGCTCCAGACGGTTCCCACGGCTACGTGGCCAATATCGGCGGAGATTCAGTGTCGCTGGTGGTGTTTTAGCTGACGGACAAGTCGGGGTTTACCGTTCGTCGGCACTGTCATTTCTCACAGCTAGGCAGCCCCTGGCTCACGGCGTTGAATCGAACGAGCCGACGCCTCGCGTCAGTCGTCCAATCAACTGCTGAGGATTACGATCATGACTACAGTCTCCGATGACCAAGCGCTCATTCCCGCCAACGACGCTTTGCCCGTGTTGCCCTACGATCCTCCAAACGATCAATACAGCACACGCGAGCCAGACGAGCCACGGCCGGAAGGCTTCACGTTGCCTCAAGTCGACGGCGCGGTATTGACCCCTCAGTCGTTTCGCCAGACGCCGTTCGCCGACCTTCCCCTGTACCTGCCGACGCTGAGTAACCCTGTCGTCAGTTTCGACGGCGGGCTTAACTGGGCGGCGCTGGAGGTGAGTGACAAAGGTGTCACCTGCATTCTGTTCAGCTACCTGAACCAGGCAGAAAACGACTTCATCGAGTTGAAGCTCAACGACGATCGGGTTGGTTTTCACACCGTGACCGAAGACGAAGCCGTCAAAGGCACGCAGATTGTCCTGTACGCACCCAGCGAGCGTTTCATCCGGGAGGCAGGCAATACGCTGCAGGCATTCGTAACACCGTTGGGAGGCAACGGCCAACAGACCAAACGCTTCAATATCAAGGTTGACATCGAACACCCCGGTGGCCGCGACCCGATAGCCAACACAGGGCAAAACGAAAACTTGCCCAAGCCGATATTTCCCGACGACGTCATACAATTTGGCGTGGACAGCGACACCGCGGGTAAAGGCGTACCGGTGATCATCGACTATTACCCGGTGGACCGCGGGCTACCGGTCGTCAACCACCGCAAGGTACGAGATCGCATTCGCCTGAGCATCGGCGGGGTGGTGGTTGAACACAGTGTCAGCGAATTTGAAGCTGCGGGTACTGCACCCATTACCATCTGGGTCTACGCGAGCACCTGGGCCACCGTGGGCAGCGGGGTTCATATCTGTGAATACAACGTTATCGACGAGGTAGGCAACGCGTCCCTAGGGTTCTCACCCGACCAAGAACTGGAGGTGCGCCTTGACAATGGGACGCAGCCGCTGCTGCGTCAAGCCTATATTGATGAGTCCGAGCAGGATGCCGACGGTCACGATCAACTCGATGCCGATGCGCTCGATGGCAAACCGGCGACGATTATTGTTGCAGTACGCAATGAAGGTTATCTCGCCAACGATACGATTCGTGTGAGGGTCAACGGCCTCACCGCCGATGGTGTTCGGATTATCACGTTTTACGATTTCCCGGTCGTCTCACCGACCATCCTCACCGCAAAGATCCCCTGGCCGTTCGCAGACATCCTGCCGCTGGTCAAAGGCCGCATTCAGCTAACCTATCAGCGCATACGCACAGGCGTTCTACCGCAAAACTCCGAGAGCGCGAAACTCAACATCATCGGCACGCCCGTCGAGACCGGCCTGGCAGCCCCCATTGTTGATGCCGCCATTGGCGGCACGCTGCCTGATCCCACCGTCAACCCGTTTGAAGTGCTCATCAAGCCCTACCCTGGCCAGCTTTCCAACGATCGCGTCACGCTGGTACTGGAAGGTACCTTCGCCAATGGCAAGCCTTACTACGCCGAATACAGCGATATGGCAGGCACCGGTAACATTTACTTTGACTTGCCCAACGGCCCCAGCGGGCCCATCGCTCAGTTGGATGGCGGCTCTCTCGTGCTTTATTACCGAGTCAACAATCGGCCGCCATCACGTCGACTGGAGCTCAGTATCGGCGAGACCCAGGCCTCATTGCTCGCCCCGACCACGCGGCAGGCTGTGCCGCCCGATCATGTGTTCAACCCGCTCGTCAGCAAGGCCAACCTGAACGTCACCGTTCACCACCATGTCAGTTTCGTACTGAATGCCGTTGTGACCCTGCACTTTGAGGGCAGTAAGGCGGGCGGCAGCAATCCGCCCATCGCCTTCCCGATCGATTCAAACTGGTTGGGGACCGACCTGCCCTTCACGATTCCCCGAAATATCGTCCTGAATAACCTGAACGGTTCGGCACGCCTCTACTACACCGTCGATGCACCTGGACAGCCACGCCAGCTCATCTCCCATGACCTGGTGATTACCGTAGGCGGCGCACTGGAGTTGCCAGAACCGGTCGTACTGGAGGCTACCCCGATCAAGCCGCCCAGCCTCGCCTCGATCAACCCCCAACATGTACTGCCGCCGCGCCCTGCCATTGTCACGGTCCGCGTGACCTATGCCATGCTCGCCAGCGATAACGTCAAAGTGCACATCATCGGAGCAAACGGTTTCGGGATTGGGACACCGAATATCCCGATGAAACCCGGCATCCCTGATGCAGGGACGGATTACATCACGTTCACCACGACCAACGTATTCGTAGGGGCAAACCTGGGTCGCACGTGCCGGGTATTTTTCGAGGTGACTCGCGACGGCGCCACCACCCCGTCCCGGGAATTGACGCTGGAAGTCGAGAACCTGTCGGAGCAGGATTTCGACTTGGTCAGCATTCCTGAAGCCTCGGGTGGGGTGATCAATACGGCGGTGGCGAACAACGTGCGGATTGATAAATGGCCGTTTTGCAGGGTCGGGCAGCCCGTGTGGATTCAGTTACGCAGCACGACCAATCGCGACCTGCGGCTTGCGGTCGGCGTGACATCGGCGGAATTCAATGCCGGGCGCACGCTTGACCTGATACCCGCCAGCTATTTGTCGAGCCTGGATAACAACAGCAAGGTCGAGGTCGTAGCCTTCGTATCGATGGATGAATCCAACAGCCTGGAAACGGCCCAGTACTTCAAGGTGGCCACTTATGTGACGCGTAAGGGATCGGGGGAGATCATTCGTAGTATCAACGTTGGAAATGGCCCTAAGCTGCTAAAAATGAATCGAGATGGCTCAATGATCTGTGTCGCGCTCTCGCGTTCGCTCGGCAGTACTATTATCGACCTCCCCAGCTATACAACCCGCAATTCCCCGGCTAATGGGACCGTTGCATATTTAGGTCTGAACCCTACACAGCCAAAGTTGTACTTCTCGATCAATCAGCTCTACACGGGCAATACAAGTCTTGGCGTTTTCGATACAGCTACCAACACTTGGACAAGCCCATTCCCTGGCTTCGGATATGCTGGCGATATTGCCTTTAATCCCAGCGGCTCACGAGTATTTATAGCGCGACTCGGTAGCAATGTAACCTCTGGCTATGTCACAGCTAACAACACCTTAGACAGAAGTTACACCGGAACATCCCCCGCTCGCGCGATCACAACTAACCCAAACGGCACAGCATTGTTTACAACAGGTACCGTCACAGAACGGTTCATTCTAAGCAGTGGCCAACGTACTCAAAGCGTTGGCAACTCCGGATACGCTTCTGGGCTTGCCCACAGCCCCAGCAACGCAAGCCGCCAACGACTCTACGTGCCCGTATCGACCGAAAACAAGGTCCTCATCTTCGATACCAGTGAAGACCAACTGAAAGTGGTCAAATCCCTGACCGGGATCATGGCGCCTCAAAACGCTGCCTTTCACCCCACCCAACCGCGAGTTTATGTAACAGAATTGGCGAATAACCGCGTTATAGTCATCAATACAGATACAGAGGAGGTCGAGGGTGCTATTGACGGTTTTGATCAACCATTTGATATTGTGATCTCGCCCGACGGAAAGTTAGCATATGTCTCAAACTCCGCCGGCACGACCGTAGATGTGGTGGATATTTAAACTAGGCACCTGCAATCTATTTTAAAACCCAAAAAAAGCCCCGCATCTTAAGATGCGGGGCTTTTTTACTAACTTTCCCGTTTAAACCACAACCGAGCACTACGGCTTTTTAGAAGTCATACCGCAACCCCACATTCACCCCATACGGCTGCTTGATATTCTTACCCGTGCTGTGTTCCAGATCCGCATGCAGCTTCAGGTTCTGCGACACCGACATCGCCACACCCGCACCCAGTTTCAGGCGCGAACCCGACAAGTCGTTGTTGAACGAGTTGTCGTTGACGAACACTTTGTTGCTTTGATCGAACTCGTGGGCCACCGCCGCCTTCAAGTACGGCTGCAATACGCCGCCGCTTTCCAGCTGGATATTGCGCCCCACGGTGGTACCGAGTTCGCCGATCACGGTGCTGGAGCGGTCACCCTTGGCGTCCAGGCCGTTGTCCAGCGTGTAGCTCTGGGCCTGGGTGATCACGGCAGCGAGTTGACCATACGGTTCAACGAAGAAACCGTCGTCCAGTGTGATGTGGCGACCGACTTCCGCCGAGGCGCCCACCGCGTTTTGCGTGTAGTTACCCTTGGCTTTCTTGCCGTCGCTCATGGCCACATCGGACTCGTTGTGCAAGCGGTTGAACTTGAGCACGCCGTCGAAGTAGAACCCGCTCTCGGCATCCAGCCAGGTGGCGTAACCGCCTACATAGTAGCTGTTGATGGTTGCACTGCTGCCACGCTTCAAGTCCAGGTCCGAGGTGCTGTGACCGACCATTGCACCGATCAACCACTGGCCATCGCCACCCGATACCGGCGCGTCGGCACCGAGCGCGAAGCCGCGTTGCGACTGGCTGTAACCCAGGCCGGTCTTGTCGTTGGACACTTCATACTTGTTGCCGTAGGCGCGGGTCCAGAACCCGGCCGACTGACCTTCGCTGAAACGCAGTTCGCCCATGCGGGTACGCAGGGTGGTCATTTCACCCAAGAGCACAGTGGGCGCTGCGTTGAACAACGCCAACACCGAGTTGGTGCCCGGGCTGATCACCTTGCTGTCCGGGTCGAGCAGCCAGTCCTGGCCTGCGTTTTCATTGATCAGGCTGTAGGAGTAGGTGCCCACATCCACGCGGTCGCCGATCAGACTGAACTGGGCGCCACCGTCTGCGGTGTGTACCACGTGCAGGCGGTCACCGCTCAACGGGTCGGCGCCGCTGCTGGCGATCAGCAGTTTGTGGTCGCCCGACGAAGTGCCGGTCACGTTAAGGAAATCGCCGGTCAGGGTGGCAAAGTCCGCGCTCATGATGAAGGTGCCGTTACCCGACAGGTTGGCCACGTCCAACTGGTAGAACGTACCGGTCTCGCCGAACTTGACGTTACCGCCGCTCAGGGACAAGTCGCCGACCTGCTGGTGGTCGACCATCACCCAGGTGGCGTCGCTGTTGATCGCCAGTTTGTCGACGTTCTCCAGGCGGCCGGTAAGGATCGAGCCGTTGTTGAGACCGACACTCGCGTTGCCACCAGTGTTGATCACGTCGCCGTTCATGAATGCGCCGTCAAGGCTCAGGTCGAGGGCACTGCCCGCACCCACCTGGATGTTGCCGGCCAAGGCGCTGTTGTTGACGCGCATGTTGGCATTGCCGCCGCCGGTCAGCTCCAGCATGTTGCCATTCTGGCCGTTCAAGGTAGAGCCATTCAGTATGTCGATTTCCGCCGTGATCGGGCCGTCCACGTTGATCGCCGGGCCGTTAAGACCGATCACCCGAGAACCGTCCAGCGTCAAATGCGGCGACTCGCTTGCCGTCAAGGTATCACGGCCCATGCGAACACCACTGGTGGCGCCGGTAATCTCACTGCCCGTCGCGATGGCCGAGCCACCCAGCAGCCTCAAGCCCTCTCGGCTTTTCCCGGTCAGCACCGAGTTGTTGAGTTCCAGCACGCTGTGGGAGGTGACGTTGGCGCCATAAGTCGCCCCAGTGATCCCACTGCTGTTTACCTGGGCATAGGAGCCGGTGGTGGTGTCAACCTGACGAGCGACGTTCAAACCACCATTGTTATGACTCGTAACCTGGGAGTTCGAAATCGTGGCGGTCGAATTGCTGAGCGAAATCGCCGGCTGGGTGCTATCAGCAGAGGTCACCGTGGCGGCCGTCACATTCAGCGTCGACCCGGTGGTAGCCTGAAGGCGTTTGACAACAGCACCCGTGGTGACATTGAGGGTTGCATTATTGCGGGCAATATATTCCTGGGCAGCGGTTCCAGGGCCGACGTCAAGTTTGCCGCTGCCAATGCCGCCATCCACAATCACCGCTGAAAACGCCTGCTGACTCAGCAGGTACAACGGCGCAACAGCCATAAGTTTGACAAAGGTCGATAAACGCGAATAACGAAAACAATGAGAAGCCGAAAAAGTCATGTCATGTAGTCTCAGAAGTAAGTGCCAGTTTGAACCCGGAACCCGTATCGAAGAGGTTTCCGTTTTCCACGGCGCAGAGACTAATGACCTGAGTTCCCAATGCGTGTAGGACTTTCCTTAAGGTATCCAGTAATAACGGCGATAGTTCACCGCTTAAATAGAAAGGCCCGCGCCCCTCACGAGAGGAGCGCGGGCCAAGTCATCTATCAAAGTGTTCCGCTGCGACGGGTCGCACCAGGAACACAGGTCGGAGGTGTGCTGCCGGTACTGAAAAGATCCCAACCTGCCCGGACCTCGTCGGAAATACCCCGGTCTCCCGTCGAGGGCCGAAAGAGTTTCCAACGTATGCCGACAATGCCTCGACCGTTAGTCCCCGTGAAGTCTTCGAACCAGGCATTCAAATTCAGGGGCACGTCCAGCCCGAGGTTGACATGGCTGCTGTCGATCGTGAACTCAGCACTCTCCACGGGTGTGCCGACAGGCGCGCCGATAGGCATCCCAACCAGGGGGAAAGCATACCGAGTGGCCTCAACGATGACCCTGTCATTCACCTCGAGCACCAAAGGGTCCAGGACTTTGATGGGAACGCCCGTCCATGGAACATGCGTACAATTGATGAGCGCGTTGTAGTTGGGATTGCCTGTGACGGGCCTGAATCTGATAAAGGCCGCATCGGCCAGCCCTGCCAAATTGAAGATTTCCACGATGACATCTTCATGGGGCGAGTGTTTGTAATTGACGGCATCCCGGATGACGCAATACAGCATGATGGTACCGTTGCCCACAGTGTCAATATCGTCCCAATCCACCGTAAAAGGCACTAGAAACCCTACCGCCTCTGTGCCTGTTACGGGGTAGGTGCCGACCACTATGTCTTTGTAGACGAGATCAATGAAATCACCTGACTCCAACCCCTCTGGCAACAGGAAAGTGGCCGTTGCATCAAAACCACGATCTTTTTCAGAGAGACGGTTGGGCGGGCTGGGCAGCGGCCCGCCGCCAATAAGCTGCGGTTTAGCCAGGGCGGGGTCTACAGGGCCTTCACCAGGGTTTGTGGTGCCCGGCTCACGCAAGTCAACATCCACCATCACCGGTGCCGCTGGGTAGATTGGCCCCCCCGTGCGTTCAATCGTGAGTTGGACAGTCGCCGTGTAGAAGTTGCCGCCGTCTGCAATAGCGGCATAATTTGCCGGAATATCAATAGGGACAATGGCCATGCCAATAGATTGACGGTAGATCTCAACTGTCCCCCAGCGAGCCACCAAAACATCATTTGGCAGATGGCCGGTCAACGTTTGCAGTCGAACCGTCACGCCGTTACGCGCTTCTTCCTTATCGATCAACGGCCCTTCGAGTACCGAAATGGTGCCAAATACCGGTGCTTCGTTGAGGCTGACTCGCACATAGTTGGGAAGGGAACGAACAGTGGCGGTACCGCCCCGATCAGTCAGGCTATAAGCAACTTCAATCACACCGGCTTTCGCCAGAATAATATTCGTTGGGATAATGACAGTAATGGGCCCCGTCAGCGGCACAGTACCGTCGAGTGAAACCGTGGAGTCCCCCACCCAAATACGATAGGTGTCACCACCGCGACGGTCTGCAGGTTCAGGAATGGTACAGGTCAAGCCAGTCTTTCCGACCAGAAAGCCGGGGGTCAGCTCAGAACCGTAGTCTTCAAATTCAATGATACCGGGCTGTACGTTTTGGTTCGGGTCCTGAACGTCTACATAAACACGCAGGGTGTTGTAGTCTTCAGGGTTGCCAGAGGAGTTGATCACATGGACGTCGATGTCTTTGACCCCATGGCTTTGTAGCGCGGACTTAGGCCCGAGATCAATAACGACGGGATCGGGCAGGGGGTCCAACCGCGGATAGAAGTCTATAAACACACGCTTATTGTCTACAAACACGCTAAGTATTTCATCCTCCACTTCAGTACCCCGGTTCCACGGACGAAGTCTCAGTACAAGCCCCGCCAGTTGCATCGCCCGTGGCACGACATTCCTGTGAGGATCCCCCGGGACGGGTTGAAGCAAACCAATAACAATCGGAGCCTCATGCAAAGAGGGATCATTGTCGGGATCATCCCAGTCCTCATTGGGAGTGATGGGTTGATTATTAACAATCGGAGGCGTTTTGTTGGACATGATTAAAACTCCTGATAAGGAAAAGTATCTATCCGGGTATAAAACCTCTGCGTGACTGCACACCCAGGTATCATTTCTCGGAATACACCAACAATCATCAACACCGCCGAGTCGGTATAGTTGCTGACAGCCCACTTATTAAATGAAATTAATCGTCGCCCCGTAACTGTCAAACTTGACAGTATCGCCCCCCCGCCCAAGTGTGCTGCCTGCCGACGAACATACAAATTGCATCAGCAGCGCAATAACGGAGTGTTCACCGTGGCCCCTTAACACCAAAATAATCTAACGCGGCTCAACTGGTTTTTAATAATCAACCCGCCCAAGAAACGGAAGGGCATTGCGCCCTTCCGAAGCGGTTTAATCGTCCGACAGGCAAGGCGGCGCACCACCCGGCCGAATCAACTTGATAAACACCAACCTAAATGGGGAGTAGCCCATCCCGCCTCCACCGGCTTTGATAATTTGGTAGCGTGCTACGGCAGAGCCATGTCGAGGATTAAGCTCACCTGCCGGCGGTTTCACCAACCCTGGAAGCAGGATATAGGGGTCGAACGGCACCCGGAATTCATACCCGTCACGGGCCTCCTCCGCCGTCAACGTATGACTGAACATCTGAACCGCTTCAGGGATAATGCCGCCTGGGTTTCCGCTCGGGTTTGCATAGCTTGCCCAGTGCAAAACCACCTCATCCCCATCGTCCCAGCGGTTGTCTGCGGGTATGTAGACACCTACGCCGTTCACCCAAGGCCGCAACGCGCAACCGATAAACCCTGCATCGGGCCCTGGACCGTAGTCGACCCCTACGTATTCAAGGTCTTTCACGTCAACGATGGCTACGATATTGACGTCCACCTGGGTGTCTTGCGCACGCTGGCGGTTAACACCGTTGAACGTCCAATAGAAGAAGGGGACCGTGCCGCCAATCAACAAAGGCTCAATCACATCCCAATCGACTAGCCACTCGACTTCCTGCCCAGCAACGTCACTCGCTAGCACCTGGTACGTCGCGAGGGGGTCGGGATGGATGCCTACCATTAACTCCAGCAGTTGGCCGGCAACAGGCGCGTTATAAAGGCGGGTTACCACACGCACCTGTAACCCCACGTCATTGATGGTCAACCGGTTGTCACCATCCCTACCCTTGACCGTCACCAACTCCAGTAACTGGTTGACGGGGTTTGGATTATTCGGGCTCACGGCGCCGGCAACCGTAAGGTCTACTGGCACAAACCGGATGGGCGATGGCCTGGCGGGCGCTGTGCCACGCTGCCAGCGGTATTCTGCCCTGACGGTCCCACGGACGAACTCAGCGCCACCACTGGCCAAAACCGCATACGGGATGGGCACCGTGATAGGCCAGTGCTGAACATCAGCAATCTGGATAGGCGACAGGGGGTTAAGATCCCATGAGGGCAGGAGAAAGTCGCCCGGTGCCGTACCGAACACTTCAGGGATATTCATAAACACGCCGCCAAGTTCACGGGCGTCACTGAGGTTGATCAACCCATCATCCAATTGAGGGATATCCACAATCGGCAGGTTGACGGGCGTGGGCGTCAGATTGATTAACAGCACGGCGGTACGCGATGGGCCAGACTCGCGGCCCGAGCGGTCTCGCAGGTAATAATGGGCGTTGTATTCCCGATTGGCCAAACCGCGCAGAAAGTCGCCCGGGAAATGAATCTCAATGGGCAAAGTGCCGTCCTTGTGCGCCTGGACGATAGTCGTGGTGGCGACCACGGTCAGTTGCCGTGGGCGTTTGCGCAAAGGCCTGCTGAAAGGCAGTGGCGTGAGGTCAGCCTCGACAACATCGCCTAGGCGTATGTCCAGCCACGCTGGGGTAATGGTCGCGACAACCCTGTCGTTGTTGGCGGGATTGTCAAGATACGCATCGGTGACACCCTGGGTCTGAATATCAATATCGAATTGTAATGGCGTACCGCGCTGCCCCTGATTGGGCCCGACCTTGTCACTGTCCAACAAGGTGACGAATGAAGGAACGGGGTCATTCCCGCTGCTTTCTCTTAATATCACTTGGTATTGCAAGCGATGCAGACCAGGAACATCCATCAGAGCTGGAGGGACCAAACCATCGGCATCGGGAAGGTCGGTCGCATCATAAGGCGCCGTCAATCTTTTGCTCTGAAACGGCACGCCATTCAAGAGCCATTCAACGAGAGTGATATCCCCGGGGTCCAGAAGGTCAGCACCGGACCACATCGCGGGCACCTCAACCCGTAACCCCGTGCTTTGAAAGGTCACCGGTATTTTATGGCCGGTATCATCTGCCTCCAGGGGTAACGCATCAGGCGCTTCGGGCGCATCCAGCACCAAGACACCGGGGTCTATCCTACGGCGGGGTTTCGAGGTAAGCGGAGTCGGTTCGGTCATGTCTAGTCTCCTTGGCGATCTTCAAAAAACGGCCATTGACCACCGCCTGGGGGGTTACCCGATCCGGAGGTCAGAGAGAATAGTTAATACGCTTGAGCTCAAGGTGAATACTGTCAGAACTAACAGGTACATCCGCCAACTGAAGAAAAAGGGTGCGCCATGAAAAACAAAAAATACTTTAAATATCAAAAACTTATATCAAAAGACAGTCTTTCATCGCAGCCCTAGCGTCAGACCGGTGGCAACACCCAATCAATCGGCGCTTCACCATTTTGCTCAAGAAACTTGTTGGTGCGGCTGAAATGCCCGCAGCCCAGAAACCCGCGATACGCCGACAACGGCGACGGGTGTACCGACGTCAGCACCAGGTGCTTGGTCGCATCGATCAGCTTCTGCTTGCTCTGCGCATGGGCGCCCCACAACAGGAACACCAAATGCGGCTGGTGCTCGCTGACGACTTCGATAATCCGGTCGGTAAAGAACTGCCAGCCCTTGCCCGCATGGGCGTTGGCGTTGGCGCGTTCCACGGTCATGGTGGTGTTGAGCAGCAACACGCCCTGGTCGGCCCAGCGTTGCAGGCAGCCGTGGTTGGGGATGTCGATGTTCAGGTCGCGCTTGAGCTCTTTATAGATATTGACCAGCGACGGCGGCGCCGGCACGCCCGGTTGCACCGAGAAGCACAGGCCGTGGGCCTGGCCGGGGCCGTGGTAGGGGTCCTGGCCGAGGATCACCACCTTGACCTTGTCCAGCGGCGTGGAGTTGAGGGCGTTGAAGATCAACGGGCCAGGCGGGTAGATCTCCTTGCCGGCCGCGTGCTCCTGGCGCAGGAACTCACGCAGTTGGGTCATGTAGGGCTGCTCGAACTCATCGCGCAGGGCGTGTTTCCAGCTGGGTTCGAGTTTGATACGGTCGCCTTCGGTCATGATTGACTTGTCTTGTAAAAAAGAATGAGGCGAACCCTAGGAAAGCCGACCCCGCTTGTCAATTGATCTGACACACAACCGGCGCTTTCCCATGAAGCGATCATACTGAATCTTCACCTTCCCGATTGAGGTCACGATGAACCTGCACTTCGAAGAGCTGACCGGCAGCGGTGGCGCTCGCATCGGCATCGCCAGCCTGGACGCCGAAAAGTCCCTCAACGCCCTCTCCCTGCCGATGATCCTGGCCCTGGGCGAACGCCTGGACGTCTGGGCCAAAGACCCGAACATCGTCTGCGTGCTATTGCGCGGCAATGGGCCCAAAGCGTTCTGCGCCGGCGGCGAAGTGCGCAGCCTGGCCCAGGCCTGCCGCGAACAACCCGGCGTGGTGCCGGACCTGGCCGCGCAGTTTTTTGCGGCGGAATATCGCCTCGACTATCGCCTGCACACCTACCCCAAACCGTTGATCTGCTGGGGCCACGGTTATGTGCTGGGCGGCGGCATGGGCTTGCTGCAAAGCGCATCGGTGCGCATCGTCACCCCCAGCAGCCGTTTGGCCATGCCCGAGATCAGCATCGGCCTGTACCCGGACGTGGGCGCCAGTTGGTTCCTGTCGCGCCTGCCAGGCAAGCTCGGGTTGTTCCTCGGCCTTACCGGCGCGCATATCAACGGCCGCGACGCGCTGGATTTGGGCCTGGCCGACCGTTTCCTGCGGGAGGACCAGCAAGACGAACTGCTCGAAGGCCTGCTGCAACTGAACTGGCAGGAACAGACCGCGATGCAGCTCAACAGCCTGCTCAAGGCCTTGGCCCAGGAAGCCGTCGACCAGCAACCCGAGGCGCAATGGCTGCCACGCCGAGCGCAGATCGATGAATGGCTGGATGTCAGTGACGTGCGCTGTGCCTGGCGTGCCTTGAGCCTGTTGCGCGACCACGCAGACCCATTGTTCAGCCGCGCCGGCACGACCCTCAGCGAAGGCTGCCCGCTGACCGCGCACCTGGTGTGGGAACAACAGCAGCGCGTCCGTCACCTGTCGCTGGCCGAGGTGTTCCAGATGGACTACACCCTGAGCCTGAATTGCTGCCGCCACCCGGAATTCAGCGAAGGGGTCCGCGCGCGGTTGATCGACAAAGACCAGAAGCCTCACTGGCATTGGCCGGATATCAATGCCATTCCAGAAGCCGTGGTACAGGCCCACTTCAACAAAGCCTGGGAAGGCCGCCATCCGCTTGCGGATTTCTCCTACTTTTGACAGTCAGGTTTTTGGCTTTTTAACGCTGAATGAACAATTGTCCGGCTGACTGTCCTGGCAGATATACACCGGCAGGTCGAAGGGGTCGCTGGCGAGGCGCCAATGCAACGTGCCGGTCAGCGACATCGTCTCCACCTCCCCCGATCTGCCGTATCGCAAGTCCACCCTCTGCCCTTCGTTGGTGAGGTAGCTGCACTTGTCGATATAGCCGCCGTCCCGATCCTGCTCCCAGCCCGGGGTAAAAATGGCGCCAATAAACTGGTCGACAAACTGCCGATGACCGATCTTCGGGCTTTGCCACACCAATGTTCCAGCCGTCGCCTGGAAGTAGCCGTCGACATATTTGATTGCCGAGGGATAAGGGCAGCCTTGCTCCGCTTGCACGTGGGCAACGCCACCGACCATCAGGAGTAAAACGCACACCAATTGTCTGATCATCTGGGCTCCATTCGCTCACTGGGCAATCGAAAAGGCGCAACGGCCTCTCCCAGTTGAATACACTAGAACCCCAAACAATAGCTGTTAAATCTGACAGTAGCGCTAAACGCCACGAAAAAGCGGCGCTTCCTGCGCCGCTTGTCTTCAAGACCTGTCAACGATGGCCACCGCGGCCTCCGCCATGATCGCCACCGCGACCACGCCCGCCATTGCCCCAGCGATCACCCCAGCCCTGGTTTGGATAAGACCGGTACCCCATGCGGGGCCCTGGATAGTAACGCGGCGCCGGCGGGTAATAACGCGGGGCGGGCGCGTAGTAACGCGGTGCCGGGTAATAGTCACGCCGATATTGATACGCCGGGCCGCCGCCGTAGTAATACACCGGGGCCGGTGCGGTATAGACCTCGGAACGGTAATAACCTGGGCCTCCATCGTAATAGGGCACGCACGCAGAAAGGGTCAGACCGAGCACAGCGAGAAGAAGCAGTCGTCGATACATGGCGGCCTCCTGGACCGCGAAAGAGCACCGCCAGCGACGCTGGGGAGCGGCATTCAGCGTTTGCTGAATGACGAAACATCTGACATCAAAAAGCGAAACTGGTGCGATTTCGACACAGACTGAAACATCTGTTTCGGGCAAACCGAGCGCCTCATTGCAGTGCGGCGACGCACCAGTGCAACGCACCCGCCCGCACTCAGACGTGGGGCGTTTCGCGCAAACCCGCGATCTACACGCCCGCGTCCTACTTGGCACGACTCTCGCTTTGTCTCTTGCGTGCAGGATTCATCACAGGTTCGCGGCACCACAATTTGCAATGGCCGACTAGGGTTCCGGCTCGCGAAACGCGAGTGGCTGGTCCGAGAGTTGGCGACCTCCAGTTGAGGTTACACGGCGGGATAAAAGCCCGGGAGACAAGCCACCGTTCACGGTGCCGCGTTGCTCCTGCTCGCCCTCGATCAACTGGAGAAGCCCCATGCCCGCAATCCGTTTACCCGCCCTGCTCGCCGCCGCCTTTGCCGCTCTACTGAGCGTCCAGACCCAAGCCGCCGCCAAAGACCACTTCAGCGTGTGCTGGACGATCTATGCCGGCTGGATGCCATGGGAGTATGCCGGCAGCCAAGGCATCCTCGACAAGTGGGCCAAGAAGTACGGCATCAGCATCGACGTGGTGCAGCTCAATGACTACGTCGAATCCATCAACCAGTACACTGCCGGCCAGTTCGACGGTTGCACCATGACCAACATGGACGCCCTGACCATCCCCGCCGCCGGTGGCGTCGACAGCACCGCACTGATCGTCAGCGACTTCTCCAACGGCAACGACGGCGTGGTGCTCAAAGGCAGCGGCAAGACCGTGGCCGACCTCAAGGGCATGAACGTCAACCTGGTGGAACTCTCGGTGTCGCACTACCTGCTGGCCCGTGCGCTGGAGTCGGCCGACCTCAGCGAGAAAGACCTGAAAGTGGTCAACACTTCCGACGCCGACATCGCCGCTGCCTTCAACACCGACCAGGTGCAAGCGGTGACGACTTGGAACCCGATGCTCTCCGAGATCAACGTCAAGCCCGGCGTCACCCAGGTGTTCGACTCCAGCAAAGTGCCCGGCGAAATCATGGACATGATGGTGGTCAACACCCAGACCCTCAAGGACAACCCGGCCCTGGGCAAAGCCCTCACCGGCGCCTGGTTCGAAGTGGTCGCGCTGATGAACGCCAAAGGCGCCGCCAGCAGCGAAGCCCTGGAGCATATGGCCAAGGCCTCCGGTACCGACCTCAAGGGGTTCCAGTCGCAACTGGACACCACCAAGTTGTTCGCCACCCCCAAGGAAGCCCTGGCCTTCGCCACCAGCGCACAGCTGCCAGCGACCATGCGCAAGGTCGCCGAGTTCTCCTTCCAACACGGCCTGTTGGGTGAAGGCGCCAAGGACACCAGCGCCGTGGGCATGAGCTTCGCCAACGGCGTGACCAGCGGCGACAAAGCCAACCTCAAGCTGCAATTCGACCCCCGCTACGTGCAGATGGCCGCCGACGGCACGCTGTAAGAGGACCCGGCCATGCGCCTGATCAACCGTCACCCGGACCGTTCCAGCCGCCTGTTGTTGGTGCTGCTGCCGTTCGCCCTGCTGCTGTTCGCCTACTTCGTGGGCTCGGCCGAGCGCCTGGCGGATAACCCCAACGACAAGCTGCTGCCCAGTGCCGGGCAAATGTTCGAGGCGGTCAAGCGCCTGGCGTTCAGCGCCGACAGCCGCACCGGCGACTACGTACTGTGGCAAGACAGCGCGTCGAGCCTGCGCCGCCTCGCGCTCGGCCTGGGCATCAGCGCCCTCGCCGGCCTGTGCCTGGGCATTGCCGCCGGTACGTTGCCGTTGTTCGGCGCGCCGTTGTCACCGTTGCTGACGGTGCTGTCGATGGTGCCACCGCTGGCGATCCTGCCGATTCTGTTCATCGTGTTTGGCCTGGGGGAGTTGTCCAAGGTGATGCTGATCGTCATCGGCGTCACACCGTGCCTGGCCCGCGACCTGGAACAGCGCGCACGCGAGATTCCGCTGGAGCTGTTGGTGAAGGCACAGACCCTCGGCGCCTCGACCTGGACCCTGATGCTGCGCGTGGTGTTGCCGCAATTGCTGCCGCGCCTGCTGATCTCGTTGCGGCTGATGCTGGGCTCAGCGTGGTTGTTCCTGATCGCCGCCGAAGCCATCGCCTCCACCGACGGCTTGGGTTACCGGATCTTCCTGGTGCGCCGCTACCTGGCGATGGACGTGATCTTGCCCTACGTGGTGTGGATCACCCTGCTCGCCTGGCTGATGGACTGGGGCCTCAAGGCCCTGACCCGGCGCGCGTTCCCCTGGTACGAAGGAGCGCGGGCATGAGCTTTATCAGCGTCAACAACGTGTGGCAGCGCTATGGCGATCAGGTGGTGCTGGAGGGGTTGAATCTGCAGGTCGCCGAGGGCGAATTTTGCACGCTGGTCGGCACCTCGGGCTGTGGCAAATCGACGTTTCTGCGCCTGCTGCTGGGCCAGGAAACCGCGAGCAAGGGCCTGATCCTGCTGGACGGCCAACCGCTCGCCGGCGAGCCGGATGCCAGCCGTGGCGTGGTGTTCCAGCGCTACTCGGTGTTCCCGCACCTGAGCGTGCTCGACAACGTCACCCTAGGCCTTGAGCTACCACGCTCGCCGTTGCTCGGACGGTTGTTCGGCAAGGCCAAAAAAGCCGCCCGCGAACAGGCCACCACGCTGCTGCACAAAGTCGGCCTCGGCCACGCCCTCGATAAGTACCCGGCGCAGCTCTCCGGCGGCATGCAACAACGCCTGGCCATCGCCCAGGCCTTGATCATGAAACCGCGCGTATTGCTGCTGGACGAACCCTTCGGCGCCCTCGACCCCGGCATTCGCAAAGACATGCACCAGCTACTGCTGGAACTGTGGCGCGAAACCCGGCTGACGGTGTTCATGGTCACCCACGACCTCAGCGAAGGCTTCAGCCTCGGCACGCGCCTGCTGGTGTTCGACAAAGTCCGCGTCGACCCCCACGCCCCCGGCGCCTATGGCGCGCGTATCACCTACGACATCCCTTTGAACAGCGCACGCCGCAAGGCGCTCGCTGCCGAACTTGGAGCGACTTCCCAATGACCGATTCGACTCAACTGTTCCCGCCGTTCGCCGAAGAAATGCTGCCCGGCGGCGGCCACCGTTCCTTCGTGCTCAAGCGCGGCCAACTGCTGCGCCTCACCGATATTCGCGGCGGCGCCAACGTCAGCCTGACCCTGCTCAACGCCAACGAAAAAACCGAACGCCTGAACCTGCCCGACAGCCTCAAATGCCAACACACCGCCAAGCTCACCCGCGGCCATTGCCTGTACTCGGACATGGGCCGCGTACTGGCGGCGATCACCGCCGACACCTGCGGCTGGAGTGACAGCATCGGCGGCGTGCTGTGCGCGGCCGAGGTGGCCGAGAAGTACGGCCAGGGGCGCTACCAGGAACTGCGCAACGGCTTCTACCGCAACGGCGCCGACAACCTGCTGGTGGAATTGGGCAAGTGGGGCCTGGGCCTGTCCGACCTGCTGATGACCCTCAACCTGTTCAGCAAAGTCAGCGTGGATGACGACGGTGGCCTGCACTTCGTGCCGGGCAATTCC
This sequence comes from Pseudomonas sp. PAMC25584, assembly GCF_058135675.1. NCBI lineage: Bacteria > Pseudomonadati > Pseudomonadota > Gammaproteobacteria > Pseudomonadales > Pseudomonadaceae > Pseudomonas > Pseudomonas sp. PAMC25584. The sequence goes on along the minus strand of NZ_CM176870.1, from coordinate 1,619,713 downwards.
ACCGCTGGCGACTACATCGAACTCTACGCACCGATGGACACCCTGGTGGTGCTCACCGCCCTGCAACACCCGATGGACCCCAACCCCGCATACGCCCCACAACCGCTGAAACTGAGCTGGATGAACGCCGACCCAAGCGTCGCCGAACACTGCCGCACCTCGCGCCCGGAAAACGCGCGCGGTTTTATCAACACCGACCGCCTGTTCGCCTGAGGAGCTGCCATGTCTATCGCACTGAAACAACCGGACGCAGCGGTGTACCGCGCCACCATCCCCGCCGGCGAGCCGTGGCTGATGGAGGTCAAGGCCGGGCAGACCCTGCGCATCCTTGATCTGGAGGGCAACCAGGCGGTCGATACGCTGTTCTACAGCGCAAAAAACCCGCGCGAGCGCTACGACGTGCAACGCACGTTGCGCCGCCAGAACAACGTGTACCTGGGCACCGGCAGCGTGCTGTATTCCAACCTCGGCCAGCCGATGCTGACCCTCGTCGAAGACACCTGCGGGCGCCACGACACCCTCGGCGGCGCCTGTGCCCAAGAGAGCAACACCGTGCGCTACGCCCTGGAAAAGCGCTACATGCACAGCTGCCGCGACAACTACCTGCGGGCCTGCGCCCACGACGGCCGCCTGGGCAAAAGCGACATCGGGCCGAACATCAATTTCTTCATGAATGTGCCGGTCACGGCCGACGGCGGGCTGACCTTCGAAGACGGCATTTCCGCCCCCGGCAAGTACGTCGACCTGCGCGCCGAGATGGACGTGATCGTGCTGATCTCCAACTGCCCGCAATTGAACAACCCGTGCAATGCCTACAACCCGACCCCGGCGGAGTTACTCGTATGGAACTGAAGTTCAAGCGCTTGCGCGGTTGGCTGTTTGCGCTGTGCCAGGCCCGCAGCGGGCAGTGCCTGCGAAACCGCTGAACCCTGAGGGGGGAGCAAGCACCCTCCCACACTCATGACAGGCACTGCGGACGACCGTAGTGCTCCCTCACTTTGCGGGACGGCCCGCAGGGTTTTGCCCATGTTCGAAAAACTCTTGATTGCCAACCGTGGCGCCATCGCCTGCCGCATCCTGCGCACCTTGCGTGAACTGCACGTCAAGGGCGTCGCCGTGTACGCCGAAGCCGATGCGGCCAGCCTGCACATTCAACAAGCCGACGAAGCCTACAGCCTCGGTGAAGGCGCAGCGGCCGGCACCTACCTGGCGGTGGACAAAATCCTCGCCATCGCCAAAGCCAGCGGCGCCACGGCGATTCATCCCGGCTACGGTTTTCTCTCGGAAAACGCCGCCTTCGCACAAGCCTGCGAAAACGCCGGCATCGCCTTTATCGGGCCGACCCCGCAACAACTGCGCGTCTTCGGCCTCAAGCACACGGCCCGGGCGCTGGCCAAGCAACAGCAGATTCCCTTGCTCGAAGGCAGCGAACTGCTCGACAGCCTCGACGCGGCCTTGCTCGCCGCCGCCCGCGTGGGCTACCCGGTGATGCTCAAGAGTACCGCCGGCGGTGGCGGCATCGGCATGCGCGTGTGCCGCAACATCGCGCAGTTGAACGAGTCCTTCGAGGCCGTCAAACGCCTGGGGCAGAACAATTTCAGCGATGCCGGCGTGTTTATCGAGAAGTACATCGAACACGCCCGCCACCTCGAGGTGCAGGTGTTCGGCGACGGCGCAGGCGAGGTGATCGCCCTCGGCGTGCGCGACTGTTCGGTGCAACGGCGCAACCAGAAAGTCCTCGAAGAAACCCCGGCGCCCAACCTGCCGGAGGGCATGGCCGAGGCCCTGTGCGCGGCGGCAATCACCCTGGCCAAGGCTGTGAATTACCGCAGCGCCGGCACGGTGGAATTTATCTTCGACCGCGCCGACGGCCGCTTCTACTTCCTCGAAGTGAACACGCGCTTACAAGTGGAACACGGCGTCACCGAACAAGTGTGGGGCGTCGATCTGGTGCGTTGGATGGTGCAACTGGCGGCGGGTAAACTGCCGCCGTTGACCAGTCTGGTATTGAACCCGCAAGGGCATGCGATCCAGGCGCGCCTGTATGCCGAAGACCCGGGCCGGGATTTCCAGCCGAGCCCGGGCTTGCTGACCCACGTGGACTTTCCAGTGGCCGAAGGGTTGCGCATCGACACGTGGGTCGAGGCCGGTTGCGAGATCCCGCCGTACTTCGACCCGATGATCGCCAAGCTCATCACCTGGGCGCCCACCCGCGAACAGGCGCGCCTGGCGCTGCATCAAGCCTTGAGCGACAGCCAGCTCTATGGCGTGGAAACCAACCGCGACTACCTGCGTCAGATTCTGCTGGCCGCGCCCTTTGCCAGTGGCCAACCGTGGACGCGCTGCCTGGAAGATCTGGTCTACCACGCCGACACCGTTGAAGTCCTGAGCGCAGGCACGCAGAGCAGCGTGCAGGACTATCCCGGCCGGCTCGGCTATTGGGCCGTCGGCGTGCCGCCTTCCGGGCCGATGGACAGCCGCGCACTGCGCTTGGGCAATCGTCTGCTGGGCAATCGCGAAGGCGCCGCAGCGCTGGAAATCACCATGAGCGGGCCGCTGTTGCGCTTCAATTGCGCCGCCGTGGTGGCCGTGACGGGCGCGGATATTGCGCTGCTGCTCAACGATCAACCCGTGCCGATGAACACCGCGCTGCTGATCGAAGCCGGATCGGTGCTGAGCCTCGGCACCCTCGCCGGAGCCGGCGCGCGCAGTTACCTGTGCCTGCGCGGCGGGCTGCAAGTGCCGGACTATCTGGGCAGCAAAAGTACCTTCACCCTGGGCCAGTTCGGCGGGCACGGCGGGCGCGCTTTGCGCGCGGGCGACGTGCTGCATCTGTTGCCGCTGGTCGACGTCAACGCGGGCCAGCAGTTGCGCGCTGAACCGCTGGCGCAGGTGCGCACGCTGCGGGTGATTTATGGCCCCCACGGCGCGCCGGAATACTTCCAGCCGGAGTACATCGACACGTTCTTCGCCACGCAGTGGGAAGTGCATTTCAACTCCAGCCGCACCGGCGTGCGGTTGATCGGCCCCAAGCCCGTGTGGGCGCGCACCGATGGCGGCGAAGCCGGGCTGCATCCGTCGAATATCCACGACAACCCTTATGCGATCGGCGCGGTGGATTTTACCGGAGACATGCCGGTAATCCTCGGGCCGGATGGGCCGAGCCTGGGTGGGTTCGTGTGCCCGGTGACGGTGATCGAAGCCGACCTGTGGCAACTCGGACAGCTCAAGGCCGGCGACAAACTGCGCTTCGAACCGGTGGACCTCAAGACCGCCCGCGATCTCGCGCTGAAATGGGATCAACTGTGGGCGCCGGGCGTGCCCGCACTGCAGGCGACGCGGTCTCACAGCAACACCGAGGAGATGCCATCGCGAGCAAGCCCGCTCCCACATTGGCCGGCGTCGCCGGTGGTGTTGGATATCGGCCAGGAAGATACGCGTCTGGTTGCCCGATTGGCCGGCGACACCCACCTGCTGCTGGAAATCGGCGCGCCCGAGCTCGACCTGGTGCTGCGTTTTCGTGGCCACGCGCTGATGCAGGCCCTCGAAACCCGCGCACGGCATGGCGTAATCGACCTGACGCCGGGCATCCGCTCGCTGCAGGTCCACTACCAGCCAGAACAACTGCCCCTGGCCGACCTGCTGGCGCTGATCAGCGGCGAATGGACGGCCGTATGCGCCACGCCCAACCTGCAAGTGCCTTCGCGCATCGTCCACTTGCCGCTGTCCTGGGATGACCCGGCGTGCCAACTGGCCATCGAAAAATACATGACCACCGTGCGCAAGGACGCGCCGTGGTGCCCGAGCAACCTGGAATTCATCCGCCGCATCAACGACCTGGCCGACCTCGACGCGGTGCGCCACAGCGTGTTCGAGGCGAGCTACCTGGTGATGGGCCTGGGCGACGTCTACCTCGGCGCCCCGGTGGCCACGCCGCTGGACCCGCGTCATCGGCTGGTGACCACCAAATACAACCCGGCCCGCACCTGGACCGCCGAGAACTCGGTGGGCATCGGCGGCGCGTATTTGTGCGTGTACGGCATGGAAGGCCCCGGCGGTTATCAGTTCGTGGGGCGCACGTTGCAGATGTGGAACCGCTACCGGGAAGTCGCGGCCTTCGACGGCAAACCGTGGCTGCTGCGGTTTTTCGACCAGATCCGCTTCTACCCGGTGAGTGCCGAAGAGCTGGTGCAGATTCGTCGGGATTTTCCGCTGGGGCGCTTTGCGTTGAACATCGAGGACAGCGTGTTGAACCTGGCGGATTACCAGGATTTTCTGGCGCGTGAAGCGGCGGGTATCGATGCGTTTCGGGCGCACCAGCAACAGGCCTTCAATGCCGAGCGCGAACGCTGGATCGCCAGCGGCCAGGCGCACTTCGACAGCGAGGAACCGCCAGCGCCGCTCGGGCAAGACACGCCGCTGAAGGCCAATGAGTACAGCATCGACAGCCATATCGCGGGCAATCTCTGGCAGGTCCAGGTGGCTGCGGGTGAGCGCGTCGCGGCGGGCGCTGTGCTGGTGGTGCTGGAGTCGATGAAAATGGAGATTCCACTGCTGGCGCCGTTTGCCGGCGTGGTGCGGGAGATCCCGGTGCAGCCCGGCAGCGGGATTGGCGCCGGCCAGCGGGTCGTGGTGCTGGAACGCGACTGAGCGGCGCTGTATCGTGCAGGGACCTTCGGCGCCCTGCCCGATCCAGCCTGAACCGAGCAATGACCACAGCCACCCTCTGCCCCGCCTGCGGCGCCCGCAACGATTGCACCCTGGCCGACCCGCGCACCGCCGACCAGGCCTGCTGGTGCTACAGCGTCACCATCGACCCGGCGGTGCTCGAAGCCCTGCCCGATGCATTACGCAACCAGGCCTGCCTGTGCCCGCGCTGTGCCCAGGTGGACGCGCAGTTGCGTGGGGATGAGCCGTTGTAATGCGCGTTGATCGATTCCTCAGCAACCTGCCGCGTTTCAATCGCCAGCAAGTCCGCCTGTTGTTGGTGGAACGGCGCGTGAGCGTCGATGGCGTGCCGGTCAGTGATCCTCACCATGAAGTGCGCGAATTCAGCCGGGTATGCGTGGACGATGAGGTGCTGCAGGCGGGTAAACCGGCGCGCTATTTCATGCTGCACAAACCGCCGGGCTGCGTGAGCGCCACCGCCGACCCACAGCACCCGACCGTGCTGGACTGGCTGGATGAACCGGACAAAGACGAACTGCATATCGCCGGTCGCCTGGACTTCAACACCACCGGGCTGATGCTGATCACCAACGACGGCCAGTGGTCGCGGCGCCTGACGCAACCGACGACCAAACTGCCCAAGGTCTACCGTGTGGAGACCGAGCAGGCGATCGGTGCGCAATACGCCGCCACCTTCGCGGCGGGGGTGTATTTCGCGTTTGAAGACCTGACGACTCAACCGGCCGAGCTGGAAGTGTTGGCACCGCGCCTGGCCCGCCTGAGTATCATCGAAGGCCGCTATCACCAGGTGAAACGCATGTTCGGGCATTTCAATAACAAGGTGATCGGCCTGCATCGGGAACGCATGGGGCCGCTGGAACTGGATGGCGCGCTGGCGCCCGGTGAATATCGGGCGTTGAGCGCCGATGAAATTTTGCTGGTCTGACGACCGTTCGGCCGGTGATGGCTAAAACCCATCTCGGCGACTTGCGACATCCCGAACCGACTGCTTGAATCAAACCGTCAGCCAAATTATGACTGGCGAGTCGCCTATAACCTCCAAGAAACACCTTGCCCCGCCCGCGCTTGATCCACGGGCCTCCCCGGCAAACAGCCCGCCCTGATAACACCCGTCGGCCAGCCGTCATCGGCTCGACATGGGCACTCATCTTCCAGGCGTATGCCTACCTGTCATAAAGCTCGTGCAGAGTGATCTGCGCGCACTACCCGCTTGCCAGGAGTCTTACGACATGAGGCCAGAAATCGCTGTGTTGGATATACAGGGTCAGTATCGGGTTTACACGGAGTTCTATCGCGCGGACGCGGCTGAAAAGACCATCATCCTGGTCAACGGCTCCATGGCCACCACGGCGTCCTTCGCCCAAACCGTGAAAAGCCTGTACCCGCAGTTCAATGTGGTTTTGTACGACCAGCCCTACGCCGGTCGCTCCAAAATCCATAACCGCCATGAGCAGATGCTGACGAAGGAAGTCGAAGGCCAGATCCTCCTGGAACTCATCGACCACTTCGCCGCCGAACACGTGCTGTCGTTCTCCTGGGGCGGCGCAGCCACCCTGGTCGCCCTCGCCCAGCGCCCGCGCCGCGTGGAAAAAGCCGTGATCAGCTCATTCTCGCCGGTGATCAACGCGCCCATGCGCGACTACCTCGAACGCGGCGTCGACTACCTCGGCAACCTCGACCGCGACCGCGTCGGCCACCTCGTCAACAGCACCATCGGCAAACACCTGCCGTCGCTGTTCAAGCGCTTCAACTACCGCCACGTCAGCAGCCTGGCCGAGCACGAGTACGGGCAGATGCACTTCCACATCAGCCACGTCCTCAATAGCGACCGTCTGTGCTACCTCAAGGCCGCGCGCCAGATCAGCGTGCCGGTGCTGTTTTTGAACGGCGAATGGGACGAATACACCAGCGCCGAGGATGCCCAGTTGTTCGGGCAATACGTGACGAACAGCAGCTTCAGCACAATCCAGGCCACCGGGCATTTTCTGGACATGGAACACAAAGCCGCCTGCCGCGACAGCCGGGACGCCGTGGTGGGCTTTCTGAAGCCTGCGCGGCAGGCCAGCCGATTGCGCTATCACCCGAGCCAGACGCAACATGCCTTTGCACTCTGAAACACAGCCGACTGCAGGAGCGAGCATGCCCGCGCCTACAGTCGGTCGGCGCGTCGCCTACGCAAACACACGCAACCTGCACATTTTTCGAAGAAAAACTTCAAATCCCGGCGCACATCTGGTACAAAGTCAGCCGCTCTGAGCGGGTGTCGTATAATGGCATTACTCCAGCTTCCCAAGCTGATAACGAGGGTTCGATTCCCTTCACCCGCTCCACTCAGATATTGGTCTCGCGTCAGGATGGTTTTGACGGGAGATGTAAAAAACCGGTCCTTGGTGGCCGGTTTTTTTATGAGTGAAATTTGCGCTCAGCGCTTCCCTACCTTTCCAGCCTCCCAAAATAGCGCCCACTAAAAACCTGTACAAATATATTTTTATGTACAACTATCACACCTTGAACGTCGACACTCAGCCCCACACGATCAAGGAGCCGGTCCATGGCACGCCTACTGATTTCACTGTTTCTGGTATTGAGCCTGAGCAGTTGCGGCAACGTAGAGGTCGACCACTACGCCGACCAGCAACCGCAGTTGGACCTGGAGCGTTTCTTCAGCAAACCCGTCAAGGCCTGGGGCATATTCCAGAAGCGTTCGGGGGAAGTGGCCAAGCGCTTTGAGGTGGATATCGCCAGCCGACGCGAGGGCGATGCTTTGATTCTCGACGAGCGTTTTCTCTACAGCGATGGCACGCGCCAGCAGCGGGTGTGGACGTTGACACCGGATGGCCCCGGGCGCTGGCGCGGGCGCGCGGGTGATGTGGTTGGCGAGGCAATTGGCGAGGTCGCCGGCAACGCATTGCGTTGGCGCTACCGCCTCAACCTGGCGGTGGATGGCTCGGTTTACGAAGTCGGTTTTGACGATTGGATGTACTTGATGGACGAAGACACGTTGATCAACCGTTCGAGCATGACCAAGTTTGGCGTCGAATGGGGCCAGGTCACGCTGTTCTTTCGTCGCCAATGAACGACCCACTGCGAGGGTGAATCATGAATATGCAAATGCTGACCGAACTGGCCGTGAAGGGTGAAGTACGCGAGTTGGAACTGCTGTCGCTGGAGGGCGGTTTCTACATCGCACGCGTCAGGCTCGAGCATACGGCGATGACGCTGCTGGACGAGGATGCGAAGCCGATGCGCATCGGCTCCACCACGCATTTGCGCGACCTGTTGCAACGGGTTCCGCCGTTTCCGTGTGTGCTGGTGCAGCACTGCGTCCACGATGAAATGTGCGGTACACGTGAAGGCCCCATCGGTGCGTTGCGTGTTCCGTTTACGTTGGCCCAGTCCTTCTAAGGCGCGTTTCATTCTTTGGCTGACCTTCCCGGCCAGGGAAGATCAGCCTAGTGCCTTGCGCGAAAGAACTTACTCGGCTTAATCCACACGGTCATCACAGACGGTTATCTATGCTCCAGGGCCGCCAATACGTGACCAGGATCATTGTAGAGGGCACGCAATAATGCCCTTGCCGGTCCTTCAGGTTCACGGCGCCCCTGCTCCCCGTTCTGAAGCGTTCCCACGGGCACATCAATCGCCTTCGCAAAGCGCGCTTGCGAAAGCCCCGTGAAAAAGCCGTTCGGGGTTCCTCGTGTCGGCGGCGCTCAAGGTGCTGCAACAGGATCGCTAGCTGCAACTCAAGCAAAGTCTGAATGCAGCAGCGCCTGCGTAGCGGGATGATGTCGCCCTGTCCAACCCGCAAGACCGGGATGATTGCCATGCTTGAACCTGAACACCGAACGCCAAAACCCGTACTGCGCCAAGTGCTCGGCTGGGTGCTGGTATTGCCCTTGCTGGTCGCTCTGGTAAGGCTTCCGTTTCCCCTGGGGCTGGTCCTGGCGCTCGGGTCGATCGTTGCGTCCGCGTATGGCGTCAGGTTTGCCAGGCGCCATGCCAGCCGGCGTGTGATGGTGCTGGCGTTGATCGGCACCCTACTTAACATCGTCTCGATGGTTGTGCTGGGGACCGCTTCGCCACTCATGGCGCTCCATGACCTTTCATGGCCTTATTGGTATCACTCTCTTGCCGATTGGATTTACTGGAACGTCTAAGGTGGCGGAGAATTCGACCGCAAGAAACGCAGTTTCCAGTGGAATGGGTTGCTCTAGACTGAGCCATCACCCACTCGCCCAGGAGCCCGCTCATGCCCTACGAATACACACTCATGCCCTCCCCCGTCGGCGAGCTCACCCTGGTGGCGCGCAATGGCAAACTCAACGCCATCCTGTGGGAATGCGAGCGCGCCAACCGTGTACGCCTGGGTGAATTGCACGAGGCCAATCACAACCCCGTGTTGCTGGAAACCGCGCGCCAGTTGCAGGAATACTTCGCCGGCGCCCGTCATCAGTTCGAGCTGGAACTGGACTTCACCGGCACCGACTTTCAGAAGCAAGTCTGGCAGGCACTCCTGACCATCCCCTTCGGCGAAACCCGCAGCTACAGCCAGATCGCCCAGCAGATCGGCAACCCGAAAGCCGTGCGCGCAGTGGGCGCGGCCAATGGGCGTAATCCAATTTCGATCATTGCACCGTGCCATCGGGTCATTGGCGCGTCGGGCAGCTTGACCGGGTTTGCCGGCGGGCTTGCGGCCAAGCAGTATCTGCTCGCACTGGAAGGCACAGGCCAGGCAGAAATGCGGTTCTGAGTGCGCCGGCGACCGACCAGAACCCGGCATAAAAAACGGCGGTGGGATGAGCTCCGACCCTGAGGTATCCCCGATTTTTCTTACCGAAAATCAAGAAGTAGGAACATTGAAGAAGCCTACATGAGTCGGCAACTTGGTTTGCACCACACAAAAACAAGAAACCGAACCCATACAGGCCACCCGTTTTTTACACAGAGCGCTCGCTCAAGCACTGCCTTCAATCCATTCTCGCCGCCTGACAACGCTGATGAGTTGTGTCAGTTCGTTACTACAAGGCCGTCGCCTGACGCTGACAGCGCTGGGACGTTTTATGCCAGGTCAGGCGTATCTAAAACACGCGATCAAGCGAGTGGACCGATTGTAGGGTAATCAACACCTGAGAGCAGAGAGGCCACTGTTCTATTGGGTGATGCTGCAGGCATTATTGGGCTCCCTGAAGCATTCTTTAATTTTGGTCGACTGGTCGAGAATTGATACACCTGGCGACGCCTTTTTGTTGAGGGCTGCAGTCCCGTTTGCGGGGCGCTCGTTTCCTATTTATGAAAGCGTTCATGAGCGCTAGAGTTGCCCAAAATATCAAAGCCGCCTGATCAAAATGTTGGCTGAATTACTGCCTGATGGATGCGTTCCAGTCCTGGTCACTGATGCCGGTTTCCGGCGCCTCTGGATGAAGGCCGTAGCGGCGCAGGGCTGGTATTACGTGGCCCGAATACGAAGTCGTGAGCTCTATTGTCGCGAAGAAAATGACTGGCAACCGGTGAAAAATTTGTACGCTCTGGCTACCTCATCACCTAAGGAAACTCCGATCAACATCGCGGTGAGCGTGCTGTTAGTCGAAACAAACACGACTTTCAGCGTTGCTTAACACACAAAGGCCCGTCGGCACTGCTTCGTCGGGCTTTTCAGCCCAGATCCCCGCGTTACACGCGTAACTCGCCCATACCCATCAGCTGTTTTCGAGCCATCCAAAGGTTCGACAGAGCAAACAGCATGGTCAGTTGAGCGGTGTTTTTCATCAGCCCACGAAAGCGTACTTCCACATAACCAAACTGGCGCTTGATCACCCAAAACGGATGCTCGACCTTGGCCCGCGTCAGGGCTTTGCAGTACTCGAATTTGCGCTTGGCCTTGTAGAGTCGGCTCCGTTTATTCAGTCGTGAATAAGTGCTACGTCGCGCCGCGATCTGCCAGATCACTTTACGATTTTCGTGCTCATCACGCTTCTCGACGCCGGTGTAACCAGCGTCTGCATAGACCGCGCTTTCCTCGCCATGTAGCAGCTCAGCAACTTGGGTTACGTCAGCCACATTCGCGGCTGTGCCGTGGACGTGATGAACCAATCCTGACTCTGCAGCCGCGCCAATATGGGCCTTCATTCCAAAGAAGTACTGATTACCTTTCTTGGTTTGTTGCATCTCGGGATCGTGCTTTCCCTCTTCGTTTTTGGTCGAACTAGGAGCGTGAATAATGGTGGCATCGACGATGGTGCCCTGGCGCAGCGACAGACCTTTTTCCTGCAAGCAAGGATCGCAGGTTCGAGTTGATGCGTCTCCAGCAAGTGCCGGAAGTTCATGATTGTGGTGTCTTCAGGGATCGGCGCGCTTAATGTAAGGCGGGCGAACTGACGCATGGGAGTGATTTCATAAAGCGCTTCTTCCATGGCCGGGTCGCTCAGCGAGAACCAGTTTTGCAGCAAATGGATGCGCAACATGGTCTCCAGCGGATACGGTTTACGGCCACCACCAGCCTTCGGGTAATACAGTTCGATCAACCCCAACAAACCACTCTAGGGCACCACCTGATCCATTTCGGCAAGGAAGCGTTCACGGCGGGTTTGCCTGCGCTTGCCGGCGTATTCAAAGTCGGAAAAGCTCATCTGGCTCATGCGTGGCTCGGGTCAGGTGGTGAAAGTGTATTTCAGCACATCTGAGGACTTGTTCGGAGTTTCCCTAAGTCGTTAGGCCGTGTCGAGATGACGCGTAGCGCCCCTCACTTCATCGGTTTTTACCGCGTCCGCCATTCAGCCAAGGGGCGCAAACACCAACGCGTTACGGGCTCAATTGCCAGAAGCAAACTCAGCCGGCAGTCCGCCAAACGTGAGCGCGAGCCGTGGTTACTTGCCAGTAACTTGTCGCAAATCGAGTGGAGCCCAGCAAAAATCGTGGCGATTTATAAGCGCCGTATGTAGATCGAAGAAGGCTTCCGAGACGTAAAAAGTGAACACCTGGGATTGGGTCTGAATCTGCATCGAAGCCATTGTCCAAAGCGCATCGAAGTATTGTTGTTGATTGCCATTTTGGCCAACTACCTCATCTTCTTAGCGGGGTTGCAGGCACGGGAGAACCAATTGGAGCGGCGCTATCAAAGCAACAGCCTCAAAGAAAGGCGAGTACTTTCATTGTGACGTTTAGACCTGGAGTATTGGCGCAGTTGCACTGATTTCGGTGACCGAGAACACTTGGAAATATTGGAGCATGCTCTGCGTGATGAGGTGCATCATCAGGCGCAGAGCTTGGAGTAAATTTGTGGGGATCCCTCAGGGTCAACCCCCTATTCCCATGGCCCGCTGGCATGCTGCTTTCGAAAAAGCTTTCCCTCTCAGTCAGAATCAATTTGCTCATGCTTATGGGGATATTTGTGCAAAGAGAATGAGAGTTTGAACGCGGTTCACTAGCCTGTCACAGAGAGGTAGAAATATCTCATTTCTAGGGTGCTAAATATTGTTAATTCAGATTGGCTATAGTGATAATCGAGAATTTTTATAAAGAACTGTTAATTCTTACAGTTTTCGGTTTTTTTCTTGGCACCCATACTGAAATCGCCCAATACGAAAATCACTAAGTGGAGTACATCATGGTCAGTTCTTATCGAAAAGGCTGGGCGGCAAGCTTTTTGTTTTCGCTCCTAATGCTGACGGTGAATAAGATGAACTATGCAAAAGCCATGTACGATTATGACGATCAGGACCTTGTAGCAGGTTTGCCAATCGCTGGTTGCATGGAGGAAAATAAATGGGAAGAAAGCTCGTTTCGGCCTATAGATGAATATAAACTTAATTTGGGCGCACTGGGTTTGCTTGCTAATAACAATAGGGTCGTATTTATCCCTGCTCCGATATACGATGCCATCATTGAATGCATAAGGTATGTGTATGGCAATAGCCCAATTCCTAATCGGAACAAGTTCTACGTCGAAGACAAAGTGGCTTTTCACATTGGGTTTGGTTTGTCGAATGGTAAATATGTTATTAGTTTTTTGTTTGCTAATGTTGCGCTCGTTAATGATTCACACATAGTAAATGTGTACACAAGAACACCCGCTTACCCTGGAGCTTGTGATGACGTGACAGACCCGGTTTCTAAAAAATGGTGCATGGGAGAGCTAAATTTTAAAAACGGCGATCCGACAAAAACCCATCTCTGTACCAATAGCTACCAAGACCCTTGCGGTTCACGATATATAAAAGGCATGGGAGGATATTACCCAGCAAATTAATTTCCGAAAATCACAGTAGGGGGTTCGCGTCCAAAATTTCAGGGCTGAAGGTGAAGAACTTGGGGGCTATTTTAGAAAAGTTTACCTATTGGTCTGTCAGACTCCTAACCGTGAACAAAATATGGGCTACCGAAGGAGTAAATGGTCTGGGTGGCCATCGTACTTTCATTGTGGTGTTTAGGCCTGGAGTATTGTCGCAGTTGCACTGGTTTAGGTGACCGAGAACACTTGGAAATATTGGAGCATGCTCTGCGTGATGAGGTGCATCATCAGGCGCAGAGCTTGGAGTAAATTTGTGGGGATCCCTCAGGCTCCAACCGCCGTTTTCCATATCAAGTACAGGCCTCAACCGTCGCCTTGATGGCCTTTGCCGTAGGTAGAGGCCAAGGCGCGAGCCTTTTGCAGACGCTCTTCGAGCTTGGGCAGCGTCTCATCCACCAGCGCCTTTATTTCCGGAACATCCGACGCGGCCCCTTCCTGTTTGAACAGGGCGATAGCGTCTTCATTTTCCTTGACCTGCTGCGCAGTGTAGGCGGCGTCAAAGGAGTCACCGTCCTTGAGCTCGGGCATCAGGGTTTCGGCTTTATCGACGATCTTCTCGCGCGGCGCCACGGGCAGGTCGAGCTTCTTGGCGATGGCCGCCAGGTGTTGGTTGGCCAAGGTGCGCTCGTTGATCACCTCGATGGTGTAGTCCTTGATTTCCTGGGACGAGGTTTTGGCGTGAGCCATGCGGCTGGTTTCGATATCGGCCATGCCTTTGGCCGACGCCTGCTCGATGAATTCAGCCGGCGACTGGGCGAAAGCACTGCTGGCGCCGAGGCCCAGCAGCATCGCGAAACTGGCGGTGCGTAACCGGATAGCCATGCGGCTCATGATGGGTTCCTCCAGGGCAAAAATAGGTGCGGGGACAGACACCCCGCTCTGGATTCGAATTTTAACAGCTGCAAAGGTTTAGAAAAAACTTGCCTGTGCGACGAACGGTCGTGGCCGCCTCAGGCCGGTTTACTGCCTAACAGGCCCGGCAACGCGTGGGCCAGCGCATTGATGGCGAAGCCGATAAACATCACCCCGCAGAGCTTGGTGATCAGGATTTCGTGACGCTGATACACCGTGCGCACCCGCTGTGCGCCCACCACGCCGATCAGAATCGCGTAGGCCAATAGCCCACCGATAAAGCTCAGCAAGATCAACGACGGCAGCATTGCCCAGGTCAGCAACTCGGCACGGCTGGACAGCAACGCGGTAAACGTGGCGACGGCCACCGGGTACGCCTTGGGGTTGGTCAGGCCAAACAGGATGCCGTGCCAGAACGGATGCCGCGCCGCGCCCTGGGGTGCATCACTGCTACGGCGCTGGGTACGGATCGCGCGCCAGCCCAGCCAGAACAGGTACGTGCCACTGAGCACGCCCAGCACATCAAACGCGCTGCTGCCGACTTCCCGCGCACCCACGATCGCAATCAGCGCGGTGCTGCACCACAGCACATCGCCGAGCAAATGCCCGCACAGAAAACCGGCCCCGGCGCGACGGCCCCGGGCCGCGCCAATACCGAACACGGCCAACACCCCCGGGCCCGGCGTAATGCCATAGATAAAACCCGAAGCGAGGACGGCAAGCAGCAAGGATGGGGTCATGGGCGCGACTCTGACAAACAGTTGAGAGGTGGAGGGATTCTGCACCTTCGCGCGCTACGGGTAAAACTTCATACCGGCATAAGGCTTGACGCGACAGGCTTGCAGGCGCGAGGCCAGATCACCGACATGGGCTTCGAGCTTGTGGCCATCGGGGTCGAGAAAATAGAACGAGGCGCCCTCGCTGCGGTTGTCGCGCCACTCCACTACGCCGGAGGCTCGCAGGCGTTGCACCAGCGCGGCGCAGTCGTCCGCGCCGACCGTAAAGGCCACGTGGGTGTATTCAGCCGCCGGCACCGACGGGCGCAGCGGGTCGAGGGACAGGCACAGCCACAACCCCGGCAATGACAGGTAGGCGCCGTTGTCCCAGGTGGCGTCGAGGCGAAGTTGCAGCAGGTCATGGTAAAAACTGACGCTGCGCGGCAAATCGGTGACGGCCAGGGTCAAGTGGTTGAGGCCGGTGAGCATGAAAACATCCTTTTCCGTTTCAACTCTGCGCAGACGAACGGCGCAGAAGCGTGCGCCAACTACGATGTAGTATGCTGCACTACATTCCACTACATCGAGGCACTTATGTCGGTTATGTCCTTACGCATACCTGAAGATATCGCCGATACGCTCGCCAGTCTCGCCAAGGCTACCGGGCGCAGCAAATCCTTTCTGGCGGTCGATGCCATACGTGAATACTTGACACGTGAAGCCTGGCAAATCGAGGAAATCCAAAAAGCCTTGCAAGAGGCCGACGCCGGTGATTTTGCGAGTACCGCTGACGTGAAAGCCATCGCTGACAAATGGCGTAAGCATGCAAGTTGAGTGGCTAAGAACAGCACTGCGCAACCTCGATGAAGAAGCCGCTTACCTTGCTCAGGAAAACCCCAAAGCTGCGCACGAATTTGTGCAGGCCATGCTAACGGGACTCGAGCGCGTGGCGGAGTTTCCCTCAATGGGTAAAGAGGGGCGTATTCCCGGCACTCGGGAATGGGTAGTGCCTAAATGGCCTTATATCGTTCCGTATCGTATTCGAGATGGACGGTTACAGGTCATGCGGATATTTCATACCCGACGCCAGCCACCAAAATCCTGGTAATACGGGTTTACGCACGCAATACCTTTTGCACCAGCTCCTTCAACCACTGCAACCCCGAATCCCCAACCCGCCGCGCATGCCACGCCAGCTCAAACGCAAACGACGGAATATGAAACGGCGGCGCCACGCCCGCCTGCGCACTGGCGACGGCGGGCTGATAAACGCTGGTGCGCAGGGCTCAGAGCTTGCCGGCGGCCAGCCGATGGATCTCGGCTTGCTCCACCACCGGCTGCGACGCGCCGTTACGCGCCGCCGCCAACATCGCACGGCCGACGGTCTCGGTGCTGACTACCCAGCCCGGCTTTATCCGACGCACCAACGAGAGCAACGGCCCAAGCACGGTATAGAAGGCCTGGTACAACGGCGTCTTCGAACGCACGCCGTGCAACGGCTGAATCACCCCCGGCCGGAACACATACACCGCCTTGAACGGCAGGCGCAGCAAGGCATTCTCGGTCTTGCCCTTGACCCGCGCCCACATCGACTGGCCCGCTTCGGAACTGTCGGTGCCGGCGCCGGACACATAGATAAACGTCATCTGCGGATTGAGCCGCGCCAGGGTGCTGGCGGCGACCAGGGTCAGATCATAGGTGAGATGGGTGTAGCGGGTTTCATTCATCCCCGCCGATGAAACACCGAGGCAAAAGAAACAGGCATCGAAGCCTTGCAGCAGGTTCTCCAGCGGTTGAAAATCCAGCATGTCCGTGTGCAGCACCTGATGCAGTTTGCCGTGCTCCTGCGTCAACGGCGTGCGGCCGACGGCGACGACTTCCTGCACGTCAGCGGCCAGCAGGCACTCGCGCAGAACGCCCTGGCCGACCATGCCGGTGGCACCGAATAACAGAACTCTCATCAAATCCCCCTTCATCCCGCTAGTTTTGCCTAGCCGACAGACAAATCGTTTGAACGCTATCGGCACATCCGTTTGCACGCTGACACCTTACCCAATCCCGTGATGCACAACCTCAATAAATTGCATGCGCTCACCCCCACAAAAATCACCACATACGAAAGCGACACAACCGAACACGCCTTTGATACACCAGATACAGCTTTAGAAGGCATCTGTTGGGATGTCCATTCGCCATCACAAAAAGTAGGACCTTACTCACGCCAAAAACTCCATCTGGAGTAGCGCGCAAAGGAAACACCTGACTTATCTCACAAGGTTTTCCCCGTTACTGTTTTTCGCCAATCTCCAAGGACGAATAAAAAATGGAAAATACATCGCTCACGAACAAATTCTCAAACTACAAAAAACTAATCGAGTTAGCTGAAGCAGACTGGCATTCAGCGAAGACAGGCCGAATATGCCAACTCAACGTCACCGTCAAAAACAATAACTACCTGACCGACCAGCATGGACGCGAATTCCATCATTTCTGCACAACCTCATATCTCGGCCTTGATTACCATGAGGACATAATAGAGGGGGCTATTGGCGGTATAAGGGAAGCCAAAACCCTTCGAATTGCAAACTCAAAAAACCGATGCAAACTTGAAATTCTGGAACGGTACGAACTGGCGCTTTCGACTCACTTCGATTCGATCTGTTTGAGTACTTTATCTTGCAGCTCGGCCAGTTCCGGCCTGCTCCCCTTACTCGCCAGCGGGGCGTTTACAAATAACTGTCCACCCACGATGGTGTTCGACAAGCAATCTCACTACTCCATGAATCATATTAAAGCCTCATGCGCTGATGAGACCGAAGTAATAACAGCCCCCCATAATGACATCTCCTTCATAGAGGACTTATGTAAAAGACGAAAAAAAGTCGCTTACATAGGCGACGGCATATATAGCATGGGCGGAATTGCGGACATCGAGGGGTTACTTTATTTAAAAGCGCGTTACGGGCTATTTCTTTACATGGATGATTCCCACGCGCTATCAGCATTTGGAAAAAATGGAAGTGGTTTCATCCGACCACACATGCACACGTTAGACGATCAAACTTTAATTGTAGCCTCCCTAGGTAAGTCCTTTGGCGCTAGCGGGGGACTAATAATGTTGGGCAGCGAAAGACAAAAGAGCTCAATGCACCGATATGGGGGCCCTAGCAACTGGTCCCAAAGCCTAAACTCGGCAGCTATAGGAGCAGGACTAGCCTCAATAAAAATACATCAAACAGAAGAGTTACTTCTACTTCAAGAAAAACTACAAGTCAACATTAAATTATTTGATAGCCTATTACATACTGACCAATACGGTACGAGTAGCGCAATACGGCTGATTACCTGTGGTGAAGCGAAAAAAGCAAACACCCTCGCGACTCATCTTGCGGAAAAAGGCTTTTTTACATCCGCCGTATTTTTCCCGGTAGTACCAAGAGGAAAAGCTGCAATACGCGTCACTCTTCGGTCAGACATGGCCCCCACAACAATAATATTATTCTGCTCGCACCTAACCTCCCTATTGGACAAGTACGAAATCAATAGTTAATACTCCCCCCGACTAAAAAAGCAGCACCCACCTACTTGCATTGATTATTAAAACCCCTAAGAACTAGACACGATTAAAATCCTGATAACCATATAAGATTTATAACAACTCTCTCGAAATTTAGAGTGAAGGACGAGCCTATTGAAAAGCACCACACCCCTCACCCTCGCCTGCAGCGCCGCCTTCCTTTCCCAAGTCGGTATCAGCAGCTATTTGCCGGCGGTCCCGGCCATTGCCCAGTCCCTACCGGCGGCCGAAGACCACGTTGCCCTGGCCTTGGCAGTGTACCTGGTGGGTATGGCGCTTCCGATGTTGCTGTGGGGAAGCCTGGGCGAACGCTTTGGCAGAAAGCCAGTGTTGCTGGCGGCGCTGGCGGTGTATGCCTCGGCGAGTGCCGCGATTCCATCGGCGTTCAATGTTGAATCTTTTCTGGCGTTGCGCCTGATTCAAGGCCTGGGCGCGGGCGGCGTATCGGTGATGGCACGGGTGTTGGTGCGGGACAGTTTCAGCGGTGCGCTATTGGCCAAGGGCCTTTCTTGGCTGGGGATGACCTTTGTGATCGCGCTCGGCATCGGCCAGTTCGTGGGCTCGTTATTGCAGATAGCGTTTGGCTGGGAGGCAATCTTTTATGGTCTGGCGATCGGCGCCGTCATGTTGATGCTGGTGTTGCCACGCGTAATTTTTCCGACACTGCTGAAGGCCGATTCGTCGGCGTCAGCCTGGCGAATTTACACCCAAATTGTGCGACACCCCGCCTTCCTGCATGCGGCGTTGGCCGGCGGATTGGGGTATGGGGTGATCATTGCGTTCAACACCTGCGCGCCGCTGATTTTGCAGGGGCATTTCGAGTGGAGTGCCGCGCAATATGGCTGGCTGGGCTGGCCAATCAGCGGGGCGTATCTGGCGGGAGCGTTGATGGTCAATCGCTTCGTCGCGCACACGGGACGGTTGACGATGATGGGCTGGGGCGTGGCGTTAGTGTTGCTTGGTACCGCGATCATGCTGCTTGGCAGTGTGTTTGCCAGCGGGCTCGCATTGTTGCTGTGGTTACCCTATTGCCTGGCGGTACTGGGGCAGTCGATGAGTTACCCCATCAGTTTGTCCGTGGCCAATGATGAGTCACCGGTCAGCGGCTCCTATGCCATGGCGTTGAGTGGTTTTATACATCAGTTGATGGCGGCGTTGATCGGTGGCGTGGCAAGCCTGCTGGTGAGTCAGCAGGCATGGCCGTTGGCGCTGTTGTGTGTGGCTCTGGCGGGCGGCGCGTTTGTGTGCGTCGCACGCTGCCGGTCGGATCAGAACGCGCTGCGGAAAATCTCCTCAATCTGACGCTGATCCGCCCGCCGCGGATTGGTCAGCCCACACGCGTCCTTCAGCGCGTTGGTGGCCAGCAGCGGAATGTCCTGCAATTTGGCGCCCAGCTCACGCAGGCCGGCGGGAATTTCAACGTCCTTAGACAAAGCACGAATGGCCGCGATGGCGGCCTGGGCGCCCTCTTCTGGCGAGTTGCCGGTGATGTCCGCACCCAGCGCACGGCCGACGTCGCTCAGGCGTTTGGCACTGACGCTGGCGTTGAAACTTTGCACATGAGGCAGCAGCACCGCGTTGCACACGCCGTGGGGCAAGTCATACAGACCGCCCAGTTGGTGGGCCATGGCATGCACGAAGCCCAGAGAGGCGTTGTTGAACGCCATGCCGGCGAGGAACTGTGCGTAGGCCATGTTTTCCCGTGCGGCCTTGTCGCTGCCGTCGCGTACCGCCAGGCGCAGGTTGGCGCTGATCAGTTCGATGGCCTTGATCGCGCAGGCGTCGGTGATCGGCGTGGCGGCAGTGGACACGTAGGCTTCGATGGCGTGGGTCAGGGCGTCCATGCCGGTGGCGGCGGTGAGGCCCTTGGGCATGCCGACCATCAGGGACGGGTCGTTAACCGACAGCAGCGGCGTGACGTTGCGGTCGACGATGGCCATTTTCACGTGGCGGGTTTCGTCGGTGATGATGCAGAAGCGGGTCATCTCACTGGCGGTGCCAGCGGTGGTGTTGATCGCCACCAGCGGCAGTTGTGGCTTGCTGGATTGGTCGACCCCTTCGTAGTCGCCGATATGCCCGCCGTTGGTCGCGCACAGTGCGATGCCCTTGGCGCAGTCATGGGGCGAACCACCACCCAGGGACACCACGAAATCGCAGGCGCTCTGCTGCAGCAGCGCGAGGCCTTTCTCGACGTTGTCCACATTGGGGTTGGGCTTGGCGCCGTCGTAGATCACCGAGTCGATGTCCTGCATCGCGAGTTTTTCGGCAATCATGCGGGCCACGCCCGCCTTGGCCAGGCCGGCGTCGGTGACGATCAGGGCCTTACGGAAACCGTAGTTGCGAATGGCGACCATCGCATCGTCAAGGCAATCAGTGCCCATGATGTTGACGGCGGGAATGAAGAAGGTGCTGCTCATGGCTAATCCTCAGAGGCGTTATGCCGACAGCATCAACCGTCATCACATGGCCCATCTTGATCAGGATCAACCCACGCTCGTGATAAAGTCACCGCCCCGCCGATTTTGAGTAGACCCGCCGCAATGAAGGATTTCCAGGATATTGACGCCCACCTTGAAGACTGGAGCGCACTGCGCAGCGCTATCGACTTCAATGGGATTCTGATCGGCAACGGCGCCAGCCGGGCGATTTGGGAAGACTTTGCCTACGACTCGCTGTTCGAAAACGCACGCACCGTTGAAGAAAAACCCTTGAGCCAATCCGAACTGAGCGTGTTCGACGCCCTGCAAACCCGCAGTTTCGAGCAAGCCCTGAGCGCGCTGAAGACCACCAGCCGGGTCAACAAAGCCCTCGCAGTCAGCTCGGCGGCACCGCGCAATCGCTACTACGCGATCAAGGAAGCGTTGATCAACACCATCCACGCCGTACACATTCCGTGGCGCTTGGTGCAGCCATCGACGCTGGCGACAATCAACGCGGAGCTGACCAACTACGCCACGGTATTCACCAGCAACTACGACTTGCTCAACTACTGGGCGATCCTGCACACCCCCGGCATCGACGACCTGTTCCGCAGCGCCGACGCCAGCTTCGACCTGCGTGACACCCGCACCGACACCACGCGCATCCTCTACCTGCACGGCGGCCTGCACCTGGTGCGCAACCTCGACGGCACCGCACGTAAATTACCCACCACCGACAGCACCTTGCTCAGCAGTTTTGCGATCAACAACACGATCAAGACCCTGGACGACGTGCCGTTGTTTGTCAGTGAGGGCAAGGTGGAGGAGAAGCTCAAGACCATCCGCAGTTCGGATTATCTGTCGTTCTGCTATGAGCAATTGCTCGGCCACGAGGGTGCGCTGTGCATCTTCGGCCATGACCTGGGGCCGCAGGACAAACACCTGGTGGATGCGATTCGCCAGGCCAGGGTGACGACCCTCGCGATCGCGGTATCGGGGCGCAGTGATGGGTTTATCCGCCAGCAGAAGCGGCGGTATTCGCAGTTGTTTGATGGCAGCGGCGTGGCGTTGAGATTCTTTGCTGCGCGCACCCATGCGCTGGGCAATCCTGCACTGTCGGTGCCGGTCGAACGCTGAGGTCCTGAGCGCTCCCACAGGGTCAGCGTATTTGCCTGGAGACAAACGACAATAATTCTCGATATCATTTGCGACTTTTCTACGTCGTGCTTCGTCAAGAAGGATATCCATGTCGCGTCCCAAGCCCGACCCGCTGTCGGCCGATGCCTTTCGCGGGTTTTACGCAGATATCCTGTTTTTCCTGCGCAAGCGCACGGACAACGCCAGCGACGCAGCGGACATGACCCAGGATGTCTTTACCCAATGGCTGGACTACCGCGACCGGGCTAAGGTTGAGCAGCCGCGGGCGTTTCTGTTCCAGATGGCGCGCAACCTGTTGCGCGATCACTGGCGCAAACAGAAGGTGCGGCAGAGCGTCCACGCCGATCAGGCTGAAAGGGGTGCCGAGCCGGTCATTGACGCGCAGAACGAGCCCATGGCCGCAGCGCTTCGCCTGCAACGCCTGGAACAGTTGAAAGAAGTCCTCGCCGAACTCTCGCCCCGCAGGCGAGAAGCCCTTATGCTGCATCGCTTCGAAGGTATGAGTCAGGCACAGATATCCGAACGCATGGGCATTTCGATCAGCATGGTGGAAAAGCACATCGCGTTTGCCCTGCTGCATTGCAAGCGACGCCTTCAACCTGACCCCGGCACGGAGCAGCCAGCATGAACCGTCTGAGCGACATCGACGCCCTGGACATCGACGCGAGCGACGCCGTCGATGCCCAAGCCGCCAGATGGTTTGCACGTAACCGCAACGCCATGGGACGCGCCGACCGCAAGGCCTTTGCCGCCTGGCAGGCCGTGCCGGCCCATGCCCGTGCCTATGCCGAATTCGAACAGCTGTGGGCCGACCTTGGCCAATTGCAGCAACTGAACACACCCGTGGCGCTGCCCAAGCGCAAAACCGCGATCTGGCGCCCGGCCCTGGCCGTGGCTGCCGCCGTGCTCTGCGCCGTACTGGCCACGCCCGTCGGCGCCCCGCGCGAGCTGTATCACACCCAGGTCGCAGCCCACGCCAAAGGCATGCGCACCCTGAACCTGCCCGATGGCAGCAACCTCTACGTGAATGCCAACACCCGCCTGCGCGTGGACTTCAGTGCCCACCAACGCATCGTTCACCTGGACAAGGGCCAGCTGTATATCGAAGTGGCAGCCGACAAGGAACGCCCCCTGTACGTGCAAGCCGGCGAGGCGACGGTGCGCGTGGTGGGCACCGCTTTTGACGTGCGCCGCAGCCAGCAGCAGCTGGTGGTCAGTGTTGCCCACGGCCAGGTGGCGTTTGCGCCAGATGCGAAAAACCCGGTGGCATTGCTCGGCGCCCAGCAACGCGCCACCTTTGACTATGCCAAGGGCACCGTGCAACAACAAATTCTCACCGCCGAGGTGGTCGCCGACTGGCGCAGCGGGCACTTGTCGTTCCGCAATCGCGAACTGGCCAGCCTGATCGATGAATTGAGTTTGTACCGCCCCCAACCTCCGCTGCAGGTGAGTCACGCCGTGGCGCATCTAAAGGTGTCGGGCAATCTGGACGTGAATGACCCGGATGCCCTGCTCAACGCCCTACCCGCCTTGTTGCCGGTGAAAACCGTGACCTCGGCCGAGGGCATTGTCAGAATCGAACTGCGGAAATAGCCCCGAAACGGCCAACATGAGAATATTTTTCATTCGCATGTGTGGTTTTTTTCGCCTGCCCCGTCTTCCTCCTGATTGTGTTTGATACGCACACCTTTTTGGCTATTTGGCCACTCCGGTGAAGTGCGCCCCAGAAGTTGGACACCCATCCAACTCCTGGGGCTTTTTCATGAGCAAGTACACAACGCAGTTCAAGCTTTCCGCCATTACCGCCTTCCTGGAACGAGGCCGAGGCTTTCGCCATATTGCTGCTCGATTTCAAATGGACCCCACTTTACTTCGCCGTTGGGTGGAAGCTTACCGGCTGCACGGTGAGGCCAGTCTGAGTAGTACCGGTGGACGTTACAGTGCTTTGTTCAAGTTCTCCGTTCTGCAACGCATGTGGCGTGACTCCCTTTCTTTTCGCCGCGCAGCGGCACTCTTCAATCTGGGTGACTCTACCCAAGTGGGCAGATGGCAGCAGCAGTATTACAGTGGCGGTATTGAAGCCCTGGCCTCAGGGGAAAAAGGATCGAATACCGCTATGTCCAAGCTACCTGCTAAACCTCGAAAAACGGCCATTCCACTCACCGACCAAGAACGTGCTCACAAGGCTTTACTTGATGAACTCCAGTATTTGCGCATGGAGAACGCCTACCTAAAAAAGCTTGGGGAGTTAGGCGAGGCAGTGATGAGGCGCGAGAAAGAAGCGAAGAAAAAGCCCAATTAGTCTCTGAGTTGAGGCACAGCTTCCCCTTGGACCATTTGCTCAAGCTGGCTGGGCTCGCCCGCAGCACGTACTACTACCAACTCAAGGCGATGGACGGAGCAGACCGGTTCGTTTCGCTAAAAGCCTCTATCCAGAGCCTTCAAGACGAGCATAAGGGGCGATTCGGCTATCGCCGTATGACTTTAGCTCTGCGGAGCGACGGACAGTTGATCAACAGTAAAACTGTGCGGCGACTGATGGGGGAGTTGAGTCTGAAATGTACGGTGCGACCGAAGAAATACAGATCGTATCGAGGACCAATGGGAGAAGTATCGCCTAACATCCTGGCTCGTCAGTTCGAGGCTGAGCAACCGAATCAGAAATGGGTAACGGATGTCACCGAGTTCAAAGTGGCAGGCGAAAAGCTATATCTGTCTCCAGTTTTAGACTTGTACAACGGAGAAATTGTGGCCTATCAAACCGCCACGCGCCCCCAATATGCCCTGGTGGGCGACATGCTGGAACAAGCTCTTGAGCGCTTGCCTGAGGGCGTCAAGCCCATGTTGCACTCGGATCAAGGTTGGCACTATCGATACCCGAAGTACCGGGATCGACTAGAAAAAGCAGGGTTGGAACAGAGCATGTCACGCAGAGGAAACTGCTATGACAACGCCACAATGGAGAGCTTCTTCGGCACGTTGAAGTCAGAGTTTTACTACCGGGAAAGCTTCGAGAGTGTGGCTCAGTTGCAGGCTGGACTGGCTGAATACATCCATTACTACAACCATAAGCGAATCAAAACGAAACTTGGCGGACTGAGCCCTGTAGCGTACAGAGCCAGGTCCGCTGTAGCCTAACAATCACTGTCCAACTTTTGGGGCGCACTTCACCTCTGCTATCGGGAGCAAGCCCCCTCCCACATTGGCTGCGTGTTCAGCCTAGGTAATCGTCGGTACGCAGCAGGGTTTCCAGGCAGTGCTCGGTGATGTGATAGAAGTCCTTGAGTGCCTGAATCTTGTCCAGTAACTGCGCGTTGTCCACCGGTTCCGCGCGTTTGACCGCGAGGATCATCTTGTTCTTGTTGGTGTGTTCCAGGGAGATGAACTCGAACACCTTGGTCTCATAACCACAGGCCTCCAGGAACAAGGCGCGCAGGCTATCGGTGAGCATTTCGGCCTGCTGGCCCAGGTGCAAACCGTATTGCAGCATCGGCTTCAACAGCACCGGGCTCTGGATTTGCAGGCGGATCTGTTTGTGGCAGCACGGCGAGCACATGATGATCGACGCACCGGAACGGATGCCGGTGTGGATCGCATAGTCGGTGGCGATGTCGCAGGCATGCAGGGCGATCATCACGTCCAGCTCGATCGGTGCGACGCTGCGCACGTCGCCGCAGGTGAACACCAGCCCAGGGTGTTCGAGATGGGCGGCGGCGGTGTTGCACAAGGCAACCATGTCTTCGCGCAATTCAACGCCGGTGACCTCGGCCTCGACATTGAGGGTATTGCGCAGGTAGTCGTGGATGGCGAAGGTCAGGTAGCCCTTGCCCGAGCCGAAATCGGCGACGCGCACCGGTTGGTCCAGCCTCAGCGGTGATGCGATCAGCGCATGGCTGAACACTTCGATGAACTTGTTGATCTGCTTCCACTTGCGCGACATCGACGGGATCAGCGCGTGCTTGGCGTCGGTCACGCCCAGGTCGGCGAGGAACGGCCGGCTCAGGTCGAGGAAGCGATTCTTCTCGCGGTTGTGCTCGGCCGACGGCGCTTCACGCAATTGCTGCGGCTTGCTTTTGAACAGCGAGCTTTTGTTCTTCTTGCTGTATTCCAACTGGGCTTCGTCGGTCAGCGACAGCAAGTGTGCGTTCTTGAACGAGGCCGGCAACAACTCGGCAATCGCCGCCACGCCGTCGGCCACCGCGAAGTTCTTGGTGATGTCGCGGGTTTTGTAGCGGTACACAAAGGACAGGCAGGGCTGCTCCTTGACCGTCACCGCCTTGATGATCAGCCGTTGCAGCTCGGCGTCCTCACCGACGTACTTGGCCAGCACCAGTTTGATAAAGGCGTTGTGCATAAGGCTTGCGCTCAGCAGTTCGATGAACTGGGCGTGATGATCCGGCGCAGGGCGGGCAGGTTGAGCGGTGACAGACATGAACAAAACGCCTCGGGCTGGGAATGCCGGGCATTTTAGGGGGGATAGGGACTGAGGGCACGGGGTTATTTGATCAACGGTAAGATTGGGAGGCCCCACCGCAGATCCAAATGTGGGAGGGGGCAAGTCGAATCGTCGCACCGCCCCTCCCACATGGGTTATTCGAGCACGATCAGGCGATTGGGCAATTCATTACGCGCCTGCGTCACCGGCACATGCACCTTGAGCAACTCACCGCAGGCTTCGATGCAGGCAATGAACCCGGCCAACGTTTGCCCCTGTTTCACCTGTTGGGTAAACGCCTTGACGATGCCATCCCAACTGTTGTCATCCAGGCGCTTGGAAATCCCGTCATCCACCAGGATCTCCACATAGCGCTCGGCCTCGCTGACAAAAATCAACACCCCGGTGCCGCCCAGCGTGTGGTGCAGGTTCTGCTCGAGGAACTGCCGGCGCGCCAGGTTCGAGGCGCGCCAGTGGCGCACTGAGCGAGGGATCAAGCGGGTGGTGACTTTAGGCAGGCGAAACACCAGGCACAGCACGATGAACGTCGCCCACTGCGCCAACAACAAGGTGTACATGCTCAGGTAACCCGACAAGTAATGCACCACTCCCGGCACCACCAACGCAATCAGGCTGGCCCAGAGCAACGGGATATAGGCGTAATCATCGGCACGCGCGGCCAGCACGGTCACCAGTTCGGCGTCGGTCTGTTGCTCGACCCGGGCAATCGCTTCGGCGACCTGGCGTTGTTCGTGTTCAGTCAGTAGTGCCATGGTTGTAAACGCTCGTTTTTAGTTGTTGTCATCACCAGCCACCCGAAGCCCCGCCACCGCCGAAACCGCCACCGCCGCCGCGAAAACCACCGCCACCGCCGCCGCCCCCACCGCCACGACCGCTGCTGCTGAGAATCGCCAGCAGGATCGCCCACACCGGCAGGCCCAGGCGATTGCACAGCCACAACACGCCGATCAGCAGGATGAACAAGCCGATGGAAAACCCCGGATTATCCTTGGCGAAGTTGGCATCCGCCACGTGGGCCGGCACCGCCAGCGGCTCGCCGCCCACCACCTGGATCATCGCGGCGACGCCGTCGCTGATGCCCTGGCTGAAGTTGCCGGCCTTGAACTTGGGCGCAATCACCTGATTGATGATCACCCACGACTGCGCATCGGTCAGCGTGCCTTCCAGGCCATAGCCGACTTCGATGCGCAATTTGCGCTCATCGCGGGCAACGATCAGCAGCGCGCCGTTGTCCTTGCCTTTCTGGCCGATGCCCCACTGGCGCCCCAATTGATAACCGTAGTCTTCAATCGGCACGCCCTGCAGGTCAGGCACGGTGACCACCACGATCTGGGCGCCACGGCTTTGCTCCAGCGCCTGCAATTGCTGGGTCAACTGCGTGCGCACCGCCGGGTCGATCATCTGCGCGGTGTCCACCACCCGCCCGGTCAACGCCGGGAAGGTCAACGCCGCCTGGGCCACGCCCGCGCAGGCCAACAGCCACAGCGCCAAGCCTATCCGTAATAAACGCATCGACACCTCAGTGCTGCCTTATTTGAACTTCACTTGCGGCGCTTTATCGGCATCGGCACTGGTGGCTTCAAACGTGGCGCGGATCGGCAAATCGCTGTACATCACGCTGTGCCACAGGCGCCCCGGGAACGTGCGGATCTCGGTGTTGTAGGCCTGCACGGCCTGGATAAAGTCGCGACGGGCCACGGCAATCCGGTTTTCCGTGCCTTCCAGCTGAGATTGCAGGGCCAGGAAGTTCTGGTTGGCCTTCAGGTCCGGGTAGCGCTCGGACACCACCATCAAGCGGCTGAGGGCACCACTCAAACCGTCCTGGGCTTGCTGGAACTGCTTGAGTTTTTCCGGGTTGTCGAGGGTGCTGGCGTCGACCTGGATCGATGTCGCCTTGGCCCGCGCTTCAATCACAGCGGTGAGGGTGTCTTGTTCATGGGCGGCGTAGCCCTTGACCACTTCCACCAGGTTGGGGATCAGGTCGGCACGCCGTTGATACTGGTTCTGCACCTGGCCCCAGGCCGCCTTGGCCTGTTCATCGAGGGTCGGAATGGTGTTGATGCCGCAACCGCTCAGCACTGTGCTGATCAATAGCAAAGCCGCGGCCTTCAAGCCCCAGCGGTAACCGTGTGCTGCTTGCATGGTGTTTCTCCTGCCCAACTTTGATGGAATGTGACGACTCGCCCTATAAACCGCGCGCATGGGGCATAATCCGCCGCCACCACTGGAATGCATCGAGCCAATCAGCTAAAAGATGCCCAGCGCGATAAAGAGTTCAGAGTGTGCTGCATTTATCTGAACGACACCCGAACAACAATAGACGCTCCCCACATTTTGGCCGATCAGCCTAACCGCTGTGCAGTGCGCCGAAAAAGGATATTCATGAAAAAGCTGTGTTTGCTCGGCCTTGTTGCCACGCTGGCCACCCACCCCGCCTGGGCAGAAACAAAGCCTGCTGCGCTTAAAGGCAAGGACGCCTTCGTCAGCGACCTGCTCAAGCAGATGACCCTCGATGAAAAGATCGGCCAATTGCGCCTGATCAGCATCGGCCCGGAAATGCCCCGTGAGCTGATCCGCAAGGAAATCGCCGCCGGCCGTATCGGTGGCACCTTCAACTCCATCACCCGCCCGGAAAACCGTCCGATGCAGGACGCGGCCATGCGCAGCCGGTTGAAGATCCCGATGTTCTTCGCCTATGACGTGATCCACGGCCACCGCACGATTTTCCCGATCAGCCTGGCCCTGGCTTCCAGTTGGGACATGGACGCCATCGGCCGCTCCGGGCGCATTGCCGCGCAGGAAGCCGCTGCCGACAGCCTCGACATCACCTTTGCGCCGATGGTCGACATCTCCCGCGACCCGCGCTGGGGCCGGACCTCCGAAGGCTTCGGCGAAGACACGTACCTGGTGTCGCGCATCGCTGAAGTGATGGTCAAGGCCTTCCAGGGCACCAGCGCAGCGAATGCCGACAGCATCATGGCCAGCGTCAAGCACTTCGCCCTGTACGGCGCGGTGGAAGGCGGTCGCGACTACAACGTGGTCGACATGAGCCCGGTCAAGATGTACCAGGACTACCTGCCGCCGTACCACGCGGCGATCAAGGCCGGTTCCGGCGGCGTGATGGTCGCGCTCAACTCGATCAACGGCGTGCCCGCCACCGCCAACACCTGGCTGATGAACGACCTGCTGCGCAAGGACTGGGGCTTCAAGGGCCTGGCCGTCAGCGACCACGGTGCGATCTTCGAGCTGATCAAGCACGGCGTGGCCAAGGACGGGCGTGAAGCCGCCAAGCTGGCGATCAAGGCCGGCATCGACATGAGCATGAACGACTCACTGTATGGCAAGGAGTTGCCGGGGCTGCTCAAGTCCGGCGAGATCGAGCAGAGCGACATCGACAACGCCGTGCGCGAAGTGCTCGGCGCCAAGTACGACATGGGCCTGTTCAAAGACCCGTACCTGCGCATCGGCAAGGCCGAGGATGACCCGGCCGACACCTACGCCGAAAGCCGCCTGCATCGCGCCGACGCGCGTGACGTGGCGCGCCGCAGCATGGTCTTGCTGAAGAACCAGAACGACACCCTGCCGCTGAAAAAATCCGCAACCATCGCGCTCGTGGGCCCACTGGCCAAGGCCCCCATCGACATGATGGGTAGCTGGGCCGCCGCCGGTAAGCCTGCACAATCGGTGACCCTGCTCGACGGCCTCAACGCGGTGATCGGCGAAAAAGGCAAAGTGATCTATGCACGTGGCGCCAACATCACCCATGACAAGGCCGTGGTCGACTACCTTAACTTCCTCAACTTCGATGCCCCGGAAGTGGTGGATGACACCCGCCCAGCCCAGGTGATGATCGACGAAGCGGTCAAGGCCGCCAAGGATGCCGACGTGGTGGTCGCTGCGGTGGGCGAGTCCCGTGGCATGTCCCACGAGTCCTCCAGCCGCACCGACCTGAACCTGCCGCAAAGCCAGCGCGACCTGATCAAGGCGCTGAAAGCCACCGGCAAGCCGCTGGTGCTGGTGCTGATGAACGGCCGTCCGCTGTCGATTCTCGAGGAAAACCAGCAAGCCGACGCGATCCTGGAAACCTGGTTCGCCGGCACCGAAGGCGGCAACGCCATCGCCGACGTGCTGTTTGGTGACTACAACCCGTCGGGCAAGCTGCCGATTACTTTCCCACGCTCCGTGGGGCAGATTCCGACCTACTACAACCACCTGACCATCGGCCGGCCGTTTACCCCAGGCAAGCCGGGCAACTACACCTCGCAGTACTTCGATGACATCACCGGGCCGCTGTTCCCCTTCGGCTATGGCCTGAGCTACACCAGCTTCAGCCTGTCGGACATGGCGCTGTCGTCCACCACCCTGAACAAGACCGGCAAGCTCGACGCCAGCGTCACCGTGAAAAACACCGGCAAGGTCGACGGCGAAACCGTGGTGCAACTGTATATCCAGGACGTGGCCGGCTCGATGATCCGCCCGATCAAGGAGCTGAAAAACTTCCAGAAAGTCATGCTCAAGGCCGGCGAAGAGCGCACGTTGCACTTCACCATTACCGAAGAGGACTTGAAGTTCTACAACACCCAGCTCAAGTTCGCGGCGGAACCGGGTGAGTTCAATGTGCAGATCGGCTTGGACTCCCAGGATGTGCAGCAGCAGACTTTCGAACTGCTCTAACGCCTGAGACAAGGTCTAAAAATGTGGGAGGGGGCTTGCTCCCGATAGCAGTGGGTCAGCCAATGAATCAATTGACTGACACTCCGCAATCGGGGGCAAGCCCCCTCCCCCATGTCTAACCGCGTCGATCCAGAAGATTGACCACCAACCGATCAATCCACCCCCACACCCGCTGCTTCACCCGCCGCCACAACGGCCGCGACTTCCATGCCTCCAGGCTCACCGCCTGGCTCTGGGCAAAATCCCGCTCGAAACTGCCCGCCACAGCTTGCGTCAACGCCGGGTCCAGCGCTTCGAGGTTGGCTTCGAGGTTGAAGCGCAGGTTCCAGTGGTCGAAATTGCATGAACCGATACTGACCCAATCGTCCACCAGCACCATTTTCAGGTGCAAAAAGCACGGCTGGTACTCAAAAATTTGCACGCCCGAGCGCAACAGGCGCGGGTAATAACGGTGCCCGGCATAGCGCACCGACGGGTGATCGGTGCGCGGGCCGGTCAGCAGCAAGCGCACATCCACCCCGCGCCCCGCCGCTCGGCGCAAGGCCCGACGCACGCCCCAGGTGGGCAGAAAATACGGAGTCGCCAACCAGATGCGCCGCTGGCCGCTGCTCAGCGCGCGGATCAGCGAGTGCAAGATATCGCGATGTTGGCGCGCGTCGGCATAAGCGACGCGGCCAAGACCGGGCCCGGTCGCCGGCACTTTGGGCAAGCGCGGCAAGCCGAAATGGGTGGCCGGTTTCCAGGCGCGGCGGTCGTCGTTGGCCAACCATTGCCGGTCGAACAGCGCCTGCCAATCCAGCACCAGCGGGCCGCTGATCTGTACCATCACTTCGTGCCAGTCGGCGCTGTCCTGCCCCGGTGTCCAGAACTCATCGGTAACGCCGGTGCCGCCGACCACGGCGATGTCTTGATCGACCAGCAGCAGCTTGCGGTGGTCGCGGTACAGGTTGCGCATCCAGCGCCGCCAGTTCAGGCGATTGTAAAAGCACAATTGCACACCGGCGTCGGTCAGGCGCTTACGCAGCCCGAGGGTAAACGCCAGGCTGCCGTAATCATCGAACAGGCAGCGCACCTGCACGCCCCGCTCAGCCGCCAGCACCAGCGCCTGCACCATGGCGTCGGCGCAGGCCCCGGCCTCCACCAGGTACAACTCCAGATCCACCTGCCGCTGCGCCCGGGCAATGCACGCCAGCATCTGCGGGAAAAAGTCCGGCCCGTCGATCAACAACTCGAACCGGTTGGCGCTGCGCCAAGGGAACACTGCGCCACTCACGTCAGCGCGCCGTAAAAATCAGTACCGCACCCACCGGCACCGACAAACTGATCGACGCAAGCCCAGCCGCCTTGCGCAACGCGGTCACACCCGGCACCAACTCGAAATCCTCGGCATGCAACACCACCGGCTCTAGGGTCACCACCTGGAAACGCCGATCATCCAGACGCGTAGCCAACAGCTCGGCGCTGTAGGTCTGGGTCTTGCCGTGCAGCGTCACCGACAGCGGCAGGCGCAACTCCAACTGCGCGCCGGGGGCCAGGTCGTTGATCGGTTGCAGGTTGATTTGCGTATTGATCAGCGCCTCGGGGAAGGTCTTGATGTCGAACAGCTGATTGCGCATGCGCTCGTCGCGCAGCGGGATGCCGCTGTTGACCGACTCCAACTCCACTTCCAACTGCGCAGCGCCTTTGCTGTCGACCTTGCCGTGCAACACCAGGAAACGGTGGACTTCGGCAATCTCGGTGTTTTTGGTGGTAACGAACGACAGCCGCGAGGACTCGTTGTCCAGGTACCAGTCGGCGTGGGCGGGCACGGCGGCGGCGGCCAGCAGGGCGAAGGCCAGGGGTTTGATGACAGACGCGTTGAACATTAAAGACTCGTGGGGCGGAAAACCTGAACGAACCTTAACTGTGCCGCTTGCCCTGTGCAATCTAACTGACAACGCCGCCCTGCATTGAAAATGGCGTTTCAAGGGTTGAGACGGCAGCCCTGCCGCTCGCCCAACCATCTGGCGCTATGGGTACGTCCCAATCCACTGGCCGTGACTTCACTGCGCTCCGGGTCATCGGTGAACGCGTTGATCGACACGTACTGCTTCACATAGCCCCGGCAATACTCGGCCGGATTATTCTCCACATACCGACACGAGCAGTACTCCTTGGCCGTATAGGCCGCGATGATGTCGGGGAAGGCTTGCAGGTTGACGCGTTCGTGCCACACCCATCCCAGCAGGGCGAGCAATAGCAGCAGGCAAAGGCTGGTAAACGGCCGACGACGGATCATGGTTGCACCGCCGCGAGCACGCGTTTGAGCAGTTCGTTATGACGGTAGCTGCCGTCGCGATCATCGCCGTAACGCACGATTACCAGGTGTTCATCGGGCATCACGTACAGCGCCTGGCCCCAGTGGCCGAGGGCGGCGAAGGTGTCGGCGGGGGCGTCGGGCCAGGGTTTGGGGGCGCCCTGCACTGCGCGGTTGAGCCACCACTGGCCGCCGGGCACGGCTTCGTCCTGGCCAGGTTTGTATTTATCGAAGGGTTGGCGATTGAAGTCGACCCAGGCTTTGGGCACCAGTTGTTGCGCCCCCCAGCGACCGTCGCGCGCCATCAGCAGGCCGACGCGTGCCAGATCGCGGGCGGTGAGGTAGGCGTAGGACGAGGCGACGAAGGTTTCATCGGCATCGGTTTCCCAAGTGGCGTTGCGAATGCCCAGCGGCTTGAACAGCGCGTCCCACGGGTAACTCATGTAAGCCTTGTGGCCGAGCATGCCCTTGAGCGCAGCGGAGAGTAGATTGCTGTCGCCGCTGGAATAACGGAAGGCCTCGCCCGGCGCGCTGAAGGTGTCCATGCCTGCGGTGAATTGCGCCATGTCGTCACGGCCACGGGTGTAAAGCATCGCGACGACCGAGGATTTCAGCGGGGCATATTCGTAATCCTCCTGCCAATCGAGGCCCGACGCCCAGTGCAGCAAGTCGGCCATCGTCACGGTTGGATGCTGTTTCATCGGCGGGTAGAAACGTGCGGCGGGGTCGCTCAACTTGAAGCGGTTTTCGCCGTAGGCCACGCCCAGCAACGTCGCCATCAGGCTTTTGCTCACGGACCACGTCAGGTGTGGCGTGCGGGCGGTGGTGGGCGCGGCGTAGCGCTCGTAGATGAGTTCGCCATCGCGGATCACCAGCAACGCGTCAGTGCGGATGCCTTGGCGGGTGGCGTCGTCACGCGCAGGGAAAGCGTAGGCGTTCAGGGCATCGACAGCGGGGCCTTCGATCGGCGTGCCTTTGGCCCAGTCTTTGTCAGGCCAGGTTTCGGCGCGGGTGGTGACGGTGGCGAACAACAGGGCAACGCACAGCAAGCCTCTGACCATGGACACGAACTCAAGGGGGCATTCAAGCCCGCGAGCCTAGCCGAGGCCGATGACAGATTGGCGACACAGGGGCGTGTCATCTAAGCGTCACCGTAACTTCATGGAGATGACACCGAGCCTACATAGCCTGAGTTTGGACAAACAAGTCGACCGGCCGGAACGTGGCTGGCACTCGGAGATTCGCCATGACTCAGATCGCCCGCATCAGCGACACCGGCAATGAACGCCGTCTGCAAGCCGAACGCCTGATCGGCGCCCAGGCTTTGCAAGAAGCACAGGCCCTGCGGTTCAACGTGTTCAGCGGCGAGTTCAACGCCAAGCTGAAAGGCGCGGAACTGGGCCTGGACATGGATGACTATGATGTTCACTGCAGCCACATCGGCGTGCGGGATTTAAACAGCGGTCGACTGGTAGCCACCACCCGTTTGCTCGATCACCAGGCCGCCAGCACCCTGGGCCGGTTCTACAGCGAAGAAGAATTCAGCCTGCATGGCCTGCTGCACTTGCAGGGCCCGATCCTGGAAATCGGCCGCACCTGTGTCGACCCGGCCTACCGCAACGGCGGCACCATCGCGGTGCTCTGGGGCGAGTTGGCCGAAGTGCTCAACGAGGGCTGCTACAGCTACCTGATGGGTTGCGCGAGTATCCCGATGCACGATGGCGGCATCCAGGCCCACGCGATCATGCAGCGCCTGCGCGAACGCTACCTGTGCAACGAACACCTTCGCGCGGAGCCGAAAAAACCGCTGCCGGCGCTGGACCTGCCGTCCAACGTCATCGCGGAAATGCCGCCGCTGCTCAAGGCCTATATGCGCCTGGGCGCGAAGATCTGCGGCGAGCCGTGCTGGGATGAAGATTTCCAGGTGGCCGACGTGTTCATCCTGCTCAAACGCGATGAGTTGTGCCCGCGTTACGCCCGCCACTTCAAGGCGGCCATGTGATGGGCCGCCTGCGCGTGTACGCGCGAATCGCCCGCGTGCTGCTGGTGGTGGCGCTGGGCTTGAGCATGGCCAGTGTGTTCGGTCTGTTCGAGCGCTTGGGGGTGGCCAACTCGATGGTGCGCCGTCAGCGTTGGTCGCGGTTCTTTATGACGCGGCTGACCAACGCCCTGCCCTTTCGCGTGACGGTGCTGGGTGAATTGCCACAAACGCCGATGCTGTGGGTGAGCAATCACGTGTCCTGGACCGACATTCCGCTGCTGGGCATGGTCGCGCCAATGTCGTTTTTGTCCAAGGCTGAAGTACGCACCTGGCCGGTGGCCGGCTGGTTGGCGGCCAAGGCCGGCAGCCTGTTTATTCGCCGGGGTGCAGGCGACAGCCAACTGATCCGCAAACAGATGACCCGTCACCTGGAGCAACAGCACCCGCTGCTGATGTTCCCCGAAGGCACCACCACCGACGGGCGCAGCCTGCGTACCTTCCACGGGCGCTTGCTGGCCAGTGCGATCGACGCGCAGGTGTCGCTGCAACCGGTGGCGATTCGTTATCTGCGCGACGGGCAAGTAGACTCGCTGGCGCCGTTTATTGGCGATGATGATTTGCTCTCGCACCTGATGCGCCTGTTTGCCAACGACCAGGGCGATGTGGAAATCCATGTGCTCCAGCCGATTGCCTGTGCCGGGCAGGAACGCGCGGCGCTGGCGTTCCAGGCGCAGCAGGCGGTGCAGAAGGCGTTATTCGGGCCGCTGCCGGAGACTGAGCAAGTGGCTGCGCGTCCTGCATTCGCCGCCTGAATGAGGTAAACACAGTTCCAATGTGGGAGGGGGCTTGCTCCCGATGGCGGTGAATCAGTCAGCATATCTTTTGCTGACAGGCCGCCATCGGGAGCAAGCCCCCTCCCACATTTAGATCTCCGTTAGATCTCAGTGGTCAGTTGAGCGTGTGCAAATTTTTGCAACTCTGGATAGAACAGCCGGAAGTCTTCACTCAGCGGCTCGTATAACGTGCGCAATTCCTGCATCGCATGGCCCAGCGCGTCAGGCTGCGTCAACCGCCGCGAGATCCCCCGCAACACCGGCTCCATCACCCCAAACTCGCGGTATGAGCCCAGCCAATCATCTGCCGCCATATACGGTGCAATCTGCGCCAGGCGCCCCGGCAGTTGCGGCTCAGCCGCGAGCACGCGGTACACCTGTGAAGTGAAATGCTCCAGAGGCTGGTCGGCATAGCGCTGCCAATCCCGCGCCAGGCAGTGATCGAAAAACACATCGAGGACGATCCCGGCATAGCGCCGGCGGGTCAGGCTGAAGCGCGACAGCGCTTCACCGACCAGCGGATGGCTGTCGGTGAAGCGGTCGATTGAGCGGTGCACCTGGATGGCCGCTTCGATGGGCGGGCTGAACTGGCCCTGCAGGCGGCCTTTGACGAAGTCGCCATACAGGCTACCCAGCAGTTGCGCAGGAAGTTGGCCGCCCAGGTGCAGATGTGCGAGATAATTCATGGTGTGCAGTCTATCACTGCCGCCAACATATCGTTATAACCCGATATACCGATTTGGCCTGACATCAGATCAAAATCATATTGGTATATCGGGATACGCCGATTTAAAGTTCGCCTCATCGCGATATAACGCTTTACGACACCGAGCAACTGCCATGTCCATCGACCTCGACGAAATAATAAAAGCCCTGGCGCACCCAGTACGGCGAGACATTCTCACTTGGCTGAAAGACCCGAAAGTGCAGTTCCCCGAGCAACTGCACAACCACGAATACGGCATCTGCGCCGGGCAGATCGACCAGCGCTGCGGCTTGTCCCAGTCGACCGTATCGGCCCACCTGGCCACCTTGCAACGGGCGGGATTGATCAGCAGCCAGAAGGCCGGGCAGTGGCACTTTTTCAAACGCAACGAGGAAACGATCCAGGCCTTCCTCACTGCGCTCATCACTGAGCTCAGTCCTGAAATCCGCGCCCCACTGTAACAAGGACACGCACATGCCCCTCTCGCTCCTCATCCTGGCCCTGAGCGCCTTCGCCATCGGCACCACCGAGTTCGTCATCATGGGCTTGCTGCCCGATGTGGCGGCGGACTTGGGCGTGTCGATTCCCGGCGCCGGCTGGCTGGTGACCGGCTACGCCCTCGGCGTGGCCATCGGCGCGCCGTTCATGGCACTGGCCACCGCCAGGCTGCCACGCAAGGCCGCGCTGGTCGCGTTGATGGGCATCTTCATTATCGGCAACCTGCTCTGCGCCCTGGCCAGCGACTACAACGTGCTGATGGTTGCCCGCGTGGTCACGGCGCTGTGCCACGGGGCGTTCTTCGGCATCGGTTCGGTGGTCGCCGCCAACCTGGTGCCCGCCAACAAGCGTGCGTCCGCCGTGGCCTTGATGTTCACCGGTCTGACCCTGGCCAACGTACTGGGCGTGCCCTTGGGTACCGCGCTGGGCCAGGAAGCCGGCTGGCGCTCGACCTTCTGGGCGGTGACCGTGATCGGCGTGATCGCTTTGATCGGCCTGATCCGCTTCCTGCCGGCCAAGCGCGATGAAGAAAAACTCGACATGCGCGCCGAACTGGCCGCCCTCAAGGGCGCCGGCATCTGGTTGTCGCTGAGCATGACCGCGCTGTTCGCCGCGTCCATGTTCACCCTCTTCACGTATGTGGCGCCGCTGCTGGGTGACGTCACTGGCGTGTCGCCCAAAGGCGTGACCTGGACCCTGCTGCTGATCGGCCTGGGCCTCACCGTGGGCAATATCATCGGCGGCAAGTTGGCGGATAAACGCCTGGCCGCCACCCTGATCGGCGTGTTCATCAGCATGGCGGTGGTCTCCACCGCGCTGACCTGGACCAGCATCGCGCTGATCCCAACCGAGATCACCCTGTTCCTGTGGGCCACCGCCTCGTTTGCCGCCGTGCCCGCGCTGCAGATCAACGTGGTGACCTTCGGCAAGGCAGCACCGAACCTGGTGTCCACCTTGAACATCGGCGCCTTCAACATCGGCAACGCCCTCGGTGCCTGGGTCGGCGGCAGCGTGATCGCCCACGGTTTCGGCCTGACCAGCGTGCCCCTGGCCGCAGCGGCCCTGGCGATCCTCGCGCTGCTGGTGACCCTGATTACTTTCCGTCAGGGCGGCGATGCCGACCTGGCCCCTGTGACCCACTGATCAACTTAAAGAGAAGGGTGTTATCCCATGACGACTATTTTCGATCCGATCAAACTGGGCGACCTGCAACTGTCGAACCGCATCATCATGGCGCCGCTGACCCGCTGCCGTGCCGACGCCGGTCGCGTGCCCAATGCGATGATGGCCGAGTACTACGTACAACGCGCCTCCGCCGGGCTGATCCTCAGCGAAGCCACGTCCGTGACACCGCTGGGCGTGGGCTACCCGGACACCCCGGGCATCTGGTCCAACGATCAGGTACGCGGCTGGGCCAATGTGACCAAGGCGGTTCACGGGGCGGGCGGCAAGATCTTCCTGCAACTGTGGCACGTCGGCCGGATTTCCCATCCGTCGTACCTGAACGGCGAAACCCCGGTGGCGCCGAGCGCGATCCAACCTAAAGGCCACGTCAGCCTGGTGCGCCCGCTGGCCGACTACCCGACGCCACGCGCCCTGGAAACCGCTGAAATCGCCGACATCGTCGACGCCTACCGCACCGGCGCCGAGAACGCCAAGGCCGCCGGCTTCGACGGCGTGGAAATCCACGGTGCCAATGGCTACCTGCTCGACCAGTTCCTGCAAAGCAGCACCAACCATCGCACCGACAACTACGGTGGCTCCCTGGAAAACCGCGCGCGCCTGCTGCTGGAAGTGACCGACGCCGCCATCGACGTCTGGGGCGCCGGCCGCGTGGGCGTACACCTGGCACCGCGTGCCGACTCCCACGACATGGGTGACGACAACCTGGCGCACACCTTCACCTACGTCGCCCGCGAACTGGGCAAACGTGGCATCGCCTTTATCTGCTCGCGTGAAAAGGAAGGCGCTGACAGCCTCGGCCCGCAATTGAAAGAAGCCTTCGGCGGCGTGTACATCGCCAACGAACGCTTTACCAAGGACAGCGCCAACGCCTGGCTGGCCTCGGGCAAGGCGGATGCGGTGGCCTTTGGCGTACCGTTCATTGCCAACCCGGACCTGCCGGCGCGTTTGAAAGCCGATGCGCCGCTGAACCACGCGCACCCGGAAACCTTCTACGCCAAAGGCCCGGTCGGTTACATCGACTACCCGAGCCTGGCGCTGTG
Source organism: Pseudomonas sp. PAMC25584 (assembly GCF_058135675.1). NCBI lineage: Bacteria > Pseudomonadati > Pseudomonadota > Gammaproteobacteria > Pseudomonadales > Pseudomonadaceae > Pseudomonas > Pseudomonas sp. PAMC25584. Next base: position 1,580,345 of record NZ_CM176870.1, on the reverse strand, counting down.
ATGTAACGTGCTGAAACGAAAAAGCCCCGACTCGCAAGAACCGGGGCTTTTTCATAGAGGCCAGTAAACACTTCTTCACAGCCTTGCAACAAAATCGCTACAAAATACTTAGGCGGCTATCTTTCAACCACCCGCCAGCGCGTATATAAAGTCCTCCCACAAATAAATCAGCAGGACGATTGCCCGCCTTTAGGCTTTACTGTTGACACAATTTGATGCAATTACACATTTTGACTTAATTGCGCAGGCTAGGGCTCAAGCGCAGCATATCCAGCCCTGCATCGACCCAACGCTCGGCATCCTGGTGCAGCTCAAAACTGTCCGGTACCAGCAGCCACTGGCTCAGCAAGCCATTGATGTAGGCATGAATGCACGCCGCTGCGCGCGTGGTGTCGAGGTTTTCCGGAAGTTGCCCGCGATTAACCGCATTACGCAAGGTCAGGCTGATACGCAGGTTGCACTCCAGGCTGTGGGTCTGGCGCTGGCGACGCATGTCACACATTTCATCGGTGAACTCGCACTTATGAAACAGGATCTCGTTGATGCGCCGGGTTTTCGGGTCCAGGACCACTTGATGAAAAAGATGAATCAACAGCTTGCGCATGCACCCCAGCGGGTCGACTTCATCCTCGCTTTCACTGGCCCTGGCCAGCTCGTCCAGGGGTTCGTGCAGGGTGTCGAGCAATGCCTGCAACAGGTCGGACTTATTGCTGAAGTGCCAGTAGATGGCGCCACGCGTTACGCCCGCCCGCCCGGCAATGTCCGCCAGCGTGGTCCGCGCGACACCGCGCTCATAAAAGGCCTGCTCAGCGGCGTCGAGAATTTGGCTGCGCGTTTCCTGAGCTTCCTCTTTGGTGCGACGGACCATGGCAATAAAACCTCAATCAAAACATGTGGGACTATCGGTAACGCTGCTTTAATAGGCGGTAACGACCATCTGAATAATTGTGGGACGACACCGTCATGGGCGCCGAACGTACTAAAATCGCGACTTGGCGCGGTGCTTTGTCGCCAATCCGCGAAGCCTGTCAAGAGTTTACAAACAACCATGAACGTAAGTATATTGCGTAGCAAGCTACTTATCTACTCACAGCTTGTTTTTTACCCTTCCACACTTCTTGTGCGCACCCTGCGCGCCTGACCCGAGGATCTTCATGCAACTTAAGCCAGCTGTTACCGCTCTGGTCACTGCCGTCGCCCTGGCATCGCTGCTCAGCGGATGTAAAAAGGAAGAAGCGGCTCCGCCCGCTCAAACTCCTCTGGTCGGCGTGGTCACCCTTCAACCGCAAGCCTTTACCCTGACGTCCGAGCTGCCAGGCCGCACCACCGCCTACCGCATCGCGGAAGTCCGTCCGCAGGTCAATGGCATCATCCTCAAGCGCCTGTTCAAGGAAGGCGGGGATGTGAAGGAAGGCCAGCAGCTCTATCAGATCGATCCGTCGGTCTATGAGGCCACCCTGAAGAGCGCGCAGGCCAGCCTGTCCCAGACCAAGTCGATCTCCGACCGCTACAAGCAGTTGGTCGATGAGCAAGCCGTCAGCCGTCAGGAATACGACACTGCCGTAGCCAACCGCATGACCGCCGAAGCCAATGTGCAAACCGCCCAGATCAACGTGCGCTACACCAAAGTGTTCGCGCCGATCTCCGGGCGTATCGGGCGTTCCTCGGTCACCGAAGGCGCGCTGGTCAGCAATGGCCAGACCGATGCCATGGCGGTGATCCAGCAATTGGACCCGATCTACGTCGACGTCACACAGTCTTCGGCTGAAATGCTGAAACTGCGCCGCGACCTGGAAAGCGGCCAACTGGAGAAAGCCGGCGCCAACGCCGCCAAGGTCAAGCTGACCCTGGAAGACGGCAGCAACTATGGCCTGGAAGGCAAGCTGGAGTTCTCCGAAGTGTCGGTTGACCAGACCACCGGTTCGGTCACCCTGCGCGCCGTGTTCCCCAACCCTGATCACACCCTGCTGCCCGGCATGTTCGTACACGCCCAGTTGCAAGCCGGCGTGAACAGCAAGGCTATCCTGGCGCCACAGCAAGGCGTGACCCGTGACCTCAAGGGCACCCCGACGGCGCTGATCGTCAACGCCGACAACAAGGTCGAGCAACGTGAATTGGTGGCCAACCGTACCGCCGGCGCCTACTGGCTGGTGGAAAAGGGTTTGAACCCCGGCGACCGTGTGATTACCGAAGGCTTGCAGTACGTCAAGCCGGGCGCTCAGGTCAAGGTTAAGGAGGCTGACAACGCCAAGCCCGCCGGTACTGCTGCTCCTGCTGCCGCTGCTGGCAAAGGGGAGTAATCCATGTCGAAATTTTTTATCGACCGTCCCATTTTCGCCTGGGTAATTGCCCTGGTGATCATGCTGGTCGGGGCACTCTCGATCCTGAAATTGCCCATCAACCAGTACCCGGCCATTGCGCCAACCGCCATCGATATTCAGGTGACCTACCCAGGCGCATCCGCACAGACCGTGCAGGACACCGTGGTGCAGGTGATCGAACAACAGCTCAACGGTATCGACAACTTGCGTTATGTGTCATCGGACAGTAACTCCGACGGCAGCATGACCATCACCGTGACATTTAACCAGGGTACCAACCCGGACATCGCCCAGGTCCAGGTACAGAACAAGCTGAACCTGGCGACCCCACTGCTGCCGCAAGAAGTGCAGCAGCAGGGTATCCGCGTGACCAAGTCGGTGAAGAACTTCCTGATGGTGATTGGTCTGGTGTCGGAAGACGGCAGCATGACCAAGGACGACCTGTCCAACTACATCGTGTCCAACATCCAGGACCCGATTTCCCGTACTGCGGGTGTAGGTGACTTCCAGGTATTTGGTTCGCAGTACGCCATGCGTATCTGGCTCGACCCGGCCAAGCTGAACAACTACCAGTTGACCCCAGTAGACGTCAGCACCGCGATCTCGGCACAGAACGTACAGGTGGCCACCGGCCAGTTGGGCGGCCTGCCTGCCCTGCCCGGCACCCAATTGAACGCGACCATCATCGGTAAGACCCGCCTGCAGACCACTGAGCAGTTCGGCAATATCCTGATGAAGGTCAACACCGACGGTTCACAGGTTCGCTTGAAGGACGTCGCGCGTATCGAACTGGGCGGCCAGACCTACAGCATCGCGGCGCAGTTCAACGGCAACCCGGCGTCCGGTATGGCGATCAAGCTGGCTGCCGGCGCCAACGCCCTGGACACCGCCAAGGCCATCCGTGCCACGGTCGCGTCCCTGGAACCGTTCTTCCCGCCAGGCATGAAGGCGGTGGTGCCGTATGACACCACCCCAGTGGTGACCGAATCGATTTCCGGTGTGGTACACACCCTGGTCGAGGCGATCGTGCTGGTGTTCCTGGTGATGTTCCTGTTCCTGCAGAACTTTCGCGCCACCATCATCACCACCATGACCGTACCGGTGGTATTGCTGGGTACCTTCGGGATCCTGGCCGCGTTCGGCTTCACCATCAACACCCTGACCATGTTCGGCATGATCCTGGCCATCGGCTTGCTGGTGGACGACGCCATCGTGGTGGTGGAAAACGTCGAGCGGGTAATGGCCGAGGAGCACCTGTCGCCGAAAGAGGCGACGGTCAAGTCCATGGGCCAGATCCAGGGCGCCCTGGTGGGTATTGCCCTGGTGCTGTCGGCCGTACTGTTGCCGATGGCGTTTTTCGGCGGCTCCACCGGTGTGATCTACAAACAGTTCTCCATCACCATCGTTTCAGCCATGGCGTTGTCGGTACTGGTTGCACTGATCTTCACCCCGGCCTTGTGCGCCACCATGCTCAAGCCGATCGACCCCGAGAAGCACGGCCAACCTAAGCGTGGTTTCTTTGGCTGGTTCAACCGCACCTTCGACCGTAGCGTACTGAGCTACGAGCGCGGGGTGGGGAACATGATCAGGCACAAGATCCCGGCGTTCCTCGTTTACGTGCTGATCTTTGCCGGCATGATCTGGTTGTTCATGCGGATCCCGGCAGCGTTCTTGCCCGATGAAGACCAGGGCGTGATCTTTGCCCAGGTGCAGACGCCGGTCGGCTCAACGGCCGAGCGCACGCAGAAAGTCATCGACGACATGCGTATCTTCCTGCTCAAAGACAAGGAAGGCGAACCCGGCGAAGGCAAGGGCGTGAAATCGGTCTTTACCGTAAACGGCTTCAACTTCGCGGGTCGTGGTCAAAGCTCGGGCCTGGCATTCGTGATGCTCAAACCGTGGGATGAGCGTGATGCTTCCACCTCGGTGTTCGAGATCGCCAAGCGCGCCCAAGGTTACTTCATGCAGACGTTCCAGGACGCCATGGTGTTTGCCATCGTGCCACCGTCTGTATTGGAGTTGGGTAACGCGACCGGTTTCGACGTGTTCCTGCAGGACCAAGGCGGCGTCGGCCATGAGAAGTTGATGGCTGCGCGCAACCAGTTCCTAGGCATGGCCGCCCAGAGCAAGATCCTCGCCGGTGTGCGCCCCAATGGCGTGAACGATGAGCCGCAGTACGAGCTCACCGTCGACGACGAAAAAGCCAGCGCCCAAGGCATCACGCTGTCGAACATCAACCAGACCCTGGCCATCGCCCTGGGTGGCAGCTACGTCAACGACTTCATCGACCGTGGTCGAGTGAAGAAGGTGTACGTGCAGGGTGACGCCGCCAGCCGGATGTCCCCTGAAGACCTGAACAAATGGTTCGTGCGCAGCGACTCCGGGAAGATGGTGCCGTTGTCGGCCATCGCTTCGGGCAAGTGGATCTTCGGTTCGCCGAAACTCTCGCGCTATAACGGTGTGGCCGCGATGGAAATCCTCGGTACCCCGGCACCGGGCTACAGTACCGGTGAAGCCATGAACGAAGTCGAACGCATCGCCAAGCAATTGCCGGCGGGTGTCGGCTACGCCTGGACGGGCCTGTCGTATGAAGAACGTCTGTCCGGCTCCCAGGCACCTGCGCTATACGCCTTGTCGCTGCTGGTGGTGTTCCTCTGTCTCGCGGCGCTGTACGAAAGCTGGTCGATTCCGATCGCGGTGGTACTCGTCGTACCGTTGGGTGTGGTGGGTGCGTTGATTGCCACCAGCCTGCGCGGCTTGTCCAACGACGTGTTCTTCCAAGTGGGCTTGCTGGTGACGGTGGGCCTGGCGGCGAAGAACGCCATCCTGATCGTGGAGTTCGCCAAAGAGCTTCACGAACAAGGCAAAGGCATTGTCGAGTCGGCGATCGAAGCGTCGCGCATGCGTCTGCGACCGATCATCATGACGTCCATGGCGTTCATCCTCGGCGTATTGCCGCTGGCGATCTCTTCCGGCGCCGGCTCAGGCAGCCAGCATGCGATCGGTACCGGCGTTATTGGCGGTATGATCACGGCCACGGTCCTGGCGATTTTCTGGGTGCCACTGTTCTTCGCAACGGTGTCCGCCATGGGCGAACGTAAAAAGACTGAACCCAAGCAAACTCCTAAAGAGGCTGGCCAATGAGCAAGTCGCTACTTTCCTTAGCCGTCACGGCATTCGTGCTCAGTGGCTGCTCGCTGATACCTGACTATCAGCGTCCCGAAGCGCCGGTGGCCGCGCAGTTCCCGCAGGGCCCGGCGTATTCGCCGACCCAGGCACCGAGCCAGGCCGCCGCAGAACAGGGCTGGAAGCAGTTTTTCCATGACCCGGCCCTGCAACAGCTGATCCAGACCGCGCTGGAGAACAACCGCGACCTGCGCGTCGCAGCCTTGAACATTGACGCCTACGCGGCGCAGTACAACATCCAGCGCGCCGACCTGTTCCCGGCCGTGTCGGCCACTGGCAGCGGCAGCCGCCAGCGCGTACCGGCACGCTCGTCGCAGACCGGTAAAGAGGGCATCAGCAGTTCGTACTCGGCCACCCTGGGTATCAGCTCCTATGAGCTGGACCTGTTTGGCCGTGTACGCAGCCTGAGCGAGGAAGCGCTGCAGAAATACTTCGCGACCGAAGAAGCGCGGCGCAGTACCCAGATCAGCCTGGTGGCCAGTGTGGCTACCGCCTATCTGACCTGGCAGTCCGACAAGGAACTGCTCAAGCTGACCCAGGAAACCCTGGGCGCATACGAGCAGAGCTACAAGCTCACCTCGCGCAGCAACGAAGTCGGCGTGGCCTCGGCCCTCGACCTGAGCCAGGCGCGCACCTCGGTGGAAAACGCCCGGGTGTCCCTGGCGCGTTATAAGCGCCAGGTGGCCCAGGACGAAAACAGCCTGACCCTGCTGCTCGGCACGGGCCTGCCGGCGAATATCGCCAGCAAACCGCTGTCGGATGACCTGCTCAGCGAAGTGCCGGCCGGGTTGCCATCGGACCTGTTGCAACGTCGTCCCGACATCTTGCAGGCCGAGTACAACCTCAAGGCGGCCAACGCCAACATCGGCGCAGCCCGTGCAGCGTTCTTCCCGAGCATCAGCCTGACGGCCAACGCCGGCACCATGAGCCCGGACCTGGGCGGCCTGTTCAAAGGCGGCTCGGGCACCTGGTCGTTCGCCCCGCAGATCAACATCCCGATCTTCAACGCCGGTAGCCTGCGCGCCAGCCTGGACTACTCGAAGATCCAGAAAGAGATCAACGTGGCCAACTATGAGAAGGCCATCCAGACCGGCTTCCAGGAAGTTTCCGACGGCCTCGCCGCACGTGAGACCTACAAGGAGCAGTTGGAGGCCCAACGCGGTTTCGTCGCAGCCAACCAGGATTACTACCGCCTGGCCGAGCGTCGCTACCGCATTGGCGTCGACAGCAACCTGACGTTCCTCGACGCCCAGCGCCAACTGTTCAGTGCCCAGCAATCGCTGATCACCGACCGCCTGGCGCAGTTGACCAGCGAGGTCACCCTGTACAAGGCCCTCGGTGGTGGCTGGAATGAACAGACGGCGAAGAACGAACCGTTGAAAGAAAAAGCGCCTGAACTGAAATTGTTCTGACAGCAGCGCTGTAAACCAAACCGCTTCCCTCACCGGAAGCGGTTTTTTTATGCCTGACCTGTACCCATCGAACCAAGACAACTTGCGTTCGATCATCGCCCAAAACCCGCCCTCCCCCGATTGAACCCCCCCACACTGCCCCGCACCATGGCCGCCACCTGCATAACCCCAATAACAACAGGTCCAACGCCATGAGCACTTTTCACCCTCGCCAGCTATTGCTGGCCACCGCAGTCGCCAGCCTTGCACTTCCCGTCGTAGCCGAAGAACACGGCTTCCTGGAAGACGCCAGCGCCAACCTCAACCTGCGCAATTTTTTCATCAACCGTAACTTCACCAACCCGACCAAAGCCCAGGGCGGCGCGCAGGAGTGGACGCAAAGCTTCATCCTCGATGCCAAGTCCGGCTTCACCCAAGGCACCGTGGGGTTTGGCGTGGATGTCCTGGGGATGTACTCGCTCAAGCTTGATGGCGGGCGCGGCACCGGCGGTACACAGTTATTGCCGCTGGACCACGATGGCCGCCCCGCCGACAATTTCGGGCGCCTGGGTGTGGCGTTCAAGACGCGGATTTCGAAGACAGAACTGAAGGTCGGCGAATGGATGCCTGCGTTGCCGATCCTGCGTGCCGACGACGGCCGTTCCCTGCCGCAAACCCTGCGCGGCGGGCAGATCACCTCGAAGGAAATCGACGGCCTGACGCTGTACGGCGGCCAGTTCCGCGCCAACAGCCCGCGGGACGACAGCAGCATGTCGGACATGTCGATGTTCGGCAAAGCAGCCTTCACCTCTGACCGCTTCAACTTCCAGGGCGCTGAATACGCGTTCAATGACAAACGCACCCAGATCGGCCTGTGGAATGCCCAGCTCAAGGACATCTACAGCCAGCAGTTCGTCAACCTGATCCACAGCCAGCCCGTGGGCGACTGGACCCTGGGCGCCAACCTCGGGTTCTTCTATGGCAAGGACGACGGCAGCGCCCGCGCAGGCGAGCTGGACAACAAAACCTGGTCCGGCCTGTTCTCGGCCAAGTACGGCGGCAACACCTTCTACGTCGGCCTGCAAAAACTCACCGGCAACAGCGCCTGGATGCGCGTCAACGGCACCAGCGGCGGCACCCTGGCCAACGATAGTTACAACTCCAGCTACGACAACGCCGAGGAGAAATCCTGGCAAGTACGTCACGACTATAACTTCGCCGCCCTCGGCGTCCCGGGCCTGACCTTGATGAACCGCTATATCAGCGGTAGCAACGTGCATACCGGCACCATCACCGACGGCAAGGAGTGGGGCCGCGAAAGCGAATTGAGCTACACGCTGCAAAGCGGCGCGCTGAAAAACCTCTCGCTGCGCTTGCGCAATTCCAGCATGAGGCGCGACTACAGCAACAATGAGTTCGATGAAAACCGGTTGATCGTCAGCTACCCGATCAGTCTGCTGTAATCCGTCACCGCAGTTGCGGTATGGTGCGCGCCTGCCGCTGCTGAGCTGACTCAGCGGCGGCCTCCAGACGAGTCCGGCACCCATCATGAAATCCTTCCCCATTGCATCCGCCTTGCTTGCACTCGCCTTGAGCCTCAGCGGCTGCATCAGCGCGCCCATTGCACTGACCCCACAGACCGAGCAACGCCTGCAAAACCAGGCGCCGATCCGCTTTCTGCTGACCTTCGATGACGGTCCCAGTGCGTCGGGGTACAACAACCCGAGCCGCTCGGTGATTGCCGATCTGGCGAACAACCCGGTATTGCCGGGCATCAAGGCGGTGTTCTTTTTACAGACCGAAGCAAGCCGCTCTGGTGGCAGCGCGCGGGGCCGCAAGACCATGGAGCGTGAGTTCGCGGGCGGGCATGTGCTGGCGTTTCATACGGCCACGGCGTTTCATACCAACCATCGCTGGCTGAATGATGCCGAGCTTGAACGTACCCTCAGCCAGGGCGCGACGGATATCGCCTCGATCACCGGCACGCCGCCGACGCTGGTACGCCCGCCCTTCTGGAACTACGACCGCCGCACCTTCGCCGCCTACCAGCGCCACGGCATGCAGGTCTTGTTGACCGACCTGAGCGCCAACGACGGCAAAATCTGGGGCTTCAACGCCAGCCCACGGCGCCGCGCAAACCTGATCCGACAGCTGTCGGTCGTGCGCGAACGCGTTGCCTTGGGGCAATTGCCGACGGTGGACGGCGTGATACCGGTGGTGGTGACCTTCCACGACATCAACCGCTACACCGCCCGGCATCTGCAGGAATACCTGCAGATCCTGATGGACAGTGCCCGGGACAACGGCCTGAAGACCGCTGCCGAGCCGTTCTACACCGACCGCACCGCGCTGGAACGTGCGGCATTGGCCCGCACGGTGAAGGACGCAAATGAAGAAGTGCATCTGCCGGGGGTATGGAATTGGGTGTGGGACGCTGATTCCCATTAACACCCGGTGCAGAGCCGCCCCCTGTTAGTCAGCCCTGTTGGCGCGACTCGACCCCCAGCTCATCCCACACCGACTCGGCCAGGTGAAAGGTCGCATTCGCCGCCGGTATCCCGCAGTAGATCGCGCTTTGCATCAGCACTTCCTTGATCTCGGCGCGGGTCACGCCATTGCTGGCGGCGGCGCGCAGGTGCAATTTGAGTTCTTCGTTGCGGTTCATGCCGATCAGCATGGCGATGGTGATCAAGCTGCGGGTATGCCTGGGCAGGCCGGGGCGGGTCCAGATATCACCCCAGGCGTGGCGGGTGATCATTTCCTGGAACTCGCTGTTGAACTCGGTCAAGGCATTCAGGCTGCGGTCGACATGCGCGTCGCCCAGCACTTCGCGGCGCACTTGCAGGCCATCGACGTAACGTTGTTTCTCGTCCACAAAAGACTCCTCAGTGGGCCAGCAGAAATTGAATGACCCGGTCGCTGAACGCGGCACCGGCTTGCACGTTGGACAGGTGAGCGGCGTAGAACTCAGCGTACTCGGCCCCCTGCACATGGCTCTGGATAAAGTGGCAGTCGGCGGGCGGTGTGACGGCGTCTTCAGTGCCGGCGATCACCAGGGTCGGCACCTGGATCGCCGACAGTTGCTCACGGAAGTCCGCATCGCGCACCACTGCGCAATTGGCCGCGTAACCCTTGGGCGATGTGGCCGCGAGCATGTCGGTAATGCGCTTGGCCTGATCCGGGTCGGTCGCCGCGAAATCGGCGGTGAACCAGCGCGCAATCGACGCATCGCGCAGCGCCACCATCGCGGCCGCGCCGTCGCGCAGGACCATCTCGATACGCGGGTTCCACACGTCTGAGGTGCCGATCTTGGCCGCGGTGTTGCACACCACCAGGCGCTGCAAACGATCCCCCGCGTTAATCCCCAGCCATTGACCAATCAACCCGCCCATGGACAGCCCGCAGAAATGCGCGCGTGGAATGTCCAGCGCGTCCAGCAGCGCAATCACGTCGTGACCGAGTTGCTCGATGCTGTAGGGGCCTTCGGTCACCAGGGATTGGCCGTGGCCACGGGTATCGAAGCGCAACACGCGAAAATGCTCGGCAAAGGCCGCGATCTGGGTGTCCCACATATGCAGGTCGGTGCCCAGCGAATTGGACAGCACCAGCACCGGTGCATCGATGGGGCCATCCAGTTGGTAATGCAGTTCGCCCTCGGCGAGTTGTACAAAAGCCACAGCAATCTCCTCAGGCAGTCAGTGCAAAGTGTTCGGTTACAGCGCGGGTGACCCAAGTTTGGGCCTGGCCCAGGTAGTGGGCCGGGTCGAGCAGGCGGTCCAGGTCTGCCGCCGACAACTCGGCGGTGATCTGCGGTTCGTCGGCGAGGACTGCGCGCAAATGGCGCTGTTCGGCCACCGCACGTTTGCAGCACTGTTCCAGCAGGTGGTGCGCGGTGTCACGGCCCAGGCGTTGAGCGAGCACAATGCTGACGGCTTCGGCCAGCACCAGGCCTTGGGTCAGGTCGAGGTTGTGCGCCATGCGCTCAGGGTCGACTTCCAGCCCCGCGCTCACCAGCAGCGCCTGTTGCAATGCGCCAGAGACCAACCGGCAAATCTCCGGCAGGGTTTCCCATTCGGCATGCCACAGGCCCAGGCTGCGTTCGTGTTCCTGGGGCATGGCACTGAACAGCGTCGCCACCAGGCCAGGCACGCGAGTAGCGGCGCTGATCAGCACGGCGGCGCCCACCGGGTTGCGCTTGTGCGGCATGGTCGACGAGCCGCCTTTGCCGGGCGCCGCCGGCTCGAACACTTCCGCCGCCTCGGTCTGCATCAGCAGGCTGATATCGCGGCCCAGCTTGCCGAGGCTGCCGGCGATCAACCCAAGGACGCTGGCGAACTCCACCAAGCGATCACGTTGGGTATGCCAGGGTTGCTCGGGCAAGGTTAGTTGCAGCTGCGCCGCCAACGCTTGGGCAACCGGCATTGCCTGTTCGCCAAGCGCGGCCAGCGTGCCGGAGGCGCCGCCGAATTGCAGCACCAGCAAGCGCGGTTTCAGCTCGATCAAACGCTGGCGACTGCGGGTTACCGCGCCCAACCAACCGGCGATTTTCATGCCGAGGGTGACCGGCGTGGCGTGCTGCAACCAGGTCCGTCCGGCCATCGGTACAGCCGAATAGCGCTGGGCCTGGGCCGCCAGAATATCGCCAAGGCGCGCCAGGTCGGCTTCGATCAACACCATCGCGCGCCGTAGCTGTAGCACCAGGCCGGTGTCCATCACATCCTGGCTGGTCGCGCCCAAATGCACATAGCGCTCGGCGCTGGCGTCTTCGTCGGCAATCAGCTTGCCCAGCGCCTTCACCAGCGGAATCGCCGAATTGCCCGCCGTGGCAATCGCCACGCCGAGGGCATCCACGTCGTACAGAGACGCCAGGCACGCCTGAGCAATCGGTGCGACGGCGGCCTGCGGGATCAACCCGACCTGGGCCTCGGCCCGCGCCAGCGCGGCTTCGAAATCCAGCATGCCCTGCAAGCGCCCTTGGTCGCAGAACACCTCGGCCATGCTGTCAGCACTGAAGTAAGCGTCGAACAATTGGTTGCTCGTGCGCAGAGTCATAACGCCTCCCTTATAGATCGTGGTGCAGGTACGCCGCCTGTTTCGGCAGGCGCAGGCTGAACAGGAAGGCCACCGCCATCATGCCGGTGACGTACCAGTAAAAAGTGTTTTCCATGCCCAAGGACTTCAAGCCCAAGGCCACGTATTCCGCCGAGCCACCGAAGATCGCGTTGGCCACCGCATACGCCAGGCCCACCCCGAGGGCGCGCACTTGGGGCGGGAACATTTCCGCCTTCACCAGGCCGCTGATGGAGGTGTAGAAACTGACGATGGCCAACGCCAGCGTGATCAGCACAAACGCCAGGAACGGACTGCTGACGGTTTTCAGGCTGAGCAGGATCGGCACCGTACACACGGTGCCCAGCGCGCCGAACCACAGCATCGAATTACGCCGACCGATCTTGTCGGCCAGCATGCCGAACAGCGGCTGCATGCACATGTAGAGGAACAGCGCGCCGGTCATGATGTAGCTGGCGGTCTTGGCGTGCATCCCGGCGGTGTTCACCAGGTACTTCTGCATGTAGGTGGTAAACGTGTAGAAAATCAGCGAGCCGCCGGCGGTGTAGCCGAGCACGGTGATAAATGCCGCTTTATGGTCACGGAACAGCGCTTTGACGCTGCCGGCGTCCTTGTCTTCGCGCATTTCCTTGCTGGTGGTTTCTTTCAGGGTGCGACGCAGCAGCAGGGAGATCACCGCCGCGATGGCGCCGATCACGAACGGAATCCGCCAGCCCCAGGCGCGCAGTTCGTCTTCGGTAAGGATCTGTTGCAGGATCACCACCACCAACACCGCCAGCAATTGCCCGCCGATCAGAGTCACGTACTGGAAGGAAGCGAAGAACCCACGCTGGCCCTTGAGCGCCACTTCACTCATGTAGGTCGCGGTGGTGCCGTATTCGCCGCCCACCGACAAGCCCTGGAACAGCCGCGCCACCAGCAGCAACGCCGGGGCCCAGGCGCCGATGTCTTTGTAGGTGGGCAGGAAGGCGATGACCAGGGAACCGGCGCACATCATCAGCACCGAGATCATCATCGAGTTTTTGCGCCCATGCTTATCGGCCACCCGGCCAAACAGCCAGCCGCCAATGGGCCGCATCAGGAACCCGGCGGCGAACACGCCGGCGGTATTGAGCAGTTGGACCGTGGGGTCGTCCGACGGGAAAAACGCCGGGGCGAAGTAAATGGCGCAGAAGGCGTAGACGTAGAAGTCGAACCATTCGACGAGGTTGCCGGAGGAAGCACCGACAATCGCAAAAATCCGTTTACTGCGTTCTTCTCCGGTGTAATGACTCGTTGTTGTTGTCATGTTTTTTCACTCAGTGGGAACGGTTATAGCCTAGACATACTTTGCAACAGCCACGTTCCGCATGCAGAGATTTACACAGGTGTTGCCTGAAGCGGCCTCATCGGGGGCAAGCCCCCTCCCACCTTTGATGTGTGAATACATTCAAGTGTGGGAGGGGGCTTGCTCCCGATAGGTTTCAAGCCAACTCAGTAATCGAAGAACACCGTTTCCTTATCTGTCCCCTGCAACACCACATTCCACTGATGCACACCGTCCGCATCCGGCTTGGCAATCAAGGTACTGCGCCGCGCGGTGGGCACACACACGAGCAACGGGTCATCGGCATTCAGCGCCTCACCGTCAAAATAGATCCGCGTGAGCAAGTGCTTCACCAGGCCACGGGCAAACACCAGCACCACCAGGTGCGGCGCCTGGGTCGTGCCCGCCAGCCCCGGCACGCTGCCCGGCTTGATGGTGGTAAAGCGGAAGCGCCCTTCGCCATCCACCGGCACCCGGCCGAAGCCTTCGAAGTTCGGGTCCAACGCTTTATCCTGCTCGTCCTCCGGGTGGTCGTACTTGCCGGCGGCATTGGCCTGCCAGACTTCCAGCATGGCGTCGTTGACGACATCACCGTTACCGTCCACTACTTGCCCGCTGATCGCCACGCGCTCACCGAGGGTGGCGGCGTTATCCAAGGCTTCGCGGTTCAGCCAGGTCAGGCCGATGTGGTAATACGGCCCGACGGTGTGGGACGTGGTCGCATTGAGTGTCATCTCATTTCTCCATCGGCGTGGCGTCGCGGCCGCGCAGGACGATGTCCCAGCGGTAGCCGAGGGCATAGGAAGGAATGGTTTTTTCCAGGTCGAACGAGGCGATCAGGCGTTGCTTGGCCGACGTGTCCGGCACGCAGTTGTAGATCGGGTCGTATTCGAGCAGCGGGTCGCCAGGGAAATACATCTGCGTGACCAGGCGCGTCAGCACGCTTGGCCCGAACAGCGAAAAATGGATATGCGCCGGGCGCCACGCATTGTGGTGGTTACCCCACGGGTAGGCGCCGGGCTTGATGGTCTGGAACTGGTACCAGCCCTCGGCATCGGTGACGGTACGCCCGGTGCCGGTGAAGTTCGGGTCCAGCGGCGCGTCGTGCAGGTCGCGCGCGTGGTTGTAGCGACCGGCCGCGTTGGCCTGCCAGATTTCCACGAGGATGCCCGGCACCGGCAGGCCGTTTTCATCCAGCACGCGGCCATGAACGATGATGCGTTCGCCTTGCGGCTCGCCGTCGTGCTGTGCAGTCAGGTCGTTGTCCTTCTCGTTGATGCGCTCGGCGCCGATGGTCGGGCCGGTGATTTCCGACAGGGAATGGGGCAGGAACACCAACGGCTGGGACGGCGAACGCAGGTTCGTCGACTGGTAGGCCGGGTGCAGGTAATCAGGTTGAGTGCCCGCTTGCGGGCGCCGGTAACCGGGCTTGTCACTCATGGAGCGGACCTCTCTTATTAGATGCGTTCAATCGCCAGGGCCAAGCCTTGGCCAACACCGACGCACATGGTCGCCAGACCTTTGCGGCCACCGGTTTTTTCAAGTTGATGCAGAGCCGTCAGCACCAGCCGCGCACCGCTCATGCCCAGGGGATGGCCGAGGGCGATGGCGCCGCCATTCGGGTTGACCTGGGGCGCGTCGTCGGCAATGCCCAATTCACGCAGCACCGCCAGACCCTGGCTGGCGAAGGCTTCGTTGAGTTCGATCACGTCAAAATCACTGACGGCCAGGCCCAGGCGTTCCACCAGCTTGCGCACCGCTGGCACCGGGCCGATGCCCATCACCCGTGGCGCGACACCGGCACTGGCCATGCCCAGCACGCGCGCGCGGGCGGTCAGGCCGTGTTTTTTCACGGCTTCGGCAGACGCCAGGATCAGCGCCGCCGCACCGTCATTCACGCCCGACGCATTGCCGGCCGTGACGGTCTTGTCCGGGCCATTGACCGGCTTGAGCCGGGCCAGGGTTTCCAGGGTGGTATCGGCCCGGGGATGCTCATCGTGCTCGACCACGGTTTCGCCTTTTTTATGGGCGACCCGCACCGGCACGATTTCTTCGGCGAAGAAGCCGGCGGCCTGGGCGGCGGCGGTGCGTTGCTGACTGCGCAGGGCAAACGCGTCCTGATCGGCGCGGGACACGTGGTAGTCGTCGGCGACGTTATCGGCGGTCTGCGGCATGGCGTCGACGCCGTACTGGGCCTGCATCAACGGGTTGATAAAGCGCCAGCCGATGGTGGTGTCTTCCAGCTTCATGTTGCGCGAAAACGCCGCGTCAGCCTTGCCCATCACGAACGGCGCGCGGGACATCGACTCGACGCCGCCGGCAATCGCCAATTCCATTTCACCGCTGGCAATCGCACGGAAAGCGGTGCCGATCGCATCCATACCCGAGGCGCATAAACGGTTGAGGGTCACGCCGGGAATGCTCGACGGCAGGCCCGCCAGCAACAGCGCCATGCGCGCGACGTTGCGGTTGTCTTCACCGGCCTGATTGGCGCAGCCGAGGAACACTTCATCGACCGCGTGCCAATCCACCGACGGGTTGCGCTCGATCAGTGCCTTGATCGGCAGCGCCGCCAGGTCGTCGGCGCGCACGGTGGAAAGGCCACCGCCGAAACGGCCGATGGGGGTACGAATCGCATCACAGATAAATACGTCACGCATCAGGCTTCTCCGGGTGCTTGGCCGTGGGCGGCCGCGGTGCGGGCTTCGAGATCACGCAGCGCGGTCAGCTCGACCACCGTCGGTTCCTCGCTGGTACTGACCTGGTCGGCAAAGCGAACCGCCCAACCGGTGGCCGCGACCACTTGCTCGCGGGTTACGCCGGGGTGCAGCGCGGTGACGACGAATTCATGGGTGCCCTCTTCCGGCTCCATGATGCACAGGTCGGTAATAATCCCGACAGGGCCGGCACCGTGCAGGCCCAGGCGCTTGCGTGAATCGCCGCCTTCACCGTGGCCGACGGAGGTGATGAAGTCCAGCTTGTCGACAAACGAACGCGCCGACTGCTTGAGGATGATCAGTACGCTCTTGGCCGAACCGGCGATTTCCGGCGCGCCACCGGCACCCGGCAGGCGCACTTTGGGCTGGTGATAATCACCGACCACGGTGGTGTTGATATTGCCAAAACGGTCGACCTGGGCCGCACCGAGAAAGCCGACGTCGATGCGCCCGCCCTGCAGCCAGTAGCGAAAGATCTCACCAGTGGGGACGACCGTGTCGGCCGTTTCCGCCAACTCGCCGTCACCAATGGACAGCGGCAGTACGCTGGGCTTGGAGCCAATCGGGCCGGACTCGTAGATCAGTACCACGTCCGGCGACGAGGTCAGGCGCGCCAGGTTGGCCGCCTTGGACGGCAGGCCGATACCGACAAAACACACCGAGCCATTCTTCAGGCGGCGCGCGGCGGCAACGGTCATCATTTCATTGGTCGAGTAAGCCATTATTTGGCCTCCTGCGCGGCGGCCAGCTTGGCCTGGAATTCACTGAAATCGGCAGTGCCGTGGATGTATTCATCGATCCAGGCAGTAAACGTCCCACGGTCACGAGCGATCGCGTCCCACGCCTGGTAGAAACGGTTGTCGCGTTGGTTATAGCCATGGGCGTAGGACGGATGCGCGCCGCCTGGTACGTGGCACACGGCGGTCAGGGCCCAGGTCGGCAGGACGCAGCTGTTCATCGGCGCGTTAAGGTCGTCGACAATTTCTTCGACGGTGACGATGCAACGCTTGGCCGCCAGGGCCGCTTCCTTCTGCACGCCAAGAATGCCCCAGAGCAGCACGTTGCCCTTGCGGTCGGCCTTTTGCGCGTGGATCACGCTGATGTCCGGACGTACCGATGGCACCGCCGCCAACACTTCGCCGGTGAACGGGCAGGTGACGGTTTTGATCAGCGGGTTGACCTTGGGCAAATCGGAGCCGGCGTAAGCGCGCAGCACCGCGAACGGCAGGCCGGAGGCACCGGCGACGTAGGCATTGGCCAGGTCGGCGTGGCTGTGTTCTTCAATCTCCAGGGGCTGCGGCCATTGTTTTTCGACCGCATCACGCAGGCGATGCAGGGAGCCCACGCCGGGATTGCCACCCCAGGAAAAAATCAACTTGCGGGCGCAGCCGGCGCCGATCAACTGGTCGTAGATCAGGTCAGGCGTCATACGCACCAGCGTCAGGTCTTTCTTGCCCTGACGAATGATTTCATGACCCGCTGCTGTAGGGATCAGATGGGTAAAGCCTTCCAGTGCGACGGTATCGCCGTCGTTCACGAATCGCTTCACCGCGTCACGCAGCGCAAGAATTTCAGCCATGGGTTCGGGCTCCCGGTATGGATCGAAAAAGGCGCGAGGGTGGCGCCGAAGTGCTTGAAGGTTAAGCCGGGGCAACGGGGCAAACAATCCGATAATCGACACAGTGTTCGATTATCGAACCAATTGTTGCCTGGCTATTCTTTCCTGCTTACGCAGGAATTGCGCTCGTCTTCAGGTTGCGTCGGCATGGCTGACCATACCTTTGATCACCACGGCGGTCGCAGCCAGGGCGGCCGGAATCACCAGTGCGCTGAGCACCTGCTCGAAGTTCCAGCCCAGGCCCAGCAAGGTGGCGCCCATCCATGCGCCGAGGATCGCGCCGAAGCGGCCGATGCCGAGCATCCATGACACGCCGGTGGCGCGGCCTTGGGTCGGGTAGAAGCGTGCGGCCAGGGACGGCATCGCCGATTGCGCACCGTTGACACACATCCCGGCGATCAGCACCAAGGTCGCCAACAGGGTGATATTGCCCAGGCTCTGTCCTACCGCGTAGGCAAATACCCCGGCCAGCAGGTAAAACGTGCCGATGACCTTGTGCGGGTTGAACCGGTCCATCGCCCAGCCCACACCGACAGCACTCAATACGCCACCAAACTGGAACAACGCACCGATAAACGCCGCTTGTTCCATGCTCGCGCCACTGTCGCGCATCAGCGTAGGCAGCCAACTGGTCAGCAGGTACACAATCACCAGGCCCATGAAGTAGGTGAGCCACAGCAACAAGGTACCGGCGCTGTAGGTGCCGGAGAAGATCACCGCGAATACGTTGCGCGCCTTCACGGTTGTTTGCTCGGGCACGCTGAAGCTGCTGGCTTGGGCGACGATGCCGGGCTCAATGGGTGACAGGGCTTTGCGTACCTTGTCGGTGCCGCGATTGCGCACCACCAGATAGCGCGCCGATTCCGGCAACCACCCCCACAGCACCACCGTGAGGATCAACGGCAGGATGCCGCCGATCAATAACAGGCTGTGCCAGCCGAACGCCGGGATCAATTTGGCCGAGATAAACCCGCCACCGGCCATGCCCAGGTTGAAGCCGCAGAACATGCTGGTCACCAGCAACGACTTGTGGCGTTCGGGGGTGTATTCGGACAGCAGCGTGGTGGCATTCGGCATACCGGCACCCAGCCCCAGCCCGGTGAGAAAGCGCAACACCAGCAACTGGTCGACATTGCTGCTGTAGGCCGAGGCCAGGCTGAAGGCACCAAACACCAGCACCGCGCCCACCAACACCACCTTGCGCCCGAAACGGTCCGCCAACGGGCCTGAACCCAGGGCGCCGAACACCATGCCGATCAGCGCGGCGCTCATCACCGGGCCGAGGCTGGCGCGGTCAATGCCCCAGTCCTGGGACAGTGCGGGCGCGATGAACCCCATGGCGGCGGTGTCGAGGCCATC
Organism: Pseudomonas sp. PAMC25584; assembly: GCF_058135675.1. Classification (NCBI taxonomy): domain Bacteria; kingdom Pseudomonadati; phylum Pseudomonadota; class Gammaproteobacteria; order Pseudomonadales; family Pseudomonadaceae; genus Pseudomonas; species Pseudomonas sp. PAMC25584. The sequence continues at coordinate 1,561,377 of NZ_CM176870.1, read as the reverse complement.
GAGGAAGACAATCAGGAAACACAGGATCACCACGCGCCACTGATAGCGTGACAGTGGCTGGGCATTGATGAAGGACTGCACGTCCAGGGTGGTACCGACAACAGAAGGCTGATTCATTATTGTTATTCCACACCGATGGCGGGCCAACGACCTGGGGTCGTCATTATTATTGGGCAGCGCTCAGAGCGCTGCCGCACAGTAATAACCCAAGGGAAACAACGTCAATTGATCGAGCCAGGATCTGTGCGGTCACCGAACAGCTTAGGCAAACAGTTGCGCACTCAACTCACGGCTGGCACTGAGCATGCTCGGCAGAAAGCGCTGTTCCAGTTCGCTGCGGCTGACACGACCGGCATGGGTACTGACGTTGAGCGCAGCCAGCACCTGGCCGGACGCGTCATACACCGGCACCGCGATGGAACGCAGGCCTTGCTCCAATTCCTGATCGACGATGCACCAGCCCTGCTGACGCACTTGTTGCAGGCACTCGAACAAGGCTTCGGGCGTGGTGAGGGTACGACTGGTCTTGATTTGCAGGTCGACGTGGTCGAGGTAGTCCTGCAGCGAGGCATCGTCCAGCGCCGCCAGCAGGATGCGGCCCATGGAGGTGCAGTACGCCGGCAACCGCCCGCCTACCGAAAGGTCCACGGAAATCAGGCGCTGCGTGGTGGCCGAGCGGGCGATATAGAGGATGTCATCGCCTTCCAGGGTGGCCATGTTGCAGGCTTCGTGAAGCTGCTCGCTCATACGGTCCAGGTACGGTTGGGCGGAGACCGCCAACGGTGTCGAGGATAAATAGGCATGGCCCAGGGTCAAGACCTTGGGCAGCAGCGAATAGGTGCGCCCGTCCGTGGTGGCGTAGCCGAGTTTGATCAAGGTATGCAGGCAACGGCGCACGGCGGCGCGGGGAATTTCGGTGCGATGACTGATTTGGGCGATGGTCAGGTGACGCTTGCGCTCCTGGAATGCCTGCACCACGGCCAGGCCCCGGGCCAGGGAGGTCATGAAGTCCGGATCACCGGTAAATGCCTGGATGCGTTTGGCCGGTGAAGCCACGATCGGCGGCGCCACTGACGCGAAGGAGTTGCGCAATTGATCGTTCATTTCAAGATCCTCTTTATTATTTTCAACCGCTGGCGCTTATCGACAACCGGGAAAGTTGGTCGCTATTGAGAGCCACGCCAACCGCGATACACAAGGTTAGAGCAGCAACGTTGGGCGATTATCGGACGATCATGCGATTATCGCAATTCGGCAAGTGCGATCATAAAAAACGGATCGCACGACGTGATCAGGCAGACGGCGGCATTTATGGCGGCCACTTCACAGCCAATACTGACGTGCGCATGTAACAAAAGCCTCACACAAAGTGGACGCTTTTTAACTTTATGATGATAGTGTTATTAAAATGCGCCGCTATAATGCAATCTGTGCGGAGGTCAGCCCGGTATCAATATCGGGATCGGAGCTCGCCAGGCGGCGTATGTTGATTATGCTGCCGGTTATAAACACCGGTTCAAGGAAGTCATCGTTGGCAGTTCGTTCAAAGTTGAGCGGTTCACCTGTTCAACTTAAAACATGCCGAGGGCGATATTCGGGTGTGGCGCTGCACGCTAATTAAACTCAACTCAAATTAGGTAACACTGTGACGAAAGATGAACTGCGCGCGGAACTTGAGCGCCAGGAGCAACGTTACAAGGACGTATACGGCGGGGAAGTCACCACCTACGCCGCCCAGCCTGAGCCAGAACGCAAGCCATGGCGCAAACGAGCGAGTTTGCTCGATCAGGCCTTTGCCCAGGAAATCCAAAAGATTGAGCAGGAACTCAAAGCCGAAGAGCCATAAGCACCCAGGTTTGAGGCCTCAGGGTTCTGCTGTCTCCGCCGGCTCACCGCCGGCGGAGGGCATTCGCCTGTAGACCCATTAGTCAGCGTCCAGCTGCGACCAACGAAATTTCGTACAAATGTTTCAGCCATGACGTTTAGGTGACAAAACCGCACCTTTACGGCACCGCGCTTTGTAAATCAAAGACTTGCCTAGCCCCCGAAAACCCTGGGATGCGCGCCTTTGCCCGGTTTTTTTTCAGTGAAGATTGTTACCGATGAGCAGCTAGTGCATCGATTACCGAGGTTTTCTGGCATAATCGCGCCCCCTTACGACCGGGTCAGAAAACCTTCATGATCGATTTATTCAGCGGACTGGATGCTTGGGTTCTCGTGAGCCTGCTGCTCGCCCTGGCCTTTGTCCTCGCCTTCGAGTTCATCAATGGCTTTCATGACACCGCTAACGCGGTAGCCACAGTCATCTATACCAAAGCCATGCCGCCGCATCTGGCCGTGTTCTTCTCCGGGGTGTTCAACTTCCTTGGCGTGTTGCTCGGTGGTGTCGGTGTCGCCTACGCCATCGTGCATTTACTGCCGGTGGAGTTGCTGATCAATGTGAACACCGGCCATGGTCTGGCGATGGTCTTCTCGTTATTGGCGGCGGCGATCACCTGGAACCTGGGCACCTGGTACTTCGGTATTCCCGCCTCCAGTTCCCACACTTTGATCGGCTCGATCCTGGGTGTCGGCCTCGCGAATGCGCTGATCAACGACATTCCCCTGGCTGACGGGGTGAACTGGCAGAAGGCGATCGATATCGGGGCGTCCCTGGTGTTCTCGCCCATGGCCGGCTTTCTGGTCGCAGCCCTGTTGCTGATCGGCCTGAAGTGGTGGCGTCCGCTGTCCAAGATGCATAAAACTCCGGACGAGCGCCGCAAGGTCGACGAGAAGAAGCGCCCGCCGTTCTGGAACCGCTTGGTTCTGGTGATTTCCGCCATGGCCGTGAGTTTCGTCCACGGCTCCAACGATGGGCAAAAAGGTATCGGCCTGATCATGCTGGTGCTGATCGGTATCGTGCCGGCGCAGTTCGTTCTCGACCTGGGCAGCACCACTTACCAGATCGAGCGTACCCGCGACGCCACCCTGCACCTGAACCAGTTCTACCAGCGCAACCAGGAAACCCTGGGCGAATTCCTGGCCCTGGGCAAAAGCGTGAAGGACGACCTGCCGGGCAAGTTCCGCTGCAACCCGCAGCAGACTGAACCGACCATCAACGCGCTGCTCGACACCTTGAAAGGTGTTTCCGACTACCATTCGTTAACGTCCGACCAGCGCATCGAGGTACGCCGTTACCTGCTGTGCCTGGACGACACCGCGAAGAAAGTCGGCAAGCTGCCAGGCCTGGAAGCCCGTGAGAAATCCGACCTCGACAAGCTGCGCAAAGACCTGACCGCCACCACCGAATACGCACCGTTCTGGGTGATTATCGCGGTCGCACTCGCGCTGGGCCTGGGCACCATGGTCGGCTGGAAGCGCGTGGTACTGACCATCGGCGAGAAGATCGGCAAGCAGGGCATGACCTATGCCCAAGGCATGTCGGCACAAATCACCACCGCCAGCATGATCGCCCTGGCCAACATCTTCAGCCTGCCGGTGTCGACAACGCACGTGCTGTCGTCCGGCGTTGCCGGCACCATGGTTGCCAACAAGAGCGGCCTGCAAAGCGGCACAGTGAAGACCATCCTGATGGCCTGGGTGTTGACCCTACCGGCGACCGTAGGCCTGTCGGCCGGGTTATTCTGGTTGGCATCCAAGGCGCTGGGCAGTTGATAGCCCATCGGCCATAAAAAAGGTGCGATCCGCGAGGGTCGCACCTTTTTTTATGCCGATGCCCCGCGCCCACATAAATCCCGTGGTGTTGATTAAATCGCAGGCAAAAAAAAGGGCGACCGAAGTCGCCCAAAATGCCTTGCGTGCTCATGTAACCTGGAAAAACCTATGGCTTTTTACGCTTGTTTGCGTCTTTCCAGATAAAAAATCCAAACCCTACGAAGAACAGCACCATGAGGCCAACCGTCAGCACTCCGGCAAACACCACATTATCGAAAAACATGACTGGCCTCCTGCTCTTGCCTTGTTGCGATAGGGCTAAGTTAAAGGAGAAGGCGGGATGGGAAATTGACGAGGATCAATGTCGCCCGCGACGGGGCGTAAAGAAGGGAAATAACTGACCTGCATCAATAGATACAGGCTACTTCAACGTTTTTTCGGTTTGTTTTTCGGCTTTTTCTTACCTTTTCCAAGCGGCATCGCTTGTTCGAACGCCTGGCGAACTTCATTCAGGCGTTTGTCGTTGAGGTCATGCACCCGTTTAGCGCGTTCGGCGTTCAGGTCGATCAGTTTGTCGTCATCACTCATGGCTTGGCTTATGTCGTGGCGGGGATCGCTTAATAATGCGGCCTCACTTGCCCGACAGCAAATCAGCGGGCAAAAAAATGCAGGTCATCACCAAAAAGCCGCACGCCGCCCTTGCCCACGAGGCCAGCGAGGTGCCCTTCGCCTTGTTGGCGGGGGTCTTAAACCTCGACGTCCACCCACAACCCCTGGCGCGGTGCGTCTTCGATCAGCGGCGCCACGGGTACGGTGTTGTCGGCGTTGAGCTCATCGCCCGGGATCGCCAAGTGCTGCTCCGGGTCGTCATCGGCTTCACGCCGGCGTTTCTGCTGTTCCTGCTGGCGGCGTTGCTCCTCGCGCAGCAAAAGATTCGACTGCTCGCCATCGCCATTTTTCAGGTCGATCGTGCTCTCGCTGGAACTCGCTTGTACGGGCACCACGGGCGGTATATCGGGTTTTTGACGCACCGGGTCGAGTTGCGACGTGACCGGTACGACGCTGACGGGCAGCATGGGTGGCAGCATAATAGTTGTTCTCCTGTCAGCAGGCTGTCGGCTGGCGGGGCGGCGACTTGAGCGCAGGCTTGCCAACGTGTGACCCAATCGACACTCGTAAGTGCCGGCCGCCCGTCGATTCAGCACTCGATGCACTGCGCAAACCGCGTAGTTTTTGTCAGAGTCCTTTGGATGAGGGCCTTGTTCCGTTAAGATAGTCGGCTTTTTCACGGCGGGAGTCAGGCAGCATGGCGCAGCAGTATCAACCGGGGCAACGCTGGATTAGTGACAGCGAAGCAGAGCTGGGGTTAGGCACCGTTCTGGCACAGGACGGCCGCTTGTTGACCGTGCTCTATCCGGCCACTGGCGACACGCGCCAGTATGCGCTACGGAATGCGCCCCTCACCCGCGTGAGGTTCTCGCCGGGCGACAGCATCACCCATTTCGAAGGCTGGAAAATGACCGTGCAAGAAGTCGACGATGTCGACGGCCTGCTGGTCTACCACGGCCTCAATGGGCAGAACGAGCAGGTCACCCTGCCGGAAACCCAACTGTCGAACTTCATCCAGTTCCGCCTGGCCAGTGACCGCCTGTTCGCCGGGCAGATCGACCCGCTGGCCTGGTTCTCGCTGCGCTACCACACCCTGGAACACACCAGCCGCCAATTGCAGTCTTCGCTGTGGGGCCTGGGCGGCGTGCGTGCACAACCCATTGCTCACCAATTGCACATCGCCCGCGAAGTCGCCGACCGTATCGCGCCACGGGTATTGCTGGCCGACGAAGTGGGCCTGGGCAAGACCATCGAAGCCGGCCTGGTGATCCATCGCCAGTTGCTGTCCGGCCGCGCCAACCGCGTGCTGATCCTGGTCCCGGAAAACCTGCAGCACCAGTGGCTGGTAGAAATGCGCCGCCGCTTCAACCTGCAAGTAGCGCTGTTCGACGAAGAACGTTTTATCGAAAGCGATGCCGCCAACCCGTTCGAAGACACCCAGTTGGCCCTGGTGGCCCTGGAGTGGCTGGTGGACGACGAGAAGGCCCAGGATGCGCTGTTCGCCGCCGGCTGGGACCTGTTGGTGGTCGACGAAGCGCACCATCTGGTGTGGCATGAAGAGAAAGCCAGCGCCGAGTACTCGCTGGTCGAACAGCTTGCCGAAGTCATCCCTGGCGTGCTGCTGCTCACCGCCACCCCGGAACAACTGGGCCAGGACAGCCACTTTGCGCGCCTGCGCCTGCTGGACCCGAACCGCTTCCACGACCTGCAAGCCTTCCGCGCCGAAAGCGAAAACTATCGCCCGGTGGCCGAAGCGGTGCAGGAACTGCTGGACAAGGGCCGCCTCTCCCCGGCCGCGCACACGACCATCCAGGGTTTCCTCGGCAACGAAGGTGAAGCGCTGCTCACCGCCGTCAATGATGGCGACACCGAAGCCAGCGCACGCCTGGTGCGTGAGCTGCTCGACCGCCACGGCACTGGCCGTGTGCTGTTCCGCAACACCCGCGCCGCAGTGCAAGGCTTCCCGGAGCGCAAGCTGCACGCCTACCCGCTGCCGAACCCGGACGAATACCTTGAATTGCCGCTGGGCGAACACGCCGAGCTGTACCCGGAAGTCAGCTTCCAGTCGCAGCCGGATATCGAGGAAGACAATCGCTGGTGGCGCTTCGACCCACGGGTCGAATGGCTGATCGACCAGCTGAAAATGCTCAAGCGCACCAAGGTCCTGGTGATCTGCGCCCACGCCGAAACCGCGATGGACCTGGAAGACGCCCTGCGCGTGCGCTCCGGCATCCCGGCCACAGTGTTCCACGAAGGCATGAACATCCTCGAACGTGACCGCGCCGCCGCTTACTTCGCCGATGAAGAATTTGGCGCCCAGGTGCTGATCTGTTCGGAAATCGGCAGTGAAGGCCGTAACTTCCAGTTCTCCCACCACCTGGTGCTGTTCGACCTGCCGTCCCACCCCGACCTGCTCGAACAGCGGATCGGCCGTCTGGACCGGATCGGCCAGAAACATGTGATCGAACTGCACGTGCCGTACCTGGAAACCAGCCCGCAAGAGCGCCTGTTCCAGTGGTACCACGAAGCACTGAACGCGTTCCTCAACACCTGCCCGACCGGCAACGCCTTGCAGCATCAGTTCGGCCCGCGCCTGCTGCCGCTGCTGGAAAACGCCGACGACGACGAGTGGCAAGCCCTGATCGACGACGCCCGTGCCGAGCGCGAACGCCTGGAACAGGAACTGCACACCGGCCGCGACCGCTTGCTGGAGCTCAACTCAGGCGGCGCGGGTGAAGGCGATGCGCTGGTGGAAGACATCCTGGAACAAGACGACCAGTTTGCCCTGCCGATCTACATGGAAACCCTGTTCGATGCGTTCGGCATCGACAGCGAAGACCATTCGGAAAATGCGCTGATCCTCAAGCCCAGCGAAAAAATGCTCGATGCCAGCTTCCCCCTGGGCGACGACGAAGGTGTGACCATCACCTACGACCGCAACCAGGCGCTGTCGCGCGAAGACATGCAGTTCATCACCTGGGAACACCCGATGGTACAGGGCGGCATGGACCTGGTGCTGTCCGGTTCCATGGGCAACACCGCCGTGGCGCTGATCAAGAACAAGGCGCTCAAGGCCGGCACCGTGCTGCTCGAGCTGCTCTACGTCAGCGAAGTGGTCGCCCCGCGTTCGCTGCAACTGGGCCGCTACTTGCCGCCGGCCGCCCTGCGCTGCCTGCTGGACGCCAATGGCAATGACTTGTCCGGCCGTGTGTCGTTCGAAACCTTGAACGACCAGTTGGAAAGCGTGCCACGGGCCAGCGCCAACAAGTTCGTCCAGGCCCAGCGCGACCAACTGACGCCGCGCATCAACGCCGGTGAAGAGAAGATCACGCCGCGCCATGCCGAGCGTGTGGCCGAGGCCAAGCGTCGCCTGGCAGCGGACACCGACGAAGAACTGGCGCGCCTGACCGCGTTGCAAGCCGTCAACCCAACCGTGCGCGACAGCGAACTGGTTGCCCTGCGCCAACAACGCGAGCAAGGCCTGGCCATGCTCGACAAGGCCGCGCTGCGACTGGAAGCGATTCGGGTGTTGGTCGCTGGTTGATTGCTGCGCTGCTCGGTTAAAAAGAAGGCCCGCGCACTGCGGGCCTTTTTTATTCACTTGAAAATACCTTTGCCTTCGAGAGCCTCATCGGGAGCAAGCCCCCTCCCACCATTGGAATGCATTTCAATGTGTGGGAGGGGGCTTGCTCCCGATGCAGTCAACACGGTTTCAAGCCGTCGCAGCCGCCGCAGGCACCTCCACAGCCACCAACCCCTCCTTCATCCGCGTGGCATCGCGCACGAAGGTGCGCGAGGCTTGGAACAGAAACAGCATGGTCAAGAACAGTGCCACCGGAATCAGGTACATGGCGTCATGCAACCCCACCGCTTTATAAGCCTCGGTCATCTGCTCCGCCCCGGCGGCATGCATCGCCGAATGGGCAAAGTGATCGGACAATCCCCCCACCACCACCGGCCCCATGCCGCCGCCCAGCAAGTACAAGCCGGCAAAGAACAGCGCCATCGCCGTGGCCCGCAGGCGCGGTTCGACCACGTCCTGGATCGCCGTGTATACGCAGGTGTAGAAGTTGTAGGCAAACAACCAACCCACGCTGAACAACGCGACAAACACCCCAATCTCGATACGCCCGGCATGTAAGGCCCAGGCGGTGGTGACGGTGGAAATGATCAGGCTGCACGCGGCAAACAGCAGCCGGCCATTGGCAACCCGTTGATGGATCTTGTCGGCAACCCAGCCACCCAACGTCAGACCGACCAGGCCGGTCAACCCGACGATTACCCCGGTGGCCACAGCCGCTTCCTGCAACGGCATCAGGAAATAGCGCTGCAGCATCGGCACTAGGAACGAGTTACAGGCGTAGGTCGCGAAGTTGAAGCACAGCCCGGCCAGCACCAACCAGAGGAAGGTCGGCACCGCCAGCACGCGGCGGATCGGGCGGTCGACGGGTTCCTGGGAGACTTGCACGGTTTCTGCCGCGCCGCGCTTGGGTTCCTTGATAAAGAACATGAAGACCGCAAGGATCAGTCCCGGCACGGCCGCAATGAAGAACGGCGCGCGCCAGCTGTCGAACGCCTTGACCATCGCGCCAATGGTAAAGAACGCCAGCAACAGGCCCAACGGCAGGCCCAGCATGAAAATGCCCATGGCCCGCGCACGACGGTGGGCCGGGAACAGATCGCCAATCAGCGAGTTGGCCGCTGGCGCGTAGCTGGCTTCGCCGATGCCGATGCCCATGCGCACTAGCAGAAAGGTCCAGAAGCTGCCGACCATGCCGTTGATCGCCGTCAGCCCGCTCCAGGCGAACAGGCCCCACCCCATGAGTTTGCTGCGCGAACCGGTGTCGGCCAGGCGCCCGAGCGGCAGGCCGGCAATGGCGTAGACGATGGTGAAGGCGGTGCCGATGATGCCGAGCTGGAAGTCGCTCAGGTGCCACTCCATGCGGATCGGCTCGATGATGATCGCCGGAATGGTGCGGTCGAAGAAGTTGAACAGGTTGGCGAGGAACAGCAGGAACAGAATGCGCCAGGCATTCGTCGCTTGGGTCGAGTTCTGCATGGGTCCGTCTCTTTTATTGTTATGAGCGCTGCGATGCCCGATGCATCCTGCTCAGGTCCCTGCAACATAGTCAGGCCGGCAGCGGTTGTCTGTAATGATTCGTAAAGCTGATAGGGCATGATTTCACCCGAAACCACGAGGCCTTTCCTACGAAAGATATAAGTGCGCGCCCCTCTTCCCAACGGCCACGACGCGATTAGAATGGCGAGCCTTCCTGTAGCAACCCCCTCTTACTTTCCTTATCGATGACGCCCATGTCCGAAGCCAGTCCGTGTCTGAATTGCGGTGCCTGCTGTTCACACTTCCGTGTGTCTTTCTTCTGGGGTGAGTGCGCCTCGTCGGGGGGCACGGTGCCCGATGACCTGGTGGTGCAGATCAACCACACCCGCGTGGCAATGATCGGCACCGACCAGAAACCCGCGCGCTGCTGCAGCCTTGAGGGCGAAGTGGGCAAAGGCACTCGTTGCTCCATCTATGAGCAGCGCTCCAGTGTGTGCCGAGAGTTCGACGCCTCCTGGAGCCAAGGCGTGCAAAGCACCGATTGCGATGCCGCGCGCGCAGCCTTCGGCCTGGCGCCGCTGGAGCCACCGCCCTTCGAGCTGGACCTGCCCATCAGCGCTTAGCATCAAGCTGGCGCTCAAACTGGGGGGTGATTTCGTCCAGGGTGACCGGTTGAGCCTTGCAGTGCCTGCCGGCGAGAGCATGAGCGTGATCCAAGGAGGCGCTATCGTCGAAAGCCCTTCGCGTGGCCGTGGCCACTGCGGCCCCACCGGCATCATCAGGCGAGTCACTGACGTCTAATCTTTGGCATTTCGCCATCATTTATCTAAAGAACGCCGATAAACGGCCGATTCATCAGAGTCGGGCCGAAATTTCCCCTTGAAACGTTAGGGTTAAACCTATCGTCCCGGACCGGACGCACTGTAAAGTCGCGAACTCCCACTCAGTGATGGCTTTTTAATATTTCACAGCCATCCGCCCAGGTACATGGCGCACAATGACTTCTAAAAATAACCCTGCCACCGTGGTCTCCGATGTGTTGCCGACAGCTCCTGCGGAAAAACCTTCAGCTTCAAAGTCATTGAGCAGCCCCCGTCCGGCGGCAACCCAGCAATACCTATACTTCACCGAGACCAATACCGACCGCATCCTCGACAACCTCGACGGCCTGCGCGACATGGTGTTCCCGCGCCTGCCCCACCAGGAAGGCGACAGCGAGCCGCGCAGCGAGCAGGAATTTCCCTCGGTGTGCCTGATCGGGCTGGGCCGCTGCGGTTCGAACATTGCGCTGGACGTGGCCGAGTTGGTCTACAACGCACGCAAGTTCTACTTGAACGAGTTCAGTACCGAAGACAAGTCGACAGACAAGGGCTACAGCCCGGCCCAGTGGATTCGCAACAACCTGCGCCTGGGCAGCGGCAAAGCCAGCAAACCGGTGTTCCTGGTGGAACCCTTGGTGATGCTGGGCGACCTGGACAAGGACATCGCCGGGCGCATCCGCTTCTCGCGCAAGGGTGAAAAAAGCGGCTTCCTGCGCGACTACAGCAAGATGAAAATCATGGACCTTTCGGAAGTCCATGCCGGCGGCGCCGGTAACGCGCCGATCCTTGGCCAGTACCTGGCCAAGATCATCCTCAATAAAGACACCCAGCGTTTTTCCAGCCCTGACTGGAAGATGATCCATTCGTACCTGATCGACTCCTGCGGCATCAAGGCCAACCAGTCGCGCCTGTACTTCTCGATCTTCAGCGCGGGCGGCGGCACCGGCTCGGGCATGGCTTCGGAGTTCGGCCTGGCCCAGCAGCACTCGTACATGAACAAGACGTTCGACACCAAGCCGGCCGACGAGCACGACAGCAAAAGCGGCCACGCCTTCGTCTTCGAACCGATCTTCACCAGTGGCATCTGCGTGCTGCCGAACATCTCCGATCACCGCAGCGAAATGTCCGAGGCGCTGCACATCAACGCCGGGCGGCTGCTGTGCAAGTACCTGTCGGAAGAATGGGATTTCTCATACAACTTCGCCAATGAAGACAGCAGCGAAGCCAGCGTCAAAGGCCGTATCCGCCCATGGAACGCGATGATGCTGATCTCCAACGACATCATGCGTTACGCCGAAGAGAGCGATGACGGCAACATCCAGAACATTGATGTCAATGCCATGGAAAAGCACGCCAACCAGTACATCTCGCAACAGATCTTCAACATTCTTACCGCCCAGGCGGTAACCACCGACTACGACCAGAACTACTTCCGTCGCGCCGGGATCGATATCGGCGAAACCATCCGCCTGGATGCCAACGACCTGTTCATGAGCCTGGCCGGCCCGGTGGCGATTGCCTACGCCGAATCGGTGGTCCCGGAAACCCCGGCGCCGTCGAATGACAAGTTCAAGGTGTTCGACAAAGAACCCCAGCGCCTGAACATCGACGACCTGTTCTTCCGCTCCATCGACCTGCCGCACTTCAACAAGGTCACCCAGGCCATCGAAGGCATCAGCCTGCTGCCGATCGAGTCCAAGCGCTACAAGGCCTCCCTGGAGCAGTACAAGAACTCCGGCTACGACGCGGCTGCGCTGCACGACCTGCACTTCTTCAAAAACTGCTCGTCGGTGGTGTCGATCGTGTCGCTGCCCAAGGACTACAAACTGTCCTACATGGACCTGAACCGCCTCAAGACCCACCTCAACAGCCTGTTCCCCAACACCACGCTCAAGCGCTACGCCCTGGTGATCGGTGCGTCGGCTAACCTGTCGCTGACCACCCTGATCGCCAAGAGCCCGTGCCTGTCGGACGATTTCCTGACGCTGATCGTGGCGTTTATCAAACGCTGCTTTGCGCGCAACCCGTATCGTTTCGATGACACGCTGGACAACTCGATCCTGGACTTCATCATCCACGAGGACTTCGACGAAGACCGTATCGACGAACTGCTCAACGAGTTTGAAAACCCGGCGAAGATCCTCGATACCAACTGGTACGCGATCAAGCCGATGTATGAGAAGAAGTACCGCGAGCTGATCAATGACAAAGAGAAGTTTGTCTCGATCAATGACATTCGCCTGTCACGGGATTGCGTGAAAAAGGCGATCAAGTACCTGCGCGAGATTTACCGTCATCGGATCGGCAAGACCAAGATTATTTCGTTGAATAACCATACCGGCAAGACAGCCTAGGCTTATGTGGCGAGGGAGCTTGCTCCCTCGCCACGGCGATCGGCTCACACCCAGAAACAATTTCCCGAGCATTTCGCGGTCAGCAAAACTGTTCCCGTGACGCGCACGTCACCCTCACCTGTGACCTTTCTCCACGGCAAGATGCCATCACCGCATCTGCGGTTACTCCGCTACACACTTACAGCGGCGCAAACAGCGCACCATTTTCGCGCAGACGTTTCTTACCCTGCCCTTTCCTGGATCAGAATCCACGGCGAAACCACCACCGCCCACAAGCTCGGATCGCGCTCCAGCAGGTCCAATGCCCGCGTCGCAGACACTTCGCCAAGGCTGCCCGAGGCCAGCCAGGCAGAGACTTTATCGCGCTGGTCCTCGGCCATGCCCTCGGCCGCCTCGATCAAATCCAGGCCGGCGCCGACCCACAATAGGGCACCCTTGGCAAAGAACGGTTCGAGCTCCTTCCAGGAGATTTCGGCGGTTTCACCGAGCAGCTTGGCATAGAGGGTGCTAGGTTCTTGCGTCATGGGAATTCACCTTGGGAAAAAATCGGCGCAATCATAACGTCGTGTCTCTCGTAGAAAAACCCAGTTGCAAATGAGTGAGCGATTGAAAGCGTCAGGAAAGCCACGGATTGCCCGCCACTGCGGCAGCCCCCCGCCGCAATTCTGTCTTTTTCTTTCATTTAAGCGACACACCCGGGTATTGCCCCCAGCAGCCAGCTTTTCAAGCGATCAACCGGCGCTCTACACTGTACCGGTACAGTTGCCAGGGCACTGCCGGGGGGATATTCGAGATATCTGATCCGGTTCTGCAGCTCACAAGGCCGCTAGAACTATAAAAAATACAACAGTAAGAGTGGAGCACTATGAATAAGGCTACTAAGCAGATTTCCAAACTGTTTGCCGCTATGGTCCTGGCCGGGGTTGCCAGCCATTCGTTCGCAGCCGACACCATCAAGATCGGCATCGCCGGCCCTAAAACCGGTCCTGTCACGCAATATGGCGACATGCAGTTCATGGGTGCCAAGCAGGCGATCGCCGACATCAACGCCAAAGGCGGCGTCGATGGCAAAATGCTCGAAGCCAAGGAATACGACGACGCCTGCGATCCCAAGCAAGCCGTTGCGGTCGCCAACAAAGTGGTCAACGACGGCGTCAAGTTCGTGGTCGGTCACCTGTGCTCCAGCTCCACTCAGCCAGCGTCCGACATTTATGAAGACGAAGGCGTGATCATGATTACCCCGGCCGCCACCAGCCCGGAAATCACCGCCCGTGGCTACAAGCTGATCTTCCGTACCATCGGCCTGGACAGCGCCCAAGGCCCAGCGGCCGGCAACTACATCGCCGACCACGTGAAGCCGAAGATCGTTGCCGTGCTGCACGACAAGCAGCAATACGGTGAAGGCATCGCCACCGCCGTTAAACAGACCCTCGAGAAGAAAGGCGTGAAAGTCGCTGTCTTCGAAGGCCTGAACGCCGGTGATAAAGACTTCTCCTCGATCATCCAGAAGCTCAAGCAAGCCAACGTCGACTTCGTCTACTACGGCGGCTACCACCCAGAGCTGGGCCTGATCCTGCGTCAGTCCAAGGAAAAAGGCCTGAACGCCAAGTTCATGGGCCCAGAAGGCGTCGGCAACGACTCCATCTCGCAAATCGCCCAGGGCGCTTCCGAAGGCCTGCTGGTGACCCTGCCGAAATCCTTCGACACCGACCCGGCCAACAAAGCCATCGTTGAAGAGTTCGCCAAGAACAAGCAGGACCCAACCGGTCCGTTCGTGTTCCCGGCCTACTCGGCCATTGAAGTCATCGCCGGCGGTATCACTGCCGCGAAGAGCGAAGACACCGCCAAAGTGGCCGCAGCCATCCACGCGGGCACCTTCAAGACCCCTACCGGCGAGCTGAGCTTCGACGCCAAGGGCGACCTGAAGGACTTCAAGTTCGTGGTCTACGAATGGCACTTCGGCAAACCAAAAACCGAAGTTTCCCCTCAGTAAGCCAGGCGTTACTGGTCAACAAGCCCACTGCGAGAGCAGTGGGCTTTGTTTTACGAGGTTTATGGGCCTGTCACCCGCGATCCGGGCGCTGGCTCACCTGAAAATCTTAAAACCGTCACCAGCGGTTCGCTGGCAAACGCTTTGCGCAAATGTGCTCACAGAACACAGCGCAGGGCCGGAACATGACTCCACCAGTGAAATGCGTATCGGGTTTTTAGGAGCGTTGTAATGCCTGAGATCTATCATTTTTTCCAACAGCTGGTTAATGGCCTGACCATTGGCAGCACCTATGCCCTGATAGCCATTGGCTACACAATGGTTTACGGCATTATTGGAATGATCAACTTCGCCCATGGCGAGGTGTACATGATTGGTTCCTACGTGGCCTTTATCGCCCTTGCCGGGCTGGCCATGATGGGTATCCACTCCCTGCCGCTGTTGATGACCGCCGCGTTCCTTGCGTCGATCGTCGTAACCAGTGCCTATGGCTACAGTATCGAACGGGTTGCCTATCGTCCCTTGCGTGGCAGCAACCGTTTGATCCCGCTGATTTCCGCCATCGGCATGTCGATTTTCCTGCAGAACACCGTATTGCTGTCCCAGGACTCCAAGGATAAGTCCATTCCCAACCTGATCCCGGGGAGCTTCTCCTTCGGCCCAGGCGGCGCACAAGAAGTGCTGATTTCGTACATGCAGATCCTGGTCTTCGTCGTCACCCTGGTGGCCATGCTAGGCCTGACCCTGTTCATTTCCCGCTCCCGTCTGGGGCGCGCCTGCCGGGCCTGCGCCGAAGACATCAAGATGGCCAACCTGCTGGGCATCAACACCAACAACATCATCGCCCTGACCTTCGTCATCGGTGCCGCGCTGGCGGCCGTCGCTGCCGTGTTGCTGAGCATGCAGTACGGCGTGATCAACCCCAACGCCGGTTTCCTGGTCGGCCTCAAGGCCTTTACCGCAGCGGTATTGGGCGGCATCGGCAGTATCCCGGGCGCCATGCTCGGCGGGCTGGTGCTGGGTGTGGCCGAAGCGTTTGGTGCCGATATCTTCGGCGACCAGTACAAGGACGTCGTAGCGTTTGGCCTTTTGGTTCTGGTGCTGTTGTTCCGTCCGACCGGCATCCTGGGCCGTCCGGAGGTTGAGAAAGTATGAGCAGATATCTTAAATCGGCGTTTTTCAGCGCCCTGCTGGTTTGGGCCGTGGCCTTTCCGGTACTTGGCCTCAAGCTGAGCATTGTCGGCATCAACCTGGAAGTGCATGGCACCGGTCCCGTGACCCTGACCATCATTGCCCTGTGCTCGGTGCTGATGTTCCTGCGCGTGCTGTTCACCCAGCAGGTCGGCGCGTTATTGCGCTCCAACCGTGGCCCGCTGGTATCGCCCAAGGTCAGCCAATTCCTGACCCTGCCGCGCACCCAGCGCTACATCATCATCGGCCTGATCGTGGCCGCGCTGATCTGGCCGTTCTTCGGCTCACGCGGTGCGGTCGACATCGCCACCCTGATCCTGATCTACGTGTTGCTGGGCCTGGGCCTGAACATCGTGGTCGGTCTGGCCGGCCTGCTCGACCTGGGTTATGTGGGCTTCTATGCCGTGGGTGCCTACACCTACGCGCTGCTCTCGCACTACCTGGGCTGGAGCTTCTGGGTCTGTCTACCACTCGCCGGCCTGATGGCGGCGACGTTCGGCTTCCTGCTGGGCTTCCCGGTGCTGCGCCTGCGCGGTGACTACCTGGCCATCGTGACCCTGGGCTTCGGGGAAATCATCCGACTGTTCCTGCGTAACCTGACCGACATCACCGGTGGCCCTAACGGCATCAGCAGCATTCCCAAGCCGACGTTCTTCGGGCTGTCGTTCGAGCGAAACGCGGCCGAAGGCATGCAGACCTTCCACGAGTACTTCGGGATTGCCTACAACCCGGTGAGCAAAGTGGTGTTCCTGTACCTGGTGGCGCTGTTGCTGGCCCTGGCCGCATTGTTCGTGATCAACCGCCTGCTGCGCATGCCGATCGGCCGTGCGTGGGAAGCGCTGCGCGAAGATGAAATCGCCTGCCGGGCCCTGGGCCTGAACCCGACCATCATCAAGCTGTCCGCGTTCACCCTGGGCGCTGCGTTCGCCGGTTTTGCCGGCAGCTTCTTCGCCGCTCGCCAAGGCCTGGTGACGCCGGAGTCGTTCACCTTTATCGAGTCGGCGATCATCCTCGCCATCGTGGTACTGGGTGGCATGGGCTCGCAGTTGGGCGTGATCCTCGCGGCAATCGTGATGATCCTGCTGCCGGAAATGATGCGTGAGTTCAGCGAATACCGCATGTTGATGTTCGGCGCCATGATGGTGCTGATGATGATCTGGCGTCCTCAAGGCCTGCTGCCCATGCAACGTCCACACATGGAGCTGCGCAAATGAGCCGCGAGATCCTGAAAGTCGAAAACTTGAGCATGCGCTTCGGCGGCCTGCTGGCGGTCAATGGCGTGGCCCTGACCGTCAAAGAAAAACAAGTGGTTGCGCTGATCGGCCCCAACGGCGCCGGCAAGACCACCGTGTTCAACTGCCTCACCGGTTTCTACAAGCCGAGCGGTGGCAGCATCCTGCTCGACGGCCTGCCGATCCAGGGCCTGGCCGGTCACGAGATCGCCCGCAAGGGCGTGGTGCGGACCTTCCAGAACGTGCGGTTGTTCAAAGACATGACGGCGGTCGAAAACCTGCTGATCGCTCAGCACCGTCACTTGAACACCAACTTCTTCGCAGGCTTGTTCAAGACCCCGGCGTTCCGCAAGAGCGAGCGCGAGGCCATGGAATATGCGGAGTACTGGCTGGACAAGGTCAACCTCACCGAGTTCGCCAACCGCCCCGCCGGCACCCTGGCCTATGGGCAGCAACGTCGCCTGGAAATCGCCCGCTGCATGATGACCCGCCCGCGGATCCTGATGCTCGACGAACCGGCCGCCGGTTTGAACCCCAAGGAAACCGAAGACCTCAAGGCGCTGATCGGCGTGTTGCGTGAAGAAAACAACGCGACGGTGCTGTTAATCGAACACGACATGAAACTGGTCATGAGCATTTCCGACCACATCGTGGTGATCAACCAGGGCACGCCCCTGGCCGACGGTACGCCGGAGCAGATCCGCGACAATCCTGAAGTGATCAAAGCCTATCTGGGGGAAGCGTAAAATGCTGCAATTCGAAAACGTTTCCACTTTCTACGGCAAGATCCAGGCCCTGCACAGCGTCAACGTCGAAGTGCGCCAGGGTGAGATCGTCACGCTGATCGGCGCCAACGGTGCCGGCAAGTCGACCTTGTTGATGACCCTCTGCGGTTCGCCGCAGGCCCACAGCGGCAGCATCCGCTACATGGGCGAAGAGTTGGTGGGCCAGCAGTCGTCGCACATCATGCGCAAAAGCATCGCCGTGGTGCCGGAAGGCCGACGGGTGTTTTCGCGCCTGACCGTCGAAGAGAACCTGGCCATGGGCGGGTTCTTCACCGACAAGGGCGACTACCAGGAGCAGATGGACAAGGTGCTGCACCTGTTCCCCAGGCTCAAGGAACGCTTCAGCCAGCGCGGCGGCACCATGTCCGGCGGCGAGCAGCAAATGCTCGCCATCGGCCGGGCGCTGATGAGCAAGCCCAAGCTGTTGCTGCTCGACGAACCCTCCCTGGGCCTGGCACCGATCATCATCCAGCAGATCTTCGACATCATCGAACAACTGCGCAAGGACGGTGTGACGGTGTTCCTGGTGGAACAAAACGCCAACCAGGCGCTGAAAATCGCTGACCGTGCCTATGTGCTGGAAAACGGCCGGGTGGTGATGCAGGGCACGGGTGAGCAGTTGCTGACCGATCCTAAGGTGCGTGAGGCGTACCTCGGCGGTTAACACGCGGTTGCTGGACGAACCGGATCCAAATGTGGGAGGGGGCTTACCCCCGATGGCGCCATGTCAGGCACAGAACATGTGACTGATATACCGTCATCGGGGGCAAGCCCCCTCCCACATTTGTTTCGGGTGATCCCTGAAGAATTTTTCTCAAACGACTTGTAACGAATTCCAACGTCCAGCCTCTAGTGGTACAAGCAGGCAATCATGCCCGCCGACTCAACCCACTGCTGGAGATACACCATGACCGTAAAAACCCGTTCGCTGTCCGCCGCTTCCCTCGTCCTGGCCCTGGGTTCCGCGCTGAGCCTGTCCGCCCTGACCACCAGCGCCCACGCTGCCGACGACATGCAGAAATGCTTCGGCGTCGCTGAAGCTGGCAAGAACGATTGCGCCGCCGGCGCTGGCACTTCCTGCGCCGGCACGTCCAAAACCAAGGATCAGGCCAATGCCTGGAAACTGGTCCCGGCTGGCACCTGCACCCAAACCCCAAGCAGCACCTCGCCGAGCGGTTTCGGCCAGGAAGCGGCCTTTACCGCCAAGTCCTGAAACAGCCCCCACCCTGAGTACTGATGATGACGCTTTCGTTCCTGCAAACGCCCTCAGCGGCTCAGGCGCCCGGACTCCCCCTGCGGGCCGGGCTGGGGCTGAAGCACGAGCACTTCGCCGAAGTGCTCGACACCCGCCCCGATATCGGTTTTTTTGAAGTGCATGCCGAAAACTACATGGTGGCCGGCGGCCCGTTTCATCACTACCTGGGTTTGATTCGCGCGCAGTACCCGCTGTCGCTGCACGGCGTGGGCCTGTCCATCGGCGGCGAAGGCCCGCTGGACCGTGCGCACCTGGCACGGCTGGCGAGGCTGATCGAGCGCTATCAACCCCACACCTTTTCCGAACACCTGGCCTGGTCGACCCACGGCCCGGTGTTTCTCAACGACTTGCTGCCGCTGGCCTACGATGTCGACAGCCTGAACCGGGTGTGCGAACACGTTGATCAGGTTCAGAGCTTCCTCAAACGCCCAATGCTGCTGGAGAATCCATCGACCTACCTGCAGTTCCAGCGCTCGACCCTGGACGAGACGGACTTCATCAGCGAAACCATCCGCCGCACCGGCTGTGGCCTGCTGCTGGACGTCAATAACGTCTACGTGTCGTGCATCAATCATCAGCGTGACCCGTTGGCCTACATCGACGCCCTGCCATTGCACGCCGTGGCTGAGATTCATCTGGCAGGCTTTGCCGAAGACACCGACAGCCTGGGCGAGCGCCTGCTGATCGATGATCACGGTGCGCCCATCGATAACGCCGTCTGGCAGTTGTACGAGCAGGTACTCGCGCGTACCGGCCCGGTGGCGACGTTGATCGAAAGGGATAACCAGGTGCCGGCCTTCAGCGTGCTGCTGGCCGAGGCGCAACAGGCCGAACGGCATTTGTTGCAGGTGCGCCCATGAGCCTCCTCGAAGACTTTGCCGCCGCCCTGCTGGCGCCGGACCAGGCCTGCCCCGACGGCCTGTTCAGCAGTAACGGCGCCGACCCGGCCAGCCGCTTTGCCGTGTATCGCAACAATGTCCACGGCTCGTTGATCAATGCGCTGGCGAGCGCTTACCCGGTGACGTTGCAACTGGTAGGCGATGAGTTTTTCCGCGCCATGGCCCGCGGCTACGTACAGGCGAACCCGCCCAGCAGCCCGGTGATCAGCGCGTACGGCGCTACATTTTCCAGCTTTATCCAAGGCTTTGAACCGGCCGCGAGCGTGCCTTACCTGGCGGATGTAGCGCGATTGGAACGCTTGCGGGTCCGTGCCTATCACGCGGCGGATGCCCCGGCGCTGGAACCGCAGGCTGTTCTGCAGCAACTGCAAGCACACACCGAGCTGGGCACATTGCGCCTGCAATTGCACCCATCCCTGGCTACGTTGAACTCCCGCTACGCCGTCGTCGCAGTGTGGGCGGCGCACCACACCGAGGGCGCGATTGCCACGTTAAATCCCTGGCATGCCCAGGGCGCCCTGATGTTGCGCCAGGGCCTGGAGGTCAAGGTGTTCGCCATCGACAGCGGCTCGGTGGTGTTCATCGACAGCCTGAACCATGGCGCGGTGCTGGAGGAGGCGCTCACACACGCACTGGAGACGTCGGCCGAGTTCGACCTGCACCAATGCCTGGCGCTACTGATCAACCAAGCCGCAATCACTCACCTGCATCTGGAACACAAGGTATCGCCATGAACGCTCAATCACCGGGCCTGATTAAACGGGCCATCCAGCTTTTCGAACAAATCCCCTACAGCTTGATCGCCTTTCTCGCACGCTTTTCCATAGCGGCAGTGTTCTGGAAGTCCGGGCAAACCAAAGTCGAAGGTTTTGCCATCGACTTGATCAGCGGCACCTTCCAACTGGGCGAACCGCGACTCGCCGCCTCGACGCTGCCGCTGTTTCGCAGCGAATACCGGCTGCCCTGGCTGTCACCGGAAGTGGCCGCGCACATGGCGACATTTGCCGAACACTTCTTCCCGGTGCTGATCCTGCTGGGCTTCGCCACGCGCTTCTCGGCCCTGGCGCTGATTGGCATGACCCTGACCATTCAACTGCTCGTGTACCCCGACGCCTACCCCACCCACGGCACCTGGCTGGCCATACTGCTGCTGTTGGTAGCCAAGGGCCCGGGCGGCCTGTCCATCGACCACTGGATTGCCCGCCGTTATCGCTAGAGACGGTCGAGGGCTTCGCCGCTGCGCTTGAACCAGTCCACCAGGTAGTCGGCCAACACCTGGGTGCGTCGCGGCAAGCCGCCCTGATAGGGATGCACCAGGTACATCGGCAGGCTCCGCGTCTGATAGTCCCGCAGGAGCAAACGCAATCGACCGTCAGCCAGTTCCGCCGGTAAAACGTAGGAAGGCAGGCGCGCAATACCGGCGCCCACCAGGGCGGCCTTTTTCAACAGGTTGTAGTGGTTGGAGGCGAAGGTCCCGCTCACCCGCACGCGCAGCAGTTCGTGCTGCTGGTGGTACAGCCACTCCTCGCGGCCGCTGTAGTGGCTGTTGAGCAGGCAGGTGTGGGACGCCAGATCAGCCGGGGTCAGCGGTTCGCCGTGCTGCTCCAGATAGGCCGGGCTGGCACAGGTCATCTCGTGCCAGGCCAGCAGCGGCTTGGCCACCAGGCGCTGATTTTCGATGGCACCCGAGCGTACCCCCAAGTCAAAGCCATCCCGCGCCAAGTCGCGGTAGCTGTTGTTCAGCTCCAGTTCGATCTGTACCTGCGGATAGTGCTCGGAAAACTCCAGCAACAAGCCATCGAAGAAGGTTTCGCCCAATGACACCGGAACCGTCATACGCACCGGCCCGGCCAAATCGTCCTTGAGCCGGGCCAGTGCCTGACGCGCCCGTTCGACCTGCACCACCAACGCCTGCGCCTGGGGCAACAACGCCGCGCCGGCAGCCGTCAGGCTGAGCTTGCGCGTGGTGCGGTGCAGCAACACCACCGCGTACCCCGCCTCCAACTGGCTGATGCGCTTGGACAATTGCCCTTTGCTGCAACCCAACTGCTCAGCCGCTACGGTAAAACTGCCGGCTTCGATCAATACGGCAAACGCCGCCAGGTCATCCATCTCGCTCATGGATTGTTTCCATTTGAAAACCAAAGGTTGCCTATTAACACGTTTATCCATCTGAAAAGCCACACTAGACTGACCCCTCACTTACCCCACTGGAGAAACAGCACGATGAAAATCCTATTGATTGGTGCCAGCGGCACCGTGGGCTCGGCGGTCAAGGCGGAACTGGCGCAGCGTCACGAGGTAATCAGTATTGGTCGCAGCAGCGGCGACTTCCAGGTGGATATCAGCGACAGCGCCTCGATCCGCCGGCTGTTCGAGCAGACCGGTCGGTTCGATGCCCTCGTCTGCGCGGCAGGCAATGTGAATTTCGTCGCGCTGGGTGAGATGAGCGAAACCGATTTTGAACTGGGCCTGCGTGACAAACTGATGGGCCAGGTCAACCTGCTGCTGATCGGCCGCGAGTACGCCAACGATGGGGCCTCGTTCACCTTCACCAGCGGCATTCTCAACCGCGACCCGATTCGTACCGGTGCCTCGGCGGCACTGGTCAATGGCGCACTGGATGCCTTTGTGAAAGCCGCGGCAATCGAATTGCCACGGGGCCTGCGCGTCAACTCCGTGAGCCCGACGGTGCTGTTGGAAGCCATGGGCAGCTACGCACCGTACTTTCGCGGGTACAAGCCGGCCCCGGGCGCTGATGTGGCGTTGGCCTACGCGAAAAGCGTCGAGGGCTTGCAGACCGGTCAAACCTTTAGCGTAGGTTGAACTTCAAGGCCGTAAGAAATGCCTGAAGCTCGCGCGTGGGCTTGTGATGCACCGCCAGCCTGCGTAACGTGGCGGCACTTGTCAGGAGACCCGATAATGCGTGCCGCCCGTACCCTCATGCTGTTTGCCTTGCTCCCGCTGTTCACCGCCTGCCAGTTGTTCGAAAGCGAGCCGGCCAAACCGTCCACCGTCGGGTTGACCCGCATGCAGGGCGAGCTCACGGCAGTCGCAGGCAAGCTGTTGTTCCAACCGTGCCACGACCAGCGCAACTACGTGGTCAAGGATACCGGCGGTACCAGCATCCTGCAGGAAGCCGCCTCCCTGGCCGGCCAGCAAGGCGCACTGTTTGCCGACCTGCGCGGCAAGTTCTCCGGCGTCGCCGCCGGCACCCAGGGCGAAGTGGAACTGCAACAGCTGTACCGCGTCGAGCGCTCGGTCTCGGCTTGCGATGATCCCGACTTCAAGCGCACGATCCTGCGCGCCAGCGGCCACAAGCCGGCCTGGGCGCTGAACGTCACCGCCAAGGGCATGGTGCTGGAGCGCGAAGGCCAGCCACCGCTGCCGGTTCCCTATGTCGAGGAACAACTGGGTGACGGGCGTTTCAACCTGATGACCGAAGCCAATAACCAGCACATCGAACTGTGGGCAGCCCCGCAGCGGTGCGTCGACAGCGTCAGCGGCAGCCTGCAACACATGACCGCCGAGTTGCGGGTCAACGGTCAAGTCCAGCGTGGCTGCGCGGCCTTCGGTGGTTCGCGGGACGATTGATTCGTGTCTGCGTTGTTTTAACATGACGGAAACCCGCCGTTGGGGCTTATAATCACCGGTTTGCAAAACCGCCGGCCCCACCAAACGCCGCACACCGGACCCTGTCATGTTACGAATCACCGAACTCAAGCTGCCCATCGACCATCCCGAAGAAGACCTGCGGCCCGCCATTGTGCAGCGCCTGGGCATCGCCAGTGATGACCTGCTCGATTTCACCCTGTTCAAGCGCAGCTATGACGCCCGCAAAAAATCGTCGGAGCTGTGCTTCATCTACACCGTCGACTTGAACGTAAAGGGTGAAACCGCCCTGCTGCTCAAGTTTGCCGATGACCGCAACATCAACCCGGCGCCGGACGTCAGCTACAAGGTGGTGGGTCAGGCGCCTGCGGACCTGGCTGAACGTCCGGTCGTGGTCGGTTTTGGACCGTGCGGGATTTTCGCCGGGCTGCTGCTGGCGCAGATGGGCTTCAAGCCGATCATTCTCGAGCGCGGCAAGGAAGTGCGCGCGCGCACCAAGGACACCTGGGGCCTGTGGCGCAAAAGTGTGCTCAACCCGGAGTCCAACGTGCAATTCGGTGAGGGCGGCGCCGGGACCTTTTCCGATGGCAAGCTCTACAGCCAGATCAAAGACCCGAAATTCCACGGGCGCAAAGTGCTGCACGAGTTCGTCAAGGCCGGCGCACCGGAAGAAATCCTCTACGTCAGCAAGCCGCACATCGGTACGTTCCGTCTGACCGGCGTGGTGGAAAACATGCGCGAGCAAATCATCGCCCTGGGCGGTGAAGTGCGCTTCGAGCAACGGGTGACCGACGTGTTGATCGAAGACGGTCAACTGAACGGCGTGGTCATCGATGGCGGCGAGCAGATCCTCTCCAAGCACGTGATCCTCGCCCTCGGCCACAGCGCCCGCGATACCTTCCGCATGCTCCACGGCCGTGGCGTGTACATGGAAGCCAAGCCGTTTTCCGTGGGTTTCCGTATCGAACACCCGCAGTCGCTGATCGATGCCGCGCGCCTGGGCAAATACGCCGGGCACCCGAAACTTGGCGCCGCCGACTACAAACTGGTCTACCACGCCAAGAATGGCCGCTCGGTCTACAGCTTCTGCATGTGCCCCGGCGGCACCGTGGTGGCTGCGACTTCCGAGTTGCATCGCGTGGTGACCAACGGCATGAGCCAGTACTCGCGCAACGAACGCAACGCCAACTCCGGCATCGTGGTCGGCATCACGCCTGAGGTCGATTACCCGGGCGGCCCGCTCGCCGGCATCGAGTTGCAGGAGCGCCTGGAATCCCACGCCTACATCCTCGGTGGCAGCAATTACGAGGCCCCGGCGCAACTGGTGGGCGATTTCATCGCCGGCAAACCGTCCACGGCCATCGGCAGCGTGGAGCCGTCCTACAAACCTGGGGTGTCCATGGGCGACCTGGCCCTGGCGCTGCCGGACTTCGCCATCGAAGCGATCCGTGAAGCCTTGCCGGCGTTCGAGAAGCAGATCAAGGGCTACTCGCTGCACGATGCAGTCTTGACCGGTATCGAGACGCGCACCTCATCGCCACTGCGGATTACCCGCAACGAATCGATGCAGAGCTTGAACGTCAAAGGCCTGTTCCCAGCCGGTGAAGGCGCCGGTTATGCCGGTGGGATTCTGTCGGCGGGTGTCGACGGCATTCGGATTGCCGAGGCGTTGGCGCGGGATATGTTGGGTATCGAGGCCTGAAAAAACCGCCGTGCGGATGTGGGAGCAAGCACGCTCCCACATTGGTTTTTATGGCGTGTCAGATATTCGCGCGCAAGACGTTATCGGGCAGTGGCTCACCGCGCTCGACGCTGGCCGCCACCGCAGCTATCAACCCCGGCAGTTCATACCCCTGCCCCGCCAGCCACGCCTGATCGTAATAGGTGGTGGCATACCGCTCGCCCCCATCACACAAGATCGCCACGATCGACCCCGACTCCCCCGCGGCTTTCATCTGCTGCGCCGCCATCAAGGCACCGATCAAGTTGGTCCCGCTGGACCCGCCGACCCGCCGCCCCAGCCGCTCGGCCAGGTAATGCATGGCCGCCAGCGACAGCGCATCCGGCACCTTGACCATCGCATCAATGACCTTGGGCAAAAACGACGCTTCGACCCGGGGTCGGCCAATGCCTTCGATCCGCGAACCGCACTCCAGGCGCAAGCCGGCATCGCCGCTCAGGTAGTAGTCAAAGAACACCGAGCGCTCGGCATCGGCACACAACACGCGGGTGCAATGCTGGCGATAACGCACATAGCGCCCCAGGGTCGCGGTCGTGCCGCCAGTGCCGGGGCTGGAAATCAGCCAGCTCGGCTCGGGATGACGCTCGAAGCGCATCTGCTGGAAGATCGACTCGGCGATGTTGTTATTCGCCCGCCAGTCGGTGGCGCGTTCGGCGTAGGTGAACTGGTCCATGAAGTGACCACCGCTTTCCTGCGCCAGGCGTTCGGACTCGGCGTAGATCTGCGTCGGATCTTGTACCAGATGACTCTTGCCACCATAGAAGGCGATCTGGGCGATCTTTTCCTTGGAAGTGGTGGCTGGCATCACCGCGATAAACGGCAGGCCGAGCAGGCGTGCGAAGTAGGCTTCGGAGATCGCCGTCGAACCGCTGGAGGCTTCGATCACCGGCGCCCCCGGCTTCAGCCAGCCATTGCACAGCGCATACAGGAACAGCGAGCGCGCCAGCCGGTGTTTCAGGCTGCCAGTGGGATGGCTGGACTCATCCTTGAAGTACAACTCGATACCCGGCAAGCCCGGCAGCGCTAAAGGGATCAGGTGGGTGTCGGCGCTGCGCTGGAAGTCTGCTTCAATAATACGAATGGCTTCGCGGGCCCAGGGACGGTGGTCGCTCATGAGGGAATCTCTAAGGATTTCAGTCGCAATCTTAGGATGTTTCCTATGCCACACACAGATACAGTAACGACTCAATTAGACACACAATTGCTAGGTTCTGGCGCAACCATGACCGCGCCCTATTCTTATAACAAATAAGAATATAACTTTTGTTTTAACAACTAACGGTACGGGTTAGGGTACGCACCTATTGAATCCGGATTGGAGAGCATACCTTGGCTCTGCGTAGCACGTTCACCCGTTTTTTCCAGCTGGAAGCCGCCAGCGGTCTGTTGTTGATCGCCGCAGCCGCCTTGGCGCTGATCGTCAACAACTCACCGTTGTCGCACCTCTACAGCGCGTTTCTCGACGTGCCCGTAGTGGCGCAGATTGGCGCGTTGAAGATCGCCAAACCCGCGTTGTTGTGGATCAATGACGGCCTGATGGCGCTGTTCTTCCTGCTGATCGGCCTTGAGGTCAAGCGCGAGTTGCTCGACGGCCACCTGTCCAAGCCCTCGCAAGTCGTCCTGCCAGGCGCTGCGGCGATCGGCGGCATGGTGGTGCCGGCATTGATCTACTGGGCAATCAACAAGGATTACCCTGCGGCGCTTTCCGGCTGGGCAATCCCCATGGCCACCGATATCGCCTTCGCGTTGGGCGTCCTGGCGCTGCTGGGCAAGCGCGTGCCAGTGTCGCTGAAACTGTTCCTGATGACCCTGGCCATTATCGATGACCTGGGCGCAATTATCGTGATCGCCGTGTTCTATTCCAGCGACCTGTCCGGCGCAGCCCTGGCGGGCGCGGGCGCCTGTTTGATTGCCTTGATTGCGATGAACCGGCTGGGCGTGATCAAGCTCGGGCCTTACCTGATCATCGGCTTGATCCTCTGGGTCTGCGTGCTGAAAAGTGGCGTGCATGCCACCTTGGCCGGCGTGACCCTGGCGTTCTGCATACCGCTGCGCACCAAAAACGCCGAAACCTCTCCGCTGTTGACGCTCGAACATGCCCTCCATCCGTGGGTGGCCTACTGCATCCTGCCGCTGTTCGCGTTTGCCAACGCTGGTGTATCCCTGACCGGGGTCAGCCTCGAGAGCTTCACCCACCACGTGCCCCTGGGTATCGCTGCCGGCCTGTTGATCGGCAAGACTATCGGCGTATTCGGCCTCACCTGGCTGGCCATCAAGACCGGCCTCGCCGCGCTGCCCAGCGGCGCCAACTGGGGCCAGGTGTTCGGCGTCGCAATCCTGTGCGGCATCGGCTTTACCATGAGCCTGTTTGTCGGTTCCCTGGCGTTCGTGCCGGGCGCCAGTGAGTTTGCCGGGGAGGATCGAATGGGGATTCTGACCGGGTCGATACTCGCGGCGTGTATCGGTTATGCGGTGACGGCGATGGCAAGTCGCAAGAAAGCCTGACTCACACAAACACCGCACACAAAAAACCCCAGCCGGTCACCCGGCTGGGGTTTTTCTTTGCTCGCGGCTTAACGCTTAGCGAGTCACGCGGCTGGTACCATCAACGGTCATGATGCGCACGCGATCACCGATGCGGAAGATTTCATTTTCCTGCACGGCCTGCACGTAGGCGCGCATGCTGCCGTCGTCTTCACGGACGGTGATTTCCACGCCCTGGGTACGGGTCAGGCCTTCTTCGGCGGCCGAACCCACCAGGCCGCCGGCGACGGCGCCGATGACGGCAGTCACGATACTGCCACGGCCGCCACCGATGGCGCTGCCGCCCACGCCGCCAATGACGGCGCCGGCTGCGCCGCCGATTGGGGTCTTGGTGCCTTCGATTTTCACCGGACGCAGGGATTCAATGGTCCCCATGCGAACGGTCTGCACACGACGCGCTTCGTCACGGGAGTACGAGTCGCCGGTCAGACTCGAGGCGCAGCCACCCAACAACAACGACAGGGTAGTAAAGCAGGCAACTAGTAAAACGGACTTACGCATAGCATCAACTCCAAAGGACAGGTGTTCATTAGACGCTGAGGCTTGACGCCTGTCACGGCAAGCCCCGCAGAAAATTGCTTTCATTCAGCCCTAGTACAGAGTGCCAGCACCAGAAGACCCGACAAACGGTAGCACTCATCTTGTAAACAGGACGTTCATGGATTATTTCATCATTGTAGTCACTACCGTAGCCGGCTTGTATTTCCATGGCTGGTTGTACCTGCGCATCCGACGCTGGATCGACCGCGACTTGGCGCTCTCCCTGGCGGGCAGCGACCTGCACAAGCGGGCCTTTATGCTGCAACAACTGGAAAAAGCCCGCACCCTGAAGATCAACCGCCGCGAGTTGCCGGCCTGGTTGAAAAACGCGGCGCAGCAGTACACGCCCGAGGCCTCTTGAAGAGAGGCTTCGGGGTGACGGACAACAGTCAGGTGGGGTGACGAAAGACGACGATCAGGGTGCCAGACGCTCACGGGTCCAGTCGGCCCCTTGCAAGCGGTAGTTCAGGCGGTCATGCAGGCGGCTAGCGCGGCCTTGCCAGAACTCGATGCGCTCGGGCAACAAGCGATAGCCGCCCCAGTGCTCGGGACAGTGCGGCTGAGTGTCGCTAAAACGCTGTTCGGTGACCTTGAGCAAGTCGTGCAATTCTTCACGGTCACGGATGACCTTGCTCTGCGGAGACGCCCACGCGCCCAGGCGGCTACCCAAGGGGCGCACCTGGAAATAGGCGTCCGACTCTTCGAGCGTGACCTTGACCACCCGGCCCTCGATGCGCACCTGGCGCTCCAGGGTCGGCCAGAAAAAGGTCATAGCCGCGAAAGGCTGCGTCGCGAGCTGATCGCCCTTGGCGCTCTGATAGTTGGTGAAGAAGGTAAAGCCCTGTGCATCCAGGCCCTTGAGCAGGAGGATGCGACAGTGCGGGCGACCGTCCTCATCGACCGTGGCCAGGGTCATGGCATTGGCCTCCACCGGCGGTTGCTCGGTCTTCACCGCCTCGCCAAACCATTGATGGAACAAGGCAAACGGCTCGCTCGGGGCTTGGGCCTCGCTCAAACCATCCCGTGTGTAGTCACGGCGCATATCCGCCAATGCCTGGGTCATGCGGCTTTATCCTTCTGGTTCAACAGATCAGTTTTTTGCCTGGTCGTTCGCAGCTGGTGCAGCGGCCTTGGCTTTGGCCGGTGCTGGCTTCTTGGCAGCTGGCTTGGCAGGGGCCTTTTTCGCGGCTGGCTTAGCTGCGGATTTCTTCGCAACCGCCTTTTTCGCTGGGGCCTTTGCGACTGCGGCCGGAGCGGGAACGTCCTGCACTGCAACCATTTCAGCCACAGGCGGCGTCTTGCCCGAGCTGTATTTGCTCAGCAAGGCCAACATAGTTGTACGCTGAGTAAACATAATTTCCATGCGACGGTTCAGCGCACGGCCCTGGGTACTGTCGTTGGCGGCACGTGGCATCATGTCGCCCATACCGCGCAACATCAGACGGTCTTGCTTGAGGCCGCTGAGACTGAAAATCGACGCGATTGACACCGCGCGCTCTTTGGTCAACGCCTGGCTCGCCGGAGCGCTGCCGGTGGAGTCAACGTGACCTAGGACCAGTACGGCGGTCTTCGGGTCAGCCTCAACAGCCTTGGCGACGCGAGTGAACGGGCCCAAGGTAACCGGCAGCAACATCGTCGGGCGTTTCGGGTTGTAGGAACCGTCTACCGGGGCAATCACCACCAGTACGTTGTCGCGACGTTCCAGTTGCAGGTTGCTGTCCTTGATGGCGGCGCGCAGGCGCGGCTCATAGTCGTCCAGCCAGGCTTGGGTGATTTTCGGGTCGGGCATCGGCACGTTGGTCACGTCGACCTTGGCCAATGGCTTAGGCTTGGACGTGCTTTCGAACGGCCACCACCAGTGAGTCTCGGAGTCGGTCTTGGCGATGACGGGGGCAGCAGGAGCATCGGCTGGCGCCGGGGTTGCAGCCTTAAGGTCGGCCTTCAGGTCAGCCTTGGCATCGGCGGCCTTTTCGTCGGTGCTCTTGGAGGAGAACGGCCACCAGCTAGAGCCGGTATCCGCTTTGACCACCGGGGCTGGAGCAGGAGCGGCGGCTACCGGTGCGGCAGGCTTGGCGCTAGCGGCGGCAGTTACCGGCGCGGCAGGCTTGGCCCCGGCGGCGGGTTTGGCGTCCGGTTTGGCGTCGGTTTGGGTCACTGCGTCCTTGGTAGCAGCCTTGTCAGATCCAAATGACCACCAATGCCCGCCCTCGGCATCATTTTGTGGTGTTTGTGCGCAGCCAGTAATAGTGAGGCACAGCGCCAGTGCCAAGGACTTGTTCGATAACATGAGATATCCACAAAATGAGAAAAAACCGGGGGTCTGAATGACCCGTTAAACAGACGCGTCCAGAACATTAAAGTTACAATATTTCGCTTCGCGCCTTCTTATACTTGCCTTTGTAACAAAAAAACGTGAAACAGCAAGGGGTTTACAGACAACCGGCCAATATTCTGACCAACTTCTGCGCCCGCGGGTCCATAAGTACATAGGGCCCCAATGTATTAGTCGCAAAACCGAACGCTACATCATGTTCAGGGTCGGCAAACCCCACCGAACCACCCGCACCAGGATGTCCAAATGCACGCGGGCCAAGGCCGAAGGTCGCATTCGGCAGTTGCGGTTGATCCAACATGCAGCCCAGGCCGAAACGGGTTTGGGTCAATAAGGTTTTATCGGGCCCGATACTGTGTTCACGGGTCAACTGTTCGAGCATGTCGCTTTCCAGCAAACTACCGTCCAATAAACCACTATAAAAACCCGCCAGGCTGCGCGCATTACCGTGACCATTTGCCGCTGGCTGCTGCATACGCCGCCACTCCGGTTTATTAGTGCTGGTCAGAATAGACGGCGGATTGGCAAATGCCCGTGTCGTCATGGCCGCAGGTTCTCGCATCATTACTTGCAATAAGCGTTGCGCGGCTTCATCGCCCATGTTGCCTTTGCTGCGTGCTATATGGGCAACGCGATAAAACTCTTCATCCGCCAGGCCCACATGAAAGTCCAGCCCCAACGGGCGTGCAACCCGCGCCACGATGGACTCGCCCGGCCCGCGCCCGTCGGCACGGCGCAGCAATTCCCCGACCAGCCAGCCATAGGTGATCGCCTCGTAGCCGTGGCCCTGGCCCGGCGTCCACCACGGGGCTTCGGCCGCCAAGGTGTCGACCATCAATGGCCAGTCGTACAGCGCTTCGGCGGGCAGCATTTCGCGGATCGCCGGCAACCCGGCCTGGTGGCAGAGCAACTGGCGCAAGGTGATGGCTTCTTTACCGGCCGCAGCAAACGCCGGCCAGTAGTTGGCCACTGGCGCATCCAGTTGCAGCTTGCCTTCGGCCACCAATTGCAGGGCGGCGACGGCGGTGAAGGTTTTGGTGCAGGAGAACAGGTTGACAATGGTGTCGCTGTGCCACGCTTGTGCCCCATCCTTGTCGGCGGTGCCGGCCCACAGGTCGACC
This sequence comes from Pseudomonas sp. PAMC25584, assembly GCF_058135675.1. Taxonomy (NCBI): domain Bacteria; kingdom Pseudomonadati; phylum Pseudomonadota; class Gammaproteobacteria; order Pseudomonadales; family Pseudomonadaceae; genus Pseudomonas; species Pseudomonas sp. PAMC25584. The sequence goes on along the minus strand of NZ_CM176870.1, from coordinate 1,529,638 downwards.
ACGGTTTCCCCGCCGATCTGGATGCACAGCGCCGCACCACGCTCTTGCGGGTCATCGAACAACGCGGCGAACGCTTCACGTACCGCTTCGAACTGGAGCTCGTAATGACCCTGAACCTGCACCTAAGCCCCCTCGGAAAACGCTGTAAAAAGTGGCCGACATTGTTCCAGCCCTTGTAGGATTTGTGAACCCGTCAACGCTGAATCAATGACCATTTCCGGAATGCCCACCGGCATGTCCGGCGCCCTGCCCCGCACCTTTGCCGTCACGCCCCGGCGTGCTGCCTCCATGCTCGCGAACCGCACGGGCCGCCTTGGCCTTTTCGGCCTCCTTGCCCAGTTGGTCGACCGCCGCCAGGTTGCTTCTACGCACACTGTCGACAAAACCCTGGAACGGCACATCGGTCATACCGACCAGACCGAAATGGCCGTTTTCGCCGTCCAGCAAGCGACCGGTCACCGGCTGGTCCAGATACTGGAACCAGTGCACACCGACAATCGACGGCTCGGCCATAGCCTGCTTGAGGAAGTTGGCATACGCGGCGCCGCGATCCTCTTCCCTGGCCAATTGCGTTACACCGCCCCAAAACGGGCCGCGGTCAGCCGAGCCGAAGTTGAACTCGGTGATCAACACCGGCTTGTCCAGTGCGCGCAAGGCGGCGAAGTCATAGCCGTCCTGAGGTTTGAGGGTGTACATGTTGAAGCTCAACACGTCGCAATACTGCGCACAGGACGCCACCGCTTCCGGAGTACTCACTGCGTAACGCCCGCCCAGCAGCAACTGGTTGGGCGCGTGCCATTTGAGCGCATCGGAGATGGTCTTGAAGTAGGTATCGGCGAAGGTCTTCTGGAAGTATTTGAAGTCGGCTTCGATTTCCGGATGCTCGGGGTTGGGCATCGGTGGCTCGAAGCCCGGATCTTCCATCAACTCCCAGCCCGCCAGGTGGATGCCCCAGGCTTTCGACAGGCCTTCTTCGTTGCGGTATTTGTCGCGCAATTGCTTGAGGAACGCACGCTTGGCGGGTACGTCGGTGGTCATGCGCAGGGTGCCGTAGGCCAAGGCGAAGCGGGATTTTGCATCCTCACCGGGACCGGCCCATGCCAGTTCGTTGTCGGCAAAGAAGCCGATCAACCACGGATCGTCACGGTGATCACGGGCAGCGATGGCCACGGCGCGCTCGGTGGCCATGGCGAAACGCGGGTCGAACGGGTCGGGCATGCCGCCCCACCAGTCGGTGCCGGTACTGATGCTGGCGTAATCGCCGACGATCGACAGCGGCAAGGTGTACGGCACGCGGTCCGCGCTGGCCAGTTGCGCAGCGCTCCAGTTGCCGACGGTGTTGAAACCCCAGGCCTGCAAGCGGTCGAGGGTGTGGCTGACCCAGCGCTTCTGGTCGAAACCTTCAGTGTCATAAGTGCGCTGCAGGTTGGCGCGGTAGAAATCGTACCAACGCCCCGCGCCAAAGCTGCGCCCTTCGCCCGCGCCGTTGCCAGTGCGGTTGTCAGCGCTGCCGTAGTATTTGTCGAGGGGTTCACCGGCCTTGGGCAGCGCCGCGAACATCCATTCACGGCCCGCCACATAAGTCTGGTTGTTATCCGACGCCACGGTGTTGACGCCCAGGGAATAGAACGGATGCCCCTCCGGCGTCACCAAATACCAGCGACCGTCGCGCTTTTCGGTGCGGAAAAAGCCACTGGCGTCGAACGCAGGGCCCTTGCTCCAACCGCCGTACTGGTCCAGGGAGGATTTATCCCGCTCGGCCAGCCAAGCCTTGAGTTGTTGCTGCTCCTTGGCAGCGGCGGCCTTGAGTTGCTCGTCGCTGCTGACCTTTTCCGGCCAGCGCGCGCGGGTGGACTGGCCATAGGCGTCCACCAGTTCGCCGTAGGCTGCCATGAGCACCGGCTCGCTGTCCTGCACGCCAAAGCGCTCCAGCAGAATGCTTTGGGCGACATTCGGCTTGATCATCGACAGGGTCACCGACACCACCTGGCTGCGGTCGATTTCCCCGGCGCTGCTGGCCAGCAACACGCGCTGGCCGTCGACGCTGATCGGCATCGGCGGGCCGGCCTTCATGCCCTGGCTCAACGGCGAGTTGGCTTGCAGGGGGATCAACAGGGTCTGGGCCGGACCGGCTGGCAGGTCGATGCGGCTGACCAGGGTCTTGCCGTCATTGCTCTGCACCTTGACGTACAGGGTCAGCGCCCAGTCCATGGCGCTCTGGATACGCAGGCTCATGGCGCTGGATTGCGACCAGTCCCAGGCGCCGGTCTGCGGGCTGAGCACCAGGCTCGGTTCGGCGGCCGGGTTGAAGGTGATGCGGCGCAGCACTTCGCCTTCAGGGGTTTGTTCGGCGTTGTATTGCGGCAGGCTGGCGTCCTGGGTCGCCACCTTGACCACATCGGCAGGCCGGACGAAGTTGAACAGCGTTTGTTGCCCGGCGGGTGCGGCCAGCAGGGGCGCGGCGAACAGCAGGGCAAAAAGGGCGGGCAGCGTGCGAATCATACGAGCAAGGTTCTCCCAAACGGCCGATAAATGGCCTGATGACATAGAGCGAGGCAGTGAGATAGACCACGAAGTGGGCGAATTCGCCCACTGAGGCTTAAGAAATTTCGCGCCGGAACGGCGGCAAGGCATTCAAGATAGCCTTGCCATAGCGCTGGGTGACCAGGCGGCGATCGAGCAAGGTGATGGTGCCCCGGTCTTCTTCGGTACGCAGCAAGCGCCCGCAGGCCTGCACCAGCTTCAGGGACGCATCCGGCACCGAGATTTCCATGAACGGGTTGCCACCGCGCGCTTCGATCCACTCGGCCAGGGCGGCCTCGACAGGATCATCCGGCACCGAGAACGGGATCTTGGCGATCACCACGTGTTCGCAGTAGGCACCGGGTAAGTCCACGCCTTCGGCAAAGCTCGCCAGGCCGAACAGCACGCTGGAATCCCCGCCATCGACCCGCGCCTTGTGCTTGTTCAGGGTTTCCTGCTTGGACAGGTTGCCTTGGATAAACACCTGCTTGCGCCAGTCGCGGTCAAGGCCGTCGAACACGTCCTGCATCTGTTTGCGCGACGAGAACAGCACCAGTGTGCCGCGCGAACCTTCCACCAGCTCCGGCAAGTCACGGATGATCGCCGCCGTGTGGGCCGGCGCATCCCGGGGGTCGGCCTTGAGGTCGGGGACGCGCAGCACGCCGGCATCGGCGTGATGGAACGGGCTCGGCACCACGGCGGTGACGGCTTTTTTCGGCAGACCCGCACGCATGCGGAAGCGGTCGAAGGTGCCCAGGGCGGTCAGTGTGGCCGAGGTAACCAGGCAGCCATAGGCCACGTTCCACAAGTTGCGCCGCAACATTTCCGCCGCGAGGATCGGGCTGGCGTTGACCTCGATGTCAAACAGCGCACCGCTTTCCGACAGGGTCAGCCAACGCGCCATGGGCGGGTTGTCTTCCGGGTCTTCGACGGTGAAGGCGGTCCACAACTCCCAGTTGCCCTGGGCACGGGACAACAGGCTGCCGAACAGTGGGTACCACTCCTCGGCCTGGTTACTGGCGATGCCGATATTGACCTCGCCGTCCATGCCTTCCTTGAGCAGGTCGGTCAAGCGAGTGAACAGATCGGTTAGGCGCGAAAAGCCCTTCTTCAGCTCGACGCCCATTTCGCGCATGTGCTCGGGAATCAGTCCACCGACAAAGCGATGGCGCGGGCGCTCGCGGCCTTCGACGTCTTCGCCGGGCTTGAAGTCGGCGACCTGCTCGCAGGCGCTGAACATGAACTGCTGCTGGGTCTTGATCTCCCGCGCCAGCTCCGGTACCTGCTCGATCAGCTTGCCCAGGTCGCCGGGCAGCGGATGCTGGGCCAGCAGTTTGGTGAGGTTCTTGGCGGTGGTCTCCAACCAGTCGGCGGTGGAGCGCAAGCGCGTGTAGTGGGCGAAGTGGCCGATGGCCTTGTCGGGCAGGTGGTGGCCTTCGTCGAATACGTAAAGGGTGTCGCGCGGGTCCGGCAGCACGGCGCCGCCGCCCAGTGCCAGGTCGGCCAGGACCATGTCGTGGTTGGTGACGATCACGTCGACCTTACCCATGCCTTCGCGCGCCTTATAGAAGGCGCACTGGCCGAAATTGGGGCAATGACGGTTGGTGCATTGGCTGTGGTCGGTGGTCAGGCGCGCCCAATCGGCGTCTTCCAGGGCGGTGGGCCAGCTGTCGCGGTCGCCGTCCCATTTATTGCCGGCCAGTTTCTCGATCATGCTGGTAAACAGTTTTTGGCTGACTTCATCGACTTCGATCTTGAAGCCTTCTTCTTCAAACAGCGACGCCGTGGCGGTTTGCGCGTGGCCTTCCTGCAGCAGCACGTCGAGCTTGGACAGGCACATATAGCGGCCGCGGCCCTTGGCCAGGGCGAAGGTGAAGTTCAGGCCGCTGTTGCGCATCAGGTCGGGCAGGTCTTTGTAGACGATCTGCTCCTGCAGGGCGACGGTGGCGGTAGCAATCACCAAGCGCTTGCCGGCGGCCTTGGCGGTGGGAATCGCCGCAATGCTGTAGGCCACGGTCTTGCCGGTGCCGGTGCCGGCCTCGACGGCCACGATCGCAGGGTCGCCGCTGCGCCGGCCTTCGTCGTCGGTGTCGATATCCCCGAGGACCTTCGCCACTTCGGCGATCATCAGGCGTTGGCCGTAGCGCGGTTTCAAGCTCTTGGCTTCGAGAAAACGCGAATAGGCGCCCTGGATCGTGGTTTTGAGTTCAGTGCTGATCATGGATAGTCGGGCGCAAAAACGCTGGATAAATTTTCAGTGGTTCGGATCGGCAGCTATCATACCTCGCTAATTAATCCCGCGCAGAACGGAGTACCGCAATGACCGTGTTCAGCCTCGTTTACACCCTGCATGTATTGGCCGCCCTGATCTGGGTCGGCGGCATGTTTTTCGCCTGGATGATCCTGCGCCCCGCCGCTGTGGCGGCGCTTGAGGGCCCTGCCCGGCTCAAGCTGTGGGTAAATGTGTTTCAACGTTTTTTCGTGTGGGTCTGGGTGGCGGTGCTGGTTTTGCCGATCAGCGGTGTCGGCCTGTTGCAACTGCGCTTCAGCGGGTTTGAAACCGCACCGCGTTACGTGCAGGTGATGATGGGGTTGTATGTGGTGATGACCGCGCTGTTTATCCGCATCCAGGCGTTGAAGCTCCCTGAATTGCGCACAGCGGTGGCGGCTGAGGATTGGCCGGCGGGTGCGGCTGCACTGGGGCAGATTCGCAAGTTGGTGGGCATTAACCTGATCGTGGGGTTGGTGGTGGTCGCGATTGCTTCGGCTCGGCCGATGTTCTGAGACGCGCCTTAAACCGCCATCCGGAGCAAGCCCTCTCCCACACTTGAAATGCATTCAAAATGTGGGAGGGAGCTTGCTCCCGATGGCGTCAGAACGAACGACTCAAAGTCGCTGGACGGTTACAGAGCCAGCAGGACCAGCCGGCCCCGGTTGCCCTTCCAGCCCAGGCCGGCCTTTGTCACCACCATCGGCGCGGTACACCAGGCAACCCTTGGATTGCCCACCCCTTCCGGGCTTGCCCGCCGTCCCTGCCAAGCCGCCCGCGCCGCCATCGACCCAGACCTTGATCTTGTCGCTCGGAAAGTCCTGCGGCAGCTCGACCCGCACCTGCGCGCCCGCCGCGCCAGCCAACCCGTCGCCACCGTTATCGCCGTTGGCACCGCGCCCGGCGGAACCCCAAGTGCAACCCGGGTCTTCGCCGTTGGCGCCATCCAGCCCGGCATAACCTTGGGCGCCGGTACCACCACGGGCATCCACCGACAGCTCTTGCGCCGTCAGGGCATTGATGCGCAAGGTCAGGTCACGCCCGGCCTTGGCTGGTTTTTCATGAGTACCCGGAGCACCACGCGAGGTGATCTGGCTGCCGTGCTCCAGTTGCGCCTGACGCACCTGCAATTGCAGCACGGTGTTACCGGGAGCGATGGCGATGCGTGCTTCGCGGCCCAGGTGCAACACCTCCACCGAGACCTGGCTGATCGTGGCCGGGATGAGCAAAGTGCCGTAGTCCGCCACGTCCAGGCGTTCCAACTGCAGTACGCTGGTACTGCTGGGCAAGCGCATCAACGAATTGGTTTCAACACTGACGTTCTGGGCCAGGGCAACGGGGCTGACCAACAGGGCCAACAGAAAAACCTTACGCATCATGGGGCTCCTGAGTGATGGGGAATTTGTTATTTCAAATTTTTCTTTGGGCGCACAGTAACGACTTCTACAGGCGATTTGCCAGTGAAGGATCAAAAAACTTGAGAAGGCGTCGGTTTCAGCGAGGATCGCCAACGATGCCCCTGTGGAATCCCACAGGGGCAAGGGCTGTCAGCGGTTGATCTGGATTTCTACGCGGCGGTTCAGGGCACGTCCTTCAGCGGTTTTGTTGTCAGCCACCGGATGGCTTTCGCCCGCGCCGGTCACCGATACAAAGTTACTGCGAGGCACGCCGGAGCCGATCAGGTATTCCGTCACCGAGTGGGCGCGTTTTTCCGAGAGTTTCTGGTTGTAGACGTCCTTGCCGACGCTGTCGGTATGCCCGCTGACCCGCAACTGGGCGCTCGGGGCCTCCCGTTTCAGGCGGGTGGCAATGGTGTCGAGCTTGGTTTTGTCCGCCGCCGTCAGCTTGGCCGAGTCGAACTGGAAGTGTACATCGCGAATCACGATGGTTTCTTCCTTGACCACAACCACCTCTTCAACCACAACGGCGAGTGGCGCAGGTGGGCAACCATTGGCATCGACCTGCACGCCTTTCGGCGTGCCGGGGCACTTGTCACGGCTGTCCGGCACGCCATCGCCGTCTTCGTCACCATCGCCGTGTACCCAGCAATAGGCACCGGCCATGCCGCCGACCAACAACGCGCCGTAGCCGGCGTAGGCTGAGCTTTCCGTCGCACCGATCGCCGCACCGGTCACACCGCCAACGGCGGCGCAGGTGGGCCAATCGGTTTTTTGCAAACCTGCGCAACCTGTCAATACTCCGGTTAGCAGAACCAAGGGTAGAGCTGTCCGCATGATGCTCATCTGATTTCTCCTGGGGGGATCGGCGGGGGCCGATGGGTGGAGTAAAGACCGCTCCTTTCAACTGCGCCAGTACGCCACACCCCCGTATTCATTGAGGCCGGCCGCACTTGAGGGACTTTTCTCAGCCACCCGCTCTAGGCCCGCACGCTCAGCCGCGCTAGTCTCTAGGGTCCTGATGTGAGGATCTCTGATGACCGCTGGTATTTCTTCTCGTACACCCCAGCAAGCCCTGGCTGCCTTGCTCGATTTGCAGCAGCCCAAACGCCTGTTGCTGTTGGGTGCCAGCCAGTTCCCGGCACTGCAAGCCTTTCAAAAGGCGCACCCTGAGACCCAGGTGTCCGTCGCGGCGCCTGGCGCGTTGCCGGCGGAACTGGCGGCGCAGCGTTTTGACCTGGCGCTGGTGGTCGATTGCCTGGAGCACCTGTCAAAATCACAAGGCCTGACCCTGTTGGGTGGCATTCGCAACCTCAATGCCAGCCGTATTGCGGTGCTGGTGGACCTGGGAGCCTGCGACTGGAAGGACACTGACTTCTTCTCCCTGGCCCTGCAGGCCGGTGAGCGCTTCGAGCGCGATGAGCAGGTGCTGACGCTGTTTACCTATGATCTGCTTGACTATAAACAGGTGCCGGACTGGCTCAACGCCCGCTTCTGGGCCAACCCGGAAAACTTCGGAAAGTATTGGTGGTAACCCAATGACTACAGCCATTTGCCCCTGCGGCAGCGGCAACCTGCTGGATGCCTGCTGCGGCCATTATCACGCCGGCCACCCGGCGCCGTGTGCCAGCGCACTGATGCGTTCGCGCTACAGCGCCTACGTGCTGGGCCTGGTGGACTACCTGGTGGCCACCACCCTGCCCGCGCAACAGGCCGCCTTGGACCGTGACGCCATTGCCGCCTGGAGTGCCCAGAGCACCTGGCTCGGCCTGGAGGTGGAAAGCTCCGAGGTGTTCGGCGGCCAGCCGGAACATGCGTTCGTGACCTTTACTGCACGCTGGCATGACAGCACCGGCGAACATAGCCACCGCGAACAGTCTTCTTTCGTACAGAATGAGGCGCGCTGGTACTTCATCGACCCGACAGTGCAGATGAAGGCCGGACGCAATGACGCGTGCCTCTGCGGGAGCGGGCAGAAGTTCAAGAAGTGCTGCTCCAGCTACCTCTAATCACCTGACAGGGATCACGCCATGCTCCGGATTTACAGCTTGTTGCTGGCGTTGACCCTTGGCTTGAGCGGCTGCGCCTCGTGGTTCGAGGACGACACGCCCCCGCCCCACGTCTCGCTGGTGAAAGTCGAAGTGATACGGGCCAAGTTACTGGAGCAGAAGTTCAAGCTGTATTTTCGCGTGGACAACCGCGACGACGCCGATCTGACGGTGCGGGGCCTGATCTACAAGGTCACCCTGGGCAACCTGCTGCTGACCGAAGGCGAATCCAACGAATGGCTCACCGTGCCGCCGCGTGGCCATGCCTTTTTCAAGATCTCGGTGCGCACCAACCTCTGGCCGCAAATCCGTGATGTGGTGCAGATGCTGAAAAAACCCGAGCGGCCCGTGCCGTATCGGCTGGAAGGCGAGCTGAAAACCGGATTATTCATCGGTAATGACGTGCGCGTGGACCACAATGGCGAGATAATCCCCGGCGATTTTATTCCGGAGCGACATCGATGACTCAGCAACCCCATGTCCATGGTCCTGACTGCAACCACGATCACGATCACGATCACCATGATCACGACCACGGCCATGTCCACGGCCCGAACTGCGGCCATGCTCACCAGGAGCCGGTGCGCAATGCCCTGAAGGACGTTGGCCGTAACGATCCATGCCCATGCGGCAGCGAGAAGAAATTCAAGAAGTGCCACGGCGCTTGATACCACGCTCCTGAAAATAAGCCTTAGCTCCTGCTTGCGTCGTTTCACCGCGCTCACTAACGTAGCGCCTTTACTGACGCTACCCCCGCAGGAGCTTTGCCATGGCCTCGCCAGCCCTCTCACATTTTCTTCCCCGGTTCGGCGTTGCCGCGGCAGTGGCCAGCGCATTAAGTCTGGCTGGTTGCCAACTCCAGAGCACCCAGGACACCCTGCCACCCGTTACCGGCGTACAGCCGATCAAGGGCCTCGCGCAGAATGTTTCGATACGCCGCAATGCCCAGGGCATGCCGCTGATTGAAAGCAACACCTTCCACGACGCACTGTTCAGCCTCGGCTATGTGCATGCCAGCGACCGCATTACGCAGATGGTCACGTTGCGTTTGCTGGCCCAAGGCCGCCTGGCGGAAATGTCCGGCCCCGAGGTGCTGGATGTCGACCGATTCATGCGCGCGGTCAATCTCAAGAAAAGCGCCGGCGAGCTGTACAACGCCTCGTCGCCACGTCTCAAGCGCTTCTTTGAAGTGTATGCCCGTGGCGTCAACGCCTACTTGTTCCGCTACCGCGACAAGCTGCCGCCGGACCTCGCCCAGACCGGCTACAAACCCGAGTACTGGAAGCCGGAAGATTCGGCGCTGTTGTTCTGCCTGCTGAATTTCAGCGAGTCGGCCAACCTGCAGGAAGAATTGTCGTCCCTGGTACTGGGGCAAAAGGTCGGCGTCGACAAACTCGCCTGGCTCACCCCAAGTGCGCCGGATGAACCGATCCCCCTGGCCGAAGCCGACAAACTCAAGGGCGTGAACCTGGGCCAGATCACCGGCCTGGCCGGGCTGGAGACGGTCAGCCAGCAACTGAGCAGCCTCAACTCACTGGCGGTCACCACCTCGAGCAACTGGGCGATTGGCCCGCAACGCAGCCGCAGCGGCAAAAGCCTGCTGGCCAACGACCTCGCCGCCCAGCCGCAAGCACCGTCGCCATGGAATTACGTACAGATCCGCGCCCCGAAATACCAGGCCGTCGGCGCCTCGATTGCCGGCCTGCCAACCCTGCTGTCCGGCTTCAACGGCAAAGTGGCGTGGAGCATGAGCACGGTCAAGGGCGACACGCAGGACCTGTTCTTGGAAAAGGTCAAACGCCAGGGCAGTGCGTTGTACTACGAGAGCAACGGCAAATGGCTGCCGGCCGGTGTGCGTAACGAGACCTTTTTCATCAAAGGCCAACGCTCGATTCGCGAAGTGGTGTACGAAACCCGCCACGGCGCCCTGCTCAACAGTAGCCAGGCGCTAACAACGGGACTGGGTCTGGCCCTGCAAACGGCGGACTTCAAGGACGACAAGAGCCTGGATGCGTTCTTCGACCTGTCCCGTGCGCAAAACGCCGGCAAAGCCTCGGACGCGACCCGGGAAATCCGCGCCATCGCCTTGAACATGGTGTTCGCCGACGCCAGCAACATCGGCTGGCAGGTTACCGGGCGCTTCCCCAACCGCCGCGAAGGCGAAGGCCTGCTGCCTTCACCGGGCTGGGATGCGCGCTTTGACTGGGACGGTTACGCCGACGCGATGCTGCACCCCTATGACCAGGACCCGGCCCAAGGCTGGATCGGCACCGCCAACCAACGTACCGCGCCGCGCGGCTATGGCATGCAACTGTCCAACTCGTGGGATGCTCCGGAGCGCAGTGAGCGCCTGGCGCAGTTGGCCAATGCCGGCAAGCATGACAGCCGCAGCATGATCGCCATGCAATACGACCAGACCACCACGTTCGCCGCCAAGCTCAAGAACATGTTCCAGGCGCCTGGCATGGCGCAGCCGCTGAAACAGGCGATCGCTGCGCTGAACGCAGCCGAACAGACCAAGGCCCGTGAAGCGCTGAATCGCCTGATGGCGTTTGACGGCCGCCTGGCGCCGACGTCAGCCGACGCGGCGATTTATGAGCTGTTCCTGCAGGAAAGCAGCAAACAGATCTTCCTCGACGAACTCGGCCCGGAAAACAGCCCCACTTGGAAAGCCTTTATCAGCAACGCCAACCTGTCCTACGCCGCTCAGGCCGACCACCTGCTGGGCCGTGAAGACAGCCCATTCTGGGACGATGTACGCACCCCGCAGAAAGAAGACAAACCGGCAATCCTCGCCCGCAGCCTGGCCGCCGCGATCACTGCCGGCGACAGCCAGTTGGGTGCCGATCACAAGGCCTGGCAGTGGGGCAAACTGCACAGCACCACCTGGAAGAACAGTAATGGCCAGGTGATTCGCGGCCCGCTGGCTAGCGGCGGCGACCACAACACCCTGAACCCGGCCCCGTACAATTGGGGGCAAAGTTTCGACACCACCCAAGTGCCGGCACTGCGCATGATTGTCGACTTCGGCCAGGCGGAACCGATGATGGGCCAGGGCGGCATCGGCCAGTCCGGCAACCCGGCCAGCCCGAACTATGCCAATGGCATCGATCCGTCGCTCAAGGCGCAATACCTGAGCTTCCCGATGCAGCCGCAGAACTTTGACAAGGTGTATGGGAAAGCCAGGTTGACCCTCACTCCCGGCAAGTAACCGTACCAACAGGTGGGAGCTGGCTTGCCTGCGATAGCGGTGGATCAGTCACTGAAAGAGTGACTGACACGGCTTCATCGCAGGCAAGCCTGCTCCCACATTTTTTAATCTGCGCTCGATCCAAAATGGTGCAGCCGATTTTCAATGCCCACTTTCGGGCATCTCCTATACTAATAGCTCCCTCTTCCCACCTTTTAAAACGATCATTCGGAGCGACATTCGGAACTATGGTGCAGAAATTGCTACTTGTGATCCGTCTGACACCGTTCAGTAACAGTCCTAAACGCGCCACAAGCGCTTATCTTGGTTTCCAGGGATTACATAATGAAAAAAGCATTGCTGACCCTTTCTGCACTGGCTCTGTGCATGGCCGCAGGTTCCGCCTTGGCCAAGGAATACAAGGAATTGCGTTTTGGTGTCGATCCGTCCTACGCACCGTTCGAGTCCAAAGCGGCTGACGGCAGCCTGGTGGGCTTCGACATCGACCTGGGCAATGCGATCTGCGCCGAGCTGAAGGTCAAGTGCAAGTGGGTCGAAAGCGACTTCGACGGCATGATTCCAGGCCTCAAAGCCAACAAATTCGACGGCGTGATTTCGTCCATGACCGTCACCGAAGCCCGTATGAAGGCCATCGACTTCTCCAACGAGCTGTTCTCCGGCCCGACTTCGCTGGTATTCAAGAAGGGCGCCGGTTACTCGACGCCTGAGTCCCTCAAGGGCAAAACCGTGGGCTACGAGCAAGGCACCATCCAGGAAGCCTATGCCAAGGCCGTATTGGATAAAGCCGGTGTGACCACCAAGGCCTACGCCAACCAGGACCAGGTGTACGCTGACCTGACCTCCGGTCGTCTCGACGCCTCCGTGCAGGACATGCTGCAAGCCGAACTGGGCTTCCTGAAGTCGCCGGCCGGTGCCGGTTATGAAGTCAGCGCGGCCATCGACGACCCATTGCTGCCGTCGAAAACGGCGGTCGGTATCAAAAAAGGTAACACTGAGCTGAAGGCCTTTTTGGATAAAGGTATCAAAGCGTTACATGATGATGGCACCTACGCCAGCATCCAGAAGAAACACTTTGGCGATCTGAACCTGTACAGCGGCAAATAATGCCTGGGGCGCCCCTTCCCGCAAGGGGCGCTTTTTTATCGCCATAGGTCCTGATTTATGTTCGAAGAATTGTTGCAAACCCTCGGGCTGAGCGCGCTCAGTTTGAAGGGTTTCGGCCCGCTGTTGCTGCAAGGCACCTGGATGACCATCAAGTTGTCGGTGCTGTCCCTGGCCGTCAGCGTGTTGCTGGGCCTGCTCGGCGCCAGCGCCAAACTGTCCAGCCTGCCCTTCCTGCGCATTCCCGCCCAGCTCTACACCACGCTGATTCGTGGCGTGCCCGACCTGGTGCTGATGCTGCTGATTTTCTACAGCCTGCAAACCTGGCTGACCGGTCTTACTGACTTCATGGAATGGGAATACATCGAAATCGACCCATTCAGCGCCGGGGTGATCACCCTGGGCTTTATTTACGGTGCGTACTTCACCGAAACCTTTCGCGGCGCGATCCTCGCGGTGCCCCGTGGCCAACTGGAAGCCGCCACGGCGTATGGCCTCAAACGCGGGCAGCGGTTTCGCTACGTGACCTTCCCGCAAATGATGCGCTTTGCCCTCCCGGGCATCGGCAACAACTGGATGGTGATGCTCAAGGCCACCGCGCTGGTGTCGATCATCGGCCTGGCAGACCTGGTCAAGGCCGCGCAGGATGCCGGCAAGAGCACCTATCAACTGTTTTACTTCCTGGTGGTTGCCGCCTTGATCTACCTGCTGATCACCAGTGCGTCCAACTTTGTCCTGCGCCGTCTTGAACGTCGCTATTCGGCAGGCTCCCGGGAGGCCGTGCGATGATCGAACTCTTGCAGGAATACTGGCGCCCATTCCTTTACAGCGACGGCCAGCACATCACCGGCCTGGCCATGACCATGTGGCTGCTCAGCGCCTCATTGGTGATCGGCTTTTTGGTGTCGATCCCGCTGTCCATCGCCAGGGTGTCGCGTAACCCTCTGGTGCGCTGGCCGGTGCAGTTCTACACCTACTTGTTTCGTGGTACGCCGCTCTATATCCAATTGCTGATCTGTTACACCGGCATCTACAGCATTGCCGCCGTGCGCGCCCAGCCGGTGCTGGATGCGTTCTTTCGCGACGCGATGAACTGCACGGTCCTGGCCTTCGCGCTCAACACCTGCGCCTACACCACCGAGATTTTCGCCGGGGCGATCCGCAGCATGGCCCACGGCGAGGTCGAAGCGGCCAAAGCCTACGGCCTCAGCGGCTGGAAGCTGTACGCCTATGTGATCATGCCGTCGGCCCTGCGCCGTTCATTGCCGTACTACAGCAATGAAGTGATTTTGATGCTGCACTCGACGACGGTGGCGTTTACCGCGACGATCCCGGACATTCTCAAAGTGGCCCGGGACGCCAACTCGGCCACCTTCCTCACCTTTCAATCATTCGGCATCGCTGCGCTGATCTACCTGACTGTGACCTTTGCCCTGGTCGGTCTGTTTCGTCTGGCGGAGCGCCGCTGGCTGGCTTTCCTCGGGCCGAGCCATTAAGGAGCCTTCATGCGTCATCAGATCCATGAACTGATCGCGCCGGTGCCAGGCACGGCGCGGCAGATTCACAGCTTCCACTTCGGCCCGGAGCAGGCCGAACACAAGATCTACATCCAGTCGTCGCTGCATGCCGATGAACTGCCGGGCATGCTGGTGGCCTGGCACCTCAAGGCACGCCTGGCGCAACTGGCCGCCGCCGGGCGCTTGCGCAGCGAAGTCGTGCTGGTACCCATCGCCAACCCGGCGGGCCTCGAACAAGTGTTGATGGACATCCCACTGGGCCGCTATGAGTTGGAAAGCGGGCAGAACTTCAATCGCCTGTTTGTCGACCTCAGTGAAGAGGTGGGTGATCAGGTCAAGGATTTGCTCGGGGAGGATCCCCAGCGCAACGTCGAACTGATCCGCGAGGCGCTGTCCAGCGCCCTGGCGGAGCAAACCGTCACGACCCAGTTGCAATCCCAGCGCCTGGTGCTGCAACGCCTGGCCTGTGATGCCGACATGGTGCTGGACCTGCATTGCGACTTCGAAGCCGTGGCGCACCTGTACACCACGCCCGAGGCCTGGCCGCAGGTGGAGCCGCTGGCGCGGTACATCGGCTCGGAGGCCAACTTGCTGGCCACCGATTCCGGCGGGCAATCCTTCGATGAGTGCTTCACCCTGGTGTGGTGGCAGTTGCAGCAACGCTTCGGCGAACGCTTCCCGATCCCCATGGGCTGTTTTTCGGTGACCGTCGAACTGCGCGGCCAGGGCGACGTCAACCATGGCCTAGCCGGCCTCGACTGCCAGGCGATCATCGACTACCTGATTCACTTCGGCGCGATTGCCGGCGACGTGGCACCGCTGCCCGACCTGCCCTACCCGGCCACCCCGCTGGCGGGCGTCGAACCGGTAGCGACGCCGGTCGGCGGCTTGCTGGTGTTCAGCGCCTTGCCCGGTGAATACCTCGAAGCCGGGCAACTGATCGCCGAAATCATCGACCCCATTACTGACCGCGTAACGCCTGTGCATTGCAAAAGCGCCGGCCTGCTTTACGCCCGTTCGCTGCGGCGCATGGCCACTGCAGGGATGGTCATCGGCCACGTTGCAGGCTCAGAGGCCTACCGCAGCGGCTACCTACTTTCGCCTTGAGGATGCACGCCCCATGTACAAACTGACCGTTGAAGGCCTGCATAAAAGCTATGGCGACAATGAAGTGCTCAAAGGCGTCTCGCTCAAGGCCAAGACCGGTGACGTGATCAGCCTGATCGGCGCCAGCGGTTCGGGCAAGAGCACCTTCCTGCGCTGCATTAACTTTCTGGAAACGCCCAACGACGGTGCGATGACCCTCGATGACAAGCCGATCCGTATGGTCAGCGACCGCCACGGCATGCGCGTGGCCGACGACGCCGAGCTGCAGCGCCTGCGCACGCGCCTGGCGATGGTGTTCCAACACTTCAACCTGTGGAGCCACATGAGCGTGCTGGAAAACATCACCATGGCCCCGCGCCGGGTGCTGGGCTGCAGTAAGAAAGACGCCGAGGACCGTGCCCGTCGCTACCTGGACAAAGTCGGCCTGCCGGCCCGCGTGGCCGATCAATACCCGGCATTTCTCTCTGGTGGCCAGCAGCAACGCGTGGCCATCGCCCGCGCCTTGGCGATGGAGCCGGAGGTGATGCTGTTCGACGAACCCACCTCGGCCCTCGACCCGGAGCTGGTGGGCGAAGTGCTGAAGGTGATCCAGGGCCTGGCAGAGGAAGGCCGCACCATGATCATGGTGACCCACGAGATGAGCTTTGCGCGCAAGGTGTCGAGCCAGGTGCTGTTCCTGCACAAGGGCTTGGTGGAAGAGCAAGGCACGCCAGAAGATGTGCTGGGCAACCCGAAGAGTGAGCGCCTGCAACAATTCCTGAGTGGCAATTTGAAGTAATTTTTTTGCTAAGCGTTACCGCAAACACCCTGCTCGCCCCCAGCCCCGCCTGAGCGCTCTGAGGGCCTGCCGAGCCGGCGCATGAGCTTGATCGCGGCAAACCCCGCAGGCGGCCTGCTGACGGCGTTTGGGGCCTTTGCTGAGGATATTCAGTGGAGCAGGACCACCAGCGGCGGACTTCTGTGATCGACCGCCAGGCGACCTGGCTAGTCTGTTGGAGAACTGACCATTTCCCAACCTGCGGGCATCAAGCGATCGGCGCGGGTGGCGGCTCATCCGGAAGGGTCGGTTCGCCAGGCTCGTCAGGTTGGATAGGGTCCGGGGAATCGGGGTCAGGTTGACCGGGGATACCGCCCGCATAGGCAGGGTCGGCCATCAGGGACCAGGCCAGAACACCAATCTGGTTGGGTTCAAGCCGGGCGAGTTCGGCGCTGATTCGCGGGTCGATCTTCATAAGGTACTCCTCAAGCGTGGCTCGGCGCGTTTTGCACGCACCGAGGCAGTACACCCAATAGAGTCACTTTCCCCAGACTAATTCCCTTTAAGCGTAGGACGTTTCTATCAGGCGCGTGGCAAGGTGACGCCGCGCTGGCCTTGGTACTTGCCGCCACGGTCCTTGTAGGACACTTCACAGGCCTCATCGGACTGCAGGAACAGCATCTGCGCCACGCCTTCGTTGGCGTAGATCTTCGCCGGCAGGGTGGTGGTGTTGGAGAATTCCAGGGTGACGTGGCCTTCCCACTCAGGCTCAAGCGGCGTTACGTTGACGATAATGCCGCAGCGCGCGTAAGTGCTTTTACCCAGGCAGATGGTCAGCACGTCGCGGGGAATACGGAAAAATTCCACGGTGCGCGCCAGGGCGAAGGAGTTGGGCGGGATGATGCACACGTCGCTCTTGACGTCGACGAAGCTCTTTTCGTCGAAGTTTTTCGGATCGACGGTGGCCGAGTTGATGTTGGTGAACACCTTGAATTCATCGGCACAACGCACGTCGTAGCCGTAGCTGGAAACACCATACGAAATCACACGATCAGCGCCTTCACCACGGATCTGGCGCTCAACGAACGGTTCGATCATGCCGTGCTCTTGCGCCATGCGGCGAATCCACTTGTCCGATTTGATGCTCATGGCGGGTGTCCTGAATAGCGAGGTGGAAAAATTCTGTTGGGCATCTTACCGGGGTGGGCGTTGGGGTTCAAAGGGCGTGGGGCTTTTGTTAATGAATGTCTTGATCTATGCCCGCCTTATATACGCCGCAGCCAGCGGGGCCGGGCCCCAAATCGGCGTGCGCAGTGAACGTAAATACCACCGCCAATCACGAAAATAGAGAAACCTTCGGAAATACCATTGGCACGTTCCGGAAAAAGGGTTAAGGTGGCGCCACTGTGCTGCTTGTGTCACTGAGAATCTCTACACGATATGTTGAATTTCGATCCAACCATCTCCAAGAATTTTTCCTGCTCTTTGCACTCAGTCTCGGCCAGGGCTTTTCCTGAGTCGCAGTTAACTTTGTCCAAGGAGATACACCATGTCTAATCGCCAAACTGGTACCGTTAAGTGGTTCAACGATGAAAAAGGCTTCGGCTTCATCACTCCACAATCCGGTGACGACCTGTTCGTTCACTTCAAAGCTATCCAATCCGACGGCTTCAAAAGCCTGAAAGAAGGCCAACAGGTTTCTTTCATCGCTACCCGCGGTCAGAAAGGCATGCAAGCTGAAGAAGTTCAAGTTATCTAACTTGTACTGACTTAGTCGAAAGAACCCCGCCCTTAAAAGCGGGGTTTTTTTATGCCTGGGATTTGGGCATACATAAATAAAATACCATGCTCAAAAATGTGGGAGGGGGCTTGCCCCCGATAGCGGTGGGTCAGTCGATACATCCAGTGACTGAACCACTGCCATCGGGGGCAAGCCCCCTCCCACATTCAAACTGCGTCGCTATTGGAACAACGACTCACTCGACAAGCCATTCTTCTCCAGGATCTCACGCAAGCGCTTGAGCCCTTCTACCTGGATCTGCCGCACCCGCTCACGGGTCAGGCCAATCTCCTGGCCTACATCCTCCAGGGTACTGCTCTCATGGCCGCGCAGGCCGAAGCGGCGAATCACCACCTCGCGCTGCTTGTCTGTAAGTTCCGACAGCCACTGGTCAATGCTTTGGGAGAGATCATCGTCCTGCAACAGCTCGCAAGGGTCCGTCGGGCGATCATCCGTCAGGGTGTCCAGCAGGGTTTTATCCGAATCCGGGCCCAGCGAGACGTCGACCGAGGACACGCGTTCGTTAAGACCGAGCATGCGCTTGACCTCGCCTACCGGCTTTTCCAGCAGGTTGGCGATTTCTTCGGGCGAGGGTTCATGATCGAGTTTTTGGGTCAGCTCACGCGCAGCCCGCAGGTAGACGTTGAGTTCCTTGACCACATGGATCGGCAAGCGGATCGTGCGGGTCTGATTCATGATCGCCCGTTCGATGGTCTGGCGAATCCACCAGGTGGCGTAGGTCGAGAAGCGAAACCCCCGCTCAGGGTCGAATTTCTCCACCGCCCGGATCAAGCCGAGGTTGCCCTCCTCGATCAGGTCCAACAGGGACAGCCCACGATTGACGTAGCGTCGGGCGATTTTCACCACCAGACGCAGGTTGCTTTCAATCATGCGCTTGCGCCCAGCCGGATCACCCTTTTGCGACAAGCGCGCAAAATGGACTTCTTCTTCGGGAGTCAGCAGAGGGGAAAAACCGATCTCATTGAGGTACAGCTGGGTCGCATCGAGCGCCCGCGTGTAGTCAATGTACTTGTGCTGTTTTAACGCAGTGGAGTTCTTGGATTTGGTGCGAACTGAAGGTACCGCAGATCCCTCATTCGACATCGAGTCCATAGCGACACCGGTCTCCATAAGGAGAACCTCATCGTCGATGTCAAACTCCGGCGCTTCTTTACTGAGAGCCATTGTTATAGTCCTTTGGTGAGTTCGACCTCAAGCTCAAGCGACGCCTTTATCCTTGGCAACGCTGGAGCCTGTTCCTTCTACGCGAGGGAACAGGCTGGCAACACATCAACGACGGGGTAGAAATTGCAGCGGATCTACAGGCTTCCCTTGGCGGCGAATCTCAAAGTGCAGTTTCACCCGGTCTGTACCAGTTGACCCCATTTCGGCAATTGTCTGTCCGACTTTGACCTGCTGCCCCTCCCGAACCAACAGCCTACGGTTGTGACCGTAAGCACTGACGTAGGTATCGCTGTGTTTGATGATGACCAGCTCGCCGTAGCCCCGCAAACCACTCCCGGCGTACACCACTGTCCCATCAGACGCAGCTAAAACAGGCTGTCCCAAATCCCCGGCGATATCAATGCCTTTATTCAAACTGCCGTTTGAAGAGAATTTTCCAATTAATACACCGTTTGAAGGCCATCCCCAACCGCTCGGTGCAGGCCCCGCAGGCGGCAGCGGCGCGGCTGCCGGCTTGCTCGCAACCGCAGGCGCGGCGGTGCCTGCAGGCCGGGTGATGATCGTGGTTTTGCTCGAAGACGAGGGCGAAGATCCGGTGTTTGTCACAACTGCCGTCGGCGTTGAACCGGTGCGTCCATCGAAGCGAATGGTCTGACCTGGATGTATCGTGTATGGCGCAGGAATACTGTTACGCGCGGCGAGTGCCTTGTAGTCCCAGCCATAACGGAAGGCGATCGAAAACATCGTATCGCCCTTACGCACCACATATTGCCCCGTGGTCACGGTCGGCTTTTGCGGTGCTGCGTTGGTGCGGTCAACCACCCTCGCGCCCCCGGAAGGCGTGCTCGAACAAGCCGCCAATAAGGAACTCAAGACAAGGCCAAGCACCAGTCGCTGAAAGCTTGTTTTACTCATACGCTGCGCAAGACCTGTGAGACTCACCCGCCGCTCCCTTTGTGGTGGCTGAACATGAATGCCTGTATCAGGCTTGAAATATGTCGTAAGTATAACTGGGCATTGGCTTTTTACTGGCACACGACTGAAACGAAAAATTCATCGCGTTTAAACCAACGACCGATCATGTTGACTCTATAGACCCCGCCGTAAGACACATCCCCGCCAACAGAATTCACTGCGCGCGAATAAATGATCAGGCGAGCGGGCCATTGAGCAACGGCACGAAACGCACAGCACCGAGCACATGCCGCGAAAAGCCTTCCTCTTCACGGATAATGAGCATCAATTGTTGCACTTCACCGGAACCCACCGGGATCACCAGCCGACCGCCAGGAGCCAGCTGATCGAGCAACGCCTGCGGCACATCGGTGGCAACCGCGGTGACGATGATGCCGTTGTATGGCGCCAGCGCCGGCCAGCCTTCCCAGCCATCGCCCCAGCGGAACACCACGTTGCGCAGGTTCAGTTCCACCAGTCGTTCTTTGGCGCGATCCTGCAGCACCTTGATGCGCTCCACCGAGAACACACGCTCCACCAACTGTGACAGCACCGCAGTCTGGTAACCCGAACCGGTGCCGATCTCCAGCACCTTGTCCAACGGGCCAGCCTCCAGCAGCAGTTCGCTCATGCGCGCGACCATATACGGCTGGGAAATGGTCTGGTTATGCCCGATCGGCAACGCCGTGTCTTCATAGGCGCGATGGGCCAGGGCCTCATCGACAAACAGGTGCCGAGGCGTGCGCCGGATCACTTCCAACACCTGGGCATTGGACAGACCCTCTTCGTAGAGGCGCTGGATCAGACGCTCGCGGGTACGTTGCGAAGTCATCCCTATACCGCGACGCAGCAGGTCGTCTTGTTCACGAGCCATCAGCGCAAGCCCTCCAGCCAGCCATCGAGACTACTGAAGGCATCACTGAAGGTGCGATCGAGTTGCAACGGGGTAATCGAGACATAGCCTTGCATAACCGCATGAAAATCGGTGCCCGGGCCGCCGTCTTCGGCATCGCCTGCGGCGGCGATCCAATAACCTTCCTTGCCACGTGGGTCTACCACCTTCAACGGTGCCGCCGCACGGGCGCGATGGCCCAGGCGCGTGAGCTGGATGCCGCGAATATGCTCGATGGGCAAATTGGGGATATTGACGTTAAGCACCGTCCGGGGCGGCAGATCGAGGGAACCATGGGCTTCCACCAGCTTGCGCGCAAAATAGGCGGCAGTCGGCAGGTTATCCAATTGGCGCGAGGCGAACGAGAAGGCGAACGACGTCCGACCCAGGAAGCGCCCCTCAAGGGCGGCCGCCACGGTGCCAGAATACAGCACGTCATCTCCCAGATTGGCGCCAAGGTTGATGCCCGACACCACCAGATCCGGCTCCTGATCCAACAAACTGTTGATCGCCAGGTGTACGCAGTCGGTGGGGGTGCCGTTCACGCTGATAAAGCCATTGGCCAGAACGTGCACGTGCAGCGGACGGTCGAGCGTCAGCGAACTGCTGGCGCCGCTCTTGTCCTGGTCGGGGGCAACCACCACGCACTCGGCGTAATCCGCCAGCGCAGCATGAAGCGCGGCGAGGCCAGGTGCGGTGGCACCGTCGTCATTTGATATCAGAATACGCATGGGCTGTCCGTCTGCCCCACCGGCACCAGATCAACAAGCTCGCGCACCAAGACAGTGGCGAAGCATCCGGCCGGTAGGACGAATTCCAATTGCAGAATGTCAGGCCCGGGATAATGCCACGTCAACCCGCCAATGGGCAGTCGCAGAATGCGACGTTCCTGGCTCATGCCGGCATTCACCAGCCAATCGCGCAGGTCGGCTTCACCGGCGACAACCGCCTGCTCCAGTGCATGGGTTGCACCGGTAGCCGGCGAATCGCCTTCGCCCCACTGCGGTCCGGTGGGGTGCAGGTCCAGGATCGCCAGGCGCGGGTCGCTGCATTCAGCCTCCCCCGCCGGAAAAAAACTGCGACTGTCGGTGAAGGCCAGAAGATCGCCGACCTGGGCACGCTGCCAGGAACCGTCCGCGACACGCGCTGCCAACACTTTGTTGAAGAGGAAACTGCGCGCCGTCGACAGCAACCGCGAACGCACATTGCGCTGCTCCGGCAAGGCCTTGCGGGCCGCCCACTCACGCGCATCCACCACATTGCCGCCGTTGTGGCCAAAACGCTGGGTGCCGAAATAATTGGGAATGCCGTGCTGGGCGATCAGTTGCAGGCGCGCATCAATGGCCGCGTGATCCCCCGCCAGTTGCGTCAAGCGCAAGGTAAAGCCGTTGGCCGAATGGGCACCCCGTTGCAGCTTGCGCTTGTGACGGCCGGTCTTGAGGATCTTGAGGGTGTCGTTTTCCGCGCCGCTCAGGTCCGGATCAGCCTTGCCCGGCAGTTGCACACTGAACCACTGGCGGGTCAACGCCTGGCGATCCTTGAGCCCGGCATAACTGACGGTGCGCAACGGCACGCCGGCGGCCTTGGCGATCCGGCGGGCGGCCTCTTCAGTGTTGAGGCCACGCTTTTCCACCCACAGCCACAGGTGCTCACCCTCGCCGGTCAGCGGGATATCGAGCACTTCGTCGACCTGGAAATCTTCAGCGGTAGCCTTCAATACAGCGCTGCCCAAAGCCTCGCCATAGGCCCGCGGGCCCAACAGTTGCTGGTCGTTCATGCGCGCAGCAACAAGGCGACGGAGTGCACCGCGATGCCCTCTTCACGACCGGTAAACCCGAGCTTTTCGGTGGTGGTGGCTTTCACGTTCACTTGATCCAATTCAATGTGCAGATCCGCAGCGATGAGCGCGCGCATCGACTCGATGTGGGGGGCCATTTTCGGCGCCTGGGCCACGATGGTGTTATCGACGTTGCCGACTTTCCAGCCTTTGGCGTGGATCAGTCCGACCACATGGCGTAGCAATACGCGGCTGTCCGCGCCCTTGAAGGTCGGGTCGGTGTCCGGAAAGTGCTTGCCGATATCGCCGAGCGCCGCTGCGCCGAGCAAGGCGTCGCTCAAGGCGTGCAACACGACATCGCCGTCGGAATGAGCCAGCAACCCATGGTGGTGCGCAATGCGCACACCGCCCAAAGTGATGAAATCGCCTTCAGCGAAACGGTGCACATCGTAGCCGTGGCCAATACGCATAAAAAAACGCCCCGATTTAATTCAGGGCGTGATTCTACCTACTTTTGTCGCATATTAACCGAGCAAAGCACGACCATGATGTCGCAAATGGTCTTCGATGAAGCTGGCGATAAAGAAGTAGCTGTGGTCGTAGCCGGGTTGCAGGCGCAGTTCGAGCGGGTGATTGGCCGCTTTCGCCGCTTGCTGCAAGGCTTCGGGCTTGAGCTGCACCGCGAGGAAGTCGTCGCGGTCGCCCTGATCCACCAGCAATGGCAGTTTTTCCGAGGCTTCGCTGATCAGCACGCATGCGTCCCACTCGCGCCACTTCGAGCGTTCTTCGCCCAGGTAACGGGAGAAGGCTTTCTGGCCCCATGGGCAATCCATCGGGTTGTTGATCGGCGAAAACGCCGACACCGATAGGTAACGCCCGGGGTTGCGCAACGCGCACACCAGCGCACCGTGACCCCCCATGGAGTGGCCGCTGATACCGCGTTTATCCGAAGCTGGGAAATGCGCTTCAACCAACGCCGGCAATTCCTGCACCACGTAGTCATGCATCCGATAATGCTTGGCCCAGGGTTCCTGGGTGGCATTCAGATAGAAACCGGCCCCAATACCGAAATCCCAGGCGTTGTCCGGATCGCCCGGCACACCGGGGCCACGGGGGCTGGTGTCCGGCGCGACAATGATCAGCCCCAGTTCGGCCGCCATGCGCTGGGCGCCGGCTTTCTGCATGAAGTTTTCATCGGTGCAGGTCAACCCGGACAGCCAGTACACCACCGGCAGCTTGCCGCCCTGCTCCGCCTGCGGCGGCAGGTAGACGGCGAAGGTCATGTCGCAACCGAGCACGTCAGAATGATGCTTGTAGCGTTTATGCCAGCCGCCGAAGCTCTTCTGGCACGACAGGTTTTCCAGACTCATGGCCGACCTCAGAAGTGGATGACGGTACGAATGCTCTTGCCTTCATGCATCAGCTCAAACGCTTTGTTGATGTCTTCCAGGCCCATGGTGTGGGTGATGAAGGTGTCCAACGGGATCTCGCCGCTCTGGGCCATTTCCACGTAGCTGGGCAATTCAGTCCGACCACGCACGCCGCCGAAGGCCGAACCGCGCCAGACGCGGCCGGTCACCAGTTGGAATGGACGGGTGGAAATTTCCTGGCCGGCACCGGCAACGCCGATGATCACCGATTCGCCCCAGCCTTTGTGACAGCATTCAAGGGCGGCGCGCATCAGTTGCACGTTGCCGATGCACTCGAAGGAAAAGTCCACGCCGCCGTCAGTCAAATCGACAATCACGTCCTGGATCGGGCGGTCGTAGTCTTTCGGGTTGATGCAGTCGGTGGCGCCCAGTTGCTTGGCGATTTCGAACTTGGCCGGGTTGATGTCGATGGCGATGATGCGACCGGCCTTGGCTTTTACCGCACCGATCACCGCCGACAGGCCGATACCGCCGAGGCCGAAGATGGCGACGGTGTCGCCGGGCTTGACCTTGGCGGTGTTGATCACCGCACCGATACCGGTGGTGACGCCACATCCCAGCAGGCAGACTTTTTCCAGCGGCGCGTCTTTAGGAATCTTCGCCACGGAAATTTCCGGCAGCACGGTGTACTCGGAAAAGGTCGAGGTGCCCATGTAGTGGAAAATCGGCTGACCCTTGTAGGAGAAACGCGTGGTGCCGTCCGGCATCAAGCCTTTCCCCTGGGTGGCACGAATGGCCTGGCACAGGTTGGTCTTGCCCGACAGACAGAATTTGCACTTGCCGCATTCCGGGGTGTACAGCGGGATCACATGGTCGCCGACGGCAACCGAGGTCACGCCCTCGCCGATCGCTTCAACCACGGCACCGCCTTCATGGCCGAGAATCGACGGGAAGATGCCTTCCGGGTCGGCGCCCGACAAGGTGTAGGCGTCGGTATGGCACACGCCGGACGCTACCACGCGCAACAGCACTTCGCCGGCCTTGGGCATGGCGACATCCACTTCTACGATCTCAAGGGGCTTCTTGGCTTCGAAGGCTACAGCCGCGCGGGACTTGATCATCCGGGTTTCTCCAGGGAGTTAAAAACTGAGGCGGTGAGTGTAAAACATGGCTGACTGATTAATAATCCAGGCAAAAGCAAAACTTTATTGCTGTACGGGGATAATCGCCATGCTGGAAAACCGCTGGGAAGGCATCGATGAGTTCGTCGCCGTCGCTGAATGCAGCCAATTCACGGCGGCGGCGGAACGCCTTGGGGTGTCTTCGTCCCACATCAGCCGACAGGTGGCACGCCTGGAAGAGCGACTGCAAACACGCTTGCTGTATCGCAGTACGCGCAAAGTGACCCTGACCGAAGCCGGCCAGACCTTTCTACAGCACTGCCAGCGCCTGCAGGATGGCCGCGAAGAAGCCCTGCGCGCCGTCGGCGACCTCGCCAGCGAGCCCAAGGGTATGCTGCGCATGACCTGCGCCGTGGCGTATGGCGAGCGGTTTATCGTGCCACTGGTGACGCGGTTCATGGGGCTTTACCCGCAACTGCGGGTGGATATCGAGCTGAGCAATCGCCAGTTGGATTTGGTCCACGAAGGCCTCGACCTGGCAATTCGCCTGGGGCGCCTGCAAGACTCGCGCATGGTCGCCAGCCGCCTGGCGCCGCGACGCATGTACTTGTGCGCGTCGCCGTCCTACCTGGCGCGGTATGGGCGGCCACATAGCTTGTCGGAATTGAGTCGGCATAACTGCCTGGTCGGCAGCTCGGACATCTGGCAACTGGCCCAGGATGGGCGCGAATTTTCCCAACGGGTGCAAGGCAACTGGCGCTGCAACAGTGGGCAAGCGGTATTGGACGCGGCGTTACAAGGGGTGGGCTTGTGCCAGTTGCCGGACTATTACGTGCTGGAGCATTTGCACAGTGGCGCGTTGGTGTCGTTGCTGGAGGCGCATCAGCCGCCGAATACGGCGGTGTGGGCGTTGTATCCGCAGCAGCGGCATTTGTCGCCGAAGGTCAGGAAGCTGGTGGATTTCTTGAAGGAGGGATTGGCCGAGCGGCCGGAGTACAGCCGTTGATTAATCAGTGTTTAGACCCACCTCGATCGGGAGCAAGCCACCTCCCACACTCGACCGTGTTCCTACAGGATAAACGCGATCGAATGTGGGAGCGGGCTTGCTCGCGAAAGCATCAACTCGGTGCAACTGACTACCGCCGGTTAGCCCACCGCAACCGCAGCCACTCCAAATCCTCAGGCCGGGTCACCTTGATATTGTCCGAGCGCCCCTCAATCAAACGCGGCGCCTGGCCGGACCATTCCATGGCCGAGGCTTCGTCGGTGATCACCGCATCGGCCACCAGGCTGTCGGCCAACGCGCGATGCAACGCGCCCAGGCGGAACATCTGCGGCGTGTAGGCTTGCCAGATCAGGCTGCGGTCGACGGTTTCGACCACACGCCCGTGCTTGTCGACGCGCTTGAGGGTGTCGCGGGCCGGCACGGCCAGCAAGCCACCCACGGGGTCATCCGCGAGTTCGGCGAGCAACTTGTCGAGGTCATCACGACTCAGGTTAGGCCGCGCGGCATCGTGTACCAACACCCAGTCATCATCGCTGGCGCCCAGTGCATTGAGGTGCAGCAGCGCATTGAGCACCGAGCCCGAACGCTCCAAACCACCGTCCGCCCGCTGAATACGCGAGTCAGCGGCACACGCCAGGCTGGGCCAGTAAGGGTCATCAACGGCAAGACTGACCACCAGGCCCTTGAGCGAGGGGTGGTCGAGAAAACAGCCAAGGCTGTGTTCGAGAACAGTGCGCCCGCCCAGTTGCAAGTATTGCTTGGGACGGTCTGCAGCCATACGGGCACCGACGCCCGCGGCAGGAATCACGGCCCAGAAGGCCGGCAAACAGTGATTCATTGGGCCAACTGGTAGAGGGTTTCGCCCTCCTTGACCATGCCCAATTCATGACGAGCCCGCTCTTCGACGGTCTCCGTACCTTTTTTCAGCTCAAGCACCTCGGCATCGAGGACACGATTGCGCTCCAGCAGGCGTTCGTTTTCGGCGTGCTGGTCAGCAATTTGCTGGGTCAGGTCTTCTACCTGCGCAAAGCTGCCATTACCCACCCATAGGCGGTACTGCAGGCCAGCCAGCAACAAGAGCAAGACGAGGAACAACCAGTTGGGACTGCGCATCGAATATCGGGTATCCAGTGAAAAAAGACAGCCATGCAGAACTTTTAAAGTAACTGATAGCACGAAGCCTGGAAGACCCAGGCTTGTGCTTGATCGCCATCAGATTAGCGTCGAATTTCACATTCTCGTGATTTTTCCGACACAACCCGCCGACTTTTTACCATTTACTGATCAGCCGCGAAACTCGCCGCGACCGTTGTACTTGGCTTTACCCCCCAGTTGCTCTTCGATACGCAGCAATTGGTTGTACTTGGATACGCGATCGGAACGGCACAGCGAGCCGGTCTTGATCTGGCCCGCCGACGTGCCCACGGCCAGGTCGGCAATGGTCGAGTCTTCGGTTTCACCGGAGCGGTGCGAGATCACGGCGGTGTAGCCCGCAGCCTTGGCCATCTGGATGGCTTCCAGGGTTTCGGTCAGGGTGCCGATCTGGTTGAACTTGATCAGGATAGAGTTGGCGATCTTCTTGTCGATGCCTTCTTTCAGGATCTTGGTGTTGGTCACGAACAGGTCGTCGCCAACCAGTTGGACTTTTTCGCCGAGCTTATCGGTAAGGATTTTCCAGCCGTCCCAGTCGGACTCGTCCAGGCCGTCTTCGATCGAGATGATCGGGTAGCGCTGGGTCAGACCTTTGAGGTACTCGGCAAACCCTTCGGAGTTGAACACCTGGCCTTCGCCGGACAGGTTGTACTTACCGTCTTCGTAGAATTCGCTGGCAGCGCAGTCCAGGGCCAGGGTCACGTCGGTGCCCAGGGTGTAGCCGGCGTTGGCCACGGCTTCGGAGATCACTTTCAGTGCATCTTCGTTGGACGCCAGGTTCGGCGCGAAGCCACCTTCGTCACCCACGGCAGTGCTCAGGCCACGGGCCTTCAGGACAGCCTTGAGGTGATGGAAAATCTCGGTGCCCATGCGCAGGCCTTCGGAGAAGGTCTTGGCGCCAACCGGCTGCACCATGAATTCCTGGATGTCGACGTTGTTATCGGCGTGTTCGCCACCGTTGATGATGTTCATCATCGGTACCGGCATCGAGTACACACCCGGCGTGCCGTTGAGGTTGGCGATGTGGGCGTACAGCGGCAGGTCCTGGTCCTGGGCGGCGGCCTTGGCGGCAGCCAGGGACACGGCGAGGATGGCGTTGGCGCCCAGGCTGCCTTTGTTTTCAGTGCCGTCGAGCTTGATCATCGCGTGGTCCAGGGCTTTCTGGTCCAGCGGGTCTTTGCCCAGCAACAGGTCACGAATCGGACCGTTGATGTTGGCTACCGCCTTGAGGACACCCTTGCCCAGGTAACGGCTCTTGTCGCCATCACGCAGTTCCAGCGCTTCGCGCGAACCTGTGGAAGCACCGGACGGCGCGCAGGCACTGCCGATGATGCCGTTATCGAGAAGCACGTCGGCTTCGACGGTGGGGTTGCCACGGGAGTCGAGAACTTCACGACCTTTGATGTCGACGATTTTTGCCATTGTTGTAAACACTCCAAAGTTGACGAAAACGACGCAGCTGAAGGAAAACTTTTGATCGACCGCAAGGGGGGGAACAACGGGGCAGACTTGCAGACGACAAGGCTCAGGCCGCAGGGCCTGAGCATTTAGCGTGGGATACTTTACCGGAGAAATGGCGCTTACGCGGTCTCTACCGTCGGAAAACTCTTGACCAGTTCGTCCAATTGCTTGAGCTGGGCCAGGAATGGCTCCAGTTTGTCCAGGCGCAGGGCGCAAGGACCGTCGCATTTGGCGTTGTCCGGGTCCGGGTGGGCTTCCAGGAACAGGCCGGCCAGGGACTGGCTGACGCCCGCCTTGGCCAGGTCCAAGACCTGGGCACGACGCCCGCC
The DNA here is from genome assembly GCF_058135675.1 of Pseudomonas sp. PAMC25584. Classification (NCBI taxonomy): domain Bacteria; kingdom Pseudomonadati; phylum Pseudomonadota; class Gammaproteobacteria; order Pseudomonadales; family Pseudomonadaceae; genus Pseudomonas; species Pseudomonas sp. PAMC25584. Next base: position 1,500,681 of record NZ_CM176870.1, on the reverse strand, counting down.
AGCGGAATCGGCGCGACCACCCGGCATTTGCAGCGCGTGGGTCACGTCGAAGAACACCGGGTATTCGAACTGTTTCATGATGCCGAAACCGAGCATGTCCACCACGAGGTTGTTGTAGCCGAAGCTCGAACCGCGCTCGCAGAGGATCAACTGGTCGTTACCCGCTTCCACGCACTTGTTCAGGATGTGTTTCATTTCCTGGGGCGCGAGGAACTGGGCTTTCTTGATATTGATCACCGCGCCGGTCTTGGCCATGGCGACCACGAGGTCGGTCTGGCGCGACAGGAAGGCCGGCAACTGGATGATGTCGCATACCTCGGCGACCACGGCAGCCTGTTCAGGCTCATGGACGTCGGTGATGATCGGCACGCCGAAGGCTTGCTTGATGTCCTGGAAGATCCGCATGCCTTCTTCAAGGCCCGGGCCGCGATAGGACGTCACAGACGAACGGTTGGCCTTGTCGAAGCTGGCCTTGAACACATAAGGGATACCCAGTTTCTGGGTAACCTTCACGTACTCTTCACAGACCTGCATCGCCATGTCGCGGCTTTCCAGCACGTTCATGCCGCCGAACAGCACCATTGGCTTGTCGTTGGCAATCTCGATGTCGCCTACGCGAATGATCTTCTGGGCCATCAGGTTCACGCCTTCTTCTGATGTTGCGTCAGTGCTGCTTTAACGAAACCGCTGAACAACGGGTGACCGTCGCGCGGCGTCGAGGTGAATTCAGGGTGGAACTGGCACGCCACGAACCACGGATGATCCGGCGCCTCGACCACTTCGACCAACTTGCCATCGCCCGAGCGGCCGGAGACTTTAAGGCCGGCTGCTTTGATCTGCGGCAGCAGGTTGTTGTTCACTTCGTAGCGGTGACGGTGACGCTCAACGATCACGTCCTTGCCGTAGCAGTCGTGAACCAGCGAACCCGTCTCCAGCAGGCAGTCTTGCGCGCCGAGGCGCATGGTGCCACCCATGTCGGACGATTCGGTACGGGTTTCAACGGCGCCGGTGGCGTCTTCCCACTCGGTGATCAGGCCTACGACCGGATGGCCGCTGGAATGATCGAACTCGGTGGAGTTGGCGTCTTTCCAGCCCAGCACGTTACGGGCGAACTCGATAACGGCCACTTGCATGCCCAGGCAGATCCCCAGGTATGGCACCTTGTGTTCACGAGCGTACTGGACGGCGGTGATCTTGCCTTCCACGCCACGCAGGCCGAAACCGCCTGGAACGAGGATCGCGTCAACGCCCTCGAGCAGGGCGGTGCCTTGGTTCTCGATGTCTTCGGAATCGATATAGCGCAGGTTGACCTTGGTACGGTTGCTGATACCGGCGTGGCTCATCGCTTCGATCAGCGACTTGTACGCATCCAGCAGCTCCATGTACTTGCCGACCATGGCGATGGTGACTTCGTGCTCAGGGTTGAGCTTGGCGTCGACCACGGCTTCCCACTCGGACAGATCCGCGCCGCCGCATTGCAGGCCGAAACGCTCGACCACAAAATCATCCAGGCCCTGGGAATGCAGGATGCCCGGGATCTTGTAGATGGTGTCGGCGTCTTCCAGGGCAATCACCGCACGTTCTTCAACGTTGGTGAACTGCGCGATCTTGCGACGCGAGGAAATATCGATCGGGTGATCGGAACGGCACACCAGCACGTCCGGCTGCAGGCCGATGGAGCGCAGTTCCTTGACCGAGTGCTGGGTTGGCTTGGTTTTGGTTTCGCCGGCAGTGGCGATGTACGGCACCAGTGTCAGGTGCATCAGCATCGCGCGCTTGGCGCCGACTTCGAAACGCAACTGGCGGATGGCTTCGAGGAACGGTTGGGATTCGATGTCACCCACGGTGCCACCGATCTCGACCATCGCCACGTCGGCATCGCCTGCACCCTTGATGATGCGGCGCTTGATTTCGTCGGTGATGTGCGGAATCACCTGGATGGTTGCACCCAAGTAGTCACCACGGCGCTCCTTGCGCAGCACGTGTTCGTAGACACGGCCGGTAGTGAAGTTGTTGTTCTGGGTCATGGTCGTGCGGATGAACCGCTCGTAGTGGCCCAGGTCCAGGTCGGTCTCTGCGCCGTCGTGTGTGACGAACACTTCACCGTGCTGGAACGGGCTCATGGTGCCCGGGTCAACGTTGATGTACGGGTCCAGCTTGAGCATGGTGACCTTAAGTCCCCGCGCCTCCAGGATGGCCGCCAATGAAGCGGAGGCAATGCCTTTCCCCAATGAAGAAACAACACCGCCCGTGACGAATATGTAGCGCGTCATGAAAAACCCTAGAAGTCTGCGTTAAAGCGGTCCGAGCCGCCGGGGAAAGCGAAGGAAGGCCGAAGCCCCCGATCACCTGCATTAATCACAGTGCACCTTTCAAAAAAACCGCCGCGTGGTGACAGACCAGCAATGAAACACCGGTACGTTGATCGCTACACATTTTTTGGAATCGCCCAGCAAAGACTGCTTGGTAATCGGCAACTGCTGCGATTCAGGCGAATCCACAGAAGTTGTATCAAGAAGGGAGCGTAGTCTACCGGAAAGGCGCTATCAGCTCAAACCTTGATCGCAGGTCTGTGGCATCCAATGTAATTCCCAGCCGTCATTCGGCGCATTCCAAAGCCCTGCAAGGCTGGGCGCAGCCAGCAATTGCCCGCCCCGATACAGCAGCGGCAATCTGCCACGGATAAAGCCCGGCAGCCTACTTTCGTTGAGCAGGCGCTTCAAATCACGCCGACCGCGACCCGGGATGTCGATGATTTCGCCGCCTTGGCGATAGCGAACCTGCAGAACGCCCTCGGGCACCTGGCCGATCAATCGGAGTTGGCCATTACCCGGCAACTCTAGTGGGTTTTGCGGCTGCGCCCAGCTCACCGATGCGTCGGAAAACTCCGACCAACTGGAGGGCAGCCACCAGATACGCTCGCCGCAACGATGCAGATCGCCGTCGGCAAGGCGCCACAGGGGTTGCGCATCGAGCTTGGCGTCGCGCAGGGAATGCCAGCCGGCCCAGTGGTCACTGTCGGGTAAGCGCGTCAGCGGGTTCAGCCAATGGCGCAGGGCGTTGCGTTGCCGCGCGTCGGAAAGCTCACACAACGGCGCCAGGGCCAATGACGGCAAGGGCAGCCACGGAAAAGGCGAAGGCTGGTCGGCGGCTTGCAGGTCGATACCCGCCAACTCGTCCAACAGGCCTTGGGCTTCGCTCAAATGCTCAGCGGCACGGGCGAGGCTCGCAATGGCCTGCGGCCAGCGCTCGGTCAGCCGCGGGAATACACGATGACGCAGGTAATTGCGGGAGAAGCGTGGGTCGGCGTTGGAAGGGTCTTCGATCCACGTCAACTCGTGCGCCTGGGCGTAGACCTGCAGCTCGGCACGTGAACTGCCCAGCAACGGCCGCAGCAGATGACCGCCCGCCAGCGGCCGCTGCATCGGCATCGCCGCCAACCCTTGCACCCCCGCGCCGCGCAGCAGACGAAACAGCAGGGTTTCGGCCTGATCGTCGCGGTGCTGGCCGGTGAGCAACGCCGCCCCTGCCCCGACCACTTCACTGAACGCCTGATAGCGCGCGTCGCGAGCCGCGCGTTCCAGGCTTGCACCGGCCCGCACCTGCACGCGCATGACTCGCAAGGGGACCCCAAGGGCGTCACAAACCGACTGGCAATGACTCGGCCAGCTATCAGCCGCCGCCTGCAGGCCATGGTGGACATGAACCGCGCCAAGCGTAGGAATTTTTTCAGTTTTGGCCAGCGTCGCCAGAAGGTGCAGCAGGACAGTGGAATCAAGCCCGCCGGAAAAAGCGATATGCCAGGCCGAGGCGTCGCGCCAGGGGGCCAGGGATTGCAGGATTTTGGCGGGCAGTAATGGTTTCATCAGATGTTACCGCCGCAAACCTGGAATACGTTGGCCAAGCATACACAAAGCAAATGTGGGAGGGGCTTGCTCCCGATAGCGGCGGGCCAGTCACCCGATGCATTGACTGACACTCAGCAATCGGGAGCAAGCCCCCTCCCACATTTTTTACTGCTGCGACTTAGAGACCGTAGCTCATCAGGCGTTCGTAACGACGGGCCAACAGCGCTTCGTTATCCAGCTTCTTGAGCATCGCCAGTTGCGAACCCAGTTCGGCACGGATGCTCGCAGCAGCGGCTGCCGGGTCGCGGTGGGCGCCGCCCAATGGCTCGGCGATGACTTTATCAACGATACCCAGGCCCTTGAGGCGATCGGCCGTGATACCCATCGCTTCGGCAGCGTCCGGCGCTTTCTCGGCGGTTTTCCACAGGATCGAGGCGCAACCTTCCGGCGAGATCACCGCATAGGTCGAATATTGCAGCATGTTCAGTTGGTCGCAGACACCAATGGCCAACGCACCGCCGGAACCACCCTCACCAATCACGGTGGCGATGATCGGGGTTTTCAGGCGGGACATAACGCGCAGGTTCCAGGCGATCGCTTCGCTCTGGTTACGCTCTTCGGCGTCGATACCTGGGTAGGCCCCCGGGGTGTCGATGAACGTCAGGATCGGCATCTTGAAGCGCTCGGCCATTTCCATCAGGCGGCAGGCCTTGCGGTAGCCTTCCGGACGCGGCATGCCGAAGTTACGGCGAACTTTTTCGCGTACTTCACGGCCTTTCTGGTGACCGATCACCATCACCGGCTGGTCGTCCAGGCGAGCGATACCGCCCACGATGGCCGCGTCGTCGGAGAAGTGACGGTCGCCGTGCAACTCGTCGAACTCGGTGAAGATGTGCTGAATGTAGTCCAGGGTGTACGGACGGCGCGGGTGGCGGGCCAGGCGCGCGATCTGCCAACTGGTCAGCTTGCCGAAGATGTCTTCGGTGAGCTTGCTGCTCTTGTCTTGCAGGCGAGCGATCTCATCGCCGATATTCAGCGAATTGTCATTGCCGACCAGGCGCAGTTCTTCGATCTTGGCTTGCAGGTCAGCGATCGGCTGTTCGAAATCAAGAAAATTCGGGTTCATAAGCGTCCGTCTTGGGTCGACGGCCAAGGAGTGCCTGGCCAGCCGGTTGTCTGTTCGCGCCCTACCTTAAGGGAGAGGCGCGTCTAGGTCGAGATTAAATGTTTGGTCGAGATCAGGCGATTTGCAACCACCTGATCGTCAACGGTATTGGAGGAAGACGTTGTCACGACCGAACTGGTCACGCAATGCTTGAATCAAGCCATCAGCGGGATCAATTCGCCAGGTCTCGCCGAACTGCAGCATGGCCTTGGCGTCGTTACCGGTGTATTCCATGGTCACCGGGCAAGCACCACGGTGGCGTTTGAGCAAGTCGCCCAGCCAGCGTAGCTGATCGCCCTTGAGCGCCTCGGTCTTGACCTTCAAACGCAGGCTTTCGGCGAGGTTGGTGCGCGCATCTTCCATGCTCATCACCCGCTTGATCCGTAGGCGCAGGCCACCGGAGAAGTCGTCGTTACTGACCTCGCCTTCCACCACGACCATGGCGTCGGTCTGCAACAGCGACTGGGCGGAATGGAACGCGTCGGCAAACAGCGACGCCTCGATCCGGCCAGAGCGGTCATCAAGGGTGATAAAGCCCATTTTGTCGCCCTTCTTATTTTTCATCACCCGCAGGGCGATGATCATGCCGGCGACGGTCTGGGTGTCGCGTGCCGGTTTCAGGTCGATGATGCGCTGACGGGCGAAGCGACGGATTTCGCCTTCGTATTCGTCAATCGGGTGACCGGTCAGGTACAGGCCCAGGGTGTCTTTCTCACCTTTGAGGCGTTCCTTGAGGGTCAGCTCCTTGGCCTTGCGATGGTTGGCGTACACATCCGCGTCTTCCTCGACGAACAACCCGCCAAACAGGTCGGCGTGGCCGCTGTCGTGGGTGCGGGCGGTCTGTTCAGCGGCCTTGATCGCTTCTTCCATGGCGGTCAGCAGCACCGCCCGATTGCGATCGATATTCGCCTGGTAGGCCTTCGGTTCATCATGGAAATACGGGCCGAGACGGTCCAGGGCACCGCTGCGGATCAGGCCATCGAGGGTACGTTTGTTGATGCGTTTGAGGTCGACCCGTGCACAGAAGTCGAACAGGTCTTTGAATGGGCCGTTTTGGCGCGCTTCGGTGATTGCTTCCACCGGCCCCTCGCCCACGCCCTTGATCGCGCCCAGGCCATAAATGATGCGGCCTTCGTCGTTCACGGTGAACTTGAACTCCGAGGCGTTCACGTCCGGCGCGTCGAGGCGCAGCTTCATGGTGCGCACTTCCTCGATCAAGGTCACGACCTTGTCGGTGTTGTGCATATCCGCCGAGAGTACCGCAGCCATGAACGGCGCCGGGTAGTGGGCCTTCAGCCAAGCGGTCTGGTATGAAACCAGGCCGTAGGCGGCGGAGTGGGATTTGTTGAAGCCGTAACCGGCGAATTTTTCCACCAGGTCGAAAATGTTACCGGCGAGGTCGGCGTCGATATTGTTGGTGGCACAACCCTCGATGAAACCGCCGCGCTGCTTGGCCATTTCCTCGGGCTTTTTCTTACCCATGGCGCGACGCAGCATGTCCGCACCACCGAGGGTGTATCCGGCCATGACCTGGGCAATCTGCATCACCTGTTCCTGATACAAGATGATGCCGTAAGTCGGTGCCAGTACCGGTTTGAGGCCTTCGTACTGGTAGTCCGAGTGCGGGTAGGCCAGTTCGGCGCGACCGTGCTTACGGTTGATAAAGTCATCCACCATGCCCGATTGCAGCGGGCCCGGACGGAACAGGGCCACCAGTGCGATCAAGTCTTCCAGACAGTCGGGCTTGAGCTTTTTGATCAGCTCTTTCATGCCGCGCGACTCAAGCTGGAACACGGCGGTGGTTTCGGCTTTTTGCAGCAGGCTGTAGGTCGGTTTGTCGTCCAGCGGGATAAACGCGATATCCAGAGGTTCTTCATTGACCTTGGCGCGTTCGCGGTTAATCGTCTTGAGCGCCCAGTCGATGATCGTCAGCGTCCGCAGGCCGAGGAAGTCGAACTTCACCAGGCCGGCCGCCTCCACGTCGTCCTTGTCGAACTGGGTCACCAGGCCGCCGCCTTCTTCGTCGCAATAGATCGGCGAAAAGTCGGTGAGCTTGGTCGGCGCGATCACAACGCCACCGGCGTGTTTACCGACGTTACGCACCACGCCTTCGAGCTTGCGCGCCATTTCCCAGATTTCGGCGGCTTCTTCATCGACCTTGATGAAGTCGCGCAGGATTTCTTCCTGCTCGTAGGCTTTTTCCAGGGTCATGCCGACTTCGAACGGGATCATCTTCGACAGGCGATCCGCCAGGCCGTAGGACTTGCCCTGCACCCGGGCGACGTCGCGGATAACCGCCTTGGCCGCCATGGAGCCGAACGTGATGATCTGGCTCACGGCGTTGCGACCGTACTTATCGGCCACGTACTCGATCACGCGGTCGCGACCGTCCATGCAGAAGTCGACGTCGAAGTCGGGCATGGAAACCCGTTCCGGGTTAAGGAACCGTTCGAACAGCAGGTCATATTCCAACGGGTCGAGGTCGGTAATCTTCTGCACATACGCGACCAACGAGCCGGCACCCGACCCCCGGCCAGGACCGACCGGTACGCCGTTGCTCTTGGCCCATTGGATAAAGTCCATCACGATCAGGAAGTAACCGGGGAACCCCATCTGGATGATGATATCCAGCTCGAAATTCAGCCGATCGATATAGACCTGGCGCTTGGCTTCGTAATCGTCGGTGGTGTCCTTGGGCATAAGGACCGAGAGGCGATCCTCCAGGCCATCGAACGACACCTTGCGGAAATACTCATCGATGGTCATGCCATCGGGAATCGGGAAGTTGGGCAGGAAGTGCTTGCCCAGCTTCACTTCGATATTGCAGCGCTTGGCGATTTCGACGGAGTTTTCCAGGGCCTCGGGTAGGTCGCTGAACAGCTCGGCCATTTCCTCGGCGCTTTTGAGGTACTGCTCTTCACTGTAGTTTTTCGAGCGACGCGGGTCATCCAGGGCCCGGCCTTCACCGATGCACACGCGGGTTTCGTGGGCTTCGAAATCTTCCTTCTTGATAAAGCGCACATCGTTGGTCGCCACCAGCGGCGCGCCCAGCTTGTCGGCCAGGGCCACGGCGGCGTGCAGATGTTCTTCATCGTTGGGGCGGTTGGTGCGCTGGACTTCCAGGTAGAAGCGGTCGGGGAACACCGCCATCCACTCGCGGGCCAGCACTTCGGCTTCCTGCGGGTTGCCGCCCAGCAGTGCGACGCCGATCTCGCCCTCTTTAGCCGCAGAGAGCATGATCACGCCCTCGCTGGCCTCGGCCACCCACTCGCGCTCGATGATCACCGAGCCGTTGCGCTGGCCATCAATGAAGCCACGGGAAATCAGTTCGGTGAGGTTGCGATAACCGACGCCGTTCATCGCCAACAGGCTGATGCGGCTCAGGGAGTTATCCGGGTCTTTGTTCGACAGCCACAGGTCGGCGCCGCAGATCGGCTTGATGCCAGCGCCCATGGCGTTCTTGTAGAACTTGACCAGGGAACACATGTTGTTCTGATCGGTGACCGCCACCGCAGGCATGCTCATGCCCACCAGGGTTTTGACCAGCGGTTTGATCCGTACCAGGCCGTCGACCAGGGAGTACTCAGTGTGCAGGCGTAGATGAACGAATGAAGCCGGCATAGTGATCCTGTCTTAAACGTAGAAACAACAAGGCCCGGGATTGTACCGGGCCTGGGCAAAAACATCAGCCTCGCGACTAAACCTCGCTGAGGCTCTCGCGCTGTTCGTAAGCCAGGCGCACCGGGGCGAACGAGCGACGGTGGATTGGCGTCGGGCCAAGACGGGCCAGCGCTTCCAGATGAACGGGCGTCGGGTAGCCTTTATGGCCCGCGATGCCGTAGCCCGGATAGATCAATTCGAACGCGGCCATTTCACGGTCACGGCTGACCTTGGCCAGAATCGAGGCTGCCGCGATGGCAGGCACCTTGCTATCGCCCTTGACCACCGCTTCAGCCGGCATCGCCAGTTTCGGGCAGCGGTTGCCGTCGATCATCGCCAGTTTCGGCGTGATATGCAGGCCCTCGACGGCGCGCTGCATGGCGAGCATGGTGGCGTGGAGGATATTCAGTTCGTCGATCTCTTCGACTTCGGCCCGGGCGATATGCCAGCTCAGGGCTTTTTCACAGATCTCGTCGAAGAGTTTTTCCCGACGCGCTTCGGTGAGTTTTTTCGAGTCGTTGAGACCGAGGATCGGACGGTTCGGGTCAAGAATCACCGCCGCCGTGACCACCGCGCCACAGAGCGGGCCGCGCCCGACTTCATCCACGCCGGCCACCAGTTCGTGGGCTTGCGCGACCAGGCTGAAATCCAGCCCCATTTGCGTCGTCATAGGGCTTCCTGTTTGTGGCCGATCAACGTCAGCACGGCATCGGCGGCCTGGTTTGACGCATCACGGCGCAAGGTGCGGTGGATGGCGTCAAAACCGCGAGTCTGCTCTTCGCCGCCGTCGATCAAGGGGAGTAGCGTCTGCGCCAGGGCTTCGGGCGTAGCATCGTCCTGCAACAATTCCGGCACCAACAGGCGCTCGGCCAGCAGGTTGGGCAAGGAGATGTAGGGGCTTTTAACCATGCGCTTGAGAATCCAGAAGGTCAGCGGCGCCAGGCGGTAAGCCACGACCATCGGGCGCTTGTACAGCAACGCCTCCAGGGTCGCAGTGCCCGAGGCGATCAGCACCGCATCGCAAGCCGCCAGGGCTAGGTGCGACTGACCATCGAGCAGGGTCAACGGCAGGTTGCGCCCTTGCAGCAATGTTTCGATTTGTGCGCGACGTTGCGGGCTGGCACACGGCAGTACGAAGCGCACGCCAGGCTTCAAGGCCTGCAGGCGTTCGGCGGCGTCAAAAAACAATGTGCCAAGGCGACCCACTTCGCCACCGCGACTGCCTGGCATCAGCGCGACAAGCGGGCCGTCGGGCAAGCCCAGGTCGGCACGCGCCGCAGCGCGGTCGGCGTGCAGCGGGATAGTGTCGGCCAGCGTGTGCCCGACAAACCGCACCGGCACGCCCTTCTCTTCGTAGAATCGGGCTTCGAACGGCAGCAAGGTCAGCATCAGGTCGCAACCTTCGCGGATCTTCAGCACGCGCTTCTGCCGCCACGCCCAGACCGACGGGCTGACGTAATGCACGGTCTTGATCCCAGCCTGACGCAACCTGAGTTCGATATTGAGGGTGAAATCCGGCGCGTCGATGCCGATGAAAACGTCGGGCTTTTCTTCGATCAGGGTCTGAATCAGCAACTTGCGCCGCGCCAGCAGCTCACGCAGACGACCCAGCACTTCCACCAACCCCATGACCGACAAGCGTTCCATGGGGAAGTAAGACGTGAGGCCTTCAGCCTGCATCAACGGGCCACCCACACCGATAAACTCGACCGCCGAATGCTGGGCCTTAAGCGCCCGCATCAGGCCCGCGCCCAGGATATCGCCGGAAGCTTCCCCGGCGACCAATGCGATACGCAGATTGGCCATGATCAGCGAGTGATGCCGCGAGTCGACGCCTGGACCGAGTCACGGAACACCGCGACTTCCGGGAACAATGCTGCCGGCTCGGTCAGTTCAGTCAACGCTTGCTCAACCGTCAGGCCCTGGCGGTAAACCACCTTGTAGGCGCGGCGCAGGGCGTGGATCGCGTCTTCGCTGAAACCACGACGGCGCATGCCTTCGAAGTTCATGCTGCGGGCTTCGGCAGGGTTACCGAAAACCGTGACGAACGCCGGGACATCCTTACCGATGGCAGTGCCCATGCCGGAAAAACTATGGGCGCCGATGTGGCAGTACTGATGCACCAGGGTGAAACCGGACAGGATCGCCCAATCGTCAACGTGTACATGGCCTGCCAACGCGGTGTTGTTGACCAGGATACAGTGGTTGCCGATCACGCTGTCATGGCCGATGTGCGCGTAGGCCATGACCAGGTTGTGATCACCCAGCGTGGTCTCGGCACGGTCCTGCACGGTGCCACGGTGAATGGTCACGCCTTCACGAATGATGTTGTGATCACCGATTACCAAGCGCGTTTCTTCACCCTTGTACTTCATGTCGGGGGTGTCTTCACCTACCGAGGAAAACTGGTAGATGCGATTGTGTTTGCCAATGCGGGTCGGTCCCTTGAGGATCACGTGCGGCCCGATGACAGTCCCCTCGCCGATTTCCACACCTGCGCCGACGATCGACCAAGGGCCGACCTCAACGTCGGCGGCCAGTACGGCCGACGGATCGATGATTGCGCGAGGGTCAATCAAACTCATAGTTTGCGTTCCGCGCAGATGATTTCGGCGGAGCACACTGGCTTGCCATCCACCGAGGCCTGGCATTCGAACTTCCAGATCTGGCGCTTACAACTGATGAACTTGGCTTCCAGGATCAACTGGTCACCCGGGGTGACCGGGTTGCGGAAACGCAACTTGTCGGAGCCCACGAAATAGTAAAGCGTGCCGTCGGCAGGCTTGAGGTCGAGCATTTTGAAACCAAGGATACCGGCAGCCTGGGCCATTGCTTCGATGATCAACACGCCCGGCATGATGGGATGCGCGGGAAAGTGGCCATTGAAGAACGGTTCGTTGATGCTGACATTCTTGTAGGCACGAATGCGCTTTTCCTCAACATTCAGGTCCACTACACGATCCACCAGCAGGAACGGGTAACGGTGAGGCAGGTATTCGCGAATCTCGTTGATGTCCATCATTTCGGGGGGAAGCCTGTAATAAAGATTGGGGGCGGGCGACTAAACGCACGCCCCGCTAGCAAATCAAGGAGGCAGTCTAGCGGCTGTGCACACTTGATATGGAAATGGTATCAGCCTTCTGATGAAGCATTACCGCCAGGGGTCACGTCCCCAACACGCTTTTCCAGCTGCTTGAGACGTCGAGCCATGTCGTCGATGTGTCTCAAACGCGCCGCACTCTTGCGCCATTCAGCCGCAGGCTGCATGGCGGTACCGGAAGAATAGGCACCAGGCTCGGTAATCGAGTGGGTGACCATGGTCATGCCAGTGATGAAGACGTTGTCGCAAATATCGATATGGCCCACCAGCCCTACGCCACCGGCGAGCATGCAATGCTTGCCGATCTTGGTGCTGCCGGATATGCCTACGCAGGCCGCCATGGCGGTGTGATCGCCAATCTGTACGTTGTGGGCAATCTGGATCTGGTTATCGAGCTTCACGCCATTACCGATCACGGTATCGGCCAAAGCCCCGCGATCAACAGCGGTATTGACGCCGATTTCCACATCGTCGCCGATCAATACGCCGCCGACCTGGGCAATCTTGTGCCAGACACCTTTCGAATTGGCAAAACCGAAGCCTTCCCCACCAATCACCGCGCCCGACTGAATGACCACGCGCTGCCCGATACGCACGTCGTGGTACAGGGTCACACGAGGCGCCAGCCAGCCATCGGCACCGATTTCACAGCGCGCACCAACAAAGCAGTGAGCGCCTAGGGTGACGCCGGCGGCAATGCGCGCGCCACTTTCGATCACGGCAAAAGCGCCAATGCTCGCCGCAGGGTCAACCTGGGCATCATCGGCGATGACCGCCGACGGATGGATTCCTCCAGCTGCCTTGGGTTTCGGATCGAACAGGTGGGATACCCGCGCGTAGGCGAGGTACGGATCAGGCACCACCAGCGCATCCCCGGCGTAACCCTCGGCGTCGGCAGCCTTCAGCAGCAGGGCTGCGGCTTGGCTGTCGGCCAGGTATTTACGGTATTGGGGATTTGCGAGGAAGCTCAACTGAGATGGGCCAGCCTCCTGCAAGGTGGCTAGCCCAGTGATTTCTTTCTCCGGGGAACCACGCAAGGTGGCTCCCAGGAACTCGGCCAACTCGCCGAGCTTGATAATCGCGGTCATGGCTTACTTCAGCTGGTTCATGCGCTCGATCACCTGGCGGGTGATGTCGTATTGAGGCTTGACGTCAATCACGGCGCCGCGCTCGAACACCAGGTCAAAGGCACCTTTCTTGATGACTTCTTCCACAGCGCTGTCGAGTTTCGGCTTGAGCTGCTTGAGCATTTCGCGGTCAGCAACAGCCTTGGCTTCGTTCAGCTCCTTGGACTGGAACTGGTAGTCACGGGCCTTTTGCTTGAATTCAAGCTCCAGGCGCTCGCGCTCGCCTTGCTGCATCTTGTCGCCGCCGGCTACCAGACGATCCTGGATGCCCTTGGCACTGCTTTCCAACGTTTTGAGCTTGGTCAGTTGCGGACCAAATTTCTTCTCGGCATCCACCGCGTACTTCTTGGCCGCATCGGACTCCAGCAGGGCCATCTGATAGTTCAGGACGGCGATTTTCATCTCGGCGAAGGCCGGGGTGGTTACCAGCACAGTTGCCAGCAGAACCAATTGAGTCAACTTACGCACGATGTACTCCTACAGAATCCGTTGTCGTTATCTTGGGTCAGACGCTTAGAACGTCTGGCCGAGGGAGAATTGGAAAATCTGGGTTTCAGCGTTATCCGGTTTCTTGATCGGCATGGCCAGAGCAAAGCTCAACGGACCGAGCGCAGTCACCCACGTCACGCCAACACCTACGGAGCTCGCCAGGTTGCTGAGGCTTACTTCGTTACACTGAGTATTGGACTTCACGCCAGTCGGGTTAGTGACCTGATCGCACTTGGAGTCGAATACGTTACCCACATCCCAGAAAACCGAAGTACGCAGGGACCGCTGATCTTTCACGAACGGCAGTGGGAAAAGGATCTCCGCACCGCCCTGGATCAGCACGTTACCACCGAATGGCAGCGCGCTAGTGTCCGTGTCCGCCACGGTTCCGGTGTTACCCGTCACGCCAGCGCCACGGCTAGGGGTACCACGAGGTCCCAAGGTGCTGTCCTTGAAGCCGCGGACGGAGTTGAAACCACCCGCATAGTAGTTCTCGTAGAACGGCAAGCCGCTGGTCGAACCATAACCGTCACCATAGCCCAGCTCAGTGTGCAGGCGCATGGTGTAGTTGTCGCTCAGCGGTTGGAACAACTGGCCACGGTAGTCGAGCTTGAAGAACGACAGGTCGCTGCCCGGCGTGGTGGCTTCCAGGGTCAGGCTCTGGGAGTGACCACGGGTGGCCAGTACGCCTTTGTTCAGGGTCGACTCGGACCAGCCGGCAGACGCCTTGAAGTTCAGGAACTGGTCGCCTTCACGTCGGGTGAAGTCGAAGATCTCATCCACGGTGTACACACCGGTCTTGATCTTATCCTGTTGCGCGGTCAGGCCGAAGGTCAGACGCGAGGTCTCACTGATCGGGTAACCGATGTTGACGCCCGCACCCAGGCTGTCGATCGCATAGCTCGCAACGTTAACGTCGAGGTCTTTGTAGTCGGTAGTGCGATAGAAGGCGTTGTAGCCCAGGCTCACACCGTCAGCGGTCCAGTAGGGGTCGACATAACCGAAGTTATAGCGGCTCTGGTATTGGCTGCGGGTCAGGCCGATGGAAACCTTGTTACCGGTACCGAGGAAGTTGTTCTGGGTGATCGAACCACCGAGGATCAGGCCGGCACTCTGTGCGAAACCGACGCTGGCGGTGATCGAGCCAGAGGCTTGCTCTTCGACGGCGTAGTTCACGTCAACCTGGTCGTCCACGCCCGGTACGGCCGGGGTTTCGACGTTGACTTCCTTGAAGAAGCCCAAGCGCTCAAGACGGGTCTTGGACTGGTCGATCAGGTAAGTAGACGCCCAGCCACCTTCCATCTGACGCATTTCACGACGCAGCACTTCGTCCGCAGACTTGGTGTTGCCACGGAAGTTGATGCGGTTCACATAGGCACGCTTGCCTGGGTCGACCACAAAGGTGATGTCCACGGTGTGGTCATCATCATGCGGGGTCGGCACGCCGTTGACGTTGGCGAAGGTATAGCCTTCGTTACCCAGGCGACGGGTGATCAGTTCGGACGTAGTGGTCATCAGCTTGCGCGAGAACACCTGGTCTTTCTGCACCAGCAGCAGGGACTTGACCTGGTCTTCAGGCACTTTCAAGTCGCCGCTGAGTTTGACGTCGCGGACCTTGTACTTCTCACCCTCGTTGACGTTGACGGTGATGTACACGTGCTTCTTGTCAGGGGTGATGGACACCTGGGTCGAAGCGATATCCATGTTGATATAGCCACGGTCCAGGTAGTAGGAACGCAGACGCTCCAGGTCACCGGAAAGTTTTTCACGGGCGTACTTGTCGTCGTTCTTGAAGAACGACAACCAGTTGGTGGTCTTGAGCTCGAACAGGCCAATCAGGTCTTCATCAGCGAACTTGGTGTTGCCCACCACGTTGATGTGCTGAATGGCCGCCACGGTGCCTTCGTTGATGTTGACCTTGAGGCCGACACGGTTACGAGGCTGCGGAACCACTTCCGTTTCCACGGTCGCGGAGTAGCGGCCCTGGGCAACGTACTGGCGTTGCAGTTCGTTACGCACACCCTCAAGGGTGGCGCGCTGGAAGATCTCGCCCTCGGCCAGGCCGGATTGCTTGAGGCCCTTCATCAGGTCTTCAGTGGAGATCGCCTTGTTACCCTCGATCTCGATACTGGCGACGGAAGGTCGCTCGACGACGGTGATGACCAGGACGTTGCCTTCGCGACCCAGTTGGATATCTTGAAAGAACCCGGTTTTGAACAGCGCACGAGTGGATTCCACCAGGCGACGGTCATCAGCCTGTTCCCCGACGTTCAACGGCAAGGCACCAAAGACGCTACCCGCGGAAACCCGCTGGAGGCCGTTGACGCGAATATCGGAGATAGTGAAGGACTCGGCGTGAACTTCGGCGATCATCAATACGGTGAGAACCGCAGTTAGCAGCAGACGTTTCATGAAGTCCTTTCTTATTCCAACTGGCAATAAACAAACTGCCGCAAAATGCGGCAGATTCGCAATTCAGCGAAGCGTTACAGTCGTCCCAGATCGTTGACCAGGGCTAACAACATCACCCCGACCACCAAACTGATACCGATCTGTATCCCCCAACCCTGCACCCGATCCGACAAGGGGCGACCACGCACCCACTCGACCAGATAAAACAACAGATGCCCCCCATCCAATACTGGAATGGGCAACAAATTCAGAACCCCAAGGCTAATACTCAGATAAGCCAGGAAATTCAGGAAATCCGCGACACCCGACTGGGCAGAAGCGCCCGCCACTTTAGCAATGGTTATCGGCCCACTCAAGTTTTTTACCGAGAGCTCGCCGAACAACATTTTCTTGAGCGACTCGAGAGTCAGCACGCTCATGGTCCAAGTGCGCTTTGCACCCTCGCCAATTGCTGCCAGCGGCCCGAAACTGATCTCACGCACCATCGATGGTGGCCACTCCGGACTTTTCACGCCAGCACCGAGGTAACCCCCGGCCGCCTTGGCCTCCCCGCGAACAGCCAGGGTCACGGGAACGTCGATTTGAGCACCATCACGCTCAACTTTCAGCACAATCTTGGTATCAGGCCGTACACGCACCAGGTCGACCACTTGCTGCCAGTCGCCCAGCGCCTGGCCATCGAGGGCCAGCAGGCGGTCACCAGTTTTCAGGCCTGCGGCCTGGGCCGGGCCTTTCGGATCGAGCTCGGCGAGCACCGGCGGCAAGGCCGGGCGCCATGGGCGAATCCCCAAGGACTTGATCGGGTCCGGCTCATCGGAACCCTTGAGCCAATGGTCGAGAGCCAGTTCACGCGGGGTCTCGGACGAGGAGTCCTGCTCGCGCACCACGACATTGACAGTGCCGCTTTCGCCCAGGCGACGCACCAACTGCAAATTGACCGCCCCCCAACCCGTGGTTGGCTCGCCATCAATGGAAACAATTTCCTGCCCGGCGACCAATCCGGCCTTCGCCGCCATGCTGTCCGCCTCAACCGCACCGATAACCGGGCGTATCTGTTCGCTGCCGAGCATGGCCAGGAACCAGAAGAACACCATGGCCAACAGGAAATTGGCGATCGGGCCGGCGGCGACAATAGCGATGCGCTGACGAACGGTCTTACGATTGAAGGACTGGTCCAGTTGATCCGCCGGCACTTCGCCTTCGCGCTCATCGAGCATCTTGACGTAGCCGCCCAAGGGAATGGCAGCGATCACGAACTCGGTGCCGCGGCGGTCGTGCCAACGCAGCAACGGCATGCCGAAACCGACGGAAAAGCGCAGTACCTTGACGCCGCAACGACGCGCCACCCAGAAGTGGCCGAATTCGTGGAAGGTAACCAGCACACCCAGAGCAACCAGGGTGCCGACAATCATGTAAAGCGCACTCATCTAATTTCTCCGCATTCCAATCCAGTGCCTGAAGACGCAAACGCGCCCACAGACTAACGCGCGTTGCGGCCCAACCATTGCTCGGCCAGGACGCGGGCCTTGGCATCCGCCTCGAACACTGCCCCCAGATCATTCACAGCCACTACGGGCTCAAGACTCAGAACATCCTCGATGATACTCGCGATCTGCGGAAAGCGGATGCGCTGTGCGAGAAACGCTGCCACAGCCACTTCGTTAGCCGCATTGAGCATCGCCGGCGCACTGTTACCCGCCTCCGCGGCCTGTCGCGCCAAACGCAGGCACGGAAAGCGTTGCTCGTCCGGCGCCTCGAAGTCCAGGCGAGCAATAGCGAACAGGTCCAGCGGTGCAACACCGGAGTCAATCCGCTCAGGCCAGGCCAGGGCATTGGCGATCGGCGTGCGCATATCGGGGTTACCCAACTGCGCCAGTACCGAGCCATCCACATAGTCGACCAGGGAATGAATCACACTTTGCGGGTGAATCACCACCTCGACCTGATCAGGCCGCGCATCGAACAACCAGCAGGCTTCGATCAACTCCAGGCCCTTGTTCATCATGCTGGCCGAATCCACAGAGATCTTGCGCCCCATGGACCAGTTCGGATGAGCGCACGCCTGATCCGGAGACACATGCTCCAAGTCCGCCAACGGAGTTTTACGGAAAGGCCCACCGGACGCTGTCAGCAAAATCCGGCGCACGCCGACCTGGCTCAAGCCACGGGCAAAATCACCGGGCATACACTGGAAAATCGCGTTGTGCTCGCTGTCGAGCGGCAGCAATACCGCGCCACTCTTGCGCACAGCCTGCATAAAGAGCGTGCCGGACATGACCAGCGCTTCTTTATTGGCCAGCAGGATTTTCTTGCCTGCATCGACAGCGGCCAGGGTCGGGCGCAAGCCAGCGGCCCCGACAATGGCCGCCACCACAGCGTCCACCTCGGCATCGGCCGACACCTGGCACAAGCCCTGCTCGCCTACCAGCACCTGAGTGGCAAGGCCAGCGGCGCGCAGGTCATCCTGCAAGCCCCGAGCAGCAACGGCCCCAGGCACTACAGCAAAACGCGGCGCATGGCGCACGCACAGCGCCAGCAGCTCAGTCAGGCGAGAGAAACCGGTCAATGCGAAGACTTGATAGCGTTCCGGATGGCGAGCGATTACATCCAGGGCGCTTAACCCTACCGAGCCGGTCGCACCCAGCACGGTGACCTGCTGCAGGCGGCTCACGACGCAGCCATCCACAACAGCACGGCAAAAATCGGGATCGCAGCGGTCAGACTGTCGATACGGTCCAGCACGCCGCCATGGCCCGGCAACAGATTACTGCTGTCCTTGATTCCGGCCTGGCGCTTGAACATGCTCTCGGTGAGGTCGCCCACGACCGAGATAAACACGACGATGGCCGTCCCCAGCAAGGCCAGGCACAGCTCTTTCACCGACCAGTCACGCACAACCCCGACCACGAGCGTGATCACCAAGGTCAAGGCCAGGCCGCCGTATACGCCCTCCCAGCTCTTTCCCGGACTGACCGCAGGCGCCAGCTTGCGCTTGCCCAAAGCACGACCGGAGAAGTAGGCACCAATATCGGCGCCCCAGACCAACACCATCACCGCCAGGATCAACTCATTACCGATCGGGAAGCGCTTGATTTCCACCAGCCCTTGCCAGGCCGGCAGCAGAATCAACAAACCGATCACCAGCTTGCAGGCAACGCTGGACCACTGGCTACTGGTACGCGGATAGGTCAGCACCAGGAAGGTCGCCAACGCCCACCACAACACCGCTGCGCCCAACACCCAAGGAGCGAGATCCGGGAGGATGTACATCAGAAACAGCAACAGGGCCACGATGGCGGCATACGCCACGCGCGGCAACTGGGCGCTGAAGCCCGCCAGGCGCGCCCATTCCCAGGCGCCGAGTGTTACGACCAGGCCGATGAACAGCGCAAAGCCGGAACCGTCGAGCAGGAAAAAGCCACACAAGGCAATCGGCAGCAGAATCAGTGCAGTGATGATTCGTTGTTTAAGCATTTAAACCCGGGCTCCAGCTTCGATCTGCTCGCTCGTTTTACCGAAGCGACGCTGACGGGAAGCGAAATCGGCCAGCGCGTTACGCATGGCATCGTGTTTGAAGTCCGGCCAGAACAGGTCGGAGAAATACAGCTCGGTATAGGCCAACTGCCACAACAGAAAATTACTGATGCGGTGCTCGCCACCGGTACGGATGCACAAGTCCGGCAGCGGCAGATCACCGGTGACCAGGCAGGTTTGCAACAGTTCGGGCGTGATTTCGTCCGGCCGCAGATGGCCAGCCTGCACTTCGCGGGCAAGCCGTTGCGCAGCCTGGGCGATGTCCCACTGGCCACCATAGTTGGCGGCGATCTGCAGCACAAAACGGTTACTGCCAGCAGTAATGGCCTCGGCCTCACGCATGGCCGCTTGCAGCTCCGGATGGAACCGCGAGCGATCACCAATGATGCGCAAAGTGATGTTGTTATCGTTGAGGCGCTTGGCCTCACGACGCAAGGCCCTGAAGAACAGATCCATCAAGGCACTGACTTCTTCGGCCGGACGCTGCCAGTTCTCACTGGAGAACGCGAACAAGGTCAACACTTCGACCTTGGCCTCGGCGCACACCTCAATCACTGCCCGCACTGCATCGACACCCGCTTTGTGCCCGGCGACACCGGGCAAAAAGCGTTTTTTCGCCCAGCGATTATTCCCATCCATGATGATCGCGACATGGCGCGGCACCGCGGAGGGCACAGTCTGCTTGGTCTTTTCCATGAAAGCGCCCTGACCCTTATACGGCCATCAAGTCCGCTTCTTTTTGCTTGGTGGCCGCATCGATATCAGCTTCGGCCTTGTCGGTCAGCTTCTGGATGTCGGCCGCCGCACGGCGCTCTTCGTCTTCGCTGATTTCCTTGTCCTTGACCAGCTTCTTCAGCTCGCCCAGGGCATCGCGACGGATGTTGCGCACGGCAACACGTGCATCTTCCGCTGCGCTGCGCGCCTGCTTGGTGAAGCCCTTGCGGGTTTCTTCAGTCAGGGCAGGCATGGAGATCAGCAGCAACTCGCCCAGGTTGGTCGGGTTGAGGTTCAGGCCGGCGCTCTGAATCGCCTTGTCGACCGCCGCGAGCATGTTGCGCTCAAAGGCTACGACTTGCAGGGTGCGCGAGTCTTTTACGGTGATATTGGCCACTTGGGTGATGGAGGTGTCCGTGCCGTAGTACGGCACCATCACGCTACCCAGAATGCTTGGGTGAGCCTTGCCGGTACGAATCTGACCAAATGCATGGTTCAGAGAGTCCAGGGATTTCTGCATACGCTCTTGAGCGTCTTTCTTGATTTCGTTGATCATTGTTGGCCTTCCTCGATCAGAGTCCCTTCCGCGCCGCCGTGTACGATGTTCAGCAGGGCACCGGGCTTGTTCATATTAAATACGCGCAGCGGCATCTTGTGGTCGCGGCACAGGCAAATTGCCGTCAGGTCCATCACGCCCAGCTTGCGATCCAGCACTTCATCGTAGGTCAGATGATCGAACTTCTCGGCATGCGGGTCTTTGAATGGATCTGCAGTGTAAACGCCGTCCACTTTGGTGGCTTTCAACACGACGTCCGCATCGATTTCAATCGCACGCAGGCATGCGGCCGAATCGGTAGTGAAGAACGGGTTGCCCGTACCAGCAGCGAAGATGACCACGTCTTTGGAGTTCAGGTGGCGCATGGCTTTGCGGCGATCATAGTGATCGGTCACGCCCACCATGGAAATAGCCGACATCACGATCGCCGAGATGTTGGCACGCTCCAGGGCATCGCGCATGGCCAGGGCATTCATCACAGTGGCCAGCATGCCCATGTGGTCGCCGGTGACCCGATCCATACCCGCAGCACTCAGTGCTGCACCGCGGAACAGGTTGCCACCACCAATCACCAGGCCGACCTGTACGCCGATGCCGACCAATTGGCCGACTTCCAGCGCCATGCGGTCGAGCACCTTGGGATCGATCCCGAACTCTTCCGAGCCCATCAGGGCCTCGCCGCTAAGCTTGAGTAGAATGCGTTTATAGCGAGCCTGATAACCACTGCCCTGCTGAGCCATTGCGAATCTCTCCTGCGGCGTATTTTTAAAAATTCTTGGCGAGCCGTTTACGGCTTGCGTTCACTCTAGCTGGACGCTGCTACAGCGCCATCGGAACACGGCTTTGTAAGCCAGTTCCGAGGGGAAGCCAAATAAAATCGACCTTCCCATTTGAAAAGAGGCTGCGCGCGTGAGCGGGCAGCCTCTTTCGGGCGACAGTTGAAAACTGTCTTATTGCTTGGCGGCAGCCAGCTGGGCAGCAACTTCTTCAGCGAAGTTGTCGACCGGCTTCTCGATACCGTCGCCTACCTTGTAGTAGGTGAAGGAAACGATTTCAGCACCGGCTTTCTTAGCCAGTTCGCCAACCTTGATTTCAGGGTTCTTGACGAACGCCTGCTCAACCAGGCTCGCTTCAGCCAGGAACTTGCTGATACGGCCTTTGATCATGTTTTCAACGATGTTCTCTGGCTTGCCCGCGATCTTGTCAGCGTTGAGGCTCAGGAACACGGCTTTTTCGCGCTCGATTGCGTCAGCAGACACTTCCGATGGCAGCAGGAATTCAGGGTTGCTGGCCGCTACGTGCATAGCGATGTCTTTGGCCAGTTCAACGTTGCCGCCTTTAAGGGCAACCACAACGCCGATTTTGTTGCCGTGCAGGTAACCGCCGACAACATCACCTTCAATGCGAGCCAGGCGACGGATGTTGACGTTTTCGCCAACCTTGCCGACCAGAACCAGGCGATCAGCTTCTTGAGCAGCGATCAGCGGCTCAACAGTGGTCAGCTTGTCGTCGAATGCTTTCTTGACGCTGGCAGCAACGAATGCCTTGAAGTCATCCTGCAGAGCCAGGAAGTCGGTCTGCGAGTTCACTTCCAGCAGAACAGCGACTTTACCGTCTTCAACCAGAGCGATAGCACCTTCAGCAGCTACGTTGCCTGCTTTCTTGGCAGCCTTGATGGCGCCCGAAGCACGCATGTCATCAATGGCTTTTTCGATGTCGCCGCCGGCCTTGGTCAAGGCCTTTTTGCAATCCATCATGCCTTCGCCGGTACGCTCACGCAGTTCTTTAACCAACGCTGCAGTAATCTCTGCCATTTCAAAATCCTCTTGGATAGGTTTTCAACCATTCCACCCGATCAAACGGGCGATCAATTCTTCCCGAATCTCCCTTGTAGGCCGCTGCACGTTACAGATGATGTAGCTGCGCTGCCGACAAATGGTTTTCGAGGGGGCAAAAAGGGGGCCAAGCCCCCTTTTTGCTTACTGAGTCAACGCCAGGGCGTCAATTACTCAGCTGCGGCTACCGGAGCTTCTTCAACGAACTGCTCGGTACCACCAGCAACGTGGTTGCGACCACGGATGACAGCATCAGCCATCGAACCCATGTACAACTGGATAGCGCGGATGGCGTCATCGTTGCCTGGGATGATGTAGTCAACGCCATCAGGGCTGCTGTTGGTATCGACTACGCCGATAACAGGAATGCCCAGTTTGTTGGCTTCGGTGATCGCGATGCGCTCGTGATCAACGTCGATAACGAACAGTGCGTCAGGCAGGCCGCCCATGTCCTTGATACCACCCAGGGAACGATCGAGCTTTTCCAGGTCGCGAGTGCGCATCAGCGCCTCTTTCTTGGTCAGCTTGGCGAAAGTACCGTCTTCGGCTTGCACTTCAAGGTCACGCAGACGCTTGATGGAAGCACGGATGGTTTTGAAGTTGGTCAGCATGCCGCCCAACCAGCGGTGATCGACGTACGGCGAACCGCAACGTGCTGCTTCTTCAGCAACGATCTTGCCAGCGGAACGCTTGGTGCCGACGAACAGAATCTTGTTTTTGCCCTGGGCCAGGCGCTCTACGAAAGTCAGAGCTTCGTTGAACATTGGCAGGGTTTTTTCAAGGTTGATGATGTGGATCTTGTTACGTGCGCCGAAAATGTATTTACCCATTTTCGGGTTCCAGTAACGGGTTTGGTGACCGAAGTGCACACCGGCCTTCAGCATATCGCGCATGTTGACTTGGGACATGATAGTTCCTTAATAAGTCGGGTTTGGCCTCCACGTATCCCAATGACCAACCAGCGGCATCAAGGCCTCCGGCACCCAGGTCATCGTGTCGACACGTGTGTGGATTTAAGCTCTGCGGGGTATCCCCGGAAAGCGGCGCATTTTATACCACACGAAGGGCAAAAACGAAACCCGCAATCACATTTGCCGCCAACGACTTTTGCGCAACCCTTTGAATAGCGCCACTATCACCCCACTTTATAGAGACAACCGACGGCCAGACGCTCATGATTTGCCGCCCGCGTCTGGTAGAATCAGGTTTTTTGGGGCTTGTGCGAATTCTGTAACCTTTTGCCGCACACCCGTAAACCGTATTGATTTCAGCGCCTCGCGCTAGAGAGAGCCTGTATGACTGTTACCTTGAAAACCGCCGAAGACATCGCTGGCATGCGCGTTGCCGGCAAACTGGCGGCCGACGTGCTGGAAATGATTGCCGAACACGTCAAGCCCGGCGTCACCACCGAAACACTGGACCGCATCTGCCACGACTATATAGTCGACGTGCAAAAGGCTATCCCTGCCCCGCTGAACTACAAGGGCTTCCCCAAGTCGATCTGCACCTCGATCAATCACGTGGTCTGCCACGGGATTCCAGGCGACAAGCCGCTGAAAGATGGCGACACCCTGAACATCGACGTCACGGTCATCAAAGACGGCTACCACGGTGATACCAGCCGCATGTTCCACGTCGGCACAGTGCCGGTCTGGGCCGAGCGCCTATCCCAGGTGACCCAGGAATGCATGTACAAGGCCATTGAAATCGTCAAACCCGGCTGCCGCCTGGGCGATATCGGTGAAGTGATCCAGAAGCACGCTGAAAAGAACGGCTTCTCGGTGGTTCGCGAGTTCTGCGGCCACGGCATCGGCAAGGTGTTCCACGAAGAGCCGCAGATCCTGCATTACGGCCGTGCCGGTACGGGCATGGAACTGAAAGCCGGCATGACCTTCACCATTGAGCCGATGATCAACCAGGGCAAGGCTGACACCAAGGTACTGGGCGACGGCTGGACCGCCATCACCAAGGACCGCAAGCTCTCCGCCCAGTGGGAACACACCCTGCTGGTCACCGACACCGGCTACGAAATCTTCACCCTGCGCGCGGACGACACAATCCCACGCATTTCGGCGTAACGGCTGCCCTGGTTTTCCCAAACTGTGTTGTGACTGACTGATAGCTAGAAAGGAAAGCCGAACGATGCCCCAGGTGGACCCCGAACTCTTCGACCGTGGCCAGTTCCAGGCCGAACTGGCGCTGAAGGCCAGCCCTATCGCCGCCTTCAAGAAGGCTATCCGCCAGGCCCGCGAGGTGCTCGACGAGCGCTTTCGCAGTGGCCGGGACATCCGTCGGCTGATCGAGGACCGTGCCTGGTTCGTCGATAACATCCTGCAAAAGGCCTGGGAACAGTTCAGTTGGAGCGAAGACGCCGATATCGCCCTGGTGGCGGTCGGCGGCTACGGCCGGGGTGAGCTGCACCCCTACTCCGACATTGATCTGCTGATCCTGCTGGACAGCGCCGACCATGAGATCTTTCGCGATTCCATCGAGCGCTTTCTGACCCTGCTGTGGGACATCGGCCTGGAAGTCGGCCAGAGCGTGCGTTCGGTGGCCGAATGCGCCGAAGAAGCCCGCGCCGACCTCACCGTCATCACCAACCTGATGGAAAGCCGCACCATCGCCGGCCCCGAGCGTCTGCGTCAGCGCATGCTCGAAGTCACCAGCACCACGCAAATGTGGCCGAGCAAGCACTTCTTCCTGGCCAAGCGCGCCGAGCAGAAAGCCCGGCACCACAAGTACAACGACACCGAATACAACCTGGAACCCAACGTCAAAGGCTCCCCCGGTGGCCTGCGCGATATCCAGACAATTTTGTGGGTCGCCCGTCGCCAGTACGGCACCCTGAACCTGCGCGCCCTGGCCGGTGAAGGCTTTCTGGTGGAGAGCGAAAACACCCTGCTCGCCTCGTCCCAGGAATTCCTCTGGAAAGTGCGCTACGCCCTGCACATGCTCGCCGGGCGTTCCGAAGACCGCCTGCTGTTCGACCATCAGCGGTCCATCGCCACCCTGCTGGGTTTCGAAGGTGAAGACGCGAAGACCAGCATCGAAAGTTTCATGCAGCAGTACTACCGGGTGGTCATGAGCATTGCCCAGCTCAGCGACCTGATCATGCAGCACTTCGAAGAAGTGATCCTGGCCCCGGAAGACGAAGCGCCACCGCAGCCGATCAACGCGCGCTTCCAACTGCATGACGGCTATATCGAGGCGCGCAACGACAACGTGTTCCGCCGCACGCCGTTCGCCATGCTGGAAGTTTTCGTGCTGATGGCCCAACAGCCGGAAATCAAAGGCGTGCGCGCCGACACGATTCGCCTGCTGCGCGAAAACCGTCACCTGATCGACGATGACTTTCGCAACGACATCCGTAACACCAGCCTGTTTATCGAGCTGTTCAAGTGCAAGATCGGCATCCACCGCAACCTGCGGCGGATGAACCGCTACGGCATCCTCGGGCGTTACCTGCCGGAATTCGGCTTTATCGTCGGGCAGATGCAGCACGACCTGTTCCACATCTACACCGTGGACGCCCACACCCTGAACCTGATCAAGCACCTGCGTAAGCTGCAGTACTCCCAGGTTTCAGAGAAGTTCCCGCTGGCCAGTAAGCTAATGGCCAAGCTGCCCAAGCCCGAACTGATCTACCTGGCCGGCCTGTACCATGACATCGGCAAAGGCCGCCACGGTGACCATTCGGAAGTCGGTGCGGTCGACGCCGAGGCGTTCTGCCAGCGCCACCAGTTGCCGTTGTGGGACAGCCGCCTGATTGTCTGGCTGGTGCAGAACCACCTGGTGATGTCGACCACCGCCCAACGCAAGGACTTGTCCGACCCACAGGTGATCCACGACTTCGCCGGGATCGTCGGCGATGAGACCCGCCTCGACTACCTGTATGTGCTGACGGTTTCCGATATCAACGCCACCAACCCGACACTGTGGAACTCGTGGCGCGCGAGCCTGCTGCGCCAGTTGTACACCGAGACCAAGCGCGCCCTGCGCCGAGGCCTGGAAAACCCGGTGGACCGCGAAGAACAGATCCGCCGCACCCAAAGCGCGGCCCTGGATATCCTGGTGCGCGGCGGCAACGACCCAGACGACGTCGAGCAATTGTGGTCGCAACTGGGCGACGATTACTTCCTGCGCCACACCGCCGGCGATGTGGCCTGGCACAGCGACGCGATCTTGCAGCAACCGGCCGATGGCGGCCCGCTGGTGCTGATCAAAGAGACGACCCAACGCGAGTTCGAAGGCGGCACGCAGATTTTCATCTACGCCCCCGACCAGCATGACTTCTTCGCCGTGACCGTGGCGGCCATGGACCAGCTCAACCTGAACATCCACGACGCCCGGGTCATCACCTCCAGCAGCCAGTTCACCCTCGACACCTACATCGTGCTCGACACCGAAGGCGAGTCCATCGGCGATAACCCGGCGCGGGTGAAAAAGATCCGCGAAGGCCTGACCGAAGCGTTGCGCAACCCGGATGACTACCCGACCATCATCCAACGCCGCGTGCCGCGCCAGCTCAAGCATTTTGCGTTTGCGCCGCAGGTGACCATTTCCAATGACGCCCAGCGCCCGGTGACGGTGCTGGAACTCAGCGCACCGGATCGCCCGGGCCTGCTGGCGCGGATCGGCGGGATTTTCCTGGAGTTCGACCTGTCACTGCAGAACGCCAAGATTGCGACCCTCGGCGAGCGCGTGGAAGACGTGTTCTTCATTACCGATGCCGATAACCAACCGCTGTCCGACCCCGAGCTGTGCCGCCGCCTGCAGGATGCAATCGTCCAGCAACTGAGCGTGACCCAGGAACCCGGCGTCGAACTGACGCGCCTGACGATTTGATACTCGCCCAGTTTTTAACGCCTTGCATGAGATCCACCGATGAACAACGCCCTGAACCAGTTGCAGCCTTACCCGTTCGAAAAATTGCGCGCGCTGCTCGGCAGCGTCACGCCGAACCCGGACAAACGCCCAATCGCGCTGTCCATCGGCGAGCCCAAGCATAAATCACCGACATTCGTCGCCGAGGCGTTGAGCAATAACCTCGACCAGATGGCGGTGTACCCGACCACCCTGGGCATTCCTGCGCTGCGCGAAGCCATCGCGGCCTGGTGCGAACGCCGCTTCAATGTGCCCAAGGGCTGGCTGGACCCGGCGCGCAACATCCTGCCGGTCAACGGCACCCGCGAGGCGCTGTTCGCCTTCACCCAAGCCGTGGTCAATCGCGGTGACGATGCACTGGTGGTGAGCCCGAATCCGTTCTACCAGATCTACGAAGGTGCCGCGTTCCTGGCCGGGGCCAAGCCGCACTACCTACCGTGCCTAGACGCCAACGGTTTCAACCCGGACTTCGACGCTGTGACGCCGGACATCTGGAAACGCTGCCAGATCCTGTTCCTGTGCTCCCCAGGTAACCCGACCGGCGCCTTGATCCCGGTCGACACCTTGAAGAAACTCATCGCCCTGGCCGACGAATATGACTTCGTGATTGCCGCCGACGAGTGCTACAGCGAACTGTACTTCGACGAGCAAAGCCCACCGCCGGGTCTGTTGAGCGCCTGCGTCGAACTGGGCCGCCAGGACTTCAAGCGCTGCGTCGTGTTCCACAGCCTGTCCAAGCGCTCCAACCTGCCGGGCCTGCGTTCCGGTTTCGTGGCCGGCGACGCCGACATCCTAAAGGCCTTCCTGCTGTACCGCACCTACCACGGCTGCGCGATGCCGGTGCAAACCCAACTGGCCAGCGTTGCGGCCTGGCAGGACGAAGCCCACGTCCTGGCCAACCGTGACCTGTACCGCGAGAAATTCGACGCCGTGCTGGCGATCCTCAAGCCAGTACTCGACGTGCAAGCCCCCGACGGTGGTTTCTACCTGTGGCCGAATGTAGACGGTGACGATGCCGCCTTCTGCCGCGATCTGTTTGTGCAAGAACACGTGACCGTAGTGCCAGGTTCGTACCTGTCGCGGGATGTAGACGGTGTCAATCCAGGTGCCGGCCGCGTGCGCATGGCATTGGTTGCGCCGCTGGCGGAGTGCGTGGAAGCGGCTGAGCGGATTCGCGATTTCATTCAGCGCAGGAAGTAACCTCTTCAACTTCCGCACTGTGCAACACAGTGCGGGAACCTTCCTCATTCGCTCACCACCTATAGGCAAACCTCCGACGAGTAGCGCCTATGAGCCTAATCAGCCAGTCCCTCGCCCTTGCCCCCGCTTATCAGCCGTCCCCGAATAATGACATCACCCCTCCCGAACCTGCCGGGCGAACAAAAAGAGGCATCGCCGACAGCGACAAGCGCTGGCCGGACGGCGTGATCACCGTTGCGCTCGACCTGAGGGACGAAAAAAGCAAAGCGCTGGTGGTGGACGCTATCCGCGAATGGGCCCACCACACGCCGGCACTGCGCTTCAATATCGTCGATGGCAAGACCGGCGATATTCGTATTTCTGACGATGAAGGGCTCAAGGGCAATTGGTCCGCCATTGGCACGCAGGCCAGGCACATCGATGAAGATCAGCCCACGATGCACCTCGACCGCACGGACGACTCGAAGAAGTTCCGCAGTACGGCCCTGCACGAATTCGGCCACGCCCTCGGGTTATTGCACGAGCACCAGCACCCGCAGAACACCCTGGATTGGGACAGGCCCCAGGTGTATGACTACTACACCAGCGACGCTTTCAGCGAAGCCATGGTACGCGAGCACATCCTTGAGCCAGACAACCGACCCGGCTTGCAGATCAGCCCATACGATCCGCAGTCCGTGATGCATTATGAAATTCCGGCTGAATTGAGGCGCAACGGGCAGGCCATCCCTAAAAACACCACCCTTTCTGCGGGCGACCAGCAAGCAATCAGAAGGCTGTACCCCCCGGTCAACCCGACGTAGCGCGCGCAGCGGATAAACATAGGCTCACGTATTCACTCAATACCACCGGGAACTTTCCTGCAATTGGGACGAATTAACCACTGTCTCGTCCCGACCTGCCGCAGGAAACGTTCAATGATAAATCCCTCGCCTGAATCCTCTTATCCGCCTAGCACGCTCCGGCCGCCTGTCGAAAGCGCCGGTAGCGCCACGCCAACGCACAGTCTTTCGAGAAGCCGGCGCAATGTCGGTGAACCCGGCAAATACTGGCCCCAAAACACGACCCTCACGATCGCCATGTATGAGTATGAAATGGACGATAAATACGTGCTGGCCGTCAAAAAAGCCGCCAGCCATTGGCTGCCCCACATCAATTTGAAGTTTGATTTTGTCTCGGGCGAGCGAGGCGATATCCGTATCGCACAGAACCCGCCGGGCGACGGCGGTGACGGTGACGGTGGCGCTTCATCCATAGGCACCGATGCGCGAAACATACCGTTTTGGATGCCGACCATGAGCCTGCCCATGAATCACAACGACCCCCGCTTCGAATACATCGTCATACATGAATTCGGGCACATGCTGGGCGCCCATCACGCCCACCAGCATCCCGATGCCAACATCCCCTGGAACCGTGAAAATATCCACGCGGCCTACCGAGGCACCACCAACCCGTATGCGGTACAGGACAACATCCTGCCGCTGACGCGGAGCAGCGCTTATGACTTGCTGCCTTATGACCCTGAATCGGTCATGCACTATGCCGTCAGCCCGGACCTGACCGATGGAAAGCGGGAGCACATCGAGAACAGGTCACTGAGTGACGGAGACATTACCTGGGCCAAAAAAGCCTACCCTCAAGCAGCGCCCATGCCACCCGTGATCCATCATCCACGCTTTCGTGATGCCGACTTCGACTGCACCGTTTAAGGCGTTGCGCACTCAGCGTCGGGGGCATGGGGCGCAGCGACAGCCAATTGCCTACTTCGGCGATCCCAGGTTCGCTTCACTCATATCCAGCTCGCTCAACACTTCCCTCAACACGTCATCCCCAATCCGGTGATGACGGCTCAGGCTATACAACTCCAAGCGCTGCGCGCGCAGGGCCTTGAGCCGCAGTTTTCGCTCCAGTTGGTCCATCTGCAACGCGAGCGCCTGGGCTTCGGCGGAGTCGTTAAAGACATCCAACTGATGCCGATATTCCGACATCAGTCGCGCCTTCAGCTCGGTAGCCAGTGCGGCCTGAGCGGCGTCCGCGGGAGCGCTCTCGGTAGGATCTTCGACCTCAAGCGCATGGATCGCGGCCACGGCGGTCTTTTTCCAAGCCTCGCGCACTTCATTGTGATGTTTTTCATCGGGGCTTTTTTCAATGCCGCGCAGCAGCAGCGGCAACGCAATACACGCCGCAACGAGCGACAGCAGGATTACCCCGGCCGCGATAAAGATCAACAGATCGCGCTGCGGGAATGCCTCGCCCGGCGCCAGCAGCAAGGGTACCGACATCACACCGGCCAACGTCACCGCCCCGCGCACGCCGCCAACGGTCAACAGCCAGCAGGAGCGCGCCGTCGGCACCAGGGTAAGCTCGCTTTTCCCACGCAGGCGCCGGAGCACACCCGACAGACGCCAGATGCTTTGCACCCAGATGAACCGCAATACCAACAGCACCAGGAAGATCGCGATCACGTCCAGGCAGCGATACAGCAGGGTCGGCCACAGCGTGGTTTCATGACTCACCACCGCCTTGATAATGTCCGGCAGTTGCAGACCCAATAGCAGGAAAATCAAGCCATTGAAGGCAAACTCCAGCAGCGACCACACACTGCGATTGAGCAAGCGCGTGCTGGTCTGGCGGGGCAGCAGGTCCAGCCAGCTTTGCATCATGCCCGCCGCCACCGCCGAGAGAATGCCCGATGCGCCCAGGCGTTCGGCCAGAACATAGGCGGCAAACGGCAGCAGCAACATGAACACAACGTGGGTGGCCGGGTCGTCCCACCCTCGCGCAATCATCCAGACACGCAGGCGCCCCACCAGCCAGCTCAACGCAATCCCAACCGCCAGACCGCCCATGGCCACCAGTACAAAGGTCAGGCTGGCATCCGCCAGGGAAAACACCCCGGTCAAGGCTGCCACCAGGGCGAACTTGAACGTCACCAGGCCCGTGGCATCGTTCATCAAGGCCTCGCCCTGGAGCATATGCATCAAGGGCGTGGGTAAACGGTTCTGGGAAATGGCCGACACCGCCACGGCGTCCGTCGGCGACAACACCGCCGCCAGGGCAAAGGCCACCGGCAACGGAATCGAAGGCAATAGCCAATGAATGAAGTAGCCGGCGCCGACCACGGTAAACAGCACCAGCCCTACCGCCAGCGTCAGAATCGGCCCGCGCAGGCGCCACAATTCGCGCTTGGGCATGCGCCAGCCATCGGAGAACAGCAGCGGCGGCAGGAACAGAAACAGGAACAACTCCGGGTCCAGCGCGACATGCAGCCCCAGCGTGGGCCAGGCCAGCAAGGCCCCGGCGGCAATCTGCACGAGGGGTAACGGCAGCGGAATGACTCGCCAGACCAGCCGCGAAACGCTGACCAACATCAGCAGGATAAGAACGGTGTAGGCGGTTTGCATAACGCGGGTTTCCCGGACAATCGACTTGCAACGACGCACATCAGGCAACAACTCACCCTTGAAGTGCCATATTAGCCGCCTATGCTGTGCGATGGCTTTCGCACAATAGTCGCACTGGGCAATACACGCTAGAGACGAGCGGCACCCAAACCCGCTGGTCGTGGCATAATCCGAGACCTTTCATTTTCATTGGTCCAAAGGGGGGCAATTCCTTGACCGTATCAAGCAAAACGTTGCACCTTTTCGGCATCAAAGCCTGGGACGCCGCATAGAAATAGATCAAGGCCTTTATAATCAAGGCCTTGAGATACAAAATAGCCACGAAAATAGATAGCTTTTGCGACTCTTTAAACCCCAATAAACATTGGTCCAAACGGTTGCGTTTTGGGGAAGAATTCCCCACATCAAATCCCACCTTCGGCGTCCTGCCGACCGAACACCAAACCATAACCAGCTACAGCTCGTCGCCTCACATCGCGCAACGATCAAACCTCGATTACTGTACGCACATACAGTATTTGGATTTACCCACCATGCACATCGATGAAGAAACCTGTGAGTGGCTTGACCTCCCATCGCCCCTGGAAATGTACAAGCATCACGCGGCGTTGCTCGAAGACGAGATCGCCGCGCTTCATCTACAACTGCGCCAGGCCAGGGACAACGTCCGGGGCCTGGTGCAAATGAACGACGAGCTTGCCACCGGTAAAGCCATTGCCGAGACCGAGCTTAAAAAGGCTCTTGCTGACGCAGGCAGGCTCAATCAGGAAACCTCAGAAATGGGCCGTCGCATAAATGGTCTGATGGCCGTTGTCGAACAGCGCGACCACCTGTTTAGGGAGAATCAGCGGTTGCTGATGGAGCGGAATCAGGCGCGATCGCCCTGACATACGCCTGGCACGCCCGCAGCGCGATCAGTCCTTGATCGCCGTCACCGGTGATGGCGAGAATTCGTTGAGCATGCGCTGGGTCAAGTTGGGCTCGCGCGGCTCCATGAACCACGCCGACGGCGCCGGGGGCGGCAGGCACGTTGCAGCCACTGGCTGAATCCGCGGCGTCGAGAAGGACTGACAGCCGAACATCAGAAGTGGCAAGGCGATCGCGCAGAACAGCCTGGTTGCGTTGGGCATCGGATAATTCCCTGGTGTGTTGTTGGTCCTGGCCGGCGAGCTGCTGCTCCAGGGCCAGGTGCTTGTCCTGCTCGGCGCGGGTTTGAGCGGCGGCGGCATTGCTGATCGCCGCAAGGTCATCCTTGTGCAGGCCTGCCTGCTCGGCGAGCTTCTCGCCCATCCGCCAGTCCTGCACCTGCCAGGCACCGCCAAAGCTGATGACCATCGCCAGCAGGATCGCGGACAGGATCTGCCCGGGCGTCACGACATCACCCCGCCCGCCAGCCGGTACTGCTCCAGCAGATCCTCCAGGCGGTGTTCGCGCTGCCCGTATCCCGCGCCGGGCAGACTGGCCCAGATGTTCCGGCACTTCGCGATAGCCGTTTCGATCCGCCCGGCCACCACGTCGGGCAAAGTCCTGCACTCGCGGATGTGCTGCAGCGCCAGAAGGTCTTGGCTGATCGGACTGAAGTCCGGCAGCTTGAGCAGCGCCTTGTAGTGCGGCCAGTCCTTCAGCATCTGCTGGTATCGGCCGGAAGCATTGGACGTCAGGCCCTTGCTGTTGATGACCTTCGACGCGCGCCCCTTGGCGAACGGGTGATCTGTGAAGTCTTTGAAGACCTCAGGTTTACGATCGGCGCCGGTGACGATCACGTCGTAACCATCCATGGCAGTGGCCGGAGATGTGCTGGTGCCCTCGGACCAGGCAAGCATGTCGAGGAACGCCAGCGCGTTACGGCCGCCGGCGAGTGATTCGGAAAGTCGTGCCATTGCTTTTCTCCAGGCAAAAAAATACCCGCACGTGGCGGGTGGTGGTGTTCGGCGGAAATTCAAGACGCCGGTGGAGGGCTCAACCGATTGATGGTTGCGCGGGCGGCTGTGCGTGCCTCTTTGATGTCGTCCGGGATGGGCGCGCCATCCTCAAGCAGGGCGAAGGCATGCCAGTTGGTCTCCTTCAGGTATGCGAGGGCCTGGTCGAGGCTGACCTCGTCCGCCAGATCCTGCGCCGTCTTGATCGGTTCAAGCTGGCTCAAATCCACCATTTTCGGGTTCCTCTGGCAAAGGGGTTGGTTCAAATACTTCAGGCGTTGGCGGTGAAGTGTCGGGGAATGGAACTACTCCGTTTTGAATATCGATAATGATTGGCTCGGCGGGGTTGCGGAACTCTTCAGGGCTATCCCAGTGAACAGGAAGACGCAAAGTAAAGTTAAGAACACCGTCAATACGTTCAATGTAATCCGTCTCTACAAAAAACTTATTCCCAACTGCGCTACCGGGCAAGCGGTATCCTGCGGGGATGCCCGACAAGTCGATTTCCTCCCCGTTAATAGTGAGCACATCACCATTAACCGATGCTTCTAGCGGCCCGTCAATAAAATCGGCCCAAAGTTTAATTTTCATTTCCATCGCCCCCATATGCTAATTGCTCGCGCACAAGCTTGTGAGGTCGTCCCGGTGGCAATGGTTAGCCGCAGGGTCGTAAGACTTACCATTATACACTGTGGAGCCCCGACAAGGTCGTATGCTACATATGGCGTAACCATAGCAGTGGGCTGCATAAAGTTAACGTTGATGAATCCAGCGTTTGGAAGGGTTATTGAAACTGCGTTCTGACTGTTAGCCGGTAGTTGCAGGCTTTCCCCGGCTTGGCCGCAAAGAAACAATAGGCCATTTGAATACTTGAAAATAGAGTACCCATTGATAACCGTTGACGACATTAGCCCGCCGCCAATTGCGGCAGGATCACTTAACGCATTAAAGTCGTTATACATTACCCGCCACGCACCCCAAACCCCGTTAACCTGTATGCGTTCGGCGCGAATAGATTGCGTTATCCCGTATGCTTCTTGGTGTAAATACCCTGCACCGTGAACTGTATTCCTCAAGAAAAGAGCATTACCCGAAAAATTTGGAGGCCCGTTTGTATATGTACCGTTAAGGGCATATATCATTGCAGTTACAAGGGCATTACAGTCTGACCCGTTACCCATAACCTGAGCAATACCGCCATTCCACCCAGCATGACCGACTGTTAGTACCTCGCCAGCTTTCACGCTGTCGCGAAATGCCTTCGGTAGCCCCAAAGCACTCTGCGCCCCAACTTGCGTCGTTGCGCCTGTTCCACCACGCTCCAATGGCAGCGGCGCAACGGGCGTGCCAATCCCCTGGTAGATCTCCAAGGTCATCGCATTTATCTTTGAGCTCGCCACGCGGGGCGTGTCGCCACCGAGACCTGTAGGCGGCGTACCGAGAATAATTTCTTGTCTTGCCATGGCTTTCTCCAGGCGAAAAAATACCCGCATAGCGGGTGGTGTAGATCAATTGGTGAGTGCCCGATCAGGTGCCGGGAAGTCTGGCGAATACCGCGCCGGGTGCGCCGATATTTGTCCATGGTGAGAGAGCGCTAACCCCAAACACCTGGAGCCTGTTCTCTGAATAGTTGAACCTTACAGCTGATGTTAGCCAGTTTGTGTGGTTCTGTAGTATTCCTCGCGAAAACGGATTGATCATAAAGTACTCATCAGATTGCAGTGGCGCAACAGATCCATTCGCCCAGTAGTACGCCTGTGCTGTGGCATTTAGAACTACCTGACCCTGATATGACCATGAGTTATTGGCTCTCGTGAAGATCACCGGAGCGGCCCCTGAGTCGAAAATCAGCACGCCATTTTCGCCCCACATCCTGAGCCCATAATCGGCCTTAGTGATTGACGCGAACACCGCTGCAAACCACTTGCCTGTTGGCCTGAAGTCGATGTTCAGGGACGTTATTGAAAACCCAGTCCAAGCACCAGGACCGCCGCTAATGGTCATGCTCGTGTATAGCTCATTCGGTCTAGCCGAGCTGTTCTGAATGAATACGCACGGCGGCTCCGGCGTGGTTATGGCGGATGGGAACGACACTGACACCGATGAACTGCCGGATGCCTGATACGTTCCACTGTACAGCGCACAAAGCCTAGGTTGCTCTGAGTCTATCTGTACATAGCTTCCATCGTTTACAACAGATAGACCGAAATTCAATTTTTGAACCTCATTACAAGCAACCTGAACTGTATTGTTGATCCTATAGCGCCCGGCTCATTTGGGTGTTTTGAGCGTACAACAACCGAACCGACGCCTACCGACATAAACGGCATAGCGCTGTAGCAGTAGTTGTTAGCTGCGGCCTGGGTAGGAAGTATGACGGCTGTGCATGTTGCCGGGTTGAACCCGGCAATGTTTGCTGTAACTACGGCGCCCATGGCGAGCGTATAGACTGCATTGTGCAGCACCTGATAGGTGTAGCTGTCGGTATCCATTTCGAGCACGCCATTCGCGCTCCACGTCCTCACCCCATAGGTCATGGCGAAAGCCTCCCCACCAACACACGCAGAAGCTCGTTGATGTCGTAAACCGAAAGGCCATCGTTATTGAGCAGTGTCGAGCCACCGGTGCCGGCGCTGCGAAGCGTGAACGTGCCGGCCTTGACGTTGATTTCCAGCAACGGCCGCCCTTTGGAGTCGACCGTCTCTGATCTCAGCGTCATCCCCAGAATGATCTCCTGGATAAAGGCCTTGCTGATAATTGCCTGATTGAGGACTACCTGGTTCCCCTGAACAACAAACATGGGAATGAGCTGTCCGCTAACCTCGTCGACTACTGCAAAACGCTGCGCAAAAATCAGAAACTCCGACTGCTCGCCATCTGAGCCAAACGCGAAGCCGGAGGCGACCGTCTTTCCTCCTGAAATGGTTTGGGCCTTGAACGTAACCATCCCCGAAACCTTCCCGTCGGTGGTGGCCTGGGCCTTGCTGACGATTTGAATAGCTGCCGAGTTATCACCGGCGACCGCCTTAAGGGTTTTGATCTCTTCGGCGGTGGCAGCTTTGTCAGTTGC
Source organism: Pseudomonas sp. PAMC25584 (assembly GCF_058135675.1). Lineage (NCBI taxonomy): Bacteria > Pseudomonadati > Pseudomonadota > Gammaproteobacteria > Pseudomonadales > Pseudomonadaceae > Pseudomonas > Pseudomonas sp. PAMC25584. Next base: position 1,463,761 of record NZ_CM176870.1, on the reverse strand, counting down.
CATGGCTGTCTGCACGGTCGTGATGCTTGCCGCGTTCGCCGCCACATTCGCTTCGACAATATCTGTACGCTGCGACTGCGCGAAATCCCGCTCAGCAATTGCGGACATCAGCGACCAGGCCCCGGCCGAGGCGGTGTCATCACCCGCACTGCCCTGCTCCGAGCCTGCAGAGTCGGATTTCACCAGCGCATAGACGCCTTCCAAGCGTTCGGCGGTGGCCGTGACCTTCCCGTCCACCTCTTCGATGGCCGCCTTGTTCTGGCTGATTTCCAGTGCCATCGCCGCATTCGTTTCTGCGATGGTGCCCAGGTTGAACCAGTAGTTGGCGTTCGGCGGCGTGGTGTTGACCGGTACCGCCTTGGTGGCCTGGAACAGTTGCTGGCCTACACGGACCATGTCGCCCTTGGCGTAGGTCTTTGTGGAGACGTACTCCAGAGCGTCGACCACTTCCGAGATCAGATCCTCCAGCTCCTGCTTGGCCTTCTCCAAACGATCGTTGACCGAGCCCGGCCCATCACCCGTAATCAAGTCGATTTCTTCCCGCAGGCTCTGGTACAGCGCGCCCTTGCCGATCTTCTCGGCGAAGTGCTTGTCGTACTCCGTCCGATCAGAACTGGCCCGGCCATTCACGGCCCCCGGGATCGGCCAGAACGGCCCGACGTTGCCGGTACGGTCCACCAGGCGTGCCCAGAAGTAGAAGCTCGCACCGGCCAGGATGTTCTGCATCTCATGCTTGGCCTGCGGGTAGCTGAAGTCGCTCAGCTTCACCGCAGTGGTTAGGTCCGGTGACTGGCTGTACCAAAGCTCCGTCCGCTGGGTGTCCTCGGCGCCCGGCGGGAAGCCCCACTGGATGCCAATGCCATAGACCAGGCTGCTGGTGGTCAGGAACGCCACCGCCGGCGGCAGGCCGACCTTCCCTTCCAGGTTGGTCAGTGCCGACGTGGTCGGGATCGAGGACACATTGAGCGCGCTCACCGCCCGCACCCTGGCCATGTATTGGCCGGAGTAAATGCCGCGCACGTCGACCATCTGCTCGGCGGTGCGCGGCACAGTGACCCATTCGCGCGCGCCCCACTTCCATTCAACGTCATAAGCCACAGCGTTCGGCGCTGCGTCCCACGCGATGGACATGACGGTGACCGCAATCCCCTGCTCGATGACAACGTGCTGGCTGAGCATCACCCGGGCCGGAGCGTCCTGACTGCCCGCGGGAATGCCGGTGATTGGCCGAGGGTCCACCACGGCCCCGTTGTCGATTGCTTCAAACTTGCTCGGGTCGTGCTGGATAACTTCAAACTGGAACTGGTGCCACTCAGGCCGCGTGACGTTGCGGACGTAGAACTGCATCAGCTTCAGGTCTTCGTAATCCAATATCCAGCCACACTCAGCCTGGGGCTGCTCGCTGAATTCGGCCATCACTGTGACGTCGCGCCCAGCAACCGACTTCACCACCCGCCCTTCGGACTTGCCGCTGGGCAGGTTGACCATCAGGCGCGCGCCGACCGGCACCACGGTATCGCGATCGAGCGTAACCACCCGTCCAGCGGCCGCAGCTATCCGGCCGCCGTTGTTCCGGCCAACCAGCATCGGGTCAGCCACGGCGATGACCTGGCCAGGCTTTGGAATATCACCGTCGAGCCCGACCCGAAACACACCGCCCTGGGTCTGCAGCTTTTCGGTCAGCGCCGCCCACTGCCCGGCGCGCTGCGCCTGACCCAGGGATGTGCAGCCGATGGCGTCGATGGTGGTGTCGCGCACGATTCCGCCAAGCTCGACCATGGCCTCATCATCAAACACCGGCTCCTTGTCGGTTTCAAAACCCTGGTCCGGATTGTCCCAGGACACCATGTAGAGCGTGTGCCGATCGCGCGCGCGGGTGCCTTCGTACTTGATAGCGCCATTGCTCAGGATCTGAGTCTGGTTGTACGTGTACACCGGGTCGCCGGGCATATCGGCATTGACCACGATCTGGCTGCCGTCCCAGTAGGCCAAGCCATGGAAGATCGACGCCAGGTCCTGAAGCACCGCGTAGGCTTCGGTCTGCTTCTGGAAGTAGAGGTTGCAGGTGAAGCGCGGCTCCATGCCCCCCTTCCCATCCGGAACCATCTGGTCGCAGTACTGCGCGATGCGATAGAGCGACCAGCGATCAACCATTGTCGCGTCGATCCGGTCGCCGAGCCCGTAGTACGGGTGCAGCACCAGGTCGTAGAAGATCCACGCCGGGTTGTTGGTGTAGGCCTCCTTGAAGGTGCCGTCCCAAATGCCGTTGCTTGTGCCGGTGCCCGACGTTGCGTAGGTGCGGGTTGTCGCGTCGTAGTTGCTCGGCACACGAATAATGCGGCCACGCATGAGGACGGCGATCTTGGCGATATCTCCGCCGAAAGTCTGGGCGTCGTACTCAAGGCAACTGACGGCGGTGAGCGGGTATTCCTGATCGCTGTCGACCACCTCGGCAATTGCCTTGACGATCATCTGATCGACGACCAGGTCGGAGTTTGCATTTGGGGTCAGGCGGCGGACGCGAATAGTCCAGCGGTTGCCGGCGGGCAACTCCAGGCGGTGCGCCCGCTCGTACTCCGTGATGTTCTTGCGATCTACGGCCGATACCAGCACTTCAACGTAGGGGCCGTTGTCGGTGGATATGTCCACGGCGTAATCGATATGTACGCCATTGATGTTGCCGGCGGCGTCCTGACGGCGAAGTGTTGGCCAACTCAGGCGGATGCGGGCGGCATCGCTCATCGAGTTGGTGATGGTGTGCAGCCACGGCGTTCCGTAGATCAACTCCTTCTTGACGTCGATCTCGTTACTGGATTCCTGTATTCCCTCCAGGCGCTCCTGATTCAGCTCACCAGAACGGAATTGCCACTTCACGCTGGGATAGTTGATCGTGCCGTCCGCAGCCTTCACTGGGGTGCCGTTTAGCTTGACTGAGCGCAAGTCGTCGACCAGGCCAACAATAGGGCCCCAACTCCACAGGTAGGTGATTCGCACGGTGGAGATCGACGGCACGCTATTGGAGGCGATGCTTGGCTGCTTCTGTTTGGCCTGGCCGCCCTTTCCGCCAATCACGGCCCGGCGCTTACGAGGTGCTGCCCGGCGCGCCTTCTTTGCTACTGCGCTCATGCGCCCTCCAGAATGCAAAAACCCGCCGAAGCGGGTTGGTTGTGGTAACTGAATCAGATGTTGTCTTGGGTGTAGATCCCGCCAGACTCGACCGCGCCGCCGATCTCGCGCTCGCCGTAAAGCAGTGGGTACGGGTTGCCCTGGGCAATAGTCGTCACCGCCCCGCCGAAGCCGTAGCTCGGGTTGTTGCCGTCATCGTTCTGGCCATCGGCGGTGGCCTTAGTGGTCGGCGACAGCATTTGCACAACGCCGCCCAGGCCAACAGCGGCGCCGGCGGCGAGAAGGCCCATCCCCAGAGTTGAGGTGGTGCCACCAGTAAACAGGCCGGCCACGATCAGCACCACGCCAAGCAGCGTCTGAAACATACCCGCCTGTTTGCTGCCCTGGATAATCGGCTGAATGCGGATGTCGCCCTCACCCCGGCCCACCAGGTCAAGCTCCTGCTCGCCCAGATTGCGCTCATCGACGAACACGGCGAACACAAGGCCGCGCTCTTCTGCGGTGCGCAGGTACTTCTCGAAGCCCGGCTTCATCATGCACAGCGCCGCCATGGCATCACGGAAGCTGTGAACATCCAGGGTGTACTGCTTGCCAAACTTCTTACCCAGCACGCCGCCGAGCTTGATGGTGCGCATGGTCATGGGCGGTAGTCCTTGTGCCGGAGGATCAATTTGACGCGGTTCGCCATCGACCAACCGTAGATTTGACGGGCAGCCAGGCGGCCAGGCATGTGGTGGTAAATGAACGGCCCGGAGCCACCAAGTTTCGGCGCCGACTCGCTGATCAGCGACGGCTCATCGCCCAGGTAAATCACTGCGTGATTCGGGAAATAGCACTCCCGGCCTGGCGTGGGGATCTGCAACACCAGCATGTCGCCGCGCTTCGCCTCGTTTACCTGGTAGAAACCAGTCGCCGCGAAGTTGTCCTCGTAGAGGCTCGGGCCGTCCTTCTGCTCCCACCACAGGTCGGAGCGCTCGAAGTTTGGCAACTGCAGGCCCGCCTCGCGCGCGTACCAGTCGCGGCACGCGGCCCAGCAGTCAAGCAGTCCATGGGAGAAGTCTCGGCCCAGCAGCGGCGCCTGGAAGCCCGAAGGCTTGAACCACTCGAAGTCACCGCCGGGCCAGCCGACAATGCCCCATGGCAATTCATGCAGCTCGCAACTGACGCGGTCGGCCATGCTCGGCGCCGGCGCCTTGTCGGGGTGGCTATGGATGATCGCCAGCACCTCGCCCCGATCTTCCGCTCGGGCCATGTCCTTATGGTCGATTTGGAAATGTTCGCGCGGCGTGGTGGCCAAGTTTACGCAAGGCACGTACTCACGGCCGGCGGCGGACTTGATGACCACCCCGCAAGCCTCGGCCGGATAGTCCAGCTCGGCGTGTGCGCGGATCTCATCCTGCAGTTTTTGATTGATTCGCATGGCTACCTCGAACTTGCGATAAGGCTTGCGCCCATTGATCCACCGAAGCGCCGCGTGTTGCCGCGAAGTTTGCAGCTGCTCCACCAACCGCCACAGCGATCGAGGGCGGGGTTATCCGTGGGCTGGTTCTTTTTGTCGAACATCGCGGTGCCGGTGTAGGCGCAGGCCTCTTGCCGGTAGCCGCCCCGGCAGGCCCAGCGGCAGAGCTTGGTGATCTGCTGGGAGGGCAGCATCTGCCCTTCCATGTCCGTGGGACTGGACAGCGAGAACGTGACCGAGATGCTGGGCAGCGCCTCAGTCTTCTGCTCGATAAACCAGAGGTTCGTTTTCGACTGGTCGCTGGCTTCCGGGTTACCGTCAGGGAAATTCGCGGCGTCCAGGAAGTGGCGGAACGTCTCGATCACCTTGACCCGGGCGCCGGCCAGGTCGCGGAACTGGAAGCACAGGGCAGTGATCGCCCCGCGCACGCCGCCGAGCTCGTCGTCCACCTGCAGCGTCGGTGAAGCCGGGCGACCATCCCCGCGGATGTCGAAACCCTTGGCCTCGATCTGGAGCGGCGAATACAGCTGCCCCTGCCAGATGATATCGCCCTCGTGGGCATGGCCGTGGAACCGCCAGAGCGAGCCGCCCATGCGCGTAGCGTCCAGCTCGTACAGCCTGATCTGGTTGCCAGGCTCGAGCTTTTGAAGATCGGTGTTGTAGTTCATAGAGCCCCAGAAACAAGAAACCCCGCACTTGGCGGGGTCAGGTAAGGGTTATGGTCGGGGTTTGAATACCTGCTTTGCGGTAAAGGTGACCGTATAAATCTCAGCGCCGAGGGTTTTCTTCTTGTATCCATTGACGCTATACCAGCCTTCCGGTTCGCCTGGCGGGGCAAAGCGGAAAGCCTTGTAGCCTTCATGCCGATCCAAGAAGGCGATCAGCTCGGGAAGCTCCTCTCCCGGCAGATCCTCACCGGTATGCACCAAGTTCCAGACTTGGCTTTTGGTATTGATGCCAATTCCCCCAGCCTGGACCAGCCCGTCGCCAAACTCGTTTTCCCAAGTGCGCTGGCTGACATCACCATCGGCGCCGACCTCAACATCAAAAGTAAATGTCTCAGCCATCAACGCCTCCACAGCCGGCCACCCTGGCCCATTTCACGATCAAGAAATTTACCGAACTGCGTCTCCAGCCCGGACGACATCGCCTGACCTTGGCGTGCTGCTTCCTGATCCGTCATACCTGGCTGAGCCTGAACTGTTACCTGGGGGCTATAGACAATTTGGGTTGGTCCACCAGTTGATCCTCCCGCCTCCCTGCCAGAACCAACCATTGCCGCGCGCCCGTCGCCGGCAGACTCCAAGCTGCCCACGCCTATCTGGGCCTGGGGCTGAGAACCGCTCAGGCTATTGTCGATCCTCGACAGCATTGCATCCAGCTTCGCACTGGTTTGAGCCGTGGTAACCCGCTCGCCCTTTTGCAGGAACCAACTGCCGTCTTCGGGAACCGAATCGATACCGTCGTGCGCCATACCCGCCAGCGCGGTCATGCCCACCGCTGATGCCAGGGGACCGGTGACAGCCATTGCAGTTGCCATTGCCGCCGGAGCTGCTGCTGGGCCAATGATCGGGATGCCGGCGGTAGCGGCGTAGGCGTTGAGTCCCGCCGTCAGGGACATGGCTTGCGCATTGGCGCCGAGGGTGCCGGCGGCGCTTGCCTGGGTGGTCTTACCCACCAACAGCTGTACACCCTGGTAGATCAGCCATTGGGCGGCCATATCACTCAGCGCGTTCAGCATCGACTTGGCGAAGTTGCCGACCATATCGCCCAGTGCGTCGTCCGCGTCCTGGGCACCGCTGGCCACGTCAGAGAAGAACGTGCCGAGGCCGCTGGTACCTTCTTGCAACGCTGTATTGGTAAGGTCAGCAGCCTGCGTCGAGTAGTCCCGAGCCGCGTCGGCGTAGTTCGCCCACGCCTCATGGACACCGTTCATCCAGTTAGTTTGCTGCTCATCTGTGGCCGCGTAGAAGTCCTGCTGGTGTTGCAAGCGCTTGTCGTACTCACTTTTGAGTGTTGCCGTCTCGCTCTTGTATAGCTCTGGCGATATCTCACCGCTGTTGTTCTGCTTCACCAACTCTTTAACGTCGGCGGCGTACTTCTGCCGTAGCGCCAGGTCAGCCCGCATGCGGTCCCGGGCTTTATCGCCCATACCGATTCCGGCCAGTTCCTGGTCAAACCCATCCTTGGAAGTTTGGGTAGTCAGCGCCTGAGCATTCTTGAATGCCGTCAGCTTCAGGTCATCTTCGTTGGCCTTCTTCAGCTTGTTCAGCGCATCCAGCTCAGCGGCCATGCCCTGGAGTTTTTTCTTTTGCGCCTCGCTCAGTTTGCCGAGCTTGCCCTCCTGGAGTTCGAAGGACAGCTTCATCACCTCCGTGGCTTCGTTCTGCTTGTTGCCGGTGGTGTTGATCAGATCGATCTGGCGCTTGTAGCCTTCCTCGGCAGTATCGAAGGATTTGAGCTGCTGCTTCGCGGCAGACTCTGACTCGGTCGTATTCTTCCTCAGCGCCTTTGCAGCCGCGTCATCCTTGGCTTTCTGCGCATCCTTTGCGGCGGCCGCTGAGCGGATCGCCACAACCATGTCTTCGGTCAGATCGGTGTTTTCCGCAATAAAGCGGTTGGCGGCTTCAAGACTGGTTTTGTCCTGAGCAGCACCGAGTTGCTTCTGCAACTGCTCCAGATACTTCTGCCCAACCTGTGCAGCAGCAGCCTTTGCCGCGGCATTCTCCAACTCCGATCGAGTGTTGGCATCGGTTGCGCCGGTTAGCTGATTAAGCTTGGCACGCTGGTCGTCGAGAGCCGCACTTAGATCGGTGACAGGGATCTGGCTCTTCTCAATGGCAACAGCCATCGATTCAGTAACGCCAGGTATAGTGCGCAACTGATCAGCAACTAGTTTCCAGTCAACCGTGATACCGGCCGCCTGATCTTTGGATGCTTGGCGAACAAGGTCCAGGGCCTGCTGCGCTTGAGCCGGCAACGGCGTTAAGCCAGCCATGAGGCCATCCGCGCCAGCGGCACCCATCCCTCGGAGATCGCTTTCGAACTTATCAGCGATTGCGCCAGACATTTGCCCGAGCTTGGACTGCATATCCTCTATTTTCGACTCAAGCTCGCGCAAAGTTACGGACTGAGTAGCGCGATTCAATTTCAAAAATCGCTCAGCGATCTTGTCAATTGGGTCTGCGAGATCTCCTAGCTTTTTCTCCAGCGTACTGGTGTTATCGCGAAGCGTCAGGAAAGCAGTAGCAACACCAATGGCCAGAACCGCAATGCCAAGTGGACCACCTAGGACGCCCGCCAGGCTAAACGACGCACGTCCAGCGGCGGCTTGCGCAGTAGCGGCGGCAGCCGTAGCGCGGGACTCAACCATTCTGGCTTCCGCGAGCTGCAACGACATTTGTGTTTGAACTGCTGTGCCTCGGGCGGCGACAGCTTCTTTTTCAGCCAAAAATACTGTCGTTTGGGCTTTTTGCTGCTCCGCCTGGGCGGCAAGTAAAACGGCCGATGCCTGAGCCTTTCTTGCGATTGCTTCGGATATGGCATTCTTGGTCGCCACCAGCGACGCCGCAGCAGAGCCGGCAAGCTGGCGACCGTATCCAGCAAGAGCACCGACAGCAACAATGCCTGCGATATCCGCGAGGGTTTCGAAATTGTCACCAAGTACGCTGATACCCTTCGCCAGCAAACCTGTGCCATCCGTGGTTTCGTTCAGTTTGCCGATGTATACCGTGAATGAGTTTTCCAGATTCTGGAGCGCATCGCGCACCGCAACACCCATGCTATCGGCCAACAGGCCGTTAGCACCGGCAGACTTCTGAAGTCCCTCCGTCAGTATGTCGAGACTCAGTTTTCCCTGAGCGCCAAGGCTGCGGATCTCTTCAGAAGTCTTCCCGGTAGACTTGGCAATGGTGTCCACGACAGTAGGCATGGCCGCAAGAATTGCCTGCCATCCATCGGCCTCTACCTTGCCAGTCTGGAGTGCCTTCGAATAAGCATCGATGGCCGAGCTAGCCTTATCTGCTGATGCCGAGTTGGTCACCAAAAGGAAGCTGAAACTGTCCATAACATCCAGCGCCTGGCTGGTGTTGTAGCCCATCGACTTAAGGCTATCCGATGTGCGGATGTACAGTTCTTGTGCTTCAGCAAGGGGGCGATAGGTGCGCTTCGCCGTATCGAGGAGGCGGTCTTGAACCTGGTTGTACTCGCTGACACTGCTGGTCGCCATTCCAAGGCGATCCGACATTTGCGAGTAGGAGTCGGCGGTTTTTATGATGGTGCCTACCGACACCGCACCGACAGCCAAAGCCATGGCGCTCTTGATGAGCCCGCCAGCCTCCTGAGCACTAGACCCAGCGCGATCAAATGCGGCATCAACGCGACCGAGGCTCTTGTCTATTTTCCCAGACGCTTGCCCGACGGTTGAATCCGCTCGCGCCATTTCCTGACGCAGCTGGGCAGTAGTCGCCTCGATGCGGACGAGCATCCCTTGTACGTCGGTGTCAGCCATTTGTTTTCTCCAGGCGAAAAAAAACCCGCCAAGCGGGTCTCTTTTTTTAGTAACTCGTCGGGGTTAGTTGGAACCCCGAATGGTTTGTGTAGATGCGCCTTTTCGCGACCTGGCCAGCAGCGACAACAACTTCTGACTCCAGCAAGCCTGCTCCACCGCAAGGCACTGCTGCGGCTATACCAAGGACGTGCGATCCAGCCTTAATGCCGAATGTCGCCGTTTCGCCCGAGCCGAACTCCGCAGCAAAAGTGCCATCTATATAAAACTTATAATTACAAGCAGCTCCCAGCACCCCTGTATCCCGAGTGACAACAAGAGTTGACTCTTGCTTGCTGGTAAAAGCGTGCAATCGACTAGAGGGAACCTTCGACGCCTCGCCAGATGAAATGGGAGACGTTGAACAGCCTGCAACCACTAACAAAGCCAACGCCAATGCAATAAATTTCATGTCGGTCCCTCGCAGAGAAATGACAGGACTTTATCATCATCGAGCTCGAAAGCGCATATGCCTAACTCACCCGCCAGACCTTGCTAGCTGCCCAGCCTGCCGCCCAGTCAGCGCCTGCCGCAGCTTATCGGCCACAGTCGACGCGGACGGCTTATCGGCCTTGGCTTTCGCCTTTCCACCACCAAAGGGGTTGGTCATCTGCGCCCATTCGATCTTGGCGTCCATTGCCAGAAACAGTTCGGGCATCGGCGTGGACCAGGCCAGGTCAGGCGGCCAGCCCAGCCAGCCGGTGGCTACCGCGTAGAGCCGGTCGACGTAGCTGCCGTTTTCGACAGCACTTACGCCGCCGCCGGCCTTGCCTTTCCCGCGTCAGGGCCCTTTGGGTTGTACAGCGCCAACAGGTAGGCATTGAGCTGCACGGACACATCGACGATACCAGCCTGCCAAACCTGCTCAGCAACGGCCTCAGCATCCTTGCCGCTCAAACCGGCACCACCGGCGATGATCACAGCGCAACCTTCGACGCTCAAGGCGTTGATCGCCTGGGATGCGCCGCGCAACCCGCCGAAGTGGGCCTCAATGGCCCGCACCGCGCCAAGCGTGGGCTTAAGGGTGTAGGTCTCGTCATCGAGCTTGATGTCGACGGTACCGTGAAGAGTCTTGCTCATGTGTCGAATCCTTGGAGTTTGGGGCCGAAGCCCCTCGGGTTAAGCCGCGGCAGCCGGGAGGATTTCCAGGATGTCAGAGTTGATTCCGATGGTGACGTTGCGGCGAACCACGTTGTCAGCAGCGCCGGCGGCGACGGTGTTGTTCATCACCTTGCCACGCAGGTAGAAGGTGGTCGGAAGAATCGCCGGGGTGGCATCAGGGTCGCCATCGTTCAGCGTGATCTTGATGTTGTAGTCGCCCTTGCTGCGATCCTTGTGAGCGATCTTCAGCTTGGCCTGGCCCAGGTCGCCGTTGTCCAGGCCGACGGCCAGGGTCAGGTCGCCGGCATCAGCAGTGCCCTTGTACTTGCGCACGCGGCCATCGCGCAGCGAGGTGAAGGTCACCGAACTGAAGGTGTCGCCGAACTCGCCCAGGTCTTCCACTTCGCCGATCTCGACGTAGGTGTCTGCCTTGTAGAGCGCTTCGGTATCCGCGCCGTTCTTGCTACCGATACTGATCCGGCAGCCGGCGGCTGTATTGAGGTTGTCGTCGGCCATGGGGGTTCCTCCAAAGGCACATTGGATAAAGCCGCGGGGCGGCCGGTGTTGGGTTTAGTGGGTGGTGATAATGCGGACCGTGATCGATCCCTGATACGTGACGCCGTCAGCATCGCGCTGGGCGTCGGCTTGCTCAACACGGACAGATACAGCGCGCCCGACGGTCAACGGCAGGCGGCGCTCATCCAGGGCGGCCACAACTTCACCGGTTATCCGTTTCACCTCGGCCTGGCCGTGGGCATCCGACCATACCGACAGGTAAATCAGGCGCTGCTCGCGCTTCCGGCCGGCGATGGGCGAGATGTTCGTGGACAGTTCTCGGTCAATGGACACGTATGGCATCGCCGTGTCCAGCGGCGCACCATCGTAGATGGGGCACGAGACCTCGGCCTCCAGCCTGGCGAATAGCGCCTCCTGCAACGCAACAGACGGATCAGCCATTGGATAGCCCCTTACTCGCCTTGCTCAGCGTTCGACCGATCGCGGCCCGAATGTTGGCCACGACATACTCCCGGTTCACGTCCTTCGAAGGACGAAGCCAGGGGTGCGCCGGGCGGGCCGGAATGTCTGGATACTTGCCGAAGAAGTTGGTGCCGTCAGCCTTGTTCGTGGGGCGGCGCGTGCGGCCCCCGGCGCGCTTGTTTCCGGTGTAGCCCTTGGTGCCGTATTCGATGAAGCGCAGGTAGAAGAACCGTTGCTTGTTCTTCTTCCCGCGGATACCGATCTGTGCGTCGAGGCCGCTTTGCGAAACGAAAATCGTAAGCGCAGCTGCGGCGGCACCAGTGTCTTTCGGGATCAAATCCTTCATCGTCGAAAGAATCCGCTCAGCGCTGTCGCGCATTACCGGGGCCAGTTCGTTATCCATGGATTGGTGGATGGTGCGAAGCGTCCGGCGCAGCTTGAAGTCTCCGGACATGCGCGAGCGGCGGGCGGCCATGGCCTACTCCTTGGCCTTGGCTGCCTTTTCAGACGCAGGCGCTGTATCGGGCACTGGCCGTACCAGTTCACGCAACACAAGGTCGGCGCCGAGCTTGGCATCCACCGTAAACTCTTCACCCTTCTCCCGGTCGCCGGTAGCGCCGGACAGGGTGCCCAGGGCAATAACTTTCATGATTCACCTCTATGGATTGGGTACGTTCGAACACAGAAGCCGAAGCATGTCGCGCTCGTTGTTCGGCAGTGGAGCCTCGATCAGGTAGGTTGTGATGGCGCGACCCCCAACCATTTCAACGAGTCGATTTCCCGCGACAACATCCTTGCGCGGACGGACTCGGATTTCGGCGGTTACCACGGCCTTCAATTGCTCAGCCACTGGCGAAACCCGCCCAGTTGGCAGAACGATCTCAGCCCAAAGCTTGCCGATATCGAGCCAGGTTGTATCGAAGCCACCTGATTTGTTCTTGGTCAGAACCGGCTTGTACATCGTGCAGCGGTGACGCATTCGGCCGGCTCTCATACATTCGCCCAGCGGTGAGGCATCCAAAGTGCGTTGGTTGCCATCGGCAGTTCCGCAGTGATCGTCCCGATCACTACAGTCTCGCGGCTGCTGTACCAGTGACCGATCAGTAGCAGCGCACCCTGCTCGATCGCCTTGGTCATCAACAGCGCATTGCCGACTGGATCTGGCAAAGCCGCCTCCGGATCGACAAGCGTCCGATTGGTCCAGGTCTCAAACGCACTGAAGGCTGCATCCGTGTAGCCCTGAATCAGCGCGTCCTCATCGTCATGGTCGACCCGTAAGTGAGCCTTGACGATGGTGAGATCAATCACCCTTTGGCACCAGCGCCTGAAGGGCTTCCTTGTTGGCGGACGGATCGAACTCGATCCCTTTGCCAGTGAGCCAGGCCTTCAGATCGGGAACCTTCATCTTGAGCGGATCGGTTTCCTTCTGCGCATCGATCGCCGCGTCGATTTCTTCCTGCGAGCTGCGCGATGCGTAACCCTCGGGCGGGTAATTCGCCGCCGGGTAGCCGGCTGCTAAAAACTCAGCAATGGTCGGCCCATCCAGCTTCAGACCATTGGAGTCCAGTTGATTGGGATAGGACGCCACGCCCAGGTGCTCGACCGCCACCAGCGCGCAACGCTCCGAGACATCCTGCTCGCCGGCAGGAACCTCAACTACATGGTTGCCATCCGCAGAGAATGGGAACGGTTTTTTCACAATAATGATCGGCATAAATCCTCCGGCAGTCTGGGCGCCCGTAGGCGCCCGCCCATTCAGGCAGCGGCGCTCAGGGTGAGAATCTTCACGGCCTGAGAGTCGACCAGCATGCCGCCGACGCGCTTGGTGGTGTAGAAGCCAACAAAAGGCTTGTTGGTGTAGGGGTCGCGCAGCACGCGGGTGCCGATACGGTCGACAACGGTGTAGGCGCGCTTGAAGTCACCGAATGCAATTGCATTGGCATCGGCGGCAACGTCGGGCATATCTTCGTTTTCGGTGATCCCGTAGCCCAGAAGGACCGACGGCGCACCAGCTTCCAGGCCCGGGCGCCACAGGTAGTTGCCCTCGCTGTCCTTCAGCTTGCGGACATAGGCAACAGTCAGGTTGCCCATCATCCAGGTGCCGTTTGCACGGTAGCCCGCCTTGAGGGCGTGAATGAGGTTGATCAAGCTATCGCCAGTGATCGCACCGGCGGCGCCAGAGACGAGCTTTTGCAGAACACCGAAAGCACGATCGTCGTCGCCCTTCACATCCAGGCCGTAAGCCAGCAGCCCTTTTGGCTTGTTGACGCCGTCACCCTTCAGGAAAGCATTGCCTTCCTTCTCAGAGAAGTCGCGGGCAACCTCGCCGTTCAACCAGCCCTCGGCATCGAAGAAGATGTCGTCAAGGCTGGTCTGAGTGGCCTGCGGGTTGGCGTACAGCTCGCCCATAAAGGCAGAGATGTTACCCAGCTTCGGGGTGTTGGTTGCCGGGCGAGGATCGGTTTCGCCAACCCAGCCAGCGCCGTTACCACCAAGGTTCACCAAACGCTTGTAGTCCGGGCTGCCAACCGTGATTTGGTTGCACACCTGGCGCATCGGCGAGGTATCGCGCAACAGTTCGATAATGCTGCGGTCCAGTTCTTCAGGAACCGCAAACCCGCCGTCGGCTTCAACGCCTACCTGCAATGCCTTGGCCTGCAGTTCGCCCAGACCGGTCTCGATACCCTTGCGCACGAATTGCATGAACGCGGTTTTGTGTTCGCTGGCAGCCTTGGTGCCAGTGCCGTCTGGGCGCTTGAGGGCCAATAGTTCTTTTTCCAGATTGCTTTTCAGCTCATCCAGCTCACTCAACTTCTCGTTGAGAGTGTCAACCTGGCCGGACAACTTGCCCTTTTCGGCTTCCAGGCCGTCGATGCGCTTGTCGTTCTTTTCCTTGAACTCGTCGAACTTCTTGCCCAGGGCTTCAGCGACTTGTTCCACGTCTTTCAATTCAACAGCCATGAGAGGCTCCTTACATTCGGTCAATAAGTTTTTTAAATGGTTGCAGCGTTTCGCCGGCATCCGCCTCTCGCGGTGAAACTGCGCCGTAGCCCTTGGCCATAAAGGCCTTGGCCTGGGAGCCAGAAAACCCAACCTCTCGAAGGGCTCGCTCCACTTTGCTGGGCGGCGGTGATTCGCCGCGGGCCAGCAGAGATTTCACATCAGTGATCCGGGCCTCGTCGTTGGCCGGGAAGGTGACCGGGGAGACCTCCCAGAGGTCGATAGCCTTCAGCAGCCAGATGCCCTTTTCCTTGTCGTATTCGTAACCGCCGTCTTCGAGCATGTAGCCGATGGATAGCCCGGTAAGGCTTCCCGCCTTCATATGCCCGTGCGCGCGCTTGGCCAGCGGATCAGCTTCAATCAGAAGCCGGCCTTTGACGTAGAGGCCCACGTCGTCCTCGCGCATCTCGGTGTAGATACCGATCGGCTCGCTCATTTGGTGCTGCCAGAGCATCGCCGGCAGGCGGCCTTTCTCTTTCCATCTGGCCAGGCTTGAGGTGAATGCGCCGCGCACAACAACATCGCTGTAACTGTCCACGACGCCGAACACGGACCCGTAGCCTTCGAACTCGCCGTTGTCACTGACCTGCTTAATGGTCAGCGGCACGTCAAGACGCTGTTTTGTCTGCATCGTCGGCAGCCTCTGGGTTGGTGGTCATATTCATTGGGGTGAGGTAGATATCACCGCCATCGCGCGGGTTCTCGTCTTCCAGTTCGCGGCAGTCATTGGGGCTCAAAATCCCCCACTGGATGCCCTTTCCGTAGGACTCGTAACGCCCTTTCAGGTCGCCCCGCATGAGGGCACCGGCGTTGAATTTGGCGTAATGGGTCAGGCGGTCTTTCTCGTTGAGCAGGCCTACCTGGATACGGTGTTCAATGCGGGTCATGATCGGAACCAGTGAGTAGTTCACGAAGCTCATGCCCATGTGCTCGATGTTGTTGAGTGTCATCTTTTCCATGCTGGCCACCAGATGTGGAGGCACTCGGAACAAACCGCAGATCTGGGACTCGGTCAGTTTTTTGGATTCGATGAACTGGGTGTCTTGGGCGTTGAGGCTGATTGGTTTCCAGTCCAGCCCCATTTCCAAAATCATGGGCTTATAGGCGTTGGCCACCCCCATATGCTCGCCCTGGAACTCAGTCTTGAGCCGACCGAATGCCTCGTCGGTAAGCTTCTGTTCAGTCCGCAGAACACCACTGGTTACGGCGCCATTGGTGAACAGTTTTGCGGCGTGAGCATCCATCGCCTGGCCCAGGCCCAGCGCCTGACGGGCGTAGGCAATGGGGTTTAGCCCGTTGAGCCCATCCAGCGTGAACAACCGCACATGCCATATCTCATCTTGGGTCAGCGTTCGCGTGCCCGATTTGAAATTGACGGTGTACTCAACCGTCCAATCGTCCTTTAGCTTGGGGGTGACGATGTCCGGGCTGAGCGGTAGGAGCTCAACCACATTTCCCAGGGCCTTCACCTTGTAGGCGTAGAAGTTTCCACGAAGACACAGGCACGCGACCAACATCTCCCAGAACTCCTGGGCGGTCATGTAGCTGTTTGGCGCCATCGTGATCAGCGGGTAAAGCCGATGCGCCGTGGCGGGCAATCGGACCCTGCCAGCCTGTTTCAGAAGCCGGCAAGGAAGCATCCCCATCGACTCGGCCAGCACCCGCACGCAGTTGAATACAACCAGTTGCTGCATTGCGCTGGCGGTCGTTACGCGCTGACCGGCATTACTTTCATAGCCTGCGCCCAATGCCTGGGCCAGTTTCTCTGGCGTATCAATGACCGGGCTTCCGCCCTTCCTTCCAAGCATTGCGCGAAGCATCAGCGGCCACCTCGCACAACCGAGACCACGGACAAG
Source organism: Pseudomonas sp. PAMC25584 (assembly GCF_058135675.1). NCBI lineage: Bacteria > Pseudomonadati > Pseudomonadota > Gammaproteobacteria > Pseudomonadales > Pseudomonadaceae > Pseudomonas > Pseudomonas sp. PAMC25584. The sequence continues at coordinate 1,447,695 of NZ_CM176870.1, read as the reverse complement.
GTGATCAACAGCGCTCCGCAGACGGTTAACGCGAGCGGCTCACCCATCCACGCCCAAAGACCGCGCGTCAGCAAAGCCAAACCAAGGATGCCGACGAGATCGGGGGCAGCCTCTTTCAGAGCCTCCAGCTTTGGCGGCTTGATTTCGTCGGTCATAGGGTTCGAATTCCGTGCTTGGAGATATGGTCAGAAAGGGTGTCGTCTGGGTGCAGGTTCGCGAGAACGCGACCGATCGCCATGATCAACGCCACAGCCCCGTCAATTTTGTTGTCGTCGCCCTGCTTAATCGGGCGCACCACGTCATCGTTACCTGGAAGGTTTTTCCCAATGACGTTACCGATGCACCAGGTCATGATCGGGTTGCCGTCGTGATGGAACCGACCAGACTCAATAGCGGCTTCCAGCTCTTTCATTGGGTCCGACATGTTGGTGTAGTTCTGGGTGGTGGTAATTGGGTTGAAACCCTCATCATCCAGATCGTGACTCAACCCAGTGGCACCAAATGGGTCGATTGGCGACTCCCGCAAAGGAGCCTGATGATTTGCCTCTTTCGTATCCTCAAGGATCTCTCGGTAATCGACCTCTGCCCCATCAGTTACATCCAAGTGCCCGGAGTGAATCCAGGCCTGGAACCGCTCGGACATCCGCTTGTTGTCGGAATTGAATACCGTGTCGTAAGGAACCCAGAACTTCGGTACAACGCTGTAGTAGTGGATCTTTCCGTCGATCATTCGCCAGAACAGTCGAGCCCTAGAGTTCATGTCGAGCTTGCGAGCGAGGTCGAAGCCCGCGTTCCACTCTTGGCCCTCGAACTGCTCCAAGGTCAGCGTGGTGTCCTCGCACGCTTTCCAGCTTTCCATGTTGTAGAAGCCGGACTTGGCGCTCACCCAAAGGTTTAGGTGCTTCGTTTTGAAGGTGTTGGCGAAGCGCGCCGAGCGGATAGCCCTAGCCTGCTGGCTTTCCAGATATTCCTGGAATACGGAGACGCCATGGTTCGGGTTGGCCTTGGCTAGCATCTTCGGATCGGTCCAGTCATCGCCCTCGTCCAGCGTCCAGATCCAGCCGAACAACTCTTCGTCTGGGACGGTGCCGGCCAGCATCTCGATGACCTGGCGGCGCTTGTCGTAACACGGCCCCTCGATGTCTGAACCTGCGGTCGTGATGATGAACATCAGCGGCTGCCGCCGGGCGCCCATCCCTGTGAGCATGGTGTCGTACTGCGCCGACGTTGGGTGTTCGTGGTATTCGTCGACGATGGCGCAGCTTGGTGAAGCGCCGTCGCCGGGGTTGCCGATCAATGGTTCGAACCGGCTGAAGTCGGACGGGATGTTCATGTTCGAGGCGTTCACCTCGATGCCGGCGGCCTGCACCAGCATTGGCGATTTGGTGACCATCAGCTTCGCCGGGCGGAATACTTCCCAGGCTTGCTTCTCGGTGGTCGCGCCCGAGTACACCTCGGCGCCGAACTCACCATCAGCCACAAACATGCTGATGCCTACGCCGCCAGCGACAACGGACTTGCCGTTCTTGCGCGGCACTTCCCAGTAGCTTTCGCGGAACCGGCGGTGTCCACCCTTCTTCTTGACCCAGCCGAACGTGACTGCCAGGCCGAACAACTGCCAACCCTCAAGGGTAATGAGCTGTCGCTTGAATGCCCACTCGCCCTTTGTATGGGGCAGCAGTTGGATTAGTTTCAGCTTCTTCTCGGCCTTGGCCGGGTCAAACTTGAAGCGAAACCCACGCTTGCGACTGGCCGCCACATCGTCGAAGTGGCGCTGCACGGCCTGGTGAATGTAACGGCAGGCCGGCACCTTCCCACGAAGAACGGAGCGCCCCCAAGCCATTGCCTTGTCGACATTGGCGTGCAGGGCTTTGGTCATTAGGAACTCAGTAGTTGAGCGAACTCATTGGTTGAGGTTTGCTTGTTGCCGCCGATGATCCGCGTCCGGCTCGCCGGATCGAGGCCGAGCAGTGAGCCGAAGGTGACCAATTGGCGCATCGATTCGTTCGCCGCAGTAAGTGCGGGATTCTTCATGGGGCTGCCCTGGGCAGACGCCACGACGATCCCGAATTTCTGGACAGCCTCTTCGGACATGCGCCACTTGTCATAGGCGGAACAGAACGCCTCAACGTTGTGCAAATCGGTAAGCGCGACAACTTTTTCCCGGAGTAATTCAGGAATAAGCATCTTCCACATGGTGGCCGCGCGCTCGCTCAACCAGTCCGGCGGGTCGATGTTTGTGACGGCGGTGAACTGGGGCTCATCATTATTGAGTGCCCGCTTTCCGGGGTTCCCAGCAAGTTTTTTCTGGGCCGTCGGCTTGGGTTTGCGACCACGGCCGGCGACCGTGGCGGTGCCTCCCATCGCGCAACTCCTGAATTTTTAATTTCGCGGGTGTAAGAGAAAGGCCAAGGGGACGGTCTAGCTCACGAAAAGCCCGAACTTTTCACCCTCCCCCTCCCGTATTGAGATTCAACCTCATTACGGCACTCGAATCGGTCAATTCGCACGATTTATCGATGGATTGCCCCAACCGCCGTCCTCGGACGCCGTCTTCCTGCTGTGGCAGGGATGGCACAGGGCTTGCCAGTTCGAACTGTCCCAGAACACGGCCTTGTCACCCTTGTGAGGAACGACGTGGTCAAGGTCAGTGGCCGCGACCACCAAGCCCTGACGCTCGCACTCAGCACAGAGAGGATGCTTGGTCAGGTACGCCTTGCGAGCCTGCTGCCACTTGTAGCTGTACCCACGCTGAGCGCTGGTCTCACGCTGTTGCTCACGGCGCTTGGCCTCGGCGCTCTTTCCGATGTCCTTGTGGGCATCGCAGTAGCGCGGGTTTCGGGTAAGCACGTTGCAGCCCTGAGCGTTACAAGGTTTCTTTGGCCTGAGTGGCATGATCAAGGCGTCCTGTTTGGCAGCTTGAAGTCAGTCACCCGGTCAGCTATCGACCGGATCTTCTCAACACCGAGGAAGCCGACCCAGCCACCGACGAAGGTAGCCATGCTCTGGGGCAGCCCGAAGAACTCCAGGCCGCTGATGATGGTCAGGGTCAGCCCACCACACAGCACGCCCTCGACCAGCATCTGGCGGCGCGAGCCACCACCATAGGTGATGCGCAACACGGCCATGGCGAAGGACAGGCCGGCCGGGTACAGGATCGGCGCATGCTGGCTCAACCACGCAAGCACAATCGCCCAGGTGTCTGGCTTGTCTGGCATGTTCGGCATCTCAGGTTCCTCCCTTTCGGGGAGCGAATAGATCCGGCTCCAGCAGCACTCCCAGCTCGGAGCGATGGGTGTGGTGGAGCCGAAAACGAAAAAGCCCCGGCAAATGCCGAGGCTCAAGGAAGTGTAGAAAGCAAAAAGCCCAACTCTAGGGTCGGGCTTTGCTCGCGGAAAAACCGCAAAGTAACTTAAATCTATATATCGTCCCCGGGCCTGTCAAGCAGCCTGACGACGAATATCTAAAGCCCCATCAATCCAGGCAATGCCGGCCTTCCACAGCCCGCGCGTCTTCTCTTCGCCGAAGCCCATCTTCTTTCCGACTTCCATCAACGAGCTGTCGCGGGTGGTGTAGTACTTCATCAGCACCTGGCCGCATTCGGGGTACCGCTTAAGCAGGCGGCCCATCAAGCCATCGATCATAAGCGCGTCGTCGTCAGTGATCATCGGCGACAGGATGGTGTTCTCGCGGGAGGCGCAGCACGACACACCGGAGCCCAGGACAACCCAGCGGCCCCAATGCTCCAACAGATCCTCGGCGGTGCGTTCTTTAAAGCTCGGTGTGAAGGCCATGGCTCAATCCCCTGTGAAGTTGGTGGCACCTGGGCCACGGCGGTTGTTCTGGTTGTATTGGTCCTGGGCGCCGCCTATTGCTGGAGCGCGACTCTTCTGGTTGCGGCTACGGCGAGCCAGCATGCCCAACTGGATAACCAGGTCGTGCATCAGAAGAGGCTCAAGCGTTTCGGCATGGACGAAACCAGAAGAGTGGCAGCCGATGCATTCGAGCTGATGGAACACACCCTGGACCAAGCCGGCACCACAGCAGGAAGGGCACTCGGTCATCGGTATCAGGCAACGCACAAAGGCGGGGCCACTGCTCTTTTTCATCATTTTTAAACCTCGCCCTTAACAAATTGTGGTTCTGGCTCGCAGACCCCGCCGTTCAAGGCGTCTACGAGGTTTTGCGAATCTTCATATCTAACGCCTGTCTGCGCGTGAATCGCCTTGAAGCCGCGCGTATCTAACCAGTTGTGCCACTTCACCAAGGCCAGGCGGCGCTGCTCTTTGGCCTGGGTGTTGATGTACGTGGAAGCGATCTTGCCCAGGGAGTGGTTCAGCAACATCTCGCCGATGTGGCCGTCGACACCGAGGTCAGTCCAGGCGGTACGCGCCACCTTGCGTAGGTCGTGACTGGTCCAGGCGCCCTGCCCCAACCGCGTGAAGACTGCGCTCGCCTGGTTGTCGCTCAGCGGCTTGCCACGGCCTGACGGGAACAGGAAGCCACCTGCATAGCCTTGGGCGGTCTGGCGGTCACGGTAGCGGCGCAGCAGTGCGACGACTTGGTCGGTCAGCGGCACCCGCAGCTCGGTCTTGGTCTTGGTGTGTTCGGCCGGCAGGAACCACTCGCGCTCCGGCAGCGTGATATCCGCCCAGCGCGACTGGCGGGTTTCACCGATGCGAGTGCCGTGGCACAGCATCATCAAGGCCAGCATCGCGTCCCCCGGCGCACGCTCGAAACGCTCGGCCAGCAGCGCCACCAACTCGGGCACCTGCACATCGCGCAGTCGGGCGGGCTTGGGCTGGATTCGCGCCGATGTGAAGTTGCTGAACTTCAGCTCGGCCATGGGGTTGATGGGTATCAGATCGAGCTTGCGCGCCTGACGAAAGGCCATGGCGAGCAGCCGGTACAACTGCTGCACATACGACAGCGACAGCTCAGCCTGGGCGGGCCACATAAGCAGCTTGTCCAGGCTCTGTGCACTCACATCCCGAAGCAGCAGATCGTCCAGGCGCGGTTTGAGTTGGCAGCCGACGGCGGACTTGATGGCTGAGCGGCGCTTGTCGGAAAGCGCGCGGGACTTAGCCATGCGGTCACCGAACCAATCAAGTAGCTCGCCCACGGTCAACCAGCCCGACACGCTGGCCGCGCCGTCCGCCGCCACGCGCAAGCGCACCGCCGGCAACGCCGCGACCACCTGCTTGGTGTTCAGGTCAGGAAAGGCGCCAATACGGTGCCACTGGCGCTTGTTGAGCAAGTACCAGGAACCGCGCGCACGGTTCTTCGCGAAACGAAAGTGCAGCGCCGGGTGACTGGCATCGCGCAGATCACGCACATGCTCAAGTTTGGCATTGCGGGCGATCTCGGCATCCGACAGCTTCACCGTCAGGGTTTTGATTTGGGTACTCAAAACGCGCCCTCCTCCGGGTCAAGAAGGTCGATCACCTCAAACGTCGACGGCCACATCCATCCGCCGTATCGAATCGCCATGGCCTTATCAAAAAACAGCGCTAAGGCATGATCTGGTGCACTTCCAAGGTCCAGCTTGGAAGAACAGCAAAACACCGCATAGCGGTACTCGGTGGGTGCAGGAACGGCAAGGCGAGGCTCAGCCATCAGAAATTTTCCTTTGTTTTGTAGCGGTCAGCCATGCTGGTGACTTTTGCTGGTTTGGACGGTTCAACCCATCCCGAAGCCAGTTGTTCGAATCGGCTGTACTGCCCGAGGAAGGCAGCGCGAACGGTGCCGCCGGCGATGTCTCTGCCCTTGCCAATGATGATTTCGGCAATACCCTTCGCTTCCGAGTGCTCGTGATAAACCTCGTCGCGATACACGAAAAGGATGATGTCCGCGTCCTGCTCAATGGCGCCGGATTCGCGCAGGTCAGAACACAGCGGGCGCTTGTTAGGGCGCTCTTCGCATTTACGGGAAAGCTGACTGAGCAGGATCACCGGGATGCCCAGTTCACGAGCCATGAGCTTCGCGGTTCGGGTCATGTGACTCACTTCCTGCTCTCGACTGAACGTGCGTGAGTCGGAGTCGACCAACTGCAGATAGTCGATAACCATCAGATCCAGGCCGTATCGGCGCTTGTGACGACGCGCAGCAGCGCGCATCCGGTTCATCGACATCGATGCGCGGTCCGACAGGTACAGGTTGGAATGTTTGAGTTTCGCGGCAGCGCTCATCAACTCGGCACCGTATTCGTGCGGGGCTTTACCGTTCTTGATCAACTGGAGCGGTACTCGCCCTTCGGATGCCATGAAGCGATCCATCAGGCCGGTGTTATCCATTTCAAGACTGAACGCCATCACGCTCTTGCCCTCGCGAATAGCGGCATTGGAGGCGATGTTCATGGCCAACGTAGTTTTCCCCATGGCTGGACGGCCCGCGATGATGATCAACTGGCCGGGCTTCAACCCTTGGAGCTTCTCGTCCAAGTCGGCAATGCCGGTGGACAAGCCGTCGATACCCTCCCCCCGATCAGCTCTGGCCTGCAGCACCTCGATGTAATCGTCGAGGATGTCCTCGGCCTTGATCACCTCGGACGTAGCCGACTGGCTGTCGACGGCCTGAGCTTCGGCCTGCACCGCTGCGACCTTGTCCGCCGTGGGCTGGTCGCCGTAAGCGATATCGTTGATCCGAACACTCAATTCAATCAGCGATCTATCCAGGCTTCGCTCGCGGACGGTGCCTGCGTAGGAGGCAGCATTCGCAACGCTGGGGGTGTTGCGCGCGATCTCGGCGGCGTAAGCGAAGGCGGGGGAGCCGCAAGGCAGGTCACCGATTCGAGCGCCGATAGTCACGATATCGACCGGCTGGCCGGCACCGTGCAAGTCCAAAATTCCGCGATAGATTGCGGCGTTGTCCTCGTAGTAAAAATCCTCGACCGCGAGGTCGGCACTGAGCAAGTCGATCAGTTCCGGGCGCAGGAACATTGCTCCAAGCACGCCGTGTTCGGCCTCAAGGCTGTATGGATCACGCATTGAAATTACCCTCGATGACCTTCACAAAGTTGCCCGGCGAGATGAGCCAATCGAACACGGCGCGGAAAGGTTTACCGTTTCGCCCTTCTGTCTGGCCCATCAGGAATGGGCTCGCCGCGACCAACTTGAAGAAGTCAGCCCAGAAATCGAGATCCTGGTGAACCACACTCTCGTTCCACCGGGCATTGATCTTGGCTACACGGTCCTTGGTGATCATCACGACCTGAGGAAGTCCAGGAAGCGTTTCGTTGAACAAGTCGACGATGGCCTGAGTCGGGCATTTCGGCTTCGAGGCTTTCGACGAATCCTGAGCAGCACGAGAAGGTGATGGTTCACTTGATGGTTCTATTACGGTTCTGGGTGCGGCTGCTGCGGGGGGGGTGTGCTTCTCCTGCGGGGGTGGTGGTGCATCAGATGCGGGGCGCACCTCCTGCGGGGGTGCGTATGCTGCGGGGGTCAGGGTGTACATAGTCGAGCGCCCCATGCGTTCGCGAAACGACAGAATCCCCGATGTTCCCAGCCACTTGATTGCCGACTGAACAGTGCGCTCACCCAAGCAAGTGCGCTCAGCGATACGAGCAATAGAAGGCCAGCAAACACCCTCGTCGTTTGCGTTGTCAGCCAGCGATATCAGAACAGCCTTCTGCGGGCCGCTCATGCCTTGCAACGGCCAGCACAGGCTCATGATGATGGTGCTCATGCGGAAACTTCCTGGGCAGGGGCCAGGGACGCCTTCAAGTGATTGAGGCATTCCCGGCGGTATTTGGTTTTTGACGCGAGCGAGTACTGACCGCCAATCACGAGGGCGGCATTCATCGCAGCAGATTGATCTGAGACTGCGTGTCGCGACACCTTTTCGGACTCGCTGGAAAGTGTCGCGACATCGCCTGAACTATTGACTGCTGGGGTGTTTTTGATCATTATCGACCTCGCAAAAAAGTTGTACTGAACCGCCCTGCCAGGCGGTTTTTTTATGCCTGCGATTCAGGCGTTATGGGTGTCCGGCGCATCCGTGGTAGCTTTTTGCTTCCACACGAAAAGGCCTCGGAGGCCGGACAAATGAAAGCGAAGGAAATCAACTACGAAATTTTGTGGCACAAGTGCGTCGACGATCAGGACGAGGCGATCCGAAAGCTTCCTCGAACCATCGAGAGTCATGACTCGAAGCTCTCGCGTGCGGCGTTTGGCATCTACAAACTGCAATGCTTCTGCGAGCGTTTGGTGGCGAAGTACGCCAGCCCGTGGCTGGAACTTAAGCCGGTCGAGGCCGGGCGCCTGTACTTGCTCAACAAGCATCACTGGCACCCTTCGCAGGTAAAAGACCTGAACCTTGTTGATCTACTTCTCCTACTTCATGAAGAGCTGATCGAGATGAAGCTGACAAAGGAGGAATTTGATCCGGTGCACAACTGGGCGATGCACCAGGATTGCTACGCTGAGCTTGCGGCTTCGAGTTCCAATCTTTAACCACTGGAAGCACTCTCTCTACCGACGGGTCCAGGAACGAAAACCTGGACCCTTTCGGCTTAAAAAATCGAACGATGGCGGAAATCATCTCTATTCCCTTCCTATGCACTGTATGAATTGGCCTGAAGATCAGGCTGCCTTTAGCGATTCGCGCAAAACTTGCAGAGCGTCTATCGCCTCAAGGATTGCTTTATCGCCCTGGGCTTTTTCGTGCTGGCTGATGTGGTTGTCCGCCGTGGCATCGAAAATCAATCGACCAACATCACCGCATTCCGCGGACAATAGGCCCAGCGCGGTCATCAGCGGTTTGGCTTTAGGCTTTTCACGAGCCACGAGGTCAAAACCGAATTGGTCAGCGAGCGCCACCAGCGGGCGCATGTCTTGTGTGTGGAGCAGCACGCCAAACAGATGCTCGATCGTTAGGTGGTGCGCCGCGTTGTCCGGGTTTGAGCGCTGCAGAAGGCTCACGTGAGCCATGCACATTTTTCCTGCCAGCTCCTCTGCCCCGCTTTCCTTGATGGTGGTGTGGCAAGCCCTCAAGAAATCTTCCATTCGTAAAACCTCAAATCTGTTTCAGTGGTGCCCCGACGGTTCAGGGGCGATCATTTAGTCAATGCGATGGCGGACAGGGATGTTAGGCGGCTGTTTTCTTCGCGCCTTTGGCGTCCAGCTCCTTGAAAACATCCGGCCTGGCAATGCGCAGAAACATCATCCGAGCCCTCGGGATTCCGTATTTCCTCCAATCGCTTACCGATGGAGGCCGAACTTCACACAGCTCAGCGACACGGAAAGTGCCACCGAGAGCGTCGATAATTTCATTTGGGTTCATGCCTGATTTCTCCGGCTATTCGCATAGGCACGGATATTAGGCATGCCTTTTATTTAGGTCAATAGGAATACCTTAGATGCCCAGTGTTAGGCTCACCTAATGAGGACACTTCAAGAACGGTTAAAACTGGCTATGGCTGGCCCGCCAAAGGTTACGCAGGCCGCTCTGGCGCGCGCTTGCGGCATTCGCGCGCCGTCCGTGAACGACTGGATTTCAGGGAAAACCAAGACGATTGAGGGGCAGAATCTTTTGATCGCCGCCGACTATCTGAAGGTGATGCCGATGTGGCTGGCTACTGGAAAGGGCCCGATGCATAAGAGGACGGATGGTGGAGCGCAGCCTGCAAGCAAGGAGAGCAATGTCGTGCCGATTGAGTCTCGCCGAAAATCGCAAGATTCCAGCTTCATCACGATCCCTCAGTTGGACGTGGCCGGGTCAATGGGCCCGGGAAGGGTGCCGCCAGACCACATTGAGGTCATCAGAGATATCACGGTTCATCTCGACTGGCTGAAGACGCAGGGCTTGTCATATTCCAAGCTAGAGAACTTGGCCATCATCGATGGCGACGGTGACAGCATGGAGGGCACGTTCCGCGACGGCGACGCCTTGCTGGTAGATCGCGGCATCACCGAGATTCGCACCGATGCGATCTATGTCTTCACGTTGGATGGAGAGCTTTTCATTAAAAGGCTACAGCGCCTGACTGGCGGCTCTTTGCGCATGATTTCAGACAATCCCGTGTATCCGGCAATAATGATTGAGAGTGACATGCTTCCTAGAGTTCACATCCAGGCTCGCGTTCTTTTGGTTTGGAACGCTCGAAAGCTATAGGAGCCCCCCCCATGCCCCTCACCAAGCCAAACCAGCAGCTACGCCGCGACCTCAAGGCCATCGCCTTCAACCTTGAGCAGTCCTGTATCGACCTGGGAAAGCTGGCGGAAAAGCTCAGTGATGCCGATGCCATAGCCCTGATGGGTTTGGTGGGCACGCTCTATGAGGAAGCCGATAGGTTAGTGGGTTATGCGGATGAGGTGAAGGCGGGGAGGATTGCGCGAGCCAAGCCTGAGTAGTCATGTTGGAAGCATTTTAGAATTTCGATTGAGCGCACAGCGCATGGAGATGGATGTGAGTCAGCCCACAAACACGACGATAATCCCGCACGTTCAAGCGGGAAGCTATATGGATGAGCAGGTTGATCAGTTCGATGCTTTCGCTATCAGCTGGAACGAGCAGGATGCGGTACATGTAACGTTTGGTAGAACCTCCCTTCTCGTTAAAACATCCAAAATTGTGAACTATGCAGAAAGGCCCGCCGAGATCGAAACAGGAGAGGCTGAATTGTTCCGTCTGGATGTTGGCGCTGTGACAATGCCTATCGAGACAGCTCGATCACTAGCGAAGACCCTATCTAAAATGGTCGAGCAATTCGATTCACGGAAATCGGAGAATGAGTAGATTGAATGCGGTTTTGGACTCCAAGGGACACATCGTTCCGGTAAGGAAAGGTGACAGAAGCTCAGACACCGGCAATACTGGCGGGGAAGAACCTCCAGGAGGGCATCAAATGGAAGCGCGTGTAGCGACCCTTGAAAAATCTATCCCCGAAATACGGGAGGCGCTTGCACGCATTGAAACGACCCTAGGTTCATTCGATAAGCATGTGTTCCCGAACCTGGCTACCAAAGCCAACATTATCGAAGAAACCAGCAGCACTAATCTTGCCGTTGCTAACTTCCGCACCGAAATTACCCGGGTCGAAGGCTCGATGATCAAGTGGTTCATCGGTACCGCTATCGTTCTATCTGGCGGTATCGGTGCAATCGCATTTGGTCTGGCTCGCTCGCTGAGCTGATTTTCACCCCGAACCAAAAAGCCCGGTCCAGCGCCGGGCTTCTTGTATCTGCCCTTCCCGACCTGAATCCGCGACCCGCCACTGAGCGGGTTTTTCATGCCCAACGAAAAATAATTAGGTATACCTATTGACTGTAAAAGAAGGAATGCCTAATGTTCACCCCATCGAGTCATCCAGCAGGGACTCGCCAGGGCCTCACGGCCTGAACCGCTCTTTAACAGTCAGCGCAACAAACAACAGACCGCATTGCCTCTACCGGCGACCGGCGAGCAGACAGGCCCGAAAGCCTGCCAACGACAGGAACAACCTGGACGGCTGCTCGATGGCGAAACGCCAGAACCGTGTATGCCCAGTAGGCACGAATGACCCGGCAAGCAATGCGCCCCGCCCCTTCCGGCGGCAATAGGACGGACAGCATCACTGAAGCACCTTCTTGCGAGGGTGCTTTGGGATGATCAAGAGGAAAGGCACATGACCCAAGATTCAGTTGCAGCAATCGACCCTGCGTCCAAACGATGCGTGCTCATTGGAAGGGGCGACGCGGAATACCTGAAAGAGCTTTTCGATATGGGTCTGATTCTGGTGCCGGCCGAGCGGGCCAGCGCCGTGAAGGCGCTGCACGAAATCCACCCTGACATCTTCAAGCTCAACAGTGAGCCAAGCACACACGCCTACCCCGCTATAAGCCAACCAGAATTCAAGAGCCGTATCGAAGCGGCGTTTGTATCAGTAGCATTTCAAGGTCAAATCGGCCTCAGTACAAGACTTGCACTAATGCACCCGAGCACTGACTTGGACAGGGACAGCTGCGCCAAGTACGCAACGATAGTCCTCAGTCGTCTAGTAGTTGCCTTCCTAGATCTTCTGCCTGCTGAGCGTTCTGCCCAGATCCAGCAAGAACTAGCTGAATACCTGTCTTCAGATTTCGAATGTCCATAACGAAGTGCCAGTTGCCGTTGTCCAGCTCAATCACATCCCCCTGCTCCACCAGATTCACGGACTCGTAACTCTTCGGAGCCATGTCTCCCTCATTTGCTTCGAACTTCAATTTATAGCTGTGCATTGTGCAGCGCCCTCCTTTGCAGGCTGTGTTGTGTGAGAGCGCTCAGCCTAGCGCAAAGCCCGTCACCTGGGCAGTGGTGAGCTGGCCGCCGGCCACCCTATTGGAAACGCATCGCTGCTGCACCTTGGCGACAGGGTGCAGCGGGATGTCACCCAACCCAGAGGAATAACCATGTTAGGCAAATTGTTCGGCAAGAAATCCGGCGAAGCGCGTCAGGCCCTGGCCGTGATGACTAATCGCGATCTGATGCAGGCTTCGGTTTATGGCGTGTTCTACGTCGCTTCTGCCGATGGCGATATCGAAAAGGAAGAACTCGAAAAGATCGAGAAGCTGATCAACAACTCGGCGGCCCTGAAAGGGTTCGGCGCCGAGCTGAGCAACACCATCGACCGGGCCAAGGCTGACTTCAATGATGGCGGCCCTCGCATCATCCGTCAGAACGCCGAAAAGGAACTGAAGGACCTGGCCCATAGCGTCGACGACGCGGCCACCGTCCTGAACTTTATGCTGACCGTGGCCGAGGCGGACGGCGAGATCGAGCCAGCCGAGATGGTCGTGCTGGAGAAGGCCGCCAAGATCATGAACCTCAACCTGAAAGATTACCTGTAAATGCCGCTGTTCAAGGAGATGGTGAACAACCTGCGGGCATTCCTCATCGTGGCCTTGCTCTTTGGCGTGGTGTTGATCGATTCGGTCTCTCGGATCATCAGCATGTGCGCCGACGGCTTTCTCGCAGTGCTCATCCTGCTGCTGATCTGGCCACTGATCAAAAAGCCCTGACTCAACCTTCTGCCCATTCACTGAGTGGGCAGCGGGATGCGGACGAACACCCGGCGCGCGCCGGCCACCTGCATTTCAACCCACCCAGAACGGAGGATTGGCAGCCATGTGAACTTCAAACCCAGGCGCTCGACCGCCACCCCTGCGTGACATAGGGAGGTCTATGTAACGCAACGAAAAGCCCGGTCCCTACCGGGCTTTTTTACGGCTCGCCTTTATTCGTCAGCACCCTCCCCTGGGCCCACCGGCACGAAGCAGGCGGTCAGGCTGCTGACGAATAAACGCAACCACAACCAAGGAGTCGGCATGAACCCAGCCATCCAACAAAGCCAAGCCGTTCTGCAGGCCCTGCGGGAACGTGTTTCGCTTTCCACTTCGGAGATGTACCAGATGATCGGTCGCGAAGAACCAGTGAAGACGCCCCGTTTCAACGTGGTGCCGCTCGGCAAGAACCTGTTCGATGTTGTCGAGCGCTCCACCGGCGTTTCCCGCGGCGAACGCACCGGCCACGACGGCGCGTGCCAGTACGCTGATCAGCTCGAGCGCAACGCCGACTTCTTCGAAGCGGCGAAGGCAACGTCGAAGCGTTTCGGATTCCGCATGCTGCGCTGGACGCTTGGCTTCTCCGCAATGCTGGTGGTGTTCGCCTACTACGGTGCGCAGTAATGATTGGCGTGCCGATGGCCAACCCGAAAGACGCGGTGATCGCCGACCTCAACCGCCAGATTGATGCGTTCTACGGCGCGGGCAAGACGGTACAGGCCATCCCGAGCGGCGCCAGCGCTGGCGGCCCTTTCAATGGCACCACCGCCCACCACGAACGCCTGCGTGCCCAGCGCGACAAGCTGGCACCGTCGGTGCGCGCCGAAGCGGCCAAGGGCGTAGTAGCCAGCGAGGCAGCAAAGAGCCTGGGCATGCACATCAAGCGCATAACGCTGATCGCCCAGGAGAACGGCTTCAAGTTCGCCGACACCCCATGAAGCGCATCAACAACCAGGTGCGCCAGCGCCTTCGCCAGTCGCAATTAAACCTACCACCCAGCGGCCTGCAGGCCATCCCGGAGAAACAGCCATGTCCACAGCAACAGATACCGCCGAGTTCCTCGAGGAGCTCAACGGCGGCGCCTTCGCCAGCCAGATCGGCCACGCCCTTTCCGAAGTAGCCGCCGGTGTTGTTGACCACGGTAAGGCCGGCAAGCTGGTCATTACCCTGGACTTCAGTCAGATCGGCGAATCCAGCCAGGTGAAGATCAAGCACAAGCTCGACTACAAGGTGCCGACCAAGCGCGGTACCCGCAGCGAGAACACCAGCCTGGACACGCCGATGCACGTTGGCTCCGGCGGAAGGATCACCCTCTTCGCTGAAAAGCACGATCAGCTCTTCACCCGCGAAGAAGCGCCAATCAAGCCCCGTACCTGATCAACCCCACCTCACCCTCCCTTCCGCAACCCAAGGAAATAACCGATGTCACTTACCAAAGATGCAATTCAGCTCATCACCGATACCGCGCTGGAAGCCACCGGCAAAAAGCTGGAAACGCTGATCCCTACCGTGGTGTTGCCGGAAAGCGCAAAGGTCATCGATCTTGAGCGCTTCCAGGCTGGCCGCAGCCGCTTCCGTGGCACATACAGCACCCACTCACTGGCTGATTTCGGCGCTTACGTCGTTGAACGCGCAGCGCCTGGCGCCCGCGGCTTCATCAATCAGGACGAAATGAGCTGCGGCCTGCTGTTCAACCTCGGCACTGCCGCAGTACCTGGCCACGCCGACGACCGCGCCATCCTTCGCCTGAAGGCAACAGCCGGCTACACCGCCGCCCAGGCAATCGGTGGGCGCGGTATCAGTCAGAAGGATTTGAGCGATTGGATCGAAGACTGGCACCAGTACCTCACCCCGGTCGACGAAGCCGGTAACCCCATCCCTGTGGCCAAAGCCATTGCTGCAGTGCGCACCATCACCATCAAGGCGTCGAGCGAATCAGAAACCACGGTAGGTGAAACCAGCGCCAGCCGCAGCGCAATGGATCAGATCGAAGCGCGCAGCAAGGAGACCCTGCCGGTATCCCTGCAATTTCGGACGGTCCCGTTCGAAGGCCTGACCGAACAACAGATCACCCTGCGCCTCTCGGTCATCACCAGCGGCTCCCAGCCGGTACTGAAACTGCGTTGGGTTGGCGAAGAGGTCCAACGCGAAGACATCGCCCAGGAGTTCAAGGCAGTACTTCAACGCAATATTGGCGAGGCTGCAGTATTGTCGCTGGGCGCGTTCGATCCGAAATAACATAAACCATTGGACTGAGGGCGCCAGGGGCGCCTCTCTTTTTATCCCGAGGAAAGCCCAGAAGCACTTCTGGGCCTACAGAAACCATTAGCACTATTTCGAAAACAACCGTTGTATCCTTGGCGGGCTATCCAGTAGCACAGGGCAAGAAGGTAGGCTTCTCGCAAAGTAGTAATCGGTCGAGCGTGCAATAGCGGCCTGATTGATAACAGCGACTTCGTTGCGAGTGAGAGTTGAGTTCGGTTGGTCAGCAATAATCATCAAATTGGGGGAAACGGGAACAATCATCATGTCTTGGAAACAATCAGGAACGATGAACTCTCCTTCTCCTGCACGCACAATCCCCCACTGCATATCCCGGTTATCGTGGCGGAAAGTGTTCATGTAGCCGAATACATGTATGCGCGCTGCGAAGCGCCCAGGCATAACTCCATCTCTAAAAAACATCACGTGTTTTTCCTCAAGGATCTCCTGCTCATCCTTAGTTAGAAAATCACCATGACGCCCCTGTATTTCAACGTCATCAAGCCCTTCTGCTCTGAGTTTTCGCCTGGTTCTCCATAGCGAAAAGAAGTCTTCAACGACGATTTTCTCAAAACATCCAATAACCTTAGAAGCGCCAGACAAGATGGATTCAGCCAAAGCCTGGAACCGATCCTCAATGCCTTTACCTATGCCAGCTTCAGTACCTTGATCCCATACGCGCTTGGCGCAAAACAGACTGTTTGTGGAGCTTACCCGGATGACTTTCGCACCATCCTTCCGACACAGCTGAACCAGGCCATTTTCATCTGAAAATCTATCAATACTTTTCTTTGGAAAGACATGTTGATTGATCGTCAACTTATGCGGGTTTCCCTTCTGCGTTGCTTCAAACCCCATATTTCCCTCGGCGACTTAATTGGCATATCGCTCCACTTTAGCTGATCCCAGAATATCCACCACCGACCGGGAGCATCCCGGCACAGGATCCCCTATGTCCGCACAACAGATTGACGAAAAGAAGCTCGAACGTGCGATCCGCAAGATCAAGCACTGCCTGGCACTGGCGCAGAGCGCCAACGAGAACGAAGCTGCAACGGCACTTCGGCAGGCACAGGCATTGATGCGCGAGTACCGGCTGACCGAAATGGATGTGAAGTTGAGCGACGTAGGTGAAGTTGAGTCAGCCCTGTTCCGCGCCAAGCGTCGACCAGCGTGGGATCAGCAACTGAGCATCGCTGTAGCAGACGCATTCAACTGCACGACCCTGCGGCGCCAGAAGTGGAGTTGCTCGAAAGGCCAAATCATTGAATGCGCGACATTCGTCGGCGTCTCTCCCGCCCAGAACATCGCCCTATACGCGTATGAGGCGCTGCACACCAAGCTCGCCCAGGCGCGTAAGGCGTATTGCTCCTCCGTCAGATCTGGGGTGCATCGCAGTCAGTATTCAGCAGAAACCGCAGGCGATCACTTCGCATTGGCGTGGGTTTGGGAGGTCCAGTCGAAGCTGAAAGCCCTTGTGCCTCAAGGCGACGATGATCCGCTCGCCCGCCCCGGCACCGGCCAAGACGTCGTCGCGATTCAGGCACAGGACAAGGCATTGATCAGCGAATATCTCGCCACCCAAGACATTAGAGAGTCACGGAAAAGTAAGGGTGTGGAGTTAGATCTGAACGCCCAAATCGCCGGGATGCTCGCTGGAAGCAAGGTTGAACTGCACGCCGGCATCGCGCGCGGTGGCGAGGATACCCTCGCGCTTTCCGTACTCGCCTGAACTCCCTATGCCCACAGAAAACCTATAGGTCTGCCCCAGCAATCAGCCTGGTCCCAACCTCACGCCCAGAGACCTGCGCCAGGCCACGGTCGACATAGGTTCGGTCACCCGCAACAACAGGCACCACCACCTCACCACCACGCTTTATCTCGACGTTGATAC
This sequence comes from Pseudomonas sp. PAMC25584, assembly GCF_058135675.1. Taxonomy (NCBI): domain Bacteria; kingdom Pseudomonadati; phylum Pseudomonadota; class Gammaproteobacteria; order Pseudomonadales; family Pseudomonadaceae; genus Pseudomonas; species Pseudomonas sp. PAMC25584. The sequence continues at coordinate 1,430,520 of NZ_CM176870.1, read as the reverse complement.
GCCAGGTCTCCCGACCCTCATCGTCCTTGTCGCATTCCATGTAGTTCCAAACCTGAAAGCCTTCGATCTCATCGTAAATATCGTGCTTGGTCATGGTCCAGCCAATTTATAGGAAGGGGCCATCGTAGCACCACACCCCGGGCATGGCCCGGCAAGGACTCCCCATGCCTACAGAAAACCAAATCGCCGCGCCACTGCAGGTGGAGCGCTCGACAGTCACAAAGCTGTTCATCACCGGCGCGCCACGGCTGGACCCGATCACCGTCTTCCTCGAGGACCTGGCGCCATGCAAGGGCAAGATCACCGTGAGCTGCTGGGGCAAGAGCTGGACGGCCTACTGGGGCGGCATGTGGGATGGCCTGAGCATCGGGCAGTTCTTCTGCGAGCTGAATACCGGCTACATCATCGGCTACTTCGATCAGGCAATGAACCCGCGCCAGTTCAGTGGTGATGCGCTTGCAAGTGAAGCGCAGCGCCTTGTCCTGAAAGAGCGACGCCAATTTTGTTACGGCCCGGGCGAGGCGCGTGAACGGTTCGATGAGGCGGAGGATCTGCGCGACTCACCATCAATTGATCATCTCCACGGCGCTCACAGCGAGCTGATGACGAAGCTGTTCGGTGATGAGTGGTGGCACCTGACCAACGATGCCACCGAGCCAAACCCAGACTACGCCTATCTAGAGCGAATTATTCACGCGGTCCAGCAGGCGCTGCGCCAGGAACGGCAGGCCGGCATGACGTCTGTGAATACCCATGATCTGGTAACGAGGGAGGCTGTATGAGCCGATTCTGTTTTTGTAACTGCCCTGCAGGTTTCTCCGCCGAGCCTGAGCGCCACGCACCTGATTGTCCCGGGCGATCCGGCGCGGGCAAGGCGCGGACTCCAGTGCCAGCTACCACTCCGGCGCTGAAGGTGACCGCCGCCGAAGAACTGGACGCAGTGCTGCACTGGCGCGGCAAGCACGAGATCGCGGTCCGGGAGCGTGATGGCCTGCAGTTGAGCCTGAACACGGCAGATCAAACCATTGATGATCTCAGTGCTGCTGTTTCCCGGCGCACGAAGCGGGTTCGTGAGCTGGAGGCGCAGCTTGCCTGCGCCTTGGACGCCCTCAATGAGGTGGTCAAGGCCTCAGCTATGTACGAAAAGCCCTTTGAGATTGCGACCCTGGCTATCGGTGAAATGTCGGCCATGGCCGAGCAGCCCGCGCCGGTAGCGGTGGTGATGCCTGAACGCCTTGCGCAGATCCTCAAGTTCCTTGAAGGCGCCGAGAACCTGGATGGCTACTGGTTTGGCGAGCCAGGGCCTCACGGAAGTAAAGTTTGGTGGCGCGCCGAGCTACGCAAGGCCCTGACCGAAACAAACCTCTTCGCCAAACAGCAGTAACCCCTCCCCCTTCAAAGTCAGCCGCTATAGCGGCAAGGACGAACTCGCCCATGAAAAGAACAGTCGTGCTCACCGGCAAAGCAGTCGTGAACTTCCGAAAGGTCATTGAGAGCGTCGATGACGATGAAGTGCAGGAGCTGCTGACAAGCAATGACCATCGGGAAATGCAGATTGACGACGATGACCTGCTAGATATCGAATGGATTCACGACGATGTCGATATCAAGGTGACACCATGATCGCCACGCTCTGGTTCGCCTACGCCTTCATCTACAAGGGGCCGAGGCCATGAAAGCCCGCATCGAGAAGAAGCTGAGCAAAAGCCTTGTTCACCTGCACCCATCCCTTTACTACCGGAACTCATGGATCGACAAGGATGAGCCATCCGAACTGGCCTACGAACAAAGCACACGGGTAAGCAATGTGCTGTCTGTGGGTGGAGGCACGGACTATTGGGGCGACGGCCAGGAAGCTTACACCGTATGGGCTGACTGGAAATCGAACTGGATGTGGCATGGCTCTTTCGCCGAGTACCCGCATGGTCACGACCTTGCGCGCTACCCAAACACTGAAGGCTTCAGGCCGACCACCCGCAACCTGCTGAAGCTCGCCGCCGACTGCGAGCTGGCTTCGAAAGCAAAGCCCTAACCCCAATCCCCCTACATGCCTGCCGGTGAGCGGCGGGCGAGGTATTCCCATGTCCGAAGAAACTGAAGTGCTGTATGTCGTCCACGCCCAGGGCCCCGACGATCTGTACGCGGCCGCCAGCAAAGAGGAAGCCGACACACTGGCTGCCAAGCAGAACGAACTGGTGCCGATGGCGAATTGCATTGTGATCGTCAGTCCGTGGGCTCCGGTCGAGCACTGGAAAACCCTCGCCGAGCAGAATGCGGAAGACGCAAAGTACCTGCGCAGCGGCTGGCAAGCCGACCTGAACCGGCTCAACGCTGCGAAAGCTGAAATCACCGCACTGAGCAAGAACGTGATCAATATGACCCGCGAGGACTTCGATGCAACGTTGAACAACCTTCGCAGGATGGGCGCCAGCATCGACGGCGACAACGCCTACAAGCGCGACCTGTGCGACACGATTATCGGGGCCCTGGCCATGGGCGCCCAGAACACCAACGCGCCGCCGGCGGATCACTGGGGGCAGCGCTTCTGGGATATCGGCCGGGAGGAGCGTGCGATGCAGGAAGAGCTGCTCGAAAGCCTATCCAACTTGGTCGGCCTGGCGAGACTCGGCGCCGCCAGGCTCGACAAGTACCATGCAGCCCTTGCTCATGCCGAAGCAGTAATCGCCAAGGCCACTCGATAAACCACCTTCTGCCGCCCAGCGCGGCAAGGACACCCCATGTTCGCTATGAAACTCACCCTGATCCTGCTGGGCGCTTTGCTGTACCTGGCCGGCACCGGCTACTGGTTTATCTGGCTCGGCCCTGACCTGCTCAGCACCGGCACTACCGAGGCGGTACTCAGCGCATTCGCCGGCACCTGTGCCTGGATGCTGATCACCTTCGGCCTGGTCATCCACATCATCAAGACAGCGCGGCCCACAGCGGGCGGCGGGAGGGAAAAATGAGCAAAGTGACCCTGGACGAATGGGCGGCGGCCGAATTCAAAACCCCGCCCAGCCCCAACACCCTACGAAAATGGGCGCGGGAAGGCCGGATAGCGCCGATTCCGGTCAAGCACGGGCGCAACTACTATGTAGAGTCTGACGCCCACTACCAAGAACCTGATCAGCAGCCCGTAAGGATTGTCGGCGGCAGCCTGATCAGCAGAATAGAGAGAGCACGCAATGGCGCCCAGGCCGCGTAACACAGGGTCAAAGGATCTTCCGCCCAATCTCTACCGCAAGACCGACGCCCGCAACGGCGTCACTTATTACACCTACCGCGACCCAATCAGTGGTCGCGTGTTCGGCCTTGGCAAGGACAAGGAGGCGGCGATCCGTGAGGCCGTCGCCGCCAACCACGCAGACGCCATCAAGCCAACGCTTGCAGAGCGCATCAGCACGCCGGCGCCAGCGCCTGGCAAATTGTTCTCGGAATGGCTGGACGAATACCGCGAGCTGTTCGCCGAGCGGAAGTTGTCAGCCAGCAGCAACAAAAACGTGGGCATGCGGATAAACCGACTGGCGGCGGTATTCGGATCGAAGGGAATTAAAGACATCACAACTATGGATGTGGCCGATTACCTGACGGGCATGGCCAAAGAGGGAAAGGCGCAGATGGCCAGGGCAATGCGTTCGCTGTTGCGAGACGTATTCGCCGAGGCTCAGGCGCGGGGGTGGGCAGACGCCAACCCGGTCGAAGTGACCAAGGCGGCGCGGGTGAACATCAAGCGCGAACGGCTGACGCTGGAGCTGTGGAAGGCAATCTATGAGGAGGCCACGAAACCGTGGCTTCGCAGGGCAATGGAGTTGGCCGTGCTGACGGGCCAGCGCCGGGACGATATCGCCTCGATGCTGTTCAAGGACGTACACGACGGGTTCCTGCATGTCGTGCAGTCGAAGACCGGCGCCAGGATACGCATCAGCACGTCGCTGCGCCTCGATTCGGTCGGGCTTGACCTGGCTGCCGTGATTAAGCAATGCCGCGACCGCGTTTTGTCACAACACCTGGTGCACCATGCCCAGGCGTCTGGCCGTGCGAAAGCTGGCCAGCCGCTGGTGCTGGATACCTTGAGCTCCGCATTTGCTGAGGCGAGGGATAAGGCTGGTGCCAAACTGGGAATAACTTTTGGCCGTCAGCCGCCGTCTTTTCACGAACAGCGGTCCCTGGCTGCACGCCTTCACGAACTCGAAGGCCGTGATGCCCAGAAACTGCTGGGTCACCGCTCAGCGAGCATGACCGACCTGTACCGCGACAGCCGAGGCGCAGAGTGGATCGACGTGGCATAATCGACGGCTGAGTTTTAGGGATGTATTGGGGAGGTTTTGGGGAATGATTTATGCCCAATAAAATCAAGCACTTGCAGCTTTACGGCATCAAAGCCTGCGACACCATGAAAAAAGCGCGCACCTGGCTCGACGAGCACGGCGTGAGCTATGCGTTCCACGACTACAAAACGGCCGGTATCGACCGCGAACACTTGACCCAATGGTGCAACGAGCACGGTTGGCAGGTGGTTTTGAACCGTGCGGGCACCACCTTTCGCAAACTCGAAGACGAACGCAAAGCCGATCTCGATCAGTCGAAAGCCATTGAATTGATGCTCGCACAACCGTCGATGATCAAGCGCCCAGTGCTTGATCTCGGTGACAGAACCCTGATTGGCTTCAAGCCAGACACTTATTCGGCGGCCCTCAAGTAGGCCAGCCATTCCATTTTTGTAGAGGTAACAGCATGTCCAATTCCCTGTTCAGCCTGGGCTTCGGCGTCGGCACTCAGAACCGCCAAGGTGCTTGGCTGGAAGTGTTTTACGCACAACCCTTGCTCCACCCGTCGGCAGAAATCGTCGCAGCCATCGCGCCGATCCTAGGTTACAGCGAAGGCAACCAGGCGATCACGTTCACCGTCGCCCAAGCCCTGCAACTGGCGGACGCACTCAAAGGCGTCGACGCGACCCAAGCGGCCCTGCTGAACCGCCTGGCTGAAAGCCATACCCCGCTGGTCGCCACCCTGCTGGCCGAAGACGCCGCACTGACCTCCACGCCTGAGGCCTACCTCAAGCTGCACCTGCTGTCCCATCGCCTGGTCAAGCCCCACGGCCTGAGCCTGGCCGGTGTATTCCCGCAGTTGCCGAACGTGGCCTGGACCAGCCAGGGCGCGATCGACATCAATGAGCTGGCCGAACGCCAACTGGAAGCGCGCCTGCGTGGCGAGCTGCTGGAAGTGTTCTCGGTGGACAAGTTCCCGAAAATGACCGATTACGTCGTACCAAGCGGCGTGCGTATCGCTGACGCGGCGCGTATCCGCCTGGGCGCCTACGTGGGCGAAGGCACCACCGTGATGCACGAAGGTTTCGTCAACTTCAACGGCGGCACCGAAGGCCCGGGCATGATCGAAGGCCGTGTCTCGGCAGGCGTATTTGTCGGCAAAGGCTCGGACCTCGGCGGCGGCTGCTCCACCATGGGCACCTTGTCGGGTGGCGGCAACATCGTGATCAAGGTCGGCGAAGGCTGCCTGATCGGCGCCAACGCCGGTATCGGTATCCCGCTGGGCGACCGCAACACCGTGGAATCGGGCCTGTACGTCACCGCCGGGACCAAGGTTGCGCTGCTCGACGAGCGCAACCAACTGGTTAAAGTGGTCAAGGCGCGTGAGCTGGCCGGCCAGCCGGACCTGCTGTTCCGCCGTAACTCCGAGACCGGTGCCGTGGAGTGCAAAACCCACAAATCGGCCATCGAACTGAACGAAGCGCTGCACGCTCACAACTAAGCAGCGACTCGATGCCACTAGCGAGCCCCGCACCGGGGCTCGCTTATACGAGTCTTGAACACCATGCTTGTGCCCTCCCCCTGGCGCGTCGACTTTCCGGCCATCGCCACCCTGCAACGGCAAGACCAGACCTATCTGGACAGCGCCGCCACCGCGCAAAAACCCCAAGCCCTGCTGGACGCGATCAGCCATTACTACACCAATGGCGCCGCCAACGTTCACCGTGCCCAACATTTGCCGGGCGCCCATGCGACCCAGGCCTTCGAGAACAGTCGCAGCAAGGTCGCGCAGTGGTTGAATGCAGGAGACAGCGGGCACATCGTCTTCACTCATGGCGCGACGTCGGCGCTGAACCTCTTGGCCTATGGCCTCGAGCACTTATTCAATGCGGGCGATGAAATTGTCATCAGCGCCCTGGAACACCACGCCAACCTGCTGCCCTGGCAGCAACTGGCCAAACGTCGCGCGCTGGAACTGGTGATCCTGCCCGTTGGCGACGACGGCATGATCGACCTTGAGGCTGCCGCCGCGCGGATCGGCCCGCGCACACGCCTGCTGGCGGTGAGCCAACTGTCCAACGTGCTGGGCACCTGGCAACCGCTGGAACACCTGCTGGCAATGGCCAAGGCCGAGGGCGCGCTGAGCGTGGTCGATGGCGCCCAGGGCATCGTCCATGGCCGCCACGACGTGCAAGCCCTGGGCTGCGACTTCTACGTATTTTCCAGCCACAAACTCTACGGCCCGGACGGCGTCGGCGTGCTGTATGGCCGCACCCAAGCCCTGCATCAGTTGCGCCACTGGCAGTTCGGCGGCGAAATGGTGCAACAGGCCGATTACCACAACGCCAGCTTCCGCCCTGCGCCGCTGGGGTTCGAGGCCGGCACCCCACCGATTGCCAGCGTGATCGGCCTGGGTGCCAGCCTGGATTACCTGAATTCACTGGGTCAACCGGCGGTCATCGCCCACGAAGCTGCGCTGCACGACTACCTGTTGCGCGGGCTGAAAGCGCGCAATGGCGTGCGCGTGCTCGGCGCGCCGCAGGTGGCGTTGGTCAGTTTCGTGGTGGAAGGCGTGCATAACGCCGATCTTGCTCACTTGCTGACCGAGCAGGGCATTGCCGTGCGCGCCGGCCATCATTGCGCAATGCCGCTGCTCAAGGCGATGCACTTGTCGGGGGCGATTCGCGTATCCCTGGCGCTGTACAACGATTCCGATGATCTGGAGCGCTTCTTTGAAGCGCTGGACCAGGCGCTGGATATGCTGCGATGAGCCTGCCGGTCGAGGCAGTCAGCGCGCTTGAGTCGTTTCAGGCGGTGGGCAGTTGGGAGCAACGCGCGCGCCTGCTGATGCAATGGGGCGAGCGGCTGCCGGCATTGGCGGATGCAGACAAAGTCGACACCCACCTAGTGCAGGGCTGCGAGAGCCTGGTGTGGTTGGTGGGGCGTTTATCCGACGGCCATTGGCAGTTCGCCGCCAGCAGCGATGCGCGCATGATTCGCGGGCTGGTGGCGTTGCTGCTGGCGCGGGTCAACGGGCTCTCGGCTGCCGAGTTGCAGGCGGTCGACTTGCCGGATTGGTTCAATCAACTGGGGCTGTCGCGCCAGTTGTCGCCGTCGCGCAGCAATGGCCTGAATGCCGTGCTGCAGCGCATGCGCGAACTAAGCCGTACATAAAACCAAATGTGGGAGGGAGCTTGCCCCCGATAGCGGTGGTTCAGTCAATGTATTCAGTGACTGGCACTCTGCCATCGGGAGCAAGCCCCCTCCCACATTTGAATGGAGCAAGGCCTTGAGATTTAAGAAGGTTTGACTCGCTCGGAAGGCCGGCGCACCCCGGCCACAATCTTGTCCACCGCCTTGGTCGCCGCCACCATGCCGAAGGTGGCCGTCACCATCATCACCGCGCCAAACCCGCCGGCGCAGTCCAGCTTTACCCCGTCGCCAACAAAACTCTTCTGCAAACAGATGCTGCCGTCCGGCTTCGGGTAGCGCAGTTGCTCGGTGGAGAACACACACGGCACGCTGTAATGACGGGTCACCGTGCGCGAGAAACCATAGTCACGGCGCAGGGTGGAGCGCACTTTCGAGGCGAGCGGGTCGTTGAAGGTGCGGTTCAAGTCGCAGACCTGGATCAACGTCGGGTCGATCTGCCCGCCAGCACCGCCAGTGGTGATGATCTGGATCTTGCGGCGCTTGCACCAGGCGATCAGTGCCGCCTTGGCGTTGACGGCGTCGATGCAGTCGATCACGCAGTCGATGTTGGGGGTGATGTACTCGGCCATGGTGTCGCGGGTGACGAAGTCCGCCACCGCATGCACCGTGCAATCCGGGTTGATGCCGCGCAGGCGCTCAGCCATCACGTCGACCTTGGGTTTGCCCACGGTGCTGTCCAGGGCATGCAACTGGCGGTTGCTGTTGCTGACGCAAACATCATCCAAATCAAACAGCGAGATCTCGCCCACCCCACAACGGGCGATGGCTTCCGCCGCCCATGAGCCTACGCCGCCGACGCCAACGATCGCCACATGGGCCGCTTTCAAGCGCTCCAGGCCTTCAATGCCATACAACCGGGCGACGCCTGCAAACCGCGGATCTTCTGTACTCATGACCATTACCCCAAAAACCGGCGCGCATTATAGGGCTTTGCCACGACAAGTTCGAAACTTCGCGATACAAGTAAAGAACTTAGCTGGTCATTCGCGGACTAACGTCCGGCTTTTCTCAGTCTGCTGTACGCTCAGGGAAGGGCCGGTGTAGGATGCGCGCCGTTCGGTGTAGGCCGACACCTCTTTTCGTTCCACACCTTTTGGAACCCGAAATCACCATGTCATCGCGTAAATTTGGACTCAACCTGGTGGTGGTGCTGGCAATTGCCGCACTGTTCACCGGCTTCTGGGCGCTGATCAACCGCCCGGTCACCACCCCCAACTGGCCTGAACAGATCTCCGGTTTTTCCTACTCGCCGTTTCAGCAAGGCCAGTACCCACAGAAAGACCAGTACCCGACCGACGACCAGATGCGTCAGGATCTTGCGATCATGAGCAAGCTGACGGACAACATCCGTACCTACTCGGTCGACGGCACCCTGGGGGATATCCCCAAGCTGGCGGAAGAGTTCGGCCTGCGCGTCACCCTGGGGATCTGGATCAGCCCGGACCTGGAACGCAACGAACGCGAGATCCAGCGCGCCATCGAGATCGCCAACAGCTCGCGCAGTGTCGTGCGCGTGGTGGTCGGCAACGAAGCGCTGTTCCGTGAAGAAATCACCCCTGAAGCACTGATCGTGCTGCTGGATCGCGTGCGCGCCGCCGTCAAGGTGCCGGTGACCACCTCCGAGCAGTGGCACATCTGGGAGCACAACCCGCAGTTGGCCAAGCACGTCGACCTGATCGCCGCGCACATCCTGCCGTACTGGGAACATATTCCGGTGGCCCAGGCGGGCCAATTCGTACTCGACCGTGCACGGGATCTGAAGAAGGCCTTCCCGAAAAAGCCGCTGCTGCTGTCGGAAGTCGGCTGGCCGAGCAACGGCCGCATGCGTGGCGGTGCTGATGCGTCCCCCGCCGACCAGGCAATTTACCTGCGCACGCTGGTCAACAAGCTGAACCGCCAGGGCTTCAACTACTTCGTGATCGAGGCCTTCGACCAGCCGTGGAAAGCCAGCGACGAAGGCTCGGTCGGCGCTTACTGGGGCGTGTACAACGCCGCACGCCAGCAAAAATTCAACTTCGAAGGGCCGGTGGTCGCGATCCCGCAATGGCGCGTGCTGGCCATCGGCTCGGTGGTGCTTGCACTGCTGTCGTTGACCCTGCTGATGATCGACGGCTCGGCCCTGCGTCAACGCGGCCGGACCTTCCTGACTTTTACCGCGTTCCTGTGCGGCTCGGTGCTGGTGTGGATCGGCTACGACTACAGCCAGCAATACAGCACCTGGTTCAGCCTGACGGTGGGTTTCCTCCTGGCACTCGGCGCCCTGGGCGTGTTTATCGTGCTGCTGGCCGAAGCCCATGAACTGGCGGAAGCGGTCTGGACCCACAAGCGTCGGCGTCAATTCCTGCCGGTCGTGGGGGACTCGGACTACCGTCCGAAAGTGTCGATCCATGTGCCGTGCTACAACGAGCCGCCAGAGATGGTCAAACAGACCCTCGATGCCCTGGCCGCCCTCGACTATCCGGACTACGAAGTCCTGATCATCGACAACAACACCAAGGACCCGGCGGTGTGGGAACCGGTGCGCGACTACTGCGCAACCCTGGGCCCACGCTTCAAGTTCTTCCACGTTTCGCCCCTGGCCGGGTTCAAGGGCGGCGCGCTGAACTACCTGATCCCGCACACCGCCAAGGATGCCGAAGTGATCGCGGTGATCGACTCGGACTACTGCGTGTCGCCGAACTGGCTCAAGCACATGGTGCCGCACTTCGCCGACCCGAAAATCGCCGTGGTGCAGTCGCCACAGGATTACCGCGACCAGAACGAAAGCACCTTCAAGAAGCTCTGCTACGCCGAATACAAAGGCTTCTTCCATATCGGCATGGTCACCCGCAACGACCGCGACGCGATCATCCAGCACGGCACCATGACCATGACCCGTCGCTCGGTGCTCGAAGAGCTGGGCTGGGCCGACTGGTGCATCTGCGAAGACGCCGAACTTGGCCTGCGTGTGTTCGAGAAAGGCCTGTCGGCCGCGTATTACCCCGACAGCTACGGCAAAGGCCTGATGCCCGACACCTTCATCGACTTCAAGAAACAGCGTTTCCGCTGGGCCTATGGCGCGATCCAGATCATCAAGCGTCACACCGCCAGCCTGTTGCGCGGCAAGGACACCGAGCTGACCCGTGGCCAGCGCTACCACTTCCTCGCGGGCTGGTTGCCGTGGGTGGCAGATGGCATGAACATCTTCTTCACCGTCGGCGCGCTGTTGTGGTCGGCGGCGATGATCATCGTGCCGACCCGGGTCGACCCGCCGCTGCTGATTTTCGCGATCCCGCCGTTGGCGTTGTTCGTGTTCAAGGTGGGCAAGATCATCTTCCTGTACCGCCGCGCCGTGGGGGTAAACCTCAAGGACGCGTTCTGTGCGGCCCTGGCCGGGTTGGCGTTGTCGCACACCATCGCCAAAGCGGTGCTGTATGGCTTCTTCACCACCAGCATTCCGTTCTTTCGTACACCGAAAAACGCGGATAACCACGGCTTCTGGGTAGCGATTTCCGAAGCCCGCGAAGAGATGTTCATCATGCTGCTGTTGTGGGGCGCTGCGCTGGGCATCTACCTGGTGCAGGGCCTGCCGAGCGCCGACATGCGCTTCTGGGTGGTGATGCTGCTGGTGCAATCACTGCCGTATGTGGCGGCGTTGATCATGGCGTTCCTGTCGTCGCTGCCCAAACCGGCGCCGAAGGCAGAGCCGGCCACCGCGCTGTAAAAACTTGCGCAATGCACTAAACGGCGGCCTCTGGCCGCCGTTTTGCTATAAGATAACGGCCGTTTTGTGTGCCTTGCCTGCTCACCTATAAAAGCTCCGGAGTTCCCCCCATGACGGCCCATGCCGACCTTTCGCCGACCCTTCAACTTGCCATCGACCTGATCCGCCGCCCCTCGGTGACGCCGATCGACGCCGATTGCCAAAAGCTGATGATGCAGCGCCTGGGCGACGCCGGTTTCCAGCTTGAGCCGATGCGCATCGAAAACGTGGACAACTTCTGGGCCACCCACGGCAAGCACGACGGCCCGGTGCTGTGCTTTGCCGGCCACACCGACGTGGTCCCGACCGGCCCGGTGCAGGCCTGGCAGAACGACCCGTTCGACGCGCTGATCGACGACCACGGCATGCTCTGCGGCCGTGGCGCGGCGGACATGAAAGGCAGCCTGGCGGCGATGCTGGTGGCATCGGAGCGCTTTGTGCAGGACTACCCGGACCACACGGGTTCGGTGGCCTTCCTGATCACCAGCGATGAAGAAGGCCCGGCGCACCACGGCACCAAGGCCGTGATCGAACGCCTGGCCGCGCGCAAAGAGCGTCTGGACTGGTGCATCGTCGGCGAACCGTCAAGCACCAGCCTGGTCGGCGATGTGGTCAAGAACGGCCGTCGTGGCTCGCTCGGCGCCACCCTGACCGTGCGCGGCGTGCAAGGTCACGTGGCCTACCCGCACCTGGCGAAGAACCCGATCCACCTGGCCACCCCGGCACTGGCTGAACTGGCCGCCGAGCATTGGGACGACGGCAACACCTTCTTCCCGCCGACCAGCTTTCAGATCTCCAACCTCAACGCCGGCACCGGCGCCACCAACGTGATCCCCGGCGAGCTGACGGCGGTGTTCAACTTCCGCTTCTCCACCGAATCCACCGTGGACGGCCTGCAACAGCGGGTTGCCGCGATCCTCGACAAGCACGGCCTGGACTGGCACGTGGAGTGGGCGCTGTCCGGCCTGCCGTTCCTCACCGAGCCGGGCGCCTTGCTCGATGCGGTGTCTGCCAGCATCAAGGCGATCACTGGCCGCGAGACCCAGGCGTCCACCAGCGGTGGCACGTCCGACGGGCGCTTCATTGCGACCCTGGGCACCCAGGTGGTCGAGTTGGGCCCGGTCAACGCGACGATCCATCAGGTCAACGAACGCATTCTGGCCAGCGACCTCGACGTGCTGACCGAGATCTACTACCAGACCCTGATCAAGTTGCTCGCCTGATGCTAGCCTGCCCCATTTGCAGCGCACCGCTCAACGCGGTGGACAATGGCGTGGCGTGCCCGGCCGGGCACCGTTTCGACCGCGCGCGCCAGGGTTACCTGAACCTGTTGCCGGTGCAGCATAAAAACAGCCGCGACCCGGGCGATAACCTCGCCATGGTCGAGGCGCGCCGCGACTTCCTCAACGCCGGGCACTATGCCCCGGTGGCCACGCGCCTGGCACAACTGGCCGCGGAACAAGCACCGCAGCGCTGGGTGGACATCGGCTGTGGCGAGGGTTACTACACCGCCCAAATCGCCGACGCCCTGCCCCACGCCGACGGCTATGCCCTGGATATTTCCAAGGAAGCGGTCAAGCGTGCGTGCAAGCGCAACCCGGCGCTGACCTGGTTGATCGCCAGCATGGCCCGCGTGCCGTTGGCCGATGCCAGTTGCCAGTTTCTCGCCAGCGTGTTCAGCCCGTTGGACTGGCAAGAGGCCAAACGCCTGCTCAGCCCCGGCGGCGGCTTGATGAAAGTCGGCCCGACCCGCGGCCACCTGATGGAGCTGCGCGAGCGGTTGTACGACGAAGTGCGCGAGTACACCGACGACAAACACCTGGCCCTGGTGCCGGACGGTATGAGCCTGCAGCACAGCGAAACCCTCGAGTTCACGCTGAGCCTGGCGGAGCCGAAGGACCGTGCCAACCTGCTGGCCATGACGCCTCACGGCTGGCGCGCCAGCGCCGAGCGCCGCACCGAGGTGATCGAGGCCGTCGAACCGCTGCTGGTCACCGTATCGATGCGCTACGACTATTTCGTGCTTCAATAACCGACTTTTCGGGCACTACGCCCACCCTGAATCCGCGAATGGATTTTCGAATCCCGCAACGAGGAACATCCATGCGCCAACCTGATATCGAGATTTACCTGAAGGACGCCGACGTCGACTACAAGGCCATCGCCGCCTGGCTGGGCGCCGCCCTGGGTCCTTGCTCCGACTGGGTCCAACGCGGCCAGACCTACAAGTGCAAAGCCGGCGACGTGCCGGTGACCTGGCTGCCCAAGGCGGTAGGCAAATGGAACAGCCTGTTCCTGGAAAGCGACAAAACCCCGTGGGAAGACGACATCGCCTGCGCCCGCGCCGCCTTTGCCGCGCTGAACGTTGAAGTGCGTTGCGCGCCGGGCAGTTGGGTAGAGGAAGAAGGTGAGGAAAGCGCCGACACCTGGATTCGGATCAGCACAGACGGTGAAGAGCAAATCACCTGGAAAACCACCTGATCTGAATGTGTGAACCCAATCAAAATGTGGGAGGGGGCTTGCCCCCTCCCACATGGCTTCTAGGCTGTAACAAAAATCCGCATTACAAACCGACTACATCCTCCGCCTGCAAGCCCTTCTCGCCGCTCACCACGGCGTATTCCACCTGCTGGCCTTCGGCCAGGGAACGGTGACCTTCACCGCGAATGGCGCGGTAGTGTACAAACACATCCTTGCCGTCTTCACGCTGAATAAAACCATACCCCTTGGCATCGTTGAACCACTTCACATTACCGGTTTCGCGCGTTGTCATCTGTTCACTCCCACATGATTGTTATTGTTGAGTCGCTCGCGTTGAACTGCCGAGTATATGACAGGCTCAAAAACGATCAACTCAACTTTACATCGCTGCTTTTTTGCCGATTTTCGGCGAATACGGCACACTACCCGCCCGAGCACTTGCTCGGTTTTTTCCACTTGAAGCAGCTCGCCTATGACCCGCTCCCCGTTCCGCCGTCTGGTGTTTGGCACCTTGCGCCGACTGTTGTACCTCTGGGTTCGCTCAGAGACGATCAACCAGTCGGCCCTTACCCTTAACCTCGACCGCAGCCGGCCGGTGTTCTACGTCCTGCAATCACCCTCGCTCACCGAATTGGCCGTGGTCGATACCGAGTGCACCAAGGCCGGCCTGCCGCGCCCGGTGCTGCCGGTAGCGGTCGGCCCGTTGCTGGAACCTGCGGCATTCTTCTACCTCACGCCGGAGCCCGACTGGCTCGGCCGCCAGGACAAGCGCGGCGCGCCGCCCACCCTGACCCGCCTGGTCAACACCCTCAGCGCACACGCACAAGAGAATGCACAAATCATTCCGGTCAGCGTGTTCTGGGGGCAGTCGCCCGACAGCGAGTCCAGCCCCTGGAAACTGCTGTTCGCCGACAGCTGGGCCGTCACCGGGCGCCTGCGCCGGCTGCTGAGCATCCTGATTCTAGGGCGCAAGACCCGCGTGCAATTCTCCGCGCCAATCAACCTGCGTGAATTGATCGAGCACAATAAAGGCCACGAACGCACCGTGCGCATGGCCCAACGCATCCTGCGCGTACACTTTCGTAACCTGAAAACCGCAGTGATCGGCCCCGACCTGTCCCACCGCCGTAACCTGGTGAAGGGCCTGGTGAATATGCCGCTGGTGCGCCAGGCCATCCTTGATGAAGCTGAACGCGAGAAGATCAGCCCGGAAAAAGCCAAGGCCCAGGCGCTGCGCTACGGCAATGAAATTGCCTCGGACTACACCTACACCGCGATCCGCTTCCTGGAAGTGGTGCTGAGCTGGTTCTGGAACAAAATCTACGACGGCATCAAGGTCAACAACATCGAGGGCGTGCAAAAGGTTGCCCAGGGTTACGAAGTGATCTACGTCCCCTGTCACCGTAGCCACATCGACTACCTGCTACTGTCCTACCTGCTGTTCAAGAACGGCCTGACACCGCCGCACGTTGCCGCCGGCATCAACCTGAACATGCCGGTGATCGGCAGCCTGCTGCGCCGCGGCGGTGCGTTTTTCATGCGGCGCACCTTCAAGGGCAACCCGCTGTACACCTCGGTGTTCAACGAGTACCTGCACACCCTGTTCACCAAAGGTTTCCCGGTGGAGTACTTCGTCGAAGGCGGACGCTCGCGCACCGGGCGCATGCTGCAACCGAAAACCGGCATGCTGGCGATCACGTTGCGCAGTTTCCTGCGCTCCTCGCGTATGCCGATCGTGTTCGTGCCGGTGTATATCGGCTATGAGCGAGTGCTCGAAGGCCGCACCTACCTCGGTGAGTTGCGCGGCGCGAGCAAGAAGAAAGAGTCGATCTTCGATATTTTCAAGGTCATCGGTGCGCTCAAGCAGCGTTTTGGTCAGGTCGCCGTCAACTTCGGTGAACCGATCAAACTGGCGCAATTCCTCGATGCCGAGCAACCGGGCTGGCGCGCACAGGAACTGGGGCCGCACTACAAACCGGCGTGGCTCAACCAAACCACCAACCGCCTCAGCGAACAGGTGGCGCGCCATTTGAACGAAGCGGCCGCGATCAACCCGGTGAACCTGGTGGCCCTGGCGTTGCTGTCGACCACGCGCCTGGCCCTGGATGAACAGGCCATGGCCCGCCAGTTGGACCTGTACCTGGCGCTGCTGCGCCGTGTGCCCTACTCGCCCCATACCACCCTGCCCGAGGGTGATGGTATGGCGCTGATCAAGCACGTCAAGGACATGAACCTGCTGTCGGAACAGAGCGATGCCCTCGGCAAGATTCTGTACCTGGACGAGCAAAACGCCGTCCTGATGACCTACTACCGCAATAACGTGCTGCACATCTTTGCCTTGCCGGCGCTGCTGGCGAGCTTCTTCCAGAGCAGCTCGCGCATGAGCCGCGAGCAGATTCTGCGCTACACCCATGCGCTGTACCCGTACCTGCAATCGGAGCTGTTTATCCGCTGGTCGCTGGAGGAACTGGACCCGGTGGTCGACCAATGGCTGGAGGCGTTTGTCGAACAAGGCCTGCTGCGCTTCGAGAACAACGTGTACCTGCGCCCGGCGCCAAGTTCGCGGCACTTTGTGCTGCTGACACTGCTGTCCAAAAGTATCGCCCAGACCCTGCAACGCTTCTACATGGCGATCTCGCTGTTGCTCAACAGCGGCCAGAGCAGCATCAGCGCCGAAGAGCTGGAAGACCTGTGTACGATCATGGCCCAGCGTCTATCGATCCTGCATGGACTCAACGCCCCGGAGTTCTTCGACAAGAGCCTTTTCCGACATTTTATTCAGACGTTGCTGGAGCAAGATGTGCTTCGCCGCGACGAAGCCGGCAAGTTGAGCTATCACGACCAGCTCGGTGAACTGGCTGAAGGCGCGGCGAAACGGGTGCTGCCGGCCGAGATTCGCTTGTCGATCCGTCAGGTCGCGCTGCATCGCGTCGACGGCGCGGCCGAAGCGCCGGTCGAAGCTGAAGCCCTCAAACCGGAATAAAGCCGCTAGATCGAATAAGGCGTCGCAGGATTACGGCGCCGTTGAAAAGGAGCTACACCATGAAAAAGATCATCCTCCTGGGCCTGACCGCCCTGCTCGGAGCCTGTCATTCGATGAACCCCGCGCCCAAGGCCAGCCTTGATGGCGAAGTGTTCTACCTGCAACGCATCGCGCTGCCGCCGACAGCCATCTTGAGCGTCAGCCTGCAGGACGTATCGCTGATGGACGCTCCGGCCGTGACCCTGGCCGAGCAGAAAGGCCCGGTCAAAGGCCAGGTGCCGCTGCCGTTCCACTTGAGCTACGACCCGGCCCAGGTCAAGCCGGGCCACAGTTACTCGGTCAGCGCTCGCATCGAAGTGGATGGCAAGCTACTGTTTATCACCACCGAGCGGCACGCCGTGCAACTCAATGGTCAAGACTCCCAACCGCTGCGCCTGCGGGTTGATGCGGTCGCACACTGATTATTTGCAGATCATAAGGAAGCGTCCATGCTCCGTAATTCCCTTCGCCTCACTGCCCTGTGCGCTGGCCTGCTGCTTGGTGCCAACGCCATGGCGCTGTCCCTTGGCAGCCTGTCCCAGGGCGACGCCACCGGCGGCCTCAAGGATGCTTTGACCCAAGGCGCGCAGATCGCCGTGAAACAACTGGGTGTACCGGGTGGTTTCAGCAACAACCCCGAAGTCAAGATCGGCCTGCCGGGAAAACTGGGCAAAGTCGCCGACAAGCTGAAGATGTTCGGCATGGGTGAACAGGTCGAGCAGCTCGAAACCAGCATGAACAAAGCCGCTGAAACCGCCGTGACCCAGGCCCAGCCAATCCTGGTCAACGCAGTGAAAAACATGAGTGTGACCGACGCCAAGGGCATCCTCACCGGCGGCCAGGACTCGGCCACCCAGTACCTGAACAAAAGCAGCCGCGAAGCCATCCGCGCCAAGTTCCTGCCGATCGTCAAGGCCGCCACCGACAAGGTCGGCGTGGCCCAGCAGTACAACGCCCTGGCAGGCAAGGCCGCAGCGTTTGGCGCCGTCGATGCCAACAGTGCCACCGTCGAAAACTACGTGACGGAACAAGCGCTGGATGGTTTGTTCAAGATGATTGCGCAGCAGGAAGAGACGATTCGCAAAAACCCGGCGGCGGCAGCGACCAGTTTGGCGAAGAAGGTGTTTGGCGCGCTTTAACGCCACACGACGTGAGCTGAAAAAAGGCCCTGACATCGTCAGGGCCTTGTTTTTTTTCGCCGAACCGTCCATCAAGCCCCCGAACCAAGCGCCGCACGCTCACGCCCGGCGGCGTTGACGAATAGGCTCAATAGTGGATGTGCGAAGCGCGTCGGGCGGCCCCGTGAGACATGTGCGCGCTATGAGCGCTGGACGAAGCCGCATTGACGTTATGGTTATCGTTGTTGATATTAATATTGATATCGCGATTGGCGTTTGGCTGATTCTGTCCAAACATATTTCCAAGCCCAAGCATCGAGCCCGCGAATTGCATCGGTAACGCCAGCAAAGGTAACAGCATACACACCCCGTCCTATTCAGATTAAAGCCAACTCCCCGCCCCGCATCTCATACGCGGGAACCGCTCGGTCGGCTAATCCTGTGTGGACGCAAGGGTAAAAACGGTTCCTTCCTGCGTGTGAAATACTGCGTCGCTTCAGTTGAAAATCGAGTCAGCCAGGCGACCCAGTAGAAGCGTGGCAAAACAGCCAATGGCGATGGCAGCGACCCGATTGATCGCAAGCGGACTCAACCAACCCTGTTGACGCCCGACGACCCCTGCACCGAACGCTATCCAGGCCGCCCCTACCGGCACTACGACCAGCGCAAGGGCGCTCATGAAAACCAGGTAACCGGCCCAAGTGGTAAAGGTATTGATCGGCGCGATCAATGAGGCAATCAACAACCCCTTGGGATTCATCACCGTCAACCAGAAAAAGGACAACCCGGTGAATCGATCCTGGGTTGGAACGTCCTGAGCTTTTTTGCGTAACCACAACTGATACGACACTAAAAGCAAGTAAGCGCCGGCGGCCAACTGCGTCAATTTCAAGGCCCACGGGGCATATGCCGAAAGGTAGAGCAACGCCGAGCCCCACAGCGACACTTGTAACAGGTACGCCAGGCACTCGATGAAGGCCAGCTTCCACGAAGCCCGAAACCCGAACAACACCCCTGCGCGGAAAAGCAGGGTGTTGGTCGGGCCGGGGGCGAGCAACAACAACACTAAGGCTGAAACAGTGGCCAGCATGATTATGCGACGTCCTTCCTCACTCGGAACCACGCAGCATACAGGGCTGGCAGGAACAATAGGGTCAACGCCGTCGCCACAATCAACCCGCCCATGATCGCCACCGCCATCGGTCCGAAGAACACACTGCGGGACAGCGGGATCATCGCCAGTACCGCCGCAAGGGCAGTGAGAACAATCGGCCGGAAGCGTCGGACGGTAGCTTCGATAATCGCCTGCCACGGCGCCAGTCCAGCCTTGATGTCCTGTTCGATCTGGTCCACCAGGATCACCGAGTTGCGCATGATCATCCCTGACAGGGCGATGGTGCCGAGCATGGCCACGAAGCCGAAGGGTTGGCGGAACACCAGCAGGAACAGCGTGACCCCGATCAGGCCCAAGGGCGCCGTAAGAAATACCATCACCGTGCGTGAGAAGCTGCGTAGTTGCAGCATCAGCAACGTCAGCACCACCACGATAAACAGCGGCACGCCGGCCTTGACCGAATTCTGCCCACGGGCGGAATCCTCGACGGTACCGCCGACGTCCAGTAGGTAGCCGTCCGGCAGTTCGGCGCGCACGCCTTCGAGGGTCGGCAGGATCTGCTGAACCAGGGTCGCCGGCTGTTCCTTGCCGTAGATGTCGGCGCGCACGGTCACCGTGGGCAGGCGGTTGCGGTGCCAGATGATGCCTTCTTCGAAGCCGTATTCGAGGGTCGCTATCTGCGACAGCGCAACGCTTTTACCGTTGTCCGTCGGTACGGCCAGGCTGGGAAGCAGCGACAGTTCGGTGCGCTCGTAAACGGTGCCGCGCAGGAGGATTTCGATCAACTCGTTGTCCTCCCGGTACTGGCTGACGCTGGCACCGGTCAGAGAACTCTGCAGAAATTTCGACAGGTTGGCGGTGCTCACACCGAGGGCGCGCGCGCGGTCCTGGTCAATATTGAGGTAGACGACTTTGCTCGGCTCCTCCCAGTCCAAATGCACGTTCACCACGTGGGTATTTTCGCGCACCTTGGCCGCCACTTTCCGCGCCAGCGCACGGACTTCGTCGATGTGCTCGCCGGTCACGCGAAACTGTACCGGGTAACCCACGGGTGGGCCGTTTTCCAGGCGTGTGACGCGTGAACGCAACTCGGGAAAATGCTCGTTGAGGGTTTGGATCAACCAGATACGCAGGCTTTCGCGCTCCTCGATGGACGTGGCCAACACCACAAATTGCGCAAAGCTGGCGGCCGGCAGTTGCTGGTCGAGAGGCAGATAGAAGCGCGGCGAGCCGGTGCCGACATAGGCCACGTAGTTGTCGATACCGGCGTGCTCCTTGAGTAGGGCTTCCAGGCGCTTGACCTGGCCAGCGGTGTTGCTCAGGGACGCGCCCTCGGCGAGTTTCAGGTCGACCATCAACTCCAGGCGGCCGGAAGCCGGGAAGAACTGTTGCGGCACAAAACGAAACAGTGCGACCGAGCCGATAAACAGCAGCAGGGTCAGGACGATCACGGTCTTGCGTCGAGTGACGCACCACCCCACCAAACGTCTGACGCGCTGGTAGAACGGCGTGCCGTAAGGATCGGGACCGTCGGCACCGTGTTTGGCCGCATGAATTTTCGCCAGGTCCGGCAGGAGTTTTTCACCCAGATACGGCACGAACACCACGGCAGCGATCCACGAGGCGAGCAACGCGATGGTCACCACCTGGAAGATCGAGCGAGTGTATTCACCAGTACTCGATTGCGCGGTGGCAATCGGCAGGAAGCCGGCCGCCGTGATCAGCGTACCGGTCAGCATCGGGAACGCGGTACTGGTCCAGGCGAAACTGGCCGCTTTAAGCCGGTCGTAACCCTGTTCCATTTTGATCGCCATCATTTCCACGGCGATGATCGCGTCATCCACCAGCAAGCCCAGGGCCAGCACCAGGGCGCCGAGGGAAATCTTGTGCAGGCCGATGCCGAGGTAATACATGCTGGCAAAGGTCATTGCCAGCACCAGCGGGATCGCCAAAGCCACCACCATGCCAGTGCGCACGCCGAGGGAGAAAAAGCTCACCAGCAAGACAATGGCCAGCGCCTCGGCCAACACTTGGACGAATTCTCCGACACCGGTTTTCACCGCAGCCGGTTGGTCCGACACCTTGCGCAGTTGCATGCCCGCCGGAAGGTTCTTCTGCAGGCGTGCGAACTCATCTTCGAGGGCTTTGCCCAACACCAGAATGTCGCCGCCCTCGTGCATGGCGACGGCCAGACCGATCGCGTCTTCGCCCATATAGCGCATGCGCGGTGCCGGTGGATCATTGAAACCACGGTGAATATCGGCCACATCGCCAATACGAAAGGTGCGGTCGCCTACGCGAATCGGGAAGCTACGGATCTCTTCCACACTCTTGAAATTGCCCGACACCCGCAGTTGCACGCGCTCAGTCGGGGTTTCAAAGAAGCCAGCCGTGGAGACGGCGTTCTGTTCCTGCAACGCTTGTTGTACGGCGGCCAGCGGTAAGCCGAGGGTGGCGAGTTTGAGGTTGGACAACTCGATCCAGATCTTCTCATCCTGCAGGCCGAGCAGTTCGACCTTGCCCACATCCGGCACGCGTTGCAGTTGAATCTGGATGCGGTCGGCGTAGTCCTTGAGCACCGCATAGTCAAAACCGTCGCCGGTCAGGGCGTAGATGTTGCCAAAGGTGGTGCCGAATTCATCGTTGAAAAACGGCCCCTGGATATCCGGCGGCAAGGTCTGGCGAATATCGCTGATCTTCTTGCGCACCTGATACCACAGCTCGGGAATCTGCGCCGAGCGCATGGCATCGCGGGCGACGAAAGTGACCTGGGACTCGCCGGGGCGCGAGAAAGAGACAATGCGCTCGTACTCGCCGGTCTCCATCAGCTTTTTCTCGATGCGTTCGGTGACCTGGCGCGACACCTCCTGGGCCGTGGCTCCGGGCCAGTTGGTCTTAATCACCATGGCCTTGAAGGTGAACGGCGGGTCTTCGCTTTGCCCCAGCTTGGTGTAGGACAGAGTCCCAACCACCGCCAGCAGGATCATCAGGAACAGTACGATCTGGCGATTACGCAACGCCCATTCGGAAAGATTGAAACCCATCGGGGACTACTCCTTGACCGCCAGATTCACCACCCGGTTGGAGCGATCCACCGGGCGCACTTGTTGGCCCTCATGGAGCACATGGACACCGGCGGCAATCACCCAGTCGGTGGGGCTCAAGCCTTCGAGCACGGGTACGGTTTTTTCGCCAAAGGCACCGATACGCACCGGGGTACGCACAAGGGTGTTATCCGGCTGCACGCGCCAGACGTAGGACGCGCCGTTCTCCGCGCTCAGGGCGGACAGCGGCACCGACAGCGGAATAACGCCGTCGGCCTGTATGAAAACGCGGGCGCTCTGGCCCAGTTCTGCCGGAACCTTGCCACCGCTGAACGCGATGCGAGCGGCGAACGTGCGCGATTTCGGATCGGCGGCGGGCGACAGTTCACGAATACGTCCGGCAAACCGCTGGTCCGGCTGGCTCCACAATTCGACCGACACCGGCTGACCGATCTTGAACCGGCCGAAGCCTTGCTCGGGCAGGCTGATCAGCACTTCACGCTCGCCATCGGTGGCCAGGGTGAACACGGTCTGGCCCGCGGCGACCACCTGGCCGACTTCCACCGCGCGTTTGGCGACGACGCCATCCTGCGGGGCGCGGAGTACGGCATAACCGGCCTGGTTGCTGGACACATCGAACTCGGCCTTGATCTGCTTGAGGCGTGCTTCACCCGATCGGTAGAGATTTTCCGCATTGTCGTACTGGGAACGGCTGACCATCTGACGGTCCATCAGGGTCTTGTAGCGGTCACGCTCGGCACGCACCAGCCTCAGGTTGGCCTCGGCGGCGGTCACCTGGGCGCGAGTGGCTTCCAGTTGCAGGCGCACATCCTGCGGGTCGAGTTCCGCCAACGGTTGATTGGCCTTGACCCGCGCGCCCTCTTCCACCAGCCGCTGGCTGACCTTGCCGCCGATGCGAAAGGCCAGGTCCGGCTCATACCGCGCGCGCACCTCGCCCGGATAGCTGTCCATCGCCTGCGCCGAAGGCTGTGGTTGCACCACCATGGCCGGGCGGAGGGTGGTCTGGGCCGATTCTTCATGGCCGCAGGCGGCGAGTAAAACCAGCAGACTGGCAGGCAACGCAAGGGGCAAGAGAATGCTGCGCATGCTGAAGGACCTTTCGCAAATGGAGCTTGGAATAATTATACTGGGCAGTATGTTATTAATACCAAACTCACCAGTCCAGTATTAAAGGTGGAAATGTCCTACAATCCCGTCAACACCAACAGCCCTGGGCGCCCCAAGGACATGGCAAAACGCCAGGCAATCCTCGAAGCAGCGAAAATCCTGTTTTTGAGCAACGGTTACGCAAATACCAGCATGGATGCCGTGGCCCTTGAGGCCGGCGTATCGAAACTGACCGTCTACAGCCACTTCACCGACAAAGAGACCTTGTTCACCGCAGCCGTGGTGGCCAAGTGCGAAGAACAGTTGCCGGTGATGTACTTCGAGCTGCCCGAAGGCGTGCCTGTGGAGACGGTGCTGCTGAATATCGGGCGACGCTTCCATCGGCTGATCAACAGCAAGGAATCGTTGAGCCTGCACCGCCTGATGATGACCACCGGCAATCAGGACGTAAAACTCTCACAGGTCTTCTTCGAAGCCGGGCCGATGCGCATGTTGCAAGGCATGGAGCGTCTACTTGGGCGCATCGACCAGAGCGGCGCGCTGAGCATCGACAAGCCCTTTACCGCAGCCGAACACTTCTTCTGCCTGCTCAAGGGCACCGCGAACTTCTGCTTGTTGTATGGCTGTGGCGGGCAGTTGAGCGAGGACGCGGCCGAAGCCCATGTGCAGGATGTGGTGGGATTGTTTATGCGGGCCTATCGCAGAGAACCCGCTGCAAGCGGCAACGGGTGACCGCTTGTAGCGTATGGCTTAGGGCTTGAGTGCTTTTTTCGGATAGATGTCGTAGCGGCTGGACTTACCATCCAGCGCATGGCTCGGCTTGGGCCCTTCGATACACGGCGCCTTGCGCGGGCGCTTGACCACCACGCGATGGCTGGCCAGGGCCAGCGCCGCCGCCAGCAGGGCCGGTGCGTCCGCGTCGTCGCCCACCAATGGCCGGAACAGGCGCATTTCCTTCTTCACCAAGGCGGTTTTCTCACGGTGCGGGAACATCGGATCAAGGTAGATCACCTGGGGCGGCTCGCCTTGCCAGTTGAGCATCACCTCGATGGAATTGCCCTTGAGCAGCGTCATCCGCGCCACGATCGGTGCCACCTCAAAATCATCGGCAGCGCGCGCCAGGCCGTCCTCGAGCAACGCGCCGATCAGCGGCTGACGTTCGATCAGGCTCATCTCACACCCCAGGCTGGCCAGCACGAACGCGTCCTTGCCCAGCCCGGCCGTGGCGTCCAGCACCCGTGGGCGCACGCCTTGGGCGATACCGACGGCTTTGGCGATCATCTGCCCGCTGCCGCCGCCGTACAAACGCCGGTGCGCCGCGCCGCCTTCGACAAAATCCACGCGCACCGGCCCTGGCGCGTCAGGCCCGAGCTGTTGCAACTGCAGGCCTTGTTCCCCGACTTGCAGGGAAAATTCCGCATCCGCCAGCTGTAACGGCAAGCCAAGCAGCGCAGCCCACTGTTCGGCACGGGCCTGGTAGCCGTCGGCCAAGGCCTCGACCTGGATGCGGCTGGCCGCTGGTTGTTCGCTCATGAATCGCTACGCTCAAAAATATTAAGGATCGACCAATAACGGCCGATAGAAACAAGGATCAGGTATTTTGCCAGAGCTGAGCGTCGACCGAGAAAAATGTCAGACATTCTTCCGCTAACCATCGGTGTACTGCCGACCCACAACAACTACGGCCTGCGCAATACTCAAGCGCTGGCCGGAGTCAGTCATGTGTGGCAGGACTTCTTCGCCCGCGCGTTGGCCGAGCAGCTCGGTGAAACGCCGGATGCGCTCGCCGCCAAGGCATCGGCGCCGCTGGACCCAGCAGTGGAGCCCAGCGCGGGCGCCGACCTGCTGTCGCAAATTCTCACCCAACGTGAATGCGACGTGAAAGACACCGAGATCGCCCCGCCTGAGCCGCTGTTCCTGCCGATCGCCGAATTCGAAACCGAGTTGTTGCCACCGGCCGCCACGCCGTTCCCGCAAGAAGAAATCGTTGCCCAGCAGCGCCAGCAGAGTTTTGAAAGCGGCTGGGTGCGCCCGATCGTACTGAGCGCCGGCCAACCGCTGCCGGAACCCGGCCCAGCGCCGCAACCGCGCCCACTGCACTTGCCGATCGCCGAATTCGAACTGGACCTGCTGCCACCGGCCGCCACGCCGTTCCCGCAAGAAGAACTGGCCGCCCAACAAAAGGCCCTGGACTTCGACTACCACTGGGCCCGCCCGCTGATCGTCAACAACTTGCGCCTGGCTGCCTAAGCCTCAACGCCGCGACCCGTCGCCTTAAGAACACGCGCCGCTTAATCCTTGAAGAATTGACTGGCCTGACTGTAGGGCATCGAGCGTTCGGTGAAGGTGAAGGTGCCAGACTCGTACACCTCCTGCGCCGCCCGGTAGAACTCGCCATACGCCGCCAGCGCCATGGCCGAGCCCACACTGATACGCTTGACGCCCATCGCGCTCAACTGCGCCACGCTGAGCTTCAGACCGCCGGACATCAGCACATTCACCGGCTTTGGCGCCACGGCCTTGACCACCGCCAGCACCTCCTCGGCACTGCGCAGCCCTGGCGCATAGAGCACGTCCGCACCGGCTTCGGCGTAGGCCTGCAGCCGGCGAATAGTGTCAGGCAAATCCAGGCGACCATGCAGGAGGTTTTCTGCGCGGGCCGTCAGCATGAACCGGAATGGCAGGCTGCGCGCCGCAGCGACGGCGGCTTCCACACGCTCGACGGAGCGGTCAAAGGGATAGATCGGGTCGACGGCGATACCCGTGGCATCTTCGATGGAGCCGCCGACGATACCGCAGGCAGCGGCGCGCAAAATGGTCTGGGCGCAACCGTCGGGCGTGTCGCTGAAACCGTTCTCCAGGTCGGCGGCCACCGGCAACGCCGTGGCCTTGGCGATCATTGCGGCATTGACCAAGGTGTCTTCCAGGGACAACGCCCCTTCGGCATCCGGGCGCCCCAGGCTGAACGCGTAGCCGGCGCTGGTGGTGGCCAGGGCTTCAAAGCCGAGACTGGCGAGCATGATCGCTGAGCCGGCGTCCCACGGGTTGGGCATTACGAACGCACGATCGCGCTCATGCAGGGCCTTGAAGGTTTCGGCGCGAAGGGTTTGGGCATCCATGACTGACTCCTGGCGGGAAAAGAAGCCTTAGAGTAACCCCAGTTGCTCGGCTGCGGGTTCGCGGTGCAAGGTCGGCAACGCGGGTAGGCCGGGCAAACGTGCCATCAACTTGGCATGGAAACGCAGCGCCAGTTGCGCGGCGAGGCGGTTATCCGAGGTGTGCAGGAACACATAGGGCGTGCGCCCTTCTTCGATCCAACCGGCGATCTTTTCCACCCATGGGATCAGGAACGGGTCGTTGGCCTCAAGCTCGGGATGGCCGATAAACCGCACTTGGGGAAACAGGGTCAACGCCGCCGGGCGCGGTGGCACTTTGGGCTTTTTTGCTTGGGCATGCAGCACGGCCGCCGAGGTCGACGTGCAACTGAACAGGGCGCGAGGGTCGAGGCAGATCCGCTCGACGCCACGGTCGCGCAGCAGACGGTTGAGCATCCGCTCGGCATCACCCTTGGCGAAGAACTCCGGGTGACGCACTTCCACAGCCAAGGGGCGTTCCAGCCCGTCGATAAACCCGGCCAGTTCGCCGAGGCGCTGCGGCGAAAAACTCGCCGACAGTTGCAGCCACAGCGGTGAGACGCGCTCACCCAGCGGGCTCAGCAACCCGACGAAACTGTGCGCCGCCGGCAACTGCTCACGCAGGTCGCCGCCGTGGCTGATGTCACGGGGGAATTTGGCGGTGAAGCGAAAATCCTCGGGCATGATCTCGGCCCAGCGCTGCACGGTGGCAGCCGACGGGCGCGCATAAAAAGTGGTATTGCCTTCAACCGCATTGAAGACCTGCGAGTACAACGCGAGGTAGTCGCTGGAGCGGGCATCGACGGGGTACAGGTACTCGCGCCAGGCGTTTTCACTCCAGGACGGGCAACCGATAAAATAAGGCAGGCGCATCAGATGTGGATGTCGAGACCCAGCACTTCCATATCCCATTCGACAAAGCCGGCGGTGGTCAGGTAGCTGGCCAGGGCGGTGGCGACGCTTTTGCTCATGGAGCGCGGGAAGAGCATGTCTTGCTGACGGGCGGGAAGACCGCCGATACGTGCGTTTGCGGCGCCTTGGGGGCTGGACGACGCTTCGGACTGGACCTCGATGAAGTCCGGCGAATCCTCGACGGATTCGTCTACCGTGACGTTTGCCTTACGCGGCTTACGCTTGAGGGGGTAGGACTGTGAGGAAAATCCGTCTATACGCATCGATGCGAACTCGGTATCGGTGATGGCATTTTAGTGGCGCAATCCATAACGCGCAAATGCTCTGGTGATAACTAGAACACATAAATTGAAAAAGGTTTAAACACTGGAGCAAATTCTGACGATTGGCGCGTTTTTTGGTATGGCGCCCTTGGTGTGGCGAGGGCGCTTGCTCCCATTGGGCTGCGCAGCGGTCCCAGATTTTAGGGGCCGCTTCGCGCCCCAGCGGGAGCAAGCTCCCTCGCCACAGGTCAAAGGCCGCGCTCGGCCTTGGTCTGCGCGACTTTATCGCGCAGGTACACCGGCGCTGCGAGGTCGGCAGCAATCGCCTCGCCACGCTCGAACGCAAAGCGCGCCAGGGTCAGCAAGTCTTCGGCATGCGGCAACATTGCAGCGTCCTGGCCAACCAGCGACACGCCGATGCGTTCGCCATAGCCCCAGCCCGTGCCGGCACCGAACCAGTCACCGCTGGCATCGCTCGGCAACACCGCCGCTTCGGGCGGCAGCACGGCCTCAGCGCCTGCCAGCCGCATCTCGCCGTCGGTTTCGCGGTAGCAGCCCCAATAGACTTCATCCATCCGTGCATCGATCGCCGCCGCCACTTGCCGTGTACCGTGTTCGCGCAACGCCCGCTGTGCCAGCACGGCGAGGTTGGACACCGGCAACACCGGGCGCTCCAACGCAAAGGCCAGGCCCTGGACCACGCCGATGGCGATGCGCACACCGGTAAAGGCGCCCGGGCCACGGCCGAAGGCGATGGCGTCCACGGCGGACAGGCTCGTGCCGGCGTCCTCCAGCAGTTGCTTGATCATCGGCAACAGCTTCTGCGCGTGCAGGCGCGGGATCACCTCGTAGTGGCTCGTTACCTTGCCATCGTGCAGCAAGGCAACCGAGCAAGCTTCAGTCGCAGTGTCCAGGGCCAGCAGGGTGCTCATCGGTGTCGGTGTCCAAGTCGAAAAAAGTGCGCCAGTATAAACAACAACGGCCCGCAAGCGGGCCGTTGTGCGTAAAGCCGATCATTCGATCAGCTCAGCGCTTTTAGCACCTTGCCGGTGATCGCTTCCACCGAGCCGACGCCAGGGATGTGGCTGTACTTCGGCTTGCCGTGGGCAGCCGACAGCTTCTGGTAGAAGTCCACCAGCGGTTTGGTCTGGGAATGGTAGACCGACAGGCGATGACGCACGGTTTCTTCAGTGTCGTCTTTACGCTGCACCAGGTCTTCGCCGGTGACATCGTCCTTGCCTTCCACTTTCGGCGGGTTGTAGACGGTGTGGTACACGCGACCCGAGGCCTCGTGAACGCGACGACCGGCGATACGCTGGACGATCTCTTCATCTTCAACCGCGATTTCGACCACTGCGTCCAACTCGACACCCGCCGTCACCAGGGCTTCCGCCTGGGGAATGGTGCGTGGGAAGCCGTCGAACAAGAAGCCATTGGCGCAATCAGGTTGTGCGATACGGTCCTGGACCAGTGCGATGATCAGGTCATCGGAAACCAGGCCGCCGGCATCCATGATGCTCTTGGCTTGAATACCCAGCTCGGTGCCTGCTTTTACCGCAGCGCGCAGCATGTCACCGGTGGAGATTTGTGGAATGCCAAACTTTTCAGTGATGAACTTTGCCTGAGTACCTTTACCGGCCCCGGGAGCTCCCAGCAGAATGACGCGCATCGATGTGCTCCTCAATTTTTTATAGAGATGACGCTCGGATTCGCCGCGTGGGGCCAATCTCGTAAAAATGTGGGCCCAGGCCGCACAAACGGCCAAAGGCTGATCAAGATACACAGCAGGCCCTAACCACACAAGCCGCCAAAAGTAGGAAAAACCCGCACCACACGTGCGTCATAGGTGGGGTGTGCCTGGGTGCAACCCGACCCTCTAAACGCCGACCGCCTTTTTCAGGGCGGCCGTCGTGGGTTATCCGCAAGCCGTTGAGAACATGCAAAAAACCTCAGCCGGTGTTGCGCAAGCCGGCCGCGATACCGGCCACGGACACCAGCAGCGCCTGTTCCAGAGGGCTGTCTTGCGCCGCTTCCTGGCGACGCGAGCGCGCCAGTAATTCGGCCTGCAACAAGTGCAAGGGGTCGAGGTAGGTGTTACGCAGACGGATGAACTCCAGGGTATCCGGGCTATGGGCAAGCAGTTGCGACTGGCCGGTCAGGCCAAGCACCACCTGGCAAGCCTGCGACAATAGGTCGCGTAAATGCGCACCCAACGGCAACAGCTCCGGCTGCACCAAACGCTCGTCATAGAGCCGCGCGATATCGGCATCGGCCTTGGCCAGCACCATCTCGAGCATATCGATGCGGGTGCGAAAGAACGGCCATTGCTCGCGCATCTGCCCCAGCAACTCACCCTCCCCGCGCTCCAGGGCCTTGCTCAGCGCCGCTTCCCAGCCGAGCCAGGCGGGCAGCATCAGGCGGGTCTGGGTCCAGCCGAAGATCCACGGGATCGCCCGCAGGCTTTCAATACCGCCGGCACGGCGTTTGGCCGGGCGACTGCCCAAAGGTAGGCGCCCCAATTCCTGCTCCGGGGTGGACTGGCGGAAATACTCGACGAATTGCGGATTTTCCCGCACCACGGCGCGGTAGGCGCTGACACCGTCTGCTGCCAATTCATCCATCAAATGGCGCCAGGCCGGCTCCGGTGGCGGCGGTGGCAACAGCGTCGCTTCCAACACCGCCGCCAGGTACAGATTGAGGTTCTGCTCGGCGATGTCCGGCAGGCCGAATTTGAACCGGATCATTTCGCCTTGTTCGGTGGTGCGGAAACGCCCTGCCACCGAGCCCGGCGGCTGCGACAGAATCGCCGCGTGGGCCGGGCCGCCGCCTCGCCCAACGGTGCCGCCGCGGCCATGGAACAACAGCAGTTCCACCTGTTGCTCGCGGCAGATATCCACCAGGCGTTCCTGCGCTCGGTACTGCGCCCAGGCTGCGGCGGTGGTGCCAGCGTCCTTGGCCGAGTCCGAGTAGCCGATCATCACTTCCTGCGGGCCTTGCAGCCGTGCGCGGTAACCCGGCAGCAGCAACAGTTTTTCGATCACTGGGCCGGCGTTGTCGAGGTCGGCCAGGGTTTCGAACAGCGGCACCACACGCATCGGCCGTTGCACGCCCGACTCTTTGAGCAGCAGTTGCACCGCGAGCACATCCGACGCGGCACCGGCCATCGAGATGACATACGAACCCAGGGACGCGGCCGGTGCGGCGGCGATTTCCCTACAGGTGTTCAATACTTCAGCGGTATCGGCCGACGGTTTGAAATAGCCCGGCAGCAGCGGTCGACGATTGGCCAGTTCCTTCATCAGGAAGCTGATGCGCATCTCTTCGTTCCAGTCTTCGTAACGACCCAGACCGAGATAATCGGTGATTTCGGTCATCGCCGCCGTGTGGCGGCTGGCGTCCTGGCGCACATCCAGCCGCACCAGGAACAGGCCAAAGGTGACCGCACGGCGCAGGCAATCGAGCAACGGGCCATCGGCGATCACGCCCATGCCGCACTCATGCAGCGACTGGTAGCACAGCTCCAGCGGGTCCAGCAGGTCGCGGTTGCTTTGCAACACATCCGCCGGCGCCGGGATGCCCGCGCTCAACGACGCGTGGGCCCATTGGCGAGTCGCACGCAGGCGATCACGCAGTTGCTTGAGCAGCGCGCGATATGGCTCGACGCTGTCGCCAACCTTGGCTTGCAACGCCGGGCTGGCCTGCTGCATCGACAGCTCCGAGGCCAGGTGATCGATATCGCGCAGGTACAGATCGGCCGCCATCCAGCGCGCCAGCAGCAAGACTTCGCGGGTGACCGGCGCGGTGACATTCGGGTTGCCGTCACGGTCGCCGCCCATCCACGAGGCGAAGCGAATCGGCGCCGCCTCCAAAGGCAGGTGCAGGCCGGTCGCGGCGTACAGCGCATGGTCGGCCTTGCGCAAGTAATTCGGGATCGCCTGCCATAACGAGTGCTCGATCACTGCGAAGCCCCATTTGGCTTCGTCCACAGGCGTAGGCCGGGTACGGCGGATTTCTTCGGTGTGCCAGGCTTCGGCGATCAGCCGTTGCAGGCGCTCGCGGATCTGCTCGCGCTCGGCCGTGGTGAGGTCACGGTGATCCTTCAGTGCCAACTGCGCAGCAATCGCATCGTATTTCTGGATCAGGGTGCGACGGGCCACTTCAGTGGGGTGGGCAGTGAGGACCAGCTCGATCTCCAGGCGCCCCAACTGACGGGCCAGGGATTCATTGCTGTGGCCTTCGCGTTGCAGGCGGGCCAACAACTCCGGCAACACCCGCGATTCGAAGGGCGCCGGTTGCGACTCATCGCGCCGATGAATCAACTGATACTGCTCGGCGATGTTGGCCAGATTGAGGAACTGGTTGAAGGCCCGGGCGACGGGGAGCAGTTCGTTTTCCTGCAACTGGTTCAGACTGGCGCTGAGTTCCTCGCCCGCCGCCTGCTCGGCCGCCGCGCCACGGCGGTCAGCCTTGGCGCCTTTGCGAATTTGCTCGATCTTGTCGAGAAAATCATCGCCGTACTGCTCTCGAATCGTGTTGCCCAACAGTTCACCCAGCAGGTGAACATCCTCACGCAAACGTGCATCGATATCACTCATCAGCCAATCTCCAGGCAGAAATCCGGGACGCGCAGTCCTTCAGAGTGCCGCTCGCGTCACTGTCTGACAAGGCCAACCACAAACGACGTTAAACCTTGTGGCTTACAGCTAGTCTGAATATTGAGCCGCCGTGTTTATCCACGTAGGCGGCTGGTCACTCATCACCGCCCGTTACCGTGGGTTTTATTGAGGTTGCCATGAAAATTCGAGAACTGGCCCAGCATTGGGAAGAAAACGCCAAGGGTCACCTGACCAAGACGGAGTACGCGATCCATCTGGACGTGGAATCCGCCGCCAGGCTGGCGGCCATTGCAGATATGTACCCCAAGCGCCATCCACAAGAGTTGCTCGGCGAGCTGATCGGCGCCGCCCTTGAAGAGCTGGAAGCCAGCTTTCCGTACATCAAGGGCCAGCATGTGATTGCCACCGACGAAGAGGGCGATCCGCTGTATGAAGACGTTGGCCCTACGCCGCGCTTTCTGACGTTGTCGCGCCGCTATCTGCACGACATGTCGGCCAGTGCCGACGAACCGAAGCACTGACAAACCGTCCTTAAACACTCTTCATCCCACGTATTTCCGGGCCTCACAAGGGCCCGGAGTACCTCTGCGCGCGGCGAAAGTTCAAGCCAAAAAGTACTGACCATTTAGTCAGGTATTTTTTTTGGCAAATCGCCATCTTCACTGAACTTTTGAAAAAATCCCCAGGTCACAGCCAGTAAGCCATCACTTGGAACGGCCGTTTGAATAGGCGTTTCGCGCTTTACCGCCGGGCCCGCAGCCGCTGACCAGTGAGATGGACTTTGATGTTTTTGAGGCGTTATCCAATGGAGTTGAAAACGATGAAGACCAGCACTGCCAAATCCACGTTTAACCACCTGCGCGGGCTCAAACTGGCCGCGCTGGCAATCGGCACCAGCTTCGTCCTCGCGGGCTGCGCCGGGAACCCACCGACCGAGCAATACGCCGTGACCCAGTCTGCGGTCAACAGCGCCGTCAGCGCCGGCGGCACCGAGTTTGCCGCCGTGGAAATGAAGTCGGCCCAGGACAAGCTCAAGCAAGCCGAAATCGCCATGCACGACAAGAACTATGACGAAGCCCGTCGCCTGGCCGAGCAAGCCGAGTGGGACGCCCGCGTCGCTGAGCGTAAGGCCCAGGCCGCCAAGGCCGAACTGGCGGTGAAGGACTCCCAGAAAGCGGTTGACGAGCTGCGCAAGGAAGGCATGCGCCCGGCCGCTATCCAGCAGAAATAAGGCGCCGCCCCTTGGCTGCATCGCACCTGATATCGAATTGAAAGGACGACACGACTATGCGCAAACAATTGATGATCCCTGCCCTGCTGGCGATGAGCGTTGCTCTGGCGGCTTGCTCCACCCCGCCGAACGCGAACCTGGAAAATGCACGGACCAACTTCTCGGCCCTGCAAGCCAACCCGCAAGCCACCAAGATAGCGGCCCTGGAAACCAAGGACGCCAGCGAATGGCTGGACAAGGCGGACAAGGCTTACCGCGACAAGGAAGACCAGAAGAAAGTCGACCAGTTGGCGTACCTGACCAACCAGCGCGTTGAACTGGCCAAAGACACCATCGCGCTGCGCGAATCCGAAGCCAAGTTGAAAAACGCCGGTGACGAGCGCGCCCGCGCCCTGCTCGATGCCCGTGATGCGCAGATCAAGCAACTGCAAGACAGCCTGAACGCCAAGCAGACCGAGCGCGGCACCCTGGTGACCTTTGGTGACGTGCTGTTTGCCACCAACAAGTCCGACCTGAACCCCAACGGCATGGTCAATATCGCCAAGCTGGCGCAGTTCCTGCGCGATAATCCGGACCGTAAAGTGATCGTCGAAGGCTACACCGACAGCACCGGTTCCGATTCGTACAACCAGAGCCTGTCCGAGCGCCGTGCGGCCTCCGTACAGCGCGCACTGGCCCAGCAAGGCGTGGACATTTCACGCATCGTGACCCAGGGCTATGGCAAGGAATACCCGGTTGCCGATAACGGCAGCGTGTCGGGCCGCGCCATGAACCGCCGCGTAGAAGTGACCATTTCCAACGACAACCAGCCAGTCAAGCCACGTTCGTCCGTCGCTTACTGATTGATGGATGCTGGAAACAAGAGCCCCACCTGAACGGTGGGGTTTTTTTGCCTATCAACCGCCGATCTTACGACCGTTATCACTGTCCGGCATCATCGCTTGCATGCCTTGGCGACCGCCCATCATCTTGTTCAGTTGCTCCATATCCGGCTGTCCGCCGGAACCGCCAGCGCCCTGAGAACCGCCGGCACCAGCACCTGCCAACATGTCCAGAAGCTTCTTGATCAGCTCAGGTTCCATCTTCCCCTGCTGCTGACCAGCCTCTTGCGAGCCACCCTGATCAAGGCGGTTCTGCCCATTGACCATGCCCATCGCTCTATCGATTGCACTGATAGCCATTGCGCTCTCCCGGATTTTT
Source organism: Pseudomonas sp. PAMC25584 (assembly GCF_058135675.1). Taxonomy (NCBI): domain Bacteria; kingdom Pseudomonadati; phylum Pseudomonadota; class Gammaproteobacteria; order Pseudomonadales; family Pseudomonadaceae; genus Pseudomonas; species Pseudomonas sp. PAMC25584. The sequence continues at coordinate 1,396,034 of NZ_CM176870.1, read as the reverse complement.
TCGTAAGGATTGTTATCAGCAACGCTGACAAGCCAATCAGTGGCGTCTTACGCAAAACGGTTCCAGGAATTTCAAGCCGGACGGTACTGCCCGCAACTGGCTACTGCTGCAACTGCGGGGTTTCCTGGCCCACGCAACGCACGGCCTGCTTTTTGTTGTTCACCAGCACACCGCTGAGGCCTTTTTGCTCGGTATCGAACATCACCAGCACGCCATCGACGCATTGCGCCACTTGCGCCGCCGGGGTCAGGGAGATCTTGTAGTCCTCGCCAGGCACGGTCTTGAGCATGGTGAAGTCGCTGAGCAGCAACGCATCGTCCGGTTTGGCGAAATGCAGGTAGCCATAAAACCACAGGCAACCGACGGTGCCGATGATGGTGCCGATGCCGGTGAGGATCAGCGGGATCATGTTGCGTTCTTCGCTCATTGCGGGCTCTCTGATGAGTCAACTTTAGGAATAGGGTAATTCGGAATTTCGCCCAGGCGGCGCAGGCCGTTGAAATGCAGCGGGTCATCCAGATAACGCAGCATCACAGTTTGCCAGGTCTTGTCGGCAAAGGTCTGCACATGGCCGCCGCGGGTCAGTTGCAACACCCTGGGTGCAGGCGCGGCCTGATACAAACGAATGCCATTTGACAGCGGCACGATGGGGTCATCCAGGCTGTGGAACAGCAGTTTCGGCACCCCGGTCAACTGGGGCATGGCATTGATCGCACTGTCGGCGTCGGGCACCAGCCAAGACAAGGGCACTTGAAACGGCCATGTTAACCAGGAGGTGCTCAGGGCGAATTGTCCTACGTCACGATAACTGGCGGGCACGCCGTCCAGCACCAGGGCCTTGAGTTGGGTCTGCCGCTCCGGGTGGGCTGCCAGGTAATGCACGGCCAGCGCGCCGCCCAGGCTTTGGCCGAGGACGATCAACGCCTGGCCCTGGGTTTCAGGCGCCTGGTCGAGCCAACTGAAAGCCGCGTCGACGTCCTGATAGATCGCCGGTAACGATGGCTTGCCTTGCGACAGCCCATAGCCGCGATAATCCAGCAACAGGACTTGATAGCCTTGCTCCGGCAACCACCAACTGCCGCCCAGGTGCCAGGCCAGGTTGCCACCGTTACCGTGCAGGTGCAGCACCGTGCCCTTGAGCGGCACCCCGGGTTTGGCCGGCAACCACCAGGCATGCAGCTTGACGCCGTCGGCAGTGGTGAGCGTGACGTCGCGATATTCCAGGTGCGCCTTTTGCGGCGTGAACGGCAAGCCGGGCTCCGGGTAGAACAGCAGGGAACTGCAACCGTTCAGTGTGAGTAGCAGGCAAAGAATGCCGAGGATTCTCATCCGTTGAAGCCTCGCTGATCGTCGAAATGTTCAGGCGCGTGCAGGTCCAACTGTGGAAGGGGGCTTGGCCCCGATGGCGGTGGGTCAGTCACAGTTGCATTTACTGACACCGTTATCGGGAGCAAGCCCCCTCCTACCTTGTTGAACCGGTTGGGTCAGTTCAGCCTTTACAGGATGTTGGAGTAATCCGCCTCGATCCGATCCAGGCTCAAATGGTTGAGGAAGTTGGAGAAGCACATCCACGCCGCCAGTGCGTTCATGTCCCGGAACTGCTCCGGAAGGTACTTGGGCGGCACCACCAGGCCTTCGTCGACCAACTGACGCAGGGTGCGCATGTCTTCCAGGGTGGTCTTGCCGCAGAACAGCAACGGCACTTGTTCCAGCTTGCCTTTGCGCACGGCCAGCTGGATGTAGTTGTAGACCATGATAAAGCCCTTGAGGTAGGACAAATCCTTGGTAAACGGCAGACCATTCGGCACCGAGCCGCGAAACACCCGGCTGGCGTTACCGTAGCTTTCGGCCATTTCAAAGCCTTGTTCACGGAAGAAGTCGAACACCTGCAGGAAGTCGGCGCCCTCTTCCACCATGTGGATCGCGCGGGTGCGGTTGGTCAGCTTGCGCAAGCGACTCGGGTAGGAGGCAAAGGTGATGATTTCCATCAGGATCGCCAGGCCTTCCTGGGTCACGGTGGACGATGGCGGGCCCTTGGACAGGAAGGTGCAGATCGGCTGGTTCTGGCCGTTGAGGGTGGTGCCCACATGCACCAGGCCTTCATGCACTTCGAGGGCGCGCACGTCGCGGTCGTTGAACATCGCATCGGCGCGGATCTTGATGTAGTCGGCACCCGCCGCAGCGTCGGCGACGATCCCGTCGGACTCGAACACGCGGATGGTTTCTTCGGCCTCGCCAAACACCTTGTTCAGGCGGGTTTGCAGCAGGCTGACCGCGTCCTTGGCGGTGAGGGTCTTGGCCTCGTCCTTCAGGTCGCCACGGCCGTCGATATTGTTCAAGTAGTCGGACAGCATCAGGCCGAGGTCCGCCAGGGTCGGATCGCCAGCGTGGAAGGCATCGGAGGCGGCGCCGTACAGCTCCTGGGAAATCAGGCCGAAATCCTCGGTACCACGTGCTTCGAGCATGCGCACCACCATGCGGTACTCCCGGCACATGCGGCGCATGATCTGGCCCACGGGACTGAACTGGCCGAGGCGGCGGGTGATGTCGCGCTCGATGTTCTGAAACTCCAGCTTTACCGCGCTCGAATCGAACGACAGTGGCCGGTTCAGGTAGTAATCGCGGTCCACCGCCGGCATTACCTTGCCCTTGCCCTTGAGGAAACCCTGGCGAATGTTCTCGTCCCATTTCACCGCATCGAGGACGCGGATCGGTGTTTGCGCCAGCACAATGCGATCGGACAAGCTGCGTATCGTCTGCTGGTAATCGTCCACCCGGTACTTCCTCTTTAAACGTTATTTGTCCGCACGCCGGTAGCGCACGGCTTCAACGAACACATCGGCATTGGCCGGGTCATCCAGGTAGGCAAACACCTGGTTCATGGGGCTGTCGACCAGTACGCCGGCACCTTCCACGGTGTCTACGGTGCTGCCGTGCAACGCCTGCTGCCCGATGGCCTGGTGGATTTGCTCAAGGTCGAGGTTATAGACCACCAATTCGTGCGTTTCGTCGAGCTCGAACCCCGCCAGGACGTAATGCCCGCCGAACTTGCCCGGCAACGGCGCCGACAGATACCAGCGATTGCCATGGCGCGAGACGCTGAACACGTACTCATCACGCTGGCCAGGCTTGGCCTGAGGGTAGCTCACGGCTTTGTAGCGGTGTTCGCCGACGCGGCTGATCCGCAGGTTGAGCGGCTCGCCCCAGGCATTCTTGCTCGTCCATTGGCCCAACAGCGCAGCAGGCGCCGCCTCACTGGCCGGCAGCGGCTCCTTGAAGGTCACCAGGCAACCGCTGAGTAAAAGGAACGACAAGGCGATGACCGCGACACGCCAGGCTTTCATTGGACACTCCCGGTGTCAGACCGAGGCCAACACCAAATGCATGTAACGCTTGAGGATCTCAAGCATTTCGTCAGCGCTCAGCGGCTCCGCGCCGTCCAGCAGGCCCTGATATTCCATCCGACCGATAATCGCCGTCAACACTTTGGCATCCTGTTGCGGCTCGCGCGAGCCCAATACCTGGAAAAACTGCCCGGTGCCCTGCAGCAGGATCTGCTGGTGGGAACGCACCAGCTCGGCCAGGCGCGGGTTGAGCAAGGCTTCCTGGCGAAAGGCCTGTTCGGCCATCAGGTACTCGCGACGATTGCTCAATTGGCGCTGCACGTAATCGGCGGTCAGCCGCGCAATGTCATCGGCCAGTTGCGAACGCGACTGCGGGCTGCCGTCGCCATACGCGACCATCTCGCGCAGCAAGCCTTCGTTACGCACCCACAGCTTGCCCATGAACGCGGCGCTGCGCTCGACGTATTGGGCGAAGGTATCGGTGAGCAGGTCATCGATGTCCTTGAAGTAATAGGTGGTCGCCGACAAGGGCACCCCAGCCTCCGCCGCCACTGCGCGGTGGCGCACGGCCCGCACGCCGTCACGCACCACGATGCGCATGGCGGCATCGAGAATGTCCTGCCTGCGTTGCTCGCTGCCCCGACGACTGGCCTTACGGCCCTGGTACTGGACGCTTTCAACCACGGCAGCGGCAATGCCGGCGGCGCCTTCTTGAGCAATTACGCGGTTCACGACACACATCCTTGAAAAGATCAAAACCTGGCGCTGTTTGCTTGACGCTTATTTACGCCGCATAAAAAAGCCGCCTTATAAAAGGCGGCTTCGGATTTCGCTTCGCTTACGCTTGTGGCCGCATATGCGGGAACAAGATCACATCGCGAATCGACGGCGAGTTGGTCAACAACATCACCAGGCGGTCGATGCCGATACCTTCACCTGCGGTCGGCGGCATGCCGTATTCCAGGGCGCGCACGAAGTCAGCGTCGTAGTGCATGGCTTCGTCGTCGCCGGCGTCTTTGTCGGCCACCTGGGCCATGAAGCGCTCGGCCTGGTCTTCCGCGTCGTTCAGCTCGGAGTAGGCGTTGGCGATTTCGCGGCCGCCGATGAACAGTTCGAAACGGTCGGTGACGTTCGGGTTGTCATCGTTGCGACGGGCCAGCGGCGACACTTCGAACGGGTACTGGGTAATGAAGTGCGGCTGTTCCAGCTTGTGCTCCACCAGCTCTTCGAAAATCATCACCTGCAGCTTGCCCAGGCCTTCGAAGCCCAGCACCTTGGCGCCGGCTTTCTTGGCGATGGCGCGGGCCTTGTCGATGTCGGTCAGGTCGTCGGCGGTCAGCTCAGGGTTGTACTTGAGGATCGAGTCGAAGACCGACAGCCGCACGAACGGCTCGCCGAAGTGGAACACCTTGTCGCCATACGGCACGTCGGTAGTCCCCAGAACAAGCTGCGCGAGTTCGCGGAACAGTTCTTCGGTGAGGTCCATGTTGTCTTCGTAGTCGGCGTAGGCCTGGTAGAACTCCAACATGGTGAACTCTGGGTTGTGCCGGGTCGAGACGCCTTCGTTACGGAAGTTGCGGTTGATCTCGAACACTTTCTCAAAGCCGCCGACAACAAGGCGCTTGAGGTACAGCTCAGGCGCGATACGCAGGTACATGCCCATGTCCAGCGCGTTGTGGTGGGTTTCGAACGGCTTGGCTGCGGCACCACCGGGGATGGTCTGCAGCATCGGCGTTTCCACTTCCAGGAAGTCACGCTTCATCAGGAAGGCGCGGGTGTGGGCAATCACTTGCGAACGCACGCGGAAGGTGTGGCGCACGTCTTCGTTGACGATCAGGTCAACGTAGCGCTGGCGATAGCGCTGCTCGGTGTCGGACAGGCCGTGGTGCTTGTCCGGCAGCGGGCGCAGGGATTTGGTCAGCAGGCGCACGCTGGTCATTTCAACGTACAGGTCACCTTTACCGGAACGGGCCAGGGTGCCTTCGGCGGCGATGATGTCGCCCAGGTCCCAGGTTTTCACGGCGGCCAGGGTTTCTTCCGACAGGGTCTTGCGGTTGACGTAGACCTGGATGCGCCCGGACATGTCCTGGATCACCATGAACGAGCCACGGTTGAGCATGATGCGACCTGCCACCTTGACCGGGATCGCAGCCTCTGCCAGCTCTTCCTTGGTCTTGTCCGCGTACTGCTTCTGCAAGTCTTCGCAGTAGGCATCGCGGCGGAAGTCGTTGGGGAAGGCATTGCCCTTGGCGCGCTCGGCAGCAAGCTTTTCCTTGCGCAGGGCGATCAGGGAGTTTTCTTCCTGTTGCAGGGCTTGCGGGTCGAGTTGTTGGTCGCTCATGTCTTTAAATTTTCCATCACAGGTTCGTTGCCCCCGCCACTGACGGGGGACTTGAGGTCGGGCTGGCGGTTTACAGCCCCGATTTGAGGCTGGCTTCCAGGTATTCGTCGATATCGCCGTCGAGCACCTTGTCGCAGTCGCTGCGCTCGATGTTAGTACGCAGATCCTTGATCCGCGACGCATCCAGAACATAAGAACGGATCTGGTGACCCCAGCCGATATCCGACTTGGTGTCTTCCAACGCCTGGGAAGCGGCGTTACGTTTCTGCATTTCCTGCTCGTACAACCTGGCCCGCAGCATTTTCATGGCGGTGTCCTTGTTCGCGTGCTGGGAACGCTCGTTCTGGCAACAGACCACGGTGTTGGTCGGCACGTGGGTAATACGTACAGCCGAGTCGGTGGTGTTTACGTGCTGACCACCGGCACCGGAGGAGCGATAGGTGTCGATCCGCAGGTCGGACGGGTTGATCTCGATTTCGACCTTGTCGTCGATCTCTGGCGAGACGAACACCGCGCTGAACGAGGTGTGGCGACGGTTGCCGGAGTCGAACGGGCTCTTGCGCACCAGACGATGCACGCCGATCTCGGTACGCAGCCAGCCGAAGGCGTATTCACCCTTGATGTGCACGGTCGCGCCTTTGATGCCGGCGACTTCACCGGCCGACAGTTCCATGATGGTTGCGTCGAAACCGCGTTTGTCGGCCCAGCGCAGGTACATGCGCAGCAGGATGTTGGCCCAGTCCTGTGCTTCGGTGCCGCCGGAACCGGCCTGGATGTCCAGGTAGGCGTTGTTCGGGTCCATTTCGTGGCTGAACATGCGGCGGAATTCAAGTTTGGCGAGGTTTTCCTCGAGACGGGCCAGCTCGGCGACGACATCGCCTACTGCGCCTTCGTCGTTTTCTTCGACAGCCATGTCCAGCAGGTCGCGGCAATCGGCCAGACCGGTGTTCAACTCGTCCAGGGTGTCGACGATTTGCGCCAGCGCAGCGCGCTCACGGCCCAGTTCCTGGGCGTATTCAGGGTTGTTCCAGACACTCGGATCTTCAAGCTCGCGATTGACTTCGGTCAGGCGCTCATGCTTTTGATCGTAGTCAAAGATACCCCCGAATAGTTTCGGAGCGCTCGGACAGGTCCTTGATGGTGTTAAGGATCGGGTTGATTTCCATGGCGGGCAGCACTCGTTGGCGAACTTTTGAAAGCCGACGAGTATAACGACAAACCGGCGCAAACGGCAGTCCGCTTGGCGAAAAGGCAGGTTCAAGAACAGTGAATATCCACTGTGAGAGGGGGCGTGCCCCCGATGGCGGTGTGTCACACCTACACCAGGTGACTGTCACACCGCCATCGGGGGGCAAGTCGAGTCGTCGCACCGCCCCTCCCACATTTGGATCTGCACGGGCCTCAAATTACTCGATACCCACTTGATTGCGCCCATTGTTCTTGGCCGTATACAACCCCTTGTCCGCCGCCATGATCAGTTGCCGGCAATCGGTGCCCTGCACCGGCGTCATGGTCGACAGGCCGATGCTGATGGTCAGGCTCGCCCCCTCAGCCGGGGCGATGTGCGGGATTTTCAGGGCTTCGACGGCCATGCGCAGTTTTTCGGCGACCAGGCGCGCGCCGCCCGGCGAGGTGTTTGGCAGTACCAAGGCGAATTCTTCGCCGCCGTAGCGCGCCGGCAGGTCCGAAGGGCGGCTGCTGGCTTCGCGGATGGCGGCCGCGACTTTGCGCAGGGCTTCATCGCCTTCGACGTGGCCGAAGCTATCGTTGTAGGTCTTGAAGAAGTCCACGTCGATCATCAGCAACGACAGTTGGGCCTGGTCACGCATGGCCCGGCGCCATTCCAGCTCCAGGTATTCGTCGAAGTGACGGCGGTTGGACAGCCCGGTGAGGCCGTCGGAGTTCATCAGGCGTTGCAACACCAGATTGGTGTCCAACAGTTGCTGCTGGCTGACGCGCAGCGCGCGATAGGCCGCATCACGCTGCAACAGGGTCATGTAGGAGCGTGAGTGATAGCGGATACGCGCCACCAGCTCGATGTTGTCCGGCAGCTTGACCAGATAGTCGTTGGCCCCCGCCGAGAACGCCGCGCTTTTGATCAGCGGGTCCTCCTTGGTGGAGAGCACGATGATCGGGATGTTCTGCGTGGCCGGGTGATTGCGGTATTCGCGCACCAGCGTCAGGCCGTCCAGGCCGGGCATCACCAGGTCCTGCAGGATCACTGTAGGTTTAATGCGGATCGCCTGCGCGATGGCCTGGTGCGGGTCGGCGCAAAAGTGGAAGTCGATGTTTTCTTCATGGGCCAGGCCGCGCCGCACGGCTTCGCCGATCATGGCCTGGTCGTCCACCAATAACACCATGGCGGCATTTTCGTCGGTCTTGATGCCGTCGATCTGTAAATCACTCATGTGCAGTCACCTGAATTACCACCTGCAAGCCAGCATCGCCGAGGGTATCGATCATTTTGAAAATACCTCCAGCAACCGGGGCGCAATTCTGTCCAGTGGGCGAATTTCAACAGCAGCATCAATCGCCGCCGCTGCTTTGGGCATGCCATACACCGCCGAACTCTGCTGGTCCTGGGCGATGGTCAGATATCCTTGTTCTCGCATTAATTTGAGCCCCTGGGCTCCGTCGCGGCCCATGCCGGTCAGCAGTACGCCGACGGCATCACCATTCCAGTGGCTGGCCACACTTTCGAAAAATACGTCGATGGACGGCCGGTAAATCTCGTTAACCGGCTCGGCGGTATAGGCTAGCGTGCCATTTTTCAACAGGCGGATGTGATGATTGGTACCGGCCAGCAGCACCACCCCGCTTTGTGGTGGCTCACCTTCGCGGGCCAGGCGCACCGGCAGGCCGGAAGCGCTGCTCAGCCACTCGGCCATGCCGGCGGCGAACACCTGGTCCACATGTTGGACCAGCACAATGGCGGCGGGAAAGTCCCGGGGCAAGCCCTTGAGCAGGATTTCCAGGGCCGCCGGACCGCCGGCCGAAGAACCGATCGCCACCAGGCTCTGGCGTTTGCCGGTGTTGCGCGGCGGCGCGGTTTCGGCGCGCACACGGCTGCCGCGCTGGCCGATCAGCCAGCCAATATTGAGGATCTTGCGCAACAACGGCGCGGCGGCGTCCTTGGGATTACCGACGCCCAGGGCCGGCGTATCCACCACATCCAGAGCGCCGTGCCCCATGGCTTCGAACACTCGGCTGACATTGGCCTGGCGGTCGACGGTGACGATCACAATCGCGCACGGGGTCTGGGCCATGATCTGCCGAGTGGCTTCCACGCCGTCCATCACCGGCATAATCAGGTCCATCAGGATCAGGTCCGGGGTCAATTCGGCGCAGCGCTGCACCGCTTCCAGGCCATTACTGGCCACCCACACCACCTGGTGCGCGGGTTCAAAGCTCACGGCGCGGCGTAACGCCTCCACCGCCATGGGCATGTCATTGACGATCGCAATCCTCATGCCCGCGCGTCTCCGATCAGTTCCACCACGGCGTCAAGCAGGGCGTCATCGTGAAAACTGGCTTTGGCTAAATAGTAGTCGGCGCCGGCGTCGAGTCCACGGCGTCGGTCTTCTTCGCGATCCTTGTAGGACACCACCATCACCGGCAACGATTGCAGGCGAGTATCACGGCGCAAGAGTGTGACCAATTCGATCCCGTCCATACGAGGCATATCAATGTCAGTGATGAGCAGGTCGAAGTCTTCGGAGCGCAAGGCGTTCCAGCCGTCCATGCCATCGACGGCGACGGCCACTTCATAACCCCGATTAAGCAGCAATTTACGTTGCAACTCACGCACGGTGAGCGAGTCATCCACCACCAGCACCCGTTTACGCGGGGCTTCGACGGCCTGTTGGCTGCGCCGGGTGATACGCTCCAGCCGACCGGTGTTGAGCAGTTTGTCCACCGAACGCAGCATGTCCTCGACGTCGACGATCAACACCACCGAGCCATCGTCCAGCAGCGCGCCGGCGGAAATATCCTGGACCTTGCCCAACCGATCATCCAGCGGCAGCACCACCAGCGTGCGCTCGCCGATAAAACGCTCCACGGCAATGCCATACACCGCATCGCGTTCGCGGATCACCACCACCTTCAACATCTCTTCATTTCCTTGCCCCGGCGGGCGCTGCAACAACTGGCTGGCGGCGACCAGGCCGACATGCCGGCCTTCATGCCAGAAATGCTGGCGGCCTTCGAGCTGCACAATGTCGTCGGGCGCCAGGTCGCACATCCGCTCGATATGCGCCAGCGGGAAGGCATAGGCTTCTTCGCCGACTTCCACCACCAGGCTGCGCACCACCGACAGGGTCAACGGCACTTCCAAATGGAAGCGACTGCCCTGCCCCGGCGCTTGCTCCAGCACCACCGCGCCGCGCAGTTGGCGGACCATATGCTGCACCGCATCCAGGCCGACGCCGCGCCCGGACACTTCGGTGACCTTGTCGCGCAGGCTGAAGCCCGGCAGGAACAGGAACGTCAGCAACTCCTCCTCGCTGAGGTGCAAAGCGGTTTCCTGGGTCGACAGGTGCCGATCAACGATCGTGCCACGCAGGCGTTCGAGGTCGACGCCGTGACCGTCATCGCTCAGCTCCAGCACCAGCAAACCCGCCTGGTGGGAGGCTCTCAGGCGGATCAAGCCTTCGGCCGGTTTGCCCGCCAGCAGGCGCTGCTCGGGCGCTTCAATGCCGTGGTCGACGGCATTGCGCAATAAGTGGGTGAGCGGCGCTTCGAGTTTCTCCAGCACGTCGCGGTCGACCTGGGTCTTTTCGCCCTCGATCTCCAGGCGTACCTGCTTGCCCAGGCTGCGGCCGAGGTCGCGCACCATGCGCGCCTGGCCGGCGAGCACATCGGCAAACGGGCGCATGCGGCAGGCCAGCGCGGTGTCGTAAAGCACCTGGGCGCGCTGACCTGCCTGCCAGGCGAACTCATCGAGCTCGACGGTTTTTTCCGCCAGCAGGGCCTGGGCTTCGCTCAGCAGGCGGCGGGCATCGGCCAAGGCCTCCTGGGCCTCCAGGCTCAAGCCGACGGTCTTGAGGTGGCCGTCGAGGTGGTCAAGCGCACGCACACCGTTGCCCTGGATACGTTTAAGGCGTTGCAGGCTGGCCAGGTAAGGCTTGAGCCGCTGGGTTTCCACCAGGGATTTGCTCGACAGGTCCAGCAGGCTGTTCAAGCGCTCGGCGGTCACACGCAGGACGCGCTCGCCACCTTCGGTCATGCGTTTGTTCTGGCGCGGCGGCTCGCTACCGAGGGGCGGCGCAGGCTCGGGTTCGGCGGGCAGCGCTTCGATCACCGGGGCGGGCGCAGGCGTAGGGGCAGGCGCGGACTGCGGCGCAACCTTGGCGGTTGGCTGCGACGGGTCGAGCAGGCGCTCCATCAATGCCACATACGCTTCGACATCCGCCGGCCCCACGGTATTGCCAGGCGTGGCGATGCGCATCAACAGGTCGGTGCCTTGGAGCAACGCGTCGATATGCTCCGGTTGCAGATACAGGCGACCTTCCTGGGCGCTGACCAGGCAATCTTCCATGACATGCGACACGCTAACCCCGGCGTCCACCCCGACAATCCGCGCCGCGCCTTTGAGCGAGTGCGCAGCGCGCATGCAGGCTTCGAGCTGGTCAGCCTGAGTCGGGTTACGCTCCAGGGCTAGCAGGCCCGCGCTCAGTACCTGGGTCTGGGCATCGGCTTCCAGGCTGAACAACTCCAGCAGCGAGGCATCGCGCATCTGGTCGGGGGTCATGTGAGGCTCCGGGTCACGGCAGACAGCAACTGAGCCTCGTCCAGCCAACGCAGGCTGCGGCCCTTCCACTGCAACACACCCTGGGTGAAGCGGCCGCTGGCCTGGGTGCCGGAGGCTGACGCCGCCGTCAACGTCCGCTCGTCGATGGCATGAATACCTTCGACTTCGTCCACCGGCACCACCACCGGGCCGTCCTGCGCGGCGATGATCAACATGCGCGGCATGATACGCCCGCCGGGGGGCCCGTGGCCGGTGGTGTCCAGGCCCAACAGCTCCACCAGCGACAGGCACGCCACCAGCGCACCGCGCACGTTCGCCACGCCAAGCAATGCGCGGGAACGTTGGTGTGGCAGGGAATGAATCGGTTGCAGCGGCGCCACTTCCACCAGGCAGCGGGTGGCGATCCCCAGCCATTCTTCGCCGAGGCGGAATATCAGCAGGGAACGGGTAAGGATGTCTTCGCCCGCTTCGGCAGCGGCGACCGGGCGCCGATCGTCGTGCTGCAACGCATAGCGATCCAGCAAGCGGGTGGCGGCGGCAGAGTACACCGAGCAGTTGCGGCAGTGGATATGGTCCGCCAGCAACGGGCAGGACTTATCACCGTGAATACCGATACGGTTCCAGCAATCGTCGATGGCCTGGGCGTCGGCTATCGTCAGGTCCAGGCCTGCAGTGTCGAGCGCGTTGGGGCTACTCATGGTTTTTGCTCACTGTCAGCTCGCTACGCGCGGCTCGCGCCTGCAAACGGCGCGCCCCCGCAGTGTCGCCCTGGGCTTCGAGCAGCCCGGCCAGTTGCATCAGGGCCTGCGGGTGCTGCGGTTCCAGGTACAAGGCTTTTCGGTAAAACCCCTGGGCGTCCAGGGCGCTGCCGGCCACATCGCTGAGCAGCCCCAACCAGTAAAACACCTGGGCGGCCGGCGGATGTTGGCTTAAATAGCGTTCGCAGGCGGCACGGGCTTCGGCGCTTTTGCCTTCGTTGGCCAGGATCGCGATCTGGCTGAGCAGGTCGCTAGCATCCGACGGCGGCGCGCTGATCGGCACCACCTGCGCGCTGAGCGTACTGAACGGGCGCGGCTTGGGCGGGATCGGTGCGACGCTGTGCCGAGGCGGGGGCACGGGCATCGGCACAAAGACCGGCTCAGGCTTGACCGGCTCGGTGTGTCGGCTGAATGCAAACGACTGCGGCACGCCGATCGAGCGCATGCCATGCCGCCCCAACAGGCTGCCTTCGGCCGGGCCGATAAATAGCACGCCGTCCACGTGAGTCAGGTTCTTGAGCACTTCGAACACTTGTTTTTGTGTCGGCTGGTCGAAATAGATCAGCAGGTTGCGGCAAAACACAAAATCGTAGCTCGGCTCATTGGCGAGCAACCCTGGGTCGAGCAGGTTGCCGACTTGCAGGCGCACCTGTTCGCGCACGCGGTCGTCGATGCGATAGCCATCGACCTGCTCGGTGAAGTGGCGGTCGCGAAACTCAAGGTCGCCGCCGCGAAACGAGTTGCGGCCATACACGCCACACAGGGCACGCTCCACCGACAACGGGCTGACGTCCATGCCCTGCACCTTGAACTGGTGCGGCGCCAGGCCAGCATCGAGCAAGGCCATGGCGATCGAATAGGGTTCTTCGCCGGTGGAACAGGGCAGGCTGAGAATGCGCAGCGCGCGCAACTGGTTGATCTCGGCCAGACGCGCCTTGGCCAGGCGGGCCAGGGTCGCGAAGGATTCGGGGTAACGAAAAAACCAGGTCTCGGGCACGATCACCGCTTCGATCAGCGCTTGCTGTTCGTCGTGGGAGCGCTGCAGATGGTGCCAGTACTCATCCGCCGTCTGGGCCTCTACGGCGTGACTGCGCTGGCGCACGGCGCGTTCGATGATGGCTTCGCCCACCGAGGCCACATCCAGGCCGATGCGTTCTTTCAAGAAGGCAAAGAAGCGCGGGTCGTTGCTCATAGGCTCGGCTCGGCAGAAAACAGCAAGGCGCGCACTTCGTTGGTGAGCAGATCCGCGACGCCGATCCATTGCATCAAACCCAAGGCATCTTCGCGCACCGGCCCCAGGTAGGGCGTCTGGGGATTGTCCAGACCGTATGGCTTGAATTGCGCCGGGTCGCAACGCAGGGTTTCGGTGGCCTGCTCCAGAATCAGCCCCAGCCAACGCGCCTCGAGCCAGGGCTCAGGTTTGTAGTTGACCAACACCAGCCGCGTACTGGTCCGCGCCTGGGCCGGCTTGCCGAAGGTCAAGGCACTGAGGTCGATAACCGGCACCATCGCGCCGCGATGGGCAAAGATGCCCGCCACCCACAGCGGTGCATGGGCGAGGGGTTTGAGCGGCAGGCGCGGCAGTACCTCGGCCACTTCCGTGGCCTTGAGGGCATAACGTTGGTCGCCGATGTGGAACACCAGGAACAACGCCTTTTTCGCTGCCGGGACGGCGCCGTGTTTAGCCGCGAGGTCGCTCATCAGACTTTGAAGCGCGACACGCCGCCGCGCAGACCGACCGCAACCTGGCTCAGTTCATCAATGGCAAAGCTGGCCTGGCGCAAGGACTCGACCGTCTGACTGCTGGCATCGCCCAATTGCACCAGCGCGTGGTTGATCTGCTCGGCACCGGTGGCCTGGGCCTGCATGCCTTCGTTGACCATCAACACCCGCGGCGCCAGGGCCTGGACCTGATGGATGATCTGCGACAGTTGCTCGCCCACTTGCTGCACTTCGAACATGCCCCGGCGCACTTCTTCGGAGAACTTGTCCATGCCCATCACCCCGGCAGACACCGCCGACTGGATCTCGCGCACCATCTGCTCGATGTCGTAGGTGGCGACGGCGGTCTGGTCGGCCAGGCGGCGCACTTCGGTGGCCACCACGGCAAAGCCGCGGCCGTACTCACCGGCTTTCTCGGCCTCGATGGCGGCGTTGAGGGACAACAGGTTGGTCTGGTCGGCGACCTTGACGATGGTGACCACCACCTGGTTGATGTTGCCGGCCTTCTCGTTAAGGATCGCCAGCTTGGCGTTGACCAATTCGGCAGCGCCCATCACCGAGTGCATGGTTTCTTCCATGCGTGCCAAGCCTTGCTGGCCGGAACCGGCGGCGACCGAGGCCTGGTCAGCGGCGGTGGAGACTTCGGTCATGGTACGGACCAAATCTTTGGAAGTGGCAGCGATCTCCCGCGAAGTGGCGCCGATCTCGGTGGTAGTTGCGGCGGTTTCCGTGGCCGTGGCCTGTTGTTGCTTAGAAGTGGCGGCAATCTCGGTGACCGAGGTCGTGACCTGCACAGACGAACGCTGGGCCTGGGACACCAGGGCCGTCAGTTCGGTCATCATGTCGTTGAAGCCGGTTTCGACAGCGCCGAATTCGTCCTTGCGCGCAAGGTTCAAGCGCTTGCTCAGGTCACCGGTACGCATGGTGTCGAGGATCTCGACGATGCGCTTCATCGGCGCGATGATTGTGCGCATCAACAGCAGGCCGCACAGGCCGGCGGCGAAGATGGCGATGATCAGCGACACCGCCATGCTGATCTTGGCCGACAGCACCGACTCGTCGATGGCCGCCGTGGCGAGGTCAGACACTCCCTTGTTTTCGGTGATGATGTCATTGAGCTTCATGCGCCCTTCGATCCAGATCGGCGTCAATTGCTCTTCGAGCAAGACGTTCGCACCCGGCAGGTCATTGGCTTCGATGCGCGCCAGCACCTCGACGAGGGCATTGTTGTAGTTGATATGCGCCGCCTTGAAGTTATCGAACTCCATGCGATCAGCCTGGCTGTTGACGGTTTTTTCGTAGTTGGCCATCTGCTGTTCAATACGCGCTTCGAAGGACTTGAAGTCGGTCTTATCGGCACTGGTAAGGGTTTTATCTGCGCGCAGACCAATGATATCGATGGTCAGCAAATAGCTGTCGACCCATGCGCTGCGGATCATCGAACTGAGGTAAACCCCCGGCACCGCATCGTCACGGACCGATTCCTGGCTGGCTTCGATCTTCAGCAACCGTGAGTAGGACACCACAACCATCAGCAGCATGATCGCGATAATGACCGCAAAGCTCGCCATAATCCGCTGGCGCAAGGTCCAATTCTTCACAGTGTTTCCTCGAGGGGCCATTCAAATGAGGGGGAGTATAGCTGAGCAGAAGCCCTCATTTATCAATGGGTTTCGATGTGGCGTACATAGAATGCAAAAACAGCCTCTAGGGATTAAAGAACCACCCTACATCAGACCAAGAAGCATCTGACTTCTCGCCTTTTCTCCCCTAATCTAGCGTGCTCCTTCCTAAAGATTACAAAAGGATACATCTAGGATGGAGCGTTACCACATCACCGTAGGTGCTAAAACCACCGCCAACGGCACAGTGCGCACCGGCTGTACGAATTGCAGCATTAACGGAATGGACCAGGCACGCGAAGGCGATGAGGTTTATTGCCCGACCTGCGAGACCATTGGGGTGATCGTCTGCGACGGCCCCCGCCTGGTAGACACAAAAAATGGACTTAACTTCGCGCTGGAAGGCGACCTCTGTTACTGCAAGTGCACCCCCCGCCCGCGACTGATTGCCAATCAGACGCTCAGCTCGCAGATTATCGAAGACACGCCTCAACCCCAAGCCAGAGCCGCCACGCAAGCCACCACCCAATACACTGAATCCAGTACGCCCTCCTCTACCCACTTCACACCTACGCCCCGTCAGTTCACGCCAAGTCTCAACGAAGCACGGGGACCAACCTGCGAGAACATCTGGCGTGAGTATTAGAACCGAGCCGAAGCCATCGTGGCACCGGGTGGCGTGATGATTACCGATCCCAAAGCGCGTAACCGTGCCATCAATGCTGCCTACGCCCAGCTATGGGCCTGGATCAGCGTTTCCAGTGGGCCGGTCTTGCGGCGTTTGCGTCCAAGCAAGTGGGCTGTGGCCTGCTGCACGCGGCGCAATCCATCGAGAGGATTCAGGCGGAATATGAAGCTGCGGAGCAATTGCGAAGAAGTGCCCGGAAAGGGGTTTGGGGGTTGTTCAGCGCCGAGGAACGTGAACGGCAGGCAAAGCTGCGGGAGTATGAGCGGCGCCTGCGGGACCATGAACAAGCCAGCCGCAATAACCCAATGCCTGATGTTGATTGGCGGCGCGAGGGTGAACTGTTATCGAGCGTGCAGCAGCTTTATCAACATGTGTACGAGATGATGGCGATGGGAAATACCACGCTGTTTTTGGATGTGTTTCCGTTGCATGCGTTTTATAAGGAGCAGGGGTTGGGGTTGCTTGAGACCTGCCTGTCCGCGCGCCAGAACATTTTTGAGGATGGGCTACAGCGGGTGTTGTGGCCGGTGGGGCAGGATAAGTTGAGGTTTGGGGGGGATTACCCGGAAATATTGCATGCATTCAAGGCTATTGACGATGGAGACATTGCTAAAAGTGTTGAGTATCTGGCTGACCACGAACAACGAAACATTCTTCAACCGACCATGTACGGTGATCCAAAACTAGTGGCTCTGCTACGTAGCAACCATCTTTCATACGTCACGGGTATACCGTCCGGGATCGCTCAAGCCATTGAACTGACACTGGCAAACCAATGCAGCACCGCTGATGACGGTCGGACCATTGATTTCAGCAACAACCCCTTCGCCAATCTAGCCGATATCGACCAGCGTATGGCATTCGTGCTCAAGGCTGCAGCGCGGTTTCACACACTACTAAATAGCACTGAGCGGTATCGAATCGAACTCGAGCTAGAAGACATCGCTGAAAGCCGGGGGGGCCGATGAATCGGATCGCGAAGCTAGGTTGGCGACGTGGCGGAACGGGACTGGTCGTTGCAGCATCACTCATATGGGTAGCGATACGCCTGAGCGCGGAAGATCCGGAAATAGCACTGATGCTTGGCGAGCCCTGGGAAGACATGCGTCAGCGCTCCAGCGCAAGCATTGGCCCGGCGATTCCCGGACACCACTGGTTCAGAATGCCGAAATCCGATGCTCGACTTCGCTACATAGATCCAAAATACGGATTCGTAACCCCTTTGGCCCGCTTCTTCACGATAGGCTTCGATGATGAGCGAGTTAGCAGTATTCGTATGTCACCTCAAATCGAGCCACTATTGCTCGACGACACCCTCAAAGTCGTACTGGATTTGCAGGAGCAATGGCGCAAGGCGGGTTGGGCGCCCATCCGTGTCGCGTCCAACCCCCCATTCGCCGACACCCCGGAATGGCGTGCCCGGCTACGCAATGTGAACCGAGGCGGCACAGCCTATTGGCGAGCAAGTGACCAGTATCAAGTGATGCTGGTGGTTGGACGATTCAAGGACGATAGACGCCCCACAGAGGAGCGTTACCTCATGACGCTGCAACTGGCCACGCCATGGGGTCCTCCTTAACCGCACCCGATAGACCCATCACTACCTGATCGCGCCCATCCGTGGGAACGATCCCTAAAGCGTCGCCTGGCGCACCTGTTTCTCCAGCTCAACCTTCAAACCGGGCTCCAACTTAAGCTGCCGCGCCAGCTCATCCAGATACGCCTTCTCCATAAAGTTCTCCTCATCCACCAGCATCACACTGGCGATGTACATCTCGGCGGCCATTTCCGGGGTGCTTGCCGCCCGCGCCACGTCGGCCGGGTCGAGGGGTTTGTTCAGCTCGCCATGCAGCCAGCTTTGCAATTGGCGGTCGTTATCCAGCTTGGTGAATTCACCTTCAATCAGCGCGCGCTCGCGCTCATCCACATGCCCGTCGGCCTTGGCCGCCGCCACCAATGCCTTGAGGATGCCTTGGCTGTGTTGCTCGACCTGGGCCGGCGGCAGGCGGTCGATGGTTTGCGGCTCGCCTTGGGGCGCGCCGGCCTGTTGCGCCTGCCAGTTACCGTAGGCTTTGTAGGCGATCACGCCCAATGCCGCCAACCCGCCATAGGTCAGGGCCTTGCCGCCAAATTTGCGCGCTTTTTTATTGCCCAGCAGCAGGCCCATGGCCCCGGCCGCCAGGGCTCCACCACCGGCGCCGCCGAGCAAGCTGCCGAGCCCGCCACTGCCGAGCAACCCGCCGAGGGCACCTTGGTCGTCGGATTTGCGCTGGCCACCGGCCTTGTTCTGCAACATGTCCTGACCAGACTTGAGCAGTTGATCGAGTAATCCACGGGTATTCATGCGTAGCCTCCAGACACCAGGGTTCGTAGGACCAATAGGCTCCCAGCGTAAAACTAAGCGCCAAAAAACCCCGATCTAGAGTGCTTCCAGATGTAACGCGGCTATCCTTCGGTTAAATCGATATACACTCGAGTCAGTCGATAAAAACACCCCACTGGTAATTCCAGCATGATGACCTTGCGTCAAATCCGGCACTTCATCGCCGTGGCCGAGACCGGCTCGATCTCCGCGGCGGCGCAAACCGCGTTTATTTCGCAGTCGACCCTGACCCTGGCGATCCAGCAACTGGAGCAGGAAATCGGCGTCAACCTGTTCAACCGCCACGCCAAGGGCATGACCCTGACCCACCAGGGCCATCAGTTTTTGCGCCAGGCGCACTTGATCCTGGCCACCGTCGACAACGCCAAGCGCAGCCTGCAGCAGAGCACCGATCAGGTGGCCGGGCAGTTGATCATCGGCGTAACCAGCCTGGTGGCCGGTTATTACCTGGCCGACCTGCTCACCCGTTTCCAGCGCGCCTACCCCAATGTGGAAATCCGCGTGATGGAAGATGAGCGCCCGTACATCGAGCATTTGCTGGTCAGCGGCGAGATCGATGTGGGCGTGTTGATCCTCTCCAACCTCGAAGACCGACACGCGCTGCAGACCGAAGTACTCACCCACTCGCCCCACCGCCTGTGGCTGCCGGCACAACATCCACTGCTGGAGCACGACAGCATCAACCTGGCCGATGTGGCGCGTGAGCCGTTGATTCAACTGAACGTCGACGAAATGGGCGACAACGCCCAACGCATGTGGGCCGCAGCCGGCCTGCAACCACGCGTCACCTTGCGCACCGCCTCCACCGAAGCCGTGCGCAGCCTGGTGGCCGCGGGCCTGGGCGTATCGATACAGCCGGACATGACCTACCGCCCGTGGTCCCTGGAAGGCGACATTATTGAAGCGCGCCCCCTCGCCGACCTCAGCCAGACCCTCGACGTCGGCCTCGCCTGGCGCCGTGGCACCGCACGGCCGGCGCTGGTCGACCCGTTCCTGACCGTGGCACGGGAACAGCCCCATCCACGCAAGCCATCTATTTAATCGAATGCTGCATTCAGTATTTAGTATTTGTTGGCCTCGCGTCTGACCTCTAGTCTCGGTACATCCATGAGAGACGGTCGGGCGCCCTGTAAGAGAACGCCCATGACCACACAAGAAAAGAGATCGCGAAAAATGTCCGCTGCGCCCACACCGCTGCTCACTGCGTTGCTGATCGACGGCGAACTGGTCCAGGGCCAGGGCGTTGTCGAACCGATTCTCAACCCAGCCACGGGTGAAGTGCTGACCCAGATCGCCGAAGCCAGCACCGAACAGGTTGAAACCGCCATCCTCGCGGCCCACCGCGCATTTGCCGGCTGGTCACGCACCACGCCGCAGCAACGTTCAAACATTCTGCTGGGCATCGCCGACGCCATCGAGCACCAAGCCGACTACCTGGCCCGCCTCGAATCCCTGAACTGCGGCAAGCCGTTGCACCTGGCGCGCCAGGATGACTTGAGCGCCACCGTCGATGTGTTCCGCTTCTTTGCCGGCGCCGTGCGCTGCCAGACGGGCCAGCTCAGCGGCGAATACCTGCCGGGCTACACCAGCATGGTGCGGCGTGATCCGATTGGCGTGGTGGCCTCGATTGCACCGTGGAATTACCCGCTGATGATGGCCGCGTGGAAGATCGCCCCGGCCCTGGCCGCCGGTAATACCCTGGTGTTCAAGCCGTCGGAACACACGCCACTGTCGATCCTCGCCCTGGCCCCGGCCCTCAGCCAATTGTTGCCACGTGGGGTGATCAACATTCTGTGTGGCGGCGGCGAAGGCGTCGGCAGCCATCTGGTCAGCCACCCGAAGGTGCGCATGGTGTCGTTGACCGGCGATATCGTCACCGGGCAAAAAATCCTGCAAGCCGCGTCGAAAACCCTTAAACGCACGCACCTGGAACTGGGCGGCAAGGCGCCGGTGATCGTGTGTAACGACGCCGACCTGCAAGCCGTGGTCGAAGGCGTGCGCACCTACGGTTACTACAACGCCGGCCAGGACTGCACTGCCGCGTGCCGCATCTACGCCCAGGCGGGGATTCACGACAAATTGGTCGCCGACCTGGGTGCGGCGGTCAGCAGCCTGCGCTTTGCCGGCAAGCGCGACGCCGACAATGAGCTTGGCCCGTTGATCAGCACGCGCCAGCGCGACCGCGTCGCCAGTTTTGTCGAACGCGCCCTCGGCCAGCCGCATATCGAGCGAGTCACCGGCGCCGCCGTGCATTCCGGCGCGGGTTTCTTTTATCAGCCGACCTTGCTCGCTGGCTGCAAACAAAGTGATGAAATCGTCCAGCGCGAAGTGTTCGGCCCGGTGGTCACCGTGACCCGCTTCGACGAACTGGAACAGGCGGTGGACTGGGCCAACGACTCCGAATACGGCCTGGCCTCGTCGGTGTGGACCGAGAACCTGGACAAGGCGATGCAGGTGGCGGCGCGCCTGCAATACGGCTGCACCTGGATCAACAGCCATTTCATGCTGGTCAGCGAAATGCCCCACGGCGGCTTGAAGCGCTCCGGGTATGGCAAAGATCTGTCCAGCGATTCGCTACAGGACTACAGCGTGGTGCGGCACATCATGGCCCGCCACGGCCAGCACCTTTAAAACAACAACTAAGCTCATGCGTCACCGGCTGCAAAAAACTGCCCCGACCATAATTAAAGAAGAGGGATTCCCCATGTCCGCGCATAAGACCGCACTGCTCAGTGCCCTGACCACCGCGCTGCTGGCCAGCGCCAGCCTGCAGGCCGCCGAACCGCTCAAGGCGGTAGGTGCCGGCGAAGGCCAGTTGGATATCGTCGCCTGGCCCGGCTATATCGAACGTGGCGAAAGCGACAAAGCCTACGACTGGGTCACAGGTTTCGAGAAGGAAACCGGCTGCAAGGTCAATGTGAAAACAGCCGCCACCTCTGACGAAATGGTCAGTTTGATGGCCAAGGGCGGTTACGACCTAGTCACCGCGTCAGGCGATGCCTCGCTGCGCTTGATCGGCGGCAAGCGGGTGCAGCCGATCAACACCGCGTTGATCCCCAACTGGAAGAACATCGACCCGCGCCTGAAAGATGCGCCGTGGTACGTGGTCGGCCAACAAACCTACGGCACCCCGTACCAGTGGGGGCCAAACGTGCTGATGTACAACACCAACGTGTTCAAGACCGCGCCCACCAGTTGGAACGTGCTGTTCGAGGCGCAGAACCTGCCGGACGGCAAGCCGAACAAAGGCCGCGTGCAAGCCTATGACGGCCCGATCTACATCGCCGATGCGGCGCTGTACCTCAAGTCGACCAAGCCGGAACTGGGCATCCAGAGCCCCTATGAACTGACCGAAACCCAGTACAAAGCCGTGCTCGAACTGCTGCGCGCGCAGCAACCGTTGATCCACCGCTACTGGCACGACACCACCGTGCAGATGAGTGACTTCAAGAACGAAGGCGTGGTCGCCTCCAGCGCCTGGCCGTATCAGGTCAACGGCCTGATCAACGAGAAACAGCCGATTGCCTCGACCATTCCCAAGGAAGGCGCCACCGGCTGGGCCGACACCACCATGCTGCACAGCGAGGCCAAGCACCCGAACTGCGCCTACAAGTGGATGGACTGGTCGCTGCAGCCGAAGGTCCAGGGCGATGTCGCCGCCTGGTTTGGCTCCCTGCCGGCGGTGCCGGCGGCCTGCACCGGCAGCGAATTGCTCGGCGCCGAGGGCTGCAAGACCAACGGTTTCGACCAGTTCGACAAGATCGCCTTCTGGAAAACCCCGCAGGCTGAAGGCGGCAAGTTCGTGCCGTACAGCCGCTGGACCCAGGATTACATCGCGATCATGGGCGGGCGCTAAGGCCCTTACAGTCGACGCCGGCCCCTGTGGGAGGGGGCTTGCCCCCGATAGCGGTGTGTCAGTCGACAGATGTGTGTCTGATGTACGGCTATCGGGAGCAAGCCCCCTCCCACAGGGTTGACCGCATTCACAGATGTTCTGTTTTTTCAGAAGTCCAGGCCGGGCCGCTGCGACGACCCGCGCCTTTTGGGAGCACCGCACCATGACGCTTGCAGTCCAATTCACCCACGTTTCCCGTCAGTTCGGCGAAGTGAAAGCCGTTGACCGGGTTTCCATCGATATCCAGGACGGCGAGTTCTTTTCCATGCTCGGCCCTTCCGGCTCGGGCAAGACCACCTGCCTGCGCCTGATCGCCGGGTTCGAGCAGCCGAGCGCCGGCTCGATCCGGATTCATGGCGAGGAAGCCGCCGGCTTGCCGCCGTATCAGCGTGACGTCAACACTGTGTTCCAGGATTACGCGCTGTTCCCCCACATGAATGTGCGCGACAACGTGGCCTACGGCCTGAAAGTCAAAGGCGTGGGCAAGACCGAGCGCCTCAACCGCGCTGAAGAAGCCCTGGCCATGGTCGCCCTCGGCGGCTACGGCGAGCGCAAGCCGGTGCAGCTTTCTGGCGGCCAGCGCCAACGGGTGGCCCTGGCCCGCGCGCTGGTCAATCGCCCGCGCGTCCTGCTGCTCGATGAACCGTTGGGCGCCCTCGACCTCAAGCTGCGCGAACAGATGCAAAGCGAGCTGAAAAAGCTGCAACGCCAGCTCGGCATCACGTTTATCTTCGTGACTCACGACCAGACCGAAGCGCTGTCGATGTCTGACCGCGTGGCCGTGTTCAACAAGGGCCGCATCGAACAGGTCGACACCCCGCGCAACCTCTATATGAAGCCGGCTACCGCGTTCGTCGCCGAATTCGTCGGCACCTCCAACGTAATTCGCGGCGAGCTGGCCCAGCGCCTCAGCGGCAGCCCGCAGCCGTTCTCGATCCGCCCCGAGCACGTGCGCTTCGCCGAAGGCCCGCTGGCGGCCAGCGAAGTGGAAATCAGCGGCCTGCTGCATGACATCCAGTACCAGGGCAGCGCCACCCGCTATGAACTGAAACTGGCGAACGGCCAGGCGTTGAACATCAGCCAGGCGAATAACCAGTGGCTGGACACCAGCAACGGCTATCAGGTCGGCCAGCCCATCAGCGTGCGCTGGGCGCGGGCAGCCATGACCACCCTGGCCGACCACGCAGGCGAGGTGTGACATGAGCCTGGCCCTGACCCAACCGCCGATGCGCAGGTTTTCCAACCTGCTGTACCGCAAGCCCAACCTCTACCTGGCGATGCTGCTGATACCGCCGCTGATCTGGTTCGGCGCGATCTACCTGGGCTCGTTGCTGACCCTGCTGTGGCAAGGCTTCTACACGTTCGACGACTTCACCATGGCCGTCACGCCGGACCTGACCCTGGCCAACTTCGCCGCGCTGTTCCAGCCGTCGAACTTCGACATCATCCTGCGCACCCTGAGCATGGCGATTGTGGTGTCGATCGCCAGTGCCGTCGTCGCCTTCCCGATCGCCTATTACATGGCGCGCTACACCACGGGCAAGACCAAGGCGTTTTTCTATATCGCGGTGATGATGCCGATGTGGGCCAGCTATATCGTCAAGGCGTATGCCTGGACCTTACTGCTGGCCAAGGGCGGCGTGGCGCAATGGTTTGTGCAACACCTGGGCCTGGAGCCGGTGTTGCAGTTCGTGCTGGGGATTCCCGGCGTGGGCGGCAGCACCTTGAGCACCTCGCACTTGGGGCGGTTCATGGTGTTCGTCTACATCTGGCTGCCGTTCATGATCCTGCCGATCCAGGCATCGCTGGAGCGTTTGCCGCCGTCGTTGCTGCAGGCCTCGGCAGACCTGGGCGCCAAGCCGCGCCAGACCTTTATGCAGGTGATACTGCCGCTGTCGGTGCCGGGGATTGCGGCCGGTTCGATCTTCACGTTTTCGCTGACCCTGGGCGACTTCATCGTGCCGCAACTGGTGGGCCCGCCGGGTTACTTCGTCGGCGGCATGGTGTACGCCCAGCAAGGCGCCATCGGCAACATGCCCATGGCCGCGGCGTTCACCCTGGTGCCGATCGTGCTGATCGCGGTGTACCTGTCCATCGTCAAACGCCTGGGGGCCTTCGATGCACTCTGAGAAATCATCACTGGGCTTGAAGATGGCGGCCTGGGGCGGCTTGGTGTTTTTGCACTTCCCGATCCTGATCATCTTTCTCTATGCCTTTAACACCGAGGAAGCCGCGTTCAGCTTTCCACCCCAGGGCTTCACTCTGAGGTGGTTCAGCGTAGCCTTCGCGCGCCCCGACGTACTCGAAGCGATCAAGCTGTCGCTGCAGATCGCGGCGATCGCTACCCTGATCGCCATGGTCCTCGGCACCCTCGCTTCAGCCGCGCTGTATCGCCGCGAGTTCTTCGGCAAGCAAGGCGTGTCGCTGATGCTGATCCTGCCGATCGCGCTGCCGGGGATCATCACCGGGATCGCCCTGCTGGCGACCTTCAAGACGCTGGGCATCGAGCCTGGGATGTTCACCATCATCGTCGGCCACGCGACCTTCTGCGTGGTGATCGTCTACAACAACGTGATCGCCCGCTTGCGCCGCACCTCCCACAGCCTGATCGAAGCCTCGATGGACCTGGGCGCCGACGGCTGGCAGACCTTCCGCTACATCATCATGCCCAACCTGGGCTCGGCGCTGCTGGCCGGCGGCATGCTCGCGTTTGCACTGTCGTTCGACGAAATCATCGTCACCACCTTCACCGCCGGGCATGAGCGCACCTTGCCGCTGTGGCTGCTCAACCAGTTGAGTCGCCCGCGGGATGTGCCGGTGACCAACGTGGTGGCGATGCTGGTGATGATCGTGACGATGTTCCCGATTCTGGGTGCCTATTACCTGACCCGCGGCGGTGAAAGCGTGGCAGGCAGTGGCGGTAAATAACTTTTCCATTGAAGGAACCGGGTTCAACTGTGGGAGGGCGCTTGCTCCCGATAGCAGTACATCAGACACACCTGTATTGACTGGCACACCGCTATCGGGAGCAAGCCCCCTCCCATATTCAGACCCGGTTGCTTCAGGGCAATAACAATAGTTTTTTGGAGGCGTGAACCATGCAAACCAAACTCTTGATCAACGGCCAACTGGTCGAAGGCGAAGGCCCGGCGCAGGCCGTATTCAACCCGGCGTTGGGCCGTGTGCTGGTGGAAATCAAGGAAGCCAGCGAAGCCCAGGTCGACGCCGCCGTGCGTGCCGCCGATGCGGCGTTTGAAAGCTGGTCGCAAACCGCGCCCAAGGATCGCTCGCTGCTGCTGTTGAAACTGGCGGACGTGATCGAAGCCCACGGCGAAGAGCTGGCCAAGCTGGAGTCGGACAACTGCGGCAAACCCTACAGCGCTGCGCTGAATGACGAGATCCCGGCGATTGCCGATGTGTTCCGCTTCTTCGCCGGCGCCAGCCGCTGCATGAGCGGCTCGGCCGGCGGTGAATACCTGCCGGGCCACACCTCGATGATCCGCCGCGATCCGGTGGGGGTGATCGCCTCCATCGCCCCGTGGAACTACCCATTGATGATGGTCGCCTGGAAAATCGCTCCGGCCCTGGCCGCCGGTAATACCGTGGTGCTCAAGCCGTCGGAACAAACTCCGCTGACCGCGCTACGCATGGTTGAACTGGCGTCGGAGATTTTCCCGGCCGGCGTACTCAACCTGGTCTTCGGCCGTGGGCCTACCGTGGGCAGCCCGTTGGTGAACCACCCGAAAGTGCGCATGGTGTCGCTGACCGGCTCCATCGCCACGGGCGCCAACATCATCTCCAGCACCGCCGACAGCGTGAAGCGCATGCACATGGAGCTGGGCGGCAAGGCGCCGGTGATCATTTTCAACGACGCAGACATCGAGGCGGCGGTGGAAGGCATTCGCACCTTCGGTTTCTACAACGCCGGCCAGGATTGCACCGCTGCCTGCCGCATCTATGCCCAAGCGGAGATCTACGACACGTTCGTCGAGAAGCTCGGCGCCGCAGTCGCCAGCATCAAGTACGGCTTGCAGGATGACCCGACCACCGAGCTCGGCCCGCTGATCACCGCGCAACACCGCGACCGCGTGGCCGGTTTCGTCGAACGTGCGGTGGCGCAGCCGCACATCCGCCTGGTGACCGGCGGCAAAGCGGTGGAAGGCAACGGTTTCTTCTTTGAACCGACGGTTTTGGCCGATGCGCAGCAGGACGACGAGATCGTGCGCCGCGAGGTGTTCGGGCCTGTAGTGTCGGTGACGAAGTTCAGTGATGAAGCACAGGTACTCGGCTGGGCCAACGATTCGGACTACGGCTTGGCATCGTCTGTGTGGACCGCTGATGTCGGACGTGCCCACCGCTTGGCCGCGCGCTTGCAATACGGCTGCACGTGGGTGAACACCCACTTCATGCTCGTCAGCGAAATGCCTCACGGCGGTCAGAAACTGTCGGGGTATGGCAAAGACATGTCCATGTATGGGCTGGAGGACTACACCACCGTTCGCCATGTGATGTTCAAGCACTGAACCTCGCCCTGATGCCTTGACTGTAAGACATGTGAGCATCGCCAACCCGGATGCGGCGTATCGGGCAGTAGGGGAAGTGGGCTGGAATACAGTCTCGATGTGGGAGGGAGCAAGCCCCTCCCACATTGGATCTTCATAATTCCTGGGTAATGTGCTCAGTCACAGCCCGGAAATGTCTTGTCGCATTTGCCAAGCCATCATCCCGCTATCAATCATTTTTCCTACGTCATCGAACCGCTTAAGCTATCCGGCGTCTGTTTAATGTCCGTTGCGTTTGGCCGAAGGCATGTCCGAACCGAAATTTCTGATCCAGCACGTGCCAGGGCCGGCGCGGGATTTGCTCACGACAGGTTGTCTCTATGCACCGCAGGAATTTGCTCAAAGCGTCCATGGCCATTGCGGCTTACACCGGTTTATCGGCCAGCGGCCTATTGGCCGCGCAGGCCTGGGCCGGGAACCGCGCCGCCGACGGCAAGGCCGTGGCGTTCGATTTCGAAACGCTGAAGGCCCAGGCCAAGCAACTCGCCGGGACCGCGTATAAAGACACCAAACAGGTGCTGCCGCCCACCCTCGCGACAATGACCCCGCAAAATTTCAATGCCATCGGCTACGACGGCAACCATTCGCTGTGGAAAGAATTGAACGGCCAGTTGGACGTGCAGTTTTTCCACGTCGGCATGGGCTTCAAGACGCCCGTGCGCATGCACAGCGTCGACCCCAAGACCCGTGAAGCGCGCGAAGTGCATTTCCGCCCTTCGCTGTTCAACTATGAAAAATCCACGGTCGACACCCAACAACTGACCGGCGACCTGGGTTTCTCCGGCTTCAAGCTGTTCAAGGCGCCGGAGCTGGATCGCCATGACGTGTTGTCGTTTCTCGGCGCCAGTTACTTCCGCGCGGTGGATTCCACCGGGCAGTACGGACTTTCCGCACGGGGCCTGGCGATTGACACCTACGCGAAAAAGCGCGAGGAATTCCCCGACTTCACGCAGTTCTGGTTCGAAACCCCAGACAAAAACGCCACGCGCTTTGTGGTCTACGCCCTGCTCGATTCGCCGAGCGCCACCGGCGCCTACCGTTTCGATATCGACTGCCAGGCCAACCAGGTGGTGATGGCCATCGACGCGAACATCAATGCGCGCACCGCCATCGAACAACTGGGCATTGCCGCGATGACCAGCATGTTCAGCTGTGGTACCCACGAACGACGCATGTGCGACACCCTCCACCCGCAAATCCATGACTCGGACCGCCTGGCGATGTGGCGCGGCAACGGCGAGTGGATCTGCCGTCCGCTGAACAACCCGGCCAAGCTGCAATTCAATGCGTTCGCCGACACCGACCCGAAAGGCTTCGGCCTGGTGCAGACCGACCATGAATTTGCCAGCTACCAGGACACCGTCGACTGGTACAGCAAGCGCCCAAGCCTGTGGGTCGAACCGACCACCGCGTGGGGCGAAGGCTCGATCGACCTGCTGGAGATCCCGACCACCGGCGAAACCCTGGACAACATCGTGGCCTTCTGGACCCCGAAAAAACCCGTGGCCGCCGGTGACTCGCTCAACTATGGCTACAAATTGTACTGGAGCGCCCTGCCGCCGGTGAGCACACCGTTGGCGCAAGTCGATGCCACGCGTTCAGGCATGGGCGGTTTCACCGAGGGCTGGGCACCGGGCGAGCATTACCCGCTAGTCTGGGCGCGGCGGTTTGCTGTGGACTTCAAGGGCGGCGGCCTGGATCGCCTGCCACCTGGCACCGGCATCGAGCCGGTGGTGACCTGCTCCCACGGTGAAGTGAAAGACTTCAGCGTGCTGGTGCTGGACAACATCAAGGGCTATCGCATCCTCTTCGATTGGTACCCGACCAGCGACAGCGTGGAGCCGGTGGAGCTGCGCCTGTTTATCCGCACCCAGGACCGCACCTTGAGTGAAACCTGGTTGTATCAATACTTCCCGCCGGCGCCAGAGCAGCGTAAGTACACCTGATTCGACGATAAACCGCTCCAAAGCCGTCCGATTGTTTCCAAGGTATGGAACGATCGGACACGCCAGACACCCGCCTCATCCGTCGATGTATAGACACAGCTACGGCGCATGCTAGGATTTTTGCCACACGCGCCCGACTGCCGAGTGATGCCCATGTCTACTGATTCAAACGTCTCGCAGCTGACTATTTCGGCAAAAACCACGCCCAAACTCTCTGCTGCACAGCGTAAATTCAATGCTCTGTTGAAAAAAATCGACAAGCAACGTCTAACGCTCCAAGCCTGGGAAGCAGCCCTGCCCCTATACCATCAACGCTGGCATGAAGAATTCATGCCGCTAAAAGTCCAGTACGCTGAGCGCCAGGCTGCTCTATTGAGTGCGCTCGATAGAGCCAGTGATCGTATCAAGCTGGCAAAGGCTGACCGAAAGACCTTACAGGCGGTTATCTGTGAATTGGCCACCTCGCTGATGGATGACACCCATCGTGAGCAGATGAAGGCGCTGTATAACAAGCACAGTCAAGGTGACTTCGATGACGACGAACGCCAGGAAAACCTGATTATCAAAGAAGCCATGGAGCAAGCCTATGGCATAAAGCTGGGCGAAGATTTCGACTTCAGTTCTCCCGAAGCCCTTGCGCAACACCTGCAAGAGCACCTGATGGAGGAGAAAAAACAGCAGGATGAGCGTTCACCAAAAACCTCTACCGCTCGTGAAAAGCGCTTTGAAGAGCAGGCCAGACAAGCCAGTCAGTCAATGCGCGAGGTGTACCGCAAACTGGCCAGCGCACTGCATCCCGACCGGGAAACCGACGATGCTGAGCGCCAGCGCAAAACCGTCCTGATGCAGCGCGCCAATCAGGCCTATGCAGAACGTAACCTGCTGGCACTGCTGGAGTTGCAACTGGAGGCGGAGCATCTTGATGCGACAACCCTGCAGAATATGTCGGATGAGCGACTGCTCCACTACAACCATGTGCTGAGCGAGCAGTACGACGAACTGGTCATGGAAATCAGTGCCATTGCCTTTGATTTTGTCCGCCAGTTCGATGTCCAACCTTTTGCCGAGGTGACGCTGGCTAACAGCCGCACGCACGTCAATCGCGCGCTCAAAGACCTCCAGCATCAACTGGGCGACTTGGAACAACTAATGGTTGAAATCGAGAGTCCGAAAGGCCTGAAGCACTGGCTCAAAGCAGAACGCGCCGCAATGGAAGACGATCTGCTTTCAGCCTTTGGCGAATTCGATTTCTACGACGATCCAGACTTTTCGGACAATCGAGACTTCCCTGATGATTCAAACCGTTTCAAGTAGCGGCCCTCGCTTTCAGAACCGCGACACACTCTTCATCGCTCCAATCAGATAGCGCATAGCCACCTGATCGTTCTCGGTCAGGGCGCGATACTGCGCCAGCAATTCAGCTTCATCGGAACTCAACCTTCGGGCGCGCAAGGACACCCCGCAGTTCAGAAAAGACGCCACCACACCCGCTACACCATAGGACTTGGCCATGGACTGTTTCTCCTGATATCGATCAAAAACTCCGTGTGCCCATTACCCGCCTGCCGTGAAGCACAATGCCTCGGTAGACAAACCGACTGACTCCCTGGGCCAGAAATCAGACTTACCCTAAGCGTAGAAACAATCTCGTGCCGTGTGGGATTTTTTTAGAGTATTCACTTAAATAATTGGCTCAGGAATAAATACCTACAGCCATATCCCACAGCTCCCGGCAAAAAAACCCACCGGGTCAGGGTGGGTTTTGTTGGAGCCGATGAAGGATCAATCCCTGAGATCAGACTCATGAATCGGCTGATCCCGATGGGTCGCCCGCTGGTACTGGGCCGGCCAGGTCGCCAGGCGTCCGCCCAGGTCATCGTCGGCATGCAACGGCCAGTAAGGGTCACGCAGCAGTTCTCGGGCGAGGAAGATGATGTCGGCCTGGCAGGTGCGCAGGATATGTTCGGCCTGGGCCGGCTCGGTAATCATGCCCACGGTGCCGGTGGCGATACCCGACTCTTTGCGCACACGCTCGGCAAACCGCGTCTGGTAGCCGGGGCCGATGGGGATCTCGGCGTTGGCGGCGGTGCCGCCGGAGGACACGTCGATCAAGTCGACGCCCAAGTCTTTCAGGCGGCGCGCCAGCTCCACGGTTTCATCGGGGTTCCAGCCGTCTTCCACCCAGTCGGTGGCCGACACCCGCACAAACAGCGGCAGGTCTTGCGGCCAGACTTCGCGCACCGCTTCGGTGACTTGCAGTACCAGGCGGATACGGTTTTCAAAGGTTCCGCCGTACTGGTCCTGACGCTGATTGCTGATGGGCGAGAGGAATTGATGCAACAGGTAACCGTGAGCGGCGTGGATCTCCACCACTTCAAAACCGGCGGTCAACGCGCGCTTGGCAGCGGCGACAAAGTCAGCGATCACTTGCTCGATCCCCGCGTCGTCCAGTGGACGGGGCTGCGTGTGGTTCGGGTCAAAGGCAATCGGCGACGGCCCCACCGGCACCCAGCCGCCGTCTTCCGGCTTGACGCTGCCGTGCTTGCCGATCCACGGCCGATGGGTGCTGGCCTTACGCCCGGCGTGGGCCAGTTGAATCCCGGCCACCGCGCCCTGGGCCGCGATAAAGCGCGTGATGCGTTGCAGCGGGGCGATCTGTGCGTCGTTCCACAGGCCCAGGTCTTCGGCGGTGATACGGCCATCGGCGGTGACGGCGGTGGCTTCGGTAAAAATCAGCCCGGCCCCGCCGACGGCGCGACTGCCGAGGTGGACCAGGTGCCAGTCGTTGGCCAGGCCATCGACGCTGGAGTATTGGCACATTGGCGACACGGCAATGCGATTGAGCAGGGTCAATTGGCGCAGGGTGTAGGGTTCGAGCAACTGACTCATGGCGCACCTCTTCTGGGCTTTTTGGGTACTTCTGTAGGAGCGAGCTTGCTCGCGAAAGCCTCATGGGCGCCGCGTTTATCCAGGATCGACGCGTTACTATTAAGGTTTTTCGCGGGCAAGCCCGCTCCTACACAACAGTGCTTAGAGCCTAGTCGACAACAAGGGATCGCACAGGGTTCAGAAGGTAAAACGGGAGCCGATTGCCGGCTCCCGTTCAACTTCTGCTTACATTTCGACCTGGGTGCCCAGCTCGATCACCCGGTTGACCGGGAGTTTGAAGAAACGCAGGTTGCCGTTGGCGTTCTTCAACATGAACGCAAACAAACCTTCGCGCCAGCGGGCCATGCCTTTGATACGCGAGGCGATCACCGTTTCGCGGCTGAGGAAGTACGTGGTGCGCATCGGGCTGAAATCCAGATCATCCAGGTGGCACAGCTTCAGCGCTTGGGGCACGTCCGGCTCATCGATAAAGCCAAAGTGCAGGATCACGCGGAAGAACCCTTCGCCGTAGGCATCCACCTCGAAGCGCCGTGCGGCGGGAACGCGGGGAATATCTTCGTAGACCACCGTCAGCAACACCACTTGCTCGTGCAGCACCTGGTTATGCAGCAGGTTGTGCAACAGCGCATGCGGCACCGCGTCGGGCCGTGCGGTGAGGAACACTGCGGTGCCCTGCACGCGATGGGGCGGCTGCACGCGGATACTGCTGATAAAGATCGGCAACGGCAGGCCGCCTTCGTCGAGGCGGTCCATCAGCAATTCCTTGCCGCGTTTCCACGTTGTCATCAGGATAAACAGCACGATCCCCGCCAATACCGGGAACGCACCACCCTGGACGATTTTCGGCACGTTGGCGGCGAAGAACAGCCCGTCGACCAAAAGGAAACCGATCAACACCGGAATCGCCAGCACTGGTGGCCATTTCCACAGCAACAGCATCACTGCCGACACCAGGATGCTGGTGATCAGCATAGTGCCGGTCACCGCCACGCCGTAGGCTGAAGCCAGTGCGGTGGACGACTCGAAGCCCAGCACCAGCAGGATCACGCCGACCATCAGCGACCAATTCACCGCGCCGATATAGATCTGGCCTTGTTCGGCGCTGGACGTATGCTGAATGTGCATGCGCGGGATGTAACCCAGCTGGATCGCCTGACGGGTCAGGGAGAACGCGCCGGAAATCACCGCCTGGGACGCAATCACCGTGGCCAGGGTGGACAACACCACCAACGGAATCAGCGCCCAGCTCGGTGCGAGCAGGTAGAACGGGTTACGCGCCGCTTCGGGGTTTTCGAGCAGCAGCGCACCTTGGCCGAAATAGTTGAGCACCAGCGCTGGCAGCACCAGGGCGAACCACGCACGGGCGATAGGCTTGCGCCCGAAGTGGCCCATGTCGGCGTACAGCGCTTCGGCACCGGTCAGCGCCAGCACCACGGCGCCGAGAATCGCCACACCCATGCCAGGGTGGACCATGAAGAAACGCACACCCCACACCGGGTTCAACGCGTTGAGCACTTCCGGATGCTGGCTGATGCCATTCACCCCCAAGCCCGCCAGCACCAGGAACCACAACACCATGACCGGCCCGAACAGCTTGCCGATGCGGTCGGTGCCATGTTTCTGGATCAGAAACAGGCCCACCAGCACCACCAGCGACAACGGCACGACCCAGCGTTCCAGCCCATCAAAGGCCAGTTCCAGGCCTTCTACCGCCGAGAGCACCGAGATTGCCGGGGTGATCATGCTGTCGCCGTAAAACAGCGCCGCACCGATTAAACCGAGAATCACCAGCACCGAGCGCAGTTTCGGATACGGCGACGCCGCCCGCCGCGCCAACGCGGTAAGGGCCATGATGCCGCCCTCGCCCTGGTTGTCGGCGCGCAGGATGAACAACACATACTTGATCGAAACGACCCAGATCAGCGACCAGAAGATCAGCGCCAGGATCCCGAAGACTCCGTCATGGTTGACCTGAACCCCATAACCACCGCTGAACACTTCTTTAAGGGTGTAGAGCGGGCTGGTCCCGATATCGCCGTAAACCACCCCGACCGCTGCCACCAGCATGCCAATCGGCTTGGCGTTGGAATGCTCGGCACCCGCTGCCTGACTACTTGCCTGACCCATCAACCACTCCTGCCCTATGACCTGAGGTCTCTTATAAACAATGCATCTAAGCTGACCTTAGCATGCGCTGTTTTACTTCTCGTAACAGACGTTTAATTGACCCAGGGATTTCACCCGTGAGCAACGGCGCGAAGCATAGCGCAGCACTCGTCGTATTTCCCTGCATAAAGCTGGTCAAGTGCGTTGCCCATCGCTAGAATTGCGCACTTTTTGATCAGAGGCACAAAAGCACCCTCTCTCACGAGAGCGCTAAGTGCCCGTCTACCGCCTTGTCGTGCCCGACTGGCGGCGTCATTCAATACCGAGGTTAGACATGTCCACCACCATCGCAAAAGCCAACCCCAAGGTCGGCTTTGTTTCCCTGGGCTGCCCAAAGGCTCTGGTCGACTCCGAACGCATCCTGACGCAACTGCGCATGGAAGGTTATGACGTCGTGTCCACTTACCAGGACGCGGACGTGGTGGTGGTCAACACCTGCGGCTTCATCGACTCGGCCAAGGCAGAGTCCCTGGAAGTGATCGGCGAGGCCATCAAGGAAAACGGCAAGGTCATCGTCACCGGCTGCATGGGTGTCGAAGAAGGCAATATCCGCAAGGTACACCCGAGCGTGTTGGCCGTGACCGGCCCGCAGCAGTACG
Source organism: Pseudomonas sp. PAMC25584 (assembly GCF_058135675.1). Lineage (NCBI taxonomy): Bacteria > Pseudomonadati > Pseudomonadota > Gammaproteobacteria > Pseudomonadales > Pseudomonadaceae > Pseudomonas > Pseudomonas sp. PAMC25584. Next base: position 1,361,367 of record NZ_CM176870.1, on the reverse strand, counting down.
AGCAGGTGGTCAACGCCGTGCATCAAGTGGTGCCGCCGCGCCAGGACCACAACCCGCTGATCGACCTGGTGCCTCCGCAAGGCATCAAGTTGACCCCGCGCCACTACGCATACCTGAAGATTTCCGAAGGCTGCAACCATAGCTGCAGCTTCTGCATCATCCCGTCGATGCGCGGCAAGCTGGTCAGCCGCCCGGTGGGTGACGTGCTGGACGAGGCCCAGCGCCTGGTCAAATCCGGCGTGAAAGAGCTGTTGGTGATCTCCCAGGACACCAGCGCCTACGGCGTCGACGTGAAATACCGCACCGGTTTCTGGAACGGCGCGCCGGTGAAAACCCGCATGACCGAACTGTGCGAAGCCCTCAGCAGCCTGGGCGTGTGGGTGCGCCTGCATTACGTGTACCCGTACCCGCACGTGGACGAGCTGATCCCGTTGATGGCCGCCGGCAAGATCCTGCCGTACCTGGACATCCCGTTCCAGCACGCCAGCCCGAAAGTGCTCAAGGCCATGAAACGCCCGGCCTTCGAAGACAAGACCCTGGCGCGCATCAAGAACTGGCGCGAGATCTGCCCGGATCTGATCATCCGTTCGACCTTCATCGTCGGCTTCCCTGGCGAAACCGAGGAAGACTTCCAGTACCTGCTCGACTGGCTGACCGAAGCCCAGTTGGACCGCGTCGGTTGCTTCCAGTACTCGCCGGTGGAAGGCGCTCCGGCCAACCTACTGGACCTGGCCGTGGTGCCGGATGACATCAAGCAGGACCGTTGGGAGCGCTTCATGGCGCACCAGCAGGCAATCAGCTCGGCGCGCCTGCAACTGCGCATCGGCAAGGAAATCGAAGTACTGATCGACGAAGTCGACGAGCAAGGCGCCGTGGGCCGCTGCTTCTTCGACGCACCGGAAATCGACGGTAACGTATTTATCGACGATGCCAGCGGTTTGAAACCGGGTGACAAGGTCTGGTGCACCGTGACCGATGCCGACGAATACGACCTGTGGGCTGAAAAGCGCGACTGATAGCATCAGGCACCGGTAAAAAAACTCGAAAAGCCCTGCCTCTGGACAAGATGCGGGGCTTTTTTAGGTCTATCGTCTTGCCCATCGGTACCGATCATCTACAAAAGGGCAGCGGGCATGCGTCAGCATTCGGTTATTCACACCCCAAAAACCAGCGACTTCACGGAATTGGCGCGTATTTGGGAGGCTTCGGTGCGTGCCACCCATGATTTTCTGCCGGACAGCTACATCATGTTGCTGAAAAACCTGGTGCTGACCCGCTACCTGGATGCGGTCATGCTGATCTGCACCAAGGACACACACCAACGCATCACCGGGTTCGCCGGGGTGGCCGCGGGCAAGGTCGAGATGCTGTTTATCGACCCACAGCACCGTGGCCAGGGCCTGGGCCGACAATTGCTGCGTTATGCAATCGAGCGCATGAACGCCGATGAGCTGGACGTCAACGAACAGAACCCGCAGGCGCTGGGTTTTTACTTCAAGCAAGGCTTCGAGGTCATCGGCCGCACGGAGCACGATGGCCTTGGGCAACCTTATCCGCTGCTACACATGCGTTTGCGCCAGGTGCAGCAAGAGGCGCGTCGGGGCTAAATGAAATGGGGCCGGGATTAACCGCGTCCACACAGGTACAATAGCGGCCCCCTTTTGCTACGGCCTTTGTCATGACTGACCCCATACGCCTCTCCAAACGCCTTATCGAACTGGTCGGTTGCTCCCGTCGGGAGGCTGAGCTGTTTATCGAAGGCGGCTGGGTCTCGGTGGACGGTGAAGTGATTGACGAACCGCAGTTCAAGGTCACCACCCAGAAGGTCGAACTGGACCCCGAGGCCAAGGCCACCGCGCCAGAGCCGGTGACCATCCTGCTGCACGCGCCTGTCGGCATGAATGCCGAGACGGCGATGGCTTCGATCAGCGCCGAAACGCTGTCGGAAGAACACCGCTTCAGCAAGCGCCCACTCAAGGGCCACTTCCTGCGCCTGACCGCCAGCGCCGACCTGCAAGCCAAGGCCAGCGGCCTGTTGGTGTTTACCCAGGATTGGAAGATTCTGCGCAAGTTGACCGCCGATGCCGCCAAGATCGAGCAGGAATACGTGGTGGAGGTCGAAGGTGACATGGTTGCTCACGGCCTGAACCGCCTCAACCACGGCCTGACCTACAAAGGCAAAGAGCTGCCGGCGGTGAAAGCCAGTTGGCAGAACGAAAACCGCCTGCGCTTTGCGATGAAAAACCCGCAACCTGGGGTGATTGCCTTGTTCTGCGAAGCCGTCGGCTTGAAAGTCATCGCCATCCGTCGCATCCGCATCGGTGGTGTGTCCATCGGCAAGGTGCCGGTGGGCCAATGGCGCTACCTGTCTGGCAAAGAGAAGTTCTAAGCCACTCCCCTTTTTTTGACACCGCCTACGTGGGCGGTGTCCACCGTTGAAAACCAGGATTGCCCACCATGATTCACAACGACGTACTGCGCAGCGTGCGCTACATGCTCGACATCAGTGACAACAAGATGGTCGAACTCATCAAACTCGGCGGCATGGACGTGACGAAGGAAGACCTGCTGACTTACCTCAAGAAAGACGAGGAAGAAGGCTTTGTATTCTGCCCGGATGAGGTCATGGCGCACTTCCTTGACGGCCTGGTGGTTTTCAAGCGCGGCAAGGACGACAGCCGTGCGCCGCAGCCGATCGAAACCCCGGTGACCAACAACATCATCCTCAAGAAGCTGCGCGTGGCCTTCGAACTGAAGGAAGACGACATGCACGCCATCCTCAAGGCCGCCGAGTTCCCGGTGTCCAAGCCTGAGCTGAGCGCGCTGTTCCGCAAGTTCGGCCATACCAATTACCGCACCTGCGGCGACCAGTTGCTGCGCAACTTCCTCAAGGGCCTGACCCTGCGGGTTCGCGCGTAAGCCATGAGTTACCAGGTCTCGCCCGTTGGCTTCGTGCGCTCCTGCTTCAAGGAGAAGTTCGCCATCCCGCGCCAACCGCAACTGGCGCCTGCCGCCCGCGGCGTGCTGGAGCTGGTCGCGCCGTTCGACCACGGCGAGGCGGTGCAGGGCCTGGAGCAGGTCAGCCACGTGTGGCTGCTGTTTCTGTTCCACCAGGCCCTCGAAGACAAGCCCCGCCTGAAAGTGCGCCCGCCACGCCTGGGCGGCAACACGTCCATGGGCGTGTTTGCCACCCGCGCGACCCACCGGCCCAACGGGATTGGCCAGTCGGTGGTGAAGCTGGACAAGGTCGAACCGGGCCGGCTGTGGATCTCCGGGATCGATCTGCTCGACGGCACGCCGGTGTTGGATATCAAGCCATATGTGCCGTATGCCGACATCATCGACAGCGCCACCAACGGCATCGCCAGTAACGCGCCGCAACTGATTCCCGTGCAGTGGCTGAAGACGGCTCTGCACCAGGCACAAGGCCACGCTCAGCGCCTTGCTGAACCGCTGGTGGAGTTGATCGAACAGTGCTTGGCACAAGACCCGCGGCCGGCCTATCAAACGCCTGGGCCTGAGCGTGAATACGGGGCGCGGTTCTGGGACGTGGATGTGCGTTGGCACTATCCCGAGGCGGGTGTCATCTGCGTGCTGGAAGTGATTGCAGCTAAATAAGCCGGAAACAAATGTGGGAGGGGGCTTGCTCCCGATAGCGGTGGTTCAGGGCCAGTCGTATCAACTGGCAGACTGAAGTGCGCCCCAGAAGTTGGACACCCATCCAACTCCTGGGGCTTTTTCATGAGCAAGTACACAACGCAGTTCAAGCTTTCCGCCATTACCGCCTTCCTGGAACGAGGCCGAGGCTTTCGCCATATTGCTGCTCGATTTCAAATGGACCCCACTTTACTTCGCCGTTGGGTGGAAGCTTACCGGCTGCACGGTGAGGCCAGTCTGAGTAGTACCGGTGGACGTTACAGTGCTTTGTTCAAGTTCTCCGTTCTGCAACGCATGTGGCGTGACTCCCTTTCTTTTCGCCGCGCAGCGGCACTCTTCAATCTGGGTGACTCTACCCAAGTGGGCAGATGGCAGCAGCAGTATTACAGTGGCGGTATTGAAGCCCTGGCCTCAGGGGAAAAAGGATCGAATACCGCTATGTCCAAGCTACCTGCTAAACCTCGAAAAACGGCCATTCCACTCACCGACCAAGAACGTGCTCACAAGGCTTTACTTGATGAACTCCAGTATTTGCGCATGGAGAACGCCTACCTAAAAAAGCTTGGGGAGTTAGGCGAGGCAGTGATGAGGCGCGAGAAAGAAGCGAAGAAAAAGCCCAATTAGTCTCTGAGTTGAGGCACAGCTTCCCCTTGGACCATTTGCTCAAGCTGGCTGGGCTCGCCCGCAGCACGTACTACTACCAACTCAAGGCGATGGACGGAGCAGACCGGTTCGTTTCGCTAAAAGCCTCTATCCAGAGCCTTCAAGACGAGCATAAGGGGCGATTCGGCTATCGCCGTATGACTTTAGCTCTGCGGAGCGACGGACAGTTGATCAACAGTAAAACTGTGCGGCGACTGATGGGGGAGTTGAGTCTGAAATGTACGGTGCGACCGAAGAAATACAGATCGTATCGAGGACCAATGGGAGAAGTATCGCCTAACATCCTGGCTCGTCAGTTCGAGGCTGAGCAACCGAATCAGAAATGGGTAACGGATGTCACCGAGTTCAAAGTGGCAGGCGAAAAGCTATATCTGTCTCCAGTTTTAGACTTGTACAACGGAGAAATTGTGGCCTATCAAACCGCCACGCGCCCCCAATATGCCCTGGTGGGCGACATGCTGGAACAAGCTCTTGAGCGCTTGCCTGAGGGCGTCAAGCCCATGTTGCACTCGGATCAAGGTTGGCACTATCGATACCCGAAGTACCGGGATCGACTAGAAAAAGCAGGGTTGGAACAGAGCATGTCACGCAGAGGAAACTGCTATGACAACGCCACAATGGAGAGCTTCTTCGGCACGTTGAAGTCAGAGTTTTACTACCGGGAAAGCTTCGAGAGTGTGGCTCAGTTGCAGGCTGGACTGGCTGAATACATCCATTACTACAACCATAAGCGAATCAAAACGAAACTTGGCGGACTGAGCCCTGTAGCGTACAGAGCCAGGTCCGCTGTAGCCTAACAATCACTGTCCAACTTTTGGGGCGCACTTCAGACCGCTATCGGGAGCAAGCCCCCTCCCTCATTTTTTTGACCGCGTTTACTTCTCGACGAAGGCGCGTTCGATCAGATAGTCACCCGGTTCACGCATCCGTGGCGAAACTTTCAGGCCGAAGCTGTTCAACACTTCGCTGGTCTCGTCCAACATGCTTGGGCTGCCGCACAGCATGGCGCGGTCGTCCTCGGGGTTGATCGGTGGCAGGCCGATATCGCGGAACAGCTTGCCACTGCGCATCAGGTCGGTCAGGCGACCTTGGTTTTCGAACGGCTCGCGGGTCACGGTGGGGTAGTAGATCAACTTTTCACGCAGGGCTTCGCCGAAGAATTCATTCTGCGGCAGGTGCTCGGTGATGAATTCGCGGTAGGCGACTTCGTTGACGTAACGCACGCCGTGGCACAGGATCACTTTTTCGAAACGCTCATAGGTTTCCGGGTCCTGGATCACGCTCATGAACGGCGCGAGGCCCGTACCGGTGCTGAGCAGGTACAAGTGCTTGCCCGGCTTCAAATCGTCAAGCACCAGGGTGCCTGTCGGCTTTTTGCTGATGATGATCTCATCGCCTTCCTTCAAGTGCTGCAACTGGGAAGTCAGCGGGCCATCGGGCACCTTGATGCTGAAGAACTCCAGATGCTCTTCCCAGTTCGGGCTGGCGATCGAATAAGCGCGCATGAGCGGGCGGCCGTTGGGCTGTTGCAGGCCGATCATCACGAACTGACCGTTCTCGAAGCGCAAGCCCGGATCGCGGGTGCACTTGAAGCTGAACAGAGTGTCGTTCCAGTGATGAACACTGAGGACACGCTCGTGGTTCATGTTGCTCATGTACGGGGGACTCCTGGAGATGGGTCTGCGCCAAATGATAAGTGCGCAATTGCACAGCATTCTAATCGCGGCGACAATATCTGTTAACTGGATTATTAAGATAAGGGTTATCGGTTATATCGATATGCGATTTACTCTCCGTCAACTGCAAGTCTTCGTCGCCGTCGCCCAGCAGGAAAGCGTCTCACGCGCTGCTGGCCTTCTGGCCTTATCTCAATCCGCCGCCAGCACCTCAATCACCGAGCTGGAGCGTCAATCCAGCTGCCAATTGTTCGATCGGGCGGGTAAACGCCTGAGCCTCAACGCCCTCGGCCGTCAGTTGTTGCCCCAGGCGGTCGCCCTGCTGGACCAGTCCAAGGAGATCGAAGACCTGCTCAACGGCAAGTCCGGTTTCGGCTCGCTGGCCGTCGGCGCCACGCTGACCATCGGCAATTACCTGGCCACGCTGCTGATTGGCAGCTTCATGCAGCAGCACCCCGAGAGCCAGGTGAAGCTGCATGTGCAGAACACTGCGCACATCGTGCACCAGGTCGCGCATTACGAAATTGACCTGGGTCTAATCGAAGGCGACTGCAGCCACCCGGATATCGAAGTGCAAACCTGGGTGGAAGATGAACTGGTGGTGTTTTGCGCGCCTCAGCATCACCTGGCCCAGCGCGGCGTAGCCACCATGGAAGAATTGACCCATGAAGCGTGGATTCTGCGCGAACAAGGCTCGGGCACGCGGCTGACCTTTGATCAGGCCATGCGTCATCATCGCAGCGCACTGAATATTCGCCTGGAGCTGGAACACACCGAAGCGATCAAACGTGCGGTGGAGTCGGGGCTGGGGATTGGCTGCATTTCCCGGCTGGCGCTGCGCGATGCCTTCCGCCGTGGCAGCCTGGTGCCGGTAGAAACCCCGGACCTGGACCTGGCCCGGCAGTTCTACTTCATCTGGCACAAGCAGAAGTACCAGACCTCGGCGATGCGCGAGTTTTTGGAACTGTGCCGCGCCTTTACCGCCGGGGTTCAGCGCAGCGACGAAATCGTGCTGCCGAGCATTGCCTGAGGCTTAGATCAGGATCACGGCCCACACCAGGGCGATCATGGTCAGTGCCACGAATTGCGCGGCGCTGCCCATGTCCTTGGCGTTTTTCGACAGCGGGTGGCGGTCCAGGGAAATGCGGTCGATGGCCGCCTCCACCGCTGAGTTGAGCAACTCGACGATCAATGCCAGCAGGCACACCGCAATCAACAGCGCCCGTTCGACGCGGCTGACATGCAGGAAAAAACTCAGTGGGATCAGGATGACGTTCAGCAACACCAACTGACGGAATGCCGCCTCACCGGTGAAGGCGGCGCGCAGGCCGTCCAGGGAATAGCCCCCTGCGTTAAAGATACGTTTGATACCGGTTTGACCCTTGAAAGGCGACATAGATGTAGGCAACTGAACCAAAGAAGTGGGAAAACTAGATCACGCAAAGTCAAAAAAGCGTGAATCGGCAACAGCTTAATGCTGCGAAATTGACTCAAGTTGTTGCAAGAGCAACGCCGCCTGGGTTCGCGTGCGCACCCCCAGCTTGCGAAAGATCGCGGTGACGTGGGCCTTGATGGTCGCTTCCGACACGCTCAACTCGTAGGCGATCTGCTTGTTCAACAAACCTTCGCACACCATGGTGAGTACCCGAAACTGCTGAGGCGTCAGGCTGGCCAGGCCATCACGGGCAGCCTTGGCTTCGTCGGACACATTGATTTCTTCAAACGCCTGCGGCGGCCAGGACACATCGCCATCCAGCACCGTGCGCACGGCTTTCTGGATATCTTCCATGGAGCTCGACTTGGGAATGAAACCGCTGGCGCCAAACTCCTTGGAGCGCACCACCACATCGGCTTCTTCCTGGGCCGAGACCATCACCACGGGGATCTGCGGGTATTGCCCGCGTAACAGCACCAGCCCTGAAAATCCATAGGCACCAGGCATGTTCAGGTCGAGCAGCACCAGGTCCCAGTCGGATTTTTCGGTGAGGCGGGTTTCCAGCTCGGCAATGCTGGCCACTTCAACCAGACGTACATCCGGGCCCAGGCCCAGCGTTACTGCCTGATGCAGCGCACTGCGAAACAGCGGGTGGTCATCAGCTATCAGGATTTCGTATGTGGCCATTGATTAAATGATCCTGTTTTTTTTGGCAGCCCTGATGGGTTCAGGGTTCGCCAATACACAAGGCAACGGCCAGGCAGCCATCACCACAGGGCATGCTCAACGTCAAAAGCACCTGAAACGACGTTGGAAATTCACGCTTGCGCCCTGATCGGCGCCCAGCATGCCCAGCGTAGCCTGGGTGGTCAAGCACTACGCCAATGGGCAGTTTAGCGGCGGTTGGATTCACAGTGCCATCATGCAAACGTCGTCTGGTTATACCGCCGGGATGTAGGGCGCTAGACGAGTATGGACGATATCCGTCAAGTCCAGCGGTAACTGGAACTTGGCGGCCAGATAATGGGTGCTGAACACGTCGAGGTAAGCGTCCAGCACTTCGCTGGCCGCGCAGTCGTCGGCCAGCTCCAGGCACAGCGCGGCGACTTCGGCGGTGCAGAAATGATCATCACGCTTGGAACGACGCAGTTTGTAGCGCGACAGCTGTTCCGGAGCCAGGCTGAGGACCGGCAAATGCTCCAAATAGGGACTTTTGCGGAACATCTTGCGCGCCTCGCTCCACGTGCCGTCCAACAGGATAAACAGCGGGCGCTTGCCCTCCCCTACCCTGACCTCACTGACCACCCGTTCCGGCGTCACGAATTCGCCGGGGAACACGATGTAGGGTTGCCACTGCGGGTCAGCCAGCAGGGTGAGCAATTCGGGATCAACCTCGGTGCGCGACCAGGCGAACGCGCTGGTGTCATCGATCACATCGGCGATCAGCCAGCCGGTATTGCTGGGCTTCATCGGTTCGACGTCGTGCATCAACAGGCACATCGCAGACTGGGCCTGGACCTTGGGCCGCCAGGCACACAAGCAATACGCGGGGATCACCCGGCAGCCGGGGCAGCGCTCGGCACGCGAACCCCGATTGACGAAAGGCCTGATGGCGCGCGCCAGGCGCTGGGTACGCAGACGAGAGACGGCGTGGCTCATCGGATGCGCCGCACGGAAGGGAAAATCGACACTGAGGGAACTCGAGGAAGGCTTAAGTGGCCGCAGTTTACCAGAGCCACACTCACTTCCCAGCAATACGCCTGGCTGTACTGGCCGGGGCTCACCTATAATTGCGCGCCACTGAACGCACAGCCCAGTGGCTGGTCTATGCACCAGTAACCGAATCAGGAGAGTTTCATGCTGCGTTCCATGCTGCGTCTTGTCGCCCCATCCGTCGCCCTTGCGCTGGTCTTGCCTGTTGGCGCCCAGGCGGCCTCGCTGCTGGAGGCCCAAATGAACAAGAAGCTGCAAAGCGTCGCGGCTGAAAGCAACAAGGACCTGCCCCGGGAAATCGATGAAAAAACCCTGGAAATGGCCTACACCGTTGAAGGCCTGCAGTTGATCGACCACCTCAGCGTGCAGCCTGATCGTGCCGAACAGATGCGGGCCAACCCCAAGGCGGTGTATTTCCAACTGGGGCAAAGCGTGTGCCTGAACAAGGGTTACCGTGAGCTGATGGCCAAGGGCGCGGTGATGCGCTACGAGATCACCGAAAACAAGACCAACCGCCCGGTGGCATCGGTAAAATTCGTCGAAGCGGACTGCCCGGCACCGGCGGCGGCGAAGAAGAAAAAGTAAGTCGCACATGCCCCTCGCGCGCTGCTGTCCAGTGGCGCGCGCTTCCCTCGTTTGCGTTTTCCACCAAGCGCTGCACGTTGTGACGTGAGACCAATAAGCGGTTGCCAGCCAAGGGTTTTTCGGCCCATGATCGACTCATCCTGACAGCCCGCCAGCCCCAATTCCCACGCTGTTCTGTAACACTTTCAGGGCAAAACAGAGTTGTCCTTCTGCCACGTGCAGTACAAAGGTTTTTAAATCACAAGGAACATACAGAGCCGCGCTTTGCCGCTTGGCGAACACTGTGCAATGCCTTGGCACGCTGCGACACATGCCGTGTCGTGGCCACGGACGAATCTCGCCGCCAGCCCAGGCTCTGTGAAGAAGGAGAAGTTGAATGCCTTACGAACCGAATGAGCGCCTGCTCCAGCATTTTGAAGCGAATGGGGTCGACCTCACGCAGCAGGTCGAAGCTCAACTCCAGTTGATCGCCCCCGACAGCCCGAATATTCCTCTTTATCGCGACATGATCCTCACCGCGCTGCGCATGGCCCAGGACGACCGCAGCCGCTGGAACGCCAAAATCACCTTGCAAGCTATCCGCGAACTGGACCACGCCTTCCGCGTACTGGAACAGTTCAAGGGGCGCCGCAAGGTTACCGTGTTCGGCTCGGCGCGCACGCCGGTGGAAAGCCCGCTCTACGCCCTGGCCCGGGAAGTAGGCGCGGCGCTGGCGCGCTCCGATCTGATGGTGATCACCGGCGGCGGTGGCGGCATCATGGCTGCCGCCCACGAAGGTGCGGGCCTGGAGCACAGCCTGGGCTTCAACATTACCTTGCCGTTCGAGCAACATGCCAACCCGACCATCGATGGCACCGAGAACCTGCTGTCCTTCCACTTCTTCTTTACGCGCAAGCTGTTCTTCGTCAAAGAGGCCAATGCGCTGGTGCTGTGCCCGGGTGGTTTCGGCACCCTGGATGAAGCGCTTGAAGTGCTGACGCTGATCCAGACCGGCAAGAGCCCGCTGGTGCCGGTGGTGTTACTCGATGCACCAGGCGGCGGTTTCTGGCAAGGCGCCCTGGACTTTATCCGCAGCCAACTGGAAGCCAATCGCTATATCCTGCCCACTGACCTGAAGCTGGTGCGCCTGGTGTACAGCGCCGAAGCAGCGGTGGACGAGATCAACCAGTTCTACGCCAACTTCCACTCTACCCGCTGGCTGAAGCGCGAGTTTGTGATGCGCATGCATCATCCGCTCAGTGATCGGGCGCTGGCTCATGTGCAAAAAGAGTTCGCCAGCCTGCGGCTGAGCGGAGACTTCCAGCAGCTCGCCTATACCGGAGAAGAGCACGATGAGCCGCAGTTCAGTCATCTGACGCGACTGGTGTTCAACTTCAACGGGCGTGATCAGGGCCGGTTGCGGGAGTTGGTGGATTACATCAACTTGCCGGAGAACTGGGCGCAGGCTCAAGGTAAGACGCAACAACGGGCGGCGCCGGAGCCCGCGTGATTTTTGAACAAAAAAAAGGGTTCTTCACGGATTACCGGGAAAGACGCTCTTGATCTTCATGAAAAAGAATTCGCTATCCCGGTAACCATACGCCATACGCTTGATCACCTTTATTCGATTGTTTATTCCTTCCAACTGACCGGTGTGCATTGGCCAGCGAACCCGACTGACGATGCCTCGCCAGTAACCCTTTAGTCTTTTGGCAAACTGCATCAGGGCAGGTATCTCGCTTTCATGGGCGTGACGCAGCCATTGGTTCCAAGCTGATCTCCAGTCCCAGGCGGTGCTCGGCGTCCAGAGCGTTTTGAGTTCAGCCTTCATTAAATAGACCGTCATCAGCGACTGGTTGGCCGCCAGCAGATCCTGCAAATGAACCTGTTGCTCTGGGTTTTTCAGGTTCTCAGGATTGCGCAGCAGTAACCATCGCGCCTGCTTGATGACTTTGCGTGCAGGCCTGTCATGGCGCAGTCGATTGGCTTCGTCGACACGAACCCGGTCAATTACCTCTCGACCATATTTGGCCACCACATGAAAGAGGTCGTAGACCACTCGCGCTTTGGGGCAGTGGTGACGAACCTCCAGATCAAAAGCGGTGTTCATGTCCATCGCCACCGCTTCGATTAGCGCGCAGCCCTCGGGCCCCAGCTCTTCAAAAAAGGGTCTAACCGCCGCCCGACTACGGCCTTCGCCGATCCACAGCACCCGTCGCGTATCCGCATCCAGGACAACGGTGGCATAACGATGACCTTTGAAGAGTGCGAACTCGTCCATGACCAAGCGTCGCGGTTTCGCCTTTGGCAAAACGCTTAATGCTGCTTGCAGGGCTCGACGCTCCAGTAAACGAACGGTCTCCCAATGCAGGCCAAACATCTGCGCCACGTGCAGCGTTGGAAGGCGCTCGCACGCTTGAATGACGGCATCTGCCAGGCGCCGGGTCATGCGGGCATAGCGATCCAGCCAACTAACCGCCTCCATGCGCTTGCCACAATCGCGGCAACCAACGCGCCGGAGCAAAACGCTCAAGCGCACCGCATGGCCGAGAATAGGCAAGTCACGAATGATGCGCTCGCAATACTCATGAGTGGTTGAGCAGAGCTTTTGACAGCCGCCACAACATGGGAACCGGGTGGCATGGGGGATCAGGTCGATCTGAAGGGCATCGCCGTCAGGCTTGATGTTGACGACAGAAAAGCCCTCCCAAAAGGGAAGGAAAGTATTAATATCTCGCATAAGAACGCCGGTTTGTTAGATGTGTTTGCTCGCACGAACATCATCAACCAAATCGGCGTTCTTGTTTCTGTGTTTCCCGAGATTCCGTGAAGAACCAAAAAAAGGCCCGCTATTTTCATAGCGGGCCTTTTGCTTTTTGCTCTGTTCAGTCGTCCATGTCCCGACCGCTGAAGAGGCGGCTGATCATTTCCATCGAAAACCCGCGATAACTCAGGAAGCGCCCCTGTTTCGCGCGCTCTCTGGCATCAATCGGAAGATGCCCAGAGAACTTGCGACGCCAGGTATCTTCCAGTTGCGACTGCCAACTGATACCGCACTCGCGCAGGGCGAGGTCGATGTCGGCGCGTTGCAGGCCGCGCTGGCTCAGTTCTTCACGAATGCGCGCAGGACCATAACCAGAGCGCGCTCGGTAGGACACAAAACTTTCGAGGTAACGGGCTTCCGACAGCAACCCTTCTTCCGTCAAGCGGTCGAGGGCACTGTCGATCATCTCGGCAGACGCACCGCGCTGACGCAGTTTACGCGTCAGTTCGACTCGACCATGCTCGCGGCGCGCGAGTAGGTCCATCGCAGTGCGCCGAACGGCGACGAGTGTATCCAGCACAACGGTCATCGTTTGGTTCAGACGTCAGTGTCGACTTCTTCCATTTCGTCAACCGGCGCACGGTTGGCAGCAGCTTTCACGTCCGGCGCAGGAGTCAGCAGCTTGTCGCGGATCTGCTTCTCAAGCGTGGCGGCGATATCCGGGTTGTCCGCCAGGAACTTGGCCGAGTTGGCCTTGCCCTGACCGATTTTGCTGCCGTTGTAGGCATACCAGGCACCGGATTTCTCGACAAAACCGTGCAGCACGCCCAGGTCGATCATCTCGCCGTTCAGGTAGATGCCTTTGCCGTAGAGAATCTGGAACTCAGCCTGACGGAATGGCGGGGCCACTTTGTTCTTCACGACCTTGACGCGGGTTTCGCTACCAACAACCTCGTCACCTTCTTTCACCGCGCCAGTACGGCGGATGTCCAGACGAACCGAAGCATAGAACTTCAGCGCGTTACCACCCGTGGTGGTTTCCGGGCTGCCGAACATGACGCCGATTTTCATCCGGATCTGGTTGATGAAGATCACCAGGCAGTTGGCGTTCTTGATGTTACCGGTGATTTTACGCAGCGCCTGGGACATCAGACGGGCTTGCAGGCCCACGTGCATGTCACCCATTTCGCCTTCGATTTCAGCTTTCGGCACCAGGGCCGCCACGGAGTCGACCACGATCACGTCGATGGCGTTGGAGCGCACCAGCATGTCGGTGATTTCCAGGGCTTGCTCACCGGTGTCCGGCTGGGAAACCAGCAGGTCGTCGACATTGACGCCCAGCTTGCCAGCGTATTCAGGGTCCAGGGCGTGCTCGGCGTCGACGAACGCGCAGGTGGCGCCCATCTTTTGCGCCTGGGCAATCACCGACAGCGTCAGGGTGGTTTTACCAGAAGATTCAGGACCGTAGATTTCAACGATACGGCCTTTTGGCAGACCGCCAATGCCGAGCGCGATGTCCAGACCCAGAGAGCCAGTAGAAATAGCCGGGATCGCCTGACGGTCGTGATCGCCCATACGCATTACGGCACCCTTGCCGAATTGACGTTCGATCTGACCCAGGGCCGCAGCCAAGGCTTTCTTCTTGTTCTCGTCCATTAAAGTCCTCACGTAATCAATAAGGCCTGACGGCCAACACCTGTATAAGTAGACAGTATTGTTCCACAAAGATCGGAGATCGCCTACCCCTGATTTTCTATTTCTGCTGCAGCTCGTCGCAACAAGCCCTCTAGCGCGGCCTTTACCGTTTGTCGGCGGACCTCGTCGCGGTTGCCGGGGAAGTGCTGGAGCTCGGCCGTGACCTCGACACCCACGCCGAAAGCCAGCCATACCGTGCCTACCGGCTTGTCCGGCGAGCCGCCATCGGGGCCGGCCACGCCGCTGACCGCCACGGCAAAGCGCGCCAGGCTTTTTTCCTGGGCGCCCCTGACCATGGCCTCGACCACCTCGCGACTGACGGCCCCCACTTTGCCGAACAGCGCCTCCGGCACATCCAACTGCCGAGTCTTCTGCCGGTTGGAATAGGTGACATATCCCGCCTCGAACCACGCCGAACTCCCGGGTATCCGCGTGATGGCTTCGGCTATGCCGCCACCGGTACACGACTCGGCAGTGGTGACGTGGGCATTGAGCACCTGTAAACGTCGACCCAGTTCAGCGGCAAGTGGGGTGATTTCTTTCACGGTCGTCTCCTGGAGTGGGCGGGCGTTTGCCTACCCTACAGGAGCCCATCAGCCATGCAAGTTGCAGCATGCCTCAAGACACTAACGCACGATGGCCCGCACATACGCCTGACAGCCACGCAAGGCGATCACGGCGTTATCACCGTCGTCGGTGATGGCGATAATTCGCTGAGCATGCGCCGGGTCAAGTCGGGCTCGTGGGGCTGCATGAACCACGCCGCCGGTGGTGGTGGGGGCTGGCATTGCGCAGCCACTGGCGCAGTCACCGGTGTCGAGAAGGACTGACAACCGCACATCAGCAGTGGCCAGGCGATCGCGCAGAGCGGCCTGATTACGTTGTGCATCGCTCAACTCCCGAGCATGTTGCTGGTCGCTGGCGCTGAGTTGTTGCTCAAGCGCCCGCCGTTGGTCCTGCTGCGCCTGTTGCTGGCGCAAGGCTAGCTGGTTTTGCTGGCTGAGCGCCTGCGCCTGGGCCGCCGATTGCGCCTCAAGCTGCGCGCCATAGCGCCAGGCTTGCACCTGCCACACAAACGCGCTCAGCAGGCATACGCCGATCAGGCGCCAGGCCGCTAGGAAACGCATAGCACCGCCTTCGCGCGCGCCCACAATCGCAAACGCTCCTCCAGGCCGTTGAGACCACCGTTGATGCGCCGGGTGATGGTGCTGAACTGGTCGTTGTCCGCGAGTTCGTTCAGGCCGTTGCTGTGCCAGAACCAGGCGGCGGATTCGGCGGCCCATTGCGGTTGTTCCAGCAATTGCGGTTGCAGCAGCAGGCGCTCGTCGCCAAACAGCGCGTGGCTACAGATTAAATAGTTGCGACACCCGGTGATCTGAATCAGCCCCCTGCCCCGGTACTTCTGGCCGTCGCCATCCGCTTCGGGGGTGTTGCCCAGGCGAGCAGCCAGGGTGCCGGTATCGTATTTGCTCAGGTATTGATCGCTGCCCAGTTCGCGGACATAGCGCAACTCGCCGGATTCGTGGCCGATCTGGGCGAGGCAAGCGGCGAGGCGTTTGGGAGTAGTGATCGCGTACCGAGCGAATGCCGTGTTTAACGAGGATAGAAAAACGCCCGCGCTAAGGCGAGCACCCGGCATGACGTAAAGCAACTGGGGCAGTGTTATCAGCATGAGTCCTACTCCGTAAAAGGCATTACGCCGACAACCCGCCGGCTGTGACCGAACTGCGATAGCCCGTCACCGGGTCGCCTACGTGCGTCACCTTGGTAATCGACCAGCGTCCCTGCATGTAGGAAGGCCAGGTGTCATCCAGCAGCAACAACCCTTCGGCCGACAACAGCGGGTTCCCCGGACAATCGATCAGCAACTTGAGGTCTTCACGCCCCACGCGGCGCAACTCCCCCTCAGCCACCGCCCGCGCCTCGGCTTCGTTCTGACAGCGCTGGCGCAACGTTTTGAACGGCGCAATCCCGACCTGAACCACGCGCTGCCTGCACGCGGCGGCATCCCACCAGGTGACGCGGCTGCCCTGGTATTTGGAACGCGACGTTTCGTCGAGCTTGGCGGTGATGAATGCTTGATTGCCGGGGCGATTGTCCTGAGTGACCGACAGTTTCACGTCCGGCAGTTGCTGGCCGGAGAGCGACATGAGCTGCCCGGCCTCGGCGAGCACGTACAGTTCGTTGATCGGTTTGGTGACGGCGCCATAGCGTTTGGCCAGGCGGGTGATGAACGCCATGTCGCTTTCATTGGATTGGTCGATGTGAGCAATCGCAATGCCTTCCAGCGTCGGCGCCACCCGCGGTGAATAGCCGTGGCGGCTGACCAGTTGGCGAAACAACGCGCCCAGGGTGATCGGTCCATAACTGGCGGAGCGACGCTGGCGGTAACCACTGGCATCGCCCACGCTGAAGGGCGCTGCGGTGGCGACGAGCATCAGGCGCATGGGAAATAGCACCGGCGTGCGCTGGGTGATGACAAACTCGCCTTTTTCCACCAAGCCAGACTCCTTATAACCGACGCGCAAACCGATCTTGCCACTCAGGCTCGGCAGGCCCTCCAGGCCCTCGATGTTGATCGTCAGTTCGAGGCGGTCGGACTGAATGCCCGCCGCGTCGGTGTGGCTCCAGTGCATCAGACGTTGATTGAGCAGCGCCGCGTTGGCGCCATAGAACTCCACAATGGGCGTAAATCCCTGAGCCATGTAGCCTCCTTCTTAATCCCAGGCCGAAACGAGGCGCAGCGCAGCCGGCCGCGACGCCATTTCCGGCACGATCACCCGCACGCCAGCCGGCAGCACCGGGCCGTATTCGGCAAGCGTGGGGTTCAAGCGCCAGAGGGTTTCTTCCGCAGCATCATCGCAACGTCCCAGTTCGCGGTAGAGCAGCAGGTTGACTGAATCACCGGCAATACTTCGCACTCTACGCATTGACGAATTCCTCCAGTTCAAGGGTCCAGGTCATGAGCATGGCGGTGCCGTCATCGATCACGTTGCTTTGGGTTTCCATCACCGAATTGATCCGCCACAAGCCCCAGTTGCGGCCGATACCATCCACCAGCGGCAGCGGCACGCATTGATTTTGCAGGGCGCGCAGCTCGTCCAAGCGTTGCATCCCCACGCCGTACATCACCGTGCCGCCGAAGGTGAGTTTTTCCAGTTTCTGGCCGTTCTGCCGCGACTGCGATTTGCTCGCGATAATCGTCAGGTCAGCCCAGCCGCCGTCGCTGTTACGGGTCAGCGAGGAATAGGCAAACCCACGGACGAGCCCAAAAATGAAATCGCCCAGCACCATCTGTTGTCGCATCAATCACCTCCTGGATCGGCCAGTGCCGCGTTGCGCCGGAGCCCGAGGGTGTCGGAGAGCATCGGCATGCATTGGAATTGCAGGGCCTGGATCACCTGGTTGACCACCTGCTGGGCATCGGCAGGGTTGACGCCGGTGATCTGGATGCTGGGGGCAAGGGTGACTTGCACGTTGTCCGAGCGCGCGCTGTTGAGCTCCTTGCTGACGGCATTGGGTGCAGGCAGGCGGTCACCTGGGCTGAACAGTTTGTCCCCGAGCCAAGCGCCCGCCTCACTGCCGAGCAAGCCGCCGATTGCGCCGCCTACAGCCGTGCCGATGCCCGGGAAAACCAGGGTGCCGATGGCCGCACCGGCGGAGGCGCCGGCCCAGGCACCACCGGCCGTAGACAGGCCGGTGGCGACTGTTTTCGCGTCGCCATCGCGTAGACCCTGGATCACATTGATGGCGGTGTCGGCATACTTTAACGGGCCAAGGCCACGGGGAACGGGCAACGCCCGCCACAGCGTCGACTGGCCGGTTTTCTTACCGGAAGTCTTTTTCCCGCCAGTACGGTCATAGCCAGGCGGCAAGATGATGCTCGGGGTGGTGGCGCCACGAAGAGATTCGCCGCGGCAGCAGCAGTCCTTGCCTTTGTCGTCTTTGAGCCACTTGCCGGCTTTGGGAAACTTTTGCGCCAGTGCATCGATGGCCTTGCCCGAGACCCTGCTCTTGACCGTATCCCACAAACTTGAGCCCACATCCTTGGCAATGGTCTTCGCCGCATCGGCCCCGAACTGTAGGCCTTTGTCGACCCAGGAGTCGGCTGCCGGCGGCGGTTCTTTGGGCTGACTGTTCTGCGCCTGCGAGGCGGTATCGACCGTCCTGAGCGCCAGTGAATCACTGGTAATGAATAACGTGCTGTTGAGCGTTTCCAGTGTCTCGCGCAGCCGCACTTGCTCCAGGGTCAAGGCGTTGATATCCAGGCTCACCGTGACCAGCGCCAGGCCGAGTTCCGACGATGGCTGCGGTTCGGCATCCAGGCTGGAAGGCCCGACAAAACTTTCGGGAAGGGGTGTCAGCACACTGTTGAGCGTCGCATCGTTGGACAGGGCCGCAAAGGTCATCCAGCGCTTGTCTTCCTCGGCGAGCCTGATCTCGTATTGAGTCTCTTGCATCCCGCTCTACTCCTGTTTGACGCCAAGGCGATTGATCGCGATGTCGTAGCGGCGCAGTGCTTTTCCGGCGTCCCAGTCGAGGATTTCCGCTTCATTGACCGAGTAAATCAGCGGCACCACGTCGAGAATCACTTCGATGTCGCGCGCCGAAAGAAGTCCGCCGGTTTGTTTAAAAAATCATCGATGCGCTCCTGCAACTCCGTCCAGTCAGGCACGGTCAGGCCAGCCAGGTCGGGGATCATCAGGCCGGTGCAGTGGGCGGTGATGAACTCGGCGCGCTCTTTGTTGGTGGCGAGTTTTTTCATCACTTTGGTCGCGCGCAGGGCGGGCATTTCCAGGGGCAATGCGCTGAAGGTGCGGCCGGCGGCCTCCAGGGGCAGCAACAATTGAACGGGCTCGTCGAAGGTCGGCGCGTCAAGCGGGTCCAGGAAGAACCACGCTGGGCGAGTCGACATTTCGTGTACGTACTGGGCGATGCTCACGTAGTCCGGGCGCTTGAGTTGGTCGAGCTCTTTTTCCGACAGGCCGGTGGCGAGTTTCGCCAGTTCGAAAAACTGGTCGTCCTCGTCATCACCGGCCCGGGCCAGCGCGTCTTTTTGCGCGGCGTAGAACAACGGTTTGAGTTGAACCTGCTGGATCGTCGCGCCGGTATCGGCGGTGATCGGGGACAGCAGGAGGTGCAGCGGCGGCATCCAGGCCATGGGGCAATTCCTTGGTCGAGTGGGGGGGCGAGCGCGCCCGCCCCCGAGGGTTTACGGCATCAACACCGCACGGCGGGCGTCGCCCAGAATGTCGACGCCGTTGAGGACGAACTTCTGGGTACGCACGTCGATGTCGATCACCGAGATGCCGTTTTCCAGGCGGTTATAGGTGCGGCAGGACAGCTCCAGCGTGGTGGTGGCCTTCTCGCCCATCTTCAGCTTTGCCTCCTCCAGGGATTTGAGCTTGCCGCCCACGGTGTGGTAGGTGAAGTAGGTCTTGCCGTCCTGGTCCTGGCCGGCTTCACGCACGTTCAGCAGAATGTCGTCCCCCATCCGCACGCCCAGGGCCAACATGATTTCCGGGCCGGCGCCTTGCAGGATCAGCTTGGCATTGAGCACTTTGCCGCTCTTGGCCATTTCCTCGGCAATGAAGCGCCCACCGGACATGGGCTCCATGTCGAACTCGATCTTCGGCGGGGTGAATTCTTCCACGGTCGCGGACAGCGGCAGGCCTTGGAGGGTGGCCGCAATGGCCTGTCTGACTCGGTTGGTAAACATTAGAGAACGTCCTCCAGGAACTGCTCGATGATTTCATCGCGGGCATTGAGTTGATAAATCATGTGTTCGTTCGGCGCGTAGCGGCCGTAGTCGATAACGATGAACCAGGTACCGTTCTTGTACTTCTCGACACTGTTCAACTCCGGGTGCAGGTACACGCTACCACCGGGGATAGTTTCGTCAGCGACCAGGGTTTGCAGCCAGTCGTTGATGCGCTTGACCTCTTGGTCCATAAAGGACTTGGTGAGGTTCTTGGCCATGGCCTTCTGCCCGGCCTTGACCAGCTTGCGGCTGATGGCGTCTTCCAAGCCGACGTAGCTGATGAACTTGCCGGTGATCGAGCGGTTACCCAGCAGCGAAAAACCGCCGAGGATGGTGCGAGCGTAGTAGCTCACGCCGTAGCGGTTGAGCAGGTCGCCTTCGGTGGATGTGTCGAGGATGTTGTACTCAACCACGCGAGAAACGTCTTCGGCGAAAGTCACCTGATTGCCCGGGCTTTCCCACTGTTTGACCTTGGCCAGGGCAGAGATGGCCAGGGACGACGGCGAAAGAAACACGTTCTTCTTCGCCGCCTTGGAGTACACCGACGGCATGTTGTGTACCAGCAGGCAACGGTCGAAGCCAAGATCGGCACCGCCCAGCTCGCCGCTGTAGGTCACCTGATCGGCAACTGAGGCGTCCTTGCCATCCAGCACCACGCGGGCCTTGATGCGCTTGCCGAAGGCGGCGAACTCGCCCGCCACGGCCTTGGTGCCAGTGAAGCCTGGGGCGCCGATGATGGTCAGGTCTTCCGGGACACTGCTCAGGGCCGCCAGGCCGAGTTTGCGCCCGGTAATCGGTTCGTTACCGCCGATCACATTGTTGAGCGTGTCAGCCGGGGTCGCGCCCTCCTCCACGATCACCACGTAGACCGGCACCTTGACCACTTTGAGGATCTGGTACACCGCCTGAAACAGCGTGCCCGACTCACTGCCGCTAGGGTCCAGCAGCGCCTGGGTGGTGAAGCTGTTGATGCGGAACGGGGCGTTTTTCGGGATCGATGCATGCGCATTCGGCGCGGTGCCGACCAGACCGATGACGTTGTCACCCAGGCCACCCATGGCCTCGGGGGATTCGGTGGCATTGACGGTGATGCCGTTGTGCTCGAAGTTCAGAACTTCTGCCATGGTTATTCAGCCTTCTTGGGGGTGGTATCGAGGACGCTGGTCAGTTCCAAGCGGCCGGCGGTGCGCAGGGCGGATGCTTCGACGTCCAGCAGTTCCAGTTCCTGGCCGACGCGGGACCAATGGCCGGCGCCGGTGGGGAATGGGATTAGGACGGTGTAGGTTTGGCGGTTAGGCATGTGTTGAATTCTCCGAGTGGAAAACACCAAAGCCCCTGCGGGAGGGCTTTGGGGAGACGAAAAAAAACCGCTTTCGCGGTGAGGGGTTATTTGTGTTCCGGCAACGGGAAGCGGGCCTTGATTTCAGCTATCTTTGCACGCCATTCCTTTTCTTTGATTTCGGTCTGATCATACTGCCACTCCATATAAAGCGGATCAGAGTCAGTCCGATAAGCTAGGCGCCGATTAAAGTCTACATCGGCAATGTCTTGCGCCTTTAAGGCAGCATCAATGTCCGGCTGCAAAAAACCCATATCTAACAATTGCTGAGCGGTAACATTGTAAGTTGTCTGACCGCCAAATTTAAATTCCTTGATCATTGCTGCCCTCCATCCGCCACAACACTGCCAATATTACTAAGGAAGTTGGACAAGCTTCCACGCGAATCACGCACTACGCCCTTTACCAAATGCGCCCACGTTTTGCTCCCAGTTACCGTAGAGGCTATAGTCGAGAGCACCATCGTGCCGCCGGTGAGATCCGCAAAAGAACTTGAGACAGCGGTATCGATCGTCGTCATATTAATATCAACACGATAGTTTGCCGTATATCCAGAGTAAAAAATGTTGCCTACGCCCAACCGAAGTGTTGAACCCGAGAATGAAACCAATCCCTGTACTGTCGACTCTAGGCCGTGACCTCGATAGAAAAGCGACGAACCAAAATAGTACCAACCCGAAGTTCCCGACTTCAAGACCACCGGCATAACGACGTCTACTGCTCGATAGTAAACAGAGCCACCCTCAAGCGAGATAAAATGCAGATTTGAGGTGCCTGGCGAGAATTCACCAACTCTCGGAGTGAATACAGGATTACTACCACTCCCCCAACGTGCAAAGACCACCTTATTTGATACTACTCGATAGCAATACTGTTCACTTTTGCCTGAAAACTCATGTGACTGAGAAGCTTTCAAGTTAATCATCACATAGGGTATTGTTCCCGTTCTAGACATTGCTTCGCCGATTGTCTTCAATGGTGCCGAGGCCGTACCGAGTGCAGAGTCGCTGCCATCCATGGCATCGACAAATAACTCTTTCGACATATTGGGAATCGTGCGAACCGCAGCCAAAACTGAACTATCAATTTCTGCGATCTTATTATTTACCGCAGCGGTCAAACCATTCGCGGCACTTACAAGTGCTGCAATTTGCTGTTCTGCGCTCAAGATTTAACTTCCTTATTTAACTGTTAATTTTCAAACTTATCATCCAATACGGCTACGAATGCTAAACCCATTAGTTGCAGAATTACCTTTTCAGCTCCCGCCCCCACACTCACCTCGCACCAGCTTTCGCCTCCAAGGCCATCACCCGAAATAGAACATTTAGACCTCTTGTCATATTGTCGATATTTGCAGCGGAAATGGCAGCCAACTCATCAACCAACAGGATATTCAAATTTTCAGCCCCCACCACCACCGTCACGCTCTCCGCCGGCAACGGCGAAACATCCAACGTAAACTTCTGCAGCACCCGAGCCGCCGCCGCTTTATACGTCAGCAACTTCCCTGCAACGGAATACACCGCCAACAGCGTCCCACTGGCGAGGTAAAAACCAAACTCACCAATCTCATACTCGCCTTCGCCATCGAACAGCGCGGCCATCCTGAGTTGGCGCTCGCCCAAATCCTCGTAATCCACAATGGCGACCCGCTGGCGCTCGTCACGCAAGGCCACTTCCGTGCCGTCAGGGTTGTAGCGGCCGGTGCCGGCGCCGATGTGGGTGATTTCGCCTTTCAAGCCCTGGTTCTTTGCCTGCAGCACTTCATCCAAACCTTTGGAGGTGAAGCGCACCAGGCGCGTAATGTCATCTGTCATGGCTGCGCCCTGAGGTCGTAGTCGTTAATGGTGTAGTGCCGGGCAACGCCGGCACTGTTAAGTCGAGCGCCCAAGGCAAGTTCGGGTAATACGCCCTGCAGGCTGAACTCGCTGTCGTTAAACGGGGCGTGGACAATCGCGGTCAGGCCAAGGCGTGCTTGCGTCTGGTGAACCACGGTAATCGTCGCCTGATCGCGCTCGCTCTTCGCGGCGTTGATACGGCGGATCAAGCGGTTATGGTCGCCGCTGGACCAACTGCGCCCGATGATCGCCTGCACATCGAAGGTGTAAGGCACGCCCAGCGGCCGCTGTTGATACCAGGCGCTAATGTTGGGGCTGAAACCCAGCGACTCCACCGCATAACTCAAGGCCTTGGGCGTGCCCGCCTGGCGCTGGATCTGCCAGGACAAGCCCACGGTGAGACGCTTTTCCGCCTCGCTGGCATCCGCGTCCCATTCGCTGACGCCCCGATCGGCGGCCAGGTAGGGAAGGAATTCGGAGGGTGTTTGCAGCGGGTTCATCAATGCCGGAAACGGCGGCATGATCCGCTCGAGCAACGTGCCAAACCCCAGGTCCAACGCCTTTTCCAACGGTGAGCTATTGGCGGGCAACAAACTCGATTTGGGTTCACTCATAGCGTGCGCACCTCCACCTCGACGCCCGTGCAATACGGTGCCTGGAACGCCGAGCAGACAATCGGCGCCAGCGGTTCAAGGATTTGCAGTTGCGCCGCTCCGGCACTGTGGATGGCGTAGTCGATCCAGCTCGGGTCCACTCGCCCTTCCAGGCGGTGGCAGGACTCGGCGTAGGTTTGCAGCAACTGCTGCGCGGCCACTTGGGTCAGGCCCGAATCCGGGCCGGCGTTGATCTTGGCCACGACGCGAATCTTGTAGCGTTGGATCTGCGCACTTTGGACCGTGACGAGATCCGTTTCCGGCCGTACATCGGGCCGTGCGAAATGTCTGCGCACGCCGTCAAGCAAATCGGCAGAAGGGGTTCCATCACCGTCCCTGGACAGCACCGTCACCCTCACCTCACCGGGGGCGGTGCGTCGGCCGTTGCCATCCTTGACCTGCGCCGCATAGCCATCCGGGTCGAAGGTATAGGTGACCGTGACGACACCCGGTGTCGCGCTTTGCACGTTCACCGCCGGTCGTTCGCCGAGGGTGAACACCTCGCGGCGATACTGCATGCGCGAACCCGCCGCCGGCGCGTGGGGCGCCAAGTAATAGCGCAGCCGTGCGTCGTCGTCGCTTTCCAATGTCGGCGGCACCGGCGGGAAGGCCGCCGGGTCACCGGGGTCCAGCACCTGGCGCTCCAGCCCCATATCGGCCAGGCGTGCGTCGAGGTTACTGCCGGTGGCCCACCACGCCAGCATCTGCTTGATGCGCGCGTTGTACTTGCGTTCGTGGGTTTGCAGGCGCACGCAAAACGCTTCCAGGGCCAGGGTCAGCAGTTCGCTTTCGTTGTCGAGGCTGACCTTGAGTTTGGCGGCGCTTTGCGGCGCACGGGTGGCGACGTAGTCGATGACAAACGCCTTGAACTCCGCCAGCAACGGCTCGAACGCGTCGACGGTAATGATCGCCGGCTCCGCCAGTTGGTTCTGGCCAGGGATCAGCATGCTCATGTCATGACCTCGAAGGATTGTTGGCGGTTTTTCCAGGTGCCGGCAAACCGCAGCAACAGGCCGGCGCCCTGGCGGGTGGCGACGATGACTTGGGGTTGAAAGTCGGCGATGCCGTTCTCGACGTTGTAGAACGCTTGGGCGGCGTGGCTTTGGGCGAGGATCAAGAGGTCGTCGCCGAGGTTCTGCCCGAGCAGTTGGGGGATCAGCGAGCCGTACAACGGACGCTTCTGGCGAGTGCCCACGGGGGTGGTCAGCGCTCGGGTGGCGCGCTGCACGAATTGCAGCCAGTCATCGACGGCTGCCCCGGTGTTCCTATCGATTCCGATCATGGCAAATCCTTATGCGGTGCTGATCACGCGGCCCTGGTGATCCACCAGCGGGCCGCTCAAATGCACGCCGCCAGCATCCAATAGCAGGCCGACGGCGCCGAGTTGCAAGGTGATGTGGTTGGCGGTCAGCCGCAGCGTGGCGGCGCCGATCTTCGCTTCGATCTGTTCGCGGGAGCCGCTGAAGACGGTTGGTCCGTTGGTCCAGTTGAACGTGTGGCTGGCGTCGTCATAGTCACTTTGTGTGCCGTCCTGATGGCGGCGCCGGGTCACCGACGCAACGCTGGAGACCGGCGGAAACAGACTACTGTTGAGCCCGAAAAGCGCCACCGACTGCGCAGCGCCTTCCCCGCCGCCATAGTTGAGCAGCAAGCATTGTTCGCCCACTGACGGAATCCGCGTTTCAGTCTGCGCCCCCGCACTGGGGTTGAAAAAACGAATCGCTGGAGTGAGCAAATCACCGTGGCTGACGGTGCAGGTATTGCTGGCGGCGTCGACCTGCTGGCAGATGCCGATCCGACAGTAGCTTTCAGCACGGCGGTACAGATCTTCGAGCTGGGCCTCCATTTCCGCCAGGCGCTCGACGATCGGTCCCAGTTGCATACGTAACAGCGCATCGAACATGGACTACTCCTGCAAGGGTCGGTATTGGTCAGGATCGTCGATACTCGAAACTTCCCACGTGCAGGCAAACAGAGGTTTTCCAGTGGGATCTTCGAGTAATGGCGGGCCGAGGTAGATGTTTTGGGTGAAGGACACTGTCCAGGTGTCGTAATCAGTTTCGGCACTGCCCTGTAGGGTCGGTGCCGCGACGATGGCGGTTGGTAGGTCGCACTGATCCGCCGGCAGGCCCCAGCGATTATCGAGGGCCAAATCCATCAATTGGCTGGCCAGGTCGCAGGCGTCGTAAGGCGCCGAACCACTGGCAACCCTGGCCATGAGTGACACCGACAGTGCATGGGCCTTACGCCCTTCAAGGGATCGAACGCCGGGGCCGTTGCGTTCCACGGTAATCAGCACGCCGGTTTTATCCCCGGCGCCCTGGAAGTCCTAGTGATTGCCCACGCGCAATTGTGGGAAGGCGCCCTTGAGCGCTTCACCAATTGCGATGGGCAGTTGGGAAGGTTTTTCGATAAATGTCATGAGTCGCGTCCTTGCAGCGGTTACTGCTGATCCGGGCGGGAGGGCGGGGCCTCGTTTACGCCAATGCGCTTGGCCGCCCAACGTTCATATAGGCCGATGGCGACGTCCGCACCGGCCATGGCTGTCAGGCAACCGAGGGCGCCGGCGGTCCAGATCGACATCCCGGCGGCGTACAACAGCATCAACGCCGAGACCCCGCAGACCATGCACGCCCCAGACCGCAGCGCCAGGCGCCGGATCAGCGACCAACCACGGGCGCCCTCCTTGTCGGCGCGCCACATTTCGCCGGAAACTCCGCCGATCAGCGCCAGTACGATCACCAGCCAGATAGGCATTTCCGCTAACGCTTGCTGCTCGTTTGTCATGTCACGCCTCCTGGCAGAGCAATGCCGGCAGAATGCCGGTGTTTGGGTAAATCCATTTATAGGTAGGCATTCCAAAAAGCCCGGTTGCCCGGGCTTTTCAGTAATGCGGTCCTCAATCTTTCGGCGCTACTGGCGCGGTACGGATCTTTCCTCGATGTTTTTCCGACCACGATCCCTGTCTGCCGGATAACTGCTTCTGGTGCTTTACGCTGCACACCCGGGTCAGTTGCCAACCCTCTGAACCGTTGAGGCCGGTTCATCGCTGCCTGTTCTTGTAAAACGGTGAAACTAAAGAGCGTCGGCATCCTTGCCGGTGTTGCTTGGCATCCCTGCCATCGCTTCGATGGCGTCCGTGCCGATGTTGCGTGCCTTCCTTGTCTTCCTTGGCAGCATCCTTGCCGCCTCCACCGGACCTTGTTGGCCGGCTTGAGACAAAGAATATGCATGTATGCATATACAGTCAATGCACAAGTGCATTTATTTTCAGCATGAAAATGCACTGATGCATTTAGAGCCTTGCTAGCAAAGGGTTTGATGCCTTTCAACGGACGAAAAAAAGCCCGCTCATTGGCGGGCTTTGTCTTACGCGAGAAGGTTAACGGGCGTACATGCCCCACCAGAAGACGTGACCGAGGATGCTGATCTGTTCATCCTGGATGTCCTGGAAGCTGTAGTCCTCGTCCGGGTGCTCATCGCGGTTGAAACTGCGCAGGCGAATCCCGGAAGGCAGGCGATAGAGCTGTTTGACCCGCAACTGGCCATTGTGATTGATGGCGTACAAGTCGCCATCGACGATGTCGCCAATCGCGCTCTTGCCCGCATTCACCCCCACCGTCGCGCCATCACGCAGCACCGGCAACATGCTGTTGCCGCGCACCGTCACGCACTTGGCCTGGTCGAACTGCACGCCGTTATGCCGCAGGCTGCGCTTGCCGAACCGCAGACTGGCCTTTTCGCTTTCCTCGATGACGAATCTTCCTGATCCAGCAGCCAATTCAACCTCACGCAAAAAGGGGATCGACACCTCGTCGTCATTCACGGGGGTGTCGTCATCCCACAGGCTTATGTCCTTGAGTTCCGAATGCATCGGGTCGCGCCCGTCATCCCGCGAAACGCCCACCGCCGCGCGCCCGCGCAGTTGGTCGGTGCTGACGCGGAAGTACTCGGCGATGCGGGAGATGTGCTTGTCCGAGGGGTCAACGATCTTGCCGCTGAGGATCCGGGACAGCGTGGATTGAGGCACGCCGGTACGCCGGTGAAGCTCCGTGGGGGAGATCCGGTCGCGGTCCAGCAGCTCTCTTAAGACGATAGAAACGTTGCGTTTTTGCATAAAGCGGATAGTGACGACAGATTTCAGGCTTGGCAAATGCTAATTTGCATTGACTATGCATTTTTATGCATTTTCCGTGACTTTTGAGCGGGCCTGCGAACGGTCGACCTCGCGTGTTAACCTTGCCGCCATCGCAAAATCAGCTGGGCCAAGCGCCCCCTTTGCCCCACTCCTTTTAACGAATTCGCTAATTATCTGATGAGTAAAAACACTTCCGATCTGTCCAGCCACACCCCCATGATGCAGCAGTACTGGCGCCTGAAAAACCAGCACCCTGATCAGTTGATGTTCTATCGCATGGGCGATTTCTACGAGATCTTCTATGAAGACGCGAAGAAGGCCGCCAAGTTGCTGGACATCACCCTGACCGCGCGTGGGCAGTCGGCGGGGCAGTCGATTCCGATGTGTGGGATTCCTTACCATTCGTTGGAAGGCTACCTCGTCAAGCTGGTGAAGCTGGGCGAGTCGGTGGTGATCTGCGAGCAGATCGGCGACCCGGCCACCAGCAAGGGGCCGGTGGAGCGTCAGGTGGTGCGCATTATTACGCCGGGGACGGTGAGTGATGAGGCGCTGCTGGATGAGCGGCGCGATAACCTGATCGCTGCGGTGCTCGGCGATGAGCGCTTGTTCGGCCTGGCGGTACTGGATATCACCAGCGGCAACTTCAGCGTGATGGAGACCAAAGGCTGGGAGAACCTGCTGGCGGAGCTGGAGCGTATCAATCCGGTGGAGCTGATGATCCCGGATGATTGGCCAAAGGACCTGCCGGCGGAACGTCGTCGTGGGACCAAGCGTCGCGCGCCGTGGGATTTCGAGCGTGATTCAGCGCTGAAAAGCCTCTGCCAACAGTTCTCCGTGCAGGACCTCAAGGGCTTCGGTTGCGAAACCCTGACCCTGGCCATCGGCGCCGCCGGTTGCCTGCTCAGCTATGCCAAGGAAACCCAGCGCACCGCCCTGCCGCACTTGCGCAGCCTGCGCCATGAGCGCCTGGACGACACCGTCGTGCTCGATGGCGCCAGCCGTCGTAACCTGGAACTGGACACCAACCTGGCCGGCGGCCGCGACAACACTCTGCAATCGGTGGTGGACCGTTGCCAGACCGCCATGGGCAGCCGCTTGCTGACCCGTTGGCTGAACCGCCCGCTGCGGGATTTAACGGTATTGCAAGCGCGGCAGACGTCGATTACCTGCCTGCTGGACGGCTATCGCTTCGAAAAGCTGCAGCCGCAGTTGAAAGAAATCGGCGATATCGAGCGTATCCTGGCGCGGATCGGCCTGCGCAACGCGCGGCCCCGTGACTTGGCGCGTCTGCGTGATGCCTTGAGCGCCCTGCCGCAACTGCAAGTGGCGATGGCCGAACTGGACACGCCACACCTGCAACAACTCGCAGTAACTGCTGGCACCTACCCGGACCTGGCGGCGCTGCTGGAAAAAGCCATCATCGACAACCCGCCGGCGATCATCCGTGACGGCGGCGTGCTCAAGACTGGCTACGACAGCGAACTGGATGAACTGCAGTCCCTGAGCGAGAACGCCGGGCAGTTCCTGATTGACCTGGAAGCCCGCGAAAAAGCGCGCACCGGCCTGGCCAACCTGAAGGTCGGTTACAACCGCGTGCATGGCTACTTCATCGAGTTGCCGAGCAAGCAGGCCGAGCAGGCGCCCATCGACTATCAACGTCGTCAAACCCTAAAAGGTGCCGAGCGCTTCATCACCCCGGAGCTGAAAGCGTTCGAAGATAAGGCACTGTCGGCCAAGAGCCGTGCCTTGGCGCGGGAAAAGATGCTGTATGAAGCGCTGCTCGAAGATTTGATCGGCCGCTTGGCGCCGTTGCAAGACACCGCCGCCGCACTGGCGGAACTGGATGTGCTGAGCAACCTGGCCGAACGTGCGCTGAACCTTGACTTGAACTGCCCGCGGTTTGTCAGCGAGCCGTGCATGCGCATCGTTCAGGGTCGCCACCCGGTGGTGGAGCAGGTATTGACCACGCCGTTCGTCGCCAACGACCTGTCGCTGGATGACGATACCCGCATGCTGGTGATCACCGGTCCGAATATGGGCGGTAAATCCACCTACATGCGCCAGACCGCACTTATCGTGTTGCTGGCGCATATCGGCAGCTTTGTACCGGCGGCCAGTTGCGAGCTGTCCCTGGTGGATCGCATCTTCACGCGGATTGGTTCCAGCGATGACCTCGCCGGTGGCCGGTCGACCTTTATGGTGGAAATGAGCGAAACCGCGAACATCCTGCACAACGCCACCGAGCGCAGCCTGGTGCTGATGGACGAAGTGGGCCGCGGCACCAGCACCTTCGACGGCCTGTCCCTGGCCTGGGCGGCGGCCGAGCGCCTGGCGCACCTGCGCGCCTATACGCTGTTCGCCACCCATTACTTCGAACTGACCGTGCTGCCGGAAAGCGAGCCGCTGGTGGCCAACGTGCATCTCAATGCCACCGAGCACAACGAGCGTATCGTGTTCCTGCACCATGTGTTGCCAGGGCCGGCCAGCCAGAGTTACGGCCTGGCCGTGGCGCAGTTGGCCGGTGTGCCGAACGACGTGATCACCCGCGCCCGCGAGCACCTCAGCCGCCTGGAGGCCACCGCCCTGCCCCACGAAACCGTGATCGCCAGCCCGAAGAAGGCCAGCAGCAAATCCAGCGCGCCACACCAGAGTGATATGTTCGCCAGCCTGCCCCATCCGGTGCTGGATGAGTTGGCAAAACTTGACCTGGACGACTTGACACCGCGAAAAGCGCTGGAAATGCTCTACACACTGAAGACACGGATCTAACGCAGACGCTTGCAAGCTGATATTATCTCGCGCGGTTTGGGATGCTGCGGGCTTTTTAGCCTGGTCCGCAGACTATCGCTCTCAAACCTCGCGGGCCCCACCATAAGGGGTTTCGCTGCCGCCGCCTGAGGAGAAAATTAGAAATGACCTTCGTCGTCACCGACAACTGCATCAAGTGCAAATACACCGACTGCGTAGAAGTCTGTCCGGTGGACTGCTTCTACGAAGGCCCGAATTTCCTGGTCATCCACCCGGACGAGTGCATTGACTGCGCCCTGTGTGAACCTGAATGCCCGGCCGTCGCTATTTTCTCCGAGGACGAGGTCCCGGAAGATATGCAGGAATTTATCCAGTTGAACGTCGAACTGGCGGAAATCTGGCCGAACATCACGGAGAAGAAAGAGTCGTTGCCGGATGCGGAAGAGTGGGACGGTGTGAAAGGCAAGATCAAAGATCTCGAGCGCTGACAGCGTCGCTGCCCAATAAAAAGGCCCGCTAAGGCGTTATATCCTGGCGTACATAATTCGTGCGTGAGCGACCATAACGCCTAATGGGCGCAGGCTTTTGAGTCTAAAAGCCTTGCGATATATAGACACATCGGATTGCATCGTAGCTTCTAAACGCCGGCGACGCGGGTGGCGCTTTTCTCATTATTCGATTCGTTCGTGGCATAAGCTCTAAGCTGCGCGGTAGCCCCCATTCATAGCACGGTCCTCATGCCCACTCCCTGGAGAGGATGTGAGATCAGCCTCCCGGCAACTTACGAATTGCACAGGCAAAGCCGACCTCGAACACTGCCCGACCACGCCCGTTGACGACTTGTCCGCGAACGGCAAACACGCCTTCCGAACGCCAAAATTATGCGTTCAGATCATTTACCGGACGCGCTAGCCCGTGGCGTGGTGGCCTTCGCCATTTAAGGCGATGAATGTGACCGCCAATTCCCGAAACAGAAATTGCTATCGCTGCGTAGACCCTGCTTACTTAAGCGAATAAACCGTGCACGTTAATCCTACGCGAGCATCTCAACATGATGGGGCATGAGTGGCTGACTGGCGCCGGCCTGGTTTTCCTCGGATTAATAACTGGATTCGTCGGGACCAACACCGGTGGGAGTGTGTTTTTAACCGTCCCGGTGATGATCTGGCTGGGAATTGCGCCTCAGTCGTCGATCGCCACCGCACGCCTGGCCTCGGTAGGCACCATGATTGCCGGACTGCGGCACTTCCATAATCAGGGAAAGGTCGATTATGCGCTTGCCGTGCCAGCTGCGGCACTGGGGCTCGCCGGGGCTTTGGGAGGAGCGAGCCTTCTTCTTCAAATAGATCCCGCGCTGTTGCATAAAATAATTGGCGGGCTGACATTGTTGCTGGTGGCACTCTCCCTTATAAAAAAACCTCGTAGCGGCGAAACACCGCCCTCTGCGATCAGGCGTCTGTTTGGCTATATCCTCTTCATCCCAGTAGGAATGATCGGCGGGTTATTCGGTGGACAAGCCAAACTCTCGACGTATTTATTCATTATCTTTTTCAGAAAGACCATCAGCGAATCGGTGGGTACCCGCAAAGTCGGCGGACTCGTCCTCTCCGTGGGCTCGCTAATAATTTTCGGCGTCAGCGGAATCATTAACTGGCAATACGGACTTTGCCTGGTTATTGGCACGCTATTGGGTGCAAATGCCGGCGCGAAGTTTGCGCTAAAGAAGGGTGACCAGTGGATGGAGTGCGTTTTTAATATCGTCGTGATCGCGCTGGCATTGAGGATGCTGTTCTGGTGAGCAGAAATCACGCAGCCCATCCACATCGGAAGGTGTGTTCCCGAAACGCTTACTGCCGCCGCACAAAGGGGGACTATTAAGTCGAAACGACTTGATTCAATCCAGACGGTGGCATAAATAAGCATGCACTTATAAGGTAACTCAATGGCCTTACGCCCGTGCAGAGTCAGATGGGCCCGAATCAAAAAAAGACACTACCTATGCATTTCCCATTCACGGAAATAACCTTGTGGGCCTTTTTTGTGTCTGGGGCAGGCGTTTTACTTTTCTGCAGGCAAAAAAAGGGGCGGTATGACCCGCCCACATTTTTTCCCTAGTCCCTGTATTCCTTTTTCATCATCCTGATGAATCGCATCCTGCGACGTTCCTTCAAACCATCGTTCCTTGATGGCTGTGTCAATCCGTGGACACAGGGCTGATAGTATCCAGTTCCCACGGAAGTACAACGCAACCCAAACCGCTGCCTGCAGAGCAATCGCGCTCGAAAGCCAATAAATAATTGTTATATTTCAATTGATTAGAAATATAGCCAGACAATTCGAGACGTCCGGCAACGCTAAAAAAACCAAACACTTACGTGAAAGTAAGCAAATGCTTACACGAGCAACGGTGTAAGAGCGCAGCAAGCAATGCCCGGCCGTTCTGCGGACAAGAAAAAGCCCCGACAAATTCGAGGCTTGTTTCCTACGACGGGCTCAGTCGTCGCTGACTGTAATTGTCGGCATGGCCGGAGCAGCCGCTTCCTGCAGCACAATCCGCGCGCCCACGTGACGCGCCAGCTCCTGATAAACCATGGCGATCTGGCCGTCGGGCTCGGCAGCCACTGTCGGTTTGCCGCCATCGGCCTGTTCACGAATCACCATTGCCAGCGGCAGCGAGGCGAGCAACTCGACACCATACTGGGTGGCCAGTTTCTCGCCGCCCCCCTCGCCGAACAGATGCTCGGCGTGGCCGCAGTTGGAGCAGATGTGTACCGCCATGTTTTCCACGACGCCCAGCACTGGAATGTTGACCTTGCGGAACATTTCCACGCCCTTCTTCGCGTCCAGCAACGCCAGGTCCTGGGGGGTGGTGACGATCACCGCACCGGCCACCGGGACTTTTTGTGCCAGGGTCAGTTGGATATCACCAGTGCCTGGCGGCATGTCGATCACCAGGTAGTCCAAATCGCCCCAGGCGGTCTGGGTGACCAGTTGCAGCAAGGCGCCGGAGACCATCGGCCCACGCCATACCATCGGTGTGTTGTCGTCGGTCAGGAACGCCATCGACATCACTTCCACACCCAGCGACTCGATGGGCACGAACCACTTCTGGTCTTTGATTTTCGGGCGAGTGCCCTCGGCAATGCCGAACATCACGCCCTGGCTTGGGCCGTAGATATCCGCGTCGAGAATCCCCACGCGAGCGCCTTCGCGCGCCAGCGCCAGCGCCAAGTTAGCCGCCGTGGTGGATTTACCCACGCCACCCTTGCCGGAGGCCACGGCCACCACATTTTTCACGTTAGCCAGGCCGGGGATCTGCGCCTGGGCCTTGTGCGGGGCGATCACACATTGAATGTCGACCTTGGCCGAACGCACACCGTCCAGGCCTTCGATGGCCATTTGCAGCATCTGCGCCCAGCCGCTCTTGAACAGGCCAGCGGCGTAGCCCAGTTCCATCCGGACCGACACCTGGTCGCCCTGGACCTCGATGGCGCGTACACAGCCGGCGCTGACCGGGTCTTGGTTCAAATAGGGGTCGGTGTATTGGCGAAGAACGGCTTCCACCGCTGCGCGATTGACGGCGCTCATGGGCTACTCCCGAAAAAAGACTGACTAAAACAGGCGGCTATCCTAACCGTTCCAGCGGCTTAACGGCATGCTTTCGCAGGCCGGGAAGATTCTGAAACAGCGTCACGGGGTGAAATATATTTCCCGGCGCTTTATAGTGACCGACCTCCGTTTCATCAAGTAGCCGAGCCCCAATGTCCGAGCCACGCAAGATCCTCGTCACCAGCGCCCTGCCCTATGCCAATGGTTCGATCCATCTTGGCCATATGCTTGAGTACATCCAGACCGATATGTGGGTGCGCTTCCAGAAGCATCGCGGCAATCAATGCATCTATGTCTGCGCGGACGACGCCCACGGTTCGGCCATCATGTTGCGCGCCGAAAAGGAAGGCATCACCCCGGAACAACTGATCGCCAATGTGCAGGCTGAACACAGCGCCGACTTTGCCGAGTTCCTGGTGGACTTCGATAACTTCCACTCGACCCACGCCGACGAAAACCGTGAGCTGTCGAGTCAGATCTACCTGCGGTTGAAGGACGCCGGGCACATTGCCACGCGCTCGATCACCCAGTATTTCGACCCGGAAAAGAAAATGTTCCTGGCCGACCGCTTCATCAAGGGCACCTGCCCGAAATGCGGCACCGAGGACCAGTACGGCGACAACTGCGAAAAATGCGGTGCCACCTACGCACCCACCGACCTGAAGGACCCGAAGTCGGCGATCTCCGGCGCCACCCCGGTGCTCAAGGATTCCCAGCACTTCTTCTTCAAACTCCCGGATTTCCAGCAGATGCTGCAAACCTGGACGCGCAGCGGCACCCTGCAGGATGCCGTCGCCAACAAGATCGCCGAATGGCTGGATGCCGGGCTGCAACAGTGGGACATCTCCCGCGATGCGCCGTATTTTGGCTTTGAGATTCCAGGCGAGCCGGGCAAGTATTTCTACGTGTGGCTGGACGCCCCGATCGGCTACATGGCCAGCTTCAAGAACCTGTGCAACCGCACGCCGGAACTGGACTTCGACGCGTTCTGGGGCAAAGACTCCACCGCCGAGCTGTACCATTTCATCGGCAAGGACATCGTCAACTTCCACGCCTTGTTCTGGCCGGCAATGCTCGAAGGTTCGGGCTACCGCAAGCCGACCGGCATCAACGTACACGGCTACCTGACCGTCAACGGCCAGAAGATGTCCAAGTCCCGTGGCACCTTTATCAAGGCGCGCACCTACCTGGATCACCTGTCGCCGGAATACCTGCGCTACTACTACGCGTCCAAGCTGGGCCGTGGCGTCGACGACCTCGACCTGAACCTGGAAGACTTCGTACAGAAGGTCAACTCGGACCTCGTCGGCAAAGTCGTCAACATCGCCAGCCGTTGCGCCGGCTTCATCCACAAGGGCAACGCCGGTGTACTGGTGGCCGAGAATGCCGCGCCGGAACTGACTGACGCGTTCCTGGCCGCCGCGCCAAGCATTGCCGACGCCTATGAGGCCCGCGACTTTGCCCGCGCCATGCGCGAGATCATGGGCCTGGCCGACCGCGCCAACGCGTGGATCGCCGACAAGGCGCCGTGGTCGCTGAACAAGCAGGAAGGCAAGCAGGCGGAAGTCCAGGCCATCTGCGCCACAGGCGTCAACCTGTTCCGCCAGTTGGTGATCTTCCTCAAGCCGGTGCTGCCGTTGCTGGCTGCGGATGCCGAGGCGTTCCTCAACGTCGCGCCGCTGACCTGGAACGATCACGCTACCTTGCTCAGCAACCATCAGTTGAATGAGTTCAAGCCGCTGATGACCCGCATCGATCCGGTAAAAGTCCAGGCCATGAGCGACGCTTCGAAAGAAGACCTGGTCGCCAGCCCGACAGACACCGGCGAATCGACGCCGGCCGGCAACGGCGAACTGGTCAAGGAGCCGCTGTCCCCGGAGATCGAGTTCGACGCCTTTGCCGCCGTGGACCTGCGGGTTGCGCTGATCCTCAAGGCCGAAGCCGTGGAAGGTGCCGACAAGCTGCTGCGCCTGACCCTCGACATCGGCGACGAGCAACGCAACGTGTTCTCCGGGATCAAGAGCGCTTATCCGGACCCGTCCAAGCTCAATGGGCGCCTGACCATGATGATCGCCAACCTCAAGCCACGGAAAATGAAGTTCGGTATTTCCGAAGGCATGGTGATGGCGGCAGGCCCCGGCGGCGAAGAAATCTACCTGCTGAGCCCTGACAGCGGCGCCAAGCCGGGTCAACGCATCAAGTAAGCCCTGCAAACAGCCCTGTCGTCGCGGCGACAGGGCTTTTCAGCTAGTACCCCCTTCTCGCTTACCGGATAATCAGGCCCTGTTTGCTTAACCGGCATGCCCATGACCGATATGCTCCTCACCCTTGTCAGCGCCGCCCTAATCAACAACTTCGTGTTGCAGATGCCGTTGGCCGTCGACCCGATGTTGGCTGCGCACTCACGCTCGCGGGTGCATGCATTGGGGATTGCCACCACCGTGTTGATGGCAGTCAGCAGCATGCTGGGCTATCTGCTGGACCACTACCTGCTGCAGCCGCTGGCGATGACCGCCCTGCGACTGTTTGTGTTTTTACCGCTGACCGCGCTGCTGATCCGCCCGGTGCTCGGCTTGCTCACGCGCTTGCGCCCCACACTGCCGACGGAGGGGTTATGGCCACTCCTACTGGGCAACGCCGGGGTACTGGGCGTGGTGTTGCTGGGCATTGAAGACGACAAGGGTCTGGCACACATGGCGGCACTGAGCCTGGGCGCCGGGCTCGGCTTCTGGCTGGTGCTGAGCCTGTTCAGCGACTTGCGCCAGCGGATCGCCGACAACGACATTCCGCTGCCCTTCCGCGGCCTGCCGGTCGAACTGATCAGCGCCGGGCTGATGGCGGTGGCTTTTCTGGGTTTCAACGCAATGATCAAAGCATGAACCTGATTCAACGTATCGACGCGCTGCTCCCGCAAACCCAATGCGGCAAATGCGGGCACCCGGGCTGCAAGCCCTACGCCGAAGGCATTGCCCAAGGCGAAGCCATCAACAAGTGCCCGCCGGGAGGGCCGGAAACGATCGGCGCACTCGCGCAATTGCTGAACGTGCCGGTGCTGACGCTGGACGCCAGCCACGGCGAAGCGCCGCCACAGATTGCCTACATCCGCGAAGCCGAATGCATCGGTTGTACCAAATGCATCCAGGCGTGCCCGGTGGACGCGATTGTCGGCGCAGCCAAATTGATGCACACCGTGATCATCGACGAATGCACCGGTTGCGACCTGTGCGTCGCGCCCTGCCCGGTCGACTGCATCGAAATGCACCCGCTGGCGACGGTGCTGCCGATTGTCGGCGGCCTGGCGACCAACGACCACGAGCGCCGCGCGCGTGGCTTAAAGCGTGACCGCGCACGACGACGCTTTGAGCAACGAAACGCGCGCCTGCAACGAGAAGAAGAACACAAGCAGGCCGAACGCCTGGCCCGAGCCAAGCGTGCCGCGCCGCTGGCCGCCGTGCCGATCGATACCGCCCAGGCAGCCCAGGATGCCGCGATCAAGAAGGCCAAGATCAACATGGCGATGAGCCGTGCGCAGTTGCACAAATCCTTGAAGGCATTCGGGCATCCGCCCACCCTTGAACAGCAATCGCAATTGATCGTCCTGCAACGACAGTTCGAAGCCGCAGAGCAAGCACTAACCGCCCTGGAGGTGAACCTCGCGCCCGCAACACCGGCCCCCGACAGCACCGCCGATCTCAAGCGCGCCAAGATCCAACTGGCAATGCGTCGCGCCGAATTGAAAAAAGCCCAGGATCAGAACGCCGATCCACAGCAGCTGTCCGAGGCGCACGACAAGCTCGACGCAGCACAGCGCCAGGTGGATGCCCATGGCCACGCTTGAGCCTCAGCAAGCCCTGCAACGGGTGTTGCTGGCGACGCTGCCGGGTGCGGTGGGGATGTTCTGGTTATACGGTTGGGGCGTGTTGATCAATCTGTTGCTGGCGACGGGCGGCGCACTGTTGGTAGATGCGGGCGTGCAACGCCTGCGGGGGCAGCGTGGCAGCGATCTGAGCAGCCTGGTCAGCGCCACCTTGCTCGCCCTGGCACTGCCGCCCTATTGCCCCTGGTGGCTGTGCGTGGCGGCCGTCGCCACTGGGCTGCTGCTGGGCAAGCACCTGTACGGTGGCCATCGCAACCCTTTCAACCCGGCCATGGTCGGGTATGCGTTGATGCTGGTGGCCTTTCCGCAACTCATGACGCACTGGCCGGCCACCCACGGCCTGGACCTGCTGGCCGGCGCACAACAGGTATTCGGCCTGCAACGCGACGCGCCCGATGCCTGGGCCCAGGCGACTGCACTGGATGCGCTACGACTGAACAAGAGCCTGACCATCGATGAACTGTTCGCTCGCAGCCCGGCATTTGGGCATTTCGGCGGCAAGGGCAGCGAGTGGGTGAACCTGGCGTTTCTGGTGGGCGGTCTGTGGCTGTTACGCCAGCGGGTATTCAGTTGGCACGCGCCGCTGGGCATGCTGGGCAGCCTCTTTGTGATCAGCTTGCTGTGCTGGAATGGCTCGGGCTCTGACTCCCACGGCTCGCCGCTGTTTCATCTGCTGACCGGCGCCACCGTTCTCGGCGCATTTTTTATCGTCACCGAGCCGGTCTCGGGCCCGAAAAGCCCCACGGCCCGGCTGCTGTTCGGGGCGGGCGTGGGCGTGCTGACATATCTGATTCGCACGTGGGGCGGCTACCCGGACGGTGTGGCCTTTGCGGTGCTGCTGATGAACCTGGCCGTGCCGGCACTGGAACGCCTGGTGGCAGCGAAACAGCCAGCGGTCAGCCGATGAAATCGAGCAGAGGTGTGTTGCTGGCGTTGCTGATCGCCATCGGCGGCGGCACGCTGGTCCTCACCCTTCAGCACCTGACCGCCGATCACGCCGCGCGCCAGGTTCAGGCGCTACAGCGCCAGGCGCTGCGCGACCTGCTACCCGCCGACCGCTATGACAATCAGCCACTGGATCACCCGCTGACCATCGCCCCACAGCCCCTCGCCGAGAGCCAACTGCAGGGTGGCTATCGGGTGACCCTGTCGGGCCAACCCCGCGCGGTACTGCTTCGTTTGACGACCAGCGGCTACGCTGGGCCGATCGAACTGCTGATCGCCATCGACCGCGACGGCAAGCTGCTGGGAATCAAAACCCTGGCGCAATCGGAAACCCCAAGCCTGGGTGGGCATATCAGCGAGCCCGGCAACCCTTGGCTGGCTTCATTCAAGGGGCGTTCGCGCACGGACATGCAAGGCTCGACCTTCGATCAAATAGCCGGTGCCACCCTCACCTCCCGAGCGGTGATCAGTGCCGTCCACGACGCTTTGCGCTATTTCGACGAGCACCGCTCATCCCTGCTGGAGCCCGACGCCCATGACTAGAGCCGTTGGCCTGGCCAATGCATCGATGCTGGCACCGTTGCTCGGCGTGACTGACACCCTGCCCAAAGCCCTGAGTTTCCTGGCGTTGTCGGCGCTGATCGTGACGCTCTACGGCCTGGCCATGCGCGCGCTGCGCTCACGCCTGAGCGCGCCCCTGCGGTTGGGTGCCAGCCTGACGGTCGCCGCTACGCTGGTCAGCTGTGCGCAGTTACTGTTACAGGCATTTGCGCTACCGATGTATCAGCAGTTGGGCATCTACCTCGCGCTGATCAGCGTGCAATGCGTCGTCCTGGAACATAATGCTTTCTTTGAGGCGGACCAGCGCAAGGCGCAGCTACGGTTAGTCGCTCTGTTCGCCGCACTCATGATCATCCTGGGGGTGTTACGCGCCACTGCCGCCACCCAATTGATGCCGGCCGGGTTTATCCTGCTCGGGTTATTGCTCGCTGGGTTGCAGGCCTGGGCCCATTTTTCACAATCACGCTGACCTCCAGCAAGGAATCGCCTGCCCCATGAACGCCGCAAAACGCCTGGAAATTTTCCGCAGGCTTCACGAAGACAATCCGGAACCCAAAACCGAACTGGCTTACTCAACGCCGTTTGAGTTGCTGATTGCGGTGATTCTCTCGGCCCAATCCACAGACGTTGGCGTCAACAAGGCCA
Organism: Pseudomonas sp. PAMC25584; assembly: GCF_058135675.1. Classification (NCBI taxonomy): domain Bacteria; kingdom Pseudomonadati; phylum Pseudomonadota; class Gammaproteobacteria; order Pseudomonadales; family Pseudomonadaceae; genus Pseudomonas; species Pseudomonas sp. PAMC25584. The sequence continues at coordinate 1,321,083 of NZ_CM176870.1, read as the reverse complement.
CGGCCAAGCTATATCCCGTGGCGAACACCCCGGCAGCGATCCATGCTTTGGGCGTGGAAGGTTTGTCTGAATACATCAAGACCATCGGTCTATACAACAGCAAGGCGAAGAATGTCATCGAGACCTGCCGCCTGCTGGTCGAACGGCATAACGGTGAAGTGCCGCAGACTCGTGAAGCGCTGGAGGCTCTGCCGGGAGTGGGCCGCAAGACGGCCAACGTTGTGCTCAATACGGCATTCCGGCAACTGACCATGGCCGTGGACACCCACATTTTCCGCGTAAGTAACCGCACCGGCATTGCCCGCGGCAAGAATGTGGTGGAAGTGGAAAAACAACTGATGAAGTTTGTCCCCAAGCCGTATCTGCTCGATTCGCACCACTGGCTGATCCTTCACGGACGCTACGTTTGCCAAGCCCGCAAGCCGCGCTGTGGCAGCTGTCGCATCGAAGACCTGTGCGAATACAAGGACAAGACGTCGGACGATTGAGAGATCATTGGTTTTTCGATCCATCGATTGAAAAAATCTTTTTTACCCGCTCATGGAATATCGTTATAAGGAGCGCCAACGGCAGTCTTAGCCCGGAGTTAACCTTATGAGCACTGGCAAAGAACAACTGGAAGTGGAAGATGACCTTGTTGAGTCGGATGACGGTGGAGAGGAAACACCTGTAGAGGTAGCCAAGACCAATCTAAGCAAACGCCGCACCATCGATAACCTCCTGGAAGAGCGACGCTTGCAAAAACAGCTGGCCGATTACGACTTCGACCTCTGATCGGCCGAGAACGGCCGGAAGCCTCCCTGACGGAGGCTTTTTTCTGCCGATTCGCCTGGCTATCAAGCCATGTGGTGGCGCCCTCCTCTAGACCAGTCCATTGCGTTGAGCCAACTCGATCAGATCGACCAGTGAGCGGGCATTGAGCTTGAGCAGCAACCGCGTCTTATAGGTGCTGACAGTTTTGTTGCTGAGGAACATGCCGTCGGCGATTTCCTTGTTGGTTTTGCCGCGCGCCAGTTGCTGCAACACCATCATCTCGCGCCCCGAAAGGCGCTCGACCATGTCGGCCTCGCTGGCATTGCCCATGGTGGAACGCACCGAATTCAGCGCCTGGTTCGGAAAGTAGCTGTAGCCGGACAGCACCGCCTTGATGGCACTCAGCAATTCCGTCAGGTCCTGCTGCTTGCACACGTACCCGGCCGCCCCCGCTTGCATGCAGCGCATGGAGAAATGACCCGGGGCCTGGGAAGTCAGGACCAGCACCTTGAACGGTGTGGCCTGCTTGGTCGACGACAGCCGGCAGATAACTTCCAGGCCATCGAGTTTGGGAATCCCAATATCCAGTATGACAATGTCCGGCATATGTTCCCGCGCAAGTTGCAACGCATCGACACCGTTATCGGTCTCGGCAACGACCTCATAACCATGACGCTCCATTAGCATGCGCACAGCAAGACGAATGACGGGATGATCATCCACGATCAGCACTTTATTCATGAGAAAGTCCAATTTCGCTGTTCGAATTATTCAGAGCAAGCACAATAGCCTAGTCGTTTCCTAGTTGGCATAGCGTTCCACCCCGAGCAACAGCAAGCAGAGACCCAACCCACAACGAGATAGGAATTAACCTACAAAAAATCACCAACTCAGATGTTTCGAGTTTTATGGAGCCCTTCAGACCTTTCCGGGCTCGTACATATTTTGAGAGAAATATCCGGTGGTTAGGGGGCCAGTCGTAAACGCAGCGCACACCAGTTTCAGGAAATGCCCCTTGCATGCCGCTACCACACGGACGGACGGGTAAAAAAAATCTGATGATTTCAGTTCCATTTAACATATTTATTTACACCATAAATTTCCTACAGAACTTTCCGCGACTTACATCTACGCCGCACTTTCTTGAGTGAATTTTCTGTAAGACATAGTTCCTATTCAGGTGTAAATAATTCATTCCTCGGCGCGCCAAGTATCAAAGTTTTTGAAACGCCGAACCCTCGACAGACTTTACACAACCGTAAACAACTTTAAACATCAGGGCCGTTGTGCCTTTTTTACGGGCAAAAAAATGGCCCCTGAACAAGGGGCCACTTTTCATTTCGACTGGAACACTCAGAACAACTTGCGACCCTTGTTGGCCGCAATGCGCATGCGCAGTGCATTCAACTTGATGAAGCCTGCTGCGTCCGCCTGGTTGTAGGCGCCGCCATCTTCTTCGAAGGTGGCGATGTTGGCGTCGAACAGCGACTCGTCGGATTTGCGACCGGTGACGATCACATTGCCCTTGTACAGCTTCAGGCGCACAACACCGTTCACGTGAGCCTGGGAAGCGTCGATCATCTGTTGCAGCATCAGACGCTCAGGGCTCCACCAGTAGCCGGTGTAGATCAGGCTGGCGTACTTGGGCATCAGCTCGTCTTTGAGGTGAGCCACTTCGCGGTCCAGAGTGATCGACTCGATGGCGCGGTGGGCGCGCAGCATGATGGTGCCGCCTGGGGTTTCGTAGCAGCCACGGGACTTCATGCCCACGTAACGGTTCTCGACGATGTCGAGACGGCCAATACCGTGTGCGCCGCCGATACGGTTCAGGGTCGCCAGTACGGTGGCCGGGGTCATTTCGACGCCGTCCAGCGCGACGATGTCGCCGTTGCGGTAGGTCAGCTCCAGATACTGCGGCTTGTCGGGAGCGTTCTCCGGGGAGACGGTCCACTTCCACATGTCTTCTTCGTGCTCGGTCCAGGTGTCTTCCAGCACGCCGCCTTCATAGGAGATGTGCAACAGGTTGGCATCCATCGAGTACGGGGACTTTTTCTTACCATGACGCTCGATCGGGATTGCGTGCTTTTCAGCGTAATCCATCAGCTTTTCACGGGACAGCAGGTCCCATTCACGCCAAGGGGCAATCACTTTCACGCCCGGCTTGAGCGCATAGGCGCCCAGTTCGAAACGCACCTGGTCGTTACCTTTGCCGGTGGCGCCATGGGAAATGGCGTCAGCGCCGGTTTCGTTGGCGATTTCGATCAGGCGCTTGGCGATCAGCGGACGTGCGATGGAGGTACCCAGCAGGTACTCGCCTTCGTAGACGGTGTTGGCGCGAAACATCGGGAAAACGAAGTCGCGGACGAACTCTTCGCGCAGGTCGTCAATGTAGATCTCTTTGACGCCCATGGCTTGCGCCTTGGCACGTGCAGGTTCGACCTCTTCGCCCTGACCCAGGTCAGCGGTGAAGGTCACCACTTCACAGTTATAAGTATCCTGCAGCCACTTGAGGATCACCGAAGTGTCCAGGCCGCCGGAATACGCGAGAACGACCTTGTTTACGTCGGCCATGCCATCACTCCACGGGGTTTTACGGAAAGGCAACGATTCTACCGATCAAAACCGCGAAATTACAGGGGCGCGACAGCAAATGAAGATAAAGCGACAGATTATGTCGAGCGGGCGACCGATGGTCGCAGCTTATGACGTGGCTGCGGGGTTGCTCGGCCCCGCGGCCTGGGCCGCCGGCTTCTCGGGGGCTGCCACGCGTTCGAGCTGGATATTGACGCGGCGATTGCGCGCTCGGTTAGCGGCGTTGGTATTGGGCGCCAAGGGGTAGCTTTCGCCGTGGAATCGCATGGTGATCTGCGATTCCTGCACGCCGTTGGCCTTGAAGTAGTCCATTACCGCCAATGCGCGACGGCGCGAGACATCGCGATTGGTCAGGCGATTGCCACTATTGTCGGAGTGACCATTCAATTCGATATGGTTGACCGTCGGATCGGCTTTCATGAATTCAACGATCACCGCCAGCTTGCTCTTGGCCGATGCGTCCAGCTCGATGCCGCCACCGGGGAAGCCGACTTCGGTCTGCTTGACCTGATCGTAGTTCATCGGCAGCAACTTGGTAGTACACAGCTGATAGTCGTTGTAGGCCTTGTTGAATCTCACCGGCAACAGGCGAATTTCCGAATAGCCGCCTTCACGCCCGTAATGCCGCACGGTCGGACTGCGCCCCTCAAGCAGGCCATTGAACAGGCGCCCGGCCTGGGCCTGGGAACTGTTGAACAACACGTCGCCACTGCCGACACGCACGGCACCGAGGTTGATATCACCCCGGCCCGGTTGCCAAGGCGCAGCAGCCGCCAGCAAGGTCGCCGATCCCGCGCCGAGCGAGCCGTTATAGGCTTTCAGACGGAATGTCGCCTGCTCACCGGCCCGGCGCACGAACTCGCCCGAGCCGAAATCCGTGATCGGCTGGGTCAAACGGCACTCGAATTTGTCGCCCTCCACCTTCCACTCAATATTCTCCAGACGTGTCTGAAACGTGAGGGCCATCGCAGGCAGGCTGGCAAACACACTGAGCAGGGCTAAATAATGCTGGCGCACGGGAGGCTCCACTGGTTTCTACAACACTTCAAAGCGTCATACATCGTTAAGGCATACCAAAGGCTATCGGATGCATCCTGCAAAACTTGATAGCGAGTGCCTGCAAGAGTCTTTTCCGGTAGCATTCCCACCAGATTGACCCGCCTGGAATCCCCAATGTCCGACCGCCTGACCCTGCTGCGTCCCGACGACTGGCATATTCATCTTCGCGATGGTGCTGCGTTAACCCAAACCGTGGCCGATGTTGCGCGCACGTTTGGCCGCGCCATCATCATGCCTAACCTGGTACCTCCGGTGCGTAATGCCGCTGAAGCCGACGCCTATCGCCAGCGCATCCTCGCTGTACGGCCGGCCGGCAGCCGCTTCGAACCGCTGATGGTGCTCTACCTGACCGACCGCACCCAGCCCGACGAAATCCGCCAGGCCAAGGCCAGCGGTTTCGTACACGCCGCCAAGCTCTACCCGGCGGGCGCGACCACCAACTCCGACTCCGGCGTGACCAGTATCGACAAGATCCTGCCGGCGATCGAAGCGATGGCCGAAGTCGGCATGCCGCTGTTGATCCACGGTGAAGTCACCCGTGGTGATGTCGACGTATTCGATCGCGAAAAAATCTTCATCGACGAGCATATGCGCCGTGTGGTCGAGCTGTTTCCGACCCTCAAGGTGGTGTTCGAACACATCACCACGGCTGACGCGGTGCAATTCGTCACCGAGGCCTCGGCCAACGTCGGCGCGACCATCACCGCCCATCACCTGCTCTACAACCGCAACCACATGCTGGTGGGCGGGATTCGGCCGCACTTCTATTGCCTGCCGATTCTCAAGCGCAACACCCATCAGGTGGCCCTGCTGGACGCCGCGACCAGCGGCAACCCGAAGTTCTTCCTCGGCACCGACTCGGCGCCCCACGCCCAGCACGCCAAGGAAGCTGCCTGTGGTTGTGCCGGTTGCTACACCGCCTATGCGGCGATCGAGCTGTACGCCGAGGCGTTCGAACAGCGCAACGCCCTGGACAAACTCGAAGGCTTCGCCAGCCTCAATGGCCCGCGTTTCTACGGGCTGCCGGCGAATACCGACCGCATCACCCTGGTTCGTGAAGACTGGACCGCCCCCGCCAGCCTGCCATTTGGCGAGCTGACTGTTATCCCGCTGCGCGCCGGTGAAACACTGCGCTGGCGCCTGCTGGAGGAAAGCAAGTGAGTGAAGACCATTACGATGACGAACACGAGCACAGCGGTGGCGGTTCCCGTCACCCGATGGCCGAGCGGTTTCGCGGCTATCTGCCGGTTGTCATCGACGTAGAAACCGGTGGTTTCAACTGCGCCACCGATGCACTGCTGGAAATCGCCGCGACGACCATCGGCATGGACGAACAGGGCTTTGTGTTCGCAGAACACACGCACTTCTTCCGCGTCGAGCCGTTCGAAGGCGCCAATATCGAAGCAGCGGCCCTGGAATTTACCGGGATCAAGCTCGATCACCCACTGCGCATGGCGGTGAGTGAAGAAGCGGCGTTGACCGATATCTTCCGTGGCGTGCGCAAGGCGTTGAAGGCCAATGGCTGCAAACGCGCGATCCTGGTGGGGCACAACAGCAGTTTCGACCTGGGTTTCCTGAATGCCGCCGTGGCGCGGTTGGACATGAAACGTAACCCGTTCCACCCGTTCTCCAGCTTCGACACCGCTACGCTCGCTGGCCTGGCTTACGGCCAGACCGTATTGGCCAAAGCCTGCCAGGCCGCCGGTATCGACTTTGACGGTCGCGAAGCCCACTCGGCCCGCTACGACACTGAAAAGACTGCCGAGCTGTTCTGCGGCATCGTCAACCGTTGGAAACAGATGGGCGGCTGGGAAGACTTCAGCGACTGAAGTGAAATCCCACGTATAAAAAAACCGGCCTTCTCAGGCCGGTTTTTTTGTACCGATAACGTGGCTTACAGCTTGCCGGCGTTCTCGGTCAGGTACGCTGCAACGCCTTCTGGCGAAGCGTTCATGCCTTTGTCGCCTTTTTTCCAGTTGGCAGGGCAAACTTCGCCGTGCTCTTCGTGGAATTGCAGGGCGTCGATCAGACGGATCAGCTCTTCCATGTTACGGCCCAGCGGCAGGTCGTTGATGATCTGGGAGCGCACAACGCCCTTGTCGTCGATCAGGAACGCGCCGCGGAATGCCACGCCGCCTTCGGACTCAACGTCGTAGGCCTTGGCGATGTCGTGCTTCATGTCGGCAGCCATGGTGTATTTGACTTTGCCGATGCCACCATCGTTGATGGCCGTGTTGCGCCAGGCGTTATGGGTGAAGTGGGAGTCGATGGAAACCGCGACCACTTCGACGTTACGCGCCTTGAAATCGTCCATGCGGTGGTCCAGAGCGATCAGCTCCGAAGGGCAGACGAAGGTGAAGTCCAGCGGGTAGAAGAACACCAGGCCGTATTTGCCTTTGATGGCTTCAGACAGCTTGAAGCTGTCAACGATTTCGCCAGTGCCGAGAACGGCAGGTACGTCGAAATCCGGGGCTTGTTTGCCGACGAGTACGCTCATTGGATATCTCCTGATGTAGGGGTGACGATTGAAGTAAAAGGACCGGCCTTGAGTCTGCCGCGCATAAGCGACAAGCCTGTGACGCAGTCACGCTTCGTGAAGACCGACCATCATACACTGAAAAAACCGTTCGTCAGCGCGCAGGCCAAGTCACTGCCCAGCACTGCAAAACAACTTTGACAATCATTCTCGTTAACATTAAGATCCATCGCACTTAAGCCTTAAACCCGCGATGGTTCTCCCTTATGTATGTCTGCCTCTGCACTGGCGTCACCGACGGACAAATCCGCGAAGCAATCTACGAAGGTTGCTGCAGCTACAAGGAAGTGCGTGAAACGACCGGCGTTGCCAGCCAATGCGGTAAATGTGCTTGCCTCGCCAAACAAGTGGTACGGGAAACCCTGACGCAGCTGCAAACAGCCCAGGCCGCGCGCCCCTATTCAGCAGAATTTACGCACGCTTGAATGAACGTATTTTAATGAGCCGGACTTCGTGTCCGGCTTTTTTATGCCCGCAATTCAATTAGTTAGGGCCAAGACGCGGAACTAAAACATTCTTATTCAGATTAATTTTCATTTATTATTCAATTACTTAGGTTTGACACTAAGGGGTTCGCCACTCAAACTCTGGCCTATATACAGCGAATACAGGGCAGGACCCCAGTCATGAAAGGCGACATCTCAGTCATCCAGCAACTCAACAAAATCCTTGCCAATGAACTGGTCGCGATCAATCAGTACTTTCTGCATGCGCGCATGTATGACGATTGGGGCCTGGAAAAGCTGGGCAAGCGTGAGTACAAGGAATCGATCAAAGCCATGAAGGACGCCGATGCCCTAATCAAGCGCATCCTGTTCCTGGAAGGCCTGCCCAACGTGCAGGACCTGGGCAAGCTGAACATCGGCGAGCACACCCAGGAAATGATCAGCAGCGACCTGGGCTTTGAACGCAAGAGCCACAGCGACCTCAAGGCCGCCATCGCTCACTGCGAAGTGACCCAGGACTTCGGCAGCCGCGAACTGCTGGAAGATATCCTGGAAGACCAGGAAGAACATATCGACTGGCTGGAAACACAACTGGGCCTGATCGACAAGGTCAGCCTGGAGAACTACCTGCAATCGCAGATGGGCGAATAACCCTTAGCCGGCAGGTACAAAAAAGCCCCGCTCTCTTAGGAGAAGCGGGGCTTTTTATTGCGCGGTTTTTTACACAAGCATCAAGCTTCAGTCTGAGCTGCCGCTTTTACTGCTGCGTCTTTGACCAGCGCTTGCAACGAACCATCAGCGGCCATTTCAGTGATGATATCGCTGCCGCCGACCAGTTCACCGGCTACCCACAGTTGTGGGAATGTCGGCCAGTTGGCGTACTTCGGCAGGTTGGCGCGAATTTCCGGGTTTTGCAGGATATCCACGTAAGCGAATTTCTCGCCACACTGCATGATGGCCTGGGACGCCTTCGCGGAGAAACCGCACTGCGGGGCATTGGGAGAGCCCTTCATGTAAAGCAGAATGGTGTTGCTGGCAATCTGCTCTTTGATCGTTTCGATGATATCCATGGAACACCTCGGCTGGAACTTTGCGACTCACAGGTCGGCACGGTGGCGCATTGTAACGCAAAATCCCAGCGCGGTGCTCGGGCACATTATGCCGCAGCGACCTGTACCGGCACGCCGTTCAGCGCGGCGTTGCCCGACAACTCATCCAGTTGCCGTTCGTCGGTCAGGTCGTTCGCACTGGCACCTGGCTGACTGCTCGCGATCATCATCTGCACGCCCGGACGACCATGGCCCCAGCCGTGCGGCAGGCTGACCACGCCTGGCATCATGTCCAGGCTGGCGACCACCTCCACCTCGATCATGCCGATGCGCGAGCTGACCTTCACCCGCTGCCCGTCGCTCAATTGGCGGCTGGCCAGATCGTCGGGATGCATGTGCAACTGGTGCCGCGGCTTGCCCTTCACCAAGCGGTGATAGTTGTGCATCCAGGAATTGTTGCTGCGCACATGGCGGCGGCCGATCAACAGCAATTCGTTGGCCTGTGGCAGCGGTTGCGCCGCGAAACGCGCCAGGTCCGCCAGAATTACCGCTGGTGCCGTCTGCACCCGACCATTCGCGGTGTTCAGGCGCGCAGCGAGATTGGGCTTGAGTGGGCCCAAGTCCACGCCGTGGGGATGCTCAGCGAGCATCGCCACCGACAATTTGTGGCCGGAAGCATCACCATACACGCCGGCGCGCAGGCCGAAGTCGATCATTTGCGCCGGTGGCAGGGTCGGCTTGAGCGCAACCCCGGTGCGCGCCGCAAACGCCTTGGCCAAGCCAACGAAGATCTCCCAGTCATGCAGCGCGCCTTCAGGCTTAGGCAGGATCGCACGATTGAAACGGCTGACATTGCGCACCGCGAACATATTGAACGTGGTGTCGTAGTGATCGTTTTCCAGGGCCGAGGTGGACGGCAGGATCAAGTCGGCATAGCGCGTCGTCTCATTGATGTACAGATCGACGCTGACCATGAACTCCAGCCCGTCCAGGGCCTGCTCCAACTGGCGGCCATTGGGGGTTGATAGGACCGGATTGCCGGCCACGGTGACCAGGGCGCGGATCTGCCCTTCACCTTCGGTGAGCATTTCTTCCGCCAGCGCCGACACCGGCAACTCGCCAGCGTATTCCGGACGCCCTGACACACGGCTCTGCCAACGATTGAAATGCCCGCCGGAAGTCGAGGCCACCAGGTCCACCGCCGGCGTAGTACACAAGGCACCGCCCGGACGATCCAGGTTGCCGGTAACCACGTTGATCAATTGCACCAGCCAATGGCACAGCGTGCCGAACGCCTGCGTCGAAACGCCCATGCGCCCGTAACATACCGCCTTATCTGCGGCGGCAAAATCCCGCGCCAGTTGGCGGATCTGTTCAGCAGGCACCGCACATTGGTGGCTCATGGCCTCGGCGGTAAACCCGGCGATTGCGCGGCGCACGTCCTCCAGGCCGTCAATCGGCAAGTGACTGTTACGGGTCAGGTTTTCGGCGAACAGGGTATTGAGCAGTCCGAACAGCAACGCGGCGTCGCCACCGGGCCGCACAAACAGGTGCTGATCGGCAATCGCCGCCGTCTCGCTGCGCCGAGGGTCGACCACCACCACTTTACCGCCCCGGGCCTGGATGGCTTTGAGGCGCTTCTCCACGTCGGGCACCGTCATGATGCTGCCGTTGGACGCCAGCGGGTTGCCGCCGAGGATCAGCATGAAGTCGGTATGGTCGATATCCGGAATCGGCAACAACAGGCCATGACCGTACATCAGGTGGCTGGTGAGGTGATGGGGCAACTGGTCGACCGACGTCGCGGAAAACCGGTTACGCGTCTTGAGCAGGCCAAGGAAGTAGTTGCTGTGGGTCATCAGCCCATAGTTATGCACGCTGGGATTGCCCTGATACACCGCCACCGAATTCTGTCCGTAGCGCGCCTGGATGTCCGACAGTTTTTCGGCCACCAGCGCGAAGGCCTCTTCCCACGCAATCGGTTGCCATTCGCTACCCACTCGCAGCATGGGCTGGCGCAGGCGGTCCGGGTCATTCTGGATATCCTGCAGCGCCACGGCCTTGGGGCAGATATGCCCACGACTGAACGTGTCCAGTGCGTCACCCTTGATCGAAGTGATCGCCAGGCTGCCATCTTCGGCTTGGGTGGTTTCCAGGGTCAGACCACAAATGGCTTCGCACAGATGGCAGGCACGGTGGTGGAGAGTCTTGGTCATGGCCAGTCTCTTTATTAGGGCTTTGGCCTGACTATGGGCCGCGACCGCAGCGGGCACCAGCAACGTTCGTCGCGTGAATTGAGGGGCATTAGGCCAGGCCATGAGCAAACGTAAAAAAGTGTTTCAAAACCTGCCGGATAGCCCCTGAAACCGACACAGCCTGGCCTGGGCCCGCCCTCGCGGATTGCAAAAGGTCGCAACGCCAGTGTACAAATGGCCCGCTGCTGTCAGGAAATCGTCCTCAAAAGCGCTATCGCGCCTATCTGAACACCCCTAAACACCGTAGCCCTATTGGTAAGACGCGACATTTAATTATAAGATCGCGCCTTCCCCTATTTCGTCGCCCCGTGCGGCTTTCGCCGCAGGTCTCGCCCGTTTTCACAATAAACAAGGCTTTGAGTATCTGCGGTCTGTTGCAAAAAGGTAGTTAATGATGAGCGCAAGGCACTTTCTCTCCCTGATGGATTGCACGCCCGAAGAGCTGGTCAGCGTGATCCGTCGAGGCATTGAGCTTAAAGACCTGCGTAACCGCGGCGTACTGTTCGAGCCTTTGAAAAACCGCGTGCTCGGGATGATTTTCGAGAAGTCGTCGACCCGCACCCGCTTGTCCTTCGAGGCCGGCATGATCCAGCTGGGCGGCCAGGCCATCTTTCTGTCGCCACGTGACACCCAACTGGGCCGTGGCGAGCCGATCAGCGATTGCGCGATTGTCATGTCGCGCATGCTCGATGCGGTGATGATCCGTACCTTCGCCCACAGCACCCTGACCGAATTTTCCGCCAACTCCCGAGTACCGGTGATCAACGGCCTGTCCGATGACCTGCACCCGTGCCAGTTGCTGGCCGACATGCAAACCTTCCTCGAGCACCGTGGCTCGATCCAGGGCAAGACCGTGGCCTGGATCGGCGACGGCAACAACATGTGCAACAGCTATATAGAAGCGGCGATCCAATTCGACTTCCACCTGCGCATCGCCTGCCCGGAAGGTTTCGAACCGTCCGCCGAATTCCTGGCCAACGCTGATGGCCGCGTACAAATCGTGCGTGATCCAAAAGATGCGGTGATCGGCGCCCACTTGGTAAGCACCGACGTCTGGACCTCCATGGGCCAGGAAGACGAAACTGCCAAGCGCCTGAAGCTGTTTGCGCCATTCCAGGTCACCCGCGCCCTGCTCGACCTGGCGGCACCGGACGTGCTGTTCATGCATTGCCTGCCCGCCCACCGTGGCGAAGAAATCAGCCTCGACCTGCTCGACGACCCGCGTTCGGTCGCCTGGGACCAGGCGGAAAACCGCCTGCATGCGCAAAAGGCCCTGCTCGAATTTCTGGTCGAACCGGCGTACCACCACGCATGAGCCAGCCATTACTGCTGAACCTGCGCAATCTGGCATGTGGCTATCAAGATCAGCGGGTGGTGCAGAACCTCAACCTGCACCTCAACGCCGGCGACATCGGTTGCCTGCTCGGTTCCTCGGGGTGCGGCAAGACCACCACCCTGCGCGCGATCGCAGGGTTTGAGCCGGTCCACGAAGGCGAAATCAGCCTGGCCGGCGAAGTCATCTCCAGTGCAGGGTTCACCCTGGCGCCGGAGAAACGTCGTATCGGCATGGTGTTCCAGGACTACGCGCTGTTTCCCCACCTCAGCGTGGCCGACAACATCGCCTTCGGCATTCGCAAGCACCCGCAGAAAGACCGCGTGGTCGCCGAACTGCTAGAGCTGGTTAACCTGAAGAACCTGGGCAAGCGTTTTCCCCACGAGCTTTCCGGTGGTCAGCAACAACGCGTCGCCCTCGCCCGCGCCTTGGCACCGGAGCCGCAACTGTTGCTGCTCGACGAACCGTTCTCCAACCTCGATGGCGAACTCCGGCGCAAGCTCAGCCATGAGGTGCGCGACATTCTCAAGGCACGAGGCACCAGTGCGATCCTGGTGACCCATGACCAGGAAGAAGCGTTCGCCGTGAGTGACCACGTCGGCGTGTTCAAGGAAGGCCGCCTGGAGCAGTGGGATACGCCCTACAACCTCTATCACGAGCCGCTGACACCCTACGTCGCCAGCTTTGTCGGCCAGGGCTATTTCATCCGTGGCCAATTGAGCACGCCGGAATCCGTCAGCACCGAGCTCGGCGACCTGCGTGGCAACCGGGCGTATACCTGGCCGACAGGCGGCGCCGTGGATGTATTGCTGCGCCCGGATGACATCGTCTACGCGCCGGACAGTGCATTGAAAGCGCGGATCGTCGGCAAGACGTTCCTCGGCGCCTCGACCCTGTACCGCCTGCAGCTGTCGACGGGCGCACAGCTGGAGTCGATTTTCCCCAGCCATGCCGACCATCAAGTCGGTGCAGACGTGGGGATTCGTGTCGCCGCCGAACACCTGGTGTTGTTCCAGGCATCCGGCAGCACTGCGGCGCAGGTGCCTCACGCCGATTCAGGTGTGCGGCGCTACAGCCCTGCCAACTGAAGAAACCTGTACTCAATGTCGGGGCTTGCCCGCGATGGCGGCAGATCAGTCAACATCCGTGACTGACACACCGAAATCACGGGCAAGCCCGCTCCCACAGTGGATCTCAGGCCCTTCTACAACGGGTTTCAGGCCCGCCCGATCGACGCGAATTTGGCCTGGGTATGCTCGGCCAGGACCGCAGCGGCCAACTCCACTTCCAACCCCCTTCTACCGGCGCTGACAAAAATCGTCGGGAACGGCTGCGCCGTACTATCGATAAAGGTCCGCAAACGCTTTTTCTGCCCCAACGGGCTAATCCCGCCCAACAGATAGCCGGTGGAACGCTGCGCTGCCGCCGGGTCGGCCATTTCGACTTTTTTCACGCCAGCGGCATGGGCCAAGGCTTTTAAGTCCAGACTTCCGACGACCGGCACCACCGCCACCAATAATTCGCCCTTCTCGCTACTCGCCAGTAAGGTCTTGAACACTTGCGCCGGGTCGAGACCCAACTTTTCCGCGGCCTCCAGGCCATACGACGCCGCCTTGGGATCGTGTTCATAACTGTGGATGCGATGTTCGGCGCGAACTTTTTTCAACAAATCCAATGCGGGGGTCATGGACACTCCTGGCGTGGCAAACGGATGGCCAATTCTAGGCCAAGCCCACACAAAACGCTCTAGTACGCCCCTCACTCCCGGCAATACTTACCGTGGCGAGCGTGATCATTCATCAAACCTATAGTTCGAAAATGACCAATGGTTCACTTTCGACCTTTGACAGGCGTCATTCTTGTCTATATTTTTTCGTTTCCGAATACTGTAGGAATACACCTGCAGCATTCCAGCAGTAAGCCGCGCCCGGGATGGGGATCCTTGGCACGGTGAACAACGCGCAAGGCCCGCTGAGGCCAGACGCCAAACAAGAACAACAAATTGAGGTTTTCCATGACAACTGCTCTTCAACAGCCTTCACTTTCGAGCCAATGCATGGCCGAATTCCTGGGGACTGCGCTTCTGATCTTCTTCGGTACAGGCTGTGTCGCTGCACTCAAGGTCGCGGGGGCCAGCTTTGGCCTGTGGGAAATCAGTATTATCTGGGGGATCGGCGTCAGCATGGCGATCTACCTGACCGCAGGCATCTCCGGGGCTCACCTCAACCCGGCGGTCAGCATCGCCCTGTGTATTTTTGCCGATTTCGACAAACGCAAACTGCCCTTCTATATCCTCGCCCAGGTCGCCGGTGCCTTCTGCTCCGCGGCCTTGGTGTACACGCTCTACAGCAACCTGTTTTTCGATTACGAACAAACCCACCATCTGGTGCGCGGCACCCAGGCCAGCCTGGAATTGGCCTCGGTCTTCTCGACCTACCCCCATGCACTGCTGAGCACAGCTCAGGCCTTCCTGGTGGAAATGGTCATCACCGCAATCCTGATGGGCGTGATCATGGCCCTGACCGACGATAACAACGGCCTGCCACGCGGCCCGCTGGCGCCGCTGCTGATCGGCTTGCTGATCGCGGTGATTGGCAGCGCCATGGGCCCGCTGACCGGCTTTGCAATGAACCCTGCGCGGGATTTCGGGCCAAAGCTGATGACCTTTTTCGCCGGTTGGGGTGAAATAGCCTTTACTGGCGGGCGTGATATCCCCTACTTCCTGGTGCCGATTTTCGCGCCGATTGTCGGTGCATGCCTGGGTGCCGCAGCGTATCGCGGGCTGATTGCCCGTCATCTGCCAAGCGCCGCGCCCGCTGCTGCAGAAACTGAAGAACGTGCCGTCAACGGCAACACCCGTATTTCCTGATAGCCGGCCTGGTCCACCCTGCCCGTTCGTGGCCCAGGCGGCTTACCAATCCTTATTTCTCGTCCAAGGCAATCGACATGACCGACATTCAGAATAAGAACTACATCATTGCCCTTGATCAGGGCACCACCAGTTCCCGGGCAATCATCTTCGATCGCGACGCAAACGTGGTCTGTACCGCCCAGCGTGAATTCGTCCAGCATTACCCACAAGCAGGCTGGGTCGAACATGACCCGATGGAGATCTTCGCCACCCAGAGCGCGGTGATGGTCGAAGCCCTGGCCCAAGCCGGCCTGCACCATGACCAAGTCGCCGCCATCGGCATCACCAACCAGCGTGAAACCACCGTGGTCTGGGATAAAGTCACCGGCCGCCCGATCTACAACGCCATCGTTTGGCAGTGCCGACGCAGCACCGAAATCTGCCAGCAGCTCAAGCGTGATGGCCACGAGCAATACATCAGCGACACCACCGGCCTGGTCACCGACCCGTACTTCTCCGGCACCAAGCTCAAGTGGATTCTCGATAACGTCGAAGGCAGTCGCGAACGTGCGCGCAACGGCGAGTTGCTGTTCGGCACCATCGACAGTTGGCTGATCTGGAAATTTACCGGCGGCAAGACCCACGTCACCGACTACACCAACGCCTCGCGCACCATGCTCTTCAACATCCACACCCTGGAGTGGGACGCGAAGATGCTGGACATCCTCGACGTGCCGCGCGAAATGCTGCCAGAAGTAAAATCCTCGTCGGAAATCTACGGCCGCACCAAAAGCGGCATTGCCATCGGCGGCATCGCCGGTGACCAGCAAGCGGCGCTGTTCGGCCAGATGTGCGTGGAACCGGGCCAGGCCAAGAACACTTACGGCACCGGTTGCTTCCTGTTGATGAACACCGGCGACAAAGCGGTGAAATCCAAGCACGGCATGCTCACCACCATCGCCTGCGGCCCGCGTGGTGAAGTGGCCTACGCCCTGGAAGGCGCAGTGTTCAACGGTGGCTCCACCGTACAGTGGCTGCGCGACGAGCTGAAAATCATCAACGACGCCCATGACACCGAATACTTCGCCGGCAAGGTCAAGGACAGCAACGGCGTGTACCTAGTGCCCGCGTTCACCGGCCTGGGCGCGCCGTATTGGGACCCGTATGCCCGTGGCGCACTGTTCGGCCTGACCCGTGGCGTGCGCGTGGATCACATTATTCGCGCAGCCCTGGAGTCAATTGCCTACCAGACCCGCGACGTATTGGACGCCATGCAGCAGGATTCCGGCGAACGCCTTAAATCCCTGCGCGTGGACGGCGGCGCGGTGGCCAACAACTTCCTGATGCAGTTCCAGGCCGACATCCTCGGCACCCAGGTCGAGCGCCCGCAAATGCGCGAAACCACGGCACTCGGTGCCGCCTACCTGGCAGGCCTGGCCTGTGGCTTCTGGGGCAGCCTGGAGGAATTGCGTGGCAAGGCGGTGATCGAGCGTTTCTTCGAACCCCAGCTCGAAGAAACGGCCAAGGAGAAACTCTACGCCGGCTGGCAAAAAGCGGTGAGCCGCACCCGTGATTGGGAACCTCACGAAGGCGCTGAATAAGCCATCCGCCGGAACCACTTAGGGTTGTAACTGGCAGGGAGCAGATTCCTGCGTCATCATGGGCCACTTTTGTATGGCAGCCCAAAGGACGCCCCATGAATCTGCCTCCCCGCCAGCAACAAATCCTCGAACTGGTCCGCGAACGCGGCTACGTCAGTATCGAGGAAATGGCGCAGTTGTTCGTTGTCACCCCACAAACCATCCGCCGCGATATCAACCAGTTGGCGGACGCCAACCTGTTGCGCCGCTACCACGGCGGCGCGGCCTATGATTCCAGTGTCGAAAACACCGCATACGCCATGCGTGCCGACCAGATGCGCGACGAGAAACAGCGCATCGGCGAAGCGATCGCCGCACAAATCCCCGACCACGCCTCGCTGTTCATCAACATCGGCACCACCACCGAATCCATCGCCCGTGCGTTGCTCAACCACAATCACCTGAAAATCATCACCAACAACCTCAACGTCGCCACCATGCTCAGCGCCAAGGACGACTTCGACGTGCTGCTGACCGGCGGCAATGTGCGGCGTGATGGCGGTGTCGTGGGCCAGGCCAGCGTCGACTTTATCAACCAGTTCAAGGTCGATTTCGCCCTGGTAGGCATCAGCGGCATCGATGAAGACGGCAGCCTGCTCGACTTCGACTACCAAGAAGTACGGGTTTCCCAGGCGATCATCGCCAATGCGCGCAAGGTGATTCTGGCGGCGGACTCGAGCAAGTTCGGGCGCAATGCCATGATTCGCCTGGGGCCGATCAGCCTGGTGGACTGCCTGGTGACTGACCAGCAGCCGGTGCCGGCGTTGGTGCAGTTGTTGAACCAGCATAAGGTTCGGCTGGAAGTGGTCTAGCGCCTGCACTGACGCTATCGGGGGCAAGCCCCCTCCCACATTTGAATGGGTTCGCACATCAAAGTGCGGGAGGGGGCTTGCCCCCGATAGCGATTGATCCTGCCCCCATTTCCTTGAGCCTTCCCCAGGCACATGTTCACAAATTTTCCTTTTCTCGCCCTTCGATGAGTTTTTTCAATCGAATTCGGGTGGCTGTGGGCGCGTTTATCAGCTACCATTTTCGGAAATGAACATTAATGTTCGAATTCCAATACGAAAAGATCGCGAGGCCAGCCGATGAACCCTTCTACCTTGCCTGCTCCACCGCTTGCCGAAGTCTATGACGTTGCCGTTATCGGTGGCGGGATCAATGGCGTCGGCATTGCAACAGACGCAGCCGGTCGCGGTTTGTCGGTATTCCTTTGCGAAAAGGACGACTTGGCCAGCCACACTTCCTCCGCCAGCAGCAAGCTGATCCACGGTGGGCTGCGTTACCTCGAACATTACGAATTCCGCCTGGTGCGCGAAGCCCTGGCCGAACGCGAAGTGCTGCTGGCCAAGGCCCCGCACATCGTCAAGCAGATGCGCTTTGTATTGCCGCACCGCCCGCACCTGCGGCCTGCGTGGATGATCCGCGCAGGCCTGTTCCTGTATGACCACCTGGGCAAGCGCGAAAAACTCGCGGGTTCGAAAAGCCTCAAGTTCGGCCCCGATAGCCCGCTGAAAAGCGAAATCACCAAAGGCTTCGAATATTCCGACTGCTGGGTCGATGACGCCCGCCTGGTGGTACTCAATGCCATGGCTGCCCGCGAAAAAGGCGCACACATCCATACCCAGACCCGTTGCGTCAGCGCACACCGCAGCAAGGGCCTGTGGGAAATGAACATGGAACGCGCCGACGGCAGCCTGTTCTCGATCCGCGCCAAGGCGCTGGTGAACGCCGCCGGGCCGTGGGTCGCCAAGTTCATCAAGGAAGACTTGAAGCTGGATTCGCCCTACGGCATCCGTCTGATCCAGGGCAGCCACCTGATCGTGCCAAGACTGTACGAAGGCGCCCACGCGCATATCCTGCAGAACGAAGACCAGCGCATCGTTTTCACGATTCCATACCTGGACCACCTGACCATCATCGGCACCACCGACCGCGAATACACCGGCGATCCGGCGAAAGTGGCGATTACTGAAGGTGAAACCGACTACATGCTCAAGGTGGTCAACGCTCACTTCAAGAAGCAACTGAGCCGCGATGACATCGTCCACACCTACTCCGGCGTGCGCCCACTGTGCAACGACGAGTCGGACAACCCGTCGGCCATCACCCGCGACTACACCCTGTCGCTCTCCGGCGGCACTGGCGAGGCGCCGATCCTGTCGGTGTTCGGCGGCAAACTGACCACCTACCGCAAGCTCGCCGAGTCGGCGATGGCCCACCTGGCGCCTTATTTCACGCAGATGCGCCCAAGCTGGACCGCCAACGCGAGCCTGCCGGGCGGCGAAGACATGAGCACGCCAGAAGCCCTGGCTGCGGCCATCCGCGCCCGGTTCGACTGGGTGCCAAGCGACATCGCACGCCGCTGGTCCACCACCTACGGCAGCCGCACCTGGCGCCTGCTGGAAGGCGTGCAATCGCTGGCCGACCTCGGCGACCACCTCGGTGGCGGTCTGTACACCCGCGAAGTCGACTACCTGTGCACCGAAGAATGGGCGACCCAAGCCGAGGATGTGCTGTGGCGCCGCACCAAGCTCGGCCTGTCCACCACCCCGGAAGAACAGGCCAACGTGCAGCGTTACCTGTCCAAGGTTGAATTGAGCCGCAGCAAGATCCAGGCGGCCTGACAGACCGCTCTCACAAAAGCCCCTGCGCCGTAAGGTCCAGGGGCTTTGTTATATCGGCGCGTCCATTCGGCTTTCCGAACGCGCCCCCCATGCCTGATTCGGTTTGCCGGATCTGGCCATTACAAATATTCCGTCACATAAAGTTAATAGCCATATAAATCATATAGTTAGTCATTTACTCATGGTCTGGCACGACTCATGCTCTACACTTCAGGACGATTGCCTGAGATGTCTCAGGAGCCGTCATGGGCATTCGCTGTATAAGAGAGCCGCTTAACCGGCTTCATAAAAAAAACAAATGTCGAGGAAGTATTGATGCGCATCGTTCCCCATATCTTGGGCGCAGCTATCGCTGCCGCTCTGATCAGCACTCCCGTTTTCGCCGCCGAACTCACCGGCACGCTGAAGAAAATCAACGACTCCGGCACCATCACCCTCGGGCACCGCGACAGCTCCATCCCGTTTTCCTACATCGCGGATGGTTCGGGCAAACCGGTGGGCTACTCCCACGACATTCAGTTGGCTATCGTCGAAGCCCTGAAAAAAGACCTGAACAAACCCCAACTGCAGGCCAAGTACAACCTGGTCACTTCGCAGACCCGTATCCCGCTGGTGCAGAACGGCACCGTGGACATCGAGTGCGGTTCCACCACCAACAACGCCGAGCGCGCCCAGCAAGTTGCGTTCACCACCAACATCTTCGAAATCGGCACCCGCCTGCTGGTCAAGAAAGACAAGGATGGCAAGCCGTCCTATAGCGACTTCGCCGACCTGAAAGGCAAGAACGTCGTGACCACCGCCGGTACCACGTCCGAGCGCATCATCAAGGCGATGAACGCCGACAAGCAGATGGGCATGAACGTCATCTCCGCCAAAGACCACGGCGAATCCTTCCAGATGCTGGAAAGCGGCCGTGCCGTCGCGTTCATGATGGACGACGCCCTGCTGGCCGGTGAAGAAGCCAAGGCCAAGAAGCCCGACGACTGGGTCATTACCGGCACTCCGCAGTCCTTCGAAGCCTACGCCTGCATGGTTCGCAAAGAAGACCCTGCGTTCAAGAAAGCCGTGGATGACGCCATCGTCGCCCTGTACAAGTCCGGCGAAATCAACAAGATCTACAGCAAGTGGTTCGAAAGCCCGATCCCACCAAAAGGCCTGAACCTGAACTTCCCGATGAGTGAAAAGGTTAAGGAACTGATCGCCAATCCGAGCGACAAGCCAGCGCCTGACGTAAAAATCTGATTCCTGGCTAACCTTATCTCCTGAGGGAGCCAACACTCCCTCAGGCGTCTGTTACTACCTGCTAGCTTTATTTTGGAACACTCGACCGGGCGGTTTTCGAGCCGATCGTGTGTGCCTGGCGTTCACCGTCAGGCGGGGACGGATTTTCCCCAAGCGGGTGCTTGTACATCGATCGATCTCGAGGGGAGACCCTAATGAATTACAACTGGGACTGGGGCGTGTTCTTCAAGTCCACTGGCGTTGGCAGCGAGACTTATCTCGACTGGTACATCGCCGGCTTGGGCTGGACCATTGCCATCGCCGTCGTGGCATGGATTATCGCCTTGCTGCTGGGCTCCATTCTGGGGGTCATGCGCACCGTGCCAAACCGTATCGTATCGGGCATCGCGACCTGCTACGTGGAACTGTTTCGTAACGTACCGCTGCTGGTGCAACTGTTCATCTGGTACTTCCTGATACCCGACCTGCTGCCGCAAAACCTGCAGGACTGGTACAAGCAAGACCTGAACCCGACCACCTCGGCCTACCTGAGCGTTGTGGTGTGCCTGGGCCTGTTCACGGCCGCACGTGTCTGCGAGCAAGTACGCACCGGCATCCAGGCGCTGCCGCGTGGCCAGGAAGCCGCCGCTCGCGCCATGGGTTTCAAGCTGCCGCAGGTCTACTGGAACGTGCTGCTACCCCAGGCCTACCGGATCATCATTCCGCCGCTTACCTCGGAATTCCTCAACGTGTTCAAGAACTCCTCCGTGGCGTCCTTGATCGGCCTGATGGAATTGCTGGCGCAAACCAAGCAGACCGCCGAGTTCTCGGCCAACCTGTTTGAAGCCTTCACCCTGGCCACGCTGATCTACTTCACCCTGAACATGAGCCTGATGTTGCTGATGCGCCTGGTCGAGAAGAAAGTCGCCGTGCCCGGCCTGATCTCCGTGGGGGGTAAATAATGGAACTCGATTTCAGCGGCATCATCCCCGCTATCCCTGGCCTGTGGAACGGCATGATCATGACCTTGCAGTTGATGGTCATGGGCGTGGTCGGCGGTATTGCTCTCGGCACAGCCCTGGCGTTGATGCGCCTGTCGTCCAGCAAGCTGCTATCGCGCCTGGCCGGCGCCTACGTGAACTACTTCCGCTCGATTCCGTTGCTGCTGGTCATCACCTGGTTCTACCTGGCGGTGCCCTTCGTGCTGCGCTGGATCACCGGCGAAGACACGCCAATCGGTGCGTTCACTTCCTGCGTCGTGGCCTTCATGATGTTCGAGGCCGCGTACTTCTGTGAAATCGTGCGGGCCGGCGTGCAGTCGATCCCCAAGGGCCAGATGGGGGCCGCACAGGCGATGGGCATGACGTATGGCCAGACCATGCGTCTGATCATCCTGCCCCAGGCGTTCCGCAAGATGACCCCGTTGCTGCTGCAACAGAGCATCATCCTGTTCCAGGACACCTCGCTGGTCTACACCGTGGGCCTGGTGGACTTCCTCAACTCCGCCCGCTCCAACGGCGACATCATCGGCCGCTCCAATGAGTTCCTGATCTTCGCCGGTGTCGTCTACTTCATCATCAGCTTTTCCGCCTCGCTGCTGGTCAAGCGTCTGCAAAAAAGGTTTGCCGTATGATCTCTATCAAGAACATCAACAAGTGGTATGGCGACTTCCAGGTGCTGACCGATTGCAGCACCGAGGTTAAAAAAGGCGAAGTGATCGTGGTGTGCGGGCCGTCTGGTTCGGGTAAATCCACCCTGATCAAGTGCGTCAACGCGCTGGAACCGTTCCAGAAAGGCGACGTGATCGTCGACGGGACGTCCATCGCCGACCCGAAGACCAACCTGCCGAAACTGCGTTCGCGCGTCGGCATGGTGTTCCAGCACTTCGAGCTGTTCCCGCACCTGACCATCACCGAAAACCTGACCATCGCGCAGATCAAGGTGCTCGGCCGCAGCAAGGAAGAAGCCGCCAAAAAGGGCCTGCAACTGCTTGAACGCGTCGGCCTGTCAGCGCACGCCCACAAGCACCCTGGCCAGCTTTCCGGTGGTCAGCAGCAACGGGTGGCGATTGCCCGCGCCCTGGCCATGGACCCGATCGTCATGTTGTTCGACGAACCGACCTCGGCCCTCGACCCGGAAATGGTCAACGAAGTGCTGGATGTGATGGTGCAACTGGCCCAGGAAGGCATGACCATGATGTGCGTGACCCACGAAATGGGCTTCGCCCGCAAAGTGGCCGACCGCGTGATCTTCATGGACGCCGGCAAGATCATCGAGGACTGCCCGAAAGAAGAGTTCTTCGGCGACATCAGCGCCCGCTCCGAACGCGCGCAGCACTTCCTCGAGAAAATCCTGCAGCACTAAGCACTACCTAGCTTGCACTGTAGAAACCGGTTCAATGTGGGAGAGGGCTTGCTCCCTCCCACACTGGGCCGCGCAAGTTGGCAAGCTCTGGTTGACCCAAGGCATCTGTGATGAAATGCGACCCCAACCTCTATCGCGCCGCGCCGCCATCACTTGCCGTGAAGCCTCGTCTGATTCGCCAACTGTTCCTGCCGCCGTTGACCATCGCCCTGATGATCGGCTTGGGTTACATCGGCTTCTGGATCAGTGAGTACTATGGCATCCGCACCCTCAGCGATACCGGCGAACGCCAGTTGGAGCTGCATGCCCGCACCGTCGAAAGCGAGCTGAGCAAATACACCTACCTGCCCAGCCTCCTGGAACTGGAGTCCAGCGTGTCCGCGCTGCTGGCCGAGCCAAATCAGGACACCCGCAAAACCGTCAACGACTACCTCGAAGGCCTGAACCGGCGCAGCCGCAGTCGGGCCATCTATGTGATGGATACCACCGGCCGTGTGCTGGCCACCAGTAACTGGCGCGATGCCGACAGTTACCAAGGTGAAGACCTGTCCTTCCGCGCCTATTTCCAAAACGCCGTGCGCGGCCAGCCCGGGCGGTTCTATGGCATCGGCAGCACCAACGGCGAACCCGGTTACTACCTGGCCCATGGCCTGGAAGAACACGGCAAGATCATCGGCGTCGCCGTGGTCAAGGTCCGCCTCGAAGCCCTGGAAGAACGCTGGAAGCGCGCGCGTCTCGAAGCGTTTGTCAGCGACGAGAACGGCATCATCATCCTCTCCAGCGACCCGGCCCGCCGCCTCAAAGCCGTGCGCCCCCTGAGCGATGAGACCAAGGACCGCCTGGCACACAGCCTGCAATATTACTGGGCGACGCTGAACGAGCTGGAGCCCCTGGCCCGCGAGCGCCTCAACGAGGGTACGGAAAAGCTGACCTTTCCGGCGAACAGCGAAGTGGTGGCCGACGAGCACGAAGTCAGCTACCTGGCGCAGACCCGGCCCCTGAGCGACACGCCGTGGAATTTCACCCTGCTCACCCCGCTCAACGACCTGCGCCGGGCGGCGATCAACCAAGGCATCCTGGTGGCCGTCGCCTTTGGCCTGGTGGCGTTCCTGCTGATTGCCTGGAACGAACGACGCAAAGTCATCGCCACCCGCCTCGCCGCCCGGGAAGCCTTGCAGGAAGCCAACAGCCAGTTGGAGCGCCGGATTGCCGAACGCACCGCCGACCTGCGCGCCAGCAACGAGCGCCTCAAGGGGCAGATTCGCGAGCGCCGCCAGGCCGAAGAAACCCTGCGCCGCGCCCAGGATGAGCTGGTGCAGGCGGGCAAGCTGGCGGCCATCGGCCAGATGTCCACCAGCATCGCCCACGAACTGAACCAGCCCCTGGCCGCGCTGCGCACCTTGTCCGGCAATACCGTGCGTTTCCTGGAGCGCGGTGCACTGGATACCGCCAGCGCGAACCTCAAGACCATCAACGAATTGATCGACCGCATGGGTCGCATCACCGCCAGCCTGCGCTCCTTCGCGCGACGCGGCGACGACCAGGGCGAAGCCAGCCTGGGCAAGGCCGTGGATGCAGCGTTCCAAGTGCTCGGTGCGCGCCTCGACAGCCTGCCGCTGACGTTGCACCGCGACTTTGCCCCGGCCCAACTGCAGATCGACCAGACGCGCCTGGAGCAGATCCTGGTCAACCTGATCGGCAACGCCCTCGATGCCATGCAAGCACAACCGGCGCCCGAGCTGTGGCTGGAAGGCCATGAAGCCGACGGCAAATACCGCCTACAGGTGCGCGACAATGGCCATGGCATCGACCCCGAGGCGCGCAAGCATCTATTCGAACCGTTCTTCACCACCAAACCCGGCGAACAAGGCCTGGGCCTTGGCCTCACGTTGTCCGCCAGCCTGGCCGCAGCCACCGGCGGCAACCTCGCCGTGGAGCACCCCGTCGGCGGTGGTACTGCCTTTGTCCTGAGCCTGCCACTGGTGGGCGCTCAAAAAGCTGAGTCGTCATGAACGTAGAAAAAAACACTGACCTCACCGTCCTGATCGTCGAAGACGACCCCCATGTGCTGCTCGGCTGCCAGCAGGCCCTGGCACTGGAAGACATCCTCAGCGTCGGCGTGGGCAGCGCCGAAGAGGCGCTCAAACGCATCGGCGAGAACTTTGCCGGTATCGTCATCAGCGATATCCGCCTGCCGGGTATCGACGGCCTGGAACTGCTCACCCGCCTCAAGACCCTGGATAAAAGCCTGCCGGTGGTTTTGATTACCGGGCACGGCGATATTTCCATGGCGGTCGGCGCCATGCGCAACGGCGCCTATGACTTCATGGAGAAACCCTTCTCCCCCGAACGCCTGGTCGAAGTGGCGCGCCGCGCCCTGGAACAACGCGGGCTGGCGCGAGAAGTCTGGTCGCTGCGCCGCCAGTTGGCCGAGCGCGATTCCCTGGAAGGGCGCATCATCGGCCGCTCGCCAGCGATGCAGAACTTACGCGATTTGATCGTCAACGTCGCCGATACTTCGGCCAACGTGCTAATCGAAGGCGAGACGGGCACCGGCAAGGAACTGGTCGCGCGTTGCCTGCATGATTTCAGCCGACGCCACGACCACCCGTTCGTTGCACTGAACTGCGGCGGCTTGCCGGAAAACCTGTTCGAAAGCGAGATCTTCGGCCACGAAGCCAACGCCTTTACCGGCGCCGGCAAACGGCGGATCGGCAAGATCGAGCACGCCCACGAAGGCACGCTGTTTCTCGATGAAGTGGAAAGCATGCCGATCAACCTGCAGATCAAGCTGCTGCGCGTGTTGCAGGAGCGCACCCTGGAACGCCTGGGCTCGAACCAGAGCGTGGCGGTGGATTGCCGGGTGATCGCCGCCACCAAGTCCGACCTCGACGAATTAAGCCGTGCCAGCCAGTTCCGCAGCGACCTGTACTACCGCCTCAACGTCGTGACCCTGGAACTGCCGCCCCTGCGCGAGCGCCGCGAAGACATCCTGCAACTGTTCGAACACTTCCTGCAGCAGTCATCCCTGCGCTTCGACCGCAGCGTGCCGGACCTCGACAACCAGACCTTGTCCAACCTGATGAGCCACGACTGGCCGGGCAACGTGCGTGAACTGCGCAACGTCGCCGAACGCTTCGCCCTGGGCCTCCCGGCCTTCAAGAAAAGCGGCGCCAGCAGCGGTAGCCAGGGCGTGGCCTTCACCGAGGCGGTGGAAGCCTTCGAACGCAACCTGCTCAACGACGCCCTGCAACGCAGCGGCGGCAACCTGACACAGGCGAGCCAGGAACTGGGAATGGCCAAGACCACCCTGTTCGACAAGGTCAAGAAATACGGTTTAAGCCACTAGGGAGCTGCGCGTGGATCTGGTATTGAAGGCCGCCCTGGGCGCGGCGGTGGTGTTGATATTGGCCGCGTTGGCTAAGACCCGGAATTACTACATCGCCGGGCTGGTGCCATTGTTTCCGACCTTTGCACTGATCGCCCATTACATCGTCGGCAAGGGCCGCTCGGTGGACGACTTGAAGACCACCATCCTGTTCGGGATGTGGTCGATCATTCCGTACTTTGTGTACCTGGCGACGCTCTACGTGATGGTCGACCGCATGCGCCTTGAGGCCTCTCTAGCCGTAGCAGCGGTCGCGTGGTTGATGGCAGCGACTGTTCTGGTCAGCGTCTGGGTACGCCTCCACAGTTGACACACCACAATCCAAATGTGGGAGGGGGCTTGCCCCCGATGGCGGTGGATCAGATACAAATAGGCTGTCAGACCCACTGCTATCGGGGGCAAGCCCCCTCCCACATTTAGAACAGTGCTGTGCCAGGCAACTCAGCGGACTATTTTGTCGATCTGAATCCCCAGTTTTTTCAGGCGATACCAGAAGCTGCGCTCGGAAATCCCGATCTTCGCCGCTGCGGCGGCCTGTACGCCATTGCTCTCGAGCAACGCCGCCTGGATGTAGGCTTTCTCCACCTCCGCCAGCGCCGCATCCAGGTCCTGGGGAATGCCCGGCCCGTCGCTGAGAATCGCCATCACGCCGCCCTCGCTGGGCTTGGACGCGAACAGATAACCCGGCAGGTCGATATCTTCGATCACCGGCGACGACGCCACGATGGTCGCGCGCTCCACGCAATTCTGCAGCTCACGGATATTGCCCGGCCAGTGATACGCCGTCATGGCCTGCAAGGCCTCGGGGCTGAAACCGGTGATGCGTTTGCCGGCGGTGGCGCTGAGGGTCTGGGCGAAGTGCCGGGCCAGGGGCGCAATGTCTTCCACGCGCTCGCGCAAGGGCGGCAGCGGGATCGGGAACACGTTGAGGCGGTAATACAAGTCCTCGCGAAATTCCTTATTGGCCACCGCGTCCAGCAGGTTCTTGTTGGTGGCGGCGATCACCCGCACGTCCACCTTGCGCTCGCGGGGGTCGCCCACCGGCTCGATCACCCGCTCCTGCAAGGCGCGCAGAATCTTGGCCTGCAGCGCCAGGGGCATGTCACCCACTTCGTCGAGAAACAGCGTGCCCTTGTCGGCCTGCATAAAGCGCCCGACCCGGTCGGCCACGGCGCCGGTGAAGGCGCCCTTGCGATGGCCGAACATTTCGCTTTCGAGCAGCCCTTCGGGGATCGCCGCGCAATTGACCGCCACGAACGGCTTGTCGGCCCGGCTGCCGTGCTTGTGGATGGCGCGGGCGACCATTTCCTTGCCGGTGCCGCTCTCGCCGGTCAGCAGGATGGTTGCACTGCTGTCGCGCACCGAATCCACCGCCTGCAACACCTTGCGAAACGCCGGGCTGTCGCCCACCAGGCTGTCGAACTGCGCCTGCTCGTCCAGCTCGGCGCGCATACGTGCGTTGTCGCGCATGATGTCGCGAAACTGCAGGGCCTTGGCCACGGTGATGTCCAGTTCGTCGATATCGAACGGCTTGGCGATGTAGTCATACGCACCGTTACGCATCGACTGCACGGCGTTTTTCACCGTACTGTAGGCGGTCATCACGATCACCGGCACCTGGGGATAGCGCACCTTGATCTCGGCCAGCAGCGCCGGCCCGTCCATGCCCGGCATGCGCCAGTCACTGATCACCAGGTCGATGTCTTCCTGCTCCAGCACTTTGAGCGCATGCAGGCCGTTCCCCGCAGTGAACACCTGGATGCCGTTCTGGCTGAGTGCCGACGACAGCAGGTCACAGAGCTTGGGCTCGTCGTCGACCACCAATATGTTATGCGTCATGAGTGTCCTCATCGTCTTCGCCAATCGCCGGAATGTACAGGCTGAACGTGGCGCCGGCATCATTCTCGCTGGCACATTCGATGCTGCCGTCGTGACTTTCCATGATCGAATAGACTTTGGCCAGGCCCAGGCCAGTGCCGGAGGCCTTGGTGGTGACGAACGGCGTGAAGATGCGCTCGATCATATCCGCCGCAATACCCTGGCCGGTGTCGGCGATGCTGATGACCGTATTGCCGCCCTCTGAACGAATGCCCAGGGTCAGGCGACCGCCTTCAGGCATGGCATCGATGGCGTTGAGAATCAGGTTAAGGCAGGCCTGCTTGAGTTGCTTGGCGTCGGCGTAGATGGTCGCGCCGGGCGCCTGGTCGTCGATGTGCGCATCGATGTTGTGGCTGGCCAGCTCGGGGCCGCAGAAACCCAGAATGTCTTCCACCAGCGCGCGGGCCGGCAGCAACACGCGCAACGGCGGGTTGGGTTTGGCGAAGTCGAGAAACTCGGTGATCAGGTCGTTGATCCGGCTGACTTCGCTGATCACGTATTCCAGGTGGCGCTTGTCGGCTTCCGGTAAGTCGGCGCGACGGTGCAGCAGTTGGGTGGCGGTCTTGATGATGCCCAGCGGGTTACGGATTTCGTGGGCCAGGCCCATGGCGACTTCACCCAGGGCGTGCAAGCGGTCGCGCCGGCGCAGTTGGGCTTCGAGGTGATGCAACTCTCCCAGCCGCTCGGTCATATGGTTGAAGGTGCTGCTCAATTGCGCCAGTTCATCGCCGCCGCTGACCGCCACACGGTGTGCATAATTGCCCGAGATCACCGCGCTCACGCCCTGGGACAGATCGCGCAACGGCTGGGTCAAGCGCCGCGACACCAGCAGTCCCGCCGCCAGGGACAGTGCCGAGCTAACCAGGAAAATCAGCACGAACAAGTTGCTCTGGTTCACCAGCCCCACCAGGCTGGTATGGCGCAGCAGGCCACTGAAGATCACGCCTTGCAGCTCGCCGCTATCGTTGAAGATCGGCCAATACAAACCGCTGTATTTGTTGGTGAACTGTTCGCTGGGCTGCTTGGTGCTGCGCAACTCGGCTTCGACGCTTTTGGGGATGTGCGAGGGGCGATCCTTGAAGCGTTGGGTCGCGAAAATTTCCGAGAAACCGCTGGGGTTGGCCAGGTACAGGCGCAGGTCGAGGGAATGCACATCGGCCACGCTGGTGAGGAAACTGCTATCCAGGTAGGTGGCCACCAGCAGCACGTAGTCAACGCCTTCCTGGCTGGTCTCGAAGGTCGAGACCACGATACCGGTACTCACCCCCTCCAGCTGGACGGTCTGCAATGCGGCGTTGCTGGTCAGGTTGATCTGCTTGACGATGTCATCGGGGGCGGTGCTGAACACCACTTTGTGATCACTGCTGCGAATCAGGGCCACCACGTCGATATCCGTAGCTTGGGCGATATCGGCGGTGAGCCGGTCGTGCTTGGCTGCCTGCCGGCTGGAGGGCGGGCTGGTGTAGCGCAGGAACAATTTCGCCATGCGCGCGTTGTCATGCCGGATGTCACCGATCTCGTCCTTGACGATCTTGGTCGACTCCTGCAGCCAGATCCGCACGTTGCTGTCGAAAATCTGCGACAACGTGGTGGCGGCCAGTTCGGCCGCGATCATGGTCGGAATCACACTGACCAGCCAGAACGCCAGCACCAGCTTGCGCTGGACGCTCCAGCGCGAAATGGCAAAGGGGCGGGCTTTTTGGCGGGTCTTGGTGATCATCGGGTTTCGCTTATCGCAGCAGCCATGGCAGGGTCGGAACGATCCGGTCGAAGAAACATTTTCACGAGTCTGAGCAGGCCGTTGACCAGCCGGTTACGGTGGCGGAAGAACAGGCTATTGCCCTCAAACTCACACCCCAGCCGCAGCTTACTGGCATACCCGGCCTGTCCGCACTCATACAGCGCAATATTGTGTTGGATACAGTAGTCGACATTGGTCAACCAACTGCGGAAGTAGAGGTTGTAGTCACGGGTAAACTCCGCGTCGTGCCCGAAAAACTTGTCGACCAGCCGATGCTCGTCCACCAGGATCAGGTTGAACGCCACCAAGTGCTCGCCCACCCAGTAAAGAGCACAGACCGCGCGCTGTTCAAGGCGTTCAAGTACGCCGGTGAAGTAGCTGGCGGGCAGGCGTTCGAACTGCAGCTCGGCACGGGTCAACGTGGACTCATACAGACGCATGACCTCGGGCAGCACATCGTCGATGTTGCGCCGCCACTCCACCCGTGGGCCCGGCGCACGCAGTTTGCGACGCAAGTCCTTGCGTGTGGATTTGCCCAGCGAGCCCAGGTAGGCGTCCACCGAGCCGTAAGGCAGCGGCAATACGCCCGTGGGCAAACTCGGCATGCTTTGAAAGCCTGCCGCGCGGCAACTGTCGGCCCAGTGCGGGTCCTGCGTCGGCGCATCCTTGACCGCCACCAGGCCGATGCCGAACTCATCGGCGTCCTGGCGCGCCGCCAGCAGCAGGTGTTTGAGCACCAGCGGGCGGTGCCCCTCAGGCACGCTACTGGCAAACCCGACGTCGCAACGCTCGGCCACCGGCGAACCGATGGCGTACAGCCCCACTTGCAAAACACCCGGCCACAGTCGCTCCAACCGCGAGGTCAAGCGCTTGCCGGCGCCCGACACCGTGGTATCGAGGCGGTAATGGGTGATGAACGCGGCGGCCACGGCTACCAGCGCTCCGTCTTCAAATACCGCCAGGTAGCGCCATTGAAAATCGTCGATGGCGGCATTTTCCACGGCGACGTAGTAGTCCCAGTCCTCCAGCGCACCGGGAAAACAGTCATTCCAGGCACTGCGCCGAATGGCCCGGATGGTCGGGAAGGCTTGGGTGGTAATCACATATTTCCCTTATTTTTGTCGCAAGCCGCCGATCAAATGTGTGAGCTTTCGAGCCCCTGCGAGGCGGTGATGGCATCACCTCGGTGTAACGGATAGACCGCGATAGCTGCATCGCCGTCTCGCTTAAGCGCTACAGCTCCCCCATCAGCCTGTTTGGATCTGCAAAGACCGGCGTGCAGCTCGACAAACTCAGCACTCAACTCGATCACCCGACGGTATTGCAGGTCGACAGTGATCATGTGGTAGCAGTTGTCCAGCAAGACCTTGGTCACCGGCCCGCCGAGGTGACGTTCCACGTAATCGGCGTTCCAGCGGCTGGTGATGTCGTCCTCGATCGAATGCAGTACCAGCGCCGGGGCCTTGACCTGCGGCATGCGTTTCTTGACCACGGCGTTCATCCGGTGCAACTCGCGCACGGTGATGCCTTCCATGGTCAACAGACCGGCCTCGCTGCTCTGCCCTTCCTTCATCTGCCGCTCGACGATCGCCCGCAGGCGTTCGTTCTTGATGCCGTAAGGCGGCTTCTCTTCGAAGCGACAGATATGCACGCCGAACGGAATTTTCATCAACAACGGCGTGAGAAACGCCAGCTTGTGAATGCTCCAGCCGTCGTACTTCAAGGTGGTCGAATACATCAGCAGCCCGGCGACCTGGCCCGGATGTTCCGAGGCCAGGTACATCGACATCACCGCGCCCATCGACAAACCGCCGACAAACACCTGTTCATGACGCTGGCGGACCTGGACGAAGGTTTTACGCACCCCTTCGTACCAGTCCAGCCAGCCGGTGGCCTGCAGGTCGCTGTTGTCGCCGCAGTGCCCGGCCAGGGTGGGCACGTACACCGTGCAATTACCCACCTTGGCCAGGCCCTTGGCGACCTGGCGCAGTTCCGTCGGCGTGCCTGTCAGGCCGTGGATCAACAGGATGCCGACCGGCCCTTCACCGAGAACGAAGCCGGCATCACCCTCACCGAGGTCGATCCCGACGTTGCTCACCGTTTAGTCGCTCGCACCAGCAGTTGCTCGAGCAGCTTCAGGCCCAGCTCAATTTCCGGGTAGCTGATTTCCAGGGACGGTGCCAGGGTGATCACGTTCTTGTAGTAGCCGCCCACGTCGAGGATCAGGCCGAGCTTGCGGCCGTCCACGACCATGTCGCCCTTCATGCCTTCTTCGACCATGTAGTCCAGGGTCGCCTTGTCTGGCGTGAAACCATCCGGGCCACAGATTTCGCAGCGCAGGGCCAGACCCAGGCCATCGACGTCGCCGATGATCGGGAAGCGTTTTTGCAGGTCCTGCAGGCCTTCCAGGAAGAACTTGCCCTTGGCCATGACCATTGCGCCGTAGTCGACTTCGCTGGTCATTTTGAACATTTCCAAGCCTACCGCCGTACCCAACGGGTTGGAGGCGAAGGTGGAGTGGGTCGAGCCTGGTGGGAAGATCTTCGGGTTGATCAGTTCTTCACGGGCCCAGATGCCGCCCAGCGGGTTGAGGCCGTTGGTCAGCGCCTTGCCGAACACGATCACGTCGGGTTGTACGTCGAAGTGCTCGATCGACCACAACTTGCCGGTGCGATAGAAGCCCATCTGGATTTCGTCAGACACCATCAGGATGCCGTGCTGATCCAGCACCTGCTTGAGCTCGCGGTAGAAGTTCAGCGGTGGGATCACGTAGCCGCCGGTACCCTGGATCGGCTCGACGTAGAACGCGGCGTATTCACTCTGGCCGACTTTCGGGTCCCACACGCCGTTGTATTCAGTCTCGAACAGGCGCGCGAATTGCTGCACGCAGTGGCTGCCGTATTCTTCCTTGGTCATGCCTTTAGGGCCGCGGAAGTGGTACGGGAACGGGATGAACTGCGCGCGCTCGCCGAAATGGCCGTAGCGGCGACGGTAGCGGTAGCTGGAGGTGATCGACGAGGCGCCGAGGGTGCGCCCGTGGTAGCCGCCTTCGAAGGCGAACATCAGGCTCTTGCCGTTGGTAGCGTTACGCACCACTTTCAGGGAGTCTTCGATGGACTGCGAACCGCCGACGTTGAAGTGAACGCGACCGTCGAGGCCGAATTTCTTCTTGGCGTCGACCGCGATCATTTCCGACAGCTCGATCTTGCCTTTGTGCAGGTACTGGCTGGCGATTTGCGGCAGGGTGTCGATCTGCTGTTTCAGCGCATTGTTCAAGCGCGGGTTGGCATAGCCGAAGTTGACCGCCGAGTACCACATTTGCAGGTCGAGGTAGGCCTGGTCTTCGGTGTCCCACACGTAGGAACCTTCGCAGCGGCTGAAAATACGCGGCGGTTCGATGTAGTGAACGGTGTCGCCGTAAGAGCAGTATTTGGCTTCTTTATCCAGAAGAATCTGGTCTTCGGCGCTCGCGATTCGGATATCAGACATGGTGGAAGAGTTCCTGATTTTCAATAGAGAGGTCAGTAGCAGCAAAGGTGGTGGCGTTGGCAGCGATGCCCTGTGGCAGCTTGGCCAGCAATGCGCTCACTTCGGCGAAGGTGTCGAAGCGCGCATACGCAATGTTGTTGGTCTCGCAGTACTGGGCAAGGCTGCCCTTGGCGAAGACGAAGTCGGCGGTGGAGGCCACGCACATGTCGGACTTACCGTCGCCGATCACCAGCACGCGCTTGTTGCGCGGGGTGGATTTGCATTTGCAGTTGCCGGAAGCGGCGCGGCAGGCATCGCTGGCATACGGGAAATCAATGCGCCAGCTGTTCTGGTCGACCTGGCGCAGGCGGTTGGCGAGGATCGGCAGCAGGCTCACGTAATTGCGCGACAGAATCCGCGCGATGCCTTGCTCGATACCGTCGCTGACCACTTCGATGGACGCCCCCAGGCCGATGACGTGATCGACGAAATCGGGGAAGTCGGGGTCGATCTCGACGCTGTCGAAATAGGCCAGCAGTTCAGCGGGCGTGGCCTTGATCAGCGCGAGTTGGCGGCTCAGGCATTCGCGTGAACCGATATGCCCGTCCAGCCATTCCTGCTCGATGGTTTCCCACTCGGGGCCGGCGAAGCGTTGGAGGACGTTGTCGATGACATCGGTGGGGGTAATCGTCCCGTCGAAGTCACACACGATATGCCAGTGGATCATCTGCCTTTCCTTTAGGTGAAGGGCCTTGGAGGGGCGCGCTCTGTGCGCTTGCAA
Source organism: Pseudomonas sp. PAMC25584 (assembly GCF_058135675.1). Taxonomy (NCBI): domain Bacteria; kingdom Pseudomonadati; phylum Pseudomonadota; class Gammaproteobacteria; order Pseudomonadales; family Pseudomonadaceae; genus Pseudomonas; species Pseudomonas sp. PAMC25584. The sequence goes on along the minus strand of NZ_CM176870.1, from coordinate 1,287,101 downwards.
AAGGTGCTAGAGCAGGGACTGTGCCAACTGGCCAACGCCCAATGGCGCTGGGGGTTTGCGCGGATGCCAGGCGGTTTTGTGTCGTGCGAGCTACAATTTTTGTAGCTTGCTACAAACAAGATGAGTGCTTGCGCCAACGCCGCGCTTTGCGCGTTCATGCGCGCATAGTCAATCAAGGAACAGTGACCATGTTCAGGATCACCTCCGCTGTATTCGCCGGATTACTGGGGCTGTGGAGCGTTTCACAAGCCGCGCAGGCCGACGGCATCACCGGTGAAGCAGGTGCGGGCATCAGCTACCAGCCCAAAGAACCCACCGGCACCCGCTATGAAACCGCGGCCATTCCGTACCTCGACCTTGACTGGGGCAACGTCAGCCTCGGCACCGATGACGGCCTGACCTGGAGCGCGCTGAAAACCAACGGTTTCAGCGCCGGCCCGTACATCAACTACCTCTCGGGCCGCACGGCCAACGGCGCGTTGTCGGGGTTGCGCGAAGTGTCGAGCATGGCCGAGGTCGGCGGGTTCGTGCAGTACGCGCCGGCCGACTTCTGGCGGGTCTATGCCCAACTGGGTCGCGCCGTGGGTGGCGCCCAGGGCCAAGGCGGCGTGCTTGGCAAGGTCGGCGGCGAGCTAGGCTATCCGTTGGGTGGCGGGATCATTGGCAGCAGCGGCCTGATGGCGCATTTTGCCGACGCACGCCAGACCAACACGTTTTTCGGCGTGAGCGATAGCGAAGCCGCCGCCTCGGGCTTTCGGCCCTACAACGCCAGCGGCGGTTTCCAGAACCTGACGTTCACGCAGAGCTTCGAATTTCCCCTGGCGGCGAAATGGTCGCTGTTGACCAGTGCCAGTTGGGTACACCTGGTGGGTTCGGCAGCGGACAGCAGCATCGTCAAGCAGACCGGCGAAGTGAACCAGGGCCAGGTGCAGACGGCGATCAGCTATAAATTCGACTGATTGCACATCGATAAAAATGTGGGAGGGGCGGTGCGACGATTCGACTTGCCCCCGATAGCGCAGGGTCAGCCAATACATACGGGACTGATCTACCGCTATCGGGGGCAAGCCCCCTCCCACATGGAGCCAGTATTTCATCGCGATACTTTCAGTTTTCTTCGCCTTCGGCCAACATCGCGATCCCGACGATAATCACCCCAACGCCCACCCAGTGCAGCAGGCTGATGTGCTCCCCCAGCCCCAGCCATGAACCGAGCAACACCACCACAAACACCAGCGAACTCAGCGGAAACGCCAGGGACAGGCTGCTGCGCCGCAGGATCAGCATCCACACGAAGAACGCGCCGATGTAACTGGCAATCGCCGCCAGAATCCCAGGGTTGCGCGCCACTTCGGACAACCACAGCCAGTTGAAATTCATCTGCCCCAGTTGGTCACCGGCGACTTTGGTAAACAGCTGCCCGGCGCTCTCGGTGCAGATCAGCAAGGCCCACAACACCACGGTGCCAAGACGTTCGTGCAACCAGCCCCGGTCGATATTTTGCGTACTCATGCCTGACCCCCTCCAATCGCTACTAACATCACGCCGAAGGTAATCACCAGCGTGGCCATCCAACGCCTGCGGCTGACGGTTTCCCCCAGCACGACCTTACCCGCCAGCACAACCCCGCAATAAGCCAGCGCCGCCGACGGAAACAACAGGCTCAGCGGCGCGCGGGACAAGGCTTCAAGCCAGACGAAAAACTCAATGGCATAGGCCCCGAGCCCCGCCCACAACAACGGTGCGTTGAACACCTGGCCCCAGAAGGCGTTCAGGCGAAAGCCGCCCTCCAACTCCGGCAAACGGTCCAGGCCCATCTTGAAAAACAGCTGGCCGACCACATCGAGCACGATGGAAAAGGCCACCAGCAACACCACGGTCAAAGTCACGGAAACAGTTCCTCAAACAGGTTGATCAGGGCTTCGTTGGTCGCCGCATTGCGCTGCAAGTCCTCGGCGCTCCAGCGCTCGGCCGGCGGCTGGTCGGACTTGGCCTCCCAACGCTTGAAGGCGTTACTGAACACGGGCTTGGCGAACTCGCCGCACACGTCGATACCAATGATCCGCTTGCGCGCCGCCAGGGCCCGCAGAGCCTGGAGCAGATGGCTCAGGCGCATGCCACCCTGGTCCCAGTTGGTGGCCGCGTCTTCGCTGGCCAGCACGTCTTTGTCGAGGGTGATCCAGATGGCTTCGGTGGGCAGGCTGGCAATCATTTGCTCAAGGAATGCGGCCCAGTCCAGCTCCGCCAGATTGCGCCAGTGCAGGTAGTTTTCCTGCTGCTGGTGGCCGGCGCCATCGCCGACCCGACCCCAGACTTTCGAAGGCGGGTGCTGCCATGGGAACAGCTGCAATTGCCCGCGCTTGAGGGCGCCGAGGTTGCCGCCGCGCAGCTGTGGGTTATGCAGGTCATCGCTGCACGGGCCAAGGGTGACGATGCGCTTGACCGCCGGCATCTTCAGCGCGCGGTTGACCCACGAACCGCAGTGGCGCTTGGGCGCAAAGCGGACCCAGTCGGGGTGGTTGTCGAAGTGGATCAGGCTGATGGGTTCTTTCAGGTCGGCGAGAAATGCCGGCGTCAGGTGGTGATAATCGCCGGAGCCGACAAACAGGATTTCCGGCCGCGCATCCGTGGGCCGGGGCCGTGCCGCCAGGCGTTCGGTGAAGCGCTTCCAGGTTTTTTCGGTGGACCACAGGCGCAGTTTCGGGCCCAGGTCCAACAAGTCCAGACGGGTGGCATGACCACTGGCCAAACGCCGGGCAATCGGCGCCTGACCCGTAAGGCTGTGGTCGAGGTCAAGAATATTCAAGGTAGTGTTTCACCCCTAATGGCAGCACCCAGCCGGATCGCGGATGGGCTTTAGGGGGTCAATGCAAGGGACGGGCCAGGGACTCTCTTGAGGACAATGAGCCCCCCTGTGGGAGGGGGCTTGCCCCCGATGGCAGAGTCTCAGCCTACAGAGATGCTGAATGTGCCACGGCTATCGGGAGCAAGCCCCCTCCCACATGGGAACAGCGTCAGGATTGGGATTCGCGGATGATCTGGCGAATCGCCCCGACAAACGCGTCGACCGGCTGGCCACCGCTGACGGCGTACTGGCCGTTGAACACGATGGTCGGCACCGAACTCACGCCACGGGACACCCACAGCTGTTCCTGCTCGCGCACGTCGGCGGCGTATTCATCGGTGGCGAGAATCGCGGCGGCGCGCTGTGGGTCCAGGCCGACGCTCTCGGCGATGCGCACCAGGGTCGCGTGATCGGACGGGTCCTGGCCATCGCTGAAGTAGGCCTTGAACAGCGCTTCCTTGAGGTTGTACTGCAAGCCTTCCAACCCGGCCCAATGCAGCAGGCGATGGGCGTCGAAGGTGTTGTAGATGCGGCTCTGGCCGTCGGTGCGGAACGCAAAGCCCAACTCGGCGCCCATGTCGCGGATACGCGCACGGTTGGCCTGGGACTCTTCGGCCGTGGAGCCGTATTTCTCGGTGATGTGCTCGACGATGTTCTGGCCTTCGGCGGGCATGTTCGGGTTCAGTTCGAATGGCTGGAAATGGATCTCGGCCTGCACCTCGGCGCCGAGCTGGTCGAGGGCTTCGGTCAGGCCGCGCAGGCCGATGACGCACCAGGGGCAGGACACGTCGCTGACGAAATCGATTTTCAGGGCAGTACTCATGGTAGGCAACCTCGCTGGCATTAATGCGCCGCAAAGGTTGCACGATACACCAATGTCACAACACCTTCGCCGAGACCTGGGGCTCAATCTGCGCCCAATGGGCGGCGTCTTCGCGATGGGCTTGCAAGTACGGCAACACCGCCGCCAGCAATGGCGCCTTGAACGCTTCCTGGAAACGATGGGCCAGGCCGGGAATCAGCTTCAACTGGCTGCCCTGGATATGCGCGGCCAGGTGTACGCCATGCATCACCGGCAACAACGGGTCAGCCGTGCCATGCACCACCAGGGTCGGCACGCGCAATTGGTTGAGCAACGGCACACGGCTCGGTTCGGCGAGGATCGCCATGATCTGGCGCTTCACGCCGTCGGGGTTGAACGCGCGGTCGTAGGACAGCGCCGCCTGGTGCAGCAACACCTGGCGATCATCCTTGACGTTCGGGCTGCCCAGCGCGGCCAGCAAATCAGCCTGTTGCTCCAGGGCCACTTCACGATTGGGGGCGCTGCGCCGCGACAATAATTGCACCAGCGCCGCATTCGGCGCCGGCAGGCCTTCGGCGCCGGAGCTGGTCATGATCAGCGTCAGGCTTTCCACCCGCTGCGGCGCCATCGCGGCCAGGTGCTGAGCAATCATGCCGCCCATGCTCGCCCCAAGGACGTGGAATTGCTGGACCTGCAACGCATCCATCAAGCCCAGGGCGTCATCGGCCATGTCGGTCAGCGTGTACGGCGCCGCCACCGGCAGGCCGAGTTTGTAGCGCAGCACTTCAAAGGTCAGGTTGGCGCTGGCCGGGGCCTGGCGCCAGGTGGACAGACCAACGTCGCGGTTGTCGTAGCGGATCACCCGAAAACCTTGCTGGCACAGCGCAACAACGACCTCATCCGGCCAGTGGATCAGTTGCCCGCCCAGGCCCATCACCAGCAGCAAGGCGGGATCGGACGCACGGCCGATACTCTGGTAAGCGATGCTCACCTGAGCCAGGTCGACCGTTTGGGTCGGGACATTGACATCACATCGAGAAGCCGCAAAAGACGGCAGGCCGAACAGTAGAGCGGCCAATAACAGCAACACGCGCATGAAAAACACCGAAACGCAGAACCCCAGTAGAGCGCGAGTCTGATGAAGTTTGTTCAATCGCGCTGCCACAGTTGCGTGACAGTTTGATGAATGCCGCTCAACGGTCGGCCACTAACTATCTATCCCTGCGCGCCTGGTTCCTCACCTTTAAATAGGGCTCCGACCGGTAAAGCACCGCTCTGCCCCTATTTTTTCGAGTGCCGTCCCATGACCGCTACACCCAACCCGCTCTCCCCCCTTGCTGTGCGCGATTTCCTGCCGCTTTCCCACGCGCAGGTTCGTCCCGTGAATGAAAGTCTGTTGCTGGAAGCCACGGCCCGCTGGAACGCCAGCCGTGAACACCTGTTCCGGCTCACCACCGATGCCCCCAGTGTTCACGCCTCACTCAAAGCGTTCATCCACGAGCAACTGGGCCTGGACGGCGACAGCGTGCAGTTGCATTTTGCGGCTACCGCCGACCAGCCGGCGCGTTACGTCACGCTCACCCAGGCCTGCGCCTTTGTTCATCAAATCACCGTCCCCGCCTCGCTCTACCAGCACTGCCGGGTGGTCGGCCTGCCGGAGGGGAAAACCCAATACGCGGCGCAACCGCTCGAGCTGGTTAAACCCTTTACCCAGCTCAATGTGCAGCAGGCCCTGCGAACGGCCTGGGTCCGCTACTGGTGGTTCACGCGCGCACCCGGCACGCCGGTCTCGCGCCGCGATCACGCAGTCGCGCAGTACAGCAGCCATCTGCAGGCCGCCGCTCAGCTGGCCTGCGCGTCGGGGGCCATCACGGCTGATCAATTGAAGCCGTTGCTGACGGTCCTCGACCCTCCGAGCGGCGCGTTGCAGCTCGACGGTCAAAAGATCTATACCGAGCAACTGCTGCTCAAACGCACAGGGCTGGCCGATGCAGAGATACCCGGTGCGCTGGTCATCACCCTGGATGCAGAGATCGTCCTCCAGCTGTTATACCTGCCCGCTGAAGTACCCGCGCTGAGCCTGTTCAACAGTCGCGTCAGCATGGAGCAGTGGTTGCTCGATCACCCCACGCTGTTCCCCGGCGTGGCCGCAATCACAAGCGACAACCTGATCGACTACCGCGAAGTCGACGAGCCCTTGCAAGCCGGCGTGACGCACCTGCTGGAACATCGCCTCAAAGAAAAGCAGGCCAGCTTGAAATACACCCACGGCAGAGACCTCACCGAGCATGGACACAAAGCGCTGGAAGCGGCCGATCAGGTCGACCGGCAACAGCGCAACCAGGGGTTTTTCGCCTTGCCGCCGGCCTCCATACTCACTGCCGCCGAGGACGACGCGCCCTTCGACAACACGCCCACGGTCTTCGCCGGACTGACCGCCGACCTGCCATTGGCCCAGCGCCGCCACGCACTGTTGCGGCAACAGCAGTCGCTCTTCGGGGCCGTGCAGGCGCCCGCCCGACTGACGCCAATGAGCGACGAGCAGTTGGCCGCACTGCGCAGCCAACTCAGCCGCTTGCACGAGGCGCAACAGCAAGCCCATGCAGCGGCCACAGCGCTGTGGAATCAGCCCCGGCCGCAACTGCTGGAGCTGTCCCAGCAAGCCAACCCCGACTACCACACCTTGCTCCAGGCGCGACTGAATGGGCTGCTTGCCGAGGCCAGCCTGCAACGTCAACTCAACCAGATCACCCAGGCCGGGCACGACATGCTCCTGGCCGCCTTCGACCCGCTTAACGCGCAAAATCCCGAACTCAACGTGTCGGTGGCGACCTTGACGCTGTCGATCAGCGACCGCAGCAACGGCGCAACCAACACCCAGCGCAAAGAGCTGGACGGCGTGCTGCTCATCACCCTGGAAGCGGCGCTGCGCGATGCGTCAACGCCCCAGGACCTGTTGCTGTATTGGCCGGGCAGCCAGGGCGGGCTGCAGCACTTCGACTCGCTCCAGGCGCTTGAACGGTGGCTCGGCGTGACGCCGCCAGGCGCCTCGTCCGTAGAACTGGCCCTGCTCAATCAGACCCCGCTCGACTACAGCCTCACCGTGCAACTCGATGGCTGGGTCACCCAGATTGAAGAGATGCTTCGGCGCGCCCCGGACGACACCGAGCGTCAAGCCAGGGAACTGGAACCCCTGCGCGTGCAAGCGATCGAGGAACTCGGCGTACCGACCCACGCCGTGCGCGAACTGGCCTACGCGCAGCTTCTGGAGCAGAACCAGAGCGGCGCACTGGCCGCGCAACTGCCGGTCTGGCTCGGCCAGGTTTCGCCAGCCGACAGGGCCGAACTCAAGACCCTGCTGGAGCGCTACATCCAGGCGTTCCAGCGCGCCGACGAGGCCTTGAACCTGAAGCTGCCGCTGATCAGCAGCTTTTGCAAAAAACGCCTGCACGCACGACTGTCCCGGGACTTCTCGCTCAAACACCCGTTCAGCGTTCAGCTCGACGTGCCCGAATCCGTCACCCGCCAACAGCATTTCGTCGCAGCCGCCGGCGCACCGGGCACTCCGACCAAGACCGTGCTGGTCCCCAGCGCCACTCGGGTCAAAATGGCCCTGGAAGAGCTGGCGCTGAGCAACATCGATACACCGATCTCCGAGCGGTTGTCGTTCATGAAGGTCGAGGTCAACACCGAGGACGCCACGGAAGGCCAGGCACTCACGGCCGGGCTTAGCGTCAACTACCTGCGCACGCTGGTGCCGGAGCTGGACCTGGCCCAAGCGTATGAAAACCTGATCGTCGAGACCTACCAAGGTTCGGATCGCGAAGCGTACTTCAGCCGTGATCATCGCCTCGAATGCCTGCTCGAACCTCATCGCCAGATGCTCACGCTCCAGGGGCGCCTGGCGTTCCTGCAAAAGCACATCAATGCCAGCGAACTGAATACCTTCAACATCGCCATAAATGCCACCACCGCCCAGGCCTGGCGGGCCGATGGCAACGATATCGAGTTACTCCCCGCCTACCTCAGTGTCGGCGGGCCAGATACCCAGGACGGCTCAAGCACCTTGTCCGGCATCACCTTCATCCGTCAGAAAAACTCCGGGTTCACCCTGCTCTATCTGCCTGAAATCCCCGACGGTCACTCCCTACGCAGCTACACCCACCTTGAAGCCGCCCGACTGGCACTGTTCCACCTGTGCCTGAACAGCTCGATGGTCAATTACCTGGCCGGCCGCGCCTTGCTGGGCAACGTGGCCAACCACGTCAGCCGGATCAATCAAGCGGTGCTCCGGCATTTCGACGCACTGATCGGCGTCGGCAGCCCCTGGCCCGTCACCACGTCGCTGGCCGGCCATTTGCTCAACGCCCACATGGGCCGCGTCAAGGAAGCCCACCGCGCCAGTTCCCGCTCCAACAGCGACCTGTACCTGGAACGCTACGCCATGAAAGGCGTGCAGGCCTTCAGCTATATCAAGATGGCGCTCGGCGTGGTCCCCGTGGTGGGTACGGTGATCGGCCTTTACGATGGCTGGGGCAGCGCCAATGACGCGGTGGATGCGTTCAGACGCGGTGATCATGTCCAGGGCCTGCACGACATCACCCAAGTCCTGCAATCATTGATCGACGCCGGCGTGGATGTGGCCGGCGGGGTGCTGATCACGCCCAATGCGGCACGCGTGCGGACCCGGGGGCGCCAGTTGCGCAACGCCTTCAAGGGCGGCCGCTACCTGCAACCGCCCATGAGCCGCAAGGCGCGCCGCATCGCCGAGCGTTTCAGCGGGTATGAGTACGACAAGGAGATCGCCCTGGGCCACCTGTCCCCCGCGATCCACGGCGTGTATCGCAACGTCTATCGGCATGCAGACGGCCATTTTATTGTGCGTCAGGACAACGTTTACCAGGTCGAACTGCAGAACGGGCATTGGCGCTTAGCCGGCAACTCGCTGAAAAAATACAAACAGCCGATTGCCCTGGATGAAGCAGGCGAGTGGGACACCCACTTCGGGGTCTACGGCACCGCGCAACCAAGTGGTTTGGCCGGCGGCGGCGGCGCGCTCGGGCACCTGGCAGACACCCTCGACCCGCTCTGGCCGATGGCAATTCGACAACGGTTGCCGATCTGGTGGACCGATCATGTCGTGCGCCGCCAACTGGCGCTCGACGATGCGATCAATACGCTGAGCAACCGGCTCGACGCTCAACTGGCCGCGACCAACCACCTGCAACACCTGTCCAACCAAAGCGATTTCGCCACCCGCAAGACATTGCAACCGACCCTCGATCAGGCCTACACCAAGGACATCGAGCTGGCGATTCAGCAGGCCAACGCGATCCAGGACGTGATCGCCTTTACCCCCAGCAGAGAGCATCTGGTCCTCAAAGGCATGCAAAGCCGCGCCGCCTTGATTGTCACCAGCAGAACCGTGGAACGCTTGAAAGTTGCTGCGGCTGCTCTGCAGGCGTTGACCGAGCAATTCGCTGGCATCCAGGTGCCGCCGGCACGACCCGCCGCCATTCTGCAGTTTCTGCAAACCCGCAAAGGTCTCAGCCAGAAAATCGTGCAGGCACTCGACCGGATCGACCGCATCTTCCTAGTCATGAACGAATGGAGCAGCCAGATCAACCTTGTATCGCTGGAGGCCGATTTGCGCCTCCAGGGCAGAAGCACACGCAGGACCGCGCAACAGATCGACGCGGACCTGCACAACACGCGCACGATGGTGGGCGAGGCTCGCGATGACACGGCGCGCTGGAACGAGCTCTACGATGAAGGGTTTCGCACGCACCTGCGCACCGTCCACAGCATCGATACGTTCAACCGCTACGATCACGTCACCGATCCTTCCTGGCTGTACTTGCAAAGTGAGGTCAATCGCGTCTATCTCGACGCCCACCTGGCCCTGAACACGCATTTCGCACTGACCAAGACCCCCACCACCGTCAGCCAGCGCACGCGAATCCTCAACGAATGTATCGCTGCCTATACGCGCTTCAGCCTCAGCGCTAAAACCTTGAGCGCAGGCTACCCGCAACATTTTGACCTGGAAAACCTGGACGCGTTGCTGAACAACCTCGAACGCATGATTCAACTGGCCCGCAACCGTATCGGCACAACACCTCGCCTGCGGCGCCCGCGGCCCGACGAACCACAAGGAACAGTGTTTGAAAGCGACGACAACCGGCTGCTGATCGGCATAAAAAGCACCGACCCACGCACCAACACCACGCGCTATACCATCGACAACCTCAGCGGCCACACCGAGACCTGGGAGCAACGGCCAAACGGTCGTGCCCAGCGCCAACCGGCCCCGCCCGTGGAGTTCCCACCTGAGGCAAACGTGAAGTCGGTGATGGTGAGCGAAGCCCAGAACCGCCTGCGTGCCGTGCCGGCGTACCAGGCCAAAGTTGAAGCCTATGCCCGGCAGGGCATGTTGCCGGTGGACCTTGAACACATGCTGGTCAGCGAAGCCGCCGAACTCACCCTGCGCTCAAACCGCATCGCGCGCCTTGACCCCGAAGAACCGAGCCTCTCGCAATTACGCAAGACCTCTACCGAACTGACCGCCGCCGGCCGCGCCCTGCGCACCCGACAATCATTGGCCAGCCGCAAACCCACCGACGGCATGCTCGATGACCTGGTCAGGCATCACGTGGTCGAGGTGCGTCGAACCGCGTCGATGACCGAACTGGCGAGGCGTGCGAACGGGCATCGCGACTTCATGCAGGAATATGAAGTCTGGGACCTGACTGCCACCCCAGCGCGCGCCCTGTGGTATGCGCACTTTCATTACAACCGCCGCACGGCAACCTTCGACGAGTTCGAAAAGGCCCATCTGAAACTGCCGGAGCACCGCTATTTGACCCATGCCGACGACCCGTCGCTGCCGTTTTCCGACATTGGCAGGCAGTCCGCCGCGTTGCCGCATATCCGGTCGCTAGGGGTTGCCCAATAACCACAAAACGTGAGCTGCGGCTGTTCATCAGAGCGGTTCAGTCACAGTTTCAAAAACAGTTTTTCATCCAGCGGCGAGCCTATCCGTGCCCTGACGATCTGTTCCACAACGCGGTTGTTTCCCGCCTCGGCCACCAGGTCTTTCTGGGTCTTGGTGCGCTGCGACGGGATCTTCAGATGCGCCGCCGTGTAGAGGTTGCGCGGCGAACCTTTGGCCGGGTAGTGGAAATGGGCATACCACAAGACGTCGACTTTGCCTTTTTCACGCACGGCATATTCGGTGAAGACATCGCCGCTTTTGGTCGCGGTGTCTCGCTGAACCAGGTTGATATCGACGAACCCGTGCTTCCACAGGTAATCGATATTTTCCGGCTTGGGGGGCAGGCGTTTGTAGCCATCGGCGCAATGTTGCCGAGCCTTGTTGAGCAGTTCGTCCGCCGCTGTGCGCCACTGGTTGACCAACTGTGCGGTTTCAGGCCTGCCACTCTGGCTGGTTTCGGCTTGCAGGGCGGTCGCTTGAAGCCGCTCGGCCTGGGCTTGCAACATGTCGTTCCAGTCCAGCGGGTTGACGCCCTCGCGGCGTTGCGGGTCGTTGAGTTTGCGCTTCTGGATCTCGATCGTTCGTTCAATGCCGGCGCTTTCTTCGAGCAGTTTTCTGGCGTCGGATTTAAGCGTTGAAAGCGACTTGGGCGACTGCGCGGGCCGTGCAGGTTGCGCGGGAACGATCTTGACCCACTCGCCGTCGCTGGGGTGTTCGCTGTAACTGGCGACCGGCTGGCCGGATTGCGGGTCCAGTACATCAATGATGGCGCTGGCGCCTGCTGCGTGAGGACGCGCGGTGCCGATCAAGGTTTCCTTGTCGCGGGTTTTGAACGTTCGCTGGCCCGCCGGCTTTTGTTGCTGATCGATACGCGCGACGGCGACCGGCACCAGCGCTTGTTCCTCGCGAATCACTTCAGCCAGGTCGGTTTGGGCATCGTTGATAACATCGCGTAGGCGTTCGGCAAACAGCTGCTGATACTCGGCGCGCTGAAGGCTGGGATTCGCGTCCTGTATCGCCAGGCTGTCGCTGAGCTCTCGCTGGTACGTGCCGATGATGGTTTCCAGCGTCGCTTTGCGTTCGCTCAAGCTGTAACCGCTGTACTGCCGCAGGTCCAGGTGAGCCCTGTAGACGGGAATCAGGTTGGTTGAGCTCAATCGCTGCAGGTAAAACGACTCCACCGGGTCAGTCGTTCGGGCATAGCGATCGAGGCTCAGCTCTTTGAGGTTGGACAGGGTGGTCAGCTTCATGCGCAGGGCAATAATCGCAGGCGGCTGTGTGTCTTGCAGCTTGAGGAAGTGCGCGGCCTTGGTTTTGCCGAACGACGAATCGTTCGTCCATTTTTCCAGCACGGCGGCAGAGGCCAAGGCGGCTTCCCGCACGTTTTCCAAGTCATGGTAGACCCTGCCGAAGTTGTCCATCAGCTCGATATAGGCGCTTTTGGAGCCTGTCCTCGCCTCGCTCACCACCTCCGCCATCGACCGTCCGCTGGGGACGTGTTGATTGCTGTCTTCGGCCAGCGTTCTGTAGAACTGTTCGATTTGACGGTAGTTGTCGAGTACTGCGCCGTAGAGATTGGAGCGCGCCTGTTTTTCTTCGGAGAGATCGTCCACGGCGCCCAGTTTTTTTGGTGCCAGGCTGTCAATGGCCGTCTGAACCGCCGCACTGTGCGCCTGAGTGCTTTGCTTGAGTTGCGCGAACTGCTGGTCGATTGTCTGCCTGAGGTTTTTCGTGAGTTCCAACTGCGTCAAATAAGGTGTGAGGAAGCGCTGTTGATGCTCGCCGGTGGTGGACAGCCCCCACAGCGTGCGCAGTTTCTTGCGGGCATTGTGGTAATCGGTAATGGTCACGACAAGCTGGTTATGCGCATCGACCCTTGGCCCATCGAGCTGCAACGCAGCCTCAACAGCCTGACTGAACTGCTCCCCTCGCGCCTGTTTCGCCTGCGTATTTTGTTTAACCCGCTCGGCGACCCCGCTTTTTCGCGGCATGCCACCGCGCAACCTTGGGCGGCTGTCGAAACTCCAGCGCCCCTGTGCGTCACGCCTGATCGGCGGGCCGGTACGCGCCCGATTGTGCTCGTCGATGATGAACACCCCGTCCAAGTCGTTGGCCACCCGGAACCACTGATTGTCGATGTTGGCGTACAGTCGGCCCTGGCTCAGGTACAACCCCCTTTTTTGCCCCTCGGCAATCGCGGCACCGACATCGGCCGGCGCGGGCACCCGGAATGACCCGATCTGTGCGAGCTGCCCGGGGGTCAACCGGCGTGGGCTGGAGAACGCAAAATCGAGCACGCTCGCATTATCGCCGACGACACCGGCAGTTGGCTCCACGCTGCTTTGGCGGAGGGTCGCGCGATGAGCGCTCGGTGTCTGACCCGGCACGCGACGCGTCGGCCCATTGTTTTGCGGGATGGCTTTGAGCGCGTCGAGCGTCACCGGCGGCTGCGCGACGTCTGCGGGCGCAGAATGGGTCAACACCATGCCCATATTGAGCAGCAGGTCCACCACGGTAGCCGTGCTGTCGTCCTGAGCGGTGGGGTTGGACAGTTTGCGGATGTCGTCCTCGCTGCCGGCCAACTGCAACAACCACCCCGCCATCGCCCCAGGCCCGCGCAATACGGGTAACAGCGTGTTGAACAGCAACCCGCCCAGTTCCTTGAAAGAGGCCCAGCGGCTTTGCGCGTCCGATACCGATTGCCCCTCGGCCAGACTCACCAGGCTGTGCGTATTGCTCTGGTACAAGTACTGCATCAGGCGCCCTTGCTCCAGGTCCTGGCGTAATGTGCGCGCGGCGTCATAGCCGTCCACGGCCAGCGCCGTCGGTGCCGGTTGGGCGGGCGCGTCGAACTCGTTAAAGACACTGTAGCGGGCAATATTCGGTGTCTTGAACCCACCATTGCCGTACACCGCACGTGTCCTGTCGTCGGGCAACCAGGCCAGCACGCTTTGCTGCAAAGGGCCGGGCTGTTGCACCGCCTCCAGCAGCGCTTGGCGGGTCGTAAACGCCTGCAGCGCCGGGGACAACATCGGACGGTAGAGAATGTGCGGGCCGACAACCGAATCGGCCGGTTCGATGACAAACATGTTCTGGACGACATCGGGTGTCGCGCCGGGCTTGCGTAAAAACGCCAGGGGGCGAATGACGATGTCTTGCCCGTCGACCTGTTTTGCCCCGGCGCCAGGGCTCAGCACCGCCGCCACATACTGATAGCCTCGCGCGGTGATGCCCGATTCGCCCTTGAGCTTGAGTTCCAGCGCTTGCATGGTGAGCTGGAGCGGGACTTGTTGGGCAAACAAGGCGCTGCGTCGACGTGCTTCATCACTGTCGCCAAGCAGGTGGGAGTGCAGCAACGCGGGGTAGTTTTTGCCGATGTCCACCCGCGTGACGATGTCTTTCAAGCGCTGGGGCATTGCGGGGTCGGTGATCAGTTGACCGAAGTGACGCACTTCCATTTCGCCCTTGGGCAACCCGGCCAGATTGCGCAAGGCCATGTCGGTCAGGCTCATCGTGACGCGTTCGATATAGCCGCCGCCCAGCGTGCCGACCGGCACCTTGAAGGTGACTTCCAGGTGGTCCGCGAGAAACCCGGTGTTCTCCAACTGCGCTTGAAGCTGTTGCTGGGTATAGGCGCGAATATCGGGGATGTCCGAAAAAAAGTTTCGGCCCTGATTGCGTTGTACATCGCTGGCCAGTTCCAGGGCGTAGCGGTGGTAGGCAAAGCGATCGGCCGGGTCGGCATTGCGCATCCACTGCGGCAGTTTTTCCCGCAGCCGCGCCAGTTGCGCGGAATCCGGGGCGTAGGCGCCGACAAACCACGGGCTCGGATCGCTGACCAGGGAAAAGCGCTGCTCCAGAGCGTTGAGGCCGCCGGCTTCCGGGAGCTCGAGGGCGTCTATCGCCTGCAACTGGTTATTTAGAATGATGCCCGCTTGCGTATCGAAGATATGCGCGTCCGGCTCCTGACGCTTCCAGGTCAAATTGTCGAAGACGAAGTCGTTCTCCAGCGTCTCGCCCCATGCCTTGCCGAAGGCTTCCACCGAGTCGTAAGGGGTAATCAGGCCGTTGGCAGCGGCATGCAGGACCTGGGTGCTGCCGCCGATCTGACGGGTGATCAGCAGATCGGGGCTGAGCTGCGTGGACGAACCACCACTGTAACGGACGGTGGCGTCGAGCACGAAAACCCGGGCCGCGTCGTCGCCCTTGGCGCTCACACGTTGCGCACGCTCGGGCCAGGCAACCACCTGATCAAGCGTAGCGCGTTGCGCATCCGTGAGGCCGGGCTGTTTCAGCGACGCACTGCGCAGGCTGTCGCTGAGCATGCCGCTGAGCCACAACCAGCGATTGCCTGCGACAGGGCCGGTGGCGCCGGCGGCACTTTGTCCCCAATAGCGCGTCAAGGCCCGTGCAAAACCGTCTCTGAGGCTGGGCCGAAGGCTGCGAATCACCAGTTCGATGGCCGACATGTCGATATCGTCGCGCCGGTCGCCTGATGGGTGCGGAACCCTGAGGGTGGTGCCTGTGCCGTGTTTGACCAGTTTCTGCGGCCATGAGTACTTGTCGGTGAAATCGATTTCGGCCCCGGCGGCCAGGTGGTTGAGGGCGACATCCAACAGCGGGGTCAATCGGTATTGAACCGGGTTTTGCGCGATGGGCTCTGCCACCGAGGTCTGAGCTACGTCGAGTTCCAGCGTGGGATACAGGCTTTTGATCGCCTCGCCGAGCATTTCCCTGACGACCGAGCGCACGCCGGGCCGTGTCGCGAACTGGCTGCTGACAGCGTGGGCGGCGAGGTGGGTGGCGGTGGGAAGGGGTTGCACATCGGCAATGGCGCTGGGCTCGGCGCCGATAGGCGCCAATACGGCGCCGGTACTGCCCAGCGAAGTTGTCGCAAATGCGGCTGGCGCAGGCGCCGGATTGGCTGGCGCTGCCGCAGGGTACAGGCGAGGGATGAAGGGACTTGCAGCGTTGCTAGCGGTCATGGGGCACATCCTTGGCGTGGAAATACGGTGTCGTCCCAACGACGCATGAAGTGCCCTTCGGGACGAGTCTCGCGCCAAAATACCCACTCCCCCCTACGGTGAAATAAGAAATGCGTAATTGACTATGTCCGCCCACGCCTCATCCGCCAGGGCTCCGGGTCAGCGCCTTTTCGCAATGTATGGCTGGATATGAACACCGCGCCCTTGGCCTGTCTGTCGACAGTCCGAGCAACATGAGACAAACTCACCCCATTCCAATTGTTCATCAATATTGCTCATGGAGGCCACGGTGCTGGAAATCCGCCACCTGAAAACCCTGCACGCCTTGCGCGAAGCCGACAGCCTGGTCGAAGCCGCCGAACGCCTGCACTTGACCCAGTCCGCCCTGTCCCACCAGTTCAAAGAGCTGGAGGAGCGATTGGGCATGCAGTTGTTCGTGCGCAAGACCAAACCCGTGCGTTTCACCAGCGCCGGCTTACGCCTGTTGCAACTGGCGGACGCCACCCTGCCCCTGCTGCGCGGCGCCGAGCGTGACATCGCGCGCCTGGCCGGCGGCACCGCCGGACGCCTGCACATGGCCATCGAATGCCACAGTTGCTTCCAATGGCTGATGCCGACCATCGACCAGTTCCGCGACGCCTGGCCCGAAGTCGAGCTGGACCTGGCGTCCGGTTTCGCCTTCGCCCCGCTGCCGGCCCTGGCCCGTGGCGACCTGGACCTGGTGGTCACCTCCGACCCGCTGGAGCTGCCGGGCATCACGTATGTGCCGCTGTTCACCTACGAAGCCATGCTGGCCGTGGCCAACCAGCACCCGCTGGCGAACAAGTCGTACATCGTGCCGCAAGACCTGCTCAGCGAAACCCTGATCACCTACCCGGTGGAACGCGACCGCCTGGACATTTTCACGCGGTTCCTCGAACCCGCCGATGTGGAACCGGCCCAGGTGCGCACCTCGGAGCTGACAGTGATGATGATGCAACTGGTCGCCAGCGGTCGTGGCGTGTGCGGCATGCCACATTGGGCCCTGCATGAATACAGCTCGCGCGGTTACGTCAAGGCCAAGCGCCTGGGTGAAAAAGGCCTGTTTGCGACGCTGTATGCGGGGATTCGTGCAGACATGCTGGACGCGCCCTACATGCGCGACTTTCTGCTCACGGCCAAGGACACGTCGTTTTCCACATTGGATGGGGTCAGCGCCGTGCGTTGAGGGGCGCACGGCTCAGTCCTTTGAGCGCGCCAATCAGGCGGTGGTGGTCAGCGATTGGCGATAAAACGGCAGGATCAGCTCACGCGTCAAGGGCGCCAAGTGCAGGCCGCCGTCACCGGCCGGGTCGATCCAGCGCACTTCTTCGATCTCGGCCGCCGGCGTCACCGGCACATCGATCTGCACCTGGAACAGTTCAGCTTGCACCGTGAAGCCCGGTTCGTTGGCGGCCGGGGCCGAGAAGCGGCCGAGGTAGACCGCCTGGCTCGGCTCAATACGCACGTTCAGTTCTTCGTGCAGCTCACGGGCCAGCGCCTCGACCGGTTGTTCACCGGCATCGATCTTGCCGCCCGGTTGCATGAACGCCTGGGTGCCGCGCTTGCGCACCAGCAAAGTCTGGCCGTCGCCGCCGATCAGGAGCGCGGCGGCGATGCGGATAGTGGTTGGCATGGACAAAATCACCTTGAATGCAAAGGCACAATAATCCCATGAAGCGCCTCAGCCTAAAAGCTGCGGCTCTTCCGGCTCCTTGATAAACACGCTGTACTTGGCGCCCTCCATCGCTTCAAACGCGATCAGCTTGTCCACCAGCGGCAGGTTGAGCACCTTGCCGGCATTGAGCAGCAACATGCCGTTATCGGCGTTGAGGTTGCGCGCCAGGACCATGCCTTCGGCCAGTTCACGGGTGCTTAGCACTTTGACGTTGGGGTCGCCCAGGGTCACGTCGCTGAGGAACGTGGCGCAGGCCAGGACGAAGTTTTCGACCATATCCGGATCATAGAGCCGCCCCGCGTACTTGCGGATGTACAGCAGTGCTTCACCGCTGTTCATCTGCCGCTCCAGGATCAGGCCTTTCTGCAGTTCGATGAAGTCCACCGCCAGTTTGAGCAACCGCGCGCCTTCGGGAATCGCATCGCCCTTGAGGTGATCGGGAAACCCGGTGCCGTCCCAGCGTTCCTGGTGATGGCGGATCAGCCGGGCGGCGTCCTTCATCGGTTCCAGGGTCATCAATAACGATTCGCTTTGCGTCGGGTAGACCCGATAGCGTTCGCGGTCGTTGCTGTGCAGCAGGTCCGACGGCGCGGCCATCATGCCGTCGCTCCAGCTCAACTTGCCAATGTTGTAGAGCGCCGCCGCCATGGCCAGGTCACGGGCGCTGGCTTCGTCCACCGCCTGGGCTTTGCAGTACACGCGGATCAGCTCGATCAACTGGCGGTTGGTCTGCTTATGCTTGGGCAGGCGCAGGTTGGCCAGCAGCGAAAACACTTCGGTGCCGGTCACATAGCTGCGCTTTAGCTCATCGTAGGCCAGGTCGAGCATGTCGGCGGTTTGCTGCAACTCACTGGTGCGGGCTGCGACGCGTTTTTCCAGGGTGGCGTTGAGGGCCTTCAACTGCTCGTTCTGATCGCGGGTCAACCGCTCAAGGCGCACGCGCTCGCGTTCGGAATGCTGGTGTTCCAGGGACTGGCGCAAGGTCAGGAGCATTTCCTCGTCGTTCCAGGGCTTGCTGATATAGCGGTGGATCTGACCTTCGTTGATCGCCTTGATCATCATGGTCATGTCGGCATAGCCGGTCAGCAGGATGCGCGTGGTGGCCGGGTACAGGCGGTGGGTCTCGGCCAGCAGCATCGCCCCGTCCATCGAAGGCATGCGCGCGTCGGTCATAAGCAGGTCGACGGGCTGGGCAGCCATGATTTCCAGAGCCTGGGCACCGCTGCCGGCCAGCAATACATCATAAGGCTGGCCCCGCAGCAGGCGGCGCAGGCTGTTGAGGATCGACTCTTCATCGTCGACCAGCAAAACAGTTGGCCTGTAAGGGGACGTCGTAGCAGTTTGTTCATCCATGGCGACACCTCCTGACAATGGCACACAGTTGCTTCATCGCGCCCCGGCGTAATCCATCGCTGTACTTGCACAAGCGATGAGCGCTAGATGCACGCTGGGGTAATTGGGGTTGATTTGACGCCAACTGGCGTACTTATTCAAGGGACCCGACTATGCTAGTAGCATGAAGCCATGACTCGTCCCGGTTTACCGAAGCATTCAAGGTAAGGAAGCCCGATGCGTAAGAATTTCCAGTTGCCCGCGCCCCGGTGTCAGTCATGAACCCGTGCTCGGGACGGGCCAACCGACGAATCCTGATCGTCGATGACACGGCCTCCATCCACGAGGATTTCCGCAAGATCCTGTGCGCCGATGCCAATGGCGGCCAGTCCCTGGACAGCATCGAAGAAACCCTGTTCGGCACCGCCCCCACCGTGCGCCAGACCTTTGAACTGGACTCCGCCTACCAGGGCCAGGAAGCGCTGGCCCTGGTCAACCAGGCCGTGGCTGACAAGGCGCCCTACGCCTTGGTGTTCATCGATATGCGCATGCCGCCGGGCTGGGACGGCCTGGAGACCATCGAACAGCTGTGGAACGTCGACCCAAACCTGCAGATCGCCCTGTGCACGGCCTACTCGGACTATTCCTTCGAAGCCATCGAAGCGCGCATCCAATACAGCGACCAGTTGCTGATCCTGAAAAAGCCGTTCGACAACCTGGAAATCCGCCAAATGGCCAGTGCGCTGACCTGGAAATGGCAGTTGGCCCAGGACGCGGCGCTCAAACTGATGGGGTTGGAGCGCACAATTGAAGAACGCGTGCAGGAACTGCTCAAGGTCTCGCACCTGCTGCAATACGACGCCCTGACCGAACTGCCCAACAGCGCCCTGCTGGGCGACCGGCTGACGCAGGCGATCGCCGTCTGCAGGCGCCATGACACTCAGTTGGCCGTGATATTTATCGGACTGGACCGCTTCAAGCGCATCAACAATGCCCTGGGCTACCCGGTCGGCGATGACATGCTCAAGCAGGTCAGCCAAAGCCTGGTGGCCACGGTGCGCGAGTCCGATTCGGTGTTTCGCTATGGCGCCGACCAGTTTGTGCTGATCCTCAACGACATCAAGCACCCTCAGCAAACCCAGTACATTGCCGAAAAACTGCTCGGTGCCATCAGCGCGACACGCTATGTGGCCGGGCATGACTTGAGCGTCACCGCGAGCCTGGGCATCAGTATTTACCCCAACGACAGTTTCAACGCGGTGGAGTTGATCAAGAACGCCGAAACCGCCATGCACACCATCAAAGCCCGTGGCCCCAACGACTTCAGTTTCTTCATCAACGAGATGAACCTGCGCGCCCAGGCCCAGCAGAGTCTGGAAACCGCGATCCGGCTGGGCTTGCAGCGCGATGAGTTTATTTTGCACTACCAACCGAAACTGGATTTGAACAGCGGCCAGATCGTCGGCGCCGAAGCGCTGATTCGCTGGCACCAGCCCGACCACGGCTGGATCTACCCGTCAGCCTTCATTCCCGTGGCCGAAGACAGCGGCCTGATCGTCCCCTTGAGCCAATGGGTGTTGCGCCAAGCCTGCGAGCAAGCGCAGGCCTGGAGCGCCGCCGGCCTGCCTGCGCTGTGTATCTCGGTGAATATTTCGGCGATTGATTTTCGCCAGCGCAATTTTGTCGCGAACCTGGCGGCTATTCTGGAGCGCACGGGCCTGGCGCCCGGTTTGCTTGAACTGGAAATCACCGAGAGCGTGCTGATGCAGAACGTCGAGGACACGCTCGTCACCCTGCGAGGCATCAAGGCCCTGGGCGTGCGGCTGTCGATCGACGATTTCGGCACCGGCTATTCCAGCCTCAGTTACTTGCGACGGTTTCCCATCGATGTGCTGAAGATCGATCAATCCTTCGTGCGCGGTTTGAGCGAAAACAGCCAGGACGCACAACTGATCAGTGCCATCATCAGCCTGGGCAAGAGTCTGGACTTGAACATCGTTGCCGAAGGCGTCGAGACGCTGGAGCAGTTGGCATTTCTCAAAGCCCACCGCTGTGAGGAGGGTCAGGGTTTCCTGTTCAGCAAAGCCGTGGCTGCCGATGACTTCGCTCAATTGATGCAGGCCGGGCACCCCAGCCTGATGCCTGACCAATAACTGTCTATCAAGGAACGAACGCTTGAGCCGTCTCCCCTCTCGCTCTCCTCGCCTGTCCCCTCGGGCACTCGGCTTTGCCGTCGTCCTGGGGTATGGCGGCGCCCTGCCCGTGTTGGCCGCGCCGCTGGATGAACCGCTCAAACCGCTGCCGCCGGTGCCGCTGCTGGATGCGGCAACGGTTGAGCTGGGGCGCCAGTTATTCAACGAGAAACGCCTGTCGGTCAATGGCAGCCTGTCCTGTGCCAGTTGCCATCGACTGGAGACGGGCGGGGCCGACGACAAGCCGTTTTCCCTGGGCGTTGATGGCCAACCGGCCAAGATCAACACGCCCACGGTGTTCAACGCCAGCCTGAACTTCAAGCAGTTCTGGGATGGCCGGGTCGACACCCTCGAGGCTCAGGTCGAACAGGTGGTCATCAGCCCGCGGGAAATGGGCAGCGACTGGAAGACCGTGGTCGACAACCTCGCGGCCATGCCGCATTACAAGGCCCAGTTCACCCAGGTGTACCCCGACGGCGTAACGGCGGCCAATGTGCAAAATGCCCTGGCGACTTATGAGCGCACATTGCTCACGCCCAACTCACGCTTCGACCAATACCTGCAAGGCAATACCGAGATCCTCACCCGAGAAGAAAAATACGGCTACCAACGTTTCAAGGAATATGGCTGCATCGCCTGCCATCAAGGCATGAATATCGGCGGCAACATGTTCCAGAAATTCGGCGTCATGGGGGATTATTTCAAGGACCGCCCTCCCGCCGAGACCGACCTGGGCCGCTACCTCGTTACCCACGACGACGAAGATCGTAACGTGTTCAAGGTGCCCAGCTTGCGTAACGTCGCCGTCACCGCGCCGTATTTTCACAATGCCTCAGCCCAAACCCTGGAAGAAGCCGTGGACGTGATGTTCACCTTCCAGTTGGGGCGCATTCCCTCAGCAGAAGACAAGGACCAGATCATCAAATTTCTCAAGACCCTGACCGGCCAATGGGCGGGCAAACCTCTATGAGCAGACGGTCATGAGACTCTCCCGCCACAACGTCGTCCAATTGCTGCTGGCCACCGCGACCGTGCTGCTGGCATCGGTACTGGTGTTCCTGTACATCAAGTCAACCTCCGACCAGACCAGCCGCTATACCGAGTCCCGTGACCTGATCCGCCAGATGCAGCAGCTCAATGCGCAGTGGGACAGTGAAGTGCTCAAGGCCAGAATCGCCCTGACCCACAACTACGATCCCCTGGTGACGCCACTGACGCAGATCACCCGACTCTGGGAGGAACTGCGCCACCACGAGTCATACCACGCGCCTAAAGACCTGCCCGGCTGGCAAGCCAGCCTGGACGCCGGCGAGGCGGCGATCCAGGACAAAGCGCGGCGGATCGACCAGTTCAAATCCCATAACGCGGTGCTGCGCAACTCCCTGGCGTTCCTGCCGACCGCCGAAGACGATATCCAGGCTGCGTTCTCCCGGCTCGACGACGAGGGCCGGCTGCCCCTGCAAAACGTGGCCACCGACACCTATGACCTGTTGCTCAGCAGCATGGAATTCGCCCAGGTCGCCAGTGACGACCGCGCGGCCGAGATCCTGCTGGGCCTGAACCTGCTGGCCGTGAACAAAGAACGCTTGCCGGCTGACTTCCATCTGCCGGTGGACATTCTCAGCAACCACATTGCGCTGATCCTGCGCGAACAGCCGCTGGTCAACACCCTGCTGGAACAGATCGCCGCAGTTCCGGTGGCCGAGCGCCTGGACGAGCTGACCACCCACCTCAATCAGGATCAGCAGGCCTCCGACCTGATCGAGCAGAAGTATCACAACTACTTACTGGTGTTCTCCACCCTGCTGGTGGCGTTGCTGCTGTACCTGGCCATTCGGCTGCTGCGCAGTTTCGCCGAGATCAACCGGGTCAATCGCGCCCTGCACACCGCCAACGCGAGCCTGGAACAGCGCGTGGAAAAACGCACCCGCCAGCTCAAGGATGCGCAAAGCGAACTGCTCGACAGCGCACGCCAGGCCGGCATGGCGGAGATCGCGACCAACGTGTTGCACAACGTGGGCAACGTGCTCAACAGCGTGAACATCTCCGCCGAACTGGTCGCGCGCAAGCTGCGCACCAGCAAAGCATCGGGGCTGGGCAAGGCCATGCAGTTGATCAACGAACACCCTGATGACCTGGGCACTTACCTGCGCGAAGACGAAAAAGGCAAACTGCTGCCCGGCTACCTCAACCAATTGGTGGAAGCCATCGCCGTCGAGCAACAGGGCATGAGCGATGAGTTGGCGCAATTGAGCAAAAGCGTCGACCACATCAAGGACATCGTCTCCACCCAGCAATCCTACGCCGGGGTTTCCAGCGTGCTGGAGCCCTTGCAGGTCAGTGCCCTGATGGACGACGCGCTGCGCATGAATTCCGGCGCACTGAATCGCCATCATGTGACGGTGGTCAAGGAATATGCCCAGGTGCCTGAGATCATGGCCGACAAACACCGGCTGCTGCTGATCATGGTCAACCTGATCAGCAACGCCAAGTACGCCATGTCCAACCTGAGCGACAGGCCTCGGCAGATTACGTTGTCGATCACGACCGTGGAGGACAGCATCCTGCAAATCAGCGTCAAAGACGAAGGTGAAGGCATCCCCGCCGAAAACATGACGCGGATCTTCACCCACGGCTTCACCACGCGCAAGGAAGGCCATGGCTTCGGCCTGCACAGCTGTGCCCTGGCAGCCATTGAAATGAATGGAAGGCTGACCGCCCATAGCGACGGCCCGGGCAAGGGTGCGCTGTTCACTTTGCAAATCCCCCTCAACGATGCAGCAGGCCCCGCATGAACCAACCACCGAACCGGCGGATTCTGCTGATCGATGACACGCCCTCGATTCACGAAGATTTCCGCAAGATCCTCAAGCCGCCCCTGGAACAGAACCAGGCCCTGGACGCTATGGAAGCCACGCTGTTCGGCGCCAGCGACAAACCGCAAGGCCCGCTGTTCGAGCTGGACTCTGCCTACGGTGGCCAGGAAGGTTTACAACTGCTCGAGGCCGCCATGGCCGCGCAACGGCCCTACGCCCTGGCCTTTGTCGACATGCGCATGCCCCAGGGTTGGGACGGCGCGCAAACCATCGAAGAACTGTGGAAGGTCGACCCGAACCTGCAGGTGGTGGTGTGTACCGCGTACTCGGATTATTCCTGGGAAGAGCTGCTGTTTCGCCTGCACGCCCATGACCGGCTGCTGATCCTGAAAAAGCCGTTTGACAACATCGAAGTCCAGCAAATGGCCAACACCCTGACTGCCAAATGGGACATGGCCCGGCGCGCGTCCTTGCAAACCAGCCAGCTGGAACTGTTGGTGGAACAACGTACCCAAGCGCTGACCCACGCCAGCCAGGCCCTGCAACTGGAGATCGACGAGCGCAAGCAGTTGGAAAGCCAACTGGTGCAATCGGAAAAACTGGCGTCCCTGGGGCAACTGGCTGCGGGCGTGGCGCACGAGATCAACAACCCGGTGGGGTTCATTTCCTCCAACCTCGGCACCCTCGAGGGCTATTTCACGCAGTTGCAGCAGATGCTCGATGCCTACCGCCAGGCTGAAACCGCGATCGGCGATGATCAGTTCCAAGCCCTGCGCCATCGCCTGGACCTGGACTTTCTCAGGGAAGATATTCCGACGCTGATTCGCGAATCCAAGGAAGGCATCGGCCGTGTGGCGCAAATCGTCAAGGACTTGAAAGACTTTTCGCGGGTGGACACCGACCAGACCTGGCAGTGGGCCAACCTGCAACAAGGCATCGATTCGACCCTGAACATCGTCGCCAGCGAGCTCAAGTACAAAGCCGACGTGATCAAGCACTATGCGCCCTTGCCGGAAATCGAATGCCTGGCCTCGCAGCTCAACCAGGTGGTGATGAATTTGGTGATCAACGCAGCGCAAGCCATCGGGCCGGAGCGCGGCACCATTACCATCAGCAACGGCGTGGAAGGCGAGAGCATCTGGCTGGAAGTCGCGGACAACGGCTGCGGAATTGCCCCGGACGCCCTGCAGAATATCTTCGACCCGTTCTTCACCACCAAGCCAGTGGGCGAAGGCACGGGGTTGGGGCTGTCACTCTCCTACGGCATCGTCAAGAAACACCATGGTGAAATCTCCGTCAGCAGCGAGTTGGGCAAAGGCACCACGTTTCGGGTGGTGCTGCCCATTCGCCAAACAGCGGTGTAGGCCCGTTCGAAAAAGCATCACGCAACGGTCGGATCAACTCCCGAACTTTCCATCGAGTTCGAATAGGACCCGATACGACCTCATGCGCAATGCGCAACTCTCTCGACTTCTTTGTAAATCTGGGCGCCTTTGGCAATTTCCGCCGTGCGCAGATCATAGGCGGTCTGCAGGTTCAGCCAGAACTGTGCAGATGTTTCCAACGCGACTGCCAGGCGTAATGCAACGTCCGCACTGATGCTCCGACGCATCAACACAATGTCATTCACCGTAGGGGCGCAAACATGCAGCGCCCTTGCGAGAGCGGCTGCGGTCAGGCCCAGCGGTTCCAGGTACTCTTCCTTGAGTATTTCCCCAGGGTGTACAGGCCGCATACCATTCTTAAACATGATTCACCTCAGTGGTAATCCACAATTTCAACATTTTCAGGGCCGTGAGGCCCCCAAATGAAACAGACCCGGAATTGACCATTGATTCGGATACTGTGTTGTCCCTCCCTGTCACCGTATAACGGTTCCAGCCGATTCCCGGGCGGTGAACGCAAGTCAGCGAGGTCAACCGCTGCATCCAGCATGCTCAGCTTTCGTTCCACCACGGAAACGACAGCGGACCAGCGTAGGATTCGACCGGTTTCAAACAGGTTTTGGGTTTCGGCGCATTTAAAGCTTCTTATCCTCGCTTAATGCTTAACGTTATTCATTAAGGACCAGCTCTACATGGGCTGTCGATGTATTCAACCGACAGTTGAATAGGCCCTGAGGGATGGCGACGAGCGGTCAGTGCCGCAGTCAAAAAAGCCGCTCCAGACACTGGAACGGCCTTAGAGGTAAGGCCTGAACGCCTCACGCCAACTGTCTATATCGGGCCAGTCCGCCGTGTCTATGCGACCCAAGCGAATGCACCTACAGGTTGTTCAGGGTTTCCTTACTGGCGCAGAATGCCGCACCGACCAGAAGAGTCCGACCCCAAGGTAACCGTATGAGCCTGTCCTTGCTAAGCCGTTACGCGGTGTTTGCCGTGTGCGTCATTTTCACCCTCGCCAGCCTGCCTTTCATCGAACATGAATGGTTATGGCCCATTACCCTGGTCACCGGCCTCCTCAGCCTGCTCGGCCTCTTCGACTTGCTGCAAAGCCCCCACGCGATACGCCGCAACTACCCGATCCTGGGCAATATCCGTTACCTGGTCGAAGGCATTCGCCCGGAGATCCGCCAGTACCTGCTCGAGTCCGACAGCGACGCCCTGCCCTTCTCCCGTGCGCAACGCTCATTGGTCTACTCGCGCGCCAAGAACGAAACCGCCGACAAACCCTTCGGCACTTTGATCGACGTGTACCAGTCGGGCTTCGAATTCATCAGCCACTCCATGCGCCCCGCTCCGCTGACTGACCCGAACTCGTTTCGCGTGATGGTCGGCGGCCCGCAATGCAAGCGGCCGTACTCGGCCTCGGTCTTCAATATCTCGGCCATGAGCTTCGGCTCTCTGAGCGCCAACGCGATCCGCGCGCTCAACCAGGGCGCCAAGCT
Source organism: Pseudomonas sp. PAMC25584 (assembly GCF_058135675.1). Lineage (NCBI taxonomy): Bacteria > Pseudomonadati > Pseudomonadota > Gammaproteobacteria > Pseudomonadales > Pseudomonadaceae > Pseudomonas > Pseudomonas sp. PAMC25584. Next base: position 1,260,552 of record NZ_CM176870.1, on the reverse strand, counting down.
GGGCAACTTCGCCCATGATACCGGCGAAGGCAGCATCAGCCCTTACCACCGCGAAAACGGCGGTGACCTGACCTGGGAGCTGGGCAGCGGCTACTTCGGCTGCCGCACCCGCGATGGCCGTTTCGACCCGGAGCGCTTCGCCGAGCAGGCGCAGAACCCGCAAGTGCGCATGATCGAAATCAAAATGAGCCAAGGCGCCAAGCCTGGCCATGGCGGCATCCTGCCCAAGCACAAGGTCACCCAGGAAATCGCCGATACACGCGGCATTCTGATGGGCGAAGATTGCGTCTCGCCATCGCGCCACAGTGCGTTTTCCACGCCGATCGAGCTGATGCACTTCATCGCCCAATTGCGCGAGCTGTCCGGCGGTAAACCGGTGGGCTTCAAGTTCTGCCTGGGCCATCCATGGGAATTCATGGGCATCGCCAAGGCCATGCTCGAAACCGGCATCCTCCCCGACTTTATCGTGGTCGACGGCAAGGAAGGCGGCACCGGCGCCGCGCCCGTGGAGTTCACCGACCACATCGGCGTGCCGCTGCGCGACGGCCTGCTGTTCGTCCACAACACCCTGGTGGGCTTGAACCTGCGCGACAAGATCAAACTCGGCGCCAGCGGCAAGATCGTCAGCGCCTTCGACATCGCCAGCGTCCTGGCCATCGGCGCCGACTGGGCCAACTCGGCGCGCGGCTTCATGTTCGCCATCGGCTGCATCCAGTCGCAAAGCTGCCACACCAACAAATGCCCGACCGGCGTCGCCACCCAGGACCCCCTGCGCCAACGCGCCCTGGTCGTGCCGGACAAGGCCCAGCGCGTGTTCAACTTCCACCGCAACACCCTCAAGGCCCTGGCCGAGATGCTCGCGGCAGCGGGCCTGGAGCACCCGTCGCAACTGTCGGCCAAGCACTTGGTGCGACGTATGTCAGCCACCGAGATCAAGCTGTTCTCGCAGCTGCATGTGTTCCTCAAGCCCGGGGAATTGCTGACCGGGGGAGTAAACGGCGAGTTTTATTCGCGCATGTGGCAGATGGCGCGGGCGGATAGTTTTGAGCCGCATGAGGTGGTGGCTGCGTAGTCCAAACGGCGCCTGGAGCTCAGGCGCCCCTTAACGAACCCTCCCGTCGGCAGATATATCTTTCATCACGACAACTGCAGTCTTGTCCTGAAGATACACACTGTAAAAGCGGTTCTCGATCAGACGTTCTCCCTGCTGCTGTCGGCCCCACCAATCAAAGCTCTGAGTAGGTGGGAACGGTACTATTACTCCCGAACGGCTCAGTAACTCTGGCTGGAGCAGGACATGAACGTTAAGCACATACCTCAAAGCAGGCATTATCTTCATTGCGCCCTCAGCGCCACCATACCAATCGTTGCTGAAGTTATTGACCATCTGAACGTGCTCGATACCCGATAGTCGCTCGTTGGTTATCAACTCATAAGACAGGTAGTGAACGACACTGTTTTCCAGTTCCTTCTGTAACGTTAATACACGCCCATAGGCATAAGAAAAAGCCAGCATTGCCAGTAACGGCAGCAGCAATAGCAGTCCCCATTTCTCCCCGCCCAGCACCAGCACGTTTCGGGACAAATAAAACACCAGTACCAGAAATGTCGACATCCCCATCATCAACCTGGCATTGCTGTCAAAAAACCTGAAAACCAGTGCCAAGCCCGGTATCGCAAGAAACGCCACTGCAAGGGCAATAAGGCAGATCAGGCTCAACATAAGCCTTTGGAAAAACGTGTTATCGCTTTTGAAAATGCGATAAAGGCTCAAGCAAAAGCCGCACGCCGCGAGCGCGAGCACCAGAGCTATTAACCAACGGTTTCCGTCGTGAACCAACAATGCAATGTGCTGCACGCACGTCAGCAGGTCATTGCTCAAAAGCCGTAACCAGTCGCCGTCAAGGACGCGCAAAGCCTTTCGTTCCGCAACCGTGAACTGATAGGCCGTCAGCACATAAATCAGAACCCCCAAGGTCAACTTCAAACATTGATCGAGCAATAACAGCAAACTGCGACGTAACGATAGGTTCCTGTCCACTTCCCGAATCAATTCAACACAACACAATCCGATGTATACGTTGATGACCATTTGATAAAAACCCAACCCCAACGCCATTAACAGCCCCGCCACGGCCTGTCGCAAAATCATTGAGCGATGACGAAACGTAATTGCATAAATAGCAGCCGCCACCCCAAAAGCCGTTGTCGGGCCATCATAGTGATAGGAAAGGTTTTGCAGGAAAAAAGGGCTGTACCACAGTGGTAATACCACCAGGCAAGTTGCGGCTGTAGATCGTTGGAATAAGTGCATAACCAACGTGTCAAGCGCACAAACAAACAACACCATCGCCAACACTAACGGCAATGGAAAAACATCCGGCGTGCCGCTGCTAAAAGAAAGCCCTTGATAGAAAAGCTCGACCCACAGCCGACCACTCTCTTGCCAGGTCATACCACTCTCTTGCCAGGTTACACCACTCTCTTGCCAGGTCATCCCGCCAGATAGTGCTCGCAAGTTGTCATCAAGGTAGAGGTGGTCAGCGAGGATCAGTGGCCAGGCGAACAAAAAGACAGCTACGCCAAACAATATCAACCGGTGGCATCTTGAGAGCGGCCTCAGCCAGAAATCAGTCATCGTCTACCTCACTGCGTTCATTCAAACCCCACGCATGCCTGTCTTTTTTTAGAACGATATTCCGGATCACATACCTCGGCCGATGCTTGGCCTCCATATAAATCCGCCCCACATACTCGCCCAATATCCCGATCCCGATCAGTTGCACCCCACCCAAAAACAAGATCGCCGTCATCAACGATGGATACCCCGGCACCGCATTGCCAAACAACACCTTGTCCACCACCAGATACCCGGCATACACCAGCGCCAACAGCGAAATACCGCCGCCGACATAGCTCCACAACCGCAGCGGCAAGGTGCTGAACGAGGTGATGCCATCCAGTGCCAGGTTCCACAGTTTCCAGGCGTTGAACTTGCTCTGGCCGACAGCACGGGGTGCGCGGTCGTACTCGACGATGGCTACGTTAAAACCGGCCCAGGACAACACGCCTTTCATGAACAATTGCTGCTCGGGCAAGGCCTTGATCACGTCCACTACCTTGCGGTCCATCAGCCGGAAGTCGCCGACGTTTTCTTCGATGTGGGTGTAGGAAATTCGATTGAGCAGGTGATAGAACAGCGACGCACTGCGGCGTTTGAAGTAGCCGTCACTGGTGCGATCCCGGCGTTTGGCCAGCACCACGTCGGCGCCTTTTTGCCATTCGGCCAGCAGTTGCGGGATGACCTCGACCGGGTCTTGCAGGTCGACATCCATCGGGATCACCGCATCTCCCGTGGCATATTCAAGCCCGGCGAACAGCGCCGCTTCTTTGCCGAAGTTACGCGAGAAGTTGATCAGCACCACATGGCTATCGGCCAAGGCGAGCGCCTGGGCATACTCGGCGGTGCAGTCGGAACTGCCATCGTTGATAAACACAATCTCGACCGTGTGCTCGTGCAATGAGGCCTCTTGCCGCACTCTGCGGTAAAACACGCCGACCGCCTGCTCCTCGTTATACACAGGCACCACCAGCGAGACCCTCATTGCCCACGCTCGCGAAACACCACGCACCGGGACAGCAAAAACCCGCACACCAGGCTAATCAGCGAAAACACCATCACGGTGATGATCCCCGGCGCCTGCCAACGATCCGCCAGCCACCCCACGCCCAGGCTCACACTGCCCATGCACGCCATGAACAGCGCGTAACGCGGCAGCGAGGGGGGCGTGGAAAAGGTGTAGATCGCGTTGACATAAAACGAAAAGGACGCCGCCACGCAAAACGCGAGGACATTACTCACGGCCTGGCTGAGGTCCAGCGCGGCACGGAACACAAAAAACAGCTGCCAATGGATCACCGTGTTGGCGATGCCGATCACCGTGTAGCTGGAGAACCCCTTCCACAGTCTGGTCATACCGTTGCCCCGTTGCGACTGGCTCCAGCAAGCCACGGCGCCCGAGCTCCGTCTACTGTCAGAATTAACAGGTAGCGCCGCCGCGCCATTGAGACATTCAGTAATACCCAGCCTTTGCAATTGCTTATAAATACCGCCAACCTGCGCCCGCCCGACGTGCGGCGCAAGACATCTGCCGCGCTCGTCTGTCATTACTAAACCCTTCGTACAAGAGCCCGCTGCCATGCTGAACGGACGCGACCCACGCATCGATTTTTTTCGGGGCCTGGCGTTGATCTTCATTTTCTGGGATCACGTCCCCCACAATCCCCTCGGCCAGATCACCCTGCGCAACGTCGGTTTCAGCGATGCGGCGGAGGTCTTTGTGTTCCTCGCCGGTTACGCCGCCGTGCTGGCCTACGGCAAGATCCTGCAACGCGACGGCTACTGGGTTGCCGCGCTGAAAATCCTGCGGCGCGCCTGGGTGCTGTACGTGGTGCATATCTTTTTGCTGGCGATGCTGATGGGCATCGTGTTCTTCGCCAACAGCCATGTGGAAACCCGCGATCTGGTCGAAGAGATGGGCCTGACGCATTTCGTCACCCAGCCGCAGCAGGCGCTCACCGATGAATTGCTGCTGCGCTTCAAGCCCAACCTGATGGACCCGCTGCCGCTGTACATCGTGTTGCTCGGCGGTTTGCCGCTGGTGTTGCCGTTGCTGCTGCGCCAGACCTGGGCGGTGGTGGGCGTGTCGCTGGGCGTGTACCTACTGGCGCCGTGGATGGGCTGGAACCTGCGGGCGATCGCCGATGGCGTGTGGTACTTCAACCCCGTCACCTGGCAGTTGCTGTTTGTGCTCGGCGGCGCGGCGGCGATTCATGCCCGCCGCCCGCGCCCGGCAGAAACCCGCGCACTGCTGCGTCAGCCGCTGTTTGTCGCGGCTGCGGCCTACTCGCTGCTGGCGGCGATCATCACGCTCGCCTGGCGCTGGCCCGAGGTGCATGACGCGCTGATGCCCGCGTGGCTCAGCGACCTGCTGTACCCCATCAGCAAAACCGACCTGTCGCCGGTGCGCCTGGTGCACTTCCTCGCGTTGGCCTATGTCACCGCCAAACTCTTGCCCCATGCCGGCTGGACCCGCCATTGGCTGGCGCAACAAAGTTGCCGCATGGGCCGCTATTCCCTGGAGGTGTTCTGCCTCGGCGTACTGCTGGCGCCGCTGGCGGACATGCTCAATGCCCTGGCCGGGGATGCGTTGGCCATGCAGTTGTTCAGCGCGTTGGCAGGCGTGGCGTTGATGGGCTTTCTGGCGACCTGGCTGGAATTCAACAAGCGTCTGGACAGTTCCTTGCAAGACCGTCGCTCAGTGCCCACGTCGTCATTAAATAGTTAGCCCCGGCAGTTTTCGCGGCGATGCTTCCATGCCCTTCCACTTATCGTGAAAGGTCATGGCACATGTCCACTTATCAACTGCTCAACGGTTTGTCAGGGAACCTGCAGTCCAGCAGTTCCTGGTCACGCCAACAAGCCCTTGAGCAGATCCAGCACAACGTCATTCAAGCCATGAGCAGCTTGAACCCAGCGCAAACCGCCCGCTACGTCAGCTTGCAACGCGAGGCACTGAAAGCCCTGGCGGCTCTGGAAGCCGCCCAGCAAGCGCTGACCGGCGACTTCAAGACCCAAGGCCTTGCGCAACTGCGGGAAAAAATCGGCGGGCGCGATCCCGAGCAGTACACCCTTTTCACCCGGTTCAAGGAAAAACGCGAGCGGGGCTTTCCCTGGGACCCGCCGGACCCGCATGCCCCGATCGGCTATGTGCCTATTCCCAAGGGCGCCAGTCGTGCGCGACGAGCCGAGTACGACTTTCACTACATTCACCACCTCAAGCACATGTCGCTGTGGGAGGCGGCGTGCCTCAACTACGGCTTCACCCACGCCATCCCCGGCGACTCGGGTTTCAGCCTGGTGGAAGCCAGCTATATCGTGGGGCCGAACAACGACCGCAGCCTGAGCGCAGTCACCTTCATCGAAGCCGCCCGCGCATTGGACCTGGGCGCACAGTTGCGCAACAAGGCCCGCACCGCGATGGCGCCGGGCGGACCGTTGCGCCCGTTATTCGACGCGTCGGCCAAGGCCAGCCTGAGCTTCGACGCGATCGAAGCCTACCGCAACCGCGCCACCACCGGCGTCACCCTGGACCTCTACACGCGGTTGAACGCCGCCATCGACGGCACCGGCCCGCAGTTGCTGTTCGACACCCTGAACCTGAGCTCCGGCATCACCCCGCTGATCTCGGTGCCCTTCGTTGCCTGGGATAGCGGCATCCCGGTGCCCTTGCTGCTGATCCGCGTGGCCAGCCTTGGCGTGTTGTCCTACTTCCCCTTTCGTCCCGGCGGGGCGTTGCAATACCACAACGACGCCCAGGCCGCGCAACGCGCGTTTCGCACACAACTGCTGGACAGCCACGCCAAGAACGACTTGGGCTGGTTCTCCCGGCAATTGCCCTTGATCGGGCTGTCGCTGTTCAAATCACTCATCAACAAAGAGCAACCGCCCCAAGGCGCCAGTTGGCTGGGCAGGCAGGTGTACGAAGGTTTTCACCTGGCCTTTCCGCCAACAACCCTGAACAACATCCGCTTTCGCACCGACATCAAATCCGCTCGCGAAACCACCCTGGTGCAGGCCTGTGCCTATCGGCAGATCCAACGTTTCCAGGCCGACCTGGACACCCTGGCGCAAACCCGTTCGGAAAAAGACTGGCAAGCCCTCAAGGACGCGGCGGCGGCGATTGCCGGCGAGGTACTGCAACTGCTGCTCACCCCGCTGCCCGGCGGCGTCACCGGCATGAACCGGGTCATGCAACTGACGGTCATGGGCAGCCTGACCTACAGCGCCGCCCAGGGCGTGAATGAGCTGGTCAAGGGCGAGGCCAGCGGGTTTGCCTCGGCCCTGGCCGATGTCACAGACCTCGCGGTCAGCGGCAAATTGATCTCAACCGCCGGAAGAGCCCATCGCCGGCGCATGCATGCGTACCTGGAAAAACTCGGCAACCCGCACAAGATCACGCGCGCCGATGGCAGCCATGGGCTCTGGAAAGCCGACGCCCAACCCTATGCCCACGCCAACCAACGCCTGGTCAACGGCGTCACGCCCAACGCCGTGGGCATTTACACAGACCAGGAGCAGCTCTACGCCAAACTGCGCCAGGGCGAGAAGGACGTGCTGGTCGAAGTCAAATTCGACGACGTGAACAAACGCTACGTACTCACGCACGGCAAGGACGGCTACACCCCGGCGATTACCTTCGACCCGGCGCTCCAGGCCTGGACCTTCGATTTGCACAACGCCCATCTCCTGTCCAACCACGCGCTGCTGCAACGCATGCTGCCCAACGGTGCCTCGACGATCGCGCCGGCCGCCCTTGAACACATGCTGCTCAGCACCGCCACCACCCGCGACACGCTGGACCGCGTGTGGCGCGCCCAGCCTGCACCGTTGAACCTGATCGAAGGGGCCAGGCGCCTGCAGGTCGACCAAGTCATCCAGCAAATCATCGAGCGGTTCCCCCAGCCTGGCCAACTGCCGGCGCATACCGACAGCACGGTCTTCTGCCTGCTGACCCAACTGAGTGGCTGGCCGACCGACACCCTGTTGCATATCCACAATCCAGACGGCACGCGGATCGAGACCTACGGTAAAACCGAGCAACCACCACCGCGGCCCCATGCGATCAACCTCAAGCGTCGCGAGGACGGCAGCTACCTAAACCTCAACGACCCAGGCAGCGGCCCCGAAGGTGACGAGCACCTGCTTGAACTGATCATTCGCCAACAACCGCGCGACTCGACCCTGGGTAAAGAGCACCAGCCCAACGCCTCCGAGGACGCGCGCATCAGCAGCGTGCGCCAACAGGTGAGCGCATTGGCAAGCATCGAGCGACACGCGCTGTTTTCAGCATTGTTCGATTACTGGGGCTATGAAAAAGGCGAACTCGCCGCCGCACCGGCGGCCAGGCGGTTTCTGCCGGTCAAGGTGTCACCCGCACTGATCACCGTCACGCCCTTGCTGAAAAAACTGCGCGACCTGAACCCGCCCCTGACCGCCGCCAACCTGGAGCGGTTGCTTGCCGAACACCCGCTGACGCAACGTCAGCAAGCGGCGTTCCTGACGGGAGGCACCCTGCCGGTGGCGTTTGTTGAAATGCTCGATCACCACCGCACCGCGCTGCGCATCGACGCGGTGATCGACAGCCTGTACAACCCCCGCGACTTCAACGCCGACACCGATCTCTGGGCCAGGGAGTTTGCCGGCGCGCTGATACGCGACACCCTTAAGCGGCCCTTCGTGGTCACGGATGTCGCCCGCGGCGAAACCTTCGTGCCCAGTGGTCCGGACGACCTCACCGTGAACCTGCGTTTGCACCCCGGTGGCCGCTACCAGGCCTACGACATCCGCAACGACGGCGAAATCCCCGTGTCGCCGGCTCATGACAGCTTCTATCTGGCCATCGCCTCGGTGCTCCACCCCCACGAACATCAACAGTTGGGCATGCGCAGCGCGACCGACGCCAAGGGCCTGCGCAAAACCCTGGGCGATAACATGAGCGCCCGGCGCAGCCCCGAAGGTTTCGTCAGCCTGGTCAATGGCTCGCTGTCGCCCTACGAACACAACCTGATGCTGTCACCGCACCTCACCCCCAGGGCCGACGGTATCTACACGATTGAGGGCAACGAGTACCTGCCACTGTCCGGCAGCCTGTACCGGGTCGCCTACGATAAAAAGATGTTCAAGTGGCGGCTCAAACACCCGAAAAAGATCGGCGTCGACACCCCGCTCCTGGAACACAACGGCCAGGGTGCCTGGCGACTGGCCAGCGAGGACCCGATGACCTGGGACACACACCAACTGTTCCACCGCCTGGGCCATAAGGACTACGCATTTACCCGCGAACAGGCCCAGCAAATCCTCGCCCTGACCGATACCCCCGACCACGTGCTGCGCCAGGTACACCGCGCCGGCCATCCGGCACCGCCGTTGCTGGCCGACACCTGCAAACGCTTCAAGATCGAACAACAGATCCGACGCTTCATCGAAGCGCTGCGGGTAGACCCCAATACCCAGAATGCCGATCCAGACCTGCAATTGCTGGTGATCTCCGGGTTGCCGGAGTGGCCGAACAGCCACAGGCTGCAAATCATCGGCCCGCACAATGAAGTGCGCTATCAACACCCCGCCACCGAGGGACCGAATGTTGAAACGATCCGCGTGAGCGAACTGCACTACAAGGAGGCCCGGCTGCTGAACGAACTCACACGCAACGACGCACTGATCAGCGCCTTGCTGGGAGAGTTGCCCACCTCCACTGAAGAACGCTTGTTCAAACTGGTGAAAAAAGTCATCGAGTTTGCCGAGCAAGAAACCGACAAACTGTTCGATTCACAGTACAGAAGGAGCGAACGCAGAAGCCCTAACGCCGTGCACGAACGCTTCAAGGCCAAACACGCCGACTTACCTAACAGCACGGTCGAAGGCATCTTGAGCCATGCAACCCCCCGCGAGCTCAAGCAACTGCACGAACATGGTCAAGTCAGTCTGCGCCTCACCGAAAAGGCCCGCTTCACCGCCAATGAAGTCCGCCTCAATCGTGCTTTCGAAGGCTTGTATCTGGACAGCATGATCAACCCGGACAGTGACAAGATCATCTTGCACCTGCTCGACGCCGTGCCCGGCTGGCCCACTGACATTCGGGTTGAGATACGCGACAGTTACTTCAACGGCCCCCACATCGAAGCCGCCGGCAACCAGGCCGGAACGCGCCGAAACGTGCTGGTCAAGCAACACCGCATCTACCACGCCTACACCCCTCAGGGGACGGCACTCGCCGCACCCGTCGGCGCTGGCAGCCGATTGCTGGCGGCCATCGTCCAGACCTTGAGCCCTACCGAACGCACCTCGCTGGGGATCACCGATGAGTTCGACCTCTCACCCCTGCAAGAGCAGATCGCCAACCTGGCGCTGTCCCGCCGGGTCGAAATCAAAAGCCTGCTTGACCTGCCTCACTTGCAACCCTGGCTACAACCCGCCATGGGGCTGGATCGCTCGTTCCTGGTGTATCCCGTTTGGAGCTGGCTGTGGCCGTTCGGGGGGAACCGCACGCCCGACCTGATGAACAGGGTCCAGACGCTTTATCCAAGGTTTGACAATGACAACGCCCGCGCCTTCATCCAACAGCTCAACCTGGACGCGCCCGCCGCGCTGCTCGAGCTTGACCGGCGCCAGGCCGAATTCCGCTTCATGGACATTGAACTGACCCGCTGGAGCGACACCCCACGCCCCATCGACGCCCCCCAGACCGACCCGTTAGGCATGCATCTGGGGCAACGCCGCCACATCGCTAACCAACTGCGCAGGGCGTGGCGACGGGATGAGTCGACGTTGCATTATGTGGCGGGCTTGTTTGACGTCCACTCACTGACGTTGCGACTGGACGACAACGACCTGCCCACAGACGCCTTTGGTACGGGGTTCACCGGGTTCGAGCACATCGAGCACTTGAGCATCGCCGGGAACACCTTCCCCGCCGCAGGCCACGCGTTCCTCGCCCTCTTCCCCAACGTGCGCGCCTTGCACATCGACTGCGAGCTGACCGAACTGCCCGCCGCCATCACCGACATGACGCAACTGACCGACCTGAACCTGCAATTCAACAGGCTTCGCTTAACCGAAGCGTCGGCCGGGCGACTCGCCAACATGGTCAATCTGCGCAGTCTTAATCTGAATGGCAACCCCCTGGGCATCACCCCGGACCTTACCCGGATGGTCCAACTCACAAGCGTGAGGCTAAGGGGCACCGATCTCCATGAATGGCCGATAGGCGCCGCAGAGCACGGCAATCTGAACACGCTGTATTTGCAAGAAAACCAGATCAGCAGCATTCCCGAACAAGTCTTTACTCACATCAGGGCGCGCCTGCGCAACCGCCGTATCTATCTGCATGACAACCCGCTGTCCGCGCAAGCCCTGGAGCGCCTGGAGCAATACCGCACCGAAAGCGGCATTGTCATGGCCCGAGCCGTGCCAGGCATCACTCACGCGCCCGCGACAGAACGTCACGTCACGCCCTGGCTGCGCGCCCTCGACAGCGCTCAACACGCGCCGGCGAAACAACTGTGGGACGCGCTATCAAGCCAGGAAGGCGCCCGGCCAGATGACGCCTTCAGAGTGTTGGCAGACCTGGCCAAATCGTTGGATTACCGGCAGGGCGGTGCAACACGTACAACACTGACGCGTCGTGTCTGGCGGTTGCTCAACGGCCTGGGTGACTCCACCGAGCTGCGCGAAAAAGTCTTCCTCAACACCAGTGCCGCCGGCACCTGCGGCGACGGGGCGATGCTGCTGTTCAGCAACATGGAGCTCCTGCACCGGGTGCATCAGACCCTCGCTCGGTACAACAAGCAGCAGATCGACCGCGAACTGCTCGGCCTGGCCAAACAGGTGTATTACCTGGAGCAGCTCGATCAGTTCGCCGACGATCACACCCTCCGCTTGACCGCACAAGGGCGTTCGCCGGACCCCGCCGAAATCACCCTGTTCTATCGCGTGACGTTACGCGAGGAATTCAACCTGCCGGTCCAGGCGGACCAAATGTTGTATTCAGTGGAGGGGTACGGCGTGGTCGACAATGATGTCCAACAGGCTCGTCAAATGCTGCGTGGGCTGAAGGATTCCCCTGGGCTGGCGAACGCGTACCGAACCCGCGACTTCTGGCTCGACTACCTGGAACGACGCTTTCCAGCGCCCTTCTTAACGATCAAGGAAGTGACCCGCAACAAGGTCGGGCGCTTGCAAAAGGAGCTGCCGGACAAACACTCCGATGAACACCTCGACCGGCTGCAAGCGCTGATCGACACGCAGACCGCCGAGCGCAACCGCCTCATCGGCCAGTTGACGGACGCGGCCCTGCACGCGTTGCACCGCGATTGAGGGCATCAAGGCGGCCTGTGCGCGACAGGCCGCCTTGAACAAGCGTTACGCCGAGCGCGCGACGCCTTGGGCAACCTGGGTCGGTTGCAATTTGAACACGTAGAACAGCACGGTCAGCAGCACCAGAAACACCGGGCCTACATACAGCGCGATGCGGGTGTCCGGGAAGTACGCCATCAAGCCCACCACCAGCACCAGGAAGGCCAAGGCCAGGTAGGAACTGACTGGGTACAGCCACATGCGGTACTTGAGGCCCGCCTGTTCCGCCGGGCTCAGGCTCTTACGGAACTTGAGCTGCGCCAGCAGGATCATCACCCAGGTCCAGATCGCGCCGAAGGTGGCAATCGAGGTGACCCACACGAAGACTTTCTCCGGCACCAGGTAGTTGAGCAGCACGCCCAGCAGCAACGCCGCGATCGACAGCAGCAGCGCATTGCGCGGCACACCGTTGCGCGAGGTGGAGCCGAAGGTCGCCGGGGCCTGGCCGTTCTGCGCGAGGCTGTAGAGCATGCGCCCGGTGCTGAAGATGCCGCCGTTGCAGGAAGACAATGCGGCGGTAATCACCACGAAGTTGATGATACCGGCGGCGGTCTTGATGCCCAGGCGCTCGAAGGTCATCACGAACGGGCTGCCCTGGGTGCCGATTTCATTCCATGGGTAGATCGACAGAATCACGAACAAGGCGCCGACGTAGAACAGCAGGATGCGCCAGAACACCGAGCCGATGGCATTCGGGATGGTCTTCTGCGGGTTCTTCGCTTCACCGGCGGTAAGGCCGATCATTTCCACACCCAGGTAGGCGAACATCACCATTTGCAGGGACATCAACACGCCCTGCACACCATTGGGCATGAAGCCGCCGTGGGCCCACAGGTTGGAAATCCCCAGCGCTACGCCGTCATTGCCGAAGCCGAACGCGATGACGCCGACGCCGCCGATCACCATGGCGATGATGGTGACGATCTTGATCAGGGCGAACCAGAACTCGAACTCACCGAACGCCTTGACCGCGATCAGGTTGATCGTGCCCATGCTGAGCAAGGCCGCCAGGGCCCAGATCCAGCGCGGCACATCGGGGAACCAGACGCCCATGTACACGGCCACGGCGGTGATCTCCGCCACACAGGTCACCAGCCACAGGAACCAATAGTTCCAGCCGGTCAGGAAGCCCGCCAACGGGCCGAGGTAATCCTGGGCATAGCGGCTGAACGAGCCGGCGACGGGGTTGTGGACCGCCATTTCGCCCAGCGCGCGCATGATCACCAGGATCGCCAGGCCGCCGATGATGTAAGAGAGCATGATCGCCGGGCCGGCCATTTCAATGGCCTTGGCCGAGCCAAGGAACAGGCCGACACCGATACAGGCGCCGAGGGCCATCAGGCGAATATGCCGTTCGCCCAGTTCACGTTTCAGCGGGCCGCCCTGAGCGGTCTCGCCATGAGGCAGGTGGTTGCCAACTGGCATAGGGGTACAACCTCGTCTTGTTATTGGATTAATCCACCGAGTACTCGACGTCACGGCAGGTCCGCCACGACGCCTCTCACCGAGCTCGCCTCATGGGCCAACCCGTCTGGCCGGGGCCAGTTCAGCGGGGGTGCAGTATAAAAAGCTCAACCCAGGGTTTTTCACTCAATAAACAGCAAGATTCAGCGAGAAGTCGCGGTAAAAGCGCCTTTTTGTGGAGAGGCATTACCTGGATAGCGTAGGGATTTTCTCGTTTTGACGCGCGCCGAGTATTGCACAGCTTTGGTGCAGCGTCATGCCCCTACCTAGGCCGCATATACCCACCCGAAGGCTCTGTCTCAACACTTTCAGCCCATCAGGCAGACAACGCGGAAGCCGGCCACGGTCGAACGGGAAGCATCGCCATACCAGCGCCCGGGAGGCCCCGTCACCATGGGCCGCTTCGATTGCCAGCACGGCAATCCCAGCGAAAGGATCTCCCCATGCCGACCACCCTCGATGTCCTGGAGCAAGGCCGGGCGCAACGCCTGGCCGCCGATGGCCAATTGATCAGCGCGTTGTTCAATCACTTGAAATCCGGCGACTCCACCACGGTGCAAGTACCCGAGCACTCCTCCCTCGGCTGCTGGTTGCAGTTGTACCGCCGCGCACTCAGCCGCCCGCACTTGCGGGCCTGGGCCATGCGCCTGCCGGTGGACCTGGCCGGCCTGGACGAGCAGCCCGATGCCGCGCCGCTGGAACTGCCGGCGCAGCTGGTGCTGAATTTCTACGGGTATCCCTACCCCGAACATCGCGGCCAGCGCAGGGTGATCAGCCAGGCGCTCGATCAATCGAACAGCTTCGTCGACCCCAAGGCGCGCCTGGATGACCGGTTGAAGCGGTTGAATCAGGACCAGCAGCAGATCGCCGACCAACTGCAAGCCCTGCTCGACGATGACGATTTCAGCCTGTTTTCCTCCTACAAAACCTATTTCAAACTCGACTCCGGTTCGTTCTGGGCCACCGCCCAGCAAATCGGCGCCGCGTTACTCGACGCCATCACCCGCAGCCCGCCGTTCCTGGCGCTGGACGCGGTCGACGGCCTGCAACCCGGCGCGTATGCGTTCGATCCCGCCACACGTCGGCTCAGCGGCAAGAAAGCCTGGGGCACGCTGGTGGAGATCGGCATCGAACAGCTGTTGGCGCTGCCCCTGGACGGCCAGCTCGAACAACTGGTCGAAGTCGCCGAACAGCTTGGCAGCTTTGTCCACCAGAGCGGCCAGTTCAGCCTTGCCGAACTGCTGCGCTGCCACGACCTGCCGGTGCCCAACACGCCCGACGAAGCCCGCGCGCTGATCGACACGCTGCGCCGGTCGACGCCGTTGAGCCCGTTGCCGGTCAGCGACCTGGCCGACTCCGATCTCGCTCTGATGCAACACCAGCAGTGGCTGGCCCGGGATCATGACCGCGACGTCATGGCCGAGTGCTTGAAAGCCCTGATCCAAGACCAACCCAGCGACCGCACGATCGACACCGCCAGCGTGACGCTGACGCCCGCGCCGGACTCCGCTGCGCTGCACCATCCCGCCGTCCCCCCGAGCCCCGCCTGCGGCCCCTTCACCCTCAAACAACTGCTGCAAACGCATGACTTTGACCCGCCGGGCACCGTCGGCGAAGCCCAAGACACCCTGCAAGCCCTGGAGATGAACCGGCCCCGACGCCCCGAATTCGACGATTACCATGGGCTGTTGAGCGCCACGGCCCAGTCGCCGGTGCGACTGCTGAGCGAGCAGCGGCAAACGATTACCGAGACGGCGAATAACGGCCTGCCCGCCGGCCATCCACGCCTGCTCGACCGCTTGTGCGGCACACGGCTGAGCGGCCTGCACGCCGACGCGATCCGCAGTCAGGCCGATCATCTGCTCAAACAAGTGCTGCGCCTGGGTCCGGCGCGTCAACTTGGCCAACGCCTGGTGACGGCACTGCGCTGGTACGGCCAGCACCCGGACGAAACCGCCAGCCAGACCAGCCTTGACCTGCTGGTGCTAAGCGCAGTGATCCTCGACCTCGACCCTGCGGCCGGCGAAGAGGGCGCCCCCGTCGCCGGTTTCGACCTGAGCGCCCACGCGGGCAAGCCCCATGGCGAAGTGCGCCAAGCGCTGGAACTGCACTTGGTACGCACCTGCAAGGTCTCCACCCGCGCAGCCCCCCTCGCCGCCCACGTGTTGCTGGCCGGCGCCGCACCGGAGTTTCTGGTGCACGGGCTGCCCGAGACCTTGCGCTTTGGCAGCTCGATCGCCTGGATGAGCTTCAAACAAGGGGTCTTGATGGCGCAGGCCATGGCGCCCGGATCACCGCGTCACCTGACCTACAACGACATGATCGCCCTGGCGTCCCTCCCCACCACGACCGGCCAGCAACAACAGTGGCGCGAATACATCGCCACCCGCACCTTGCTCGACTGGGCCATCGCCGTGGGCGAACTGCCCGAACGCGAAAATGCCCCCTACCTGACGCACGAAATCGACGCGCTGAAGCTGCGCCTCACGCAACGTCTGCACGCACTGAAACAAGCCCTGATCACCTTTGCCGACACACCGCCGACCCGCCGCAGCATCGCCCTGGCCGACCTCAAACAGCTGTTCCCAGGCCAGACACTGCTGGAACAAGCCTGCCTGTGGCGCCCGGTCCCACCCCTCGCCGGCGGCAGCCTGCGCTTTCCGATGCACCATCACGAGCGCCAGAACTACAGCCTGCACAGCCTGGTGGAACTGCACATGGACGGCCAACTGGGCGACAGCCGCTGGCACTCCACCGAACCCCAGCTGAACCTGGCGCAACTGCGTCCATCGTTCGCGCGCCTGGGCAACATCCAGCAGCGCTTCGACACGGCCTTCAGCGCCTATATCGAACGCATGAAGCAGGCCTACAGCACCACGATTGAAGACCTGCTGGCGCAACTGCCGCTGGCCGATCGAATCTACCTGCAACAGGCCGACCTGCAGTTGTTGGTGCTCAAACAAGAACCCGGCAAAGACCTTGCCCTGCTGAGCCCGGAGGAAGAGCTGGCGCGCAGCGCCCGAATGGGCGTGATCCTGCGCGGCACATCCGCCACGGCGGTGCATGAATACGAGTTGTTCCCGCTGTTGAACCGCGTACACAAGCGCAGTGGCGCGCCGTTGGCGTTCCGTGAGGGCGGCACCTTGATGTCGGTGATCACCGGCGCTCCCCACTCCACCCGCCCGGTCACCCAACTGCTGATGGGCGATGAGTTGCCGCTGGACTGGGACGCCTACGCCAGCGGGCGCCCGCCACGGCCGGGGCTGCGTTCCAAGGTGATTGTGCAGACGCTGTGCTCATTCAGCCCGACGCCCGCCAGCTCGCCGACGGCGGCGCTGACCTATGGTTCGGCGCTCAATCGCGCCATTGCCCAAGCCATCGTGCAGCAGCACTTCTTCCTCGAAGTGGATGCCTTGCACGCGCAAGCCCGGGGGACCACGCAGCGCGAGCAGATTCAACAACGCTGGGATCGGTTATGGGCACGCCTCAAAGCCCTCGTGCCGTTCTGGTCCTGCGCCGAAGACATCGGCTCTGGTAACACCCGTCGGGTCATCGAAGGCGGTTATGCCTGCTTTATCGACCTGTTGACGCTGCTGTTTCCCACCCAACGCTTTCTCAAAGCCTCGCTGGCGGTGCTGAAAAAAACCGTGCCGCTGCCCATCAAGCTCCTGCAATTGGGGCAGTTGAGCAGCAGCTTCCTCAATACCGTGCTGAACCCGCTGGATGGCCTTCCGGGCCTGTTCAGGCTGGCTCGCAGCGGGATGCTCCGGCTGAGCAGCGGGGCGCGGAAGATCCTCGACACGGCCATCGCGCAGGTCCAACACCACGCGGCCGACCTGCTCCTGTTGGACTACCCCAGGTTGCTGGCCGGTGCCGATATCGGCAGCGGCACGGTCTTGCGCGACAGCGACCTGCTGCGCATCAACGCGATGCTGCGCAAAAACCACTGGTACCCCTGCCACCCCTTCACGCGCAAACCCTACGGGCCGCCGAGCCACACCTTTCGCCTGGACAGCGCCCTTGGCGTGGCGCCGATGCAGAGCGCCCACGGGCATCCGGTGCTGGTCGCCGAACGGCTGTTCGCCACCCAACCGCTGCTCATTCCACGTTCCGACGCCACCGACCTGCTCGACCACGCCAACCTGTTGCGCCTGGAGCATCGTGCGCCCACCCACCTGGACGACCTGACCTCTGCCGCCTACTTCAAGGTCGCCGAAGGCTTCGACAGCCTGTGCGGCCCTGCGCGAAACAAACGCAGCCCGATCCCGCTGATTTGCTTCACCAAAAAACTCGCAGCGTTCAACGCCTCGATCCTGCAACGCCGGGCCCAGGCTATCGAACACATTCGTTTGATCCCCGCGCCCGCCGTCGGTGCAGACACCCGCAAGCTGGTCCACAACCGCCGGCCGTACGCCGCAACGCCCCAGGGCAGCACCTTCGAATTGACCCCGGTGGCCAGCACCACACCGTTGTCGTACAAGCCCCAGGTCACCGGGCGGCTCATTGACAGCGAGCCGCAGTTTGGCCTGCCCAATAATCAATTGGACAACCAACTCAGCCGCGACACACGTGTGGTCGAACTGACGGGGCTGACGGAGGGCACGGATGACCGCCGGACCCTGCGCGCCATGGTGATCGATCTGAGCCCCGGCGGGGGCACGCGCATTGTTGTGGAGGCCGACGCCGGGGCCTTTTACGAAGCGATCCCCACCGCCCCCGCGCCGGCGCTGCTGTTCAACCGCCTGGACTTCAGCCAGGGCGCAGAGCCCGAACAACTGATCCGCGCCTTCAGCAAATGCAAGCTCGACTATTTGAACGCCGCTGGGTTTGTGCATAACCGCCCGTTGGTCACCCTGCCCACCCTGGAGGTGCTGAGCCAGCAATTGGCCGCGCGCGGCTTCGGTGCCGCAAAACTCCAGCGCCTGATCGAGCAGTCCAGAGGCCTGCGGGTCATCAAGCAGCGCGAGTTGTTGCTCAACGCCAGCGATCAGGGGCAACGCCTGGGCATGAGTGTGGCCGTGGCCCCCTTGAAGCTCGAGAGCTGGCCGCCCTACGCTGCCCAGCCAGGCCAAACCGTCAATCAGTACCTGGCCACCAAGGCCCATGCCAGCACCGTGGCACTGGTCAAAAGCACCGGCATCGGCCCGGCCAACGTCGTGGGTACGGGTATCGCCGAGCTGGAGCGGCTGTCCATCGCCGAGCCCTTGGTGATGTGGCAGTACAGCCGGGCGGGCCAGCCCAACTACACCGAAGTGATCCTCAAGACCGGTGCGGGCAATTGCGACCAGATGGCCCACGTGGCGTGCGAGCTGATCACATTCAACGGCGGCGCCGCGCGCATCTGGGGCACCAGCCCGCCCGCCCACGCGTTTGTGGTGGTGGGTATAGCGCCCGCGACGCTGGGTTCGACCCTGGATTTCGGCGAGGCGGGCTGGAGGGGCCTGTGGATATGCGACCCCTGGGCGGCCATCGTCTGCCCGGCAAGCGACTACATGCGCCAGCTCAACGTCAGAATGCACACCTGGTACCTGGAGGACATTTCGGTATTTTTCAACGACCGTGGCACCTACCGCTGGGGCCAGGCCAATGACCGCGACTGGCTGACCCTGCTGCGCACCGCGCTGAAACGTCCGCAACCGTGAGCTGACACATTTCGTCACCAACGACTACGCTTCAACCAAGTCCGATCAATCTACGTCAATGGATCAATCGACTATGGGCGCTTTATGGCAAACCGATTCGAAGCAGGCTGCGCTGCCAACTGACAGCCCGCATCAACCGCCATTGCCACACAACGCCCGCATGCGAACAGGGTGGTGGCGCCTGGTGTGGCTGGTGCTGTTGCTCGCTCTATTCGCCCTGGGCTGGGCCGCCAGCGTGGAGATGCGCACCTCGCGCCTGCAGGCCCGCTACCTGAGCCCGTTGGCCGCATCGCTCAGTTATCGCCTGGAGCCCGGCGCCAGCGATGCCATCGTGTATCCCGGCGACGGCCCGTTCGACCGGCGCCTGGGCTACAGCGCGCTGAATGAATTCCTACCGCGCCTGCTCAAACGCAATTACCTGATCCAGGCCCAGGCGCGTTTCTCCCCGGCCTTGCTGGGCTATGCCGAGCGCGGGCTGTTCGTGCCCTACGCGGAAAAAGTCCAGGCCGGCCTGAGCATCACCGATTGCCGCGCCGCGCCGCTGTACACCTTCACCTACCCGCAACAGCTCTATACGAGCTTTGCCGCGATCCCGCCGCTGGTGGTGCAGAGCCTGCTGTTCATTGAAGACCGCGACCTGCTCGACCCCAGGCAACCGCTGGCCAACCCGGCGGTCGACTGGCCGCGCTTTGCCAAGGCGGCCTGGTCGCAAGTGGCCAAACTCCTGCATTTGCCAGGGCAGACCGCCGGCGGTAGCACCCTGGCCACGCAGCTCGAAAAATATCGCCATTCGCCCGACGGCTTGACCGTGTCCGGCGGCGAGAAAATCCGCCAGATGCTGTCCGCCAGCGTCCGGGCCTACCAGGCCGGGCCCGACACCCTGGGCAGTCGGCAAAATATCGTGCGCGATTATCTCAACAGCGTGCCGCTGTCTGCGGTGCCTGGCCACGGCGAAGTGCATGGCCTGGCCGAAGGGCTGCGGGTGTGGTACGGCGCCGACTTCAATCAGGTCAACCAGGCCTTGAGCGACAGCGCGCAAGACCCGCCTAGCCTGGCCAGACGCGGCCTGGCCCTGCGCCAGGTGTTGTCGCTGATGATTGCCCAGCGCCGCCCCTCGCACTACCTGACAAAAGGCCGCGAAGAGCTGGCGCAATTGACCGACAGCCATATCCGCCTGCTCGCGCAGAACCAGGTGATCCCCGCCACCTTGTCCGCCGCCGCCCTCGCCAGCCCTGTGACCTACCGCGACTGGCAGCAGCAACCGACCCTGCAGCCGGTGGAAACCAACAAGGCCATCAACGTTGCGCGCAGCCGTCTCGCCAGCCTGCTCAACCGCTCGCTGTATGACCTCGACCGCCTCGATCTGTCGGCCACCAGCACCTTGCACTACGCGCTGCAAACCCAGGCCACCGACTACCTCAAGCACTTGGCCGACCCGACGTTCGCCGCGCAAATGGGCCTGCTCGGCCCGCGCCTGCTAACCCCGCAAAGCACGCCGCAGGTGCGCTACAGCTTCACCCTCTACGAACTGACACCCGACGGCGCACGCGTGCGGGTGCAGACCGACAACACCGACCAGCCGTTCGACATCAACGAAGGCAGCAAGCTGGAACTGGGCTCCACCGCCAAGCTGCGGGTGCTGACCACCTACCTGCAAATCATCACCGAGCTGCATGAGCGCTACCAGGCGCGCACGCCCGCCGAGCTGAAAAACGTCGAACTGCCCGAACAGGACGTGCTCTCGCGTTGGGCGCTGAATTACCTGACCCAGCACAGCGACCGCGACCTGTCGAAGATGCTCGACGCCGCCCTCGACCGCACCTATTCGGCCAACCCCGGCGAGGCGTTTTTCACCGGTGGCGGCCTGCACCGTTTCCATAACTTTCGCAACGAAGACAACGGCCGCGACCCGACCTTGCGCGATGCCCTGCGCGAGTCGATCAACCTGCCGTTCATTCGCTTGATGCGTGATCTGGTGCGCTACACCACCTATTCGGGCGAAGACAACAGCGCACGGCTGCTCAAGGACGACAACGACCCGCGCCGCCAGGAATACCTGGCCAAATTCGCCGACCACGAAGGCACCGCATTCCTGCTCAAGTTCTGGAAAAAATACCGCCACAAAGACACCCAGGCCCGGCTCGACACCTTCATGGACAGCCTGCACCCCACCGCGATCCGCCTGGCCGCCGTCCACCGCTACCTGCTGCCCCAGGCCAGCCAGGAGAGTTTCAACGGCTTCGTGCGCTCGCACCTGAAGCACCTCAAAACCACCGATAAGCTCACCGACGAGCGCCTCGAACGGCTCTACCAGAGCTACGGCCCCGGCGCTTACAACCTGCCGGACCAGGGCTATATCGCCAAGGTGCATCCGCTGGACCTGTGGTTACTGGGCTACCTGCTCAACCACCCCGAAGCGACCTTCGACGAGATCGTCAAAGCCAGTGAGTTCGAGCGCCAGGAGGTCTATAGCTGGTTGTTCAAGAGCCGCCACCAGAGTGCGCGTGACAGCCGGATTCGCACCATGCTGGAGATCGAAGCGTTCCTCGATATCCACCAGCGCTGGCAGGCCGTCGGCTATCCGTTCGACCACCTGGTGCCGTCGCTGGCCACCGCCATCGGCAGCTCCGGCGACCGCCCCGCCGCCCTCGCGGAACTGATGGGGATCATCCTCAACGACGGCGTGCGCCTGCCCGTGCTGCGTATCGACAGCCTGCAATTTGCCAGCGGCACGCCCTACGAAACCCACGTCGCCAACGACCCGAATCGCGGCAAACGGGTACTACCCAGCGAAGTCGCCACGGCGTTGCGCGGCGCGCTGTCGCAAGTGGTCGACGCCGGCACCGCCAAGCGCGTGGCCGGCAGCTTCAAACTGGCCGACGGCACACCGCTGGCGATGGGCGGCAAAACCGGCACCGGCGATAACCGCATCGAAGCCATGGGGGCCGGCGGGCGCATGCTCAGTTCGAAGTCGATCAACCGCACGGCGACGTTCGTGTTCTACATCGGCGCGCATCACTTCGGCACTCTCACCGCGTTTGTGCCGGGGGTGTCGGCGCAGCACTTTACCTTCACGTCAGCCTTGCCGGTGCAGGTGCTCAAGGGCATGGCGCCGATGCTCAACCCACTCCTGCAACCGGGCGACCCGGCGCTGTGCCTGGCGGGCAAACACTGACGCGCGGCTGCACTATCTATCTGCCACCACCGCGCAACAGCGCTGAACACACTGATGGATCACCCTTTTATCAGGACCTGATCCATGCCCGCTCTACCGCCACTCGACAGCGCCTTCAACGGCGCCCACTACGCGCACATCCGCGACGCCCTACCGCGCTGGCTCACCCAGGCCACGCCTGAACGCCTCGGCGCATTGACAGCCACCCGCCTCAACGTCGTGAGCACGCCAGCCCCGCTCAAGGCCGCGATTGCCGAGCACTGGCACCGGCAAAACCTGCTGGACCAACGGCTCGCCGGCTTGAACGATGTGTACGCCTTCGCAGAACCCTTGCTGAAAAACGCCCTGCGCGACTACGGCGCCGTGGAGGTACGCAACACTTACCTGCGCCTCTACGTCGACGCCAGCCAGGCCTGGTGGACGCTCAACGTGACCGGCGCCCAGACCAGCAAGACCGTCTCGTTGCTCGACGCGGCGCTGGGCAACTTCGCCGCCGACGACCGCTTTCTCGATTTCGCCTTCCTCGGGCCGAGCGACGCACGCGGCCAGCGCGATGTCGTGTCGATCACCCACCGCACCAGCGGCGCCCGGCTCACGGCGCAGCGCTTCAAAGCCATTTGCCGCCAGCTCGACATCGGCGCGCAGTATTAACTCAGGCTCAGCCAGGCGCTTGGCTTCAACCACCCGCCGCTGGCCCGCACGGTTCACGACGAAGTGGTCGCACGCCACAAGGCCGCGCTGAAAAGCGCCGCGCACCTGGCCCTGCTCCAGGGTGACCTCAAGCCCGACGCCCACGGCATGCTGCTTGAGCGGGTGAACGAGCAGCCGACGGCGCTCCAGGCCTATACCCTCAGCGTGATGAATGTCGCCCTGGTGGGCATCGTGCTGTTTATCGCCGCGCCAAGCCCCCGAGTGATCGCCTACGTCGCCGAAGACCCCGAGCACCCGCTCAAGGAATACCCGTCGCCGCAGGCGTTCATGGCCGAACTGACCCGTCAGTTGCGCGACCGGGCGCGCTATCAGGTGTTCTTCAGCCAGTTCGTGCCCCATGCCGAGCGCGGCGCTTTTTTTGCCGGGCTCAATGCGCGCCTCAGCCACATCCAGTGGCATCAGAAGGCCCGCACCGACAGCGGGCCGAGCTGGAAAGACACGCCGATCAGCGATCCCAACCTGCACTTCAGCGTGCAACGCTGGCAGGACGACTATCGCCAGCGCCCGCCGACACCTCACGCGGACACCCTGTGGAGTTACCTGTTTCGCGTGCAACTGAACAAAATCGTCAACGATGCGCGAACCCTCGCCGTGTCCACCGCCGACGTCGAGCGCCACGCCCGCTGGGCCTGGTGGGACAACCTGGAGCAGATGCTCGGCGACATCCTCAATGCCGCGTTGCTGGTGCTGACCCCGTTCGTGCCGGTGCTCGGCGAACTGATGCTGGTCTACAGCGCGTACCAGATCATGGACGAGGTGTTCGAA
Organism: Pseudomonas sp. PAMC25584; assembly: GCF_058135675.1. NCBI lineage: Bacteria > Pseudomonadati > Pseudomonadota > Gammaproteobacteria > Pseudomonadales > Pseudomonadaceae > Pseudomonas > Pseudomonas sp. PAMC25584. The sequence continues at coordinate 1,236,818 of NZ_CM176870.1, read as the reverse complement.
GGCCTCGTCGATTGGACCGAGGGCCGGCGCACCGAAGCCTGGGAACACGTGACGGGGGTGGCCGACAGCGTGATGCAGTTTGCCCTGTTTGCGGCGGGCGGCAGTCTTGGTCAATTGGCGCGGCTCAAACGCTCGCCCTTTATCGAAGGCCTGGTCCCGGTAGAGCGGGCCGACGGCACACGGCGGTTGTGGAACCCGGACATCCGCGCGTTCGCCCAGAAAAACCCGATCCCCGACGGCTCGGTGCCCTCGCCCTCGGGCCTGCATCAGCATGCTGGCAAAACCCTGCTGGCCCTCGGCGGCCAGCACCTGGAGGTGCAATACGACCCGCTCAGCGAAGCGCACCGCGTGGTCCACCCCGAACGCCCGGACGCCTACCGGCCACGCCTGCAATTGAACGGCGACGGCGCCGTGACCCATGAGGGCGAACGCCCGCGCACGTGGGAGCGCGCGCAATTGCTGCGCCGTCTTGGGCATCGGGTGCAACCGTTCAGCGACACGCAACTGGAGCAGCTAAGGGTTGCCAGCGCCACCGAAGACGGCGCGTTACGCCGCATGTACGAGCACAACGAACCCCTGCCGCCGCTGCTCGATGCCAGCCTCAAACGGCTCGAAGCGGACGAGTCCATCAGGGTCGCCAGTGAAAAAATCCGCGCAGGGCAAGCCTTGAGCGCCGACCCGAGCTCGGACTGGTTCGAGCAAATGGTCACCGAACTCGACGGCTGGCCCCAGGACAAAGCCCTGCAGGTGTTCCTCAAGCCCGACCTGAGCGGCACGTCGCACCGCTATGGCGCCGCGCACGCCAGCCCAGCCGACACCTTGCACATCAGCCTCGGCGAGGTGCTGTCCGGTCATTTGCCGGAACGGGTGCTGGGGTTTCTGGATGAAGCGGCGATCACCGCCCTGCTGGGCGTCGAGGTGCCCGAATCGCAGCGCGTACAAGCGTTGCGCGAGCAACTGGCCCGCTACGTACTGAGCCAGAGCCGCGATACCGCGCCGGCGGTCTACCGCGCCCGTGAAGCGAGCGACGACCCCGGCATCATCGGCCTGCGCCAGGACCACCCCGACCTCGACCTGAGCCTGGCCCGCCGCCTGCTGGAGACCGCCCGCCCGAGCGAACGCCAGGCCTTGGCCGACCAGCATCGCTGGCCGCTGCGCCTGCGCAACCTGGCCCATGAGCTGCACGTGGCCGCCGATTCGGTGCGCGCCTACGAAGGCTTCTATCCACCGGCGTCGCCCAGCCCGGCGACGGAAAGCCTGGTGCTCAAGACCCTGCTGTTTCATACCGATGCGCTCACCGATCTGCACATTCAAATCCGCCAAACCTCCATCACCGGCACCCTACGCAGCCAGGCCGGGCCGGACACCGCCAGCACGCGTCGAGTACTGGTGCGCAACAGCCTGGGTTACGCGGTCTACGACGCTGCAGGCCGGCAGTTGCACAGCCCGAGCAGTCTGTACGAGGCTGTGTTGCGGGTGCTGCCCGACGCGTCACGTAGCACGCTGGGTTACAACCCCGGCGACGGCGACGGCTTCCAAAACTGGTTGATGACCACCCTGGAACCCTTGGCCGAGCGCCGCAAGCTGCTGGCAGCGCCGGCAACCCACCGCGTCATGGAGCGACACACCCAGCAATTGCTCGGCGGCCCGCTGCTCAGTCGCTGCCGCGCAGCCCCAGCCGATACCCACGCGACGTTTGCGCGCGAGGTGCTGCAGCGCTTGTTTCCGAGCCTGAGCGAGCAACGCTTGAACCGTTTTATCGACGAAATCCCCCCCGACCAACTGAGCACCACCCTGAACGAGCTGACCCTGCAAAAACACACCCTGCGCACCCAATTGCAGGCCTGGAAACAATCGCCCACCCATCACCCCAAAGGCAGCGCGCAGGAACGCCAACAACTGGCCGCCCGCCGACGCCTGGCCCACCTGCTTGAACAGTGCTGGGGCGAGCGCTACGCCGAATACACCGACGATTGGGGCAGAACTCAGCCCGGCGCGCGGATCGATCTGGACGGCATGCCGTTACCCGAGTCGCTGCCTGCGCTGACCGTCAACTTTGAGCACGTGACGTTCCTGAACCTGAGCCAGAGCAGCGTCGGGCAAACCCATTGCGGCTTGCTCAAACACTTCCCGGCGCTGCGCTCCCTGGACCTGAGCCACAACAACCTGACGAGCTTGCCGGTCGAACTGGCGGCGATGCGGGTTCTGCGCAACCTGAACCTGTCGAACAACCGCATGGTGCTGTTCCCTGAAGACGTGACGCGCCTGCGCAATCTACGGCGCCTGCAAACCGTGATTCTGGACCACAACCCCCTCGCGGCCCCGCCGGACATCACGCGCATGCCCAACCTGCGCCGCCTCGACCTGAACCATACGCAAATCAGCCAATGGCCCCGCGGCCTGTTTGCCCACCCCAGGAACGACATGTTCGACCTCGACCTGAGCGGCAACCCGATCACCGCCCTGCCCGCGCTCACGCCGCAGCCCACCGCCGCACGCACCGTGGCGCGTACCCGCCTGGACCGCAACGCGCTGGACGACGATCAGCGCACCCTGTACGAGCGCTACCGCAGCGAGGCCGGGCTGGACCCGTATCGCACCTACGAACCCCAAGGCAGCAGCGACCCCTGGCTGGCTGGCGTCGACGCCAACACCCGGCGTATCCGCGAGCAATTGTGGGACGCGGTCGAAGACGAACACGGCTCCCAGGGCTTTTTCGAAGTGATCAAACTGCTTGAGCCTCCCGAGTTTTTTGAGAACCCCCAGGACCAGCAGCGCTATGCCCTCAACCAAGCGCAGCTGACGCAACGGGTGTGGCGCTTGATCAACGCCACCCACGCCGACAGCGCACTGCGCGAGCGGTTGTTCAAGCTGTCGAGCTTCCCCGGTTTGTGTGGCGATGGCGGCGCGCAGATTTTCAATGAGATGGGCATTGAGGTGATGGCCAGCGAAGCACGGCGCTTTTCGGTGACACTGCCTGAACTCGAAGGCCGACTGGTGACCCTGGCCAAAGGCGCGGCGCGCCTCAAACACCTGAACCAGGTGGCCCAGGCAGAAGTCGCCCGCCGCCTGCGGCCCAAAGCGGCCGGTGGCGAAGGCCTGCACCTGCGCTCAGAACGGGTGGATGGCGAAGCGGGCGAGGTGGACGAAGTGGATATCCACCTGGCCTACCAGACCGCGCTGGCCAACCTGCTGGACTTGCCCTGGCTGTCGGACCACATGCTGTACCGCGACACCGCCAATGTCAGCCCACCCCAGATCCAACAGGCTTACACCACCGTTCAGGCACTGGGCCAGGGCGACGGCCTGGTCAACCAGATCTTACTGGAGCCGTACTGGGAGACCTTCCTGCAGCAAACCTACGACACCCTCTCTCAACAGAATGCCAGCGCGTACACCGAGAAGTTCTACCGCCTGGACGACCTGCAAACCCTGCAGGCGCAATGGCGCGAGGAACAGGAACCGCAGCAGAAAGACCGGCTCAAAAACAAGCTCAAGGCACTCGCGGACGAACTGGAAACCACCGAAAGCGTCGTACTGACCGACACACCGATCAGTGAAGCGCTGAACAACCGCCTGCTCAACGACCTGGGGTACAAGGAGAAGGAATGGATGCGCGGCCTGACCCGCGAGGCCCTGAAAAAGGCCCGCCAACGCCATAACCGCGAGCCCTTGCCCGAACAATGAGGCAATGGCCGGCGCGAGGGTGCTCGCGCCGGCCGCCGTTACACCTCCGAATCCCAGATCACCGTGACGCTCCCTTCATAGGCGGCGGCCTCACCAGGCTGCAACATCGTCGCGACGTCATCACGCGCCACTTCGAAATGCAGGGTGCCAGGTTTGCGGTTCACGAACATGGTCGAGAGCAGCAACTGCGTGCCCGTGCCATCCAGCCGCAGCGGGCGACGCTGGATCGGCTGGCCCTCGGGGTCGACGATGCCGTAGGGCATGGTCACGCCGACCTGCAACGGCACCGAGCGCCCCGACGCGGCCTCACGTATCCGGCAGGTATTGTCCCCCGCCTCGACGTACTGGCACTGCAGGCCCATCTTGAAGCGCGAGGTGGAATAGAAGTTGAAGGTCTGATCCCTGAACAGCCGCGTCGGTTTACGCCCATGGCTCACCCAACCCTGCCAGCCACCCTGGGGCAGCAGCTCGACACGATCACCGCCGGGTGGGATCTCGACCTTGAGGACGTGGTCGACCGTGAGAATGAAATTCAGGGTGATCTGGTCATCGTCGGGCAACAGCACGTCGCCCATGTCGAAGTCTTTGTAAGGCCCCACGCTGAACGTGATCTGCCCGCGATACGTACCGGCCCTCATGCCCAATGGGTTGGGCGTGATCAACTCGTAGGTGAACCCCAAACCCTCCATCCAAAACGTCCCCATAGGCACGGCAGTGGCCGCTCTTTGCGCACATCCCCTGCTGCCTTCCGGCAACCCCCAGGTAAATGCATAGAACGAGGGGCTGCCGACCCCAGTACCGATGTATTGGCACGGTGCCGGGGGGTAAACCCATGATGATTCCCAACCCACGCCGGGACCGGGGTTCGGCTCGATCCACTTAAGCATCATGCCGATGCCACTGATACGGAATTGAAGGGTTTCCGCCTCTCCGGTGCTTTCGTGCAAGACCGTTATATTGCGGCGCTCGGTCGGCGCATGAAACAGGATATGGTTGCGATCGTCCCCGCCCGGCGTAATCGCCGAGTTCATCCGAAAATCAATCGGAAAGCCGATGCTGTAGCGCGTCTCGTTGCAATACTGCGGCGCCCAGGTGCAATAGCTGTTACCCGGTGGCGTGTGGTTTTTGAACACGTTACGCGAAGGCTGGCTGGGGTCCGGCCGGAACGAGGCCAGGATATCCACGGTGGCCGCCGTTGCGTCAGCGGGCAGCCCCAGGAGCAGGCCGACCAGCCAAAGCCCCAACAGCGTGTGTTTGATTTGCATGGGTTCACTCGTCCTCGAACGATTCAAATACGCTGCGCCGCTCATGGGCGCAACGCGTCAAAGATGATCTGCACATTGCCGAAGTACTGGCCGGGGAGATAACCGTCGTCAGGCTTCTGCGCGGCGATTTCCAGCAGCACGCGTTTGCCGACGCGGGCCTCGTCTTCCGGCACCACGCGCACGGCGGCAAGCCCCAGCACCTGCTGGTTGAAGGTGACGTTCAAGGCAATGTTGTCGCTGCCGTTGAACAACACCGGCTCATAGGCGAGGTAGGCATCCACCGCGCCCAGCACGTTTTTCACGTCGAAATACTCCCGCAGCGCGGTCAGGGTTTCAGTCACCGGGTTCCAGTTCAGCGTTTGCTCACGCTCCAAAAAACCGGGGTTGAGCGGCAACACATAAAAGTCACTGGTGGGCACCTTGACCGACACCTGGAACACCGCCTCTTCGCGAGCCGCCAGGGCGCTGAAGCTGAGCAGGCTCAATAGGCCCAGTACCGTCAGAACCCTGCACACTGGCCAACGGCTCATCCTTTCACCTCTAGATTTTTCTGGTTGTCGCCTTCCTGCAGCTTGAAGGTGTATTGGCGCCCGGCGTCCTTAGTGAAGGTAAAGGCGCGCCCCGGCAGCACGTGGTTTTTGGTGGTCGGATGGCAGTCGGTCGGTTTACCGGCCACGCAGTTCTTGAACTCGTCGACCACGATCACGCTGTTGCCGTTGTTGCGCAGCTCATAGCGGCCGGCACCGTCGTCGATGCGCGTGTCGTAGCGGGTGTCCTTGGGCCGCACGAAAAACACCGTGCCGTAGCCGGCCAATACGCTGACGCCGGCCTGCAAGGTTTTTTGATAGGCCTCGCGCTCTTCGTCGGACACGGCGAAGGCGTCCTCTTTTTCCGGCACCACCGGGATGTAGCGCACCCGGAAGTAACGCTCGCTGGCCCGCTCGCCCATGTACAACAAGCGCGTGCCCTGCATGCCGTTGGCCGGCACGATCAGCCGTGCGGGGCTGGCCATCAGGCCATCCCGTGCGGTGGCGTCAGCCTGGGTGTGCAGCGGCACTTCCTGGGGCACGCCGCTGGCGTCGTAGACGATTTCGAGGATCTCGACCTTGACGAAGGCGGTACTGGTGCCGCCGTTGAAGATGCGTTTCAGGTAACTGCTTTTGCTGCCGTCCAGGTAGTCGTAGACCACGCCGACGTTGATATTCGGGCCCGCCTGGACCCCAAAGGACACCATCCACACGCCCAGGATTGCGGCTAATACTTTCATTGTTTTACACCCTCATTAACGATTGGCCCGACGCCAACGCACTAGACTTGCGAATCCCAAATAGCCGTGACCGCGCCCGCGCAAGTGCCCCTGCCCTATACGTCGTGATGTGCATGACGTCAGTCCTGTAAGAATCAGCCCGACTTCTGCTGGGTGAGTGCGGCATCCGCCAAGGTGTCCGGCGTGCAGCGCAGGTCACCGATCATCAGCACATCGTTTTCAGTGCGGGCCAGGCTCGGGTCGAGACGGAACTGGCAGAGCAACTGGTTGCCCTGGCGCACTTGCAGGGTCGGCGAGCCGGCGTTCATTTCCATCGAGAAGAACCCGTCCACCTCGCTGACCCCACGGCTGGCGTGGTTGATCACGTGATGGCCCTTGAGCGGCCGGCCTTGTGGGTCGACCAGGCGACCGAGCACGGTGACGGTTTTCATCACGCTGATCTTGCGGTAGTCCACCCCGCCCTTGTTGATGTGGTAGGCGCTGCGCGGCGGCTGGATGTTCGCCGACGGCGGGTGGTTGCCTTCGAAGTCGAACGCCACCGAGCCGGTTCTGTAAGCGGTGAGCGGTACAAAGTTACGCCCCGGCCGCAGCGCGGTGCTGCCACCGCTGAGGTCGTCGGCGCGCAAGGTGATGTCGTCCAGGTCGGTCTCCACATCGACGATCATGCCGGCGCCGTTGCCGTGGTACTGGCTGGTCAGCGCCATCTTCTGGCCGCCGACGGCGAAGGTGCTGTGCAGGTTCAGGCCACCGGTGAGGTTGCCGTTGTAGGAGGAACGCTGGGCGAAAACATCGCCGCCGACGGTGTCACCGTGGAAGCTAGTCATGCCGGACAGGCCGACGCCGTAGGTGTCGGTCAGCACGGTGGCCGAGACGTTCTGTAAGACGTGATCGGGCATGCTTTTGCGGTACGTCAACGAGCCATTGTTGTCGCGCTTGCCGTCGCGGGAAGTGCGCGAGCCGATGCTGCCCGACCACTGTTCGCCCGGCCCGCCGAGGGCCAGGTTGAGGGTCAGGTCGACGCCACGGTTGCGCTGGTCGCCGGTGCTGCGGCTGGCGGGGCGGTCAAACAGCGACAGGCGCCAGTTGGCATCGCTGCCAAACAACACATCGTGTTTGCTCCAGCCCAGGTCCAGGCCAACCCCCTCGACATTGCCTTGGCTGTGGGACAGGCGGGCATTGAGCGAATGTTGGTTGAGCAGACGATGATTGATCGACAGCGACGAGGTGCTGGTCTGGCCGACAAAGGTTTGTCGGGAGCGCAGCCGTGTACCGTCGGGCAGGGTGTCGTAGGTGTTGCGCGTGTCCAGCCAACTGCGGTTGTGGCTGGCAATCACGCTGCCGGCGCCATAACTGTAGAGGCCTTGCACGTCCATGCCGGTGCCGTGGTCCTGGGTCTGGTAGACGTTGGCGTAGACGCTCGCCTGGGTCGCCAGCGTCCAGTCGATGGAGCTGCCGTATTGCATGCGGTCCTGCACCTGGCGAGCGGACAGGCCGAGGATCACGCGCGGGTGCAGCAGGTAATTGACCGAGGCGCCGGCGGTCATGTCGCCTTTGTCGCGCTGATCCCAGTTGTTGAGCAGGGTGCTTTCGCGGCCGGCGAACAGGTTGTAGCGCCAGCGCTCGTCGTGGTTGCGCCAGTTATTGGGCTTGTACACCAGCTCCTGGGTGGTGGCCGTGACCTGGCCGTCTTCGACCAGGCGCACTTCCACTTCATAAATGCCACCGGGCAGCGCGCGCGTGTCGATGCTTTGCAAACCGGCCGCCACTGGCTGGGTGTTGATCAGCAGGCCGTTGCGATAAATCTCTACCGAGCCTTGGCGGTTGGAGGTGACGTAGATCGGGTACACGCTGGGCTTGGGGTTGCTGATCGCGAGGCTGTCGGAACTGCCGAGCATCACACCCACGGCCACATCCGGCGCCGCCCCAAAGGAGCGCGGCTGGCGATTAAGCCCTTCGGAAGTGGGCGTGAAATAGCCCAGGCGCAGGAACTGGCCTTCGAATTCGCGCTGGGCATACAGCGAATACAACGCGTGATACAGCTGCGTGTCCGGCCCGCCGAGGCGTGCCAGTTGCAGGTTGAGCGCGTGGCTCCAGTTCCCCAGGCTGCTGCTGGCTTCAACCCCGAAACGTCCGCCGAGTGCCTGGTCTTGCCCGCCGTTGAGGTTCAACTGGTTGCTGACAATCAAGCCCGTGCTGCCGTCTTTGGGTTGGTGGTAATAACGCTGATGATCGGTGTCGTGCTCGGCGTTCTGCGTGAGGATCGAGACCAGCGAGTTTTCCAGGTTGTAATGCACCGCCAACATCTTCTCCGGGCAGTGTTGCGTGCAACTGCCTAGCGCGACGCCTTGTTGCAAGTAACTGCTCCAGGTATCGCGCTCAGCGGGTTTGATCGGGCTGTCGCTGGTATCGGTAAAGTCCAGCAGCGTGAGGCGATCATCGCGCGAAAGCACCACCATTGCCTCGCCCATGAACACTTCGTCGCGTTCTATGCGCACGGCCAGCGGCACATCAAAAAAATGCTCTTCGAATTCGCTCGGCAAACCTTTCGCCTGAGCCAGCAAACTGCGCGGCGTGTAACTGTTGTCAGCCGCGGCCAAGGCAGCCGAACAGGCAAGCAGGGCCAGCGCCGCCGCGATGGGTTTCATCGGGAACATGAACTTAATACTCTAGGGCGAACAGCAAACCATCGGAGCACCGACCCCAGGCGAACACCGCCTGCGGTCGGTGGGTGTGATCAATAAGGCAAACCCTTATCGATTGCCGGGCGCTTAAAACGTGGTGCGCGGCACGTTGTCGAAGATCACGGTGGCCGTGGTGGTGTATTGACCGTTCTGAGTGTCCGCTGGCTTGGCGGCCTTGATGGTCATCAGCTTTTGCAGACCCGGGTTGGACTCTGCGTCGGCAGCCACTTCCAAAGGGGCGCCGGTCAGGACGACGTCGCCCAGGCTGATGGTCAGCGCGATAGCGTCTGTACCGTTGGTGAGCGATGCCGGGCCGTCCTGCAGGTAAGCGTCGATCGAGCCACCGGTGTTTTTCAGGGTGAACATGGAAGACAGCGTGCTCAACTCACCGGTCACGGTGTTGTAGGACATGATTTCGTCACGACCGAAGTTGGGGTCCAGGGGTTGAGCGTGGAACTGCTTGGTAGGGATATCGGCCTTGATGTTGATCGTGGTGCTTGCATCGTTGGCGGCCATCGCAACCGAAGAGCCCAGTACGGCAACAGCCAGAGGGAGCAGAACAGTAAACTTCTTGATCATGCTTGAATACCTGTAGTCATTTAAAGGAAGGCGGTTAACTCAAAAGCAAGCCAGGACTCACTTCCAACTAACACACTGGCATTGAGGTTCAGTGTTTTGGTGAACGTTCAACGCCAGGGCATATTCGATCAAATCAACTTTAAGATATGCAGGCACGCTCCGAGAAACATGCAAGCCACTAGGCCATTACGCAGGAGGAAGAAATACAATAAATACGACTTTTAAAAAAATGACTGTAAGAATTGAATGACGCACAGATATATCGACAAAAGCAGTACAGATATAAAAACCAACTTAGCCGATAAGACCGCGACTGTAGTATTGAAACTACGTGCGAGCATTATTCTATACGTTCAAACTGTGCGGCACCGGTTGACCACGGTGTTATTGACGTAGGAGATGGACGTTTCGCGCCTCTCCCTTGTTAAGCCCAACCTGGCGGCACGCTTGACGACGCATAGCTATTCACTATGATTGACTTTAAATCGAACCGACGAATATTAGTGTAGAATCAATCACCAAGGATCGACCGATGTGGACACCCGTGAGTGGGTGGCTACATCCGCCAAACTGTCAGTGGCAGGCTGCGGCGATATCAAATTCAATCAGGAGTCCCCCTCAGCATGGCAATCACCGCGAAAACCCGATCTGTCACGGCTCACGTCCCTGAGCAACTGGCCCAAAAGATCGATTTGATGGCAGAGCGTCTGGAGCGTTCCAAAAACTGGATCGTCAAGCAGGCTCTGTCCGCTTGGATAGAGCAGGAAGAAGAGCGTAGTCGCCTGACCCGTGAGGCCTTGGCCGATGTTGACGCTGGCCGCGTTATTGACCACCAAGCTGTCCAGGCCTGGGCTGATAGCCTCAGCACCGACACTCCGTTGACGGTGCCGCGCTGATGGAGTTGAAGTGGACAAGCAAGGCGTTTTCCGACATTACCCGGCTGTACGAGTTTCTGGCGTCGGTGAATCAGCCTGCCGCCGCACGAACAGTGCAGCAACTCACGGCGGCCCCTATCACACTGCTGACCAACCCACGCATTGGTGAACGCCTGGAAGAGTTCGAGCCAAGGGATGTGCGTCGAATTCAGATCGGCCATTACGAGATGCGTTACGAGATAGTGGATTCGACTATCTACCTGCTGCGCCTGTGGCACACCCGTGAAGACCGATAGCCAGGCTGGACTGGGGCCCGGACCGGCCGCTGTCATTTGCAGGTAGCGATGGCCCGTGGCATTGACACAGCGACGGCCTTCCAAAACGCCCTCCTGAACGCATCAACGCTAAAAAAATCGCGCCCCCCTGAGCTGGTCGGTAATCCGCGTTGGGACCGGGGAACCCAGCCCAACACCTGCCCCAGCCAGCCAAATCCCCGTCACGTCTTGACCAACATCTGTGACCACGCCCGGCGACCCACGCACATTGAGCGAGATATAGACCGGCAGGATTCACGGCGGCGGCTATTTTGTAGTCGAGCGATCCGTATCGGATGTCGAACGAATGAACGCCGGGGGCGGCGGTGTACGGGGTTTGCAGGGACAGCTTGGAGCCCTCAGGGTCAGCCCCCTATTCCCCTCAGAACACACTTCGTATAACTACGCTCCATCAGTTGCAATCTGTCCCACCTCTTTTCTGCGGAAGGCCATCTGTTATCTCATAGTAGCTGCCCTTTTGTGCCACACAGATGTGCTCTATCAGTGTCAGCCCTGCTGGCTCGTTGAACGTGCCAGCTGCAATCGAGATATACCCCTCATCTCGATTTTCCGAAAATATCTGTGCTCCACACCGAGAACAAAAACCACGGTGCGTGGTTGGCGATGAGCGGTACCAACGCAGCTTGCCGACGCTTATTAGTTCAAGGTCTGCCTTATCACAGGCGGCGTAGGCGGCAAAGTGGCTATGCAAGCGGCGGCAGAATACGCAGTGACAGGCAACGACATTGCGCAATTCGCCCCGAACGATATAGCGCACCGAACCGCATAGACATCCGCCGGTCGCTCGGATCTGTTTTACCTCCACCTCTGACATTACGCGCTCCCCTTGTAATTATGGATTTTAGGACTACAATTCTGGAACTATAGTTCTTTTGAGTAACGATCATGTTCAACGGAATTGTGCAATTTTTTGATACTCTGTCCACAACGCGTCGGCGTCGTGCCAATTTACGGTTCACCAACAGCCTCAGCGACGAGGTCCTACGTGATACTGGCGTGGAGCGAATTGAGCTTGTGGCGAGCTTTGTCTCACCGCAGCCTGGATGCCGGGAGCAGTCTGAGGAGAATCGCGCTGGAAAATGTCTTCCCCATGGTTGAAATCATAGAATGCTAAATACTTTGAATGACATAGCCTTCGATGACGCGGCGCGGTGCATGGCTGAACTCGGCCACCCTCATCGTCTACAGATATTTCAACTTTTAATCCGGGTCGGGGATGCCGGGCTCGCCGTGGGGGAGATTCAACAACAACTTGGCATTCCCAAATCGACTCTTGCCCACCATCTTGCTCAGCTTGTTGCTGCGGGCTTGATGACTCAAGAGCGACAAGGCAGGGTGCAGCGTTGCCGAATCGACGCCGGACGTGCAAGGGCCCTGGTAGCATTTTTTGTCACGGACTGCTGCGAAGGCCTACCGGGAGTTGAAGGGTTGTTTCATAAGTAAGACAGGCCCGTTATAAAAAACAATATTCTAATTATGCATTCTCAGCGTCTTGGTCGGTAATGCGACGAAATGAAATGACTGTTGCTTTTAAGTTTTAGCGTAAGGCTGTGAGCAATAAGATATCGAAATCGTATTTTGAGTAATGGCGAAGAATATATGATGGTGATTTTATTTTGGGGTTATCTTCGGAGCTACATGGAGAATTTTATCTTCGGTGGTGTCTCCGGTGTCTCTGGCAAGATTGTCGGAAAGTTGCCTTGATATGACCGAACAAGATGGTCGGCAAACTGCCTATAAATATCTCCGCTCGAGTTGACTGCTATAATAAGTTTGGAGTTTGGCAAAGTAGGGAAGTCATGTTCCTCACCTAAAATTACTTCATCCTTGCTAATGGCATTGTAAGGGAGTATTGCTATACCCAATCCGGCAGAAACCGCTTTTTTTATGTTTTCGTATGACGATCCAGTATATGCGATTTTTACCTGTTTATTCTCCTTCCTAAGTACTTCGAGCGCAGCCCTACGGTACGAACAACCTTCTGGAAATAGAATGAGAGGTAATTCGTGGCTTTTGTTAAAGTTAGTATTTTCCCTTCCAACCCAATGGAGTGATTCTGTTTTAAGTGGACGGTAGTGGGAAAATCCATTTTCTTCGAAGTCTGTCGTTCTTTTAAAGAGAGCGACATCAAGCTCGTTAGCTCTAACCAAAGTCAAGATTTTATCCGAGAGCGTAGCGTGCACCTCGACTTTCAATTGAGGATTTACAGCAAAATAACTCGATAAAGCGCTGTATATATAAGCGATACTGAAGTCGTCAGGTACCCCTAGCCGAACAAGGCCGCGCACAGGCGATTTTTGGAGCGTTCCAATTGCAACTGAGACTGTATTAAGTATCTCATTTACCTGAGGTAGAAAGTGCTTTCCTTCGTCAGTTAGACCAATAACTCGCCCTTGACGCCGTTCGAGCAGCTTACAGCCTACTATCTGTTCAAGCTTTTTAAGATTTTGCGTAATGGCGGACTGCGATCTGTGCAGTTTTTTGCTGGCACTTATGAAGCCGCCATCCAAAGCGATTGTAGCGAACGTCCTCAGGTGCTCTAACGTTGCACGGCGGTCGCCCAGATGTGACCAAATTTCCTTCTCCATTGCCCCATGCTCCAGCATTATTCAACGGCGCTTGTAAGATCTTTGGCAGCAATCACTGCGACCTGCAAGCCTTCCCCAAATCCCCTTCGAACCAATCTTGCCATCTTCTTTGAATCTATCAGTAATTATAGGATGAGTCATTGAGTGTTGGATCCAATCCGTCGCATTTTGTTTCAGTTCGACGAGTATGCCTTCGCAAATATGAAAATTTTGAAGCCGCAATCCCGCAGAGCGATAGCCCACGCCTGGTCAGCCGCCGACCGATGCGTAACGAGGTAGCAAAATTTCTTATTATGAATAGAGGATTATTAATTTTCCAAACACCGCTCGGCCTGCCATCGTTCTACCTAACGGACAAGTATCAGATGCTTAGGTATTGGACTCTTGTCGACCGGCTTGAGAGCTAGGATCACCCCTCGATCGACAGAAAAATGCTCTCTCTCGAGAGATATCAGTTTGCGCTCAACCCAGTCACCTGAGGCTATATAGAAGTTATAACTTTTATGAAACAGTAGGGAGCACCCAATATGAATACGCTAACTAACGGGAAAATTGAATCGTTTCATATCGACGTAAAAACAGCTAATTTCTTCGGGCTCCACCACGCCGAACGCCTCAAGGAGGTGCTTGAGATCCACCTCAGCGACCGCTCTTACCGTCCGAAGGACGACGATTTACTGAGTGATTGGGTTGCTAGCGTCACTGCGCCGGCGTTCCACATTTTGGCTAAGGAAGGTTTTCGTGCTCGCGACTTTTGCACGATCGGTACCGGTGCGGGTCTTGATGCCCTGGCGGCGATAGAAATTCTTGAATCCAAAAATATTTTTATAACGGATTTACATGAGGATGTCGTATCACTCGCAGCTAAAAACATTGTAGGAAATATAAGGGAGAGTGACATATTGGTCGCCACGGGCACTGGCGACATGATAAGTCCAGTGGTAGACGCTAACTTTAGAGCGGACCTTCTCTACGAGAATTTGCCGAACATTCCGATTGAGGTTGAGAGCGATCTTCATAGTGGACAGAATAGTTCGACTTTTGTCGCTAGGCGCAAGGAGAATCTCCCGAAATTTGTTTCGCAACACCTACTTTCTCTACACTTTCTTATGCTGAAAAATGCACGTTCTATACTCCGACCAGGCGGTAGGATTCTATCCTCGATTGGTGGACGAGTGCCTCTTGAAGTCATACTTAAACTTGCATCGGCAACTAACTACAGCGGCAGAATTCTCGCTTATACTTGGAAGGTGCAATCTGAGCCTGAGGACGTTATTGGTGGGTATGCTCATTGGGAACAAGCTGGCTTTGGCCCCTTTAAATTTTATCCAGTAGATATTCTGAAAGTTATCTTTAACAAGCCAACGTTCGTAGTCGAAAGTAGCGATGCACTTGAGTTTGAGCAAGCTCTGGCGGGTTATGAGTTGAGTGCTGTTCAAGCGCTACAAGGGTTTCAGGACGGAATTCAAATAGGCCATACGGTTGCGGTGCTGGAATCAACTGATTGGTAAACTGTTAACAATCTGCAGATCGATCTCATGCCAAAGCACATACTACAGCTAATTGGTTCCACACCTGTCGTTGAACTCACAAAATTGGGCATTCCAGAAGGTGTGCGGATTTTCGCGAAACTAGAGTTTTTGAATCCAGGTGGAAGTATTAAGGATCGCATGGTCTTTCATATTCTCCGTGATGCGGAGTCAAGGGGCAAGCTTAAGCCAGGCTCAGTTATAGTTGAGAATACATCCGGCAATACCGGTGCTGCTATTGCAATGTTTGCTGCGACTTTCGGTTATCACGCCATTCTGACTATGCCCGATAAAGTCAGCAAGGAAAAACAGAATGCCCTAAAAGCGATGGGGGCCGAGATCATAGTTTGTCCAACCAGTGTTCCTCCAGAATCGGAAAATCATTACGTTTCTGTTGCTCGGCGAATCCACGCTGAGACTCCGGATTCGTTCATGCTAAATCAATATGATAACCCTTTAAATGCGGAAGCCCACTATCTCACGACAGGCCCAGAGATATTTAAGGTCTTTGGAAAAACTATTTCAGCATTCGTCGCTTCTGGAAGTACTGGTGGGACGATTTGTGGGGTAGGCCGTTTTCTAAAAGAAAAAATTCCTGATATTAGTGTGGTTTTGCTAGATCCGATCGGTTCTATATATCATCATTATTTTCATCATGGGTTGGTAGATACTGACCTGATACGACCCTATTATGTAGAGGGCGTCGGCGAGGATCATCTAGCCAAATGTATGAACTTTAATGTGTTGACCGACGTGATTCAATTTGACGACCAATCAGCATTTCAAACCTGCCAAAAACTGGCGCGTAAAGAAGGATTGTTTTGTGGGGGAAGTTCTGGGGCCAATGTCTGGGGCTGTCTTGAACTCGCTAAAACAATACCGAAACCAGCAGTAATAGTGACTGTCTTGCCTGATAGCGGCACTAAGTATCTCTCCAAAATATACGACGATGAATGGCTAGCTTATCACGGTTTCGCAACTCAGGATGTTAGCGAGATTTGATCTTAGTATAAGTAGCGTTTATAAATTTTGGTTGCGTATCATTTTTCTGGCATCAAGGTGATTCAGGGGATATAGCCTGTTGCATTTGGATCTGTAAGACGGATTACGGTTATTCTGGCCAGGGGGTAAAATGCTTGATTTCTCGCGGGGCGATATAATAGCTGCGCTGGTAGCTTCGTTTTTGTGGAGCTTTGCATATATAGGTCCAACGGCTGTACAGCCAGCAGGGGAATTACTATTGGTTGCTGGACGGTACATTGTATTTGGGCTTTGTGGTATTTTTGTGCTGTATGTCGATCGTGAAGAGATGAAAAAAGTTTCGTTGCGGCGAATATTATTCGCTTTGCATCTGGGTGTAATTGGATACTTAGTCTTCTATATTGCTGTTTCATATGCGGTCACCTTCAGTGGCGGATTTGTCACCGCTATTATTGCGGGTTCTGCGCCAATCGGTATTGCCGCTGTGGGAAACATCTTGGAACGTCGTACCCCTTGGGGCGTGCTATTGTCCTCTGTCACTTTAATTTTTATTGGGATATATAGTATTAGTCTTACGCAGTCTGCTGGGGAGTCGCCTCATTACACGGCCCTATCAATATTTGGTATTAGCTTGGCGCTTCTCGCCAGTGCGACGTGGACTTATTTTGTAGTGTTGAATGCTCATGCCCAGCGCACCTGGGTTGGTTTGCCAACGACCAGATATTGGACTGCATTAGTTGCGGTCGGAGCCGGAGCCGGATCTCTTCTACTTCTGCCAATGGCATTAATTTCGACTCCTGCGGCGACGTTCTCGCCAATTATTTTTGGAAACTTATTATTATGGATTCTTGGTCTTGGGTTTATTGGCTCTTGGTATGGAACTTATATTTGGGTGCGGGCAGCTCAAAGGCTACCGGCAGCGCTCGCGGGGCCGCTATTAGCTACTGAGGCGATTTTCGGGGCTATCCTTAGTCTGATTTGGGAGCAGCGGCTTCCGACAAGTTTTGAGGCTTTTGGAAGTTTTCTAATCATATTAGGGGTAGTGTTGTGTCTGTATTATGAACTTAGGAAGGGGCGTTTGCGAGAGGTGTGACGGCTTAACCCCAACTTTTAACCAAACGCCAAGCTTAGCTTGCAACGCTATGAGACTTTTAATTAAACCAAGATGGGATGGGCGAAATATGCGTAAATCATATGAAGCGGTCAAGCGTTCTCATGTATTTAAGGATAATGTGGAGGGCCTCAAGCAGTACTATGAAGCTTGGGCCACCCATTACAACAAGGACCTTGAAAACGAGAGTTGGGTCGCCCCTCAAGTGACCTGTGATCTAGTTCGGTTGGTTGCAACAAGCTACGGGCTCAACAATACAAGTATTTTGGATGCGGGGTGCGGTACTGGGCTTGTGGGGGTAGGCCTCAATGAAAGAGGTTTTAATATAATCGACGGAATTGATCTGTCCGAGCAGATGGTGGAGGAGGCCTTAAAAACTCAAGTGTACCGCAGTCTTCGCGGGGGGATTGATCTTAATATTCGTTCAAAAAACCACCGAGGCAGGCAGTATGGGATTGTTGTCAGCTGTGGTATGTTCACACACGGACACGTAGAGCCCAAGGCATTATTGTCTTTGATCGATTACTGTGCTGGCGGTGGGTTTATTATCGTATCCACTCGAAATAGTTATATGAGTAAAGCGAAGTTTGAGGACTTCGTTAGGCTAGAGGTTTTATCTTCTATGATAGAACTTCAGTTTTGTGTACGCGATGCCAGATACCTAGAGGCTGAGGGCGGGCATTATTGGGTTTTTCATAAAAACCAAATAATTAACCACATTGCGACTGAATAGTTGGACTGGGATCACAATAAATAGGCGTCTTAGTTAAGCGCTTGTCAAAGTAGGGAGCTACAGAATCAGGTTGAGCTAAGCGGCCTGCGCCCTATCGAATACGAAGGGCGGACAGCCACTGGGGTTAAGTGCACTTTCTGTTCAGGCGCTTCCTAAACAATTCATAGCTTATTGGTTTCATTGCTCCCCAAAACCCAACCTGGCAGCCCTAGCCAGATCGGAGAGCCTTAGCTTACGATTTTCCGAATTCAGTGGGCTCCCCTTTCCAACCCCCTGCCCGCCACGGCAGGGGCAATGACCAGGCTTACTCAACATGCTTAAGCTTGATCACCTGTTCAAGCGCCGAGAGCAGCCGTTCAAACGCACTAAACCGCTCGTCCTTCAGTTCGGCCCAGCGCTCGATGAAGAAGCGGCCTTGATCGTCAATCTGCACCGGCGTGGTGAGAATCTCGCCCGTGCGCGAGTGATGCACCAGGTTCACTGCGTGGGGTGAACGCTGCTCGACCATGAACTGTCCGGGGTGTGTCAGCCGTGAACGATCGACCGGAACATAGGCGCGAAGGGGGCGTGCGCCTGGGGCGACGACACTCAAGGTGAAGTCGCTGCGGATCGCCGTGAGCCGGTTGGGGTACAAAGACGATCCATAGGCGACGGTCCATTGCAGTCCTGAACGCAACTCGGTGGCGGTGCCCGCTGGGACGTCGAAGGTCCGCAGGCTGATGGCTCCTTGAGTTTGAGCGACGCCCGCAATGCCCGCGACAGGGTGCGCATGAGCACTCCCCATATGCGCCACCCACTTATGCGCGCCTTGGGCCGCCTGGTCCTTGCGGATGACCTCGCCGGCAAAAAAATTGAACATCGAAAGGCGCGACGTATCGGCTGCGGCCATGCCCTTGGTGTGGTAGCTGGATACGCAATCCAATGCGCGTATGCGCATCCCGTGTTTGCCCGCCACGTCCACCACGCTGGTGTAAGTGTGCGGCCCGCGGTACTCGGGCATTTGCCCACGGTCCAGGGTCCACAGTCGGTCTTTGAGCGATTTTGACACGACCCCTGTGCGATGGAACGTATCCAGGTCTGCCTGGTGCAGGTCGGTGAACAGGTGCTCCATGTAGAGGGTTTTGACCCCGTGTGCCTTGAGCGTGCTCATCTGATCGATCAGCAACGCCTTGCTCGATTGCTCGGCGTGGCTCTCACAGATAATCAGCCCTGGGGCGTGTTTGTAGCTCTCCTGGATAAAGTCGGCTTGCGTGGCGTGCGCCGGCAAGTCCGGCAAGGTCGGCCGGGCGGGGAGTTCAGCGGTTTTGAAAAACTCCTCGGCGCGCTTATCCAGGCGTTCGCGGGTTTTCCTGAAGGCGCTTTCGGCGGCGGCTATTTTGTGGTCGAGCGATCCGTAACGGGTGTCGAACGGATGGGCGCCTTTGCCCATTTCATGCAGCTCGTGGGTGAACCGTGCATCTATGTCGAAGTCGCTGTAGGCGCTTGCGTCGCGGGTTGCGATGATGAACGCCGGGGGTGCGGTGTACGGGGTTTGCAGGGTCAACTTGAAATCGGCTTTGGCCAGCGGGTCGTCGGCGATCGCGCCGGCGGTGTCGTTCCAGACACCCACCGGCTGGCCGGCGGCGACGTCTTCGACCCGCACACTCAAGGTCTTTTGCAGGTCGGCCAGGCCCGGGGTTTGTGTGTGCGTGTTGGTGCGGCGACTGTCAACCAGGGCGACCCAGCCGTCTGTGGGGTTTTCGGCGATGTCGGCGTCGATGAGTTTATGGGAGTAGAAGTTTCGCTGGGCATTGGGCCGGGGACTGACCAGCGCGCCGTTTCTCAGGTAGAAGGCTCTGTCCAGCTCGTAGCCGGTGGACGCATCCAGCGCACAGACGGCGATTTTTTCGCGACGCGCCGCAAGCATCAAGGCGCGATAGGCGTGCGGCGAGTCTTTGGCGATCCCCAGGGCTTTCTCGACTTTTTTCAGATAGGCGCTGATGTGCCTGTAGCTGCCCCCGGCGTTGAACTTGTTGAGTTTGACTCTGAACAGGTCCGCCGGCAGGTATTCGATGTACAGGCGCCGCACGCCAAGCGCGTAGAGGGTGTGCATGTTGTCGATCAGCAGCTGTTTGGCGGCGAGCGAGCCAGGCACGGCGCCCACGACCAGGCCTTGGTTTTCCTTGAAGGCGCTTTCAAGGATATGCCGATGGGTCGCGTTCGTTTCAAAAGCCAGTACATCGGCCCTGGGGACGATGGGTTGCAGCTGTGTGAAGAAGGCCTCGGCATCGCTGCGCAACTGCCGGTATGCCTTCAAGTACGGGGCTTCTAGCGGGCCCATTTCATAGATCAGCAGGGCATTGCGGGTTCCATCACCGAAAAACTCATCCACGCTGGAGAGGGTTCCAAACTCCAGGGTCAGCACGGTTTCATAGTCCTTGGCCCGATCCGTCGGCACTTCATAGCGCTGCAACGCGTGCGGTGTCGGCGCGGGTGGTGTCGGCGCACCGCCGGTGAGGCCCGAGCGCACCCAGTGCCCGTCGGCACTCTGGTTGACCAGGCGTGCGGTGGAGAGCAGTTTTCCGTTCACCGGGTCCTGGTGAAACAGCAGATAGCGGCCTAGCGCATCGGGGGTTTTCGCAGCCCACAACGACCGACCTTCGAACATCACAGCCTGCATGCCGGCAGGTGCGGGGGTCGGTGGCTCCAGTTGTTTGATCAGCGCCATGGACTGGTGCTGCACCGCCGGGCGCATGAGGTGGCGCATGGGCCGCGCCAACGGGCCGATGGACTTGAGTGCCGGGCGCAAATCGCTGAACACGGCGCCGAGGCTGTTGCTCAGGTAGCCGATAAAGTGTTGCAGCGCGGCATGCGTGTCGCCCTGGTTATAGGCGTGCAGGGCAAGCATGCCGTCCTTGAGCGCCAGCAACAGGCCCAGGCTCAGGCTCAACACCGGAAACGGCGCGGTTGCAATCGCGATCAGCGGTTCGAGGCAACTCCAGATCAGGCCCATGATCATGTCGCTGCGATTGACCGTGGTGGCAGCCACGTCGTCGATCTTGCGTTGCAGCTTCATGTCGTGCAGCAGGTGGCGCAGGTCGAGCACGGGCGCAACGCGTTCGGTCGAGTCGTAGCGCGCCGGGCTCAGGTCGGTGCTGTTGAGGTCTGCGGGCAGGCCAGCCTTGGCGGTTTGCAGAAAACCTCGCACCCGAACCTGGGACTGCACACCGACGCGCACGCTGAAGTAATCGAGCATGCCGTCGACTTTTTTCAGCAGGTAGTTGAACACCCGGGCTTCACGGAAGAACACGCCATCCGGCGCCTGCGGCGTGTAGAGCAGCACCGGGTTCACGCCGTGGCTGAACAGCAGAGTGTCGATCACCCAGTCGCCGTCGATCATCAGGCGATGCACGCGGTAGGTGTTGCGCGTTTCGGCCGACGTGTCATCCAGGCTGTGGATGGCGCGCTCAAGCCAATCAAGATCGGCCTGGGCGATATGGCCTTTGAGGCGCGACTCCAGCGCAGCGCTGTGCAGTTGTAGCTGGCTGATGGTCAGCGTTGCATCGCGGCGCAGCGGGTAGCCTTGGCTGCCGGGGTTTTGCAGCTTGGCTTTGACTTCATCGGCGTAGCGCTGGCCGATCCACACGCCGCGTACCGAGAGCGCGACGTTGCTCGGCGTGAGCTTGCTCAGATTGACCCCGGCCGGGCCCATGAAGGTGGCGACGGTTTCGAACTTGGCGTCGAGGAAGCCCACGGCGTCTTCAAAACCCTCGCGATACAGCCGGGTATAGGTGACGGACGCGGGGCGCGTTAAGGCGGGGAAGTCTTTGGGGTAATGCACCCACACGGTATCGGGGTCGACGTCGTTTTGCCGCTGGCGGCCGAGCAGAGCGTTGAGCTGTGCTTTGGCCTGGGCATGCACGAAGCGTTCGAAGGTGACAAAGCGCGCGTCGGATAACGGGTGCTGCGCATAGGTGTGCGCGGCGCCTTCGGCATTTTCCGCCAGTTGGGTCAATTGGCGACGTTGCGCCTCGGTGGCCGCGCGGTACCAGGTCGGGGTGCCCCGGTGGTAATCGTCGGTCTGAATATCCAGCAAGCGGGCACGCAAGGCTTTGAGGCAATCGGCGTGGCTGCTCGCCTCGCTGAAGGTGACGTGGCGATATTCCTGTTGCGCCGGGATGAAGCCCAGGCTGGCCATGAAAGTTTGCAGGCCCGCACGGGATGTGAGGGCGACTTGCTCCAGCAGATAAGCGCGCATGGCGGCGTCTGCGCACCAGGCGAGGATATGCGCCTGGCAGAGGATTTCCGTGTCGAACCCATGAAACTGCTGGGCCTGGGGCGCTTCGGGGGTACACAGCAGCAAGCGTTGGAGGCGACCCTGTGCGTCGGTCTCGCGCAGCAGCCAGAGGTCCTTGAGCACGCAGCCATTGAGCGCAACGGTGCTCGCGCCGAGTGGCGCACTGGCGCCCTGACGCAGACGGGTAAACCGTTGATAGTCTGCCTCGGTGATGTGGTTTTGCAGCTTGGCCGTGTAGGCCAGGGCATGGATGCGACGGTCGAGCATCTGTTCGAGGGCGGCGTGGATCTCGGATTTGGCGTAGTACTCGCGCCGCACGGTCTCAAACTCCACGCGTGGTTTGAGGGTGTTGAGCAGGCCGACCAGGTAGACGGGGGTCAGCTCCTGATAGTCCTCGGCCAGCGGCGCGTCGGCATAGGTGAAGGTGGTATTGAGCAAAAACGCCGACCCGGCCAGTTCGTCACCGCTGTGCAGGCCCCGTAGCGCCAGCTCGGTCAGGCTGTGTGTTTGCTCGTAGGTCCCGACCCTGGCCACACTGCGGCGCGTGCGCACTTGCAAGCGGTCGGGGTCCAAGTCGGTGATTTCCAGGTCGCTGGCCAGTTGTTCGAGCACCTGGTAACGCGCCAGGGTCGGCGGCGAGGCGGCATGGCCGAACAGGTTCAGCAGGGTTTGCCGAGCCTCGTCGTACTCGCTGAGGTGGCGTGCCAGGGCTTCGCGTTGGGGGCTGGGCGCGTTGCGATACCAGGCCGGGGCGCTGTATTCAAGGCAGCGGTCCAGCAGGCGTTGGGCGCGCAATTCCAGG
The DNA here is from genome assembly GCF_058135675.1 of Pseudomonas sp. PAMC25584. Taxonomy (NCBI): domain Bacteria; kingdom Pseudomonadati; phylum Pseudomonadota; class Gammaproteobacteria; order Pseudomonadales; family Pseudomonadaceae; genus Pseudomonas; species Pseudomonas sp. PAMC25584. The sequence continues at coordinate 1,214,109 of NZ_CM176870.1, read as the reverse complement.
CGCAGGCCGAGATCGGGCAAGGCCGCGCGGATGGCGTCGTCCAGGTCCGTGAGCAATTGTTGGGTGCTGTGGCCGGGGTTGTTTTCCAGGCTCAAGGCCCAGTCGATATCCCGCGCGCGCTTGGCCAGCCTGGCGTCGTAAGTGTGTTCGCACAGCGGTTCGCCATCGATCGGCGCCAGCGCCAGGGGCCAAATGCCCATGGCTGAAAGCGCCTGGTATTGCTGGGGCAGCAGGCTGATGAACTCCTTGCGCCAAGTGCCGACCGCCATGGCGTCGCGCAGCCGGGTGTTCATGTCGGCCAGCGAGCTGAACGACTCGAAGCCACGGGCCGGGGTAAACAACACGACGTAGCCGACATCGTCAGCCGGGGTCAGTTGGGTGACCACGGGCGTGTTCTTTTCGGTCAGCACAAAGGCCCCGGCGAATTCGATCGTCTGCGCTTGATAGCTGAAGGTCAACGCATAGATACCCGGTCGAAAGGTCGGCCCCAAACCCAGGTTCTGCACCAGTCGCGCCTCCTCACGCTGCAGCAGATAGCCCTGAACGTTGAGCTTGGCTTCCAGTTCCAACGCGGCCAGGCCAGCGTCATTGGCCATGAAGGTGCGCAGGCTTTTGCTGCCCAGCACACTGACTTCATCGAGTTTCTGCAGCTGCGGCGTGAGGTCGCGTTGGAGCGTCGCCAGCAGTTGTTTGCCCTCTTCACTCTGCAGGTCGGCCTGTGCCACACCGGCATACAGCGCACGACTGCTATCGAAATGAGCGTGCGTGTGCGCCTTGAGCGTCTGGTTGAGTTTTTCAAGCTGCTGCAACTCGACGGGGAGCGGCCGTTTGGACAGTAACGGTGTATCGGCTTCAAGTAACTGGTGACCGATCTGATGCAGATAGCCCCGTATTTCCAGAGATGTCGGCGAATACGGGGAAGAAATCAATGTGCTCATCGCACTGGCTCCATGCGCATGGGAAGAGCCATCAGCATGGTGGGCGCCTGACGCAGGCCGGTGGTAGTTAAGTAGGCGCGGGCTGCGACCGTTGGTCGACTGATCTTGAACAGTCTTAAGATATATCTTAAGTTATATCTTAACCAAAACGGAGAGACCCAAAATGAGCGAGCATCATCCCCACGGCGAGGGCCGCGACGGCTTCGAAAAACGCCCCGGCCGCGAACGCGGCGGTCGCGGCCCACGTGTATTTGCCCCCGGCGACCTGAAGTTGCTGTTGCTGGCGCTGATCGCCGAACAGCCGTGCCACGGCTACGACCTGATCCGCCAGATCGAAGGCCTGTTCGACGGTGCCTACAGCCCCAGCCCCGGCGTGATCTACCCCACCCTGACCTTTCTTGAAGAAAGCGAATTGATCAGCGGCGACGCCGAAGGTGGAAAAAAGCGCTACACCGTCACCGACGCCGGTCGTCTTTCTTTAGGTGAGCAGGCGATTGCACTGGAAGGCGTGCGCACGCGCATCGACGTCAGCAAACGCTCGCTGCGCGGCCATGATCGCCCGCCGGAAATCCACGAGGCGGTGCATAACCTGCGCCATGCCCTGCAACTGCACCACGGGCGCTGGAGCGCCGAAGAAATCGCGCGCGTCGCCGCGTTGCTCAACAGCACCGCCCACGCCATCGTCGACGGCCCGGCCGTTCAACCTATCCAGGGGAAAACCCAATGAATACGCCCGTCATCCATCGCGTCACCCACGAGATCAAACGCCGTCGCCTCGACGTGCTGCGGGTGGTCGATCTCACCCCGCGCATGCGCCGCATCACCCTCGGCGGGCCTGAGCTGGCGGGGTTTGTCAGCCTGGGCAGTGACGATCACATCAAGCTGATGTTCGCGCAGAACGCCGCCGAGCAGGCCGCCCTGCAAAGCCCGACGTTCAACATCAAGGGCGATGGCCCGCAGCCGGCGATGCGCGACTACACGCCACGGCGTTTCGACCTGAGCCTTGGCGAGTTGGATATCGACTTCGTGCTGCACGGCGATGGCCCCGCCTCCACCTGGGCCGAGCAGGCTCAAGTCGGCCAGCACCTGTACATCGGCGGCCCACGGGGCTCGATGATCGTGCCGGATATCTTCGACAGTTACCTGCTGATCGGCGACGAAACCGCCCTGCCCGCCATCGCCCGCCGCCTCGAAGAACTGCCGGCCGGGCGCAGGGTGCTGGCGGTGATTGAAATCGCCGATGCCGCCGAGCAACAGGCGCTGCAAAGCGCGGCCGAGGTTGACGTGATCTGGGTGCTACGCGGCCAGGCTGACCTGCTCGACACCGTGCGCACACTGACGTTGCCGAGCGGTGCGCTGTACACCTTCGTGGCGATGGAAACCAAGCTGTCGCGCCAAGTGCGCCGAGTGCTGCTGGACACGCACAAGGTCGATGAAGCGTTCCTCAAGGCCGTCGGTTACTGGCGCGCCGAGGGAAGTGAGGAAGCGTGAGCCTGGCGCGAGTGTCACGGCACCCCCATCACGAGTACCCCGCTGCCGCTGGTGGCGCCAGCAGCAGGTAGGGACCCCGCTCGCCGAACGAGAGAAAACGTCACATCGTCGCCCCCCACGCTGTTGGTAATGCGGGTCAGGAATGAACCGTTGACCGGAACCGCAGCCCCGGCACGGATGAGGGCCGTGCCTACGTCCGGGTTGGTCATCGTGAGCAGGCGTGTATCAAACGACGACGGATTGCCTTTGTAAGAGATCGTGATCGGTGTGGTAATCCCGCCGTCCGGACAGGAGTAGGTGAGCCGGCGGTCGCTGCGGATGGACGTTGTCAGCGGATCGGCGCCGATTGCACGTTGGTGGACGTTGCCGAAGTTGATCTCGATCGGGTTGTTATTGTTGATCGTGCAGGTTGACGGGGTGATGGTGAAGTTGTTGGCGGCGGTGTAGGTAACTGAGATCCGCGCCGTACTTGCGTTGTAGTTGTTCGTGGCGGCGAGACGCAGGATCCCGAGCGTATCGCCTATTCGAATATCGATCGGATTAGACGGGTTGTTGCGCACCAGAATATAGGGCGTGACATCGATCGGGTAACCTCTCTCGTCGTCAGGCAGCGTGGCGACCCGTATTCCATTCGGGATAGGAATATTTCGGTACGCTCCATTCATTCGTAAACCAGCGCCTTCTTGGCTGAATTTGATACCCGGCACCCAGGGGGTCCCCGCCGCGCTACCCGTTGACCAGTAGTCCTGCCGGGAAGACGGGCTCTGCGCCCCTCTGGAAAACCCACATTCAAGCCGCGCGCCTTCCAACATGATCCGTGTACGATCTGCGGCCAAGGTAACGGTAACGGGAACCTGTAGGGGTAGGTCCCCGAATATCGGTTCCCACGGTCCGCCATTCACACGGCATGTCGCTGCGCTCACGGTCGTACTGAAACCAATCAGGACGAACAGCGCCATCGCACCATATAGTTGTTTCATGTTGATCTCTCTTGCTGCTCTACCCAAGCATTGCCCAGCGAACATTCAGCCCGCGCTTTAAAGCAGCCCTAGGGAGCGTTGAGGTTTGTCTGAGGCGGTTACGGATAGTCCAGCGTGAACGTCGAGGTCACCGTGAACAGACCGTGCCCGATGGTTTGATCCCTGATCGCGTCCGGCTCACCCTGCACATAGGCCTTGAGTTCAATGACATTGCTGCCGTTACTCAACACCTGTTCATCGCTGACGGTATTCAGCGGCAATGGCTTATTGCTCGGCGTCTCCAAACCGACCGCGATACCTGAGGCACCGCTTCCACCATCGAGCGCGAGCAATCCGGGGAGTGCCATGTTTTCCCTACCGCCGAACGTGACGGTGACCGTGTTGCCAATCGTGGTGTCGCAGTCCTCCAGGTGCAGTTTGAAACCCTTCCCCTGTGAGCGCGTGTTGATATAGAGGTGCTTGCTGGTAACGTCCCAGAGTTCCAGCGTGATTGCCTCGTCGCCAGGGCGGATCGTGCAGGCCTCTTCAACCAGGTTGCCCTTGAAACTCAGGTTGTCCGCCGCATGCCCCTCGGGCATCAGGCCGAAGATGAACAGCACTGCCAGCCCGGCACATGGCCAACCTTTATGAAGCATTTCATGTTGCATGGGCTCAACTCCTACTCGTATTCGGCCAATAGCGTGGCCACCGCCGTAAACCTTGCCGGGGTCAGCACTGCACCCAGCGGTTTGACCGGAACCACTTCCAATGTCGGCGGTGACGACAGGCTTATGTCCAGTGGCGTATTGAGTGGAAACGGCACGTTATTCTGAAAAATCCGAATGCCCAGGTCAGGCACATTGGTCTGCACCGCTGAGCCGTCAAAAGTCGTGGGGGTGCCGTTGACGCTCAGTTTCAGTTCCCATGGGAGCGTGGCGGGGCTACAGCTGATGGTGTAACCGAGCCCCTTGCGGTATTTCACACCGTCGACGCGCTTTACGCCGACATCCCCAAAATCGACTTCAATCGTGTTGCCGCCATCAATCGTGCAAGGGGGAGGCTCATTCAGTGTTCCGCTAAAGGTCACGTTGGCCGAAGCACCACTGCAAAGGCCGATGGACCAGCAGACGAGCAACGCTCGCGGCTGCCAAAATGTCATTGATCGTTCCTCTTCATTGGTAATCGACCACAAGGGTGGCGGTCGCATCAAATGCGCCTCCCGTCAGCTTGCTACCTGCCCGTTTGACCGGCACCGCCTGCACCACCGGAAAGTTCGGATAAGTAAAATTCACTGCCGTATTCAGCGGCCAATCAGCCCCATTCACGAACAGCTTTACCCCAAGATCCGGTTTGCGGGTCACGAGTACGCCATTATCAAACGCAGCCCCCGAGCCCTTGAGTTCCAGGGTCAACGCGTTGCTGAACGGGGAATCACACGTGACGGTGTAAGGCACGTCTCGACGATAATTGACCCCGTCAACCCGTGACGTCAGCAGGTCATTGCCAAAAGGCACATCGAGCGTGCTGCCGCTGTTAATCACACACGGCGGCGGCGCAATGATGACTGCGCGAATGGTCAGGCTGGTTTCAGCGTGCACGCCTTGGCCGACAGCCCACAGCAGGCCGCCACCGATAAGAATGGCCCGCAGACCGGTTGAGGTTGCCATCGTTCTGCCCCTACTCATAATTGAGCCTGAAATCCACCACGGCCCGAAATGCGCCACTGGTCAACGCCGCAGAGGTGCGCGTGGGTTGAACATTCCAGGTCTGGATATTGCCGCCCAGGGGCAAAAACAAAGGTTCGCCCCTTGAACCCAACTGCACATCCCGCCCCAGTGCATCGGTCAAATGCAGGCCCATCCCGGTGACGCCTTGCACTTTGACCAGCCGCGGATCATCGGCATCGGCAGGCGCGGAAAACGCTACCGACAGTACGGGTTGAAAGGCACTCCATGTCAGGTTCCCGGTACGTTCACTGCGGATGCTGCCTGCCGTGCGGTGGCAATCGGTAAACCGCAGCTGAAATGCCACGGGTTTTGCCTGATCGCCGGGACGTTGCAACTGGCTGGTCGACACGGCGCCCAGCTCAATCGTTTGATGGAGTGATGCCATCTCCAGGCTGCAGGGGGTTTCATGCATGGTTCCGGAAATGTTCAGCAGCCCATTCATGCCCTCGACATCCTCGGCATGCGCGCCCCCCGCAAAGGCCAGTAACAGGCCGCCCAAGACCTTCACATGGTGCGACTTCATGATGTTCTCCAGCAGCAGGCGCTACTCATTAGCCGTTGATACTTGCAAGTTGACGTTGCAAGTGTTGCCACCGCAGGTGAAGGCCAGTAGCGGACGTCCGCCGTAATCATTCACGTAGGCCAAATACGGCGTGGTGCCGAGTGCCGTGGCCGTTGGCCCCAAGGTCAGCGTACCTTTGGGCGGGACCATCAGGGGTTCGAAACCGGGCACGGTTTTACCGTCCTTGGTGCTGCGCGCATCCACCAGGGTTACGTAGTAAGGCGTAGGGTTATTCACCCGATACCGCTCGCCTTCGCGAGTTAGGGTGAGCTTTTCCTGCCAAGGGTTGGATAGATCCTGCTGGCTTGGCGTAATGGCTTGCGGTCGGTAGAACAATTTAATCCGGGTCTGCAGTGCAATTTGCAGGGTGTTGGCCTTATCGCTGCGCGGCGGAATTTCCCTCAAGTTGAAGTAGTAGACCGTCTCTCGATCCTGCGGTAACGATTTGGCCGCCGGCAACGCCTGGACTTTCACCTGGCTTTGCTTCCCTGGCTCCAAGCGTTGAACCGGCGGTAGCACGATCAAGGGCGAGGTGATTTTTTTGCCCTCTTCATCCTCGATCCAGCCCTGGGCCAAATACGGTAACTGGGTATTGTTATTGGTGATGTTCACGCTGGTGGCATCTTTGCCGCCATCAAAAATCACTCGGGTACGATCCAGGCCAACCGCCGCGTTGGCACTCTGACTCAAGCCCAGGGCCAGCAGCGTGAAGGCCTGGAGTGTGAGGCGTGTATTGAGCATCATGAGGATGTGTTCTCCGTATCGATAGGCTTGCCGGTCAGCGTCGCTGGCTCGGACAAGGATTGATCAGTGGCTACCCTCCGGCAGCCCAGTTGCAGGGCATCGGTCAAGCCATTCGCGGGCAAAACGCCTGGGAGCGTGAGGATGCATCGCTCGGCCCCTCCCCAACTGACGATCATCTCTTCGCCGGCCTGAATACCACTCAGGTAGACATTGCCGCCGTCATTCACAATCCCGGTGTCCTGCTGTTTGACGTTCTTCACCGTCGCGCCGAAGGGCGGCGAACTGCCATCCGGCAGGCGAAGAACCGCCATGGCTTTTTCGCCGGAAATCACGTCCAGGAACCGATAACCGATCGCCCCCTCGGTGAGCGTCAGTTGCGTGACGGATTGAGTGGCTTCGACATTGCTCGGCAAACTCTCCAGATCGACACTGGCCGCCGTGCGCTGATAGCTGCCGATATCGGAAATGACCGCTTTGCCGAAGGCGTTGCTGCGGGTCGGTGTGCCATAACCCCGCACAGGCACATCGGGGACACCGGCGGTATCGACCATCAGGCGGGTTCCGCCCGTACTGTTGGTACGATGGAGTGCTGCACCGTAAGGCGTGAGCGTGCCGCCGCCGCGAGCGGACACACTGAGGCTGGTGTAGCTGCCTTCGCGTTTACTGGCGGCGAGATCAATGTCTACCTGGTCACCCACATGACTCAGATAACCACTGGCAGCGTTATCGCTGGCACTGAGCTGGTAGCTATTACGCTCATCGAGGCGATCACTGTAGCGCGTCGAAAGACTGTTATTGCCTGCCGCTCGATTGGCGTCCAGCGACAATGTACCGCTGCGCCCCAACGGCAGGCTGACCGTCAGCGCCATGCCGTTATCCTTATAGTTATATTCCTGAGTGCGGTACATATTCAGCGATAAGCTCATGTTCTTGACGCTTCCAACATTAAAGTAGCGTGACACCGACACATTCCAACGCTGAGTGGCCGAGCGTTCCCAATAAGTCTGTTTGTTGTAACTTAGGTAAACGGTCGCGCCCAGATCCCGAAACTGCTTATTCACCGTGGCCGTATAAAGTGCCTTGCTGCCACCAATGGGCCTCCAACTTGTGTGGAACTCACTGTCCTTGTCGAGCCCGGCGAGTTCGCCGTTCCTTCCGTAATGTCGAGCATCGAGGTATTCACTCATGCTCAAATAGTTCTTCTCGGAAAAGCGATAACCGGCAAAGGTGACTTGGCTGTCGTACTGTTCAAACTTCTTGGAATATTGAAGACGGTATGATTTCCCCGAGAGCGTCTCATTCCACACACTGGCGCGCGACTGAGTAGCATCCAGCGACACGGCGCCGAACGCCAACAGGTCACGACCTGCCCCAACAGACATCGCTCGGTAGTTGTTATCCGTTATACCGCCGCCATACAGCGACCAGCCGTTACTGATGCCCCACGAGAACTCGCCACTACCAAAAAAGTTGCCATCACCGCCGTACTGAAGATTGGACGGTCGCCCAGTCGCCAGTTTGTAACGAACTTGTCCCGGCCGCGTCAGGTAGGGAACGCCTGCCGTATCGATCTGAAACGTGTGGACCGAACCATCCTGCTCTTCCACCCGCACATCGAGCCTGCCGCTCACGGCGTCATGAAGGTCCTGAATACGAAAAGGCCCTGCCGCCACCAGCGTTTCATACAGCACACGCCCCTGCTGGCTGATGATGACCCTTGCATTGGTTTTGGCGACCCCGACAATTTCAGGTGCGTAACCACGCAAGTTGGGTGGCAGTTGGCTTTCATCCGAATTGAGTGCGGCGCCGGTAAAGCGGAAGCTGTCAAACAGGTCCGAATACAGGTAGTCCTCACCCAGTACCAGGCGCGCTTTCAGCGCAGGAATTGCGCGATAGGCATAGTAGCGACTCCATTCCAGCTTCGGATGCCGGGACGCCTCTTCACGATCTCTGTCGACACGCCCCTGCCAGTCTGCCCGCAAGCGCCACGCCCCGGCATTGGCCCCGACGGTTCCGTTACCACTGAAGTTATTGCGGACACTGTCATTCTTTTGGTGGCTGGAGAGCGCCGTCACGTTGTAGTCAATCAGCAACCCCGACACGCCCTCGTCCCAGCGGGAGGGCGGGTCCCAGTTGATGGCACTGTATTCAAGATAGGCTTGGGGGAGGTTGATATTCAGCGTGGAGGTGGCCAAATCTCCACTGACTTCCATACCCGGTAAACCTTGTATATCCAGGCACTCCCCGCCTTTCCACCAGGTGAGCTTGGCAGCGCCGGACGCCTTCAGGCCCAACTGTTCCACAAGACCGTGCGATATACAGGCCTGACTACCTTTGGGATCATTATCCGGGGGATAGAACGCCACCGATTGCTCAGAAATGGGCTGGCTATTTATCTGTACAACCATCGAGTAGGTGCCCGGCAGAATAAACCCGCTGCGTGCAAACTGAGACAAGTCAATATTGGTGCGGTCAACGAGATCAAGAACATCCGTATTAAACTCGATATCCCCTGCACTCAATGCAGTTCCCACCACTGCCATCAACCCGCCAAACAGGCTTGGGCGGAGCGCATTTTTGATCTTCGACGCATTCAACATGAAAGCAACCCATCACTGTTCAAAAGTATTCCAACTTGAACCGCACTGCGGCAAGGTGAGCGCCAGGTACCAGCGGCAGTCCGTTGCCAACCAGGCGAAGCGTGTAGTGAAGTGTCATGTCACCTTCAGCCAACGGAAGCAGCGCCATCGGCTCACCCGGAACACTCTCTTGACCGGCCGCATCCCAAATATGAAGAGCGACCCCCTCTGAATTGCCGAAGGCAGCAAAGGAGCGACCTTCTCTATCGCGAGGACCGTCAAACGTCACTTGCAGATGCTGCCAATCAGGCAGACTTACGCCTGGGCGCAACGGGTCAGGGCGACTCAATGAGCAATTGACCAGACGCAACTGGAAGGGGTGTGGTTCTCCCCTCGTATTGCGCAAGAGTCGACCTATTGGTTCGGGAGCCATCTCGATGGATTGATCGGCACTGGCCAATTCCAGCCCGCAAGCGGAGTCAATGACCTCTCCTCCCAACGTGACGACCCCATCGCCTTGCGCCGGCGTTTGCGCGAAAACGCAAGGGTTGATGAACATCGCCAATGACGAGGTGATAGCAACGCGTATGAATGTTTTCACCGATTTCTCCCACCAGCGTCCCCGCCACCCTAAGTGGCGGGGGAAGAACTTACTGATAAGCCAAGGTGAAATTGGTTACCGCGCTGAAACTACCCGGGACGATCGGGTCCGTAGCGGCGCCTTGTACATAGGCACCGAACTCCAGGGTGTTATCACCGACGACAATGGCCTGCGGGGTCGTAGGGACACCCAACTCAACGAGTTTGCTGCCATGCGTCATCATGATGCCAACGCCACCCGCGCCGCCGACAGTGCCGATCGCGCCAGGCACAGCGCTTGAGGGCGCCGCGGTGAAGGTGGTCGTCACGGTTTTATCTGTGAGGCCCGTCAAATCGCAGCCTTCAAGTTCGATAAGTACACGCCGGGCTTCAGACTTGCCTCCGCTTTGCAACTGATGCTTTGCAATCGCCCCCAAGTTAACGGTCTGATCGACGGAGTCAGGCTTAATAGAGCAAGCACCCGAGTGGACCGACCCGATAAACGTAACCGTTCCATCCGCCGCATTTACAACGGACGCCGAACCCATCAACAGCCCGACAGCCAACAGTGCAGTTTTCATTTTGCTTTTCATTTGCCAATACTCACACATTAATAAACTTCATTAAGAAAGCCTGCCGCAGCAGTGCAGCAGGACTTATTAAGCAAGCAACGAACAGGGTGTAGTTCCTGATTCCATCTCGGCAAAAGTTTGGATCACGCGGTTGTGCGCAAAACGGCTTTTCCAACTATTTGTATTGCAAATCAGGATCACGTTCGAAGCCGGGCAAGTTTCCCCTGCCGCCATGAAGAAGTAAGCCGTCCGCTTCGCAAATTTGCGTAGCTTTGTTACACCCAGACACATAGGAAAATTATGGCAATTTGCCAAAACTTTAAAAACAGCCGTAAGAAACAGACTACATGCAAGTTAATGAGAATCTATTAACTACGAACGGGTATGTAAGAACTGGATTACAGACACAAAAAAATAACAGCATCTACTGGGTCAGACCCACTAACTAATTAAGTAATGAGCGCGGAGAGGAAGCCGTCTGTCCCTCGGCGAGTTAGATATCGATTTCGTGCTTACTTTTGCGCTTTTCAAAAGTGAGCCGCCGTAAGGGCGGAACCCATAGCGGCCGTTAGCTGAATAATGGATATGTACTCATTCCAACCCGAGCAAAGGGTCGGCTCACAGGCCGCCACGGGAGCAAGCTCCCTCGCCACAGGTCCGTCGAACGACCAATAAAATTGTGTAGATACGCATGGTCATCGCCGGCAAGCCCGCGCTTTTTTACGGTACCCGCTTGAGCAATTTGTCCAAACCCACCACCGCCAGCGCAATCAGCACAAACCCGGTCAAAATCCCCCCGGCATTCATAAACACCTGTGGATAACCGAGGGTGCCGACGTCGATGAACGGGTACTGGTACTGCCCGAGCATATCCCCGCGCAGCAGCACATAGGCGAAGTACACCAGCGGGTACAGCACCCACAGGCCAATATGTTTGAACCGCAAGGCGCCCTTGGGCACGCAGCGCCACCAGTAGACGACAAACAGCAGCGGCATCACGTCGTGCAGCAATTCGTCGGCGATGAACTGGAACCCCTCGGGCTGCCACAAATGCCGCAGCAACAGGTTATAGGCCAGGCTCACCAGCACAATGCTGACGGCAATCGCGCTGCTGACCCTGGGCGCCAGGAAAAACCGCTTCGCCGCTGAATCACGATGAACCACGGCGTAGCTCAGCACCACCACCACCAGGGTGTTGGTCAGCACCGTGAAGAAGCTGAAGAAGTTGATCAGCCCGCCCAACAGACTGGCGCCCGTCGACCAGCGCGAATAGAAAATCAGGTATTGCTGAACCGCCAACCCCACCCAACCGGCCAGGGCGGCCGCCGCTACACAGCGCTTCATGGGTTCAGTCCAGCGGGCGTTTGGTGCGCATCAGTTTCACGTACAGCCCTTCGACTTTCTCCCGCGCCCACGGGGTTTTGCGCAGGAACGTCAGGCTCGACTTGATGCTCGGGTCGCTCTTGAAGCAGCGCACATCGATGCGCTCGGCCAGACCGCTCCATTCGTAGTGTTCCACCAGGGTGGTGAGGACGTGTTGCAGAGTCACGCCGTGAAGCGGGTCGTTGCTTGTCGCGGTCATGCCAGGCCTATCGCAAAAAGAGGAAATACAGCCGCGCACCTTAGCCGACGGGGCGAACAGGTGGAAGCACCGCATTGAATATAGCCCCTGGGGAAAAGTTGCTCTTTTCAGGGCAAAAAGAGATGTTATATTATAACGACAACAAGCAAAAACAACCCGTTCGATCACGTCTGCCGCCTTCTCTTTTTTGTCGTTTTGCCAAGGAATGTCCGATGTCCCTCTCCTCTGCCTGGCGCTTGTCCCCCCTCGCCGCCGCCCTGCTGATCTGCTCCGAAGCCCACGCGCTGGAACTGCCACCCCAAGTCATCACCGCCAACCCGTTGGGCAGCGAGCAACTGGCTTCACCGACCACCGTGCTGGAAGGCGACGACCTGACCCTGCAACAAAAAGGCAGCCTCGGCGAAACCCTGAACAAGCAGCCGGGCGTGTCGTCGTCCTACTTCGGCCCGGGCGCCAGCCGACCGATCATTCGCGGCCAGGATGGCGACCGCATTCGCGTCCTGCGCAACGGCGTGGGCGCGCTGGATGCCTCGTCGCTGTCCTACGACCACGCCGTGCCGCTGGACCCGGTCAACGTCGACCGCATCGAAATCGTGCGTGGCCCGGCAGCCCTGTTGTACGGCGGCAGCGCCATCGGCGGCGTGGTCAACACCTTCGACAACCGCATCCCCACTGAAGCCATCGAAGGCATCCACGGCGCTGCTGAATTACGCTACGGCGGCGCCGACACCACGCGCAGCAGCGCCGGCAAGCTCGAAGCCGGCAACGGCACCTTCGCCCTGCACCTGGACGCCAATGCGCGGCAATTCAATGACCTGAAAATCCCGGGCCAGGCCCGCAGCCGCCACGCCCCGGAGGCCGAAGACGGCCCCGGCAAAAACGGCCGCCTGGGCAACAGCGACGGGCGCCAGGACGGCGGAGCGCTGGGCGGTTCCTACACCTGGGACGACGGTTATGCCGGGCTGTCCTACAGCACCTACGACAGCAACTACGGCTCACCCGCCGAGCAGGCGGTGCGCATCCGCATGAAGCAGGACCACTACGCGTTTGCCTCCGAGATCCGCAACCTGCAAGGCCCGTTCACCTCGGTGAAACTCGACGCTGGCTACACCGACTACGAACACCGCGAAATCGAAGGCGGCGAAACCGGCACGATCTTCAAAAACAAGGGCTACGAAGCACGGGTTGAAGCGCGCCACCAGCCGCTCGGCCCGTTCGACGGCGTGATCGGCGCACAAGTGACCCGCAACGAGTTCTCGGCCCTCGGCGCAGAAGCCTTCGTGCCCCAGACCGACACCAACGCCGGCGCGCTGTTTATCCTCGAAGAAATGCAGGCCACCGAGCGCCTGAAACTCAGCCTCGGCGGGCGCCTGGAGCACACCAGCGTCGACCCGGACGGCAAAGGCAACGCACGTTTCGCCAATGCCAACAAAACCAACGACTTCACCGCCGGCAGCCTATCGTCCGGCGCGGTCTACACCCTCACGCCAATCTGGTCCCTGGCCGCAACCCTGGGCTACACCGAACGCGCGCCGACCTTCTACGAGCTGTACGCCAACGGCGCCCACGTCGCCACCGGCACCTACGAATTGGGCGACGCCAACCTGAAAAAAGAAAAAGCCGTGTCCAGCGACCTGGCCCTGCGCTTTGACAACGGCACGCACAAAGGCAGCTTCGGCGTGTTCTACAGCCGCTTCTCCAACTACATCGGCCTACTGGGCACAGGTCGCACATTGAACGACGAAGGTGAAGAAGACGCAGCCGGCATCCCTGAATACAAATACTCGGGAGTACGCGCCCGTTTCGCCGGCTTTGAAGCCCAGGATCACTGGAAACTCGGCGAAAGCGCCTACGGCAAATTCGCGCTGGAACTGTCGGGCGACTACACCCGCGCCACCAACCTCGACACCGGCGAAGCCCTGCCACGCATTGCGCCCCTGCGCCTGAACAGCGGCTTGCTGTGGGAACTGGACCGCTGGCAAGCACGCATCGACATCGAACACGCCGCTGGACAAGGCCGCGTGCCGACCAACGAAAGCGGCACCGACGGCTACACCACGTTAGGCGCCAGCGCCGGCTATCGCTTCAACGTCGGCGGCAGCCAGTGGCTGGCCTTCGTCAACGGCGAAAACCTGACCAACCAGACCGTGCGTTACGCCAGCTCGATCCTGCGCGACATCGCCCCGGCAGAAGGCAGAAGCGTGCAATTTGGCCTACGCACCACCTTCTAACCACCCAAAAAAACGCCGCTATGGAGATCCAAATGTGGGAGGGGGCTTGCCCCCGATAGCAGTGTGTCAGCCAATACATGCATGACTGATCCACCGCTATCGGGGGCAAGTCGAATCGTCGCACCGCCCCTCCCACATTTTTGACCGGATTCGGCTTCCAGGATCAGGTCGGCTATAAGGCCGCCTCGCTTTGCCTTTGGCTTTGGCTTTGGCTTTTGATCTTAGGCGCCCCGTTAAACCACGCTGGCCGAACGCAGGCTTGAATCCGTGGGTAACCCGGCAGGACGCCGGGTTAGCCGTCCTGGGCCAAGGATGGCCCATGACGGCGGCCCACGGATTCAAGCCTGCGTTCGGCCACACCGAGCCTAAGCGAGGTGCCGAGTGGTGGGGCAAGAGCGTTTGGGTTACTTTTGCGCTTTTCAAAAGTGACCCGCCGTAAGGGCGGAACCATAAGCCGCCGTTACCAAAGAAACGGATATACACCCCACTCCCCGGGCTGACTACAAGGCCGCCACACCAGCAAACTCCCCCCGTTTAACAGCGACAATCCGTCACTGTTACCAAATCCGAAATAATGCATCTTACGATTTTCGCTTTCTCTCAACGCCCCAGCGCATTATCCTTGGCGGCAATAACCTGAAACGATTCACCCTCGGTCGACCCCATCTTGCCGATTAACCCTCGCCATAAAGACAGCGCTGTCTCACACCCTTGCGCGCCTGGGGATAAATCGCCCGCCTGTGGATAACCCCCGCTATCCCCAGAAAAACCAATTAACGCTGAACCAAGCCCGTGCCAAATCGTCATCTACAGTGAAGCAACACGGGGATACATAATTCCAACGTCACGGAGAAACACACTATGAGCACTGATGGTGCCTCAAGCCCAAGCCGCCTGCTGCCCAGGCTGCTAGGCGTCTTGCTGCTGATCATGGGCCTCGCCCTGCTGGCCGGTGGTATCAAACTGAGCCTACTCGGCGGGTCGCTGTACTACCTGCTAGCCGGTATCGGCATCACCCTGACCGGCCTTCTGCTGCTGGCCACCCGCCGCGCCGCGCTGGGCCTGTACGCACTGGTGCTGTTCGCCAGCACCGTGTGGGCACTGTGGGAAGTCGGCCTGGACTGGTGGCAGTTGGTGCCGCGCCTGGCGCTGCTGTTCGCCCTGGGCATCATCATGCTGCTCCCATGGTTTCGCCGCCCGTTGCTGCGTGGCCAACCAGCACCGCTGGGCACCGGCGCGCTAAGCGTGGCCGTGGTCCTGGCCGGCGCTGCTGCCGTGGCCAGCCAATTCACCCACCCTGGTGAAATCAAAGGCCAACTGGACCGCGACGCGGTGCCAGGCATGGCCAGCGCTGCGCCAACCCAAGCCGATGGCGACTGGAACGCCTACGGCCGTTCGGCCTACGGCGATCGCTACTCGCCCCTGGCACAGATCACCCCGGAAAACGCCCACAAGCTGGTGCCAGCCTGGACCTTCCGTACCGGCGACATTCCTGGCGCAGGCGACCCCGGTGAAACCACCGCGGAAAACACCCCGCTGAAAGTCAACGGCATGCTCTACGTGTGTACGCCGCACAGCCAGGTGATTGCCCTCGACCCGGATACCGGCAAGGAAATCTGGCGTTTCGATCCGAAGATCACCACCCAAGGCGCCGAGAGCTTCAAGGGTTGGGCGCACATGACCTGCCGTGGCGTGTCCTATCACGATGACGCCGCCTATGCCTCCGAGCAGAGCCCAACCGGCAGCGCCAGCCCGGCTGCCGCGCCGAACGCCTGCCCGAAACGCATCTTCGTACCGACCGCCGACACCCGCCTGATCGCCCTGAACGCCGACACCGGCAAGATGTGCGAAGACTTCGGCGACAAAGGCCAGGTCGACCTGCGTGCCAATATCGGCAGCTTCGCCCCAGGCGGTTACTACTCCACCTCGCCACCGGCCGTGACCAAAAACCTGGTAGTGATCGGCGGTCACGTCACCGATAACGTCTCCACCGACGAGCCCAGCGGCGTGATCCGTGCGTTCGACGTACACACCGGCAAGCTGGTGTGGAACTGGGACAGCGGCAACCCGGACGACACCACCCCGTTGGCCGAGGGCAAGATCTACACCCGCAACTCGCCGAACATGTGGTCCATGTTCGCCGTGGATGAAAAACTCGGCATGCTTTACCTGCCGATGGGCAACCAGATGCCCGACCAATACGGCGGCGACCGTACCGAAGACTCGGAAAAATACAGCGCCGGCCTGACCGCCCTGGACATCGACAGCGGCCACGTGAAGTGGACCTTCCAGTTCACCCACCATGACCTGTGGGACATGGACGTGGGCGGCCAGCCGTCGCTGATCGACATCAAGACCGACGCCGGCGTGAAGCAAGCGGTGATGGCGTCGACCAAACAAGGCAGCATCTACGTGCTGGACCGCGCCACGGGCCAGCCAGTGGTGCCGATCCACGAAGTGGCCGTACCGCAAGGCGCCGTCGCGGGCGATCACACCTCGCCGACGCAACCGAAGTCTGACCTGAACTTCATGCCACCGCCGCTCAAAGAGCGTGACATGTGGGGCGTGACCCCGTTCGACCAGATGCTGTGCCGCATCGATTTCAAATCCATGCGCTACGACGGGGCTTTCACTCCACCATCGCTGCAAGGTTCGATCGTCTACCCGGGTAACTTCGGCGTGTTCGACTGGGGTGGCATTTCCGTCGACCCCGTGCGCCAGATCGCCTTCGTGAACCCGAGCTACATGGCGTTCAAATCGAAACTGATCCCGGCCGCCGACATCGCCAAGCAGGGCCCACGCGTCAGCGAAACCGAAGGCGTGCAGCCAAACAAAGGCGCGCCCTACGGCGTGATCCTCGAAGCGATGCTGTCGCCGATGGGCCTGCCGTGCCAGGCGCCAGCGTGGGGTTATGTGGCGGCGGTCGACCTGACCACCCACAAAACCATCTGGATGCACAAGAACGGCACCGTGCGCGACAGCTCGCCGGTTCCGGTCCCGCTGACCATGGGCGTGCCTAGCCTGGGCGGCACCTTCACCACCGCCGGTGGCGTGTCCTTCCTGAGCGGCACCCTCGACCAGTACCTGCGTGCCTATGACGTGAAAAACGGCAAGCAACTGTGGGAAGGTCGCCTGCCAGCCGGTGCGCAAACCACACCGATGACCTACACCGGCAAGGACGGCAAGCAGTACGTGCTGGTCATGGCCGGCGGTCACGGTTCCCTGGGCACCAAGCAGGGTGACTATGTGATGGCGTTCAAACTGCCGGATTAAGCGTTACCGGCAGCACAACAAAGGCGGCTTCCCTCGCGGGTAGCCGCCTTTTTTACTGCGTTTTTTTCACAGCAGAACGTGTTCGCGCCGCATCCACCGCTCGAACGCCATCGCGGTCAACGGCCGGCTGATCAAGTAACCCTGGGCGGTGTCGCAATTCCACTGTTTGAGCAGCGCCAGGCTGGGCTCGAACTCAACCCCCTCGGCCACCACCTTGAGCCCCAGGTTGTGGCTCATTTCGATGGTGGAGCGCACGATCACGCCGTCGCCGCTGGTGCTGTCGAGGTTGCGCACAAAGGACTGGTCGATCTTCAGTTCCTGCACCGGCAGGCGCTGCAATTGCGCCAGCGACGAATAGCCGGTGCCGAAGTCATCCACCGACAGGCTGATGCCGCAGCCGCGCAGTTGTTCCAGCACGCGGAGCGCCTGTTGCGGGTTGTGCATGATCGCGCTTTCGGTGATCTCAAAAATCAATTGCTGGGCCAGTACGCCGTATTGCAGCAGCAAGGCAGTGACGCGAATCGCCAGGTCGTCATCGGCCAAGTCGTCCACCGAAATATTCACCGACAGTTGGATATGCAGACCACTGCGCGCCCACTCGGCGATCTGGCGGATGGCTTCTTCGATCACCCACAACGTCAGGCTGCCTATGCTGCCGGTGCGTTCGGCCAGGGGGATGAATTCGACAGGCGACACCAGCCCCAGGCTCGGGTGCTGCCAGCGCAGCAAGGCTTCGGCCTGGCACACATGGCCGTGCTTGAGGTCGAGCTTGGGCTGATAGCACAGGAACAACTCACCTTCGAGGGCGGCGCGGCGCAGGTCGCGGATCAGGGTGATCTGGCGCTGGTGCGCCAGGTCCCGGTCCTGGCGGTAGATCTGCAGATAGCCAGGCAAGGCCGCCGCATCATGGCGGGCAATGGCGGCGCGGGTGATCAGTTCGTCGACCTGCTGGCCGTCGGTGGGGTACGCGGCGATGCCGATGCTCACTTCATGGCGCAGTTCGTCGTTGCCGATGCGCTGGGGTTCGGTGATCAGCGCATAGAGACGGTCGGCACGGGCCACGGCGCGGTCGATCTGGGTGTTTTCCAGCAGCACCAGAAACTCGCTGCCGGTGATGCGCGCCGCCGTGTCGCTGGCCAGCAGGCTCATGGACAAACAGCGGCTGGCTTCGCGGAGCATTTGCTCGACGCCTTGCGGGCCGAAGCCTTCATTGATCAACCGGTAGTTTTCAATCCCCAGGTACAGCAACACCACCGGGCGCTGCGCACTGATCGCACTGCCCAGGCGCTCCATGGCCAGGGCCCGATTGGGCAGACCGGTGAGCGGGTCATGCAGGGCGTTATGGGCCAGTTGCCGTTCGCGCACGGCAATCCCGCTTTGCATGGCGTTGAAGGCGCGGGCCAGCAGGCCGAATTCATCGTTGCCGCGCACCCGCACCGGCGTGCGGTAGTCACCGGCGCCGATGCGTTCGGCGGCCTCCACCAACGCATTGAGCGGGCGCGACACCCGCCGCGCCAGAAACAACGCGCCGGCCAGCGACATCAGCAGCACCGCCAAGGCAATCCCGAGAAATTGCCGGCCCAGCGGCGCAAAGGCTTCCAGGGCATGGTCCAGCGGGCTTTGCAGCAGCACCCGCACTTCATCGCCATCGCCGGTGTTGGCCAGTGACAGCACATGGCTGAGCACGCGTTCGCCGTAGAACAGATCGATCTGCGCCTCGGGGTTGGGGTGTGGGTCACGCAGCAGGCTGAGCAGGGTGGCCTGGTAGCCATCGGGCTGAGTGCTGAGCAGTGCGCCGGGGCGTGTGCCTTGCACACTGAGGAACGACACGTCGAGGTTGCTCATGGAGCGCAGTTCATTGGCGAACAGCGTGTCCATGGGAAAGCCCATGACGACGCGGGCGACGGGCAGCGGGTCGAGCACTTCGTCTTGCACCAGCAAATAGGGGCGCCCGTCCATCGCCACGATCAGCATTTGCAGGCCACTGCGGCGTGCCTGGCGCAGTGCTGCGTCGTAAGGAAACGGTTGACCGCTGGAGAGCATAGGCAAGGTACTGACCATCACCTTGCCATCGAGCCCAAGAACAAACACTTCGCTGGCACGAATGCCGGTCCCGTGTTGCCGCAGAGCGGCCAGGATCGGCGCGGCCTTGCCTGCGAGCACAGCGTGTTTGAACGGGCCGTCAGCGGTGAGCCAGTCGAGCCCGTATTGCAAGCGGCGCCCGCGCAAGTCCAGCAGGCGCTCGAACACTTGGGTGCCGGTTTTCAACTGGACCCGCGCCTGGTTCTCCACGGCGCGGCTGGTGGTAGCCTTGACCGCGAAGTAGGTGCCGGCAACCACCAGCAACAACAACAGGGCCAGCACCCCGGCAATACGGGTCTGAAACGTGTGACGCCACGGCATGGCCGCGCCCCGCGCAAGCGTGCGCCTCTCGATGCCATTGCGTCCCTTTGTCATGTGCCTTCCTTGCGACGACCGGCTCTGCGTCAAAAAAACATCTATTTTTAGAAGATGTTGGGTTTGAGCAGATTAGCTGGGAGTTCAGGCAAGCGCACACAATAAAACCGGGATATTTCGCGTCATATTATTGGCGACAGGCGGTTGGCCGGCATCACCCTCGCGCGCGCATGAAATCCCCCCAGCGCCGCACCAGGTAGTTGTGTTCATCCATCACCGAATTCCACACCGCGATATGCCCCATGCGCTGTTCATAGGACCCGCCGTCGCGCACTTCGCCGATATCGATCAGCGGCAGGCCATCGCTGCCCGGTAATTCTTCCCGCGCGGGTTTACCGGCGTACCAGTAGTCCCATTCGGCGCTGGTCAAGTGATCGCGGCTGCGTGCCGGGTTGCCGATGTAGTAACCCTGGCGGGCCATCACTGCCCCCGGCCAGCCGGACAGCCACCAATTGAGGTACGCATAGGCCGCGTCGAGCACCGGGCCCTGGGCATGGCGCGACAATGACAGGCCACCGAACCAGGCGCGATAACCTTCGCGCGGCACTGCCAGGCGGTACTTCCCCCCCGCACGGTGCAGGCGCATCAGGGTCGGCGACCACAGGCTCTGGATATCGATGCTCGGGCTGAGCATCAATTGCGCGGCTTCTTCATCGTCGGACCAGAAGGCCGCGAAGTGCCCTTCTTTCTGCTTGCGCACCAGGATATCGGCGAGCACATCGATCTCTTCAATGCTCATATTGCCGATGTCCTTGAACGTCGCCAGCCCAGCGCCCTGCACCGCCAGCGCGGCATCCAGGGCGCCGATGGCGGCGTCACTTTGCAGGGCGGTGCGCGCACGCAACTGCGGGTCGAGCAACCAGCCCCAGCTTTCATTGCTGCGGCTGAAGGCCTCGGGCAAGCGCTCGGGGCGGTAGGCGAAGCTGTCGGCGTTGTGGGTCAGCGGCAACATGCTGATGCGTTCGGTGACGGTGCTGCCGAGGCTGCCATCGTGCTGCACAAACAGCCGTTCACTGGGCACGCTGCCACTGCCCAGGCAGTCGCTGGGCGACAGGCGACCACGTTTGGGCAGGTCGTTGATCTCGTGCCACAAGGCGATGCGCCGCGTGTCGATGGGCTGGATCGCGCGGGCGGGCCACACGAAGTCGACGTTGTGGAACCACTGGTCGTACAGATCGTAGCTGTCGGGCTGCATCACCGCGATGCGCTGGGCCTGTTCGACGTCATGCACCTGGTACACCAGGCGAATGCCCAGTTCCTGCTCGGCCCGCACGCGCAAGCATTCGAGCAAGGTCACCGAAGTGCCAAGGACTCTTAAGGTGATCATGCCGCGAACCGCCGTGAAAATGCTTCAAACGAGCGGCGCAACTGCGTGGGATCGAGGCCGCGCAGGATAAACACCAGGCGCGATTGCCGGTCGGTGCCCGGCCACGCCGGCAGGTGGACTGGCGCATGCAGGCAGTGCTGCACGCCATGAATGACGATGGGGGCCGAGCTTGCGTTCACGTTGAGCAGTCCTTTGACGCGAAGGATTCGTTCGCCATGGCATCTTAACAGCATCGATAACCACACTCCGAAACCGACCCAATCGAGCGGCTGGTCGAAGGTCAGGCAGCAGACTTGCGCGGCGCCATGGCTGGCCGTGGTGGTCCGGTGCAGTTGCCAGCGGCTGACTTCGACCGCCGGTTCGGCGCTGCGCAAGCCTTCGCCAAGCAACAGTTGATCGCCGCTGTGGATGTCGTGGGTATCCAGGATCGGCGTGCCCGGGTTCAGCGCCTGTAGGTGCAAACGCAGCGGCTCGCAGTCGTCCACCCGGTCGGTCTTGCTCAGCAGCAAGCGATCCGCCGCCGCCACCTGGGCCAGCCATTCCGGGTGCAGGCGTTCCTGCAGGGCGGCGTGGCTGGCGTCGACCAGGGTGATGACCAGGCCGATATGAAAACGCCCGCGCAGTTGCACGTCGTTGTTGAGGGTCGCAAGGATCGGCGCCGGGTCGGCCAGGCCGGTGGTTTCCAGGATCACCCGCTTGAAGGCCGGGATTTCACCGCGCTCGCGGCGTTGCAAGAGGCCGAGCAGTGCGTCTTTGAGTTCACCGCGAATCGAGCAGCAGACGCAGCCGCTGGGCAGCAGCACGGTGTCCGGCGCCACTTCTTCCACCAGCAGATGGTCGATGCCGATGTCGCCGAATTCATTGATCAGCAGCGCCGTATCGCCAAGGCTTTCGCCTTGCAGCAGGCGCGTGAGCAAGCTGGTTTTGCCAGCGCCGAGAAAGCCGGTGATCACATTCAGAGCGATGCTCATCGTTCCACCTCATACCCACCGCCGTCGGCCGGAACGCGTTGACTGTGGCGAGAGCGCTTGCTCTCGCTGGGCTGCGAAGCGGGCCCAAAACCAAGCGACCGAGGTGTGCCAGATCCTCTTCGGACACCGCGCTGGGAGCGCTTTGCACTCCAGCGGGAGCAAGCTCCCTCGCCACAATGGGGCGTGCCTACGGAAAGCATGGTGTGTTTTCCAAGTGGTTCAGCAGTTGCGGATCAAGCGGGTCCAGTGGCCGCCCGAGCAGGGTTTCGGCCGCTTGCCAGAGTTGATCCAGGCCGCTGGCCAACGCCTGTTTGCCGGTGGCGCCCAGCAGCAGGTACGAGGCGCCCTGGAAGTCTTCGACCTTGAGCCGGAACACCGCCAACACCTGGTTGATCGCGGCGATCCGGCGCAGGCGTTCGCGGCGCCTGGGCAACTCATCGCCCAGCGGGTCGCTCCAGTGCAGGTCTTCGCCGAGCAGCCCGCAGAGTCCGCACATCGCTACACCCCGCTCATGGCATGACATCGCCGGAGTTCGGGCCCAGGGTCTGGCCGACGAACAGGTTACCGCCCGGCTCGCTGGCCAGCAGCACGGCGGTGGGCGCCACTTCGTCGGCCAGGCCGAAGCGCCCCAGGGGCAGCTCGGCGGCCTTGGCACGCTTCCAGCTGTCGCTGATGCCGCCCACCAGCGGCGTCTCGATGGGACCCGGCGCGATGGCGTTGACCAGCACGTTGTCCTTGGCGACTTCCAGCGCCAGGGATTTGGTGAAGCCGATCACACCGGCCTTGGCCGCTGCGTAATGGGTCAGCTCGGCGCCGCCCTTGATCCCCAGTTGCGAGGCGACGTTGATGATCCGCCCCCAGCCCTGCGCCAGCATGTGCGGCAAGGCACGCTGGCTGGCGACGAAGACGCTGGTGAGGTCGACGCGCAGCATGTCGTTCCACATTTCGATGGAGAGGTCGACGCAGCGCGCCTGGGTGAGCATGCCGGCGTTGTTGACCAGAATATCGATGCCGCCGAAATGCTCGACGCAACGATCGACACTGGCCCGGGCGCCTTCAACGGTGCCGACATCGGCCAGGCACTCGAACACTTCGGCGCCAAGGTTGCGGCAGGTGATGGCGGTTTCGGCGAGGCTGACGGCATTACGGTCGGCCAGCAGCAGGCGCGTGCCTTCAGCGGCGTAGGCACGGGCGATGGCGGCACCGATGCCGCTGCCGGCGCCGGTGATGACGGCGCGGCGGTTAGTCAGTTGGGGCATACAAAAACTCCTGAAAAAACACAGTACCCATGTGGGAGGGGGCTTGCTCCCGATAGCGGTGGTTCAGATAAAACAATGGTGACTGACACACCGCTATCGGGAGCAAGCCCCTCCCACATTTGAGGATCGAGTACATCCGTCAGTCGGGCCAGCGCACGGTTAAACCACCGTCGATGACGATGCTTTGCCCGGTCAGGTAGCTCGATGCATCACTGGTCAAAAACTGCACCAGCGACGCCACTTCATCCGCCCTCCCCACCCGGCCCAACGGAATCGCCCGTGCGGCCTTGGCCAAACCTTCCGGCCCGAGGGAGTTCTGCGCGTCCAGCGATTGCGGCGTCTCGATCAACCCCGGGATCACCGCATTGCAGCGAATCCCCAACGGCGCCAATTCCACCGCCAGTGAGCGGCACAATCCCGGCACACCGGCCTTGGCCGCCGCGTAATGGCTGTGCTCCTGCCAGCCATATACGCCGCCGGCAATCGACGAAATCGCCACCAGCGCGCCGCCCGCGGGCATATGCCGAGTCGCCGCGCGGAAGGTGCGCATTACCCCCGTCAGGTCGACGTTGAGCATTTCGTCCCACCGTTGATCGGTCATTTCCAGCAGCGGCGCACGGCGCAGCAGACCGGCGTTGGCCACCGCATAATCGAGGCGGCCAAAATGCTGCACGGCCTGGGCAGCCAAGGCGTCCACCGAGGCGGTATCGCCCACGTCCAGCGGCAGCATCAGGCATTCGCCAGCCGCCTGTTCCACCAGGGACACGGTGGTGCGCGGGTCATGAGGATCGGCCGGGTAATACCCGCCCACCACCGCCACGCCGTGGCGCGCATAGGCCACCGCGAGGGCTTGGCCGATGCCGCTGGCGGCACCGGTAATCAAGGCAACTTTACGCTTCATCAAACCCTCCTTACTGCACGGTTTCCGGACGCACATGGCGTGCGGCAAACATCAGCACACCGGACAAAAAGCACGGCAAGGCGCCGAACCACAGCGCGGCGGTCTGCCAGTCGCTGCCGGCGGACAACACTTGCGTCGCGCCGAAACCTGCGACCACCGCGCCAATCGGGCCCATGGCATGAATGATCGCGCCGCCGGTGGCACGGATGCTGGTGGGGAAACTTTCGCTGATAAAGAACAACGCCGCCGAGTACGGCCCGATCAGGAAGAACAGGCCCAGGCTGTACAACCCGACCACCATCGCCATGTTGCTCGGGCCGAACAGCATCCCGGCGAACGACAGCCCGCCGAGCATCCAGCCCAGGCCGATGACGTTGCGGCGGCCGATCTTGTCGCCCATCCAGCCGTGACTGAGGTAGCCGCAGTAACCCACCAGGTTCGACAGCACGAGGATGATCAGCGAGTTCTCGAACGAGATGTGGTGAACGCTGACGATCACCGACGTGCCGAGCACGCTGAACACCTGGATCGCTGCCCAGTTGAGCAACAGCGCGGCGCCGATCACCAGGGTGGCGCGGCGGGCCGGGCCACGGAAGGCGGCTTTGAGGCCGGCTTTGCTGTGCTCGTCGTAGTCCACGCCGTAGGTCGCGGCGACGTTTTGCGCTTCGCTCACCGCGCCGCTTTTACGCAGCGCGCTGATGCGCTGATGGATCTGGAACTGCGGGCTCTCCTTGAGCTTGCGCGCCATAATCGCGATGACCACGGCCGGGATCGCGGCAAAAATGAAGCAGCCCTGCCAGCCGATGATCGGCAGCAACAGCGCGGTCAACCCCGCCGCGATCAGCGCACCGACCGGCCAGCCGCCCTGCACCAGGCTGTAGATAAACCCCCGGCGCTTGGTCAGTCGGGGATCTTGCGAGGCGCCATACAGCTCGCTCAAATACGTGGCGTTGACGGTTTCCTCGGCATAACCCAGGCCGCCCAACGAACGGATCAGGATCAGCGGCGACTTGCCCCACGCACCACCGATCGCGGTCAGCGCCGAGCACACCGCGGAGCCGGCCACGGTGAAGATAATGCCTTTGCGCCGCCCCAACTTATCGACGACGGGGCCAATGGCAAATGCCACCACCGCCGTACCCACCGCCACCCAGGTCGCGATTTCAGCTTGTTCCACCTCGCCCCAGCCGAAGTGCCGGCCGATCTCCGGCAGCAACGTGCCGAACAGGATGAAGTCGTACACCGCAAACACCCAGGCGAAAAACGCGATCCAGGTGGCGAAGCGCACTTCCTGGGACGTCAGTTGCCGGGGTTTCCAGCCAGTCAGGTCAAGCTTGTTGTAGATGGACATGGATCGCGCCTCGAGGGTGGGATGGGGTCAGGTACGCGGTTGGCGGCGGATAAAGTCATCGGCGATTTCGTCGAAGGTGACGAAGCGCACGCCGGCATGGCTCTGGATGTGTTCGATCAAGCGTTCGAGCATCAGCAGCACTTGCGGGCGGCCGGATACGTCGGGGTGGATGGTCATGGTGAACACCGCGTGTTCGTGTTCGCGGTAGACCCAGTCGAACTGATCGCGCCACATTTCTTCGAGGTGACGCGGGTTGACGAAGCCGTGGCTGTTGGGGGCTTTCTTGATGAACATCATCGGCGGCAGGTCGTCGAGGTACCAGTTGGCCGGGATCTCCACCAGGTCGGTTTCTTCGCCGCGCACCAGCGGTTTCATCCAGGTGTCGGGGTGCTGGCTGTAGTCGATTTTGGTCCAGCTGTCGCCCTTGCGCACGTAGTAGGGGTGGAAGTCGTTGTGCATCAGGCTGTGGTCGTACTTGATGCCTTTTTTCAACAGCAGTTCGTTGGTGACCTTGCTGAATTCCCACCACGGTGCGACGTAGCCGGTCGGACGTTTACCGGTCACGTGGGTGATCAGTTCGATGGACTTGTCGAGCACGATTTCTTCCTGCTCGGCGGTCATCGCAATCGGGTTTTCGTGGCTGTAGCCGTGTACGCCGATTTCGTGACCGGCGTCGGCCACCGCCTTCATCTGCGCGGGAAAGGTTTCCATCGAGTGGCCGGGGATAAACCAAGTGGTGCGCAGGCCGTAGCGCTCGAACAGTTTGAGCAGGCGCGGCGCGCCGATTTCACCGGCGAACAGGCCGCGGGAGATATCGTCTGGCGAGTCTTCGCCGCCGTAGGAACCGAGCCAGCCGGCGACGGCGTCAACGTCGACGCCGAATGCACAGAGGATGTCTTTAGCCATGGGGTGTCTCCTTAGAGAGTCAGTTGGGATTCGACGGACAGCGCAGCCCGCAACAGGCGTGCGTCTTCCCCCGTTGGGGCGATGTGGATGACGGCCGGGGGTGCCGACCGACTCGCGTGGTCGAGGGCGTGCACCGGGTCGCTGCGACCGCTGGCGAAAGCCTCGGCCATTGAAGTGGCGTCTGACATCAGGCTGATCCTCACAAAACGTACATATTAATAAAATGTACATTTTATAAAGGCAGCTTTCGTGCCAGTCTGTGTCGACGGCTTTTTCTGTGATTGCGCTTTATCGACCAGAGCGGCGGGATAGATGCTTTTGTAGGAAGCAAAAAAACCTGGCGCGGACCCTGCAGCGGGCCTTCAAGCTAATAATGTATCTTTTATTAATAAGTACATTTTGGTGCAGAAAAGTAACAGCCCTACCTTCAAGGCCCCAAAAAAGTGCCGCCGACGTGGCGCGGAGTGACAGGTACATCTATGAGAGAATCCCTGGCTGCGTCCTACATACACCCGACCTCTTTACCCCAGAGAACACGATGAAAGCAGTGTCCGCCTCGGCCTCTCGTTACGCGATGATTCACCAGCTTTTGCGTGACGCGATCGTCAACGGCACCGCCCGCCACGGGCTGGTCCTGCTCGAAGCGCCGCTGGCCGAATTGTTTGGCACCAGCCGCGTGCCGGTACGCAAGGCGCTGGACCTGCTGCATGCCGAAGGGTTGATCTGCCGTTTCAACGGGCGGGGTTACCTGATCAACCCCGAGGGCGTGGCCATGGAACCGCTGCGCCTGCCCCTGAGCCCGGCGCACCTGGGCCTGAACGACGAGGACGAACTGGTGGATACACGGCCGTTGGGCGAGCGGATCGTCGAGGAGATCGGCGCGGCGCTGTCCACCTGCATCGCTTTCGGCCATTACCGCCTGGATGAGCAAGCCGCCGCCGACCACTACGGCGTCAGCCGCGCGGTGGTGCGTGAAGCACTGATGCGCCTGCGCGACCGTGGCCTGGTCGAAAAAGAGCCCTACTCCCAATGGCTGGCAGGGCCGCTGACGGCGCGGGAAGTCACCGAAGACTACGAACTGCGCGCCTGCCTGGAGCCCGAAGCGCTGCGCCAGAGCGCGCCGAACCTTGACCGCGCGCTGCTCGAAGCCATGTTGCAACGCGTGCTCGACGCCCAGGACAGCCCACAGTGCAGCCTGGAAGCCATCGAGCAGATCGAAGAGGATTTGCACCAACGCTGCCTGGCCGGCCTGCAAAACCGCAAGATCGCCGCGCTGATCCGCCAGGGCCAGAGCCCGATGATCATCAGCCGGATTTTCTATCGCTTGCTGGGGATCGGTGCCGACCCGGCGATGCTCGCCGAACACCGCTTGATCCTGGAGTTGTTGCTGCACGGCGCGTTCGATGCGGCGGCGTTGAACCTGCGCGAGCACCTGCAACGGGCGCGGCAGCGGATGTTGCAGCGCTTGAAGGTGTTGTCGGTATTGCCGGAACAACCCCTGCCCGCCTACCTCCACAAAATCAGCTGACTGCATGCGGCTAACCCTGTGGGAGGGGGCTTGCTCCCGATAACCGTGTATCAGTCAACGTATGGGGTGACTGTCACGCCGCAATCGGGAGCAAGCCCCCTCCCACCTTGACCGGGGCTCTGCAGTAATTTCATGCAATATGTTGCTATCTAGCCCCCGCCATTGAAACCACCGCTGGACCGCCCCATCTAACTGGCATACTTCCCTATGCAGGTGCCCCATGAGCGACCAGCAAGATATCCCTGATTTCGACGCCAACGAATACGCCGACCCTGAAAACGCCGAGGGTCACTCGTCCAATACCGGCCTGGCCCTGCCTGGGCAAAACCTGCCGGACAAGGTCTACATCATCCCGATTCACAATCGCCCGTTCTTCCCGGCGCAAGTGTTGCCGGTGATCGTCAATGAAGAACCGTGGGCCGAAACCCTGGAGCTGGTGAGCAAATCCGACCATCACTCCCTGGCCCTGTTCTTCATGGACACGCCGCCAGATGATCCACGGCATTTCGACACCTCCGCGCTGCCGCTGTACGGCACCCTGGTGAAGGTCCACCACGCCAGCCGCGAAAACGGCAAACTGCAATTCGTCGCCCAGGGCCTGACCCGCGTGCGGATTCGCACCTGGCTCAAGCACCACCGCCCACCGTACCTGGTGGAAGTCGAATACCCGCACCAGCCGACCGAGCCGACCGACGAGGTCAAGGCCTACGGCATGGCGCTGATCAATGCGATCAAGGAACTGCTGCCGCTCAACCCGCTGTACAGCGAAGAGCTGAAGAACTACCTCAACCGCTTCAGCCCTAACGACCCGTCGCCGCTGACCGACTTCGCCGCCGCCCTCACGTCGGCGACCGGTACGGAGCTGCAGGAAGTGCTGGACTGCGTGCCCATGCTCAAGCGCATGGAAAAAGTGCTGCCGATGCTACGCAAGGAAGTCGAAGTCGCGCGTTTGCAAAAAGAACTCTCCGCCGAGGTGAACCGCAAGATCGGCGAGCACCAGCGCGAATTCTTCCTCAAGGAACAGCTCAAGGTCATCCAGCAGGAACTGGGCTTGACCAAGGACGACCGCAGCGCCGACGTCGAGCAGTTCGAACAGCGCCTGGAAGGCAAAGTGCTGCCGGCGCAGGCGCAGAAACGCATCGATGAAGAACTGAACAAACTGTCGATCCTCGAAACCGGCTCGCCGGAATACGCAGTGACGCGCAACTACCTGGACTGGGCGACTTCAGTGCCGTGGGGCGTGTACGGCAAGGACAAGCTCGACCTGAAACATGCGCGCAAGGTCCTGGACAAACACCACGCCGGCCTGGACGACATCAAGAGTCGCATCCTCGAATTCCTCGCGGTGGGCGCTTATAAAGGCGAAGTCGCCGGCTCCATCGTGCTGCTGGTCGGGCCGCCGGGTGTGGGCAAGACCAGCGTGGGTAAATCGATTGCCGAATCCCTCGGGCGGCCGTTCTATCGCTTCAGCGTCGGCGGCATGCGCGACGAGGCCGAGATCAAGGGCCATCGCCGCACCTACATCGGCGCCATGCCCGGCAAGCTGGTGCAGGCGCTCAAAGATGTGGAAGTGATGAACCCGGTGATCATGCTCGACGAGATCGACAAGATGGGTCAGAGCTTCCAGGGCGACCCGGCTTCGGCGCTGCTGGAAACCCTCGACCCGGAACAGAACGTCGAATTCCTCGACCACTACCTGGACCTGCGCCTGGACCTGTCGAAAGTGCTGTTCGTGTGCACCGCCAACACCCTGGACTCGATCCCCGGCCCCTTGCTGGACCGCATGGAAGTGATTCGCCTGTCGGGCTATATCACCGAAGAAAAAGTCGCCATCGCCAAACGCCACCTGTGGCCAAAGCAGTTGGAAAAAGCCGGCGTGTCGAAAAACAGCCTGACCATCAGCGACGGCGCCCTGCGCGCCTTGATCGACGGCTATGCCCGCGAAGCCGGGGTGCGCCAGTTGGAGAAACAACTGGGCAAGCTGGTGCGCAAGGCGGTGGTCAAGCTGCTGGATGAGCCGGACGCGGTGATCAAGATCGGCACCAAGGACCTGGAAAGCTCCCTCGGTATACCGGTGTTCCGCAACGAACAAGTGCTGTCCGGCACCGGCGTTATCACCGGGTTGGCCTGGACCAGCATGGGCGGCGCGACCTTGCCGATCGAGGCGACCCGCATCCACACGCTCAACCGCGGCTTCAAGCTCACCGGGCAACTGGGTGATGTGATGAAAGAATCCGCTGAAATCGCCTACAGCTACGTCAGCGCCAATCTGAAGTCGTTTGGCGGTGATCCGAAGTTCTTCGATGAAGCCTTCGTCCACCTGCACGTACCCGAAGGCGCCACGCCGAAAGACGGCCCGAGCGCTGGCGTGACCATGGCCAGTGCGCTGTTGTCGCTGGCGCGCAACCAGCCACCGAAGAAAGGCGTGGCCATGACCGGCGAGCTGACGCTGACCGGGCATGTACTGCCAATTGGCGGGGTGCGTGAGAAGGTGATCGCGGCGCGGCGCCAGAAGATTCACGAGCTGATCTTGCCCGAGCCCAATCGCGGCAGTTTTGAAGAGCTGCCGGAGTATCTGAAGGAAGGGATGACCGTGCACTTCGCCAAGCGTTTTGCGGATGTGGCGAAGGTGTTGTTCTGACAGTTTTTTAGCGCCTGAGCGGGCGTCATCGCGGGCAAGCCCACTCCCACAGTTGACCGAGTACATCCTTTGGAATGCGCTCGAATGTGGGAGCGGGCTTGCCCGCGATGGCGCCAGCCCAGCCACCTCATACACTGCCCGCCCGCCCCCCTGCCTCATCTTCGGTTATGCTCGCTCTTCGTCGCACATCAACGGAGCCCCCATGACCGCTGCCCGCCTGCTTCTCCCCTTGAGCCTTGCCCTGCTGGCCGCGTGCGCCAGTGCCCCACAGCAAAACGTCAGCGTGGAAAAACAGAGCACCTGCCCGCTCCAACTCAAAACCGGACAAAACCTGATCCTGACCCTGCCAAGCAACCCCACCACTGGCTACCGCTGGGCCATCCAGGATTCCGCCGGCGGCGTGCTGCGCGCACTGAGCCCCGAGGTCTACAGCAGCACAGAATCCGGCGTGATCGGCGGCGGTGGCCAATCCACCTGGCGCTTCCAGGCCTTCTCGTCCGGCCAGGGCCGTTTGCGCCTGACCTCCCAGCAGCCCTGGGAACCGGAAGCCGAACCGACCGAGACGTTCGACTGCGCCATCACGGTGAACTGATATGCCATGGCTGATTCTTGCGTTGATGGGCGCCGGCACCTTTATCTACGGCCTGACCGTCCATGCGGCGTTACTGTGCCTGCTGGTCAAACCGTTGCCGGTCCTGGCGCTGCTGGGCTGGCTGCATGATGCGCCGCCGAGCGACTATCGACGCTGGATCAGCCTGGGGCTGATTTTTTCCCTGGTCGGCGATGTGCTGCTGGCATGGCCGGGCGACTTGTTTATCTTTGGCCTGGGCGCGTTTCTGTGCGCGCACCTGGCGTACCTCAAAGCCTATTTCAGCGACTGCCGACGCTTGGCGTGGCTGCCGTTGGTGCTGGCGCTGGGCGTCGGGGCGATGCTGCTGAGCATCCTGATTTCCCATGGGCTGGGCGAGTTGCTGATTCCAGTGGTGGTTTACGCGCTGGTGATCAGCGCGATGCTCTGGCGGGCGCTGGCGCGACTGGGCAGCGCGGTGCCCAAGCGCTCGGCGTTACTGGCAGCGGCGGGTGCCATATCGTTTGTGGTTTCCGACACGCTGATCGGCATCAACCGGTTTGTGCTGAGCTTCGATGCCGCGCCGTACCTGCTGATCAGCACTTACTGGCTCGGCCAGTGGGGTATCACCGCCTCGGCGTTCCATCAGACAACCCGCGCATCTGCGGAGCAACTTGGCTAAAATGCCGGCCTTTCCCCCTCGTCGCTGGAACAACCGTGAGCAAAGAACCCGATCGCCTATTCGCCCAGCCCCTGCCCCAGGTGCCGGACTTCGCCTTTAACGAGGACGTGGTGCGGGTGTTCCCGGACATGATCAAGCGCTCAGTGCCCGGTTACCCGACCATCGTCGAAAACCTCGGCGTGCTCGCCGCGCAGTTTGCCCAACCCAACAGTGCGCTGTACGACCTGGGTTCGTCCCTCGGCGCGGTCACCCAGGCGTTGCGCCGCCACGTGCGCACCGACGGCTGCCACGTCATCGCGGTGGATAACTCGGCGGCGATGGTCGAGCGCTGCCGCGAATACCTCAATGGCCAGGACTCGATGTTCCAGGAGTTGCTGCCGGTTCAGGTGATCGAGGGCGATATCCTCGCGCTGCAGTTCCAGCCGGCCTCGGTGGTGGCGCTGAACTTCACCCTGCAATTCATCGCTCCCGATCAGCGCCTGGCGTTGCTCGGGCGCATCCGCCAAGCGCTGTTGCCGGGCGGTGCGTTGATCCTCTCGGAAAAGCTGCGTTTCAATGATGCGCAAGAACACGCGCTGCTCACCGATCTGCATGTCGCGTTCAAACGCGCCAACGGCTACAGCGAGCTGGAAATCGCCCAGAAGCGCAGCGCCATCGAAAACGTCATGAAGCCCGACAGCCTCGAAGAACACCGCGAACGCCTGCTGGCGGCCGGGTTCTCGACCGTCGTGCCGTGGTTCCAGTGTCTTAACTTTGCCTCGTTGATTGCCTTGCCATGATTGATCTGTCCCCCCTCGCCCGCCACTTGGTCGGCACTCCCCTGGCCGTATGGGCCCAGGGCCTGCAAGCGCAACTCGATAGCAAGATGGAAAAGGGGCATGGCGACCTGGAGCGCTGGCAGAGTGCGCTGGATGCACTGCCGAAGATCCAGCCCAGCGAAGTCGATTTGCTCAATGGCCTGACCCTCGACACCGCGTGCGACGACGCCACCCGCGCGCAAATGCATACCGCGCTGATGGGCCTGAGCCCGTGGCGCAAAGGCCCGTTCCACCTGTTCGGCGTGCATGTGGATACCGAATGGCGTTCGGACTGGAAGTGGTCGCGAGTCGCGCCGCATCTGGACCTGAACGGTAAACGCATCCTCGATGTCGGCTGCGGCAACGGCTATTACATGTGGCGCATGCTCGGCGCCGGTGCCGACAGCGTGATCGGCGTGGACCCGAACTGGCTGTTCTTCTGCCAGTTCCAGGCGGTACAGCGTTACCTGTCGGCACCGAACGCCTGGCACCTGCCGTTCCCGTTCGAGGACTTGCCGGCGAACCTGGAAGGCTTCGACACCGTGTTTTCCATGGGTGTGTTCTACCACCGTCGCTCGCCGATCGAGCATTTGCTGGCGCTGAAGGACTGCCTGGTCAAAGGCGGTGAACTGGTGCTGGAAACGCTGGTGGTCGAAGGCGATCAGCAACAGGTGCTGGTACCGGAAGACCGTTACGCGCAGATGCGCAACGTGTGGTTCCTGCCGTCGGTGCCGGCATTGATGCTCTGGCTGCGCCGGGCCGGCTTCAGCGACGTGAGGTGCGTGGATGTGAGTGTGACCACGGTGGAGGAACAGCGGGGGACGGAGTGGATGAAGTTTCAGTCGCTGAGTGACTTCCTCGACCCGGAAGACCACAGCAAGACGATTGAAGGGCTACCGGCGCCGATGCGGGCGGTGATCATCGCTAAGAAGTAACCCGCGATCCCCATGAAAAAATGGAGATCAGAATGTGGGAGGGGGCTTGCCCCCGATGGCGGTGGGTCAGCAATAGATAAGCTGACTGACACACTGCTATCGGGGGCAAGTCGAATCGTCGCACCGCCCCTCCCACATTTGCTCATCAGTGTTCTTTAGAGTGGGGGCTTAGCCCGGCGGGCCTTGAAGAACTCACTCAACACCGTCCCGCATTCCTCGGCCAGCACCCCGCCTTCATACAACACCCGATGGTTGAGAAACCCCTGGGTAAAAAACTGCCCCTGGCTTTGCACAATCCCCGCCTTCGGCTCCAGCGCGCCGTACACCACCCGCGCGATGCGCGAATGCACGATCAGGCCCGCGCACATGCTGCACGGTTCCAGCGTCACATACAGCGTGCTGCCGGGCAGGCGATAGTTGCTCAGCGCCTGGGCGGCGGCGCGGATGGCGACCATTTCGGCATGGGCGCTGGGGTCGTTGCCGCTGATCGGGCAATTGAAGCCACGGCCGATGATGACACCGTCCTGCACCAGCACCGCGCCCACCGGCACTTCGCCCAACGCCGCACCCTGCGCCGCCAGTGCCAGGGCTTCGCGCATGAAGTCCTGGTCGCGGCTGCGGTCGATAATCGCCGTGGGGCGAAACTGGCGCATCATGCCACCTCGATAGCGGCCATCAGGCCGGTTTCCATATGGTCGATCACATGGCAGTGGAACATCCACACCCCCGGGTTATCCGCCACCAGCGCCACGCGGGCGCGTTCGTTCTTGCCCAGCAGGTAGGTGTCGGTGAAGTACGGAATCACCGTGTGGCGGTTCGAGGCGATCACCTTGAAGCTCATGCCGTGCAGGTGGATCGGGTGTTGGTACTGGGTCATGTTTTTCAGTTCAAAAATGTAGCTTTTGCCCTTCTCCAGCTTGGCAATCGGGCGGTCGGCGCAGGTCTTGTCGGTGATGTCCCAGGCCTGGCCGTTGATCTGCCACAGGCTGGGCGGCTTGCCGTTGTCGACGTTGACCGACACCGAGCCGACCCATTCGAAATTGAAGTTGAGTTTCTCGGCGTTGGCCAGGTCCGGCTCGCTGATCGGGTTGGCGGGCAGCGCAGGCGGCCATTCAGTCGGCGCGTCGGCGTTGGCCACCGACCGGAACGTGCCCAGGCGCACCGGGCCGTTGCGGATCGACAGTTCTTCGCCCGCCGGCGGCGCCTTGATCGCCAGGCAGATACGCATGCCCGGGCCGAGCCAGTATTCCTTGCCGAGGGGGCGCGGCTCGATGGGGTTGCCGTCCAGCGCATAAATCTGCGCGTCGACGTCGGGAATATTGAGGCGATAGGTCAGCGTGTTGTCGAGGTTGAGCAAGCGCACGCGGGTGATCTGCCCAGCGGGTAAATCGATCACCGCCTGGGACACGCCATTGATCGTCGATAAGCGCCCGGCTGTGCCGCCACGCGCCGCTTCACGGGGCACGCTGAACGCGACAAAGGCGCCCTCTTCGTCGACGTGCCAGCTTTTCAGGCTGAGGGTGCGTTCGTGCTTGAAACCGGTGGGCTCGCGCTCTTCGACGATCAGCGGGCCGACCAGGCCACGGCCGAGTTCTTCGCTGCTGTTCACGTGAGGGTGATACCAATAGCTGCCGGCGTCGGGCACGCGGAACTTGTAGTCGAAGTATTCGCCGGGCAATACCGGCAATTGCGAGACATAGGGCACGCCGTCCATTTCCAGCGGCAGGCGGATGCCATGCCAGTGGATGGTGGTGGCGACCGGCAGGTGATTGATGAAACGCACCCGCAGCCATTCGCCCTGGCGCACGCGCAGCTCGGTGCCGGGCGCCGACGGGCCGAACGCCCAGGCTTGGGTTGTGTGCCCCGGCACCAGCTCCACATCGAGGGGCGCGGCGATCAGTTCGTAGTCGTGTCCCGCCTCGGCCTCGGCGACCTTGCCCAGCCAATAGCGGTAGCCGCCACCGGCACCGACGCCCACTACGGCCAGGCCGGTAAGACCACCCAGGATTTGTCGACGGGAAAAGGATCGGGACACAACAACCTCACGTATCTGCCGCAGGCGCAGGGCCTGCAAAGGGCAGATACGATACACCTGCGACGGCTAAACAGTAAGGCTTCGCATTGCCGCATACCGAAAACACCGAGGACAATGTGGGAGGGGGCTTGCTCCCGATGGCGGTGGGTCAGTCAGCTTATGTGTAGCTGATCCACTGAAGTGCGCCCCAAAAGTTGGACAGTGATTGTTAGGCTACAGCGGACCTGGCTCTGTACGCTACAGGGCTCAGTCCGCCAAGTTTCGTTTTGATTCGCTTATGGTTGTAGTAATGGATGTATTCAGCCAGTCCAGCCTGCAACTGAGCCACACTCTCGAAGCTTTCCCGGTAGTAAAACTCTGACTTCAACGTGCCGAAGAAGCTCTCCATTGTGGCGTTGTCATAGCAGTTTCCTCTGCGTGACATGCTCTGTTCCAACCCTGCTTTTTCTAGTCGATCCCGGTACTTCGGGTATCGATAGTGCCAACCTTGATCCGAGTGCAACATGGGCTTGACGCCCTCAGGCAAGCGCTCAAGAGCTTGTTCCAGCATGTCGCCCACCAGGGCATATTGGGGGCGCGTGGCGGTTTGATAGGCCACAATTTCTCCGTTGTACAAGTCTAAAACTGGAGACAGATATAGCTTTTCGCCTGCCACTTTGAACTCGGTGACATCCGTTACCCATTTCTGATTCGGTTGCTCAGCCTCGAACTGACGAGCCAGGATGTTAGGCGATACTTCTCCCATTGGTCCTCGATACGATCTGTATTTCTTCGGTCGCACCGTACATTTCAGACTCAACTCCCCCATCAGTCGCCGCACAGTTTTACTGTTGATCAACTGTCCGTCGCTCCGCAGAGCTAAAGTCATACGGCGATAGCCGAATCGCCCCTTATGCTCGTCTTGAAGGCTCTGGATAGAGGCTTTTAGCGAAACGAACCGGTCTGCTCCGTCCATCGCCTTGAGTTGGTAGTAGTACGTGCTGCGGGCGAGCCCAGCCAGCTTGAGCAAATGGTCCAAGGGGAAGCTGTGCCTCAACTCAGAGACTAATTGGGCTTTTTCTTCGCTTCTTTCTCGCGCCTCATCACTGCCTCGCCTAACTCCCCAAGCTTTTTTAGGTAGGCGTTCTCCATGCGCAAATACTGGAGTTCATCAAGTAAAGCCTTGTGAGCACGTTCTTGGTCGGTGAGTGGAATGGCCGTTTTTCGAGGTTTAGCAGGTAGCTTGGACATAGCGGTATTCGATCCTTTTTCCCCTGAGGCCAGGGCTTCAATACCGCCACTGTAATACTGCTGCTGCCATCTGCCCACTTGGGTAGAGTCACCCAGATTGAAGAGTGCCGCTGCGCGGCGAAAAGAAAGGGAGTCACGCCACATGCGTTGCAGAACGGAGAACTTGAACAAAGCACTGTAACGTCCACCGGTACTACTCAGACTGGCCTCACCGTGCAGCCGGTAAGCTTCCACCCAACGGCGAAGTAAAGTGGGGTCCATTTGAAATCGAGCAGCAATATGGCGAAAGCCTCGGCCTCGTTCCAGGAAGGCGGTAATGGCGGAAAGCTTGAACTGCGTTGTGTACTTGCTCATGAAAAAGCCCCAGGAGTTGGATGGGTGTCCAACTTCTGGGGCGCACTTCACCACCGCCATCGGGAGCAAGCCCCCTCCCACATTTTGAGCTTCAGTGTTTTCTAGAGGGTGTTTGCTCAGGCTTTGGCAGCGGCCAGGATCAAGGCTTTCATCTCGGCGACCGCGCCTTTGAAACCAACGAACAGCGCGTGCGCCACCAGCGCATGGCCGATGTTCAGTTCGTTGATGCCCTTGATCGCCGCCACGGCTTCGACGTTGTGGTAGTGCAGGCCGTGGCCGGCGTTGACGATCAGGCCTAGGTTGAGACCGCAGTTCACGCCTTCAATGATGCGTTGCAGCTCATCGGCCACTTCGGTCGGCGTGGTCGCATCGGCATAACGCCCGGTGTGCAGCTCGATGGCCGGCGCGCCAACGCGGTGCGAGGCTTCGATCTGGCGCTCATCGGCGTCGATGAACAGCGAGACTTCGCAGCCGATCCGCGACAGGCGCTCCACTGCGGCCTTGATCCGCGCCTCCTGGCCGGCCACGTCGAGGCCGCCTTCGGTGGTCAGTTCCTGACGGGTCTCCGGCACCAGGCAGATATGCGCCGGGCGGATGCGCTCGGCGAACGCCATCATTTCTTCGGTGACGCCCATTTCGAAGTTCATACGGGTTTGCAGCACATCCTTGAGCAACAGCACGTCGCGCTCCTGGATGTGCCGGCGGTCTTCGCGCAGGTGTACGGTGATGCCGTCGGCGCCCGCTTCTTCGGCGTCCAGCGCGGCTTTGACCGGGTCCGGGTAACGGGTGCCCCGGGCCTGGCGCAGCGTGGCGACGTGGTCGATGTTGACGCCGAGAAGAATGCGATTGCTGGTGGTCACGGAAGCGCTCCTGAAAAGGGAAAGAAACGCTGCACAGCATACACGGGGTTGTCAGGGCTTTCGAAACAACTCGCGACTGACCAGCGGCCGCCCGCCCAGATGCACGGCCAGGGCCTGGCGCATCAGGCGCTTGGCGGCGGACAACGCGCCAGGCGCGGTCCAGTCAGCTTCGCTCATGGCCAGCAGTTCGGTGCCCTGAAACAGGCCGGGTTGCAGCAGGTACACACGCTCCAGGCCGGCGTCGACTTGCAGGCGATACATGCCGTCGGCGGCGATGGGCTCGCCGTGCAGGTCGTTGCTCAGTTCAAAGCCGTAGCCCAGGTCGTCGAGCAGGCGCCATTCGAACGCGCGCAGCAGCGGCTCCAAGGGGCGGCCTTCGGCCAGGGCCAGCAGCGTGGCGGCGTAGTGATCGAAGACCGCCGGGTGCGGGTCTTCGGCGGGCAGCAGGCGGATCAGCAATTCATTGAGATAGAGGCCACTGAACAGTGCCTCGCCATTGAGCCAGGCGGAGTTGCCGACGCTTTCCAGGCGGCCGACGTTTTTCAGCTCGCCCTTGCCACGAAACTCCACGTCCAGCGCCACGAACGGCCGCGCCAAGGTACCTGTCTTGCCCCGCGCACTGCGCAACACCGCGCGCAGGCGCCCCTGGGGCGTGAGGAAGTCCACCAACGCGCTGGTCTCGCGGTAGGCGCGGCTGTGCAGCACATAGGCGGGTTGGCTGGGAGGCGGGGTTGAGGACATGGGTTCTCGTTGCTGGAATGCACTAGTGAAAACAACACCAACCTAATGTGGGAGGGGGCTTGCCCCCGATGGCGGTGGCTCAGTCAAAATATTTAGTGACTGACACTCTGCTATCGGGGGCAAGCCCCCTCCCACATTTATAGCCCTGCGGTGGATTCGAGTCCTTACAGGTCGCCGTAACCCAGGGAGCGCAATGCGCGCTCATCATCGGACCAGCCACCCTTCACCTTCACCCACAGGTTCAGCATGATCTTGGAATCGAACAGCAATTCCATGTCCTTGCGCGCTTCAGTGCCGATGCGCTTGATGCGTTCGCCCTTGTCGCCAATGATGATTTTTTTCTGGCCGTCACGTTCGACGAGAATCAGCGCATGGATATGCAGGGTCTTGCCCTGTTGCTTGAACTCTTCGATTTCG
The DNA here is from genome assembly GCF_058135675.1 of Pseudomonas sp. PAMC25584. Taxonomy (NCBI): domain Bacteria; kingdom Pseudomonadati; phylum Pseudomonadota; class Gammaproteobacteria; order Pseudomonadales; family Pseudomonadaceae; genus Pseudomonas; species Pseudomonas sp. PAMC25584. The sequence goes on along the minus strand of NZ_CM176870.1, from coordinate 1,174,912 downwards.
ACGGTGATCTGGTACGGCAGCTCGGCGCCCATCTGGCGCATGATTTTCTCACGCACCAATTCGGCGGCGAGGAAACGGCTGCTGCGGTCGGTGATCTGGTCTTCCGGGAAGAAGTGCTCGTTCTCCGGCAGGTAGCCGGCAATCACGCGCTCCAGGGCTTCGAGGTTGTGCCCGTGCTGGGCCGAGATCGGCATGATCTGGGCATTCGGCAGTTGTTCCTGCAGCCAGCTCAGGTGCGGCATCAGCTCGGCTTTGTCTTCGATGCGGTCGGTCTTGTTCAGCGCGACGATCAACGGGCCGGTGACGTACTGCACGCGCTCGAGAACCATCTGGTCTTCGTCGGTCCACTTGGTGCGGTCGACCACGAAGATCACCACGTCGACGTCTTTCAACGCAGCCGAGGCGGTCTTGTTCATGTAGCGGTTCAGGGCTTTCTCGCCGCCTTTGTGCATGCCCGGGGTGTCGACGTAGACCGCTTGCACGGTGCCTTCGGTCTTGATGCCCAGCATGTTGTGACGGGTAGTCTGCGGCTTGCGCGAGGTGATCGCGAGCTTCTGGCCGAGGATGTGGTTCAGCAGCGTGGACTTGCCCACGTTGGGACGGCCGACGATGGCAACATAGCCACAGCGTGTTGCGGTTGAATCAGTCATGGCCATTCTCCACGCCCAGGGCAATCAGTGCTGCAGCGGCCGCTACCTGTTCGGCAATACGACGGCTCACACCCTGACCTCGGCTTTTTTCATTCAATAAGGTGATTTCACATTCCACGAAAAATACGCGGCAATGCGGCTCACCCTGGATATCCACCACTTCGTAGCGTGGCAGTTCGCACCCGCGGGACTGCAGGAATTCCTGCAGGCGGGTCTTGGGATCTTTGTTGGTGTCGACCAGGGTCAGGCTTTCGATCTCGGACGTCAGCCAAGCGGTGACGCGCGTCTTGGCCGCTTCCATGCCTGCATCCAGATAGATGGCGCCGATCAGCGCTTCAAGCGCGTCGGCCAGGATTGACTCGCGACGGAAACCGCCGCTCTTCAACTCACCGGAGCCCAGGCGCAGGTACTCGCCCAGGCCAAAGCCACGGGCCAGAACGGCCAGGGTCTCGCCCTTCACCAACCGCGCACGCAAGCGCGACAGCTGGCCTTCACGGGCTTGAGGGAAGCGTTCGAACAGGGCTTCACCGGCGACGAAATTGAGGATGGCATCACCGAGGAATTCCAGGCGTTCGTTGTTACGCCCTGCAAAACTGCGGTGTGTGAGGGCAAGGACCATCAGTTCCTGGTCTTTGAAGGTGTAGCCGAGCAGGTGCTCGAGACGACTTAGAGAAACGCTCACGGTTTACCCATATCTGTTTGGTGGCACCGGCGGCCATCGACGATTGACGCAGTGTTCAAATTCAAATCCTGGTTGGCGCTGCATGAGGCTGGAGATTGTCCAAGCCCCAAAAAAGCATTCGGCGCTGTGATCACAGCGCCGTCTGTATTACTTGATCAGCCCGACCCGCGAGAAGTTCGGCAGGTGGCTGAGTTTGGGTTCCGGCCAGCTCATCCAGACCGCGAAGGCCTTGCCGACGATATTCTGGTCGGGAACCATGCCCAACAGATCCTTGGGAATGGTGGGATCATCCCAATAGCGGCTGTCGTTGGAGTTGTCGCGGTTGTCGCCCATCATGAAATAGTGCCCGGCCGGCACTTTCCATTCGCCATCAGGCATTGCGCGGTAGCGACTCATTTCCTTGCGGATTTGGTGCTCCACCGCACCGAGTTTTTCCTGATACAGCTCGGCGCTGCCCAGGGTGTTCGGTTCGGCACCCAGTAGCTGCTCGGCCACCGACTCACCGTTGATGAACAGGCGCTTGTCGCTGGTGTAGCGAATCACGTCACCCGGCAGACCGACCACACGCTTGATGTAGTTAACGTTCGGATCGCTCGGGTAGCGGAACACCATCACATCGCCGCGCTGCGGGTCGCCGATCTCGATGACTTTTTTGTCGATCACCGGCAAGCGAATCCCGTAGGAAAACTTGTTCACCAGGATGAAGTCGCCCACGTCCAGGGTCGGCTTCATCGACCCCGACGGAATCTGGAACGGCTCCACCAGGAACGAACGCAGCACCAGCACGATAAATAGCACCGGGAAGAACGATTTGCCGTATTCAACCAACAAAGGTTCTTTGTTCAGCTTCTCGATCACCACGACGTCGGGCTGGCTGACGCTGCCCTGATAGGACGCGATAGCCGCCCGCCGACGCGGGGCGAAGAACACAAGATCGAGCAACGCCAGGAGTCCGCAAACGGCAACGGCGATGACCAGCAACAGCGGGAAATTTAGCGACATAGGACCTAACTATCCAACCTGAGCACCGCAAGGAAGGCTTCTTGTGGAATTTCCACGTTGCCCACTTGCTTCATGCGTTTTTTACCGGCCTTTTGCTTCTCAAGCAGCTTGCGCTTACGGCTGACGTCGCCACCGTAGCATTTGGCCAGTACGTTCTTTCTGAGTGCCTTGACGGAAGTCCGCGCAATGATCTGCCCACCAATGGCGGCCTGGATCGCGACGTCGAACATCTGGCGCGGAATCAGTTCTTTCATCTTCTCGGTCAACTGTCGACCTTTGTAGTGCGCGTTGTCCTTGTGCACGATCAGTGCCAGGGCATCGACCTTGTCGCCGTTGATCAGCACGTCCAGCTTCACCAGATTAGCCGACTGGTAACGATCGAAGTGGTAATCCAGCGAAGCATAGCCGCGACTGGTCGATTTGAGACGGTCGAAGAAGTCCAGGACCACTTCGTTCATCGGCAAATCGTAGGTCACTTGCACCTGGGTCCCGAGGAACAGCATGTCGTGCTGTATGCCACGTTTCTCGATACACAGGGTAATGACGTTGCCCAGGTGCTCCTGCGGCACAAGAATATTGGCGCGCACGATCGGTTCGCGCATGTCTTCGATGGAAGACAGGTCTGGGAGCTTGGAGGGGTTGTCGACGTAAATCGTTTCACCGGTTTTGAGCAACAACTCAAAAATAACGGTTGGCGCGGTGGTGATCAGGTCCAGGTCGTATTCGCGCTCAAGGCGCTCCTGGATGATCTCCATGTGCAGCATGCCGAGGAACCCGCAACGGAAACCAAAGCCCAGGGCGTCGGAGCTTTCCGGGGTGTACTGCAACGACGAGTCGTTGAGGGTCAGCTTTTGCAGGGCTTCGCGAAAGTCTTCGAAGTCGTCGGAGCTGACCGGGAACAGGCCGGCGTACACCTGCGGCTGGATGCGTTTGAAGCCCGGCAGCACGTCGACGTCAGGGGTGGAGCTCAAGGTCAGGGTGTCACCCACCGGCGCACCGTGAATGTCCTTGATGCCGGCGATGATGAAGCCGACTTCACCGGCTTTCAGATCAACGGTGGCGGTGTGTTTGGGGTTGAACACACCGACGCTGTCCACCAGGTGGATCTTGCCGGTGGATTTGACCAGGATCTTGTCGCCTTTCTTCACACGGCCATGGCGCACGCGTACCAGGGAGACAACCCCCAGGTAGTTGTCGAACCAGGAGTCGATGATCAACGCTTGCAGCGGATCTTCGTAGTTGCCGGTTGGGGCGGGAATGGTTTTCACCAGGCGTTCGAGCACTTCGTCGACGCCCTGGCCGGTCTTGGCGCTGCACTCGACGGCGTCGGTGGCGTCAATGCCGATGATTTTTTCGATTTCTTCCTTCACGCGGTCCGGATCGGCCTGCGGCAGGTCGATCTTGTTCAGCACCGGCATGACTTCCAGGCCTTGCTCGATGGCGGTGTAGCAGTTGGCCACGGACTGGGCTTCAACCCCCTGCCCCGCGTCCACCACCAGCAGCGCGCCTTCACAGGCCGCCAGGGAACGACTGACCTCATAGGTGAAGTCGACGTGGCCGGGGGTGTCAATGAAGTTCAGCTGGTACTTGATACCGTCTTTGGCGGTGTAGTACAGGGTAACGCTGTGGGCCTTGATGGTGATCCCGCGCTCGCGCTCGAGGTCCATGGAGTCCAGCACCTGGGCTTCCATTTCACGCTCGGCAAGGCCGCCGCACATCTGAATGAATCGATCGGCCAGCGTCGACTTGCCATGGTCAATGTGGGCGATGATGGAGAAATTGCGGATATGACTCAAATCACTCACGGATCAACACTCAAAAAGGCTGCAGGCAGACTGCCCGCTGAAAAATAGCCGGGAATTGTACCTGATGCTCGGGCCAGGCGTCATCTTTGCTGACCAGAACAAAAATGCCCCGATCTCTCGAACGGGGCATTTTTTGTTCATAAGCGCACGATCACCCGGCGCGGCGCAGCAGCCAGAACCCGGCCAGGGCGCATATAGCGGTCGGCACCAGCACCGCAAACAACGGTGAGAAACCGAACACGAGGCTCGACGGGCCCAGCAAATCCTGGGCAATACGGAAGGCAAAGCCCACCAGCACGCCAGTAAAGACCCGCTGACCGAGGGTTACGGAGCGCAACGGGCCGAAGATAAACGAGATCGCCATCAGCACCAGCGCGGCGGTGACGACCGGTTGCAGCACCTTGACCCAGAACGCCAGCCAGTAACGGCCGTTATTCAGGCCCTGATCCTTGAGGTAGTGGATATAACTCCACAAACCGGAGATCGGCAGGGCTTCCGGGACCATGACCACAGTGTTGAGCAGTTCCGGCTTCAGGGCGATGTCCCATTGTTCGGTGGGCACATTGATCACTTCGGTGCTGGCCTTGATGCCCTGGCCCACATTGCGGAAGTAAGTGGTGGTGACATCACTCAGCGTCCATTTCTCAGCACTGTACTGCGCGCGCTTGGCGAAACTGGAGGTCAGCATGTGCCGCTCTTTGTCGAACGTGTAACGCGTCACACCAATCAGCAGCCCGTCGGGCTGCACGGCGTTGATGTGGATAAATTCATCACCCTGACGGTGCCACAGGCCGTGCCTGGCGCTTTGCGCATCGCCCGAACCCTGGGCCAGGGCACGATTGGCCTGGGCAGTGGCTTCGGACGGTGGCGCCACGTACTCGCCTATCAGCACGCTGCACGCCATCAGCAACAGCATCGGTTTCATGACTGCCCAGACGATACGGCCGATGGAAACCCCCGCCGCACGCATGATCGTCAGCTCGCTGTTGCTGGCCAGGCCGCCCAGGCCGATCAGGCAGCCGATCAACCCGGCCATCGGCATCATCTCGTAGAGACGACGCGGAGCGGTCAGCGCCACGAAGCTCAATACATCCATCACGGTATAGGTGTCGGTGACGTTGCCCACTTCATCAATGAAGGCGAACAACGACGCCAGCCCGAGGATGATGCCCAGTACCGCCAGGATGGCGATCAGTACGCTGCTACCAATGTAGCGATCGAGCTTAGTCACGCGCCAACTCCTTCAGGCCACGACGGCTCTTCATTTTCAAACGTATAGGTTCCCAATAGAGCAGCCCCAGGCCGATCACCAGGAAGATGCCATGCACCCACCAAAGGCCGATGACTGGCGACAACTTGCCTTTTTCCAGGGCGCCACGGGCGGAAATCAGGATGGTCAGGTAGGCCATGTACAGCAAGATCGCCGGCAACAGTTTGAGGAAACGGCCCTGTCGCGGGTTTACACGAGACAGCGGCACGGCCATCAGGGTCACGATAAACACCAGAAGCGGCAGGGAAATACGCCATTGCAGCTCGGCGATGGAGCGCAGTTCGGGGCTGCCGAAAAGCGACGACGTCGGGAGCGCATCGCGGTCGGTGACTTCTTCGCTGATCTCAGGACGAGCCAGCATTACGCCATAAGTGTCGTATTTGATTGCCCGATAATCCGCCAGGCCCGGGCTGCCATCATAACGATAGCCATTTTCCAGGATCAGGTAACGGCTGCCGTCGGGGCGAACTTCCTGGCGGCCGCTGTCGGCCACCAGAATCGAAATACCACGATCTTTCTGGTTCTGCCCAAAGTTTTTCTGGGAAATGAACACACCGCCGAGGTTGGCGCGGTCATCGGTCATGGTTTCGGTGTAGGTGACCCGCGTGCCGTCGTTGAGTGCCTGAAAGCGCCCGGGCTCCAGGGTGTCGAACTCGGTCATCGCGTCCTGTTTGTTCAACAGCAACTGGAACTGCATGGCGCCTTGAGGCGCCAGGCTCATGCTCAACCAGGCCACCATCAGGGCAACACCGGCGGCCGGCACCATGGTCATGGCCAGCAGACGCTGCTGACTCATGCCGGTGGCCGAAAGCACGGTCATTTCACTTTCAAGGTACAACCGGCCGTAGGCCAGAAGAATGCCGAGAAACAGGCCGAGCGGCAGGATCAGCTGCAGGAAACCTGGCAGGCGAAAGCCCATGATCAAGAACAACGAGCCCGGATCCAGGGCGCCAGAAGCCGCCTGGGCAAGAAACTTGACGAAACGACCACTCATGATGATGACCAGCAACACTGCGCTCACGGCACTCAGGGTCAACAGGACTTCGCGGGACAGATAACGGAAGACGATCAAACCAGACACTCCAGGGTTGTCAGGCTAAGGCGGCCAAACAAGCAAGCATAACGAGTCGGCCCGTTTAAACAGGCCGGCTAAAAAGATGGCGCATTATCCTGTGATTGACCGCGCCTGTCACGGGGCTTACTCATGCGCGTACACAAAGCGTGCGGCAAGGGTTGTCAGGCTCCGCCAGCGAGGTTCAAACTGCGGGCTTTGTCGCTGGCGGTTTACACGGCTGCCAGGCTTTAAAGCCGGAGCACACAGACTCCAGGCTCACAGACCTTTATAAGGGACCCGAACATGGAATTGGTTGTAAAAAGCGTTAGCCCCGAAACGTTGAAAACCGCCACCCTCGTGGTCGCTGTCGGCGAAGGCCGCAAGCTCGGCGTTGCCGCCAAACAACTCGACGAACTGAGCGGCGGCGCCATCAGCGCGATCCTCAAGCGCGGCGACCTGGCCGGCAAAGTCGGCCAGAGCCTGCTGCTGCAAAGCCTGCCCAACCTCAAGGCCGAGCGTGTGTTGCTGGTAGGCGTGGGCAAGGACGCCGAACTCGGCGACCGCCCGTTCCGCAAGATCGTCAGCGGCATTCTCACGACCCTCAAGGGCCTGGGCGGCAGCGATGCAGCGCTGGCACTCGATGAAATCGTCGTCAAAGGCCGCGACAGCTATGGCAAGACCCGCCTGCTGGCCGAAAGCCTGCTCGACGGCGGCTACGTCTTCGACGAGTTCAAGAGCCAGAAAGCCGAACCGCGCGCCCTGAACAAAGTCACCCTGCTGACCATCAAGGCCGCCCAGGCTGAAGTCGAACGCGCCGTGACCCACGCCCAGGCCATCGCCGCCGGCATGTCGTTCACCCGTGACCTCGGCAACATGCCGCCGAACATCTGCCACCCGACCTACCTGGGCGAGCAGGCCAAGGCGCTGGGCAAGGAATTCAAGAGCCTGAAAGTCGAAGTCCTGGATGAGAAGAAGATCAAGGAACTGGGCATGGGCTCGTTCTACGCGGTCGGCCAGGGCAGCGACCAGCCGCCACGCCTGATCGTGATGCAATACAACGGCGGCAAGAAGGCCGAGAAGCCTTACGCCCTGGTCGGCAAAGGCATCACCTTCGACACCGGCGGTATCAGCCTCAAGCCGGGTGCCGGCATGGATGAAATGAAGTACGACATGGGCGGCGCCGCCAGCGTGTTCGGCACCCTGCGTGCGGTACTGGAGCTCAAGCTGCCGATCAACCTGGTGTGCATCCTGGCCTGCGCCGAGAACATGCCGAGCGGCGGCGCGGCCCGTCCGGGCGATATCGTCACCACCCTCAGTGGCCAGACCGTCGAGATCCTCAACACCGACGCCGAAGGCCGCCTGGTGCTGTGCGATGCCCTGACCTACGCCGAACGCTTCAAGCCACAGGCAGTGATCGACATCGCCACCCTGACCGGCGCCTGCATCGTCGCCCTCGGTTCCCACACTTCGGGCCTGCTGGGCAACAACGACGAACTGATCGAGCAACTGCTCAGCGCCGGCAAGGCCGCCGACGACCGCGCCTGGCAACTGCCGCTGTTCGACGAGTACCAGGAACAACTGGACAGCCCGTTCGCCGACATCGCCAACATCGGCGGCCCGAAAGCCGGCACCATCACTGCGGCCTGCTTCCTGTCGCGCTTCGCCAAGAACTTCAACTGGGCACACCTGGACATCGCCGGCACCGCCTGGACCAGCGGCGGCAAGGACAAGGGTGCCACCGGCCGTCCGGTGCCACTGCTGACCCAGTACCTGCTGGATCGCGCCAAGGCCTGAAAACCGTGACCCCGGGGCGGCGCTACAGCCGCCTCGGGCTCCAGGAACCGCAATGACCCAAGTCGACTTCTATATATTGCCCAGCGCCGACCCGCTCGCGCGCCTGGACTTTGCCTGCAAACTCACCGAAAAAGCCTGGCGCATGGGCCACCGCATCTACCTGCATTGCAGCGATGCCGCCCAGCGCGACGAGCTCGACGCCCGCCTGTGGCGCTTCAAGGGCGAAAGTTTCGTGCCCCACGGCCCCGCAGAAGCTGAACCCGAAGGCCAGGTGGTCCTGGGTGTGGGCGACAGCTGCGGCGATCACCATGACCTGCTGGTCAACCTCGACCTGAAAGTCCCGGCCTTTGCCAAGGCGTTCGCCCGCGTGGCGGAAGTAGTGGTGGAAGATCCGGCTATTCGTCAGGCCGCGCGGGAGAGTTTCCGTTTCTATCGAGAACAGGGCTATCCTTTGCAGGATCACCGGCTACAACGACTTTGAGTGCATGATGGACACCCCGAATACGATAAAAAAAGACGACCACCTGTTGGACGACCTGGAGTCGATCCGTCAGTTGCTGGGTGACGGCAACCTCCAACCGCCGCTGCTGACGGAGACCGTCAATGGCGACGTGCAGATTCCCCTGCTGTTCGACATGGTCGGCGCCAAGCCGGTTGAGCCGCTCGAACCGCAACCTGCCCCAGCCACCCCGGTTGTCGAAGCGGCGCCCGCTGCAGCGCCTGCCGAAAAGACCCCGGATGCCTTGCTACTGCACCTGGACAACGAACTGCGCGCCGCCGCGCAATTGATCATGCAGGACGTGATCGACGACTTCGCCCCGCATATCGAAACCGAGATCAAGCGCCGGATGGATGCGCGGATGGAGCGGTTGCTCAGTCAATACCAGTCTTAAACCAGACACATACCCCCTGTGGGAGGGAGCTTGCTCCCTCCCACATTTGATCGCATGCGCCTTAAGGCCGTCTTCAACTCGCCCTCTCCCCTCTCCCCCGTTATACTTGTCGGCTTTCCTGAATTAATGCCAACTAGGGTCCCGCCGCGCATGGATAAGACCTACCAGCCGCACGCTATTGAAACTTCCTGGTACCAGACCTGGGAGTCCGAGAACTATTTCGCTCCGCAAGGCGCGGGCGATTCCTACACCATCATGATTCCGCCACCGAACGTCACTGGCAGCCTGCACATGGGCCATGGCTTCAACAATGCGATCATGGATGCGTTGATCCGTTTCCGTCGCATGCAGGGCCGCAACACCCTGTGGCAACCGGGCACCGACCACGCCGGTATCGCCACGCAGATGCTGGTGGAACGCCAACTCGAAGCCACCGGCCAGAGCCGTCACGACCTGGGCCGCGAAAAATTCCTGGAAAAAGTCTGGGAATGGAAGGATCAGTCCGGCGGCAACATCAGCCGTCAGATCCGTCGCCTGGGCTCGTCCGTCGATTGGAGCCGCGAGCGCTTCACCATGGACGACGGTCTGTCGGAAGCCGTGAAAGAAGCCTTCGTGCGCCTGCATGAAGACGGCCTGATCTACCGCGGCAAGCGCCTGGTCAACTGGGACACCAAGTTGCACACGGCAATTTCCGACCTCGAAGTGGAAAACCACGACGAGAAAGGCTTCCTGTGGAACCTCAAGTACCCGCTGGCCGATGGCGCCAAGACCGCTGAAGGCAACGACTACCTGATCGTCGCCACTACCCGTCCGGAAACCATGCTCGGCGATGCCGCCGTGGCCGTTAACCCGAACGATGAGCGCTACCAGGCCCTGATCGGCAAGTTCGTCGAGCTGCCGCTGGTTGGCCGGCGTATCCCGATCATCGCCGACGACTATTGCGACCCTGAATTCGGCACCGGCTGCGTGAAAATCACCCCGGCCCACGACTTCAACGACTACGAAGTCGGCAAGCGCCACAACCTGCCGCTGATGAACATCTTCGACAAGAATGCCGCCGTGCTGCCGGCCTGCCAGGTGTTCAACCTCGACGGCACGCTGAACGAGAGCATCGACGGCAAGATCCCGGCTGAATACGCCGGCCTCGACCGTTTCGAAGCGCGCAAGCAGATCGTTGCCGCCTTCGACGCCGCCGGCCTGCTGGTCAGCGTCGACGACCACAACCTGAAAGTGCCGAAGGGCGACCGCTCCGGCACTATCATCGAGCCTTGGCTGACCGACCAGTGGTACGTGTCCACCAAACCGCTGGCCGAGCCGGCGATTGCTGCCGTGGAAGATGGCCGTATCCAGTTCGTGCCCAAGCAATACGAAAACATGTACTTCTCGTGGATGCGCGACATCCAGGACTGGTGCATCAGCCGTCAGTTGTGGTGGGGCCACCGCATTCCGGCCTGGTACGACGAGTCGGGCAAGGTCTACGTCGGCCGCGACGAAGCCGAAGTGCGCGCCAAGCACAACCTCGGCCCGGACGTAGCCTTGCAACAGGACAACGACGTACTGGACACCTGGTTCAGCTCGGGCCTGTGGACCTTCTCGACCCTGGGCTGGCCGCAGCAGACCGAATTCCTGAAGAAATTCCACTCCACCGACGTACTGGTCACCGGCTTCGACATCATTTTCTTCTGGGTCGCCCGGATGATCATGATGACCATGCACCTGATGAAGAACGAGGACGGTACCCCGCAGGTGCCGTTCAAGACCGTGTACGTCCACGGCCTGGTGCGCGATGGCCAGGGCCAGAAGATGTCCAAGTCCAAGGGCAACGTCCTTGATCCGCTGGACATCATCGACGGCATCGACCTGGAATCCCTGGTGCAGAAACGCACCTCGGGCTTGATGCAGCCGAAACTCGCGAAAAAGATCGAGAAGCAGACCCGCGACGAGTTCGCCGACGGCATCGCCAGCTACGGCACCGACGCCCTGCGCTTTACCTTCTGCTCGCTGGCGTCCACCGGTCGCGACATCAAGTTCGACATGGGCCGCGTCGAAGGCTATCGCAACTTCTGCAACAAGATCTGGAACGCGGCGCGCTACGTGCTGGATAAAGGCGAAGACTGCGGGCAGAACGGTGAAGCCGTCGAACTGTCCCTGGCCGACCGCTGGATCATCTCGCAGTTGCAGCGCACCGAAGCCGAAGTGACCCGCCAACTCGACCAGTTCCGTTTCGACCTGGCCGCACAAGCCTTGTACGAGTTCATCTGGAACCAGTATTGCGACTGGTACCTGGAACTGTCCAAGCCAGTGCTGTGGGACGAAAACGCGCCGGTCGAACGCCAGCGCGGCACCCGTCGCACCCTGGTGCGCGTACTCGAAGTGGCGCTGCGCCTGGCGCACCCGTTCATGCCGTTCATCACCGAAGAAATCTGGCAGCGCCTCGCGCCGCTGGCCGGTATCCAAGGTAAGACCATCATGCTGCAACCTTGGCCGGTGGCCAACGAAGCCCGCATCGATGAGGCTGCCGAAAGCGATATCGAATGGCTCAAGAGCCTGATGCTCGGCACGCGCAACATCCGCGCCGAGATGAACATCGGCCCGGGCAAGCCACTGGCGGTGTTCGTGAAGAACGCCAGCGCCGAAGACCAGCGTCGCCTCACCGAGAACGATGCGCTGCTCAAGAAGCTGGCCAAGCTGGAGTCGATCACCGTGTTGGCGGCTGGCGCCGAAGCGCCACTGTCGGCGACCGCACTGGTCGGCGACATGGAAGTGCTGGTGCCGATGGCCGGCCTGATCGACAAGGGCGCGGAACTGGCCCGTCTCGACAAGGAAATCCTGCGCCTGCAAGGCGAAGTGCAGCGGGTCGGCGGCAAGCTGTCCAACGCGGCATTCGTCGACAAGGCACCGGCTGAAGTGATCGACAAGGAACGCGCCAAACTGGCCGAGGCTGAACAGGCCCTGGGCAAGCTGGCGGAGCAACATGCGCGGATTTCCAGCCTGTAAGGGCTAGCCGTGCGAGAAAAGAGACCTTCGGGTCTCTTTTTTTTCCTTTGCAAACCCGATCAATGTGGGAGGGGGCTTGCTCCCGATAGCGGTGGCTCAGCCAAACAGTTGGTGACTGATACTTTACTATCGGGAGCAAGCCCCCTCCCACATTTGAACGGGGTCGCCTCAAGAATGTGTGACAATACCCGTCACTTTTGAAACAACCCCAGAATCGATGCAGCCATGACTTCCCCCAGCACACCGAAACCTTCGCGCAAGAAGCCTAAAACCGCCACCACGGCCAAACCCGTCGTGCCGCGCAAAGAGGCCACCCTGCACCCACGCAACCGCCACCAGGGCCGTTACGACTTCCCGGCGCTGATCAAGACCACGCCGGAACTGGCGGAGTTCGTGATCATTAACCCTTACGGCAAGGAAAGCATCGACTTCGCCAGCCCGGACGCCGTGCGCGTGTTCAACCGGGCGCTGTTGAAGTCCTTCTATGGCGTGCAGCATTGGGACATCCCGGCGGATTACCTGTGCCCGCCAGTGCCGGGGCGTGCCGACTATGTACACTTCCTCGCCGACCTGCTGGCCAGCGTCAATGACGGCGAAATCCCCCGTGGCGCGCCGGTCAAGGTGCTGGACATCGGCATGGGCGCCAACTGCGTCTACCCGCTGATCGGCTACAGCGAATACCGCTGGCACTTCCTCGGTTCGGAAGTCGACCCCACCGCCGTCGCTGCCGCCAAGGCCATCGTGCAGTCCAACGGCCTGAACAAGGCGATCCAACTGCGTCAGCAGAGCAATCCCAAGCATATTCTGCTGGGCCTGCTGGAACCCGGCGAGCGCTTTGACCTGACCATGTGCAACCCGCCGTTCCACGCGTCCATGGACGAAGCCACCAAGGGCAGCGAACGCAAATGGCGCGCCTTGGGCAAGGCCGATCCGAAACGCAAGTTGCCAGTGCTGAACTTCGGCGGCCAGTCGGCCGAGCTGTGGTGTGAAGGCGGTGAAGCGCGCTTCGTAACGCAATTGATCGCCGAGAGCGCGCACTTTGCCCACAAGGTGCTGTGGTTCAGCACCCTGGTGTCGAAAGCCTCGAACCTGCCCGCGATCCAGACGGCGCTGAAAAAGGCCGGTGTACTGGCGAGCCAGGTGGTGGAAATGTCCCAAGGGCAGAAGCAGAGCCGGTTTGTCGCCTGGACCTTCCAGACCCCATCCGAGCAGCAGGTGTGGCGTCAGCGCTGGGCACGCAAAGACTGAGCCCAAATCCCGGGCAACAAAAAAACGTGCCCGGATCGCTCCGGCGCACGGTTTTTTTTGCTGCGTCTTACTTGTTAACAGCGTCGGTCAGGCCTTTGGCCACAACCAGCTTGATAACTTTCTTGGCAGCGATTTCGATGGCAGCGCCAGTCGAAGGGTTACGGCCAGTACGGGCAGGACGCTCGGTCACTTTCAGTTTGCCAACGCCTGGCAGAGTGATTTCGCCGCCGTTTTCCAGCTGATCAGCAACAATTTGGCTCAGTTGATCCAGCAGAGCGCGCACGGTGGTTTTCGGTGCGTCTACTGCTTCAGCCAGGTCGGCGATCAGTTGGTCTTTAGTAATAGCCATTGTGGTGTTCCTTCCCTATCAAATTCATATGGATTGCAGAGTGCGGTGTCAGCCGTCGAGCCCGACCGTCAAGGCCTGGCATCCCCGGCTATAACCACGGAGATCGGGGTTATAGATGCTTGAATCGGGGATTGGTTCGACCTGACAAGTGCTGAATGCACGCTTAACGCCGAGTCTTGGGCGTAAGACCGGGCAAAACTAGCACAGAGACGGGGAAATATCCGCCTCTACCTACCCATTTGGTCAGCTTTATCGCTCTAAACCGTGAAAAAAAGGCATATGGCCCGTCGGAGGGCTTCCAAAACACCTTCCAAGCACGTCTTGGCCAATGGGTGCGGTACACTGGGCGACTTTTCGGGGAGGCCAACCGCTCCCCTATCAACCAGCCGAGAAGCCTATGCCGATCCGTCATTGCATCGTCCACCTGATCGACAAAAAACCCGACGGCACACCCGCAGTTCTCCACGCCCGCGACTCCGAGCTTGCCGAGTCGGCCGCGATCGAGAACATGCTTGCCGACCTCAACGAGAGCTACAACGCCAAACAAGGCAAGGCCTGGGGTTTCTTCCATGCCGAGTCGGGCGCGCACCCGTTCAGCGGCTGGTTGAAGGAATATTTCGAGGGTGGCCAGGATTTCACCACGTTCAGCCGCACCGCCGTCGAACACCTGCAGAAGCTGATGGAAGAGTCCAACCTGTCCACCGGTGGCCACGTGCTGTTTGCCCACTACCAGCAAGGCATGACCGACTACCTGGCCATCGCCCTGCTGCACCACAGCGAAGGCGTGGCGGTCACCGACGAACTGGACGTGACCCCATCGCGTCACCTCGACCTGGGCCAGTTGCACCTGGCGGCGCGGATCAACGTGTCAGAGTGGCAGAACAACAAGCAGTCCAAGCAGTACATCTCGTTTATCAAAGGCAAGAACGGCAAGAAAGTCTCGGAATACTTCCGCGACTTTATCGGCTGCCAGGAAGGCGTCGACGGCCCAGGCGAAACACGCACCCTGCTCAAGGCGTTCAGCGACTTCGTTGAAAGCGAGGACCTGCCCGACGAAACTGCCCGCGAAAAAACCAAGACCCTGGTGGACTATGCCAGCAGCCAGGCCAAGCTCGGCGAGCCGATGGGCCTGGAAGAATTGTCGGGTTTGATCGATGAAGATCGGCCTAAGGCGTTCTACGACCATATCCGTAACAAAGACTACGGCCTGTCGCCGGAGATCCCGGCCGACAAACGCACCCTCAACCAGTTCCGCCGCTTCACCGGGCGCGCCGAGGGGCTGTCGATCAGTTTTGAAGCGCACCTTCTGGGCGACAAGATCGAGTACGACGAAGCCGCCGGCACCCTGATCATCAAGGGCCTGCCGACCCAACTGACCGACCAGCTCAAGCGCCGTAACTGATGCTCGGCGGGGTCTTTAAAAAAGTCCTGCTGGTGTTGCTGGTGGTGGTGGTGATCCAGAACTGGGGCAAGGTCGAACGGCTGTTCAACCCGTCCCAGGTGGTCTCCGAGCAGACGCGGGCCTCGGCGCGCGTGGTGCTCTATTCGACCGAGTGGTGTGGCTACTGCAAACAGATCCGCCGCTTCCTCGACCAGAAAGGTATTCCGTACCAGGCGTTCGATATCGACAAAGACGCCGCGGCGCGCAAGGCCTATGAGGCATTGGGTGGTGGTGGGATTCCGTTTGTGGACGTGAATGGCACGTTGATTCGCGATTACAGCCCCGAAGCGATCATGGCGGCGCTGAAGTAATCAGCGCACCACAATCATCCGTCCCAACACCGTGTGCTGTTCGAACCCCAGCACCGCCTGCAACGCATTCAGTACGGCGTGCGGATCGTTACTCGGGAAGCTGCCACTGACACGCCGGGCGCCCAGTTCGTCGTTGAGCAGCAGGATGCGGCCAGGGTAGTAACGGCGCAAATCCTCGACCACCTCGGCCAGCGGCGCCTTGTAGTAGTTGAGCCAGCCGTCGCGCCAGGCCAGGCGTGCTTCGCTGTTGACCGCGTGCCAGGGCTCGGCGACGCCATCGGCATAGGCCACTTGCTGACCCGCCGTAAGAATTTGCTGCTGCCCCTGCTTGGCCGGTGTGACGCCGACCCGCCCCGACAACACCGTCACCTGCGCGCCCGCCGGTTGCAGGCGCACTTCGAACTGCGTGCCCAGCACCCGCGTTTCACCACTGCCCGCTTCCACCACAAATGCCGCGCCGGTGTGAGTCACGCTGAAAAAGCCCGCACCGCGACGCAGTTGGACATGCCGCTCACCCTGGCTGAAATCCACAGCGATGGCGCTGTCGGCATCCAGGGTGACGTGGGATTGATCGGCCAGGGTCACGGTTTTCACCTCGCCCGGCGCCGTGACGTAATCCGCGCCGAAGTCCTCGACCCAACGCGACGGTTGCCAGCCGGCGCCCATCGACAGCATCACCAGCAGGCACGCGGCCATCGCCAGCGCGCCGGCCCCGCGCACGACCCGCGAGCGTTTCGAGGTGTGCATCGCATTCAGGTAGCCCTGTAAGGCCAACGCGTCTTCATCCGCCAGTTTGCGCGCCGGTACTTCGCTCAATTCCCAGAGCATTTGGGCCTGTGAATAGGCCTCGACGTGTGCCGGGTCGGCCTGCAGCCAACGGCTGAAGGTGGCCTGGTCGCCGCTGCTGGGCTGGTCGTGCAACAGGCTCAGCCAAGCCAATGCGGCCTGTTGCTGGTCGGGCGTCGGGGTGACGTTCACGGTGCTTTCCCTGGCGAGCGTGGAGGCGATGGCTCACGAAGGCTGGCTTTGCAGGCTTCGAGGGCACGCATCATATGTTTTTCCACGGCACTTTGGGACAGCCCCATGGCCTTGGCGATTTGCGCGTACTTGCGGCCGTGGATGCGGTTGAGCAGGAAGATCTGGCGGGTGCGCTCGGGCAAACTGCGCAAGGCGGCTTCGACGTGACGCAGGTCGTTGCCGGCCTCCAACGCAGCCTGGGGTTCGGAGCCCTGATTGTCCTGCTGCTCGGGCAACCAGCCTTCGTTGCTGCGCACCCGCGCGCTTTCGCTGCGCAAGTGGTCGATGGCGATATTGCCGGCGCAGCGCAGCAGGTACGTGCTGAGTTCTTCGACCTGCACCAGCGGCCGGCGCCAGAAGCGCAGGAACAAGTCCTGCACCAGGTCGGCCGCCGTGGCGCGACAGCCCACGCGCCGGCTGACCAGCGCTTCCATTTGCGAGCGCTGGGACAAAAATACCTGCAGGAAATGCGCACGCCCACCCGCTGCGTCAGCGGGCTGGCTGTCCTGGGGTTCCGGTGGCGTACTGATCATCATGCGCGGCTCACAGGGTGGCGAAGGCCGCGACGGGGCTGGCCAGCAGGCCAACGCCCGCCAGGCACAAGGCCAACCTTGGCCGATACGGCAACAGCAGCACCAGCAACAGCGCGCTGAGCATCAACACCGCGCACCACTCCACCAGGCCCTGGGCCCAGCCCGTGGCGGCCACCGCCGGCCAGATCGATAGCGTCAGCAGCCACCCGCCAGCCACGCGCAACCCCAAGCGGCGACGCGGCGACGGCTTGCTGTGCAGCAGTTCGCCATGGTGACGGTCGGTAGACAGGCACAGTGCGGTAAACCCGACGTAGCACATCAGCCATGCAAGCAACATTCAGTGCGCCTCCGATTTGAGATTGAGCGGGCGTGCCCTTTCGACCTTGGGTTGGGGCGCCGTGCGACGGTGCATTTTCCAGGCGGCCCAGGCGAGAAACACACCGCTGCCCAGGCACGTCAGGTCGAAGCCGGCCATGGCCCAGTCGCCCGTCGCCAGCGACACGCCCAGGTGGTTCGAGGTGGTCAGCGCGTTGAGCAGAGGGATCGCGCTAAACAACAGTGCACCAACGCTCAGTTGCTCGACCCAGGCCAGGCGCCCTCGACGCAGCACGGCGTGCAACAGGCTCAGGCCCCAGACGATAAAGAAGACCTGTACTTCCCAGTCGGAACGCTCGGCAACGCTCACCGGCAGCAAACGGTTGGCCCAGAAGAACGCCGCGATGGCGAGCAACAACCCGGACATGCTGGCGATATTCAGCACTTGCACCAGGCGCAGCTCAAACGGCATGCCCCCGGTTTTGGCGTGCTTGAGCTGGCGCTTGCCGAGCCAGATCACCAGCCCGGTGCCGATCATCGCCGTGCCCGCCAGCCCGCAGATAAAGTACAGCCAGCGCAACACCGGACCGGCGAAATGGCCCATGTGCAGGCCATAAAAACTGCCGCCGATCGCCGCCGGCAGCGATTGCTCAGCGCTGACCCGCAGCAGCTCGCCGGTGCTGCCGTTGAACGACACGGTGCTGCCGAAATCATGCACCACGCGGTCGGCGCCGGCGCGGAACACATTGACCGAGGCGTTCACGTCACTTGGGTTATTCACCGCCAGCCGCCCCACATGCCCACCCGCCCACTGCGCCCGCGCCTGCTCGTACATCGGCAGCAACGGCAACAAGGTGCCGGGCTGGCCGAGCGCCGGTGCGTTGTCGGTGGAGGGGAACACATCGTTGAAGAAGGCCCGGCTGTCGTTGCCGTAAGAGGCCACGATGGGGGCCGGCATGACCAAGCTCATGAAGATCACCAGGCTGCTGTAGGTGATCATCAAATGAAACGGCAGCACCAGTACGCCCACTGCGTTATGCCCGTCAAGCCAGGAGCGCTGACCCTTGCGAGGGCGGAAGGTGAAGAAGTCCTTGAAGATTTTTTTGTGGGTGATGATGCCGGTGATCAATGCGACAAACATCACCATCGCGGCAAGGGTGGATAACCAGCGGCCCCAGGGATGCGGCATTTGCAACTGGAAGTGGAAGCGATAGAAGAACTCGCCGCCCTTGCTTTCACGGACCTGCACGGCTTGGCCGCTGACCGGGTCGAGGACTTTCTGGATGAAGTCGCCGCGCTTGCCGGGGTCGACCTTGTCTTGCCACATCACCGACAAGCCAGGGTCGCGGCTGTCCGGCAAGGTGATAAACCAGCGCGCGGCGTTGGGCGCATGCTGTTGCAAGTAGGCTTGGGCCACCGCGAGGCTGCGCCCATCGTCCAGCGGGTGGGCCTGCACTTCGGGCTGGGTCCAATGGCTGATTTCATCTTTGAAATACGACAAGGTGCCCGTCAGAAAAATCGCAAACAGCAGCCAGCCAAAGATCAGTCCGGCCCAGGTGTGCAACCAGGCCATCGCCTGGCGAAAACCTTCTTTCATGTGCGTGCCATCCATACACCCACACCCGCCAGGGTCGCGAACAACGCGCTCGGCAACATCACGCCACACCACGCACGCCAAGCCGTGCGGCAGGCAAAGCACCACAGCACCGCCAACAGGTAGAACACAAACGAACTCATCATCCCGGTGATCACCGCATCGGCGCGGGACGTGGGCAGCCACAGCGCCAGGCAGATGGCGGCCAGGGACGCCATCAGATAGCCGCCGAGCACAGCGGCCAATGCGCGTGATGTGACAGCGAGGCGGTAAGCGGCGGGAAGCGAGGTTTTGCTTTTCATGCAGGAAGCGCCAGGTTCATCAGAGCGCAATATTAATGATAAATATTCTCATAAGCAAAAGAGAACGGATGAATCACCTGCCTGAAGGCAAAACCTAACTGCCCGCCAGGCAACTCGGGGTGCCCGCGACCAAGGCGTCGATGGCGCAGCGGGTCTTGGCCGGCATGTGCGCCGCCGTGGGCCAGATCACATGGATCGGCGCGGGCTGCTCGCGGTAGCTCGGCAGTACCGCTTCCAGTTGCCCGCGCAGCACATAGTGCGCAATCAGCCAACTCGGCAACCAGGCCAGGCCCACGCCGGCGATGGCGGCATCGGCCACGGCCTGGAGGTCGTCCATCATCAGCGGCGACGCGACCTGCACACGGTGTGGGCGGCCTTGGGCGTCGTTGAGCTGCCACTCCAGGCGCGGCGCAGTGCAGCGGTAGGCAATGCCGCGGTGTCCGGCCAAATCCTCAAGGCGCTCGATTCGCCCGACACGCTGCAAATACGCCGGGGCAGCCGCCAGGCCGATGGCCTGTTCGCCCAGGCGCCGCGCGCTCAGGCGGTCGGTGTCGGGTAACGCGCCGATGCGCACCGCCAGGTCGAAACCTTCCTGGGCCACGTCGATCAGCCGGTCAGAAAACGAAATATCAATCTCCAACTGCGCAAAACGATCCAGCAGGCCCCACAGCGCCGGGGCCGCGTAGTGATGCCCGAAAGCCAGCGGCAAGCTCGCCCTCAAGCGCCCGCGAGGCTGCTGCCGACCGCTTTCCAGCACCGATTCGGCCGCTTCCAGCTCGGCCAGTGCGCGCAGGCAATGCTCGTAATAGGCCTGCCCGTCCTCGGTCAACCGCTGGCGGCGGGTGGAACGCTGCAACAGGCACGTGCCCAGGCGTGCCTCGAGTCGTGCCAAGCCTTTGCCCACGGCCGAACGGGTGAGGTTCAGCCGTTCGGCGGCTTCGGTCAGGTTGCCGCTCTCGACGATCTGCAGAAAGAGTTCAACGCCATCAAAACGTGGGGTAGCCATGCGGTAATTGTCGCCTTTGATTCCCTTATTGAAGGAAAACTTGTCACGAATAAAGAATCTGCTTCCCGCGAGAATGGCACGCTCCCCCTCTCGAAAGGAAGACCCCATGCCTCCCGCCGTCGTTGTATCGGCTGTCAGCGCATCAAGCACCGCCAGAAACGCGCTCGCCCTCACTGCCGTGTGCCTCGTGGCGCTGATGTTCGGCCTGGAAATCTCCAGCGTGCCGATGATCCTGCGCACGCTGGAACAGCAACTGGGCACCGGTTTCCAGGATGCCCAATGGATCATGAACGCCTACACCCTGGCCTGCACCAGCGTGCTGATGGCTGCCGGTACGCTGGCCGACCGCTTTGGCCGGCGACGCATGCTGGTGCTGTGCCTGTGGCTGTTCGGCCTGGCCTCGCTGGCCTGTGGGCTGGCCGAAGACGCGTCCCTGCTGATCGGGGCGCGTTTCGTCCAGGGCGTGGGTGCCGGGGCGATGATGATCTGCCAGTTCGCGATTTTGTCGCACCAGTTCCGTGAGCCGGCGGCGCGGGCGCGGGCATTCGCGGTGTGGGGTGTGATTGCGGGCCTGGGCCTGGGCTTCGGGCCGATGGTGGGGGCGTTGATCCTGGCAGTTGCGGACTGGCGCTGGGTGTTTCTCGTGCATGTGCCGCTCACGCTGCTGACATTGGTGCTGCTGCATGTCAGCGTGCAGGAGTCGCGCGATCCGGCCGGCAATCGCCTCGATATCGCCGGCATGGTCACCTTGACGCTGTCGGTGTTTGCGCTGGTTTACTTCATCACCCAAGGCACCGAGAACGGCTTTGGCGCACCGGCCATGCTCGGCTGGGCAGGCTTGTCGCTGGCCGCGCTGCTGCTGTTCATCTTCATTGAGCGGCGCAGCGCCCATCCGATGTTCGACTTCTCGGTGTTTCGCCTCCAACGTTTCAACGGCGCGTTGATGGGTTCGATCGGCATGAACTTCAGCTTCTGGCCGTTCATGATCTACCTGCCGTTGTACTTCCAGGCGGGCCTGGGCTACGACACCCTGACCACCGGCGGCGCCCTGCTCGCCTATACCCTGCCCACCTTGCTGGTGCCGCCGCTGGCCGAACGCCTGGCCCTGCGCTACGGCGCCGAACGGATCATCCCGTTGGGTCTGGGGGTGATGGGCACGGGTTTTATGGCCATGGCCGCCGCCAATGGCGCCGCGCATCCAAGCATCGGGCTGGTGCTGTTCAGTTGCGCGATGGCCGGCGTGGGCTTGGCGCTGACCAACTCCCCGACCACCAACACCACCACCGGTTCGGTGTCGGCGGATCGTGCGGGCATGGCCTCGGGAATCGACCTCAGTGCGCGACTGATCACCCTGGCGGTCAATATCGCGCTGATGGGCCTGGTGCTCTTGCTGGGGATCAGCCATCAACTGGCCGAAGTGTTGCCGGCCACCACCGCACTGGATTGGCCCGCCATCAGTCAGAACATTGCAGCGGGCAAGCTGGAGGGGCTGACATCAATGGGCCTGGCGCGTCCGGATGGCCAGGCGGCGCTACGCCATGGCGCCGGTTGGGCGATGCTGTTTGCGGGCGCGGGGGCTGGCGGGCTGGCGCTGTTAAGCAGGTATTTCTTCCAACGCGACAGGTAAACAAAAACGGGCCTGCATCAGCAGGCCCGTTCTCAGTTGGGAATGAAAAAACTGTCAGCTATTAATTGCAGCGTTTTCGTTTTCCAGGAATTCCTCTTCAAGCGCGTCATCATTCACTTTGTTGGCCGGCACATTTTTCGCAGCAGCGCGTGGCTTGCCTTGCAGTTTGCCGAACAGATGTTCCAACGCATGGTCCAGCTTGATCGCTGCACCGTCGATCGCCTGTTCCAGGGTATCGGCTTTATGCAGCACCGAAAGCGGTTGATGGCCCTTTGGCCGTGCTTCCAGGCGGCAGCTTAAATCGTGGGGACCGGGCTTGTCGCCGTTCTCATCCCGCAGGTAGACCTCAACGCGGGTCAGGTCTTCGTCATAACGTTCGAGCGTGCTTTCAATGGTGTTACGTACCCACTCCTCCAGTCGGATGCTGCTTTCAATATGGTTATCGCTATTGACTTGGATTTGCATAGTTCTTCCCTTATTTCAGCTAGCTCGCGAGAGGTCACAAACTGCAACACCGGGGTGGTGAAACCATGACCTCTTGATGACACAATTGAGCAGTCAGAGAAACAATTCAACCCCTTTGCAAAGATAAATCCTACATTACAAATTAACCCTGACTACAAGCAAAAACGCTGGTAGGGTGGGGAGTTAGTTACATCTTCTGATGCCCCCCATCTTCGTCATTACCGCTGTGCCCACGGGTGCAACCCGCGAAAAATCCCTGCTTCCCCCGCCAGCCCATCGTGCACCGCTTTCTCGTGACTGCCCTGAAACAAAGCACGACGCCACCCCATGTGGGAGTGGGCTTGCCCGCGATTGCGCTCGCCCAGCCACGAATTCATCAACTGATCCACCGCAATCGCGGGCAAGCCACCTCCCACAGGTGCATTCCAGCGTCAGACAGGTCGCTGTACGGCACGCCCCTTGCTGTACAGCTCATGAGGCAAACGGACGTTGTGAACCCTCAGCGACGGAGTGGCCGGTGGTCAGGCAACGCGAACTAATCCAGACCCCGGTCGTCAATGACTGCATGTTCTTATCAGGCGGTAACGCACCATGGACAATCCTTTTCAGATCATCACCGACACCTTCACCCCACAGTACCGAGTCAACCTGAGCATCCAGCGGCTGGATGGCAGCATCATGCTGACCCTCTCGAATGAGCAGGGCGTGGTGGCCAAGCGCATGATCAGCGCCGAACAACGCAACGACCCGCAACGGCTCAAGCGCCTGGTGCAAAGCATCCAGTTCGGGATTGCCATCGAACAGGGCCACAGCGCCATGGAAATCCTGACGGTGATGACGGACGGGGACAGTCACAAACTGTTGCAGCGACCGCCCACCCGTCCCCAACCCTTCAGCGTCAGGCTTTAAAGCTCACCTTTCTCTGTTTCAAGGCTCTCGCCCTTGCGGTGCGGGCCTTGCACCTTCACCGACGGAAACGCCGACGACGCATAGCGCACCACCAGAATCGAGAACGCCAACAACAGAATTCCGCCGCACAGGTAGATGATGCCGATGTCGGGCGGGTTGTGGTGGGACACGTTGGAAATCAGCAGACGCGTCAGCGCGGTGATCGCCACGTAGATCAGGAAGCGCACCGGCATGTGGTTGGTCTTGAAGTAAATCCCGACCATGGCGCCCAATTCCAGGTAGATGAACAACAGCAAGATGTCATCGATCTTGATGTGCCCGTTCTCCAGCATCCCCAGAAATTCCATCACCGCCGCCCAGGCGGTCACCGCACCGATAGCGAACAACGCCAGGTAGTGGAACGTCTCGACAAACAGATTGCCCAGAGACTCGGCCAGCCCGTGGACATTCTGACGCAGCTTTTCGGCCCAATTGATTTTCACGATGATGCTTCCTTAGGTCGGCTCGACCGGATAATGCGGGTTGGACGTGACGGTTGTTCTGCATGCAGAAAAAAGGCCAGCGGCAGGTATAAGATGATGGCGGGGTGACATGAGGCACTCCAAACCTGTATTTCCGGGCTACATTAAAAAACTGCTACCCAAACCCCACGGTTTGGCTTACCCTTTTAGCTGTATATAAATACAGTAGTCGCAAAAGACAACTATCGTGAAGGCATGTGAGGTGGTGAATGGCCGTCGAAGTGGTATACCGCAGCAGCCGAGATCTGGAGCGTTTGTTCATGGATAAAGCCGAAGCTGACCGTCATGACAAGATGCTTGAACTCGCTGAGTTGCTCGCAGAAGTGTTGCAAAAAGCCGTGCCGTCGTTGAGCGAGCAGCAGGTTGAAGAGGCCGGGATCTACATGGCGAAAAACCGCGATGTCTTTGCCAAGGCATTCAAGAGCCAACCGGACGCGCTGTCCGAGTTGCTGAACCCGCCGGCGGAATAAAGCCCGAATTGAACAGGCCCTGAATCGTTGATTCAGGGCCTTTTTAAAACGGATTTTCATCGGTTCGAAAATACTAAATAAATCTGTCCCGTTTGGCTCTGTGTGATTCATTGACCTTTTTAGGATCTGTTGAGAGTTTCTCAATGCTTGAAATTATGTCTTTCATCGCTAATTGACCTTATCGATGTGGGAACACACCTGTTGATGCGAAGGTGTGAAGACGTTTCCATCACACGAGCGTGATGAGGTGAAACTCCAAAAAAGAGTGATCGAAATCAAGGGCGAGTAATTTCTCTTTGTACGCTTCGCCAATGATGATGTTGAACGCCCCCCCCCAGCCTTCCAAACGAAAGACCTCAGCAGTTTCAGGGATTTCTTCTGCGATCAGTACTGGCTCAAAAAAGAAACGACCTCTTGGATTCTGCCATTCTTTGACCACATGTTCTTCGGGCCAGGCTTCGTACTTGGATAACGCCCAATCGACGCAGTCAACATGATGGTAGGCATGCAAGAGTCGGTAACGTACTTTTTGGCTTTCGTGAGTGATAGGCAGATATTGCACGTTCTCTGCGGCGAGGTTATCCAGCCCCTCAAGAGATTCATCGAATACAAAAAAGTCCGCTCCGATGGTATTGACCGGAGCGGTTTTTCCGGCGGCAAGAATGTCATAGTGCAGAGGCCTCATCGTGCAAGGCTTTCGGCTATTGGACAGTTCAACATCATCTACTTCCTCTCCCTTGTAAATAAGCTCTCCGAGGTTTACATAACCTTCCCACTTTTTACTGGCGACATTCGGATTGAGTTTGAAGTAATTCATAAGTCGACTTTCCTCAAAATCTTGTTAAGGGTTGAGGTGGGGTGGTAATCCCCCCTGAAAAAAATACTCACCAGAAGTAGAATGGTAATCCCCCCTGAAAAAAATACTCACCAGAAGTAGAATGGTAATCCCCCCTGAAAAAAATACTCACCAGAAGTAGAATTTTCTCCTAATCGGATCAAGGAAATTTTGCGTGAAGAGATCACGTTTTTCAGACAGCCAAATCATGGCCATTCTCAAGCAAGCCGAGGCTGGAAGCCCGGTGCCAGAGCTATGTCGCGAGCACGGTATCAGCTCGGCCACCTTCTATAAGTGGCGCACCAAGTTCGGCGGCATGGACGCATCGCTGATGGCTCGGTTACGCGAGTTGGAGGATGAGAACCGGCGTCTAAAAAAAATGTACGCCGAAGAGCGGCTCAAAGCCGAAATCATCCAGGAGGCCATGGCAAAAAAGTGGTGAAGCCATCGCGGCGACGAGAGATGGCGCAGGAAGCGGTTCGTTCAGGTCGATGCAGTATCAAGCTCGCGTGCCTGGCCTTCGGGGTCAGCATCACGTGCTATCGCTATCAATCGCGCCTATCGCCTGAAAACGCCGAGATCGCCGATCACCTGATCCGACTCACGCATAACCAGCGCAATTGGGGGTTTGGCTTGTGTTTTCTGTACCTGCGCAACGTGAAGGGCTATGGCTGGAACCATAAACGGGTGTATCGGATCTACCGCGAGCTGGAACTGAATCTGCGGATCAAACCGCGTAAGCGCATCGTGCGCGAGAAGCCTGAACCGCTGGCCGTTCCGCAGGCAGCCAACCAGTGTTGGTCGATGGATTTCATGCACGATCAGTTAGCTGATGGACGCAGCTTTCGGGTTTTTAATCTGATTGACGACTTCAACCGCGAAGCCCTGGGCATGGAGATTGATTTATCGCTACCGGCTGAGCGCGTGGTGCGTGCGCTGGATCAGGTCATTGAATGGCGTGGTAAACCGCAGGCGATCCGCAGCGATAACGGCCCAGAATTCATCAGTGCCAAGCTCGCTGAGTGGGCGAAGAAACGAGGCATCCGCTTGGACTTTATTCAACCGGGTAATCCACAGCAGAATGCCTACGTTGAACGTTATAACCGGACTGTGCGCTATGACTGGCTGGGACATTACTTGTTTGAGTCGATAGCCGAAGTTCAGGACTATGGTACGAACTGGATCTGGACATACAATCACGAGCGCCCGAATATGGCCCTCGGCGGCATTACCCCAAAACAGAAGTTGGCCCTGGTGGCCTGAGGTCTACTTCTGGTGAGTTTTAGGAATGGGGGGATTACCGGTCCAATGCTTCCTTTCTAAGCTCTGCGAGCTCCGCTTTAAACT
Source organism: Pseudomonas sp. PAMC25584 (assembly GCF_058135675.1). Lineage (NCBI taxonomy): Bacteria > Pseudomonadati > Pseudomonadota > Gammaproteobacteria > Pseudomonadales > Pseudomonadaceae > Pseudomonas > Pseudomonas sp. PAMC25584. The sequence continues at coordinate 1,148,475 of NZ_CM176870.1, read as the reverse complement.
GATCCTGCCCTTTTCTGCTGGCGCTTTTCAACCGTTTATGAATTTCTGCATGCATGTTCTTAGGGTGTGGGCCTTTGTGCCCAGGCACGTCTACTTTGTTGAGTGGGTCATTGAGGACGTCTTTGCGAGACTTGCCGTTTTTGAATTTACCCAACCCATTTTTCTCAAACAGCACGCGGTATTTAGGGGTCCATTTCGCATGTTTATTGGTGGCGATGTGGTGCGTCGGCGCGCAGGCTGAGAGCCCCCACGGGTCAAACCACCCTGTTGGATTCACCGCGTACTGATAAAGGTTGAATCCTCCGACCAGGCTAATGGGATCTGGGGTCGTGAAGCGACCTATATCGGGATCATAAAACCTAAACGTATTAAAATGCAGCCCAGTCTCCCGATCCAGATACTGCCCCTGAAACCGCAAATTCTGCTCTTCAATGAAGTAAGGTTCCCGCACCTCCTCCCGCGTATTGCCCCACACCCGATAAGTCGCTCGCCAGACGTCATGGCCGTCGGCCTCGGTGAGTTGCTCCGGCAAGCCGTTCAGGTCGTTGTGGTAATACCGCACGCGTTGGTGTTCACCTTCGCCGTCGACCCTGGCGAGTGGCTCGTAGCTGTCGCCATCGTAGAGATAAAGGCTGGTCTGACTGTGTTTATGCTCCTGCAACAACCGCAGGCCATCCCAGGTGAACCGGGTTTCGCCCAGCGGATAGCCATCGCTGTCATGTTCAGTTTTTTCAATGCGCCGACCCAGCGGGTCGTAGGCCATCCTGACCACGCTGCCGTTTTCATTGCGCACTTCAATCAACCGGCTTTCGGCGTCGTAGGCAAAGCGCTGCAAACCACGCACAGCGCTGCGCTTTTCAACCATTCGCCCCAAAGCGTCGTAGGTATAGCGCTTGTCTTGATACGTCAGCAGCCGGTTATGCCGTACCAGGCCGCCTTGTTGTGGCCCGTCGAGCAGGTTGGCTGCCGCATCGTAGGCATAGGTTTCGATCCGGCCTATTTGTTGGCTGACGAGGATACGTCCGCTACTGTCGTAGGCCAGGTGCTCTTGGCGGTCGGTACGGCGGCGTCCGATCAGGTTGTCGCTGGGGTCGTAGCTGTAGTGGGTTTCGACCAATGGCGGCAACTGCCACGGTTGGTCGATGCTGCGACGCCGGCGTGAGCGGACCCGGCCACTGCGGTCATAGTCGGTATTTGTTCTGAGTTGACCCTGAGTGCGTTGCAGTTCGCGGTGCAGGCGGTCGCGTTCGAAGTCGCTGATGACGTGGCCGTCGAGATTCAGCTGATGCAGATGGCCGCTGCCGTAGTACAGGCGATTGAGCCAGCGTCCGTCAGGCAAGTGGGTTTGAGTCAGGTTGCCCAATTCGTCGTAATGGCGTTGCAGACACCCCGCCGAGCTGTGTTCTTCGAGCAGTTGCCCCAGCGCGTCATAGCTAAAGCCAAGTGCTTGCTCGCGACCGTCGAGAGCGGTGAAGGTGACCGCGACCAGTTGGTCGTTCAGGTCGTGCTTATAAACGGTGGTGCCGTCGGCGGTGACTTTGCTGACCAGGCGCCCGAGCGGGTCGCGTTGGAGCTGGTGTGTCAGCGCGTCTACCGCCTCGCCTTCGCTTCCCGGCAGGTAACCTACGGCGACGACGTTATCCAGCGGGTCATAGGCATAGCAGCGCCGACTGTGGTCGAGGTCTTGTTGCTGCACCAGGCGATCGGCCGCGTCCCACTCAAAGCGATAGCTTTCGCCGTTTTCATTGGTCAGTTTCAGCAGTCGCCCGTAGGCGTCGTGATCGAAGGTGACGCAGCGGTTATGCGCGTCCCAGCGTTGTTTGACCTGGCCGCGCCGGTCGTAGGCATAGCGGGACGTGTTGCCGGCGGGGTCGACATAGCCCGTCAGATAACCACTGGCGTTGCGCTGGAAATGCTCAAGGCGCCCGTCCGGAAGTCGGCATTCCAGCAACAACCCTTGCGGGCTGTACTGATAGCGCACCGACTCACCTTCAGCATTGGTGTGCACCAGCACATTGCCGAACGCATCGTACTGGTAGCCGGTGGCGTAGCCCGAGCAATCCACTTCCTCGATCAGTTGGCTCCACTCGTCCCAGTGCAGCTTCCGGGTTTTGTCGGTGGCATCGATGATCTGCACCGGCTGGCCGAAATCGTCATAGACATAGCGGGTGCGGTTGCCCAGCGGATCGATCTCTTCGATGCAGTTGCCATGCCGGTCGTAGCGGTAATGCCAACGGTTACCCGCCGGGTCGGTTTCCACTTCGGGCAATGCCCAATGCGCCAGCCACTGGGTGTTGCTGATCCTGGCCAGTGGATCGGTCACTGCGCTCAGGTTGCCGGATTCGTCGTAACTGAAGCGCCACTCGCCGTTTTGCGGATCAATCGCGCCGAGCAATTGGCGATCTTCGCTCCATTCGAACTGCCACGTATGGCCCAGGTTATCGACGTAGCGGGTGATCTGGTACTGCGGGTTCCAATAGCGGGTGCTGACCCGTTTCAGGCCATCGGTGACGCGCGTGATACCGGCATCGAGGTCGTAGTCGAAGGTGAATGCATCGCCGGCATCGGTCCAATGCCGGCTGACGCGCCATTCTTCACCGTGCGGGCCGGGCACTGCGCGCCATTGGTAGAAGCAACGCAAGCCACTCGGCAGTTGGTGTTCGACCATGCGCCGCGCGCGGTCGTAAGCAAAACGTCGTTGGCTCGTGCCTTGTGCGTCGAGGACTTCGGCCAGGTCGCCGTGGGTGTCGTAGCGATAGCTGACCAGCACGTCGCTGCGCCCAGCAAAATGTTGCCGGTGCAGGTAACGGCGCTCGATATGGCTCACGCGCCGCGGATGCTCGACGGTGTAGCTCACGTCGACGTGCATCAGCTCGTGGCTGTCGCGCAGGCGACACAGGCGCCCTTGCGCGTCGTAATCCAGAAAGATGCGCCCTTCATTACGATCACCCAGCAGATGCAGGCGCATCCGCGAGGGGTTCAGAGGGTCGGGTTCGAAGAGCCGATACAGGCCGTCGATACTTTCGATCAGGATGGCGCCGTCGGCGCTGCGCCGGACCGCAAGGCCTTCGCCGGTGCTGAAGGCGCCGCCTGACAACGGGATGTAGCCGATGTCTATACGGCGCGCCTGCTCATCGATGTAGGTGAGGTGTTCATCGTTATCGATCTCGACGGCGACCTCATAGGCAACGCTCCAGCCGGCGCCGAAAAGGCCGTCGTGGCGTTGGTCAAGGCTGCTGTAGAAGCGCTGCCAGTCGATGGGGAGCAGGCCTGGCAGGACGAAGTCCAGTTCTTCTTCGGCGCCGAGGATTTTGGCCCCGGTCGGGCTATGCACCGGGTTGGGCGTGCCGTTGACCGCGCTGTTGAGTGCCGAGGTGATTTTGCTGGTTCCATAGGCCACGGCTCCGCCCACCGCCGCGCCGCCGACCAGGCACGGCAATGTGCTCCTAAAGCCTTTCACATTGCCGCGTAGCGCAAGCAGCGCGGCAATCGCCAAGCCGACGCCCGGTGTCTTTCCACTGCGAATTTCGCGCACCACGACGGGGTCGCCACCGATACGCACATCGGCAGAAATCAGCCCCTCGACGCTGCCGATCTTGGCGTCACACGTGCTGCGGTCACCGCTGCGTGCGGCCGGTTGCCCGTTGATGAAGACCGAACTGGAACCCTCGGCAATGAATTGCTCGGGCATGGGCGGGTGCTTGGTGCAGGCGACCGTGTCCAGCGGACACGGCACGGTACCGGCAGCGGGTGTGGCGACCGTCGGGCGCCACAGTTGTGAGAAAAATCCCTGTGCCATGTCCAGAAAACTGGGGGCCGGTGGCTCACTGGCCGCGACCGGCACAGCCATCATCTTTCCGGCCGCCCTGGCCGCCGGTTTGCCATTGATGAAAACGTCGTCTGAGCCGCTGCTGATAAAGGCCTCGATCACCGGCGGAAAAACCCAGTTGGCGGCGGTTTCGCACCAACTGGAGATCTTCACGTCAGCCCCCGAGAGCCCGGCGGTGATCCCCATCACAGCGCCGACCGCCAGCCCCAGGGCGACGCAGCCAACGCCGCCAGTGGCGATGGTCACGCCGGTCGCTGCAGCGATCAACGCGCCGGCGGCCAGGCAGCCCACGGACGTGATGGCGGCATAGGCCGCGACTTCCAGCACACCGCCGAGAACATCGGCCATCATTGAGGTGTGCAGCAGCGCGTCGCCTTCGCGGGCGGCCCAAAACGCGTCAGTCATGTCTGCAATCCCTGCCTGAAAAGGCCGGAATCAAATCACGCGACTAACGTGTTGCTCAGGTGAGACTTTCCGAGAGAGGCGTAAGAATTTTCCCAAAGCAGGCGGAGCGGAGGGGCTTCCGCTCCCGATTTACCAGTGCCCATCGTTTTTAATGCGTGGCCTATCGGTAAAGCAGACGCTCAGCCAGTTCATCGGCCACCCGTGCAGGTGAACGCTTTTCGGCCTGGGCGTGGGCGAAGATTTCGGTCAGGCGCGTGCCGATGTTCGACAGGTGCGCGGTGATGGTCGGCAGTTCGGCGCCGCTGTATTTGAGGGCGCCGTAGATCAGGCCGCCGGAGTTGATCACGTAGTCCGGGGCGTAGAGGATGCCACGCCCTTCCAGTTGGTCGGCCACTTGCAGGTTGGTCAGTTGCGCACTCGCGGAACCGGCCACGGCGGCGCAGCGCAGTTGGCCGACGCTGTTGCGATTGAACACCGCGCCGAGGCCGCAGGGCGCGAGGATGTCGCAGGGGGTGCTGAGCAAGGCCTCGTTGGCGATCGGGTGCGCGCCAAGTTGTTCCATGGCCAGTTGCACCTTGCCATGGTCGATGTCGCTGACCAGCAGTTCGGCGCCGGCGGCGTGCAGTTGTTCGGCGAGGGCGTAACCGACGTTGCCCAGGCCCTGGATCGCCACGCGCAGACCTTCGAGATTGTCGCTGCCCAGGCGCGCCATGGCGGTGGTGCGGATGCCGGCGAATACGCCCATGGCGGCATGGGGGGCGGGGTCGCCGGCAGCGGTGGTGCTGGTGACGAAGCGGGTGTGCTGGGCAATGCAATCCATGTCGGCCACCGAGGTGCCGCTGTCGATGGCGGTGATATAGCGGCCGTCAAGTTGCTCGACACACCGCCCAAAGGCTTCAAACAGGGCCGCGCGACTTTCCACATGGGCCGGGCGCAGGATCACGGCGCACCCGCCGCCCACCGGCAAACCGGCCAGGGCGGCCTTGTAGCTCATGCCTTGGGCCAGGCGCGCAGCATCGGCCACCGCGCTTTCGTCATCGGGATACGCGAGGTAACGACAACCGCCCAAAGCGGGCCCAAGGCGGCTGTTGTGGATGGCTATGACCGCCTTCAACCCGGTCATCGGGTCGATGCTCAGGTGCAGCGATTCAAGGCGGGTGCTGTGCATGAGAGCAAACATCGTCAAGCTCCCGAATCACTTCTGGTGTCGCCAAGTATAGGCGGGCGGCAGAAAACTGCCGAAGTGCGCTGGAATAAGCCGCCCGGTTTTGTGGGCCATGCGACATAAGCAAGTAGGATTTCTATCAAGCTACTAGACGAAAATTCACAGCAAGGCTAAAACGGGAGCATCCGCCGGAGAATGCAATGAACCCCCGCCACGCCTTTTTCGCCTGCCTGGAACGTTCACCCCCTGCGCTGTTTGAAGCCGCGCTGTGGATTGCCGCCGAGCATGATGCGGCGGTGCACCCGCTGCTGATCTTGCAGGACCTCAACGCGCTCGAACAGCAAGTCAGCCTGGGCATGCCCCTGTTGCCGGCGGATGAACTCGGCCAACCGCTGTTGCGGCGCCTGAATGACCTGGGGTTCGCCCAGGATGACTTCACCCCGCTGCGCCCCGCCGCAGCCCTGCTGGACAAGGTGTTGCAGCGCAAGCGCGGACAACCCCTGGCCATGGGCCTGATCGCGATGGAATTGGCGCGACGCCTGAATATCCCCATGGTCGGCGTCAACTTCCCCGGCCACTTCCTGCTGCGGGTGCCCGGCGCCGATCACCTGCTCGACCCCTGTGGCGGTCGCCGCCTGTACCCCAACGATTGCCGCGACCTGTTGCAACGCCAATACGGCCCCAACCTCAAGTTGCAGGCCGACCACCTGCACACCGCCACCCCACGCTCTATCCTGCAACGGCTGTCACGCAACCTGCGCCAGTTGTACCTTTCCAATGACGACCCGCTGGCGGCCCTGATCGACGCCGAGCGCGTGCTGGATCTGGGCCATGCCAGCGCCGCCGATTACCTGGCGCGGGCCAGCCTGTATCAACGCCTGGATTGCCCAAGCGCCGAGCGTTTCGACCTGGAGCACGCGCTGCTGCTCAGCGACGACCCGATCCAGCGCCTGCGCCTGGCCGAACGGCTGGGGCATCTGCCGCCCAATTCAGTGGTGCACTAAGCCCCCTTAGGCGTGTCGGGCTGGTTCGCGGGGTGCGCGTGGATAAACGCCGGCTGCTGCGCCGCCAACGCCGCCACCCGCCCGATGCGCGGATACGCCGCCAACGACACATGGAAGCGCTCGGCCGCATACAACTGCGGGATCAGAAACGCATCCGCGAGCCCCGGCCGCTCGCCAAAACAAAACCCGCGATCGCCAATCAACTGCTCGACCGCGCCCAAGCCCTGGCTGATCCAATGACCAATCCAGGCCAGCACTTGCGTTTCATCATGGCCCCACTGCCGCAGCAGGTTCTGGGTGCTGGAATTGTGCAGCGGGTGAATGTCGCAGGCGATGATCGACGCCACCGCGCGCTCGTGAGCGCGGGTCGCCAGGTCGGGGGACAGCAGCGGCGGCTGTGGATAACGTTCCTCCAGGTATTCGATGATCGCCGACGACTGGATCAACCGTTCGCCATCATCGGTGCGTAAAGTCGGGACGCGACCTTGCGGGTTGATCGCCAGGTAGTCCGGCTGGCGATTGGCACCGCCCGCCGGCACCAGCAGGTTGACCGGCACGGCAGTGAAATCCAGGCCCTTGAGCGCCAGCGCAATCCGCACCCGGTACGACGAAGTGGACCGATAGTAAGTGTAGAGTTCCATCGCCCGCCCCTCTCAGCGCGCCGCGACCACGGTGCCGCGGCATTCGCCGAAGCCGATGGCGGCAAAACCGTCGCGACTGCAACGGGCGCGCAGGATGATTTCATCACCGTCTTCGAGGAATTTACGCACCTCGCCCGACGCCAGTTCAATCGGCTTCTTGCCGCCTTCGGTGATCTCCAGCAGGCTGCCGAACTGCCCCGACAGCGGCCCGGACAAGGTGCCCGAACCGAACAGATCACCGGCCTGCAACTGGCAACCGTTGACGCTGTGGTGCGCAACCATTTGCGCCACGGTCCAGTACATGTGCCGGGTGTTGCTCAGGGTCAGGCGCTGGGCCGGCAGGTTCTGTTCACGCATCGACGCCGTGGTCAACAGCACTTCCAGTTCGATATCGAAACCGCCCGCTGCCTGATCGCGTTGATCCAGCAGGTACGGCAGCGGTTGCGGGTCGCCCTCGGGGCGCGCCGGTTGGGCCTGGCGGAACGGCGCGAGTGCTTCGGCCGTCACCACCCACGGCGAGATGCTGGTGATGAAACTCTTCGACAGGAACGGCCCCAGCGGTTGGTATTCCCAGGCCTGGATATCGCGCGCCGACCAATCGTTGAGCAGGCAGAAACCGGCGATGTGCTCGGCCGCATCGCCAATCGCAATCGAGTCGCCCATGGCGTTGCCCTGGCCGATCCAGATGCCCAGCTCCAGCTCATAGTCCAGGCGTGCGCAGGGGCCGAATGTCGGCTCGGTCTGGCCGGCCGGCAGGGTCTGGCCTTTGGGGCGGCGCACCTCGGTGCCGGACGGGCGGATGGTCGACGCACGGCCGTGATAACCGATCGGCACGTACTTGTAGTTGGGCAGCAGCGGGTTGTCGGGGCGGAACAGTTTGCCGACGTTCTGCGCATGTTCGATGCCGACGTAGAAGTCGGTGTAGTCATTGATCTTGGCGGGCAGGTGCATCTGGCAATCGGCGGCGCGGTGCAGCACGTCGGCCTCACGCGCCTGCAGCGGGCTGCCCTCCCCGAGCAGTTCCAGCAGGCGCTCGCGCAGGGCCACGCGCGGGCCCCGGCCCAATTCGAAGAACGCATTCAACTGCCCGCCGGCGGTGGCGTCGACGGCACGCAGCGCTTCCCCGTCAAACGCATCGCGAGCGGCCAACAAGTCGAGAATGCAGTCGCCAATTGCCACGCCACTGCGCGGTGCCGAGCCGTTGATACTGAACACGCCCAGCGGCAGGTTTTGCAGAGGGAAATCGCCGTGACCGTTAGCGGAGGATACCCAGCTGCGGGCAAGCGTTGGTTGAGTCATGGGTTATCTCCGGTTCGGGTTGAAGGTGACGGGCAGCGCGGCCCAGCACGCGTCATAAGCAGATTGTAGTTGCGGGCAGTCCAGGGCGAAGCGGGTCGGGCGCAGCACTTGGCTGGTCTCGAACATGAACGCCATGGTGTCATCGATCTTGTGCGGGGCCAGCTCGACATTGATCGCCTTGGTACAGGTCTCGCCATCCGGCCCGTGGGCGCTCATGCAACTGTGCAGCGACGCGCCGCCGGGCAGGAAACCTTCGGCCTTGGCGTCGTAGGCGCCGTGGATCAGGCCCATGTATTCGTTCATCAGGTTACGGTGGAACCACGGCGGCCGGAAGGTGTTCTCGGCCACCATCCAGCGCGGCGGGAAGATCACGAAATCGAGGTTGGCCAGGCCGTGTACGCTGGTCGGCGAGGTCAATACGGTGAAGATCGACGGGTCGGGGTGATCAAAGCTCACGGTGCCAATCGTATTGAACCGGCGCAGGTCGTATTTGTACGGCACGTTGTTGCCATGCCAGGCGACGACATTGAGGGGCGAATGGTCGAGCTCGCAGGCCCACAGTTCGCCGAGAAATTTCTGCACCAGCGTTGTCGGCTGCTTGCGGTCTTCGTAGTGGGCAACCGGGGTGAGAAAGTCACGCGGATTGGCCAGGCCGTTGCTGCCGATCGGGCCGAGGTCGGGCAGGCGCAACGGGGCGCCGTGGTTTTCCGCGACATACCCGCGCGCTTGCGCATCCAGCAGTTCGACGCGAAATTTCAGGCCGCGTGGCAGCACGACGATTTCCAACGGTTCGACTTCCAGCACGCCGAGTTCACTGGCGATGCGCAAACGGCCCTGCTCAGGGACGATCAACAACTCGCCATCGGCGTTGAAGAACACGCGCTCCATCGAACGGTTGGCACAGTAATGGTAAATGCTGATGCCCGACGGTTGGTCCGCCCCGGCATTGGCCACCATGCCGACCAGGCCATCGACGAAGTCGGTCGGCTCGCTCGGCAACGCCAACGGGTTCCAGCGCAGCCGATTCGGCGTCACCGCGCCCAGCGGCCCACCCGCCAGTTGCCGCTCCAGTTTGACGAACGCCGGATGATTGGCCGACGGCTGAATGCGGTACAGCCAGGTGCGACGCGCTTCGCTGCGCAGCATGGTGAAGGCCGTGCCGGAGAACAGTTCGGTGTACAGGCCGTAAGGGGCTTTTTGCGGGGAATTCTGGCCGACCGGCAGCGCGCCGGGCAGGGCTTCGCTGGCGAATTCATTACCGAAGCCCGACAGGTATTCGAGGTTCATGGATCATCCTCTGACGGAAGTTGTTTTTATCGTAATCCAGTTACGCATAACGTAATTTGATCACTGTCGACCGTCAAGCTATAAAGACGCCCACTCATCTCTCGGATTCCCGTTGCCCCATGGAAAAGCCCCGCGACACCGGTAAACAAAAAGTCCGCTCGGCCGAAGTGGGCACCGACATCCTCAAGGCCCTGGCCGAACTGTCGCCCTCCACGTCGCTGTCGCGCCTGGCCGAGCATGTGCAGATGCCGGCGAGCAAGGTTCACCGCTATCTCCAGGCCCTGATCGCCTCGGGCTTCGCCGAGCAGAACAGCACCACCAACCATTACGGCCTGGGCCGCGAAGCATTGCGCGTGGGCCTCGCCGCGCTGGGCAGCATGGACGTGCTCAAAGTCGGCGCCCTGCCCCTGGCCGAGCTGCGTGATGAGTTGAATGAAACCTGCTTCCTGGCGGTGTGGGGCAACCAGGGCGCGACCGTGGTGCAGATCGAACCGGCGGTGCGCGCGGTAACGGTAGTGACGCAACTGGGCTCGGTGTTGCCGCTGCTCAGTTCGTCGACCGGGCTGGTGTTCAGTGCCTTTTTGCCGTCGCGAGAAACCGTCGAATTGCGCGAGCGCGAGATCCAGGCCGGCATCGCACACGCCCTGGCGGACGACCAGGCCTACGCCAGCGCGTGCGAACAGATCCGCGCACGTGGCTTGCACTTTGTGCATGGCCTGCTGATGCCCGGTGTGGATGCGTTGTCGGCGCCGGTGTTCAACGCGGTCGGCCAGGTCGCGGCGGTGATGACCGTGGTTGGCCCCACCTCGCTGTTCCATGCCGATGAAGATGGCCCGGCGGCGCAGCGCTTGCTGGCGGCGACCCGGGCGGTGAGTTGGCGGATGGGCTACCAGCCCTGAATCAGTCGTGCCATTGCGTCAGGGCAACGGCCAGACGGTTCTCCAGGGCGCGGATCGGTGCCGCGTCGCTCAGGTAGTTGTTGCTGATCATCGAAAACACCAGGCGCCGCCCGTGGGCATCAGTGATGTAACCGCTCAATGACGACACGCCGCCCATGGAGCCGGTCTTGGCGTGCAAGTTGTTTTGCGCTGGCGTGCCGCGCAGGCGATAACGCAGGCTGCCGCCGCTGATGCGCTCGGGGTTGCCGGCAATCGGCAAGGCGTTGTACCAAGCCTCGAACCACGGCTGTTTGGATGTCGCTAACAGCAGGTCGGTGAGCGTCTGCGCCGACACCAGATTGCGCCGCGACAAACCCGAACCGTCCACCTGATTCAGGCTCGCCGGGTCCAACCCCTGGCGCTGCATGAAGGCCGCCACCGCCGCCACGCCCGCCTGCGCGGTTCCTGCGTTCGCGGTCTTGCGGCCCATGGCCTTGAGCAAGGCTTCGGACATGTTGTTGTTCGAGAGTTTGAGCAGCGGCGTGATCAGTTCCTGCAACGGGGCCGATTGATGCTCCGCCAGCAGCCTGGCCGTCGCCGGGCTTGCCCCCCCGATCACGCGCCGGCCCAGCACCTGGATGCCCTGCTGCGCCAATGCCTGTTCAAACAGATTGGCCACCAGTTGCGTCGGCTCCCACACACTCACCCATTGCCGACTGTGCTTGCCCGGCGCCAGCGCACCCGTGAGTTGCAGCAGGTTGGTGCCGTGCTGGCGGGTAATCCCATAGCTGTTGCCGGAGCCGCTCACCGCACGGTTGCTCAGTTGCACGTAATCAGTGGCCGGGCTGATCGCCACACTGACCGGCTGGCCGGGGCTCACTGGCGCCGTGGCCGTGACGATCAACGTGCCCGCATCAAAATCGGAATTGGGCGACACGGTCAGCGCCGAAATCTGCGCGCCATAGTAGGTGCTTTCATCGTCCTGAGCCCAATCCACGCCGAGGCGCTGCGCATCGAACCAGCTGTCGTCAAACACCAGGTCGCCCTGCACCTGACGCACGCCCTGGCTGGCCAGTTGCGCGGCGAGTGCCTGGTAATCGGCGAACTGCGTGGTCGGGTCGCCCAGGCCGCGCAGGTACAGGTTGCCGCTCAGGCGCTCGCCTTGCTGCGTGCCGTCGCTCAGCAGTTGGGTGGAAAACCGATACTGCGGGCCCAGCACATCCATCGCCGCCGCGGTGGTCAGCAGCTTGAGGTTGGAGGCCGGCACCAACCGCGTGCGCGGGTTGTGTTGATAGAGCGTGTCGCCGCTGCGGGCGTCGCGCACCATGACCGAAACCGTGGCGCCGTTCAGGGCCGGGTCGGCCAACAGGTGGTCCAGGGTTGAAGAGTTGGAGGTCGACGAAACGCTGGCGCAGCCACCCAGTAAAAAGCTCAAGCAGACCAGCATCGCGCCGGTGTGTAACCTTCGTCCAAACTGCATCAATACCGTTTTCCACAAAGCCATCAGTGGCGGCAACGCTAACAGCTCATGCCGTTTGTGGCGAGGGAGCTTGCTCCCGCTGGGGGACGAAGCGCCCCTGACAGGCTCGACAACCGCCCTCGCCACAGGCTCAAAACTCCAACGTACTGGACACCGACACCTGCCGCGCATCCCCCATCGACACAAACACCGAGCTGGCGGCCGAGGTGTAGTAGGTGCGATCGAACAAGTTCTTCACGTTGACCTGAAACTTGACCTTCTGCCCTTCGATTTTAGTGTCGTAGCTGGCAAACAGATCAGCCACGGTATACCCCGGCAGATTGAAGCTGTTCTTGGCATCGCCTTCGCGCTGGCCGACGTAACGCGCACCGGCACCGACGCGCAGATCATCGCCGCCGAGCAGGCTGCCGACGTCATACACCGCCGACAACGAACCGGTGTGCTTGGCCACGTTCTGCAGGCGCTTGCCTTGCAGCGCCGGGTCCTTGGTGACTTCAGCATCGGTAAAGGCATAGCTGCCGATCAGGCTCCAGCGGTCGCTGAGCTGGCCGCTGGCGTCCAGTTCCAGGCCACGGGAGCGCACTTCGCCCGCCACGCTGTAGACGGTTTCCCCACTGACGGTCTCGGACACCAACACATTGCGCTTGGTGATATCGAACAATGCCGCACTGGCGGTGATACGCCCCGGCATATCGAGCTTGGTTCCCAGCTCCCAGGCCTTGGATTCTTCCGGCTGCAGGTTGCCCTGGAGCACGCTGCCATCGTTCAGCGCGGCAATGGTCGAGTTGGGTTTGAACGACTCGGTGTAGCTGCCGTAAAACGACAGTTCGTCCGTGTAGCGGTACACCAGGCCAGCACGCGGCACCCATTTCTGGCCATTGCCGTCGGTATTGGCCTTGAACGGCACGCCTTTGCCGGCGTATTGGTCGTACATCTGATAGCGCGCGCCGGCCACCAGGATCCACTGGTCGGTCAGGTGGATGGCGTCCTGCAAGAACAGCGAATCACTGCGCAGCAAGTCGGTCTGCGCGCTGTCCTTGGCGCTCACCGTGGTGCCTTGCACATCGTTGCCATACACCGGGTTGACGTAGCTGAAGGCACTGCGCTGCGACTGACGGATCAGTTCGGCGCGATAGATCTTGCGGTACTCATCGTCGAGGCCGAACACCAGATCATGCTGCATGCCGCCGAGCTTGACCTTGCCTTCCAAACTGGCCGTGGCGAAGCGGTCGGTGGTCAATGCGCCACGCGTACCGTCCATGCTGCGGGTCAAGGTGCCGTCGGTATTGACCGAGGCGATGCGGACCTGGCTGGCGTCGTAGGTCTCGCGGTTCCAGCTGTAGCCGACGTGCGCCGTCCAGTCGTCGTTCAGCTCGTGATCGGCCTCGAAGCGATACAGGTCGGAGCGGCCTTCCATGTTGTTGAACGGCTCATCCAGGCGCCGGGTGGCGGGGATGTCCAACGGGTGATTGGTCTTGGGGTCGATGGCGGTGCCACGGTCGAACGGCGAGAGAAACTCGCGGTGCTCATAAGCGAACACCACCTTGGTGGTATCGCCATACCAGGCCAGGGACGGCGCGATCATGCTCTCGCGGTGCGTGCCGAAGTTGCGCCAGTAATCTTCGTCCTCGTGGTCGACGATCAAGCGGTACGCCAAGCCGCTGTCACCGATGGGGCCCGTGGTGTCGAGGTTGCCACCGCTGCCGTTCTTGCCGTTGCCGAAGGTGGAGCCACGGACGGTCAAGGAGGTGGACTGCACCAACTGCGGCTTTTTGCTGACGATATTGACCACGCCTCCCGGGTCCTGGATGCCATACAGCAGCGACGACGGACCCTTGAGCACTTCAACCCGTTCAGCCGTAGAGTTCAGCGCCCGGCCCTGCACAATCGGCATGCCGTCGCGCATGATCGAGCCGTTACGGTTGTCGCCAAAGCCGCGCAGCATCACCGCATCCTGGGTGCTGCCGAGGGTGTTGGCCTGGGTGATGCCGCTGACATTGGCCAGGGCGTCATCCAGGTTGCGCGGCTGTTGATCGCGCAACACTTGGGCGGGCACTACGTTGACGGTTTGCGGGGTCTCCAGCAGCAGACCACGCGAACGCATCACCGAGCTGGTGGGCGGCGGCTGGTAGCTGGTGCTGTCGGCGGGCTCGGCGACCGCGCTGATGGTGGTGGCGCCCAGGTTCAGCGCGCCGTCGCTGGGCGCGGGCTCCAGGGCCAGCGTGCGGGCGTCGATCTGGCGGAAGGTAAAACCGGAGCCGCCCAACAGGCGTTGCAGGGCCTGGGTCGCGCTCATCTGGCCGCTGACGGCCGGAGCGTTGAGACCGTAAGGGGCTTCGTCGGTATAGATCACGCTGAGCCCGGTGACCCGGCTGAAATCGCTGAGCGCCTGGGGCAGCGGCTTGGCCGCCAGGGCAAAGTTGAACTGGGCGCTTTGTTGTTCCTGCGCCTGCGCCACACTCAGAGGCAGCAGCGCCAGCCCCGATACCGTCAAGACCGAGGCTCCCAGCCACTGTTTAACCCAACCGCCCGCCGTCGATTTCATGCTGTGAGAATCCGTGTAGAAAAACGCTGTTAATGCGAATTAGTCGCAGTTTCAAGCACTACACGGATGGGCGCTGGGTTTACCTCACCTCAGGTTGAAAATAATTTGGATTTATTGCGCCTGAATGCAAAAACCCAAGCGCGGGAAGTGAACATGCACGGTGCCGCCGCGTTCGTCGGTACGGCGCAGGATCAGTTCTTCGCGGCCGGCAAATAGCAACTCACCGGCCACCGGGTCGGTGCCGTAGTCGGTGGCCGCAATGTTCACCGGCTGGCCGGCCGTGAAGCCATTCAAATCCTCGAACACTTCATCGGGCAACGCCGCCGGGGTGGCATGACGCGCCACGTCCAGGGCTTGCTCGGTGCTCATCTCGGCGGCGGTGCCATGACCAAAGCTCAGTACCCGGTCGAGCCAGGTGGCGACGGCGGGATACGCGTCGACCAACGGCGCGGTCACCGGCGAGCCTTTGAGGAACCATAGCGGATGGGCCAGGGCAAAGTCGGCAATCGACGGCTCACCGAACAGAAAATCGCCCTCTTGGTGCTGCAATTGCTGGTCGATACGGCTGATGATCGCCGGCCATTGATGCTTGGCTTGCTCCACATGCAGGCGGGCAGCGGTGCCGCCGCTGAACAGCTTGGCGCGGTCGGCCACCAGCACTTTGAGCATTTCGGGCGGGACTTTGGCGAACTTGGCCGCCAGGGATTCAGGCTGGAACACCAACGCCACGGCATGGGCGAACACCACCGAATCGGCCCAGGCGGCGAAACCCTGGGTGACCAGTTCCAGGCCTTGGGGAAACAGCGCCGGCCCGGCTTTTTCCTGCTCCAGGCGGTGGGCGATCAGTGCCGTGTCACAGTAGATATCGGCGCCGGCCTGCAGCACCGGGGTCTTGCGGTAGCCGCCGGTGAGGGCCACCAGGTCCGGCTTGGGCATCACCGGCGAGATCAGCACCGAGCGCCAGGACAAGCCCTTGAAGCCCAGGAGCAGGCGGGCTTTTTCAGCGAAAGGCGACTGCGGGTAGTGGTGCAGGATCAATTCAGACATACCAGGCTCCGCTCAATGAAATGAGCGGTCAGCTTAGCCTGCAAAACTGCGCAGGGGTGAGATAGGCGCCCATCAATCAGATCAATGCGCCACTCGCCGCCAGGCACTCCTTGGCGCTCTTCTTCAATTTTTTGATCAGGCGCTCCTGGCGCAGCGCCTCGCCTTTGCTGGCGCACTGCTCGGTGTACACCAGCGCGACGGCCGGGCTGGAGAGGAAAAACCGCGCGCCCTTGCCGCTTTGATGGGAGGCAAACCGGCGCACCGGGTCATTGCTGATGCCGCAATACAGCGAACCGTTGGCGGCACGCACTAGGTAAACGAACCAGGGTTTGGCTTCAGAAAGATCAGTCACGGGTCGATTCGGCAAACCAGAGGAGCGCCAATCTTATCAACGACTCGCCTGAAATGCCCTCAGGCCTTTGAGCGCCTGGGCGCGCACGGCGTTTTTCAGCGCGGGCGACCAGCCCAGCAGCAACCCCTTGATGCCCAGGGCCTGGCGCGACCAGCGCCACAGGTCGAAGTGGTCGTGGTGTTCGCAGATCTTGCCGTCGCGAAACACGAAGCGCGCGCCGATGTCGTTGACCACCGTGTTGCCGGTCGCGCTGAACAGGTACGTCGCCACCCAATGCGCGCTGCCGGTGCTGTCATCACTGCGCACGTGGTCGAAGCTCAGGGAAAAATCCTTGGCCCGCGTGGTGAGCATGCGCCACATATCCCCGGCATCACGCCCGCGCAGTTCGCCGAACGCCGGGTCGCTGAACACCACGTCGTCGGTGTAGCAGGCGGCCATGGCTTGCGCATCAAGGCGCTGGAACGCGCGGTAGAACTCGCTGATCAGGGCGTTATGGGCATCACTCATGGGCAGGCTCCGCTGGCGTCGAAAAGATAGCGCACGATAAGCCGCCCGCAGCGCCAAGGCTACCAACATTCGCCGGGTAAATAAGCCGCTGACCGCTGCGGGCTCAGGGCACCATGCCACTGCTGCGGGCGTAGGCGAACAAATCCACATCGGTGGAAATGCACAGCCGGGTCATCGCGGTGCTTTTCTGCTTGCTGATGGTCGAGATGCTGCGGTTGACCCGCGCCGCGATCTGGCTGACGGTCATGCCGCTGGCGAGCATGCGCACCACTTCGCGCTCCTTGCCGGACAACTGCGGCACCGCTTGCTGATCGCCCGTCCCGGCCTCGGCCAGTTGCGCACGCAAACATTCGCTGACGAAGGTGCGCCCTTCAATGACGGCGGCAATCGCCAGGGGCAGTTCGCGGGCCGACGCGCTTTTGGCCAGGATCGCCCGGGCGCCCTGGGCAAACGATTCGCGCAGTGTGGCGACGTTGGCAAACATGGTCACCAGAATCACCGGCAAGTCCGGATGCCGGCGCCGCATCAGGCCCAGCAAGCCATAGCCGTCGGCTTGCTGGTTACCCGGCATGGCGAAGTCCGTCACCAGGATGTCGCACGGTGTGCTGTCCATCAGCGCCAGCAACTGATCCGGGCCGTCGGCCTCGGCGACGACTTTGCACCGGCCGTTGGCTTCTATCACCACTTTCTGCCCGATACGCACGATGGGATGATCGTCAGCAATAATTACGCGAAGCATGAGCACCACCATGATGGCAACTTGAATCCGCGCAAAGTACTCCCGGATCGGATCAGCAACAACCGCCCCGCAAAGCCGTAATGGCAGATAGCCCAGCAATCTATGGGAGCAGGATTTTGCCCCACAGAAAAAAAAGAAATTGCTCACTCTGACGACCTACAGAAGTCATCGCCTATAGCTGTCATCCATTTCCTAGCAGCGACAAATACTTCAAATACCCGATCAAGTCGCGGCGCAATGCAAGCAAGTGCTCAAGGTGTACGGCCACCCCATCGCGATTGATCGCCTCGATCAACTGGTGACCGCGCACCTCCAGCGGTGTGGCGCCGAAGAACGCCACGCTGCCGATCAATCGATGCAAGTGCTCGACCGTTGTCTGCGCTTGCAGGCAGTCGGTGGCCTGGGCCAGTGCATGCAGATCGAGCTCGGCTTCATGCACCAGGCTCGCCAGGATGGCGGGCAGCGCCTCAGTGCAACCGAACATTTGCCCCAAGCGGGCTCGACTCGGCCAGCGCTCCTCGACCGCCATGACCGGCTGCGCAGCCTCGCTGATGCGCGGGCCGGGCAGCCAGTCGCCGAGCACTTGACGCAGTTGTTGAAAGGTCACGGGTTTGGCCAGCCAGGCATCCATGCCGGCGGCCTGGCACTGCTCGATTTCGCGCGGTCCCAGCGTGCCGGTGAAGGCGATGACCGGCACGCGCTCCGTACCCGCGCGCTGTTCCCGGCAACGCAGTTCACGGGTCATGGCATAGCCGTCCATCACCGGCATCCGGCAGTCGCTGAAAATCAGGTCGACGCGGGTGACATCCAGAATCGCCAGCGCGGCCTGGCCCTGCACACACACTGCAAAGGCCAGCCCCAATCGCTCCAACATCGCGCCCATCAGCAGGCAGTATGCGGGGTGATCGTCCACCAACAGCACCGTGAGTTCGCGCCAATGCCGCGTCAATGGGGGCTGCGCGCCCAGGTCATCCCCTGCTCGGTCGCCTGGGATAGGGCCTGATGACATGACTACCTCAACTTCAAGAAGCGCGCGGCGCCGGGATCGACAACCTCGACGGCCGACAGAACCTGCGCCGACAGATGGGCGAGGGTTCAAGCGCTGATGCTCACATCCGTTCGAATGGGCCGTGAAGTTGTATCGGCGGGGAAGCTATTCGAAATAGGGTGGCCAAGCGATACAACAACTACGAAATCCATATATTTCCTACAGACACCAAAACGAGTTCCGACAAGTCGATTGTGCGTGTGCGACATCCGCCCAATGTCGTATTTGTTGTATTTGCCAGACGCCCTCCCCCCGATAAATTGCCCGGCATCCCAAGAGCGGGACGCGACCGGCCATTCCAGTCGGTCGCAACGCAACTGCCAAAGGGCCCCCAGCCTCTTGGCAGTCAGCTTTGCACCGGAAGCGTTATCACATGAAAAAGTCCCTAGCCGCCCTCACTGCCGCCATCGCCCTTGTCGGCAGCGGCATGACGTTCGCCGCCAGTACCGTGGACCTGACGGTCACCGGCTTGATTACCCCAAGCGCCTGCACGCCGACACTGTCCGGTAGTGGCAAGGTGGATCACGGCAAGATCGCGGCAAAAGACCTCAACCCCACCGCCCCGACCATCCTGCCCACCGCCCGGTTGCAATTGAGCGTGGACTGCGAGGCCCAGACCCTGTTTGCGTTGCGCAGCACCGACAACCGTCCCGGCTCGTCAATGGACGGCCAAGGCGGCAGCGGCTACGGCTTGGGCCTGATCAACAACCTGCAGAAAATCGGCATTTTCTGGATCTCCCTCAGAGACCCGGTGGCCGATAACGTCGCCGTCGAGCCGATCGAATCGTTGGATGGCGTGAGCTGGAGTGCCATCGACGATGTGATGTGGATGAGTGAAAAGCTGGCGGCGTTTGGCGACGGCTCGACAGGCCAGAACCGTAAGCCGATCCCGATCAAGAACGTGGTCACCGAGATGCTGATCGACACCACGATCGCCGCCGCCAACAACCTGGACCTGAGCAACGAAGTACTGATCGACGGCTCCGCCACGATCGAAGTCAAGTACCTGTAACTCATCGTCCACGCAGGGCATTGCCCACAGAGGTTGTTCATACCATGGATAAATATTTCCCCGCCCTGCTGGCGAGCCTGCTGCTGGCGAACGTGTCCAGCGCGTTGGCGGCCAGCCAGATCGACCTGAGCGTGACCGGCGTCATCACCCCCAAAGCCTGCACGCCGGGCTTGTCGGATGGCGGCACCGTCGACCACGGCAAGCTGACCTCGCGCGACCTCAACCAAGACAGACACACGCTGCTGCCCCGCAACACCCTGCGCCTGAACGTGCAGTGCGAAGGCTCGACGTTCTTTGCCTTGACCACCATCGACAACCGCCACGGCACAGCGGTGATTCCCAACCACCACGGCCTGGGCACGACCCCCAACGACGAGAACCTGGGCAGCGTTTCGCTGACGTTGAACAACCCCGTGGCAGACACCCAGGCCGTGCGCACCATCGTGTCCCTGGATGGCGGCACCACCTGGGCGCCCGGTACGCAGTTGGGCCACCTCAACCTGCTCGCGGTGGCCGCAGCAGACAACACCACTCAGCCAATGGCGGTGACGGTCTTCGACGCGGACATCGTGCTCTACACCCGAATTGCCCGCGCCGATGGCCTGACCCTCACCGACGAAGTCAACGTCGACGGGCACGCGACCCTTGAGATGAAGTACCTGTAACACCGTAAGCCCCTGTCCCTCCCTGGACACCCTGTATTCCTATCCATCCCTGGAGCTTCACCCGTCATGAAAAAACTACTGCACACCAGCATTGCCGGTGTACTGATCGGCTGCGCCTTCCCGGCATTTGCCGCCTCCACCGTCGACCTGGCTGTAACTGGCCTGATCGTGCCGTCGGCGTGTACGCCAAGCCTGTCGGCCAACACCGTCGACGTGGGCCGGGTTTCGGTCAAGGACCTTAACCAGGACAGCCGAACCCAACTGACCCCGACCACCCTGCAATTGGGCATCGACTGCGAGTCAGCGACGCTGTTTGCCATGCAGACCACCGACAACCGTGCCGACTCCGGCGCCCACGCTGAATATGGTATCGGCAAGACGATCCCCGGTGAGCGTATCGGCGGTTACTACATGACCCTCGACAAAGGGGTCGCCGATGGGGCTACCGTCACGCCTATCTTCTCGATCGACGGCACCACCTGGGGCACCATGCGTCCGGATGATGCCTGGACAACAACCTTTATGGTTTCGATCCGCGACCCCGGCGCAGCGCGAGTCCCTGTCCCTGCCAAAAACACGCAGATGGCGCTCTCGGTACTCCCGTTCATCCTCCCGGCAAAGAACGTGACCATCACCGAAGACACCCCGATAGACGGCTCGGCCACGATCGAAGTCAAGTACCTGTAACGCCGTGACCTCACTCAATCCGCCAAGAGCATTCCCGTCATGAAGACCCCGATAAAAACCCTGATCGCCGGCTGCCTGATCGGCAGTTTTTCACCGGCATTTGCCGCCTCCACCGTCGACCTGACCGTCAAGGGTCTGATCGTGCCGTCGGCGTGTACGCCAACCCTCTCGGCCAACACCGTCGACGTGGGCCGGGTTTCGGTCAAGGACCTTAACCAGGACAGCCGAACCCTACTGACCCCGACCACCTTGACGCTGAGCGTTAACTGCTTGTCCCCAACGCTGTTCGCCATGAAAGCCACCGATAACCGCGCCGATTCCTCAATCACCGTCAGCGAATTTGGCGTCGGCAAGACCGCTACCGGTGAGCATATCGGCGGCTATATTTTGTTGCTCGACAACGCCATAGCCGATACGGCTACCGTCCTGCCTATCGCTTCCGTCGATAACGGCACCACCTGGTCCCGTCAATGGAATGACGACGCATGGGCCACCTCGGTCCTGCTTTCGATCAAGGCAGCCAGCGGGGCGTTGATACCTATCCCGGCCCAAAACACGCAGATGGCGCTCTCGGTCAACCCGTTCATCAACCCGGCAAAGAACGTGACCATCACCGAAGACACCCCGATCGACGGCTCGGCCACGATCGAAGTCAAGTACCTGTAACCCACCGCCTTGCCCGATGCCCGTACCACCCGTTCAACACCAGGTAGCTCCCCCCATGAACCTGCTTACTCGTTTGCCGACATTCGCCTTTATGTTCACGGCGGCGCCCTTGGCCTTCGCCCTCTCCATTGTGGAGTTGGAGGTCAACGGCCGAATCACCCCCAGCGCATGCAACGTATCGCTGTCGGACAACGGCCTGGTCGAGCACGGCAAGATCCTGGCGACGACGCTCAACGCCAGCGAGTTCACGGTGTTGCCGAACCAGCTAATGGGCTTGAGCATCAGTTGCGAAGGCCCGGTGTTGTTCGCCTTGGTGGGCATCGATAACAAGCGCGAGTCATCGCTGGCGCCGGATTATTTTTATGGGCTGGGCATGAACCCCCACGCACCCGGCGAACGCCTGGGCTCGGTCAGCCTCTCGCTGCGTGGGCCGGTAGGCGACTCGCAGTCGATGCAAACCCTGACCTCATCCGACAACGGCGGCACATGGTCACCGGAGCCTTACGTGTATCCGGGCCTGTTCATGGGCTTTGCCCGCGTCGGCGACACGCTGCCCGCGCCGATCCGGCAATTGGTGGCCTCCCTGCGGGTCGACACCTCGATCAGCCCGGCCAACACCCTGACGCTCCAAGAAGAGGTGCCCCTCGATGGCTCGATCACGCTGGACCTGCGTTACCTCTAACACCGCACCGCCGACGCCCCGGTCACGCACCGTGCGCTCGGCGGCCCATTTGAAGAGCCCTGCTATGAACCTGATTTTTTCCGTTTGGCGCGCAATGCCGCGCCTCTGCTGCGTGGCATTGGCCGTACTCGGCGCCAGCGTCGCGCGTGCCGACGGCATGGTCCCGGACACCTCGGTGGTGATCGTCAACGAGGCCGATGGCGAGGCCACGGTCTCGGTCACCAACACCGACAACAAAATGGCCCTGCTGCACGTAACCCTCGAAAACATCCCCGAGGACACGGACACGCTGTTGTTCGTGACCCCGCCGCTGACACGGGTCGAGGCGTCCAAGAGCCAATTGGTGCGGTTCATCCTGCAAACGCAGGCGCCGCTGAAAACCCAACGCCTCAAACGCGTGATTTTCGAAGGCATGCCCGCCCAGCGCGACCCGGCCAAGGCCGGGCATGCCCAAGTGGGCGTGACAGTCCGCCAGAACCTGCCGGTGATCATTCACCCCAAGGGGCTGGCGCCCAATCGCACGCCGTGGCTGGGCCTGGAATGGACCTTGAAGGCCGATCAACTCAGCGTCCACAACCCCTCCCCGTATGTGGTGCGCCTGGCCCAGGAGCTGCAACTGCTACCCGGCAACGCTTCGGCGATGCTGCCACGCACGTACCTGCTGCCGGGTGAAACGCTGACCGTCACCGCCAACGGGGCCAGGGCCGGGGCCACCACCGTGCGCCTGCAACCCGCCACGGTGTACGGCTTTGCAGTCGCGCCCCACGACGCGCCCATAACCCTGTGATGCGACGGCGCCCAGGGATGCAACGGCGCCTCTATAACGAAGTGGCCGCCTACTGAAGGCCACCGGGAAGGTCTGGCGCGATAAGGAATCGAGTCGGGCACTTCCATTATCTGAGTGCATTTGTGTGAACACAGTCATCCATTTCCGTGACGGCAAAGCCGTGCCTGGCGTTTCACCGCGCCTGGCATTGCTGGTGCTGACGCTCAGTCAGGGGCTGCTGACGAACCTGGCATGGGCACAAACGCCGTCGTCGACAGGTTCGTTTGACCCACAGACCCTGCTCCAGCGCGGCATCGACCCTGAACTCGCCAGCCTGCTGATGCAGGCCCCGCGTTTTACCCAAGGCCGCCATGCGCTCAACCTGACGGTCAACGGCCAGCGGCGCGGGCGCGTCGATGTCAGCGTGGATCAGCACGGCGCCACCTGCTTCGACCCGCCGCTGCTGGACGCCGCGCAGTTGGTAACGCCGTCATCGGGCCCGGCGCAGGAAAGCCGTTGCTACGACTTTCTGCAGCAATACCCGCAAACCGTGATCGAGCATGACCCGGCCAACCTGAGCCTGAACCTGGTGGTGCCCACCCAGGCCCTGCGCCCGGTCACCCAGGACATTTCCGGCTATCAGACCGGCGGGTTTGCCGCGCTGCTCAACTACGACGTAACCGGCCTGTACAACCACTACGGCGACGACTCCAGCCGTTTCGGCTCGGCCAATACCGAGGTCGGTTTCAACGCCGGCGACTGGATCGTGCGCAGCCGCCAGGTGCAGACCTGGCAAGACAGCAGCTCAAGCACCACCCACCTGGACGCCTACGCCCAGCGCACCTTCGCCAGCCATCAAGCGGTGTTGCAGGCCGGGCAGATCAACCTCTACAACCCGGTGCTCGCCGGTGCGCAAATCACCGGCGTGCAAGTGCTCACCGAACAGGCCCTGCAAGACCAGAACCAGAGCGCGACCATCAACGGCATCGCCAACGGCCCGGCCCAGGTGGAAGTGCGCCAGAACGGTACGTTGATTCACTCCACGGTGGTGCCCGCCGGCCCGTTCAGCTTGAGCAATGTGCCGCGCCTGAATGGGCGCTCCGACGTCGAAGTCACGGTTAAGGAAACCACCGGCGAAGAACGGCGCTTCACCGTGCCCGCCGCCATGCTCGGCCTGGGCCTGCCCGCGCCCGGTTACTCGGTGGCGGCCGGGCAGGTGCGCAATATCGGCGACGGCCCGGGCGCCGAACCCTGGGTGGTGAGTGCTGGCTGGAGCGCCGCGCCGCATCCGCAGGTGAGCTTCGGCAGTGGGGTGTTGGCGGCCGAGGATTATCGCTCGGCGGGCCTGAGCCTGGGGCTGTTGCCTTGGCAGGACAGCCAGGTGCAAGTCGCCGTGGTCACCTCCGAAGCCTCGCGGCGTACCCAGGAGCGCGGTGTGCAGACCGACCTGTCGTGGTCGCAGAAACTGAGCGAACGCTGGGCCTTCACGGCGGCCAATTCCTGGCGCACCCAGGGCTATCGCGACCTCACCGAGTCGACCTATACCGCCGACACTCGCGAGCAGCAACGCGCGCGCTACCGCGACCAGCAGAGCGCAACCACCTCGTGGTCGCATCCGTGGCTGGGCGCCTTCAGCGCGGGGTTTTCGCGTTCGTCCTCGTTCCAGGGCGACAGCAGCAGCCGCGCCCTGGCCTCCTGGGGCACGCAAGTCGCCGGCATGTCGGTGTCCGCCACCGCCGAATGGCATGTGGGCGGGCGCCGCTATAACGACGACAGCCTGTACATGACGGTCAGCCTGCCCCTGGGCGAAAGCCGCCGTGGCCGCGCGTGGGTGCGCAATTCCGGTGGCGAGCACCGCACCGGGCTTGGGCTCAACGAACAGCTCAACGACCATTTGGCGTATCGGGTCGGCGTCGAACATGACACCCGCGACCGCGAGGTCGAGTCGTCCCTCGGCGTTTCGGCCCTGCCGTTCTACAGCCAGTTGGACTTCAACTACACCCGCTCCGACGCCGAACGCTCCAGCTACCAGGGCGGCGCACGCGGCGGCGTGGTGCTGCACGGCGACGGGTTGACGTTCTCGCCCTACCCGGTGCGCGACACCTTTGCCGTGCTGTCGGTGGGCGACATGGCCGGGATCAAGGTCAACACCCCCAGCGGTCCGGTGTGGACCGACTGGCAGGGCCAGGCCGTCGCGCCCCAGCTCAGCGCGTATGGGCGCAGCCCGCTGGAAGTGCAAACCCGCTCGCTGCCGCGCAATGCCGACATCCACAACGGGCTCGCGGTGGTGTCGGCAGGACGCGGCGCGGTCGACCGCATCGAGTTCGGCGTGTCCCTCACCCGCCGCGCCCTGCTGACCCTGGACACCCCGGTGCCACGCGGCTCGACCGTGACCACCGAGGACGGCGAGTTCATCACCCTGGTCCAGGAAGGCAACCAGGTGTTCTTGCCTGACGTCCTCGACACCCGCCCCCTGTGGATCAAAGCCGCCGGCCAGCCGCGCTGCCACTTGCGCTTTGAACTGCCGGCCAAGGCCGACCCCCACGTGTATTTCG
The DNA here is from genome assembly GCF_058135675.1 of Pseudomonas sp. PAMC25584. NCBI lineage: Bacteria > Pseudomonadati > Pseudomonadota > Gammaproteobacteria > Pseudomonadales > Pseudomonadaceae > Pseudomonas > Pseudomonas sp. PAMC25584. The sequence goes on along the minus strand of NZ_CM176870.1, from coordinate 1,123,216 downwards.
AAACCGCACCGGCCCGTTGCCAGAGACCTTGAGGAATTCCCCATGAAACTTCAACCCTGCCTGGCAGCCCTGCTGCTGTGTACCGGCACCGCCCTGGCCCAGGACGACTGCCGCCTGGACCTGAGCGAATCGCGCCTGGATTTTGGCCTGATGAACCGCGCTATCGCGTCAACGCCGACGCCGGAGCGACTGCTCGGCGAACGGCGCCTGTCCTTGACCCTCAACTGCCCGGAAACCGGCGACATGAGCCTGTTCTACCGCGCCCTGGCCGCCGGCACCGAGCGTTTGCGCTTCACCGACGGCGGCAGTTACCGGGTGCAGGTGCATGACGCCGTGCTCGATGGCCGCGCGGTGCAACTGGGCTTGCTCGCCGGCCCGGGCCAGGCGCCCGCCCAGGTGGGGGCGAGCCTGACTTGGCGCGCCGACCACGGCATCGTCGCGCTGCACGACGGCCAGCCCGCCGCCGGACGCAGTTTTTCTGCACAACTGCAGGTCAGTGCCTGGGCCCGGGAAGAGGCGTTTCGGGTGCGCGATGCCGAGACCTGGGAAGCCTCGGCGCTGGTCGACGCACCCGCCTCCGGGCGCTCACGCGAGCTGCATCTGCAAGCGCGCTTCGCGCCGGCCGCCTGCACGCCAACCCTGGCCAACAACGGCACGGTGGACTTCGGCACGTTGTCGGTCAGCGACCTGAACCGCGACAAGGACACCGCCCTGCCCGCCCGCGCGCTGGGCCTCACGGTCACCTGTGACGGCCCGACCCGATTTGCCCTGGTCATGCACGACAACCGCGCCGGCTCTGCCACCGGCGGCATCGATGAAACGGCCTATGGTCTAAGCCTGGATGCACGCGGGCAGAAAATCGGCCGCTATTACTTGCTGGTCGACCCGGCCCGGGCGAGTGCCGACAACCTGCCCCAGTTGTATCGCACCGACTCGACCACGGGCGGCGCCGCCTGGAGCAGCGCCAGTGCCTCCCCCCTTCCCATCGGCGCACGCAGCCTCCTGGGGTTTACCGCCACGACCGGCAGCACCGAAGGCCCGAATACCCTGCAAAACCTCAGCGCGTTACTGAGCCTGAAAGCCTTTATCGCGCCGCTCGACAGCCTGGACCTGAGCAATGAAATAGCGCTCGACGGTTCGGCGACCCTGGAAATCACCTACTTATAAACACTATTGGAGACCCCCATGTTCCATCGATACCTGATCCTCGCTGCCGCTGACCGAAGAAATACCCATCGACGGGTCCATGACCCTGTCCGTGAAATACCTCTAGGAGTTGAACCATGAAAAAATCGCTGATCTTTCTGGTCGCCTGTACAGGGCTGGTCAACCTACTCCCGGCGCATGCCGCCTCCACCGTCGACCTGAACGTCAACGGCGTGATCATCCCCGCGTCCTGCACCCCGAGCCTGTCGGCCAACGGGCTAGTGGACTTCGGCAAGATCGCCCAGCAAGACCTCAACCTCGCGACGGGCACGCGGCTGCCCCTCAAGTCCCTGGGCCTGACGGTGATCTGCAACGGTCCGGTGCGTTATGCGTTGCGCATGCGCGACAACCGCGACGGCTCGGCCCACGTCAACAGCGAGATTTATTACGGATTGGGCTTCGACAACAGCGCGAACAAGATCGGCGTGTACTCGCTGGCGTTCGATCCAAAGCAGACCGTGGTGGATGCCGTGTCCGAGGTCTACGGCACCGAATCCACCACTGGCGGCCTGGCCTGGCGCACGGCCAACCGCAACCCGATCGACATCGGCGCCAAAAGCCTGCTGGGCTTCACTGACAGCGCCGGCAGCACCGCCGGCCCCTCGGCGATCCAGAACCTGAGCAGCACGCTGACCCTGGAGACGGTGATCAACGCCAAACAGAATCTGGACCTGAGCACCGATATCGTCATGGACGGTTCGGCGACCCTGGAGGTGGTGTATCTCTAGACTCTCTCGCTGCTGACGTCGACGTACTTCGCCCGCCCCGCACCGAGGCCGGCGACGATGGCGCCCAGGCCGATCACCGCGAAGACCCAGCCCGTGGCGGCCCAGCCGCCGGTCCAATCGTGAATCAGGCCCACCGCGAGCGGCCCCAAGGACGCCAGGGTGTAACCGAAGCCCTGGGCCATGCTCGACAGGTTGGCGGCAACGTGGGCATCCCGCGAGCGCAGCACGATCAACGTCAGCGCCAGGCTGAACGTGCCGCCCTGCCCCAGGCCCAGCAGGATCGCCCAGCCCCACAGCCCGTCGAGGGGCGCATACAGGCAGCCCATCAGCCCACCGAGGGTCAGCAGCATCACCACCACAATGGCCAGGCGCTGGTCCTTGCCGCGCGTGGCCAGCCACGGCGCGGTGAGGGCGCTGAGCAGTTGCACGATGATCGAACCGGACAGCGCCAGCCCGGCGTCGGTGGCACTCAGGCCGCGGTCGATGAGGATCGACGGCACCCAGCCAAACACGATGTAGGCCAGGGACGATTGCAGGCCCATGTACAAGGTCACTTGCCAGGCCAGCGGATCACGCAACAAGCCCTTCACCCGGTAGGCGACGCGATGCGCGCCGTGCTTGTGCCCGACTTGCGGCAACCAGCACAGCGCGGCCAGCAACGCCGGCAGCATCCAGAAGCCCAGCCCGATGTTCCAGCGGTTGCCGAAGTAGTCACTCAAGGGCACCGAGGCCCCCGCCGCCAACGCCGCGCCCAGGCACAGCGCCATGGTGTAAACGCCGGTCATGGTGCCCGCCTGTTTGGCGAAGTCGCGCTTGACGATACCGGGCAACAACACGCCAATGATGCCGATGCTGGCACCGGCGATCAGGCTGCCGGCAAACAGCCCGACTTCACCGAACGCACTGCGCAGCAGAATACCGGCGGCCAACGTCAGCAGAATCCCCAGCACCACCCGCTCGGCGCCGAAACGCCGGGCGAGGATCGGCGCCAGCGGTGCGAACAGGCCCAGGCACAGCACCGGCAACGTGGTCAGCAAACCGGCCCTGGCCGCCGACAACCCGAGGCTGCTGGAGACCTCACTGAGCAGCGGCGACAGGCTCGACAGCGCCGGGCGCAGGTTCAGCGCCACCAGCACCAGGCCCAGCAGCAACAGCCACGGCCGGCTCACCAGCGGGTGGCTGTGCTGGACCCCGTCGTCGTCGGCCTCCGCGTCGATCAGCAGTTGTTCCAACTCGGGCGTGCGTTTGGCTTCAGGGTTCATTGATCAACTGCCGGCATAGGGATTTGGCGCGCTCCGGGTCTTGCTGCGCGACGGCATCAAGCAGCGCGGTGTGCAGGTCGAACACTGCCTGGCGGCGCGGCGAAATGTTCAGGGTCAGGCGCAATTGCGCGCCGATGATGCTGGAAAAGTACTGGTACAACTCGCTCAACGCCGGGTTGTGCGCCGCGTCCACCAACTGTTGGTGGAATACCAGATCAGCGCTGATGTAGGCCTCCAACTCCCCGTGATACAGCGCGGCGCTGGTGCCGAGCGCCGCGCGCAGCCGGTGCAGGTCTTGCTCGGTGCGCCGCAGGGCGGCCAGGCCGATGGCCTCCACTTCCAGGATCTGCCGCGTTTCCTGCGCCTGCTCCAGGCTGCAATGCGACAACGCGCGCATCGCCCCGAGCGGGTCCGTCATCGAACGCAGGTAACTGCCGTCGCCCTGGCGGATCTCGATCAATCCGCAGAATGCGAGCACACGCATGGCCTCGCGCACGGTATTGCGGCTGATGCCCAGTTCCGCCGACAGCTCAGGCTCGGTGGGCAGGCGCTCACCGATGGCCCATACGCCTCGGGTGATGCGTTGGCGCAGCTGCTCCAGGGCCTGGTCGACCAGGGAGCGTTTGATCAGGGGGGTGATGTCTGTCATGGGCTTTGGGCTTTCGTCCAATCATAGGATGAATTCCCCTACACCATATTAGGACCAGCCTACAAAGGCAACGCACTAGGGTTCTTAGGCAGGAAAAAGGAGCAGTATTTTCGATTGTTAAAATTACCCTTAAAGGGTAATTTCAGCCTTAGGTGTCTTATGGAAAAGTACACACCTCATTACGATTTGGCGGTGATCAAGGCGGATGTCATCCGGTTGGGTAGCAGAGCATTCACCGCAAGCGCGCGGGAGGGGGCTCGACAACTTGAGTTGAACATCGGCCAGATGCGACTCGCGGTCTGCGCCCTTGAGAATCGAATGTTGTACAAGTCAATGACGACCTATTCAGACCACCGTGTGTGGCAGGACGTCTATCTGATCAAGATTTACAGTACGGAGATTTACATCAAAGTGACTTACCGCCCAGGCGGTGGTCCTCCCGTAATCTCCTTCAAGGAGAAAACCTTATGAAAACCCAACAATGCATGAGCTGCGGAACCCATGACGCAATGCAGCATTTCGAAGGTCGCAACTTCACGATCAACACACGCGGCATGATCCGGGATATCCCCGATATTGCAGGCTGGGAATGCCAGGTCTGTCACGAGGTCGAATTCGATTCGGACACCGATAGCGCAGAGCGCTATTCCGATGCCAGCGATAAGTTGTTAATAGACGCCAGGACAATCATCGCCGCCGAAATGAAACGAATTCGCCGCAAATTGCATCTGACGCAGAAAGACGCGGTGAGGCTATTGACCGGCCGCGGCCATAACGCGTTTTCCCGCTACGAAAGGGCTGAGATCTTTCCGCCCGCGCCACTGCTCACATTGATGCGTCTACTGGATAAACATCCGCATCTACTGGCCGAAATAGAGGCACTCAATGCCGGCGAAGACCTGAACCATCTGCTGATCGCAAAAGATGCGCAGCTTGCAACTCAAGCGTCCGCGTAAAAACAGCAGGCAAAAATAAACCCGGCCGGGTGCCGGGTTTATCGCTTCAAGCATCAACCATCGATCAATGCAGAATCTGGCTCAAGAACAACTTGGTCCGGTCATTCTGCGGGTTGTCGAAGAAGTCATTCGGCGCCGCCTGTTCGACGATCTCGCCCTTGTCCATGAAGATCACGCGGTTGGCCACGGTGCGGGCGAAGCCCATTTCGTGGGTCACGCACAACATGGTCATGCCGTCTTCGGCCAGGCCGATCATGGTGTCGAGCACTTCCTTGACCATTTCCGGGTCGAGGGCCGAGGTCGGCTCGTCGAATAGCATGATTTTCGGCTTCATGCACAGCGCCCGAGCGATGGCTACGCGCTGTTGCTGGCCGCCCGAGAGTTGCCCCGGAAACTTGTGGGCCTGCTCCGGAATGCGCACGCGCTCCAGGTAGTGCATGGCGATTTCTTCGGCCTTGCGCTTGGGCATCTTGCGCACCCACATCGGCGCCAGCGTGCAGTTCTGCAGAATGGTCAGGTGCGGGAACAGGTTGAAGTGCTGGAACACCATGCCGACTTCGCGGCGGATCGCTTCGATCTGCTTGAGGTCGTTGGTCAGCTCCACGCCATCGACCACGATGCGGCCCTGCTGGTGTTCTTCCAGGCGGTTGAGGCAGCGGATGGTGGTGGACTTGCCCGAACCCGACGGGCCGCACAGCACGATACGCTCGCCCTGCTTGACGTTGAGGTTGATGTCTTTCAACACGTGGAACTGGCCGTACCACTTATTCACGCCCTGCATCTGGATAATGCCTTCAGGGCTCACAGGCTGTTTGATCGCTTCGCTCATAACAACAACTCCTAACGCTTGTGGCCTGTGTCGAGCTTGTGTTCCAAATGAATGGAATAGCGCGACATACCAAAACAGAAAATCCAGAACACCAAGGCGGCGAACACGTAGCCTTCAGTGGCCATGCCCAACCATTTCGGGTCGGCGGCGGCTTGCTTGACGCTGTTGAGCAGGTCGAACAAACCGATGATGATCACCAGGCTCGTGTCCTTGAACAGCGCAATAAAGGTGTTGACGATGCCAGGGATCACCAGCTTCAGGGCTTGCGGCAGAATCACCAGGCCCATGCTGCGCCAGTAACCCAGGCCCATCGCCGCAGCCGCTTCGTACTGACCTTTGGGAATCGCCTGCAAGCCACCACGCACCACTTCCGCCACGTAGGCCGACTGGAACAGGATCACGCCAATCAATGCCCGCAGCAGCTTGTCGATGCCCATGCCTTCGGGCAGGAACAACGGCAGCATCACCGAGGACATGAACAGCACCGTGATCAACGGCACGCCGCGCCAGAATTCGATGAAGGTCACGCAGACCACACGAATCGCCGGCATGTTCGAACGCCGCCCCAAGGCCAGCACAATCCCCAGCGGCAAGGCGCCGGCGATGCCGACGGTGGCGATGACCAGGGTCAGCATCAGGCCGCCCCATTGGCTGGTGGCCACGTTGGTCAGGCCGAAGATGCCACCGTGCAGCAGGAAGAAGGCAATGATCGGGTACAGCACCAGAAAGCTCAGGCCGTAGATCGCCTTGCGTGAAAAACGCGAGATGAACAACGGCGCCACGCCAACGATCGCCAGCCACACGGTCAGGTCCACACGCCAGCGCAGGTCGCTGGGGTAGTAGCCGTACATGAACTGCCCGAAGCGCTGTTGGATAAACACCCAGCAGGCGCCTTCTTTGGTGCAGTCCGCACGAGTGGTCCCGACCCAGTTGGCGTCAAGGATGGCCCAGTGCAGGATGGGCGGCACGACCAGGTAGATCAGGTAAAACGCCAACAAGGTCAGCAGGGTGTTGAGCCAGCTGGAAAACAGGTTGGCGCGCATCCATGCCATCGGCCCGAAGACTTTGCTCGGCGGTGGCATATCAGGTTTGAACGTATGCGAACTCATGCTCGTTTCCTCACCGCTCGATCAGCGCAATGCGCTTGTTGTACCAGTTCATCAGCAAGGAAATGCTGATGCTGATCGCCAGGTACACGCTCATGGTGATGGCAATGACTTCGATGGCCTGGCCGGTCTGGTTGAGCACCGTGCCGGCAAACAGCGAAACCATTTCCGGGTAACCGATACCGGCGGCCAACGACGAGTTTTTCGCCAGGTTCAGGTATTGGCTGGTCAGCGGCGGAATGATCACCCGCAGGGCTTGCGGGATGATGACCTTGCGCAGCGTCGGCCCGGGACGTAGGCCCAGGGAGCGCGCGGCTTCGGTCTGGCCGTGGCTGACGGACTTGATGCCCGAACGCACGATCTCGGCGATAAACGCTGCGGTGTAGACGGTCAGTGCCAGGGTCAGCGCCAGCAGTTCAGGGATCAGCACCCAGCCGCCGACGAAGTTGAAGCCTTGCAGCTTGGGCATTTCCCAGTGCAACGGCATGCCGAAGATCAAGGCGCACAACGCCGGGATCAATACCAGCAACGCCAGGCCCACCCAGAACTTGTGGAACGGTACACCGGTGGCTTCAAAGCGCTTGTTGGCCCAGCGGGTCATCAGCACGATCGCCACGATGGCCACGACCACGCTGGCCACGAACGGCCAGAACCCGTCGGCGGCCAGTGCTGCCGGCATATTCAGGCCACGGCTGCTGACGAAGAACGTATCGCCGAAGTTATGGCTGTTGCGCGGCCCCGGCATGGTCAGGAATACCGCGAAGTACCAGAACAGGATTTGCAGCAGCGGCGGGATGTTGCGGAACACTTCCACATACACCGTCGCCAGCTTGTTGATCATCCAGTTGGGCGACAAGCGGGCCACGCCGATGATGAAGCCGAGCAGAGTCGCCAGGACCACGCCGATCACGGTCACCAGCAAGGTATTGAGCAGACCGATTACAAAAACGCGGGCATAGCTGTCCGATTCGGTGTAGTCGATCAGGTGCTGAGCGATGCCGAAGCCGGCACTGCGCTCAAGAAAGTCGAAACCCGAGGTAATGCCCCGGTGCTGAAGGTTGGTCTGGGTATTGTTGAAGAGGTACCAGCCCAGCGAGACCACCGCCACAATCGTGATGATCTGGAAGAGCCACGCACGCACTTTGGGATCGCTGAAGCTGAGCTTCTGCTTTGGTGCGCCGATTTTATTTTGCATGAAGTGCCCCGGAAAGAATGGAACAGAACATCACCCGGCGGTTGGCCCACCGGGTGATAGAACCATCAGCGATCAGCGCACAGGGGGTGCGTATTGAATGCCACCGTTGTTCCACAGCGCGTTCAGGCCACGGTCGATTTCCAGCGGCGTGCTTTTGCCGAGGTTTTTCTCGAACACTTCACCGTAGTTGCCGACTTGCTTGACGATCTGTACGACCCAGTCTTTCTTCACTTTCAGGTCTTTGCCGTATTCGCCGTCAGCACCCAGCAGACGAGCGACGTCCGGGTTCTTGGTGGACTTGGCTTCCGCTTCGACGTTCTTCGAGGTGATACCGGCTTCTTCAGCGTTGAGCATGGCGTAGCCTACCCAGCGCACGATGGCCAGCCACTCGTCGTCGCCATTACGCACGACCGGGCCCAGCGGCTCCTTGGAAATGGTTTCCGGCAGCACCACGTAGTCTTTCGGCGCGGCCAACTTGCTGCGCTGGGCGAACAGTTGGGACTTGTCGGAGGTCAGCACGTCGCAACGCCCGGATTCCAGCGACTTGGCGCTTTCGTCGGAGGTGTCGAAGGTGATCGGGGTGTATTTGAGGTTGTTGCCACGGAAGTAGTCGGAAACGTTCAGTTCAGTGGTGGTACCAGCCTGGATGCAGATGGTTGCACCGTCCAGTTCCTTGGCACTTTTAACGCCCAGCTTGTTGTTTACCAGAAAGCCGATGCCGTCGTAATAAGTGATGAAACCAGGGAATTTCAGGCCCATGCCGGCATCGCGGGAGCTGGTCATGGTGGTGTTACGCGACAGGATGTCGACTTCACCGGACTGCAGGGCGGTGAAACGCTCCTTGGCGTTCAACTGGCTGAATTTGACCTTGGTCGCGTCGCCGAACACGGCAGCGGCTACCGCGCGGCAAAAGTCAGCGTCGATCCCGAGGATCTTGCCGCTGGCATCCGGTACCGAGAAACCCGGCAAGCCGTCACTCACGCCACATTGCACAAAGCCTTTCTTCTGCACGGCGTCCAGGGTGGCGCCAGCTTGGGCGAAACCACTGACACCCAGTACAGCGGCCGCGGAAACGATGGCCAGGGTGGATTTCAATACCTTCATTCAAACCTCCAGTTGCTCTTGTTGTGTCGGAGCTAGAACCTCAGCGCACCCTTATGAGGCGGTATCGACCCGTGTTGGCTTTTATTAGGGTCAAGCGGCATGAGGCGATCGCAGTAATTCCAGTTGCTATCCCATAAACGGCAGGCACTGATAGTGTTACCGTCCCAGGAAAGTTCTGACATCGACCTACACATAGCAAAGCGCGTACCAGAGTGGCTGCTGAGTCGTTTCAGCCCAAGGTCAATGAAAAAAGATTCAACCTTGCGACATTCTCGTAACAGATCAAACTATTGCGCACCGTTCCGTCGCACTTAATCGGAGCGCACGCACATCTATGGAGCAGACATGACCGAAGCCTTGATTCTTCAGCCCCGCAACACCGCAGACGCCTGTGTCATCTGGCTGCATGGCCTGGGGGCCGATCGCTACGACTTCAAACCGGTGGCCGAAGCGCTGCAGGAAAACTTGCTGACCACGCGCTTCGTCTTGCCTCAGGCGCCCACCCGCCCGGTGACTATCAACGGCGGCTACGAGATGCCCAGTTGGTACGACATCAAAGCCATGAGCCCGGCCCGCTCCATCAGCCTGGAACAGTTGAAAGACTCGGCCAAAATGGTCACGGATTTGATCAGGGAGCAAAAAAGCAGCGGAATAGACGCCTCGCGGATTTTCCTGGCGGGTTTTTCCCAGGGCGGCGCCGTGGTGTTCCACACCGCGTTCCATAAATGGCAAGGCGCCTTGGGTGGCGTGATTGCCCTCTCCACTTACGCGCCCACCTTCGACAACGAGCTCGAGTTGTCCGCCAGTCAGCAGCGCATTCCGGTCCTTTGCCTACATGGCCAGTACGACGAGGTGGTACAGAACGCCATGGGGCGCAGCGCTTATGAGCACTTGAAGACCCGTGGTGTCACCGTGACATGGCAGGAATACCCAATGGGTCACGAAGTGTTACCTGAGGAGATCAGCGATATCGGTACGTGGCTGGCCGAACGTCTGCGCTGAACACCCCGGTTTATTTAGCCACATGACAGACGCACTACGCCGCGCCCGATTCTTGCATTACACTGGCCGGCGTATATTCCTTAACCAATTAATGAGATCACCGTGCTCAAAGCACTTAAGAAGATGTTCGGCAAAAGCGAGGCTGAGCCGCTCGCGCCAGTTCCCAGTGCTCCTGTCCCGACAACCGGCAGCCGCCACGAAGGCAAACAGGCTGGCCAGGCCACCGCTGTGGCCGCGCCGAAACCGCTCGAGGTGACACCCGCCGAACCGCCGAAACCGGCCGAAGTCGCTGCGGCACCTGCGCCAAAAGCCGCACGACGTGAACGCGCGCCCACGCCGCCCGTCGCACCGTGGAAGCTCGAAGATTTCGTCGTTGAACCCCAGGAAGGCAAAACCCGCTTCCACGATTTCAAGCTCGCACCGGAACTGATGCACGCCATCCAGGACCTGGGCTTCCCTTACTGCACACCGATCCAGGCGCAGGTGCTCGGGTTCACCCTGGCCGGCAAAGACGCCATCGGCCGCGCCCAGACCGGCACCGGCAAGACCGCCGCGTTCCTGATCTCGATCATCACCCAGCTACTGCAAACGCCGCCGCCGAAAGAGCGCTACATGGGTGAGCCACGCGCGCTGATCATCGCCCCAACCCGCGAACTGGTGGTGCAGATCGCCAAGGACGCCGCCGACCTGACCAAGTACACCGGCCTCAACGTCATGACGTTCGTCGGTGGCATGGACTTCGACAAACAGCTCAAGCACCTCGAAGCCCGCCATTGCGACATCCTGGTCGCCACCCCGGGCCGCCTGCTCGATTTCAACCAGCGCGGCGACGTGCATCTGGACATGGTCGAAGTGATGGTGCTGGACGAAGCCGACCGCATGCTCGACATGGGCTTTATCCCGCAAGTACGCCAGATCATTCGCCAGACCCCGCCGAAAAACGAACGCCAGACCCTGCTGTTCTCCGCGACCTTCACCGAAGACGTGATGAACCTCGCCAAGCAGTGGACCACCGACCCGTCCATCGTCGAAATCGAGGCGCTGAACGTCGCCAGCGAAAACGTCGAGCAACACATCTTTGCCGTGGCCGGCGCCGACAAGTACAAGCTGCTCTACAACCTGATCAACGACAACGGTTGGGAGCGCGTGATGGTGTTCGCCAACCGCAAGGACGAAGTGCGCCGTATCGAAGAACGCCTGGTGCGCGATGGCGTCAACGCCGCGCAACTGTCGGGCGACGTACCGCAGCACAAGCGCATCAAGACCCTCGAAGGCTTTCGCGAAGGCAAGATCCGCGTGCTGGTGGCCACCGACGTAGCCGGGCGCGGGATTCACATCGACGGCATCAGCCACGTGATCAACTTCACCCTGCCGGAAATGCCGGACGACTACGTACACCGCATTGGCCGTACCGGCCGTGCCGGGGCTGCGGGGGTGTCGATCAGTTTTGCCGGGGAAGATGACTCGTATCAGTTGCCGTCGATCGAGACGCTGCTGGGCCGTAAGATCAGTTGCGAGACGCCGTCGACGCACTTGCTCCGTGCTGTAGAACGCAAACGACCTTAGGCTGAAATGCGGTCAACAATGTGGGAGGGGCGGTGCGACGATTCGACTTGCCCCCGATAGCAGTGGGTCAGTCAACAGAGATGTTGAATGTGCCACAGCTATCGGGGGCAAGCCCCCTCCCACATTTGCATCTATGTTCGGCTGACTATTTCCAGCGATCCGCTGCTGCGTGATCGCTGTCGCGCCCTTCGACCCAGTGCGCGCCCTCAGGGGTATTTTCCTTCTTCCAGAACGGCGCACGGGTCTTCAGGTAGTCCATCACAAATGCGCAGGCATCAAACGCAGCCTGGCGATGCGCGCTGGCCGCCGCGACGAAGACAATCGGCTCGCCCGGTTCCAGCGCGCCGATGCGGTGCAGCACTTCCAGCTTAAGCAGCGGCCAGCGCTGTTCGGCTTCCACGGCGATCTTGGCCAGGGCTTTTTCGGTCATGCCGGGGTAATGTTCAAGGAACATCCCCGCCACATCGTGGCCGTCATTGAAGTCGCGGACATAGCCGACAAAACTCACCACCGCGCCGACGCCGACATTGGCGGCGTGCATCGCATTGACTTCGGCACCGGGGTCAAAGGGCTCGGGCTGCACACGAATGGCCACGCTCAGCCCCCGGTCACGGGTGGGAAAAACGCAACTTCATCACCGGCCTGCAGCGGTTCGTCGAGGCTGCACAGTTCCTGATTACGCGCACACATCAAGCTGGTTTCGTTGAGCACCTCAAAGCCCGGGTCGCCGGCCAATGCCTGGCGCACAGCGTCGACGGTCGCGAAGTCGCCTTCCACCTCCAGCGAATCCAGGCCCACCGCTTCGCTGTAGCGGGCAAAAAACAATACGTTGATGCTCATGCTTGATCCGCCTTGAAATGCCCACTTTTACCGCCGAGCTTTTCCAGCAGGCGAATGCTTTCGATGGTCATGCCACGGTCCACGGCCTTGCACATGTCGTAGATCGTCAATGCGGCGACACTGGCGGCCGTCAGCGCTTCCATCTCCACACCGGTCTGGCCGGAGAGTTTGCAGCGCGCGACGATATGCACCGCGTCCACACCCTCGGCGCTGAGTTCGACCTTGACGCCAGTGAGCATCAGCGGGTGGCACAGGGGGATCAGGTCGCTGGTTTTTTTCGCCGCCTGGATTCCGGCAATGCGGGCCACGGCAAACACGTCGCCCTTGGGATGGGCGCCGTCGACAATCATTTTCAGGGTCTCGGGCAGCATGCGCACGCGCGCTTCGGCCACTGCCTCACGGAACGTCACGGACTTGTCGGTGACGTCGACCATATGGGCGCGACCTTGGGAATCGAGATGAGTCAGCACAGGGATACTCCTGATCAGGAGCGTCGATTGTAAACCCAATGTAAAAGAAATGTGGGAGGGAGCAAGCCCCCTCCCACACCGACCGCGTTTACAAGTGAGATTCGGCGTATTCGGCCAAAATCGAACGTGGAACCCCTTGCAGCGCGATATGCACGCCGTTCGGGAAGTCTTTGAAGCGTTCCGTCAGGTACGTCAGCCCGGAGCTGGTCGCGGACAGGTAAGGGGTGTCGATCTGCGCCAGGTTGCCCAGGCACACCACTTTGGAACCGGCGCCAGCACGGGTGATGATGGTTTTCATCTGGTGCGGCGTGAGGTTCTGGCATTCATCGATCAAAATCAGGCTCTGCTGGAAGCTGCGACCTCGGATGTAGTTGAGGGATTTGAACTGCAACGGCACTTTGCTGAGGATGTAGTCGACGCTGCCATGGGTGTTTTCGTCATCCATGTGCAAGGCTTCGAGGTTGTCGGTGATCGCCCCCAGCCACGGCTCCATTTTTTCCGCTTCGGTGCCGGGCAGGAAACCGATTTCCTGGTCCAGACCCTGCACACTGCGGGTGGCGATGATGCGGCGATAGCGCTTGGTCACCATGGTCTGCTCGATGGCGGCCGCCAGGGCAAGAATGGTTTTGCCCGAGCCGGCGGCGCCGGTCAGGTTGACCAGGTGGATGTCCGGGTCGAGCAGCGCATACAGCGCCAGGCTCTGGTAGATATCACGCGGTTTCAGGCCCCAGGCTTCCTGGTGCAACAGGGGTTCCTGATGCAGGTCGAGGATCAGCAGCTTGTCGACCTGGATCTCTTTGATCCAGCCCACAAAACCCTGTTCGTCGATGATGAACTCGTTGACGTGTACCGCCGGCAGGTTGTCGATCAGTTGCACCTGGTGCCAGGTGCGACCGTGGTCCTGACGGGTTTCGACCTTGCTGACGCGATCCCAGAACGAGCCGGTCATGGTGTGATAACCACGGGACAGCATCGACACGTCGTCGACCAGTTGGTCAGTACTGTAGTCCTCGGCAGCGATCCCACACGCTCGTGCCTTGAGGCGCATATTGATGTCTTTGGTCACCAGCACGACGCGCAGGTCCTTGTCACGTGCGTGCAGGTCGATCAATTGGTTGATGATTTTGTTGTCGTTGAGGTTTTCCGGCAGCAGGCTGTTGGGCTCGCTGCGCTTGCTCATCAGAATCGACAGCAAGCCCTTGGGCCCGCTCTTGCCGCGCTGGATCGGCACGCCGACTTCGACGTCCTCGGGTGACGCTTCGCCCAGGGTTTTGTCGATCAGGCGGATCGCCTGGCGGCATTCGGCGGCCACGCTGTGATGCCCGCTTTTGAGTTTGTCGAGTTCCTCCAGCACGATCATCGGGATGGCGACGTGGTGTTCTTCGAAATTAAGCAGCGCGTTCGGATCGTGGATCAGTACGTTGGTATCAAGCACATAAAGGATTGGCTGGTCGGAAGAAGGGTTACGTCCATGATCATCCATACTCGGTCACCTTTGTGGGAGCCAGTCGACGCAATACCACAACAGTGCTGCGCCTCGATTCGACCACCGAATGCACCTGAGGGACGTCAAGTGCATTGCCCACATGAGGAGTCTTGGAAGACGCCACCTGTGTTGCAGGTTTCGGCGATCTGACTTCGTAATACCGCAAAACCCATGACAGGAAAAAGCACTTTGACGTTTTTTTGAAGTTTATTTTTCAGGATGACGAATAGCACTAGCCGAGTGCCAGCCACGCCGTTAAAGTCGGAAGTCCGCCTGCATCGAAACATCCTACAAAATCACCGCAGAAATGCCGCATCCCCAACGGCAATAGGCACTTCAGCCTTTTCAGCGAAACGCCTCCCGGCAGTCCTGCCAACCCAGCCCGCTTTGCGCCGTTGCCTGCAATAAAATCGGCAATGCCACCCGCGCCTTATCCTGGGTGTCGTGAAACACAATCACCCCTTTGCGCCACAACAACATCAAGGTCAGCACCCGCTGCGCCGACTCATCGGCCTTGAGCTTGCCCGGTTCGTCCTGGGAGTCGATATCCCACAACGCCACCTGCAAACCCTGGGACTGGAAGAAACCCTGGCTGTCCGCACGACGCTGACCGTAGGGTGGACGGAACAGCGGCACGTAATTCTCCGGCATCAGGTTCTGCGCCAGTGAGGCACTGCGGGTGATGGAGCTTTGCCAGTCGACCCAATGGCTGTGGGAACGGTACTGCCAGCCCTGGGTGCCCACGCACTGGCCTTGGTACAGCGCCTGCACATCGGCTGCGGAACTGCGCTCCACGCGGTTTTGCAGGCTGCTGCCAAGGGCGAAGAACGTGGCGTTCATCTTCTGCTTGCGCAGGTAGTCCGTGAGCCAGTCGGTATTGCCGCTGACCGGAGCTGGGCCGCCGTCGAAGGTCAGCAGGAACAACCGGTCGTTGAATTCATCGCCATTGCGCTCATGGTCGCCGAAACGCGCGACTTCGCTGCTGATCTGCGGGAACAGCGCGGCTTTGCGTAGCAGCTCGTCCAGGTAACGCTCGTGGAAATTGTGGCTCGGGCCGGCCCAACCTATATAGAAGGAGTTTTCGCTGATCTCAAACTTGCCGGCCTGCTCGCGCAGGTCGTCCATGTTTTCCACCAGGTAGCAGAACGACGCGTCTTCCTCGCAACTCTCCTGGGCGAAGGTGTAGCCCTCCAGCAGGCGCTGCCAGAGCTGGCGACGCAGATCGTCGATGGCCGCCAGGTTGATGATCTTCAGGCCCAGGCGCTGTTTGAGCGCCGCTTCATCCAGGGCTTCGCTGGCGATCAGGCTGTGGGCGAACATCAGGATTTCGGCGCGCGAGGCCACGTCGAACAGCGCAGGGCTGCTGAGTTTTTCCGGCCAGACGCCACGATCCAGGCTGGCCACATCCACGGGCGCCGCGTGGGCATTGAGGCATAACAGGCACGCCGACAAAAAAAACGCTATTCGCACACAGGGTCTCCCTCTCCAGAGTCACCGGCCATCATAGCGGATCGCGCCTATCGCCATCATAGGTGGAGTCAAAACGCCCAACACCCTAGAATCCTCGCACGATTACAGGAGCCAACTTCATGCTGATGGTGATTTCCCCCGCCAAGACCCTCGACTTCGAGTCCAGGCCTGCGACCCCACGTTTTACCCAGCCGCAGTATCTGGACCACTCCCAGGAACTGATCGAGCAACTGCGCCACCTGAGCCCGGCGCAAATCAGCGAATTGATGCATGTATCCGACAAGATCGGCGGCCTCAACGCCGCGCGTTTCGGCAGCTGGAGCCCGGCGTTCACGCCGGCCAATGCCAAGCAGGCGTTGCTGGCATTCAAGGGCGACGTGTACACGGGCCTGAACGCCGAAACCTTTAGCGACGCCGACTTCAGCTACGCCCAGGACCACCTGCGCATGCTCTCGGGCCTGTACGGCCTGCTGCGCCCCCTGGACCTGATGATGCCGTATCGCCTGGAGATGGGCACCAAACTGGCCAACGCCCGTGGCAAGGACCTGTACGCCTTCTGGGGCACCCGGATCAGCGAGTGGCTCAACCAAGCCCTGGCCGAACAAGGCGATGACGTACTGCTCAACCTGGCGTCCAACGAATACTTCTCAGCGGTCAAGCGCACGGCCCTGAACGCAAGGATCGTCAACACCGAGTTCAAGGACCTGAAGAACGGCCAGTACAAGATCATCAGCTTCTACGCGAAAAAGGCCCGGGGCATGATGAGCCGCTTCGTGATCGAAGAGCGCATCAACGATCCGGCCCAGCTCAAGCAGTTCGATGTGCAGGGTTATCGCTTCAATGCGGAGCAGTCCAAGCCCGACAAACTGGTGTTCCTGCGCGATCACGCACCGGAATAAGGCCCTGCTCCGCCCTCATAGACGCTAAAGATCAAATGTGGGAGGGGGCTTGCCCCCGATGGGGGTGGGTCAGTCGACACATGTATGACTGACACACCGCCATCGGGGGCAAGCCCCCTCCCACATTTTTGTCTGCATTCCACCCCACAAATCGTCAATTGTTTGGCGTCAAAAAATACATTGACACATCCATAACTTTTATTTCACTCGACATTCATCATTTTTTTTCGTAGTGGCACCACTTTTTTAAAATACTAGTGGCACAAAACTATTCCCGCGTACCAACTCCCCGCAACTACTGGCCCAAATAGCAAGTGCTATCAATATAGTACCAGTGCCATCTTTACCCATATTTCAAGAAATTTCCGGAAACAGGATGAGCGGCCAGGAACTTCGTCCTAAAGCACCGCTCATACCACCGGTAACGTAATTCTCTGTTTCTGTAAGAGATGACTTACATAGCGACCAACGGAAGTAGCGAAGTTGTCACATTTAACTTTGACTCAGGGCTGATATTACCAACCGATTAGTTAAGAGCGGCGACAAGGATGAATTGCCACACACTATAAGGCCAAGGCTGTGCTTACCCCAATGGGTCAGTGATGAAACACAAGGCATTGATAGTTAAAGGCTTATTGCCTCTATCAAGACCCTGCGGCACTGGCGCCGGGCCCTTCTCCCAGGAAGGCCGGCTGCATTTGAGGGCAAGCCCCAATAAAAAGGCCACGTTGCGCACAACTTGAGTGCAATAGTTAGTCACTCGTTATTCAACATGCCTGCATGCGATAAGTCGGCGTCTATTCGCCTAACTTTCGCGGCATCAGTGACGCCTGCAAACATGAACTCCGGCCATCTATTGGCAGATTTAATACCGTCTTCAATGACAAAGAGGTAAATGCGATGCGCATCAGCATATTTGGTTTGGGTTACGTAGGCGCAGTCTGTGCCGGTTGCCTGTCTGCCCGTGGCCATGAAGTGGTCGGCGTAGACATCTCCAAGGAAAAGATCGACCTGATCAACGCCGGTAAATCGCCGATCGTTGAGCCGGGTCTGGGCGAACTGCTGACCCAGGGCATCGAGACCGGTCGACTGCGCGGCACGACCAACTTCGCAGACGCCATCCGCGATACCGACCTGTCGATGATTTGCGTCGGCACGCCGAGCAAGAAAAACGGCGACCTGGAACTCAACTACATCGAATCGGTATGCCGCGAGATCGGTTTTGTCCTGCGTGACAAGACCACCCGCCACACCATCGTCGTGCGTAGCACCGTGTTGCCGGGCACCGTGGCCAACGTGGTGATCCCGATCCTCGAAGACTGCTCCGGCAAGAAAGCCGGCGTCGACTTCGGCGTCGCGGTCAACCCGGAATTCCTGCGCGAGTCCACGGCCATCGCCGACTACGACCTGCCACCGATGACCGTCATCGGCGAATTCGACAAAGCCTCCGGCGATGTCCTGCAATCGCTGTACGAAGAACTCGACGCGCCGATCATCCGCAAGGACATCGCCGTTGCCGAAATGATCAAGTACACCTGCAACGTGTGGCACGCCACCAAGGTGACCTTCGCCAACGAGATCGGCAACATCGCCAAGGCCGTCGGCGTCGATGGTCGCGAAGTGATGGAAGTGGTCTGCCAGGACAAAACCCTCAACCTGTCCCAGTACTACATGCGCCCAGGCTTCGCATTCGGCGGCTCGTGCCTGCCCAAAGATGTGCGCGCGCTGACTTACCGCGCCGGCTCCCTGGACGTGGAAGCGCCGCTGCTCAACTCGCTGATGCGCAGCAACGAATCCCAGGTGCAGAACGCCTTCGACATCGTGGCCGGCCACGACAAACGCAAAGTCGCGCTGCTGGGCTTGAGCTTCAAGGCCGGCACCGACGACCTGCGCGAAAGCCCACTGGTGGAACTGGCGGAAATGCTGATCGGCAAGGGCTACGACCTGAGCATCTACGACAGCAACGTCGAGTACGCCCGTGTCCACGGCGCGAACAAGGAGTACATCGAAGGGAAAATCCCCCACGTGTCGTCCCTGCTCAACTCGGACTTCGATGATGTGATCAACAACTCCGACGTAATCATCCTCGGCAACCGTGATGAGAAGTTCCGTGCCCTGGCGCAGAACGCGCCACACGGCAAGCAAGTGGTCGACCTGGTGGGCTTCATGTCCAAGGCCACCTGCGTGACGGGCCGCACCGAAGGTATTTGCTGGTAACAGCAACGGCAAGTTTCGAGCTGCAAGCGTCCTGATCCCCAGCGCTTGCAGCTTGAAGCCTTCTTCACCTTCGGATGACGCTTATGTCCAAGTTAAAACACGTACTGCTCCAATCCGCCGGCTGGCTGTTCTTCTTGAGCCTGCTGATGGGACTCGCCCTGCTATTGCCGGCGAGTACGTTCGACTCCGAGTCGAAGAATTTTATTTTCCTGATTGGTGCCGTCGGTATCTGGCGCTACTCGATGGGTGCGACGCATTTCTTTCGCGGCATGCTGTTCCTGTACGTGGTCTACCCACACCTGCGGCGCAAAGTGCGCAAGCTGGGCAAGTCAGCGGACCCGTCCCATGTGTTCCTGATGGTCACCAGTTTTCGGATCGATGCGCTGACCACCGCGCAGGTCTACAGCTCGGTGATTCGCGAAGCGATCGAATGCGGATTCCCCACCACCGTGGTCTGCTCGCTGGTGGAAATGTCCGATGAGCTGTTGGTGAAGAGCCTGTGGGAACGCATGAACCCGCCGGACCATGTGAAGCTCGACTTCGTGCGCATCGCCGGCACCGGCAAGCGCGACGGCCTGGCCTTCGGTTTCCGCGCCATCTCCCGCCACTTGCCGGATGACCGCGCCGTGGTTGCAGTGATCGATGGCGACACCGTGCTCGCCGAAGGCGTCGTGCGCAAGACCGTGCCGTGGTTCCAGTTGTTCGGCAATGTCGGCGGCCTGACCACCAACGAGTTCTGCGAAGTGCGCGGCGGCTACATCATGAGCGAGTGGCACAAACTGCGCTTCGCCCAACGCCACATCAACATGTGCTCGATGGCCCTGTCCAAGCGCGTGCTGACCATGACCGGGCGCATGTCGGTGTTCCGTGCCAGCGTCGTCACCGACCCGGGCTTTATCGCCGACGTGGAAAGCGACTCGCTGCAACACTGGCGCCTGGGCCGCTTCAAGTTTTTGACCGGCGACGACAAGTCCAGCTGGTTCAGCCTGATGCGTCTGGGTTACGACACCTTCTACGTGCCGGACGCCGCGATCAACACCGTGGAACACCCGCCCGAAAAGAGCTTTATCAAGGCCAGCCGCAAGCTGATGTTCCGCTGGTACGGCAACAACCTGCGCCAGAACTCCCGCGCCCTGGGCCTGGGTGTACGTCGCCTGGGCCTGTTCACCAGCGTGGTGCTGTTCGACCAGCGCGTGTCGATGTGGACCTCCCTGCTCGGCCTGACCGTGGCAATCATCGCCACCTTCAAGTACGGCGGCGCGTTCATCCTCGCGTACCTGCTGTGGATCGGCATCACCCGCCTGATCCTGACCGTGCTGCTGTCGTGCTCCGGCCACAGGATCGGCCCGGCGTACCCGGTGATTCTCTATTACAACCAGATCATGGGCGCGCTGGTGAAGATCTACGTGTTCTTCCGCCTTGATCAACAGTCCTGGACCCGCCAGGACACCAAACTGACCCGCGATTTGGCCAGCTTTCAACGTTGGTTCAACACCTGGTCGTCTCGGACCATGACCTTCTCCGCCGGCAGCATTTTCGTCGCCGTGTTGCTGATGATGGTCTGACCCTGCCAAGCCTGAATTAACTCTAGGAAATTGCCCTGATGAACAGCCAAGTAAACGCCAACGTTGTCCACGAATCCGAAGCCCAGCGCCAGCACGCCCGAGTCAAAATCCCGGCCAAGCTGCGCTTCTTCAACACTGACCGCACGCAGACCGAAGCGCGGGTCATCGACCTGTCCGCCGGCGGCCTGGCGTTCACCGCCACGCAGCCGTTGACCGTCGGCGAAGTCCACAAGGGTCGCCTGCAGTTCGTCATCGATAACCTCGGCCTGGCAATGGATGTGGAGCTGCAGATTCGCTCCTACGACCGCCAGAGCGGGCGCACCGGTTGCCAGTTCCAGAACCTCGATGCGCAGGATATCTCGACCCTGCGCCACCTGATCACCTCGCACCTGTCGGGCGATATCGTGACCATGGGTGACGTACTCGCCACCCTGCAACGCGACAACTTCACTAAGGCGCGCAAGGTCAAGGACGGCGGCAGCAACATGAGCGCCTTCGGCCGCTTGCGCGCCGTGACGTTCAGCCTGGCGATCTTCCTGGTGGGCCTGGCGGCATTCGGTTTCGTCTTCAAATCGCTGTATGGCATGTACTTTGTCAGCCACGCCCAGGCCGGCCTGGTCAGCGTGCCCGGCATGAACGTGACCATGCCCCGCGACGGCACCGTGCAAAGCCTGCTCAAAGGTGATGCGGTGGCGGCCAAAGGCGCACCACTCGCCACCTTCAGCACCAGCATGCTCGACGTGCTCAAGGGCCACCTGGACGAAGACCAACTGCAACCGGCCAAGGTCGAAGAACTGTTCGGCAAGCAAATGACCGGCACCCTGACCTCCCCTTGCGACTGCGTCGTGGCCCAGCAAATGGTGGCCGACGGTCAGTACGCGAGCAAAGGCGACGTGATCTTCCAACTGGTGCCACGCGGTAGCCTGGCCAACGTGGAAGCACGCTTCTCCTATCGCCAGTTCGCTGACGTTCGCCCAGGTACGCCGGTGAACTTCCAGGTCGCCGACGAAGAACAGACCCGCACCGGCACCATCGTCAGCAGCACCAGCCTGAACAGCGCCGACCTGTCCTCCGACATCCGCGTGCAGATCAAGCCGGATGCTCCGCTGGACAGCGCCTACGCCGGCCGGCCGGTGGAAGTGACCAGCGACCGTGGCCCCTCGCTGAACTGGCTGATCGATAAAGCCATGGCTGCGGGTCTTTAATCATGAGCGCCCTTCGAACCCTACCGGTGCCCCTGGCGCTGGCCATCGCCCTCGCCGGTTGCGCCGGCCTGCCCGACCAACGCCTGGCCAATGAAGCGCTCAAGCGTGGCGATACCGTCACCGCGCAGCAGAATTACCAGCAACTGGCAGACCTGGGTTACAGCGAGGCCCAGGTGGGCCTGGCCGACATCCAGGTAGGCACCCGCGATCCGGCGCAAATCCAACAGGCCGAGGCCACTTACCGTGCTGCGGCGGATATTTCGCCGCGCGCCCAGGCCCGCCTGGGTCGTCTGCTGGTGGCCAAGCCCGGCGCCACCGAAGCCGAACACCACGAAGCCGAAGGTCTGCTGAAAAAAGCCTTCGCCAATGGCGAAGGCAACACCCTGATCCCGCTGGCGATGCTGTACCTGCAATACCCACACAGCTTCCCCAACGTGAACGCCCAGCAGCAGATCAACCAATGGCAGGCGGCGGGTTACCCGGAAGCCGGTCTGGCCCAAGTGCTGCTCTATCGCACCCAGGACACTTACGACCAGCACTTGGATGACGTTGAGCGCATCTGCAAGGCCGCGCTGAACACCACCGATATCTGCTACGTCGAGCTGGCCACGGTCTACCAGAAAAAAGCCCAGCCGGAAAAACAAGCCGAACTGCTCAAGCAGATGGAAGCCGGCTACAGCCGTGGCACCGTCACCGCGCAGCGTGTCGACAGCGTGGCCCGCGTATTGGGCGACGCTACGCTGGGCACCACCGACGAGAAAACCGCCCAGGCCCTGTTGGAAAAAATCGCCCCCGGCTACCCCGCGTCCTGGGTCAGCCTGGCGCAATTGCTCTACGACTTCCCCGAACTGGGTGACGTCGACCAGATGATGAAGTACCTGGAAAACGGCCGCGCCGCCGACCAGCCGCGCGCCGAGCTGTTGCTGGGCAAGCTCTACTACGATGGCAAATGGGTACCGGCAGACGCCAAGGCCGCCGAAGCACACTTCCAAAAAGCCGTGGGCCGGGAAGTGGCCGCCGATTACTACCTCGGCCAGATCTACCGCCGTGGCTACCTGGGCAAGGTCTACTCGCAAAAGGCCCTGGACCACCTGCTGACCGCTGCGCGCAACGGCCAGAACAGCGCCGACTTCGCCATCGCCCAATTGTTTTCCCAAGGCAAGGGCACCAAGCCCGACCCATTGAACGCCTATGTCTTCAGCCAATTGGCTAAAGCCCAGGACACGCCAGAGGCCAATGACCTGGCCACGCAGCTCGAAACCCCGCTGACGCCGGAACAACGCGCCGAAGGCCAACGCCTGGTGCAACAGGAACTGGCCGCGCGCGGCACCCTGGCCCAGAGCACGCTGCAACTGCACGCCCTGCAAGAAGAAGACGGCGAGGAATCCCTATGAAGCTCAATCCATTCGTGCAGGCCGGTATCGGCCTGACCTTCGCCCTGCTGTGGTCGTGCCCGACTCTGGCCGCGCTGACTGAAACCAAGAATTTCGGCATGGACGTTAAAATCACCGGCCAGTCCGAAGACGACCGCGACCTGGGCACCAAAGCGGGTGGCGACGTCAACGGCATCGGCCTCGACCTGCGCCCGTGGATCTACGGCGAAAGCGGCAACTGGAGCGCCTACGCCATGGGCCAGGCGGTGGCTTCCAGCGACATCATCGAGACCGACACCCTGCAACAGTCGTCGAGTGACGCCACTGAGCAATCGAGCAACGACGACCGCAAGACCAAGAAGAACTACCTGGCCATGCGCGAGTTCTGGGTCGGCTACAGCGGCTTCACGCCCTACCCCGGCGAGATCCTCAAGCTCGGTCGCCAACGTCTGCACAATGACGACGGCCAATGGCGCGACACCAATATCGAAGCGCTGAACTGGACCTTCGACACGACCCTGCTCAAGGCCAATGTCGGTGCCGCCGAACGTTTCAGCGAATACCGCACCGACCTCAAGGAACTGTCGCCCAAGGACAAGGACCGCCAGCACTTCTACGCTGACGCCGCCTACCAGTGGACGCCGGGGCAGTGGATCGGCCTGCGCGGTCACCACACCCATGACGACGGCAAGCTCGACTACGCCGAACCGGGCGTGGCCACTGACCCGTTGGACAAACGCGAGAACGGCGACCTGACCTGGCTCGGCATCGAAGCCAACAGCGACGCCTACAACTGGCGCAACACCAACACCGTCAACTACTGGGCCAGCGTCACCGGCATGCGGGGCGACCGCGACACGGTCAACGCGTTGAACGCCGACGGCACCCGCCCCACCGCCGCCAAGCGCAGCGACGACGTGAGCGGTTGGGCCACCGACCTGGGTGTGCGCCTGCGCCTCGACCCGCAGTGGCAAGTGGGTGCGGCCTATTCGCGCGCCAGCGCCGAATACGAGCAGAACGGCCTGCAGAGCAACCGCTCGAACTGGACCGGCACGCAGTCCCGCGTCCACCGTTTCGGCGAAGCGTTTCGCGGCGAGATGAACAACATGCAGTCCATGAGCCTGTTCGCTTCCTGGCAACTGCGCGAGGACTACGACGCCAGCCTGGTGTACCACAAGTTCTGGCGCGTCGACGGCAACAAGCCGGTGGGCAGCAACGGCATCGATGCCGTGCAGAACAACACCGATGACGTGACCGGCGCGATCCTGTCCAGCACCTCGCTGCCCCTTGAAGACGGCAAGAAAGACCTGGGCCAGGAGATGGACCTGGTCGTCACCAAGTACTTCAAAAAAGGCCTGCTGCCGGCCGCGCTCAGCCAGTCGATCGACGAACCGTCGGCGCTGGTGCGCTTTCGTGCCGGCGTGTTCAAACCGGGCGACGCCTATGGCAGCCAGGTCGACTCGTACATGCATCGCGCCTTTGTCGACGTGATCTGGAAGTTCTGATGGGAGCCCGCGCAATGATTGCTCACCCCTTCACAGGCAGATGCTTGCTGGTGACCGCGATGCTGATGGCCAGCGCCACAGCCGTCGCCGATACCGCGCAGCCGGTCAAGGCGCCGACCATCGCCAAAGAACTGCAACAGGCCAAGACCTACACCATTTCCAGCCCGCCGACCGCGCCGCTGGAAATGCCCAAGCCGGCCCTGCCGGACCTGTCGGGCTACACCGCTGCGGCGATGGAAAAAAAGATCGTGCGCAAGAAGCCCGGCAAAATCAGCATCCGCCGCATGATGCAGGAAGATGCGCTCAAGGACTTCATCGGCGGCGATAACAAGATGGCCGAGTGGGTGGTGCGCCAGCACGGCATTCCCCAGGCGATCTTTATCGACGACGGCTACATGAACCTCAAGGACCTGCTGGGCAAAGTGCCCAAGCAGTACCTCAGCGAAACCTCGCCGGGCGTGTTCCTCGCCAAGTTGCCGATCGTGGTCGGGCGCAAAGGCATCCTGGACATCGACAAGCAGACCAAAGAACTGCGCCTGTCCCAGGAAGCCGGTTCGTTCCTGATCAACGACGGCCAACTGTTTGTGCGCGATACCAAGATCACCGGCTGGAAAGAAAAGGCCAACGGCCCGGCGACCTTCCAGTCGCCCAATGAATTCCGTCCGTTCCTGCTGGCCTGGGGCGGCACCGAGACCTACATCGCCAACACCAAGATGGCCAGTTTCGGTTACGCCAACAGTAAGTCGTATGGGGTGAGTATTTCCCAGTACACGCCGAACATGGCCAAGGTGCTCAAGCGCTCTGAGCCGACAGGCTGGATCATCGATTCCGAGTTCTCGGACATGTGGTACGGCTTCTACTGCTACGAGACCGAAGGCTTCGTGATCAAGGGCAATACCTACAAAGACAACATTGTCTACGGGATTGACCCCCACGACCGTTCCCACGGCCTGATCATCGCGGACAACAGCGTCTACGGGACCAAGAAGAAGCACGGCATCATCATTTCCCGGGAAGTGAACGACAGCTTCATCTTTAACAACCGCAGCTACGACAACAAACTCTCGGGCCTGGTGATCGACCGTAACAGCGTGAACAACCTGATCGCCGACAACGAGATCTACCGCAACCACACCGACGGCATCACGCTCTACGAGAGCGGCGACAACCTGTTGTGGGGCAACAAAGTGATCGCCAACCGTCGCCACGGCATCCGTATACGTAACAGCGTCAACATCAAGCTGTACGAAAACACCTCGATGGCCAACGGCCTGACCGGGGTCTACGGCCACATCAAGGATCTGACCGACACCGACCGCGACATCGCCCTCGACCCGTTCGACGCCAAGGTCTCGCTGATCGTGGTCGGCGGTGAACTGGCCGGTAACGGCAGCGGGCCGCTGTCGATCGATTCGCCGTTGAGCATCGAGTTGTACCGCGTGTCGATGCTGGCGCCGACCAAATCCAGCGGCATCAGCTTCAACGGCATTCTTGGCGAGCGCCAGGAAGAAATTCTCGACCTGCTGGTACGCCAGCAGAAAGCCGTGCTGATCGACCCTGTCGAACGCCAGACCGAAATGCAGGACTGAGGATGACCCTTATGCACCCACACATGATCAAACTGCTGAGCCTCTCGGGTCTGACCCTCGGCCTGCTTGCGGCCAGCCAGGGCGTGCGCGCCGACGAAATCAAGGCGCCGACCTTCAGCGCCGAACCGTGCTGCAGCCTCTGCCCGGCGGCGCATGACGCGAAGAACTACACCACGCGCTATCAGCAGAACTTCACCACCCTGGTGCAAGCCCAGGGCGACTGGCTGTTCCGTACCCAGGAAGACCTGCGCACCGAATTCGACACCAGCCCCGCCGGCTACAAACGCATGCAACAACTGCACGATGCGTTCAAGGCCAAGGGCGTGGAACTGGTGGTGGTCTACCAACCGACCCGTGGCCTGGTGAACCGCAATAAGCTCAACCCCGAGGAAAAAGCCACGTTCGATTTCGACAAGGCCCTGGGCAACTACAAAACCATGCTCGGCCGTTTCGCCAAGATGGGCTACGTGGTGCCGGACCTGTCGCCGTTGACCAACGAGCAGCTCCCGGATGAATTGCCGGCCCACGACTTCTACTTCCGCGGCGACCAGCACTGGACCCCTTACGGCGCCCAGCGCACCGCAAAAATCGTCGGCGCCAAAGTACGTGCGATGCCCGAGTTCGCCGAGATTCCCAAGCGTGAATTCGAGACCAAGCGCTCCGGGCGCATGGGCAAGACCGGCACCCTGCACAACATGGCCGGGCAACTCTGCGGCACCAGCTACGCGATCCAGTACATGGACCAGTTCACCACCGAGCCCAAGGGCGAAGCGGGCGACGGCGACCTGTTCGGCGATTCGGGCAACCCGCAGATCACCCTGGTCGGCACCAGCCACAGCGGCAAGAACTACAACTTCGCAGGCTTCCTTGAACAGGAAATCGGTGCCGACATCCTCAACGTCGCCTTCCCCGGCGGTGGCCTGGAAGGCTCGATGATCCAGTACCTGGGCAGCGACGAATTCCAGAAGAGTCCGCCGAAGATCTTGATCTGGGAGTTCTCGCCGCTGTACCGCCTCGACCAGGAAACCATCTATCGCCAGATGATGTCGTTGCTGGACAACGGCTGCGAAGGCAAGACCGCGCAGATGAGTGCCAGCGCCACCTTGAAACCCGGCAAGAACGAATTAATGGTCAACAGCTCGAACAAAGACCTGCGCAACGTCAACCATCAGGTCGATATCCGCTTCGCCGATCCGTCGGTGAAAACCTTGCAAGCCACCCTCTGGTACATGAATGGGCGCCACGAGGACATCAAGATCGAGAAACCCGAAACATCCGATACAGACGGGCGTTTCGCCTTTGAACTGCGCACCGACGAAGACTGGGCCTCGCAGAACTTGCTGGCCGTGGAAGTGCAGGGCCCCGAAGCGGGTGCTGCCGCGCAAAAAGTCGAAGCGAAAATTTGCACACGCAACGTATTCCCCGCAGGTGGTCAACAGACTGCCTCTACCGGGCAATGAGGTTACCTATGCAGAAGTTATTGATCCCTACCTTACTGGGCCTGGCGATGTTCGCTGGCTCCGTGAATGCCGCCGCGCCGCTGCGCCCGCCCCAGGGCTACTTTGCACCGATCGAGGCGTTCAAGACCGGCGACTTCAAGGACGGCTGCGACGCGATGCCGACGCCCTACACCGGCTCGCTGCAGTTTCGCAGCAAGTACGAAGGTTCGGACAAGGCGCGCTCCACGCTGAACGTGCAGTCGGAAAAAGCCTTCCGCGACAGCACCGCCGACATCACCACGCTGGAAAAAGACACCAGCAAGCGCGTGATGCAGTTCATGCGCGACGGTCGCCCGGAACAGTTGGAATGCACCTTGAACTGGCTGACCAGCTGGGCCAAGGCGGATGCGTTGATGTCCAAGGACTTCAACCATACCGGCAAATCCATGCGCAAATGGGCGCTGGGCAGCATGGCCTCGGCCTATGTGCGCCTGAAGTTCTCCGACTCGCACCCGCTGGCCAACCACCAGCAGGAATCCCAGCTGATCGAAGCCTGGTTCAACCGGCTGGCCGATCAGGTGGTGAGCGACTGGGACAACCTGCCGCTGGAAAAAACCAACAACCACTCCTACTGGGCCGCCTGGTCGGTGATGGCGACGTCCATCGCGACCAACCGTCGCGACCTGTTTGATTGGTCGGTGAAGGAATACAAGGTCGGCGTCAACCAGATCGACGACCAAGGCTTCCTGCCGAACGAATTGAAACGTCAGCAGCGCGCCCTGTCGTACCACAACTACGCCCTGCCACCGCTGTCGATGATCGCCAGTTTTGCCCTGGTCAACGGGGTGGACCTGCGCCAGGAAAACAACGGCGCGCTCAAACGCCTGGGCGACAAGGTGCTGGCCGGGGTCAAAGACCCGCAGATCTTCGAGCAGAAGAACGGCAAAGAGCAGGACATGAAGGACCTCAAGGAAGACATGAAATTCGCCTGGCTTGAGCCGTTCTGCAGCCTCTACACCTGCGCGCCGGATGTGCTCGAGCGCAAACATGGAATGCAGCCGTTCAAGACCTTTCGCCTGGGGGGTGACCTGACCAAGGTCTACGACCCGACACATGAGAAAGGCAACAAAAGCCACTGACGAAACGCGGTTTAAAAAGAAATGTGGGAGGGGGCTTGCTCCCGATGGCGGTGTACCAGTCGCCATCTGTGTTGAATGACACACCGCTATCGGGAGCAAGCCCCCTCCCACATTTCTGACCGCATTTCGACAGTGAGAACGCAATACAACCTCCCCCCGGATTCGTGGGGGGGTTTGGGGGGGCTCCGGCCCTTGACTGTTGGTTAAACGTGGAGAGATCGGGATGGTTTTCTCGTCCAATGTGTTCCTGTTTCTGTTCTTGCCGATCTTTCTCGGCTTGTACTACTTGAGCGGGCAACGCTATCGCAACCTGCTGCTGCTGCTGGCCAGCTACGTGTTCTACGCCTGGTGGCGAGTGGACTTCCTGGCGCTGTTCGCCGCCGTCACGCTGTGGAACTACTGGATCGGCCTCAAGGTCGGTGCCGCCGGCGTGCGTACCAAGCCGGCCCAACGCTGGCTGCTGCTGGGCGTGGTGCTCGACCTGTGCATCCTCGGCTACTTCAAGTACGCCAACTTCGGCGTCGACAGCATCAACGTGATGATGAAGTCAGCGGGCCTGGAGCCGTTTATCCTCACCCACGTGCTGTTGCCGATCGGGATCTCGTTCTACATCTTCGAGTCCATCAGCTACATCATCGACGTGTATCGCGGCGACACCCCGGCCACGCGCAACCTCATCGACTTTGCGGCGTTCGTGGCGATCTTCCCGCACTTGATCGCCGGCCCCGTGCTGCGTTTTCGCGACCTGGCCGACCAGTTCAACAACCGCACCCACACCCTCGACAAGTTCTCCGAGGGCTGTACGCGGTTCATGCAGGGTTTCATCAAGAAGGTCTTCATCGCCGACACCCTGGCGGTGGTGGCCGACCATTGTTTCGCCCTGCAAAACCCCACCACCGGCGATGCCTGGCTCGGTGCGCTGGCCTACACCGCGCAGTTGTACTTCGACTTCTCCGGCTACAGCGACATGGCCATCGGCCTGGGCTTGATGATGGGTTTCCGCTTCATGGAAAACTTCAAGCAGCCGTACATCAGCCAATCGATCACCGAGTTCTGGCGGCGCTGGCACATCAGCCTGTCGACCTGGCTGCGTGACTACCTCTACATCACCCTGGGCGGCAACCGTAAAGGCACGCTGACCACCTACCGCAACCTGTTCCTGACCATGCTGCTTGGTGGCCTGTGGCACGGTGCGAACATCACTTACATCGTGTGGGGCGCCTGGCACGGCATGTGGCTGGCCATCGAGAAAGCCATCGGCCTCAACACCTCGCCGCGCAGCTTCAACCCGGTGCGCTGGGTCTTCACCTTCCTGTTGGTGGTGATGGGCTGGGTGATCTTCCGTTCCGAAAACCTGCACGTCGCCGGCCGCATGTACGGCGCGATGTTCAGCTTTGGCGAGTGGTCGCTGTCGGAACTCAACCGGGCCAACCTCACCGGCCTGCAAGTGGCAACCCTGGTGGTGGCCTACGCAACCCTGGCGTTCTTTGGCCTGCGCGACTTTTACCGCAACCGCCCTGCCGAGAAAACCAAGCCGGCCGACCCGAGCCTGATCAAGGCAGTGCCTGGCGACGACCCTGGCAGCATCCACCAGCCAGGTTTCACCGTCGGTAAAGACGCCGCCGTACAACCGGCCTACTGGACCGCTGACTGGCCACGCTACGCCATGCGCGCAGCGGTGCTGCTGCTGTTCGTGGCGTCGATTCTCAAACTGTCGGCGCAGAGTTTCTCGCCGTTCCTTTACTTCCAATTCTGAGGGAGCCGACCATGACCCGTTCATTTCGCGTCCTCTATATCGCGCTGTTTCTCTTGGTGCTGCTGGCCCTGGGCGCCTGGTCGATGCGCAGTTTCTTCGGCTTCAACACCAATGCCGACGCCACCGTGCTCAATGGTCGCTGGACCAAGGCCGTCGAGACGCACTACGACGACCAGTTCCCGATCAAGCGCATCGGCACCAACCTCTGGGCTGCGCTGGACTACAAGCTGTTCAATGAAGGCCGCCCTGGCGTAGTGCTGGGTCGCGATCACTGGTTGTACAGCGACGAGGAGTTCAACCCGGCCGTCAACGAAGACCAGAACCTGGAGGGCAACTACGCCCTGGTCGAAGGCGTGCGCCAGCAGCTCAAGGCCCAAGGCATTCAACTGGTGATGGCGATCATTCCGGCCAAGGTACGCCTGTACCCGGAGCACCTCGGTGAGGTGAAACCGGCGAGCATCCACGCCAACCTGTACCAGGACTTCCACGCCCGTGTCGCCGCCGACAAGATCCTCGCCCCCGACCTGCTCAGCCCGTTGCAACAGGCCAAGCTCGGCGGCCAGCAAGTGTTCCTGCGCACCGACACCCACTGGACCCCGGACGGTGCCGAAATCGCCGCCAAGCAACTGGCCAAGGCGATTGCCGCCAAGACCCCACTGAGCGGCGAGCCGCAGCGCTTTGTCACCGAGGCCGAGACAACCGCCCCGCACAGTGGCGACCTGCGTCTGTTCCTGCCCCTGGACCCGCTGTTCGAAAACCTGATGCCGCCCAAGGAGCCGCTGGAAAAACGCGTCACGCGCCTGGCCGACACCAAAGGCGACGACGCGCTGTTCAGCGACAGCGAAACCCCGGTAGCACTGGTCGGCACCAGCTACAGCGCCAACCCCAACTGGAACTTCGTCGGCGCGCTCAAGCAAGCCCTGGGCAGCGATGTCATCAACTACTCCGAAGACGGCCACGGCCCGATCCTGCCGATGCTCAGCTACCTCAAAAGCGATGACTTCAAGAACAGCCCGCCGCAGGTGCTGATCTGGGAGTTTCCTGAACGTTATCTGCCCGTGAACAACGAAATCGGCGATGCCGACCCGCAGTGGGTTGCGCAACTTAAACAAGCCGGTACGCGCCAACAGAACATGGCACTGAACACCCCAGCTAAACACCCAAAATCCGAGACGCCCGAACGGGCGCAAAACTGAAAGAGAGGTAACTCACATGACTTTCACTACGACTCCGCGTCGTCTCGCCAAAACTCTGGCCCTGGCTGCCGGCATGAGCC
This sequence comes from Pseudomonas sp. PAMC25584, assembly GCF_058135675.1. Lineage (NCBI taxonomy): Bacteria > Pseudomonadati > Pseudomonadota > Gammaproteobacteria > Pseudomonadales > Pseudomonadaceae > Pseudomonas > Pseudomonas sp. PAMC25584. The sequence continues at coordinate 1,091,384 of NZ_CM176870.1, read as the reverse complement.
TGGTATCGATGTCCGCCTTCGCCGGCGACGCAGCCTTGTACGGCCCTGTCGCACCGAAAGGCTCCAGCTTCGTGCGGGTCTACAACGCCGCCAACCAGGAAGTCAGCGCCACCGTCGGCAGCACCAACCTGAGCGAAGTGGCCCCGCTGGCCAGCAGTGACTTCAGCTTTATGCCCGGCGGCGACTACAGCGCCAAGGTCGGCAGCCAGTCCGTGTCAGTGAAACTTGCCGCCGACCACTACTACACCCTGGTCAACAACAGCAGCGGTCAGCCCCAACTGATCGAAGAGCCGCCGTTCAAAAACAAACAGAAATCCCTGGTGCGCGTGCAGAACCTCAGCGACAGGGCCCTGACCTTGAAAACCGCCGACGGCAAGACCGACGTGGTCAAGGCCGTGGCCGCCAAGAGCCGTGGCGAACGCGAAATCAACCCGGTGAAAGTCAGCCTGGCGCTGTACGACGGCGACAAGAAAGTCGGCGACGTGAAGCCGGTAGCCCTGGAGCGTGGTGAAGCAGCGGTGCTGTACGTCACCGGTTCCGGCAGCAGCCTGTCGCCAGTGTGGGTCAAGCGCCCCGTGTCGACCCGCTAAACATTTCTCGGACTGACAGCAACCCACTGTAGGAGCGAGCTTGCTCGCGAAAATCGCCAATGATGACGCGGGCATTCTGGATGTACGCGGTGTCTGGGAGTTCTTCGCGAGCAAGCTCACGCCTACAGAGGACAGAGGCGTCAGTCCGGCCCGAGACAAAAACAAGAGTGAAACGACAAACCTTCGTAGCTCTGACCCAAATCGATTCAAGGAGAAACAGCATGATCCCAGTAATCCTTTCCGGTGGTAGCGGCTCACGTCTTTGGCCGCTTTCCCGTAAACAGTTTCCTAAACAGTTCCTGGCCCTGACCGGCGAGCACACGCTGTTCCAGCAAACCCTGGAGCGCCTGGTATTCGATGGAATGGAATCCCCCATCGTGGTCTGCAACAAAGACCATCGCTTCATCGTCAACGAGCAACTGAGCGTGCGCAAGCTGGAAACCCAGCGCATCCTGATGGAGCCCTTCGGCCGCAACACCGCGCCGGCCGTGGCGCTGACCGCGATGATGCTGGTCAATGAAGGCCGCGACGAGCTGATGCTGGTGCTGCCCGCCGACCACGTGATCGACGACCAGAAAGCCCTGCAACGCGCCCTGGCCCTGGCCACCGTGGCCGCCGAGCGCGGCGAGATGGTGCTGTTCGGTGTACCGGCGACCCGTCCGGAAACCGGTTATGGCTACATCAAATCCACCAACGACTCGCTGTTGCCCGAAGGCGTGAGCCGCGTGCAACAGTTCGTGGAAAAACCCGATGAAAAACGCGCCGTCGAGTTCGTCAAAAGCGGCGGTTATTTCTGGAACAGCGGCATGTTCCTGTTCCGCGCCAGCCGCTTCCTCGAAGAGCTGAAAAAGCACGATCCGGACATCTACGACACCTGCGTGCTGACCCTCGAACGCAGCGCGCAAGACGCCGACACCGTGACGTTCGACGAAGCCACCTTCGCCTGCTGCCCGGACAATTCCATCGACTACGCCGTGATGGAAAAAACCCAACGCGCCTGCGTGGTGCCGCTGAGCGCGGGCTGGAGCGACGTGGGCTGCTGGGCATCGCTGTGGGCGGTCAACGATAAAGACGTCAACGGCAACGTCACCAAGGGCGACGTGGTGATCCAGGACAGCAAGAACTGCATGATCCACGGCAACGGCAAGCTGGTATCGGTGATCGGCCTGGAAAACATCGTGGTGGTGGAAACCAAGGACGCGATGATGATTGCCCACAAGGACAAGGTCCAGGGCGTCAAGCAGATGGTCAACACCCTCAACGAACAGGGCCGCAGCGAAACCCAGAACCACTGCGAAGTCTACCGTCCGTGGGGCTCCTACGACTCGGTCGACATGGGCGGGCGTTTCCAGGTCAAGCACATCTCGGTCAAGCCGGGCGCGTGCCTGTCGCTGCAAATGCACCACCACCGCGCCGAACACTGGATCGTGGTCAGCGGCACCGCTGAAGTCACCTGTGACGAGAACGTGTTCCTGCTCTGCGAGAACCAGTCCACCTACATCCCGATCGCCTCGGTACACCGCCTGCGCAACCCGGGCAAGATCCCGTTGGAGATCATTGAAGTGCAATCGGGCAGCTATTTGGGTGAGGACGATATCGAGCGGTTTGAAGATATCTATGGTCGCTCGACCCCGATTGAGCGCGGTGTGTCGGTGAAAACGATCGCGCAGTAAAACAGTCGTATAAGAAGCCCTCGCCCAGGTCATTGCGTCCCCTATCCGCAGTGGCTTGGGTGGGGGCTTTTTGTTTTTGGGGTTGTGGTGGTGCTGAGGGCCTCATCGGGGGCAAGCCCCCTCCCACATTTGGACCGAGTACATCATTTGGAATGCGGTCGAATGTGGGAGGGGGCTTGCCCCCGATGGCGTCAGCCCAGCCACCTCACATCTCAAGGTAGCCAATCCCACCTACGCTTAAGTTAGGATGCTCGTTCCCTATTCGAGGTGGTCTCCATGTTTTTCGGCGTTCTACTGATCATCACCTGGCTGGTCCTGTTGCTGCGCTACCCGGCCAAGGCACTGCCGGTGTCGCTGGCCGCTGCAGTCGGCCTGGGCCTGGTCGCGGTGTGGGTGGTGTGGCTGGACAATCGCGAAGCGTCGCAACTGGCGCGCCTGGAGCTGCGCATCATCTACGCCCCACAGGACTGCCCCGCCGATCGCCCACTGAAACTGAGCCTGAACAACGGCAACGACGTACCGCTGACCGAACTGCGCTGGCGCGTCGCCGCCTATGCGCCGGGCGACACGATCAACCTGGCCGACAACGTCTACGCCGCCCCGCGCTATCGCGGCCCCGGCGAGTTGCAGGCCGGCGCCACCTGGGACGATTGCCTGCCCACCCCGCCGCTACGCCCTGGCTACCGCCCGCAAACCCTAGAGTTTCGCGCCGAGCATGTGCAAGGCAGCTTCTCGGACTGACAAAGGACTGATCCATGCCCAACGTACTCATCACCGGTTGTTCCAGTGGTATTGGTCGCGCCTTGGCCGAGGCCTTCAAATCCGCCGGCTTCGACGTGTGGGCCAGCGCCCGCCAACCGGAAGACGTCGCCCACTTGTCCGCCGCCGGCTTCAACGCCGTGCAACTGGACGTCAACGACAGCGCCGCCTTGCAGCACCTGGCCGAGCAGTGGGGCGAGCTGGATGTGCTGATCAACAACGCCGGCTACGGCGCCATGGGCCCGTTGCTCGACGGCGGCACCGAAGCGATGCAGCGCCAGTTCGCGACCAACGTATTTTCCATCGTCGGCGTGACCCAGGCGCTGTTCCCCGCGCTGCGTCGCGGTAAAGGCCTGGTGGTAAATATCGGCAGCGTTTCCGGGGTGCTGGTGACGCCGTTCGCCGGTGCCTACTGCGCCTCCAAGGCAGCCGTGCATGCCTTGAGCGATGCCCTGCGCATGGAGCTGGCGCCGTTTGGCGTGCGGGTGATGGAAGTGCAACCGGGGGCGATCGATACGCGTTTTGCAAAAAACGCCGGGGCCCAGGCTGAGTTGTTGATCAATGAGCAGTCGCCGTGGTGGCCGTTGCGCGACGGTATCCGCGCGCGCTCCCAGGCCTCCCAGGACAACCCGACACCGGCCAGCCAATTTGCCAACCACGTCCTGAAAGCCGTGCAACAACCAACACCGCCGCGGTTATTACGCGCGGGCAACGGCAGTCGAGCGCTGCCGTTGATGGCGGCGTTACTGCCCAAAGGATTATTGGAAAAAGTGTTGAAGCGACGCTTTGGTTTGAATGGGAGTTTATAAATGATCGACTACAGCGACTTTTTCGAAGAAGTGATCCAGACCCACGTCGAGATCGAACAATGGTTTGCCGGGGTTGCGCCCGAGGGCACCTTGCACAATTTGCTGGCGCGCTTCTCACCCGAGTTCAGCATGGTCGCCCCCGCCACCGGCACCCGGGTCAATGCGGCTGGGGTCAATGCCCTGTTCACTCGCCTGGGCGGCATGCGCCCGGGGTTGAAAATCACCTTGAGTGAAATGACCGGGATTGACCGCCATGCGCGGGGTGCCACGGTGACGTACCGCGAACACCAGGTCGATGACAGCGGCACCCGGACCGATCGCCGCGCCACCGTGGTGTTCGAGAAGCAGGCCAGCGGCGCGCTGCTATGGCGCCATCTGCATGAGACATTTATCAAGGCTTAACGCGGTCAATTGTGGGAGGGGCAAGTCGAATCGTCGCACCGCCCCTCCCACCTTTCAGTTCGGCGTTTGGTTGACGATCACCGTGCAGGTGATGCCGGCCGCCAACAACACGCCTTCCGGCACTTCATCGATATGAATCCGTACCGGCACCCGTTGCGCCAGGCGCACCCAGTTGAAGGTCGGGTTCACGTCGGCGATCAGCTCGCGGCTCTCGGGGTTGTCGCGGTCGTAGATGCCACGCGAGATGCTTTCTACATGCCCTTTCAACGTCTCGCCGCTCATCAACTGCATATCGGCTTTATCACCGACTTTGACGTGGGGCAGTTTGGTTTCTTCAAAGAAGCCATAGACCCAGAACGAGTTCATATCGACCACGGCCATCTTGGCTTCGCCGATGCGCGCGTAGTCACCGCGATGCACGTTGAGGTTGGTGACGTAGCCGTCGACGGCCGCCACGACTTGAGTGCGTTTCAAATTCAGTTCGGCGGCTTCCAGTTGTGCCTGGGCGTGCTGGTAGTCGGCCATGGCCGAGTCGGCGATGTTGCTGGCATCGTCGCGGTTTTCCTTGGAGATCACCAGCGCGTCGAGGTCGGCGCGGCGGTGGGCGTTGTCCTTGCGCATCTCCCAGGTGGCTTTACGTGATGCGACAAGGGCTTGCGCCTGTTTGACGGCGAGGCGGTAGTGCTCGGGGTCGATCTGCATCAGCAGGTCGCCCTTTTTCACCAACTGGTTGTCGCGCACCGGCACATCGACCACTTCGCCGGTGACGTCGGCGGCGACGTTGATGATGTCGGCACGCACGCGGCCGTCGCGGGTCCAGGGCGTTTCCATGTAATGCACCCACAGCGTGCGGCCAATCCAGATCGCCAGAGCCAGTACCAGCAAGGTCGCGAGCAGGCTGAAAAACTTTTTCATCGGGGCATTCTCAACGGTAGACGGTCAGCGCCAGGGCGCCGAACAGGCAAACGAACAGGCTCAGGCGCAGCAACGCCGGGTGCCAGAAAAAACGGTACAGGTCGAACCCGGCCAGGAAGCGGTCCAGCGCCCAGGCCAACCCCGCCGCGATCAAAAACATCAGGGTCATGGTCGGCATGTAAATGCCGTGGAACGCGATTTCACGAGGCATGCCCAGCTCCTTTCAACATAAGCGCGCCTTGGGGCTTGTAGGCCGCCAGCGGCGATTGCGGGTCCAGCAGCGAAGTACGGATAAAGTGCAGGTAGCTTTTCACCCGGCGCAGGGCCGAGGTATCGAAGTGCGGCGCGAAGGGTTCGTCGGTGGCCTGCACGCGGCTGATCGCGTGGTCGACGGCAATCAGCCCGCGCTCCAGGTTGCTGGCGCTGGGTTGCAGGAACAGGCGCACCAGGGAGCGGCCCATCACGCGGATCGCCTGGCGCCAGGGCTGGGATTCGGCATAGGCCGGGTGGACCGGCAGGATCGCCTGCTCCTTGCGCAGTTCGATGATCGCGTGGCCGACTTCCAGCACCACGAACATCCAGCGCAGCAGGTTGCGTTGCACTTGCGGCTGGCCGACGGCAAGGCCGTAGGCCTGGTGCAGCAGGTCGCGGGTGCGGCTTTCGAAACTCGACGCCAAGCCCTTGAGCTTGCCGCTGATCGCGTACACCACTTGCTCGCGCAGGTCCTGTTCCAGGCGGCGCCACAACCAGCGGCTGTTGGGCGGCAGGATGATCGCACCCGCCGCCGCGCACACCAGCATGCCGATGATCATGGCGATGTAGTCGTTGATGAAGGTGTAGGGGTTGTAGACCGTGAGGTTGTCCGGCACCGAACCGGTGCTGAAAAAGATCAGCAGGCCCACGCCGACCCCGGCGTATTGCGGGCGTGAGGCGAGGAAGGCACCAAGGATGATCACCGGCGCGAGCATCACGCACAGCAGCGGGAAGCCGTCGATCCAGGGAAACACGAAAAACATTTCGACGAAGCCCACCAACGCCCCGATCAAGGTGCCGCAGGCCATCTGGAACGCCATGCGTTTGGGGTTCGGCGTGGCGGCGGACAGGCCGACGGTGGCGGCGGCGATCATGGTCATGGTCGCGCCGCTGGGCCAGGCGGTCGCCACCCAGTAACTGCCGAGCACGATCAGGATGAACGACGCCCGCACCCCCGAGGCCACGCAGGCCAGCCAGTTGGTTTTGGGGATGAAGGTTTCGTCCCACTGTTCCCGCGCATGGCTGTGATCGGCCAGGGAGGCGTGGGTCTGCGCGTAGTTGTGCAGGTCATCGACGAAGCGGTAGAGCAATTCGTAGGCGGTATGAAAATCCAGCTGCTCGGCTTCGCTCGGGTTGCCTTCCTGGAAGATCGCTCGCAGGCTGCGGACCTTGGCGGGCAAGCCGTCCTTGTAGACGCTCAACTGGGTGACCAACCGCGCCGCGTCGGGGCTGGTGAGGGCGCGGCCGGAGAACCCGTCGAGCACTTCGGCCAAGTCCTGCAAACCCGGTTTGATTTCAGCGACGACGTGGTCTGCGGCATCGGCACGCAGGCGTTCGAGCAACTGGTGCAAGGCGTTGAAGCGCGTGGTGATGCTCATGAACTCGCTGTTGAGGCGGCTGAGCCGGCCGTTGCGCCGACGCATGTGCGGGTCTTCGAACACGGTGAGGCTGCGCAGGCCTTCCAGGCCGACGGCTTCGGCGATAAAGCGCACGTTGGTGCTTTCGAAGTTCTCGCGCTGGCTGCGCCCACGCAAGCCGTCGGTGACGAACAGCGCGAACACGCCAAACCGCTGGTACAGCGCGTTGCGCATGGCCGCACTGGAGGTCTGCGGCAGGATCGCTGCGCTGACCAACGTGGAGACGAGAATCCCCAGGGAAATTTCCAGCACGCGCCACACAGCCGCCATAAACGCTCCGTCCGGGTGGGCCAGGGACGGCAGGCCGACCATCGCGGCGGTGTAACCGGCGAGCACAAACCCATACGCGCGAAAGTTGCGGTTGCGCGTGGCGCCGGCGGTGCAGAGCCCCACCCAGATCGCCAGCGAGCCGAGGAACAGCTCGGTGTTCTGCGCAAACAAGGCGATCAGAAACACCATCGCCGCCGACCCCGCCAAGGTGCCGAGGAAGCGATAAAAGCTCTTGACGAACACCTGGCCGCTCTGCGGTTGCATCACGATAAACACGGTGATCATCGCGGTGCGCGGTTGCGGCAGTTCCAGGCGCATGGCCAGCCACAGCGTGGCGAACGCGGCGATCAGCACCTTGAAGATGTACACCCAGGTCACGCCGTCACTGCGTGCCCAGTCGAAAAAGCCACGGCGCCACTCAAGGGAATGCAGCCAGCGCAGCGGTGCAGGCAAGGGAGTCATTAAATCCTACTCAGTGATCGAACACGGCGAGCGCCGCCGGGGTCTTGCTCGGGACAGTCTTGGTATCTTGCGGAACATCGTTGCCGGCGCCAAGCCCGCCGCCCAGGGCGGTCACCAGGTCGGCATGGGCCGTCAGACGCGCGGCCTGCACCTGTTGCTCGACCTGCTGCTGGCGGAACAGCAGGGTCTGGGCGTTCAGCACATTGAGGTAGTCCGTGAGGCCGCGCTGGTAGGCGATCATCGCGATGTCGTAGGTTTTCTGCGCCGAGGCCACCGATTCCGCAGCGAAGCCCCGTTGCTTGTCCATGGATTCGCGACGGATCAACTGGTCGCTGATGCCCTTGAGTGCGTTGACCAGGGTCTGGTTGTAATGCGCCACGGCGACGTCATAGCCGGCGCTGGCTTCACCCAGCTCCGAACGCAGGCGGCCGCCGTCGAAGATCGGCAGGGTAATGGCCGGGCCGACGCTGTAGTTGAATTTCTTGCCGGCCAGAAACCCCAGCATGCCGCCGCCGGTGGCCACGTAGCCGAGGCTGCCGACCAGATCGACGTTGGGGTAGAAGCCGGCGTGCACGACATCGATGCCACGCGCCTGCGCTGCCACCTGCCAACGGCTGGCGACCACGTCCGGGCGCTGACCGAGCAATTGCGCGGGCAAGCTGGACGGCAATTTAAGCGGCGCGCCGAGGGATAGGGTCGGACGTTGCAGGTGCGCGCCCTCGCCCGGGCCTTTGCCCGCCAATGCCGCCAACTGGTTACGGCTCAGGGCGATCTCTTCGTCCAGGGCATCGAGCTGGCGATGGGTCTCGGGCAACGGGGTTTCGGCCTGGCTTACATCGAAATGCGTACCGATGCCCGCGTTCAGGCGTGTATTCGCCAAATCGAGAATCTGCTGTTGCTGGGCCAGCGTGGCCTCGACGATATCGCGGTTGGCGTAATGCAACGACAACTGGATATAGGCGCGCACCACGTTGTTCTGCAGTTCGAGCTGGGCCTGGCGTGCTTCGGCCGCGCTCATGTGCGCCAGGTCGACGGCACGCTCGCTGGCGTTACTTTCGCGGCCCCACAGGTCGAGGGCGTAGCTGAAACCCAGGGAGGTATTGTTGTCCCAGGTGTTGGAACCGCTCAATGCACCCGGGCCGTAGAACTGATCGTTCGGCCAGTTGTGGCGTTTGAGGGTGGTGTCGCTGTTGATCTGCAACGACTCGGCCGACTCGACAATCCCGGCCATGGCCCGCGCTTCACGCACACGTGCGGCGGCCATGGCCATGCTCGGGCTGTCATGGGTGGCGAGTTCGACCCAACGGTTGAGTTGGGCGTCACCGTAGGCCTGCCACCATTGTGCGGTGGGCCAGTGGGCGTCCCGGGCGGCGCTCTGAATCGCCTCGTCGGTAGCCAGGGTATTGGCGTTGAGGGCCTGGTCTTGGGGGGCAATTCCTCCGGTTCCGATGCAGCCGCTGATTGCTAACGATAAGGCCCAAACACTGAGAGTCTTCAGCTCTCTGCTGATGCGACGCGGCACTGCTGCGAATTCCTGAGGTGGGTGATGCGGGGTAGGTGACACAATTCTAGGACGCAAGGGGAATGGCGATAAGCTGGTATTCCTGTGAATCTTTATTACCGTTAAGGCGATAATCCCTTCGTAGGGATCACTGGTCTACGTAACTTTCTGTCACAATTTGTCATCTCCCTTGAGAACACCCCATGGACACTTTGCAAAACATGCGCGCTTTCAGTTGTGTGGCCGAGGCCGGCAGCTTCACCGCCGCGGCCGCACAACTGGACACTACCACCGCCAACATTTCGCGCGCGGTCTCCAACCTTGAGGCCCATCTGCAAACCCGCTTGCTCAACCGTACCACCCGTCGCATTGCGCTCACCGAAGCAGGTAAACGCTATTTATTGCGCTGCGAGCAAATCCTGGCCTATGTCGAGGAAGCCGAGGCCGAAGCCAGTGACGCCCACGCACGCCCCTCCGGCCAGTTGAAAGTGCATACCATGACCGGTATCGGCCAGCATTTCGTCATCGACGCCATTGCGCGCTACCGCCGCACTCACCCGGACGTGACCTTCGACCTGACCCTGGCCAACCGCGTGCCGGACTTGCTCGATGAGGGCTACGACGTGTCCATCGTGCTGGCCAGCGAACTGCCGGACTCGGGCTTCGTGTCCCAGCGCCTGGGCATCACCTACAGCATCGCCTGCGCCTCGCCGGACTACGTCAAGGCCAAAGGCTGCGCGCAACGGCCCCACGATTTGCTCAACCACGCCTGCCTGCGCCTGGTCAGCCCGGTGGTCCTGCTGGACAAATGGAGCTTCAACGGCCCCGACGGCCAGGAAAGTGTCGCGATCAACACATCACCGTTCCTGGTGAACTCGGCCGATGCGATGAAAACCGCCATCACCAGCGGCATGGGCGTCGGCCTGTTGCCGGTGTACGCCGCCATCGAAGGCCTGCGCAACGGCACGCTGGTACGGGTGATGCCCAACTACCGCTCCCAGGAACTGAACCTGTACGCCATTTACCCGTCGCGTCAGTACCTGGATGCGAAGATCAAGACCTGGGTGGAATACCTGCGCGGCTCGCTGCCGGAAATTCTCGCGGCGCATCAGGCTGAGTTGGTCGCGTATGAGTTGAGCGGCAGCCTGGGCGGCGTGCGGTTGGCGAACTGAAACTGACCGCTCCGACGCAGAGAACGATCATTACGGAGCTCACCTACACCAGACCAGGAAGCGTCTGACTTTTCGCTTCATCCCACCCTCCCTACCGTGGCCCTTCCTGAGGATTACAAAGGGATATATCTGGGATGGAGCGCTTTCACATCACGGTAGGGGACAGAACCACAGCTGGCGGTATCGTGCGCAGCGGTAGCGATCTCAGCAGCATTATCGACCAGGCTCAAGCGTGCGAAGGCGATCAGGTCTATTGCCCTGCCTGCAAAACAGTCGGCGTTATCGTCTGCGAAGGGCCACGGCTGGTAGATACAATAAACGGTGTCAACACGGCCTTGGACGGCGATATCTGTCGCTGCAAGTGCGACCCGCCGCCTCGGCTGATTGCCCATCAGACCATCAGCTCACAGATTATTGACGTGGCACCGCCCTCCGCGCAGCCTCGAAGCCGTGCAGCAGCAGCACCAGAACCCACTAAAAGTGCGTCGCCTTCTGCTGCCAAATCCCCGCAGACGCCGCTCTCAACAAGCGCCAACAAAACGCCTGCGCCAACCTGCGAAAACCTTTGGCGTCAGTACCAGGACAGAGCCGAAGCTATCGTGGCACCCAACGGTGTACTGATCGCCGATCCGAAGGCGCGTAACCGCGCCATCAACTCAGCCTACGCCCAACTGTGGCGTGCGGACCCACGCTTTCAGTGGGCGGGCCTCGCGGCGTTCGCCTCCAAGCAGGTGGGCTGTGGATTGCTGCATGCGGCGCAATCAATTGAAGGCATTCAGGCTGAACATGAGGCACAAGAGCAACTGAAGAGAGATGCAAGAAAAGGTTTCTGGGGGCTGTTCAGCACTGAAGAGCGTGAACGGCGCACCAAGCTGGGCGAGTACGAACAGCGCCAACGCGACTATGAACAGGCCCGGCGCAACAACCCGGTGCCCGGTATCGACTGGCGACAAGAGCAGGAACCGTTTTCTGCGGTACAGCAGCTTTACCAGCATGTGTACGAAATGATGGCGATGGGCAATACCACGCTGTTTTTAGATGTGTATGCGCTGCATTTGTTTTTTAGGGAGCGGGGGTTGGCGGAATTGGAGACGTGCTTGCCTTTACGCGCGAACATTTACGGGAGTGGCCATTCGGTGCTATGGCCGGTTGGACACCGGACGTTGAAATTCGGAGAAAGCTATAACGAAATCTTGCAAGCGTTCCAAGCTATCGAAGTCGACGATATCGCTGAAGGCGTTGTTTATCTGGCTTGGCACGAACAGCGTAATATCCTCCAACCAACCCTCTACAGCGACACAAAACTGGTCAATCTGCTGCGAGCCATCCATCTATCCTACGTTACAGGCATACCTTCTGGGGTCGCGCAGGCAATCGAACTGACGCTGACCAGCCAGTGCAGCCCAACCCATGACGGGCGTAGCGTCAGCTTCAGCAACTCCCCTTTCGCCGACCTGTCCGATATTCAACAACGCATGACTTTTGTGCTCAAAGCTGCAGCCCGGTTCAACGAGCTACTGCAAAGCGCCGAACGCATTCGTATCGAACAGTCTATCGACGACATCGCCTTTGGCAGGAACCTGCAATGAGCCGACTGGCGACATTAGGCTGGCGACGTGGCGTGCTCGGGCTGGTCATTACCTTATTACTGGCATGGACGGCGGCCCGCCTAAACGCAGACGATCCCGAAATCAGGCTGCTACTGGACGAACCTTGGGAAGAGATGCGTCGACGCTCCAGCGCGGATATCGACCCGGCGATTGCGGGGCACTACTGGGGGAGACAAACAAGGACTGATGCCCGCCTTCGTTTTATGGATCCTCAATACGGATTCGTGACGCCATTGGCTAGATTTTTTAGCATAAGTTTCGGCGAAGAACGCGTCACAGGTGTACGAATGTCCCCGCAAATCGAACCCTTACTGCTCGATGACACGCTCAAGGTCGTATTGGACTTACAGGAGCAGTGGCGCAAGGGTGGCTGGATACCCATTCATGAAAAGAGCGATCCGCCTTTCGCCGATACTCTGCAGTGGCGTGATCAGCTACGAGACGTGATGGGCGGTGGAACATCTTACTGGCAAGTAGCTGATCAATATCAGGTCATGCTGGTAGTCAATCGATTCAAGGATGATCGACACCCCACAGAAGAGCGCTATCTTATCAAGTTGGCCTTGGCAAACCCTTGGGTGCAACCATGAGCTTGAGCACAAACCGGCGACGTGGCGTGCTCGTGCTGGTCATCATCTTATTACTGGCGTGGTCAGCAATCAGCCTCTACGCCGACGAACCTGAAATCGCAGTGATGCTTGGCGAGCCATGGGAGGACATGCGCCAGCGGTCCAGTGCAGAAATCGATCCCGCCATCCCCGGAACATTTTGGGGGAGGCAAACGCGTACCGATGCACGCCTTCGCTTCATCGATCCTCAATATGGTTTTGTGACGCCAATGGCACGTTTTTTCACGGTGGCATTCAATCGCGAGCGGGTAGAGAACATTACGATGTCCCCTCAAGTAGAACCTTTGCTGCTGGATGACACACTCAAGGTTGTAATGGACCTACAGGGGCAATGGCGCAAAGGCGGATGGATTCCCATCCGGGTCAATTACAACCCGGAGCTGGCCGATACGCCTGAGTGGCGTGCCAAACTGAGAGATTCTGACGGTGGCGGGACGTTCTATTGGCAAGCAGGTGATCAGTATCAGCTGATGGTGGGCGTTCGTCGCTTCCATGACTACCGAAACCCCGACGAAGAGCGCTACCTAATCACTTTCCAACTGGCCACCCCGTGGGTGCAACCATGAGCTTGAGCACAAACCGGCGACGTGGAGTGCTCGGGCTGGTCATCATCTTATTACTGGCGTGGTCAGCGATCAGCCTCTACGCCGACGAACCTGAAATCGCAGTGATGCTTGGCGAGCCATGGGAGGACATGCGCCAGCGGTCCAGTGCAGAAATCGATCCCGCCATCCCCGGAACATTTTGGGGGAGGCAAACGCGTACCGATGCACGCCTTCGCTTCATCGATCCTCAATATGGTTTCGTGACGCCAATGGCACGTTTTTTCACGGTGGCATTCAATCGCGAGCGGGTCGAGAACATTACGATGTCCCCTCAAGTAGAACCGTTGCTTCTGGATGACACACTCAAGGTTGTAATGGACCTACAGGGGCAATGGCGCAAGGGTGGCTGGGTGCTCATTCATGAAGCGAGCAACCCGGAGCTGGCCGATACGCCTGAGTGGCGTGCCAAACTGAGAGATTCTGACGGTGGCGGGACGTTCTATTGGCAAGCAGGTGATCAGTATCAGCTGATGGTGGGCGTTCGTCGCTTCCATGACTACCGAAACCCCGACGAAGAGCGCTACCTAATCACTTTCCAACTGGCCACCCCGTGGGTGCAACCTTGAGCAACAACTGCGATGTGGCGTGCTCGGGCGGGCCATTACCTTACTACTGGCATGGTCGGTGATCCGTTTATTGATCGTTCCCACGCTCAGCGGGGGAGTGAGGCCCGGACGTTCTGCGTCTCGCTCGTGAAGCCGGGACGCAGAGCGTCACCGTATGCGTTCCCACGCATAGGAACGATCCTACGTGGTGTCTTGGCGTTTTTCGCGAGCAAACTCGCTCCTGCAGTGGTGTTGCGTTAACGGGATAAATGTTAGCTTGCTTGGCATTCTCCCGTAGTCGATGAGCCCGCCTGCAATGAAAAAGACTGTCCTCGCCTTCAGCCGCGTCACCCCGGAAATGATCGAACGCCTGCAACAGGATTTCGAGGTGATCGCGCCCAACCCCAAGTTGGGCGACATCAACGCACAGTTCAACGAAGCCCTGCCCCACGCCCACGGCCTGATCGGCGTGGGTCGCAAGCTGGGCCGCGCGCAGCTCGAAGGCGCGAGCCAACTGGAAGTGGTGTCCAGCGTGTCGGTGGGCTACGACAACTATGACGTGGCGTACCTCAACGAACGCGGGATCATGCTCACCAACACCCCCGACGTCCTCACCGAAAGCACCGCCGACCTGGCCTTCGCCCTGCTGATGAGCAGCGCACGCCGGGTCGCCGAGCTGGACGCATGGACCAAGGCCGGCCAGTGGAAAGCCAGCGTCGGCGCGTCGTTGTTCGGCGGCGACGTACACGGCAAGACATTGGGCATCGTCGGCATGGGCAATATCGGCGCCGCCGTCGCCCGTCGCGGGCGCCTGGGCTTCAACATGCCGATTCTGTACAGCGGTAACAGCCGCAAGACCGCACTGGAACAGGAACTGGGCGCGCAGATGCGCAGCCTGGAGCAGTTACTGGCTGAAGCGGATTTCGTCTGCCTGGTGGTGCCGTTGAGCGAAAAGACCCGGCACCTGATCAGCCATCGCGAGCTGGGGATGATGAAATCCAGCGCGATCCTGATCAATATTTCCCGCGGCCCGGTGGTCGACGAGCCGGCGCTGATCGAAGCCCTGCAAACCCAGCGTATTCGCGGGGCGGGGCTGGACGTGTATGAACAGGAGCCGCTGGCCGAGTCGCCGCTGTTCCAACTGAGCAATGCGGTGACCCTGCCGCACATCGGCTCGGCGACCCATGAAACCCGCGCAGCCATGGCCAACCGCGCCCTGGACAACCTGCGCAGCGCCCTGCTCGGCCAACGCCCGCAGGACCTGATCAACCCACAGGTGTGGAAGGGCTGAGATAAGCCGACTTCATCGGCGCATGCCCCTAAAGCCTGGGCCGATGAAGTCGATAACCTTCCATAGATGATCCCCCCTGATCCACAGAAGGTTTTTATGTCCACTTCTAAAGCCCGCGCAGACTCACTCTCGCTTCTGCTCTTTACCTTGCGCAGCGGCAAGTTGATGGCCATTAACCTGCTGAAAGTCAGCGAAATCATCCCCTGCCCGCCGCTGACCAAGCTGCCGGAGTCTCATCCCCACGTCAAAGGCATCGCCATGCTGCGCGGCACCTCGCTGTCGGTGATCGACCTGAGTCGCGCCCTCGGCGAAATGCCGTTGGTGGACCCGGACGGCGGTTGCCTGATCGTCACCGACGTCAGCCGCTCCAAACAGGGCCTGCATGTGCAGGCGGTGAGCAAGATCGTGCATTGCCTGACCACCGATATCCGCCCGCCGCCCTTCGGCGCCGGCGGTAACCGCTCGTTCATCACCGGGGTCACCCAGGTAGAAGGCGGCCTGGTGCAGGTGCTGGATATCGAAAAAGTCATCCACGCCATCGCGCCGGTGCCGATTGAAATGGCGCCGACCGACTTGACCATGGAAGAGGCCGAAGTCCTGGGCAATGCGCGCATCCTGGTGGTGGATGACAGCCAGGTCGCCTTGCAACAGTCGGTACACACCCTGCGCAACCTGGGCCTGACCTGCCACACCGCGCGCAGCGCCAAGGAAGCCATCGACGTATTGCTGGAGTTGCAGGGCACCGCCGGGCAAATCAACGTGGTGGTGTCGGACATCGAAATGTCCGAAATGGACGGTTACGCCCTCACCCGCACCCTGCGCGAAACCCCCGATTTCCAGGACCTCTACGTGCTGTTGCACACCTCCCTGGACAGCGCGATGAACAGCGAAAAAGCACGTGTGGCCGGAGCCGACGCCGTGCTAACCAAATTCTCCTCACCCGAGCTGACCAAATGCCTAGTGGTGGCCGCCCAGACCGTGGCGCAAAAAGGCCTGTAACCGGTGACCGAGTATTTCCAACTGCTACGCCGCGACCTCACCCGTGACCTGCCCGCGCCGCAGTGGCCGGCCGGTACACAGCTGGATCACTTCCGCGACGAATGGGCCCCGGCGATTCATGCAGTGTTGTGCATGACCCAGGCACAAGGCGGCGGCCGCGTCGCCAACCTGCAAACCTGGCGGCAGCAATTCGTGACCGATGCCGAGTTCGACCCCACGCTGTGCCTGGTGGCGAGCAATGCCGAAGGCATCCTCGGCGTGGCCCAGTGCTGGACCAGCGCCTTCATCAAGAACCTCGCCGTCCATCCCTGCGCCCAGGGCCAGGGGCTGGGGCGCGCCTTGTTGCTGCACGCCTTCCAGGTGTTCAAACAGCGCGGCGAGCCCTGTGTGGACCTCAAGGTCCTGGAAAGCAACCAACGTGCCCGGCAGCTCTATGAAAGCGCCGGCATGACGTTTGTGCTGCGCGATGCGGTCACCGAGGACTGACGGGCACTGGCGCACAACTTGCTTTCAGTGCCCTTGAACGCTGAAAAGAGGCGAAAACCCGTCACCGTTCGAGCGTGCCCTCTGACCTAGCCTGGTGACAGATCTGCCATGAACACTCATTTTTCCTGCGTCGGTTGTGGCAAATGCTGCACCGACCACCATGTGCCCCTGACCCTCGAAGAAGCCCGCCAATGGGCGGCTGACGGCGGCAGCGTGATCGTTCTGGTGGAAGGTTTTCTCGGCAACGGCCTTGGCCTGCCGCTGCAACAACGCGAGCATGCCGAACGCCGTTCGGTGCTGGTACCCAGCGGTAAGACCCAGGCATTCGTGGCCATCACCTTTGCCGCCTACAACCCCGGACGCTGCCGGAATCTTGACGAAGACAACCTGTGCCGCATCTATGACCGCCGGCCGTTGGTCTGCCGCATCTATCCGATGGAGATCAACCCGCACATCCCGTTCAACCCTGCCGCCAAGGAATGCCCGCCGGAGTCGTGGGAACAGGGCCCGGTGTTGATTGCCGGTGGCGAACTGATGGATGAAGAACTGGCTGAATTGATCCGCCGCTCACGCCAGGCCGACCGCGACGATGTACAGACCAAAGAAGCGGTGTGCACCCTGCTGGGGATTCGCACCACAGCGCTCAAGGGCGATGGTTTTACTGCGTACCTGCCGCAGATGGATGCCTTTGCCCAGGCGATCGAGCTGGCGGCGAGCCAGCCTTGCGTGGCGAATGAGTGGGTGTTTCATGTGTCCGGGATGGACATCGCCGAGCAGTTGCTGGATGCGGGGGCACAGCTTGCCACCGAGGTGCCGGCCAACTATGCGTTTATTCCGCTGCGCACAGCCTAGTCTTTTGGCGCAACGGGGACTGTATCCAGGCGGTAGGGCTGAATGATCCGCTGGTATTCGCCGTTCTGCACCAGCTGTTCAAGGGCGCGGTTGAGTGCATTGCGCAGGGCGGTATCGGGTTTGCGCACCGCGATTGCCACGCCGCTGCCCAATAGCTCGGCCGAAATCGCGGGGCCGAGGAAGTCGAAGTCCTGGCCATCGACGGTATCGAGCAGTGCCTCGCGAATTTCCACGGTACCTTGCAGGGTCGCATCGATATCCCCCGCCACCAGGCTGCGAATCAGTTCGTCATTGAGCCAGAAGCTCTTGACAATAACGCCCTTGGGCGCCCACTGCGCATGGGCGAAGGCTTCGCGATTACTACCCAGCAACACCCCGACACGCTTGCCCTTGAGCGAGCGCACGGTCGGCATCAGGCCTGATGTTCTGTGGGCGACCAAGCGCGTGGTGAACGGATAGAGTTCATCGGTGAAGTTCACCCAGCGCCGACGTATCGACGTGGGCGCCATGCCCATGATTGCGTCGAATTGCCGGGCTTCGAGGGCGGGGAAATTTTCCACCAGCACCTGATCGACCCAGGTACAGCGCACATTCAACTGCACGCATAGCGCGTTACCCAGGTCGATGTTCAGGCCGACCAGTTGCCCTTGCGGGTTGCGGCTCTGGAACGGGGAGAATTGCGCAGCAACGGCAAAGCGAATTTCACGCCGTGGCGGATCACTGGCGGCAACGCTATCAACCGACAGCAATAACGCGAGCACTGCACACATGTGTATCAGAGCCACAGGAAACGTCCTTTTCCGAAAAGTCCAGCCTCAGCCATCCCACCCCGGCGGAAAAAGCCGGGGCGCAGCGCAGGCTGTGCAAGCTTTCAAGAAACAGTCGTGGCTCTACAATCAGAAATATCAGCGGACGTTGTAGGACGTAGTCGACACAGCGTGCGACGTATTACTCTCAGCGTTTACCCATCGAACGACGGGTGCCCGGCGGCGCCATGCCTGGGGACTTGGTGTGCCCGTTCTTCGCGCCATTCTTGTACCAAGGCTGGGCGGCATTCTTGGCCCCGGCCAGTTCACCCGGTTTGAACGGAAACTTAAACGCCGGGACCTCGGTTTTTTCAACGCCTTCGGCGCTGGCCGGATCGACGAGGTCGGCCGCTTCAACAGGGGGTTGTGTCGGGGAAGTCATGGAAGCTCCGGAGCATGCAAAAAATGATGCGGGGCCAGCTTGCGGCCCACACTGGCGCGCAGTATACCTGCGCCCTTCGGATCTTTAACCACTGCCTGTACGAATGGTCGGCGTTTACTGACAGCGCTGTCAGTTAGCAGTCACCTTGCTGACCGGGTTGACGGGCTATAAAGACACCTCACTCTTCCGTTCCTTTGCCCTGGCGCCTCACCCCCATGCAAATTAAACGAAAAACTGCCCTGATCGTGGGTGTCCTGCTGGTGCTGGCGATTGCAGCCTGGGCGCTGACGCGACCGGCCAAAACCAGGCTGGCGGCGCCGACGGCGATCCCGGTACGGGTGGTGAGCGTGGCGCAACAGGACATCCCGCGTTTCGTCAGCGGCATTGGCACGGTGCTGTCGTTGCACAGCGTGGTGATCCGCCCGCAGGTCGACGGCATCCTCACCCAATTGCTGGTCAAGGAAGGCCAGCGGGTCAAGGCAGGGGATCTGTTGGCGACCATCGATGACCGCTCGATCCGCGCCAGCCTCGACCAGGCCAAGGCCCTGCTGGGAGAAAACCAGGCGCAACTGCAAGTGGCGCTGATCAACCTCCAGCGCTACAAGGCATTGAGTGTCGACGACGGCGTGTCCAAGCAGACCTATGACCAGCAGCAAGCCCTGGTCAACCAGCTCAAGGCCACCACCCAGGGCAATCAGGCCGCGATTGATGCGGAAAAGGTGCAGCTTTCCTACACTCAGATTCGCTCACCGGTCAGCGGCCGCGTGGGGATTCGCACCGTGGATGAAGGCAACTTCCTGCGCACGAGCGATACCCAGGGCCTGTTCTCGGTCACGCAGATCGACCCGATTGCCGTCGAGTTTTCCCTGCCGCAACAGATGTTGCCCACCTTGCAAGGCCTGATCGCGGCCCCCGTCCCAGCCAGCGTCGACGCCTACCTGGGCGCTGACACCGACGGCCAGACCGGCGACCTGCTCGGCGAAGGCCACTTGAGCCTGATCGACAACCAGATCAGTTCCACCACCGGCACCCTGCGCGCCAAGGCCGAGTTCAATAACGCCACGCAGCGCCTGTGGCCGGGGCAACTGGTGACCATCAAGATCCAGACCGGCCTCGACAAGAACGCCCTGGTGGTGCCGCCGACCGTGGTGCAACGCGGGCTGGATGCGCACTTTGTGTACCGGGTCAACGGCGACAAGGTGGAGGTGGTACCGGTGCAGGTCACCTACCAGAACAGCGATGTGACGCTCATCAAGGGCGTACAGGCCGGTGATGTGCTGGTCAGCGACGGCCAATCGCGGCTCAAGGCCGGCGCTCAGGTCGAGGTGCTCAAAGAGCCACCGCAAGTGATCCAGACCGTCGACGCCAAGGTGCAACCATGAACGACAGCCGCTCGCCGTCAGCCTGGTGCGTCGACCACCCGGTCGCGACGCTGCTGCTGACTTTTGCCCTGGTGTTGCTCGGGCTGATTGCCTTCCCGCAACTGGCCATCGCCCCGCTGCCGGAAGCGGAATTTCCGACGATCCAGGTCACCGCGCAACTGCCCGGCGCCAGCCCGGACACCATGGCTTCGTCGGTGGCCACGCCCCTGGAGGTGCAATTCAGCGCCATCCCCGGCATGACCCAGATGACCTCCAGCAGCGCCTTGGGCTCCAGCCTCTTGACCCTGCAATTCACCCTGAACAAGAGCATCGACACCGCCGCCCAGGAAGTCCAGGCGGCGATCAACACCGCCTCCGGCAAGCTGCCCAGCGATATGCCGAACCTGCCGACCTGGAAAAAGGTCAACCCGGCGGACAGCCCGGTGCTGATCCTCAGCGTCAGTTCCGCCAGCATGCCCAGCACCGAGCTGAGCGATTACGTGGAAACCCTGCTGGCACGGCAAATCAGCCAGATCGACGGCGTCGGCCAGATCAACATCACCGGCCAGCAACGCCCGGCGATTCGCGTGCAGGCTTCGCCCGACAAACTCGCGGCCATCGGCCTGACCCTGGCCGACATCCGCTTGGCGATCCAGCAGTCAAGCCTGAACCTGGCCAAAGGCGCGATCTACGGGGAGAACAGCGTGTCGACCCTGTCGACCAACGACCAGTTGTTTCAGCCTGAGGACTACGCCCAACTGATCGTGTCCTACAAGAATGGCGCGCCAGTTCAACTGCGCGACATCGCCAAAGTCATCAACGGTTCGGAAAACGCCTACGTACAGGCGTGGTCCGGCGATACGCCGGGGGTCAACCTGGTGATCTCGCGCCAGCCCGGCGCGAACATCGTCGAAACCGTCGACCGCATTCAAGCGCAACTGCCGCGCCTGCAGGCCATGTTGCCGGCGTCGGTGCAGGTCAGTGTGTTGAGCGACCGCACCAAGACCATCCGCGCCTCCCTGCATGAAGTGGAAGTGACCCTGCTGATCGCCGTGTTGCTGGTGGTGGCGGTGATGGCGCTGTTCCTGCGCCAGTTGTCGGCGACGTTGATTGTGTCCAGCGTGCTCGGGGTGTCGCTGATCGCCAGTTTCGCCTTGATGTACCTGATGGGCTTCAGCCTGAACAACCTGACCCTGGTGGCGATCGTCATCTCCGTGGGTTTTGTGGTGGACGATGCGATCGTGGTGGTGGAGAACATTCACCGCCATCTCGAAGCCGGACTGGGCAAGCGCGAAGCGGCGATCAAGGGCGCCAGCGAGATTGGCTTTACCGTGGTGTCCATCAGCTTCTCGCTGGTAGCGGCGTTCATTCCGCTGCTGTTCATGGGCGGCGTGGTCGGGCGCTTGTTCAAGGAGTTCGCGCTGACGGCGACCTCGACCATCCTGATTTCGGTGGTGGTCTCGCTGACGCTGGCGCCGACCCTGGCGGCACTGTTCATGCGCGCCCCGACCCATCCCGCCAACGCCAAGCCTAGTTTCAGCGAACGCCTGCTGGCCGCTTATGCACGCAACCTGCGCCGCGCCCTGGCCCATCAACGCAGCATGCTGGCGATCTTCGTGGTCACGCTGGCGCTGGCGGTGCTCGGCTACGTGTTCATCCCCAAGGGTTTCTTCCCGGTGCAGGACACCGGCTTCGTGCTCGGCACCAGCGAAGCGGCGGCCGATGTGTCGTACCCGGACATGGTCGCCAAGCACAAGGCCCTGGCCGAGATCATCAAGGATGACCCGGCGGTGGCAGACTTTTCCCACTCGGTGGGCGTCACTGGCAGCAACCAGACCATCGCCAACGGCCGCTTCTGGATCGCCTTGAAAGACCGCGGCGATCGCGATGTGTCCGCCAGCCAGTTCATCGACCGCATCCGCCCGAAACTGGCGAAGGTGCCGGGCATCGTGCTGTACCTGCGTGCCGGCCAGGACATCAACCTCAGTTCCGGCCCCAGCCGCGCCCAGTACCAGTACGTGCTCAAGAGCAACGACGGCCCGACACTGAATACCTGGACCCAGCGCCTCACCGAAAAACTGCGCGCCAACCCGGCGTTTCGCGACCTGTCCAACGACCTGCAACTGGGCGGCAGCATTACCCACATCAGTATCGACCGTCAGGCCGCCGCGCGCTTCGGCCTGACCGCCACCGATGTCGACCAGGCGTTGTATGACGCGTTCGGCCAGCGCCAGATCAACGAGTTCCAGACCGAGATCAACCAGTACCAAGTGGTGCTGGAACTCGACAGCCAGCAACGCGGTAAAGCCGAAAGCCTCAATTATTTCTACCTGCGCTCGCCGCTGACCAGTGAGATGGTGCCGTTGTCGGCCTTGGCCAAGGTCGACCCGCCCAGCGTGGGCCCGTTGTCCATCAGCCATGACGGCATGTTCCCGGCCGCCAACCTGTCGTTCAACCTGGCGCCCGGCGTGGCGCTGGGGGATGCGGTGATCATGCTCAACCAGGCCAAAAACGAAATCGGCATGCCGGCCAGCATCCTCGGCAACTTCCAGGGCGCGGCCCAGGCGTTCCAGAGTTCGCTGGCCAGCCAGCCGTGGCTGATCCTGGCGGCGCTGGTGGCGGTCTACATCATTCTCGGCGTGCTGTACGAAAGTTTCGTCCACCCGCTGACGATCATTTCCACCTTGCCCTCGGCCGGCCTGGGCGCGTTGATCATGTTGTGGCTGCTGGGCCAGGACTTCTCGATCATGGCCCTGATCGGCCTGGTGTTGCTGATCGGCATCGTCAAGAAGAACGGCATCCTGATGATCGACTTCGCCCTCGAAGCGCAGCGGGTCCGAGGCCTGCCGCCGCAGGAAGCGATCTACGAAGCCTGTGTCACGCGGTTCCGGCCGATCATCATGACCACCCTCGCCGCCCTGCTCGGCGCCGTGCCGCTGATGCTCGGCGCAGGCCCCGGCGCGGAACTGCGCCAACCGCTGGGGATCGCGGTGGTCGGCGGCTTGCTGGTGAGCCAGGCGCTGACGTTGTTCACCACGCCGGTCATATACTTGTACCTTGAGAAGTTTTTCCACAGGCCCACACCAACGCCCGCGTTGGCGACCACACATTAAGGCGGGGTCATGCGCGTCCTGATCGTTGAAGATGAAGAAAAAACCGCAGACTACCTGCATCGCGGCCTGACGGAGCAAGGCTACACCGTCGACGTGGCGCGTGAAGGCGTCGAGGGTTTGCACCTGGCGCTGGAAAACGATTACGCGGTGATCGTGCTCGACGTGATGCTGCCCGGTCTCGACGGCTTTGGCGTACTGCGCGCCCTGCGTGCGCGCAAGCAAACGCCGGTGATCATGCTCACCGCCCGCGAACGCGTGGAAGACCGCATTCGCGGCCTGCGTGAAGGCGCCGACGATTACCTGGGCAAGCCGTTTTCCTTCCTGGAACTGGTGGCGCGCCTGCAAGCCCTGACCCGCCGCAGTGGCGGGCACGAACCGGTGCAGGTGACCGTCGCCGACCTGTGGATCGACCTGATCAGCCGCAAGGCCAGCCGCAACGGCGTGCGCCTGGACCTGACCGCCAAGGAGTTCTCGCTGCTCAGCGTATTGGCGCGGCGCCAGGGTGAGATCCTGTCCAAGACCGCCATCGCGGAGATGGTCTGGGACATCAATTTCGACAGCGACGCCAACGTGGTCGAAGTCGCGATCAAACGCCTGCGCGCCAAGCTCGACGGGCCGTTCGAACACAAGCTGCTGCACACCATCCGCGGCATGGGCTATGTGCTGGAGAGCCGCAGTGTCAGCTAATTCCATCGCCCTGCGCTTGAGCGGCATGTTCACCCTGGTGGCGCTGCTGATCTTCCTGTTGATCGGCGGCGCGCTCTATCAGCAAGTGGACCAAGGCTTGGGCCTGTTACCGGAGGCCGAACTGGATGCGCGCTACAGCGTGCTGGAGTCGTCGGTGACGCGTTTCGGCACGCCGGAGCATTGGACCAAGATCAAGGCCAAACTCAAGTTGCTGGCTGAGGAAGACAAGCGCATCCGTTTCTGGGTGGTGAGCAGCGACCCGAACTACGAATACGGCAGCCCGGACGCGCAGATCCGCACGTTCGCCGCCGGCCCGACCGGCAAACGCGACTTACGCCTGGCCGGCCATAACGACCCGTTCAAAGTGCTGGTGAGCCAGTTCCCCGCCCAGGACCAGCGTCCGCCATTGCGCTTCATGATCGCCATCGACACCGAAAACTTCCGCGCCACCCAGCACCACTTGCTGGTGGCGCTGATCAGCCTGGCGTTCATCGGCGTGGTCCTGGCGGCGCTGCTGGGGTTCTGGGTCTCGCGCATCGGCCTCAAGCCGCTGGGCAAACTCTCGGATGAGGCGCAGAAACTCGCGCCGCCGAAACTCTCCGGGCGCCTGCAACTGTCGCCACTGCCGCCGGAGTTGAGTCAGTTCGTCAACTCGTTCAACGCCACCCTGGACCGGGTAGAACAGGCCTACTCGCGCCTGGAGTCATTCAACGCCGACGTCGCTCATGAACTGCGCTCACCCCTGACCAACCTGATCGGCCAGACTCAGGTCGCGCTGACACGCGGGCGCTCGGCCGAGCATTATTTCGAGGTGCTGCAGTCCAACCTGGAAGAATTGGAGCGCCTGCGTTCGATCATCAACGACATGCTGTTCCTCGCCAGCGCCGACCAGGGCAGCAAGGCCACCAAGCTGATCGAAAGCTCCCTGGCCGACGAAGTGGCGACCACCCTCGACTACCTGGATTTCATCCTCGAAGACGCCCAGGTCCGGGTGCAAGTACACGGCGACGCCCAGGTACAGATCGAAAGAGCCCACCTGCGCCGCGCGCTGATCAACCTGCTGAGCAACGCCGTACAGCACACCGCGCCAGGGCAGGTCATCGCGGTGAACATCGACGTGCAGGAGCATCAGGTGGCGATCGCCGTGACCAACCCCGGCGCCGCGATTGCCAGCGAGCACCTGCCTCGACTGTTCGAGCGCTTCTATCGGGTGGATGCATCACGCAGCAACAGCGGCGCCAACCACGGGCTGGGGCTGGCCATCGTCAAGGCGATTGCGCTGATGCATGGCGGCGATGTGTTCGTGCGCAGTGACGCGGGCGGCAACACCTTCGGTATTACCCTGCCCGTCTAAATCTTGAGAACACTTCAGACCCATGTGGGAGGGGGCTTGCTCCCGATAGCGGCAGATCAGTCAGTACTTCAGTGACTGATACACCGCTATCGGGAGCAAGCCCCCTCCCACACTGCACCGCGCCGCTTGCGCCAAATCTCTGACTGTTGCGATTTGGGCAACAGTCATTATCTTGTTACACTCTGTATCGCAGCGCTCGCCTGCGTTAATTTGACGCATCGATGAGCGCGACGGCAAAGACAGCTGACCCGCTTACCCGAATTTCCCTCGACTTTTTTCCAGGGCTCTACACTGGGAAACAGTCTTAAAGCCGCTGACTTCAGCGGCTTTTTTTTTGCCGTAAAAAAGGCCAGGCACACCCCCACGACATTGGCCGTTTTCGTTTGACCAAAGGAGCTCCACCGGTGAAGAACTCGCTGACGTTCACCCCGTTATTCCTCGCGATTGCAGCAACGATCGCCCCCCTCGCCCACGCGGCAGACACCTCCACCACCGACGGTTTCGTCGAAGGCGCAAGCCTCAAGCTCAACGCCCGCAACTACTACATGAACCGCGACCGTCGCGACATCCACACCGATGACAGCAAAGAATGGGGCCAGGGCTTTCTCGGCATCTTCGAATCCGGCTACACCCAGGGCACTGTCGGCTTCGGCCTGGATGCCCACGCCATGCTCGGCCTCAAGCTCGACGGCGGTGGCGGCACCGACGGTTCCAGCATCCTGCCGTATGGCAACAGTGACGGCAGCGGCAAGGCGCCGGGGTCGTTTTCCACCGCTGGCGGCACGCTGAAGATGCGCGCGTTCGACACGGAACTGAAAGCCGGTGACCTGTTCCTCAACAACCCGGTGATCGCCGGCGGCATGACCCGTATGCTGCCCCAGACCTTTCGCGGCGTGAGCCTGACCAACCACAGCGTTGACGGCTGGATGATCGAAGGCGGCCAAGCCAGTTTCACCAAACTCTATAACCAGAGCGGCCACGGGCGCATCGGCACCAGCTACGGCGTACTGCCGGAGCACGCCGACAGCCAGCACCTGGACTGGGCCGGTGTGTCGTTCAGCGGCATCCCGGGCCTGACCAGCAACCTGTACGCCTCCGAACTCAAGGATGTGTGGCACCAGTACTACTACGACCTCGACTACACCTACGCACTGAACGATCTGGTCAGCCTCAACCCCGGCCTGCACTACTACCACACCCAGGACAGCGGCCAGTCGCTGCTGGGTAACATCGACAACAACACCTACAGCCTGCATTTCACCGTAGGCGTGGGCAACCACAGCGTCACGGCCGCGTACCAGCGGGTCAACGGCAACACACCGTTCGACTACATCACCCAGGGCGACAGCGTGTACCTGGACAACTCCCAGCAATACTCGGACTTCAACGGCCCCAACGAGCGTTCGTGGAAGCTCAAGTACGCTTATGACTTTGTCGGCCTCGGCCTGCCCGGCCTGACCACTGCCGTGTCCTATAGCAGCGGCAAGACCGACCTGAGCAAAGTCGACCCCAATAGCCGGGGCTACAGCGCCTGGTACAGCGCCGACGGCCAGGACGCCAAGCACTGGGAACGGGACATCGATATGAAATACGTGGTGCAGGGCGGCAAGGCCAAGGATCTGTCGCTGCGCCTGCAATGGGCGACCAACCGCGGCAGCAATGGCTACTCGGCGGTGGATCGGGATGTGGATGAATACCGGGTGATCGTCGACTATCCGATCAACGTGTTCTAAAGCGCAGATCTTTCTTTTTAACCCATCAATCAATTTTCATCGGGTAGAACTAAACTGCCAGCATCTTTATCGTCGAAGTCTGCCCGATGAGTCAACGCCCCGTCCGTACACCACCTGAACGCCCAGAGCTGTTGCTGATGCTGGGCAGTGGCCTCACCGTCGCGCTGATCGTGATCATGGTCTCGGTGCTGTTGATCCGCGAACACGCCAGTGCTCTGGAGGCGGCCAAACGCTCAACCACCAACATCGCGCAACTGATCAACGCCGATGTGCTGCGTAACGTCGAACTCTATGACCTCGCACTGCAAGGGCTGATCGCGGCCACCCAGCGCAAGGATTTGTCCCGGGTATCAGCGGACATCCGACACCTGGTGCAATTTGAGCGGTCAGCGGCCGCGCCGTTCAAAGGCGAAGTGCTGTTGCTGGACGCCAAGGGCGCCGTCATCGCTGACTCTTCGACGCTCAAGCCAACCCCGCGCAATTTCGCTGACCGCGACTACTTCATCGCACATAAGAACGCCGGCCAGACCGACCTGTTCATCAGCCGGCCGTTCAGGGTTGAGTGCAATTGCGAGCAGGTCTGGCGCATCGCATTCAGCCGCCGCGTCACCGGCGCCAACGGCGAGTTTGCCGGGGTCGCCGTGGCCACCATGCGCCTGGCGTACTTCGATCAGTTGTTCAAAGGCCTGACCATCGGCCATAGCAGCTCGGTCAACCTGTTGAACAACCGCGGCATTCTCCTGGCCCAGCAACCGCTGCTGGAGCGCGACATGATCGACAAGGACCTGAGTGATCGCCCCAACTTCAAGCGCATGCTGCGCGATGGGAGCGGCAGCTTTCGGGCCATCTCAGCCATCACCGACAAGGAGCGCCTGTACACCTTCACCAATGTCGGTGAGCTGCCCCTGATTGTGGTGGTGGCGCTGTCCAGCGACGATGTGTTCGCGCCGTGGAAACGCGCGGCGATGCTGACAAGCGGCGCCACGGGCATCCTGTGTCTGGGCCTTCTATGGCTGACCTGGATGCTGCGCCGGGAACTGCGACGCCGTTATCGCGCAGAGAAGGTGCTGTCAGAACTGGCAGCCACCGACGCGCTCACCGGCCTGGCCAACCGGCGCAAACTGGACCACCGCCTGCGCCTGGAATGGGACCGCGCTCAGCGCTCTGCCGAACCGCTGACGCTGTTGATGATCGACGTCGACCACTTCAAGGCATTTAACGACCGCCACGGCCATCACGGCGGCGATGAGGCGTTGCGCAACGTCGCCCAGGTGATCGGCAGCAACATCCGTCGCCCAGCCGACCTGGCCGCACGTTATGGCGGTGAAGAGTTCGCCGTGGTGTTGCCGGCTACCGATGACCGAGGCGCATGGCTGATTGCCGAGCATATCCGCAGTGGCGTCGAGCACTTGCCACGGGTGGCGGGAGATGAACGGCCGATCACCGTGAGCATCGGCCTGAGTACCTGGGAAAAGCGCAGTGGCATGTCCCTGGAGGATTTGATGCTCAGTGCGGACCAGGCGCTGTATGAGGCCAAGCACACGGGGCGCAATCGCATCGTGGATGCACAGTAACGATGACTGAAGCGAGCAGGCCATTGTGGCGAGCGAGCCATAGCAATAAAAAAGGCCACCCGAAGGCAGCCCTTAAAACTAAAGAAAGAGAGTTGTTACTTACACCGCCGCAACGGGACGCATGTAAGAGATCGGTGCGGTGCTGGCATCTTCGAAGGTCACGACTTCCCAAGCATCTGTCTGCTCAATCAACTTGCGCAGTAGCTGGTTGTTAAGGGCGTGGCCCGACTTGAAGCCTTTGAACTCACCTATCAGGCTATTGCCCAGCAGGTAGAGGTCACCGATTGCATCGAGGATCTTGTGCTTCACGAATTCGTCTTCATAACGAAGGCCGTCCTCGTTCAGTACACCATCCGCGTCGACCACAATGGCATTTTCAACGCTGCCGCCGAGTGCGAGGTTGTGCTTGCGCAGGTACTCGATGTCACTCATGAAACCAAAGGTACGGGCGCGGCTGACTTCTTTTACGAACGAAGTGCTGGAAAAATCCACGCTTGCACTTTGGGTGCGGTCACGAAATACCGGGTGATCGAAATCGATCTCAAAGCTCACTTTAAAGCCTTCGAACGGGACGAAGGTGGCGCGCTTGTCGCCGTCTTCTACTGTCACTTCCCGCAGAATGCGAATGAACTTCTTGGCTGCGTCCTGTTCTTCCAGGCCGGCAGATTGAATCAAGAATACGAAGGGACCAGCGCTGCCATCCATGATGGGGACTTCGGACGCGGAGAGCTCGACGTAGGCGTTATCGATGCCCAGACCGGCCATGGCCGAGAGCAAGTGCTCCACCGTGTCCACTTTGACGTCACCGTTGACCAATGTGGTCGACATCGTGGTTTCGCCGACGTTTTCCGCGCGAGCAGGAATCTGCACCACAGGGTCCAGGTCGGCACGAACAAACACGATGCCGGTGTCGACAGGTGCAGGTTTGAGGGTCAGGTATACCTTCTCCCCGGAGTGCAGACCTACACCTGTGGCACGAATAATATTCTTCAGGGTGCGTTGTTTAATCATGGCTTGGACCGCTTCAGCGCAAATTGCGAACTGGTATCAACAAAGGCTGGCGATAATAGCAGACCAGACCTTTGCTGAACACCAATCACCTTCATAGCCCTGATACATTCCATTAATCGGCCTGACGACGCAGGAATGCCGGGATGTCCAGGTAGTCCAAGTCATCTTGCGGATTCGGGCTACGGGACGCCGCAGCACCGGCCTGAGCCTGATTGCGCATCACGGTCGGACGGTCCAGATCACGGTAGTTCACCGACGGCAGTTCCTGGCGCGAAGGCGCTGGAGCGGCAGCCGCTTGGCTGGCGTGACTGCTGTGACTGGTGTGAACGGTATTGTCGATGACCTTTACAGGCTTCTCGATTTTTGCGCCCAGGCCGGTCGCAACCACGGTTACATGCAGTTCGTCGCGCATGTCCGGATCGATAACCGTACCGACTTTGACCATCGCGTGCTCGGAAGCAAAGGCTTCGATGATGCTACCCACGTCGGAGTACTCACCCAGGGACAGGTCAGGACCGGCGGTGATGTTCACCAGGATGCCGCGTGCGCCTTGCAGGTTCACGTCTTCCAGCAACGGGTTGCGGATGGCCGCTTCAGTGGCTTCACGCGCACGGTTCGGACCGCTGGCGCAGCCAGTGCCCATCATCGCCATGCCCATTTCGCTCATCACGGTACGCACGTCGGCGAAGTCGACGTTGATCATGCCCGGACGCTTGATGATGTCGGAGATACCGCGAACGGCACCGGCCAGTACATCGTCAGCCTTGGCAAACGCGGACAGCAGGCTCGCGTCCTTGCCCAGGATAGTCAGCAGCTTCTCGTTGGGGATGGTGATCAACGAGTCGACGCTTTCAGACAGCAGACGGATACCTTCGTCGGCGATCTGCATACGCTTGCGACCTTCGAACGGGAACGGACGGGTCACGACAGCGACCGTCAGAATCCCCATTTCCTTGGCCACTTCGGCAATGATCGGCGCTGCACCGGTACCGGTACCGCCGCCCATGCCAGTGGTGATGAACACCATGTTGGTGCCTTGCAGCACTTCAGCGATACGCTCACGGTCTTCCAGGGCGGCTTGACGGCCGACTTCTGGGTTGGCGCCGGCGCCGAGGCCCTTGGTCACGGCGGTGCCCAATTGCAGGATGGTCCGCGCGCCGATGCTCTTCAGCGCCTGGGCATCGGTGTTGGCGCAGATGAATTCAACGCCTTCGATGTTGCTCTTGACCATATGGTTGACAGCGTTGCCGCCGCCACCGCCGACACCGATCACTTTGATGACCGGGCTTGCGGGGATGTTGTCTACGAGTTCGAACATGTTCCCTCTCCTTTCGTTTTCTCTAGTTTTTTCGCCTACTGCATGCTTCTACAACAGTGGTGCGGTGCTGCGGTAAATCGTTAGAAATTGCCTTTGACCCAAGCCTGCAACCGTTCGAACAACGGTGCTTTCGCTTCGTCGTCGCCGCGGTAGCTGTCGCGGATGCTCGGGCCCGACAGGGAAATGCCGTCGGTCTGCTTTTGCAGCCCGTACAACAGCAAGCCCACACCGGTGGAATAAATCGGGTTGCGCACCACGTCGCCCAGGCCTTTGACGCCATGGGGCACGCCCAGGCGGACCGGCATGTGGAAGATCTCTTCGGCCAGTTCGACCGCGCCTTCCATCTTCGAGGTGCCACCGGTCAGCACGATGCCGGCCGGGATCAAATCTTCGTAGCCACTGCGGCGCAGTTCCGCCTGGATCAGGGTGAACAGCTCGTCGTAGCGCGGCTCGACCACTTCGGCCAAAGCCTGGCGCGACAGCTCGCGCGGTGGACGGTCGCCCACGCTTGGCACCTTGATGGTTTCACCGGCACCGGCCAGTTTGGCCAGGGCGCAGGCGTAACGGATCTTGATCTCTTCGGCGTACTGAGTCGGTGTGCGCAACGCCATGGCAATGTCGTTGGTGACCTGGTCGCCGGCAATCGGGATCACGGCGGTGTGACGGATCGCACCCTCGGTGAAGATCGCGATGTCGGTGGTGCCGCCGCCGATGTCGACCAGGCACACGCCCAGTTCTTTTTCGTCATCGGTCAGTACCGAGTAGGCCGAAGCCAGTTGCTCGAGAATGATGTCGTCGATTTCCAGGCCGCAGCGGCGCACGCACTTTTCAATGTTCTGTGCGGCATTGACCGCGCAGGTCACCACGTGGACCTTGGCTTCCAGGCGCACGCCCGACATGCCGAGGGGCTCGCGCACGCCTTCCTGGTTGTCAATCACGTAGTCCTGCGGCAGGGTGTGCAGCACGCGCTGGTCAGCCGGGATCGCCACGGCCTGGGCCGCGTCGAGTACGCGCTCAAGGTCGGCCGCACTGACTTCACGGTCGCGGATCGCCACGATGCCATGGGAGTTCAGGCTGCGGATGTGATTGCCCGCCACGCCGACGAACGCCGAGTGAATCCGGCAACCGGCCATCAGCTGCGCTTCTTCAATGGCGCGCTGGATCGATTGCACGGTGGACTCGATGTTCACCACCACGCCCTTCTTCAGGCCCCGGGACGGATGCGTGCCAATACCGACGATTTCGATCGTGCCGTCTTCCCCGACCTCGCCCACCAGCGCCACCACTTTGGAGGTGCCGATATCGAGACCGACGATCATTTTGCCGCTTTGCACGTTTGCCATGGGTCCTGCCTCTTCTTAATTCTTCGCGACAGCGGGTTGCGCTGCCGTGGGCGCAGCCGGTTCACGCCAGCCGACGGCAAGGCCGTTGGCGTAACGCAGGTCGACGCTCGCAATGTTCGTAATCTGTTCTTTCAAGGTCTTTTCATAGATGGCAATAAAGCGGCGCATCTTTTCCACCAAGCGGTCGCGTCCCAGCAACAACTCGATGCCCGGGCCGGAACTGCCTGCCCCGGTCGTCAAAAACCAGCTGCCCCGTTCACGCAATTCCAGGCGTGCAATGGAGAAGCCCAGCGGCCGCAGCATCTGGCTCAAGGCCTGGTACTGCTGCATCACTTGCTGCTGCGCCCGCTGCGGCCCGAACAGCTGCGGCAGGTGCTCGTAGTTGGCCAGCTCACGCGGGGTGAACGCCTGGCCCTGGTTGTTCAACAGCGCTTCATCACCCCAACGGGCCACGGGCAGTTGTTCTTCCAGGCGGATCGTCACCTGGTCCGGCCATACACGGCGGACTTCGGCGTGGGCGATCCACGGCATCTGCTCCAACTCCCGGCGCATACCGGCCAGGTCGATGGTGAAGAAACTCGCCGCCAGGAACGGACCGATGCGCTGCTGTACCGCTTGCTGGCTGATGTAGCTCAAGTCGCCCTGTACGCTGATCTTGGTGATCGGCCGGTCGGCGTAAGGCAACAGACGCTGCGCGCCTTCATAAGTACCGAAGCCCAACACCACCAGCAACACCGGCCAGAACAGCGCCTTGAGGAAACCAAAGTTGGCTTTCGGCAGGCGCGCCGACATCGGCTCTTTAGCCACCATCCGGCTGGCACCCCGTGGCACCGGCTTGCGGCCGGGTGCGTGTGGGGGCTGATGACGAAGCGATGCGCCTTTCATGTCTTAGCCTCGCTGCCTTTCTTCACCGGCAACGCTGGCCGCCAGGATTGCCAGCACCAACTGCTGGAAATCCAGACCGGCTGCGCGCGCGGCCATCGGGACCAGGCTGTGATCGGTCATGCCCGGTGCGGTGTTGACTTCCAGGAACCAGAAATTCCCTTGGTCGTCCTGCATCACGTCTGCCCGCGCCCAACCGGCGATACCCAGCGCCTCACAGGCTTTCGCCGTGAGGTCCATCAGTTCCTGTTCTTTGCTTACGTCAAGGCCACAGGGAATCCGGTACTGGGTATCGGAAGCCAGGTACTTGGCGTCGTAGTCGTAGAAAGTGTGGGGCGTGCCCAAGGCGATGGGCGGCAATACCTGGCCACGCAGGGTGGCGATGGTGTACTCGGGACCTTGGATCCACTGTTCCACCAACACTTGCGAATCGTAGGTACTTGCCGCTTTCCATGCGTCGATCAATTCGGCGGCCGAGTTCACTTTAGCCATGCCGATACTGGAGCCTTCATGGGCTGGTTTGACGATCAAAGGCAGGCCCAGTTCCTTGGCTGCAGAAATACAATCGTCTTCGCTGCACAACACGCTGTGACGCGGGGTTGGAATCCCCAGGCTGTGCCAGACCTGCTTGGTGCGCAACTTGTCCATGGCCAGCGCCGACGCGAGGATGCCGCTGCCGGTGTAAGGAATCCCAGCGCACTCCAACAGGCCTTGCATGCTGCCGTCTTCACCGCCACGGCCGTGCAGGATGATGAAGGCGCGGTCGATCTTCTCGGCCTGCAGGCGGGCGAGGAAGTCGTCGCCCACGTCGATACCGAACGCATTCACGCCCGCACTCTGCAGCGCTTCGAGCACGGCATTGCCGGACTTGAGTGACACTTCGCGTTCAGCGCTCTTGCCGCCGAACAGCACGGCCACGCGGCCGAAGTCGGCGGGGGCGATGGTGGAGAACAGGGAGCCGTAGTGGGTGGTCATTTCGACTTCCCCTTTTCTACGGCAAACGCTTCTTTGACGAACAAGGGGCTCGCCAGCAATTTAGGCGCAAGGCCACCGATGTCACCAGCACCCTGGCACAGCAGGATGTCGCCGGCACGCAGCAGCGGCTTGACGATCGGCGCCAGGTCCACACCGCGTTCGATGTAGATCGGGTCCAACTGGCCACGCTGACGGATGCTGTTGCACAGCTTGCGGCTGTCCGCCCCGGGGATCGGTTCTTCACCAGCCGGGTAGACTTCCATCAGCAGCAGCACGTTGGCATCGGCCAGTACATTGACGAAATCGTCATACAGGTCGCGGGTGCGGCTGTAGCGGTGCGGCTGGTAGACCATCACCAGGCGACGATCCGGCCAGCCACCGCGCACTGCTTTAATCACGGCGGCGACTTCAGTCGGGTGGTGACCGTAGTCGTCCACCAACATCACGTCACCACCTTCCACCGGCAGATGCCCATAGACCTGGAAGCGCCGGCCAACGCCGGCAAAACCCGACAGGCCCTCGACAATGGCTTCATCGCTGACGCCTTCGTCGGAGGCAATGCAGATGGTCGCCAGGGAATTGAGTACGTTGTGGTTGCCCGGCATGTTCACCGACACGTCCAGCGGTTCGCGGTCCGGGCGCAGCACAGTGAAGAACGTCTGCATGCCTTGCTGGCGCACATTGATCGCACGCACGTCGGCGTCTTCGCTGAAGCCGTAGGTCAAGGTAGGACGCTTGACCAGCGGCAGGATTTCACGCACCACCGGGTCATCCAGGCACACCACCGCCAAACCGTAGAACGGCAGGTTATGCAGGAACTCGACGAAGGTTTTCTTCAACTTGTTGAAGTCACCGTCGTAGGTCGCCATGTGGTCGGCGTCGATGTTGGTGACCACGGCCACCAGCGGTTGCAGGTGCAGGAAGCTGGCATCGCTTTCGTCAGCTTCGGCGATCAGGTAGCGGCTGGTGCCCAACTGGGCATTGGTGCCGGCTGCATTCAGGCGGCCACCGATCACGAAGGTCGGGTCCAGGCCACCGGCGGCGAACACCGAGGCGATCAGGCTGGTGGTGGTGGTCTTGCCGTGGGTGCCGGCGACGGCAATACCATGGCGATAGCGCATCAGCTCGGCCAGCATTTCGGCGCGGGGCACCACGGGAATGCGGCGCTCAAGGGCGGTGGCCACTTCTGGGTTAGAGGTGTTCACGGCGCTGGACACCACCAGCACGTCGGCCTCGGTAGCGTTCTCGGCGTGGTGGCCGATAAAGATTTTCGCACCGAAGGACTTCAGCCGCTCGGTGACCGGCGACTCTTTCAAGTCAGAGCCGGACACCTCGTAGCCCAGGTTCAGCAACACTTCGGCAATACCACACATGCCCACGCCGCCGATCCCGACGAAGTGGATACGACGGATACGGCGCATTTCCGGTTGCGGCATGGCTTTCTGATTCTCAACCATGGGCCACCTCCAGGCAGATATCGACCACGGTGCGGGTTGCGTCAGGTTTGGCCAGGCGGCGTGCGGTGCTCGCCATGCTGTTGAGTCGTTCCGGTTGCATCAAAACCTCGGTCAGGCGTGCGGCCAAATCGGCGGCGCCAGTCGTTCTTTGCGGCAGCAGGAAGGCAGCGCCCTCCCCGGCCAAATATTCGGCGTTGCGGGTCTGGTGATCGTCAATCGCGTGGGGCAAAGGCACCAGCAAGGACGGCAGACCGGCGGCGGCCAATTCACTGACGGTCAACGCACCAGCGCGACAGACCACCAGGTCG
Organism: Pseudomonas sp. PAMC25584; assembly: GCF_058135675.1. Classification (NCBI taxonomy): domain Bacteria; kingdom Pseudomonadati; phylum Pseudomonadota; class Gammaproteobacteria; order Pseudomonadales; family Pseudomonadaceae; genus Pseudomonas; species Pseudomonas sp. PAMC25584. The sequence continues at coordinate 1,055,840 of NZ_CM176870.1, read as the reverse complement.
GCCCAGCCATAGGCTTGGGCCATGTCTTTGATGAAGGGCTGCACATCAGCCTCTACACCGGCCTCGCGATAACGCGTGGCGGTCACTTCATCGTGGTTCTTGCCGGCCTGGTGGAAGACCTCAGGGCGCAAGTCCACAGGCAGTTGCGCCAGCGCTTGCGGCAGCAATTTATTCAGCGGCTCGGCGCCCAGGCTTCCGCCCAGGATCAGCACGTGCGCCTTGCGCCCGGCCAAGGCTTCACGGGCGATGTCCATAAACAATTCGGTGCGCACCGGGTTACCCGTGGTGCGGCGCTTGTCCGATGCGCCGAAGGTATTCGGAAACGCTTCGCAGACCCGCGCCGCCAGCGGCACCAGCAAGCGGTTGGCGGTGCCGGCGACAGCGTTCTGCTCATGCACGATCACCGGCACGCCAGCGAGTTTGGCCGCAACGCCGCCGGGGCCGGTCACATAACCGCCAAAACCGAGGACACACACCGGCTTCAATTCACGGATGACGTTGCGCGCCTGCCACACCGCCTTGAGCAACACGAACGGCGCCTTGAGCAGGGACAGCTTGCCCTTGCCGCGCAGGCCGGTGACGTTGATCAGATGCAGCGGCAAGCCGGCGTTCGGCACCAATTCGTTTTCGATGCCGCGCGGCGTCCCCAACCAATGCACGGTGTAGCCACGGTTCTGGAACTCACGCGCGCAGGCCAGGGCCGGGAACACGTGGCCCCCGGTGCCGCCTGCCATGATCAGCACGTTAGCGCCCATGAGTCGGCTCCTCGGCGAAGTCGCTTTCGCTGAACTCCATCTCTTCGCTGCCCAAGTGGGTTCGACTCTCCCACTCGATGCGCAGCAGCAAGCCGAGACAGGCGCAGCAGATCACCAACGAACTGCCGCCGTAACTGAGGAACGGCAAGGTCAGGCCCTTGGTCGGCAGCAAGCCGACGTTCACGCCGATATTGATCAGGAACTGGCCGATCCACAGGAACGACAAGCCATACGCCACATACGCAGCGAAATACTGTTTGGCCTTCTCGGCCCACAAGCCGATGTACATGCCGCGCACACATACGAACACGAACAGCGCGACGGTACACAGCGAGCCGACCACGCCCAGCTCTTCGGCGAGCACCGAGAACACGAAGTCAGTGTGCGCTTCCGGCAGGTAGAATTGTTTCTGCACGCTGTTGCCCAGGCCCACGCCCAGCCACTCGCCGCGACCGAAGGCGATCAGCGCCTGGGTCAACTGGTAGCCGGAGCCGAACTGGTCGGACCACGGGTCGGTAAAGGTGATCAGACGGGCCATCCGGTACGGTTGCGCCTGCACCAGCACGGTCACGGCGGCTACCGCCAGCACCACCATCAAGGTGAAGCGGAACAGCCCGACCCCGCCGAGGAACAGCATCGCTGCGGCGGCGCCCATCATCACGACGGTGGCCCCGAAGTCGGGTTCCATCAGCAACAGGCCCGCCATGGGCAGCAGCACGATGAACGGCTTGAAGAAGCCCATCCAGCTCTCGCGCACTTCCTTCTGACGACGTACCAGGTAACCGGCGAGGTAGATCACCACGAACACCTTGGCGATTTCCGACGGCTGCACGTTAAACGCACCGAAGCCGATCCAGCGCATCGAACCGTTCACCTCGCGGCCGATGCCGGGCAGGATCACCATGATCAGCAAGCCAAATGCCCCGATCAGCATCAGCCAACCCAGGCGCTGCCAGGTGGCGATGGGGATCATCATGGTGACGATGCACGCGCCGAGGCCGATCACCAGGTACACCAGGTGACGGATCATCATGTACAAGGTGTTGCCCGACTGCACGGCAGCCACTTCGGAAGACGCCGACGTAATCATCACCAGCCCCAGGCCCAGCAGCGCGAGGCAACCGGCGAGCATCGGGAAGTCGAGGTCGATGCCGCGCCCGGTAATGATCGGCGACGGATACGGCTTGATGATGTTACGGAAGTTGAGATTCATGCCAAGGCCTCCACGGCGCGGGCGAACAGCTGGCCGCGCTCTTCGTAGTTCTTGAACATGTCGAAACTGGCGCACGCCGGCGACAACAACACCGCATCACCCGGCTGGGCCAAGGCTTTGCACTGGGCAATCGCGTCGTCGAGGGAGCTGGCGCGCACTTGCGGCACCGCATCACCGAGGGCGGCGGCGATCAAGTCGGCATCGCGCCCCATCAGCACCACGGCGCGGCAATGGGCGGCCACCGGCCCCTTGAGGTCCTTGAAATCGGCGCCTTTGCCGTCGCCACCGGCGATCAGCAGCAGCTTGCCGTCGATATCGGCACCCAGGCCTTCGATGGCGGCCAATGCGGCACCGACGTTGGTGGCCTTGGAATCGTTGTAATAGCTGACGCCATTCAGGTCGCGTACCCATTGGCAGCGATGCTCAAGGCCGCCGAAGGTGCGCAGGCTCGCGAGCATGGCGTCGAACGGCAAACCAACGGCATGCCCGAGGGCCAGAGCCGCCAGGGCATTGGATTGGTTGTGCGCACCACGGATTTTCAGCTCGCGCACAGGCATCAGGTTCTGGAATTCGAAGGCCAGGTATTTCTCGCCGTTCTCTTCACGAATGCCGAAAGCCTTGAAGTCGGGTTTGCCCAGGCCAAAGGTCCAGCACGGCAGGCCCTCGCCCATCAACGGACGGCTCAAGGCGTCCTGGCGGTTGACCACCACTTGTTTGGCACCGCGGAAAATCCGGTGCTTGGCCAGGTGATAGGCCGGCAGGCCGCTGTAGCGGTCCATGTGGTCTTCGCTGACATTCAGCACGGTGGCCACTTCAGCGCCCAGGTCGTGGGTGGTTTCCAACTGGAAACTCGACAGCTCCATCACGTACAGCTCGACGTCGTCGCTGAGCAGGTCCAGCGCCGGGGTACCGAGGTTGCCGCCCACGGCCACGCGCTTGCCAGCCGCTGCCGCCATCTCACCAACCAGGGTGGTCACGGTGCTTTTTGCATTGGAACCGCTGATCGCCACGATCGGCGCCTTAGCGTTGCGCGCGAACAGGTCGATATCGCCGGACAGTTTTACGCCACGCGCCGCTGCGGCTTGCAGGGCCGGTGTCGCCAGGGCCAGGCCGGGGCTTACGTAAAGCTCGTCGGCACGGCACAGAAACTCGACATCCAACTCGCCACAACGCACTTCCACGTGCGGGTAGTCACGGCGCAGCGTGACCAGCTCCGGTGGATTTTCCCGCGTATCGGCGACAGCAAACGACGTGCCCCGGTTCGCCAGGAAGCGAACCAGGGACATGCCGCTCTTGCCGAGGCCGACAACGATGCGGAAGTGGTCTGAAGCGATCAGGGACACTCGTTTCTACCTCAGTTTCAGGGTGGCAAGGCCGACCAGTACGAGAATCACGGTGATGATCCAGAATCGGACGATCACACGCGGTTCAGGCCAGCCCTTGAGTTCAAAGTGGTGGTGGATCGGCGCCATGCGGAACACGCGGCGCCCGGTCAATTTGAAGGACGCCACCTGGATGACCACCGACAGGGTTTCCATCACGAACACACCGCCCATGATGAACAGCACGATTTCCTGGCGGACGATCACCGCGATGGTGCCCAGGGCCGCGCCCAGCGCCAGTGCGCCGACATCGCCCATGAACACTTGTGCGGGATAGGTGTTGAACCACAGGAAGCCGAGGCCTGCACCGATCAGCGCGCCGCAGAACACGATCAGTTCACCGGCGCCCGGCACATACGGGATCAACAGGTATTCAGCGAATTTCACGTTACCCGACAGGTAGCAGAAGATGCCGAGCGCACCGCCCACCATCACCGTCGGCATGATCGCCAGGCCGTCGAGGCCGTCGGTCAGGTTCACCGCGTTGCTGGAGCCGACGATGACGAAGTAGGTCAGCACAACGAAGCCGATGCCCAGCGGAATGCTCGCATCCTTGAGCATCGGGATAATCAAGGTAGTCTCGACCGCGCTTGGAGCAGTCGTGTAGAGGAAGATCGCCGCAGCCAGGCCGAAGACCGATTGCCAGAAATACTTCCAGCGGCTTGGCAGGCCCTTGGAGTTTTTCTCGATCACTTTGCGATAGTCATCGACCCAGCCGATGGCGCCGAACAACAAGGTCACCGCCAGCACTACCCAGACGTAGCGGTTGTGCAGGTCGGCCCAGAGCAAGGTGCTGATACCGATGGACGACAGAATCAGCGCGCCGCCCATGGTCGGGGTGCCGGATTTGGACAGGTGCGACTGCGGGCCGTCATTGCGAACCGATTGACCAATTTGCAGGTTCTGCAGGGTGCGGATCATCCACGGCCCCAGGAACAGCGACAGCGACAGCGCGGTCAGCACACCCAGAATCCCGCGCAGGGTCAGGTACTGAAAGACCGCGAAGCCTTTGTGGAACTGTTGCAGATACTCAGCCAGCAGCAGCAGCATTAATGTTTCTCCGTACTTGAGCCACACAAGGCCACGACGACGTTTTCCATCACCGCGCTGCGCGATCCCTTGATCAAAATGGTTGTGTGTTTATTTTGTTCGCCCGCACGCAGCGCCTGGATCAGCTCAGCCTGGGTCGCAAAATGCCGCGCTCCGGGGCCGAAGGCATCGACGGCATGGGCCATGTTCGGGCCGACAGCGTAGAACGCGTCGACTTTGCCGCTAGCGTAAGCGCCGACTTCACGATGGGACTGTTCGGCCCAGTCGCCCAGTTCGGCGATATCGCCCAGCACCAGCACCTTGCGCCCATCAAAGCCCTTGAGCAGGTCAATGGCGGCGCAGACCGAGGACTGGTTGGCGTTGTAAGTGTCGTCAATCACACGCATGCCGTTGCTGGCCAATTGCGCGACGGTACGGCCCTTGACCGGTTGCACCGCGCCCAGGCCGGTGGCAATACCGAACAGCGACACGCCCAGGGCGTAAGCCGCAGCCGCAGCCGCCAAGGCGTTGGCGACGTTATGGTTGCCCAGCAGATTCAACTGCACGGGCTCTTCGCCTTGCGGCGTATGCAGGGTAAAGGACGGGCAACCACGGGCGTCGAGCGTGATGTTCGACGCGTGGAAATCGGCCGCTGCATTCAGCACGGCGAACGTCAGCACCTTGCGACCGGCGGCGCGTACACGCCAGGTCTCGAAGGCCTTGTCGTCAAGATTCAAAACAGCAGTGCCCGAGGCATCGAGGCCTTCGAGGATTTCGCCCTTGGCTTCGACGATTTTTTCCGGGCCACCGAACTCACCGACGTGGGCAGTTCCGGCGTTGTTGATAATTGCCACGTGAGGCTTGGTCAGCGCCACGGTATAGGCAATTTCGCCGACACGCGAAGCACCCAACTCGATCACGGCCGCCGTGTGTTCCGGGGCCAGTTCGAGCAGGGTCAGCGGTGCGCCGAAATCGTTGTTCAGGTTGCCACGGGTGGCCAGCACCGGCCCGCGCGTGCGCAGGACACCGGCGAGCAGTTCCTTGACCGTGGTCTTGCCGCTGGAGCCGGTGATGGCTGCCACGGGCTTATCGAAGGCAGCACGGTTCAGCGCGCCAAGTTGACCCAGGGCCAGGCGTGTATCGGCCACCAGCAATTGCGGCAAGGTCGAATCTGCCACTTCGTGCTGCACCAGGGCACCAACCGCGCCTTTGGCGGCAACGTCATTCAGATAGTCATGGCCGTCGAAACGCGGACCGGCCAGAGCGACAAACAGTTGGCCTGGCTTGATCGCGCGGCTATCGATACTGACGCCATTGAAACTGCAATCACCCGACAGCATGCGCGCCGAGAGGGCCTGGGTCAGTTCGCTGAATTTCATCGCTTTAAGCATGGGCGACCTCCCAGGCGGTCAAGGCATGATCGGCCTCGACCAGGTCGGAGAAGGCATGGCGTTCGCCGTTGATTTCCTGGTAATCCTCGTGACCTTTACCGGCCAGGACCACGACATCGTCGGCACTGGCACTGGCAATCAATTGGGCAATGGCCGCGCCGCGACCGGCAACGAAGCTGGCCTTGGACGCGTCTTTAAAGCCGACGCGGATGTCGTCGAAAATCTGGCTTGGCTCTTCGCTGCGCGGGTTGTCGTCGGTGACGAGCACGCCATCGGCCAGGCGCTCGACAATCTCGGCCATCAACGGACGCTTGCCGCGATCGCGATCACCGCCACAGCCAAACAGGCACAGCAACTTGCCTTTAGCATGCGGGCGCAGGGCCAAGAGGACTTTTTCCAGTGCGTCCGGGGTGTGGGCATAATCGACCACCACCAGCGGCTGCGAACCGCCACCCAAACGCTGCATGCGTCCAGCCGGGCCTTCCAGCTTCGGCAGCACCTGCAGGATTTCATCGAGGGCGTAGTCCAGGCCGAGCAAGGCACCGATGGCGGCAAGCACGTTGCTCAGGTTGAAGCGGCCGAGCAGGGTGCTGCGCAAATGGTGCTCGCCCTGCGGCGTCACCAACGTGGCGCGCACGCCCTCGTCACTGAAGTGGGCTTCGCGGCAATACAGGTAGGCGCGGGAATCTTCCAGGCTGTAGCTGATCAGGCGCGCTTCGCTGTCTTGGGCAGCCAGCTCGCGGCCGAACGCGTCATCCAGGTTCACCACGCGGCACTTCAGGTCATTCCAGGCAAACAGCTTGGCCTTCTCGGCACCGTAGGCCTCCATCGTGCCGTGGTAGTCCAGGTGATCGCGGGACAGGTTGGTCATCACCGCCACATCGAAGGCCAGTGCGGCAACGCGGCCCTGGTGCAAACCGTGGGACGACACTTCCATGGCAACCGCCTTGGCACCGGCCTTTTTCAGGTCGGCCAGGGTCGCTTGCACGGCGATCGGGTTCGGCGTGGTGTGCAGGCCGCTTTGCAGCGAGCCATAGAAACCGGTGCCCAGGGTGCCGACAATGCCACAGTGCTGACCCAGCAGGTCAAGGGCCTGGGCGACCAGTTGGGTCACGCTGGTCTTGCCGTTGGTGCCGGTCACGCCAATCAGGTTCAGGTGGCGGCTCGGGTCGCCGTAGAAACGCCCGGCGATATCCGACAGTTGCGCGGCCAGGCCTTTGACGGGAATCAACGGCACGTCGGTGATTGGCAGCACGGTGGCGCCGTCCACTTCATAAGCAACGGCTGCGGCGCCGCGTTGCAGGGCATCGGCGATATGCGCACGACCATCGTATTTGCCGCCAGGCACCGCCAGGAACAGGTCCCCGGCGCGTACATTACGACTGTCCAGGCTCAGCTCGCGGATCAGCAGATCGCGACCGGCATGGGCAAAAATCTTGTTCAGGCTAAGAGACATCAGCCGCGCCCTCCATTGGCTTTTACTGCGGCGGCCGGCGGTCCGGCGTTCGCTTGTTGGGTCGGCGGCAAGTTGTCCGGCGTGACGTTCATCAGGCGCAGGGTGCCGGACATCACTTTGCTGAACACCGGCGCCGACACCAGGCCACCGAAGTAGCCCGCTTTACTAGGTTCATCAATCACGACGACGATCGCGTAGCGCGGGTCGCTCATCGGACCGAAGCCGGCGAACAGCGAGCGGTAGGAGTTCTCGGCATAGCCTTTGGTGCCGACCGAGGTTTTACGCGCTGTACCCGACTTGCCAGCCACGTGATACGCCGGCACCTGGGCACGGAATACGCCGCGCGGTGCTTCGATCACTTGTTGCAGCATGCCTTGCATGGTCTTGGCGACGTTTTCCGGAATCACCTGGGTCGCTTTCGGCGCTTCGTCGACGTGGATCAGGCTCAAAGGAACCATTCGACCGTTATTGGCCAATACAGAGAAAGCGTGAGCCAGTTGGATCGCTGTCACCGACAGGCCATAGCCATAGGAGAGCGTGGCGGTCTCGGCCTTTTTCCAGTCGCGGTAGTTAGGCAGGTTGCCCACGCGCTCACCTGGGAAATCCAGGCCGGTGGGTTGGCCCAGGCCGATCTTTTGCGCCAGGTGGTAGATGGTTTCGCCGCCGATATCGAAGGCAACCTTACTCATGCCCACGTTACTGGAGTTGATCAGGATACCTGTCAGATCCAGCACCGGACCTTCGGTACGGGACACGTCACGAATGGTGTATTTGCCCAACTGCAAGGTGCCTGGGTAGACCTCGACCTTGTCGCTGGGCTTCCAGCGCCCGGTTTCCAGGGCGGCACTCATGGAGATGGCTTTCATGGTCGAACCCGGTTCGAACACGTCGATCATCGCGCGGTTGCGCATCATCGCCGGTTGCAGGTTGCGACGGTTGTTCGGGTTATAGGTCGGCTGGTTGACCATGGCGAGAATCTCGCCGGTCTTCACGTCCATGATCACCAGGCTGCCAGCCTTGGCGCCGTTCTCGATGATCGCGTTACGCAGCTCGCGGTTGGCCAGGTATTGCAGGCGCAGGTCAATCGACAACGCCAAGGGCTTTCCGGCCTTGGCGTTTTTGGTGACTTGGACGTCTTTGATCAGTCTGCCGCGTCGATCCTTGATGACCTGTCGCTTGCCAGGCACGCCGGCCAGCCATTCATCGTAGGCCAGCTCCACACCTTCGCGACCATGGTCATCGATGTCGGTAAAGCCAACCATGTGCGCGGTGGTTTCACCGGCCGGATAGAAGCGGCGGAACTCCTCGATGCCGTAGACACCGGGGACTTTTAGGTCGAGCACTTGCTGGCCTTGTTCGGGGGTGAGGCCGCGAACCAGGTAGATGAATTCTTTATTGGCCTGAGCTTCCAGGCGCTCGGCCAAGGCTTTCGGGTCCTGACCCAACGCGGCAGCCAGTTGTGGCCACTTGTCCTTGGCCACCTGCAATTCCTTGGCGTTGGCCCACAGCGTGGTCACCGGTGTGCTGACGGCCAGGGGCTCACCGTTACGGTCGGTGATCAGGCCGCGGTGTGCAGGAATCGGAATATGCCGCAGGCTACGGGCATTGCCCTCGCCGATCAGGAAGTCGCGGTCGACTACCTGCAGATCAATGATCCGCCAGGCGATTGCGCCGACCATCAAGGCCAGCAAGCCGAGCATCAGACGGAAGCGCCACGGGTAAAGTGCGCCTTCGAGTTTCATCATGGCGCCACCATTCGCACTTCGGCCGCGCTCGGGATGTGCATCTTCAGCTGTTCGGTGGCGAGTATTTCGATGCGGCTGTGGGCAGTCCAGGTGCTTTGCTCGAGGATCAACCGGCCCCACTCTGCCTGCGCTTTATCGCGCACGCTCAATTCCCCGTACAGGGTATTGAGCAGTTGGCGGTTGTAATGGGCGCTGTAGGACACCGCAATCGCAGACACCAACACGCCGATATACAGCAGCAACATAAAGAAGCTACCGCCCGGGAGGGGCTTGGCGAAAAGCCTGCTCACCGCAACTTCTCTGCGACGCGCATGACGGCGCTACGGGAACGTGGGTTGGCCTTGAGTTCAGCTTCGGAAGCGAACTGCGGTTTGCCATGGACTTTGATTTTCGGCACGAAGGCTTCGAAACGCACCGGCAGGTTGCGCGGCAGGTTGTCGGATTCGCCCTTGACCAGGCGACGCATGAACAGCTTGACGATGCGGTCTTCCAGGGAGTGGAAGCTGATCACCACCAGGCGACCACCCACTTCCAAGGCTTCCAGCGCGGCATCGAGGCCCGCCTCCAGATCGCCCAATTCGTTGTTGACGTGAATGCGCAGGCCCTGGAACGCACGGGTGGCGGGGTTCTTACCCTTTTCCCAGGCAGGGTTGGCGACTTTCAGCACTTCGGCCAGGTCGGCGGTGCGCTCGAACGGCTGGATTTCCCGGCGCTCGACCACAGCACGCGCCATGCGGCCGGCAAAGCGCTCTTCACCGTATTCCTTGAACACACGGGCGATTTCTTCCACCGGTGCGGTGGCGATGAACTGGGCTGCACTGACACCACGGGTGGGGTCCATGCGCATATCGAGCGGACCGTCGTTCATGAAACTGAAACCGCGCTCCGGGTCATCGAGCTGTGGCGAAGACACGCCCAGGTCGAGCAAAACCCCGGCCACCTTGCCTGCCATGCCGCGCTCGGCGACTTCGGCACCCAGCTCGGCAAAGCTGCGTTGTACAACGACAAAGCGGCCGTCTTCGGCCGCTAGCGCTTGCCCGGTGGCAATCGCTTGGGGGTCTTTGTCGAACCCGAGGAGTTTACCGTCGGACCCGAGCTGGCTAAGTATCAACCGACTGTGCCCGCCCCTGCCGAAGGTGCCATCCAAATAGCAGCCATCCGCGCGTACGGCGAGAGCCTCAACGGCTTCGTCAAGCAGTACGGTGATGTGGTTAAAGCCGCTATCAATAGTCACAGGATCAAATCACGCAGTTCATCAGGCATGGCGCCCGGTTGTTGAATAGCAGCCAGGTCAGCTGCAGAAACAGCATCCCAGGCATCTTCGTCCCACAATTGGAACTTGTTCAGTTGGCCCACCAGCATTGCGCGCTTGTCGAGTTTGGCGTACTCGCGCAGACGCGGTGGCACCAGGAAACGACCGCTGCCATCGAGCTCGAGGTCGACGGCATTACCAATCAGCAAACGCTGCAGACGGCGGTTTTCTTCACGCAATGAAGGCAGGGCGCGCAGCTTGGTTTCAATCAACTCCCACTCATCGAGGGGGTAAACACACAAACAAGGGTCAACGGCATCGATAGTGATGATCAACTGTCCGGAACTTCGCGAAATGAGCTCGTCACGATACCGGCTCGGCATGGCGAGACGGCCTTTTGCATCGAGACTAATAGCGTTGGCTCCGCGAAACACAGATGCGTTTCTCCCAATTTTAGCGTTTTACGTTCAAAAAACCCACTTTGTGCCACTTTCCGCCACTTGCGCACACTATAGGAATGCGCCCACCACACCGTCAAGGCGCGGATTCAAGGAAAAGCCTTACAGAACGGAGATTTAGGAGCGTAAAAGGAGGAGAAACCAGAGTTCGGCGGTATTTTTGGCTCAATAAGCACTAATAGCTCAAAGAGCTATGGCTCAAAGTTAAAGTAATTTATTAAGAGTAAGATTTTTTTGGTATTACGAAGATGCATCTGCCAATCATTTGGCAGGGAAGGATTCTTGCGTTACTACCGGGTTTCTGTCCGAGATTCGGACAGAAGGAAAAAAGGTGGAGAGTCGATCTATAAGCCGGGTTCTGTCTTGAACAGTCATTCGTCTACGATGGCCATCACTGGACATCTTTAGCAACCTACCCGGTCCCAGCGCGGGCCACGCCTTGGGACCCTATTTGGTCTTGCTCCAAGTGGGGTTTACCTAGCCACGAACTGTTGCCAGACGTGCGGTGCGCTCTTACCGCACCTTTTCACCCTTACCGGCACCGAAGTGCTTAGGCGGTTATTTTCTGTGGCACTTTCCGTAGGCTCACGCCTCCCAGGCATTACCTGGCACTTCGCCCTATGGAGCCCGGACTTTCCTCCCCCCCCTAATTTTCATAGAAGGCAGCGACTGTCCAATCGACTCTCCGCCGCGAAGGTTAACGGCACGACGGGCTTAGGACAAGTATTAAAAGTGCAGCAATGCCATCACGTCCAGACGGAATACCGGCCTAACCCCGGAACTATTCGGCTTTCTGTTTATCCAGTGCGGCCTGATACAACACATTCTTGCGCACGCCGGTAATTTCCGCCGCCAGCGCGGCCGCTCGCTTAAGGGGCATCTCCTTGAGCAGCAGATCCAGGACACGCATGGCTTCGCCACCGACTGCGTCTTCATGTTCCGGCGCCGTCCAACCCGCCACCAGCACCACGCACTCGCCACGCTGTTGATTGCTGTCACCCTCGACAAACGCGCGCAGCGCTTCCAGCGGCAACCCCTTGAGTGTCTCGAAGGTCTTGGTCAGCTCACGGGCCAGCAGCGCCAGGCGTTCGCCACCGAACACCAGCTCCATGTCCTGCAGGCATTCGAGGATACGATGCGGGGCTTCATAGAAGATCAGCGTGCGCGGCTCTTCTTTAAGCGCCTGAAGACGTGCGCGACGCCCCACCGCCTTGGCAGGCAGGAAACCCTCGAAGATAAAACGATCCGATGGCAACCCCGCGGCGGATAACGCCGCAATCAACGCGCATGCGCCCGGAACAGGCACTACATTGATACCGGCGGCACGCGCCTGGCGCACCAGGTGGTAACCGGGGTCGGAAATCAGCGGGGTGCCAGCATCGGAGATCAGCGCCACATCGTCACCGGCCAGCAGGCGGGTGATAAAACGGCTGCCTTCTTCGCGCTCGTTATGCTCGTGGCAGGCGGCTAATGGCGTGCTGATTCCAAAATGCTGCATCAAACGCTGTGAGTGCCGAGTGTCTTCCGCCGCGATCAATTTAACGTCGCGCAACACTTTAAGCGCCCGGGCACTGATGTCGTCCAGGTTGCCAATGGGCGTCGCCACGACAAAAAGCGAGCCTGCAGTGGAATTCAAAGGACCTGGAGCAGTCAAAACGCACACCTCGATGGTTGGCAAAAGCCACATTGTAGCGCGTAGGCGCCCTGGAAATATGCCATCGAGATGGATGCCGTTTCAGCCGTCGGTCGGGCGCACCCACCCAAACGCAACATTTGCACCATCTAAATTGACGGTTTCACGCCAGTAACATCGCGCCTGGGCCAGTGCTTGGGTACAATTCCACGCTAATTTGATCGGTATCAGGAACATTTACATGATCCCTTGTCTGCGGCTGCTCTCCGCCCTCTGCCTCGCTGCCTTGCTGGGCGCCTGTGCCAGCTCGCCCTCGTCCAGCCTTGGCGACCTGCCACGGACCCCGGACGCCAGTATCGAACAACTGCTCGAACAGGCGACCACCGCCAACACGCCCGAAAAAGCTGCGCTGCTGCGCCTGAGTGCGGCGGACATGGCCTACCACCAGAACAACGCAGGCCGCTCGTCGCAGATTCTTGCGCAGGTGCCACTGGATGCTCTCAAGCCCGCCGCGCAGATATTCGCCAGCACCCTGGCCGCCGAACTGGCCATGGCGCGCAACCAGCCCAAGGCCGCGCTGACGGCGTTGAACCACCCCAGCCTGCAAAACCTGAAGGAGCTGCCGGCCGAACAGCAGGTTCGCACCGGCACCGTACATGCGCGTGCTTATGAAGCCGACGGCCAGACCCTGGCCGCCGCTCGTGAGCGTGTGGCCATGGCGCCACTGCTGACAGGCGACGCCGCGAAGAGCAACCATGAAGCCATCTGGGCGTTGATTGCCGCGCTGCCGGCCGAACAACTGCAAGCCAGCGGCAACCCGACGCTCGACGGCTGGATCACCTTGGCCCAGGCGGTCAAGGGCGCCGGCACGCTGGAGCAACAGCAAGCCGCCATTGACACGTGGCGCGCGCAAAACCCAGGCCACCCGGCGGCCGTGCAACTGCCGACGCCGCTGACCAAACTCAAGGAGCTGGCGAGCCAGCCGCTGAACAAGATCGCCCTGCTGCTGCCGCAGGAAGGCCCACTGGCCGCCGTTGCCAAAGCGCTACGCGAAGGCTTCATGGCCGCGCACTACCAGGCTGAACAAGCCGGGCAGAAGCCGCCGGTCATCGAGTTTTATGACAGCTCGCGCCTGACGTCCCTCGACGATTTCTACGCCAAGGCCAAGGCCGCCGGCGTGCAACTGGTCGTCGGCCCGCTGGAAAAACCGCTGGTCAAACAGCTCAGCGCGCGCCCGCAATTGCCGATTACCACCCTGGCATTGAACTACAGCGAGACCGATCAAAACCCGGCGCAACTGTTCCAGTTCGGCCTGGCGGCTGAAGACGAAGCTCGCGAAGTCTCGCGCCGCGCCCGTGCCGACGGCCTGCACCGCGCCGCCGCGATGGTGCCCCGTGGCGAATGGGGTGAGCGTGTCTACAAGGCCTTCCGTCAGGATTGGGAAGCCAACGGCGGCACCGTTGTCGGCGTCGAGTACGTCGACCAACCGGTCGCCCTCGCCCAGCAAATTGCCGATCTGTTCCAACTGCGTAAAAGCGAAGGCCGTGCCAAGAGCCTGCAAAGCGCCGTCGGCACCGACGTCGCCGCACAGCCTTCGCGTCGCCAGGACATCGAGTTCATCTTCATGGCCGTCCCCCCGCAACTGGCCCAGCAGATCAAGCCGACCCTGAACTTCCAGTACGCCGGTGACGTGCCGGTGTATGCGACATCCCACGTGTTCAGCGCCAGCGGCGACAAAAACCAGTACCTGGACATGACCAACGTCATGTTCTGCGAGACCCCTTGGCTGCTCAACACCACCGACCCGCTGCGCAACCAGGTTGCCGCACAATGGCCACAAGCCAATGGCAGCCTTGGCCGCCTGTACGCGATGGGCGTCGATGCATACCGCCTGGCGCCACGCGTGGGCCAACTCAAGGCATTGCCAGACACACGCATTGACGGCCTCTCCGGCAGCCTGGGCATCAGCGCCAACCAGCGCGTTGACCGCCAGATGCCCTGGGCGAAGTTCGTCGGAGGCGAAGTCCAGCGTCTGCCCGATACCCCACGCTGATGCCCGAGAGGTCCAGCGCACAAAGCGGCAAGGATGCCGAACTCCAAGCACTTGAGTACCTTCGACAACAGGGTCTGCGCCTTCTGGCGCAGAACTGGTTGTGTAACCGCGGCGAGCTTGATCTGGTCATGCTTGACGGCGATACAGTAGTATTCGTCGAAGTCCGCTACAGAAAACACGCACAATGGGGTGGCGCGCTCGCCAGTATCGATGGGCGCAAGCGTCAGAAGCTGATACTCGCCGCGCAGTTTTTCCTGCTCAAGGAGCATCGCTGGGCTGATTCCCCCTGCCGTTTCGATGTGGTTGCCATTGAAAGCACACCGTCTGGCAAAGCTGATTTGAACTGGCTCAAAGATGCCTTCGACAGCTGATTCGCCGGACATCTTCACCACACACTTTTGCTCTTTGCTTTGCGGGCTGCACATTCCTGTGCCAAATAGCCGCGCTACTTAAGGTCACACAGATGGACATGCAATCCCGAATTCGCCAGCTTTTCCAGGCCAGCATCGACACCAAGCAACAGGCGATGGACGTACTTGCACCGCACATCGAGCAAGCCAGTCAGGTCATGGTCAACGCCTTGCTCAACGAGGGCAAAATGCTTTCGTGCGGCAACGGCGGCTCGGCCGGCGATGCCCAGCATTTCTCGTCCGAGTTGCTCAACCGCTTCGAGCGCGAGCGTCCTAGCCTGCCGGCCATTGCCTTGACCACCGACTCGTCGACGATCACCTCGATCGCCAACGACTACAGCTACAACGAAATCTTCTCCAAGCAGATCCGCGCCCTGGGCCAACCGGGCGACGTGCTGCTGGCGATTTCCACCAGCGGCAACTCGGCGAATATTATTCAGGCGATCCAGGCCGCACATGATCGCGAAATGGTTGTCGTAGCATTGACCGGTCGCGACGGCGGCGGCATGGCCTCATTGCTGCTGCCCGAGGACGTGGAGATTCGCGTCCCGGCCAATGTCACCGCACGTATTCAGGAAGTCCACCTGCTGACGATCCACTGCCTGTGCGATCTGATCGACAGCCAACTGTTCGGGAGTGAAGAATGACCGTTAAACGCCTCAGCCTATTGGCGATCGCGCTGTGCCTCGGCATCAGCGGCTGCAGCACGGCAATCACCGCGACACGTGACACCCCTATCCAGGACGACAAGGGCACCCGCACCTTCGGCAGCAAGATTGACGACTCGCTGATCGAAACCAAGGTCGAGGTCAACGTCGCCAAGGCCGCTACGGACCTGGGCAATGGCGCGTCGCGCATCGTCGTGACCAGCTTCAACGGCGTGGTGCTGCTCGCCGGCCAAACGCCGCGTGCCGACCTCAAGGCCCAGGCCGAACAAGCCGCCTCGGCCGTGCAGCGAGTCAAGAAGGTCCACAACGAATTGCAGGTGATGGACCCGATCACCCTGCTGGCCATCAGCAACGACGCGCTGCTGACCACCAAGATCAAGGCGCAGATGCTGACCGATAACGCAATTCCCGGTTCGCGCATCAAAGTCGTCACCGACAACGGCATCGTTTACCTGATGGGCCTGCTGACCCAGGCGGAAGCGACCCGTGCGGCGAACCTGGTACAGGGTGTATCCGGCGTGCAGCGGATCGTGAAGGTGTTCGAGTACATCGATTGATGTAACCGACAGCCATAAAAAAGGGCGCCCTGCATTCACTGCAGGGCGCCCTTTTTATTAGCGGGTGATTACTGGTATTGCGAGTACGGGTTGCCCTGGAACTGGTTGTTCTGCTGTGGCGCCTGTTGCTGGGCAGCAGGCTGGCCGTACTGCTGGCCTGGGATTGGGCCCAGGTTCACTTCTACACGCCGGTTCTGAGCGCGACCGTTGACGTCGGCATTGCTGGCAATCGGATTATCCGGACCGGCACCGCGAGCGCTCAGGTTGGCGGCGCTGACGCCTTGGGATGTCAGGTAATTCGCCACACTCTGCGCACGGCGTTGGGACAGGTCCATGTTCAGTTGGCGGCTGCCAGTGCTATCGGTGTAACCCACGATCTGGATGGTGTTCTGGCTGAACTGCTTGAGCGAGTTGGCCAGGTTGTTCAGCGGCATGTAGAAACTGCTGGAGATCGCGTCCGAGTTGGTGGCAAAGGTGATGTTACCCGGCATGATCAGTTTGATCTGATCGCCCTGGCGCTGAACCTCAACACCGGTATTGGCCATGCTTTCGCGCAGTTTCTTTTCCTGCTGGTCGGCGTAGTAGCCATAACCCGCTGCGCCTGCCCCCGCGACGACCGCACCGATCAGCGCGCCCTTGCCACGGTTGTTATGGTCGATGGCCGCACCGGCCAACGCACCGGCCAGGGCACCGAGGCCGCCGTACTTGGCGGTCTTGCTCATGCCACCGGATTCATTACTCGCCTGTCCCTGACTGCTACCGTCATACGGATTAGGTGAAGCACAGCCAGATAACAAGGCTACGGCAGTAGCGACAACTAGCAGACGACGCGGAGTGAACATGGAGGAGCTCCTACTTTTGCACTCTGTGGTGCAGAGGACATGGACAATGGATCTTTGCCGAGGTTTGAACGCGACAAACGGTAAAAATTCCGTGGACACATCCCGACCTGTAACAAAAGATTCAGGACTACCGTCGCGGCACAAACCGTAGCAGACGCACGCTGAACACATGCTGAGTTTTTTGCTACAGGGCTTGACCGCTTGCACTGCAGTCATGCGCGCACAAAGGGGTTCTCACGCATCTCATCACCCAGTCGCGTATCCGGCCCGTGACCGGTCACCACCGTCGCAGCCTCATCCAACGTATACAACCGCTGCTTGATCGACCGCACGATCGCCGCCTGGTCCCCGCCCCACAAATCCGTGCGGCCCACGCCCCGGCGAAACAGCGTATCCCCGGCAATCAGCAGTTTGGCGTCGGCAAACCAGAAACTCATCGACCCCGGCGTGTGCCCCGGCGTATGCAATGCTACGCCGCAACCGCAGGCCAGCTCTTCATCGTCGGCCAGCCAACGGTCCGGGGACGGCACCGGCGTATATGGCACGCCAAACATCTGACACTGCATCTCCAGGTTGTCCCAGAGAAACTGGTCGGCCTTGTGCAGGTGCAGGGTTGCACCGGTCTTCTCCTTCAACTGGCCGGAAGCCAGGAAGTGATCCAGGTGGGCGTGGGTGTGAATGATGCTCACCACCTTGAGACCCAGCGCATCGAGCCGCGCCAGGATCAGTTCGTGATTGCCGCCGGGGTCGACTACGATGGCTTTTTTACTGATGGGGTCGCCGATGATGGTGCAGTTGCACTGCAACGGGCCGACGGGGAAGGTTTCGCGGATGAGGGTCGGCTTTGCGGTGTCCATGAACGGGCCTCGGGTGCAAATGAAGGGTAGTTTCGGACGAATCTCGCCAGAATAATTGCACTATTAAACCAGACTGGGGTGGCTTCGCAGCCCACCGCGAGCAAGCTCGCTCGTCACGGCGTTCACTCTTTAACCAATCAACCGCAGCTCCTGCGCCCGCGCCACCGCCTGGGTGCGCCGCTCCACCCCCAGTTTGCTGTTGATATGGCTGGCGTGGGTCTTGACCGTGTGCAGGGAAATGAAGAGTCGCTTACTGATTTCCTGGTTCGAACAGCCTTGGGCGATCAGTTGCAGTACCGCCAGCTCGCGGACGCTCAGGGTTTGATGGTTGGGCGCCGGCTCGCTGACCGCGACGGCCGGCAGCAACCCCAACAGGCACTGGCTCAATACCCCATGGGGATCTTGGCCGAGTTGATCGCGCATCCAGTCGGGATACCCTTCAAGCAATCGCTGGAAGGGTTGCAGCGCCCCCCCGGCGCCGGCTTCAAGTGCGCGGGCCAACACCTCTCGCGCTTTGGCCTCCAGGCCGTTCTCCAGCAGCAACTGCGCCTGCTGGGTCAGCGCCATCAGGGCAATCATCTGGCGCCCGCTGCTGTGGGCGTGTTGCGCCAGGTCTTCGAGCCGCTGGAGTGCCGCCGCCGGTTGATGGCGGATGGCATCCAGCGCGGCCTGCTGCAGCTCGATATGCTGTGGCAGATGCGGATGAAACTCCGGGGCGGCCGCCGCGTGTTCACCGTTGTAGGTTTGCCCCAGGCGGGTCAGCCAGGCATCGGCCAGGTCGGTACGCCCCTGGGCTAACCAGAGCTCGCATTTGATCAGGGTGATCATTGCCAGGTAGTAAATCGGCGGCACGTCCCAGATGTGCATCAGGCGCTCGGCCTCAGCCAATTCGGCGAAGGCTTTGGCGAAATCGCCGCGACGCCCTTCGACGTTGGCAATCACGCAATGGCCGATCAGCACACTGATATCCCGGCAAGCACGGGCTTCGGCCAGGCCGGCGCGCAGGCGGTCCAGGCCGGCTTCCGGCTGATAACGCGCCAGCAGCAGGTAGCCTTCGTAAAGCGATAATCGGGCGCGCACGGCGTATAGCCGCTGGGGCGACAGGTCGTGCAAGCGCTGCAGGCCCTGGCGTACTTCATCCAGCGAGCGCAGGATTTCACCGCGCGCCTGCAAGACCCGGGCGCGGTCGTAATGGGCCAGGGCCTCGAACAGTGGGTTGCCGACACGCTGCGCCAACTCGAGGGATTCGCGGTTCAAGCCACGGGCGCGCCATAGATCGGCGTCGACGATCGCCAGGTTGGAGAGAGTCGACAGGCACATCAGGCGCTGGCCGTAACGGCGCTGCGGCAGGCTTTCCAAGGCTTCGCTGCAATAGCGCTGGGTTAACTCGCGGTCACCTCGACCCCGGGCGATGATCCCGCTCAGCGCCAGCCACTGCGCCAGCATCGACTTCTGCGCGGTGGCCGATGGCGCCGGCAGGAAACGGCTGAGGTAGCCGGACAGTTCTTCCGCCGCATCCAACTGGCACGCCAGGCCCAAGGCCCAGCTATACAGCACGATCAACCGGGGTGTGCTGATCAGCAGGCTGTCGGGCAAGTCCATTTTCCAACGCAAGAGCATGCCGACGTTCTGCTCGGCCAGCAGTTGTTCCTCGGACAGGTTCTGCACCAAGCTCGCCGCCACATCCAGATGGCCGGCGCGCAACGCCTGCTCGACCGCTTCATCGATCAGCCCTTGGGCGTTGAACCAGCGACAGGCGCGCAGGTGCAGGCTGGCGGGCGGCAGCGCGGCGCTATTCGCGCGCCGGGTGCGCAGCAGGTCGGAAAACAAATGGTGATAACGGAACCAGTGCCCCTGCTCATCCAGCGGTACCAGAAATACCTGGTGAGCCTGCAAGTAACGCAGGATTTCCGCGCTGTCATGAGCGTCGCGTATGGCGTCGCACAGTTCGCTGCAAAAGCGTTCCTGCGAGGCGGTTTCGTAGAGGAACGCCTGGACTTCCGCCGGCAGGCAATCAATCACTTCCTCCAGCAAATAGTCGCGTATCAACCCTTCACCGCCGTGCAGGCTTTGCGGCAAGGCGCCTTCATTCCCGGCTTCGGAGGCCGCCAACAGCCAGAAACGCAAGCCTGCGACCCAGCCTTCACTGCGCCGGATCAAGTTATCCAGCGCCTCGCCGCGCAGCGAACTGCTGTGGCGATCCAACACCGCCAAGGATTCGGCGTGGGTCAGGCGCAGGTCTTGCTCATGCAACTCCAGCAGGTGCCGAGACAAGCGCAAGCGCGCCAGGTGCCAGTCTGGGCGCTGGCGACTGGTAACCAGCACCAGCAGGCCATCAGGTAAATGATTGAGGAAAAATTGCAGGCAGCGATCAAGCACCGGGCCCTGGGCCAAATGGTAGTCATCCAGCACCAGCAACAAAGGCGCACGCGTGGACAAATGCAGCGCCAGCTCATCGAGCAAGCCATCGAGCCATTCTTCAAAGGCAAACGGCTGGTGACGCTGACGCATTTTCAGCAGGCCCAAGGATTGGGCACCCAACTGCGGGAAATATTGCTGCAAGCCGTCAAGCAGACGCTCGAGGAAACGGCCGGGGTCGTTATCCCGTGGGCTCAGGCCCAACCAAAGACTTTGCCAATGGGCCGGCAGGCTCTGACAGAACTCGACAGCCAGCGAACTCTTGCCGAACCCCGCGGGTGCGCAGACCAGTAGCAATCGCCCTTCCAGGCCGGCGCTCAGCCGTTCGCACAGGCGCGGTCGCAGCACGTAGCCGTCAGGCAACGGAGGCCTGTAGAAGCGACCTTCCAGGGTCGGGATTACCGCGCTGGCAGACCCCTGGATTCGGGACAAATCAGTCATCGCCGGGCTCTTGTAGAAGGCTGTTGTCGGCATTGCAGATGTCCGCAGACTAGCGGTAAAAGCGGCGGCTTTGTAGATCTTTGCAACATTTGCCTGAAAAAGAACTGCTACAAAAAATGTGGGAGGGGGCTTGCTCCCGATTGCGCTGGGTCAGCCAATAAATTTATTGGCAGTCAGACCGCTATCGGGGGCAAGCCCCCTCCCACATTTGGCTACGCGTACAGCTTAGCGAACACCGTCCTGGCGCAGGGCCGCTGGGGTGAAGTCGCTGGTGGTGGCGGTGAAGCCAAAGTCATACGCCTGCTTCTCTTCGTTCTTCATGCCCAGGGCCAGGTAACGGCCAGACTGCAGGTCGTAAAGGGTTTCCAGGGCGTACCACGGCACTTGCTTGTCGTAGTAGTTCTCGGCATGGGCTTCGGCGACGCGCCACAGTTGGCCGCGACCGTCGTAGTGATCGATCACCGCCGCTTGCCAGGTGTCTTCGTCGATGAAGAAATCACGCTTGGCGTAGATGTGGCGCTGGCCTTCCTTCAGGGTCGCGACCACGTGCCACACGCGGCGCAGCTCGTAGCGTGCGAGGTCCTGGTTGATGTGGCCGGCCTTGATGATGTCGGCGTACTTGAGTTTCGGATCGTCGATCTTGTAGCTGTTGGAGGCGATGTAGATTTCTTTCTTGCCTTCCAGTTTCCAGTCGTAGCGGTCCGGCGCACCGTTGTACATGTCGAGGTTGTCGGAGGTACGCAGGCCGTCGGCGGCGGTGCCCGGCCCGTCATAAGACACTTGCGGCGCCCGGCGCACACGGCGCTGGCCGGCGTTGTAGACCCACGCCGAGCGCGGTTCCTTGACCTGGTCGAGGGTTTCGTGGACCAGCAGCACACCACCGGCCAGGCGCGCCGGCGCGGTCACTTGCTGCTTGAAGTAGAACAGCACGTTGCCGGGGTTTTTCGGGTCGAAGTCCTTCATCTTGTCGCGAAACACGAACTGGTCTTTGAAATACACCAGGCTGAACGAACCGTTGGTTTGCGGCGTGGCTTGGGTCACCAGACGGGTCACGCTGCCGCCACGGTAGCGGGTGATGTGGTTCCAGATGACTTCAACGCCGCTTTTCGGAATCGGGAACGGCACGGCGGTTTCGAAGTTTTCCAGGCCGTTGCCGCCGGACACCAGGTTGGTGGTGGTGGCGTTCTTCTTGATCGAGGCGAACACCTCGGCCGGTACGGTGGCGCCGCGATGGGTCGGGTAGACCGGCATCTTGAAGGTTTCCGGGTAGCGCTTGAACATCGCGTACTGCCCCGGCGCCAGCTTGTCTTTGTATTGCTCGACGTTTTGCGCGGTGATGGTGAATTGCGGTTGCTCACTGGCGTAAGGGTTGGCCAGGAAACCACGGGCGTCGACGGCGCCAGCATTCGTTGCCAGTGGCGACCATTTAGGAATGGTGCCTGCCGCGTTACCGGCCATTTCGGCGCCCATCGGGGTCAGGGTCGTGCCCAACTTGGCGGCCTCATCCGCCGATACCGCCGCCATGACGTTGCTCGCCAGGATCGACAGCCCAAGCACACCAACGTGCAACAGACTTTTAGTTATTTTCATGTTCTGGTTCTTCCTGAAATGCAGTGTGCTTAGAAGTTGGCGCCGACGCTCAGGGCGATGAAATCACGGTCGTCTACAGTGGAATACTTACCGCCGAAGAAGTTGGTGTAGGCCAGGCTCGCGGTGTAGGTATTCTGGTATTCAGCATCCAGGCCGAGACTGACAGCCTTGCGACCTTCTTCGAAGTTGCCGCCTGGGCCTGGCGAATAACCGCTGACGTCGTGGGACCAGGCCACGTTGGGCTTGAGGTTCACGCCAGCAAACACATCCGGGTATTCCCAGATTGCCCGGCCGCGATAGCCCCAGGAGTTGGCGGTGGTAAAGCCGTCATTGTTGCAGTTGGCCGTCAGATTACTGCGGTCAGTACCTGCGCCTGCTCCCGCAATGGTTCCCGCGTTAAGCGTCGCACACAGTGGGCCTTCCCCAGGGCCAAATACCGGATCACGCCCGTAGCGGGCTTTCGAGCTGCTTTCCAGGCCACCGACGTGGGTCATCCCCACTTCGCCCACCAGCGTCAGCCGGCTGGCGCCCATGACCTGATCAAAGAAGTGCGTAAAGGTTGTCTGGATCTGGGTAATTTCCTTGCGGCGGTAGCCATTCAGATCCTGACCTGCGGCGCCCTTGAGCGGGGAGGCGCCATTCAAGCCAATCAGCGGTGTAACGCCCGCGTACAAGATGTCGGTGGTGTTGAGCTGAACCGGTGCGTTCGGCCGGTAGCTGATCTCGCCGCTCCACGCTGTGCCGGTAGGCAAGGTCGTCGAGAAGCTCAAACCGTACAGGCGAATGTCTTCTGGATATTCGACGAAGTAGCTGGAGTTACCGGCCACGATGAGTGGACGCAGACTACTGGCTGGCGTGGACGTCAATGCGTTAGCTGCGGCGTAAGTCGCCGCCGATGCGCCCTTGGCGCTGAAAATCGGCGCACGGCTATGGTAGTTCATGAAATAAGCGCCGAACTCAGTGTCCAGCGGCTCGAAGTTGTAGTGCATGGCTACGCCGAACTGCCCGCTATCGCGTGCGTCACGATCAGCGCCGCGCTTGACCAGTACACCTTCTTCGTTAATGTCGACGCCAAACCGATTCATCAGCGGCAAACCACCGCCCGCGGTTATGACAGAGCGCTTGCTGAGCAACCGCAGGTTGTCATTGCACCCGCCCGTAATGACGTCCGCCTGGGAGAAAAATGTTCCGCAGTTATCGGTGACTGTCTTCTCCCAATCCAACTGATAGAAGCCTTCCGCCGACAAGTTTTCGGTCAGAGTCTGTGACACATAGAACATGTTGACCGGAATCAGGCCTTCCTTGATTTCGGCGCCAGGGCGACGGAACGCCGCCACGTCAATCGGGTTGACGGAGTTAATACCGCCGCCAATGAAGGTACTTTCGCCCCAGCTCACAACCTGCTTACCGAAACGCACGGAACCGGGCTCATCGGCAATCGAGTAGTTGTGATAAATGAATGCGTCGAGAATTTCCCCGCCAGAAGACCGGGCGCCCATAGGACGGCCGTTGTCACTGATGTCCTTGAACTCACGATTTTCGTCCTTGAGCTCAAAGTCATACCAGTACTTGCCCCGCACAAACACACCGGTGTCGCCGTATTTCAACTCCAGGTCGTGGATACCCTTGAAGATTTTCGAGAACGTTTCGCCGCGCTTGAAGTTCAAGTGGCCGTCATCGGAGGTCTGGGACAAGCCCTTGCCACCATTGTTGACGCCGATCAGGTCGCGGTTGGCGTTGGCTGTCGACCAACTGGCTCCCACGGAAAGGGACGAATCGAAGCTACCTTCGATTTCACCAATGTTGAAACTGACGCCGAATGCCGGCCCGGCGAGCGTAGAGGCGAGACTGACAGCCAGGGGCAATCTTGCCCGGCGCCAGAACTGGTTTACTGAGGTCATCGACGCTACTCCATGTGCATTATTGTTATGGCAGTGAGTTCTTTCTGTGATGCATGTAACGGCCGAAATACAACGATTCCAATGCCGCTCCGGCAACCGAGCCCCCGTGGCTCGAAGTGCAACATCCTTGAAAAACTCTGAGAGGGACTATAGCCAGCAGGGGGTACCGCTTGATCCCTCTAAAGTGTGATTTGCATCACCGACCCGTCTGCCACAGCCCTTTCGCCACGTCGACGAAGGCCGACGCGGCAAGGATGGCTGAAAATCGGCAAATCACAAGTGAAGCCGCGAGATAGAGCATTGCCGTGCCCGAACGAGCACGGCGAAGGGTATCAAAGGGTGGACAGGAACGTGCTGTTGTTGGCCTGCCATTCGATGATGTCGATGCGGATACGTTTTTTGTCGAGCTTGCCGACACTGGTCTTGGGAATTTCAGTAACAATGGCGATCTGGCTTGGAATTGCCCACTTGCTCAAGTGGCCCAATTCCACGAACGGCTTGAGGTGTTCCTTGAGCTCGCGAGCCCCTATCACATGGCCATCACGCACCACCAGCAAGGCAAACGGGCGCTCGCCCCACTGCGGGTCGGCGATGCCGACCACCGCTACTTCGCGTACCGCCGGGTGGCGGCTGACCAGGTCTTCGAGGGCCAGGGACGAGACCCACTCGCCACCGGTCTTGATCACATCCTTGATGCGGTCGCGGATATCGATCACCCCAAACGCGTCGAGAGTCGCCACGTCGCCGGTGTGCATCCAGCCACCTTCCCACAGCTCCGCGCCCTTTTGCGGCTCGTTGTAGTAGCCCTCGGTCAGCCACGGCGCACGCAACACCAACTCGCCCTGGGACTCGCCATCAGCGGGCAGGAAATGGCCGTCGCTGTCGATGATCGCCGCTTCCACCAAGGGCCCGGGCACACCGGCCTTGATGCGGTAAGTGGTGCGCTCGTCTTCGGTGCCGGCCATCAGCTCATCGTTAAGATGGGCGCAGGACACCAGCGGCCCGGTCTCGGACATGCCATACGCAGCGGTCAGTTGAATCCCACGGGCCTTGGCCGCTTCATACAGCGTGCGGTTGAGGGCGCTGCCGCCGATGACGATCTTCCAGCCGCCAAAGTCCACGCCCTGGGCGGCCTTGGCATTGAGCACCATCTGCAGGATGGTCGGCACACAGTGGGAGAAGGTGACCTTCTCCTTGCGCCACAGCTCCACCAGGTATTCCGGATCATAACGGCCGGGGTAGACCTGTTTCAGGCCCAGCATGGTAGCCACATACGGCAGGCCCCAGGCATGCACATGGAACATCGGCGTGATCGGCATGTACACGTCGTTGGTGCCCAGCAGGCGCACGCTGTCGACACTGCCCATGATGGTCGCCACGCCGATGGTGTGCAGCACCAATTGGCGATGGGTGAAGTACACGCCCTTGGGGTTGCCGGTGGTACCGGTGGTATAGAAGGTGGTGGCGACAGAATTTTCGTCAAAATCCTCGAAATCGTACTTCGGGCTGGCGGCGGCCAGCAAGGTTTCGTACTCCCCCACCAGATTGGGCAGCTCGGCGGTTTTCTCCGCCGCATCGGTCAGCAATAACGTTTTGTCGACGGTGGTGAGCTGCCCGGCAATGACCTGGTAGAGCCCCACGAACTCGCTGTTGACCAGCACAAAGCGGTCCTCGGCGTGGTTCATGGTGTAGAGAATCTGTTCGGGCGACAGGCGCACGTTGATGGTGTGGATCACCGCGCCGATCATCGGGATGGCGAACATGCATTCCAGGTAGCGGTGGCTGTCCCAGTCCATCACAGCGACGGTATCACCGGCCTTGACCCCGGCGTCAGTGAGCACATTGGCCAGGCGAGCAACCCGCTCGATCAGGGTCGGGTAGGTGTAGCGCAGTTTGTCGCGGTAGATGATTTCCCGGGTCTTCTCGTAACGGGCCCCGGACATCAGCAGGCGTTTGATCAACAGCGGATATTGGTACGCACCTTCGGCGGGCGGGATAACACGGGTCTGCAACATACGAATCCCTTTTTATGACTGCACGGTCTTGGCTTGAAGACCTGCACTGTAGAGACGTTATGTGCTGGCCAAATCAGCCAAAGGAATGATTTGCAGCCTCCTGTGAATGCTAGCTTTGAGCCAGCATCCGCTTCGGGACATAAGCAAATAAGATCAGGAAGCACCCTTCGCTGAAAGGCGAACCTTCCGACATTCGTCACGGATAGCAACTCTTTACGCTTTGGACTTTCGTCGCACCCATCGCTAAAGGACCGCTATGCACAACGATCCCATGCACCGCACGGACACACTCAACCCGAACAAGGAATTCATCGGCGGCAAACAGAAACGGCATTGGATAGAGTTCCAATTGCTGGATGAACAGGGCGAGCCCCTGGCGAACCTGCCTTACCGTGCGATGAATGAGGCCACTCGTGAGCGTGTTGTGCCGGAGTTTCTTGGCCGCAGCGATGCCGAGGGGGTGATTCGCATCGAGGGCTTGCATCCGCTGTCTATCACGTTGTTGATGGAGGCCAACCCTTTGGCCGATCAACTGCAAACGCGTCGTTTGCGTGCTGAACGCGCAGAGCCCCCTCGGCCGGTTATCGGGGATCGTACACCGCTGTATGGCCCGCAACGCTCAGGCTTTTCGCCGATTGAGAAGCAGGCGTTGGCTGCGGGGCGCTGTTACCACTATCTGCGAATCGGTCAATTATGTGACCGACAACCAACCTTCCAGCCCCCCTTGAATGATTCGAATCAGCTACCGACGTTTCATTTCCCGGAACGAAAGTTCAACGGCTTCACCGTCAGTGGCGATGAACTGGACCGTCGTCATGTGCTGGAAGTCTGCCCATTTCGCGCCTGGTCTCTGATGTTGCATCACCAGCCTGGGTACAGCCTGGTCAATGCCTACAACCTGGGTTTGATGAGTATTCTGGCGTATAGCACGCGGGATGAACGCGAACTGGGTTCCGTCAACGAGTTTTTCGAGCAGCAATGCCTGGATTTGTCACGTACACCTCGGGTTTGGGATAACGGCCAGGCATGGCCCTGCGTGGTGGTTGATGTGCCTTTTAGTGATCGTTATTTGACGATCAAAGTCTTGGATACCGCTAAGGCAGACGTGCCGGAAGGTCACACCCAGCTGTTTTACGCTATCAATGCATCCAAGGTGTTGGTGGCGTGGCGCGGTACTGAGATGGAAGGGCTTGCTGACCTCATCACCGATGCGACCTTTCGTCCTGTGAAACCGGAGATCGCTGCGATTTGCGAGCCCAAGGTTCCTTGCCCTGACCTTACTGCTGTGGGCAATGTGCATCTTGGCTTTCGCGATGCCTTTGAGGTGGCGAGAAGAGTTTTTGATACTGATTTTGGCAAGACGATTCTTGGTGGTGCTCGCGATAAAAAATTGTTCATCTGCGGCCATAGCCTGGGCGGCGCCCTCGGCCTCATCCACGCGGCCTCGCTGAAAAACCATAACCCCCTGCTCTACACCTACGGCATGCCCCGCACCTTTACCCTCCACGCCGTACAGTTTTTGGGCGACCTATGGCACTTTCGCCATGTCAACGACATGGACGCCATTCCTCGCGTGCCCCCCGAGGCCGCGTTGGACAATTACCTATATGACGCCTATGGCCCTGTCGGCCTGCTCGCTGGGTTTAGTTGGTCGCTACGTCAAGCCGTCTCCAGCGCAGTATTCAAACATGAAGACCCGTTCAGCCATCACGGTGAGATCGCCATGTTTTTCCGTGCCGAGCAACACCAGCAACAGGAGATCACTCCATACCCTGCTTACCGAAAACCCGATGGCACGCCCTATCGCAGCACTATCGCCTACGAACTGCCGGAAAAAGCCAAGCTGTATTTGGTCCCCAGCCTGAGCGAGGACGGTGACCTGCAGGTCGAGCAGGCCACGCAGTGCCTGAACACGTCGTTGAACGCCGAAAGCCGGGCCCGGTTCTTCCCTCGTTACAGCAACCCGGCGACGGGTCGAATGCTGCGTATTGGCGATCACTTCATGTCGCAATACCAACCCTATATCCATAACCAATTACTGGAATCGATTGACGCCGAGCGCGATCCGTTGCTGGAGCGACAGGTCCAACGGCGCAAGTTCGAACAACAGCTAAAGGATTACTACGGGAGCATTCACGAGGAAGAACTGGCCCGCAATCGCGTGTTCCTCGACTTACAGCGCCTGGTAGACCACGCCCTGCATATCACCCAGCAAGTAGCAGGTGGCGCCGAGGCGCTGCGGCGCTTTAACGCCATTGCCGACCCAAAAGCTTATTACGAGAAAACCTATGGTTAAGCCGATCAACACGCGAAAGAACAAAATCCGGTTTCTGCGCCTGCTCACTGTTGTGTGCGCGATGTTTTTTAGTCTCAGTGGATGCCGTCAGGACCACAGCCTGGCCCCGCCTGCTAACAGCGAAAAAATAACCGTCACCGTAAAACTGCCCAAGGAGCTGAAAACCGAAACCATGTGGGTGATGTATCGCTCGCCCATTTGTAAGCGTGTCGACTACGGCGCCAGCGGCCAGCGCACTGAACGGGATGGTCATCACTCGGTTTACAAGGAACTGGAGCGCCAGGGGCAGAGTGATCTCTACCAAGTGGAACTTCCGAAAGATGGCGGTGGCGCGTGCCGCTGGCATCTGGCGAATGTGACATTTGGTGTGGTTTATGCTGATCCAACGCGTTTTGGCGAGAATGTGACCTCTGGGGGAGGCGGGGGCGTGGTTGTGATATTTGACTACAACGACTCGCCACGGGGAGGAGCTGATATCAAGGTTGAAGGCGATCTGACGATCAAGAAGGATTACTACCCTTGGGTGGATGAAGAGTTTTTGGGGCCTTATAAAAAAACTGTGGGCTTGGCCGGCGAGGGCAGCATTTACCTCAGTTACCAAGCATTACAGGCGCGGCAGGTATATTTCGAACCAGTCATACATTCCGATTTCATAGTTTATTCGGCGGGGCCAAAGGAAAAAAAAGAGGGAAACCACACCGTTTTCACCTATCCCGACGGCAATGTCGTGGCAGATGGTCAATCGACGCCAGACTTCTGGAAACTACAAAGCCTGCGCACAGGACGTGCCCCCGAGTGCTTTTCACGCTGGCGTTATGCCGATTGTCGGGACCCCCGCCCGCAGCTGTTACCCGACTGGCTCCCAGAACCGGATAAGCCAGGGTTTGGGCGCTACCTCATTGTGGACGAATGGGGGAAAAGACTGCCTTCGTATAGCTATAGGCTGGTCGGTAACAACGGTCAAATATTCGAGGAGAAGACGGATGTCGAGGGGCTTACCGACCCCTTACCGGAGAGCGCCCATCCAGTACGTGAAGTTGATTTCCCCAACAAGAGCTGGTGATGCCGCCTATACAAAAATTGGCTTTCGAACCCGCTGGTTCCGCCAAGGACAAAACCATATTCCATCTTGGTGCCGGTCGTAAGAGAGTTCGACTCATTTCATACTGGTAAACGCCAACTTCACCCCAATCGCAATCAACACCGCTCCCATCGTCCGATCGAACCAATGCCCCATCCGCGCAAACCCTGCACGCACCCGCTGCTGGCTGAACAACATCGCCACCAGGCAGAACCACAGCGCCGTGGCCACCGCCAGGTACACGCCATAACCCGCCTGCACCGCCAGCGGTGTGTGCGGGTTGATCACCACGGTAAACAGCGACAGAAAGAACAACGTCGCCTTGGGGTTCAAACCGTTAGTAACAAAGCCTGCGGTAAACGCCCCGCGCGGAGTGCGCTCGCCAACTTCGCGGTGCAACTCGCCTGCGGCGGCAGGTTTGGCCGGTTGTGCGCGCAGGGCCTTGAAGCCGATGTACAGCAGGTACGCCGCCGCCGCCCATTTCAGTGCGTTGAATAGCACGATGGACTGGGACACGATCAAGCCGATGCCGAGCAACGAGTACCCCACGTGCAGGAAAATCGCCGAGCCCACGCCCAATGCAGTCCAGGTCCCGGCGCGACGGCCGTGGGTCACACTTTCACGGACCACCACCGCGAAATCCGGGCCGGGGCTGGCTACCGCCAACAGGTGAATCAGGGCCACGGTCAAAAACTCGGCGACGTACATACTCACTCCATTAAGTAACAGATTATTTCATCTGATAAGCTCGGTAGATTACGCCTTCGAACCCTGTCGCAAAAGGTACAGTTGATGACGAACAATCGCCGCGCCGTCTTCCTTGATCACCCGTCCCTGGACCTGGGGGACCTCGACCTCAGGGAGTTGCGAAACTGCTTCAGCGACCTGCAGTTGTTTGAGCAGACTACGCCGCAGAATGTGCTCGAACGCCTGCAAGGCGCCCAAGTTGCCATCAGCAACAAGATTGCGCTCAACAGCGAAACCCTGGCGGCCTGCCCCGAGCTCAAGCTGATCCTGGTGTCGGCCACCGGCACCAATAACGTCGACCTTGAAGCCGCCCGTACCCATGGCGTCACCGTGAGTAACTGCCAGGGCTACGGCACGCCGTCGGTGGCGCAGCATACGATCATGCTGCTGCTGAACCTGGCGACGCGTTTGAACGACTATCAGCGGGACGTGAAGGCCGGCAAATGGCAACAGGCCAAGCAGTTTTGCCTGCTGGATCACCCGATCGTCGAACTCGAAGGCAAAACCCTCGGCTTGCTCGGGCATGGCGAACTGGGCAGCGCCGTCGCGCGGCTGGCCGAAGCCTTCGGGATGCGCGTCATACTCGGCGCTATTCCCGGGCGCCCTGCCCGCGCCGATCGCGTGCCGCTGGATGAACTGCTGGCGCAGCTCGACGCATTGACGTTGCACTGCCCGCTCAACGAACACACCCGCGACTTGATCGGCGCCCGCGAGCTGGCGCTACTCAAGCCCGGCGCGTTTATCGTCAACACCGCGCGCGGTGGCTTGATCAACGAACAGGCCCTGGCCGATGCCTTGCGCAATGGGCACCTGGGCGGCGCGGCGACCGATGTGCTGAGCGTCGAACCCCCGGTGCATGGCAACCCGCTGCTGGCCGGCGACATCCCGCGCTTCATCGTCACGCCCCACAATGCCTGGGGCAGTCGCGAAGCGCGGCAGCGGATCGTCGGTCAACTGGCAGAAAACGCCCGCGGCTTTTTCAGCGGCGCCCCGCTGCGCGTCGTCAGTTGATAAACTGCGCCCCTTTTCAAGGAGCAGACCATGGATCCGCGCAGTGAAGTACTGCTTCGTCAGGCCGAACTTTTTCAAGGCAACCTGCTGCTGGTGGGGTTGCCCGCCGACGATTTGCTCGGCCGCCTGCCCAATGCGCATGGCTGGTGCTGGCATGCCGGTGACCAGGCTGCGCTCGACGCACGTTTCCCCGAGCGCAGCCAGTTCGGCGTGAATGTGCCGCAGCGCGCATTTGATGCGGCAGTGATCTTCCTGCCCAAGTCCAAGGACCTGACCGACTACCTGCTCAACGCCGTGGCCGCACGCCTGCCCGACGCCGAGCTGTTTCTGGTGGGGGAGAAAAAAGGCGGTATCGAAAGCGCCGCCAAGCAGATGATCCCCTTCGGCAAGCCGCGCAAACTCGATAACGCGCGCCACTGCCAGTTGTGGCAAATCACCGTGACCAACGCGCCGCAAGCGGTGGAGCTGGAGAGCCTGGCGCAGGTCTTCGAAGTGCCGCTGGCCGAAGGGCCGCTGAAGGTGGTGAGCTTGCCGGGCGTATTCAGCCATGGCCGCCTGGATCGCGGTACCGAATTGTTGCTGGAGCACTTGGACAAACTGCCCAGTGGCCACCTGCTGGACTTCGGTTGCGGCGCTGGAGTGTTGGGCGCGGCGGTCAAACGTCGCTACCCGCACAATACAGTGACGATGCTGGATGTGGATGCCTTCGCCACCGCCAGCAGCCGCCTGACCCTGGCCGCCAACGGTCTGGAAGCCGAGGTGCTGACGGCGGATGGCATCGACGCCGCGCCGATGGGCTTGAACGCGATCCTGAGCAACCCGCCGTTCCATGTGGGAGTCCACACCGACTACTTCGCCACGGAGAACTTGCTGCGAAAAGCTGCGAAACACCTGGCAAAAGGCGGCGAACTTCGGCTGGTTGCCAACAGTTTCCTGAAGTACCAGCCACTGATCGAAGAGCACTTGGGCGTGTGTGCGATCAAGGCCGAAGGCAACGGTTTTCGCATCTATCGCGCCAAGCGCGGCTGACAGGCGTTTGAAAAAGAACACTTGCCGAATGGATTTCGCCTAGGCAGAATCCGCTCCGTCCTAGGGGAGTAGTCTCCCACGAGCGCCACGCTCGTCCGGCATACGTCAACATACTTGGTCAACAGACCATGGCGTATGCGACCCAGGAGTCCGCTCAGACGGACCGGGGTTTGACAAGACCTATGACACGCACACCTTACCCGGGGCGGGAAGGCTGTACGTGTCATAGCCGTGTCGACCCGCCCCTGGAAACCTACCTGATGCTCGATTCATTGCTCGTACCTACCGCAATCGTTGCCTTGGCCGAAATCGGCGACAAGACCCAACTGCTCGCGCTCATCCTTGCCGCACGCTTTCGCAAACCCTGGCCGATCATCGCCGGCATCATCGCCGCGACCCTGGCAAACCATGCCGCCGCCGGTGCAGTGGGTGCCTGGTTCGGTAGTTTCTTCTCGGATGCGGTGCTGCACTGGATTCTCGCGGCGAGCTTCTGCGCCACGGCGCTGTGGACCCTGGTACCGGACAAACTCGACGATGACGAAGCCAGCACCTCGCGCAAGTTCGGGCCGTTCCTGACCACCCTGATTGCGTTCTTCATCGCCGAAATCGGCGACAAGACGCAGATCGCCACGGTGATGCTGGCAGCGCAATACCCTGAGCTGTGGCTGGTGATTATCGGCACCACCCTGGGCATGTTGATTGCCAACGTACCGGTGGTTCTGGCGGGGAATTTTGCCGCAGAGAAATTGCCGTTGACCTTGATTCGTCGACTGGCGGCTACGGCGTTTTTCGTCCTGGCGATCGTGGCGGTGTACAAGGCCATGCAAAGCAGCGGCTGGATCTAAGGGTCTAAGCCTGCAAACCCAATCCAATGTGGGAGGGGGGGGCCCCCCCGATAGCGGTGATCAGTCAATGCATGCGCTAACTGACCCAACGCCATCGGGGGCAAGCCCCCTCCCACATTTGGATCTTCATAAGGCTTGGATTATCAGGACTTCTTGGCCTGTTGGTAGAGCGGCATCACCTTCGGAATCGCCGCCTGCAACGAGGCGATCCGGCTGTCGGAGGCCGGGTGAGTGCTCATGAACTCCGGTGGCGCGCCTTCCGAAGCCTTGGCCATTTTGTTCCACAACGTGATGGCCGCGTTCGGGTTGTAACCGGCGCGGGCCGCCAGCTCCAGGCCGATCAGGTCCGCTTCGTTTTCATTGCTGCGGCTGTTGGGCAAGGTCATGCCGTAGTTGGCCACGGTATCGGCCAGCGCCAGGCTGTCCTGGCCCAGGCCGAACAACGCGCCGGCGCCTTGCTTGGCCATCTCGATGCCGTAGGCTTTGGACATGGCTTCACGGCCATGTTCACGCAAGGCGTGGGCGATTTCATGGCCCATCACCGCAGCCAGTTCGTCATCGGTGAGCTTGAGGTTATCGATCAACGCGCTGTACACGAAGATCTTGCCGCCCGGCCCGCAGTTGGCGTTCATCTCATCGCTCTTGATCAGGTTCACTTCCCACTTCCACTGCGCCGCATCCGGACGGAAGGTAGGCGCCTGGGCGATCAGGCGGTTGGCGATGGCCTGCACGCGTTTGGCGTTGGCGCTGGTCTTGTCCACCAGGCCTTTGCCGCCAGCCTCACCCAGGGTCTGCTGGTAGGACTGCGCATACATCTGGTCGACTTCCTGGCTCGACAGCATGCTGAACATGTACTGCTTGCGCTCCACCCCAACGGCACCGCCGCTAGTGGTGTTGACCGACTGACACCCGGCCAGCAGCACCGCCGCCGCCAATACACTTACGGCCAATGATTTCTTCATCAACACACTCTCCCTGAAAGACGCCTTGAAAACATGGCGAGTATCCTAGGCGGTGATTTGTATCGACGCTAGATACATCAGACGTGTAGACGCTAAATTTCGGATACATCCCACATTCCCGCCACAGCAACAGGCTGGATCAATCCGATCAAAATTCAAGCCGGGGTCAGGCACTCAGGCCCATTGAGCTTGGGATCGTTGACCATGTTGGCCAAAACCCGCTCGCGCAAAGGGACAGGCTCACTGGCCAGCAACCCCTGTAATACGTGCAAGGGCGTTTCGGGGTTCAGCCACGCCTCCTGCCCCGCCGCGTCCAGAATCAACGGCCGCCGCTGACTCTGCGCCGCCTGCGTCACCACCGCTGTGCTCAACCACACTTGTTCCTGCACTGGATAGGCTTCCCAGATAGCCGCGAAAAACAGCGTCGAACCTTCCCCTGGCGTCAGCCAGTACGGCCGCTTGCGCTGGGTGCCACGCCATTCGTAGAAACCGTTAGCCGGTAGCAGGCAACGGCGTTGACGAAACGCTTCGCGAAACATCGGTTGCTCAGCCAGGGTTTCGGCACGGGCATGCGCCGGAGTACGGGAAAGATCCGTCAGCCATGGCGGCGTCAGGCCCCAACGGGCGCGCGCCAGGGTGCGCTGGCCGTCGGCGGCGCGCTGGATCAGCACCGAATCATTGGGAGAAATATTCCACTGGGCCTGCTGATCCGCCGGAAAGCCCGGCAAAGCAGCAAACGTGGGATTCCAGCGAAACAGGGCATAACGTCCACACATGGGGCAACACGACTCTTGGGTAAACCGACCGACAGCCTAACAGACCAATACATCAGGGAAGCTGTCGGGTTCATCGCTGGGCAACGGTTGCGCACAGTTATAGGTGGTGATCAGCTCGCGGGCGTAGGCAGCCTGGTCATTGTCCACCTCCAGCCCCAGCAGCCCGAAAATCGGCAACTCACCCGTACCGCCGAGCAAATGGCGCCCCACCAAGTGCGCCTCGATCCCTTCGCTGGCGAGCATCTGCTGCAGTAACTCGCCTTCCATCAGGTTTTCCGGTTCATAGATTCGCTGCATGGGCGCACCTGCTATTCGTTTTCGCTGCGCGTTTCGAGCATCCACTCTTCACCATGGACCTGCAGACTGAAAATGATCGGTCGGCAACACACATGACAGTCTTCTATATAAGTCTGGTCACCGCCGGATAAATCCACCGTGGTTTCCACCACCTCGCCACAATAAGGACAATCGTACAGCGCAGTTTCCAGCATCGCAGCCTCCCAGGTGACTTGTGCGTATAATCGCCGGTCTATTTACAGGGTTATATTTCGGCCGAGCCCATTACTCAGGCCGCACCCTGGTATTTTCTCTACTTACCCTAGCCGTTTCTAACAAGAGAGCATGATGGGCGAATTCGATACCATCCGACCTTACAACGACAGCGAAGTCCCGGCAGTGCTGGAGCGGCTGTTCAGTGACAAGGCCTTTCTGGACATCCTGACCCACTTCCGCTTCCCGCGCTTTGCCGGCGCCTTGGGCTGGCTGCTCAAGCCAATGATCGCCCGCAAGCTACGCCGTGAATTCGCCGATGTCACCACCGTGGCCACGCTGCAGGACAAAGTCGAGTATTACGTCGACCACACCATTGATCGAGCGACCGACGGCGTGACCTATACGGGCGTGGAACAGCTCAAATCGGGCACCGCCTACATTTTTTTGGCCAACCATCGCGATATCGTAATGGACCCGGCCTTCGTCAATTATGCCGTGTATCACGCCGGCCTGCCGACGCCCCGTATCGCCATTGGCGACAACCTGCTGCAAAAACCGTTTGTCAGCGACCTGATGCGCCTGAACAAGAGTTTCATCGTGCATCGCTCGATCACCGGGCGAAAGGAAAAGATGGCGGCCTACCAACTGCTGTCGGCTTACATCAACCATTCGATACGCCACGACTGTCAGTCGATCTGGATCGCCCAGGCCGAAGGCCGCGCCAAGGATGGAGATGACCGCACCGAATCGGCGATCCTCAAGATGTTTCACGTCAGCCGCAAGGACGAGCCGTTTGCCGAGGTGATCCAGTCACTGAACCTGACGCCGGTATCCATCAGCTACGAGTACGACCCGTGCGATGCCGCCAAGGCCCGCGAGTTGTACATCCGCGCCACCACCGGCACCTACACCAAGGCGCAGGGCGAAGACGATGTGAGCATTGCCCTCGGCATTACCGGCTACAAGGGCCGGGTGCATGTGAACTTTGCGCCGCCGATCACCGAGCGTTTCGAAGACACCAAACTGCTCGCCGTGGAAATGGACCGGCAGATTCTCGGGGGTTATCGCTTATTCCCGGTTCACTACCTGGCATATGCCCAGTGGAGCGACGCCGACCCGCAATTGCAGGTGCCCAAGGCAGTGGATATCTTCCCGGCCGACGAGCTGGCCAAGGCCAAAGCGGAGTGGGAGCGGCGCTTGAACGAGTGCCCGATCGAACACCGGCCGTTTCTGGTGGTGCAATATGCAACGCCAGTGCGCAATCAATATCGGGTCAAAGCGGGCATCCCGCTGTAATACACCTATCCAAACCTGTGGGAGCGGGCTTGCCCGCGATTCGGTGGTTCAGTCACAGATGTGCCGACTGTTACTCCGCTATCGCGAGCAAGCCCGCTCCCGCAGTCGTTTCAGGGCGCAACTAAAAACGTGTACTGATCCATGAGCTCAGCAGCGCGAGCCCCAGGCAGGCGAAACCAATACGATAAGCCAGGCGATGCGCCCGTTCGGTGCGCACATCCAGAAACAGCATGGGCTGGTCGATGGCGCGCTCTTCGCTTTGCGCGGCGAGCCTGGCCATGGCGCGCTGTTCCTTCAAACGGGTAATGGATAGCAGCGCAGCCCCAGGGCAAGCCACTAATAGAGCAACAACATTGATCAGCAGTCCGGGCAGCGCCATCACAAACCTCGTTGAAACAGTGCCTTGGTATCAATTCAGATACAAACCTGAACGATAGTCGCCTCCTGCGCCTAAAGCTCCCTTCCCCATTGACGGCTAATGTATCCAGTAATTTCCGGCGTCACCTGAACGTCACCTTAACCGTTCACTCTATGGCCCTTCGAACACTCGGGAGCTTGTCATGTTGCACGCGCAAAACCAGGATCGGCTGTATTTGATTGCCCCAAGCGATGAGCAAGAGGCGCTGATCGGCGGCCTCGCGTTCAACGTCCAGGACCGCCACTGGCTGGTGTATTGCGCCCTCGGCGGGCACCAGCATGCGGACCTGCCGGAGACGGATCTGCTGACCGGGATAAGCATGCTCGACTTCGCTATCGACACCGCAGCATGAAACGCCAGGCAAAAAAAACCGGGCTCAGCGCTGAGCCCGGTCTTTTATCAACCGCTATTGCGAGCTGAGCAATTGGCCGATGCTCGGGTCCTTGAACAGACGGGTCAGGGCGTCGCTCAGGACATCACTGACCAGCTTGGTGTTGGTCTCCTGGTTAGGCGACATGCCGAAACGCTGGTTGAGGGACGCACCGTAACGGCCACTGTAGCGACGGGTACCGGCGCTGACGTCGGATTTGAACGTCGCGCCGATAGAGGCCTCGGTCACGTACAGGCCTTCTTTGGGCGACTGGTATTTCAGCTCGGCCAGTGTGATGGTCAACTGCGGAGCGCCCGGCGAGTTCGCCGGGGTAAAACCGAGCAGACGCACCGCCGCCTCAGCCTGGGCTTGCAGCTTGGGGAGCACGTCGGCGGCGCTTACCGACACCAGGGCGGTCTCCGGGTACAGGCCACCACGGGAGCCCAGGGTAGGCGAAGGACGACCATCCACCACACGCACCGACACCGGCTGACCGTGACCCACCGGAGCCAACTGCGTGGTGAGCTTAGGTTGCGGGCTGAGTTGTTGCGGGCTATTGGCGCAGCCAACCAGGGTCAAACTGGTCACAGTGATCAAACCGAACAACAGGCGTTGCAACATGCTCTTCTCTCCAGAAATCGAGTACCGACAGGCCAGCAGTATAGCGGGCGGCCCTTGCCGGGAACTAGCGTCAGTTACAACCTATGACTCACGGGCATTGCAGGGGTTCGATGTCACCAATATGTCACAGTCGATACATGCGCTCGTCATCCCCCGCAGGCATGCTTGGTCTCAATTTCAGGAGGCCGATCCCATGTCTTTTCTCTGGTCGCTGTTTACGCGCAAGCCCGTCCTTCGCCAATTTGCCCTGCTCGATGCGCAAGGCCGCTGCCAAGCCTTCAAAGAGTGCAGCCAGCCTCCGGTCGGCGAAGGCTGGGTGGAAATCGAAGAAATTCGCTTGAGCTGGATGCACCACCCACTGCCCGCCAGCGCCCGCATCAGCGCGCGCTCGGCGCAGTCGGCGCATCACCAGCCGTTGACCGCCTGACCAAACGCCTAATAAAAGTCATAAAACACGCCCTTTTCCTTAGCGTTCTTCGCTACAATCTCCCCCCGATTATAAGGACGTCTCCTGATCGGGCCTCGCAACATCGTTAATGCCTCGGCATTAGCCCCCCCAGATCGCCCACAGAGAGCCGCCCACACAGATCGTGTGAAGCTGGCGCGCTTGCTGTTTTCTTTGCAAACCACCCGCCTTTACCGAATCTGCCAGAGCTGCCATTGCGCTCGGCCACTTGAGTTGTTTGCCCGTTTTGCCGCATGCCGGCAAGGTTTTCCGGGCCAGGTGCCAGGCTGGGCAGCCCTTTTTTGAGGTTCACGTCTTCAAAAGAGCGTGAAAAAAACGGGTTTTCACAACTTCACAAGAGTGTGGCGAGCAAATGAATAGTTTGGCGTTAGTACAAGCACCATCAGCGTCTGGAACAGCCCAATCACACAGGACCGAGTACTCCTTAAAAACCGGAGCTTGAGCCTGTCCGCTACGGATTGATTGCATGAATCGCACGCCGTTGACCATAAGTCGAATTGCCACAGTCGCCCATGAATGCGTTCATAGGCAGATTAGCCCGGCAGGAAGCGTGCGCTGAACTTGCAAAGAATTGCGAAACGGACATGGCGATCCTGGCCATGGGTAACCTGGGGCAACACGTGAACCGCCCCGTCACTCCTGGCAGCCATGCCGTCAATTTGGTGCTGCAGATTTTGGAGACGCGTTAAATGGCGCATAACGAAGCAGTCGACGTAGTACTGGTAGGGGCCGGCATCATGAGTGCCACCCTGGCCGTACTGCTCAAAGAGCTCGACCCCGGCCTCAAGCTGGAAGTCGTTGAGCTGATGGACTCGGGTGCCGCGGAGAGTTCCAACCCGTGGAACAACGCCGGTACCGGCCATGCCGGGCTGTGTGAGCTGAATTACACACCCCAGGCCGCCGACGGTTCCATCGACATCAAGAAAGCCGTCCACATCAACACCCAGTTCGAGGTGTCGAAGCAGTTCTGGGCGTACCTGACCAAAAAAGGCACCTTTGGCTCGTCCAAGTCCTTTATCACCCCAGTGCCGCACCTGAGCTTCGTGCAGGGCGACAAAGGCGTGGCATTCCTCAGGAAACGCTTTGAAACCCTCAGCCAGCACCACGCATTTTCGGATATGCGCTATACCGAAGACCGCAACGATATGGCCGAGTGGATGCCACTGATGATGCCGGGCCGCCCGCTCGACGAAAAAATCGCCGCAACCCGCGTGCAGAACGGCACCGACGTCAACTTCGGCGCCCTGACCAACCAGTTGCTGGGCCACCTGACCAGCTCGCCTGATGCGCAGGTCAAGTACAGCAAACGCGTGACCGGCCTCAAGCGCAATGGCGCAGGCTGGACCGTGAGCATCAAGGATGTCAACAGCGGCAACAGCCGCGACGTGGACGCCAAGTTCGTGTTCCTCGGCGCCGGTGGTGCAGCCCTGCCGCTGCTACAAGCCTCGGGTATCGAAGAAAGCAAAGGCTTCGGCGGCTTCCCGGTCAGTGGCCAGTGGCTGCGTTGCGATAACCCGGAAGTGGTCAAGCACCACCAGGCCAAGGTCTACAGCCAGGCCGCCGTGGGTTCGCCGCCGATGTCCGTGCCGCACCTGGACACCCGCGTGGTCGACGGCAAGACGTCCCTGCTGTTCGGGCCTTACGCCGGTTTCACCACCAAGTTCCTCAAGCACGGCTCGTTCCTTGACCTGCCGATGTCGGTACGCGCCGGTAACATCGGCCCGATGCTGGCCGTGGCCCGGGACAACATGGACCTGACCAAGTACCTGGTCAGCGAAGTGATGCAGTCCATGGAACAGCGCCTGGAATCCCTGCGCCGCTTCTACCCGCAAGCAAAAGCCGAAGACTGGCGCCTGGAAGTGGCCGGCCAACGGGTGCAGATCATCAAGAAAGACCCGAAAAAAGGCGGTGTGCTGCAATTCGGCACCGAGTTGGTCGCGGCCAAAGACGGCTCGCTGGCGGCGCTGCTGGGCGCGTCCCCGGGCGCTTCGGTGACGGTGTCGATCATGCTCGAACTGATCGAGCGTTGCTTCCCGGCCAAAACTGCGGGCGAGTGGGCGGCCAAGCTGCACGAGATCTTCCCGGCCCGTGAAAAGGTCCTGGAGACTGACGCCGAGCTGTACCGCAAGATCAACGCGCAGAACAACATCAGCCTGGAACTGGTTGAGCACAACAACGAAGCTGAAAGCTACGCTTAAGGCCTCGAGATAAAAAAGCCCCGCTTCTCGATCTGAGAAGCGGGGCTTTTTTTCGCCTGCGATCAGCCGCGGGCGTTATCGATCAGCTCAATGTACTCGGCGGCGTTGCGCTGGTCCTTGATCAGGTCGACAAAGGTCTGGCCATGCTCGTCCTTGCCGTCGAGGTCCAGGCCGGCTTCCTTGAAGAAGCCCAGGAAGCGCTCGAAGTCGTCGATGCGCAGGCCACGGTAGGCCTTGGTCAGCTTGTGCAGGGACGGTGAAGTCGCGTCGACCGGCTCGAAGTTCAGGAACAACTTGATTTGATCGTCGCCGATCTCGTCACCAATCACCTGTTTCTTATCTTTACGCATTACCGACTCCAGCCTGCAGACATTTACACGGGGGGGTTAAAGTCTACCTGCGAGGCGCCGGCTTCGAAAGCACTGAGAACCACTGTGGGAGGGGGCTTGCTCCCTCCCACAGTGGTTCTTCAGTGATCTCGCTACTTGGAGCGAACGGCGCCGGTGTGCAAATCCGCCCAGATATGCCCGTTGGCATAACTGAGGAACTGCACATACACCGTGTCATTGCGCAGCAGGTCGACGATCATGCGGTATTGGACCGCAGGGTAGGACAGGGTCAGGGTTCTGGTCTTGTCGTCGAACACCGGCTTTTTCAGGCTTTTACTTTCGGCGTCAAAATTGAGGATCACCTGAGCGATGGTCGCGCCTTTGTTCAAGGACTTACCCTTGAGGCGAATCATCAACGGCGACGTCACGGGGATCGGCTGTTGCGTGGATTGACGCTGGTTACCCACCACCACCGCGTACTCGGTGACTTGCAACAGTTGCTGCTGATCGGGCGCTGCGGCGCGCAGGGCCAGGTCGTCCGGCGGCAGGAATTGGCTGTGCATCGGGGCCGGGGCGGCGGCCAGCGGCAGACTGAGGCTCAGCGCCAGGGCGGCGCAGGTGCGAATCAATAGGCTCATAGGCCGCTCCGGGAAAGATAGCCCAGCACTGTAGCTCAATCGAACTGGGCAAGCATCCAGCGTTGATACTCGGCCACATCGGCATCGCCTTCGCGAGGTGCCCAGTCGGCCAATTCGCCCTCGCCCACCGGTCGATACGGCCCGGCCTTGCACTCGAACATCACCGTGTCAGGCGCCAGCACGACCAAGCCGTGGAATACCCCCGGCGGCAGATCGATGCCCGAACACTCGCCGCCCGCCTGCATCACACGCTTGGCGATCACTTCACCGCTGTCGCCGAACACCAGCACACCCAGGCGCCCCTGGAGCACCAGCAGGGTTTCT
The DNA here is from genome assembly GCF_058135675.1 of Pseudomonas sp. PAMC25584. Taxonomy (NCBI): domain Bacteria; kingdom Pseudomonadati; phylum Pseudomonadota; class Gammaproteobacteria; order Pseudomonadales; family Pseudomonadaceae; genus Pseudomonas; species Pseudomonas sp. PAMC25584. Next base: position 1,013,875 of record NZ_CM176870.1, on the reverse strand, counting down.
GCCTTGTCCGCGCTCAGGTGGCGATGAGGCGGCACGTAGGTGCTGGGTTGCAAGCCCACGGCGAGGCGATGGCAGGGCTCTTCCATTTCGTGGAAGTTGTGGTGGTGTCGGCCACGAGGGCTGGCGGCCGCTTTCTCGGCCAATTCAGCAAACAGCGTCTGATCAAGAAAGCGAGTCATGCATTACATCCCTTTAACGGCGTAAATCCCATTGGCATTACGCCAGTAACCTTTGTAGTCCATGCCATAACCGAAGATGTAGCGGTCGATGCACGGCAGGCCGACGAAATCGGCTTTCATCTCAGGCCGAGCCTTACGGTCGTGGTCTTTGTCGATCAGCACGGCGGTGTGGACTTTGCGGGCACCGGAGTGTTTGCAGAAGTCGATGATCGCGCCCAGGGTGTGCCCTTCATCGAGGATGTCGTCGATGATCAGCACGTCGCGGTCCATGAACGAGACTTCCGGCTTGGCTTTCCAGAACAGGTCGCCGCCGCTGGTTTCGTTGCGATAACGCGTGGCGTGCAAGTAGGACGCTTCCAGCGGAAAGTGCAGATGGGTCAGCAATTTTCCAGCGAAGATCAGACCACCATTCATCACGCAGAAGACCACCGGGTTGGTGTCGGCCATTTCGCGGTTGATCTGTGCGCCGACCTTGGCGATCGCCTCTTCGACTTGCGCTTCGGTGTACAGGCAGTCAGCCTCGCGCATGATTTGACGGATATGCTCGAGATCAGCGGACATGGCGCTCTCCAGGGGGTGCTGTGGCAAGAAAAGCGGGCAAAGGTACGCATGTGAAGCGCAACGTTCAAGCCTTAATGGACTAACGTGCTAGATGTCTATAGGACAACACCCTCGGATAGATTAATCTAGGCCGTTTTTTTTGCCCGCCGCCGGAGCCTTTCCCATGCCCACTCGCGAGATCCGCCATCCGCTGATCCGACACAAGCTCGGCCTTATGCGCCGCGCCGACATTAGCACGAAGAACTTCCGTGAGCTTGCTCAGGAAGTCGGAGCGTTGCTCACCTACGAAGCCACCAAAGACCTGCCCCTGGAAAGCTACGAGATCTGCGGTTGGGCCGGTCCCGTCCAGGTCGAGAAAATCGCCGGCAAGAAAATCACCGTAGTGCCGATCCTGCGCGCCGGCATTGGCATGCTCGAAGGCGTACTCAGCCTGATCCCGGGCGCAAAAGTCAGCGCCGTGGGCGTCGCCCGCAATGAACAAACACTGCAGGCCCACACCTACCTGGAAAAACTCGTACCGGAAATCAACGAGCGCCTGGCGATGATCATCGACCCGATGCTCGCCACCGGCAGTTCCATGGTTGCCACCATCGACCTGCTGAAGAAGGCCGGTTGCAAGGACATCCGCGCCATGGTGCTGGTCGCCGCGCCCGAAGGTATCGCCGCCGTCGAGAAGGCTCATCCGGACGTGCAGATCTACACCGCGTCCATCGATGAGCGCTTGAACGAACACGGCTACATCATCCCAGGCCTGGGCGACGCCGGTGACAAGATCTTCGGTACCAAGCAGAAGGACGCGTGAGCATGCAGGATGAATTCAACGACCCGCTTTGGCGCCAGATCCTGTCTGGCGCACAAATGCTCTTCGTAGCATTTGGCGCGTTGGTGTTGATGCCGCTGATCACAGGTCTCGATCCAAACGTCGCACTGTTCACCGCAGGCCTGGGCACGTTGCTGTTCCAGGTGGTGACCGGACGGCAGGTGCCGGTGTTTCTGGCGTCGAGCTTTGCCTTTATCACCCCGATCATTCTCGCCAAGGGCCAGTTCGGCCTGGCGGCGACCATGGGCGGGGTGATGGCGGCCGGTTTCGTTTATACCTTCATGGGCCTGGCGGTGAAGATCAAGGGCACCGGTTTCATCGACCGGCTGCTGCCGCCGGTGGTGATCGGCCCGGTGATCATTTCCATCGGCCTGGCGATGGCGCCGATTGCCGCCAATATGGCGATGGGTAAATCCGGCGACGGCGCCGAGTTGATCCATTACCAGACGGCGATGCTGATCTCGATGCCGGCGCTGCTGACCACAGTGATCGTGGCCGTGTTCGGCAAGGGCATTTTCCGCCTGGTGCCGATCATCTCCGGCGTGCTGGTGGGCTTTGCCATGGCGTTCTACTTTGGCGTGGTCGATACGGCCAAAATTGCCGCCGCACCATGGTTCGCCCTGCCCCACTTCACCGCGCCGGAATTCAACTGGCAGGCGATCCTGTTTATCGTCCCGGTGGCCCTGGCGCCGGCGATCGAGCATATCGGCGGTGTGATCGCGGTGGGCAGCGTGACCGGTCGCGACTACCTGAAGAAGCCCGGCCTGCACCGCACCCTGCTGGGTGACGGCATTGCCACCACAGCCGCCGGCCTATTTGGCGGCCCGCCGAACACCACCTACGCCGAAGTGACCGGCGCAGTGATGCTGACCAAGAACTACAACCCGAAAATCATGACCTGGGCGGCGGTGTTTGCCATCAGCCTGGCGTTTATCGGCAAGTTCGGCGCACTGCTGCAGAGCATTCCGGTACCGGTGATGGGCGGGATTCTGTGCCTGCTGTTCGGCTCGATTGCTGCCGTGGGCATGAACACGCTGATTCGCCACAAGATCGACCTGGGCGAAGCGCGCAATCTGGTGATTGTGTCGGTGACGCTGGTGTTCGGGATTGGCGGTGTGCTGGTCGGCACCGGCAACGGCCCGGACGATTTCGGCCTGAAGGGCATCGCCCTGTGTGCGGTGGTGGCGATTGGTTTGAACCTGCTGCTGCCGGGCAATGACGGCTGGAAGCACAAGAAGCCGGATGACCCGCTGATCTAACCAGCACTGCAAAACTGAATGTGGGAGGGGGCTTGCCCCCGATGACGGAGTGTCAGTCGACATCTAAACGACTGATCTACCGCTATCGGGGGCAAGCCCCCTCCCACATTTTTAGATCTTCAGTGTGACTTAGAGCTCGCCTAGGCCATCGATCAGCGCCTGGTTCTGCTCCGGCGTACCGATGCTGATCCGCAGGAACTGGTCAATCCGCGCCTGCTTGAAGTGCCGCACAATCACCCCTTGCTCACGCAACTTGGCCGCCAGGCCGGCGGCGTCGTGCCGTGGGTGACGAGCAAAGATGAAGTTGGCCGCCGACGGCAGCACTTCAAAACCTTTCTCCTCCAACTGCCCGACGACCTTTTCACGGCTGTCGATCACCCACCGGCACGTCTTCTCGACGTACTCACGGTCATCGAACGCCGCCGCCGCGCCGACAATCGCCAGGCGATCGAGCGGATAGGAGTTGAAGCTGTTCTTGACCCGCTCCAGCGCCTCGATCAGGTCCGGGTGGCCCACGGCCAGGCCCACGCGCAAACCGGCCAGTGAGCGCGATTTGGACAAGGTCTGGGTGACCAGCAGGTTCGGGTAGCGATCCACCAGACCGATGGCGGTTTCGCCGCCGAAGTCGACGTAGGCTTCATCCACCACCACCACCGAATCCGGGCTGGCCTTGAGGATCTGCTCCACCGCGTCCAGCGTCAGTACGCAGCCGGTCGGCGCATTCGGGTTAGGGAAGATGATCCCGCCGTTCGGCCTGGCGTAGTCCGCTACGCGGATCTGGAACTGCTCATCCAGCGGCACCGGGTCGGACTTGATGCCGTAGAGGCCGCAGTACACCGGATAGAAGCTGTAGCTGATATCCGGAAACAACAGCGGCAGGTCGTGCTGGAACAGCGCGTGGAAGATGTGTGCCAGGACTTCATCGGAACCATTGCCGAGGAACACTTTGCCGGCGTCGATCGCGTAAAAGCGGGCCACGGCCTGCTTGAGCAGGTCGCTGTTAGGGTCCGGATACAGGCGCAGGTTGTCGTTCAACTCGGCCTGCATGGCCGCCAGCGCCTTGGGCGACGGGCCGTAGGGGTTTTCATTGGTGTTGAGCTTGACCAGCTTGCTCAGCTTGGGCTGCTCACCGGGTACGTAAGGCACGAGGTCCTTGACGAAGGGGCTCCAGAATTTGCTCATGTCTCAGTTCCCCTTATTGTCTTCAAGGATGCGGTATTCGGCGCTACGTGCGTGGGCGCTCAAGGATTCGCCACGGGCCAGTACCGAGGCGGTCTTGCCCAGCTCGGAAGCGCCTTGTGGCGAGCAGAAGATGATCGACGAACGCTTCTGGAAGTCATACACCCCCAGTGGCGACGAGAAGCGCGCGGTGCCGGAGGTCGGCAACACGTGGTTGGGACCTGCGCAGTAGTCGCCCAGGGCTTCGCTGGTGTGGCGGCCCATGAAGATCGCCCCGGCGTGACGAATCGACGGCAGCCAGCCTTGCGGGTCGGCCACGGACAACTCCAAGTGCTCCGGTGCGATGCGATTGGCCACTTCGATGGCCTGCTCCATGTCGCGCACCAGGATCAGCGCACCACGGCCATTGATCGACTTCTCGATGATCTCGGCGCGGTCCATGCTCGGCATCAGCTTGTTGATGCTGGCGGCGACCTGGTCGAGGAACTCGGCGTCAGGGCTGACCAGAATCGCTTGGGCGTCTTCGTCATGTTCGGCCTGGGAGAACAGGTCCATGGCGATCCAGTCCGGGTCGGTCTGGCCGTCACACACCACGAGGATTTCCGAAGGGCCGGCGATCATGTCGATACCGACCTGGCCAAACACGTGGCGCTTGGCGGTGGCGACATAGATGTTGCCGGGGCCGACCACTTTGTCGACCTTCGGCACGCTTTCAGTGCCGTAGGCCAACGCCGCGACAGCCTGGGCGCCGCCGATGGTGAACACGCGGTCGACACCGGCGATGCAGGCTGCCGCGAGGACCAGCTCGTTGATTTCACCGCGCGGCGTCGGCACCACCATGACCACTTCGGTCACACCGGCGACCTTGGCCGGAATCGCGTTCATCAATACCGACGACGGGTACGAGGCTTTACCGCCCGGCACGTACAGCCCGGCGCGATCCAGCGGCGTGACCTTCTGGCCCAGCACGGTGCCGTCGGCCTCGGTGTAGCTCCAGGAATCCTGTTTCTGCTTCTCGTGGTAACTGCGCACCCGCGCCGCCGCGAGTTCCAGGGCTTCGCGCTGCGGCACGGTAATGCGCGTCAGGGCCAGCTCCAGGCGTTCGCGGGGCAGGATCAGGTCCGACATGGACTTGACGTCCAAACCGTCGAACTGGCGGGTGAAGTCCACCAACGCGGCGTCACCGCGCTCGCGCACGGCCTTGATGATGTCGAGCACCCGCTGGTTGACCGAGTCGTCGGACACACTTTCCCAACTCAGCAGATGATCCAGATGATGGGCGAAATCCGGGTCGGCAGCGTTGAGTCGGGCAATTGCAGTGGACGTGGTCATAGCGAGGGCCTCATAGGATTGGCAAAAACTCAGGCGCCCGAAGGTGCGCTGACATTCAATAACGAATCGCGTTGGTGCTGCGGTCGTGCCAGGCAAGGCGCGGGACGCCGGTAAGGGTTGTTTCCTTACCAAGTCCCGCAACGCAGCATGGCGCGGCCACAGTACCAACCCGTAGGGCCTTGCCTCAAAAGGCAGGCTGCTACGCGTGGCTAGGTATTGAAAAAGAATCTTCTACTAACATAACTTGCCTTTTGGGGTAAGGCGCGATTCGTTATTGAACGTCAGCGCACCTTCCCAGCAGTCGTTTTCCGCTTGGGCACCTGAGAATTCTGGCTATGAGGCGGATAGACGGGCGCAGCCGTTTGGCTACGCGGGTGAGTCAACCGCGGTGTCGAGACTCCACTGCGTTGCGCAGGGTGTCGATCAACGCCTGGATACGCGCGTGCTGCATCTTCATCGATGCCTTGTTGACGATCAGGCGAGAGCTGATGTCAGCAATGAAATCCTGGGGCTCCAGGCCGTTGGCGCGCAGGGTGTTGCCGGTGTCGACCACGTCGATGATCTTGTCGGCCAGGCCGATCAGCGGTGCCAGCTCCATCGAGCCGTACAGCTTGATGATATCGACCTGGCGGCCTTGCTCCGCGTAGTAACGCTTGGCGATATTGACGAACTTGGTGGCCACCCGCAGGCGCCCCTTGGGCTCGACGTCACCGACCCGGCCAGCGGTCATCAGCTTGCACAGGGCAATACGCAGGTCCAGTGGTTCGTACAGGCCCTGGCCACCGTATTCCATCAATACGTCTTTACCGGCGACACCCAGGTCGGCGGCACCGTGTTCAACGTAGGTCGGCACATCGGTAGCCCGCACGATCAGCAGGCGAACGTCGTCCTGGGTCGTAGGGATGATCAACTTGCGGCTCTTGTCCGGATTCTCGGTCGGCACGATGCCCGCTTCAGCCAGAAGCGGCAAAGTGTCGTCAAGGATACGGCCCTTGGACAGTGCGATGGTCAACATGGGAAACGTCAGTCCTTCATCAGGCTATTGCGGTCTGGTCGCAAACGGCGCCAGACACAGATCGAGGCCATTACAGCCTCGATTTGAAACAAATCAGCTAACCGCAAACTGTGGCGAGGGCGCTTGCTCCCGTTGGACTGCGTAGCAGTCCCGCTCTTGGGGCCGCTTCGCGACCCAGCGGGAGCAAGCTCCCTCGCCACAATTGCAGTCCTTGGACTAGCCCGGTACCCGGCGGATCTTCGCGCCGAGCATCTGCAGTTTTTCTTCGATGCACTCGTAGCCACGGTCTATGTGGTAGATGCGGTCGATCAGCGTGTCGCCCTCTGCGCACAGTGCGGAGATCACCAGGCTGGCCGAGGCCCGCAGGTCGGTGGCCATGACGGGCGCGCCTTTGAGCTTGTCGATGCCGGTCACAATGGCCGTGTTGCCTTCGACCTGGATCTTCGCGCCCATGCGGTGCAGTTCATACACGTGCATGAAGCGGTTTTCAAAGATGGTCTCGATCACGGCACCGGTGCCTTCGGCAATCGCGTTCAGGGAGATGAACTGCGCTTGCATGTCGGTCGGGAACGCCGGGTACGGGGCGGTCCGCACGTTGACGGCTTTTGGCCGCTTGCCGTGCATGTTCAGCTCGATCCAATCTTCACCGGTGGTGATTTCAGCGCCGGCTTCCTTAAGTTTTTCCAGTACGGACTCAAGGATGGTCGGATCAGTGTCCTTGACCTTGACGCGACCACCGGTGACGGCGGCGGCGACCAGGTAGGTCCCGGTCTCGATGCGGTCCGGCATCACCTTGTAGGTGGCCGAATGCAGGCGTTTTACACCTTCAATGGTGATGGTGTCGGTGCCGGCGCCGCGGATGTTGGCGCCCATGGCGATCAGGAAGTTGGCCAGGTCGACCACTTCCGGCTCGCGCGCGGCGTTTTGCAACACACTGCGACCGTTAGCCAGGGCCGCGGCCATCATGATGTTCTCGGTACCGGTCACGCTCACGGTATCAAAGAAGAAGCTGGCGCCACGCAGGCCGCCTTCCGGCGCCTTGGCCTTGATGTAGCCGCCTTCGACGTCAATGGTAGCACCCATGGCTTCAAGACCACGGATGTGCAGGTCCACCGGACGCGAACCGATCGCGCAACCGCCAGGCAGGGCCACTTCGGCTTCGCCGAAACGGGCGACCATCGGGCCAAGCACCAGGATCGACGCACGCATGGTTTTCACCAGCTCATACGGGGCGATCAGGGTCTTGATGGTGCGCGGGTCGATTTCAACCGACAGTTTTTCGTCGATCACCGGCTCAATGCCCATGCGACCGAACAGCTCGATCATGGTGGTGATGTCGTGCAGGTGCGGCAGGTTGGCCACGGTCACAGGACCATCGCACAGCAGGGTCGCTGCCAGGATCGGCAAGGCGGAGTTTTTCGCACCGGAAATGCGGATCTCGCCATCAAGGCGGGCACCGCCGGTAATAATCAATTTATCCATAAGAATCTCGACGCCTTGGGGGCTCAGGTGCGCTCGGCCCAGGCCGCGCGGCTGAAAAATTTCATAGTGACCGCATGGATGCTGCCATCGGTGATCCACGGGTTCAAATGGGCATAGACCTGCTGTTGACGCTTGACCGGGCTCAGCGCCGCCAGTTCATCGCTAATCAAATTCAGCTGGAAGTTGCAGCCTTCGCCTTCAACTTCTACGTTCGTTTCCGGCAGCTTTCCTTCAAGGAAGCTCTTAACTTCTAGGGCCTGCATGCTCAACCTCTATCGGCGCCCAGTGCGCACGGGTCGCACATCATACAAAAAAGCCCCGCGCCTGCGAACCCCGCATAGCAGGACTCTGACGGGGGGCTTCCTTGAAAATGTGTATTAAGGATGCGCCAACAGCTCGGTCAGACCGTAAACCTCGGCAATTTCACGCATGTCATCGGGCAGCGCACTTATGCTGACCGGTTTTTTGGCTGCCTCGGCATCACGTATAAAGCACAGCAGTAACGACAAACCGACGCTGCTGGACTTGCTCACCGCCGAGCAATCGAGCACCAGCGACGGCGCGGTGCTCGCTTTGATCAGCGCCTGCCCCTGCTTGCGCAAGTCCGGCCCGGTGCGGTAATCCAGCACACCGCTGAGGAACAACTCGCCGGCGTCGCCGATACGAACAGCCGCCTCGGTCATTGCGCGGGCTTCCCAGCAGCTTTATCGGTCTCTTCCTTGGCCTTGGCCACTTCACCAGCCCAACCATTGATGGTCTTGTCCAGGTCGTTGCCATTGCGCTGCATCGCATCAGCGAACTGGTCACGGAACAGCTTGCCGATGTTGATACCGTTGATGATCACGTTACGCAGCTTCCACTCGCCGCTGACCTTTTCCAACGTGTACTGCACAGGATAGATCGCGCCGTTGCTGCCCTTGACGGTCATGCCGACACTGGTGCGATCGCCCGACTCATCCTTGGCGGGATCGACAGTGATCCCCTGGTTGTTGTATTCGAGCAGGGCGTTACCGTAGAACTGGAACAGGCCCTTCTTGAAGTTTTCCTGGAATGTCTGCATCTGCGCGGGCGTGGCCTTGCGCGAATACTTGACCGTCATGATGCTGCGCGAAATACCTTCGGCGTCCACGACCGGGCCGACAATGGTATTGAGCGAGTCGTAAAACTTAGTCGGGTCTTGCTTGTACTGTTCTTTATTGGCGGTCAGGTCAGCCAACATTTTGCTGGTCGTGTCCTGCACCAGTTCGTGCGCAGAACCCGCCGCGTTGGCCATCAACGGCAGTGCTGCAAGCAGTACCAGCAGACCACGTCGCAAGGTAGAGATCATGAACAGAGTCCTCATTTGGCGTCTTTATTGACCGTATTGAGCAGGAATTTACCGATCAGGTCCTCAAGCACCAGCGACGACTGTGTGTCGTGGATGGTCGAGCCATCCTTGAGCAGAGCAGTTTCACCACCCACGCTGATCCCGATGTATTTCTCGCCCAGCAAGCCCGCAGTGAGGATAGACGCAGTAGAGTCGGTTGGTAGGTTATCTACCTTCTTGTCCAACTGCATCGTCACTCGCCCGGTGAAGCTGTCGCGATCCAGATCGATTGCCGAGACCTTGCCGATGGTCACACCGGCCATGGTCACTTTAGCTCTGACAGTCAAACCGGCGATATTGTCGAAGTACGCGTAAAGTTTATAAGTATCGGCGGTGGGGCTGGCCGAAAGGCCGCTGACTCGCAGGGCAAGCAACAGTAAAGCCAGGATGCCAGCCAGCAAGAAAAGGCCGACACCGATTTCCACAGTGCGGTTTTGCATCAGAAATCTCCAAACATCAAGGCGGTCATAATGAAGTCAAGGCCCAGTACCGCCAGCGAGGCGTACACAACGGTCTTGGTGGTGGCGCGACTGATCCCTTCTGAAGTGGGCTCACAGTCATAGCCTTGGAATACGGCGATCCAGGTCACGACAAAGGCGAAGACAATGCTCTTTATAATGCCATTGAGCACGTCGCCGTTGAAGGTCACGCTGTTTTGCATGTTGGCCCAGTAGGAGCCGTCGTAGACCCCCAGCCAGTCCACCGCAACCCATGAACCGCCCCAGATACCCACCACGCTGAAGATCATCGCCAGCAGCGGCAGGGAAATGAAGCCGGCCCACAGGCGCGGTGCAACAATGTACTTGAGCGGGTCCACACCGATCATCTCCAGGCTGGACAACTGCTCGGTGGACTTCATGTTGCCGATTTCGGCGGTCAGCGCAGAACCGGCGCGCCCGGCGAACAACAGGGCCGCGACGACCGGGCCGAGTTCACGCAACAGCGTCAGGGCGACCATCTGCCCCACCGCCTGTTCCGAGCCGTAGCTGGACAGGATATTGAAGCCTTGCAACGCCAGCACCATGCCGATGAAGAGCCCGGAGACCACGATGATCACCAGGGACATCACACCGACGGCGTGCAGTTGCTTGATTAGCAGACCGAAGCTGCCGCCAATGCCACCACGGCCGAGCAAGGCGTGGAACAGGAAAATCGTCGAACGGCCGAGCACTTCGATGATGTCGATGCCGGAACGACCGAAAAGGCGCACCTTCTCGATAAGAGATGTCTTGCGCATCAGCGCTTCCCCAGAAGATCTGAGCGGTAGTCCGCTGCCGGAAAATGAAAAGGCACCGGGCCATCGGGATCGCCGGTCATGAATTGGCGAATGCGCGGGTTGTCAGCGTTCATCAGTTCTTCCGGCGTTCCCTGCCCCAGCACCTGGCCATCACCGACCACATAGAGGTAGTCGGCGATGCTCGCGGTCTCGGCCAGGTCGTGGGAGACCACGATACTGGTAATCCCCAGCGCATCGTTGAGCAGGCGGATCAGGCGCACCAGCACGCCCATGGCGATCGGGTCCTGCCCCACGAAGGGTTCGTCATACATGAGAATCTGCGGATCGAGGGCAATAGCACGCGCCAATGCGACACGACGCTTCATGCCGCCGGACAGTTCGTCCGGCATCAGGTCGAGGGCTCCGCGAAGGCCCACGGCTTGCAGTTTCAGCAGCACAATGTCACGAATCATTTCATCGGACAGCTGAGTATGCACCCGCAGCGGAAACGCGACGTTTTCGAACACATCGAGGTCGGTGAACAGCGCACCGCTTTGGAACAGGACCCCCATGTGCTTGCGCGCATCGAACAGATCGCTGCGCGACAGCGTCGGCAGGTTCTGGCCGTTGACCCATACTTCGCCTGCGTTGGGGCGCAATTGCATGCCCATCAGGCGCAACAGGGTGGTCTTGCCGCAACCGGAAGGCCCCATGATGCCCGTGACCTTGCCGCGGGGAATGCGAATATCGACGTTATTGAAGATGCTGCGCGTCCCGCGCTTGAAGGTAAGGCCCTTCAGCTCGACCGCGTAGGCGTTATCGGCACTCATCTAAACTCCTTGGGATGCAGCCTTTCACTCAGACACCACGTTTGCGACAAACGTTTGCAACGGTTGCGCGATATATAGTTAGCCACATGGGCTGGGTGGACCGAGCTGGCGGCGAACTATATCACTGCTGGTGCAGAGCCCCCAAGGCCGGAACAGCGCTTGTTCAGATTGGGGACAGGGAAAAAACATTGCTGGCTATGTTACCGAGGAAGGAGTCTGAAGCGCCTGACGACTAAAGGCTGACGAACTTGCGTGAGGGAATTGATCATTACCGTTATAATCGCCGACTTTTCGTCAGGCTATACGATTTCAGACATGAGCCAATCCAGCGACCTTATCCAATCCGCACAACGCACCATCCGCCTCGAGCTTGAAGCCGTAGAAGGCTTGTTGGCCCATATCGACGCAGATTTCGTGCGCGCCTGCGAGATGATTCTGGCCAGCAAAGGCCGCGTTGTTGTGGTCGGCATGGGCAAGTCCGGTCACGTCGGCAACAAGATCGCCGCCACCCTGGCAAGCACCGGGACCACAGCGTTTTTCGTCCACCCGGCCGAAGCCAGCCATGGCGACATGGGCATGATCACCAAGGATGACATCATCCTCGCACTGTCCAACTCCGGCACCACCAACGAAATCGTGACCCTGCTGCCGCTGATCAAACGCCTGGGCATCCAGATGATCAGCATCACCGGCAACCCGGAGTCGACACTGGCCAAGGCCGCCGAAGTAAACCTGAATGTTCACGTGACCGCTGAGGCCTGCCCGCTGAACCTGGCACCGACCTCCTCCACCACCGCCGCGCTGGTCATGGGCGATGCCTTGGCCGTGGCGCTGCTGGAAGCGCGCGGTTTTACGGCGGAAGACTTCGCGTTTTCCCATCCGGGCGGTGCGCTGGGCCGACGCCTGCTGTTGAAAGTGGAAAACGTCATGCATTCCGGCGATGAACTGCCCCAGGTACAGCGCGGTACCCTGCTGAAGGACGCGCTCATGGAGATGACCCGCAAGGGCCTGGGCATGACCGTGGTCCTGGAAGCCGACGGACGCCTGGCCGGCGTCTTCACCGACGGAGACCTGCGCCGCACCCTGGACCGCACTATCGATATCCACACCGCCACCATCGATGCGGTGATGACCCCCCACGGCAAGACTGCACGCGCGGAAATGCTGGCGGCCGAGGCCCTGAAGATCATGGAAGACCATAAGATCGGCGCGCTGGTGGTGGTCGATGGCGACGACCGCCCGATTGGCGCCCTGAACATGCACGACTTGCTGCGTGCGGGAGTGATGTAAATGACCAGCGACCTGTTGCAACGCGGCAAACACATCAAGTTGGCGATTTTCGACGTTGACGGCGTGCTGACCGATGGCCGCCTGTACTTCCTCGAAGACGGCAGCGAATTCAAGACGTTCAACACCCTCGACGGCCAGGGCATCAAGATGCTCATGGCGGCGGGCGTGCAAACCGCGATTATCAGCGGTCGAAAAACCCCGGTTGTGGAACGCCGCGCACAAAACCTGGGGATTCCTCACCTGTATCAGGGCCGGGAGGATAAACTAGTCGTCTTGGACGAGCTGCTTGGCCAACTCAACCTAAGCTATGAGCAGGTTGCCTATCTGGGCGACGACCTGCCCGACCTGCCGGTGATCCGCCGGGTGGGCTTGGGCATGGCTGTCGCCAATGCGGCGGCATTTGTTCGCGAGCATGCCCACGGCATCACCACGGCCCGTGGCGGCGAAGGCGCCGCCCGCGAGTTCTGCGAGTTGATCCTGCGTGCCCAGGGCAGCCTTGAAGCGGCCCACGCCGCCTACCTATAGAGCGTTTTATGCTGAGCAAAAAGATTCGCAACTTCCTGCTATTCGGGGTCATCGCCGCGCTGCTCCTGGCGGTTGGCTACTGGAATATCAGCCCGGAGCGCTTTCTCGACCAGCCTGTTGCGCAGGCTGACCAAGGCGCTATCGACTATTACGCCACCAATGCCTACAGCGTGCAGTTCCTACCTGACGGCAAAGTGCAGTACGAAATGACATCGGACAAAGTCGAACACTTGAAGGCATCCGAAGTCACCCTGCTGACCAACCCCGACCTGAATCTGTACCGCGGCACCGAATTCCCCTGGCACGTCACCAGCAAGCGTGGCGAAGTCAACCCGGACGGCACCGAAGTGGAACTGATCGACTCGGTACGCGTCGCACGGACTGACGCGCAGAACCGCGACACCATCATTACCAGCAGTCGCATGACCGTATTCCCACAGAAGCAATATGCGCAGACCGAGCAAGACGTTAGAATCGACGGCGCTGGCGGTGTATCGACTGGCAAGGGAATGAAAGCGTATTTGAAAGAAAGCAGGATACACCTGCTATCGAACGTAAGAGGACAGTATGAGGCTCGTTAAAACCCTCCCTATTTTGCTCGGTCTGGGCGCAGCACTGGGAAGCGTGAGCGCCTGGGCTCTGCCGAACGATAGCCAGCAACCGATCCACATTTCGGCCGACGATGCACAGCTCGATGACAAACAAGGCGTCGCGACCTACACCGGTGGCGTGATCATTACCCAGGGCTCGATGAAGATCACCGGCAACACGGTGACGCTGACTCGCACCCCTGCTGGCGACATCGACGTTGTGACTTCCGTGGGCAACCTGGCTTACTTCGAACAGAAGCAGGCGCCCGCCGATACCGCACCAATGAAGGGCTACGGCAAAACCATCCAGTATCACGCCCAGCAAAACCGCATCGTGCTGATCGACCAGGCCAAGGTACTGAGCCCCGACGGCAACTCCACGGAAGGTGAAAAGATCACCTATGACACCGTGAAGCAGATCGCCAACGCCGGTCGCGCCAACGGCAGCAAGGTCACCGCACCACGCCCACGTATCGACATGGTTATCCAGCCGAAGAAGAAGGCCGAGTAATGGCAACCCTGAAAGCCCAGCATCTGGCCAAGGCCTATAAAGGCCGTCAGGTCGTGCGCGACGTCAGCCTGTCGATCGACAGCGGCCAGATCGTCGGCCTGCTTGGCCCCAACGGTGCCGGCAAAACCACTTGCTTCTATATGATCGTCGGCCTGGTTCAGGCAGACCAGGGTCGCGTGTTGATCGACGACCTGGACGTCAGCCACCAGCCGATGCACGGCCGCGCGCGCGCCGGTATCGGCTATCTCCCCCAGGAGGCGTCGATCTTCCGCAAACTGTCGGTCGCCGATAACATCATGGCGATCCTCGAGACCCGTAAGGAACTCGACCGCGACGGCCGCCGCAAGGAGCTGGAAAGCCTGCTGCAGGAGTTCCACATCAACCACATCCGCGACAACCTCGGCATGAGCTTGTCCGGTGGTGAACGTCGCCGCGTGGAGATTGCCCGCGCACTGGCCACTGCGCCGAAGTTCATCCTGCTGGACGAACCTTTTGCCGGTGTCGACCCGATCTCGGTTGGCGACATCAAGCAGATCATCCATCACCTCAAGGCCAAGGGCATCGGTGTACTGATCACCGACCACAATGTCCGCGAGACCCTCGATATCTGCGAAACTGCATATATCGTCAATGATGGGCAACTGATCGCAGAAGGCGATTCGGCCACTATTCTGGCCAACGAACTGGTCAAGGAAGTGTATCTGGGCCACGAGTTCCGCCTGTAAGCCTGCCGGTAGAAAATGGCGGTGGCAGGCCGTTCGCCAAGGTGCGCGGGAGTCAATGAAAACCTCCGGATTTTTATTGTTACCGCGCTCTAGGCAAAGCCCCCGATATCAGGCATATAATTTGCTTATGTTTGGCGCTCACGCGCCCTGTCGTGGATGGCGCATTGCGCCGGCGAATAAGGTGTTAAGCCCCTGCCATGAAACCATCGCTAGTCCTGAGAATGGGCCAGCAGCTGACGATGACACCGCAGCTGCAACAGGCCATCCGCCTGCTCCAATTGTCGACACTGGACCTACAACAGGAAATCCAGGAAGCCTTGGAGTCCAATCCGATGCTCGAACGCCAGGAAGAAGGCGACGACTTCGATAATGCAGACCCACTGGCCGACAACGTCGAGCAAAAACCCAATTCCGACGTGCAGGAACCCTCTTACCAGGAAACCGCCCCTACGGTGGATAACCTGGAGGAAGGCGAATGGAACGAACGCATCCCCAACGAACTTCCCGTGGACACCGCCTGGGAGGACGTCTACCAGACCAGCGCCAGCAGCCTGCCGAGCAATGATGACGACGAGTGGGATTTCACCACCCGCACCTCAGCCGGCGAGAGCCTGCAGAGCCACTTGCTGTGGCAATTGAACCTGGCGCCGATGTCCGACACCGATCGCCTGATCGCCGTGACCCTGATCGACTGCATCAATAACCAGGGTTATCTGGACGAGACGCTCGAAGAGATTCTTGAAGCCTTCGACCCGGAACTGGACATCGAGCTGGACGAAATCGAAGCCGTCCTGCACCGCATCCAGCAGTTCGAGCCCGCCGGCATTGGCGCACGCAACCTTAGCGAGTGCCTGTTGCTGCAATTGCGCCAACTGCCCGCCAAGACCCCTTGGCTCGCTGAAGCCCAGCGCCTGGTCACCGACTACATCGACCTGCTGGGCAGCCGCGACTACAGCCAACTGATGCGCCGCATGAAGCTCAAGGAAGACGACCTGCGCCACGTCATCGAGCTGGTGCAAAGCCTCAACCCGCGTCCGGGCTCGCAGATCGAGTCCAGCGAAGCCGAATACGTCGTCCCCGATGTGATCGTGCGCAAGGACAACGAGCGCTGGCTGGTGGAACTGAACCAGGAGTCGGTGCCGCGCCTGCGGGTCAACCCGCAATATGCCGGTTTTGTGCGTCGTGCCGACACCAGTGCCGACAACACCTTCATGCGCAACCAGTTGCAGGAAGCGCGCTGGTTCATCAAGAGCCTGCAAAGCCGCAACGAAACCCTGATGAAAGTGGCCACCCAGATCGTCGAGCACCAGCGCGGCTTCCTGGAATACGGCGACGAAGCGATGAAACCCCTGGTTCTGCACGACATCGCAGAAGCGGTGGGCATGCACGAATCGACGATTTCCCGGGTAACGACGCAAAAATTCATGCATACCCCACGGGGTATATATGAGTTGAAGTACTTTTTCTCCAGCCATGTCAGCACCTCCGAAGGCGGCGAATGCTCGTCCACGGCGATCCGCGCGATCATCAAAAAACTGGTTGCCGCGGAAAATCAGAAAAAGCCGTTGAGTGACAGCAAGATCGCTGGTTTACTGGAGGCACAAGGCATTCAGGTCGCCCGTCGAACCGTCGCCAAGTACCGCGAGTCCCTTGGGATTGCGCCTTCCAGCGAGCGTAAGCGTTTGATGTGACGGGCAGGCCACAGCGTTCCAGTGGCGGGTATTCCTACCCGTCGCTTTATGCACTGGCAACGAAGGAGAAGCTGTATGCAAGTCAATATCAGTGGACACCAACTGGAAGTGACCGAAGCGCTGCGCACTTATATCGGCGAAAAACTCAAACGAATTGAGGGGCATTTCGACAAGATCACCAACGTGCAAGTCATTATGACTGTCGAAAAGCTGAAGCAGAAAATCGAAGCCACCTTGCGTATACCCGGCGGGGAAGTCGTCGCCAATGCTGAGCATTCTGATATGTATGCCGCCATTGACGACCTGACCGACAAGCTGGATCGCCAAATCAAAAAGCATAAGGAAAAGCAGCAGAGCCTCCTTCAGGGCACCGGCCGCTAACACTCCCCACCCATGATCCGACTTGAAACCATCCTGACTCCCGGCCGTTCCGTTGTGAACGCGCCGGGGGGCAGCAAGAAGAAAGCCCTCGAACAGATTGCCAACCTGATCAGCAAACAAGTGCCTGAATTGGAGATGCAAGATGTCTACGAGGCTCTGATTGCCCGTGAAAAACTCGGCTCGACCGGTTTTGGTAACGGCATCGCCATTCCTCACTGCCGCCTCAAAGGCTGCGAGACACCTGTCAGCGCCCTGCTGCACCTGGACGCTCCCATCGATTTCGACGCCATCGACGGTGCGCCGGTCGACCTGCTGTTTGTGTTGCTGGTCCCGCAAGCCGCCACCGATGCACACCTGGAACTGCTCCGGCAGATTGCAAGCATGCTCGACCGCAAGGAAGTACGCGACAAACTGCGCAGCGCCAGCAGCAATGAGGCGTTGTATCAGGTTGTCCTGGATGAACAAAACGGGCATTAATCATGCGTTTGATCATCGTCAGCGGCCGCTCCGGCTCAGGTAAAAGCACCGCCCTCAATGTTCTTGAGGACAACGGTTTCTATTGCATCGACAACCTACCCGCCGGCCTGCTGCCGGAGTTGGCGGAGCGCGCGCTGATCCACACCGAACTGGCACAGCCGTTGGTCGCCGTTTCGATTGATGCCCGCAACCTGCCCAGCCACCTCTCGCGCTTCCCGGAACTGCTTGAGGAAGTACGTGCCAAGCACATTCACTGCGATGTGCTGTACCTGGATGCCGACGAAGAAACCCTGCTCAAACGTTTCTCCGAGACTCGTCGACGCCACCCCCTCAGCAGCCCACACCGTTCGCTGGCCGAAGCCATCGAGGACGAGACCAAGCTGTTGGGGCCGATCATTGACCTCGCCGACCTCAAGATCAACACCACCAGCCTCAACCTGTACCAACTACGCGATGCCATCAAGCTACGCCTGCTGAACCAGCCCGAACCCGGCACGGCCTTTCTGGTCGAGTCGTTTGGCTTCAAGCGCGGTATGCCGGTGGATGCCGACCTGGTATTCGATGTGCGCTGCCTGCCCAATCCCTACTGGAAGCCGGAGTTGCGTGATCAATCAGGGTTGGACCAGCCTGTGGCGGACTATCTGGCCGCGCAACCGGATGTCGAGGAGATGTTCCAGGACATCTCCAGCTACCTGCTCAAATGGTTGCCGCGCTTTGCCGCGAGCAACCGGGCCTATGTCACCATTGCCATCGGCTGCACCGGCGGCCACCACCGCTCTGTCTATCTGACCGAACGCCTGGGCCAGACGCTGCAACAAACCCTCAAGAACGTCCAGGTTCGCCACCGAGACCTTAGCTGAAAGGAACACCCCCGCGATGCCCGCTCTGGAAATTGAAATCATCAACAAGCTGGGCCTGCACGCCCGGGCCTCAGCCAAGTTCGTCGGCATCGCCGGGCAGTTCCCCTGCCAGGTCCGCGCTGGGCGCACCCCAGAATCCATGGTCGACGGCAAAAGCATCATGGCGATGATGATGCTGGCCGCCGGCAAGGGCACCAAGATTCATTTGAAGACGGAAGGCGAGCAAGAGCAGGAAGCGATGGACGCCCTGGTCAAGCTGATCAATAACTTCTTTGATGAGGGTGAATAAGCCCACCCTTTGAGACAGCGGCTGAAGCCGCAACAGCTTCAGCCCAGCGCGGTATCCATCACCATCATCAAACAGAACCCAATGCACAATCCCAGGCTGGCGAGCTGTTCATGGCCATTGCGCCGCGACTCGGGGATCACCTCGTGAGTGACCACCAGCAGCATCGCGCCGGCAGCCAACGCCAAGCCTAGCGGTAGCAACACTTCTGCCAGGCTCACCAACCAGGCGCAAAGCACGGCAAATATCGGCTCGACCAGACCCGAGGCCGCACCGATCAGGAACGCCTTGACCCGCGACATCCCTGCCCCAGCCAACACCAACGCAATCACTAGGCCTTCGGGCACATCCTGCAAGGCAATGCCCATGGCCAGGCTGTCGGCATCCGGCATACCGCCGCCCGCCGAAACGCCCACGGCCATACCCTCCGGGATGTTGTGCGCAATGATGGCAAATACGAACAGCCAGATGCGTGGCGGGATCACCGGGTGCTCCGGCGTGCCGACCAGCATTTCCGGGCTGGCACCGGAGACCTTGCGGTCGACCAGGTACAACCCGAACGCCCCCAGCAGGATGCCAACGCTGATCAAGCCACTCGCGCCCCACGGGGTGAGCCCCAGGCCCTCAGCCGCCGCAATGCCCGGTACGATCAGTGAAAACGCTGTCGCCGCGAGCATCACTCCGGCACCGAAACCCAGCAAGGTATCGCTCAACGCTGCCGGCATGCGCCGGATAACCAACACAGGCACGGCGCCCAACGCGGTGCCGAGCGCGCAGATCGCCCCACCCTGCAGGGCTCGCAGGATGCGCGGCTCCAAGTCCAGCCAGGCGAATCCTTGAGCCACCAGCAATGCAGTACCTGCCAATAGCAGCAGCGAGCCAAACGTATAACGAAACATTCGCACGCCGCTGATCGCCAGTGTTTCAGTGCCCATAGTCAGCCTTAAGTCTTGGTAGAGAGGGTGATATCAGGCCAGGGCGGCCTGGTAGCGGGCAGCAACTTCCGGCCAGTTGATAACCCTGTAGAAAGCATTGATGTATTCAGGCCGACGGTTCTGGTAGAGCAGGTAGTAGGCGTGTTCCCACACATCCAGGCCGAGGATCGGAGTGTTGCCGTTCATGAGCGGGCTGTCCTGGTTGCCGCTGCTCTCCACCACTAAGGTCTTTTGCGGGGTGACGCTCAGCCAGGCCCAGCCGCTGCCGAAGCGCGTCAACGCGGCTTTGGTGAAGGCGTCCTTGAAACTGTCGAAGCCGTCCAGTTGCTCATCGATCGCCTGGCCCAGCGCGCCCTCGGGTTTGCCGCCACCTTTGGGCGACATTACCGCCCAGAACAACGAGTGGTTGGCATGACCACCGCCTTGATTGATCACCGCAGCGCGCAGTTTCTCGGGCAGTTGTTGGACGCTCGATACCAGCTTCTCTACCGGCCAGCCCGCAAACTCGGTGCCCTCCACGGCGGCATTGAGGTTGTTGATATAAGCCTGGTGGTGCTTGGTGTAGTGAATTTCCATGGTTTGCGCATCGATATGCGGCTCCAGGGCATCGTAGGCGTAAGGCAAGGCAGGCAAGGTGTAGGACATATCAGTGTGCTCCGTATTGAGGAGGGGTCGGTTGCGCCGCAGTACCGCCCAGCAAGCGATGGGTACGGGGGTATTCGCCGTAATCGCTGATGAAGTTCAACAGCTCGACGTAGGTTTTGCTGCTCTGGCGCAGCGCCGCATCACGCAGTTGCGGGCTCAGACGCCGGTCCTGCAGGGTCTGTAACAGGCGCTGGTGGATGGCGCAGAGGTATTCTGCGCTTTCTTCCGGCTGGTTCAGGCGCAAGTGCAGGTCCGCCAGGTTGTGATGGGAAATGACACAGGCGGCCACTGCTTCGTCGGCGTTCGCCCAGCGTTCGAACAACACTTGAGCCAGGGCCAGGGCCTGCAAATAGGCTTCGCGAGCGTCGACCAGTTCGCCCTGCATAAAGCAGCGATTGGCCCGTTCGATCGTGCGTTTCCAATGCTCCATGGTGAGCCTCCAAAGCAGGGTCGATGATTACACGCCGCCAGCCGTGAGCTTTTCCGGGTCCAGCAGGACCTCCAGTTGGCTGCGCGGCAAGTCCGTGTGTTCGAGGGCGACATCAATCACCGGACGACCTTGCTGATAGGCTTGCTTGGCGATTTCAGCGGCCTTTTGGTAACCAATGATCGGGTTGAGTGCGGTGACCAGGATCGGGTTGCGCGACAGCGCCTCCTTGAGCTTTGCCTCATTGACCTTGAAGCTGGCGATGGCCTTGTCCGCCAGCAGGCGGCTGGAATTGGCCAGCAGTTCGAGGCTGCTGAGCAGGTTCTGGGCGATGATCGGCAGCATCACGTTCAGCTCGAAGTTGCCGGATTGGCCGGCAATGGTGATCACCGTGTCATTGCCGATGACTTGCGCGGCGACCATGGCCGTCGCCTCCGGGATCACCGGGTTGACCTTGCCGGGCATGATCGAAGAGCCAGGCTGCAACCCCTCCAGTTCGATTTCACCCAGGCCTGCCAGCGGGCCGGAGTTCATCCAGCGCAAGTCGTTGGCGATTTTCATCAACGACACAGCGATAGCTTTCAACTGGCCGGAGACGGCGACGGCGGTGTCCTGGGAGCCGATCAACGCGAACAGGTTCTTGCCCGGGGTGAATTGCACGCCGGTCAAGCTGCTCAGTTGCTGGCTGAAACGCACTGCGAACTCCGGGTGCGCGTTGATCCCAGTGCCGACAGCCGTACCGCCCTGGGCCAGGGCTTGCAGGCTCGGCAGCAAGTCCTGTAGATGAGCGATATTGGCCTTGAGCTGCTGCGCCCAGCCATTGAGCACCTGACTCATGCGCACCGGCATGGCGTCCATCAGGTGCGTGCGGCCGGTCTTGATGAATGGGTGGACCTCTTCGGCCTTCTGTTCGATGACCTGCACCAGGTGCTGCAACGCCGGCAACGTTTGCTCATGCAGCACCAGCGCCGCGCTGACGTGGATAGTGGTTGGGATGACGTCGTTGCTGCTTTGGCCGCAGTTCACGTGATCGTTGGGGTTGACCGCCTCGCCGAGTAAACGGCTGGCCAGGGTCGCGATCACTTCATTGGCGTTCATATTGGAACTGGTGCCGGAACCGGTCTGGAAAATATCCACCGGGAAGTGCGGCATGAAATCGCCTTCCAGCAAGCCTTGAGCGGCATCGACGATAGCCTTGCCCTGCCCTTCGCTGATTTGCTTGAGGTCGACGTTGACCTTGGCCGCTGCAACTTTGGCCAGGATCAGCGCACGAATGAATGGCGCCGGCATGCGCTGGTGGC
Source organism: Pseudomonas sp. PAMC25584 (assembly GCF_058135675.1). Classification (NCBI taxonomy): domain Bacteria; kingdom Pseudomonadati; phylum Pseudomonadota; class Gammaproteobacteria; order Pseudomonadales; family Pseudomonadaceae; genus Pseudomonas; species Pseudomonas sp. PAMC25584. Next base: position 991,992 of record NZ_CM176870.1, on the reverse strand, counting down.
TGATCGGAAAGTTGTTCACCGCGCGCTGGGTTTGCGCGCCGTACAAGGCCTCGGCGGGGACTTGCAGTTCGCCCATGCTGTCACGTTCGATACGGCTATTACTCATCGGAAGATCCTTGCACCCAGTCAGAAACGGAAATCGAAGGCAGCAATTCGCACGTCGCCAATTGCCAGGCAAAGCTCTGCCAGCGCTTGAGGCGGCAGGCACAGCGGGAGAGTTTTTCCAGGTCGCGCAGCGGGCGCCAGGCCTGGTCCAGGCACTGGGATCGCCAATGCCACGGCAAGGCGATGTCGGTGGCGGTGTCGATCAGCAGACGGAAGGCCGTTTCAGCGATCGTCCACGGATGGGTCGCGGTGCAACACGCGAGGTATCGACCTTCATTGAGGTAGTGTTCGATCAGGCGCGGCTCATTGGGATCGAGGCAGCAGCGAATCTGACGACTCATCCAACGCCAGCTTTCCAGGTAGGGGTCCTCATGCAGGACAGCACTCATGATCCGCACTCACTTGATAATGATATTTATTATTAAATGATATTGAGAATCAAAACAAGAGCGCCAAGCCAATCAACCTGAAACGCAGCCACAAAAAAGGCGCGCCATCTGCAAGATGGCGCGCCTTTTGGTGAAACGTCGGAAGGATTAGCTACCGGCGACCGTCATCCGCTCGATCAGGACCGAACCTGTACGGATATTGCTGCGCAGCTCCAAGTCGTTACCCACGGCAACGATCTGCTTGAACATGTCGCGCATATTGCCGGCAATGGTCACTTCCTGGACGGCAAACTGGATCTCACCGTTTTCTACCCAGAAACCCGCCGCACCGCGGGAATAATCCCCCGTGACCATGTTCAAGCCCTGGCCCATCAATTCGGTCACCAACAGGCCGCGCCCCATGCGCCGCAAAAGCGCCGCCTGGTCCTCTTCGCCGTGGGTCACGAACAGGTTGTGCACACCGCCAGAGTTCGCAGTGCTCGGCAGGCCGAGTTTTCGCCCGGCATAAGTGCCCAGCACGTAGGAGACCAACTCACCGTTTTCGACGAACGGCTTGGCATAGGTCGCCAGGCCATCGCCGTCGAACGACGAGCTGCCCATGGCACGCATCAGGTGCGGACGCTCATCGATGGTCAGCCACTCCGGAAACAGCTTCTGGCCAATCGCACCTTCGAGGAACGACGATTTGCGGTACAGGTTGCCGCCGGAAATCGCCCCCAGGAAACTGCCGAACAGGCCACCGGCCAGTTCGGCCGAGAACAGCACTGGCACTTCACAGGTCGGTACCGGGCGCGCGCCCAGGCGGCTTGCGGCACGTTGCGCAGCACGCCGGCCGATGCTGACCGGGTCGGCCAGCAAGTCACCCTGGCGGTTCACGTCGTACCAGTAATCACGCTGCATCTGGCCGTTGGCTTCGGCGATCATCACGCAGCTCAGGCTGTGGCGCGTCGAGGCATAACCGCCGATAAAGCCATGGCTGTTGCCATACACGCGGCAGCCCTGATGGGTGCTCAAGGTGGTGCCGTCGGCGTTCTTGATCCGGGGATCGGCATCAAACGCCGCCGCTTCGCAGGTCAGCGCCTGCTCGATGGCTTGTTCCGGGGTGATGTCCCAGGCATGGAACAGGTCGAAATCCTGCAGATCCTTGGCCATCAACGCCTTGTCGGCCAGACCCGAGCTTTCATCCTCAGACGTGTGCTTGGCAATCGCCAATGCGGCGGCCACCGTCTCGCGAATTGCTTCCGGCCCACTCGCCGACGTGCTGGCCGAGCCTTTGCGCTGGCCTACATACAAGGTGATGCCGAACCCCTGATCGCGGTTGAATTCGACGGTTTCGACTTCCCGCTGACGCACCGACGTCGACAGCCCCTGCTCCAGGGACACAGCCACCTCGCAGGCACTGGCCCCCTGGCGCTTGGCCTCGGCAAGGATCTGCTCGACTTGTTCCTGCAGTGCCGGTAACGCTTGCGGACCGACGCTTTGGGCTGCACTCATGGTTTTCTCCACTCAAATTCTGCTTTCGGTTACGGCCATCGAGCGACCGGGCCGGACAAGCGGCCCCCGACTGGTTATCATGGCGGCGTTTCTTTGCGGACTGCCACCATGGTTGATTCTTACGACGACTCCCTCGATGGGGAGAAAAGCAAAACCCAGGTCAAACGCGAGCTGCATGCTCTGGTTGACCTCGGCGAGCGCCTTACAACGCTCAAGCCTGACTTGATTGCAAAACTGCCGCTGACCGACGAAATGCGTCGGGCTCTGCAGGATGCACCCAAGCACACCGCGAATATCGCGCGTAAACGGCACATCATGTTTATCGGCAAGCTGATGCGCGATCAGGACACTGACGCGATTCTGACCCTGCTCGATCAACTCGATGCCTCCACTCGCCAGTACAACGAACGCTTCCATAACCTGGAACGTTGGCGTGACCGCCTGATCTCGGGCGATGACGCGGTGCTGGAGAAATTCGTACTGGACTACCCGGACGCGGATCGCCAGCAACTGCGCTCCCTGATCCGTCAGGCCCAGCACGAACTGGCGCAAAACAAGGCGCCGGCCACCAGCCGTAAAATGTTCAAGTACATCCGTGAGCTGGACGAGACTCAACGCGGCCTGCGTTGATCCTCTTCCCCGGGTGGCGGTCTTCGCCACCCGAAGCTCCCGCTCTTACGACCCCGTGCCACCCACGGTGATCGCATCAATTTTCAAGGTTGGCTGACCCACGCCCACCGGCACCGACTGCCCATCCTTGCCGCACGTGCCCACGCCGCTGTCCAGCGACAGGTCGTTACCGACCATCGACACCTTGCTCATGGCTTCCGGCCCGTTACCAATCAACGTCGCCCCTTTGACCGGCGCGGTAATCTTGCCGTCTTCGATCAGGTACGCCTCGCTGGTGGAGAACACGAACTTGCCGCTGGTGATGTCGACCTGACCGCCGCCGAGGTTGGCGCAGTAGATCCCGCGTTTCACCGAGGCGATGATTTCCGCCGGGTCGCTTTCGCCTGCAAGCATGTAGGTGTTGGTCATGCGCGGCATCGGCAGGTGCGCGTAGGATTCGCGGCGACCGTTACCGGTACGTGCCACGCCCATCAGGCGGGCGTTGAGCTTGTCTTGCATGTAGCCCTTGAGCACGCCGTTTTCGATCAATGTAGTGCATTCAGTCGGGGTGCCTTCGTCGTCGATGCTCAACGAGCCACGGCGACCGGCCAGGGTGCCGTCATCGACAATGGTGCATAGCTTGGAGGCGACCATCTCGCCCATGCGCCCGCTATAGGCCGAACTGCCCTTGCGGTTGAAGTCGCCTTCCAGGCCATGCCCCACGGCTTCATGGAGCAATACGCCGGACCAGCCCGAGCCCAACACCACCGGCAAGGTGCCGGCAGGTGCAGGGATGGCTTCCAGGTTGACCAACGCCTGGCGCAGCGCTTCGCGGGCATAGCCCATGGCGCGGTCCTCGACGAGGAAATAACGGTAGTCGGTACGCCCGCCACCGCCGTGGCCTCCGCGCTCGCGGCGGCCGTTCTGTTCGACGATCACGCTGACGTTAAAACGCACCAGCGGCCGCACATCTGCCGCCAGACCACCGTCGGTGGACGCCACCAGGATGCGTTCCCACACCCCGGCCATGCTCACGGTGACTTGCTGGATACGCGGGTCGAGGGCGCGGGTCGCGGCGTCGATACGCTTGAGCAGATCGACTTTTTCTGCACGGCTGATCACTTCCAGGGGGTTATCCGGCGCGTACAACTGAGCCACGTCCTGGGTGCTGAATGCCTGCACCGTGCCGTTCTGGCCAGCGCGGGAAATCGAACGGGCGGCACGGGCAGCCAGGCCCAGGGCTTCCAGGGTGATCGCGTTGCTATAGGCGAAACCGGTTTTTTCACCGGATTGCGCACGCACGCCGACGCCCTGATCGAGGTTGAAACTGCCTTCCTTGACGATCCCATCTTCTAGGGCCCACGACTCGGAAATCTGCCCCTGGAAATACAGGTCGGCCGCGTCGATGCCCGGCCCGGCGAGATCGCCCAGCACGGTTTGCAGGCTTTCGATGGTCACGCCACCGGGTGCCAGGAGGTGTTCACTGACTGAGGACAACAACTCGCTCATAGGTTTGGCCTTAAATTCATCGTTCTGAAGCAGGCCGCTGCGCGCCCCGCGAGAAAAAACGCCGGTGGTTGACCACCGGCATGCGCGCCCGTATCGACGCCTGTTCACTGCTGTCGCGTTCGGCCAGCAACACCGCTTCGCCTTGATCCTGTTGCGTCAACACGCGGCCCCATGGATCGACAATCGCCGCATGCCCATAGGTTTCCCGTGGCCCCGGATGAACCCCGCCCTGGGCGGCCGCCAGCAGATAGCACTGGGTCTCGATGGCCCGCGCACGAATCAGCACATCCCAATGTGCGGCGCCGGTCACCGCAGTGAAGGCCGAGGGCGCGGTAATCAGTTCAGCCCCCGCTGCGCGCAACTCGCTGTACAGCTCCGGAAAGCGCAGGTCGTAACACACCGTCAGGCCCAAGCGGCCCACCGGTGTATCCGCCACGACGACGTTGCTCCCGAAAGCATAGTCATCGGACTCACGATAGCGACCGCGCGCATCCGCCACGTCGACATCGAACAAATGCAGCTTGTCGTAGCGGGCGACGATCTCGCCATGGTCATCGATCAACAACGAGCAGGCGTTGGCCTTGGCGTTCGGTTGGTCCTTGGGCGGCAGCGGCAAAGTGCCGGCGACTATCCATAAGGTGAGGTCGCGGGCGGTCTGTTTCAACCATGGCAGGATCGGCCCTTCGCCCAGCGCCTCGGCGCGACCGATGTCAGCCACATCACGGCGGCCCATGGCGGCGAAGTTTTCCGGCAGCACCACCAGCCGCGCTCCCTGGGCCGCCGCTTGCTCCAGCAGGCGCCGGGCCTGGGCCAGGTTGGCCAGCACATCGCTCTGGCTGACCATTTGAATTACCGCAAAGGACATCGGCCGACACTCCATAAATGGCATGCAGCCATGCTACTCCACAGGCTCTCAGTTTGGCTTTTCAAATGGCTTGTCGAAGGTGATTTTCGGGTCTTTCCATGGCCCTTCCACTTTGTACTGCACGCTGGCAAAACGCGAAACACGGTCGCCAATCAGCTTGTCGATCAGGAACAGCGCGCCACCAATGGCCGGTGCACCGACAATCAGCGCGGCGATCGGCAGGTTATTGGTCACCGGCAGGGTCACCAGCAGTTTGGCATCTACGCGATCAGCCACCAGGTCCAAGGTGCCATTGAGTTCCAGATTGCTCGACGGCCCCGTCAGGGTGATCGGCTCGCGCGTCACAAACACCCCGTTGCTGGCCGCGAGCAAGCCTTTGACCCGGTCATAGCTCAAGCCTTTGCCGAGTAGGTCGGAGAAGTCCAGGCGCAGCCGGCGGCCGATCGAGTTGAAGTTAAGCAGGCCGAACACCCGCAACGCCTGGGCGCCGCCTTCCACTTCAACGAACTGACCTTTGCGGAACGTTGCATCCAGGCTGCCGGAAAAACGCTTGGGTCCGACCCAAGCGGGCGAGCCCGCCCAACGGCCGTCCACATCCAGGTGAAAGTCTTCACTGGTCACGGTAGGTGCATAGCCCCACCCCTTGAGGACATCGGCAATGTTCTTGCCATCCAGGCGCCCTTTGTACCAACTACTGCTGTCACCCGCAGCCCCCTCCCAACCGCCTGCCCCCTTGAGCTGCATGCCCTTGAGGCCCAGGTCCAGGTTGTTGAAGGCCAGGCCCTTGGCGGTCGGCCGGATCTTCAACGACCAGGCGCCGATCAGGTCCGGCCCCTGGAACAGTTGATCGATGCTGATATCCAGCGCTGGAATAACCTTGGGATCGATGTCGGCCAATGGGTCGGGCGCATTCTCATCCGCCTGTACCGTTGGGTCCAAGGCCGGCAATTTCACGTACTGCAGGTTGACCGCAATCGGCGCGCCTTTGGCGTCCAGCAGGTTGACCGTGCCCTTGGCCTGCTGGCTGTCAAACTGCAGGCCCCAGGCCGCGGGTTTGCGGTCCAGTTGGAGGTTGACCTGGTCGAACTGCTGCCCAAAGCCGGTCAACTTGCCCACCTTGAAGTCGGCACCGCTCAATAGCTGTTTCGCGCTGCCTCCCGGGTCGTTGCCCGCGTAGCGATCGACGAGTTTCTTCCACGGTTCGATGTCCAACTCCGACAACACACCGCGAATGCGTAGGCCTTTGCCACCGGGCAGCAGCGCATCGCCATTACCCAGAAACAACTCGCCGCGGCCTTCGCTGAACTTGTCCGGCGGCGCCGCAAAGGTGAAGTTCGCCAGATCGCCGTAATCGAACCAGTAGCGGCGTTCGGCGCCCTGCAAGGTCATGCGGAACACGCTGTCACGGCCCTGGCTGGCCGGCATGCCGAACGGCGCCGGCAGGTCCACCGCCACACCTTTGAGGTTGGAGCTGACCATCAACTGGCTGTCAGCACCGTCCAAATTGAGCTGCAACTGGTACGGAATATCGCCGGACACTGGCAGCGGCTGGCTGACTTTCAACCAGTCCGTCAGGCGCTTGACCGTGACCTGGCCTCTGGCGGTGACGCGGGTACTGATCTTGCCCGGCTTGCCATCCGCAAAGATCTGCGCGCTGATCGGCCGATCGAAGGCTTGCGCCGTGATGTTCTGCCCGCTCAGGCCCTTGGCGCTGTCGAAGCGGAAATCGCCCTTGAGCTGGTTCAGGTCCAGGGTCGGCTCGGCCAATTGCAGGCGCGCCTTGTCGGTCTGGAAATCCACCACGATCTTCGGCTCGGTGCCCTTGGCCAACGGGACATCCAGATCCAGCTTGCCCTGCAGATCGCCCTCGCCTTTCCAACCGGCAAAGGTCGCAGCGGTGCCTATCGGCGCTTCCTGGAGGACTTTCAGGCCATCACCCAGGCCGCCGGCAAAACCACCGGTGAGCAGCAGGTGGCTATCCTTGCCCGCAGGCGCGTGAGGAATATTGACGTAGACGTCCTTGACGCCGGTGTCGAGCAGTTGGCCCTTGCTGGCCAGGATGCGGACACCGCTTTCCTCGACAAACACTTCGCCGTTGACCTTGCTCACATGGGGCCAACCCGGCTGGAACGCCAATTCAGCATCATGCACTTTGAAAAACAGGCTGATATTGCGCGAGGCGGGCAATGCGTCGTGATTCAACGAGCCTTGATACTGGAAGAAGCCTTCATCGACCGCGCCCTTGAGAATCGCAGTGCGCAGCCATTCATCCAGCGCCGGGCTCAGCACCGCCGGCAGGTATTTAGGCGTGAAACGCCCGTCGCCGTCGACCATGCCGACCCGCAGGTCCATGTAGTCTTCCTGGCTATTGTCGAAATGCAGGCGAATCAGGAAGTCGGCGGCGACCTTGCCCTCCTCGCCCAGCACCTTGATATACGGTGCGATCAAGGTGAAGCCTTGCTGGTCGAGCTTCCAGGTCAGGCGCGCATTGGCCTGGATGTACTGCCAGGGCTTGGCAAAGATCGGGTCGAGATGCAGAGAAAAGTCCTTGCTGTCCATGCGCAACTCGCCCTGTCCCAGGTCGCCGCTGATGCTGCCGGAAATGTTACGTGCGGCAGGGGCACCGAAGTAGGCGTCAAAGCCTATCCGGTCGAGGTTGGCGGCAAAGCTGACTTTCTGATCGGTCGTGTCCTGTGGGCGAAAATCCACCAACACATTGCGCAGCACGCCGGTGGCCTTAAGGTGTTCGATCGTCTTGGCGAATCCTTCCGGCAATGGCGCCAGAGCATTCAGCAGCGGGGTGATCGGGGTCAGGTCGAGGCGGTCGGCCTGCAGCTTCCAGACTTCCTGCTCCTTGTCGGTGGCCAGGCGTTGCTGCAATTGCAGGCGCGATTCCCAGCGGGTATCACCGAGGTTCATCGCCAACGAATCGAACAGCACCTTGAGGCCGCTCTCACTGCGTTGCAGGTAAGCGGTCAGGGCGAGGTTTTCAATGTGTACCGGCTTGCGATCCGCGTAGCTGCCCTTCACTTGCGGCGAGTTGAGGCGCACCACCGCGCTTTGCACGGTGCCTTTGGCCCAGGTCAGCCAGAATTCGCCGCCAGCCTTGAACTGCGTGAGTTTCCATTGCTGGGTCAACCTGGCCGGAATCCATGTGGCCCAATCGCTCTGGGGCAAGCTCAGGTAGGCCTGAACCTCAGCGTCTTTCCAGGCACTGGCGCGGATTTGCGTGCGCAGGCTCAGGGCCAGGGGCTGGCCATCCGGCAGGGTCAGGCGGGCGTCCAGGCGTTGGCGGGTGGTGCCGGTTTGCAGGCTCAGGCCCACATACGTGAAGGTCAGCGGCGCCTGGTCGAACGGCTGCAACGTGACCTGGCTATCCAGCAACGAGACCCGCTGGACGCTCTGCATGCGGTTGAGCAACTGCTCCGGGGCCAGCGGCTGGTCGTCCTGCACCGGCAGGCCTTGCAGCGCCCAGTGGCCATCCTTGTCCTCCTTGACGCTCAGTTGCAGGCCGCTGACTTCCAGGTGGGCGATGCGCACGTCGCGCGCCATCAGGCTGGCCCAGATGTCCGGTACCACTTGGACCTGGTCCAGGCGCAAGGCATTGCTGCCCTCGCCCACCATTACGTCGTGGGCCAGCAACACAGGCGCGAAACCGCTCCAGCGGCCTTCAAGACGACCGATCTGCAGCGGCATGTCCAACGCGGCCTGGGCCTTGGCTTCGATTTCGGCGCGGTATTCGGCGACCAACGGGGTCAATTCACGCCCAAGGCTCACGTACACCGCCGCCAATACCAGCAGCAAGGCGCACAGGCCCAGGCCCCAGCGGGTCAAAGCGGCAAAAAAGCGTATCAGACGCTCCATGTCAGGCGACCCTCAAGGCAGTAGTCGGACCACAGATCAAGGTCTGTCGGAATCAGGGAAAACAAATGAATGAGGATCAGAGCAGCACCACGTCGTATTGTTCCTGGGAATACATGGTTTCGACCTGGAACCGAATAGTACGACCGATAAACCCCTCCAGTTCGGCCACGTTACCGGACTCTTCATCCAGCAGACGGTCGACCACTTTCTGGTTGGCAAGCACTCTATAACCTTCAGCCTGGTAGGCTCGCGCCTCTCGTAGGATTTCCCGGAAAATCTCGTAGCAAACCGTTTCAGGCGTCTTCAATTTACCGCGTCCCTGGCAACTGCTGCATGGCTCGCACAGCACTTGCTCCAGGCTTTCGCGGGTGCGCTTGCGGGTCATTTGCACCAGGCCCAACTCGGTGATGCCGATGATGTTGGTCTTGGCGTGATCACGCTCCAGTTGTTTCTCGAGGGTGCGCAGCACCTGACGCTGGTGTTCTTCATCTTCCATGTCGATGAAGTCGATGATGATGATCCCGCCCAGGTTGCGCAGGCGCAATTGGCGGGCGATCGCAGTGGCCGCTTCGAGGTTGGTCTTGAAGATGGTCTCTTCAAGGTTGCGATGCCCCACGAACGCACCGGTGTTGACGTCGATGGTGGTCATGGCTTCGGCCGGATCCACCACCAGGTAGCCACCGGACTTGAGCGGCACCTTGCGTTCGAGGGCCTTCTGAATTTCGTCTTCGACACCGTACAGGTCGAAGATCGGCCGCTCGCCTGGGTAATGCTCCAGGCGGTCAGCAATTTCCGGCATCAGCTCGGCAACGAACTGCGTGGTGCGTTGGAAGGTTTCCCGCGAGTCGATGCGAATCTTCTCGATCTTGGGGCTGACCAGGTCACGCAAGGTACGCAAGGCCAGGCCCAGGTCTTCATAGATGACACTGGGGGCGCCGACGGTCTTGATCTGTGCGCCGATCTGGTCCCACAACCGCCGCAGATAGCGGATATCCATGAGGATTTCATCGGCACCGGCGCCTTCAGCGGCGGTGCGTAGAATAAACCCACCCGCTTCCTTGATGCCCTCGGCGGCAACGCAGTCGCTGACCACTTTTTTCAGGCGCTCGCGCTCTGCTTCGTCCTCAATCTTCAGCGAAATGCCGACATGCGCGGTGCGCGGCATGTACACCAGGTAGCGCGAAGGAATCGACAGTTGGGTGGTCAGCCGCGCACCTTTGGAGCCGATGGGGTCCTTGGTGACTTGCACCACCAGGCTCTGCCCTTCATGCACCAGGGCGCTGATGCTTTCCACCGCCGGGCCTTCACGCAGGGAAATTTCCGAAGCATGGATAAACGCGGCACGGTCCAGGCCGATGTCGACGAAGGCGGCCTGCATGCCCGGCAATACGCGCACGACCTTGCCTTTATAGATGTTGCCGACGATCCCGCGTTTCTGGGTGCGTTCGACGTGAACTTCCTGCAGAACACCGTTCTCTACCACCGCCACGCGCGATTCCATCGGCGTGATATTGATCAGAATCTCTTCACTCATGGCTGGGTCTCGTTCAGGCGTTTTCACAATAGTGACCGGTCGCTTAAGGCTGGGCGCTGTGTACGAGGCTCAGCGCACGGTAAGGTTTTGCCAACAGGGTATGCCGAATTGGCCAAGCAACTGAGCGGTTTCGCACACCGGCAGGCCTACCACGGCGGAATAACTGCCAGTGAGCCCGGCCACGAACACCGAGCCTAGCCCTTGGATAGCATAGCCTCCGGCTTTGTCCTGGGGTTCTCCACTGTGCCAGTAGGTTGTAGCCTCCTCGACAGAAATCCCCCGAAAAAGTACCCGACTGCTTACACATCGGGTTACACAGCGCTGACCGTCCGTGAGGGCAATGGCCGTCAGCACTTCATGTTCACGCCCTGCCAGAGCCAGCAACATGGCCAGGCCGTCGGCCAGATCCACTGGTTTGCCAAGGATCTGGCCATCAACGATCACCGCCGTGTCGGCGCCCAGCACGCAGCCCCCCGAGGTTTCCCCTAGGGCAGCAAAACCCGCCGCCGCCTTGGCACGCGCCAGGCGCTCGACGTAGGAAACGGGAGATTCGTCCGTAAGAGGCGTTTCATCAATCGCGGCGCTGACCACGGTGAAGGGCACACCGATCTGGGTCAGCAGTTCACGCCGCCTTGGGGAGCCCGAGGCCAGATAAAGCGAATTCATTGCAGACTCTCCCTGTGGGGTTCGATAACCAGGCAGAGCCTCGCAATCCATTCAATTGATTTTATAGCGACGACATAACCCGCGCAGACCGAAACTGACCCACGGCCACAGCAACGCACTGACCAGGGCCGGCAACACCAGCGCCAAGGTCGGCTGCCGGTTACCGGTCAAGGCACTGAGCCATAGCTGCACCAACTGCGCCAAGCCGAAGATCACCAGGATCACCAGGCACTGTTGCCACATGGGGAACATGCGCAGACGCTGCTGCAACGAGAGCACCAGAAAAGTGATCAGGGTCAGGATCAACGCGTTCTGCCCCAGCAAGGTGCCATAGAGCACATCTTCCGCCAAGCCCAGAAACATCGCCGTGACCATGCCCACTTTATCCGGCAGGTTCAGCGACCAGAATGCCAGCAGCAAAGCCAGCCAGAGCGGGCGCAGGATTTCCATGAACTGCGGCAGCGGCGATACGCTGAGCAACAAGCCGAGGGCAAAGGTCAGCCAGACGATCCAGCCATTGTGCGAATGAGTACCGGCCATTATTCCTCCCTCTGCCGCGTGGTTGCCGGGGCGGCGGCCGGCGGCTTCGCAGCGGGCGGCGTGGTCGCAGGCTGGGCGGCCGGCGGTTTAGTCGCCGCTGGTTTCACCGGGCGAGTGCTGTGAGCGACCGGCTTGGCTGGCGTGGCCACGGGCGCAGCCGGCGCCGGCGCAGTTGCAGGCGGTGTAGCCGGCGCGGGTTTTGGCACGGTCGCCGGGATGATCGGCACGGTGCCGTTACGCTTGTCTTCCGCTTCCTGGGCCTGAGCGGCGTCGTTGGCGCGCTCTTCCGCGGTGCGGTTGTCGCTGAACACCAGCAACAGGTAGCGGCTGCGGTTCAGCGCGGCAGTCGGCACGGCGCGGACAATAGCGAAGGGCTGGCCGGAGTCGTGGATCACTTCCTTGACCGTCGCCACCGGATAACCCGCCGGGAAGCGTTGGCCCAGGCCGGAACTGACCAGCAGGTCGCCTTCCTTGATATCGGCCGTGTCGGCCACATGACGCAGCTCAAGACGCTCCGGATTACCCGTACCGCTGGCAATCGCGCGCAGGCCGTTGCGGTTGACCTGCACCGGAATGCTGTGAGTGGTGTCCGTCAGCAGCAATACGCGCGAGGTGTAGGGCATCAACTCGACCACCTGCCCCATCAAGCCACGGGCATCGAGTACCGGCTGGCCAAGGACTACACCGTCGCGCTCACCCTTGTTGATGATGATGCGATGGGTAAAGGGGTTGGGGTCCATGCCGATCAACTCGGCGACTTCGACCTTCTCGTTGACCAGCGCGGAGGAGTTGAGCAACTCGCGCAGCCGAACGTTCTGCTCGGTGAGGGCCGCCAGCTTTTGCATGCGCCCCTGCAGCAGCAGGTTTTCAGTCTTGAGTTTTTCGTTCTCGGCGACCAGCTCGGTGCGGCTGCCGAATTGGCTGGCCACGCCCTGGTAGAGACGTTGCGGCAGGTCGGTGATCCAGTAAGTCTGCATCAACACCAGCGACATTTGGCTACGCACGGGCTTGAGCAGTGCAAAGCGGGCATCGACCACCATCAGCGCGACCGAAAGCACGACCAGCACCAATAAGCGCACGCCCAATGAGGGGCCTTTGGCGAAAAGCGGTTTAATAGGCCGCTCCTCCCAGGCAAATGTTCTCTCTATTCATACGGCATCTAACCGGCCTGGATGCAGATTGAAGAAGATAAACGCCAACAGGCAGCACTGCAAAGTGCTGCCTGCGGGCGAAACATGGGCTTACCAGCAACCACTTATTCGCTGGAGAGCAGGTCCATGGTGTGTTTATCCATCATTTCCAGTGCACGGCCACCGCCACGGGCGACGCAGGTCAGCGGGTCTTCGGCGACGATCACCGGCAGACCGGTTTCCTGGGCCAGCAACTTGTCGAGGTCGCGCAGCAAGGCGCCACCACCGGTCAGTACCAGGCCACGCTCGGCGATATCGGAAGCCAGCTCCGGAGGCGATTGCTCCAGGGCACTCTTCACTGCCTGAACGATGGTGGCGAGGGACTCTTGCAGAGCTTCCAGCACTTCATTGGAGTTCAGGGTGAAGGCACGCGGCACGCCTTCGGCCAGGTTGCGACCGCGAACATCGACTTCGCGCACTTCGCCGCCCGGATAAGCGGTACCGATTTCCTGCTTGATGCGTTCGGCGGTGGATTCGCCGATCAGGCTGCCGTAGTTGCGACGCACATAAGTGATGATCGCTTCGTCGAAGCGGTCGCCACCAACACGGACGGACTCGGCATACACCACGCCGTTCAGGGAAATCAGGGCGATTTCAGTGGTACCACCACCGATATCCACCACCATCGAACCGCGCGCTTCTTCAACCGGCAGGCCGGCACCGATCGCAGCAGCCATTGGCTCTTCGATCAGGAACACTTCACGAGCACCGGCACCAAGCGCCGATTCACGGATGGCACGACGCTCCACCTGGGTGGACTTGCACGGAACGCAGATCAGCACACGAGGGCTGGGCTGCAGAAAGCTGTTTTCGTGAACCTTGTTGATGAAGTACTGCAGCATCTTCTCGCAGACACTGAAGTCGGCGATCACGCCGTCTTTCATCGGACGAATGGCAGCGATATTGCCTGGTGTTCGGCCAAGCATACGCTTGGCCTCGGTGCCAACGGCAACGACACTTTTCTGATTACCATGGGTCCGAATAGCCACAACCGATGGCTCATTCAGGACGATACCGCGCTCGCGCACGTAAATAAGGGTGTTGGCAGTGCCCAGGTCAATGGAAAGATCGCTGGAAAACATGCCACGCAGTTTCTTGAACATGGGGAAAGGACCCTAGGCAACGCGTGGGTAAAAAAGTGCGGCAAACTCTAACAACGACAGGGATTTTGGGCAAGGCGCCAATGTGCTAAATTGGCCGACTTTCTACGCACCAACCCCCACAATCGCGGCCATATGACCGTAGAAATGCGGTAGTGTTCCGACAATCTAACACACGGACGCCCTCCGTTCTGTTTTCCACTGGAGAATCCCATGGCGCTTGAACGCTCCGACGTGGAAAAAATCGCACATCTGGCCTCGCTTGGCCTGAATGATGCCGATCTTCCACAGACCACCGCAGCCCTGAACAGCATTCTCGGGCTGGTTGACCAAATGCAGGCCGTGAATACCGACGGCATCGAGCCCCTGGCTCACCCGCTGGAAGCCAACCAGCGCCTGCGCGCAGACGTCGTGACCGAAGTCAATCATCGCGAGGCCTACCAGTCCATCGCGCCAGCGGTCGAAAACGGCCTGTATCTGGTTCCGAAAGTCATCGACTAAAGGGAAAGAGCCTTTCATGCATCACATGACTCTGGCCGAGATCGCCCGCGGTCTCGCCGACAAAAAGTTTTCATCCGAAGAGCTGACCAAGACCTTGCTGGCGCGTATCGGCGCGCTCGACCCCAAGGTCAACAGCTTCATCAGCCTCACCGAGGAGCTGGCCTTGAGCCAGGCCAAGGCCGCCGACGCACGTCGCGCCAACGGTGAGAACGGCGCGCTGCTGGGCGCACCGATCGCCCACAAGGACTTGTTCTGCACCCAGGGCATTCGCACCAGTTGCGGCTCGAAGATGCTCGACAACTTCAAGGCGCCCTACGACGCCACCGTGGTGTCCAAGCTGGCCGCCGCCGGGGCCGTGACCCTGGGCAAGACCAACATGGACGAATTCGCCATGGGCTCGGCCAACGAGTCGAGCTACTACGGCGCGGTGAAAAACCCGTGGAACCTGGACTGCGTGCCAGGCGGTTCATCCGGCGGTTCGGCGGCGGCGGTTGCCGCGCGCTTCCTGCCGGCCGCCACGGCCACCGACACCGGCGGCTCGATCCGCCAGCCCGCCGCGTTCACCAACCTCACCGGGCTGAAGCCGACCTACGGTCGCGTGTCTCGCTGGGGCATGATCGCCTATGCCTCCAGCCTCGATCAGGGCGGCACACTGGCACGCACCGCCGAAGACTGCGCAATATTGTTACAAGGTATGGCAGGCTTCGACGCAAAGGACTCCACCTGCATCGATGAGCCGGTACCGGACTACAGCGCCAGCCTCAACACCTCGATCAAAGGCCTGCGCATCGGCGTGCCAAAAGAGTATTTCAGCGCCGGCCTCGACCCGCGCATCGCCGAATTGGTCCACAACAGCGTCAAGGAGCTGGAAAAGCTCGGCGCCGTGATCAAGCCCATCAGCCTGCCGAACAACCAGCACGCGATTCCGGCGTACTACGTGATCGCCCCGGCCGAAGCGTCCTCCAACCTGTCGCGGTTCGACGGCGTGCGTTTCGGTTATCGCTGCGAAAACCCGAAAGACCTCACCGACCTGTACAAACGCTCCCGTGGCGAAGGCTTCGGTGCCGAAGTGCAGCGCCGGATCATGGTCGGTGCCTACGCCCTGTCGGCCGGTTACTACGACGCGTACTACCTCAAGGCGCAAAAAATCCGTCGCCTGATCAAAAACGACTTCATGGCAGCCTTTGAAGAAGTCGACGTGATCCTCGGCCCGACCACGCCGAACCCGGCCTGGAAGATCGGCGCCAAGACCGGCGACCCGATCGCCGAGTACCTGGAAGACCTGTACACCATCACCGCCAACCTCGCGGGCTTGCCGGGCTTGTCCATGCCTGCCGGTTTCGTCGATGGCCTGCCGGTCGGCGTGCAATTGCTTGCCCCGTATTTCCAGGAAGGCCGCCTGCTCAATGTGGCGCACCAGTACCAGTTGAACACTGACTGGCACACTCGCACCCCTACCGGCTTCTGAGGAGAACACTATGCAATGGGAAGTTGTGATCGGGCTGGAGATTCATACCCAGCTCGCCACCCAATCGAAGATTTTCTCCGGTAGTGCCACCACGTTCGGCGCAGAACCCAACACCCAGGCGAGCCTGGTAGACCTGGGCATGCCCGGTGTGTTGCCGGTGCTGAACCAGGAAGCGGTGCGCATGGCGGTGATGTTCGGCCTGGCGATTGACGCCGAGATCGGCCAGCACAACGTGTTCGCACGCAAGAACTACTTCTACCCGGACCTGCCCAAGGGCTACCAGATCAGCCAGATGGAATTGCCGATTGTCGGCAAGGGCTACCTGGACATCCCGCTCGAAGACGGCACCATCAAGCGTGTCGGCGTGACCCGCGCGCACCTGGAAGAGGACGCCGGCAAGAGCCTGCATGAAGAGTTCAACGGTGCCACCGGCATCGACCTGAACCGCGCCGGCACGCCGTTGCTGGAGATCGTGTCCGAGCCCGACATGCGCAACGCCAAGGAAGCCGTGGCCTACGTCAAGACGATCCACGCGCTGGTGCGCTACCTGGGCATTTGCGATGGCAACATGGCCGAAGGCTCGCTGCGCTGCGACTGCAACGTGTCGGTCCGGCCAAAGGGCCAGGTCGAGTACGGCACCCGCTGCGAGATCAAGAACGTCAACTCGTTCCGTTTCATCGAGAAGGCGATCAACACCGAAGTGCGTCGCCAGATCGAACTGATCGAAGACGGCGGCAAGGTGATCCAGCAAACCCGCCTGTACGATCCGAACAAAGACGAAACCCGCGCCATGCGCAGCAAAGAGGAAGCCAACGACTACCGTTACTTCCCCGACCCGGACCTGTTGCCGGTGGTCATCGAGGATTCGTTCCTCGATGACGTCCGCGCCACCCTGCCGGAGTTGCCGCCGCAGAAACGCGAGCGCTTCCAGGCGCAGTTCGGCCTGTCGGTCTATGACGCCAGCGTCCTGGCTTCGAGCCGTGAGCAAGCCGACTACTTCGAAAAAGTCGTGAGCATCGCCGGGGACGCCAAGCTGGCGGCCAACTGGGTGATGGTGGAGCTGGGCAGCCTGTTGAACAAACAGGGCCTGGAAATCGACGAAGCGCCAGTCTCGGCCGAGCAACTGGGCGGCATGTTGCTGCGGATCAAGGACAACACCATCTCCGGCAAAATTGCCAAGACCGTGTTCGAAGCCATGGCCAGCGGTGAAGGCAATGCCGATGAGATCATCGACAAGCGTGGCCTCAAGCAAGTCACCGACAGCGGCGCCATCTCCGCCGTGCTCGATGACATGCTCGCGGCCAACGCGGAACAGGTCGAACAATACCGCGCGGCAGACGAAGCCAAGCGCGGCAAGATGTTCGGCTTCTTTGTCGGCCAGGCCATGAAAGCCTCCAAGGGCAAGGCCAACCCGCAACAGGTGAACGAACTGCTGAAAAGCAAGCTCGAAGGCTGATAGCGGTGAACGGTCCGAGTGAGACTTCATGCTCGACTCGGACCTCCTGTGGGAGGGGGCTTGCCCCCGATAGCGGTGATTCAGTCAAAACAGTAGTGACTGACACTCCGCTATCGGGGGCAAGCCCCCTCCCACATTTGTGATGAGGGCACCTTGATAATGAAGCGCTTACTTGGCCTTTTAGCCCTGTTCTCTTTACTGGCCGGTTGCGCCAGCGGCCTCATCAACCCCAACGGCTACGACGAAACCGGCACCGCCTCCTATTACGGCGCCAAGCACCATGGCAAAAAAACTGCCAGCGGTGAACCCTTCAACCAGAACGCCCTGACCGCCGCCCATCGGCGCCTGCCTTTTGGCACGCAGGTCAAGGTGACCAATCTCGATACCGACAAATCGGTGGTGGTGCGCATCAATGATCGCGGCCCGCACACCCGTGGGCGGCTGATCGATCTGTCACGCCAGGCCGCCACGCAACTGGGCATGCTGGGCAGCGGCACCGCGTGGGTGCGCGTGCAAGCCCTGAGCAATTGAAGACGGAGCCCTGGCCATTTACGGATTAACCGCCCTCTCGCCCTGGAGCCTGATCGAATTGATCAGCGGCCTGGTGTTGCTGATCGTCGGTGCCGAAATCCTGGTGCGCGCCGCGGTGCGCCTGGCTGCCAGCCTTAAGGTCAGGCCGTTGATCATTGGCCTGACGATCGTCGCCTTCGGCAGCAGTGCGCCGCAGATGACGGTCAGCCTGCAAGCCACCCTGGCCGGCAACACCGACATTGCGGTGGGCAGCGTGATCGGCAGCAGCATTTTCAACATCCTCGTCACCCTGGGCCTGTCGGCGCTGATCGTTCCGCTGCGGGTCTCGAGGCAACTGGTGCGCCTGGATATCCCGGTGATGATCCTCGCCGGCCTGCTGGTATTTACCCTGGCGGCCAATGAAGAACTGACGCCGGTCGACGGTTCGCTGCTGCTGGTGGCCTTGCTGGCCTACCTCGGCGTGCTGCACTACCAGACCCGCCATTCACGTCGCCCGCGCACGCTGGACACCGTGGCCAAGGCGCCCTGGCTGAGCAGCGTATTGCTGATGTTCGGCGGATTGCTGGTGCTGGTGCTGGCCGGGCATTTGTTGCTGGGTGCGGCGGTGGATGTGGCGGGCGATCTGGGCCTGTCGGAGCGCATCATCGGCTTGACGCTGATCGGCGTCGGCACTTCGCTGCCGTGCCTGGCCACCTCGCTGATCGCAGCCCTGCGCGGCCAGCGGGAAATCGCCGTGGGTAACGTGATCGGCAGCAACCTGTTCAACCTGCTGGGCGTACTGGGGCTGACCGCACTGCTCGCGCCCTCGCCGCTGTCGGTGTCGCCCAATGCCCTGGATTTCGACCTGCCGGTGATGCTCGGCGTGGTGGTGCTGTGCCTGCCGGTGTTTTATTCCGGCTACCGCGTGACCCGTGCCGAAGGCCTGGTGCTGCTGGGGCTGTACCTGGCGTATGGGCTACATGTGATGGCATTCACCACCGGCATGCCGTTGGCCAACAAACTCGAACAACTGATGCTGTATTACGTCCTGCCAGTGCTGGTGGCTTTCCTGTTGTTCAGCACGCTGCGAGCCTGGCGCCGCCAACACAAGAGGGAATCGCAATGACCGATCCGAAAAAGCCAGGGGTAGAAATGCGTCGTCAGGTGATGGGCGATGCGTTCGTCGACCGCGCCTTGGGCAACGCGACCGAATTCACCCAGCCGCTGCAGGACTTCGTCAACGAACATGCCTGGGGCAGCGTGTGGAACCGCGACGGCTTGCCGCTGAAGACACGCAGCCTGATCACCCTCGCCGCCCTCACCGCGCTCAAGTGCCCGCAGGAACTCAAAGGCCATGTGCGCGGCGCGCTGAACAACGGCTGCACGGTGGAGGAAATCCGCGAGGCGCTGCTGCATTGCGCGGTGTATGCCGGTGTGCCGGCGGCGATCGAAGCGTTTCGGGCGGCGCAGGAAGTGATTGAGGCGTATCAGGCAGACAAGCCGTGACGCTCAGATAGCGATCACAAGATTCAGATCCAGCCACCCGCCTGCAACACGAAGATCCCGATATTCGTGGTCACCGCCGCCATCAAGGTGGTGATCACGATAATCGCCGCCGCCAGCTCATGATTGCCCTCGGCCGCCCTGGCCATCACAAAGCTCGCGGCTGCGGTCGGTGCGCCGAAGTACAGGAACAGAATCCCCAGTTCCGGCCCACGAAACCCCAGCAACCACGCCCCCAGAGTGGCGACCAGCGGCAGCCAGATCATCTTCATCAAGCTCGCACTCAACGCCATGTTGCCGCTCTTGCGCAACGCCGCCAGCGACAAGGTGCCGCCGATGCAGATCAGCGCCAACGGTAAAGTCATGTCGGCCAGGTACTGCGCGGATTTTTCCAGCCAGCCCGGCAAGCCGATCTGGAAATAGGCGAACGGCGCGGCCGCGATCACGCTGATGATCAGCGGGTTGGCCAGGACACTTTTGCAGATGCTCCACGGGTCGGATTTGATCACCGGGCTGTACACCGCCAGCACAATGGTCGACAGCGTGTTGTAGAACAGGATCACCAACGCCGCGAGGATCGCGCCGAGGGAGATGCCGTAATCACCGTACATACTGGCCGCCAGCGCCAGGCCGATCACCCCGTTGTTACCGCGAAAAGCGCCCTGGGTGTAGATGCCCCGGTCTTCACGCTTGCAGCGGAAAATCGCCCAGCCCCAGGCCAGGGCAAAACTCAACAGCGTGGCGACGGCGAAGTAGATCAGCAAACCTGGCTTGAGCGCCGAATGCAGGTCGGCATGCAGGATGCCGAGAAACAGCAGCGCCGGCATGGTGACGTTGAACACCAGCGACGACGCGGTGTGGATGAAGTTGTCGTTGATCCAGTTGATGCGCTTGAGCAACACGCCGAGGAACAACATGGCAAACACCGGCGCGGTGATGGTGAGGGTGGAGAGGAAGATAGCCAGCATGCCGGGGAGAACCTTGGTGAGCGTCGTTAGGGGGCTAATGATAAGCCATACGGCCCAGCGGCGCCTGATAGACCGCTATCGGGGGCAAGTCGAACCGTCGCACCGCCCCTCCCACATAGGGTCTGCGGTGTTCATCCATTATATGTCTGACGCAGACTCAGTGTGGGAGGGGCGGTGCGACGGTTCGACTTGCCCCCGATGAAGGCGACTCGGTCTCAAGTAATCGGCGCCGGGTTGAACAACGTAATGTCGTTATACAGCTTGTGCTGCTCCGCCCACGTCTGCTTCCTGCCGCTGGCCACATCCAGGTAGAAGTGGAACAACTCCCACCCCAACTCCTCGATGGTCGCGCGCCCGGTGGCTATGCGCCCGGCGTCGATATCGATCAGGTCCGGCCAGCGCTGCGCCAGCTCCGTGCGGGTCGAGACCTTCACCACCGGCGCCATCGCCAGCCCGTAAGGCGTGCCGCGCCCGGTGGTGAACACATGCAGGTTCATCCCCGCCGCCAGTTGCAAGGTGCCGCACACGAAGTCGCTGGCGGGCGTGGCGCAAAAGATCAGGCCTTTGCCCTTGAAGCGCTCACCCGGGCCGAGCACCCCATTGATCGCGCTGCTGCCAGACTTGACGATGGAGCCCAGGGACTTCTCGACAATATTCGACAACCCGCCCTTCTTGTTCCCCGGCGTCGTGTTGGCACTGCGATCCGCCTCGCCCTTGGCCAGATAACGGTCGTACCAGTCCATCTCTCTGACCAATGCTTCGGCCACGTCCCTGGTCTGTGCGCGAGCAGTCAGCAGGTAGATGGCATCACGCACCTCAGTGACTTCGGAAAACATCACCGTCGCCCCCGCCCGCAGCAACAAGTCCGAGGCGAAACCCAGCGCCGGGTTGGCGGTGATGCCGGAAAACGCATCACTGCCGCCGCACTGCATGCCCAGGATCAGCTCGGACGCCGGCACGGTTTCCCGGCGGCGCTGGTCGAGTTTCTTCAGGCGCGCCTCGGCCAGCGCCATGATCTGCTCGATCATCTCGCCAAACCCGTGGCTGGAATCCTGCAGCCGATACAGCCACGGCTCGCTCAGGTCGACGGAGCTGTCGTTATCGTGCATCACCTGCCCGGCCTGCAATTTCTCGCAGCCCAGGCTGATCACCAGGGCTTCGCCGCCCAGGTTCGGGTTGCGCGCCAGGTTGCGCACGGTGCGGATCGGGATATACGCATCCGTCGCAGTGATCGCCACCCCACAACCGTAGCTGTGGGTCAGCGCCACCACGTCATCGACATGCGGGTACTTGGGCAGCAATTCGTCCTTGATGCGCTTGACCGCATGGTCCAGCACACCGGTGACGCACTGCACCGTGGTGGTGATGCCGAGGATATTGCGCGTGCCGACCGTACCGTCGGCATTGCGATAGCCCTCGAAGGTAAACCCTTCCAGCGGTGCCTGGGCCTCAGGCACCTCGGTAGACAGCGGCAAGCTGTCCAACGGCGGCGCGGTGGGCATGCGCAGTTGATCTTCCTGCACCCAACTGCCGCGTGGGATCGGCGCCAAGGCGTAGCCGATGGTTTGGCCGTAGCGAATAATCCGGCCGCCTACGGGGATATCTTCGAGGGTCACTTTGTGGCTTTGTGGAATGAAATCCACGGTCACCAGGCCGTCCGGGAATTCGGTCCCGGCCGGTACACCCTGGTCATTGACCACGATCACCACGTTGTCGCGCTCGTGCAAACGAATCGAGCGCGGCGAGTCGGCATGTTCAATCAACTGCATCACTCGGCCCCTTCAGGAATGCGCTTGGGTAAGGTGGGTCAACTCGGGCCCTTGGCTTGGCGGCTCTTTGAGCACCACGCGTTTGATCGGGCCGACAATCACCAGGTAACTGAACACCGCCACCAGCGCATTCGCGCCGACAAACACCAGGGCCCATTTGAACGAACCAGTGGTACTGATGATGTAGCCGATGACAATCGGCGTGGTGATCGACGCCAGGTTACCGAAGGTGTTGAACAGGCCGCCACTGAGGCCAGCGATTTGTTTCGGCGACGTGTCAGACACCACCGCCCAGCCCAGTGCGCCAACACCCTTGCCGAAGAAGGCCAAGGCCATGAAGCCCACCACCATCCACTCGATATCCACGTAGTTGCAGGCCACGATGCTGCTGGAGATCAGCAGGCCGCCAATAATCGGCGCCTTGCGGGCGAAGGTCAGGGAATGGCCTTTGCGCAGCAGGTAGTCGGAGATCACCCCGCCCAATACACCGCCGATAAACCCGCAGATCGCCGGCAATGAGGCAACGAAACCGGCCTTGAGAATGGTCATGCCACGGTCCTGCACCAGATACACCGGGAACCAGGTCAGGAAGAAGTACGTGATGCCGTTGATGCAGTACTGGCCCAGGTACACGCCGAGCATCATGCGGTTAGTCAGCAACTGACGGATGTAATCCCACTTCGGACCGTCGGTTTTCTTACCCTTGCCCTTGTCCTGATCCATATCGACCAACGCACCATTGGCCGCGATGTGATTGAACTCGGCTTCGTTGATCATCGGGTGCTGGCGCGGGCTGTGGATAACTTTCAGCCAGACCAGTGAGAAAACAACGCCGATCACGCCCATCACGATAAACACGTGCTGCCAGCCGAAGCTGTAGACGATCCAGCCCATCAGCGGCGCGAACAGCACCGTGGCGAAGTACTGCGCCGAGTTGAAAATCGCCGAGGCCGTACCACGTTCGGCGGTGGGGAACCAGGCGGCCACAATCCGTGCATTGCCCGGGAAGGACGGCGCTTCGGCCAGGCCGACCATAAAGCGCAGCATAAACAGCGCCACGACCGCCGTGGAGATACCGAACTCACCGACGTAGCCTTGCAGCACGGTGAACAGTGACCAGGTGAAGATGCTCAGGGCATAGACTTTTTTCGAGCCGAACCGATCGAGCAGCCAGCCGCCGGGAATTTGCCCGGCCACGTAGGCCCAACCGAATGCAGAGAAGATGTAACCGAGGGTGACCGCGTCGATGCCGAGGTCTTTTTGCAGGCTGGAACCCGCTATCGCGATGGTGGCCCGGTCGGCGTAATTGATCGTAGTCACCAGGAACAGCATGAGCAGGATCAAATAGCGGACATGGGTCGGCTTGGTCGCTTGCATATAGAAGTACTCCCACTAATTATTTTTTTTGCGGGTAATGCGTGTTTTGTCCAGTGGTCACCGGCGCCTACACAAGCCGGTGACCACTGGGTGCTGCGTGTTACGAGCCGATGTAGCTGGTTTTCACCACGGTGTAGAACTCTTGCGCATAGCGACCTTGCTCACGCGAACCATAGGATGAGCCCTTACGGCCGCCGAACGGAACGTGATAGTCCACGCCAGCCGTCGGCAGGTTGACCATCACCATCCCGGCCTGGGAGTGGCGCTTGAAGTGGTTGGCGTATTTGAGCGAGGTGGTGGCAATCCCCGCCGACAAACCGAACTCGGTGTCGTTGGCCATGGCCAGCGCCGCCTCGTAGTCCGCCACGCGCACTACGTTGGCCACTGGGCCGAAGATCTCTTCACGGCTGATGCGCATGGCGGCTTCGCTGTCGGCAAACAGCGTCGGCGCCAGGTAATAGCCCTCGGTGTCGCAGGTCACCAGGCCGCCACCGCTCACCAACCGCGCACCTTCGCTCTGGCCGATGTCGATGTATTTCAAGTCCTGGTCCAACTGGGCCTGGGAGACGACCGGGCCGATGTCGGTGCCGCTTTTCAAGGCATGGCCGACCTTGATCGACTTCATGCGCTCGGCCATGGCCGCGACGAACTGGTCATGAATGCCGGCCGTCACGATCAAGCGGCTGGAGGCGGTGCAACGTTGGCCGGTGGAATAGAACGCGCTCTGTACCGATAACTCGACGGCCTGCTTGAGGTCGGCGTCATCGAGAATGATCTGCGGGTTTTTGCCGCCCATTTCCAACTGCACCTTGGCTTGGCGCGACACACAACTGACCGCGATCTGACGCCCCACACCGACCGAGCCGGTGAAGCTGATGCCGTCGACTTTCGGGCTGTTGACCAACACCTCGCCGACCACACGCCCGCTGCCCATCACCAGGTTGAACACACCAGCGGGGAAACCGGCGCGGGAGATGATTTCCGCCAGGGCCCAGGCGCAGCCCGGCACCAGCTCCGCCGGCTTGATCACCACGCAGTTGCCGTAGGCCAGGGCCGGAGCGATTTTCCACGCGGGGATGGCGATCGGGAAGTTCCACGGGGTGATCAAGCCGACCACGCCAAGGGCTTCGCGGGTGACTTCAACATTGACGCCCGGCCGCACCGACGGCACGTAGTCGCCGGACAGGCGCAGGCACTCGCCGGCGAAGAACTTGAAAATATTCCCGGCGCGGGTCACTTCGCCAATGGCTTCAGGCAGGGTCTTGCCCTCTTCCCGAGCCAGCAGCGTGCCAAGTTCTTCGCGGCGGGCGAGGATTTCGCTGCCGACTTTATCCAACGCGTCATGGCGGGCCTGGATTCCGGAAGTGGACCAGGCCGGGAACGCAGCACGGGCAGCATCGATGGCGGCGTTGACCTGGGCGACATCCGCCTTGGCATATTCGCCGACGACATCGGACAACTCCGACGGGTTGAGGTTGACGCAATAATCAGCGCCGGCCACCCATTGGCCGTTGATGTAGTTCTCAAAACGTTTGGCTTGGGACACGAATCTTCTCCTGACGCAAAAGGCCGCTGATTGCTCAGCGGCCTTATAGATAAGTTATTGCGGACCTTGCTTGTCGATCAGCGCGGCCAGGGCTTCGTATTCTTCCGGCAGCAGCTCGGTCAGTGGCGTGCGTACCGGGCCTGCGTCGTAGCCGACGATTTTGGCGCCTGCCTTGACGATGCTCACCGCATAGCCGGCCTTGCGGTTACGGATGTCCAGGTACGGCAGGAAGAAGTCATCGATGATCTTGCCGACAGTGGCGTGATCGTCGCGGGCGATGGCGTGATAGAAGTCCATCGCGGTTTTCGGGATGAAGTTGAACACCGCCGAGGAGTACACCGGCACGCCCAGCGCCTTGTAGGCAGCGGCGTAAATCTCTGCAGTCGGCAAGCCACCCAGGTAGCTGAAACGGTCGCCCAGACGACGGCGGATCGACACCATCAATTCGATGTCACCCAGGCCGTCCTTGTAGCCGATCAGGTTCGGGCAACGTTCGGCTAGGCGCTCCAGCAGTGGCGCAGTCAGGCGGCAGACGTTGCGGTTGTAGACCACCACGCCGATCTTGACCGACTTGCACACCGCTTCCACGTGGGCGGCAACCCCGTCCTGGCTGGCTTCGGTCAGGTAATGCGGCAGCAGCAGCAAGCCTTTGGCTCCGAGGCGCTCGGCTTCCTGAGCGTATTCGATGGCCTGACGGGTCGAACCACCCACACCGGCGAGGATCGGCACGCTGGTGGCGCAGGTATCCACTGCCGTCTTCACAACCTGGGAATATTCGCTGGCGGCCAGGGAGAAAAACTCACCGGTGCCGCCGGCAGCGAACAGTGCAGTGGCGCCGTAGGGGGCTAGCCACTCCAGACGCTTGATATAGCCGGCCTGATGGAAATCACCTTGTGCGTTGAAATCGGTCACGGGGAAAGACAGCAGACCGTGGGAGAGGATGGACTTCAGTTCTTGTGGATTCATTATTCGAACACCCTGGCAAAGACTTTCTATCGAAAGGTTATTGTTGGTTCTGGTTATGTCATACGTCATCGTACAACTATAAAATATTTCGTCAACTGCAATTCATCGACGTTCATCGAACCGCCTGTTGAGACAGCGCGTGTTGACGTAGGATTTTTTTCCTCTATGCCCAAATAACTGTATATACATACAGTAAAAAGGAAGGTCCCCACGACATAGCAAGGAGCTAACATGTCCGGTCTTGAACTCGCAGCACCCGAAAAAAACCTACCCACCCTGCGTTTCGAAGGCGCTGAACACACCGCCATCGGTGACGACACGCTGTTGCGCTTCGCCAAGGACGCCCCGGCGATTGCCGCCCGACACGTCGAACTGCACCTGCCCAACGGCCTGGCGCTGACCTATGGTCAAGTGATCGCCCTGGGCGGTGACTTCTATGGCATTCCCGGCCAACCCATCAGTGATGGCACCTCCCCTGCCGAGCGCGTGCAACGCTTTAGCGCCGCATTCAACTCGCTGGCGGTGCTGCCGGCGTCACGGGAGGAAGCACCGAAGATCCTGGCGGTGATGCAAAAGGAGATCAACGCGGTCAACCAGGCGATCAAGGACGGCAAATCACCCCACGACGCCTACGCTGCGCTCGGTGATACGTTGTCCGAGGAGTGGAACCGCATCACCGGCGGTGGCAGTGTGGTTTCGGCGCTGTTTCCCCTGGGGCGTTACTTGAAGCTGGCGGCGGACAACGCCGACCACTTCGGCGAATGGGCGCTGTCGGCCTACCTGGCCGGGCATACGGCAGCGCTGCAACAAGCGGTCATCGCCCATCAGAGCGGCACCGACCAGGCGCTGGAACTGGCCTATGCAATGAACAGTTTTGCCGATCACTTCCTGACCGACCTGTTTTCCGCCGGCCACCTGCGAGTGCCGCGCAAACAACTGGCCGCCGTGGTGACGCCCGGGGATTTGGGCTCACTGGTCAGCCGCTTCATGCACGATGAAGACAGCAAGTTCGGGCTCAAGGTACGCAATGCCGTCGGTGACGAGTGGCATGCCTACGGGGATAAACGCTACTTCGATGCCGACGACGCGGCCAACCGGGCCCAGGTCCAACGCGCCGTGCAGGCGTCGGCCGATGAGATCTTCGACGCGTTTATCAGCGGCGTCGCGCCCTCCCCGGCCCACTTCAAGGCGCCGCTGTATGTGCCGGATCTGAATGCGGCGCAGAACCCGGCGAATAACTTTTCGCCGTTGTTCAAGATGCAGGGAGACCAGGTGCTGCGGCGCAAGGACGTGAATGACTTGAACGACAAGCATTGGACCGCTGATTGGTGGGGGTGGAGTACGTACTTGCTGCTCAAGGACTACACGCCCAATACACCTGCTTGAGGCGTACCGTTTGTCGTGACTGCATGACTGTCCTCAAGGGCCAAGACCTTGGCTCTTGAGGCGTTTCATTCCCGTCATCCGCAGACGCAGAGCCAGGCAGACCCGTGGGTTCTGGTAACGGCTAAGTACATCTTCATGGCGGCACAAATCGAGCAGAACGTGATCGTGCTTGATGCCTTGACCACAGCGCCGCCTACCGACATTCGCCCACCGGCGGTTTGATCACTCGGCCCGTTCTGCCGCTTCATGGGCATGGCGCAGCCGCTCCCGACTGTTCGTCAAATGCAAGCGCATCGCCGCCCGCGCCGCGTCCGAATCCTGACGCGCGATTGCTTCATAGATTTCTTCGTGTTCGCGGCTCAAGCGCTTCATGTAGTGCTGCTGGTCATCCTGGGCCAGGCGCGCCGAGTTCAGGCGGGTACGCGGAATGATGCTAGTGCCCAGGTGAGTCATGATGTCGGTGAAGTAGCGGTTGCCGGTGGACAGGGCAATCTGCAGGTGGAACTGGAAGTCCGACGCTACCGCATCGCCGGCATGGGCGGCGCTTTCATTCAAGGCGTCGAGGGCGGCACGCATGCCGGCCAATTGTTCGTCGCTGCGGCGCAACGCGGCCAGGCCCGCAGACTCCACTTCCAGGCTGATACGCAGTTCCAGGATCGCCAACACATCACGCAGGGTCACGACGGTGGCCGGGTCAATGCGGAAGCCGCTGGGGCTTGGCGTGTCCAACACAAAGGTGCCGATACCGTGGCGGGTTTCCACCTGTCCCGCCGCCTGCAAGCGCGAGATGGCTTCACGCACCACCGTGCGGCTGACGCCATGGGCCTCCATGATCGCCGATTCGGTGGGCAATTTGTCGCCACGCTTGAGTTGGCCGTCGCGGATCTGCTCGGACAACACCGTGACCAATTCCTGGGCAAGGCTGCGGCGCTTGCGGGGAAAACGCGGGGCGGTGTTGGTGCTTTCCATGTTGGGTCATCTTTCTTGGTGAACTGAAGACGCATCATAGCCCATGGCGGTTGTACGATCACCGTCCCCGGCATGTCTTTCATCTACAACGACCAGGCAAAAAAATGCCCCGGCAACCGCCGAGGCATTTTTCAGGCTCGCCCGAAGGCAACAGCCGCTTACTTCACCACTTTCAGACTGGGCCGGCCGCTTGGACGCGGTGGCTCGGTATCCGGTGGCGGCACTTCATCGTCGTCTTCCCCTTCGATCGCGTCGTCATCCTCGAAAGGCGACTCCAGATCGAACACCATGCCTTGACCATTTTCCCGGGCGTAAATCCCGAGGATGGCGCCAATCGGCACGTACAGCGTATGCGGCACACCGCCGAAACGCCCTTCGAAGCTGACGGCTTCGTTGTCCATGTGCAGGTGGCGCA
The DNA here is from genome assembly GCF_058135675.1 of Pseudomonas sp. PAMC25584. Classification (NCBI taxonomy): domain Bacteria; kingdom Pseudomonadati; phylum Pseudomonadota; class Gammaproteobacteria; order Pseudomonadales; family Pseudomonadaceae; genus Pseudomonas; species Pseudomonas sp. PAMC25584. The sequence continues at coordinate 963,293 of NZ_CM176870.1, read as the reverse complement.
CCGCACTCGGCGATACGTTCAGCACAATCTGCCCGTCACTGGCAAAACCCTGCGGAACCTGAACCGCAGGAAACTCGGAATTGACCAGCATGTGCGGGGTGCAATCGTTGTCCACAATCCACTCATAGAGCGCGCGAACCAGGTAGGGTCGACTGGAGTTCATCAACGGCTCCTTAAGCCTTAGCGCATATCGCGTTCGACACCAGACAGACTCGTCTGGAAAGCCTCACGCGCAAACTGGCGCTCCATGTAATCAAGCAGCGGCTTGGCCGGCCGCGGCAGTTCAATGCCCATAATCGGCAAGCGCCAGAGTATGGGCAATAGGCAGCAATCCACCAGGCTTTGTTCCTCGCTGAGGAAAAAAGGCTTGTCGGCGAACAGTGGCGAAACACCCGTCAGGCTCTCGCGCAATTCCTTGCGCGCCACGACACGGGCCGCCTCTTTGCTGCGCGAATCCAGAATCAAATCCACCAGCCCGCACCAGTCGCGCTGAATCCGATGGATCAGCAGGCGGCTGTTGGCACGCGCCACCGGGTATACCGGCAGCAAAGGCGGATGCGGGTAACGCTCATCCAGATATTCCATCACCACGGTTGACTCCCACAACGCCAGGTCACGATCGACCAGGGTGGGCAAGCTGCCGTAAGGGTTCACTTCGATCAGTTTCGGCGGGTGACGACCCACCTCCACACTGATGATCTCGGCGCTGACACCCTTCTCTGCGAGCACGATGCGTACTCGGTGGGAATAGTGGTCGGCGGGGTCGGAGTAACAGGCCAACCGATTGGTCACGCCCATGGCGGTCCTCCTCGCTTGTTGAAATTATCGGAAGCTCAAAAACGAGCGCGCCCAGAGAGCATCTCGGTAGTACCTGATGACCAGGTCGCTACGGTTTAGAGATGCCGCTGGGCGCGCAAGATTAACAGCAATTGCTTACGGTTGGATCAATGCACATCCTTCCAGTATTCGCGCTTGAGCAGATAAGCGAATACGAAGAAGAAAGCCAGGTACAGCAAGACATACGTACCAATGCGCTGGTGCTGCAGTTTGACCGGGTTGGCCGAGTAGGCCAGGAAGGTCACGAGATTCTTGACCTTCTCGTCGAACTGCTCTTCGTTCAGCGCGCCGGACTTGGGCACGATGGTCAGTTGATCGCACGCTTCATGTGTCAGCGGCGTGCCGGTCAACGGGTCAAATTGCTTCTTGCCGCCATCTACTACCTGAACCTGCTTGCATCCTATCACTTGGCGACCCTGCAGGCCGACCAGAACGTTAGGCATAGCGACGTTCGGGAACACCACGTTGTTCACGCCCCATGGACGTGCAGGGTCTTCATAGAAGGATTTCAGGTAGCCGTAGAGCCAATCGGTGCCGCGAACCCGCGCCACCAGGGTCAGGTCGGGCGGCGGAGCGCCGAACCAGGCCTTGGCGTCCGCCGGCTGCATGCCGATGTTCATGTGGTCGCCAATCTTGGCGCCGGTGAACACCAGCTTATTGAGCATCACCTCGTGCGGAATGCCCAAGTCATCGGCCACGCGCTCGTATCGCTGGAACTTGGCGCTGTGGCACCCCATGCAATAGTTGGCGAACGTGCGAGCGCCGTCCTGCATGGCCGCTTTGTCAGACACGTCGATAGCGACTTTTTCCAACTCGGGGCCTTGCTCGGCAGCGAAGGACAGTAGCGGCAGCGCCGCAAGCATCAATGCAACGAATAATTTTTTCATCAGCCAGTCACCCTTTCCGGAACCGGTTTGGTCTTCTCAAGCCGGGTGTAGAACGGCATCAGAATGAAGTAGGCGAAGTACAGGAAGGTGCAGACCTGCGACAGCAACGTGCGCTCAGGAGTCGGCGCCAGTACACCCAGTACACCCAGGATAACGAACGCAATGCAGAACACCCACAGCCAGATCTTGCTCAACCAGCCCTTGTAGCGCATGGACTTGACCGGGCTTCGGTCGAGCCACGGCAGCACGAACAGCACTGCGATGGCCGCGCCCATGGCGATCACGCCCATGAGCTTGTCGGGGATCGCCCGCAAGATCGCGTAGAACGGTGTGAAGTACCAGACCGGGGCAATATGCACAGGCGTCTTGAAGGCGTTGGCCTGTTCGAAGTTAGGTTTCTCCAGGAAATAACCACCCATCTCCGGGAAAAAGAACACGATCGAGCAGAACACGAACAAGAACACGACGACACCGACAATATCTTTTACGGTGTAGTACGGGTGGAACGGAATGCCATCCAGCGGGATGCCGTTCTCGTCCTTGTGCTTCTTGATGTCCACACCATCAGGGTTGTTCGAACCCACTTCGTGCAGCGCCAGGATGTGCAGCACCACCAAACCGAGAATCACGATCGGCAAGGCCACCACGTGCAAGGCGAAGAAGCGGTTCAGGGTGATGCCCGAGATCAGGTAGTCACCACGAATCCATTGGGTCAGGTCGTTGCCGATCACCGGGATCGCGCCGAACAGCGAGATGATCACCTGGGCGCCCCAGTACGACATCTGGCCCCACGGCAGCAGGTAGCCCATGAAGGCTTCAGCCATCAGCGCCAGGTAGATCAGCATGCCGAACACCCACACCAGCTCACGCGGCTTCTGGTACGAACCGTAGAGCAAACCACGGAACATATGCAGGTAGACCACGATGAAGAACGCCGAGGCGCCGGTGGAGTGCAGCAGGCGCAGGATCGAGCCGTACTCGACGTCACGCATGATGTATTCGACGGAAGCAAACGCCTCCTCCGCCGACGGGGTGTAGCTCATGGTCAGCCAGACGCCGGTGACGATCTGATTGACCAGCACCAGCAGTGCCAGGGAGCCGAAGAAGTAGAAGAAGTTGAAGTTTTTTGGCGCGTAATACTTGCTGAGATGGTCTTCCCACATTTTGGTGGCGGGGAAGCGCGCATCGACCCAATCCATGAACTTACTCATCACGCGTTCTCCTTGTCGAGGCCAATGACAATGATGTCGTCAGATTCGTAGTTATGCGGAGGCACGGGCAGGTTCAGTGGAGCAGGTTGCGATTTGTAGACGCGGCCGGCCAGGTCGTAGTGCGAACCGTGGCAGGGGCAGAAATAACCGCCGACCCAATCCTTGCCCAGGTCGACTGGCGCCACTTCAGGGCGGAAAGTAGGTGAGCATCCCAGGTGGGTACACAGACCGACCAGCAGCAGAATCTCTGGCTTGATCGAACGTGCTTCGTTTTTGGCGTAGGCGGGTTGGTCGGAAAACTCAGATTTTGGGTCAGACAACTGGCCTTCGATCTTTTTCAGATTTCCCAGGATTTCCTCCGTTCGACGAACAATGAAGACCGGCTGACCGCGCCACTCAGCAATCATCTGCTGGCCTGGCTCGATCTTGCCAATATTCACTTTCACCGGTGCACCTGCGGCTTTCGCCTTGGCACTGGGAAACCATGACCCCACGAACGGGACCGCAGCCCCCACCGCTCCTGCAGCACCCACCACGGATGTGGCTGCTACCAAGAAGCGACGCCGGCCTGCATTCACGCCGTCATTGCTCATTCAGTCCTCTCCCATCAGCTTTTTGGCCTGTTAAATCAGGCGTCTACTAAGTATTAAATCTGAACTTATAAAAATTTTGCCGAATGGTAATGAAAAGCCCCACCTCTGACAAGGGAATTACCCGGAGCTCCAGCTCCAAGCCTTGTAGTATAGGGGGTCTACGGCTGTGGCAAGTTGTCACGCCGAAATTTATACATAAATCGCAGGCAATAAAAAACGCCCAGCTCCGTGAGGAGGCTGGGCGTTTTTGTGGAACGTAAAGCGAATTAACGCTTCGAGTACTGCGGACGCTTACGCGCTTTACGCAGACCGACTTTCTTACGTTCAACTTCACGGGCATCACGAGTCACGAAACCAGCTTTGCGCAGAGCGCCACGCAGGGTTTCGTCGTACTGCATCAGAGCGCGAGTGATACCGTGGCGGATTGCGCCAGCTTGACCACTTACACCGCCACCGATAACGGTGACGTAGATGTCGAACTTTTCACCGGTCTCGGTCAGTTCCAGCGGCTGACGAACTACCATGCGGGCAGTTTCGCGGCCGAAGAAATTTTCCAGAGTGCGGTTGTTGATCGAGATGTTACCAGTGCCCGGACGCAGGAAAACGCGTGCGGTTGCGGTTTTGCGACGGCCAGTGCCGTAATTTTGAGTCGCCGACATAATGAACTATTCCGTTAAAACTTCAGTTCTTGGGGCTGCTGAGCAGCATGAGGGTGAGCAGCGCCCGCATAGACTTTCAGCTTGCGAAACATATCGCGACCCAGTGGGCCCTTCGGCAGCATGCCTTTAACCGCGATTTCAATCGGGGCCTCAGGCTTCTTGGCGATCAGACCTTCGAAATTAGAAGACTTGATGCCGCCTGGGAAACCGGAGTGACGGTAGTACATTTTGTCTTGCGCTTTGTTGCCGGTAACACGTACCTGCTCAGCGTTGATGATCACGATGTAGTCACCGGTGTCAACGTGAGGGGTGTATTCAGGCTTGTGCTTGCCACGCAGACGGCTGGCGACTTCAGTGGCCAGACGACCCAGAGTCTGACCAGCGGCGTCGACGACAAACCAGTCGCGCTGAACTGTTTCCGGTTTTGCAGTAAAAGTTGTCATTCTTTAATAGCCTCAGGGGCCGCCCTGTAAATTAGACGGCGGATCTTACTGAATAGTGCGTACTTTGACAAGTCAAAGGCAGCCGGATACAGACGCTATCGGGGGCTCGGGTCGGCGCGTCCGTTCAACGGCAAGATTCTTCGGCAGGCGGCGCATCACTTCCACTGCAGAAAGAGGTGGGCAATTATGCAGATTGCGAAAAAAATTTCAACCTGCTTTTATGATTGTTTTCCCCAAAGGAGCACCCGATGGATTATCGACAGCTGGGCCGTACCGATCTGAACGTAAGCGCGATAGCCTTGGGCACCATGACCTGGGGCGAGCAGAACAGCGAGGCAGAGGCCTTCGCACAGATCGAACGGGCCAAGGCCGCAGGGATCAACTTCCTCGACACGGCGGAAATGTACCCGGTGCCGCCCAAGGCCGATACCTACGCCACCACCGAGCGTTACATCGGTAATTACTTCAAAAGCCACGGCGACCGGGCCGACTGGATTCTCGCCAGCAAGATCGCCGGCCCCGGCAACACCATCGACTACATCCGCGGCGGCCACCCGCGCCACAACCGCAAGCACATCGTCGACGCCCTGGATGCCAGCCTCAAGCGCCTGCAGACCGACTGGATCGACCTCTACCAGTTGCATTGGCCGGAGCGCAGCACCAACTTCTTCGGCCAGTTGGGCTACACGCACAAGGACGAAGACGACCTGACGCCGCTGGAGGAAACCCTCGAAGCGCTGGACGCGCAAGTGAAGGCCGGCAAGATCCGCCACATCGGCCTGTCCAATGAAACACCCTGGGGCACCATGAAATTCCTCGCCCTGGCCGAAGCCCGTGGCTGGACCCGCGCAGTGTCGATCCAGAACCCCTACAACCTGCTCAACCGCAGCTTTGAAGTGGGCCTGGCGGAAATCGCGATTCGCGAACAGTGCGGCTTGCTGGCTTATTCGCCCTTGGCGTTCGGCATGCTCAGCGGCAAATACGAAGGCGGCGCACGCCCGGCAAAAGCCCGCCTGACGGAATACAGCCGCTTCAGCCGCTACTTCAACCCGCAGTCGGAAGCGGCGTGCAGCCGCTATGTGGCACTGGCCCGCGCACACGGCCTGGACCCGGCGCAGATGGCGTTGGCGTTCGTTACGCAGCAGCCGTTCGTGACCAGCAACATCATTGGTGCGACGACGCTTGAGCAACTGGACAGCAACCTTGCCAGCGCAGACCTGAAACTGTCGAAAGAGGTGCTGGAGGGGATTGAGGCGATTCAGAAGGATCATCCGAATCCGGCGCCTTGATTGACCTTTAGGCCGCCATCGGGGGCAAGCCCCTCCCACATTCGACCGCATTCTCATATGGGAACTCGGTCAACTGTGGGAGGGGGCTTGCCCCCGATGAGGCCCTCAGCCACACCACCGAAATCAGAGCGCCCGCGCAATAATCTCCTTCATGATCTCGTTGGTCCCCGCATAAATCCGCTGCACCCGCGCATCCGCCCAGGCGCGGGCGATCGGGTATTCCCACATGAAGCCGTAGCCGCCATGCAATTGCACGCACTCGTCGAGCACCTTGCATTGCAGGTCCGTGGCCCAGTACTTGGCCATCGCGGCGGTGGGCACGTCGAGCTTGCCCTCAAGGTGCAATGCCAGGCACTTATCGACGAACACGCGGCCGATCTGGATCTCGGTGGCCATCTCCGCCAATTTGAAGCGGGTGTTCTGGAAATCGGCAATCGCCTTGCCGAACGCCCTCCGCTCACGGGTGTAGTCGAGCGTCCATTGCAGCGCTGCTTCGGCTGACGACAGCGCGCCAATCGCCACGGTCAAGCGCTCCTGGGGCAACTCCTGCATCAAATAGGCAAAGCCCATGCCCGCCTGGCCCAGCAAGTTTTCCTTGGGTACACGGACATCCTGGAAGAACAGCTCAGAGGTGTCCTGGGCCTTCATGCCGACTTTCTCCAGGCGCTTGCCCTTATCGAAGCCCGGCGTGGCGGCCTCCACCAGGAACAGGCTGGTGCCCTTGGCGCCGGCCTTGGGGTCGGTCTTGGCGACCACGATCACCAGATCGGCGAGAAAGCCGTTGGTGATGAAGGTCTTGGAGCCGTTGATCACATACTCATCGCCGTCCAGCACTGCGCTGGTCTTGACCCCTTGCAGATCGGACCCGGCACCCGGCTCGGTCATTGCGATGGCCGTGACCATCTCGCCGGAGATCAATCTGGGCAGGTATTTGTGCTTCAACGCCTCACTGCCGTAATGCAGGATGTACGGCGCGACAATATCCGAATGCAGGGAGAAACCGATGCCGGTCAGCCCCAGACGGCTGATTTCTTCGATCACCACTGCGCTGTAAAGAAAGTCCGCACCCAGGCCGCCGTACTCCTCCGGCAGATGGGAGCACAACATCCCCGCCTCGCCGGCCTTGTTCCACAGCGTGCGGTCGATATAGCCCTGCTTCTCCCATTGCGCGTGGAACGGCGCGGCGTCTTTTTCAAGGAAGGTGCGCACGCTCTGGCGGAAGAGCTCGTGTTCCGAACTGAACAAGGTTCTGGGGATCATGGGTCACCTGCGTGGATTGTCGGACAAAGACGAACCACAGAGCCTATGCCCCGACGACGTCACGGGACACTGGACACATGCGACAAAAAATAAGACGATCCAGCCGTCTGGTGACCACTTTCCCCTATAAGAATAAATGAAATTATGTCTAACCAAATCTCCACGCCCCTGCGGCGCGTCAGCATTTTGGCCATTGATCGGGTATTCGCTTCCACCCTCATGCAAGCCAAGGATTTCTTCCACCTCGCCAGCCTGCGTTACGGCAAACAACAAGGCCTGGGCCTGACCCCCGCGTTCGAAACCCGCCTGGTCAGCCCCGACGGGCAATCGGCACACAGCTTCAGTGATGTGATCATGCCGATGGACGGCGGGCTGGAAGACGCCGACATCATCGTGCTACCGGCTTTCTGGGATGACTTCGACGCCCTGTGTACGCGTTACCCGCAAGTGCTGCCGTGGCTGCGTGAACAGCACGCCCGCGGCGCCGTAGTCTGCGGCGTAGCCAACGGGGTGTTCTGGCTGGCCGAAGCCGGGCTGCTCGATGGGAAGGAGGCGACGACCTACTGGCGTTTCTTCAATGCCTTCAGCGAGCGCTTCCCCAAGGTCCAACTTAACCAGGACAAGCACCTCACCGACGCCGACAACCTGTACTGCGCCGGCGGTACCACCTCCGCCTGCGACCTCTACATTTATTTGATCGAACGCTTCTGCGGCGCCAATATCGCCCAGGCCGTGGCCCGCGACATTCTTTACGAAGTGCAGCGTAGCTACTCGCCGGGACGGATCGGTTTCGGTGGGCAGAAGCTGCACCAGGACGTGATCATCCTGCAAATCCAGCACTGGCTCGAAGAACATTTCGCCGACAAGTTCCGCTTCGAGGACGTCGCCCGGGAACACGGCATGAGCATCCGCAACTTCATGCGCCGCTTCCAGACCGCCACCGGCGACAAACCGCTGCATTACCTGCAACGGCTGCGGATCGAGACGGCAAAAGGACTGCTTTCGGGCAGCCGCAAGAGCATCAAGACCATCAGTTATGAGGTGGGTTACGACGATGCGAGCTTCTTTGCGCGGTTGTTCAGGCAGCACACCGAGCTGTCACCGAACCAGTATCGCCAGCAGTTCCAGCAAGCCGCGTAATCAGGGCCGTACAAGGACCAAATGTGGGAGGGAGCTTGCTCCCTCCCACATTGGAGCTGCGTCGTGCTTAAGGCTTGTGCGCCCGCGACAGGAACTCGTGGGATTGCATTTCCAGCAAGCGGCTCAGGGTGCGCTGGAATTCAAAGTTCAAGCGACCGCCGGTGTAGAGGTCCTTGAGCTCGACTTCCGCCGAGATGATCAACTTGACGTTGCGGTCATAGAACTCGTCGACCATGTTGATAAAGCGGCGCGCGATGTCGTCGGTGCTGACGCTCATCTGCTCCACGCCACTGAGGATCACGGCGTGGAAGATCTTGCCCAGTTCGATGTAGTCGTTCTGGCTGCGCGGGCCGTCGCACAGTTCACGGAAGTCGAACCACGCCACGTCATCGCAGGTGCGCAAGGCGATGATTTCGCGGTTTTCGATGATCAACTTGTCGTTTTCCACCGCCTGGGTGCATTCCGGCGTGAGGGCGCGGAAGCTTTTGCGCAGGCTTTCTTGCGCCGCATCGTTGAGCGGGAAGTGGAACAACTCCGCTTGCTCCAGGTGCCGCAGGCGGTAATCGACGCCACTGTCGACGTTGACGATCTCGGTGTTCTGCTTGATCAGCGCAATGGCCGGCAGGAAACGCGCGCGTTGCAGGCCATCCTTGTACAGGCCATCGGGCACGATGTTCGAGGTAGCGACCAGGGTCACGCCGTTCTTGAACAACTCTTCCATCAAGGTGCCGAGGATCATGGCGTCGGTGATGTCGGAGACGAAGAACTCATCGAAACAGATCACCCGCGCTTCTGCGGAGAACCGCTTGGCGATGATGGTCAGCGGGTTTTTCTCGCCCGGCAGGGTTTTCATCTCTTCGTGGACGCGCTTCATGAAGCGGTGGAAGTGCGTGCGGACCTTTTCCCTGAACGGCAACGCTTCGAAGAAGGTGTCCACCAGGTAGGTCTTGCCGCGACCGACGCCGCCCCAGAAGTACAGGCCCTTGACCGGCGTGTAGCCTTTCTTGCCAAACAACTTGCTGAACACCCCGGGTTTGCTCTGCGAGGCCGCGACCAGGTCTTCGTACAGGCGTTGCAAATGACGCACCGCCGTTTCCTGGGCCGCATCGTGGAAGAATTCAGGGCGTTTCAGATCAGCTTGATATCGTTCTAGGGGCGTCATAATTTCGTTAGCAAGGCAACAAAAACGGGCCGTCACTGTAACGACGGCCCCGGATAATGGCAATCAACCCTTGGTCGGGTTAATCCTCGAGGGGGGTCAATGCGACGCGCAGGGCTTCGATGGCGGCATCGCGCGACGCGGCATCGGCGAACGTAGCGCTGTCGGCCACTGCGGCGGCGTCCAGCCATACACTGAAGCTCAGGGCTTCAGTGCGCACGTCCAGCGCAGCGCCACTTTGCAATTGCTTGGTCACTGCGCCAGCCGCTTTGCCGTCGGCAAAATTGCGCGACAACAGCAGTTGCTCGCCATCGGCCGCCAGCAGGCGGAAGCGGAAGCTGCCGTCGTCTTCACGAAAGCTCACGAAGCGTGCAGCTTTGGCGGCCTTTTTCTTGGTGCTGACCGGCGCTGCGGCCTGGTTGACGAACGAACGCAGGCCCACTGCCTCACGCAGTTCGGCGAGGAACGGCGCGGCCACGGCGCGGGCTTTTTGGGCACCGATCAGCAGCAGGTCTTCCATGTCCGCCGGGCGCGACATCAATTGGTGATAGCGCTCGCGGGATTCACCCAGTTGACCGTCCAGCAGTTGGAACAGACGGTTCTTCGCCTCGCCCCAGCCCAGGCCTTGCAACAACTCGGCGCGAAACTCCTGCTCCTGGGCCTTGCTGGCAAACGCCTGGTACAGGGTGAACAGGTGCGAATTGTCCGGGTCCTTGGCTTCACCGGGCGCGCGGGAGTCGGTGACGATCCGCGAGATCGCGTCTTTCATGTCCTTGGCGCTGCTGAACAACGGGATGGTGTTGTCGTAGCTCTTCGACATCTTGCGACCGTCCAGGCCCGGCAAGGTGGCGACGCTTTCTTCGATCAACGCCTCGGGCATGGTGAAGAACTCTTTACCGTTGCCGAACAGGTGGTTGAACCGCTGGCCGATGTCGCGGGCCATTTCCACGTGCTGGATCTGGTCGCGGCCGACCGGCACCTTGTGCGCGTTGAACATCAAAATGTCCGCTGCCATCAGCACCGGGTAGCTGTACAGGCCCATGGTGATGCCCGCATCCGGGTCTTCGCCGTTTTCCACGTTCTTGTCCACCGACGCTTTGTAGGCGTGGGCGCGGTTGAGCAGGCCCTTGGCGGCGACGCAGGTCAGCAGCCAGGTCAGCTCGGGGATCTCGGGGATGTCGGACTGGCGATAGAACGTCACCCGGTTCACATCCAGGCCACCGGCCAGCCAGGTCGCGGCGATTTCCATACGCGAGCGCTGGATGCGCTGCGGGTCATCGCATTTGATCAGGGCGTGGTAGTCGGCCAGGAAGTAGAAGGAGTCGGCATTGGCGTCCTGACTGGCAAGGATCGCCGGGCGGATCGCCCCGGCGTAGTTGCCCAGGTGCGGCGTGCCGGTGGTGGTGATGCCGGTGAGGATACGGGTACGAGTCGTCATGGGTAATCGCTTATCAGACTGCTATCAATTCGAGAGGCGCGGCAGTACCAGATCCTTCAGATCGGTCAGCTTGCCATGAAAAAAGTGTCCGCATTCTGCCACTTTCAGCAGCTCATGGGGGCGTTTCAGGGCGGCGGACCAGTCATAGACCCGTTGCGGGTCGACGACTTCGTCGGTTTCCGGCTGGATCAGGGTCAGCGGGCAGTTCTGGGGCAGCACATCGCTATCGCCCAGGCGCATCACCGCAGCGGCGACCATGAACAGGTGCGCGAGCTTTTCGCCCTTGGCTTCCAGACGGCCACCGAGGCTGGCGGCGACATAGCCACCAAAGGAAAAACCGAGCAAGGTGATGGGCAGGTCGGGGTGTTTTTTGCGCAGCCAGGTGGCGGCCGCTTCGGCATCGTCCACTTCACCGCTGGCCATGTCATGGGTGCCAGCGCTGGCACCGACGCCACGGTAATTGAAACGCAACGTGATCAAACCGGCATCGCGCGCGGTGCGTTGCAGGGTCGAAACGACTTTATTGAGCATCGTCCCACCCTGCACCGGATTCGGATGGCAGATCAGCGCCAGGCCACGTGGTTCGGGGTTATCGAGATACAGGGCTTCCAATTGACCTACCGGGCCATCGATCAAAACAGGGGTTTCACGCATGAGCAAGGAATGAACTCCGTGACCTCTCAAAGGGTCGACTCGTCTAGCTAAAAGTCTGTGCATGGCATCATTGCGAGCTTAATCGCGGTATACAGCGCAGGTCCGAGCCGTTAACGTAAAGCAAAGCCGTTTATAGAGGAAGGACTCGTGGAACACTCGCTCTTAGTTTGGTTGTTGCCGACTCTTGCCCTGGTTGCCGGTGTCGCCATTGGATTCCTGGTTGCTCGCTTGCTGCCGAATGCCGCGCCTAACCGCACGCAGCGTCAGTTGGATGACATTCAGGAACGTTTTGACAGTTATCAGAACGAAGTTGTTACCCACTTCAACAGCACCGCGACCCTGGTCAAGAAGCTCACACAGAGCTACCAGGAAGTACAGGATCACCTCGCCGATGGCGCCAACCGCCTGGCGCTCGACGACATCACCCGTCAGCGCCTGCTGGCCGCGCTGCATTCCGATGCACCGCAGACCCCACGGGATCGCCTGACCCCGCCACGGGAAAACCAGGAGCCGCCACGGGACTACGCGCCAAAAACGCCAAACGCCCCAGGCATGCTGGATGAGCATTACGGCTTGAAGAAGTAAGTCTTTTCAGGCGCTGTAAAAAAAGCCCGGCTGATCGATGATCAGCCGGGCTTTTTGTTGGGCCTCAATCTCCAGACCAGCGGGGATGCCATTGTGGGAGGGCGCTTGCTCCCGATAGCGGCGGATCAGTTGATACATGGGCTGACTGACACACTGCTATCGCGAGCAAGCTCCCTCCCACACTGACCGAGTTGGGCCTCAGGAGACGGGCTGTTCCTGCAACAACCCACTGTCGATCCGCACATGCCGCCCATGGAAGCGCTTGAGGCTGCTGCGATGGCCAACGCTGACGATGCTCAGCCCCGGCAGTTCATCGATCAACGCCTGGTACAACGTCGCCTCATCCTCTTCATCCATTGCAGAGGTCGCTTCGTCCATGTACAGCCACTGCGGAGCGAACAACAATGCACGAGCAAAGGCCAGGCGCTGCTGCTCGCCGGGCGAGAGCATGCGCTGCCAGTGGTTGGCTTCCTCCAGACGAGCGACCAGGTGCGGCAAGCGGCAGGTTTGCAGGACCTGTGCATAACGTTCGTCCGGATACACGCCGTCGTCCTGTGGATAACTCAACGCGGCCTTCAACGTGCCAATCGGCAGATACGGCTTCTGCGGCAGGAACAGGTAGCGCGCCGCTGGCAGGCGAATGCTGCCGTGGCCCGCCGGCCACAGTTGGCCCATGGCACGCAGCAACGTACTTTTACCGCTGCCGGAACGCCCGCTGAGCATCAGGCGCTGGCCTGGCTCGACGATCATGTCGGCGTCGGCGAGCAAGTGGCGACCATCGGCCAGATCCATGCCGAGCTTCTCTACCACCAGGCGCTCGCCTTCCGGGCGCACGTCGATGGCCGCAGGGCGCTGCTCGTTATCGCTCATGGCCTGCTGGAAACTCAGCAGACGATCACTGGTGGCGCGCCAACTGGCCAGCTCCGTGTACGCGCTGATAAACCAGCTGAAGTTGTCCTGGACGTTGCCGAACGCCGAGTTGATTTGCATCAGCTCGCCCAACTCGATCTTGCCGGCGAAGTAGCGCGGCGCGGCGACGATAAACGGAAAGATGATTGCGATCTGGCCGTAGCCGGCAGTGAAGAAGGTCAGGCGCTTGGACACTTTCATGATGTCCCAGAAGTTATGCCAGACCCGGCCGAAGCGTTGGCTCAAACGTCGATTTTCATTCGGCTCGCCGTTGTACAAGGCGATGCTCTCGGCGTTCTCGCGCACCCGCACCATGGAAAAACGCAAGTCCGCTTCAAAGCGTTGCTGCTGGTTGTTCAGCCCAATCAAGCGACGGCCGATCAAGTGCGTCAGCCAACTGCCCACGGCGGCATAAAGCAAAGCACACCAGAACATATAGCCGGGGATGGTGAAGCCAAACACTTCGATACTGCCCGACACGCCCCACAGGATGATGGAAAACGACACCAGGCTGACTACGTTGCGCAGCAGCCCCACCCCCAAGTTCAAGGTGCTGGAGGTGAAGCTATTGAGGTCTTCGGAAATCCGCTGGTCCGGGTTATCGGTGTAATCGCCCTGCTCCAGCTGGTAGTAGTTTTTGTCGCTGAGCCAACGCGCAAAGTGTTTTTCGGTCAGCCAGGCACGCCAGCGGATGGTCAGCATCTGGGTTAGGTACAAACGGTAAACCGCACCGAGGATGGCCACCGCAGCGATACCGCCAAAATAGCCAATCAGTTGCCAGAAAGCCGCCGTGTCCTTATGTTCCAGGGCGTTGTAGAAATCCTTGTACCAGTGGTTGATCCACACGGAGATCGCGACGCTGAACAGTGACAAACCAATCACCGCCACCAACAACAACCAGGCCTTGCCCTTCTCTTCACTGCGCCAATAGGGCGTGATCATCGCCCAGGTTCGGCGAAAAAAGTGCCCACGCACCGCGTCATTGACCGCGGAGTACTCAGCGTTCTGATTCATCGTTCAGGCTCTGTAAGAAAATGTAACAGGCGTTTGAACCGATCATAGACGATCGGTTCAAGGCGCCGTGCGGCCTGAAGCAGATTGTTCAGCCGGCGTTCAGCGCCGTACCGGGCGCTTCTGCAACTTACGCTGCAGGGTACGACGGTGCATGCCCAGGGCACGGGCGGTGGCCGAGATATTGCCTTCGTGCTCGGTCAGCACACGCTGGATGTGTTCCCACTGCAGGCGGTCCACCGACATTGGGTTTTCCGGCACCAGGGTGTCGAGGTCGGCGTGCTCGGAGAGCAAGGCCGCCAGCACGTCGTCGGCGTCCGCCGGTTTGCACAGGTAGTTGCAGGCGCCGCGCTTGATGGCTTCGACGGCGGTGGCGATGCTGGAATAACCGGTGAGGATTACCACGCGCATTTCCGGATCGAGTTCGAGCAGCTTGGGCAGCAGCACCAGGCCGGAGTCGCCGTCCATTTTCAAGTCGAGCGCGGCGTAGTCCGGCAAGTCGGCCTGGGCGATGCTCAGGCCTTCTTCTGCGGAACCTGCCGTGCTGACGCGGAAACCGCGACGGCTCATGGCACGCGCCATGACGCGGGTAAAGGTAGCGTCATCATCTACCAGCAACAGATGCGGCAGTTCTTCGCCTTCGACTTGGATCTCGTCACTCATCGATATCTCCTCGTGCGACACGGGGTAGGCGCAGCTCGGTGAGCGTGCCGCCTTCCTCATGACTATAGAGCTTCACTGAGCCGCCCGCGCGGGTCACGCTGGCCTTGCTCAAAAACAGGCCGAGGCCGAAACCTTTGCCCTTGGTGGTAAAGAACGGTTTGCCGATCTGCTCGGCGATGGCCAGCGGCACGCCGGCGCCGTGGTCACGAATGCTGATGGTCAGGTCTTCGGTATTCCAGTCCAACTGCACTTCGAGGCCTTCGGGGCAGGCATCGGCGGCATTGTTCAGCAGGTTGAGCAGGGCCTGGGTCAAGTCCGGCGGCGGCGCCAAGCGCGGCACGCTGTCCTGCCCCAGCAGGTGGAAACGGTAACTGGCTTCGGGGCGCATCAAGTGCCAGCGGTTCAAGGCTTCGTCGAGCCACTGGGTCACGTCCTGCATCTCCACCGCCAGGCGGCGATTGGCTTCGGCGGCACGCACCAGTTGCTGCAAGGTTTGCTTGCACTGCTTGACCTGTTCGCGCAGCACGCCGAGATCTTCTTGCAGCGCCGGGTCGTGATGGTCCTGGGTCATTTCGTTGAGCAGTACGCTCATGGTCGCCAGGGGCGTGCCCAACTCATGAGCCGCACCGGCAGCCTGGGTGGCGACGGCCAGCAGTTGCTGGTCGCGCAGGCCCTCTTCGCGGCGAATGGCACGCAACTCTTCCTGACGGCGCAGTTCTTCGGCCATGCGGGCGGCAAAAAAGGTGATGACGGCAGCGGACAGCGCGAAGCTCAACCACATCCCGTAGATCTGCAGGTTTTCCCGGGCGATGGGGAACGTCTGCAACGGGTAGAACTGCGCCAGCAGCAAGGTGTACAGGGTCAGGGCGATGCCGGAAAGCACCACCGAGTAGCGCCACGGCAAGGTCACGGCCGCGATGGTCAGGGGCACCAGGTAATACGAAACAAACGGATTGGTGGAACCGCCGGAGAAATACAGCAACACACTGTGGATAAACAGGTCGCAGGCCAACTGCAGGGCGTACTCCAGCTCGGTCACCGGCCAGGTGGTGCGCAACCGGATGGCGGTAAACACACACAGCACGGTGGAAAAGCCCAGGGTCACGCTCAGTTGCAGCCATGGCAGCGCCAGCAGGTCGAACCAATAGGCAAGCCCGACCGAACCGGCCTGCGCGGCCAGCACCAGGGTGCGAATGAACGTCAGGCGCCAGAGGTTCTGGCGGGTGGCGGAAGTCAGTTTTACGACGGCGAGCATGAGCTCTCCCGGTGAGCGCTGCAGGCGGATCGGCAGGAGTATAAACGAAGCAGACACGCTGGCACGGCGTGTGTGGCTCTTTGACGCAGGCGCGGTAAATTACCGTTCGTCGGCGCCACGACAATGTGTAGCGAATGTGTAAACCCGAAGAACCCGACACCACCGTCTACAGTCATATCGACACGAACATCCCAAGGAGTTTCCATGTCCCGTTTCATTCGCAATGCTGCCGTTCTCACCCTCAGCGCCGGGGTCCTGGCCAGCCTTCCGGCCGTCGCCGCCGATGAACTGCATTACAACCAGATTTCCCTGCGGGCCGAGGTCAGCCAGGAAGTAGCCCGCGACCAGATGATCGTCACCCTCTACACCGAATCCCAAAACACCGACCCGGGCAAGCTCGCCGCGGAAATCACCACCACCATGAACAAGGCCCTGGCCCAGGCTCGCGAAGTCAAAGGCGTGACCCTGCGCCAGGGTAGCCGCAACAGCTACCCGATCTACGACAACAAGAACCAGAAAATCACCGGCTGGCGCGAACGTGCCGAACTGCGCATGGAAAGCTCGGACTTTGCCGCCTTGTCCAAGCTCACTGGCGAAATGCTGACCCACCTGAAGATGAACAGCATGGACTTCGCCATCGCCAACCCGACCCGCAAGGCCAGCGAGGATGCACTGCTCAAAGACGCCGTCAACGCGTTCAAGGCGCGTGCGCAACTGGCCACCGATGCGTTGGGCGGCAAGGGTTACAAGATCGTCAACCTGAACTTCAACACCAATGGTTATCCACAGCCTTACGCGCGCGGCGCCATGATGATGAAAGCCGCAGAGATGGACTCGGCGCCGACGCCGGAAGTGGAAGCCGGCACCAGCCAGGTCAGTATGTCGGCGGAGGGGGTCATCGAAGTGCTTCAATAACCCTCCCACGAACCCAAAAAACGGCGCGACCTAAGGCTCGCGCCGTTTTTTTGTGAATGGCAATCAGCAGTAACCCCCGCTGACATCTAGCGTGGAATCGTTTTCTCGATTTTCGGCACACATCAGTACCCTCAGATAAACAAGGAGTGATCTGCGGGCGTGTATCCACATCACTACCGAGAACTCCAACGATGACACTTTCCGTCGTAAACCCAGCGTCGACCCAAACCTTCACCCCCAGCCCGTCAGCCGCCTCGGATACTTCATCCGACTCCGCCACGCCCTCTACCCCGCGCGCGCCTGGCGATAGCCAATTGGTGCAAAACTTCCTCAGTGCGCTCAACAGCACAAGAGGCGAATACGCCGCCCCGATTCAAATCCCGCCAAACTCCACACTGGGACAGTGGCGAACCCAATTGGCCATCGCGCTAAGCAACCCCGACTTTCAAAGCTGGATAAAGAGCAAAGGCATTGCGCCCGCAAGCATCGTCATTCTTCCCGACAGTGGTGCAATTTCGGCCGCCATTCACGGCCAGCGCCGCACGCTCAGCCTGACCGATAACTCCGGCTGGTCAACGGTTGCAGGCCCCATATTGTCAGCGAGCAAGGTCATCGCCAGTGGCGGCGCGGACCCCGTTCACTATAACGATGCCCTGCGCGATACGTTCGAGCTGGGCAAAGTCGCGCATTTCTATGGTTTGCCAGACCTGACAAAGGCCACGACAGACACGCTTGAACGGCCCCATGCCTTTGCCGCGCCCGCGCCAACCGACACCTACCGCTCCCCCTCCATACGCGGGGAACAGGCGCTATCAGAGCAGCAACGCACAGTCGCAGATATTTACAAGCGCCATGAGGCCACTGCCCACCCTGCCGCACCAGGTGACGCCGCACTGGTGGAAGGTTTCACCCGCGAATGGCAGAAAAAAATCGATGGCCTCCCGGCCGGGCTGATTGCGGTGCCGCCCCAGACAGTCCTGGGGCAATGGCTGGGGCACTATCGCAACGTGTTCGAAGGCCCGGTGGTGCAAAACTGGTTACGCGAACAGAAAATCGATCCTGCCACGGTGAAAATCGTTCCATCCACCGGTGCCATGTCAGCCAAGGTCTACGGGGTTGAAAAGCAGTTTTCGCTCAACGACACCTCGGGCTGGAGACAAGTCGCCGGGCCTTTGCTCGACGCCGCCAGCGTCATTGCGCCTGCCCCAAAACAATCCCTGAACCTGAGCTTCGGCGCAGGGTCTATCGGCGCGTCAATGAAGACGATCGCGACGTTTTATGGCGAACCCAATACCGCCAACGTCGGCCAGAGCCAGCAGCGCGTGCTCCAGTTAAATCGCCAGAAAACCTTCGACGCCCCGCCAAACGAAAAGCAATCCATAGGCGCGCTTGAAACACAGCGCGCCGCTGCCGGGCAGTTTTATACCCAGGCGCCTCAAAAACTGGCCTACACCAAGCTGGCAACAGGCGTGGCGCAAGCGATGCCAAACCTGCGCGCGCAGGCCAAACAACTGGCGCAGAACATCCTCCGGGAGCATTTACCCAAGGACCAACTGGCCAAACTGGAACCGTTGGACGCCGACAAACTGTACCTGCATCGCTTTCACGGCGGCGTGACGGAAGCACGCGCGCGGTCAGGTTGGGAGCACCCCGGTGAGGAGCCTCACAACTCGAAAACCCTGACGGAGGCGGTACTGAATAACTTCTCCGAACATGACTGGGACCCCGGCGAGCTGGATAGCAACGGCGGCATCTATACCGAAGGTCCAGGGCAGAGCAAGAAAAACGGCTACGGCGCGCACAACGAATTCCCCTTCTCCCCTTCCGTCTTCATGCGTGGCGTATGGAGTGCCAACTTCCAAGGTATCGCCACGAAAAAAATCGACGAGTTCTGGAACACGCACGAAAGCGATTTTCGTGCGGTGGCAAAAGGCGAATTCGTCAATCAGGCCCGCCAGCAGTTGAAGGCCTTTGAGGCCAAGTCCCCGACCGAACAGGCGCTGTTGGCCGACGAACATAAATTCAGCCGTGATGACTATAAGTTGGTGATGGGGGCGGTCTCTAATGTTGCCGTTGATGAAAACACCCCCATCACCGTTGACCAACTGCGCGCGGAGGCACCGGCAAAAGGCAAACTTCGGGCACATGCCTTCGATATAAACGGTTATCCCAGCAACATCATTCGATTTGCCGATATGGATGACGGCCAATACAACTACGAAAACAACCGTCGAGACGGCAGGCAAATACTCTGGATTGCGGGCGCCACCCCGGCGTTTTTACGCTTCGACTCGCTGAAGAAAATGGACGACTGGGTGGTCGATCAAGCCAAGGACCCGCAAAAACGCGCAGCCCTGGCCTCACACTTTTCCGCCTATAACCGCCAGGACGGCGGTGCTTTCGGCAAGTACGGCGTGGACTCTTCACTGGCCCATCTCGCCAGTGGCGACTGGGAGAGCTGGGAAGGCAAAACCATCGACCGCGGTGATATTAAAATCGAGAACGACGTCTTTACGCACCTCAAGGACGAGGCGAAAGCGCGCATGACCAGCGACGCCGATACGGCAATCAAATCCAACAAAGAGGTCAACCGGGATACCTGGCTTCATGACATTTCGGTGGGCGCGCAACTCTTTGCCAAACTGGCGCCCCTTGGCTGGCCGCTCGCCGCTGCCGCAGTCGGTACCGGCCTTACGGAAATCGCGCTGGGCGCTGAAAAAGCCGGGTCGGGCGATACCCAGGCAGAACGTAAAGATGGCGCCTGGAAAACCTTCGACGGCACACTTAACACGCTGTTTTCGGCGGGCGCCAGCGGGGCGGCGAAAGATCCGTTTGAACTGCCGCAAGAAAAACTCCCGACGCCAGGGGCACCGGTCCCGCCCATTGATGAAAACCCAATCCATACACCGCAGACGGGTGGATCAGGCATCCCTCCCATCCTGAATACAGCGCCTTTTACGGCCAACCGCTTCCGGACGCCTTCATCCGGCCTCGTGAAAATGAGCGAGCATGCCGTGCCTAATGGCGAGCAATTCATCGCCAATACCACGCCCGATGCGCTGGGTGTTTATCGAGTCACGGACAGCGAGGGCAAGCGCTGGAACTTTGTCCGTCATACCGATGAAACCGGCAGCAGCAAGGTATTCGAGATCGAAAGCCGTTACCGGATGGGGGATAGCGCAACGTCGATTATCAGCCCTGCGACCGGCAGGGCGGTGATGCGCGTCCATCCTGGCCGTGACGGCGAATGGGTAAGAGCGCCGGCTGATGGCGGCATGAAATGGCCATGGCAACGCTCGGTTTCGCCGACGCCAAGTACCGAAGCCAAGCTCTCGCCAATGATTTCAGACCAGTTCCTGGAACTGGATGGCTCGAAAATGAAGGGGGCCGACATACTGGACAAATACTTCAATCTTAATGAACACGGTTATACCTACGGCATTGTCGTGAACGATGAAGGTAACACCCTACCGCAAATCTCCTGGACAACCGAAGAGAACCCAGCCAAGGCCACACTGCCCCCAAAAGCCAGCGCTTCGACGTTAGGCACAAGCGATTACAGTGAGCAGTTCATTAAAGATATCAATCGCAGCAAGTTCACAATACAAACACCGGATGGCATCGCACTGGAAATTGACATCGCCAAGCAGCAGCAGGAAGCAGGCAAGAAATTCTCAACCGACGAACTCAATGAAGCCATACAAAAAAATGTCGAGGCCCTTGAAAGAGTCATTCCTGATCCCGCACTAAGAGCACGAGTGTCTGAAGTTGCCAATCAATGGCTGCTAGGCGCTGCCCCGGATGAATTTCAGAGTTCTCGATTCAAAGGCACCGTCTTTGGTAGCGGACGTGATCCACATTACTACATCCACTATGACCCGGCAGAAGGTGTCACCACCGTCACCGCAAAATCCGATTTCATCGTTACCAAACTAGACGAACAGGATGGTGAACTCGAACCTATTACTGACATCCATGCAAAAGCCTCAAGGACGATAACGATACGAGCCAGCAATGAAATTGGCAGCGACGGTTATGTCATAGAACCCTCGGCGCCTACACGTATAGAAATCACACCGACGCTGAACTGATAAGCACCCATCCACTATCTGCTCCCCCCTGAACGGCGGTAACCTCGGTGACCGCCGTTTTTTCGTTTGGGCAGTGTTATATGCCAGCCATCTCAGGGGTCTCCATGGACAGAATCACCTTCAAACCACTGCTCCTCGCCGCCGGCCTGTTGGCCTTTATGCCGATGGCCCAGGCCACCAGCACCCTGGTCTACTGCTCTGAAGCCAGCCCCGCCGGTTTCGACCCCAGCCAGTACACCAGCGGCACCGATTTTGATGCCTCTGCCGAAACCGTGTTCAACCGCTTGACCCAGTTCAAGCGCGGCGGCACCGAGGTCCAGCCCGGCCTGGCGACCAGTTGGGAGGTCTCCAAGGACGGCCTGGCGTACACCTTCCACCTGCGTGACGGCGTCAAGTTCCACACCACCGATTTCTTCACGCCCTCCCGCGACTTCAACGCGGATGACGTGTTGTTCACCTTCAACCGCCTGCTGGATGCCCAAAGCCCGTTTCGCAAGGCCTATCCATCCGAGTCGCCCTACTTCACCGACATGGGTTTGAACACCACGATCAAAAGCGTCGACAAACTGGACGAGCACACCGTGCGTTTCAGCCTGAACAACGTCGATGCCTCGTTCGTACAGAACCTGGCAATGAGCTTCGCCTCGGTGCAATCCGCCGAATACGCAGCCCAACTATTAAAGGAAGGCCGGGCCGAAGAGATTAACCAGAAACCGGTGGGCACCGGGCCGTTTGTATTCAAGCGCTACCAAAAGGACTCGCAGATTCGCTATGTCGCCAATAAACAGTATTGGAAACCCGAGGATGTGAAGCTCGACAACCTGGTGTTCGCGATCACCCCGGACGCCGCGTCGCGCTTGCAGAAACTCAAGGCCGGCGAATGCCAGGTCAGCGGCTACCCGCGCCCCGCCGATATCGAGGTGATGAAACAAGACCCCAACCTGCGTGTGCTGCAACAAGCGGGGTTCAACCTCGGCTTTCTGGCCTACAACGTGACGCATCCGCCGCTGGATCAACTCAAGGTGCGCCAGGCCTTGGACATGGCCATCGATAAACCCGCGATCATCAAGGCCGTGTACCAGAGCGCCGGCCAATTGGCGCAGAACGCATTGCCTCCCGCGCAGTGGTCTTATGACCCGACGATCAAGGATGCCCCCTTTGACCCGACCAAGGCGCGGGCGCTACTAAAAGAAGCAGGAGTTGCACCCGGTACTACCATCAACCTGTGGGCGATGACCGTACAGCGCGCCTCCAATCCGAATGCGCGAATGTCGGCACAAATGATCCAGCAGGATTGGGCAAAGATCGGCATCAACGCCAACATCGTCAGCTATGAGTGGGGCGAGTACATCAAGCGCGCCAAGAATGGCGAGCACGATGCGATGATCTACGGCTGGACCGGCGATAACGGCGACCCGGATAACTGGCTCGGCGTGCTCTACAGTTGTGCCGCAGTGAAGGGCAGCAACTACGCCAAATGGTGTAACCCCGCCTACGACAAACTGGTGCAACAGGCCAAGGTCAGCAGCGACCGCGAGCAGCGTATCAAGTGGTATCAGCAGGCGCAGAAAATACTTAAAGAACAAGTACCTATAACGCCTATTGCGAACTCGACGGTTTTCCAGCCGCTTCGAAAGGAAGTGCAGGACTTCAAGATCAGCCCCTTTGGCCTGACCCCGTTCTACGGCGTGAGTCTAGATAAGTAACAGCAACGCCCCAACTGAGTGCGCCAGACGTCTCAGTTGGGCCTTTTTGGTGCCTCTTCCGCCCCGAAAAAACCCTCAAAATGTACGCATTTGTGTCGTAAGTTTCATATTTGCGACATTCTTGTACGTTCGTACCACTCTTTCACCCTTGCAACCGTTCAGCATCTTGCAATGGGTATGGCCCCTGCATAAGTATCCGCAGGTCGACTCACGAGGTCGCCCTCACTACCAAAAATGACAACAAATCATGAGGCCAACATGCTTAAACACGCAGTCATTCCGTTACTTGTTAGCGCTGGCCTTATGGCCGCAGCGCCTTTCGCCCAAGCGGCGACTAACCTGGTGTTCTGCTCCGAAGGGAGCCCGGCCGGTTTTGATCCAGGCCAGTACACCACCGGAACAGACTTCGATGCTTCGGCCGAAACCATGTTCAACCGCCTAAGCCAGTTCGAACGTGGCGGCACCGCCGTTGTTCCTGGCCTGGCCACCCGCTGGGACGTGTCCCCGGATGGCCTGACGTACACCTTCCACCTGCGTGAAGGCGTCAAGTTCCACACCACCCCGTACTTCAAGCCCACTCGTGAATTCTCGGCTGACGACGTACTGTTCACCTTCAACCGGATGATCAACAAAGACGATCCATTCCGTAAGGCATACCCCACCGAGTTCCCGTACTTCACGGACATGGGGATGGACACCAACATCAAGAACATCGAGAAAGTCGATGCCCACACGGTCAAGTTCACCCTTGGCACCGTGGACGCCGCCTTCATCCAGAACCTGGCGATGAGCTTCGCGTCGATCCAGTCGGCCGAATACGCCGCCCAACTGCTGAAAAACGGTACGCCACAGGACATCAACCAGAAGCCAGTCGGCACCGGCCCGTTCGTGTTCAAGAGCTACCAGAAAGACTCGAACATTCGCTACACCGGCAACAAGGACTACTGGAAACCTGAAGACGTGAAGATCGACAACCTGATCTTCGCCATCACCACCGACCCGTCGGTACGTATCCAGAAGCTCAAGAAAAACGAATGCCAGATCACCCTGTTTCCGCGTCCGGCCGACCTCAAGGCACTGGGCGACGACAAGGACTTGAAACTGCCGCACCAGGCCGGTTTCAACCTGGGCTACATCGCCTACAACGTCATGCCGGTGCTCAAGGGCCAGACCGCGCCTAACCCACTGTCCGATCTGCGCGTACGCCAGGCGTTGGACATGGCGGTGAACAAGCAGCAGATCATCGACTCCGTGTACCAGGGCGCTGGCCAATTGGCGGTCAACGCCATGCCGCCGACCCAGTGGTCCTACGACACCACCATCAAAGATGCCCCGCACGACGTGGCCAAAGCCAAGGAACTGCTCAAGGAAGCCGGGATCAAGGACGGCACCGAGATCACCCTGTGGGCCATGCCGGTACAACGTCCGTACAACCCAAACGCCAAGCTGATGGCCGAGATGCTGCAGAACGACTGGAAACAGATCGGCCTGAAGGTCAACATCGTCAGTTACGAATGGGGCGAGTACATCAAGCGTTCCAAAGGCGGCGAGAACCAGGCCATGATCATTGGCTGGAGCGGCGACAATGGGGACCCGGACAACTGGCTGAACGTGCTGTTCGGCTGCGACTCGCTGTCGGGTAACAACTTCTCCAAGTGGTGCGACAAGAAATTCGACGGCATCGTGAAAGAAGCCAAGGCCACATCGGATGTCGCCAAACGCACCGAGCTGTATAAGCAGGCGCAACATATCCTCAAAGATGCAGTCCCGATGACACCTATCGCGCACTCGACGGTGTATCAACCCATGCGCAACACCGTACAGGACTTCAAGATCAGCCCGTTTGGTCTGAACTCCTTCTACGGCGTGGGCGTAAGCGGCAAGTAAGGACCGATAGCGGCGACGCTTGATAACGTCGCCGCTATTGCATCCGCCAGACCAGTAGGAAACAGACCACATTCGCGCTCGCTGCCGTCCTACGGCAATGAACTTCGATTCGCGGCTCCGTTGCCTACAAGGTCAGTCAGATTTTGCGCATTTACTGCGAAGTCCTCGACCCCTAACGTCGTAGGACAGCAGAGGCTCCAATCTGATGGGCACTTGCTGTGTGTGGGATCAGTGATGTCCCCCTGGCCGTATGCCGGGGTGATTGCTCGCTGATGACAACTACAAACAAGGATCGGGATCGTCATGCGCCATACCACCGTTCTATCCGCAATTTTTGGCACCAGCCTGCTGGCTGTAGCCACGATGGGCCACGCCGCCGAGAAAAAGAGCCTGGTGTTCTGTTCGGAAGGCAGCCCGGCAGGCTTTGACACCGCGCAGTACACCACCGCCACCGACAACGATGCCGCCGAGCCGCTGTATAACCGCTTGGTTGAGTTTGAAAGGGGCGCGACCAACGTCGTACCGGGGCTAGCCACCAAGTGGGATATTTCGCCAGATGGCCTGACCTACACCTTCCACCTGCGTGAAGGGGTGAAATTCCACAGCAATAAAGAGTTCAACCCCACGCGTGACTTCAACGCCGACGACGTGTTGTTCACCTTCAACCGCATGCTTGACCCCGAACATCCGTTTCGCAAGGCCTACCCCACCGAGTTTCCATACTTCAACGGGATGAGCCTGAACAAGAACATCGCCAAGGTCGAGAAAACCGGCCCGTACACCGTGGTGATGACCCTGAACACGGTCGACGCGGCGTTCGTGCAAAACATCGCCATGAGCTTTGCCTCGATTCTGTCGGCCGAGTACGCCGAGCAGTTGCTCAAGCAAGGCAAGCCCAGCGATATCAACCAGAAGCCGATCGGCACCGGCCCGTTCGTCTTCCAGCGCTACCAGAAAGACTCGCAGATCCGCTACACAGGCAACAAGCAGTACTGGGACCCGAGCCGGGTCAAGCTCGACCAACTGATCTTTGCCATCAACACCGACGCTTCGGTGCGGGTGCAAAAGCTCAAGGCCGGCGAATGCCAGATCACCCTGCATCCGCGCCCGGCGGATGTCGACGCCCTCAAGGCCGACCCGAACCTGCAACTGTTGACCAAGCCAGGCTTCAACCTTGGCTACATCGCCTACAACGTGCGCCATAAACCATTCGACCAGCTCGAAGTGCGCCAGGCGCTGGACATGGCGGTGAACAAGCAGAGCATCCTGAACGCCGTGTACCAGGGCGCGGGGCAACTGGCGGTCAACGCCATGCCACCGACCCAGTGGTCTTATGACGACAGCATCAAAGACGCCGCCTACAACCCGGAGAAAGCCAAGGAGCTGCTCAAGGCCGCCGGCGTGAAGGAAGGTACCGAGATCACCCTGTGGGCGATGCCGGTGCAACGGCCGTACAACCCCAATGCCAAGCTGATGGCCGAGATGCTGCAGAACGACTGGGCCAAGATCGGTCTCAAGGTCAAGATCGTCAGCTACGAGTGGGGCGAGTACATCAAGCGCACCAAGAACGGTGAGCACGACATCAGCCTGATCGGCTGGACCGGCGACAACGGCGACCCGGACAACTGGTTGGGCACCCTTTACAGCTGCGACGCCATTGGCGGGAACAACTACTCCATGTGGTGTGACCCGGCATACGACAAGCTGATCAAGCAAGCCAAGGTCGTCACCGACCGCGAACAACGGACTGTTCTGTACAAACAGGCACAGCAACTGCTCAAAGCGCAGGTGCCGATCACGCCCGTCGCCCACTCGACGGTCAACCAGCCGTTAAGCGCCAAAGTCGAAGGTTTCAAAGTGAGCCCCTTCGGCCGCAACGTGTTCTCGGACGTCAGTATCACCCCATAAGAAAATAACCGGATTGCGGAGAGTGGATAACACTCTTCGGCAAACGTGCAGCCTTCTATTGGGAAATTTCCTACGGCAAACGTTTGCAAATGCTTGAACGAGTTACACACCAATAGTCGGTTCACCTAAAAGACCGGCATAAAAAAAAGAGAACCAAAGGAGCTTCATCCATGAAACTGAGCAGCAAAGCGCTTCTGGCCCTGGCCATCAGCAGCATCACGGCGACCGCCTATGCGGAAACCCAGAGCCAGGACTTCGTTCCTACCACACTGGCCGGCGCCAGCGCCCAAAGCGAGGCCAAGGGCTTTATCGAAGGATCGAGCCTGGGCGGTACCACGCGTAACTGGTTCTCCAGCGAGAAAAAATTCCGCGGCGAGCGCTTTACCTACGAGAAGCACGGCCAGGAGCGCACCGACGCGAACCGCACGAACTGGCTGCAAGGCACCATCCTCAACTATTCGTCGGGCTTCACCCAAGGCACCGTGGGCGTGGCAACCGAAGTCGCGGCCTACAACGTAGTGGCCCTGGACCGCAGCAAGCGTGACATCAAGGGCGGCTCCAACCGCACCCTGGCTGACTCCGACGGCGACGCCGTAGGCCAGTGGAGCAAACTGGGCCTGGCCAACGCCAAGTTCCGCGTGTCGAACACCACCTTGACCGCCGGTCGCCAGAACTTCAGCAGCGGCATCATCGACACCATTGGCAACCGTGCGCTGCCTTCGAGCTTCGAAGGTGTGGCAATCAACAGCGAAGAGTTCAGCAACCTGTCGTTCCAGGGCGCCTACTTCGATCGCGTATCGCCACGTACCGAACAGAGCCTGTCGAAATTCCGCAGCGAATACGGCAATGGCAGGCAGGAAGCCGACCACGTCTACACCGCCGGTGTGAACTGGCAGCCACTCAAAAGCCTGAAAACCAGCTTCTTCGGCGCCAACGTCAAGGACTTCTGGAACCAGTACTACTTCGGCGCTACCCATGAACTGGGTGACAGCCAAACCCTGGCCCTGACCACAGGTCTCAACTACTACAAGACCGTCGACGAAGGCAAAAAGTTGATGGGCAAGATCGACAACGATACCTACTCGCTGTCGCTCGGCCTGACCCACCAGGCGCACAGCCTGACCTTCTCGTACCAGGAAGTGAACGGCAACGAGTACTTCGACTACCTGCACGAAACCAACGGTATCTACCTGGCCAACTCCCTGACCTCTGACTTCAACGGTCCGAACGAGAAGTCCTTCCAGGTTGCCTACGGCCTCAACATGGCCGAATACGGCGTGCCTGGCTTGAAGTTCAACATCTACTCGGCTCGCGGCTGGGGCATCGACGGCACTCACTACACCGGCGACGGCGGCGTGAGCAAGTTCGCTTACAACGGCATTCAGGCCCAAGACGGCGAGCATCACCAGGAATACGGCGTGGGTACTTCCTATGCCATCCAAAGCGGTGCCCTGAAGGCCACCACCATTCGTGGCACCTATGTGACTCACCGCGCCAGCGCCAACCAGGCTGACGGCAACATCCGAGAGTTCCGCCTGGTCACCACCATCCCGTTCAACATTCTTTAATCAGCGCCAGGTAGACGGCGGGCTCAGGACGAGCCCGCCCTCTAAGCTTGTCTGGTCCCATCGATTGCAGAGGGCTCCGAATGAACATGCTCCCGTTACAAGCCGCCATTGCTGCTGCGCTGTTGAGCGTGGCGGTTGGCATTTCGGCCAAACCGCTGGTGGTCTGCACCGAAGCCAGTCCGGAAGGTTTCGATCCGGTCCTGTACACCACGGCCGTCACCGCCGACGCCGCCGCCGAAACTATGTTCAACCGCCTGGTGGACTTCAAGCCCGGCACCACCGAAGTGGTCCCGGCGCTGGCCAAAGACCTCCCGCAAATCAGCGCCGACGGCCTGACCTACACCTTCCACCTGCGTGACGACATCAAGTTCCACACCACCGACTACTTCAAACCCACGCGCAACCTGAACGCCGACGACGTGCTTTGGAGCTTCCAGCGCCAGCTGGACCCGAAACACCCGTGGCACACCAAGTCCAACGTGGGCTACCCGTACTTTGAAAGCATGGGCTTCAAGGAACTGCTCAAGAGCGTCGAGAAGACCGACGATCACACCGTGGTCTTTACCCTGACGCGCCGTGAAGCACCGTTCCTGGCCGACCTGGCCATGGCGTTTTCCTCGATTCACTCCGCCGAATACGCCGACCAGTTGCTCAAGTCCGGCAAGACCGATGACCTCAACGCCAAGCCGATCGGCACCGGCCCGTTCATCTTCACCCGCTACGCCAAGGACGCCCAGGTGCGCTTCAAGGCCAACCCGGACTACTTCCGCGGCAAGCCACCGGCCGACCCGCTGATCCTCGCGGTCACCACCGACAACAACGTGCGCCTGCAGAAGCTCAAGGCCAACGAGTGTCAGGTCGCGCTGTATCCAAAGCCGGATGACATCCCAAGCATCAAGAAAGACCCGAACCTGAAGATCGATGAACTGGCGGCGATGACCACCAGCTACACCGCCCTGAACACCACCCACAAGTACATGAGCGACCCGCGGGTACGTCACGCGATCAACATCGCGTTCGACAAGGCCGGCTATACCAAAGCACTGTTTGGCGAAGGCAACGCCGTCGTGGGCACCGGCCCGTATCCACCAACGCTGCTAGGCTTCAGCGACACACTGAAAAACCCGCCACGCGACCTGGACAAGGCCCGCGCCCTGCTCAAGGAAGCCGGCGTACCGGAAGGCACCGAATTCACCCTATTCACTCGCGCCAACGGCGGCCCGACCAACCCCAACCCAATGATGGGCGCCCAGCGTATGCAGGCGGATCTGGCCCAGGTTGGCCTGAAGGTCAACATCAAGGTCATGGAATGGGGCGAGATGCTCAAGCGCGCCAAAGCCGGCGAACACGACATGGTTTCCGCAGGCTGGGTAGGTGATAACGGCGACCCGGATAACTTCCTCACGCCTAACCTGAGTTGCGATGCCGCCAAAAACGGCGAAAACTACGCGCGCTGGTGTAACGAGGAGTTTCAAGCCTTGATCGACAAGGCCCGCGCAATCGAGGAACCGGCAGCACGGGCTGCGCTCTATGAACAGGCACAGGACGTTTTCGGCAAGGATCAACCATGGCTTCCCATGGCTTACCCGAAACTGTTCACCGCCATGCGCAAAAACGTAGAAGGCTTTACCCAAAGCCCTCTAGGTAACAATAACTTCGCCACCACCCAGGTGAAGTAAATAAGAAAAACGCTCGACACCGTCGACGTTGACGGTGCCGAACCTGCCTAACCGGCTGATTGAGGTACACCACAAGATGTTTAGTTTTATTGCCCGCCGATTGGGGTTATTGATCCCCACATTCTTCGGCATCACGTTGCTGACTTTTGCGTTGATTCGCATGATTCCCGGCGACCCCGTCGAAGTCATGATGGGCGAGCGCCGCGTCGACCCCGAGATGCACGCACAGGCAATGGAACGCCTTGGCCTTAACAAGCCGCTGTATGCGCAATACCTGGATTATGTCGGCAAGCTCGCCCAAGGCGACCTTGGCGAATCCCTGCGCACGCGCACCAGCGTGTGGACCGAGTTCACCGCACTCTTCCCGGCGACCCTGGAACTGTCCATGGCCGCCCTGTTGTTCGCCGGTATCCTGGGCCTGTTGGCGGGGGTGATCGCGGCCTTGAAGCGAGGATCGCTGTTCGACCACGGGGTGATGGGCATCTCCCTCGCGGGCTATTCGATGCCGATCTTCTGGTGGGGCCTGATCCTGATCATGTTCTTCTCGGTGAGCCTGGGCTGGACCCCGGTTTCCGGGCGTATCGACCTGCTCTACGACATCGAGCCACGCACCGGTTTCATGCTGATCGACACCCTGCTGGCCAACGAGCCGGATGCGTTCTGGGACGCCCTGCACCACCTGATCCTGCCGGCTATCGTGCTCGGCACCATCCCGCTGGCGGTGATTGCGCGGATGACCCGCTCGTCGATGCTCGAAGTACTGCGCGAAGACTACATCCGCACCGCCAAGGCCAAAGGCCTGTCGCCGGCGCGCGTCGTCTTCGTCCACGGCCTGCGTAACGCGCTGATCCCGGTCCTCACCGTGGTCGGCCTGCAAGTCGGCACCTTGCTGGCCGGTGCGGTATTGACCGAAACCATCTTCTCGTGGCCCGGCATCGGCAAATGGCTGATCGAAGCCATTGGCGCGCGGGACTACCCGGTGGTGCAAAACGGCATTCTGCTGATCGCCTGCCTGGTGATCGTGGTGAACTTCGTGGTGGATATCCTCTACGGCTTCGCCAACCCACGCATCCGTCACCAGCGCTGAGATCATGACCATGACCACACCCACTCCAGTGTCAGCAGTCGATCAAAGCCTGCTGTACCCGTCCCCGTACAAAGAATTCTGGCAAGCCTTCTCCCAGAACAAAGGCGCAGTTGCCGGCCTGCTGTTTATGCTGCTGATCGTGTTCTGCGCGCTCTTCGCCCCCTGGGTGGCGCCGCACAACCCCAGCGAGCAATACCGTGACTTCCTGCTGACCCCGCCGTCGTGGCTGGAAGGTGGGCAGATCCAGTTCCTGCTCGGCACCGACGAACTCGGCCGTGACTTGCTCTCGCGCCTGATCCAGGGCTCGCGCCTGTCGCTGCTGATCGGCTTGTCGTCGGTGGTGATGTCGCTGATTCCGGGCATCCTGCTCGGGCTGTTCGCCGGGTTCTTCCCGCGCCTGCTCGGCCCGACCATCATGCGCCTGATGGACATCATGCTGGCCCTGCCGTCGCTGCTGCTGGCCGTTGCCATTGTCGCGATTCTCGGCCCTGGCCTGATCAACACCGTGATCGCCATCGCCATCGTGTCGCTGCCGTCCTACGTGCGTTTGACCCGCGCTGCGGTGATGGGCGAACTGAACCGCGACTACGTGACCGCCGCCCGCCTGGCCGGTGCCGGCCTGCCCCGCCTGATGTTCATCACCGTGCTGCCCAACTGCATGGCACCGCTGATCGTCCAGGCGACCCTGAGTTTCTCTTCGGCGATTCTCGATGCCGCAGCCCTCGGCTTCCTCGGCTTGGGCGTGCAACCGCCAACGCCGGAGTGGGGCACCATGCTGGCTTCGGCCCGTGACTACATCGAACGCGCCTGGTGGGTCGTGAGCCTGCCGGGTCTGACCATTTTGCTCAGCGTGCTGGCAATCAACTTGATGGGCGACGGCCTGCGCGATGCGCTAGACCCGAAACTCAAGAACGCCGCCTGAGGAGCTTCCCATGTCACTGTTAGAAATCAAAAATCTCAACGTGCGCTTCGGCGACAAGACCGCCGTGCCGGTGGTCGACGGCCTCGACATTAGCGTCGACAAAGGCGAAGTGCTGGCGATCGTGGGCGAGTCGGGCTCGGGTAAATCCGTGACCATGATGGCGCTGATGGGCCTGATCGAGCACCCCGGCATCGTCACCGCCGACGCCCTGAACTTCGACGGCAAAGACATGCTCAAGCTGAGCAACCGCCAGCGTCGGCAAATCGTCGGCAAAGACCTGGCGATGGTGTTCCAGGACCCGATGACCGCACTGAACCCCAGCTACACCGTGGGTTTCCAGATCGAAGAAGTGCTGCGCCTGCACCTGAAGATGTCCAGCAAGCAAGCGCGCAAGCGCGCCATCGAACTGCTGGAAAAAGTCGAGATCCCTGGCGCAGCCAGCCGGATGGACGCCTACCCGCACCAACTGTCCGGCGGTATGAGCCAGCGTGTGGCCATCGCCATGGCGATTGCCGGCGAACCGAAGTTGCTGATCGCCGACGAACCGACCACCGCGCTAGACGTGACCATCCAGGCGCAGATCATGGACCTGCTGCTGGCCCTGCAAAAAGAGCAGAACATGGGCCTGGTGCTGATCACCCACGACCTCGCGGTCGTGGCAGAAACCGCCCAGCGCGTGTGCGTGATGTACGCCGGCCAAGCGGTGGAAGTCGGCCAGGTGCCGCAACTGTTCGATATTCCGGCGCATCCCTACAGCGAAGCGCTGCTCAAGGCGATCCCGGAGCACAGCCTCGGTGCCGCGCGCCTGGCCACGCTGCCCGGCATCGTGCCCGGCCGTTATGACCGCCCGCAAGGTTGCCTGTTGTCGCCGCGTTGCCCCTACGTGCAGGACAGCTGCCGCCAGACCCGTCCGGGCCTGGACCCTAAATCGAACAGCCTTGCACGCTGCTTCTACCCCTTGAACCAGGAGGTGGCGTAATGGCCGTCGTTCTTACCGCCCGCGACCTGACCCGTCACTACGAAGTGTCCCGTGGCCTGTTCAAGGGCCACGCCACCGTGCGCGCCCTCAACGGCGTGTCCTTTGAGCTGGAAGCCGGCAAGACGCTCGCGGTGGTAGGCGAGTCGGGTTGCGGCAAATCCACCCTGGCCCGTGCGCTGACGCTGATTGAAGAACCGTCTTCAGGCTCGTTGAAAATCGCCGGCCAGGAAGTCACCGGCGCCAACAAAGCGCAGCGCAAGCAATTGCGCAAAGACGTGCAGATGGTATTCCAGAGCCCGTATGCCTCGCTGAACCCACGGCAGAAAGTCGGCGATCAACTCGGCGAACCGTTGCTGATCAACACCAACCTGTCCGCCGCCGAGCGCCGCGAAAAGGTCCAGGCGATGATGAAGCAGGTGGGCCTGCGCCCTGAGCATTATCAGCGCTACCCGCACATGTTCTCCGGTGGCCAGCGCCAGCGGATCGCATTGGCCCGCGCCATGATGCTGCAACCCAAAGTGCTGGTGGCGGATGAACCGACCTCGGCGCTGGACGTGTCGATCCAGGCCCAGGTGCTTAACCTGTTCATGGATTTGCAGCAGGAATTCAACACCGCCTACGTGTTCATTTCCCACAACCTCGCGGTGGTGCAACACGTTGCCGACGACGTGATGGTGATGTACCTCGGCCGCCCAGTGGAAGTCGGCCCCAAGGACGACATCTACGCCCGCCCCTTGCACCCGTACACCCAGGCGCTGCTGTCGGCGACCCCGACCATTCACCCGGACCCGAACAAGCCGAAGATCAAGATCGTCGGCGAGTTGCCCAACCCGCTGAACCCACCGTCGGGTTGCGCCTTCCACAAGCGCTGCCCGTATGCGACCGAGCGTTGCAGCAGCGAGGAGCCGCAGTTGCGGCCGTTGGATAACCGCCAGGTGGCTTGCCACTATGCGGAGCAGTTCGTCGCCTGAAATGAGCACCGCGCTCGCGTATGGAGCGCGGTGCCACAGCGTTCTACAGCCCCTCCCGTCAGGTTGCGCATCAACCTGGCAGGAGGGGGTTTTTATTTTCGCCAGGTCTACGTCTGGCTATCGCCTTCATCATCCGAGCTGTCATCGCCCGGCTCGTCGGTGGTGGAGTCGTCATCGCCCTTGCTGCCACCCTGATCCTCATCGCCAGCCTCCGATTCGGACTTGGCCAACTGCAGGACCTTGCCCTCCCCACTCTGAACCGCAAACACCGCCGCCCCGCTCTGTACGGGGTTATGCGCCCAGGCCGTCGACATTCCCAATGACAACAGCACCAGCACCTTTAGCAACAGCACGACGCGTTGAACAATACTCATGGTCGATCCCCTCCAGTCAGTAGGTGAATCCCGCACGACGGCTGTTTAGTACCGCCAGCGTTGACGCTAGTCCCAATGCCGGGTTCTCGCCAATCCCATACCGGGGGAGATCAAAAAATGTGGGAGGGAGCTTGCTCCCGATAGCGGTGGATCAGCCAGCACAGAGAGTGGCTGATCCACCGCTATCGGGAGCAAGTCGAATCGTCGCACCGCCCCTCCCACAGGTTGTTTTGTCGCGCCCATGAAAAAGGGCGAAGCCATGACAGCTTCGCCCTCTTGTCCACCGCTCAGACCTTAATGGTGCTCGCGGGTCGCGCGGAATTTCACATCCGGCCAGCGCTCTTCCATCAGCGCCAAATTGACCCGGGTCGGGGCCAGGTAGGTCAAGTGACCGCCGCCGTCGATCGCCAGGTTTTCCACGGCTTTGTTGGAGAACTCTTCCAACTTCTTCTTATCGCTGCAATCGATCCAACGCGCCGAATACACGGTGATTGGCTCGTAGGAGCATTCGACCTTGTATTCCTCTTTCAAGCGGCTGGCGACCACATCGAACTGCAGCACACCGACGGCGCCGAGGATGATGTCGTTGCTGCGCTCGGGGAAGAACACCTGGGTCGCGCCCTCTTCCGCCAGTTGCTGCAAACCTTGGCGCAGTTGCTTGGATTTCAGCGGGTCGCGCAGGCGCACGCGGCGGAACAGTTCCGGGGCGAAGTGCGGGATACCGGTGAAGCCCAGCGTTTCGCCTTCGGTGAAGGTGTCGCCAATCTGGATGGTGCCGTGGTTGTGCAGGCCGATGATGTCGCCGGCGTAGGCTTCTTCGAGCTGTTCACGCTCCGAGGAGAAGAACGTCAGGGCGTCGCCGATGCGCACGTCCTTGCCGATGCGCACGTGGCGCATCTTCATGCCTTTTTCGTATCTGCCGGAGCAGATGCGCATAAAGGCGATACGGTCGCGGTGTTTGGGGTCCATGTTCGCCTGGATCTTGAACACGAAGCCGGCGAATTTCTCTTCCACCGGCTCCACGGTACGCTCGTTGGCGACCCGGGCCAGCGGGCGCGGGGCCCAGTCCACCACGGCGTCGAGCACGTGGTCGACACCGAAGTTGCCCAACGCGGTACCGAAGAACACCGGGGTCAGTTGGCCGTCGAGGAATTCCTGCTGGTTGAATTCGTGGCAGGCGCCCTGCACCAGTTCCAACTGGTCGACAAAACGGTCGTACTCATCGCCCAGGTGGGCGCGGGCTTCGTCGGAGTCGAGCTTTTCGATGATTTTCACATCGGTGCGTTCGTGACCGTGGCCGGCGGTGTAGACAATGATGTAGTCGTCGGCCAGGTGGTACACCCCCTTGAAGTCGCGGTAGCAACCGATCGGCCAAGTGATCGGCGCGGCCTTGATCTTCAGGACGGCTTCGATTTCATCCAACAACTCGATCGGGTCGCGGATGTCGCGGTCGAGTTTGTTGATAAAGCTGACGATCGGCGTGTCGCGCAGACGGCAAACGTCCATCAGCGCAATGGTACGTGGCTCGACGCCCTTACCGCCGTCGAGGACCATCAAGGCCGAGTCCACCGCGGTCAGGGTGCGGTAGGTGTCTTCGGAGAAGTCTTCGTGGCCCGGGGTGTCGAGCAGGTTGATCATGTGATCGCGATATGGGAACTGCATGACCGACGTGGTAATGGAAATACCCCGTTGTTTTTCCATTTCCATCCAGTCGGAGGTGGCATGGCGGTCGGATTTGCGGGATTTCACCGTGCCGGCCACTGCGATTGCCTTGCCCATCAGCAGGAGCTTCTCGGTGATGGTGGTTTTACCGGCATCGGGGTGGGAAATAATGGCGAAAGTGCGGCGTTTCGCGACTTCGGCGGCCTGGTGGGTCATGGGAAATCGCCTGGCAGGTGAGTCAAAAAAGGGCGGCGAGTATAGCGCAAACCCAGGGTGCCGGACCACCGTTCACCCGGTTGGGGGTGGCTAAATACTGCCAAGTATGGAACCTTTTAAAAGGTAGAGACGTCCACTCCCCTGCTACCGCACTCGGAACAGGGGCTGAAAAATCAGCAAGTTAGCCTGACGAGGCTGCGCTCATAGCTCGACCTCATGCCGTCTTACCGGCATTGGCGAGCTGCTTTTCGCGTCCACATCCGTTGACAGCCAGAAATGGCATGCCACGAAGAAATGTGTTCGCCGACTGAACAAAAGGAGTCCGCCTGTGGCTATTCGCTATGGCAAAGGGCTGATAGGAGGAGCGGTTGTCGTCGCTCTCCTGGCCCTGCTGATCCACTGGATCGGCATCAACACGATCGAACTGTACCGCGACGATTTGTTGTTTTACCTGCAAGCTCACCTGATTCTCGTCCTAGTCTCCATGCTGGCCGCCCTGATTGTGGGCATCCCCGCCGGTATCCTGCTCAGCCGACCGAACATGGTCGGGCGCGCAGAACGCTTCATGCAAATCTTCAACATCGGCAACACCGTCCCGCCCCTGGCCGTACTGGCCATCGCCCTCGGCGTCCTCGGCATCGGCAGCGGCCCGGCGATCTTCGCGCTGTTCCTCGCCTCCTTGCTGCCCATCGTGCGCAACACCTACGAAGGCCTGAAAAACGTCCAAGGTTCGCTGAAAGAAGCCGCCACCGGCATCGGCATGACCCCGCGCCAGGTGCTGTTTCGCGTCGAGTTGCCGAACGCCGTGCCGATCATCATCGGCGGCGTGCGCGTGGCACTGGCGATCAACGTCGGCACCGCGCCGCTGGCGTTCCTGATCGGTGCCAACAGCCTGGGCAGCCTGATCTTCCCCGGCATCGCCCTGAACAACCATCCGCAACTGCTGCTCGGTGCCGCATGTACCGCGTTGCTGGCATTGCTGCTCGACGGCCTGGTGACCATGGCCAGCCGCCTCTGGCTGGAACGCGGGTTGCGTCCGTCTTAAGGCTTGGCATAGGAACCAACATGAAAAAACTGACGTTGATATTGAGCTGCGTCCTGCTGTTCGCAGGTATTGCGCAAGCCGCAGAAAAACCAGTCATCCGCATCGGCGCCCGGGTGTTCACCGAACAGACCTTGCTGGCCGAAATCACTGCCCAGTACCTGCGCACCAAGGGCTATGACACCCGCGTAACCGGCGGCCTGGGCAGCAATCTGGCGCGCAGTGCCCAGGAAAGCGGGCAACTGGATATGCTCTGGGAATACACCGGGGTGTCGCTGGTGAATTACAACCATGTGGACGAGAAACTCAGCAGCGAACAGTCCTACGCACGGGTGAAAGAACTCGATGCAAAAAGAGGTCTTGCCTGGCTGTCGCCGTCTAAATTCAGCAACACCTACGCGTTGGCGCTGCCAGAGAACGTGGCCAAGGAATTTCCGCAGATCAACAGTATCAGCGACCTGACCCAAGCCCTGGCGCAAACAAACAAAGGCACGCGCCTGGTGGCCCTGGACACCGAATTCGCCAACCGTTCCGACGGTATGGACGGCATGGTCAAGCTGTACGACATGAACCTGAACCGCAAAAACACCCGGCAGATGGACGCCGGC
The DNA here is from genome assembly GCF_058135675.1 of Pseudomonas sp. PAMC25584. Taxonomy (NCBI): domain Bacteria; kingdom Pseudomonadati; phylum Pseudomonadota; class Gammaproteobacteria; order Pseudomonadales; family Pseudomonadaceae; genus Pseudomonas; species Pseudomonas sp. PAMC25584. The sequence goes on along the minus strand of NZ_CM176870.1, from coordinate 925,685 downwards.
CTGGTCTATACCGCGCTGCGTAATGGCCAGGTGTTTGCCGGTTTGGTCTACACCACCGACGGTCGCCTGAGCGCCTTCAAATTGAAGCTGCTCGAAGACGACAAACATTACTTCCCGGACTACACCGCCGCGCCGGTGGTGCGCCAGGCGTACCTCGATGCACACCCACAACTGGCGGCAGACCTCAAGCCGCTGGCCGCACTGTTCGACGATGAAACCATGCGCCAGTTGAACGCGCGGGTCGACGTCGACCATGAAAGCCCGTCCGCCGTGGCCGCAGATTTCCTGCGCCAACATCCGATCAACTAATTAAGAGGAGAAGACATGGAATTTCTGAACGCCTTTTCCCATCTTGATTGGGCACTCGTCCTGCACCTGACCTGGCAGCACATCACCCTGGTCGGCATCGCCGTGATCCTCGCGATTGTCGTCGGCGTGCCCCTCGGCGTGCTGATGACCCGTTTCCCGAGCTTGGCCGGCCCGCTGCAAGCCAGCGCCACCGTGCTGCTCACCGTGCCGTCCATCGCGCTGTTCGGTCTACTGCTGCCGTTCTACTCCAAATTCGGCCAGGGCCTGGGGCCAATGCCGGCGATCACCGCCGTGTTCCTCTACTCCCTGCTGCCGATCATGCGTAACACCTACCTGGCCCTGACCGGCGTGGACCCGGGTATTCGCGAAGCCGCCAAAGGCATCGGCATGACCTTCGGCCAGCGCCTGCGCATGGTCGAACTGCCCATCGCCGTGCCGGTGATCCTCGCCGGGGTGCGCACCGCCGTGGTGATGAACATCGGCGTGATGACCATCGCCGCCACCATCGGTGCCGGCGGCCTGGGTGTACTTATTCTGGCTTCCATCAGCCGCAGCGACATGTCGATGCTGATCGTCGGCGCCGTACTGGTCAGTCTCCTGGCCATCTTCGCCGACCTGCTTCTGCAATGGCTGCAACGCTCGCTGACTCCAAAAGGACTGCTCAAATGATCGAACTTCAACACCTGACCAAGACTTTTCAAAGCAACGGCAAAACTGTCTCCGCCGTGAACGACGTAAGCCTGACCGTCAATGAAGGCGAGATTTGCGTATTCCTGGGGCCCTCGGGCTGCGGCAAGAGCACCACGCTGAAAATGATCAACCGCCTGATCAAACCTACGTCGGGCAAGATCCTGATCAACGGCGAAGACACCACCGACCTCGACGAAGTGACCCTGCGTCGCAATATCGGCTACGTGATCCAGCAGATCGGCCTGTTCCCGAACATGACCATCGAGGAAAACATCGTGGTGGTGCCCAAGTTGCTGGGCTGGGACAAGCAGAAATGCCACGACCGCGCCCGCGAGTTGATGAGCATGATCAAGCTGGAACCCAAGCAGTACCTGCACCGCTATCCGCGCGAACTGTCCGGTGGCCAGCAACAGCGCATCGGCGTGATCCGTGCGCTGGCGGCGGATGCGCCGTTGCTGCTGATGGATGAGCCGTTCGGCGCGGTCGACCCGATCAACCGCGAAATGATCCAGAACGAATTTTTCGAGATGCAGCGCGCACTGAACAAGACCGTGATCATGGTCAGCCATGACATCGATGAAGCCATCAAGCTGGGTGACAAGATCGCCATCTTCCGCGCCGGCAAGCTGCTGCAGATCGACCACCCGGACACCCTGCTGGCGCACCCGGTGGACGAGTTCGTCAGCAACTTCGTCGGCCAGGACAGCACCCTCAAGCGTCTGCTGCTGGTAAAAGCCGAAGATGCAGCGGACAACGCGCCGTCGGTCAGCCCGCAAACCCCGGTGGCCGAGGCCCTGGAGCTGATGGACGAACTCGACCGCCGCTATGTGGTGGTCACCTGCGCCGAGAACAAGGCGCTGGGTTATGTGCGACGTCGCGACCTGCACCGTCAGACCGGCACTTGCGGTCAATACCTGCTCGAGTTCAACGCCACGGCGGCGTATGACGAGCACTTGCGCATCCTGTTGTCGCGCATGTACGAGTTCAACCGCTCGTGGTTGCCGGTGCTGGATGCCGAGCGGGTGTTTTTGGGTGAAGTGACGCAGGAGTCGATTGCCGAGTACTTGAGCTCCGGTAAGTCGCGTGGGGGCAAGACCAGTATCGTTTCGCCTGCCGAGACTGCGCTGGCCTGATCTGACACAACACGCGTAAAACTGTGGGAGGGGGCTTGCCCCCGATGGCGGTGTATCAGTCAATATATTCATGGCTGACACACTGCCATCGGGGGCAAGCCCCCTCCCACATTTGGCCTGTGGTGTGTCAGGGAAATACCCTCAATTATCCGCCTGCGGGGAACATCAATCCGTCACACCTGTCGGTTACATAAGTAGCTGCACGCGGTCCCGCGACGAACGCGTGCAAAAACGCGACATTTTTAGTTGATCTATGGCCCCTCAAGTCCTAAAGTTCGCGCCGAACGTCCATGCTGGAAACGATCCATCCGGCTCAAGTACTGACGACGAGACAGCAAGGCCAAGGGAAGCGGTTATTCCCATGGCCTTTTTGCTTTCGGCGACATGCCTTGGGAAGTAGGCGAACCAAAGTGGGGATACGGAGGACGTTCATTTGCACCCATTGATCAATTTAGTTTGCCCTTAGGAGTTCCCAGCATGTCGATCAACGTCGAAGACTATTTCGCGCGCGCCACTTTTGACAAAATGAAGGCGTTCGCCGACAAGCAAGAAACCCCGTTCGTGGTGATCGACACTGCGATGATCAGCCAGGCCTACGATGACCTGCGCGCCGGTTTCGAATTTGCCAACATCTATTACGCGGTCAAGGCCAACCCGGCCGTCGAGATCATCGACCTGTTGAAAGACAAGGGTTCGAGCTTCGACATCGCCTCGATCTACGAGCTCGACAAAGTGATGGACCGCGGCGTCAGCGCCGACCGTATCAGCTACGGCAACACCATCAAGAAGTCCAAGGACATCCGCTACTTCTATGATAAGGGGGTGCGCCTGTTCTCCACCGACTCCGAAGCCGACCTGCGCAACATTGCCAAAGCCGCACCGGGCTCGAAAATCTATGTGCGTATCCTCACCGAAGGCTCGACCACGGCTGACTGGCCTTTGTCGCGTAAATTCGGCTGCCAGACCGACATGGCCATGGACCTGCTGATCCTGGCGCGTGACCTGGGCCTGGTGCCGTATGGCCTCTCGTTCCACGTCGGCTCGCAACAGCGCGACATCAGCGTGTGGGACGCGGCGATTGCCAAGGTCAAAGTGATCTTCGAGCGCCTGAAGGAAGAAGACGGCATCCACCTCAAGCTGATCAACATGGGCGGCGGCTTCCCGGCCAACTACATCACCCGCACCAACAGCCTGGAAACCTACGCTGAAGAAATCATCCGTTTCCTCAAGGAGGATTTCGGCGACGACCTGCCGGAAATCATCCTGGAACCGGGCCGTTCGCTGATCGCCAACGCCGGCATCCTGGTCAGTGAAGTGGTACTGGTTGCACGTAAATCGCGTACCGCCGTCGAGCGTTGGGTGTACACGGACGTGGGCAAGTTCTCCGGCCTGATCGAAACCATGGACGAAGCGATCAAGTTCCCGATCTGGACCGAGAAGAAAGGCGAGATGGAAGAAGTGGTGATCGCCGGTCCTACTTGCGACAGCGCCGACATCATGTACGAAAACTACAAGTACGGCCTGCCGCTGAACCTGGCAATCGGTGATCGGATGTACTGGTTGTCGACCGGTGCGTACACCACCAGCTACAGCGCGGTTGAATTCAATGGCTTTCCGCCGTTGAAGTCGTACTACGTATAAGACGGCCCTAAAACAAAAAACCCATGACTCGTCATGGGTTTTTTATAGTTCAGAAACAGGTCAGAGCACGTTGCTCATAGGCATCGGCCATCGCCCGAATCCGCGGGTCATTCGCCGCCGCCAACGCCTTGTGTGCCACCCGCAAAAACTTCAAATTGCCGCCTGCCAGCGCCGTGCGCAGCCACGCCAGCGCCGCCTCGATCTGGCCGCTGTCGGCCAGCACCGCCGCATAACTGAACTGCCCACGAAAATCACCAGCTTCGGCTGAGCGTCGATACCACGCTACGGCAGCGTCCAGATCCCTCGGGCAAAATTGCCCCTCTTCCAGATAGCGTCCCAACAGGTTCATCGACTTCGCATGGCCCTGCTCCGCCGCCTGGCGATAACACCTCAGCGCGTGTGCTTGATCCTCGGCGACGCCGCGACCGGTGGCCAGCAGGTTGGCGTAGTTGTACTGCGCCCAGTCCAACCCGGCTTCGGCCGCAAGCTGATATTCCCACGCCGCCGCCGCTTCGTCGGCGGTGCAACCCCAGCCATGCTCCCGGCAGCGCCCCAACATATTGCGCGCCATCAAGTGCCCGCCCTGCGCCGCGATCTGGAACCAGCGCAGTGCCAGCGCTTCATCGCGCTCGATGCCGCGCCCTTCCAAGAGGATCTGCCCGAGCAAGGCCTGGGCCTCGACCACGCCCTCCTTGGCCGCGATCAGGATCGCCTGGGCCGCGCGCACCGGTGAGTCGTCGAGCATGCGCTGCAACTGTTCGACGTTGAGCACTTCTTCACGGCGCAATAAAAAACCCATGCTCAGACCTCGACCCAGCGACGCAACAGGTTGTGGTAAGTGCCGGTGAGCTGGATCAACGCCGGGTGGTCGGGGACATCCGCGCTCAGTTGCTGGATCGCACCGTCCATCTCGAACAGCAAGGTGCGCTGGCTGTCTTCGCGCACCAGGCTTTGGGTCCAGAAAAACGAGGCGTAGCGTGCGCCACGGGTCACGGCGTTGACTTTGTGCAGGCTGGAACCGGGGTAGAGCACCATGTCGCCGGCGGGCAGTTTGACCCGTTGCAGGCCGAAGGTGTCCTGGATCTCCAGTTCGCCGCCGTCGTACTCCTCCGGGTCGCTGAAGAACAGGGTCGACGACAGGTCGGTGCGCACCCGCTCATGGCTGCCCTTGGGCTGGCGCACGGCATTGTCGATATGGAAATCGAAACTGCCCCCGGCGGTGTAGCAGTTAAGCAGCGGCGGGAAGACTTTGTGCGGTAACGCCGCCGACATGAACAGCGGGGTTTGCCACAACCGCTCAAGCATCGCCGCACCGATTTCCTTGGCCAGCGGGTGGCCTTCGGGCAATTGCAGGTTGTGCTTGGCCTTGGCGGACTGGTACCCGGCGGTGATTTTACCGTCGGCCCAGTCGGCGGCTTCCAGCGCTTGGCGGATGCGCTGCACTTCCTCACGAGAGAACAGGCCGGGAATATGCAGCAACATGGGCACTACCTGAGAGCGGAAAGACGTTAATGGTATTGATTCTTATCCAATCTGTAAAACGCATAGACGAACGAGATCGTAAAAACCGTAAGGGAAAAGTGTAAAGAATGTAAATTCGCTACGAATAGCAATGAATCGCAATTGATACAAAGTCTTGTTCAATCTATATTCCGCGGCCTCACATCCTTGGGGAAAGGACACGTCATGTCGCGCACTTGCTTAAAAACACCTACCAGTTCACCACGCTTGCTGGCTTCGGCCATCGGCGTTGCTCTCGGCGCCAGCTCCGTCGCCCATCTGGCGCAAGCGGCCGAAGACACCGAACAGAAAGGCCAGCGCAACAGCATCTCCCTGGGCGCCACCAGCATCACCGGGGAAGAACAGGACGCCACCTCCTATCAGGTCGAGAAAGCCTCTTCGCAAAAATACACCGCGCCGCTGGTGGACACGCCGCGCTCCGTCACCGTGGTGCCGCAGCAAGTACTCAAGGACACCGCTGCCACCTCGCTGCAGGATGCTTTGCGCACCGTGCCCGGCATTACCTTTGGCGCCGGCGAAGGCGGCAACCCCCAGGGCGACCGCCCGTTCATCCGCGGGTTTGACGCCCAGGGCGACACCTACCTGGACGGCGTGCGCGATACCGGCGGCCAGACCCGTGAGATCTTCGACATTGAATCGATCGAAGTCAGCAAAGGCCCGAACTCCTCGTTCGGCGGGCGTGGCTCGGCCGGTGGCAGCCTCAACCTGGTGAGCAAGACGCCCCAGGCGCGGGACTTCACCAACGGCGGCTTCACCTACGGTTCCGACCAGACCCGCCGCTACGTGCTCGACGTTAACCGCCAATTCCTCGACGACAGCGCCGCGTTCCGCCTGAACCTGATGAGCCACGAGCAGAACGTGGCCGGCCGCGACGCAGTGAACTACGACCGCTGGGGCGTGGCGCCGTCGCTGACCTTCGGCCTGGGCACGCCGACCCGCGTCAACGTCAGCTACTACCACATGGAAAGCGACGACCTGCCGGATTCGGGGATTCCCTACGGCTACGGCTCCGCGACCGCCACCGCCCACGTGCACGACAAACCCAACGACGGCGGCGACAGCAATAACTTCTACGGCCTCAAGAGCCGCGACTTCCGCAAGACCCGCGCCGATATCAGCACGGTCTCCGTCGAACATGACCTGAACGACAACATGACGCTGAAAAACACCCTGCGCCATGGCAACACCGGCCAGGACTATATCCTCACGCAGCCGGACGACAGCAAACTCAACGTCAACAAGTTCGGCACCGTGTGGCGCCGCGCCAACAGCCGCGTGTCGACCACCGAGACCACCACCAACCAGACCGACCTGTTCGGCAGCTTCCAGGCGCTGGGTTTCAAGAACACCTACTCCACCGGCCTCGAATTCACCGGCGAAGAAACCCGTGTCAGCAGCTACACCATCAGCCCCAACGCCAACCCGGTCTGCACCGTGGCCAAAGGCAGCCTGGGCGGCCAATGCACCTCGCTGAGCAACCCGAACCCAGACGACGCCTGGACCGGTAGCATCGCGCGCAACTACAACGGCACCAACACCAAAGCCACCAGCCGCGGCGCCTACGTGTTCGACACCATCGAACTGGACCCGAAATGGCTGCTGAACGTCGGCCTGCGCTACGACACCTTCGACACCGTGGCCAACACCAACGCCGCTGCCGGGCGCACCAAGATCAAGGAAGACAGCCAATTCTTCAACTGGCAGGGCGGCCTGGTCTGGAAGCCTGTGGAGAACGCCAGCATCTATGCGTCCTACGCCACCTCGGCAACCCCGGCCGGTGGCCTGGTGGGTGAAGGCTCCGACGGCAACCCCCTGTCCGCCGGCGCCGCCACCAGCGACCTGCAACCGGAAGAGACCGTCAACTACGAGCTGGGTACCAAGTGGGATCTGTTCCACGACCGCCTTTCGCTGACGGCTGCCGTGTTCCGCACCGAGAAGAAGAACACGCGCATTCTGGTCGATGCCCTGACCTACCAGAACGCCGGTGAATCCCAAGTCGACGGCATCGAACTCTCGGCCAGCGGCAAACTCACGGATCAATGGCAAGTGTTCGCCGGCTACAGCTACCTCGACAGCGAACTGGTCAAAGCCGGTCGCAACGGGCGCAACGGGGTCGTCAGCGCCGGTTCCAACGAGGGCAACCAAATGCCCAATACGCCGAAGAATTCCTTCAGCCTGTGGACCACCTATGACATCACTTCGAAACTGACCATCGGCGGCGGTGCGTTCTATGTCGACGAGGTCTACGGCGATGTCGGCAACACCGTGTATGTACCGTCCTACACCCGCTACGACGCCATGGCCAGCTACAAGCTGACCAAGAACGTCGATCTGCAACTGAACGTGCAGAACCTGACCGACAAGACCTACTACGACAAGGCCTTCTCGACCCACTTCGCCAACCAGGCGGCCGGGCGCACCGCACTGTTGACCACCAGCTTCCACTTCTAAGCGGTCAACCAGAAACCAAAGCCCCACGCATCGGATGCGTGGGGCTTTTGCGTGCTAAACAACAAAGTTTCTCGACAACCCACGGCATAATGCGCGCCGTGCTACAGATACCCAGATGAGCGAGGCGGTCCGACGTGTTGAAGAAAACCCTGTTCCAGTTGCACTGGTTCTTCGGCATCACTGCCGGGCTGGTGCTGGCCTTGATGGGGATTACCGGGGCGGCGGTGTCGTTCCAGGATGAACTATTGCGTGCGCTCAACCCCAGCGTACTGAGCGTGGAAAAACGCGAGGCCGGGGTACTGCCGCCCGCCGAGCTGGTGCGCAAGCTCGAAGCCAGCGAAGGCAAAACCGTGTCGATGCTCTGGGTGGAAACCGACAGCGGCAGCGCCGCGCGCGTGTTCTTCACCCCACCGCCGGGTGAACGGCGCGGCCAGATGCGGTACTTCGATCCCTACACCGGCGCCTACATGGGCGACGCCGTCGGCCAGGACGTGTTCGGGTTTATCCTGCAACTGCACCGCTTCCTCGCGATGGGCGACACCGGCCGGCAAATCACCGGGGCCTGCACGCTGATTCTGCTGTTCTTCTGTCTCTCCGGCTTGTACCTGCGCTGGCCGCGCCAGGTGGCGAGCTGGCGCGCGTGGCTGACCCTGGACTGGCGCAAAAAGGGCCGCAGTTTCAATTGGGACCTGCACTCGGTGTTCGGCACCTGGTGCCTGTTGTTCTATCTGTTGGCGGCGCTGACCGGCCTGTCCTGGTCCTACGAATGGTACAACCGGGGTCTTACCAAGCTGCTGTCCGACGCCCCGCAGAACGAACGGATGCGCAAACGCGGCCCGCCGCCGCAAGGCCCGGCGCCGGTGGCCAACTACGAGGCGATCTGGAGCAGCATCTACAGCAGCGCCGGCCCAGGCTTGAGCGCCTACAACATCCGCATGCCAGCGGTCGCCGGGCAGCCGGCCACGGTGTTTTACCTGCTGAAAGATTCGCCCCACGACCGCGCGCTGAACCAGATCAACCTGGACCCTGCGACCGGGGAGGTGAAATCCCACGACCGCTACGCCAGCAAAAGCCTCAAGGCTCAATTGCTGACCAGCATTTATGCACTGCACACCGGCAGTTACTTCGGCCTGGTGGGGCGGATCATCCTCACCGTCAGCTCGCTGCTCATGCCGCTGTTCTTCATCACCGGCTGGTTGCTGTACCTCGACCGCCGCCGTAAAAAGCGTCAGGTACGCAATGCCCGCGAGAGCCTCAGCGCCAATCACAGTCACGCGCCGGCGTGGCTGATCGGCTTTGCCAGCCAGAGCGGTTTTGCCGAACAACTGGCCTGGCAGACCGCCGGGCAATTGCAGGCGGCCGGCTTGCCGGTCAACGTGCAGCCGCTGGGCAGCGTCAGCCAGGACCAACTGCGCCAGTCAGAAAATGCGCTGTTCGTGGTCAGCACCTTCGGCGACGGCGAAGCGCCCGACAGCGCCCGAGGCTTCGAGCGCAGCGTGCTCGGCCAGGACCTGTCCCTCAAGGGCTTGAACTACTCGGTACTGGCCCTCGGCGATCGCCAGTACACGCACTTCTGCGGCTTTGCCCGGCGCCTGCATTTCTGGCTGACCCACCAGGGCGGCAACCCATTGTTCGCCCCCGTGGAAGTCGACAGCGGCGACACCGACGCCCTGCTGCACTGGCAACAACAGCTGGGCCAACTCACCGGGCATGCGCCGACAGCGGCGTGGCCGAGCGCACAGTATGAAAACTGCAGCTTGAACCAGCGCACCTTGCTCAATCCTGGCAGTGTCGGTTCGGCTGTGTACCTGCTGGCGCTGAGCGCGCCGTCAGGGCAAAGCTGGACGGCCGGCGACCTGGTGGAAATCCTGCCGCGCAACAGCACCGGGGCCATTACGCAGTTCCTCGAGGGCCTGGGCTTGGCCAGCCGCGAAAGCGTGCTGATCGACGGCCTGGCCCACACCCTCGACCAGGCCCTGGCCACCCGCCAACTGCCGGACAACCGCGCCCATCTGGTGGGCTTGCATGCCCAGGCGCTGGTGAACGCGCTGGCGCCCCTGGGCATGCGCGAATACTCGATCGCCTCGATTCCCAGCGACGGCGTGCTGGAGTTGATCGTGCGCCAGGAACGTCATCCAGACGGCACACTCGGCCTGGGCTCGGGCTGGCTGACCGAACACGCGGCCCTCGGCTCAAGCATCACCCTGCGCTTGCGCCGCAACAGTGGTTTCCACCTGCCGGACGCACCTGCGCCGTTGATCCTGCTGGGCAACGGCACTGGCCTGGCCGGTTTGCGCAGCTTGCTCAAGGCGCGCATTGCCGATGGCCAGCAGCGCAATTGGCTGCTGTTCGGCGAACGCACAATCGCCCACGACTACCTGTGCCAGGACGAACTGCAAGGCTGGTTGGCCAGCGGTGACCTGGCGCTGCTGGACCTGGCGTTTTCCCGCGACCAGGAGGAAAAGATCTACGTACAGGATCGCCTGCGCGAATCGGCGGACGTGTTGCGGCGATGGCTGGCGGACGGTGCGGCGATCTATGTGTGTGGCAGTTTGCAGGGGATGGCTGCGGGGGTGGATCAGGTGCTGCATGAGGTGCTGGGCAGCGAGACGGTGGAGCGCTTGATCGAGCAGGGCCGCTATCGCCGGGATGTCTACTGAGATCCTGCAAACACTGAAGAACCCATGTGGGAGGGGGCTTGCCCCCGATGGCGGTGTATCAGTCAATTCATGGGTTACTGACCCACCGCCATCGGGGGCAAGCCCCCTCCCACAGTTTTGACTGCATTCCAAATCAGTTTTGACTGCTTTCCAAATTAGTGTTGGCTGCTTTCCAAATCAGACCGGTTGCAGCTTTTGCTCGAACACTGAAACCCCATCCAGATCGCGCAGCATCACCGTCAATTCTGCCGTCTGCCCATCGATCTGCACTTCGCCAAAAAACTGGAACCCGGCAAACGGCGACGTGTTCTGCGCCGGCGGTGCTTTTTCGAACACCACCTGCGGGCCAAAGGTTTTATCCAGCGGATTGGGCCCGAAGCTCCCCGCATTCAGCGGCCCTGCGACAAACTCCCAGAACGGCTCGAAGTCCTGGAACGCTGCACGATCGGGGTGGTAGTGATGCGCCGCGCAGTAATGCACATCCGCCGTCAACCACACATGGTTGCGCACCTGCTGCGCGCGCAGAAACCCGAGCAGCTCGGCGATTTCCAATTCGCGGCCCTGGGCCGGGCCGGGGTCGTTGTTGGCGATCGCTTCCCAGCGCTGCACACCTGGGCTGACTTCGCCGTCAGGCACGCCGAGGCCGATGGGCATGTCGGCGGCGATCACCTTCCATTGCGCCTGGGACGCCTTGAGTTCGCGCTTGAGCCAGTCCAGTTGCTCTCGGCCGAGGAAGGGTTTTGCGCCGCCCAGGTTGTCATCGTTGGGCCCGCGATAGCTGCGCATGTCGAGCACGAACACATCCAGCAGCGGGCCGTAACTGAGCTTGCGATAGATCCGCCCGCCGCCGTCGGCGCTTTGTCGACGCATGGGCGAATATTCCAGCCAGGCCTGACGCGCACGGCCGACCAGGGTGTTGATGTCCCGGGTCTGGTAACGCTCATCGAGCGGCTTGCTCGGCGACCAATTGTTCACCACCTCGTGGTCGTCCCACTGCCAGATCTGCGGCACTTCGGCGTTGAAGCGGCGCACGTTTTCATCCAGCAGGTTGTAGCGGTAATTGCCGCGATACTCATCGAGGGTTTCAGCGACTTTGCTCTTGGCCTCGGTGGTGATGTTGCGCCAGATGCGCCCGCTCTCGGTAGTCAGTTGCGCCGGCACCGGGCCGTCGGCGTAGATGGTGTCGCCGCTGTGGATAAAAAAGTCCGGCAGGCGCAACCGCATGGCTTCGTAGATGCGCATGCCGCCGATGTCCGGGTTGATGCCGAAGCCTTGGCCGACGGTGTCGCCGCTCCACACAAAACGAATATCACGACGCTGTTGCGGCACGCTGCGCAGGTGGCCGAACCAGGGCTCGCTGGCGACGCCGGTCTGGGCATCCTCGAACTGCACACGGTAGAAAATCGCCTGGTCGGCGGGCAGCCCGGTGAGTTCGACACGGGCGGTAAAGTCGCTGCGGGTGTCGGCCAGCGGCGAGACAAATCGGCGGGGGTTGCTGAACACACTGCGGGTGTCCCACTCCACCACCATCCGCGCCGGGCGGTCGCTGCGGCTCCAGATCATTGCGCGGTCGCCGAGCAGGTCGCCGGACTGCACGCCATCGGTGAGTTGCGGCCGGTCCTTGACCGAGGCAATCACCGCCGGCGCCAGCCCCGGCAACAACAAACCGGCGCCGACGGCTTGCATCACGCGGCGGCGGCTGAGATCGAAGTGGCTCATGCAAGTGCCCTCTTGAGTATCAAAAGGGAAACTAGAACACGCAGGGATGAAGCGGATATGACACCGCCTTCAAGGCACTGCAGATCGCAATGTGGGAGGGGGCTTGCCCCCGATGGCGATGTGTCAGTCACCCATGAATTGACTGATCCACCGCCATCGGGGGCAAGCCCCCTCCCACATTTGGATCTGCGTCAGGCTTGGGCTGAGGTGACCGCCAGTTCCACCGCTTCCGGGCGTTTGATCAGCGCGTACACCAGCCCCGTCAATACGCTACCGGCGACAATCGCCAGCAAGTACAGCAGCGCATGGTTCATCGCATTCGGAATGATCAGCACAAACAAGCCGCCATGGGGCGCCGCCAGTTTGCAGCCGAAGTACATCGACAGGGCGCCGGCCAGCGCGCCGCCGGCGATGCTGGCCGGGATCACCCGCAGCGGGTCCTTGGCGGCAAACGGAATCGCGCCTTCGGAGATAAAGCACAGGCCCAGAATCATCGCGGCCTTGCCGGCCTCGCGTTCGGTCTGGGCAAACTTGCGCCGGGCCAGGAAGGTCGCGATACCCATCCCAATCGGAGGCACCATACCGGCCGCCATGGTCGCGGCCATCGGCGCACCGCTGGACGCCGCCAGCAAGCCGACGGAGAACGCATACGCGGCCTTGTTGATCGGCCCGCCCAGGTCAACGCACATCATGCCGCCGAGCAGGATGCCGAGCAGCACAGCATTGGTGGTGCCCATCGTGCTGAGGAAGTCGGTCAGGCCGGTGAGCAGCCGCGCCACTGGCGGACCCACCAGATAGATCATCGCCAGGCCCGTGAACAGGCTCGCCAGCAACGGGATGATCAGGATCGGCTTGAGCGGCTCCAGGCTTTGCGGCAGGCGCACCGCGCGAGTGATCAGCTTGACGCAGTAACCGGCAAGGAAACCGGCAACAATCCCGCCGATAAAGCCCGCGCCCAACGTACCGGCCAACAACCCGCCGATCATGCCGGGGGCCAGGCCAGGGCGGTCGGCAATCGAGTAGGCGATATAGCCCGCGAGCAGCGGCACCATCAGCATGAAGGCCTGGTCACCGACGGTTTTCAGAGCCGCCGCCAGGGTGCCTTTTTCTTCAAAGGCATGGATGCCGAACACGAACGACAAGGCGATCAACAAACCGCCCGCCACCACCATCGGCAACATGAACGACACGCCGGTCAGCAGGTGTTTGTAGACCCCGGTTTTTTCCGATTTGGCCACCGTGCCGCTCGCCGCGCTTTCCACGACGCCTTCGGCCAGGGCCTTGTTGAGGGTCGCTTCGGCTTGCTTGAGGGCAATGCCGGTGCCGCAGCGGTAGATCTTCTTGCCGGCAAAGCGCTCGGTGGCGACTTCGATATCCGCCGCCAGCAACACCACGTCGGCCTCGGCAATCGCTTGCGGGCTCAACGGTGTGCGTGCGCCGACCGAACCCTGGGTTTCCACCTGCAACTCATAGCCCAGGCGCTTGGCCGTCTGCTGCAACGCTTCGGCGGCCATGAAGGTGTGGGCTACGCCAGTCGGGCAGGCGGTAATCGCGACAATCCGCGGAGCCTGTTTCGTCGCCACCGGGGCTTGGCTCGCGACATACACCTGGGCCTCTTCGGCGCCACGGCGCAACACGGCCTCGACGTCCTGCAAGGCCTGGGCTGGGGTGCTCTGGAACACGCGCTTGCCAACAAACCGCTGCATATCCACCGGCGTGCTGCTGACCAGCAACACCCACTCGGCGGCATCGAGCGTGGCCTGGGACAGCTGGCGTTCCGGGTGCTGCACGTCCACCACTTCGACGCTGGTGCTCCAACCCTGGCGCTGCGCGGCGGCGTCAAGCAAACGGGCGCACAGCACACTGGTGACCATGCCGTTCGGGCAGGCGGTAACAATGGCTAAATTCATCACAAACCCTCTTATTGTTCTGTCAGCGGGCGCACATGGACGCCGCTTTCGAGACGCGCCAACTGCGCGTCATCGCTGATCCCAAACCCGATCTGCGTGACGGCCATCGCGGCAATTGCCGTGGCACGGCGCAAGGTCGTTTCGGGCACATCGAAACCGAGCAAACCGTGGAGCATCCCGGCCAGCAGCGAATCACCTGCGCCGACGGTGCTGGCGACGCTGACCTTCGGCGGCGTGGCATGCAACGCCGTGCCGGGGCTGAACCAGTTCACGCCGTCGGCACCATGGGAAATCACCACATGCTCGATGCCCTCGGCATGCAAACGCTCGGCGGCCTGGGCCTGTTGGTCGACGGAGTCCGTCGGGCAATCCAGGGCCTCGGCGAGTTCTTCGGTATTGGGCTTGATCAACCACGGGCTGGCCTTCAACCCGGCGCGCAGGGCTTCGCCGCTGGTGTCCAGGGCAACTTTCAAGCCGAGGTTTTTCAGTTGCTCCAATAAGCCTTGGAACCACAGCGGGCTGACGCCGCGCGGCAAACTGCCGGCGACCACCACCACATCGTGCCCTGGGGCAATCAACGTGAGTTGATTGAGCAACACTTGCTGTGCCTGCTCAGTGACCTGCGGCCCCGGCGCATTGATATCGGTGACGCGGCCGCCCTGTTCGGCAATCTTGATATTGCTACGGGTCTCGCCGGGCACGCGGATGAACGCATCGACAAACCCACGGCGAGCGATAAGCGCCTCAAAGGCCTGGGGGTTGTCCTCGCCGAGAAAACCGCCGACGGTGACGTGATGGCCGAGGTCAGCCAGCACCTGGGCGACATTCACGCCCTTGCCGGCGGCGTGGGTCAGCATCGTCTCGCTGCGATTGACTTCACCGGGTTCCAGGCGCGCCAGGCGTACCGTGAGGTCCAACGCCGGGTTCAGCGTCAGGGTCAAAATCCTTGCCATCTACACGGCCTCCACAAGGGCTCGCACTTCAGCGGGCGAACCCACCGCGAGTGCTTGTTGGGCCAGGCTCTGGGCCTCGCTCAGACTGAATTCACGCACCCGCGCCTTCACTTCAGGAATGCTGCGGGCCGACACGCTCAACTCATCCACGCCGAGGCCGATCAGCACCGGCACCGCCAGCGGGTCGGCGGCCAGCTCACCGCACACGCCGACCCATTTGCCATGGGCATGGGCGGCGCGCACGGTGATGTCGATCAATTGCAACACGGCGGGGTGCAGGCCATCGGCCTGGGCCGACAGCGTCGGGTGGCCACGGTCGATGGCCAGGGTGTACTGGGTCAGGTCGTTGGTGCCGACGCTGAAGAAATCGACTTCCTTGGCCAGCACCGGCGCGAGCAACGCGGCGGACGGCACTTCGATCATGATCCCCAGTTGCAGGTCGGCCACCGGGATTTCCAGGCGCAGGCGCTCGGTCATGTCCCGGGCCGCGCGCCACTCATCGACGCTGCCGACCATCGGAAACATGATGCGCAGCGCCCGGTTATCCGCCGAGCGCAGCAACGCGCGCAACTGCGCTTCCATGATCTGCGGGCGTTGCAGCGTGAGGCGAATGCCGCGCACGCCGAGGAAGGGGTTTTCTTCCTCGGCGATCGGCCAATACGGCAGCGGTTTGTCGCCGCCCACATCGAGGGTGCGGACCACCAACGGGCGACCGCCGAGGCCGTCGAGTACGCGGCGGTATTCGGCTTCCTGGGTGGCTTCGTCCGGCGCCTGGGGGTGGGCCATGAAAATCAGTTCGGTGCGCAGCAGGCCAATGCCTTCGGCGCCCTGCTCCACCGCGCTCGCCACGCCGGCGCTTTCGCCGATATTGGCGAACACTTCCACGGCGTGACCATCGCGGGTCAGGGCCGGTTGATGGCGCTGCGCCGAGGCGGCTTGCAGGCGTTGTTCACGGGTGTCGCGTTCGACGGTGGCGCGTTGCAGGGTCGCGGCGTCGGCGTCGACATGCAGGCGGCCACGCTGGCCGTCGAGCAACAACGGCGTACCGGCGGCCAGCAGCAACACGGCCGGGCCGGCGCCCACCAACGCGGGAATGCCCAGGGCGCGGGCGACGATGGCGCTGTGGGCGGTGGCCCCGCCACGGGCGGTGAGAATACCGGCGACGCGGGCCGGGTCGAGGCGTGCGACATCCGACGGGCCGACTTCGTCCATCACCAAAATGTAGGGTTCGCTCGGTTCCTGGACGGTTTCGACACCGCACAACTGCGCCAGCACGCGGCGACCGATGTCGCGCAGGTCGGCGGCGCGCTCGGCGAGCAGGGCGTCCTGCAACGACTCCTGTTGTTTGGCGGCGGCTTCGATCACGCTCATCCAGGCGGCTTCGGCGCTTTCACCCTGTTTGAGGCGGGTGTCGACGTCGTCGGTCAGTTCCGGGTCGTCGAGCATCTCCTGGTGGGTGATGAAAATCTCGCGGATCGCCTTGGCCTGGCTGCGTTCGATCAGGCCCTGGATATCGCGGCGCACGTCCGCCAGTGAGGCGTGCAGGCGCTGGCGTTCGATGCTCGAGGACTCGCCACGCAGCGGATAGTCGAACGGTTGCAGCACCTGGATATGCGCCGGGCCGATGGCGATGCCGGGGGCGGCGGCGATGGCCTGGATCTGGCTACCGGCCAGCGGCGCGCTGAGCGCCGGTTCGAGATCCACAACGGCGGCTTGCGCACTCGCGGCAGGCAGCGGCTCGACCTCTTCGCCGAGCCCCTCTTGCACCGCCGCCAATAACGCGGGCAGCGCATCGCCAGCAATCGCCGGCTCCGCGACAAACTCCAACACCTGGCCACGCCGGGCGCCGAGGCTAAGCAGCTTGCTCAGGCTTTTCACCGACACGGCGCCCACCGCGCCATCGACGATGCGCACGCGAATATCGCCGTCAAAACTTTTCGCCAGTTGCGCGAGGATCTTCGCTGGCCGTGCGTGCAGGCCGTGGGCGTTGGCCAGGGCGATGCGGGCGCTGGGCCAGTCGGGCGGCAACTCACCGCCCAACACTTCAAGCACCGCGCGGCTGCTGGTGGCGCGGCCGAGTTCCTGGCCTCGCCCTTCAATCAACAGCGCACACAGGCGTTCCAGCAAGGTCTGGTGCGCTTCGCCGAGGCTGGCCAGGCAGAACAGGCCGTTGAGCGGCTGGCCGAGGTAACGCATGGGTTTGTCCGGGGTGACAAACGCCAGGCCCGGGCGCTTGACGGTCTGCTCGCTGTGCAGCCACCACAGGCCATCGCCCAGGGGCAGCGCGTCGACCTGCTGCAACACGGCGGCAAAGCCATTGCTCACACAATCGGCCTGGCGCAGCAGGCGTGCGCCGCGCCACACCAGTTCTTCAAAGTCATCGGCGGACACACCGAGCCCAATCATTTGCGCGTCCAGCGCCAATTCCTGCGGCGCGCCCTGCAGCAGTTTCAGCAACGCTTCGGCGGAAGCTGCGCGGCGCAGCGCCTGGCCCAGGTCGGTTTCACCGAGGGCGCGGGTCAGCAGTTGCAGCAGGCGCAGGTGCTCATCGGATTTGGCGGCAATACCGATCGCCAGGTAGACGATCTGGCCATCGCCCCAGTCCACTCCTTCGGGGAACTGCAGCAGGCGCACGCCGGTGGAAAACACCTGGTCGCGGGTTTCGGGCGTGCCGTGGGGGATCGCAATACCTTGGCCGAGAAAGGTCGAGCCTTGGGCTTCACGGCCTTGCAAGCCGCTGAGATAACCCTCGGCGACCAGGCCGTCGGCCACCAGCTTGTCAGCGAGCAGGTGCAAGGCAGCAGATTTATCCACAGCCGTCTGGCCCATGGATATCTGCTCTATGGTGAGCTCAAGCATGCCGTTCTCCTAGTTAGTGCGGCGGGCGCACTAGGTATTGTTTTGAATAAATCAGTCTAAAGTCGTTCACGCACAAACTGACTGAGCAGTCGGTTGGCAGCAATCACTCAGTGGCGAACATCGCAAAAATACGCCTGCTGAAACGTTTAATCTAGAATGCATGGCAGATTACGCGTTAATTGCGCATCCTTGAAGACCCTCTCGGCACCTGAGCTGAGACATTGGTCGTCTGCAGTAATCGGTTACGATTGGACAAACTGTCGGGGCAAGCTCCAGAAAACAAGGAAATCCCGGTTTGAAACTCAGTGATATCGCCCGTCTCGCCGGTGTGTCCGTGACCACCGCCAGCTATGTCATCAATGGCAAAGCCGAACAGCAACGCATCAGCAGTGCAACCGTCGAGCGCGTGCGTGCGGTGGTCCAAGCCCATGGCTTCACCCCCAACCCTCAGGCTGCCGGGCTGCGCAGTCGGCATACGCGCACCTTGGGTTTCATCCTGCCGGACCTGGAAAACCCCAGTTACGCACGGATTGCCAAGTTGTTGGAACAGGGCGCGCGTGCGCGTGGCTATCAATTGCTGATCGCCAGCTCCGACGACGACGCCAATAGCGAGCGCCAGTTGCTGCAACTGTTCCGTGCCCGACGCTGCGACGCGCTGTTCGTTGCCAGTTGCCTGCCGGCCAGCGATGACAGTTATCGCGAGCTGCAAGCCAAGGGTTTGCCGGTCATCGCCATCGACCGCGAGATGGACCCCGCGCAGTTCTGCTCGGTGGTCAGCGACGATCGCCAAGCCTGCCAGCAACTGACCAGCAGCCTGCTGCAACCGCTGCCCAAGCAGATCGCGCTGATCGGTGCGCGACCCGAGCTGAGCATCAGCCAGGCGCGCGCCGCCGGTTTCCGTGAAGCGCTGCACGGATTCGGCGGTGAAGTGATCGTCGAACACGGCGAGGCGTTCAGTCGTGACTGTGGCCGACAGTTGATGGAGCAATTGCTGCAGCGTCTGGGGCATTTGCCTGACGCGCTGGTGACCACGTCCTACGTGCTGCTGCAAGGCGTGTTCGACGCACTGCATGACTTCCCGCTCAAGTCGCGACCGCTGCGCCTGGGCACGTTCGGTGATACCCAGTTGCTGGATTTCCTGCCGCTGCCGGTCAATGCCATGGCCCAGCAACATCAACTGATCGCCGACACCGCGCTGCGCCTGGCCCTGGCGGCGATTGAAGAGCAGCAGTATCAACCCGGCGTAAACGCCATTGGCCGAACCTTCAAGCAGCGTATTCAAGAGGTGTGAGCGTGGAGCTGATCGACACCCACACCCACCTGGACTTCCCGGACTTCGACAGCGATCGCCGGCAAGTCCTCGCGCACAGCCGCCAACTCGGCGTGCAGCGCATGGTGGTGCTGGGGGTGTATCAGCAAAATTGGCAACGGCTGTGGGATCTGGTGCAAGACGATGAAGGTTTGTTCGCAGCCTTCGGCCTGCACCCGGTGTACCTCGACGAGCATCGCCCCGCCGACCTGACAGCCCTGGGCGACTGGCTGACCCGCCTGCGGGGCCACCGGCAATTGTGCGCGGTGGGCGAGATCGGCCTGGACTACTTCCTCGAACACCTCGACCGCGAACGCCAGCAGCAACTGTTCGAAGCCCAACTCAAGCTGGCCGTGGATTTCCAACTGCCGGCCCTGCTGCACGTGCGCCGCAGCCATGCCGCCGTGATCGCCACCCTCAAGCGCATCCGCCTGCCACGGGGCGGCATCATCCATGCCTTCGCCGGCAGCCGCGAAGAAGCGCGTGAGTACATCAAGCTGGGTTTCAAGTTGGGCCTGGGCGGCGCCGCTACCTGGCCGCAAGCGCTGCGCATGCACAAAGTACTCGCGCAATTGCCTCTGGAGGCCGTGGTGCTGGAAACCGATGCGCCGGACATGGCGCCCGCCATGCACCCCGGCCAGCGCAACAGCCCGGAGCACCTGCCCGAGATCTGCGCCGCGCTGGCCGAGCGCATGGGCCTCAGCCCGTTATCGCTGGCGCAGGCGAGCACACGCAATGCGTGCGAGCTGTTCAATTGGTAGCGGGCTGACGACCTGCAGGTCCAGGGTCATGCGTTGCCGATGACGGGCATAGCGCAACACCAGGAAATGGATCAGCACCGCCACCAGCGAAAGGTTGAGCTGCTCGATCATACTGAGCAAACCCACCCACTCTGCCACCAGTGCCATCAGCAAGGTCGCACAGGTCAGGATGATCATGCTCGGGCGAACCAGCGCCCACTGGTCCAGGGCGCGAAATTGACGCAACTGTTTGCGACAACGCAACTGCAGGCCCGACTGGCAATACGTGCACTCAAAAGGCTCGTCGATGGCAATCGCGTTCAATTGCCAAGGCTTGAGTTCAAACGTCATGTCACATCGGGCGCAGTGCCCTCTGATGCCGAATACAGCGATCATCGCCGTGCCTCCTTGGGACTGTGACCAGATGAAACAAATTTTCACCCATTCACGCCGATAGAAAAGATGCGCCGCAAAATCAAGACAAACGCCACAGCAGTAAAAGACTAATCCTACGATTACGGCCTACACCCGAAACGCGCCGATCAGTTGCTTCAACTCGATCACCTGCTGCGACAACTGCCGACTGGCCGCTTCGGTCTGATGCGCGCCGTCGGCCGCGTGTTCGCCGGCGCGGTTGATTTCGACGATGTTGCGGTCGATATCGTGGGCGACAGCGGTTTGCTGCTCCACGGCGGCGGCAATCTGCTGGTTCTGATCCACGATCATGCCAACGGCGCCAAGAATATTCTCCAGGGCCTGCTGGACCTTTTCCGACTGGCCCACCGTGCCTTCAGCCATCGCATGGCTGGTGCCCATGGCCTTGACCGCCGCGCCAACACCGCTGTGCAGTCGGCTGATCATCTGCTCGATCTCTTCGGTAGAGTGCTGGGTGCGCCGGGCCAACGTGCGCACTTCATCGGCTACCACCGCAAAACCACGGCCCTGCTCCCCGGCACGGGCCGCTTCGATCGCAGCGTTGAGCGCCAGCAGGTTGGTTTGCTCGGCGATGCTCTTGATCACTTCCAGCACGCTGCTGATGGATTGGCTGTCGGTGGCCAGTTGATTGATCACCCGTACCGACTCGTCGATCTCCGACGCCAACCGCGCAATGCTGCCTTGCTGGGACTGCACCAGGCCACGGCCGCTGACGGTTTCATCGTTGACGCTATGCGCGCTGCTGACCGCCGCCGCCGCGCTGCGCGCCACTTCCTGGGCGGTGGAGGACATCTGGTTCATGGCCGTCGCCACCTGTTCGATCTGGCTGCGCTGCCCGGATACCGCCTGGTTACTGCGGGCCGAGACCACCTCAACCTGGCCGGCCTGCCATTCAACCTGGCTGACGGTGTGCCCGACGCGCTCGATCAGGTCGTGGATCTTGGCCACGGTGCCATTGAACACTTGGCCGAGGTCGCCCAACTCGTCGCGGCTTTGGGCGACAAACGTGACCGTCATATCGCCCGCCGCCACCTTGTCCATCATCGCCCCCAGGCGCCGCAACGTCGTGCGCGTCGAGGCATAGAAACCGGCGTACAGATAAAAGATCAGCAAAAACACCGCCGCCAGGGCCGACACCAGCACCAGCATGTGCGTTCGGTTTTGCGTCAGCCGTTGTTCCAACTGCCGTCCGAGAAAGCCCAGGGTGGCCTCATTGAGCTGGTAGGTCTGGGCCATCAATTGACTCACGTCTTCGTAGAAGCCCTGCCACGGTGCGTCGAGGGTCTCGGCCATCACCACCTGCTCTTCAAACAGTTCACTGCCTTGCTTGAGGCTCGCGTTGCTGGCCTTGGCCAGGCTGTCGAGCGCCGCGTGGGCGGGTTTGCTGGAGCCCAGGGCGTCCTGCAGCTTCAAGCCGTATTCGGCTTGGAGTTTTTCCAACTGCTGCAACAGCTCGTCGAAACGCGTGCTGGAGGACGAGTTGAGAAAACCCTGGCCCAGGGAGTACGCGCCCATTGCGCGCCCTTCGCCCAACGTCTGGGTGACCTGCGGGGTGACGCTGGTGATCAGCTCGCTGAGCTGGCGTAGATCGCTCTGCGGGTCGCGGCTCAAGCCGGATTGGCTGGCGATGATCTGGCTGAGCATCTGCGCCTTGTTCAGCAACTTGCCGATCAGCGCACTTTTGCTCAGCAGCGACGACTCCTGCTGCTGGGCCTTGAAGGCGGCGACCAGCTCGTCGCGCTTGGCGTCGAACGCGGCGACTTGTTCGGGGTCTGTCGCCATCGCGCGCAGGCCTTGCAGGCGCGCCAGCACGCTGTGTTCCAGGGTATTGATGCTGCCTTCCAGATCGCCCGCCTTACCGGATTGGCCGAGGGTCGCGTTGATCTGCACCTGGTTGTTGAGGGTTTCCAGGTCACGGCGCAAGGCCAGGCTGCTGCCGAGCAAATCCAGGCTTTGCAGTTCGATGCGAGTGCCCTGGAACTCACGCCAGGAGTCGCGCACCAGGAAATAGTTGGTGGCCAGCATCGGCAGCAGGAACAACACGCTGATCAAACTGAACTTCATGCCGAAGCTCAGGCGGTTCATCAGCGCGACGGCGGGATAGAGCAAGCTCTTCACAGGTGAACTCCCTTCCTATTATTTTTATTTGAGGCGCAGGGCGGCGGCAGATAGCCACTATTTGGCGCTCTGCTTGTATAGCTCAAATCGAAAGGGAGTTTTGTAACGTAAAGTTAACGAGCTGTGGGAGCAGGCTTGCTCCCACAGGGATTGACCGTGACCGCTAGGGCAACACGGTCCAGATGGCGAAACCGGCATACCACAGCACCGCCGCGCGCAGCAGCAGTTCCCATAGGCGATCCAGGCTGTTGATGCCGTCGGCACCCACCACCGGTGGCGGGATTTCAGCGGCCACCAGGCCGACTTTGTCCACCAGTTGCGCGGCACTGATGTCCCAGTTCAACAGCTCGTGGAGCATCACACGGCTGACCGCGACAAAGTTGCCCACCAAAGCAAAGCTGGCCGCCAGCAAGCGCACCGGCAACCAGTCAAAGGCATGCCGCAGTTGCCCGGCACGCTCGGCCACCAGAGGGTTCTGGCTGTGTTCACTGGCCAACGCCAGCAGGCGATAGGCCAGGGCCGCGACCGGGCCCAACAGGAAATACCAGAAAATCACCGCAAAAAAGCTCTGGTAGGCCTGCCACAAGAGATGCCCCTGAACACGCTCCAGCAATTGCTCGCCACTGTCGGCACCGACCTTCAGGTCACGCTCGGCCACATGCTCGGCGGCTTGCAGGTCGCCGCGCCGCCAGGCATCGCGGAATGGGCCGAGCCCCGCCAGCAGATCACCGCGCCCCAGGCTGTAGATCAGCACCAGCAGGTGTACCGGCAGCGCCAACAGGCCGTATGCCACGGGTTCCAGCACCAGCAGCAACAGAGCCAGCACGGCCACCGGCAGCACCACCAGCAGCGCCAGAATCAACCAGGGCTGTTTGCCGAGGCGCGGGCTCGATTCCAATTTGGCCAGTTCGCGCAGCCATCCGCCGTCGCGCTGCAATTTTTGGCGCAAGGCCGAGAACTTCTCGATCCAGACCGCCAGCACCAATACTAGGAAACTCATTGTGCGTGTTCTCCATCCTGCAGGGCGCTGCGAAAGCGCACCCAATCAAAAGCGGGCCCGGGATCGGTCTTGCGCCCCGGGGCGATATCGCTGTGACCACAAATGCGCTGACGGGTGATACCCGGGTAAGTCGCCAGCAACTGACGTGTCAGGTCGATCAGTGACGCATATTGGACATCGGTAAATGGCAGGTCATCCGTGCCTTCCAGTTCGATCCCCAGGGAAAAGTCATTGCACGTTTCGCGCCCCTCGAAGCTGGAAACCCCGGCGTGCCATGCGCGGTCGAGGCAGGACACAAACTGCGTCACCACTCCGTCGCGCTCAATCAGAAAATGCGCTGACACGCGTAGGTCAACAATCCCTTCATAGTAAGGATGTTCCGTGACATCCAGGCGATTCTGGAAAAATTCCTGCACCTTACCGGTGGCGAACTGCGCCGGCGGCAGGCTGATGTTATGCACCACCAACAGCGAAACTTCGCCTGCGGGTCGCTCGTTGAAGTTGGGCGAAGGGCAATGACGAACACCCTGGCACCAACCGCTGACGGGGTCCAACTGCATACAGGTTCCTTGAGTGTGACCAATTGTGACCAGTATGCCGCGTTCAGCCCTGTGGTTGCGATCACTTGCCGCGATTGAATTGACTCAGGTTACCCGTCACCGTCGCCAGCGCACGCTCGAACAGCGGGGCATCGTCCAGGATACGCAGCACGCCACGCTTGAACGCCTGGGCCAGTTGGCCGGCGCTGTGCTCAAGCACCTTGAGCCCGCTGCGGTTGACAAAAATATAGCGATCGGCCGGCGCCATGATCGTGTTAAGTTTGCAGCGCAGGAGGGTTTCCGGGGGGGCCTCTAACTCCAGCCAAACGCCGATGCGCAATTGGCGCGCTTTGAGCAAGTCCGGATCATCCGCCGCCAGGTCTTGCGCAGCATCGGGCAAACCAGGGTCAAATACGAAGGGCTCACGCACCTCGATCAACGTCTGCGTACCGTCGAACGCCTGAACATGCAAGGCCTGCAGCCGCACAAAGAACTCACGGGTGCTGAAGGGATCGAACGCCGCGCCGGTCAAACCGTTGCGCAACGCCTTGAGCAAACCCGGCAACTGCGCCAGCAAATGCCGCCCGGCCTCGGTGTCGTCCCTCAGGCTCACGCTCCAGATCAACTCGTCGAGGGTGCGCAGCTCCGTCTGCCACTGCACCGATTGCTCGCCGTGCTTGAGACTAGCCAGCAACAACACCTGGCTCCAGGCCTGCTGCACAAACTGCACCACCGCCCGTGGCAGGACCTTGCCCAGCAAGCGCCGGTTCAGCACGTCGGCCACGCGCTGACGGGCAGCGTCGGTACGCAGGCGTGCCGCCTCAGCGTCGCGGGTGTGCTGTTCGAGCAACGCACTGCGCCGGCGC
This sequence comes from Pseudomonas sp. PAMC25584, assembly GCF_058135675.1. NCBI lineage: Bacteria > Pseudomonadati > Pseudomonadota > Gammaproteobacteria > Pseudomonadales > Pseudomonadaceae > Pseudomonas > Pseudomonas sp. PAMC25584. The sequence goes on along the minus strand of NZ_CM176870.1, from coordinate 900,832 downwards.
TCGTCAGCGGTAAACGCGGAGAATTCCGACAGCAGTTCGGAAAAAATCGCCGGGTCTTCGGCAAAGTCATTCAGCAGACGCTGCACCACCTGCTCGATACGCAGGTACAAGCCGTCACGCAGGTAATCTTCACCCGGGCTCCAACCGACGACGGCGCTGCCGATTTCGTTGAGCAGCCGCCGCGCCGGATGGCCGGCACGGCTGAAAAGGCTCTTGTCCAGCACCGCCAGTTTCAGCACCGGGATCTGCAGGCGGGCGATCAAGGCCTTGAAGGCGTGCGGGACGGCGTGGTCATGGAGGATAAATTCGAACAACAGCGCGACCAGATTGATCACGTCTTCGTCGCACGCTTCCACGATTCTGGATTTGCCGCTCTTGACGCTGACACGCGTCAGCAGTTGCTTCAGTTGGTTGCGCAGATCGAAGTCATCCTCGACGTCCGGCTCCGGCACGTATTGCTGCAAATGGGACAGCAGGCGCAGCAGATCGCGGGTGGCGATGGGCTGGGGCTCGGCGCTGGCCTCCAGGGTGGGCGCTACGCTGCCCCGCACAGCCGCCAGCAGTTCACGCAGTTCGGCAAAGGCGGGCTGGCCGTTTTCATCGACCGGTTGATCCGCCGCCGGCAAGCGCTCTGAACGCTGATGCTCGCGCGCCACGCGCCCACCAGGGCGGCGGGCCGGCACCACCGTGAGCTCAGGCAGTACGCCCGTAGCGACCAGCAACTGATTGGCGTCTGCGTACAGGTGGTCGGCGTCGCTGAGCACGTATTTCTCAAAGAGTTTGAGCATGATCAGTTTGACGCGAATCTCCACGCCCAGACTGCGTCCCGCGCGCAGAAAGAATTCACACAACCGCGCCGGGCCCAGGGGGTTCTCACGGTCATCCATGTACCGGCCCAGCAAGGCACTCAGACGGGCAGTCAGTTGCTCCAGGGCCAGACCGTCACGTCGCCGCACCCGCCCGAGCATGGCATCCAGCGCCAGGGTTCTTTCCACATCACCACGTGAAGTGTCCGAGAGCGCCTCGTAGGACATCACCGGCACCATCTGCAGCTCACCTCGCCCCGCCCCGCCCAGGCTGGCGAAGGCCTTGAAGAGTTGCTCCATGAACACACGTTCGAAATTCTTGCGCTTGAGCCGCAGGTCGCGCATGGCTTCAAAGAAAATAGGGTGGTCGACGTTGTTACGAGCCTTGTCGGCCATTTCGAACAGGCTGTCGTCAGCGTTGTCGAACAGCTCCTGCAGACCTTGTTGCAGTTGCTGCGCAGCTTTGTCGCGAACCTGCAGCAACACCACCGGCAGCCGCGCGAGCGGCGATGGCGCGGTCTGTGCCTTATTGATCGGCACCACCTTTCCATCATTGTGCATCCTGGCCTCCTGAAACCGCGGTGTGGGTTGGGCAAAGATCGGCGACAGGCCCCTTTGGGCACTGCGTATACCCGGTGCTTACCCGCACGTCAAAGCTATGACGCCAATTGCAAGGCGCGAGATTATCTTGCAAATGAGGGGAGTTGCGCCAGTGAACTCTGTCATAACGCTGTAAATGAGCAGGCCACTGGGTTCAAACGCACACTGCCCCTATAATCGCCGCACTTTGTTTGTGGAGCCTGTTATGCCGAATCTCCGTCTTGCCGACCTCACCGCCGAAATCGAAGCCAACGTGCGCCGCGCACTGCTGGAAGACATCGGCAGCGGCGACATCACCGCGCAATTGATCCCGGCCGAACGGCTGGCCAAGGCCTCGATCATTACCCGCGATGCGGCTGTGATCGCCGGCACAGCCTGGGTGGACGCGGTGTTCCGCCAACTGGACCCACAGGTCGCGGTGCATTGGCAGGTGGCCGACGGTGAACGCGTCAGCCCCAACCAGGCACTGTTTCACCTCGAAGGCCCGGCACGTTCGCTGCTCAGCGGCGAACGCAGCGCACTGAACTTTCTGCAGATGCTCTCCGGCGTGGCCACGCGCGCCCAGTACCTGGCGGATTTCGTCGCGAGCACTCAGGTCAAGCTGCTGGACACGCGCAAGACGCTACCGGGCCTGCGCCTGGCGCAGAAATACGCCGTGACCTGCGGCGGTTGCCACAACCATCGCATCGGTTTGTATGACGCGTTCCTGATCAAGGAAAACCATATCGCCGCCTGTGGTGGCATTGCCCAGGCGATTTCGGCCGCGCACAAGATCGCCCCGGGCAAGCCGGTGGAAGTCGAAGTGGAAAGTCTGGAAGAATTACGCGAAGCGTTGGCGGCGGGCGCCGATATCATCATGCTCGACGAACTGAGCCTGGACGACATGCGTGAAGCCGTGCGCCTGAACGGCGGCAAGGCCAAGCTGGAAGCCAGCGGCGGGATCAACGAAAGCACCCTGCTGCCCATCGCTGAAACCGGGGTGGACTACATCTCCATCGGCGCGATGACCAAGGATGTGAAGGCGGTGGACTTGTCGATGCGCCTCAGCCTCTGAAACTCGTTGCAGGAGCCGGATTGCCGGCTCCTGCAACAGCCGTTCAAACCACCAGGTTATTCATCTCGCAATACTCGTCCCATTCGACGCCGAGCACTTCAGCCGCCTCCTTGTGCAAGACCAGCCGTGCGGCTTCGAACTCGTCCGCGGTCGAGGTGTACTTGAGGGTCAGTTCCCATGGCTGAAGACCCTGGCTCTCGGCCTCGTCCTCGAATGCCCACTGGAGCTGGTCGCGCTGATCGTCAGCGCTCAGGTCCTTGATCTCTTCTTTAAGCTGCGGCGATTCCTCGAGGTATTTGTCGAGGGCTGCTTGGTGCCGAACTTCCTGGGTCATTTCAGTCGTGGTCATGTTGTTCTCTTAGATCTAGGAATGGGGATGCATCTGGGTCATCAAGGTTGCGCAGATACAAAAGAGCGGGCATGAATGCCGACTCGCCTGGCCTTCAGAACCATTCTGGGATCATCTGAAAACGGTGTTGCCTTGGTGCCCGAGACAGGAATCGAACCTGCGACCTTCGCGTTACGAGTGCGCTGCTCTACCGGCTGAGCTACACGGGCGGTGGGCTAAAGCTAGCACCGCATCGGGCGTCCGGCAACTCACTGGCGTCGCAGGGCAATCACCCCTTGGGCCCAGAAGCGCGGCTGCAGGTGCTGGTTGCCGTCCTCAAGGTAATCTTGCTGGGCTTGCTTGATGTGCGGCGCATCACGCATCACGACCCACACCAGCAACCCAACGGACAGTACACCCGCCACTCGCCACCCTCGCCAGGCCCATGGCAGCGACGCGCCAGGAGGGGCGCGCCACACATGCAGCGCCATCAGCCAGCCCACCACCAGCGCCAACCAGACCTGCGAGTTGGGCATCACGATGACGCCGTCGACCATCGCTTGCGTGAGCGCACCCAGCAACGCCGCGAACAGGCACCCGCGCAGCACGTCCGCACGTTCAGTGGAACAGGCACGCGCCCGTAGTACGCCGAGGGTGGCCCAGCCGCCGCGCCACGCCAAAACAACCACGCACAGGGCCGATGGGACACCCCACTCGCTGGCCCATTGCAGGATCGCCTGGTGCGGATGCGCGGCGATCGGGTTGGCGATATCCGCGAAGTGCATCGGCCCAAACCCCAGCCACGGACGCTCGACGATCATGTGCCAGGCCTGCAACCAGATCGGGCCACGCCCCGACAGCGAAGTGGTGAGGCGATCGCTGACGCCACTCCCGACCTCAACGCCCAGAACGCCCGCCAACAGCGTGAAAAACGCCGCATACAGCATCAAGCCGCCGCACACCGCGGCCAATTGCCACGCCAACCAGCGTCGCCCCCAGGGCCCGAGCAGTGCCAACGCCACACCCGCCACCGCCATGCCTAGCCAGGTGCCACGAGTACCGCCGCTGATCGCAATCAACCACCAGACACACAGCAACGCAAACACCGCGCCGCGCACCGAACGGGAGACCTTGGGCATCAGCAAAGGCAGCGCCAGCAATGGCAGGGTGAAGGTCTGGAATTGACCGTAGAAGCGCTTGTTGGAAAACCCGGACAGCAAAGAGTCCGGATCAACAACCCGCGCGCCACTGGTGAAGGCGAGCGCGCCTGCGTACAGGTATTGGATCGACTTGATCAGGCACAGCAGCACCACAATCAGGATCAGCACGCGGTCCAAAGGCTCACCCGCGTGCCGGCGCAGCAGGGCAACCGCGACGGCAATCGCCCCACAACTGATGAACAGCGCAACCTCGGTGAAGGCCCAGAGCGGCTGATGGGCCAGTGCCGATGACACCAGGCCCAGCACAACGATCAGCGCCAGGCCCAGCGCCGTCGGCCGGTCCACCAGACGCTCGACGGGGACGACCGTCAGCCCATACACCACCGCGCACAGGCACATGGCCACCTGAATCGCGCGCTGCCAGTCATGCCCGCTGAACGGTGCGCAGATACCCAGCGCGAGCAAGCACGCCGCAATCATCAGGAAAGTAGTATCGCGCTGCTGCGGGGATAACGACATCAGCCACCTTTACGTCCGTGTGGAGGGTTTAGCAGTCATGCCCCGTCGGCGCCACACCCTTTGGTGGCGTACTTGGCCTCTGCCGTCGTGGTGCATTTCCAGCCGGCGGTGGCGCTGCGCGTCAGGGTGATGGTCTTGCCCAGTATCGGTGCCGGGGCGTCGAGTATTTCGCAACCGATGGAACCGGCGCCGGTGGCGACATCCCCAGTCACATCAATTTTGCAGTTGGCCGTCGGGCTGGTGCCACCGATCAATGGCACGGTAGGCGCCGTGCCTTGGTTGAATACATCCTCATAGCCGGCTTTCAACGCTGTGATTTCAGCCAACCCCGCCGTGAACTTGGCCTTGGCCTGGTGCGTGGTGTACATGGGCAAGCCAATGGTGGCCAAAATGCCGATGATTGCCACGACGATCAACAACTCGATCAAAGTAAAACCTTTCTGACGCATCACATTGCTCTCCAGAATAAAACCCATGACAAGGCGCGTCCTGCGCCCCGTATTGTGCAGCCGCGCCAGTGTACTCACCCACGAGCGGCCAATCGCGTAGAAGACGCACAATCTGACATTTTATCGTTGAACGCCGAGCAGTCCGAATCCGTCACCTGACTACGCTATAAAGATTCGACAACCTGTGTGCGGAACAGAGACATGAACAACGCTTCCACGACATACGCCTGGGAAGGCATCAACCGCCAGGGACGCAGGGTGACCGGGCAAGCCATCGGCCACGACCTCGCGCTGATCAAGGCACAACTGCGCCAGCAAGGGATTTTCCCTGCCCGCGTGCGCAAGCAATCTCGCGGCCTGCCAAGCCTCACTCCGCCGATCAAACCGGCGGATATTGCCCTGTTCACCCGCCAGTTGGCGACGCTGCTGAAGGCCGGCATTCCGTTACTGCAAGCCTTCGACGTCATCAGCGAAGGCTTCGACAACCGCCACCTGTACAGGCTGGTAAATGGCTTGAAACAGGAGATCGGCGCCGGCAATAACCTGGCGTCGGCATTGCGCAAACAGCCGCGTTACTTCAATGATTTGTACTGCAACCTGGTGGCAGCAGGTGAGCAGGCCGGCGCCCTGGAAACCCTGTTGGAGCGAGTGGCGGTTCACCTGGAAAAGAGCGAGCGGCTCAAGGCCAGGATCAAGAAAGCCATGACCTACCCCATTGCCGTCATCGCCGTCGCCAGCCTTGTCAGCAGTCTCTTGCTGATCCATGTGGTGCCGCAGTTCCAGAACCTGTTCGCCGGCGTCGACAGCAAGCTGCCCGGCTTTACCCTGCAAGTGATTGCCTTGTCCGAGTTCCTGCAACAAGCGTGGTGGATGCTGGCGCTCAGCCTGGGCGCGGGAGGTTTCGGGTTGCGCCAGGCCTATCGCGCATCGCCTGGTTTTCGCCATTGGCTGGATGCCGGTTTGTTGAAAGCGCCCCTGGCAGGCACACTGCTGAAAAAGTCGGCAGTCGCCCGTTACGCCCGCACGCTTTCGACTACTTTCGCGGCCGGAGTGCCGTTGGTACAGGCCCTGGATTCAGTGGCCGCCGCTGCCGGCAACCAGCTATTCAAACAGGCTATCGAGCATATGCGTCACGATGTATCCACAGGCATGCCGTTGAACCGATCCATGGCCTCCAGCGGCCTGTTTCCCGGCATGGCGATCCAGATGACGGCGATTGGTGAAGAATCCGGCAACCTGGAGCACATGCTGGAAAAGGTCGCGAGCCACTACGAGTCTGACGTCGACAACCTGGTCGACCACCTCACCAGCCTGATGGAACCGCTGATCATAGTGGTGCTCGGAGGGATTGTCGGCGCCCTGGTAATCGCCCTGTACTTGCCGGTCTTCCAACTCGGTACGGCATTTTGAACCTGTTGCTGAGCCAGCAGCCGTGGGCCTTTGTCGTCATGGCTCTGGTGCTGGGCCTGATCGTGGGCAGTTTCCTCAACGTGCTGGTGTGGCGCCTGCCGAAAATGCTCGAACGCGAATGGCGCGCACAGGCCCATGAGGTGCTCGGTTTGCCCGGCGACCCCGTCGGGCCGGATTACAACCTGATGCAGCCCAATTCCTGCTGCCCGCACTGCAATCAGCCGATTCGGCCCTGGGAAAACATCCCGCTGCTCAGCTACCTGATGCTCCGGGGCCGTTGTACACATTGCCGCGAAGCGATCAGTGCACGTTATCCCTTTACTGAACTGGCGTGCGGAGTGATCTCGGCCGTGGTGGCCTGGCATTTCGGCTTTGGCTGGCAAGCCGGCGCGGTGATGCTATTGAGCTGGGGCTTACTGGCAATGAGCCTGATCGACGTGGACCACCAACTGCTGCCCGACGTACTGGTCCTGCCGCTGTTGTGGCTGGGGCTGATGCTTAACAGTGTTGAGTTGCTGGTGCCCCTGCCCGACGCACTGTGGGGCGCGGTGATCGGGTACATGAGCCTGTGGACGGTGTTCTGGCTGTTCAAGCTGGCCACCGGCAAGGACGGCATGGGCTACGGCGACTTCAAGTTATTGGCGCTGCTCGGCGCCTGGGGCGGCTGGCAAATCCTGCCGATGACGTTGCTGATCTCATCGCTGGCGGGCGTGTGCGGCGGGCTGATCCTGCTGCGCCGGAGCAAGACCCAGGCCTCTGCGCCGATGCCGTTTGGTCCCTATCTGGCAATTGCCGGCTGGATTGCCGTGCTCTGGGGTGGTCAAATAACCGACTTCTATTTGCAGTCTGTCGGTTTCAGATGACCACTCCTGTTGCAACACCCTGGATTCTTGGCCTTACGGGCGGCATCGGCAGCGGCAAGAGCGCTGCGGCCCAGCACTTCAGCGACCTCGGCGTAGACTTGGTAGATGCAGATCACGCCGCCCGCTGGGTGGTCGAGCCTGGCCGGCCGGCACTCGCCAGTATTGTCGAACACTTCGGTGCCAGCGTGCTGCAGCCCGACGGCCAGTTGGACCGCGCCGCATTGCGCAAGTTGATCTTTGAAGTGCCGCAAGAGCGCCGCTGGCTGGAAGCCTTGCTGCACCCGTTGATTGGCGAGGAGATTCGCAACCACCTGGCGCGTGCGCGCTCGCCTTACGCGATCCTGGTATCGCCGCTGCTGATCGAATCCGGCCAGTACAGTATGACCCAGCGCATCCTGGTGATCGACGTGCCGCAATCCGTGCAGATTCAGCGTACCCTGCAGCGCGACGGCATCAGCGAACAACAGGTGCAGGCGATACTCAAGGCCCAGTCCAGCCGCGAAGACCGCCTGAGCCATGCCGATGACGTGCTGGTCAATGACCGCGACCTCGCCTGGTTGCACAGCGAGGTCGAGCGACTGCACCACTTTTACCTTACTTTGCGTGGAGGCCGATCATGAGCCAACCCTTGACCGTCGAATGCCCAACCTGCGGCGCCCCCGTGGAATGGAACGCGACCAGCCCCAACCGGCCGTTCTGCTCGGACCGTTGCAAACTCATCGACCTGGGTGCCTGGGCCGCTGAGGAACATAAGATCCCCGCAGATCAGGACGCCGAAGACGAGCTGTTTTCCGAAGATCTGCCACCGCGCCACTAAGGCCGCATAAAGGCATATTCCTGCTGGTCGTCGAGGTTCTCTGCAAGGTATTGCAGCTCGTCGGCCAGGTCTTCGAAACTGCGCACACCCTTGCTCTGCTGCACCACCGCGCTGAGCATCGCGCGCAAGGTCAAGCCTGGGTCAAAACCGATTTCTTGTGCCGCGTCCTGGCTTCTGTGCAACTCCTGACGTGCCCATTCATACACACTCATGATCCGCGCTCCCACCTTGCTCAGGAAAAGTTTCACAAAGCATGGGCCAGCCAAGCTGGGCGCGATTTGATCTGGGTCAAGTCTGCGAATCGTCATCTTTCCAGGGCGCCGAGAGGTAACGGGTGCGGTTGAATGTCTCCAGCCATTCCGGGCAAAACACCACCAGGGCGCTGATCACCATGCCGTTGATGAAGGCCTCGGGAAAGATAATCAGCCACAGGTAACCGACAAAATCCTCGAGCCATTCCGGCATCGCGAAACGCCCGTCGAACCACAGCAACCCCAGCCCTGCCAACAGGCAGAGCAAGGCCGACAATGCGGCGGCAAAAAAACCGGAACAGAAGATATAGACGAAGGGGTTGCGCGGTTGTGCCCGCTCGACAAACACCGCGCAGATTTCAGTGACCAACACCGGCAGCACGATCAACAGCAGACCGTTGATACCCACTGCGGCCAGGTCCTGGCGGCCCAGTAACAGCAAGCCCATCTGCGCGGCAAAACCGCCGACGATTGCCAGCGGCCAGTCGAGCAGCAGGGTCACGGCCGTCATGCCGATAAAGTGGTAGGAGACCCCCGTATCGAAGTCGCGCCTCACCAACCACAGCATGAATAACGCGAACACCGTACCGAACAGCAAGTGCTGACGCCGCCGGTCAGCAAACAGCTCGACCCATGGCGAACGCAGGATCGCCCATAGCAGCACTGGCGCGTACAACAGCCAGCCGATGCTGAGGGTTTGCGGCGCCAGCACCGCCGCACTGATCACAGTTTCACCTGCTCCAGTGCCTCACGCAGCTCAGCAGCAGAGCCATACTCGTGGCGCGCGGTCAGCTTGCCGTTATCCAATTGCAGCCATAGCACTTTATCCACAGGCGCGGGATAACGCGGAGCGATGCGTGCGTCCCGGTCCAGCATGACTCGGTAGTTGTAGGACTGCATGGCCGGCACCGCGAACAGCTTGGCGACCAGCCGAGGCATACGCTGGATATCCGCGACAAACACCCCATGCCGCGCTTCAAGATAGCCTTTGGGCTGGCCCTGCAGGGCCGCGTCTACCAGCTTGGCGGCATCCATGCCACGGGCCACTAACAAGATCTGTGCCTGGTCATCCAGGGTGTAAGCCTGGTCGAACTGATCCAGCAGCGTCCAGGGTGCCACGCGCTCACCCACTTCAACCGCCTGGGCCCACACGGGCAACAGGCTCAACACCAGCACTGCGAAAAACTTCACTGCACACCTCATGCTTGGGAGAACGTCGAGTCGACAGTCTACACCGGGCTTTAGCGCAGGGACTTTCTAAGGTCTGAATGGATGGGAGCGGCAAGAGGACGCTGTCTCCGAGGACACACTCGCCGCCTTTAGTCGCGCCTTCTACGCATCGCTAACTAACCACTGAACCGCTTGATCCAATCCAGGCTTTCAACCGTGAGGCCGGTAGGACGGTATTCACAGCCGATCCATCCCTGATAACCGCGTTGCTCTAGTGCTGTGAACAAGGCGCAGACGTCCATGTTCCCCGTCCCCGGCTGGTGACGACCCGGACAGTCGGCGATTTGCACATGAACGGTTCGCTCATAAAAACGAGCCAGGACATCAGCCGCGTCTCCCGTCAGGCGCTGGGCGTGGTACAGATCAAGAATCAGCCCGACACTCGGAAAAGTCTCCAGAACTTGCTGCGCCTTGCTGAAGTCGGACATGTAATAGCCCGGCATTTCCTGCACGCAGATGACTTCGATCAGTGGACGCAAACCCTGGTCTTCAAGGTATTTCACCGCGTACTCCAGGTTTCCGCCGTACACGAGCGCCGCGTCATCCTGAGTGGTAATGCCCGACATGATGTGGACGTCCGAACACGCCAGCGCCTTTGCATAGCTGGCGGCCTGGAGCAAGCCGCTACGAAAATCATCTTCCTTGCCATGCAACGCCGCGATGCCCTTGGTCACGCCGGTCGGCGCAGCAAATTGAATCAACGGCAGGTTGTGTTGACCCAAGTGATCAGCCAGCAGGCTCGCGTCGAACTCATAAGGCGACGGGAATTCAACCGCGCGAAAACCAGCGGCGGCGGCGGCTTCGATGCGTTGCAGGAATGGCAATTCATTGAATTGAAAGCCAAGGTGAGCGTTGAATTTAAGCAGAGGGCAGGTATCCGTCCTGGAAAGGAGCTTCACAAAGGTTGTTCAACACGTGCCTGTGCCTTTGGCGCAGACACTCGGCGCGGCTTGGTATGGTATTTTCCCACCCCAGTTCGATAGGGGGCCCGGCCCCGATAGGAACAGACTGACGCCGACCATTCGAGAGAGAGCCTGTGATCAAGAAAGACCTTGCCTTGCAGTTGGCGCCGCACGTCATCGACATGCTTCGCGCCAGGTCGATGCGGGCCGGTGAGCCCTTGCGCGAGCAGACGTTCGCGCAAGCGCTGGGTGTTTCGCGCTCGCCTATCCGACGAGTGTTTGCCTTGCTTGCCGAGTGGAATCTTGCGACCCAAGAGCCCAATCGCGGCTACTTTCTGAAACAAGACGCCGGGGAGATCCAGGCATCCGCATTCCCTCTCGCCAGCGACCCTTTCGAAGACTTTTATCTTCGCGTAGTCGACGACGTTTTGGCTGGCGAAATACCTAGCCACTTTTTCGAAGCTCAGCTGTTGCGGCGTTACGAAGTGCCCCGAGGGCAATTGCTCAAGGTGTTGAACAGACTGGCTGGCGAAGCCATGGTGGAGCGCAAACCGGGGCAAGGATGGGAGCTCAAAGACTTCGTGCATAACACGAAGGCTCACATCCAGAGCTACCGCTTCCGCATGGCTATCGAGCCAGCCGCCCTGCTCGAACCCGGCTATCAGGTAAACCAAGCCGCATTTGCCAGCGCCAGGCAGCAGCAACAGGCCCTGATTGATGGGGGGATCAACACGCTGTCCCGCGCCCAACTGTTCCAGATCGGCGCCCAATTTCACGAACTGATCGTGCAGTGCTCGGGGAATGTCTTTTTCATTGATGCCCTGCGCCAGCAGAACCAGCTCCGGCGTTTCATGGGCTACAAAGCGAATATCGATCGCAGTCGCCTTGTGACGCAATGTCAGGAACACATCCAGTTGCTCGACCTCATCGAGTCCGGCCGCCGCGAAGAAGCCGCGCAATTTCTCTGGAGGCACCTGGACGAAGTGGGCCGACTCAAAACTCATCAGGGCATCCTGCCAAAAAATGATGGGATCTAGAGAACACCGCTGACGTTGATAGGAGCGCGCGCTCTGAAATTCGTACATCAGCTTAGCATGATTGTTTCTCATGATAACAAGATACAAAATAGTGACCAGCAGACTTTATCCTTTCGCGATAGAGTTTGTTTTTAACATCACATTTGGGCGCTAAGCTGCACGCATGGATGACTCAGATTATTTGCGCCTGCTCACCGTAGCAGCCGAACAAGCCAATGCGTTCCTGTCCAATGCCCGCAAATGGGAGCGTGAGCGTTGGGTCTGCCAGCGCCTGCTGCAAGGCCTGAACGTGCCGTACCGCGCCGAAGAGTTTCATGCCGCCGGGCAAGAACCGCCGGACGTGCTGTTTCGTGACGCCAGTTTCGAGGTGTTTTTCGTGCTGGACGAGGGACGCCGCCTGAACGACGAATGGCGCGACGAATTGCTGCGCCGACGCAGTGCATTCTCCCTCAGCCAACTGGTCAGGCGCGAAGCCAAGCCACGGCGGATTCCGGCCCATGAATTCCTGCTGCGCCTGGCGCCGACCCTGCGCAAAAAAGCGCACAACTACAAGGAACGTGGGATGGACCTGGGCGAGTTGGATCTCGTCGCCTTCGCCAGCCTCAAGCGCGAGGTGCTGGACCTCAACAGTCATTTCCCGCCGCCCACCGAATACCTGCGCCAGGGCTGGCGCTCGCTGTCGCTGGTGGGACCGACGTTTGCCCGGGTGCTGTTCGCCCACCCGGACGCGCCGGACTTCTTGCGCAACAATCTGGGCCGCAGCATCGTGTTCGACGTAGGCATCAGCCTATGACTCGGGCACAGGCTACGCTTATGGCGATATCGCCAACCGCCTGACTGTAACGTGGCGCCCTTTTGCAACGTCTACCTGACGAGGCCTTATATGACCAGCCGCCTGAACCCCGACGACCAACAGCATGTCGAAGAGTACCTGCAACTCTCCCAGAACCGAGTCGAGCGCAAGCCTTTCCGGCCGTGGCTGCTCCTTGGCGTGGTGCTGGTGGTGGTGATCGGGCTCGGCCTGCTGAGCCGCCTTTTGAGTTACCTGACGCTATGAGCTGCCTGGCGCTCGCGGGGGTAACTGCTCCGATTTTTTTTAGCCTTGCGAGATATCCCCATGACCCATCGTATTATTGTCGTCGGCGGCGGTGCCGGCGGCCTGGAGTTGGCTACCCGCCTGGGTAACACTCTGGGCAAGCGCGGCAGCGCCAGCATCACGCTGGTGGACACCAACCTGACCCATATCTGGAAACCGCTGCTGCACGAAGTGGCCGCCGGCTCCCTGAACTCTTCGGAAGACGAACTCAATTATGTCGCCCAGGCGAAATGGAACCACTTCGAGTTCCAGCTGGGGCGCATGAGCGGGCTCGACCGTGAACAGAAGAAAATCCAACTGGCCGCGACCCTCGACGAAGAAGGCCGCGAGCTAGTGCCTGCACGCGTGCTCGACTACGACAGCCTGGTGATCGCGGTCGGCAGTACCACCAACGACTTCGGCACCGAAGGCGCGGCGCAACACTGCCTGTTCCTCGACACGCGCAAACAGGCGGAGCGCTTCCATCAGCAACTGCTCAATCACTATCTGCGCGCCCATGCTGGGCAAACCGACGTGGTCGAAAAAATCAGCGTCGCCATCGTCGGCGCCGGCGCCACCGGGGTTGAACTGGCGGCCGAGCTGCATAACGCCGCCCATGAACTGGCGGCCTATGGACTGGACCGGATCAAACCGGAAAACATGCACATCACCCTGATCGAAGCCGGCCCACGGGTCTTGCCTGCCCTGCCGGAGCGGATCGGCGGGCCTGTGCATAAAACCCTGGAGAAGCTCGGCGTGACGGTGCTGACCAATTCGGCGGTCAGCGAAGTGACGGCCGACGCACTGATCACCAGCAGCGGCCAAGTGATTCCGGCCAGCCTGAAAGTGTGGGCCGCCGGCATCCGCGCGCCGGGCTTCCTCAAGGACATCGACGGCCTGGAAACCAACCGCATCAATCAACTACAGGTGCTGCCGACGCTGCAAACCACCCGCGATGAAAACATCTTCGCCTTCGGTGACTGCGCCGCCTGCCCACAACCCGGCACCGACCGCAACGTACCGCCACGGGCCCAAGCTGCGCACCAGCAGGCTTCATTGCTGGCCAAATCGTTGAAACTGCGGATCGAAGGCAAGGACCTGCCGTCGTACAAGTACACCGACTATGGCTCGCTGATCTCGCTGTCGCGCTTCTCGGCGGTGGGTAACTTGATGGGCAACCTGACAGGCAGCGTGATGCTGGAGGGCTGGCTGGCGCGGATGTTCTATGTGTCGCTGTACCGCATGCACCAAATGGCGCTGTATGGCGTCTTCCGCACGGCAATGCTGATGCTGGGCAGCCGGATTGGGCGCGGAACCGAGCCACGTCTCAAACTTCACTAAACACGCGGTCAATGTGGGAGGGGGCTTGCCCCCGATGATAGTGAGTCAGCTAAATAATGAGTGGCTGACACACTGCTATCGGGAGCAAGCCCCCTCCCACATTAGTTTTGTGTTGGATTTGAGATAATTTCAGGCAAAAAAAATCCCCGTATCTTTCGATACGAGGATTTTTAATATGGTCGGGGTAAGGGGATTCGAACTCCTGACATCCTGCTCCCAAAGCAGGCGCGCTACCGGACTGCGCTATACCCCGGTAAAAAAAGGCGACCTCTCAGCCGCCTTCTGCGATCAAGGCTTTTGGCCGCTGATCTTAAGATCTGATTCCAGCGCTAACTGGTCTCAAAAATGGTGGGTCGTGTGGGATTCGAACCTACGACCAATTGGTTAAAAGCCAACTGCTCTACCAACTGAGCTAACGACCCAAAAATGGTCGGGGTAAGGGGATTCGAACTCCTGACATCCTGCTCCCAAAGCAGGCGCGCTACCGGACTGCGCTATACCCCGGTTTTGAAATTGGCTCCGTGACCAGGACTCGAACCTGGGACCCAATGATTAACAGTCATTTGCTCTACCGACTGAGCTATCACGGAACTACACATTTCAAATGTACAACTTTTACTGCGATGTAACCTTCTCTTCGACCCTTCCGTATCGCTACGTTAGCGTCTCTGAGGCGCGCTATTCTACAATCTTAAAAACCCCTGTCAACCCTTTAAATTGCTTTTAAGACAATGATTTGCGCTTCTTTCTGATTTCTTCTTGGGGAGAAGAAACCCGTGGGCTGACGTTGCTGCGGGGCGCACTTTACAAGTCTTTGCCTTACAGTTCAACGCCCTATCGAAAAAAAAGGCCTCGCAATGCGAGGCCTTCCCTTTATAGCCCTATGGGCTGGACTCAGTGGAAGACGATTTCGTCGTTTTCCACCGTGGCCTTGACGCTGGTGCCTGGCATAAAGCTGCCCGACAGAATCAACTGCGCCAGCGGGTTTTCGATCCAGCGCTGGATCGCACGCTTCAATGGCCGTGCGCCATACACCGGGTCGTAACCGACCGCGATCAGCTTGTCCAACGCCTCGCGGCTCAGCTCCAGCGACAGCTCGCGCTCGGCCAGACGGCCGCGCAGACGACCCAACTGGATCTCGGTGATACCCGCGATCTGATCCCGTGCCAACGGCTCGAAGATCACCACTTCATCGACCCGGTTGATGAATTCCGGGCGGAAGTGCGAGGTCAGCGCATCCATCACAGCGGCGCGCTGGCCTTCACGATCACCCACCAGTTCCTGGATCTGTGTCGAGCCCAGGTTGGAGGTCATCACGATCACCGTGTTGCGGAAATCCACAGTACGCCCGTGGCTGTCCGTCAGCCGGCCATCTTCCAGCACCTGCAGCAAGATGTTGAACACATCCGGGTGGGCCTTCTCGACCTCATCCAGCAGGATCACCGAGTAAGGCTTACGCCGTACCGCTTCGGTCAGGTAACCGCCTTCCTCGTAGCCTACGTAGCCCGGTGGGGCGCCGATCAGGCGAGCCACGGAATGTTTCTCCATGAACTCGGACATATCGATCCGTACCATGGCCTCTTCGGTATCGAAGAGGAACTCGGCCAAGGCCTTGCACAGCTCGGTCTTACCCACACCGGTCGGGCCGAGGAACATGAACGAGCCACTCGGACGATTAGGGTCGGACAACCCGGCACGGGAACGCCGCACCGCGTTGGACACCGCGACCACCGCCTCTTCCTGGCCGATCACGCGCTGGTGCAACAGGCTTTCCATCTTCATCAGCTTGTCGCGCTCGCCTTCGAGCATTTTCGACACGGGGATACCGGTCCACTTCGAGACGACTTCGGCAATTTCTTCCTCGGTCACCTTGCTGCGCAGCAATTGGTTCTCGCTGTGTCCATGCTGGTCGACCATCTGCAGGCTGCGCTCCAGGTCCGGGATCACCCCGTACTGCAACTCGGCCATGCGGTTCAGGTCACCCTTACGGCGTGCGGCTTCCAGCTCCTGGCGCGACTGCTCGATCTTTTGCTGGATCTGCGCCGAACCCTGTACTTCGGCTTTTTCCGCGTTCCAGATTTCCTCGAGGTCCGAATACTCGCGTTCCAGACGGAGGATTTCTTCCTGGAGTTTTTCCAGGCGTTTTTTCGCCGCTTCGTCCTCTTCTTTTTTCAGTGCCTGGGATTCGACTTTCAGCTGAATCAGGCGCCGATCCAGACGGTCGAGCACTTCCGGCTTGGAGTCGATCTCCATACGGATACGGCTGGCCGCTTCGTCGATCAGGTCGATGGCTTTGTCGGGCAGTTGCCGGTCGGTGATATAGCGATGGCTCAATTTAGCCGCCGCAATGATCGCGCCGTCAGTGATCGCCACCTTATGGTGGAGCTCATAACGTTCTTTCAGGCCGCGCAGGATCGCGATGGTGTCTTCTTCGCTCGGCTCTTCCACCAACACTTTCTGGAAGCGCCGCTCAAGGGCCGCATCCTTCTCGATGTACTGGCGGTATTCGTTGAGCGTAGTGGCACCGACACAGTGCAACTCGCCCCGCGCCAAGGCAGGCTTGAGCATGTTGCCAGCGTCCATCGAGCCTTCGCCTTTACCGGCGCCGACCATGGTGTGCAGTTCGTCGATAAACAGAATGATCTGCCCTTCCTGCTTCGACAGCTCGTTAAGCAGGGATTTGAGGCGCTCTTCGAACTCGCCACGGAATTTCGCGCCGGCGATCAGCGATCCCATGTCCAGGGACAGCAAACGCTTGCCTTTCAGGCCGTCTGGCACTTCACCGTTGATGATGCGCTGGGCCAAGCCCTCTGCGATCGCGGTTTTACCCACGCCAGGCTCCCCGATCAGCACTGGGTTGTTCTTGGTGCGACGCTGCAGAACCTGGATGGTGCGACGAATTTCGTCGTCACGGCCGATCACCGGGTCAAGCTTGCCTTCTTCGGCGCGCTTGGTCAGGTCGACAGTGTATTTATCCAGGGCCTGGCGCGACTCCTCGTGGTTGGGGTCGTTCACCGCTTCGCCGCCACGCAGGTTGTTGATGGCGTTTTCCAGGGCTTTTTTGCTCACGCCCTGGCCCAGCAACAATTTGCCGAGCTTGCTATTTTCGTCCATGGCGGCGAGCAACACCAGCTCGCTGGAGATGAACTGGTCGCCCTTCAGCTGGGCCAGACGGTCCGCTTGATTGAGCAGGCGCGCCAAATCCTGGGACATATTCACGTCGCCGGTAGGATTCTGGATTTTCGGCAGTTGGTCGAGCTCTTTGCTCAACTCCTTGCGCAGGCTGTTGACGTCGAAGCCCACCTGCATCAGCAAGGGCTTGATAGAACCACCTTGCTGTTCCAGGAGCGCCTGCATCAAGTGCGCGGGCTCAATGGCCGGGTGGTCGAGGCCAACCGCCAGGGATTGGGAGTCGGATAAGGCCAATTGCAATTTACTGGTTAAACGATCAATACGCATTAGTCACCTTCCTTTTGAGCAGGCCGGAGCTACAAACACATCCTGAATGAAGAAACCTGCCAGATAGCACTATAGATGTGGTCGATTCTGGGAGATTCAAGCTTCCAACTATTGACGTAGATCAGAAGAGTCTAGCGCTCCAGCCAAATAAGGGAGGCGAACCGACCCGTAAGTGGACTGCGACGATAAGAAAAGAAGCGCGGATCGCTCACAGTGCAGAGCCCGCCACCATAAACAGCAGTGATACCGCGTGCGGCCAGGCGCAGACGAGCCAGTTGGTAGATGTCGGCCATGAACTTGCCGGGATTGCGGCTGGGCACAAAGGCCTGGGCGGTGCCCGGCAGTTGCTGCACGAACGCTTCCCGCACTTCCGGGCCGACTTCGAAGGCTTGCGGGCCAATGGCCGGGCCCAGCCAGACTAGTATGTCGGCAGGCTCGGCTTCCAGACTTTCGACTGCGGCTTCCAGCACGCCTGCGGCCAAGCCACGCCAACCCGCATGAGCGGCGGCGACGCGCGTGCCGGCGCGGTTGCAGAACAGCGCAGGCAAGCAATCAGCAGTCATGGAGGTGCAGGCGATGCCCGGCGTACTGGTCCAACTGCCATCGGCTTCGGCAATGCGCCCGGGGTCGGCCTCGACCACGCTCACTCCGTGGACTTGGCACAGCCACGCCGGCTGGATATGAAAGGCTTCGGTGAGGCGACGGCGGTTCTCAAGCACAGCCTCAGGGCTGTCCTCGACGTGATCGCCCAGGTTGAGGCTGTCGAACGGCGCCAGGCTGACGCCGCCCGCACGGGTGGTGACGCAGGCCTTGACCTGAACCGGCGCGGGCCAGTCAGGAATCAGCCAGTTACTCACCCGACAAATGCCTCGCGATCCTGCTTGAGTAGCGACAGCAACCAGACCAAATCGTCCGGCAGAGGCGATTCCCAGCTCATCCGCTTACCGCTCGTCGGATGATCCAGCTCCAGGAAACGCGCATGCAGCGCCTGGCGCGGAAAGGATTTCAGCGATTCAACCATGGTGACACTGGCCGCTGGCGGAATACGGAAGCGACCACCGTAGGCAGGATCTCCGACCAACGGGAAGTTGATGTGCGCCATGTGTACGCGAATCTGGTGGGTACGGCCGGTTTCAAGCTTGACCCGCACATGGGTGTGGGAGCGGAAACGCTCCAGCACACGGTAGTGGCTAACGGCCTGTTTGCCGCCTTCCATCACCGCCATACGCTGGCGCTGCTGGCCGTGACGGCCGATAGGCGCGTTGATCTTGCCACCCGCCACCACGACGCCGATTACGATGCACTCGTAAATCCGGCTGACGCTGCGACTCTGCAACTGTGTAACCAGCTGCGTCTGGGCCTGAATGGTCTTGGCCACCACCATCAAGCCGGTAGTGTCCTTGTCCAGGCGGTGTACGATGCCGCAGCGCGGGACATTGATGATGTCCGGCACGTGGTGCAACAGGGCATTGAGCAAGGTGCCATCAGCGTGCCCGGCCGCCGGGTGAACCACCAGGCCTGCGGGTTTGTTGATGACCAGGATGTCGTCGTCTTCATAGACGATGTCCAGCTCGATGTCCTGGGCGACCCATTCTCCCTGGGCTTCCTGCTCGGCAGTCAGCTCAAGAATCGCACCGCCATGGACTATGTCTCGCGGGCGGATAACCGCTCCATCCACAGTCAGGCGGCCGTCTTTGATCCAGGCGGAAAGGCGCGAGCGCGAGTGCTCAGCGAATAATTGTGCGGCGACTTGATCGAGGCGTTGGCCGCCCAATTCGGACGGCACCTCTGCGCGAAGTTCAATTTTATCGGACATGCTCAGACTAGGCGTGGCACAGCCTTTGGTTTCGGCTGCGCGCTTGTGGTTAAATACGGCGTCTTTTGCCCCGATGCTTTCAACGGGGCGCTCATCATAACAGGACGGCCCCGCCCAAGACAGCGGCCGTCATAGGGACGCAAGCCGCCATGCAAGTGAAACACCTGCTGCTGATCGCCATCCTCGCCATGACTGCTGCTTGCTCGTCAACAAAGGAAGTCGTCGACGAAAACCTGAGCGAAGTCGAGCTTTATCAACAAGCTCAAAAAGACTTGGACAATAATAGCTACACCAGTGCCACAGCCAAGCTGAAGGCCCTGGAGTCGCGCTATCCGTTCGGACGCTACGCCGACCAGGCACAGCTCGAGCTGATCTACGCCAACTACAAGAACGCCGAGCCGGAAGCTGCCAAGTCCGCCGCCGAGCGTTTTATCCGCCTGCACCCGCAGCACCCGAACGTGGACTACGCCTACTACCTCAAGGGCCTGACCTCGTTCGACCAGGACGTGGGCCTGCTGGCGCGCTTCCTGCCGCTGGACATGACCAAGCGTGACCCGGGCGCTGCCCGCGACTCCTACAACGAGTTCGCCCAGCTAACCAGCCGCTACCCCAACAGCCGCTACGCGCCGGACGCCAAGCAGCGCATGATCTACTTGCGCAACCTGCTGGCCGCCTACGAAATCCACGTGGCTCACTACTACCTGACCCGTCAGGCCTACGTGGCCGCTGCCAACCGTGGTCGCTATGTAGTGGAAAACTTCCAGGAAACCCCTTCCGTGGGTGACGGCCTGGCGGTGATGACCGAGGCTTACCAGCGCCTGCATCTGGACGCCCTGGCGACCACCAGCCTGGAAACCCTGAAACTCAACTACCCGGACCACCCAAGCCTGCAAGACGGCCAGTTCGTACCTCAGGTTGCCGAAGCCGACAACCATTCGTGGCTGAGCAAGTACACCCTGGGCCTCATCGAATCCCGCCCACCGCTGCCGCCGGGCGAAACCCGCGCCAACCAGGACGTGATCAAGCAGTACCAGGACGCCAAGGAAGCCATCCCTGCGGACCTCAAGCCCCATGATGAAAATGGCAATGTGATCGAAGAAGAAGCCCCCCAAGCCCTGGGCAACAACCAGGATCGCTCGTGGTTCAGCTACATGACCTTCGGCGTGTTCGACTGATCATTCGACGCAATGTAAAAAGGGAGCCCCTCGGGGCTCCCTTTTTTATGCGCAAGCATTATTGCGCTGTGCGCCTGCCGCGTCCTTGGCTAAACTGGCGCATTCCTTGTCGAGAAACTACCCATCATGGTTCGTCTACTGTTCTGGATTGCCGTCATTGCTGCTGCGGTATGGTTCTGGCGCAAATTCAAAAACCCGGCCATCAAACAGCAGCGCTCCGGCGAACCCGACGCCACGCCGATGGTGCGCTGCGCCCACTGCGGCGTGCATCTGCCGCAGGACCGAGCACTGAGCTCACGGCAAGAATGGTATTGCACCCAGGCGCACCTGGAACAAGGGCCGAAAGCTATCCAACGTTGATCCGACCTGCCGGCGCATAGGGTGCCGGGTCGATGATCGGCGTGCGCTCCAGCAGCAAATCGGCGAATAACTGGCAGGACGCAGGCGCCAGCACGAGGCCGTTGCGGTAATGCCCGCAATTGAGCCACAGCCCGTTGAAACCAGGGACCGGGCCGATGTAGGGAATACCTTCCGGCGAGCCTGGCCGCAGGCCCGCCCAATGGCCCACCACCTCGGCATCCGCCAAGGCGGGAATCAACTCCACGGCCGAAGCCTTCAGGCTCTCCAGCGCCGATTCGGTCGGCGTCTTGTCGAACCCTTGATGTTCCAGGGTACTGCCAATCAGAATGTGCCCGTCACGACGGGGGATCGCATAACGTCCCTTGGCAAGGACCATGCTCGACAGAAAGTCCGAGGCGCATTTGTACAGAATCATCTGGCCTTTGACCGGCTCAACCGGCAGTGACAATCCCAGTTTGCCCAGCAATTCCCCACTCCAGGCACCCGCAGCAAGCACGACCTGATCACCAAGAACCGGCCCAGTGGGCGTATTCACCCCGACGACGTTGTCGCCGTCCAACACAAACCCGTCAACTTCGCACTGCTCGTGAACCGTCACGCCAGGGAGCGCCAGCAGCGCCGCCTTGAGGGATTTGATCAGGCGCGGGTTGCGCACATTCGCCACATTCGCCATGTAGATCGCCTGGGAGTAGCCACCGCCGAGCACCGGAACCGCATTATGGACGGCCGACACAGCCACCTTGCTCAATGGTCGCCCTTCGCGCGCGGCCCAGGCCAATGCGTCGGCTTCATCTTCCAGGTCCAGCCAGTAGAGGCCGGTGGTGTGAACCTGAGGGTCAACGCCGGTATCAGCAAACAAGCGCTCGGCCAGTTGTGGATAAAAGTCCTGGGACCAATGGGCCAAAGCCGTGACCGCCGGGCTGTAGCGCCATGGATACAGTGGCGAGACAATGCCGCCACCTGCCCACGAGGACTCCTGCCCGAGCTCCGAGCGCTCCAGCAGTACGACCGCCTGCCCCTGGGTCGCCAGATTGAACGCCGTCAACAAGCCGATTACTCCGCCACCGACAACCACCACTCGCTGTTGCTTAGCCATCATTTGATCCAGCCGATAAAAAGGGAAAAGCGCACTCGGCGCCCACTCATTCAGCACACCCATCACTGCCCCCAGCACGCCTTGCGTGACATTCCCGGCGCCGCTCCCGGATTGGTTCGCACACCGGAACTGGTCAGGCTGAATGCCCCGCACGCGTCGCCCGCCATGACAGAGTCGACGCCAGGTGTGGCCAGCAGGCTGAAATCCTGAGGGTTCAATACTGCAGTGATTCTATAGCGATCATTGCCAACGCTGACGCCGCTTGCATCAATAAAACTGGCGTTCTTCGTGTAATACCGCTCCAGATGCTGAGCGTGCTCGGTCAACAGCACGACAACTTCCGCGCGGTAGGCCCTGTTTACATGGCCGACATACCCCGGATAAGCGATACCGGCCAGCACAGCGATGATCGCTACGGCGATCAGCAATTCAATCAACGTAAAACCCTGGCTATCCATGCCCATTGCACTGCTCCTTAATAAAGTTGCCGCCACATCACTCGCCGAAACCGCGAGCGCCCGCCTTCATCCACCCTTGCATACATGGCCTCCAGCACCGTGCGCGACTGGCCACTGAGCCCCACCGCCGTGATTCGATACACCATTGCCGGCATCTGCGGGGGCAAGTGAACCAGCCCCACCGCCGGCCCGAGCGCTTGAACAGCGTAGAGACCGCCGCTCATGGCAACCCAGTTCACCGCCGAAACGGGATGGGTTCCAGGGCTTATCACCGAAGACGACTCGCGCGGCGGCGCGCAGGTGATGATCGACGAGCACACAGGCCCCGCACCACCGGCCTGACGCACACTCGCCTCCCCCAGCCTCAGGCCACTTTCGGCACTTTGCAGCGACTGGTTGCGGTGCCAGACACTGCTGGCGACCTTCTGCTGGGACACCGCACCTTGCATCGAAGACAATCCGATCAGCGATAGCAACAACAGGAACACCAGACTGATCAGCAGCACCATGCCCGCCTGCCGTCGTTCAACAATGCGAAACAGCGCCATGGTCGCCCTACCCCAGCCGGTTACGCAGCGCCGCAACCACGCTCCAGGTTTGCGCCTTCACCAACCCTGCCGGGTCTTGCAGCGTCAACAGGATGCGCACACTGCGTATCAGCGATTCGTCGGCCGGGCCGGGGTCATATCGCACCACATGCGTCGAGTCAGGCTTGGCCGCCACGCCGAAACTGATCTCGAACGCCTGCACGTTGTCCACCAGTACTGTCTTGGCCGGAGCTGCCGGGGTGCTGACTTTCAACTGGCCAGCCTCGTAGGTGTAGGTAAGCTGACGTATCGCAAAGCGTATCTGCCCCGGCGCAGCAGGGGGTGGGGTGCCGGCATAAGCGTGGGCGGAACCTGAGCAGTCGGACAACACAGTCCAATCCGGCTTGCCGCCGTCCTCACCGACCTCGGCGCTAACCAGGGTCAGCGACCTTGAAGCGCCCGTGGCACTCCAACTGATGGGCCGTTCGAAGGCCAACGGCGCACCTTCGATCAACGCCGTATCCAGGCAACCAAACATGCCCGCTAGGCGAATGTCCTGAATCAGTTTGCCGAGCGCAAACCGCGCATCATCCTGCAGCAGCATGGCGGCCTGCTGGCTGGCATGGGTCGTTCGAGCGCTGATGGCGACTTGGCTGACCCCGAGGCTCAGCACCAGCCCAAGCGTCAATGCCAGCAACAACTCCAGCAAGCTGAAACCCAGCACCCGCCGCTTCATTGCATCACCTGCGATTCGTCGGCGACGCGACTGGTGAGCGTGAACGTTTCCCTCGCCCCTGCATTTTTTGCCCCCCTGGCGTCATCCCAACTGATGCTGACGATCACTTCATTGGCACGCACGACCACCGAGCCACTGCCGCTATCGCCGGCGAAACCGATGATATTGGCCTCGAAATCGTGCAGGTCGAGGTCACGCACACTGGCCGTCGACGTGAACGGTGGCGCACGCTCGCTTCGCGCCCACGAGTAGTCGGCGCCGGAGTTGGCGCGAATACGGTCCAGCATGTCGTAGACGATAAAGCTCGCCTGGCTGGCCATCCGCGAGCTGTCGGTGTACTTGAGCGCGTTGAGCTGGACCACCGCGACCCCCAACAGGCCGATCACGAGAATCAGCACCGCCACCACCACCTCGATCAGGGTCATGCCGGTTTGGTGGTGGGCAGTTAAAGGTCGAAAAAAGGCAGTCGGGCAAGCAAGCATTACCGTCGTCATCCCTATCGAAGGCAGGAAAAAAAGCAGGAAAACCCTGCTGTGCGGCCCAAGACTAGCGCCGGTTTTTGGCCTGCGCTGCTCCCGGAACAAAGGGAAATACTTTGGACATAAAGGCCAGCATTCAACACCACGAGCTGGACGCTATACCTAGGCATGCCATCTGAAAATCCATCACGTCCACGGAGGGACGGCACATGACACAGCGAGGTTTCACACTGATCGAGCTACTGCTCGGGCTTATCCTGAGCGGCATCCTTGCGCAGTTGGCGGTACCCAGTTTCAGGGGCTTGCTGGAATCCCAGCAGCGACAAAGCGCTGCCCAGTCGTTGGTTGGCGGCCTGCGCTATGCGCGCACCGAAGCCATCGCACGCAACCGGACGGTAGTCATGCATGCCGTGGACGATGATTGGAGCCGAGGCTGGCGGGTGATCGTGGATCTGAGCGGGCGCGGCCATCTGGACGACGATAATCCCGTGCTGCTGGAGCACCAGGACAATGGGCGCGTGCAGATCGTGGGCAATGGACCGGTCAGGAGCCAGGTACGCTTCAGCGGGCTAGGCGAGCCGGTCTTTGCTGGCGGGGGCTTTCGTGCCGGCACCGTGCATGTATGCGCCACGGACCAGGCACAAAGCCTGTTTCAAGTAGTGCTGGCCCCCAGCGGGCGCATCAGCCTGCGCCGAGATAAAACCGAGCAGGCATTATGCCAGGGCTCGCTCGACACCCTGGGACTCAGAGCAGCGAACGAACCCGCAGCTCCTTGGGCATGGAGAAAGTGATGTTCTCCTCACGACCGGCCAACTCATCGGCACCTGTGGCGCCCCAGGCCTGCAACTGTTGGATCACGCCGCGCACCAGGACTTCCGGCGCCGAGGCGCCCGCCGTGATGCCGATACGCTCGACGCCATCGAACCAGTTGCGCTGCATGTCCTCGGCGCCGTCGATCAGGTACGCCGGCGTGGCCATGCGTTCAGCCAGTTCACGCAGGCGGTTGGAGTTGGAGCTGTTAGGGCTGCCGACAACCAACACCACATCACATTCATCGGCCAGTTGCTTGACCGCATCCTGGCGGTTTTGCGTGGCGTAGCAGATGTCGTCCTTGCGTGGGCCGCCGATCGCAGGGAAGCGTGTGCGCAGGGCATCGATCACCCGGCTGGTGTCATCCATGGACAAAGTGGTCTGTGTGACGAAGGCCAAACGCTCAGGGTTGTGTACCTGCAAGCTGGCGACGTCTTTTTCGTCTTCCACCAGGTAGATCGCGCCACCGTTGCTGCCGTCGTACTGGCCCATGGTGCCTTCGACTTCCGGGTGGCCGGCGTGGCCGATCAGGATGCATTCACGGCCATCGCGGCTGTAGCGCGCGACTTCGATATGCACCTTGGTGACCAACGGGCAGGTGGCATCGAATACTTTCAGGCCGCGGCCTGCCGCTTCGGTACGTACCGCCTGGGATACGCCATGGGCACTGAAGATTACGATGACGTCGTCCGGCACCTGATCGAGTTCTTCGACAAAGATGGCGCCGCGAGCGCGCAAGTCTTCGACCACGAATTTGTTGTGGACGACTTCATGGCGCACGTAGATCGGCGGCCCGAAGACTTCCAGGGCGCGGTTGACGATTTCGATCGCCCGGTCCACGCCGGCGCAGAAGCCACGGGGGTTGGCGAGTTTGATTTGCATGCTGTGCCTCGTGTCTTGCAGCGCAAGAAATTGGATCATTGCAACCGCGGGCGCGGCTGATCTCTATATAACGACGCGGGCAAATGTGGGAGCGGGCTTGCTCGCGATAGCGGTGTATCAGCCAACAGATTTACTGAATGTCAGTCAGCAATCGCGAGCAAGCCCGCTCCCACATTTTGAACCGCGTTGTCGGTTAGAGCGCTTTAACGTCGAAGATTTCTACGTCAAACGTCAAGGTTTTACCGGACAACGGGTGGTTGAAGTCGATGGTCACTTGCGCATCATCGAGGGCTTTGACCACACCCGGCAGCTCGGTATTCGCCGCATCGTTAAAAATCACCAACAGGCCTTCCGACAGGTCCATGTCCTGGAACTGCGAACGCGGGATGATCTGTACGTTCTGCGGGTTGGGCTGGCCAAAGGCGTTTTCCGGCAGGATCTGCAGGGTGCGCTTGTCGCCAGCCTTGAAGCCGAACAGGGCCGCTTCAAAACCCGGCAGCAGGTTGCCATCGCCCACCTTGAAGGTAGCCGGGGATTTGTCGAACGTGCTGTCGACCGTGTCGCCATTCTCCAGGCGCAATGCGAAATGCAAGGTGACTTCCGTGTTCTGGCCGATGCGTTGTTCAGCCAATACCTGATCAGTCATGAACGGTCTCTCCGGTTTTCTTACTTTTGAACATATCGAGTGCCAGCATGATTGCACCGACGGTGATGGCGCTGTCAGCAAAATTGAACGCCGGGAAGTAATGGCGATTCTGCCAATGCACCAGAATGAAATCGATCACATGGCCCAAGGCGATGCGGTCGTACAGGTTGCCCAGTGCACCACCCAGCACCAGTGCCAAGGCGATGGCCAGCCAGGTGTCATCGCGACCCAGGCGCTTGAGCCAGACCACCAGCACCGCACTGACCACCACGGCGATCAGGGCGAACAACCAGCGCTGCCAGCCGCCGCCATCGGCAAGGAAGCTGAACGCCGCGCCGGTGTTATAGGCCAGGGTCCAGCTGAAGTAATCCGGGATCACCACGATTTGCTGGAACATCTCCAGGGTGCCCTCGAAGTGAGCCTTGCTGACCTGGTCGATGACCAGGACCAGCACGCTCAATACGAGCCAGCCAAGACGTCCGAAACGACTGGCGTTAGGCATAGTGGCGAACCTCGCCAGCACCAGAGATGTTGTCGACGCAACGACCGCAGATTTCCGGATGCTCAGGGTTCACGCCGACATCTTCACGGCAGTGCCAGCAACGGGCGCACTTGGGGAAGGCCGATTTGACGACTTTGAGCTTCAGGCCAGGTACTTCGGTGGCCACGGCGTCCGCCGGGGCCTGGGCGAATGGCGCCAGGCTCGCAGTGGAGGTGATCAGCACGAAGCGCAGTTCGTTGCTCAGCTTGGCCAGGTCGGCGCTCAGGCCTTCCTCGGCAAACAGGGTGACTTCGGCTTGCAGGTTGCCACCGACGGCCTTGGCCGCACGCTGGACTTCCAGCTCCTTGTTCACGGCAACCTTCACCGCCATCACGCCTTCCCAGTATGCGCGGCCCAATTCGAAGTCGGCCGGCAGTTCGGTCAGGCCTTCGTACCAGGTGTTGAGCATCACGGACTCGTTACGCTCGCCCGGCAGGTATTCCCACAGTTCGTCGGCGGTGAAGGCCAGGATCGGCGCGATCCAGCGCACCAACGCTTCGGAGATGTGATACAGCGCGGTCTGCGCCGAGCGGCGCGCCTTGCTGTTAGCGCCGGTGGTGTACTGGCGGTCCTTGATAATGTCGAGGTAGAAACCGCCCAGCTCCTGCACGCAGAAGTTGTGAATCTTCGAATAGACGTTCCAGAAGCGGTATTCACCGTAGTGCTCCTGCAACTCGCGTTGCAGCAACAGGGTACGGTCCACGGCCCAACGGTCCAGGGCGAGCATTTCCTCGGCCGGCAGGATGTCGGTGGCCGGGTTGAAACCGGTCAGGTTCGACAGCATGAAGCGTGCGGTATTACGGATACGACGGTAGGCATCGGCGCTGCGCTGCAGGATCTGCTCCGACACGGCCATCTCGCCCGAATAATCGGTCGAGGCGACCCACAGGCGCATGATGTCGGCGCCCAGGGTGTCGTTGACCTTTTGCGGCGCGATCACGTTGCCCAGGGACTTGGACATCTTGCGGCCGTTTTCGTCGACGGTGAAACCGTGGGTCAGCAGTTCGCGGTACGGTGCGTGGTCGTCGATGGCACAACCGGTCAGCAGCGAGGAGTGGAACCAGCCACGGTGCTGGTCCGAACCTTCCAGGTACAGGTCGGCGCGCGGGCCGGTTTCGTGACCCATCGGGTGCGAACCGCGCAGCACGTGCCAATGGGTGGTGCCGGAGTCGAACCACACATCGAGGGTGTCGCTGATCTTGTCGTACAGCGGCGCTTCGTCGCCCAGCAGCTCGGCGGCGTCCAGCTTGAACCAGGCTTCGATGCCTTCCTGCTCAACGCGCTGGGCCACGACTTCCATCAGTTCGACGGTACGCGGGTGCAACTCGCCGCTTTCCTTATTGAGGAAAAACGGGATCGGCACGCCCCAGTTGCGCTGGCGGGAGATGCACCAGTCCGGACGGTTGGCGATCATTGAGTGCAAGCGCGCCTGGCCCCAGGTCGGGACGAACTTGGTGCCTTCGATGGCTTTGATCGCGCGGTTACGCAGGGTGTCGCCGCTGGTCGGTTCTTTATCCATTCCGATAAACCACTGCGCGGTGGCGCGGTAGATCAGCGGGGTCTTGTGGCGCCAGCAGTGCATGTAGCTGTGCTTGATGGTCTCGGTGTGCAGCAGCGCGCCGACTTCCGAGAGCTTGTCGATGATCGGCTGGTTGGCCTTGAAGATGAACTGGCCGCCGAAGAATTCCAGGGACGGCGCATAAACACCGTTGCTCTGTACCGGATTCAAGATGTCGTCGTTGACCATGCCGTAAGCCTTGCAGGTCACGAAGTCGTCTACGCCGTAAGCAGGAGCGGAGTGAACGATGCCGGTGCCGGCGCCCAGTTCAACATAGTCAGCCAGGTACACCGGCGACAGGCGGTCGTAGAACGGGTGACGGAAATTGATCAACTCCAGCGCGGTGCCGGTGGTGGTGGCGATCACCGAACCTTGCAGTTCGTAGCGAGCCAGGCAGGCCTCGACCATCTCTTCGGCCAGCACCAGCAGGCGATCACCGACATCCACCAGGGCGTAGGTGAATTCCGGGTGTACGTTCAGCGCCTGGTTGGCGGGGATGGTCCACGGGGTGGTGGTCCAGATCACGATGGCGGCCGGCTTGGCCAGGCTTGCCAGGCCAAAGGCCTCGGCCAGCTTGGCGTCGTCGGCGATCGGGAAGGCCACGTCGATGGTCGAGGACTTCTTGTCTTCGTACTCGACTTCCGCCTCAGCCAGGGCCGAACCGCAGTCGAAGCACCAGTTCACGGGCTTGAGGCCCTTGAACACGAAACCGCCCTTGACGATTTCGGCCAAGGCGCGGATTTCACCGGCTTCGTTCTTGAAGTCCATGGTTTTGTACGGGTTGGCCCAGTCGCCCAGGACACCCAGGCGGATGAACTCGGACTTCTGCCCTTCGATCTGCTCGGTGGCATAGGCACGGCACAGTTCGCGGGTTTTATCGGCGCCCAGGTTCTTGCCGTGGGTCACTTCGACTTTGTGTTCGATCGGCAGGCCGTGGCAGTCCCAGCCCGGGACATAAGGCGCGTCGAAACCCGAAAGGGTCTTCGAGCGGATGATCATGTCCTTGAGAATTTTGTTCAGCGCATGACCGATGTGAATCGTGCCGTTGGCATAAGGAGGGCCGTCGTGCAGGACGAATTTCGGACGATCCTTGCCAATCTCGCGCAACTTTCCGTACAGGCCAATACTGTCCCAGCGCTGCAGGATCTGCGGTTCGCGCTGTGGCAGGCCGGCCTTCATTGGGAAGGCGGTGTCCGGAAGGTTTAGCGTGGCTTTATAGTCGGTCATTTAAGGCTCTTCGGTTAGCGATGGGCGCTAGGTGCGGCTAGGGCACGGGCGGCGGCGACATCCGCATTGATCGCCGTTTTCAACGCCTCAAGGGAGGCGAAACGCTGCTCTTCACGCAGCTTCTGGTGGAAAACCACCGTCAAACGCCGGTCATATAAATCCCCGGCAAAATCCAAAAGGTGAACTTCCAGGTGGGCCTTGCCATCACCTGCAACCGTGGGCCTGACGCCTATATTGGCGACTCCCGGCCACGATTGGCCGTCGATGTCGACACTCACCAGGTAAACCCCGGTCAGCGGCACACGACGGCGCTTGAGCTGCACGTTAGCGGTTGGCGTGCCCAGTTGGCGCGCCAGCTTCTGGCCGTGCAATACCCGCCCGACAATGCGGAACGGGCGACCGAGCAAACGCTCAGCCAAGGCGAAGTCGGCGGCAGCCAGGGCATTACGCACCTGGGTACTGCTCACGCGCAGGCCGTCCAGTTCGACGGTTTGCGCGGCTTCGACGGTAAAACCCTGGGTCACGCCAGCGTGTTGCAGGAAATCGAAATCGCCGACCCGGTCACACCCAAAGCGGAAGTCGTCGCCGACCTCCAGATGCTGCACGCCCAAGCCATCCACCAGGATACGGTCGACGAACTCGGCGGCGCTGAGGCTGCGCAAACGCTGGTTGAAGGCCAGGCACAGCACACGGTCCACGCCCTCCTCCGCCAACAGTTGCAGCTTGTCGCGCAAGCGGGCCAGGCGCGCCGGTGCCGTTTCCGGGGTAAAGAATTCCCGCGGCTGTGGCTCAAAAATCACCACGCAGCTGGGCACGCCCAACTCGACCGCACGCTCGCGCAGCCGGGCCAGGATAGCCTGGTGGCCACGGTGTACACCGTCAAAGTTGCCAATAGTGGCGACGCAGCCCCGATGCTGGGGGCGCAGGTTGTGGAGACCTCGAACCAGCTGCATAACGCGCTTCTTGCTCATAAAGTGGTCGATTATAACCACACCCGGCCCCGGATCACAGGCAACAGCGCAGGGCAAAACGGATGGAATCGATAAAACACCGGTTTTATCGCGGCAAACCCTCTAACCCAGCGCCTTGCGATTGAAATCCCGCAGGCGGAAACCTTGCAGCAGCAACATGCCGAAGTACACCACCACGCCCGCCACCACCAGCACGCCCAGGCGCAGGAAGCGCTCGAGCATATGGCCTTGATCCCAGGCCGGCATGAAGTGCATCAGGCCCAGCAATACCGCCGACATCATCGCCACCGCCACCAGCAGCTTGAGGGCAAATATCCCCCAGCCCGATTGCGGCTGGAACATCTGCTGTTTGCGCAGTTGGTAAAACAGCAGGCCGGCATTGATGCAGGCACCGGCGCTGATGGCCAAGGCCAGGCCGGCGTGGGCCAGCGGGCCGATAAACACCAAGTTGAGCAACTGCGTGACGATCAGCGTGAAGATCGCGATCTTCACCGGCGTGCGGATGTTTTGCTGGGCGTAGAAACCCGGCGCCAGCACTTTGATCACGATGATGCCGAGCAGACCGACGGAGTAGGCGATCAGCGCATGCTGGGTCATCAAGGCATCGTGCGCGCTGAATTGCCCGTACTGGAATAACGACACCGTCAGTGGCTCGGCCAGGATTCCCAGCGCCAGGGAACACGGCAACACCAGCACGAAGCACAGGCGCAAACCCCAATCGAGAATGCGCGAGTATTCCTGGCGGTCCTTGCTCGCGTAGGTACGCGCCAGCGTCGGCAGCAAAATCGTGCCCAGGGCCACGCCGAGGACGCCGGACGGCAGCTCCATCAAGCGATCGGCGTAATACATCCACGACACCGAACCGGACACCAGCAGCGACGCAAACGCGGTGTTGATGATCAGGGAAATCTGGCTGACCGACACCCCGAGGATCGCCGGCAGCATATTGCGCATCACGCGCCAGACGCCGGTGTCCTTGAGGTTCAGGCGCGGCAACACGAGCATGCCGATCTTTTTCAGGTGCGGCAGTTGGTAGAGCAATTGCGCCAGGCCACCGGCCAATACCGCCCAGCCCAGGGCCATGACCGGCGGATCGAAGTAGGGCGTGAGGAACAGCGCAAAAATAATCATGCTGACGTTAAGCAGGGTCGGCACGAACGCCGGCACCGAGAAACGGTTCCAGGTATTGAGGATGGCGCCGGCCAGGGAGGACAGGGAGATCAGCAATATATAGGGGAAAGTCACCCGCAGCAGATCAGTGGTCAGCGCGAATTTTTCCGGCGTATTGGCAAACCCGGGCGCCGTGGCCCAGATCACCCAGGGCGCGGCGAGCATGCCAACCAGGGTCACCAGCATCAGCACAAGGGTCAGCAGGCCCGAGACATAGGCGATAAATGTGCGGGTCGCCTCCTCGCCCTGCTGCGTCTTGTATTCCGCCAGGATCGGCACGAACGCCTGGGAAAACGCGCCCTCAGCGAAGACCCGCCGCAACAGATTGGGCAGTTTAAAGGCAATAAAGAACGCATCCGTGGCCATGCTGGCGCCAAAAATGCGCGCCAGCAGGGTGTCACGCACAAACCCCAAAACCCTGGAGATCATCGTGATTGAGCTGACGGCAGCCAACGATTTGAGCAGATTCATTGAAAGAGTTTGCGCCTATAGATAAAGAGCAGGCGAACTACGCGCCTACTTATGCGATACTGCGCGCCTGCAACAGCACAGCGCCAAAGCTCGCGAGTTTACAGGTCAAGCGCCGGAAATAAATCACCCGCCTCTTCAGATCGACCACTCAGCAGTTCGCATCAGCCGCCCTTGACAACCCATCAACTCATCGGCATGATTCGCGGCCTATTTTGTTTGCTATTTCCTAAAAAGTCTTTCGAGGAGCTC
The DNA here is from genome assembly GCF_058135675.1 of Pseudomonas sp. PAMC25584. Lineage (NCBI taxonomy): Bacteria > Pseudomonadati > Pseudomonadota > Gammaproteobacteria > Pseudomonadales > Pseudomonadaceae > Pseudomonas > Pseudomonas sp. PAMC25584. The sequence continues at coordinate 868,359 of NZ_CM176870.1, read as the reverse complement.
GACGGTGGCCAACACACCTTCCGCCAAAAAACGTGCAAAACAGGCTGAGAAGCGTCGCAGCCACAACGCCAGCCTGCGTTCCATGGTTCGTACCTACATCAAGAATGTAGTTAAGGCCATTGACGCAAAAGACGCTGAAAAAGCTCAAGCTGCTTACGTTCTGGCTGTGCCAGTTATCGACCGCATGGCCGATAAAGGCATCATCCACAAGAACAAAGCTGCTCGCCATAAAGGTCGTTTGAATGGCCACATCAAGGCTCTGAACCTTGCTGTTGCAGCCTAAGCGATAAACTGCCACGCCGGTTTACCTGCGTAACAGTTAAGAAATGCCCCGTACCGAAAGGTCCGGGGCATTTTTGTTTGGGCGCAATAAATCGCTGTTCTTTATTGCGCGCACAAAAAAAACGCCCCGAACCAGTCGGGGCGTTTTGGCTACCACCTGATCAACACATCAATCAGTGGTGATGACCGCCTTCACCGTGCACGTGGCCGTGGGCGACTTCTTCCTCGGAAGCCTCGCGGATGGCCACGATCTTCACTTGGAAGTTCAGGCGCTGACCTGCCAGAGGGTGGTTACCGTCGACGGTGACGTCGTCGCCGTCCAGGTCACGGATGGTCACGATCTGCATTTGGCCGTCCGGCGCGGAAGCGTGGAACTGCATGCCCACTTCCAGTTCGTCGACACCTTCGAACATGCTGCGGCTCAGGGTGCTGACCAGTTCGGCGGAGTATTCGCCGTAAGCATTTTCAGGCTCTACGACAACGGTCAGTTCATCACCGACGCTCTTGCCGACCAGAGCGTTTTCCAGGCCCGGGATAATGTTGCCTGCGCCTTGCAGGTAGACCAGCGGCGCGCCGCCGGCTGAGCTGTCGATGACCTCACCAGCGTCGTTGGTCAGGGTATAGTCGATGGAGACTGCCTTGTTAGCGGCGATCGTCATGGGGCGAGACCTTTTGCATAAGAATGAAGAACGGACAAGTCTAAACAAGGATTTGCCCGAAAGCGAACAGAACCCGGACGGACGGGGTCGATCAACGGTCGCCGTCATCCTCGGATTCCACCAGGACGACGACGGGCACTGGGTTGCCGAGCTGTCCTGCGGCCACACCCAACACCTGCGCCACCAGCCGCCCTGGCAATCGCGCACCTGGGTACTCGACCCCGCACACCGCCTGGAAAAAATAGGCCAGCCCTTTGCCTGCGGCTGGTGTGCGCAGGAGCGCGAATAACGATAACCTTGGCGCCTGATTCCCGGTAGGCACTCAACCATAGAGCGCCACCGAAGCCATGCACCTCCAGAGAATTCGCATGCAGACTTTTTTTATCGCGCCCACCGATTTTGGTGTGGGTCTGACCTCCATCAGCCTTGGGCTGGTGCGCACCCTTGAACGTGCCGGGCTGAAAGTCGGCTTCTTCAAACCGATTGCCCAGCCGCACCCCGGCGACACCGGCCCCGAACGCTCCACCGAGCTGATCGCTCGCACCCATGGCCTCAAACCGCCGCAGCCTCTGGGCCTGGCCCATGTCGAGCGGATGCTCGGCGACGGCCAGCTCGACGAGTTGCTCGAAGAAATCATCACCCTGTATCAGCAGGCCGCCGTGGGCAAGGACGTGCTGATCGTCGAAGGCATGGTGCCGACCCGCAGCGCCAGCTATGCGGCGCGGGTCAACCTGCACCTGGCCAAGAGCCTGGACGCGGAAGTGATCCTGGTCTCGGCGCCGGAAAACGAAGTGCTCACCGAACTCTCCGGCCGCGTGGAACTGCAGGCCCAGCTGTTCGGCGGCCCGAAAGACCCGAAAGTGCTCGGTGTGATCCTCAACAAGGTGCGCACCGATGAAAGCATGGAAGCCTTTTCGGCGCGCCTCAAGGAGCATTCGCCGTTGCTGCGCAGCGGGGATTTCCGCCTGCTCGGCTGCATTCCTTTCCAGCCCGAACTCAATGCGCCGCGTACCCGCGACGTCGCCGACCTGATGGGCGCGCAGATCCTCAACGCCGGTGATTATGAAACCCGGCGCATGACCAAAATCATCATCTGCGCCCGCACCATGCGCAACACCGTGGAACTGCTCAAGCCGGGCGTGCTGGTAGTGACACCGGGGGACCGCGACGACATCATCCTCGCCGTCAGCCTGGCCGCGATCAACGGCGTACCCCTGGCCGGCCTGCTGCTGACCAGCGACACCCTGCCCGACCCGCGCATCATGGACCTCTGCCGAGGCGCCTTTCAGGCCGGGCTGCCGGTGCTGTCGGTAAGTACCGGCTCCTACGAGACAGCGAACCTGCTCAACAGCCTGAACAAGGAAATCCCCATCGATGACCGCGAGCGCGCCGAGATCATCACCGATTTCGTCGCCAGCCACCTCGATGCGCGCTGGCTGCACCAACGCTGCGGCACGCCACGGGAGATGCGCCTGTCACCGGCGGTGTTCCGCTACCAGTTGATCCAGCGCGCCCAGGCCGCCAACAAGCGCATCGTCTTGCCCGAAGGCAGCGAGCCGTTGACCGTGCAAGCCGCCGCGATCTGCCAGGCCCGCGGCATTGCCCGCTGCGTGTTACTGGCCAAGCCGACGGACGTGGAAGCGGTCGCCCGCGCCCACGGCATCGAATTGCCCGAAGGCCTGGAAATTCTCGACCCGGACCTGATCCGCGAGCGTTATGTCGAACCGATGGTCGCGTTGCGCAAGAGCAAGAGCCTCAACGCGCCGATGGCCGAACAGCAACTTGAAGACACCGTGGTGATCGCCACCATGATGCTCGCGCTCGATGAAGTCGACGGCCTGGTCTCCGGGGTTATCCACTCCACCGCGAATACCATCCGCCCGGCCCTGCAACTGATCAAGACCGCGCCGGGCTGCACCCTGGTGTCGTCGGTGTTCTTCATGCTGTTCCCCGAACAGGTGCTGGTGTACGGCGACTGTGTGATGAACCCGCACCCGAGCGCCGCCGAACTGGCGGAAATCGCCCTGCAAAGCGCCGACTCGGCGGCGGCGTTCGGCATTACGCCACGGGTGGCGATGATCAGCTATTCCAGCGGTGAATCGGCCAGCGGCGAAGAAGTGGAAAAAGTCCGCGAAGCCACCCTGCTCGCCCATGAACAGCAAAGCTCGCTGCTGATCGACGGCCCGTTGCAATACGATGCCGCCGCCAACGAAACCGTCGCCCGGCAACTGGCACCCAACAGCCTGGTGGCGGGCAAGGCCACGGTCTTCGTATTCCCCGACCTGAACACCGGCAACACCACCCACAAGGCGGTGCAACGCAGCGCCGATTGCGTCAGCCTGGGGCCGATGCTCCAGGGCCTGCGCAAACCAGTGAACGACCTGCCGCGCGGCGCCCAGGTCGACGACATTGTGTACACCATCGCGCTGACCGCGATCCAAGCCGCCAACCGACCTATGGAGATCTAAATGCTGGATTTTCTACCTGCCGCCGTGCGCGGGGTGATCGCGTCGTTGCTGTTGGCGCTGAACACGATCCTGCTGTGTTCGTTCCTGTTCATCGTCGCGCTGTTCAAGGCACTGCCGTTCGCCAAGCGTTTCAGCGAATGGCTAATGAACCACACCCATGAAGCCTGGATCAGCAACAACAACGCGTGGATGAACCTGGTGCGGCGCACCCGCTGGCACCTTAAAGGCCTGGAAGGGCTGGACTACCAGCACTCTTATCTGGTGACCAGCAACCACCAGAGCTGGGTCGACATCATGGTGCTGCAATACGTGCTCAATCGACGGATTCGCCCGCTGAAGTTCTTTCTCAAGCAGGAGCTGATCTGGGTCCCGGTGATCGGCCTGGCCTGGTGGGCATTGGGCTTTCCGTTCATGAAGCGTTACTCCAAGGCCTACCTGGAAAAACACCCGGAGAAGAAAGGCAAGGACCTGGAAACCACCCGCAAGACCTGCGCGAAGTTTCGCGCCAACCCGGTGGGGATTTTCAACTTTGCCGAAGGCACACGCTTTACGCCGGGCAAGCATGCACAGCAGAACTCGCCCTTTCGCTACTTGCTCAAGCCCAAGGCCGGCGGTATTGCGTTTGTGCTGGATGCCATGGGTGAGCAGTTGAAGTCATTGGTCAATGTGACCATCCACTACCCCGCCGGGCGCCCCGGCTACTGGGACTTGTTGTGCGGGAATGTGCAGGACGTGGTGGTGCGGTTCGAAGAAGTGCCGATCCCGCCTGAGTTCATTGGCAAGAATTATGAGCAGGACGGGGAATATCGATTGGCGTTCCAGGGCTGGATCAATCGGTTGTGGGAAGAGAAGGATGCGCTTCTCAGCCAACTTCACACAGATTATCCAGACCGCCACTGATCAAAATGTGGGAGGGGGCTTGCCCCCGATAGCGGTGCTTCAGTCACCCGATGCAGTGACTGACACTCTGCAATCGGGAGCAAGCCCCCTCTCACATTTGACCAAGCCCGATCTTGAGAATGTAAAAAAGCCCGCCACCGATCACTCGGTGGCGGGCTTTTTTTGTGGCCGCGAGGTTTAGATCGCCCCACGCTGACGCAACAGCTCCAGCACTTGCTTGACGCTGTCTTCCAGCGACAGGGCCTGGGTGTCGATCACCAGATCGGCATTCAACGGCACGTCGTATGGGAAGGACTCGCCAGGGATGTTATCCCCACCGGCCGCGTACAAGCCTTGCGGATCACGCTCGGCGCACACCAGCGGTGAAGCCTGCACGTAGACCGTCAGCAAGCGATCGGCACCGATCAGCGCCTTGGCCTGTTCACGCCCTTCGGCATCCGGCGCAACGAACGCGGCCAGGGTCAGCAGGCCGGCTTCGTTGAACTGGCGTGCGACATGAGCCGCACGACGCCAGTTCTCGGTACGCCCGACACGGTCCTGCGGCAACCCTTTGTTCAGGTCGTGACGCAGGTTCTGGCCATCGAGTACAAACACTGCACGGCCCATGTCGAACAACTTGCGCTCAACCGCGTAGGCTAAGGTGCTTTTACCGGCGCCCGACAGGCCGCTGAACAACACGGTTGCCGGCTGTTGGCCGAAACGCTGGGCACGCTCTTCGGTGGCCACATGGGCCAACTTGCCGTGCTGCGCGGCGCTGCCGTGGACAACCGGCGGCGCGATGATCATGCCCGCGGCCACAGTGCCATTGGTCAAGCGGTCGATGACGATGAACGCGCCGGTGGTGCGGTTGCTCGCGTAACCGTCCAGGGCGACGGCGGCATCGAGGCTGACCTTGACCCGGCCGATCTCGTTCAACTGCAGCGAACTTGCCGGGCCTTCGGCCAGGGTGTTCACGTCCACACGATGCACGATGCTGGTGATGGAACCCGGCACGTAGCTGGTGGCGCGCTTGATGTCGTATTTCTTGCCCGGCAGCATCGGTTCTTCGGCCATCCATACCAGCATGGCGTCGAAGGCGTCGGTCACTTGCGGCATGTTATCGGCGTGCACCAACAGGTCGCCACGGGAGATGTCGATCTCGTCTTCCATGGTCAGGGTCACGGCCTGGCCTGGGCCTGCGTGCTCCAGTTCACCGTCGAAGGTGACGATGGATTTGACGCGGCTGCTCTTGCCCGACGGCAACACCACGACTTCGTCGCCCTTATGGACGATGCCGCTGGCCAGGGTGCCGGCAAAACCGCGGAAGTTCAGGTTCGGACGGTTGACGTACTGCACCGGGAAACGCAGGTCGGTGTAGTTGCGGTCGTTGGCGATCTCGACGGTCTCGAGGATCTCCATCAGCGACTGGCCGGTGTACCACGGCGAACGCTCGCTCTTGTTCACCACGTTGTCGCCCTTGAGCGCCGACATCGGTACGAACGCCATGGTGCTCGGCTTGAAGGCGATGCCGTCGGCGAACTTCAGGTAGTCGGCCTTGATCTGCTCGAACACACCTTCGTCGAAACCGTTGAGGTCCATCTTGTTGATGGCGACCACGATGTGCTTGATGCCCAGCAACGAGGCAATGAAGCTGTGGCGACGGGTCTGGGTCTGCACGCCGTAGCGCGCGTCGACCAGGATAATCGCCAGGTCACAGGTAGAGGCACCGGTGGCCATGTTGCGGGTGTACTGCTCATGGCCAGGGGTGTCGGCGATGATGAATTTACGCTTGGCGGTGGAGAAGTAGCGGTAGGCGACATCGATGGTGATGCCCTGCTCACGCTCGGCCTGCAGGCCGTCGACCAGCAACGCCAGGTCGATGTCGTCACCGGTGGTGCCGACCTTCTTCGAATCGCGGGTGATGGCTTCCAGGTGATCTTCGTAGATCATCTTGGAGTCGTGCAGCAGGCGCCCGATCAGGGTGCTCTTGCCGTCGTCGACGTTGCCACAGGTCAGGAAGCGCAACATTTCCTTGCGCTCGTGCTGGCCCAGGTAGGCGAGGATGTCCTCGCTGATCAAATCAGATTGATGCGACATGACAGCCCCTTAGAAATAGCCTTGACGTTTTTTATCTTCCATCGAGCCGGCACCATCGTGGTCGATGACCCGGCCCTGGCGCTCGGAAGTTCGCGTCAGGAGCATTTCCTGAATGATGTCCGTCAGCGTCTCGGCTTCGGACTCCACCGCGCCCGTCAACGGGTAGCAGCCAAGGGTACGGAAACGTACTTTCTTTTTGACGATTCGGGCTTTGTCTTCGTCGGACAGGTGCTCGAGGATGCGGTCGTCGTCGATCATGATCAACGTGCCGTTCTTCTCGATCACATCGCGCTCGGCGGCGAAGTACAGCGGTACGATCGGGATGCCTTCCAGGTAGATGTACTGCCAGATGTCCAGCTCGGTCCAGTTGGACAGCGGGAACACACGGATCGACTCGCCCTTGTTGACGTTGCCGTTGTAGACGTTCCACAGCTCCGGGCGCTGGTTTTTCGGGTCCCAGCGGTGCTTGCTGTCGCGGAACGAGTACACGCGCTCTTTGGCGCGGGACTTTTCTTCATCGCGACGGGCACCGCCGAACGCGGCGTCGAAACCATACTTGTCCAAAGCCTGCTTGAGGCCTTCGGTCTTCATGATGTCGGTGTGCTTGGCGCTGCCGTGGGTGAACGGGTTGATGCCCTGCGCCACACCGTCCGGGTTGACGTGGGTGATCAGGTCCAGGCCGAGTTCTTCAACCATGCGGTCGCGGAACGTGTACATCTCCTGGAATTTCCACTGGGTGTCGACATGCATCACCGGGAACGGCAGCTTGCCCGGGAAGAACGCCTTGCGCGCCAGGTGCAGCATCACGGCGGAGTCTTTACCGATCGAGTAGAGCATCACCGGGTTGTCGAACTCGGCGGCGACCTCGCGGATGATGTGGATGCTTTCCGCCTCCAGCTGTTTCAGATGCGTCAGTTTGTCGACCATGGCTACTCACGGAAAAACGATCTTATGGACGGCCAGCGGGCCGTGTTCGAGCGAGGCATGCTAGCACAGCACCTGCTTCTATTCAGGGCGCCAGCTAGATCGAAACGGTATATGGATATGCCCCGAGGTTTGGCGGCGATGGCCGGCCGAACGCGGTCAAATGTGGGAGTGGCGGTGCGACGATTCGACTTGCTCCCGATTGCAGTGTGCCATTCAACGCATTCATTGACTGAACCAACGCTATCGGGAGCAAGCCCCCTCTCACAGTTATTGGAGGTGTTCGTTAGATCGGGTTGGGGCAATCGATAAACAAATGCTCCAGGGCGAAACGCCGCGCCAGGTAATCGCCCAATGCCTGCACCCCGTAACGCTCGGTGGCGTGATGGCCGGCGGCGACAAAGCTGATGTCGTTTTCGCGGGCGCTGTGGAAGGTCTGCTCGGAGGCTTCGCCGCTCAGGTAAAGGTCGACGCCGGCCGCAATCGCCTGGTCGATGTAGCCCTGGCCACCACCGGTACACCAGCCGACGCGGCGGATCATCTGGCTGCCTTCGATCAACAGCGGCTCGCGCCCCAAGACGCTCTGCACGCGGTGGGCGAAGTCACGCGGCGACAGCGGTTCGGCGAGGGAGCCGACCAGGCCGACGATCTTGAGGTCGGCCGGGTCCAGCGGGCCTTCGACGGTGATGTCCAACTGCCGAGCCAGCTGGACGTTGTTGCCGACCTCGGCGTGCAGGTCCAGCGGCAGGTGGTAGGCCAACAGGCTGATGTCGTGCTTGAGCAGGGTCTTCAGGCGGCGCTGCTTCATGCCGGTGATGCACGGGTTTTCGCCCTTCCAGAAATAACCGTGGTGGACCAGCACCAGGTCGGCCTGGGCTTCAACGGCGGCGTCCAGCAATGCCTGGCTGGCGGTGACGCCGCTGACGATGCGCATCACCTGCGGGCGCCCCTCGACCTGCAGGCCATTGGGGCAGTAATCGGCAATTTTTGCGCTGCCAAGGTAGCGGTCCGCTTCCTCGACGAGGGTGCTCAAAGCAACGGCCATAAAAGACTCCTAAATATCCCGTTCCGAGGCGCTCGCAGCCTCGTATAATGCGCGACATTATGGGCGCTCTCCCGCCCCCTGCAACCTGTCAGGACTTACTTGATGCTCAAGGCACTGCGTTTTTTTGGGTGGCCATTGTTGGCTGGCGTGCTGATCGCGATGCTGATTATTCAGCGTTTCCCCCAGTGGGTGGGCTTACCGAGCCTTGATGTGAACCTGCAACAGGCCCCGCAAACCAACGCGGTGGTGCAAGGCCCGGTGACCTATGCCGACGCCGTGGTCATCGCGGCCCCTGCGGTGGTCAACCTGTACACCACCAAGGTCATCAACAAGCCGGCGCATCCTCTGTTCGAAGACCCGCAGTTCCGCCGCTATTTCGGCGACAACAGTCCCAAGCAGCGGCGCATGGAATCGAGCCTGGGGTCCGGTGTGATCATGAGCCCGGAAGGCTACATCCTCACCAACAACCACGTGACCACCGGTGCCGACCAGATTGTAGTGGCCCTGCGCGACGGCCGCGAAACCCTGGCTCGCGTCGTCGGCAGCGACCCGGAAACCGACCTCGCGGTGTTGAAGATCGACCTGAAAAGCCTGCCCGCCATCACCATCGGCCGCTCCGAAGGACTGCGGGTCGGCGATGTCGCGCTGGCCATCGGCAACCCGTTCGGCGTCGGCCAGACAGTCACCATGGGCATCATCAGCGCCACCGGGCGTAACCAGTTGGGCCTCAACAGCTACGAAGACTTCATCCAGACCGACGCCGCGATCAACCCCGGCAACTCCGGCGGTGCACTGGTGGATGCCAACGGCAACCTGACCGGCATCAATACGGCGATTTTCTCCAAGTCCGGCGGCTCCCAGGGCATCGGTTTTGCGATCCCGGTCAAGCTGGCGATGGAAGTGATGAAGTCGATCGTCGAGCACGGCCAGGTGATCCGCGGCTGGCTGGGGATCGAAGTGCAGCCGCTGACCAAGGAACTGGCCGAGTCGTTTGGCCTGACCGGACGCCCGGGCATCGTGGTCGCCGGGATCTTCCGCGATGGCCCTGCACAGAAGGCCGGCCTGCAATTGGGGGATGTGATCCTCAACATCGACGGCGAACCGGCCGGTGATGGCCGCAAGTCAATGAACCAAGTGGCGCGGATCAAGCCGACCGACAAGGTCACGATCCAGGTGATGCGCAACGGTAAAGAGCTCAATCTTTCGGCGGAAATCGGCCTGCGCCCACCGCCTGCGCCGGTGAAGGAAGAAGAATAACCTGCTGGCGCATTACAACGGCACAGACAACGTCACCGTGGCCCTGAACCTTCACCTGTGGGAGGGGGCTTGCCCCCGATAGCGGTACAACAGTCACCTCATCCAGTGCCTGACAGGCCGCTATCGGCAGCAAGCCCCTCCCACCTTACAGTGCCACCGGCGCGCGCTCACACAGGGTGTTAAGCGCCACCGCCCAGTGCTCGCTGTCATTCAAGCACGGCACCAGCACCAACTCCTCGCCGCCCGCTGCGCGAAATTGCTCCCGCCCGCGATCGCCAATCTCTTCCAGCGTCTCGATGCAGTCGGCGACGAACGCCGGGCACATCACCAGCAGCTTTTTCACGCCTTGCTGAGCCAACGCGTCCAGGCGTGCCTCGGTGTAAGGTTCGATCCACTTCGCCCGGCCCAGGCGCGACTGGAACGCCACCGACCATTTGCCGTCCGGCAGGCCCATGCGCTCGGCAAAGTTGCGGGCGACGCTGAAGCACTGCGCGCGGTAACACGTGGCAAGCACCTGCGGCGAGGCGTTGCGGCAGCAATCGGCATCCTTGAAGCAATGCGCGCCGGTAGGGTCGAGCTTGGTCAGATGACGCTCGGGCAGGCCGTGGAAACTCAGGAGCAAGTGATCGTAGTCCTGCTCCACATAGGGCCGCACGCTCGCCACCAGCGCATCGAGGTATTCCGGCTGATCGTAGAACGGTTGCAGGATCGAGAACTGCACCTTGAGCTTCTTGTCGCGCACCACCCGCCTGGCTTCTTCAATCACCGTGGTCACGGTGCTGTCGGCGAACTGCGGGTACAAAGGCGCCAGGGTGACCTTCTGAATCCCCTGGGCGGCCAGGCGCATCAGGGTCGTTTCAAGGGACGGCTCGCCATAACGCATCGCCAGCTCCACCGGGCCCTGGGTCCACTGCGCGGTCATCTGCTGCTGCAGGCGCTGGCTGAGCACCACCAGCGGCGAGCCCTCTTCCCACCAGATCGAAGCATAGGCATGGGCCGATTGCTCGGGGCGCTTGATCAGAATCAGCGACACCAACAAGCGCCGTACCGGCCACGGCAGGTCGATCACGTAAGGGTCCATCAGGAACTGATTGAGGTAGCTGCGCACATCGGCCACCGAAGTAGACGCCGGTGACCCCAGGTTGACCAGTAACAACGCGTGATCCGTCATGCAACATCCTATCTTTAGAGGCGGCCGGACAAGTCGTCCAAGGCCGCCTTCAACTCAGTGAACTGGAAAGTGAAACCGGCCGCCAACAGGCGCTCGGGCAAAGCCTTCTGGCCGCCCAGCAACAAGCCGGACAACTCACCCAACCCGACCTTCAACACGAAGGCCGGCATGGGCATGAACGCCGGGCGGTGCAACACCTGGCCCAACGTCTTGGCAAACTCGCGGTTACGCACGGGGTGCGGCGCGCAGGCATTATAGGGACCGCTGGCGTCGCGCTGGTGCAGAAGAAAATCTATCAGCGCGATTTGATCGTTGATATGCACCCACGGCATCCACTGCCGACCACTACCGATCGGCCCGCCCAGTGCCAGCTTGAACGGCAGCAACAGCCGCGACAAAAAGCCGCCCTCGGCCGCCAGCACCAGCCCGGTACGCACCAGCACCACGCGAATGCCCAGGGCTTCGGCGCGCTGGGCGGTTTCTTCCCAGGCGACACACAACTGGCTGGGGAAGTCGTCCTGCACCGGGCCGCTGGCTTCGGTCAGTTCACGCTCGCCGCCGTCGCCGTACCAACCCACGGCAGAACCCGAAATCAACACCGCCGGTTTCTCCGCCAGGCTTTCCAGCCATGCCAGCAGGGTTTCGGTCAGGCTGATGCGGCTGCTCCACAGCAGCGCCTTGCGTTTATGCGTCCAGAGGCGATCGGCGATCGGCGCGCCGGCCAGATTAATGACCGCGTCCACCGGGCCGATAACCTCTTGCAGGCTGGCGACACCGCGCACCGCATCGCCACACAACCTGGCGACCTGTTCAGGGTGACGGCTCCACACCGTCAGGCGATGCCCTTGCGTCAGCCAATGTTGGCAAAGTTGACGGCCGATCAGGCCGGTACCGCCGGTCAGCAAAATGTGCATGGGATCTTCCTCATGTAACGTTCGCCACCGATCACTGGTCTATTTTATATGCAGGGATCATTTGTAATCGGGCGTGACATTGATTTAAGCCTCAGCTTTAACCATAGGTCATGCCAAACGATCAGGTACGCCAAAACTTATACCAAAAAACAATATTGTACAGCTATTGGTGTCGGCGTAGTCTGTACCCAACGGTAAAACGAGGCCTCCCATGACTGTCCCCATCGCGATCATCGGCACCGGCATCGCCGGTCTCTCCGCCGCCCGAGCGTTACGAGACGCCGGGCACGTTGTACAACTCTTCGATAAAAGCCGCGGCAGTGGTGGCCGCATGTCCAGCAAGCGCAGCGACGCCGGCGCACTGGACATGGGCGCCCAGTACTTCACCGCCCGCGACCGGCGCTTTGTCAACGAAGTGCAACGCTGGCAAAGCAACGGCTGGGCCGAGCAATGGAAGCCACAGCTGTATAACTTCAAGTCCGGCCAACTCACGCCCTCCCCCGACGAACAGATTCGCTGGGTCGGCACGCCGCGCATGAGCGCCATCACCCGCGCCCTGCTCGACGACCTGCCGGTGCAGTTCGGCTGCCGTATCACCGAAGTGTTCCAAGGCAAACACCACTGGAACCTGCTGGACGCCGACGGCGGCAACCACGGTCCGTTCAGCCACGTCATCATCGCCACCCCCGCCCCGCAAGCAACCGCCCTACTGGCCGACGCACCGAAGCTGGCAAGTGCCGCCGCCGGCGTGAAGATGGACCCCACCTGGGCCATCGCCCTGGCCTTCGACAAGCCGCTGGAAACTCCGATGGAAGGCTGCTTCGTGCAAGACAGCCCGCTCGATTGGCTGGCGCGCAACCGCAGCAAACCGGGGCGCGACGCCTCCCTCGACACCTGGGTGCTGCACGCAACCAGCGCCTGGAGCAAGGAGCACCTGGACCTGTCCAAGGAAGCGGTGATCGAGCACCTGCACGGTGCCTTCGCCGAACTGCTGCACAGCGCGATGCCTGCGCCCTCGTTCAGCCTGGCGCACCGCTGGCTTTACGCACGACCGTCCAGCGCCCATGAATTCGGCGTGCTGGCTGACGCCGACCTGGGCCTGTACGTCTGTGGCGACTGGTGCCTGTCGGGCCGCGTCGAAGGTGCCTGGCTCAGTGGCCAGGAAGCCGCGCGACGCTTGATCGAGCACCTGCAATGAACCGCATCAACCCGACCAAATTGCTGCTGTCGAAGTGGACAGCAGCACACCCGCGCAACAAGGAAAAACACTTCCTGGTCACCGAACTGTTTTGTGATGAAGAAGGCACCGTGCTCGACATCGAGCTGCAAGCCGTCATGACCAAGCGCGGTGAACGCCTGCCCTGGCAAACCCTGCAAAACGCCGAGGACTGGCGAATCGGCTGGAAATAGCCTTCACGCAAATACTTGTACAAAATATTTGACTTGTACAGCATCAGACCTATGATGATGTTTAGCTGTACACGGTTATTTATTTGTACAGGAATCTTGCAGAGGTTTGGCCATGTCCAGCACCACGTCCATCAAGCCGAAGATTGGTATCAGCGCCTGCCTGCTGGGCGAGAACGTGCGTTTTAACGGCGGCCATAAGCAATCGCAACTCTGCAGCGAAGTGCTCGCCGAGTACTTCGACTTTCTGCCGTTGTGCCCGGAAGTGGCTATCGGCCTGGGTATTCCTCGGGAAACCATTCGCCTGGTGGGCGATGCCGCAGCCCCTCAAGCCGTCGGCACCGTGCATCGCGAACTGAATGTCACTGCGCCGCTGGGCGAATACGGCGAAAAGATGGCCGCCGAGCACACCGACCTGAGCGGCTACATCTTTATGCAAAAGTCGCCGTCCTGCGGCCTGGAACGGGTCAAGGTCTACCGTGAAAACGGCGCACCGGTGGACGGCGGCGGGCGTGGCATCTACGCCCAGGCCTTTTGCGCACGCCACCCCAACCTGCCCGTGGAAGAAGACGGTCGTCTGAATGACCCGGTGCTGCGGGAAAACTTCCTGACCCGCGTCTTCGTCTACGCCAGTTGGCAACAATTGCTCGGCGAAGGCCTGACCCGCCATCGCCTGCTGGCTTTTCACGCGCGCTACAAGTACCTGCTGATGGCCCACAGCCCGGCGCATTACAAAAGCCTCGGCAACCTGCTCGGCAGCATGGCCAGGGGCGAGGACCTCGACGCGCTGGGCGCCGATTATTTCAGCGCGCTGATGAGCGGGCTGAAAAAGTGCGCCACCCGCGGCACCCACACCAATGTGCTGCAACACATCAGCGGTTACCTCAAGCAGGCCATCAGCGCCGACGATAAGCAGGAAATGCAAACCGTGATCGGCCAATACCGCCAAGGCATCGTGCCGCTGGTGGTGCCGCTGACCTTGCTCAAGCACCACTTTCGCCTCCACCCGGACCGCTACATCGCGCAGCAGGCCTACTTGCAGCCGCACCCGGAAAATCTCAGCCTGCGTAATGCGATCTAAACCATGAAAAGCCTCATGACAGCAGCCATGCAAGACGACCCCGGCGAAGATCTCGTCCAAGCCCTCGAAGACGGCTGGCTGCCGATTCGTGAAGTGGCGCGCCAGACCGGCGTCAACGCCGTGACCCTGCGCGCCTGGGAACGCCGCTATGGCCTGATCGTGCCGCAGCGCACGCCCAAGGGCCACCGGCTGTTCAGCCACGACCATGTGCAACGCATCAACACCATCCTCACCTGGCTCAATCGCGGCGTGCCGGTCAGTCAGGTGAAAAACCTGATCGACTCCGCGCACGTCGCCCCCGACGCCGTCGAAAACGAATGGCACACCCTGCGCCAGACCCTGGTGCAGGCGATCAGCGAACTGGCCGAACGCCGGGTCGACGACGCCTTCAACCAGGCCATGGCGCTCTACCCGCCGCGCACCCTGTGCAAACAACTGCTGCTGCCGCTGCTCAGCGAACTGGAGCAACGCTGGCAGGGCCAATTCGGCGCGCAGATGGAACGGGTGTTCTTCCTGTCCTGGTTGCGCAGCAAGTTCGGCGCGCGGATCTATCACAACAATCGCCAACTGCAGGGTGCGCCGCTGCTGCTGGTGAATCATTCCGACCTGCCGCTGGAGCCGCACCTGTGGCTCAGCGCGTGGCTGGCCAGCAGCGCCGATTGCCCGGTGGAAGTCTTCGACTGGCCGCTGCCAGCCGGCGAACTGGCGCTGGCGGTGGAGCACCTGCAACCACGGGCGGTGCTGCTGTATTCGAGCCAGGCACTCCATCTGTCGGCACTCGCAAAACTTCTGGGCGGCATCCGCTGCCCAAAATTGATCGTCGGCCCAACGGTATGCATCCACCAGGCCGAGTTGACGGTATTGACCGGCGATATCCCTGAATTGTTCGTCGCCGAAGACCCATTGTCGGCTCACCAGATACTGATCCAGCGTGGACTTCTTTAAATGCATTTGATCTGGCTGCGCACCGACCTGCGCCTGCATGACAACACCGCCCTGGCCGCCGCGAGCCAGCGCGGCCCGGTGGCGGCGGTGTACCTGGTTACCCCGCAGCAATGGCTGGCCCACGACGACGCACCGTGCAAGGTCGACTTCTGGCTGCGCAACCTGCAGCACTTGAGCCAGGCCCTTGGCGCACTGAATATTCCCTTGCTGATCCGCTCTGCCCCGACCTGGGACCAGGCGCCCGCCGTGCTCGGCCAACTGTGCCGGGAACTGTCGGTCGAGTCGGTACACGTCAACGAGGAATACGGCATCCACGAAAGCCGTCGCGATGCGGCGGTGGCCAAGGCCCTGGAAGCCGAAGGCGTGAGCTTCCACCGTTACCTGGACCAATTGCTTTTCCAGCCCGGCAGCGTGCTGACCAAGACCGGCACCTACTTCCAGGTATTCAGCCAGTTCCGCAAGGTCTGCTACGCGCGCCTGCACAGCGCCGTGCCGCGCTTGGTGGCAACGCCCAAGGCTCAAGCGGCCCTCGCGCTGAACAGCGACCCGGTGCCGCAACAGGTCGACGGTTTCGAAGCCCCGAGCGAGACGCTGCGCGCCCTCTGGCCCGCCGGTGAAGACGAAGCGCGCCGCCGCCTCGACGCGTTCGCCGAGCAGCAGATCAGCTACTACAAGGACGAACGCGACTTCCCGGCCAAGCCCGGCACCAGCCAGCTTTCCGCGTACCTCGCGGCGGGCGTGGTTTCGCCGCGCCAGTGCCTGCATGCCGCGTTACAGAGCAACCAGGGCGAGTTCGAAAGCGGCGACATCGGCACAATCACCTGGATCAACGAACTGCTCTGGCGTGAGTTCTACAAGCACATCCTGGTGGGCTACCCGCGGGTGTCCCGTCACCGCGCCTTCCGCCCCGAAACCGAGGCGGTGGCCTGGCGCGACGCGCCCAAGGACCTCGCCGCCTGGCAGCAGGCACGCACCGGTTTGCCGATCATCGACGCCGCCATGCGCCAACTGCTGGACACCGGCTGGATGCACAACCGCCTGCGCATGGTGGTGGCGATGTTCCTGACCAAAAACCTGCTGATCGACTGGCGCGAAGGCGAGCGCTTCTTCATGCGCCACCTGATCGACGGCGACCTGGCGGCCAACAATGGCGGCTGGCAGTGGAGCTCCTCGACCGGCACCGATTCGGCGCCGTATTTCCGGATTTTCAGCCCGCTGAGCCAGTCGCAAAAATTCGACGGCGACGGCGTGTTCATCAAGCACTGGCTGCCGCAACTGGCGGCGCTGAATAAAAAGGACGTACACGACCCGCAGGCTGCCGGCGGCCTGTTCGGCGTAGCCGATTACCCGCGTTCGATTGTCGACCTGAAACACTCCCGCGAACGGGCATTGGCGGCGTTCCGCAGCCTGCCGTCGCGCCAAGCAGTGGGAGCCGAATATGAGTGACTTCCTGCGCCGCTTCGCCCAGGCCTTTGCCTCTCTGGACAAGCACAACCTGCACCTGCTCGACAGCCTGTACAGCAAGGACATCGCCTTCACCGACCCGCTGCACGACGTGCATGGGCTCACGGCGCTGCACCAGTATTTCGCGCAGCTGTACGGTAACGTCAGCCAGTTGCGCTTCGACTTCCACGGCTTCGACCAGGTCGCCGAAGGCGAAGGTTACCTGCGCTGGAAAATGAGCTTTTGCCACCCGCGCCTGGCCAAGGGCAAGGTCATCCGGGTGGAAGGCTGCTCGCACCTGATGTGGCGCGACAAGGTGTACCGCCATCGGGATTATTTCGATGCCGGCGCGATGCTTTACGAACACTTGCCGGTCGTCGGCCGTGTGGTCAGTTGGCTGAAAAGGAGAATCGGATGAGCCTCACACCAGCCCGTCGTTATTGGCTGACCGGCGCCAGCAGTGGCATCGGCGCCTCCCTCGCTGTGGAGCTGCTCAACAGCGGCGCCCACGTGGCCCTGAGTGCGCGCACCAAAGGCCCGCTGCAAGCGCTCGCCCAACGCTTTCCCGGCCAAGTGCTGATCGTGGCCGGCGACTTGACCAACAGCCAGACCGTGCGCGAAATCGGCGAACACATCGCCCAGGTCTGGGGGGCGCTGGACACAGTGATCCTCAACGCTGGCACCTGTGAATATGTCGATGCCAAGCAATTCGACGCGTCGATCATCGAGCACGTGGTACGCACCAACCTGCTCGCCAGCAGTTATTGCATCGAAGCCGCGCTGCCACTGTTGCGCGCCGGGCGCACGCCGCACCTGGTGGGCGTGGCCAGCGCCGTGACCTACCTGCCGATGCCGCGCGCCGAAGCCTATGGCGCGTCTAAGGCCGGGTTGCGCTACCTGTTCGAATCCCTGCGCATCAGCCTGTCGCCGGAAAACATCGACGTCACCGTGATCAGCCCGGGTTTTGTCGACACGCCGCTGACCGAGCGCAATGACTTCCCGATGCCCATGAGCTGGTCTGCCGACAAGGCGGCACGGTATATCTTCGCCAAGCTGAACAAGCGTCCGCTGGAGATCGCCTTCCCGGCGATGCTCATCGCCACCCTGTGGCCGCTGTCGAAACTGCCGAATCGCGCGCAACTGATCATCGGCAAACGCATGCTGCGTAGCCCGCCGCCGAAAAAGGACGACCTGTGAAGATCGCCATTATCGGCAGCGGTATTGCCGGACTGACCAGCGCCTACCTGCTCAGCCGTAGCCACGACATCACCCTGTTCGAAGCGGGCGACCGCATTGGTGGGCACACCCACACGGTCAACGTGACCGTCGAGGGTAAACGCTATGCGGTGGACACCGGCTTTATCGTATTCAACGACTGGACCTACCCCAACTTCATCCGCCTGCTGGGGCAGATCGGCGTGACGTTCAAACCCACCGAGATGAGTTTTTCGGTGTGCGACCAAAGCACCGGGTTCGAGTACAACGGCAACACCCTCAACAGCCTGTTTGCCCAGCGGCGCAATCTCCTGTCGCCAGGGTTCTGGGGCATGTTGCGCGATATTTTGCGCTTCAACCGCGAGGCGCCGCTGGACCTGCAAGCGCAACGCATCAGCGCCGACATGACCCTGGGCGACTACCTCGACGCCGGCGGCTACGGCCCGCGATTCATCCGGCATTACATCGTGCCAATGGGCGCGGCGATCTGGTCGATGTCGCTGGCGGACATGCTCGGTTTCCCCTTGCAGTTTTTTGTGCGCTTCTTCAAGAACCACGGTTTGCTGTCGGTGAGCAACCGCCCGCAATGGTGCGTGATCGAGGGCGGCTCAAGCAGTTACATCGAACCCCTGACCCGCGGCTTTCGTGAACATATTCGCCTCGACTGCCCCGTGCATCGGGTCGAGCGCGCCGCAGACGGCGTGATTATCCACAGCGCCGCCGGCACCGAAGCCTTCGACAAAGTCGTGTTCGCCTGCCACAGCGACCAGGCGCTGGCCCTGCTGGGCGACCCGAGCAGCGCCGAGCAGCAGATCCTCGGCGCCCTGCCCTACGCCGACAACGACGTGGTGCTGCACACCGACACGCGCCTACTGCCCGACCGCAAACTGGCCTGGGCCAGTTGGAACTACCGGCTCAGCGGCAACGCGCAGACCCAGGCGGCGGTGACCTATGACATGAACATCCTGCAAGGCATCGACAGCGCCACGACCTTTTGCGTCAGCCTCAACCAAACGTCAATGATCAACCCGCTGAAGATCCTCGCCCGCTACACCTATGCCCATCCGCAATACAGCCTGGCGGCCGTGGCCGCGCAAGCGCGCTGGGAAGAGTTGTGCGGCGCGCAGCACACCTACTATTGCGGCGCCTATTGGGCCAACGGTTTCCATGAAGACGGCGTGGTCAGCGCCTTGCGCGTGGCCCGCGCGCTTGGAGAAGCCCTGTGAACAGCGCCCTGTACAGCGGCTGGATCGCCCATCGACGGTTTGCGCCCAAGGCCCATGCCTTTCGTTACCGCATCGGCTTGCTGTACCTGGACTTAAGCGAACAGGACGAAGTGCTCGGGCTCTCGCCCCTGGCCGGCGCCGGTCGCCTGGCCGCCTTCGGCTTTCGCCAGCAGGATTACCTGCGTGAATTCACGCGCCACGGTATGAGCTTGACCGATGCCGTGCGCCAGGAAGTCGGCAAGGCGCTGGGGCGCACCCCCCAGGGCGTTATCTGCCTACTGACCCAGGCCCGCAGTTGGGGCCTGGCTTTTAACCCGGTGAGTTTCTTCTACTGCTTCGAGGCCGACGGACAATTGGCCGCGATCCTGTGTGAAGTGACCAACACCCCATGGCGCGAACGCTATCACTACGTGCTGCCGGCCCTGGCGCTGGACGCGGGTGAACATCAGCATTTCGCCGTGGCCAAGGCGTTTCATGTGTCGCCGTTCCTGCCGCGCGACTTGGAATACCGCATGAGCTTCAGCCCGCCCGCTGCCAGGCTTGGCGTACACATGGCCGATTGGCAGGGCGATCAAAAAGTCTTCGACGCCACCTTGAGCCTGCACCAGGAAACGCTCAACCGCGCCAGCCTGCACCGCTACCTGTGGCGCTTCCCCTGGATGACCGCCAAGACCTGCCTGGCGATTTATTGGCAGGCCCTGCGCCTGTTGCTCAAACGCACACCGATTTTCCCCCATCAGGCCGCCGATGGCGCCTCTCGCACCGCAGTCGGGTACACCAAGGATCGCCGCCATGAAATCCCCTAACTTATCGGTCAAGGCCAACCGCCTGAACGTCAACGGCGTGACCACCGCACTGCTGCGCAAGGCCGTGTTGCGTCAACTCAGCCAATTGCGCCACGGTCAGTTGGTGCTGGTCGAGGACGGCGAACGCCAAGTGTTCGGCGCCCGCGAAGCGCACCTGCTGGGGGAAATCCAGATCCTCGATTCGGCGGTGTGGGGGCTGGTGGCGGCCAACGGTTCAATCGGTGCCGGCGAAGCGTTTATCCACGGGTATTGGAGCAGCCCGGACCTGACTGCGGTGGTGCGTGTGATGGTCAGCAACCTGGAAGTACTCGACGCACTGGAGGGTGGCCTGGCCAAACTGGCGCGGCCGTTCACCCAAGGCTTGCATTGGCTCAACCGCAATACGCGCAAGGGTTCACAGAAAAACATCGCCGCTCACTATGACCTGGGCAACGATCTGTTCGAAGAATTCCTCGACCCGACCATGATGTATTCGGCGGCGCAGTTCCTGAGCCCCGAAGACACCCTGGAACAGGCGCAACTGAACAAACTGGAGCGCATCTGCCAGAAACTCTCGCTTAAACCCACCGACCATCTGCTGGAGATCGGCACCGGCTGGGGCAGCATGGCGCTGTATGCAGCGCGCCACTATGGCTGCAAGGTCACCACCACGACCTTGTCCCGGGAGCAGTTTATCTACACCCAGCAACGCATCAGCGACATGGGGCTGCAAGACCAGGTAACGCTGTTGCTGCAGGACTACCGAGACCTGAGCGGCCAATATGACAAGCTGGTGTCCATCGAAATGATCGAAGCGGTGGGCCATCGCTTCCTGCCGACCTACTTCAAACAGTGCGCCCACCTGCTCAAGAGCGATGGCCTGATGCTGCTGCAAGCCATCACCATCCGCGAGCAACGCTTTGAACAGGCCAAGAACAGCGTCGACTTTATCCAGCGCTATATTTTCCCCGGCGGCGCCCTGCCCTCTGTGCAGAACATGCTGCAGATTGTCAGCCGCGACACCGACATGAACCTGCTGCACATGGAAGATTTCGGCCTGCATTACGCGCGAACCCTGCGCTTGTGGCATGAGAACTTTCGCCGAGCCCACGGCCGCCTCATGGAATTGGGCTACGACGAATACTTCCTGCGGTTGTGGGAGTTTTACCTGTGCTACTGCGAAGGCGGCTTTATGGAGCGCACCATCGGCACCGCGCAGTTGCTGCTGGCCAAGCCGGCAGCCATCAACCCGCCGTTGCTCGGGCGTTTCAGTGCTTAAACCGCTGGCGAATGCCGTGCTGTTCCAGTGCGGCTGGTTTGCGTGCGTGTTGGGCGGCGACAGCGCATGGTTATTGGTCGGACTGGCCGTCCTGGCGCTCCACCTGCTGTGGATCAGTTCGTGGGCCGAGGACGGCGCGCTGATCGTCGGCGTGATGCTCGCGGGCACGCTGCTGGATAGCGCGCTACGTGCGGCAGGGGTATTCCAGTTCGGTGAGCCGGGCCCGCTGATTCCCTTTTGGCTGATGTTGCTGTGGGCATTGCTGGCCACCACGTTGCGCCATTGCCTGGCCTGGACGGCTCGCCCCTGGTGGCGCGCGGCGCTGCTCGGGGCACTCGGCGGGCCGCTGTCTTATTACGCGGGCAGTCAACTGGCGGGGGTGCAGTTCGGTTACGGCGTGACGCCAACCCTGGCCGGCCTGGCGCCGCTGTGGGCGCTGCTATTCGTCGGATTGCAGCGGCTGGCCCGTTAACGTCTGTCAGCCCTTTCACACCTGCGGCACCCGCTTGCCTTACACTGCGCGCCTATGACCAACATCCCCCATACCCAAATCACCGACCCCGTCGTCACCTGCTCGACGTGCGCGGCCTGCTGCTGCCAGCTGGAAGTCATGCTGATCACCGACACGGGCGTGCCCGAGCGCTATATCGACACCGATGATTGGGGCGGCGAAGTCATGCTGCGCCTGGACGACGGCTGGTGCGCGGCGCTGGATCGCAACACGATGATGTGTACGATTTATGAGCGTCGGCCGCTGATTTGCCGGGAGTTCGAGATGGGCGCACCGGAATGCCTGACCGAGCGCGAAGGGATAGCGACGGCTTACCGCTGATCTCAATGTGGGAGGGGGCTTGCTCCCGATAGCCGTGGGTCAGTTGGCAAATTCTGCGACTGACACTGCGCTATCGGGGGCAAGCTCCCTCCCACAGGGTTTTGCAGGGTTCTGAAGTTACAGCGGCATCGTGTAGTGCAACGAGTAGCTTTCTACGCCGTCGTTATGGTCGCTGATTCCGGCGTTGGAATAATGCAACGCCCGAATGCCCACTTCATGCCCGCCGTTAAAGCGCAAACCGAAGCCCAGGCGGTCTTCGAACTGGAAAGCCTGGCCAAGGTTGTTGTCTTCCAGCCGCGTGCGGGAAAACGCCGCCACCCCGATCCCGGCCTCGATGTAAGGCTTTACCGACTCCCCGGCGAACTCGTACACAAACACCGGCGAGAACGACAGGCTGCTCGCGCCTGCACGGTGATCACCTTCCCAATAGGTGTAAGCGCCACTCCAATAGCCGGTCAGGCGACCGACGTCGCTCTGCATCCAGCTCTTGTCCCAATCCGACGTCAGCCCCAATCGATAGGTGAGCGTCGAATCACTGGTGGCCCCCAGGCCAAACTCAAGACCGGCGGCCTGCGCCGAAAAAGAGTGTCCCACCACAACGGCTGCAATCGCAGCCAAACAGAACAAGCGCTTCATATAGAAACATCCTTTCCGATCGAAGTTATAGGGTTTTACACAGACAATCTCACCTATAGAAGCCAACGCAGTGCCAGACGTTCAGCGTCTAACGGCGAAAATTCACGAAATTTTCACGAGCAGAAGCTTCTCACAACTCCGGGATGTTTCCATAGTGTCGGTAGGATATTTCTTAGGTGATACACATCGCCGCTGGTCCAGAACTGGGCAGGCTCCGGCTTGCCGGTGGCCAGCAGATCGCGTTCGCCCAGCAGGCGCTTGAGTTGGCGAGCCACGGCGGCGCCGGTGTCGATCAGGCTGATGCTGGGGGGCAACATCTGCGCCAGGAGCGGCTTGAGGAAGGGGTAGTGGGTGCAGCCGAGGATAATGGTGTCGCAACCGGCGCTGAGCAGCGGATCGATATAGCCTTGCAATAGCTGGCGCAGGGCCGGGCTGCCCAGGTCGCCGGTTTCAATCAGTTCTACCAGGCCCGGGCACGGCTGGGTAATCACCCGCACATCGGTGGCAAAACGGTCGAGTAACGCGGCGAACTTGGCACTTTGCAGGGTGCCAGTGGTGGCGAGCACACCGACCACGCCACTGCGGGTCGCGGCGGCGGCGGGTTTGACGGCGGGCTCCATGCCCACCAGCGGCCAGTCGGGGTAGTCCTGGCGCAAATCGGCCACGGCGGCGACGGTCGCCGTGTTGCAGGCAATCACAAAGGCCTTCGCGCCCTGCTCGCGGAAAAACTCGGCGACCCGGTGCGAACGCTCGTAAATAAAGTCAGGGGTTTTCTCGCCGTAGGGGATGTGCCCGCAATCGGCGACGTACAGCAGCGACTCATGGGGCAACAGTTGCTGGATTTCCTCCAGCACCGTCAACCCGCCGATGCCGGAGTCGAACACACCGATCGGTGCATCCTTAACCACGGTGCGTCCCACACACGCTGCAACCGGGGTCGCGCTTGACGCGCAACTCACGGAAACGTGTGGTCAAGGCATCGATCAGCAACAAGCGTCCGACCAAGGGCTCGCCGAAACCGGCGAGCAATTTCAACGCTTCAAGCGCCTGCAGGCTGCCCACCAGACCGACCAGCGGGCCAACCACGCCGGCTTCGCTGCAGGTCAGTTCGGTGTCGCTGCCGTGCCCGTATATACAGTGGTAACACGGGCTGTCGGCGCGGCGCGGGTCGAACACCGACAGTTGCCCGTCCAGGCGGATCGCCGCGCCGCTGACCAACGGTGTGCCGGCGGCCACGCAGGCGGCGTTGACCGCTTCGCGGGTGGAAAAATTGTCGCTGCAATCGAGCACTACATCCACCGCCGCCACCGCCGCCGCCAGGGAATCGGCATCCAGCGCAGTCCGGTGAGTGAGCAGTTTGACCTCAGGGTTGATCGCGCTCAGACGGCGGATGGCCGAATCGACCTTGCTCAGGCCGACGCTGTCGGTGTCATGGATGATCTGGCGTTGCAGGTTGGTCAGGTCGACGGTGTCGAAATCTGCCAGGTGCAACTCGCCGACACCGGCGGCCGCCAGGTACAGCGCCACGGGCGCGCCCAGGCCGCCGAGGCCGACGATCAAGGCGCGGGCGTTTTTCAGGCGCAATTGGCCGTCGATGTCGACCTGCTGCAACAGAATCTGTCGGCTATAGCGCAACAGCTCCTGATCGGTCAGCACGGCCGGTGTCCCAGGCTGATGCGTTCGTGGCCGCCGAGGTCGATGCGGCTGTGTACGCCTTCAAAGCCTTGGCTCAGCAACAGGTCACGCACCGCTGCGGCCTGGTCGTAACCGTGTTCCAGCAACAGCCAACCGCCAGCAGCGAGGTGCGCTGGCGCGTCGGCGATGATCAGGCGCAGGTCGTCCAACCCATCATGACCGGCTACCAGCGCACTGGCCGGCTCGAAGCGCACATCGCCAGCCACCAGGTGCGGGTCGTTGGCGGCGATGTAGGGCGGGTTGCTGATGATCAGATCGTAGGTGTGGCCCTGCAACGCGCTGAACCAATGACTGTTGAGCACGGTGGCGTTGTGCAGGTTCAGGCGTTGGCGATTGCGTTCGGCCAGGGCCACGGCTTCGAGTACGCGGTCGACGGCGGTGACGTGCCAGGCCGGGCGTTCACTGGCCAGGGCCAGGGCGATGGCACCGCTGCCAGTGCCGAGGTCGAGCACCTTGGCCGGCGTTGCGGGTAACAATTCCAGGGCCGCCTCGACCAGCAGTTCGGTGTCCGGGCGTGGGATCAGCGTGTGGGGCGCGACCTCCAGGTCCAGCTTCCAGAAGCCTTGCTGGCCGAGGATATAGGCCACCGGCTCACCGGCGCGGCGGCGTTGCAGGTAATCGGCGAAGGTCAGCGCGGCTTCGCTGCTGACGATTTTTTCCGGCCAGGTGTGCAGGTAGCTGCGGGACTTGCCCAGGGCAGCCGCGAGCAACAGCTCCACGTCCAGGCGTGCGGTGGGCGAGTCGGGCAGCTCGGCGGCGCGGAGCAGGCTGGCGATGATGGTCATTTATTCACCTATCGCCGCCAATTGGTCGGCCTGGTATTCGACGAGCAATGGCTCGATCACCGCGTCGATGCCACCGGCGAGAATCTCGTCCAGGCAGTAGAGCGTGAGGTTGACCCGGTGGTCGGTGACCCGGCCCTGGGCAAAGTTGTAGGTGCGGATGCGCTCGGAACGGTCGCCCGAACCCACCAGCAGTTTGCGCTCACTGGCAATCGCGTTGGCGGCGGCGCTGGTCTGCTGGTCATTCAGCTTGGCCGACAGCCAGGACATGGCCCGCGCCCGGTTCTTGTGCTGGGAACGCTCTTCCTGGCACTCCACCACGATGCCCGACGGCAAGTGCGTGATGCGGATCGCCGAGTCGGTCTTGTTGATGTGCTGACCACCGGCACCGGATGAACGGTAGGTGTCGACGCGCAGGTCCGCCGGGTTGATCTCGATGGCTTCCTGCTCGTCCGGCTCGGGCAACACCGCCACGGTACACGCCGAGGTGTGGATACGGCCTTGGGATTCGGTGGCCGGCACCCGCTGCACGCGGTGCGCACCGGATTCGAATTTCAGCTTGCCGTACACATTGTCGCCTTCGACGCGGGCGATGACTTCTTTATAGCCGCCGTGTTCGCCCTCGTTCTCGGACAGGATCTCGATGCGCCAGCCGCGCCGTTCGGCATAACGCGAATACATGCGGAACAGGTCGCCGGAGAAAATCGCCGCCTCGTCGCCGCCGGTGCCGGCGCGGATTTCGAGGAAGACGTTGCGCCCGTCGTTGGGGTCCTTGGGCAGCAGCATGCGTTGCAGGTCGCCTTCGAGCTCGGCCAATTTGTCTTTGGCCTCACGGACTTCTTCCACGGCCATTTCACGCATGTCCGGGTCGCTGTCCTTGAGCAGCGCCTGGGCGCCTTCAAGGTCGGCCTGTACTTTCAACAGGTTCTGGTAGGTGACCACAATGGGCTCAACTTCGGCGTATTCCTTGGAATAAGCACGGAACTTGGTCTGATCGGAGATGACCTCGCCGTCGCCGAGCAAGGCGGTCAGTTCTTCGAAACGGTCCTGGAGCACGTCCAGTTTGTTGAGCAGTGACGCTTTCATTGCGGTTTTTTATCCGAAGAGCTATCTGACGCGCCCTCACCGAGGGCAAAGAGTTCCTGCGCCATGGCCAGCGCATCGAGGCGGCCTTCGGCAGTGAGTTTTTTCAGTTGTACGCTGGGGGCGTGCAGCAATTTGTTGGTCAAGCCGCGGGCCAGTTGCATCAGCACGTCTTCGGCGTTGCCGCCATTGGCCAACAAACGCTGGGCCTTGCTCAACTCCTCGTCGCGCAGGCGTTCGCCCTGTTGACGATACGCCTTGAGCACGTCCACCGCCGCCAGTTCGCGCAGGCGCACCATGAAATCTTCGGCGCCGACGCTGACCATTTCCTCGGCGGCCTGGGCCGCGCCCTGGCGACTCTTGAGGTTTTCGGCGACCACTTCGTGCAGATCGTCGACGCTATACAGGTAAACGTCGTCCAACTCGCCGACTTCCGGCTCGATATCGCGGGGAACGGCAATATCGACCATGAAGATCGGCTTGTGCTTGCGCAGCTTCAGCGCGCTTTCCACCGCGCCTTTACCCAGGATCGGCAACTGGCTGGCGGTAGAACTGATCACGATGTCGCTGCGCACCAGTTCGGCCGGGATGTCCGCCAACAGCACGGCGTGGGCGCCGAACTGTTCGGCCAGGATGCTGGCACGCTCCAGGGTACGGTTGGCGACGACGATACGCTTCACGCCGAGGTCGTGCAGGTGGCGGGCGACCAGGGTGATGGTCTCACCGGCACCGATCAGCAAGGCCTGGCTGCGCTGCAAGTCGCTGAAAATCTGTTTGGCCAGGCTGACGGCGGCAAATGCCACGGACACCGGGTTTTCCCCGATGGCAGTGTCGGTGCGCACCTGCTTGGCGGAATTGAACGTGGCCTGGAACAGGCGCCCCAGCAGCGGCCCCACAGTGCCAGCCTCACGCGCCACGGCGTAGGCGGATTTCATCTGGCCGAGGATCTGCGGCTCGCCCAATACCAGCGAATCGAGACCGGACGCCACACGCATCATGTGACGAACTGCCGCATCGTCCTCATGCACATAAGCGCTCGCGCGCAGGTCGTTGACGTCCAAATGGTGGTAATCGGCCAGCCAGCGCAGTACGACATCCGCTGAAAGATGCTCCTGCTCTATATAAAGCTCGCTGCGATTACAGGTCGAAAGGATCGCAGCTTCGCGGCTGTCGGTGAGTCGGCAGAGCTGCTGCAAGGCCTCAACCAACTGCTCAGGCGTAAACGCCACGCGCTCGCGCACGTCTACGGAGGCAGTTTTGTGGTTAATACCGAGTGCAAGGAAGGCCATTCAATATCGCTGATGATGTCGGAAAGCCGACAATTGTCCTACTTCGATAGATTCAGAACAACCACCGTCGTCTATTGTCCCTATGCGTCGTGCCTATAAAGGCATCCATTGAGACTCGGTTATGTTTGGCCGAAGGCTTGTGTCATGATGATCCGACCGCAGGTAAGTCGTCCTCTTCCTATATGAATAGATCCTCCGCGTTGCTCCTTGCTTTTGTCTTCCTCAACGGCTGCCAGGCCATGGCCCCCGTGTCGCCGGACGGTACACCGCCGGTGGAAGAGAGCACCCCAGCCCCTGAAAAGCCCAAGGTTTACTCCTCGTTCAGCGAAGAAACGGTGTACAGCCTGCTGACCGCAGAACTGGCCGGCCAGCGCAATCGTTTCGATATTGCGCTGGATAACTACGTGACCCAGGCCATCAATACGCAAGATCCGGGCATCTCGGAGCGGGCGTTTCGCATCGCCGAGTACCTGGGGGCCGATCAGGCCGCACTGGACACTTCGCTGATCTGGGCGAAAAACGCGCCGGACGATCTGGAAGCCCAACGGGCGGCGGCCATTCAATTGGCGCGCTCCGGGCGCTATGACGACTCCATGGCCTATATGGAGAAAGTCCTGCAGGGCAAGGGCGACACTCATTTCGACTTTCTTGCGCTGTCGGCGGCCGACACCGACCCGGACACGCGCAACGGGCTGATGAAGAGTTTCGACCGCCTGCTGCAAAAACACCCGAAGAACAGCCAGCTCGTGTTCGGCAAGGCCTTGCTGCTGCAACAGGACGACGAAGCCGAAGCCGCACTGAAGCTGCTCGAACAGAACCCGCCGGAAGAAGGCGAGATTGCGCCGATCTTGCTGCGCGCCCGCCTGCTGCAGAACCTCAATCGCGGCAAAGAAGCGATTCCGCTGCTGGAAAAAAGCATCAAGAAATACCCGGACGACAAGCGCCTGCGCCTGACTTACGCGCGCACGCTGGTGGAGCAGGACCGCATGGAGGACGCCAAAGTGCAGTTCGCCAACCTGGTCCAGCAATACCCGGACGATGACGAATTGCGCTACTCCCTGGCGCTGGTGTGCCTGGAAGCCAAGGCCTGGGACGAGGCCAAGGGCTACCTGGAAGAGTTGATCGAGCGCGAAAGCCACGTGGACTCGGCGCACCTGAACCTCGGCCGCGTCGCCGAAGAAAACAACGACCCCCAGGCCGCCCTGCTCGAATACGCCCAGGTCGGTCCCGGCAACGATTACCTGCCCGCCCAGTTGCGCCAGGCCGACATCCTGATGAGCAACGGTCGTACCGACGAGGCGGAAAAACGCCTGGCTGCGGCCCGCGAGGCTGAACCGGACTACGCGATCCAGCTGTACCTGATCCAGGCCGAGACCTTGTCGGCCAACCATCAGGGCGAGCGCGCCTGGAAAGTCTTGCAACAAGCCTTGCTGCAATACCCCGACGATCTGAACCTGCTCTACACCCGCGCGATGCAGGCGGAAAAACGCAATGACCTGGCACAGATGGAAAAGGACCTGCGCCTGATCATCAAGCGCGATCCGGAAAACGCCATGGCGCTCAATGCCCTGGGTTACACCTTGTCCGACCGCACCACGCGTTACGCCGAAGCCAAGGTGCTGATCGAACAGGCCCACAAGCTCAACCCGGAAGACCCGGCCGTACTCGACAGCCTGGGCTGGGTGAATTACCGCCTGGGCAACCTGGACGAGGCTGAGCGCCTGCTGCGCATGGCGCTGGAGCGCTTCCCCGACCAGGAAGTCGCTGCACACCTGGGCGAAGTGCTCTGGGCCAACGGCAAACAGCGCGAAGCCCGACAAATCTGGGAAAAGTTCCTCAAGGAACAACCCGAAAGCCCCATCCTGCGCAGCACCATCAAGCGCCTGACCGGTTCCGAGACCCTTTAAGTTTATGTTCTTGCGCCACTTTATTGTTTTCAGCTTCATCGCCTTGCTCGCCGGTTGTGCGGGCTTTGGCGCCCGCGAATCCGTTGAAGGCCAGGGCAGCCCGGCGCAATGGAAACAGCACAAGGCACAGCTCAGCAGCATTGATGGCTGGCAGATCGAAGGAAAAGTCGGGGTGCGTGCGCCGAAAGATTCCGGCAGCGGCACCTTGTTCTGGCTGCAACGCCAGGATTACTTCGATATCCGCTTGTCCGGCCCGTTGGGTCGAGGCGCCGCCCGCCTGACCGGCCGACCGGGGCAAGTCAGCCTCGAAGTGGCCAACCAGGGTCGCTACGAAGCCGCCTCCCCGGAGGCGCTGCTGGAAGAGCAGATCGGCTGGAAGTTGCCGGTGTCGCACCTGGTATGGTGGGTACGCGGCTTGCCCGCACCTGACAGCAAAAGCCGCCTGAGCCTCAATGGCGATAGCCGCCTGGCGTCCCTGGAACAGGACGGCTGGAAGGTCGAATACCTGAGCTACGTGCAGCAGAGCGGTTATTGGCTGCCTGAACGGATCAAACTGCACGGCACCGACCTTGACGTCACGCTGGTGATCAAGGACTGGCAACCGCGCAAGCTGGGGCAATAACGTGAGCGTAGAGAAACTGACCCTGCCCTCCCCGGCCAAACTCAATCTGATGCTGCACATTC
Source organism: Pseudomonas sp. PAMC25584 (assembly GCF_058135675.1). Taxonomy (NCBI): domain Bacteria; kingdom Pseudomonadati; phylum Pseudomonadota; class Gammaproteobacteria; order Pseudomonadales; family Pseudomonadaceae; genus Pseudomonas; species Pseudomonas sp. PAMC25584. Next base: position 838,374 of record NZ_CM176870.1, on the reverse strand, counting down.
TGGGTCGCCGCGAAGACGGCTACCACGAGTTGCAGACGCTGTTTCAATTTCTCGACTACGGCGATGAACTGACGTTCGCCCTACGCGACGATGGCGTGATCCGACTGCACACCGAACTCGAAGGCGTGCCCCACGACAGCAACCTGATCGTGAAGGCCGCGAAAAAACTTCAGGCACAATCCGGCTGCACGCTCGGCATCGACATCTGGATCGATAAAGTCCTGCCCATGGGCGGCGGCATCGGTGGCGGCAGCTCGAATGCCGCGACCACACTGCTGGGTCTGAACCACTTGTGGCAGCTCGGCTGGGACCTCGATCGCCTGGCCACGCTGGGCCTGACCCTGGGTGCCGACGTCCCGGTTTTCGTGCGCGGGCACGCTGCTTTTGCCGAGGGTGTGGGGGAAAAACTCACCCCTGAATACCCGGAAGAGCCGTGGTATGTCGTGCTTGTCCCGCAAGTATCTGTAAGTACAGCAGAAATTTTTTCAGATCCGCTGTTGACACGTAACTCTCCTCCCATTAAAGTGCGCCCCGTTCCCAAGGGAAACAGTCGAAATGACTGCTTACCGGTTGTAGCAAGGCGTTACCCAGAAGTACGTAACGCTTTGAGTTTGTTAGGTAAATTTACCGAAGCAAAATTAACCGGCACTGGAAGTTGTGTGTTTGGGGGCTTCCCAAACAAAGCTGAAGCTGATAAAGTCTCGGCCCTTCTTACAGAGACCCTTACAGGGTTTGTGGCAAAAGGAAGCAACGTTTCGATGTTGCATCGCAAGCTGCAAAGTCTGCTCTAAAAGGAACCGAGTACTGGGTACTCGTTGCAACAGATACAGGGGCGTCGCCAAGCGGTAAGGCAGCAGGTTTTGATCCTGCCATGCGTTGGTTCGAATCCAGCCGCCCCTGCCATTTTCCTTTACTCATCCAGGTTACCCTCAGCCTCTAGGTACTGCGCGTGTCCAAGATGATGGTCTTTACGGGGAACGCCAACCCCGATCTGGCTCGACGTGTCGTTCGTCAGCTGCATATCCCTCTCGGTGACATCTCTGTCGGTAAGTTCTCCGACGGCGAAATTACCGCCGAGATCAATGAAAACGTTCGCGGTAAAGACGTCTTCATTATTCAGCCGACCTGCGCTCCGACCAACGATAACCTGATGGAACTCGTCGTGATGGCTGATGCCTTCCGCCGCTCCTCAGCGACTCGAATCACAGCTGTAATCCCTTACTTTGGTTATGCCCGTCAGGATCGCCGTCCGCGTTCCGCACGTGTGGCTATCAGCGCGAAAGTCGTGGCTGACATGCTCACCGTGGTAGGCATCGACCGTGTTCTCACGGTTGACCTGCACGCTGACCAAATCCAGGGGTTCTTCGATATTCCGGTAGATAACATCTACGGCTCCCCCGTATTGGTGGATGACATCGAAGACCAGCGCTTTGAAAACCTGATGATCGTGTCCCCGGACATTGGTGGCGTCGTGCGTGCACGGGCTGTTGCCAAATCCTTGGGCGTTGATCTCGGGATCATCGACAAACGCCGCGAGAAAGCCAATCACTCTGAAGTGATGCATATCATCGGTGATGTCGAAGGGCGTACCTGTATTCTGGTTGATGACATGGTCGACACCGCCGGCACCCTGTGCCACGCGGCTAAAGCCTTGAAAGAGCACGGTGCGGCAAAAGTCTTCGCCTACTGCACGCACCCTGTGCTGTCGGGCCGAGCGATCGAGAACATCGAGAACTCAATGCTGGACGAACTGGTGGTGACCAACACCATCCCGTTGTCCGCTGCTGCTCAAGCCTGTTCGCGTATCCGTCAACTGGATATCGCACCGGTAGTTGCCGAAGCGGTTCGCCGCATCAGTAACGAAGAATCGATCAGTGCGATGTTCCGTTAAGGGTCAAACCAACGGATCACCTCACTGACGAAAAGCGCCCCGCCCCAGCATATTGTTGGGGCGGGGCTTTTTTGCCCATATCGCCTTTAGCGCTGGTCGCAAACGCTGGGGCGAATGTGGTTATTTTGGAGATACAACATGAACGAATTTATTCTGAATGCTGAAGTGCGTTCCGACCTGGGGAAAGGTGCGAGCCGCCGCCTGCGTCGTCTCGCAAGCCTGGTTCCAGCTGTAGTTTACGGTGGCGAAAAAGCCCCTGAATCCATCAGCATGCTGGCTAAAGAAGTTGCCAAACTGCTGGAAAACGATGCGGCCTACAGCCACATCATCTCGCTGAACATCGGCGGCACCAAGCAGAACGTCATCATCAAGGCGCTGCAACGTCACCCAGCTAAAGGCCACGTGCTGCACGCTGACTTCGTTCGCGTCGTTGCCGGCCAGAAACTGACCGCCATCGTGCCTGTGCACTTTGTTGGTGAAGAAGCTCCGATCAAGAAAGGCGGCGAAGTTTCGCACGTTGTTGCCGAGATCGAAGTGACCTGCCTGCCGAAAGACCTGCCTGAGTTCATCGAAGTCGACCTGTCGGCTATGGAAATCGGCGAAATCATCCACCTGTCCGACCTCAAAGCCCCTAAAGGCGTTGAGTTTGTCGCACTGGTTCACGGTGATGACAAAGCGGTTGCCAACGTTCACGCTCCACGCGTTGCTCCAGAAGCTGAAGAAGGCGCTGCAGAGTAATTCACTCTGTATTGCCGGAGCTTGAGGAAACATCGCGGACCGAAACGTAGCGAGAAAGCGGGCGATAACGCGGCGTTTACTCTTGAGTAAATGATCTCTTGTCGTCCACTTTCGCCGCACTCAGGTCGGCAATGTTATCCACAACTCCAAAGGAAGGGCCCCTGTCGTGACTGCCATTAAACTGATCGTTGGCCTGGGAAATCCAGGCGCCGAATACGAACAGACCCGGCATAACGCGGGGGCCCTTTTTGTTGAGCGCATCGCCCACGCCCAAGGTGTAAACCTGGTGGCCGATCGCAAGTATTTTGGCCTGACCGGACGCTTTTCGCATCAGGGTCAGGATGTTCGTCTGTTGATTCCCACCACCTACATGAACCGCAGCGGCCAGGCTGTCGCGGCGCTTGCGGGGTTCTTCCGGATCAAACCCGAAGAGATCCTGGTGGCCCATGACGAACTGGACCTGCCACCCGGCGTTGCCAAGCTCAAGCAAGGCGGCGGGCATGGCGGGCACAATGGCCTGCGCGACATCATCGCGCAGTTGGGCAATCAGAATACCTTTTACCGCCTGCGGCTCGGCATTGGCCACCCAGGCGTTGCCAGTATGGTTTCAAATTTCGTCCTGGGTCGTGCGCCACGCGCCGAACAGGAAAAACTCGATGCCTGCATCGATTTTGCCCTCGGCGTGCTGCCGGATATCCTCGCCGGGGAATGGAACCGCGCGATGAAAAACCTGCACAGCCAGAAGGCCTGACTCTTTTCCGAGGGGAAACACCATGGGATTCAATTGCGGCATCGTCGGCCTGCCCAACGTCGGCAAATCCACCCTGTTCAACGCGCTGACCAAGTCCGGTATTGCGGCGGAGAACTTCCCCTTCTGCACCATCGAACCCAACACGGGTATCGTGCCGATGCCGGATACGCGCCTGGATGCACTGGCGCTGATCGTCAACCCCAAGCGCGTCCTGCCGACCACCATGGAATTCGTCGACATCGCCGGCCTGGTGGCCGGTGCGTCGAAAGGCGAAGGCCTGGGTAACAAGTTCCTGGCCAACATCCGCGAAACCGATGCCATCGCCCACGTGGTCCGCTGCTTTGAAGACGAGAACGTGATTCACGTCTCCAACAGCGTCGACCCGAAACGCGACATCGAGATCATCGACCTGGAACTGATCTTCGCCGACCTCGACAGCTGCGAGAAGCAACTGCAGAAAGTTGCGCGTAACGCCAAGGGTGGCGACAAGGACGCCGTGGTCCAGAAAGGCCTGCTGGAGCAACTGATCGCTCACTTCACTGTGGGCAAGCCGGCACGCAGCCTGATGAAGACCATGAGCGCTGACGAGAAGGCCGTGGTCAAGGGCTTCCACCTGCTGACCACCAAGCCGGTGATGTACATCGCCAACGTCGCCGAAGACGGCTTCGAGAACAACCCGCTGCTCGACGTGGTCAAGGCCATCGCCGACGAAGAAGGCGCGATCGTGGTGCCGGTGTGCAACAAGATCGAAGCGGAAATCGCCGAGCTCGATGACGGCGAAGAAAAGGACATGTTCCTCGAGGCCCTGGGCCTGGAAGAGCCTGGCCTGAACCGCGTGATCCGCGCCGGTTACGAAATGCTCAGCCTGCAAACCTACTTCACCGCCGGTGTCGAAGAAGTCCGCGCCTGGACCGTCAAGGTCGGCGCCACCGCGCCACAGGCTGCCGGCGTGATCCACACCGACTTTGAAAAAGGCTTTATCCGCGCCGAAGTGATCGCCTACAACGACTTCATCCAGTACAAGGGTGAAGCCGGTGCAAAGGAAGCCGGGAAATGGCGCCTGGAAGGTAAGGAATATATCGTCAAAGATGGCGATGTGATGCACTTCCGCTTCAACGTCTAAGCGTTGTCGGAATCAAAGAAGCCGCGTTTATTCGCGGCTTTTTTGTGGGCGCTATATCGACCCGCTCTGCGCGACTAGAACAGATAGCCCATGCTGATCACGGCGCCACCACCGGCCTGCACGCCAGCGTTCATGCCGGCCATGACTACCGCGCCCTTGGCCGACTGCAGCAACTGCCGGTTGACCGTGGCGGAGGCAATGAGCGAGGTCGCCGGGTTGGAGCTTAGAACCGCCGCCAACGCGAGCAGCTTGGGATCAAGCCCGAACAAAAGCGCCATGGCCGAACCGCCGACCACCAGCCCCGCCCCCACTTCGGTATACAGGCAAGGCCCGGTGATGTCGTCACTGGTCAGGTCACGGCCGACCAGGGCGTCGCTGACAAACACCATGCCAGTGCTGGGAAAAGCCTCCGCCGCACCGGCTGCCGCTACGCTCTTACCCTTGACCTGGATATTGATCTTGCCGAAACGCGGCAGGCGCGCGCCAAATCCGATCCCCACTCCGACGCCGCCGTAGCGGTAGCTGACGTTCTCGCCCTGGGGCGAACGCAGGATGATCGAACCGCCACTGCCGGCCACCAGGGCTACGGTCAGACCGCCACCGCTTGCGGTCTGATACTGCCAGCGACTGGCATTGAGTGGGATCGGGATGTTGTAGCTCATCGTTCAAAGTCCTTTATGTGAATGAACTGCGCCGCGACCGCGCGGACGGATGCCCCTTAACAGGCCGGCAAGGGTGAACAGCAGCCCTATACAACCGAGTAACCCGGGAGTGGCCCACAGTGCGGCAGGGGTATCGACCATGGCGCTACTGGCCGGCTGCTCGGGCAGGTAATACACCCGCACCGGCTGACCCTGCTGATAGCCAAAAATAAAGCCGCCCTGGGGGTAGGAAATCTTTTCACCACTGCGGGTGGTGAAGGCGATCTCAGGATGCGAACCACCGGCATTCAAGCGACTGACGATGCCATCGGCGGTCTGTGCGTGGGCGAGGAATTCGCGTCGTTCAAGCGTGAGATTGACAGCAATGCCCAACAAGCTGATACCAATCAGGGCAAAGAGCAGCCCCTGAAGCATCTTCCCGAGGCGTGACGGGGTGAGGTTAGCCATGGCTTGTCTCGGTATTCGTCCATGAAAGAGGGCAGCCAGGATAACAAGAACCACCGGGAGGTGCCCGTGCGACGCGGCAGATAATGCATGGCTAATGCTAGAAAAAAGCATTGGGCGGGTGACCAGACCTTCCCAATGCCAAACGACCTCATTTTATTTGCCGTGAATCGCTTAACCCAAGGTGTTCAGACACACCACTTTGGGCTGGGTCATTTCCTCATAGGCAAAGCGCACGCCTTCCCGGCCGAGGCTGCCGTACTTGGAGCCGCCAAACGGCATCGCATCAAAACGATAGTCGGACGAGTCGTTGATCATCACGCCACCCGCCTCGATCCGCCGCGCCGCACTCATCGCCGTCGCCAGGTCATTGGTGAAGATCCCCGCGTGCAGGCTGTATTCGGGTTCATTGGCCAACGCGATGGCCTCCTCGAAGGTTTCGAAAGGCTGCAACACGACCACTGGGGCAAACACTTCGTTGCGCCACAGGCGACTGGCATGATCGACGTTTTCCAGCACGGTGGCGGCGTAGCACGGGCCCTGGCGCCGGTGGCCGCAAAGTAACCGGGCACCTTCCTTCAACGCTTCGTTTACCACCTGCTCGGCATTCTGCGCCGCTTGGGGGGTAATCATCGGGCCGATGTCGGTGCTGGCAAGCAATGGGTCGCCGGTCACCAGTTTCTGCGCCAGGCTGACGAAGTGCTCGCGGAACAGCTCGTAGATCGAGGCCTGGATCAGCAGGCGCTGAGTGCCGATGCAGTTCTGTCCCGCCGCCCAGAAGGCCCCGGACAGGCAACTGTCGACGGCGGCCGCAAGGTTGCAGTCCGCCATGACGATCACCGGCGCATTGCCGCCCAAGTCCATGGCGAGCTTCTTCAGGCCGGCCGTGCGGGCAATTTGCTCGCCGGTGACGAAGCCGCCAGTAAAGGAAATCATCCGCACCTCACGGCAGGCGACCAAGGCCTTGCCCAGTTCCGCGCCGCCGGTGGCGACGGTGACCACCGACTCGGGCAACCCGGCCTCAACCAGATACGAGACCAATTTGATCGCCGACAACGGCGCCAGCTCAGACGGTTTGAGAATCACGGCGTTGCCGCCGGCAATGGCCGGACCGAGCTTGTGCGCCACCAGATTCAATGGATCGTTGTACGGGGTGATCGCGACGATCAGGCCCAGCGGCTCGCGAGAGAACCAGCCCTGGCGCGACTCGGAGCCCTCATAGGCATCGAACGGCACCACTTCCCCGGCATTGCGCCTGGCCTCTTCGGCAGACAGTTTGAGGGTGTTGACGCAGCGTTTGACCTCTTTTTCCGCCTGCTTGAGGGTCTTGCCGGCTTCTTCGACAATCAGCCGGGCAAATGCCGGGGCATCGCGTTCGATGTGCAAGGCGGCCTGTTCGAGAATGCGTGCCCGACGATGACGCGGCAGTGCGGCGCAGGCTTGCGCACCGCTGCGACCCTGCACCAGCAACTGCGGAACCTGCGATGCACAAACATCCGCGACGGTCCCGACAACGGTCCCGTCAAAGGGGTTGAAGACTTCGATGTGCGGCGCCACGGCAGCCCGCGCAAGACTCGATAGATTCACAGGCGTTCTCCTAGTTGTGCGCAACAGACTGATGGATGCTGATGATGTCCGACAGCAACGCAAACGCTGTTTCCGTGCGCCCAGCTCCCGGCCCCGAAACCGTCACCGCGCCGAGCAGATCGGTGGCGAACGACACGGCATTGGTGGCGCCGCAAATAGCGGCCAGCGGATGATCATGGTTCAACCGGCGCGGCTCGACACTGGCACTGACCGAACCATCGGCATGCCGCGTAGCCGCGCCGATCAGCTTCCAGCGTGCCCCGTCCTGCCGGGCTTTTTCGATGTCGCCAAGGCCGAGTGAGGCAATCCCGCTGCAACTGACATCGTTGACGTTCAGCTTGGCGTCCAGCAGCTCGTTGGCCAGAATCACCACCTTCAGACGCACATCGTGCCCCTCGACATCCGCCGTTGGGTCGGCTTCGGCATACCCCAATGCCTGTGCCTCGCTGACCGCCTCGGCAAAACCCAGGCCGCCTTCCATGCGGGTCAGGACGAAGTTGGATGTGCCATTGAGAATCCCCTCGAAACCGACAACCGAACTGCCCGCCAGCAACTGCCTGGCCAGGCGGATCACCGGTGTGCCGCTCATCACCGAACCTTCGTATTCAAAGGCGACGTTATTGCGCTGGGCCAGGTCTTTCAGCTCGCCACCGTGCAGGGCAATCGGCCCCTTGTTGGTGGTGACCACATGTTTGCCGTTCTCCAGCGCCCAGCGGCAGAACGAAGTCGCCGGCTCGCCATCCACCGGGTTGGTAAAGGTCGCTTCGGCAATGATGTCCGCACCGGACTCTTTGATCACCGCTTCGTTGAGGGCATCGGCTTCGCCACCCGGCAGTTGCGCGAAGGCCCCCTTGACCGCCGGAAGATTGGCCAGCAGCGCGGCATCCAAGCCGTCGCGACCGATCACCGAACCGAGGAACAGATCAGTGACGCCGACGATTTTCAGGGTAAAACCCAGTTCGTTTTTCCAGCTGTCGTTACGTTCGGCAATCAGCTGAGCCAACGCCCGGTTGACACCACCGAAGCCGACCAGCGCCAGTTTGTATTCAGTCATATTCTTATTGCCCTTGATCTGGGTGATGGGTTGTTGGCACTAGATTAGGCACACGCCCTCGGCAGTGAAATATGCCAATTTGCTCTATTTCATGGGCGTTTTGACCAGTGCCTGGGCAAAGCGTCCGGGCATAAAAAAAGCCAACCGAGGTTGACTTTTTCACAGCAAAAAACCGGCTAGACGACAGACGATAAAACGAATGAAGTCACCGTATTTTCCACTCCCGGCAGCGCGGAGATTTCATTCCAGACCTTATGCACTCGCTCCGGGCTCGCAGCGCCGACGCGCAGCATCAGGTCGAACTCGCCGCTCATGACATCGCACGCGATGACTTCCGGTATTGCCCGCAAGGCCTGCAGCACATCCGCGCCGCGCATGCGGTCATAGCGATAGACAAAAATCACCGCATTGATGCTCGAAGAGGCTTGTCGCCCCTCCCCCGTGCGCAGCGTATAACCCTGTATCGCACCGTCGCGCTCGAGCCGTTCGATCCGTTGGCGCACGGCATTGCGCGACAGATTGACCTTGGTCGCCAGCTCGGCGTGGGCCGCCCGGGCATTGAGCCGCAGCTCGGCGATGATACGTTCATCGAGCGGGTCCAGAATGCGCTTCACTTGACCTCCTGTGGCAACGCCGTCACAGCGCGCCGAGCAGCTGATGGATGGTGTCGAGGTCGTCCGGTTGAATCCGGTAATGCTGTGCCGGTCCCGGCTCCGCGAGCGGGCTGTGTGGCGCCGGCGCGCCGATCCCCAGTTCGCCGAGCAGCACGGCTGATTTGGCCGGTGAAATTTCCCCCAGGGTGACCATCGGCGCGACCAGGCTGCGCCGGTACAGTCGAGCTGCCAGGACGCCGGTGGCGGTGTGAGGATCAATGACGTAACCGGTGTCACGGTACAGCGAGGTCATTTCCTGAAGGGTTTCGTCATCGCTGACCGCGTAGGAGTCGATGATCATCCGCGCCTGCAACCAGCACTCGTTGGCGATGGTCATCTCGCCGCTGGATTCGAACGCGGCCATCAGCGCGCTCACCGCCTGATCGTCATGCCCGTAGAGCTCCCAGAGGAAACGTTCAAGGTTGGAAAAAATCGACAGGTCCATGGCCGGCGACAGCGTCTTGTTGGTTCGCAACCTGGAGTAGTGGTTCTTCAGAAACAACTGATGCAATGCGTCGTTCTGATTGGTCGCAACGATCATCTGGGTGATCGGCAGGCCCATTTTCTGCGCAATGTAACCGGCATAGACCTCGGCAAAACTCGCGGCGGGCACGCTGAAACCAATCAGACGCTGAGCGCCTCCCAGTTGCAGCACGGCGTGGAAATAGAACACCAGTTGCGCCAACACACTGACCCAGTTGCTGGAGTTGAAACTGACTGCCTCATGCTGCGTGCATGGCCACTGCCGGAACAGCCGGTTCACGATGGTCTGGCACTCATCGAAGCTACCGTTGACCGCGAACGTGTGGACATTCGGGTGAGCCACCGCCTGCAGATGCTGCAACTGATTCTGTGGTACGCCGGACGCCGGATAGAACACCACCACGACGGTGTCGTTACAGTGCTTGAACGCCTCGATGGCCGCCAGCCCGGTATCACCGTTGGTAGCGCCGAGCACCACCGCGCGTCGCCGGCGTTTGTGCAGAAAATACTGCACCAACTGCGCCTGCAACTGGGCGGCAAAATCCTTCGAGGAACGGGTAGGCCCGTGGAACAGCTCCAGCACCCACTCGTTGCGGTCGACCTGATGCAAGGGCGCCACGGAGCGATGGCTGAAGCGGCGGCTCGCCTCTTTAAGCATGCGCTTGAGATCCACGTCAGGGATGGCCCCACCCACAAACGGACTCATGACCCGAAAGGCCAGTTCGTCATACGGCAAGATCGACCAATTGGCCATGTCCTGGGGTTCGAACAGCGGCAACTCGAAGGGCACGAACAGTCCGCCGTCCTCGGCAATGCCGGATAACACGACCTTTTCGAAATCGACCTGGATGGCCGAACTTCGTGTACTCACATAGTGCATGGTTGACCCCGGCCATTCATTTGTAACGATGTGCCTGCTCGACCAGCCAGGTAGAAAACATGACCGCGTCGGGATGCTGGTCGGCCCCCGAACCGCGTACCAGATAAAACGATTCGCTGGCTTCGATGCGCTGGGCGAAGGGTTCAACCAGACGCCCGTCCTGGAGCATCTCGTCGACCATCGAGGAGCGGGCCAGGGCAATCCCCTGCCCCAACTCGGCCATGCGCAAGGTGCAGATCAGCGTGTCGAACTGCATGCCGGTCGACGAATCGACGGTGTCCGCTCCGACCATGTTCAACCAGTAACCCCAGCCCTCTTCGTAACCCAGAACATGTAGCAACGGATGCTGGGCCACGTCGGCCGCGACCTTCAGCGGCGAGCGCGCCATCAGGGCGGGCGAGCAGACCGGAAACAAGGTGTCCCAGGTCAGCCGTTGCGAGACCAGGCCGGGCCATTGACCATGACCCCAGCGAATTTCCATATCGTCTTCGCCATCCAGCTCCTTGACCCAAATGTTGCTGATATAGCGGATGTAGACATGGGGATGGGCCTGACGAAAGTCGACCAGTTTGGGCGCCAGCCAATGGACGAAAAACGCCAGGCTGCCACGCACCTTGATCGGCCGGCGTTTGTGCTGGCCAAAAATCTCGTTGGTCCCCACCGCCAGCCGAGTGATCGCATCCTGCACCACCGGCAGATAGGCTTGGCCTTCCTCGGTCAGCCCCAAGCCACGGGGCAAGCGCTTGAACAGCGCCACCCCCAGATGGCTTTCCAATTGGCGGATCTGCTGGCTGACCGCGCCCTGGGTCAAAAACAGTTCCTCGGCGGCGTGGGTAAAGTTCAGACAGCGGGCAGACACCTCGAATGCCCGCAGCCAGTTCAATGGGGGTAACGGCTTTTGCTTCATGGTCTGGACCTCATTGACGCCCCCCGCACCGAGCACGCTTGCCCACCCTGTCTAGAATGCATCGGACGGTTGTGCCAAGGGGGCAAGCGACAAGCGTCGCTCGCGGCTCTTGCGGGTAATGTAATACACGAAGTAGCACCAGGCGATGAATGGCAAACCGAAGTACAGCGCCACCCGCTGCTCGGGGTCGAAAGCGATCCCGACGCAGGCCAGGCTGCAGCAGACCAGCGCTCCCAGAGGCACCCACGGATAACCCCGGACGCGGAACTTGAGGTCGCGGACATCACCGCCATTGGCCACATAGTGACGGCGGAATGCGATCTGGCTCGCGGCGATGCTCATCCACACCACCACGACCGCCAGCCCGGAAATCGACACCAGCGCCAGGTAGACGGTGTCAGCGGCAAACACGCTGCTGAGCAACGAGGCACCGCCGCCGAACATGCTCAATACGATGGCATTCAACGGCGTCCCCATGCGGGTCAGGTTAGAGAACTGCTTAGGCAGGTGGCCCTGGTCGCTTAAGGTCCAGAGCATCCGCGAGGCCGCGTACAACCCGGAGTTGGCCGCAGACAACAGCGCCGTGATGATCACGAAGTTCATGATGTCGGCGGAGTAAGGAATGCCGATGTAGGTGAACACCGTGACAAACGGGCTCTCCACCAAACCGGCCTGCTCGCGGGGCAACAGCGTCGCCAGGACGAAGATGGTGCCGACGAAAAAGATCGCCAGACGCAACACGGTCGTGCGAATGGCCCGCGGCACATTGCGCTGAGGGTCCTTGGTTTCACCGGCAGCGATACCGATCAACTCCGTACCGGAGAAGGCGAAGGACACCGCCAACAGGGTCATGGCAATCGACATGAAACCGGTGGGGAACAAGCCCTCGCGGGTGAAGTTACCCAGGCCAGTGCTGTGCGCCTGATCGATATGCAACAGGCCGAGAATCGCCCCGCCGCCGATGATCAGGAACACCACCACCGTCACTACTTTGATCAAGGACAACCAGAACTCGGTCTCGGCAAACAAACGCACCGAGATCACGTTGGTCAGGAACACCACGCCAGCGAACAGCGCACTCCAGATCCACACCGGCGTGTCCGGGAACCAGCGCACCATGAGGATACCGGCGGCGGTGAATTCCGAGCCGATGGCCACGGTCCACGTCAGCCAATACAGCCAGGCCACGGTGTAGCCGGTACCCGGGCCGAGAAAGCGCGTAGCGTAGGTGCTGAAGGAGCCGGTTTCCGGCATCTGCACCGCCAACTCGCCCAGGCACATCATGACCATGTAGACCATGAGTGCGCCGATGATGTAAGCAATGACCGCACCTAACGGACCGGCCTGGTTAACGGTGTATCCGGACGTGAGAAACAGCCCGGTACCAATCACGCCGCCCAATGCCAACATGACAATATGGCGCGTCTGCATTTCCTGTTTGAAACCGGCACGCGGGTTGAGTTGTTGCTCTTCTATGGACATGGTTGTTCTCATGAAAGGTGGCAAGGCACGCCTTAACGTCTGCGTAGAGTTACGGGGCAGAGTCAAAAAATGTCGCCACTGGGTTTTATTATTATTCCGCTTCATGAACGCCTCACTGACGGCCCTGTCGTGAGGGAGTAACGTTAAAACTTCAACTGGCTACCTCAGTGCACGGTTCATTGATTGAGGGCTGATTGCTTGCTGGTAGCTGTTCATCCCGTGAATGCCTGACAAAGGCAAACGCCTGCTGCAGATCGTCGAGCAAATCATCGGTGTCTTCGATGCCGACGGAGACGCGTACCAGCCCTTCGGAGATCCCCAGGGCCAGACGTTCCTCCAGCGTGTTTTCCACATGGCTGGTGGTCCGAGCCGGGCCGTAAATGGTTTCCACCGCACCCAGATTGCCCGCGCAGTGAGCAAAGCGCAGGCGCGGCAACAGCACCTTGACCGTGTCCATGCCACCGACCAGGACAAAACTGACGATGGCGCCGAAACCGGACATTTGCGCACACGCCACGGCGTGGTTCGGATGGCGGGGCAAGCCGGGATAATTCACCGACGCCACCAACGGTTCGGTGCAAAGGAACTCTGCCAGGGCGCGGGCACTGTGTTGCTGCTGACGCAGACGCAGCACCAGGGTTTTCATGCCGCGGATGATCATGTAGGCCGAGAAGGGATCGAGCGTCGCACCGTTGATTTCGCGGTAATGACGCACCTTTTCCATCAACGATTCGCTGCCACATACCAGGCCACCGAGCACATCGCCATGGCCACTGAGGAACTTGGTCGCGCTGTGGATGACCACGTCCACGCCCAGCGCCAGCGGGTTTTGATTCAGCGGCGTGGCGAAGGTGTTGTCCGCTACCACCACGGCACCGACGCGCTTGGCCGCAGCCACCAGACGCTGGATATCGAGGATTTTCAGGGTCGGGTTGGTCGGTGTTTCCAGGTACACCAACTGGCAGCCTTTGGCGATTTCACGCTCGATCTCCTCGTGATCGAACGTCTCGCACAAGCTCACCGCCACGCCCATGCGCGGCAGGAACTCTTCGAAAATCTTGTTGGTGCCGCCATAGCTGTCCTTAGTGGACACCACACGATTGCCGTGGGCCAGGAAGGTGTAAAGCACACTGCTGATCGCCGCCATGCCACTGCTGAAGGCCACGGCGGACTCGGCATTTTCCAACTCGCGGATTTTTGCTTCGAGGGTCTCGACCGTCGGGTTGCTCATGCGGCTGTAGATAAAGCCCGGAGCCTTGCCCAGAGCAACGTCGTACCAGACGTCGATGTCGTCGTAACCGTAAGCGGCACTGACCACGATAGGTGTTTGAGTGGCATTGTAGGGGTGCCTGACTTGCTCCCCTGCCCAGACCGCTCGGGTCCCCGCTCCGGCATTTTCAAGCCTTGCGCTGTCAGGTTTATTGTTCATTAAGACGGCTCGCACTGAGTGTGGTGAATGGTGAGTCATTAACCGGATCTGGCGGCCAATATATTGAAAAGCCGTGCGCCCGAGAAACGATGTTATCGGTGCCAAAGGGCTGTTTTTTTTAATGGCTATCAATGTGCGGAGTGAGGAGGGCCAGCCCGGGTGAGTTTTTGTGCAGGTAGAGGGCTGTCTAGCCGGTTCATTTAACGTGCAAACGTTGATTGCGGTAGAAGCCGCGCTATAAAGGGCGATGCATCAATAGATGCGAAACATCGCCACACATTATAAAACAACAAGAATTTTAGAACACAGACCGCAACATATCTGCACACCCATCAAACTTCCCAACTATTCTTCATCACTCTAAGATTTATCTTACGCTAACAACGGGCAACTACCCCAAGCAGCCCTTGCAACTTTAAAGTTCTTGCGATTCAAATACCCGACCGCCTCTACTGCTCAAGCAGCGCATCATGACAACACTAAGGTTTCCTGTTTAACTGCGTGCCGGCCCATAGGTTAATAGCCCTCCTGAAGTGGCAACAGTATCGGAGCACAACACTATGTCGACGCTCTGCGAAAACGCTCCTATAACGGACATGGCGTTTAGCGATTGCCCGGTCATCGAAATGACGGTCAACAACACGGCCGTTCTCGATATCGACATTCTGCTATTGGGAGAAACCGGCACAGGTAAAGATACGTTGGCGCAACGCATACACCACCTGTCCCGTCGCAAAGGAAACTTCGTTGCAGTTAACTGTGCAGCCATCCCGGAAACCCTTGCCGAAAGCCAATTGTTCGGCGTCAACAGCGGCGCCTATACGGGCGCCATGCAATCGCGGGCGGGGTTTGTCGAAGCCGCCCATCTGGGCACCCTCTACCTCGACGAAATCGACAGCATGCCGCTGTCACTGCAAGCCAAGCTGTTACGTGTATTGGAGTCGCGCGGGGTCGAACGCCTGGGTTCCACACGATTTATCCCGGTAGACATGCGTGTAATCGCATCGGCCCAGCAAGCCTTGCACGACATGGTCGAGCAAGGCACCTTCCGACGCGACCTCTACTTTCGCCTGAATGTCGTCAATATCCACCTTCCGGCCTTGCGGGATCGACGAGAGCGGATTATTCCCTTGTTCCTGAGCATGATTGAGCAAGAGGCCGAGCACTTCCGGCTCGCCGCACCTTCGCCTCCCGGCAAGCAGTTATTACAACAACTGCTGTGCCATCCATGGAAAGGCAACGTGCGCGAGCTGCGCTCGACGGCCAAGCGTTTCGTATTGGGCCTGCCACCGCTCTCAGCAGCGGTAATAAACCGACATGACCTTGAAATGAACCTAAAGACGCGATTACAACAAATGGAGAAATCGCTGATTGAAGAGTCGCTTCGTCAACACGACCACTGTGTGGACAGTGTGGCAATAGCGTTAGGCGTCGCCAAGCGAACGCTCTACCACCGAATAAAGCATTTGGGAATATCACTAAGCTGAGACCCCACGCCCCGACTGTACGCAATTACATTTTTTGAAACATACCCTCCCGCAACACATGGAACGCATGAACCACTTGAGCCACATACGTTATGGAACAGCGATATAGGTATGCAACCGCGTCTTTTATATATCGCTGACTCTAGTGAGACTAACGTTAAGTACGGAGAAAAAAACATGACTATCGGTTCGATTGGCTCGTATTCTGGCGCCTCCTATGCTGGCGCTAACGGTGGCGACATGTCTGCTGAACAAGCAGATGCGGGTATAGATGCTGCAGAAGCAAAGAAGCGCAAAGACGGCGTAAAAAACGCTTTTAGAGCGGCAGAGAACGCTAATACCAGCGGTATTAAAGCAGCCTCTGACATGCTCCGTCTGTAATAGCTGAACCTTTGCTGGCCTTCCCGACAGGCTATGCCGGGAAGGTCACACCGCCACGAGCGTTGTCAGCAACAACCCTAAACACGCTCATCTTCTAACCCTTATCTAACAGGGGCAACATGATGATAGGAAGCATCCGCTCGACTGAAACCCATCAACTCCCTGGCGCCTCCGGAACACTGGAGGCATCTACCTCGGCCACCGATGTAAACTTTTTCAACTCAACGCTCACGCCTTCCTCACTCCCGAGTACGGCGATCAATCATGCGATGCCACAGAACATGCTTTCCGAGGCCGCAGGCAAGCTGAATTCCGTGACTGAGCGTATGACCAAAAGCCTGCGTGCATTGAGCAGCAAGAACAAACTGGAGGAGGCGCGAAAATATCCAGGCCAACTTTCCGATGCACTCCTGCTGACGCATATGTTATCGAAGAGCGTCGGTAAAACCGCGCAGTGCATCGATAAAATCAGCAACTTGCAGTAGGCCAAGATGACTCGCCCGCTGCTAATCCTCGTCATCCTGTCGCTCTCATTCTTGCTCAATGCCTGCAGTGACCGTGTCGAACTTCATCGCCAGTTAACCGAACAGGAGGCCAATGAGGTCGTTGCGGAACTGGCGGACAAACATATCCGCGCTACCAAAGTTCCCGCGAAAGATGGCGTTGTCGTGGTGGTCAACGCCACCGATATCGGCCGCGCCGTGCGAACCCTGGAGGCCGCCGGCCTCCCTCGGGTCGCGCGCGCGACGTTGGGCGACACCTTTCGCAAAGAAGGCGTTATCTCTACGCCGCTTGAAGAGCGCGCACGCTACATCTATGCCTTGTCCCAAGAGCTGGAAACCACGTTATCGAACATCGATGGGGTCATCGTGGCTCGCGTACACGTGGTGCTGCCCGAACGCGTCGCTCCGGGAGAACCCGTACAACCCGCATCCGCCTCGGTGTTCATCAAACACGACCCCCGACTCGACCCCGACAACATCAGGGCCCGTGTGCGCAGGATGGTTGCGAGCAGTATCCCGGGGATGACCGCAGCGGTGGAAAACCCGCAAAAACTGACTGTCGTCTTCGTGCCTGCAACCGCCTATTTGGAGCAGCAAAAACTGGCTTACTTCGGGCCTTTCCTGGTGCCAGGAGATGACATCGGTTTTTGGCGGGCCAGCGTGATATTCGCATTGATCGCCTTGGCGCTGATGGTTGCGGGGGGCGTGTTCTGGCATAGACGCACACAACGAGCCGCACACGCGCTGCCGGACGGCCCATCCCTGGATGCGCCTGTCCATGCACGCAATGAGTAATCTCTCATGGGCCCAATGGTGGTCCACGCCTTGGTTGTGTGCCCACGAAGACTGGAAAACCCTCGATCAACACGCCGCGCTAACTGAGCTGCATCGCAGCCGGCAGGTCGTCGCGGGCACACCTTATGGCGTGGCCCCTTGCCTGCCGCCAATGCCCGATCCCGCACTCCTGCAACTGGCACTCGCCTCAGCGAATCAACTCGACCTGGGGCTCGCACTGATTGACGGCATCTGCCGTCCCGCCTATGCAACAGCACTCGATGACAACCATCGGCAGTGGTGCAACAGACTGTCCAAGGCCCTGCCCCTGGATATGGTGCAGCCCGACAATGACCCGCTGCAATTGCTCCGCGCCTGGGTCACGCCGGCCACCTGGCAGCGCGTCAGGTTGCGCTTTCCTCGCCGGCGTATTTTGGATCTGGAAGAAAAGGCGCTTTCGCTCGGTGACTCCCATAGCCGCCTCGACACCCTTTGGCATGCCGTGGTGTGGCGTATTGGCGCGATGAACAGGAACGGCAGTGCTGCGGCCTCAGAGGGGCACGGAGATTAACGATGTTATGTCGATATAAAATCAACTCGCCAGGGGGCGCGCCGCCCCTGCCGGGGAGCATGATCTCTTGCGAAACACTGGCGAGCTACACACAGGCCAGCAGTGTGGTGGATCAGGCAAAGGCCGAGGCCAGGCAATTGCTGAAGGCCGCACACGCCCAGCGTGAAGAGCTGCTCGAAAAAGCCAGCCTGCAAGTATGGCAACGTGCCAACGCGCAACTCAAACGCTGGGAAATCGAGCGTCAGGCCTTGTGTGACAACCTTGAACGATACGCCACCGCCATCGCCAACCAGGCCATTCACCTGCTGCTTGAAGACACCCCCGCCCCCCAACGCATGGCGGCCCTGATCAAGCAGTTGCTGGCGAGCCATGTGCCAGCGGTCAAGGCCGCATTGGTTTGCCATCCGCTCGAATTGGAGGCGGTGCGGGCCTGCCTGGCCAACCGCGGCAGTACGCACTGGACACTGCGCGCCGACAATACGATCAAACCGCAATCGCTCATATTGAATACCGAAGAGGGGGACTTTCGGATCGACTGGACGTCCTTGGTCAACCTCTTCCTGAAGCCTGACGACAGCCATTCAAACGATGGGCTTTAAACACACTTAATGAAATATAAATGGCCAGCCATGGAACCAATTCGACATACAAACCAACAAGGAGGACATCCCAACGGAGTAATTCCATGAACTATTACGACGGTTATACCCATCGGCTTCTAAACGACGCACGGGTGGTTAAAAGAGACCTCAACCAAGCAGTAGAAAGCAATTCCGGGGCGGACGAAGACATGGCGTTTTTTTTCGATCTCGTCGCCAAGCATCGAACCTCCGAATACGTCTTCAATGAACACACCCGCGTCAAACATATGCTCCTGAAGTCCGGCCTGGACAGCGGACAGTAAATTGAACGCGCTGCTGGCCGAGTGCTTGAGACGTGGCACTGGAGAGTTAAGGTTATTCGAAAACAATGACGAAATTGTCCTGCGTCATTGTTCGAACAGCCTGTTGCTAAGTGTTCAGCTGACCCCACTTCGCCCAGACAAATCACTGCTGATGACCTGGCTGCGAGTGGGCGAGGTCAGCCTGGATCACTTTCAGGGCGCTCTCGCTCAGGCGCCAGCCAGCGGTGCGCTCTGGCTGCTGCATTGCCTGCATGACAGGCACGACGAACAGCGACTGCAGCGCTGTCTCGAGTCCCTGCTCAACCAACGCGATACCTGGCGCGCCACCGTCGCGCGCCTTCACAGAGCGGCGCCTCAACGCAACCCCACCTCCCTACGTTCGTTGCTGTACTAATCAGAGAAGCCTCTATGCACAACAAGAACCACAAGCGCGACAGCTTGCGCATTGACCCGCCTGAAACTTCATCCAGACGCGCCGATTGGCGGTGCCTGATCGCCCTGACCTGCTTGCTGGCCCCGGCGCAATACGCCCTCGCCGCCATCCCCGCAGAATGGAAGAACACGGCATACGCCTATGAAGCCCAGTACAAGCCACTGCGTGAAGTCCTCGAGGATTTTGCCCAGACATTTGGCACCCAACTTCAGATCGAGGGCCTGCTGGAGGGCAACGTCAATGGCAAGATACGCGCCAATACCCCGCAGTCGCTGCTCGACAGGCTCGGCGTAGAGCACCGCTTCCAGTGGTATCTCTACAACAACACCCTGCACATCAGCACCCTTGATCAGCAGGAGTCCGCACGCCTGGAGGTGTCGTCCGAAACCATTGCCGACCTCAAGCAAGCACTGACCGATATCGGCCTGCTCGACAGTCGTTTTGGCTGGGGTGAATTGCCGGAGGACGGCGTCGTCCTGGTCTCCGGTCCCCGGCGCTATATCGAACAGATCAAGCAGTTCAGCAGCCAGCGCCGCTCCCCGGACGAAAAGCAGAGCGTGTTGAACTACCCGCTCAAGTTCGCCAATGCCGCAGACCGCCAAATTGAATACCGCAACGAAAGAATCACCCTCCCAGGCGTCGCCACCATGCTGCGCGGGCTGCTGGACCCGCGTAATCCCACGATGCTCACCGGCATGGCTCAACGCTCCGCAGCGCAGTCCCAGCCCGCGCCGCTGGCGCCTGCGTTCCCGCGTCTGAGCAACCCGCTGCTGGGGCAAATGCTCGGCACCCCCGCGCCCACCGGGCCGGTGGACGCCGGCATATCGGTGACTTCCCGGGCGCCGGTCAACCCCAGCCGAATCCGCGTCGAGGCCGACGTGCGCAACAACGCGGTTCTGATTTATGACCTGCCGGAGCGTCAGGGGATGTACCGCGACCTGATCAGTCAGCTCGATGTGGCGCGCAAGCTGGTGGAAATCGACGCAATCATCCTCGACATCGAACGCTCGCAATTAAGCGAATTCGGCGTCAACTGGGGGTTTCAAAACAGTCGCTTCCGGGGCGCCGTCAACATGGCACCCGGCACCTCATCACAATTGTCGATCGAAAATCGCGAGCGCTTTTACGCCGACGTGCGCGCCCTGGAAGCTCGCGGGCTGGCAACCATGGTCTCCAACCCGTCGGTGCTCACCCTGGAAAACCAACCGGCGGTGATTGATTTCAACCGCACCCAATACCTGACGGCCGGCAGCGAAAACGCGACCATCTTGCCCATCACCGTCGGCACCAGCTTCCAGGTCGTGCCCCGTGTCATCACCAGCCGCGGCGGCCATCAGATCCATCTGGCGGTGGATATCGAAGACGGTAACTTCGACGAGTCCAACCCCGAACGCTTCGGCCCCGATGTGCGTCGAGGCAAGATCAGCACCCAGGCCGTCATGGCGGAAAAACGCTCACTGGTGGTGGGTGGCTTCCATGTGACGAATAGTGCGGACAGGCAAAACAAGATCCCCTTGCTGGGCGATATTCCGTTGCTCGGCAAAGCGCTGTTCTCCTCGACGGAACGCCAGAACAACCGGCGCGAACGGTTGTTCATTCTCACCCCGCGCGTGATCGGCGATCAGTCCGACCCATCACGGTATTTGCCTCAAGCTGACCAAAGCGAGTTGCAAGCCGCGCTAAAACCCCTGGCACGACGCATGGAGCCGCATCAGCCGGTGATCAACCGCAACGAAATCACCAGCACCCTGGCGCATCTGGTCAGCGGCCAAGTGCCCAAGGCCTTCAAGGCCGCAGCGATGCCGCTGGCGTTGAATACGTTGTGTACCCCTCGCGAGCTGTTGGCGCTCAATAGCGAGCGCAGCCAGTGGTACACCGGCCCGCAGTTCAACGTGGCCGTCGTGGTGCTGCGCAACCAGTACAAGCGCAATGTGCGCATCGATGAAAAGGAATGCAGCAACAGCCAGACCCTTGCGGTCACCGTTTGGCCGCGCGCCTGGCTCAAGCCGGGTGAAGAAGCCGAAGTGTTTATCGCCATGCGCCCCGTGGTGAAGGATGAACACCTGAGTGTGCCGCGCCCATCCCTGCTCACGCCAACCCGGAAGACCACGCCATGAACCCAAGACTGTTGTGCGCCACCCTGATGACTGCCGTGTTGTTCATCAGCGGTTGCACCCCGACCTGCAAAGGGGACTCCTGCTCACGCCCACAATCGACCAGCGATAAGATGGTGATCTGGTGGCCGCCACAGATGCGCGTCGAACCCGGCCCGTCCGGGGAGCGTTCGGACTATCAAACGGTGTCACTGGAGCGATGAACGCCGGGAGGGTGCCTGACGATGAGCGGCATCGGCGGGCATTCTTCGATAGCCTGGTGAGCGGCGATGCCGCTCACCTGCCGTTGTGCCTAGGCATCTCCCTGCACACACAGCCTGCCAACGCCCGCCCGGGGTTGGCCTTGAAAATCACCCAGGCAGCCTTGCAAACCGGGCAACTGCAACGCGTGCTGGAGCGCCGCTTCGATCAGGCAATGGCGTTTGACGGCTGTTATATCTACCTCGATACCCAGGGCGCACTGACCATCTGGCACGCCCTGCCCGCCCAGCGTGAGGCCGTGGAGCAAATCCTCAGCCGGTTGCTGTCGCTGGCCAACCTTGAAGCCTTGGATGGGTTCGCCAGCCGCTGATCAGCGCTGCTCCAACTCCGGCAACTCGAGGGTTTCACGCTTGGCCTCATCGTCAAGCTCGCGCAAGGTCCGGTAGATCAACGCCACGGCATGCAAGGTCTCGCGAGGAATGCTCGCCCCCAGTTTTTCCTCGTACAGCGTGCGCGCCAGCCACACGCACTGAATCACCGGGACATCGGCAGCCTTGGCTCGATCAATCAACTTGCGCGCATTTGCGTCCGTGCCCTTGGCCACCAGTTTGGGCAGCGGTGTGTTGCCAGGGCGGTAATACAACGCGACGGCAAAGTGCGTCGGGTTGACCACCAGCATGTCGGACTCTTCCAGCTTGGGCAGCTTGACCTTGGGTTCTTCCTGGGCCAACTGATAGGCCAACGAGCGTCGTTGGCCCTTGACGTGGGGGTCGCCCTCCATGTCTTTGTACTCTTTGACGACCTCGACCTGGGTCATGCGCATGCGCTTGGCAAAAAAGTACTTCTGCAACGTCAGGTCGATCAGCGCCAGCACCAGCAGCAGCCCCAGGCACGCATGCAACAAATATCGAAAGAGTGCGATCAGCGCCAGGATGTAGGTTTGCAGGTCGCTGTTGGCAAGATTAATCAAGGCGCTCAGTGAAGGGCGAATCACCACGTAGAGGATCAAGCCCAGGAGCAATGACTTGCCGATGCCCATCAACAAGTTCATCAGGGACTGGGCGGAGAACATCTGCTTGAGCTGGGTCAGCGGGTTCACACGATTGAAGTCCAGCTTCAGGGACTCGGGGGCGAACAGCAGCCCGAACTGCATCCAGCTGCTGATCAACTTCACCCCGATCGCGACCCCGACCATCATCAGGCCGAAGGAGAAAAACACCACCAACGCCTCCGTCAGCACCTCTTCCAGGGCACGCACAAACGGTTGCCCGATTCGCGCTATCGGCAGCTCCATCATCTGCTGGAAGCGCTGCATGCTGGTGTCGGCCGTGAACAAAGCGATCTCGCTCAAGGCCGTCAGCACCAGCAACTTGGCCACGTCCTGGCTCTGGGCGACCTGGCCTTTCTTGCGCTGGTCACGCAGTTTCTTGGCACTGGCGGGGTGTTTTTTTTCCCCCGAGTCACTCATGCCCAAGGCCCCTTGAACAGCAGGCCCAGGAAGTGCTTGAGGTCACCGAGCAGCGCCATGCGCCCGACGATCAAGTCCTGCAGCAGCGCGAAATACAGCAGCAAAATACCAATGCCGGCCAGGCACTTGATCGGCGGGGCCAGCGTACTCACCTGCAGTTGCGGGCTGTAGATCCCCAGTAGCGCGACGCCGAACTCGAGCAACAGCAGCACGGCGATAAAGGGCGCGGCGTACAGCATCATGTGGGTGAAGGTGTCGCCGACCAGTTCGACAAACACACTGAAGCCATTGGCCGCCGGCAACGGAAACCACACCGTAGGCGGCCAGATCAGGTAGCTGTCCCAGATCACCTGGGTCAGCGATCCCAGGCCCAGGCTGACCATCAATAAAAAAATCGCCAGTTGCTTGAACAGATGCCCTATCGGCGTAGCGTCGGGACCCAGCGATGGGTTGAGCTGGCCACCGGCCAATGCCCCCCGCTGGTTATCCAGCAGCGCCCCGACCGACTCGAACATCCAGAACGGCATCGATAGCAACACGCCCAGCAAAAAACCGAGGATCGCCTCCTTAAGCACCAGCGCGCCCAACATCATCGCGGAGAGCTCCTGGCCCGCCAGCGCCGCATGAATACCCGGCGCCGGCATCAACGCCATGACCATCACCACGGCGTGCCTGGGCATGCCGCGAATGTGCTGGAAACAGAACGCCGCGACGAGAAAAGCGCAGGGGTAAATGCGAGCCATGCCAATCAGCAGGCTCGGCATAAAATCAAGATAGAGCAGCATGGGCACGCCTCAACTCAAGGCCGAACGGGCGATCATGTCGAACGTCAGGTTGATTAACTGGACCAACTCCAGGCCAATCCAACGCCCGGTCACCACCAGCGTGATGCCAACGGCGACCAGCTTGATACCGAAGGGCAGCGTCTGGTCTTGTATCTGCATCAACGCCTGGATCAGCGACGTCAGGACGCCCACGATCACCGCGACAATCAGCGGCGGCGCCGTCAGCACCACCACCAGCAGCATGCCCTGCTTGAACAGTACGATCGGTTCCATAGGCAGCTCAGAGATAGGAAAGGAACAGGCTGTCCAGTAGCCGCGACCAGCCGGACACCATCACAAACAGCAGTAATTTGAGCGGCAGCGAAATGGTCATGGGCGAGACCATTTGCATACCCAGCGCCAGCAGCAGGTTGGAGACAATCAGGTCAATCACGATAAAGGGGATGTAGATCAGGAACCCGATCTCGAACCCCGCCTGCAACTGCGACAGCACATACGCCGGGACCAGCAGGATCAGGTCTTCACGCTGGACCTCCTGCGCCATGGCCGGCGGCCACATGCGCGCGGTGTTTTCCAGCAGGTGGGTGAGGATGTCCGGGTCACTGTTACGGACCATAAAAGCCCGCAACGGCTGCACCGCTTCAAGCCCGGTCTGTTGAAGCATGCTCACGTTGCTCAAGTCCAGGGGCGTTACCTTGACGACCTCCGCGATCTCATACCCCACGGGCGCCATGATGAACAGGGTCGCCGCCAACGCGATGCCGTTGATGGCCATGCTCGGCGGCACCTGCTGCACACCGATCGCGTTGCGGGTGATCATCAGCACAATCACGATCTTCAAGAACGCGGTGCAGACGATCAACAGCATGGGCATCAACGACAATGCGCCCACGAACATGGCCAGAACAATCGGGTCTATCCCTTGAAAACTCATCGGGAAAAGATCACACGAGACATCTGCAACCCCAAGCGCCCGTCCACTTCCACCAATTGCCCCACGCCCAGCGGGCGGTCGCCGTAATACAACCCGGCCATGCCCGGCGCATACCCGGAAATGCCCAGCACCGCGCCGGGCGCCAGGTTGCGCAGCTCGCCGAGGGTCAGGTTGAGCGTGCCACATCGCACATTGAGCGCCATGCTCAGCTCATCGAACGGCTCATGCCCAAAGACATCCATCACCGGCGTGTCGTCTTCATGCCCCGAGTAGGGCGGTGTTGCAAAATCCTCTTCCAAAGGCGCTTCCTCGATCGAAGTAAGGGTCAGGCAGATAGGCCCAGATTCATCATCAATAAACACACACAGACGGTGGCCGCCGACCTGCACATGACCCTCGCCATGGGCTTGGAAAAACGCTTGCTCGAACACCAGCACGTCGCCGGCCCGCAGGCCGCGCAATTGGCTGAGGGGAACGCGCAGGCGCCCGATCGTCACGGGCAGCGCCAACTGAAAACGCGCCGGCATCGGGCTGGCCATGCGGCGCCATGCCCCCGCCTCGCACAACGCCAGAAAGCTCTGCGCCGACAGCCACAAATAGCCCACGACGTGGGACGCGCCGAGCGTCACGCACAGCCGGCAACCGAAGTTCAAAGGCCGCGCAGAGGGCAGTAGCCGCAGATGCCCCAACAGCGCCCGCACCTGGGCGCTCAAATGATGCTGAAACAAGGCCCAGAACCAGGAGTCCGGATCGTTGCCCGCCTGCGCCAACGTCACCGGGCATTCGCCCAGCAAGCTGAATTGCGGCCCCGGCTCACTGAACCCCAATACGCCGCAGGCGGTTTCGAAACACAGCGGCTGGATGCCCACGGGGGCAGTGCCGGGCTCCAGCCGTAACTCGCCACGCAGCTCGCCAACCTGATACGGCATACGCAATCCACGCCCCAAGCGCTGCCGGGCCGCCGCCACATCGCCCTTGACCGTGGGCAACGCCAGAGCGGGCATCATCATGCCGGCGCCGTGTGGGTTAAGCGCAGGCTGACCGGCCGCGCCAGGCTCTCGGCAAGCCTTTGCTCAGACTGCTGCCGTACCCCGCTGAGCCAGCGTGTCGTGCTCTCGCGCTCCGCCTGCAATTCAATCGTCCAGACGCCCTGCTCTCGACCGATGCGGCTGTCAATCCGCCCCAGGTGCGGCAAGTACAAGACCGCCGTCAGCGGCCACTGCGAAGCGCCGTCAATCCGCGAAACCAATCGCTCGCTCAACGCATCGACCAGGGAGATATCGCCTGAAGCCTTGATTCCGGCCAGGGACGGCCATTGGCCCGCGTCGTGGCTGTCATCATTCAACAACTGGGCAAACAGTCGCCGGTCCTCCCACGGCACCACGGCGTCGATCACCGGTACACGATCTAGCCGAAACTCACGCAGGTTCAGGCGTTCAGGCGGGATGACGGAAACGTGGTTCATAGCGGTTCCTGCGTCAGTAAATGGGAGAGTTCTTGGATTTTTTCCACCTGGCGCAGGCACAACGTCACCTGTTTTTGCGCACTGCCGACCTGCGCCGCCTGCTCTTCGCGCTGCCCTTGCAGGTCCTTCAACTGGCTTTCTTCGCGGCGGGTGCCGGCCGACAAGTCGTGCTCCTTGGCGCTCCAGGTTTTCAGCGCCTTGAAGGTCAACACCTGCCCCTGGTGTTCACTCAACAGCTGCGCGCATTGCCGGGCTTCTTCCAGGCGCGTTTGCTCAAGCGTCGCCTGGGCCTGCTGGATATGCGCGACCAGCGCTTGCTGCGCTCGCTTGGCCTCGCGCAGCGCACGCTCGGCGCGGTCTGCGCGGTAGCGACGCAAACGCCGCAAGGTGTCGATTTCACCCGACAAGACTTCAGAAAGGGACATAGGCAGTCAGCTCCATCAAGTGATCCAGGGTCGTGGCGATCGGCGAGGGCTCACGCAAGTCCTGGCGCAAGAAACCATCCACCGCCTGGCGGCTGTCCACGGCCAGATCGGTCAGCTCATCGTTACCGGGCTGGTACTCGCCCAACTTGAGCATCAGCTCGATCTGCTGGTAAGCCGACAACAGGCGACGCAACGCCGTACCGGCCTGGATGTGCCCAGGCTCGGCAACGTTGCTCAAAATTCGCGAAAGGCTCGCCAACACATCCACCGCCGGGTAGTGGCCGCGCTCGGCCAGCTTGCGGGACAGCACGATATGGCCGTCGAGCAGCGAACGAACTTCATCGGCCACCGGATCGCTCATCGAGTCCTGCTCGATCAGCACGGTGTAGATCGCGGTGATCACGCCTTCGCGCGTTAACCCGGCGCGCTCCACCAAGCGCGGCAACAAGCTGTACACCGAGGGCGGCAAACCACCACGGCCCAAGGGTTCGCCGGCGGCCAGGCCGATTTCGCGCTGGGCCCTGGCGAAACGGGTCAAGGAGTCGATCAGCAACAACACGCGCTTGCCCTTGCGCCGGAAACCTTCGGCCAGTGCGGTCGCCGTGAACGCGGCCCGCGCACGTTCCATGCTGGAGCGGTCGGACGTGGCGCACACCAACACGGCCTTGGCACGCAATTGATCATCCAGTTCGTGGTCGAGGAATTCACGCAATTCCCGTCCCCGCTCACCGATCAAGCCGAACACAATCACATCGCACTCCACGTTACGGGCGATCTCGGCCAACAAGGTGGTTTTGCCGCAACCGGCGCCGGCAAACAGCCCGACGCGCTGGCCCTCGCCCAACGTCAGCAGGCCATCGATCGAGCGCACGCCAGTGGCCAACGCGCGGCTGATGCGCGGGCGCTCCGTGGGCAATGGCGCCTCGCACAACACCGCGGTCGCGTCGGGCGTATCCGCCTCGACGAACGCACTGGGCCCCTCGCCTGCGATCGGGCGACCAAAACCATCCAGCACCTGGCCCAACAGTTCATCACTGACCCGCACCCGGTGCGGCACACCCAGGCGCTCCACTGCGGCGCCGACGCGCACGCCCTCCAGATTGCCCAGGGCACTGAGCACCGCATCCTGCTGATCAAACCCGATGATTTCGGCCAGCATGTAATCACCGGGATTTTTTTCGACCTGGCACAGATCACCGATACGCGCCTGGGGCAGCCGGCACTGCAGCAGCATGCCGTTGACGCGCTGGATACGACCGCGCATCGACACGGGCGCGAAACGGGCCAGCCCCTGGGACTGAATCAATTGCCACGCGTCGAGACGCTCCTGCACCGTGCCGCTCACCAGTGCACCTCATAGCGTTGCGCGCCGTCGAACACCACCTTGCTGTTGTCGATCAGCACCAACCGCAGGCCATCCACTTCATCGCCGACGAACAAGCGATCGCCGTGTTCCAGCACCACATGGCCGCTCGGCCCGCCGATGATCTGCAAAATTTTGAACGGCAGGACGTTGTCACGTACCCGCACACGGCTGATCACCGGCACGGCGGTATCGAACTGTTCACCAAAACGGCTGAGCATGCGCGCGACGAGCTCCACCTCCTGCTGGGACACATCGCCATTGAGGGCGATCTGCCCATTGATCACCTGCAAGCTGATCCGATGGTCCAGCTCGCGTTCGCCGAGCATCTTGAGCAACTGCTGGCGCACTTCGAACGGCGAGGCGAGGTCGGGCTTTTGCGGCACGACGGGCATCAACGATGCCTGGGCCTCATGCTCGCCGGTGGACGCCATGCCGACCGCCACGATGATGACCGCGCACGCCAGCACCAGACTGATCAGGCGCTTCTGCTGAAACGGCGGGATGGCCGACAACACCAGCGTTGCCGGCACCTCGCGGCGCGGCTCGGCTGCCGCGGGTGCCTGCGGGGCTGCCGCCCGGGGCCAAGGCTGATCGACCAAGGCGACGCACAGGCGAATGCTGCCCAGCGAAAAAGGCGTATTGAGCGCCAGGTCGGCGATCTGTGCCAGCGCCTGCCCGCTGCTGCTTTGCAACAGCCCGGCTTCAGCCTGCACCGACCAGAACCCGTCGATCAGCCGCAGCCACGCGTGATGCTCGACCACTCCCGCGTCGGTCAGCAGCAGATCCGCGTCAGCGTGGCAACCCAGGCTCCACTGCTCGCCAAACAACGGCAACGCAGCGCCCTGATTCAAACCTTCCAGCACGCGCAGCTCAAACATCAGCACGTCCTCCCTGGCGCGGGTATGCAGGTTGCGCTCATGCCGCCGCTCCTCGCATCAGCTCGTCCTGGCCCAGGTCAAAGCGCCCCAGCACCTTGACCTTGGAGGCGCTCCCCAGCTCAGCAAACGACAGCACCGGTACATGGCTGAACTCTTCAATCAGCAACGTGCGCAAGGGACTGCGCAGGTCCTGGGCCACCAACATCACGCTCTTGCTTTTGGGCCGCACGGAAAACGCTTGGTTAAGCAGGTTGACCAACGAAGCGCTGCTGTCGTTGTCGAGGGCGAAGAACACCCCGGTCTGGGTCTGGCGCAGCGCCTCGCGCAGCACGTTTTCGGTCTGCGGCGACAACAGCCAGGCATGCAGGCCGTCCGCCTCGCTGTACTGGTGGAAAATCTGCGATTTAAGCGCAATGCGCGCGTAGTCCGCCAAGGCGTCCGGCTCACGTTCATGCTGACCGTACTCGATCAACGACTCGACAATCAGGCGCACGGCACGTAACGGCACACCTTCACCCGCGAGGCGCTGCAGCACCGCCGAGAAGCGCGACAGCGGCATGATCCGCTGCAGCTCCTGCACCAGCTCCGGCTGGTTGTGCTCAAGCCAGCCGAGGATCGCCTTGCTCTCCTGAATCCCAAGAAACTGCGGGCCGCTGAGCATCATGGCCTGCTTCATGCGGTCGATGATCAGGCTGGTTGCGCTGAAGCGTTCCAACTGCGGGTCATCCAGCAGCGGATCGTCGGGCGGCAGCCAGAGCCAGTCCTGCTCGTCGCGCTCGGCCAACCCCTGCACCGCGTGGGCCGGCTCATCTGCCAGCGCCTTGCGTTCCACCGCCACCAGCATGACCACCGACGCCTTGATCATCGGCACTTCGTGGACGCAAAAACGCATCTCATCGTCGGCCAGCGAGGCGACGAGTTCGACCTCGAACGGTGGCAGCGTCAGGCCGATGTTGGCGACCATCGCATTGCGCGCCTGGCGAATCCCGTGGATGAGTTCCGTGACCTCGGGCGAACCTTGCAGAACCGGTGAAAACTGCAACAGGTAGGGACGCGACGGATCGAACCCGCGCAAATCTTCGTCGCCGTTGTCTTCAGGGCGAACCACATCGGTGGCTTCCGCTTGCGGCTCTTCCTCGCGCTGGCGTTGACGCGCCAGGTAATAACCGAGGCCGCCCGTCATCATCGAAATGAGGATGAAGACCAACGTAGGCATGCCCGGCAAGGCGGCAAAAGCCAGCATGCCCACCGACGCGATCATCCAGCTCTTGGGTTCGCTGGTCATCTGCCGGGCAATTTCCGCGCCCATGTTACTGGCACCCTTGCGCCCATCCGGTGCCGCACGGGTGATGATCATGCCGGCGGTCAGCGAGATCAGCAGCGCGGGAATTTGCGCAATCAGGCCGTCACCGATGGTCAGCACCGAATACAACGCCATCGAGTCGCCAGCGCTCATGCCGTGCTGGAACATCCCGGTGGAAAAACCGCCCAATAGGTTGATCACCACAATGACCAGCCCGGCAATCGCATCGCCTTTAACGAACTTCATCGCGCCGTCCATTGCGCCGAACAACTGGCTCTCGCGGCCCAACTGCTCACGCTTGTCACGCGCCTGGCCGCCGTCGATCAAACCGGCACGCAGGTCGCTGTCGATGGACATCTGCTTGCCCGGCATCGCGTCGAGGCTGAAGCGCGCCGCCACTTCGGCCACCCGCTCCGAGCCCTTGGTAATCACCAGGAAGTTGACGAGCGTCAGGATCATGAAAATCACCAGCCCCACCGCCAGGTTACCGCCCACCACGAAGTTGCCGAACGCTTCCACGATGTCACCCGCGTCCTGCTCCAACAAAATCAAACGCGTGGTGGCAATCGACAGCGCCAGACGAAACATGGTGGTCAGCAGCAAAATCGAGGGGAAGGAAGAGAACGCCAACGGCCCGGGCAAATACAGCGCCAGCACGATCAACAGGCAGGAAATACAGATATTCAGCGCAATCAGAATATCCACCAGCCAGGTCGGCAACGGCACGATAAAGATAAACACAATGGCCATGACCACCACCGCGCCCAATACCTCGGCACGCCGCGCCACCTTGAGCAGCACAGCGTTGATGGTCGCCAGCACCTTCATGCGCTGCCCCTCAATTCGCTGGCAATATGGGCGTCGCCCCGCTCCACCCGTGTGAACTCGTCCATCACCAACAAGAATTTGTGCAAGGCCTCCTGGCGCCCGCGGCTGTCACGCCACAAGCTCTGAGGCAGGCGCTGGATCACCGGGTACAGGCCGTTGAGGGACACCAGTTGGCCGATCGCCAGCTCGCCACCGAGGTCTTCGGCCAGGCGCAATACCTCGCCCGAATCGACACCCGTGGCGGTGTACCCCAGCAGGCGCTGCAACAGACTCACCGAATCCTCATCGGTGCTCAGGCGCTGCAGCAATGCCTGGCAATTGGCTAACGCCCCGCCCAACTGAGCGCAGCTTTGCAGCCCCAGCAGCAACGTGCGCAACTGCGCCGTGGGCACCGAGGGCGAATGCGCGGCGATGTCATCAGCCAGGGCCCGGCGCATCACATTGAGGCCGTCAGCGAAGCGGTCACCGCCGAACAGGCCTAACAACGATTGCATCATCGTTGCCAGGGATTGGCGCGTGACCACACTGGCGTAATACAGCGAACGCACGGCCTGGCGCTCTTGCGGATTGCCAGCGGCCTGCTCCAGCGCAAAGGCAATGTTCAGGCCGGCCTGGATTTCCCCCTTGAAGCGCACCCGCAACCGATCAATCGCCTCTTGCGCCAAGGCCTCTTCGCTAACGCGCACTTCGGCTTGCGCTTGCGCCGCCACATGCTTGAGCACCACGAATGCGCGCGCCGGGTCGCCGCCGGTCAGCGCCAGCAACTTGTCCGCGCTGACTTTGTGCATCAGTTGTGAACGCACCCGGCGCGCCATTGACGCCATGGTCTCCTGGGCCGGGTGGCCCAATTGATCGTAGATCCGCGCGAGCTGCTCGACGGCAGGCACGGCCACCCCCATCGCGCGGCGGTTCAACGCCTGGCTGTTAAGCGCAACTTCCTGATTGAAAATCTGGGCGATGTCGTCGAGCCCTGTCGCCGCAGCCGCTGCTTGGCCAGCGCTGACGCGCGGTTGTTCCACGCGTTGGATCAGTTGCACATCGTTGAGCGATTCGACTTTCATGGGGCGGGCCAGGACGTAGAGTTTGTGTCCCTATGTGGCAAACGCAGGCTTTACGGTTCCAACAAATTTCCTCTATGCGCGGTTTTGAAATTACCGGCACAACCCTACCCAGGCTTTTGCAAAAAACCGCACAAAACCCTCCAAGCAAAAAATATTTATTTATATAAATCAACACGTTGTGAATTTTTTCTGTTTGGCACAGCCGGTGCTAAAGGGGTTCCCATCGAAACCATTTCGATCGCGTCCACCCTGAGGAAAAAATCATGGATATCCCTATTGGTGCTTTAGCTCACCTTGTTGGCGGCTCGCCTCAATTCATGCTCCACCTGACGGACGATCAGCAAAAGAAGCTCCGGCGCTTCATACACAAGCGCGTACTCAACCCGGAAGATGCGGACGATATTCTGCAGTTGACCTACCTGGAGGCCTGGCGCAACAGGGAGCGTTTCAGCGGCCAGGCAACCCTTAGCACCTGGATGTGCGGCATTGCGCAGAACCTGATCCGCAACCACTTCCGGCGCATGTATGCCAAACCGGTGCATTGCGAATTCGATGAAGCGCTGTGGCACGGCCAGGAAGACAGCCAGAACCTGGATTGGGAGTTCGAGGTCAACCGCCGCCTGGAAAAAACCCTGGTCGCCATCAAGGACCTGCCCACCGAGATGCGCAAAACGCTGTACGCCTCGCTGGAAACCGACGGCAGCTATCAGGACACCGCCGACGCCCTCGACATTCCGATCGGCACCGTGCGCTCACGCCTGTCACGGGCGCGCGAACACCTAAAGCGCGCCACGCGCACCCCGTTACAACCGTAGTCCAGCCTCGCTGGCAACCGTTGGGCGAGAGGGATATCTGCCCAACCGTATCAAGCCTTTTTCGTGCGCGGCAGCAAGATCGCCAGCAGCCCGAACAGCGGCAAGAACGCGCATAGCCGGTACACGTACTCGATGCCGCGACTATCCGCCACGTGCCCCAACAGCGCCGCACCGATCCCGCCAAAACCGAACATCAGCCCGAAGAACACCCCGGCGATCATCCCCACATTGCCCGGCACCAACTCCTGCGCGTACACCACAATCGCCGAGAAGGCCGAGGCCAGGACGAAGCCGATAATCACGCTGAGCACGCTGGTCCAGAACAGGTCCACATGGGGCATCAACAACGTGAACGGCGCCGCGCCAAGGATCGAAAACCAGATCACCGCCTTACGCCCGATCCGGTCGCCAATCGGCCCGCCAAAGAACGTCCCCGCCGCCACCGCGCCGAGGAACAGGAACAGGTGCAACTGCGAGCTGGCCACCGACAGGTCGAACTTCTCGATCAGGTAAAACGTGAAGTAACTGGTGATGCTCGCCATGTAGAAGTACTTGGAAAACACCAGCAGCCCCAGCACCACCAGGGCCGCCATCACGCGTTGCTTCGACAGCCCATGCGTCGCCGCCTGGCCGGCCTTGAGCGTGAACAGGCTCAAGTGCGTGCGATACCAGCGGCTGATCGCATACAGCAGCACCAGCGCAAAGACCGCGAACAGACCGAACCAGGCCACATTGCCCTGGCCGAACGGAATGATGATCGCCGCCGCCAGCAACGGGCCGAACGCCGAGCCCGCGTTGCCGCCGACCTGGAACGTCGACTGTGCCAGGCCATAACGCCCGCCCGACGCCAGCCGCGCCACGCGGGACGCCTCCGGGTGAAAGGTCGACGAACCGATCCCGATCAACGCCGCCGCCAGCAAAATCAGCGCGAAGCTGCCGACCTGGGACATCATCACAATCCCCACCAGGGTGCAGACCATCCCGCACGGCAACAGAAACGGCTGGGGATGACGATCGGTGTAATAACCCACCCACGGCTGCAACAGCGAGGCGGTGAGCTGGAACGTCAGGGTAATCAGCCCGACCTGGGTGAACGTCAGGCCATAACTTGCCTTGAGCATCGGATAGATCGAGGGCAGCACTGACTGGATCAAGTCATTGATCAAATGCGCCAGCGCCACCGCGCCGATGATCCGCATGACCAGCGGGCTGGTTTGCCCGGCGGCGGGGGAATTGCCAAGAGCCATAAGAGGGTTCCGTACAGCGGGGGAATGCACAGGTGCAGGTGCGACAATGTGCCACTTTTACACGCGGCAAGGCTATCCCGTTAGGGAGCTAACGACGTTGCGGTCATGCTTTGTAAAAGGCCAGCAGGGTGGATCGCTTTAATTTGAAGGATGTTTCCTAGACAATCCCCGGCGCCTTGTGCCTGTGGAAACCGCTGGCTAGTCTTCGATCCGTCACTGGAATCAGTGATCGGGTTTAGTCGCCCGGATTCTTAATCAGGCGCATGCACCTCCATGAGTTTTATGGTGGCTGTGCGCAGGGCACCTTCGGGTGCGCCGGGTTTTCCTGATTAGCCGGTCGACTAACCTGCGTACAGCCGCCACCCATTCGTTTAGTCGCGACGGGGCCGGCTTTTGACTTAATCAGGAGCTATACCATGACCAAAGCACTCCCCGACCCGCCCATCGACTGCCTCGCCGTCAACGAACACCTCAGCTTCGAAGACGCCCAGCTCTACATCGCCCACCTGATCCACAGCGCCTCGGCCACCGTGCTGGACTGCGGCGACCACCTGCCCCCCCACGACCGCGCCAAAATCCACGCCGTGTGGCACCTGCTGGAAATGGCCAAAACCGTGGTCGACCGCTCCATCGACTGCATGCCCCGCACGTCCTGACCGTCAACGCCGATCAACTGTGGGAGACCTGCAAATCCCCCGCCACCCGTCGGCCCAGCCAGGGCTTTTCGTTAAACAGTTGAAAGCGTAGATAAAAATTCAATAAAAACGCTTGACGCTTTGTCGTTCTCCGCGAATAATGCGCGCCACTTGGCTACATAGCTCAGTTGGTTAGAGCATAGCATTCATAATGCTGGGGTCCGGGGTTCAAGTCCCTGTGTAGCCACCAAGTACCGATCCATAGATGTCTACAGCAGTCTATGAATCACCTCAAGAAGCCCGCCTCGTGCGGGCTTTCTTGTTTCTGGCTATCTCTCCTTGTATCCCCCTATACCTTTCTCCTCAGACCAAATCGTCTGTTTCGCTGGTCACCTAGCAGGGCCGCTGGTAACCACTAAAAGTAACCACCTCGCATGGTTACCCTCTATCAAAACACCCCCCACAAGCGCATAGAAAGGATTGAAGCGTGACTTTCATACAGAAGTGGCTAGATAGACTGAGGAACAAACAAGTACCAGCTTCCTCATGGTCTGAACATCGACGCAACGAAGCCTTGGAACTACTCAAAAATGCCAAGAGTAAAGAAACCTGGGTAGAACTCAGTACCCACTACAACGGTTTCGTTCGAGAGGTCGCAGTCAGGGAATTGTGCAGCCACCTTTCCCCAGAAGCGTTAGTGGCTTTGATAGATCGGCTGAATGATTGGGTTCCACAGATTCGCGATTTGGCGTTAGTAGGCATGAATCACTATCTGTCGATCTCGCAGACTAAAGCGTTGCTATTTGCGCTGGAGCCTCTTATGGCGCTGGCTGCGCGGCAGAGAGCCGATCATGGCCCCACGTTAATATCCGTATGCGATGTACTACAGTCACCCGAAATCCAGGATGAGGTCTACGCAAATTTCCTTACTCGGCAAGGAAAAGCTGCGCGCTATCTGTTTGCGCTTTTGCTGGAAAAAAATACCGCCCCAGAAGCACTTCTCCGTAGCGCCCTGGCCCATCGTGAGCTGACCGTAAGGCTAGCAGCCGTGTCTGCATGCAAGGAGCTGCCAGCTGCGCAAGCTTCGCCATTGCTGCTTGAAGCCCTGTCACAGCCAGGAGCCAAAGTGCGGGTCTGCGTACTACGCGCATTGCTCCCATTGTTCGACAATCCAAGGCCGCTTTTACGCAAGGCCTTGCTGGATGCATCGCCCTCGATCCGTAGCCTGGCACGCTTTGAGGCACCACGTAATAACGTCGACACACTGGCGGTGCTATCAGAACGGGTGAACCAAGATGTGCCCGCAGGGAAACGTGATTGGCTCGGTGTTCTTGGCCTGGCAGCAGAGCTTAACGCCGAACTCGACGAGCGATGGCTGACAGAAGCGCTACGTTCTAGTTATTCCACCGTGCGGCATGCGGCTGTGCGCCTGCTCGGGGATGACCAATTGCCCGAACTGTTTGAGGCGCTTGATGATCCGTCGGACAAAGTGTTTGGTGCTGCGGTGACGGCGCTAGACAAACAACCATGGAATTCCGTGCGCGCGGGATTAGACGAAAAGTTAGATCTGGACTGGCATGAACGGTCGACAGCCCGCCGCCAAGCGATACTTCAATTAAAGCCGGGATGGCAACAGGTGGCATATCTGTTGGAACGGCTGGACACAGAGCCCGTTGTGAAGGCTTTCTGGCTTCGTCAAGTTGAGCTGTGGTGCGATCGCCAATATCAAATTGTCGACCCGGTAACGTCGAAGATTGAGCGAGGAGTGCTGGTAAAAAAACTTCAGAGCTTGGCCGCGGCAGGTCTCATCCGCAGCGACATTGTTGCCCGCATTGCGAGATGACTGGGGTGTAAACGGTGTATTACCGTTCAACTCGTGACTCGATACCCACCTGGTTACCATCTATCACAGTGATCTCCGTCACGGAGTCACCCGACGCCCGCCAACCTTGATAATTGTTAACCTGGTGATGGGTTGGCCAGGTCACAAAATGCAATGCCACCGCGATATAGTAATACTTGTCTGCGCTATACAAAGGCATGGCATGAAAACCAGCGAACTCCTACAGCATCCTTTGGTCCATGCACTCAGAGGGCACTGGTGCCTCTTTGTCGTTGAACGGTAGTAAGCGCCGGCGGAGAAGGACCATGAGAGAAACCACAACCGATTTGCCCGAGCCCATAAGGCGGCAGGCTGAGAGAATTCTCCACGAGATCAACTTTGCAGGCTCGATGATTCTCGCGGTTAAAAGTGGCGCTAAAGCCCAGGGATTCATAATGGGAATAACATGCTGTAACGGCCTGCCCACAGAGCGCTGTGAACTGCTATCGGACCATTTTGACAGTGTTGTAGAGCAAAAGCTGAGAGCTTTAACAGTAGGACTTTAGAGCCCGCAATAAAGAGCTTTTCGAAAACCCAGCCTGGAGGAATCGGATGAAGTACGTCACTTTCCTTGTAACACTTGCTCTGATGGCGGGCTGTAAAGGATCAGCCGTTCCGGACGAGACCACGCCTGTCCCGCCTGCGCGACTTTTTGGCTATACAGAAAGGTCTGACGCTCTCCTCGTCGTTGGCGCGACCTCATTAGGAAATGATTGCACGATCCGCCTTTCGATAGACGGAAAGCCGGCTGCTGACTTTTTCGCTACAGAAATGGCTCACTTTGGGCTCACGATTGGATCACACAGCCTCTCGTCGCATACTTCGGCGGGGTGCTCTAAGCAATGGATTCAAGAGGTCAGTGTTAGTGTCAAAGCAGGTGACGCTTTGATCATGTACATCGACAACGCGGGCCTAACACCTGTCGAGCTTTAAAAGCTATAGACAACCTCCTACACTGCCCCGAACCGCTCACACCGTACCTGCGCAGCCTCGCGTTCCTGCTGGCACCTGCCTCGCCTCCAATTAGGATCACCGACATGCGCCTGCCCGATTTCATTCTAGAGAACCTTGAGCCGATTCTGCAGGCTTGGGAAGATTTCGCCAGAACCATTGAGACGCCAGGCGCAGACCTCGATAGTGAGGCTTTGCGAGATCATGCTGAACAGATGTTGCGGGCAATAGTAAGTGACCTGAGAACAAAGCAGACGAAGCGAGAGCAAGCTGCCAAGTCTCAAGGCCAAGCCCCTTTAGATGATGAAGAAACCGCAGCTGAAATTCATGCAATGACGCGGTTAATGGCCGGGTTCACGATTGATCAAATGGTGTCGGAATATCGAGCACTGAGAACGAGCGTCGTCAGTCAGTGGATGAGGCAAGTTAAGGACGGCACGCCGATTAATGTCGACGACATGACCCGCTTCCACGAGGCCATCGATCAGGCTCTCGCAGAATCCGTCGCCAGCTACTCCCGCGCGGTTGAGGCGTCACGAAACGTGTTTTTAGGCATTCTGGGCCACGATCTGCGCACCCCCCTTGGGGCGATCTTGCTGGGTGCCGACGTGTTGAGGCGCTTAGAAGGGACCGGTGCCAGGGCAACCAAAGTTGCCAATCAGATATATACAAGCGTGCGTCGAGCCAGCCAAATTGTTGGAGATCTCCTTGATTTGACACGTTGCCAGATGGGGCCAGGCATACCTGTCAAACCGGCGAATATAGATCTTTCGCCCCTTTGCGAACGAGTCGTCGAAGAAATCCGAGCGTTTCATCCTGAGGCAATGATCTTGTTCAAAGCGAAAGCTCCAGTTCAAGGGCAGTTTGACGGTGCCAGAGTGGAGCAAGTCTTCTCGAACATAATTAGCAACGCTGTACAGCACGGAGATAATCAACTCCCTATCACGGTGGAGTTAGAGACCTCTGAGGGCTGCGCTATTTTCACCGTCCTTAACGATGGCGAGCCCATACCAGAGGACGTACTCCCGTTTATATTTAACCCTCTGGGGCGTTTCTCTCAGAGAGCTGCAATTGATCACGGACCGACGGAGGGGCTGGGGCTCGGCCTGTTCATCGCCTCAGAGATCGTGGCGTCACATAACGGCTCAATCAATGTCAGCTCTGACTCAGATCAAGGGACACTTTTTGTCGTGAGGCTTCCCATTGCCAATGGCATAACCTAACACCCCTTCCGGCAGCGATATTTTCCAGCAGGCTTTGGGGCCCGCCAACTTCCTCTTGGACTAACTTTTGCTAACAGGTCGCGAGCGTTGTCATCTGCTCCAGGCCGATCCGATGTCAACATTTGTCAACATCGCGCCAGGTCCCGCACTCGATCCGATGTCAGGTTTTGTCACGTTCTGGTGCGCGCTCGATGACGGGTTTTGATAGGCCGCTGGCGCTGACCTAACGGCAGAAATCGGCTAAAAACGGTCACTCACTATCTAAGAAGTCCGAGCCAATTCAGTCTGTTCAAATCAGACCGAATAGAAACTCAGAGGCTCAATGAACCTTTGCCTTTGGGAGCCTGTCATTAGTGAAATGGGCGCGACCCGGTATCTCCGGCTAGACCTGTCGAAAGGTGAGTGTATGGCCGACATAGATGATTTTAGGTTTAGATCCCACGAGCTACTGGTTGAGCTTGATGCTGCCACTACCAAAATGATGATGATGGTGGTCTCGAAAAAAATTTCCGGGCCAGATTGGGATGACGCAGCTAAAAAGCATCAGGAAGCATACGAGGCTTGGATCTCTTTTCTTAACCCCGTTGCCCTCCTTCAGACGACCATCGTTAGCTCGTATTAAGTGGCCGGAACTTTCCCGAAGAACGAGGCTGGGCGCTACTAGGTGTTTTTTAATGCCTCTGTCGTTTCGGCAAGAATCGCCCCGGGGATATCTCCATGTCAGCTTTGGGTCGAAGCCTGCCAGTATCCACTCCGGTATCCAAGGTTTGAGGCTGCTCCGCCGCGGATACCACTCGCGTTGGATCGCACGCCAAACTAACCTTAAGATTGGTTTACAGGCCGCAGGGTTAGGGAGATATAAGTGACAGCTATCCGCCGATTCTGTTGAAAAAGTCGGTTTGTCCAAAACGCTCGGAAACTGATGGGTAAAAGCACCGATTTTGCGTGCTGCTACGTGAAATCCGAGTCGTGAACCTTCTGCCCAAAACACAGATTTCAATCTCGGGCGCGAACTTTTCTGCCGTGAAAACCGAAGCCGACTTTTTCAACAGAATCCGCCAAAAGTGGTCGCTCACCGTCGACAAAACCGAAAACGATTCAATGTTCTGGCGTGGTGTCTTTCTCAAGCAACACGGCACCGTCTCCGAGCAGACTTAAACGATCACCTGGATTGCGAAGCGGACAGTCGTCCATAGAAAGACACCCGCAACCGATACAGCCGTCAAGCTGGTCGCGAAGCTGGGTGAGGCTTCGAATCCTCTCAGTCAGCGTATCCCTCCAGATCGTGGAGAGATGCGTCCAGTCCTTTGCCGTCAGCGGTCGTCCGGATGGAAGCTCATCGAGCGCAGCCTTGATGGTCGCCAACGGAATGCCTGCGAGCTTTGCGACTTTGATGATGGCAATACGCCGGAGAGTATCGCGGGCATAACGACGCTGATTTCCCGCGCTCCGCATCCCCTGAATAAGGCCTTTCGCCTCGTAGAAGTGGACGGTCGCAATTGTGACACCGCATCGGCGGGCTAACTCTCCTACCGATAGAGGCACGCGCACATCAATCATGGATTTTTAACCCCTCTTGACCTCATCTATACATGAGGTTTTATAACGAGTGTCGTCTTGCCTTAGCAAGCCCTCATGCGCTGTCGCGTGAGACATCTCGAAGTGGAGCTAACATGGACAAGCGTCACATTCCCTCTGATCAACATTCGCACGTCGAGCAACAGGCGGGTTGGGCCACCCTGCTGTCTGGCTCGAATGGACTACGCTCGCTCGCACTAGCAGGTGGCGTGATCCTCCACGCAGTCAACGTCTACATTGCCACCACGATTCTGCCGTCGGTGGTCGAGGATATCGGCGGCATCGACTATTACGCCTGGAATACCACGCTGTTCGTCGCGGCTTCTATCCTAGGTTCGGCGCTGTCTGCAAGGTTGCTTATCAGCGCGGGGCCACGCGGTGCGTACATCATTGCCGCCTTGGTGTTTGCGATCGGGACTTTAATCTGCGCGTTTGCCCCATCAATGCCTGTAATGCTCACGGGCCGTGTTGTCCAGGGACTAGGGGGTGGTTTTCTGTTCGCACTCTCCTACGCCATGATCCGGCTGGTTTTCAGTGAAGCCTTATGGCCGCGCGCAATGGCGCTGGTCTCCGGCATGTGGGGAGTAGCAACGCTAACCGGGCCTGCTGTAGGTGGCATTTTCGCTGAGCTCGGCGTATGGCGTGCGGCGTTCTGGTCGCTCATCCCAGTCGCCGCGCTGTTCGCCCTGTTGGCAATGGCCGTGCTGCCGAAACGCAACGCCGACAGGACTGAGCACTCCTCGCTTCCAATCGCCCAGCTCATTCTGCTGACGGCGGCGGTTCTCGCCGTTTCGGCCGGCAGCGTCTCGCCAACCCTCTCCTGGAACATTATCGGCCTGGCCACCGCCACCATCCTGACGGGCCTGCTGATAACCACGGAAAACCGGGCCCGACATAGGCTGCTACCAGCCGGTGCGTTCAGAATCACAACGGCACTGGGAGCGCTATATGCAACCATGTCGCTGCTTGCGGTCGCAGTGACCAGTGGAGAAATATTCGTGCCGCTGTTCCTTCAAGTCCTCCACCATCAGTCTCCGCTCGTCGCAGGTTATCTCGCAGCGCTCATGGCCGCTGGATGGACGCTGGGGTCAATCGCAAGCTCTGGGGTAAGCGGCAAAGGCATAAAGTGCGCGATCCTCGCCGGACCAATCCTTGGAGCGGCCGGCATGGTGGCGCTTACCGTTTTGATGCGAACGGAAAGCGATGGTGGTTGGATGTCGCTCACACCAATCTGCATTGGACTGATCGCCATCGGATTGGGTGTGGGGCTAGCCTGGCCACATCTGCTGACCCGGGTGTTTCAAGTCGCGTCGGCTGGCGAACAAGATTTGGCTGCCGCGTCTATTACAACCGTACAGTTGTTCGCCACCGCACTTGGCGCCGCTTTGGCCGGAATGGTCGCGAACGTTGCCGGACTAAGTGATCCTGGAGGTATCGCCGGCACGTCGAGCGCGGCTGCCTGGCTATTTGGAGTATTCGCGCTCGCGCCGATCATCGGCGTCTTCACTGCCCTGCGCGTGGTCCGATTTCACTCGAAAAATGGAGAGAGTCACAAGGCTTCACGCAACCGTTCACGCAGTGATATCACGAGCTGAGGGCGCACGAAGGCCCGTAACCTAGGTACGCTAATTGCGCACAGCAAGTACACAGTTCGTTACGCACGGTTGGTACGCATTCAGGGTGCGTACCGGCAACAGGTTCGCACTTCTGGTTCGCCCCCTCTTACGCGAACCTGGTGCGAACCCGGCCAGCGGTTACCACGGGAAGTTACCAATGTAAGCGGTTTCCAGGCGATGGTTTCCACTGTGGTTTCCAGCGTTTTGCAGTGGTTTCCACTGGCAACCTGGCCAGGCCCAGACCAAACCCAGACGCGGGGTCGATTGGCCGGCACGCACGATCGCGCCAGCATTGAGTGTTGAAATCAACTCACCGTGTAGATCCCACCACGCTGGCGCCGGCATTTACTTTGACCACACTTTGACGGAACGCGAGACAGGCATCAGGCCAAAACCACGCCGGGTGGGCGTCTGAGGCTTGCTCCATGCGGGGGCCGTCAAAGAACAGGACTTTGCCGTCTCATACCCCTGACAGACCCCAGACAGTTTTCCAGGCACCGGTGCTACGCTTCCTCGAAACACGGAGAGCCACCATGACGGACACCAAATTGATCGCCAGCCTGTTCGACCGCCTCAATCAAAACCAACTCGCCCTGGGCGCCGCGGTGGAGGAGCTTTCCAACTGGGTCGAGCAGCGCGGATCGCGCGGACATTGCCAACAACGTGCGCGGCGCTCTCGAAACGCTCGATGAGAACCTGGTGTTCATTCGCCAGGGAATTGCTGAGCTGACCGTCGCCGGGAGCCTGGGGCAGTAGTGACGCACGCCAAGATTCTGGACAGGCTCTAGACGGATTTTCGCCGACAGACCACGGGCAAATTGTCCGCAGCCCAAGCAATACGCCGCCGCCAGCGTTAAAGGTTGCGTGCTGGTGCTTGATGCTCGTCAAGTATTTTCCGAGGCGTCCAGCGACCTGACAGCAGGTCGGAGCAGGTGGTGAACGAGTTATTCACCCTGGAGCGGAAACCGGTCGGCTCGCCAGCTTGGCCAACCCCCGGATTCCAGGTAGCGGCTCACGTTCCGCTGGTAACATCTGCAGGTCATCTGCTGGCCCCGCTTCATTCCGGCGCCAGCATCAACCGCGCACCGAGGATAGAGCCGTGTCCGTTATTGACTGTGATTATCTACCCGCCGACAAAGTGGTGTTTCCGCCGGAGCTGGCGCTGCTGATCGTCAGGAAGGCCAGCGCGATGGCGGCAGCATTCGAGGAGCAAGCGCTCGACCAGCTCACCAAGGACGCCCGGCGTGCCCTTTCGCAGGGAACTGAGCCAAGGCGCGTAATCAGGGAAATGCGCTTGTAGGCGGAAAAGGGAACTGCCGGAACCTCGGTAGTTTTTCAAGTACCTGCCATACCGGAATGGGAGGTCAGCCATTGCTGTCTGCCTTGAAGGCTGACGCCGATCGCGACGCTCAGAGGCGTCATCATCCCGACGTGCTGAAAGCGCGTCCTAGCCGTAGAAACCCCGCTAACTACCAAGGTTTCTCACTTAATCATTACTCATTTTTGAGTTAGCTTAAGGCTGAATTCCAGATAATTTTTAGCGTATGCTAAGCGCATACCTTTAATTACGGTGGTCTCCCTGGGTTTTTTCAAGATAATTTTTCGGCCGGTTTGAGATATTTTTCTATATGCCTACGTTTACCCACCACGACCTTGAGCTTCTCAATCCCTCCTTCGACTCGGACCTAGTCGATGTACTGAGCGAGCTGGAGCATCTGCGTCGTCTAAGGCTTGAAGGCGATACGCCGCCGCAGGTGTTCTACCAACTCAAGTCGCTTTTCCATGCGCTGGAAAGCCTCGGCTCTGCGCGGATAGAAGGCAACCACACTACTTTGGCGGACTACATAGATAGCAAGGTAGAAGGTAAGGCCCAGGACACTGATCAGTTGCGCGAGGTTGCCAATATTGAAAAGGCAATGGATTACATTGAGCAGATC
This sequence comes from Pseudomonas sp. PAMC25584, assembly GCF_058135675.1. Classification (NCBI taxonomy): domain Bacteria; kingdom Pseudomonadati; phylum Pseudomonadota; class Gammaproteobacteria; order Pseudomonadales; family Pseudomonadaceae; genus Pseudomonas; species Pseudomonas sp. PAMC25584. The sequence goes on along the minus strand of NZ_CM176870.1, from coordinate 794,525 downwards.
ATGACGCCGGGCGCTGCGCTTACCGAGCAGACGATTCGCGAGCTACACGCGATGACCGTAGACGATCTGGTTCGTGAAGGCGACAAAACGCCAGGAGCCTATCGCAGCGGGGGTGTCAGAATATCCCAGTCTGATCACCTACCACCCGATTTCATCCAGGTTCAGGCTTATATGCAGGAACTTGTCGAATTCGTGAATCACGAAGACTCCCCGAAATATGACCTCATGAAGGTCGCACTCGCTCACCATAGATTTGGATGGATACATCCATTCGGCAATGGCAATGGTCGCGTGGTCAGGCTGCTGACCTACGCACTCCTGATGAAATATGGTTTCAACGTCAGCACAGGAGGCCGCGTCCTAAATCCTACGGCCGTATTCTGTAATGATCGTGAGCGCTATTACGCAATGCTGGCCACCGCCGACAAAGGAACGAAGGAAGGACTAGAGGAGTGGTGTACATATGTGCTGGAAGGCATTCGTACTGAGCTGGAGAAAGTCGATCGTCTCACGGACTACGCATATCTGACCAAATGCATACTCGTCCCTGCTGTGGCCTTCGCACGGGAGCGAGAATGGATCACTGAGACGGAAGAGGCAGTGCTGTCGGCCGCAATAAAATTGAAGGTCGTAAAATCTGCTGATGTAGCTGCCGTACTCCCTCAGCAGTCGAGCAATCAACGGACTTACCTGATCAAAAAACTGGTAGACCAAGGGATGCTTTTACCGCTAAGCGCAGGCGCGAGGCTGTACACAATCGGATTTTCTAACAATTATCTAATTCGAGGTGTGATCAAGTCACTCAGGGAGCAAGGGTTCATACCTGAGCAGCTAGAAAAACCATAAGCATCGATTTAAAGAAACAGTGAGCGGAAATAGCCCCTCCCTATACCACTTGAGGCTGGCGCAACTTGATGACCACTACCCTGATCCGGGGTGGTGCTGGCACGGGGAAATGGCAAGAATGCCTCTGTGTGGTCGAACTGCCACACGGCGCCAGCACCCTCGCCGCAAAAGTGTGGCGATGGCTCCTCAAAAGTGAGGAACGAGATAATCGGGCCACTTATGGACTGATCCATCAAAGGAGTGGTGGTGACCACACCTTTGCACTTGGGCGAGTTTGTCACGATGACGTTACCGTTCGTCGGGGATAGAGCGACGAACCAAGACGGCTTTTTCAGCCAGCGTGAAACGGGCCAAAAACACCCCAGCAGACAGCGCCGTGTATCCCCAGGTGTATCCCTTAAAAATACGAATAACCAAATAACGAATTAAAGCAGCAACTTACGTTACCAGTTCAAATGTCTGTGTACCACCAAGTACCGATCCATAGACGTCTACAGCAGTCTATGAATCACCTCAAGAAGCCCGCCTCGTGCGGGCTTTCTTGTTTCTGGCTGTTCACCTCTGTCTACCCCTATCCGGCCATGCTTCAAAAATAACTGCGCTCACTGCTGAGGTGGGCAATTGCGCGGACTTGCCCACCCATTTGCATTCGACCGGACCAGTCATTTGCATCGGATTTGACCAGCACGATTCGTGGGCATGACCGGCTGAGAACGACCCAAAGCTGACATTGGCGAAAGGCAGATATCGGCCAGGAGCGAACATCAAGTGCCTACAAATTCAGAGCCGCTTCACTCCGCACCAGACTGTTCCGCCCAAATCCCCCCGCCGCTGTACCTGCTCCTACCTAAACATTGCCGGTTAGCATGACTCCTCATCCAAGGAGGTATTGCGCTATGCCAGACGCTACTAATCTCTACCTATTCATTGTTGCCGCCTTGCTGCTGCTTATTGTGCCAGGCCCTAACATGGCAATCGTCACCAGCCACGCAGTCGCTCACGGCTGGCGAGCTGGCCTCGCGGCAGCACTCGGAATAACCCTGGCCGATTTGCTGATGACCGTCCTGGTTAGCGCGGGTCTAGGGGCGCTGGTGATGAGTTGGGCACCGGCGTTCGACTTACTGCGGTGGGCAGGCGCTTGTTATCTGATGGGGTTGGCTTGGCAAGCATTGAAGGCTCCCCCTTCGGATACTGACACTCAACCTACACAGGCTTCATTGCGGAAAATCCTGGCCCGAGCCACGCTCAACAGCCTGTTAAACCCAAAGGCGCTGTTGTTCTTCATGGTATTCCTACCGCAATTCGTCACCGTCGGCACCAGCAGCGTCACGTTGCAGTTGATGTTCTTAGGTGTGCTGCTTGCGCTGATCGCCTTGGTGTTTCATTCCCTACTCGGATTTTGCGCCGGACGGCTTCATGCGCGCCTGCGCAACGGCTTGATCCCCAAACGCCTAGGCGCTTATGGCTTCGCTGCGGTAATGGCCGCTCTGGCAGCTCGCTTGGTCTTTCTAAACCGGCCGGTTTAATGGCTCCAAGCCCGTCCGACGTCACATTTGTCAACATCGCGCCAGGCCCGCGCACTCGGTCCGATGTTAGGTTTTGCGAGGTTATGGTGTGCGCTCGATGACGGGTTTTAACAGGTTGCTGGCGCTGACCAAACAGCAGAAATCGGCCAAATAGCAGACATTGGGTTTGCTCAGTCAAGACGAGTATCCGGTTAAACGAAAGCCCCTGGATCTCTCGATTCAGGGGCTTTTATTGGGTGCTTACTGCGCCAGATGCAGCAACAGGAAATCGATGAATGCCCTCGATTTGTGGGGCAAATGCGGGCTGTTGGGAAACACCACGTTGACCGACTGCGAGGGCAGCGAATAGTCGGGCAACAACCGGATTAGCCGCTCGCTGGCGATATCGTCCTTGATTACCCAGGCGGGCAGCACCGAGACGCCTAGCGACGCCAACGCCATGGAGCGAATGGCCGTGGAAGAGTTGGATTCAAACTGATTAATCCCGTTGATCTCGACAGTCCCCAAGTGCGGATGGCTCAACGTCCACTGGGTCGGTGCCTGCAGGTTGCTGTTGGCGATCCACGGCACCGTATTCAGGTCCTGAGGATTCTGCACCGGGTGACGTGCAAGAAACGTCTCGGTAGCCACCAGGACAATTTCATAATCTGCCAGTTTACGGCTCTTGAAAGCCGAGTCCGCCAAATTGCCTAAACGGATTACCAGATCTAACTTTTCTGCCACCAGATCATTGAGTGACGAGTTGAAATTATAACAGATTTTTATTTCCGGATAGCGTTCTATAAATTGCGGTATCAACGGAAGAATATAGGCCTCGCCGTATTCACTGGTGGAACTGAAACGCAACTTTCCGGACACCCGATTATGCCCTTTTAATACATTATCGAAGGCATTATCGATGTCCGCGACAATACCTTTGAATTCTTCATAAAAGTCATGACCGATTTCGGTGAGGGATATATTTCGGGTATTTCTAATCAACAGCGTCGCTGACAGCACGTCCTCCAGCGCCTTGACATGCAGGCTGGCCATGGCCTTACTGATGCTCAGGTAATTGGCAGCCTTGGTGTAAGAACCAAAATCGACCACGGCCAGGAATGTCTGGACCCGATTAAGATGAGTGTGCATAGAAATATGGCTCACTGTTAAATCCTGTCAAACATTGTTTCAAGGATAGTCGTATCGACAGTTCAAGTCCACCGCCCCTATGCTTTACGGCAAAGGGGAAACAACATGACCTATCGCTACAAAGTTGCACTGATATTTCTGATCGGCTTTTTTATAGACTGCATTAATATCTTTATGTCAGCGGTCGCATTACCGAGTATATCGGCAGCGCTGCACGTTAGTACCTCAGACGTTGCCTGGGTGGCTAACGCTTATATTTTGGGGCTGACGCTGATCATTCCGGTCAGCACCTGGTTGGCCGGTCGTTTTGGCAGTCGGGAAATCCTCACCACCTCGATGATCGTGTTTACAGCCTCCGTGTGGATGTGTGGGCTGGCCGACAGTTTCAACGAGCTGGTGATCTGGCGCTTCGTCCAGGGGATTGGCGGCGGCCTGTTGATTCCTGTCGGACAGGCACTGACGTTTAACCTGTTCAAGGGCGAGCAGCGGGCAAAAATATCCACGTTGGTCATGGCCGTTGCCCTGATTGCGCCCGCCATTTCACCGACCATCGGCGGCGGCATCGTCGACAGCAGCTCCTGGCGCTGGGTGTTCTACAGCAACATCCCGTTCTCACTGATTGCGGCATTGCTGTCATGGTTCTGGATCAACGAAGCGCGACCGACGACTTTGCCCAGGCCCGACATCAAGGGCTTGCTGCTGGTCAGCGCCGCACTCGGCAGCCTATTGATGGGCATGTCGTTGTATGGCGGCGACGCTCCGGCATGGGTGGCCGCCCTCTTCGTCATGGCCGGCGTTACGTTCGTCGTGCTGTACGGGGTGCACTACCGCACCTGCAAAAATCCGATCATTGAACTGAGCCTGCTCAAAAGCAAAAAACTCAGCACCTCCATCTTTATCTATTACGCAATTCCCGGGGTGTTCACGGGGGTCAACTTGATGAGCATCTTCTTCCTGCAAAACACCCTGCACTTCAGCGCCCGACTGACAGGGATGTTCATGATCCTCTACGCCATCGGCGCATTCATCGCGATGCTGATCTGTGGCCGGGTCTATAACCGGATGGGCGCCAAGCGGCTGTTTGCCCTCGGCATGCTCTTGCACAGCGCCGGCATCGCCACCCTGTTACTGGTGAACGATCCCTCAGACTATCTGGTGATCGTCATCGCCTACAGCTTGATGGGGATCGGCGGCGGCATCGGTGCCAACACAGCACAAACCACGTCGCTGATGGACTTCGAGGGCAATGACACCCACAAGGCCAGTGTCATCTGGAACATCAACCGACAGATGTCATTCAGCATCGGCGCGGCCCTCTTCCTGATGGTTTTCAACCTGCTCTTGAAGCATTTCGATACCACCCAGGCCTACCACGTGACCTTTGCCATCGCCGCGCTGGTGGGCCTGTTCCCACTCTTTCAACTGAGTCAGTTGAACACTCAAAAGGACTGTCATGCACAACAAAATAGTTGAACAGGCGCACCACAGCATTCATCACGTGCACGAGCTGATCCACACCCTGTTCACCGACGCAAACGGTAAGGGGCAGGCCACGCTTGAACCACTGATATCGGCCTTTGCCGAGCAGTTCACCATGGTCACCACCTCGGCAGCCATTGTCAGCCGGGCGACAGTCGAACAGATGTTTAAAGGTGCAGTCGGCGCCAAGCCAGGCCTGGAGATCGTCATCAGCGATCTGCATACGGTCTGGCAGGAGGGCAACAGCGTGGCGATTCGCTACAAGGAAACCCATCGCCTCGGCCAGCGCGAAAGCTCACGGGTTTCGGTGGCGATCATTGGCATGCATCACCACAACGCCCAATGGATCTACCTGCATGAAACGCCGCTAAGCCAGGAAAGCTGACTCTCGTATGAACTACACAATCACTGATTGCCGAATGCTCTCGGCCTCTATCAAAGAAATCACCGTCAGCCCGCTAGCAACGGGGTGTGCGGTGCCGGCAGCGGGCGCACATTTCAAATGGTTCATCCCCGAGTTGAATGAATGGCGGCACTACTCGGCGGTACAGCTGGCAGACCGCACTACGCAGCAAGGCAGCGTCGTCTTTGCCATCCGGCTCACTGCCGACTCGGTCAGCAGTCGCTACATTCGTTCGCTGGCCGTCAACGACACCGTACAGCTCAATGGCCCGTTCAATACGTTCACCTACCCGCTCACTGAAGACGTCGGCAGGGACATTGCGATTGCCGGCGGCATCGGTATTACGCCGCTGACCGGGATCCTTCAACACCTGACGTCATTGAATCGAAGCGCCCACCTACACTATTTCGTTAGGAGCGACGATGACGCGGCCTATGCCTTGCCAATGCAGGCACTGCTGCAGGAACGCTTGCACCTGCACTTCTCCAATCGGCCCGAGGGCCGTCGCTCTGTCAGCCAGGTGCTGGCCGATCTGGCACCACATGACCGGCTCTACGTCTGCGGCCCGCAATCGATGCTCAACGAAGTATTTTGCCATGCCGAGGCCAATGGCCTGGCGCGCGAGCGCATCCATTTTGAAATCTTCAATGTGGTCCGTGAAGACGATGCGTCGGCCTTTGTGATTGACGCCGTCGAGTCGGGGGTCAGCGTCAACGTTAATTCCGATCAATCCTTACTCGAGGCGCTCGAGGCGGCCGGCCTGGACCCGCTCTATGACTGCCGGCGCGGTGAGTGCGGCGTCTGCGCAATAGAGGTCGTCGAGGGCGAAGTCGATCATCGCGATTTCATCATGAGCGAACAAGAAGCCGCCTGTAGCACAACGATTTATCCCTGCGTCTCGCGGGCCAAAAGCCAACGCCTGAAGCTGGCGATCTAACGAGGACAACCGTTTGGACAATTACTTCAACGGCAGAGAAGTGCACAAATCGCTCTTCCTTCATCAACAGATCTTTGAACAAGAACAACACAGCGTCTTCGCCGCCAGTTGGTGCTACGTGGGGCACGACAGTCTGATCCCGCAGCCTGGTGACTTTTTCACCACCGACATTGCCCAACAACCCTTGGCAATGGTCCGGCAAAAAAATGGCGAGATTATTGTCTTGCATAACCGCTGCCCGCACAAAGGCGTAAAAGTGTTGGCCGAGCCTCGCGGTAACGTCGGCCGTTTCATCCGCTGCCCTTACCATGCGTGGACATTCAAGACCGATGGCGAACTGTTGAGTATTCCGGTGAAGAAGGAATACGACGATTGCGACCTCAGCACGTGCTCTGCCCACAGAGGCATGCAAGCCGTCGCGGCGGTGGAGAATTATCGCGGTTTTGTGTTTGTCCGCCTCCAGGCGGAAGGCATCGATTTCAACACGTTTTTCGGCGAGTCATTATCGACACTGGACAACATGGTGCTGCGCTCCCCCCGTTGCACTCGAACGGTCGCCCTCGGTGCTCGGCGGCGCCATGATGATCGGTGGCACCATTGTCGGCGCAGGCATGTTTTCGCTGCCGGTCGTCATGTCCGGCCTGTGGTTCTATGGCTCCGTCGCGGTCCTATTGTTTGCCTGGTTCTGCACCTTGCATTCCGGGTTGATGATTCTTGAGGCCAACCTCAACTATCGTCCGGGTGCCAGTTTTTCAACGATCACCAAAGACCTGTTGGGTCATCGCTGGAATGTGTTGAACGGCTTGAGCATCGTCTTTGTCCTGTACACGCTGACCTACGCCTACATCTCGGCCAGTGGTTCAGTGATTCATCACAGCGCCCAGTCATTGGGCGTGAATCTATCGGCGCGGGCCGGGGGCCTGTATTTCACCCTAACGGTATCGGTCATTGTGTGGCTGAGCACGGCAGCGGTGAGCCGGGTGACCACGGTGATTTTCGGTGCAAAAATCTTCGCGTTTTTCCTGACCTTCGGCGGGTTGCTCGATCATGTGCAACCGGCGACGCTGCTCAATCGCAACGCAACGGACAGCCACTACCTCCCTTACCTGCTGATGACCCTGCCCTTCTGCCTGACGTCCTTCGGCTTTCACGGCAACGTGCCCGGCCTGATGAAACACTTCGGCAAAGATCCGCAGCGTATCCGGGCCTGCCTGGTCAGCGGCACCCTCATCGCGCTAGGTCTCTATGTCGTCTGGATAGTGTGCAGCATGGGGAACATTCCCCGGGACGGGTTCAAAGATATCGCTCAGCGTGGCGGGAATATCGACGTACTGATCAGCGCGTTAGGGGCCATGCTCAACAGCGCGAAAATCGACGTGTTCCTCAGCCTTTTTTCCAACTTCGCCGTCGCCTGCTCCTTTCTTGGTGTGACTCTGGGGCTGTTCGATTATCTGGCCGACGTACTGGGGTTTGACGACAGTCCGCGAGGTCGCCTGAAAACCGCAGGTACCACCTTCCTGCCGCCCATGCTCTGCGGGCTGTTGTGGCCCGAAGGGTTTATCCATGCAATCGGTTTCGCCGGTCTGGCGGCGACCCTCTGGGCCGTGATTACCCCTGCATTGCTGGCCAGCGCATCACGTAAACGCTTTGGCAGCCCGCGGTATCGCGTGTGGGGCGGCCACCCCATGATTGCCCTGGTGCTGTTTTTCGGCGTGATCAGTGCGGCTTCACATGTGCTGTTTTCCTTGGGCCTGTTGCCGGTCTGGCGTTAGCGGCCCTGAACACCATTTGGTTTTCCGAACGCGACCTGTCGGTCGATTCGGTTAACCTGATTACTCATTGTGAAAAATCACGCCATAAATATTTAATCTCATTAAAAATCAATAAGACAACCACATATACAACGTCAATTACGCCTTGACCATAGACGAGATGGAACCCGGAACCATTTCTGTCGCCGTGCCGTGCCGCTACGCGAACGCAGCGGAAAAGTGGTGGCTGCGATCAGCTTCGCCTCCAACCGTTCACGGCGTACCCCCGTGGACCTCACCAATAACGTGCTGCCTCATTTGCAGGCACTGGCACGGCAAATGGAATCGACCACCGGCAGTTATCGGGACCAGGGACAACTCAACCCTCCAGCGCGACGACCAACCCCTTCACACCTCAAGGTTTACCGGGCGACGGCCGATACCCTTGGACAGTCCACGCAAAAGACCTAGCGAACTCAATACGCCATGAATAGAAGCCTTCGTTTCAGTCACAAAATTCTGTTGGCCGTGTCGCTGATTGTGATGCTCGCCTTCACCCTATTCACGTTGTACAACGACTATTTACAGCGCAATGCAACTCGCGTCAGCCTGGAAAACTATTTGACTGAAATGGGTGACTCTACCTCCACCAATATTCGTAACCTGCTGGAGGGGCGGATTAATTTGGTGAGGAATCTGGCGCAGAACATTGCCAGGGAGCCTGCCAATGCCGAGACGCTGATGGATGAGAGCGTCCTGACCTCAAGTTTTCTCACCGACTACCTAGGCAAGGTCGACGGCAGTTTCAGTATTCGTCCGAACACCAAGATGCCCGATGGCTATGACCCGCGCTCCCGCCCTTGGTACAAGGACGGTATGAACGCCAACGGCGCCATACTGACTGAGCCTTATATTGATCTGGCCACCAACAAGATGGTCATTAGTGTCATCAGCAAGGTTTCCAGCAGCATCGGTGTGGTTGGCGGTGACCTGGCGTTGGATGGCCTGGTGGAACTCATCAACTCGTTGAACTTTGGCGGCATGGGCTATGCCTTCCTGGTCAACGATCAGGGCAAGATACTGGTGCATCCGGACAAAGCGCTGGTCATGAAGTCGCTTTCGGATTTGTACCCTGCACACACACCGAAACTTTCCGGCGAGCTGACCGAGGTCCAGTTCAACGGGCAAGCCCGCTTGCTGAGCTTCGCACCGATCAAAGGTCTACCTTCCGTCAACTGGTACATCGGTCTCTCAATCGATAAAGACAAGGCTTACGCGACGCTGAGCCAATTCCGCTATTCGGCGGTGATTGCCACCATCGTTGCGGTGATCCTCATCATCGTCCTGCTGAGTTTACTGATCCGCATACTGCTGCAACCGCTGCACATTATGACCCGCGCAATGGAGGACATTGCCCAAGGCGAAGGTGACCTCACCAAACGCCTGGTCATCCACACGCAAGACGAGTTCGGCACCCTGGGCAATGCGTTCAACGATTTTGTCGAACGTATCCACACCTCGATCCGAGAAGTCTCCTCAGCGACCGAGCACGTCAACGAAGTGGCCATGCGCGTGGTCAGCGCCTCCAACTCATCGATGCTCAACTCCGACGAACAGGCCAGCCGTACCAACAGCGTCGCCGCTGCCATCAACGAACTCGGTGCCGCTGCTCAGGAAATAGCCCGTAATGCCGCTCAGGCCTCGCAACAGGCCAGCGACGCACGGGGTCTGGCCGAGCAGGGTCAGCAAGTGGTCGAGCGCAACATCAGCGCAATGCATCAGCTGTCGGAAATGCTCAGCGCGTCGAGTACGAATATCGAATCGCTGAACAGCAAAACGGTGAATATCGGTCAGATCCTTGAGGTGATCACCAGCATCTCCCAGCAAACCAACCTGCTCGCGCTCAACGCCGCCATCGAGGCCGCACGGGCCGGGGAAGCCGGACGCGGGTTTGCGGTAGTGGCCGATGAAGTGCGCAACCTGGCGCATCGCACCCAGGAGTCGGCACAACAAGTGCAAACGATGATCGAGGAGCTGCAAGTCGGCGCCCGGGATTCGGTCAGCACCATGAGCGACAGCCAGCGCCATAGCCAAGACAGCATGGAAATCGCCAACCAGGTCGGCGAGCGCTTGAACAGCGTGACCCAACGCATCGGCGAGATCGATGGCATGAACCAGTCGGTCGCCACCGCCACCGAGGAGCAGACCTCGGTGGTGGAGTCGATCAACATGGACATTACCGAGATCAACACGCTCAATCAGGAAGGCGTGGAAAACCTGCAATCGACCCTGCGCGCCTGCGCCGACCTGGAACAGCAGGCGGCACGGCTGAAGCATCTGGTGGGCAGTTTCCGCATCTGACCTATTCCAGGCACCGATCCATAGACGTTCACAGCCGCCTATGAATCCCCAAGAAGCCCGCCTCGTGCGGGCTTTCTTGTTTCTGCGATTCCACTCTGTGGCGGGAATGGATGGCGCGGTTACAGCATGCGCAAATCCAGCGGGTAAAGCCTGTTGCCCAGCGAACACTTCTGTCTTTGCGCACAACTGTTTGCCAGGCAACAGCGTTTCAACACTTGCCCTCTTCCAGCGACACTCATCGCCGCACACAAACCAATCATTACCTTATAAATCAATAACTTAATGAATTGGTACGATGCTTGCTCTCTTAGAACTATCGGCCACAGCCACAGACTTGTTCCAACAAGCGCCTCTATAGAGCCGTGCCGGCCCTGCGTTGCACAACCTGCTGCCGTCTTACCTTACCCAAGGCAGCGGGCTTCTTATTTTTGCAGCGAGGAGCGTGTTGATGAGTCTTGATATCTTTTGGTTTCTGCCCACGTCCGGCGACACCCGTTATCTGGGCCGATCCGACAGCGGCCGCCCGGCCACCAACAAATACATGCAGCAAATCGCGGTAGCCGCCGAGAGCCTGGGCTATGACGGGGTGTTGATTCCCACCGGCAGCAGTTGCCTGGACCCGTGGATTACCGCCGCCAGCCTGGTCCCGGTCACCCATCGCCTGAAGTTGCTGGTGGCGCTGCGCACCTCGCTGGGCAACCCCACCGCTTCGGCCCGTCAGGCGGCCACACTGGACCAGGCCAGCAACGGCCGCTTGCTGCTCAACGTGGTGCCCGGCGGTGATGCCACCGAGTTGGCCGCCGACGGTATTTTCCTCGACCACGACCAACGCTACGAAGCCGCTGGCGAGTTCCTGAGCGTTTGGCGGCGCTTGCTCAGTGGCGAGGTGGTGGATTTCACCGGCAAGCATGTGCGCGTCGAAGGCGCGCAGAACTTCTTCAACCCCGTGCAGCAACCGCACCCGCCCTTGTATTTTGGCGGGTCGTCCCCGGCCGCCCATGAGCTGGCGGCCCAGCAGGTCGACGCCTACCTGACCTGGGGCGAACCGCCGGCGGCCGTGGCCGCGAAAATCGCCGATGTGCGCGAGCGCGCGAAAAAATATGGGCGCACGCTACATTTCGGCGTGCGCCTGCATGTGATCGTGCGTGAAACCAACGAGCAGGCCTGGGCGGCGGCCGAAGAACTGATCAGCCACCTCGACGACGATGTGATCGCCGACGCGCAAAATAATTACGCCAAGATGGACTCCGAAGGTCAGCGCCGTATGGCCGCCCTGCATGGTGGACAGCGCGACAAGCTCGAGGTCTCGCCCAACCTGTGGGCCGGTGTCGGCCTGGTGCGCGGAGGCGCCGGCACGGCGCTGGTCGGCGACCCTCAGACCGTGGCCAAGCGCCTGCAGGAATATGCCAACCTCGGCGTAGACCGCTTTGTACTGTCCGGCTACCCGCACCTGGAAGAGGCTTTCCGCTTTGCCGAACTGGTGTTCCCGCTGTTGGGCAAACAGCCTGTCACGGTCCGCGACCAAGTACTCACCGGCGGCGCGTTCGATGTGCGGGCCGGCCACACATCGGTCAAGGATGAGGCCACGGCATGAACGTGATTGATATGCGCTGCCGCCCGGCGTACCTGCACGATTTTTTCGGCGCCACCCCAGGCAGCGCCGAGACCGCCACCGCCCGCTGGCTGAACCGGCGGGTGGGCACGCGTGGCGACGACGAGCACTTCGCCCGTTCGCGCACACCCCAGGGGTTTCTCGATGAAGTGCGCGACGCCGGGTTGAGCCGGGCGGTGGTGGTCGGTCGGCACACGCCCGGCCAGCATCTGCCCAACGACCTGATTCACAGCATCGTGCGCGACCACGCTGAGTTGCTCGGCATCGCCAGCATCGACCCGGCGTTGCAGGGCATCGACGGCGCGCTGGGCGAAATCGAGCGCGCCATCTCGGGGCTGGGCCTGGCCGGGATCGACCTGGAGCCAGGGTTTGGCGAACCGGCCAGGCAGGCGGATGACCCGCTGTACTGGCCGATCTACGAGCATTTGCAGGCACGCGGCATTCCGCTGTTTCTGATGAGCGGGCCGACCACCCCGGACCCTGCCTTCAACAACCCCGAACACCTGGCCAAGGTCGCCCGGGCGTTCCCGCAGCTGTCGATCGTCTGCTACCACGGCTACTGGCCCAACGTGCAGCAAGCGCTCGGCGTGGCGTTTCGCTACCCGAACATCTACCTGGTGCCGGACATGTACCTGTTCCAGCCCGGCAGCGACGCCTACGTGCAAGCGGCCAACGGCTTTCTGGCAGAACAGTTGCTGTTCGGCTCGTCCTATCCGTTCCGCCCAATTCGTCAATCCATCGAGGATGTCCTGCGCCTGGGTTTCAAACCCGAGGTGCTCGACAACGTCCTCTATGGCAATGCCGCCCGGCTGTTTGGGCTGTAGAACACCTCGCGCTACACCCCGGGACCGGCCGTCATCCAGGGGCGGCCCGGCGCTGTTTTCAACTTCAAGGAGTTCCCCTGTGACCACCCCCCACGATCCTGTGCACGTCGCCCGCCGCCTGGCGGCCGACTGGGCCAGTACGGCTGCCGAGCGTGACGAGCGCGGCGGCACGCCCAAACGCGAGCGTGATGCCCTGCGCGACAGCGGCCTGCTGACCCTGAGTATTCCCTGTGAATTCGGCGGCCTCGGCGCCAGTTGGAGCGACACGCTGAACATCGTGCGCGAGTTCGCCAAGGTCGACAGTTCGATGGCCCATGTGTTTGGTTTCCAACACTTGATGCTGGCTACTGTGCGCCTGTTCTCGCGACCCGATCAGTGGCAGCCCTGGCTGGAACAAACCGTCCGCCAGCGCTGGTTCTGGGGCAACGCCCTCAACCCGCTGGACACCCGCACCGTGGCCACGCGTGTCGACGGCGGGCGCGAGTTTACCGGGATGAAGAGCTTTTGCTCCGGCGCCAGCGACTCCGACCGCCTGATTGCCTCGGCGCTGGAGGACAGTGGCGCAGGCAAACTGCTGATCGCCGCCATCCCCACCGACCGCGTCGGCATTACCCTGCTCAACGACTGGAACAATATGGGCCAACGCCAGACCGACAGCGGCAGCGCCCGTTTCGAACGCGTGCGGGTGGCCGAGGATGAACTGCTGCTCGACCCGGGCCCGCTGAGCACGGTGTTTTCCGGGCTGCGACCGCTGTTGGCGCAACTGACGTTCGTCAACCTGTTCCTCGGCATTGCCGAAGGCGCCTTTGAGCAGGCGCAGCACTACACCACCCACGAAGCACGCGTCTGGTTCAAGTCCGAGGTCGAGCGGGCGGTCGACGACCCTTATGTGCTGGCCCACTACGGCGAGTTCTGGGTCGGCCTGGAGGCGGTACGCGCCCTGGCCGAACGGGCCAACGCGTTGTTGGACAAGGCCTGGAACTGCGGCGAACAGCTGCGCGCCGAGGAGCGCGCGAACCTGGCCCTGGCCATCGGCAGCGCCAAGGTCCATGCCACCCGGGTCGGCCTGGACCTGAGTTCGAGGCTGTTTGAGGTCACCGGCGCCCGCGCCACCCACGCCTCGCGGCGCTTTGATCGCTACTGGCGAAACCTGCGAACCCAAACCTTGCACGACCCGGTGGACTACCGCATCCGCGAACTCGGCGAGTGGGCCTTGAAGCAGAAACCGCCGACGCCGAGCTTCTATTCCTGACGCCCGCGATCACGGCCAGGCAGGGTCGGTGTTCGCCAGCGTTCACCCAAACAACAAAGTGTTGCCCCAGTGATAGGCACCCAGCCCAAAAGTCGGCAAAACCCCAGGTATTACAGCCCGTTAGCACTCGGCATGAACTATGCACTTACCTCCTTAAACCACGATTGAACCGCCGTGCGCGCCCCATGAATCAAGACAACTGGAGTTAATCGACTATGGCTTCCCGCATTATCCTCAATGCGTTTGAAATGACCTGCGTGAGTCATCAGGCTGCGGGCACCTGGCGTCACCCAGACAGCCAGGCATGGAAATACAAAGACCTCGATTACTGGGTCGAGTTGGCCAAGCTGCTTGAGCGCGGCTACTTCGACTCGGTGTTTATCGCCGACGTCGTCGGCGTCTATGACATCTATCGCGGCTCGGTGGAAACCTCCCTGCTCGACGCCGACCAGGTGCCGGTCAACGATCCCTTCTTTCAAGTGCCAGCCATGGCCACCGTCACCCAGCACTTGGGCTTTGGCGTGACCTCGGCGCTGACCTATGAACAGCCTTACGCCCTGGCGCGAAAGTTCTCGACCCTCGACCATCTGACCAAGGGCCGCGTGGCGTGGAACGTGGTGACCTCGTACCTCAACAGCGCGGCGGTCAACATGGGCCTCAAGCAACAGATCTCGCACGACGAACGCTATGACATCGCCGATGAGTTTCTGGACGTGACCTACAAACTGTGGGAAGGCTCCTGGGATGAAGACGCGGTGCTGCGTGACCGTGAGCGCGGGATCTTTACCGACCCGAGCAAAGTCCACCCGATCGGTCACAAGGGCAAATACTACGATGTGCCGGGCATCCATTTGTCCGAACCGTCGCCACAGCGCACCCCGGTTATTTTCCAGGCCGGTGCCTCCAGCCGTGGCCGCGCCTTTGCCGCCAAGCACGCCGAAGGGGTGTTCATCAGCCCGGCCACCGCAGAACAGGCGCGCGAGGTGTCCGATGACATCCGCAACCGCGCCGTGGAAGCGGGCCGTAGCCGTGATTCGGTCAAGGTGTTCACGCTGTTGACGGTGATCACCGCTGAAAGCGATGAAGCCGCGCAAGCCAAATACCGCGACTACCTGAGCTATGCCAATGGCGAAGGCATGTTGTCGTTTTACGGCGGTTGGACCGGCATCGACTTTTCCGAATACGACCCGGACCAACCCCTGGAGGCCATCGACAACGACAGCATCCGCTCGGTGCTGGAACTGCTCGCCACCGCCGACCCCGACCGCAAGTGGACGCCACGCGACATCATCAAACACCGCAGCATCGGCGGCCTGGGCCCGGTGTTGGTGGGCGGCCCGAAAACGGTGGCCGACGAAATGGAGCGCTGGGTGGACGTCGGTGGTATCGACGGCTTCAACCTGGCCTATGCGATCACCCCGGGCACCTTCGAAGACCTCGTCGAGTTCATCGTTCCGGAGCTGCAACGCCGGGGCCGTGTCCGCACGTCCTATGACGGCGCCACCCTGCGTGAAAACCTGCTCGACGGCACTTCGCCGTATGCCGCAGACGACCATCCGGCGGCACGTTATCGCGGTGCATTCAAAACCGGCGCGAACGCCACCGATCACACCAAACCGTCCACATTCTCTGACCTGACTTGACGTTTATCTGCGCTGAAGAGGAATCCATTCCATGTCCAGTTTCGCCACGCTGAACACACTGTCTGTCGGTACTGATTACGACGCGCTCGCCGCACGTTTTCGACCGATCTTTGCGCGTATTGCCGAGGGCGCGGTCGAGCGCGAACGCAGCCGCACGCTGCCGTTCGAACCGATCAAATGGCTCAAGCAAGCCGGGTTCGGCGCCGTGCGTGTGCCGGTCGAATTCGGCGGGCCCGGCGCCTCGCTGCCGCAACTGTTCCAACTGTTGATTGAACTGGCGGCCGCCGACTCCAACGTGACGCAAGCCCTGCGCGGGCATTTTGCGTTTGTCGAAGACCGCCTCAACGCCCAGGCATTCAGCCCGCAGAACGCCTGGTTCGAGCGGTTTGTGGCCGGGGAGCTGGTCGGCAATGCCTGGACCGAAGTCGGCGACGTGAAGATCGGCCAGGTGATTACCCGAATCAGCCGCCAGGGCGAGCAATGGGTCGCCAACGGCACCAAGTTCTACAGCACCGGCAGCCTGTTCGCCGACTGGATCGACCTCTACGCCCAACGGGACGACACCGGTGCCGACGTGATCGCAGCGGTCCGCGTGCAGCAACCGGGTGTGCGGCAAAGCGACGATTGGGATGGCTTCGGTCAGCGCACCACTGGCAGCGGCACTTCCGTGTTTGAAAACGCAGTGGTCGAAGACGACCACCTGATCGACTTCTCCACGCGCTTTAAATACCAAACGGCGTTTTACCAACTGACCCTGCTGGCCGTCCTGGTCGGGTCGGGGCAGGCGGCCGTGCGAGAGGTGGCCCAACAGGTCCGTGTTCGCGCCCGCGTGTTCAGCCATGGCAATGCGCCGGCGGCGCGTGACGATGCGCAGGTGCAGCAGGTGGTCGGCAAGGCCTCGGCGCAGGTCTACACGGCTGAAGCGGCGACCCTGCGCGCCGCACAGGCCTCACAACGCGCCTACGTGGCACACTTCGCCAAGGATGCGCAGGCCGAACGCGAGGCCAATATTGCCGCAGAGCTGGAGTCGGCCCAAGCGCAAGTGGTGATTGCCGATCTGGTGCTTCGCGCCACCAGCGACCTGTTCAACGCCTTGGGCGCATCCGCCGCACGCGCGAGCCTGCAACTCGACCGACACTGGCGCAATGCGCGCACTGCCGCCTCACATAATCCATTGATCTATAAAGAGCGGATCCTCGGTGACTGGGAGATCAATGGCACCGAACCGCCCTACGTGTGGCAGATCGGCGGTGGCAGCCAGCAAAACCACGCGCAGAAATAGCACCAGAGCGTGTAAACCGCGAGCTGAAAATGCCCCGGCCTGTCGGGGCATTTTTCTGAGACACCGAAAAAGCTGCGCCGCACCCTTCCCGGCAGCTTGCATGCGCGCAAAAAAACACGCCTTCTGTATTTTGACGCTCCCCAGAGCCCGCTGTTAGTGTCCAACCTCCCCGCACGCATGGAGTACACCACGGTGAAACTGGACATCTACCAAGTCGACGCCTTCAGCCAACACCCCTTCGGCGGCAACCCTGCAGCGGTGTGCCCACTGACCGAATGGCTGAGCGACGCGCAACTGCAAAACATCGCCGCCGAAAACAACCTGTCCGAAACCGCCTACTTCGTCCCCCGCGACGGTTTTTATGAGCTGCGCTGGTTCACCCCGACCGTCGAAGTCGACCTGTGCGGCCATGCCACGCTCGCAGCGGCGTGGGTGTTGATCAATGCGTTGGCGGATGCGCCTGAGGTGTTGCGGTTCGCAACGCGCAGCGGCGAGCTGCGGGTAACACGCGAGGGCGATGAACTGGCGATGGACTTCCCGGCGAAAGCGCCACAACCGTGCGAGCCGCCTGCCGCAATGTTGAGCGCGCTGGGGATTGAACACGCCGAGGTGTTCGGCACCGATGACTACATTGTGTTGCTCGACGATGAAGCCCAGGTTGCTGCGCTCACGCCGGACTTCGCCCAGCTCAAGGGCCTGCCCAAACGCGGGATTGCGGTGACAGCCAAGAGCACGCGGTTTGATTTCATTTCCCGTTGGTTCGGGCCGAATGTGGGGGTCAATGAAGACCCGGTCACCGGTTCCGCGCATACCTCGCTGGCGCCGTTCTGGGCCGAGCGCCTGGGCAAAACACGCCTGAGCGCCGAGCAAGGCGGTGCGCGCAAAGGCCAGTTGCGCTGTGTCCTCAAGGGCGACCGGGTGATTATTTCCGGCAAGGCCGTGCTGTATATGCAAGGCACGATTTACCTGTAAAAAGCAGTACCCCTAGAACAACAGATCATTCTCAACATGAACGGAGTTCAGCGCGTGTTTTCGATTGCCCGCCGTCAACTGACGGTCATTGCCGCAACCCTGGCCCTTGTGGCCTGCCACACCCCGGTCAACGAACCGCCTCCGGCGCCGGAGTTGGGCTCGGGCTATCGCAGCGACCTCAGCCCGCGCTACGCCGAGCGCCATATGGCGGCGGCCGCCAACCCGCTGGCGGCCGAGGCAGGGCGCGAGATGCTGCGCCAGGGCGGTTCGGCCATCGATGCGGCGATTGCCATGCAGGCGGTGTTGACGCTGGTGGAGCCGCAGTCGTCGGGGATTGGCGGCGGTGCCTTCATCATGCTGTGGGACGGGCACACCGTGCACGCGTATGACGGCCGGGAAACCGCACCGGACGGGGCGACGGAGCGCCTGTTCCTCAAGGCCGACGGTCAGCCGATGGGGTTCACCGCAGCGCAGATCGGCGGGCGCTCGGTGGGTACGCCGGGGGTGTTGCGAGCGCTGGAGATGGCGCACAAGAAGAGCGGGCATCTGCCATGGGCCCGGTTGTTCGAGCCGGCGATTCGTCTGTCGGAACAGGGTTTCGCCATCTCGCCGCGCTTGCACAGCCTGATTGCCGCAGACCGTTTTATCCCACAGTCGCCGGAGATGGCGGCCTACTTTCTGAACGCCGATGGCACGCCCAAAGCCACCGGCACGCGGTTGAAAAACCCGGCACTGGCGGCGGTGTTCAAGCGCATCGCCAAGGAAGGCCCGGACGCGCTGTACCACGGCCCGATTGCCGACGAAATCGCGCGTAAGGTGCAGGGCCACCGCAACGCGGGCAGCCTGTCCCCGGCGGACCTTAAAGCCTACGTGGCCAAAGAACGTGCGCCGCT
The DNA here is from genome assembly GCF_058135675.1 of Pseudomonas sp. PAMC25584. Taxonomy (NCBI): domain Bacteria; kingdom Pseudomonadati; phylum Pseudomonadota; class Gammaproteobacteria; order Pseudomonadales; family Pseudomonadaceae; genus Pseudomonas; species Pseudomonas sp. PAMC25584. The sequence goes on along the minus strand of NZ_CM176870.1, from coordinate 775,616 downwards.
GTGTAGCGACTACAAGCGCTGGAAAATCTGTGGCATGCCGCCACCGTCGTCGGGCGGGATTGCCATCGCGCAAATCATGGGCACGTTGCAGGCCCTGGAAGCCCGCGACCCGCGCCTGGCCATCGCGCCCATGACGCCGCTAAAGAGCGCCTCGCCCGCTGGCCTTGAGCCCACGCCCGAGGCGGTTCACCTGATCGCCGAAGCCGGCCGCCTGGCCTTTGCCGACCGCGCGTTGTATGTGGCCGATGCGGACTTTGTGCCGGTGCCGGTCGCAGGCCTGGTCGCCCCCGACTACCTGGCCCAGCGCGCCGCCTTGATCGGTGAACGCAGCCTGGGCGTCGCCAAGCCGGGCCAACCAGCGGGCATTCAAGTGGCGTATACCCCGGACCGCTCGCCGCTGCGCATCTCCACCTCGCAAGTGGTGGCGGTGGATGACCAGGGCGGCGCCGTGTCGATGACCACCACGGTGGAGGCCGCGTTCGGCTCCCACGTGATGGTCCAGGGCTTTTTGCTCAACAACCAGATGACCGACTTCTCGTTCATTCCCGAGGAAAACGGCCAGCCGGTGGCCAACCGCGTGCAACCCGGCAAACGCCCGCGCTCAGCCATGGCGCCGACCCTGGTGTTCGACCGCCACAGCGGTGAATTGCTGGCTACGCTGGGGTCGCCGGGCGGTTCGCAGATCATCGAATACGTGAGCAAATCCCTGGTGGCGATGCTCGACTGGCAGCTCGACCCGCAAGCCGCCATCAGCCTACCCAACTTCGGCAGCCGCAATGGCGCAACCGAACTGGAAAGCGGCATGTTCAGCCCGGCGTTGAAACAGGCGCTCAAGGACAAGGGCCATGCACTGAGCGAGATCGAGATGACCAGTGGCATCCAGGCGATCGTTCGCACGCGGGATGCGCAGGGCAAGGTGATGGTGAGCGGGGGTGCCGATCCTCGGCGGGAGGGCGAGGCGTTGGGTGATTGATGCTTACGAGGGCGTCGCTCCCCCTCCGGCGCAGCACGCTCGCTGCTGCACATTGCGGCCATAAGACCGGACGTTTTCCGGGAAGTCCTCAGTAACGCCTAATGGCGTTACTGACGCGCCGGCCGATGACTATCGGCTGATCTTCAAGCCCTTACGCCCCGCATGCCGCTCCAACGCCAACTCAATCAAGCGGCTGACCAACTCGCTGTAACTCATCCCCGCCGCCTGCCACAACTTGGGGTACATGCTGATGCGGGTAAAACCCGGCAACGAGTTGATTTCGTTGATCAGCACTTCGCCGTCCTCGGTGAGGAACACATCGACCCGCGCCAACCCTGCGCACCCCAACACCTCGAACGCTTCGACGGCCAGGCGGCGAATCCGCTCGCTGGCTTCAACGCTGATATCGGCCGGCACCACCACTTGGGCCGCCTGGTCGTCGATGTATTTGCTGTCGTAGGAATAGAAGCCGCTGCTCACCACGATCTCGCCGCAACCGCTGGCGATCGGATTTTCGTTGCCCAGCACGGCGCATTCGATCTCGCGGCCCTGGACGGCAGACTCCACCAGCACTTTCTCGTCAAAGCCCAGGGCCAGTTCGACGGCGGCTTGGTATTCGGCCTCGTCGTTCACTTTGCTCACGCCCACCGAGGAGCCTTGGTTGGCGGGTTTGACGAACATCGGCAAGCCGAGCTTGCGCACCGCCATGTCAAACGAGGTGCGCGCCGCGTTGTTGCGGTTGAGGGTGATAAACGGCGTGACGGCAATACCGGCGTCGCGCAGCAGGCGTTTGCTGATGTCCTTGTCCATGCACACTGCCGAGCCGAGCACGTCGGAGCCGACAAAAGGCAGGTCGGCCATGCGCAACAGACCTTGCAGGCAGCCGTCCTCGCCGAGGGTGCCGTGGACGATGGGGAAGATCACGTCGATGTGGGCCAGCAGGCCGCTGCCGGTGGTTTCCACCACTTGCTGGCTGGCCTTGCCCGGCACCACCGCCAGTTCGCGGTTGGACTGGTTGAGGGCGATCAGCGCCGGGTTTTCCTGGTTGATCAGGAAGTTCGAGGTGTCGTTAAGGTGCCAGTGGCCGGCCTTGTCGATGCCGATCAGCACCGGCTCGAAGCGCGAGCGGTCGAGGGCATCGACGATGTTGCGCGCCGACTGCAGCGAGACTTCGTGCTCGGCCGAACGACCACCAAAAATAATCCCTACGCGCACCTTGCTCATGACCCGACCTCACTGTTGAAAGTAAGGCTTCTTACCATGAGCGGTCAGCGATTCGCTACCAGATGTACACCGAACAGCATGTAGCACCCCCCCGCAAAACGGTCGAGCCATTTGCGCGAGCGGCTGTAGAGGTCGGCCATGCGCTCACTGGAAAACACCAGGGCCACGCTGGAATACCAGCTGAACGACAAGGTGGCCATGATGATCACCGCCAGGGTCAGCAGCATCGGTGACGGCGACGGCGGCATGGTGGACGCGAAGATGGTGGCGACGAACAACGCGGCCTTGGGATTGGACAGATTGCCCAGCAACCCTAGGCGCCAGGCGGAAAACAACGAGCGTCGGGGCCCGTCCGGCAACAGGCTCTGCCCCATCGCCGGCGCCGAGCGCTTGAACAGCTTCAAGCCCAGGTAGATCAGGTAGCAGCCACCGATGATCTTGAACGCCAGGTACAGCATGGGTGCGGCGCTAAACAGCGACTTTATGCCCAGGCCACCCGCCAACCCCCACAGGATCGTACCCGTAGCCACACCCGCCGAGGCCACCAAACCATGGCGGCGCGAACAACTGGCGGCCAGTTGCGCCGTGTTGAAGAAGTTGGGGCCAGGCGTGACCACCGCCACCGTCCACAGCAGGGCCAGCGAGCTCAGGGGCGCCACGTAGGCAGGGTTGAGGACATCCATGGGGGCGCTCCATCAGCACAAGGCACGAACCGCGATCATAGGCCTCGCCTGCCCCCTGCACAATCGTACAAGACCCCGGCAGACAAGGGCCTCAGACTCGGCTAACGTGTTTCCACCTCTTCTTGTGACAAGTCACCATGGGTAAACCCACCCCCACCCTCGACTGGCTGCACCGCGCGCCGCACGCCAGCGGCCTGGACCGCATCGAGGCGTACTTTGCCGGCTTTGCGTTCGACCCGCATCGCCATGACACCTATGCCATCGGCCGGACCTTGTTCGGCGTGCAGAGTTTTCATTATCGCGGTGGCATGACCCATGGCCTGCCCGGCACCACCATGGTCATTCATCCTGACGAGACCCATGACGGCCGCGCCGGCAGCGAGGAAGGTTTCAAGTACCGCATGATCTACGTGGAACCGGCGCTGATCCAACAGATCCTCGGCGGCAAGCCGTTGCCGTTTATCCCCGGCGGAGTGTCCACCGACCCGTGGTTGCACCGCGCCAGCGAAGTGTTGCTGCAAAGCCTGGACTGCCCGATCGACCCGTTGCAGGAGCAGGACGCCCTGTTCGACCTGGCCCAAGCCTTGAGCAACGCCTCGGGCGCGATCACCACCCGCAAGACCTTCGATTACGTGGCTGCCGAACGCGCCCGGGAATTTATCCACAGCGCCCTGGGCCGCAGCATCACCCTGGATGAAATGGCCGCCCACGCCGGCCGCGACCGCTGGGCCTTGTCGCGGGATTTTCGCTTGTTGTTCGGCACCAGCCCCTACCGCTACCTGACCATGCGCCGGCTGGATCTGGTACGCAGCCTGCTGGCCCAGGGCAGACCGCTGGTGGACGCAGCGATGCTCGCCGGCTTCAGCGACCAGAGCCATATGACCCGGCAATTTCGCAGCACCTACGGCATGCCCCCAGCGCGCTGGGTGAAGATGCTCGGGCGCTGAACAGGCTCAACCGGCGGGCGTGAGCGGATGCCCGTCTATCGGCTGGCCGATGGTGAGGAAATGCCCGCCCGCCACATGGTGCAGGGTGCGCAGTTGATCAAAGCCTTCGAAATGCCAATGCCCGTCGCTGAACACGCGCTCGTCGGCATACGCGGCAACCACTTCGCCGAGGAACAGGTCGTAGGTCTGCTGGGTATGCGGCTCGGGCAGCAGGCGGCATTCCAGCCAGGCGACGCAGCCTTCGAGCAAGGGCGCTTCAGTGTGTTCGCCGTCGAAGGTGTGCAAGCCATAGGCGGCGAATTTATCCAGATCGGCGCCGCTGGTAGTGCCCACGGTCTGTACGAGATCGGCCTGGGCCGCGCAGGGCACCTGCAACACGAAGGTGCCGGCGCGTTCCAGCAGTTGGCGGGTCCAGGTGGCCTTGTCCAGCACGACGGCAACTTTCGGCGGTTCGAAATCCAACGGCATGGCCCAGGCCGCGGCCATGATAGCGCGCTGGCCATTATGCGCGGCGCTGACCAGTACGGTCGGGCCGTGGTTGAGCAAGCGGTAGGCCTTGGGCAGCGGAACGGGGCGGCGGTGATCAGGGCTCATGGAGGATCGGCTCTTCAATCGTGAAAAAAACTACGATACCTCAAGCACAAGCCCTACGGGTCAGCTCGACAGCTGGTTAGCGAACTGTCCGACGGCGCTGACGACCTTTTGCGCGCCGTCCTGGATTTCCACGATCACCGTGCCGGCTTCGGCGGCCAGGGCCAGGCCCTGCTCGGCTTGCTGGCGGCCGTCGGTCATCAGGTTCACGGCGTCACGGGCCATGTCCTGGTTCTGACGCACCACCCCGACAATCTCTTCAGTGGCCCTGCTGGTGCGCGACGCCAGTTGGCGCACTTCGTCGGCCACGACCGCAAACCCGCGCCCCTGTTCGCCGGCACGCGCCGCTTCAATGGCCGCGTTGAGCGCCAGCAGGTTGGTCTGTTCGGCGATGCCGCTGATGGTCTTGACGATGCTGCCGATCACTTGGGACTGGGCATTCAGCGCCTCGATGCCCTCGCCGGCCTGCTGCAGGTGGTGGGCCAGCTCGCGCATCACGTCGACCGCCTGCGTCACTACCGTGGTGCCGCGCTGGGCACTGCTGTCGGTGTGCAGCGAGGTGCTGTAGGCAATGTTGGCCGCCTCGGCAATCGCCTGTTCACGGTTGACCTGCTCGGTGATCACGGTGGCGAACTTGACCACTTTGTACAGACGATCATTGGCATCCAGCACCGGGTTATAGGTGGCCTCAAGCCATACCGCACGGCCATGGCTGTCCACGCGTTTGAAACGTGCCGCGACAAACTCGCCAGCGTTCAGGCGTTTCCAGAAGTTCTGGTACTCGGCGCTGTTGTATTCCGCCGGCTCGCAGAACATACGGTGATGTTTGCCCTGGATCTGCGCCAGGCTGTAACCCATCGCATTGAGAAAACCCGCGTTGGCGGTGAGCACATGCCCGTCCAGGTCGAACTCGATCACGGCCGTGGAGCGCACCAGCGCGGAGATCAGGTTTTCGTGCTCGCGCGACGCCTCGATGGTGCGCGTGAGGTCGCTGGAGAACATCGAAATATGCTTGATGCGCCCGTCGGAGCTGCGCACCGGCTGCACGATCGAACGCAACCACGCTTCCTTGCCATTGCCGCGCAACAGGCGCACGGCACCGGCAAAGTGTTCGCCGCGCACCAGTGCGTTCTTGAAGCGCTGCTGGAATTCGTCCTGACGCAGGTAGGCCGGCACCAGCTCGTCAACGGGCCGCCCCAGCAGTTGCGACATCGAGTACGCCAGCTCCTGCAGGAAGTTGGCATTCGCCCACTCCACCCGGCCTTCGGCGTCCAGTGTCAGGCACAACATTTCGCTTTCCAGGCTTTCCTTGACCTGCTGCAAGCTGGACAACTCTTCGCGAAGAGCAGACAGCTCCTGCTTCAAACGGGTGTTGAACATGGGACACCGATGGTCATGAGAAAAGGACGAATCTGACCTGCATCGGCGTGGCCGGGGTTTTCTGAAGAGCGGTTCGATGCCCGGCGTGACTCTTTTTTAGTTCAGTGTCGAGACTAACGAAGCAACCCTGACGCGAGGTTCACCAGAAGATTACTTCTTTGTTAGGTAGCGCCGAGGTTCCACAATTGTAATGCTCACGCAACGCAGCCGTTATCCGCAGTTTGCAACTATCAGCCCGGGCCAAATCAATAAGAACGCGCGCCTCCATAAAAAGCTGATAACTGCCAATACCGAGGAGCGAAACATGCGTATCCGTGATGACCCCCTTCCCCTTTCACTGGTCGTCACACTGCCCCTGGCAGCGCTGGCCGTGGAAAACAAGCCCGAAGGCTTTATCGAAGGCAGCAGCGTGAAGGTGCTAGCACGTAATTTTTACTTCAATCGCGATGATCGCAAAGGCCAATCCAGCCCGACCGGCAACGGCTATTCAGAAGCCTGGTCGCAGAGGCTGATCGGCAAGTTCGAGTCCGGTTTCACCCAGGACACCGTGGGTGTTGGCCTGGATGCGTTTGCCATGGTCGGCGTGAAACTCGATTCGGACACCGGCCGCAGCGGCGGCAAGGGCTCGTTCGGCGTGTTGCCGGTGGACAGGCGGCGATAGCTGACACGGCCATTGGCGACCACCAGGCCGCGCTCGGCCAGTGCCAGGGAGCGTTGCGCCAGCTCGAGGCGTTCCTGGGCGCGAAGGGCGCCGTAATAGCGCTCGATCACCTCGGCGCGCACGTCGTTGCGGCGCTGTTGCAAGGTCAGCGCCGCGACGTCCTGGCCACGCGTGGCCAGCTCAATGCGCGCACCGCGCTTGCCGCCCAGTTCCAGGGTCTGGCTTAACGTGAGCGTGGTGGTGCGGGTGTCGCGGCGGGTGTCTTCGGCATCCCATGAGGCCAGCGGGTTGGGGATCAACCCCGCCTGCTGGCGACCGCCGCTGGCGATGTCGATCTCCCATTGCGCGGCGGCCAGGTCGGGGTTATTGGCGAAGGCGGTTTGCAGGGCAGCGTCGAGGCTCAGGGTCTGGGCGCCGTCGCCAGCAACACGACGATCGAGCACAGTAATGTTCTTGCACGAGTTGGCATAACGAGAGTTCCAGGCCCATGAAATGGCGGATAAATCCAAGCCGGGGCACTGTAACTTTCGGTACTTATCAGGGCGGTGGGGCGAACATTACAAATCCGTTAGTAAGGCTCAAGCATGGGCTTCTTCGGGCCCGTCACGATGAAAACCCTCGCCCTCGACCTGCAGCGTGACGTGGGAAATATCGAATTGTTCATGCAGCAATTGCGTCACTTGAGCGAGGACCTGTTGCTCGACGCCCGGCACCGCGTCCGCCACCAGATGGCTGCTCAGCACGTTCTTGCCACTGGTGAGTGCCCAGATATGCAGGTCATGTACATCCTTCACGCCAGGTACGCCACGGATGGCCTGTTCCACGCTGTCGATATCGATGCCGTCGGGCACACCTTGCAGCAGCACATTCATGCTCTCCTTGAGCAACACCCAGGTACGCGGTAACACCCAGAAACCAATTGCCGCCGCCACCACCGAGTCGACCCAACCCCAGCCGGTCAACATGATCACCACGGCTGCGATGATCACGCCGACAGAGCCGAGCATGTCACTCCAGACCTCCAGGTACGCACCTTTGACATTCAGGCTTTCGCCGCTGCCAGCGCGGAGCAGGCGCATGGAAATCAGGTTGACGAGCAGCCCCAGCACGGCGATCACCAGCATGCCCGTCGACTGGATCTGCGCAGGCGCCTGCAGGCGTTGATAGGCCTCAAACAGGATGTAGAACGCCACTGCAAACAGCAGCAACGCATTGAAGGCCGCCGCGAGGATTTCAAAGCGCGCGTAGCCGAACGTGCGCTTGCGGTCTGCGGGGCGTTTGGCGATTTGGATCGCCACCAGGGAAATCGCCATGGCCAGGGCATCGGTCATCATGTGCGCGGCGTCGGACAACAGCGCCAGGCTGCCGGTGATAAAGGCACCGATCACCTCGGCAATCATGAAGCTGCTGGTCAGCCCGAGGGCGATCCATAACGGGCGTTCGTGACCGGCGCGTACCTGGGCGTGGTTGTGTCCTGCGCTCATGAAACATCCTCGTGGGGAGTGGTTGCATGAATCATAGCGCCATAGCGGAAGGTTCGGATGGGCTCGGCACTTCCTGACCGCGCCCTCAGGCGGCTAACGTGTGGCGCTTGCTGAACAGCGCCACACTCACCCCCCCCACCGCGCCCATCACCACGCAATAGCCCACGCAAATCCATGGGCTGGTCGGCATCAGTGCAATCAGGATCAAGGGCGTGGTGCTCGCCCACAGCGCGTAGGCGATGTTGTAGGTGAAGGAAATGCCCGACACCCGCACCGGCGCCGGGAACAGCCCGACCATCACCGACGGCACTGCGCCGACCACGCCGCAGCTCAAGCCTGCCACGGCATACGCGGCGCCGAGCCAGACGCCACCGGCGATCAGGCTGGCGTATAACACCGCGATCCCCAGCGGCAGCAACAGGCTGTAGACCAGCACCGCGCGCCAGGCGCCGATGCGGTCCACCAACAGGCCGGCCAGGACGCACCCGAGGTTCAGGAACACGATGCCCAGCGCGCTCAGGGCGAAGGTGTGGCTGGGCGTCATGCCGAAGGTTTTCTGCATCATGGTCGGGGTGATGACCACCAGCACCACCACGGCCGAGGTGAGCACGCAGGTGAGGATCATCGCAGGCAGCAATACGCCGCGATGCTCGCGCAACACGGTGCGCAGCGGCATTTCGGCGGCGGCTTGGCGGCGCGCCTGCATGTCGAGGAACACCGGGGTTTCGTTGAGCCAGCGGCGCAGCCACACGCCGATCACGCCGAAGACACCGCCGAGCAGGAAGGGGAAGCGCCAGGCGTAGTCGAGGATCTCCGCCGGGGTGAAAAGTTGCGCCAGCAGCGTGGCGGTCAGTGCGCCGAGCAGGTAGCCGAAGGTCAGTCCGGCTTGCAGGAAGCCCAAGGCGTAACCGCGGTGATGAGTCGGCGCATGCTCGGCGACGAAGGTCCAGGCGCTGGGCACTTCACCGCCCACCGCCGCGCCTTGCAGCACGCGCAGCACCAGCAGGATCAGCGGTGCGAAATAGCCGATCTGCGCGTAGGTCGGCATGATCCCAATCAGCAGGCAGGGCAAGGCCATCATCAGGATGCTCAGGCTGAACACGCGCTTGCGCCCCAGGTGATCGGCGAAGTGCGCCATCAGGATGCCGCCCAGCGGGCGCGCGAGGTAGCCCGTAACGAAGATCCCGAAACTTTGCAGCAGGCGCAGCCACTCGGGCATTTCCGGCGGGAAAAACAGTTGGCTGAGGGTCAGCGCGAAAAACACGAAGATGATGAAGTCGTAGATTTCCAGGGCACCGCCGAGGGCGGCCAGGCCCAGGGTTTTGTAGTCGGAGCGGGAAAAACGCTGCGCCTGTGCAAGCGAGGTGGCAGTCATGTTGAGGCTCGGCAGACAAACAAAATGGCGTGCAGGTTATGAGCTGAGCCGGATGATGGCAATCGCGGCGGATATATTTGTTTTCCTCATTGATCGATGAAGATAACTGCATTCCCATATCAATGGCCGTAGCGGAACATGCCGTAAAACTGCCAACACCATAACAACTATAAGAGGAATGACTCGTGGCCGATGCTCTCGAAGAAAGCCGCTATGCCCGATTTGCCCTGAGCTGCTCCAATTTCGCCGAACGCTGGTTTCCTGACTCCTGGGTGTTTGCCGCCCTCGCCGTGATCATTGTCGCCGTGGCGACCCTGGGCATGGGCGCCGCGCCGACCGAGGCCGCCAAGGCGTTCGGCGATGGGTTCTGGAGCCTGATCCCGTTCACCATGCAGATGGCCTTCGTGGTGATCGGCGGTTATGTGGTCGCCAGTTCGCCGCCGGCGGTGAGGCTGATCGACCGCCTGGCGCGCATCCCGAAGAACGGCCGCTCGGCCGTGGCCTGGGTGGCGTTGATTTCCATGGTTGCCTCCTTGCTCAACTGGGGCCTGTCCCTGGTGTTCGGCGGTTTGCTGGTGCGCGCATTGGCGCGGCGCACGGACTTGCGCATGGACTACCGCGCTGCCGGCGCCGCAGCCTACCTGGGCCTCGGTGCGGTGTGGGCGTTGGGGCTGTCGTCGTCGGCCGCGCAGTTGCAGGCCAACCCGGCCAGTTTGCCGCCGTCGATCCTGTCGATCACCGGGGTGATCCCGTTCACCGACACCATCTTCCTGTGGCAATCCGGCGCACTGTTGCTGGCGCTGATCGTGGTCTCGCTGATCATCGCCTACGCGACCGCACCCGGCCCGAACAGCGCCCGTGATGCCAAGGCCTGCGGGGTCGACCCGGCCTTCAACCTGCCCAAGCCGCAGGCACCGACCCGCCCAGGCGAATGGCTGGAGCACAGCCCGGTGCTGACCATCCTGCTGGCGCTGCTGGCGGCGGGTTGGTTGTTCCACGAGTTTTCGACCAAGCCGGCGATCAGCGCCATCTCCGGGCTGAACACCTATAACTTCCTGTTCATCATGGTCGGAGCGCTACTGCACTGGCGCCCGCGCAGCTTTCTCGATGCGGTCGCCCGCGCGGTGCCGACCACCACTGGCGTGCTGATCCAGTTCCCGCTGTACGGCTCGATTGCCGCGCTGATGACCGTGGTCAAGGGCGGCGACGGCCAGACGCTGGCCCACCATATCTCGACCTTCTTTACGTCCATCGCCTCCCACGACACCTATGCCCTGTTGATGGGTGTGTATTCGGCGGTGCTGGGCTTCTTTATCCCGTCGGGCGGCGGCAAGTGGATCATCGAAGCGCCCTACGTGATGCAAGTGGCTAATGACCTGCAATACCACCTGGGCTGGGCCGTGCAGATCTACAACGCGGCCGAGGCGCTGCCGAATTTGATCAACCCGTTTTATATGCTGCCGTTGCTGGGCGTGTTGGGGCTGAAGGCGCGGGATTTGATCGGGTTTTCGTTCGTGCAGTTGCTGGTACACGCGCCGTTGGTGTTGTTCCTGCTGTGGGCGTTGGGGGCGACGTTGAAGTATTTGCCGCCGGTGATGCCTTAAACGCAGCGACAAGCTTGAGGTTTTTAGCTCCAGGCTTGCCGCTTAAAGCGTGTAACTTCGAGCTGTCTTCCCTCCGTCACATTCCACTGCTACCGTCCTGGCGAAATATCTTGCAATAAATAGCCAGCAAGGACTCCCCGCAATGAGTGACGAGCACGAAGACCGCCCTGCCTCTGATTCCATCGACCAACCGCCGGTAGACACCAGCCGACGGCGTTTCCTGGGGGGTGCGGCGGTGCTGGGGGTGGGCGCGACCTTGAGTGGCTGCGGCAACTCCAGCGAAGCGCCGGGCAAACCGGTGGCGCGGCCGCTTACGCCGCAAGAGTTGGATAAAGCGTTACACGACCAAGTGAAAACCGTCGTGGTGATCTACGCCGAAAACCGCAGTTTCAACAACCTGTTTGCCGACTTCCCGGGGCTGGAGAAACCGCTGTCGGCGTTGTCCGCTGCCGACTATCAGCAGCGCGACCGCGACGCCAGCGTATTGACCACCCTGCCCCCGGTGTGGGGTGGCGTGTTGCAAGTCGGCTCGCAAAGCGTCGACGGGGTGACCTACCCCAGTGAAGTGCAATTCCAGGAAAACCTGCCCAACGCCCCGTTCGCCCTCAAGGGCCCGAACGCCGAAGACCTGCCCTTGAGCCTGGTCACCCGTGATTTGTGGCACGTGTTCTACCAGAACCAGATGCAGATCAACGGCGGCAAGAACGACGGCTTCGTCGCATGGGCCGATTCCGGCGGCCTGGTGATGGGGCATTACGCCCAGAGCCGTTATTCCCTGCGCCTGTGGGACGTGGCCAAGGCGTTTGTGCTCTGCGATAACTTCTTCCAGGGCGCGTTTGGCGGCTCGTTCCTCAACCACCAATACCTGATCAGCGCCACCGCGCCGGTTTATCCGAACGCGGCGCAGTCGGTGGCCAAGGCGCAGATCGCCACGCTGCAAAGCGATGATCCCAACGACCCACGCCTCAAGCCCCTGGACAAATCCCCGGCCAGCGCCATGAGCGGCCCGCCGCAGTTCGGCCCGAGCGCATTGACCCCGGACGGTTACGCCGTGAACACCCTGGCCCCGCCCTACTGGCCGACCTGGATTCGCGACCCGCAAAACCCGGACTACGCCAAGCCCGACCTGCCCAACGTGCTGGTGCCGCAGACGCACGAACACATCGGCGACAAGCTGTCGAAAAAGCACATCGACTGGGCCTGGTACGCCGGGGCCTGGCAGGCGACGCTGGAGCAGTTCAAGGACTCGGGCGGCATTCCGAAGATCCCCAACTTCCAGTACCACCACCAGCCGTTCAACTACTTCAAGCAACAGGGCCCGGAAAACCGCGCGGAGCGTGACAAGCGCCTGCGCGACGCGGGCCTGGGCGATGAGTCGAGCACCAACACGTTCTTTGCCGACGCGCAGGCGGGCAAACTACCCGCCGTGACCTTCTACAAACCCCAGGGCAACCTCAATATGCACGCCGGTTATGCCGACGTCGCCTCGGGTGATCGCCATATCACCCGCGCCCTGAAGGTGCTGCAGGAAAGCCCGCAGTGGAAAAACATGGTGGTGGTGGTGACCGTCGATGAAAACGGCGGCTGGTGGGACCATGTGGCACCGCCCAAGGGCGACCGCTGGGGCCCTGGCACGCGGGTTCCGACGCTTGTGGTGTCGCCGTTCGCGCGCAAAGGCACGGTGGACCATACGGTGTACGACACTGCGTCGATCCTGCGCCTGATCACCCGCGTTTTTCAGTTGGAGACACTCGACGGGCTCAAGCAGCGCGACGACGCCATGATCGCCCGCGGCCAGAAACCGATGGGCGACTTGAGCAATGCGCTGCAGTTCGAGGTGTAGGACGGCTTATCCAATAGCGACATGCCCGGCAATTTTGCACGCGGTTTTCCTGGTCAGCCGCTACTGTGTGAGGGTGGGCTTTCACCCCGCACAGGCAGGCTTTCGCGGACAAGGAATCATCTATGTTTAAACCGACCAGGTTGTCCTTCACCTTGGCCGCACTGCTGGCGAGTGCGGTCGTACAGGCCGACATCGAAGTCCCCCTGGGCAGCACGCAACGGGTTACCCAGTTGTTCGCTTACCCCAATAACTGCAATGTGATCTGCTTTCGGCCCTGGACGCTGGAGCAGACCGCCGAGCATTACCTGAACCAGAGCCTGCAGCGCGACGGTTACAGCCGCGCCAAAGTCAGCGTCAAAATCCATGATGGCCAGGTCGCGGCGACCTTCAGCGGGGTGCCCGACAGCTATGGCCTCCCGCTGACGAGCTTGCTCGCGACCGCCGACCTGGCCTACCAGGGCGCGAGCCGGCTCAATAGCGACGGCAAGTGGGCCTACAACTGGTACTTGTTCCTGCCGCTGGGCATGGCCCTGGAAAACCGTAAAAGCATCGAGTTGCTGCACTTCCCGCCGGATTATTCACTGACCCAGGCCCAGGATTACCTGGAATCGGCCACCACCGACCGCTGGGCCACCCTGCTCGTCGACAATGGCATTCCGGCCAGCGAAACCCCGGCCTACCAGACCATCATCGACATCGCGCCGATCGCCGCGCCGTCCAACGCGGGTAAGGACCTGGAAAACGTCTACAGCTACTTCACCGACTACCAGACACGCATGGTCGCGCAGCTGAGCCAGCCCCCCAAAGGTTCGTTGCCGATGGTGGCGTTCGGCGCCCCGGTGCGCAGTTGGATCAAGCAACAATACGGGCAAACCGTGGGCGTGCTGGGCCTGGCGCAGATCAGCCCGGCCCCCGGTAAAACCGTCTCGGTGCTGGGCGCCAACCACCCCAGTTACATCTGGTACGCGGCCAGCCCGGACACCTATGACGGTAACGCGCAGAAGGCCGACGAGGCCGGTTTGAAAGTGATGGGCCAGGACTTGAGCGCCGCCTGCTGGCAAGCCGGAATGGGCCAGAAACCGGCGAGCGATGCGAATGTGCTGCTCAAGGCGTGCATGAACACCTGGCAAGTCACGCGCAAAGAGCAGACCTGTGAACTGTTCTACACCTCGGTGCGCAACCTGACCCCGGAGCAGGCGAACGCCAAATGCGCCACGCCCGCGATCAAAGCCCAGCTCAAGCAACTGAAAGACGCCGCCCCCGCCCCGGCAATCACCACCCCTGCGCTGTAACGCGCACAAAAAAGCCGATTTCTACTGTCAAACTTGACAGTAGAAATCGGCTTTATGTTCAGCGAGTCTTGATCCGGGCCCATCCGCTGCAAGACTGGCAGTCAGACACCACCCGCAGGTCGATGCAGCCCAACCAAGGAGAGTTATGAAGACTCGAACCATGGATAAGGCTGTAAACGCTATGAATGATTGCCTTTACCCGTTCAAGACACTGTTCGTCGAGCAGGGCTACCCTTCGTCCAAACACTTCCAGGTCATCCAAACCACGGACGGCGCCGGAGCCGGGATCAAGGCTCGCATCCCCTTTGACAGTCGCGTGCGCATTGCTAAGGTCTCCGGCTACGCGGTGAACGAGCGACGCCCGCACACCTTGCAGGTGTCGCCACGCATCCACTTGTACGACTGTTGGTTCTGCGGCCTGCTGCACCACTCCTGCAACCCGAATGTATTTTTAGACACCACCTACCTGGAGCTCTGGACCGTGCAGTCCATCCCCGCCGACACCCGGCTGACCCTGGATTACGCCAGCACCGAGGACACGCTGTTCCGGCAGTTCGCTTGCCAATGCGGCGAGCTGAACTGCCGGGGCTGGATCACCGGCAGCCAGGAGCCGTTGAACGCCGAGGGGCAGGCGTTCATGACCGAGTGGCGCGAGCGCAAGCGCCCTTAGACTTCACCCAGCGGGCGCAAGCGATACTGCGGCGGCAACTGCTCAAAACCACTGATGGTGGTGTTCAAGCTCTTCCAGCGGCCATCCTTGATGCCGTAGATGCAGCCGTGGATCGACAGGCTCTGCCCGCGGTGCCAGGCGTTTTGCACAATGCTGGTGTGACCGACATTGGCCACCTGCTGAATCACATTCAGCTCGCACATGCGGTCGACGCGTTCTTCTTCGCTCGGCAACTGCGCCAACATCTCGCGGTTTTCGTAGTACAGGTCGCGAATGGTGCGCAGCCAGCCGTCGATCAGGCCGAACTGGCGGTCCTGCATCGAGGCCCGCACGCCGCCGCAGCCATAGTGGCCGGTGACCAGGATGTGTTTGACCTTAAGCACATCGACGGCGTACTGAATCACCGACAGGCAGTTAAGGTCGGTGTGCAGCACCACGTTGGCCACATTACGGTGTACAAACAGATCACCCGGCAGCATGCCGACGATCTCGTTGGCCGGTACACGGGCGTCTGAGCAGCCGATCCACAGGTACTCCGGTGTTTGCTGGCGGGCCAGCTTGGCGAAGAATTCGGGATCTTCCTGTGTGATCGCATCTGCCCAGCGTTCGTTGTTATCAAGCAGGTCTTGTAGTTCGTTCATCAGGGAAAGCCTCAGGAATGATGCGCAGCTTTGACAGACGACCGCCCGTCCGGGTCACGCCGGGAATAAAGATAGTCGGCGGGCAATTACTTGAATCTTGGGGCGCCAAGCCTGTCCACACACTATAAGCCCCACAGTATGAGGATTGGCCATGACTGAATCACGACGTCCATACGGCGCTACCCAGCCGGAACCGATTGATGACAACGAGGATCGCATGGGCCAGATGCGCGAGTTGGACTTTGACGAGGAAGAGCCGACGGCGCAAATCGGCGATGAACTGCCGCGTGGCGAACGCAAACGCCGGATGCCCGACGAACGGGTGGGTGAGGCCGGGATGGCCGGCGCGTCGACCGATGACGACATGAGCCCGGAAAACCTGATCCGTGAGGACGGCGCGCGGGATGCACAGGAAGCAGGCGAAGGCGAACAGGCCGATTGGGACCTGAGCATCGTGGATGAAGATGATATCGGCGGCGGCAACGGGCTGGATGAGGCCGAATTGGCTGATCTGGACCCTGTCGACGGCAACCGCTGACACACCGTAGATCCAAATGTGGGAGGGGGCTTGCTCCCGATATCGGAGTGCCAGTAACCGATAAGTGCCTGACACACCGCAATCGGGAGCAAGCCCCCTCCCACATGGGTTGCGTGTTTAATCGACCAGGGTGCAGGCCATCACGACCGCATCTTCGCGCCCACCGACGGCCGGGTAGTAATCGCGCCGACGCCCGATTTCATTGAAGCCATAGCGCTCGTACAGTCGGAACGCGCCGGTATTGCTGTCACGCACTTCGAGGAAACATTCTCGTGCAGTGGCGGCATACGCGCGGGACATCAGGTGCTCCAGCAGCGCCAGGCCGAGGCCGCGGCCCTGGTTTTCCGGTTTGACGGTGATGTTCAGCAAATGCGCCTCATCGAGGATGATCTGCACCACCCCGTGACCCACTTGCTGCTCACCTTCGAACATCAACCAAATCTGGTACTTGCCCAGCCCGTCGAGAAAAATCCCGCGGGTCCAGGGGTGGCTATACGCCGCGTATTCGATTTTCAGCACGGCGTCGAGGTCGGCCTCGGTCATCGGGCGAAAGGATAAAGCCTCACTCATCGGTTGTTTTCCAGCGCGCCATCAGCCGGCGCATGGCTTGCCAGACATCAGCCTTACGCTGTGGCTCTTCCATTAATAATTCCAGGCCCGGCAGGGCCCATACCGAGCCCAGGCCTTCGACCTGCAGCTCGCGGTACCAGGCTTCGGCATCGGCTTCGCCGGCAAAACGCACGGCGGGCAGGCCGATCAGCCACAGGCACACGCAGGGTTCGTCTTCCAGGCGCGCCGACACAAAACCTTGCACAAAATCTCGCGCAGCGTCCGGGCCCTGGTCCATCGTGCCGCGCACCAGCAACGGCCAGCGCACCGGGTCGCCGACGATTTGCGGGCTGTCGGGCAAGCCGGCGGCGCGCAGCATGTCCTTGAGCAACATGTAGGCCGGGTCGCGGGTCTGGAAGCGCTCGCCGGTCGGCAGCTCCACCAGCAACAGGCAACGCCCGGCCCGCAGCAGTTGCAGGGCAAATCGTGGGGGTGGGACGACAGGCGCCTTGACCACCGGCGCCGCTTCTTCAGCCACCAGCGGTTTGGCCATCGGCGACGGGCGTGGCACCTCGACCTTGGCGCGTTCTACCACCGGGCGCACCGGCGGCTCAGGCTTGACCACCGCCACCGGCGCTGCGGCCTCTTCCCCCGAGGTCTCGAAGGCCTCTTCGGGCTCGAGCACCTGCAGCAGCTCGGGCCGCGACGGGGCGGCAAACGGCAGTTCGGTGCGGGGCAGCCAGTTGACCACCTGCATGGCGGTCAAGTAAGCGCGACGTCGGGACTCGATAAGCACAGCTCGGCCACTTGTGGATAAGTAAAGAGTGGGGATTCTACCGCTGTTCGGTAACAATCGCCCACTGCGCACTGACCGGCTGTGGATAAATCCCGCGCCTGATGCAGTACAATCGCGACTTTTAATCGCCAACCAGCCGGCCATTCCCATGATCGAACCCAAGCGCGTCCTGCGCGCCCTCGCCGAACACTGGGCCTTACTTGAGCCACTGTGCGAACACTTCGACCAAGGCACCCTGAGCCTCGGCGAGCTGCGCGCACAACTGGCCGCCCAACAACTGGACAGCACGCCCCAGGACATCACCAGCTTGCTGGACGTGTGGATTCGCCTGGATATCCTGGTGCCTGTCGCCAAGAGCCCGAACCGTTTCGAGCTCAACGCGCAGATCCACGACTTCCTGGCCTATCTTCGCAAGGAGCACCGGCTTGGCCTGTGCCTGGAAATCGAAGCCTACCTGCGCCACCTCGAGCGCCTGGCCGGTTATATCCAGGACGCCTTCGACATCCGTGACGGCCACGACCTGGCCCGTCAACTGCGCCTGCTGGACATGCGCGTGCGCGACGTGCTGAAAAAGCTCGCCAACGACGAGCAAGCCCTCGTCGCCGTGGCCGACCGCGCCAAGACCAGCGACCGACAGATCCCGTTGCGTCAGCGTTACGCCGAAGTGCTGGCGACCTGGGACGAATACGTCGAACCGATGATCCAACTGGTAAACGCCGACGGCGCCTTCGAACAAGGCGTGCGCAAGGTCGAAAACGTGCTGCTGCGCATGCTCACCGAGCAGCAGCGTCTTGGCCATCTGGTCGACGACGACATGCTGTTGCGCACCCACGCGCGCATCCTCGAAATGCAGACCAGCGCCCAACTGACCCTGCGTCACGCCCGCGAGCTGCTGCTGCCGTTGCGTGAAGAAGCGCGTCGGCACAACGCCGTGACCCGTGGCGCAGCGCTTGCCTTGTCGGCCATTCGCCGTAAAGGCCTGGACGCGGTGCCGCAGGCCGCGATGCCGATGTTTACCCGGCCGCAAAGCACCTTCCTCGGCAGTGCCAGTCAGGTCGAAGCCTATGTGTATGCCCTGGCGAACTTCGAGCCGAAACCCGCGCGGTTCCCCAAGGCGCACAAGGCCCCTACCGGCGAAGCCCAGCGCGCACCGCGCACGGTCAAGGAAATGCTCGAACGCTGCGAAGACGCGCTGCCGATGCCGGACCTGATGACCTGGCTGCTGGAACAGGAACCGGACGGCGCCACCGACGAATTGCTGTACTGGTTCTCGCGCCTGTCCCGCGAAAAACGCTTCAAGCGCGAGCGCCTGGAGCGCCGCGATTACCACACACACGAGCATCAGGTCAGCCTGCGCTCATTCGCCCTGCTCCCGGCCAGCACAGACGCGGCCGAGCATTCTGCGAGCACCCCTTATGCATCTTGATCTATCCGAACTGTCCCAACTGGCGCCGATCTTTCGCGAGCTGTTCAAGGGTTACCACGTCAGCCGCCGCGACCCGGAGCTGTACGCGCAACTGTCGAACTTCCAGGACCAGTACCGCACGCTGTTCAAGGCCCTGGGCTTTGAGCTGGTCTGCGATACGCGCGGTTTCTACTACTTCGTGCCGGACTCCGCCATCGCCAGCGCGCAGGTGAACAAGACCGCGCAACGCCTGGCGTTGTTCACCTTCATCATCGTCGAGCACCTGGCCGACCAGGGCCGCGACCCGATTGCCGTGCTCGACGGCGGCAGCCTCGGCCGCGATGAACTGCCGTCGCTGTTGGAGAAATACCGCGACCTGTTTATCCAGGCCGAAGTGCAGACCCAGGAAGAGCTCGAAGAAAAAATCATGCGCCGCATGACCCAGCTGGGTTTTGCCAGCGAGGACAACGGCATCTATCGCTTCCTGCCGCCGATGCACCGCTTCCTCGATGTGTGCCTGTCGGTGCAGCAGGACCGCGACCTCGCGGCCAGCATCCACAGCGTGCTGCCATTGCCGGCGCCGGTGATCATCAACGAAGACAGCGACGAAAAACTGCTGAAAACCGATGACCCGCTGGACTTGAGCGACTTTGCCGAAGACAGCGAAGAAGACGCCCTGGCCCGCGCCATTGCCGAAGAACAGGAGACCGATGCATGAGCAAGGAACGCTACGGCATCCGCCGCTTCGCCCTATTGAATACCGCCGGCTACAGCCTGGGTTTGTTCCCGCTGGAAGAGCCGCTGTCGGTGTATGGCGCGAACAACCTGGGTAAATCGGCGTCGATCAACGCCTTGCAGTTCCCGATCCTGGCGCGCATGTCGGACATGAGTTTCGGCAAGTACACCCTGGAACAATCGCGGCGCTTCTACTTTGCCACCGACACCAGCTACATCCTCGTCGAAGTCTCCCTGCCCCACGGCCCGCACGTGATCGGCGTGGTCGGACGCGGCCCGGGCGGTGGTTTCGGTCACCAGTTCTTTGCCTACGCCGGCAAGCTGGACCTGGCCCACTACCAGAAAAACGACACCTGCCTGCGCCAGAAAGAGCTGTTCACCAACCTTGAGCGCGAGGGCCTGAAAGCCTACGAACTCAAGCCCGATGAACTACGCCGTTTGCTGGTCGGCGGCCACACGTCGATCCCGCTGGACCTGACGTTGATCCCGCTGCGTTCCACCAGCGAACAGAGCCTGAAGACCTTCCGCGCGCTGTTTATCAACCTGCTGCACATGCGCGAAATCACTGCCGCCAAGCTCAAGCAATTGTTCCTCGATGCGTTCGAGCACAGCCTGCGTTCCGGCAGTGTCGATTACATCGCCGCGTGTGAAGAAGCCTTCCGCGACGTGCGACGCATGGAGCAGGACTACAACTCGCTGGTCGCCGCCGGCCCGCTGGTCGAGGCCCTGGCCAATGGCGTGAAACAACGCGACATCCTGCGCGGCAAACTGCATCGCCTGTCGCCGCTGCTGGATTCGCTGCTGGGCACCTGGTCGGACTACGCCGGTGCGCGCAAGGAAGAGCTGACCCTCCAGGCCGAGCACTACCGCAACGAGCAGGACGCGCTGCAGAACAACCAGCGTGGCGGCACCCAGGAGCTGATGCGCCTGGAGCGCGAAATCAGCGGCATCCAGCGTTGGCTGGGCGAGCTGTCGGTGCTCAAGCATCGCTTTGCGCTGGTCGATGACGTCAAGGTGCTGGAACAGCAACTGCTGGCGGCCAAGGATGCCCACGATGAACTCGCCGGCGCCCTGGCGCAGTCGCGGCAGTTCAGCGCCGAGGACTTGGACGAGCGCCTGCGCGACCTGGAAAAACGCTTGAAGTCGGTCAAGCAGCAGCTCGACCACGCCGACAACAACAGCTACGCCAAACTGCGCGAGGAATTCTCACAGCAGGATGTCGAGCGTCTGATGCGTCTGTTCAACAGTTCGTTGTTCAGCCTGCCGTTGGGCGAGCATGGCATCACGCTGGATGAGGACGGCCAGTGGGTCAAATCCCTGGAACTGATCCTCGATGGGTTCAAGGGTGAGCGCTTTGAAGTGCCGGGGCTGTCCATCGACATCTCCCACATCGAGCCACCCGCCTTGCAGGCCCTGGCGGATCGCGCAGCCTTGCGCGACCAGAAAGAGCGTCTGGAAAAAGAACTCAAGCAGCTCAAGACGCAACAGGCGGTTGCCTCTGACCGCGCCGCGAGCAAAACCCAGACCGAAGCGCTGTACCAGCAAGTGCTGGACGCGCAAAAGGCGCTGGAAGATTTCCGCCGCGCGCAGACCCTGAGCGCCGAAGAAGGCGAGAAGCTGGAACAGCTGGCGCAGATGGAAGCGGCCCAGGATGAATTGAAGCGTTCCAGCGATGCGTTCACCGAACGCGTGCAGCAACTGTCGGCCAAGCTGCAACTGGTCGGTCGCCAGATCGGCGATATGGAAGCCAAGCAACGCACCCTGGATGACGCGTTGCGCCGTCGCCAGTTGCTGCCGGCGGACTTGCCGTTCGGCACGCCGTTCATGGACCCGGTCGACGATTCCATGGACAACCTGCTGCCACTGCTCAACGACTATCAGGACAGTTGGCAGGGCTTGCTGCGCGCCGATGGCCAGATCGAAGCGCTGTACGCCCAGGTACGCCTCAAGGGCGTGGCCAAGTTCGACAGCGAGGACGACGTGGAGCGTCGCCTGCATCTGCTGATCAACGCGTATGCGCACCGCACCGACGAAGCCCTGACCCTGGGCAAGGCGCGGCGCGCGGCGGTCACCGACATCGCGCGGACCTTGCGCAATATCCGCAGCGACTACGACAGCCTGGAACACCAACTGGCCTTGTTCAACCGCGAGATCAACAAGCGCCAGGTGTCGAACCTGCAGAGTTTCCGCATCGTGCTGGCGCCAAACAAGGAAGCGCTCAAGCATATCGACCAGATCATCCACAGCGCCGGTCAGTACGAAGAAGGCGAAACCCTGTCGGTGTTCGACTTGAGCCAGAGCGCCGATCAGGACAACAAGAACGAAGAGGCCAAGGAATACCTGGCGCGCCTGGTCGCGGCCAACCATAACCAGTTGGGTCTCAAGGACTTGTTCGAGCTGGCGTTCGAGATCACCAAGGTGAATGGCCAGCCAGTGATTCACACCGACATCGACGGTGCGGCGTCCAACGGCACCACCATGACCATCAAGGCGCTGACCAACATGTATTTGTTGCTGCACTTGATGGACCGCGACCAGGCCGGGCGTGTGCGCTTGCCGTACTACCTCGATGAAGCGGCCGACATCGACGAGAAGAACCAGGCGGCGCTGCTGGAAACCAGCCTGCAGTTGGGCTTCGTGCCGATCCTGGCGAGTGTGAAGCCGCAGGTGTCCGCCCAGGTGGCGATCGACCTAGAAGGCGGCAGCGGGCCGAATGGCATCTACATCGATGAGGCGGACTGGAAGTACATCCGTCGCCATGATGCGGTGAAGGCGACGGTAAATGTGCAGGCGGATGAGCCGGAGTTGGATGAGGTCTGACGTTTTGCGTTGAAATGCAAAAAGGCCGCGATCTTATGGATCGCGGCCTTTTTTGTGGGCTGGGGTTTGGCGGTGTTTTTGAGGGCCTCGTCGCGGGCAAGCCCCCTCCCACATTTGACCGAGTTTATCCTGTAGGAATGCGCTCGAAGGTGGGAGGGGGCTTGCCCGCGATAGCCGCGCCTCGGTCTACTTACCCAGCGGAATCTTAGGTGCCCAGGTCAGCCACTCATCTTCAAACTTGTCGAACAGCGGGAAGGTTTGCTGCGGCCGTGCGGCGCTGCCCATGCGTTCGCCATCGGGTGTGGCAAAGGCGATGCCGCCGGCGACCAGGGTTTCCAGGGACTCGGTGCGCACCGTCGCGCCTTTGAACAGGCCGAAGTCGAGACCAAAGCCGCTGGTGTTCCAGAAGCGGCTGCCGCTGCGCACCAATGCCGCGTACTTGGGTTCGATCAGGATATGGATCAACACGCGGTCGGCGGTCTGGCCCAACTCGTAGCCGGTGACTTTGCCCACGGTGACTTCGCGGTAAGTGACGGGTACGCCTTCTTTGAGCGAACCACGGCGTGCGGCGCTGAGTGTCAGGCTCAGGCCGGCCTCCTGGTGGACGGCTTCGGGCGGTTGGTCCAGCGCGACAAAGCTCTTTTGTGTCCCGGCGTTTTTCACTGCGGGCAGCACCTCGATGTATTGGCCGGTGACCAGGGTTTCCAGGTTCGAGGTTTTCATCAAGCCCAGTTCCGGCTTGACCACCCAGAACTGGCTGCCGACGCGCGCGATGCGATCCGCGACCTGGGTGATGCGCGCACCGAGCAGCACCGATTGCATATCGGCGCTGAGGTCGACGCTCTCGATCTTACCGACGTCCAGGCCTTTGAAACGCACCGGGGTGCCGGGGCGCAGGCCGTCGGCGCGGTCGACTTTGATGGTCACCAGGGTGCCACTCTGATTCGCCGCTTCACGATCGGTGAACAGGCGGAAACGTGGGATACGCTTTCTCAGCGGCACGTTCGGTTCCGGCGTTTCGAAGGCGATACCGCCAGATATCAGGCTGGCCAAGGATTCGCTTTTTACCTGGATACCGCCCGTGAGGCCGCCGGTCAAGGTTACACCGCTGGCATTCCAGAAACGCGTCGAGCCATTGACCAGGTTGGCGTATTCCTTCTCGATGTGGACACCGATCACCAACTGTTTGTTTTTGCGTGAGAACTGGTAGCTCTGCACCGAGCCGACCTTGACCTGTTTGTAGAGGATCGGGCTGCCAACATCCAGGGAGCCGAGGTTGTCAGTGAAGAGCACCATGTGCAGGCCAGGAGAACGCAGGTCCAAGGGCGGTGCCTTGGCCCGAGCCACGTACTCGCGTTGGGGGGCAGTGCCTTTGTCACCGGGACGAACCGCGATGTAGTTACCTTTGACCAACGCCTCGAGCCCAGTGATACCGGCCAGGGAAATCGACGGTTTGACCACCCAGAATTGGGTGTCCTGTACCAGGTAGTCTTCAGCCAATGGGTCGAGGGTCAGCTCGGCGTTGGCACTGGACAGGTCCGGGTCGATCTTCAGGGTTTTCAGGCTGCCGACCTGGATACCTTTGTACATCACCGGGGTACGCCCGGCCTGCAGGCCTTCGAAGTCGCTGAGTTTGACCTTGACCTTGATGCCGGCGGCGGCGGCGTCGAAGTCTTCATATAGGCGGAAGGGCAGGCTCGGATCGGTCGGCGGGCTGTCCTTGCGATTCTCCGGGGTGGCGAAGGCGATACCGCCGGCGACGATACTGGAGAGTGATTCGCTGCGTATCTTCAAGCCGGAGAGGTTCGCGTCGATGCTGATGCCGCTGGCGTTCCAGAAACGCGTGTGTTTGCGCACCAGGCTGGCGTAGGTCGGTTCGATGTAGACCTTGATCTCGACGGTGCTCTGGTCCTCGGACAACAAGTAGCTTTTGACCTGGCCGACCTGGATCTGCTTGTAGAACACCGGGCTGCCGCGGTTGAGCGAGCCAAGGCGGTCGGCCTTGATGGTCAAGTGCAGGCCGGGCTTGGCGTCGGACAAGGGCGGCTCTTCAGACAGCGCCTTGAATTTGCGCGTGGACTCACCATCGCCAGGGCTGGCGGCAATGTAGTTACCCGACACCAGCGTCTCCAGGCCGGTGATGCCGGCGAGGCTGACGCTGGGTTTGACCAGCCAGAAACGCGTATTGGTCTTGAGGTACGGCTCGACATCCTTGTTCATCTCGATGGTGGCAATCACCCCGCGATTGTTACCTTCGTCGTCCAGGGCCAGGGTCTTGACCTTGCCCACGGGCATGCCTTTGTAGACCACTTCGGTCTTGTTGACCTGGATGCCTTCGCCGCTTTCGAAGCGTACCTGGATCTCGATACCTTGCTGAGAGTAGGCACGCCAGCCCAACCAGCCGCCGATGATCAGGGCGATCAGGGGCAGTACCCAAATGGCCGACCAGTTGGAGGCCGGGCGGGTTTTAGCTTTAGGCAAATCACTCATGGTCGTCGTCCGACTCCGTGTTATCCCAAATCAGTCGGGGATCAAAAGTTACTGCGGCAAGCATCGTCAAGATCACCACACTGGCGAACGCCGCCGCGCCGAGATTGGCCTCGACACTGGCAAGCCGTCCAAAGTTTACAACCGCCACCAGGATGGCGATCACGAAGATATCCAACATGGACCAGCGGCCGATGAATTCGATAAAGCGGTACATGATAATCCGTTGTTGCGCGGACAGCGGTTGGTGACGCTGCACCGAGAACAGTAGCAGACCAATGCCCACCAGCTTGAACGTCGGCACCAGGATGCTGGCGATGAACACCACGGCAGCGATGGGGAACATGCCGTGCTGCACCAGTTGGATCACACCGGACATGATGGTGCTGGGGTCGCCCTGGCCGAGAGAATTGACGGTCATGATCGGCAGCAAGTTGGCGGGGATATAGAGAATCGCGGCGGTGATCAGCAACGCCCAGGTTCGCGTGAGGCTGTTGGGGCGACGGGCATGGACCAGCGCACCGCAACGAGCGCAGGTTTGCTCATCGGTGTCCGGTTCTTGCTTGTTCAATTCGTGGCATTCGGTACAAATCAGAATGCCTGCATCAATCGCCCGCATGATCATCCTCCCCTGACAGTGATTGCCAGATCTGGTGGGGCGACATCACCACCTCAAGCAGAACCTGAACCATTAATAGGCTGACGAAGCAGACCAGGCCCAGGCCAATCGTAATGGAGGCCATGTCGGCGAGTTTTACGATCGCCACCAGGACGCCCATCAGGTACACCTCCAACATCCCCCAATCTTTCAGGTGATGGTAAATGCGGTACAGCAGCAGCCCGTAACTGCGGCCGATGTTCCAGCGAATGCTGAGCAACACCGCCAATTGGCAGAGCAGCTTGAGCAGGGGAATGCCCATGCTGCACAGGAACACAACGGCGGCGACGCCGCGCATGCCGGTGTCGAACAGGCCGACTACGCCGGTCCATACGGTGTCCTCTGAGGACTGCCCGAGTAGATTAAGCTGCATGATGGGCAAAAAGTTCGCGGGGATGTACAGCAACAGTGCTGCCAGCACTAAGGCGAGGCTTCGTTCGACGACGTTGTGGCGGTGCGCGTACAGCTCGTAACCACAACGCGTGCACTGGGCTTTTTCGCCGAGCGCGAGCACAGGTTTGCGCATCAATAAATCGCACTCATGGCATGCCACCAGGTCGTCCAGGGGTAAATCCGACACCTTGGGGGCATCATCCGGATCGGGCATAGATAGGGCTCGGACGCTAAAAAAGGTTAGGTGCCTATTCTAGTGGTCTAGTTCAGAAATAACTGTGCAAATTTGTCGGATGCTGGATCGTCGCAAGACTCTTCGCACTTTTCGAGCGGACAAACAAAACCCCTGTCTGCGTAAGCAAACAGGGGTTCTGGAATTTAATCTTGACGATGACCTACTCTCACATGGGGAAACCCCACACTACCATCGGCGATGCATCGTTTCACTGCTGAGTTCGGGATGGGATCAGGTGGTTCCAATGCTCTATGGTCGTCAAGAAATTCGGGTACTGAGTCGTGGCCAGCTGGCCTCGCTTCAGCAAATTGGGTATGTGATAGCTTTCGGTGTTTTGTGAGATTCGAACTTTCGGTTCGTTTCGTCTTCACACACCGCAATCTGATGCTCTTTCGAGTAGTCAAATTGCTTGGGTGTTATATGGTCAAGCCTCACGGGCAATTAGTATTGGTTAGCTCAACGCCTCACAGCGCTTACACACCCAACCTATCAACGTCGTAGTCTTCGACGGCCCTTCAGGGGACTCAAGGTCCCAGTGAGATCTCATCTTGAGGCTAGTTTCCCGCTTAGATGCTTTCAGCGGTTATCTATTCCGAACATAGCTACCCGGCAATGCCACTGGCGTGACAACCGGAACACCAGAGGTTCGTCCACTCCGGTCCTCTCGTACTAGGAGCAGCCCCTCTCAAATCTCAAACGTCCACGGCAGATAGGGACCGAACTGTCTCACGACGTTCTAAACCCAGCTCGCGTACCACTTTAAATGGCGAACAGCCATACCCTTGGGACCGGCTTCAGCCCCAGGATGTGATGAGCCGACATCGAGGTGCCAAACACCGCCGTCGATATGAACTCTTGGGCGGTATCAGCCTGTTATCCCCGGAGTACCTTTTATCCGTTGAGCGATGGCCCTTCCATACAGAACCACCGGATCACTAAGACCTACTTTCGTACCTGCTCGACGTGTCTGTCTCGCAGTCAAGCGCGCTTTTGCCTTTATACTCTACGACCGATTTCCGACCGGTCTGAGCGCACCTTCGTACTCCTCCGTTACTCTTTAGGAGGAGACCGCCCCAGTCAAAC
The DNA here is from genome assembly GCF_058135675.1 of Pseudomonas sp. PAMC25584. Taxonomy (NCBI): domain Bacteria; kingdom Pseudomonadati; phylum Pseudomonadota; class Gammaproteobacteria; order Pseudomonadales; family Pseudomonadaceae; genus Pseudomonas; species Pseudomonas sp. PAMC25584. Next base: position 748,549 of record NZ_CM176870.1, on the reverse strand, counting down.
TACCCACCATACACTGTCCTCGATCCGGATAACGGACCTGAGTTAGAACCTCAAAGTTGCCAGGGTGGTATTTCAAGGTTGGCTCCACGCGAACTAGCGTCCACGCTTCAAAGCCTCCCACCTATCCTACACAAGCAAATTCAAAGTCCAGTGCAAAGCTATAGTAAAGGTTCACGGGGTCTTTCCGTCTAGCCGCGGATACACTGCATCTTCACAGCGATTTCAATTTCACTGAGTCTCGGGTGGAGACAGCGCCGCCATCGTTACGCCATTCGTGCAGGTCGGAACTTACCCGACAAGGAATTTCGCTACCTTAGGACCGTTATAGTTACGGCCGCCGTTTACCGGGGCTTCGATCAAGAGCTTCGCGTTAGCTAACCCCATCAATTAACCTTCCGGCACCGGGCAGGCGTCACACCCTATACGTCCACTTTCGTGTTTGCAGAGTGCTGTGTTTTTAATAAACAGTCGCAGCGGCCTGGTATCTTCGACCGGCATGAGCTTACGGAGCAAGTCCTTCACCCTCACCGGCGCACCTTCTCCCGAAGTTACGGTGCCATTTTGCCTAGTTCCTTCACCCGAGTTCTCTCAAGCGCCTTGGTATTCTCTACCCAACCACCTGTGTCGGTTTGGGGTACGGTTCCTGGTTACCTGAAGCTTAGAAGCTTTTCTTGGAAGCATGGCATCAACCACTTCGTTAACTAAAAGTTAACTCGTCATCAGCTCTCGGCCTTAGAATCCCGGATTTACCTAAGATTCCAGCCTACCACCTTAAACTTGGACAACCAACGCCAAGCTGGCCTAGCCTTCTCCGTCCCTCCATCGCAATAACCAGAAGTACAGGAATATTAACCTGTTTTCCATCGACTACGCTTTTCAGCCTCGCCTTAGGGACCGACTAACCCTGCGTCGATTAACGTTGCGCAGGAAACCTTGGTCTTTCGGCGTGGGTGTTTTTCACACCCATTATCGTTACTCATGTCAGCATTCGCACTTCTGATACCTCCAGCAAGCTTCTCAACTCACCTTCACAGGCTTACAGAACGCTC
>NZ_CM176870.1:0-745000 GCF_058135675.1 Pseudomonas sp. PAMC25584 | reverse complement strand
CGCCTTCGCCACTGGTGTTCCTTCCTATATCTACGCATTTCACCGCTACACAGGAAATTCCACCACCCTCTACCATACTCTAGTCAGTCAGTTTTGAATGCAGTTCCCAGGTTGAGCCCGGGGATTTCACATCCAACTTAACTAACCACCTACGCGCGCTTTACGCCCAGTAATTCCGATTAACGCTTGCACCCTCTGTATTACCGCGGCTGCTGGCACAGAGTTAGCCGGTGCTTATTCTGTCGGTAACGTCAAAACAATCACGTATTAGGTAACTGCTCTTCCTCCCAACTTAAAGTGCTTTACAATCCGAAGACCTTCTTCACACACGCGGCATGGCTGGATCAGGCTTTCGCCCATTGTCCAATATTCCCCACTGCTGCCTCCCGTAGGAGTCTGGACCGTGTCTCAGTTCCAGTGTGACTGATCATCCTCTCAGACCAGTTACGGATCGTTGCCTTGGTGAGCCATTACCTCACCAACTAGCTAATCCGACCTAGGCTCATCTGATAGCGCAAGGCCCGAAGGTCCCCTGCTTTCTCCCGTAGGACGTATGCGGTATTAGCGTCCGTTTCCGAACGTTATCCCCCACTACCAGGCAGATTCCTAGGCATTACTCACCCGTCCGCCGCTCTCAAGAGAAGCAAGCTTCTCTCTACCGCTCGACTTGCATGTGTTAGGCCTGCCGCCAGCGTTCAATCTGAGCCATGATCAAACTCTTCAGTTCAAACATCTTTGGGTTTTTAAGAAACCCTAAACTTGGCTCAGCAATCGTTGGTTACATCTTTGATTTCTCGCGGAGTAACTTGTGATGCTGATAATCTTGTTGACTATCAGTCTGACTCCACAAGCACCCACACGAATTGCTTGATTCAGTTGTTAAAGAGCGGTTGGTTAAGATCTTTCGTCTCAACCGAGGCGCGCATTCTACAGCAGCCTCATTTGCTGTCAAGTGATTATTTTCAGAAGTTTTCAAAGTTTCCTTTGTAACTTCAACCACTTGCGCTTCCGATCTCTCGTTAGCGGGAGGCGAATTCTACAGCGTTACACGCTGCTGTCAACACCTCTTTTTCTCCGCTTTCGACCGAGAAGATCGAAACGTTAATAGAGCCTAACAACACCGCTCTACCAACTCCTTCCAGGCTTCGATGAACTGAAGCAGGCCGCTGTCGAATCTCGTATAACTCTTTGTTTACCAAGGAGTTTTCCGTTTCGACTGCGCCGGAAGTGGGGCGAATTATAGACGTCCAGGATTTGCCGTCAACACCTTTCTTCACAATTCTGTCATATAGGTCAAAAAGGCCCCAGAAACGCGAAAGCCGGCCCCAAAGGGCCGGCTTTCAACACGCCTTACAAGCTAGGGAAGGCAAACTGTGACGCTTCATGACTGGCCCGTTGCGGCCAGCGCTGGGTAATTGCCTTGCGCCGGGTATAGAAGCGCACCCCATCCGGTCCATAAGCATGCAAGTCACCAAACAACGAGCGCTTCCAGCCACCAAAGCTGTGGTAGGCCACCGGCACCGGCAGTGGAACGTTCACGCCGACCATGCCCACTTCAATCTCGTCACAGAACAGACGCGCCGCTTCACCATCACGGGTGAAGATGCACGTGCCGTTGCCGTATTCGTGATCGTTGATCAACTGCATCGCCGCTTCCAGGCTATTGACCCGTACCACGCACAGCACCGGCCCGAAGATTTCTTCTTTATAGATACGCATCTGCGGCGTCACGCGATCAAACAAACTGCCGCCAAGGAAGAAACCCTGCTCATGCCCTGCAACGCTCAAGCCACGGCCATCGACCACCAGCTCAGCCCCCGCAGCCACGCCGTCTTCTATATAGCCACTGACCTTATCCCGCGCCTGGCCAGTGACCAGTGGCCCCATATCCAGACCGCACGACGTGCCCGCACCAATCTTCAGCGCCTTGACCTGCGGCACCAACTTGGCGATCAATGCATCCGCCACCTGGTCACCCACGCAGACGGCCACCGAGATCGCCATGCAACGCTCACCACAAGAACCATACGCCGCGCCCATCAAGGCACTGACCGCGTTATCCAGATCCGCATCCGGCATCAGCACCGCATGGTTCTTCGCACCGCCCAGCGCTTGCACGCGTTTGCCGCGCTTGGTCGCTTCGGCGTAGATGTACTCGGCAATCGGCGTCGAGCCCACAAAGCTCAAGGCCTTGACCTCCGGTGCCTCGATCAACGCATCCACCGCGCCTTTGTCGCCATGCACCACGCTCAGCACGCCTTTAGGCAGACCGGCCTCCTGCAGCAATTGCGCGATCAACAGCGTCGAACTCGGATCACGCTCCGACGGTTTGAGGATAAAGCAGTTGCCGCAGACGATCGCCAGCGGGTACATCCACAACGGCACCATCGCCGGGAAGTTGAACGGAGTAATCCCGGCCACCACGCCCAATGGCTGGAAATCCGACCAGGCATCGATATTCGGCCCCACATTGCGGCTGTACTCGCCCTTGAGAATTTCCGGCGCCGAGCACGCGTACTCCACGTTCTCGATCCCACGCTTCAATTCCCCTGCCGCGTCTTCCAGGGTCTTGCCGTGCTCCTCGCTGATCAACTGCGAGATACGCGCTTCGTTCTGCTCCAGCAACTGCTTGAAACGGTACATCACCTGGGCACGCCTGGCCGCCGGCGTATTGCGCCAGGCCGGGAATGCCGCCTTGGCCGAGTCGATCGCGCTTTGGATGGTTTCGCGACTGGCCAGCGGCACCTGGTGAATCACTTGGCCGGTGGACGGGTTGTACACGTCGGCAGTGCGACCGGACTCGCTGACCAACTGGCCGTTGATCAAATGCTGGATAAGGCTCATGCAGGGCTCCTGAAAAGTTGTTCTATATAGAAGGAGAAATCAGTCGATCTTGTTCAGCACTTCGCCGACCGCATCGAACAAGCGATCCAGGTCCTGCGGCTTGCTGTTGAAGGTCGGCCCGAACTGCAGGGTGTCGCCGCCAAAACGCACGTAGAAGCCGGCTTTCCACAAGGCCATGCCGGCCTCGAATGGACGCACGATGGCATCACCGTCACGCGGGGCAATCTGGATCGCGCCGGCCAGGCCGTAATTGCGGATATCGATCACGTTCTTGCTGCCCTTCAAACCGTGCAGCGAATTCTCAAAGTGCGGGGCGACTTCGGCTACGCTCTGCACCAGGTTTTCCTTCTGCAGCAGGTCCAATGCCGCCAGCCCAGCCGCGCAAGCGACCGGATGCGCCGAGTAGGTGTAGCCGTGGGGGAATTCCACCGCGTACTCAGGCGTCGGTTGGTTCATGAACGTCTGATAGATCTCGCTGCTGGCAATCACCGCGCCCATCGGGATCGCGCCGTTGGTGACTTGCTTGGCGATGCACATCAGGTCCGGGGTCACGCCGAAACTGTCGGCACCGAACATCGAGCCGGTACGACCGAAACCGGTGATCACTTCGTCGAACACCAACAGGATGTTGTGCTGATCGCAAATCTCACGCAGACGCTTGAGGTAGCCCTGCGGCGGCACCAGCACGCCAGCGGAGCCAGCCATCGGCTCGACAAACACGGCGGCGATGTTCGATGCGTCGTGCAACTCGATCAACTTGAGCAGTTCATCGGCCAACGCAATACCGCCCTGCTCCGGCATGCCGCGCGAGAATGCATTGCTCGCCAGCAAGGTGTGAGGCAGATGGTCAACGTCCATCATCGCCTGACCAAACATCTTACGGTTGCCATTGACACCGCCCAGGCTGGTGCCAGCGATGTTCACCCCGTGATAGCCACGGGCACGGCCAATCATCTTGGTCTTGGTGGCCTGACCTTTTAGGCGCCAGTACGCACGCACCATCTTCACCGCCGTATCGGCGCACTCGGAGCCGGAGTTTGTGAAGAACACATGGTTGAGGTTGCCCGGGGTCAGGTCGGTGATTTTTTCCGCCAGTTGAAACGACAACGGATGACCGTATTGGAAGGCCGGCGAGTAGTCCAACGTACCCAGTTGCTTGGCGACCGCTTCCTGGATTTCCTTGCGGGTGTGCCCGGCGCCGCACGTCCACAGGCCCGACAACGAATCGTAGATCTTGCGGCCCTTGTCATCGGTCAACCAACTGCCTTCGGCGGCCACGATCAGGCGCGGGTCACGCTGGAAGTTACGGTTGGCGGTGTACGGCATCCAGTGAGCGTCCAACTTCAGTTGGCTGGCCAGGGACGAAGGGGCGTTTTCGGGCATGTTCATCAGCAAAACCTCGCAAGGCAAAAGGCAGCGTCGGGATTGAAAAGCGTTCTTGCAGCTAAATTGCCATGAGGATAAAGTCGATGAAACCCAACTCTTCTAACCTTCAGTCAGGCTCTCACTAAACTATGAGCATCCGTCGACCCGATCCGCTGGCCCAAGTCAGCGACTTCGATATTCGCCTACTGCGCATATTTCGCAGTGTGGTGGAGTGTGGCGGCTTCTCGGCGGCGGAAAGCGTGCTCGGCATTGGGCGCTCGGCCATCAGCCAGCAGATGAACGATCTGGAACAACGCCTTGGATTACGCCTGTGCCAGCGCGGGCGCGCCGGATTCTCCCTGACCGAAGAAGGCCGCGAGGTCTATCAGTCGGCGCTGCAACTATTGAGTGCCCTGGAAAGCTTTCGCACCGAGGTCAACGGCCTGCACCAGCATTTGCGCGGCGAACTGACCATCGGCCTCACCGACAACCTCGTCACCCTGCCCCATATGCGCATCACCCACGCCCTGGCGCAGTTGAAGGAACGCGGCCCGGACGTGCAGATTCAGATCCGCATGATCGCCCCCAATGAAGTGGAACAGGGCGTACTCGACGGCCGCCTGCATGTTGGCGTGGTGCCCCAGGCCAGCGCGCTGTCCGGCCTGGAATACCAGGCGCTGTACAGCGAACGCTCGCTGCTCTACTGCGCCGTCGGCCATCCGCTGTTCTACGCCGACGACAAGCAGTTGGACGATATACGGATCGACAGCCAGGATGCGATCGCCCCGACCTTTCGCCTGCCCGCCGATATCCAGGCCCACTACCAGGCACTCAACTGCACCGCCAGCGCTTCGGACCGCGAAGGCATGGCGTTCTTGATCCTCACCGGCCGCTACATCGGCTACCTGCCCGATCACTACGCCAGCCTGTGGGTGCAACAAGGCCGACTACGCGCGCTGAAACCGGCTACACGTTTTTACGATTTGAGCCTGGCATCGGTCACGCGCAAGGGGCGCCGCCCTCATTTGGTGCTGGAAAGTTTCCTCGAGAGCCTCGCGGCAACCCGCTAATTCGGGCCTCGCACAAAAAGCTGAGCAAGTGGACAGCTTTTTGCAAGGACACCAGGACCTAGAACCGTCCGCCTCGAGTTTGCCCGCCATGCCACCAGAAACGTCCAGCCCCAGCGATCTGATCTACGGCCTCAACGACCGCCCAAAACCCCTGCCCGCCCTACTGGCCGCCCTGCAACATGTATTGGCCGCCTTCGTCGGCATCATCACGCCGCCGTTGATCATCGGCTCCACCCTGGGCCTGGCTGCTCACCTGCCCTACCTGATCAGCATGGCGCTGATGGTCTCCGGTGTCGGCACGTTCATCCAGGCGCGCAGGCCGTTTGGCATCGGCGCCGGCATGATCTGCCTGCAAGGCACCAGCTTTGCGTTTCTCGGCGCCGTACTGTCGGCGGGCTTCCTGGTGAAGCAACGCGGCGGCAGCCCGGAAGACATCATGGCGATGATCTTCGGTGTGTGCTTTTTCGGCGCCGCCGTACAAATCGTCCTGAGCCGGTTTATCGGGCAACTGCGCCGGGTAATCACACCGCTGGTCACCGGCATCGTGATTACCCTGATCGGCATCAGCCTGATCAAAGTGGGTATCACCGACCTCGGCGGTGGTTTTAATGCCCCCGACTTCGGCGCGCCCATCAACCTGGCCTTGGGCCTGTTCGTGGTGTTGACGATCATCTTGCTCAACCGTTCGAACACACCCTGGGTACGTCTCTCGGCGATCATCATCGGCCTGGCCCTCGGCAGCCTCGCGGCCTGGTTCAGCGGAAAACTGGTGCCCCAGGCCCTGCCCGACCTGCCGTTGATCAGCCTGCCGATCCCGTTTCGTTATGGTTTCAACTTCGACTGGAGCGCCTTCCTACCGATCGCGCTGATATATCTGATCAGCAGCATCGAAACCGTGGGCGACCTTACCGCCAACTGCATGATTGCCCGCCAGCCCATCAGCGGCCCTTCTTATATAAGCCGACTCAAGGGCGGCGTACTCGGCGACGGGGTGAGTTGCATGATCGCCGCCACCTTCAGCGCGTTCCCCAACACCACGTTCGCCCAGAACAATGGCGTGATCCAACTCACTGGCGTGGCAAGCCGTTATGTCGGCCTGTACATCGGCGTGGTGCTGTTTTGCCTCGGTTTGTTTCCGTCGATCGGCGCGGTGCTGCAGCAAATCCCCAAGCCGGTATTGGGCGGCGCGACCCTGGTGATGTTCGGCAGCGTGGCGGCCGCCGGCGTGCGTATTCTCGCCCAGGCGCCGCTGGACCGACGCAGCATGCTGATCATCGCCACCTCGTTTGGCGTCGGCCTGGGCATTGCCGCCCAACCGAACCTGCTGCACTTGATGCCGACGCTGGTACAAAACCTGTTCGACTCGGCCATCACCAGCGGCGGGCTGACCGCCATCGCGTTGTGCCTGTTACTGCCGGAAGCCAAAGCGAGCGCCGCCACAAACAGCGCGCTGCAAGGCGATACGCTGGAACCGCTTTAATGGTTTTATTGCTTCAGGACTTGTCTGAGGCTTGAGGGTGGGTTATCTGTGCACACGTCGCCTCTATCGATCAGCACGGAAACCTCCATGAGCCTCGAAGTTCCTGCCCACAACACCCTCGCTGGGAAGCCCGCCAGCCGCATTCGACAAAAGAACGAGCAAGCGATTCTTCAAGCCGCCGAAGACGAGTTCGCGCGTCACGGCTACAAGGGCACCAGCATGAACACCATCGCTGCCAGCGCCGGGCTGCCCAAGGCCAACCTGCATTACTACTTCACCAACAAGCTGGGCCTGTACATCGCGGTGCTCAGCAATATCCTCGAACTGTGGGACAGCACCTTCAACGCGCTGACCGCAGAGGACGACCCGGCCGTGGCCCTCACCCGCTACATCCGCACCAAAATGGAATTTTCCCGACGCCAGCCCCAGGCCTCGCGGATCTTCGCCATGGAGATCATCAGCGGCGGCGAATGCCTCACCGAATACTTCGGGCAGGACTACCGCGCCTGGTTCAGTGGCCGGGCGGCGGTGTTCCAGGCCTGGATCGACGCCGGCAAGATGGACCCCGTCGACCCCGTCCACCTGATCTTCCTGCTGTGGGGCAGCACCCAGCACTATGCCGACTTCGCCACCCAGATCTGCCGCGTCACCGGGCGCACCAAGCTGACCAAGCAAGATATGGAAGACGCCGGCACCAACCTGATCCATATCATTCTCAAAGGCTGTGGCATCAAGCCTGTCCTCTAGACGACGCCTCTTATGCCTTTCACGCTCATCGGCCTTTGCGAGTTTCGCGAAGAAATACGCAAAAGCCGCTTTATTACCCTCGCCGCACCGATCACCAGTGCGCAAGAAGCGCAGGCGTTCATCGAGCAGCACAGCGACCTGAACGCCACGCACAACTGCTGGGCCTGGAAGCTCGCCGACCAGTACCGCAGCAACGACGACGGCGAACCTGGCGGCACCGCCGGGCGACCGATCCTCGCCGCCATTGAGGCCCAGGGCTTCGATCAGGTGGTGGTGCTGGTGATTCGCTGGTACGGCGGCACTCAACTGGGTACGGGCGGGCTGGCGCGGGCGTATGGCGGCGGCGCCAACAAATGCCTGCAAACCGCCGAGCGCATTGAGCTGATCAGCCGCGTGCCGTTGAGCTGCGCCTGCGGGTTTTCCGAGCTGAACCTGGTCAAGTTGCGGGTCGCCGAACTCGGCGGGCTGGTGGTGGAGGAACACTTCACCGCCAACGGCGTGGAGCTGCAACTGGCCCTGGGCGAAGCACACATCGATACCCTGCAAAGCCAGCTTGCCGACCTGAGCCGAGGGCGAATCCTGCTGCAACGCTGAAACTGCTAAGGTTATCCGCTGAACTCCCTGAACCGCGACGCCAAAGGAAGCCCTCCATGTCTACGCCAAAAACCGCACTGATCATCGGCGCCTCACGCGGGCTGGGCCTTGGCCTGGTCAAGCAGTTGCTCAAAGATGGCTGGGACGTGACCGCCACCGTGCGTGACCCGAACAAGGCCGACGCCCTGAAAGCCGTGGGCCCGGTACAGATCGAGAAACTCGACATGGACGATCAGCAAGCCGTGATCGCCCTGAGCCAGCGTCTCAAGGACCGCACATTCGACCTGCTGTTCGTCAACGCCGGCATCAAGGGCCCGGCGAACCAGGAGCCAGGCCACGCCACCCTGGCGGAAGTCGGCCAGTTGTTTTTCACCAACGCCGTGGCGCCGATCAACCTGGCCCAGCGCTTTGCCGGGCAGATCCGCAAGGACTCCGGCGTGCTGGCGTTCATGAGTTCAGTCCTGGGTAGCGTGACCATCCCCGACGGCTCCGACCTGGCGCTCTATAAGGCGAGCAAGGCCGCCCTCAACTCGATGACCAACAGCTTTATCACCCAGCTCGGTGAGCAAAAAATGACCGTGCTGTCGCTGCATCCAGGTTGGGTCAAGACCGACATGGGCGGCGAAAACGCGCACATTGATGTCGAGACCAGCGTGCGCGGCCTGGTCGATCAGGTGAATGCCTACACCGGCAAAGGCGGCCATCACTTTGTGGACTACAGAGGCAACACCGTTCCCTGGTAAGCCGCAATCAAATGTGGGAGCGAGCTGGCGTGCGATGAGCTCGAGAGCAGCACGCTCCTACAGGTAGACCGGATCTAGAACTACACGTAATCTAGCCACCTCGCCCTCACCGGCGACCCTGGATCAGCAGACAGGGCAACACTGAGCTGGCAAACCTGAACCCATCATTCAGAGGAGCCGGCCCATGCCTGCGACCCGTATCTGGTTAAAAAACCCCCTCGCGATTTTCACTGCCAACGGCCTCGATGCCCGTGGCGGCCTGGTGCTGCAAGACGGTGTGATCACCGAACTGCTGGCCATCGGGCAAGCGCCTGCACTGCCCTGCACACAAGTGTTCGACGCCCGCGAGCATGTGGTCCTCCCGGGGCTGATCAACACTCACCACCACTTCTACCAGACCCTGACCCGCGCCTGGGCGCCGGTGGTCAATCAGCCGCTGTTTCCCTGGTTGAAAACCCTGTACCCGGTGTGGGCGCGGCTGACCCCGGAAAAACTCGCGCTGGCCAGCAAAGTCGCGCTGGCGGAATTGCTGCTCTCGGGCTGCACCACGGCGGCAGACCACCACTACCTGTTCCCGGACGGCCTGGAACATGCCATCGACGTGCAAGTCGACACGGTGCGCGAACTGGGCATGCGCGCCATGCTCACTCGCGGGTCCATGAGCCTGGGCGAAGCCGACGGCGGCTTGCCGCCGCAACAAACCGTGCAACAGGGCGCGGTGATTCTGGACGATAGCGAACGCCTGATCCGCCAGTACCACGAACGCGGCGACGGCGCGCAAATCCAGATCGCCCTGGCGCCCTGCTCACCGTTTTCCGTCACCCCAGAAATCATGCAAGCCAGCGCCGAACTGGCCGAGAGCCTCGACGTGCGCCTACACACGCACCTGGCGGAAACCCTCGACGAGGAAGACTTCTGCCTACAACGCTTCGGCCTGCGCACCGTGGACTACCTCGACAGCGTCGGCTGGCTCGGCCCGCGCACCTGGCTGGCCCATGGCATTCACTTCAACCCGGATGAGATCGCCCGCCTGGGCGCCGCCGGCACCGGTATCTGCCATTGCCCAAGCTCGAACATGCGCCTGGCCTCCGGCATCTGCCCGACCCTGGACCTGCTCGCCGCCGGGGCCCCGATCGGCCTGGGCGTGGACGGCTCGGCGTCCAACGATGCGTCGAACATGATCCTCGAAGCCCGCCAGGCCCTGTACATCCAGCGCCTGCGTTATGGTGCGGAAAAGATCACCCCGCAAGGCGTGCTGGGTTGGGCGACCAAAGGCTCGGCGCAGTTGCTTGGCCGTTCGGATATCGGTGAGTTAGCCGTAGGAAAGCAGGCCGATCTGGCGCTGTTCAAACTGGATGAGCTGCGCTTTTCCGGCAGTCACGATCCGATTTCGGCGCTGCTGTTGTGCGGCGCCGACCGGGCGGACCGGGTGATGATCGGCGGGAAGTGGCGGGTGATCGACGGCCAGGTTGAAGGCCTGGACTTGAAAAGCTTGATCGCCGATCACAGCCAGGCCGCCCGCCAGCTCATCGCTGGAACCTGAGTCAAACACCGTTCTGCGGGACGCGGAAGAACCGGTTACACCCCCAACAGCGACAACATGATAAAGGTCGCAAACAGCACAAAGTGGGTCATCCCTTCGATGGCGTTGGTTTCGCCATCGTTGAGGTTGATCGCACTGACGATCAGCGTGATCAACACCATCACGCTTTGCACCGGCGTCATCGCCATCTGGAACGGCTGGCCGGTGTAGAGCGCCATCGCTTCCATCACCGGCACCGTCAGGATCACCGTCGACAACGATGCGCCCAGTGCAATGTTGACCACCGACTGCATGCGGTTGGCCAGGGCGGCGCGCAAGGCGGTCAGAATCTCCGGCGCCGCCGAGATGGCCGCGACCACAATCGCCGTCACCACCGGCGGTGCGCCCGTGCCTTCCAGGCCCAGGTCGAGGGTCTTGGACATCACCTCGGCCAGCGCCCCGATCACAATCACCCCGAACACCAGCGTACCGATGGAAAGTGCCAGGTTCACCGGCGGCGCCTGTTCTTCCGGCAACGTCTTGCGGCGTTTATCCGGGTAGCTGTAGCTGAAGAAATAACTGTGCGGGCCCACCTGCATGCGCAGGAACAGGGTGTAGAGCACCACCATCGCGCCGATGGTGAAGGCCGAGTAAATCTTCCAGTCCGCTTCGGGGATGAATTCCGGCACTACCATCGACACGCCCATGGCGGTGAGGATCATTACGCTGTAGGTCCGCGCCGAATCATCATTGTAGGACTGTTCACCATGCTTGATGCCGCCCATCAGCGCGGCCAGGCCGAGGATGCCGTTGATATCGAGCATGACCGCCGAGTAGATGGTGTCGCGCACCAGCGTCGGTGACGGTTCGTTGCTCATCATGATCGCCAGGATCACCACTTCCACCAGCACGGCGGCCAGGGTCAGGATCATGGTGCCGTAGGGGTCGCCAACCTTTTCCGCGAGTTGCTCGGCATGGTGGGCGACGCGCATCGACGCGACCACGATAAAGCCGATCAGCGCCATGCCGGCCAGCAGCGCGACCATTTGCCCGTTATGGAGCATCCAGTGCTCCAGCGGGTATGCGGCGATGGCGGCAATCAGCGCCAGCAGCATGAATTTTTCTTGCTTGAGGAATGTGAGCATTGCGGGCCTTTTGTGCGGCAAATCAGTCGTGGATGAGGTACAGACTGCACTACACCGCTAACGTTTCGTTACAGCTTAGTTCGCACCGCCCTTGTGCGAATAGGACCGATACTCTCCTCCTGGTCAGGTTTTGCCGATTATTTCAGTCATCGCCTGTAGAATGCCGCCATTGCACCTGATGAGATTTTAGACATGTACGATTGGCTCAACGCCCTGCCCAAGGCTGAACTGCACCTGCACCTGGAAGGCTCGCTGGAGCCTGAGCTGCTGTTCGCCCTGGCCGAGCGCAACAAGATTGCGCTGCCCTGGAACGACGTCGACACCCTGCGCAAGGCCTACGCCTTCAACAACCTGCAAGAGTTTCTCGACCTGTATTACAAGGGCGCCGATGTGCTGCGCACCTCCCAGGACTTCTACGACCTGACCTGGGCCTACCTGCTGCGCTGCAAAGCGCAGAACGTGATCCACACCGAGCCCTTCTTCGACCCGCAAACCCACACCGACCGTGGCGTGCCGTTCGAAGTGGTGCTCAACGGCATCGCCGCCGCGCTCAAAGATGGCGAGCAGCAACTGGGCATCACCAGCGGTTTGATCCTCAGCTTCCTGCGCCACTTGAGCGAAGCCGAAGCCGAGAAAACCCTCGACCAGGCGCTGCCGTTCCGTGACGCGTTCGTGGCCGTGGGCCTGGACAGTTCGGAAATGGGCCACCCGCCGAGCAAGTTCCAGCGCGTGTTCGACCGTGCCCGCCACGAAGGCTTCCTCACCGTGGCCCACGCCGGCGAAGAAGGCCCGCCCGAGTACATCTGGGAAGCCATCGACCTGCTGAAAATCCAGCGTATCGACCATGGCGTGCGCGCCATCGAAGACGAGCGCCTGATGCAACGGATCATCGACGAACAGATCCCGCTGACCGTGTGCCCGCTGTCCAACACCAAGTTGCGCGTGTTCGACGACATGGCCCAGCACAACATCCTCGACATGCTCGAGCGTGGGGTGAAGGTGACGGTAAACTCGGACGATCCGGCGTACTTCGGCGGTTATGTCACCGAGAACTTCTATGCGCTGCACACCGCCCTGGGCATGACCCAGGACCAGGCCAAACGCCTGGCGCAAAACAGCCTGGATGCGCGGTTGGTGAAGCCATAACTGAATAAACACCGACTCACCATGTGGGAGCAGGCCCGCTCCCACATGCGTTGTGTATTACCAGTTAAATTTCGCTCAACTCTTCCAGCGTCTTCCCCTTCGTCTCCATCCCAAACACCCACACCACCAACGCCGCCACCGCAAAGCACAATGCGCCCAAGGCGAACACCCCGCCCTGCCCGGTGATCGGGAACACCAGCCCGGTCACCAGCGGCCCGAGCAACGACCCGACCCGCCCGATCGCCGACGCAAACCCGGCCCCCGTCGCCCGCGCCGAGGTGGGGTACAACTCCGGCGTGTAGGTGTACAGCACCGCCCACATGCCAAACAGAAAGAACTGCATCAACAGCCCCGAGGTAATCAGCAGGCCCACATTGCCGCCGACCACCGCGCTTTGCCCATACAGAAACGCCATCACCCCACCGCCGAGCAACGTCACGACGCACACCGGCTTGCGCCCCCAACGCTCCACCAGCCAGGCCGCCATCAGGAAGCCGGGAATCCCGCCCAGGGAAATGATCACGGTGTAATACACCGACTGGGTCACCGCAAACCCCGACTGCTGCAACAACGCACTCAACCACGACGTCAGCCCGTAAAACCCGAGCAAGGCGAAGAACCACACACTCCAGATCATCATCGTGCGTTGGCGATACTGCGCCGACCATAACTGCTGGAACGCCGAGAAGAAGTTACCCGGCACACTCTCCACCCGTGGCAGGCGAATGGGCTCCGGCAAGTCGGCGCGGCCCAGGGAGTCGCGCACTTTCTGCTCGATCCCCAGCAACACCTTATCTGCCGCCGCATGTCGCCCGGCCTGCTCCAGCCAGCGCGGCGACTCCGGGATAAAAAACCGAATCGCCAACACAAACACCGCCGGCACCGCCAGCACCAGGAAGATGTCGCGCCAGCCGATCACCAGCAGCAAAAAGTACGACAGCACCCCCGCAGCCACAAAACCCAACGGCCAGAAGCCATCCATCAACGCGATATAGCGCCCGCGCTTCTTGGCCGGAATCAGCTCCGAAAGCATCGACTGCGCAATGGGAAACTCCATGCCCATGCCAATGCCGAGCAGGATGCGAAACAGCGTCAGCGTCTCCACCGTCTGCGCCGTGGAACATAAGTAGCTGGCGATCCCCCACAATACGATGCTCCACTGGAACACCGGCTTGCGCCCGAATCGATCCGCGAGCATCCCGGACAACGACGCGCCCACCACCATGCCGAAAAAACTCGAACTGGCCAGCAAGCCCGCCTGGGCCGTGCTCAGGCCGAACTCGGTTTTGATCGAGCCGAGCAGGAAGGTCATCATCGCCAGATCCATGGAGTCGAAGAAAAACGCCAGGGCGATGATGATAAAAATGACTCGGTGGTAACCGCTGATGGGCAACCGTTCCAGCCGTTCTGCTGCGCTATAGCCGTGCGTACCCATGCCCCATCCCCCGTGTGAAAAATCCCTATTGGGAGTGTGGGGCATCGTTTTTCCGGGTTATTGCTGGGTGCGACCTGATCGCAACTCTGAACGACGCCATCCGGCATCAGAGCGCGTCGGGCCCGGCCAACCGCGTGATTTCCGCGAGCCCGGTGTCGCTGACCAGCAAGGCGCGGGACTCGTTGATCGCACTGATCCAGTTCGACTGCAAAAATAGCTGCAACAGCCCGGCCCCCAGCGCGCCACCCAGATGCGGTTGCTGCTGGCTCCAATCGAAACAGTCACACACCAGCGGTAACGCCAGCGCCTGGGTAAAGATGCCGAAGCCGGCCAGGTGCTGCGCGCCTTTGACCGTGACCAGGGTGCGGTGCTCGCAGCGCTCGATCCACCCAGCCGCGATCATCCGCTGATACAGCTGCGCCGCCAGCTCGCCACCCAGGTGGCCATGGCATAACCGCGCATGGCGCAGCAGGGCCGGAGCCGCAAGCGTCATCGGTGAAGCCTGCGGTGTGCTGCGCGCGGCACTGGCCATGGTGGTGCTGGCCAACGCATCGATCGCGGTGCTGACATCAGCCGCCGCCACACGAAACAGGCGCTTGCCGCGACGGGCCTCGACGCGCAGCAAACCGCCCCCGGTAAGCCGCGCCAGATGCGCGTTCGCCGAGGCCGGCGACAGCCCGACGAGCGTCGCCAGTTCGTGCGAAGACTTGGCCGAGCCGTCCATCAAGGCCCAGAGCATAGCGGTGCGTTTTGGCTCGGCGAGCAAGCTGGCAATCTGACTGATGCAAGGTGCCTGTTCCATCGGTTCACTCCTTGTTAGATCATTTGTCTGCTGTGGTTGGCGCCAAAGTATAGGTGCGCGAGCAACCAGTTCCCCGGCGTCTGACAGCGCGGATAGGGACAGGATCTGAGTGAAATTTCCTGCTTTCGTGGAGGCTATTACCCACTGGTGAATTGTTCCGACCGTTGCGCGGTCAATGTCGCACAGCGGGACACGAGCATTTCCCGCAGCAGATTAATGGGCTTACTCAACTGCGCACGATGGGCGCATAACAGGTTGAGCGGCGTGCGCTCGCCGCGCAGCTCAGGCAGAATCACGCGTAAGCGCCCGGCGAGGACATCGCTGCTCACATCCAACCAGGACTTGTAGGCGATGCCCACCCCTGCCACAGCCCATCGACGTACAACGTCAGCATCGTCACTGAAGCGGTCGCCGCCGACAGTCAGGCTGACTTCGCGTTTGCCGTCATGAAACGTCCAGTGGTCATGCACGCGACTGCCGAGCATATACAGCAGGCAATTGTGCTGGGCGAGTTGCTCCAGATAGCGCGGTTCGCCGTGGCGTGCGAGATAGCTGGGCGCCGCGCACAGCACGCGCACGTTATCCGGCGCGACAGGCAGCGCGACCAGGCTGGAATCTTCCGGTTCGCCATAGCGCAGGGCGATATCCACCGGCTGGCGGAACAGGTCGGCAATGCGGTCACCCAGCAGCAGGCGCACGGTCAGTTGCGGGTATTCACGCTGGAACTCGTCAAGCCAGGGCAACAGCTGGTTGCGGCCAAAATCCGAGGGCGCCGACAGTTGCAACACGCCGCTGACACGGTCCTGGGCACTGGCCAATAAGCGTCGCCCCTCATCCAGCGAACTTAGCGCCGCGCGCGCATATTCGAGAAAGCCTTCACCTTCAGCGGTGAGGCGCAGGCTGCGGGTGGAGCGCGCCAGTAAGCGTGTGCCGAGTTGCTGTTCGATGCGCTTCAACGCCGCGCTGGCCACCGCCGGCGACAGGTCCATGACCCGCGCTGCGGCCGACAAACTACCCAGGTCCGCCGCGCGCACGAACAACTGCAAATCATCAAAGCGCAGCATCCAATCCCACCCATTATCAATATATTGTTGAAACAGCCTGCTGTTTTAGCCGCTTTTATCTGCACGGGAAATAGCCAATCATCTGCCCATCCCGTACATCCCGCGTCAGGAGTTGAATATGTCCTCTGCCTTTAACGTCATCGCCACGCTGATCGCCAAACCTGGCCAACAAGACATCCTCGAGCCCCTGCTGCGCGGCCTGCTGGAACCGACCCGCCAGGAAGCCGGTTGCGAGCAGTACGACCTGCATCAGGACCTGCAACACCCCGAGACGTTCTACCTGCTCGAACGCTGGCGCGACGACGCCGCCCTGGCCGACCACGACCAGAGCGCACACATCCAGAGTTTCCGCGCCAAGGCCGCCGACGTGCTCGCGCACTTCGAACTCAAGCGCCTGAAGTTTCTTGCCTGATCACCGCCCTTTTTCCGGAGCCCCCATGAAAGCCATTGCCTACTACGCCTCACTGCCGATCAACGATCCGAAATCCCTGCAAGACATCGAACTGCCGGAACCGATCGCCGGCCCGCGCGACCTGTTGGTGGAAGTCAAAGCCATCTCGGTCAACCCGGTGGACACCAAGGTCCGCCAGAACGTCGCCCCGGAAAACGGCGCCGCCAAGGTGCTCGGCTGGGACGTGGCCGGTGTGGTCAAGGCCGTCGGCAGTGAAGTGACGCTGTTCAAGGCCGGTGACAAGGTGTTCTACGCAGGGTCCCTGGTACGCCCCGGCGGCAACAGCGAACGGCACACCGTGGACGAGCGCATCGTCGGCCATATGCCCAAGAGCCTGGGTTTTGCCGAAGCGGCCGCCTTGCCGCTGACCGCCATCACCGCCTGGGAACTGTTGTTCGAACGCCTGCAAGTGCGCGAGGGTCAAGCGGATGAAGGCCAGAGCCTGCTGATCGTCGGCGCCGCCGGCGGCGTGGGTTCGATCCTGACCCAACTGGCCAGCCGGCTCACCGCACTGAAGGTCATCGGCACCGCGTCGCGCCCCGAGACCCAGGCCTGGGCCAAGGCCCTTGGTGCCGACCTGGTGATCGACCATCGCCAGCCGCTGAGCGAAGCCCTGAAACACGCCGGTGTGGCCCACGTGACCCACGTCGCCAGCCTGACCCATACCGACCAACATTTGGATCAACTGGTCGAAGCCCTGCAGCCCCAGGGCAAGCTGGCGCTGATCGACGATCCCAAGGCCCTGGACGTGAGCACACTCAAGCGCAAGAGCCTGTCGCTGCACTGGGAGTTCATGTACACCCGTTCGATGTTCGAGACCCCGGACATGATCGAGCAACACAACCTGCTCAATCGCGTGGCCGAACTGATCGATGCCGGCACCCTGAAAACCACGCTGGGCGAACACTTCGGGGTGATCAACGCCGAGAACCTGCGCCGCGCCCATACGCTGTTGGAAAGCGGCAAGGCCAAGGGCAAGATCGTGCTGGAAGGGTTCTGAAAAAGGTCTGTCGGTGTCGTCCGTCATTCGTGTGAGTGATGGACGCCGCCACTAGTCAGAGAATTGACCTTTGTCATATTTGTGAGCGTATTCGGGTTTATATTGGCGGCCTTTGCAACGATTTTTTTACGTGAGGAAGTCAGCAATGAAGATCCTGATAAAAGCGTTAGCAAAATCCCCGGGCAACAAATGGCAGGTCCGTCTCGACGGCGACGCCATCACCTTCCGCAGTGAGGCCGAGGCCCGCGCCTTCGCCGAGACGCTGCAAGCGCGCATCCAGGCGCCCCACCGGTTCCCACTCGGCCAGCAACGTTCCGCCGCTGGCTGACCGACACTTTTTCAGACCTGCGCCTGCAGGGCTCGTGCCCGTTGCAGGCGCTGGGTCGACATCCCAATCGTCACCGCCAAGACCCCGCACACGCTGATGACCATGGCCATCGGCATTGCCGTGCCGTCGTGCAACACGCCCACCAACGAAGCCGCTCCCGCCGCCACGCCGAACTGAATGCAGCCGAGCATTGCCGAGGCGCTACCGGCCCGTGCGCCCTGCCCGCTCATGGCGCAGGCCGAGGTGTTGGGCAAAATGCAGCCCAGGCTGGCAATGCAGATAAACAGCGGCACCAGCAACGGCCACAACGCATCGGTGCGCAAGGCCGCAACGCCGAGCAGCGCCAACGCCGCCAGCATGTAGAGCCACACCGTGCGCGACAGCAAGAACGCCGGCCCGCGCCTGGCGAGCAAGCGCGCATTGACTTGGGCCATCAGGATAAAGCCGGCGGCGTTGGAGCCGAATACCCAGCCGTAATGCTCGGCGGGCACGCCATAGAGTTTGATGAACACGAACGGCGAACCGGCGATGTAGGCAAACATCCCGGCAATCGAAATACCCCCGGTCAGGGCGTAACCGAGGTAGACCCGGTCTGACAACAGGTCGATATAGCGGCGCAGCGACCCGGACAACGGTTGCCGAGGCTGATGGGCCGGAAAGGTTTCCGGCAAGCCGACCGCCACCGCGATCGCGGCCATCACGCTGAACACCGTCAGGGCCAGGAAGATCGACTGCCAGCCCCACACACCGACCATCAACCCGCCCGCCAATGGCGCGAGGATCGGCGCCAGGCCGGTCACCAGCATCAGTTGCGAATACACCTTGGCCGAGGTCACCACATCACACTTGTCGCTGACCACCGCGCGGGAAATCACCATACCCGCGCAACCGCCGAGGGCCTGCACGAAGCGTGCGCCGATCAGCCATTCCAGGGACGGCGCGTAGGCGCATGCGAAGGATGCCAGCGTAAACAACGTGACACCGCTGAGCAGCGGCACACGGCGACCAAAGCGATCCGCCAGCGGACCGTAGATCAATTGACCGATGGCCAGGCCAGCGAAGTACACCGCCAAGGTCAACTGGATATGTTTTTCATCGGTGGCAAAAGCCGTGGCCATTGCCGGGAAGCCCGGCAGGTAAAAGTCAATCGCCAGCGGCGCGAAGGCGCTCAAGGCGCCCAAAATCAGGAGTATGCGCAGGTTCATCAGGCACCCAAGTATGTCGGCAGCCCGACAGTCTAGCCGCGCTTGGGTGCGTTGAACATTACGATAGCTCGCTAACTATTAAATCAGGCGACGCTGTAGCCTTCTTCCCGGATCAAGCCGGCGATCACGTCGCGGCTCAACTGGCTCTGCACGCTGACTTGCTTTGCCGCCAGGTCCACGTTCACTTCGGCTGCCGGGTCCTGATTCTGCACTGCCTGGGTCACCGCCCGGACGCAATGGCCGCAGGTCATTCCTTCAACGTTGAATACTTGCATGACATGACTCCTTGAATGAGGGTGGACGCAGTATCGACCTTGCCACGATGGCAAGGTCAAGCGGCAAAAATATCCGCCGGGCTGGTATTCGGTGACGCAGTCGGCCAAGCTTCACCCATCTTTGATGTGAACCACGGAGCACGCGCCATGCGCTGGTCGTTTTTTGCCCTTGTCGGCCTGATGAGCTTGTCTGCCGCTGCGCCCATGGCCAGCGCCGCCGAAGACTATGCGGTGCTGATCATTTCCCGCGAACGCCTGGAAGTACCGACCAACTGCGAGATCGGCCTGTACATCCAGGACCAGTTGGCCGGGCGCCTGTTCCAGGAACAGTCCACCTCGTTCAACCTGCCGGCCGGCAACGTATCGCTGCGCCTGAAGCTGCTGCCGGGCCAATCGCCTGGCTGCCTGCCGAGCCTGCTGGCGCCACCCGCGCAGAACATCACGCTGAAAGCCGGTGATGTGCGCAAATTACGCATCGCCCAAGGCCCGGAAGGCATGTACCTCAAGCCGGCGGCATTGGAATACTAAAGACGCTTGACCTTCCCCACAGGTCAAGGTTGATCCTAGGGGCAACTTCTTCAGGAGGACTGCCCCATGAATGGAACCACCACGTTTGACCTGCCCATCGGCGGCATGACCTGCGCCAGCTGCGCCGGGCGTGTCGAGCGCGCGCTGGGTAAGGTGCCGGGGGTGCAACGTGTCAGCGTGAACCTGGCCAACGAGCGCGCCCATATCGAGGTGCTCGGCCAAATGGACCCCGCCGTACTGATCGCCGCCGTCGACAAGGCCGGCTACAGCGCGTCCCTGCCCCAAAGCGAAACCAAGACCGAGGCCGATCAAGCCCAACGCCTGCACCACGAACGCTGGGCGCTGCTGCTGGCGATTGTGCTCGCATTGCCGCTGGTGCTGCCGATGCTGGCACAGCCCTTCGGCCTGCACTGGATGCTCCCGGCCTGGGTGCAGTTCGCCCTGGCCACGCCGGTACAGTTCATCTTCGGTGCGCGCTTTTATATTGCCGCATGGAAAGCCGTGCGCGCCGGTGCAGGCAATATGGACCTGCTGGTGGCAATCGGCACCAGCGCCGGTTACGGCCTGAGCCTGTATGAATGGCTCACCGCACCCGCCGGCAGCATGCCGCACCTGTATTTCGAAGCCTCGGCGGTGGTGATCGCCCTGGTGCTGCTCGGCAAATACCTGGAAAGCCGCGCCAAACGCCAGACCGCCAGCGCGATCCGGGCCCTGGAAGCCTTACGCCCGGAGCACGCGATTCGGGTGGTTGACGGCCGCGAAGAAGACGTCGCCATCAGCGCGCTGAAGCTCGGCGACCAAGTGCTGGTCAAACCCGGCGAGCGCTTCCCGGTGGACGGCGAAGTGGTCGACGGCCAAAGCCATGCCGACGAAGCGCTGATCAGCGGCGAAAGCCTGCCGGTGCCGAAACAACCGGGCGACAAGGTCACCGGCGGCGCCATCAACGGCGAAGGGCGCTTGCTGGTGCGCACCGTGGCCCTCGGCGCGGAAAGCGTGCTGGCGCGAATCATCCGCCTGGTGGAAGACGCCCAGGCGGCCAAGGCACCGATCCAGAAACTGGTGGATAAAGTCAGCCAGGTCTTCGTGCCGACGGTGCTGGTGCTGGCCTTGCTCACGCTGCTGGGCTGGTGGCTGTACGGCGCCTCGCTGGAGATCGCGATCATCAATGCGGTCGCCGTGCTGGTGATCGCCTGCCCGTGCGCCCTGGGCCTGGCCACACCGACCGCAATCATGGCCGGCACCGGCGTCGCCGCACGCCACGGCATTCTGATCAAGGATGCCGAAGCGCTGGAGCGCGCCCATGCCGTGAGCGCGGTGGTCTTCGACAAGACCGGCACGCTCACCTCCGGCACGCCGAAAATCGCCCACCTGGCGGCGGTAGACGGCAACGAGCCGCTACTGCTGCAACAGGCCGGCGCCTTGCAACGCGGCAGCGAACACCCGCTGGCCAAGGCGGTGCTGGATGCCTGCCGCGAACAAGGGCTGAACGTCGCCGATGTGAGCGCCAGCCAGTCCCTGACCGGGCGCGGCATTGCCGGCACCCTCGACGGTCGGCCACTGGCCCTGGGCAACCGCCGCCTGCTGGAAGACAACGGGCTGGACGCGGGCGCACTGAGCCCTTCGGCCAAGGCTTGGGAAGCCGAAGGCCGCACCTTGTCCTGGCTGATCGAACAAGGCGCGCAACCGCGCGTACTCGGGCTGTTCGCCTTCGGCGACACGCTCAAGCCCGGCGCGCTGGAAGCCGTGGCCCAACTCAAGGCGCGGCACATCAGCAGCCACTTGCTCACCGGCGATAATCGCGGCAGTGCGCGGGTCGTCGCCGAGGCACTGGGCATCGACGATGTCCACGCCGAAGTGCTCCCGGCCGATAAAGCCGCCACCGTCGCCGAACTGAAAAAAACCGGCGTGGTGGCGATGGTCGGCGACGGCATCAACGACGCTCCAGCCCTGGCCGCCGCCGATATCGGCATCGCTATGGGCGGCGGCACCGACGTGGCCATGCACGCCGCTGGCATCACCCTGATGCGCGGTGATCCACGCCTGGTGCCGGCGGCGCTGGAGATCAGCCGCAAGACCTACGCAAAGATCCGCCAGAACCTGTTCTGGGCCTTTGTGTATAACTTGATCGGCATTCCCCTGGCGGCGTTCGGCCTGCTCAACCCGGTGTTGGCCGGTGCGGCGATGGCGCTGTCGAGCGTCAGCGTGGTGAGCAATGCGCTGTTGTTGAAAACCTGGAAACCCAAGGATCTGGAGGACCCGCACCCATGAGCATGAACATGAACATCGGCCAGGCGGCGCGTTCAAGCGGTTTGAGCGCCAAGATGATTCGCTACTACGAATCCACCGGCCTGTTGAAAGCCGCCCACCGCACCGACAGCGGCTACCGCGTGTACGGCCCCGACGACTTGCACACCCTGGCGTTTATCAAGCGTTCGCGGGACCTGGGGTTTTCCCTGGAAGAGGTCGGCAAGTTGCTGACGTTGTGGCAGGACCGACAACGGGCCAGCGCCGATGTGAAAGCCTTGGCGCGCCAGCATATTGAAGAGCTGAATCAGAAGATTCGCGAACTGGGGCAGTTGCGCGATACGTTGCAGGACCTGGTGGAACACTGCCACGGCGATCATCGGCCGGATTGTCCGATTCTCAAGGAGTTGGCGTCGGGTGGTTGCTGCGCCTGAAGGGGTAAGTGGTGCACACAAAACCCATGTGGGAGGGGGCTTGCCCCCGATAGCAGTGGACCAGTCAATATAAGTATCGACTGACACGGCGCTATCGGGGGCAAGCCCCCTCCCACATTTAGATCTCCAATTACCTGAAGATCATTCCCACATTTTTAGATCTCCAATTGCCTGAAGATCATTCCCACATTTTTAGATCTTC
The DNA here is from genome assembly GCF_058135675.1 of Pseudomonas sp. PAMC25584. Lineage (NCBI taxonomy): Bacteria > Pseudomonadati > Pseudomonadota > Gammaproteobacteria > Pseudomonadales > Pseudomonadaceae > Pseudomonas > Pseudomonas sp. PAMC25584. The sequence goes on along the minus strand of NZ_CM176870.1, from coordinate 722,376 downwards.
AATTACCTGAAGATCATTTCCACATTTTTAGATCTCCAACGGTTTGGAGATCACTGCATCCAAGGCGGCGGCGGTTCTTCCGCTGTCTTGCTCGCGGGGGCATCATCCGCCGCGCGGATCGCCTGGCGCCGTTCGTCATCCAGTCGCGCCGCTTCGATCTCGCGGATCACGCCACCGACATCCGCCAGTTCTTCCGGTTCGTCGAACTCGCCGGTCAAGATGCTGCCAGGGTGCAAGGTGCCGGCTTCGTACAGCGCCCACATTTCCTTGGCGTACTTGGTAGTCCTCAACTCCGGGGCAAAACGCCCGAAGTAGGAAGCCATGTTGCCCACATCCCGCTCCAGCATGCTGAACGCGTGGTTGTTGCCCGCCGCATCCACCGCCTGGGGCAGGTCGATGATCACCGGGCCCGTCGGCGTGAGCAGTACGTTGAACTCGGACAGGTCACCGTGCACCAGGCCGGTACACAGCATCAGCACGATCTGGGAGATCAGGAACGCGTGGTACTCGCGCGCCTGGTCCGGTTCCAGCGTCACGTCGTTCAGACGCGGCGCCGCATCGCCGTACTCATCGGCCACCAGTTCCATCAACAGCACGCCTTCCAGGAAGTCATACGGCTGGGGCACGCGAACGCCCGCACCGGCCAGGCGGAACAACGCCGCAACTTCGGCGTTCTGCCAGGCATCTTCGGTTTCTTTCTTGCCGAATTTGGAGCCCTTGGCCATGGCCCGGGCCTGCCGGCTGTTACGGACCTTACGGCCCTCCTGGTACTCGGACGCTTGACGAAAACTTCGTTTGTTCGCCTCCTTGTAAACCTTGGCGCAACGCAATTCATTGCCGCAGCGCACCACATAAACAGCTGCTTCTTTACCACTCATAAGTGGGCGCAGCACTTCGTCGACCAGACCGTCTTCGATCAGGGGTTCAATGCGTTTAGGAGTCTTCATCAGCTTTTATTGTGGGTCCTTTATTACCAAACACGCGTATGGCACTCGTTATACGGCAATCGGCTCGCCTCGGGGAGGGGCTAGCGAGCTTTGACCACCGAAGAATGCATCCAATATGCCAATTTTCCACGCAATTCAACGCTCAATGATCGCCGTCACGCCCTGCCCTCCGGCGGCACAGATCGAAATCAGCCCGCGCCCCTTGCCCGCGACGTCCAACAGCTTGGCCAGGTTGGCGATGATACGCCCGCCCGTCGCGGCAAACGGATGCCCGGCGGCCAGGGAACTGCCCTTGACGTTGAGGCGGCTGCGGTCAATCGAACCCAGCGCCGCGTCGAGCCCCAGGTGGGTCTTGCAGTAATCCGCATCTTCCCATGCCTTGAGCGTGCACAACACTTGGGCAGCGAATGCTTCGTGGATCTCGTAGTAATCAAAGTCCTGCAGTGTCAGGCCATTCCTCGCCAGCAAACGCGGCACGGCGTACACCGGCGCCATCAACAGGCCTTCGGCACCGTTGACGAAATCCACCGCGGCCGCTTCGCCGTCGCGCAGGTAAGCCAGGATCGGCAAGCCGCGCTCCCTGGCCCAGGCTTCGCTGCCGAGTAACACCAGGGAAGCACCGTCCGTCAGCGGCGTGGAGTTGCCGGCGGTGAGCGTGCCTTTGGCGCTGCGCTCGAAGGCGGGCTTGAGGCCGGCAAGTTTTTCCAGGGTCAGGTCGGGGCGCAGGTTGTTGTCACGGGTGAGGCCCAGAAACGGGGTGAGCAAATCGTTGTGCCAGCCTTCGGCGTAGGACGCGGCCATTTTCTGGTGACTTTCCAGGGCCAACTGGTCCTGCTCGGCACGGGGGATCTGCCAGGTCTGCGCCATCAGTTCACAGTGCTGGCCCATGGATAAACCGGTGCGCGGTTCGCCATTGCGCGGCAGTTCCGGCTTGAGGTGATGCGGACGAAGTTGTAACAAGACTTTTAGTTTGTCCGGCATAGACCGGCTGCGATTGGCCTGTAGCAAAATCTTGCGCAGCCCTTCATTCACCCCGATCGGTGCGTCGGACGTGGTGTCGACCCCACCGGCAATCCCGCATTCGATCTGGCCCAGGGCAATCTTGTTGGCCACCAGCAACGCTGCTTCCAGCCCGGTGCCGCAAGCCTGCTGAATGTCATAGGCCGGGGTTTGCGGCGACAGGCGCGAGCCCAGCACGCATTCGCGAGTCAGGTTGAAGTCGCGTGAATGCTTGAGCACCGCGCCGGCGGCCACCTCGCCCAGGCGCAGGCCGTGCAGGTTGTAGCGCTCGATCAGGCCCTCCAGGGTGGCCGTCAGCATCGCCTGATTGCTCGCTGTGGCATACGGGCCATTGGAGCGGGCGAACGGAATCCGATTACCGCCAATGATCGCTACACGGCGCAATTGAGTCATGGAAAGCTCCCTGTCGGTTGTGGGGTAAGTCCTTCAGACTAGCCTAGGCTCAATCGAACGACTGCCGCCCCGGGGTGGTCAACCCTTTGAACCCCAGCCTTCGGAGAGCGTTCCATGTCTGACCGTTATATTGACTTCGCCAACTCAAGCCTCGGCCATCGCCTGGTCGCCGCCATTGGCCTGCCGTCACCGGTACGCCTGGAACGCTGGCAAGCCGGGCGCCTGCGCCCGGTCGATGGCGCACTGCTGCTCGGCGGCGGCGCGCTGGCGGCCAAGGTGCTGGCGTTTGCGCACAAACTCACCGAGGCCATTTATAGCTACGGCGCCGGGGCACTGGAAGCACCGGCCTGGATTCCCGGGCACGGCCCCAAACTCAAGGCGCTGGTGTTCGACGCCAGCGACTTGCAACACACCGACCAACTCAAGCAACTGCGTGAGTTCTTTCAGCCACTGCTGAAAAATCTCGATCACAGCGCGCACCTGGTGATCCTCGGCCGCGCCCCGGAAAGTCTCAGCGACCCGTTCGCCGCCAGCGCCCAGCGCGCCCTCGAAGGGTTCAGTCGCTCCCTGGCCAAGGAACTGCGCAACGGTGGCGTGTTGCAATTGCTGTCGGTCGGCCAAGGTGCCGAGGACCAGTTGGAAGGGGCGCTACGGTTTTTCCTCTCGCCCAAAAGTGCCTATATCTCGGGTCAGGTGATTCGTCTGGAAGCCTGCACCACCCCCGTCGAAGACTGGACGCGCCCGCTTGCCGGGCGCAAAGCGCTGGTCACCGGCGCGGCGCGGGGCATTGGCGCCGCCATCGCCGAAACCCTCGCCCGTGACGGCGCCGAGGTCATTCTGCTGGATGTGCCCCAAGCCAAGGCCGACCTCGAAGCCCTGGCCGCGCGCCTGGGAGGGCGCACCGTCGTGCTGGATATCTGCGCCGAAGACGCCGCCCGCCAGTTGATCGAACAACTACCCGATGGCCTCGACATTCTGGTCCATAACGCCGGCATCACCCGCGACAAAACCCTGGCCAACATGACCCCGGAATACTGGGACGCCGTGCTGGCGGTCAACCTCAACGCGCCACAAGTGCTGACCAAGGCCCTGCTCGACAGCGGCACCCTGCACGACAACGCGCGCGTGGTGCTGCTGGCCTCCATCAGCGGGATTGCCGGCAACCGCGGGCAAACCAACTATGCCGCGAGCAAGGCCGGGCTGATCGGGCTGGCCCAGGCCTGGGCACCACGGTTGAAGGCGCGGGGGATCAGCATCAACGCCGTAGCCCCCGGTTTTATCGAAACCCAGATGACCGCGCATATCCCGTTCGCGCTGCGTGAGGCCGGGCGCCGCATGAGCTCGCTGGGCCAGGGCGGCTTGCCGCAGGATGTCGCCGAAGCGGTGGCCTGGCTCGGTCAACCGGGCTCCGGCGCGGTCAGCGGCCAAGCGCTGCGGGTGTGTGGGCAAAGTGTGCTGGGAGCGTAAGCATGGAATGGAAAACCCTCGACCGCCCACCGATGCTTGCGCCGTTGTACTGGCACGCGGTGCTCAAGCGCAAAATCACCGGCAGCCACTTGCCCGAGCAGGGGTTTCGCTGCCGCGTGAGCGTCAACCCACAGCATGTGGCGGCGTATCGCAAGGTGTGCGGCTTTGCCGACAGCCCGATGCTGCCGGTAACTTATCCACACATCCTGGCATTCGGCCTGCAGTTGCAACTACTGACGGCCCCATCGTTTCCGTTCCCGCTGTTGGGGCTGGTCCACCTCAGCAATCGCATCCGTGTTCACCGGCCCTTGGGTGCGGTGAGTGACCTGACCATCGCCGTACACGCAGAAAACCTCCAGCCCCACGCCAAGGGCGCGACGTTTGAGGTGGTGACCACCGTCGAAGATGCCCTCGGCCTGCTGTGGGAAGCGCAGAGCCGCATGCTCTGCCGTGGCGTGAAGCTCGACGGCGCGGCGGCGGACGACGCCTTGCCCACGCCCTCCCAGCTCAGCGAATTGACCCACTGGAAAGCCCCCGCCGATATCGGCCGTCACTACGCCTGGGTGTCCGGCGATTACAACCCGATCCATTTAAGCGCCCTGACTGCCAAATTATTCGGTTTCCCCCAAGCCATTGCCCACGGCCTGTGGAACAAGGCGCGGACCCTCGCCGCCCTGGGTGAGCACCTGCCCGTGGCGAATATCGACATAGACGTCGAGTTCAAGAAACCGGTACGCCTGCCCAGCGCGGTCGCCCTGCACGCCAGCGGCGCTGGTTCCAGTGGCGAGTTGTGGTTAAAAGGCTCGGGGGATATTGAACACATGGTGGGTAGATGGCGGCCGATTGGCTGAAACCGGCCGGTGATCTCGCTCGGGCAACGCAGTTTCAGTGCGGTGGATAGCTGGAAAGGATTCGGCTGACCGTCTTGCGGATGGCGTTGCTACGATCCTGCGGGTCGGGCGAGTTGACCATGATTTGCTCGTCGCTACCGCGCCAGACGAGTTTGCCGTCCTTGCCGTCGAGCAGGTCGATCTGGAGGGTCGCCACCTTGTAGCTGATGCTGCGCGTTTCGTTGTACATCGGCGCGCCCCAGTAGCCATTCCACGGCCCGCCCCAGGCGCCACCGTAGTTGGTGCTGACTTGTTGCTGGCGGTCTTCGACGATCAGGTAGGCCTGTGCAGTCAGGTCCGCCCTGGTGCCCACCGATGCGGGGCGCAGGCCGCGTTGGTCGAGTTGTTCGCCGACGGCCTGGCGGATACGTTGCTCGGTGAGGTCGCTCTTGATCCGCGGATCATCGGGACGGTATTGCACAGCCGGGTCTTTCCACGCCCAACTGCGGTAGGCACCGAAGTCTCGGCTGGCATCGAAGTCGTGGTTGACCTGGCTGGTCTGGCAACCGCCCAACAGCGCGACAAAAGCGAGCGTTGCGATACGTCGAAACATGGTGGTTCTCCAACGAGCGATCCGGGCATTAAATGAGAATAGCTGTTAACTGGGAGGATACGCCGTCATTGCCTTTTGCACCGCCTGGCGCAACGCATCCGCCCGCTCACTGAGGCTGCCCTGGCTGCCGGTTTCAGCACTGGCACTCCACACCGGCTGACCGCTGCGCGCATCGAACAGATTGACCCGCACGACGACGACCTGAACTTCATAGGTGCGCACGATCGGCGCCGAGTTGTACATGCCGTAGCCGTTGCCATAACGATTGTAGCCGCCGTACCCATAGCCGTAGTCATCCTGGACCTGCTTGAGGCGCTTCTCCAGATGCACGTCGGCGCTCACCAGCAGGTCGGGCGCGCGGTTGTCGTGCAGGGGGCGCAAGCCACGCTGGTCGAGGGCGCCGCTGACCGCTTCGGCCACTTGCGCCGAGTCCGCCCAGGCCGTGCCCGCCGGCAACTGGCCGTTGCGCCAGGCCCAAATGCGATAGGCCCCATAGTCACGCACCGGCGCGGGATACGCGCTGGCATCAAAGGTCTGGGCCGCCTGGGCCGGCGCCGGCGGGATCGGCGCCGAGGCGGCCACGTAAGGATTGGGGCTGGAGCAGGCGCCCAGCCCCAGGGACAACAGGATTAACCCGATACGACGCATTTCGACCTCCACTGACTGGGCCGCTTAAACCGGACGGCAGATCCAGTGCAAATACCGCCCAAGCCCGGCAAAACTTGGGTGACGACGATGAGCGAGCTCCATCTCCAACACCTCCTTCAAATCCACGCGGGCCTGGAATTCCACCGGCATATAGTCATGGAACACCCGCACGCCGCTGTGGCTTTCGACCTGCCAAAGCCCATCGAGTTGCGCCGCCAACTCTCGCGGGTCGAGCGGCTGTTGCGGAGTCAGGCTTTGCTTTTCGCCGGCCATGTCGTTCTTGCGCATTTTGCGGAAGTGGCCTTTGAGCAGGTTGCGGTAAATCAGTGCATCGCGGTTGTAGAACGCCAGCGACAACCAGCCACCGGGCACCGTCAACTGGTGCAGCACGGGCAGGATCGCGTGGGGTTCGGCCAGCCATTCGAGAACGGCGTGACACAGCACCACATCGTAGGGCTCGGTGAGTTGGCCGAGCAGGTCTTGCCAGGGCGCGTGGATAAAGGTCGCGGTCTGCCCGGCCTCGGCGAAGCGTTGGCGCGCACCGCTAAGCATCGGCTCGGCGGGTTCGGCCAGGGTCACCTGATGCCCACGCTCGGCCAGCCACAGCGACATATGCCCCAGGCCCGCGCCGATATCCAGCACGCGCAGCGGCCGCTGTGGCAAGGCTTCGGTGAGGTCGGCCTGCAACACTGCCAGGCGAATTGCGCCTTTGGCACCGCCGTAGATTTTCTCGGCAAAGCGCGTGGCCAGTTGGTCGAAGTGACGATCACTCATGGGCAAACCGCCGTTCGCTGTCGGCCAGCTTGGCGCGCACCACCTCGTTCATGTCCAGGCCCAACTCGCTGCACAGCAACAGCAGGTACAGCACGATATCGCCGACTTCCTGGCCAGCGTGGGCGAGTGTGTCGGCGGACAACTGGCGCGACTGGTCTTCGGTGAGCCATTGGAAGATTTCGACCAACTCGGCCATTTCCACACTGGCGGCCATGGCCAGGTTTTTCGGGCTATGGAATTGTTTCCAGTTGTTAGTATCGCGGATGCGATGCAGGCGTTCGGTGAGGTGTTCGAGGTTCATGGGGGGCTCCTGAAGGCGTATAGCTTCGGGGGGATCAGGGATGAAGGCAAGTGAATCCGGGTGATGGACTTTAGGGCGCTATCGCAGGCAAGCCTGCTCCCACATTTGAATGGATTCACACATCAGAATGTGGGGGCTGGCTTGGCAGTGATGGGGTTTAGTCGACGACGCTGAATTCGATTCGGGCGGTTTGGCCGGCTTCATCGAGAACGCTGAGCTGGTAGCGGCCCAATTGCTCGAAACTGGCGCTGATGCTGTCCTGGTTGGCGCTGTCGCCCAACGGCGCGCCGTTGAGGAACCACCAGCGCCGGCCACTGCCGCCCAGGGCGGAGAGGTTGAGGCGCAGCGTCTGTTGGCTGGCGGCGGGCAGGCGCAGTTGATCGCCCTCGCGCACGCCGACGATCGACAACGGCGACGACGCGGCCAGTGCCGGCGGCGGGCAATCGGGGTCAGCGGCCGGCAGGCGCGCATCACGACGCTCAGCCCTGGGCAACCAGGGCTCCAACGGCGCGGGCCACAGGGCGATGTTTTTCAACACGGCGCCGGGGCAATGGGCGTCCACCCTCAAGCCCTTGCTGCTGACCCAGACGCTTTCCATCAAGCCCACACTCAACGGCTGATCCAGTGCCTGCAAGGTCGGCGGCGTGGTGTTGTCCAGCGTCCAGGCGAAGCGCTGGCGGCGACAATTGGGATCGCTGCGGCTCATGGGCTGGCCCAGCGGCCAACAGATCGCCGCCACACCGACATTCGTCGGCACCGGTTTGACCGGCGCGCTGATGCCGCGCTGACTGTCGCGGTTGGTCAACACGTCATGCACCTGCAACATCAACGGCGCGGCCGAGGCCAGGCCAAACTGCCCCGGTACCGGCGTGCCATCGGGGCGACCAATCCACACACCGATCAAATAGCGCGGCCCCACGCCGATCGCCCAGGCATCCCGGAAACCGTAGCTGGTGCCGGTTTTCCAGGCCAGCGCCGGGCGCTGCACCAGTTCGGCACGCGGGTCGCGGTCGGGCCGCGCCTGACCGCTGAGGATACGCCGCACAATCCAGGCGGACCCTGGCGACAGTAATGGCCGCTCTTTAAGCGTATCGTCCGGCTGTAATCGAATCGTGGCGCTCCTGCCGTCACGGGCGAAGGCGCTGTAGCCGCTCACCAGATCTTCCAGGCGACTGCCCGCGCCGCCCAGGATCAACGCCAGGTTCGGCTCGGCCAACGCCGGCAACGCCAACGGCACCCCGCCGATACGCATCTGCGCGGCAAAGCGCTTCGGCCCGTAGGCTTCCAGCAACTGCACCGCCGGCAGGTTGAGCGAACTGGACAACGCCGTGCTCGCCGGCACCGCGCCACTAAATCCCAGGGAGAAGTTACCCGGCCGGTAATCGCCATAACGCCTGGGCACATCCTGCAACAGCGATTCGGAGTGAATCAGCCCTTCGTCCAGGGCCATGCCATACAGGAAGGGCTTGAGGGTCGAGCCCGGCGAACGCAACGCGCTGATCATGTCCACATGGCCGAAGCGCTTGGCGTCATTGATATCCACCGAGCCTAAGTAGGCGCGCACGGCCATGCTGTCTTCCTCCACCACCAGGATCGCCGCCGAGGTGTATTCCGGCAAACGCGCGCGCCAGCCCAGCAGCAGGTCTTCGAGGCGGCGCTGCAGGGTGGCGTCCAGGGTGGTGCGGATCAGCGGCGGGCTGTCGGCGCGGTTCAGGCGACGGGCAAGCAAGGGCGCCAGGCTGGGCTCCAGGCGCGGCGCGAGCAGCAAGGGTTCTTCCAGGGCCTCGGCTACCGCCGATGGCGGCCATACCTGGAACTCGCCGAGGCGGCGCAGCACCTTGTCCCGGGCTTCCTGGGCGCGCTGGGGGTGGCGGTCGGGGCGCAGGCGGCTTGGCGCCTGGGGCAACACGGCGAGCAAGGCGGCTTCGGCATGGGTCAGTTGCGCCGGCGACTTGCCCAGATAGGCCCAACTGGCCGCCGCCACCCCTTGCAACGTGCCGCCAAACGGCGCGCGGTTCAGGTACAGATTGAGAATCTCGGCCTTGGACAAGTGCCATTCCAACTGCGCGGTGCGCCACAGTTGGCGCAGCTTGCCGTGGAACGTGCGCGAATGGGGATCGAGCAAACGGGCGACCTGCATCGACAAGGTACTGCCACCCGACACCACCCGCGCGCCGGTCAGGTTCTGCCACGTCGCCCGCGCCAACGCCAACGGATTCACGCCGGGGTGCTGGTAGAACCAACGGTCCTCGTAGGTGAGCAGCGCATCGAGGTAATACGGCGACACTTCACCGGTTTGCACCGGGTAACGCCACACGCCATTGGCATCGGCAAATCGCCACAACGGCGTGCCATCCTCGGCCAGCACCACCCGCGCCAAATCATCCTTAGGCAACGGCAACGGCCAGATGCGGTCGGCCGCCCACAACAGCGCAATCACCAGGAGCAGGCTCGCCAGGGTCCAGCGAGCAACTAAACGCAAATTCAAACGGGCAAACCTCTATGCTTGCAGGGAACTAGCCGGCGTTATCAACAACCAAAGGCACAGACACGCCCACCTTCTCATCAGGACACGCACATGCAGGTAGAAAGCTTTTTCGAATGGTTGGGCCAGGCGCTCGGCTCCGTCATCCGTTTTATCGTCGACGGCCTCAGCGGCATCTTCGGTGCCTTGACCCACGCCGGTGGCAACTTTATCGATGGCCTGTCGCGCACCTTGGGCATGGACACGTCCATCATCAGCATCATTACCCTGATCCTCGGCCTGATGCTGCTGTACTCGGCCGTTCGCGCCTTCATGCGCGCATCGATCATCATGGGCATCATCTGGCTGATGCTCGGCCTATGGCTGCTCAGTTGGGTCGTCCACTAACCCCCCCCCAAAAAACACCACAAATCCCTGTGGGAGGGGGCTTGCCCCCGATAGCGGTGGGTCAGTCAGTAGATTTGATACTGATACACCGCAATCGGGGGCTTGCCCCCTCCCACATTTAGCCCCCATTCCCAGATTTAGCCTCCACTGCACATTTAGCCTCCCTCCCAGACTTAGCCACCCTCCCACATCGCGCCATCACCGCCCCTTGATCACCAAATCCACCGGAGTCTCCCCCACCGCCTGCCAGTTCGGCCGATACATCGACTCCACCTGCGGCGGCGGCACCCGATACGTCCCCGGCGTCACCGCCCGCGCCAGATACAACAAGTGCGTGGTGCCATAGCCATCCAGGTTCATCGCCGCCACATAGCGGTCATCACGAAACTCCTGATGCTTGAGTGACGCGTTCTGCATCGACTCGCGCCATTCCTTCACCTGGCTGCTGGCGTTTTCCAGGCTTGCGGCGCTTTGCGCCAGGTTCTGGTTTTCCAACTCCAGGCCCGCCGGCAACAGGTCCACCACCAGGGCGTCCGGCACGCGCTGCTTGGCGCTCACCGCCAGATGCACCAGCACCAGATCGCCGCTGTTGAGGCTACGCAGGTTCAGCGGCTGGCCGTTCATGCCCAGGTATTCGCGGCGGATGCTCAGGTTGTCGCCGCCGGCAACCGGTGGCACCTGTGGATAACCCGAGATCGTCAACTGCTGGTACACCGGCGTCTCGCCCTGATTGCTCAGGCTCAGGTCGCTGGACAGCAGCGCGCCGGCCAACGCCAACGTCGACTGTTGATTATTCAATTCGCGCACGCCGCCACTGCCGGTGAGCGACACCTGCCAATTCGACTCAGGCTGGGCGAACCCGAGGCGCCCGGCGAGGAACAGCGAATTACGTTCCTGGGTCGACAAGTACGGGCTGGCCGCCAATTGATCCGACAGCGTAAACAAACGCTCTTCACGCTTGCCCTTGGCCAGGTCATTTTCTTCGAGCAGCGCCAGGATCATCGCCTGGTCCCGCAGCGGGCTGCCATAGTCGGCCAGCCATTCCTTGGCATTGCGTTGCGCCGCCAACCCTGCGAGCAAGGCTTGATCGGCGCGCGGCTGGTCGCCCATCTTCTGCAGGGCGATGGCCAGTTGCACCAACGGCAACCCGGAACGCGCATCGCTGCGCCGCTCGAACAGACTGCGCAACGCGCCCAACGGCGCCTGCTGACTGCGCGCCAGTACCAGGCCGGCGTAGGCCTGCACGGCAAAGCGGGTGTGCTCGGCGTTGTCGCTGTAGTCGACTTCGATCAGGTTGCGCTCCTGCACATAACGCAGCAGGCGCTCACTGGCTTTTTTCAAGGCGTCCGGCGGCACGGCAAAGCCCTGGTCGCGGGCGCGCAGCAGGAAGTCGGTGACGTAGGCGGTCAGCCAGTATTCCTCTTCGCCATCGGCGCCCCACAAGCCAAAGCTGCCGTTGTAGCGCTGCATGCCCAGCAGGCGTTCGATGCCCAGCTCGATCTTGCGTTTGCGCTCGGCGTCCGGCTCGCCCTTGACGCCCAGGCGCTTGAGCAAGGCATCGTCGGCATACAGCGACGGGTACAGGCCACTGGCGGTCTGCTCCAGGCAACCGTAGGGGTAAGCCTTGAGCGCAGTGATTTGCGCGCCGAGGTTCAACGGCGGCCGGCTCGACAGGCTCAGCAACGCCTCGCGCCCCGAGCTGTCGAACTGATCGAGCGCGCCCGCCGGTAGGCTCCACGGCTGCTCCTTGAGCACCGCGCGATACTGCTTGAGCAAGGCCGGGTAGGCCGGGCGCACGCCCAGGGTCCATTCGCGGCTGAACGGCGGCAGGTTTTCACCGGGCAGGTCCAGGCCGTTCACCGTGACCTTGAACTTGCCTTGCCCCAGGCCGCCCCAGGCTTTCACCGGGATGCGCAGCGTGGTGCGCTGGCCTTGTTTGAGTTCAACCGATTGCGCGCCACCGTTGACCAGCTCCAACTGCCCTTCGGCACTCAGTTGCACATCGAGCTTTTGCGCCTTGCCCGACAGGTTGGACAGGTCCAGCGCCAAGGTGGTCTGGTCGCCACCCGCAAGGAAGCGCGGCGCAGACAATTCGGCAATCAGCGGTGCGGCGATCACGGTTTTGGCTTCAGCCATGCCGTAGCGATCATCACTCCAGGCCTGGGCCATCAGGCGCAGCTCACCGTTGAAATCCGGGATATTGACGCTGATTTCGCCCTCGCCCTGCTCGTTCAACGTCACCGGCGCGCTTTGCAGGGCGACGATGGTCACGCTGGTGTCCGGGCGTTTGCCGCCTTTGGCCAACGCAGCGTCACCACCGAAGGCCAGGCTCGCCAGGCGCCCCTGGCCGGCCTCGATCAGTTGGCCATAGATGTCGAACTGGTCCACGCCATACGCCTTGCGGCCGAACAAGCTGGAATACGGATCGGGCGTCGGGTATTCGGTGATATTGAGGATGCCCACGTCCACCGCCGCCACCAGCACATGCACCTGTTTGGGCACGCTGCCATCGGCATTTTTTGCGGCGACTTTCACCGTCAGCGCTTGTTTGGGGCGCATTTTTTCCGGGGCGGTGAGGGTCAGCGCAAGTTTGCGCTGGGTGCGATCCAACGGCAGGTGCAGCAGGCCCACCGCCCGTTTGGGGGTGATGTTGGCTTTGCGCTCGCCGGGGCGAATCACCAGGGCGCTGACGTAGAGATCATGACGCGCCCATTTCGGGTCGAGCTTCACGGCGAAACGTTTGCCCTCGGCTGGCACGTCGATTTCCTGCCACCACAGCGGCCCCTCGGCAGACTCCACCAGCAGGTAGCCTTTACCGGCCGCCGGCGGCGTCACGGTGACGTTGGCGGTATCGCCGTCGCCATAGGCGGGCTTGTCCAGCGCCAGCTTGACCTGATCGGGCCGCACGGCGCCGCCTTCGGTGTTGTCCTGGGCCTGGTAACCGGCCCAGAAGCGCAGGCTGCTGACCAGCCCGGTCTGCGGGTCTTCGACCTCGACGCGGTACGGGCCCCACTCCACCTGGAAGCTGACCTTGGCGGTGTCGCCGGCCTTGATGTTCAGGGTCTGCTCGTCAAGGTTGAGGAATTTCTGGTTGTAGTGATAGCTCCAGCCGTCGCTCTCCGAGTAATTCCAGTAGTAGTCGCGGCGCTCGCGCACCAGGCGCACCTTGAGGTTTTTCGCGGCGAGTTTCTGCCCGGCCTGGTTGGCCAGCAGCACTTCAAATTCCGCCGGGCCGTCGCCGTTGGTTTCCTTGCCGTCAAACAGCCCGCGCAGACCCGGCAGTTGCTCGGCCGGCCAGATCGGCTGCACCAGGCGCCGGGTGATCGGGCGTCCGCCCGATTCGTGCAGGCTGGCTTGCACGATCAGTTGCAGCGGCGACTTGGCGTCGGCCCATTTGCTTTCCAGGCTCAGGGCTTCCTGGCCCTTGGCGTCGAGTACGCTTTCATCCAGTTCAAAATCCTGGCTCAGCTCTTCTTCGGTGACGGAGCCGAACTGGTAACCCGGCAGCGATTTCACCGCCTCGCGCAGCGGGCGCACATACACCTGCCCGCTGACCCGGTTGCCCGCCGCCGGCGCGCCGTAGAGGTAGCGGCCATTGACCTGGATGACCAGGTTCTCCGCCGGGCTCAATGCCGTGTCGCTGCCCTTGAGCTCCAGCGCCAGGCGCTCGGGCAGGAAGTCTTCGACAAGGAATTCATACAACTGTGGCTTGCCGTCGCCCAGGTCGAACACCAACTGCCAACGCCCGGTCGGCGCTTCGCCGGCCAGTTGCAGTTGATATTGATAGAGGCCGGACGCGTCGGCATCCCAGACGAATTTACGGCTAACCTGCTCATCCGGGCGACGCACTTCGACGCTCACCGGCTGCGGTTTAACTGCATTGCCGTCCTTGTCGCGCAACAAGGCGTTAAGCAGCACGGTTTCGCCAGGGCGATACAGATCGCGCGGGCCGAACACAAAGAATTGCAGCGGGTGCGACGGTTGCCCGCCGATATCGAACTCCGCCAGATCGAGGGCAGCACTGTCCAGGCGCAACAGGCTGGTCTGTTCGCCCTGCTTGGCCAGCAGCACCTGGGCCTTTTTCGGCAACGGCAGTTCGGCGTGACCGCCCTTCTCGGTCTTGCCCTGGCCCACCACCCGGCCCTCGGCGTCGAGCACTTCAAGGTCGACGCCATCCAGCGCCTTGCCGCCGTCCAACGCCTGAGTAAACACGTCCAGGCGATTGGCGTAGCGGTGAACCGACACGCCGATATCACTCAAGGTGAACAACGTGGCCGGTTGCGAATAGTTGTAGGTGCCCGACGCACGCATCACCGCCAGGTACACACCCGGCTGCTGCAATTGCTTGAGGCCGGCGATCGGCAGCAACAGGGTTTCACGGGTATTGCGCGCCGGGTTCAGGTCGAAACGGCCGCCGTAGACCAGATCGGCCAGCGGCAGCAGTTCGCGCGATTCATAGCTTTGCAGGCTGGTGTTGCGCCCCCACTGCGCGAGGAACGACGGCAGGGATTCGGCCTTGATCCGGAAGAACTCGACGTCGATCTTGTCGACATTCAGCGCAATCACCGGCAACCCCTCGGCCAGGCGCGTGGGCAACAGCGTGCCACGGCTGGCGAAGCCGACAGTGGCTTGCAGGTCGCGGGTTTCCAGGCGGGCGATGTACTCGGCGGGCAACAGGTTGTTATTCACCGCGCGCACGCCGGGGTCGACCGTCAGCACCAACTTGCGCTGCGGTTCCAGGTGGCGCAGGCGCAGCTCCATCAAGTTATCCGACAGCTCCCAGGCGCCGTCGACCTTGCCCGACTTGCTGTCCACCAGATGCAACTTGTCGGCGAATTTCTGCTCCGGGTCCAACGGGATGGAAAAACTCACCGACAACGTGCTGGCGCCGTCCAACTGCACCTCCGACACGTCCACCACACTCAGCTCACGCCCGGCATACCGCTGCTTCAACGCCGCCACATCCACCGCCGCCTTGGCTGCCTTCGGCGCTACGCTGCTCGCTGCTGGGGCGGGCGGGGCAGCCGGTTTATCGGAGGAATCGCAGGCGCTCAGCAGGGCCAGCGCACAAGCCAGGAACAGTCCTTTGTTAAGCATGAGGCACTCGTAGTCAGAGGAAACCGAGGGGTGAACTATATATCAGCGCCGGCCAAGCCGCTGTGGCGCCGGTCACATTGACCGACGGAGGGCGGTTTGGTTCTTCGCATCCCCCGACCCAAGCCAAATCCCACAAACACCGAAGATCAACATCACCGGAGATCAAAATCACTGGAGATCAAAATGTGGAATGAGGGGCTAAATGTGGAATGAGGGCTAAATGTGGGAGGGGGCTTGCCCCCGATTGCAGTGGGTCAGCTACAAATAAGCTGACTGACTCACCGCCATCGGGAGCAAGCCCCCTCCCACATTTAACCCCCCATTCCACATTGGTTCTGCGGCGTGCTGGGGGACGGTTACAATGCCACTCCCCCAAGGAGCCCAAATGACTTCACTGCTCAGCGACTGGCGCCACCGCCCAACCCACCGCCGCGTCTGGGCCCTGGCCGCGCCGATGATCCTGTCGAACATCTCGGTACCGCTGGTTGCCCTGGTCGACAGCATAGTCATCGGCCACCTGCCCCACGCCCACCAACTGGGCGCCGTCGCCGTCGGGGCCAGCCTGTATACCTTCCTCGCCTGGGCCATGGGGTTTCTGCGCATGGGCTCCACCGGCTTCGCCGCCCAAGCCGCCGGACGCAATGACGGCGCGGCGCTGCGGCAAATCCTGCTGCAAGGTCTGTTGCTCGCGCTGGGGCTGGCGATGTTGCTTGGCACGGTGGGCATCCCCCTGAGTCACCTGGCCCTGGAGTGGATGCAACCCTCCCCCGAACTGAACCAACTGACCCGCGAATTTTTCCACACCCGCCTGTTCGGCCTGCCCGCGGCCCTCGCCAGCTACGCCCTGGTCGGCTGGTTCCTCGGCACGCAAAACGCCCGCGCACCGCTGGCGATCCTGCTGACCACCAACCTGGTCAACATCGCCCTGAACCTGTGGTTTGTACTCGGCCTGGACTGGGGCGTGGTCGGTTCCGCGCGGGCGTCGGTGATCGCCGAATGGACCGGCGCCCTGCTCGGCCTGGCCCTCACGCAAAAAGCCCTGCGCGCCTACCCCGGGCATATCGCCTGGGCCGCTTTGCAACGGTGGCACAGCTGGCGCCCGCTGCTGGCGGTGAACCGCGACATCTTTATCCGCAGCCTGGCGTTGCAGTCGGTGTTTTTCATGATCACGGTACAAGGCGCCCGGTTGGGCGATGCCACGGTGGCGGCCAACGCGCTGCTGCTCAATGGCCTGTTGCTGACCGCCCATGCGCTGGACGGTTTGGCCCACGCCGTCGAAGCGCTGTGCGGCCACGCCATCGGCGCCCATGACCGCCACGCGTTGCGCCGCTCACTGGTCGTCGCCTGCGGTTGGTCGCTGATCGCCAGCGTCGGTTTTGCCTTGCTGTTCAGCTTCGCCGGCCATCTGTTTATCGCCATGCAGACCGATATCCCCAGCGTGCGCGAAACCGCCGACATCTACCTGCCTTACCTCGCGGTACTGCCGTTGATTGCGGTGTGGAGTTATCTGCTGGACGGGCTGTTTATCGGCGCCACCCGTGCGCGGGAAATGCGCAATGGCATGCTGCTGACAGTGCTGATTACGCTGCCGTTCGCCGGGGCGTTGCAGGGTTTGGGCAACCACGGGCTGTGGATAACCTTTCTGCTGTTCATGGCGGTGCGCAGTCTGACGCTCTGGGCGATTGCCTGGCGACTCAAGCGGCGGGGGCTTTGGTTGGGCGGGAATTGAAGGAAGGGCGGAATTGCCTACGATGGCGGGGTATCGGCAGTTAAATCACTGCCTCACACACCGCCATCGCGGGCAAGCCCGGCTCCCACATTGGAGCCGGGTCGCTGCACTTATGAGGACAGGTAAGACGAACGCGTCAGGCCCAGACGCAACGCATCGAGAAACTGCGTGCGCTCGCTGGCGCTGATCTTCGCGCTCGCGCACTTGTCCCGGTAATGCGTCATCAACTCTTCCGGCGACAAGTGAACATAACGCAGCATGTCTTCGATGGTGTCGTGGGTCTCGATCCCGGCGCTGTACACCGAACCGTCGGCACGCTGGTAGATGTTCACCGAGTCGGTGTCACCGAACAGGTTGTGCATGTCACCGAGGATTTCCTGGTACGCGCCGACCAGGAAGATACCCAGCAGGTAATCTTCGCCATCCTTCAACGCGTGTACCGGCAGGCTGGTCTCGATACTCTGCTCGTCGACGTATTGCTTGATCTTGCCGTCGGAGTCGCAGGTCAAGTCCTGCAATACCGCGCGGCGCATCGGCTCTTCGTCGAGACGGTGCAGCGGCAGGATCGGCAGTACCTGGCCGATGGCCCAGGTATCCGGCAGGCTCTGGAACACCGAGAAGTTGCAGATGTATTTATCCGCCAGCTTGTCGTTGAGTTCGTCGAGCACCTGGCGGTGCGAACGCTGGCGCGCCTTCAGCGAGTTATGCAGGCGGCGGCACACGGCGAAGTAGCATTGCTCGGCCAGGGCTTTTTCCGCCAGGGTCAGTTTGCCGTCGGCGTACTGAGTGGCCACGTCGCTCATGTAGTGAGTGGCGCGCCAGTAGGTTTCGGTGACCATCTCGATGTCGGTCGGGCCGAGCAGGTCTACCAGCCATTGCACGGTTTCCGGCAGGTTCTCCTTGTTCTCGATCTGCGGCATTTCGTCGTTGTGTTTCTCGACGTCGGTGACTTGCACCACCAGCATGGCGTGGTGGGCGGTCAGGGAACGGCCGCTCTCGGAGAAGATGTTCGGGTGCGGCAGGCTCTGCGCGTCGCAGAATTCCTTGAGCATGCCCACGACCACACCGGCGTAGTCGTCCATGTCGTAGTTGATCGAGCTGGCGTTACGCGAGTGGGTGCCGTCGTAGTCCACGCCCAGGCCGCCGCCGACGTCGATGTGATCCACCGGCAGGCCGAGGTTGCGCAGTTCGCCGTAGTAACGAATGGCTTCCTTGAACCCGTGCTGGTAGTCGGCCAGGTTGGCGATCTGCGAGCCCATGTGGAAGTGCAGCAGGCGGATGCCCTGGTCCAGGCTGGCGGCGCGGAAGCGCTCGACCACCGACAACAGTTGCGCCGCCGACAGCCCGAACTTGGACTTCTCGCCGCCGGTGTCAGCCCACTTGCTCGACGCCAGGGACGACAGGCGCACGCGCAGGCCGATCTGAGGCTTGACCTTGAGGTTGGCGGCTTCTTCGATCACCAGCCCAACTTCGGACTCTTTCTCGATCACGATGAACACGTTGTGACCCAGCTTCTGGCCCATCAGCGCCAGGCGGATGAATTCGCGGTCCTTGTAACCGTTACAGACGATGGTCCCGCCTTTCGGCGCCAGCGCCAGCACGGCCAGCAGTTCCGGCTTGGAGCCGGCTTCCAGGCCGATGGACACGTCCTGGGTGGCGATGATGTTTTCGATCACCGCTTCCTGCTGGTTCACCTTGATCGGGTACAGCGCGGTGTATTTGCTCTGGTATTCCAGGCGCTCGATGTTCGAGTCGAATGCGCCGGTCAACTGGCGCACGCGGTCTTGCAGGATGTCGGGAAAACGCACCAGCAACGGCAAGGACAAGCCGCTTTTGCGCAGCGCGTCGACTTGCTCGTACAGGTCGACCGGCGTGCTGTTCGGGCCGTTCGGACGAACTTCAACGCGACCGGCATCATTGATCGCGAAATACCCGGCCCCCCAATGGCGAATCCCGTAAACACTGCGGCTGTCCGCAACTGTCCATTGGCTGCCATCGTCTTTGCGTGTGCGTCGTACGGACATCGAAGTCCCCTATAAATGAAGTCGAAGGCGCCGCCCCTCGTTCGAGGCTGGCGCAGTCTAAAGAATGAAAATGACGATTTGCCTGTAAGCAAGGTCAGACCCCACTCGCAGGACAGAGTTTAGACACAGGCTGGGAAGAGGCTTTCAGCCACCGGACTTCTTGGCCTTGTACCCGAGCTTGATCAACTCGGCCAACAGCAACTCGACGTGATCGCCCTGGATCTCGATGACCCCGTCTTTCAACGCGCCACCGGTGCCACAGCGCTTTTTCAGCGTGGTAGCCAGTTCCTTCAAGGCGTCTTCGGCCAGCGGCGCGCCGGTGATGGTGGTCACCGTTTTGCCGCCACGGCCTTTGCTCTCGCGTCGCACGCGGGCAATGCCGTCGCCTTCGGGGATCAGGGTTTGTTTGCAGGTACAGGCGTCCACGGGCTGACGACAATCCGGGCAGTGTCGACCTGCGTCGGTGGAAAATACCAGGCCGCCGAGGGCGGCGAAGGATGCGGCTTTTTTGGCCACCGGCAATCCTCTTGTGAGGACAAAGACTGATCGGCACACGCTCAGGAGGTTGCCGACCGCGAAGCCCCACTCAGGCAGGGGCAGCGCTACCGACCCGCCAAGGCGGTTCGGGTGAAAAGTCGCGCAGTGTAACCACAAAAGGCCCACTTGCTAAGGGCCAAATGGCGCCAATTTATACAACTTTAGCGACGTGAGGCCAGATAGCGGCGCAAGCCCTCTTGCGCGTCCGGGCAGTAGGGCTTTTGTTCAGCTTCCTGTAGGACTATTTCAAGGGGTAAAAAGCGCGCTTCCATGACTTCTTCAGGCTGCAGGCTCAGCGCGCCATCCCATACGGCTGCGTAGGACTTGCACCAGAGCCGGCTGTCGCCGTCCTCGAAGTAGAAATGGTCGTGTTCAACCAGTTCCACCCCGCCTACGCCGAGTTCTTCTTCAAGCTCCCGGGCGGCCGAATCGGCATAACTCTCGCCGTCCGCCACCATCCCGCCCGCGGCCGTGTCCCAGAATCCGGGGTACAGGGCTTTGCTCAGGGTGCGGCGATGCACGCACAGTTCACCTGCCGAGTTGAACAGGAAGATAAAGGTGCAACGGCCGATCAGGCCGCGCTGGCGAAGGTCGGACCGGACCAGGGCGCCGAGCAGGTTGTCGTGCTCGTCGACCCAGCAGATCAGTTCCGCATCGGAGGCCGCGCGGTGCGCGGCCTCATTTTGAGTCACGTCCATCATTACCCTTGGTTAAGGAGTTGACGCAAGTCGATCACGGCCGCGTTGGCCCGGGAAATGTAGTTGGCCATCACCAATGAGTGGTTGGCCAGTATGCCAAAGCCGCTGCCGTTGAGGATCATCGGGCTCCAGACCGGCTCTTGCGAAGCCTCCAGCTCACGAATGATCTGGCGCACGCTGACCGTAGCGTTTTTCTTGGCCAGCACGTCGGCAAAGTCGACTTCGATAGCGCGCAACAAGTGGGACAAGGCCCAGGCCTGGCCACGGGCTTCGTAGAACACGTTGTCGATCTGCATCCATGGGGTTTCCACCACTTCTTCATCGAGCTGCGGCACTTGACCCGGCGCCAGCGCTTCGGTTTTCAGTGAGGTGTTCAGCTTGACCCGGCCGACACTCGCCGACAGACGTTGCGACAACGAACCCAGGCGCGTGGCGACATCGCCCAGCCAGTTGTTGAGGTTGTCGGCGCGCGCATAGAACAACGCGCCGCGCTGGTTCGGGTCGGACAGGCGCGCTTCATAGCGGCTCAGGGAGTTGATGCCTTCCTGGTACTCCGACTCGCTGGAAGGCAGCACCCAGCTCTTGTTGTCAAAGTTGAAACGCGGCTCAGCCTTGGCGAGGTCGGTGTCTTCCGCCGACTGCGACTGGGAGCGGGCGAAATCCTTACGCAAGGCACGGGTCAGGTCGCGCACCTGCACCAGCACGCCGTATTCCCAGCTCGGCATGTTGTCCATCCACAGGCCAGGCGGGAAACGGTCGTTGGAAATATAGCCACCGGGCTTGTTCAGCAAGGTGCCGGCCACGGTCTTGAGGGTTTCCACGGTGGTGTAACCCACCACCATCTGCTTGCCTTCCTTTTCGGCGGCAAGCTGGGCGTTCTGCTGGACCGGGAACAGCGCCGGCTCTTCGCTCCAGTACCAACCCAAAGCACCGGTAACCAACAGATACAAGCCAAGTACGCTGAGCACCGCTCGGCTCATCAGCATGCTACGCAAATAGCTGCGGTTGCCCGACTTGGGTTCAGGGGCGGGGCCTTTGGCACTGCCTGCACGGTTTTTCCAGTCCAGCATGGCGATATCCTTTCAATCACTTGAGTTCATGCACTTCAATCGACGGCGTGCGTTCAAACACTCCGACAGCAACCCTACCCCATCGTGCCCGTCAATGCGGGGCTTTTCATCGCACAGCCGTCATCCAATGGGCGTACCTGGGGGCATCCGACTATAAAGGATGCAGGTTTTTTTCGCTGTGCGACCAATGAGTCAGCAACTGAATGCCAGGGATACGCAGTTAATTGACGTATGACACTCATCGAACCGAAAAGAGGTGCTAGCATAGAGCCATTAGTCGACCTCAGTACGCACCTTCACTAGTAGTCAAGATATGACCGAGCCAGAAGACCCCAGCCGTGAGCGTCTCAAGCAGCACTTTGCCCAGCGGGTAATTCATCAGGCACGTCAAATTCTTGAGATCTGGCAGCGCCTGCAGCGCAGCGAATGGTCCGACGTCGACTTCTCCGAACTCAGCGAAGCCAACCTGCGACTGCTGCGCTTCGCCGAACGCTTCGAACAGCCCGAGCACCACCAGTTGGCCCAGCATATCGGCGAGTCGCTCAAAGCGGTGGACGCCAATCGCGGCCGCCTGAGCAGCCAACTGATCACCGAAATCAACCGCCTGATGCAACGCCTGTCCCGCACCGGCCTGCGCCAGGGCGACCAGCTTGAGCAAACCTTCCTGCCGCCGATGCGCAAGCCGATCTACGTGATGCTGGCCGATCACGATCGCGCCGAGCGCCTGGCCAAGCAACTGGAATTCTTTGGCTTGAGCGCCCAGTCCCTGGACAGCGTGGCGGCGTATCGTGTGGCGATGGCCGAGCGCCTGCCGTCGGCGATTGTGATGGACGTGGACTTCTGCGGCCCGGGTCTGGGCCTCCAACTGGCCGCCGAGGCCCAGGAAGGCCTGGAGCAAAAGCTGCCGTTGCTGTTTTTCAGCCTGCATGAAACCGACACCCCGACCCGCCTCGCCGCCGTGCGCGCCGGCGGCGAAGAGTTCCTGACCGGCACGCTGGAAGCCTCGAGCCTGCTGGAAAAGATCGAAGTGCTGACCTGCGTTGCGCAGTACGACCCCTATAAAGTGCTGATCATCGACGACTCACGGGCGCAGGCGCTGCACACCGAGCGCCTGCTCAACAGTGCCGGCATCATCACCCGCACGCTGATCGAGCCGATCAAGGCCATGGCCGAGCTGGCGGATTTCCAGCCCGACCTGATCATCCTCGACATGTACATGCCCGCCTGTACCGGCACCGAACTGGCCAAGGTGATTCGTCACAACGACCGTTACGTCAGCGTGCCGATCATCTACCTGTCGGCCGAGGACGACCTGGATAAACAGCTGGACGCCATGAGCGAAGGCGGCGACGACTTCCTCACCAAGCCGATCAAGCCGCGCCACCTGATCACCACCGTGCGCAACCGCGCGGCCCGTGCGCGCAACCTCAAGGCGCGGATGGTGCGCGACAGCCTGACCGGCCTGTACAACCACACCCATATCCTGCAACTGCTCGAAGACTGCAGCTTCCGCGCACGCCGCGAGAACAAGCCGTTGAGCTTTGCCATGCTCGACATCGACCACTTCAAGCGGGTCAACGACAGCCACGGCCACCCCATGGGCGACCGGGTGATCAAGAGCCTGGCGCTGTTTCTCAAACAGCGCTTGCGCAAGACCGACTACATCGGCCGCTACGGCGGTGAAGAGTTTGCGATTGTGATGCCCGATACCGACCTGGAATCGGCCTGCAAGGTGCTGGATGAGATTCGTGGGCGCTTTGCCGAAATTCACTACCCGGCCCAACCGCATGACCTGTGGTGTACCTTCAGCGCCGGGCTGGTGGAGTTGTGCGACGACTCCGACAGCCTGATGATGGCCACCCTAGCCGACGAAGCGCTGTACCGCGCCAAGGATGCCGGACGCAATCGCGTTCAAGCCGCGCGCACATCAAAGCAAAGTGCCATCTTTTCACCGGAATCCAGTGATTCCGTCATAACTTTGTAACGGAAACGCAATAACTTCAGGCACTTAACTTTTGCTGTCGGTTGAAACCACGCATGCGCCTGAAGCTGCTGACCAATCTCAACACCCTCCTTCTAGTGGCCGTGTGCTTGGCACTCGGGGCGACGCTCTGGTGGTCGCAACGCGCGCTGGAACGGCCTTACTTGCTGATGGAACGCTACCTGGGGTTGTCGCAGACCTTCCAGAACCAGGCCGCACGCAATATCGACGACTACCTGGCCAGCGGCGACGCCCTGCGCCTGAGCAGCGCCAGCCAAAGCCTGGAAAGCCTGCTGCAGCACTTGGATGAATTGCCTGCCGACCTCGCGCAAAGCCTGCGCCCCAGTCTGATGGAACTCGATACCTTCAGCAAAACCGACCTGCTCGCCGCCGGCAAACTGGCCGGCGACCCGCAAGCGCTGCTGCTGCAAGCCGAGCGCGAATTGGGCGCGAACCTGGAGCAACTGAGCCAGTACGCCAGCGGGGCCAATTCGCCCGACGCGGCGCGCTACCTGCCGCCGCTGCTGGCGGCCTCGCAGCACCTGGGCAAGCTGTCCCTGGCCCGCGACAAGCTGGTGAGTAGCGGGCGGGCGGAACTGGCGGATGATGTGGAGCGCGAAGTCGGCAATATCCGTGGCCAGGCCGACCTGCTGGAGCAACTGCCCTTACTCGGGGTCAAGGCCAGCGCCGGCTCGAACACCGATGACTTTTCGGCACTGATGGGCCTGGAAAACAGCGAAAAAGCCGAAACACAAGACACCGGCGTCGACCTCAAGCGCGAACTCAACAGCCTGCTGACCCGCTACCCGGCCGAACTCAAGCGTACCCGCGAGCAAATCCAGCAGCGCGCCAACCTGGCCGCCAGCACCCAACTGAAAATCGCCGCCGTGCAACAGGCGATCGCGGGCCTGGAGCCGGTCGTGCGTGGGCAACACGCCGCGATCCAGGGCGAAGTGCGCCTGATGCAAGGGGTGATGATCGGCCTGATCCTGCTGATCGCGCTGCTGATCGATACCCTGCAACGGCGCCTGGCGCGGGTGCTGACCAACCTGGCACCGGCCCTGTCGACCTGGGCCGAAGGCGACTTCAGCCAGCCGATTGCCCTGGGCAAGACCAACCGCGAACTGCGCGACATCGAAGCCTCCCTCAACCGCCTGCGCGCCTATCTGGTGGACTTGGTGGGCACCATTCGCGGCAATGCCGAGGAAGTGGCGGGCAGCAGTCGCGCCCTGGCCGAGTTGAGCAGCGGCCTACACGACGGCGCCGAGCGTCAGGCCGGGGACACCGCGCAGATCCGCGACTCGCTGGGCGAACTCGAAGCAACCATCCAGCAGGTGGCCGGCGACGCCAGCCAGGCCGCCGGCGCCAGCCGCAGCGCGGGCCAGGCGGTGGAACAAGGCCAGCGGGTGATCGGCCTGAGCCTGACCGGGCTGCATGCGCTGGTCGGCGAAGTGCAGCAAAACGCACAGATGATCGAGAAACTCGCCGAAGAGTCCGCGACCATCGGCGGCGTGTTGACGGTGATTCGCTCGATAGCCGACCAGACCAACCTGCTGGCGCTCAACGCGGCCATTGAAGCCGCCCGCGCCGGGGAAGCCGGGCGCGGTTTCGCCGTGGTCGCCGACGAAGTGCGCTCCCTGGCCCAACGCACCGCAGGCGCCACCGCCGAAATCCAGGGCCTGATCGCCGGCCTGCAAACCGCTGCCCGCCAGTCGGTGGAAGGCATGCGCGCGCAGGTCGAACACGCCGAAGCCACCGCCCAGCAAGCACAAGCGGCCGACGGCGCGCTGGATGAAATTGTCGGAGCGATACAGACCATTTCCGACACCGCCGTGCGCATCGCCGATGTGACCGCGCAGCAGAGCGGTGCCGTGAGTGAGATCCGCGATAACAGCGAACGGATTCATCAGCTGGGTGAGGACAACCTGCTACGCATCGGCCAGGGCCGCAGCCAGGGTGAACACCTGTTGGTGCTGGGCGGCCAACTCAACACTGCCGTCCAAGCCTTCCGCGTCTGACCCGATCTAGCGCCATGCGAAGAACCAATGTGGGAGGGGGCTTGCCCCCGATAGCGGTGTGCCAGTCTCAATATCTGTAACTGATCCACCGCTATCGGGGGCAAGCCCCCTCCCACATTTGACCTCCTGTGTTTTCAAAATCGTGTTGCCAATGACCAGGCCGGGCAACTTGGTCACAAATTTTGCGCAATCCTCGCTAATCGTGCAGCCTACTGCATAGAACTGGACAGTCATAAAGACTTTGCGGCATAGTCGCCGGGTTCTGCCGTACCCACATCAATAACAAGGAACAGCCGATGGCGACCTTACTGGTTCTTCACGGACCCAACCTGAACCTGCTCGGCACCCGCGAACCGGGCGTCTACGGGGCTGTGACCCTGGAACAGATCAACCTCGATCTGGAGCGACGGGCTCGTGAAGCCGGCCACCATCTGCTGTACCTGCAAAGCAACGCCGAGTACGAATTGATTGATCGCATCCACGCCGCGCGCGGCGAAGGCGTGGACTTTATCCTGATCAATCCCGCCGCTTTTACGCACACAAGTGTTGCATTACGTGACGCGCTGCTGGCGGTGAGCATCCCATTCATCGAAGTGCATTTGTCGAACGTGTACAAACGCGAACCTTTCCGCCATCACTCTTACTTCTCCGACGTTGCGGTAGGAGTGATCTGCGGCCTTGGCGCCAGCGGTTACCGACTGGCCCTGGAGGCCGCCCTGGAACAACTTGAACAACCGGCCAAGCGCCCCTGACCGACCCTTGGGAGTTGATGATTCATGGATATCCGTAAAGTTAAGAAACTGATCGAACTGCTGGAAGAGTCCGGTATCGACGAGCTGGAAATCAAGGAAGGCGAAGAGTCCGTCCGGATCAGCCGTCACAGCAAGACTCCGGCCCAGCAGTTCTACGCGCCACAGATGCAAGCCCCGGCACCCGCTGCTCCGGCTGCCGCACCTGCTGCCGCCGCGCCTGCCGCCCCGGCCGCGCCTGTGCTGAATGGCTTCGTGGTCAAGTCGCCAATGGTCGGTACGTTCTACCGCACCCCGGCACCGACCTCGCCAGCCTTCGTTGAAGTCGGCAAGACCGTGAAAGTGGGCGACACCATTTGCATCGTGGAAGCGATGAAAATGATGAACCACATCACGGCCGAAAAAGCCGGCGTCATCGAATCCATCCTGGTAGAAAACGGTCAGCCGGTTGAATACGACCAGCCGCTGTTCACCATCGTTTGAACCGCGGAGCGCCTTCGATGTTGAAACCTGCGAAGAAACTGCAAAAAGTCCTGATCGCCAACCGCGGCGAGATCGCGCTGCGTATCCTGCGCGCCTGTAAGGAAGAGGGCATCAAGACCGTCGCTGTTTACTCGACGGCCGATACCGAACTGATGCACGTAAAACTGGCGGACGAAAGCATCTGCATCGGCCCGCCACTGGCCGCGAACTCGTACCTGAAAGTCGCGAACATCATCGCCGCCGCAGAAGTGACCGGCGCTGATGGCATTCACCCGGGCTACGGCTTCCTCGCGGAAAACGCCGATTTCGCCGAACAGGTGGAAAAGTCCGGGTTTGCCTTCATCGGCCCGAAAGCCGAGACCATTCGCCTGATGGGCGACAAGGTCTCGGCCAAGGACGCCATGATCGAAGCCGGCGTGCCAACCGTTCCCGGCTCCGACGGCCCGCTGCCTGAAGACGAGACAACCGCTCTGCGCATTGGTCGCGAAGTCGGTTACCCGGTGATCATCAAGGCCGCAGGCGGCGGCGGTGGTCGCGGCATGCGCGTGGTGCATAAAGAAGAAGACCTGATCGAAGCGGCCAAGCAGACTCGCTCCGAAGCGGCTGCCTGGTTCGGCAACCCGATGGTCTACCTGGAAAAGTACCTGACCAACCCACGTCACGTGGAAGTGCAGGTGCTGTCCGACGGCCAGGGCCACGCCATCCACCTGGGCGACCGCGATTGCTCGCTGCAACGTCGTCACCAGAAGGTATTGGAAGAAGCACCGGCACCGGGCCTGGACGAGAAAGCCCGTGAGGAAGTGCTCGCGCGTTGCGTCAAGGCATGCATCGACATCAACTACCGTGGCGCCGGTACCTTCGAGTTCCTCTACGAGAACGGTCGTTTCTACTTCATCGAGATGAACACTCGCGTACAGGTAGAACACCCGGTTTCGGAGATGGTCACCGGTATCGATATCGTCAAGGAGATGCTGAGCATCGCCGCCGGTAACGAGCTGTCCTTCACCCAGGACGACGTGAAGATCCACGGCCACTCCCTGGAGTGCCGGATCAACGCCGAAGACCCGAAAACCTTTATCCCGAGTCCAGGCCTGGTCAAGCATTTCCATGCTCCAGGCGGCAACGGCGTTCGCGTCGATTCGCACCTGTACAGCGGCTACAAGGTTCCGTCCAACTACGACTCGCTGATCGGCAAGCTGATCACCTGGGGCGCCACCCGTGACGAGGCCATGGCCCGCATGCGTAACGCCCTGGACGAAATCGTGGTCGACGGCATCAATACCAACATCCCGCTGCATCGGGATCTGGTCCGTGATGAAGGCTTCTGCAAAGGTGGTGTGAACATTCACTACCTGGAACACAAGCTGGCCAACCAGTAAGTGCTCCACCCAACAAAGCCGCCTTCGGGCGGCTTTGTTGTTTCTGTGCGCTCTATTTTGAAGATGCACACAGTCCAAATGTGGGAGGGGGCTTGCTCCCGATAGCAGTGTGTCAGTCAACTTATCTGAGACTGAACCACCGCTATCGGGGGCAAGCCCCCTCCCACATTTGACCGGCGTACAGTCAGCACAGTCGTCTTCTGCCCGCCGCTCGCGTAAACTTGCGCGCTTTCGCAGCCCCTCCCCGCTGCACACTCATTTTTTCAAAGGTGCCCGCCATGCCTTGGCTGCAAGTCCGTCTCGCCATCAGCCCAGAACAAGCCGAAACCTACGAAGACGCGTTCCTTGAAGTGGGCGCCGTCTCGGTGACCTTCATGGACGCCGAAGACCAGCCGATCTTTGAGCCGGAACTCAACACCACCCCACTGTGGTCCCACACCCACTTGCTGGCCCTGTTCGAAGACGGCACCGATGCCGCCGCCGTCCTGGCCCATATGGAACTGCTCACCGGCGGCCCGCTGCCCGAGCACCACAGCGAAATCATCGAAGACCAGGACTGGGAACGCAGCTGGATGGACAATTTCCAGCCGATGCGTTTCGGCCAGCGCCTGTGGATCGTCCCGAGCTGGCATGCCGCGCCTGAACCAGAGGCGGTGAACCTGCTGCTGGACCCGGGCCTGGCGTTCGGCACCGGCACACACCCGACCACCGCGCTGTGCCTGGAATGGCTGGACGGCCAGGACCTGAACGATTGCCACGTGCTGGACTTCGGCTGCGGCTCGGGGATTCTGGCGATTGCTGCCCTATTGCTGGGCGCCAAGGAAGCCGTCGGCACCGATATCGACGTACAAGCCCTGGAAGCCTCCCGCGATAACGCCGGGCGCAACCACATTGCTGAAAGCAAATTCCCACTGTACCTGCCGGAGCAATTGCCCCAGGTGCAGGCGGATGTGCTGGTGGCCAATATCCTCGCCGGTCCGCTGGTGGCCCTGGCGCCGCAGTTGTCGAGCCTGGTCAAGCCGGGGGGCCGTCTGGCACTGTCGGGCATCCTCGCCGAACAGGGTGACGACGTTGCCGCCGCCTATGCACAGGATTTCGAGCTCGACCCGATCGCCAATCGTGATGGCTGGGTACGCATCAGCGGGCGTCGGCGCTAGAATGAGCGCTTGCCTGAATCGGATGGCCGCATGACCGACAGTTTCGTCACCCAGTGCCCACATTGCCAAACGCGCTTTCGCGTCAGCCATGCTCAGTTGAACGTGGCACGCGGTGTCGTGCGCTGCGGCTCGTGCCTGCAAGTGTTCAACGCTGCGCGCCAGTTGCTGGAGCAGCGCGCCCACGCGCAAGCGCCGAAGCCTGAACAGCCGGCCACAGCGGAACACGCCGCCGAGGCGCCCCGGGCAATCAGCCAGAAGCAGTGGACAGCCCAAGAGCTGGACCTGGACAACCTGGACCTGGACGAAGAGCTGGCCAAGCTGGAACGCCGCGAGATTCAGCACACCCAGCCGCAGGGTGCGGAACGCCGTCAAGGCGCCGACCGGCGCAAAAAGGAAGATGCCCTCAGCGCCAGCCGCGACACGATCAAGGCCGAGGAAGAAAAATGGGCCGCCAGCCTGTTCAGCGAACCGCCTGAAGAACGCGCCAAGGCGCCCGAAGACGAACCTGAACCGGCAAATCCCTCTGCGACCAAACAGCGCACCGAGCCGTCAATGTCACTCGACACCGACGACATCGACGATGAGCCACCACTGCGCGCCACGCCCGCCGATGAGCACGAGCAACTCGACCCGCCCGTGAGCGCTGTCAGCGACGAAGCCGACGAACCTGAACCCGACGAGCGCCCGCTGTCCGGCCGCAAGCGCTCGCGCACTGCCGCCAGCGCCCACGACGACCTGCTGCAGGATCTCGAAGATGACCCGCTGCACTTGTACTCAGGCAAACGCCCGTCGAGCTGGGGCCGTCGCCTGATCTGGCTGCTGCTGGTGCTGATCGCCGCCGCCGGCCTCGCTGGCCAGTACATTGCCTACCAATTCGACGACCTGGCGCGCCAGGACGCCTATCGCCCGTGGTTCCAGCAACTGTGCCCGACACTGGGCTGCACGGTGCCATCACGGGTCGATATCGCGCACATCAAGAGCAGCAACCTGGTGGTGCGCAGCCACCCGGAATTCGCCGGCGCGCTGGTGGTGGATGCCATCATCTATAACCGTGCGACGTTCTCCCAGCCGTTTCCGCTGCTGGAACTGCGGTTTGCCGACCTGAACGGCAGCCTGATCGCCAGTCGTCGCTTCAAGCCCGCCGAATACCTGAGCGGTGAGTTGGCCGGGGTCAGCGAAATGCCGTCGCAGACGCCGATCCATATCTCCCTCGACATCCTCGACCCCGGCAACAAAGCCGTGAATTACAGCCTGAGCTTCCACTCGCCCGAGTGAATCGGCTCGGTCACCGAGGTTTGACGGCAGATTATTGACCGGACCGCCGGCAACCAAACCAGCAGCGATAAAGAAATAACTGTTCAGATTTTATCCAATTCAGCCTTTATCCAGTCATCGAGAGCGGGTATCATGCCAACCCTTTTTCGAACTCTAATGATCCGGCCCCACAACAGGGAAGTCCTATGTCGGCGGTACGCATCGGCCCATACACATTGCACAATGGCTTGATTCTCGCCCCAATGGCGGGAGTCACCGACCAGCCCTTTCGTCAGCTGTGCAAGCGTTTGGGCGCGGGTCTAGTAGTCTCGGAAATGGTCACCAGCGACATGAGCTTGTGGAACACCCGCAAATCGCGGCTGCGCATGATCCACGAAGGCGATCCCGAGCCCCGCTCGGTGCAGATCGCCGGTGGCGATGCACAGATGCTGGCGCAGGCGGCCCGGGCCAACGTGGAGCTGGGCGCGCAGATCATTGATATCAACATGGGCTGCCCGGCCAAGAAGGTCTGTAACAAGGCCGCCGGTTCCGCGCTGTTGAAAGATGAACAGTTGGTCACCGAGATCCTGCAGGCCGTTGTCGCCGCAGTGAATGTACCGGTCACCCTGAAGATTCGTACCGGTTGGGACCGGGACAACAAGAATGGCCTGACGGTGGCGAAGATCGCCGAACAGGCGGGTATTTCAGCGCTGGCGGTGCATGGCCGCACCCGCGCCGACCTTTACACCGGTGAAGCCGAGTACGACACCATTGCCGCGATCAAGCAGGCGGTGTCGATGCCGGTGTTTGCCAATGGCGATATCGACTCAGCCGAGAAAGCCCGGCGCGTGCTGCACGCGACCGGCGCCGATGGCCTGTTGATTGGCCGGGCCGCCCAGGGGCGGCCGTGGATTTTTCGTGAAATCGAGCATTTTCTGCGTACCGGCGAGCTCCTGCCGGCACCGGGGTTGATCGAGGTGGAACGTATTCTGCTAGAGCATCTGGCCGCCCTGCACGTCTTCTATGGAGACGTGATGGGAGTACGCATTGCTCGCAAGCATGTCGGCTGGTATCTCGCAACCCTGCCGGGCGCCAGGGAGTTTCGCGCCCAGTTCAATCGTTTGGATGATACGCAAGCACAGGTCGCCACCGTTCGAGAGTACTTCAGCGAGCGTGACAAGAGCCTGGTGACAGGGGACGGAGAAGGGGTGGCCGCATGACGACGATGACCGAGACTTTAGTGAGTGGAACAACACCCGTGAGCGACAACGTCAATTTGAAACAGCACCTCAACACGCCGAGCGAAGAAGGCCAGACCCTTCGCGGGAGTGTCGAGAAGGCGCTGCACAATTATTTCGCCCACCTTGAGGGCGCTTCCGTCACGGACGTGTACAACCTCGTGCTCTCCGAAGTCGAGGCGCCCTTGCTCGAAAGCGTGATGAACTACGTCAAGGGCAACCAGACCAAAGCCAGTGAACTGCTGGGTCTGAACCGTGGCACCTTGCGCAAAAAGCTCAAACAATACGATTTGCTGTAAGCATTCAATCCGACCAGAAAGGCGCCCGCGTAACACCGGTCGCCTTTTTTGCTGACTCCTTTGCTTTTGATGGAAATTGAAATGACCGACCAGACCACCCGCCTGCCGATCCGCCGCGCCTTGATCAGTGTCTCCGACAAGACCGGGGTTCTCGAATTTGCCCGGGGGCTGGAAGCCCTGGGTGTGGAAATCCTCTCCACGGGCGGGACCTTCAAACTGCTGCAGGACAACGGCGTGGCCGCAGTTGAAGTCGCGGACTACACCGGTTTCGCAGAAATGATGGACGGTCGGGTCAAGACCCTGCACCCGAAAATCCACGGTGGCATCCTAGGCCGTCGTGGTATCGACGAGGCCATCATGAACGAGCACGGCATCAAGCCGATCGATCTGGTCGCGGTGAACCTCTACCCGTTTGAAGCTACCATCAACAAGCCGGGCTGCGACCTGCCGACCGCCATCGAAAACATCGATATCGGTGGCCCAACCATGGTTCGCTCGGCCGCCAAGAACCACAAAGACGTGGCCATCGTGGTCAACGCCAGCGACTACGCCCAGGTGCTTGAAAGCCTGCAAGCCGGTGGCCTGACCTACGCCCAGCGTTTCGATCTGATGCTCAAGGCGTTCGAACACACTGCCGCCTATGACGGCATGATCGCCAACTACATGGGCACCGTGAACCAGGCCGCCGAGACCCTCAGCACAGAAGGTCGCAGCCAGTTCCCACGGACCTTCAACAGCCAGTTCATCAAGGCCCAGGAAATGCGCTACGGCGAGAACCCGCACCAGAGTGCGGCGTTCTACGTGGAAGCCAAGCCGGCCGAAGTGGGCATCGCCACCGCGACCCAACTGCAAGGTAAAGAACTGTCCTACAACAACGTGGCCGATACCGACGCCGCGCTGGAATGCGTGAAGAGCTTCGTCAAGCCGGCCTGCGTGATCGTCAAACACGCCAACCCATGCGGCGTGGCCGTGAGCCCGGACGCTGAAGGCGGTATCCGCCAGGCCTACGAACTGGCCTACGCCACCGACACCGAATCGGCCTTCGGCGGCATCATCGCCTTCAACCGCGAACTCGACGCCGAGACCGCCAAGGCCATCGTCGAGCGTCAGTTCGTCGAAGTGATCATTGCCCCGTCCGTCAGCGAAGAAGCCCGCGCCATCGTCGCCGCCAAAGCCAACGTGCGCCTGCTGGCCTGCGGTGAGTGGTCGGCTGAACGTGCCGCTGCCTGGGACTACAAGCGCGTCAACGGCGGCCTGCTGGTGCAAAGCCGCGACATCGGCATGATCAGCAGCGCCGATCTGAAAGTGGTGACCAAGCGCGCGCCGACCGAGCAGGAAATCAACGACCTGATCTTCGCCTGGAAAGTGGCCAAGTACGTTAAGTCCAACGCCATCGTCTACGCCAAAAACCGCCAGACCATCGGTGTCGGCGCCGGCCAGATGAGCCGCGTAAACTCGGCGCGTATCGCTGCGATCAAGGCTGAACACGCCGGTTTGCAGGTTGCGGGCTCGGTGATGGCGTCCGACGCGTTCTTCCCGTT
This sequence comes from Pseudomonas sp. PAMC25584, assembly GCF_058135675.1. Lineage (NCBI taxonomy): Bacteria > Pseudomonadati > Pseudomonadota > Gammaproteobacteria > Pseudomonadales > Pseudomonadaceae > Pseudomonas > Pseudomonas sp. PAMC25584. The sequence continues at coordinate 689,257 of NZ_CM176870.1, read as the reverse complement.
CCGCGACGGCCTGGACAATGCCGCGAACGCTGGCGTGACCGCGGTGATCCAACCGGGCGGCTCGATGCGTGATGCCGAAGTGATTGCTGCTGCTGACGAAGCCGGCATCGCCATGGTCTTCACCGGCATGCGCCACTTCCGTCACTAAACAGCACCGCTTCCCGACTGTAGGAGCGAGCTTGCTCGCGAAAAGCTCAAAAACGCCACGGGGTGTCAGGTTTCCCTCGTTATCGTTGACGACCTTCGCGAGCAAGCTCGCTCCTACAGGGAAGCACAGCGTTTCTCAGAGGTTTTTGAAATGAATGTTTTGATCATTGGCAGCGGTGGCCGTGAACACGCCCTGGCCTGGAAAGTTGCCCAGGACCCACGCGTCCAGAAAGTATTCGTAGCCCCCGGCAACGCCGGCACCGCCATTGAAGCCAAGTGCGAAAACGTCGCCATCGACGTGCTGGCGCTGGAACAACTGGCAGACTTTGCCGAGAAAAACGTTTCCCTGACCATCGTCGGTCCGGAAGTGCCCCTGGTTGCCGGCGTCGTCGACCTGTTCCGCAGCCGCGGCCTGGATTGCTTCGGCCCGACCGCCGGCGCGGCCCAACTGGAAGGCTCCAAGGCGTTCACCAAGGATTTCCTGGCGCGCCACAAGATCCCGACCGCCGACTACCAGAACTTCACCGAGATCGAGCCGGCCCTGGCTTATCTGCGTGAAAAAGGCGCGCCGATCGTGATCAAGGCCGACGGCCTGGCTGCGGGCAAAGGCGTGATCGTCGCCATGACCTTGCAGGAAGCCGAAGACGCCGTGCGCGACATGCTCGCCGGCAACGCCTTCGGTGAAGCCGGTTCGCGCGTGGTCATCGAAGAGTTCCTCGACGGCGAAGAAGCCAGCTTTATCGTGATGGTCGACGGCAAGAACGTCCTGCCGATGGCCACCAGCCAGGACCACAAGCGCGTCGGCGACGGCGACAGCGGCCCGAACACCGGCGGCATGGGGGCTTACTCCCCGGCCCCGGTGGTCACCAGCGAAGTGCACAAACGCGTGATGGACCTGGTGATCTGGCCAACCGTGCGTGGCATGGCCGACGAAGGCAACGTGTACACCGGTTTCCTCTACGCCGGTCTGATGATCGACAAAGCCGGTAACCCGAAAGTCATCGAGTTCAACTGCCGCTTCGGCGACCCGGAAACCCAACCGGTGATGCTGCGCCTGCAATCGAGCCTGGTGCTGCTGGTGGAAGCCGCACTGGCCCAGGCCCTGGACAAGGTTGAAGCGCAGTGGGACCCACGTCCGAGCGTCGGCATTGTGCTGGCGGCCGGTGGTTACCCTGCCGACTACGCCAAGGGCGATGTGATTGAAGGCCTGGACGCGGCGGCGACGCTGGAAGGCAAGGTGTTCCATGCGGGCACCGCGCTCCAGGACGGCAAGGTCGTAACCGCAGGTGGCCGTGTGCTGTGTGCCACGGCGATGGGCGCCAGTGTCGACGCCGCGCAGCAACAGGCCTACAAGCTGGCCGCAAAAATCAGCTGGAAAGGCTGCTTCTACCGCAAAGACATCGGCTATCGCGCGATTGCCCGTGAACGTGGCGAGACGCATTAAGTCGCTATCCGTTCGGTTAGGTGAGGGCCTCTGGCCCTTGCCGTACTCAGGTCACCCCGCGCATAGTTAACCCGTGCATCAACCTACGAAGGGATTTCGCCGTGCGCTGGCTCAGGATCGCCATAGGTTTCACTCTCAGTCTGCTGACATTGCTCTGTTTGCTCCCGGCCCAGGCCGCCGCGCAAGGCAGTGGTTGGGCAGTATTGCTTGATGAACAAGCCGACCTGCAACTGAGCGACATTCGTTCCCCGCGCTACACCAACCAATTCAGCCCCACCGAACTGGACCGGATCACCGCCGCCGAGCCGGAGGGTGCGTTGTGGGTACGTTTCAAGCTGCAGCCCGGCCAGCACGAGCAAGTGCTGCGGGTATTCGCCCCGGACGTTTCCCACCTGAGCCTCTATGTGCTGGATGGCGACACCCTGGTGGAACAGCAAACCACCGGCACCCGCCAGCCCCAATCCGAGCGACCGCTGCCCAGCAGCGACTTCATGCTGCCGATGCCACAGAGCCCGAAGCCCCTTGAGGTCTACCTGCGCCTGGTCTCGGAACACGAACTGCGCCCCTATATCACCCTGGAACCGGCCGTACTCGCCGCCGCAGACCAGACCCAGACGCTGATCTACGGCCTGTTGTTCGGCTGCCTGCTGATGCTGATCCTGCACAACCTCTCCCGCTTCGCCTACCACCGCTCACGCAGCAGCCTGTGGCTGGCGGCCAGCGAATTGCTGTTGATGCTCAGCCTGGCGTTGCTGCTCAACCTGCTGGGGCCATGGCTGAAAAATTGGCACGCGGTCCAGACACCGGGCGCCTACCTCGCCCTGCTGCTGACCGCGCCGTGCGGGCTGATGTTTGCCTATCGCTTCTTCATGCCCCTGGGCCCGCACCCGCTGAACAAACTGTTGATGGCCGACATTCTGCTGATCGTGCTGTGCGGCCTGTTGCTGTTGTTCGTCAACACCTTGCCGCTGAACTTCATCACCTACGCCCTGGTGGCCCTGGCCGGCCTGAGCATGTTGTTTGTCTCGGCGTATCACTGGCAAAAAGGCTACCGGCCGGCGCGGTTGTTCGTGGCGGGGATGGTGGTGTTCAACATCGGCATACTGATCATCCTGCCCGCCCTGCTTGGCCTCACGCGACTGGCGCCGCAAGGCTTGATCATTACCCTGCTCGGCTTTATCTGCCTCAGCGGCCTGCTGATGAGCCTGGCCCTGGGCGAGCGCCAACGCGCCCTTGTCGAAGCACGCTTCAACCTCAGCCGTGAGCTGGCGGCCAGCAACGCCGAAATCGCCGCCAAGGCCGAGTTCCTGGCAAAGATCAGCCACGAAATCCGCACCCCCATGAACGGCGTGCTGGGCATGACCGAGCTGCTGCTGGGCACGCCGTTGTCGGTAAAGCAGCGCGACTATGTGCAGACAATCCACAGCGCCGGTAACGAACTGCTCACACTGATCAACGAAATCCTCGATATCTCCAAGCTGGAATCCGGACAGATCGAATTGGACGACGTGCAATTCGACCTCAATGCGCTGATCGAAGATTGCCTGAGCATCTTCCGCGCCAAGGCCGAGCAGCAGAACGTCGAGCTGATCAGCTTTATCCAGCCCCAGGTGCCGCGGGTGATCAGCGGCGACCCGACGCGCCTGCGCCAGGCAATGTTGAGCCTGCTGGAAAACGCCCTGCAGAAAACCGACGAAGGCGAAGTGTTGATCGTCGTCGCCCTCGACGAGCGCAGCACCAAGCCGCGCCTGCGCATTGCCGTGCAAGACAGCGGCCTGCCTATGGAAGCCGCCGAACGCGATGCGTTGCTGCACAGCGAACTGCACAGTAAGAACTTCCTCTCGGCCACCCGTTTGAGCGGTCACCTGGGCCTGGTCATCGCCCGCCAGTTGATCCTGTTGATGAACGGCGAATTCGGCATCAAGAGCGGCGCGCAACAGGGCAGCACCCTGTGGCTGACCCTGCCGCTGGACCCGGAACGCCTGGAACACCCGACCTCCGACCTCGACGGCCCGCTCAAGGGTGCCCGGGTGCTGGTGGTGGACGACAACGACACCTGCCGCAAAGTGCTGGTGCAGCAATGCACCGCCTGGGGCCTCAACGTCAGCGCAGTGCCGTCGGGCAAAGAAGCCCTGGCGTTGTTGCGCACCAAGGCGCACCTGCGTGATTACTTCGACGTGGTGCTGCTGGACCAGAACATGCCCGGCATGACCGGCATGCAACTGGCGGCAAAGATCAAGGAAGACCCGAGCCTGAACCACGACATCCTGCTGATCATGCTCACCGGCATCAGTAACGCGCCGAGCAAGATCATTGCGCGCAATTGCGGGATCAAGCGCATCCTCGCCAAGCCAGTGGCCGGCTACACCCTCAAGACCACCCTGGCCGACGAACTGACCCAGCGCAGCAAAGGCGGCGGGCAGCCACGCGCGCCCCTCAACATCCCGGCGCCCATCACCGTGCCCAGCGACTTCCGCATCCTGGTGGCCGAAGACAACAGCATCTCCACCAAAGTCATCCGCGGCATGCTCGGCAAGCTCAACCTCAACCCGGACACCGCGAGCAACGGCGAAGAAGCCCTGCTGGCGATGAAAGCCCAGCGCTACGACCTGGTGTTGATGGACTGTGAAATGCCGATCCTCGATGGCTTCTCCGCGACCCAGCAGCTACGGGCCTGGGAAGTCAGCCACCAGCGCATTCGCACGCCGGTGGTGGCGCTCACTGCACACATCCTCTCGGAACACAAAGAGCGCGCACGCCAGGCCGGGATGGACGGGCACATGGCCAAACCGGTGGAGTTGTCGCAATTGCGCGAACTGGTGGAATACTGGGTGGCGCAGCGCCAGCCACAGCCGGAGCGCGCGCCCTCTTAACGTCAAACGCAGGCTCAGTGTGGGGGGGGCTTGCCCCCGATGGCGGCGGATCAGTCACCAATGCATCGACTGAAAGACAGCGATGGCAAGCTTGTTCCCGATAGCGCTGGAACAGTTACACATAAGCTGACTCTCACACCGCCATCGGGGGCAAGCCCCCTCCCACACTGAACCTGCGTCTGTCACACAATGGATAAACACCACAGATCCTATGTGGGAGGGGGCTTGCCCCCGATGGCGGCGGATCAGTCACCGATGCATCGACTGAAAGACAGCGATGGCAAGCTTGCTCCCGATAGCGCTGGAACAGTTACACATAAGCTGACTCTCACACCGCCATCGGGGGCAAGCCCCCTCCCACACTGAACCTGCGTCTGCCACACAATGGATGAACACCACAGATCCTATGTGGGAGGGGGCTTGCCCCCGATGGCGGCGGATCAGTCACCGATGCATCGACTGAAAGACAGCGATGGCAAGCTTGCTCCCGATAGCGCTGGAACAGTTACACATAAGCTGACTCTCACACCGCCATCGGGGGCAAGCCCCCTCCCACACTGAACCTGCGTCTGCCACACAATGGATGAACACCACAGATCCTATGTGGGAGGGGGCTTGCCCCCGATGGCGGCGGATCAGTCACCGATGCATCGACTGAAAGACGGCAATGGCAAGCTTGCTCCCGATAGCGCTGGAACAGTTACACATAAGCTGACTCTCACACCGCCATCGGGGGCAAGCCCCCTCCCACACTGAGCCTGCGTCTGCCACACAATGGATGAACACCACAGATCCTATGTGGGAGGGGCCTGCCCCCTCGCACATTTGTGCGCTGTCGCCTGATAGACTCCGCCAATCTCCTTCTGTCGCGAGCCACCCCCATGCTCCACGTGTTATTCAGCGTTTACCTGAAGATGCTGGTGCTCTACAGCCCGTTCTTCGTGTTGTCCTGTTTTATCAGCCTGACCCGCGGCTACTCCAGCAAAGAACGGCGACGCCTGGCCTGGAAAGTGGCGCTGGCGACCCTGGTGTCGAGCGTCTTGCTCTACCTGTTCGGCCGGGTGATTTTCAGTGTGTTCGGCATCACCGTGGACGCCTTCCGCATCGGCGCCGGTAGCGTGCTGTTTATCTCGGCGCTGGGCATGGCCCAGGGCAAGTCGGCGGTGCAGACCGATAACGTGCAGCAGGACGTGACCATCGTCCCGCTGACCATCCCCCTCACCGTCGGCCCCGGCACCATCGGCGCGCTGCTGGTGATGGGCGTCAGCCAGCCCCATTGGGATGACAAGCTCACCGCCATCCTCAGCATCGCCCTGGCCAGCTTCACGGTGGGTGTGGTGCTGTATTTGTCCAACCGTATCGAACGGATTCTCGGTGACCAGGGCTTGCAAATTGTCAGTCGGTTAATGGGCTTGTTCGTGTGCGCCTTGGCCGCACAAATTATCTTTACCGGGGTGCGCGGCTACCTGGTGCCTTAGATCCGGTATTTGGCGATCGCCAGTTGCACCTTGTCGCCCGCACTCTCACGCATCAACTGGATGGTTTTTTCGTTGACCACAGAGGTATTCAGCACCAGGCAGGTTTGCCCGCTGAAGGCCTCGAACGAGGAACTGTCCCACTCAAGAAAGGGCAGCCCCACCTGTTTGCTGACGCCATGGGAGCTGTAGGTCACCAGCACCATCATGACTTCGCCGTCGGTTTCGGCGCAGGAGGCCAGGCCAAAATCGCCGCCCTGATGCACCGTGCTATTGCGCTTGAACAGCTCGAACGACGCGGGCATCTGCTTCAAGGCGTCCAGCGCATCGGCAGCCAGTTTCGGTAGGGCCGCCAGCAGTGGCCCGGTCAACGAGGTCGAGGCCAGCAGGGTCGCGATGATATTCAGCGCCGCCAGTTGCACCGTCAGGCCCTTACCGGCGCTTGAGACCCGCTCGAAACGGCTACGCACCGGCAGCCAGCCCAGGCTGATCATCACCTTGATAAATTCGTCGTACCAACCCTCCGTGCCGCGACGCACTTTCAAGACATCGCTCACGTAGCTGCTGGCCAACAGATAACTTTTGCGGATGTATTCGCGGTTCAGGCCGCTCAGGCCATCAGCGAACGAGATCACGCCATTGTTGACCACTGCCGCGTTGCAGTCGTCCTCGGTATCCAGCGGTAAAACAGCGTGCGTCCCCGGCGCACCTGGCAGCTTATAGGCCGCAATCAATTTGCGCCGCTTGGTGCTGTTGATCCTTCTGTGATGTCGCTCCATTTTCAGTTCTCCACAAGCACCCCACATGGGGCGTGTGTCCACACTAGTCCAGGCGCTGGCGGGCTTTCCACACGACAAACATGCCTTGCCGACAGTGCCCGCACGGCGCTGCCCAGCATTCGTTGGGTGCCCCGTGGGCACGTGCGTATTTCATCGACAAAAAAAGAAAAAGCCCCGAATGACGGCGGGTGTTCACCCAGCGTCATTCGGAGCTTTCCGGCGGTTGCGCGGCGGTTTTCAGGAGGCCGGTTTTTCTCCGTACCAGCGCGGTGTGTACACCCACTCACCGCCGCCCGCACGCGGGAACACGCAGGTGGTGGACGAGCCGATCAGCACCATGGTGCGCATGTCCACCTGTTCCGGGGTCAGTTGCCCCAGCGTGGTCACGCGCAGGGTCTGGCCCGGACGCCCGATGTCGCGGCCCAGCACCACCGGTGTTTCGGCGCTGCGGTGTTGCGCGACGATCTCCAGGGCGCGCCCCAATTGCCACGGGCGCGCACGCGAGATCGGGTTGTAGAACGCCAGGGCCAGGTCGGCCTGGGACGCCAGGTCCAGGCGCTGCTCGATGATCGACCAGGGCTTGAGATTGTCCGACAGCGACATCACGCAGAAGTCATGCCCCAACGGCGCGCCGGCTTGGGCGGCGGTGGCCAGGGAGGCGGAAACACCCGGCAGGATTTGCAGGTCGACCTGGTGCCAGGCCGGGTCGCTGGACTCATGCAGCGCCTCGATCACCGCCGCCGCCATGGCGAATACGCCAGGGTCGCCGGACGACACCACCACCACCGAACGGCCTTGGGCGGCCAATTCGAAGGCGTGGCGGGCGCGCTGCATTTCTTCGCGGTTATCGGTGCAGTGCTGCACCTGATCGTCACGGAACGGCCCGGCCATGCGCACGTAAGTCTCGTACCCCAGCACATCGGTACAGCGCGCCAGTTCGGCCTTCACCGCCGGCACCATCAGGTCGGCGGCGCCAGGGCCGAGGCCGATCACCGCAAGGCGGCCACGCGGGCGACCGACTTGGGACACGTTCAGGGGCTGCTCGGCGACCGAAACAACGATGTCTTCCGCTTGCGCCACCTCGGCGAAACGCAGCGGCACACCCAATTCCAACGCGGCTTCGTGCAACGACGGTTCGGCCATCTGGGTATCGCTGGCCAACAGGCAGGCCAGGGACTGCACGGCAAGCCCCGACGCATGCAACGCCGCGCGCACACGCTGCGCCAATTGCGCACCGGGCTTGCAGGTGGCGCATACGTTCTGTGGATAAATCAGCAACTCGTTGGGCGCCGGTACACGCTCGGCGCTGCCCACGTGGATCGCCAGGCGCGCCTGTTGGTCCTGCGGCAGGTTGGCCTGGTCAAGCCACGGCGCGGCGCCTTCGATACGCACGCTTTCCCCGGCGAGCAGGTCAGAGACGAAGCGCTTGCCCAGCTCCAGGTCCGCCAGTCGATAACCCGTCGGCGGGTTGAGCAGGCACGTGCCGAACCGCAGCTCGCCACTGGTGGTGATCGCGGCGGTCGCGCCCAACGCAGCGGCAATCTCCCGCGCCATGCCATTCACCCCGCCCAGGCCACCGAGCAACGGCACCACCGCGCTGCCGTCTTCGGCCACCGCCAGCACGGCGGGCTCTTCGCCTTTTTCCAGCAGCAGCGGCGCCAGGGTGCGGATCACGATGCCGGCGGCGCACAGCGCGATCAGCGGCGTGCCTTGCTGATAGAGCTGGCGCAGGGTCGTGCCGAATTCGCTGTAGGTTTGGTCTGCGCCGTCAACCCGGCCCAGCAGGCCGTGGATCACCGCGCCCGGGTACACCTGCGCAATCCGGCGCGCCGTGGCCAGGCTGCCCTGCCCCAGAATGACAATCGCCGGGCGCATCAACCTTGCCACCGTTCACCAGGCACGATGATCAGCGAGAAATACGGCGAGGACATCGACTCGACTTGATCCAACGCCACTATCTTCTGGTTGGCCATGGTCGCGCGCTCCACATACAGCGCACGCTCGGCCAGGCCGAGCTCTTCGAGCACCTGGCGCACCTTTGGGAAGTTGCGCCCCAGCTTCATGATCACCGCCGCGTCGGCATCCGCCAGGCGGCGCTTGAGGTCTTCATGGGGCAGCACCCCCGACAGTACCGACAGGCTCTGGTTGCGATACACCAGCGGGGCGCCGAGCACCGAGGCGCCGCCGAGCATCGAACACACACCGGGGATAACCTGCGCTTCGTAACGCTCGGCCAGGCGGTCATGCAGGTACATGTAGGAGCCGTAGAAGAACGGGTCGCCTTCACAGATCACCGCCACATCGCGGCCGGCGTCCAGGTGCGCGGCGACGTCGAGGCTGGCGCTGTCGTAGAAATCGCTGATCACTTGTTCATAGGACAGCGGCGCCGGCAACGCTTCGGTGGTCACCGGGTACACCAGCGGCATCAGGGTTTGCTGCGCCACCAGGTGGTCTTCGATGATGCCGAAGGCGTTGCCCTTTTTACCCTTGGCCACGAAGTACGCCACCACGGGCGATTCGCGCAGCAGGCGCAGGGCCTTGAGGGTGATCAGTTCCGGGTCGCCGGGGCCTACGCCCAGGCCAATCAAACGTCCGCGTGCCGACATTATTCGACCTCCGTGGCCAGGGCATTGACCGCCGCCGCCGCCATCGCGCTGCCGCCCAGACGGCCCTGCATGATCACGAACGGTACGCCACGGCTGTCGGCGGCGAGCATTGCCTTGGATTCGGCGGCGCCGACGAAGCCCACCGGGAAGCCAAGGATCAACGCCGGTTTCGGCGCGCCGGCGTCGAGCATTTCCAGCAGGTAGAACAAGGCGGTCGGCGCGTTGCCGATCACCACCACACTGCCTGCCAGGTGCGGGCGCCACAGCTCCAGGGCGGCGGCGGAACGGGTGTTGCCCAGCTCCTGCGCCAACGCCGGCACGCGGTCGTCGCGCAGGGTACAGATCACTTCGTTGTTGGCCGGCAGCCGCGCACGGGTCACGCCTTCGGAGACCATCCGCGCATCGCACAGAATCGGCGCGCCGGCGGCCAGCGCTGCGCGCCCGGCCTTGCCTGCGCCTTCGGAGAACTGCAGGCCGTCGATCGCCTCGACCATGCCGCAGGCATGAATCACCCGCACCGCGAGTTTTTCCAGGTCGGCCGGGATGCGCTCCAACTTGGCTTCCGCGCGAATAATGGCGAAGGAGTTGCGATAGATCTCCTGACCGTCGCGGATGTAATCAATCATCGGTGTTGCTCCGTGGGTGAGCGCGCAGCAGGGCGCCCGCCGCTTCAATAGAAAGAGTGCGCGCGTGCAGCCGGCCGAAACCGGGCTGGGCTGCCTCGCGAAAATAGACGTCGTAGTGACCGGGGCTGACCGCCAGCAAAGTGACCGGCGCACTGTGCGCCGCCGCGCAGGAACGCGGGCAGCCGGACAGGTGTACCGCGTGGCCGGGGTGCAGCGCGGCCAGTTGCACGGCGTCGGCCTTGGTGTCGGCCAGGCCTTTGCCGCAGCCACTGGAGCCGGTGCAGGCGATCAGGTGCGCCAGCGGTTGCTCCGCCGAGCAGAGGAAGCCCAACTGTTCCAGACGCGCAGTGATCGCGGCGGCATCGTGGCTTTTGGCGTTGGGCAGCAGCAGGCCTTGCCAGGGGGTAAAGCGCAGCGTGCCGTCGCCATACTCATTGGCAAGTTGGGCTGCGCCCTTGAGCATGCTTGAGTCGAGTCGACCCAGCGGCGCCACGGCGGCGACGTAGACCCGATCCTGCTGACGCTGTGGATAACTTCCCAGGTGCAGCAACGCCCCGCTGGCCGGGCGTTTGAAGCCATCGACCGGCAACAGCGGCAGGTGCAGACCCGCGAGGAAGTTATCCACAGGCAGATGACGCATCCGCGTGTGCGCCGGCGTGGCCAGGTCCAGAAACCGTTCCAGCACCGCCACCACCAAGGCGTGCCCCTGCTCCAGTCGCACCGCCGCCAGCGGCGCATCCAACCCCGGGCAACCGGCCAGGCCGAACGCGAGCAGCGTCTCGCCGTGTTGTTCAAAGGCCGACAGCCACAGGTCATGGTGATGTTCGAGCATCGCCAGGGCCTCAAAGCCATCCAGTTGCACGGCGAACTTGGCCGACAGCTCATGGAAGCGCGCGTGGGTTTGCAGGGTGGCGAGGATCTGGTCGGCCAGCGGGCGCGTGTCGAACAGCATCTGCGGGTCGATACCGGCGCTGGGGCTGAGCATCAGGTTGCGCACGTCGTCACCGGCGGCGGTGCTGGGCCCGAGGCCTGCGGCAAGGAGCATTGCGATCAAGGCGTCCTGCTCGGCGCCGATCCCGCGAATCTGCAGGTTGGCGCGGTTGGTCGCCTCGATCACCCCGCCCGCATAGGCCTGGGCCGCATCCGCCACGGCATGGGCTTGCGCGGCGCTGATGGCGCCGCCGGCCAGTTTGATCCGGCAAATGCCGCCGTCCAACGCCTGGACGATACGCAGCAACCCCGGACAAGCCGAGGGGCGCAAGGTGTTCAGAGCAGGGATTGGGTTCACGGGGCTACCGGTTCGCGGGTCAAGGCGCGGTATTATGCCTGCTTTGTCCGACGGCATGAAAAGCCTGCCCGTCGGATGTCGTTCAAGGAATTCATATGTCGCCCTGGCTGACGGTAATAGGCATCGGTGAAGACGGCTTCAAAGGGCTGGGCAGAAACGCCCGGCATGCCTTGTTGCGCGCGTCGCGGATCATCGGAGGCCAACGCCAACTGGACCTGTTGCCGCTGTGTATTCGCGGCGAGCGCCAGTTATGGCCGAGCCCGTTTTCCCTGGAACCGGTGTTGGCGCGGCGCGGCGAACCGGTGTGCGTGCTGGCCAGCGGCGATCCGATGTTCTACGGCGTCGGCGCCAGCCTCGCGCGGCAGGTGCCGGCTGAAGAGTTGCTGATTTTGCCGGCGCCCTCCTCCGTGTCGTTGGCGGCCGCGCGCCTGGGCTGGCCGTTGCAGGACGTGATGACGTTATCCGTGGTCGCCCGGCCCTTGGCGGCGCTGAATGCGCATCTGGCCAGCGGCGTGCGCTTGCTGGTGTTGAGCAATGACGGGCAGAGCCCGGCGGCGATTGCGGCGCTGTTGGTTGAAGCCGGCTTTGGGCCGAGTCGTCTGAGCGTCTTTGAACATCTGGGCGGTGCGCATGAGCAGCGTCTCGATGGCGTGGCCCACGATTGGCCGCACGCCTCAGTCGCCGATCTGAACCTGGTCGCCATCGACTGCCTGGCCGACGCCAATACCCCGCGCCTGTCGCGCCTCGCCGGCCTGCCGGACGCGGCGTTCAAGCACGACGGTCAACTGACCAAACGCGACGTGCGCGCCATGACCCTGGCCCGCCTGGCGCCACTGCCCGGCGAACTGCTGTGGGACGTGGGCGCGGGCAGCGGCTCCATCGGCATCGAATGGATGCGTGCCCACCCGAGCTGCCGCGCCTTGGCGATTGAGGCCGATGCCGGCCGCCAAACGCTGATCGAACATAACCGCGACGCGCTCGGCGTGCCCGGCCTGCAACTGGTACGCGGCACCGCACCCGCAGCCCTGGGCGGCCTGGAAACGCCCGACGCGATCTTCATCGGCGGCGGCGTCACCCGCGACGGCGTGCTCGAGACCTGCTGGCAACACCTGCGCCCCGGCGGGCGCCTGGTCGCCAATGCCGTGACCCTGCAAAGCGAAATGACCCTGATGGCCTGGCGCGCCCAACACGGCGGCGAGCTGACCCGTATCCACGTGGCCCAGGCCCAGCCGCTCGGTGAATTCGACACCTGGCGCCAGGCGCTGCCGATCACCCTGCTGGACGTGATCAAGCCACTATGAAACGCATCCTGCTGCTGGGCGGCGTCACCGAAGCCCTCGCCATCGCCCGCACCCTGGGGCCGGAACATATCTACAGCCTGGCCGGAGTGGGCCGCGTGCCGACTGACCTCACGTGCCAAGTGCGGGTCGGTGGCTACGGCGGGTTTGAAGGCTTGGCGCAGTTCGTGCGCGACGAGCAGATCAGCCTGATCCTCGACGCCACCCATCCTTACGCGGCACAGATCAGCCACAACGCCGCCCAGGCGGCGCGGTTGTGCGGTGTTCCGTGTTGGGCCCTGCGCCGCCCGGCGTGGCAAGCGCAAGCGGGAGATGACTGGCGCGAAGTCGGTGACTGGGCGGAGCTGATCGATGCACTGAAGCCATTCAAGCGCCCGCTGTTCACATTGGGCCGCGAGCCGTTGCAGCATCTTGATGAAATCCCGCAGGAGCAGTTCTGGACGCTGCGCGCGCTGGAGGTGTATCCGGGCAATGAACGCTGCGAAGTGATCGGCGCGCGTGGGCCGTTTCTGATCGAAGACGAGCGTGCGTTGTTCGATCGACAACAGATCGATGTGCTGATCAGCAAGAACAGCGGTAGCACCGCCACCGAACCGAAGCTGGAAGTGGCGCGCGAGCGTGGGGTGCCGGTGTTGGTGTTGAGGCGGCCGGTGTTGGCTGCGGCAGATCGAGAATTCACAACCGTGGCTGCGGTGCTACAGGCAATCTGGTCTCGCTAAACGACACCTCGCCAATGTGGGGACTTGCTGTGGCGAGGGAACTTGCTCCCGTTCGACTGCGTAGCAGTCGCATGATCGCTGAGTTTGCAGCGATGTCCGCAGACTAGAGATCACGTTTGCGACCAGCAACCTCAAAAAGGTGTCGCACGTTTCTGTTTGTACGAACACCTAGCCAAAACACCCACTGTTTGGTTTACCCAGCAGAAAGACGATTCACCTTACGACCAACTCCGAACCAGCCGGCTGGTTCAGCTAAACGCCCCCGCCCTAACCTCCCCTCTCGCGGTTTTGCACCAGCTTGCGCGATGGGGATGCACTGCTTTTGCAGCGCGTCGCAGCTTGCCATTCTGTATCCCAAGGAATACGATTTGCGATGATTGAGTTCGAAGAATCCATCGAGTTTGTCAAATGGCTCGAAGCAATGCGCGATCCGCTCGCAAAAGTACGCGTTGTGACGAGGCTGCGCATGGCGCAAGCAGGAAACTTCGGCGACTGTGAGGCTGTAGGTGAGGGTGTTTGCGAAATGCGAATCCACCAAGGCCCCGGGTATCGGGTCTACTTCACTCGCCGAGACAAGGTGGTTTATCTGCTGCTGATGGGCGGCGACAAATCAACACAAAGCCGAGACATCAAGCGTGCAATACACATGGCAAAAAATCTTGGCAGCCAGGAGTGACTTATGAGCGAATCTTTTACCCGTTTCGATGCGGCAAAATACCTTAAGACTCCTTTTGAGATGGCCGCCTATCTGGATGCTTGCTTTGAAGAAGATGCTGGCGACGGTCTGTTGATTCGCACAGCGCTGAACGATATCGCTCGCGCCCAAGGCATGACCCAAGTCGCTCGCGACGCCGGCCTAGGACGAGAAAGTTTGTACAAAGCCCTCTCCAGCACTGGCAATCCCGAGTTCGCGACTATCATGAAAGTCATGAAAGCGCTGGGCCTCAAGCTTCACGCCACAGCGGTCTGACACACTGCGACACCAAACCACACCGCCACTTTTTACTTATCCCCCCCGATCAGGCTAAATACCCACCTGATCGTTTAACCCTACGGATTGTCCGCCATGGCCCGTCAACGCTTTGCAATCGTCTGGATCGCCTGCTTTGCAGTGCTGTTCAACGCCTTTGCGATGCCGCTGGCCGGGGCGATGCAGCAGTCCAAGGCCCCCCTGCAGCAACTGCTGTGGGGCAGCTTCTGTTCGTCCAATGGCGCCAGCCTGAAAACCGTAGCCCTGGGCAAGTTGGACATTCCGGCACCGCAGCAGGACGATCACTCCGCCATGCAGCATTGCTGGTGTTGCTCGGGCTCGGCGCCGTTGGTGGCGTTGCCGGGGCATGTGCCGCAGTTGTATGTCACACGGTTCGAGGCGGTGCAGAGCCTGCCGCCGCCGTCATTGCAGTCGCCCACGCCGCGCCAGCAATGGCCGAGCCTTAACCCGCGTGCCTCTCCAACGGTCTGATGGTCTTCGCAAATCAACTGCGTTTAGAACCGTTCTGGAGAACTGCCATGCTCAAATCTTCCCTGCTTCTGGCCGCGTTGCTGCTGCCGGCGTTCAGTGCTGCCAATGCCGATGACTACAAGGCCGGCGACCTGCTGGTCAGCGATCCCTGGTCCCAGGAATTGCCACCCAATGCGCCGACCGTCGCGGCCTACTTTGTGGTTCACAATACCGGCGAAACCCCGGACCGCCTGCTCAGCGTCAAGACCCCGGTGGCAGACACAGCCGAACTGCATGAGCATGTGATGCAAGGCGCCTTGATGAAGATGCAACAAGTGCCCAGCGTTGCCGTCCCGGCCAAGGGTGACTTGACCTTCGCCCCCATGGCGTATCACGTGATGTTGTTCGGTCTCAAAGACCGCAGCGTGCTGGCTGACGGCAAACACTTCCCACTGACCCTGACCTTCGAAAAAGCCGGGGACGTCGAGGTGCAAGTGTCCGTACAGAAAGTCCCGCAGATGGCGCCCCACGAGCATAAACACGCTCAGTAGGCCAACACTCGATGGGCGCCCCGCGCGCCAGGTTGTCCGTGCATCGCCGCAGGCCCATAAGCCTTAAGCGCGGCAGTTGGATCAGCCTGTTCGCCATGCTGATGATCTTTATCGGTCCGCTGATTTCCCAAGCGATGCCGATGAATCAGCACGCCGGTATGTCCATGAGCATGTCCATGGACATGCCCGAGTGCCACGGCGAACCGCAACAGCGTCCGACGCAAAAACAGGCCCCCGACGAACACCACGTCCTCTGGGAAAAGTGCGGCTATTGCAGCCTGCTCTTCAGTTGCCCGGCACTGCCTGGCAGCGTGTCCCACGTCACCCTCGGCGCCCCACCGCCGATCAACGCCCTCATCCCCTCACCGCGCCTGGGCCATGCCCGGCAGAGCATTTTCCCCGGCGCACGCAGCCGTGCCCCGCCCATCGCCGCGTAAGCACTCAATACCGTTACCTCACCCCGGCCGACTTTAGACAGACAGCCGCAGGCTGCTGGCCGTGTTGTTTACGATTGATCGATGGAATTTTTCATGTCCAGGTTTTCTGCTGACACCCGTTTGGGAAGCACCTCCGTGTTCGCCGTTTTGTGCGGCGCGCTCTTGATGCCACAGGCCCATGCCGATACCGATGAGCACGCCGAGCACGAACTGAGCCCCACCGTGATCACGGCGATCGCGCCCAGCTCGCCGCTGACGGTGGTCACCAACCCGAAAGACCCACGCCAGCCGGTGCCCGCCAGCGATGGCGGCGACTACCTCAAGACCATCCCCGGTTTCGCCCTGGTGCGCAACGGCGGCACCAATGGCGACCCGGTATTGCGCGGCATGTTCGGCTCACGCCTGAACATCCTCACCAACGGCAGCATGATGCTCGGCGCCTGCCCCGGCCGGATGGACGCGCCTACGTCGTACATTTCCCCGGAAACCTACGACAAACTCACCGTGATCAAAGGCCCGCAAACCGTGCTCTGGGGCCCGGGCGCATCGGCGGGCACCGTCCTGTTCGAGCGCGAGCCCGAGCACTTCGGCGAACTGGGCACGCGGCTCAACGCCAGCGTGCTGGCCGGCTCCAACGGGCGCTTCGACAAAGTCGTCGATGCCGCTGCCGGCGGGCCCCTGGGCTACGTGCGGGTGATCGGCAACCAAGCGCACTCCGACGACTACAAGGACGGCAATAACAACACGGTTGCCTCGCGTTACGACAAGTGGAACGGCGACGTCGCAGTCGGTTTCACTCCCGACGCCGACACCCTGCTCGAACTCAGCGCTGGCCGCGGCGATGGCGAGGCGCGCTACGCCGGGCGCGGTATGGACGGCTCACAGTTCCTGCGCGAAAGCCTGGGGCTGCGCTTCGAGAAGTCCAACATCGGCGAGGTGTTGGACAAGGTCGAAGCCCAGGTCTACTACAACTACGCCGACCACGTAATGGACAACTACAGCCTGCGCGTCCCGTCGGGCACCGGGATGATGGCCGGCCCCATGGCCTCCAACGTCGACCGCCGCACCCTCGGTGCGCGGATCAAGGCGACCTGGCGCTGGGCCGACCTGCAACTGATCGGCGGCCTGGATGCGCAGACCAACGAACACCGCCAGCGCAGCAGCATGGGCGTCGACACCTACAAGGAGTTGCCGCGCAACAAGGACGCCAATTTCCATAACTACGGCGTCTTCGGCGAACTGACCTGGTACGCCGCCGACCGCGACCGCCTGATCACCGGCGCACGCCTGGACCGCGCCTCGGCCAAGGACTTCCGCCAAACCATCGGTTCAGGCATGTCGGCGCGCCCCAACCCGACCGCCGATGACACCCGCGCCGACACCCTGCCCTCGGGCTTCATGCGTTATGAGCACGACCTGGCAGACACCCCGACCACGCTCTACGCCGGGCTGGGCCACGCCGAGCGCTTCCCGGATTACTGGGAACTGTTTTCCGCCAACACCGGCGCGGCCGGTTCGGTCAATGCGTTCGATGGCGTGAAGCCGGAGAAAACCACTCAGCTCGACTTCGGCGCGCAATACAAGACCGCTGACCTCGAAGCCTGGGCCTCGGGTTATATCGGCCAGGTGCGCGACTTCATCCTCTTCGACTACCAGGCCGGAATGATGGGCACCACGTCCCAGGCGCGTAACGTCGACGCACGGATCATGGGCGGCGAACTGGGCGCGGCGTACAAGCTGACCCAACACTGGAAGGCCGACGCCACCCTCGCCTATGCCTGGGGCAAGAACAGCAGCGACGGCAAGCCCCTGCCGCAAATGCCGCCGCTGGATGCGCGCCTGGGCCTGACCTACAGCGAGGACGACTGGAGCGCCGGCGCCTTGTGGCGAGTGGTCGCCGCGCAAAACCGCATCGACCCGAACAAAGGCAACGTGGTCGGCAAGGACTACGACAAGAGCAGCGGCTTTGGCGTGTTCTCGCTGAACGCGGCGTACCGCATCAATAAAAACTTCAAGGTCAGCACCGGCGTCGACAACCTGTTCGGCAAAGCCTACGCCGAGCATTTGAACCTGGCCGGCAACGCCGGGTTCGGCTACCCGGCCAACGATCCGCAGGCCATCAATGAGCCGGGGCGCACGCTCTGGACCAAGGTCGACATGAGCTTCTAAAGCATCGGGGGCAAGCCCCCTCCCACACCTGAAATGCATTCTAAATGTGGGAGGGGGCTTGCCCCCGATGGCGGTGTAACTGACCCCAAAAAACAAAACCTTGCGGAGCCCTGATGAGCACACAAAAAATCTCCTTCTACAACCTGGCCTGGCGTTGGCACTTCTACGCCGGGCTGTTTGTCGCCCCCTTCATGGTGCTGCTGGCGTTGACCGGCATCATCTACCTGTTCAAGCCCCAGCTCGACCCGCTGATGTACGGCGACCTGCTCACCGTCCCCGCCGCCGAACACGCGCTGAGCGCCGACGAGCAACTGCAGCGCGCCAAGGCCGCCTACCCGCGGGGCACGCTCAGCAAATACCTGCCACCGGCCGACGCCACCAGCAGCGCCCAGTTCGTCATGCACGACGGCGGCCGCGAAGTGACGGTGTTCGTCGACCCGTATCGCGGCACCGTGCTCGGCACGCAGGACGCGAAAAACAACCTGCAAGCCATCGCCCGCGCCCTGCACGGCGAGTTGATGATCGGCACCGTGGGTGATCGCCTGATCGAGCTCGCCGCCGGCTGGGGCGTGATGCTGGTGATCTCCGGCGTGTACTTGTGGTGGCCGCGCGGCAAGTCATCGTCCGGCGTGCTGTGGCCGCGTTTCACCACCCGTGGCCGGGTGTTCTGGCGCGACCTGCACGTGGTCACCGGCTTCTGGGGCGCCGCGTTGTTGCTGGTGATGCTGCTCAGCGGCATGGCCTGGACCGGCTTCTGGGGCAAGCAATACGCCGAGCTGTGGAACCGCTTCCCGGCGGCGATGTGGAACAGCGTGCCGACCTCCGATCAACAGGCCCGCGTGCTCAACACCGCGACACAACAGACCGTGCCCTGGGCCCTGGAAAACACACCGATGCCGGTGTCCGGCGACCATGCCGAACACATGAACCACGGCGCGATGCATGCCGCCCCTGCCGCGCCCACCATCCGCCTGCAACAAGTGGTCGACCTGGCCACCGCACGCAAGGTCGAACCCGGCTACAGCATCACCCCGCCCACCACTGCCGAGGGCGTATTCACTGTCGCCGTATTCGCCAACGACCCGCGCAATGACGCGACCCTGCATGTGGACCAGTACACCGGCAAGGTCCTGGCCGATGTGCGCTGGGAACACTACAACGGCGTGGCGCGAGCGACCGAGACCGGCGTGATGTTGCACGAGGGCAAGATGTTCGGCTGGGTCAATCAACTGATCGTGCTGCTGATCTGCCTGATGATCCTGCTCAGCGCCGTCAGCGGCGTGGTGATCTGGTGGAAGCGGCGACCGGCGGGCGGCCTGGGTGTGCCGCCGTTGCGTCATGACCTGCCGAAGTGGAAAACCGCGATGGTGATCATGCTCGGGTTGGCGATCATCTTTCCGTTGGTGGGCGCGTCGTTGATCGTCGTGTGGGCATTGGATCGCCTGCTGCTGTCGCGGCTGTTGGCGCAACCCTCGCGCGCTTGACGCCGACGCCGCCGTGGATCGGTCGATCCACGGCGGCCGGCTTCGGCAGCGCTGAACACCTGTCAGAGTTCGTCCTTGTCGCGACCGTACAGCACGGCCTGCGGGTCCGGCTCGGCGAGTACATCCTTGACCTGCCATTCCGCGCCCAGTGCGCCCGGACGCGTCCAGAAGGCATCGGTTTCCAGCACGGCCAGCATGCCGGCCTCGCGCAAGCCGCTGACCAGCACGCTGGGCAACGGTGATGCGTCGACACTCAGCAGTCGCGTCTCATCCTCCGTGAAACCCGGCACATACTTCAGGAGCGCACCGCCGCGACACGACAGATACACACTGTCGGCGACCGGACGGTTACTGCCGATGATGTCCAGGTACAGGCGCAGATCATCCTTGTCGACAAAGTTGTCCAGCAAGCGCTGATCCAGCGACGGCAGATTCAGACGCAAAGGGATGACTTTGTAAAACGCCTGCAGCGCTTTGATGGTGTAGAAGAACAGCGGGTGATCGGGCGTGACATCGAAGCCGAGATGGCCGAACCAGAACAGTTGTGAAATCGTGTCCGCCAGCCACGCACGGTGGTCCTCCACCGGCTCAAGCGCGACAAACCCCCGCCCCTTTGGCGGCGCCAGCACGGCGCCGAGGTATTCGCGGCCCTTGAAGCTGCCCAGCTGTTTTTCGGCCCAGCGTGCGGCGTCGTCGGCATGGTTGAACAGCGGCCCGCAAAATGACAGAAAGTGCGGGTTGTCCTGCACCGGCCAGGGCGCGGTGTTGGGCTGCCATTGCGCGGTAACGGCTTGTTCCTTGCCCCACACCACGCTTCTGACACGCACATACAACTCGCCCTGGGTCGCAAGCCCGCGCACGTAGTCGGCAACCGTCGCGGTGCCGGCCAGCAACTTAGGCTCGAGGGTTCTGGCCTCGGCGTTCAGCGCACTCAGCGATTGCCGCCCGTTCTTGGTGAATGAATACCTCAGCAGCGCGCCGTCGGCGCACAGCAGGTAGAGCGGCAGGGCACCGTTACCCGCCAGGCTGCTGACAAAATTGACGCCGTTGGCCAGGGCCTGGGGCGAGAAAAAGCTCAGCGCCATGGCATCGTTCGATGGCGCAATCGCCACGGTAGAGGCGCACAAATACAAGCCCTCCAGCGTATACCCCTGGGGCAACAAACCATCGACGAAGACCTGCTCGAAGCGCGTGTAGTCGCCGCGCACCAACGGTAACGTCGTCATATAGGCCTGCTTGCGCGCGTCCTTGAGTACATAACCGAACCGCAACTGCGCCTGCGGCGACGCCAACCGCTGTGCATAACGCACGGCGTCGTAAGCCTGGGTAAAGATCGGGCTGCATGGCGCATCGGCAAACACCTGCTTGATCGCCAGCGCCGCCTGGGAGACCACGTTCGGCACGAACGGCGCGCTCAACCGTCGCGGATAGCCCCACAGATGATTACCGTTGACCACCTGTAAATCGCCGGCCTTCGCCACCTGTGTGACGAAGTCGACCGGGGCCAGCGCGCCGCTGCGCAGTTGCCGTTCGATTTGATTGTCCGCGACATCCTCCCTGACCAGGTTCAAGGCCGCCAACGTCGGCTTGAGCGCCTCCTCCTCAGGGGACCCCGTCAGTTGGTAACTCAGGATCACACCCTCGGGGCCGAACAGGTATTCGCGCTTGATGTGGACTTTACGGCGCAGCAGGTCCGACAACACGCTGGTGGGCAACATGCTCTGGTAGACGGCTTTTTGGGTGGCCGACAACAGTATCTGCGTCTCCTGCCTGAGCACTGAGCGATACCGCGCGACGATGGTACTTCCCGGCGGATACAGCCCTTGCGTAATCGCCGACTCAGGGTAAATCCAGTTCAGTGCAAACCCCTGGGGCGGCACCACCAGCGGATCAGTCGCCACGAACAAGCCATCGGGCAGCCTGAGCAAGACGCCGCCATAGGTGCGGCGCCGGCCTTCACCGACAATGGCCGCGGCATAACGCGCCGCATCGTCCGGGTTGGCAAACGCCGGGCCAACGCGGCGTCGGGTCAGGTTTTCGTAGCCGGACCAGGTGCGCGGCACCCGCCCGTGTTTGTCCCAGCATTGGCTGGTGCGCACCACGTTGAGTTCCCCGCCGTTGGCCCACTCCCGGACAAATGTCTGCGTCGTCTTCTGACCGGAGGCCAACGCGGTACTGGCCGCTTCAAAGGCGCTTTCCACCGGCCCGCCGCTGCCCACGTTGAAGGGCAGCGGTACGAATCGCAACAAGGCCCCCTCTTGCGTCGAAAAATACACCGGCAGGTTTCTACCGCTGTTGTATTTCGCCCCTCTGCGCTTGCTCTCGTAAATCGCCTCGTACAACACCATCGGCATCACAAAATAGCGGGTCAGCCAAGCACTGGACGCCGACAGCCCGCTCGGCTGCCATTGCTGCGAGCGAAACAGCCCGCAGAGCACAAACCCATCAGGAAACCGATAGTCACTCGCTTGTGTCGGGGCAAACACACTGTTGAGATTGAACAACTTGGCCTGTTGATTGACACCCACCACCTCGGTGGCCACGTAGTGCGCCGTTTCCTTGTGCTTGAGGATAAAACCAAAGTACGCCTGCTCGGGCAGGTTGCGCCCATGGACCCGCGCATGCAGATCACGGGCGGCTTCATCCGCCGTGCTGAACAGCGCGCCATAGGTGGCATAGTCGGGTGCGCCGAGCCTGGGCGCATAGTCGAAAGACGGCGTCCAATCCTTATAGATCGGCGAACGCGGGCCCCATAACGGGTTGCCTTGGACCACCCGCAAATCAGCCGCCTCAGCTAACCTGGCGACCCACAGTGCGGGCTTGAAAAACCCGCTGTCCATGCGCTTTTGGGCCACGCTGCCACCCGGTTTCGGCGCGGTGGCGGTTAACAGCAGTGCCTCCTGCGCGGAGCCGCTCGGGGTGTACGCCAGCAAACAGTCCTCGGCCCCCGACAAGTACGCAGGGCGCCCTGACTGGATCACGTCGTGGAGTTCAGCGGCGTCAAAAATCTGCAGGTTGATGAGGGCGTCTTCGCGCGTCCAGTCGCGTTGCTTGACCCAGCCGGGGTCAACCATCGACAGCGCCGGGTGGGAGCCGTAACGGCCGTGAACGAAGTACGGCTCGGGCGGGATCAACGGGCCCGGTATATCCGCCGAAAAAAACAGCTTATGGGCGAACGGGTTGGGGTCGCTTGCCTGGGGCTGGGTGATGAAGAAGCGGCCGTCCTTGTCCTTGAGTATGTAGCCGCCGTAGGCACGGTCGCGCCGTGAGCCGATCTGCTCGTGGGCATAGACGGCCGCGTCGTGCGCGCCAATAAAGGGCGGGCTTAATACCGCCTGATGGAAACCGTTCAACACCGCCGAGCGATTGTCCACCGCACCGACCGTGCGCCAGAGCAACCCAGCCTCGACCACTGACAACGCCGTCGCGGCAATCACCCGACGCACGTAGTCGCGCGGGCTGAGGGTGCCGGCCTTCAGCGCGGCCTGGGCACCATTGTCGTCGAGCAGGCCATCGCGGCCCTCTTTGACCAGCCCGCCGGCATCACTCGCCAGTGGCACCTTGAGTACAAGCAGTGCGTCATCCGAGGTTTGAATGTAAAGGCGCAAACCTCGGCTGCTGTTCTGTATGTCCTGGGTCGCTTCTGACTGCGTGATCGCCGCCACCAACTCCGCAGGCGTCGGGAATGTGGCGTACAACCAGGGCTCGTTTTCGG
Source organism: Pseudomonas sp. PAMC25584 (assembly GCF_058135675.1). NCBI lineage: Bacteria > Pseudomonadati > Pseudomonadota > Gammaproteobacteria > Pseudomonadales > Pseudomonadaceae > Pseudomonas > Pseudomonas sp. PAMC25584. The sequence continues at coordinate 666,205 of NZ_CM176870.1, read as the reverse complement.
GGATATCCGTTGGCTCGGGTTTAGAGCGGTAGTAGAGGGCTTCCAGCCGAAAGTTGGAGGGCAGCTTCAGTTTGCCCGGGGCTCGCTCGGGGAACAGCCCTGCTGCGGCGAACAAGGGCGGGCGCGCCTCCTCTGGAAAAGTCGCCACATAGCGTTCGTCCGTCAGATGCTTGAGCACAACCCCGAAGGTGCGACGGTCGGGCGTCGTCGGGGCATGACGCTGCGCCGCACTCACCGCCGCTTCAGCGCTGCCGAGGAGCGCGGTAAACAAGGGCTGGCGGGTCACGGCGTTAGACGTGAACGGCTCGAACACCACCCAATCCGCCGGCACCGTGCCGATGGAGCCGCCCCACAATGCAGTGGGTACGATCAGGCTCAACTCGCCCAGGGTGGAGAGCTTCTTCACGAACTCGCTGAACGGGCCATACACCCCCACCGCGTTGCCGGCCGGCTTGCCCGCGCCGATCCACAGCGCGAAACTTCGCTCCCTTGGCGAGCCACTGGGCGCATAGCGCATCAGCGAGCCGTCCGGCCCGGACAGATACGCCGCCGGGAAAAACTGCCGCTCATTGACGTCGTAAAAGAAGTCGGCCGACGAAAAAAAATTCACGAACGCTTTGACCATGCGCTCATCCATCGAGGGGTCGTCCCGGGCGACTTGCGCATGGATCGCCGGGTGCGAATGGTAGCTGGCCACACAGGTGTAGCCCTTGGGTTGCTGATAAAAACCGTCGGCACCGACCGCCAGGACCTTGAGCAAGTCGAACGCCTGTTTTTCCCCAGGCACAGGCTCGGTCGCCAGATACTTGCCCGTCGCCCCACGCACAATCACCCCGCCGTACTCACGGTCTCTTTTGGCACCGATCCGGGTGTGCGCCCAGTAAGCCGCATCTTCTTCCTTTAAAAATTCCGGGCTCAGCAATGGCAGGCTCGCAGCGCCCCTGCGTGAACCGGCGGCACGTTCTTCCCGCGATAATCTGATAGCCATAAACACTCCCTGTAGAACACCTGAATCGATGTTGTCAGGGGGCATTCTTGTCACGCCGAACCCGGCTCAAGCGGTAGCTAATTAACCAACGCCCAAAACAGCCCCTTTAGGGTGCGCGAGCGTGCACGGCGCGCCCGTAACGGCGCCGAACTGGTGCACCGATGCCCCTCAACGCATGTGCATCGCTGCACGCGCCCCCGCGAATACGCACCTCGGCACAGCCTTTGCAAAAGCCTGTGCAACGCCCTCATAACAACATCGAGTTCACGGAGATCGCACCATGAAGCGTCGCAGCTTGATCAAGGCTTTCACACTCACAGCATCGATTGCCGCCATGGGCATGACCTGGACCGTGCAGGCCGCCGAGACCATCAAGGTCGGCATCCTGCATTCGTTGTCCGGCACCATGGCCATCTCCGAAACCTCGCTCAAAGACATGGCGCTGATGACCATCGACGAGATCAACGCCAAGGGCGGTGTGAACGGCAAGATGCTGGAGCCTGTGGTAGTGGACCCGGCGTCGAACTGGCCGCTGTTCGCCGAAAAAGGCCGGCAGTTGCTGACCCAGGACAAGGTCGCCGTGGTATTCGGCTGCTGGACCTCGGTGTCGCGCAAATCGGTGTTGCCGGTGTTCGAAGAGCTCAACGGCCTGCTGTTCTACCCGGTGCAATACGAAGGCGAAGAGATGTCGCCGAACGTGTTCTATACCGGTGCGGCGCCGAACCAACAGGCGATCCCGGCGGTGGAATACCTGATGAGCGAAGAAGGCGGCAGCGCCAAGCGTTTCTTCCTGCTGGGCACCGACTACGTGTACCCGCGCACCACCAACAAGATCCTGCGCTCGTTCCTGCATTCCAAGGGCGTTGCGGATAAAGACATCGAAGAGGTCTACACCCCGTTCGGCCACGCCGATTACCAGACCATCGTCGCCAACATCAAGAAGTTCTCCGCCGGCGGCAAGACGGCGGTGATCTCCACCGTCAATGGCGACTCCAACGTGCCGTTCTACAAGGAACTGGCCAACCAGGGCCTGAAGGCCACCGACGTGCCGGTGGTGGCCTTCTCGGTGGGCGAAGAAGAACTGCGCGGCATCGACACCAAGCCGCTGGTGGGCAACCTCGCTGCCTGGAACTACTTCCAGTCAGTGGAGAACCCGGTGAACACCAAGTTCGTCGCCGACTGGAAAGCCTACGCCAAGAAACACAACCTGCCGGGCGCGGACAAAGCCGTGACCAACGACCCGATGGAAGCCACCTACGTGGGCATTCATATGTGGGCACAGGCGGCGGAGCAGGCCAAGTCCACCGACGTCGACAAAGTGCGTGAAGCCCTCGCCGGCCAGACCTTCGCCGCGCCGTCGGGCTTCACCCTGACCATGGACAAGACCAACCACCACCTGCACAAGCCGGTGATGATCGGTGAGATCCAGGCCGACGGGCAGTTCTCGGTGGTCTGGCAGACCCAGGAACCGATCCGCGCACAGCCATGGAGCCCGTACATCCCCGGCAACGACAAGAAACCTGATTACGCCGTGAAAAGTAACTAAAGCCCCGCCACGGACCCTTGTGGGAGGGGGCTTGCCCCCGATAGCGGTGGATCAGTCAGCACATGCATTGCCTGACACATCGCTATCGGGGGCAAGCTCCCTCCCACATAAAGCCGACCCGTGCATGCTCAGGACATTTTGTTATGCCCACTGCCGTCTACCGCTTCATCCTCACGGCCCTGCTGTTGCTGCCTTTCGGCGCACACGCCGGTGACGCCGAAGATTTCCTTGCCGCCAACCCGACACAACAAGCCAAACTGCTCCAGGACTGGGCCGCCCAGCCCGACCCGGCGCGCATCGAGTTGGTGGACGCCCTGCAACAAGGCCAACTCACGGTCAATGGCGAAACCAAGACCGTGCGCCTGAACAACCGCCTGCGCGGTCTGATCGACAACGTACAGGCCAGCCAGCAACTGCTCGCCGCCGACCCCAAGGTGCGCCTCGCGGCCGCGCAAACCCTGCAAAAAACCGCGCAACCGGCGCAGCTCAAATTCCTCGACCAGCGCGTCGCCGCCGAAACCGTCGAAGACGTCCACACCGCCCTCAGCCTGGCCCTGGCCAACCTGCAATTGGTAGACGCCGACCCGGCGGTGCGCCTCGCCGCCGTGCGCTTGCTCGGCAGCACCGGCGACCCGCTGGCCCGCACACGCCTCGAAACCCTGCTCGCCCCCGGCGTGGAAACCGACGCTGCGGTGCATACCGCCGCCGAGACCAGCCTGGCCCAGGTCAAACGCAAATTGATGCTGGGCGAGATCCTCGGCCAGGCCTTCAGCGGCATGTCCCTCGGTTCGATCCTGTTGCTCGCGGCCTTGGGCCTGGCGATCACGTTCGGCCTGCTGGGCGTGATCAACATGGCCCACGGCGAGATGCTGATGCTCGGCGCGTATTCCACCTATGTGGTGCAGTTGCTGATGCAGCGCTACGTGCCGCACGCCATCGAGTTCTACCCGCTGATCGCGCTGCCGGTGGCGTTTTTCGTCACCGCCGCCATCGGCATGGCCCTGGAGCGCACGGTGATTCGTCACCTGTACGGCCGCCCCCTGGAAACCCTGCTCGCCACCTGGGGCATCAGCCTGATGCTGATCCAACTGGTGCGCCTGGTGTTCGGCGCGCAGAACGTCGAAGTGGCCAACCCCGCCTGGCTGTCCGGCGGCATTCAAGTGCTGCCCAACCTGGTGCTGCCGTACAACCGCATCGTGATCATCGCCTTCGCCCTGTGCGTGGTGGTGCTGACCTGGCTGCTGCTGAACAAGACGCGCCTGGGCCTCAACGTGCGCGCCGTCACCCAGAACCGCAACATGGCCGCCTGCTGCGGCGTGCCCACCGGGCGCGTGGACATGCTCGCGTTTGGCCTGGGCTCCGGCATCGCCGGGTTGGGCGGCGTGGCGCTGAGCCAGATCGGCAACGTCGGCCCGGACCTGGGCCAGAGCTACATCATCGATTCCTTCCTGGTCGTGGTACTCGGCGGTGTCGGCCAATTGGCCGGCAGCGTGATGGCCGCGTTCGGCCTGGGGATCGCCAACAAGATCCTCGAACCGCAGATCGGCGCCGTGCTCGGCAAGATCCTGATCCTTGCGCTGATCATTCTGTTTATCCAGAAACGCCCGCAAGGCCTCTTCGCACTGAAAGGACGGGTGATCGACTGATGAACCAGCCATTGATGCTCACGGCCACACAAAAGGCCGGCCCCAAGCTGACGATTGCCGTCGGCGCTGTGATCCTGATCCTGCTGCTGACCCTGCCGCTGTGTTCGCTGTTGTCGCCGGACAATCCGCTGCACGTCTCGGCTTACACGCTGACGTTGGTGGGCAAGATTCTCTGCTATGCCATCGTGGCGCTCGCGCTCGACCTCGTGTGGGGTTACGCCGGGATGTTGTCCCTCGGCCACGGCTTGTTCTTCGCCCTCGGCGGTTACGCCATGGGTATGTACCTGATGCGCCAGGCCTCCGGCGATGAGTTGCCGGCGTTCATGACCTTCTTGTCGTGGACCGAATTGCCCTGGTACTGGGTCGGCACCGAGCACTTCCTCTGGGCCTTGTGCCTGGTGGTGTTGGCGCCGGGGTTGCTGGCGCTGGTGTTCGGCTTCTTCGCCTTTCGCTCGCGGATCAAGGGCGTGTATTTCTCGATCATGACCCAGGCCCTGACCTTCGCCGGGATGCTGCTGTTCTTTCGCAACGAGACCGGCTTCGGCGGCAATAACGGCTTTACCAATTTCCGCAGCATCCTCGGCTTCGGTATTACCGAACCGGGCACGCGCGCGGCGTTGTTTGTGGCCACCGTGCTGTTGCTGGTGAGCAGCCTGTACATCGGCTGGCGCCTGGCCCGCAGCAAGTTCGGCCGGGTACTGACCGCCTTGCGCGATGCCGAGAACCGCCTGATGTTCTGCGGCTACGACCCGCGTGGCTTCAAGCTGTTCGTGTGGGTGTTGAGCGCGGTGCTGTGCGGCCTGGCGGGGGCGCTGTACGTGCCGCAGGTGGGCATCATCAACCCCAGCGAAATGTCGCCGACCAATTCCATCGAAGCCGCCGTGTGGGTGGCCTTGGGTGGGCGCGGCACCTTGATCGGGCCGCTGCTCGGTGCCGGGGTGGTGAACGGCATGAAGAGCTGGTTCACCGTGGCGTTCCCGGAGTATTGGCTGTTCTTCCTGGGGGCGCTGTTCATCATCGTCACCCTGTATTTGCCCAAGGGCGTGATCGGGCTGTTGAAGAAACGGGGTGAACAATGAGAGTCACGGCGACCGCAGAATTTATGCTCGAACCTATTCTCGACGCCGGCAGCGGCCGCGATGCGATCGGCATCGGCCAGGCCGCCGGCACGGGCCTCAACACGCGCCACGGCACGATCCTGACCCTGGAAGACATCAGCGTCAGCTTCGACGGCTTCAAGGCACTCAACGCCTTGAACCTGTACATCAGCGTCGGCGAGTTGCGCTGCATCATCGGCCCCAACGGCGCGGGCAAAACCACGCTGATGGACGTGATCACCGGCAAGACCCGGCCCAGCCACGGCAACGCCTGGTTCGGTGAAACCCTCGACCTGACCGCGATGAGCGAAGTGCAGATCGCCCAGGCCGGCATCGGCCGCAAGTTCCAGAAACCCACGGTGTTCGAAGCCTTGAGCGTGTTCGAAAACCTGGAGCTGGCGCAGAAGACCGACAAGTCGGTGTGGGCCAGCCTGCGCGCACGCCTGAGCGGCGAGCAGAAAGACCGCATCGATGAAGTGCTCGACACCATCCGCCTGACCGCCTCGGTGCAGCGCCCGGCCGGCCTGCTGTCCCACGGCCAGAAGCAGTTCCTGGAAATCGGCATGCTGCTGATGCAAGACCCGCAACTGTTGCTGCTCGACGAACCGGTGGCGGGCATGACCGACGCCGAAACCGAATTCACCGCCGAACTGTTCAAGCGCCTGGCGGGCAAGCACTCGCTGATGGTGGTGGAGCACGACATGGGCTTTGTCGGTTCGATTGCCGACCATGTGACCGTGTTGCACCAGGGCAGCGTGCTGGCCGAAGGGTCGCTGGAACAGGTGCAGGAAAACGAGCGCGTGATCGAGGTGTACCTCGGGCGCTGAGTTCGCTTTTTCTGTAGGAGCGAGCTTGCTCGCGAAAATCGTTAACGATAACGCGGGCAGCCTGAATGCACGCGGCGCCCTCAGGTTTTTCGCGAGCAAGCTCGCTCCTACAGGGAATTGAGGAGATTTTGGATATGTTGCAAGTCGACAAGCTGCACCAATACTACGGCGGCAGCCACATCCTGCGCGGGCTGTCTTTTGACGTGAAGATCGGCGAAGTCACCTGCCTGCTCGGCCGTAACGGCGTGGGCAAGACTACCCTGCTCAAGTGCCTGATGGGCCTGCTGCCCGCCAAAGAGGGCGCGGTGAACTGGGAAGGCAAGGCCATCACCGGCTTCAAGCCGCACCAGCGCGTACACGCCGGGATCGCCTACGTGCCCCAGGGGCGCGAGATTTTCGGGCGGCTGACGGTGGAAGAAAACCTGCTGATGGGGCTGTCGCGCTTCCCCGGCGCCGAAGCCCGGGAAGTCCCGGCGTTTATCTATGAACTGTTCCCGGTGCTGCTGCAAATGAAGCACCGCCGTGGGGGTGACTTGTCCGGTGGCCAGCAACAGCAGTTGGCGATTGGCCGCGCGCTGGCGAGCCGCCCGCGCCTGTTGATTCTCGACGAGCCGACCGAAGGCATCCAGCCGTCGGTGATCAAGGAGATCGCGGCGGTGATCAAGAAACTCGCGGCCCGTGGCGACATGGCGATTCTGTTGGTGGAGCAGTTCTACGACTTTGCCGCCGAACTGGCCGACCAGTACCTGGTGATGTCGCGCGGTGAAATCGTCCAGCAAGGCCGTGGAGAAAATATGGAAAGCGACGGTGTGCGCGGTCTCGTAACCATCTAATCTGTAGCCTCCTAACGACAAGCACACGCCATGAACCTGCCCGTTTCCCCTGCCCTGTTCACCCCCAGCTGGCACGCCGAGCTGGAACTCGGCTACGCGCGTTTCGGCGACACCACGCGCCCGGTGATGCGTCGCCACCTCGGCCCGCTGCGCGTGCAAAAACACCTGTACGCCGAAGGCCCCGAGGTGTGCCAGCACATCATCGTGCATCCGCCCGGCGGGATTGCCGGCGGCGACCGCCTGGACATCCGCGCCCACGTCGCCGAGGGCGCTTGGGCGCAATTGACCAGCCCTGGCGCGGCCAAGTGGTACCGCGCCAGCGGCCCGGCGTTTCAGCAACTCGAGCTGAGCGTCGAGGCCGGCGCCACCCTGGAATGGCTGCCCCAGGAAACCATCGTGTTCAGCGCCGCCCAGGCCGAACTCAGCACACGCATCGCGCTGCACGGCGATGCGCGGCTGTTCTACTGGGACGTAGTCGCCCTGGGCCGCCCGGCCAGCGGCGAGCGCTTCGACCTCGGGCACTTTCAAGCGCACCTGGACATCCGCCGCGACGGCCAGTTGCTCTGGCACGAACGCCAGCGCATTGTGGGCGACGATGGCTTGCTCGACTCGCCGATCGGCCTGGACGGGCAACCGGTCTTCGCCACCTTGTTGCTGACCGGCGATATCGAGCCTGAGTTACTCGAACACTGCCGCTCGCTGCCCCACGCGGTGCGCGGCGACCTGACCCAACTGCCCGGCCTGCTGGTCGCCCGCTGCCTGGCGAGCGAAGCGCTGCTGGCGCGGGGCTGGTTGATTGATTTATGGCGGCTGTTGCGCCCGGCGGTGCTGGGGCGAGAGGCCGTGGCACCCCGAATCTGGAGCACATGAAGATCAAAATGTGGGAGGGGGCTTGCCCCCGATAGGGGAGTGTCAGGCAATGCATCTGTCACTGACCCACCACCATCGGGGGCAAGCCCCCTCCCACACTTGATCTCCATTGTATTTAAGAATGCATTTTATGAAGGACCTTGAACCATGGACCTGACCCCACGGGAAAAAGACAAACTGCTGATCTTCACCGCAGGCTTAGTCGCCGAACGGCGCCTGGCGCGCGGTGTGAAGCTCAACTACCCGGAAACCATCGCCTACATCTCCGCGGCGCTGATGGAAGGCGCCCGCGACGGCCGCACCGTGGCCGACCTGATGCACTTCGGCACCACCCTGCTCAGCCGCGAACAGGTGATGGAAGGCATCCCGGAAATGATCCCGGATATCCAGGTGGAAGCCACCTTCCCCGATGGCACCAAACTGGTGACCGTCCACCAACCCATCGCGTGAGGCCCCGCCATGATTCGTGATGCAACCGAGCACGACCTGCCCGCGATCCGCGACATCTACAACGACGCGGTGCTGAACACCACGGCGATCTGGAATGAGCAACTGGTGGACCTGGCCAACCGCCAGGCCTGGTTCAGCGCGCGCCAGGCGCAGCGCTACCCGATCCTGGTCGCGGTGGAAAACCACGAAGTGACGGGCTACGCCTCGTTCGGCGATTGGCGCCCCTTCGAAGGCTATCGCTACAGCGTCGAGCACTCGGTGTACGTGCGCAACGATCAGCGCGGCAAAGGCCTCGGCCCACGCCTGATGCAAACCCTGATCGAACGCGCCCGCGCCGGCGGCAAACACGTGATGGTCGCGGCCATTGAAAGCGGCAACCAGGCCTCGCTCCGCCTGCATGAGCGCCTGGGTTTCAGCACCACCGGGCAGATGCCGCAAGTGGGCATCAAGTTCGGCCGCTGGCTCGACCTGACCTTTATGCAACTGACCTTGAATCCGGGCGCCGAACCGCCCCAGGAGTGAGATCGATGAACGCCGCGCAACTGCGTCGAGTCAATGCTGAAAGTTTTGCCCACTATCGCCAGGGCTTGATCGAGCTGTTGCTGGATGCGGTCAGGCACGGCGCGTCGATCGGCTTCATGGCCGACTTCGATGAGGCCCAGGCCCGCGCGTATTTGCACGGCGTGCAAGCGAGCATCGAAGACGCCAGCCTGTTGCTGTGGGTGGTGGTGCGCGACGAGCGCGTGATCGCCAGCGTACAACTGGCGCTGTGCCAGAAAGCCAACGGTTTGAACCGCGCCGAAGTGCAAAAACTGCTGGTACACAGCAGCGCCCGTCGCCACGGCCTGGGCCACCAATTGATGCAAGCCCTGGAACTCGCCGCGCGCCAACACAAGCGCGGCCTGCTGTACCTGGACACCGAAGCCGGCTCCGAGGCCGAAGCCTTCTATCAGTCGCTGCGCTACACCAAGGTCGGTGAGCTGCCCGATTACTGCCAAAGCCCGGACGGGCGCTACAGCCCGACCGCCCTCTACTACAAGACCCTGGGGCAACCTGCATGATTCCTGGTGAATTTCAGATCCAGCCTGGCGACATCGAACTCAACGTCGGCCGCCGCACCGTCAGCCTGAGCGTAGCCAACAGCGGCGACCGGCCGATCCAGGTGGGCTCGCACTATCACTTTTTCGAAACCAATGACGCGCTGGCCTTCGACCGTGCGCTGAGCCGGGGCATGCGCCTGAATATTCCAGCGGGCACGGCGGTGCGGTTTGAGCCGGGGCAGAGTCGCGACGTCGAGTTGGTCGATTTCGGCGGTGGGCGGCGGGTGTTTGGGTTTGCCGGGCGGATCATGGGCGACCTTTAGCGCCTCATCGGGGGCAAGCCCCCTCCCACAGTTGGAATGCATTCCCAGGTGGGAGGGGGCTTGCCCCCGATAGCGATTTCACATTCAACACATTTTTCTCAGGGCTCACACACATGAAAATCAGCCGCCAAGCCTACGCCGACATGTACGGCCCCACCGTCGGAGACAAGGTCCGCCTGGCCGACACCGAGCTGTTTGTCGAAGTGGAACAAGACTTCACCGTCTATGGCGAAGAAGTGAAATTCGGTGGCGGCAAGGTCATCCGCGATGGCCAGGGCCAGAGCCAATTGCTCGCCCATGAAGTGGTCGACACCCTGATCACCAACGCGCTAATCATCGATCACTGGGGCATCGTCAAGGCCGACGTCGGCCTCAAGAACGGCCGCATCCACGCCATTGGCAAGGCCGGCAACCCGGACATCCAGCCCGGCGTGACCATGGCCATCGGCGCCAGCACCGAAGTGATCGCCGGTGAAGGCATGATCCTCACCGCCGGCGGCATCGACTCCCACGTGCATTTCATCTGCCCGCAGCAGATCGAAGAGGCGCTGACCAGCGGCGTCACCACCATGATCGGCGGCGGCACCGGCCCGGCCACCGGCACTAACGCGACGACCTGCACCTCCGGCCCGTGGCACCTGGCGCGCATGCTGCAAGCCAGCGACTCGTTCCCGATGAACATCGGTTTCACCGGCAAGGGCAACGCCAGTTTGCCCGAGCCGTTGATCGAGCAGGTCAAGGCCGGCGCCATCGGTTTGAAGCTGCACGAAGACTGGGGCACCACACCCGCGAGCATCGATAACTGCCTGAACGTCGCCGACCAATACGACGTGCAGGTGGCGATCCACAGCGACACCCTCAACGAGTCCGGCTTCGTCGAAACAACGCTGGCCGCGCTCAAGGGCCGCACTATCCACACCTATCACACCGAAGGCGCCGGCGGCGGCCACGCGCCGGACATCATCAAGGCCTGCGGTTTCCCCAACGTGCTGCCCAGCTCAACCAACCCGACGCGGCCATTCACGCGCAACACCATCGACGAACACCTCGACATGCTGATGGTCTGCCATCACCTCGACCCGAGCATCGCCGAAGACGTGGCCTTCGCCGAAAGCCGCATCCGCCGCGAAACCATCGCCGCCGAAGACATCCTGCACGACCTCGGCGCGTTCTCGATGATCAGCTCCGACAGCCAGGCCATGGGCCGCGTCGGCGAAGTGATCACGCGTACCTGGCAAACCGCCGACAAGATGAAAAAACAGCGCGGCGCCCTGCCCGGCGACGGCCCCGGCAACGATAACTTCCGCGCCAAGCGCTACATCGCCAAGTACACCATCAACCCGGCGATCACCCACGGCATCAGCCATATCGTCGGCTCCATCGAAGTCGGCAAATGGGCTGATCTGGTGCTGTGGCGCCCGGCATTCTTCGGCATCAAGCCGACCCTGATCCTCAAGGGCGGCGCGATTGCCTCAAGCCTGATGGGCGACGCCAACGCCTCGATTCCCACGCCGCAGCCGGTCCACTACCGGCCGATGTTCGCCAGCTTCGGCAGCGCCCTGCACGCCACCAGCCTGACCTTTATCAGCCAGGCCGCCGAGGATGCCGGCTTACCGCAAGCCTTGGGTTTGAAGAAGCAGATCGCGGTGGTCAAGGGCTGTCGCAACGTGCAGAAAACCGACCTGATCCACAACGACTACCTGCCGCACATCGACGTGGACCCACAGACGTATCAGGTCAAGGCCGACGGCGTGTTGCTGTGGTGCGAACCGGCGGACGTGCTGCCGATGGCGCAGCGGTATTTCTTGTTTTAGCGCCGCTGATTCAACCCTGAAAACCGAGGTGTTCAGGGTTGCGTTGCACGCCGCATGATCAATCGACGCTGCGCCCCATCGCCTGGTCGCAGAGCCGGCGCAGGATGTTTTTACTTTCCTCGGCCAACACGGCAATGTCTGCGTAGTATCGCGCGTCACTCATCACCTGGCCGGGGGCGATTTCGCTGGCGGGCTTGCCCAGGGTGCGGGCGGTGGTTTCGATGATTTTTCGTTGTGCGGCCTTTTGCGTATCCGACAGGTTGCCATCGGTGGCCCACGCCGTCTGCGCTTCCAGCAGATCATCCAGCGCCCGGCTCTTATTGAGCAGCACCTCAAACGCCTCGGCGTTTGTGGCTTCAAGGTAGTTGCGCCAGAAGTCCTGCTCGATCAGTTGTTCCCGCAGCAGATCGCCCTCCTCCAGGCGCGTGACACGCTCATAGGCGTCATCGAGCATCTTGGGGGTCACGTCCGGTTCACTGAAGCGCATGCTCCTGGATTGCCAGGGCAGGTCCAGCCTTTGGGCAAGCCCGGTGACATACGCCAGGTGGATCTCCACCTCATCCAGCGTGCGTAACCGGTTGCCTTGGTCATCGTACTGGGCAACCAAATTCCCCTCGGCATCGTAGCGAGGAAAAGGCCGCCCCTGTGCCCTGAGTTCTTCCACGCGGGCGCGGGCGATCCTGCCCACCTCCTCCAAGCGCGACTTGCCCTTGGCCAGGTCCAGCAGTTCAAGCCGGACCCATTCCGGGCGACCCGACGCATGGGCTTCCCACTGCAGTACCTCGACCCCCATCGCGTTGAACAGTTGGGCGCCGGCGTCAACACAGGTAGTCGGCGCCGTGGCCATTTGGAAGAGTTTTGCGCGTAGCCGGGGTTCGGCGTCGGCAGCCTCGAGCATGCGCCAGACTTTCGCCGTCAGTTCGATCTTGTACGGCGCTAAAAGCGCATCGGACGACTCCGACAGCTTTCTGATCTCATCGAAAAATGGTTCCGAACCGTGCGCGCCTTCCACGGCATCCCAGACCGGCTGTTTGGCCTGCCATTCGTCCGCCGTCAAACCGGCCATCCAGTGCGCACTGTCTTGCGTCCCGGCGGGCGGTAGGCGCCGCTGCGGGTCGATACCGACGGACTCGATATAGCCTCTGAGCGTGCTGCGCACCTCTGGCGTCAAAAGCAACTGGTCAACACGCGCGCGGGCGAGCACACCGGCTTGATCAGAGCCCAGGGCCACGGCGGGTATGCGGTCAATGGAGTTGGCGCTTAAATCCAGCACGAACGAGCGCGGCCGTGGCACCTCAAGGAGGCCTACAGGCCAGTCGGTCAGCCCGGTGCCGCCCAGCCAGAGCAATCGCAGCTCATGCATTTGGCTGATATCAGGCGCGAGCCCCAACGGGTTGCCATCCAGCCACAGTTCGCGTAAATGCCGCATCAGCCTCAAGCGCCCGACCGCCTCTGCATCCAGAACGATATGGTTTTCCGCCATTTCCAGCACCCCAAGACGTGACATCTGCGTGATCTGCGGCGGCAGTCGAGTCAGCTCGCACGCGGCAATATCCAGGGCTTGCAGGGCGGTAAAGTGCGACAGGAACGGCACGTTTACATCGCTGAAATCGGAGTTCGACAGATCCAGCCCGCTCACATGGTCAAAGTTGGCACTCAATGCCGGCAGGCTTTGCAGTTGCCGGTGAAACGGTTTGTTCGCCAGTTCGATCTTCTGCCCCAGGTAGCGCCCGGCGGCGTCGTAATGCCGGGCGCCGATCCGGCGCCAGGCATCCTTGAGCGCGCGCACGATCTCGCTGCGCATCAGCAACTGTTCGTGGTAGGCCGGGCTGCCGAACTCACCCACGCCTTCAATCGGTACGCTCATCCAATGTTGCAGCGCGGCATCCAGCACCTTGTACTCGCGCTCCAGCGCCTTGAGCCACAGGTCGCTGTAGGGATCGTTGGCCGCCCGCAGTGCAATCACCTCCTCGTCGGTGAAGTCCGGGTACAAGCTGCTCAGGCGCGCCTCAAGGAGGCGATCCCAGTCCCCCAGGCCTACGCCCCGGCCACTCAAGGGATAGCCACGGCGATTGCCGGGCAAGACGCTGGGCGCGACGAAGAACGGCCGGCTCTCGGGCAGCATTTGCAACAGACTGCGTAATTGCGGCCGGGGCAAGGCATGTCGCTGGATCAGCGCCTTCAATTGTTGCCCCTGCCCGACGTGAGGCAAGCCCAGGGAAACGCGATGCGCATCAGGCAAAGCATGCTGGATCGAGCCATAGAGACTGTTGATGATGTACAGCGAATTGGCCGCTTCATCGAACGCCTGATACCGACCTGGAGACACCCACACCAGCACCTTGCGGCTGCTCGCGTCGACGGGGCCGACACTGGCGCGCAATGCGCCCTCGTAGTCACGTTCGCGCACCTCCAGCCGCAAGTCGTCTTGCCAGCCGGGCAGCGCTTCGAGGGTGTTGAGCACCAGCGTCTCGGTGTCCGGGCCGACCAGGGCCTCCAGGTACAGCCCTTGATAGGCGCGCACCAGGCGCACCTGGCGCTGCATGCCACGGGCCTTCTGAGCCAGCGCCAGCGGCACCTTGCCGGTGTGTTTGAGGCTTGCCAGCTCAGCCGTCGGTGCACCGTCAAGCAACTCGCGGCCCATGGCATTCGGCAAACCTTTGAAATCACGCTGCAACACCTGCAATGCCGAGTCGGCGACAGGCGCCTGACGGTGATACAAACTGTTGAACAACCGCGCGCGTTGCCCGACCGAAAAATCCGCCAGGGCCGATTGAAGCAGCGTTATGCGCGCGGCGTTATCGACGGGAATGTACTGATAGAACTGGCGCAGGATCTGCGCCACCTGGTCTCGACTGAACGCCTGGATGATGCGTTCGGGTAATTTGCCGGTCATCAGGTCCGTCATGCTGATGTTGATCACCTGCGTCGCGGACTGCCCCGCAGGCGCGTACCGAACACGTTGGGTCGCTGCTCCCGAGCCCTCAGTCACTTCAATGGCCCACGAAGCCGGCCACTCTGGCAGCTCTACCGCCAGCGGCACCGCATACTGGGCCAAGGGGCTGGACAGGTTGCCGCTGCGAATCAGCTCGCTCACCTTCACCGCATCGGCGTAGGCCCGAAACTGGCTGGCCGTGTCGTTAAGCACGGCCGGGACCGCCGCGCTTTCGCTGTGTACGCGGCGCAATACGCCGTCATCCACGTCACTGACCGTGCGAATCTGCTCCAGCTCGATGTCGTTGAAAGCCTCCATGGACGATCCCAGGCGTTGCATCAAGCGTGGCGGCTGCCAGCTCAGCGGCTGCTCCATCTCATGGTGCCAGCCACCGGAACCGTTGTGACGGATCTCCGGCTGGTAGGCATCGGGGCGCCGCGGATGCTGAATGCGATATTTGCCGGGGTACGGGTCTTTTTTCAGCTCCAAGGGCTGGCCTTCGAGCAGCAGAATCTGGTCACGCCCATAGATATGCAAGCCTTCCGCCGAGGGCAGCGAATCCGCCGCGATGTTGATGTTGCGCACATAGGGTTTCAGGTCCGGCTTCCAGAGCCGGACTTTGCCGCCGGGCACTTTGACCAACTTCAGGCTTTCGACAAACGGCGAGACGCTAAAGTGGAAAACCACTGCGCCGGCGCCGAGCATCACCAGGTTTTCCAACACATCGCCCACGTGCAACCAGCCGGCCTCGCGGTCCCCCGAGCTCAGCTCATGAACCCCTTCAAAGACCTCAAACAGCAACTGGGCAGCCGTCACCGCCAACATCGCATAGCCCAATGGCGGCACCGCCATCGAGACCGTATTCAACACCAACATGCCCAGGCCCAGGTAATGCGACCAGCGGCGGGCGCGGTTGGCGGCATCGGCATGCGCGGTCGTTATGGCTTCGGCGAGCCCATCGTCCAGCAAGCGCTCGAGCTGGCTTTCGTAGAGTTCGTCCCACAGGTCGATGATGCTCCAGAGCCCCTTGATCGGGTCGCTGTTGATATCCAGATTCGGGCCTTTGATGGGGATTCGAACGGTATGGGCGGGGTCACCCAGCACCTGGGTGAACGGCGTCGGCGCGAGCAATTTTGACCAGAACTGCCCACGCTCCGAGCGCATCCACCGCGCCGCCCATGACTGCTGCGGCGCGTCGTCGACCAACTCCGTCAACCGGCGAAAGTAATAGGGGCGGTCCTTTTTGGCCACAAAACGGCTGAAAAACACCTGGTATTGCGTGGGTTCGATGCCCTTGGATCGGTCGTCATCTTGGCTGCCGTGGGTCAGGCGGTCCGTCATGTCCTGGCGGAATTGGGCAAACGACTCGTAGCGCTTGATCGGCTGGACCGGATCGTCGGGAAACCAGGCGATAAACCAGGTGCCATAACGCCGGATCACGCTCGGCTCGATGAGCAAACAGCCTTGAAGCCGCAGGTGCATCAGGCAGGGCGTGCTGTACCAGATCTGTTTGTCGCCGATCTTGATGTTTTGCTCACCGCTGGCCACTTTCAACAGCAACGCAAAATCATCCGCGCCGATATCCCCCTTGAGCAACGCGAGGTGCGCCGCGACCTTGAGGGCGTCTTTTTTCCAGCGGGTAAAGCGCAGGCGCAACAACGCCTCGTCGACCACATTGGCGGAGCGCAGGTGGCTATTGAGGTAGGCCTGGTACTGACCGCCCAGGTCCAGCTCACGGCAGAGCGTGACGAACGTATCGAGGGGAAGCGCGGTGGTGACACGCTCAAAACGACCGGTGTCATCGTTGGGCCGGGTGATGAAACCTGAAGCACTGTTGAAAAAGCCGGGCGCCGCTTCCGGTGCTTCAAAGTTGTTCAGCGCCGCTTGCAGCAGGGAAAACGTCTTGGTCTTGAACCCGCCCGTTTGCCGGCCGAAGGCGTCTTCTGCCGGCACATACAGCAGCAGATACGTTTGCTGCACATCCAGCGTGTAACCGGCGTCTTTTAATGCGGCTTCCAACAACGGCTGGGCGAACGCCGTGACCGTCTGGACCTTTGCCATCTGCGCTTCCCATTGGTTCAATGAGTTCCAACTGGCGTCGACAAAGGTCTTGAGCGTGTCTTTTTGCTGCTGGGTGGTCCAGATGTACCAGCCAGGCAACTCAGGGCTGAGCTGGCGCAGTGCGGCGCGGTTGTGCGCGGAGGCGTTGACGAGTGCCTGCGGTATCAGGCTGGCGAGCGTTGCGTAGTGCTGCCCTTGGTCTCCCGCAGGAAGCGGGGCTTGGGTATGGGCCATGAAAAACTACCTCATTGTGAAAATGAGCAGCTTATTCATGGCCCCCACGGGCCTGGGCCTAACTATGCAAGACAGTTGCCCGGGTGGATCAGTTGTTCCAGCCTTTGCGCGGATCGAAGGCGGCGCTGTCGGCCAGTGCCTTCCACAACCCGAGCACTTCCTCGCTGGCCTCTTTGGGCATCACCACTTTCAGTTGGATGAACAGATAACCGCGCTGCCCGCCCTTGTTCATCAGGCCATGGCCCTTGGCGCGCATGCGCTGGCCGTTCTGGCTGCCGGCCGGGACCTTGAGGTTGATCTTGCCGGTCAGGGTCGGCACGGCGACTTCGGTGCCCAACGCCAGTTCCCACGGTGCCACCGGCACGGTGATCACCAGGTTTTCGCCTTCGACCTCGAATGTTGGGTGCGGCGCAAACTTGACGATCAGGTACAGATCACCGTTGGCCCCACCGCCAATGCCCGGTGCGCCCTGGCCTTTGAGGCGGATGCGCTCCCCGTCGGTGACCCCGGAGGGGATCTTCACGTTCAGGCTCTTGACGGTGTTGCTGACATGCCGGCCCGAAGCGTCGTATTGCGGTACCTGGAAGCTGATCTGCTTGGACTCGGTGGACAGCGTCTCTTCAAGAAACACCGACAGTTGCATCTCCACATCCTGGCCTTTGCGCCCGGTACTGCGGCGCTGACCGCCGCTGAAGCCGTCGCCACGGGCGCCGAAGATCGAGCTGAAAAAGTCCGAAAAATCCCCCTGATCCTCGCCGCCACTGTAGCCGCCACGGCTCTGCCAGCCCGGTGGCCCCTGGAACGGCTGGCCATGCTGGCCGTATTTGCGCAACTCATCGTACTCGGCGCGCTTGTCGGCGCTTTTCAGCGCTTCATAGGCTTCAGACGCGTCCTTGAACTTGGCTTCGGCGTCTTTTTCCTTGCTCACGTCCGGGTGATATTTGCGCGCCAGCTTGCGATAGGCGGTCTTGATCGCCTTGTCGTCCGCCGTCGGCTCCACGCCAAGGATCTTGTAATAGTCTTTAAAGTCCATCTGGGGGGTCACCCTCCGTCATCGATATCGCACAGCCAGCGGCACAGCATGCGCCGGTTTGCAGCGTTTGGATTGACTGAACTCAATCCCAAGCCGATGGCTGCGTCAGAAGTTTATCGGCACCGCACGAATAACCTTGCAGCCACCGACCGTATGCTGGACAAGTTGGGGGCAAACGCTGGTCTTTCAAGGCGCGCGGCCGGCTATTTAACAGATCGTCGGCCTACGCATCTGCGCGCGGGTGGCATACACTGCGCGGCCGTTTTTCAACCGGAACCCGATAGACATGAAAAACCCATCCCCAGCCCGTGCCTGCGGCATCGACTTTGGCACGTCCAACTCCACCGTCGGCTGGATTCGTCCCGGCATGGAAACGCTTATCGCGCTGGAGGACGACAAAATCACCTTGCCGTCGGTGGTGTTCTTCAACTTCGAGGAGCGCCGCCCGGTCTACGGTCGCCTGGCGCTGCACGAATACCTGGAGAACTACGAAGGCCGGCTGATGCGCTCGCTCAAGAGCCTGCTGGGTTCCAAGCTGATCAAGCATGACACCAGCGTGCTGGGCACCGCGATGCCGTTCACCGACTTGCTGGCGCTGTTTATCGGCCAACTCAAGAGCCGTGCCGAAACTGCTGCCGGCCGCGAGTTCGAAGAAGTGGTGCTGGGTCGCCCGGTATTTTTCGTCGACGACGACCCGATGGCCGACCAGGAAGCCGAAAACACCTTGGTCGACGTGGCACGCAAGATCGGCTTCAAGGACATCTCGTTCCAGTACGAACCGATTGCCGCGGCCTTCGACTACGAGTCCACCATCGAAAAAGAAGAGCTGGTGCTGATTGTCGACATCGGCGGTGGTACCTCGGACTTCTCGCTGGTGCGCCTGTCGCCGGACCGTCGTCACAACGACAACCGCCACGACGACATCCTCGCCACCGGCGGCGTCCACATCGGCGGTACCGACTTCGACAAACAGCTCTCGCTGGCCGGCATGATGCCGCTGTTCGGCTACGGCAGCCGCATGAAAAGCGGCGCCTACATGCCCACCAGCCACCACATGAACCTGGCCACGTGGCACACCATCAACTCGGTGTACTCGCAAAAATCCCAGCTGGCGTTGGGCAGCATGCGCTACGACATCGAAGACACCGGCGGCATCGACCGCCTGTTCAAGCTGATCGAACAGCGTGCCGGGCACTGGTTGGCGATGGAAGTCGAAGAAACCAAGATCCAGCTGACCCACGAAAACAGCCGCCATGTGCTGCTCGACCGGGTGGAGCCAGGGTTGAGCGTGGACCTGAGCCGTGCGCTGTTCGAGTCGGCCATCGATGCGCTGCTCGAGCGCGTGCGTAACAGCGTCACCCAATTGCTCACCGACGCGTCGGTGGACGTGGCGCAGGTGGACACGGTGTTCTTTACCGGCGGTTCCAGCGGCATTCCGGCGCTGCGCCACAGCATCTCGGCGATGCTGCCGAATGCGCGGCATGTGGAAGGGAATATCTTTGGCAGTATCGGTAGCGGGTTGGCGATTGAGGCGAGCAAGCGCTACGGCTGCTGATCTGCCCCCAACTCACGGGCACTGAAAATCAAAATGTGGGAGGGGGCTTGCCCCCGATGGCATTCGCTCAGTTGATACCTGCATCGACTGAAACTCCGCTATCGGGGGCAAGCCCCCTCCCACATTGGATTGCATCAAGGCTGGGCGTTGAGGAGGGTTGCCATTAGTTGATTGACCCGCTCCGCCGCCTCCAACTTTTGAAATGCAATCTAAATTGTGGGAGGGGGCTTGCCCCCGATTGCAGTGGGTCAGTCACCAGGAATATTGACTGACACATCGCTATCGGGGGCAAGTCGAATCGTCGCACCGCCCCTCCCACACTCAGACCATCCCACCGAGCTTCAACTCACTCTTCAAATACGCGTAGTAAATCGGCCCAGCCACCACGCCTGGCAGGCCGAACGCGGCCTCGAACACCAGCATCGCCAACAACAACTCCCAGGATTTGGCACTGATCTGCCCGCCGACGATCCGCGCGTTGAGGAAGTACTCGACCTTGTGGATCACGATCAAATACCCCAGCGCCGCCACCGCCACCCAGATCGACAGCGACAGCGCGACGATGGTGATCAGGGTGTTGGACATCAGGTTGCCGATCACCGGCAGCAGGCCGAGCAGGAAGGTCAGCACGATCAGGGTTTTGGTCAGCGGCAGGTGAATCCCGCACAGCGGCAGCACCACGGCGAGGAACACGGCGGTAAACACGGTGTTGAGGGCCGCGATCTTGATCTGTGCAAAGACGATGTTACGAAACGCCTGGACCAACAGGTGCAGACGATCGAACAGCGCGGCGGCCAAGGGTTTGCGTTTGGTCAGGTCAGGCACGCGCTGCAGCGCCATGATCGCGCCGAGCACCATGCCGATCAGCAGGGTGACGAACATGTGGGCGGCATCTTTGCCCACCAGTTGCAGGTCGCTCAGGTGTTTGCTGATCCAGTCGCCAATGGCCACCCGGAATTCGGCGGCGCTGGCGGGCAGGTAGGCATCGAGAAACGGTGGCAGTTGGCCGCGCGCGCGGTCGACCACGCCCATGAATTTGTCGAGGGAGGCCCCGGGATTTTCCGCTTCGTGAAGCAGGAAGCTGATCGCGCCGGCAAAGATCAGGGCCAACACGCTGACGATCAAGGTGCCGAGCAAGGCGACGGCGAGCCAGCGCGCACGCCGACCTTCGATCAGCCGTTGCAGTTGAGGGGTAAGCATGTTGACCAGTTCAAACACCAACAGACCGGCCAGCAGGCTGGGCAGTAACTTCAGCGGCAGAACCAGCAGTAACCCGCCGAAAATGATGATGTAACTGGCCAGCAACAACACGTGACGCTGAGAAAACGTTGGCATACAGCCTCAAAACGAACGGCGTTAAAGGATGGGCAGTCTGCCAGCCTTGGCGGAATCAAGCGAGGGGATCGGTGGTGAATGCGATCAAGTGTGGGAGCTGGCGTGCTATCGCAGGCAAGCCAGCCTCACACATTTGCTCTTCAGCGGCCGCGAAATCGCCATCAGCCTTTGAGGCAGGTGCTCATGAACGTCTTGCGTGCATCGCCAATCAGCGCCTTGGTTTTCGCCGACGCATTGCAATCCTTCATCTTCTGCTGCTGCGGGGTCAATGTCTTCGCATCATTGGCCGCCGGCGCCGACAGGCAGGTTTTCATGAAGGTCTTGCGCTCGTCGCCCTTGAGCGTCTTGGTGGTGGCCTCGGCATTGCAGGTGGTCATTTTAGTTTGCTGGGCGGTCGCGGCAAAACCTTGGGAACACAGCATCAGGCCCATCATCAACAACGGAATTCGCAGCATCTTCATGGAGTTTTCTCCCTGTTACCGTGCCGGACGGCACGGCCTACCGACGAGTGTAGCCAAACCTTGTAACATCTTCACCGGCCACGGATGTTTGCCCGTCGGTACTGCTCCGGGGTACAGCCGGCGTGGCGCTGGAACATCGCGATAAACGCCGAGGCGGTGCTGTAGCCGAGGTCGAAGGCCACCTGTTGCACGCTGCGCTCGCTGTCGAGGGCTTCGATGGCTGCCAGGTAGCGCAGGCGCTGGCGCCATTCGCCGAAGCTCATGCCCAGCTCGCGCACAAATTGGCGGGCCAGGGTGCGTTCGCTCACATGCACCTGCTCGGCCCATTGCGCCAAGGGGCGGCTATCCCCCGGTTCGGCCTGCATGCCTTCGAGCACGCCGAGCAGCCCGGATTGGCGCGCGTAGGGCAGGAAACCATCGTGGACCGGTGCCTGCTTGAGCTGGTCCACCAACACCTGGGCCAGGCGGATATCGGCTTCGGTGTGGGGGATGTTGACGTCACGCTGGGCGAAGTCACTGAGAATCGCCTTGAGGATATCGCTGATCGCCAGGGTACAAGGCTGCTTGGGCAGTTGCGCGCACAACGCCGGGGCGAGGCCCACCGAGCGGTAGACAATTGCCTGGGCATTGTAGGAACTGTGCTCGGTGTCCGGCGGTATCCACACCGCGTACTGCGGCGGCGACATAAAGCGGCTGCCGGCCACTTCCATGCGCATCACCCCGCTGGCCGAATAATCCAACGAACCCCAGAAGTGCCGGTGCGGGGTGCATTCGGTGTTCGGGGCAAAATCGGAGTAACGGAAGTACACCGGGCTCGGCAGGCTGGGGAAATCCGCAAGGCGGACGGTGTGTCGGGGCATGTTGTCTGGATTCAGAGGTCGTTTGTCTGGATCGCAGTATAGGCTTCGATCCAGACAGGGGGATAATCGCGCCTCATCAACACATTGGGCTGCTTTCAATGCAATACGCGTATCCCCTGCTGGCCATTTTCATCTGGGCCGGCAACACCGTGGTCAACAAACTGGCCGTGGGTTCGATCTTCCCCGCTGAAATTGGCTTCTACCGCTGGTTGCTGGCGGCGCTGCTGTTTACCCCGTTCATGCTCAAGCCGGTGATTGCGCAGTGGCCGATCATCCGCCCGAACCTGGGCAAGATATTTATCCTCGGCGTGCTGGGCATGGCGGTGTATCAAAGCCTGGCCTATTACGCCGCGTCGCTGACCAGCGCCACCAACATGGGCATCATCCTGTCGCTGATGCCATTGATGGCGTTGACGGCGGCGATCATCAGCCTCGGCCAACGCCTGACGTTTGGCGCACTGAGCGGCGCGCTGCTGTCGTTCGCCGGCGTGGTGGTGGTGGTGTCGTCCGGCAGCCTGGGCGCGTTGCTGCAACACGGGGTCAACCTGGGCGACGCGATGATGCTGGTCGCCACCCTGGCCTACGCGGTCTACAGCACCCTGCTGAAAAAATGGCAGCTGCGCCTCCCGCCGTTGGTGTTGCTGTATTTGCAGGTGCTGGTGGCGGTGGTGGTGCTGTTTCCGCTGTTTCTGTTTTCGGCAAAAGCCGGGCTGGGCTGGGCGAATATCCCGTTGGTGCTGTACGCCTGCCTGCTGGCCTCGATGCTCGCGCCGTTGGCCTGGATGCACTCGGTCAAAACCCTGGGGCCGAGCCGCACCACGTTGTTTTTCAACCTGCTGCCGCTGATTACCGCGCTGATTGCGGCGCTGGTGTTGAAGGAAGCGTTGGCGCCGTATCACCTGGTGGGCGGGCTGTTGACGTTGGGCGGGGTGATTTTGTCGGAGCGCTGGACCACGCCGGTTGGCCGCAAGCTGGGCGTTGCCTGAGCTATCGCTCATCGGGGGCAAGCCCCCTCCCACATTGGACCGCGTTCGCCCTGGCGCCTCGGTCAACTGTGGGAGGGGGCTTGCCCCCGATGAACGATAACGCGGTGCATCTGCTACACCCCAGCCGCCTTGAGCCGCCGCGCATGCTCGACAAACAAGCGGATCGGCTGCGCCCCCTTGCCCACCAACCCCAGCGACTGGTTGACGATATCGAAATGGTCGAGGGCGTAGTCATCGCCGATCACCGTGCCCAGGTGTGAGCTGTAGCGTCCGACCATGCCATCGCACTGGCCCTTCTCACGCACGAAGCTGCGGGCGAACAGGCGGCAACTGCGATTCGTGCCATCGAACAGGTTGCGCCCGCGATCGGTCTTACCCGGTTGCAAGGTGCCGGACCACGAGTAATAGCGCACGCCATTCACCGCTTCGGCGCCCTGCCCGCCCCACGTCTGCGGCAATCCCTGGGGATATTCACGATTAAACAACGCCACCCCCGCACTGGTCAGCGACTGGTGCGAGGCGTGCAGGTCCGCCCTGAAGCGCGGGCCACGGTAGCCGGTTTCGAGCAGGCTCATGACGGCGGCGACCAGATGAAACAGCGCGCTGACGACCCGGCCTTTGACGCTGTCCATCGGGTAATGGGCATGGAAATAATCCGCCAGCTCCGAGCCGTGATTGGGCCCGGCCACCGACGTCACCGACGCGATCCACTCCGGGCGCTTGGCGGCGGCATAACGCGCGGTGAGCGCGCCCTGGCTATGGCCGATCAGGTTGACCTTGTCGGCGCCGGTTTCGCGGCGAATCCGCTCGACCTGCACCAGCAACTGCTCACCGCGCACCTCACTGGCATCGAGCGGCGCCACCTGCACCGCAAACACCTGCGCCCCACCCGCCCGCAGCGCCGGGACGATGCCATACCAGTAAGGAAACAATCCCAGGCGCACAAACCCCAGCATGCCCGGCACCAGCACCAAGGGGTAACGCGTGGCTAACGACTGCGACATGAAGCGAACGTCCTTGATCAAGAAAGGATGCGAGCAGGCTAACCCAATCCGGCGACGCGCTGATGACACCTGTCGGTAAATCCAATAAAACTTTTTGCGTTGCGCACGACTCACACCTTGGAGCGATCACGCCGGCAGAGCGTGGCGTAAAACCGGATTAGCACCAGGAGATTGAGATGACCGAAGCACACTTGACTGACGTTGCGACCCTGCGCCAGCGCGCCCGCCAGAACGTCGAAAACGGCGCCGTGACCGAAGGCTACGGCGCCGACCGCGAAGAGATCATTCGCCTGCTCAACGCCTCGCTGGCCACTGAACTGGTCTGCGTGCTGCGCTACAAGCGCCACTACTTCATGGCCAGCGGCGTGAAAGCGCAGATCGCCGCTGAAGAATTCCTCGAACATGCGACCCAGGAAGGCGAACACGCCGACAAACTCGCCGAACGTATCGTGCAGTTGGGTGGCGAGCCGGAATTCAACCCGGACCTGCTGTCGAAGAACGCCCACGCGCAATACGTGGCCGGCAACAATTTGAAGGAAATGGTCTACGAAGACCTCGTCGCCGAGCGGATTGCGGTCGACAGCTACCGCGAAATCATCCAGTACATCGGCGATAAAGACCCGACCACTCGCCGTCTGCTTGAAGAAATCCTGGCTCAGGAAGAAGAGCATGCGGATGACATGGCGGATATTCTCGAAAGTCTGTAAATGACTGCGCATCTAAAAAGGGGGAAGCGGGTTAGCCAGCTTCCCCTTTTGACCGTCAGTTCGTCAGAAACCATGATAGGGCCATCCCCGCCATGGACGAGAGTGTGAGCAGGTAGGGAAGAACACTGTCACTGTGGCGAGGGAGCTTGCTCCCTCGCCACGGGTTAGCGGTTGCCCGCTCTATCGCTTAACTGACCGGCATTAGCGCCGAATCAACCTTTCACAGTCTTCGGCGCCTTGCCTTCCTTCATCTGCTGCAACAACGGCGCGCACTGATTGGGCACATCACCGCTCGGCGCGACCAGTGCCAGCAACCCGGCGGCCGGGCCGGCGATGATCCCCAACGCGACCATGCCGGCGCCGCGCAGTGCCAGGGGGATGGCTTTCACGCCGGCATTCGGTTTGATGAACGGACCGTTCACATACAGCGGTGAGCGCAGGGAGAACAGGCGGAAGCCTTTCGACTCCGGGGTGATGGTCAGGTCAAGCTGCTCCGAGGCCATGTTCGCCGTGCCATCGATGTAGATGATCGCGTTCTCGGTATCGAACACAAACAAGCGTGTGGTCGCGAGCCCGGTCTTGATGCCGAAGTCCGCCGCTGCGCAGTTGATCTTCACTTCCTTGTCGCCAAACAAACGCCCGACGACGTAGTTGCCCACGTTGAGCCCGACGATTTCCATCAGCCCCCGGCTGATGGCGCCGTCGTTGATCAGCATCTTCAGGTCGCCGTTGGCCGAGCCCAGCAACGCCGCCACCGAGTTGCCGCGCCCGGCAATATCCGCATCGCCATTGAGTTCGCCAAAGCTGGTTTTCATCGGTTCGAAGGTCGGGAACAACTGCTTGAGCTTGAAGTTGCGCGCGGTCAATTTGGCGCGGCCTTCCATTGGCGTGACGCGCCCGTTCAGGCGAATCTGCGCATCGAGCTTGCCGCCAGCCACGCCGAACCGCAGGGGTTGCAGGCTCAGTTCGCCGTCGGTGAGCACCAGGTGCGTGTAGAGGTCGGTGAAGGGCAAGTCGGTGCTGTGGACGATGCGTTTGCCGGTGAATTCGACGTCGGCATCCATGTCACGCCAACGCTCGGTGCGGAAGGCTTCCACCGGCAGTACTTTGGTCGCCGGCTGTTTACTCATCCCGCCCCGGGCCTTTTGCTTGGCGTTGGAATCAGCACCGATCAAGGGGGCAAGGTCGGCCATCAACAGTTGATTGGACACCAGCGTGCCGCTGAGTTTGGGGCGTGGCTGGCTGGCGACGTAGGCCAGGTTGCCGTGGATATCGCTGGCGCCGATCTTGCCGTTGAAGTTTTCGTAGCGGAACGTCGCGCCGCTGGCTTGGTGCAGTTGGGCGATCAGGTGCCCGTCGGTGGAATAGGCCGGCGAGTCCGGCAGGGTGACACCGGTCAGCGGGTACAGGTTGCCCAGGCTTGCGCCTGCGAGTTTCAAGCGCAGGTCCAGGGCGCCGAGATTGAGCGGGTCGGTCAGGGTGCCGGCCAGGGCGATGCGGGTGTCGGCGATGTTCACCTGGGCTTGCAGCGGGAACGGCTTGGCCGCGTCCTGCAAAGCGAGCAGGCCGCCGATCTTGCCGCTGCCGTCGAGTTTCTGGCCGTGGTACTGGCCTTTGACCTTGAGACCGAACGCGTAGTCCTGGGGGGCCGCGCCTTTTTCCAGGGCCTTTTTGGCATCCGTCTCGCCGACGATTTCACCGAAGGGGATGGGTTTGCCCAACGGGTCGACGATCACGTCCAGCTGGGTTTTGAGGGTCTGGTCGTCGAGCGTCACGTGGCCCTTGTCGAAGCCGATGGCGCCGATCTCCACCACCCAGTTGGAGGGCTCAGCGTTGGGGTCCTTGGGATCAAATGTGAATACCCAGTTGGCACGCCCATCGGCCAGGCGCTGCAACTCGGCGCTCGGCTCGGTGAGGTCGATGCGCGGGATCACCACGCGCTGCACCAGCAAGGCCAACGGTGAGATACGCAGTTCCACTCGCTTGAGCGTGACCATTTGCGGGGTTTTCGACCACTCGGGGTTGCCCAGGCTCAGGTCTTCGGCGATCACATGGGGCCATGGCACCCAGGCACGCCAGCCACCCTGGTCCAGTTCACGGCGCCACACCACCGCCAGGTTGCCATTGACGGCAAACGGGCGATGCAGTTCTTCGGAGACCTTGGCATTGAGCGGCGGTTTGATGCGGTTCCAGTCGAAGAACAACAAAAACACCACCACCACGACGATTGACAGAACGATGCTGGCGCAACACCAAGCGACGATTTTACGAGTGCGCGTCATTGCACAGAACTCCTGAATACGACTGGCCGAGTCACAGCCCTTAAGACAACTTATACAGCTAGGACTGGCAAACCACCCCGGGGTTTAACCCGATCGGCGTTTTGCCAGAAAAAACCCATTTTTCTGACCGCCTCGACAGTTTTTTCCTACGCCAGCGCACCATTGGTACCCAGGTGCGTGTCGAAAATACCCAGTACGGTGCAAAACCGCGGGCTTGAGAGGCACGACTTAGAGCCTCCTACGAGAACAATCAATTCCGTTGATTATTACCATTGTGTTTATGAACTTTTATATCGACTTATCGAGAGTAGCATTAGCCCCGTACCCACTTAATCGCCCTCCCAAGGAGCAACCGATCATGAAACGCCAAGTACTCGCTACCGTGCTGCTGTCTGTCCTCGCTTCCAGTGCTTTTGCCCTGCCGGCCGCTGAACAAGCGATCCCACAAGTCAAAGCCGATGCCGTTCAGTTCAGCCAAACCCTCGCCCGTAGCGGGTCGCAAGAAGAAGAGAACCGTGACTACGCCAAAGGTGCCGTTGCTGAAAATGGTTCGGAACAAGCCAACAAACGCGCTTACACCGAAGGTGTAACCGAAAACGGCCGCAACCGCCTGGAAGAGAAAGGTCTGGTTGAAGGTGGTGCTGAACAAGCCAACGAACGCGCCTACACCCAAGGTGTTGCTGAAGGTGGTGCTGACCGTCTGCAAGAACTGCATCAAGCTCAGAGCTAAGCCCGTGGTGGCCCGGAAAAAAGCCCGATCCCTGGATCGGGCTTTTGACTTTTTGCAGAACGTGTCACGTATCCACGCAGCAATCCCCCGCCAAGTTCGACGTCAATGAAGCGGTTTTGCTAGAGTGCGTCGCTGTACTTGCCGACAAAGCCCGCCTGCCATGCTGCCCCGTGCCGAACAGAAGCAACAGACCCGCCTCGCCCTGATGGACGCAGCCCGCCATCTGATGGAGTGTGGCCGTGGGTTCGGCAGCCTGAGCCTGCGCGAAGTGGCCAAGACGGCCGGGATCGTGCCCACCGGGTTCTATCGTCACTTTGCCGACATGGACCAACTGGGCCTGGTGCTGGTCAGCGAAGTCGGCCAGACCTTCCGCGCTACGATCCGCCTGGTGCGCCACAACGAATTCGTGATGGGCGGCATTATCGATGCGTCCGTGCGGATCTTCCTGGATGTGGTCTCAGCCAATCGTTCGCAATTCCTGTTCCTGGCCCGCGAACAGTACGGTGGCTGCCTCGCCGTGCGCCAAGCCATCGGCGCCTTGCGCGAAGACATCACCCGTGACCTGGCCGCCGACCTGACCTTGATGCCCAAGCTCCAGCACCTGGATGCCGACGGCCTGCACGTGATGGCCGACCTGATCGTCAAAAGTGTGTTCGCTACCCTGCCTGACATCATCGACCCGCCCGCCCACGCGCTGCCCGCCCATCTCACGCCCCAGGCGAAAATCACCCAGCAGTTGCGCTTCATCTTCATTGGCCTCAAGCACTGGCAGGGCCTCGGCAGCACCGAGTAAGCCGTCAACCCGCTTTATGGAAACGCTTGGCGCCGGTGTAGTTCTTGTTCCAGTAGTTGTTGCCGAGCGAATCGATGCGCACGTTCTTGCCGGCCCGCGGCGAATGAATGAATTTACCTTCGCCGATATACAGCCCCACATGGCTGACCTGGCCGCGCCCGTTGCCTTTGAAAAACACCGCGTCCCCCGGCTTGAGCTCGTTGCGCTTGACGGTCGCGGCCGTTGAACGGTGCATCGCCGCCGTGGTACGCGGGATATGAATGTTGGCTTCGGTCTTGAACAGATAGACCAGGAAACTGCTGCAATCAAACCCCTGCTCGGCCGAGCTGCCGCCCCATTTGTAAGGCGTGCCCAGCAAGGCATGGGCGCGGTCGATCACATTCGCCACCGAAGACGATGGAACACCTTGCAGCGAAGAGCCGAAGGTCGATTGGGATTTCAGGTTGGCCGAGGCCGATGAGATGACACAAGAGAGAGAGAAAAGGATTAAAAAGAAAAATGACTTGAACATGACGAACATCGCTGTGGTGTAAAGACGGCGCAAATCCTAAAGAAATAGTGCGTAGCTTTTTGAACGCCGAATCCGGTTACCGCGTAGGAGAAATCCGAAAAAGTACAAGTGCGAAGTAGATGAAGGAAACTTCATACTGCACGTACACGATATCCACACAAACGCACCCATCCAGTGCCACACTTCCAGTGCGCGCACCAAATTGAAGCACGCAGAAAAATAGCTGACGCCCTATTCGGTGGCACGGCCTGTTTACCTACAGGGAATTCCTACCCCCGCACGTGATTGGCAAGCCCCTTGCTCTAGCTCTCTTATCGCTCATAGCTGGAAGCCTTCTGATGCTGGTGATCCACCGCCGAATCGCCCCGCAAGCCCTCTGGGCCGCCGAGTTGCTGCTGAACTTCGAAGCCCGCAGCAAAAGCCGCCTGCGCTGTTTCAGTGCCGACGGCGAAGACGTCGGCCTGTTCCTGGAGCGTGGCCAGCCGCCGCTGCACGATGGCGAGTTCCTACAGGCTGAAGACGGACGTGTCGTGCGTGTCTGCGCGCGCCCTGAACAATTGCTGCACGTCACCTGCCGCAACGCATTTGAACTGACCCGCGCCGCGTATCACCTGGGCAATCGCCATGTGGCCTTGCAAGTGGGCGACGGCTGGCTGCGCCTGCTGGATGATTACGTGCTCAAGGCCATGCTTGAACAACTGGGCGCGCAGACCGAAAGCCTCGAAGCGCCGTTCCAACCGGAACACGGGGCCTACGGCGGCGGGCACCATCATTCGCGCCATGGCGATGAAGATTTCAACTACCCGCCGAAGCTGCATCAATTCGGCGTGCGTTTATGAACCCAGCCTGGGCGCTGCTGCGTCTGGCCAGTCCGCAATTGCCGATTGGCGGCTACAGCTATTCCCAGGGCCTGGAAATGGCCGTGGAAAATGGCCGCGTCAAGGATGCGCCCGGCGCCCGCCGTTGGATCAGCGACCAGTTGCTGCTCAACCTCGCGCGTTTCGAAGCGCCACTGTTGCTCGCGCATTGCCGCGCCGCCGTGGCCGGCGATTGGTCGCAACTGGCGCAACGGTGCGAAGAACACCGCGCCAGTCGCGAGACCCGCGAGCTGTATCAGGAGAGCCGGCAGATGGGGTACTCCCTGCAGCAACTGCTCAACGGCTTGCCGGAACTGGACGACGCGGCGCGTGATTTTCTCGCACAACACGCCGAGCCGCATCTGGCGCTGGGCTGGGCCTTGGCCGCACGCGCCTGGGGCATCAGCCCGGACGACGCCCTCGCCGCCTGGCTGTGGAGCTGGCTGGAAAACCAATTGGCCGTGCTGATGAAAACCCTGCCGCTCGGCCAGCAAGCCGCGCAGCGCCTGACCAGTGAACTGCTGCCCCTGCTGCAGCACGCCCAACAGGACGCCGGCCGCATCGAGCCCAACCATTTGGGCAGCGCCGCGTTCGGCCTGTCCCTGGCGTGCATGGCCCACGAGCGCCAGTACAGCCGCCTGTTCCGTTCATAAGCGCGTTTACTTTGGCGCCTTTTATTTTGGAGAAGCACATGAACACACAACCTTTGCGTGTCGGCATCGGCGGCCCGGTGGGCTCCGGCAAGACGGCCCTGACCCTGGCCCTGTGCCTGGCCTTGCGCGATCGCTACAACCTGGCGGTGGTCACCAACGACATCTATACCCGCGAAGACGCCGACTTCCTGGTGCGCAATCAGGCCCTGGCGCCCGAACGCATCATCGGCGTGGAAACCGGCGGCTGCCCGCACACGGCGATCCGTGAAGACGCCTCGATCAACCTGGAAGCGGTGGACCAACTGAACCGGCGCTTTCCCGGCCTGGACCTGATCCTGGTCGAGTCGGGCGGCGATAACCTGTCGGCGACGTTCAGCCCGGAGCTGTCGGACCTGACCATCTATGTGATCGATGTGTCGGCCGGCGACAAGCTGCCGCGCAAAGGCGGTCCGGGTATCTGCAAATCCGACCTGCTGGTGATCAACAAGATCGACCTAGCGCCCCTGGTCGGTGCCTCGCTGGAGCTGATGAACAGCGACACCCAACGCATGCGCAACGGTAAACCCTTTGTGTTCAGCAACCAGAAAACCGGCGTCGGCCTGGATGAGATCGTCGCCTTCATCGAACGCCAGGGCCTGCTGACCGCGGCCTGATCAACCCATAAGGAAGCTGTCCATGAGCCTGAAAAAACTCTTCACCGCCGCCGCCCTGCTGCTCGCCCCAGCCCTGGCCTTCGCTCACCCGGGTCACGGTGACAACGGCCTGGTGGCGGGTATCAGCCATCCATTGGGCGGTCTCGACCATTTGCTGGCCATGGTGGCGGTCGGTTTGTGGGCCGCCCAGCAAAAAGGCGCGGCGCGTTGGGCGCTGCCCTGCACCTTCGTCGGCACTATGCTGCTGGGCGGCCTATTGGGCTTTGAAGGCCTGGCGTTGCCGGCGCTGGAAAGCGGGATTGCCGCTTCGGTGCTGGCCCTGGGCCTGGCCGTTGCGCTGGCGGTGCGGCCGCCATTGTTCATGGCGCTGGGGGCCACGGCGTTGTTCGCGCTGTTCCACGGCGTGGCCCATGGTTTGGAGCTGCCGGACATGTCCAGCCCTTGGGCGTATGCCGCCGGATTTGTCGGCGCAACCGCTGTGTTGCACGCGGCCGGTTATGCCGTGGTGCGCTGGCTGCCGACTGCGGCGGCGCCGTTGGTGCGGGTTGCCGGGGCGGCTTCGGCGGCGACTGGGGTTTGGTTACTGGCTGGCTGATTTGCGGCGCGATTAAGCGCCTCATCGGGGGCAAGTCGAATCGTCGCACCGCCCCTCCCACATTCGCTTGGGTTCACAGCTCAAACCTGTGGGAGGGGGCTTGCCCCCGATAGCGGTGGCGCAGACACCACCGCTCCCAAGCCTGCTACCATGCGCGCCTACACCCCTGCCGTGACGACGCCAGCCGATGCCCATCGCTCCAAGCTCCGCCCCTCAGCCTTCCTTGAATGCCGTGCTCACGCACTTCCATGACCTGATCGTGCCGCTCTGGCAGGGCCCGGGCTGGAACGCCGAGCTGGCGCTGCCCTATGAGGCGCTGGACGCCGACCACCGGCCGTTGCCGCCGCAACGCTACCGTGCCATGGCCTGCGCCCGGCAGTTGTACCTGTTCGCCAGCCTGATCGGCGAACCCGGCGCAGCCTTTGCCGAAGACCGCGCCGCCGCGTTGTTCCGCTCGCTGCAACGGCATTTCCACGACGCCGAGCACGGCGGCTGGTTCTACAGCATCGACCCCGCCGGCCAGCCGCTGGACAAGCGCAAGGATCTCTACACCCACGCCTTCATCATCTTCGCCTGCGCCCATTACTGGGCCAAAGTGCGCGAACCGCTGGTGGAGTCGGTGTTAAATGCGGCGCTGGAAGTGGTCGCCCAACGCTTCGCCAGCGGCGATGGCCTGTACGAGGCGGTGCTGGAGCGTAACTGGTCGTCGCTCAAGTCCGGCCCATTGCAAAACCCGTTGATGCACCTGGCTGAAGGCTTCCTCGCCACCCTGGCGGTGCGTGCAGACGCCGAGGTGCAAAGCGCATTACTGGCCTTGGCGACGGCCATGCAGCAGCGTTTCATCGAGCCCCAGCATGGCGTGATGATGGAAAAACCGCTGGGTGCTGTGGATAACTGGTTTGAGCCGGGGCACCAGTTCGAATGGTTCTTCTTGCTCGAGTCTTCAGACGTGCTGCGCGGCACACCGCTGCATGCTTCGCTGACGCGGGCCTTTGCTTATGCCGAGCACAAGGGTGTGGATAAGCAGACTGGTGCGGTCAGCGGCATGCTCACCCTGGACGGCAGTGTGCGCGACGGCACCCAGCGCATCTGGGCGCAGGCGGAATACCTGCGCGCATTGACCTTGCGCCCGGGCAGCGAAGCCGTGCTGCGGCGCCAGTTGCTTGCGTTGCAGCAACGCTTCCTGCATGCCAAGGGCTGGAATGAGTGCCTGGATGCCCAGGGCAGCGTGAGCCGACGGGATATGCCGTCGACCACGCCGTATCATCTGGCGACTTGTTATCAGGGGTTGGTCAAGGTTCTCGGTTGACCTCAGGGGCCTCATCGGGGGCAAGCCCCCTCCCACACTGGATTGGGTTCACAGATTTTGATGTGTGAACCCATTCAAATGTGGGAGGGGGCTTGCCCCCGATGCAGGCGACTCGGTCTAACCCCTTACTTGGCCCCACGCTCAATCGCAAACCCGGCCCAGGTCTGGCTCACCGGCATCAGCTCCAGGCGGTTGATGTTGACGTGCGCCGGGGTGTTCAGCACCCAGAAGATGGTGTCGGCGATGTCCTGCGGCTGGATCGGCTCGGCGCCAGCGTAGGTGGCGTCATAGCGCGCCTGGTCGCCGCCGAAGCGCACCAGGGAGAACTCGCTTTCGCACAGGCCCGGCTCGATGTTGGTCACGCGCACGCCGGTGCCTTGCAGGTCGCAGCGCAGGTTCAGCGAGAATTGCTTCACGAACGCTTTGGAACCGCCATACACGTGGCTGCCCGGGTACGGGTAGCTGCCGGCGATGGAGCCCAGGTTGACGATCCCCGCACCGCGACCATGAGCGATCAGGCGTGGCAGCAGCAGGCTGGTGGTGGTCAGCAGGCCCTTGATGTTGGTATCGACCATGGTTTCCCAGTCGTCGAGGCTGCACTTGGGCGCGGGGTCGGTGCCCACGGCCAGGCCGGCGTTGTTGATCAGGCCACGCAGCGTGGCGAACGACGGCGGCAGGTTGGCGATAGCGTCTTCCATGCCCTTGCGGTCACGCACGTCGACCACCAGGCCGTGTACTTCGGTCTGCTTGGAAAGCTCTTCGACCAGCGCGTTCAAACGCTCGGCACGACGACCGGTGAGCACCAGTTTCCAGCCGGCTTCGGCAAACCGACGGGCGCAGGCTTCGCCGAAACCGGACGTGGCGCCGGTGATAAACAGAGTGGATGTCATGTTGCTCTCCTCGAAGGGCCGCTGTAGCCACAGATAAAAACCGTGAGCAGCATGCCCGGCTCGGCGCGCAGCGGCAACCGCGCCGTCTATCGGCTTAAGGCACATTGGATCTGTGCGAAGCTGCCGCCGTTCAAGGTCACCACCGTGGCGCTGGTTTTTTCGATTTCATCCGGCAGGCTCAGGTGCAAATCACGCTCTGCGCTCTGGGGGTTTTCCCATAGGATTTTCTTGTAGTCCACGTAGCCTTTGGCTTCACCGCCACCGGCCACCAGCCGCACCGTGCTGCCACCCGGTCGGAAGTAAAGCGTAGTGCTCGCGCCGGTACAGAGGTAAGCGTTGTCCTTCTGTGGCGTGGGCATCAGGTGGCCAGACAAACCGCCAATCAGGCCGTATAGCAACCCGCTGGCCAGCAGAATCACGACGATACCGGTAAGCACGCGGATCAGCCCCGCATAGGGGCGCTTTTCGTGGCGAGCCTCCGCGAGTACCTCGACAGGCTGTGGCGCAACCGGCTCACGCGGCAGCGGCAGCGGCAGCGACTGCACCTGCGCCAGCATCAGCACCGGCTCAATCACCGGCACCGGCACCACCGTTCGCAACCTGGGCGCAGGCCGGGGCAAGCGTAGACGTTGGCGCTGGATAATCCCTGACTGGACCAGCACAAAGACAGCACACAACAACGGCACTACCTGGTTCAGCGCGGGGGACTGGGTGTTGACCCACCCCACCACCACCGGATCGGATACCGCAATGTCACCCGCGATGTACCCCAACAGGGCGCCCCCCACCGGCACCAGCATCCGATAACGCTGCAACAGGCCACTGACCCAGACGCTGCCGAACATCAACATCGGCACGCTCAACAGCAGGCCCAGCACCAGATAGAACAGATTGCCTTGCGCCACAGCCGCCAGCCCGACCACGTTATCCAGGCTCATGATCAGGTCGGCGCTCAACACCGTCAGCACCGCACTGCCGAGGGTCATCAGCGAAGGAACCGGCGGCTGGCCGTCTTCGGCTGCTTCTTCTTCGCAGAGTAAACGGATTGCAATCACCACCAACAACAGCGCCCCGGCCAACTTGAACCAAGGCACCAGCAGCAGCCAGCCGGCCAGGGTCGTCAACAGCACGCGCAGGATGATCGCCCCACTGGTGCCGATCATCACCGCCCGCCGCACTTGCTCCGCCGGCAGGCCTCGACAGGCCAGGGCAATGACCAGCACATTGTCGCCAGACAGGATCAAGTCCAGGACAAACACCTGAAAGACCATACTCAGCCCGTGCAGCGCACCTTCAAATAACATGCAGAAAATTCCTGAACAAAGAGGGCGTCATCCCAGAGTACCGCTGAGCCCGGCGCCCTATGAGGCGCCGGCACAACGCCTTGCTGTCAGCGGGAACGCGAAGGGCTGTCATTTCCCACTGACAGCCGCAGGCCCGGTTTGAAACTGTTTGAGGAATTCAGCGGAGGGCGTCAACACCAGCATCGGCTGGCTCTCGGCCAAGGTCTGGCGGTAGGTTTGCAACGAACGATACAACTTGTAGAACGCCGGGTCCTTGCTGAAGGCCAGCGATAAAATCTGGTTGGCATCGGCGTCCGCTTCACCATGGGTGATCGCCGCCTGGCGCTGGACTTCAGACAGCAACACAGTACGGTCGCGGTCGGCCTTGGCCTGGATCTGCTGCGCCCACTCGAAGCCCTGGGCACGCAATTCCTTGGCTTCGCGCTGGCGCTCGGACTTCATGCGATCGTAAATAGCCTGGCTGGCTTCGAACGGCAAATCCGCGCGGTGCAGGCGCACTTCGGTGACCTCAATCCCCAGGGACCGGGCTTTGTCGGCGACGTCTTTCTCGATGATGGCCACTTCGTCCCGACGTGCCGGTGACAATAACGAACGCAGGGCAACCTCACCCAACTCCCGGCGCACCGAGGAACTGACCATCTGCGTCAACTGCGCGTTGGCTTGATCAAGGGTGCCCACCGCCTGGTAGAACCGCAGAGGGTCGCTGATACGAAAACGCGTGAAGGTCTCCACTTCAATACGCTTCTGGTCGCCCAGAATCACCTGCTCGGCGGGAGACAATAAGGTTTGCAGGCGGCTGTCATAGAACACCACCGAATCACTGAACGGCACCTTGAATTTCAGCCCCGGCTCGCCGGCCACGCCCATCGGCGCACCAAAGCGGATAATCAGCGCCTGCTGCGACTCATCCACCACGTAGGCCGAAGACGCCAGCGCCCAGAGCGCCACCGCCGCGAGGGCCGCAGCCAACCACTTGAGTTTGCCGATCATGGTCGGGTGTCCTTCTGCACGGGTTTGCCCTGCTCGCTCAGCGGCATATAAGGCACCACGCCAGACATGCCTTTACCTGAAGAATCGATGATGACCTTGGACGCCTTCTTCAAGACTTCGTCCATGCTCTCCATGTACAAGCGCCAGGCGGTCACCTCCTTGGATTGAACGTAGCTGTTGTAGACCGACAGAAAGCGCTTGGCCTCACCGTCAGCCAGGTTGCCCACCTGGGCCTTGTAGGCTTCGGCGTCTTGGGTGATGCGCGCCGCATCGCCACGGGCCCGTGGGATCACATCGTTGGCGTAGGCTTCGGCTTCGTTGCGGGCACGCTCCTGGTCGGCACGGGCGCGTTGCACATCGTTGAACGCATCGATCACCTGGGGCGGCGGATCGACCCGCTGCAATTGCACCTGCGTGATCAGGATTCCGGCTTGTTCGTGGTCCAGCAGTTGCTGGAGCAGGTCGCGGGTTTCATCGGCAATCTGCGCCCGCTTGTCGGACATCACCGACTGGATCGGCGTGCGCCCGATGACTTCCCGCAGGGCGCTCTCGGCGGCCAATTTCACCGAGCGCTCAGGGTCGCTGATCTTGAACAGGTAGAAACGCGCATCTTTGATACGCCAGAACACCGTGCAATCGGCTTCGACGATATTCTCGTCGCCAGTCAGCATCTGCTTGTCCCGAGCGCCGTTACCGGCGGAGCTCAAGCCACTGGCGCCGCTGCCCAATTGCAGTTGGTTGACCTGAGTGATCCGGGGCAGCAGGACGGTTTCGATCGGATAGGGCAAGTGGTAGTGCAACCCCGATTCGGCGGTCTGCTGCCATCGGCCAAAGCGCAGCACAATGCCTTGCTCGTCGGGCTGCACCTTGTAGATGCCCGAACTGAGCCAGGCCAGCAGCAACAGCCCGCCGATCAAGACAAAACCGCGCCCGCGCAGATCCAGCAAGGCCAGGTTATAGCGGATTCGCTCGCGCAGCCGCAGCGTCGGGCTGCCAGGCGCCACAGGAACAGAGGCGGGGCTATCGGTCATGCAGTTACTCCAGTCGTCAAACCACAGACGCCCCTATAGGGGCATGGCGCAGATTACCCGGCGCCATGCCCCTCATCGGGAGGGTTGGGCCAAGGCCGTTGTACAAAAAACACCCAGCGGCGTCCAAGCCTTGCTGGCCGTACCTCACAGCCAGCTACGCGCACCTTATCCACAGGGCGGTCCACAGTCTTTGGGGGCAAGTCGAAAACTGCTCAAGCCGCTATCTACAAGGCCTGCAGCACGTCCATGGAAGTTTTTTGCTTGACCCGCTCCCTGCGCTTATGTAGCCCTTCCTCCATCCTGGACATTAGAGCAGCGTAACGGGATGGCTCCAAGCCAGTAATTACGCCGCCTGCCGGAGTCTTTCCAGAGTTTAGTCACAGACTTATCCACAGGCTGGAACGACGTGCTTTGGTCATATTGCTGTTTCGATAAACAGGTTGACAAAACCTTCGACAGGTTACGAAAAACGCCCTGCTCAAAAACCGATCAACCCTCTGTAGCCCACGTAATCAAAGGCCTGCAGCCAGCTACTCCCACGTTACCCACAGGCCGTTCCACAGCAATCGGGGACAAGTCAAAATCATGACAAAACAAGTGTTTGCAGCGTCTTTATGCCGCGCGACAACAAGTCCCAAAATTGTTTTCCACAATTTCGAGATTAGGCGCCCGGCATAAAAAAACGCCCTGACTTGGAGCAAGTCAGGGCGTCTTTTCATGTGGGCCGCGTGTTTTTTAATGTCCGCCCAGATAAGCGTTACGCACCTCTTCATTCACCAGCAGTTCCTTACCGGTGCCTGTCAGGCGAATCTCGCCGTTGACCATCACATACGCCCGGTCTGACAGACGCAGCGCGTGGTTGGCGTTCTGCTCCACCAGGAAGATGGTCATCCCGGTGGCCGCCAACTCGCGCAGGGTCGCGAAGATCTGCTTCACCACAATCGGCGCCAGGCCCAGGCTCGGTTCGTCCAGCAGCAGCAACTTGGGCCGGCTCATCAGTGCGCGGGCGATGGCGAGCATTTGCTGTTCGCCACCCGACATGGTCATCGCCCGCTGGTTACGCCGCTCCTTGAGCCGTGGGAACAGCTCGAACATGCGCTGCATGTCTTCCTGAGCGAACTTGTCGCCGATGGGGATGGTGCCCATCAGCAGGTTTTCCTCGACGGTCATGTCGGGGAACACCCGCCGCCCTTCCGGCGACTGCGCGATGCCGTTGGACGCGATGTAGTGGGACGACTTTTGGGTGATGTCGACGCCGTTGTAGATGATCTGCCCCGACTCCGCCCGTGGCTGGCCGAAGATCGACATCAGCAGCGTGGATTTACCCGCGCCGTTGGAGCCGATCAGGCTGACGGTTTCGCCTTCGTTGATGTGCAGCGAGACTTTCTTCAGGGCCTGGATCGGCCCGTAGAACACGTCCAGGTCCTTGATTTCGAGGATAGGCCCGTTCATACAAGCTCCTCCTCATCGGCGCCGAGGTAGGCGGCAATCACTTTCGGGTCGTTGCGGATCGCGTCCGGCCCGCCCTCGGCAATCACGTTGCCGTGGTCGAGGACCACGATGTGGTCGGAAATACTCATCACCATGCCCATGTCGTGTTCGATCAGCACCACCGTGAGGTCGTGTTCGTCGCGCAGCAGGCGAATCATCGCGCTGAGGGCTTCGGTTTCCTGGGGGTTGAGGCCCGCTGCCGGTTCGTCGAGGCAGATGATCTGCGGCCGCGTACACATGGCGCGGGCAATTTCCAGGCGGCGCTGTTGGCCGTAGGAGAGTTCGCCGGCCAGGCGGTTGGCGCAGTCCACCAGGTCGACCACTTCCAGCCAGTAGAACGCGTGGTCGAGGGCGTCGCTTTCAGCCTTGCGGTAGCCCTTGGTGTTGAGGATGCCCGCGAGCATGTTGCGGTTGACCCACATGTGCTGGGCGACCAGCAGGTTTTCCAGCACCGACATTTCCTTGAACAGGCGAATGTTCTGGAAGGTCCGCGCCAGACCGGCGCGGTTCACCAGGTGGGTGCCGCCGAACATCTTGTAGTACACACGGCTGAAGAAACTTTTCGGCGAGACGAAATCGACGGCCTCGAAGCGTTCGCCGAGCAGTTGGATCACGTTGGTCTTCTGGCCGCGCACGTTGAGCTCAATCTTGCCGCCACTGGCTTTGTAGAAGCCGGTGAGGCAGTTGAACACCGTGGTCTTGCCGGCGCCGTTGGGGCCGATCAGGGCGAAGATCGAGTTGCGTTCGACCTTGAGGCTTACGTCGCTCAAGGCCTTGATGCCACCGAAGTGCATCATCAGATGTTCCACGGACAGGACGACTTCCTTGCTCATGGCGCCACTCCTTTACGTGGGGTCACACCGGTACGGCTGATCCGGATCAGGCCGCGCGGTCGCCAGATCATCATCACCACCATCAATACGCCAAACAGCAGCACGCGGTACTCGGAGAAGCTGCGCAGCAGTTCCGGCGCCACGGTCAAGACGAACGCCGCGATCACCACGCCGACCGTCGAGCCCATGCCGCCCAGTACCACGATGGCCAGGATCAGCGCCGACTCGAAGAAAGTGAACGACGACGGGTTGACGAAGCCCTGGTAGCTGGCAAAGAACACCCCGGCCAGACCGGCGGTGGACGCACCAATGGTGAAGGCCGAGAGCTTGACCAGCACGTGGTTCAGGCCCATGGAACGGCAGGCGATTTCATCTTCGCGCAAGGCTTCCCAGGCGCGGCCGACCGGCATGCGGGTCAGGCGATGCTTGATGTACAGCACGGCCAGCACCACCAGGAACAGCACGATATAGATGAACATGAACTTGATGTTGGGGTTGTAATCGATGCCGAAGAACTCGTGGAACGGAATCCCGCCATCCTTCGCTTTACGCCCGAACTCCAGGCCGAGGAAGGTCGGCGATGGCACCGGCATACCGTTTGGCCCGCCGGTGAACGACAGCCAGTTGTTCAGCACCAGGCGGATGATTTCGCCAAAACCCAGGGTCACGATTGCCAGGTAATCGCCGTGCATGCGCAACACCGGGAAGCCGAGTAGGCACCCCGCCAGCGCCGCCGCGATGGCCGCCAGCGGCAGCACCGTCCAGAAACCCAGGCCGAGGTATTGATACCCCAGCGCGAGGCCGTAGGCACCGATCGCGTAGAACGCCACGTAACCCAGGTCGAGCAAGCCGGCCAGGCCGACCACGATGTTCAGGCCCAGGCCGAGCAACACGTAGATCAGCCCGAGGATCACCACGGTGAGCAGGTACTTGTTGGCGAAGATCGGGAACACGATGGCGATCACGATCAGCGCCGGGATGATCCAGCGCAGCCGCGACTTGTAGTCCGGCGCCAGCACGTGGACGCCGGAACCGCTGCTCTCGAAGCCCTGCAGAATCTTCACGCCTTTGGGCGTTTGCAGGAACAGGCTGAGGGCGAAGCGACCGGCCATCACGATGGCGACCAGGATCGCCACGCGCGCAGGTTGCAGGTTGAAGCTGTAGCCGTCGAGCACCACGCCGACGATCGGACCGAACACGATCAACGCAATCAGCCCGGCGAGGACCGTATCGACCACACTTTTTTTGATATCAATCGATTTGGCAGCAGACATGTTTACACCTTCGCCACGAGTGGGCGACCAAGCAGGCCCTGGGGACGGAAAATCAGAATCACCACCAGCAGGGAGAAACTGAACACATCTTTGTAGTCAGAGTTGATCAACCCCGAGAACAGCGACTCCGAAATACCGAGGATGATCCCGCCCAGCATGGCCCCAGGCAGGGAACCGATGCCGCCGAGTACCGCTGCGGTGAAGGCCTTGATGCCGATGATGAAGCCGGCGTAGAAGTCGAACGTGCCGTAGTTGAGGGTGATCAACACGCCGGCCAGGGCCGCCATGGCGGCACCGATGACAAACACGTAGGAGATCACGCGGTCGGTGTTGATGCCCAGGATCGAGGCCATCTTGCGGTCTTGCTGGGTCGCGCGGCACATGCGGCCGAGCTTGGTGTACTTGATGATGTAGGTCAGCAAGGCCATGCCGGCGAAGGCAGCGACCAGGATGAAGACCTTGGTGTACGTCAACTGGACGAACCCGGTGCCGATATCGACGCGCCAAGCGCCGGCCAGCAGGGTCGGAATGCCTTGTTGCTTGGCGCCCTGGGCGATCTGCGCGTAGTTCTGCAGGATCAGGGAGATCCCGATGGCGCTGATCAGCGGTGCCAGTCGGGTGGAGTTACGCAGCGGTTTGTAGGCGACCCGTTCGATGACCCAACCGTAAACGCCGGTAACGACGACGGTGAAGACCAGAGTGCCGAGAATGAGCAGCGGGAAGGATTCGATGCCGAAGTAAGCCAGCAGTGCCAGACTGATCGCCGCGAGGTAAGCGGAAATCATATAAACCTCGCCATGGGCGAAGTTGATCATGCCAATGATGCCATAGACCATTGTGTAGCCGATGGCGATCAGGCCATAGACCGACCCGAGGGTCAGGCCGTTGACCAGTTGCTGCAGGAAAATACCATCCATAACGCAATCTCACGCGGTGAGAACCTGCACACCGCTAGGTGTGCGGTCCTTCTGGAGGAAAAGACAGATCTCAATAACAACACAGTCCCCCTGTGGGAGGGGGCTTGCCCCCGATGCGGTGGGTCAGTTACACATCTGTTGACTGGCACACCGCTATCGGGAGCAAGCCCCCTCCCACCTGGATTACTTCTGCTTTTCCAACTGGCGGTATTTGCCGTCTTTGTCCCACTGGTAAACCACGTAGTCGGAGATTTTCAGGTCGCCCTTGGCATCCCAGGTTTTTTCACCCATCACGGTTTTTACCGGGTGAGCCTTGAGCCACTTGGCAGCTTCTTCACCCTTGTTGGACTTGGCACCGTTGAAGCCGGCAGCCAGGGCCTGGACCGACGCGTAGGCATACAGGGTGTAGCCTTCTGGCTCGGTGCCGTTTTTACGGAACTCTTCAACCACCGCCTTGCTGTCCGGCAGCAGGCGCGGGTCGGCGCCGAAGGTCATGTACACGCCATCCACATATTGCTTGCCACCGGCGGTCGCCACCAGTTCGTCGGTCACGATGCCGTCGTCGGACATGAACTTCACGTCCTTGAGGCCCGCTTCACGAATCTGACGAACCAGCGGACCGGCTTCCGGGTGCAGGCCGCCGAAGTACACGACGTCGGCGCCCAGGGAGCGGATTTTGGTGACCAGGGCGCTGAAGTCTTTCTCGCCACGGGTCAGGCCTTCTTCCAGCACCGGTTTCACGCCGCGCTTGGTCAACTGGGCAGCGGTGGCGTCGGCCAAGCCTTTGCCGTAGGTGTCCTTGTCGTTGATGACCGCGACTTTCTTGCCCTTGAGCACGTCGACGATGTAGTCGCCGGCCACGATGCCTTGCTGGTCGTCACGTCCGCACATACGGAACATGGCGCCCAGGCCGCGTTCGGTGACCTG
Organism: Pseudomonas sp. PAMC25584; assembly: GCF_058135675.1. Classification (NCBI taxonomy): domain Bacteria; kingdom Pseudomonadati; phylum Pseudomonadota; class Gammaproteobacteria; order Pseudomonadales; family Pseudomonadaceae; genus Pseudomonas; species Pseudomonas sp. PAMC25584. The sequence goes on along the minus strand of NZ_CM176870.1, from coordinate 623,560 downwards.
TGGGTTGGTGGAGCCCGGGGTGATTGCGATGATGCCGGCTTCGTCGTAGACCTCGGACGCCGGGATGGTGTTGGACGAGCAGAAGTGCCCGACCACGCCGATCACTTTGTCCTGGTCCGCCAGGCGGTTGGCCACAGCCACGGCCTGCTTGGGTTCACAGGCATCGTCGCCGGCAACCAGCTTGATCTGCTCACCGTTGATGCCGCCGGCCTTGTTGATGGCATCGGCTGCCGCCTGGGCGCCCTTCATGTACTGCTCACCGAAAGCGGCGTTAGCGCCCGTCATCGGCCCCGCCACGCCAATCTTCACATCAGCTTGAACAAACGCAGAAACACCCAGCGCCGCTGCAACGGCGAGGGCCAGAAAACCTTTCTTGTAAAACGTCTGGGACATGAGTGGTGCTCCGAGGTTTTTGTTTATTGGCACTACGTATTCACTGCAAACCTTCAACTAAAACTTTCAGTGAAAGCCCAGAGCAAGCCGCGTGCCATTACTTTTTTATTCTTCAAAAAGACACGGTGTCATTGTTATTGCAGGCGTTTCGGCGCCGTTCGTCAGTACGTGCAACCCTCTAACTTCAATAGGTGCAACCCATGGACCAAAAAAGTACAACCTCCACGGGTCGCACCTGCAACCGGACAGCCAAACGACACTTCCTACAGCTGTAACCATGCACGTAACGGAACTGCACATTTACAGTGCGTGATTGCTACAACTTGCACCAATACAGATGAGTAGCCGGCGAAGAACATGCCGGCTTCTGAGGGCTATTTCGCTGATCAGATCACGATCCGCAAGCATTGGCCGGCGTGATACAGCGAAAATCCGGCTTCATACAGGCAACTGCGCAGGCCCACCCCGGCCAGCGGTTGCATCGGCGCAAACGGAATCGGCAACGCCTGGGGATTCTGGTGACATAAGTAGTCGGCAAAGGCCTTGCCGACCACGCTGCCGGTGGTCACACCGCGGCCGTTGTAGCCGGTCACGGCCACCAGGCCGGGCGCGGGTTCGAACAAGCGCATCAGATGGTCCGGCGTGAACGCGATGCAGCCGGTCCAAGTGCATTCCCACTGCACCGATTTGAGGTACGGAAAGTAGTGCTGCTGCACCCGATCGGCCCACGCCTTGAGGAACCACGCCGGTTTCTGGTTGCCGTTGCCCAGGCTGCCGAGCAACAGGCGGCCATCGGCATCGCGGCGGATGCTGCTGAGCACCTGGCGTGTGTCCCAGGAACCCTGGCCGCCGGGGAGGATGTGTTTGGCCGCGTCGTCGGTCAGCGGCGCGGAGGCGACCTGGTAGTAATAGCCAGGGAAGAAATTGCGCCGCAGCGCAGTCCATTCGCCTTCGGTGTAGGCATTGGAGGCGATCACCACTTGTGCAGCCTGCACCGCACCGTTCGCGGTCTGCACCGACCAATTCGCACCTTGGCGTTCCAACTGCGTGACGGGGGAATGGTCGAAAAGCTGCCCGCCCAACCCCACGGCCGCGTTGGCCAGACCGCTGGTATAGGCCATCGGGTTCAAGGTGCCGGCACGTCTATCCAGCAACGCAGCGGCGATTTTTTTAGTCCCGGTGGCTTGCTCGCAGGCCGCGCCGGTGAGCAATTCAACCGGCGCGCCACGGCGCTGCCATTGTTCTTCACGACTGCGCAAATCCGCCTCGCCCCGGGCGTTGTGCGCCATGTGCAAAGTGCCCTCGCGGCGCAATTGGCAATCGATGTTGTATTTGTCGACCAGGCTGAACACCAGCGACGGCGCCGCACCCAGCATACGGTTGAGCTGGCTGCCCACCGCCTCGCCGAAACCGGCTTCGATCTCGTCCGGGGGAATCCACAGCCCGGCGTTGACCAGCCCGACATTGCGCCCCGACCCGCCATGGCCGGTGCGATGGGCTTCGAGCACGGCGACAGTTTTACCCTGTTCCAGCAAGTGAATGGCCGCCGACAAACCGGTAATCCCGGCGCCGATCACGCACACATCCACCGTCACTTCACCCTTGAGCGCGGCGCGATCCGGCCGGCCAGGGGTGAGTTGTTCCCACAAACATGTTTCGCGCAGTGCCATTGCCAGACTCCGATGAGACCTAACAAACATCTATTCCGAACTGCAAATGAGGTCAAATGCGGGAGGGGCTTGCTCCCGATGGCAGTGGATCAGCTTTACATCTGTTGACTGACACACCGCCATCGGGGGCAAGCCCCCTCCCACCTTTTTAACCGTGTTTCGACAGGTAATCAGTCGAAGGTGATGCCCTGGGCCAGCGGCAGTTCCAGCGAGTAGTTCACGGTGTTGGTCTGGCGACGCATGTACCCACGCCACGCATCCGAACCCGACTCACGCCCGCCGCCCGTTTCTTTCTCACCGCCAAACGCGCCGCCGATTTCTGCGCCGCTCGGGCCGATGTTGACGTTGGCAATGCCGCAGTCGCTGCCCACCGCCGACATGAACTGCTCGGCTTCGCGCACATCGGTGGTGAAGATGCACGACGACAGGCCTTGCGGCACGGCGTTGTTCAGGCGCAGGGCTTCGGCGAAGTCGCTGTAGCCAACCACGTACAGGATCGGCGCGAAGGTTTCAGTGCAGACCACGTCGCTTTGCTCCGGCATTTCCACAATCGCCGGCGACACGTAGTAGGCATTCGGGAATTTGTCTTCCAACTGGCGCTTGCCGCCGAACACCTTGCCGCCTTCGCTCAGGGCTTGCTCCAGGGCGTCCTGCATGCTGTCGAAGCCGTGCTTGTCGATCAGCGGGCCGATCAGGTTGCCTTCCAGCGGGTGGCCGATGCGCACCTTGGAATAGGCGGCCTTGAGGCGGGTGACGATTTCTTCCTTGACCGATTCATGCGCGATCAGCCGGCGCAGCGTGGTGCAGCGCTGCCCAGCGGTGCCGACGGCGCTGAACAGGATGGCGCGCACGGCCATGTCCAGGTCGGCGCTTGGGCCGAGGATCATCGCGTTGTTGCCGCCCAGTTCGAGAATGCTGCGGGCAAACCGCGCGGCGACTTTCGGCGCCACTTCACGGCCCATGCGGGTGCTGCCGGTGGCGCTGATCAGCGCGACACGCGGGTCATCCACCAGCGCCGCACCGGCCTCGCGGCCGCCGATGATCACTTGGCTCAGGTATTGCGGCGCGTCGTTGAATTTTTTCAGCACGCGCTCGAACAGCGCCTGGCAGGCCAGGGCGGTCAGCGGGGTCTTTTCCGACGGTTTCCAGATCACGGCGTTGCCGCACACCAGGGCCAAGGTGGTGTTCCACGCCCACACCGCCACCGGGAAGTTGAACGCGCTGATCACGCCGACCACGCCCAGCGGGTGCCAGGTTTCACGCATGTGGTGACCGGGGCGCTCAGAGGCGATGGTCAAGCCATACAACTGGCGCGACAGGCCGACGGCGAAGTCGCAGATGTCGATCATTTCCTGCACTTCACCCAGGCCTTCCTGGGTGATCTTGCCGGCTTCCCAGGAGACCAGTTCGCCCAGGTCGGCCTTGTATTCGCGCAACACGTCGCCGAGCTGGCGCACCAGCTCGCCGCGACGCGGGGCCGGCACTTTGCGCCAGGCCTCGAATGCATGCTCGGCACGACTGACCTGTTGCTCCACCTCGGCGGCACCTTCCCAGTTCACACTGCCGATACGGCTGCCATCGATCGGCGAATGCACGGGTTGTTTCCCCGCTTGGTACAGCGCCGGGTTTACCCCGAGACGATCAAGCAATGCGGCGACCATGGGTCACTCCTTCAATCTACAAACAGAAAAATTGCGCCGCAGCCCGCACGGCGATCCAAGGCTTATTTGTAGCTGCCCCAAGACTTGCCAACAAACGACGATTAGGCGAGATATCATTCCGTTTATTCATGCAAAGAACAAAACGAGGCGTGCCGTGCAGAACAAAAGACATTTGCCCTCGATCACTGCCCTGCAGTGTTTCGAAGCCGCCACCCGCCACCTGAGCTTCACCCGCGCCGCCGAGGAGCTGAACCTTACGCAAAGCGCGGTGAGCAAACAGGTGGCGCAGTTGGAAGAACTGCTGCAGCACCTGCTGTTTCGCCGGGTACGCCGACGCTTGCAAATGACCCCGGCGGGTAATTTGTATTTGGTGGAAGTGCGCAAAATCCTCACGCAGGTGGAGATGTCCACCCATTACCTGCGCTCCTACGGCGGCGAGACCGAAGTATTACGCGTGTCCACGCCCTACACCTTCGGCGCCCGCTGGCTGGTGCCGCGCCTCAAGGGCTGGCGCTTGCGTCACCCGCAGATCCACCTGGACCTGTGCAACGAACAGGAACCGGACGAGCTGCTGCAAGGCAAGGCCGATATGGCGTTCTACTTCGGCCAAGGCTCACGCCCCGGCACCGAGAGCCTGAAACTGTTCAGCGAAGAACTGATCCCCGTGTGTGCCCCGGAAAGCCTGCCCGCGCAGCCATTCACCGACCCCACGCAACTGAGCAGCCTGGTGCTGCTGCAAAACGCCTCGCGGCCCCAGGGCTGGCATGACTGGTTCGCCGACCAGGGCTTTCACACCGAGCACAGCTATCACGGGCCGCGCTTCGACACCTTCTATATGTGCATTCGTGCAGCGCAGGTGGGCTGTGGCGTGGCGCTGTTGCCGCGGTTCCTGGTGGAAGAAGAGCTGGCCGACGGTAAGTTGGTGATCCCCTGGCAGCATGCGATGCCGAGCCAGGATGCGTATTACCTGGCGTACCCCGAGCATTCGGCGGAGGTGCCCAAGGTGCGGGAGTTTGTGAAGTGGATGATGGAGCAGGTGTGAACCTGTGTTGTCTGCAGCCCCCTCCCACATTTGAAACGCATTCCAACCTGTGGGAGGGGGCTTGCCCCCGATAGTGCCTGTGGCCTCACTGAAAAAATCACTGGCAAAACCCCACAGGTCTATGCGCCACTAGCCCCCTTCCCTAATTGTGCGTAAAGGTCGGCGCCCGTCGCCGTCCCGTCTGGAGATTCCCGTTATGAGCGAGAGTGTGTTTGCCGATCGAATCGTGCAGAACCTGCTCGACACCGACTTCTACAAGCTGACCATGATGCAGGCGGTGCTGCACAACTACCCCAACGTGGAAGTTGAATGGGAGTTTCGTTGCCGCAACAGTGAAGACCTGCGCCCGTACCTGGCGGAGATCCGCTACCAGATCGAGCGCCTCGCCGAGCTGAGCCTGAGCCCTGACCAACTGGGTTTCCTGGAACGCATCAGCTTCATGAAACCGGACTTTTTGCGTTTCCTCGGCTTGTTCCGCTTCAATCTGCGCTATGTCCACACCGGCATCGAAAACGGCGAGCTGTTTATCCGCCTGCGCGGGCCGTGGCTGCATGTGATCCTGTTTGAAGTGCCGATGCTCGCGATCATCAGCGAAGTGCGTAACCGCTACCGCTACCAGTCCGTGACCCTGGAGCAGGCCCGCGAGCAGTTGTACCGCAAGTTCGACTGGCTGACCGCGAACGCCAGCAGCGACGAGCTCTCCGAGCTGCAGGTGGCGGACTTCGGCACGCGCCGACGCTTCTCCTACCGCGTGCAGGAAGAAGTGGTGAGCGTGCTCAAGCATGACTTCCCCGGCCGGTTTGTCGGCACCAGTAACGTCCACCTGGCCCGCGAGTTCGATATGAAACCGCTGGGCACCATGGCCCATGAATGGATCATGGCCCACCAGCAACTCGGCCCGCGCCTGATCGACAGCCAGATCGCTGCCCTTGATTGCTGGGTCCGCGAATACCGCGGCCTGCTGGGTATCGCCCTGACCGATTGCATCACCACCGATGCCTTCCTCGGCGACTTCGACTTGTACTTCGCCAAGCTGTTCGACGGCCTGCGCCACGACTCCGGCGACCCGGTGCAATGGGCAGAAAAAGCCATCGCCCACTATCACAAGCTGGGCATCGAGCCGATGAGCAAGACCCTGGTGTTCTCCGACAGCCTGACGCTGCCCAAGGCCCTGGAGATATTCCGGGCGCTGCGCGGTCGAATCAATGTGAGCTTTGGCATCGGCACCAACCTGACCTGCGATATTCCAGGTGTGGAACCGATGAGCATTGTGCTTAAAATGACGGCCTGCAATGGCCAGCCCGTCGCGAAGATCTCCGATGAAGCGGGCAAGACCCACTGCACCGACCCGAATTTCGTCGCCTATTTGCGGCACGTTTTCAAAGTACCTGCCCTTTCCAGCAAGGAGTGAATCATGCAAGCCGTACAGCGTGAGATTGCGCAGCAGCTCAAGGTTCAAGCACCGTTCAAAGACCAGGCCGCCCTTGAGTCCGAAATCGCCCGGCGCGTGACCTTTATCCAGGACTGCCTGCGCAATTCAGGGCTCAAGACATTGGTGCTGGGCATCAGCGGTGGCGTCGACTCCCTGACCGCAGGCCTGCTGGCCCAACGCGCCATGCAGGAACTGCGTTCCAGTACCGGCGACGAAGGCTACCGTTTTATCGCCGTGCGCCTACCCTACGAAACCCAGTTCGATGAAATCGACGCCCAGGCCTCGGTGGACTTTATCGAACCGGACGAGCGCCACACCGTGAACATCGGCCCGGCGGTGAAATGCCTGGCCAATGAAGTGGCGGCGTTTGAAGGCAAGGCTGCGGTATCGCGTGATTTTGTGCTGGGCAACACCAAGGCGCGCATGCGCATGGTCGCGCAGTACACCATCGCCGGCGCAGCCAGTGGCCTGGTGATCGGCACCGACCATGCGGCGGAAGCGGTGATGGGCTTTTTCACCAAATTCGGCGATGGCGCCTGCGATCTGGCACCGTTGAGCGGGTTGGTGAAGAATCAGGTGCGGGCGATTGCGCGGCACTTCGGGGCGCCGGAGTCGCTGGTGGAGAAGGTCCCGACCGCCGACCTGGAAGACCTCTCGCCGGGCAAGCCGGACGAGGCGTCACATGGCGTGACCTATGCCGAGATCGATGCGTTCCTGCACGGCGAGCCAGTGCGGGAGGACGCGTTCAGGATCATCTGCGAGACGTATCGCAAGACCGAGCACAAGCGGGTGATGCCGTTTGCGCCGTGAGGTGAACCAGATAGTTTTGTGTTGATTGTCAGGCAGCCATCGGGGGCAAGTCGAATCGTCGCACCGCCCCTCCCACATTCGAAATGCATTCCAAGTGTGGGAGGGGGCTTGCCCCCGATGAACGATAACGCGGTCTTACTTGACGACCACAGTGCCTTTCATCATCGCAATGTGGCCCGGGAACGAGCAGAAGAACGCATAGTCAGTGCCCGCTTTCAGCTTGGACACATCAAAGCTCACCGAATCTTTCTCGCCAGCACCAATCACCTTGGTGTGGGCGATGATGCGCTCGTCGCCTTCTTTCAGGTAGTTCTTGTCGAGGCCGGCAGCCATGCCGTCGGTCGCAACCGGTTGCATGTCGGCGGCGCTGGCCAGCACCCAGTTATGACCCATGACGTTTTTCGGCAAGCTGCCGGAGTGAGTCAGCTCGACGGTGAACGTCTTGCAGCTCTTGTCGATCACGATTTCCTTGGTGTTGTAGGACATCTGGTCGGTAGAGTCGACGGTGACCTTGCACTCTGCAGCAAGCAACTGGCCACTTGCCAGAGTCAGCAGGGAAACAGCAACGAGTTTGGCAAACATGTGAATCTCCAAGGCAGGGTTTTAAAAGCGCGTATTGCGACAAGCGTGCCTGAGACAGGCAGAAATTCTTATGACCTGAATCAACAGATTGTATACAACTTTAGGCTATCAGACTTATCGACACAATCAACCAGCCAAAGTGCCACAGCCCGCCTATGATCGGTCCATCACCCACTGGAGTACGGATCATGCACCTCAATCATCTATTCAGCGGTCTGTTGGCCGCATACGCCTGCGGTAAGTGAAGGCCAAGCGCGCCGCGAAGCTGCTACCATAGCGACCCAAGGCAGCTGCGCGCCGCCCACCCTCACCTTCGACCCTAGAGGATCGCCCATGGCCAAACCTAATTACTCCTTCGCCAAACGTCAAAGAGACTTGGCCAAGGAACAGAAGAAAGACGAAAAGCTGCAACGCAAGAAAGCCGCTGCAGATGAAGAGGCCGGCGCATTGAACCCGGATGCGGAAGGCGAAGTGACAACCGACGACACCGAAACACCGAAAGACCCGGCGCCAGACGCCTGAGAAACACCGGATTCTGATCATTCCCGCAGCCTGCGCGGGGATGATCTTTACTCCAGCGGCATCACCGTCACCCGCACTTCCGGGTCATGGCTCCCTCCCCCCAGAATCACCCCACGCAACGGCGAAACATCGGAGAAGTCCCGGCCCCAGGCCAGGGTGATGTGCTCCAGTGCCGGCTGCACATTGTTGGTCGGATCAAAGTCCACCCAGCCCAACACCGGGCAATACACCGAAATCCACGCATGGGACGCATCCGCGCCGATCATCCGTGGCTGGCCGGGCGGTGGCTGGGTCAGCAGGTAGCCGCTGATATAGCGCGCCGCCAGGCCCCGTGAGCGCAGGCAGGCGAGCATCAGGTGAGCGAAGTCCTGGCACACGCCGCGTCGGCGCTCGAGCACTTCCACCAGCGGCGTGGCGACTTGGGTGGCTTCGGCATCGAAGGTGAATTCGCCGAAGATTTTTTCCATCAGGGCCTGGGCTCCCAGCAGCAACGGACGGCCAGGAGGGAAACAGCTTTCGGAGAAATCGACGAAGGTTTTCTTCAAATGCACGTAGGGCGATTCGAAACGAAAGCGACAGGCTTCGATCAACGCCGGTGACAGCGGCTGGCTGCTGTAGGTCAGGCTGTCGCGGGTTTGGTCCCAGGCCAACGACTGTTGGAAATCCAGCAGCGGCCGCGCCAGCACTTCCACGGTCAGCCCGGCGTTCACCAACAATTCATCATGGGGCCGCTCGAACGCCAGGCGGGTGATCGGGTTGCCGAACACGTCCAGCTCATCGCGGCGCGACGACGGCAACGGGCTGATATCCAACTGCTGCGAGGTGCAGCGCTGCCAGGCGCATGGCCGTGGCCACAGATGCGCCAACTGCTGGGCCAGGGACACTGGGCTGTCGTAGTGGTAATGGGTATCGTGAAAAATCTGATAGCGCGCACTCATCACACCGACACCGTTCGCTGGCTGACATCATCCACATGGGCAAAATGGCGCAAGGCCAGGCGATCCGACACTTGCCCGCTCTCATCGGCGACCGCTTGCAGCAGGTCGGCCAGGCCGTCCAACGCGGCACGCACGCTGGTCTCGCCAAACAGCGAGTTTTCCAGGCAACCCAGGTCGAACCGCGCAAGGCGCTCGACCAAAGGCGCCAGGCCGGTTTCCCGGGGCACCGCGAAATCATCGTTGAGGCGACGCAAGGTGCGGCTCACCAGCTTCAACTGGAACAGCACGGCGTGGGGGTTCTGCTCATCCAGCAGCAACAAGTCGAGCACCGGGATCAGTTGCGGCACCGCCAGGTAGCGCGAGCGGTAGGTGATGCTGCTGTTGCCCAGTTCCAGCAACCACTCCAGCCCAGCTTGATCGAACACCGCCACGCCACGCAGGAACGCCGCGAGGCTGCTGCTGAGAAACTGCAGGCGCTCGATGCGCCGGCCCATCATCAGAAAGCGCCAGCCTTCGTCGCGGGTCATGTCGTCCAGGGCAAACCCGGACAGCGCCGCCAGGGACATCACCAGGCGGTTGAGGAAGTCCAGCAACTCGCCAAAGTCCGGGGTTTCGCTTTCCAGCTCCAGGGCTTCGCGTTGCAGCTCCACCAGGGCCTGCCAGTTCTCCCGGGACAACTTACCGCGCACCTGGGACGCGGCCCACTGCAAGCGCTGCAGGTTGGCGCGCAGGCTCGACGGCCAGTCGTCGCCGAGCAAGGCCGCGAGCAGGCGCTCGGGCAACTCGCCCTCCTCCGGCAGCAAGTGCAGGCTTTCGCCCAGCTCGACCGCCGCCTGCAACGCCAGCGGATCGTCGCCGTCGACATAGCGCGCTAACACGATGCGCAGCCAGCGCGCGCTGTCATCGCAGCGCTCGCAATAACGGCCAAACCAAAACAGGTTTTCCACCACCCGCGACGGCAGATAAGGGTCGCGGCGTACCAGGTCATGGGCGCCGATCGGCCGCTGCGCGCGCCAGTGCTCGCTGCCGGCTGCGCGTTCGCCGAGCACCCAGGTGTCCTTGCTCGCGCCGCCGCGTTGCATCGAAACGACCTCGGCATCGGCATCGGCTGCCACGCGGGTCAGGCCGCCGGGCAATACCCGGTAACCGTCAGCGCTGGCCACGGCGTAGACGCGCATGCCGATGGCGCGGTGTTGCAGGTGATCCTCGACGGTGTGCCACACCGGCGCCTGGGACAGCTGCGCCAGCTCCTGGGCGACATACGCGTAAGGCCGTGCGCGCATGCGCTCGGCCAGAGCCTGGCGTTGCTCGTCATCCAGGTCGCGACCGAAAATCGGATTAAAACTTTGCGAAGGGAATGCCGGCTTGATCAGCAGCTCGGGCAGTTTCTCCAGGGCTTCGGCAAGCACCGGCGCTTCGCCGCACCACCACGTTGCAATGGACGGCAGGATCAGTTCTTCGCCAAACAAAAACTCGTTGATCTTCGGCAGAAAGCCCAACAGGCCAGGGGACTCCAGCACACCGCTGCCCAGGGCATTGGCCACCAGCACGTTACCTTGGCGCGCGGCGTCGAGCAGGCCGGGCACGCCGAGGGCCGAGTCGGTGCGCAGCTCAAGGGGGTCGCAGAAATCGTCGTCCAGGCGGCGCATGATCGCGTGTACCCGGCGCAGGCCGCTGAGGGTTTTCAGGAACACCGTGCTGTCGCGCACCGTGAGGTCGCCGCCTTCCACCAGCGGGTAGCCAAGCTGGCGGGCGAGGTACAGGTGTTCGAAATAGCTTTCGTTGAAACGCCCGGGCGTGAGCAGCACGATCAATGGCGGTTGCTCATCGCTGGGCGCCTGGCGCGCCAGGGTTTCCTGCAGGGTGCGGAAGAAACCGGTGAGGTGCTGCACCTGCAGGTCGCGGTACAGGTCCGGAAAGGCACGCGACACGATGGTGCGGTTTTCCAGCGCATAACCGGCGCCGGAAGGGGCCTGGGTGCGGTCGGCGGTGACCCACCAGCGGCCATCCGGGGTGCGCGCCAAATCGACGGCGTACAGGTGCAAAAACGCGCCGTCGGGCGGCTGGATGCCCTGGCACGGCCAGAGGAAGTTGTTATGCCCGAACACCAGTTCGGCCGGCAGCAAGCCTTCCTTGATCAAGCGTTGCGGGCCGTAGAGGTCCGCCAGCACCGCGTTGAGCAGCCGCGCACGCTGGGCGATGCCGGCCGACAAGTGCTGCCACTCATCGGCCGCCAGCACGTGGGGCAGCAGGTCCAGTTCCCACGGGCGATCAGCGCCCTTGGGGTCGGCGTAGACGTTGTAGGTCACGCCGTTTTCCTGGATCTGCCGGGTCAGCAACGCCTGGCGCTGGGCCAGTTGCGCGGGGGTGCTGCGTTGCAGGTGGTCGAGCAGGCGCTGCCAATGGGCACGCACCGCGCCGCGATCGTCCAGCAGTTCGTGATAAGTGCCCGCGGTCAGCGGGTAACGGTCGAGCAAGTCGGACATGGAACGCTCGGCAGGGGCAAGGGGGCTCAGATTAACCTAACAAACACTGCAAATCCTTTGTGGGAGTGGGCTTGCTCCCGATTGCGGTGGGTCAGTCAACTCATGTATCGGCTGATTCACCGCAATCGGGAGCAAGTCGAATCGTCGCACCGCCCCTCCCACATTTTGGATTGCATTCAGTCATTTTTATTTGGGAAACGTCGCAGATCCAAGGTCATCGGTAATTCATCGTTCACCACTACGGTCGGCACCGGCAGCTTGCCCGGGCTATGCCCCAAGCGGAAAAACCGCGCCATGCGCCGACTCTCGGCTTCATTGGCGTTCACCGGCAGGCTGTCGTAGTTCCGCCCGCCCGGATGCGCCACATGATACTGGCAACCGCCCAGCGAGCGCTGCATCCAGGTGTCCAGCAGGTCGAACACCAACGGCGCATGCACCTCGATGGTCGGTTGCAGGCAGTTGGCCGGTTGCCAGGCGCGATACCGCACGCCGGCGACGAACTCGCCGATGCGCCCGGTCGGTTGCAGCGGCACCGGGATGCCGTTGCAGGTCAGCAAATAGCGCTGCGGTGGCAGCCCGCTCAACTTCACCTGCAGGCGTTCCAGGGACGAATCCACATAGCGCACCGTGCCGCCGACCGCGCCCTCCTCGCCCAGCACATGCCAGGGCTCCAGGGCCTGGCGCAGTTCCAGTTCGATGCCACTGACGGCGTAGTCGCCGACTTTGGGAAAGCGGAATTCCAGGTGCGCGGCAAACCATTCGGCGCGCAGCGGGTAGCCGGCGGCGTTGAGTTCGACGATCACGTCGGCAAAATCCTGCTCGATGAAGTGCGGCAGCAGGAAGCGGTCATGCAACTCGGTGCCCCAGCGCGCCAGTTTCGGCGGCGCATACGGCTCGCGCCAGAAGCGTGCCACCAGCGCGCGCAGCAGCAATTGCTGGGTCAGGCTCATGCGTGCATGGGGCGGCATTTCAAAGGCGCGCAACTCCAGCAGGCCCAGGCGCCCGGTGGCACCATCGGGGGAGTAGAGCTTGTCGACGCAAAATTCGGCGCGGTGAGTGTTGCCGGTCACGTCGATCAGCAGATTGCGCAACAGCCGGTCCACCAACCACGGCGGGCATTCTTCGCCTGGCGCGGGCATTTGCGCGAAGGCGATTTCCAGCTCATACAGCGCATCGTTACGGGCTTCATCGACCCTGGGCGCCTGGGACGTCGGGCCGATGAACAAGCCGGAAAACAGGTAGGACAACGACGGATGGTTGTGCCAGTAACTGATCAAGCTGCGCAGCAAATCGGGACGCCGCAGGAACGGTGAGTCCTTGGGTGTCGCGCCGCCCAGCACGAAGTGGTTACCGCCGCCGGTGCCGGTGTGGCGCCCGTCGATCATGAACTTTTCGGTGGTCAGGCGGGTTTGCCGCGCCTCTTCGTAGAGGAACTCGGTGCGCTCCACCAACTCGTCCCAGGTGGCGGACGGCTGCACGTTGACCTCGATCACACCTGGGTCAGGCGTGACCCGGAAGTTGCTCAGACGGTAATCCGCCGGCGGCTCGTAGCCTTCCAGCAGCACCGGGCAGTGCAGTTCTTCGGCGGTGGCTTCGATGGCGGCCACCAGCTCCAGGTAGTCCTCGACGCGCTCCAGCGGCGGCATGAACAGATACAGGCGGCCTTCGCGCGCTTCGGCGCACAGCGCGGTGCGGGTCAGCCAGTCGGCGGACTCGTCGATCTTCGGCAGGCGTTCGGCGCTCGGCGCCGGTTCGCCATGGCGTTGCAATTGCGCCGTGCTCGGCAGCTCGGGCAGGTCCTGGTTGGGGTCGGTCGGGTGGACAAACGGGTACTCCGCCGCCGTCACCCAGGGCTGCGAGGCCAGCGGCAGGCGATAACCCAGCGGCGAATCCCCCGGCACCAATCGGCAGTGGTTGTCGCGCAGGTACCAACGCCCACTCTGCCAGCGGTCATTGGCGGCGGTGCGCGCCAGTGGCAGCACCTGGCCGATGATTTTATCCAGGCCCTGGCTGAACACTTTGCGCAGGCGCTCGCGTTCCAGCTCATCGCTCAGGCGCGGGTCCAGAGCGGTGACGTTTTGCGGCAGCGCGCCTTCGCGCCACAGGTAGTAGAAGTTGTCCTCAAAGGCCGGGAACACAAACCGCGCCGGCAGTTTCAGGCGCTCGGCAACGCTGGCCAGGAAACGCCCGGCCAACACGCCATCAGCGCCGTAATCCAGTTGTTCGTCGGCGATCAGCGCGCTGTTGTGCCAAATCGGCTCACCATCGCGGCGCCAGTAACAGTTGAGCGACCAGCGCGGCAGTTGCTCGCCGGGGTACCACTTGCCCTGGCCGAAATGCACCAGGCCTTTGGGCGCGTAGTGTTTGCGCATGCGCTGGAACAGCTCGGCCGACAGGCGACGTTTGTCCGGCCCCAGGGCCGCGGTGTTCCACTCGGCGCCGTCTGGGTCGTCGATGGAGACGAAGGTCGGCTCGCCGCCCATGGTCAGGCGCACGTCGTCCGCCAGCAGGTCGCCATCGATCTGCCGACCCAGGGCCTGGATCGCCAGCCATTGTTCTTCGGTGTAGGGCTTGGTCACCCGTGGCGCTTCCCAGATGCGCTCTACCGACATCTCGTGGGTGAATTCGCACTCGCACGGCTCCACCAGGCCACTGATCGGCGCGGCAGACGATGGATCGGGACTACAGGCCAACGGAATATGGCCTTCACCGGCGAACAACCCGGAGGTGGCATCCAGGCCAATCCAACCGGCGCCGGGCAAATACACTTCGCACCAGGCGTGCAGGTCGGTGAAGTCCACCTCGGTGCCGGACGGGCCATCGAGGGCTTTGACGTCGGCGGTGAGCTGGATCAGGTAACCGGAGACAAATCGCGCCGCCAGCCCCAGGTTGCGCAGCAATTGCACCAGCAACCAGGCTGAATCGCGGCACGAGCCGGAGGCGTTTTCCAGGGTGAATTCCGGGGTCTGCACGCCGGGTTCCATGCGGATCAGGTAGCCGATATCGGCAGCCAGGCGCTGGTTGAGGCCCACCAGGAAATCCACGGCCGGCAGCGGCGTGCGGTCAATAGCCGCCAGGTAAGCGGCGAATTTCGGCGTCAGCGGCAAGGTTTCCAGGTACGGCGCCAACTCGCGCTGCTCGTCGGCGGCGTAGCGGAACGGGATTTTTTCCGCGTAGGGCTCAAGGAAAAAGTCGAACGGGTTGAACACTGCCATCTCGGCGACCAGGTCGACTTCGATACGCAGTTCGTCAGTCTTTTCCGGGAACACCAGGCGCGCCAGGTAATTGCCCTGGGGGTCCTGCTGCCAATTGATGAAATGCTGCTCGGGCAGCACTTTCAGTGCGTAGGACAAAATCCGCGTGCGGCTATGGGCCGCCGGGCGCAAACGCACGATCTGTGGGCCGAGTTCAACAGCGCGGTCGTAGCGGTAATGCGTAACGTGGTGCAACGCGACATGAATCGACACGGCGGCCTCCTGCGAGCCAGGGCATGGACACAACGCGCGCAAGACTTATGCCAGAGCGGCGGTCATTGCGCTTTATCGTAAGACCCGGTGCAGTACAGCACCAAAACGGCGCTGTGGCTGCGGTAATGGTGCGAGGGTTGCACATATTTGTGGCGCGAGTGGGTGAAGCGGTATCGGTTGGGTGGGTGCCGAGGGTGGGGAATCACCTCGGTTTTTTTATTCTGATTATTGCGCGCTCGTGTTTACGCCGCTTTTCAATGGCCGCCATTACCTTCCCGCGCATATGGCGAAGCTCTACGCATTTGGCACGCATTTCCCGGTGGCGTTTGCTGCGAAGTAGCAGCAGGCCGAGTACCGGCCAAAAGAAGCATTCAGCGTAAATGAATGGGTTCGGTGAAAAATGAAAACCTGGCACAGCGACCAATAGGCAGGCGATGAAAAGGCCATACATGCCCCAGGCCCATTTCGGGCGCCCGGAGGCGATCATGAAATTGCAGAGGGTGATAAAGAGGGCTAACGCCACGCAGGCATTTTCAGCCGCAGCGTTCGATAACGATGGTAAATAATAGTTTTCCACCAGCACGACAAGAGTAGCACCGCCGAAAATACCCGAAAAAATTACGCCGATAAACACAGGAAAGTAGCGCAAAAGAAAAGGGCGTATCGGTATGAGAGGTTTCCGTCCGAGAAGTCTCACTCATTACCTCGATTTCTTTATTCTGATTATTGCGCGCTCGTGTTTACGCCGCTTTTCAATGGCCACCATTACCTTCCCGCGCATATGGCGAAGCTCTATGCATTTGGCGCGCATTTCCGGGTGGCGTTTGCTACTAAGCAGTACTAGGCCTAGCAGCGGCCACACAATGCTTTCTGCGTAAATAAATGGGTGCGGTGAAAATCGAAAAGCCGGTAAAGCGATCAATAGGCAGACGATGAAAAGGCCATACATACCCCAGACCCATTTCGGTCGCCCGTAGGCGATCATGGCATTGCAGAGGGTGATAAAGACGGCCAACACTACACACGCATCTTCAGCAGCAGACGCCGATAAAGCCCAGGGGGCAGCGCGCGGATAGTAGTGTTCCAGCAATGCCACAACAGCGGCCCCCCCCCAAAATACCCATAAAAATCGCACCGATAAAGACGGGGAAGTAACGCAAAAGAAAAGGGCGCATAGATATGAGAGGTTTCCGTCCGAGAAGTCTCACTCACTACCTCGATTTCTTTATTCTGATTATTGCGCGCTCGTGTTTACGCCGCTTTTCAATGGCAACCATTACTTTCCCGCGCATATGGCGAAGCTCTACGCATTTGGCACGCATTTCCCGGTGGCGTTTGCTGCGAAGCAGCAGCAGGCCGAGTACCGGCCAAAAGAAGCATTCAGCGTAAATGAATGGGTTCGGTGAAAAATGAAAACCTGGCACAGCAACCAACAGGCAGGCGATGAAAAGGCCATACATGCCACAGACCCACTTAGGCCGCCCGTAGGCGATCATGAAATTGCAATGGGCGATAAACCAGGCCAAGACCACGCCGGCACTTTTAGCAACCGCGTTCGATAACGATGGAAAATAATAGTTTTCCACCAGCACAACAACAGAAGAACTGCCGAAGATGCCCGCTAAAATTACGCCGATAAACACGGGAAAGTAGCGCAAAAGAAAAGGGCGTACCGGTATGAGAGGTTTCCGTCCGAGAAGTCTCACTCTGATATCTCCTCATACAGCCCAACCGCGATAATCCGGATGTTCCCGGACCCCACACTGCCAGCAACGGCCGATAAGGCGCCAAGGGCATCAAGCATCTGCAGCATGGTTCCATTTCTGACTTCGGCCGAGGTGTAGCGCTTTGGCATCTCTCTAGCCATTTGTTTCAGCTTGATCATTTTCCGGGTCATTTCCGGATGGTTGATACTCAGTAATTCCTTTGTGAGCTTTACCCGCTCCTGCCGACTCAGCCCTTTGAGTACCTGATGTGTGCTTTTCCCAGTCGCCTTTTTGATCATGCTGACGAATCGAATCGTCGACATCGCTGCGCTACCAGCACCTAACAACGAGGCCGCATCCAATCCGGCCGTTACGGCCTGGTACCACTGATCGCTATCCAGAGCGTCGTTACGGGCAGGGTCCGTCATTTCATTTTTAGTCCGCTGAGCGCCAATCCAGCATTGAACCGAACTGGCCATCGCTGACGTATAGCCGATCACAGCAACCACACCAGTCGCCCCAAAGGTAAAAGGACTCAACGCCGAGCCCCCCAGTATCACCAACCAACTAATCACCGCCGAAGTACACGCCAAAGCTGTATTCATGGCCTCAAACGCCACCTGCGAGTCTCGCGGTTCATTCGCCAGTTGCCGAGCGAACTCCACCCGCCCGACATAGCTGGGCGCCTCGCGCAAAATCACATTCTTCGGCGCGATACTGCAAATCGGCTGAAATTCACGCAGCACGACTATCCGTAGTTGCGCATCGAGATACACCACGCCGGCACCGACGATGGCCGGATCAGCATCAATCGCCGCAAATAACTTGCGCAGATCAATGCTGTTTTCCAACCACTGCCGCGTCATGTAATTGGAACTGAGGAAACCGTCTCTGAATACGCTGGAAGTCATCCCTTTACTCCTGAGGTTCACAAGAGCGCAGAGGGTAAAGACTGCCTCCCCCCGAAAAATGTCAGAAGTTTCGCTTTATCCGGACAGGCACTTCCTGATCGTGATGCAGCACCTTGTAAGCCATATCCCGAATAAGAAAAAGTACGCCCCACGCCACTTCCGGCGCACACCAAAACAGGGAGCGACAATGGCAACTGATATGTTTTTGAAGTTGGGGGACATCAAGGGCGAGTCCAAAGACCAAGCGCATCGCGACGAAATCGAGATCAGCCGATGGGGCTGGGGCATGTCCCAGACCGGTTCCATGCATACCGGCAGCGGCGGTGGCGCCGGCAAGGTCAATATTGAAAACCTGTCCATCTCCAAGGTCATGGACAAGTCTTCACCCAACCTGATGATGGCCTGCTCCACCGGCAAGCATTACCCGGAGGCGCGGTTGGTGGTGCGCAAGGCCGGTGGCAGTAATGCCGTGGAGTATCTGGTGATCACGCTGAAGGAAGTCATGGTCACGTCCTACCAAACCGACGCGGTGACCAGCAGCGATGTGCTGACTGAGGTGATAGCCCTGAACTTCGCCACGGTCGAAGTCAGCTACCAGCCGCAAAAATCCGACGGTGGCAAAGACGGCGGCGCGGTCAAGTACGGCTGGAACATTCGCCAAAACGTCAAAGTCTGAAACCGTGTGCCGAGGCTACAGCCCCGCCTTGGCCGCCTCCCGCAACCGCCGCACTTCGACCAACTTGCTCACCATCGACCGATAGCCCTTACTGTTGATCAGCAGCAACCCGAGCAATGGCCAGAACAGGCTTTCACTGTAGATAAACCAGTGCGGCCGGTAGTGCAGCGTCGGCAGGACCACCAGCAGGCACGTCGTAAAAAACGCTACCATCCCCCACACCGCCCAGGCTCGACCGCGCACCACCAAAAAGTTGCTGTTGGCCACGAACAGTGCAGCCGCTATCACCACGAACCAGGACACGCTGGCATTGGTGGCCATGGGCACGTCGGCGAAATAGGTGCTGGCCGCCAGGGAAATCGCCGCAGAACCGCCGAGACAACCGGCGAGAATCACGCCGATGAACGCGGGGAAATGCTCCAGCAAAAACGGTTTCAGCGACGGAACACCACTCATCACTCGCCCTCTTCGTACAAGCCAATCGCCAAGGTCTTGGCCTGTTTGTAGTTATCCGAACGCTTCAAGCCCCAGACGCTCAGCCCCGCACTGAAGGCATCGCCCAATTGGACGTAGGTGGCGTGCTTGAGCTGGGTCGGCGTAAAGCGTTTAGGCAACTCGCCGCTCAGTTGCAGCAGCTTGCGCATCTTGTTCGACATTTGCGGGTCGGCCACTTTCAGCAGTTCTTTGGTGAGTTTCTCCCGCTCCTGCCCGCTCAGACCTTTCAGCACCTGACGCATGCTTTTGCCTGTGGCCGCACGAGCGACGTTGACCAGCTTGACTGTCGTCAACGCCGATGCGCCGACGCCGACCAAGGCGGCACCGTCGAGAATCTTGGTCGCCGCTTGGTACCACTCTTCGTTATCCAGGTAATCGTTCATCGCCGGGTTGACGATTTCGTTGCGTGTACGGAACCCACCGACCAGGCACGACACGGTGCTGGCCGAGGCAGCGGTATAGCCGATGGCCGTCACGACCGTGCTGGCTCCGGCGGTAAACGGGATGGCGATGGTGCCGCTCAACACCACCAGCCAGCCAATGACCGCGCCGCTGCAGGACAAGGTGGTGTTGAAGGCTTCACTCACCAATCGCGATTCGCGTGGGTTGTTCAGCACTTGGTCGGCGAACTGTGCCGGGGCGATGTATTTCTGCGCTTCGCGCACAATGATGCGCTTGGGTCGAATGCTGCAGATCGGTTTGAACTCGCGCAGGGTCACGACGTTGAAGTCGGCGTCGATATACACCACGCCAGCGCCGACGATGCCAGGGTCGGCGTCGATGATGGCAAACAGCCGGGGCAGGTTGACTTCACTCTCGATGCGCTGGCGCGCCATGAACTGCGAGCGGTTGGAGTCCATGCCGATGTTGAGCAGGGGGTTGCTCATGGGGGGTGTTCTTCCTTGAAAAGTTGGGGACAGGACTGACGCTATCGGGGGCAAGCTCCCTCCCACATTTTGAATGTATTCACACATCTAATGTGGGAGGGGCGGTGCGACTTGCTCCCGATGGCGATTTAATGGGCGCCACCTTAACAAACAGGCTACCCACCGGCTAGAAAGCAAAACGCCAGCACGAGGCTGGCGTTTGGCATATTCAGGCTGCGATCAACGCGGCACCACCGGCTTGCGGGCTGGCTTGCCGCCCTTACCCTTGGCCGCATCAGTGCGTTCCTTGGCGGCCTGTTTGTTGCGCACCATGGCCGCAGCCTTGGCTTGTTCGCGCTTGTCCCAGGGGTTGCTGCCGTCGCTGCCACGGGGCGGCAGGCCGGTGTGTTGGGTGAGGATCTTGGTGGTGGTTTCCTTCGCGACCTTGTGGCTGCCGGCCGGCGTCGAGTTTTTGCGACGCGCACTCTGGTAGCTGTCGGTGGCCGGCTGGTGCAACGGGATCAGTTGATCCTTGCCCGGCCCGATCAGGTCGGCGCGGCCCATGCGGGTCAGCGCTTCACGCAGCATCGGCCAGCCTTTCGGATCGTGGTAGCGCAGGAACGCCTTGTGCAGGCGGCGCTGTTCTTCGCTCTTGACGATGGTCACCGATTCGCTCTTGTAGCTGACCTTGCGCAGCGGGTTCTTGCCCGAGTGGTACATCGCGGTGGCGGTGGCCATCGGCGACGGGTAGAACGCCTGCACCTGGTCGGCGCGGAAGCCGTTGCCCTTGAGCCACAGGGCCAGGTTCATCATGTCTTCATCGGTGGTGCCGGGGTGGGCGGCGATGAAGTACGGGATCAGGTACTGTTCCTTGCCCGCTTCCTTGGTGTACTTCTCGAACATGCGCTTGAACTTGTCATAGCTGCCAATGCCCGGCTTCATCATCTGGTTGAGCGGACCTTCCTCGGTGTGTTCCGGGGCGATCTTCAGGTAACCACCGACGTGGTGGGTGACCAGCTCCTTCACATACTCCGGCGACTCAACGGCCAGGTCGTAGCGCAGGCCGGAAGCGATCAGGATTTTCTTCACACCCGGCAACGCACGGGCGCTGCGGTACAGCTGGATCAGCGACGAGTGGTCGGTGTTCAGGTTCGGGCAGATACCTGGGAACACGCACGACGGCTTACGGCACGCGGATTCGATTTCCGGGCTCTTGCAGGCGATACGGTACATGTTCGCGGTCGGGCCGCCGAGGTCGGAAATCACGCCAGTGAAGCCCGGGACCTTGTCGCGGATTTCTTCGATTTCGCGAATGATCGACTCTTCGGAGCGGTTCTGGATGATCCGGCCTTCGTGCTCGGTGATCGAGCAGAAGGTGCAGCCGCCGAAACAGCCACGCATGATGTTCACCGAGAAACGGATCATGTCGTAGGCCGGGATTTTTTCCTTGCCATACACCGGGTGCGGGACACGCGCGTAAGGCATGCCAAACACGTAGTCCATTTCTTCGGTGGTCATCGGAATGGGCGGCGGGTTGAACCACACGTCCACTTCACCGTGCTTCTGCACCAGGGCGCGGGCGTTGCCCGGGTTGGTTTCCAGATGCAACACGCGGTTCGCGTGGGCATAGAGCACCGCGTCGCCACGGACTTTTTCCACCGATGGCAGGCGGATCACGGTCTTGTCGCGGGTCATGCGCGGGCTGGCCAATATCTGCACGACCTTGGCTTCTTCCGGGTCATCGACCGGGCCCTTTTCCTGCTCGATGGCGCAGGCCTGGGTGTCCTGGGTGTTCACATACGGGTTGATGATCTTGTCGACCTTGCCCGGCCGGTCGATACGCGTGGAGTCCACTTCGTACCAGCCCGCCGGCGTATCACGGCGAATGAACGCGGTGCCGCGCACGTCGGTGATGTCTTCGATCTTGTGGCCCCACGACAGGCGTTGGGCCACCTCGACGATGGCACGCTCGGCGTTGCCGTACAGCAGGATGTCGGCGGCGGCGTCGATCAGGATCGAGTTGCGCACCCGGTCCTGCCAGTAGTCGTAGTGGGCGATGCGGCGCAAGGACGCTTCGATGCCACCGAGGACAATCGGCACGTTCTTGTAGGCTTCCTTACACCGCTGGCTGTACACCAGGCTCGCGCGGTCCGGGCGTTTGCCGGCCATGCCGCCTGGGGTGTAGGCGTCGTCGGAGCGGATTTTCTTGTCGGCGGTGTAGCGGTTGATCATCGAGTCCATGTTGCCGGCCGCGACGCCGAAGAACAGGTTCGGCTCGCCGAGCTTCATGAAGTCGTCTTTGGACTGCCAGTTGGGCTGGGCAATGATCCCGACGCGAAAGCCCTGGGACTCCAGCAGCCGGCCGATGATTGCCATGCCGAACGACGGATGGTCAACGTAGGCATCACCGGTGACGATGATGATGTCGCAGGAATCCCAGCCAAGCTGATCCATCTCCTCCCTGCTCATCGGCAGGAATGGCGCAGGACCGAAACATTCGGCCCAATACTTGGGATAGTCAAATAACGGCTTGGCTGTTTGCATGACGGTGACCGGTGTTGAGATGAAAAATCGCGGGCGCGGAATATAGCACAAATTTTAACCAATTCCGACCTTTGCAGTAGGAATTAGAAAAGGCGCTTTTACTCGTCGTCGAAGTTATAGCTGCCCGGCGCAAGGTTTTCGAAACGGGTGTATTTGCCGATAAAGGCCAGGCGCGTGGTGCCGATGGGGCCGTTACGCTGCTTACCGATGATGATTTCAGCGATGCCCTTATGCTCGGTTTCCGGGTGATAGACCTCATCGCGGTAAACGAACATGATCACGTCAGCATCCTGCTCGATCGCTCCGGATTCCCGCAAGTCAGAGTTGATCGGGCGCTTGTTCGGCCGTTGCTCCAGGGAACGGTTGAGCTGCGACAGGGCAACCACCGGGCAGTTGAATTCCTTGGCCAAGGCTTTCAACGAGCGGGAAATCTCGGAAATCTCGTTGGTACGGCTGTCGCCACTGGAACCTGGGATCTGCATCAACTGCAGGTAGTCGATCATGATCAGGCCGATATCGCCGTGCTCACGCACCAGGCGACGGGTACGTGCGCGCATTTCCGAGGGACTGATACCCGCGGTGTCATCGATAAACAGCTTGCGGTCGTTGAGCAGGTTGACGGCCGAGGTCAGGCGCGGCCAATCGTCGTCTTCCAGACGACCGGCACGCACCTTGGTCTGGTCGATACGCCCCAGGGACGACAACATCCGCATGATCAGCGATTCGCCTGGCATCTCCAGCGAGTAGACCAGTACGGCCTTTTCGCTGCGCAGTACGGCGTTCTCCACCAGGTTCATCGCAAAGGTGGTTTTACCCATGGATGGACGGCCGGCGACGATGATCAGGTCAGACGGTTGCAGGCCGCTGGTCATGCCATCGAGGTCGGTGTAGCCGGTGGACAGGCCGGTGATAGCGTTGTCGGTGTTGAACAGGGTATCGATCCGGTCGATGGCCTTGGTCAACAGGTCGTTGACGCTGACCGGGCCGCCGGTTTTCGGGCGGGCTTCGGCGATCTGGAAAATCTGCCGTTCGGCTTCGTCGAGAATTTCTTCAGCGGTGCGGCCTTCCGGGTTGAAGGCACTGTCAGCGATCTCAGTGGCGATACCGATCAATTGCCGCAGCGTGGCCCGCGCACGGACGATCTGCGCATAGGCCTTGATGTTGGCAACCGACGGCGTGTTTTTCGCCAGTTCGCCCAGGTAGCCCAGGCCGCCGACTTGTGAAGTATGGCCTTCCTTGTCCAGTTGCTCGGCCAGCGTCACCACGTCGATCGGTGAGTTCTGGTCGGCCAGCCGGGCAATGGCGCGGAAGATCAAGCGGTGGTCATGCCGATAGAAATCACCGTCCGAGACTTGATCCAGCACGCGTTCCCAGGCGTTGTTGTCCAGCATCAAACCACCGAGCACGGCCTGTTCGGCCTCGATGGAATGCGGCGGCACCTTCAGGGCAGCGGTTTGCAGATCGTATTGCTCAGGAGCTGAAATATCGTTCATGGCCACTTGGAATTAGGGGGTGTGTAAAAAAACAAAAGGCACGACCTGTAAACAGGATCGTGCCCGATGTTAACCGCCTGGCACGCGAGGTGCCAGTCAGTTAGGTGTTGCTTAAGCTGCTACCACGACAACGCGTACGGTGGCTTCAACTTCAGCGTGCAGATGCACGGCTACGTCGAATTCACCTACGTTGCGGATGGTGCCGTTCGGCAGACGAACTTCGCTTTTCGCAACTTCAACGCCGGAGGCGGTCAGTGCGTCAGCGATGTCGTGGGTGCCGATCGAACCGAACAGCTTGCCTTCGTCACCGGCGGTGGCAGTGATAGTCACTTCCAGCTCAGCCAGTTGGGCAGCGCGAGTTTCGGCCGAAGCTTTTTTGTCTGCTGCTGCTTTTTCCAGGTCAGCACGACGCTCTTCAAACGCAGCCAGGTTGGCAGCGGTTGCAGCGGTGGCTTTGCCGTATGGCAGCAGGTAGTTACGACCGTAGCCGGCCTTAACGTTTACTTTGTCGCCCAGGTTGCCCAGGTTGGCGACTTTTTCCAGAAGGATCAGTTGCATGTGAAAATCCTCTAACTTTTAACCTTCACCGTTCGCGTTATCGGCGTCTTTGGACGCGAGACGACCGCGAATATCAATCAGGCTATCGACAATGGCCAAGACCACGAATAACGGACCGATCAAGTGCATGAGCGGCAAGACCGTGACGTAAAACCCCACCAGCCAGAAACTGGCCAATTTTTTCTGCGCGACCAGTCCATGCAGCAAAGACAGCCCAGCGAAGAACAGCGGCACACTGCACAGCGGCAACAGGATCAAGGCGTTCCACCCGATAAGCGGAGCAACACACATGACGGCCAGCAGTGACAGCGCAACGCGCTTGGGGATTCGGATTGCGCGAAACTCGCGTCCGAAACCACCGGGGTTATACAACAACGCCTGCCAGTAGCGCCCAAGAATCAGGCACAACACACTAAAGATCTGCAACGAAACCGCCGTCGAAATGATCATCAGTGGGACCGTCAGTGAAGCGAGAACTGCTTTCTGGTCTGCCGAGAGTTTCTCGTAAGACTCACCCATCACCAGCGGCATAACGTGTTGAAACGTCTGCGCCAATGATTCGATGAAGGAACCGAATACGGTTCCCAGACTCACCGCACACAACAATCCCACGGCCGTGCTGACCAGCAGCACGCGATTCCAGGAGTAACCGGCGCGTAAAACCAACGCCAGACCGCAAGTCCCGAGCAGCACCAAAAGGGCCGTTGGATCTTGCAGGAAGTGCCAGCTCACCAACACTGACAACACGCCTACACCCAGGACGCTCAAGGCGTCCGAACCGCGCCGCAGCAGCACAAGGCAAACCGCGGCGGCACTCAACCAAAACAACAACGGCAACACTGCAGCTCCAGCCACTACCAGAGTGGCCTGCACACGACCGCGCATGATGAACTCAGCTAAGGCGCGCATGCATTCAATCCCTTACTACTTGTCGACTGCCCGGTCTCAGCGGCCGTGGCTGTCGGTGTAGGCCAGCAGGGCCAGGAAGCGGGCGCGCTTGATAGCGGTGGCCAGCTGACGCTGATAACGTGCTTTGGTACCGGTGATACGGCTTGGAACGATTTTGCCGGTCTCGGATACGTAGGCTTTCAGAGTGTTGAGATCTTTGTAATCGATCTCTTTCACGTCTTCAGCGGTGAAGCGGCAGAATTTACGACGACGGAAGAAACGTGCCATTTGATAGGCTCCTTAAAAGGTCCGTGGATTACTCGTCAGCGTTATCGCTGTTGTCGCTGTCATCACTATCAGCGCTTTCAGCGCCTTCGTGCTCAGGACGGTCGCGACGCTCACGGCGCTCACTGCGGTTTTCTTCAGCCTTGAGCATCTCGGATTGGCCGGTAACGGCTTCTTCGCGACGGATGACCAGGTTACGGATCACAGCATCGTTGTAGCGGAAGTTGTCTTCCAGCTCGGACAGAGCCTTGCCAGTGCATTCAACGTTCAGCATCACGTAGTGAGCCTTGTGAACATTGTTGATTGCATAGGCCAGTTGACGACGGCCCCAATCTTCCAGACGGTGGATTTTGCCGCCGTCTTCTTCGATCAGCTTGGTGTAACGCTCTACCATGCCGCCGACTTGCTCGCTTTGATCCGGGTGGACCAAAAAGATGATTTCGTAATGACGCATGAATGCTCCTTACGGGTTGTAGCCTGCCGCTCAAAAACGGTCAGACAAGGAGTGAATGACACTTATGGATCTTGCCGCAGGGAGGCACATCGGTGCCTGCCAGGAAGGCAAGGGGCGCAATTGTAGAGAAGGGGGAGGACGGGCGCAAGGTGATTGGTGATTATTTGAACAATCATCCAGACACCTCAAAACAAATGTGGGAGGGGGCTTGCTCCCGATTGCGGTTTATCAGTGACACAATGTGTGACTGCCTTACCGCTATCGGGAGCAAGCACCCTCCCACATTTTGCATCTATGCCAGACTCAAAATTACTTCTTGGTCTTGGCCTTGGCGCCGCGCTGGCGTCGGGCTTCAAACAAGCACACACCCGTCGCAACAGACACATTGAGGCTACTAACGCTACCGGCCATTGGCAGGTGAACCAGATAATCACAATGCTCGCGGGTCAGGCGACGCATGCCTTTGCCTTCGGCGCCCATGATCAGGATGGTCGGGCCGGTGAGGTCTTGGTCATAAATGCTGACCTCCGCCTCCCCCGCCGTACCCACGACCCACAGGCCGCGCTGCTGGAGTTTCTCCAGGGTGCGCGCGAGGTTGGTCACGGCCACCAGCGGAATCACTTCCGCCGCCCCGCACGCGACTTTACGCACAACCGGCGTCAACGTGGCCGACTTGTCCTTGGGCACGATCACCGCCAGCGCACCAGCAGCATCCGCCGAACGCAGGCAGGCGCCGAGATTGTGCGGGTCGGTCACGCCGTCCAGCACCAGCAACAGCGGTGGGCCTTCGGTCCGGTCGAGCAACTCGTCGAGCATGGCCTCGCCCCATATCTGGCTCGGGCTGACATCCGCGACGACGCCTTGGTGAACGCCTTCAACCCACACGTCCATTTCGCGACGCTCGGCCTGACCGATCGCTACGCGGTTTTCGTTGGCCAACTCGACCAACGCCTGCACGCGCGGCTCGCTGCGACCTTCCGCCAGCCAAACCTGCTTGACGCGTTTAGGGTGATGACGCAGCAGTGCTTCTACGGCGTGGACGCCGTAGATTTTTTCCAGACTCATGACTTGGCCTTAGGTTTACGCGACCCGCCGCTTTTCGCGGGAGCCGAACCCGCTTTGGGCGGGCCTTTACGATGTTTACTGGGCTTGCTCGACGGTTTTTCCGCCCCTTGGGACTTTCCCCCAGACGCCGCTTTACC
This sequence comes from Pseudomonas sp. PAMC25584, assembly GCF_058135675.1. Lineage (NCBI taxonomy): Bacteria > Pseudomonadati > Pseudomonadota > Gammaproteobacteria > Pseudomonadales > Pseudomonadaceae > Pseudomonas > Pseudomonas sp. PAMC25584. The sequence goes on along the minus strand of NZ_CM176870.1, from coordinate 596,479 downwards.
ACCGCTTTTGGCTTCGCTGAGCAACTGCTGCTTCAACTCACGGCTCTTGCGCAGCTCGGCGTTTTTCGCCGCTGCATCGCTCGGGCGGTAGGCTTCAGGGGCCTTGTCCTTGGCAGCCGGACGACGACCAGCCTTCGCCGGCGCAGGCTCGGTGGCGGCAGCTTTCGCAGGAGCACCCTTGCCTTTGGTGGCCGGAGCGGCGGTTTCGCTGCCACGCTTTTTACGGCCGATCGGCGCGGCGATGGTTTTTTCGGCCATCTCGAAGTCGATCTTGCGCTCGTCCAGGTCGACGCGCATCACGCGCACTTCGACGGTGTCGCCCAAGCGGAAGCTGCGACCGGTACGCTCGCCCGCCAGGCGGTGATGCACAGGATCGAAGTGGTAGTAGTCACCCGGCAAGGCGGTGACATGCACCAGGCCCTCGACGTAGATATCGGTCAGTTCGACAAACAGACCAAAGCCGGTCACTGCCGTGATCACGCCTGGGAACGACTCGCCTACGCGGTCTTTCATGAACTCGCACTTGAGCCAGTTCACAACGTCGCGGGTGGCTTCGTCGGCACGGCGCTCGCTCATGGAGCACTGCTCCCCGAGCTGTTCCAGGGCCGCTTCGTCGTATGGATAGATCCGCGCCTTCGGAATGGTCATGGCACCGGCGCGCTTGACGTGCGGGGTGTCCTGCTTGGAGTGGATCACGCTGCGGATCGCGCGGTGCGTGAGCAAGTCCGGGTAACGCCGGATCGGCGACGTGAAGTGGGTGTACGCCTCGTAATTCAGGCCGAAGTGGCCCTGGTTGTCGGCGCTGTACACCGCCTGGCTCAGGGAACGCAGCATCACGGTCTGGATCAGGTGGAAATCCGGACGGTCCTTGATGCTGGCCAGCAGTGCCTGGTAATCCTTCGGCGACGGGCCATCCTTGCCTTTGTGCAGGGACAGGCCGAGCTCGCCGAGGAAGGCGCGCAGTTTTTCCAGACGCTCCGGCGGCGGACCATCATGCACCCGGTACAGCGCAGGAATTTCGTGCTTCTTCAGGAATTCTGCGGTGGCCACGTTGGCCGCCAGCATGCATTCCTCGATCAGCTTGTGCGCGTCGTTGCGGGTGGTCGGGGTGATCTCGGCGATCTTGCGCTCGGAACCGAAAATGATCCGGGTTTCCTGGGTCTCAAAATCGATCGCACCACGCACATGGCGTGCGCCCAGCAGCACCTTGTACAGCGCATACAGCTGCTTGAGATGCGGCACCACACCGGCGTATTCAGTACGCAAGGCCTTGGCTTCGCTGGTCTTCGGCGCTTCCAGGATGGTGCTGACCTTGTTGTAGGTCAGGCGCGCCTGGGAGTAGATCACCGCTTCGTAGAACTGGTAGTCGGTCATTTCGCCGGTTTTCGAGATGGTCATCTCGCACACCATGGCCAAACGGTCGACTTTCGGGTTCAGCGAGCACAGGCCGTTGGACAACTGCTCAGGCAGCATCGGGATCACACGCTCAGGAAAGTACACGGAGTTGCCGCGCACCTGAGCTTCGTTATCCAGCGCCGAACCGATCTTCACGTAGCTGGAGACGTCGGCAATCGCCACGTACAACTTCCAGCCACCCGAGAACAGGCGCAGCTTGCCAGGCTTGGCTTCGCAATACACCGCATCGTCGAAGTCGCGGGCGTCTTCGCCGTCGATGGTGACGAACGGCAGATGGCGCAGGTCAATGCGCTTCTCTTTGTCCTTATCTTCGACTTCCGGCTTGAGCTTGGCGGCTTCCTTGAGCACGGCGTCAGGCCACACGTGAGGAATATCGTAGGTGCGCAGCGCGACGTCGATTTCCATGCCCGGCGCCATGTAGTTGCCGACCACTTCGACGATATCGCCCTGGGGCTGGAAGCGCGGGGTTGGCCAGTGAGTGATTTTCACCTCCACGAACTGACCGACCTTGGCGGCGCCATTGCGGCCCGGGGTCACCAGCACTTCCTGCTGGACCTTCGGGTTGTCCGGAATGACGAAGCCGATGCCGCCTTCTTCGAAGTAACGCCCGACGATGGACTCATGGGCACGGGACACTACTTCGACGATCACGCCTTCACGGCGGCCGCGACGGTCCAGGCCCGACACGCGCGCCAACGCACGGTCGCCATCGAACACCAGGCGCATTTGCGCCGGGCTCATGAACAGGTCGTCGCTGCCGTCATCCGGGATCAGGAAGCCGAAGCCGTCACGGTGGCCAGCAATGCGGCCCAGGATCAGGTCGAGCTTGTCCACGGGCGCATACGTGCCACGGCGGGTGTAGATCAACTGAGCATCGCGCTCCATGGCACGCAGGCGGCGGCGCAGGGCTTCGAGCTGGTCTTCGGTGGTCAGACCGAACTCTTCAACCAACTGCTCGCGGCTAGCAGGCGAACCACGATCGGCGAGATGCGCCAGGATCAGTTCGCGGCTAGGAATAGGGTTTTCATATTTTTCCGCTTCACGAGCGGCCTCGGGATCGAGGGACTGCCAATCGGCCATTAGAGAGTTTTCACCTTGTCTATATGTGGGTTAGTTTGGCATACGCGTATTGAAACGGGAAATTTCAGGCGTCAACAAGCGTTTTAAAACACTTTGCAGCCCCCAAGACGCACCTTGCACGACCATTGGCGAAATTTTCCAGGCTTTTTTCATGGCGGGGGTTTACAGTTCAAAAACCACTCCGTATAGTGCGCGCCATCGACGACGGCAACGTTGTTGATGCTGCCCAGGTGGTGAAATTGGTAGACACGCCAGCTTCAGGTGCTGGTGATCGCAAGGTCGTGGAAGTTCGAGTCTTCTCCTGGGCACCAATTTCAAACTCAAGGTTCAACCTTGAGTCTCCCAAAAACCCGCGAAAGCGGGTTTTTGCGTTTCAGGCCTTTGATTTTTAAAGCAAATCCCGATTTATTTTTTTGAATCAGGGGTTTACAGATCAAAAAGCCCGCCGTATAGTTCGCTCCATCGACAGCGGCAACGTTGCTTGATAATGCCCAGGTGGTGAAATTGGTAGACACGCCAGCTTCAGGTGCTGGTGATCGCAAGGTCGTGGAAGTTCGAGTCTTCTCCTGGGCACCAAATTCAGATCAAACCCGCGAAAGCGGGTTTTTTCGTTTCCGGGGCATGAAAACTTCCCCATCGATTTCCCCCTCGTCCGCACTTGAGAAGCTTTATCGTTTATCCTTGCAACGATTTGTTGCACTCAAGCGAGGAAACTTCCGGATGATGATCCGCGACACCCATCTCAAGACATCTCTTCTGCGCGGCCTGAGCATCACTCTGCTCGGCCTGACCCTGCTCTCGCCCGCGGCCTATTGCGCCGACAAAATCTCCCTAACCCTGTACAACGGCCAACACAAAGAAGTCGGCGATGACCTCGCCAAGGCCTTCGAAGCCAAGACCGGCATCCACGTCAATGTGCGCAAAGGCAGCAGCAACCAGTTGGCCAGCCAGGTCGTCGAAGAAGGCGAGCGCTCCCCGGCCGACGTTATCTACACAGAAGAATCGCCGCCGCTGAACAAACTCGGCGAGCAAGGCCTGCTGGCAAAAATCGACGCCAGCACGCTCGATGTATTACCCAAGGACTATGTCAGCAGGAATGGCGACTGGATGGGTGTGACCGCACGCACCCGCGTCGTAGCCTTCAACCCGAAACTGATTGCCGAGAAAGACCTGCCCAAGTCGGTGCTGGATTTCGCCCGCCCCGAATGGCAAGGCAAGGTCGGCTTCGTACCCACCAGCGGCGCGTTCCAGGAGCAGGCCGTGGCGATCATCACGCTGCACGGTCGTGAGGCCGCCGAAGAATGGCTGACCGGCCTGCGCGCCTTCGGCAAGGTGTACAGCAACAACATGGTCGCCCTCAAAGCCGTGGAAAACGGCGAAGTCGCCACCGTTCTGGTGAATAACTACTACTGGTTTGCCCTGAAGAAGGAAAAAACCAACCTGGACTCGCAGTTGCACTACTTCACCAATGGCGATGCTGGCGGCCTGATCACCGTGTCTTCCGCTGCCGCGCTGAAATCCAGCAAGCACCCGAAAGAAGCCCAACAACTGCTGGCGTTCATGACCAGTGAAGAAGGCCAGCGCGTGATCACCAACACCTCGGCAGAATACCCGCTGCGCAAGGGCATGGAGTCCAATCGCGGCCTCAAGCCGTTCAGCGAGCTGCAACCGCCGAAAGTCACCCCCGCCGACCTGGGCAACGCTGAAGAAGCCCTGGAAATGGAACGTGACGTTGGCCTGAACTGATGAACCCATCGCTCCCCACCCCGGCCTTGCGCGGGGGTTACAGCCCGAGGCGCAAGCGTCCTTCGATCTGGCTGTTGCTGCCCGTGCTGCTTCTGGTTGGCTTGAGCCTGCTGCCGCTGGCGTATGTCGGGCTCAAAGCCTGGCAAGCCGGCTGGGCGGAAGCGGTGCATCTGCTGTGGCGGCCGTATGTGTTCGGGCTGCTGCGCAACACCCTGGCCCTGATGATTGGAGTGACGGTGGCGTGCGGCGTGATTGGCCTGTCCCTGGCCTGGCTGCTGGAGCGTAGCAACCTACCGGGGCGCCGCCTGTGGGGCGTGATCCTGTGCCTGCCGTTTGCGGTGCCGGCGTTTGTCAGCAGCTTTACCTGGGTGTCGCTGAGCGCCAACTTCGAAGGGCTCGGCGGGGCGATCCTGGTGATGACCCTGTCCAAATACCCGCTGGTGTTTCTACCCGTGGCGGCGACCCTGCGCAATCTCGACCCCTCCCTTGAAGAGTCTGCGCGCACCCTGGGACTGAATCGCTGGGGCGTGTTCTGGCGCATCACTTTGCCCTTGCTGTGGCCGTCACTGCTGGCCGGGGCACTGCTGATCGCGCTGCATATGCTGGTGGAGTTCGGCGCGCTGTCGATCATCGGCCTGCAGACCTTTACCACAGCGATCTACCAGCAATTCGAACTGGAATTCAGCAATGCCAATGCCGCGATGTTGTCGGCGGTGTTGCTGGCGATGTGCCTGACGCTGCTGTGGCTGGAGTTGCGCGTGCGCGGCAAGGGTCGACATGTGCGTATCGGCCAGGGTGCGGCGCGGCATGCGGAGCAGGTTCGACTGGGCAAGTGGGCGCCGCTGGGGCAGCTGTATTGCCTGGCGCTGGCGATCATCGGCAGCGGCATTCCATTGGGGATGCTCGGCTATTGGCTGGCGGTAGGCTCGTCGGCCGCGTTCCCGGTGACCGAAATTGGCCAGGCGTTGCTGTCCTCCCTGGCGCTGTCGCTGGCTGGCGCGGCACTGTGCCTGGTACTCGCGGTGCCGGTGGGGTTGTTGGTGGTGCGCTATAAAGGCCATCTGGCGATTTGGGCCGAGCGCCTGCCGTACTTGCTGCACGCCCTGCCCGGCCTGGTGATTGCACTGACACTGGTGTACTTCGCCTTGCATTACGTGCCGGCGCTGTACCAGACGTCAGCACTGTTGCTGATTGCTTATGCGCTGCTGTTTTTGCCATTGGCCCAGGCGCCGATTCGCACAGCCCTGAACAAGGCTGCGCCGCAATTGGAGGAAGCCGCTCGCACACTGGGTGCTTCATCGTTCAGCGCTTTTTGCCGGGTGACCTTGCCGATTATTTTCCCGGCATTGGGTGCGGCGTTCGCGCTGGTGTTTCTCGATGCGATGAAGGAATTGACGGCGACGTTGCTACTGAGCCCGACCGGGTTGAATACCCTGGCGACCGCCGTGTGGGCGCATACCTCGAACGTGGAGTTCGCGGCGGCAGCGCCTTATGCAGGGTTGTTGATTCTGGTGTCGGGGTTGCCGGTTTATTTGCTCACCACTCGGATGTATTTGAGCCGCTGAAACCGCTATCGGGGGCAAGCCCCCCCTCCCACATTCGGCCGCATTCCAAATGCTGGAACTCGGTCAACTGTGGGAGGGGGCTTGCTCCCGATGGCGGCGGCACAGACAACACTAAGCCCGGAACTGCCCCAGGCTCGCCTTCAACTGCGCCGCCAAACCATCCAGCACCTTGCCACTGGCCGTGGTTTCCACCACAGCCTGCGCGGCACGCTCGGCCTGAGCGTGAATCACCTCGACCCGCCCACGTACCGCATGCGCGCCCCGAGCTTGATGCTCAGCCGCACGAGTGGCCAGGCCAATCGCCGCGTGTACCTGCTCCACCGAGACCTGCACCGTCTGCTGCAAGCGCACACTGTCGCGCAGCACCAGCAAGCCCTCGTTGGCCTGGCGCCCTGCCTTGCCGATGGTTTCGACCGCCTCGCGAGCGCCCTGCTGCAACGCCACGATATGCGCCTGAATATCACCGGTGGAGCTCTGGGTTTTACTCGCCAGCGCACGCACCTCGTCTGCCACCACCGCAAAGCCACGCCCGGTCTCACCGGCACGCGCCGCTTCGATGGCCGCGTTGAGCGCCAGCAGGTTGGTCTGCTCGGCGATGCCGTGGATCACTGTCAGCACCACTTCGATCTGCTCGCTTTGCGCTGCCAGGCGCTCGATGACTTTGGAACCGGCCTGCACCTGGCCCGCCAGCGCTTCGATCAAGCTGCCCACTTCAGCCGACGTGCGTGAGTTTTCATCCGTAGCCTGGCGAATATCCACCACCTGCTGCAGCGCGGCCTGCATCGCATGGCTTTCGGCCTGGGCCTCATCGGCCATCTGCGACAGCGCGCGCAGGCTCTCGGCCACTTCGTCGCGCTGCAAACCCGCCGCCGCGTCGGCGCCGGCATTGCGCAAGGTCATCGCGCCGATTTCCACACCGGTACGCTGCGCCACATCGCCGGCCTCGCGCACGATGGGCTGCAACTTATCCACAAAGCGATTGACCGCGGAGGCCATGTCGCCGATCTCATCTTTGCTGTTGATCTGCACGCGCTTGGTCAGGTCACCCTCGCCCGCCGCCAGGTCATCCATGGCCGCGATCAACAGTTTCAGACGATTAACCACGCGCCGCCCGAGCACCACCGCGATCAGCAGCAAGACACCAAAACCGACCACCGCGAGCCCCATGCCGATGCGCCAGCGCAGCGTACCCGCCGCTTCTTGCACGACACTCGTGGTGTTGGCGGTCATCTGGGTAGCGGTCGCCTGCGCCGATTGCAACCTCGCGCCCATGGCGGCAGCACTATCCGCCGCAGCGCCCTTGAGGCTGTCACCCACCAACTGATCGCCGCTGGCAATCAGTGCCGCAAAGCGCTTATCCAGCGCCAGCAGGTCGGCCTCTACCGACGCGGTCGAGACGCCCATGCGGACCTTGCCGATCTCGACACCGTTGGGGCTGATGGACGCTTCGACGTAGTACACGGAGGCGTCCGCCTTGGCGGCGTCCAGCACTTTATCGAGAGCACGGTCGCCCTTGCCCTTTTCCAGCAAAGCCTGGTTGATCGGGTTTTCCCGGTTCAGATAGCGCGTCAGATGCTCACCGGCAGCGTCGTCATACACCACGAACAACACGTTGGGATTGCGCTGGGCCCGTCGGGCGAACTCCGACAGCGTCGGCACATCGTTGTCCCACATGGCACGGGGCGCCACGGAGGCCAGCAATTGCGCCATGTCATTAGCGGAGTCTTGCAGGTCTTTTTCCAGGGTCGCACGCAGTTGCTTCTGCTCTTCCTGCAGGCGCGCGGAAAGCCCAGCAGTCAGACGCTGACGGGTGCTGCTGGACAAGCTGTCCAGGCTGGATGTGACTTCTTTGCCAGCCTGGGCCAATTCGCTCGACAGTTTCTGACTGTCGAGCCCCAGGCGATTGCCCAAATCAGCTTCCAGCGCCGTGACTGTGCTCCGAGTTAGAGCAACCGCCACCAGCACTTGCACCAAAAGAGCGATACCTAGGGTAACGAACACCGGCCGCAACAGTCGACTTTGTAACAATGAGAGAACGGCAGACATCGGGAATCCCTCCACCACGGGTGCCATTAATTTGATAGCACCGCGAAAAAAGGAAATACAGCAAGGGTCGTGCCGTTTGGCGAACTGAAACGACAAAGGGCTCCCGAAGGAGCCCTTTGCTTTTTACATCAACAGCTTATTAAGCGAACGGGTGACGCAGAACGATGGTCTCGTTGCGGTCCGGGCCCGTCGAAATAATGTCAATCGGCGCGCCGATCAGCTCTTCAACGCGCTTGATGTAAGCACGCGCATTGGCTGGCAGCTCTTCCAGGGTTTTGACACCCACGGTCGATTCGGTCCAGCCTGGCACTTCTTCGTACACCGGCTGCAGACCCACGTAACTGTCAGCGTCAGTCGGAGCAACGCTCTTACCTTCTGCATCTTTGTAGCCGACGCAGATGTTGATGGTTTCCAGACCGTCGAGCACGTCCAGCTTGGTCAGGCAGATACCCGAGATGCTGTTCACATCGATAGCACGACGCAGGATAACGGCATCGAACCAGCCACAACGACGAGCACGGCCGGTGGTTGCGCCGAACTCGTGACCTTGCTTGGCCAGGTGTGCACCGACTTCGTCGAACAGCTCAGTCGGGAATGGACCCGAACCGACGCGAGTGGTGTAAGCCTTGGTAATGCCCAGGATGTAGTCCAGGAACATAGGGCCAACACCCGAACCGGTAGCCACGCCACCAGCGGTAGTGTTGGAGCTGGTCACATACGGGTAGGTACCGTGGTCGATGTCCAGCAACGAGCCTTGAGCGCCTTCGAACATGATGTCTTTGCCAGCACGACGCAGGTCGTGCAGCTCGGCGGTCACGTCGAGCATCAGCGGCTTGAGCAGCTCAGCGTATTCCTTGCATTCGGCCAGGGTCTTGTCGAATTCGATGGCTGGCTCTTTGTAGTAACCCACCAACATGAAGTTGTGGTATTCCACCAGTTCGCGCAGTTTGTCTTCAAAGCGCGGCATGTTGAGCAGGTCGCCAACACGCAGGCCGCGACGCGCGACTTTATCTTCATAGGCCGGGCCGATACCGCGACCGGTGGTGCCGATCTTCAGCTCGCCACGCGCCTTTTCACGGGCCTGGTCCAGCGCAACGTGGAAGGACAGGATCAGCGGGCAGGACGGGCTGATACGCAGGCGCTCGCGCACCGGTACGCCTTTCTCTTCCAGTTTGGTGATCTCGCGCAGCAGGGCATCCGGTGCAACCACGACGCCGTTGCCGATCAGGCACTGCACGCCTTCGCGCAGTACGCCCGACGGGATCAGGTGCAAGACGGTTTTTTCGCCATCGATGACCAGGGTGTGGCCAGCGTTGTGGCCGCCTTGGTAGCGCACTACGGCGGCAGCATGTTCGGTCAGCAGATCAACGATCTTGCCTTTGCCCTCATCACCCCATTGGGTGCCCAGGACTACGACATTCTTACCCATAACACTTGTCCTCATTCGCGCAAACTTGGTGCCGGCGTTGGCCGGCAGGAAAACTCAAGAAGCCAGTGGCGATACTTGCCAAAGCCCGTTCTGCAGAATCAATTGCCGGTCGCAGTCCGCTTCACGGGCGGCGGCCAATGGTTGCCCAGGCAAAGCCTGGACGACACGCTGACCCTCACCGCGCAACTGGCAAACCTGCTGCCAGAGTGCTGCATCCGTACTGTCGGGCATCCAGATGCCACCAGACGGCAGCTCGACCTCAGCACGCCCCAGGGTCACCAGGGTTTTCAAATCGGTGGAGAAACCGGTGGCCGGACGCGCACGACCGAAGTCGGCGCCGATATCGTCATAGCGACCGCCTTGGGCGATGGCTTGGCCAACACCCGGCACAAACACCGCGAACACCACACCGGTGTGGTAGTGGTAGCCGCGCAACTCGCCCAGGTCGAAATACAGCGGGAGTTGCGGGAACCGTGCCGACAACTGCTCTGCAATCGCCAGCACGTCATCCAGTGCCGCCAATACCGGCGCCGGCGCATTGGCCAGGCGCTCACGTGCAGCATCCAGAACTTCGCGGCTGCCGCACAGGTTCACCAACGCGCGCAGCATGTCAGCCAGTTCGGCCGGCACGCCTTCGGTCAGGGCAATGACTTCGTCGATCGCCTTGCGCTGCAGGGCATCGAACAACTGTTGTTCCACTTCACCGGACAACCCCGCCGCACGGGCCAGGCCACGGTAGATACCAACGTGGCCCAGGTCCATGTGGACATCCGGCACGTCAGCCAGTTGCAGCATGGCCAGCATCAGGCTGATGACTTCCACGTCACTGCTCGGGCTGGCATCGCCGTATAACTCGGCGCCCAACTGGATCGGGCTGCGCGACGACGACAACGCCCGCGGCTTTGCATGCAGCACGCTGCCGGCGTAGCACAGACGGCTCGGGCCTTCGCGACGCAGGGTGTGCGCATCGATGCGCGCCACTTGCGGCGTGATGTCGGCACGGAACCCCATTTGCCGGCCCGATTGCGGGTCGATGACCTTGAAGGTGCGCAGATCCAGGTCCTGGCCCGCGCCGGTCAGCAGGGATTCCAGGTACTCGATATGGGGGGTCACGACAAACTCGTAACCCCAGCTCTGGAACAGATCCAACACCTGGCGACGCGCAACTTCAATGCGCGCAGCTTCTGGTGGCAGTACTTCTTCGATGCCATCTGGCAGCAGCCAGCGGTCTACCGTTGCCATTACGCCATTCCCCTATGATCCGGGCGGCCAACCCTCGGCCGAGCCTTGAGTGAAGCAGAAAATGCCCGCCCCTGGCATAAACCACGCGCAAGAGCGACGTGACGAACGGCCTGCAAACGGCCTCGTCGGGCACTTTCCTCGAAAAACCTGTCGCGCCTGCCGAATCAAACATGCAGACGCAAAAAAGCCGGGAATTTCCCGGCTGCCGCATCATACACCCGTTTTCTCAAAGGATCACCCCGCCAGGCGTTTTAGCCGCCCGACGGGAGTGAACATTGAGTTACTTGGACTTTTCCAGGTAACGGAAGAAGTCGCTGCTCGGGTCCAGCACCATGACGTCGGTTTTGCTCGCGAAGCTTTCACGGTAGGCACGCAGGCTACGGTAAAACGCGTAGAACTCCTGGTCCTGGCCGTAGGCTTTAGAGTAGATCGACGCGGCTTGCGCATCACCATCACCACGCGCTTCTTCAGACTCGCGATAGGCCTCGGCCAACAGCACACGACGCTGACGGTCGGCATCCGCACGGATACCCTCGGCCAGCTCGTTACCTTTGGCACGGTGCTCACGCGCTTCACGCTCACGCTCGGTGCTCATGCGCTCGAACACGCTGCGGTTCACTTCCTTCGGCAGATCGATGGCCTTGACCCGGACATCGACAACTTCGATCCCCAGCTCTTTTTCCGCCATCGTATTCAACGAACGAGTGATATCCGCCATCAGCGCATCACGCTCACCGGACACCACCTCGTGCAGGGTGCGCTTACCAAACTGGTCACGCAGACCCGATTCCAGACGACGCGACAAGCGCTCGTCGGCAATCTGCTTGAGGCCGGAGGTCGCGGTGTAGAAGCGCTCGGCATCCTTGACGCGCCACTTGGCGTAGGCGTCAACCATCACGGCTTTCTTTTCCAGGGTCAGGAAACGCTGTGTCGGTGCATCCAGGGTCATCAGGCGTGCGTCGAACTTGCGCACCTGGTTGACGTAGGGGACTTTCACATGCAGGCCCGGCTGGACATCCGCCTGGACCACGCGACCGAATTGCAGCAGCACCGCACGCTCGGTCTGAGCCACGATGTAGAAGCAGTTCCAGGCAGCGATGACCACGACGACGCCCACAATCAGGGCTGTCAGCGATTTATTGTTCATCAACGACTCTCCCTGGTACGTGTTTGCTGTTGCAGCAAGTCAGCGGCCGCACGGGCGCTCGCTTCGTTGGCAGCGGCATTCGAACCGGTAGCCGGTGCGCTGGCGCCGCTACGACCACCTTCGATCATCTTGTCCAGCGGCAGGTACAGCAGGTTGTTCTGCCCACCCTTGCTGCCGGTCACGAGAACCTTGCTGGTGTTGCTGAAGACTTCCTGCATGGTGTCCAGGTACAGACGCTCACGCGTAACTTCCGGTGCCTTGCGGTACTCGGCGACCAGTTTGGTAAAGCGATCCGCTTCACCCTTGGCACGGGAGACCACTTCATCGCGGTAACCGTTGGCATCTTCAAGGATGCGCTGGGCCTGACCACGGGCTTCCGGCACGACGCCGTTGGCGTAGGTTTCAGCCTGGTTGCGCGAACGCTGCTCGTCTTCACGGGCGCGGATCACGTCATCAAAGGCCTCCTGTACTTCGCGCGGTGCGGCTGCGCTCTGTATGTTGACCTGGGTGACGGTGATACCGGTGCGATACGTGTCGAGGAACCGTTGCAGGCGCTCCTTGATCTCGCTGGCCATCAACTCACGACCCTCGGTGAGCACCTGATCCATCGCGGTGGAGCCCACCACGTGGCGCAAGGCGCTCTCAGTCGCCTGTTGCAGGCTGACTTCCGGCTGATCGACGTTCAGCACGAAGTCCTGCAGGTTGCTGATCTTGTACTGCACGGTCAGCGGCACTTCGACGATGTTCTCGTCTTCAGTCAGCATCTGGCCCTGCTTGGTGTAGGCACGCTCACGCGTGACGTTCTCCATGTACTTCTTGTCGATCGGCGGGAAGTAGATGTTCAGGCCTGGGCCGACAGTCTCGTAGTACTTGCCGAAGCGCAGCACCACGGCCTGCTCCTGCTCGTCCACCACGTAGACCGCGCTATACAGCCACACAGCCGCGAGCACGACAAGCCCAAGGCCCAGCAGGCCGTAGCCGCCGCCCTTGCTTGTGCGACCGCCATCGTCACCACCGCGTTTTTTTCCACCACCGAACAACCCATTCAGGCTTTCCTGCAGCTTTCGGAAGGCCTCGTCGAGATCCGGTGGCCCCTTGCGGTCGCCATTATTGCGGCGCTTACCACCCCAAGGATCCTGATTATTCGAGTTGCCACCCGGCTCATTCCAAGCCATAGCGCTCTCCATCTGATAAAGCAAAGACGCACCCACGGCGCGCCGACCAATGCTACAGAATGCCTGCTACTGCGGCACAACCGCTTTCTCAGGCTTTTATTGCAAAGTGTGTTGCTCGATGAACTCTGTCGGTATAACGCCTTCGCGGCTGACTAGCCGATTCAGCTCCGAGCGCGGCAATCGAACGGCCAGCAAGCTGACACCTTCTTCATCGTGCTCTTCTTTCTGTACCGCGCCCAACTCGAAAAACTGTGCACGCAGTCGAGCAAAACGCTGAGGCAAGCGCAAGGTGCCGACGAACAAATCGTTGCCGAGCAACTCGGCGATCGCTTGCTCAAGCAAGTCCAGGCCGCGACCATCACGCGCCGACAACCAGACCCGCTGGGGCTTGCCGTCTTCGTCGCGCTGAATTTGTGGCTCAACGCCTTCAAGCAAATCGAGTTTGTTATAGACCTCGAGGATGGGCAAGTCCTGGGCACCAATCTCGCCCAGCACCACCATCACCTGTTCAATCTGCAACATGCGATCAGGCTCAGCCGCATCAATCACGTGCAACAGCAGGTCGGAGTTGCTCGACTCTTCGAGCGTAGACCGAAATGCCTCGACCAGTTTGTGCGGCAAGTGACGAATGAAGCCCACTGTGTCGGCCAGGACAATCGGCCCCAGGTCCGCCAGTTCCAGGCGGCGCAGGGTCGGGTCAAGGGTCGCGAACAGTTGGTCGGCCGCGTACACGTCCGATTTGGTCAAGTTGTTGAACAGCGTGGACTTGCCGGCGTTGGTGTAACCCACCAGGGAAACGGTAGGGATATCCGCTCGGCTGCGGCCACGTCGCGATTGTTCGCGCTGACTGCGGACTTTTTCCAGCCGGCCCTTGATCTGACGCAGGCGAACCCGCAGCAGTCGCCGGTCGGTTTCGAGCTGGGTCTCGCCAGGGCCACGCATGCCGATACCGCCACCCTGGCGCTCAAGGTGAGTCCAGCCACGCACCAGCCGGGTGCTCATGTGGTCAAGCTGGGCCAGTTCAACCTGGAGCTTGCCCTCATGGGTACGGGCGCGCTGGGCGAAAATATCGAGAATCAGGCCGGTACGGTCGATCACGCGACACTCGAAAACACGTTCGAGGTTACGCTCCTGACTGGGCGTGAGGATGTGATTGAAAATCACCAGATCGGCCTGTTCGGCATGGACCAGGTCGCGCAGTTCCTCGACCTTGCCGCTGCCAATCAGGTATTTGGCGGTTGGCCGATGACGCGGTACGTTAAAAAACGCAACGGTCTCGGCGCCGGCCGAATTAGCCAACTCCTGAAACTCCTGCGGATCTTCGCGCGCCTCAGGGTCCTGTCCATCCAAGTGAACGAGGATCACTCGCTCACCACCACCGTGGCGCTCAAAGAACAAAGGAGACTCCTATCAGGCGTTACCTGGCTCAGCGTCACCCTGTTCGCCATCGGCCGCGCTAGGCAGACGGATTGGACGAACTGGAACGACTGTCGAGATAGCGTGCTTGTAAACCATTTGGCTGACGGTGTTTTTCAGCAGGATCACGAACTGGTCGAACGACTCGATCGTACCTTGCAGCTTGATACCGTTGACCAAGTAGATGGAAACCCCAACTTTCTCTTTACGTAAAGTATTCAAGTAAGGGTCTTGTAGCGAATGCCCTTTTGACATGTGCCGCACTCCTTTAAGGATCAATAATAAAAAATCGGAAAATAGATAGCTTATGGCCGTCACACCCCCAAGGATAGACGGCAATTGCAAGGACTCAGCTCAATATGGAGACCGTTCCCAAGTATTTCAAGGCGCGTGACAGATTGTCGCTGTCCAGGCTGTCCAGCCAGTGCAAATCGCTCCAACTGCGCAGCCAGGTGAACTGACGCTTCGCCAATTGGCGCGTGGCAATAATGCCGCGCTCCCGCATTTCGGCTGACGTCAGCTTGCCATCCAGATGATCCCAGACTTGGCGATAGCCTACAGCACGTATCGAAGGCAACCCTGAATGCAGATCACCTCTTGAACGCAGTGCTACGACCTCGTCCACAAACCCCTGTTCCAACATAATTGTGAATCTTTGTGCAATTCGTTCATGCAGCACCTGGCGATTTGCCGGAGCAATCGCCAGATTCGCCACAGTATAGGGCAATTGTGACCGCCCCGATGCGCCTGCGTCAGCACTTTGCGCAGATTGTCGCTGCCGATGCTCGGTCATGGTCTGACCACTTACCCGCCAGACTTCCAGGGCTCGGCTGAGGCGCTGGGGGTCGTTGGGGTGGATGCGCGCGGCGGACACCGGATCGACTGCCGCCAATTGGTCGTGCAGGGCTTGCCAGCCAAGGCGCGCTGCTTCTTCTTCGAGCTCGGCGCGCACCTGGGCGTCGGCCGGCGGCATATCCGCCAGGCCTTCCTGCAAAGCCTTGTAGTAGAGCATCGTGCCGCCCACCAACAGCGGGATGTTGCCGCGCGCGGTGATCTCGGCCATAGCCGCCAGCGCGTCGGTGCGGAAATCTGCCGCCGAATAGCTCATTGCGGGGTCGATGATGTCGATCAATCGGTGCGGATAGTGAGCCAGCAGTTCCTTTGAAGGCTTGGCAGTTCCGATATCCATACCACGGTAAACCAAGGCAGAGTCGACACTGATCAGCTCGCAGGGCAGCACTTTGCTCAGCTCGATGGCCAGGTCGGTCTTGCCGGCGGCCGTGGGGCCCATCAGGAAGATCGCGGGGGGCAAGGCACTCATCAACGGCCGCGCAAGAACAGTTTGTCCAGATCGTCCAGGCCCATTTGGGTCCAGGTCGGTCGGCCATGGTTGCATTGTCCACTGCGCTCGGTGTTTTCCATATCGCGCAGCAGGCCGTTCATTTCCGGCAAGGCCAGGCGGCGATTGGCGCGGATCGCACCGTGACAGGCCATGGTGCCAAGCAGCTCGTTGATGTGCGCCTGGATACGGTCGCTGGTGCCGTATTCCATCAGGTCCGCCAAGACGTCGGCCACCAGCCGGTTGGCCTCGGCTTGCTTGAGCAACGCGGGAATCTGGCGGATCGCCAGGGTTTCCGGGCCCAGGCGTTGCAGTTCGAAACCCAGCTTCTGGAACACGCTGGCGTGCTCTTCGGCGCAATCGGCTTCACGCTGGCTGACCGCCAGGGATTCCGGCACCAGCAGCGGCTGGCCGCTCAGGCCTTCGCTGGCCATGGCGATTTTCAGGCGCTCGTACATGATCCGCTCGTGGGCCGCGTGCATGTCCACCAGCACCAGGCCGTGGGCGTTTTCCGCGAGGATATAGATGCCCTTGAGCTGCGCCAACGCATAGCCCAATGGCGGAATATCACCCCCTCCTTCGGGCAGGGCGACGGCGCTCGGCTCGGCCCCCGGTAGCGGCGCAAAGAACTCACGGTAGGCCGCCTGCGCCTCAGCTACCGGCACCGCCGATTGCGGACGCGGAGTGTATTGATACTGATAGCCCGCCCCCGAACCCGTGCCCGGCGCCGTGTAGTTCGGCTGCGGTTGCGGCGATTGCAGCAGGTTGCCCGCCAGGCTCATTTCGCCCTGTGGGCCGAACTCGCCGGCTTCCGGGCCACTCGGGCGAACCACCGCCGTCACGATCGGCGCGGACAGTTGGTCATCCGGACGCACATCGCCCAGCGCGCGGTGCAAGGTGCCGTAGAGGAAGTCATGCACCATGCGCCCATCACGGAAGCGCACTTCATGCTTGGTCGGGTGTACGTTGACGTCGACCACCGACGGATCGACCTCGAAGAACAGCACAAACGTCGGGTGCCGCCCGTTGAACAGCACGTCGCGATACGCCTGGCGCACCGCGTGGGCCACCAGTTTGTCGCGCACCGCCCGCCCGTTCACAAAGAAATACTGCAAGTCCGCCTGGCTGCGCGAGAACGTCGGCAACCCCACCCAACCCCACAGGCGCAAGCCATTGCGTTCGATTTCAATCGGCAGCGCCTGCTCCAGGAACCCCGCGCCGCAGACCGCCGCCACCCGCCGGGCGCGCGCGGCGTCGTCATTGGCTTCGTGCAGGCTGAGGATGGTCTTGCCGTTGTGACGCAGATGAAATGCCACGTCGAACCGCGCCAGGGCCAGGCGCTTGATGACTTCCTGCAGGTGATCGAATTCGGTTTTCTCGGCCTTGAGGAATTTGCGTCGCGCCGGGGTGTTGAAGAACAGGTCACGCACTTCCACCGAAGTGCCCACCGGATGCGCAGCCGGCTGGACCCGAGGCGCCATGTCGCGGCCTTCGGTCTCCACTTGCCAGGCCTGGTCGGCGCTGCGCGTGCGCGAGGTCAGGGTCAGGCGCGCCACGGAGCTGATCGAGGCCAGGGCCTCGCCGCGAAAGCCCAGGCTCATCACGCGCTCAAGGTCTTCAAGGTCGCGAATCTTGCTGGTGGCGTGCCGCGCCAGAGCCAGTGGCAGGTCGTCGGAGGAGATGCCGCTGCCGTCGTCACGCACCCGCAGCAGCTTGACGCCGCCCTGCTCGACGTCGACATCGATGCGCTTGGCGCCGGAGTCGATGCTGTTTTCCAGCAACTCCTTGATCACCGAAGCCGGCCGCTCGACCACCTCGCCCGCCGCAATCTGGTTGGCAAGGCGCGGGCTGAGCAGTTCGATGCGCGAGCCGCTGTTGAGGATCGATTCACTCATTACTGTGCCGCCAATTCAGTGCCGGGGATGGTCAACACCTGGCCGACCTTCAACTCATCGGTTTTCAGGTTGTTAGCGCTGCGCAAGGTCGCGGCCGACACTTGGAAACGCACCGCCAGCATGGCCAGGGTGTCGCCAGGCTGTACACGATGGTCACGCGGGCCCTGGGCGATTTTCCCGGAGTCGCGCAGCCAGGCGACATACGTGCCCGGCGGCGGGTTCTGCTGGAAGAACTGACGCACACCGGCACTGATAGAGCGTGCCAATGCCTGCTGGTGGCTGGCGCTGGCCAGTTTCGAGGCTTCGTTGGCGTTGGAGATAAACCCGGTCTCCACCAGGATCGACGGGATGTCCGGCGATTTCAACACCATGAACCCGGCCTGTTCCACGCGCTGTTTGTGCAGCGATGTCACGCGGCCGATGTTGCTCAGGACTTTCTGCCCGACGTTCAAGCTGGAGGTCAGCGAGGCGGTCATCGACAGGTCGAGCAGTACACCGGCAAGCATCTTGTCCTTGTCGTCGAGGGACACGTTGCCGGCCCCGCCAATCAAGTCGGAACGGTTTTCACTGTCGGCCAGCCAGCGGGCCGTCTCGGACGTGGCGCCGCGATCCGACAGGGCAAACACCGAGGCGCCGAAGGCGGCGGACGAAGGCGCGGCGTCGGCGTGGATCGAGACGAACAGGTCGGCGCCCTTCTTGCGCGCGATTTCGGTGCGGCCGCGCAGCGGGATGAAGTAGTCGCCGGTACGGGTCAGCTCGGCGCGATAGCCTTTCATGCCGCTGACCTGGCGCTGCAATTCACGGGCGATGGCCAATACCACGTCTTTTTCATGCTGACCACGCGAGCCGGAAGCGCCCGGGTCTTCACCGCCGTGACCGGCGTCGATTACCACGATAATGTCACGTTTACCCGCAGGCGCCGGCGGTGGCGGCGGCAACTTGACCTGCGGTTGCGACTGACTGACCGGCACAGCCGGCACGGTTGCCACACTCGGCGTCGGCGCGGGCGGTGGCGCGGCATCGGCGGCGTTGTCGTACAAGTCAACCACCAAGCGGTTGCCGTACTGGGCGTTGGGCGCCAGGGAGAAACTTTTCGGGGTCACGGCCTTTTTCAGGTCGATGACCACGCGCAGATCGGTCGGCGTGCGCTGGGCCGAGCGCATGCTGGTAATCGGGGTGTTGGCGGTAGACACCTTCAGCGGCGCGGCCAGGGTCGCACCGTTGATGTCGATCACCAGGCGATCAGGCGCCGTCAGGGTAAAGACGCTGTGCTGGACCGGGCCAGACAGGTCGAACACCAGTCGCGTGTTATCCGGCGCTCGCCACAGGCGAACACTCTTCACCTGTGAAGCAGCCAGAGCATTCACAGTCATTGCCGCAAGCAACACCCCTACGACAGCAACCAACGCGCGAAAGCGCATACCTAACCCCACCAATTATTTGAATTCCAATGCCAGAGCGGCGCACCACGACTCACCGCGCGCGCCCTGGGGCAACAACTTCAGCCGACGTCCGTGATCATGCGGCGTAATGGTAATGGTCAGGTCCGGCTTTGGCAAAAAGCCTGTGCCTTTATCTGGCCACTCGATCAGGCACAGCGCGTCATCCTCGAAATAATCCCGAATACCCATGTACTCCAGCTCTTCGGGGTCTACCAGGCGATAGAGGTCAAAGTGGAAGGCTCTTATCGCACCGATCTCGTAAGGCTCGACCAACGTAAAGGTCGGACTTTTCACCGCCCCCGCATGGCCCAACCCGCGAATGATCCCCCGGGACAGCGTGGTCTTGCCCGCCCCCAGGTCGCCTTCGAGAAAGATCAGCCCCGCCCCGCCCGTCACCTGGGCAATCCGATGACCGAACGCAACCATTGCCTCTTCATCCGCCAGGAAAAGGATTACTTCAGACACGGTGACTGTTCCTCAAGCAATTGACGAATGGCGGGTATCAGGTCGCTGGCAGCCAGGCCGCGACCAAAGGTGCCCTGCCGAGCTCCCGCCGTGGCGTGCAACCACACGGCCAGGCAACCGGCGTCATAAGCGGGCATGCCCTGCGCCAGCAACGCACCCACCAGGCCGGCCAAAACGTCGCCGAGCCCTGCGGTCGCCATGGCCGGATGGCCTTGGTCGCAGCGCGCAACGCGGCCGTCCGGGCTGGCAATCAAACTGCCCGCCCCCTTGAGAATAGCCACTGCGTTGAATTTCTGGCTCAACGCGCGCGCCACGTTAAGACGATTCGCCTGAACCTCTGCTGTCGACATCCCCATCAAACGCGCAGCTTCGCCTGGATGCGGGGTGATCAAGCAGTTGGCAGGAAGGCTTACGCTGCCGGTCGCCAGTTGATTCAAGGCATCGGCGTCCCAGACTTGCGGCTGTTTGGCATTAGCGGCGACGGACAGCAGGCTCTTGCCCCAGGCGGCATCACCCAGGCCCGGGCCGATGACGATAACCGAGATTTTTTCCAGCAACCCCATCAACTGGTTGGCCGAACTCACACCGACGGTCATGACTTCCGGCAAGCGCGCCAATGCGGCGGGCACATGTTCAAGGCGGGTCGCCAGGGACACCATGCCCGCGCCGCTGCGCAGCGCACTTTCGGCACTGAGCAACGCAGCGCCGCCAAAGCCTCTGTCACCACCGATGACCAGCAAGTGACCGAACTGGCCTTTATGGGCGTCCGGGGAACGCGCAGCCAGTCGCGGCAAATTGCCGGGCAACAGGGGCTGAACGTCGGTTATTTCGTGTTTTGTCTGCGGCATGCGTCTTCAAGCTCCGATGTCTGGCAGAATTATACCCATCTAACCTGTGGTTTCCCGTGTCTCATGCCTGCTATTACCTCCGATCTGCCCGCGCTCGCCCAATCGATCAAAGACTGGGGCCGCGAGCTGGGCTTTCAACAAGTCGGCATCAGCGGCCTGGACCTGGCCGAGCATGAACAGCACCTGCAACGCTGGCTCGACGCGGGCTACCACGGCGAGATGGAGTACATGGGCGCCCACGGCAGCAAACGTTCACATCCCGAAGAGTTGGTGCCGGGCACCTTGCGCGTGGTCTCGCTGCGCATGGACTACCTGCCCGGCGACACGCACATGGCGCAACTGCTGGCCCAACCGGAAAAAGCCTACATCTCCCGTTACGCCCTCGGCCGCGACTACCACAAGCTGATCCGCAAGCGCGTGCAACAACTGGCCGAACGCATCCAGGCGCAAATCGGCCCCTTCGGCTTTCGCGCCTTTGTCGACAGCGCACCGGTGCTCGAAAAAGCCATCGCCGAAAAAGCCGGGCTGGGCTGGATCGGCAAAAATACCCTGGTCCTCAATCGCAAGGCCGGCAGCTACTTCTTCCTGAGCGAGCTGTTTGTCGACTTGCCGTTGCCGGTCGATCCGCCTCACGCTACCGAACATTGCGGCCGCTGTACCGCCTGCCTGGATATTTGCCCGACCAACGCGTTCGTCGGGCCCTATGTGCTGGACGCGCGGCGCTGCATTTCCTACCTGACCATCGAACTCAAGAGCGCGATCCCTGAAGACTTGCGCCCACTGATCGGCAACCGGGTTTTCGGTTGCGATGACTGTCAGATCGTTTGCCCATGGAATCGTTTCGCCCGCTCCACCGCCGAAAGCGATTTCAAGCCACGGCACAACCTGGATAACGCGCAACTGGCCGAACTGTTCATGTGGGACGAGGATAAATTCCTCAGCAGCACCGAAGGCTCGCCCCTACGCCGCGCCGGCTACGAGCGCTGGCTGCGCAACCTGGCGGTGGGCCTGGGCAACGCGCCATCAAGCATTCCGGTGCTGGAAGCCTTGAAGGCGCGCCGGGACTACCCCTCGGAGCTGGTGCGCGAACACGTGGAATGGGCGCTGAAGCAGCACGCCGAGCGTCAATGAACGTCGTCGTTGTAGACGAACTTGGGCATTTCCCAGTGAAAACGGATCGCCAGCAGGCGCAGGAGAAAGCCGCTGAACAGGGTGAGTAAGATCGCCTGCTCGCTCGGCAACTGCAGGTAGAGACACAGCAAGTAGAACCAGGCGGCGAGGAATGACACGCTGGCGTATAGCTCACGGCGAAAGATCAGCGGGATGTCGTTGCAGAAAATATCCCGCAGGATGCCGCCAAACACCCCGGTGATCACACCGCTGACCGACGCCACCAGCATACCGTGGCCCATTTCCAGGGCGGTCATGCAGCCGATCAGGGTGAAGGCAACCAAACCCACCGCATCCAGCGCCAGAAACAGCGAACGCAGGCGGCGCATGAGCGGTGCGATAAAGATCGTCACCAGCGCGGCGACGGACGTCAGCACCAGGTATTCCGGGTGCTTGACCCAGGTCAGCGGGTAATGCCCGAGCAGCACATCGCGCACCGAACCGCCGCCCAACGCCGTCACGCAGGCGATCAGCACCACGCCAAACCAGTCCATGCCGCGCCGACCGGCAGACAAGGCACCGGTCATCGCTTCGGCAGTGATGGCGATGAGGTAGAGCATCAACAGCATGATGGCGATCCTTACAATGTGGCGAGGGCGCTTGCTCCCGTTGGGCTGCGCAGCAGCCCCAGGTATCGGAGAATGGCGTGTGGCAGGTAGATCCAGATGGCTGAACCGAGCGTGCTGCGCACTCTAGCGGGAGCACGCTCCCTCGCCACAGAGAGCCGGCATCAAGCCTTGATGAAGTGCTTGCGGTAGTGCTGCAACTCGGCGATCGACTCACGAATATCATCCAGCGCCAAGTGAGTGCTGCCTTTATGGAAGCTGTCTTTGACTTCCGGCGCCCAGCGCGCGGCCAGCTCCTTAAGAGTGGACACATCCAGGTTGCGGTAGTGGAAGTAGCTTTCCAGTGCCTTCATGTGGGTATAAAGAAAGCGGCGGTCCTGGCAGATGCTGTTACCGCAGATCGGCGACTTGCCCTTGGGCACCCACTTTTCCAGGAAGGCGATGGTTTCGGCTTCGGCTTCGGCCATGCTGATGCGGCTGTCACGCACGCGCTGGGTCAGGCCGGAGTTGCCGTGGGTGCGGGTGTTCCACTCGTCCATGGTGGCGAGGATGGCGTCGCTGTGGTGGATGGCGATCACCGGACCTTCGGCCAAGGTATTGAGGTTGCTGTCGGTGACAATGGTCGCCATCTCGATGATGACGTCGGTGTCGGGGTTCAGACCGGTCATTTCCAGATCGATCCAAATCAGATTTTGTGGGTTTTGCATGGCTTGATTCTCTTGGCACCTTGGCGTAGCCGCACAGTTTAGCAGGCGGGGCCGTGCTAGACTCGCGACCGTTTTACCTAACCTTTGCATTATCGACACGGAACACCAATGGCCAAACGCCAGCTCAACCGTCGCCAAAACTGGCGCATCGAAAAGATTCAGGGCGAACGCGCCGCACGCGCCGCCAAACGTGAATCCTCCGCCGTGGAAGCGCTCGAGGGCGGCGACCTGGGCCCCGAACAAACGGGCCTGGTGATCGCGCACTTTGGTGTGCAGGTCGAAGTCGAGGCGCTCGAAGGCGAACTCGCCGGCCAGGTCTTCCGCTGCCACCTGCGCGCCAACCTGCCGGCGCTGGTGACCGGCGACCGCGTGGTGTGGCGTGCCGGCAACCAAGGCATCGGCGTGATCGTCGCCCAACTGCCGCGCACCACCGAACTGCGTCGCCCCGACAGCCGCGGCCAGTTGAAGCCGGTGGCGGCCAACGTCGACATGATCGTCATCGTCTTCGCGCCCCTGCCCGAGCCCCATGCCAACCTGATCGACCGTTATCTGGTCGCGGCCGAGCATGCGGGCATTCGTCCGCTGTTGTTGCTGAACAAATTCGACCTGATCGACGAACAGAACGCCCCGGCGCTCAACGCATTGCTGGCGGTCTACCGCACCCTGGGCTACCCGGTGCTGGAAGTGTCGGCCCATCACGGCAATGGCATGGAACAGCTACAACAGCAGTTGGACGGGCGCATCAGCGTGTTCGTCGGCCAGTCGGGCGTGGGCAAGTCATCGCTGGTCAACAGCCTGCTGCCGGAAGTCGACACCCGTGTCGGCCCGCTGTCGGAGCTGTCCGGCCAGGGCACCCACACCACCACCACCGCGCGGTTGTTCCACTTCCCCGGCGGCGGTGAGCTGATCGACTCCCCGGGCATTCGTGAATTCGGCCTCGGTCATGTCAGCCGCAGCGACGTGGAAGCCGGTTTCATCGAGTTCAACGACCTGATCGGCACCTGCCGCTTCCGCGACTGCAAACACGACCGCGAACCCGGTTGTGCCCTGCTCAAGGCGCTGGAAGATGGCCGCGTGCAGCAACAACGGATGAACAGCTATCGGTCGATTATTGCGAGTTTGCCTGAGAGCAGTTACTAAACAGCGCATACAACAAGGCCGCGTTTATCGCGGCCTTGTTGTATGCAGCTTACGAGCCCTTGACAGGCGCCGTCGGGTCTTTCGCGCCGCCATCATCAAACAGGTTCAGCTTCTGCCGTAGCTCATGCGCCGGCAATGGCTCCTGCCCCGGCGGGATCGCGTTCGGGTCGACCGGTGCTCCGCCCTGCGCGCCCGCATCTGGGGTCGGAGGCGGTGGCGGCTGATCACCTTCAATCGCGCGCTGAGCCTTTTTGGTCAGCACAACAATATCGATCCGGCGGTTGATCGGGTTGAACGGCTCCTTGGCATCAAACAGCTGCGACGAAGCAAAACCCACCACCCGCGCCACTTGCGAGTCCGGGTAGCTGCCGGCCACCAACGCACGCCGGGCGGCGTTGGCGCGGTTGGCCGAGAGCTCCCAGTTGCCAAAGTCGCCTTGCCCCGCATACGGCTTGGCATCGGTATGGCCGCTGACGCTGATCTTGTTCGGCACGGCCTTGATCGTGTCGGCCATGGCCAGCAGGATGTCTTCAAAGTACGGTTTCAATCGCGCACTGCCGGAGTCGAACATCGGCCGGTTGGCGGCGTCGGTGATCTGGATGCGTAAACCGTCCGGGGTGATTTCGAACGAAATCTGATCCTTGAATTTCAGCAGCTGCGGGTTTTCGTCAACCTTGGTCTGCAACTCCTTCAGCAATAATTCGAGGCGCTCCTGCTCGACCTGTTCGGCCAGGCTTTCAACGGTTTTACGCTCGATCGGAATGTTTTCCTGCGGTGCCTCAGTCTTGACCTCAGGGTTGATGGTGCGCTCCGGCGCCAACTGCGGCGAACCGCCCAGGTCGATCACGAAGGGCGTGCCGCTTTCCGAGAAACCAATCGGGTCTTTGAAGTAACCGGCGATGGCGATCTTTTGCTCGGGGGTCGCGGTGGACATCAGCCACAGCACCAGGAAGAACGCCATCATCGCCGTTGCAAAGTCGGCGAAGGCGATTTTCCAGGCGCCACCATGGTGCCCCGCAGCGAAGCGCTTGACGCGCTTGATGATTATCGGCTGGTTGTTTTCCATGGCTTAGCGACCGCGAACCGCTTGTTCCAGCTCGGCAAAACTCGGGCGATGTTTCGGGTACAGCACCTTGCGACCGAATTCCACCGCCAGTGAAGGCGGCATGCCGGAGGCCGAAGCCACCAGGCTGGCCTTGATCGCTTCGTACAGATTGATTTCTTCCTTGGCATCGTGGGCCAGGGAGGTCGCGAGCGGGCCGAAGAACCCGTAGGCCGCGAGAATACCGAAGAACGTACCGACCAGCGCCGCACCCACGTGCATGCCGATGGCCGCCTGGTCACCCTCGCCCAGGGAGGCCATGGTCACCACGATACCGAGTACCGCCGCAACGATACCGAAGCCGGGCATGCCGTCGGCAACGCCGGTGACCGCGTGGGACGGGTGTTCCAGCTCTTCTTTGAGGCTGAACAATTCCATGTCGAACAGGCCTTCCAGCTCGTGGGGGGCCATGTTGCCGGAGGACATGATGCGCAAGTAGTCGCAGATGTAGGCGGTCATGCGCTCGTCTTTGAGCACTGCCGGGTACTTGGCGAAAATCGGGCTCGCCGAGGCGTCTTCGATGTCCGCTTCGATGGCCATCATGCCTTCACGGCGACTCTTGTTGAGGATCTCGTAAACTAGCCCCAGCACTTCCATGTAGAAGGTGTGGGAGAAGCGCGAGCCAAACATGCCCAGCGACTTCTTGATCACGTGCATGGTCATGTAGCCGGGGTTGGCCTGCAGGAATGCGCCGAATGCCGCGCCGCCAATAATCATCACTTCGAAGGGCTGGATCAACGCGGCAATCTTACCGTGAGATAGGACATAGCCACCGAGCACGCTTGCAAGGACGACGATGATGCCGATTATTTTAGCCATAGGGAATTTGTACTTGCGCCGTCGGGTTCATGGACATATTTGGAGGAACTGGAAAACTCTTGTTCTACTTATCGGCAAAACTGCGCCAGACTATAGACCGTCAAGGCGAAAAGCCAGTTCGGCCCGTTTAGGGCGTGTTGAAGTAAGTGATGATCGCGCCCCCAATCATGGCCAATGAAAAGACAGACCCATCTGTAAGACCCCTCTCTCTCGCGGCTTGGATCAAGTGCCTGGACGACGTTCGGCTGCCGGTTCCCCAGGCCAGCCACGACCGCGTGTGCAAAGCCATCCGCGATAGCCGCAGTTCTTTGCGAGATATTGCCGAGCTGATGCAGGGCAGCCCGTCGCTGGTACTCAGCGTGATGCGCGAGGCCAACAGCCACACCCATGGCAGCATGGCGGAACCGGCAGAAAACCTTGAAGTGGCACTTAACCGTCTCGGCCTCAAACGCGCCGAGGACCTGCTGGCACGCCTACCGTCAGTGCCGATGAATGAAATCCCCGTGGCCTTTCGCCAGTTGGTGCTGGTCAGCCGGCACGCGTCGCAGCAAGCCAGCGGTTTGTTCGCCAGCCGCCTGGCGCGGCTGTGGCAGGACATCCACTGGGGCAGCCTGCTGTTTCTGGCGCCGTTGTGGCCGATGGCGGTGGCCTACCCCAAGCTCCTGGAAGAATGGGAGCTGCGGGTGATCCACAAAGGTCAATCGGCGCGCCGGGTCGAGCAGGAATTGTTCGGCGTGCGCCTGCTGGACCTGTGCCTCGGCTTGACCGAAACCTGGCACCTGCCGATCTGGGTATCCCAGGGCTATCACCTGTTGCTGACCGAGCAACGCTTGCTGGTCAAGGCATTGCGCATCGCCCGCGAAGACGACCCACTGCGCCAGCAACAACTGCTGGATGCCGAGCCCAGTTTGCGGCGCTGGCTGAACCAGCCGGCCAATACAGTGTTGTTGGCTAACGGCCTGGCGATGTCGGCCCAGGAATCCTGGACCTGCCCGCATACCGAGCGCTGGCAATACCTCACCGCGCTGTACCTGCAACAGCCGTTGAGCGAGGTGCAGCAACAGGTTCACCAGCAAGCGGTGATCAACGCTCGCGCCACCTTGATGCCCGACCTCTGGCACCCGGCGCTGTCGCTGATCTGGCCGTGGCATGTACAGAAAATCCATCGCGGCCTGCTGCCCGCACCGCCGCCGACGGCCGAGGCCCTGGCCGTTTGGCGCAAGCGTTGCACCGAATTACTGGTGGAGCCGAGCCGCTTCGCCAACGCCATGCACCTGACCACCTGCGCCAAGGAAGCCCTGGAGGCCAGCGGCATGCAGCGCGTCTTGCTGTTCATGGCGGATCGCGCCCTGAGCACCTTGCGCGTCCACCAGGCCGCCGGCCTGCCGAGGGACGCCACGAACTTGAGCCTGGACGTGGTCAACAGCACGCTGCTGCAACGCATGCTCGAAAAACCCGCCCAAGTGCGCTTCACGCCCGACAACCACGCGCAATTCGCCGCATTGTTGCCGCCGATCCTGCGTCGCCTGTTCAACGGCGAACACCTGCTGTTGCGCTCACTGAGCTGCAATGGTCGGGTGGTCATGGTGATGATCGCCGACCAGGGTGGTGGGCCGCTCTCGGAAACCACCGTGCAGGCCTTCGGTAAAACCGCTCAATGCATCGAAAAAGCCCTGCACAGCTTTACCAACCGCACCGGTTGATGCTTGCGCTACAATCGCCGTCTTTTATCGCCAACATTTGTGCCCAGGAGACCTCACATGCCTGACTTCTCTGGCTTGCCGCTGGTGATCGAATCCAGCGACCTGCTTGGCCGCCTCGATGCCGACCAACTGATTCTGGTGGACCTCACCAGCGCCGCCCGCTACGCCGAAGGGCATATCCCCGGCGCGCATTTCGTTGACCCCAAGCGCACCCAACTGGGCCAGGCGCCAGCTCCCGGTCTGTTGCCGAACAAGGCTGATCTGGAGAAACTGTTCGGCGAACTGGGCCACACCCCGGACGCGACCTACGTGGTCTATGACGACGAAGGCGGTGGCTGGGCCGGGCGTTTTATCTGGCTGCTCGACGTGATCGGCCACACAAAATACCACTACCTCGACGGTGGCCTGCTGGCGTGGCTGGCAGACAAGCACCCGCTGTCTACCGAAGTGCCGGCCCTGGCTGGCGGGCCTGTCAGCCTCACCCTGCATGATGGCCCCACCGCGACCCGCGAATACCTGCAAAGCCGTCTCGGCGCTGCCGACCTGGGCATCTGGGACGCACGCGGCCCGCTGGAATATTCCGGCGAAAAAGTCCTGGCAGCCAAGGGCGGTCACATCCCCGGAGCCGTGAACTTCGAATGGACCGCCGGCATGGACAAGGCGCGCAACCTGCGCATCCGCCGCGACATGCCGCAGATCCTCGAGAACCTCGGGCTGACCCAAGATAAAGAAATCATCACCCACTGCCAGACTCACCACCGCTCTGGCTTCACCTACCTGGTGGCCAAGGCGCTCGGTTATCCGCGAGTCAAAGGTTATGCCGGTTCCTGGGGCGAATGGGGCAACCACCCCGACACCCCCGTCGAGATTTAAGGTTTAAGGACAGTTAATGAAAAAGCAGTTGTTCATCCTCAGCCAGTACTTGCTGCCGCACCACCTGCTGTCGCGTCTGGCCGGTTGCATTGCCGAGTGCCGCGTGCGCTGGTTCAAGAACGCCTTCACCACGTGGTTCGCCAAGCGCTATCAAGTGGACATGTCCCAGGCCCTGGTTGAAGACGTGACGGCCTACGAGCACTTCAACGCATTCTTCACCCGCGCCCTGAAAGACGGCGCGCGCCCACTGGATCAAACCCCGGGCGCCGTCCTGAGCCCCGCCGATGGCGCCGTCAGCCAGCTCGGCCCGATCGAACATGGTCGCGTGTTCCAGGCTAAGGGCCACAGCTTCAGCGTGCTGGAATTGCTGGGCGGCGATGCGGCCGTGGCTGCGCCGTTCATGGGCGGCGATTTCGCCACCATTTACCTGTCGCCGAAGGACTACCACCGGGTGCATATGCCACTGGCGGGCACCTTGCGTGAGATGGTCTACGTGCCAGGGCGGATTTTCTCGGTCAACCAGACCACCGCCGAGAACGTGCCGGAGCTGTTTGCGCGTAACGAGCGTGTTGCCTGCCTGTTCGACACCGAACGCGGCCCGATGGCGGTGGTATTGGTCGGCGCGATGATTGTGGCGTCGATTGAAACCGTATGGGCCGGCCTGGTCACGCCGCCCAAGCGCGAGCTGAAAACCTTCCGCTACGACGAAGCCGCGCGTGCGCCGATCCACCTGGAGAAAGGTGCGGAGCTGGGCCGCTTTAAGCTGGGTTCGACTGCGATCGTGCTGTTCGGGCCAGATCAGGTGAAGTGGGCAGAAGCACTGGTGGCGGGTTCGCCCGTGCAGATGGGCCAGGGTATCGCATTGCCGAAAGCCTGATCCGAAACCTGCAAAAGTTTAATGTGGGAGGGGGCTTGCCCCCTCCCACATTTTTGACCACATTTGTCAGTTACAACTGACCATCGCGGTCGCGAAAGCCCAGCAAATACAGCACACCGTCTAACCCAAGGGTCGAAATCGCCTGCTTGGCCGATTGTTTGACCAGCGGCTTGGCACGAAACGCCACACCCAACCCGGCAATTGCCAGCATCGGCAAGTCATTCGCACCGTCGCCGACCGCAATGGTCTGTTCCAGACGCAAACCTTCCTTGTGCGCCAATTCCCGCAGCAAGTCGGCCTTGCGCTGCGCGTCGACGATCGGCTCCACGGCCACGCCGGTCACCTTGCCATCCACCACTTCCAGCTCGTTGGCGAACACATAGTCGATGCCCAGCTTGGCCTGCAATTGCTTGGCGAAGTAGGTGAAGCCGCCGGACAGGATCGCGGTCTTGTAGCCCAGGCGCTTGAGTTCGGCGAACAGCGTTTCGGCGCCTTCGGTCAGGCGCAGGGAGGCACCGATCGAGTCCAGCACGCTGACATCCAGGCCTTTGAGCAGCGCCAGGCGCTCCTTGAAACTGGCGCGAAAGTCCAGCTCGCCGGCCATGGCGCGCTCGGTGATTGCGGAGACTTGCTCACCGACACCGGCGGCCTTGGCCAACTCGTCGATGACTTCGGCTTCGATCAGCGTGGAGTCCATATCGAACACCGCCAGGCGGCGGTTGCGGCGAAACAGCGAATCTTCCTGGAAGGCGATATCGACATTCAGCTCCTGGGCCACGCTCAGGAAGTCGGCACGCAAGGCTTGGGGGTCGGCCGGCTCGCCGCGCACGGAGAATTCGATGCAGCCCTTGCCTTGGTCAGCCGGCGTGTCCAATGGCATGCGGCCCGACAGACGGTCGATATGGTCGATATTCAAACCGTATTGCGCGGTGATCGAGCTGACGCGCTGCAACTGCTCGGCCGTCACTTTGCGGGTCAACAAGGTCACGATATGGCGTTTTTTGCCCTGGCCAGACACCCACTGCCGGTAATCCTCTTCGGACACCGGGGTAAAGCGCACCTGCTGATCCAGCTTGTACGCGGTAAACAGGATGTCCTTGAGGACGGACGACGCCTGCTCGGTGCTGGGAATTTCCACCAGAATCCCGAACGACAAGGTGTCGTGGATCACCGCCTGGCCGATATCGAGAATGTTCACACCACCCTGGGCCAAAACACCGGTAATGGCGGCGGTGAGACCTGGTCGGTCTTCCCCCGTGATGTTAATCAGGACAATTTCGCGCAAAGCGCACCCCCAGGCTGGAAAAAAACCGCATTCTACCCACTTTCAGTGACCACCGGGCACAGCCAACGCTTTGCCGGTCTTGGGCCTGTCGCTATACTGCGCGTCAATTTCACGGACTAAAGAGCCGAGCTCAAGTGAACCGGCCCACGCCAGTAAAAACCGATAACTTCTTCCTGCTGATCTTCCGGGCACTGCGCCACCGCCGTGTACCGATCGCATTACGCATCGCCAGCCATAACGTGATCCTGGTCGCTCTGGCACTGGTGATCTACGCCTGCGTGATGGGTTTGCAGTTCAAACAGGCCATGCACGAGCAAGCCGATGCCCTGGGCGAGAGCTTGACCACCCAGACCGCCACCTCGGCGACCGAACTGTTGGTGTCCAACGACATCCTCAGCCTCAACGTGCTGCTCAACAACCTGACCAAGAACCCGCTGGTGGCCCACGCCGCCATCTACAGCGTGGACAACCGGATCATGGCCGAAGCCGGGCAACGCCCGAAAAACGGCCTGTTGGGTGAAGCCGAAGGCCTGTACCAGAGCAATATCACGTTTCAGGATGTGAAAGCCGGCCAATTGCGCATCAGCCTGGACATGCAGCAATTCCAGCAGCCGATGACCATCAGCCTGCAAAGCATGGGCATCCTCAGCGCGATCCTGCTAGCCCTGGCCCTGGCCTTGAGCCTGCGCCTGGGACGGCATATCTCCACGCCGCTGATGCAACTGCGCATCTGGCTGCGGGATATCGACGAACACACCCCGGCCACCGATCGTCAGGACGAGATCGGCGACCTTGCGCGCCAGCTTCACGCCAGCTTCGCTCCGGAACCGGGAGCGCCCGAGGTTGAACCCGAGCCCGAGTTCGACGACAGCGATTACGACGACGAGCCCGCCTTTGAAGTGCGCAACCTGCGCGACCCGGGCTTTGACGAAAGCGCGCCGGTCGCTGGCTTGAAGCCTGCACCACGCCATGTGATCAGGGCCGAAGAAGACGAGCTGGACGACGAAGACCCGTTCGCCGACCTGCGCGACACCTCTGCCAGCAGCCCGG
Source organism: Pseudomonas sp. PAMC25584 (assembly GCF_058135675.1). NCBI lineage: Bacteria > Pseudomonadati > Pseudomonadota > Gammaproteobacteria > Pseudomonadales > Pseudomonadaceae > Pseudomonas > Pseudomonas sp. PAMC25584. Next base: position 564,936 of record NZ_CM176870.1, on the reverse strand, counting down.
TCGTCGCGCCGAAGCCCGCACCGGTAAAGAACGCCGAGCCCCAGCACAGCGCTGTCCTGGCCGTGCAACTGGGTGCCCAGGACCAACTGCGCCGCCTGCCCCGCGCCCGCCTGACGGAATTACTGGAACGCTACCGCGACTGCCTCGACCAGGCCGCCTCGCTCTACCAGAGCGAACTGCACACCCTGAACGATGGCAGCACACTGATGCTGTTCCACAGCGAAGACAGCGGCGAAGACTACCTGACCAACGCCATCTGCTGCGGCGAGCTGCTACGCGCCCTGGGCCATGAGTTGCAGATCGAAGTGGCCGACAGCGGCATCACGTTGCAGTTGCAACTGGGCCTGACCGTCGGCGACGACCTGTTCGGCATGAGCCAAATCGACCTGTTGCTGACCGAGATCGCCCAGGACGCCCTGGCCCTGTCCCAACACAGCCGCAACCTGTTGCTGGTGGAGCGCAAGATCAGTGAAGACACACTGATCCGCCAACGCGCACGTATCCGCCCGATTGCCAGCCCTGAGGGCGCCAGTTGCGTAGAACGCTTGATGGAGCCGTACCCATCGATGCTGGAGCGGCAATTGGCGCGAATGCACGAGACCCGTGCCAAGCACTGACTGACATGTGGGAGGGGGCTTGCTCCCGATGGCGGAGTGTCAGTCAAAACGGCTGCAACTGACACATCGCTATCGGGGCAAGCCCCCTCCCACATTTGGACTCCACACGCCTCAAGTAAATCGCGCACAAACAAAAGGCCCGCTGAATAAGCGGGCCTTTTTTTGTTGGAGCCATTCAGATCAGAACCTGAACACTTCCATGTCCGTGCGGATCGGCGTAGCCATCGGAATTTTCGGCTTTTCCGGTGCAGCCGGCTTGGCCTGTACTGGCGCTTGCTTGCGCGGCGCCTCGGCGACCGGTGGCTGGTTGGCCAATGGTTTGAGGGCCACCGACAATTGCTGAGCCAGATGCTGCAACAGCACGCCCTGGGCCTGGACCTGGGACGCAGTGGTGCCGGCATGCTCTTCCTGCAGATGCACGATGCGGCTATCACGCACCTGGCCGCGGCGATCAATCAAGCGCCATTGCGCATCGAGAATCGCCGGTTGCGAGGTACCGGAGTCGAGCCGGGTAATGGTCAACAAAACCTGCACATCCGGAGAAAAACCGGTGGGCGCAGGCGCCAGGACCACACGCTGACTGTCCAACTGACCCGCCACCTGGCGCAACATCAGTTGGTTGATGTCGGACGACAAACTGCCCGCCCAACGACCATCGGTGGAACCTTGCAGGCTGCCGTCGTTCTGACGTTGTAGCAATGTTTCGCGTTGCAGGTAGTCAGCAACAACAACCGGGCCCAGCAAGACGGCCATGCCAGCGGCTTGAGCTGGCTGAGCCGGACTTCCGCTGTCCAGCTGGTACAGCGACACCGGCTGGTGTGTGCTGCAACCCGCCAGCCCGAGAAGGCCAGCGAGCACGAAAATAAAAGGAAGGCGTGGAGCAGTCATCATCCCATCCAGGCGGCTGCCACAAGGCAAACCACAATGTAATACTAAAAATAACCTAAACACGCTCGGCCACGCCGGCGCTGGAAAGGCCATATCATCCGTGAATATGCGCCATGACTCCAGCGCGAAAGCGTCGATCTACGCGTTAAATCGTAGATCGAGAGCTCTAATCCGCGCTAAACGGGCGTTTCCACCAGTAAAGCATCCACTCGCTGGAAACCACGAGGCAATTTATTGCCGCGCCGGCCGCGCTCACCCTTGTAGTGTTCAAGGTCGTCAGGGCGCAGCGACAACGTGCGCTTGCCGGCCTGAAGCACCAGGGTAGAGCCTTCCGGGATCACCGCGATGTCCGTCACGTACTCTTCGCGACTGGCTACCCGCTCGCCGGGAATACCGATGATCTTGTTGCCTTTACCTTTACCCAACTGCGGCAGGTCGCTGATCTTGAACACCAGCAAGCGCCCTTCAGTGGTCACCGACGCCAGCCAATTGCCCTGGCGATCGTCCACCGACCGCGGCAGGATCACTTTGGCGTTGTTCGGCAGGCTCAACAGCGCCTTGCCGGCCTTGTTCTTGGCCTGCAGGTCTTCGCCCTTGACCACGAAGCCGTAACCCGCATCGGAGGCGATCACATACAGTGAGTCATCTTCCGGCAGCAACACACACTCGAAACTCGCCCCCGGTGGCGGCGTCAGGCGCCCGGTCAGCGGCTCGCCCTGCCCGCGCGCGGATGGCAAGGTGTGCGCCGGCACCGAGTAACTGCGCCCGGTGGAGTCGATAAACACCGCAAACTGGTTGGAACGCCCGGCAGCGGAGGTCTTGAAGCCATCGCCAGCTTTGTACGACAAGCCCGTCGCATCAATATCATGCCCCTTGGCGGAACGAACCCAACCCTTTTCCGACAGAACGACCGTAATTTTCTCGTTTGGCAACAGCTCGGTTTCTGTCAGTGCTTTCGCGTCTGCGCGCTCAACGATAGGCGAACGACGGTCGTCGCCATAGGTCTCGGCGTCTTTGATCAGCTCACTGCGCACCAGCTTCTTGAGCTTGGCTTCGCTGCCCAGCAGGGCTTGCAGCTTGGCTTGTTCCTTGAGCAACGCGTCCTGTTCGTCGCGCAACTTCATCTCTTCCAGTCGCGCCAATTGACGCAAACGGGTGTCGAGGATGTAGTCGGCCTGGATCTCGCTCAGTTCAAAACGCGCGATCAGGTCGGCTTTCGGGTGCTCGGCGGTGCGGATGATGTGAATCACTTCATCCAGGTTGAGGTAGGCAATCAGCAAGCCGTCCAACAGGTGCAGGCGGCGCTCGACCTTGTCCAGGCGAAATTGCAGGCGGCGACGCACGGTCTGCACGCGAAACTCCAGCCACTCCACCAGCAGATTGCGCAGGTTCTTCAGCTGCGGCTTGCCGTCCAGGCCGATGATGTTGACGTTGACCCGGTAGCTGGACTCCAGGTCCGTGCTGGCGAACAGATGCTGCATCAGCACTTCATGGTCGACCCGGCTGTTGGTCGGAATAATCACGATGCGGCACGGGTTTTCGTGGTCGGACTCGTCACGCAAGTCAGTGACCTGCGGCAATTTCGACGGCTTGGCCTGCATCAGCGCGGCGATCTGCTCCAGCACCTTGGCGCCGGACACTTGGTGCGGCAGTGCGGTGACGACAATGTCGCCGTCTTCGACGTGGTAGACGGCACGCATGCGCACCGAGCCCTTGCCGGTTTCGTACATTTTCAGCAGGTCGGCGCGCGGCGTGATGATTTCCGCTTCGGTCGGGTAATCCGGGCCCTGGATATGCTCGCAGAGCTGCTCGACCGTGGCTTTGGGCTCATCGAGCAAGCGCACGCAGGCCGCGGCGACTTCCCGCAGGTTATGCGGCGGTACGTCGGTGGCCATGCCAACGGCGATGCCGGTGGTGCCATTGAGCAGGATATTCGGCAAACGTGCCGGCAACACCAGGGGTTCGTCGAGAGTGCCGTCGAAGTTCGGGCCCCAGTTCGCGGTGCCCTGGCCCAGTTCGCTGAGCAGCACTTGCGAATAACGCGACAGGCGCGCCTCGGTGTATCGCATGGCAGCGAAGGACTTGGGATCATCCGGCGCACCCCAGTTACCCTGGCCATCCACCAGCGTGTAGCGGTAGCTGAACGGCTGGGCCATCAGCACCATGGCTTCATAGCAGGCCGAGTCGCCGTGGGGGTGGAACTTACCGAGCACGTCACCGACGGTACGCGCCGACTTCTTGTGCTTGGAATCTGCGTCCAGGCCCAACTCACTCATGGCGTAGATGATGCGCCGTTGTACGGGCTTCAGGCCGTCGCCGATATGCGGCAAGGCACGGTCCATGATCACGTACATGGAGTAGTTGAGGTAGGCATTTTCGGTGAAGTCAGCCAGCGACCGGCGTTCTACGCCGTCTAAGCTGTCTGCGAGGATGTCACTCATGCGGGCCTCATCATTGTTTGGTAAGGCGCCGCGGAAATGCCGCGGCGCCGGGTCAATTCAAAACAGGGGTGGCTCATGGCTGGGCGCTCCAGCCACCGGCGGGGGCGGCGAAACGATAGACCACCGGGCGTTTCTCACCATCGGCACGCGCGCCGAAATTATTGTCGATGCCCAACCAGGCACCGTCTGCGTCAAGCACCAGGGCTTCGGCCAGGCCATATGGCTGGGCGTAGCGCCGCTCGGGCGTCAGGGTTTCGTCGGCAAACGACCAGCACAGCTCGACCTTAGCGGTGACCGCATCGCGCCGACAAATCTGAAACGCATTGCGCTCCAGGGTAAACAACTTGCCGTTGAACAGCGCCAGGTCGGAAAAATCCTTGGAGACCGCCTTGGCGTTGGGGAACTGCGCCGGCTGCATTTCCTGGCCGGCCTCGCTCAACAGCACGCATGCGCCGTCGCAATCCCATAGGCTTTGCGGGCGTTTGATGGAGATCAGCCCACGCCGCTCACGCTCCGCCGCCAGCCAGATCTGATTGCCTTCGGGGTTCACCGCCAGGCCTTCGAACAAGGCATTGAAATGCAGCAACATACCGCTGGCGCGGGCTTCACGCACCATGCCGGGGGCGATTTTCAACCACTCGGGCGCACCGCTCGCCGGTACTTTCAGCACCGCCGCATGGGCTTCGCTGACCACGTAACGGTTGCCGGCGGCATCGCAACTGATGCCTTCAAAATCCAGGTCGCCACCGCGAATCAGCGACGCGGCCTTGGTGCGCGAACGCAGCCCCCAGGGCAGGCCGGAGTCGGGCACCGGCGGCACGTCGATCGTCACCGTTTCGGCCTGCCAGGTCGGCGCGCTGATATCCAGGCGGTAGATCTGGTCGTCATCGCGGTCGGAAACCGTCCACAATTCTTTGCCACACAAGGCCAGGCCCGACAGGTTACCGCCGCGCATGCCGTCCACCGGGTGTTCGGACACCAGTTTGAGCTCAGCCACGGGCGCGGCGACCGCCTGGGTGGCCGCCAACCCGCTCAACATCAGGATCGCCAGGGCGAAACCTGTGCGCATCAGCCCAGGACCTCGGCGAGGTTGCCTTTGGACTCCAGCCAGGACTTGCGGTCCGGCGCGCGTTTCTTCGCCAGCAGCATGTCCATCATTTCCGAGGTGGCGGCGAAGTCGTCCAGGGTCAACTGCACCAGGCGCCGCGTGTTCGGGTCCATGGTGGTTTCGCGCAGTTGCGGCGGGTTCATCTCACCCAGGCCTTTGAATCGCGTGACCTGCGGCTTGCCGCGTTTCTTCTCGGCGATCAGGCGGTCGAGGATGCCATCGCGCTCGCCTTCGTCGAGGGCGTAGAAAATTTCCTTGCCCAGGTCGATACGGTACAGCGGCGGCATGGCGACGTAGACGTGACCGGCATCCACCAACGGACGGAAGTGCTGCACGAACAGCGCGCACAGCAGGGTGGCGATGTGCAGGCCGTCGGAGTCGGCGTCGGCGAGGATGCAGATCTTGCCGTAGCGCAGTTGGCTGATGTCCGCCGCGCCGGGGTCGACACCGATGGCCACGGCGATGTTGTGCACTTCCTGGCTGGCCAGGACTTCGCTGCCATCGACTTCCCAGGTGTTGAGGATCTTGCCGCGCAACGGCAGGATCGCCTGGAATTCCTTGTCCCGCGCTTGCTTGGCGGAACCGCCGGCGGAGTCACCTTCCACCAGGAACAGCTCGGAACGCATCGGGTCCTGCCCGGCGCAATCGGCCAGTTTGCCCGGCAGTGCCGGGCCCGCGGTGATGCGTTTGCGCTCGACCTTCTTGCTGGCCTTGAGGCGACGCCCGGCGTTGTTGATCGCCAGCTCCGCCAGGGCCAGGCCCAGTTCCGGGTGTTCGTTGAGCCACAGGCTGAAGGCATCCTTGACCACACCAGAGACAAACGCCGCCGCCTCGCGGGACGACAAACGCTCTTTGGTCTGGCCGGAGAATTGCGGCTCCTGCATTTTCATCGACAGCACGAACGCGATGCGCTCCCACACGTCTTCCGGCGCCAGCTTCACGCCGCGCGGCAGCAGGCTGCGGTATTCGCAGAATTCGCGCATGGCGTCGAGCAGCCCCTGGCGCAAACCGTTGACGTGGGTGCCGCCCTGGGCGGTGGGGATCAGGTTGACGTAGCTTTCCTGCACGCTGTCGCCGCCCTCGGGCAACCACAGCAGCGCCCAGTCAACGGCTTCTTTGTTCCCGGCCAGGCTACCGCAGAATGGCTCGTTGGGCAGGCGCTCGAAGTCGCTGACAGCGTCTTCCAGGTAGGAGCGCAGGCCATCTTCGTAGTGCCACTCGACCTTTTCGCCAGTGCCTTTGTCTTCAAAGGTGACCAGCAGGCCCGGGCACAATACCGCCTTGGCCTTGAGCACATGCTTGAGGCGGCTGATGGAGAATTTTGGCGAATCGAAGTATTTCGGGTCCGGGGCGAAGTACACGCTGGTGCCGGTGTTGCGCTTGCCAACGGTGCCGATCACCTGCAGGTCGGTGGCTTTGTAGCCATCGGCGAAGGTCATCTCATATTCGTTGCCGTCGCGCTTGACCCTGACCCGCACCAACGTCGACAAGGCGTTGACCACGGAAATACCCACACCGTGCAAGCCACCGGAGAACTGGTAGTTCTTGTTGGAGAACTTGCCGCCAGCGTGCAGTTTGGTGAGGATCAGCTCGACGCCCGACACGCCCTCTTCCGGGTGGATGTCCACCGGCATGCCGCGACCGTCGTCGGACACTTCCAGGGAGTGGTCCGCGTGGAGAATGACATGCACCGACTTGGCGTGCCCGGCCAAGGCTTCGTCGACGCTGTTGTCGATGACTTCCTGGGCAAGGTGGTTCGGCCGACTGGTGTCGGTGTACATGCCAGGGCGTTTACGCACCGGGTCGAGGCCCGAGAGGACTTCGATGGCGTCGGCGTTATAAGAGCTAGCGCTGGGAGTGGCCATGGGGTCTCGTCGTGATTCGTTCGATTAAAAAGTAACCTGGGATTTGCAAGGCAATTACAGTGCCGCGAAATCGAAGGATTGATACTGATCGGCGCCAATGCCGGCAAAGCTCAACAGCGCCGGCAACTGCCGGGCAAAACCCTGGTAACCGTGGTCGCCACCGGCCTGGATGCGCAAGGCACAGGCCCGGTAATACTGCTGGGCGAGGCGATAATCCAGGGTTTCGTCCCCGGTCTGCAACCACACCTGATAACGCACGGCGTCCTGGGGGGCAGGGACTTCCAGCTCGGCCAGCGCCGTGACGTGATCGTGGGTCAGTTCCCAGGTTTCATCGGTGTAGAGGTTCTTCTGCGTGCCCAGGTAACCGTCGAACATCCGATGGGGGCTGACCGCCGGGTTGACCAGCAGCGCCTTGAGGCCATGGCGTTCAGCAAGATGGGTTGCATAGTAGCCGCCGAGGGAGCTGCCGACCAGCAGTGGCCGCCCCAGTTCCGCGATGGCCGCCTCCAACTGAGGAATCGCCTGACGGGGATGGTGATGCAGGGCCGGCACGCGCAACTGGTCGGCCAGGCCGAGGGTGTCCATCACACCGATCAACTGGCTGGCCTTATTGGACGCCGGCGCGCTGTTGAAACCGTGGATATACAGGATCGAAGCGGACATGCCGGGCTCTCCGTGCTTGCGCCAAAAAGGCGCAGTTTACAGGGATCGGAGTGGCGAGTCCCCTGTCTTCCAGTCACAGCGGAACCCATGTGGGAGGGGGCTTGCTCCCGATGACAGGCTGCCAGTTGATACACGTGGCACTGAACCACCGCTATCGGGAGCACCCCCCCTCCCACCTTCAGTAGCCGTTGCTGGCGTAATCGACGGTAAAAGCAAAGTCTTTGACGCGCTCGACCCCAGTCTCCAACCGCCCGTCGGCATGCAGGCGCAGCCAGCGATAGCCTGGCGCCTCGGTGCTGACGTTGAAGTCTTCGCTGCCCGGCGCGAACTGGATGCAGGTGGACGGCGAGGCCAGCAGGCGCACGCCGTTGCGCTGGCGGTCGATCTCCTGGTGTACATGGCCCCAGAGCACGGCCCGGACCTGGGGAAAACGGTCCAGGACGGCAAACAGCGCCTCCGGGTTGCGCAAGCCGATGGGTTCCATCCACGCACACCCGATGGGCACCGGATGATGGTGGAAACACACCAGATGATGACGGTGCGGCGCTTCGCTCAAGGCTTGGGCCAGCAGTTGCAGTTGGCTGTCCTGCAGATAACCGGGCACCGAACCGGATACGGCGGAGTCCAGCAGGGTAATGCGCCAATTGCCAATGTCGACCACTGGTTCCAGCAGGTCGCTGTGCAGGGCGGCGTGGGCCATGATCTGCGGCTCGTCGTGGTTGCCGGGAATCCAGCGCGTCGAGACACCAAAGAACGCGGTCATCTCACGAAAGTGCTGATAGGAGGCCAGCGTACCGTCCTGGGACAAGTCCCCCGTGGCCAGCAGCAAGTCGACCTGGGGCTGCTGCTCGCGCACGAGGTCGATCACCCGTTGCAAACTTTCGCGGGTGTTCATGCCCACCAGCGTGGCGTCGGCCTCGGCAAACAGGTGGCTGTCGGACAACTGCACCAGCAACGCCGGTGCATCGTGGGTCACGGTGGATACGCGGGGCAAGGCGCTCTCCCAAGGCAATCACAGGAATGGACGTGTGGCGCGATTATGCTGGGCAGGACACAAAGAGGAAACCCAAGGAAGCAGACGCAGTTCACATCTACCGCACCACTGCGAACTCATGGCCCAGGGCCAGGCAGTGGCTCAACCATTCACCGAGGAACACATTGAGTTGTGCTTTCTCATCGGGCTGGTGCATGAACACATTCGGGTAAGGATAGATGCTGCGAAAGCGTCGCGCATGTTCGGCGCTGATGACTTCGGCCATTCGCGCATCGTGGTACACCTGTACTTCCAGTTGCGGCACCGGCAGCCACGGCAGGCTGTGTTCCTGGCGCACGCGCAGGGTGGTGGTGTAGGGGCAATTGACGATGACTTCCAGGGTCAGCACGCCGAGCATCTGGTCGCCGTGGGTCACGGCGATGCGCCGCGCCTCGGGGGCGTGGCGCATGTCCGGCAGCAGGCGCATCAGCCGCGCATAGTTGGCCTCGCAGGCGGCTTGCAGCCCGATCAGGTCAACTCGGTATCGTTCCCGTGCCTTTACTGCCATAACCCCCTCACTTCCGCGCGATTGAGCGCTAGCCATTGCAAGGCAATAATGCTGGGCGCATTGGATATCCGACCATCACGCACCGCTTGCAAGGCGTCTTCGAAAGCCCAGGTGCTGACGCGGATATCTTCTGCTTCTTCTTCCAGTCCATGGACGCCACCGGCGCCCGAACTGTCGCAACGCCCCAGGTACAAGTGGACGAATTCGGTACTGCCGCCGGGCGAAGGGAAATATTGAGTGATCGGCCACAGTGCGGAGAATGTCAGCCCAGCTTCCTCTTCGGCTTCGCGGTGTGCAACCTCCTCCGGCGCTTCATCCTTATCGATCAGGCCGGCGACCATTTCCACCAACCACGGGTTAGCGGTACGGCCCATGGCGCCGACGCGAAACTGCTCGATCAGCACCACTTCATCGCGCTGCGGGTCATAGGGCAGCACGCACACGGCGTCATGCCGCACGAAGACTTCGCGGTTGATCACCCGGCTCATGCCACCGTCGAATTTTTCGTGGCGCAGTTGTACGCGATCGAGCTTGTAGAAACCCTGGTAGGCATTGTCGCGCTGAACGATCTCAATCGTGCTCGGCGTGGATTTCGCGATGTCCGTCATATCCTTCCTCGTTATGCCCGTGCAATTCGCGCCATCCTAACGCGCTCTCGCCGGTTGGCGCAGCCCCTTTCCGGTTGCCGGGATAGACGGCGGGCGTCAAACTCACTCTAATCAGCTTAGTGGCGAACTGACTGCCATGCCGGTAGTCGAAGCTCCATAAATTTCGCGCTTATCGACGGACGAAGACCCTACATGTCGCTTTTAAAAATCGCCTCCGTGGCGTGTATCGCCTTGACCCTCGGCGCCTGCCAGAGCCTGTTCCAACCGAGCTATCGCACCCCGCTGGACGCCACCCGCGACGCCAGCGAGCAAAGCAAGCCGGACTGCACCAACGCCGATTGCCCGCTGGTGAATATCGACACCGTGCATTTTGCCAAGGAGCCCAGGCTCGACGCGCTGATCGAACAACGCCTGCTGGAAATGACCCGCACCCGGTCGAGCGACCCGCTGCCGTCGAGCCTGGCGACCTACCGCGAGCAGTTCCTGAGCACCGCCGCACCACGCAACAGCATGTACTTGCAGGCCAAGGTACGTGAGCAGCATGACGGCTTGGTGATCGTCGAACTGTCCAGCTACCTAGACCAGGGCGCCACCCACGGCGAACCGGGCCGCGCCTTCATCAACTATTCGCGCCAGCAGCAAAAAGCCCTTTCGCTGAGCGACATGCTGCTGCCCGGCAAGGAAGAGGCCTTCTGGAAAGCCGCCCAGGTCGCACACAACAGCTGGCTGATCAGCACCCGCCTGAGCCTGGAGCCGGAATTCGTCAAGAGCTACCCGTTCCAGAAAACCCCGAACGTGGCGCTGACCTCCGGTGGCGTGACCCTCAAGTACCCCACCACCACGATCGCGCCCTATGCCCTGGGCCATGTCGAGCTGCAGATTCCTTACTCGCGCCTGGAAGGCATCATCAAGCCTGAGCTGGTGCCTGCACGCCGTTGAAGGCGCGCCCGAGGATGAACTGCAACAGCCCTGCCAGCACCAGTGCCGGCAGGGTCGCGCCGATATCCGGATACAGGTTGGCCAGCAGGTGGTAGGTGCCGATGCCACCCAGCCAGGCCAGCAGCGCCGTCCAGCGTAGCGTGGCGAGCACGCCCTGGCCGCGGCGGCGCAGGATGAAATGATCGACCAGCACCACGCCAAACAGCGGCGCGAATACCGAGCCGATCAACAGCAGAAAGTTCTGGTACTGCGCCAACGGAGCAAAGCAGGCGATCAGCGTGCAGAGCACACCGATGGCCAAGGCCAGGTGCTCGACTTTCAGGCGCAACAGAATCCCGCTGGACACCGCCGCCGAGTGAATATCAGCAAAGGCGTTTTCCGACTCATCCAACAGGATCAGCAACAACGGAATCCCCAGCCCTGCGCCAGCCAGCGCCAGCAACAGCGCGTTCACTTCACCGCTCGGCGCAAACGCCAGGGTGTAGGCCACACCCAGGCTCATCAGCCAGAAATTACCGATAAAGAAGCCCAGCGCCGTGCCGCCGAACACGCTTTTCGCGCGTTTACCGAAGCGCGAGTAGTCGGCGATCAGCGGCAGCCACGACAGCGGCATGGCGATGGCGATATCAAACCCCACCGCGAAGGGCATCGATCCGTCACCGGGCTGGGCCCACAGTGTGGCGAGGTCGGCCTTGGCGAACAGGTTCCAGGTCAGCCACAGGCAGGCCGCTAGCAGCAGCCAGATGCCCCATTTGCGCAGGATCTGCCTTACGAACGTCAGTGGGCCACTGACCGCCAGCAGGGTCGCCAAGCCACCGAAAAATAGGGTCCACAGCAGCGGGCTGGCAAACAGGCTGCCGTCGCTGAACGCCCGCGCGCCCAACAGGCTGGCGGCATCGCGCATGACGATGAGTTCAAACGCGCCCCAGCCGATCAGCTGCAGCAGGTTCAATAATGCCGGCAGGCTCGCGCCTTTGGCGCCGAGGCTGAGCTTGAGCGCGGCCATGGCGGACAAGCCGGTGTCGCTGCCGATCACACCGACGGCGGCGAGCAACAGCACGCCGACCAGGGTGCCGAGGAAAATCGCCAGCAACCCACCGGCCAGGCCCAGGCCCGGTGCGAGTAGCGCGCCGGTTTGCAGGACCATCAGGCCGATGCCGAGGGAGAACCACAGGGAGAAGAGGTCGCGGGCGCCGAAGACGCGTTTGTCAGTCGGCACTGCGATGTCGGGGGAATAGGTGCTGGGTTGAATGCTCAAGGATGGAATCTCTGAGGGGCATTTGTTGTTTGAAAGATTGTTATCGGGGGCAAGCCCCCTCCCACATTTTGAATGGTGAACACGTTCAAGTGTGGGAGGGGGCTTGCCCCCGATAAGGCCATTAAAAGCGCCTACAACCTCGGATCAGACCTTCTTGTAGAGCTGGCTGCCTTCCTGCTTGAACCGCTCCGCCTGTTCGGCCAAGCCCTTGGCCACTTCCACATCTACCGCATCGATGCGCTGGTTGGCCGCGTATTCACGCACTTCCTGGGTGATTTTCATCGAGCAGAACTTCGGCCCGCACATCGAACAGAAATGCGCGACCTTGGCCGAGTCCTTCGGCAGGGTTTCGTCGTGATACGAGCGTGCAGTGTCCGGGTCGAGGCCGAGGTTGAACTGGTCTTCCCAACGGAACTCGAAGCGCGCCTTGCTCAGCGCGTTATCGCGGATCTGCGCGCCGGGATGCCCTTTCGCGAGATCGGCTGCATGCGCGGCGATCTTGTAGGTGATGATCCCGGTCTTCACGTCATCCTTGTTGGGCAAGCCCAGGTGTTCCTTGGGCGTGACGTAGCAGAGCATGGCGCAACCGAACCAGCCGATCATCGCCGCACCGATGCCGGAGGTGATGTGGTCGTAACCCGGCGCGATGTCGGTGGTCAGCGGGCCGAGGGTGTAGAACGGCGCCTCGTCGCAGCATTCGAGCTGCTTGTCCATGTTCTCCTTGATCAGTTGCATCGGCACGTGGCCGGGGCCTTCGATCATGGTTTGCACGTCGTGCTTCCAGGCGGTCTTGGTCAGCTCGCCGAGGGTTTCCAGCTCGCCGAATTGCGCGGCGTCGTTGGCGTCGGCAATCGAACCTGGGCGCAGGCCGTCGCCGAGGGAGAAGCTGACGTCATAGGCCTTCATGATTTCGCAGATTTCGTCGAAATGCGTGTAGGTGAAGTTCTCTTTGTGGTGCGCCAGGCACCACTTGGCCATGATCGAACCGCCACGCGAGACGATGCCGGTGACGCGCTTGGCGGTCAGCGGCACGTAGCGCAGCAGGACGCCGGCGTGGATGGTGAAGTAGTCAACGCCCTGCTCGGCCTGTTCGATCAGGGTGTCGCGGAACAGCTCCCAGGTCAGGTCTTCAGCGGCGCCGCCGACTTTTTCCAGGGCCTGATAGATCGGCACCGTGCCGATCGGCACCGGCGAATTGCGGATGATCCATTCGCGGGTTTCGTGGATGTGCTTGCCGGTGGACAGGTCCATCACCGTGTCCGACCCCCAGCGAATGCCCCAGGTCAGTTTCGCCACTTCTTCTTCGATGGACGAACCCAGGGCGCTGTTGCCGATGTTGCCGTTGATCTTCACCAGGAAGTTACGGCCGATGATCATCGGTTCCAGTTCGGTGTGGTTGATGTTGGCCGGGATGATCGCGCGGCCACGGGCGATTTCTTCGCGCACGAATTCCGGGGTGATGATCTTCGGCACGCTGGCGCCGAAGCTGTAGCCGGCGTGTTGCTGATCGAGCAGGCCGCTGGCGCGGGCTTCTTCGAGCTTCATGTTTTCGCGGATGGCGACGTATTCCATCTCAGCGGTGATGATGCCTTTGCGCGCGTAGTGCATCTGGGTGACGTTGGCACCGGCCTTGGCACGGCGCGGGTTCTTCACATGGGCAAAGCGCAGCGCGGTCAGTTCGGCATCCGTGAGGCGCTGCTGGCCGAAGTGCGAGCTCAGGCCGGACAGGCGTTCGGTGTCGCCACGCGACTCGATCCACGGCGAGCGCACATCGCCCAGGCCCTTGCGCACGTCGATGATGACGTTGGGGTCGGTGTAGGGGCCGGAGGTGTCGTAGACCACCACGGGGGCGTTGATCTCGCCGCCGAAATCGGTGGGGGTCACATCAAGGCTGATTTCGCGCATCGGCACAAGGATGTCCGGGCGGGTGCCTTGCACGTAGATTTTTTGCGAGCGGGTAAAGGGTTGCACGGAGCCGGAGTCGACCTTGGCCGATTCACTCAAATGCACGGTATTTTTTGGTGTTGTACTCATCACGGGCTCTCCAACTATCCAGGCGGTGGATTTTTGTCGGAGCGAACCTGTGACGGATGGACGCACTGAAAACAGTGCTGTGCTCGGTACGCGAGAGCTGTTCGATGGTCGAACGTTCATCCCGGACGAAGCACAAGAGGACTCGCCGGGTGACGAGAAATCTTGTTCCCTACGCAGGCGCTAACCTGATCAGGTTCAACGGGATCCGGTATTTACCGATCTCAGCCTTCCAACAAGGCACCCCGACAAGAACGCGGCCAGTCTAGACCAGGGTGGGGGCAAATTGCCAATAGCGGAGCAAACAGCGTGATGAATGGCGCAATTGCAGGATTGTTGTGCCGTGTAACCGCCACTACACTCGGGGACTGCCCCAATGCTTGACGCCAGGAATGGCCAGCCGTAGCGTTGGGCGATAAATTATTACCGTAATATTCACACTAGGGATCAATTCATGCTGCGCAAACTCTCACTGGCGCTTGCCGTGTCTTGTGCGACCAACGGAATGGTCTGGGCAGCTGAAGCGCCCTTGTCCGCCAGAACCGACCTGGTCAGCGTTTACCAGGAAGCGGCGAACAACAACGCCGACCTGGCCGCCGCCCGCGCCCAATACGACGCGCAAAAAGAAGTCGTGCCCCAGGCCCGCGCAGGCTTGCTGCCCAACCTGTCGGCCGGTGCCGATATCAACAATTCGCGCACCCAGATCGACACCCCGGCCGCCACTGCCAACCGCGATGCGCATTCCTGGCGCGCGACCTTGAGCCAACCCTTGTTCCGTGCCGATCGCTGGTTCCAGCTGCAAGCCGCCGAAGCCGTCAACGAACAGGCTGCGCTGCAACTTTCGGCCACCGAACAGAACCTGATCCTGCAAAGCGCCGAGAACTACTTCGCCGTGCTGCGTGCCCAGGACAACCTGGCTTCTACCAAGGCCGAAGAAAACGCCTTCAAGCACCAACTGGACCAGTCCAACGAGCGCTTCGATGTGGGCCTGTCGGACAAGACCGACGTGCTGCAATCGCAGGCCAGCTACGACACCGCGCGAGCCAACCGGATCGTCGCGCAACGTCAGGTGGATGACGCCTTCGAAGCACTGATCACGCTGACCAACCGCCAATACAACTCGATCCAGGGCATTGTGCATACGCTCCCGGTGCTGCCGCCGCTGCCGAACGACGCCAAGGCCTGGGTCGAAACCGCCGGCCGCCAGAACCTGAACCTGCTCGCCAGCAACTACGCGGTCACCGCTGCCGAGGAAACCCTCAAGCAGCGCAAGGCTGGGCATGCGCCGACTCTGGACGCCGTGGCGCAGTACGAAAAAGGCGATAACGACGCCCTGGGCTTCAGCAACCCGAATGCCTTCGGCACGCCTTACGGCGGCGATGTCTCGCAACGCACCATCGGCCTGCGCCTGAATATCCCGCTGTACAGCGGCGGCCTGACCAGCTCGCAAGTGCGCGAATCGTATTCGCGCCTGGGCCAGACCGAGCAGCAACGCGAAGGCCTGCGCCGCCAGGTGGTGGAAAACACGCGCAACCTGCACCGCGCGGTCAACACCGACGTAGAGCAGGTCCAGGCACGCCGCCAGTCGATCATCTCGAACCAGAGCGCGGTGGAAGCCACGGAAATCGGTTATCAGGTGGGTACGCGTAATATCGTCGACGTGCTCGACGCCCAGCGCCAGCTCTATGCGTCGGTGCGCAACTACAACAATAGCCGCTACGACTACATCCTCGACAGCCTGCGCTTGAAGCAGGCAGCGGGCACGTTGAACCCAGGAGATCTGCAGGACCTGGAGCGCTATCTCAAGGCCGACTACAACCCGGACCGCGACTTCCTGCCGCCGGACCTGGCCAAGGCCGCCTCCGAGCAGTTGAAGGCCCGACCTGGCTACTAATGTGAGAGGGGGCTTGCCCCCGATAGGGCGTGTCAGGTGCACCAATGTTGACTGACACACCACAGAACCGATGTGGGAGGGGGCTTGCTCCCGATGGCGGCGTGTCAGTTGACATGACTTCATCTGGCACACCGCTATCGGGGGCACGCCCCCTTCCACATTTAGTGCGTTATCAGCCTATCCAGGCCATCCAGTAAACGGGTTAGCGCGCCCTGGTTGGCCTGCATCACCTTAAGCCCCGCCTGCGCCATCCGCTGGGCATCCTGCGGCAGCTCGAACAACTGCCGCACGGCCTCGGCCAAGCCTTCGGCGTCATCCACCTCACGCAACGCCCCGGCGTCGCGCAGCATCGCGCTGATTTCGAGGAAGTTGAACCGGTGCGGCCCCATGATCACCGGCTTGCCCAACGCCGCCGGTTCCAGCGGGTTATGCCCGCCAGTCGCCACCAGGCTGCCACCGACAAACGCGCTGTCGGCCAAGGCATACAGAAACAGCAACTCGCCCATGGTGTCACCGAGTAATACGTTGGTGTGCGCGGTGACCGGCTCGCCACTGGAGCGGCGCACCGTGGTGAACCCTTGTTGCCCGCACAGCTCAAACATCGGGCCGAAGCGTTCCTGATGGCGCGGCACCAGAATCAGCAGCGCATTGGGGTAGCTGGCGAGCAATTGGCGATGGGCCGCGAGCACCACCGCATCTTCGCCCTCGTGGGTGCTGGCGGCGATCCACACCGGGCGCTCGCTGGCACCCCACTGCTCGCGCAACGCGGCCGCGCGCGCCAGTAGCTCGGGGTCGATGGTCAGGTCGAACTTGATCGAGCCGGTCACTTGCACCGTGTCCGGCCGCGCGCCCAGGCTGCGAAAACGCTCGGCCTCGGTCTCAGTCTGCACAGCAAACAGGCTCATTTCTGCCAGCATCGGCCCTGTCAGCTTGGCGAAACGTGCATAGCCCTTGGCCGAACGCGCCGACAACCGCGCATTGGCCAGCGCCACCGGAATCCCGCGTTGCGCGCAGGCGTGGATGTGGTTGGGCCACAGCTCGGTCTCCATGATCACGGCCAGTTTCGGCTGTACACGGTCGAGAAAACGCTTGGCCGCGCAGGGCACGTCATAGGGCAAGTAGCAATGCTGGACGCGCGGTTCATTCGCGAACAACGCCTGGATACGCTCGGAGCCGGTCGGCGTCATGCACGTGACGGTCATCGGCAGCTCTGGATAACGCTCCAGCAGGGCACGGATCATCGGCGCGGCGGCGATGCTTTCGCCCACCGACACGGCGTGCACCCAGATCCCGCCCGGTTGCATCAGCGGCAAGCCGTAAGAGAACCGCTCGCCCACGCGTTTGGCATAGGCTGGCGCCTTGCGCGCACGCAGCCACAGACGTAAAGCCACCAACGGCAGCGCCAGGTAAAACAGACAGCTGTAGAGAGTTCTATTCATGGCGGCGGAGTTTATCGGCTTTTTCAGTCGATCGCCTGCAAGCACTCGGCAAAACGCTCGGCGAGAAAGCGCGCGGCGGGGCCCAAGGGTTCATCGCGGCGCCATACCAGCTCAACAACTAGGGCCGGCGGGGTCCATTCGCTGTCGAGTTCGACCATCTGGTTCTGATAGGCCGGGTATTGCACGACATGCCGGGGCAACCAGGCCCAACCCAGGCCACGGATAAGCCATTCGGCCAGCACGTAGAAGCTGTCGGCGCGCCACACCTGCGGGCTGGCAGCCTCGCTGCCGGGGTAGACGCTGGTCTGGGTCGACATCAGCAACTGGCGATATTGCGCCAACCCCTGGCAGTCCACGGTTTTCTGCGCCGCCAGCGGATGGTTGCGCCCGCACACCGTGACCATTTCCACACTGCCGACGACCCGACGCTCCAGCGCTTCGGGGATTTGATCGTGATAGAACAACATGCCCAGATCGGCCCTGCGCTCCACCAGCTTGCGTGCGACATCGCCTTGGGCCGCGCTGGAAAGCTGCACTTCAAGGTTGGGAAATCGACCGGCCAGGGCGTCAAGGCTATCGAGGACCGGCTGATAAAGCATCGCCTCATCCTGGGCCAGCCGCAGGCAGGCTTCTTCGCCGCGCACCAACGACATCGCGCGGCCATTGAGGCGTTCGCACTGGCGCAGCACTTCCCTGGCCTCTTCGAGCAGCACCGTACCAGCCTCGGTCAAGCGGGGCTGACGGCCACTGCTACGCTCGAACAGGCTGACGCCCAGGTCCGCTTCGAGCAAGGCGATGCCGTTGCTGACCGCCGACTGGGCCTTGCGCTGCTGACGCGCCACGGCCGAAAACGAGCGCTGCTCGGCGACGCTGACGAACAGGCGCATCTGCTCCAGGTTCCACTGCACACTCATGGCGTGACCCATCTTTAATTCGGATAGGTAATGACTTTACCCCATCTGGCGACGCGCTAAAATGCCGACCTTATCCAGCGCGCTCTACACCGAGGACTGCCCCATGACTCCTGCTTACTATTACCTCGCCATCGCCATCTGCTCGGAAGTGATCGCCACCGTTTCCATGAAAGCCATCAAGGGCTTGAGCACACCGATCCCGCTGCTGCTGGTGATCGTCGGCTACGGCGTGGCGTTCTGGATGCTGACCCTGGTGGTGCGCACCGTGCCGGTGGGTGTGGCCTACGCGGTGTGGGCCGGGATGGGCATTGTGATGGTCAGCATTGCGGCGCTGTTTATCTATGGGCAAAAGCTCGATCTACCGGCGATGCTCGGGATGGGATTGATCGTGCTGGGCGTGGTGGTGATTCAGTTGTTCTCGAAAACCGCCGGGCACTGACAGCCCTCCTAATATTGATCCCGGGCAAAGATCGATCCATTGAGCCTGTATACTTGGCACCTTGATTTGAACACTGAGGTTGCCCATGCCATCCGTTATTTCCACCGACGTTCTGATTGTCGGCGCCGGGGTTGCCGGCCTCTGGCTGAATGCGCGCCTGCGCCGCCAGGGGTTTTCCACGGTGCTGGTGGAGAACGCCACCCTGGGTGGCGGGCAAAGCGTGAAGTCCCAGGGGATCATTCACGGCGGTGCGAAATACGCGCTACACGGCGCCCTCACCGGGGCCTCCGAAGCGATTGCCGATATGCCGCGGCGCTGGCGCGAGGCCCTGGCCGGTAACGGCGAGCTGGACCTGACTGGCGTGCGCCTGCTCTCCGAAGCCCATTACTTGTGGTCCCCCGGCACACTCGCGGGCAATCTCACCAGCTTCTTCGCCAGCAAGGCCGTGCGCGGCCGTGTCGATCAGGTCAAAGGCGACGACCTGCCGCCGGCCCTGCAAGACCGTCGCTTCAAGGGCAAGGTCTATCGCCTGGCGGAATTGGTCATCGATGTACCCAGCCTGATCGAACGCCTGGCGCACCTGGCCGGCGACGGTTTGCTCGCCGGGCAGCACATCGAACCGCTGCGGGAAAACGACACACTGGTCGGCTTGAAAGTCGACGGTCGCGAGATCCGCGCCCAGCGCATCATCTTGAGCGCCGGCGGCGGCACTGCCGACCTGCTCGCCGCCCTGGGCCTGAGCCAGCCGGCCATGCAAATACGCCCGCTGCACATGATCATCGCCAAAGGTCCGGGCTTGAAGCCGCTGTACGCCCACTGCCTGGGCGGCGGCACCAAACCGCGTATCACCGTGACCACGCACCCGGCCGCCGATGGCAACTGGGTGTGGTACATGGGCGGTGATATCGCCGAGGCCGATGGTGTAGCGCGCACGCCTGAAGAACAAATCGCCACGGCCCAGAAAGAGCTGGCGCATCTGCTGCCGTGGATCGACATGAGTCACACCGAATGGGCCACCCTGCGCGTCGACCGTGCCGAGCCGCTGCAGTCGGGCCTGACGCGCCCCGACAACGCCTTCCTCGCCGAACAGGGCCGCCTGCTCGTAGGCTGGCCGACCAAACTGGCCCTGGCGCCGGACTTCGCCGACCGGGTGATCCACGCCCTCGAACGCGACGGCATCCAACCCGGGCCTGCCACTCCGCTGCCCGAGTTGCCCAAACCGGCCATCGGCCAACCGGCCTGGGAGCAACTGTTGCCATGAGCCTGCCCACCCTGCACGACCTGCACCGCCCGCTGGGCAGTACCGGCCTGCTGGTGTCGCCGCTGGGCCTGGGCACCGTCAAGCTCGGTCGCGACCAGGGGGTCAAATACCCTAGCGGTTTCCAGATTCCCGATGATGACGAAGCGCGCCTGCTGCTGCGCCAGGCCCGTCAGTTGGGCATCAACCTGATCGATACCGCGCCGGCCTATGGCCGTAGCGAAGAACGCCTGGGGCCGCTGTTGCGTGGACAGCGCAAAGAATGGGTGATTGTCAGCAAGGTCGGCGAAGAGTTCGACAATGGCGTGTCCCGTCACGATTTCAGCGCGGCGCATACCCGGCTGTCGATCGAACGCAGCTTGAAACGCTTGGAAACCGACTTCATCGACCTGGTGCTGGTGCATTCCGACGGCAACGACCTGCACATCCTCAACGATTGCGAGGTTTACCAGACCCTGGCGGACTTGAAACAAGAGGGCAAAATTCGCGGTTTCGGCTTCTCCGGTAAAACCGTCGAAGGCGGCGTGAAGGCTCTGGAACAGGGTGATTGCGCGATGGTCACCTACAACTTGAACGAACAGGCCGAGAAAGCCGTCATTGATTATGCGGCCGCCCATGGCAAAGGCATCCTGGTAAAAAAAGCCCTCGCCAGCGGCCATGTGTGCCTGGAGCCGGGAATGGACCCCATACGTGCCAGTTTCATGTTGTTGTTTGCGCAAACGGGCGTCGCCAGTGCTATTGTCGGGACCATTAATCCGCTACACCTGGCTCACAACGTGGCGACCGCTGCCCAGGTCATTCGTCAACTATGATGCCGCCGACGCGGCCGCCCCGACGTTAGAAGGAGCCGACATGTCGCGAACGCTCATAAGAAAAAACCCCAGCAACTTCAAGACTCTGCCACTGCACGTTGAAGCCACCCCCGAAGGCCTGAGCTACCAGAGCGTGGGCATGCCGCTCAACTTTGCCCAGACCCTGCAACGGCGCAAGCCGGTAGACGTGGCAGACCCTGAGCGTTTCGCCCTCGAACTGGCCAACCTCGGCGTGTCGGTACGCCTGACCCTGCATTGGCAAAACAAGGATTACTGGGTGCTGGTACGCCAACGCCGCCAGGACCGTGGCGACGTAGTGCTCAAGCTGATTTCCGGCTACGTCCCCGCCCATGAACTGAACCTGCCGCTGCACACCGCCATCCAGGAAATTGCCGAAGAGTGCCTGCTGGAGACGCCCGAAGGCTGGCTCAGCGGGCGCTTCAACGACACCTGGCTACCGGCGCCGTACTCCACCGCGCTGCATTACCGCGAAGCCCTGCCGTTTCGCTTGAGCCCCTTGTCCGGCGCAGCCCGCCCGGTGCGCTGCGCGACCACGCAACTGATAGAGCGTCCACGGGCCTACGTCCACTTGCCCACAGCGTCACTGCAGTTGATTTATGACTTGCGCCTGGAAGTGCCCAAGGAAGCCAAGTCCCTGAGCCTGTTCCATGTGGATGAGCGACTCGAAGGCGATCAACTGGTCGCACGCCTGGACCGCCAGCGCCCGGACCTGTACCTGATGCCATTGAAGGACGGCCAACCCCTCGCCGAGCTGTACACCGTCAAGAAAGATCAGCTCTACCCGGCCAGCACGCGGGGTTTGTACCTGGCGGAGAGCTTCGCCCAGCAGGAAGGCTGGGTGGTGCGCGACGAGCGGATTCGTTGGAAGGATTGGCTCAGGCAGCAAGGCCTGGCAGCCCCGGAAAAAGAGTCGAAACTCAAGCGCCTGACCGGCAAGGCGCGGCAGATGTTGCGTAAGATCGTGCCGAAGAAAAACGCCAACAGCTAAAGACCGACACCAAAAACTGTAGGAGCGAGCTTGCTCGCGCCTACAGATACAGGGCAAACGATCAAGCCTTGAGCAAACGTTCCAGCCCCACTTTCAACGGTGTGGGCTCGGGCAGTTTGAAACTGGCCAGCAACCGTTGATTATTCGCCCGCGAGTGGCGGATATCCCCCGACCGCGCCGGCCCGTAGGTCACGGCAGGCAGCGCGCCCACCGCTTCTTCCAACGCCTGCAGCACCTGCTTGAGGGTGGTGGTGCGGTTCCAACCGACGTTGATCGCCCCCAAAGGCGCGTCGGCGGCTTCGATGGCCTGCACCAACACGTCCACCAGGTCTTCCACATACATAAAGTCGCGGGTTTGCTCGCCATCGCCGAACACGGTAATCGGCAAGCCTTGCTGGGCACGTTCGCTGAAGATGCTGATCACGCCGGAATACGGCGACGACGGGTCCTGGCGCGGCCCGAAGATATTGAAGAAGCGGAAAATCACCGGCTCCAGGCCATGCTGGCGACGGTAGAAATCCAAGTAATGCTCACCGGCCAACTTGTCGGAGGCATAGGGCGTCAATGGCGCCTTGGCGGTCTCTTCGTCGATCGAAGCGCCTTCGCCGTTGTTGCCATACACCGCGGCGCTGGAAGCAAACACCACGCGTTTGACCCCGGCCTTGCGCATGGCTTCGCAGACATTCAAGGTGCCGACGAAATTGCTCTGGTGCGTGCTGACCGGATCATCCACCGACGCCTGCACCGAAGCCACCGCTGCCAGGTGCACCACCGCCGTCATGCCGATGGCGGCACGCGCCACCTGATCGGCGTCGGCCACATCGCCTTCCAGCAGTTCGACACGAGGATTGTCCAGCGGCAGGTTGCTGCGCTTGCCGGTGGACAGGTTATCCAGCACCCGCACCGCGTAGCCCTTGGCAAGCAATGCATCGACCAGGTGCGAGCCGATGAAGCCAGCACCGCCGGTGATCAGGACGCGCTTCTTGGCTTCACTCATTGTTGCGGATCTTCTCGACAATAGCGGTGGTCGAACTGTTCTCGACCAACCCCAGCACTTTGACCTTGCCGCCGTAGGCGCTGACGATGTCGGCCCCTACCACCTGATCGACGGAATAGTCGCCGCCCTTGACCAGTACGTCGGGCTTGACCTGGGCCAGGAGGTTTTCCGGGGTCGCTTCCGGGAAGCTGATCACCCAGTCCACCGCGCCCAGGCCAGCCAGGACTGCCATGCGTCGATCGACACTGTTGATCGGACGACCCGGGCCCTTGAGGCGGCTGACCGACGCATCGTCGTTGACCGCGACGATCAGGCGATCGCCTTGGGCGCGCGCCTGCTCCAGGTAAGTCACGTGGCCGGCGTGCAGGATGTCGAAGCAGCCGTTGGTGAACACAATGCTTTCGTGGTGGGCCCGCGCATCGTCAATCGCCAGCAGCAATTGCTCAAGACTCAACACGCCACGCTCCGAGCCTTCGGAACGCTGGATCGCACGACGCAGTTCGGGCGCGCTGATCGCGGCGGTGCCGAGCTTGCCGACTACGATGCCCGCCGCCAGGTTGGCCAGGGCCACAGCGTGGGGCAACTCCTCCCCGGCCGCGATGGAGGCAGCCAGGGTGGAAATCACGGTGTCGCCGGCGCCGGTGACATCAAATACTTCACGGGCCCGCGCCGGCAGGTGCATCGCCGCGTGGCCTGGGCGCAGCAAGGTCATGCCGTGCTCGCCGCGGGTCACCAGCAAGGCACCCAGGTCGAGGTCGGCCATCAGCGCCGCGCCCTTGGTCACCAGCTCGTGCTCATCGGCGCAACCGCCGACGATGGCTTCGAACTCGCTGAGGTTCGGCGTGATCAGGCTGGCGCCGCGATAGATCGAAAAGTCCTTGCCCTTGGGGTCGGCCAGCACCGGGATATTGCGAGCCTTGGCGGCCTGGATCAGCATCTGGTGGTTCTTCAGGGCGCCTTTGCCGTAGTCGGACAACACCAGCACCTTGATGCCTTCGAGCAACTCATCGACCTGCGCACTGAGGGCCAGGGCGTCGGTGGCGAAGGGCTCTTCGAAATCGATACGCAGCAGTTGCTGGTGACGGCTCATGACCCGCAGCTTGACGATAGTCGGCTGATGGGCAATGCGCTGGAACAACGCGCGCACGCCAGCACCGCGCAAGCTGTTGGCCAGGCTGTCGGCGGCTTCGTCGTCGCCGGTCACGCCCACCAGGGAAGCTGGGGCGCCGAGGGCGGCAATATTGAGGGCAACGTTGGCAGCGCCACCTGGACGGTCTTCGATTTGCTCGACCTTGACTACCGGTACCGGCGCCTCAGGGGAAATCCGTGAGGTTCCGCCATGCCAGTAACGGTCGAGCATGACATCGCCGACCACCAAGACAGGGGCTTGATCGAATCGCGGCATGGACAACTTCATGGAGCAACCCACATACAAAATGAACAGGGGCGCGATATTAGCACAGGGTTACAAGAGGCTTGTGGGGGTGTGACAGAAGATGTTGCAGGAACCTGGGTGAGGCGGATTGCCCGCCTCACCCGGCTTGTCAGGTGATATCCGCCGACACGGGTGCATCCAGGCCCATGGAATGCAGGCGGGCGTAATAGCCGTTCAGTGCGAGCAATTGGGCGTGGGTGCCGCGCTCGACAATACGACCGTCGTCCATCACCAGGATCAGGTCAGCCTTCTCGATGGTGGACAGGCGGTGCGCAATCACCAGGGTCGTGCGGCCTTGCATGACCTTGTCCAGCGCCGCCTGAATGTGGCGCTCGGACTCGGTGTCGAGGGCGGAGGTGGCCTCGTCGAGAATCAGCAGCGGCGCATTCTTGAGCAAGGCGCGGGCAATTGCCAGCCGCTGGCGTTGACCGCCGGACAGCAGCACGCCGTTTTCGCCGACCTGGGTGTCGAAGCCTTTAGGCAACTGGTCGATGAAGTCCTTGGCGTAGGCATCCATCGCGGCAGCTTCGATGTCGGCCCGTGGCGCGCCGGCCAGGTCGCCGTAGGCGATGTTGTTGGTCACGGTGTCGCTGAACAGGGTCACGTGCTGGGTCACCTGGGCGACGTGCTTGCGCAGGTTGAGCAGTTTGTAGTCTTCGATCTCGACACCATCGAGCAGGATTTCACCGTGTTCATGGTGGTAGAAACGCGGAATCAGGCTGGCCAGGGTCGACTTGCCGCTGCCCGAGCGTCCCACCAGAGCAATCATCTGCCCAGGCTCAGCGGTAAAGCTGATGTCCTTGAGCACATGGCGTTCGGTGCCGGGGTAGGTGAAGTTGAGGTTACGCACTTCCAGGCGGCCACTGACCTTGTCGCGTTCGATTGTGCCTTTGTCGACTTCAGGCTCTTCGTCCAGTTGCTCGAAAATGCTTTCGGCGCCCGCCACACCCTTCTGGATGGTCGAACTGACTTCCGACAGTTGGCGGATCGGCTTGGGCAGCAGACCGGCAGCGGTAATATACGCCACCAGATCACCCGCCGTGGCCTCACCGCGCAGCAGCAGCACCAGGAACATCAGTGCGGCCATGGCGGTGTAGATCACCAGTTGCAACATCGGGGTGTAGACCGCACCGGTCTTGTTCATGCGCAGTTGTTTATCGGTGTTGCCTTGGCTCGCGGCGGCAAAGCGACGCTGCTCATAGCTTTCGCCACCGAAGCTGCGCACCACACGATAGCCCTGGATGGTCTCGGAGGCCACATGGGTCACGTCCCCCATCGCCACCTGGATTTTCTTGCTCTGCTTGCGAAATTTCTTGCTGGTGCTGCCGACCATCAGCGCAATCATCGGCAGGATCGCCAGCATTACCAGGGTCAGCTTCCAGTTCATCCACAGCAGGTAACCGAACAGAAACACCACCGTCAGACCTTCGCGGATCACGACCTTGATCGCATCCGTGGCCGCCCCGGTGACCATGGTGACGTTAAAGGTGATGCGCGAAATCAGGTGCCCGGAGTTATGGGTATCGAAATAGCGGTTGGGCAGCACCAGCAGCTTGTTGAACAGTTGAACCCGCAGGTCGTGCACCAGTCCCAGGGAAACCTTGGCCAGGTAATAGTTACCCAGGAAAGACCCCAGGCCCTGCCACGCGGCGATCAGGATGATCAGCAGCGGCACGGCCATCAGCAACTTCAGGTCCTTGAACAACGGAATATTGGGCAGGAACACCACATCGGGATTGCTCAGGCCATCCACGAAATACTTGAGTATCCCGGCGAGCATGGGCTGGGTGGACGCAAAGATCACGAAGCCCACGATACTCAGCACGAACATGCCGATATACGGTTTCACATAGCCCAGCAGCCTGAAATAGATTTTCAGGCTGGATTCCTGGTCCGCTTTGGGCGGTGCGTCACTCATGTGTCGAGCTCACTGATTGGATAAGACACGAACTTTATCACAAGCGTCGGGTTTGGCCCGAGCCCAGACCAAGACACTGGCCAGCGCAATCGGCAACCACGAGATGAACCACTCGGCCCGTGGCGTACCCGTGAGGCTTGCAGCATCGAACTGCATGGCCAGGAACGAGAACACCCACATGCCTATGATGCCCTTGCCATAGAGAGTGTCGCGGGCCTTCCAGGCTTGCCACAACACACCGAACCACAGCCCGCACCACAGCAGCAGCCCCGGCAGGCCCAATTCGATGGCCACGTGGGTGAACAGGTTGTGGGCGTGGTCGAAGTAGAGATTATCGGCAAAGACTTTGTAATCACCGCCCAAGCCCAGGCCGGCCCACGGATGCTCGGCGATCATCTGCAAGGCGGCCATAAATATCTGTGGCCGGTAGGAGACACCACGGGCCAGCATCAACGATTGCATGGCAAAGAACACCGCCAGCGCGGCCACGACCGCGACGACGGCAATCACTGCGGAACGACGGTCACGGCACCAGGCGGGCATGGCCACGACCGTCAGCAGCAGTGCCAGTGCGGCCCCGCGGCTTTGGCTGAGCACCACGAACAGACCGAGCAGCGCGATGGACAAGACCCACGCCACTTGCATCCAGCGACCATGCGGCAACCAGTGCAATAGCCAGACTGCCGCCAGGCCAATCACGTAGGCGCCAAGAATCGGATGATCCAATTGCCCCAACCCGCTGAGACGGGCGTTCCAATCATTATGCTCAAGACCATAAAACTTGATGATTGCCAGCAGCGACGACAAGGCGAGCCCGAAACCACCCCACTGCATCACGCGAATGACCTGCTCGGTACGGCCACAGGCGAATACCGGAAAAAACAGCAGGAACACGCCGATATACAGCATACGCTTGGCTTCGCGCGAAGGATCTTCGGCATTGGTCCACGTCAGGCTGACTGCACCCCAGACGGCGAGCGCTGCGACCATCAGGCACATCCAGCGCTGTTCGCGCCAGACCTCCTTGAGACGCTCACGCGCCGACCAGGCAAAGACCATGGCCGGCAACCAGAGAAACAGGGTCAACCCTTGTTGATAAATCTTGTTGGTCGGCGCGAAGGCAATCGCTAGCAAAAACCAAAGCAACCCAAAAAACATCCATCCCTGCGCCCAACGACTTGCCTGCATCACCCGCTCCTGAATACGTTCAACCCGCCACCCGGCATGGTTAAAACCTGAAATTTTCGGCATTATTACCGACCACTGTGCCCCGCGACTCCCACAAGGCTTTCCAACAATGCAATGTTCAAGGCTTGCCCAAGTCGATTTAACCGCGATGATTGAAGGCGCCAGAGTCCTAGAGAAGGACAGCTACGGCCCGAAAGTCTACCTGCTGGCCGACGGGAATATCCTTAAACTGTTTCGTCGCAAACGTCTGTTTTCGTCCGCGCTGTTTCGCCCGTATTCCAAACGGTTCATCGACAACGTGGCGCAACTGCAGCAACGCGGCATTCCGACCTTGACCGTTCTTGCATTCTTTCAACTGGCAGCGCCCGGCATGACCGCCGTGCTGTATCGACCGTTGCCGGGGGAAACCCTGCGTCAGATTTCCAACAAGGAAGGCTTTGACTGGCAATCGAACCTCGACCCGCTGGTGGCACTCATCCGTCGATTGCATGCTGCGGGCATCTACTTCCGCTCATTGCACCTGGGCAATATTGTCGTGACGCCAGACAACGAAATGGGGCTGATCGACGTGGCCGACATGCGCTTTCTGCGCGCCCCCCTTAGCCCGGAACTCGCACGACGCAACTTGCAGCACTTCGCGCGTTATATTGCACGCGAGAAGCTGAACGATCGCTTTCCAATGCCCGCACTGGAGCAAGCACTGCTAGCGGCATGAAAACAGGCGCTGGGAGGTTTCACTGAAGTCTTTCCAGGCTTGCTCCGGCGCCAGCGCCCGCGACTGAGCCGCGAGCACCTCCCGCGCGGACGTGGCAAATGCATGGGCCATCAGATGGCCCCAGGCCTGCACATCGCCCGATGGGGCGTACCAGCCCGCATCCGCCAGCTGTTCGCGGAACACCGCCAAGTCACTGGTCAGCACCGGCACACCGGCCATCACCGCTTCCTGCAGGATCAACCCCAAACCTTCTTGCGTCGACGGAACGGCCACCCAGTCAAAGGCCCGGTAAAGCGTCGCCGCGTCCGACAGATGACCAGACAGTGACACCTTGCCCTGCAAGCCGAGCTGCTCGATACGCGCCTCAAGGGCAGACCTCGCCTGCCCCTCGCCGACGATCACCAGGCGCGCATCAGGCCAATCTGGCGACACGCCGGCGAATGCCTCCAGCAAACAACCAAATCCCTTGTCATCGACCAGCCGACCGACCGCACCCAGCACCGGCGCAGCGTCCAACGGCAGTCCCAGGCGCATCCGGGCCTGCTCCCGAGAAAGCGCGGCAGCACAAAAAGCGACAGGGTCGAAAGCGCTGCGCAGCACCGCCACAGGCCGTTGCAGGTAACACTCAAGCGAGTCAGCCAGCGTTTGCGACACCGCCGCCAGCGTCAACTGCGCCGCCGGGAACTGCCCGAACAGCGCCTGGTCGGCCCGACGCAAGCGCGTGGCACCATGAAATAAAACCACGGCCCGCACCTGCGGCAAGCGCTTGAGCATCGGCAACATCACCCGGGCGACGCCCACGCCGTCGAGCAGTACGACCTCCAAGCCGTCGGGCAGCGCCTTTTGAAAACGCGCCCGCAACCTCGGCATCAGCAGCTTCCACAGGTGCTTGCCCTTGAGCTGGGCCGAGGAGAGTTTCCACTCCAGCGCCGGCTCGCCCGCCGCTGCACTGCCCTGAAGCAGCCAGGTGTCGCCCGGCGCAAGGCCGACGACGTGGGACAGTATCTGTTGATGAACCTTCTGCACCGAGGCGTAAGCAGTTCCACCGGCCCACATGATGTTGAGGATACTCATCGAAAAAATGACCTTATGCGGCGTTGTGGTGGCTTGTCATACGTAACTAACGGATCAACCAGCCGATACCAACACCCAGTATCAGCATGGCTACCAGCTTGATCCGCTCTCGACGCTTGCGCCGAGCCTTGTTCAAGCGTTCTTCTGCTGTCGCCACATGCAGGCCGAAGCCGGTATGCAGGACCGCATCGCCTTCCAGGGTCACAGCGCCCAGATTCAACTGCGCGTACCGCCTGGAAAGCCCCTTTTCACCCTCGAACCCTGCATAGGGTGCGCACAACCGGTACTCCTTGATCCGCCGCAGGCCCGGGTTCAGCGAGAAGCCCTGCCACTCTGGCTTGTCGGACAACAAGGGATAACAAGGCACACCGCCGATCACTTCGCGCGGCCCCAGATGGATGTAGGGACTGTGCACCTGCAAGTCGTACACGTAGTTGCGCAACCAGACTTGAAGAATGTCGGGACGTAGCTCCAGCACCACCTTGGAATCCTCGACAAAACCGGGTCGATAAAACGCCCAGTCATCTTCGCAGTGGAATATGTAGGGGGTATTGACCGACTCGTAAGCCAAATCAATGGATGCTAGTTGCCCAAGTTTCGGGCGGTTGATCAAGAATTTGCAATGACTGCGCCAGTGCTCAGGAATCGCCAGGCGTACGGCCTCATCGCCGGAGTCTTCGGTAATAAAGACTTCGCGTATATCGGCGGTATTGAACAGATCGAAGGACTCAAGCGTACGCTTCAACAAATCGAAGCGACCGCAACTGGTCACCACGAGCGTTATGTTGCTTTGATCGGAGAATTGCATGCCTGCCTCGATGATACCATAAAGCCACTATTTTAGGCCAGGTTGGCCGCCATCAAACGCCCATCGTCAAACGTAACCGCTCCAGTAAACTCAAGGGCGCCCGGGGCCGCAGGGGTGGCTGGAGTGCATCGACAATGCGCTGGCCGATACGGGCAAAGCTGAACTGGCTGACAGCCAGGTCTTGCCCGTTACGTGCGATGTCTGCCGCCAACTGCGGGTCGGAGCGCAACACCGACAGCTTTTCCTGCAACTGCGGGATGTCTTTGTAGAACACCACATTGACCATGTCCTTGAAGCCAAGGGCCTGGTTTTCGGCGGCACCTTGATCGAACGCCAGCAACACGCAGCCGCAGGCCATGGCCTCGAAGTTCTTGATCATGTACTCGCCCATGCCCACATCGGCACTGACGAAAAAACGGATACGGTTGAGGGTCGCGCAGTATTCCTCGCCGGACTTGGTACGTGTCACCACCAAAGGTTCAACCTGTGCCAACTGATCAAGCAACGCTTTGCGACCACTGTAAGCCACGCTGTTGGTGCTGCCGACAAACGCCAGCTCGATGTCGCGCTCGCGCCGTTCTTCGACTGGCGGTGCCTGCAACAGCGCCTGGTCGTAGCCCTTGGGCACAAATACCGCGTCAAAGCCTTCCGCGCGCAGGCGCTCGGTGACCATATAGCCGGAGCTGATAACCCGTGCCCATGGCAAACGGCGGTAGTGCGCGCTGAACTTGCCAGTGTACTTGCAGGGAATGTAGTTCTGGTAAGCATCGTGCTCGAGGATCACCAGATTAGGGATCGAACGAATGAACCCGGCCTGGCGGATTTCCTGTTTGAAACGCAGGAAGAAGACAATGCGGTCATAGCGGATCACGTCGACTTCACGGCGGAAGTAGGCCCGCAGGTTGCGCTGCTCGTCGCTGCTCAACCAGCGCGTATCGCACTCGCAGTGCGCGGCCACGCCTTCGTAGAGACGATCCAGAATGGCGCGCTGTTCTTTCTGCACCAGAAACAAAACTTTCATGACTTTCCCTTTCACAAATGCCAGAACAACTCATGCCGTCGTACGGCCTTGCGGAAAAACTCGTTCTCACCATAGGGCGACGGCGCACGACCCGCCAATACACGCTGCAGCCAGCGTCGGACACGGCGCTTGAGCGGCGGCGTGGGCTGCAGGTCATGCATCATGCCCAGCGCCATGGCCTTGTCGCGCTGTTGGGCCAGCGAAAGCGGCAGGCTGCAGGGCCGCAGCGCCAGCGTGTCGTCGAACAGCGGCGGCAAGGCAATCCCGGCGCCCGCGTCACCCATGGGCCAGCGGTCGTTGTCGTGCAGGTGGTTGGCATAACCCAACACAGTCGTGGGTTGCCACGCCAGCCCTTGCAGGGCCTCGATCACCGCTTGCTGCGCGCAGACATGGTCCGGGTGCGGGTCGAGCACCGGGTGGGGCAACACGATCACCTCGGGACGTGCGGTCAGCAGCAATTGGCGCAGGTCCGCCAGCAGGTTGTTCCAGGTCGGCAGGCCGTCATGGTCCGCCGGCAACGGGAAAGAGTTGAATTGGCGAAACAAGCGGATATCCGACAGATCCGCCTCGCGCGAAGCGATGGGCTGATCCGGCGCGGCGCGCATCGCCGACAATTGCAGGCAGAAATAACCCAATTGCACGCAATGCTCCTGCGGCACGCCAGCCCAACGCGGCACGGCGATGCTGTCCCAGGCGCGCAGACGTCCTTTGATCCGCGCAGCTTCGACCGAGTCCAGGCCCATCTTCTGATAGTGCTCGGCTTCGATTTCGCCCGCAGTGAGGGTCACGATCCAGGGCTTCTCGGCCTGACTGTAAAGACCGAAAGCCGCCAATTCGGCATCGTCGGCATGGGGCGCGATGACCATCACCCGTTGCTCCGAATAATCTGGAGTGGCCCAGGCCCACAGCCGTGGTGCGCCCTGCAGGCTGCAAAAACGCCCGTGCAGGCGCAGTTCGCCTGCCATCAGGGCCGGGGCCAGGCCGCTGAGGTTGAGGTAACGGACGCCATTCACGCCGCGCTCGAATGTCTGCCGGTCGCTGCTGTCTGCACCGAGGACGTCAATGGCCGGGTCCAGGAAGCGCCCCAGCCAGCCGCTCTTGACCTTGACGGCCAACACCAACGTCGCATCGGCTTCCAGGGGCGAATCAACCCGCAGTCGCCCGCCCTCGAAGCGAACATCAGTGCGCTGCGCGTCCGCCGAAAAACGGTATTGATAATCTTCGCGTGGCTCATAGAACAGGTGATCAGCAAACCAGGCTTCATGGGCTGCCCAGGCCAGCACGCCGAGTACAAACGGCAGCCACCAGGCAACACAGATACCGATCAACACCAGCAGCACCAAGCCGATCAATACGCCGATGCGCTTGTTGCGCCGGTGGCGCTTGAGCAATTGCTGTTTGCGACTCATACGGTCAGCACCGGCACAGGGTTGCACCAACGGTCCTTGTACTCCCGGTCGCCGCGCCCGAAGGAAAACCGCAGCGGCTTACCGACTTCACGTGCCTGCTCCCAGGCGCTCTGGGTGTTGAGGAAACTCAGCACGCTGCCCGGGCTGAACGCACGGGTTTGGGGATCGACGCCGCCGTTGACGTATTCCACGCTGATCCACTCAGGCGACTCGACCCGATACACCAGTTGGACCGCAATCGGCGCATCATTAAGGAAAATCACCGAGCCGATCAGCCACTCGCGCAGCAGCTCAATCACCTCGGCCATGTGCTCGGCACCCGTAGCGACAAAACCCCAGCGCCGCAGGAACAAATCGCAGTAGATCGCCGCCAGTTCCTGGCTGGAAAACTCACTCACCGGCCGCACCACGCCACCGGCCTCTTCCAGCAGGCGCAGTTCGCGGCGCTGGTTGTAGCGGAATTTCTTCGACAGTTCTTCCGGGGTACGGGCCATGGCCAGTTGCTCGGCCTGGGGCTTGAGGCCGCTGAAGCGGCCTTCGTTCAGGGTCGACAGGTAACGGGCGCGGTGCCGCAAGGGCGCCTGGGCGTCAGGTGCGGCGGGCAGGATCAACTCGGCATTGCCCAGGTCGAACAGGCCCTTCTTGCCCCGTCGTTTGAGCACATCCTTGGACAACGCCAGGTCCCGCCCCCAGGTGGCGATGCATGCCTTGAGTGCGCCCTCTTGCTCCCAGGCCAGGTAACGCACCGGGATGTCGGCCAGCCCCGCCAAGCGCTCGATCACCTGGGGATGGGTGGCGACACTGCCGCCAAAACGCTGCCAAGCCTCGTTGTAGAAAGGCGCGTCAACGACGGACCAGCCCCGTTCGCGCCAGCCTTGAAATCGATTGAGCATCAAGCCCCCGCGGTCAGTTCAATAACGTGCGGCAATTGCCAGAAGGTATCGCGTACCGCCTGATCCGAGAAGCGCGTGCGCAGGCGCTCCAGCATCATCTCGGCGCACTGCAGTTGCTGGTGGTGATCCATCGCCGCCAGATGCTGCAGACCCTGGGCAAGATGTTCGGCATCGCCGAAGGGAAACAGGATACCGACACCTTCGACCACTTCCTTCGCCCCGCCGCAGGCCGTGGCCAGCAAGGGCACGCCGGCCGCCATGGCTTCCAGCAGCACCATGCCGAAAGGCTCATGGTCGGAGCTCAGGGCAAACACATCAAAGGCCCGGAAATACCGGCGAGCCTCAGGCACCTGGCCGAGGAACAGCACCTTGTCGGCGATGTTCAGCTCATGCGCCAGGTGCTTGAGGTCTTGCTCCAGGCGCCCGCTGCCGAGGATCGCCAGGCGGCTTTCGGCCGGCAAGTGCGGCAGCGCCAGGGCAAAGCCCTTGAGCAGCGTGGCCTGGTCTTTGTCCGGATGCAGGCGACCGACATTGCCGACCACCCATTCGCCCGGCGACAACCCTAGCGCAGCGCGCGCCTCGTGCACGGGCACCTGGCTGGCCTGCATGGCCTCGACGTCGATACGGTTATACAAGGTCTGGATACGTGCCGTCGGCCACGCTAGCAGGCAGCGGCGCATGTCGTCACGCACCGCGTCAGACACCCCCAGCAGGCTCAGGCGCTTGCGGAAAATCCCGGCAAACAGCTTGCGACTGCGGCGCTGGTAGTCACCGAAGGCGTGATGCACGCCAATCACTGGCAGCCGCGTGCCGAGCAACGCGATATAGATCGGCTTGAAACGGTGGGCAATGCAGAAACTGAAGTTGCGCGACGCGGCGATCTTGCGCAGCTTGCCGATGGCGCCCAGCTTCAGGCCACGAATGGCCTTGGAGCTGAATTCCATGAACAACACTTCATCAGATGCGCAACCAGCGGCCACTTCGGGATCGGCGACCCCGGTGAGAAACACCGTGGTCACCTTGTAGCCGGTGCCTGCAAACAAACTAGCGTACTGCCGGGCGCAGTCCAGGAACGGCCCGTCATAGCCGTGGCAGAACTGCAGAATGTGGCGGTCAGCCGATCGCGTCATAAGGGTCCACGCCGTCCTTGACCACCAGGATGTCTTCCATGATCAGGTACTGCAGATCGGAACCGAAGAACATGTTCAGCGCGTCGGTCGGCGAGCAAATCATCGCTTCGCCACGACGGTTGAGCGAGGTGTTCAGGGACACGCCGTTACCGGTCAGCACTTCCAGCTCTTTCATCATGTCGTAGTAGCGCGGGTTGTATTCGCGCTTGAGCACCTGGGCGCGGGACGTGCCATCTTCATGGACCACCTCCGGTACGCGGGCCTTCCACTCTTCCGACACTTCAAAGGTGAAGGTCATGAACGGCGCCGGGTGATCGACCTTGATCATCAGCGGGGCCACGGTGTCGAGCATCGAGGGGCAGAAAGGCCTCCAGCGCTCGCGGAACTTGATCTGATGGTTGATGCGGTCAGCCACGCCGGTGGCGCTCGGGCAACCGATGATCGAACGACCGCCCAAAGCACGCGGGCCAAACTCCATGCGGCCCTGGAACCAGGCCACCGGGTTGCCGTCGACCATGATCTTGGCGATGCGTTTAGGCATGCTGTCGATCTTGCGCCAGTTCGGCTTGCTCGGGTGCTTGGCGCAGGCGGCGATCACGTCTTCGTTGCTGTAGGACGGGCCGAGATAGACGTGCTCCATCTTCTCCACCGGCACACCACGGGCGTGGGACACGTAAGCGGCTGCGCCCACGGCGGTGCCGGCATCGCCGGACGCCGGCTGCACGAACAGCTCCTTCACGTCGTCACGGGCAATGATCTTCTGGTTCAGCTTGACGTTCAGCGCACAGCCGCCAGCGAAGGCCAGCTTGCCGGTTTCCTTGAGGACGTCGCCCAGATAGTAGTCGATCATCTGCAGGGACAGCTTCTCGAACAGCGCCTGCATGCTCGCCGCGTAGTGGATGTAAGGCTCATCGGCGATGTCGCCTTCGCGCTTGGGACCCAGCCACTCGATCAGCTTCGGCGAGAAGTAGAAACCCTTGCCCTTCTCTTTGTAGCGACGCAGGCCGATGACGTTGGCATAGTCGGTGTTGATCACCAG
This sequence comes from Pseudomonas sp. PAMC25584, assembly GCF_058135675.1. Lineage (NCBI taxonomy): Bacteria > Pseudomonadati > Pseudomonadota > Gammaproteobacteria > Pseudomonadales > Pseudomonadaceae > Pseudomonas > Pseudomonas sp. PAMC25584. The sequence continues at coordinate 529,585 of NZ_CM176870.1, read as the reverse complement.
CTCGCCGTTTTCAAAGGAGGCCAGGCGCGAGAAATCGTACTTGCTGGCATCGCCATAAGGCGCCATGCCCATGACCTTGAACTCGCCGTCGAGCATCTCGAAACCGAGGAACTCGGTGACCGCGCCGTACAGGCCGCCGAGGGAGTCCGGATCGTAGAATTCCTTGATCTTGTGGATCTTGCCGTTTTCGCCGTAGCCAAAGAACGTGGTGGCGTACTCACCCTTGCCGTCGATCCCCAGGATCGCGGTTTTCTCCTTGAAACCGGAGCAGTGGTAGGCACTGGAGGCGTGGGCCAAGTGGTGTTCAACCGGCTCGATCTTGATTTTCTTCGGATCGAAGCCCAGTTGCTCCAGGCACCAGACGATCTTGTTGCGGTAGCGCTTGTAGCGACGGTTGCCCATCAGGATCGCGTCAAGGGCGCGGTCCGGGGCGTACCAGTAACGCTTGGCATAGTGCCAACGCGCTTCACCGAACAGGCTGATCGGTGCGAACGGGATCGCGACCACATCAACGTCGGAAGGCTTGATACCGGCCTGTTCCAGGCAGAACTTTGCTGATTCGTAGGGCATGCGGTGCTTTGCATGCTTGTCGCGAACGAAGCGTTCTTCCTCGGCGGCCGCAATCAGCTTGCCGTCGATATACAGGGCTGCGGAAGGATCATGGCTAAGGGCGCCGGACAGGCCAAGAATCGTCAATGCCACAGGGGTCTAGCCTCTTTTAGTCTGCATGCAGGCGCGCTGCGCCTGAAAAAAGTGTGCTTCCCGTCTGGGCAGGAAACAGCTAAAGGGCGGGATTATAGCTTAAAAGCAGGGGGAAGCTGTTAGCGGCAAGCATCAAGGAGGCTCAGCGGAAGATCTCGATGCTGCCGTCCTTGTTCTGACGGTAGATCGTATAGGGCAGGACCAGCGTATCCAGCACGCTGGAGCCGATGAACTCGATAGCGATGATCGGGAAGGCATTGTTCTCGTGGTCCGACAGGGCTCGCTCATTCAGGCTTTTTTCAGGGACGGGCTCGGCATTGAGCGTACAAAACCCGTAGATCACCCCGCTGTAGATGCGCGGGATGTTCTCGCAGTAGCTGCGAGATTCCTTGAGGTTCTGACTGGCGACGGCGTCCGGGCGAAAGACGGTGTTGATCGTTCCGCAACCGCAGAGCGTCAGCAGGGTTGCGGCCAGCAGCACTTGGGTTCCATGGTTCACGAAACACTCCTTTGATACCGCAGACCCGACACGCCGACGCGCCGTGCAAGAAAGATCCGAAGCGGTCAAGCTCGCGATGGGATTGAAGGCCTTCTTCAACCGGCAGCGCCGATCTCCCTCGGCAAGCGCTGATCGATGACCTGATACAGTGCACTGCCTTGCGGCCAATTACGCATAAAGCGTGCGCGGTCCTTGGCAAACGCCGCGGCGAAGCTGGCGACGGAGCTGTGCTGATGCATCGCATCCAGGTCGATCAACGCCCAGCGGCCGTCGTGCCAGAACAGGTTGTGGCCCTTGAAATCGCCATGACTGATGCGCTCGCGTATCAGCTCGGCGAACAGATGGTCCAGCGCGAGCAGTTCGTTTTCAGGCGCGTCGCCCTGCTCCACATACGGCGCAAAGCGTTCGATGATGTCCGGCCCTGGCAGGTATTCAGTGACCAGGTAAGCACGGCTGCGCAGCCAGAAAAAACGTTTTTCCAGCACGGCCAGCGGCTTGGGCGTGGCAATGCCGAGGAACGCCAGGCGATTGCCTTCGCGCCAGGAATGCCAGGCGCGGCTCGGGCGCCAGAAGCGCTTGAGCCAATGGGCAAAGCCCTTGATGTTGTAACGTTTGATCACCAGCGGGCGGCCGGCCACCTCGACCTTGGCCACGCTGGCCGCACCGCCGGTCTTGTACAAATGCCCCTGGTCGAGCAACGCATCGGCCTGCTCCAGCACCGGGAGCATCGCGGGTTCTTCCTCGCGACGGATCGCACGCAAGCCAAACGCGCCGCGCACCACGCTGAACAGCGTGCATTCGCGGCCGACCTTGTCGAGGAAGTCCTTCAGGCGCCAGTTGCTGACCTTGCGCACCTGCTTCTCCAGGGCTTCCAGCGGTAACGCGTGCTCGCCGTTGCTCAGCAAGTAATACACCAGCAATTCTTCGGTAAACGGTGCGAGGTTTTTCGGCAACTGAGCGAAAAACACCCCGAGGTTTTCCAGCACCCGGTTGCGCGACAGCGGCTGGCCCGCCTGTTCCACACAGATCCCGCCGCCATCGATCAGGTACAGCTTGCCGCTCTGGCGCAGCAGGTTGTCCAGGTGCAGGTCTTCCTGCCACAGGCCCTTGGCGTGCATGCGGGCAATCGCGCCCAGCGCTTCAGCGAGCACGGCGGTCTGCTCATCGGCCAACGGCGGCAAGCCTTCGACCGCCTGCCAGGCATCGGCCAGGCTTTCGGCGCCGTCGATAAACTCAAACAGCAGCCAGCCGCCCTCGCCTTCCTGCAAACCATCGGCCAGCAGCAGCGGCGTGGTCAGGCCTTGTTCGGCCAACAGGCGCACGCCCTTGAGCTCACGCTGAAAATGCCGCGCCGCCTTGCTGCCCACCAACAACTTGGCCAACACCGCGCGACCGCGCCAAACGGCCGCGCCCACATAGCGCTGGCCCGGCAGCACGCGCAACAGGCTGAGCAATTGCAGTTGGCCGGGGCCCGCCGCGTCCGCCAGTTCGATCGTCATCGGCAGGCTCGGTGTGCGGCCGGCATTTTTCAGCGCGGATAAACGCATCAGCGGCTCTCCTTGTGACTGCGGCGAGCGGTCAGGCGCTGCTGCCAGGTGGCGACCAGCGGGCTGTCTTCAGGGTGCTCCAGATATACCGCGAGCAGGTGACGAATTTGCGCATCCGACCACTGCGGCGCACGGCGCAACAGCGGCTCCAGGTCCTTGACCCGGTCACGCCACCCAAACAGCAGCGGACGGGTTTTTTCCAGGTCGATCAGCTGCGCGGTGTAACCGTCACCGGTGGCCCGCAGGAAAATATGCTTGGGGTAAAAACAACCGTGGACCTGACCCACGCTGTGCAGGCGGCGCGCCAATTGGCCGCAGGCCAGCAGGATCGCACGATGCTGGGCGTCGCTCAGTTGCGACCACTGCTCGAGCAACGAGTCCAGGTCATTCCAGCCGTCCAGGGCGCGGGTCAGCAGCATTGCGCGGTGCTCGCCGGCGACTTTGCGCTCACCGTAGAACGCCGCCTGCAAGGCCGGGATGCCCAACGTGCGATAACGACTGATGTTGCGAAACTCGCGGGAAAAACTCGGCTCGCCAAACGGTCGGTGCAAGCTGCGCGTGAGGTAGTTGCTCTGGCGCTTGAGGTAATAACCGCAGCCGTCGAGCTCCAGACGAAACACGCTGCTCCAGCCGCCATGGCTGGTGTTCGGCTCGTCCACCGCGTCCAGTTGCTTGGCCCACAGGGCATCGAAGTGGGCGAGGCCGTTGCGCTCCAGCAGGGCGCGGTCTTCGGCCGCCAGGAAATCACTCATTCACGTCCCTCGAAAAACTTCACCACATGGCGAATTCGCTGCTTGTCCGACGTACTCAGGTGCGCGCGTTCGCGGTATTGCAGGTAGAAGCGCAGGCGCTGGGTGGCCGACAGGTGATACTTGGCCACCTTGTCCAGGCAGGCCAGGTCTTTGGTGATGCGGTATTTGAGCCAGAACCCGCGCCAGAAGTCGCCGTTGGGGCAATCGATCAGGTACAGGGTGCGCTGATCATCGATCAGCAGGTTGCGCCATTTCAAGTCGTTATGGGTAAAGTGATGATCGTGCAGGGTACGCGTGTATTCGGCGAGCTGGCGGCTGACCGCATCGACCCACGCAGGGTCTTTGAGGCGCACATCGTTGCGCTCGGCCAACACCGACAAGTCCTCGGTCCTGGGCAACTCACGTGTGATCAGCGCACCCCGGGCGTACGCCAGGCCATTACGCTCCAGACCCCAAGCGACCACGTCGGCAGTGGGAATGCCCCACTTGGCGAAACGCTTGAGGTTCTGCCATTCGGACTTCACCCGCGGCTTGCCCAGGTAGCGGCGCAGGCCCTTGCCGGCACCGACATAGCGCTTCACGTAATAATTGACCCCACCACGTTCCACCCGGATCACTTCCGACAGCGGGTCGCGGGTCAGCCGCTCGCCTTGCAAGGCGAACACCGCTTCAAGGCTTCCAAAATCATTCGCCAGGCCAGCGTATGCGGGTTCCAGGTTCCAACCCGCCATCAGAGCGCATCTCCGTAACGTTGTTTGCGCGCGTAGAGCTTGTCGGCCTTGCGTTGCATCAGGTCCAGCGACGCCGATTGCTCGGCCAGGATCTGGCGTAGCGGCTGGCGGAAGTAGCCCTTGAGGAAGCGCAGTTTGTCGCGTCGGGTCAGGCCGATATCCAGTGCCGAATAATACAACGCGGACAAGTCCTTATCGCGCCAGCGCAGCGGCAGATGGGCCCGCAGTTGGGCGCGGTGCAGGTCGATGACCGAGAGTTTGAGGTTGCGCGCATCGATCGGCTGTGAAGTGTCCAGCAGGAAGTGGCAGAGGTAGCAGTCGCGGTGATTGACGCCGCCCCGGTGCATGTCACCGACCATGCGCGCGAGTTCCGCGGTCAGGGCATGACGCAGCGCAGGGGACGGCGGTTCGGCGACCCAGTTGACGGCCAGGTCTTCCAGGCTGATGGTCGGCGCCAATTCTTCGGTGATGATGAACGAGTGCTGATCGGCCGGATTGTTGCCCTTTTCGCCGAAAGCCACGCCAGTCATAGTCGGCACGCCGAGGTCCTGCAGGCGATGGATAGCCGCCCACTCGAGGCCGGCACCCAGCACCGGCAACTTGGCGGTGATCAGGTTCTTGAAGATTTCGCCCCAGCCGATGCCCCGGTGGATCTTCACGAAATACGGGCGACCCTCAACCTCGGTGCGCAATGTGCGACGCGCCGCCAGTTCGCGAAATACCTGGCCTTGCAGTTTCTCGACTTCGGCAAAGGCATCGAGCCCGTCCCATAAGGTCTTGAACGGTTCGGCAAGAATCAACTTCATCGTTTTGGCTCCGCCAGAATCACATCCGCAGCGCACTGCGGCATGCTGTAGAGGTCGGCCGTCTCGGCAAAGGCCAACCCATTGCGGCTCCAGGCCGTGCGCTGTGCAGTGTCGGTGAGCATACGGGACAGGTACTCATTGAGCTGCGCTTGTTCGAACGGCTCATCCAGCACCAGGCCGCTGTCGGCTTCGGCGATGTAATGGGCATACCCACACACTTTCGATACCAGCACCGGCAAACCGGCCACCAGAGCTTCGAGCAGAACGGTGCCGGTGTTTTCGTTGTACGCCGGGTGAATCAACAGGTCGGCGCCCAACAGGAAACGCGGGATATCGCTGCGGCCCTTGAGGAACTGCACGTTATTGCCCAGCCCCAGAGTAGCGCTTTGCAGTTGGAATACTTTGGGGTCGTCCTGGCCGATGACAAGCAGGCGCGTGCGTTTTTTCAGCTCGCCGGGTAACGCGGCCAGGGCCTTGAGACTGCGATCCACGCCCTTGGTCTTGAAGCCCGAGCCGATCTGTACCAGCAGCAGGTCATCGTCGGCCAGGTGGAATTCCTGGCGAAAACCTTCGCGGATTTCGGCAGCGTTCGGTGGTGCGCGGCGGTCCTGGGCAATGCCCGGCAGCAGCAGGTGGAAGCGCTCCAACGGGGTGTCGTAATGCTTGATGAACAGCGGCTGCTGCACTTCGGAGATCATCAGGATTTCGGTCTTGGCGTCCTTGGCGAACACCGCGCGCTCGTACTCGGCAAAGTGGCGATAGCGGCCAAAGCAGCGGTACATCGAGTGACGCAGGTTTTGCGCCTTGTCTTCGAAGCAGCCGTCGGCGGCGTAGTACACGTCCAGCCCCGGCATTTTATTGAAGCCAACCACGCGGTCCACCGGGCGCTTGGCCAGGTCGGCCTGAATCCAGGCGTAGAGTTTTTCGTTGCGTCGATGGTTGAACAGCGCCTTGACCGGCGCCACCAGCACTTCGAAGCCGGGCGGCACATCGCCCTCCCAGATCAGGGTGTAGACACGGATCTGATGACCGCGCTGCTGGCACTCCAGGGCGATACGCATGAAGTCGCGTTGCAAGCCACCGAACGGGAAATACTTGTACAGAATAAACGCCAGTTGCATCAGTGCATCTCCTCGGCCAGTAACAACGTGCTCAGCCGGCTCGCCACACGCTCGGGGTTTAGCCGCGTGAAGCACAGGGGCGATTCGCGCTTGAGGTCGAACCGACGCAGATCGTCGGCCGTGGGTTGATAAGTACATTGCTTTTGCAGGCAGGGCGCACACGGGAAGTCGCTGGCCAGGTGAATCTGGCTCTTGCCGTAGGCGCCGGTCAGGCCAGGGTTGGTGGGGCCAAACAGGGAAATGGTCGGCACGTCCAAGGCCGCGGCCAGGTGACCGAGGCCGGTGTCTACCGCGACACAGGCGCGGGCGCCAGCCAGAACACGGGCGACGCCGGCAAGGTTCAATTTGGGCAGCACCTCGGCGTTATTCAAGCCGTGGGCCAGGCGTTCGGCGCGGGCCTTTTCGGCGGCATTGCCCCACGGCAACTTCACGTCCACGCCCAGGCGGCCCATGCGTTCTGCCAGCTCGCGCCAGTAGGCTTCGGGCCAGTGCTTGGTGTCCCAGGTGGTGCCGTGCAACAACAACACAAAGGGTTTTTTCGGCGGCAGGCCGAGCAGCTTGTCGACACTCAGGCCGTAGTCGCCCAAGGCCTTGGGCAAGTCATAACCGAGGGCGACGGCGAACAGTTGGCGCAAGCGCTCCACCGCATGCTGCCCACGGGCTACGGCCAGGCGCCGTGAATAAAAGTGCGCCGCGATCGGTTCACGGGCGGAGTTCTTGTCGAAACCGGCCACCGGGGCACGCACGTAGCGAGTCAGCCAGGCACTTTTCAGCAGGCCTTGGGCGTCGATCACCAGGTCGTATTTGGTCGACTGGATACGTTGTTTGAAGCGCCGCCATTCGCCACTTTTGAAGGTTTGCCAGAGGTTTTTGCGCCAGCGGCGTATCGCCACCGGAATCACCTTGTCCACCGCCGGGTGCCAGGTGGGGATCTCGGCAAAGCCTTCTTCCACCACCCAGTCGAACCGGATGCCCGGGATCGCCCGCGCCGCATCGGTCAGTGCCGGCAACGCATGGATCACGTCGCCCAGGGATGAGGTCTTGATTACCAGTACCCGCAACTCAGTGAACCTCGACCACAGTGCCCTGCAACCGCTGCAAGGCATCGCTGACCGGTTGCGGCAGCAACTGGCGCAAGCAGTTGTAGTGGCCGAAACGGCAGGTGCGTTCAAAACACGGGCTGCAATCCAGGCCCAGGCGCACCACTTCGACCTTGTCGGCCAACGGCGGCGTAAAGCCTGGGGAAGTCGAGCCGTACACCGCGACCAGCGGGCGGTTCAACGCCGCCGCGACGTGCATCAGCCCGGAGTCGTTGGACACCACCGCATCCGCGCAGGACAGCAAGTCGATAGCCTCGGCCAGCGAGGTGTCGCCACTGAGGTTCACTGCCTCTTCGCGCAGGCCGGGGATAAGACGCTGGCGAATGTCTTCACCCACCGCATGATCGTTTTTCGAGCCGAACAGCCACACCTGCCAGCCTTCGCGGACCTTCATCTCCGCGACTTTGGCGTAATGCTCCGACGGCCAGCGCTTGGACTCGCCAAACTCGGCGCCGGGGCACAGGGCGAGCACCGGACGGTCGAGGGCCAGGCTGAACTTGGCCAGGGCCGCGTCGCGGGTGATCGGGTCGATCTGCAGGCTCGGGCGCGGGTACGGCGTCGGCAACTCGGCACCCGGCGCGTAAGCCAGGGCCATGAAGCGTTCGATCATCAGCGGGTAGCGCGCCTTGTCGAGCTTGCGCACGTCATTGAGCAAGCCGTAGCGAAACTCGCCGCGCCAGCCGGTGCGCTGGGCAATGCCGGCGAAAAACGGCACCAGCGCCGATTTCATCGAGTTGGGCAACAAGATCGCCTGGTCGTAGTGGCCGGCCAGGGATTTGCCGATGCGACGGCGGGTCGCCAGTTCGAGGGCGCCATGGCCGAGCGGGAAGCTCAAGGCCTTGCGCACTTGCGGCATGCGCTCAAGGATCGGCCGGCTCCACTCGGGGGCGAGCACGTCGATTTGGCAGTCGGGATGACGTTGTTTCAGGCACTGGAACAGTGTCTGCGCCATCACCATGTCACCGACCCAACTGGGCCCAACGATCAGAATATTCATGTAGTTTCCACAAACGATGCGGGGAGGCTTACGCCTCCCCGCCTCGATGATTACTGTAGGGCGTGCAGTGTGTGGGAACAGGCTTGCTCGCGATAGCATCACCGCGGCCTGATAGACAGACCGTAGCGCCTGCACCGCGAGCAAGCCCGCTTCCACATAAAGCCGGTTTCCACATTAGATTGGCGTCGCTCATTAAATCGAGTGTCAGCTTAACCCCAGTGCCTGCCAGATTCGCATCACCTGGCGCCGTTCGTCGGCGAACTGATCCCCGGCCACCGTACCGGCCTCTTTCTGCAAGGCCTGGCGGTGAGCCGCGGAACGGTAAGCTTTATACACCTCGCGCAGCAAATGGGCATCGGCGGCGGGCATCAGCCCGACCTGCTCCAGGCCCTCTAGAATGCGGATATTGTCGGTGTAGCGCAGCAACGATGGATGTTGCGCAGACCACGCCAACGCCGCGTATTGCACCATAAATTCAATATCGACGATACCTCCGGCGTCCTGCTTGAGGTCGAACGCCACTGTGGGTTCGAAGGCATTGGCGCCGGTACCGGCCGCCGTGGCCCGGGTCCCCAGGTTGTCGCGCATCTTGGCGCGCATCTCGCTGACCTCCTGGCGCAGCTTCGTCAGGTCGCGCTCACGACCCAACACCTTGGCCCGCACCTGCTCGAAGGCGCGGCCCACATCCTGGCTGCCCACCAGCACCCGCGCGCGGATCAGCGCCTGATGTTCCCAGGTCCAGGCTTCGTTTTCCTGATAGCGCGCGAAGGCACCGAGGGAGCTCACCAACAAACCGGATGCGCCCGAAGGTCGCAGGCGCATATCCACTTCATACAATTGCCCCGAGTTGGTCTGCGTGGTCAGCAAGTGAATGATCCGTTGGCCCAGGCGCGTAAAGAACTGCGCGCCGTCAATCGGCTTGGCGCCATCGGTTTCGGCCTGCGGGTCGCCGTCGTGGATAAACACCAGGTCCAGGTCCGAACCATGCCCCAATTCGATGCCGCCGACTTTCCCATAACCGACAATGATGAACCCAGGATCGCACAAGGTGCCGTCCAGCCGTTGCGGCGCGCCGTGGCGAGCGACGGTCTGGCGCCAGGCCAGGGCCAGCACTTGTTCGAGGATGGCTTCGGCGAGCCAGGTCAGGTAGTCGCTGACTTTCATCAGCGGCAGGCTGCCGGCGATTTCCGAGGCGGCCACCCGCAGGCGGTGGGCTAGCTTGAAGTGCCGCAGGGCTTCCATCTGCTGCTCAAGGTCATCTTCGGGGATGCGCGTGAGGCGTTCGCGCAATTCGGCGGCGAGTTCCGGCGCCAACGGCGGTTTGAACAAGCGGCCCTCGTTGAGCAATTCGTCGAGCAACAGCGGGAAGCGGGTGATCTGTTCGGCGATCCACGGGCTAGCGGCGCACAGGGTCAGCAGGCGGCGTAGGGCGTCGGGGTTTTCCGTGAGCAACACCAGATAGGCGGACCGGCGGGCGACGGCTTCCACCAGCGGCAATACGCGCTCCAGCACCAGGTCCGGGCTGACGTGCTCGACGGCCTGGGCCAGCAGACGCGGGATAAACGCATCCAGGCGCTCGCGACCGAGGCGTTGCATGGCGCGCAGTTGCGGGCTCCCGCGCAGGCCGGCCAGGGCTTTGAGCGCTTTGGGCGCGTCGGTGAAACCGCCTTCGGCCAATTGGCGGCAGGCCGCGTCTTCGTCCTGGGACTCTTCCCATAACGGCAACCATTCCCCGCCGACGACCAATTCGCGTTCTTCGCCGTCTTCTTCATCCGGATCAGCGATCACCTGGCGGAAATGCCAGTCCACCCGCCCACGCCAGTACATCAGGCGCTCATGGAACGCGGCCCAATCGGCAAAGCCGAGCATAAAGGCAATGCGCGCCTGGTCTTCGGGGCTGTCCGGCAGCATCTGGGTCTGGCGATCGGCAATCGCCTGGATCGCATGCTCGGTGTAACGCAGGAATTCGTAGCCATCGCGCAACTCGGCGATCACCGCCGGCGGCAGGTAGCCCTGCCCTTCCAGGGTGCCCAGCACCTTGAGCAATGGCCGTTGTTGCAGGCTGAGGTCGCGCCCGCCATGGATCAGCTGGAACGCCTGGGCGATAAATTCCACTTCGCGGATGCCGCCCGAGCCGAGCTTGATGTTTTCGGCCATGCCCTTGCGCCGCACTTCCTGCTGGATCAGTTGCTTCATGGTGCGCAGCGCTTCGATGGCGGAGAAGTCCAAATAGCGGCGGTAGACGAACGGTCGCAGCATATCGAGCAACTGCGCACCGGCCACCTGATCGCCGGCCACGACGCGCGCCTTGATCATGGCGTAACGCTCCCAGTCGCGGCCCTGGTCCTGATAATACTGTTCCAGCGCATTGAAGCTGAGCACCAGCGCGCCGGCTGAGCCGTAGGGCCGCAGGCGCATGTCGACCCGGAAGACAAAACCGTCGACGGTCATCGGGTCGAGGGCCTTGATCAATTTTTGACCCAGGCGAATGAAAAATTCCTGGTTATCCAGGGCGCGCTTCACGCCCACCGTCTCGCCGCCCTCGGGGTAGGCGAAGATCAAGTCGATATCGGATGACAGGTTCAGTTCCACCGCACCGAGCTTGCCCATGCCGAGGATCACCATGTGCTGCGGCTCACCGCTGCGGCCCCCGGTCGGCGTGCCGAATTGTGCGCAATGGCGTTGGTACAGCCATTGGTAGGCCTGGTCGATGCTGGCGTCGGCCATGTCGGAGAGCTCGCGACAGGTTTGCACCAGGTCCGCCTGGCGGGTCAGGTCGCGCCAGATGATGCGCACTTGCTGGCGGGTGCGCTGGCGGCGTAGGACGCGGCCCAGCTCATCTTCTGTTTGGGCCTGTTGCACAGCGCCGGCGATTTGCCCGCACAGCTCGCCCGGCGCAAAGCCACGGTCCAGCTCGCCCCAGGCGACCAATTCGAGCAACATCAAAGGGTCACGAACACTCTGTTCAATGACGAAATCACTGGCGGCGCACACGCGGGCGAAGTCGGCCCAGCGTTGCGACGTCCACGCGCAAAGGCCATGATCGTCGTCCAGCGCAGCCACTGCATCACGAAATGACTGCACTGCCCGATCGGCGAACGGCAAAAGAATGGCCGGCAGTTCGGCCAGCGTTGGAAGGCTCATGGTCTATCCTTGATCGGCGTGTTATGGGCTTGTTGCTGTGAACGCAGGAACCACGCTCGGCAAAGGACTGTCGAACAAAAGTTATAAATAGCTGAAAATTCATAAATTTTGGCAGGCAACATTAAACCTCTACCTTTTCTTGTTCGCAAAAGATCAACGATAACGATTATGCTCACCTAACTGACCGAGTACCCCGCTCAGTTCTGTGTAGTTTTACTACTCGTATATACATTCGAAAGGCTGAAATGGCCGACGATTTGTAGTAAAACTACAGGACGCCGGAACAACCTCCGGCCATCCAAGAATCTATGTCGTCTGCCCACAAGGCCAGTCGCAAACTTCAGGCAACCGATTCTGGTAGCCTTTCCGCCCTGGAGCAAGCCATGCAAGACCTCGATCCCGTCGAAACCCAGGAATGGCTGGACGCCCTGGAATCGGTTCTCGACAAAGAAGGCGAAGACCGTGCTCACTACCTGATGACCCGTATGGGCGAACTCGCGACCCGCAGTGGCTCGCAACTGCCCTACGCCATCACCACGCCATATCGCAACACCATCCCTGTTACCCACGAAGCACGCATGCCTGGCGACCTGTTCATGGAACGCCGCATTCGCTCGCTGGTACGTTGGAACGCCATGGCGATGGTAATGCGCACGAACTTGAAAGATTCTGACCTGGGCGGTCACATCTCCAGCTTCGCGTCCAGCGCAACCCTGTATGACATCGGCTTCAACTACTTCTTCCAGGCCCCGACCGACGAACACGGTGGCGACCTGATCTACTTCCAGGGCCACACCTCGCCAGGCGTCTACGCCCGTGCGTTCATGGAAGGTCGCATCAGCGAAGAACAGATGAACAACTTCCGCCAGGAAGTCGACGGTCAGGGCCTGTCGTCCTATCCGCACCCTTGGCTGATGCCTGAGTTCTGGCAGTTCCCGACGGTTTCCATGGGTCTGGGCCCAATCCAGGCGATCTACCAGGCGCGCTTTATGAAGTACCTGGAAGCCCGTGGCTTCATCCCCGAAGGCAAGCAGAAAGTCTGGTGCTTCCTGGGCGACGGCGAGTGCGACGAGCCGGAATCCCTGGGTGCCATCTCCCTGGCCGGCCGCGAGAAGCTGGACAACCTGATCTTCGTCATCAACTGCAACCTGCAGCGCCTCGACGGCCCGGTTCGCGGCAACGGCAAGATCATCCAGGAACTCGAAGGTGTGTTCCGCGGTGCTCAGTGGAACGTGACCAAAGTCATCTGGGGCCGTTTCTGGGACCCACTGCTGGCCAAGGACGTCGACGGTATCCTGCAACGTCGCATGGACGCAGTCATCGACGGCGAGTACCAGAACTACAAAGCCAAAGACGGCGCGTTCGTGCGTGAACACTTCTTCAACACGCCGGAACTCAAGGCGATGGTTGCCGACCTGTCCGACGACGAGATCTGGAAACTCAACCGTGGCGGCCACGACCCGTACAAGGTCTACGCGGCGTACCACGAAGCGGTCAACCACAAAGAACAACCGACTGTCATCCTGGCCAAGACCATCAAGGGTTATGGCACCGGTGCTGGCGAAGCGAAGAACACCGCGCACAACACCAAGAAAGTCGATGTCGACAGCCTGAAGTTGTTCCGCGACCGTTTCGACATCCCGGTCAAGGACGAAGAGCTGGAAAACCTGCCGTTCTTCAAGCCGGAGCCGAACAGCGCCGAAGCCCGTTACCTGAGCGAGCGTCGTGCCGCACTGGGCGGTTTCGTGCCACAGCGCCGTGCCAAGAGCTTCAACATCCCGACACCTGCGCTGGATACCCTCAAGGCTATCCTCGACGGCTCGGGCGACCGTGAGATCTCCACCACCATGGCCTTCGTGCGAATCCTCGCGCAACTGGTCAAGGACAAGGAAGTCGGTCCGCGCATCGTGCCGATCATCCCGGACGAAGCCCGTACCTTCGGTATGGAAGGCATGTTCCGTCAGTTGGGCATCTACTCCTCCGTCGGCCAGCTCTACGAGCCAGTCGATAAAGACCAGGTGATGTTCTACAAAGAAGACAAGAAGGGCCAGATCCTCGAAGAAGGCATCAACGAAGCGGGCGCCATGAGCTCCTTCATCGCTGCCGGGACCTCGTACTCCAGCCACAACCAGCCGATGCTGCCGTTCTACATCTTCTACTCGATGTTCGGCTTCCAGCGTATCGGCGACCTGGCCTGGGCAGCAGGCGACAGCCGTACCCGTGGCTTCCTGATCGGCGGCACCGCCGGCCGGACCACGCTGAACGGCGAAGGCCTGCAACACGAAGACGGTCACAGCCACATCCTGGCGGCCACCATTCCGAACTGCCGCACCTTTGATCCAACCTACGGCTATGAGCTGGCGGTGATCATCCAGGACGGCATGAAGAAGATGACCCAGGAGCAGCAGGACGTTTTCTACTACATCACCGTGATGAACGAGTCCTACCAGCAACCTGCCATGCCGGCCGGTGTCGAGGAAGGCATCATCAAGGGCATGTACCTGCTCGAAGAAGACACCAAGGAAGCAGCGCACCACGTGCAACTGATGGGCTCCGGCACCATCCTGCGCGAAGTGCGTGAAGCGGCGAAGATCCTGCGTGACGACTTCAACGTCGGCGCCGACGTGTGGAGCGTGACCAGCTTCAACGAACTGCGTCGCAACGGCCTGGCCGTAGAACGCAACAACCGCCTGCACCCGGGCCAGAAGCCTGAGCTGAGCTACGTCGAAGAATGCCTGACTGGCCGTAAGGGTCCGGTTATCGCGTCCACCGACTACATGAAGCTGTTTGCTGAACAAATTCGCCAGTGGGTCCCGTCCAAGGAATTCAAAGTCCTGGGCACCGACGGTTTCGGCCGCAGTGACAGCCGCAAGAAGCTGCGTCACTTCTTCGAAGTCGACCGTCACTTCGTGGTGTTGGCAGCCCTGGAAGCCTTGGCTGACCGTGGTGAGATCGAACCCAAGGTGGTGGCTGACGCCATCGTCAAGTTCGGGATCAACCCGGAAAAACGCAACCCACTGGACTGCTGAGGAGACTTTTTGTGAGCGAACTCATTCGCGTACCTGACATCGGCAGCGGTGAAGGTGAAGTAATCGAGCTGTTTGTGAAGGTCGGCGACACCGTCGAAGCCGACCAGAGCATCCTGACCCTGGAATCGGACAAGGCGAGCATGGAAATCCCGGCTCCCAAGGCCGGCGTGGTCAAAAGCCTGAAAGTGAAGCTGGGCGATCGCCTGAAAGAAGGCGACGAACTGCTGGAGCTGGAAATCGAGGGCGCCGCCGATGCGGCTCCGGCTGCTGCCGCTGCTGCAGCGGCGCCGGCTGAAAAACCTGCTGCTGCCGCCGAGGCCCCAGCGGCCCCGGCTGCTGCACCGGCTGCGGCCACCGTTCAGGACATTCATGTCCCGGACATCGGTTCGTCGGGCAAGGCCAAGATCATCGAGCTGCTGGTCAAGGTCGGCGATACCGTCGAAGCCGACCAGTCGCTGATCACCCTGGAGTCCGACAAGGCCTCCATGGAAATCCCTTCGCCGGCTGCCGGCGTGGTGGAAAGCATCGCGGTCAAGCTGGAAGACGAAGTCGGCACTGGCGATTTCATCCTCAAGCTGAAAGTCCAAGGCGCTGCGCCGGCGGCTGCTCCAGCACCGGCCGCTGCGCCGGCTGCCAAGGCTGAAGCCGCCCCTGCTGCTGCCGCTCCGGCACCGGCTGCAAAAGCCGAGGCCGCACCGGCCCCGGCGGCTGCACCGGCGCCAAGCGGCGCCAAGGTTCACGCCGGCCCTGCCGTGCGCCAACTGGCCCGTGAATTCGGCGTCGAGTTGAACGCCGTCGCGGCCACCGGTCCTCATGGTCGAGTGCTCAAGGAAGACGTGCAGGTTTACGTCAAATCCATGATGCAAAAGGCCAAGGAAGCCCCGGCTGCCGGCAACGCTACCGGTGGCGCGGGCATCCCGCCGATCCCGGTCGTGGACTTCAGCCGCTTCGGCGAAACCGAAGAAGTGGCGATGACCCGTCTGATGCAAATCGGCGCGTCGAGCCTGCACCGCAGCTGGCTGAACATCCCGCACGTGACCCAGTTCGACCAGGCCGACATCACCGACCTGGAGGCTTTCCGCGTTGCGCAGAAAGCCGTGGCCGAGAAGGCCGGCGTGAAACTGACCGTGCTGCCACTGCTGCTCAAGGCCTGCGCGCACCTGCTCAAGGAGCTGCCGGACTTCAACAGTTCGCTGGCGCCAAGCGGCAAGGCGATCATTCGCAAGAAGTACGTTCACATCGGCTTTGCGGTCGACACCCCGGATGGCCTGCTGGTGCCGGTCATCAAGAACGTCGACCAGAAGAGCCTGCTGCAGCTTGCGGCCGAGGCTGCTGCGCTGGCGGCCAAAGCCCGCGACAAAAAGCTCACCGCAGACGACATGCAAGGCGCGTGCTTCACCATCTCCAGCCTCGGCCACATTGGCGGTACTGGCTTCACGCCAATCGTCAACGCGCCGGAAGTAGCGATCCTGGGTGTTTCCAAGGCGACTATCCAGCCGGTATGGGACGGTAAAGCGTTCCAGCCGAAGCTGATGTTGCCACTGTCGTTGTCCTACGATCACCGTGTGATCAATGGCGCGGCGGCTGCACGCTTCACGCAGCGCCTGAGCCAACTGCTGAACGATATCCGCACCATCTTGCTGTAAGCCGCGATAGGCCTCCCTGGTAACCGGGAGGCCTGATTGCATCGATTTCCGAGCGCCACGCTCGTTCCTCAACCCCGCCACTTGGCGGGGCTTTTTTTGTACAAATAAACAGGTTTGTACACCTTCCGTCGCCTCGACTGCAGAAATCACCTACGCAACCGATATAATCCATATAGCACTTAGCCTTCATCCTCTCTTGTCAGCCCGGCCTGCATGATGCAACCTTGCGGCAGGCAACAGTAAAGAGGGCGAGAGCCCGGCGCCGTGTGCGTTTTTTCAAGTGAGCTTCCCCATGAAAAGCCAACCCGATGTTGCCCGGACGGCGGCCGAGGTAGTGACGCAATTACCGGTGCCTTCGCGCCTCGGTATGCTGCGTTTCGAGCGGCAGAATGAGGCAAGCTGGGCCCTGCTCTACCTAGACCCCAATTGCGAGCGCCCATTCGGCCTGCCGGCGGTTGAACTGTGCGCCTTGATCGGCTCGCCCTACGCCAGCCTGATGGAGCCGCAGGCGCGCTATCAACTGCACGATGCGATCCAGCAGCAACTGACCGAGAGCCCTCATTACCTGGTGCGCTACACCCTGCACACCAACGACGGCCCCCTGAGCCTGCTGGAAATGGGCGAAGCCTACAAACAACACAATCGCCACCTGCTGCGGGGCTACCTGATGGTGGTCGACGGCGTGTTCAGCGAGAGTCCGTCGACGACGCCAACGGCAGACCTGGAAAGCCAGAACAGCCGCCTGCAGATCGCCCTGGAACTCAACCAGCGCGCGCAACAGGAACAGTTGCTGCACCTGGAACGGGTGCGCGCCCAGCAAGCGTTGATCCTGCTGCTCGCCCGCCAGCGCTACACCACGAACAATTCGCTGCAGGAAGCCGCCGAGCTGATCACCCGCAGCGCCTGCGACATCTACCAGATCGATTGCGCCAGCATCTGGAACCTCGAAGACCAGCGCCTGGTGCCGATCTCGGCGTACCACCGCGCCGATCAGCAGCACCACTTGCCCGAGCCGATTGACGCCAGCGGCTTTCCGGACTACCTCGAAGCCCTGCAAACCAGCCGTGCGATCGACGCCAGCAACGTCAAGCCCGACCTCCGCACCCGCGAAATGGCCGAATCCCTAAAGGCCAAAGACACACATGCAATGCTCGACGCGAGCATCCGCGTCGATGGTCAGGTCGTTGGCGTGTTGTGCCTGGAACAAGGCGGCGACACGCGCGTCTGGCAGTCCGACGAAATCGCCTTTGCCGGCGAGCTGGCGGATCAGTTCGCGCAAGTGATCAACAACCACAACCTTCGTGCCGCCACCAGCGCGCTGCACCTGTTTCAGCGCGCCGTGGAACAAAGCGCCAACGCCTTCCTGCTGGTCAATTGCGATGGCGTGGTGGAGTACGTCAACCCCAGTTTTACCGCGATCACCCAATACAGCACCGAAGAGGTCCACGGCCACCGCCTGGCGCAATTGCCGGCGCTGGAAAACCTCAACGAGCTGTTGTTCGACGCGCCATCGAGCCTGGCCCAGAGCAACAGTTGGCAGGGTGAATTCAAAAGCCGGCGCAAGAACCTGGAACCCTATTGGGGCCAATTGTCGATCTCCAAGGTCTATGGCGACAATCACGAGCTGACCCACTACATCGGCATCTACGAAGACATCACCCAGACCAAGCTGGCGCAGCAGCGCATCGAGCGCCTGGCCTACACCGATAACCTGACCAACCTGGGCAACCGCCCGGCGTTCATCCGCAACCTCGACGAACGCTTTGCCCGCGACAGCGACAGCCCGATCTGCCTGTTACTGGTGGACATCGACAACTTCAAGCGGATCAACGATAGCCTCGGCCACCAGACCGGCGACAAGCTGCTGATCAGCCTGGCCCGGCGCCTGCGCAACAGCCTCAGCGCCGGCGGCAGCCTGGCGCGCTTTGCCAGTAACGAGTTTGCGGTATTGCTCGACGAGACCGACCTGGAGAGCGGCCAGTTCGTCGCCAGCCAACTGCTGGCGACCCTCGACAAGCCGATGTTCGTCGACAACCAATTGATCAGCGTCACCGGCTCCGTGGGCCTGGCCTGCGCGCCGTTGCATGGCCGCGACCCGCAAACCCTGATGCGCAACGCCGGGCTAGCCCTGCACAAGGCCAAAGCCAACGGCAAACACCAGGTGCAGGTGTTTACCGAAGCACTGAACGCCGAGGCCAGCTACAAGCTGTTTGTGGAAAACAACCTGCGTCGCGCCCTGACCCAGAACGAGCTGGACGTGTTCTACCAGCCCAAACTGTGCCTGCGCAGCGGCCGCTTGCTGGGCATGGAGGCGCTGCTGCGCTGGAACCACCCGGAAAAGGGCATGATCCGCCCCGACCAGTTCATCAGCGTGGCCGAAGAAACCGGCCTGATCATCCCCATCGGCAAATGGATCGCCCGCCAGGCCTGCCGCATGAGCAAGCAACTGAGCGCCGCCGGCCTGGGCAACCTGCAGGTGGCGATCAACCTGTCGCCCAAGCAGTTCTCCGACCCGGACCTGGTGGCCTCGATTACCGCGATCCTCAAAGAAGAAGAGCTGCCGGCCAACCTGCTCGAGCTGGAGTTGACGGAGGGCCTGCTGCTGGAAGCCACCGAGGACACCCGCCTGCAACTGGACCAGTTGAAGAGCCTGGGCCTGACCCTGGCCATGGACGACTTCGGCACCGGTTACTCGTCGCTGAGCTACTTGAAAAAATTCCCGATCGACATCATCAAGATCGATCGCAGCTTTATCCACGAAATCCCGGACAACCAGGACGACATGGAAATCACCTCCGCCGTGATCGCCATGGCCCACAACCTCAAGCTCAAGGTCGTGGCCGAAGGCATCGAGACCGCCGATCAGTTGGCGTTCCTGCGTCGGCACCGTTGCGACGTCGGCCAGGGCTATCTGTTCGACCGGCCTATTCCCGGTTCAGAGCTGCTCGAGAAGCTTAAACGCTATCCTCGCGGGCCAATCGCCTGACAGCGCTGTAACACTCGGGCACACTGGCTGTCTGACTCTTTACTGTTAACTCAACCTGACGAGAGGACTGCTCATGGTCTTGCGCTCGGAAATTCTGGTGAACAAAAACGTGCTTCCTACTGCAGAACAAGCTTTGCCCGGCCGTGAAACCCCGATGACCCTGCCGGAAACGCACTTCGTCAACGGCAACCCGCTGCTCGGCCCGTTCATCGACGACGTCGGCTTCGCGATCTTCGGCCTGGGATGCTTCTGGGGGGCGGAGCGCAAATTTTGGCAGCGCGATGGCGTGGTCAGCACCGTGGTCGGCTATGCCGGCGGCTACACGCCGAACCCGACCTACGAAGAAGTCTGCTCGGGCCTGACCGGCCATAGCGAAGTAGTGCTGGTGGTGTATGACCAGGCCAAGCTGAAATACGAAGACTTGCTGAAGATGTTCTGGGAGCTGCACAACCCGACCCAAGGCATGCGCCAGGGCAATGACATCGGCAGCCAGTACCGTTCAGTGATCTACGCCACCACGCCGGAGCAATTGACGGCGGCGCAGGCCAGTGCGCAGGCGTATCAGCAAGAGCTGAGCAAGGCCGGCCTGGGCACCATCACCACGGAAATCGACGAAGCCCCGACGGTGTACTTCGCCGAGGCGTATCACCAGCAATACTTGGCGAAGAATCCGCAGGGTTACTGTGGGATCGGCGGCACCGGCGTGACTTGCCCGATCTAAAAAAATGTGGGAGGGGGCTTGCCCCCGATTGCAGTATGTCAGTCTCAGTATCTTTAACTGAACCACCGCTATCGGGGGCAAGCCCCCTCCCACATTGATTTGCGCCAGACTCGGTTACTCGGCAATCAGCCAATCCATCTGCCACCCGCCCTGGGTCTGGCCCAGTTGCTTGGACAGCCACGGCAGCAGCTCACGCAATTCCTCTTCCAAACCCCACGGCGGGTTGGCAATCGCCAGGCCCGAGCCGGTCAGGGTGTTGGGCGTGTCCAGCGGATGCACCAGCAATTCCACGCGCAACAACTTCGGCGCACCGGTGCCGGCCAGGTCCTGGTAGAAACGGCGCAACATGCGTTGGTCCTTCACCGGATACCAGATCGCCGCGACCGTCTGGCGCATGCGGCTGACCGCCTCCTTGAGCGACGCCGCGCAGCGCTGCATTTCGTCGAGTTGCTCAAATGGCGGATCAATCAGCATCAAGGCACGCTTTTCCTGCACCGGCAGCATGGCGCGCGGCACATGCCAGCCTTCGCCCAGGTGAACCTTGACGCGGCGATCACCCTTCATGTTGTCCTTGAGCAACACGCCGTCTTCCGGGTGCTTTTCATTGAGCAGCACGCGGTCCTGGGGACGGGTCAGGCGTCGTGCCAGTTCCGGCGAACCTGGGTAATAGCGCAATTGGCCATCCGGGTTCATCTCGTGCAGCACGCGCATGTAGTCGGCGGTCAATGGCGGCAGGTCGCTCTTGCCCCACAGACGGGCGATGCCCTCCAGGTATTCACCGGTGCGGTTGGCCTGGTCGCCCTGCAAGTCGTACAGACCGATGCCGGCATGGGTGTCGAGGTAGGCGAACGGCTGCTCCTTGCGCGACATCAAGGCGATGAGTCGGGTCAAGGTCAGGTGTTTGAAGACATCGGCGTGGTTGCCGGCGTGAAAGGCGTGACGATAATTCATGGTTGCTCCTGCGCAGGGGGCGAAGTTTACCTGCTACACGGGCAAAGGTGCAGGGGCGCATGCCGGGCGGTGCTTATGCCGCAAATACAGGTGTACGACTGAAAACAATCTAACCCCTACTCTGTGTGCGGGCTTGCCCGCATGCAACTGACGCGGTATTACCTGCACACCGCGATGAAGCCATCGCAGCCAAGCCAGCTCCCACCCTGCCAGGGGGCGCCCATAAAAACCAAGGAGGTCAACAAAAACCATGAAAGACGCCACCATCGCCCTGCACCACGGCTTCAAGTCCGACCCGACCACCAAAGCCGTCGCGGTGCCGATCTATCAGAACGTCGCCTTCGAATTCGATAATGCCCAGCACGGCGCCGACCTGTTCAACCTGGACGTGCCCGGCAATATCTACACGCGGATCATGAACCCGACCAACGATGTGCTGGAACAGCGCATGGCCGCGCTCGAAGGCGGTATCGCTGCGCTGGCCGTGTCCGCCGGCAGCGCAGCGATTCATTATGCGATCCAGACCTTGACCCGCGCCGGTGACAATGTCGTCACCACGCCGCAGCTCTACGGCGGCACCTACACCCTGTTCGCCCACCTGCTGCCGAGCTTCGGCGTCGATGTGCGCTTCGCCCGCGACGATTCCGCCGCCGCCATCGCCGAACTGATCGACGACAACACCAAGCTGGTCTACTGCGAGAGCATCGGTAACCCGGCAGGCAATATCATCGACATCGAAGCCCTGGCCGATGTGGCCCACGCCCGTGGCGTACCGCTGATGGTGGACAACACCGTGGCCACGCCGATCCTGTGCAAACCGATCCAGTTCGGCGCCGATATCGTGGTGCATTCGGTGACCAAATACGTCGGCGGCCATGGCAACTCCCTGGGCGGCGTGATTGTCGACAGCGGCACGTTCCCCTGGACGAAACACGCGGAAAAATTCCCCGGCCTCAACCAGCCCGAGCCGGCTTACCACGGCGTGGTCTACACCGAAAAATTCGGCCCCGCCGCCTTCATCGCCCGCGCCCGCACCGTGCCACTGCGCAACACCGGCGCAGCGCTGGCGCCGATGAACGCCTTCCTGCTGCTGCAAGGCCTGGAAACCCTGGCCCTGCGCATGGAGCGCCATACCGAGAACGCGCTGAAGGTCGCGCAATTCCTGCAAGATCACGCCGAAGTGAAGTGGGTCAGCTACGCCGGCCTACCCGATCATCCGCACCACGCACTGGCGCAGAAATACATGCAGGGCAAACCCTCGGCGATCCTGTCGTTTGGCCTCAAGGGCGGCTACGCAGCCGGTGTACGCTTCTACGACGCCCTGCACATCTTCAAGCGCCTGGTGAACATCGGCGACGCCAAATCCCTGGCCTGCCACCCGGCGTCCACCACCCATCGCCAGATGAACGAGCAGGAACAGGCCAAGGCCGGCGTGAAACCGGAGATGATTCGCCTGTCGGTGGGGATTGAGGCGATTGAAGATTTGATCGAGGATCTGCAACAGGCGCTGGCTGCAACGCACGTCTGAGGCCAGGTCATCGGCCCGTGCGTCATGGCTAACATCCGCATGGCGCGTGAAGCAGGCGACCTTGTGCCGCGAGGTCGTCGGCGTAAAGGCAGTGAAAATTCACGCCTCTGTCGGAAACATACCGCAACTCAGTAGCCCTTTTCCCAAAAGCAAAAAACCACCGAAAAATCCCCCGCCAAAACCACGACACCGCTCGAACCGCTCTTTAAATTGCGCAGCCATGCTCATTCAAAAAGGACTGTTTCCATGGCAAGCAACGACCTCCCTTCGAACCGATCACTATGGCTTGGGAGTCGCTAATGCCTCAGCCCTATGCCTTCATCAATGACCGCCAACAAACCTCGGTGGAGCTCAAGGCAAGTTTGCGCTTGAGCCCATACGCCGAAGCCAAGTTCGACACCCTCAATACCCACATTCGCAATGTTGTCGTACTGCCAGGGCAGTTAGTGATCATCGGTGACGAAACCACTGCGATCTTCACCCCGCAAGAGTCACACTTGATGCGAGCCGCCTGGGATATTCGGCATAGCGTGATGGCCGCAGGTGGGGATGCTTTTGCACTGCACAACTATGACTTGCTGAAAAAACTGCTGGGCTACGCTTCGCTGGGGATAGGCACCGCAGGGGCTGCCTGGGGTCGACACTTGCAAAACATTGCAAAGACCCTCGAAGAAATTGATGCACTGCACAAACAATTCCTGCGCCGGGGTGGCGGTGCTGCGCGAGATGAGTTCCTCGCTCGACGCCAAACCCTGTTTGCCAAACTGGACGCGTAAATGCGTAGTTTTGCGCGTTATGGCACAGGGCTACGCAATGAAGGTTCGATCAAGAAAATGCTGGGTATCTCGACCAAGAGTTATTTGCATAGTGGAGAGATAAAGAAGTACAGCGAAACGATTGCGCGGGTTTCGAAGACGGCAAAACTGCTGAAAAAAGGCACGCCGCTGGGCATCGCGCTGAGTGCGACTGCAACGGCGTTGGAGATCAAGGAGGCGTGTTCTACCGGGAGAGAGGAGCAGTGCAGGAAAGCGAAGTATGTGGAGGCAGGTAAATTAACCTTCGGTGTGGCAGGAGGAATCCTTGGAGGTCAGATAGGAATGGGCTTGTGTGTAGCCGTAATGGCCCCTACAACCGGGCCAGTCGCCTTGAGCTGTCTTTTGATAGCCGGCGGAGTCGGAGGCGCTGTTTTTGGGAACTGGGGTAGCGAAATTGGTGCTGCGACTGGAGAGGTTCTGTATGAATATTGAGCACTTCCTCAATTTACCAACAAAAGACCAAATAGCGCTTGGGTCAGCGGCTGCAATGCTCATAGCGGTTATTCTCGATCTATTTCTGGCCTATCGAAAATTAGAGAGGATGGAACGCTACCTGGATCAGTGCAGCATCTTGAACACTTACAAACACCTGTTGAGCAACTCCCTACGCGGCAGGTTGGGCAGGCTATGCGTGGTCTATGTCGCAATCGCTCTGCCGCGATGGAATGCAAAACGTGGCGTCGTTGATTTACAGCAGGTTGAGGCGTTTCCGAGCCGCCTGAAATTTGCTCTTCATGGAACAGCATTCATCGGGCTACTCGGCGTTGGAGGCACAACGATCTTTCATTTCCGCAACCAATTGAGCTTGTAAGCACCCGACCGCGACGCATTGTTCATAAAAAAGGCCCGACATTCAAAAAATGCGGGCCTGTTTCATTTCAACGAGTCGCCAAAACCTACCGATTACTTGTTGAGGTTGTAGTCTTTCTCCGCAGCATCAAAGCGCTCGACCATACCCGCAGTCGGCGCGCCCAGCTTGCTGACGATGTAGATCGCCAGGCTGGCGAAAATGAAGCCTGGTATGATTTCGTACAGGCCCAACAATTCGAAATGCTTCCACACGATCACGGTGATCGCGCCAACCAGAATGCCAGCCAGTGCGCCGTTGCGGGTCATCTGTTTCCAGATCACCGAGATCAGTACCACGGGGCCGAACGCAGCGCCGAAACCGGCCCAGGCGTAGCTCACCAGGCCCAACACGCGGTTATTCGGGTTGGCAGCCATGGCGATGGCGATCAACGCCACCAGCAGCACCATGACACGGCCGACCCACACCAGCTCAACCTGGGAGGCGTTCTTGCGCAGGAAGGTCTTGTAGAAGTCCTCGGTCAGGGCGCTGGAGCACACCAGCAATTGGCAGCTCAGGGTGCTCATGACCGCCGCCAGAATCGCCGACAGCAGAACGCCAGCAATCCATGGGTTGAACAGCAGCTTGGCCAGTTCAATGAACACACGTTCGTGGTTCTCGTTGACCGGGCCGGCCACTTCCGGGTGCGCCGAGAAGTAGGCAATACCGAAGAAGCCCACGGCCACGGTGCCGGCCAGGCACAGGATCATCCAGGTCATCGAAATGCGACGCGCCTTGGCGATCGACTTCACCGAATCCGCCGCCATGAAGCGCGCGAGGATGTGCGGCTGGCCGAAGTAACCCAGGCCCCAGCCCATCAGCGAGATGATGCCGATGAAGCTGGTGTTTTTCAGCATGTTGAAGTTGTCGGGGTTCTTCGCTTCGATCGCCAGGAACGTGGTGTCGATGCCGCCAGTGGCCAGCAGCACGATGATCGGTGTGAGGATCAGCGCGAAGATCATCAGGGTGGCTTGTACGGTGTCGGTCCAGCTCACGGCCAGGAAACCACCCACGAAGGTGTAGGCAATGGTCGCCGCAGCGCCGGCCCACAGGGCGGTCTCGTAGGACATGCCGAAGGTGCTTTCGAACAGGCGGGCACCGGCTACGATGCCGGAAGCGCAATAGATGGTGAAGAACACCAGGATCACCACCGCAGAGATGATCCGCAGCAGGCCGCTTTTATCTTCGAAACGGCTGGAAAAGTAATCCGGCAGCGTCAGGGCGTCGCCGTTGTGCTCGGTCTGCACGCGCAGGCGACCGGCCACGAACAGCCAGTTGAGGTACGCACCGACGATCAGGCCGATGGCGATCCAGCTTTCCGACAGGCCGGACATGTAGATTGCACCCGGCAGGCCCATCAACAACCAGCCGCTCATATCGGAAGCACCGGCTGACAAGGCAGTCACCACGCTACCGAGGCTGCGACCGCCCAGGATGTAATCGGAAAGGTTGTTGGTGGAGCGATAGGCCATTAAGCCGATCAGCACCATTGCTGCGATGTAGATCACGAACGTGATCAGGGTTGGATTGCTAACGCTCATAGAAGTGACGCCCTGGCTTTGTTTTTATGTAGCGGCGGTCTGTCAGACGGCCACCCACTGATTCAGTGAGTGGATGTACCTACATCGCACGCATTTATGACTGACGTTTCCCCAGGAAAGCCGCCAGCCGATGAACCGCACCATAAGCGCGGTTGCACCTTGGCCGCGAATGCTATTCAACAAAGCAAATAAGGTGCAACCAGTTTCTTGCGAATAAGTTGCACCTTGATGTGTTTTGCTCAAAACACCCCGTTTTTGCTCCTTTTCGGAGCAAGCACAGCCGATCTCAGAAGCAAATGCACAAAATCGAAGCGGATTCGGTCGAGGTCTGGTTTTTTTCCGATTGAACGTCGAAAATTTCATGCATAAAAAGGGTTGCACCCGGTTGCACCTCTTCCAGAGCGAAGCTAATCTTGCCGCCAGCTGATGCCACTCGGTAGTGGCACCCATGAGGATAAGAAAATGGCTACGACCACCCTTGGGGTCAAACTCGACGACCCGACCCGCGAACGCCTGAAGGCGGCCGCGACCTCCATTGATCGCACGCCGCACTGGCTGATCAAGCAGGCGATTTTTAATTACCTGGAGAAACTAGAGGGTGGTGCAACCCTGACCGAGCTCAATGGCTTGAGCTGCAAGGAAGCCGATGATGCCGGCGAGGTCCAGTCCGACCACGCCCATCAGTGTTTCCTCGAGTTCGCCGAGAGCATCCTGCCGCAATCCGTCCTGCGCGCCTCGATCACCGCCGCTTACCGTCGCCCTGAGCCGGAAGTGGTGCCGATGCTGATCGAACAGGCTCGCCTGCCGGCACAGATGGCCGAAGCCACGAATAAGCTGGCCGCGTCGATTGCAGAAAAACTGCGCAATCAGAAGAGCGCCGGCGGCCGTGCCGGCATCGTCCAGGGCTTGCTGCAGGAATTCTCCCTGTCGTCCCAGGAAGGCGTGGCACTGATGTGCCTGGCCGAAGCGCTGCTGCGCATCCCCGACAAAGGCACCCGTGACGCACTGATCCGCGACAAGATCAGCACCGGCAACTGGCAGCCGCACCTGGGCAACAGCCCGTCGCTGTTCGTCAATGCCGCCACCTGGGGCTTGCTGCTGACCGGCAAACTGGTCTCCACGCATAACGAAACCGGCCTTACCTCGTCCCTGAGCCGCATCATCGGCAAGAGCGGCGAGCCAATGATCCGCAAGGGCGTCGACATGGCCATGCGCCTGATGGGCGAGCAGTTCGTCACCGGCGAAACCATCGCCGAAGCCCTCGCCAATGCGAGCAAGTTCGAAGCCAAGGGTTTCCGCTATTCCTACGACATGCTCGGTGAAGCCGCACTCACCGAACATGATGCACAGAAGTACCTCGCGTCTTACGAGCAGGCCATTCATTCCATCGGCAAAGCCTCGAACGGCCGTGGGATTTATGAAGGCCCGGGCATTTCCATCAAGCTGTCGGCCCTGCACCCGCGTTATAGCCGCGCCCAGTACGAACGCGTGATGGACGAGCTGTACCCGCGCCTGCTGTCCCTGACGTTGCTGGCCAAGCAATACGACATCGGCCTGAACATCGACGCCGAAGAAGCCGACCGCCTGGAGCTGTCCCTGGACCTGCTCGAACGCCTGTGCTTCGAGCCGCAACTGACCGGCTGGAACGGCATCGGTTTCGTGATCCAGGCCTACCAGAAGCGTTGCCCATATGTGATCGACTACGTCATCGACCTGGCGCGCCGCAGCCGCCACCGCCTGATGATCCGCCTGGTAAAAGGCGCGTACTGGGACAGCGAAATCAAGCGCGCCCAGGTCGAAGGGCTGGAAGGCTACCCGGTGTATACCCGCAAGGTGTACACCGACGTGTCCTACATTGCCTGCGCACGCAAACTGCTGTCGGTGCCGGAAGTCATCTACCCGCAGTTCGCCACGCACAACGCCCACACCCTGTCGGCCATCTACCATATCGCCGGTCAGAACTATTACCCCGGCCAGTACGAGTTCCAATGCCTACACGGCATGGGCGAACCGCTGTACGAGCAGGTAGTCGGCAAGGTTGCCGATGGCAAGCTGAACCGTCCGTGCCGCGTGTACGCACCGGTCGGCACCCACGAAACCCTGCTGGCCTACCTGGTGCGTCGCCTGTTGGAAAACGGCGCCAACACCTCGTTCGTCAACCGCATTGCCGACCAGTCCATCTCGATCCAGGAGCTGGTGGCCGATCCAGTGGCCAGCATCGAGCAAATGGCGACGCTGGAAGGCGGCTTCGGCCTGCCGCACCCGCGTATCCCATTGCCGCGTGACCTGTACGGCAGCGACCGCGCCAACTCGGCCGGTATCGACCTGGCCAACGAACACCGCTTGGCGTCGCTGTCCTGCGCCCTGCTGGCCACCGCACACAACCACTGGAAAGCCGCGCCGATGCTGGGCTGCGCCGCCAGCAATGAAGCCGCTGCGCCGGTGCTGAACCCGTCCGACCTGCGTGATGTGGTCGGCCACGTACAGGAAGCCACCGTCGACGACGTCGACAACGCGATCCAGTGCGCCATCAACGCCGGCCCGATCTGGCAGGCCACCCCGCCCGCCGAGCGTGCCGCGATCCTCGAACGTGCCGCCGACCTGATGGAAGGCGAGATCCAGCCGCTGATGGGCCTGCTGGCCCGTGAAGCCGGCAAGACCTTCGCCAATGCCATCGCCGAAGTGCGTGAAGCCGTGGACTTCCTGCGTTACTACGCCGTGCAGGCGCGTCACGATTTCACCAACGACGCCCACCGCCCATTAGGCCCGGTGGTCTGCATCAGCCCGTGGAACTTCCCGCTGGCGATTTTCAGCGGTCAAGTCGCCGCTGCACTGGCCGCCGGCAACCCGGTACTGGCCAAGCCTGCCGAGCAAACCCCGCTAGTGGCCGCACAAGCGGTGCGCATCCTGCTCGAAGCCGGCATTCCGGAAGGCGTGCTGCAACTGCTGCCGGGCCGGGGCGAAACCGTCGGTGCGCGTCTGGTCGGTGATGAGCGCGTCAAAGGCGTGATGTTCACCGGTTCCACCGAAGTCGCACGCCTGCTGCAGCGCAATGTCGCCGGGCGCCTGGATGCCCAGGGCCGGCCGATTCCGCTGATCGCCGAAACCGGTGGTCAGAACGCGATGATCGTCGACTCCTCGGCCCTGACCGAACAAGTGGTCATCGACGTGGTGTCGTCGGCCTTCGACAGTGCCGGCCAGCGTTGCTCGGCCCTGCGTGTCCTGTGCCTGCAGGAAGATTCTGCAGACCGCGTCATCGAAATGCTCAAGGGCGCCATGGCTGAATGCCGTCTGGGCAACCCTGAGCGCCTGTCGGTGGATATCGGCCCGGTGATCGACGCCGACGCCAAGGCCGGCATCGAGAAGCACATCCAGGCCATGCGCGACAAAGGCCGCGCCGTGTACCAGGTGGCGATTGCCGACGGCGAAGAGATCAAGCGCGGCACCTTCGTGATGCCAACCCTGATCGAACTGGAAAGCTTCGACGAGCTGCAACGGGAGATCTTCGGCCCGGTGCTGCACGTGGTGCGCTACAAGCGCAAAGAGATCGACCAGTTGATCGGCCAGATCAACGCTTCCGGCTACGGCCTGACGCTGGGCGTACACACGCGCATCGACGAGACCATCGCCAAGGTGATCGACAACGTTCATGCCGGTAACGTCTACGTCAACCGCAACATTGTCGGGGCTGTGGTCGGCGTGCAGCCGTTTGGCGGCGAAGGTTTGTCGGGCACCGGCCCGAAAGCCGGTGGCCCGCTGTACCTGTACCGCCTGCTGTCGACGCGTCCTACCGATGCGATCGAGCAATCCTTCGCTCGGGGTGATGCATTGTCCGCACCGGACGTGCGCCTGCGCGATGCCATGAGCCAACCGCTGACCGCCTTAAAAGCCTGGGCCGACAGCAACACGTTCAGCGAACTGAGTGCCCTGTGCAGCCGGTTCGCCGCGCAATCGCAAAGCGGTATCACCCGCCTGTTGGCCGGTCCGACCGGCGAGCGCAACAGCTACGCCATCCTGCCCCGCGAGCATGTGCTGTGCCTGGCGGAAGTGGAAGGCGACCTGCTGACCCAACTGGCGGCGGTATTGGCCGTCGGCGGTTCGGCGGTATGGCCGGAAACTGAGCTGACCAAAGCCTTGTTCCCACGCCTGCCGAGGGAGATTCAGGCGAAGATCAAGCGTGTGGCCGACTGGACCAAGGACGAAGTCGTGTTCGACGCAGTCCTGCACCACGGCGACTCCGATCAACTGCGCGCGGTTTGCCAGCAAGTCGCCCAGCGTGGCGGGGCGATTGTCGGGGTGCATGGTTTGTCCCAAGGCGAAACTGCAATTGCCCTGGAGCGTTTGGTGATCGAGCGTGCGTTGAGCGTCAACACCGCAGCAGCCGGTGGTAACGCCAGCCTGATGACCATCGGCTAACTGCCGGAACGCGGTCAACATGTGGGAGGGGGCAAGCCCCCTCCCACATTCGACTGCATTTAAACTCCTCGTCCGCGTTCTGCCCCTCCATCACCCAGATCAATCTTGCTAGCCGCCCTCCATTCCCGCACTTAGACTCAGGCCCCTTCCCACACAGGTAAGCCGCCATGTCCGAGACGCTACTCAGTTCCCGCAATCTGGCTTTCGAGCTGTACGAAGTCCTTGATGCCGAGGGCTTGACCCAGCGCGAGCGGTTTGCCGAACACAATCGCGAAACCTTCGACGCGGCCATCAGTACCGCCCGGAACATTGCCGAGAAGTACTTCGCGCCGCATAACCGCAAGAACGACGAAAACGAACCACGCTACGAGGACGGCAAGGCCATCCTGATTCCGGAAGTCAAACCGGCGGTGGACGCCTTCCTCGAAGCGGGCTTTCTCAATGCCGCGCGCAGTTTCGAAGCCGGCGGCATGCAGTTACCGACATTGCTGTCCCAGGCCTGCTTCGCGCACTTCCAGTCGGCCAACGCCGCGTCAACGTCCTACCCGTTCCTGACCATGGGCGCCGCCAACCTGATCGAAAGTTTCGGCACCGAGGAGCAGAAGCAACGCTTCCTGCAACCGATGATCGAGGGGCGTTTCTTCGGCACCATGGCCCTGACCGAGCCCCACGCCGGCTCGTCGCTGTCGGACATTCGGACCCGCGCCGAGCCTGCGGCGGACGGCAGCTATCGCCTCAAGGGAAACAAGATTTTTATCTCCGGCGGCGACCACCCACTGTCGGAAAACATCGTGCATATGGTCCTGGCCAAGCTGCCGGACGCGCCGGCCGGGGTGAAGGGTATTTCGCTATTTATCGTGCCCAAATTCCTGGTCAACGACGACGGCAGCCTGGGCGAGCGCAACGATGTGTTGCTGGCCGGGCTATTCCACAAGATGGGTTGGCGCGGCACCACGTCCACAGCGCTGAACTTCGGCGATAACGGGCACTGCGTCGGCTATCTGGTGGGCCAGCCGCACCAAGGCCTGAGCTGCATGTTCCAGATGATGAACGAAGCGCGCATCGGCGTCGGCATGGGCGCGGTGATGCTCGGTTACGCCGGTTACCTGTATTCCCTGGAGTACGCACGCGAACGTCCGCAGGGCCGCCTGCCGGACAGCAAAGACCCGAGCACCGCGCCGGTGTCGATCATCCAGCACGCCGACATCAAGCGCATGCTACTGACCCAGAAAGCCTACGTCGAAGGCGCCTTCGACCTCGGCCTGTATGCCGCACGCCTATTCGACGACACCACCACGCTGGCAACCGACGGCGAGCGCAAGCACGCCCACGAACTGCTCGACCTGCTGACCCCGATCGTCAAATCCTGGCCCTCGGAGTTCTGCCTCAAGGCCAACGAGCTGGCGATCCAGATTCTCGGCGGCCACGGCTACACCCGTGAATACCCGGTGGAGCAGTACTACCGCGACAACCGCCTCAACCCGATCCATGAAGGCACCCACGGCATCCAATCCCTGGACCTGCTCGGGCGCAAGCTGGCGCAGAACGGCGGCGCCGGCCTGAAGCAGTTGATTCGGTTGATCGCCGAAACGGGCGCACGGGCGCAGCAATACCCCTCGCTGAATGCCTTGAGAGAGCCGCTGGAACACCTGGTGGCGCGCCTGCAAAGCGTGACGATCGGCCTGCTGACGGATCTCGCCCAAGGCAAAGTCAACAGCAGCCTGGCGAATTCGGCGCTGTACCTGAAGGTGTTCGGACACACGGTGATTGGCTGGCGCTGGCTGGAGCAGGCGATTCGCGCCGAAGAAGGCCTGGCCAAGGGCAATGCGGCGGACACCGCCTTCTATAAAGGCAAGCTCCAGGCAGCCCGGTACTTCCTGACCTGGGAAGTACCGGGCTGCCATCATGAACTGGCAATTCTCGAGGCCCGCGATGATACGTGCCTCGGCATGCAGGATGAGTGGTTCTAAGGCTGGCCGATAGCCTTGGAAATCACCTCGACCGTGGCGCTGACTTGCTCTTGGTAACGGTCGAGTTCCTGCTGGTGACGCTGTTGCATTTCGATCTGCTCGGCGCACAGGTTCAGCGCGGCCAGCACCAATAGCTTGTCACCGATCAGGGTCGGGTACTTTTGCTTGGTAGTCGCCAGGGAGGCCTTGAGCAGGGTCACGGCGCGCATCAGGGTTTGATCTTCTCCGGCCGGAGCCTTGATCGAGTAATCCTCTCCGAGAATCGAAACGACCTTTATCCCTTCGTTCATGCGCTGACAGGACCTGCGCTCACACGCTCAACCAACGCCTGGATACGCGCAGCGGTGGCGCCGTTCTTTTCTTCCTGCTCCATCAGGTTCAGTTGCAGGCTGTCGTTCTCATCCTTGGCGCGGGCCAGTTCCGCCTTGAGGGATTCATGAGTGCCCAACAGGTCGTGATTCTGCTGTACCAGGTCGCTGACCAGTTGTTCCAGTTGACTGAGGGATGCTTCTAACATTTTGATTTCCTGGGCTTTTAAAAGGGCGGTGACGATAAAGAAAATTCACCTCGGATGCCAGGGTTATCCCCGGCGCGCAGCCCGATGGTTAAGGGCCGGGCCACACTTTCGAGCCTTAGTGACTGCATTTCCCCCATCAGGTTCCTGAATCGGCCCAACCCCTCGTCAGATGCGATAAAAGCACATGCGCTTTTAGATTTTAGTCGTACTGCCGATAGGTGATGCATTTCCCGCCTCATGGCCGCGTGGATCGCGCATCTTCCCAGGGTTCCCGCATGTCTCTTCGTAATATGAATATCGCGCCGCGCGCCTTCCTCGGCTTCGCCCTGATTGGCATACTCATGTTGTTTCTCGGTGTGTTCGCCCTCAACCAAATGAGCAAAATCCGCGACGCTGATCTGCGACCTGGCCGACCAGCGAGTGGTCGCGCCTGGCGGTGGATTTGAATGGGATGGTCGGGCGGTTTCGCCTCTAAAAATGTGGGAGGGGGCTTGCCCCCGATTGCGGTGTATCAGAATCAGATGTGCTGACTGACACTCAGCTATCGGGGGCAAGCCCCCTCCCATATTTAGATCGGCGCCCGTCGTTAAAACCTTTTTGACAGCGCGGCAATTCAACAGGTTAGAATCGCTGGCACGCAGACTGCATGGTCAGAATGCGCCCGTCTTAATTTTGCCCATGGAGTACTGCCTTTGAATGCGACAACCATCAACAGCCTGTTCTTGATCGGCGCGTTGCTGGTGAGTGCGAGCATTCTGGTGAGCTCTCTTTCGTCCCGCTTGGGCATCCCGATCCTGGTGATCATCCTGGCCGTGGGCATGGTCGCCGGCGTCGACGGCGGCGGCATCATCTTCGATAACTACCCGACCGCCTACCTGGTGGGCAACCTCGCCCTGGCCGTGATCCTGCTCGACGGCGGCTTACGCACACGGGTGGCAAGTTTTCGCGTGGCACTCTGGCCGGCGTTGTCGCTGGCCACGGTGGGGGTGTTGATTACCACCGGCCTCACCGGCATGGCCGCAGCCTGGCTGTTCGACCTCAATATCATTCAAGGCTTGCTGATCGGCGCGATTGTCGGCTCCACCGACGCCGCCGCAGTCTTCTCGCTGCTCGGCGGCAAGGGGCTCAACGAACGGGTCTCCGCCAGCCTGGAAATCGAATCCGGCAGCAACGACCCGATGGCGGTGTTCCTGACCGTCACCCTGATCGACATGCTCGCCAGCGGCCAGACCGGCCTGCACTGGAGCCTGCTGATTCACCTGGTGCGCGAGTTCGGCATCGGCGGCTTCATCGGCCTGGGCGGCGGCTGGCTGATGCTGCAGATGGTCAACCGGATCAACCTGGCAAACGGCCTGTACCCGATCCTGGTGATCGCCGGCGGCCTGTTTGTCTTCGCCTTGACCAACGCACTGCACGGCAGCGGCTTCCTCGCCGTGTACCTGTGCGGCCTGGTGATCGGCAACCGCCCGGTGCGCAGCCGTCATGGCATTTTGCATATGCTCGACGGCATGGCCTGGCTCGCCCAGATCGGCATGTTCCTGGTGCTGGGCCTGCTGGTCACGCCCCACGATCTGCTGCCGATTGCGCTGCCCGCCCTGGGCCTGGCGCTGTGGATGATCCTGTTTGCGCGGCCGCTGTCGGTGATGGTCGGCCTGCTGCCGTTCAAGGCGTTCCACGACCGTGAAAAAGCCTTTATCGCCTGGGTCGGTTTGCGCGGCGCGGTGCCGATCATTCTTGCGGTGTTCCCGCTGATGGCCGGCCTGCCCCATGCGCAGCTGTACTTCAACCTGGCGTTCTTTATCGTGCTGGTCTCGCTGCTGGTGCAAGGCACCAGCCTGCCGTGGGTGGCCAAGCTGCTGAAAGTAACCGTACCACCGGAGCCGGCGCCGATTTCCCGCGCGGCCCTGGAAGTCCACGTCACCAGCGAGTGGGAGCTGTTCGTCTACCGCCTGGGCGCGGAAAAATGGTGCATCGGCGCAGCCCTGCGCGAACTGAGAATGCCCGAAGGCACGCGCATCGCGGCACTGTTCCGTGGCCAGCAACTGCTCCATCCGTCGGGTAGCACGGTGCTGGAAGCCGACGACCTGCTCTGCGTGATCGGTCACGAACACAACCTGCCAGCCCTGGGCAAACTGTTCAGCCAGGCGCCGCAACGCGGCTTGGATTTGCGCTTCTTCGGCGACTTCGTCCTCGAAGGCGACGCCCAGCTCGGCGCGGTATCGGCGTTGTATGGCCTGCAACTCGAAGGCATCGACGCGGACATGCCATTGAGCCACTTCATCACCCAGAAAGTCGGCGGCGCGCCGGTGGTCGGCGACCAGGTGGAGTGGAACAACACGATCTGGACCGTCGCGGTCATGGACGGGAACAAGATCGGCAAAGTCGGCGTCAGATTCCCCGAAGGAAGTCGCCCGGGCCCCGGACTCTTCCTCTAAACTGCGGGGCAACACTG
This sequence comes from Pseudomonas sp. PAMC25584, assembly GCF_058135675.1. Taxonomy (NCBI): domain Bacteria; kingdom Pseudomonadati; phylum Pseudomonadota; class Gammaproteobacteria; order Pseudomonadales; family Pseudomonadaceae; genus Pseudomonas; species Pseudomonas sp. PAMC25584. The sequence continues at coordinate 494,767 of NZ_CM176870.1, read as the reverse complement.
CCCCGTTTCTTCACCTTGCTCGACCGGTCTCTATGCCTACCCTGCGCACTTTTCTCGCCACTGCCCTGCTGGGCCTGACCCTTTGTGTCGGCAGCGTATACGCCGCCGACCCGCCCAACGCCGACGCTATCCAGCAAACCCTGGACAAGCTGCCCGACCGCAAGCTGCCCGACGCCGACATGAAGGCGCTGCAGGCGATCCTGCAGCAGACGTTGACCTACCTGGGCAACAAGCAGGATTACGAGCAGCGCCTGGCCGATCTCAAGCGCCAGTTGCAAGACGCCCCGCGCCTGACCAGCGAAAACCAGCGCGAATTGACCCGGCTCAAGGCGACTAAAGTCGTCCCGGTGGCCCAGCGCTACGCCACCTTGCCGGTGCCGCAACTGGAGCAACTGCTGGTACAGCGCACCACCCAGCAAGGCGACCTGCAAAAAGACCTGGCCGACGCCAACAGCCTGACCATCGCCGCCCAGACCCGCCCCGAGCGCGCCCAGACCGAAATCAGCAGCAGCCAGACGCGCATCCAGCAGATCAACGCGACCCTCAAGGCTGGCAAGGACAATGGCAAAACCCTCAGCGCCGACCAGCGCAACCAGTTGAACGCCGAACTGGCGTCGCTGAATGCACTGATCCCGCTGCGCCGCCAGGAACTGGCCGGCAACAGCCAACTGCAAGACCTGGGCAACAGCCAGCATGACCTGGTGGTGGAAAAAACCGCGCGCCTGGAGCAAGAGATCCAGGACCTGCAAACCCTGATCAACCAGAAACGCCTAGCCCAGTCCCAGCAGACGGTGACCCAACAGTCCATCGAAGCGCAGAAAGCCGGCGGCAGCAGCCTGTTGGCCACGGAAAGCGCGGCCAACCTGAAACTGTCCGACTACCTGCTTAAAAGCACCGACCGCCTCAACGACCTGACCCAGAAGAACCTGCAGACCAAGCAGCAACTGGACACCGTGACCCAGAGCGACTCGGCGCTGGACGAGCAGATCAACGTGCTCAAGGGCAGCCTGCTGCTGTCGAAGATTCTGTACAAACAGAAGCAGGCCTTGCCGCGCCTGACGGTCGACCGCGACCTGGCGGACAACATCGCCAACATTCGCCTGTACCAGTTCGAGGTCAACCAGCAACGCGAACTGATCAGCTCGCCCAGCACCTACGTGGATAACCTGCTGGCCAACCAGCCGCCGGATGAGGTCACCCCGCAATTGCGGCGCACCCTGCTGGAACTGGCGATTACCCGCAGCGACCTGCTCGAGCGCCTGAGCCGCGAGCTGAGCGCGCTGCTCAATGAATCGATCACCCTGCAACTGAACCAGAAACAACTGCTCAGCACCGCCACCAGCCTGCGTGCGACTCTCGATGAACAGATGTTCTGGATTCCCAGCAACAAGCCACTGGACACCGAGTGGCTGGAAACCGTCCCGGATCACCTGAGCAAGCAAGTCACCTCCCTGCCCTGGGCCTCCAGTGTCAGCGAACTGTACGACGGCCTGACCCAGCGCCCGCTGCTGTTCCTGCCGTTGCTGCTGTTGATCGGCGCGCTGCTGTGGCGGCGCAACGCCTTGTACGCACGCCTGAAAAAGGTCCACCTGGACATCGGCCACTTCAAGCGTGACAGCCAATGGCACACGCCCCAGGCGATCCTGGTGAATATCCTGCTGGCCATGCCCGTGGCCTTGGGCCTGGCGTTATGCGGTTATGCGCTGCAGATCGACGCCCGCGGGCAAAACGCCAACCTGGGCGCCGCACTGTTGCAGATCGCCCAGGCATGGATGGTGTTTTACACCGCCTACCGAATCCTCGCGCCGGGCGGCGTAGCCGAATTGCACTTTCGCTGGGAACGTCCGCAGGTCGAATTCCTGCAAGGCTGGGTGCGCAAGCTCGGGCTCGTGGTACTGGCGCTGGTGGCCGTGGTGGCCATTGCCGAGCATCAGCCGGCGGCACTGGCCGACGACGTGCTCGGCATCGGCGTGGTGCTGACCTGCTACGCGCTGATGGCCTGGCTGTTGGGCCGCCTGCTGTTGCACAGCACGACCCACGAGAAAGCCTCACTCTTTCGCAAAGGCGCGGGCCTGTTGTTTACCGCGCTGCCCATCGCACTGTTTATCGCCGTGTGCTTTGGCTATTACTACACCGCCCTGAAGCTCAGCGATCGGTTGATCAACACCCTGTACCTGCTGATGTTCTGGCTGGTGATCGAAGCCACATTCGTCCGCGGCCTGGGCGTCGCGGCCCGGCGTCTGGCCTATTCGCGGGCGCTGGCAAAACGCCAGGCCGCCAAAGAAGCCGGCGACGGCGAGGCGGTGATCGAAGAGCCGACCCTGGACATTGAACAGGTCAACGAACAATCCATGCGCCTGATCCGACTGGCCCTGCTCGGCGGCTTCATCGCGGCGCTGTACTGGGTGTGGTCGGATCTGATCTCGGTGTTTTCCTACCTGGACAACGTCACCCTCTACGAATACACCAGCGGCACCGGGGCCAATATCAGCATGGTGCCGATCAGCATCGGCGACATGCTCGGCGCGCTGATCATCATCGGCATCACGTTCGCCCTGGCGCGCAACCTGCCCGGTTTGCTGGAGGTGTTGGTGCTGTCCAAGCTGGACCTGGCCCAGGGCAGCGCCTACGCCACCACCACATTGCTGTCTTATGTGATTGCCGGCGTGGGGTTTGTCTCGACCCTGTCGACCCTCGGCGTGAGCTGGGACAAGTTGCAATGGCTGGTGGCGGCGCTGTCGGTGGGACTGGGCTTCGGCATGCAGGAGATCTTCGCCAACTTTATCTCCGGCATCATGATCCTGTTCGAGCGCCCGGTGCGGATCGGCGACACCATCACCATCGGCAACCTGTCAGGCACGGTGAGCAAGATCCGCATCCGCGCCACCACCATCACCGACTTCGACCGCAAGGACATCATTGTCCCGAACAAAACCTTCATCACCGGGCAACTGATCAACTGGTCGCTGACCGACACCATTACCCGGGTCACCCTCAAACTCGGCGTGGACTACGGCTCCGACCTCGACCTGGTGAAGGCCCTGCTGCTCCAGGCCGCGCGGGAAAACCCACGGGTCCTGAAAGACCCCGAACCGCACGTGTACTTCCTCAATTTCGGCGAAAGCACCCTCGACCACGAACTGCGCATGCACGTGCGTGACCTCGGTGACCGCAACCCGGTGGTCGACGAAGTGAACCGTTTTATCAACCGCGAGTTCAAGAATAACCATATCAACATCTCGTTCCGGCAGATGGAGGTTTACCTGAAAAACCTGCACGGCCAGGAGTACAAACTGGTGCCGGTGGAAGACGAGAACCACGCCATCGCCAACCCGGCCAAGGCCCCAGACGCACCGCAGCCACCGCCAGGCAAAGTGGTCGACGCACCCGAGCCGCCGCCCTCCACGCTCGACTAAAGCGCCTATCCCCAGCAGAATGCTCGGACATTCTGCTGGAGATGGCCGGTGAAAGCCCTCGACGAACTGACCTTCGACAACCGCTTCGCACGCCTGGGCGACGCGTTCTCAACCCACGTCCTGCCCGAGCCCCTCGACGAACCGCGCCTGGTCGTGGCGAGCGACGCCGCCATGGCCCTGCTCGACCTCGACCCGGCCGTAGCAGAAACACCCGTATTCGCGGAGCTGTTCGGCGGCCACAAACTGTGGGCCGAAGCCGAACCGCGCGCGATGGTGTATTCCGGGCATCAATTCGGCTCCTACAACCCGCAACTGGGCGATGGCCGTGGCTTGCTGCTCGGCGAGGTATATAACCGCGCCGGCGAACACTGGGACCTGCACCTCAAGGGCGCCGGGCAGACGCCCTACTCGCGCATGGGCGATGGCCGCGCAGTGCTGCGCTCGTCGATTCGGGAGTTCCTGGCGTCAGAAGCGCTGCACGCACTGGGCATCCCCAGCAGCCGTGCGCTGTGCGTGATCGGCTCCAGCACGCCGGTTTGGCGTGAGAAGCAGGAACGCGGGGCGATGGTGTTGCGCCTGGCCCATAGCCATATCCGCTTCGGCCATTTCGAATACTTCTACTACACCAAGAAGCCCGAGCAGCAGGCGGAACTGGCGGAACATGTATTGAAGCTGCACTTCCCCGAGAGCCAGGAACAGCCCGAACCGTACCTGGCGATGTTCCGCGAAGTCGTCGAACGCAACGCCGCACTGATCGCCAAATGGCAGGCCTATGGCTTCTGCCACGGGGTGATGAACACCGACAACATGTCGATCCTCGGCATCACCTTCGACTTCGGGCCGTTTGCGTTTCTCGACGACTTTGACGCGCACTTCGTCTGCAACCACTCCGATCATGAAGGGCGCTACTCCTTCAGCAATCAGGTGCCGATCGGGCAGTGGAACCTCAGTGCGCTGGCACAGGCGCTCACACCGTTTATCAGCGTCGACGCCTTGAAGGAAACCCTCGGCCTGTACCTGCCGCTGTACCAGGCGCACTACCTGGACCTGATGCGCCGCCGGCTGGGGCTGACCACCGCCGAAGACGATGACCCGCAACTGGTGGAGCGCTTGCTGCAGTTGATGCAGAACAGCAGCGTTGACTACACGCTGTTCTTCCGGCGCCTGGGCGATGAGCCGGCGGCGCTCGCGCTGGCGCGGTTGCGTGACGACTTTGTCGACAGGCTCGGGTTCGATGCCTGGGCCGACACGTACAAGGCCCGCGTGGCGCGCGATGGCGAGTACCGCGAAGAACAGCGCCGTGCGCGGATGCATGCGGTGAACCCGCTGTACATCCTGCGCAATTACCTCGCACAGAACGCCATCACCGCCGCCGAGTCGGGGGATTACAGCGAAGTGCGACGGCTGCACGAGGTGTTGAGCAAGCCGTTTGAGGAACAGCCGGGGATGGAGCATTACGCGCAGCGGCCGCCGGATTGGGGCAAGCATTTGGAGATTAGTTGTTCTTCGTAAGGAGACATCGACAGCCGATCGCCCATCGTCCTGGGCATGATCAGATGAACATGTCCACCGGCACCTTGAAGAACTCCGCCAGCCAACGAATCTGCCGCACGTTGAGCTGGCGCTTTCCACTGAGGATTTCTGAGACAACCGATTGAGCACCAACACCTGGCAAATCACTCTGCGTCAAACCGTGCTCCTGCATCATCGATCGCAATACGTCGACGCCGCTCACCTCTGGTACTGGCCAATGCTCCAAGTCATACGCCTCGACCCAGTCACCGATGATATCGACCACCCCCATCAACGGGTGGGCTTCGTCTTCCCCGACGATATCCAACAATTCGTCGAGCGCTTCCACCAGGACGTCATAGTCAGCCTCCGTTTTAGGCTTACGCAACAGCGGCGATATGAATTGCCAGTGCTCGGCTACTTGCTCGATCAGTACACTCATTTTCCAGTTACTCCTTCCATTTACCCTTGTCGTATTCCCGGTGGTCCAGAACATGCCGGATATAAAGGCGTTGCATGCGGTAGCGCACAGCCGCAACGAGTCTTAGCTTGTTGCCGCCAATATTGAAGACGTGTAATACCCCACCTTATCCACTGTGGGGAAAACCGATCTCAACGCCGCAAAGTCTTCAGGACTGAGGACTTTTATTTTCCGATACCACTCATCCAACGCACTGGCTGAATGGGGCCATTTTTCCTTGGCATTTCGGATTTGCTTCGCACTAATCACTCGCATGCAACATCCCTATCGCATCTTGCTATGAAGGTTAAACCCGACCGCCAATTATCGCAATTTGCTATAACTGCGAACGGACCAATGGTGCTATGTCGAACAAGCCCTCAAAGCCTAGATAGCCATGCACAAATCCACCCAGGCGAATCTGTGAGCATATGCGTCGTCGCCCTCGATCTTGATAAAACCTATGCCCGACTCCAAATAGGATCTATTGGCCAGTCTCAAAGGAGCGCCACCATGTCCAACCCTCTCGTCATTCCCTGCCCGCACTGCAACGGTCTCAACCGCATCCCCGGCGAACGCCTGGCTGACGCGCCGAAGTGCGGGCGCTGCAAGCAACCGGTGTTGTTGAACCAGCCTTTTGAGCTGAAACAGGGCGACTACGCCAGTCAGATCAAGGGCGACCTGCCGTTGCTGGTGGATGTGTGGGCCGAGTGGTGTGGGCCGTGCAAATCGTTCGCGCCGGTGTTTGAGCAGGCGGCTCGGCAGTTAGAGGGTAAATGTCGGTTGGCCAAGCTCGACAGCGAGGCCAATCAGCAGTTGTCAGCGCAGTTGGGGATTCGCTCGATTCCCAGTTTGATTCTGTTCAAGAACGGCCGCGAAGTGGCGCGCCAGAGTGGGGCGTTTCCGTTACCGCAGTTGATGAGCTGGCTGCGTAGCCAAGGGGTTTAACCCGACCTTGAGCACAACGCAGGCCAGTGTGGTGCTTTAGGTCAGGCGTTTTCCAGCAGGTTATGCAACTCCACAAACTGCTGCGTCAGCTTGTGCCGTGGGTCCAGGTGGATCAGTGGTTTGTTCTGCTGGTGCGACTCACGCATGCGTACCGAACTCGCCAGGTACACCGGCAGCACCGGTAAGCCTTCGGCAATCAACTCGTCGAGCATCTGCTGCGGCAGGCTCGCCCGCGCCTGGAACTGGTTGACCACGATGCCTTCCACTTCCAGGCCTTCGTTGTGGTCTTCCTTCAATTCTTCGATTTCCGCCAGCACGCCATACAGAGCCTGGCGCGAGAAGCTGTCGCAATCGAAGGGGATCAATACACGATCAGCGGCAATCAGCGCAGACACCGCATAAAAATTCAACGCCGGCGGGGTATCCAGGTAAATCCGGTCGTAGTCTTCGCTCAGCTCATCCAGCAGCTTTCGCAACTTATTGATCTTGTGCTTGGCCTCGAGCTTGGGCTGCAAGTCCGCCAGCTCGGCGGTGGCGGTGATCACGTGCAGGTTGTCGAACGGCGTTTCGTAGATATCCACCCGGTTTTTCTTGGCGAACGGCCCGGAAGACAGGGTTTGCTTGAAGAACTCGGCAATACCCATCGGGATATCGTCGCCAGTCAGCCCAGTGAGGTACTGAGTGGAGTTGGCTTGTGCATCAAGGTCCACCAACAGGGTTCGATAGCCTTCACTGGCGCTGACCGCCGCCAGGTTACAGGCGATGCTGGACTTGCCAACCCCGCCTTTTTGATTGAACACCACGCGCCGCATGGAAAAACCTCCGGGTACCAATGAATGCCCGAGTGTAGAGGGCAAAAGCGCCTGTTAGCTACCTCGTTCATCCATGCACTGCTGCATTGATGCCCGGATGCAGGACTCAACGTACAAATGAAAAGGAACAGTCCGACAATCCAACTCGGCTCTCAGCCGAGGACAATCTGTAAATCTTCCCCTGCAAATTGTAATCAGCCGTGAACAATTGTTTACCAAAGTTTGCTAGAACCCCGCAGCACCGGGATAATGCACGCCATTCGGCTGTTGCTCCCTGTCCCGGTATTCGGGGCCAGTGGCCGCACATGGAAGCCCGCAGGGGCGGGATAACTTCTCAGTGATCAATTTCAATATCGCCCAATGGCGCGCCTGGGCCCCGGGCCTCGAAAGTGCGGACGACTGGCGCGCCTGGTGCAAGGCCCCCGTGTTGCTGCCCGCCAGCGAAGCCTCCCCCGACGTCTCGTTTTTACCGGCCATGCAGCGCCGCCGCCTGAGCCGCCTGGCGCGCATGGCATTCAGCGTAGGCTGGCCGATGGCCGAGGGTTTGCAAGACCTGCCGCTGGTGTTCATTTCCCGCCACGGCGAAACCCCGCGCACCCTCGACATCCTTAGCGACCTGGCCAACGACCAGCCACTGTCACCGACCCAGTTCAGCCTGTCGGTGCATAACGCGGTGATTGGCTTGTGGTCGATCCTGCGCAATGAAACCAGCGAAATGACCGCCCTTGCCGCCGCCGGCGATGGCCTGGAACACGGCATGCTCGAAGCGGCCGCGCTGCTCCACGAAGGCGCACCGGCGGTACTGCTGGTGATCACCGAGGAGCAGCCCCCCGAGGCCTACGCCAGTTGGATCATGGATGTACCCTTCCCTTACGCCCTCGGCCTGCTGCTGACACCAGGCGACGAGTGGCAACTGGGACTCACCAGCAGCACTGTCCAACCCACTCACACCCAGTGGCCCCACGCCCTGAACCTGCTGCGTGCCCTGTTGACCGAACAGGGCGCCTGCCAACATGCCTGGAAGAACCGCGTATGGAACTGGCAACGCAAACCGTGAACGATAAGCCACGGGACGCCTACTATTGGCGCCTGCTCGCCACCGCCGCCAGCTTCACGCTGTTTGGCGTCGGCGGCCTGTGCCTGCGTTTGTTGGTATTTCCGTTGCTCAGTTGCCTGCCGGGGACTGCCAAGCAGCACCAACGGCGTGCGCGCCACACCATCAGTCGCCTGTTCTGGTTGTTCATTCGGATGATGCAGCGCTTGGGCATTCTGACTTTCAGTGTCGACGGCGCCGACAAACTCGGGCGCCCCGGCCAGATGATCGTCGCCAACCACCCGTCACTGATCGACGTGGTGTTCCTGATCGGCCTGATGCGCCAGACCAACTGCGTGGTCAAGCAGAGCCTGTTTCAAAACCCGTTCACTCGTGGACCGGTGCGCGATGCCGGCTACATCAGCAACGACGGCAGCGCGGACATGCTCGACGCCGCCGCCGATGCCCTGCGCGAAGGTCAGACCCTGATCATCTTTCCAGAAGGCACCCGCACCACACCCGGCGCGGCGCCTGCCTTTCATCGCGGCGCCGCCGCGATTGCGTTGCGCGGTGCGACAATCATCACCCCCGTGGTGATCAAGGTCAGCCCGACCACCCTGACCAAGGCCGAACCCTGGTATCGCATTCCTAAACGCCGCTTTCACTTCAGTTTACGGGTGGGTGCCGATATAGAACCACAGGCGTTCGCCGCACTCGGGCCCGCGCCCCAGGCTTCACGCAAGCTCAACGATTACCTGCATCACTATTTCATTAAGGAGCTCGCCGAAGATGAGCAACCCAAACAGCCTTGAGCACGACATAAAGACGCTGATCATCGAGGCCCTGGGCCTGGAAGACATCAGCGTCGACGACATCAAAAGCGAAGATCCCCTGTTCGGCGAAGGCCTGGGCCTGGACTCAGTCGATGCCCTGGAACTGGGCCTGGCGATCCAGAAAAAGTACGGCATCAAGATAGATGCCGACGCCAAGGACACCCGCAATCACTTCACCAACGTGGCCAGCCTTGCGGCGTTCGTCACGGCCAGAAAGGCAGCTTGAGACCGTACCATGCAAACTCGTGACGATATTTTCAACACCCTGCGCGCTGCCTTGGTGGAACTGTTTGAACTGGAACCTGAACGCATCACCCTCGACGCCAACCTGTACCAGGACCTGGAAATCGACAGCATCGACGCGGTGGACCTGATCGACCATATCAAGCGCCAGACCGGCAAGAAGATCGCGGCCGAAGAGTTCAAGACCGTGCGCACCGTGAATGACGTGGTTGAGGCGGTGTACCGTCTGGTCGCGCCTGCCGCATGAGCCGGCTGATCGGCCTTGGCCTGTTGCTGGCGGGGCTGCTGTACCCCTTTGCGGTGTATTACGGCACCGAACACTTTGCACCTTGGCAATTCGGCCTGCTGCTCGGCGGCCTGTGGTTGCTGCGCGCGCTCACGGGTGCACGGCGCCCCGGCAGCCGCTGGATGGCAGCGGCGATCATCGTGTTTTGCCTGGCCCTGGCCTGGTTTGACAACCCGCACCTGCTGCGCTGGTACCCGAGCCTGGTCAGTGCGTTCATGTTGACGCTGTTCGGCCTGAGCCTGAAATACGGCCCGCCGATGGTCGAGCGCCTGGCACGCATGACCGAGCCGCAATTGCCGCCGAAAGCCATTGTGTATACGCGCCAGGTCACCGTGGTGTGGAGCGTGTTTTTTCTGTGTAATGGCCTGCTCGCCGCCGCCCTCACCCTGTGGGCGCCACTGAGCTGGTGGACGTTGTACAACGGCCTGATCGCCTACGGGCTGATGGGGCTGTTGTTTGCCGTGGAATGGCTGGTACGACAAAGGGTTCGAGGCCGCGTATGAATGGGTTGAAACTTGAGCACTTGCTGCTTGAGCCGTTGGAACAGCGCTGGGTCACCACCGAGCCTGCGATGAATCACGCCCAACTGTGGGAGCAATCTCTGCGCCTGGCGGCAGGCCTGCACGCACGCGGCATTCAGCGCGTGGCCGTGCATCTGGAAGACGCCGGCCTGCTGGCGATCGCCCTGCTGGGTGCCTGGCGCGCCGGCGTCGGCGTGCTGCTGCCCGCCGATCTGCAACCGCAGACCCGCCAACGCTGGGCCGATGCCGTCGACGCCTGGCTGACCGAAGCGGCCGATCTGGACGTGCTGTATCAAGCGCCGTTGAGCCCTGCCGCCCTCGATCTGGATGCCTGCCAGTTAAGCCTGTGTACCTCCGGTTCCAGCGGCGAGCCCAAGCGCATCGACAAGACCCTGCGCCAACTGGCCAACGAGGTGCAGGCGCTGGAAGCGCTGTGGGGCGCAGATCTTAAAGACGCGTGCATCATCGGCAGCGTCGCCACCCAGCACATCTACGGTTTGTTGTTCCGCGTGCTATGGCCGTTATGCGCCGGCCGCACCTTCGTGCGCCGCCAACTGGCCTTCCCGGAGGATTTGCAGCGCGCCAGCCGCGAGCACGCGCAGTTCGCCTGGGTCGCCAGCCCGGCGCTGCTCAAGCGGATGGGCGACAACCTCGACTGGCCGGCCCTGAGCCAAGTGTCGCGGGTGTTCTCCTCCGGCGGCGCGTTGCCCATCGACGCGGCCGCCAGCCTGTACGAGCGCTTGCAGCAATGGCCGACGGAAATCCTCGGCAGCTCGGAAACCGGCGGCATTGCCTGGCGCCAAGGCGCGCAACCGTGGCAAGCGTTCGCCGACGTAAAACTGAGCCAGGACGCCGACGGCGCCCTGTGCATCGCCTCACCGTACCTGCCCGTCGGGCATATCGAACAGACCGCCGACGCCGCCCGCCTGCATGCCGACGGCCGCTTCGAACTGCTGGGCCGCCTGGATCGCATCGTCAAACTGGAAGAAAAACGTATCTCCCTGCCCATGCTCGAACAGGCCCTGATGGCGCACCCCTGGGTCGCCGACACTCGCCTGGGCGTGGTCCAGGAAAACCGCGCCAGCCTCGGGGCCCTCGTGGTGCTGAGCGCCGACGGCCTGCATGCCCTGCGCAACCAGGGCCGGCGTACCGTCACCCAAACCCTGCGCCAACACCTCAGCCAACACTGCGAAGCCCTGGCCCTGCCGCGTCGCTGGCGTCTACTGCGGCACTTGCCCCTGAACAGCCAAGGCAAGCTGCCCCAGGCCGACATTGAAGCACTGCTGCTCGCGCCCCGGCCAAAAGCACCCGACGTGCTGGAGCAAGTCGAAGCCGACGGCGAATGGACCCTGCAACTGAGCATCCCGCCGGACCTGGCCTACTTCAGCGGCCACTTCCCGGTGACGCCAGTGCTGCCGGGCGTGGTGCAGGTGGAGTGGGCGTTCAACCTCGGCCAGCAACTGCTCGACCTGCCGGCGACCTTTGCCGGCATGGAAGTGCTCAAGTTCCAGCAACTGGTGCGCCCCGGCGACCAGATCGAACTGCACCTGCGCTTCGACCCGGAACGCAGCAAGCTGTATTTCGCCTACCGTAACGGCGTCGCGGCCTGCTCCAGTGGCCGGATTCAACTGGAGGCGACAGATGATTGAGCTCTTGTGGCGAGGGAGCTTGCTCCCGCTGGGCTGCGAAGCGGCCCCAATACAGGCGACCGAAATCATCCAGGTTAATTGCGCAGCCTGGGTTGGGAGCGCTTCGCACTCCAGCGGGAGCAAGCGCCCTCGCCACAAGGTGAGCGGTAACCTTAAGAAGGTGCATCATGCATAACCCCTGCGCCCTGATCCCGGTCTACAACCATGAAGCCGCCGTACCGGCCGTGGTCCACAGCCTGCTCGACAGCGGCCTGCCGTGCCTGCTGGTGGACGATGGCAGCAGCCCGGCGTGCGCGGCGGTGCTGGCGCAATTGGCGAGCCTCGACAACGTCAGCCTGCTCACCCTGCCGAGCAACCAAGGCAAGGGCAGCGCCGTGATGGCGGGTTTCCGCGAAGCAGCGCGCCTGGGCTTTACCCATGCCCTGCAAGTGGACGCCGACGGCCAACACGACCTGCGCGAAGTCGAGAACTTTATCGACACCTCACGCCGGCACCCCACGGCGGTGATCTGCGGCTATCCCGAATACGACGACAGCGTGCCCAAGGGCCGCCTGTACGCGCGTTACCTGACCCACGTGTGGGTGTGGATCAATACGCTGTCGCTGCAGATTCGCGATTCGATGTGCGGCTTTCGCGTGTACCCGCTGGCACCGACCCTGGCCCTGATGAACTCGGCCTACATCGGCACCCACATGGATTTCGACTCGGACATCCTGGTGCGCCTGGCCTGGCGCAACCAGCCGATGCGCTGGCTGCCGACCAAGGTGCATTACCCCGCCGACGGCCTGTCGCACTTCCGCCTGTTCCGCGACAACGTGCGCATCTCGGCCATGCACACCCGGCTGTTCTTCGGCATGTTGGTGCGCGCACCGATGATTCTGTGGCGACGGTGGCAGGCATGAGCGACAGCGGCAAACACTGGGCCGACCGCGAAGAGCGCGGCAGTTTCTGGCTGATGAAACTCACCGCTGTCGCCGCCAAGCTGCTCGGGCGCCGACTGTTGAGCCCGCTGTTGTACGGCATCGTGCTGTACTTCTTCCTGTTCGGCCGCACCGCGCGCCAGAGCGCCTGGCAATACCAGCAGCGCCTGGCGCAATGGAGCGGCCGCGATGAGCTGCGCCCGACCCAGCGCAAAGTCTTCGGCCAGTTCATGGCGTTTGCCGATGCACTGCTGGACAAGCTCGACGTGTGGAACGGCAAGCTGCGCATCGAGCAGATCGAAATCAACGACCCGGCGCAATTGCGCGGCCAATTGCGTGGCGAACGCGGGCAGATGCTAGTGGGCGCACACCTGGGCAACCTCGAAGTGTGCCGCGCGCTCGCGGAGATTGGCGAAAAAGTCACCATGAACGTGCTGGTCCACACCAAGCACGCCGAACGCTTCAACCGCCTGCTGGGCGAAGCCGGCGCGACCCATTTGCGCCTGATCCAGGTCAGCGAGCTGGACCCGGCCACCATGCTGCTGCTCAGCCAACGCCTGGACGACGGCGAATGGCTGGCGATTGCCGGTGACCGCGTGCCGCTGCACGGCGGGCGCACGGTGCGCGTGGACTTCCTCGGCCACGATGCCGCCTTCCCCCAAGGCCCGTGGCTGCTGGCCGGGCTGCTGAAATGCCCGGTGAATCTGCTGATGTGCCTCAAGCACCAGGGCCGCTATCGCCTGACCATCGAACCGTTTACCCAACTGATCGAATGGAAACGCAGCACCCGCGAGCAGGTCATAGCCCTGTGGACCGCGCGTTACGCCGCACGCCTGGGCCAGTTCTGCCTGGAAGCGCCCCAACAATGGTTCAACTTTTACCCTTTCTGGAAGAACGATGACGACGCATCTTGAGCCGGTAACGTTTGGCGAACGCGCTTTGCGCATTGAAGACGTATTGGCCCTGGCCAACCGTCAGGTGCCCACGCACTTGCAGGACGATGCCGCCTATCGCCAGCGCATCGCCAAGGGCGCGCAGTTCCTCGACTCGCTGCTGGACAAGGAAGGCGTGATCTACGGCGTGACCACCGGCTATGGCGACTCGTGCGTGGTGGCCGTGCCGTTGCAGCACGTCGAAGCCCTGCCGCGTCACCTGTACACCTTCCACGGTTGCGGCCTGGGCAAGTTGCTCGACGCCCAAGCCACCCGCGCCGTGCTCGCGGCGCGTTTGCAGTCGCTGTGCCACGGCGTGTCCGGGGTGCGCGTGGAACTGCTCGAGCGCCTGCACGCGTTCCTCGAACACGACGTGCTGCCGCTGATCCCGGAAGAAGGCTCGGTGGGCGCCAGCGGCGACCTGACGCCGCTGTCCTACGTGGCCGCGACGCTGTCCGGCGAACGCGACGTGCTGTTCCGTGGCGAACGCCGCCAGGCCATCGACGTGCACCGCGAACTGGGCTGGGAACCGCTGGTACTGCGCCCCAAGGAAGCCCTCGCGCTGATGAACGGCACCGCCGTGATGACCGGCCTCGCCTGCCTGGCCTTCGCCCGCGCCGACTACCTGCTGCAACTGGCCACGCGCATCACCGCGCTGAACGTGGTGGCGCTGCAAGGCAACCCGGAACACTTCGACGAGCGCCTGTTCGCCGCCAAACCGCACCCGGGGCAGATGCAAGTCGCCGCGTGGTTGCGCAAGGATCTGGCGATTGATGCGCCGACCGCGCCGCTGCACCGTTTGCAGGATCGCTACTCGTTGCGCTGCGCGCCCCACGTCCTCGGCGTGCTGGCCGACAGCCTGAACTGGCTGCGCTCGTTCATCGAGATCGAACTCAACAGCGCCAACGACAACCCGATCATCGACGCTGAAGAAGAGCGCGTGCTGCACGGCGGGCACTTCTATGGCGGGCACATCGCCTTCGCCATGGACAGCCTCAAGACCCTGGTGGCCAACGTCGCCGACCTGCTCGACCGCCAGCTCGCGCTGCTGGTCGACGTGCGTTACAACCACGGCCTGCCGAGCAACCTGTCGGGAGCCCCGGCCGATCGCGCGATGATCAACCACGGCTTCAAAGCCGTGCAGATCGGCACCAGCGCCTGGACCGCCGAAGCGCTGAAAAACACCATGCCGGCCAGTGTGTTCTCGCGCTCCACCGAGTGCCACAACCAGGACAAAGTGAGCATGGGCACCATCGCCGCCCGCGACGCAATCCGCGTGCTGGAACTGACCGAGCAAGTCGCCGCCGCCACCCTGCTCGCCGCCAACCAAGGCGTGTGGCTGCGCGCCCAGGCCGCCGAAGCGCGCCCGCTGCCGCCGGCGTTGGCGGCGATGCACAGCGAGCTGGCCAAAGACTTCCCGCCGGTGATCGAAGACCGCGCCCTCGAAGGCGAACTGCGCCTGTGCCTGCAACGCATCGCCGAACAACACTGGAGGCTGCATGCGTAGTCAGGGCGTGCTGCATTGCGACACTGAAATCCTCGTGCCGTTTTTCGACATCGACACCATGAACGTGGTCTGGCACGGGCACTACGTGAAGTACCTGGAAATCGCCCGCTGCGCCCTGCTCGACACGATCGGCCACAACTACACGGCGATGCTCGAATCGGGCTACGCCTGGCCGGTGATCGACCTGCAACTGCGCTATGTGCGCGGCGCTACCTTCGGCCAGACGATCAACGTGCGCGCCAGCCTGGTGGAATGGGAGAACCGTTTGAAGGTCAACTACCTGATCACCGACCGCGCCAGCGGCGAACGCCTGACCCGCGCCAGCACGGTGCAAGTGGCGGTAGACATCGCCAGCCGCGAGATGCAACTGGCGTCCCCCACAGTCTTCACCCACGCCGTCGAAAGGGCCTTGAAATGCTGACCCCTGTAGGAGCGAGCTTGCTCGCGAAGATCGTCAACGATAACGCTGGTCACCTGACACCCCGTGGTGCCCTCAGGTTTTTCGCGAGCAAGCTCGCTCCTACAGTGTTCGCGTTGTTTGGTTTTTCGGCGGCGGCCCATGCCTTCGACCTACAGCAACTCAGCGACCAGTTGGCCAAACCCAGCGTGATCCACGGCAGCTTCATCCAGGAAAAACACCTGCGCGCCCTGCCGCAACCCTTGGTCAGCAAAGGCACCTTCGTCCTGGCCAAGGACCACGGCCTGCTGTGGCTGCTCAAAACCCCGCTGCAACAGGATTACCGCATCAGCGCCCAAGGCATTGCGCGGCGGGATGCCAATGGCTGGCAAACGCTGCCGAACAAGAGCGCCGGGGCCGAGCAGAACCGCCTGTTCCTCGCCGTGCTGCAGGGCGACAGCAGCGGCTTGCAGCGTGACTTCGACCTGCAACTACAGGGTGAAGCCGAGCAGTGGAAGCTGACGCTGACCCCGCGCTCGCTGCTGCTCAAGCAAGTGTTCAATCAGATCAATATCGACGGCGGCACGCTGGTACACACCATCGAACTGCTGGAAACCCAGGGCGACAGCACCGTGCTGCGCATGCAGGACAGCAGCGCCGACCTTCCCCTGAGCGCTGCGGAGCAACACGACTTTGCCCAGTGAGCGTTTATTGCCGCGCCTGTTCCTGATCCTGCTGGTGGCCGTGCTGGCGCTGGCCGGCTGGCAATGGCGCCATGGCGCGCCGTTGTCGGCCAACCTGATGGAACTGGTGCCGGGTAGCACGCCGGACGCCCTCGAACTGCAAGCCGAACAGCGCATGCAGGAACCGCTGAACCGCGAAATGCTGGTCCTGGTGGGGCACGCCGACCGCCAGCAAGCGGTCAACGTAGCCGAGCAATTGGGTGAGCGCTGGCAAGCCAGCGGCCTGTTTGAAAAAGTCCAATGGAACCTGCAAGCCGACCTGCCGGCGCTGCGTGCGCAGTTGTTGCGCGGTCGCCTGTCGATGCTCGCGGCCAAGGACCGCGAGCAACTGATCGACCACCCCGACGCGTTCATCCAGCAGCGCGTGCAAGTGCTGTTCGACCCGTTCACCGGGTTCAGCCTGGTGCCGAGCCAGGACGACTGGCTGGGCCTGACCGGGCGCATTCAGAACAGCCAGCCGCAGCGCGGCGCGGTGCAATTGGATATCGGCAGCGGCACGTTGATCGCCGATGCCGACGGCAAGAGCTGGGTGATGCTGCGCGCGCGCACCACCGGCAATGCCTTCGATATGAAACTGCCGCTGCAAGTCGCCGATTTGCTCCAGGCCAGCCGCGCCCAGGCCGCCGAGCACGGCGCGCAACTGCTCGCGGCCAGCGGTTTGCTCTACGCCGCCGCAGGGCAACAGCAAGCCTCCCGCGAAATCACCTGGGTCGGCGGCGGCGCGACCGTCGGCATTCTGCTGCTGTTGCTCCTGGCGTTCCGGCGCTGGCGCGTGCTGCTGGCCTTCGTGCCGGTGCTGGTGGGCATGCTGTTCGGCGCGGTGGCCTGTGTGGCGCTGTTCGGGCATATGCATGTGATGACGCTGGTGCTCGGCTCCAGCCTGATCGGCGTGGCGGTGGATTACCCGCTGCACTACTTGTCGAA
Organism: Pseudomonas sp. PAMC25584; assembly: GCF_058135675.1. Taxonomy (NCBI): domain Bacteria; kingdom Pseudomonadati; phylum Pseudomonadota; class Gammaproteobacteria; order Pseudomonadales; family Pseudomonadaceae; genus Pseudomonas; species Pseudomonas sp. PAMC25584. The sequence continues at coordinate 477,631 of NZ_CM176870.1, read as the reverse complement.
AAGCTGGAGCCTGCAGCCGTGGCGCAGTTGGCCGGCGTTGCGCCTGACCCTGCCGGGCCTGAGCCTGAGCCTGGCGACCAGTTGCATCGGCTACCTGGCGCTGGCCTGGACGCCGTTCCCGGCGCTGACCCAGATCGCCGTGTTCTCCGCCGCAGGCCTAGCCGGTGCATACCTGTGCGCCGTGTGCCTGCTGCCGGCGCTGCTCAACGGTGTCGAACTGCGCCCGGCGCAATGGCCGCTGCGCATCGCCGAAGGCCTGTGGCTGATGCGTAGCGGGTTGATCAAACGGGTGCCGAGCGCAGTGCTGCTGGTGTGGGTGCTGCTGTTTTGTGCCGGCGGCTTGTGGCAATTGAACAGTAAAAACGATCTGCGCCAGTGGATCGGCGCCCCGCCGCAATTGCTGCAGGAAGCCCAGGCCGTGGCGCGGATCACCGGGTTCCAACCCACCAGCCAGTTCTTCCTGGTGCGCGCCGACAATCAGCAGCAGATGCTGGAACGCCAGGCCGCCCTGGGCCAGCGCCTGGAGCAGTTGGTGAATATGGACAAGCTCCAGGGTTATCTGGCGCTCAATCAACTGGTCAACCTGCCCGCCGAGCAACAACAGTTGCGCGAGGCCCTGAATAAACTGCCAGAGCACTGGCAGCCGCTGCTCGACCTCGGCGTGCCCGTCGGCGCACTGCAAGCCGAAGTCGCGCAACTGCAAGCGCTGCCCACCGAAGACATCGACGCCGCACTGCTCGGGCCGCTGGGCGAACCCTGGCGCACGCTGTGGCTGGGCCCGGTCGACGGCGGCGTAGCAGCCATGGTCAGCCTGCAAGGCTTGAACAACCCAGCGCTGCTGCAGGTGCAGGCCGTGGACTTGCCGGGAGTGCAACTGGTGGATCGCCTGGGGGATTTGAACCGGGTGTTCGCCGCCACGCAGATCAGCGCGGCTGAATTGAAACTGATGTCCTGCGGGCTGATCGTGCTGTTGCTGATCGTGCCCTTCGGGTTTGGCGGCGCACTGCGCATTGTCGCCCTGCCGTTGCTGGCCGCGCTGTGCAGCCTGGCCAGCTTCGGTTGGCTGGGCCAGCCGCTGACGCTGTTCAGCCTGTTCGGCCTGCTGCTGGTCACCGCCATCAGTGTCGACTACGCGATCCTGATGCGTGAGCAGATCGGCGGCCCGGCGGTGAGCCTTTTGGGAACACTGCTGGCGGCGCTGACGACGTGGTTGTCGTTTGGCCTGCTGGCGGTGTCGAGTACGCCTGCGGTGAGTAATTTCGGCCTGTCGGTCAGCCTGGGCCTGGCCTTCAGCTTTATGCTAGCGCCCTGGGCCGGCCGACAGAAGCATGCCTCATGAATGTGATTATCGCCAAACTGGCAAGGAGCCCTCGTGCCCATAGTTGAAATGGAACGTCGCCAGGTGGTGGTGATCGGTGCCGGCCCGTCCGGTGCCATCGCCGCCGCGCTGTTAAAGCGTAAAGGGCATGATGTGCTGATTATCGAGCGCCAGCATTTCCCGCGCTTTTCGATTGGTGAAAGCCTGCTGTCGCACTGCATCGACTTTATCGAAGAAGCCGGCATGCTCGACGCCGTGCAGGCGGCGGGTTTCCAAGTAAAAACCGGTGCCGCGTTCGCCTGGGGCGAGCGCTACAGCGCGTTTGATTTCGCTGACACGTTCAGCCACGGCAAGCCGACCACCTTCCAGGTGCAGCGCGGCGAGTTCGACAAGTTGCTGGCCGATCAAGCAGCGTTGCAAGGCGTCGACATCCGTTACGGCGAAACCATCGTCGGCGTGGATTTCAGCGGTGAAACCCACTACCTGCATGTGCGCCGGGAGAACGGCAGCGAGTATCACGTCAAAGCCAAATTCGTGCTTGATGCCAGCGGCTATGGCCGCGTACTGCCGCGCCTGCTGGACCTCGAAGCGCCGTCGGACTTCCCGGTGCGCCAGGCGGTGTTCACCCATGTCGAGGACCGCATCGAACACCCAGGCTTCGACCGCACCAAGATCCTCGTGACAACCCACCCGACCCAACGCGACATCTGGTTCTGGACCATTCCGTTCAGCAACGGCCGTTGCTCGGTAGGTGTGGTGGCGGCCAAGGAGCATTTTGCCGGCCGTGACGCCGATCTCGACGCCTGCCTGCGCGGGTTCATCGACGAAACCCCGAGCCTGTCCGGCGTGCTGCAGAACGCCGTGTGGGACACCCCCGCGCGCACCATCGGCGGCTACTCGGCCAACGTCAAAACCTTGCACGGCCCGGGCTTTGCGCTGCTGGGCAACGCGGCAGAATTCCTCGACCCGGTGTTCTCCTCGGGCGTGACCATCGCCATGCGTTCGGCGAGCATGGCGGCCGGCGTGCTGCATCGTCAGCTCAACGGCGAAGCCGTGGACTGGCAGCGCGAGTTTGCCGAACCACTGAAGCGCGGCGTCGACACCTTCCGCTGCTACGTTGAAGGCTGGTACGCCGGGACGTTCCAGGATGTTATTTTTCACGCCGGCAGCTCGCCGGAGATTCGCCGGATGATCAGCTCGATCCTCGCCGGCTACGCCTGGGATGAGCGCAACCCGTTTGTCAGCGAGCCCAAACGGCGGTTACGGATGTTGTCGGAAATTTGTGCAGGGGATGCCGTGTGAGCAGTCAGTACTTAAGCAAGAATTACGTCGAAGAAACCAAGTTCGGCTTCTGGTTCCTGCGCAGCCACACCTGGCAGCACCACGTGTTGCGCGTGGCGATCAACGACCTGCGCCGCCTGTTCAGCGAGCCGCTGCCGGTGGCGCCGGTATTGCTGGACGCCGGCTGCGGCCAGGGCAAATCCTTCAAGCTGCTACAGCAAGTGTTCGAGCCGTCGCGCCTGATCGGGCTGGATGCCGACCCGCACAGCCTTGAGCTGAGCAAGGCGGAGGCCGCGCGCCAAGGGCTGAACGTCGAGCTGATCGGCAGCGACTGCGCCACCCTCAACGTCGCGGACGCCAGTGTCGATATCCTGTTTTGCCACCAGACCTTCCATCATCTGGTTGAGCAGCATCGCGCACTGAAAGAGTTCTATCGGGTGCTCAAGCCCGGCGGCTATTTGCTGTTTGCCGAGTCCACCGAGGCCTATATCGACACCTGGGTGATTCGCTGGCTGTTCCGCCACCCCATGCAGGTGCAGAAAAGCGCCGAAGAGTACCTGCAGATGCTGCACGAACAGGGCTTTGAGTTCGGCGCGCAGAACGTCTCGTACCCCTACTTGTGGTGGAGCCGGGCCAGTGATTTCGGCCTGCTGGAACGCTGGGGCCTGCGCAAGGCACCGCCGGTGGGCCAGCGCGAGGAAACCCTGGTCAACTGCGTGGCACGCAAGCCCTTGGCGAGCGCGGCACCATGATGCGTTTGCTGCTGATCGGCTGCCTGTTGCTGCTGAGCGCCTGCGCCAGCCAACCGTCATTGCCGGAAAGAGCCCCGGCACTCGCCTTGCCAATGCAACTGCACGTGCAGCGCCTGGCGGACGGCCAGAGCCAGGACTGGTTGCTGGTGATCCAGCGCGAAGGCCGTGCGATTCGCTGGTCGATGATGGACCCGCTGGGCATCCCCCTGGCCCGGCAAAAACTGATCGACGGCCAGTGGCAGGCCGACGGGTTGCTGCCGCCCAATCCCCAGGCGCGCGAGCTGTTCGCCGCGTTGCTGTTTGCACTGAGCTCGGCGGATGACCTCCGCGCGCTTTACCCGAACGCCCAAGCGATGGACCTGACGCGCACCCTGCCGGGCCATTGGCAAATCGTGTATCAGTCATCCGAGGTGTTTCGCGTGAACATGAGCGGGCAGCCCCTGAGCTATCGCATCACCCCGCTGGGAATGGCGCGATGACCGCCTACCTCAATGCCCTCGGCGTGATCTGCGCCCTCGGGCGCGGCCAGGCCGACGTCAGCCGCAGCCTGTTTGCCGGCGACTGCTCCGGCATGCGCGCCGAAAGCGGCTGGGTGCCCGAGCGGGTGCTGCCGGTTGCCGGTGTGCCGGGCGAACTGGCGACCATCCCGCCCGAGCTGGGCCAGCAGAGCAGCCGCAATAACCAGTTGTTGCTGGAAGCCGCGTTACAGATCGAGGACGAGATCCGCCAGGCGATCCAACGCTACGGCGCGGCGCGGGTCGGCATTATGCTCGGCACCAGCACCTCGGGCATCGACGAAGCCAGTCGCGGCATTGCCCATTACCTGCGCGATCACCAGTTCCCCGGCGACTATGACTACCAACAACAGGAACTCAGCGCCCCGGCGAACTTCCTCGCCGACTGGCTGCAACTGAGCGGCCCGGCCTATGTGATTTCCACCGCCTGCACCTCCAGCGCCCGCGCCTTGATGAGCGCCCGGCGCCTGCTGGACCTGGGGGTGTGCGATGCGGTGATCTGCGGCGGCGTCGACAGCCTGTGCAAGCTGACCCTCAACGGCTTTAGCGCGCTGGAGGCGGTATCGAGCGAGCGCTGCAACCCGTTTTCGGTGAACCGCAACGGCATCAACATCGGCGAAGCGGCGGTGCTGTTCCTGATGACTCGGGAACCCGCCCCCATCGCGCTGCTGGGCAGTGGCGCAAGTTGCGATGCGCACCATATCTCCGCGCCGGAGCCTGGCGGTAAAGGCGCCTTGCAGGCGATGCGCAAGGCCCTGGCCAGCGCTCGCTTAACGCCGGAGCAGATCGGCTACCTGAACCTGCACGGCACCGCCACCCAACACAACGACGCCATGGAAAGCCTGGCCGTCGCCAGCCTGTTCCCCGACGGCGTGGCCTGTTCATCGACCAAACCGATGAGCGGCCACACCCTGGGCGCGGCCGGCGCGCTGGAAGCGGCGTTCTGCTGGCTGAGCCTGGCCCACGGCCGGCTGCCCCCCCACGTATGGGACGGCCAGGGCGACCCGGCGCTGCCCGCCTTGCAGTGGGCACGCAACGGCGCCGCCCTGGAAAAACGCTGCCTGATGAGCAACTCGTTTGCGTTCGGTGGCAACAACGTCAGCCTGATTATCGGAGAGGCCCCATGATCGATTGGCCACTCGCCACACTGCTGCCCCATGCGGGCGACATGATCCTGCTCGACCAGGTGCTGTCGTTCGATGAAGAGCAGATTCACACCCGCCTCAGCGTCAAGCCCGGTGGCTTGTTCAATCGCCCGGACGGCAGCCTGCCGGCCTGGGTCGGTATCGAGCTGATGGCGCAAAGCGTCGCGGCCTACGCCGGTTGCCGCGCGCGCCAGAACGGCCAGGCGGTGGAGCTGGGCTTCCTGTTGGGCACACGTAAGTTCGAGTGCAACGTCGAGCACTTCCCAGCCGGTGCCGAGTTGACCATCCACGGCCTGCGTTCCCTGGAAGACGACAACGGCATGGGTGTGTTCGAATGCCACCTGACCGGCGAGGGTATCCACGCCAGTGCCCGCCTGAACGTATTTAGACCGCCCCAGGCGGCCACCTATTTAGATGAATCGAAGGACGAAACGCCATGACTGAATCCGTACTGGTCACCGGCTCCAGCCGTGGCATCGGCCGCGCCATTGCCCTGCGCCTGGCCCAGGCCGGGCACGACATCGTGCTGCATTGCCGCAGCGGTCGAGCAGAAGCCGACGCGGTGCAGGTCGAGATCGAGGCCCTGGGCCGCAAGGCGCGGGTGCTGCAATTCGACGTTTCCGAGCGTGCCGACTGCAAGGCAATCCTCGAAGCCGACGTGGAGCAACATGGCGCGTATTATGGCGTGGTGCTCAACGCAGGCCTGACCCGCGACGGCGCGTTTCCGGCCTTGTCGGAAGACGACTGGGACGTGGTGATGCGCACCAACCTCGACGGTTTCTACAACGTGCTGCACCCGGTGATGATGCCGATGATCCGTCGGCGCGCAGCCGGGCGTATCGTGTGTATCACCTCGGTGTCCGGGCTGATCGGCAATCGCGGCCAGGTCAACTACAGCGCCTCCAAGGCCGGCCTGATCGGCGCGGCCAAGGCTCTGGCCATCGAGTTGGGCAAGCGCAAGATCACCGTCAACTGCGTCGCCCCGGGCTTGATCGACACCGCGATGCTCGATGAAAACGTGCCGGTGGAAGAGCTGATGAAGATGATCCCGGCGCAGCGCATGGGCACGCCGGAAGAAGTCGCCGGCGCGGTGAATTTCCTGATGTCGGCCGAAGCAGGCTATATCACCCGCCAGGTCTTGGCCGTGAACGGAGGTCTGTGCTGATGAAGCGCGTGGTAGTAACCGGCATGGCCGGCATGACCTCCCTGGGCAGCGACTGGGACACCATCGCCGCCAACTTTCGCGCCAACCGCAGCGGCATCCGGCGCATGGACGAGTGGGACCGTTTTAGCGAATTGAACACGCGTCTGGCCGGGCCGATCGATGACTTTGTCGTGCCCGCGCACTGGACGCGCAAACAACTGCGCAGCATGGGCCGCGTATCGCGCCTGGCGGTGTGGGCGGCGGAACAGGCGTTAAAAGACGCCGGCTTACTCGGCGACGAGTCGATCAAGGACGGGCGCATGGGCGTGGCCTGCGGCTCGTCCACCGGCAGCACCGACGAGATCAAGGCCTTCGGCAACATGCTGCTCAACTCGGTGGCCGAGGGGCTGAACGCCAACTCCTATGTGCGCATGATGCCCCACACCACGGCGGCGAATATCAGCATCTTCTTCGGCCTCACCGGGCGCTTGATCCCCACGTCCAGCGCCTGCACCAGCGGCAGCCAGGGCATCGGCTATGCCTACGAGGCGATCAAGTTCGGCCGCCTGCCGCTGATGCTCGCCGGCGGCGCCGAAGAGCTGTGCCCCACCGAAGCCATGGTGTTCGACGCACTCTACGCCACCAGCCTGAAGAACGATGCACCACAGACCAGCCCGCGCCCCTACGACAGCGGCCGCGACGGCTTGGTGATCGGCGAAGGCGGCGGCATGCTGGTGCTCGAAGAACTGGAACACGCCCTGGCCCGTGGCGCGCATATCCACGCCGAAATTGTCGGTTTCGGCAGCAACGCCGACGGCCAGCACACCACCCGCCCGGAACAGAAAACCATGCGCCGCGCCATGGAGCTGGCCCTGGAAGACGCGGGGCTTGAGCCCTCGGCCATCGGCTATGTGAACGGCCATGGCACCGCCACCGACCAGGGCGACATCGCCGAGACGCTGGCCACCCACAGCCTGTTCGGCAGCCGCATGCCCATCAGTTCGCAGAAGAGCTTCCTTGGCCACACCCTGGGCGCGTGCGGGGCGCTGGAGTCGTGGTTCAGCATCGAGATGATGAACCGCGACCAGTACGTCCACACCTTCAACCTGGATTCAGTCGACCCGAAGTGCGGCGAGCTGGATTACCTGCAAGGTGAGTTTCGCGAGATGCACCACGACTACGTGATGAACAACAATTTTGCCTTTGGCGGCGTCAACACCTCGTTGATCTTCCGCCGCTGGCCCTGACTTTTAACCGACTGGAGAAAACGGAATGTCTTCCTTGCTACGCGCCACCCTGATCACCCTGGCCCTGCTGACCAGCGCCGGTTGCACCAGCAAACCGGTGCTCAACACCCAGCACGACTTGCCAGCGAGTGCCCAGATCAGCGAAGAAAAAGTCAAACAGGTGATCGTCGCCGCCCTGCAAAAACGCGAATGGACCGTGCTACGCCAGAGCCCCCAACTGGTGCAGGCCGAGATCACTGTGCGCAACCAGTACTACGCCGCCATCGACATCCGCTACACCCGCAACAGCTACGCCATCACCTACCGCGACAGCCGCGACCTGGGCTACAAGGACGGCAAGATCCATCGCAACTACAACCGTTGGGTGAGCATGCTGGATCGGGACATCATGGCGGGGTTGCGTTCGGCTGGAATGCAGTAGACCCGGAAACGACAAAGGGCGCCTTTCGGCGCCCTCTTCACAAACAGGTTGGCTTGTCATCGCCGCTTCCTGCCTGGCTCTGCGATTGCTGGTTGCCCAGGATCCTCAGAGTCTCACAAGCCCCTTTCGGGAACTCGGGCAGTATGCCTGAAAACCTCCCCTCAGCAATTGCTGGCAAACCGCCGCTCATCTGCCGCTAAACTCACCGCAACCCAAGCGCGCTGCGAACCGCCGCCTTACGCCTCAACAACTCCACAAACGCCTTCGCCATCGGCGTTTGCACGTCCTTGCGCTGCACCAGCCACACCGCCGTCACCGCCTCCTGATCGAGCAAGGTGCGATAGACCACGCCATCGATGCGGATGCGCTGGTAAGACGCCGGCAGCACCGACACGCCCAACCCCGCCGCCACCAACCCGATGATGGTCATCGCCTCCCTGGCTTCCTGGGCAAAGTGCGGGCTGAAGCCGGCGTCGCGGGCGAGGTTGAGCAGTTGCGCGTAGAGGCCGCTGCCGTAGCTGCGCGGGAAAAACACGAACGGTTCGTCTGCCAATTGCGCCAGGTGCAAACCGCACTCGCTGCCTTGCACCAAGGGATGACCGGCGTTGAGCACCGCCACCAAGGGTTCGCGCATCAACTCCACCACACTCAGCGAATCCGGCAACGGCAGCGGGCGCATCAAGCCGACCTGGATCGACTCATCCACCAGCGACTCGGCGACCACAGCGCTGCTCATTTCCTGCAAATTCAGGTGGACCGCCGGGAACGCCTGACGAAACGCAAAGATCGCCTGGGGGATGCTCGAATTGAACGGCGCCGACGACGTGAAGCCGATCTTCAGTTCACCCAGCTCACCCAACTGCGCCCGGCGTGCCACATCTGCGGCCTTATCGACTTGCGCCAGCACCAGTCGCGCCTCGTGCAGGAACAACCGCCCGGCTTCGCTCAGCTCGACCCGACGGTTGGTGCGTTCGAACAAGCGCGCGCCCACCTCGTGCTCCAGCGCCTGGATCTGCTGGCTCAGAGGCGGTTGCGAGATGCCGAGGACCTGCGCCGCCCGGCCAAAATGCAGTTCTTCGGCGACGGCAATGAAGTACCGTAGATGACGTAATTCCATAGCAATACCATTAGGTCGTAAAAGCTATCAAACAGGTCGAACAATATATTGGAAAGAATCATTAGGCAGCTATATTCTTTTTCAGATTGCCGGTCCTGGCAGGCTTTTCCTCCCCGAGGTCCCCGTGAAATCTGCTGTCGCTCCATTCGCTCAAGAAGTCCCGCCGACCGCCCTGGATGAGGTCGTGGCGCAGCTCAATGACGCGTACATCGAAAAAGGCACGCCGATGTTCATGCGCACCGTGTTGGCGCTGTTCTCCGGCGGGTTCGCGACGTTTGCCCTGCTGTATTGCGTGCAGCCGATGATGCCGGCGTTGTCCCACGAGTTTTCCATCAATGCGGCGCAAAGCAGCCTGGTGCTGTCGGTGTCTACGGCGATGCTCGCCCTGGGCCTGCTGATCACCGGGCCGATTTCCGACACGCTGGGGCGCAAGCCGGTGATGGTCGCCGCGTTGTTCTGCGCCGCGCTGGCCACCATCGCCAGCGGCCTGATGCCGAGCTGGGAAGGGATTTTGCTGATGCGCGCGCTGGTGGGGCTGTCGCTGAGTGGCCTGGCCGCCGTGGCGATGACGTACCTGAGCGAAGAGATCCACCCCCAGCACATCGGCCTCGCCATGGGCCTGTACATCGGCGGCAACGCCATCGGCGGCATGAGCGGGCGGCTGATCATTGGTGTGTTGATCGACTTCGTCAGTTGGCACACGGCAATGCTGATCATCGGCGCCCTGGCCCTGATCGCCGCGACGGTGTTCTGGAAAATCCTCCCCGAATCGCGCAACTTCCGCGCCAGTAGCCTCAAGCCGCGCAGCCTGGTGGACGGCTTTGTCGTGCACTTCAAGGACGCGGGCCTGCCGTGGCTGTTCCTCGAGGCCTTCCTGCTGATGGGCGCGTTCGTGACGATGTTCAACTACATCGGCTACCGCTTGCTGGCCGACCCGTATGACCTGAGCCAGGCCGTGGTCGGTCTGCTGTCGCTGGTGTACCTCTCGGGCATCTACAGCTCGGCGAAAATCGGCTCCCTGGCCGACCGCCTCGGCCGCCGCCGCGTGCTGTGGGCCACCATCGTGTCGATGCTTGCCGGCATCGTCCTGACCCTGTTCACCCCGCTGTGGCTGGTGATACCCGGCATGCTGGTGTTCACGTTCGGCTTCTTCGGCGCCCACTCGGTGGCCAGCAGCTGGATCGGCCGCCGCGCGGTGAAGGCCAAGGGGCAAGCGTCGTCGTTGTACCTGTTCTGCTACTACGCGGGTTCGAGCGTTGCCGGCACCGCGGGTGGGTTCTTCTGGCACTTCGCCGGGTGGAACGGGATTGGTGGGTTCATCGTCGCACTGTTGATCGGCGCGTTGCTGGTGGCGCTGAAGCTGGCGAAACTGGCGCCGCTGCAAACGGCCTGACAAACAAAAACGCCCGGCATAAGCCGGGCGTTTTTTATTGCGCGCCAATCACTCGTGATACTGCGCCGACAACTCATGCACCGCACGCAGGAACGCGCCGGCATGTTCCGGGTTCACTTCCGGCGTAATGCCGTGACCCAGGTTGAACACATGCCCGCTGCCCTTGCCGTAGCTGGCCAGGATACGCCCGACTTCGGTGCAGATGGCTTCCGGCTTGGCGTACAGCACGGTCGGGTCCATGTTGCCTTGCAGCGCGACCTGGTTGCCGACGCGGCGGCGGGCTTCGCCGATGTCGCAGGTCCAGTCCAGGCCCAGGGCATCGGCGCCGACATCGGCGATGCTTTCCAGCCACAGGCCGCCGCCCTTGGTGAACAGGATCACCGGCACTTTACGGCCTTCGTGTTCACGGATCAGGCCGCTGACGATCTTGCGCATGTAGGCCAGGGAGAACTCCTGGTACGCCGCCGACGACAGGTTGCCGCCCCAGGTGTCGAAGATCTGCACCGCTTGCGCGCCGGCCATGATCTGGCCGTTGAGGTAAGAGGTGACCGACTGCGCCAGCTTGTCCAGCAGCAAGTGCATGGCCTGTGGGGTGTCGTAGAGCATGGCCTTGGTCTTGCGGAAGTCTTTCGACGAGCCGCCTTCGACCATGTAGGTGGCCAGGGTCCAGGGGCTGCCGGAGAAGCCGATCAGCGGCACGCGGCCATTGAGCTCGCGGCGGATGGTGCTGACGGCGTCCATCACGTAACCGAGGTCTTTGTGCGGGTCCGGGATCGGCAGCGCTTCGATGTCAGCCAGGGTGCTGATGACTTTCTTGAAACGCGGGCCTTCGCCGGTCTCGAAGTACAGGCCTTGGCCCATGGCGTCAGGAATGGTGAGGATATCGGAGAAGAGGATGGCCGCATCCAGTTCCGGGTAGCGGTCCAACGGCTGCAGGGTGACTTCGCAGGCGAACTCCGGGTTCATGCACAGGCTCATGAAGTCACCGGCCTGGGCGCGGCTGGCGCGGTATTCCGGCAGGTAGCGACCGGCTTGACGCATCATCCATACAGGGGTGACGTCAACGGGCTGCTTGAGCAGGGCACGAAGGAAACGGTCGTTCTTGAGGGCAGTCATGTCGGCATCCGCAAAAAAAGTACGGGCATTTTCTCAGAGCGCGACGCAAAAGGCACGGGATGAGCCGTGCCTTTTGTCTATCGGGTTGATTTACGACAATCTCTTGGGCACATCAACACCAAATGTGGGAGGGGGCTTGCTCCCGATTGCAGTGTGTCAGTCTCAGTATCTTTAACTGAACCACTGAAGTGCGCCCCAGAAGTTGGACACCCATCCAACTCCTGGGGCTTTTTCATGAGCAAGTACACAACGCAGTTCAAGCTTTCCGCCATTACCGCCTTCCTGGAACGAGGCCGAGGCTTTCGCCATATTGCTGCTCGATTTCATATGGACCCCACTTTACTTCGCCGTTGGGTGGAAGCTTACCGGCTGCACGGTGAGGCCAGTCTGAGTAGTACCGGTGGACGTTACAGTGCTTTGTTCAAGTTCTCCGTTCTGCAACGCATGTGGCGTGACTCCCTTTCTTTTCGCCGCGCAGCGGCACTCTTCAATCTGGGTGACTCTACCCAAGTGGGCAGATGGCAGCAGCAGTATTACAGTGGCGGTATTGAAGCCCTGGCCTCAGGGGAAAAAGGATCGAATACCGCTATGTCCAAGCTACCTGCTAAACCTCGAAAAACGGCCATTCCACTCACCGACCAAGAACGTGCTCACAAGGCTTTACTTGATGAACTCCAGTATTTGCGCATGGAGAACGCCTACCTAAAAAAGCTTGGGGAGTTAGGCGAGGCAGTGATGAGGCGCGAGAAAGAAGCGAAGAAAAAGCCCAATTAGTCTCTGAGTTGAGGCACAGCTTCCCCTTGGACCATTTGCTCAAGCTGGCTGGGCTCGCCCGCAGCACGTACTACTACCAACTCAAGGCGATGGACGGAGCAGACCGGTTCGTTTCGCTAAAAGCCTCTATCCAGAGCCTTCAAGACGAGCATAAGGGGCGATTCGGCTATCGCCGTATGACTTTAGCTCTGCGGAGCGACGGACAGTTGATCAACAGTAAAACTGTGCGGCGACTGATGGGGGAGTTGAGTCTGAAATGTACGGTGCGACCGAAGAAATACAGATCGTATCGAGGACCAATGGGAGAAGTATCGCCTAACATCCTGGCTCGTCAGTTCGAGGCTGAGCAACCGAATCAGAAATGGGTAACGGATGTCACCGAGTTCAAAGTGGCAGGCGAAAAGCTATATCTGTCTCCAGTTTTAGACTTGTACAACGGAGAAATTGTGGCCTATCAAACCGCCACGCGCCCCCAATATGCCCTGGTGGGCGACATGCTGGAACAAGCTCTTGAGCGCTTGCCTGAGGGCGTCAAGCCCATGTTGCACTCGGATCAAGGTTGGCACTATCGATACCCGAAGTACCGGGATCGACTAGAAAAAGCAGGGTTGGAACAGAGCATGTCACGCAGAGGAAACTGCTATGACAACGCCACAATGGAGAGCTTCTTCGGCACGTTGAAGTCAGAGTTTTACTACCGGGAAAGCTTCGAGAGTGTGGCTCAGTTGCAGGCTGGACTGGCTGAATACATCCATTACTACAACCATAAGCGAATCAAAACGAAACTTGGCGGACTGAGCCCTGTAGCGTACAGAGCCAGGTCCGCTGTAGCCTAACAATCACTGTCCAACTTTTGGGGCGCACTTCACACCGCTATCGGGGGCAAGCCCCCTCCCACATTTTGGCCACATTTCAAAGATGAAATGGGTTAGACCTGCAGGTAATCCAGGATCCCTTCGGCGGCATTGCGGCCTTCGAAGATCGCCGTTACTACCAGGTCGGAGCCGCGCACCATGTCGCCACCGGCGAAGATTTTCGGGTTGCTGGTCTGGTGCTTGTACTGGCCTTGTTCCGGGGCGACGACGCGGCCCTGGCTGTCGGTCTGGATCTGGAACTGCTCGAACCACGGCGCCGGGCTTGGGCGGAAGCCGAACGCGATGACCACGGCGTCGGCCGGGATGATCTCTTCGGAACCCGGGATCGGCTCGGGGCTGCGACGGCCACGGGCGTCCGGTTCGCCGAGACGGGTCTCGACCACCTTCACGCCTTCGACCCGGTCTTCACCGACAATCGCGATCGGCTGGCGGTTGTAGAGGAATTTCACGCCTTCTTCCTTGGCGTTCTTCACCTCTTTGCGCGAGCCCGGCATGTTCGCTTCGTCACGACGATACGCACAGGTCACCGACTTGGCGCCTTGGCGGATCGAGGTGCGGTTGCAGTCCATCGCGGTGTCGCCACCGCCCAGCACCACGACCTTCTTGCCTTTCATGTCGACGAAGTCTTCCGGCGACTTTTCAAAGCCCAGGTTGCGGTTGACGTTGGCGATCAGGAAATCGAGCGCGTCGTGCACGCCCGGCAGGTCTTCACCGGCAAAGCCGCCTTTCATATAGGTGTAGGTGCCCATGCCCATGAATACGGCATCGTATTCGGCGAGCAGTTGCTCCATGGTCACGTCTTTGCCGACTTCGGTGTTCAGGCGGAACTCGATGCCCATGCCGGTGAACACTTCGCGACGGTGGCTCAGGACGGTTTTTTCCAGCTTGAACTCGGGGATACCGAAGGTCAGTAGGCCGCCGATTTCCGGGTTCTTGTCGAACACCACCGGGGTCACGCCGCCACGCACCAGCACGTCGGCACAGCCCAGACCCGCCGGGCCCGCGCCGATGATCGCGACGCGCTTGCCGTTCGGCTTGACCTTGGACATGTCCGGGCGCCAGCCCATGGCGAAGGCGGTGTCGGTGATGTACTTCTCCACCGAACCGATGGTCACCGCGCCGAAGCCGTCGTTGAGGGTGCAAGCACCCTCGCACAGACGGTCCTGCGGGCACACCCGGCCGCAGACTTCCGGCAGGGTGTTGGTCTGGTGCGACAGCTCGGCGGCGGCGAGGATGTTGCCCTCGGCCACCAGTTTCAGCCAGTTGGGAATGAAGTTGTGCACCGGGCACTTCCATTCGCAATACGGGTTACCGCACCCCAGGCAGCGGTGGGCCTGGTCGGCCGAGTGCTGGGGTTTGAAGGGTTCGTAGATTTCCACGAACTCTTTCTTGCGTTGACGCAACAGTTTCTTCTTCGGATCTTTGCGCCCGACATCGATGAACTGGAAGTCGTTATTCAGACGTTCAGCCATGTTAAAACCTCATCAAACTCTTCAGGCGCATATCACTGCGGGTTGGCACGGATGCTGGAAAGCAACGATTTCAGGTTGGCAGCCTTGGGCTTGACCAGCCAGAAACGACGCAGGTAATCATCAAGGTTCTCAGCGAGGTTACGACCCCATTCGCTGCCGGTTTCCTCGACGTACTCGTCCAGCACGTGCTGCAAGTGGTTACGGTGGGATTCCATCGCTTCGCCGCTGATCCGCTGGATCTCGACCAACTCGTGGTTGACCCGATCGACGAAGGAGTTGTCCTGGTCCAGCACGTAGGCGAAACCGCCGGTCATGCCCGAACCGAAGTTGTAACCGGTCTTGCCCAGTACCGCGACAAAGCCCCCGGTCATGTACTCGCAGCAGTGATCGCCAGTGCCTTCCACCACCGTGTGGGCACCGGAGTTACGCACGGCGAAACGCTCACCGGCCGTACCGGCGGCGAACAGCTTGCCGCCGGTGGCGCCGTACAAGCAGGTGTTGCCGATGATGGCACTGTCCTGGGTCTTGTAGACGCTGCCTTTAGGCGGAACGATCACCAGCTTGCCGCCGGTCATGCCCTTGCCCACGTAGTCGTTGGCGTCACCTTCCAGGTACATGTGCAGGCCGCCGGCGTTCCACACGCCGAAGCTCTGGCCCGCGGTGCCGGTGAAGCGGAAGGTGATCGGCGCCTTGGCCATGCCCTGGTTGCCGTGCTTGCGCGCGATTTCGCCGGAGATGCGTGCGCCGATGGAGCGGTCGCAGTTGCAAATGTCCATGCTGAATTCGCCGCCGCTGGCGTCGTTGATCGACGAAGTGGCCATCTCGACCATCTTCTCGGCCAGCAGGCCTTTGTCGAACGGTGGGTTGCGCTCCACCTGGCAGAATTGTGGCTTGTCTGCCGGGATGTGATCGCTGCCCAACAGCGGCGTCAGGTCCAGGTGTTGTTGCTTGGCGGTCTGGCCTTCGAGGATGTCCAGCAGATCGGTGCGGCCGATCAGCTCTTCGAGGGAGCGCACGCCCAGTTTGGCCAGCCACTCACGGGTTTCTTCGGCGACGTAGGTGAAGAAATTCACCACCATGTCGACGGTGCCGATGTAGTGATCCTTGCGCAGCTTCTCGTTCTGAGTGGCGACGCCGGTGGCGCAGTTGTTCAGGTGGCAGATGCGCAGGTATTTGCAGCCCAGGGCGATCATCGGCGCAGTGCCGAAGCCGAAACTTTCGGCGCCGAGGATGGCGGCCTTGATCACGTCGAGGCCGGTTTTCAGGCCGCCGTCGGTCTGCACGCGGACTTTGCCGCGCAGGTCGTTGCCGCGCAGGGTCTGGTGCGTTTCGGCGAGGCCCAGCTCCCACGGTGCGCCGGCGTACTTGATCGAGGTCAGCGGCGAAGCGCCGGTGCCGCCGTCGTAGCCGGAGATGGTGATCAGGTCGGCATAGGCCTTGGCCACACCGGCGGCGATGGTGCCCACGCCGGCTTCCGCGACCAATTTCACCGAGACCAGGGCCTGCGGGTTGACTTGTTTAAGGTCGAAAATCAGCTGCGACAAGTCTTCGATCGAGTAGATGTCGTGGTGCGGCGGCGGCGAAATCAGGGTCACGCCCGGCACCGCATAACGCAGCTTGGCGATCAGACCGTTGACCTTGCCGCCCGGCAGTTGGCCGCCCTCACCGGGCTTGGCACCCTGGGCGACTTTGATCTGCAGCACTTCGGCGTTGACCAGGTATTCGGGGGTTACACCGAAACGGCCAGTCGCCACTTGCTTGATTTTCGAGCTCTTGATCGTGCCGTAGCGCGCCGGGTCTTCACCGCCTTCGCCGGAGTTGGAACGCGCACCCAGGCGGTTCATGGCTTCGGCCAGGGCTTCGTGGGCCTCGGGCGACAAGGCGCCCAGGGAAATACCGGCGGAGTCAAAGCGCTTGAGGACCGATTCCAGCGGTTCGATTTCGCTGATGTCCAGCGGCGTATCCAGGGTTTTCACCTTGAACATGTCGCGGATCATCGACACCGGGCGGTTATCCACCAGCGCGGTATATTCCTTGAACTTGGCGTAGTCGCCCTGCTGCACGGCGGCTTGCAGGGTGCTGACCACGTCCGGGTTGTAGGCGTGATATTCGCCACCGTGTACGAACTTGAGCAGGCCGCCTTGCTGGATCGGCTTGCGCGCACTCCAGGCTTCGGCCGCCAGGGCTTTCTGTTCGGCTTCGATGTCGACGAAACGCGCACCCTTGATGCGGCTCGGCACGCCACGGAAGCTCAGGTCGCAGACTTCTTCCGACAGACCGATGGCCTCGAACAACTGCGCGCCACGGTAGGAGGTGACGGTGGAGATGCCCATCTTCGACAGGATCTTCAGCAGGCCCTTGGTGATGCCTTTGCGGTAGTTCTTGAACACCTCGTAGAGGTCGCCCAGGACTTCGCCGGTACGGATCAGATCACCGAGCACTTCGTAGGCGAGGAACGGGTACACCGCCGAGGCGCCGAAACCGATCAGCACCGCGAAATGGTGCGGGTCGCGGGCGGTGGCGGTTTCCACGAGGATGTTGGAGTCGCAGCGCAGGCCTTTTTCGGTCAGGCGGTGATGGACCGCGCCGGTGGCCAGGGAGGCGTGGATCGGCAGCTTGCCCGGTGCAATGTGACGGTCGGTCAGCACGATCTGGGTACGCCCGGCGCGCACGGCTTCTTCGGCCTGGTCCGCGACATTGCGCACCGCGGCTTCAAGGCCGAGGCTCTCGTCGTAGTTCAGGTCGATGATCTGACGGTCGAAGCCTGGGCGCTCCAGGGTCATCAGCGAGCGCCACTTGGCCGGGGAAATGACCGGCGAGCTGAGGATCACGCGGGAGGCGTGCTCAGGCGATTCCTGGAAGATGTTGCGCTCGGCACCGAGGCACACTTCCAGGGACATCACGATGGCTTCACGCAGCGGGTCGATCGGTGGGTTGGTCACCTGGGCGAACTGCTGGCGGAAGTAGTCGTATGGCGTGCGCACGCGCTGGGACAGCACGGCCATCGGCGTGTCGTCGCCCATCGAGCCGACCGCCTCGTAGCCTTGCTCGCCGAGCGGACGCAGCACCTGGTCGCGTTCTTCGAACGTGACCTGGTACATCTTCATGTACTGCTTGAGCTGGTCGATGTCGTAGAACGCCGAACCGTGGTCGTTGTCTTCCATGGTTGCCTGGATGCGCAGGGCGTTCTTGCGCAGCCATTGCTTGTACGGATGACGCGACTTCAAGCGGTTGTCGATCGCATCGGTGTCGAGGATCTGCCCGGTTTCGGTGTCAACGGCAAGGATCTGCCCAGGGCCGACGCGGCCTTTGGCGATCACGTCTTGCGGCTGGTAGTTCCATACGCCGATTTCCGACGCCAGGGTGATGAAACCGTTGGTGGTGGTCACCCAACGCGCCGGGCGCAGGCCGTTACGGTCGAGCAGGCACACCGCGTAGCGGCCGTCGGTCATGACCACGCCGGCCGGGCCGTCCCACGGTTCCATGTGCATCGAGTTGTACTCATAGAACGCCCGCAGATCGGGGTCCATGGTCTCGACGTTCTGCCACGCAGGCGGAATGATCATGCGCACGCCACGGAACAGGTCGATGCCGCCGGTGACCATCAGTTCGAGCATGTTGTCCATGCTGGAGGAGTCGGAGCCGACGCGGTTGACCAGCGGGCCGAGTTCTTCCAGGTCCATCAAATCGTTGGCGAACTTGGTGCGACGGGCCACAGCCCAGTTGCGGTTGCCGGTGATGGTGTTGATCTCGCCGTTGTGGGCGAGGAAGCGGAATGGCTGGGCCAGCGGCCATTTCGGCAAGGTGTTGGTGGAGAAGCGCTGGTGGAACACGCAGATTGCGGTTTGCAGGCGCTCATCGCTCAGGTCCGGATAGAAGGCGGTCAAGTCCGCCGGCATCATCAGGCCTTTATAAATGATGGTCTTGTGCGAAAAGCTGCAGATGTAGTGGTCGGTGTCAGCGGCATTGGACACGGACGAGCGACGACGCGATGTGAACAGCTTGATCGCCATGTCCTGGTCGCTCAGGCCGTCGCCCGCGATGAACACTTGTTCGATCTGCGGCAGGCGCTCCAAGGCCAGGCGGCCGAGCACGCTGGTGTCGATCGGCACTTTGCGCCAGCCGACGAGTTGCAGGCCGGCCGCGAGGATTTCGCGGTTCATGTTCTCGCGAGCGGCTTCGGCTTTGACCGGGTCCTGGTTGAAGAACACCATGCCCACCGCGTACTGCTTGGGCAGGTCGGCCGCGAAATGTTCTTTGGCGACAGCGCGCAGGAACAGGTCGGGCTTTTGAATGAGCAAGCCACACCCGTCACCGGTCTTGCCGTCGGCGTTGATCCCACCACGGTGGGTCATGCAGGTCAGGGCCTCGATGGCCGTTTGCAAAAGGGTATGACTGGGCTCGCCCTGCATATGGGCAATCAGGCCGAAACCGCAGTTATCCTTGAATTCATCGGGTTGGTACAGACCTGCTTTCATAGACGCTTTCTCACCAGGCTGCCTCTTATATCGAGGCAAATTTCTTTTCAATTCAACCAGTTACCTTCCACGCCGAACGTTCGTCGGCTTTGCAGGGGCAAAAGGGAGGTCATTGTACACACCGACACAGACGCTCACAAATTTAGCGACGAGATGTCGCAAATCTATGTCGCATTTATGAAAGGTTTAAAGCGATATGCTGTGCTAGTCAAAACTTTTTTAATTTTGACCGCTACGACTCAAAAGCCACTGTGACGCAGACACCACAACGCGCGCGGCCTTGAAGGCTGCACGCACTTGCGGTTTTTTTGAGGTGCCGGGAGGGCGGCCTGGGTAAGGCCGCCGGATCTTCAGCGAGTTGCTGCCAGTTCTTGTTGAACGCTGGCAACAGTGCGAGGCCAAGGTTTACCAGCCTGAACCTTCGCTGGCAAGGCTTTGATAGCGGTATCGGCGGCAGCACGGCTTGAGAAGCTGCCGTAAGTGATCACGTAAAGCGGCTTGCCGTTGAGCACTTTCTTGAAATAACGGTACTCGCCGCCCTGCTCTTTGACGAAGGCTTGAGCGTTGGCTTCGGAGCTGGTGCCGAGGATCTGCACCACGAAGTTACCGCTAGGCTGGCCGGTGTACCAACTGCTGCCGGTGGCGCCGGCCTTGGCAACGGTCACGGGTTTTTCAACCGGCTTGGTGACGGGCGCCGGTGCTGGCTTGGCGGCAGGTGCTGGCGCTGGTGCGACCGGTTTGGTGACGGGCGCCGGCTTGGCAGTCGCGACCGTAGGCGCAGGCGTTGGTTTTGCCGCCGGTTGACCGGCGGGGACGCCCGCAGGTGGCGCGGTGGTGGTCACGGTCGGCGGTACGGCGCTGGAGCCTTCCACCGGCACGCCGTCGTCGCCTTCGGAGATACCGCCGGCCGCTTCGGCGAGCGGGCCACGCATGACAGGCTGGCCGACCATCGGCAGGCTGGTCGGTTGGCCGGAGTTGGCGAACTCGACATTTGGCGTCGGTTTACCCAGTGGCAACTGCGCCTGTTCGGTTGGCGCGCCAGCAGTGGTCGGTGCCTTGCTGCGACCCGGGATCAACCAGGCAGCGGCGACAGCGACCACGACAACGGCGGAAATAGCCAATACGTGCTTCTTAGGCATAGTGAACCCCATCTTTGGACGCTTAACCGCAGAGCGGCTGGCAATCATGGCTTCGATCATGGCATCCCGGGCGACCTGATTGATGGTGCCAGGCCAGCCGTCGGAGCTTTCGTGAATATCAGAGATCTGCTGAGCGGAAAAAAGTTCGATGCCCTGCCCGGCGCCTTCGAGACGTTGCGCCAGGTATTCGCGGGTTTCTTCCTCTTCATACGGCTGCAATTCGATGACGTGGAACAGCTCCTGCTCGCCGCTGATCTGCTCCAGAGCGGCGATCAGGGACGATTCACCGAACAGGAACACATGGGGGCGACCTTCGGGCGTGCCCGCCGCCAGCGCCAGCAGCGCTTCGAGGGCAGATTCGTCAAGCTGCTCGGCGTCATCCACCAGCAGGTAGACTTCTTGGCCGGTCAGGCCCAGTTGCACCACTTGCTTGAGGATCGCATTCGGCTCGGCGCTGGAAACATTCAGGGCCTGGGCCACCTGGCGCAGCACACCCGCCGCATCACCGGCGCCACGGGCCGACACCACCACGCTTTGGACCGATTGCTTGTTGGTGCTGGCGACCAGCGCCTGGCGCAACAGGGTCTTGCCACTGCCCAACGGGCCGGTGACGACCAGCAACAGCTGGCTGTAGCGCGCGAGATGATGCAATTGCCCGAGCACCGGTTTGCGCTGCGCAGGGAAAAATTTGAAACCAGGTACCCGTGGAGCAAAAGGGTCGTGGCTTAACTGGTAATGGCCGAGGAACGCCTCGTCGGCATGCAAACTAGTCATCGGGCTCTTATTAACCTTTAAGCTGGGCCAGGGCGCGGTAATCCGCTCCCAGCGTGGCCTGTAAAATCTCTTTCGGATAATCGTCGGTCACTACCGCTTCGCCTATGCGACGCAGGAGCACCAGTCGCAGTCGACCGTCGATCACTTTCTTGTCTATCGCCATATGTTCGAGGAAATCCGCCTCGGTCATCTCCTGAGGCGGGATCACCGGCAATCCTGCGCGCAGGAACAGGCGGATGCCACGATCCCGCTCCTGGGCGCTGATCCAGCCCAGGCGTTGCGACATCTCCAATGCCATCACTGTGCCAGCCGCTACGGCTTCCCCATGCAACCACACACCATAGCCCATGTGCGTTTCGATCGCATGGCCGAAGGTGTGGCCCAGGTTCAGGGTGGCCCGAACGCCGGACTCCCGTTCGTCGGCATTCACCACCAGCGCCTTGGCGGCGCAGGAACGCGAGATCGCCTCGGTCAGCGCCACCTGGTCGAGCGCGCGCAGGGCGTCGACATGTTCTTCCAGCCAGGTCAGGAACGGTTCGTCACAGATCAGCCCGTACTTGATGACTTCCGCCAAGCCCGCCGACAGTTCGCGCGGTGGCAGGGTGTTGAGGGTCGCGGTGTCGATCAGCACGGCCTGGGGCTGATAGAACGCGCCCACCATGTTTTTGCCCAGCGGATGGTTGATGCCGGTCTTGCCACCCACCGACGAATCGACCTGGGACAGCAGGGTGGTCGGCACCTGGATGAAATCCACGCCGCGCTGGTAACAGGCGGCTGCAAAACCGGCCATGTCACCAATCACGCCGCCACCGAGGGCGACCACGGTGGTGCGCCGATCATGGCGTGCGGCCAGCAGGCCATCGAAAATCAGTTGCAGGGTTTCCCAGTTCTTATGGGCTTCGCCGTCGGGCAGCACCACGGAGATCACCGAATACGCCGCCAGGCTACGGCTCAGACGCTCAAGATACAGCGGCGCGACCGTTTCATTGGAGATGATCGCCACTTGCCGACCGGCAATATGCGGTGCGAGCAACTCGGGTTGGTCCAGCAGACCTTCGCCAATATGGATCGGATAGCTGCGCTCGCCTAGATCAACCTTAAGTGTCTGCATGTGTCCCCGCGTTGAAGATGTATTAACGACCGGCAATGTCGCGATCCGACGTCGCCTGATGGCTCTACGCCACACCCCACAGGGTAATAACGCGCCGCCGAGAATAGCGCATTTCGGGCCTGGCTTTAACGGGGTGGCAGCCGTTGCAGGCGCTCAAGAATGTCGAGCACCACCATCCGAGGTGGCCGCTCATCGGTTTCCACCACCAGATCGGCGATTTCCCGATACAGCGGATCGCGCAGCGCCAGCAGATCCCGCAGGGTTTTCGCCGGGTCGGCGGTGCGCAGCAGTGGGCGATTGCGATCGCGCGCGGTGCGCCCTACCTGCTGCTCGACCGAGGCATGCAAATAGACCACCCGACCACCGGCATGCAGTGCCCGGCGGTTCTCCTCGCGCATCACGGCACCGCCGCCGGTCGCCAAGACCACGCCGTCGCAGCCGCACAGCTCGGCAATCATCGCCTGCTCACGGTCACGAAAGCCCAGCTCGCCTTCCTTATCGAAGATCCACGGGATATTGGCGCCCGTGCGCAATTCAATTTCCTTATCGGAGTCTTTGAATGGCAGGCGCAGCTCTTTGGCCAGCAAACGGCCGATGGTGCTTTTTCCAGCGCCCATCGGTCCTACAAGAATCAAATTTCGCACAGAATCAATGACTCACAGCAATCGCCTGGTTATTCATAATACGTGGAGTCAGGAATACCAGCAGCTCGGATTTTTTCTCCGCCAGCACATCGCGCCGGAAAAGGCGGCCAAGATACGGCACATCGCCCAAAAATGGCACTTTATCTACCACTTTGCTTTGGGTATTGGAGAAAACTCCGCCAATGACGATGGTCTCGCCGTCCCTGACCAGCACCTTGGCGTTGACCTCGTTTTTCTTGATCGGCGGTACGTCGTTGAGTTTGTTCAGATAATCCGGCTCATCCTTGGTGACTTTCACCGCCATGATCACGCGGTCGTCAGGCGTGATTTGCGGGGTGACTTCCAGGGACAGCGACGCCTCCTTGAACGACACCGAGGTTGCACCGCTGGAGCTGGACTCCTGGTAGGGAATCTCGGTGCCCTTGAGGATGCGTGCAGTTTCCTTGTCGGACGTGACCACCTTGGGCTGCGAGACGATCTCGCCGTTGCCGGTTTTTTCCATGGCGGTCAGTTCCAGGTCCAGCAGCAGGTTGTCGGTGATAAACGCGATACCCAGGCCGGAAGTGCCGGTGAGCGCGCCCAAGTCGACGAAGGGCGCACTGGGCGGATTGTCCACAGGCTCCGTCCCTGGCGCCGGGGGTTGCTGGACACCACCGGCGCCCCAGTTACCGCGATTGACCTGCCCTCCCCAGCGCACGCCCAGGCTTTTGTCGTAGTCGACATTGGCCTCGACAATCCGCGCTTCGATCATCACCTGGCGCACCGGAATGTCCAACTGCGCCACGATGCGTCGCAGCTCTTCCAGGCGCTCGCCGGTCTGGTAGGCAATGATGTTATTGGTGCGGTCATCCACCGCCACCGACCCACGCTCATCGGTGGTGCCTTCAAGGCCCGTCACCGACTGGAACAACTTGGCCAGGTCCGCAGCCTTGGCGTAATTGACCTGCAGCAGCTCGCGACGCAATGGCGCCAGTTCGGCCATCTGCTTGCGCGCCTCCAGCGTCAGCAGTTCGCGCGCGGCCAACTCTTCGGCGGGCGCCACCAACAGCACGCCGGCCTTTACCCGCTTGTCCAGCCCCTTGCTTTGCAACACCAGGTCCAGCGCCTGATCCCAAGGCACGCCCTTGAGCCGCAGGGTGATCGAACCCTGCACATCGTCGCTGGCGACCAGGTTCAGGCCCGCCACATCGGCAATCTGCTGCAATACAGCGCGCAGCTCGATGTTCTGGAAGTTGAGGTTCAGCTTGTCGCCGGTATAGGTGCCTGATGCCGCGCTGCCGGGGGGCGGCAGTTGGATCAGATCCACACGATTGGGCACAGCAGCAGCCATCGGTGCCGTGAACGCTATCCATAGCGCCACACCGAAGGACGAGAAAGTCCTTTTCATTGTTTGATTCCGTTATGAGTTGACGTTTAGCACGAGGGTTCGCGGGCGCTCCAGCCATGCGCCCTGTTCATCGGGAAACAACTCGACCAATTCGACATGGCCTTCATCAATGGCCGTGACCCGACCGTGGTCCGGCCCAAGGTAATCGCCGACCGCCAGCCTGTGGACGGTGGTCGCGGCACGTAGCAGGGCGAAGGTCTGCATGCCTCGGGACAGCGTGCCGACCATTTCGAACTGGTCGACAGCGATACCTTCCAGGACCCCACGGGCGCGGCCGAGGTCCGGCGCGAGCGCGGGCCGGCCAGGCACGTGATCGACCTGCAAGGCGCGTGGCTGGAACGGATTGCGCAAGGCAAGCGCGTCATAGACAAAGCGCGGCCCCGGCTCGGCGGCCTGGCCCGGCTGAGCGCCCGGCGATGGATTGCGATACGTCTTGGCCAGCAACTCCAGGCGCAATGCCGCCCCATCAACTCGCAGCGCGACATCATGCACCGTGACGATGCGCGGCAAGCCGCCCAAGGCGCTCACAAACATCGCCAGGTCGTGATAAGCCCCGGTGACGCGCAGGCGTAACGGCTGCTCGATATAGAGTGGCCGGGGCTGCTCATCCAACAGCACGATATCGTCGACGAGCACCGCATTGGCCGCGCCCAGCCGGGCAATATCTTCGAGCAAAGCGGGCACCTCGGCCGCGCCAGGCAACTGCTGCATCAGCCCGGAAAAGCTCGCCTGCATCGCCTGAAACTGCAGGCTGCGCGCCTCAAGGCTGGCAGCAAGGCCAGCCTTTTCGGCCACTTGGCGCTGCAAAACGGCGCCCTGCGCCTCGATCCCCTCCAGCCGCTCCCGCGATGGGCTCAGGTACATCCCATCGCCCACCCACAGCACCAGGCCGGCGAGCGCGCAGCCGAGCAGGGCCTTGGCGGGCAAGGGCCAGTTCGCAGCGTTATGGGTGAGAGCGGAAAAGTCGAGCCTGGGCAGGCTCACGGCTGGGCCTCGACGGACTCTCCCTGGCGCACCATCAATTGAAACTCGTTGCTGCCCTGGCCATCTTCCATCCGCACATGTTGCAGCCGAGTGGCGTGGGCGCCTTCGGACGCTTGCAGGCGGCGCATCAGTTGGGCGATGTCCTGGCTGGAGTCAGCGCTGCCTCGGATGCTGACCGTATCGCCCTTCGCCACAACCTCGTGCAAATGCACCCCGTCAGGCACCGCGCGAGCCAACTGATCCAAGAGCTGGGCACCGGCCGAGCGGGCTTCGTTCAAGTCTTGCACGACCTTCATGCGCTCCGCCAATTGCTGGCTTTGTTCCTGCAGGTCATCGATGGTCTTGATGCGCGAGTCGAGGACGGCAACGTCGTTGTCCAAGTGGCTATTGCGCGTCACTTGTCGATTGATCGCCTGGTCGATCACCTGATCGGCCAGCCACACTGCAGCGAGCGCCACGCAGGCAAACGCCAGCAGCAGCACCAGGAAGAATTTGCGCCGCCGTTCCGCCAGCGCCTGGCGCCAGGGCAAAAGGTTGATTCGTGTCATCAAGCGAAACTCCTCAGGGCCAACCCGCAAGCAATTCCCATCCCGTGGGCATCCACGGCCCATTGTGCGCCATCGACTCGATGGCCCGGCGTGAAGCTGGCGAAATCCTGACTGCAAGCGCGCGCCAATGCAAATGCTTCCACATCCACCACCGTCGGCACCAGCCCAGCCAGGCTCAAAACCGCGACCCGAGCCTCTACCTGGGCCTTATGGCACGCCGCGAGCAATACATCAACCCGCGCCAGGTTCTGGGCCGATGGCCCGCGAACCTGGAAATCCAGGGCCATCTCATCCAGCGGGTACGGGATGTACTGGTCGGCCTCCATCTGGATCATCCAGGTCATTTCTTCCTCACTAAGCCCTGCCTCCAACTCGATCACCCGCGTAATCACCGAGGGGCCCGACACGGCCACGGCCGCTTGCCGGGCCGAGGTGCGCAACCGGGCTAACGCCTGGGACAACGCCTGCCCGACGCCGTCGAGGTCGAGCATGCTGCTATCGACCACGGCTTGGGCCGGTAGCGTCTGCGTGGCGTAGCGTTGTACGGTGTAGCCAGTGGGCGAGCGGCCGAGTTCGATCAGCCGGATGCCCGTGTCCTGAATGTCGACACCCAGGACGGTCTCGACTTTTTGCCTGAAAAATCCCTTTCTCATAAAACTCCCTAAAACTTTCCCTGTCATACCGCCTGATTGGCGCGGGGCACCGTGCATTCGGTCGCCTTGTTTGCGAGGCGCGAATGACGCCCCAAGCTGAAAAATGCTTTAATGCCCAGCGTTTTTTCCCGCTTTTTATCTGCAGCTCGGGGCGATTCATCGTTTGCCATGCATGCCCCGGCGCCTAACCCATTCTTTTCTCTGGAAATCCAAAAGCCTTGATTCGTCTGCTGAAGTTTTTCGGGTACTCCATTGTCGCCATGGTTTGCGGGCTGCTGCTCGTCCTCAGCGGCGCCTACCTCTACCTTAGTCCGGGTTTGCCCTCCGTAGAGGCCCTGAGAAGCATCCAGTTGCAGATTCCTTTGCGGGTCTACAGCAGCGATGAAAAACTGATCGCGGAGTTCGGCGAAATGCGCCGCACCCCGATCCGTTTCGCGGATATTCCGCCCAATTTCATCAACGCCCTGCTGTCGGCCGAGGACGATAATTTCGCCAACCACTACGGCGTCGACCCCAGCAGCCTGGTGCGGGCCGCCACGCAATTGGTAAAAAGCGGACACATTCAATCCGGCGGCAGCACGATCACCATGCAGGTGGCGAAGAACTTCTTCCTCACCAGCGAGCGCAGCTTTTCGCGCAAAGCCACCGAGATCCTGCTGGCACTGCAGATCGAACGTCAGTTGACCAAGGACGAGATCCTTGAGCTGTACGTCAACAAGATCTACCTGGGCAACCGCGCCTACGGCATCGAAGCCGCGTCCCAGGTCTACTATGGCAAGTCGATTCGTGATGCCAGCCTGGCGCAGATGGCCATGATTGCCGGCCTGCCCAAGGCGCCATCGCGCTTCAACCCGCTGGCCAACCCGGCGCGCAGCAAAGAGCGGCGCGACTGGATTCTGGGGCGCATGTACAAGCTGGGTAAAATCGACCAGAGCGCCTATGAAAGCGCGGTGGCCGAGCCGTTGAACGCCAGCTACCACGTACCGACCCCGGAAGTGAACGCCCCGTATATTGCGGAGATGGCGCGGGCCGAGATGGTCGGCCGTTATGGCAGCGAGGCTTACACCGAAGGCTTTCGCGTAACCACGACCGTTCCGAGCAACTTGCAGGAAATCGCCAACAGCGCGGTGCATGAAGGCCTGATCACCTACGACCAGCGCCACGGCTACCGCGGCCCCGAATCACGCCTGCCGGGCAAGACCCTGAGCGCCTGGACCACCGAACTCGGCAAGCAGCGCACGATCAGCGGCCTCGAACCGGCCATCGTCACCCAGGTGAAGAAGGACGGCGTGCAGGTACTGACCCGCACCGGCGAAGCGCATGTGGCGTGGGACAGCATGAAATGGGCGCGCCCATTCCTGAATACCAACAGCATGGGCCCGATGCCCAAGCAGCCGTCGGACGTGGCGCAGGTGGGCGACTTGATACGCGTGCAACGCCAGAAAGACGACAACCTGAAATTCAGCCAGGTGCCGGTCGCCCAAGGCGCGCTGGTTTCCCTCGACCCACAGAACGGTGCGATCCGCGCCCTGGTCGGCGGCTTCGCGTTCGAGCAGAGCAACTACAACCGTGCCACCCAGGCCAAGCGCCAGCCGGGCTCGAGCTTCAAGCCGTTCGTCTACAGTGCCGCCCTGGACAATGGCTACACGGCCGCCAGCCTGGTCAACGATGCCCCGATCGTGTTTGTCGACGAGTACCTGGACAAGGTCTGGCGCCCGAAGAACGACACCAATACCTTCCTCGGCCCGATCCGCATCCGCGAGGCGCTGTACAAGTCGCGCAACCTGGTGTCGATCCGCTTGCTGCAGGCGATGGGCGTGAGCAAGACCATCGACTACATCACGCGCTTTGGCTTCAACAAGTCGGACCTGCCGCCGAACCTGTCCCTGGCCCTGGGGACGGCGACCCTCACGCCGATGGAAATCGCCACCGGCTGGAGCACGTTTGCCAACGGCGGTTACAAGATCACGCCGTACCTGATCGACAAGATTGAAAGCCGCAATGGCGACACCCTCTTCACCGCCAACCCGCCACGGGTGCCAGGGGATGTGGTCAACGGCGTGGTAGCCAGCGATGGCCTGGCCGCACCGAGCAACGGCGGTATCACCATCGAGCCGACCCCAGGCGCCACGCCCGCGGCAAACCCGGCGGCCGCACCTGAACCGCAAGCGCCGGCGGTGGCCGAGCGCGTGGTGGATGGCCGCACCACCTACATCCTCAACAGCATCCTGGAAGACGTGATCAAGAAAGGTACCGGCCGCCGCGCACTGGCCCTGGGCCGCGCGGACATCGCGGGCAAGACCGGTACCACCAACGAATCCAAGGACGCCTGGTTCTCCGGCTACAACGCCGACTACGTGACCACCGTGTGGACCGGCTACGACCAGCCGGAAAGCCTCGGCCGCCGCGAGTTCGGCGGCACCGTCGCGCTGCCGATCTGGATGAGCTACATGGGCGCGGCCCTGAAGGACAAGCCGCTGCATACCCAGCCAGAACCGGAAGGCATCCTCAGCCTGCGGATCGACCCGGTCAGTGGCCGTGCGGCATCGCCGAGCACGCCGAATGCGTACTTCGAGCTGTTCAAGAGCGAAGACACGCCGCCGTCGATCAACGAACTGGGCAATGGCGTGGCACCGGGCAGCCCGCTGCCGGCGGATGAGGCGGCACCGATCGATCTGTTCTGACGGAGTCTGTGTTTGGACACAGATCCAATGTGGGAGCCCGATAGCAGTAGACCAGTCAACTCATCAGGTGACTGACACACCGCTATCGGGGGCTTGCCCCCTCCCACATTTGGTTCTGCGCAGGCCTTGGGTTTATAGCCAGACAGCAAAAAGCCCCGACTCGCGAGAGCCGGGGCTTTTTGTTGGTGCGCTACAACGGCTTAGCCGTTGAACACATCATCCACGCTTTGCAGCGGGTAGTTTTTCGGATACGGCAGGGTGGCCACACCGGTCTCGATCGCGGCTTTGGCCACGGCGTCGGAGATCAGGGTGATCAGGCGCTTGTCCATTGGTTTCGGAATGATGTACTCACGACCGAATTCCAGCTTGGCGCCACCGTAGGCATCGCACACATCCTGAGGCACCGGCAGCTTGGCCAGTTCACGCAGGGCGTTGGCGGCAGCCACTTTCATTTCTTCGTTGATGCGCTTGGCGCGAACGTCCAGGGCACCACGGAAGATGAACGGGAAGCCCAGTACGTTGTTGACCTGGTTCGGGTAGTCCGAACGGCCGGTGGCCATGATCACGTCGTCGCGGGTGGCGTGTGCCAGTTCCGGCGCGATTTCTGGGTCCGGGTTGGAGCAGGCGAACACGATCGGGTTGGCCGCCATGGCCTTCAGGCCTTCAGCGCTCAGCAGGTTCGGACCGGACAGGCCGACGAACACGTCGGCACCGTCGAGGGCCTCAGCCAGGGTGCGCTTGGAGGACGGATGCGCAAACATCGCCTTGTACTGGTTCAGGTCGGTACGCTCGGACTGGATCACGCCCTTGCTGTCGACCATGTAGATGTTTTCCAGCTTGGCGCCCATGCTGACGATCAGCTTCATGCACGAGATGGCCGCAGCGCCGGCGCCCAGGCAGACGATCTTGGCGTCAGCCAGGGTTTTGCCAGCGATTTCCAGGGCGTTGATCATGCCGGCCGCAGTAACGATCGCGGTGCCGTGCTGGTCATCGTGGAATACCGGAATGTCGCACTGCTCGATCAGGGCCTTTTCGATCTCGAAGCACTCAGGTGCCTTGATGTCTTCCAGGTTGATGCCACCGAAGGTGATGGAAATGCGCTTGACGGTGTCGATGAAAGCCTGCGGACTCTCGGAATCGACTTCGATGTCGAACACGTCGATGCCGGCAAAGCGCTTGAACAGCACGCCCTTACCTTCCATAACTGGCTTGGAGGCCAATGGGCCGAGGTTACCCAGGCCGAGAATCGCGGTGCCATCGGAAATCACTGCAACCAGGTTGCCTTTGCCGGTGTATTTGTACGCCAATTCAGGGTCACGGGCGATTTCACGTACAGGCTCGGCAACGCCAGGGCTGTAGGCCAGCGACAGGTCGCGGGCGGTGGCAGTGGCTTTGGTGAGCTCTACACTCAGCTTTCCTGGACGAGGAAGGGCATGATATTCGAGAGCGGCAGTTTTCAAATCAGACATATCGGCATTCCGCTTTTACTGTTGGTCGACGGACCGCCGAGGATACTCGTGTCGTAAAGCCCCTACAAGACTGGACAGTCACAGGTGTCAAGGGCTATGCACTACGACTTTTGGCCAAGAGCTGCGGGATACAAGGAGCGGACTGCTCACAATCTGCTTAAAAGATGTCTACAATTTTTCTTCCGATATCGATTTCAACAAACGCAATCGCGCTGGAGTTCCTGCCTGGCCGCCGACAGCCAAATCGCGGGCACAAAAAAGGCGCCCACAAGGGGCGCCTTTTTCAACAGCTGGCAAAAGCCCATAGGGCTTTTGAGCCTTACTCTGCCGGAGTAGCAGCAGGCTTCTTGCCGAAAGCACCAAAGCGATCTGCGAAGCGCTGTACGCGGCCGCCAGTGTCCAGAGTTTTCTGCTTACCGGTGTAGAACGGGTGGCACTCGTTGCATACGTCAGTGCCCAGTGGCTTGCACAGGTTCGAACGGGTTTCGAACTTGTTGCCGCAGCTGCAGGTGACTTCGATGGTTTCGTACGCTGGATGGATACCGGCTTTCATGGTGACTTCCTCAGGCTAGCGTGCCGCCACTCGACACCATTGTCGAATACCGCACGTAATTAGGCCGCGAATTCTACCAGACCTTTTTAAACGCGCAAGCGCCGCTCTGCATCGATTCAGTACACCAACGCCCCTTTCATCCGAAAACCGCGGCATACCCAACGCATCCCTCGTCTGCTAGGCTCCCGCCCTTCGTCATCACCCTCCTTATAGAGAACCCCTCGCGTGCCCGACGCCATTTTGCGCCTAGCCCTGCCCTCGCCCCTGCGCCGCCTGTTCGACTACAGGGCCCCGGCTGGCGTGCTGCGGGCGCAGTTGCAGCCAGGCATGCGGGTACGGGTGCCCTTTGGGCGCAGGGAAATGATCGGCATCCTGGTAGAAGTGGCCGATCACAGCGAAGTCCCGGCAGAAAAGCTCAAGCCGGCCGTGGCCATCCTCGACGCCACCCCGCCGCTGCCACCCGCGCTGTTCAAGCTGTGCCTGTGGACTGCCCAGTATTACCAGCACAGCCTGGGCGACACCTTGAGCTGGGCGCTGCCGGTGCTGCTGCGCCAGGGCGAGTTGGCTGAAGCACGCCAGGAGCGCTTCTGGTCGACGGTGCCCGGCGCACGCCTCGACGACCCGCGCATCGCCCGCGCTCCGCGCCAGCGTGAAGCCCTCGCGACGCTGGCCCAGCACCCCCATGGCGTGGCCCATCAGCTCTTGAGCAAGCTGATGCTGAGCAAAGACAGCCTCGACCTGCTGCTCGCCAAAGGCATGGTGCAAGTCGAGATCCGCAAGCACGCCCCGGACCCGCGCCATGAACACTGGCTGGCCCAACCGGAATTGCCGCTGAACCCCGAACAGCGTGCGGCCTATGAAGCCATTCGCGCAGGGTTTGACAGCTTTCACGCGTTCCTGCTGGCCGGCGTGACCGGCAGCGGCAAGACCGAAGTCTATCTGCAGTTGATCCGCGAAACCCTACAGGCGGGCAAACAGGCGCTGGTGCTGATCCCCGAGATCAACCTCGGCCCGCAAACCTTGGCGCGTTTCGAACAGCGCTTCAACGCACGCATCGCCCTGGTGCATTCGGCGGTCAACGACCGTGAACGCCTGGAGTCGTGGCTGGCGGCGCGGGACGGCGAGGCCGACATTATTATCGGCACCCGCTCGGCGCTGTTCACCCCGATGAAAAACCCCGGGCTGATCATCATCGACGAAGAACACGACGGTTCGTATAAGCAGCAGGAAGGCCTGCGCTACCACGCCCGCGACCTGGCCCTGGTGCGTGCGCGCCAGGAAGACATCCCGATCGTACTGGGTTCGGCCACCCCTTCCCTGGAAAGCCTGCATAACGCCTACACCGGCCGTTATGGCCTGCTACGGCTGAATGAGCGCGCAGGCGGCGCCAAGCAACCGCGCTTCCTACGCCTGGATGTAAAAAGCCGGCCACTGGACAGCGGCATTTCCGGGCCGATGCAACAAGCCATCGGCCAGACCCTCGCCGCTGGCCAGCAAGTCCTGGTGTTTCTCAATCGTCGCGGCTTCGCGCCGACCTTGTTGTGCCATGACTGCGGCTGGATGTCCGAATGCGAACGCTGCGATGCGCGCATGACCGTCCACCAGCGCCATGGCGAGTTGCGCTGCCATCACTGCGGCCATGTGGAACGCGTGCCGCGTCATTGCCCGCAATGCGGCAAAGTCGACCTGCGACCGGTTGGCGCGGGCACCGAACGCGCCGAAGAACGCCTGGGCATTCTGTTCCCGGACTACCCGGTGCTGCGGGTCGATCGCGACAGCACCTCGCGCAAAGACGCGATGAACCAGCTGTTCGCCACCATCCAGAAGGGCCAACCGTGCATCCTGGTGGGCACGCAGATGCTTGCCAAGGGGCATCACTTCCCCCGGGTGACCCTGGTGTCGATCCTGGATGCCGACGGCGGCTTGTTCTCCGGGGACTTCCGCGCCAGCGAGCGCATGGCGCAGTTGATCGTGCAAGTGGCCGGGCGTGCCGGGCGTGCCGAGGAGCCGGGTAAGGTGATCATCCAGACCCACCTGGCTGACCATCCGCTGCTGATTCAACTGACCGAACAAGGTTATTTCGCGTTTGCCGAGCAGGCCTTGAGCGAACGCCGCGCCGCCGGCCTGCCGCCCTTTGCTCACCTCGCGCTGCTGCGTGCCGAGGCGCACAAGCCGGGCCAGGCGGAGGGGTTTCTCGATGAAGCCTGCAGCGCCGCCGAACGTCTGCTCGGCGAACTGGGCCTGAGCGGCATCGAATTGCTCGGCCCGGTGCCCGCGCCCATGGAGCGCCGAGCCGGACGGTATCGCGCTCAGCTACTCTTGCAGGCGACGTCACGCGCGCCGCTGCATCGGCTATTAAGTAGCTGGTTACTTGCGCTGGAGCAAATGCCCAGCGGACGCCAGGTGCGATGGTCGATGGATGTGGACCCGGTCGATTTGTATTGATAGTTAAATCGCCATCACCGGCACGCCAGGCCCCGCATTTTGAAATGTGAACACGCTTAAATGTGGCAGCGGGCTTACCCGCGATGAGGCCCGCAGGTCCGCCATCTGGTCTGAACGGTTGGCAAGCCTGCCCTCGCCACGGATAATGCCCAGTTTTTCCACCTGCGCATCGCGCGCCACCGCTTGCGGTCGAAAGAGAACACCATGAAAGACACCATTCGCCAGCTGATCCAACAAGCCCTCACCCAACTCGTCAACGAAGGTGTGTTGCCTGAAGGCCTGACGCCGGCGATCCAGGTGGAAAACACCCGCGACAAGACCCACGGTGACTTCGCCAGCAACATCGCGATGATGCTGGCCAAGCCGGCCGGCATGAAGCCGCGCGACCTGGCGGAGAAAATCATCGCCGCGCTGCCGGCCGATCCGCAGGTGAGCAAGGCCGAAATCGCCGGCCCGGGCTTTATCAATATCTTCCAGAACACCGAGGCCCTGGCTTCACGCCTCGATGCCGCCCTGGCCGACGCCAAAATCGGCGTGCGCAAGGCCGGCCCCGCAGAGCGCGTGGCCATCGACCTGTCGGCGCCCAACCTGGCCAAAGAGATGCACGTCGGCCACCTGCGCTCGACCATCATCGGCGACGGCGTGGCACGGGTGCTGGAGTTTCTCGGCGACACCGTGATCCGTCAGAACCACGTGGGCGACTGGGGCACCCAGTTCGGCATGCTGATGGCCTACCTGCAGGAAAACCCGATCACCAGCAACGAGCTGTCGGACCTGGAAAACTTCTACCGCGCCGCGAAGAAGCGCTTCGACGAATCCGAAGCCTTCGCCGACCGCGCCCGTGGCCTGGTGGTCAAGCTGCAAGCCGGCGACAAGGAATGCCTGGCGTTGTGGTCGCGTTTCCGCGAAATCTCTCTGGCCCACTGCCAGAAAATCTACGAACTGCTCAACGTCAAGCTGACCATGGCCGACGTCATGGGCGAAAGCGCCTACAACGACGACCTGATCAACGTGGTCAACGACCTCAAGGCCAAAGGCCTGCTGGTGGAAAGTAACGGCGCGCAGTGCGTGTTCCTCGAAGAATTCAAGACCGCCGAGGGCGAGCCGCTGCCGGTGATCATCGTCAAGGCCGATGGTGGCTACCTCTACGCCACCACCGACCTGGCCGCCGTGCGCTACCGCAGCGGCGTGCTCAAGGCCGACCGTGCGTTGTATTTCGTCGACCAGCGCCAGGCCCTGCACTTCCAGCAGGTGTTCGAAGTAGCGCGCCGCGCCGGTTTCGTCACGCACCCGATGCACATGGAACACATGGGGTTCGGCACCATGAACGGCGCCGACGGCCGCCCGTTCAAGACCCGTGACGGCGGCACCGTGAAGCTGATCGACCTGCTGAACGAAGCTCAGGAACGTGCCTACAACCTGGTGAAGGAAAAGAACCCGGAGCTGGCGGACGCCGACCTGCGCAACATCGCTCGCGTGGTGGGCATTGGCGCGGTGAAATACGCCGACCTGTCCAAGCACCGCACCAGCGACTACAGCTTCAACTTCGAGCTGATGCTCAACTTCGAAGGCAACACCGCGCCGTACCTGCTGTACGCCTACACCCGCGTGGCCGGGGTGTTCCGCAAGCTGGGCAAGGACTTCAGCGAAGTGCAGGGGCAGATCGTGCTGGAAGCGCCCCAGGAACAGGAACTGGGCGCCAAGCTGGCGCAATTCGCTGAAGTGCTGAACAGCGTCGGCGAGAAAGGCACGCCGCATATCCTCTGCACTTACCTGTACGAAGTCGCCGGGCTGTTCTCCAGCTTCTACGAGAACTGCCCGATCCTCACCGCCGACGACGAAGCCCACAAGCAAAGTCGCCTGCGCCTCGCCGCACTGGCTGGACGGACCCTCAAGCAAGGCCTGGAACTGTTGGGCCTGGAAACTCTGGAGCGTATGTAAGTTGGCTGCCAAGAAAAAACCTGCACCCAAGCGTGGCGCCAGCCGCTACCAGGCTCCGGCGAAGAAGCCTATTCCGGGCTGGCTGTGGATGGCCATCGGCCTCACGGTCGGCGCGTTCATCGTATTTCTGATGAAGCTGGACCCAGGCCAGGGCGATGACGTCAAACGGGTCAAACAGGAGCAGCAAAAAGCCACGAAAATGGCCGAAGCCAACAAGACCGCCCCAAGCCCGACCGCGCCGGTGAAGCCGAAGTACGACTTCTACACGCTGCTGCCGGAATCGGAAGTGATCGTGCCGCCCGACGCCGTGCCGGAGAAAACCCTGCCGACGCCGCAAGTACCGACCACGCCGGTCACCCCGGCGGAAGCGGCCAAAATCGACACGGCACGGGCCCAGGCCGCGCTGGCCGGGATCACCCCGCCGCCACCGCCGCCGGTTGCGACCACCAAGGCGGCGCCGGTGACCAAGTTCTTCCTGCAGGCGGGCTCGTTCCCGAAACAGGCGGACGCCGATCGCGTGCGGGCGCAGATCATCCTGCTTGGCCAGGCGGTCACGGTGGAATCCGGCACCGTGAAGGACGCGACGTGGTATCGCGTGTTGGTGGGGCCGTTCAGCAACCGTGAACAACTGACCGTGGCGCAGAAACAATTGGCCGGCGCGGGCTTTAGCAACCTGTTGTTACAACAGCGCCAGAGCCGCTGATCTAAAGCCAATACGGATCAAAATGTGGGAGGGGCTTGCCCCCGATAGCGGTAGATCAGTCAATATTTTCGGCGACTGATACACCGCGATCGGGGGCAAGTCGAATCGTCGCACCGCCCCTCCCACATTGGTTTTAGGCGGTTCTCGAAAGTGTGTCAGACCAATAGACACCATTCGTCCGTACCAACCTCCCAAGGTTGAAATCATCCCCGCTACCCCCATATCAGTTCCCACCAGGGCATTTTCGCCCCGCTGCGTGGAGACTCTCCTCTTGACCACCATCGTTTCAGTACGTCGCCACGGCAAAGTCGTCATGGGCGGCGACGGCCAGGTTTCTCTTGGCAATACCGTGATGAAAGGCAACGCAAAGAAAGTGCGCCTCCTGTACCACGGCCAGGTGCTCGCGGGCTTTGCCGGCGCTACCGCCGACGCCTTCACCCTGTTCGAGCGTTTCGAAGGCCAACTGGAAAAACACCAGGGTCATTTGGTTCGCGCCGCCGTCGAACTCGCCAAAGAATGGCGCACCGACCGCTCCCTCAGCCGCCTCGAAGCCATGCTGGCCGTCGCCAACAAAGACGCGTCCCTGATCATCACCGGTAACGGCGATGTGGTTGAGCCTGAACACGGGCTGATAGCCATGGGTTCCGGCGGTGGCTTCGCCCAAGCGGCAGCCAGCGCACTGTTGAAGAAAACCGACCTGTCGGCCCGCGAAATCGTCGAGACCGCACTCGGTATCGCCGGCGATATCTGCGTGTTCACCAACCACAACTTCACCATTGAGGAGCAGGACCTCGCCGAGTAAGCCGTAGGCTTATTCCCGCTTGAGGACCGCAAACACTATGTCCATGACTCCCCGCGAAATCGTCCATGAACTCAATCGCCATATCATCGGCCAGGACGATGCCAAGCGCGCCGTTGCCATTGCGCTGCGTAACCGCTGGCGCCGGATGCAACTGCCGGAAGAACTGCGCGTTGAAGTAACGCCGAAGAACATCCTGATGATCGGCCCGACCGGCGTCGGTAAAACCGAGATCGCCCGGCGCCTGGCTAAGCTGGCCAATGCCCCGTTCATCAAGGTCGAAGCGACCAAGTTCACCGAAGTCGGCTACGTGGGCCGCGACGTTGAATCGATCATTCGTGACCTGGCCGACGCCGCTCTGAAACTGCTGCGCGAACAGGAAATGACCAAGGTCAGCCACCGCGCCGAAGACGCCGCCGAAGAACGCATCCTCGACGCCCTGCTGCCACCGGCCCGCATGGGCTTCAACGAAGACGCCGCACCCGCCTCGGATTCCAACACCCGTCAGCTGTTCCGCAAGCGCCTGCGTGAAGGCCAGTTGGACGACAAGGAAATCGAGATCGAAGTCGCCGAAATGTCCGGCGTCGACATCTCCGCGCCGCCTGGCATGGAAGAAATGACCAGCCAGTTGCAGAACCTGTTCGCCAACATGGGCAAGGGCAAGAAAAAAAGCCGCAAGCTCAAGGTGAAGGACGCGCTGAAGCTGGTGCGCGACGAAGAAGCCGGGCGCCTGGTCAATGAGGAAGAACTCAAGGCCAAGGCCCTGGAAGCGGTCGAGCAGCACGGCATCGTGTTTATCGATGAGATCGACAAAGTGGCCAAGCGCGGTAACTCCGGCGGCGTCGACGTGTCCCGCGAGGGCGTACAGCGCGACCTGCTGCCGCTGATCGAAGGCTGCACCGTCAACACCAAGCTGGGCATGGTCAAGACCGACCACATCCTGTTTATCGCGTCCGGTGCGTTCCACCTGAGCAAACCAAGCGACCTGGTGCCGGAACTGCAAGGCCGCCTGCCGATTCGCGTGGAGCTCAAGGCGCTGACCCCGGGCGACTTCGAACGCATCCTCAGCGAGCCGCACGCCTCGCTCACCGAGCAATACCGTGAGCTGCTGAAAACCGAAGGCCTCGCCATCGAGTTCCTGCCGGACGGCATCAAGCGCCTGGCGGAAATCGCCTGGCAGGTCAACGAGAAGACCGAGAACATCGGTGCCCGTCGCCTGCACACCTTGCTCGAACGCCTGCTCGAGGAAGTGTCCTTCAGCGCCGGCGACCTGGCCGGTGCGCAGAATGGCGAAGCGATCCAGATCGACGCCGACTACGTCAACAGCCACCTGGGCGAATTGGCGCAGAACGAAGATCTGTCTCGCTATATCCTGTAAACCTCACACAGCACTGCTTTGCTTCAATGTAGGAGGGGGCTTTGTAGTGGTCTAATGAAACCGGACACCCTTTTAGGCGAGAATACTCGCCAGATCGAGGTGTCAGATGACCAAACAACGCCGTACCTTTTCCGCTGAATTCAAACGCGAGGCTGCCGACCTCGTGCTCAAGCAAAACTACAGCTTCATCGAAGCCAGTCGTTCACTGAGTGTTGGTGAGTCGGCGCTGCGCCGCTGGGTCGACCAGCTTCAGCAAGAGCGCACCGGCGTCACGCCCCAGAGCAAGGCCCTGACACCAGAGCAGCAAAAAATCCAGGAGTTGGAAGCTCGGATTGCTCGCCTCGAGCGCGAGAAATCAATATTAAAAAAGGCTACCGCGCTCTTGATGTCGGAAGATCTCGAGCGTACGCGCTGATCAATCAGCTAAGCGTCCATGAGCCTGTTGACTGCTTGTGCGAGGCGTTTGAGGTCGCTCGTTCGGGGTACTACGCGCATCGTCTAAGGCGGCGAACACCAGATGTTGAGCGGCTCAGGCTGCGTAGCCGAGTGAGCGAGTTGTTCACCCAGGGCCGAAGTGCTCCCGGCAGTCGAAGCATCACGTTGATGATGCAAGAAGAAGGTGAGCAAATTGGACGGTTTAAGGTACGCAGGCTGATGCGTGAGCTGGAGTTGGTCAGCAAGCAGCCAGGATCACACGCCTATAAAAAGGCGACAGTCGAGCGGCCGGATATCCCAAATATATTGAACCGAGAATTTGATGTCGAAGCGCCCAACCAGGTCTGGTGCGGCGACATCACCTACATCTGGGCACAGGGGAAATGGCACTACCTTGCGGTTGTCATGGATCTTTACGCTCGTCGAGTGGTGGGCTGGGCGTTATCAGAAAAGCCGGATGCAGACTTGGTGATCAAGGCGTTGGACGTGGCTTACGAGCAGCGTGGCAAGCCGCAAGGCCTGCTATTTCACTCAGACCAGGGATCGCAATATGGCAGCCGCAACTTTCGCCAGCGGCTGTGGCGTTATCGCATGCGTCAGAGTATGAGCCGCCGAGGAAACTGCTGGGATAATGCGCCGATGGAGAGGGTTTTTCGCAGCTTGAAAACAGAGTGGATACCAACCACTGGCTACATGACCGGCCACCAGGCTCAGAGAGACATTAGCCAGTACCTGATGCATCACTACAACTGGATCCGACCTCATCAATTTAACGATGGATTGGCCCCAGCGAAAACGGAAGAAAAACTCAAAACCGTGTCCGGGATGAGTTGACCACTACACTTGCCCCCTCCTACATTTTGAAGCCGGTTTATTCAGGACCCTCATCAATGTCGAAATTTCCTACGGCTGTAAACCTGCACAAAACCTCAAACACCCTCGGCCTCACCTACGGCGCCGAAGAGGTCTACCAGTTGCCCGCCGAATTCCTCCGGGTACATTCGCCTTCCGCCGAAGTCCAGGGCCACGGCAAACCGATCCTGCAATTCGGCAAGCTCAACGTGCGCTTGAGCAAGATCGAACCGGCCGGTCAGTACGCACTGAAATTGATCTTCGACGACGGGCACGACAGTGGATTGTTCACCTGGGACTACCTCTATCAATTGGCCGTGCGTCAGGACGCGCTGTGGATCGATTACCTCGCCGAACTCAAAGCGGCCGGTAAAACCCGCGACCCGGATCAGTCGGTCGTGCGGCTGATGCTCTAGCCCAGGCTTCTTGCTCTTTAGAGGGCATTTTCTAATTCCATCTGCTTGAATGCCCACTCCTGTGGCCAATGATTGGCCCACTTGCGAAAAAAAATAAACTCGGGTAACCAATGGAACTGGCAAGTTCCCTGCATTTGACGATGCGGTATCAACGGTCACCCGAGTCGCAGTACCTGGCTTGTGTTGTGTATCGAAACGTGGTGCGCAGCGGTACCCGGTACTCGTCTTTCGGACAATGGAGCGTCGTAGATGAGTAACAAGAATAACGATGACTTGAAACGCCAGGCCTCGGAAAACACCTTGGGGCTGAACCC
This sequence comes from Pseudomonas sp. PAMC25584, assembly GCF_058135675.1. Taxonomy (NCBI): domain Bacteria; kingdom Pseudomonadati; phylum Pseudomonadota; class Gammaproteobacteria; order Pseudomonadales; family Pseudomonadaceae; genus Pseudomonas; species Pseudomonas sp. PAMC25584. The sequence goes on along the minus strand of NZ_CM176870.1, from coordinate 437,354 downwards.
GATCATCGCGTTACGTAAAAAGGACTTATTGGCCTCGGCGAAGATGGTGCTGAGCCAAGCCATCAGACAACCGTTGCACAGCGTCAAGCATGTCGCCCACTTTGGCGTCGAATTGAAAAATGTGATGTTCGGCAAGTCCGTGCTAGCGCCCGAAAGCGATGACCGTCGCTTTCAAGACCCGGCCTGGAGCCAGAACCCACTCTACAAACGTTACCTGCAAACCTACCTGGCGTGGCGCAAGGAACTGCACGACTGGATCGGCGACAGCAACCTGTCGGAGCAGGACATCAGCCGCGGTCACTTCGTGATCAACCTGATGACCGAAGCCATGGCCCCCTCCAATACGGCGGCCAACCCGGCGGCGGTCAAGCGCTTCTTTGAAACCGGCGGCAAAAGCCTGCTGGACGGCCTGTCCCACCTGGCCAAGGACATGGTGCATAACGGCGGCATGCCGAGCCAGGTCAACATGGGCGCCTTTGAAGTGGGCAAGTCCCTGGGCACCACCGAAGGCGCGGTGGTGTTTCGCAATGACGTGCTGGAGCTGATCCAGTACAAGCCAATCACCGAACAGGTCCACGAACGCCCGCTGCTGGTGGTGCCGCCGCAGATCAACAAATTCTATGTCTTCGACCTGAGCCCGGATAAGAGCCTGGCACGTTTCTGCCTGCGCAACGGCCAGCAGACGTTTATCGTCAGTTGGCGTAATCCGACCAAGGCCCAGCGCGAATGGGGCCTGTCGACGTATATCGAGGCGCTCAAGGAAGCGGTCGATGTGGTCACCGCGATTACCGGCAGCAAAGACATCAACATGCTCGGCGCCTGCTCCGGCGGCATCACCTGCACCGCCCTGCTCGGTCACTACGCGGCGCTGGGGGAGAAGAAGGTCAACGCCCTGACCCTGCTGGTGAGCGTGCTCGACACCACGCTGGACACGCAGGTGGCGCTGTTTGTGGATGAGCAGACGCTGGAAGCGGCCAAGCGCCATTCCTACCAGGCCGGCGTACTGGAAGGCCGCGACATGGCCAAGGTGTTTGCCTGGATGCGCCCCAACGACCTGATCTGGAATTACTGGGTCAACAACTACCTGCTGGGCAACGAGCCGCCGGTGTTCGACATCCTGTTCTGGAACAACGACACCACGCGCTTGCCGGCGGCATTCCACGGCGACCTGATCGAGCTGTTCAAGAACAACCCGCTGGTGCGCGCCAATGCCCTGGAGGTGTGCGGCACGCCGATCGACCTCAAGCAGGTCACAGCCGATATCTACTCATTGGCTGGCACCAACGACCACATCACGCCGTGGCAGTCCTGCTACAAGTCGGCGCAACTGTTTGGCGGCAAGGTGGAATTTGTGCTGTCCAGCAGCGGGCATATCCAGAGCATTCTCAACCCGCCGGGCAACCCCAAGGCGCGCTACCAGACCAGCGACAGCCTGGCGGGAAAACCGCTGGAGTGGCAGGAAAATGCCACCAAGCACACGGATTCCTGGTGGTTGCATTGGCAGGTGTGGCAGGCAGAACGGGCGGGCAAGTTGAAGAAGGCACCGACGACATTAGGCAATAAAACCTACGCCGCAGCCGAAGCCGCACCGGGTACCTATGTGCATGAACGCTAGAGCACACTTTTTTTGCATTGAAATGGGATCAAATGTGGGAGGGGGCTTGCCCCCGATGCAGGCGGCGCGGTGTATCTGTTACACCGCAGTGATGCTATCGGGAGCAAGCCCCCTCCCACATTTGGAGTGCATTCTAGCTGGAATACTTCACAGGGCTTGAGCATGCCGCAACCGTTCATCTTCCGCACCATCGACCTGGATGGCCAAACCATCCGCACGGCGGTACGCCCGGGCAAGCCGCACTTGACGCCGCTGCTGATCTTCAACGGCATCGGCGCCAACCTCGAGCTGGTGTTTCCGTTCGTCCAGGCGCTGGACCCGGACCTGGAAGTGATCGCCTTCGATGTACCGGGCGTCGGCGGTTCCTCCACGCCCAAGCGGCCGTATCGCTTTCCCGGCCTGGCCAAACTCACCGCGCGCATGCTCGATTACCTGGACTACGGCCAGGTGAATGTGGTGGGCGTGTCCTGGGGCGGCGCGTTGGCGCAGCAGTTTGCCTACGACTACCCGGAGCGCTGCAAGAAGCTGATTCTCGCCGCGACCGCCGCCGGTGCGGTGATGGTGCCAGGCAAGCCGAAAGTGCTGTGGCTGATGGCGAGCCCGCGGCGCTATATCCAGCCGTCCCACGTGGTGCGCATTGCGCCGATGATTTATGGCGGCTCGTTCCGTCGCGATTCGAAACTGGCCGCCGAACACGCGAGCAAAGTGCGCTCGGCCGGCAAGCTGGGCTACTACTGGCAACTGTTCGCAGGGCTGGGCTGGACCAGCATCCACTGGCTGCACAAGATCCGTCAGCCGACCCTGGTGCTGGCCGGGGACGACGACCCGCTGATCCCGCTGATCAACATGCGCATGCTCGCCTGGCGTATTCCCAACGCACAGTTGCACATCATCGATGATGGCCACCTGTTCCTGATCACCCGCGCCGAAGCCGTGGCGCCGATCATCATGAAATTTCTCGAGGAGGAGCGCCTGCGCGCGGTGATTCATCCCCGTCCGGCGGTGTAAGGACCACACCGCCGCGCAACTTGCCGAGAACCGACTATGGTTCTGAATTGGCGTGCCTGTTGATGGTTTGACGAAGGAGTGTTGGCTCATGCGAGAAAGACCCGTGACGAACCCGGCGCCCACCCCTGCCGTGTTCATCAACGCGCAAAATGCGATCACCGGCCTGCGCGGCCGGGACTTGCTGTCGACTCTGCGCAGCGTCGCCGCCCACAGTTTGCGCAACCCGGTGCATACCGCCCGTCATGCCCTGGCCCTCGGCGGCCAACTGGGGCGCGTGCTGCTCGGCGAAACGGTGCATGAACCCAACCCCCACGACAGCCGCTTCATCGACCCGACCTGGGCCCTCAACCCGCTGTATCGGCGTAGCCTGCAGGCGTATTTGAGCTGGCAGAAACAGACCCGCCGCTGGATCGATGACAGCACCCTGAACGCCGATGACCGCGCCCGTGCGCACTTCGCCTTCAGCCTGATCAACGATGCGGTATCGCCCTCCAACACCCTGCTCAACCCGCTAGCCATCAAGGAGTTGCTCAACTCCGGCGGCAACAGCGTGGTGCGCGGCGTAAGCAACCTGTTCGAAGACTTGCTGCACAACAACGGCCTGCCGCGCCAGGTCAGCAAGCACGCCTTTGAAGTGGGCAAGACCGTTGCCACCACCCCAGGCTCGGTGGTGTTTCGCAATGAACTGCTGGAGCTGATCCAGTACAAGCCCATGAGCGAAAAACAGTACGCCAAACCGCTGCTGATCGTGCCGCCGCAAATCAACAAGTACTACATCTTCGACCTGAGCCCAGCCAACAGCTTTGTGCAGTACGCCCTGAAAAATGGCCTGCAGACCTTCATCGTCAGCTGGCGCAACCCGGATGTACGCCACCGCGAATGGGGCCTGTCCACCTATGTGGCCGCGCTGGAGGAGGCACTCAACGTCTGCCGCGCCATCACTGGCGCCCGCGAGGTCAACCTGATGGGCGCCTGTGCCGGCGGCCTGACCATCGCCGCCCTGCAAGGCCACCTGCAAGCCAAGCGCCAACTGCGCCGTGTCTCCAGCGCCAGCTATCTGGTGAGCCTGCTCGACAGCCAGATCGACAGCCCCGCCACCCTGTTCGCCGACGAGCAAACCCTGGAAGCCGCCAAGCGCCGCTCCTACCAGCAGGGCGTGCTGGATGGCCGCGACATGGCCAAGGTGTTTGCCTGGATGCGCCCCAACGACCTGATCTGGAACTACTGGATCAACAACTACCTGTTGGGCAAGGAACCGCCGGCCTTCGACATCCTGTACTGGAACAACGACAACACGCGCCTGCCCGCCGCCCTGCATGGCGACCTGCTGGACTTCTTCAAGCACAACCCGCTGAGCCATCCCGGTGGCCTGGAGGTGTGCGGCACGCCCATCGACCTGCAAAAGGTCACGGTGGACAGCTTCAGCGTGGCCGGGATCAACGACCACATCACGCCATGGGATGCGGTGTACCGCTCCACCCAATTGCTGGGCGGTGAGCGGCGCTTCGTGTTGTCCAACAGCGGGCATATCCAGAGCATCCTCAACCCGCCGGGCAACCCCAAGGCCAACTACGTCGAAAACCTCAAGCTGAGCAGCGACCCGCGCGCCTGGTACTACGACGCCAGCCATGTCGAAGGCAGTTGGTGGCCACAGTGGCTGGCCTGGATTCAACAGCGCTCGGGCGTACAACGCGAAACCCTCACCGCCCTGGGCAACCAGAATTACCCTCCGATGGAAGCAGCGCCAGGCACTTACGTGCGGGTCCGCTGAGCTCAACGATCCTATTTAAGAAGACCGGATGAAGACCCGCGACCGTATCCTCGAATGTGCCCTGCAGTTGTTCAACCACAAGGGCGAACCCAACGTGTCGACCATGGAGGTGGCCAATGAAATGGGGATCAGCCCCGGCAATCTCTACTACCACTTCCATGGCAAGGAGCCGCTGGTGCTCGGGCTGTTCGAGCGTTTTCAGAGTGAGCTGTCGCCCCTGCTCGATCCACCGCCGGGCGCGCAACTGGAGGCCCAGGATTACTGGCTGTTCCTGCACCTGATTGTCGAGCGCATGGCCCATTACCGGTTTCTGTTCCAGGACCTGTCGAACCTGGCGGGGCGCCTGCCGAAGCTGGCAAGGGGCATTCGCAACCTGCTCACGGCGCTCAAGCGCACCCTGGCGTCATTGCTCGCACGGCTGCAGGCGGCGGGGCAGTTGGTCAGCGGCACCCAGGCGCTGGGCCAACTGGTGGAACAGATCACGCTGACCCTGCTGTTTTCCCTGGACTACCAACGCATTCTCGACCGAGAAGGCGAGGTGCAGGTGGTGGTGTACCAGATCATGATGCTGGTCGCGCCGCACCTGTTGCCGGCGGCGCGGGAAGCAACGGAGCGCTTGGCGCTGCGCTATATGGACGATCCGGTTTAACTGTCCGTCTTACAGACACTGCGTCATTGAGGCTCACCGAACTGGTGAGAGAACTTGAACAGCTCGCAGTCACTCCGGATGCCCAATTTTCGATAAGCCGATTGTTTTTGCGTGCTGATCGTACTTGCGCTGCGCGAGAACTTTGCCGCAATCGAATTGACGGTCATACCATCCAAAAAACAACGCAGTACTTCCTGCTCCTTGGGCGTGAGGCAAGCATGCAAGCGTTGCGGGATCGATAACTCTTTGTTCGATCCGGTTGTCGCAATATCGCGAATCGGCGGTATCCCCCGTAGTGTCGGCAACATACAAGGCTGCAAGTAAATCCCGCCTTGGGCGACCGTGCGAATCGCCGTGATCAATTCAATCAGATTCTGGGTTTTGCCCAACACGCCCCAACTTCCGGCGTTCAACGCCAGTGAGACCGTAGCGGGGGTGTAGTGCGAAGCAACAACAATAGGCCTGCACTGGCTGAATCGTCGATTCAGCGTCTGGATCAGACTGAGGCCATCCATGTCCGAGGGCCCCAGGATAAAGTCCATCACCACGATATCCGCCGACCGCTGGGCGAGCGCCTCCAGCAACTCCCTGGCGGTCCCGAAGGAGCCGATGACAGTGAGATCGGCCTCTTTGCTCAGCCCCAATTCGATCCCCTGTCGAACCATCTCATGGTCATCGAGCAACATGACCGCATAGGTATCGGAAAGTGAAGTAGTCATCACGAAACCTGCATAAGTGGATTCAGCTCATGACAAACAAACTCTCGCCATTACACGCTCGGTATATCCCAGGCCAAACCACTGAGCAATACTGAAACAGACTAAGACTGACGCTTTCAGCAGTGTCTGACAGTTGTGTCTTACAGAAAAGTTGCAACAGCGCTATTTAGAAAAAACCCGAATAGGCGCCGATTGTTTTTTCGAACAATCACGAGACAAATTTCGTTACTTCTCTATAGGAAAACCACTGGTTCCAGCGAACAATTACGCCGTCCTCTCCACTTGAAAACGACAAACAAACTTCAGACCCATGGTTTGAAGTGGTGACGGGGCTACCGCTAATTTACGATCGGAAACACTATGAACAACAACGCACTATCCACCGTTGCGGCCATGCTTGCCGTGACCGCCGCCGTCTCGCAACCCGCTCTCGCGGCAACGGATGGCACCCTCAATTTCAGTGGGTTGGTGAACGACGTGACCTGTACCGTCGAAGGCTCGGCGCCGGGCACCGGCGCAGTGGTCAAGGACGTCAACCTGGGAGGCGTCGCCGCTGCGCGCCTGGCGAACCCGGGCGATCGCGCCAACCTGACCGGTTTCACCATTCGCATCGGTGGGCCGGGCGAAGGCAGTTGCGCTAACGGCCGCACCGCGATGGTGGCTTTCGACCCAACCAGCCCGGCCATCGATGTGGCGACCGGGCGTTTGAACATCGATGGCTACAACGACCCGGCCGACACCACCAACGCCAAGAACGTACAGATCGAAGTGACTAACCGCGATGGCTCTCCCATCCACGTCTACACCGAGAAATCGGCGGGGGTGGTGATCGCCGACAACCAGGCCGTCATCCCACTGGCCGCGCAAATGTACGCCAGCGGCGCCGCCACCGAAGGAACGGTCCGCACGCGGGTCGGCTTCCTGGTCGAGTACGCCGATTAAGGGACCAGCATGCCGGCCTTGCACGCAACGGACCTGCGCCGTCGTGCAGGGTCTGCCCGCTGACTCGAAGAGCATTCAGATGATGAAAACAATCGCCCGCCTTGCCCTAGCCTGCTGTGCTGTCGGAGGGTTCTCGCTGCTAGCATCCAGCGCCCACGCGGGCGTGATTATCTACGGCACACGCGTAATCTACCCAGCCGACCGGCAAGAGGTGGTTGTACGCCTGGAGAACAAGGGCAACCGCCCGGCGCTGGTGCAGACCTGGCTGGATGCCGGCGACGTGCGCTCGACACCCGCGACAGCGCAAACACCGTTCAGCCTGTCGCCGCCGATCTTCCGCATCGAGCCCCATCAGCAACAGGCGGTGCGCCTGCGCTATGCCGGCGAATCAGCCCCCGGCGACCGTGAACGCCTGTACTGGCTGAATGTGCTCGAAGTCCCCCCGCTGGCCGCCGATGCCGCGCAGAACAACCAGATCGAACTCGCGTTCCGCAGCCGCTTGCGGGTATTCCTGCGACCGCAGGCACTGCCCTACCCGGTCAGCAGCGCCCCGGCGAAACTGCAATGGCAACTGGTGCGCCACGACCAGGGTTTTGCCCTACAGGCAACCAATCCGACGCCGTACCATATTTCCCTCACCTCGGTTGACTTGCTGAGCGACGGCAAACGCTTCAGCAAAGCACCGAACAAGGCCGCCAACGACAGCCTGTTGATGCCGGCCGGTGATGTGAAACGCTTTGTACTGCCGCTGCTGCGCGAACGCCCCAGCGGCGCGCCCCAGGTTGAGTTCACGACGGTCAGCGACTTCGGCGCCCGCGTGCGCCATTCGGCGGGCCTCACCCCTGCCTCCACCCAGTGACTGACGGTATGAACGCTACTTCCCTTTCACACCTGCCAGCCAAGTGCCTGCTGTTGACGTGGGCGCTGTTCGGCGCCGCCGTCGTGCAGGCCAGCGTGGTGATCAACAGCACGCGCATCGTCTACCCGCAGCAAGCCAAGGAGGTGACGGTCCGGCTCGAAAGCAAGAACCAGGCGCCGGTGCTGATCCAGGCATGGCTGGACAACGGCGACGAGCGCTTGACGCCGGACCTCGCCGCAGCGCCCTTTGTCGCCACGCCACCGATCTTTCGCATGGAGCCGGGTAAACAACAGGTCGTGCGCCTGGCCTACACGGGCGACACCTTGCCGTCGGCCGAGGAAAGCCTGTTCTGGTTCAACGTACTGGAAGTGCCCGCGCAAACGCCAGGCGCCCAACAGGGCAATCAGTTGCAGCTCGCCTTCCGCTCGCGGATCAAGCTGTTTTTCCGTCCGCAGAACCTGCCTTACGCGGTCGAGGCCGCGCCTGGAAAACTGCAATGGCGCCGCGTTTCGAACGCGCAAGGCCAGGCGCTGGAGGTCTACAACCCGAGCCCTTATCACGTGACCTTCGAACAGATCGACCTGCTGGAGTCGGGGCGGCGTCATCCCCGCCAGGTCGCCACATCAGGCGCCGAAAACATGGTGACACCCGGCGCTCGCCAACGCTTCGAACTACCCACCCTGAAAACGCCGCCAGGTGCCGCGGCCACCGTAGAGTTCCGCACGCTCGACGATTTCGGGGCCAAGGTCTCGCACAGCACCAAGGTCGCGCCATGACCGCCTAAATACGTCCGCCAGCACCTCTGCAGGCCGGCTGGCCGCCTCACTCACTGCATTCCACACGTTCGGTTGATGCCCTTTTTTCAGGGCAGGGCTTACCCATGCCCGAATTCGAACAGCACCTATTTTCCGGGAACGGTCACCATGCGTTTGAACATGCCCGCCAGGCCAGGCCACGGGCCCCTGACACACCCTCGATTGCGGCTAACGACACGATGCCTGTTACTGCTGAGCAGCGCTCATGCCCTGGATGCCCACGCGGCGGAGCATGTCGCATTCAACCCGGCCTTCTTTGCGGATCGCGCGGGCGGCCTGCAGGTCGATATTTCAAAGTTCAGCCAGGGCAACATTGTGCTGCCCGGCAGCTACCGCGCCGACGTCCACCTCAACGGCCAGTGGATCGGGCGCGAAACCGTGTCGTTCGCGGCGGTCGAAGGCCAGAACAGCACGCAGTTGTGCCTAGGGCGTGAGGCGCTGCTCAGGTTCGGCGTCGACCTGGACGCGGTCGACCGGCAATCCGCCCAAGCCGGTGTCGCCGCCCCTTCACCGTTTACCGACTGTGCCGATATCGCCACCTACCTGCCGGGCGCCAGCAGCCCATTCGACGCCGGCGAAAACCGCCTGGACCTGCAGATTCCGCAGATCTACCTGGCACGCAAGGCGCGCGGCTATGTCGACCCGCGCCAGTGGGACAGCGGCATCGATGCCGCCTTTGTGCGCTACAACGCCAATACCTTTGCGACCCGCACCAACGGTCGCGCGCTCAGCTCCCATTATCTAGGCCTCAATACCGGGCTTAACCTGGGCGATTGGCATTGGCGCCACAACGGCAGCTACAGCCAAACCGACAGCGCCTCGGGTTATCAAAGCAACGCCACCTACGTGCAACGCGACGTAAGCCCGCTGCAGTCACAACTGATGGTGGGCGAGATCCACACCCCGGGCGAGTTATTCGACAGCGTGCGCCTGCGCGGGGCCAGCCTGTTCAGCGATGACCGCATGCTGCCAGACTCCCAGACCGGCTTTGCGCCCGTCGTGCGTGGCGTCGCCGAGACCAACGCGCGGGTCAGCGTGCGCCAACGCGGCGTGTTATTGGACGAGGTTTCCGTCGCCCCCGGCCCGTTCGTGCTCAATGACTTGTTCCCGACCGGCTATGGGGGCGACCTGAACGTCACGATCACCGAAGCCGATGGGCGTCGGCGCGAGTTCGTCGTGCCGTTCGCCGCCAACGCCAACCTGTTGCGTGCCGGCTATAAGCGCTACTCGGTGAGTCTCGGCCAACTGGATGAAATTGGCGTGCGCCACCCTCCCAAACTGCTGCAGGCCACCTACCAGCATGGCCTCAGCAACCTGTTGACCGGCTACACCGGCGCGGTGCTGGCCGACGACTACAGCTCGCAACTGGCGGGTGCGGCATTCAACACGGCGTTTGGCGCGCTGTCTTTGGACCTGACCCACTCCAGCGCTCACCTGAAAGGGCACGGCTTCCTTGAGGGGCAAAGCCTGCAGATGCGCTACAGCAAGAACTTCGCAGACACCGGCACCCACTTTGCGCTCGGCGCCTACCGGTATTCCACCGAAGGCTTCCTGAGCGTGGCCGACGCGGCACGCGTGCGTGGCCTCGCCATCGACGGGCTGCGCGTCGACAGCCTGTCGCGGCTGCGTGACCGGATGGATATCAGCCTCAACCAGAGCCTGGGCGTCGGCACGGTGTACCTGACCGGTTCCTCACAAAACTACTGGAACCGCAAAAGCGCCAACCTGACCTTCACCGCCGGTTACAGCGGTGCCTGGAAAGGCATTCACTACACCCTCAGCGCCCAGCGCAGCCGTGACTTGCTGAGCGAACGCGTCGACAAGCAAGTGGACTTGACCCTGAGCCTGCCCCTGGGCAACGGCCCACGCTCGCCGACCTTGACCACCACGGCCTATCGCGGCGATCAAAGCAGCGGCGAGCGCGTGACCCTCGGCGGCAGCCTGGGTGAACGCAGCGAGTTCAGCTACGGCATCGGCGCCAGCCAGACGCACGGCAGAGGCAACGCCAGCAGTGCCGACATGAAATACCAGACCGGCCAAGGTGTGCTTTCCGCCAGCGTTGGCCAGAGCAGTGCCTACCGTTCGGCATCGTTCGGCATGACCGGCGGCATGGTCGCGCATGCCGGCGGCGTGACCTTCGCGCCGGAGTTGGGCGATACCGTCGGCATCGTCCAGGCGCCCGACGCCGAGGGCGCACGGATCAACGGCAACCACAGCGCTCAAATCGGCAAGCGCGGTTATGCCGTGGTCCCCCACCTCACGCCGTACCGCCGCAACGTCGTCGAGTTGGACCCCAAGGACCTTTCCATCGATGTGGAGCTCAAGAGCGCCGCGCAAAACGTCGCCCCCCGCGCCGGTTCGGTGGTGAAGCTGCAATTCGCCACGGTCAGCGGCCAGGCCTTGTTGATCACGGCCCTGCGCGAGGATGGCAATCCACTTCCCTTTGGTTCAGATGTCTTCGATGAAGACGGTGCCAGTGTCGGCATTGTCGGGCAGGGCGGTAAGGCGTTTGTCCGTGTGGCGCGCCCTAAGGGGCCGTTGACGGTCAAGTGGGGGGCCGATGCCGGGGGCATATGCCAGTTGGACTACGACCTGGGTACGAAATCGGCGGCTAAAGGCGCTAACCGCCTGCGCCATCTGAACGCGGGCGCCTGCAAAGGCAGTGCGGGCGGTTGATCCGGCGCAGGCAAGCGCCCTACTTTTTATGGCGGGACTGAAGATGAAACACTCCACAAACCTCGTTTCAATACTGCTCGTGCTTGGCTTGCCAATCGCGGCTCAAGCGGCGTGCGAGAGCTATCCTCCTGACGCCGAGCTTGGCCTCTCCCTCCCGGCCGTGATTACCGTCCCCGACAGCCTGCCGCTGGGAAGTGTGATCGCCCAACACGCATTCAGCGGCTCGGTGCCGGCCCTCTTCTACAATTGCCGCACCGGCACCCCAGCTTCGGCCTTCGGGCGCTATGCAAGACCCTTGGACCCGATAACCGGGTCCTATCCGACCGAGGCACCCGGGGTTGGCATGCGGCTGCTGATCACCGACGCCCGCCCATCGACCAGCGCCTATGCCATCGAAAGTTTTAGCGGCGCCGTCGTGCCGCCCGGAAGGCACCCCTCCTTCACGAACGCGGAGGTGATCCTTTACAAAATCGGGCCGGTAACAGACGGGGTCGTGCCTGCCGGAACTATCTTTGAATACAGACTGCACGGCCCCTGGGGTTACTTAGGCCGCTTTAGCCTGAGGCTCAACAACTCGGTACGCTTCGTCAGACCCGCCGCCACCTGCGACCTGGCGGCCGGTGACGTCAACCGCACGATCTCGCTTGACCCCGTTCAAGTCAGCGCCTTCGAAAATGCCATCAGCGCAGGCGCGCGCGACTTCGAGTTGACGGCGAACTGCAGCGACGCCACCCACGTCACCTTTCGGTTTGCCGGTACCCCCGCCCCTGGGCACGACGCGCTCTTCGCCAATACCGGCAGCGCCGGTGGCATCGGGCTGTGGCTGTATTCGCGGATCAATGGGGTGGCCCAGACGATTAGCGCCAACGGCACCGATAGCAGCCGCACGCTGGTGGTTTCCGACAACCGTGCGGTCTTGCCACTCGGCGCCGCCTATCACCAAAACGGCGCGGTCAGCCAAGGCACGCTCGCCAGTACCGCCACCGTCAACATTACCTATAACTGAAACGCCGGAGATTACCCGATGAACATCCGCACGCTGCCGCGACTGCTGGCAATCACTGCTGGCCTCAGCGCCCATGCGGCTCAGGCCGCAACCACAGGCACCTTGAACTTTGTCGGCCAGGTCAACGCCGGTACCTGCAACCTGGCGGCCGGCGATCTGAACCGTACCCTCACACTGCCGACCATCAAGATCGCCGACTTTGATGCAACGCCCTCCACAGGCGCCTTCGATTTCGAGATATCGGCCGACTGCGAATCGGACATCCGCAACGTCACGTTCCTGTTCGCGGGCAGCGCCTCGACCGGCAACGCCGTGCTGTTTGCCAATACGGGAACCTCAGGCGGCACGGCCCTTTGGCTGCTGCACCGCGCGACACCCGGTTACACCATCCCCGCCAACGGCACCGACGCCCAGCGCAGCCGCACGGTGGAGACCAGCAGCAACAAGGCGGTGTTGCCACTCACAGCGGCGTACCATAAAACCGGCGCAGCGGTCACCCAAGGCACCCTGGCCAGCGCCGTGACGGTGTCGATCACGTACAACTGACCGCCCCATTATGCGCACGTAAAAAAACGCCCGACCTTCACAGGCCGGGCGTTTTTTTGTGTCCCGAGTAGATCAGGACTGACTGGATGGCGTCGGGGTTACCGACGCTGCAGTCGGTGCAGGCGCAGCAGTCGGCGCGGTTGCCGAGTTGGCGCTTGAAGCGCTGGGCGCCGGGGTCGCAGGCTTGGCGGCCACGGCCGGCTTCGCTGCTGCGGGCTTCTTCGCGGCTACCGGCTTCTTCGCGGCGGCAGGTTTGGCCAGCGCTGGCTTGGCCGCAGGTTTGGCGGCAGCCGTTTTAGCAGCGGGTTTGGCTGCGGCCTTGGCGGCAGGTTTAACGGCCGGCTTGGCAGCGGCTTTAGCGGCCACTGGTTTAGCGGCAGGCTTGGCCGCCGGTTTAGCCGCCGCAACTTTCGCAGCCGGCTTGGCAGCCGGTTTAACCACGGCTTTGGCGGGCGCTTTGGCCGCAGGTTTGGCAGCCGGCTTGGCGGCGGCTTTAGCCAGTGGCTTGGCGGCAGCGGTTTTAGTCGCTGGCTTAGCCGCAGCAGCAGCCTTCACCGGCGTCACTTTGGCACCGGTGAGTTTTTCGATTTGTTTGGTCAGCGTGTCAACCTTGCTGTGCAGTGCCTTCACTTCACTACGGCTAGGAACACCCAGTCGTGAAATGGCACTGTGGAGACGTTTGTCGAAAGCCCCTTCCAATTCGCCCCATTTATCACTGAGTTTCGACTTGGCGGAACCTGCAGTCGCTTTGGCTGCATCCACTTGTTTGCCGACGGTGCTCTTGGTCAACTTCTCGGCCTTCTCGCCGTCTTTAACCAATGTCTCGAAGAGTTTGCTGCCGTCACTGTCGATCTTCGAGTAAACGCCTAAACCAGCCAGCCAGATCTTGCGGGAATATTCTTCAACTTTCCCGACCCACGAGCTGCCTTCTTTCTGAGTAGTCTTTTTAACAGCCATCCCGATGTCTCCTTAGTGTTTACGCGCGACACGTTCGAGCAATGCCGTCAGCTCTTCGAGCTTAGCAGAGAGTGTCTCCACGTCATGTTTAGACGCAATGCCGATTCGATTCAAGGCACTTGCAACACGCGTGTCAAAAGCTTTTTCAACTTTATCCAGTTGAACTTCTACCCGACCTTTGACGCTGGCGATATTACTCGTTACTTGGTCAATCTGACTGTTGGCCGCATCAAGTTGTTCAAGTGCAACTTTTTTGCCTTTACTTTCAACATGTTGACCGGTCTTAACCAGCTCTTTGAAGTACTCGCCGCCCTCGCTTCCGACCTTGGCATAGACCCCTAGGCCTGCCAGCCAGATCTTGCGGGCATAGGTTTTAACGTCGTCCAGGGCGTGGCTCGGGGCGTCGATTTTTTTCTTCAGGATAACTTTGGCCATGATGCACCTCACGTAAAAAGGGTGGAGGAACGGCCCGCAGAAGTTGAGGGCGTGGGCACAAAGTAGGCAGAAAAATTAGAATCGGCACCCTAAGAACAGCGGGATCAGGCCAAGGCTTTATCCAGGGCTTTCTCGATTTCAGTCTTGATGGTGCCACTCATGGCCGACATCAACAGGCCCAGTTCCACATCAATACGCAACAGATCATCGGCGACCAACACCGTGCCTTTAACCCCCGAACGCTTGAGGTTCAACGTATCGCCCGACCACGAAGGCTGCAGGCCATATTGATCCTGGAGTTTCTGTGCCAGCTTCTCGGCCTTCGCCCGTGCGCCTTCTTTACCCAGGGAATGCGCACGTTCAACAGTGATACGGGCCATTGCAATGACTCCTCTTTATAACGACTTGAACACCTGCCATGCGGCAAAAGGTCTCGGTGAGCACCTATCTTACCTTCAGCCTTGCCAAGACAAAGCAGGCCTTGGGGATTATCATGTCCCGCATTCAATTTTGGTGACAGCGATATGACTGATCAGCGCAAAGGCAGCGATGCCGAACCCACCACTCACTTCGGCTTCAAGAACGTCCCGGAAAGCCAGAAAGCGGAAAAAGTCGCTGAAGTGTTCCACTCCGTTGCGGCCAAGTACGACCTGATGAACGACGTGCTCTCCGGCGGCATGCACCGCCTGTGGAAGCGCTTCACCATCGAGTTGTCGGGTGTACGCACTGGCAACCGCGTGCTGGACATCGCGGGTGGTACCGGCGACTTGGCGGCCAAGTTCTCCAAGCTCGTCGGCCCGACCGGCCAGGTGGTGCTGGCGGATATCAACGGTTCGATGCTCAAGGTCGGCCGTGATCGCCTGCTCGACAAAGGCGTGGCCGGCAATATCGAATTCGTCCAGGCCGATGCGGAAAAGCTGCCGTTCCCCGACAACCATTTCGACTGCGTGACCATCGCGTTCGGCCTGCGCAACGTGACCCACAAGGAAGACGCGATCCGCTCGATGCTGCGCGTGCTCAAGCCCGGTGGCCGCCTGCTGGTGCTGGAGTTCTCCAAACCGACCAACGCGCTGATGTCCAAGGTCTACGACACCTACTCGTTCGCCTTCATGCCGTTGATGGGCAAGCTGATCACCAACGACGCCGAGAGCTATCGCTACCTGGCCGAGTCGATCCGCATGCACCCCGACCAGGAAACCCTGAAGTCGATGATGGTGGACGCCGGTTTCGACCGCGTGACCTACCACAACATGACCTCAGGCATCGTCGCCCTGCACCGCGGCATCAAGCCCTGATGCTGTTCCAAGGCTTGCTCGCCAGCGTCGAACTCGGTGTCAACCGGGTGCTGCGCCTGGACAGCACCGCCCTGGCGCGGCTCGCGCACTTGAACGGCAAGATCATCGCCGTCGACTGCACGAGCCCGGCCTTGCAGCTGTTTATCCTGCCCAGCGATGAAGGCCTATTGCTCGCGACCCAGTGGGCCGCCGAGGCCGACTGCACCCTGCGTGCGCCGGCCTCGAGCCTGTTGCACCTGGCGCTGAGCCGCAACAAGACCGCCATCCTCCACAGCCCCGAAGTAGCGCTGGAAGGCGACAGCGCGGCGCTGATGGACCTGGCCGCCGTGCTGCAAGACCTGGAACTGGACTGGGAATACGAACTGTCGCGCTGGATCGGCCCCGTGGCCACCCAGTTGATCAGCGGTCACCTGCGCAGCCGCACGCGCTGGTACCAGCAGGGGTTCGCCAGCCTCAACCAGAACCTCGCCGAATACCTGAGCGAAGAATCGCGCACCCTGGTCGGACAACGGGAAGCGCAAGCGCGCTTTCGTGAACTCGACAAGGCCAAAATCGACCTGGAACGCCTTGAGGCCCGCTTCGAGCGCCTGAGCCGTTCCCTTGATCCAAGCGATAACGCATGAAGCTGCTCGCCGTCCGCCGTTTGTTCCGTATCCAGCGCGTCGTCATCCGCTACCGCCTCGATGACCTGCTGTTCGCCCTGCCCTTGCCGTGGTTCCTGCTGGCCGTGCGTTACGTGCTGCCGTGGCGCTGGTTCCCACGCAAGCCACTGGACCTGAGCCGTGGCACGCGCCTGCGCCTGGCCTTGCAGGATTTGGGGCCAATCTTTATCAAGTTCGGGCAGATCCTCTCGACCCGTCGCGACCTGTTGCCCGAAGACATCGCCGACGAGCTGATGCTGCTGCAGGACCGCGTGCCGCCGTTCGATTCGCAGCAATCGATGAAGCTGATCGAAGAGCAGTTGGGCAAGAAGATCAGCGACGTGTTCAGCCGTTTCGACGTCGAGCCCCTGGCTTCGGCCTCGGTGGCGCAAGTGCATGCGGCGCAGCTCAAGACCGGCGAAGAAGTGGTGGTGAAGGTGATTCGCCCAGGCCTCAAGGCGATCATCGGCCAGGACCTGGCGTGGCTGTTCATTCTCGCCCGCGCCGCCGAACGCTTCTCCGCCGACGCGCGCCTGCTGCACCCGGTCGACGTGGTCGCCGACTACGAAAAAACCATCTACGACGAACTCGACCTGCTGCGCGAAGCGGCCAACGCCAGCCAGCTCAAGCGCAACTTTGAAGGCTCACCGCTGCTGTACGTGCCGCAAGTGTATTGGGACTGGTGCCGCCCTAAAGTGTTGGTGATGGAGCGCATCTACGGCGTGCAGGTCACCGACCTCGCGACGCTGACCGACCAGCGCACCGACATGAAGATGCTCGCCGAGCGCGGCGTCGAGATCTTCTTCACACAGGTGTTCCGCGACAGTTTCTTCCACGCCGACATGCACCCCGGCAATATCTTCGTCAGCACCATCAACCCGTGGAGCCCGCAGTACATTGCGATCGACTGCGGCATCGTCGGCAGCCTGACCCCGGAAGACCAGGACTACTTGGCGCGCAACCTGTTCGCCTTCTTCAAGCGTGACTACCGCCGCGTGGCGCAGTTGCACATCGATTCGGGTTGGGTGCCCGCAGAAACCAAGCTCAATGAATTCGAAGCGGCGATCCGCACCGTGTGCGAGCCGATCTTCGAAAAACCGCTAAAAGACATTTCCTTCGGCCAGGTACTGATGCGCCTGTTCCAGACCGCGCGGCGCTTCAATATGGAAGTGCAGCCGCAGTTGGTGCTACTGCAGAAAACCCTGCTGAACATTGAAGGCCTGGGCCGCCAGTTGTACCCGGACCTCGACCTGTGGAACACCGCCCAGCCGTTCCTCGAACGCTGGATGCGCGAACGGGTCAGCCCGAAAACCCTGCTGGGCAACCTGCAGAGCCAGGTGGAGCAACTGCCGCACCTGGCCAACATGACCCGCGACCTGCTGGAGCGCATGTCCCAGCCCCACGCCAAGGACCCGGCGCCGCCGTGGCACACGCGCAAGGACGACTGGTTCCTGCGCCTGCTGGGCGCCGCGCATCTGGTCGGCGGTGTAATGCTGGCCATCGGCGGGCCGCTGAACCAACTGGGCCACTGGCCGGCCGGTATCATGGTCGCCGTGGGTGTTTATCTGATCGTGCGTCGGTAGCCAATCCGGTTATACACTGTCGCAAATTGCCGGAGCCGAAGATGAAAGACTGGCTGGATGAGATCAAGTGGGACAGTGACGGCCTGGTGCCGGCCATTGCCCAGGACTACAAGACCGGGCGCGTGCTGATGATGGCCTGGATGAACCGCGAGGCGCTGAGCCTCACCGCCGCTGAGCAGCGCGCCATTTACTGGTCACGTTCACGTGGCAAACTGTGGCGCAAGGGTGAAGAGTCCGGGCACGTACAAACCCTGCACGAGATACGCCTCGACTGCGACGCCGACGTGGTGATCCTCAAGGTCGAGCAGATCGGCGGTATCGCCTGCCACACCGGCCGCCACAGCTGCTTCTATCGCGTGTTCGAGAACGGCGAGTGGAAGGTTGTAGAGCCGGTACTCAAAGACCCGCACGCCATTTACTCGGCAGGACACTGAACATGAGCGATACCCTGAACCGTGTGGCCCAGGTGCTGGAAGAGCGCAAAGGCGCGGATGCCGAAAGCTCCTACGTCGCCAGCCTGTACCACAAAGGCCTGAACAAGATCCTGGAAAAACTCGGCGAAGAATCCGTCGAGACCATCCTTGCCGCCAAGGATGCCGAGATCAGCGGCGACTGCAGCGATGTGATCTACGAAACCGCCGACCTGTGGTTCCACAGCCTGGTCATGCTCGCTCAACTGGGGCAGCATCCGCAGGCGGTGCTGGATGAACTGGACCGTCGCTTCGGCTTGTCCGGGCATGTCGAAAAGGCCTCGCGCCCGTCCGCCTGAATAACTTTTACAGAGGAATTGCAGCATGGGCATTTTTGACTGGAAACACTGGATCGTTATTCTGGTGGTAGTCGTTCTGGTATTTGGCACCAAGAAACTGAAAAACCTCGGCACCGACGTGGGCGAGTCGATCAAGGGCTTTCGCAAGGCCATGAACGACGACGAAAAGCCGGCCGACCCCGCCGTCAACCCGGCGCCACCGGTCCAGCCTGTGCACCCCCAGGCGGCCCAGCCGATCACCGAGCGTCGGACCTTCGACGTGCAGGCTGAAAAAGTTGAAGAGCCGATCCGCAAAGACTCGTGAGCACTGACTAATGTTTGGTATCAGCTTCTCTGAACTGCTGCTCGTCGGCCTCGTGGCCTTGCTGGTCCTGGGGCCGGAACGCCTGCCCGGTGCCGCGCGCACGGCTGGCCTGTGGATCGGGCGCCTGAAACGCAGTTTCAACGCCATCAAACAGGAAGTTGAACGGGAAATCGGCGCCGACGAAATCCGCCGCCAACTGCACAACGAACACATCCTGTCGTTGGAGCAAGAGACGCGCAATATTCTGACGCCGGTGCAGGAGCAGGCCAAGCCGGTGGCGCCCGTGGCCGAGCACAGCATCGCTCCCACGCCCGCAGTTGAAGCAACGCCCGCCACCCCGACCACGCCAACCGAGCCAGCGCAGGCGCCCATCGCGGCGCCTGCTCCCCATGACCCTACATTGCCGCCGCGAGCCCCATGAGCGCTGATAAACCGGAAAACGACCAGCACATGCCGCTGGTCTCGCACCTCACCGAGCTGCGTACCCGCCTGCTGCGTTGCGTGGCGGCGATCTTCGTAATTTTTGCCGGGCTGTTCGCCTTTACCCAGCAGATCTACACCTTCGTCTCCACGCCACTGCGCCATTACCTGCCAGCGGGCGCGACGATGATCGCCACCGACGTATCGTCGCCGTTCCTCACGCCGCTGAAGCTGACGATGATGGTCTCGCTGTTCCTCGCGATCCCGGTGATCCTGCACCAGATCTGGGGCTTTATCGCCCCCGGCCTGTACAAGCATGAGAAGCGCATCGCAGTGCCCTTGCTGGTGTCGAGCATCCTGCTGTTCTACACCGGCATGGCGTTCGCTTACTTCCTGGTGTTCCCGCTGATCTTCAAGTTCTTCGCCGCCGCCACCCCGGCCGGCGTTGAGATGATGACCGACATCACCAGCTACCTCGACTTCGTGATGACGCTGTTCTTCGCCTTCGGCGTGGCCTTCGAAATCCCGGTGGCCGTGGTGTTGCTGGTGTGGATCGGCGTGGTCAACGTGCAATACCTGAAGAAGGTCCGCCCCTACGTGATCATCGGCTGCTTCGTGGTCGGCATGATCCTGACCCCGCCGGACATTTTCTCCCAGACATTGCTGGCAGTGCCGATGTGGATGCTGTTCGAGATCGGCATCCTGTTCAGCAGCCTGATCACCAAGCGTGGCGAACACCCCGACGACCAAGCCGCCGACGACAACGACCAGCCGCCAGCAACCCAGCCGTGAACCTGCTGCTGCTTGAAGAGGCCGACTTTATCGCGGCCGACCGGGTGATCCTGCGTGACCGGCGCCTGGTGCATATGCAGGACGTGCACCGCGCGACGGTGGGCGACAACCTGCGGGTCGGGCGCATCGGCGGGCTGATGGGCAATGCACAACTGCTGCGCCTGGAAGCCCACGAAGCCGAGTTGCAAGTAGCCTTCGACCTGCCGCCACCGGCCAAACTGCCGCTGACCCTGTTGCTGGCCCTGCCCCGCCCGAAAATGCTCCGCCGGGTGCTGCAAACCGTCGCCGCCATGGGCGTGCCGAAGGTAGTGCTGCTCAACAGCTACCGCGTGGAAAAGAGCTTCTGGCAAACCCCCTTCCTGGAGCCCGAGGCGATTCGCGAGCAATTGATCCTCGGCCTGGAGCAGGCGCGGGACACGGTGCTGCCCGAGATCATCATCGAAAAACGCTTCAAACCCTTCGTCGAAGACCGCCTGCCCGCTCTGACCGCAGGCACCCTTGGCCTGATCGGCCATCCCGGCGATTACCCATCCTGCCCGCGCGGGCTGGATGAGCCGGTGACCTTGGCTATCGGCCCGGAAGGCGGCTGGATTCCCTACGAGGTCGACCTGCTGACCAAGGCAGGCCTGCAACCGGTGCAACTGGGTGCACGCATCCTGCGCGTGGAGACCGCCGTCACCGCCCTGCTCGCCCGGCTGTTCTAGCCACCCTATTCCTACAGATTTTTCATGCGCCGCCGATAACCTTCGAATAATTCCAAGCCTTGCTCTAGGGGAGTTCGCAGCATGTATCGTTGGTTAGCCGAAAAGCTGGGGAATGTCAGCGTCAACCACAAGCTGGGCGTAGGCTTTGGCCTGGTGTTGCTCCTTACCTTGTTGATCACCTTCACCGGCTGGACCGGCCTGGGCGATGTGACCAGCCGTGGCGACAAATTGGGGTATATCTCCAGCCTCAATGTCTTGACCAAAGACCTGCGTATCGCCCGCCTGGACTATGAAATGCGCCGTGGCGAACAAGGCACGGCAGCCGTCAGCGACCTGCTGAACCGGCTGGACAGCGGCATGAAGACCGCCCGTACACTGATCGAAAACCCCACGGACATCGCCCTGGTCGATGAGCAATTGGCCGCCGTGGACCAATACAAACGCGCATTCAGCGATATGGCGCAAGCCGGCGCCAACCGCGAAGACGCGCGCAGCAAGCTGGGCAATACCGCCGACAATGCAGTGCTCAAGGTGAATGAAGTCGAGAAGTCCCTGCTGCAAGGCGACAGCGTCACCCAGTTCAATAGCGTGGTCGAACTGAGCAAGCTGATCCAGCAAGCGCGCTTCCAGGTTCGCGGCTACACCTACAGCGGCAAGGTCGAGGCTGAGCAACCTGCGCTCGACGCCATCGACAACGCCCTGAAGAAGATCACTGAACTGCAAGGCGCATTGCCGGCGCAATACCAGGCGGACCTGCAACAGGCCAGTGTCTCGCTGCAAGCCTATCGCGCCGCTGTCAGCCAGTTCCGCGACTCCCAGGTGGCCACCGCCGTCGCACTCAAAACCATGAGCGCACAAGGCGATATCCTGCTGAGCCGCAGCGATAAACTCACGCTTTCCCAGACCGCAGTGCGCGACACCGATGCCGCCCAGGCCAGGTACCTGCTGCTGCTCGCCACCGTACTGGCATTGATCTTTGGCCTGGTGGCCGCCTGGGCGATCACGCGCCAGATCGTCATCCCGCTGAATCAGACCCTCAAGGTGGCCGAGCGCGTTGCTTCGGGCGACCTGAGCCACGACCTGACATCCACACGCCAGGACGAACTGGGCCAACTGCAACGCGCCATGCAAAGCATGACCGTGGGCCTGCGCGAACTGATCGGCGGCATCAGCGACGGCGTCACCCAGATCGCCAGCGCCGCCGAACAATTGTCGTCGGTCACCGAGCAGACCAGCGCCGGGGTCAACAATCAGAAAATCGAGACCGACCAGGTCGCCACCGCCATGAATGAAATGGCCGCGACCGTGCAGGAAGTTGCGCGCAACGCCGAGGAAGCCTCCGAAGCGGCCTTGGTGGCGGACCAGCAGGCCCGCGAAGGCGACAAGGTGGTCGGTGAAGCCATCGCCCAGATCGAACGCCTGGCCACTGAGGTCGGCAACTCCACCGAGGCCATGGGCCATCTCAAGCGCGAAAGCGACAAGATCGGCAGCGTGCTCGACGTGATCAAGTCGGTGGCCCAGCAAACCAACCTGCTGGCGCTTAACGCTGCGATTGAAGCGGCACGAGCCGGTGAAGCCGGGCGTGGCTTCGCGGTGGTGGCCGATGAAGTGCGCAGCCTGGCTCAACGCACGCAAAAATCCACGGAAGAGATCGAAGAGCTGATCGGCGGCCTGCAAACGGGCACCCAGCAGGTGGCAACCATCATGGACAACAGCCGCGGGCTGACCGACAGCAGCGTCGAGTTGACTCGCCGCGCCGGCAGCGCCCTGGAAAACATCACCCGCACCGTGTCGACCATTCAGGCGATGAACTCGCAGATTGCCACCGCCGCCGAGCAACAAAGCGCCGTGGCCGAAGAGATCAACCGCAGCATATTGAACGTGCGCGATGTGTCGGAGCAAACGTCCTCGGCCAGTGAAGAGACCGCCGCCTCCAGCGCTGAACTGGCGCGCCTGGGCATCTACCTGCAAACCCTGGTTGGGCGCTTCCGCATCTGACCGGCGCTGGGCGGCGAGCCATCCGGGTCGCCGCACTTCAGCAACTTGTGAAATTTCCTACGCACTTATCAGCCCGCCCTCACCCCAAATCGATTTAGCGTTTGCATGGTTGCGCAGCGCTTTTTCAGATTTGGAGGTTCACCATGTTTCCTCGGCTGACCCACTTGCTGGTCAACGCCAGCGTCCGACTCAAACTCGCCCTGGGCTTTGGCCAGGTGCTGATCCTCAGTTTCATCATTGCCATGACCGGCTGGCAGGCCTTGAATGCCGCCCTGTTCCGCTCCAGCAACCTGACGGTGCTGGGCCAACTGGCGGCCGACGCCGAGGCGATGCGCGCCGACCGCATCGTTTACCGCACCCTCACGGACACCGCCAGCCTGGGCAAAATGACGCAGCAGATCAAAAAAATCGATCAGCATCTCGACTACCTGTCACAGCACGTCATTGATCCGACCGACCTGCAGCGCCTCAAGGAAGCGGAGCGTCTCGTGGCCAGCTTCAAAGCGGCGCTAATGGAATTGCCGCCCTTGATCGAACAGCGGGAAAACACCCGGCCGCCGCTGCATAAGATCGCCCTGCAAGCCAGCGATACCCTCGCGCAACTGGCCAGCGAACTGCCTGACCAGCAAGACCAGCAGGCCCTCGACGCTATAGAGAGCCTGCGCCAAGCCATGGAACAGGCCGAAGATCGCGCCCAGAGCCCCGCCTGGGCCGCCGAGTCGCTGCAAGCCTATGCCGAAGCGGTGGGCAAGACCCTCGACGCCCTGGATATCGCTCAAGCCGCCGTCACAAGCCTACCCGTCGACTCTGTCGTGCTCACCACGGATCTGGCCACCTACCGCACCTTGTTGATCAAACTCAAGGAGACCCAAGTCACCACCGAAACCGCGCAGAACCGCTTTGAACAGCAACTCAACCAGTTGCTCGAACAAAGTGACCTGGTGAGCCAGGGCCAGATCCTCAAACGCGACCGGGAAGCGGAGCACACCCGAACACTGCTGGTCAGCGTCACGCTTGCCGCTCTGCTGCTCGGCGCCCTGGCCGCCTGGTGGATCGCCCGGCAGATCACCCTGCCGTTGCGTGAAGCCTTGGTCGCCGCCAACCGCATCGCAGCGGGCGATTTAAGCGAAAACCCCGCCGTGGAGCGCCGTGATGAAATGGGCCAGTTGCAGCAGAGCATCGGGCAGATGATCCGCAACCTGCGCGGCCTGATCAGCGGCATTGGCGACAGCGCCCGGCAAATCGCCAGTGCGGCCACGCAGTTGTCGGCCGTCACCGAACAGACCCGCGCCGGCGTCAACAATCAAAAGGACGAAACCGATCAGGTCGCCACGGCAATGAATGAAATGCTCGCCACCGCCCAGGAGGTCGCGCGGCATGCCGAACAAGCGTCGATCGCGGCGAGTGAAGCCGACCAACAGACCCGCGTCGGCGACAAGGTGGTTGCACAGGCCGTTGAACAGATCGGCCACCTGGCCAGTGAAATGGCCCTCTCCAGCCGAGCAATGCTGGCGTTGCAGCAAGAGAGCCAAAAGATCGGCAGTGTGCTGGACGTGATCAAATCAGTGTCCCAGCAGACCAACCTGCTGGCGTTGAACGCCGCCATCGAAGCCGCGCGCGCGGGCAGTGCCGGAGAAGGCTTTGCGGTAGTCGCCGATGAAGTGCGCAGCCTGGCCCGGCGCACCCAGGCGTCGGCCGAGGAAATTGAAGAACTGATCCTCAGCCTGCATTCCGGCACCCAACAGGTGGCGGACATCATGGACAGCAGTCGCAGCCTGACAGACAACAGCGTCGGCTTGACCCGCGACGCCGGCGACGCCCTGGCGGCGATTGCCCGCACGGTGTCGGTCATCCAGGAAATGAACCCGCAGATTGCCGCCGCCGCCGAGGAACAAAGCGCGGTGGCCGAGGAGATCAATCGCAGTGTGTTGAAGGTGCGCGATGTGTCCGAGCAAACCGCCGCCGCCAGTGAAGAAACGGCGGCAGCGAGCGCTCAGTTGACCCAGTTGAGCCTGGACCTACAGACGCTTGTCAGCAAGTTCCGACTTTAACGCTTCCATAGTGTGAGCGTGATTACAGCACCTGGCGCAGGAAGGCCTGGGCGCGCGGGTCTTTCGGCGCATCGAAGAACTCGGCCGGGGACGCGTCTTCAAGCAGCTTGCCATGGTCAAAGAACAGCACGCGGTCCGCCACTTCACGGGCAAAGCCCATTTCGTGGGTGACACAGACCATGGTCATGCCTTCCAGGGCCAGGGTTTTCATGACGTCAAGCACTTCGCCGACCATTTCCGGGTCGAGGGCCGAGGTGGGCTCGTCGAACAACATCACCTTGGGTTCCATCGCCAGCGCACGGGCAATCGCCACCCGCTGCTGCTGGCCGCCGGACAGCCGCGAGGGAAACTCGTTGGCCTTTTGCGCAATGCCGACCTTTTCCAGCAACGCCAGGGCCTTGGCTTCACGCTCTTGCTTGCCACGCTTGCGCACGACTTTTTGCGCCAGGCACAGGTTCTCCAGCACCGTCATGTGGGGGAACAGGTTGAAGTGCTGGAACACCATGCCGACTTCGCGGCGATAGGCGTTCACGTCGGTTCTCGGATCAGCCAGTTGCAGCCCGTCGATGCTCACCGAACCCGAATCGAACGCTTCCAGGCCATTGAGGCAGCGCAGGAAGGTCGACTTGCCCGAGCCAGACGGGCCGATCACCACCAGCACTTCGCCCTTGGCGACCTGGGTGGTGACGTGGTCCACCGCGCGCACCACTTGGCCACGGGTGTCGAAGACTTTTACCAGATCGCGGACTTCAATCACTTTGCGCGAGCCTCCGCTCAAGCCGGCTGGCCATTTTCGACAGCGGCAGGTTGATCAACAGGTACAGGCCTGCCACGCAGAACAGGATTTCAAACGGCGAAAACGAGGTGGTGATGACTTCGCGGCCGCTCTTGAGCAGCTCGGTAATCGCGATCACCGACACCAGCGAGGTGTCTTTCACCAGGCTGATAAATTGCCCGGCCAGGGGCGGCAGCACGCGTTTGAGCGCCTGCGGCAGCACCACATGGCGCATCGACTGGCCCGCACTCAAGCCCAGCGAGCGTGCGGCTTCGTTCTGGCCACGGGTGATCGACTGCACACCGCCTCGGACGATTTCCGCCACGTAGGCCCCGGTGAACAGCGACAGCGCAGCGATCGCGGCAAACTCCCGGGACAGGTTGAGCACCGTACCGATAAAGAAATAGAAAATGAAGATCTGCACCAATAGCGGGGTGCCGCGCACCAGTTCGACGTAGATCGTCGACAGATCGCGCAAGGTCGGGTTGCTGGACAGCCGGCACAAACCGGTCGCCAGGCCGATCGCCAAGCCCAGGACACCGGACACCACGGACAGCCACAAGGTGGTCCATAAGCCCCACATCAATGGCCCCAGCGCCCACTGCCGGGTCACGCCCACTACATCGCCTTCGGCCACGTCATCGCCACGTGCCACTTGCAGGCTGTTGTCGGCCACGGTGAGTTTTTGCTCGGTGCCCGCGTCGTTGCGCAGGGTGACTTCGGCCACATCGCCTTTGCGCACCAACTCGACAACGGTGGACACATCCGCCGCGCGCTGGGACGTTTCGGCCTGATAGGCGAAATATTGCGGCACGCGGTTCCAGCGCCATTCGTAGGACATCAGCGACGTGGCGTAGTACAAGGCGCCCGCCAGGCCGACCAGCACGACCACGGTCAGCAGGTGCCAGGGCCATTGGGCTTTTTTCTGTTTCATTTCAGGTTCCGGGATGTGTGTCGCCTGTCATACCGCCATCGCGAGCAAGCCCGCTCCCACATCTCGACCGCATTCTCATGCTGGAACTCGGTCGAGTGTGGGAGCGGGCTTGCTCGCGATAGGCGCGACTCGGTATTCCGCCAGCCTTATTCCATGTCCTTGAGCCACTCGGAGCTCTTGAACCACTTGTCATGGATGCGATCGTAGGTGCCGTCGTTCCTGATCTGGTGCAGGAAGTTGTTGATGTAGTTGATGCTGTCGTAATCGCCTTTCTTCAGACCGAAGGCCAACGGCTCGAAGGTGAAGGGTTCTTCAAGGAACACCAGCTTGCCGTTACCGACTTTCTTCTCGGCGACGACGTTGTACGGCGCGTCATACACAAAGGCATCGGCCTTGCC
Source organism: Pseudomonas sp. PAMC25584 (assembly GCF_058135675.1). Taxonomy (NCBI): domain Bacteria; kingdom Pseudomonadati; phylum Pseudomonadota; class Gammaproteobacteria; order Pseudomonadales; family Pseudomonadaceae; genus Pseudomonas; species Pseudomonas sp. PAMC25584. Next base: position 410,692 of record NZ_CM176870.1, on the reverse strand, counting down.
GTTGACCACGTCCAGCACGCCTTCCTGTTCGTTGTCGTAGCCGTGGTACTTGGCCTTGGAGATCAGCTTTTTGGCCACCATCTCGCCGGTGGTGCCGAGCTTGGAGGTCAGGCGGTATTTCTCGTCGTTCAGGTCTTTGTAGGACTTGATGGTGCCTTCCAGGTCCTTGCGAATCAGCAGGGTCTGGCCAACCACGATGAAGGGTTCGCTGAAGTTCAGGCGCAGGTTGCGTTCCTGGGTCAGGGTCATGCCGCTGCCGATCATGTCGAACTTGCCGGTGAGAAAGGCTGGGATAATGCCGTCGTAGCCGGTGGACACCAGCTCCAGCTTGACGCCCATGGACTTGGCCATGGCCTTGAGGATGTCGACTTCGAAGCCGATGATTTCACCGCGCTTGTTGGTCATTTCGAACGGCATGTAGGTCGGGTCCATGCCGACTTTCAGCGTGCCACGCTTGACCGCATCGTCGATGGCTCCGGCCTGAGCCGCGTTGGCCGCGACCAGCGCGGTGACGCCGAGCAGCAGCATCGAAAGATACTTTTTCATCATCAAGTCCCCTGAACGATTCTTATGAGGGCGGCGCGCAAAAGGGCTGCACCATTTCGGGGTGCGATCCTAACCCACTCGCTGCCCGGCACAAAGGTTTCGCGGGTAATTGTTGTCGATGCATGTCGGAATATCCCTACAGCGCCGCGCAGAGGCGCAGGGATAGACACCTTATCGCCCGGCTCAGGCAATGGGTTGATGTGTAAGCACTTATGACTTTCAGTCGACCTCCGTCATCCAGTCGGTGTCCTTGAACCACTTGTCGTACAGCCGATCGTAGGTGCCGTCCTGCGCCACTTGGTTGAGAAAATGGTTGATCCAGTTCAGGCTGTCGTAATCGCCTTTTTTCAGGCCGAACGCCAGGGGCTCGTAGGTGAAGGGTTGCTCCAGCGCCAGTAACGCCTGGTTTTCCGGCCGAGTCATCGCGATCAGGTTGTAGGGCGCGTCATGGATAAACGCATCGGCCGCACCGATCACCACCTGGCGCACCCCTTCCTCCGGCGTCGCGAAACTGCTTAGCCGAGCCGCCCCGAGGAATCGTCGCGCCGCAGCCTCTGCGGTAGTGCCTTCAGTGGTGGCGATGCGGTAGCCGGCTTCGTTCAGGTCCTCGATACTGGCAACCTTGCCGGCGAGGCGGGGATGCAGCAACACCGTTTGGCCTACCACGATAAAGGAGTCACTGAAATTCAGCTTGAGGTTGCGCTCCTGCGTGACCGTCATGCCGCTGCCAATCAGATCAAACTTCCTCGCCATCAGCCCCGATAGCAACTCGGTGTACGGCACCGCCACCAGCTCAAGTTCAACCCCCAGGGCACGGCTCATCGCCTGGAGCAAATCGACTTCAAAACCGACAATACGCCCCTGTTTATCGGTCATCTCGAATGGCACGTAGGTGGGCGTGGTGCCCACTTTCAGCACGCCACGCCGAACGGCGTCGTCCAGCGCGCCGGCCTGCACCAGACCACCGTGAATCAATGCGACAGCGCCCATCAGCAATGCCGAACAATACCTTTTGATCATGAATCCCCCTGTGGTCGAGTCAAATTTCGGGGGGCGATGCTAACTCAGACACAGGCACGGCAATACGCCTCGAACCGGGGACTTTTGTTTCGAAATAACAAGGAGTTAGGGTGCAAAGGAAGAAGCGGGAAACGCTGTAGGACCAGCGCTTGAGATGCCCCCGAGGAGAACCCTCGGGGGCGTCTGAATCAGGCCGGTTGAGCCTGGGACGACAGCGGTTGCAACGGCAGCAATGGCGCGTGGGGATCAGACTTGATCGACTCGCGCCAGGCCCCCAACCACTCGGCATGCCCTTCGCTCCAGACCTGCTCGTGCAAGCGGGCCAGGGCCACCGGGTCACTGAGCAAGGCCAGGCGTTCGGCGTTGGTGAGGCCGGCAGGGCCGACTTTCAACGCATAACGCACGCGCTCGCCACGCAGGTACTCGATCGGCTCCGCCTCACGGTGACGCGAGGTCGCCAAGGCGCAAGCCAGGGCGTTCTGCTGCGGGTCGACCACCGAACGCACAAACCCGTCATTGAGGGCGTGCCAACGGTTTTCGTGGGTGTACTTCTCGGTCGACAGCAGCGCTTGCGGCGGATTGTATTCCTCAGGGATCAAGAACAGGCTCTCGTCACGGGACTTGAGACCCAGCTTGACCCGACTGGAAATCACCGACACCGGGATCGACAGCATCAGCGAACCGACGATCGGGATCAGCCACCACAGGAAGCTCGGGTTCAACCACACCACCAACAGCGCCCAGAGAAAGCCGAGCAGGGTTTGCGGACCGTGGCGCTTGACCGCTTCACCCCATGGGGTGGAGTCGTCGTCACGCTGCGGCGAATTCCAGGTCGCAGCCCAGCCGAGGAACGCGGCGAGGACGAAGCGGGTGTGGAAGATCATCCGCACGGGCGCCAGCAGCATGGAGAACAACATCTCCAGCAGCATCGACATTGTCACCTTGAACTTGCCACCGAACTCTTTCGCGCCCTTGGCCCAGATCAGGATGACGCTCAGCAACTTCGGCAGGAACAGCAGCACGACAGTGGTGGAGAACAACGCCACCGCCTTGTCCGGATGCCATTGCGGCCACAGCGGGTACAACTGGCGCGGCGCCATGAAGTACTGCGGCTCCATCAAGGTGTTCACCGCCAGCAACGCGGTGGACAGCACCAGGAAGAAGAACCACAACGGTGCCGACAGGTAGGACATCACGCCGGTGAGGAACACCGCACGGTGGACCGGGTGCATGCCCTTGACCAGGAACAGGCGGAAGTTCATCAGGTTGCCGTGGCACCAGCGACGGTCACGCTTGAGTTCGTCCAGCAGGTTCGGCGGCAGTTCTTCGTAGCTGCCCGGCAGGTCGTAGGCAATCCACACGCCCCAGCCGGCACGGCGCATCAGCGCGGCTTCAACGAAGTCGTGGGACAGGATCGCACCGGCGAACGCGCCTTTACCCGGCAACGGCGCCAGGGCGCAGTGCTCGATAAATGGCTTCATCCGGATGATTGCGTTGTGACCCCAGTAGTGGGATTCACCCAACTGCCAGAAGTGCAGGCCGGCGGTAAACAGCGGACCGTACACACGGGTGGCGAACTGCTGCATGCGCGCATACAGGGTGTCCATACCCGACGCCCGTGGCGCGGTCTGGATAATCCCGGCATCCGGCGTGGCTTCCATCAGGCGCACCAGGCTGGTCAGGCATTCGCCGCTCATCACGCTGTCGGCGTCGAGAACGACCATGTATTTGTAATCACCGCCCCAACGACGGCAGAAGTCGTCGAGGTTGCCGCTCTTGCGTTTGACGCGACGGCGACGGCGACGATAGAAGATCTTGCCGAAGCCACCGGCTTCGCGGCACACGTCGAGCCAGGCTTGCTGCTCGGCAATGCAGATGTCGGCGTCGTTACTGTCGCTGAGCACGAAGAAGTCGAAGCGGTCCAGATCACCGGTAGCCGCGACTGATTCAAACGTCGCACGCAGACCGGCGAATACGCGGGGCACGTCTTCGTTACAGATCGGCATCACCAGCGCGGTACGCGCATTTTTCGGAATCGGCTCGTTACCGGCATTTTTACCGGAGATCCGGTATTTATCGTGGCCAGTCAGCAGCTCGAGGAAGCCCATCAACGCGGTCCAGAAACCTGCCGACACCCAGCAGAACAAGATCCCGAACATGATCAGGATACTGGTTTGCAGCGCGTAAGGCAGTACCTGGGTCGCGGTTTGCAGCAGGGTCTGGTTGCGGATCTCGTCGAAGTCGACCAGCGACCACCCCTGGTACGGCATGATGCCTTTCATATACCAGCCGGCCACGATGGTCTGGCCGAGCATCAGCGTCAGCAGGATGTAGCGACGGATCGAACCGACGGTGCGCCAGCGCGCCGCCGGCAGCACGCGTTCGTCTTTCGGCGGCGTCGGCGGGTTGGTGCGGCCGGTCAGCCGGCGCCAGCCGCGCACCAGGATATTGGTGCGCCACGGCTCAGGCACAACCTTGGTCCGACGAATCGGCGGAGTGGCCTTGAGGCACACACGGCCGCTGGCGTCGAGCGCCAGCATTTCGGCATCCTCCAGCTCTTCCGCCGTGCTGAGGGTCAACCGGCGGCCAACCGACGCTTGGGCAGCGTCGACCGGCGCATCGAACACCTTGGACGACAAACGTTCGTGCAGTTCGCTGAAGGATGTGCAGCCCGCCAGTTCGGCGCGCTGCTCTGCGGTCATCGGCAGGTGCGCCAGATACTCGGACAGAGTCTCTGGCTGGACTTGAGAATTACTCATCGGCAGGCAACTGATAGCTCCAGGTTTCGGTCAGGACTTGCTCGGTCTTGATCGGCTCCGGTGTGGCTGGGGCAGCTTCTGGCTGCTTGGCTTCCTTGTCTTTCTTGGCCTGTTTCTCATGCTGTTTGGCCAGCACTTTGTCGGCTTTGAGTACTTGGGTCGACACCTTCTCGGGCTCAGGCTGCACGATGTCCTGGACCAGGGCCGCACGCATTTCAGTCGGTTTGCCTGCGTCCTTGATCTTCATGCGCAAGGTCAGGCGCCAGCCTTTGGTGTGCTCGTTGTAACGCACGCTGTTTTCGACCAACTCAGCGTTGTCACCCACGCTCACCTGGCTGCGAACCGGCGCGTCCGGTGGCAGTTTCTTCAGGGACGGGCCCTCGAAGTCCACCAGGTACGCGACGCTGCCATCCGGCTGACGGATCAGGTTGGATTGCTTCACGTCGCCGGTGGAACGCAGGGTCTGCTTGACCCAGGCGCTGTCCGGCGAATGGAACGCGGCGTCGTCCAGGGTCCAGTGCAGGCGATAGGCGACATCCAGCGGCTGGCCGACTTCCGGCAGTTTTTCCGGGCTCCAGAAGGCCACGATGTTGTCGTTGGTTTCGTCGGCGGTCGGGATCTCTACCAGGTCCACGGAACCCTTGCCCCAGTCGCCTTCAGGCTCGATCCAGGCGCTTGGCCGCTTGTCGTAGTTGTCGTCCAGGTCTTCGTAGTGACTGAAGTTGCGACCGCGTTGCAGCAGGCCGAAACCACGCGGGTTCTCTACGGTGAAGTTACTGACCGACAGGTGTTTAGGGTTGTTCAGTGGGCGCCAGATCCACTCGCCATTACCGGCATGGATCGACAGACCGCTGGAATCATGCAGCTCGCGACGGTAGTTGAGGACCTTGGACGGCTGGTTCGCGCCGAACAGGAACATGCTGGTCAACGGGGCAACGCCCAGCTTGCTGACCTTGTCGCGCAGGAACATCTGGGACTTGACGTCGACCACGGTGTCGGTGCCAGGACGCAGGATCAGGCGATAGGCACCGGTGGCACGCGGCGAATCCAGCAGAGCGAAGATCACCAGGTGCTTGTCACCCGGCTTTGGACGCTCGATCCAGAACTCGGTGAAACGCGGGAACTCTTCGCCGGACGGCAGCGCGGTATCGATCGCCATGCCACGGGCGGACAGGCCATACACCTGGTCCTTGCCCACGACGCGGAAATAGCTGGCCCCGAGCATGGTCAGGATTTCGTCTTGCTTGTCGCCCTTGTTGATCGGGAACAGCACACGGAAACCGGCATAACCCAACTGCTCGGTGGACTTGGGATCAAACTTGACGTCGCCGAAATCGAAGCGCGTCGGGTCGTATTTGATTTCCTGAACGTTGTCGGCGGTGACTTCGTTGATTTTCACCGGTGTATCGAAGTGCATACCCTGGTGATAGAAGGACAGCTTGAACGGGGTGTTCTGATCGGCCCACTCGGCTTTTTCGTTACGGAAACGAATCTTCTGATAATCAGCGAATTTCATTTCGCGGAATTCGTTCGGCAGATTGCTGCGCGGAGCTTCGTATTTCTGCCCGGCCAGCTCTTTTGCCTTGGCCGACACATCATCCAGACTGAATGCCCACAGTTGACCCGCGCCGAACAGGCAAAACAGGGCGGAGCCCGTCACCAGTGCGTTTCGTAACCGTTTGGCAGACAATTTTGGTGCATTACAGGGACTAACAATCACGAGCAACCCTCGCCGAAAACAGATCAAAAAACCAACGGCCAGCTATCTATATGCCAGGTTGGCGAGCATTGTTCCGACTCCCCTGGGGCAAAATGATTCCCCTGAGGCTGTCGGACAAGTCTCTACCTAAGTCAAAAATGGACCAAACAACGCTGATCCCCGTAGCGCGCGATTATCTAGTAGCCCGCGAGACAACGCATCAGGGACAACGAAGTATTTATAGCGAAACCCTGCGTTTTTAGGCATTAACGTCGTTTTTAATACATTCATGTCTGTAAGAGGAAGGTCACAGGGCCATCATTGACCAAATGTACCTGCATATCCGCACCAAAACGCCCGGACGCCACCTTGCCATGCAATTGTTGCGCTTGTAACAGCAAGTGTTCAAAAAGTGCTGCGCCCAGAGCCGGCGGCGCGGCGGTGGAGAAACTTGGCCGCAGCCCGCTTTTGGTATCCGCCGCCAGGGTGAACTGCGACACCAGCAGCAAACCGTCGCCGATATCCTTGAGCGACAGGTTCATCTTGCCGTCGTCGTCGCTGAACACCCGATAGTTAAGCAGCTTATGCAGCAGTTTGTCGGCGCTCTCGACGGTGTCCGCAGGTTCCACGGCCACCAGCACCAGCAAACCCTGGTCGATCGCCCCCACGATTTCGCCCGCGACCTCGACCCGGGCGCCACGCACCCGTTGCAACAGGCCCTTCATGCTTCTTCAGGCGGCAGGTCCAGCAGGCGGCGCGCCATCTCGCCGGTCGCGCGCACCAAGGCATCGGTGATGCCGGGCTCGGACGCCGCATGGCCCGCCTCGCGGATCACCTGCAGTTCACTGTTCGGCCAGGCCTGGTGCAACTCCCACGCGTTATCCAGCGGACAGATCATATCGTAGCGGCCGTGGATGATTACGCCAGGCAGATGGGCGATCTTGTGCATGTCTCGAATCAGCTGGTTGGGTTCCAGGAAGGAATTGTTGGTGAAGTAGTGGCACTCGATGCGGGCGATCGACAGCGCACGCTGGGGCTCGGCGAAACGCTCGATCAACTGCGGGCTCGGGCACAGGCCCAACATGCGCCCTTCCCAGGTGGACCAGGCCTTGGCGGCGTGCATCTGGGCAATCTGGTCGTTGCCGGTCAGGCGTTTGTGGTACGCGGCGAGCAGGTCGTGGCGCTCGTCCAGGGGGATCGGCGCAAGGTAATCCTGCCAGTAATCCGGAAACAGACGGCTGGCGCCTTCCTGGTAAAACCAGCGGATGTCCTGGGGCCGGGCCAGGAAAATCCCGCGCACGATCAAACCGTGCACGCGCTCGGGATGGGTTTGCGCGTAGGCCAGCGCCAGGGTCGAACCCCAGGAGCCGCCGAACAAGACCCATTTATCGATGCCCAGGTGCTCGCGAATGCGCTCAAGGTCGGCGACCAGGTCCCAGGTGGTGTTATTTTCCAGGCTGGCGCGGGGGGTAGAACGCCCGCAGCCACGCTGGTCAAAGGTGATGATGTGGTACAGGTTCGGATCGAAATAGCAGCGGCTGTTGGCGTCGCAACCGGAGCCAGGGCCACCATGAATGAATACGACGGGCAAGCCTTCGGGAGAGCCACTTTCATCGACGTACAGGGTGTGGGTGTCGTCGACAGCCAGATCGTGCCGGGCGTAGGGTTTGATCTGCGGGTACCAAGTCTGCATTGCGCGCTCCGTAGGGGGTCGGGTTCATCCCTGGGGGGACGTCTTTTATTCTGCCGTCTGGCACTATAAACCCGAATTGTGCAATGAGCATGTCCTTGAGCGCTTAGACCTGTGTCAGCAGTTCGCTACCCAGGTGAGCCAACAGGCAGCTATCAAAGCCAGTCGCCCTCCTCCACCTCGCTCTGCGCCCGCAAACAGCCATGGACCAGACTTTGGCCGCAGTACAGCAGCGCGCTTACGCCCGCCGCGTGCAGGTGCTTGGCATACAAGTGGAGAGTTTGGCCGATCAACCTCAGGAGCATTCCTACAAGCGCATCGGAAAGTCTCACCTGAGCAATACCGCCACTGCGTGATTTGATCCGGGTCTTTTTCAGACACGGATCGTTACGCATGACTGACACGCCTTGGGCTGCCCGCGAGGGCGATGCGCTTCTGCACAGTTCAATGCTGGCCGACGTTTTAGGCGGAGTCCTGGAGATTGCCGCCAACGTGGCCGTGACCGCATTGGCGACAGCGGCGGTGGTTGCGGCGGCGGGTGTCACCGTGGCGACTGGCGGTCTCGGCTGCGTAGTACTCGGCGCCGTGGTGGGTGCGGTGGTCGGCGTCGGCATGAGCAAAACCGGCGCGGATAAAGGCCTCTCACGATTATGTGAGTATTTCGCCAATGCCCTGTTTCCTCCCGTCATCGACGCCTTCATCAGCAGCGGTTCGCCCAACGTATTCATCAACGGCAAACCCGCTGCGCGGGCGGCTGGCAAAATCTCGGATGTAATCGCAGCGCCAGGTGGTGAGCCTTCTTATCTGGATATCGCTGAAGGGTTTTTCTCTCAGCTATGGCGCCCAACGGTGGCCTCTCCGGTGGCGGGCGCTGCGCCTTGTCCTGGCGATAAAGTCGACTGCCATAAACACCCGCCGATGCCAGAGCAATACATGGCCGAGGGTTCCAGTCGCGTATTTATCAACGGCCAGCCCGCCGTGCGCAGTGGGGATCGCAGCACCTGCGAGGCCAAGGTTGGGACGGTACAGATTTCGCCGAATGTGATCATCGGCGGAGCGCCCGTGGTGGTTCGCGAGATTCGCAGCGGCAAGACGCCCGGTGTCGGGCTGGCGGTGACGGCGCTGCTGACGTTGCGCGGCGGTGGCGCGAAATTCTTCAGCAAGTTGCCGTGCATGGCCGTGGGCGGGCTGGTGTCGTGGGGCAGCGGCCAGGTGAGCAATGCGTTGACCGCTGCGGCCGCAGGTTCGCCCAACCCGGTACACAGCGCCACGGGCGCGAAAGTTCTCGACGGTGAAGACGACGTGGACTTCGCCCTGCCGGGCCTGTTGCCGATCGAGTGGCAGCGTTACTACAGCAGTCGGGATGAACGCCGCGATGGCCTGTTCGGCGCCGGTTGGAGTGTGATCTACGAAGTCTTCGTCGAGACGGGTGGGCTTCCTGAGGGCGGCGAGCGCCTGGTCTACACCGACGAGCAGGCCCGGCAGATCGACATGGGCGTGATCCCCTTGGGCGGCGCGGTGTTCAGCGCGGGCGAAGGCCTGAGCGTGCGGCGCCATGCCAATGGGCAGTTGCTGATTGAAAGCGTCGACGGGCTCTATCGGCTGTTCGAACCAACGCCCGGCAACCCGTCGCACCTGCGCCTGAGCCAGTTAGGGGACCGCAACGACAACCGCATCCTCCTCGACTATGACGCCCAAGGTCGCTTGAGCCGGTTACGCGATTCCTTCAATGATGTGCGAATCGAGCTGGGCTACAGCCAGCAAAAACTCGGGCGGGTCGAGCAAATTGAACGGCTGTTCGCCGACCACAGCCGCGAAACCCTAGTCAGCTATGTCTATGACGCTCATGGCGACCTGGCCGAAGTTCGCGATACTTCCGGGCATCTACAGCGCCGCTTTGCCTACGACAGCGGCCGGCACATGGTCGAGCACCAACGGCCTACCGGGCAGCGCTGCTATTACCAGTGGGCCTGTGTGGACGACGCCGAATGGCGCGTGATCCGACACTGGACCGACGAGGGCGACGACTACCAGTTCGACTATGACCTACACGCTGGGATCACGCGGATTACCGATGGTTTGCAACGGGTCAGCACCCGTCGGTGGAATGCCCAGTACCAGATCACCGAATACACCGACAACCTCGGCCAAACCTGGCAATTCGAATGGAATGACGAGCGCCAGTTGCTCAGTGCCACCGATCCTCAGGGCGGTCAGTGGAGGTTCGGTTACGACGAGTCCGGCAACCTGTGCGAGACGCAAGATCCGTTGGGGCGGATCGAATCCACCTTTTGGCTGCAGCATTGGTCGCTGCCGTTGGTGGAAACCGATGCCGCCGGACAGGCCTGGCAATACCGGTACGACCCGCGCGGCAACTGCGTCAGCGAAATCGATCCACTTGGTCAGACAACGCGCTACCGCTATGACGCGTTTGGCCAGGTGGTGGAAATCATCGACGCCACCGGCAAAAATAAAAAGCTGCGCTGGAACCCATTCGGGCAATTGTCCGAGCATGTCGATTGCTCAGGCCACCCCACGTGCTTTCGCTACGACGAGCGAGGCTATTTGCAGGTCATCACCGACGCCCTCGGCGAACGCACTCAATTCAGCTACAACGCTCAAGGGCGCTTGCTCAGCAGCCAACTGCCGGACGGGCGCACCGAGCAGTATCAGCGTGATGCCAGCGGTCAGTTGGTGGGCTATACCGACCCCGCCGGCCACACCACGCTCTACCAGCACAACCGTCGCGGCCAGGTACGCCAGCGGGTCGATGCGCACGGCAGGCAGATCGAATTCCGCTACGACGCCTATGGCCGGTTGCAAACCCTGACCAACGAAAACGCCGAAAGATACTGTTTCACCTGGGACCAGGGCGACCGTCTCACTGCGCAGCAAGACCTCGACGGCAGTGCGCGGCGCTATACCTATGACACCCTGGATAACCTGGCCGCTGTCGAATACGTGCCCTTGAATGAGGCGTCTTCCATAGTGCATCGCCTGGAGCGCGATGCCGTCGGGCGCTTGCTGGCGAAAGTGACCGATGACGGCCGTACCGAATACGCCTACGACCCGTTGGATCAACTCACCGCCATCACTTTCACCGGCAACGATAAGACTACGCAGGCGTTGGCCTTCGCCTACGACCCGCTGGGCCAACTGCTTACCGAACAAAGCGCCGCTGGAAGCCTGAACCATCACTACGACGAACTCGGCAACCTGATCCAAACCCAACTACCCGACGGCCGCTGGCTCAATCGCCTGTACTACGGCAGCGGCCACCTGCACCAGATAAACCTCGACGGCCACGTCATCAGCGACTTCGAACGCGACCGTCTACACCGCGAAGTGCTGCGTACCCAAGGCCAGATCACCACCCGCAGCGAATACGACCGCAGCGGCCGCCTGCGCGCACGCCAGCGCCGCCACGCCGGCCAGCCCTCGTTGATGCCGGCAGCGGCGCAAAAGCACTTCGAGTACGACCCCGCCGACAACCTGATCGGCAAACTCGACCAGCAACCCGCAGCGCAACACCGCCAACTGCTGCACTACGACGCCACCGGCCGCATCATCGCCACCCAGGACAACACTCAAGGTCAGCGCGAAACCTTCGCCTACGACGCCGCCGCCAACCTGCTCGACGGCCCGCAAACCTCTGGCGGCTTGGTGCGCCATAACCGATTGCTGACCTATCAGGACAAGCGTTACCGCTACGACGGCTTTGGCCGAATGATCGGAAAGCGCAGTGCTGCGCGAGGTGTGCAGCATTTCGCTTACGACGCTGAACACCGCTTGATCCAAGTGCGCAGCCAAAAAGGCGAGCGAGAAACGGTAGTGAACATGACCTACGACCCGCTTGGCCGACGCATCGCCAAAACCGAACACGACAGCCGGGGTTATGCGCTGGGAGAAACCCGCTTCACCTGGGATAGCCTGCGCCTGCTGCAGGAGCATCGGCATAGTCAAACCAGCCTGTATCTCTATGAGGACGATGGCTATACGCCGCTGGCCCGGGTTGATGGCGTGGGCGAACACCAGAGCGTGCGCTATTACCACAACGACTTGAATGGGTTGCCGGAGCAACTGACGGAAGCTGATGGGGAAACGGTGTGGCGGGCGACTTATCGGGTGTGGGGGAACACGGTAGAAGAGGTGCGTGAGCCTTACTACATTGAAGAGCAGAACCTGCGGTTTCAGGGGCAGTATCTGGATCGGGAAATCGGGCTGCACTACAACACGTTTCGGTTTTACGATCCGGATGTGGGGCGGTTTACGACGCCGGATCCGATTGGGTTGGCGGGAGGGCTGAATTTATATGCTTACGGTATAAACCCGATTGCCTGGATCGACCCACTGGGATTCGCAGGCTGTCCGGTATCCAAAATCATCAGTAACGCAAAAAACGGAAAAGTCAGACGCGGAAAGGATTATCACGGGCGACTGGATAGCGGTCTGGAGCGACACGTCCTAAGTAGTCCTCAAGGGATCTATCAAGCCAAAAATGGCAACCTGATATTCCATAATGAGGGCAACATTGTGGTAACTCATGGTAAAGGTGGAGCCCAAGGAAATGTCATTACGAGTTATGGACCTAGCGGCCCCCGTGGCGAAAGCGGTGCCGCCATTTACGGCGGAAAATCCACTGACCCTGGTCTGCCGATAACGTCTGATATGATTCTGAAAGGGACGATTCCGAGACCCAATGGTGGTCTCATTCCTCCCGCAATAAAAATGGAAGGTTTTTAATAATGTTCATCATCCCTGACCTTGAACTCATAGAAACCTCGCTGATATGTTATGGAGACGCTTCTGTCAGATGGGTTTTCGACACCAACTCTTCCGTCGTCTGCCTCGAAGCATCAAATAAGCAGCATGTGAGTTCAGAGCATTGGATTTCAGAAAACTCGGACATTTTTTCATTCACTGAACAGGGTGACCTCGCCTGCCTAAGGTTCTCGGTCCCGGGTGAGAACCACACGGCACAGATCAATATAGAAAAAACTATCGCGGGTCGAATCAAACTTCACAAATCGCTCTATAGTGTTCCACAAACCACACTCAGGTTATTTGACCCAAAAAAAAGACGGCTCTCATGCTTCATGGCCGCGCCGATGGGGGGGAGAATCCTCACCCGCGTCAACTTTGCAAACGATCTCACGATACTCCTGTCGGGCGACGAGTATTTTGGCTTCGAACTGTCCAACCCGTTGGACTATCTGGCAACCAAGCCGGACGATCCCATTGATCATGAAAATCGGGCCAACGATGACGAATATCTATTGATGAGCGCTTTGCTTGAGACCATCTCGGACAACACAGTCGAAGCATTGGATAACGACATGGCCGAAGTAGCTAACGAGCTGAAAACACGAATATTGTCGCAAATAGAAGTCATTAAAAGCCCCTTCAGAAAGGCCATAATCGAGTCGTCTCTGGAAGACTTCATTGATTATTACGCTTAATGACAATATTAATAGGGGGGGCTGACCCTGAGGGTTCATTAGATGAAATACTCCTATCGAATTACGAAATATGGGCCTCTGCAGGGTGACGACTGGACCAGCTTTCATGACATTGGAAATAGCGTTTCGGAAGAGGAGTATCTGCTCACCGAAACCGACTATATAAATACAGTTATCAGTATTTGCCGGTGCTTGGGCGCGTCCTCTTTTACAGTTAACAATCTTGAGTTTAATTCCGAGGGCGAGCCTTACACGGAAGGGCAAGAAGTTGAGGTCGATCGGCTGGCCCCAGTTCTCACAGCAATACTGAGAGAAAGGATTTGGTGCAAGCTGAAATCGCCAGTCTGTGAGTTTCATTTTGGCTATGACTACTACATGTATTTAGTCTCGAGAATTGATGCAGACGTTTGCTTTCCGAGAGGAAACAGCAAACTGTATTTTGAGTTGTTTCAATCTCCATATCTGGATAGCCCTAACTAAGGGAAATATCATCGTCTGAATATCTCACCGAGACCTCGTGCCAACGTAACATCAGTACGATGCCAAGCAGGACGTGGACGCCATTTACCCTCACAACCAGTTCTGCAGAGGTACCGAGCGCATTTATCAATATCAGTTAGGGCTGGTCGTGCTCGGTTCTCGCCAACTGCTCGCCCTGAGTTACGTAAAGGCCCAGCCCATGGGCGATGTCGAAAACGCCCAGCGGGCCGCCCTGAAAAACACGCGGCTCTTTAACCTGCACGCCTGAAGCCGTTACTCCCTACCTGACGCACATTTGACTGTGCGCCTGGGCGGTGTGTTGGAAGTGGCGCCCCCCCAAACTTGGAACGATTTCAGCCGTAACGCTTTTGCCCCCACGCCAGAAAACCGTCCAACAACTGCTTCAACACCCCCCGCGTCGGCCCCGCCAGATCCTCGCGATAACGAAACGGCTCGAACTCTTCCATATACGTGCTCTGGCACAACTCCAGTTGCACGGCATGGATGTCCTGCGCCGGGTTGCCGTAATGCCGGGTGATATGGCCGCCCTTGAAGCGCCCGTTGAGCACATGGGTGTACTGCGGATGCGCGGCGCAGATGGCTTCCAATTGGCTGGCCAGTTCAGGAGCGCAGGCGGCGCCGTTGAAGGTGCCGAGGTTGAAGTCCGGCAGCTTGCCGTCGAACAGGTGCGGGATCACCGAGCGGATCGAATGTGCATCGAACAACAGCGCGTAGCCGAATTCGGCCTTGAGCCGTGCCAGTTCGTCTTGCAGGGTGCGGTGGTATGGCGCCCAGATGTGTTCCAAGTAGGTGGCGCGCTCCTCCTTGGACGGTTCCAGGCCGTCGCGGAACAACGGCACGCCGTCGAACAGGATCGCGGGGTACAGGCCGGTGGTGGCGCCGACGTACAACGGTTTATCGTCGGACGGCCGGTTCAGGTCGATGACAAACCGCGAGTACTCCGCCGCCAGGGTGCTGGCGCCGAGCGCTTCGGCAAAGTCATACAGCGTGGGGATGTGCCAGTCGGTGTCCGGCAGGCTTTGTGCCTCGGGGATCAACCCGGCCTGCACGGCAGGCGTCAGGCGCAGGCCGGCGTGAGGCATGCTGATCAGCAGCGGTACGCGGCCTTGTTTGAAGCTCAGAACCTTATCCACAGCGCGACTCCTTAAACAGTGACATCGACGCCATGGCGCACGACGCGTTTATCCAGCTCGCCGCCCAGCCAGTAGGCCAGGTCGGCGGGACGATCGATCTGCCAGGCGACAAAGTCGGCGACCTTGCCCACTTCCAGCGAGCCATGGGTGGCGCCCATGCCCAGCGCGGTGGCGGCATGTTGAGTGGCGCCGGCCAGGGCTTCTTCCGGGGTCATGCGGAACAGGGTGCAGGCCATGTTCAGCATCAGGCGCACCGACAAGGCCGGCGAGGTGCCGGGGTTGAGGTCGCTGGCGATGGCGATCTTCACGCCGTGCTTGCGCAGGGCGTCCATCGGCGGTAACTGGGTTTCGCGCAGAAAGTAAAACGCGCCCGGCAGCAGCACCGCGACGGTGCCGGCAGCGGCCATGGCGATAGCGTCTTGTTCGGTCATGAATTCCAGGTGATCCGCCGACAGCGCCTGGTAACGCGCGGCCAGGCTGGAACCGTGCAGCGACGACAGTTGCTCGGCGTGCAGCTTCACCGGCAGGCCGAGTTGCCGGGCGACTTTAAACACGCGCTCCACCTGTTCGGGCGAGAACGCCAGGTATTCGCAGAACGCATCCACCGCATCCACCAGCCCTTCCGCGGCCAGGGCCGGGAGCATTTCGCTGCAGATGTGATCGATGTAGGCGTCGGCGCGGTCCTTGTACTCCGGCGGCAAGGCGTGGGCGGCCAGGCACGTGGCGCGCACGCTGACCGGCAGCGCGTCACCGAGGCGACGAATCACCCGCAGCAACTTGCGCTCGCTGGCCAGGTCGAGGCCGTAGCCGGATTTGATCTCCACCGTGGTCACGCCGTCGCGCAGCAAACTGCGCAGGCGCTTGTGGGCACTTTCGAACAGTTCATCCTCGCTGGCGGCGCGGGTGGCGCGCACGGTGCTGGCAATACCGCCGCCCTGGGCGGCGATGTCGGCGTAGCTGACGCCTTCGAGGCGTTGTTCAAACTCACCGCTGCGATTGCCGCCGAACACCGTGTGGGTGTGGCAATCGATCAGCCCGGGGGTGACCCACGCACCCTGCAGGTCATGCACCTGGGCGTAATCCGCCGTCGGCACTTCGTTGCGCGGACCGATCCACTCAATGAACTGACCGGCGGTGACCATGGCGGCGTCCTCGATGATCGAGTAGTTGCCGTGCGCCATGGTTGCGATGTGGCAGTGTTGCCAAAGGGCTTTCATCCCAGACTCCTCGGGTTACAGGCTCGGCAGCAACTTGGCCGGCACCAGCTCGTTCAGACAGCGGCTGGCGAGCAGTTCGGTGGCGGCGATGATGTCCGGGGCGAAGAAGCGGTCCTTGTCGTAGAACGCTACTTTGCCGCGCAGGATGGCGCGTGCTTTTTCCAGCTTCGGCGAGGTCTTCAGGCCTTCGCGCAGGTCCAGGCCCTGGCACGCCGCCAGCCATTCCACGGCCAAAATGCCGCGAACGTTTTCAGCCATTTCCCACAAGCGCTTGCCCGCAGCCGGCGCCATGGACACATGGTCTTCCTGGTTGGCCGAGGTCGGCAGGCTGTCGACGCTATGGGGATGGGCGAGCGCCTTGTTTTCGCTGGCGAGTGCCGCAGCCGTGACCTGCGCGATCATGAAGCCGGAGTTCACCCCGCCATTGCCCACCAGGAACGGCGGCAGTTGCGACATGTGCTTGTCCATCATCAGCGAAATACGCCGCTCGCTCAGGGAGCCGATTTCGGCGATGGCCAGCGCCATGTTGTCGGCAGCCATGGCCACCGGCTCGGCGTGGAAGTTGCCGCCGGAGATCACGTCACCTTCGGCGGCGAATACCAGCGGGTTATCCGACACCGCGTTGGCCTCGATCACCAGCACCTCGGCGGCCTGGCGGAACTGGGTCAGGCAGGCGCCCATGACTTGTGGCTGGCAGCGCAGGGAATAAGGGTCTTGCACCTTGTCGCAGTTCTGGTGCGACTGCGACACCTGGCTGCTTTCGCCCAGCAGGTCGCGATAAGCCGCCGCCGAATCGATCTGCCCACGCTGGCCGCGCGCGGCGTGAATGCGCGGATCGAACGGCGAGCGCGAGCCCAGCACCGCTTCCACGGTGAGGCTGCCGCACGCGAGGGCGCCGGCGAACAAATCCTCACCCTCGAACAGGCCACGCAGGGCATACGCCGTGGACACCTGGGTGCCGTTGAGCAGCGCCAGGCCTTCCTTGGCGGCCAGGGTCAGCGGCGTGAGGCCGGCGATTTTCAGCGCGGCATTCGCCTCCAGCCATTCACCTTTGTAGCGCGCCTTGCCTTCGCCGAGCAGCACCAGGGACATATGGGCCAAGGGCGCCAAGTCACCGGAGGCACCGACCGAGCCTTTGAGCGGAATGTGCGGGTACACCTCGGCGTTGATCAGCGCGATCAGCGCGTCGATCACCTGGCGGCGAATCCCGGAAAACCCACGGCTCAGGCTATTGACCTTGAGCACCATGACCAGCCGCACCAGCGCATCGCTGATCGGCTCACCGACACCGGCGGCGTGGGACAGCACCAGGGAGCGCTGGAGGTTTTCCAGGTCTTCGCTGGCGATGCGGGTCGAGGCCAGCAGGCCGAAACCGGTGTTGATGCCATAGGCGGTGCGGTTCTCGGCGAGAATCTGCTCTACACAGGCAACACTGGCCTCGATCTGCGCCGTGGCGCTGTCATCCAGGCTGAGGGTTACCGGCTGCTGGTAGATGGCCCGCAGTTGGGCAAGGGTCAGTTGGCCTGGAATCAGAGTTAGCGCAGTCACATTCATGCTCCTTGGAAATTATTGTTCAGTGCAATTCGGGAAACGTCTGGTGCAGCGAAGTGCTGTGCTTGAGCAGCGCGGCGGCGGTCGCGATGTCCGGCGCCAGCCAGCGGTCCTGCGCGTAAGGCGCGACCTGCTCACGCAGCAGGCGCCAGGCACGGTCGGTGCCCGCGCCGAAACGCTGGCCCTTGAGAAACTCGAAGGCCTGGGCCGCGAGCAGGTACTCGATGGCGAGGATCTGGGTCACGTTGGCCAACAATTGGTGCAGCTTGAGCGCGGCGTTGGTGCCCATGCTCAGGTGGTCTTCCTGCAGGCCCGAGGTGACGAAGTTGTCGAGCACCGCCGGTTGCGCCAACTGGCGGTTCTGCGCGCATAAGGAAGCGGCAACGTATTGCACGATCATCATCCCGGAGTTGACTCCCGGGTTGCTCACCAGGAACGCCGGCAAGCCGCTGACGTGGGGGTTGATCAGGCGGTCCAGGCGGCGCTCGGCGACGGCGCCGATCTCGGCCATGGCAATCGCCAGCATATCAGCGGCCAACGCCACGGACTGCCCGTGCGGGTTGGCCTGGGACACCACGCGGTAGCGGTCCGGCGTGCCGAGCAGCAGCGGGTTGTCGGTGGCGCTGTTGAGTTCGGTCTCGACCTGCCGGGTCGCATGTTCCACTTGGTCGCGGGCCGCGCCGTGGATCTGCGGGATCGAACGCAGGCTCAAGGCATCCTGGGTGCGGACGCCTTTACTGCTCGCGATCACTTCACTGCCGTCGAGCAACGCCCGCAGGTTGATGCCGACCTGCTGCATGCCGGGGTGCGGTTTGAGGGCGAGGATTTCGGCGTCGAACGCATCGATCTGGCCGCGCTGGGCCTCGAAACTCATGGCGCCGATCACGTCGGCCCATTGCAACAGGTGATGGGCATCGGCCAAGGCCAGGCAGCTCAGGCCGGTCATGCACGGCGTGCCGTTGACCAGGCACAGGCCGTCCTTGGCGCCGAGCACCACCGGCTGCAACCCTTCTGCGCTCAGGGCCTGTTGCGCCGCGACGATTTGGCCCAGGTAGCTCACGTCGCCAATACCCAGCAACGCTACGCCGACATGGGCCATGTGAGTCAGATAGCCCACCGAACCCTGGGACGGCACTTGCGGTGTGATGCCGTGATTGAGCAGCGCCAGCAGCGCATGCACCACCTGCGGATGCAGGCCGGATTTGCCCTGGCTGTAGTTGACGATCGCCGCGCAGACGATTGCGCGGGTCTGTTCGTCGCTGAGCACCGGGCCGACACCACAGGCGTGGCTCAACAGGGTGTTGCGCGACAACTGGCTGAGTTGCTCGCCCTCCAGCGACACATTGCACAGCGCGCCCAGGCCGGTGTTCACGCCATAAGCGCGCTCGCCGCGGCTGACAATGCGCTGCACGATGGCCTGGGCATTGTCGATGCGTGCCCAGGCCTGGCCCGAGAGTTCGAGCACCGCGCCGTGACAGGCCACGGCGACCACGTCCTGCCAGCGCAGGGGGGCGTTGGTGATGATGACTTTTGCTGCCTGGGACATCTTCATACCTTCTTCAGTTCTTGAGCAGCCTTACCGGCCCTATCGGGAGCACGCCCCCTCCCACAGGGGAATGCATTCCAAAGGTGGGAGGGGGCTTGCTCCCGATGAGGCCAGCAGCCGCCCCACATAATCCGGATCAGACCACCGCCGCCCGCCGCTGAACGAACCGGTTCACATACTCATCCGCCGGCGAATGCAGGATCTCACGGGGCGTGCCGACCTGGATCAGCTTGCCGTCCTTGAGGATTGCAATGCGGTTGCCAAGACGCACCGCCTCGTCGAGGTCGTGGGTGATGAACACGATGGTCTTGTGCAGGGTCTTTTGCAGTTCGAGCAACTGGTCCTGCATCTCGGCGCGGATCAGCGGGTCGAGAGCACTGAAGGCTTCGTCCATCAGGATGATCTCGGTGTCCGCCGCGAGTGCGCGGGCCAGGCCGACCCGTTGGCGCATGCCGCCGGAGAGCTGGTGCGGGTATTTGTTTTCGTAGCCTTTGAGGCCCACGGTGTCGATCCAGTGCAGCGCGCGCTCGGCGCAGACCTGCTGGGTTTCGCCGCGCACTTTCAGGCCGTAGGCGACGTTGTCGAGCACGTTCTTGTGGGGTAGCAGGCCGAAGCTCTGGAACACCATGCTGATCTTGTGCCGACGGAATTCGCGCAGGGCATCCATGTCCAGTTGCAGGATATCTTCGCCGTCGACCAGGATCGCGCCGCTGGTGGGGTCGATCAGGCGGTTGAAGTGGCGCACCAGGGTGGACTTGCCCGAGCCCGACAGGCCCATGATCACGAAGATCTCGCCGGTGCCGATGCTCAGGGACAGGTCGTTGACGCCGACCACGCAACCGGTCTCGGCCAGCACCTGATCCTTGGTCTTGCCCTGGCCGATCAGCCCCAGCGCGTCCTTGGCGCGGTTGCCGAAGATCTTGAAGACGTTTTTCACTTCGATTTTGCTGACAGTCGTCATTTGCTCGCCTCATGCCGTGGACGGCCGTAGGCCTGGGTAATGCGGTCGATGACCACGGCGAGAATCACGATGGCCAGCCCGGCTTCCAGGCCGCGCCCGACGTTGAGGGTCTGGATACCGACAAGTACGTCTTCGCCCAGGCCACGGGCGCCGATCATCGAGGCGATCACCACCATCGACAACGCCATCATGGTGGTCTGGTTGATGCCGGCCATGATGCTCGGCAGCGCCAGCGGCAGTTGCACGCCGAACAGCTGTTGCCAGCGGTTGGCGCCGAAGGCGTTGATGGCTTCCATGACTTCGCCGTCGACCTGGCGAATCCCCAGGTCGGTCAGGCGGATCAGCGGCGGCGCGGCGTAGATCACCGTGGCGAAAATCGCCGGCACCTTGCCCAGGCCGAACAGCATCAGCACCGGGATCAAATACACGAAGCTGGGCATGGTTTGCATGATGTCGAGCAGCGGCATCAGCACCGACCGCAGGCGATTGCTGCGCGCCGACAAGATGCCCAGCGGAATGCCGATCAGCACCGAGATCAGCGTGGCGACCAGCATCAGGGCCAGGGTCTGCATCAGTTTGTCCCACAGGCCGACCGCGCCGACCAGGAACAACAGGCCGACGATCACTGCCGTGGTCACCACCTTGCGCGTGGCATGCCAGGCCACGGCGCCGACGATGGCCAGCATCAGCCACCAGGGCGCGGCGCGCAGCAGGCCTTCCAGGTTGACGATGGCCCATAGCAGGGTGTCGGAGATGTGCCGGAACACATCGCCGTAGTTGGTCACCAGCGAATCCACCCAACCGTTGACCCAGTTGGCAATGGAAAACGTAAAACTCTCAGGAAACATAGCGTGCTCTCGATCCAGTGGGTTGTGGCCAGGCGCCCGGCTGCCCCTCAGGGTAGCCGGGTACGCATGACCTACAAGGCCGCGTCGATTTTCTTGGCAGCGTCGTCGCTCACCCAGGCGTGCCAGACTTCAGGGTGTTCCTTGAGGAATAGCTGCGCCAATTTCGGTGATTCGATACGCTCTTTGGCCATGCGACCGAGGTTCTGGTTCAGCAGATCGATCGGCAGGTTGACCTTTTCCAGCATGGCCACCAGTTCCGGCGCTTGCTCGTGGAAGGTCTTGGACAGGCCGACCTTGATGCTCACGCTTTTATCCACGCCGGGTTTTTCTTCCAGCTTGACCAAATCGACCTGGCCCATCAGCGGCGTTGGCGACCAGTAGTAGAACAGGATCGGCTCGCCGCGCTTGTAGCTCGACAGCACAGCCGCATCCAGCGCCGGGCCGGTGCCGGGGCGGAAGTTGGTGTAGGTGCTTTCCAGGCCGTAGCTCTTGAGCATCGCGCTGTTGTCCAGCTCGCAGGTCCAACCGGCCGGGCAGTTATAGAAACGGCCTTTGGACGGTTCTTCCTGGTCCTTGAAAACGGCGACGTACTTGGCCAGGTCGGCGATGTTCTTCAGTTCCGGCGCCTTGGGCTCCAGCTTGCGCTTGGCATCGCCTTCGATCACGTAACGCGGCACGTACCAACCTTCGATCGCACCCACCACCGGCGCGCCGACGCCGACGACCTTGCCGGCCCTCTCGGCCTTGTTCCACACCTCGCTGCGACCGACCCACTCTTCGGCAAACACTTGAATGTCGTTGCTGCTCAGGGCGTTTTCCATGGTGATGGAATTGCCCGGCAGGCTGTCGGTTTTGCAGTCGTAGCCCTTTTCCAGAACGGTTTGCAGGATGTCGGTGAGCAACATGCCGCTTTCCCAGTTCAGGCCGGCGAATTTCACCGGTTTACCGGACTCGCACCAACCGGCCGCCTGGGCGCCGGTGCTTGCCAGCAAGCCCAGGGAAAGCAATGTGGTCAGCAGGGTCTTGTTCGATTTCATTGTGTGACGCTCCTAATCATGAATTGGCTTACGGCAGTCAAGAGGCATCCTGCCCGGTCCACATCCAATCAGGCCTGCGCCGCAGCGCGACCGGCCCCGCTCGTTGCAGGTGGTACTGCACTGTTCTGCTCGAGCGGCAGAATCAGTTGATCGGGCACGGCGCCGTGCCATTTTTTCGCACACACGTAGTACATGGCTGCCGGAAGTATCAGACCGATGATCCAGGAAATATCCACATCACCCAGGGCGGCCACCAGTGGACCGGTGTAGAACTTGGTGGAGATGAACGGCAATTGCACCAGCACGCCGAACACATAGACGCTGATACCGAGCGGGTTCCAACGCCCGTAGCGCCCGTTCGGATCGGCCAGCGCGGTCACGTCATAACGCTCGCGGGTGATGCAGTAGTAGTCCACCAGGTTGATCGCGCTCCAGGGCGTAAAGAACGCCAGCAGGAACAGGATGAAAGACTTGAACGCACCGAGGAACGAGTGCTGACCGAGCAACGCGATCAGGGTCGCGGTACCGACGATGGCCAGCACGAAAGCCAGGCGCTGCAAGCGCGTGACTTCCAGGCGACCCCGGAAGCCGCTGATGATGGTCGCAATGCACATGAAGCTGCCGTAGGAGTTCAGCGTGGAGATGGTGACCTTGCCGAACGCGATGCTGAAGTACAGCAGCGCAGCGGTGGCCCCCGTACCGCCCAGGCCCACGATGTAGGCCACTTCGTGACCGGCGAATTGCCCGTTGGACAGGGCGGCGGCAAACACACCGAGGACCATCGCCACCTGTGCGCCAATCACTGAACCCGCGCCAGCGGCCAGAAAGGTTTTCACCGAGGACGTCTTGCTCGGCAGGTAGCGTGAATAGTCCGCCACGTAGGGGCCGAAGGCGATTTGCCAGGAGGCCGCGAGCGACACCGCGAGCAGGAAACTGCTCCAACTGAAGTGGCGGATTTGCAGGAGTGCGCCAATGTCGGCCTGGCTCATCAGGCGACTGAACAGGTAGGCAAAGGCAATCACACCAATGACGCTGGCGACCCGGCCGATGAAGTGGATCACCCGGTAGCCGAGCACCGTGACCAGCACGATGACACTGGCAAAGATAAGGATACCGACGCTGTCGCTGACACCAAACAACTGGCCCAGCGCCTGACCGGAAAGCACGGTGCCGGTGGCGGTGAAACCCAGGTACATCAAACACACCAGCACGATCGGGATGGCCGCACCATAAACCCCGAACTGTACCCGGCTGGAGATCATCTGCGGCAGGCCAAGTTTCGGCCCTTGCGCCGCATGCAACGCCATAACGCCGCCGCCGAGCAGTTGGCCGATCAACAGACCGATCAACGACCAGAACACATCACCGCCGAGCACCACGGCCAGGGCCCCGGTGACAATCGCGGTGATTTGCAGGTTGGCGCCCATCCATAGGGTGAACTGGCTAAACAGACGACCGTGTCTTTCCGCTTCCGGGATGTAGTCGATCGAACGCCTTTCGATCAACGGGGTGGTGCTTGCACGCGCGTCATTTGCAGCCATGGGTGTTCAACCTCTGATGGATTGTTTACAGGTTCAGTGTGGGAGGGACGGTGCGACGATTCGACTTGCTCCCGATGGCGGTGTGACAGCCGGAACATCTGGCACTGACCCACCGCTATCGGGAGCAAGCCCCCTCCCACATTTGTTACTTGATCATTGGGAGATTGAGGCCCTGCTCTTTGGCGCAATCGATCGCGATCTGGTAACCCGCATCGGCGTGACGCATCACCCCGGTGGCCGGGTCGTTGTGCAGCACGCGGGCAATGCGCTCGGCCGCTTCGTCGGTGCCGTCGCAGACAATCACCATCCCGGAGTGCTGCGAGAAGCCCATGCCCACGCCGCCGCCGTGATGCAGCGAAACCCAGGTCGCACCGCTGGCGGTGTTGAGCAAGGCGTTGAGCAGCGGCCAGTCGGACACGGCGTCGGAGCCGTCCTGCATCGATTCGGTTTCGCGGTTGGGGCTGGCCACCGAGCCGGAGTCGAGGTGGTCGCGGCCGATCACCACCGGCGCGGACAACTCGCCGCTGCGCACCATTTCGTTGAACGCCAGGCCCAGCTTGGCGCGCTGGCCCAGGCCGACCCAGCAGATACGCGCCGGCAGGCCCTGGAAGCTGATGCGTTCGCGGGCCATGTCCAGCCAGTTGTGCAGGTGCGCGTCGTCGGGGATCAGCTCTTTGACTTTGGCGTCGGTCTTGTAGATGTCTTGCGGGTCGCCCGACAGCGCGGCCCAGCGGAACGGGCCGATGCCACGGCAGAACAGCGGGCGGATGTAAGCCGGTACGAAACCCGGGAAGTCGAACGCGTTTTCCACGCCTTCTTCCTGCGCCATCTGACGGATGTTGTTGCCGTAGTCGAAGGTCGGGATGCCTTGTTTCTGGAAGTCCAGCATCGCTTTGACGTGAACGGCCATCGACTGCTTGGCGGCCTTGATCACGGCGGCCGGTTCGGTCTTGGCGCGGGCGCG
Source organism: Pseudomonas sp. PAMC25584 (assembly GCF_058135675.1). Classification (NCBI taxonomy): domain Bacteria; kingdom Pseudomonadati; phylum Pseudomonadota; class Gammaproteobacteria; order Pseudomonadales; family Pseudomonadaceae; genus Pseudomonas; species Pseudomonas sp. PAMC25584. The sequence goes on along the minus strand of NZ_CM176870.1, from coordinate 386,220 downwards.
GTATTCGTCCCAGGTCCAGCCGGCCGGCAGGTAACCGTTGAGGGGGTCGTGGGCGCTGGTCTGGTCGGTGACCATGTCCGGGCGCACGCCGCGCTTGACCAGTTCCGGCAGGATTTCGGCGGCGTTGCCCAGCAGGGCGATGGAGATCGCTTTGCCTTCCTGGGTGTACTTGGCGATGCGCGCCAGCGCGTCGTCGAGGTCGCTGGCTTGTTCGTCGACATAGCGGCTGTTCAGGCGGAAATCGATGCTGACCTGCTGGCATTCAATGTTCAGCGAGCACGCACCGGCCAGGGTCGCGGCCAACGGTTGCGCGCCGCCCATGCCGCCGAGGCCGGCGGTCAGCACCCAACGGCCTTTGAGGTTGTTGTCGTAATGCTGGCGGCCGGCCTCGACGAAGGTTTCGTAGGTGCCCTGGACGATGCCCTGGCTGCCGATGTAGATCCAGCTGCCGGCGGTCATCTGGCCGTACATGGCCAGGCCCTTGGCGTCCAGTTCGTTGAAATGTTCCCAACTGGCCCAGTGCGGCACCAGGTTGGAGTTGGCGATCAGTACACGCGGGGCATTGCTGTGGGTCTTGAACACGCCGACCGGTTTGCCGGACTGCACCAGCAGGGTTTCGTCGTCGTTCAGACGCGTGAGGCTCTCGACGATCTGGTCGTAGCACTCCCAGTTGCGCGCCGCACGACCGATGCCGCCGTACACCACCAGCTCTTTCGGGTTTTCGGCCACTTGCGGGTCAAGGTTGTTCATCAGCATGCGCAGCGGCGCTTCGGTCAGCCAGCTTTTGGCGGTGAGCGTGTTGCCGCGAGCGGCGCGGATTTCGACGTCACGGTATTTTGTAGGCTTAGCGTTAGAAAAATCGGTCACAACCAGAACTCCTCAGCGATCGATGCGCGAACTGGATGCGTGCGAAGTTGACTCTTACGCACACACCTTTACTTGTACATACAAGCATATGCAATCGAGCGGCCAACTTGATGAGTGAGTCGTGGGGATTTTTTTTGCGAACACGTGGGAGCCTTGGAAATTAAGGCTTCGAGGCTTGATGAAATTTCTTGCGAGGGCGGTTTGCAGCGAGGAGGGTTGACAGCAACGCTGCGGGTTTGCGCCACGCTGGGGCGTTCGGTAACAAAGTGGTGCGGGGTGCTGGAAACAGATCGCAAAAACAGTGGGAAACAATGTGGGAGGGGGCTTGCCCCCGATTGCAGTGGGTCAGCTACAGATAAGCTGACTGGTCCACCGCTATCGGGGGCAAGTCGAATCGTCGCACCGCCCCTCCCACATTTTTTAACCGAGTCGAGTCAGTTCGATCAGGCAGCAGCGGCCCGTGACCGAGATATCCAGCAAGCCGGTATTACCGTCCACCTGCAGGCAGTCATGATGGCCCAATACCTGGCCGAGCACCTTCACTTCATCGGCCACGCTGAACACCAGCACAGTCTGCGCCGTGCTGAAAAACCGCTGCACCCCATCGATCCACTGCAACCGCGCCTGGAAACGCTGGGGCGAATAGATCAGGTTGAAATCGCGGATCGGCCCGCTGATCAGACGGCACGACACCTGGCTGTCACCCTTGAACGCGAACGGTTGCAGCGGCAACAACCCACGCTGTTCCTCGCCGTCCACGGTCAGGACCATGCCCGCGCCGTTGATCACCGTGATCACGCGCTGGTAACCGGCGAAGGTGGAAAACCCGCCCGACTCGCCAATATCGGCAATCGACAGGCGCCAGCCAAAGCCCTCCAGGCCGTGGCCGGCATCGCGGCTGATTTCTTCGGTGCTGCCGCCACCGTTTTTCCATGGCATGCGCACATAATTCGCGGCGCGCCAGACGGTCACGGCACTCATTTACTGAAACGTCCTTCCAGGCTATGACGCGAACCTGGGTGGATCAGGCGCGCGGCGGTCACCGGCTGGCGACCGGACCAGGTGCGTCGACGAATCAACAGGCACGGCTCGCTCGGTTCGATCTGCAGCAACTTGCACTCGGCCGCATCGGCGAGGATCGCTTCGACCACGTGCTCGCCCTCGGTCAACGGTGCGACCTGGTTCAAATAGGCGTAGGGCGTTTGCTGAGTGAAATCCTGCTGCAGGTATTCCGGCGCGACCAGGGCGTTGACGAAACGGTCTTCGATTTGCACGGGAATATCGTTTTCAAAGTGAACGATCAGCGAGTGGAATACCCGCCCGCCTTCGCGCATTTCCAGGGCAACGGCGCGCTCGGAACCGGCCGCCTCTTCGCCCAGGGTGATGACCTGGCAGGTGTGCCGATGACCACGGGAGGCGATCTCATCGGCAATGTTGTGGACTTCAAACAGCGCCGACTGGCTCTTGGGCTCGGCGACAAACGTGCCGACGCCTTGCATGCGCACCAGCAAACCTTCGGCGGTGAGTTCGCGCAGGGCGCGGTTGATGGTCATGCGGCTGAAACCCAGCTGGCTGACCAGTTCACTCTCCGACGGCACGCGGTAATGCGGCGGCCAGTTGCCGCTGAGGATCTGCTGGCTGATCATCTGTTTAACGCGGGCATACAAGGGCGCCGGACTTTCGTCCAGGTGGGCAGCCAGTGAAGACTTGGCGGGCGGAGTCGGCACGGGGAATCCTTGCAGGGGAAAAAGATGCATAGATTGCCGGAGTTTACCGAGCAGGCAAACGTCTGTATATGTATATACAAATAAACACACGACCGGAGCGCCCTGAACATGTCCGCTTTCTTTGCCGAACGCGCACTGCTGCCTGATGGATGGGCCAACGATGTACGTCTTGAAGTCGGCGCTGATGGCCTGCTGACCCACGTTGCGGCCAATGCCAGTGCAGATGGCGCCGAACGGCTCAGGGGCCCGGTGTTGGCGGGCATGCCGAACCTGCACTCCCACGCGTTCCAGCGCGCCATGGCGGGCTTGGCCGAAGTGGCCGGCAACCCGAATGACAGCTTCTGGACCTGGCGCGAGCTGATGTACCGCATGGTCGGCAAGATCAGTCCGGAGCAACTGCAGATCATTGCGCGCCAGTTGTATATCGAGATGCTCAAGGCCGGTTACACCTCGGTGGCGGAGTTTCATTACGTCCACCATGACGTCAGCGGCCAGCCCTATGCCGACCGCACGGAACTGTCGCGGCAGATCAGCCAGGCGGCCGCCAGCAGCGGGATCGGCCTGACACTACTGCCGGTGCTCTACACCCACGCAGGGTTTGGTGGCCAGGCACCCAATGAAGGCCAGCGACGGTTTATCAACAGCAGCGAACATTACCTGGACCTGCAGGCGCGCCTGAAACCGATCCTCACCGCACAACCGGCGCAGCAGTTGGGCTTGTGTTTCCACTCCCTGCGCGCCGTCACGCCGCAACAGATCAACGAAGTATTGGCCGCCAGCGACAAGGCCTGCCCGGTGCATATCCACATCGCCGAGCAACAGAAAGAAGTCGACGACTGCCTGGCCTGGAGCGGCAAACGCCCGCTGCAATGGTTGTACGACAATGTCGACGTCGATGAACGCTGGTGCCTGGTACACGCCACCCATGCCGATCCCGCGGAAGTGACGCGCATGGCCAGCAGCCGTGCAATTGCCGGTTTGTGCCTGACCACCGAAGCCAACCTGGGCGACGGGATTTTTCCGGCGGTGGATTTCCTCGCCCAGGGTGGGCGCATGGGCATTGGTTCCGACAGCCATGTGTCACTGAGCGTGGTGGAAGAACTGCGCTGGCTGGAATACGGCCAACGCCTGCGCGATCAGCGGCGCAATCGCCTGTATCGCCACGATCAGCCGATGGTCGGCCGCACGCTGTTCGATGCCGCGCTGGACGGCGGCGCCCAGGCGCTGGGCCAGCCGATTGGTCGGCTGGCAGTGGGCAAGCGCGCCGATTGGCTGGTGCTGGACGGTAACGATCCGTACCTGGCGACGGCGACGGCGGACGGGATTCTCAATCGCTGGCTGTTCGCCGGCGGCGATCGGCAGGTGCGCGATGTGATGGTCAACGGCCAGTGGGTGGTGCGCGACGGGCGGCATGCCGGTGAAGAAGAGAGCCGCCGGGCGTTCACCCAGGTTTTGAGAGAGTTACTCGGTTAAAAATGTGGGAGGGGGCTTGCTCCCGATAGCGATGTATCAGTATCAGATGTGCTGACTGACACACTGCAATCGGGAGCAAGCCCCCTCCCACAATTGGATTTGTGCTGATCCAGGATTATTGCGAGGTCTTCGCCATCTGTTTGTCCGACGTGCGCCAGATCAAACGTGTGGTGTCATAACCCTGCTGCCGCGCCCTGCTCAGCAGGTCTTCGCGGGTGTCGGCGCTGACCGTCGGCGTGCGCGACAAGATCCACATATAGCGCCGGCTCGGGCTGCCGACGAGGGCGGTCTTGTAGTCATCGCTGACGTACAGCACCCAGTAGTCGCCCTTGGCGACGCCCGGCAACAGCGCGGTAAACCAGTTATTGAATTCCACCCAGAGCTTGTCGGTCTTGCCCGGCACTTGCGGCGTGGCCGTGCCCTTGGCTTCTTCCCACTTCCATTCTGTCGTCAGGCAGCGGTTGAACACCGACATATCGCCATCTGGCAGCAGTGTGTAGCGGGCCTCGGACTGCGCGCAGTTGCGCTGGAAGTACATCGGTAATCGCGCCAATTCGTACCAGGTGCCCTGGTAACGCTTGAGGTTGACGTTACTCGCGGTCTTGGGTTGCAGATCATCGCCAGAATGGCTGGCGCAGCCCGCCAAAAACAGGCTGGCGCAAAGAAACAAAACAAAACGCATCATTCTTCTTCTCCCGCAGGCTTTCGCCCCGGTTTACTTCAGGCCTTGCCCGGAAAACATCAGAACCTTGTCACCGGCATATTGAACGCTGATAAAGCTGTTTTTATCGCCCCAGGTGCAGCTGGACATGCCCAGCGCGCCGGAACAATCGGTCGGCTTACCCAGCAACGACTCCACTTCGGTCTTGGCCATGCCAGCCGACAGCTTCGCGTAATTTTCCTGATTGACCTTGCTGCAAGCGGCCAACAGCACGCAAAAAGCCAGCAAAGCGAGACGGCGTAACGACATGGAATAACTCCTGGAGGGACAAAGCAGGTTGGGGATCTGCCAGAAGCTTAGAAGGGAAAACAGGTGTCTGGTTCCCGACGAACGAAAACAAAAAAGCCCCGAAAACGCTGAAACGTTTCGGGGCTTCTTATCGTTCAAGACTTCACGTCTTAAACCAGGAGAGAGCGCTGGCTCCCTTCCACCGTTACTGCTTGTGGTAGCCGGTCACACGCTCAACTTCTTCCTTCGAACCCAGGAACACCGCCACTCGCTGGTGCAGGCCTTCGGGCTGGATGTCGAGGATACGCTGGTGGCCGTCGGTGGACACACCGCCCGCCTGTTCAACCAGGAACGACATCGGGTTGGCTTCGTACATCAGGCGCAGTTTGCCCGGTTTGGACGGCTCGCGGCTGTCACGGGGGTACATGAACACGCCACCCCGGGTCAGGATGCGGTGTACGTCACCAACCATCGCCGCGACCCAGCGCATGTTGAAGTTTTTCTTCAACGGGCCGTCTTCGCCTTCCATCAACTCGTTGACGTAGCGCTTGACCGGTTCTTCCCAGTGGCGCTGGTTGGACATGTTGATCGCAAATTCCTGGGTAGCCGCAGGAATCACGATGTCTTCGTGAGTCAGGACGAAACTGCCCATTTCGCGGTCCAGGGTGAAGCCTTTGACGCCGTCGCCCAGGGTCAGGACCAGCATGGTCTGCGGGCCGTAGATCGCATAACCGGCGGCAACCTGCTGGGTGCCCGGTTGCAGGAAGGCCTTTTCGTTCAGGGCTTCGTTCTGGCTCAGGTGTTCGTTCGGGCAACGCAGTACCGAGAAGATGGTGCCGACCGGGGCGTTGATGTCGATGTTGGACGAACCGTCCAGTGGGTCGAACACCAGCAGGTAGGCGCCTTTTGGGTATTTGCCCGGGATCTGGTAGGCATTGTCCATTTCTTCGGACGCCATGCCGGCCAGGTGACCGCCCCATTCGTTGGCTTCGAGCAGGATCTCGTTGGAGATCACGTCGAGTTTCTTCTGCACTTCGCCTTGGACGTTTTCAGTGCCCATGCTGCCCAGGACACCACCCAACGCGCCTTTGGACACGGCGTGGCTGATTTCCTTGCAAGCACGCGCCACCACTTCGATAAGGAAGCGCAGATCGGCAGGCGTGTTGTTGCTGCGGGTCTGCTCGATCAAATAGCGACTCAGGGTAACGCGGGACATGGAAGGCTCCGATGTATGGGGGGGGCTAAAAACCCGCGCAGTTTAACGCGAGTTGGGGCGTATTTCCTCCTATCAGAGGATTTAAACCCAATAGAGTTCATGGACTTTATTTAACGCGCCGCCGCTGGCTTGCGCAGCAAACTGTAGGCCATGGCCCCCAGCGCCGCCACGCCGAGCAGCAATACGGCCCAGAGCCCGAGTTTTTTCCAGTTCGGTTCGGTGTCGACAGCAGCTACGAGCGCAGGCGACGTGACCGCGATTTCCCCGGCCACCTTCGCCTGCCCCAAGGTGTTAAGACGCTCGGTGCTGTAGTCAGGGATCAGGGTCGACAGCGGCAGGTTCGCCGCCTTGGCCGACGCGTTCCCCAGCGCCAGGGTGAACGGCGGCTCACCTCGCGCCAGGAACACCAACTGCGTGGCGCGCACGGCAACCCGCAGGGTCGGCGCGGCAGCGCCCAGGCCACCGCCGCGCTCATCCACCTGCAACTTGAGTTCGGCGACCGCCTGGCCCGGCAACTGCAATTGATCCTGCACCACGTCCTGGCCGTTCTGGGTCAGGCGGTACAGCAAACCGTTGCTCAGCGGCTGCCAGGCTTGCTTGCTGTCACGCCGCCCCGACAGGGTCACGGGCGCCAGCGTATTGGGTTGTGTCAATTCGACGCGCAGGCGCTCGACATTCAGCCCCGCCGGTAACTGCCAGGTGTATTCCCCCGCCTGCAGCCGCGTGCCGGAAAGCGGCTGCGACCACACCCATGGCGTCGGCTGGCTACTGCGGGTGGCACTGGCCAATTTGGCCGAGGTCAACAGCGGCGCTGCCTGACCCTGCCACAACAGGCGCAGGTAACGCGCCGGTTGCCCCGGCAGGCTGACGTCATGCTGCTCGACGCGCTCGTCGGCAAACGACAAGCGCGCCACTTGCCCGTCGCCCCAGGGCGTCCAGTGCTGCAAGTCATCGCTGGCTTCAATGCTGAACCGCTGGAAGCCTTCTTGCTCGTGACTCCAGTCCAGGCTCAGTTGCTGCAACGGGGCCTTGATCGCACTGGCGTCGAGCACCCAGCCGCGCAGCACCTGCTGGCCGGCCGCGGAGGCTGTGGAGGGGCGCACTTCCAGCAAGGTGCCTTCGGCGCTGGACTTCATCACCACCGCCGGCAAGGTTTCGCGGGTGTCGGCAGCGTACAGCGGGAACCACTTCACATCGGCAACGTTACGGTTTTCGGTGTGTTGCGCGGATTGGCGCGACAGCGCATAGGCCTGGGGCTCGCCGGCGGCATTGAACACGCGCAGATCGCTGAGGTCGGTCTGGCGGGCGCTCAGTTGCACGGCCAACGGCAATTCGAGGCGATACCACGGGCCATTGCCGCTGACGCTCAGCGGTACCTGGGTGGTGAAGTCGGCGGGTGTTTCCTGGGCCCACACCGACAACGTCGCACACACGCCCACTACCGCCACGCTCAACTTACCGATCAAGAGGATGCTCCTTCAGTTTCCAACACAGGTTCGGCACGCTTGGGCGGCAGCGGTGCGAAATAACCCACCACCAGCAACAACCCGCCTACGCCAATGAACGACACGATCCGCGCCAAGCCGCCACGATTGCTCAGCTCGACAAAAAACAGCTTGGCCACCACCACGGCAATCAGTGCCGCGCCGATCAGCCACACTTCGCGACGATGGCGCAGGTGACCGCCGATCATCAGGCCGAGGGCGATCAGGGTCCAGACGATCGACAAGCCGGCTTGCACCAGCATCGACTCCAGCAACGCGTCCAACTGGAACGGCACGCCGCCCCAATGGTGGGCTGTGCGCATCACCAGCGCGGTGAAGAACGCAAACAGCGAAACCCCCGCCACACCCTGCGCGATCCATTGCGCACGTGGCCCGCGCTGCGGCGCCACACTGCGCGACCACAGATACACACCGAGCAGGGCAAACAGCAGGCCCAGGTCCAGCGGGTTAATCAGTGGTACATAGGGCAAAGGCTCGGCCGTACCGTCGCTGAAACTATTGGCCAGCCAGAACCAGCCGAGCATCAGCAGCGCCAACGGCAGCGCCGCCAGCACTCGATACTCGTTGGGATAGGCCGACACCGGCCACGGCCAACTGCGTGGCGCAGCCGCCAGCACCAGGTAGAGACTCGGCAGAAGCGCCCAGCCCAGCCAGCGCCAGGCGTTGTATTCGCTCGACAGCAACAACAGGCCGTAGCGCAGCTCCAGCGCCAGGACGCCGATCAACATCCAGCTCCCCAACACGTGGGCAACGCTCAATACGTTGGCCGGCGCCACCGCCGCCAAGCGCCGCAACGAGATGAAATGCACCGCGAACACCGCCAGCCAGGCCAGCCAGCCGAACTGCGCCGCCGGGTGATAGTAGCTATGCGCGGATACCAACAACACCGCAGCCGCAGCCGGCATCAGCAAGGTGCAGAGCATACCCAGCGAGGCCCAGCGCAGACGCGCCGCGAACAGCGTCCAGATCGCCACGCTCACCGCTGCGATACCCAGCAGGAAGGCGCCCTGCAGCTCTTGCGGGATGAACTGCAGCACTTCGCCGATCAGCGCCAGCGCCCACCAGGCCGCGCCCCACACCAACAACAAGTCGGACAGGCGTTGCAGCTTCAGCACGGCAAACACCGGCGCATGGGGTTCGCGCTGCAAGCGCCAGGCGCCGACCAGGGCGGCCAGGCCCAGCACCATCGGCGTCCAGAAACCGCTGTGCCCCAACGGACGCAAACCTTCATGGGTCAAGGGCCCGAGCAGTTCCGGCACCGCCAACAGGAACGAAGCGCCGCCGAGCAGTTGCAGCAGCAAACCGAAGACGAAACTGACGCGCTGTTGCAGGTACAGGCTCAACCAGATGACCAGCAAACCACTCGCCGCCCACACCCCGCTGGCGCTGTCCCAGGGCAGCACAAACAGCACGGCCAGGTTGATCAACACCAGGCCGGCCAGCAGCACCACCGACAACCCGCGCAACAGCCGCACATCGCTGCGCACCATGTCGTCGCGGGCCGCCAGCAGCATGCCGCCGATCAACGCCAGCCCGATCAGCGACGCCGTCAGCAAACCGCCCCAACCTGCGCTGAATACCGCCGCCCCTTCACCGCCTTGCAGGCGCAGCAGGAACAGCGCGCCGCCCAGCAGTTGCACGGCGAACGCGGTGAACAGGAAGGTCCGCGAGCCAATGCGCAAGCCGACAGACAGCGTCACCAGGCCAGCAAGCGCCCAACTGATGGCGGTGCCTTGGGTCAGCAACAGCAGCGGTGCGAGCAGGTACACGCAGGTCAGCCCGAGGCTGGCCAATACCGGCAGGCCCTTGCGCTCCCACGCCGCCGCCTGTTCTGTGGATGCTTTGCGCAACTGCGCGAAGCTGAACAACAACGCAGCGCCCAGCAACAACGCACCCAATGGCGCGCCGTCCAGCAATGTGTGTGTGCCGACGCGCAGTTCGCTGAGGAACGCCAGCGCCGAGCCCAGTTGCAACAACAGGCCAAACGCCCGCGCCAATGGCCGTTGCTGGCGCAAGCCGAGCCAGAAGATCCCGGCGCCTTCCACGGCCCAGGCCGCTGCGGTCCAGCGCGCATCGAGGCCCAGGGGAATCGCCAGGCTGGCGAAGATCACGCCCAGGGCCAGGCAGGTTTCCGCCAGCAGCATGGCGCGCCCGCCACTGAGTAAGCGGGCCAGGCCCATATAAATAATGCCCAGGCCAAGGGCACTGAACGCAGCGGCAAACTCCAGGTGCTGTACCAGTGCGAACTGCAAGCCGAAGCCCACCAGCGGCGGGCCGAACAGCAGGCTGCCGTCGACATAATCGCCCTTGGCTGCCGACCAGCGCAGCAGCGCGCCCCGGCTGTCGTCTTCGGGCGCGTCGCTCATCTCCAGCAATTTGCGCCGGGTGAACAGCAAACCGATCGCCAGGTACATCAGGAAAAACACGATCAGGAACGGCTCGGTGCTCCACAACAGCTGCGGGGCATACGAGCGCAGGCCCCAGGCGAAGCCGATGCCGAAGGTGCCGACAAAGCCGATCAGGTTGAGCAGACGCCAGGCCTTGAACCAGGCGATGGCGAGGATGCCAGCATTGAGCAGGGCGAAGTAGCTGAACAGCGCCACATGGTTACCGGCGCCGGTGGAGGTCAGGATCGGCGCGGCAAAACCGCCCAGCGCCGCCGCGCAGGCGAGGCCCAACGCATCCTGGGTAATCGCCAGGATCGCCGAAAACAGCGTGACCGCCACCAGCAAGCCCAGCGCCGCGCTCGGGTCGATCAACGGGTGCAGGCGCATCGCGGCAAACACCGTCAGGTACAGCACCGCAATGCCAGTGCCTTGCAGCATCAGGCCGTAATTGCTGTTGCGCAGCCGCAACCACCAGCCCAGGCCCAGCAAGCCCAATGCAGCGGCGGCAACCCCGGCATAACGCAGTTCAATCGGCACCACCATGCCTTCGGTGGCATAGCGCAGCAAAAAGGCCAAGCCGAGGAACAACAGCACCACGCCGACGCGCAACACGGTATTGCCGCCGAACAGCCAATTGCGCGCGCCGCTGATGGCGCGCTCGATCAGGTTGGGGCCTCGGGGGATTAGTGGTTCATGCGCATGCGGTTTCTCGGCAGGTGTCCAGACATCCGCCGGCAATGCCTGGCTTGGCTCGGCAACGATGGCGACGGGCGTTGGCGCCAGTTCAACGGGCAACTCCCAGACAAGTTCGGGTGCCTCGGCTGGCAGGGCAGATTCGGCAACGGGGGATTCGACCAACACACTGTGTGCGAGCGGCGCAGGTTCTGGTGCGGGTTTTTCCAACTGCGCCAGGCGTTGCTCCAGCGCGGTGAGCGCTTTCTGCGCGGTCTCCAACTGACGGCCTTGTTCATCCGTGCGCGAAGCCAGCATCGACAGGCGAATCGCCTGGCCAATGCCCAACCCCAGCAGCGCGCCGATGCCCGCGTCGCTGAACGACTCATCGAGTGTCCAGCCAAGCGCCAGCCCAATCAGCATGAAAATCCATTGCATGGTCGATATTCCCTAAGCAAACCGGGGCCTAGTATATCGACGCGAGACCAATGTGGGAGGGGGGCTTGCCCCCGATAGCGGTGTGCCAGTCGACATATCTGCAAACTGACAGTCCGCTATCGGGGGCAAGCCCCCTCCCACACTTGTACTGCGGGGCTTAGTCGAGCGCTTTCCAGATTTCGGTGGCGTACTCGCGGATGGTGCGGTCCGAAGAGAACCAGCCCATTCGCGCGGTATTGAGCACCGCCGAACGCCACCATTCCTTGGAGTCATGCCAATGCGCGTCGACCCGGGCCTGGGCATCCCAGTAGGAATCGAAGTCGGCACACACCAGGAAGCGGTCGTAGTCGATCAGCCCATCGATCAAGCCCACATAACGGCCCGGATCATCCGGCGAGAACACCCCGCCGCGAATCGCTTGCAACACATCGCTCAAACGATGGGACGCGGCGATTTCCGGCCCGGCGTTGAATTCACCGGCATGCTTGCGGGCTTCCACCTGCTGGGCGCTGAGGCCGAAGATGAACATGTGCTCGGCGCCCACGCGCTCGTGCATCTCCACGTTGGCGCCGTCCATGGTGCCGATGGTGAGCGCGCCGTTAAGGCCGAACTTCATGTTGCTGGTGCCCGACGCTTCATAGCCGGCGGTGGAGATCTGCTCCGACAAGTCCGCCGCCGGAATGATGCTTTCCGCCAGGCTGACGTTGTAGTTGGGCAGGAACACCACCTTGAGCAAGCCGCGCACGGTGGGGTCGTTGTTGACGGTGCGAGCGATGTCGTTGGTCAGCTTGATGATCAGCTTGGCCTGGTGATAACTCGCCGCCGCCTTGCCGGCGAAGATCTTCACCCGTGGCACCCAGTCGGTCTCAGGCTCGGCACGGATCGCCTGGTACAGCGCCACGGTGTGCAGCAGGTTGAGCAACTGGCGCTTGTATTCGTGGATGCGCTTGACCTGCACGTCGAACATCGCCGCCGGGTTGACCGCAATGCCCAGGCGCTCGTGGATGATCTCGGCCAGTGCGCGCTTGCTGTGCAGGCGCTGCTCGGCGAAGGCCTTGCGGAAGGCCTGCTTCTCGGCAAAGGTTTCCAGTTCGACCAGACGGGTTTCCATGTTGTCGAGAATATCCGGGCCCAACGCATCCACCAGCATCGACGTGAGCTGGGGGTTGGCCTGGTACAGCCAGCGGCGGAAGGTGATGCCGTTGGTTTTGTTGTTGATGCGCTCCGGGTACAGCTTGTGCAGTTCGGAGAACACCGTGCTGCGCATCAGTTGGGTGTGCAGGCCGGATACGCCGTTGACGCTATGGGAGCCGAGGAACGCCAGGTTGCCCATGCGCACGCGGCGGCCGTTGTCTTCTTCGATCAGCGACACGGCGCGCAGCACGTCGAAATCGTGGATGCCCTTGGCGCGCAGCGAGTCGATGTGCTGCGCGTTGATCAGGTAGATGATCTGCATGTGCCGGGGCAGCATGCGTTCCATCAGGCCGACCGGCCAGGTTTCGAGGGCTTCGGGCAGCAGCGTGTGGTTGGTGTACGACAGGGTTTCGACGGTGACATCCCACGCCGCTTCCCAGGGAACGTCGTGCAGGTCCACCAGTTGCCGCATCAACTCGGCGACGGCGATGGACGGGTGCGTGTCGTTGAGCTGAATCGCGGCGTGTTCGCCCAGGCTCAGCACCGAGCCGTGCATGTTCTTGTGGCGGCGCAGCAAGTCTTGGAGCGAGGCCGAGACGAAGAAGTATTCCTGGCGTAGGCGCAGTTCCTGCCCCGCTTCGGTGCTGTCGGCCGGGTAAAGCACTCGGGAGATGCTTTCGGCGCGGGCCACTTCGGCGACGGCGCCCAAGTGATCACCGGCGTTGAAGCGCTCCAGGTGCAGGTCTTCCACGGCGCGCGCGCGCCACAGCCGCAGGGTGTTGACGCTGGCACCGCGCCAGCCCACCACCGGGGTGTCGTAGGCCACGGCCCGCACGGTTTCGCTGGGCGACCACACCTGAATCAGCTTGCCGGCGGCATCCGGCAGGGTTTCGACGCTGCCGCCAAAACCGATCGGGTAAATCACTTCGGCCCGCTCGAACTCCCACGGGTTGCCGAAATCCAGCCAGCGCTCGGTCTGTTCCTGCTGCCAGCCATCGACAATCGCCTGGCGGAACAGCCCGTGCTCATAACGAATGCCATAACCGTGGCCGGCAATGCCCAAGGTCGACATGCTTTCCATAAAGCACGCCGCCAGTCGACCCAGGCCCCCGTTACCGAGCGCCGCATCGGGCTCCAGCAGGCGGATGCGCTCCAGGTCTACCCCGAGGTCCACCAGCGCTTCGCGGGCGATCTCCAGCAGGCCGAGGTTGCTCAGGCTGTCGTAGAGCAAGCGGCCGATGAGAAATTCGAGGGAGAGGTAATACACCCGCTTCTGGCCTTTACGGTAGATACGCCGCGTGTGGTCCATCCAGTGTTCGACCATCTGGTCGCGGGCGGCCAGGGCAATGGCTTCGAACCAGTCGTGGTCGAAGGCATGATCCGGGTCTTTGCCCACCGCGTAGGTGAGTTTGGTCAAGACAGCATCGCGAAATGCGGCTACCTCTGCTTCTCGTGCAAGCGGTTCCTGAGACATCGGTGCGACCTCGGGCGAGATTGAAGGAGTTGCTAGAGACTAGTCGGTCTGACAGACGGCCGACGCTCCGGTTCGGCAGTTTTTTAACTCATTCACCTTGGCATAAATCTGATGCAGGGGTCGTGCCCGATCACCACTCGATCGGCCTTCCAGCTGAAAACCCGAAAATATTGTTCAAAAAACCATCAATCCCGGTATGATCGCGCGCCCGGATACCGCCCCACCTTGGAACCCTGATGAAGCCTCAACTGATCGCCGCCGCGGAACTCGACCGTCTCGAGACCTGGCAGAAATATTCCGCCCACATGTGCGGGGGCTGCGTGTCCAGTTGCTGCACGCTGCCGGTCGAAGTGAAGATCAAAGACTTGATCCGCATTGGCATCGTCGATGAATTCGAGCGTGGCGACCCGCCGAAGAACATCGCCAAGCGCTTGCAGAAGGAAGGCATCGTCGAGCGCTACAACAGCAAATCCGAGATCTTCACCCTGCAGCGCATGAGCAACAACGACTGCCTGTACCTGGATCGTAAGACGCGCTTTTGCACTATTTATGACAAGCGCCCGGATACCTGCCGCAACCACCCGAAAATCGGCCCACGGCCAGGGTATTGCGCGTACAAGCCGAAGGAAGTGGTGCGCGAGACCAATTTCAAGACGCTCGATAAGTTCTGATTCACGTTTTGCAGGGTTCTTAAGGGCCCTATCGGGGGCAAGCCCCCTCCCACATTTTGAAGGCGTTCACAAATCAAACTGTGGGAGGGGGCTTGCCCCCGATGAGGCCCGCATAGTCACCACAAAAATCCCAGACATAAAAAAACGCCCCCGGCCTTTCGACCGGGGGCGTTTTTCATTCAGCCTGAGTTAACTCAGTTCTTGGCTTTCTTGGCAGCGCGGGTACGCTCGCCTTCGTCCAAGATCTTCTTACGCAGGCGGATCGACTTAGGCGTGACTTCGCACAGCTCGTCGTCCTGGATGAATTCCAGGGCCTGTTCCAGGGAGAACCTCACCGGTGGAACCAGAGCGATGGTTTCGTCTTTACCCGAAGCACGCATGTTGTCGAGCTTCTTGCCTTTGGTTGGGTTGACGCCCATGTCGTTGTCACGGCTGTTCAGACCAACGATCTGACCGTTGTAGATCTCTTGACCGTGTTCAACGAACAGCTTGCCACGCGCCTGGAGGGTTTCCAGGGAGTAGGTCAGCGCCTTGCCGGTTTCAACCGAAACCAGAACACCGTTCTGACGGCCGGACATGTCGCCGGACTTCATGGTGTCGTAGCGATCGAAGATCGAGGTCAGGATGCCAGCACCGTTGGTCAGGGTCAGGAACTGGTTACGGAAACCGATCAGACCACGCGCAGGGATGTTGTATTCCAGACGCACACGGCCTTTGCCATCCGGCACCATGTTGGTCAGGTCGCCCTTACGCAGGCCCATCTCTTCCATGACCTTGCCCTGGGATTCTTCAGGGGTGTCGATGGTGACGTTTTCGAACGGTTCCTGCTTCACGCCGTCAACAGTACGGATGATCACTTCAGGACGACCAACACCCATTTCGAAGCCTTCGCGACGCATGGTTTCGATCAGTACCGAGAGGTGCAGCTCACCACGGCCGGAAACCTTGAACTTGTCAGCCGAGTCGCCTTCTTCAACGCGCAGTGCCACGTTGTACAGCAGCTCTTTGTCCAGACGTTCCTTGATGTTACGGGAAGTCACGAACTTGCCTTCTTTACCGCAGAAAGGCGAGTCGTTTACCTGGAAGGTCATGGAAACGGTTGGCTCGTCAACGGTCAGAGGCTTCATCGCCTCGACAGTGTCCGGCTGGCACAGGGTGTCGGAGATGAACAGCGAGTCCATGCCGCTGACGCACACGATGTCGCCGGCGAACGCTTCTTCAACGTCGATACGGTGCAGGCCGTGGTGACCCATCAGCTTCAGGATACGACCGTTGCGTTTCTTGCCGTCGGCGCCGATAGCGACAACCGGGGTGTTCGGCTTGACGCTACCACGAGCGATACGGCCAACGCCGATAACACCCAGGAAGCTGTTGTAGTCCAGTGCCGAGATTTGCATCTGGAACGGACCGTCACGGTCAACCTTCGGTGGTGGAACGTGGTCAACGATCGCCTGGTACAGCGGGGTCATGTCTTCCGCCATGGCGGTGTGTTCCAGACCGGCAATACCGTTCAGGGCCGAAGCGTAGATCACCTGGAAGTCCAGTTGTTCTTCGGTAGCACCCAGGTTGTCGAACAGATCGAAGATCTGGTCCAGAACCCAGTCCGGACGCGCGCCTGGACGGTCAACCTTGTTGATGCACACGATCGGACGCAGGCCGGCTTCGAAAGCCTTCTTGGTCACGAAACGGGTTTGCGGCATAGGGCCGTCTTGAGCGTCAACCAGCAGCAGAACGGAGTCAACCATCGACATTACGCGTTCTACTTCGCCGCCGAAGTCGGCGTGGCCCGGGGTGTCCACGATGTTGATGTGGTAGCCGTTCCAGTTGATAGCGGTGTTTTTAGCCAGGATGGTAATACCGCGCTCTTTCTCCTGGTCGTTGGAGTCCATCACGCGCTCGTCGTTGAGCTCGTTGCGCTCCAGGGTGCCGGATTGACGCAAGAGTTTGTCTACCAGGGTGGTTTTACCATGGTCAACGTGAGCAATGATGGCGATGTTACGTAGATTTTCGATCACTTGTGTATCTCGATCAGAGGATTCGGTGTGCTGACAGGTCGTGGCAGCGATTAACAGTAGAGTCAGGCCTTGCCGTTACGGCTTGACGGCAGAGTCGGGGGGCCGGTGACGCAGGCCACAGGCGTACAGCCCCGGGCTCTTAGCTCGGTCGATAAACGCGCACATTGGCATGCCCCTCACTGAGCAAATGGTGGGCATGCAGGCGACTCATCACGCCTTTGTCGCAATACAGCAGGTACTGACGGCTGTTATCCAGTTCCTTGAAACGCGCGTTCAATGCATAGAACGGCAGCGTTTGTACGTCGATGCCAGCGATGCCCAGCGGCTCATCTTCAGCGGCATCCGGGTGACGGATGTCGATGACGATCTGGCCCGCCAGGGCTTCGCTGACTTCTTCGATCTGCACATCCTGGCCCAACTCGTCGATGACACGATCGATCGGGACCAGTTTGGCGTTCTCGAGCGCACGCTCCAGAATCGCCATGTCAAACTGTTGTTCTTCATACTCCACGCGGTTGCGCTTGGCGTGGGTCTTGGGGTTCACCGAAATGACCCCGCAATATTCAGGCATGTGCTTGGCAAAGTCGGCGGTGCCGATTTGTTCTGCCAGGTCGATGATGTCCTGCTTGTGGCTGGCGATCAGCGGGCGCAGCACCAGCTTCTCGGTAACGCAGTCGATCAGCGACAGGTTCGGCAGCGTTTGGCTGGCCACCTGGGAAATCGCTTCGCCGGTCACCAGCGCGTCGATCTGCAGTTGATCGGCAATTCGGGACGCCGCGCGCAACATCATACGCTTCAATACTACGCCCATATGACTGTTATCGACTTTACCGAGAATTTCGCCCAGCACTTCCTCGAACGGCACGCTGACAAACAGCACGCGTTGGGAGCTGCCGTACTTCTTCCAGATATAGTGCGCGACTTCCATCACGCCCAATTCGTGTGCACGCCCGCCCAGGTTAAAGAAGCAGAAGTGGCTCATCAGGCCGCGGCGCATGATCTGGTAGGCCGCCACCGTGGAATCGAAACCGCCGGACATCAATACCAGGGTCTGTTCCAGGGCGCCCAGCGGGTAGCCGCCGATGCTATTGTGCTGGTTGTGGATCACAAACAACCGTTGGTCGCGAATTTCCATGCGCACTTCAATTTGCGGCGCTTTGAGGGAAATTCCGGCGGCGCCGCACTCGCGACGCAGCTTGCTGCCGACGTATTTTTCCACATCCATGGAGCTGAACGGATGCTTGCCGGCACGCTTGCAACGCACCGAAAAAATCTTGCCTTCCAGCTCACTGCCGAAGTGTTGTTTGCACTTTTCGGTAATGTCGTCGAAGTCGCCCAGCGGGTACTCGTCCACCTGCAGGAAATGCGCGATACCCGGCATGCAGCTCAGGCGCTCGGTCATATCCTTCAAGGCCTTGGCGTCGGTGACACGGGTTTCCAGCTCGAGATTGTCCCACACACCGTTCACCACCACCGCCGGGTCCAGATCGCGGAGCACGGTACGGATGTTCTTGGCCAACTGACGGATGAAACGCATCCGTACCGGTCGGCTTTTGATGGTGATCTCGGGGAAGACTTTAACGATTAATTTCATGGAAACAGCGCGCGCCGGGCCTGCCGAAAAAGGGGGGCGCGGATTATAGCGGAAATCGCTCAAGGTTTAACCAGTTAATATGCATCACCGACGCAACGCACCAAAACGGGTCGTTTCTGCGAGGCGTCGCTACATTGAGGTGCGTTATTTATTCCAATTCAGCAGTTTGCACCTTTATAGGGGCCATTTTGACGCAAAAAAGCCATGTTGGCGCACTGGCATGCAATTTGCTCTCTTGTGAGGCAGGTTGCCATGGCGGACTATCCGCGCCGGCATCACCCACATTCTAAGGGCTAACTCCACTACCCAGCCCGAAGCCACCCCGGAGGACACCATGTCGAAGTCGGTTCAACTCATCAAAGATCATGACGTTAAATGGATTGATCTGCGCTTCACGGACACAAAAGGCACTCAGCACCACGTGACCATGCCGGCTCGCGACGCGCTGGATGACGCGTTCTTCGAAGAAGGCAAAATGTTCGACGGTTCCTCCATTGCCGGCTGGAAAGGCATCGAAGCCTCCGACATGATCCTGATGCCGGACGACAGCACTGCCGTGCTGGACCCGTTCACCGAAGAGCCAACCCTGATCATCGTCTGCGACGTGATCGAGCCGTCGACCATGCAAGGCTATGACCGCGACCCACGTGCGATCGCCAAGCGTGCCGAGGAATACCTGAAGTCGACCGGTATCGGCGACACCGTATTCGTAGGCCCGGAACCAGAATTCTTCATCTTCGACCAAGTGAAGTTCAAGTCCGACATCTCCGGTTCCATGTTCAAGATCTACTCCGAACAAGGTTCGTGGATGTCCGACCAGGACGTTGAAGGCGGCAACCATGGCCACCGTCCAGGCATCAAAGGCGGTTACTTCCCGGTTCCACCATTCGACCACGACCACGAAATCCGTACCTCCATGTGCAACGCCATGGAAGACATGGGCCTGGTCATCGAAGTACACCACCACGAAGTGGCCACTGCCGGCCAGAACGAAATCGGTGTGAAGTTCAACACCCTGGTGGCCAAGGCTGACGAAGTTCAGACCCTGAAGTACTGCGTACACAACACTGCCGTTGCCTACGGCCGTACCGCGACCTTCATGCCTAAGCCACTGTACGGCGATAACGGTTCGGGTATGCACGTTCACCTGTCCATCGCCAAAGATGGCAAGAACACCTTCGCTGGCGAAGGTTATGCCGGCCTGTCCGACACTGCCCTGTACTTCATCGGCGGTATCATCAAGCACGGTAAGGCCCTGAACGGCTTCACCAACCCATCGACCAACTCCTACAAGCGTCTGGTCCCAGGTTTCGAAGCACCGGTAATGCTGGCCTACTCGGCCCGTAACCGCTCCGCCTCGATCCGTATTCCTTACGTGTCCAGCCCTCGCGCTCGCCGTATCGAAGCTCGCTTCCCGGACCCGGCAGCCAACCCATACCTGGCCTTCGCTGCGCTTGTAATGGCTGGCCTGGACGGTATCCAGAACAAGATCCACCCTGGCGACGCCGCCGACAAAAACTTGTACGACCTGCCGCCTGAAGAGGCCAAAGAGATCCCACAAGTGTGCGGCAGCCTGAAAGAAGCCCTGGAAGAGCTGGACAAGGGCCGTGCGTTCCTGACCAAAGGCGGCGTGTTCAGCGACGACTTCATCGATGCCTACATCGAGCTGAAAAGCGCAGAAGAAATCAAGGTGCGTACCTTCGTGCACCCACTGGAATACGAGCTGTACTACAGCTGCTGATCCGGTAGCGTCGCTTAACGTGGCGTGATCGAAAAAGACCTCCTTCGGGAGGTCTTTTTTTGCCCGCGGATTACACAGCTCCGCACCTGCAAACCCAATCAAAAAGGTGGGAGGGAGCTTGCTCCCGATAGCAGTGGATCAGTTGATACAGGTGCTGACGGACACTCTGCTATCGGGGGCAAGCCCCCTCCCACAAGGAGATCAGCATTGAAACGTAGACTTGTGTTCGCTCTGTTATTGGTCAGTGCCAGTGCGAGCGCTGCGCCGCCCAGCCTCGAACCTTTACTCAACAGCGTCGCCGAACGCCTGGCAATCGCCGACCAGGTCGCCCTGAGCAAGTGGGACAGCCACAAGCCCGTGGAAGACAAGAAACGCGAGCAAGAGGTAATCGCCAGCGTCGTCGCCCTGGCACCGAGCTACAAGCTCGACCCTGCCGCTGCCGGGCAATTTTTCTCGGCGCAGATCGAAGCGAACAAATTGGTGCAGTACGCCCACCTGTCCGACTGGCAGTTCCAGGGTAAGGCACCCGACGATCCACGCCCGGATCTGGTCAAGCAGATTCGCCCGCAACTGGACCAACTGCAAAAGCGCCTACTACAGCAGTTGGCCGACTTCACCCCCCAGCGCAGTGACCCGCAGTGCCCGCAATGGTTGGCCGAGGCGGTGCATGAGCGGCGCAATGAGCCGCTGCGCCAGCTGGCGATGATTCGCGCTACCGCCGAACTGTGCCGCCACCCAGATTAAGGCAGCGTACCCAAGCGGAAAGGGGCCTGGGCCCGATAGCCGTGTGTCAGCTACCTCATGGGTAACTCGGCCATCGCCATCGGGAGCAAGCCCCCTCCCACGTTGGTATTGCGTGCAATCGGAGGTTCACGCGGCATATTTCTGAACAAACGTCACAAAACCGCACTACATTGGTGCAACGCATTGCACCCTTCCCACCGGCCCAGCCCATTTTGGTTCGAAACTACCCGACAAAGCTGGCAGAACGCCACAGTTTCGCGCCTTAAACCCCTATTTCAGGGCTTAAACGCTTCTTTTCGGAGCCTTGGTTTGGTTTTTGCATTTTCCTTGTATCAGCGTGTGCCTCAAGCCCGCGCCTTGCTCCAAAAGAGGTCCTGATGACCATCAGCGATGCACTGCACCGTTTGTTACTCGACAACCTGACCACCGCGACCATCCTGCTCAATGACGACCTGCGCCTTGAGTACATGAACCCGGCGGCAGAGATGCTCCTGGCCATCAGCGGCCAGCGCAGCCATGGGCAGTTCATCAGCGAATTGTTCACCGAGTCGGCCGAAGCCTTGAGCTCGTTGCGCCAGGCGGTGGAGCAGGCACACCCGTTCACCAAGCGCGAAGCGATGCTCACCGCCCTGACCGGCCAGACCCTGACCGTCGACTACGCCGTGACCCCGATCCTGAGCAACGGCAGCACCCTGCTGCTGCTCGAAGTCCACCCGCGTGACCGCCTGCTGCGCATCACCAAGGAAGAAGCGCAGCTGTCCAAGCAGGAGACCAGCAAGATGCTGGTGCGCGGCCTGGCCCACGAGATCAAGAACCCGCTGGGCGGGATTCGCGGCGCGGCGCAATTGCTGGCGCGCGAGCTGCCGGACGAGCACCTCAAGGACTACACCAACGTGATCATCGAAGAGGCCGACCGCCTGCGCAACCTGGTGGACCGTATGCTCGGCTCCAACAAGCTGCCGTCGCTGGCGATGACCAACGTGCATGAAGTGCTGGAGCGTGTCTGTCATCTGGTCGAGGCCGAAAGCCAGGGTTGCATCACGTTGGTGCGCGACTATGACCCAAGCATTCCCGACGTCTTGATCGACCGCGAGCAGATGATCCAGGCGGTACTCAATATCGTGCGCAACGCCATGCAGGCCATCAGCAGCCAGAACGAGCTGCGCCTGGGCCGCATCAGCCTGCGCACCCGCGCCTTGCGCCAGTTCACCATCGGCCACGTGCGCCATCGCCTGGTAACCAAAGTCGAAATCACCGACAACGGCCCGGGCATTCCTGCAGAACTGCAGGAAACCATTTTCTTTCCCATGGTCAGCGGCCGCCCGGACGGTACCGGGCTGGGCCTGGCCATTACCCAGAACATCATCAGCCAGCACCAGGGTCTGATCGAATGTGAGAGCCATCCTGGCCACACCACGTTCTCGATCTTTCTGCCTCTGGAACAAGGAGCCCCATCGACATGAGCCGTAGTGAAACTGTCTGGATCGTCGATGACGACCGTTCTATCCGCTGGGTCCTCGAGAAAGCCCTGCAACAGGAAGGCATGACCACCCAGAGCTTCGACAGCGCTGATGGGGTGATGAGCCGCCTGGCGCGCCAGCAGCCCGACGTGATCATCTCCGACATCCGCATGCCCGGTGCCAGCGGCCTGGACCTGCTGGCACGGATTCGCGAGCAACACCCGCGCCTGCCGGTGATCATCATGACCGCGCACTCGGACCTGGACAGCGCTGTGGCGTCCTATCAGGGCGGTGCCTTTGAATACCTGCCCAAGCCGTTCGACGTGGATGAAGCGGTGGCGCTGGTCAAGCGCGCCAACCAGCACGCCCAGGAACAGCAGAACCAGGAAGCCCCGCCCGCCCTGACCCGCACCCCGGAAATCATCGGTGAAGCGCCGGCGATGCAGGAAGTGTTTCGCGCCATCGGGCGCTTGAGCCACTCCAACATCACCGTGCTGATCAATGGCGAGTCGGGCACCGGTAAAGAACTGGTGGCCCACGCCCTGCACCGCCACAGCCCACGGGCGGCGTCGCCGTTTATCGCGCTGAACATGGCGGCGATTCCCAAGGACTTGATGGAATCCGAGCTGTTCGGCCACGAGAAAGGTGCCTTCACCGGCGCGGCCAACCTGCGACGCGGGCGCTTTGAACAAGCGGACGGCGGCACACTGTTTCTCGATGAAATCGGCGACATGCCGGCCGATACCCAGACCCGCTTGCTGCGCGTACTGGCGGACGGCGAGTTCTACCGTGTGGGCGGGCATACGCCGGTCAAGGTCGACGTGCGCATCATCGCCGCGACTCACCAGAACCTGGAAACCCTGGTGCATGCGGGCAAGTTCCGTGAGGACTTGTTCCACCGCCTCAACGTGATCCGCATCCATATCCCGCGCATGTCGGACCGTCGCGAAGACATCCCGACCCTCGCGCGCCACTTCCTCAGCCGCGCCGCCCAGGAGCTGGCCGTCGAGCCGAAGCTGCTGAAAAGCGAGACCGAGGAATACCTGAAGAACCTGCCATGGCCCGGCAACGTGCGCCAGTTGGAGAACACCTGCCGCTGGATCACGGTGATGGCGTCCGGGCGCGAAGTGCATATCGGCGACCTGCCACCGGAATTGCTCAGCCTGCCGCAGGATTCGGCCCCCGTGACCAACTGGGAACAGGCGCTGCGCCAATGGGCCGACCAGGCCCTGGCACGCGGCCAGTCGAACCTGCTGGACAGCGCCGTGCCGGCCTTCGAGCGGATCATGATCGAAACCGCCCTCAAGCACACCGCCGGTCGCCGCCGCGATGCTGCCGTGCTGCTGGGTTGGGGCCGCAACACCCTGACGCGCAAGATCAAGGAGCTGGGGATGAAGGTGGATGGCGGGGATGATGACGAAGGTGATGAGGGCTGAATCTCAGGTCCACTGAAGATCCAATGTGGGAGGGGGCTTGCCCCCGATGCCGGAGTGTCAGTCGACATCTATTTGACTGACCCACCGCCATCGGGGGCAAGCCCCCTCCCACATTTAGATCTTCACAAGGTTTCACAAGCATGCACCGCTTCAATGCAGCATGAACCGGCATCGAGCACGGCACCAACACCTGAAACCTCAGCCTCACTGAATAAAATCTGAAAACCGAAAACACCAAAGCCCCGTATCCCGGGGCTTTGCGCTGTCTGGAGAGTTTTTTTTGGGCACCTTGGCCACTGTGGCACGCCCCCTGCAACAACCCCGATACAACCCAGTTTCGGGGACCTTGGTACAGGCAGGCCGAGAATCCCCTCTTTACACCCGGGGTGCTTGATGCGAACCGCGTCGCGCTCCACACCGCTTTGGGGAACCTCGGTACAGGCAGGCCGGGGATTCCCTCTTTAACACCGAAGCCCACTGGCTTCACCCCGTTTTGGGAGCCCTGGTACAGGCAGGCCGGGAACTCCCTTCTTTACACCCGGGGCTTATGCGGCACAGCGCCCATAGCCCCAGCCCGTTTCGGGAACCTTGGTACAGGCAGGCCGGGGATTCCCTCTTTTATTGCTCTTGGAGATGGATCTCCAGCCGCCAGCGGCCTTCAGCCTTCTCTCCCGACCATTCCCCACGCAACGGCCGCGCCGCCACCAGGCTGAGCAACAGACCGCCATCGGTCTTGCGCACGCGCCAGTTCACATCCTTGTCATTGACCTTGAGCTGCCCGCTGGCAGCCTGGCCCTGCGCGTCGAACAACAGCGCCACGGTGCCGTCGATATGCTCGCCATGCAGCTTGGGTTCGCTGTTGAACCACACCACCGCACCGTCAGTTGCCGGCGTCACCTGCAGCAACTCGACCGGGTCCGGGGTAGTCAGACGACCGATCATCAGGCCGACCATCAGGCCGACAATCGCCAAAGAGCCCAAAACCCTCGGCAATAGCTTCGGCCTGGGGTCCTCTTCGAGGGTAGAATGCAGCGCATCTTTGCCTTCGGAGCCGTGCATGTTTCACGTCATCCTTTTTCAACCAGAAATTCCGCCGAATACCGGCAACGTTATCAGGCTGTGCGCCAACAGTGGCTGCCACCTGCATTTGATCGAGCCCCTGGGCTTCGACATGGACGACAAGCGCCTGCGCCGCGCCGGGCTGGACTACCACGAGTACGCCACCCTCAAGCGCCACGCCGACCTCGCCAGTTGCCTGGAAAGCCTGGGCCACCCTCGGTTGTTCGCGTTCACCACCAAGGGCTCGCGGCCGTTCCATGATGCCAGCTTCGCCGACGGCGACGCCTTCCTGTTCGGCCCGGAAAGCCGTGGCCTGCCCGCCGAGGTGCTCGACGCCCTGCCCGACGGCCATCGCCTGCGTCTGCCGATGCGCGAAGGTTGCCGCAGCCTGAACCTGTCCAACACCGTCGCCATAGCCGTCTACGAAGGCTGGCGCCAACTCGGCTTCAAGTAACGCACAAAACAAATGTGGGAGGGGGCTTGCCCCCGATGCCGGAGTGTCAGTCGACATCTACCTGACTGATCCACCGCAATCGGGGGCAAGCCCCCTCCCACATTTTTTACCGCATCGACTTATTGAACAGTCGGTGCGCCTTCCTGTTGCATGCGCTGCAGCTCTTGCGCGTACAGGGCATCGAAGTTCACCGGAGCCAGCATCAGCGCCGGGAACGAGCCACGGGTGACCAGGCTGTCCAGGGTCTCGCGGGCATACGGGAACAGGATGTTCGGGCAGAACGCACCCAGGGTGTGGCTCATGGACGCTTCGTCCAGGCCCTGGATCAGGAAGATACCGGCCTGTTGCACTTCAGCGATGAAGGCCACTTCTTCGCCATTCTTGACGGTGACCGACAGGGTCAGCACGACTTCGTGGAAGTCACCTTCCAGCGCTTTTTGACGGGTGTTCAGGTCCAGCGCAACGCTTGGGGTCCATTCCTGACGGAAGATGGCCGGGCTTTTCGGTGCTTCGAACGACAGGTCGCGCACATAGATGCGCTGCAGCGAAAACTGTGGGCCTTGGGCTTCTGCTGCTTCGGTGTTCTGTTGGTCAGTCATCGCAGATCCTTCTTGATCTTGGGGTCTTTTAGGGTTTAGGAGTCAGACGTGAAGCAGCGCGTCCAGCTTTCCGGCGCGCTCAAGGGCAAACAGGTCATCGCATCCGCCGATGTGCTTGGCGCCGATCCAGATCTGCGGCACGGACGTGCGCCCCGCCTTCTGGGCCATTTCGGCGCGCACCTGGGGTTTGCCGTCGACCTTGATCTCTCCGAAGGCAACACCCTTCTTCTCCAGCAAGGCCTTGGCCCGCATGCAGTAAGGGCACCAATCGCTGGAATACACGACAACCTGGCTCATATCACTTCACCAGCGGCAGGTTATCGGCGCGCCAGCTGCTGATACCACCAGACAGCTTGGCGGCGGTGAAGCCGGTCTTGAGCATTTCGCGGGCGTGAGTGCCGGAATGCTGGCCTTGGGCGTCGACCAGGATGATGGTCTTGGCCTTGTGCTTTTCCAGCTCGGCCAGGCGCGCGATCAGCTTGTCCTGGGGAATGTTCAGGGCACCGACGATATGACCGGCGGCAAAATCCTTGGCCGGACGGATATCCACGACAACGGCCTCATCCTTGTTGACCAGCGCGGTCAGCTCCGACGTGCTCAGGCTGCGGCCACCGCGGCTCATTTCATGAGCGATCAGCAGCGCCAGCAGGATGACGAAGGCACCCGCGAGCAGGTAGTGGGCAGTGGCAAATGCAATCAGGTGATCAACCATCAAGGAGGTTCCAGGGCGTTAAAATGGCGGTAAGTATACACAGCCGTCAGGGGGGGCCAACCCCCGTAAAGCGGTGACGTGGTCGGAACTTCGCTTTAAACTGCCACTCCCTTTTCAATCCCCTTCATTAATTACCGCCGCGAGAGGATCTATGACTACGACGCCTAAACCTTTGGTCCTGATAATTCTCGATGGCTTCGGACACAGTGAAAGCCACCACGACAACGCCGTGTACTCGGCCAACAAGCCGGTGCTGGACCGCCTGACCGCCACCCTGCCCAACGGCCTGATCTCCGGTTCGGGCATGGATGTGGGCCTGCCGGACGGCCAAATGGGCAACTCGGAAGTCGGCCATATGAATCTCGGCGCCGGACGAGTGGTCTATCAGGACTTCACCCGCGTGACCAAAGCGATCCGCGATGGCGAGTTCTTCGAGAACCCGACCATCTGCGCGGCAGTCGATAAAGCCGTCGCCGCCGGCAAGGCCGTTCACTTCATGGGCCTGCTGTCCGACGGTGGCGTACACAGCCACCAGGACCATCTCGTGGCCATGGCCGAACTGGCCTTCAAGCGCGGCGCCGACAAGATCTACCTGCACGCCTTCCTCGACGGCCGCGACACGCCGCCGAAAAGCGCGCAGTCGTCGATCGAACTGCTGGACGCCGCCTTCGCCGCCCTGGGCAAGGGCCGTATCGCCAGCCTGGTCGGTCGCTATTTCGCCATGGACCGCGACAACCGCTGGGACCGCGTGTCCCAGGCCTACAACCTGATCGTCGACGGCCAGGCCGAATTCAACGCCGCCACCGCCCAGGAAGGCCTGGAAGCCGCCTACGCGCGTGGCGAGAGCGATGAGTTCGTCAAAGCCACGACCATCGGCGAGCCGGTGAAAGTCGAAGACGGCGATGCCGTAGTGTTCATGAACTTCCGCGCCGACCGTGCCCGCGAGCTGAGCCACGTATTCGTCGATGCCGGTTTCAAGGACTTCGAACGCGCGCGCCAGCCGAACGTCGAGTTCGTCATGCTCACCCAATACGCCGCCAACATCCCGGCCCCGTCGGCTTTTGCCCCGGGCAGCCTGGAAAACGTGCTGGGCGACTACCTGGCGAAAAACGGCAAGACCCAGCTACGCATCGCCGAAACCGAGAAATATGCCCACGTGACCTTCTTCTTTTCCGGTGGCCGCGAAGAACCGTTCCCGGGCGAAGAGCGCATCCTGATCCCGTCGCCAAAAGTCGCGACCTACGACCTGCAGCCGGAAATGAGCGCGCCGGAAGTGACCGACAAGATCGTCGATGCCATTGATCACCAGCGTTATGACGTGATCGTGGTCAACTACGCCAACGGCGACATGGTCGGCCACAGCGGCAACCTGGCCGCCGCGGTCAAGGCGGTGGAATGCCTGGACCTGTGCGTGGGCCGCATCGTCGAAGCCCTGGAAAAAGTCGGCGGCGAAGCGCTTATCACCGCCGACCACGGCAACTGCGAGCAAATGTCCGACGAATCCACCGGACAAGCCCACACTGCCCACACCACCGAGCCGGTGCCGTTCATCTACGTCGGCAAGCGCGACTTCAAAGTGCGCAACGGCGGCGTGCTGGCCGATGTGGCGCCGACCATGTTGATGTTGATGGGGCTGGAGAAGCCGAAAGAGATGACCGGCACCTCAATCCTGGTCTGATCTAAGCAACACCGAAAATCAATGTGGGAGGGGGCTTGCCCCCGATAGCAGTGGACCAGTCAACTCATCAGGTGACTGACACACCGCAATCGGGGGCAAGCCCCCTCCCACATTGGACTCTCTGCGTTGGGTAGGTGTCTTTTCGCCATACCACTGCCACTCGGCACCTATCTTGCCCAGAAGCCCCAAATGGGCGTTTTTTTTGCAGCGCTTGGCGGGCATACTAGGCCGTCCATTTCCCTGGTGTCGCCCGCCTCTATGCTTCGCGCCTTGATTACCCTCGCTCTTGTCTGCTTGCTCCAACCGGCATTTGCCGATGAGCGCGCACAAACCCAACAACAGTTGGACGCTACGCGTCAGGACATTACCGAGCTGAAAAAACTGCTCGGCAAGCTCCAGGAAGAAAAATCCGGGGTGCAGAAAGACCTGCGCGGCACGGAAACCGAAATGGGCCAGCTGGAGAAACAAGTCCAGGAGCTACAAAAAGAATTAAAGAAGAGCGAGTCGGAACTGGAGCGACTCGACGCTGAGAAAAAAAAACTCCAGAGCGCACGCGTTGAACAGCAACGCCTGATCGCGATCCAGGCCCGCGCCGCCTACCAGAGCGGCCGCCAGGAATACCTCAAGCTGCTGCTCAACCAGCAGAACCCGGAAAAATTCGCGCGCACCCTCACCTACTACGATTACCTGAGCAAGGCCCGCCTGGCTCAATTGAAGGGTTTCAACGAAACCCTGCGCCAACTGGCCAACGTCGAACAGGAAATCGCCGACCAGCAGTCACAGTTGCTCGACCAGAAAAGCGCCCTCGACACCCAGCGCGACCAGCTCGACAAGGTGCGCAAGGAACGCCAACTGGCCCTGGCCAAGCTCAATGACGACGTGAAGGCCCGTGACGCTAAGCTGCAAGCCCGCGAGCAGGACCAGGCCGACCTCGGCAAAGTGTTGAAAACCATCGAAGAAACCCTGGCCCGCCAGGCACGCGAGGCCGAGGAAGCGCGACAAAAAGCGCTGATCGCCCAGCAGGAAGCAGAAAAAAAGCGTCAGCGTGAGGCCGAACTGGCAGCCACTACCGACGCTCCGGCCCCACGTAAACCGGCGCATGCAGCGCCTGGCCCGCTGGTTTCCAGCGCGGGCGAATCCTTCGGCGGCCCTTTTGCTTCAGCTCGCGGCAAACTTCCATGGCCCGTTGATGGTCGACTACTGGCACGCTTTGGGGAAACCCGTGGCGATGACACCCGCGCCAAGTGGGATGGGGTGATGATCAGTGCCGCCGCCGGCAGCCAGGTCCACGCCGTCCACGGCGGTCGCGTGGTGTTTGCCGATTGGTTGCGGGGCGCCGGTCTATTGGTGATTCTCGACCACGGTAATGGCTATTTGAGTCTTTATGGCCACAATCAGACTTTACTCAAGTCGGCAGGTGATGTGGTAAAAGCCGGTGAATCCATCTCCACTGTCGGTAACAGTGGCGGCCAGGACACCCCGGCGCTGTACTTCGCTATTCGTCAGCAGGGCCGCCCGAGCGACCCTGCACAATGGTGCCGCACCCAAGGATAGGGTCGCATCTACATTAGGAGTTCGTTCGACATGCTGCATTTGTCCCGCCTCACTTCGCTGGCCCTGACGATCGCTCTGGTGATCGGCGCGCCTCTGGCTTTCGCCGACCAGGCCGCACCGGCTGCACCCGCTGGCACGGCCGCGACCACCAAGGCGCCGTTGCCGCTGGACGAGCTGCGCACCTTTGCCGAGGTCATGGACCGGATCAAGGCAGCCTATGTCGAACCCGTAGACGACAAGACCCTGCTGGAAAATGCCGTCAAGGGCATGCTCAGCAACCTCGACCCGCACTCCGCGTACCTCGGCCCGGAAGATTTCGCCGAGCTGCAGGAAAGCACCAGCGGTGAGTTCGGTGGCCTGGGCATTGAAGTCGGCGCCGAAGATGGCCAGATCAAAGTGGTCTCGCCGATCGACGACACCCCGGCGTCCAAGGCCGGCATCCAGGCCGGTGACCTGATCGTCAAGATCAACGGCCAACCGACCCGCGGCCAGACCATGACCGAAGCCGTCGACAAGATGCGCGGCAAGATCGGCCAGAAAATTACCCTGACCCTGGTGCGCGACGGCGGTAACCCGTTCGACGTGACCCTGGCCCGCGCGACCATCACGGTCAAGAGCGTGAAGAGCCAGTTGCTGGAGTCGGGCTACGGCTACATCCGCATCACCCAGTTCCAGGTCAAGACCGGCGACGAAGTGGCCAAGGCCCTGGCCAAGCTGCGTAAAGACAACGGCAAGAAGCTCAACGGCATCGTGCTCGACCTGCGCAACAACCCCGGCGGCGTGCTGCAGTCGGCGGTGGAAGTGGTCGACCACTTCATCACCAAAGGCTTGATCGTCTACACCAAGGGCCGTATCGCCAACTCCGAGCTGCGCTTCTCGGCCACCGGCAACGACCTCAGCGAAAACGTGCCGCTGGCTGTGCTGATCAACGGCGGCAGCGCCTCGGCCTCGGAGATCGTCGCCGGCGCCCTGCAAGACCAGAAGCGCGGCGTGCTGATGGGCACCACCAGCTTCGGCAAAGGCTCGGTGCAAACCGTGTTGCCGCTGAACAACGAGCGCGCCCTGAAAATCACCACCGCGCTTTACTACACGCCGAACGGCCGCTCGATCCAGGCCCAGGGCATCGTGCCGGACATCGAAGTGCGCAAGGCCAAGATCACCAACGAGGCCGACAGCGAGTACTACAAGGAAGCCGACCTGCAAGGTCACCTGGGCAATGGCAACGGCGGCGCCGACCAGCCTACCGGCAGCAGCACCAAAGCCAAACCAATGCCGCAGGACGATGATTATCAACTGGCCCAGGCGTTGAGCCTGCTCAAGGGCTTGAGCATCACGCGCAGCCGTTGATATGCGCGCTGCCCTGATCATCGCTGCACTGTGCAGCCTGGCCGGGGTCGCCCACGCGACCCCGGCCAGCGAGCCGCACAAAGCCTACCTGACCCTGATCATCGACGACCTGGGGCAAAACCTGCCCCGAGATCGCCGCGTGCTGGCCCTGCCCGGCCCGGTGACCACGGCGATCATGCCCGACACGCCCCATGCCGCCGAATTCGCCCGCGAAGCGCACAAAGCCGGCAAGGTCGTGATCCTGCACATGCCCATGGACCCGGCCACCGGGCCGTTCGCCTGGCACCCCGAGCTGCCTATCGAAGAACTCGGCAAACGCCTGGACGCCGCGTTCAAGGCCGTGCCCTACACCGCCGGCATCAACAATCACATGGGCAGCCGCATGACCGCCCAGCCCGAAGCCATGGCCTGGCTGATGGGCGAGTTGCAACGGCGTCACAAGTTCTTTGTCGACAGCCGCACCAGCGCGCAGACCGTCGGTGCCGCCGAAGCGCAGAAGATCGGCCTGGCCAGTATCTCGCGGGATGTGTTCCTCGACGATGAACGCACCGAAGCCGCGATCACCACGCAATTGCAGAGCGCAATCAGACTGGCCCATAAACAGGGCTCAGCGGTGATGATCGGCCATCCTTATCCACAGACCCTGGCGGTGCTCGAACGCGAACTGCCCAAGCTCAAGGCCCAGGGCGTGGAATGGATTGATATCAAGCTGATGATCAGCGTGCGCAGCAATCAGGCGATGGCGGCGCACGGCAAGAACGGCACCTATCGCTACAAATAGCGCGCCATGATCTGGTCCAGCAGGCCTTCCTGGCGCAATTGATCCAACGCCGCCTGCAGCTTGGCCACCGTCTCATCCGGCACGTCCTTGTTCAACGCCAGGTACAACTGGGCACTGTTGAAACGCAGGACTGTCTTGAGCCCGGTCACACCGACCTGGCGCGCCAGGTAGCGGCCGGCCGGGTCGCCGGTGGCCCATAGGTCGATCTGACCATCCAGCAGCTTTTGCGCGTTGTCCTGGTCACGCAACACCAGCACGGGCTTGAGGCCACGCCTTTCCAGGGTCTCGGCAATCGCGTCGCCCCTGTAGGCGCCAATCTTGTAGCGCCGCGCCTGCGCCAGTTCGCCAAGTTGGATCTTGCTGTCGGCCTTGGCCAGCATCACCCAGTCGTCCGGGCCGATAGGGCCGACCCATTTGAACAGCGCTTCACGCTCTGGCAGACGAGCCATCACGAACACGCCATAGCCGGGTTTTTCCAGGGCGAGTTTGTAGATCCGCTCCCAAGGAAAGCGCAGGGTGAGGTTGTAGGAAATGCCTGCACGCTTGAAGGTTTCGCGCACGATGTCCACGGCGATGCCTTCGATGTTCTCGTCTGTGGCGAAGTTCTTGCCGTTTTTCGCCATGTTGTAGGGCGGGAAGTTTTCCGTCAGCAACACCAGGGAGGCGTCAGACGATTCTTCGGCTTGAACCGCACCGATCATGAGCACGGAAGTACTGGCGAGGGCGAGCAGCAGGTCTTTGAACATGAAAGTTACCGGAATCCATGGCAAGCGCAGAGAGTGCCGCGCACTTGCCATGGTGTCCAGCAGCGTTTAGCGCACCACGATACCGCGCGCGGCCATGTATGCCTTGGCCTCGGGGACGGTGTATTCGCCAAAGTGGAAAATACTCGCCGCCAGCACGGCGCTGGCGTGGCCTTCGATCACGCCGTCGGCCAGGTGCTGCAGGTTGCCGACGCCGCCAGAGGCGATCACCGGAATGCCCAGCGCATCGCTGATGGCGCGGGTCACGCCGAGGTCGAAGCCGTTTTTCATGCCATCCTGGTCCATGCTGGTCAGCAGGATTTCACCGGCGCCCAGGCCTTCCATCTTCATCGCCCACTCCACCGCGTCCAGGCCGGTCGGCTTGCGCCCGCCGTGGGTGAAGATCTCCCAGCGCGGGGTTTCGCCGGGGCCGGAGACTTTCTTGGCGTCGATGGCCACCACGATGCACTGCGAGCCGAAGTGCTGCGCGGCTTCGCCGACGAACTCCGGGTTGAACACTGCAGCGGTGTTGATCGAGACCTTGTCCGCACCGGCATTGAGCAGGTTGCGGATGTCTTGCACGGTGCGCACGCCGCCGCCCACAGTCAACGGGATGAACACCTGGCTGGCCATGCGCTCGACGGTATGCAGCGTGGTGTCGCGACCGTCGACGCTGGCGGTGATGTCGAGAAAGGTAATCTCGTCGGCACCTTGCTCATCGTAGCGACGGGCGATTTCCACCGGGTCGCCGGCGTCACGGATGTTCTCGAACTTGACGCCCTTGACCACGCGACCGTTGTCGACGTCCAGGCAAGGGATGATGCGTTTGGCCAGCGCCATGGTCAGTCCTCAGCCGTTGTAGGCATCGCAGTAAGCCTGGGCTTCAGCGACGTCCAGGGTACCTTCGTAGATCGCACGGCCGGTGATGGCGCCGATGATCCCAGGGGCCCGGGCGTCCAGCAGCGACTTGATGTCACCCAGGTTATGGATGCCACCGGAAGCGATCACCGGGATCTTAGTGGCTGCCGCCAGCGCAGCGGTGAACGGCACGTTGCAGCCCTGCATCATGCCGTCTTTGGCGATGTCGGTATAAACGATGGCGGACACGCCGCAGGCTTCGAACTGCTTGGCCAGGTCGATCACCTGCACCGTGCTGATTTCAGCCCAGCCGTCGGTGGCGACGAAACCGTCCTTGGCGTCCAGGCCGACGATCACTTTGCCCGGGAACGCACGGCAGGCCTCGGCGACGAAGGCTGGGTCTTTCACGGCCTTGGTGCCGATGATCACGTAGCTCACGCCAGCCTTGACGTAGTGTTCGATGGTTTCCAGGGAGCGGATACCGCCGCCGATCTGGATCGGCAGGTTCGGGTAACGCTTGGCGATCGCGGTCACCACTTCACCATTGACCGGCTGGCCTTCGAAGGCGCCGTTCAAGTCCACCAGATGCAGACGACGGCAACCACCTTCCACCCATTTGGCAGCCATGCTCACCGGGTCGTCGGAGAACACCGTGGAATCTTCCATGCGGCCCTGGCGCAGACGCACGCAAGCGCCGTCCTTGAGATCGATAGCGGGGATAATCAGCATCTGGCAAACCTTATTCGATATTCAGCAATGCTTGGGAAATCAGGGTTTCTCAAGCGACCACAGGTCGCTTTCGATACTTTCGAACCTTTCTCTAAGGAGCGTCTGCGTATCGAAAATCGCCCTGTTGTAATAGTGCGGCGCAACTTCAAGGGTGAACAACTCAAGGATCTCAGCGACCTCGAACGAGCCCAGCTTGAGCTCGAAACGGTCCTCCATGAAGCGCTTGATCTTGTTGGTAGCCTCACGCTCCTGTTCGGGCGTGAGGTTCAGGATCGGCAGCTTCGGCTTCTTGGCCATTTACCAGCGACCGTCCCACGCAGCGAAGTTCTGCAGCAATTGCAGGCCATGTGTATGGCTCTTCTCCGGGTGGAACTGCACCGCAAAACGCGAACCTTCGGCCAGCGCGGCGGCAAAGTCGACGCCATAGTGCCCGCCACCCACCACCTGGCGCGGGTTACCGGCGGCGATGTAATAGCTGTGGACGAAGTAAAAGCGCGCCATGTCCGGGATTTCATGCCACAGCGGGTGATCGACGGTGCGACGCACTTCGTTCCAGCCCATGTGCGGGACTTTCAGATGCTCGCCGTCTTCATGCAGGTCCTTGCCGAAGAACTTCACCTGGCCTGGAAACAAGCCGATGCAGTCCACGCCGTCGTTCTCTTCACTGCTGTCGAGCAAGGCTTGCATGCCCACGCAGATACCCAGGAACGGTCGGTCCTGGCTGACTTCACGCACCAGGCTGTCAAAGCCCAAACGACGAATTTCAGCCATGCAATCGCGAATCGCGCCAACGCCTGGGAACACCACGCGGTCGGCTTCGCGAATCACATTGGCATCGCTGGTGATCAGCACCTTGCCGGCACCTACGTGTTCGAGGGCCTTGGCCACCGAGTGCAGGTTACCCATGCCGTAATCGATAACCGCGACCGTCTGCATTACAGGACGCCCTTGGTCGATGGCATTTGCCCGGCCATACGGTCATCCAGCTCCACCGCCATGCGCAGCGCGCGACCGAATGCCTTGAACACGGTTTCGATCTGGTGGTGGGTGTTGGTGCCGCGCAGGTTGTCGATGTGCAGGCTGACGAGTGCGTGGTTGACGAAACCCTGGAAGAATTCCTGGAACAGGTCAACGTCGAAACCGCCCACGGTGGCGCGGGTGTAGGGCACGTGCATCTGCAGGCCTGGGCGGCCGGAGAAGTCGATGACCACACGCGACAGCGCTTCATCCAGCGGGACATAGGCGTGGCCGTAGCGACGGATGCCTTTCTTGTCGCCGATGGCCTTGGCAAACGCCTGGCCGAGGGTGATACCGACATCCTCCACCGTGTGGTGGTCGTCGATATGCAGGTCGCCCTTGCTGACGATATCCAGGTCGATCAGCCCATGACGGGCGATCTGGTCCAGCATGTGCTCAAGAAAAGGTACACCGATATCAAATCGGGCCTTTCCGGTGCCATCCAGGTTGATCGAGGCTTTGATCTGGGTTTCCAGAGTGTCGCGCTCGACGGACGCCTTACGTTCGGCCATCACCAGCTCCGCAAAATCATTGGGCGAAAAAGGCAGCCATTATAGGGGCGCCGGCGCTAAACAGAAACATCGAAGGGGATAAGACTGACGAGTTGAAGCGAGGAGGGTCGGGGATAGACATGTGCGTACAAGTAGGGGGGCGGGCTTGCGTGGCGAGGGAGCTTGCTCCCGCTGGGCTGCACAGCAGCCCCAAAACCTGTCACCGCGACCTGCCTGAGGCATGCGGTAAATCGATTGGGGTCGCGCCACAACAAGACTGCCCACAGGGGCAGACGGTCTTAGTGGAACAGTACCGCCGTCTTCTGCAGGGTCACCCACACACCCCACGCCAACGGAATACCCACGACCAACCATGCCGCGACAGCCAGCGGCTTGCTGCCGGCGGAGGCTTGCCATTCGAGCACGGTGCTCGAATCGGCGCCCTTGTCATGGCCCAGCGCCTGTTCGGCGGCCAGTTCGGCGTCGGTCATGAAGTACTTGTCGTCCACCGGGCGCACCAGCAAGTTGCAGATGAAACCCAGCACCAGCAGGCCGGCGAGGATGTACAAGGTGATGTCGTAGGCAGCGGCGCGTTCGACGCCGATGCTCAACTGATACTCACGCAGGTAGTTCACCAACACCGGGCCCAGCACGCCCGCCGCAGCCCAAGCGGTCAGCAGGCGACCGTGGATCGCGCCGACCATCTGGGTGCCGAACAGGTCGGCCAGGTAAGCCGGAACGGTCGCAAAACCGCCGCCGTACATCGACAGGATGATGCAGAACGCCGCCACGAACAGCGCCACGTTGCCCAGGTGCCCCAGGTTCGGGATCAGTGCATACAGGGCAAAGCCCAGGGCGAAGAACACGAAGTAGGTGTTTTTACGGCCAAGGTAGTCGGAGAACGACGCCCAGAAGAACCGGCCACCGATGTTGAACAGGCTCAACAACCCGGTAAAGCCCGCCGCAATCGCCGCGATCGACGCCAGTTGCCCGGCATTCAGTTGACCGAACGGCACATCCACACCCAGCAACTTGCCGCCGAACACTTCCTGCAGCAGCGGCGAAGCCATGCCGAGGATGCCGATACCGGCAGATACGTTCAGGCACAGCACCAGCCATACCAGGCGGAATTGCGGAGTTTTCCAGGCCACGTTCACGTGAACGTGACGGTGGGTGATCATCGCGTTGCTGGCTTTTTTCTCCGGTGCGGTCCAGCCCTCAGGCTTCCAGCCGGTCGGCGGGACGCGGTACGACAGTGCGCCACCGATCATGAACACGAAGTAAATCGCCGCCATCACCAAAAAGCTCTGCCACACGCCCACGCTGGTTGGCGAAGCGAAGTGCCCCATCAGCGCCGCCGCCAGGGGCGCACCCACCATTGCGCCGCCGCCGAAGCCCATGATCGCCATGCCGGTAGCCATGCCGCGCTTGTCCGGGAACCACTTGATCAGGGTCGACACGGGCGAGATATAGCCCAGCCCCAGGCCGATACCGCCAATGACGCCGGAGCCGATCCACATCAACCAGATCTGGTGGGTATAAATCCCCAGCGCCGAAATCAGCAGGCCGCCACACCAGCACAATGCCGAGACGACGCCCGCCTTGCGTGGCCCGGCATGTTCCAGCCAGCCGCCCCAGATCGCTGCCGAGCAGCCCAGGAAGATGAAGAACAGGGTGTAGATCCAGCCGAGCATGGAGATCGGCCAGTCGCACTGGGACGAGAAGACCTGGGCGATAAAGCTCATATCCGGCGCGCAGGCGACCGGCGTGGTGATCCCCAGCGCCTTGGACAGCGGCAGCCAGAACACCGAAAAGCCGTAGGCCATGCCGATACACAGGTGGATGGCCAGGGCGGCCGGTGGAACCAGCCAACGGTTGAACCCGGGCTTGGCGATGATGCGCTCCTTGGACAGGAACGCAGGCTGCGCGGCAGTGATACCCGCCGCAGTGCTAGTGCTCATTGGTGTTTCCCCCAGTTATTAGTATGTGTTCGTCAGGCGCGCTCTCCTTCGGCCTTGCACGCAAAGCGTGGCCGTTTTGTTGAATAGAACTCCATTTAAAGCGCGACGTTACGTCGCAGAAGGCGGACGAACGCGCAGAGATTAGCATCAACGGCGTACAGAAAAACCAAAGTGCCACTACCTTTTGGGAATTATTTGTGTTTTTTGACGCCAGAATACCGTCCCGACGCTAGATACAATGTAACGATCCGTGAACTGACGCAGGCCATCGGGCGCTATACTCTGCGGCTAAATTTTGAAATCGACATACAAGGACTCGCCCATGAAAGCGTTCGGCAAAATCCTGGGTCTGGTACTTCTCGGGCTGTTGCTGATCATTGTGGCTCTCGGCTTTGCCCTGACCCATCTCTTCGATCCCAACGACTACAAAGACGAGATTCGCCAGATTGCCCGCGACAAGGCCCACATCGAGCTGACGCTCAATGGCGACATCGGCTGGAGCCTGTTCCCCTGGCTGGGCCTGGAACTGCACGAAGCCAGCGTCGCGACCCTGACCACCCCGACCCAACCGTTCGCCGATCTGCAGATGCTCGGCCTGTCGGTACGCGTGCTGCCGCTGCTGCGCCGCGAAGTACAGATGAGCGATGTGCGTGTCGAAGGCCTGAACCTGCGCCTCAACCGCGACAAGCAAGGCCACGGCAACTGGGAAGACATCGGCAAGAACGCCCCCGAGGCGACCACCGATACCCCAGCCCCAGCGCAACCGGCGGAACCGGCGACCGAGGTGAAGGCAGAGAAACCGCCGCAGCCCATCCGCCTGGACATCGACAGCCTGACCATCAACAACGCCCGCATCGAATACAACGATGAACAGACCGGCAAGCAGTTCAGCGCCGAAAGCATCCAACTGAGTGCGGGCGCCATCCACGAAGGGGCAAGTATTCCGCTGAAGCTCACCGCGTTCCTCGGCAGCAACCAGCCGGTCATGCGCGTCAAGACCGAACTCAACGGCAACCTGCGCATTCAGCGTGCGCTCAAGCGTTATCAGTTCGAAGACATGAGGATCAGTGGTGAAGCCACCGGCGAGCCGCTGCAAGGCAAAACCGTGACCTTCTCCACCCAAGGCCAACTGCTGGTGGACCTGGCGGCCAACATTGCCGAATGGACCAACCTGAAACTCTCGGCCAACCAGTTGCGCGCCCTCGGCGAACTGAAGGTCAACGACCTGGACAAGACCCCGCAGATCAGCGGCGCGCTGTCCATCGCCCAGTTTGACCTGGCCAAGTTCCTCGACAGCATCGGCAACCCGCTGCCACCGATGGCCGAGGACAGCCTGAGCAAGGTCGAGCTGGTCAGCCGCCTCCAAGGCACGCCCACCCGCCTGGCCCTGGAAGACCTCAACCTGAAACTCGACAGCAGCACCTTCACCGGCCGCGTCGCCGTGGACGATTTCGCCAAGCAATCGCTGCGCGTGCAACTCAAGGGTGACACCTTCAACGCCGACGACTACCTGCCGGTCAAGTCCGAATCCGCCAAGGGCGCAACCGCCGCACGCCAAGCCGAAGTTCAGGACAGCGAAGCCGGCGCCATGGCCGCCGGCGGCACCACACCGCTGCCGGACGCCCCCACCAAAGGCGCCTGGAGCACCGACAAGCTGCTGCCGTTGACCCGCCTGCGCACACTGGACGTGGAGGCCGACCTGGCCTTCGGCCAACTGACCCTGAGCAAGCTGCCGATCCAGAACGCCGTGCTCAAGGCCAGCGGCCTCAACGGCCAGCTCAAGCTCGAAAGCCTGAGCGGCGGCCTCTACAACGGCAGCTTCCAGGCCAATGGCAGCCTCGATGTACGCCAGGATATTCCAGTGCTGGCGCTGCAAAGCCATATCAAGCAAGTGCCGGTCGAACGCATCCTGCAAGCCCAGGGGCAGACGCCGCCGATCAAGGGCCAGATCACCCTCGACAGCAACCTCAGCGGCCGAGGCAACAGCCAAAAGGCACTGATCGATAGCCTCAACGGCAACGCCAGCTTCGTGATCAACAACGGCGTGCTGCTCAATGCCAACCTTGAACAGCAACTGTGTACCGGCATCGCCCTGCTCAACCGCAAGACCCTGAGCAGCGAGCCACGCGCCAAGGACACACCGTTCCAGGAATTGAAGGGCAACCTGACGTTCCGCAACGGCGTGGCCAATAACCCCGACCTGAAGGTGCGCATCCCGGGCCTCACGGTCAACGGCAACGGCGACATCGATCTGCGCGTGCTGGGTATGGATTATCGCGTCGGCATCGTCGTCGAGGGTGACCAGCGCGAAGTGCCGGACCCTGCGTGCGAGGTAGGCGCCAACTTCCAGGGCATCGAAGTCCCGCTGCGCTGCCGTGGCCCGCTGGAGCTGGGCGCCAAGGCGTGCCGCCTGGACAAGGACGGCCTCGGCCAGGTCGCCATCAAGGCCGCCGGCAACCGCCTCAACGAGAAGCTGGAAGAGAAGCTCGACAAAGTTAACCCACAGTTGAAAGACGCGTTGAAAGGCCTGTTCAAACGATGAAAAACGAGCAGTTTTCCGAGGCGGTACTGAACTGGTACGACCGCCACGGTCGCCATGACCTGCCTTGGCAACAGGGCATCACGCCCTACCGGGTGTGGGTCTCGGAGATCATGCTGCAACAGACCCAGGTCAGCACCGTGCTCAATTACTTCGACCGCTTCATGGCCTCCCTGCCAACGGTCGAAGCCCTGGCCGCCGCACCGGAAGACGAGGTACTGCACCTGTGGACCGGCCTGGGTTACTACACCCGCGCGCGCAACCTGCAGAAGACCGCGAAGATTGTCGTGGCCGAGTACGCCGGCGAGTTTCCCCGCGACGTGGAGAAACTCACCGAACTGCCTGGCATCGGCCTGTCCACCGCCGGCGCGATCGCCAGCCTGAGCATGGGCCTGCGCGCGCCGATCCTCGATGGCAACGTCAAACGCGTGCTGGCACGCTTTACCGCGCAGGAAGGCTACCCAGGCGAACCCAAGGTGGCCAAACAACTCTGGGCCACCGCAGAGCGCTTCACGCCCCACGACCGCGTCAACGCCTACACCCAGGCGATGATGGACATGGGCGCCACCCTTTGCACCCGCAGCAAGCCCAGTTGCCTGCTATGCCCGCTGGAAAAAGGCTGCGAAGCCCACATGCTCGGCCTGGAGACGCGCTACCCGATCCCCAAGCCGCGCAAGACCATCCCCCAGAGGCGCACGCTGATGCCCATGCTCGCCAACGGCGACGGCGCGATCCTGCTTTACCGTCGCCCGTCCACGGGCCTGTGGGGCGGTCTGTGGAGCTTGCCGGAGCTGGACGACCTGCAAGACCTCGAACACCTCGCCCACCAGCACGCGCTGGAACTGGGTAAACAACAGGAACTGCCGGGGCTGATCCACACCTTCAGCCACTTCCAACTGGCCATCGAACCCTGGCTGGTCCAGGTCGAGGAATCTGCCCACCACGTGGCCGAGGCCGACTGGCTCTGGTATAACCTCGCCACCCCGCCGCGCCTGGGCCTTGCCGCCCCGGTGAAAAAACTGCTGAAGCGCGCGGCCGACGTATTGAACGCAGGAGTTTCGTCATGACCCGCACCATCATCTGCCGCAAGTACCACGAAGAACTGCCCGCCCTGGAGCGCGCCCCGTTCCCGGGTGCCAAGGGCCAGGACATTTTCGATCACGTCTCCGCCAAAGCCTGGGCCGACTGGCAGAAACACCAAACGCTGCTGATCAACGAAAAGCGCCTGAACATGATGAACGCCGAAGACCGCAAATACCTGCAAGGCGAGATGGACAAGTTCTTTTCCGGCGAGGATTACGCCAAGGCCGAAGGCTACGTGCCGCCTGCTCAATAATTGAGCAAAAATCGGGGTCGGCACGTAAGCGACGGTAATAATTAAATATTTTTTGAAAACTTGCTTGACGACCCCCTGAAAAACCAGTTTAATGCGCCCCGTTGCCCAGATAGCTCAGTCGGTAGAGCAGGGGATTGAAAATCCCCGTGTCGGCGGTTCGATTCCGTCTCTGGGCACCACTATTAAGTTTCAGGTGGTGCAAGTATCATCTGAAGCACACAAAAAACCCGCCCAGTGCGGGTTTTTTGTTGTCTTCGTTTTACCGATCCAAAGCGGGGCGGCTCACCGCCGCCCCAGCATGCAATACCCGCCTCGCGCCGTCTACTTGAGCAAAAACACCAACAACGGATTGTCGTTCAGTCGTCCGTTGAACATCGGTGCCAGGTGCTCCACTGGAGTCCCCTTCAACTGCTCGGTTTCCTTGCGCGCCACGATCACCCAGGACGGCCGCGGCAGTGCCTCCAACTGATCCAGTTGGTTGCGCCCGATAAACAGCGGCTGCTCGTCGTGATCCAGGTTCATCATGTAGCGCACCCCCCAGGTGTCCCGCCCAAGGCCGACAAACACCAACGTTCCCGGTTCTTCTGCGCGAAGCGCTTCCACCTGACTGACAAACTGCCGGGTGTCGAACTGCAGGTCCTTGGCCGGCTCCACCACCGTCACCAGCAACAACCACTGCGCGGCCAGTGCGATCGCACTGAGCCACACCAAGCGCCCCTCCCGGCGCCAGGCGATCAATGCCGCCACCTGCAGGATCACCAACACGCCGATCAGCAACGGCAACGAAACATCCGGCCAGTAACCGTGCTTTTGCCACCCGTGCCGACACACAAAGACTGCAACCACGCACAACGCCGGCAGCGCTGCGACGAGCCACGTGTAACAGCGACGCAGCCCGACAAACCCTTTCTGCGCGTGGAGCAGCCCATAGGCGGCGACAGCGGCAAACATCGGCACCATGGGCAGGATGTAATAAGCGCGCTTGAAGTGCGGCACCGACAGCCCGAGCAGAATCATCAAGCCGCAGGCGCCGAGCCGTGCGACCAGCTGCACGTCGTCGCTGCCCCAGCGTTCCGACCAGCGATGCCGCAGCGCAACCATGCTCGCCAAGGCCAGGGGCACCACGGGGAAGTAACGGTACAGGCTCAGTTGGAAGTAGAAATAGAACGGTTCGCCGGTTTCATCGAGGCGCCCACCGACTTGCATCTTGAACACTTCATCGGCAAAGGCCTGGCCCCCACTGATCCGTGCCAATTGCATCAGCAGCCACCAGCAACACGCCAACAGCAGCAACCCGAGAACGCCGTGGATCAGCACTTGCTTGAGCCGCTCTCCCGGGCGACCCAACGCCCAGTACACGCAGACCACACCGCAGACTTCGATCAAGCCCAACGGCCCGCGAATCGCAAAGCCCAGGATGAACAGCGGGAACACCGCCAGCCGCCGTAGGCGCGAGCCAAGGCGTTCGCCACTGTGCAGCAGGTAGAAGCTGCCGACGCATAACAGCGCCACCATCTGATCCAGGCACACCGAGCGCGACTTTTCGAGCAACTGGGTGGTGAGCAAGGTCAGCAGCACCGTCAGCAGCGCCCAGGGGCGACTGGAAGGGACCAGCAAGCGATAGATCAGCGCCACCACTCCGGCAGAGGCCAACGCGGTGGGCAGGATATTCGCCAGGTGGTTGGGCGCGCCGAACCACCGGGCGAATACAAAACTGAAGAACGTCGCGGTACCGGGATAGTCCGCGTAAGGCTGGCCGTAGGTGGTCGGAAAAAGACTCGCCCCATGACGAAACATTTCCTGCAGGAACAGCGCCCAGCGCCCGTCAAACCCTTGGGGCTGCTGATCCCAGATTCCCAAGGTAAACAGCAACAAAGCAATCAGGAAAATGCCCAGGGACTCCAGGCGAAAACGGTTGCGGTGATCCATCGATTTTCCTGCCAGGTGGGAAGCGCCGGGTTATGGTGCCGAACGCATCCCAAATAGCGCCTGAACAGACCTGAACATTCATGCTTCTGGCCGATCTGCGCGCCACACCAACGCCGGGATCAGGCGAACGTAGATCAACTCGCCAATCAACTCGACCAGGGTTTGCAGGATCACCGCCGTCGCAGCCAACCCGCGCACGCCTTCGGGCAACGCCAGCGCCAGGGGCAACACCACCAGCGAGTTACGCGTCGACGCGCTGAACGTTACCGCCCGCGCCGTGACCGCCGGCAGCGCGAACAGTCGCGCGGCGAACATCCCCATCAATGGCGCCAGCAGCACAAAGCCGACGTAGACCGGAATCACCGGCAGCAGCAGGCCGATATCGCGCACCACCGAGGTGATTTGCGAGCCGATCACCACAAACAGCACCGCTGCCATCGCCGGCACCGGCAACCAGGCCCAGGCACTGTTCCAAGCGTTGACGACCGAAGATCGCCGCGCCAGCGACGTGGTGCTCACCGCCAGCACCATCGGCACCACGATCAACAACAGGAACGCCTCGACAAACGGCCGCACTTCCACCACCACCGCGGACTGCGCACCCAGGATCAAACCCAGGTACACCGGCAACAACACCAACTGCAGCAACAACAGCACCGGCGTCGCGGCCAGCATCAAGCGCGAATCGCCCTTGCCGATATGGGTAAACACCACCACGTAGTCGATGCACGGCGTCAGCAACACCAGCAACGCGCCCACCAGCAAGGCCGGGCGCTCCACCAGGCCACGCGTCAGTAGCCACACCAGCATGGGCACAAGGATGAAATTGGCCAGCAGCAACGCCGCCAGGAAACGCTGGTTGCCCAAACCTTGGCGCAGCGCCAGAAACGGGATTTGCAGGAACATCGCATACATCAGCACCGCGATGGCCGGCGTGACCAGCAAGCCGAGGCCATGCGCCAATGACGGCGCGAGCAGACCGAAAGCGGCGGCCAGGAGGACGGCGACGAAGTACAGCGGGATCTGGCGGTGTTCGAGGGTGTTGCGGGTCATGGGCTGACTCAGCTCGATCGAAAGATCGCCAGCCTAAGCACCCAAGAGGATAACGTCGAGCAACGTGACAGTCTTCGTGCCCATGACGGCCTAAATTTGGTAGTTTCGACTTCTTATAAAAAGCGCGCGGGCCTACACGCCCACAACAAAAGCGCAGATATCGAGTTGACCTATGGACCTGCCCACCAGACCCACCCCCGAAGCATTCCTCGACCCCGCCGCAGACGGCTACCCGCTTGGCGGCTTCACCTGGCGCCATATCCGAACCGACCTTACGCGCTCGGTCGTCATCATCAACGCCGCCACCTCCGTGCG
Source organism: Pseudomonas sp. PAMC25584 (assembly GCF_058135675.1). NCBI lineage: Bacteria > Pseudomonadati > Pseudomonadota > Gammaproteobacteria > Pseudomonadales > Pseudomonadaceae > Pseudomonas > Pseudomonas sp. PAMC25584. The sequence goes on along the minus strand of NZ_CM176870.1, from coordinate 341,562 downwards.
CTGTCGCCACTATTCACGCTTTGCCGACTACCTGTTCGCCAACGGCTTCGACGTCATCACCTACGACTATCGCGGCATCGGCGAGTCTCGCTGCGGCTCGCTGCGAGGCTTCAAAGCCTCATGGTCGGATTGGGGCAGCCTGGATTTCGAGGCGATATTGCAGCGGGCGCAGCGCGAGTTCCCGGGGCAGCCGATCGACGTGGTCGGTCACAGCTTTGGCGGTTGTGCGGCGGGGCTGGGGGCGTCGGGCGCGGTGATTCGGCGCCTGGTGACGGTGGGCGCACAATTCGCCTATTGGCGCGATTACGCGGCGAGCGGGCGTTGGCGGATGGTTGGCAAGTGGCATGTGCTGATGCCACTGGTAACGGCGCTGTTCGGCTACTTCCCGGGCAAGCGCCTGGGCTGGCTGGAGGATACCCCGGCCGGCGTGGTGCGGGACTGGAGTACGCCGACGCCCAGCTATGAAACACGGCCCAGCGCGCGCGACTTGGGCGAACTAACCTTTGCTCGGGTAACGGCGCACGTGCTGGCGATCAGCATCACCGACGATCCCTTCGGCACCGTGCCGGCCATCGAGCGGTTGCTGAACTACTTCGACCGCAGCGAACGCACTCACCTGCGCATCGCTCTTGGTGATATTGGAGAAACGCAGGTCGGGCATTTCGCATTCTTTCGCAGCGAATATAAGGATCGCTTGTGGCCGATTGCACTGGCGTGGCTAAAGCATGGCGAGCTGACACCCGGCACACCGGGCCAACGCATGGCGACGCGTGCTTAGAACTCCTTGGGATTTTCCCCAACCTGCGCTTCAATACCCGATCCAGATCCTGAACCAAGGACGTGAGCCCATGGCCTCGCCAGACAAGCAGCAAAAACGCGCCCACCGGGCAAAGGCCAAGGCCAAGCAAAACCGCACCCAACGCGCCGTCGCAACCAAGCCGGATGCGTTTGCCGGCGATGACAGCCGCATCGATCTTGAGTCGGTGGATTTGACCGAACTGTTTGTCGAGATGCGCACTGCCGGCGAAATCAGCCAGCAAGCGCTGTGCGCGGTGTTCCTGGCGCACCCGCTGTTGGCATTGGTGCTGGAGCAGGAAGGCGAAGAAGACGCCACCGACTTTATCCTGGCGGCACTGATCGAATATCGGCAGTGGGCCACCGACACCGAGGATGAAGCGGCGGCGCTGGCGTGGATCGAGTCGTCGGCGTTTCAGGCGGACTACGTCGCCGCATCCCAGGCGCTGGTGACTTCCCAAGACTGACGCAAAAAAATGTGGGAGGGGGCTTGCCCCCGATTCCAGTGTGTCAGTCGATATCTAATTGACTGATACATCGCTATCGGGGGGCAAGCCCCCTCCCACATTTTAACTGCGGCGCAATCAAGCACCGCATTCCATCACATCAATTCAGCGCGCCGTCGCAACCAAGCCGGATGCGTTTTGCGCGGTGTTCCTGGCGCACCCACTGTTGGCATTGGTGCTGGAGCAGGAAGGCGAAGAAGACGCCACCAACTTCAAGACTGACGCAAAAAAATGTGGGAGGGGGCTTGCCCCCGATTCCGGTGTGTCAGTCGACATCTAATTGACTGATACACCACTATCGGGGGCAAGCCCCCTCCCACATTTGAACTGCGGCGCAATCAAGCACCGCATTCCATCACATCAATTCAGCGCGCCGTCGCAACCAAGCCGGATGCGTTTGCCGGCGAAATCAGCCAGCACGCGCTGTGCGCGGCGTTCCTCGCGCACCCACTGTTGGCATTGGTGCTGGAGCAGGAAGGCGAAGAAGACGCCACCAACTTCAAGACTGACGCAAAAAAATGTGGGAGGGGGCTTGCCCCCGATTCCGGTGTGTCAGTCGATATCTAATTGACTGATACACCACTATCGGGGGGCAAGCCCCCTCCCACATTTGAACTGCGGCGCAATCAAGCACCGCATTCCATCACATCAATTCAGCGCGCCGTCGCAACCAAGCCGGATGCGTTTGCCGGCGAAATCAGCCAGCACGCGCTGTGCGCGGCGTTCCTCGCGCACCCACTGTTGGCATTGGTGCTGGAGCAGGAAGGCGAAGAAGACGCCACCAACTTCAAGACTGACGCAAAAAAATGTGGGAGGGGGCTTGCCCCCGATAGCGGTGTGTCAGTCGATATCTAATTGACTGATACACCGCTATCGGGGGCAAGCCCCCTCCCACATTTGAACTGCGGCGCACTCAAGCACCGCCTTCCATCACATCAATTCAGCACCGCAGCGCCGACTCTCTGTGCCTTGCGACGGCTCGAAACGAACAGCCCCGCCGCCACCACCAGCAAGCTCAGGACCCCGGTCGCGATGATCTCGACCCGATGGGCTTCCTGGAACAGCATGATGGTCAGCGTACCAACGATGAACACCATCACCGCGTAGGTGAGGCCTGGGAACAGCCACATCTTGAAGACAAGCGTCTCGCCCGCCGCAATACGTTTCTGACGCATGCGCAGTTGCGACACCGCGATCACCAGGTAAACCAGCAACGCGATGGCACCGGAACTGGCCAGCAGGAATTCAAACACTGCCGCCGGCGCCACGTAGTTGGCGAAGACCGCCAGGAACGCTGCGCCCGTGGACAGCATCACCGCCCAGTAAGGCGTGCCGCTTTTGTTGGTGCGCTTGGCCACGGCGGGTGCATCACCACGACGGCCCAGGGAGAACAGCATGCGCGAGGCGGTGTACAGCGCCGAGTTGAGGCAGCTGGTCACGGCAACCAAGACCACCAGATCGACGATCAGCTTGGCATTCGGGATGCCCATGCCTTCCAGCACGGTCTGGTAGGAACCTACGGCAGCCAGGGTCGGATCGTTCCAAGGCACCAGGGACACCACGATGAAGATCGACAGCAGGTAGAACAAACCAATCCGCCAGATCACCGAGTTGGTGGCCTTGGTGATTTGCTGGCCCGGGTCCTTCGACTCAGCGGCAGCGATGGTGACAATCTCGGTGCCCATGAACGAGAACATGGTGGTCAGGATCGCCGCCAGGACCGCGCCCATGCCGTTCGGCATGAAGCCCTGGGTGTCGAAAAGGTGAGAGACACCGCTGACCTGGCTGTTCGGCAGGAAGCCGAAGATCGCCAGCAGGCCGAGGATCACAAAGCCGACGATCGCCACGACTTTGATCAGCGCAAACCAGAACTCGAACTCACCGTAGTGCTTCACGCTGAACAGGTTGGTCGCCGTCAGCAGCAAGGTGATGATCAGGGTAAACGCCCAGATGGCCACGTTGGGGAACCAGGCATTAAGAATGGTCGCGGCGGCGTTGGCTTCCAATGGAATCACCAGCACCCAGAACCACCAGTACAGCCAGCCGATGGTGAAACCGGCCCAGTGCCCGATCGCCCGATCAGCGTAGGTAGAGAACGAACCGGTGTCCGGTGACGCCACGGCCATCTCGGCCAACATGCGCATCACCAATACCACCAGCGCGCCGGCAGCGGCATAGGCCAGCAGTACCGCAGGGCCGGCGGCAGCAATCGCGTGGCCGGAGCCGACAAACAAACCGGCACCAATGACGCCGGCAATCGAGAGCATGGTGACGTGACGCGGTTTGAGCCCCTGTTCGAGGTCATTGGAGCTTTGCGTACTACTCATTGACACACCTATACGAGGAATTGCGAAAACGATCCGCCCGGTGTGTGCCTTCCTCGTGAAAAGAAACAAACAGGGCGTTCTTTATTTTTTACGCAATATTTGCGCCAAAATGTTACAAAACCCCAATTGACGCGGGCTGTAGGACGATCCAACAGCCCTCGCAAGTCATTGAGAATCATGGCATTCCGCTATAGCGTTACCGAGCGACCCACTTTTACCCGAACGCGCGCACCATAAATACACACAAAAAGTACGTAACGCCCCATAAGAGGGCCGAGGAATACCGTTTGCCCGGTTAACCCTTCCAACACCCGCCCAAAGCTGGCACCATCGCGCCCTTTTTCACGCGAAGCCTGCGGGATTTTCAGGTTCGAACGGCTGTTCGGTTGTTGCTGGCGCGACACGCTGCTGTGCCGATGCGACACCCTGCCGCAGACCACCTGTTGACCATCCGCCGCGCTGTTGGCTGCCATCCAAACGCTATGCTAGCTTGGCGCCTCGCCAGGAAGGCGACCCAACAGCAGGAACGCAACGAACACAATGAGGACCGCACATGGCTCTGGCCGCGCCCGCGCTTGAAATCCGCAACTTGCATAAACGCTATGGTGAGCTGGAGGTACTCAAAGGTATCTCGCTGACCGCTCGCGATGGCGATGTGATCTCGATCCTGGGTTCCTCCGGCTCCGGCAAGTCCACATTCCTGCGTTGCATCAACCTGCTGGAAAACCCGCACCAGGGGCAGATCCTGGTGGCCGGCGAAGAGCTCAAGCTCAAGGCGGCGAAGAACGGCGAGTTGATGGCCGCCGACGGCAAGCAGATCAACCGCCTGCGCAGCGAAATCGGGTTTGTGTTTCAAAACTTTAACCTGTGGCCGCACATGAGCATCCTCGACAACATCATCGAGGCCCCACGCCGTGTACTCGGCCAGAGCAAGGCCGAAGCCATCGAAGTAGCCGAAGCCCTGCTGGCCAAGGTCGGCATCAGCGACAAGCGCCACGCCTACCCCGCGCAATTGTCCGGCGGCCAGCAGCAACGGGCGGCTATCGCGCGCACCCTGGCGATGCAGCCCAAAGTCATCCTGTTCGACGAGCCCACCTCGGCCCTTGACCCGGAAATGGTCCAGGAAGTACTTAATGTGATCCGCGCGCTGGCCGAAGAAGGCCGCACCATGCTGCTGGTCACCCATGAAATGGGCTTCGCCCGCCAGGTGTCCAGTGAAGTGGTGTTCCTGCACCAGGGCCTGGTCGAAGAGCAAGGATCGCCACAGCAGGTGTTTGACAACCCGCTTTCGGCGCGCTGCAAACAATTCATGTCCAGCAACCGCTAACGGAGCAACCTGCATGCAGAACTATAAAAAATTCCTTCTGGCCGCGGCCGTTTCGATGGCGTTCAGCGCCACGGCCATGGCAGAAACCCTGAAAATGGGGATCGAAGCGGCCTACCCGCCGTTCAACAATAAAGATGCCAGCGGCAACGTCGTCGGCTTCGACAAAGACATCGGCGACGCCCTCTGCGCCAAGATGAAAGTCGAGAAGTGCGAAGTGTATGTGTCGGACTGGGACGGCATCATCCCAGCGCTGAACGCCAAGAAGTTCGACTTCCTGGTGTCCTCGCTGTCGATCACCGACGAACGCAAACAAGCCGTCGACTTCACCGACCCGTACTACTCCAACAAGCTGCAGTTCATCGCGCCGAAAGCCACAGCAGACTTCAAGCCCGACGCGGATTACCTGAAGGGCAAGATTATCGGCGCACAACGCGCAACGTTGGCCGGTACCTACCTGGAAGACAAGCTGCCTGACACCACCGCCAAGCTCTACGACACCCAGGAAAACGCCTACCTCGACCTCACATCAGGTCGCCTGGACGGCATCCTCGCCGACAAGTACGTGCAGTACGAATGGCTCAAGAGCAAAGACGGTTCCGCCTACGAGTTCAAGGGCGACCCGGTGGTCGAGAGCGACAAGATCGGTATCGCCGTGCGCAAAGGCGACCCGCTGCGCGAACGCCTGAACAAAGCCCTGGCAGAGATCAAGGCCGACGGCACCTACAAGAAGATCAACGACAAGTACTTCCCTTTCAGCATCGAATGATCTGAACGGTATGCCCGGCGCGCTCCCAGGGGCGCGTCGGCTTTCAGCCTTGCCTGCCGCGATATGAAAACACCATGAATTTCGATCTCTACGGATTCGGCCCGGCGCTCGCCGCTGGCGCGCTGATGACCGTCAAGCTGGCGCTCACGGCCCTGTGCCTGGGGCTGGTACTCGGCCTGGCCGGCGCTTTGGCCAAGACTTCCCCGTACAAGCCGTTGCAATGGCTGGGCGGGGCTTACTCGACCCTCGTTCGCGGTATTCCCGAACTGTTGTGGGTGCTGCTGATTTACTTCGGCACGGTCAACCTGATGCGTGCCCTCGGGGAGTTTTTCGGTAACCCCGACCTGTCTCTCAGCGCCTTTGCCGCCGGGGTCATCGCCCTGGGCCTGTGCTTTGGCGCTTACGCCACGGAAGTGTTCCGTGGCGCGATCCTCGCCATTCCCAAGGGCCACCGCGAAGCCGGTGTGGCATTGGGCCTGTCGAAATTTCGCATCTTCACCCGCTTGATCATGCCGCAGATGTGGCGCATTGCCCTGCCGGGCCTGGGCAACCTGTTCATGATCCTGATGAAAGACACCGCGCTGGTATCGGTGATCGGTCTTGAAGAAATCATGCGCCATGCGCAGATCGGTGTGACCGTGACCAAGCAGCCGTTCACCTTCTTCATGGTGGCGGCGTTCATGTACCTGGGCCTCACCGTGCTGGCCATGACCGGCATGCACTTCCTGGAAAAACGCGCCAGTCGTGGCTTTGCAAGGAGCACCCAATGAGCGGCGACTATAGCTGGCTGTCCCATTTCGACCTGGGCCTGAACTGGGCCGTGATCATCAAATGGCTGCCCAAACTGGCCCAGGGCGCAACCCTCACCCTTGAGTTGGTGGCTATCGCGGTGATTGCCGGCCTGCTGCTGGCGATCCCGCTGGGCATCGCCCGCTCTTCGCGCCGCTGGTACGTGCGTACCCTGCCCTATTGCTACATTTTCTTCTTTCGCGGCACGCCGTTGCTGGTGCAGTTGTTCCTGGTCTACTACGGCCTGGCGCAGTTCGATGCGGTGCGTAACAGCTTCATGTGGCAATACCTGCGCGATCCGTTCTGGTGCGCCACCGCCACCATGACCCTGCACACTGCCGCCTATATCGCCGAGATCCTGCGCGGTGCGATCCAGGCCATCCCGCCGGGTGAAATCGAAGCAGCGCGGGCCTTGGGCATGTCCAAGCCGAAGACGCTGTTCTACATCATCCTGCCGCGCGCCTCGCGCATCGGCCTGCCGGCCTACAGCAACGAAGTGATCCTGATGCTCAAGGCCAGCGCCCTGGCCAGCACCGTGACGCTGCTGGAACTGACCGGCATGGCGCGCACCATCATTGCGCGCACGTACCTGCCGGTGGAGATCTTCTTCGCCGCCGGGCTGTTCTACCTGCTGATGGCCTACGTACTGGTGCGCGGCTTCAAACTGCTGGAACGCTGGCTGCGAGTCGATGCCTGCCAGGGACGTTGAAGCGCGTTTCCAGGCGCTGGATGCGTTCCTCACCGAGCACCAGGGGCTGTGGCGACCGCGGCCCTTCACGCATCGCCAGCTACCCTGGGAACACCAACACCCCGGGCTCGCCCAGTGGCTGCGCCGGCGCTCGCTGGCCGACGCGGAAAGCAGCCACAACCAGCCCCACGAGCTGCCCGCCCCCGCGCCTTTTCCACAACTGGCCGCGCAAGCGCTGCGTCTCAGCGCTGTGGATAAGTTACCGACCCAGCCCCTGGCACCCGCCCGCCACCGCCTGAACGTCGATGTGCCCGGCCGCAAGTGGCAACAGATCGAAGCCTTCGGCGCCGCCCTGCGGTTCGCGCAAACACCCAGGCACTGGTTGGACTGGTGCGCCGGCAAAGGCCACCTCGGCCGCCGCCTGCTGCACACCGGGCAACAGCTGACCTGCCTGGAATACGATCCGGCCCTGATCATCTCCGGCCAGGCCTTGAGCGACCACCATCAACTGCCGGTCACCCATCGCCTGCAAGACGTGCTGGCCGATGTAACGCTCAGCGCCGAACACACCCCCGTCGCCCTGCACGCCTGCGGTGACCTGCACGTGCGCCTGCTGCAACTGGCCAGCGCTGCCGGCTGCAAGCAACTGGCGCTGGCGCCGTGCTGCTACAACCGCATCCACGCCGACCGCTACCAGCCGCTGTCGGGCGCAGGCCGCGCTTCGGCGTTGCAGTTATCGGTCGATGACCTGGGTCTGCCCCTCAGCGAAACCGTCACCGCCGGCAAGCGGGTACGCCAGCAACGGGATACGTCCATGGCCAGGCGCCTGGGTTTCGATCACCTGCAGCGCCAATTGCGCCATTGCGACACGTACTTGCCCACGCCTTCCTTGCCTGCCAGTTGGCTGGATAAACCCTTTGCCGACTATTGCCGCGAGTTGGCCAGCCTCAAAGGGTTATCCACAGGCGAGCAGGATTGGGCAGCGCTGGAGGCGCACGGGTGGCGGCGCTTGGCCGAGGTCAGAAACCTGGAACTGCTGCGAGGGTTGTTTCGGCGCCCGCTGGAGCTGTGGTTGGTGCTGGATCGGGCACTGTTTCTGCGCGAACAAGGCTACAAGGTTGAAGTAGGCAGCTTCTGCGAAACCACGCTGACCCCGCGCAACCTTATGGTGCTGGCTGAGCGCGATTAAGGGGCGGCTTTTTCTGCACTCGCCCTGTGGATAACTCTGTTGATGAAATCTTTACCGAGGATTTAAACGTCTGCGCTACAGGCAAAACGCCACATTGGTCATTTTTTGTTCACAGAATAAAACGCACGCAAAACAGGCAGTTGCAGCGTGTTGAGAATGGCTCCACCCAGGGCCGGTTCCGGGGCGCTGCCAACCTGCCGATTGTGCATAAGCATTTGGCGTTAAGCGCATAAAGCGTGATTTAGCGAGCCTTTTTCCGCGCGATCAATAACCGGCACAGGGCGTTGATATCGTCGCAGGCCACGCTCCCCGCGAGTTTATCCAAGGGGTCCGTCGCAAAGGCCAGCGCTTCGCTGATCGACGGTTCGCGATGCACGACTTCCAACGGACGGTCGCCCAGGCGCAGTTTGAATGCGTCAACCATGTCCAGGCTGAACGCCGAGCGCTCATCCAATTGATTGATTACGTAGAGGCGTTGTGGCGGGCGCTCACGCTCAAGGTAACCCGCCAGCACGGCGTCCAATTGGTCCAGCGTACCGAGACAGGCGGCATTCGGCTGGACGATGACCAACACGAAATCAGCCACGCTCAACGCTTGATGCAGATAGACGTTATCGCCGGCCGGGGTATCGATGAGCATGATCTGTCGTTCACTTAACCCCAACGTCGACAGGTGCTGTGCCAGCCACTTCGGTTCGCGCGTGAGCCAACCCTGCAGGTTGTCCTTCTGCTGGATGCCGGTGTTCCCAAAGGGAATCACCTGGCAACCGGCGAACCCTGCTTGCAGGAGGGTCTCCCATCGCGTGTTGAGCAAGCTGGCACGGCCGACGCCAAGGAGTTCAGGGTCCACGCCGAAGTGCTGGCGCAACGCGTTTTGAGGGTCGAGGTCCAGCGCCACCACCGACTCGCCCAGGCGCTGCAAGCCGCTGCTCAACGCCGTGACCAAGGTACTGCGGCCGACGCCGCCATTGACCGAGACCAGTGCCACCACTGTAGGGCACGGTGCGCTCAAGTCGTAAGGCTGGGGTTGCTCATAGGCCGATGGCGCATGGGTGGAAAAGCGCGAGCCGTCTTTCTGGTTCAGGCGGGTGCCATCATCGAACGGAAGGGTGCCGAAAAAATGCAGCCGTGCGTTTCGCCCCTTGGGGTCGCGGGGCCGGCTATTGCCGCACAGGGCAAATAGATCATCGGTACGACTCATGGCCAGAGCTCCTTCACGGCGCAATCAAAGACGTTAACGGTCGGCAGATAAGGCCGACCGCAGGTCTTTTTGTCGGCGCTTTCGTTGCGACATTCTGTAGCAGGCGGTATGAGGTGTCATTATTTTGATGGTATTGGCGCATTCCTTTCAGACGAGCGGAAAACAGCCAATTTACCGGCACTCAATTAGGCTAAATTGCTGCAAAGTGATTTCATCGTGCCATTGTTTTTTACCCGGTATCACCGCACCATTGCCACACCTTAAATGCTGCAAGCTCGGGTAATCGCGGTGGCGATACGCTTTAACTTCCCTCGGTTCCTGTACGGTCTGGCCATCACGCTGTTGCTGGGTGGCGGCCTGCTGGGCAATCTGCTCGCCGATTGGGATTTCAGCCAGATCAGCCGCCGCGCCGAGGCGCTTTACGGGCCTCTGGGCGCAGGGCGCCAGCGTATCGATGCCTGGCAGCAACTGCTGGCGACGCAAAAGCAGGTCAGCGAGACCGAACAACTCAACGTGGTCAACTTGTTCTTTAACCGCCAGTTGCACTACGAGGAAGATATCGACCTGTGGCACGAGATTGATTATTGGGCGACGCCCATTCAATCCCTGTGGAAAGGCGCCGGTGACTGTGAAGACTATGCCATCGCCAAATACTTCAGCCTGCGTCACTTGGGTGTCCCGGCCGAGAAGCTGCGCATAACCTACGTCAAGGCCTTGCGCCAGAATCGTGCGCATATGGTACTGACCTACTATGCAAGCCCGGAAGCCATGCCGTTGGTACTGGACAGCCTGATGGACCCCATTCTGCCGGCCAGCCAGCGTCCGGACCTGCTGCCGGTCTACGCGTTCAACGGCGAGGGGCTGTGGCTGACCGGCGCGGCGGGCAACAAGAAAGTCGGTGATACCAAGCGCCTGTCACGCTGGCAGGACGTCTTGAAAAAAATGACCGCCGAAGGGTTTCCGGCCAATTCGGGTAATTAACAGGAGCTACGATGTCACTGTTCAAACAATTGCTGATCGCTATCTGTGTGTTTCTAGTGGTCGCCTTCAGCGGTAGCTTCTTCGTCAGCCTGGAAAGCTCGCGTGCGCAGTACGTCAACCAGTTGCGTTCCCACGCCCAGGACGCGGCGACCGCACTGGCGCTGTCGCTGACGCCGAACATCGATGACCCGGCGATGACCGAGCTGATGGTCAGCTCGATCTTTGACAGTGGCTACTACGCGAGCATCCGCGTGGTGGACCTGAGCAATAACCAGGTGCTGGTGGAGCGTGCCGCCGAGCCTGATGCCAGCGGCGTACCGGCCTGGTTCGTGAAGATGATCGGCCTCGCGCCAGCCGGCGGCGATGCGATCGTCAGCCGTGGCTGGCAGCAGGCGGCACGGGTCGAGGTGGTCAGCCACCCGATGTTTGCCCTGGCCAAACTCTGGCAGAGCGCGCTGGGCAGCCTGGGCTGGTTGCTGCTCTGCGGTGCCGCGAGTGCGGTGCTGGGCGCACTGTTGCTGCGCCGTCAGTTGAAGCCGCTGGACTATATGGTCGAGCAGTCCCACGCCATTGCGCGGCGCGAATTCATCAGCCTGCCCGACCTGCCCCGCACCCCCGAATTGCGGCGCGTGGTACAGGCCATGAACCAGATGGTCGAGAAGCTCAAGGCGTTGTTCAATGAACAGACCGAACGCAGCGAGAAGCTGCGCGTGGAGTCCTATCAGGACAGCCTGACCGGGTTGGCGAACCGGCGTTATTTCGAAATGCAGCTCAACTCGCGGGTCAGCAACCTGGAGGAAGCCAGTTCAGGCTATCTGCTGATCTTGCGGGTCAACGACCTGGGCGGTCTCAACCAGCGCCTGGGCGGGCAACGCACCGACCAACTGCTGCAAGCCGTCAGCCAGCAACTGGTGCGTACCTGTGCCAAGTACCCGGAAACCCATAACCTGATCACCCGCAGCCGTGGCGGCGAGTTCGCGGTGCTTGCCCCAGGCCTGGTGCGTCACGAAGCGGTGCAACTGGCCCAGGCGCTGGAAATCATCCTGCAGAGCCTGCACGAAACGGGCGCCACCGACATGTCGATCGTGGCCTACATCGGGCTCGCACCCTACAAACCCGGCGATGCCTCGGCAGACCTGCTGATGCTGGCCGACCAGGCCCTGGCCCAAGCTGAAGCCGGTGGCGGCCAAACCTGGGTATGCCTGGAGCAGCAGACCTCGGGCACCGTCAGCGACGACTCGCACAGCTGGCACACCCTGCTCGACGATGCCCTGAATCAAGGGCGCTTCCGCTTGTTTTTCCAGCCGGTGGTCAGTAGCAGCGATACCCGTCAGGTGCTGCACTACAAGGTGCTCTCACGCCTGCTCGACAACCAGGACCAGACCATTGCGGCGGGGCACTTCCTGCCCTGGCTGGAGCGCTTCGGCTGGACGGCACGGCTTGACCAACTGATGCTCGACCTGGTGATCAAGCACCTGGCAGAGCACAACCAATCGGTGGCATTGAACCTCTCGGCGGCGACCCTGAATGACCCGCAAGCCCTGGAGCGGATGTTCGAGCGATTGGCGCAACATCCCGCACTCGGCGCGCGCCTGACGCTGGAGATCGGCGAAGAGCAAGTGCCCGAGCAACTCCAATTGGAGCGTCTCACCCGACGCATGCGCAGCCTGGGATACAGCCTTGGCCTGCAACGTTTCGGTGGGCGTTTCAGCATGATCGGCAACCTGGCGAAACTGGGCCTGGCGTACCTCAAAATCGACGGCAGCTATATCCGAGCCATTGATCAGGAAAGCCACAAGCGCATTTTTATCGAGGCGATCCAGCGGGCCGCCCACAGCATTGACTTGCCGTTGATTGCCGAGCGCGTGGAAACCGAAGGTGAGTTACGCGTGATTCGCGAGATGGGTATTGAAGGGGTGCAAGGCCAACTGGTCGGTGAGCCGTCGCCGTGGAAGTGGAGCGACGAATAATCATGCCTCCTTGACGCTCATGCCGTTAAGGAGGTGCGCTCGCCTCAGATCAAACCGCTTTCATCGTCATTGATCAGCTCACTCAACCCGCCCAGCGCCGTCCGAGCATGGGTACGCTCCATCACCTTGACCTGCGCGGCGGGCGGCAAGTCCGTGATGCGGATCACGCCCTTGGCGGTCAGCACCTGGATCAAGTCATCGAGCACCCGAATCATCTCGGAGTCGCTCTGTTGGAGCTGCTTGAGGCTGTTGTCGATCACATCCGTGGCAAACCACGCCTGAATGTCCTGATGATCCGCCGGTAGAGTCCCGGTGGATTCGGCGAAGGCCTGCGCCTCGACGCGAACCAAAGCGTTGTATTGATCGCGTTGCACGTAGAACATCAGCGTTCTCCCAATAAAAAATCCCTGCAGGCGCCCACCTGGCTCCCACAGAGATTACACACATTTTCCCAAAGCTGGTGCCCGTGGAGCACCAATCCCGAAAGATTGGCGCTCCAGGGTGATCAGTCGTGATGCTTGACGGTCAGGTCGCCACCAGCGATCAGGCTGTTGATTGCGGCACTGCCACTGCCCCAGCTCGCGCCATCGATCTTGATCGTGACATCAGCCGTACCGCCACCCTGCGCCGTGAACGAACCGGTACTGCTGACACTCAGCGTCGAGCCTGACGAGTCGGTGGTCAACTTCAGGTAGCTGGACAAGTTGGTGTCGTTATTGCCTTGCAGCAAATCGGACAGGTCCAACTTATCGCCTTCACCGTGCTTGAAGTCGGTGATGGTATCGACGCCAGTCCCGGTGTTGGTATCCCCTTTGAGCCACACGAAGGTATCCGCCCCCGCGCCGCCGGTAAGGGTGTCGTTGCCCTTGCCGCCTACCAGGATGTCGTTACCCGCACCGCCGGAGAGCACATCGTTACCGCCTTGGCCGAACAGAATATCGTTGCCGGCGTTGCCGATCAGGCTGTCAGCACCATCGTTAGTGCCGTAGATGTTCGACGCGCTGGCCAATGCACCCACATCGGCGACGTGCTCGCTGATGAACTGATGCAAGGTGCGGTCGTCAATGTGGTCGACCGTCGTGGACAGTTTGTCGGCCGCGAACGCCTTGAGTGCAGCACTGCCTTCAAGGTTTTTGTAGCTGATCAGGTCGCCGAACAGAATGTCGTTACCCGAACCACCGGTGAGGGTGTCGGCGCCGGTATCGGCCGCGTGGCCGGTGATGGCATCCGCCAGCTTCGCAGTGTCGATCGTGGCGACGGTGTGATCGGTATCAAACTGCTTGAGCACGGTGGTATCAATGCTCGAGCCCAGACCGATGGCCTCGACGACAACCTTGCCTGGCACCGCGTTGACCAGATCGGAGTAGGCCGACTGGGCGTTGCTCATGGCGGTGCTGGCGTTGTTATAGACCGACGCCACGTCAAAGCCGCCGCTGCTGTTGGCAACCACGGTGCCTTCGTAAGTTTTAGTGCCCCAACCATCGTAGGAATAGACCTGGCCGGTTCCATCGACAATCACCTGCGTCTTGCCATTGATTACCGCGGTGACCGAGTTGGTCTGACCCAAGACGTAGTTGGAGTTCTTGACAATGCTGTCAAAGTAAACATTCGAGCCGAACCAGCCGGTCGAGCCCAGGAGAGGGTTGCCCTGAACGGCGGTGTACACGTTCGGCGCACCGTCGGTAATGAAGTACGTCAGGTTTTTTGCACCCACATTGCTCGTGGCTTCGTCGCTCTTGAACCAGTTGGTGGCGGCGTTGAACGCATCCTGATAGTTGGTCATGTCGCTCGATTTTGACGCCATCTGAGTCAACACAGCCTGCAAGGCAGCTTTGGCACCGGCCGCGTCGGCGAGGTTGACCGAGACCTGCGCTTCGACCCGAGTATCGAAGTCGACCAGCAACACTTTCACAATACCCGAGTCGCTCTTACCGGCATTGCTGATCAAGGTATCGAACACGGTCGCAAGCTGTGTCTTGATCGACGTCATCGCACTGCTACCGATACTGCCCGAGGTATCGACGATGAAGGCAATGTTGTAGTTGCTGCCCGCATTGACGATACCGCCTTTGTCGCCGACCACCACGTTGTTGGCCGAGGTGCTGCTCAGGTCGATGACATCGGCAGCGCCGCCGCCTTCAGTCACCACATAAGCCTGTGGCGTAACGGTAATGGTGCTGGTCGCCACCGACGAACTCAGGCTGTCAGAACCTTCGTTGTCCTTCACCGAGATCTCGACGGTGCGATCACCCGTAGTCGGATACTTGCTGGTGCTGGAGTACTGGAACGACTCAAGCAGCGACTTGTAGGTGGCCGGGTCAGCTGCACCCGACAGGGTCAGGACGATTTTGCCACTGACGTCAGTGCCGACGCTGGTCAGGGTGACGCCTTTGTAAGTACCGCCCACCGTCACCAGGCTCGAACTGAGCTGGTCGCCCGCGCTGGCGTTTTTCAAGGTGATGGTCGCGCTTTGCATCTGGGTGCTGTCGACGTCACCGATCGCTACGCTACCGGTGATTGCTACCCCACCCGTACCGCGCTCGGCGTAGGCCGTGCTGTAGCTGGTGAGGACGGAGCCGTCTGCGGTGCTCAGGTCCAGGGTCGGTGCGTCGTTGACCGAGGTCACGGTGATAGTGCCGTTAGCCGGGGTCGAGGTCAGCGGATTGCTGCCGTCAGCGTTGCCGCTGTCGGTGGCGGTGTAGGTGAAGTTCGCCGTGCCGTTGAAGTTCGCGTTCGGCTTGAAGTACACAGTGGCTGCGCCGTTGACCGCGTCAATAGCGCCGGTCACCGCTTTGGTCATCGCCGCGTCGGTGTAGAAGGTGCCGTTGGTTGGCGTGCCGACAGTGAACGATTTCACGTTCGTCAGGCCGTCTACGTCGGTTGCGCTCAGTTTGACCGCGATACCTACGCTTGGGTCTTCAGCACCGGTCGCGGTGGTCGCCACAGCCACCGGCGCATCGTTGACCGGAGTCACGGTGATGGCGCCGTTGGCCGCTGGCGAAGTCAGTACGTTGGTGCCGTCAGCGTTGCCGCTGTCGGTGGCGGTGTAGGTGAAGTTCGCCGTGCCGTTGAAGTTCGCGTTCGGCTTGAAGTACACAGTGGCTGCGCCGTTGACCGCGTCAATAGCGCCGGTCACCGCTTTGGTCATCGCCGCGTCGGTGTAGAAGGTGCCGTTGGTTGGCGTGCCGACAGTGAACGATTTCACGTTCGTCAGGCCATCTACGTCCGTCGCACTCAGCTTGACCGCGATGCCTACGCTTGGATCTTCAGCACCGGTCGCGGTGGTCGCCACAGCCACCGGCGCATCGTTGACCGCAGTCACGGTGATGCTGCCGTTGGCCGCTGGCGAGGTCAGTACGTTGCTGCCGTCAGCGTTGCCGCCGTCGGTGGCGGTGTAGGTGAAGTTCGCCGTGCCGTTGAAGTTCGTGTTCGGTTTGAAGTAAACCGTGGCTTCGCCGTTGACCGCGTTAATGGCGCCGGTCACCAGTTTGGTCATGGCCGCATCGGTGTAGAAGGTGCCATTGCTCGACGCCCCGACGTTGAACGACTTGACGTTGGCCAGACCATCGACATCGGTGGCGGACAGTTTGACCGCGATACCTACGCTTGGATCTTCAGCACCGGTCGCGGTGGTCGCCACAGCCACCGGCGCATCGTTGACCGCAGTCACGGTGATGCTGCCGTTGGCCGCTGGCGAGGTCAGTACGTTGCTGCCGTCAGCGTTGCCGCTGTCGGTGGCGGTGTAGGTGAAGTTCGCCGTGCCGTTGAAGTTCGCGTTTGGCTTGAAGTACACGGTGGCTGCGCCGTTGACCGCGTCAATAGCGCCGGTCACCGCTTTGGTCATCGCTGCGTCGGTGTAGAAGGTGCCGTTGGTTGGCGTGCCGACAGTGAACGATTTCACGTTCGTCAGGCCATCTACGTCCGTCGCACTCAGCTTGACCGCGATGCCTACGCTTGGATCTTCAGCACCGGTCGCGGTGGTCGCCACAGCCACCGGCGCATCGTTGACCGCAGTCACGGTGATGCTGCCGTTGGCCGCTGGCGAGGTCAGTACGTTGCTGCCGTCAGCGTTGCCGCTGTCGGTGGCGGTGTAGGTGAAGTTCGCGGTGCCGTTGAAGTTCGCGTTCGGCTTGAAGTACACGGTGGCTGCGCCGTTCACCGCGTTAATGGCGCCGGTCACCGCGTTGGTCATCGCCGCGTCGGTGTAGAACGTGCCATTGGTTGGCGTGCCGACAGTGAAGGATTTCACGTTCGTCAGGCCGTCTACGTCGGTTGCGCTCAGTTTGACCGCGATACCTACGCTTGGGTCTTCAGCACCGGTCGCGGTGGTCGCCACAGCCACCGGCGCATCGTTGACCGGAGTCACGGTGATGGCGCCGTTGGCCGCTGGCGAGGTCAGTACGTTGCTGCCGTCAGCGTTGCCGCTGTCGGTGGCGGTGTAGGTGAAGTTCGCCGTGCCGTTGAAGTTCGCGTTTGGCTTGAAGTACACGGTGGCTGCGCCGTTGACCGCGTCAATAGCGCCGGTCACCGCTTTGGTCATCGCTGCGTCGGTGTAGAAGGTGCCGTTGGTTGGCGTGCCGACAGTGAACGATTTCACGTTCGTCAGGCCATCTACGTCGGTTGCGCTCAGTTTGACCGCGATACCTACGCTTGGGTCTTCAGCACCGGTCGCGGTGGTCGCCACAGCCACCGGCGCATCGTTGACCGGAGTCACGGTGATGGCGCCGTTGGCCGCTGGCGAAGTCAGTACGTTGGTGCCGTCAGCGTTGCCGCCGTCGGTGGCGGTGTAGGTGAAGTTCGCGGTGCCGTTGAAGTTCGCGTTTGGCTTGAAGTACACGGTGGCTGCGCCGTTCACCGCGTTAATGGCGCCGGTCACCGCGTTGGTCATCGCCGCGTCGGTGTAGAACGTGCCATTGGTTGGCGTGCCGACAGTGAAGGATTTCACGTTCGTCAGGCCGTCTACGTCGGTTGCGCTCAGTTTGACCGCGATACCTACGCTTGGGTCTTCAGCACCGGTCGCGGTGGTCGCCACAGCCACCGGCGCATCGTTGACCGGAGTCACGGTGATGGCGCCGTTGGCCGCTGGCGAAGTCAGTACGTTGGTGCCGTCAGCGTTGCCGCTGTCGGTGGCGGTGTAGGTGAAGTTCGCAGTGCCGTTGAAGTTCGCGTTTGGCTTGAAGTACACGGTGGCTGCGCCGTTGACCGCGTCAATAGCGCCGGTCACCGCTTTGGTCATCGCTGCGTCGGTGTAGAAGGTGCCGTTGGTTGGCGTGCCGACAGTGAACGATTTCACGTTCGTCAGGCCATCTACGTCCGTCGCACTCAGCTTGACCGCGATGCCTACGCTTGGATCTTCAGCACCGGTCGCGGTGGTCGCCACAGCCACCGGCGCATCGTTGACCGCAGTCACGGTGATGCTGCCGTTGGCCGCTGGCGAGGTCAGTACGTTGCTGCCGTCAGCGTTGCCGCTGTCGGTGGCGGTGTAGGTGAAGTTCGCCGTGCCGTTGAAGTTCGTGTTCGGTTTGAAGTAAACCGTGGCTTCGCCGTTGACCGCGTTAATGGCGCCGGTCACCAGTTTGGTCATGGCCGCATCGGTGTAGAAGGTGCCATTGCTCGACGCCCCGACGTTGAACGACTTGACGTTGGCCAGACCATCGACATCGGTGGCGGACAGCTTGACCGCGATCCCGACACTTGGGTCTTCAGCACCGGTCGCCGTGGTGGCGATCGCCACTGGCGCATCGTTGACCGCAGTGATCACGACGCTCACCTTGCCAGTCGTGACTTCTTCAACCTGCGTGCTCAACTCTTTGGCCGTTGCCGTCACAGTCAGATCGAAATTGGCCGTCGCATCCTTGGCCGGAGTGACGGTCAAGGTACCCAGGTTCCAATTGCTGACATCGTACTGGGTGGTCGCACCCGTCGAGGTATAGCTGTGGCCCGTGGCGCCGTCGGTAATGACAGCGCCTGCAGGCAGGCCGCTGATTTCTACCTTGTGCGATTCCGACTGGTCATTGTCGACAAACGTGGTCGTGATCGGGCTGATCTTGATCGCACTGTCTTCCAGGCCGTGGTTGTAAACGTAGCCGGTGTAATAGCCTTCTCCGTTGACCACGTGAGCATCGTTAAAGACCGCGCCGGCGGCTTTCAACGCGTCCAGGCTGGTATAGGTCTGCACGCCGCTGCTACCCAACGCCATCGACGGGCCGCTGTTGATCGAGACATTGACGTCGTAGTTGCCCGGGCCGTTCTGGTTGTAGTGATAGATGTCGAGGGTGTAATAACCCGACTCTGTCGGCGTAAAGGGGGTTGCGTTGATACCGCTGCCCTGGCTCCAGGTCTCGGTCGACACCAACTTGCCGCCGACGGTAACCGCCAGGCTGTCATCGGCGCTGCCGGTGAAGCTGTAGCTCTTGCCGGCTTCCAGGTAAACCAGGCCAGAGACTTTGGTCGCGGTGAATTCCACCACATTACCGTTGCTCACGTTTGCGGTCACACCCGTGGAGGCTGCGCTGCCAGGCGTTTGGGCGTTGATGACCCGAATCAAATCGCTGGACTGAACAACACCATTACCGTTCGTACCCAATTCACCAGGCAGGTTCCCGCCGGTCCAGGTTTGAATGGTCAAGCCAGTTGGCACGTCACCGAACGAGCCGACCGTCACGACAGGAACGTCCGTCACCGGGTGGATATCCACGGTGATGGTTTGAGTGCCGCTGTTGAGCAGGCCATCGGTAGCCTGGAATTTCAGTTCGGTGTAATCGCCCTGTTTGTTACCGACGCCGGTGTTGCCGAAGCTGCTATCACCCGACTCGTTGGCCGCTGGGCTGTAACGCACATTGTGATTGTCGAAGTCGGCCTGGCTGAAAGCCTTGCCCGGCGACGTATCAGTTTTCAGATCAGCTGCGTTGAGCTGGACCCAAACACCGTCGACTTTGTACTCGATGGCACCGTTGGGCAAGCTGGTGAAGACGACTTTCAGGTTCGTGGAATCCACATCATTGACCCCGAACGTCGACCATTTCAGATCGACTGGGGTGTCTTCGCTGCTTTCTATGTGGCCATTGCTCGCAGTCGGCGCGTCGTTGACCGGGGTCACGGTGATGGTGCCGTTAGCGGGAGCCGAAGTCAGCGGGCTGCTGCCGTCAGCGTTGCCGCCGTCGGTGGCGGTGTAAGTGAAGTTCGCGGTGCCGTGGAAGTCCGCGTTTGGCTTGAAGTAAACGGTCGCTTCGCCGTTGACCGCGTCAATTGAGCCAGTCACCGGTTTGGTCATGGCGGCGTCGGTGTAGAACGTGCCGTTGGTTGGCGTGCCGACGGTGAAGGACTTCACGTCCGTCGGACTGTCCACGTCGGTCGCGGACAGTTTGACCGCGATGCCTACGCTTGGGTCTTCAGCACCGGTCGCGCTAGTGGCTTCAGCCACCGGCGCGTCGTTGACCGCAGTCACGGTGATGGTGCCGTTGGCTGGCGCCGACGTCAGCGGGCCGCCGTCGGTGGCGGTGTAGGTGAAGTCCGCGGTGCCGTGGAAGTCCGCGTTTGGCTTGAAGTAAACCGTGGCTTCGCCGTTGACTGCGTCAATCGAGCCGGTCACCGGTTTGGTCATCGCCGCGTCGGTGTAGAAGGTGCCGTTGGTTGGCGTGCCGACCGTGAACGATTTAACGTCCGTCGGACTGTCTACGTCGGTGGCGGACAGTTTGACCGCGATGCCTACGCTTGGGTCTTCAGCACCGGTCGCGCTAGTGGCTTCAGCCACCGGCGCGTCGTTGACCGGGGTCACGGTGATGGTGCCGTTGGCGGGAGCCGACGTCAGCGGGCTGCTGCCGTCAGCGTTGCCGCCGTCGGTGGCGGTGTAAGTGAAGTTCGCGGTGCCGTTGAAGTCCGCGTTTGGTTTGAAGTAAACGGTCGCTTCGCCGTTGACCGCGTCAATAGCGCCCGTCACCGGTTTGGTCATGGCGGCGTCGGTGTAGAACGTGCCGTTGGTTGGCGTGCCGACGGTGAACGATTTAACGTCCGTCGGGCTGTCTACGTCGGTGGCGGACAGTTTGACCGCAATCCCTACGCTTGGATCTTCAGCACCGGTCGCGCTAGTGGCTTCAGCCACCGGCGCGTCGTTGACCGCAGTCACGGTGATGGTGCCGTTGGCGGGAGCCGACGTCAGCGGGCTGCTGCCGTCAGCGTTGCCGCCGTCGGTCGCGGTGTAGGTGAAGTCCGCAGTGCCGTGGAAGTCCGCGTTTGGTTTGAAGTAAACCGTGGCTTCGCCGTTGACTGCGTCAATAGCGCCCGTCACCGGTTTGGTCATGGCCGCGTCGGTGTAGAAGGTGCCGTTGGTCGGCGTGCCGACGGTGAACGATTTAACGTCCGTCGGGCTGTCTACGTCGGTGGCGGACAGTTTGACCGCGATGCCTACGCTTGGGTCTTCAGCACCGGTCGCGCTAGTGGCTTCAGCCACCGGCGCGTCGTTGACCGGGGTCACGGTGATGGTGCCGTTGGCTGGCGCCGAAGTCAGCGGGCTACTGCCGTCAGCGTTGCCGCCGTCGGTGGCGGTGTAAGTGAAGTTCGCGGTGCCGTGGAAGTCCGCGTTTGGCTTGAAGTAAACGGTCGCTTCGCCGTTGACCGCGTCAATTGAGCCAGTCACCGGTTTGGTCATGGCGGCGTCGGTGTAGAACGTGCCGTTGGTTGGCGTGCCGACGGTGAACGATTTAACGTCCGTCGGGCTGTCTACGTCGGTGGCGGACAGTTTGACCGCAATCCCTACGCTTGGATCTTCAGCACCGGTCGCGCTAGTGGCTTCAGCCACCGGCGCGTCGTTGACCGCAGTCACGGTGATGGTGCCGTTGGCGGGAGCCGACGTCAGCGGGCTGCTGCCGTCAGCGTTGCCGCCGTCGGTCGCGGTGTAGGTGAAGTCCGCAGTGCCGTGGAAGTCCGCGTTTGGTTTGAAGTAAACCGTGGCTTCGCCGTTGACTGCGTCAATAGCGCCCGTCACCGGTTTGGTCATGGCCGCGTCGGTGTAGAAGGTGCCGTTGGTCGGCGTGCCGACGGTGAACGATTTCACGTCCGTCGGGCTGTCTACGTCGGTGGCGGACAGTTTGACCGCGATGCCTACGCTTGGGTCTTCAGCACCGGTCGCGCTAGTGGCTTCAGCCACCGGCGCGTCGTTGACCGCAGTCACGGTGATGGTGCCGTTGGCGGGAGCCGACGTCAGCGGGCTGCTGCCGTCAGCGTTGCCGCCGTCGGTCGCGGTGTAGGTGAAGTCCGCGGTGCCGTGGAAGTCCGCGTTTGGCTTGAAGTAAACGGTCGCTTCGCCGTTGACCGCATCAATCGAGCCGGTCACCGGTTTGGTCATGGCCGCGTCGGTGTAGAAGGTGCCGTTGGTCGGCGTGCCGACGGTGAACGATTTAACGTCCGTCGGGCTGTCTACGTCGGTGGCGGACAGTTTGACCGCAATCCCTACGCTTGGATCTTCAGCACCGGTCGCGCTAGTGGCTTCAGCCACCGGCGCGTCGTTGACCGCAGTCACGGTGATGGTGCCGTTGGCGGGAGCCGACGTCAGCGGGCTGCTGCCGTCAGCGTTGCCGCCGTCGGTCGCGGTGTAGGTGAAGTCCGCAGTGCCGTGGAAGTCCGCGTTTGGTTTGAAGTAAACCGTGGCTTCGCCGTTGACTGCGTCAATAGCGCCCGTCACCGGTTTGGTCATCGCCGCGTCGGTGTAGAAGGTGCCGTTGGTCGGCGTGCCGACCGTGAACGATTTAACGTCCGTCGGACTGTCTACGTCGGTGGCGGACAGTTTGACCGCGATGCCTACGCTTGGGTCTTCAGCACCGGTCGCGCTAGTGGCTTCAGCCACCGGCGCGTCGTTGACCGGGGTCACGGTGATGGTGCCGTTGGCTGGCGCCGACGTCAGCGGGCCGCCGTCGGTGGCGGTGTAAGTGAAGTCCGCAGTGCCGTGGAAGTCCGCGTTTGGCTTGAAGTAAACGGTCGCTTCGCCGTTGACCGCGTCAATGGAACCGGTCACCGGTTTGGTCATCGCCGCGTCGGTGTAGAAGGTGCCGTTGGTAGGCGTGCCGACGGTGAACGATTTCACGTCCGTCGGGCTGTCTACGTCGGTGGCGGACAGTTTGACCGCGATCCCTACGCTTGGATCTTCAGCACCGGTCGCGCTAGTGGCTTCAGCCACCGGCGCGTCGTTGACCGCAGTCACGGTGATGGTGCCGTTGGCGGGAGCCGACGTCAGCGGGCTGCTGCCGTCAGCGTTGCCGCCGTCGGTCGCGGTGTAGGTGAAGTCCGCAGTGCCGTGGAAGTCCGCGTTTGGTTTGAAGTAAACCGTGGCTTCGCCGTTGACTGCGTCAATGGAACCGGTCACCGGTTTGGTCATCGCCGCGTCGGTGTAGAAGGTGCCGTTGGTTGGCGTGCCGACGGTGAACGATTTCACGTTCTCCACGCCATCGATATCAGTAGCCGAAAGCTTAACTTCGATGCCTTGAACCGGGTCTTCGGAACCGGTCGCGGTAGTGGCCATGGCTTCCGGTGCATCATTCACTGCAATCACATTGATCGGCAGGGTGATCGACTCGGATTTCGGATCAGCGGTGCCGTCCTGCGCAGTCGCAGTGACAGTCAGGTTCACCAGGCCGTTGGCGTTTTCCGCCGGGTTGAAGACCAGGGTGGCCTTGTTCCAGTCGCTGATGTCGACGCTTTGATTGCCAGCCGTCGCTGTGAAGGTGTGACCCGGCGTGCCATCGGTGATGGTCGCGTTGACCGGGACACCACTGATTTCCAGCTTGAGCGTCTCGGAGCCATCCTTGTCGGTGGCGTATGCGTCGATGGTCGACAGCTTGATCGCATGGTCTTCCAGGCCGGTGTTCAGCACCTGGGTGACGCTGATGTTGTCCAGCACGCCGCCCACCGAGTTGTTTGTATCGCCAGCCGGGGCTTTGAATTCGAGCTTGGCATCGCCGTCAGCAGTGACCGGCACGACGAAGGTGTAAGTCTTCATGCCAACGGTGGTGGTGTCCAGGGTGCCGACTTTGACGCCGCCCCAGAATACGTCGATCACCGAATTGTCCTCGGCACCCGCACGTGGCGAGTAGTCGACCGAGATGGTGTAAGCCGTGCCGGCTTCCGCCTTGATGATGGTGTACAGGCTGGAGTCGTCGCCGGCGTTTTTCTCAAGCTCGATGACCTGGCTGTTGCCTGGGGTCTCTACGCCGTAGATGCTGCTTTGGCCGATTTCGACTTGGCCGTCGGCATTACCCGTGAGCCACGGAGTGCTCGGGGTGCCATTGACGGCCGGGTTGTTAGCATTACCTACCGCGACGTCGCCCCACGAACCATTGAGATTGGCGCCGTCGAAGTTGATCGAGGTCACCACGCCGCCGCCAAGCAGGCCCAGGTGCGGGGTGTCGGTAACCGGCGCGATCGTGATGTCGGCGGTGGTTACGGTACTCGATTTACCGCCGTTGTCGACCGCAGTGAAGGTCAGCTCGGTTTTGCCGCTCCAGTCGCCGGTCGGGGCGAAGTAAACCGCTGCCTTGCCGTCGGCACCCGCTGGCACCGAGTCGCCGACCTTGAGTTCAGTTTGCAGCGTGGCGTCGCTGTACAGCTTGCCGTTCTCCGGCAAGGTGGTAATGACGAAGTTGGAGACGGTACCGTCCACATCCTTGCCGTCCAGAACGATCTTGGCCGTATGGTCTTCATCGGCGGTGGTGTTGTCGGCCGATGCAATCGGCGCGTCGTTGAACAGGTCGATAGTGACCTTGCCGGTGGCGCTGCCGGTTTCCGGTGGTTCGCGATCCAGGTTGCCGCCGCCGACGTCAGTCACAGCGATGGTGACGGTACGATCGGTGCCGACAGGATTGTCGCCCGGGCTCTGGAAGGTGATGGCTTCAACCACCTTGACGAAGTCGGCGGCGCTGCTGCCGGTCGCCGAGTCGCTGGTGAGGGTGTAGACGATTTTCCCGTCAGCGGCGCTGCCGCTCTGGGTGATGGTAATGCCGGCAACGGCCAGGGCCTTGAGCACGTCGGTATTGCTGAGCACATCCCCCGAAGCCAGGTGGTCGACGGTGACCACGACTTTGCTGAAGGTGGTGTTGTCGACGTCTTTGATGGTCAGGTTTTCGACCAGCGCGACCGCGTCTTTTTGCTCAGTGAACGTGGTGCTGTCGAACTTGACCTCAGGCGGATCGTTCACCGGAACCACGTTCACCACGGAGGTCACGGGGGCCGAATCCAACTGACCGTCGTTGACGGTGATGGTCAGGGTGCGATTGGCCGGGTCCGGGTTCTCGCTTTCGCTGGCGAAGTGCACCGAACGCAGGACTTCCTGGTATTCCGCCTTGGTGGCTTCACCAGACAGGGTCAGGATGCCAGTGGCTTTGTCGTAGCTGACTGCAATTTTGGTGTTGCTGACATCTGCGATCAGCACATCGTCTGCCAGGTGGTTGACGAGTGTGACTTTGGCGCTTTGCAGGGTGCTGTTGTCGACGTCGCTGACGGTCAAGGTCGCCGCCACGTAGCCGCCAGGCTTGCCTTCAATATAGGTGTCGCCGAATGCGTTGGTCGAAGCGTTGCCCAGCACAGGAGCGTCATTAACCGCAGTCACCGTGATGGTGCCGTTGGCGGGAGCCGACGTCAGCGGGCTGCCGTTGTCAGTAATACCGCCGTCGGTGGCGGTGTAAGTGAAGTTCGCGGTGCCGTTGAAGTCCGCGTTTGGCTTGAAGTAAACGGTAGCTTCGCCGTCGACTGCGTCAATAGCGCCGGTCACCGGTTTGGTCATCGCCGCGTCGGTGTAGAAGGTGCCGTTGGTTGGCGTGCCGACGGTGAAGGATTTCACGTCCGCCAGGCCATCTACGTCGGTGGCGCTCAGCTTGACCGCGATCCCTACGCTTGGGTCTTCAGCACCGGTCGCGGTAGTGACTTCCGCCACCGGCGCATCGTTGACCGCAGTCACGGTGATGGTGCCGTTGGCGGGAGCCGACGTCAGCGGGCTGCCGTTGTCAGTAATACCGCCGTCGGTGGCGGTGTAAGTGAAGTTCGCGGTGCCGTTGAAGTCCGCGTTTGGCTTGAAGTAAACGGTGGCTTCGCCGTCGACTGCGTCAATAGCGCCGGTCACCGGTTTGGTCATCGCCGCGTCGGTGTAGAAGGTGCCGTTGGTTGGCGTGCCGACGGTGAAGGATTTCACGTCTGCCAGGCCATCTACGTCGGTGGCGCTCAGCTTGACCGCGATCCCTACGCTTGGGTCTTCAGCACCGGTCGCGGTAGTGACTTCAGCCACCGGCGCGTCGTTGACCGCAGTCACGGTGATGGTGCCGTTGGCGGGAGCCGACGTCAGCGGGCTGCCGTTGTCAGTAATACCGCCGTCGGTGGCGGTGTAAGTGAAGTTCGCGGTGCCGTTGAAGTCCGCGTTTGGCTTGAAGTAAACGGTGGCTTCGCCGTCGACTGCGTCAATAGCGCCGGTCACCGGTTTGGTCATCGCCGCGTCGGTGTAGAAGGTGCCGTTGGTTGGCGTGCCGACGGTGAAGGATTTCACGTCTGCCAGGCCATCTACGTCGGTGGCGCTCAGCTTGACCGCGATCCCTACGCTTGGGTCTTCAGCACCGGTCGCGGTAGTGACTTCAGCCACCGGCGCGTCGTTGACCGCAGTCACGGTGATGGTGCCGTTGGCGGGAGCCGACGTCAGCGGGCTGCCGTTGTCAGTAATACCGCCGTCGGTGGCGGTGTAAGTGAAGTTCGCGGTGCCGTTGAAGTCCGCGTTTGGCTTGAAGTAAACGGTAGCTTCGCCGTCGACTGCGTCAATAGCGCCGGTCACCGGTTTGGTCATCGCCGCGTCGGTGTAGAAGGTGCCGTTGGTTGGCGTGCCGACGGTGAAGGATTTCACGTCCGCCAGGCCATCTACGTCGGTGGCGCTCAGCTTGACCGCGATCCCTACGCTTGGGTCTTCAGCACCGGTCGCGGTAGTGACTTCAGCCACCGGCGCATCGTTGACCGCAGTCACGGTGATGGTGCCGTTAGCCGGAGCAGAAGTCAGCGGATTGCTGCCGTCAGCATTACCGCTGTCGGTCGCGGTGTAGGTGAAGTCCGCGGTGCCGTTGAAGTTCGCATTTGGCTTGAAGTACACCGTGGCTTCGCCATTGGTGGCATCAATAGCGCCCGTCACCGGCTTGGTCATGGCCGCGTCGGTGTAGAACGTGCCGTTAGTCGGCGTGCCGACGGTGAACGATTTCACGTTGGCCAGGCCATCCACATCGGTCGCACTCAGTTTGACCGCAATGCCCTGGGCCGAATCTTCAGCCCCGCCAGCTTCAACGACCGCGGCCACCGGCGCATCGTTAACCGGCGTCACCGTCACGTCCAGCGTGCTGCTCGAACCGGTATTGGTGGTGTAGCCGATCTGCGGCACTTCACCGTTGTAATCCTTGACCGGGGTAAACGTATACGCGCCATCCGTACCGATGGTGATGGAGCCGACACCTTCGATAAAGGCGACTTTGCCTGCGGCATACGTATTGCCGTCGACAGTAAACGTCGCGACGCTCAGCACGTTGTCGATGTCGCTGTCATTGCTCAGCACGTTGCCAGTGGCAGCCTGATCCTCGACAACGGTGTTGGTGTCCGCGACCAGCACGCTCGGATTGTCGACAGCGACCACTGTAGTAGTCGCGGCTTCCGGGTTGATCGCCAGGTTTTCGTAGTTACCGCCGCTCGCAGCGGTGATGGTGGCGCTGATGCTCAGGTCTTTGCCGTCGGCCAGGTTCGCCGGCGTATCGACGCTGACGGTGCCCGTGGTTTTACCGGCTTCGATGGTGATGGTGGTGTTGTTGGACAGCGTGATGGTGACGTCGGTTTGCGCGGCGTTGTTCACGGTCGCGGTATAGACGATCTTGCCGCCCTCATCGACTGACGCGTTCGCGCTCAGCGTGACGGTGGTGGTATCGATGGTGTCCTTGATCAGTGTAACCGCCGGCGCCGGGTCCGTCGTAATGACCAGGTTGCCGCCGCCGGACGTGCCGGCGATGGTGGCGGAGATCGACGAGGCATCCAGGTAAGGCGTGTCATTGCCCGCGAACGTGACGTTCAGCGCACCCGAGGTCTGGCCGGCGGGGATCACGACGGACAGACCGTTGGACAAGGTGACGGTCAGGTCACTGGTCGGCGCCTGGGTGATAAACGCGGTATAGACGACGACGCCACCGGCTTCGGTGATGCTCGGCGTGGCGGTCAGGGTAATGGTGACGTCGCGCGCGGCGAGGCTGTTATTGGTAGCGGCGCTGAATTGATTGGCTGCGGCATCGGCTGCATTTAAGCCGGTCGTCGGATAACCGATAGTAGGGTTAACGGTGCCTGCGGTGGTCTCCAGCACGACAAAGCTATGGCCGCCGCCCACGGCGCCGTCCGCACCGGCGGCAGTTGGGCCAGCAGCGGCGGCTTCGAAGTCTTGGGTCGGGTCGGCACCGGCAGCGATGGCTTGCTGCAGTTCGGCAACGGAGGGTGCCGCCTGGGCAGTGGCGGCACTCAGGTCGGTCACCGAGTCAGGCGTGTTCGCGCTCCATTGAGTGTCACGACCCACGTCAAGGGTGCGGCCATCGGCAAGCTCCAGCGACACGGAGCCAGCAGGACCGGTTTCCACCAGTTCCCCTGTGAACAAGCGATCCCCTTCTACCAGCAGGCGACGAATCCCTTCCGGGGATACCGCAAACACTTGACCGACAATACTTTTGACGACCGCAACGCTGCTCATAAAAGACTCTCCGTGTATTACCGTGCAGGGGTATCCATCATGGAGACCGGCCTTTTTCTCTCGTGCCGATTCAATAGCTGGAGTACGTTAATCCCATGTAAAAAAATTTGGCGTCAATAATTTGTTGTTTCAAGCGGCAAATTACTTTTCCGTCAAGGTATTGACCTATTTGACGCCATCCTAAACAATCCGCCCGGTAATGTCACATTGATATTTAAGCGGCATCGCGACTTTCTGTTTGCACCGTCCAGCTCCAATGACGAGCAGTGATTTCGGTTGCCACTCCAATGCACTATCCAAGTCTGTTGCGGTTTTTCAGGCAACCAATCCCCAGGGAAGAATCACAATGCGTTTGCACTTATTCAAAGCTTTGCCTTTTGCTCTAGCCGCCAGTTTCGTACAGGCTCAAACCCTGCCGGAGGCCATGCAGAAAGCGGTGGAAGTTCACCCGGAGATCCAATCGGGTGTCAATGCACGCATTGCTGCTGACTACCAAGTCGACGCAGCCAAAGGCGGCTACCTGCCTAAAGTCGACTTGCTGGGCGGTTATGGCCGTGAAAGCTCGGACAACACCACTACCCGCGCGGCCAGCAACAGCCACGATTGGAAAACCTTGAACCGCGGCGAGTCGACCATTCGTCTGCAGCAAAACCTGTTCCAAGGTTTTGGCACCCAAAATGAAATCGGCCGCCAACAAGCCACCGCCAATTCCCGTGGCTATGCGCTGCTCAACACGACCGAGCGCACCGCCCTGACGGTCGCCCAGGTTTATCTGGATGTCTTGACCCGTCGCGAGATGGTGCAACTGGCAGAAGAAAACCTGAAAAGCCACGAACGTATTTTTGACCAGATCAAATTGCGCACCAGCCGTGGCGTCGGAAGAATGGCGGACATGGACCAGGCCGAAGCCCGCCTGGCTCAAGCTCGAAACAACCTGATCACCGAACAGACCAACCTGGCCGACGCCAATACCAACTATATGAGCGTGGTCGGCCAAGACCCCGACCAACTCGAAAAGCCACTGGGTATCGTGACCTTGCTGCCGGCCAGCCTGGATGAAGCACGCCGCCAGATGATTGCGGACAACCCGGCATTGCGCTCTGCCGAGTCGGATATCACCGCCGCTGAAAAGCAGTACGAATCCGCCAAGGCGACCTTCTACCCGCGCTTTGATGCCGTGCTGCAACGTTCGGCCAACGACAACATCGCCGGCGACCCAGGCCATGACAACAGCTATTCCGCCATGCTGAACATGCAGTTCAACCTGTTCAACGGCGGCAGCGACAAGGCCAACCTGCAATCCAAGGCCTCCCAGGCCACCCAGGCGCTGGATATCCGCAACAACGCCCTGCGTCAGTTGAACGAAGAACTGGGCCTGGCGTGGAACGCCTACAATAACGCCACCCAGCAAGTACCGATCGCGCAGGAATACGTGGACCGCAGCACGCGAGTACGTACCTCGTATCAACAGCAGTTCAGCCTCGGTGAGCGTACACTGCTCGACTTGCTCGACAGCGAGAATGAACTGTTCACCGCTCAGCAGCGCCTGGCGCAGATCAAAAACCTGCAGCTATATACGCAGTATCGAATCAAGGCCGACATGGGCCAACTGCTGAGAAGTCAGGGCGTGGTAGCGCCGATGGCATCGGTTGTGCAGAACGATATTAAACCGTCGGTAAACCTGCCAGGGATGAACTGATTCTTGACGGCGTTGGACCACTCAGCAGTAAGAGAGAGTCAGCTTGGATTCTGAAATAGGTGTGGCGCAACTCAACCATGACCCGCGCAGTCAGCATGACGACCCCCTGCTGGATGGGTTGTTGACACTCTGTTCACTGCATTACAAACCCGCCAGCCGCGCGATGCTGACCACTGGGCTGCCACTGGCGGCCCAGCGTCTGAGCGCCGAGTTGCTGCCGCGTGCAGCCGCTCGGGCGGGTTTGCAGGGCCGGTTGCTGCAACGCAAGCTGGAACAGATTCCGTCCATCGCGCTGCCCGCCATGCTACTGCTCAAGGGAGGGCGCAGCGCGGTGCTGTTGGGATGGGACGGTGACACGGCGCGCCTGCTGCTCAGCGAAAGCGACGGCGGCGAAGTACACGTTGCCCGTGAAGTATTGAGTCAAGATTACAGCGGTCGGGTATTTTTCGCCCAACCGCAGCATAAATTTGACATCACCAGCGGCACGCTGATCCCGCGCGCACGCTCGTGGTTTCGAGACACCCTCAAGCGCTCGCGCTGGCTCTACGCCGACGCGATCGCCGCGAGCCTGGTGATCAACCTGATCGCCCTGGCCGCACCGCTGTTCGTGATGAACGTGTACGACCGCGTAGTCCCTAACCAAGCCACCTCGACCCTGTGGGTGCTGGCTATTGGTATCTGCGGCGCCTACCTGTTCGACCTGCTGCTCAAGAGCCTGCGCAGTTTATGCCTGGACCTGGCGGGCAAAAAAACCGACCTGATCATTTCCGCGACGCTGTTCGAGCGCATCGTGGGCATGGCGATGAAAGTACGCCCGGCACGGGTCGGCAGCTTTGCGCAGAACATCCATGAATTCCAGGGGATGCGCGACTTCCTCACCTCGCTGACCCTCGCGAGCCTGATCGACCTGCCCTTTACGCTGATCATCCTGGTGGTGATCGCCATGCTCGGCGGCCACCTGGTGTGGATTCCGATCATCGCCTTCCCGCTGGCCCTGGGTATCGGCCACATGCTGCAAAAACCGCTGACTGCGACACTGGAGCGCACCATGGCCCTAGGCGCCGAGCGCCAGTCGAGCCTGATCGAAACCCTCGCCGGGCTCGATGCGGTCAAGGTCAATAACGCAGAAAGCGAACGCCAGTATCAATGGGAACATACTATTGGCACCCTCAGCCGCCTGGAACTGCGGGTCAAGGTGTTGTCCGGCCTGGCCATGAACATCACCTTGCTGATCCAGCAAGTGGCCGGCGTGGCGATGATCATTTTCGGCGTGTACCAGATCATTGATGGCGTCCTCAGCATGGGCGGCCTCGTCGCCTGCTACATGCTCAGCGGCCGCGCACTGGGCCCGCTGGCCCAACTGTCGGGCCTGCTGACGCGTTACCAGCAAGCCAAGGTGACGATGGTCTCGGTCGACCAGATGATGGAGTTGCCGCAAGAACGCAACTACGACGAACGCCCGCTCAGCCGCAAGGCACTGCAAGGCGCGATGACGTTCCGCGAAGTCGACTTCACCTACCCGAACCAACAGACCCTGGCACTGCGCGGCATCAACCTGAATGTAAAGCCGGGCGAGAAAATCGGCATCATCGGGCGCAGCGGCTCGGGTAAAAGCTCGCTGGCCAAACTGCTGGTCGGTCTTTACCAGCCGGATTCGGGCTCATTGCTGGTCGATGGCGTGGACATTCGCCAGATCGATGTCAGCGAATTGCGCCATAACATCGGCTATGTGGCCCAGGACATCCAACTGCTGGCCGGCACCTTGCGCGACAACCTCGTCTCGGGCGCGCGCTACGTGGATGATGAAATGGTGCTGCAAGCCGCAGAACTTGCCGGCGTGCATGAATTTGCCAGGCTGCATCCGCAAGGTTACGAACTGCAAGTGGGCGAACGCGGGCAAAACCTCTCCGGCGGCCAGCGACAAAACGTCGCCCTCGCCCGTGCGTTGCTGTTGAACCCACCGATCCTGCTGCTGGACGAACCGACCAGCGCCATGGACAACACTGGCGAAGAGCGCTTGAAACAGCGCTTGCAGTCGGTCATCGAAAACAAGACGGTGATTCTGGTTACGCACCGCGCCTCACTGCTGAGCCTGGTGGATCGCCTGCTGGTGATCGACCGTGGCCAGATACTCGCAGACGGTCCAAAAGCGGCCGTTATGGAAGCACTGAAAAAGGGGCAAATCAGTGTCGCTTAATTCCGGCCCACGCCGTTTGAAAGACGTCATCTTCGGCTATTTCAGGGGCACCGACTCGCTCGAAGACCAACCCTTGCCCGAAGTCGAAAAAGCCCTGGTCGACGACGCCCCGCGCATCGTGCGCCTGACCATTTGGGGCGTGATCGGCTTCTTTGTGTTCCTGCTGCTGTGGGCACACTTTGCGATCATCGATGAAGTGACCAAAGGCGAAGGCAAGGCGATCCCCTCCTCGCGCATCCAGAAGATCCAAAACCTGGAAGGCGGCATCGTCGCTCAGATCTACGTGCATGAAGGGCAAATCGTCGACGCCGGTGCGCCACTGGTACGCTTGGACGACACACGCTTTGCCTCCAACGTCGGCGAAACCGAAGCCGACCGCGTGGCCATGGAGCTGCGTGTGGAGCGCCTCAGCGCAGAAATCGAAAATCGCCCCCTGAATATCACCGAAGACGCGCGCAAAGCGGTGCCCAATCAGGCCTCGAACGAAGAGTCGCTGTACCTGAGCAGGCGCCAGCAACTGTCGGACGAAATCGGCGGGCTGCAACAACAACTGCTGCAACGCCAGCAGGAACAGCGTGAATTTGCGTCCAAACAGGAGCAATACCGCAACAGCCTGAGCCTGCTGCGCCAGGAGATCAGCATGTCCGAGCCACTGGTACAACAGGGCGCGATCTCGCCGGTAGAAGTGCTGCGTCTCAAGCGCTCCGAAGTGGAAACCCGCGGCATGCTCGACGGCACCACCCTGGCCATCCCTCGCGCCCAGGCCGCCATCAACGAAGTGCAACGCAAAATCGACGAGACCCGCGGCAAATTCCGCAGCGAAGCCCTGGGTCAACTGAATGAAGCGCGCACCAACCTGAGCAAGGCCCAGGCCACATCCAAAGGCCTGGAAGACCGCGTCAGCCGCACCATGGTCACCTCGCCCGTGCGCGGCATCGTCAAGCAAATGCTGGTCAACACCGTGGGTGGCGTGATCCAGCCCGGCAGCGATATCGCCGAAGTCGTACCGCTGGACGACACCTTGCTGGTAGAAGCCAAAATCCGCCCGCAAGACATCGCCTTCCTCCACCCCGGCCAGGAAGCGATGATCAAATTCACCGCCTACGACTACACCATCTACGGCGGCCTAAAAGGCAAACTCGAACAGATCGGCGCCGACACCGTGATGGATGAAGAGAAGAAGAACACCTTCTACCTCATCAAACTGCGCACCGACCGCAGCCACCTGGGCACCGACGACAAACCCCTACTGATCATCCCCGGCATGGTGGCCTCCGTGGACATCATCACCGGCAAGAAGAGCATCTTGAGCTACCTGCTCAAGCCGATCATCAAGTCCCGTGCAGAGGCCATGCACGAGCGTTGATCGGGGCAACTTGTTGCTGGAACAGCAGGTAAATGCAGGGCAATGTGCGAAAACTTGGGTTTTCGCAAAAATAGTCAGATTTCAGGGGTTTACAGAACTTTTTCAATCGCTATAATCATCGCCCTAACACGCCGGTATAGCTCAGTTGGTAGAGCAACTGACTTGTAATCAGTAGGTCCCGGGTTCGACTCCTGGTGCCGGCACCATTTAAAAACAAAGGCTTGCAGCGATGCAGGCCTTTGTTTTTTGTGTCAGACGTAACAAGGCACGTAACAAAAGCTGACTTGTATGTCGGCTTTCAGCCATCGGAGGCAATGTATGAAGCAGGAAGGCACCATTTCTCTTGAGCGTTGCCCCCACTGCAGCACCGCAAAGCCCAATCTGACGTATGCATCCCATTTTGAGACGAGCAACTCTAGCGGCAATTTCCGTCGCAATTGGGCTTGCTATGTCTGCAGAACGTGCGGTGGGGTAATTCTTACCACTGCCATGATTGACGAGAGAAGCAGGCCCCAGGCCATTCATGAGATGTGGCCAACGCCAGCTTCCGTAGACGCAACTATTCCTCAACGTGCCAAGCAATATCTTGAGCAGGCGATCGCCAGCATCCATGCGCCATCTGGAGCAGTCATGCTGGCTGCATCGGCTGTAGACGCGATGCTTAAGGAAAAGGGCCTCAAAGAGGGCAATTTGTACGGACGGATTAATCAGGCGGCAACTCAGCACCTGATCACCCAGGAGATGGCAGCCTGGGCACACGAAGTCCGACTCGATGCAAACGATGAGCGCCATGCAGACGAAGGGGCCGATTTGCCCAATACAAGCGATGCGACGCGCGCCACCGAATTTGCACTTGCCCTAGCTCAATTCCTGTTCGTTCTTCCGAGTCGAGTCGCAAGAGGTCTGGGCAAGTAATACTTCAAAGGAGCGCTGGCCAGGTTGTAATAGCCCGGCGTCCTGAGGAATAGTCCGCCCGAAATAGGGTCGCCGCTGTGAGTGTGCACGTCGAGCGTCCCCCCCACCCTATACACGGGAAAAAATTCTCCGGTGTGCACCTCAAAAGTGCGTCAGAAGTGTAAGTGAGATTTTAGAGCCTCTTCAAACCCTTACAAATCAATGGCTTGAGCCACAATAAAAATAGTAAGTCGACTGTAAGAACACCGTCTGAGCCACACAGTTTGGCACTGTAAGTGCGCACAGCAATAACCTATTGATTTATAACGACATTTCTTTAATGCGCTCTCAGCTGACGCTTTTAGACGGCACAACTGTAAGCGACGTACCCCACGGAATACGCGGGCTCCAGGACTTTCTTTCACCCGTAGACGCCACTTACGTGTCAGGAGGGGGTGACCCAGGAAATGTTTTTTTCGGGAACCTCGAAGGTATGCTGCAAACCACGCCCAGCCCTTTGACCGATCCGGAGAACAGCAATGAGTAAGCCCCACCCACAAGCAGCACTACCGAAGATCAGCGTCGTTAAAGACGATCGACATTGGCGCGTAGATTGGGACTATCAGGAAGCTCCGGAAAGCCGAATCCTTACCAAGAAGGCAGAGTTCTTAGACGGGTATGTTTGCGGCATCCTGGCTACCCTGGGACTCTCAGCAGGCGATCTATGCCGACCCTCGGCCCGCGTTGGCACAGTTAGGAGGGTGGAGGAGGCAACGGCATTAAAGCTGGCTCAACTGCTTAAAAGTCTCTTACACCCCGTGGTTGAGGAGGAAC
This sequence comes from Pseudomonas sp. PAMC25584, assembly GCF_058135675.1. Taxonomy (NCBI): domain Bacteria; kingdom Pseudomonadati; phylum Pseudomonadota; class Gammaproteobacteria; order Pseudomonadales; family Pseudomonadaceae; genus Pseudomonas; species Pseudomonas sp. PAMC25584. Next base: position 306,303 of record NZ_CM176870.1, on the reverse strand, counting down.
ATTGCAGGCTGGTGAATGAGGCGAATCTCCCGCATATTCGTTTCCAGGCCGAGCGAGACGCAGTGAAAGCCTCTGAAACTCAGTAAACCTGATCCAGCCCCCGCCAGCAGCGGCTTGTAGCTCTTTACGCCCTCAGCCTTACTCAGAGCGCAGAACTCATGTTTTTGAGCTGCACTCAAAATGAAAATAGAGGTTTCGGCTTGTTTTCTTGGCGTGCGCTCAGGCCGGCCGGGGCATTTAGAATCTCATCATCACCGAGGACGTCGTGCCACGCGATGCAAGCGCATGACATTTCTCTGCAATACCTTTCACTTTGTGCAATCACCAAACGCCCCACAGCCCCCGCAGCGGGCTTGGGCGCGGGCATGGTTTGCACCACCACCTGGCTTTGCACAAAAAAGGGACGCAGAGCCCGTCGGCGGGAGGGGGATAAGTGCTTTTTCATAGCGATTTTTCTCGCCCTCAGACTTTTGTTTAGCTAAAAATGCGTGCACGTTGATTCGGTTTGAACAGAACGCACTATCTTGTTGTAGATCGGTAAACCCTCCAGCCAGGTCAACCGTGACGGGCAGCAAACGGCCAAGGGCGGATTGATACCTCGCCCCTTCGGAAGATTGCTTCAGATAGACCAGAGGCGCCCCGCCGGCCTCGAAGTCACCACTAAGTGCCGGAGCAAGAGAATTTAGCCATGCTTACTGATGTCTTCTTTCGCAGGTATGCGAATCGCCCAATGTTCGAAAGCGTCGGACAAAACGAATCTGCACTTTTTGTGCAGTCATACAGAATCGTCAACGAGCAGATTTGGAAGTACTACGGACACAGCCAGAAGGTCGACGAAGGCGTTAAGAAGACTTGGACTGATATTCACGACCGTTTGGCGATGGAGATCGGGCTCAAGGAACTGTCGCCGAGGTACTACTCCTATCAAACCGAGTATATGGGCAAGCCTCACACGAACTCGGGTTTGTACAATATCAACCTAGTGGTCGAGCAGTGGCTCAACCTCAAGTTTACTGCCGGCCTGGACCCCGACATGTTCGTCAAGCGCCGACTAAGCTTCGTCGAATTGGCCTTCCGCACCCGAGAGGAGCAGGTAGCTCAAGCAAATTCCGAGTTTCCGCGCCAGCTGGCCGACGCCGAAATTCAAGATAAGAAACCCAGGGGGTCCATGACAGTTCCTGGCTCGCGATGCAGCGGCGTTCGAGCTATTAATGAGCACTTGAACAGCACGTTTGCAGCCCATGTGAATGAGCTGAACGAGCGCCTAAAGCAAGCGGGTATGCCTCTGCACTATCACAATGGGTACTTGCAGATCACACAGGATGCGCAGCTTCAGGAACATGTCGAGCAGCCATTCTGGCTCTTGGTCAACGACGCTCAATGGAAGAACGTCAGCATAGACATGGCCGAGGCGATTGATCGCAGAGACACCGGTGGCCGAGACCCATCGTTCTATGCCGCCAAGGCACTGGAAAGCACGATCAAAATCATTTGCGAACTCAAAAAATGGACTACCAATCATGAGAAAGGTGTGTCTGATTTCCTGAATCATCTTGAGAGTAAAGCGAATGGCGCATTCATAGATGGCTGGGAACGGCAATCAATGCAGCGGTTTTACAGCGACGTGCGAAACGACTTGGGACATGGACCCGGCTCAAAAGACATGCCGAACTTCACAACGCAGCAGATAGATCAAACCATCGAGTTTTGCATGTCTTGGGTCAAGAGCTTGATCAAGCGGCTATAGAAGCAGGGGCCGATGGCCCCTGCTGTGCTGCGCTACAACTGCTGAAGGATTCTGATCAAGCGGATCGACCAATACGCGGTCTGCAATGCTCGAATCAGCTCTTCAGGAAGGTATCGGCTAATGAATGACTTCATTGGCAAAAGCTCCAAGGGAAAACAAAAAGCTGTGCTTCTATAAAAGAGCCCACAGCACTTCCCACTCGTTTAGTGACTCACCCTGTAACGTTGCAAACAATATGCTTACAACGTTTACTTTTAATCGCACCAATTACGCTAATGCAACTTACGCAACTTTAGCCATTTATGGTCAACCGTTTCGGGTTGACGGGTTCGTCACATAGCCATACCCTTTGAGATTCCGGTAACAAAGAAGTACAGCTTCGAATGGTTGAGGGATGCTACCACAGCCATTCTGCGAGCAACCAGCCAGCCTGGTGCATCTTAGAAGCACAATAAAGCCCGCGTCTAAGCGGGCTTTGTCGTATCTGGTGCTGTGAGATCACGCATTTTTGAGCACCGCCTCCTGCAACATAAGGGTTTGACTGGGATCTTGCTTATATTTGTAAACCGTATTCGGTTTACAAGGTAAACACTTGTAAACACCACTACCGCCCAGCATTTCAGACGAACGGTAATGCAATGTTTTATTCTAGAATTTTACATCTACTGACTACGACACTTATGAGGCCCTCATGAGGCCCTCATTACTCCCCATTAAGACTTAAACGACATTCACTGCTCTGTAAACCGAGCGAGCTAATTATCTTTTTATAGAGTAATCATCTTTAACTTCGCACCTAATGCTCCTGCTTTAACTGCATTTCCGTTGAAAGCCACAGCATCACTTGGCGCCGGCGTTGGACCCGGTGTGTGAGTATGCGCAGCCAGTTGCGCGCTCAACTGCTGCACCAGGTCGAGCAAATCACACAGCACCTGCAGCACGCTCACCCCTTCGGATCCCAACCAGATCTTGGGCGCGACTAGCCGCTGGCTGACCGCCGCCACGCTCTTACGCAGCCCCTGAATACTTTCCTCCATATCCCCACCCACCGTGGCGTTATGCTTCTGCCCTACCACCAGGTTCAAATCCCGCCCGGTTGCCTGGTGCAAATCATCCACCGCAGCCAGGCTCGCAGACCCACCCGACAGCAGCTTGAGCGCGCCCAGCGCCTCGATCGTCTTGATCCCACCCACTGACTCTGTGGAATGGTCGTCCACCGTCCTAGTGTGATTCTGGAACGTCTCAATATTCCCCATAGCCTCTACTTCCCGCTCGATCGCCTTGTCCCGGATCTTGCCGTCAGTCTGGCGCAGCCAGTTGCCATCGGCGTCAACGCGCTGCTGACAGGCTTCGCTGTGCTGCCACACCTGGTCGCCCTTCGGCACGCTGGGCATGCTCAACCCGTGGGGCAGGATCGTTTGGATATAGGGCTTGTGCGGCAGGCCGTAGGCAAAGCACACCACTACTTGGGTGCCCTCTTCCGGGAAGGCATAGATGCCCATCTCTTCGCCACCGGTGGGCAGTGGCAACGGCACGCCTGCCAGGATCGGCAGCTTGGTGTCTGGCTCGCCGTCTGGCCCCATGACCTCGATGTCGACCGCATAGCGCGGGCGGAAGTCGTCACAGATCCCGGCGCCGGCCGGAGCGTCGGCCACGGCGACAACCCGGGCAAAGCGTGGCAGGTGGTAACCGCCGGTGAGTTCAGGGAATTGTCGTTCTACGCTGCGGCGGATTGCGTCGTCCATCGGATGGCCATCTGGTTGTCGATGAGCGCCGCACTGGTGATTCGCTCGCCGTGGTTGATCGTTGCACCTGGTCGCAACCCGGGAAGGGCTGCAATCATTGCGCTTTGGTTGCCCTGGTAGCCGTCGAACAGCTCCACCGGCAGCTGCAGCGGCGAGCGAACGCCAAAGAAGCTGTCGGCCCAACTGCCCACAAACACTTCCCCGTCACCCTGCTGCTGCCAGATGAAGTCGGGGATGTTGAAAACCCGGGCCAGGCTGTCCATGGCTTGGTATCCGGCAGCCAGGCTGTAGAAGAATGGCGCCTTGACCCCGGCGTAAGGCCGTTCCGGGACGCGAAAGCGAAGGCCGGTGTGCTGGCTGATTTCGACCAAGACGGCGCGCAGGTCGACTTGGCGCAGGTTCAGCGGTAGCGGGTTTCCGGCGTCCGTGTTCATACCTTTCCCGCATGCAACGTTGTGGAGCAATAAGGCTCAAACCACAGACGGATAGCAAAACCACCAATCTATTTTCCTGATTGCTCCCCACCGCTCACCACGCTACCCTCCACTCTGTCGCTGCCAATTCAGCGATCGGGCCTGAGAACCCCGCAAGATGCAGGCGCACCAAGCGCCCCAAAACCCGATTTGCAGGCGTTTTTTTTCGCCCACCATTTCGTGCAATGGCGGCTGTGCGTGGGAGACCTTCGGGTCTGCCGGGTTCCTGTATCTCCGGTTTCTCAGCCTGCGCACAGCTGCCACCCATTCGCCTGAGAACGAACGTGGTAGCTCTCACTTGATATGGGAGTTTTACCAATGACCGCTACAAATCCATCTGCATTAACCACCCTCGGTGTCACCCCCTTCTCCTTTCACTCCGACCAACCTCTGTTCCGCGTCAACAGCGGTGTTTCTCTGCATGAAGCCTTGCACCACGTCTCCGACTTACTCCATGTCGCCAAGCTACTCGCGGAAGATGCGGCGATGGTGCGGGAGACGGATCGTTATGCCTGGGCGTCGCATTATCTGCAGGAGATGAGCAAGGCGGTGATTGATGACGTGGTGAAGGTGTTGGCGTCGCCTTGCAACGCTGAGTAACGGTCTCCAAGCCCCACACAAAACGCCTCGGACGGCACAGACCAAGGCGTTTCAGTTTACGGAGGCAACCCACGCACAGAAATATGGCACTTCGCCACCACCCCAATTGACACCCCCTCCCCACCACGTTAAAACCCCTGTCTTGCTTGTGCTTTTTATCAAGACATGGATGTTGTCGACCCCCCGCTGTTCAAACATCGCCGCTATTGGCTGGCCGCCATCATCGCGCAGCTGGCGATCCTCGATTCTTTCGGCCTGGCCAGTTCCAGCGACAAGGCGTCGGCGCAGTGGCTCAACCGTATGTTCGCCTGTCACTACGCCAATGACGGCTAGCAGCGGGTGGCGGTGGTGTTGATCGATGATGCGCACCTGATGCGCAACGCAACCTCCTGGCCGATGCCCTATGGCGAGCAGAGCAAGTTGTTCAAGCGCTTGCCGGCGTTCAAACCCAAGGCGGTGTTTGTGGATTTGCTGTATAGCCATGACCACTCTTTCGGCGATCCGGCACGGGGCAGTCAGTTACTGGCGAATGTGTTCGGGAAATAGGGGTCTGACCCCGTTTTCACAACGAGATTTGTGCAACGCCTCGGGCTCGCCGTGGTTGCGGCCTGAGGCTCACCTGCAACCGCTTACTCGCGGACGACTTATTGATGATGGGAAAGAAATCGTGAATCTGGATCAGTTGTTTGAGTGTTGGCGACTTGAAGTATCAAACAAGAAGCGGGTGGGAAGCCGGATAGGGCTGTTCTCGAACATCGTTCGCCGGGCCAGAAAGGACAACAAATTGCGCTTCCTGTTCTCTTTCCGGCTTGCCCAGTATCTCAATGGGAAGGGTGGATTCTGGGCTGCACGCGCACGCCGGATGCAGCAAAAGCTGAATCTCAAATACGCGGTTGATATCGACCTTGGCGCGGTGATTGGTCCTGGGCTGAGAATTGCGCATCTACCAGGTGTTGTGATCACCGGCCACGCCAGGATCGGCCGTAACTTCTTCATTCGGCAAAACACAACTGTGGGTGTCAAAACGCTTGGGCTGGACCATTACGATCTGAGGATCGGCGACAACGTCAGCGTGGGGGCAAACAGTTGCATCATCGCTGACAAACTGGTGGTGGGAGACAACGCCACTATCGGGGCGATGTCCCTGGTCAACAAAGACGTGCCAGCGGGTTGCGTCTTCTACAACAAACGGGAAGCATCGACCAGCCCCTCCACGCCGCCGCATAGCTGACGCCGTTGGCAAGGGGAAATAGGGGTCTGACCCCGTGTTTACAGGCCATCAAGGACCGGAGCCTCGCAGGCCCGTCGACCTATGACCTGATGATCAGCGACCACCTCAAGCGCGGCGATGGCAAATCGGCGCTGGCGATGATCGACAAGGCCGAACGCAACCTGGGCTCGGAAGAACGGTTCATCACCGAGAAGTTGCTGGCCAACCAGCAATTGCAGAACGCGCAGCAGGCGCAAACCGTGCTGCGCAAGTGCGAGCAATACCCGACCCGCAAGGCAAACTGCAAGAAACTGGCGCCGGCCAAAGCCTGAGGTTGACCCACCGACATAAAAAAACCCCGAACCAGTCGGGGTTTTTTATCGCCTGCAATCAGGCGCGACGCCGGATCAATTAGAAAACGTTGATCGGGTAGTCGACGAACAGACGGTATTCGTTGCCGCCTACGTTGTAATCACTGGCGTTGTTGGAAACGCGCAACCACGAGGCACGAGCACGCAGGCTCAGGTCTTTGACCGGGCCGCTCTGAACGATGTACTTGAACTGGTTCCAGATTTCACGCTCGGTGCCATCGCCACGGCCGCTGCCGTCGTCGATGTTGGTACCGCGAACGTAAGCCACGTTGTAGGTCAAGCCAGGCACACCGAAGGTAGCGAAGTCGATGCCGTAGGCCGCTTGCCACGAACGCTCGTCCTTGCCGTTGAAGTCGGACCAGTAGGAGTTGGCCAGCAGGATGGTGTTGCCACCGTCGCCGATGCCGGTCTCGTTAGTGTTGTCACGGTAGCCGCCGTACAGATAACCGGTGTCGCCAGTGCTGCGCTGGTGGGCCAAGGTGAAGCTGTGCGGACCAACGGCCCATGTGGCGCCCAGGCTCCAGATCTTGTTGTCGCGCGCGTCTGCATCGCCACGTTGCTCGGCGAAGCTGCGATCCAGCTTGGTTTTGTAGCCGTTGAAGTCAAACGTCAGCGACTGCTTTTCTGGCAGGGCCAGCACGTAGTTGACGTTGACGTATTGCTTCTTCAGCACGTCTTCCATGTCGGAGGCATACAGCGCTGCAGACAGGCTTTCGGTGAACTTGTAGCTGCCGCCCAAGTAGCTGATGTTCTTCAGGTTGCCGCTATCGGTGCCTTCAGCACTTTTGCGCGCTTCCTTGGTGAAGTGACCCGCGTCCAGTTGCAGACCTTCGATCTCTTTGGAAACGATCGAGGTACCGGTGTAGGTTTCCGACAACAGACGAGAGTTGTCGTAAGCCAGCACGGGCACGTTCGGGAACTGGTCACCGTACTTGAGCACCGTGTTGGAAAGGCGGAACTTCACCGCCGCGCCGCCTTTGGCCAGGTCGTTGGCGGCTGAGCCGCTGTCGCCTTGCTTGAAGAAGTCGATACCGCCCGCGCCGCTGCGGCCTTTACCGCCGTCCAGGCGAATGGCGTACTGGCCAATCACGTCCACACCCACACCGACGGTGCCTTGGGTGAAGCCGGACTCAAACTTGCCGATGAAGCCCTGGCCCCATTCGGCTTTGTCTTGCTTGCCGTTCTTGTAGTCACGGCTGATGTAGGCGTTACGTGCTGCGATGTTCAGATGGCTGTCTTCAACGAAACCCTTGGATTGTTCCTGGTCGTTTGCCATTGCTGTCGATGCGCTCAAAATCCCCAGAGCGATCAGACTCATCCGTTGTTTCAACATTTTTTTTATTCCTTATTACTGATTGAATACGCGCTACGACACCAAGCTCCTTTTTGCTGTTTTGGTGTCGACTTTTTCCGAAAAAAAGAAAGCCCGCGGACGACTTAACTGCCGCGGGCCTTTTTTTATTGGTTGAGTCATGGCTGTTAGCCACAGGCGTTGGACGCAATGCTAGTCTCGCGCTGAACTATGTGTCAATTTCGCGAATCGTCTGTATTTAGGCAAAAAAATTCTAAGCCACGGCCTACAGCGCTTTAGCCATCGCCTGGAAATCTCATCCATACAGAAAAAATACGTATTTAGTAACGTATTTTTCAAGTCAGACGTTTGGGAAGACATAACGCGTGCAAATTGAATTGGGCGCTTGCGCGCGGTCGGTGTCGGTCAGCCACTTATTCAGTGGAGGGCACACCGCAATGGCGAGCAAGCTCACTCGCACATTTTGATAGGCGCGCTCCTAGTTGTGCATCAATTCACACAATGCATGCATTTCATCCTCGCTGAAAAAACCAGCCGGGTAGCGCTCATTCATCACGCTGCGTAAATCTGGCTGCTGCCTGATCTGCCGTGAGCCGTGTGTCTTCAACCAGAGCGCCAGCGCATGAATTTCGTCACTGTTGACCCGCACGGGGTGGAACGTGCGCGCGTGCATCACGTCGATATTGGCATTCATTTCAGCGCTCTCTCCTACTGCGTGAGCGGCTAACTTACTCAAGGTTTATGACAGAACTGCGCAGTCATCACCGTGAGCTACTGTGACAATGCCAATACAAGAGCTATGCCAATGTGCCGTGTTTATAGGCAATCGGACACAAAAAAGCCCACGGCCTTACGGGGCCGCGGGCTTGTTGTGAACGCTAAAAACGGCTGGCGCCCGCTCGCCGTTCCGGCGTTGTTACAACTGCACTCAATTTTTCTGCGGGGCAGGCTGTTGTTGGGTCAGGCAATGGATATTACCCCCACCCAGTAACAGTTCGCGGCCCGGCACCATCACCACTTCGTGCTGCGGGAACAGGTTCTGCAGGATTTCCCGGGCCTGGCTGTCCAGCGGGTCGTCGAAGCTCGGCGCGATGATGCCACCGTTGACGATCAGGAAGTTGACGTAGGAACCGGCCAGACGCACGCAAGGATTGCGCTCCTGGCTGCCGTCCACCGGGTCCACACCCGCGCACTCTTCCTCGGTGGCATAGAGCGGCCCCGGAATCGGCATTTTATGCACTGTGAACGAGCGTCCCTGGGCATCAGTGCTGCTTAGCAGCACGTCCATGGCCGCGTGGCAGCGGGAGTAGTTCGGGTCTTGCGGGTCGTCGGTCCAGGCCAGTAAAACTTCGCCTGGGCGCACATAGCAGCAGAAGTTATCCACATGGCCATCGGTTTCGTCGTTGAACAGACCGTCCGGCAACCAGATGATCTTATCCACAGCCAAGTTGGCGCTCAGCACCGCCTCGATAGCTTCGCGGTCGAGATGCGGGTTGCGATTGCGGTTGAGCAGGCATTCTTCTGTGGTGATCAGGGTGCCTTCGCCGTCGACATGAATCGAACCGCCTTCCAGCACAAACCCTTCGGTGCCGTAGCGCGGCGCGCGCTCGATCCCGAGAATCTTGCCGCCGACCTGCGCGTCACGGTTCCACGGTGCATACAGGCCACCGTCAAAACCGCCCCAGGCGTTGAAATCCCAGTTCACGCCGCGCACTTCGCCACTGTTGTTGATCACGAAGGTCGGGCCGGTGTCACGCACCCAAGCGTCGTCGCTGGACATTTCCACCACCCGGATATTGGGCACATCCAAACGGGCGCGGGCGTTTTCGTATTGGCCGGCGGAAACCACGACAGTGACCGGCTCAAAACGCGCGATGGCCTTGGCCACTGCCACGTGCGCGGCCTGCGCCGGCTTGCCACCCAGGCGCCAGTTGTCCGGGCGCTCGGGCCAGATCATCCAGGCCTGGGTCTGTGGCGCCCATTCGGCAGGCATATGAAAGCCATCGGCGCGAGGTGTGCTGTGCAGGGTGGTCATGGCAATCAGGGCTCCGAAAGGGTGAAAGCCGACTTTATAGCGGATAAAAATCGGCCTTAACAGCATCAAAAGAACATAGTCGATAAATATGACAGCAAATAACCGATAACAATCGATTATTTACAGCTGTTCATCCAACACCTTCGACAGCATGTCGACAAAGAAATCCACACTGCGTTTGGAAGTAACCATCGGCGGCTTGATCTTGAGAATGTTCAGGTAGTCGCCGGTCGGTTGCATGAAAATCCCCAGCTCACGCAAGCGGTCGCACAGCAGTGTGGTCTCTTCGGTGGCGGGTTCCAGGGTATGCCGGTCGCGCACCAGCTCCAGGCCCAGATAGAAACCGGAGCCGTGAACGGCGCCGACCAACGGATGACGGTCGATCAGGGCTTCCAGGCGCGCCTTGAAATGCGCACCGACCACTTGGGCGTTTTCCCAGAGCTTTTCTTCCTCCATCACATCCAGCACCGCCATGCCGATCCGGCAACTGACCGGGCTGCCCCCCGATGACGAGAAGAAATACCCCTCGGCCTCCAGCGCCTCGGCAATCTCCCGACGGGTGATCACCGCCCCCAACGGCTGACCGTTGCCCATGCCCTTGGCCATGGTGATGATATCGGGCACCACGCCCTGCTCTTCAAAGCCCCAGAAGAAATGCCCCATGCGGCCATAACCCACCTGCACTTCATCGGCGATGCACACACCGCCCTGGGCGCGCACCAACGCATACACCTGCTGCAAATAGCCCGGCGGCAGGGAGATACCCCCGGCATTGCCATACACCGGCTCACAGATGAAGCCGGCCAATTGACGTTTGCTTGCGGCGATTTTCGCCAGGTTGTGCTCCACACTTCGCACGTAATCCGGCGCGCTGTCCTGCCCGCGGAACTCGCCGCGATAGGTATTGGGCGCGGTCACCGGATGCACCCACTCCGGACGACTGCTCAGGGCCTTGGGGTTGTCGGCAATCGACGTGGACACCGCGTCCGCCGCCACCGACCAACCGTGGTAGGCCTCCAGCACACTGAGCATGTCGCGCCCACCGCTGTAGGCCCAGGCCAGGCGGATCGCCAGGTCATTGGCTTCGGTGCCGCTGTTGACCAGGAAGACCCGATCCATGCCGTCCGGCGCCAGCGCCAGCAAACGCTCGGAGAATTCGGCAATCGCCGCATAGTGAAAGCGCGAGTTGGTGTTAAGCAGCGACCACTGCCGCGCTGCCACCGCCGCCATGCGGGGGTGCCCATGGCCGAGCACGGCCACGTTGTTGAGCATGTCCAGATAGGAGCGGCCCTGCATGTCGATCAGGTGGTTGCGCCAGCCCCGTTCGATGCGCGGCGGGTCGACGTAATAGTGCTTCTGCGAGCGCGCGAAGCTGGCGTCGCGGCGCGCCAGCAGGGCTTCAGGGTCGAGTTCGGGTTCGGCATCGCAGGCCAGCCCCAGCAGCGCCGAGGGTGACGGGCATAGCGCTTGCCACGCCAATGCTCGGCTCGGCGTGCAGAACAAAGGCGGTTCAAGATCGGCGCGGCACCATTGCACGGTCAGGGGGGCGTGGACCTCCCCCAGCATTTGCCCTTCCACCACCGTCGAACCCGCTTTCAACAGGGTTTTTACGCCCCACAACCGCAGGCTCAACGGGCCGTTCTGCACACACAACAGGCCATCGGCGCCGACATGCAGCACCCCGGCGAAAGGCGCTTCCACCGCTGTGCCGTGGGGCAGGTGCAACTCGACATGCAGCGGGAGCGTCTGCGGCTCTGTGGCGCTGTCTGGGTTCGTGCGCGACAAACGGTATTGGCCGTATCGACTGGCCGCCAACCCGTGCACCGCCGCGGCCTCGTCCAGTAACCGCCGGTCAATCCCGGGTTGTTCCCAATTGCCCGCCTCGAAGTGCGGGCTGAGCACCCCCAGGTCGATCAGCGCGAACTCACGCCCCACCAGCCCCGGCAAGAGCGGCGCAAACCCCTCGCTAGCGATCGGCGGCAGCGTCTGCCCGACACTGCACAGGATCGCCGCCTCCATCAATTCAAACGGCACCGACGTCGCAACGTGGAAAATTTCCCACTCATGCTCGGCGTTTTTCAACAGGTAGTCGTTATCGGGATCAAGGCGTTGCTGCTGTTCGCTGCTGAGTACCAGCACCGCCGCACGGGCGACGATCAGCGGCCACAGCGCCTGTAATTCTGCGCGCTGCAAAGGCGTAACGGCGTGACAAGCCTGGACTGCCGGCAAGATGGCAAAGGGATCACCCTCGGCATGGTGCAACAGCGCGGCACAGGTCACCGACAGGTCGGCGATGCGCCAGGTATGCGCCAGATCGCCGAAATCGATCACCCCCTGGACTTGCCAATGGCGCAGGGCATCGCGCTGCCAGACCACATTGTCATCGGTGATGTCCATGTGTACCGCTTGCCACGGCAAGTGATCCGCCAGGGGCCGAATGCGCGTACCAACTTGCTCGGCCACTTGCTCCAATGCGGCACGGTGGGGCAGGTCTGGCAGGTCTGGCAGGGTCGCCAGCAGGTGGCTGATCAGTTCCTGAGCGTGGCGCGGGTCCCATTGCAGGGTCCGTTCCAGGCCTGGGTGAGCGAAATCGGCCAGCGCCTGGCTCATCCGCCCGCACAATTCACCGAAACCTGCGATGACCTCGCGGCCCACGTGAGGCAGGTGGGTCAAGGGTTGGCCGTCGATGTAATCCAACAGCCGCAGGTGCAGGGTTTGCCCGTCGACGGTCACGGTCAGCAGGTCTTCACCGGTCAGGGCCTTGATCACCCGTGGGACGCGCAACCTGTCCTGTGTCTGCAACGTGCGGAGCGCGGCGTGCTGGGCGTGCAGTTCAACAGCGGCGTAGTCGCCCAGGCAGATTTTCAGCACAAACCGGCCACCGTCGCTGTCGACCCTGTAGTTGAGGTCTTGCTGGCTGCCCAGGGACCGTAAGGTGCCCGTGAGGCCGTAATGCTGCTCAAGTAACCGTACCGCCTGGTCGGGCCCCACTTGTGGGCAGGGCAGGCTGGCGCGATGGATCAACGTGGCGAGCAACATGGGGCGACCTCGGGTTTTTATCAGGTACTTATATCGCCATTATTGAGGGGGATTAGGCAACCCCCCTCGCATACCGTGCTTGCGCCGCCTTGTCGCACAACTCAAGCTATGCCCCATTCGCTTAATGTCCGTCTAAGGAAAAGGCCCTCCGACATGCGCATTCTTGTTACTGGCGGCGCTGGTTTTATCGGCTCGGCCCTGATCCGCCACCTGATTCAACACACCGAGCACGAAGTGCTCAACCTGGACAAACTGACCTACGCCGGCAACCTGGAGTCGCTGACCAGCATCGCGTCCAACAGCCGCTACGAGTTCGTCCAGGCCGATATCGTCGACCAGGCCACCGTCAGCGCCGTACTCGCGCGCTTCGAGCCCCAGGCGATCATGCACCTGGCAGCCGAGTCCCATGTCGACCGTTCCATCGACGGCCCGTCGGATTTCATCCAGACCAACATCGTCGGCACCTACAGCCTGCTGGAAGCCGCCCGCGCCTATTGGCAGACGCTCGCAGAGCCTGCCAGGAGCGCGTTCCGCTTCCACCATATTTCCACCGACGAGGTGTACGGCGACCTGCACGGCGTGGACGATCTGTTCACGGAAACCACGCCCTACGCCCCCAGCTCGCCCTACTCGGCCAGCAAGGCCGCGTCCGACCACCTGGTTCGCGCCTGGCAGCGCACGTATGGCCTGCCGGTATTGCTGACCAACTGCTCGAACAACTACGGGCCGTTTCATTTCCCCGAGAAGCTGATCCCCCTGGTGATCCTCAACGCCCTCGCCGGCAAGCCGTTGCCCGTGTATGGCGATGGCTTGCAAGTCCGTGACTGGCTGTTCGTCGAAGACCACGCCCGCGCGCTGCTCAAGGTGGTAACCGAAGGCGTGGTCGGTGAGACCTACAACATCGGCGGCCACAACGAGCAGAAGAATATCGACGTGGTGCGCAGCATCTGCGCCCTGCTGGAAGAGCTGGCTCCGCAACACCCGACCGGTGTCGCGCGCTTCGCCGACCTGATCACCTTCGTCAAGGACCGCCCCGGCCACGACCAGCGCTACGCCATCGATGCCAGCAAGATCGAACGCGAGTTGGGCTGGGTGCCGGAAGAAACCTTTGAAACCGGGCTACGCAAAACCGTGCAGTGGTACCTCGATAACCTGGAATGGTGCCGCAGGGTCCAGGACGGCAGTTATCAGGGCCAACGATTGGGCAACACAGACATGAAGGATCTAATTGCATGATGAAGGGAATCGTATTGGCCGGCGGCTCCGGCACCCGTTTACACCCCATTACCCTGGGCGTGTCCAAGCAACTGTTGCCGGTGTATGACAAGCCGATGATCTACTATCCGATCTCGGTGCTGATGCTCGCCGGAATCAAGGACATCCTGGTGATCTCCACACCGGTGGACTTGCCGCAGTATCGCAACCTGCTGGGGGATGGCAGCCAGTTTGGCGTGCGTTTCACCTATGCCGAGCAGCCGTCTCCAGACGGTTTGGCTCAAGCCTTCATCATTGGCGAAGAGTTCATCGGCGACGACCCCGTGTGCCTGATTCTGGGCGACAACATTTTTCACGGCCAACACTTCGGTGATCAACTGCGCACCGCCGCCAAACGCCCGTCAGGTGCCACCGTGTTCGGCTATTGGGTCAAAGACCCAGAACGTTTCGGCGTAATCGACTTCGACAAGGAGGGCCGTGCCCTGTCTATCGAAGAGAAGCCGGCGAAGCCGAAATCCAGCTATGCCGTGACTGGCCTGTATTTTTACGATAACGATGTGATCAGGATCGCCAAAGCGGTCAAGCCTTCGCCACGCGGAGAGCTGGAGATTACCGATATAAACAATGCCTATCTCCAACGCGGTGACCTGCATGTAGAGCGCTTCGGCCGTGGCTTTGCCTGGCTCGACACCGGCACCCATGACAGCCTGCTCGAAGCCTCGACCTATGTGCAGACCATTGAGCACCGTCAAGGACTGAAAGTGGCGTGCCTTGAAGAGATCGCTTACGAGAATGGCTGGATCGATCGTGAGCATCTGCTGGAACGCGCCAAGTACTTCGGCAAAACCGGCTATGGACAATATTTGTACACGCTCGCCGGGGATACCGAATGAATGTGACCGCCACTGAGTTGCCCGGTGTATTGATCATCGAGCCGAAGGTTTTTGGCGATGAGCGCGGCTTTTTCTACGAGAGCTTCAACACCAGGGACTTTGCCCAGGCCACAGGGTTTCAAACGCAATTTGTGCAGGACAACCACTCGCGCTCGCAAAAAGGCGTGCTGCGGGGCTTGCACTATCAGATCGAACACGCCCAGGGCAAACTGGTACGCGTGACGGCGGGTGAAGTATTGGATGTGGCGGTGGATATCCGCCGCAGCTCACCTAATTTCGGCAAATGGGCAAGCGTGCGCCTATCTGCCGACAATAGCCGCCAACTGTGGATTCCACCGGGGTTCGCCCACGGCTTTGTGGTACTCAGCGACTACGCCGAGTTTCTCTACAAGACGACTGATTACTACACGCCTGCTGCAGAGCGTTGCATTCGCTGGAACGACGCCGAACTCAACATCGATTGGCAGTTGGACGGCGCACCGACATTGTCGGCCAAGGATCAGAACGGCAAAGACCTGAAGGACGCGGAGCTGTTCCCTTGAGCGGCCACCTTAAAATCCTGATCACCGGCCAACACGGCCAACTCTCTCAAGCGCTGCAACAACGGCTCCAGGGCCAGGGCGAACTCATCGTGCTGGGCCGCGACAGGCTGGACTTGGCCCACGTTGACCAGATCCGCGAGCAAGTGCGCGCCCATCGCCCCGACCTGATCATCAACGCCGCAGCCCACACTGCGGTCGATCAGGCCGAAAGCGAGCCGGACGTGGCCTTCGCGGTCAACGCCACCGCGCCCGGCGTCCTCGCCGAAGAAGCCAAGGCCTTGGGCGTGCCGCTGATCCACTACTCCACCGACTACGTGTTTGACGGCAGCAAACCTGCGCCTTACACCGAAACCGACATCCCCAACCCGTTGGGCGTCTACGGCCAGAGCAAGCTCGCCGGTGAGCAGGCGATCGCGGCCGCGGGGGGCGAATACCTGATCCTGCGCACCAGTTGGGTCTACTCCCTTCACGGCAAGAACTTCCTGCTGACCATGCAGCGCCTGCTGCAAGAAAAACCGCAGATGCGCATCGTCGCCGACCAGATCGGCGCGCCGACCTGGGCCGGCACCATCGCCAACAGTACCCGCGCGTTGATCGAGCGCTGGCAGGCCGGGCAGGCGGGCGACTGGGGCGTCTATCACCTGACCGCCCAAGGCGAAACATCGTGGTTCGGCTTCGCCCAGACGATTGGCGAGCACCTGCGCGCCGCTGGCCAACCCTGCGCCGAATTGGAAGCGATCCCGTCCAGCGCCTACCCGACGCCGGCCAAGCGCCCACTGAACTCGCGCCTCGATTGCAGCCGCCTGCAACAGCAGTGGCAGGTCAGCCAACCGTCGTGGCAAGACGCATTGCGCGAGTGTCTTGCACGGCAGCACTAGGCATAATGCGCCGGTACCCTCAGGCGCATGACTCCCATGACCCCATCCCTCCCGCGAAGACCCCGCTGGCGCAGCCTCGCCCTGTTGGCGCTGTGCCTGGCGCCGCTGCTGTGGCCGCTGGAGCACCTGGCCGAGCGCTACTATCGCAGCGAGCTGGCCGGGCAGAACCGTCAGACCCTCGACCTGTACGTCGCCAACCTGCTGGGCACCCTGCATCGCTATGAAGTACTGCCGCAGATCCTCGGCGACTTGCCAGCCCTGCGCACCGCGCTGGCGGCACCGCAGGTCAGTACTAATCTGGTCAACGCCAACCTGCTGCTCAAGGACGTCGCCGCCCAGGCCGGGGTCGAAGTGATGTACCTGATGGACACCACCGGCAAGACCCTAGCCGCGTCCAACTGGGACAAGCAAGACAGCTTCGTGGGGCGCAATTTCTCGTTCCGCCCCTATTTCAGCGAAGCCATGGCCGGGCGCCTGGGGCGGTTCTTCGGCCTGGGCACCACCTCGGCCAAACGCGGCTACTTCTTCGCCGCCGCGGTGCGCGATGGCGCGAAAATCATCGGTGTGCTGGTGGTCAAGGTCGACCTGGACCACACCGAAAGCCTGTGGGGCAACACCCCGGAGCAACTGCTGGTCACCGACCACAACGGCGTCGTGATCCTGACCTCGCGCCCACAATGGCGATTTCGCGCCACCCGGCCACTGACGGCCGAAGAGCACCAAGCGATTATCGCCATCCAGCCCTACCCCACCCGCGATCCGCAACCGCTGGTCTTGAGCCCGACGGCGTGGCTGCGCCAATCCACGGTCATCGCCGAAACCGGCTGGAACGTGGAGATCCTCGCGCCACAATCGTTGATCAACCGCCCGGTGCGCACCGTGGTCGCGGTGGGCGGCGCCACGCTGTTGGTGCTGATGTTGCTGCTGGGCCTGATGATGCAGCGCCGTCGGCACTACCTGGACCGCATCGCCTTCGAAGCCAAGGCCCGGCGCGAGCTGGAAATGCGCGTGGCCGAGCGCACCAGCGACCTGGAAGGCCTCAACCGGCGCCTGAAACAGGAAGTACTGGAGCGCGAACACGCCCAGCAGGAACTGGTGCGCGCCCAGGATGACCTGGTGCAGGCCGGCAAATTATCGGCGCTGGGCACCATGTCGGCGAGTATCAGCCACGAGCTCAATCAACCCCTGGCGGCGATTCGCAGTTATGCGGAAAACGCCGAAATCCTGCTCGACCATGAGCGCACCAACGATGCCCGCGGCAATCTCAAGCTGATCAGCGAACTGACCGGGCGCATGGCCTCGATCATCGCCCACTTGCGCGCTTTCGCCCGGCGCGATCGGCATGCGCCGGAAAGCGTCGCCCTGCAACCGGCGCTGGACGACGCGCTGGCGTTGCTGGCCAAGCGGCGGCGTGCGATGGAAGTCGAGTTGATCCGTGACTTGCCCGAGGCCACCCTATGGGTCGAGGCCGGTGAAACCCGCCTGCGCCAGGTGCTGGGCAACTTGCTGGCCAATGCCCTCGACGCCCTCACCGAAAAAGGCCCGCCGCGCAAACTCTGGCTGAGTGCCGAAACCACCGAACAGGGCGTCAATCTGTACATTCGCGACAACGGCCCGGGGTTTTGCATGGAAGCCCTGGGCCGCGCCAGCGAGCCGTTCTACACCACCAAGACCCGCACCCAAGGCCTCGGGCTGGGCCTGGCGATCTGTGACACCTTGATGCGTGCCTTTGGTGGCGAACTGCTGTTTGCCAACCACAAGCAAGGCGGCGCGCTGTTAACCTTGAAATTGCGTGCCGGCTCGCCGGGCGTCAGTCTGCAACCGTCCGAGGACCGCAGTGTATGAGTATCGATAACCAGATCCAGGTAGTGTTGATCGACGACGATCCACACTTGCGTCAGGCCCTGTGCCAGACCCTGGACCTGGCCGGGCTGAAAGTCCTGCCCCTGGGCGAAGCCACCGGCCTCACCGCACGCCTGTCGCGGGATTGGCCGGGCGTGGTGGTCAGCGATATCCGCATGCCCGGCATGGATGGCCTGGAGCTGCTGGCCGAGCTGCACGGCCAGGACCCGGACCTGCCGGTGCTGCTGATCACCGGCCACGGCGATGTGCCGCTGGCGGTGCAGGCCATGCGTGCCGGGGCCTATGACTTCCTTGAAAAGCCGTTCGCCAGCGACGCCCTGCTCGACAGCGTGCGCCGCGCCCTGGCCCTGCGCCGGCTGGTGCTGGATAACCGCAGCCTGCGCCTGGCCCTCAGCGATCGCCAGCAATTGAGCACGCGCCTGGTCGGGCACTCCCCGCAAATGCTGCGCCTGCGCGAGCAGATCGGCGCGCTGGCGGCAACCAAGGCCGATGTGCTGATCCTCGGCGAAACCGGCGCCGGCAAAGAGGTGGTCGCCCGCGCACTGCACGACTTGTCGAGCCGGCGCAGTGGGCCTTTCGTGGCGATCAACGCCGGAGCGCTCGCCGAATCGGTGGTCGAAAGCGAGCTGTTCGGCCACGAGCCAGGCGCCTTTACTGGCGCGCAAAAACGCCGCATCGGCAAATTCGAATTCGCCAACGGCGGCACGCTGTTCCTCGATGAAATCGAAAGCATGAGCCTGGACGTGCAGGTTAAGCTGCTGCGTCTGCTGCAGGAGCGCGTGGTCGAACGCCTGGGCGGCAATCAACTGATCCCGCTGGATATCCGCATCATTGCCGCCACCAAGGAAGACCTGCGCCAGTCCGCCGACCAGGGCCGCTTCCGCGCCGACTTGTACTACCGCCTCAACGTCGCACCGTTGCGCATTCCGCCTCTGCGCGAGCGCGGTGAAGATGCATTGATGCTGTTCCAGCACTTTGCCGACGAAGCCAGCAGCCGCCATGGCCTGCCGCTGCACGAACTGCAGCCGGGCCAGCGTGCGTTGCTGCTGCGCCACAGTTGGCCGGGCAATGTGCGCGAATTGCAGAACGCCGCCGAGCGCTTTGCCCTGGGCCTGGAATTGGCGCTGGACAACACCCCGGACAACCCGTCCGCCAGCGTGCTGACCTCCACCCCCGGCGGCCTGAGCGAACAAGTCGAACAGTTCGAAAAAAGCCTGATCGCCGCCGAACTGACCCGCCCCCACAGCTCCCTGCGCAGCCTCGCCGAAGCCCTCGGCGTACCGCGCAAAACCCTGCACGACAAGCTGCGCAAGCACGGCCTCAACTTTGCCGATAGCTCCAGCCACAGCAGCGACGACGAATGACCCACCCTACCCACCAAGAGGCCGCCATGAGCCGCGACAGCCGTTACCTGGAATCCATCCTCCACCACGACATTCCCCTCACCCGGGAAATGGGCCTCAAGGTGCTCGACTGGCAACACGGCCAATTGCAATTGCACTTGCCCTTGCAAGCCAATATCAACCACAAGAGCACCATGTTCGGTGGCAGCCTCTATTGCGGCGCCGTATTAGCGGGTTGGGGCTGGCTGCATTTGCAACTGCGCGAAGAAGGTGTTGAAGACGGGCATATCGTGATCCAGGAAGGGCAGATCAGTTATCCGCTGCCGGTCACACGAGACGCGACCGTGGTCTGCCAGGCCCCGGAGGAGAAGGTGTGGAAGCGCTTTGTGACGACGTACAAGCGACACGGTCGCGCGCGGTTGACGCTGGAGACGTGGATTGTGAATGACGGCAGTGACGAGCACGCAGTGGCGTTCAGCGGCCAGTACGTCCTCCACCGCTAGCCGCCAGGCCACAAAAACAAGTAGGAGGGGCGGTGCGACGATTCGACTTGCTCCCGACGGCGGGGTATCAGTCGGTACATCTGTGACTGAACCACCGTCATCGGGAGCAAGCTCCCTCCCACATTTTGATCTGCTGAGGCCTTAAGAGCGGGCCAGGGTCAACAAGCGTTCACGCCACGCGGCCTTCGCCGGCAACGCCAGGAAGAACGGGTTCAACAGCGAGGCCCGCGCCGGGTAGCTGAACGGCTCACCGCTCAACTCCAGCACTTCACCGCCCGCGCCTTCGAGCACGCCCTGGGCTGCGGCGGTATCCCACTGGGATGTCGGCGCCAGGCGCGGGTAGCAATCGGCGCTGCCTTCGGCCAACAGGCAAAACTTCAACGAGCTGCCGATATTCGCCAGCTTCAGCTCGCCCAACCCGTCGCTCAAACCCTTGAGCAAACGCTCCTGCTCAGGGCTGCTGTGCCGACGACTGGCAACCACGGTAAACGCCTCGCCGGCGGCCGGGGCCTGGCGCACTTGGATCGGCATCGGCGCTTCATTCACATCCGAACGCCAGGCCCCCAGGCCCGCGCCGCCAAAGTAGCAGCGGCCGCTGGTGGGCATCGACACCACGCCAAACACGACGCGGCCCTGTTCGATCAAGGCGACGTTGACGGTGAATTCCTCGCTGCCAGAAATAAACTCCTTGGTGCCATCCAACGGGTCCACCAACCACCAGCGCTGCCAGCCGGCGCGCACGTCCTGGTCGATATCGGCGTCTTCTTCGGAAAGCACCGGGATGCTCGGGTCAAGTGCGGTCAGGCCGGCGAGAATCAGATGATGAGCGGCAAGGTCCGCCGCCGTCACAGGTGAATCATCGGACTTGGACGTCACCGCCACGTTGGCACGCCAGTACGGCATGATGACTTCACCGGCCTGGCGGGCCAGCTCGATCACCGGGGCTATAAAAGGATGGCCTAGAAACAATTCGCTCATGCGCTGAACGCTCCACGCTGGGTCAACAGGTCTCGTACCAGGTACAACGCGGCCAGGGCACGGCCTTCGCTGAACTGCTCGTTTTGCGCCAGTTGCGACAGCTCGCGCAGGTTGACCCTGTCTACACGCATCGGCTCGGGTTCATCGCCTTCCAGGCGTTCTTCATACAGATCGGTGGCCAGTACCACCTGAATTTTCTGGCTCATGTAGCCAGGCGACAGCGAAAGCTCGGTGAGATGCTCCAACTGGCGTGCGCCATAGCCGGCTTCTTCCTTGAGTTCGCGGTCTGCCGCCGCCAACACATCCTCGCCCGGTTCGATCAGGCCCTTGGGCAAGGAAATCTCATAGGCGTCGGTCCCGCCACAGTACTCTTCCACCAGCAGCGCGTGGTCGGCGTCGATCATCGCCACGATCATCACCGCGCCGTAGCCGGCACCGCGCCCCACCAGACGTTCGTAGGTCCGTTCAACGCCATTGGAAAAGCGCAGTTGCACTTCCTCCACGCGAAACAAACGGCTACTGGCGACTATTTCGCGGGCGAGGACGGTGGGTTTCTGGCGCATGAGCGGCTCCTTGGCGTGATCGGGTTACTATACCGTGGCTTTTCCGATTGTCTGTGTCGGATATCTTTACTTACATGAGAACGCCCCATGCCCTCTTTGCCCTGGCACGCCATCGACACCGTCCTGCTGGACATGGACGGCACCCTGCTCGACCTGCATTACGACAACCACTTCTGGATGGAGCACCTGCCCCAACGCTACGCCGAGTTGCACGGGGTGAGCCGGGCCATGGCCGAGATGGAGCTGCAGCCGCTGTTCGAGCGTAACGCCGGCCAGTTGCAATGGTATTGCCTGGATTTCTGGAGTGCGGAGCTGAAGATCCCAGTGCGCGAACTCAAGCTGGAAACCGCCCACTTAATCGCGCTGCGCCCGGATGCGGACACCTTTCTGGCCGCGCTCAGACAGGCCGGCAAGCGCGTGATCCTGATCACCAACGCGCATCGTGATTCGCTCTCATTGAAGATGGAGCGCATTGAACTGGCGCCGTATTTCGAGCGGTTGATCAGTTCCCACGACTACGGTTTCGCCAAGGAAAACCCACAGTTTTGGGACGCCCTGCAAGCCGACATTGACTTCAACCAGGCGCGCAGCCTGTTTATCGACGACACCTTGCCGATCCTGCGCAGCGCCCGAGACTTTGGCGTGGGGCATCTGCTGGCGGTGAAAGCACCGGACAGCCAGAAAGGGCCCAAGGACACAGCTGAATTTGCAGCGGTAGATGACTACCGAGATCTCATTGCCGGACTCTGAACAACTGTGGGAGGGGGCTTGCTCCCGATAGCGGTAGGTCAGTCAACTTATGTATCGACTGAAACGCCGCGTTCGGGAGCAAGCCCCCTCCCACAGTTTTACCGCGTGTACTACTCAGGAATACGCAGTGTCTGCCCTGGGTAGATCTTGTCTGGACTCGACAACATCGGCTTGTTGGCCTCAAATATCTTGTTGTACAGGTTGGCCTTGCCGTACACCGCCAGGGAAATCGCGCTGAGGGTGTCGCCCTTTTTCACCACGACAAAACGCGCTGCCACAATCGGGTCGGTGTTGGTGACCTTGATCTGGTCATCCACGCTCGCGACACCGGCAATGTTGCCCAGCGCCAACAGGATCTTCTCTTTCTCCTCCTGGCTGGCCACTTCACCGGTCACGGTCACTTTGTCGCCGTCGACAGCGGTCTGTACGTTCGGATTACCCAGACCGACCTTGGCCACATGCGCCTTCAACTGATCACTGGCGTTTGCATTACCCGGCGTCAACAGATCGATCAACTTCTCGCCGGCTTCCTTTACAAAGCTGAGAATACTCATGGTGCTCTCTCCTTGGGGGTTAAGTTCCAGATGCAAAAGACTAGACCAGTCCTACAGAATCGGGTTCCAACCCGGCCAAAGATCCAAACGCGCTAGAATCCCCCCGCCATTGGAATAAGCCCTGGAGCGAAGATGGACATCAAGCAGCTGAAATTCCTCATCGCCCTCGACGAGACCCGTCACTTCGGCCAGGCGGCAGCGCGTTGCCATATCACCCAGCCTACCCTGTCGATGCGCCTGCGCAGCCTCGAAGAAGAACTTGAGCTTCCGCTGGTCAACCGCGGCCAGCGCTTCGAAGGCTTCACCGCACCGGGTGAACGCGTGCTGGCCTGGGCGCGCACGGTGCTGGCGGCGTATGACGGCCTGCTGGCCGAAGCCGCCGCCTGTCGCGGTAACCTGGTGGGGACGTTGCGTTTGGGCGTGGTGCCGCTGTCGAGTTTCGATCCGTTGGCGCTGATGCAACAACTGCACAAAGAACACCCAAGCCTGCGCTTTGAGCTGTCGGCACTCAGCTCCGAACAAATCCTCGAACAGTTGGCGAGCAATCGCCTGGACCTCGGCGTGTCGTACCTCGACCGCCTGGACAACGAGCGCTTCGACTCCCTGGCCCTCGGCGAAACCCGCATGGGCCTGCTGTACGACCAACGCTATTTCAGCTTCGGCGAAAAGCCGCTGAGCTGGGAGGCACTGATCGAACTGCCCCTGGGCATGCTCACCAGTGGCATGCACTTCCGCCAGTCCATCGATCACAACTTCCATAGCCGAGGCCTGCAGCCGCAGCCGCTGTTGCAGACCGATGCGGTCCATCAGTTGTTACAAGCTGTCCACGGCGGGCTGTGCTGTGCGGTGATGCCCTTGGACGGCGGCCTGGACGCCCTGACCGAGCATTTGCGCCTGCAACCGATTGAAGACGCCCGCACCCTGGCCCGCCTGGGGTTGATCATGCGACGCAGCGCCCCGCGTTCGGCGTTGGCGGAAGCATGTTTCGCGCTGTTTCAGAAATCGCAGACAGAGTCTTGATCGACGTCATCTATCGGTAGATCAGTACTGGCAATTAGACGCGACGCTTTGTCGCGCCTAGTCTAACCACTGACCCATCCGCCGTCGGTACTGCCCCATGAACGCCAAGCGCCCAGTCTGCGCGGCGCCCGCTCTTCAAACGCCCGCGCCCGCCGCCAGCCAGAGCTACCAGTTTTGCACTCTCGAACGCACTGAAGTCGCCAGCACCGCGCTGGCGGAAGAAGTGGCGTTGGCGATCACCTATAACGACATCAGCCAGGCCGTGATGCTGGTGACGCCGACGGACCTGGAAGATTTCATTGTAGGTTTCAGCATCGGCAGCGGCATTATCGCCGACGTTAGCGACATTTATGACCTCAAACTCAGCGGTACGGGCTCTGCCCAGTACGCTCAGGTGCAGATTTCCAGCCGTGCGTTCTGGAACCTCAAGCAGCAGCGCCGCCAACTGGCCGGCACCAGCGGTTGCGGGTTATGCGGCGTGGAAGCGCTGGAACAAGCCCTGCCGGACCTTGAGGTACTGCCCGGCGCGCCCCTGCCACCGGCCGAATGGCTCGACGGCCTGCGCCAGCGCATCAGCGCGTTCCAGCCTCTGGGCCAGCACAGCGGCGCGGTGCATGCGGCAGTGTTCATGAACAACCAGGGCGAGTTGTTGCTGGGCCGCGAAGACATTGGCCGACACAACGCCCTCGATAAATTGATCGGCGCATTGATCCGCCAACGGATTCCCAGCGAAGGCGGCCTGGCAATTGTCACCAGCCGTTGCAGCCTTGAGTTGATCCAGAAAGTCCTGCGCGCGGGCATCCAGACCCTGGTCAGCCTGTCGTCGCCCACCGGCCTGGCCCTGCAATGGGCACGCCGGCACAACCTCAATCTCATCCACCTGCCGCAGAAAAGTGCGCCGCGGGTCTACAGCCCTGCGATGGAGAAACAGCCGTGAGCAATCATCATCAAGCCGACCAAACCCCGACCCCGCGCTACAAGCCTTACAAAGGTGCCGCAGGCGGCTGGGGCGCGCTGATCAGCGTGGCGCAGGCATGGCTGACCAGCGACAACGCGCTGAAAAACCTGCGCATGATGCTCAAGACCAACCAGAACGGCGGCTTCGACTGCCCGGGCTGCGCCTGGGGCGATTCGCCGGAAAGCGGCATGGTCAAGTTCTGCGAAAACGGCGCCAAGGCGGTCAACTGGGAAGCCACCAAACGCCGCGTCGATGCCGCATTTTTCGCCAAACACAGCGTCACCGCCCTGATCGAGCAGAGCGACTATTGGCTGGAATACCAGGGCCGCCTGACCGAGCCGATGCGCTATGACGCACAGACCGACCGCTATCAGCCCATCAGTTGGGCGGCGGCGTTCGAGCTGATCGGCAAGCACCTCAACGCCCTGCCCAGCCCGGACATGGCCGAGTTCTACACTTCGGGTCGCGCCAGCAACGAAGCGGCGTACCTCTACCAGTTGTTCGTGCGCGCCTACGGCACCAACAACTTCCCGGATTGCTCGAACATGTGCCACGAAGCCAGCGGCGTGGCCCTGGCGCAAAGTGTCGGCGTCGGCAAAGGCACCGTGACCTTTGATGACTTCGAACACGCCGACGCGATTTTCGTCTGGGGCCAGAACCCCGGCACCAATCACCCACGCATGCTCGAACCGCTGCGCGAAGCGGTGAAACGCGGTGCTCAGGTGGTGTGCATCAACCCGCTCAAAGAGCGCGGCCTGGAACGCTTCCAGCACCCGCAACACCCGCTGGAAATGCTCACCAACGGCGACAAGCCGACCAACACCGCGTACTTCCGCCCGGCGCTGGGTGGCGATATGGCCATCCTGCGCGGCATGGCCAAGTTCCTGTTGCAATGGGAACGCCAGGCCCAGGCCGAAGGCAAGGAAGCGGTGTTCGACCACGACTTCCTCAACGAACACACCATCAACGTGCTCGATTACCTCGGCCAGATCGACGACACCTCCTGGGATGAAATCGTCGCGCAGTCCGGCCTGCCCCTGGTGGAAATCGAGCAAGCGGCGCGCATG
This sequence comes from Pseudomonas sp. PAMC25584, assembly GCF_058135675.1. NCBI lineage: Bacteria > Pseudomonadati > Pseudomonadota > Gammaproteobacteria > Pseudomonadales > Pseudomonadaceae > Pseudomonas > Pseudomonas sp. PAMC25584. The sequence continues at coordinate 280,644 of NZ_CM176870.1, read as the reverse complement.
TACGCCAAAGGCAAGAACGTGATCATGTGTTGGGCGATGGGCATCACCCAGCATCGTCACTCGGTGCCGACCATCCAGGAAATCGCCAACCTGATGCTGCTGCGCGGCAATATCGGGCGCCCGGGCGCCGGCCTGTGCCCGGTGCGCGGCCACAGTAACGTGCAGGGCGACCGCACCATGGGCATCAACGAACGTCCGCCGGTGGCGTTCCTCGACGCTCTGGAGCGGCGTTTCCAGTTCCAGGTGCCGCGAACCAACGGCCACAACGTGGTCGAAGCGATCCACGCCATGTTGGAAGGACGCGCCAAAGTGTTTATCGGCCTGGGCGGCAACTTCGCCCAAGCGACGCCAGACAGCCCGCGCACCTTCGAAGCGCTGCGCAATTGCGACCTGACCGTGCAAATCAGTACCAAGCTAAACCGCAGCCACCTGATGCACGGTAAAGACGCGCTGATCTTGCCGTGCCTGGGCCGCACCGACATCGACATCCAGGCCGAAGGCCCGCAGGCGGTCACGGTAGAAGACTCGTTCAGCATGGTCCACGGCTCCAACGGCCAGTTGCAACCGCTGTCGCCCCTGATGAAATCCGAGCCGGCCATTCTCGCCGGCATCGCCGCCGCGACCCTGGGCAGCAAACCGGTGGACTGGAACTGGCTGGTGGCCGACTACGGGCGTATTCGCGAGCTGATCGCCGACACCATCCCGGGCTTCACGGACTTCAACGAACGCATCAAGAACCCAGGCGGTTTCTACCTGGGCAACTCCGCCGGGGCACGTCGCTGGAGCACGCCTTCGGGCCGCGCCAACTTCCGCCCGAACGTCCTGCCCAAGGACCTGATCCACGAACGCACTCACGCCACCGGACGCGTGCCGGACCTGATCATGCAGTCGATGCGCTCCCACGATCAGTACAACACCACCATTTATGGCCTGGACGACCGCTATCGCGGGGTGAAAGGTCAGCGTGACGTGTTGTTCGTCAACGAAGCCGACATCATCCGCCTGGGCTTCAAACCGGGGCAGAAGGCGGACATCGTGTCGCTGTGGGAAGACGGCCGTGAACGCCGCGTAAAAGGCTTCACCTTACTGGCGTTCGATATTCCGGCGGGACAGGCAGCGGCTTACTACCCGGAAGTGAACCCGCTGGTGCCATTGGAAAGCACCGGGGATGGCAGCCATACGCCGACGTCGAAGTTTGTGGCGATTCGCCTGGAGGCGGCGAGCGACAATGGCCTGATCATGGCGCGCTCGGCGTAAATTCCGGGCACAAAAAAGGCCGCTTTTGCATAAAAGCGGCCCTTCCGAAGTAACTACAGACCCGCCAAAATCACTTAAGTTCCTTAGTGAAAACAATAACTTGGCGAATTGTGTACAAGTCGTGTTACTGGTCGGATTTCTATTGTCACAATGTCGACACAGCCTCAGGATCGCGCCGTCATCCTCTTGAGGTCTCTCTATGAAGTTCTCCTCGATTCTCTTGTTGTCCCTTGGACTGGTCAGTGGCGCAGCCATGGCCGGCGGCACCACCGAAGCCGGTGTGGGCGGCGCATTGGGCGGGGTACTCGGTTCGGTTGTCGGCCAGCAGGTCGGCGGTAACACCGGTTCGACCATCGGTGCGGCCCTGGGCGGCGCGGGCGGCAGTGCGGTTGGCGCCGACAAGCGCAGCCGCGGCGAAGCAGCCATTGGCGGCGCCCTGGGCGCAGCGGGCGGCAACGTGGTAGGCCGCAGCATGGGCGGCACCACCGGCAGCCTGATCGGCGCAGCCGCAGGCGGCGGTGCGGGTGGCGCACTGGGCAACTACATGGGCAACAAGAGCAATGAAGACGACCGTGGTTACCGTGGCCGTGACAACCGTCGTTATGACCGGGATGATCACCGTGGTCGTGGCCATGCCTATGGGCATCGCAAGAACAAGCATCACGACCGTGATTGATCAGATCTAGAGAACACTGAAGAAACAATGTGGGAGGGGCGGTGCGACGATTCGGCTTGCTCCCTCCCACATGGGTTTCTAGGCCACCAACCGCTGCAACGCCTCGCGCAACATCCCCGGAATCGTCACCGGCTGGTTCGTTCCCCGATCCACAAACACATGCACAAAGCGCCCCGCCGCACAGGCGTCCTCCTCGCCAGCCTTGAATACCGCCAACTCATACTGCACCGAGCTGTTGCCCAACTTGCCGACACGCAGGCCAATTTCGATGCGCTCGGGAAAGGCGATGGACGCAAAGTAATCACACGCCGAGCTGACCACAAACCCCACCACCTCGCCGTCATGAATATCCAAGCCACCGTGTTCGATCAGGTAGGTATTCACTGCGGTGTCAAAGAAACTGTAATAGGTCACGTTGTTCACATGGCCATACACATCATTGTCGTGCCAGCGCGTGATGATCGGCTGGAAGTGGCGGTAATCGGCGCGCTGGGGCATGGAGTCAGGCATGGGCACCTCTCGTCAAAGTGGGTTTACAGATTACTCAAATGGATTTCGGCCCACTCGCGGACCTCGGCGTAGGGGTAGTCCTCCAGCGCAGCAAAGCCAGGAATGCCGCGTGCCTTCAACTTGGTGAACAGCGGCACGCTGATACCCCCCAGGAACCGCGTCAGCCGTTCGGCGCCGGGCAGTTGGCCGTTGTGCTCATGATGCCTGTGGATAAAATCACCGCACAGCGCCATGAAGTTTTTATCCACAAGCGGCGCCAGGCTCGGCGGCGCGGGCAGATGCGCGACATGGCCGTGACACACAGAACAATGCCCGCAGCGCTGCGGCGCATTTTCATCACCAAAATACCGGGCCAGGCGCTGGCCCAGGCAGTGTTCGGTGGCAAACAGATCGAGCATCGCGTGAATCCGCGCCACTTCTGTGACCTCGTGTTGCTTGAAGCCTGTGTATAACTCGGCGCTCAACACCTGCGGGTCGAAATCGGTATTCAGCAGGCTGTAAACCTCCGTCATCTGCTTGCTTTCCAGCTCGATCAGGCCCTGTTCCTGGAAGTAATCCAGCGCTTTCACCACGCGATTGCGCTCGGCGTGGTGCTGTTGATAAAGCGCGTCGAAATCCACTGTCGCCCAGGTCTTGGCACGTTTACACACCTGGATGATCGCTGCGACAAACGCCTGCCGTTCCCCGGAAAACCGCGCCAACAAGGCGTCGGGCTCGATCAGGTACTTGAACCGGTACTCGGCGTAAAACGCATAGCGCGGCGCGATCACACCTTTGAGTTCCAACTGCACCAGCAGCGTTTTGAGGGGCAGCTCGCGGATGTTGCTGTGGTCCGACAGCGACCGCAGCAGAAACTCCCACTGCCCATCCCCCCGCGCCGCCTGCAACTCTTCCAGCACACGGCGAATGCCTTCCTGCTCGGGCGTGTCGCCGTACACGAAGTTTTCCAGCACATTGAGGCTGTCGCGGTTGGCGAGCACCAGGCAATCCGAGGGCTGCCCGTCACGCCCGGCACGGCCGATTTCCTGGCTGTAGTTCTCGATGGATTTGGGCAGGTCAAAATGCACCACATTGCGGATATCGCTCTTGTCGATGCCCATGCCAAACGCGATGGTGGCGACGATGCAATTGGAACGCCCGCCCATGAAGCGCTGCTGGATGCCCTCGCGTTTGTCGTGGGGCAGGCCGGCGTGATACGCCTCGGCCTGGATGCCATTGCGATTCAAGTGCTCGGCGATCTGTTCGGCGGTTTTCTGCAACGTGACGTAGACGATGCTCGGTTGGTTGGGCCGCTCGCTCATCCATTGCACCAGCCGCCGACGCTTGTCCGCGCCGCTCACCGGCTCTACCAACAGGTTGAGGTTCGGCCGGTAGAAGCCCGTGGTGATCACGTCGTCAGGCGCAATGGCGAACTTGGCCTGCATGTCGGCAATCACCTTGGGCGTCGCTGTAGCCGTCAGCAGCAGCGCTTGTGGGATATTGAACTGACGCTGGTAGTCCGGCAGCTTCAAATAGTCCGGACGGAAGTTGTGGCCCCATTCGGAAATACAGTGCGCCTCGTCCACTACCAGCAACGAAATGGGCACGCTTTGCAGGAAGTTGCGAAAACGCTCGTTCTTCAAGCGCTCCACGGAAATCATCAGGATTTTCAACTCACCCGAACGCGCACGAGCCATCACCTCATTGGCCTCATCGCGGCTTTGCGCCGAATCGATACTACCGGCCGAGATGCCATGGCGTTGCAGGAAACCCAACTGGTCCTGCATCAGCGCCAGCAACGGCGACACCACCAGCGTCAGGTGCGGTAGCAACACCGCCGACAACTGGTAACACAGGGACTTACCCGACCCGGTAGGAAAAATCGCCGCCGCCGAACGACCGGCCAGCACGGCACTGACCGCGGCTTCCTGGCCCAAACGAAATTGTGGATAACCAAAGACCTGCTGGAGGGTGTCGTGCATAAGCTGTCACTCCATTGACCGCTGAAGGTGGCTCAAAAACATAGCCTGGGATGCTCAGCGAATCGAGATAGGTCGCAAGGAAAAAAGAGACAGGATGATACACAGACTGGGGCAATGGCCTTGGGCCAAATGCGACAAGTTCGACTGTGTCAGTAGGAACATCACAAACCAAATGTGGGAAGGGGATTGCTCCCGATGGCGGTGTATCAGTCAGAAATTAATCGACTGAATTAGCGCCATCGGGAGCAACCCCCCTCCCACATTAGAACTGCCCTACAGCTAAATCAGCGGTTTTGCACGCGCTCGATAGCCGTGTCATACACCGGATTGGCCTTCTGCTCCTTGGCCAACTGGTAGTGACGCAACGCATCCGCGAACTGCCCCGCTGCTTCGTAGATCCGCGCAATGTTGTAGTAGGCGCCGGCACGCACGGTCGCAGCATTGGCACCGGTAGCGAGGGCGATGGCCTTGCGGTTGGCCCAGATCGACTCGGCGGTGTTGCCGGCCTTCTGATAGGCCAGGCCCAGGTTGCCGTAGGCTTTGCCGAAGCTATTGTCCAGGTCGATGGCCTGACGGAACAGGTCGATGGCTTCCTCCAGCTTGCCAGCCTGGTAGGCCGCTTCACCTTGCAGGTTCAGACGCTTCGCATCCGTTTGCGCGGAAGAGCTGACAGCCACGGCCGCGACTGCAACGCTGTCATCCAGCAACGGTTTGACTTCATTGAGCACGTCCTTGGCGTCCACCTTCACACCGCTGAAGGTGTTGATATCCTGGAAGTCACCGCTTCCGGTCATGCGGAACACTGTCCACAGGTTGCCACTGCGGTTTTTCGGCACGTAGTAAGTACGCACGAGGGACTGGCCCATGTACACGAACACCTTGGCCTCACTGTTGGACAGCTGACGCGAACCTGGGTTGGCGATGTTGGTGAAGTCATGCACGGCATACACGTAGCTTTCGCCGAAGTGTTTTTTCTGCAGGGTGATGGTTTCCGGGCCGTAGCTGTCGACGTCGTCCACATCCAGCTCAGCATCGGCACCCTGCTGATTCTCGAAGTAGATGTTGTTGCCGGGGAAAATCATGTGGGAGTCGAGGTCTTCCGGGGTCTTGCCCCAGGTCAGCACCACACGCAGGCCGTCGAGGTTTTCCATCACTGGGCTGATGGCGTAGGTCATGCCTGCACACGGGCACTTCACTACCAGGTTGGAATAGCCGGGCTTCTTGATGATCAGCAGGTTGCTGGCATCATCGGCCGCTTCGCTGGTGAGGGTCACCTGGCCCTGGGCGTTGGTACGGCCCACTACGTTCTGTGCGCCGTTACGTTGCAGCAGGACTTCGGCGTCGGCGATTTTCTGGTCCTTGACCACCGCACTGAGCACCTCGATTGGCAACTGCTCGGCCTGAACTGAAAACGCTACCGCACACAATGACATCGCCGAAGCGACACGAAGCAAACCCATGCTTAACTCCCTTTAAGTAGTGGACGGGATCGTCCTACAAGATTTTGCGGTGAAACATACGCTGAATTTAGAGCGCTGGCAGAATTTTTCTACAGATTGTGATGTGGTTTTATCGAGCACTGGGTACTACGCCAAGATCAGCTTTTGCCTTGGAGGACGGGCAAACGCAGCGCCCACAATTGATTGGTTTTACCCGGCAAGTCGCTAGCGAAATAAAAAATGCCGGAAGCGCCTGTAAGAAACCGTCAAATACAGCGTAATCCTCTTCCTAAACCGCTTCAAACACCCGCGTGGCCCTCTATAGAAGTGACCTGCGGCTGACCGAAAATAGCGGCTTCTCAACTATTTCGGCAAAAGCCCGTGAATTTAGAAAGGACTCAATACATCGGTCATTACGGCGTCACGCTCTCCGTGATTCGCTTCACCGTAAAGCCTAACGGCAAGCAAGCGCTCAGCGATTTGATATCTCGCAAACCCTGCAACTTGCATAGCGCAGACATCATCATCGGCCTCGATGCTCAGGCGAGCGGTGGCATAGACACTCAGCGCTCAAGCATCTCAATGCACGTGTATTCACATGAACCATAATCAATGGCTTTACCTACAGACGGCGTTATTTCTTGCCTTCTATTTATTGCTTTACTACAAAATCACCGACTGCATGCTAAGAAAGCGTTTCGCCGTTACCTTCGTCGTCACTGGGTTAGTCCTTTTGTTCTGGCTACCCTACGTCGCCATCATCCTTAGCATTCAACTCCTTCCTCTAGCCCTGTTATTGATAGGCTTGGCACTCTTCATCACCCGAAACAAATTTCGCCTCAAACGCAACCATCCCCCTCACCCACTCCTGCGTGCCCCCACCATGAACCTCGCCCCCAACTTCCCCGAAGACCCCGTCATGCAGCAGCTCCTGCAACTGCTGCACGAAGAAATCGGCCTGCCGAAACACAAGATCATTCGCCTCGAAACCTCACTCAACTTCGACCTCGGCTGCGACGGCAGCGAGGCCAAGCAACTCATGGAAGCACTGGAGCAGGAATTCGCCCTCGATCTGGGCGACTACGACACTTATCGTTACTTCAACCCACCGGTGTTTGATGTGTTCCTCAAGCGGCGGGCCAAGGGGCGTGGCGAAAAGGTGCCGCTGACCATCGGCATGCTTTATCTGGCGATCAAAACCCATAGCTGGGACACGCAGACGCTGGAAAATCTGAGCTAACCAGCAAAACAGCCGCAGGCGCCAACTGACCGTTCGCGCAAAAAAAAGCCGCCCACATGGGGCGGCCTTTTCACAACGACCGAATCTTACAACTTCGGACCCGCTGCCTTGATCGCTTCGCTCACGTCAAACTTCTTGAAGTTCTCAACGAACAAACCCGCCAGCGCCTTCGCCGCTTCATCGTAGGCAGCCTTGTCAGCCCAGGTGTTACGGGGGTTCAACAGGCCGGTCTCAACGCCCGGCACAGCCAATGGCACGTCCAGGTTGATGGTGTTGAGGTGTTCGGTTTCAACGCCGATCAACGCGCCGCTCTGGATCGCTGCGATCACGCCACGGGTGGTCGGGATGTTGAAGCGTTGGCCGACGCCGTAGCCGCCGCCGGTCCAGCCGGTGTTGACCAGGTAGACCTTGGAGCCGAAGCCGCGGATGCGCTTGATCAGCAGCTCGGCGTATTCGCCAGCCGGGCGCGGGAAGAACGGCGCGCCAAAGCAAGTCGAGAAGGTCGACTTGATGCCGCTGCCCGAACCCATTTCAGTCGAGCCCACCAGTGCGGTGTAGCCGGACAGGAAGTGGTAGGCGGCTTGTTCTTCGCTGAGGATCGACACAGGCGGAAGTACGCCGGTCAGGTCGCAGGTCAGGAAGATCACCGCGTTTGGCTCGCCACCGAGGTTTTTCTCGGAACGCTTGGCTATGTGCTCAAGCGGGTAGGCGGCTCGGCTGTTCTGGGTCAGGCTGACATCGCTGTAGTCGGCGTGCTTGGCCTCGTCGATGACGACGTTTTCCAGAACGGCGCCGTGCTTGATGGCTTTCCAGATAACCGGCTCGTTCTTCTCGGACAGGTCGATGCACTTGGCATAGCAACCGCCTTCGATGTTGAACACTACGCCCTCGCCCCAGCCATGTTCGTCGTCACCGATCAGGTAACGGCTTTCGTCGGCGGACAGAGTGGTCTTGCCAGTGCCGGACAGGCCGAAGAACAGGGTCACGTCGCCTGCTTCGCCGATGTTGGCGGCGCAGTGCATCGGCAGTACGTCGACGGCCGGCAGCAGGAAGTTCTGCACCGAGAACATGGCTTTCTTCATTTCACCGGCGTAAAGCATGCCGGCGATCAACACTTTTTTCTGGGCGAAGTTGAGGATCACGCAACCGTCGGAGTTGGTGCCGTCACGCTCAGGCACGCACTCGAAGTTGGCCACGTTGAGCACTTGCCACTCATCACGGCCGGCCGGGTTGTACTGGGCCGGGTTGATGAACAGGCAAAGACCGAACAGGTTATGCCAGGCAGTCTGGGTGGTCATCTTCACGGCCAGGTAGTGGTCTTCGGAAGCCCCTACATGGACGTGGGAAACAAAATGCTCTTGCGCGTTGTTGAATGCCTCGACGCGAGCCCACAGGGCATCGAACTTGTCGGCCGGGAACTTGCGGTTGATCGGGCCCCAGGCAATGGCGTCCTGGGTCGAAGGCTCTTCAACGATGAAACGGTCAACTGGCGAACGGCCGGTACGGTGACCGGTTTCTACGACCAGCGCGCCAGTATCGGCAAGCACGCCTTCACCGCGCTGCAGGGCTTCTTTGACCAGATCGTCAACACTCAGATCGGTGTATACGGCGTTATTGGCTTGCGTCATGAGGTTCCCCGTCGGCCTATGGCCGAGTGCTCCAAACGTTTTGTAGTAGAAAGTTGCGCACTACTACCGCGAAAAAAGTGGGCCGGATTATGCCAGAAAAGCCCAAAAAAAGTAGGGCCCTCCCGTCAGAACAGCGCTAATCCGGCAATTGTCAGGTGATTTACCTGTGCTTAAACGTTTTAGTGGCGGGTATCAGAGGGCGTGTCGATACCAGCGCCGGCGAACAATTGGACGATATCAGCGGCGTCGAACAGGTACCGCTGGTTGCAAAACTGGCAGTCGATCTCGATATGACCACCGTGTTCCACCACCAGGTTTTGCGCATCTTCCAGGCCGAGGCTGACCAGCGCATTCGCCGAGCGCTCGCGGGAGCAACTGCAATGGAAGCGCAGGCCCTGCGCATCGAACAGGCGCACAGCCTCTTCGTGGTACAGGCGGTGCAGGATGGTTTCGTTGTCCAGGGCCAACAGCTCTTCAGCGGTCAGGGTGCCGGCCAGGGCAGTGAGGTTGCGCCAGCTTTCAGTGCGGTCGTCGTCATCCTTGATGCGGTCGGCGGGCAACTGTTGCAGCAACAGGCCACGGGCGCGCTTGCCGTCGGCGTTGAGCCAGAAACGCGTGCCAATCTGCTGGGACATGACGAAATAGTTGGTGAAGCAGTCCGACAGGTTTTCGCCGTCGAGGTCGACGATGCCCTGGTAACGCTGGCCTTCGGTCGGGTCGACGGTGAGCGCCAGCACGCCGTTGGGCATCAGGTCGGCCAGGGTGGCGTCAGGGGCGATCAGGTCAGCGTCATACCGGGCCAGACCACGGATCTCACGCTCGCTGGAGCACTCGATCATCAGCAACGGGACCGGACCTTCGGAGCGGGCTTGCAGGATCAGCAAGCCGTCGAATTTCATGCTGCCTACCAGCAGCGCCGCGGCGGCCATCAACTCACCGAGCAGTTGCGCGACAGGCTCCGGATAGGGGTGCTTGGCGAGGACTTCGGCATAGCTGCGCTCCAGCGAGACCAGTTCGCCACGGGCGTCGTTCTCGTCGAAGATGAAGCGTTGGGTGAAGTCGGTATCCGGTAAATCAGTCATAGGTCTAGGTATCTGAATTGATGACAAGATTATTACAAATTTTATAAAAATGAACGCTTTAGCACCATTATGGTGCGGCCCTCTCCTGAAAACAGAGAGCTTATAGAGAGCGAAGAGGGACAGTTTATGAACAATCCGGGTTTGTTCCAAGCCAAGTGGAATCCCCGGCGATGGGCTCTTTGCAATTTACTCGCAATCGGGCTGCTGTGTTTTTGGCTGTGGCCCGCGGGCCAGATGCTGTGCGTGTTTTTCGACGAGTGGCTGTTTCACCTGCTCAATGCCCCGCTGGCGAACAATTCGACCTGGCTGCATGCGTGGGCCGTGGCCAGCCAGCGGCGTTTGATGTCGATGCTGCTCAGCGGCGCTGATTCAGATGAGCGACTATTTCCCGGGGCTGGAGAAAACCTGCGCGTTGAAAGACCGTTCGAGCCAGGGTGTCCCTGGGGATCATGCTTCGGTGTTGCTGATCTGGGGGCCGGCGCGCGCTGCCACATGCATCGATCTGCTTTGCGCTGAAGATGTGCGCGGTCAATCGTCATTACCACTGCCGCGAAACTTGAACAGGTCACGGCGCTGCTTCTTGCTCGGCTTGCCATCGGTGGTCATGCCTGTGGCACCGGCCTTGCGCATGGCCGCTGCGTTTTCGCGCTTGGCAATGCTGGCTTCGGTCTCGGCGTACAGCGCCTGCGCTTCGGGCGCGCCACGGCGCACGGCGGAAAGCGCCTGGACCACGATCGTTTTTTCGTCAAACCCTATACGAATCTGCAACTCATCGCCGACGCGCGGCTCTTTGCCCGGCTTGCAGCGTTCGCCGCGATGATGCACCTTGCCACTCTCGATAGCGGCCTTGGCCAAGGCACGGGTTTTATAGAAGCGCGCCGCCCATAGCCACTTGTCCAGACGGATTTTGTCTTCCTCTGCCTGCTTCTGAGCCACTTGAATTCCTCGCACTGAAAAATGCCGCAACTTTAACTGTTGAAACGCTTCGACGCATAAACCCCAAGGCTCACCTAAGATACGCCAGGTAGCCGCCTGTTTTCGCGAGGATACGCTGTGACCGACTTCCCGACTTCACTCACATCGCCCAACCAGCGTTGCGTGGGCTGCCAGCAAAGCGAGCAATTGGGTTTTGATTTTGCATTCGCCTACCAACCGATCGTAGACCTTCGCGACCATTCGGTGTTCGCCCACGAAGCCTTGGTGCGAGGCACGCAGGGTGAGGGCGCGTTGTCGGTGTTAAACCAGGTCAACGATAGCAACCGCTACCGTTTCGACCAGCGCTGCCGCACCAAAGCGATCGCCGGCGCCGCCGCCCTGGGGATGCAAACCTATCTTTCCATCAATTTCATGCCCAACGCGGTGTATCGACCCGAGCTGTGCATTCGCAGCACCCTGGAGGCCGCCCGCACGCACAATTTTCCGCTGAATCAGCTGATTTTCGAGACGCTGGAAAGCGAGCACATAGATAACCATCGCCATTTGACGAATATTCTGCGTGAATACCGCGAATTCGGCTTCAAAACTGCCATCGACGATTTCGGCGCGGGCTATTCGGGGCTGAACCTACTGGCCGATTTCCAACCTGACTTGATCAAACTCGACATGGCGCTGATCCGCAATATCGACCAGGATCGTGTCCGCCAGGTCATCGTCCGGGGGATTGTCACAATCTGTGAGCAGTTGGGCGTTACTGTCATCGCTGAAGGCATTGAAAGTGCCGGTGAGCGTGACTTCCTGTCCGACTGTGGAATATTTCTGATGCAGGGCTACTGGTTCGCCAGACCCGCATTCAACGCGCTGGCCGAGGTTTCCCCTCAAGCCTGGGCGAATTGACCGGTTACCCATATTGAAGACATTTGACCATTTGACCGTTGTCGGTCTGCGTGAGTGGGTGGCACTTCCCGACTTGGGAGTGGCAGGCCTGCGCGCGAAGATCGACACCGGAGCCAGCACCTCAAGCCTGCATGCCACCGATATCGAGCCCTTTGAGCGCGACGGTGAGAAATGGGTGCGTTTTACCGCACACCTGGGCAGCGTCGTGCAGTTGCGTCACCGACGCTGCGAAGCGCCGCTGATGGCGATGAAAACCATCAAGAGCTCCAATGGTCATGCGCAGGTGCGCTATGTGATCAGCACCACCCTGGCATTGGGCGACCGGGTATGGCGGGTCGAATTCACCCTCGCCTGCCGCAAGGCCATGCGCTACCGCCTGCTCCTCGGTTCCAAAGCGCTGATTGACGGCCAGTTGGTGGTCAATCCCGGCGTCAAGTACGTTCAAGACAAGCCGGTGTTCCCGGTCTCTACTATTTCTGCCCCAGGTGCTGCATGAAGATTGCTGTGCTGTCGCGAAACCCGCGCCTATATTCCACCCGCCGCCTGGTCGAGGCCGGCACCGAACGCGGCCATGAAATGGTGGTGATCGACACGTTGCGTGCGTATATGAATATTGCCAGCCATAAGCCGCAGATCCACTACCGCGGCAAACCATTGGAAGGCTTTGACGCGGTAATCCCGCGTATCGGCGCCTCGGTGACCTTTTATGGCTGCGCGGTGCTGCGCCAGTTTGAAATGATGGGCGTCTCCCCGCTGAATGAATCCGTCGCGATTGCGCGCTCACGGGACAAGCTGCGCTCGCTGCAATTGCTCTCGCGCCGGGGTATCGGCCTGCCGGTTACAGGCTTTGCCCACTCTCCGGACGACATTCCCGACCTGATCGAAATGGTCAACGGCGCGCCGCTGGTGATCAAGGTGCTGGAAGGCACCCAGGGCATCGGCGTGGTGCTGTGCGAAACCGCCACGGCGGCGGAGTCGGTGATCGAGGCGTTCATGGGCCTCAAGCAGAACATCATGGTGCAGGAATACATCAAGGAAGCCGGCGGTGCGGATATCCGCTGCTTCGTGGTCGGCGACAAGGTGATTGCCGCGATGAAACGCCAGGCCAAGCCTGGAGAGTTCCGCTCCAACCTGCACCGTGGCGGCAGCGCCAGCCTGATCAAGATCACCCCCGAAGAACGCATGACCGCGCTACGGGCGGCCAAGGTCATGGGGTTGAGCGTGGCGGGTGTGGATATCCTGCGCTCCAACCATGGCCCACTGGTGATGGAAGTCAATTCATCACCCGGCCTGGAAGGCATCGAGACTACCACCGGCAAGGATGTGGCGGGGATCATCATTCAGCATCTGGAGAAGAGTGGTGGGGCGAATATGACCAGGACCAAAGGCAAGGGCTGATCGCGTAACACCTTAAACACGCTGAAAAACCTATATGGGAGCGGGCTTGCCCGCTCCCATATTTGATCCTGGTTGTTTAAACCGCATCTCGGGGCAACATCAAACCCAACGGCAAGCGGACCCGTGCTTCAAGCCCGCCGTTCTCGCGATTGCGCAACTCAACATTGCCGCCATGCATCGAGGCAATCCGCCGCACAATCGCCAGCCCCAAACCGGTGCCCTTGCCACCCCGAGCGCGGTCGCCACGGGTGAAGGGGTTGAAAATGCCTTCCAGCTCGGCCGGGTCGATACCGGCCCCCCGATCCATCACGCTCAGCACCACATAGGGCGCAGCACTGTCACCGGAGACATACGCCGCCACTTCCACATCCGAGCCGGCGTGGTGCAAGGCGTTGCCGATCAGGTTGTTCAGCAGGCGCTTCATCGAGACCCGACGCAACGCGAACGGCTGGATCGGCTCCAGGCGCATGCGCACCTGCTCGCCATTCTGGTTGTAAGGCGCCACCACCTCGCGCACCAGGTCCGTCAGGTCGACGACTTCCACCACCTCGTCACGGCCGTCGCGGATAAATGCCAGGAACTGGTCAAGAATCGCATCCATGTCCTCGATATCACGCACCATGTCATCCGTGAGATCGGTATGGTCGCCCATCAACTCCAGGGACAGCCGCAAACGCGTCAAGGGCGTGCGCAAGTCATGGGACACGCCCGCGAGCATCAGCTCGCGCTCGCGCCCGGCCTGTTCGACATCCTCGGCCATCTGGTTGAACGCACTGTATACCTCGGTCATCTCACTGGGCGTGTCGCTGACCGGCAGGCGCACACTGCGCCCCTGTCCCAACTGGCGGGCGGCAAACACCAGGCGTTTAAGCGGTTGATTGAGCTGACGCACGAAAATCCACGCCGATGCCGTTGAAAGCAAGCCGATAGCCAGGAACCAGCCCAGCACGTTCCAGATCTTCTGCCCTCGCAAAGGGTGCGGATACAGCGGCACCTTCAGCCAATCTTCCCCCAGGCTCGGCGCGCGCACCCAGAGTGCGGGTGACACATGCATACGCAACCGCACTTCGGTGTCGTCGCCCAGTTCCGCCTGCATCTGGCGCTGGTAAATCTCACTGTAGGGCCAATGTTGCTCGCCTTCCGGCACACCTGCACCCGCCACGCGCACCAGCGTGGCCGCCTTGGCGATTTTTTCGCGGTTCTCGGGGTCGGCCGCCCAATAGGCGCGCAGGGTCAGGGCGACACCGTGGCTGTACTGTCGATCCACCAGCACGTCTTCGTTCATCAGCAGATAAACCAGCGTGAGTGCCTTGGAAAACAGAACGACGATAAGCACCAGCCAAAGGGTGCGGGAGAAAAAACTTTGCGGGAACCACAGCGGGGTTTTCATAGGAAACAGCTAGACACCTTGCAGGAACGAGCAGCGCTCGCAGAATTGCAGACGCCGGACATCCCGTCGACCCTCACGGAGCCAAACGCCAGGATGCCCGCCCCTGCAAATCATCGGTCACTTGGTTGCAGTGCCATCCGGCACAAACACATACCCCACGCCCCACACCGTCTGGATATAACGCGGTTTGGACGGGTCCGGCTCGATCATTCGTCGCAGACGAGAGATCTGCACGTCGATGGAGCGCTCCAAAGCATCCCATTCCCGACCACGGGCCAGGTTCATCAGTTTGTCGCGGGTCAGCGGCTGGCGTGCGTTCATCACCAGCGCCTTGAGCACGGCGAACTCGCCGGTGGTCAGCATGTGGACTTCATCGCCACGCTTGAGCTCACGGGTGGCCAGCGACAGTTCGTAATCGCCGAAGGTGACGCTTTCGTCCTCGCTACCGGGTGCGCCCGGCACCGGCGCTGCCTGGCGACGTAATACGGCCTTGACCCGCGCCATCAGCTCGTCCGGGTTGAACGGCTTGGCCAGGTAGTCATCAGCGCCCAGTTCGAGTCCCTTGATGCGGCTCAGCTCATCGCCCTTGGCGGTGAGCATGATGATCGGAATCTGGTTGTTCGCGCCGCGAAGGCGTTTGCAGGCGGTGAGGCCGTCTTCACCGGGCAACATCAGGTCGAGCACGACCAGGTTGAACACCTCACGCCCCAACAGGCGGTCCATCTGCTCAGTGTTTGGCACCGAGCGGGCACGGTAGCCCTTGGAGTTGAAAAAACGCTCCAGCAGGCTGCTCAGCCCCGGATCGTCATCAACGATGAGAATTTTTTCGCCTTCAGCAGTTTGTGCAGTGCTGCTCATTGGATGCTCCTCTTATCTCGGCGCGCATTATGGCCTAGCTGCGGTTATACGCACCGAGTGCATTGTTAGCAGATTTTTCCTCTACTGCCAGCGAACCCGCGCCCTACAACCTGTGGCGCAGTACCCCCCAAGGACAGAACGCTGGTTATAATGCGGCGCCTTCGTGCAGGGCAACGTCAGATCGTTACCGTTTACTGCCGGGCTTTTTTCACCCGCTTGTCGTGATTTTTTCGATTTCGAGGGTCAATAGGCAGCCTCTTGACCCAGGCAGCGGCGCCAGTCGGGCCGCTCAACCAGCCTCGCCGGGCCTTGTTTTTCCGGGCCTGCGAGCTGCTTTTAAGAATTTCAGGTGGTTTTATGGACAGCATCAACAGCCGCATCGCCGAGGAACTCGGTGTACGCCCCCAACAGGTCGAAGCGGCCGTCGCTCTACTGGATGAGGGCTCCACGGTGCCCTTCATCGCCCGTTACCGAAAAGAAGTGACCGGCAGCCTCGACGACATTCAACTGCGGCACCTGGAAGAGCGCCTACGCTACCTGCGAGAACTCGACGAACGGCGCATCAGCATCCTCGCCAGCATCACGGAGCAGGGCAAGCTGACCCCGCAATTGGAACGCGACATCAAACTCGCCGATACCAAGACCCGCCTCGAAGACCTTTACCTGCCGTACAAACAGAAGCGCCGCACCAAGGGCCAGATCGCCCTGGAAGCCGGCCTCGGCGACCTGGCCGACGGTCTGTTCAACGACCCCTCGATGACCCCGGACACCGAAGCCGCGCGCTTCATTAACGCCGAAAAAGGTGTCGCCGACGTCAAGGCCGCCCTCGAAGGCGCCAAGTACATCCTGATGGAGCGCTTCGCCGAAGACGCCAGCCTGCTGGAAAAGCTGCGCACCTACCTGAAGCAGGAAGCCATCCTCAGCGCCCGCGTGATCGCCGGCAAAGAGGAAGAAGGCGCCAAGTTCCGCGACTACTTCGAACACGACGAACCCCTCAAAAGCATGCCGTCCCACCGCGCCCTGGCGATTTTCCGCGGCCGCAACGAAGGCATTCTCAGCTCCGCGCTGAAAGTCGGCGACGAACTGCCGGGCACCATGCACCCGTGCGAAGGCATGATCGGTCAACAATTCGGCATCCAGAATCAGAACCGTCCTGCGGACAAGTGGCTCGGTGAAGTGGTGCGCTGGACCTGGAAGGTCAAGCTCTACACCCACCTGGAAACCGACCTGCTCGGCGAGTTACGTGACGGCGCCGAAACCGAAGCGATCAACGTATTCGCCCACAACCTGCACGACCTGCTGCTGGCCGCACCGGCCGGCCCGCGTGCCACCCTGGGCCTCGACCCAGGCCTGCGCACCGGCTGCAAGGTCGCCGTGGTCGATTCGACCGGCAAGCTGCTCGACCACGCCACCGTGTATCCGCACGTGCCCCACAACAAGTGGGACCAGACGCTCGCGATCCTGGCGGCCCTGTGCGCCAAGCACGCGGTAGACCTGATCGCCATCGGCAACGGCACCGCCAGCCGTGAAACCGACAAACTGGCCGCCGAACTGATCAAAAAATACCCAGCCATGAAGATGACCAAGGTCATGGTTTCCGAGGCCGGCGCTTCGGTGTACTCGGCATCGGAACTGGCTTCCAAGGAATTCCCGGACCTCGACGTGTCGATCCGTGGCGCGGTGTCCATCGCCCGTCGCCTGCAAGACCCGCTGGCCGAACTGGTGAAAATCGATCCGAAATCCATCGGCGTCGGCCAATACCAGCACGACGTGTCGCAGCTGAAACTGGCGCGCGGCCTGGATGCGGTGGTGGAAGACTGCGTAAACGCCGTGGGTGTGGACGTGAACACCGCCTCCGTCGCACTGCTGGCGCGGATCTCCGGCCTCAACGCGACCCTGGCGCAGAACATCGTGACCCACCGCGACGAAAACGGGGCGTTCAAGACCCGCGCCGCGCTGAAAAAAGTCGCACGCCTGGGTGAAAAAACCTTCGAACAGGCTGCCGGTTTCCTGCGCGTCATGAACGGCGACAACCCGCTGGACGCCTCGGCGGTTCACCCGGAAGCCTACCCGCTGGTGCAACGCATCGCCGCCGAGACCGACCGCGACATCCGCTCGCTGATTGGCGACGCCGCGTTCCTCAAGCGCCTGGACCCGAAGAAGTACACCGACGAAACCTTCGGCGTGCCGACCATCACCGACATCCTGCAAGAGCTGGAAAAACCTGGCCGCGACCCACGCCCAGGGTTCAAGACCGCCGAGTTCCAGGACGGCGTCGAAGACCTCAAGGACCTGCAACTGGGCATGATCCTCGAAGGCGTGGTGACCAACGTGACCAACTTCGGTGCCTTTGTGGACATCGGCGTGCATCAGGACGGTTTGGTGCATATCTCCGCGCTTTCGGAGAAGTTCATCAAAGACCCACGCGAAGCGGTGAAGGCCGGTGACGTGGTCAAGGTCAAGGTCATGGAAGTCGACATCCCGCGCAAACGCGTCGGCCTGTCGATGCGCATGAGCGACACCCCCGGCGAGAAAATCGACGGTGCCCGTGGCGCCCGCCCGGGCTCGGCGCCACGCCAGTCGCAAAACAACGCGCCGCGCAAGGAAACCGCGATCGCAGCGCCGAGCAACAATGCCATGGCCTCGCTGTTCGCCAACGCCAAACAGTTGAAGAAGCGCTGATGGAGATTCCGGCCGGTTTGACCCAGAGCGCGTTCAGCGAACTGATCGGCTGCCGCCTGCAACGCCTGGAGCAGGGCGTTGCCGAGGTGGCCCTGAGCCTGGAGCCGCAACTGCGCAATCGCGCAGGCAAGCTCCATGGCGGGGTGATTTTCAGCCTGGTCGACATCACCATGGGGCTGGCCTGTTCCAGCGCCCACGGGTTCGACCAGCAGAGCGCCACCATCGAATGCAAAATCAACTACATCCGTGCGGTGGAAAACGGCGACGTGCTGTGTACCGCACGGGTTATTCACCCGGGTCGGCGCACGTTGGTGGTCGAGGCCGACGTGTACCAAGGTGAAAGACTTGTCGCAAAAGCGCAGGGCACCTTCGCTGTCCTATAGCTCCCCACCCTCGATTTGAGTTAATTTCGGCGCTGCGATAACGGCGTCGGAATTTTCTTGCTGCGCTATAGCCCAATTCATGGAGTGAAGTAGGCTTTTTCAAAACGGGTCAAATCGACTCAAAACCAGGCGATCACGCCAGTTTTAACTTCACCCTTGTAGACCGTCCTGCCCACCCCCATATTGGGGCGACTGACGCGTGAAGGAATCCAACTTGAGCGAACTTCTCAACCGCCGCCTGGCCCTGCTCGGCAAGCGCGAACACCTCTCCCTGCTGGAGCATTGCTTGCACGGCATCGAGCGCGAATGCCTGCGTGTCACCCATGAAGGTCGCCTGGCGCAGACGCCGCACCCCGAAGCCCTGGGCGCCGCGCTGACCCACGAACAGATCACCACCGACTACTCGGAATCGTTGCTGGAGTTCATCACCCCAGCCCTGCCCAACCCGGCCGATACCCTGAGCAATCTGGACAAGATCCATCGCTTTGCCTACAGCAAGCTCGGCAGCGAATACCTGTGGAGCCCCTCGATGCCGTGCCCGTTGCCGGCCGAGGAAGACATTCCGATTGCCTACTACGGCACCTCCAATATCGGACAGCTCAAGTACGTGTATCGCAAGGGCCTGGCCCTGCGTTACGGCAAGACCATGCAGTGCATTGCCGGTATCCACTACAACTTTTCCCTGCCGGAACAACTGTGGCCGCTGCTCAAGGAAGCGGAAGGGTTTGTCGGCACCGATCGCGACTATCAGTCCAACGCCTATATCGCCCTGATCCGTAACTTCCGCCGCAACAGTTGGCTGCTGATGTACCTGTTCGGTGCCTCGCCGGCACTGGACGCAGGCTTCCTGCGCGGCCGTTCGCACCAGTTGGACGTGCTGGATGCCGACACCTTGTACCTGCCGTATGCCACCAGCCTGCGCATGAGCGACCTGGGTTACCAGAGCAACGCCCAGGCCGGCCTGACACCGTGCTACAACGATTTGGCCAGCTACACCGACAGCCTGCGCGAAGCGGTGGCAACGCCCTACGCGCCTTATGTCGAAGTCGGCACCCACAAGGACGGCGAGTGGGTGCAACTCAACACCAACATCCTGCAGATCGAAAACGAGTACTACTCCAACATCCGTCCCAAGCGTGTGACTTACACCGGCGAGCGGCCGATCCAGGCGCTGATGGCCCGTGGCATCCAGTACATCGAAGTGCGCTGCCTGGACATCAACCCGTTCCTGCCGATGGGTATCGACCTGCAGGAGTCGCGTTTCCTCGATGCGTTCCTGCTGTATTGCGCGCTGAACGACAGCCCGCTGTTCGCCGACAACGAGTGCGGCAACGCCACGTCGAACTTCCTCAGCGTGGTCAAGGAAGGCCGGCGTCCGGGTCTGCAACTGCAGCGCAAGGGCCAGGCGGTGGACATGAAGGAATGGGCCACCGAGTTGCTGGAAAAGATCGCACCGTTGGCCGCCCTGCTCGACGAGAGTCACGGCATTACCGAACACAGCCAGGCACTGGACGCCCAGTTGGCCAAGGTCAACGACCCGTCCCTGACGCCGTCGGCCCAGGTGCTGGCCGCGATGGCCGAGCGCAAGGAAAGTTTTGCGCAGTTCTCCCTGCACCAGAGCGAGGTGCATGCCGAGTATTTCCGCAAGGAGCCGCTGCCGGCCGCAGAGCAGGCGCACTTTGAAGAACTGGCGCGCACCTCGCTGGCGCAACAGGCGGAACTGGAGCAGAACGAAGTGGGCGATTTCGATGTGTTTGTCGGCTCGTACCAGGCCAGCATCCTCGCGATCAGCAACTAAACGCCGAACTCGTTCCCTCAGGGGAATGAGCTCTAATGTGGGAGGGGGCTTGCCCCCTCCCACATTTGTCCTCATTGGGGTGAAGAATCCCCTCCACTCTTCTCCTCATAAGCTAATTCGAAAAAGTTATTTATTTTCGAGTTCTTAGATCATTTAGTCTCCTCACATGCCGATTCTCGGCGGCCTGATTGAGGAGCTTCCCCTTGAAACTGCTTACCCCTCTGCGCCTATTGGCCGCGTTGTCCCTGGCCGGTGCCAGCCTGTTTGCCCAGGCGACGGATGTGACCATCGCCTACCAGACCACCGTGGACCCGGCGAAAGTCGCCCAGGCCGACGGTGCGTATGAAAAAGCCACGAACGCCAAGATCGACTGGCGCAAATTCGACAACGGCGCCGACATCATCGCCGCCATCGCGTCCGGCGACGTGCAGATCGGCTACCTCGGTTCCAGCCCGCTGACCGCAGCCATCACGCGCAAAGTGCCGGTGCAGACCTTCCTCGTCGCCACCCAGATTGGCGGTGCCGAAGCCCTGGTGGCGCGCAACGGTTCGGGGATCAACAGCCCGCAGGACCTGATCGGCAAAAAAGTCGCCGTGCCGTTCGTTTCCACCGGCCACTACAGCCTGCTGGCCGCGCTGAAGCACTGGAACATCGACCCGTCGAAAGTGACCATCCTCAACCTAGCGCCGCCAGCCATCATCGCCGCCTGGAAGCGCGGTGATATCGACGCCACCTACGTGTGGGACCCGGCCCTGGGCGTGGCCAAGGAAAACGGCAAGGTGCTGATCACTTCCGGCGAGCTGGCCACGTTCGGCGCGCCGACCTTCGACGCGTGGATCGTGCGTAAGGACTTCGCCGAGAAGCACCCGGAAATCGTCAGCGCTTTCGCCAAAGTCACCCTGGATGCCTACGCCGCATACCGCAAAGACCCACAAGCCTGGCTCGCCGACAAAGCCAACGTCGACAAGCTGGTGAAGCTCTCCGGCGCCAAGGCCAGCGACATCCCTGCGCTGCTGCAAGGCAATGTCTACCCGCTGGCCGCTGAGCAGGTGACCCTGCTGGGCGCGCCAACCACCAAGGCAGTGACGGATACCGCGGCGTTCCTCAAGGAACAAGGCAAGGTCGAAGCGGTGCTGCCGGACTACGCCCCCTATATCAGCGCCAAGTTCATTACCCACTGATCAGGAGTTCATCGCGATGGCCTTGCTACAACTGGAGCGCATCAGCGCACAGTACCCAGGCGCCACAGAACCGGTACTGTCTGACATTTCACTCGAACTTGGGCCCCAGCAATTGCTGGTGGCCCTCGGCCCGTCCGGCAGTGGCAAGACGTCGCTGTTGAACTTGATTGCCGGTTTTGTCGAACCCTCTGCCGGGCGCATCAGCCTCGATGGCGTGCCGGTCAAAGGCCCGAGTGCCGAGCGCGGCGTGGTGTTCCAGGACGATGCCCTGCTGCCCTGGCAGGACGTGCTGGCCAATGTCGGCTTCGGCCTGGAGCTGGCCGGCGTGAGCAAGGCTCAACGCGAAGTGCGCGCCCGGGAAATGCTCGCACTGGTGGACCTGGCCGGTTTCGACAGCCGCCGCATCTGGCAACTGTCCGGCGGCCAGAAGCAACGTGTCGGCCTGGCCCGCGCTCTGGCGGCAGACCCGCGTGTGCTGCTGATGGACGAACCCTTCGGCGCCCTCGATGCGTTCACCCGCGAACAGATGCAGGAGCTGCTGCTGCAAGTCTGGCGGCGCACGGCCAAGCCGGTGTTCCTGATTACCCACGACATCGAAGAAGCGGTATTTCTCGCCACCGATTTGATCCTGCTGGCACCCAACCCCGGTCAGATCGTCGAGCGCCTGCACCTGGATTTCGGCCAGCGCTATGCCGCCGGCGAGTCTGCGCGAGCGATCAAATCCGACCCGCGCTTTATCGAAACCCGCGAACACGTACTGGGCAAAGTGTTCTCCCAACGGCAGGTGTGCGCATGAGCAGCTACGAACTTCCCGCCACGGCCGCCAAGCCGGTGGCGCACGCGGTTATCCCGCTGCGGCGCAGCCTCAGCACACGCTGGATCAGCCTGCTGACGCTGATCGCCTTGCTGGCGATCTGGTGGGCGGTGACCGCCAGCGGCCAGATCGAACCGCTCTTCCTGCCGCCGCCGTCCGCCGTGCTGCAAAAAGGCTGGTTGCTGGCGACCACGGGCTACATGGACTCCACCTTGTGGCAGCACCTCGGCGCGAGCCTCGGCCGCATCGGCTTGGGCCTGGGTTTTGCGGTGCTGACCGCGGTGCCGGTGGGAATTGCCATCGGCTCGAATCGTATCGCCCGGGGCATTCTCGACCCGCTGATTGAGTTCTACCGGCCGATTCCACCCCTGGCCTACCTGCCGCTGATCGTGATCTGGTGCGGCATCGGCGAGCTGTCCAAGGTGCTGCTGATCTACTTGGCGATCTTTGCGCCGATCGCCATCGCCACCGCGACCGGCGTGCGCACGGTCGACCCGGCCAAGCTGCGTGCCGCGCAGTCGTTGGGCGCCACGCGCGCCCAACTGATTCGCCACGTGATCCTGCCGAGCGCCCTGCCCGACATCCTCACCGGTGTGCGCATCGGGCTGGGCGTGGGCTGGTCGACATTGGTCGCCGCCGAGCTGATCGCCGCCACCAGCGGCCTGGGCTTCATGGTGCAGTCGGCGGCGCAGTTCCTGGTCACCGATGTGGTGGTGCTGGGGATTCTGGTGATCGCGCTGATCGCCTTCGCCATGGAAATGGGCCTGCGTGCCCTGCAGCGTAAATTAGTGCCGTGGCATGGCCAGGCACACTGAGTGATGAGAACCCCATGAGCCGCCTGACCGTTACCCCATTAAGCACCGCCCTTGGCGCCCAGATCAGTGGCGTCGATATCACCCAGCCGCTGAACCCCGAACAGCGCGACGCCATCGAACAGGCGTTGCTCACCCATTCGGTGCTGTTCTTCCGTGACCAGCCGCTCACCCCGCAGCAACAAGCACGTTTCGCGGCGAACTTCGGCGACCTGCACATTCATCCGATCTACCCTAACGTGCCGGAACAGCCCGAAGTACTGATCCTCGATACCGCCGTCACCGACGTGCGTGACAACGCCGTATGGCACACCGACGTGACCTTCCTGCCGACTCCGGCCCTCGGTGCGGTGCTGAGTGCCAAATTGCTGCCGGCGTTTGGTGGCGACACGTTGTGGGCCAGCGGGATTGCCGCGTATGCGGCCCTGTCCGAGCCGTTGAGGGGGCTGCTCGATGGGCTCACCGCCACGCACGACTTCATCAAATCCTTCCCGCTGGAGCGCTTTGGCAACACTGCCGAAGACCTGGCGCGCTGGGAAGAAACCCGCAAGAAGAACCCACCGCTGACGCACCCGGTGGTGCGCACCCACCCGGTAAGCGGGCGCAAGTCGCTGTTTGTCAGCGAGGGCTTCACCACCAAAATCAATGAACTGGAACCGGCGGAAAGCGAGGCGATCTTGAAGCTGCTGTTCGCCCACGCGACACGCCCGGAGTTCACGATTCGCTGGCGCTGGCAGGAGAATGACGTGGCGTTCTGGGATAACCGCGTCACCCAGCATTACGCGGTGGATGACTACCGGCCGCAGCGGCGGGTGATGCACCGGGCGACGATTTTGGGGGATGTGCCGTTCTGAGCCGAACACGAGAGTCGCCACACTGAAAATCAAATGTGGGAGGGGGCTTGCCCCCTCCCACATTGACTGTGTGCTGCCAGGTTATTCAGCCGTCGATGGCTTTTCCCACAAGTTAATCCCGCCTTCCAGCGCAAACCGATCGATCTCCGCCAGTTCCTCGACGGTGAAACTCAGGTTCTTCAGCGCCCCGACGTTTTCAATAATCTGCTCCGGCCGGCTCGCGCCGATCAGCGCACTGGTCACCCGTGGGTCACGCAGGGTCCAGGCCAAGGCCAGTTGGGCCAGGCTTTGGCCGCGGCGCTTGGCGATTTCATTCAGCGCACGCACGTGAGCGATGTTGGCTTCGGACAGGTGCTTGGCCTGCAACGAACCGCCACCGGGGCGATTCACCCGCGCATCGGCCGGCACACCATTGAGGTACTTGTCGGTCAACAGCCCCTGGGCCAACGGCGTGAACGCGATCACCCCGGCACCGAGGGCTTCGGTGGTGTCGAGCAGGTCTTTTTCCACCCAGCGGTTGAGCAGGTTGTAGGCCGGTTGGTGGATCAGCAGCGGGACTTTCCACTCGTTGAGCAGGGCTGCGATTTCGCGGGTTTTCACCCCGGAGTAGGAGGAAATACCAATGTACAACGCCTTGCCTTGTTGCACGGCGGTGGCAAGGGCGCTGGCGGTTTCTTCCAGGGGTGTGTCGGCGTCGAAGCGGTGCGAATAGAAAATATCCACGTAGTCGACGCCCAGGCGTTGCAGGCTCTGGTCCAGGCTCGCCAGGATGTATTTGCGCGAACCGCCGCCCTGGCCATATGGGCCGGGCCACATGTCCCAGCCGGCCTTGCTGGAGATGATCAATTCGTCGCGGTAGTGCTTGAAGTCTTCGCGCAGCAAACGCCCGAAGTTGATCTCGGCGCTGCCATACGGCGGGCCATAGTTGTTGGCCAGGTCGAAGTGGTTGATGCCTAAGTCGAACGCGGTGCGCAGCAGGGCGCGCTGGGTATCAATCGGAGTGCTGTCGCCAAAGTTGTGCCACAGCCCCAGGGACAGCGCCGGCAGCACCAAGCCACTGCGGCCGACGCGGCGATAAGGAATAGATTCATAGCGGTTTTCGGCAGCGATATAAGTCATCGAATCCTCTCTTGGACGGGGGCAAATAAGGCCTGGGAATAAGCCTATTCCCAGGCCTTTTAAGCAGCTGAATCGCTTAACGTTGCCCTTCCGTTTTACAGCAAACGCCTACCAAAGTGGAACGACATAGCTGACATAAAAGCGGTTTTCATCCTGCACGGTGGCACCGGTAATGTCCGGGCTGGCGTGGGCATTTTTCCAGGTCACGCCCAGGCCCTTGAGGGTGCCGGTCGGCACTTGGTAGGCCACGGCAACGTTGCGTTCCCATTCGCTGGTAGTGCCCTGTGCGGTGCGGATGTCATCGCCATGGGCATAGGCGGCGGAGAATGTCAGACCGTTGAGGCCCAGTTTGCCGAAGTCATATTTATACTGCGCCAGCCAGGTGCGTTCGCCGGCGTGCTGGAATTTGTTCAACTGCATGTTGGTCAGCGCCGGGGTGTCGGCACCTGAGCCTGGGCCCTGACGGTTGTCGCCGCTGTTCAGGCCGGAATCCAGGTACGGGAAGTCGCTGCTGCCGCTGTTTTTCTGGATGCCGAGACCGACGGTGTGACCGTCCAGGCTGTAGCTTTCCAACAGGCTGACGGTGGACTGGTTGATGCGGCCCTTGTTCACCCCATCGCCATAGACACCCGCCGCCGAATAATTCTTGTCGCCATCGGCGTTACCGCCCACCCCCAGGCTGCGGAACATACGCACATCGGTGTCGATCGCACCGACCGACAAGGCGTCATGGCGCTTGGCACCGAGGAAGAACTGTTGGTAGTAATCCTCAAGGTTGGAATACCACAGGCTGACGGTGGTGCCCGGCAAGCCGGTGTAGTCGGCACCGCCGAAGAGGAAGCGATCGCTCTCCTTGGTGCCGCCGGCGGTGATCATGCCCTGGTCGCCGGTTTCATTGCGGATCTTGGTCTTGAAGATATCGCCACCGGTGAAGGTGAAGTCGGTGAGGTCCTTGGAGACCAGTTGCACACCGGTGTTGGTCTGCTGGTACAGGCGGCCGTCGGTGTTGGCCAGCACCGGGTTGTTGCCATACAGCGTACCGATCCGCAGTTCATCCTTGGCGAAGCGCGTCTTGAACGTTGGGCTCAGCACGCCGAACTGGTCAGCGGATTTGCCGTTGTCCAGCGGGAACATGCTGCCGGGGTAGCGGCCCTGGTGGTCTTTGTCATTGAGGTCGCCGCCGGAGTCCAGTTTCAAACCGTAGAACGCCTGCAAGTCGAGGCCGAAACCCACGGGGCCCTCGGTGTAGCCGGACTTGAAGTTGAACTCGAAACCCTGGCCCCAATCACGAATGCTATGGGCCTTGGCGTTGCTGCCGACCACGTCACGCCCCTGCTGGTTGAGATAGCGGTTGAGCAGGGTCACATCGGCGTGGCTGTCATCGATAAAATCGGCATGGGCGGACAGCATAAAGCTCGCCATGGCGACACCCACCATGGGGCTTAATAACGTCTTCATTGTTACCGGTCTCCGTCACTGTTCTGAAATGAAAGCGTCAAACGCTTCACACAATTACGCAGTGGCCAGATGACAGTTGCGCGTCAAAACGCGGTTGGGGCACATGAAATTAAATTTAAGAAAGCCCCGCATTACGGGGCTTGGCGTGAAGTGAAGCGAGCCCTGCCCACTCGGGAACAGGGCCTTGGACGTCACCGCACCAAGTGCAGGAACTGCAGGTGGCGCTCGTACTGGTCGAGGATGTCGTTGATGATCTGCTCCTTGGTGTAGCCCACCAGATCGTAGTCCTGGCTGCCCTCGCTCAAGTGCACTTCTGCCCGGTAGTAGCGACGGTTATTGAGCTCCTTGGAGCCCATGCCGCCACGGGCAAACGACGGTGTGAAGTAGCCGCGCATTTGCACCTGGTAGACAAACGGGTGCTCTTCGCCATGGCCGATTTCCAGGCTGACGCTGTCGTTGGACGGGTCAGGCTGGGTCACCACACTCAGGCCCTTCTCGACGAACACGGCGGTCACTTCTTCAATCGCCGGGCGCACCGTCGACTCAAGGAAGCGATACACCTCATCGCGCGACGGGAAATGCACCGCCTGGCTCAAACGCTGACGCCAGCCGCCACGACCCTTGCCCGCCGCAGACACCGGGGCCAACGAATGCAACTGGGCGATCTGCTTCTGCGATTCGAGGTAGAAGGCCTTGTGCAGCCCCCACATCATCAGCAGCAGGATCAACGAGAACGGCAACGAGGTCAGCACCACCGCCGACTTCAGCGAATCGATGCTCCCGGCAAACAGCAAGGCACTGGTCACCAGCGCGGTCATCGCGCCCCAGAACACCCGCAGCCACTTCGGCCCGTCTTGATCGGCGTTGCCGCCTTTGGACGACAGGGTGGAGAGCACCACAGTGCCGGAGTCGGCGGAGGTGACGAAGAACACGAAGCTGATAAACACCGTGACCGCGATCACCGTCTTGCTCCACGGGTAGGTTTCCAGCAGCAGGTAGAGGCTCATCGACGGGTCATCGATGGCCGACTGGCCGAGCGCGGTCAACCCGTGATTGAGCACCTGGTCGATGGCGCTGTTGCCGAAGATCGACATCCACGCCAGGGTGAAACCCAGCGGGATCAGCAGCACGCCGAACACGAACTCGCGGATGGTACGGCCACGGGAAATGCGCGCGATAAACAGGCCCACGAACGGCGACCATGCAATCCACCAGGCCCAATAGAACACCGTCCAGCCCCCCAGCCAGTCGCTCGGCTTGTCGTAGGCGTACACGTCGAAACTCTTGGTCGGCAGCGCGCCGAGGTAGTCACCGATGTTCTGGATCAGGGTGTTGAGCAAGTGCTGGGTGGGCCCGGCGAACAGCACGAACAGCAGCAGCGCACAGGCCAGCAGCATGTTGATGTCGGACATCACGCGCACGCCCTTGTCCACACCGGCCACCGCCACCAGGATCGCCGCGCCCATCATCAGGGTGATCAAGCCCACCTGAATCCACTGGGTGTGGGCAATGCCAAACAGGTAATCGAGACCGGAGTTGAGGTGCAGCACACCGAAGCCCATGTCAGCACCGAGACCGAACACCGTGGCGATGATGCCGAAGCCGTCCACGGCGTAGCCGATCGGGCCGTTGATGCGCTTGCCGATCAGCGGGTACAGCGCCGAGCGCAACGCCAGCGGCAGGTTATGCCGATAGGCGAAGTACGCCAGGGCCATGCCGACGAAGGCGAACACACCCCAACCGTGCAGGCCCCAGTGCAGAAACAGGATCTGCATGGCCTGGCGTGCAGCGTCGGCGTTCATCGCCGCGCCCTGGGGCGGTTGCACCAGGTGCGTGAGCGGCTCGGAGACGCAGAAGAAAAACAGCGTGATGCTGATCCCGGCGGCGAACAGCATGCCGGCCCAGGACAGGTAACTGAATTCGGGCTCGTCGTGGTCGGCACCGAGTTTTATCTTGCCGTAGCCCGATAGCGCGGTGACCACCACGAAGACCAGATACAGGGTCATCGCGAGCATGTAGTACCAGCCGACCGTATTGGCCGCCCAGTTTTGCGCCGCCAGCAGCCAGGCACCGGCCTGTTGCGGGATTGCAATAACGGTGATGCCAAACAGCAGGATGAAACTTGCGGCGAAATAGAACACGGGCGCATTCATGCGCACCAGACCGCTGGGTGGGGTGGTCGGCGCACTCATGAACGATGCACCCCGGGGGTGTGAGATGTGGCTGTGTATAACGGACTCAGCAAAGGTAAGCCTCCTGTTGTGAGCGGGCAGCGAACCACCGATTTAACTTGAACGAGCGTTCAAGTTAAACATGGATAGGCGGTTTTGGACTAATCGCAGGGCTGAGTGGTAGATGATTCCTACACTGGCTCAAGGATTGGTATGACGCTTGGGCGAGGCAAATCGTTCAGCGGTTGCTGGCTGAAATACGGCTCACATTTGAAATGCAGTCAACCTGTGGGAGGGGGCTTGCCCCCGATGGCGGTGGGTCAGCCAGCACAGGCATTGACGGGTCCACCGCTATCGGGAGCAAGCCCCCTCCCACAGGGTTTGGTGTGATGTTTAAGGGTGTGCGCTACTTTTGAGTGCCGTCGTCATGCTGATGAACGAACGTTCAAATTGAACATGGATAGGCGGTTTGGAACTAATGCTCAAGGATTGGTATGACATTTGGGCGAGGTAAATCATCCAGCGGTTGCAGACTGCAATACGGCTCACATTTGAAATGCAGTCAACCTGTGGGAGGGGCTTGCCCCCGATGGCGGTGGGTCAGCCAGCACAGGCATTGACGGGTCCACCGCTATCGGGAGCAAGCCCCCTCCCACAGGTTTTGTGTGATGTTTAAGGGTGTGCGCTACTTTTGAGTGCCGTCGTCATGCTGATGAACGAACGTTCAAATTGAACATCGATAGGCAGTTTGGAACTAATGCTCAAGGATTGGTATGACATTTGGGCGAGGTAAATCATCCAGCGGTTGCAGACTGCAATACGGCTCACATTTGAAATGCAGTCAACCTGTGGGAGGGGGCTTGCCCCCGATGGCGGTGGGTCAGCCAGCACAAGCATTGACGGGTCCACCGCTATCGGGGGCAAGCCCCCTCCCACAGGGTTTGGTGTGATGTTTAAGGGTGTGCGCTACTTTTGGGTGCCGTCGTCATGCTGCAGATTCGCCTGCGTGATGTTCGCCCCCGCTGGCACGCTGCGGGTCAGCCACACGTTGCCGCCAATGGTCGAGCCCTTGCCGATGGTGATCCGCCCGAGGATCGTCGCCCCGGCATAGATCACCACGTCATCCTCGACAATCGGATGCCGCGGATGGCCTTTCTGCAATTGCCCGTCCTCATCCGCCGGGAAGCGCTTAGCCCCCAACGTCACCGCCTGGTAGATACGCACGCGCTCGCCGATGATCGCGGTTTCGCCAATCACCACACCCGTGCCATGGTCGATAAAGAAACTCGGGCCGATCTGCGCGCCGGGGTGTATGTCGATGCCCGTGGCCGAGTGGGCGATCTCTGCGCTGATGCGCGCCAACAAAGGCAGGCCGGCGCGGTACAGATGGTGGGCCAGGCGATGGTGAATCACCGCCAGAATGCCCGGATAGCACAGCAGCACTTCATCCACACTGCGCGCAGCCGGGTCGCCGTGGTAGGCAGCCAGCACATCGGTGTCCAACAGGCTGCGCAGGGACGGCAAGGCCAGGGCGAAATCCTGGATCAGACGGATGGCGTGGGCGTCGACCGCGCTGTCATCCTGGCCGCCCTGGCGCGCGGCGTAGCGCAGCTCCAGGCGCGCCTGGGCGAGCAAGGCATTCAAGGCGACGTCGAGGGTGTGGCCGACGTAGAAGTCTTCACTTTCTTCACGCAGGTCCACCGGCCCCAGACGCATCGGAAACAGTGCGCCGCACAGCGCTTCAAGGATCTGCCCAACGGCCTCGCGCGAGGGCAACTCGCGACCGCCGTGCTCACCACTCATGCGGCCATTGCGCGTTCGCCACTGGTCCCGCGCGCTGCGCAATTGGCTGACGATGGTGGGTAATTGCCAATGACTGGAACGCTCACTCACGGTATTCACTCCTGACAAAATGGCCATCACTTTACGATAGGCACCCTGGGCGCCCTTAAGAACCAATGGTGCAATGCTAAGAACCATCGAGCATAAGCGATTGGCGGTTGCCCGATGAAAAGTGCCTGCCTATAGTCGCCCCATCACTTAGCCACCGTGCGTAGCCATGATCAAACAACAGCTCGACCGCTTTAACCGTCTGGAACTGCTGGGCGGCGCCACCGCCCTGGAAAAACTTGAGCGGCTGTCGACCTGGCTGGGCAGGGATATCTACGTCAAGCGCGACGACACCACGCCGCTGGCCATGGGCGGCAACAAGCTGCGCAAACTCGAATACCTGGCGGCCGATGCCATCGCCCAGGGCGCCGACACCCTGGTGACCGCCGGCGCCATCCAGTCCAACCACGTGCGCCAGACCGCCGCCCTGGCCGCCAAGCTGGGCCTGGGCTGCGTCGCCCTGCTGGAAAACCCCACCGGCACCGAAGACCCCAACTATCTGGGCAACGGCAACCGTCTGCTGCTAGAGCTGTTCGACGCCAAGGTCGAGTTGGTGGAGAACCTCGACAACGTCGACGACCAGCTCAACGCCATCGCCGATCGCCTGCGCAGCAACGGCAAGAAGCCATATCTGGTGCCCATCGGCGGCTCCAATGCGCTCGGCGCCCTGGGCTATGTGCGGGCCGGGTTGGAACTGGCCGCGCAGATCGAAGACAGCGGGATTGAATTTGCCGCCGTGGTCTTGGCCTCGGGCAGTGCGGGCACCCACAGCGGCCTGGCCCTGGCGTTGAGCGAAGTGCTGCCGCAGTTGCCAGTGATCGGCATCACCGTATCGCGCACTGAAGAAGCGCAGTTCCCAAAAGTGCAGGGCCTGGCCGAACGCACCGCCGCGTTGCTCGGTGTGGACATCCCCGAGGCCTTCAAGGTGATCCTGTGGGACGAATACTTCGGCCCGCGTTATGGCGAACCGAACGCCGGCACCCTTTCAGCGGTCAAGCTATTGGCGAGCCAGGAAGGCTTGCTGCTGGACCCGGTCTACACGGGCAAGGCCATGGCCGGCTTGCTGGACGGTATCGGGCGTCAGCGCTTTGAGGATGGCCCAATCATTTTCCTGCATACCGGCGGCGCGCCGGCGTTGTTTGCTTACAACGCCGTATTTAACTGAATAAACAGGGATCAACATGTGGGAGGGGCGGTGCGACGATTCGACTTGCCCCCGATAGCGGTAGGTCAGTGATACATGCATAAACTGACTCGGCCCTATCGGGGGCAAGCCGCCTCCCACATTGGATTCAGTACATATTCAAAAATAGAATATAAATTTAGATTTATATTATTTTCAAGTCTTAAAAACCGGCTTTATCATCGCGCCGTAGGCGAAGACGCGCTACGCGCTTTAAGGCAGGATACGCCTACCGCGTCACCTGCTTCGCTCAACATAACAACACAGGGGCTCTTCATGACTATTTCTGTATTCCGTCGCACATTGCTGGTCGGCACACTGGGCCTGGCCCTCGGCGCTGGTTGGTTGGGCCAGGCCGTGGCTGGCGAACAGTTGGGCAACATCAAGAAAGCCGGTGAGATCAAGATCGGTCTCGAAGGCACCTACCCACCGTTCAGCTTTGTCGACGAAAGCGGCAAGCTCAGCGGTTTCGAGGTTGAGTTGTCGGAAGCGCTGGCCAAGGAGCTGGGCGTCAAGGTCAAACTGCAAGCCACGCCATGGGACGGTATCCTCGCCGCCCTGGAATCCAAGCGCCTGGATGCCGTCGTCAACCAAGTCACCATCTCCGACGAGCGCAAGAAGAAGTACGACTTCTCCAAGCCTTACACCGTCTCCGGCATCCAGGCCCTGACCCTGGCCAAAAACGTCGACACCATCAAGACCGCCGCCGACCTGGCCGGCAAGAAAGTCGGTGTGGGCCTGGGCACCAACTACGAACAATGGCTCAAGGACAATCAGCCCAAAGCCATCATCAAGACCTATAACGATGACCCCACCAAGTTCCAGGACCTGCGCATCGGCCGCATCGACGCGATTCTGATCGACCGCCTGGCCGCGCTGGAATACGCCAAGAAAGCCAAGGACACCGCCGCTGCCGGCGACGCCTTCTCCCGCCAGGAAGCCGGTATCGCCCTGCGCAAAGGCGAGCCTGAATTGCTCGAGGCAGTGAACAAGGCGCTCGACAAACTGCGCGCCGACGGCACCTTGAAGAAGCTGTCCGAGAAGTACTTCAACGCTGACGTCACTCAATAATGGAAGCAGGTTTCCAACTCGCGCTGGACTCCGCGCCCTTTCTGCTCAAGGGCGCGTATTTCACGGTAATCCTCAGCCTCGGCGGGATGTTTTTCGGCTTGCTGCTGGGCTTCGGCCTGGCCTTGATGCGCCTGTCGCGCCTCATGCTGCTGCGCTGGATCGCTCGCGTCTACGTGTCGTTCTTTCGTGGTACGCCCCTGCTGGTGCAGCTGTTCCTGATCTACTACGGTTTGCCGCAAGTGGGCATCGAGCTGGACCCGATCCCGGCCGCCATGATCGGCTTCTCGCTGAACATGGCCGCCTACGCCTGTGAAATCTTGCGCGCCGCCATCTCGTCCATCGAGCGCGGCCAGTGGGAAGCCGCTGCCAGTATCGGCATGACCCGCGCGCAGACCCTGCGCCGGGCCATCCTGCCGCAAGCGATGCGCACCGCATTGCCGCCGCTGGGCAACAGCTTTATTTCGTTGGTCAAGGACACGGCGCTGGCCGCCACCATCCAGGTGCCCGAGCTGTTCCGCCAGGCGCAACTGGTGTCGGCGCGTACCTTCGAAATCTTCACCATGTATCTGTCCGCTGCCCTGATCTACTGGGTCCTGGCAAGTATCCTGGCGTATTTTCAAAATCGTCTGGAAGACCGGGTCAACCGGCATGACCAGGAGTCTTGAAGCATGATCGTGGTTGAAAAACTGACCAAGCAATTCAACGGCCAGGTGGTGCTCAACGGCATCGACCTGGAGGTCAAGGAAGGCGAAGTCGTCGCCATCATCGGCCCCAGCGGCTCCGGCAAGACCACCTTCCTGCGCTGCCTGAACTTCCTCGAAACCCCCACCAGCGGTCGGATCAAGGTCGGTGACATCGAGATCGACAGCAGCAAGCCGCTCAATCAGCAACAAGGCCTGGTGCGGCGCCTGCGCCAGCACGTGGGTTTTGTGTTCCAGAACTTCAACCTGTTCCCGCACCGCACCGCGCT
Source organism: Pseudomonas sp. PAMC25584 (assembly GCF_058135675.1). Taxonomy (NCBI): domain Bacteria; kingdom Pseudomonadati; phylum Pseudomonadota; class Gammaproteobacteria; order Pseudomonadales; family Pseudomonadaceae; genus Pseudomonas; species Pseudomonas sp. PAMC25584. The sequence goes on along the minus strand of NZ_CM176870.1, from coordinate 246,986 downwards.
GGAAAACGTCATCGAAGGCCCGATCGTGGTCAAGAAGATGCCCCGCGAGGCGGCAACCGCCCTGGGCCGCAAGCTGTTGGCCCGGGTCGGCCTGGCCGGTAAGGAGGACGCCTACCCACGGCGCCTCTCCGGCGGCCAGCAACAGCGCGTGGCGATTGCCCGGGCGTTGGCCATGGAGCCGGAAGTGATTCTGTTCGACGAACCCACCTCGGCCCTCGACCCGGAACTGGTGGGCGAAGTGCTGGCGACCATTCGCAGCCTCGCCGAAGAAAACCGCACCATGGTGATCGTCACCCACGAAATGAGTTTTGCCCGGGATGTCGCCAACCGGGTGATCTTCTTCGACAAGGGCGTGATCGTCGAACAAGGTGAGGCCAAGGCGTTGTTCGCCAACCCCAAGGAAGAACGCACGAAGCAGTTCCTGAGCAAGTTTCTCGCGCATTAACGCGGTGCAACGCTAGGGTGGGAGCCCGCTCCCACCCTACAAGAACGCCCGGCCTGCCTAAGTAAAACACCCCCCCGCACTGCCCTTAAAATGCCCCCTCCCGGTCAGACCGTTCTGAATCTTCCCAAACCCGCCGTTTAGCCTTTTGCCGCCATTGACGCCCTCCGGCCAACGCTCTTATCTAGCGCCCAGAGGATTGGATCCTATCCCGGCTTTTCACTGAATCGTTCCTTTCGGCCCCGTCGCGTTCCCGCGCCAAGGGTCCGGAACGATTGCTGCTGGCTGCATCAAGGAGATTACTATGACGCGCACCGCAACCCCGGCCCTGCTCACTGCCCCGACCCTGCCCCAGGCGCTTCGCAATGGCATCAATGCCCTGGCGGCGACACAACTGCAAGTCAACATCGCGCCCTACCCCGGCATGGACGAGGGTGACCTGATCGAGCTGTTCTGGAACAACTGCTTTGCCGACTCACGGCGCGTCACCGCGTGCAAGGTCGGCACCGCCACCCAACTGCGGGTGCCGGAAAGTTTTGTGCAGGACGGCCATGCGCAGGTTCACTACCAGGTCATGCAGATCGGCCACGGCCCCGCGCGCTCAGCCGTGACCACGGTGCGGGTCAAGACCAACTACCCAGGCGGCCAACCGAGCGCGCTGTACCGCGACGAAAACCAGAACCTCGCCCCCGTGGGCCTGCCCGACATGATTCGTCGCTACGGCGTCAACAGCAGCCAGGTGCGGCGCGGCATTCCGCTGACCATCGAACCCTACCTGAACATGACCAGCGGCGACGCCATCACCCTGCGCTGGGGCGATGTGCGCCTGGACCTGCCGAAAATCCAGGCCAAAACCGTCGGCATTACGGTGCAGGTGTGGGTGCCCTCGGCGATCATTATCGAAGCCGGCGACGACAGCCGGCTGGAGGTCACGTACTGCATTCTCGATCGCGTGGGCAATAACTCACGCTGGGCGCCGGCCCGCACATTGCGCATCGCCGCCTATGTGCCAGCGGCGCCGAAGCGCCCGGCCAGCGCCGCGCCGGTCTATCAACCGCGTCGCCCCTGAAACGTGGGTAACGGCCCTTCTATGCATATTCCTAAAAGTTAGTTTATTTATAAATTTAACACGCTTAGGGTATATACACCGGACCACCGGACATTCCTGATTGTTTTGTTTTCATTTCATTGAATGCGAGGTCGGTATGGTCAGAATTACCCCGGTGCAGAACGCCAGGGCATTACGTGCAGCCAAGGAGCGGCGCTGATGTCTAATTTGGCTCTAACACCCCCCCAGCGTGATCTGGACGTAGCCCCCCTGCTGTTGCCGGCCGCTGTGCTGCGCGACGACGCCCAAGCGCTGAGCGCGGCCCACGAGCTGGCCCAGGCCGCGCGCGTGCAGGCCGCCAAGCGCGACCAACTGCGCAAGCTGCCATGGGCGCAGATCGAGCAGTTCACCCGCAGCGGGCTGGGCAGTATTTCCATTCCCCGCGAGTACGGCGGCCCGCAGGTGTCGTTCACCACCCTGGCCGACGTCTTCGCGATCATCAGCGCGGCCGACCCGGCACTCGGGCAGATCCCGCAGAACCATTTCGGCATCCTGCACCTGCTGCAGGGCGCCGCCACCGAACGCCAGAAAAAACAGCTGTTCCAAAGCGTGCTCGACGGCTGGCGCATCGGTAATGGCGGCCCGGAACGCGGCACCAAAAACACCCTGGAGCTCAAGGCGCGGATCAGCGCCGAAGGCGACGGTTACGTGATCAGCGGCGAGAAGTTCTACTCCACCGGGGCACTGTTTGCCCATTGGGTCGCGGTGAAGGCGCTGAACGATGACGGTAAGCAGGTCATGGCGTTTGTGCGCCGTGGCACGCAAGGGCTGCGCATCGTCGATGACTGGTCCGGTTTCGGCCAACGCACCACCGCCAGCGGCACCGTGCTGCTCGACCGGGTGCCGGTGGATGCAGAGCTGGTGGTCGAAAACTGGCGCCTCGGCGAAAGCCCGAATATCCAGGGCGCGGTCTCGCAGTTGATCCAGGCCGCCATCGACGCCGGCATCGCCCGTGGTGCGCTGGATGACGCCATTGCGTTCGTCCGCGAACGCTCACGCCCATGGATCGACGCCAAGGTCGAACGCGCCAGCGATGACCTGTATGTGATCGCCGATATCGGCAAGCTGAAGATCGAACTGCACGCCGCCGAAGCGCTGCTGCGCAAGGCCGGCCAGGTGCTGGACCAGGTCAGCGCCGCGCCGATTACCGCGCAATCCGCCGCACGCGCTTCGATTGCCGTGGCCGAGGCCAAGGTGTTGACCACTGAAGTGTCTCTGCTGGTCAGCGAAAAGCTCTTCGAACTGGCCGGCAGCCGCGCCACCCTCGCCGAATTCAACCTCGACCGCCACTGGCGCAATGCACGGGTCCACACCCTGCACGACCCGGTGCGCTGGAAGTATCACGCAGTGGGCGCTTATCGCCTGAACGGCACGTTGCCGGCTCGCCACTCCTGGATTTAACCGACCAGACCTCTGGAGAAATACGCATGACTCTTTCTCACCACGTCGCGGTTATCACCAGCGACGAACAAGCCCTCATTGTCGCCAGTGACCTGGCCGACGACTTGCGCCGCGACAGCGCCCAACGCGACCGCGAGCGCCGCCTGCCGCTGCCCGAACTGGACGTATTTTCCCGCTCCGGCCTGTGGGGCATCAGTGTGCCGAAAGCCTACGGCGGCGCCGGCGTGTCCAACGTCACCCTGGCCAAGGTCATTGCGCTGATCGCCCAGGCGGATGCCTCGCTGGGCCAGATCCCGCAAAATCATTTCTACGCCCTCGACGTGCTGCGCGTGAACGGCAGCCCCGCGCAGCAACAACGCCTGTACGCCGAAGTACTCGCCGGCCAACGCTTCGGCAATGCCCTGGCGGAACTGGGCACCAAGACCGCCCATGACCGCGTGACCGCTATCACCCGCGACGGCGACGGTTTTCGGATCAGCGGCCGCAAGTTCTACGCCACGGGCGCGATCTACGCCCAGCGCATCCCGACGTCCGTGGTGGATGAACACGGTATCCAGCACCTGGCCTTCGTGCCGCGCGACAGCCCGGGCCTGACGGTGATCGACGACTGGAGCGGCTTCGGCCAGCGCACCACCGGCAGCGGTTCGGTGGTGTTCGACAACGTGTGGGTCGCGGCGCACGACGTGATCCCGTTCCAGAGCGCTTTCGAACGCCCGACCACGGTCGGCCCGCTGGCGCAGATCCTCCACGCCGCCATCGACACCGGCATCGCCCGCGCCGCCTTCGAGGATGCGCTGCACTTTGTGCGCACCAAGACCCGCCCGTGGATCGACTCCGGCCACGACAAAGCCAGCGAAGACCCGCTGACGCTGAAGAGCTTCGGCCACTTGAGCATCCGCCTGCACGCCGCCGAAGCCTTGCTGGAACGCGCGGGTGAGTTTCTCGACCGCGCCCAGGCCGACAGCAACGCCCAGACCGTGGCCGCCGCCTCGATCGCGGTCGCCGAAGTGCGCGCCCTGAGTACCGACATTTCCCTGGCGGCCGGCAGCACCCTGTTCGAACTCGCCGGCAGCCAGGCGACCCTGGCCGAGCATGGCCTCGATCGCCACTGGCGCAACGCCCGCGTGCATACCCTGCACGACCCGGTGCGCTGGAAGTACCACGCCGTCGGCAATTACTACCTCAACGATGAGAAACCGCCACTGCGGGGGACCCTCTGAATGGCGAAGAAAAAAATCCTGCTCAATGCCTTCAACATGAACTGCATCGGGCATATCAATCACGGCTTGTGGACGCACCCACGGGACACGTCCACCCAATACAAAACCCTCGAATATTGGACCGACCTGGCGCAAACCCTGGAGCGCGGGCTGTTCGACGGGTTGTTCATCGCCGATATCGTCGGCGTCTATGACGTGTACCAGCAATCGGTCGACGTGCCGCTCAAAGAGTCGATCCAACTGCCGGTCAACGACCCGTTGCTGCTGCTCTCGGCCATGGCCGCCGTGACCAAAAACCTCGGCTTCGGCCTGACCGCCAACCTGACCTACGAGCCGCCGTATCTGTTCGCCCGGCGCATGTCGACGCTCGACCACCTGAGCCGTGGCCGGGTCGGCTGGAACATCGTCACCGGCTACCTCGACAGCGCCGCCAAGGCCATGGGCCTGACCGAACAGGTCGAACATGACCGGCGCTACGACCAGGCCGACGAATACCTGGAGGTGCTCTACAAACTCTGGGAAGGCAGTTGGGAAGATGACGCCGTGCTCAACGATCCGCAGGCGCGGGTGTATGCGCAGCCGGGCAAGGTCCACAAAGTCGAGCACCACGGTGAGTTCTACCAGGTGGAGGGTTATCACCTGTGCGAGCCGTCGCCGCAACGCACACCGCTGCTGTTCCAGGCCGGCACTTCGGCGCGTGGCTTGGTGTTCGCCGGGCAGCATGCCGAGTGCGTGTTCATCAGCGGGCGGGACAAGGCCAGCACCCAGCTGCAGGTGGACAAGGTGCGCGCCAGCGCCGTGGCGGCCGGGCGCAACCCGGACGACATCAAGGTGTTCATGGGCCTCAACGTCATCGTTGGCGCCACCGAGGAACTGGCCTGGGCCAAGCACGCCGAGTACCTGAGCTACGCCAGCGCGGAAGCCGGCGTGGCGCATTTCTCGGCGTCCACGGCGATCGATTTTTCCCAGTACGAACTGGACGAACCGATCCAGTACGTGAAGAGCAATGCGATCCAGTCGGCCACCCAGCACCTGCAAAACAACGATTGGACCCGGCGCAAATTGCTCGAGCAGCACGCCCTCGGCGGGCGCTACATCACCCTGGTCGGTTCGCCCGAGCAGGTGGCGGACGAGCTGGAATCCTGGGTCGGTGAAACCGGGCTGGATGGTTTTAACCTCACGCGCATCGTCACGCCGGAAAGCTATGTGGACTTCATCGACTTGGTGGTGCCGGAGTTGCAGCGGCGTGGGTCGTACAAAACCGAATATGAGCCGGGGACGCTGCGGGAAAAAGTCTTTCACACCGGCGCCCGCTTACCCGAACAACACACCGGTTCCACCTACCGACACTGATCGAAAAATGTGGGAGGGGGCTTGCCCCCGATAGCGGTGAATCAGCAACGAATCAGGTGACTGAACCACCGCTATCGGGGGCAAGCCCCCTCCCACATTGGATATGCATTGTTGGTCCTAATACCTTATGACTGGAAATCCAATATGAAAAAGACATTCCTCAACAACCCAGTCAAAGCACTGGCCCTGGCCTTCGGGTTGTTCAGCTCGGCGGTATTCGCCGCCGATGCGCCGCTGAAAGTCGGCACCACCGCCGCCTTCGCGATTCCCCTGGAAGCCGCTGTGGCCGAGGCTGGCAAACAAGGTTTGAAAGTCGAGCTGGTGGAGTTCACCGACTGGATCGCGCCCAACGTCAGCCTGGCGGCTGGCGATATCGACGTGAACTACTTCCAGCACATCCCGTTCCTGGAAAACGCCAAGGCCGCCGCCGGGTTTGATCTGGTGCCGTATGCGCCGGGCATCATCAACAACGTCGGGCTGTATTCGAAGAAATTCAAAACCTTCAACGACCTGCCCCAAGGCGCCAGCGTGGCGATTGCCAACGACCCGATCAACAGCGGGCGCGGCCTGCAATTGCTGGCCAAGGCGGGGCTGATCACGCTCAAGCCGGGCGTGGGTTACAAAGCCACCGAAGAAGACATCATCGCCAACCCGAAGAAGCTCAAAATCCTGCAAGTCGAGGCCGTGCAGTTGGTGCGCGCGTATGACGATGCGGACCTGGTGCAGGGTTATCCGGCGTATATCCGCCTGTCCAAGACCTTCGATGCCGAGTCGGCGCTGCTGTTCGACGGCCTCGACCACCCGGAATACGTGATCCAGTTCGTGATCCAGCCGAAAGCCAAAACCGACCCACGGGTGATCAAGTTCGTCGACATCTACCAGCACTCGCCGGTGGTGCGCGCCGCGCTGGATAAATCCCTCGGCAAGCTCTATCAAGTCGGCTGGGAAGGCTGAACATGACGGCCGCCAACGCCCAACAGCGCGACCAGGGCACCGCGCCCAGGACCGCCGAGCAGACTGAACTGCATCCGCACCTTAACCGCGCCCACGTGCGCTTTATCAACCTGGGCAAGACCTACGACGGTAGCGTGCATGCCCTGCAAGGCATCGACCTGGCGATCCAGCGCGGCGAAGTGTTCGGCATCATCGGCCGCAGCGGCGCCGGCAAGTCGTCGCTGATCCGCACCATCAACCGCCTGGAACAGCCCAGCAGCGGGCGCGTGCTGATCGATCAGGTCGACATCGGCGAGTTCGACGAAGACCGCCTGGTGGCGCTACGGCGGCGCATCGGCATGATCTTCCAGCACTTCAACCTGATGTCGGCCAAGACCGTGTGGCAGAACGTCGAGTTGCCGCTCAAAGTTGCCGGCATCCCCAAGTTGCAGCGCGAGCAGAAGGTGCGTGAACTGCTAGAACTGGTGGGCCTCCAGGACAAGCACAAGGCCTACCCGGCGCAACTCTCCGGCGGGCAGAAACAGCGCGTGGGCATTGCCCGTTCGCTGGTCCACGACCCGGAGATTCTGCTGTGCGACGAGGCCACCTCGGCCCTCGACCCGGAGACCACCCAATCGATCCTCGGCCTGCTGCGCGAAATCAACCAGCGCCTAGGCCTGACCATCGTGTTGATCACCCATGAAATGGCGGTGATTCGCGAGATCTGCGACCGCGTGGTGGTGCTCGAACACGGGCGCATCGTCGAGCAAGGCCCGGTGTGGCAGGTGTTTGGCGACCCGCAGCACGCGGTCAGCAAAACCCTGCTGGCGCCGCTGCAACACGGCCTGCCGGAAGAACTGCAAAACCGTTTGCAAGCCACGCCGGCCTCGGCTGACGCAGCGCTGGTCCTGCGTTTGCAGTTCACCGGCAGCGCCACCGATGAGCCCGACCTGGCCGCGCTGTTCGGCGCCCTCGGCGGGCGCGTGCGCCTGCTGCAAGGCGGCGTGGAACGGATTCAGGGGCATGCCCTGGGGCAATTGCTGCTGGCGGTGAACGGCTCGCCGCATGAGGCCGACACACTGCGCAGCCGTGCCGGGAATTGGGCACAACACGTGGAGGTGCTGGGTTATGTGGTTTGATCGTTTAGTGCAGGGCGCCATCGACACGCTGTTGATGGTCGGTGTGTCGTCGCTGATCGCGTTGCTGGTGGGGATTCCGCTGGCGGTGTTCCTGGTCACCAGCGACAAGGGCGGCATCTATCAGGCTCCGGCGCTGAACCGGGCGCTGGGAGCGTTCGTCAATCTGTTCCGCTCGATTCCGTTTCTGATCCTGATGGTGGCGCTCATCCCGTTCACCCGGCTGATCGTCGGCACCACCTACGGCGTGTGGGCGGCGGTGGTGCCGCTGACCATCGCCGCCACGCCATTCTTTGCGCGCATCGCCGAAGTCAGCCTGCGCGAAGTCGACCACGGCTTGATCGAAGCCGCGCAAGCCATGGGCTGTCGGCGCTGGCACATCATCTGGCATGTGCTGCTGCCCGAAGCGCTGCCGGGGATCGTCGGCGGGTTCACCATCACCCTGGTGACCATGATCAACTCCTCGGCGATGGCCGGGGCGATCGGTGCGGGCGGGTTGGGGGATATCGCTTACCGCTACGGCTATCAGCGCTTTGATACGCAGATCATGCTGACGGTGATTGTGCTGTTGGTGGTGCTGGTGGCGGTGATTCAGTTGGGTGGGGATCGGTTGGCGCGGGGGCTGAACAAGCGGTGAGGTATAGTCGGGCCATCTCAGCGCCCGGTATTCCCCGTCATGACTCTCAAGCCCGACGACCTCAACCAGATCACTGCCACCACCCTCGGCCACTACAACAGCGTGGCCGAGGACTTCCGTGAAGGCACCCGCGATCACGATGTGAGCCAGAACATCGAGGCGCTGCTGCGGCATCTCCAGGGCGTGCCACCGTTTACCGTGCTGGACTTCGGCTGCGGGCCGGGGCGGGATTTGCAGACCTTTACGCGCATGGGCCATATCGCCGTGGGGCTCGACGGCTCCGAGCGCTTTGCGCAGATGGCGCGCGAAGACAGCGGCTGCGAGGTGCTGCAGCAGGACTTCTTGAAGCTGGATCTACCCAGCGAACGCTTCGATGGGATCTTTGCCAATGCGGTGCTGTTTCATATCCCCAAGCAGGAACTGCCACGCGTGCTCAAGCAGTTGCAGGGCGCGCTGAAACCGGGCGGGGTGTTGTTCAGCTCCAATCCACGCGGTGACAACCGGGAAGGCTGGAATGGGCCGCGGTATGGTTCCTATCACGACGTGGAGGCGTGGCAATCGTTGCTGACAACCGCCGGTTTTGTGGAACTGGAGCACTACTACCGCCCAGCCGGACTACCTCGCGAGCAACAGCCCTGGTTGGCCAGCGTCTGGCGCAAAACCTGAATAGCCGCCTGACAATACATTCCAAATGTGGGAGGGGGCTTGCCCCCGATAGCGATGGATCAGTTGGAGCACTCTCAGCCAAAACCATCGGCGCCGTGAACTTCGCAGATTGCGCAGAGAATAGACACTAACCATGCAGCTCCAACGTAATTGCCGCCTATACGCGAAATCACTCTCCCTCCTTATAAAAATACCACTACCTACTCAGACTCTTACGACTCTGTTTTCGGAAACGTCTGACTTTACTTTCAACTTCCACATCATCACGTTAGCGGAGTAATAAACACACGCTGACCACTGTCACCGTCTGATAGACACCAGACACATCATTCCAACTGCAGTGACAAAGGAAAGCAGCGCACTAAACCCACGGATCAGGATAATAAAAATGAATGTAGTATCGTCGCCGTTGTACACCAATGAAGTTTCATCAGAGTTCCTAAGCAATTTAGACAAATCAAGATTGGCAGAGAGAACACCGGATACCTGCAACGAACACGTGTTAGCGATAGTCAAGCAGCGGCAGGAGCACATCAAAGCTCATCCGCCTATCGCTATTTACCGCATCGCAGCGCAAGGCAGCCAAACCGGCAACGGCTGAGTCATTCAACACGCAACTTCGCCGATGCAATTCAAGTTGGATAACGGTCAACAAGTACGTGCCGCGCAGAAAGGCGATTACGTCGTGTACGCCGATGGCACTCAGGCACAAATTGTAACGGCCGCCGGAGAAGGTAATAGCCATATTGCGCTGGTGGGTAGCCTGCTCAGTAATGGTGACCAAATCATCAATACACCCCAAAACCATACGTTACTCATAGCGCGTGAGGGTGTGCCGATGGCTGAAGATTTTTTGCCCTCTGTTTGAGTGTTTAACCAGAAGACGTAACACCACCTGATGATTACTTAGCGTACCGCCATTGGATAATTTTTAAACGGACAGCTAACTAACGGCCACACCTTTTTACGCGGCCGTCTCTAATGGAGAAGAACAATGACTGAAGGTTATTTCATTGGCCGGGGTGATAAAACGACCTGCGGCGGGATAGTTCTGGATGGTGATCCGAGAGTTAACATATTCGGCCTGCTTCATGCTCGTGAAGGCGGCGACGTCACGTGTGGAAAAAATGGGCAAACTTATACGATAGTCGGTGGCGTATCGCACATAGTAAGTCATGGCAAGCGTGTGGCCGGCACGCTGGATAGTTTCAGCAGTTGCCCATGCCAAGCGCAGTTGCTCCCCTCCGTGTTCACGGCAACCTACGGCAATGAAGGCGTCGCACCACAAGCGGCCAGGCAAGCCGCTGAACCGGCCCCACCCCCCGTCACCAGCCGCCCGCAAACGCCGCCCCCATCAAGTTTCACGCCTTCAAGCCATCCGGCACCCGTGGCATTCAACAGCGTAGAGGCCCAGGAACCAGGCTTCTATGTGGTGCCAAAAAGCATGACTCGCGAAGCACTGGAGGCCACGCTTTTCTCCACCCGCAACACGGCCGTGATGCGCAAGTTTCAGGCGCTCAACCCTAATCTGAGCGAAGTTAAAGCCGGTTCCATGATCGTGCTGAGCGATCCGAACAACACCTCTTGTACCTACCAGGAAGCGCATCTGATGCAGGCCGCTCAACAGGTCGACGCCTCCCTCGATCCCTTGACGCCAGACGAGGCCGACTTTCTATATCGACACGGCGCAGAAATCGCCGGTTTTATCGGCCATACCTCAACCTGGCTAGGCGTCAGCGCGGTGGTGATGGAAAAGCACCTGGCCAATCTGCGCGACACCCTCCAAGCCATCGAACGTTTGCACCAGGAAACCTATCGCCAGCACGGCCACCTCAAATCGCCACAGTTCTTCGCCGAACGCCAGCGCCTGCTCGCGCAGTTGGATGCTCACCTTCTGAACTCCACTCGTCTGCGCGGCCAGACAACCTTGGGCGATCATCCCAAGTTGAAGACGGCACTCGGAATATCCAGTCGGAGCCTGGTACATCATTGGGACAAGGCCGGTGCGGCGGGGAAGATTCCGGGGTATTCCGCCCATGTAGAGGCGGTCAGTCGTGCAGCCAAATATATGAAGACGGGGGGCTATATCGCCATTGGTATTGGTGGCGTGTCCTCGTTGCTGGCTATTCAGCAGGTGTGTAAAGGCGGTTCTGACGCGGCTTGCGAGAAGATCAAGTTTACTGAAGGAGGAAAGTTCGGATTTTCTACTGCCCTCGGTGTTGCAGGTGGCGCTTTGGCTAGTTCTGCAAGCGGTTCGATCTGCTTAGCAATCGGTGTAGCTACAGGAGGTATCGGAGGCGTCGTCTGCGTCGCTGCCATAGTGGGAACTGGCGCATGGGTAGGTACGACTGTCGGTGGTATGGGTGGAGAATATATAGGTGGGAAAATCTACGAGGCCACACAACCTTGACCAGTATCGATAATTGGAATCCCTGGGTTGCGATCATTTTTATAGGGGTGCCCGGTCTGCTCGCAATTGCCGGTATTGCACACAGTCTGTACCTAAGCCGCTGCCACCTTGATGATATAAAGGAAGCCTTGAAGAACAGCCGTTACATTTATCTTTGGGGGCCAAGCCTGGGGAGACGGGGATTGATCTGGTCTCTCTTGGAAATATCAAAGATTGCCGGAATGGTCGTGTGGTCAAGGGCGTCCATCATTATTGGAGAGGTAAACCCTGCTGACCTTGAACACTTCCCACCTCACCTAAAACGGCATTTAGTCATCAATTTGATGGTAATGGCCACTGGTTTTACCTGGATGATAGTAGTAGCCATTTTGCTGGAGTTTAGATAGCTAAAGCGGGCCTCACCCGAGGCCCGCCATCAGGACGACTCGACTGACTCCCGATAGCGGTAGAACAGGCACAGTAAAAGATGACCGCCGGATTCGCGGGTTCGGCGAGTGGCAGCTATGGTTGTGGGGTCTGTGATTCGAGGGAGTGAACAATGAACAAAGCAAAACCGATTGATCCGCAGAAGCTGGTGAAGTGGCTGGTGGCGTTGCGAAGGGCGATCAACACCCGAGCGCTATGAAACCCTGAAAAATCCACTGTGAGATGAAAATCAAATGTGGGAGGGGGCTTGCCCCCGATGGCGGTATGACAGTCACCGATGCATTGACTGAACCCCTGCTATCGGGGGCAAGCCCCCTCCCACCGTTTTGAGCGTATTCCAAATTCCAACCCTAAAAAAACGCCGACGCTGTGTGAGCCGTCGGCGTTTAAACCTTGAAGGGTTTTACTGCTCGATCAGAACGCCGGCACGACCGCGCCGTTGTATTTCTTCTCGATGAAGGCTTTGACTTCCGGGCTGGTCAGGGCCTTGGCCAGTTTCTGGATAGCAACGCTGTCCTTGTTGTCCGGGCGCGCCACCAGGAAGTTCACATACGGCGACTTGGCGTCTTCGATGATCAACGCGTCCTTGGCCGGGTTGAGGCCGGCTTCCAGGGCGTAGTTGGTGTTGATCAGATCCAGGTCAACCTGGTCCAGCACGCGTGGCAGCAGGGCCGATTCCAGCTCTTTGAACTTCAGGTGTTTCGGATTGCTGGCGATGTCTTTTGGCGTAGCCAGCGCGTTGGTCGGGTCTTTCAGGGTGATCACACCGGCCTTCTGCAGCAGCAACAGGGCACGGCCGCTGTTTGAGCCTTCGTTCGGAATGGCCACGGTGGCGCCATCTTTGAGCTCAGAGATGTTTTTGATCTTTTTCGAGTAACCGCCGAAGGGTTCAACGTGTACACCCACCACGGTGACCAGGTTGGTGCCCTTGCCCTTGTTGAAGTTTTCCAGGTACGGCAGGGTCTGGAAGTAGTTAGCGTCCAGGCGCTTCTCGGCCACCTGCACGTTGGGCTGTACGTAGTCGGTGAAGACTTTGATTTCCAGATCCACGCCTTCTTTGGCGAGGGTCGGCTTGACCAGTTCGAGGATCTCGGCGTGCGGGATCGGGGTGGCGGCCACCACCAGTTTTTCGTTGGCCTGGGCGAAGCCTGCAGTCAGGGCAGCCGCCAATGCGGTAAACAACAGAACCTTTTTCATGCAGTGTCCTTATCGACATTCCGGGGCGTCTCTGACGACCGTATGGGTGTGGAGTGCCAGCGAAGTGCTATCGCGGCGTGAGAGCGACAATACCTAGATTTTTTATTCCCGAACAATATCTTTTATTCACGTTGATATTCCATTTTGTTCATGTAGGAATTTGCGCAAGGTTGCCTGCTCGGCCGCACTGGCGCTTTCGAATATCCGCTGCACCTGCTCCAGCGGCGAGCCGGCGGTCGGCAGGTTCAAATGCTCCGGCAAAATCTCGTCGCCACTGCTGACCAGCAAGGCAAAGTGGATGACGTTCTCCAGCTCGCGGGTATTGCCCGGCCAGCTATGGTGTTCCAGCACACGCTGGGCCGCGTCACTGATCAGCGGCACTGGCAGGTCCAGGCGCTGGCTGTAGATGCCGAGGAAGTATTCGGCCAGGGACAGGATGTCGCCGACCCGCTCGCGCAAGGCCGGCAGGTCCAGTCGGCCTTCGCTGAGGTAATGGAACAGGCGCTCATGGAACTTGCCTACGGCCACGGCCTGGGCCAGGTCAATGCTGGTCGCCGCTACCAGGCGCACGTCCACCGGGCTCGGCTGATGGGCGCCGACGCGGGTGACTTCGTGGTTTTCCAGGGCGGCGAGCAATTTGACCTGGATCGGCAGCGGCAAGTCGCCGATTTCATCCAGGTACAAGGTGCCGCCATTGGCCGAGCCAAACCAGCCGGCCCGACTGCTCGCCGCGCCACTGTGGGCGCCGGCGGCGTAGCCGAACAGCTCGGCATCGGCATACGTCGGGCTGATCGCGCCGCAATTGACCGAGACAAACAGCCCGGGGCGATCACTGCCCCGGTGAATATGCCGCGCGAGCAACTCTTTACCGCTGCCGGTCTCGCCGCGAATCAACACCGGCAAGGCGCGAGGCGCGAGGTTTTCCAGTGCTTCGCGCAGTTGCCGCGAACGTGGGTCGACGAATACCAGCGCCTTGGCGCGGATGCTCAGCGGGCTTTTTTCGGCGTCGGGGAAGGTCAGCAGCGGCTGACCGAAGGTTTCATGCAGACTCATGGCAGGCTCCCGCCCCCAATCCGCTCAGGGACGGGGCGTTGAAAAATGTTCAGGCCGTGCGCCGGGCGTGATGCTCCAGGCGGCTTTGCAGGCGATAGAGATACGCGAAACCCTGCTCCCAGCGCTGGTGGCCGGACTTCACATTGATATGCCCGGCGCCGGACAAAATGCCCGCTTCGGCGCCCCAATTGCGCGCCAGCTCCAGGGCCCTGGGGGCGCTGACGGCACTGTCGTTGTCGGAACTGACCACCTGGCTGGGAAACGGCAGCAGGTCGCGCGGAATCGGCGCAAAGTTGCGCAAGGCGGGGGCACAGGTCGGGCGTTCGACATCCGCCGGCGCCACCAGCAACGCCCCACGTACCTGCCGCAAAAACTGCAGCGGTGCAGTGGCGGCCCAATGGGCCACGGTGATGCAGCCCAGGCTATGGGCGATCAGAATCACCGGGGTGCTGTCGGCGGCAATCGCCTCGGCCAGCGCGGCCACCCAGTCTTCGCGACGCGGCGTCAGCCAATCGGCCTGTTCCACCCGCGCACTGTTGGGCAGGCTGTTCTGCCAATGAGTTTGCCAATGATCTTCTGGCGATCCTTGCCAGCCCGGCACGATCAGGTAACGAATCGATTCGCTGTGCATGGGTGTGCCCTCCTGCAGCGTTTAACGTTGCTGAACAGTATAGGGACGGGGTTTATATTCGTTAAGGAATAAGAAGCTATTTATTAATAACTAAAAAATCAAACTATGAGAGGGGCGGTGTATCAGCTAGCGCATTCATCAACTGATCCACCGTCATCGGGGGAAAGTCCCCTCCCATATTTAACAGCCGGGCTTGCCCGCGATCGCGAGAGCCCAGGCCACACATCTGTCAGCGCCCGCGATCACGACGCAGTAGCTTTTTCACCCGCATGACCAGCGCCTTGTCTTCAAACGGCTTGAGCAAATAATCATCCTCATGCAATTCCAAGTCGCGCAGACGGTCTTCGATCCCACCCGGACTGGTCAGAAACAATACCGGCGTCTCGCCCTTGTGCCGAATCGCCTGCTGCAACTTCCAGGCATTCTGCCCGGGCAGCATCACATCCAGAATCACCAGGTCGTACTCGGTGCCTTCGACAAGCCGCTGCGCCACCATCCCGTTGGCCGCGACTTCCACCGAATAACCGGCTTCGTTCAAGCCCTGGGCCATCCGCTGTGCCTCTTCGGATTCATGTTCCACTAACAGCACGTGCATAACACACCTCGATTGGTCAGGCTTGCAGGCTAACACCCTCAGGCATGCGCCGCCTCACGCAGGCGCTGTGCATCGAGGATTTCGATCTCGCCATAACCCAGGCGCACGATGCCCTGGGCTTGCAGGTCCTTGAGCAAGGCGTTGGTGGTCTGGCGCGACAGGCTCAACATCGCCGCCAGGTCTTCCTGGGGCAACTGCAGCCGACGTTTTGAGTGCTCGATGTCGCCGTACCCCTCAATGATCATCAACAAGCGATGGGCCAGCCGCACCGAGGCCGGCATCAGGCTGAGCTGTTCGAGGCCGATAAAACTCAGGCGCAACTTTTGGCTCATCAACAACGCCAAGTCGCGCCAGTACTGCGGGGTTTCATCGAGAATATTCAGCAATGCCTGCTGGGGCACCTGCAACACCGTACAGGGTCCGACCGCGCAGGCGTCGTGGGTGCGTGGCAGGCCGTCGAACAGGCAGATTTCGCCGAACCAGTAGGGCAACTCCACCAGGCTCAGCACCGCCTCCTTGCCCTGCTCGCTTACCGCGCTGATACGCAGGGTGCCGTCGAGCACCGCATACAAGCCGCAGGGCGGGTCACCACGCTTGAACAGGTATTGCCCCGCCGTCAGCTGCCGCAGCCGGGCGTGGGCCAGCAAACTCTGCTGAAAAGCGGCGGGCAGGTGGCGGAACCAGTGCCCGGTAGCCAGCCGGGGTCGCCATTGCTCTGCGTTCATGAGAACTCCGAAGATTGTCGCCCAGCTGACAGTTAGGCGAAGGCTGACAAGGCATGATCAAACATCCTACAGGAGGAATAACAATGAAAAGCCTCGTCGACCACCTCGGTCAATACGCCGCCTACCACCGCGACCCGCGCAATATCGCCAGCCACTTTATCGGCATCCCGCTGATCGTGCTCGCCGTCGCCGGGTTGCTTTCACGCCCGGAGTGGCCGCTGGCCGGGTTCTGGCTGTCGCCGGCGCTGATCGTCGCGTTGCTTGCCGCGTGGTTCTACCTGCGCCTGGAACTCGCGCTGGGCGTGCTGATGAGCGTGCTGATGGGCTTGTCGGTATGGGCCGGGCACGTGCTGGCGGCGCAAAGCACGACGGTCTGGCTCAGCGGCGGTGTCGGTATGTTCGTGGTGGGTTGGGTGATTCAGTTTGTCGGGCATTACTACGAAGGCAAGAAGCCAGCGTTTGTGGATGACGTGTCGGGGCTGATCGTCGGGCCGTTGTTCGTGGTGGCGGAGTTGGCGTTTTTGCTGGGGTTGCGGCATGAGCTCAAAGAGCAGATTGAACACCGCTCCGGGCCAGTCGCTCGCCGCGATCTAAAGCCGAGAGAAGCCTAAATGTGGGAGGGGGCTTGCCCCCGATAGCGGTGGATCAGTCACTAAAGATGTTGACTGATCCACTGCAATCGGGGGCAAGTCGAATCGTCGCACCGCCCCTCCCACATTGGGTTTGTGGCGGGGTTTAGGCTTTTTGCCAGACCTTGGGCTTGAAGAACAGGGTTTCACCACGGGTCAGGCCAGTCAGGCTGTCGTGGTCTTTCACCACTTCGGCCTCGATCAGCTCGCTCTGGCCTTCGACTTTCAAGGTCACCCGCGTGGTCGCCCCCAGCGGCCGGATATCGCGCACTTCGGCCGCATGGTGGTCTTCCAGTTCATGACGTGACAGCGACACTTCATGGGGGCGGAACAGCACGTGCTGGTCTTCACCTAGGTGCAGGCGGTTGGAGTCGCCGAGGAAGTGGTAGACGAAATCGCTGGCCGGGTTTTCGTAGACGTCGCCCGGTGAGCCGATCTGCTCGATCACGCCCTTGTTCATCACCACGATACGGTCGGCAACTTCCATCGCCTCTTCCTGGTCGTGGGTCACGAACACCGAGGTCAGGTTGATGTCTTCGTGCAGGCGCGCCAGCCAGCGGCGCAGCTCTTTGCGCACCTTGGCGTCGAGGGCGCCGAACGGTTCGTCGAGCAGCAGTACTTTGGGCTCCACCGCCAGGGCGCGAGCCAGGGCGATACGCTGGCGTTGGCCGCCGGAGAGTTGTTCCGGGTAGCGGTCCGACAGCCAGTCCAACTGCACCATGTTCAACAATTCGTGGACTTTGACCGCGATCTGGCTTTCGCTCGGGCGCTGGTTTTTCGGCTTCATGCGCAGGCCGAAGGCGACGTTGTCGAACACGGTCATGTGGCGGAACAGCGCGTAGTGCTGGAACACAAAACCGACGTTGCGATCACGCACGTCGTGGCCGGAGACGTCTTCACCGTGGAACACGATGCTGCCTTCGTCCGGGGTTTCCAGGCCGGCAATGATGCGCAGCAAGGTGGTCTTGCCGCAGCCGGACGGGCCGAGCAACGCCACCAGCTCGCCACTCTGGATGTCCAGATTGATGCTGTTCAGGGCCTTGAAGGCGTTGAAATTCTTGCTGACATTACGGACTTCAATGGACATGGATTATTCCTCACCGCTTGCTGCGCGCAGGCGGTTGATACGGTTCTCGCTCCACTGCTTGAGCAGCAGGATGAAGAGCGCCAGGATCAGCAACAGGCTCGCTACCGCAAACGCGGCAACGTGGTTGTATTCGTTGTAGAGAATCTCGACGTGCAGCGGCAAGGTGTTGGTCACGCCGCGAATGTGGCCGGACACCACCGACACCGCGCCGAACTCACCCATGGCCCGCGCGGTACACAGCACCACGCCGTAGATCAGGCCCCATTTGATATTCGGCACGGTGACGTGCCAGAACATCTGCCAGCCATTGGCGCCGAGCAGCCGCGCGGCTTCTTCTTCCTGGGTGCCTTGTTCCTGCATCAGCGGGATCAGCTCCCGGGCCACGAACGGCACGGTGACGAAGATGGTCGCCAGCACGATGCCGGGCAAGGCGAACACGATCTGGATGTCGTGGTCTTGCAGCCACGGGCCAAAGAAGCCCTGGGCGCCGAACATCAGTACATAGACCAGACCTGCGATCACCGGCGACACCGAGAACGGCAGGTCGATCAACGTCACCAGGATGCTCTTGCCACGGAACGAGTACTTGCTCACGCACCACGCGGCGCTGACGCCGAACACCACGTTGAGCGGCACCGAGATCACCACGGCGACCAGCGTGAGCTTGAGCGCCGACAGCGCGTCGGGCTCAAGAATCGCGGTGAAGAACGCGCCGAGGCCATTCTTCAAGCCCTGGGACACCACGATAAACAGCGGTAGCAGCAGGAACAGGAAGAACACCAGCCAGCCCAGGCTGATCAGGATGCGCCGCGACAGCGCACTGCCACGCCGGGCGGCGTTGGCCGAGGACGCGGCGGAGATAGACGATTGGGACATGTTCCGCGCCTCCTTATGGACGTTCGATGCGCCGCTGCAGCAAATTGATCAGCAGCAGCAACACGAAGGAAACCACCAGCATCAGCACACCGATGGAGGTGGCGCCGTGGTAGTCGTACTGGTCGAGCTTGACCATGATCAGCAGCGGCAGGATCTCGGTCTTCATCGGCATGTTGCCGGCGATGAAAATCACCGAGCCGTACTCACCGACGCCACGCGCAAACGCCAGGGCGAAGCCGGTCAGCCAGGCCGGCAGCAACGCGGGCACGAGGATGTAGCGGAACACCTGCAACGGCTTGGCGCCCAGGCAGGCGGCGGCTTCTTCGATTTCCCGGGGGATATCGGCGAGGACCGGCTGCACCGTGCGCACCACGAACGGCAACGTGACGAAGGTCAGCGCCAGGGTGATGCCCAAGGGGCTGTAGGCGATCTTGAAACCCAGGTCGGCGGCGAACTGGCCGACCAGGCCGGTCGGCGTGTACAGCGCGGTCAGCGCGATACCGGCGACGGCGGTGGGCAGGGCGAACGGCAGGTCGATCATCGCATCGATGATCTTGCGCCCGGGGAAGGTGTAGCGCACCAGCACCCAGGCCAGCAGCGTACCGATCACGCCATTGATCAGCGCGGCGTACAGCGCGGTGCTGAAGCTCAATTTCAATGCCGCCAGCACACGCGGTGCGGTGATGATGTTCCAGAACTGATCCCAGGTAAGTTGAGCGGCGTGTACGAACATCGCCGCGAGCGGGATGAGTACGATCAGGCTGAGGTACACCACGGTGTAGCCCAGCGTCAGCCCGAAGCCGGGTATGACGGGGGAAATACGACGCGACATAAGAGTCCTTGGTTAGCAGGTCTGACACACAAAACCCGCAGGTGAATGCGTGCTCTGTAGGAGCGGGCTTGCCCGCGAAAAACGTCAACGATAACGCGCACATTCTGGGTGCACGCGGTGCCTGGACCTTCTTCGCGAACAAGCTCGCTCCTACAGAGGGCGGTGTTTTTACTGCGCCGTGTAGATCTGGTCGAACACGCCACCGTCATTGAAGAATTTCGGCTGCGCAGTTTTCCAGCCGCCGAAGTCTTTGTCGATAGTCACCAGGTCCAGTTTCGGGAACTGCTGGGCGTATTGGGCGGCGATTTTCTCATCGCGTGGGCGGTAGAAGTTCTTCGCCGCAATCTCCTGGCCCGCCGGGCTGTAAAGGTGCTTGAGGTATTCGGTGGCGATCTCGGTGTTGCCCTTTTTCTCGGCGTTTTTGTCGACCACGGCCACCGGCGGTTCGGCGAGGATCGACAAGGACGGCACGACGATGTCGAACTTGCCGGCGCCGCCGTCTTCTTTCAACGCCAGAAACGCCTCGTTTTCCCAGGCCAGCAGCACGTCACCCTGACCGTTGTTGACGAAGGTGATGGTCGAACCGCGCGCGCCCGTGTCGAGGACCGGTACGTGCTTGAACAGCGCTTGCACGTATTCCTGGGCCTTGGCTTCACTGCCCCCGGCTTTGAGGCCGTAGGCCCAGGCGGCGAGGAAGTTCCAGCGCGCACCGCCGGAGGTTTTCGGGTTCGGGGTGATGACCGACACGTCTTTCTTGATCAGGTCGCCCCAGTCCTTGATGCCTTTTGGGTTGCCCTTGCGCACCAGGAACACGATGGTCGAGGTGTACGGGGTGCTCGCGTCCGGCAGACGGGTCTGCCAGTTTTGCGGCAGGGTCTTGCCCAACTTGGCGATTTCGTCGATGTCACCGGCCAGCGCCAGGGTCACCACATCGGCGCGCAGGCCGTCGATCACCGCACGGCCTTGCTTGCCCGAGCCACCGTGGGATTGCTGGATCTTGACGGTGTCGCCGGGGTGGGACTGTTTCCAGAAATGGGTGAACTCAGCGTTGTAGTCCTGGTACAGCTCACGGGTCGGGTCATACGAGACATTGAGCAACTCGTAGTCCTTGGCCACGGCAGAGCCAGCAAACACGGCGCTGGCCAACGCAGCCAGGGCGTAACGGCGAATCGACGACATAGAAAGCTCCTGAAATTCTGGGGTGTTGGCTTTTTCTTATAGTTGCGGGTCTAGCGTGCGAATCGCCGTGGTTGCTTAGCTCGGTTTGTTACCCGGGTTCTGCAGGCGGAATTTTTCTTTGCGTTCGATCTGTACCACTTGAGCGTTGTGCACAGTGATTTCCACCGCGCCAAAGCGCAGATCGCGCAACGCGCTCTGGATCTCACGCAAAATGGCTGCTTCGTCCTGGCCGTCGACGCTACGTAGAGATGCGCTCATGGTCTCGCTCCTGAAATGAAGAGTGCCGCGCAGTAGCGGCACTGCTTGCGGCGTGAGGGCGATAGTAGATAAGCGCGGATATTCTTAAAAATACTATTTAAGAATGTTTATATAACCAAAAAGAATTTTCTGGCAGGACGCGGGGTTGCGAAGGTTTTGAGGGTGAAAATACAGACGCACAGACGCTGCTGACCCCTGGGAGAGCCGCGCTTACTCGCGATGAGGGTGTCGACAGGCTGCGAATATTTCGTCCGACAGTCCCTCACAGAGCGCAAGCCCGCACTCACATTTTGGCGGTGTTTCAAGTCTCGTTCGAGGAGGGCTGTCGAATAACGGGCGCCAGCGCCCAATCGATCTCACTCGCCGGCATCGGCCGCCCAAACCAATACCCCTGCCCCATGCCGCATTCGTGATCCAACAGGAACCGCGCCTGTTCCACCTGTTCAATCCCTTCCGCCTGGACCTGCATGCCCATGCTTTTCGCCAGGGCGATCACCACGCGCACGATGGCGGCGTCGTCTTCATCCCACGGCAACCCGGCAACAAAGCCCTGGTCGATCTTGAGCTTCTGCACCGGCAGGCGCTTGAGGCGCAGCAGCGAGGAATAGCCGGTGCCAAAATCGTCAATGGCCAGGCGCAGGCCAAGCTCGCGCAGGCGGTGCAGCTGCTCCAGGGCCACTTCGGGGTCTTCCATCACTGCGCTTTCGGTGACTTCCAGCTCAAGGTAAGCCGGGTCCAGGCCGGTGTCATGCAGCACCTGGGCGACTTGCTCATACAACTCGCGTCGCGCAAACATGCGGCTGGACACGTTGATCGCCATAAAGCTCAGCGGCGCGCCGTCAGCCAGCCACTGGCACATCTGGGCGCACGCCTGGTGCATGACCCAGGCGTCGATATCGGCAATCAGGCCGGTGCGTTCGGCGATGGGGATGAACTCGACCGGCGGCACCAGGCCGCGCTCCGGGTGCTGCCAGCGCACCAGGGCTTCGACGCCGATCAGGCGGCTGGTTTGCAGGTCGTGAACCGGCTGGTAGTAGACACGCAGCTCCTGCTGGTCGAGGGCGCGGCGCAGCTCGCTGGCAATCTCCACGCGGTTCTGGGCGTGGGCGGTCAACTCTTCGGTGTACAACGCGTAGCCTTCACGGCCGACGCTCTTGGCCTTGAACAACGCGGAATCAGCGTTACGCAACAACTGTTCGGCGCTCAGCGCGTCGCTGGGAAAAAGGCTGATGCCAATGCTCGCGCTGATAAACAATTGATGTCCATCAAAAACAAACGGGAGTTTCATCGCATCGAGCATGCGTTGCGCGAACGCGGCGGCTTGCACCACCTGTGGACAATTTTCCGCCAACACCGCGAATTCGTCCCCTCCCAGCCGCGCCAGCGTCACGCCGGGGCCGAACTGGCTTTTCAGGCGTTCACCGACCAATTTGAGCAATTGGTCGCCGACGTTATGGCCAAGGCTGTCGTTGATGATCTTGAAGTGGTCCAGGTCGAGCAGCAGCAATGCACAGCCGCGTTTATGCACTTGCGCCGAAGCCAGGGCCTGCTCGGCGCGGTCGGTGAACAGCAGACGGTTGGGCAGGTCGGTCAGCGGATCGTGGTGAGCGAGGTGCGCCAGTTCGTGCTCGGAATCCTTGATCGCACTGATATCGGAAAACACCGCGACGTAATGGCTGACCTGGCCCAGGTCATCGTGAATCACCCGGATGGTTTGCCATTGTGGATAAATTTCGCCGCTTTTGCGCCGGTTCCAGATTTCGCCGCTCCACTCGCCGGTCTGCTCCAGAGCCTGGAACATCTGTTGATAAAAACTCGACGAATGGCGGCCTGACTTGAACAGGCTGGGCTGCTCACCCATGACATCTTCGCGCCGGTAGCCGGTGATCGCCATAAAGGCCCGGTTTACATGGACGATCTGCCCCTGGGCATCGGTGACCAGCACCCCTTCGCGGGTGCAATCGAACACGGCAGCGGCCTGGCGCAGGCGTTCGCGGCTCTCTTTCAGCGGTTGCAGCCGTTGGTTGACGTGTGCAAAGCGCGCACAAATCAGGTAAATCACCAGGGCGCTGATGGCCACCCACACGTAGCCGCGCAGCTGCAGCCACCGGTTTAACTCGTCCGGGTTATCGAGAAACTCGATCAATACCCGGTGAGTAAGCACGACCCACAGCAGCGAAACCAGCAGATATACCAACCCTGCGCGCCGGGCCCCTCGGTATGAAAACAACATATGGCCAATAATCCTTACTAAAAAGCTAGATTCGCCCTACAAAGGTTAGGGATTATAGAATAAGAAACATCCGCTCACTTCTATCTGAAAGGTCGGCTGGTTTTCTCTGTAGGCTTAGTGATAATGCGTAAGCTGTTTTTTTCTTTATCTGAGGGCCATACAGCCTATGTGGTACAACGGTTTTCTTGACCTGTCAGCCTGGCAACTGGTGGCAGTCACCCTGTTGATGACCCACGTGACCATCATTGGGGTCACCGTCTATCTGCACCGCTATTCAGCCCATCGCTCCCTGGAGCTCAATGCTGGCCTGAAACACTTCTTCCGCTTCTGGCTGTGGCTGACCACGGCGCAGAACACCCGCGAGTGGACCGCCATCCACCGCAAGCACCACGCCAAATGCGAAACCGTCGACGATCCACACAGTCCCGTCATTAAAGGCCTGTCTACCGTATTGCGCAAAGGCGCCGAGCTCTATCGCGCCGAAGCGGAGAACCCCGAGACACTGCGCATCTACGGCAAGAACTGCCCGGACGACTGGATCGAACGCAAACTCTACACGCCTTACCCGCTGCTGGGTGTGGCAATCATGGGTGTGATCGACCTTCTGCTGTTCGGCACCATCGGTATCACTATCTGGGCGATCCAGATGATGTGGATTCCATTCTGGGCCGCCGGCGTGATCAACGGCCTGGGCCATGCCGTGGGCTATCGCAACTTCGAATGCCGGGACGCGGCGACCAACCTGGTGCCGTGGGGCATCATTGTGGGCGGTGAAGAGCTGCACAACAACCACCACACCTACCCCAACTCCGCCAAGCTGTCGGTGAAGAAATGGGAGTTCGACCTCGGCTGGGCGTGGATCAAACTGTTCAGCTTCCTGCGCCTGGCCAAGGTGCAGCGTGTCGCGCCGATCGCCCACCGCGTGGAAGGCAAGGGCCACCTGGACATGGACACCGCCATGGCGATCCTCAACAACCGTTTCCAGATCATGGCCCAGTACCGCAAGCTGGTGATCGGCCCGCTGGTCAAGCAGGAACTGGAGAAGGTCGATCACTCGGTGCGCCACCAGTTCCACCGTGCCAAACGCCTGCTGTCGCGGGAAACCAGCCTGCTGGATGACCGTCACCACCTGCGTATCCAGAGCATGCTGGAACACAGCCAGGCCCTGAAAGTGATCTACGAAAAGCGTCTGGCCCTGCAGCAGATCTGGCTCAAAACCAGCTCCAACGGCCACGATATGCTGGCCGCGATCAAGGAGTGGGTGCATGAGGCCGAGGCCAGCGGCATCCAGTCCCTGCGCGATTTTGCCCACCAACTGAAGACTTATTCGTTGCGCCCAGCAGCGGTGTGAACACGCCGGGGGAAGGCTTGCCTTCCCCCCGCGATCACTTTTTTGACGCCATTCTCCAGACACCCCTTAATCCGTCAAAATCGCCCCCGATGACGGAACTTAGACGCAATTCACCCCTCTCAAACAACACTTCGCCATCATGGCGGCCCCTTGTTGTGACCGCTGCTGAACCCTGCGGCGCGCCCAGAGAGAGTTGTGCCGATGGTCCAAAAAAAGACTCACCTACTCGATCCCCCGACCGCTGAAACCCCACGCCCCCCTACCGCAGCGAACTTGCTGGCGTTGATGCACGCCCAGGGCGAGGTCGAGCGGCTGAGTGAGCGTGAACAATTACTGAGTTCACTGCTGGTCAGCGTGAGTGCGGTGCTATGGGCCATCGACTGGGAGTCGCGGCGCGTGCTGTATGTGAGCCCGGCGTATGAGCGGGTGTTCGGCCGTTCAGCCGGCCTGCTGCTGGCCGACCACCGGGAATGGCGCAACAGCATTCATCCCGAAGACCTCGACTACGCCGAACACAGCCTGGCCCGCGTGCTGGACCAAGGCGCCGTGGAAGACCGCGAGTACCGCATCATCACGGCCGACGGGCAGATTCGCTGGCTCAGCGACAAGTGCTATATCAACCAGCAGGTCGAGCCGGGTGAACCGCTGATTGTGGTCGGCATGGCCGAGGACATCACCGACAAGAAACAAATGGAGCTGGAGCTGCACCGTCTGGCCACCACCGACGTGCTGACCCAGAGCAGCAACCGCCGGCACTTTTTCGAATGCGCCAACCAGGCCTTCGACAGTGCCTGCGCCCAGGCTGCGCCGCTGGCGTTCCTGCTGCTGGACATCGATGACTTCAAGGACGTCAACGACACCTACGGCCACCTGGAGGGCGATCAAGTGTTGCGGCGCATCGCCGAGAGCGGTCGTAGCGTATTACGCCGTGGCGACCTGTTCGGGCGGATTGGCGGCGAAGAGTTCGCCGCTGTACTCCCCGGTTGCGCGCCGGAGACGGCCCTGCAAGTCGCTGAACGGCTTGGCAAGGAAATCCAGGCGTTGAGCTTCAGCTATGACGGCCATGCGTTTACCGTGACGGTCAGCCAGGGGCTGGCCAGCCTCAACGAGCAAGACTCGACCTTGAACAGCCTGTTCGGCCGCGCCGACGCCGCCATGTATGAAGCCAAGCGCCTGGGCAAAAACCGCGTGGTTGCTGGCTAGAGGATCAACACAGATCAAATGTGCGAGTGGGCTTGCCCCCTCCCACATTTGAATTGCATCGCCCTCTTGGCCTTGCGCAACCTCATCAGCTCCGACAACCCCACCTTGAGCAAGCGCGCGGTTTTGCTCCTGGCCAGTGCTTCCAGCCCTTCATGCTCGGTCAACCGCGCCATCTGCGCCGCCAGGTTCATCACCAGCGCCTCCCGCGAATACACCCCGCCCTCCAGCGAGTAGACCGCCGCGATCAACTGGCGCAGCTCCAGCGGCAAGCGCCAACGCGTGCGCAACGACGAACCGTAAGCGGCACCCAAGGCGTGGAGGGACTCGCCAATCACTTCGTCATCCAACGCCCCGCCACCCTGGCGCCAGTCTTCCAGGCAGCGCAATAAAGCCAGGTCGCCGAGCCGATGCAGGATGCCCGCGCTGTAACAGCGCTCGTGGTCCAGCTCCAGCATGCGCGCCAGGCGGCGGGCGAAGTCGGCGGTGTCCTGGGACAACTGCCAGTGACGCTCGGCATACGCCACCAGGCCCGGATCACCCAACACCACGTTGTGCTTGAGGGCCAGGCCGAGGATCAGGTTCATGCTTTGCCCGGCCAGCAGCGTGTGCAGCGCCGCCGACAGGGTCTGCACCGGCGTGCCGTGATTGCCCGCGCTGTTGGCGGCGGCAATCAGCACGGCGGTGATCTGCGGGTCCATGCGCACCCGGTCTTCCAGGCGATTGAGGTCCAGGCCCTCCGGCCCGAGGCTGTCTTGCACGGAGGCCTTCACATCGACCCACAGCGGCGCGCCATCGCAGGCATCGCGGCGGCGCTCGAGGAACACCGGCAAGGTCATGCCCGGCGCCAGTCGCGGCACTTCGCAGTACACGCTTTCGCCTTCGTTGAGCAGCAGGTCTTGCAGGCGCTGGGTCAGGCCTTCCATGTTCAGGGGTTTGGTCAGATACGCCGTGGGCGCCAGGGGCAAGGCCTCACGCACGCTGGCGCTGTCATTGCGGCTACTGAGCAGGATGAACGGCAGCGCGGGCGAACGACGCTGCTGGCGCACGGTGCGCAACAGGCTCAGGCCATCGATGCCCGGCAGGTCCCAATCCGCCATGATCAGGTCGTAGGCATTGTCGCGCAGCAGCGTAGCCGCTTGCCGGCCATCGGCACACACATCCAACCGTGCGTCACAGCGAACATTCAACAGCACCTGCTTGAGCAGGTCCCGCGACCAAGGGTCTGCCTCGGCAATCAACACTCGGGGTACAGCGGGCAAATCAACAGCACTCATCCAGCACGCTCCATCCGCAATGCCTGCACCTTAGACAATGCGGTGGCCTACGTACAACGAACAGCCGTTGAATGTGCTGTATCGGGCACAAAAAAACCCGCCGAAGCGGGTTTTTTCTATCGATCGGTTCAGCCCGTGCTTACAGCTCGGAGAAGCACTCTTCGATGATTGCCAAGCCTTTGTCCAACTGCGCATCCGGCGCGGTCAGCGGAACCAGTACGCGCAACACGTTGCCGTAAGGGCCGCAGGACAGCAGGATCAAGCCCTTCTCACGCGCCTTGGCCACCACGGAGGCGACGGCAGCGGCGTTTGGCTTGTGGCTGTCGCCACCTTCGAACAGCTCGATCGCGATCATCGCGCCCAGGGCACGCACGTCACCGATCACCGGGTACTTGGCCTGGATGGCCTTGAGGCCGGTGACCAGACGCTCGCCGACGGCTTTGCAGCGATCCAGCAGGTGCTCTTCTTCGAACACTTCCAACACGGCCAGGGCCGCGGCGCAAGCGATCGGGCTACCGGCGTAGGTGCCGCCCAGGCCACCTGGCGCGATGGCGTCCATGTATTCGGCCTTGCCGCACACACCGGCCAACGGGAAACCGCCGGCGATGGATTTGGCGAAGGTGGTCAGGTCGGCAGTCACGCCCATCTGTTCCATGGCGAAGAACGTACCGGTACGGCCGGCACCGGTTTGCACTTCGTCGGCGATCAGCAGGATGCCGTGCTTGTCGCACAGTTCGCGCAGGCGCTTCATGAAGGCTTTAGGCGCGACGTAGAAACCGCCTTCGCCCTGCACCGGCTCGATGATGATGGCAGCGATATCACGCGGCTCGGCATCGTTTTTGAAGATGCGTTCGATGCTGGCGATGGAGTCGTCGTCGCTCACGCCATGCAGCTCGTTCGGGAACAGCGCGCGGAAGATGCCGCCTGGCATCAGGCCCATGCCGGCCGAGTAAGGCACGACTTTACCGGTGAGGCCCAGGGTCATCATGGTGCGACCGTGGTACGCGCCGGTGAACGCGATAATGCCGGCACGGCCAGTGGCGGCGCGGGCGATTTTCACGGCGTTCTCAACGGCTTCGGAACCGGTGGTGACCAGCAGGGTTTTCTTGGCGAAATCACCTGGGACCTTGGCGTTGATTTTTTCGCACAGTTCCACGTAAGGCTCGTAGGCCAGTACCTGGAAGCAGGTGTGGGTCAGCTTGTTTAGCTGCTCGGTCACGGCCGCGATGATTTTCGGGTGTACGTGACCGGTGTTCAGCACGGCGATACCGCCGGCGAAGTCGATGAACTCGCGACCTTCAACGTCGGTCACCGTGGAGTTCTTCGCGGATTCGGCGAAAATCGGGTGAATCTGGCCAACACCGCGTGGTACAGCGGCTTCGCGGCGTTTCATCAAAGAAGCGTTGGTCTTGCTCATAAAGTCCTCATTCGCCACTCATCGGGTGGCGTGGTCCAAGGAATACGTGGCGGGGAGGCAACTAGGGCAGCATGCGATGATCGACTGCCACAGCGTTCCCGGCCACTACGAATAACGATGTAAAACGCGCAAAGGGTCAGCGCTCTCGTGCCCTTTGCGCTTGCAGCAATGCCTTGCCGGGCTTAGATGCCCAGGCAGAGGTATTTGATTTCCAGGTAATCCTCGATCCCGTACTTGGAACCCTCACGGCCCAGGCCCGAAGCCTTGATGCCGCCGAACGGTGCCACTTCGTTGGAGATCAGCCCGGTGTTGACGCCGACCATGCCATATTCCAGGGCTTCGGCCACACGGAACACACGGCTCAGGTCGCGAGCATAGAAGTAGGACGCCAGACCGAACTCGGTGTCGTTGGACATCGCGATCACTTCGGCTTCGTCCTTGAAACGGAACAGCGGCGCCAGCGGGCCGAAGGTTTCTTCCTTCGCCACAGCGGCGTTTTTTGGCACGTTGATCAGGATGGTCGGCTCGAAGAAGTTACCTTCCATGACCTTGCCACCCGCCAGCAGCGTAGCGCCTTTGGCCAGGGCATCAGCAATGTGCTCCTGGACCTTGGCCACAGCTTTGCCGTCGATCAGCGGGCCGGTAGTGGTGCCGTCTTCCAGACCGTTGCCGATCTTGAGTTTGGCCACCGCCACTTTGAGTTTTTCAGCGAACGCGTCGTACACCGCGTCTTGAACGTACAGACGGTTGGCGCAGACGCAGGTCTGGCCGTTGTTGCGGTACTTGGAAATGATCGCGCCTTCGACGGCCTTATCCAGGTCAGCGTCGTCGAACACGATGAACGGCGCGTTGCCGCCCAGTTCCAGGGACACTTTCTTGATGTCCTTGGCGCATTCAGCCATCAACTGGCGACCGATTTCGGTCGAGCCGGTGAAGGACAATTTACGCACGATCGGGTTGCTGGTCAGCTCGCTGCCGATATCGCCAGCGCTGCCGGAGACCACGCTGAACACGCCTTTCGGAATGCCGGCACGCTGGGCCAATTCAGCCAGGGCGAACGCGGAGAACGGCGTTTGCGATGCTGGCTTGAGCACCATGGTGCAACCAGCGGCCAGGGCCGGGCCGGCTTTACGCGTGATCATCGCAGCAGGGAAGTTCCACGGTGTGATGGCGGCGGTCACGCCGATCGGTTGCTTGATCACGATCAGACGCTTGTCCGGCTGGTGGCCGGGAATCACGTCACCGTAGACGCGCTTGGCTTCTTCGGCGAACCACTCGATAAAGGACGCGGCGTAGACAATTTCGCCCTTGGCTTCGGCCAGCGGCTTGCCCTGTTCCAGCGTCATCAGACGGGCCAGGTCTTCCTGGTTCTCGATGATCAGCTCGAACCAGCGGCGCAGCTTGTTGGCGCGCTCCTTGGCGGTCAGCGCACGCCAGGCCGGCAGCGCCTTGTCGGCGGCTTCGATAGCGCGGCGGGTTTCAGCGGCGCCCATCTTCGGCACGGTGCCGAGAATTTCGCCCGTGGCGGGGTTGTTGACCTTGATGGTCTGACCGTTGTCCGCATCGACCCAAGCCCCATCGATAAAGGCTTGCTGGCGGAACAACTGGGCATCTTTAAGCTGCATGTCGGCTTTCCTTAACAGCACCGCGCGCGCGCGGAGCGAATTAGAGTTTTTGAAAGGCGCCTTGTGGGCTGCCGTCAGGGAAATCAGCCCCAGCGTGCAAGCAAGTGGATAGCGCACGGGAGACAGAGCGTTTGAAATCTCAAACGAATCCTAGGATCAATGGGGGTATAGGGCAATAGGATGTTCGAAAAAAAGAACAAAAACCGCACATTTGCCAGATTTATCGGATCAGCGACCTTCAACCCGGTTCCCCGCCACCGCTCCATGGCGCCCGGCGCAGAGCCCCGATACAGACAATTCCTACCCGCCAACGGCCAAAAACCAGCATGGACGCCCAAGGTCGACATGGGTATGATGGCGCCCGCACAAGCATCCGTAGCTCAGCTGGATAGAGTACTGCCCTCCGAAGGCAGGGGTCGTGGGTTCGAATCCCGCCGGGTGCACCATCTTTTTTCCCTTGTATTACAAGGGGATAGCGCTCCTGACAGAAACCTGTCCTAGTCCTGAAAGTCGTTTTTGCCACAAATTTGCCACACTCAAAAGTGGCGGGAATGGTCGAAATGGCAACAATCAGGAATCGCGGCGAGTATCAGTGGGAAGCGCAAATCCGTCGCAAGGGCTATCCAGCCCAACGAAAAACCTTCGAAACTAAAGTCGATGCCCAAGCCTGGGCGCGCATGATCGAAAGCGAAATCGACCGAGGTATTTTTGTCTCTCGCGTCGAGGCTGAACGCACCGCCTTTCATCAACTCATTGATCGCTACATCTCCGAGATCGCGCCGAAGCACAAAGGCGCGTATTCGGAAATCAAACGTCTGGAAGCACTCAAGCGTCATCCGCTGGCGACACGCATCGTTGCCACCCTCACCTCCTCTGACTTTGCCCGCTACCGTGACGAGCGCCTGAAGATCCGTAAGGGCAATACGGTTAAGCGTGAGCTGGCTTTGTTTCAATGCGTGATCGAGGTTGCTCGCCGCGAGTGGGGAATTCATCTTGCCGAGAACCCCGTCAGGATGGTCAGCCGTCCCAGCTACAACGACGAACGCTCGCGGCGGCTCGACCCAATTGAAGAGCAATACATCCTCAACGCCCTGGAGCTTCGTGAGCGCCGTGCTGACGGCACCTATGCCGACGCCTCCCACAATCCATGGATACGGCCCATTGTCCAACTGGCAATTGAGACAGCCATGCGCCGTGGCGAAATTTTCGAGCTGCGCTGGAAGCATGTGAACCTAGATCGCAGGACCGCGCATCTTCCAGCGACCAAGAACGGACTGCCCAGAACCGTCCCACTTTCACCAAGGGCTATTCAGCTGCTGAAGGACTTGCCGCGCTCGCTGTGCGGTCGAGTCTTCCCCACCACCGCCGACGCTCTCAAGAAGGCCTTTGTGCGAGGCCTGGAGCGAGCGAGGCTGAAATACCTGGGGGATTGCGGGGCGGCGCAGGTAACGCCTCAGGAAGACTTCCTGATCAATCTACGCTTTCACGATCTGCGGCATGAAGCGACATGTAGGCTTGCGACCAAGCTGCCGAATTTGATCGAGCTCGCCAGCGTGACGGGCCATCGGGATGGTGAACATGCTGAAGCGTTACTACAACATCACCGCAGAAGAGCTCGCGGCAAAGCTGGCTTGATCAGACCTATGGCTAATTCTCAGTGGTCAGCTTCGAGCTGACCACTGATCTTGCAACACGCCCGCGCGAACCCAGCATAGGTCTACGAGGCACTGTTGCCGGGTCAGCAATCGCCTCTTATTGCGGCCCCGTCATTCAGAAAACCTTTCATCTGTTAAAAAGCTGTCCTAGTGATTGAGCGTCTGATTGGCAAAAGCTGGCCTCACCAGATCAATCGAGCGATAAAGCGATGACAGTAGATTATGAAACCATCCAGAAAATACAGAAGCTTGGCGACGACGTTCTGATTGGCGTAGTTGAAGTTGCGGCGCTGACCGGCTTCAGCGTGCTTACGGTCCGTCAGCGCAAATTGCCGGGGCTTGAGCCTGTACCGGGACTGTCAAGGTTGAGATGGAGACTGGGTGATCTGAGAACTTGGATGCGCACCGGCAACACCGAGAGTCGAGATTCAGCCACCGTCATCGCACCTTTTTCACATCCGAAACGCACAGGGAGACCCACAAAAAAAGCACAGGTGGAGGGGCGACAATGACCTGCCCTGGCTCGATTCATCTCCGCTGCACCGGGAGCAGTGAGCATGAGTAGACAGCGAACCATTCGGGACCAAAATTTTTGGCGCTCCCCACGTTTACTGAATTGCACCACAGAGGACAAAGTCGCTTTGCTGCACCTGTTAACTGCTCCTGACAGCAACATTACGGGCGTATACCCACTTGTTCCACGCATTGCCGGAGCAGAAATTGGATGGACGGCGGATCAGTGGTTGCAGGTCATCCACCGCCTTCAGGATGAAGACCTAGCCAGGTATGACAACGTGAGACTCATCGTTTGGGTAAGAATCTGGTGGGATCACCACTCTGCTACTCAAGTGACAGGGCCAAAACTACGAGCCAGAGCGCTGGAAGAAATTCGCCATATCCCAAGCGAGTGGTTAAACGACTTTCTGAATGACTTCAAAGAAAGACTGAGCGACGACCAGCAGGATTGGATAGATGAATCCCTCCGACCGCGCTCAAAGCGATACGTAGAAGAGGACTCGATATCACACGGATGCCATATCGATACCGTATCAGCCAATGTCATACCTAACACTAAACCTCAACCCAAACTCTCAACCAAAACACCAACGTCTTTGCCCACCTCTTACGAATTGGATATGTCAGGAATCCCTCCTGAACATCGGACGGATGTCCACAGAGCGCTTGTGAAGGCGAAGGTAAGCGGAAAACTTAGACATAGGCCGCAACTCGTAGTCAACGCGATGGCAGAAAATTACCGATCTGCATCAGGTAAGCCGCATAACGCCATGGCCTTAACTCTGTATCTGGCCGAGAATCTGAATGGCGGTAACGAAGTGAGCTAGGTTTGTCTGAAGCCAACTCAAACGGGGAGGATGAATGCCATGGCTAGAAGGAGTCATACCGCCGTTGAGCGAATAATCCTCCAAGCTCGGATATGGGGGTGGGATATGTCCTGGTCGTTCAGCATGGCCACGCGGTCCGATACAAGAACAATCGGCCACCATTATTCAGAGCATACTGTGATCAAGCTTTACGGCTCCGTTCGATACCCCGAAACATTCAAATACCCGACCCTAGAATGCTACCTATACGTTGATCCACTGCTCCTAAGCGACAAGTCGGTTCCTCTCTGCATCGGCTCCATGCAGGCGACGGGTAGTAGGCTTATCGCATACGTCGCCGTTCACAATGAACGTTTCAACAGCTTGGTCACCGCTGCTAGTCGACTTGTTGCCCTGGAGATAAATGCGGAGCCGTTGAAATATCGCAAAGCTAAGGTGATGGGTATCCACCTAAGCACCGAGCTGGAGTCTGATTGGTGATGTTTTTTTGATCATTGGGGAGCTAGTGTCCGGTGCCCGTTTACTAGCCCTGCCCCGGTATAGAGAAACGTATGTCGAGCCCAAAAATCTTCATTCCTCGTCGAAGTAATCGCTATCCAATTTCGGCAGTTTGAGAAGCCGGGACGTTACCCCAACCTCATGGTCCATCATCAGGTTGACCAAGCGGATGCCGTCCACCAGTACCATGCCTTCCACTGAGCGGGCAAAGTCGATGCCTTGGGCAGTGAAGCCCGAAGTAGTGATAAAGACCCCTCGCTTGGCCTTTTGCCCAGCAAGTGCTCCATAGAACGCTTGCAACTCAGGACGGCCCACAGTGCCTTGCCAGCGCTTTGCTTGGACATAGACTTTTTCCAGTCCGAGCTTATCAAGCGAAATTACCCCGTCAATTCCGCCATCTCCGCTTCCACCAACACGCTGCAAGTCGTTTCGACTAGCCCCGTAGCCAAGGCTGTGCAACACGTCGAGAACAATGACTTCAAAGCGGTTGGGGCTGACTTGTAGCAGGTTATCCAGTAGATCTGCGGCTGTCGCATTGCGTAGCTCACGCAGAGCCTGCTCCAACCGATCGTCTGGGCTTACAGTTGCTGATATCGGTGTGTCTGCCCCCTGATCACGTTCATCTAGCGGGACAGCATCGGAGGCGCTCCTAAGCTTCACGTCCATGAAGCCGATGGCAAGTTGTTCAACCTGATCCGTAGTGAGCGGTGAAGGGTGCTGCTTGGAATAAACAACGCCAGCTTCGGTTAGCTTCCAGTAACCCCGTTTGGCGCTGGAGGATAATCCTGCGCGCTTGAGACGGTCGTGAGCCCATCCTGCGCGGTTCTTATAGGTCGCTTGCCCACTTGCAATCAGCTCTTGAAGCTGTAGTTCGGATAAATTCAAAGCCCGGGCCGCAGCTTCATGCGCGTCGCGTGCTGTCGCACCTTCCGGATTAGCCGCTAGGTAACGCAAGATCGGCTCAATAAATTTGTCGTATGTAGGAACGGACATCAGGATTCCTTTCGCAAAATTGCCAGCGTGGGCAAATGTTGTAAGCCGCATGTTATTTGGAGCAATCGGTTACCTCGAGGCCTAATGAGTTTGCCAGCTCTCGCGCTTCTGAATCGACACGTAAGCGGCTGACCACGGCTTGCGCTCGCTCCTTCTCTTTGGCCAGATACACCTCGGTAAAACACTCGACAATCTGCTCCTGAGTCAAACTTGGCGCCGATATCTGACGCTTCAGCCTGTTCAGAATTTTGCGGGCGCTGAGTTGGGCCGCCTCTCGCAGATATGACCCGAGTAGAAGATCGCGAAAAACCCATTCAGAGATCCACCCCTTCGCGAATGCCCAAAACAACAACCGATGGTAGGTATCCCAAGCAATGCGCGAATGGCCACTTAGATAACGTCGCAGGATTCGACCGTCGGCGTCCCTAAAACCATAAATCCCAAGCTCAGTAAGCAATCGCTCCAGCTTGACCTTGGACATGCCCGACTTCAGAGCAATACCAGAGAACAGGTACTCGACCATATCCACAGGCACGCGCACAACGAAATTTTTCCTACCTGTGTCCTCATGACGCTTAATCTCACGAAAGACGAACTGGAAGGCTTCTGTTGGGTCGATGTCCGGATGAGATAGCTGCATATCGCTATTCTTTGGCTAATGGGCGTAGCTGTCAAAGGAGTACCCAACAGTTCAGCCAATACAAGTATCGGTACTGGAGACGCGAAGCCCACGAAATTTGGAAGCTCACCAAAGTGCTATGTCGCACGCTTGATACTTTGAGCGCCGCACAAATGAGCCCAGTAAATCATTCGGGCACGGCGCCTAAGGTGAATTGGTGCAATCGCTCCCCAACGATTCCTGTGCGGAAAAAACATAGTGGGGTGAATCCAAAAGATAACTGCTGCCTACTACCGCCCATGCGGAGCCTGGGCAATAGTAGCCAGCCTGATAATTAACTGATTATGACGTCGTACTACACAATGAAACGTGCGGACTCCGAAATGAAAACGACGAACCGCATGCCGATTTTTCGCGAAAATCGTTCAATACAGAGGAGCTATTTGTCGCTCACGAACGCTGGCGGGGCAATGCGCTGTCGGCGAAAGCTAGGATCAACAGAGCCAAGCAAAACGTCCTTGATGCGCTGAGCGGAAATCTCGAGCTCTTCAGGGGAGGCTTTTCGGATAGCACAAATCAACCGCTCACGATTGGAGCGCTTCAGAAGCATAATCTCGGCGAAGCTACTTTCGCCGTCACTGGATTGTTCCATAACAACCTCCAAGGCATCTTGAGATGCATCACCGGAGAACTAAACG
The DNA here is from genome assembly GCF_058135675.1 of Pseudomonas sp. PAMC25584. NCBI lineage: Bacteria > Pseudomonadati > Pseudomonadota > Gammaproteobacteria > Pseudomonadales > Pseudomonadaceae > Pseudomonas > Pseudomonas sp. PAMC25584. The sequence goes on along the minus strand of NZ_CM176870.1, from coordinate 211,283 downwards.
GCAGCGTCAAATAGCTCTCTCAGATTCGTCACTTTAGCCTTTGTGCTTCCGCATCACCACAAGCGTCGAAAAATCGTCTCGCGCTTATCAGCGTCAAGTACACACACATGCTGCTTTCCCCTTACTCTGCAGCAGAAAGCCACTCAAGGCTTGGGAATCCTAACCGTCGCTCCACCGTCTTTCACGCCGTCCAATCGTCTCATCCTCAGCTGCAAATAAGTTACGCATTTTTCGCACATGTAATCGTCTTGAATTCGTCTTTTTTTCGTACCCCATGGCGCCCTCCTAAATACCAACGCCTCTTGCCCCCCGCTGTAAGCGGATAGTGCAAAAAATCATCTAAATTCTGAGAGAAAAGGCTAGGACAAGGTAGGGTTTGCTATACCGCCAGTACCTGGCGCCTCACAACCGGCGCGCACCAGTCGTTCCACTCCCTCTGCTTTGCCTACCTTCCCCGCTCAGGGCAAGCCCCGAGACCCCAACACCTGGAAAAGGAAAGCTCATGAGTCTTAGCGAACAACGCCGACGCACAGGATGGCTGCCGGCAATTCGTTGTTTCGAGGAAGCAGAAGCATTGGTGCGCAAGAAAGCCAACGACAGCGGAATGAGTGTTGGTCAGTACGTGCTGGCCGCCGCATTGAAGCGACAGACCAGAAGCAAAACTAACTCCCACCTAATCAATGAGCTGCGGCGCCTAGGTGGCCGTCAGAAACATCTTTTCCCGGAGAGCAACGGCGCGCTTTTCAAGGGTACGCAAATGTCTTGGTCGAGATAACCGAGGCCATTAAGCGTATCTGGTGTTGAGGTAAACCCGCTGGTGCCTTGGTGACTCACAGCTCTGTGCTTATCTCATACAATGCCAGGATTTCATGCTCTGCTAGGCCACGGCTACACTGTTCCAGCCCTGCCGTCGAGCTCAGCACTTGATGCTCGATTTCCTGTTGCTCCAACAACCTTCCCAACAAGATGACCTCTCCGTCCGCCTCCAGCCTACGAAGCTGCTCTGGAAAGCTAAAGGCCCAACGATCAAGTATTTGCCAGCCACGGGCGTGATAAGACGGAGAGCGGCGGACGGATCCAATAGTGGCGCTCGCCAACACGTTGGCCGCGATCGATAGCGGCGTGCTGTCACTGTGCATACTGGTCTACCATATTGCGAAGACGTGTAATCACTCTTGTGTTTTGCGCGATCGAAGAAGACCGGAAGCCGCCTTTTTGCTTCAGCTCTCCGATGTGTTGATGGGAAAATCCGAGAGCAGAAAGAGTGGCGACATCATCGCGGGCAAGAGCCAGATTAGCCGAGCGCATCATCGCATTTGCCTGCTCCAGTTGAATGATATCCGTTGGCACAGGAATGCTTCTGACGGGATTACTCATAGATTGCTCCTACTGAATGATGAACTGACGTTCAAGAATGGTAGTCCAGAGGCGCAGCTAGGTACCAAGCAACGTATCAAGTCGAGCCTCCGTATTGAGTACCTCTGTCGGCTTCAAAACGAGGCTGAACACGGGAACATCAAGATTGGTGGTCAGTACCTCCAAACGATGATTGTGCTTACCTACTGAGACGATCCGCCAAGCATTGATTTCATCGAACCTGAAAAAATGCGCTGCGCCTTTCACTGGGTAGGCTAACAGCCTAGGTGCAGATCCATCGATACCCAGGTAAGCATCGTTAATCTTTGCGAATATTTCGAGCTGCGGTTGAAAACCTGCGCTTTGGAAACCTGCAACCAGTTGCTTCAGCTTCTCTGCATAGCGTTGGTTAACACGCCAAAACAACCAGCCCCCTCCGACGAAGTAGAAAGCCAGGGCCCAGAACAACCATCGAATGGCCGGATCAGCACCGCCAGAAACCCCCAAAAAGAACGGCAGGTTGAAACCGCACAAAACCACCACAACCAGCAGCAACGCACCAACCGGCAGACCTCCAACAATCCATAGCACTCGAAATAGCTCCCAAATCTGCCTCATCACTTTTCCCGCTGCGAATATTCAGCAATAAAATATCTGATAATCAGATATCTTAAAAGCAGATATAGCTTAGAAAGCCGCCCCTCCAGATACGCGGCCATGACCAAAGCGATCTATCGACGTGAGCACGAAATTTTTCTTCAAGTGCTAAAACGCATGCGCGTCGAGTCCGGAATGACTCAAGCACAGTGCTCTGCTGCCCTGGGGAGGCCGCAATCATTTATGAGTGATGTCGAGCGAGGAGTCAGAAGGCTCGATATCGTTCAGCTTCGCGATCTTTGTCTCGTCCTTAAGACTGATCTCTCAAGCTTTTCTAAAACGTATGAGCAAGACCTCAAAGAGGGGTAATGCATCACAATCCTGCTTGTATCCAGCAGGTCATGACTGGCAGAGATTTGTGCCCCTAAGCGAACCCTCCAGAGGGGCAGCATTCGTCGCTAACCGGCCAATATCGGCCCTAGCAGGCGCGGAGTAAGTGAAATTAAAGGTGATGAGGTCGGATCATTTTCTATAGGTAGCCGACAATGAGCCAAGCTACCCATCGAGCCCGACGCCCAGCCCTCTTCGGTTTATCTTCATACTTGGTATCGATTATTGCCTGAGTCAGGCTCAGCGAATCTACTGCATTTTTTTTGAATTGGATTTTTCCAATATTGCGTTAACTTGATCGCTATCCTTTTTTTGGGGTTTGCAGTCGATAATGTCGAAAGTGTAATCGAGTTTTCCATCGGGTATCGCAATAGCCGCTCTGCCATCTGACATCGGCGCTATTTGAACCCCTTTTGTATCGATGAGCCCACAGTACGAAGTGGGCAAGTGGAATGAGGCGAACACGATTGCCTGCTTTAATCGGGGCTCATAAAAACGCTTGCTGGCTATTTTCTCAGTAATGCTAAGCAAAATGATCACAGAAAAGAACACGGCCACCAGCGCGGCCACATCACGCAGATTTGATTCATTTTTTTTGCCATCCTTTATCTTACGAAAATCACGGTACAGACTGCGCAGAAACAGAATAGCGAGCACGGGTAAGCTCAAATAACCGAGCGTCAATGACAAACCCAAGAACCAGATTGTCGGAGTAAGCAGGAAGGTAAGCAATAATTGAGCTCCCGGCAAATCCTGCGGTGACAAGCTAGTCAGCTCGGCAATCCCTGCGTCCGAATAGATTTTAGAGAGTGTGGCTACGCCAATTGCTACAGCGCCTAACAGTACTTTCAACAGCCCTCCGTATTTAGCGACAATTGCCGGAATTTTCCAGTAGCAGCAGAGGTACGCCAATGCGGAGAGGCAGGAAAGCAACAGTAATCCCACGCCTGTCATCAGGCCTGGCTTCATGCCAATCAACGTAAAAAAACCAACGGCATACAGCAAGGTCGTGGAGGTGATAAAAGCAGCGAGTGAATACTCGCTCGCGGTCCAACCCTTTACATCCTGAGCTTTCTGGTGGTACCAGGTGCGCTTCTCAAGTGAGCCACAAACGTTGGCGATGTAGCCAGACAGTGCAGGTAGAATTCCAAATATTATAAGTAAAGTGAAGGTGGCAAGCATTTATTACCTTTCTATATCCGTATGTTGAGACGTCTTGTTCTTGGCGAGCACACATGCATGGGCGATATGATGACGCACAAATGTATCGCCATCGTTGCTGTTTTCTTGAATTTGATGTGTCCTGCATGGATGTGTGCAGCCTCCGCAGCAGGGTGCTACCGGGCGTATCAGATGGTCGACAAGCAAATTTAATGTATCACGAAGGCTGTAGTTGAAATCCTACTTTTTTCCGGTAAATCGACTTTGAGATTGTACACATATATCGATTACTGCTTTTTGTGGAAGGGCAGCTATCGGCTGATTCTGTTGAAAAAGTCGGCTTCGAATTCCACGGCAGAAAAGTACGCGCCTGAGATTGAAATCTGAGTTTTGCGCAGAAGGTTGATGAGTCGGATTTCACGTAGCAGCGTGTAAAAGAGGTGTTTTCATCCATCAATATTCGAGCGCTTTGGGCAAGCCGACTTTTTCAACAGAATCGGCCAAAAGCAGTCAATCGCCGCCTACAAAATTAAGGGCGATTCACAGCACCTGCATATTGCTAACGTTACGCGCGCGACGCTGCGCGCAATGCCCGCGGTGAAGCGGAGGAGCAGAGTGTCCAAGGATGAAGGACGAATATTTCTGCTGGGGCGTGGGGAAAGCTCACTGCTAGAGTGGATGTCCGCGTGCTGTCAGATCGAGAAATCCACTCCATTTGTGAAGTTTGTTCAAACGCGAGAATATCTGTATACGCCTTTAATATTCTCGGCGAGATAACCTCCAACCGAGTCGGCGTTTACCAACCCGTTGAAGGCGCTTTGTGGTACATCGAAGTATTGGTAAAGCGTACCATTTTTAAACTCTACCTCTAAAGTCTCACTATCTTCGTCATAGCCTACAGACTCTACGTTTGAAGATGACACCGGGCTTCGTTCCATAATTACTCCTAAGGTTTTATCTTATCAATTCGAGGATTCTGAGCTCGCCATGTTTCTACTAGTTCTTCATAGTTAGGATTATCCTCCATTTTTATACCCCATCCACCTGGAGAAAGAGATTCATCCATAGGAAGCTCATCGTAAACTATAGGGTCTTGGCTGTCTGGTCGTCGATTTTTCGGCGGGGCTAGAATAGACGTCCTCATAGGAAGTTTTACCGCCTCGCCTAAGATGATCGCTTCCCCGGTCCTCAAGATAGGCAGCATACTAGTTAGTCCGTCCAGATTATCTGAGAGTGCGGATGTGATGTGCGCGCGATCTGTCGAATTGGTCAATCTAAGGGCAAAAAAAGTCCCGCACTGAGATAGAATTGTAGGGTCTATTTCAGACGGACGTTGGCTGACGATCATTGCGCCGATACCGTATTTTCGCCCCTCTTTTACTATCCGCTGCACAATTTTAGAAGCCATGCCCTTGAAACTATCATTGAGATATATATGCGCTTCCTCCATGACAATTAATAAAGGACGGTGCCTGCCGCCTTGAGATAGGTTTCTCGCCCAAAAAAGAGCTTCATACAGTATCCTTAGTACCGCCCCTATGGTAGTTTGCAATATGTCTGGGGGCACGCCAGATAAATCCAAGATAGAAATTGATTTTTCGCCAATCCAGCTCTCAAGTAATGCATCTAGATCAGTAACTACTGCACCGTCTGCTTCCGGCATCCAATCGCCGGGACGAAATATAAAGTCATACCTAGGTATTCGAAGTTTTGTGCCGAGTAGCAGAACATTTTTCCCGATGTTCAATGAGCCTGGTAGATAGTTGATTTTCTCCTCATTGGCCTCGGTAACGATGTTCTTAAATATTGGAGGTATCCCTGCAGCGGGATTTCCTCTTAGTTCATTGCCGGCAGGGTCAAGTTCAAATGCAAGATTATCCATAGGCTTTCCTGGGCGGCCTTTGTAGTAAGTTGCAAATGTCTCGATGAAAAGGTCATACCACAGGTGATGAATACTAAAAGGAATAGGGGAGTCAACGCTAACCGAATCAAGGGATGCGCCAGCTCTTGGATATTTGGCGATTGACTCGGCTTTTAGTTTATGGACTCGCTCCATAACAACATTTTTTTCTTTCTCGTTGCTGAACTCGCCAAAGCTAACTTCGCAAAGTTCATCAAAATTTAACGCCCAGAATGGAATTCGTAGCTCGCTTTCTGCGAGTTTAGACGACTTAAATGAGTTAATTTTGAAGATGTCAGCCTTGTCTTTAAGGGCAGAACCATACTCCCCATGTAAGTCGAGCATAATAATTCGCGAAGAAGGGTATTTTTCAGTGTCGGATAGTGCATTCATAATGCTTGCCACCGTTGTGGACTTACCAGATCCTGTCGTACCAACGATAGCGGAGTGACGAGTGACAAGCTTATTAATATCAATCAAGGCCGGTATAGATTCAGCGTTTGAGATATGCCCTAACTTTACGAAGTAGGGTCGATCTGGACGGCCATAAATTGTTTTTAGCTCCTTTTCGGATACTAAGTGTACCTCATCCCCAATGGTGGGGTACTGTGATAGACCTCTTTGAAATGAGCCATTTCGTTGACCCTCACCGACAAGCTGGATTCTCATCCATCTATTACTTTTATCGTCGATGCTGGTTTTATTTTCTGGTACAGCGCTTGCGCCTACTTGACTGACAATTCCGAATAAATCAGAAAAGCCTATAGGTATTCTCACGAAACTACCGATCTGTCCGACCCTATATCCTTGGCCGTCTATATAAATGAAGCCTGTCAATGATTGTTTTGATAATGAAATGCTAACCGCCGTCCCGTTTACATCTTGGACATCGCCCAAGTAGGTTTCCTTGCTAGCCATTAACTTCCCCCTGCTGTTGAGCCGATTATCCTTTTCAAAAAGCTCGTAAAGACAGCAAAGTCACCAAGTTTGATAATGTTCTCTGTCTTGTCTGATGTGTCATCAACCTTGGAAGAGGTAATAAACGCCCTGATATCCACGTCAGCATCGTCGTTTTCAGGAAATAGAGACCACCGCCCTGGGTTTGTACCAATAATGGCCTTGTTGAATGTCCAAATATTTAGGTTGTGCTGGTTTTTTGCTAATCGATATGCCTCAGGGTACTTTTCTTTCGCAATCCCGCCAGGAAGCTGATCTTCGAAATTTCCATACATCAGCGCTAGCACCATCGCAGTAGGGTTTGCTTTTAGAGCGTTTATTATGGTGTCATTTAAATGACCATCATTAAATGAGTAGCCTGACATTATGAGTAATGAAGATTTTTTACGAATGAATCTATTTAGTTGATCTATGAGTGCAAGATAAGGCATCTTCCGGCTTTCTTCATACTTCAAGTGTGAAGGGTAGATCAGGTGGGACGCATCCTCCTTTATTTCTGAAGATCGATAGACTTTCTTCTGGCCAGATATTTCTTCTTTGTACCAGTTAATTGATCCGTGAATTTTCCAAAGTCTAGACCAGTGAACGGGTATTAGATTGTCTTCTAGAGCTCGCAAGTCAAAAAACGATCTTCGGGCACCCACGAATCCATCGAAATACTCGACTTCAAGATCCTCAAGTGATTGTTCCATAAGCAAGTCGTAATTCGTGGTAAATATTTCGACGGGGGTTTTCCTGTCTATAGAACGTATCCATTTGCACAGCTGGTGATAAGGAGTGTCTTGGCTTGGAAGTAATACATCAATTTTTTTAACAATAATCTTGCAGATTTTTTTCTCAAGGTCTAAAAGATTCGTCTCGCTTAATCCTCTAACGTCTCCGCCTTTGGATACAGTTAAGAGACTTCTTAAGAAGCTTAGGGTGTCCTCTATATTTTCAGAGTTTCGTTCTGCCTTAACTAACTCAGTCAAAAGAATTTTATATTGGGCGTCTTCAATTAGCTGGCTGTTAATGAATTTTGTAAGGTTTGCTACATCAGGGATTAATGGCCATTCATCTGTTGGCATGCTTACTGAGAGAGGGCATCCCGCAGATAAAAAAAAGCCGATTGATTCATTATCTTGTGATAAAGATTGACGAAGATATTTTAAATGCCTAATAGGATCATGAAAGCCTTCCATGTAACCGTTCCCCTCTGACATAGGTGTTTTGGCTGGTCACATTTCAGATGGGCGTAACATTGGCTTCCCGCCTGATGATTCCCTGCATAGGCTGAACCTAGCAGGCAGCCAAAATTGATACAAGCGCTTTTATGGCTGAATGCCACCTACGACGGGCTATAAACTCGGTCATGAATGCGCGAACTGATTGGCGCCTGGGCGACTTAGGAGGTGTCTAGAACAGGGTTACACCTCCTGAAGATGGAAGAAATCACCTTCAAAGGCACGGCTATCATCGATAGTCTGAACTGGCCACGTGCCGCCTCGCCAAAGCCTGCATAAAGGCGAGTAAAGCGCTTAACGTTGGTACACGGTGTCGGGGGTGAGGTGCACGCAGGCCTGAAAACTATCGCGCCATCAATTACCTCAATGCTCAGCTTGTTACCAACCTCAAACTCGTTAGTAGTTCAGGTGGCAAGTCGAAGTTCACAGACTGCTTCTGGCCGATAGCTGCCAGTATCGACGGGTTGAATCATCCATAGTGGTCAGTGGTGAGTGCAACTGTTTGCCAATAGACTCATTCACGTGGCTATGAGGAGTGGCAGACTTCATCAACCGAATTGAGCATTGAGATCAGTAACAAGGCGCTAGTATTTCAGCCACCAATTTTGCGGGTGATGTTTTCTTTTATCATGGTTCTGATGGGCGCGTTAGCTTTCAGTTCCTCTATCTGAACCGTATTCCATTTCTTGGTATTCATGTATTCCATCCAGTGAGCAGCTCCGCACTGCGCAGTTCTTATCCGGTCTTTGTAATTGAATTGCTCAAGAAACTCTGGAACTGGCTTGTGTATAGGATCAACGATTACCAATTTGAGACTATCGTTAAGCACCATAGCGTTAACCAACCGATTATTCACGTGCTTATCTCCGAAGCCATAGCCAATAATTGTGAGCTCATCTAGATTTCTGAGGGTGTTAGAAAAGACTTGAAGCTTCTCTTCGCCAGGTTTTTCATTTGTTGTTAAGCTATATTTGCTACCACCAGTTAGCATCGACTGGCAAATAATATCTAAATCGCCGTTGAGATCCGTTATAACCCTATCTCTGCTTGATGGGACTTGTTCGCCATTATGAAAATATCCCATTCTCAAAATATTAGAAAAATCAGACAATAAAAAATCTGAAGTTTTATGTTGCAGGGTCTGATTGCAAAGTTTGCTTCCATCTTGATAGTGAAGCTCTGACAAGCCTCCGTGGAGTTTCAATAGATTAATACCATAAGAACCTTGAAAAAAGTCGGACTCAAATTTTTTGAGGTCATGGCGATTCGAGTAAGTTAGGTTGATCAGATTGTCCATTTGTAAGTTGCTCAATGGAAAGCTGATATTGTATTTATCGCCAAAAGTAATAGGGATATTCAAGTCAATGGCTAAACATTCGACGAAAAGGTCATGATTTAGGCTGTATACCCAAGTTTCTTCATCGGATAGAAGGGCGCCGAAGCTTCCGAACCATTGAAGGTTCTTTGGGTATAGGTTTTTGTGGGCTTCGAATTGGTAGTCGCACAAAATTTTATGAAGTATGCTATAAAATACGCCAAACAAATAATGGAAAGTGTCTTTGTCTGTTTGAGGGTGTTTATAGTCTGCTGCCGCAGATTGAATGTTTGATAATAGTTCTTCGTAGTTTTTTCCACCCCCAACCTTATAGCTTAGTAATAGATCCATACCTCGCTTCAATGCAGGCCTACTTATTGGGCGGTCATCTCCATAGGGTGAGTTTTGTGCGAGCATATCCACAAAGCGCTCAGTTGATTTCGTAGTGAATAATCCTAAGAACACTTCGGTAAGCTCTATTGCTAGAGGCATTCCAAAGTCGTAAGAAAAACCGGCTCCTAGCAATAATCCTTTTTTTACTATGACATTATCCATACGCATACCTTCAGTCATTTAAAAGACCATTTTAGCCATAGTGTATTGAAGCGATTATGGGAATGGAAGCCGAACGCGGAGTCGGCCACGATTGCCCATGCGTACAAAATTTTGGCCCCCCACAGCGATGCCCGAATCATCAAAAAAAGGCTCAAATAGCTTGTCCTAGATCCTTCGGACATCTTAGCGTTTGACTCTGATTAGGAGCGAACCGGAGTGTAGTTTTCGCTATCGCAGTTTGCAGTTCTAGGCGAACGTCGGCTATTGGCCGCTTACTGCCCTTCATTACTGACTACTTAGGGTGAGCTCAGTCGAATAGATGCGTCGAGAGACTTACTTACTGATCGGAATGCCACAAATTTGCCACACTCGCCCCGATCACTGGGGCGAAAACCCGCTAACCCCAGCTAATACAACCCATTGATTCCCCAGCTAATGCCCGCTAACGTATTGATTCTAAACGTCGACTTTTAGGACTCCGAAGGCAGGGGTCGTGGGTTCGAATCCCGCCGGGGCACCACATACTAGTTTCTGGCTGTCTCAGACAGTCTACGAAACACCCCAAGAAGCCCGCCCTGTGCGGGCTTTCTTGTTTCTGGCTATCCGTCCCTGTCTGCCCCTATAACTGGAGGCATACAGGAAGTAAGGCGCACTGAAATCAAACGCCGAACACTACTGTCGAGAATCAAGGCAGCCGCTTCTCCATCGGCTGATAGATAAGCCCTGCGAACTCGCCCACGTCTCCTGACAGGGCGAATCCATAGCTTTCGTAGGCTGCCACCGAACACAACGATGCCCTGACCGTCACGACCTCATCCCTGACTTGCTCCAGTGCAGCGCTCATCAGGCGCATGCCGATGCCCCTACGTTGCGAGCCCGGCGCGACGAACAGCATCGCCACGTGGCGCCCTTCCTTGAGTTCAATCAGCCCCGTTATCGCCCCATCCGCGACACACACCAGCATTAGGTTGTCGCCCTCCATACGGTCGGCAAACGCCTGCGCCGCTGCCACCTTGGCGAAGGTCTCCACACCCTGCGTCGACAGCGAGGGCGCAACCGCAATCATGAACGCGTCGAGGCAAAGAGCGCTCGCGTGAGGCAGGTCGTCGTAGGTCAGTTTACGTATCTGCATAGCAGTCGCTCGTGTCTGGAAGATGAGAATGGGGCAATTCCCGCACTCAAAAGTCCGGTCCAGGCCGACAGGCGTCTGTCGCATGCGTCAGCTCTGGGCCGACTCCCGTTCGTCTCGACAGGCAGCGATCGGACGATCCTGCTGAAAACAGTCGGATGTTTAGATTGTCTGAACGCCGGCTAGCATCGGCGCGGCCCCGTAAGCAGTAAGACCACGCCGTGCTCGGTGTCGATCAGGTGGTTTGTGGAATAGGCAAAAAAAGCTGGGCTACCCGAATCGGCCGAAATCAGAGATCTAGACCCCAACTACCTCGACCCTGTTGCGTCCGGCTAACTTGCACTCGTAGAGCGCGCAATCGGCCCGTGCAATAGCGTCGCTGAGCACCTCCTCAACGCGATATTGAGTGACGCCGATGGACAGAGTCACGCTGACTTTTTTGCCATTGCTGTAAATCTCCAACGCCTGCACAGCCTTGCGTATACGTTCTGCGCTATCAGTTGCATGGCTAAAATCCGTGTCCGGCAATATGCAGAGAAATTCTTCGCCGCCCCAGCGGCCGATAAAGTCTTGCTCTCGCATTGAACATTTGAGTAGTTCACTCACCGCTTCGAGGACACGATCGCCGGTATCGTGACCGTGCAAATCATTGACCTGCTTGAAGTGATCTATATCCATCAACATCAAGGTGAGATTGCTGGGGCGCCTATGATGTCGTGCCAGAATTTTCTCGGTCAGCGCAATCATGTGCCGACGGTTGAATAGGCCAGTTAATGAGTCCGTCGTTGCCATGCGCGCCAGGCTCTTGTGCGCGCGGGATACCGTGACCACATAGAACAGCGCGAGATAGCTGAACATGCAGAACACCACTGTCAGGTTGAAAACATGCACACCCAACAGAGCATTGGAGGAGATGGGTTGCAGAGGACTTACGAACCACATCACTACATCCAGGCTTACGTAGTAGGCCCAAAGCCAACCGGCGTATATCCAGGCGCTACGGGCCCGCATACTGACGAACAGGGCTGGAATAAACATTAACAAGAAATAGTGAAAACCACTTCCCCAGCCGATTAGAACGGTGCCCAGCCCTGCGTGTACAAGTACTTCAATGCGTATCAGGAGAACTGCCAGCCGATTTCGTCGCTGCTTGAAGGCGTGATAGGCATAGACATACATGGCCACACTGACCACGTTTATCCACGCCAAAATGGGCGAGCCCAGAATGAGAAAAATAAAAAAGAAGGCAACGTCTACGCTACCCGCCAACTGGCAACAACGCATGGAAAGCTGCCAAAATTCTGGCCGAGCGTCGCGTCTGGGTAGGCTTTCTGAGTGTGTCCCTTGCATCGAACCTGTTACCTCAATATCCGGGTATACGTCGGTTTTTAGGTTGGCTATTTCACACCAGCAAATGAGGCGTAAGAAAGGTTTCGCAGGGCGTTTAGATTGAAGGTACGAGGCTATACATCAGTTGTCTAGTGGCTACTGGCCGCTTTTTATGGCGATTATATTAAAGAGAACGGCAAATCGGCCGGCAAAAAACCGTGACAGCAGCAGGCTAATAAAAAGCCCCGCAGGGTGATGCTCTGGCGGGGCTTTTTTGTGCGATTGAGCTTTTGCCAGTCCTCAACCGGGAGCATGGAGCGGCGGTCGAAGCGATGGCTCGATCAGTGAACGGTCGTCGCCCACTTCAAACCCGAGCAGGCGACACAATAATCTTCACGTTGTGCTCCTTATTCTTAACCAACTCCTCAAAGCCCTGCCCCACAATCTGTTCCAACTGAATGCGCCCCGTCACCAGCGGCGTGATATCCAGCCGTCCATCAGCGATAAACGCGATCACATCAGCAAACTCACCGTTATAGGCCAGCGCCCCCATTACCTGTTTTTCCGTCGCCACCAACTCGAAAAAGTTGAACTCGCTGGGCTCTTCGAAGATTCCCACCAGGACGCACTTGCCGGCCTTGCGGATCAGGTCGATCGCGAGCTTGGCCGTGTGTTTGTTGCCGATGCATTCGAAACTGACATCCGCGCCGAGCCCGCCCGTAAGGCGTCGTACTTCGGCCAGGGCATCGCACTCATTCGGATCGAGCACATGGGTCGCTCCCACTTCCCGGGCCTTGGTCTTGCGCGCTCCGGACATTTCCAGCGCGATCACCTGCGCGGCACCGGCCGCTTTGGCGCACATGATGGTGCATAGGCCAATGGTGCCGGCACCGACCACCACCACGTTTTGCCCGAGCAGGCTTCCGGCTTTTTTCACTGCGTGCATGCCCACGGCCAGCGGTTCGATCAGTGCCCCGGCTTCAGCCGGAAAGTTCGCCGGCAATTTGTACAGTAGGTTGGCTGGCACGTTGACCAGTTCGGCGAAGGCGCCATTGTTCATCAGCCCGGTGAAGGCCAGGTTCTCGCAGATGTTGTACATCCCGTGGGTGCAGTAGTAGCACGTGCCGCAATGTTGGCACGCATCGGCCGCCACCGGCTCGCCGACGCTGAAGCCCTGCACGCCGGCGCCGAGTTCGACGATCTCGCCGCAAAACTCATGACCGAGAATGCACTGGCCCTTTATCCCGGTCAGCGGGTGCGGGGCGTCAACCGGTATGAACACCGGCCCGGCCACGTACTCATGCAAATCGGACCCGCAAATTCCGCACCACTGCACGCGGATTTGCACCCAACCCGCAGGCGGCGAAATGGGCAGCGGAACGTCTTCGACGCGGATATCGTTACGGCCGTGCCAGACAGCGGCACGCATGCTGCGTTGCGGATTGATCGAAAGGGTCATCGCGAAATCTCCTTGAAACGGTTGGTCCTGGCGCCCCGCCAGCGTCCGCCAGCAGGGGCGTCAGTGCGGTTGCACAACGTCCAGAATCAGTCGATTGGCCTGCTCGGGGTGATGCCAACGGTCAGCGACACACGACTCATGACGCCGCCACGGGCAGAACAGGGAAAGGGGCTGGGCTGGACATCGGGCACCTGTTTTTATTATTGGGTTGCCAGTCGGGCTGGTAGCCAGAGCTAGAGCAAGGCCGGTGCCAGATCCGCAAAAACAGCTGAATAGCCCTTGCTTAGAGCGGTCCGATGGAAACCCAAGCAGGGCCGGGATCGCGTTCGAATGAGACGCGTCATATCAGACCGCACGAAGTGGCGACGAGACCGTGAGACGCTGCGTCTCGCCGCCAGCCCCGACCCTGCAAGCCCATTGGCAACACGTATCGTCGCCCCTCCCTCAAGAATTCAGCTCACTCGCCGATGCTTCTAATCACCGGTTCTGTGCCCTTTAACCGACCATCTTCCGCATTAAGGAGTCAACGCGACATGGGGGGTTTCTATAGCCTGTTTATCGACACGCCGGTCGCAGCACTCTACGTGCCGGGCTCGCACAATCCGGGCTTGGTAGTGCTATCTATCCTGGTGTCGATCTTTTCGGCCACCATGTCGCTGCAAACCGCACAGATTGCACGCAAAGCCGAAAGCGCGTTGCATCGACACATGGCTGTCAGCACAGGTGCATTCGCCCTGGGCGGTGGCATCTGGACCATGCACTTCATCGGCATGTTGGCGTTCGAGCTGCATACCCACGTCCACTACGCCACCGGCCTGACCCTTTTTTCTCTGCTGCCGGCTTGCGTGGCTTCCTGGCTCGCTCTGCGCATGCTTGCAAGTCCCACCGTCACCGGATTGCATCTCGTCATGAGTGGCACCCTGGTGGGCTTAGGTATCGGGGCGATGCACTACAGCGGCATGGCAGCGATGCAAACATCATTGCAGATGCGTTATGACCCGCTCATCTTCACGCTTTCCATCGTGCTGGCGATCGTCCTCGCCGTGTTCGCCTTGTGGGTGCATTACCGACTGCTACGAACCACATTGACCTCAATGCAACGGTTGCTGGTCAGTGGGAGCGTCTTGGGGTCGGCAATTGCTGGCATGCACTACACCGGCATGGCAGCAGTCCGGTTCGTCGGTGTGCCGAACAGCACCTCGCCAGGTGTTCTGCTTAACACTACATTCGCGTCTATCGCGCTTTCCACGTTCACCGTCACGGTGACGGTGCTGGTGCTTGCACTCAATGGCTTGATCCATTCACGCAAGCTGTACCGAACGATGGAAGAGAACAACCTCAAGATTGAGGAAAGCAAGTCACGCATGGATGCCATCCTAGACACCGCAGTCGATGGCATTATCACTATCGATAGCCGAGGCCTGATCCAAAGTTTCAACCATTCGGCGGAACGGCTGTTTGGCTGGAACGCCGATGAAGCCATTGGCCGCAACATCAATATGCTGATGCCCGAACCCGATCAGTCGCAGCACGATGGTTACCTGCATAACTACAAGACCACGGGTGCTCCGAAGATCATCGGCATCGGCCGGGAGGTCATGGGCTTGCGTAAGGACGGCAGCCTGATGCCAATGCGGCTTGCCGTCGGCCGGGTAGACCTGCCCAATGAGCTACTGTTTGTCGGTTTCGTCACCGACATCACCGAGCGCCACACGCTGGAAGCCTCATTACGCGAGACCGCTGAACGCGCCGAACGCGCGGCCATCGCCAAGAGCACCTTTTTGGCCAATATGAGCCACGAAATTCGTACACCGATGAACTCGATCATCGGTTTCACCGAGTTACTTCTCCAGGGTGATCTGACATCGATCCAGCGCAACCACCTGCACACAGTGGGGCAATCATCCAGACTGCTACTCGGGTTGATCAACGACATTCTTGATACCACCAAGATGGAAAATGGGAGCATGACGCTGGAGTCCATTGATTTTTCGCTCAAAGGGCTTGCTCTACAGATCGAATCCTCAATGCGCTTGGGCGCGCAGAGTAAGCACCTGACGCTCACCCCGCACTACCCGACCGACATGCCTGAATACTTTCAAGGTGATCCCCTTCGAATCTTGCAAGTCCTGACCAACCTTGTCGGCAATGCCATCAAGTTCACCGAGCGTGGTGGTATTGAAGTTTCATTTAGCTATACGGACGCCATGGTGCACGTCAAAGTCGCGGACACCGGCATTGGCATGACGCCCCAGCAAATCGAACTGATTTTTGCACCGTTTACTCAGGCCGACGCGTCCATCAGCCGGCGTTTCGGCGGTACCGGTTTGGGCACCACTATTGCGCGTCAGTTGGTCGAGCAGATGGGGGGAAGTATTGAGGTGGTGAGCGAGTTCGGACATGGCAGTATCTTCCATGTGCAACTGCCCCTGCCGATAGGACAAAAACCCGAGGCGACACCGGTTGCGGCGCCCCAGCAGGTGTTGCCACCGCTGAAGATTCTGATCGCCGATGACGTGCCCCAAAACCTCGAGTTGTTGACCCTGACACTCAGTGGCCGCGGACATCAGGTCGTGGCTGCGCGCGATGGTGGCGAAGCTGTCGCGAAATTCATAAGCGATCACTTCGATCTCATCTTGATGGATGTGCACATGCCAGGCACTGACGGCCTGCAGGCAACGCGGCTGATCCGTCAGTACGAGCGCACACACGCTCGCGCTCACACCCCAATCATCGCGCTCACCGCCAGCGTGTTGGCCGAAGACCGACAAACCGCACAGCTGGCCGGAATGGACGGCTTCGCGGTCAAGCCGCTAGACGTCCCTCGACTGTTCGATGAGATCGCCGGGGTCTTGAAGATCGAACGCGCCCTCGCTCTCCGCGGCGACACCGATAAACCCCTTGCACCGCACCCACTGATCGATTGGAACTCAGGCATCTCACTATGGGGCAGTGAAAAGCGCCTGGCCAAGGCACTCAAGCAGTTCCTGGAGTCAGCGGCTACCAACCATCCGCTGCCGGGTGACGCGGACGCCGATATCGACTGGGAGACGACACTTCTCAGCCTACATGGCATCCATGGGGCGTCCGGCAACTTAGCGCTCCCCTCCGTGGCCGAACTGGCCTGCACGCTGGAGGATAGGGTCAGGACAGGAAGGCATGAAGAGGCACGCCCTCAAATCACCGAGCTGCGTACTCTGCTAGCGTCCGTAACCCGAGAATTACAAGCCAGCAACGCGCTACTCGTTGAGAAGCAACGCCCCTTGGCGCAGCCCTCCGCTTCCGAACTGCTAGCCCATATGCACCAACTGCTGGCCTGTCTTGCGCACAACGAATTGAACGACACAGCGCTAGAGAAGGTCTGCGCCGGGCTCGAGAGCCTGGGCGAACATACACACGTTCAGGTGTTGCGAACGGCGGTCGATGCTTTTGAGTTTGGGCGAGCTCAAACCCTGCTGCAGCAACTCGTTGCCGACCACACCCTGGAAACTCAAGCATGAGCAGGACCATTGCATGAAGTACATGAAGGACACTCGCCAGACCTTGCTGGTGGTCGACGATGAAGCGACCAATCTCCAGGTGCTGCGCCACACGCTGCAAGATGAGTACCGCTTACTCTTCGCCAAGGACGGTTACAAGGCGCTAGAGCTGGCGCAGGCTGATCGGCCGGATCTGATTCTGCTCGACATCATGATGCCCGGGCTCTCGGGCTATGACGTCTGCACGGCGCTCAAGCAGGACTCGAGTACGACCTCGATCCCCATTATCTTCGTCAGTGCCCTGGCCGAGGCTGACAACGAGATGCTCGGCCTTAAGCTAGGGGCCGTGGATTACATCAGCAAACCTTACAATCCCGGCATCGTCAAAGCGCGTGTGCGCACCCATCTGTCCTTGGTGCAGGCACAAGAACTACGCGATACACGTTTGCAGATCGTTCAGCGGCTGGGTACCGCAGCCGAGTTCAAGGACAACGAAACTGGACTGCACGTTATCCGCATGAGCCACTATGCCAAGACGCTGGCCCTGGGCGCGGGTTACAGCCGGTTGGCAGCAGAAGACTTGCTGCATGCAGCGCCCATGCACGACGTTGGCAAGATAGGCATTCCCGACGCGATCCTGCAAAAACCGGGAAAGCTCACTGAACACGAGTGGACCATCATGCGCCAGCACACGTCTATCGGTGCCAAAATCATCGGTGAGCACCCTTCTGGACTGCTGCATATGGCGCAGATCATCGCGCAGAACCATCACGAAAAATGGAACGGCACCGGCTACCCAAGCAGGACTGCGGGTGAAGACATTCCCCATGCCGCCCGAATAGTTGCCGTGGCTGATGTGTTTGATGCTCTGACCAGCGTGCGCCCCTATAAACCTGCCTGGTCAGTTGAAGACGCCACAGGGTTAATCCAGCAGGAAAGCGGCCAACACTTCGATCCGGAACTGGTCGAGGTTTTTATGGACTGCCTACCCGACATTCTCGAGATACGCGAACACTGGGCCGACGTTGAGCCCGTCAGCGTCGATTGATACTGGCGCGTGCTTCGCACACGCCAGCTTCTGACTACTGCTGCAACATCTCCAACCGCGCCGGCAAGTCCTCCTGGGGAAAGCGCGCGTGCAACGCCAGCAACTTCTCATCCGCCGCTTTGCTTTCCCCGGCTGCGCGCAGGTTCACGATCTCCTGCAACGCCTCCTCCAATGAAGGCAGTGCGACCGGCGCACGCTTGCTGAGTTTGGCCATCGATTGATCCGCCAGCGCACCGGCAATTTCGGCTTGGACCGGCGCGCTTTCGGTCTTGGGCGCGGCGGCCATTCGGGCCATCGGCGCGGGAGCGGAGAGTGCTGGCGGGGCGGGGCGGCTTGCTTCTTCGTGGAACGCGGAGAAGGTCGCGGGGGAGATGTCGGGGGCTGGCACGGGCGAGCGCATGACCACGCCGATCATCAGCGCCAAGCCTGCGACGGTGGCGAATGCCATTTGCCAGCGCGGACGTTGGCAGGCTTGCAGCCAGCGTTGCCACACACTCGGTTGCGGCGCCGGGGTTTCGCGGCGGGCGGTGGCAAGGATGAAGGCGTCGAGGGACGCCGGCGGTTCGCCGCTGCTGTATTGACGAACATGCTCGATGAGCCGGTCGTCGGGGGTGTGTCGGGAGTCGGTCATGCGGGTATCTCCTCGGCCAGCAGGCGGCGCAGTTTCTGCTGGGCGTAACGCAGGCGGCTTTTGACGGTTTCCAGCGGGGCGCCGGTGAGCGCGGCGATTTGCGGCACTTCGAGGTCGCCGTGCAGGCGCAGCAGGAAGACTTCGCGCTGGTCTTCGGGCAAGTCTTGCAACGCGGCGTCGAGACGCGCCTGGTCGCGACTCAGGCTCAGTTGCTGCTCGGGGCCGGCGCAGGTGTCGGGCTGGGCGTGCAGTTGCTCATCGTAGCTGTCGTGCAACGGGTTGTGGATGCCGTGCTTGCGCCAGTAGTCGATCAGGCGGTTGCGGGCGATCTGGAACAGCCAGGTGCGAAAACTCGCCCGGCCTTGTGGCTGGGTGGCGCTGCGGATCAGGCTGAGCCAGGTCTCCTGATAAATTTCCTCGGCCAGTTCGGCCTTGTTGCTCAGGGACACGAGGAAGCGGTACAGGCCCTGGCGATGCCGCGCGTATAAGACTTCGAACGCGGCACCGTCACCGGTTCGGTAGCGGGCCAGCAGCGATTCGTCGCTGGGTGAATCATCTGGAGCGGGCATGTCGGTGGCGAACTCCTTTCCGGTCGGCGTGTTGACGATCAAGGTTTGAGGCTTTGGGCCACTTCGACCAGTTGCACGAATTCATTGCGCAGCCCGAACGGGTCGTCGCCCCGGGCCGAGCGGGCGAGTGCGGCGGTGTCCTGCAACGTCATGCTGCCAGTGTAGCGGCCATCGCCCTTGAGTTGCTGGGCGAAGGCGGCCACGGCGGCGCAGAAGCGCAGGTCGTCGCTGGCCTTGGCCGACTGGCTGGCCACCGGCCGCTCGATCAAACGGCTCGCACCACCGGCCGCCGGCTTATAGCGCACGCGCAACATGGCCAGCTCAGCGGATTGGCCCTGCGCCGCAGGTGCGGAGGCGTAGCGCAGCGGCTCCAACCAGCCCTGCTCGCCCTTCGGTACAATTTCGTACAGCGCGGTCAGCGTGTGCCCGGCGCCGATCTCTCCTGCGTCGACCTTGTCGTTGTTGAAATCCTCACGCTTCAATGCGCGGTTTTCATAACCCAGCAAGCGGTATTCGCTGACCTGGGCCGGGTTGAATTCCACCTGCACTTTCACGTCCCGCGCCACCACCGCCAGGGTCGAGCTGAGTTGGTCCACCAGCACCTTGCGCGCTTCGCGCAGGGTGTCGATGTAGGCATAGTTGCCGTCGCCCGCGTCGGCCAGTTGTTCCATCAGGTGTTCGTTGTAGTTATCCACACCGAAGCCGAGGGTGGTCAGCGACACACCACTTTTGCGCTGTTCGACGGCCATCTGCTTGAGGCTGTCAAAATCGCTGACGCCGACATTGAAGTCGCCATCGGTGGCCAGCAGGATGCGGTTGATGCCCTGCTCGATAAAGCCTTCGCGGGCCATCTGGTAGGCCAATTCGATGCCTGATGCGCCGGCGGTAGCGCCGCCTGCGCTGAGCTGATCGATGGCGTTGCGCAGCTTCACTTTGTCGCGCCCGGAGGTCGGCGGAAGCACCACGCGCGACTCACCGGCGTAGACCACCAGGGACACGCGGTCTTGGTCGCGCAACTGATCCACCAGCAATTTCAGGGTGCTTTTCACCAGCGGCAAGCCTTCGCGGCGGTCCATGGAGCCGGACACATCGACCAGAAATACCAGGTTGGCCGGCGCCAACTCTGCCACGGCGCGGTCGGACGCCTTGATGCCGATGCGCAGCAGTTGAGTGCGCGGGTTCCACGGGGTGGCCGCCAGTTCGGTGGTCACGCCAAAGGGCGAACTGTCGGTGGGCAACGCGTAGTGATAGGGGAAATAGTTGAGCATTTCCTCCAGTCGCACAGCGCCCTCGGGCGGCAGACGGCCTTGGTTGAGGAAACGCCTCACGTTGGCGTAGCTGCCGGTGTCGACGTCGATGCTGAAGGTCGAGACCGGCGTTTCGGCGACCCGATGCACCGGATTGTCCGGCAGGTTGGCGTATTGCTCGCGGGGCTCGCTGCGGTAATCCAGGCTCGCCGACGCCTGCATCCGCATCGGTGCAGGCATCGCCATGCGCTTGACCAAAGCACCCTGGAC
The DNA here is from genome assembly GCF_058135675.1 of Pseudomonas sp. PAMC25584. Taxonomy (NCBI): domain Bacteria; kingdom Pseudomonadati; phylum Pseudomonadota; class Gammaproteobacteria; order Pseudomonadales; family Pseudomonadaceae; genus Pseudomonas; species Pseudomonas sp. PAMC25584. The sequence continues at coordinate 190,668 of NZ_CM176870.1, read as the reverse complement.
CGGCGTGTTTTGCAGCTCGACGACGGGCTCAGCCGGTTTGGCTAAATCAGGCGACGAAGACAGCCCACAACCGGCCAGCGCCACCAGCAAGGTAACCGCAAAGCCCTGGGCAGCAGGACGCAGGAAAAGCAGAGGACGGGACATGGACTGAACCTCGTGAATAAATGATCCGTTCACAAGGTCAGACGCAGGGCGCGGGGTGTTCGGGTTAAACCCTGGTTTAGATAACACCTCGATCAGTGTGGGAGGGGGCTTGCTCCCGATTGCCAAGTTGAAGTGCGCCCCAGAAGTTGGACACCCATCCAACTCCTGGGGCTTTTTCATGAGCAAGTACACAACGCAGTTCAAGCTTTCCGCCATTACCGCCTTCCTGGAACGAGGCCGAGGCTTTCGCCATATTGCTGCTCGATTTCAAATGGACCCCACTTTACTTCGCCGTTGGGTGGAAGCTTACCGGCTGCACGGTGAGGCCAGTCTGAGTAGTACCGGTGGACGTTACAGTGCTTTGTTCAAGTTCTCCGTTCTGCAACGCATGTGGCGTGACTCCCTTTCTTTTCGCCGCGCAGCGGCACTCTTCAATCTGGGTGACTCTACCCAAGTGGGCAGATGGCAGCAGCAGTATTACAGTGGCGGTATTGAAGCCCTGGCCTCAGGGGAAAAAGGATCGAATACCGCTATGTCCAAGCTACCTGCTAAACCTCGAAAAACGGCCATTCCACTCACCGACCAAGAACGTGCTCACAAGGCTTTACTTGATGAACTCCAGTATTTGCGCATGGAGAACGCCTACCTAAAAAAGCTTGGGGAGTTAGGCGAGGCAGTGATGAGGCGCGAGAAAGAAGCGAAGAAAAAGCCCAATTAGTCTCTGAGTTGAGGCACAGCTTCCCCTTGGACCATTTGCTCAAGCTGGCTGGGCTCGCCCGCAGCACGTACTACTACCAACTCAAGGCGATGGACGGAGCAGACCGGTTCGTTTCGCTAAAAGCCTCTATCCAGAGCCTTCAAGACGAGCATAAGGGGCGATTCGGCTATCGCCGTATGACTTTAGCTCTGCGGAGCGACGGACAGTTGATCAACAGTAAAACTGTGCGGCGACTGATGGGGGAGTTGAGTCTGAAATGTACGGTGCGACCGAAGAAATACAGATCGTATCGAGGACCAATGGGAGAAGTATCGCCTAACATCCTGGCTCGTCAGTTCGAGGCTGAGCAACCGAATCAGAAATGGGTAACGGATGTCACCGAGTTCAAAGTGGCAGGCGAAAAGCTATATCTGTCTCCAGTTTTAGACTTGTACAACGGAGAAATTGTGGCCTATCAAACCGCCACGCGCCCCCAATATGCCCTGGTGGGCGACATGCTGGAACAAGCTCTTGAGCGCTTGCCTGAGGGCGTCAAGCCCATGTTGCACTCGGATCAAGGTTGGCACTATCGATACCCGAAGTACCGGGATCGACTAGAAAAAGCAGGGTTGGAACAGAGCATGTCACGCAGAGGAAACTGCTATGACAACGCCACAATGGAGAGCTTCTTCGGCACGTTGAAGTCAGAGTTTTACTACCGGGAAAGCTTCGAGAGTGTGGCTCAGTTGCAGGCTGGACTGGCTGAATACATCCATTACTACAACCATAAGCGAATCAAAACGAAACTTGGCGGACTGAGCCCTGTAGCGTACAGAGCCAGGTCCGCTGTAGCCTAACAATCACTGTCCAACTTTTGGGGCGCACTTCAAAGTATCAGCCACTGCATCGGGCGACTGACCCACCGCTATCGGGAGCAAGCCCCCTCCCACATTTGATCTTCGGTGGCGCCAGAATCGAGACGGTTAACTCAGTCCAGTGCGCTGCCCCGCCGTTAGCGTTCGGATCGAATCCTGGTTTAGATAACACCTCAATCAGTGTGGGAGGGGGCTTGCTCCCGATTGCCAAGTATCAGCCACTGCATCGGGCGACTGACCCACCGCTATCGGGAGCAAGCCCCCTCCCACATTTGATTTTCGGTGGTGCCAGAATCGAGACGGTTAACTCAGTCCCGTGCGCTGCCCCGCCGTTAGCGTTCGGATCGAATCCTGGTTTAGATAACACCTCAATCAGTGTGGGAGGGGGCTTGCTCCCGATTGCCAAGTATCAGCCACTGCATCGGGCGACTGACCCACCGCTATCGGGAGCAAGCTCCCTCCCACATTTGATCTTCGGTGGTGCCCGAATCGAGACGGTTAACTCGGTCCAGTGCGCTGCCCCGCCGTTAGCGTTCGGATCGAATCCTGGTTTAGATAACACCTCAATCAGTGTGGGAGGGGGCTTGCTCCCGATTGCCAAGTATCAGCCACTGCATCGGGTGACTGACCCACCGCCATCGGGAGCAAGCCCCCTCCCACATTTGATCGTCGGTGAGATCAGTCCGTGCCGTACTTCGGATTACGCGGACCGTACAGCAGCCCGGTACGCTGCCCTGCCGAGAGCAGACGCGCACTGGTGATGCCCGCGATCGGATGCGCCGCGTCGGTGGAGCTGTTGATCACTTGCTTGACCGCCGCCGTGATCAGCATGCCCACCAGGCCGCCACCGTTGTTGTTGTTGCCTTCCTCGCTAGACGCGCGCGCCGAGCCGGTCCACAGGGTGATGCCGGTGCGCAGGTCCACCAGTTTGGCCGAAGCAGTCACCGTGGTGTTGCTGGAGATCAGCATGTACTGGGTGCCGTATTCGCTGACGGTGATGTACAGCGCCGCATCCGCACCGAAAATGTCATGCAGTTTGGCCGGCGCCACGCCCTGGATATCGTTGGCGGTGGTCAGGCCGTTCTGGCGGAAGGTTTCGTCCACCAGGGCAATCGGCAGCACGTAGTAGCCGGCTTCGGCCAACGGGTAGGTCACCTGGGAGACCATGCTGTAGGACGCCTGCACTTCCGGCGATTCATTGATCGGCGGCAGCACCAGGATCGACTTCGGCCGCGCCTGCTTGTACGCCGTGTAATCAATGGTCTTGGGTGCAGCGCAACCGCCGAGCAAGGCCAGGGCGAGCAAGGCGCCGGTGAGTTTCAATAGGCTCATTTAGTGGCGACTCCGGTCTTGGCGTTTTTCAGCAAAAAGTCCATGTACGCGGCGGACTCGGGGAACAGCGCCTTCTCGGTGCGGAACTCCTGCACCATCTGGTCATCCTTGCCCATGCTCAGGTACAGCATGCCCAGGTGGGCGTGGTAACCCGGCGGCGCTTTGCGGCCACTGGCGTTGATCTTTTGCAGATCGCGCTCCAGGGCCTCGACCTGCGCTTCCTTGGGCTCGCCCTTGAAGTACTCGTAAACCTGCGGCTGGTAGCTTTCCCATTGATACAGGGGTTGGGGCGCCGTCTGGCACCCGGCGACCGTCGCGATTGCTGTCAGCATCAGCGCCAACTTCACTGCCTTGCTCATCCGTGTATTGCTCCTTGAGGTGTTGCTGATCAGTTGCGCGGGTTCCAGGCGCCGGCGTTGATGCCGTCGACCAGGCGGTTGATCGCTTCGCGCATGGCCAGGTCGAGCACCTTGCCATTGAGGGTGGAGTCGTAGCTGGCGGTGCCGCCGAAGCCGATCACTTCACGGTTGGACAGCGCGTATTCGCCGGCGCCCTGGGTGGAATACACCACTTCGGAGGTGCTGATGTTGACGATATTCAGCGCGACTTTGGCGTAAGCCACTTGCGTCTTGCCACGGCCGAGAATGCCGAACAACTGGCGGTCGCCGGTTTCTTTGCGACCGAACTCGGTCACATCGCCGGTCACCACGTAATCAGCGCCTTTGAGCTTCTGCACGGTGCCTTTGATCGCGGCTTCCTGGGAGATTTCGCCCATGTTGTCGCGGTCCAGCACGCTGAAGCGGTTGGTCTGCTGCAAGTGGGTGATCAGGATGGTCTTGGCCTGGCCGCCGAGACGGTCGACGCCGTCGGAGAAGATGCCGCGCATGTAGCTGGAGCGGTTATCGAACTTGCCCACGGCAATCGGCACGCGCACGCCGGAATAAGCGATGTTGGCGCTGGCGACTTGTTCCACCGGCATCGCGCGGTTGCTCTCCGTGGCGCAACCGGCCACGGTCAGCAGCGCTGCAGCGGCAAGGCCGGAGAGCAGGATTTGGGACAGTGTTTTCACATGTTGCTCCTAAAGTGAGGAAGTCAGCAGAGCTCGGTGTAACGGGAAACCGGGCACGAGGCGATACCCACTCCTTCGAGGTCGAAGGCGTCGGGCCAAGGGCGGCAGTTTCAGGGAGGGAGGCAAGCCTGCTAAACGGCAAGAACACGCGCGTAACTGACTTCATCCCTGAACATGTCGTGTCGCAACGGCTGCAGCATTTTACGGGGTTGAGAGGGGTTCTCAAGGTGTTTCGTCGGAGGGCGTGCGGTGACGCACATTCCTCAAGTTTTCGGCCAGTCGGTCGAGACAGTGACTTGGCTCACTTATTAATAGGGATATTGCGTGTTGAAAAACCTCTTCCGAGCAGCGACCCTGATCGCCGCTCTGTCGATGACCGGTTGTGTGTCCTACACCGTCACCGGCCCCATTGGCGCCCCGCTCCACCCTGCCGCCGTCACCAGCCCGCGCAGCGCACAAGTCGCCGATGTGACGGTGAGCGTCGCCGACGTCAACGACGCCAACAAGACCGCGATCAGCCGCTCGCTCACCGCCCAACTCAATCAGTACGTGAGTACTGCGGGCTACTTCAAGCAGGTCACCGAATACCCCGTGCGCCTGGGCGAGCAGGACGTGTCGCTCAAGTTCAACATGACCTCCCTCAAGGGCCACCGTGGCATCCACCCGGGCTATGTCCCCGGCGCCTTGCTGACGCTGACGGTCTGGATCTGGGTCAACGGCCCGATCTACGTCGACACCTTCGACGTGGCCGGCGACCTGGTGATCGTCGATCGCGAGGGCAAGCAACTGGCGAGCGCCAAACACGAGGTCAAGTTCGAGCGCAACGTCGGCCTCTACGGTCGCGAATACTGGGCCCCGACCATGGGCGCCAAGCAACTGAACGAACTGGTCGCGCAACTGCTCGACAGCGCCACTGCCAAGCTGGCCAAACCGTAATTTCAAGGAGCGACACATGAAAGGATTGATCAAACACAGCCTGGTCCTCGCGGCCATCTTGCTGACAGGTTGCGTGTCTTACTCGCAACACGAACTGCCTCCCGTGCAAACTTGGCCGCCGACCGCCAACGCACCGGCGCAAAAACCCACCGCGTTCGTGCGCACCACCGCGCTCAACCAGGTCAACAGCGGCCCGGGCAACACCGCCGCCGGCGCTCCGGCGGCGTTGTGGGAAAAGGCCGTGGCGGATTCGTTTCGCCAGTCCAACCGCTTCTCGCGGGTGAGCACCGACAAGGTCGACTCGGACATCTACGCCGACGCCACCCTGTACAACAACGAACAGTTCAGCATGGCCTCGGCGATCATCACTGGCGTGACGTTCTTCATCATCCCGTCCACGGCGAAGAACACCTTCACCCTGGAAACCGTGTTCAAGGACAAAGACGGCAAAGAACTCGGGCGCGTCAAAAAGAGTGAGTCGGTACGCACCTGGATGCACCTGGTGCTGATCGTGGGCATCCCGTTCCAGGCGGACACGCGGGAAGTGGTCGAGGCGTTGACGCGCAGCACGCTGGATGAAGCGGTGCAACGCAAGTTGCTGTAACCCCGCCCTCTGTAGGAGCGAGCTTGCTCGCGAAAAACCAGAGAACACCGCAGGCATTCAGCATGCCCGCGGTATCGTTGCCGGCCTCAGTTCACTTGATCAGGTCAGGTCGAGTGGTCTTGAGCATCGCTGCGCTCACCGCACCCTGAACCGAACAGGTGATCATGCCTTTGCTGGTCTTGGCCAGGTCACTGGGTGCGGGCTCGACCATCAAGATGCGTTCGGCCGTATCGGTGACCAGCTTGCCCGCGTTGTCATCGCCGCCCTCCGGTACCCAGGCTGATTGCTTCTGCGACCAGATCTGCGCACGCGCGTAGATACCGTTGGCTTTCTCCAACCCCGTACCCGGTACTTTACTCAGTTGTGCGTAAAGCGCGTCGGGCGCCTGCTCGGTGTAGAAACCCCAGTTGATGATGCGCGAGCCCATCAGGTCCTGGTCTTCGGCGAAAAAGCCGGTCAAGGTCATACCGTCAAGCGTCAGTGGCATATCGAACATCCAACGCTGGCCCATATCGGATTTTGTGCCGCCGCTGAGCGTGATCCTGCCGTTCTCCACCTTATGGGCGACACGTTCCTTGAGCCCTGGCTGGCTTACCACCGCCAGGGAGTTCTGGTCGCAGGCGAGAAAACTTTGCAGGGCAGGCGCCGCGGCGAAGCTGCTGGTGCAGGTCGCCAGAGCAGTGAGCGAGATAAACAGACGATGCAGTTTCATTGAAGAGCTTCCTTGGGTCTAAACAATTGCGGGCCGGAAGGGTCGGGCGTTTAGCGGGGGATTTGCGTCCATACGGTGCCACTCCGGCTTATGTCGCGTGTCAGTCAACGAGGGTTGAAGAGTCGCGTGTCAGCCCCTTATCAAGCTAAGTGTGCAGGGCGGATGAACAGCGACAACGGCCGGGCTCCGAGCTCGGCCGCCTTAAGCGCTTTTAACTTACTTGCTTTCTTTTGCCACGGTGCCCAAGGACGCATCCTTGACCAGATAACGGCCTTCCAGATCGCTCAGCACTTTGAGGCTGTTGCGCGCCACGGCAAAGCCCATTTCGACTTCCTGCTTGAGGTAAACCACCTCACCGGCCTTGACGTCGATTGGCATGTCCGCCCAGTTTTCAGCCTTGGAGCTGATCACGTGCTTGCCTGGCGTCACGAAAAAATAGATGTACTGGTTACCGCGGTTGTAACCCATCTCCGAGTCGGCTTCCTTGTCATCCAGGAACACGTTGAACCGTACTAGCATCCCGACGTTGCTAGGGCGCACGACATACACCAGGCCTTTATCGGCCACGGCAGCCTTGGGCAGCGAATAGCTCGCCACGTCAGCCTGCATCTTCTCCACCGACGGGGTCGAAGAACAGCCAAACAGCGTGGCCAGGGACACAACGACAGCGGCTTTGCAGAACAACTTGATCATGTATTTCTTCCTTGTGGGTAGCGGTGGGGCGGTTTCGAAAACGCTGGCGAAGGCCGGTTCAGATTTTTGATGCGTCTGGGCATCACCAGTGTGTCGGCAGCGGATGGCATTGCATGAGGCATTGTGCCATCACTCTGATACCTTGCGCGGTTTTGGGTGAGGGGCTTATAGTCCGGCCGTCGCCCAAATGGCGATCAGGTTTGGCGACCTGACAACAGAGTGCAAAAGCAATCCGCTTTCATGCAGGTGTTTTTGCACCCGCAAAGTCGTGCCTTTTATGGCGGCTGTGCGCGGGAGACCCCCGGGTCTGCCGGTTTACTCTGTTGCCGGTTCGCCAACCTGCGTACAGCTGCCACCCATTCGTTTGGCGACGATTGAGTGGTGGCCTCAACCACTTAACAGAGTGCCAATTATGAACCGTTACATGCCCCTGACCGGCCACGACTGCACCGTCCCCGCGCTGCTCATCGACACCCAAGCCCCCCTCGACGTCCTCCACGAAGCCGCCGTGCACCGGATCCAAGCCGTCACCCAACTCCTGGAAAACCTGGCCTTCCGCGATCAGCTCAGCAGCGATGCCGTGGTGCTGCAGGACTTCGCCCATCTACTGGCGATTCCGCTGCGCGATGGGTGTGATTTGTTGGATGTGATCAGTCGCAGGCTGAACGCCAACCCGTCCTGAGTTATACCGGGCGGCCCGTCCAGGCCGCCCTGCTCAGGTATTGATGACAATTAGAAATAGGGGTCAGACCACCAGTATAAGACTAAGAAAAAACAGCCTTCGGACGACACACCACTCCTCGGATAACTCTCTTTTTAAAGAACAGAACAATAGCCACGAAAACTCCTTAAATGCAAAACGTGGTCTGACCTCTATTTCCTACCATCCCCGCACTGGTGATCGATACGCAAGCACCCCTCGATGTTCTCTATGACGCCGCCGCGTATCGCATTCGTGCGGCAACTAAATTTCTGGAGAACCTCGCATTTCGGGAGGAGATCAGCAGTGACGCGATAGTGCTTCACGACTTTGCGCTGTTGCTGGCTATTCCGCTGCGGTATGGGTGTGATTGGGCGGAAGTTGAATTCACAAAATTCACAAATGAAAATGGACGGTTATTTTTATAACCGCCTTATTTAAAGCATTTCAAATAGATAAAAATAAAAAACTAATTTTTAAAGATCGTAATATTTCAAGGTCAGCTCCACAGCCACTCAAACAAACGTTATCTGACCCCGATTACCCGCTCTACCACCCACCACGCCCGGATATAAAAGATTTCACATAATCCCACCGTGTAACTATCCAGTACACAGCAAATATTCCTGACAAGGGAAATCCAATCCAGATGAACACCCAGTTCGAATCTGTGCGAAGCAGTATACCAACCACTATGGCGACCATCATGCCGAAAAACGTACTCACCCCACACACCACCGCCAACAATGAAACTATCAGCAGCAGGGTATTTATAAGTTTACTTGCTCGCATCGACCGCCTCATTGTAAAGGCTATTGCCTTTCGTGCCCACGGACAGAAAATACAGCAACATTGCACCACCATACGGCGCCTTTTTACCAAGAATAAATTGGTTATTATCAAACTTTCTGACCGTCACATCAAACATTGATTTTTTCTTGTTCAAACCATCAGCCAACCCCATCTTCAGAGGCACTTTTACAAACCCCGGAGAAATAGGGATCAGACCACCATTATAAGACTAAGAAAAAACAGCCTTCGGACGACACACCACTCCTCGGACAACTCTATTTTTAAAGAACCGAACAATAGCCACGGAAACTCCTTAAATGCAAAACGTGGTCTGACCCCTATTTCCTCTTTGCAGCTTTATGCGCATTCAATCTAGACAAAAACCAAATCCCTACTGTAGCAAAAACGGTATAAATCAAAGCACCAGCGATTAAACCTGTTATATCAGACCATCCGAACTTCCATAGACCACCTTTAAGAAAATTTATTACTGCTCCTAAAAGTACTCCAATAATGCTTACGGACATAAACACTACAAAACAATATACAAACAACAGTGCAAATGCTTGCAAACTCGATTTCGGATTAATCATTTCTTGCCCCCCAGTGTTCCGACCTTTCCACCAATAACTTTGGAAGTAAGAAATAGAAGAAATAGGGATCAGGCCACCATTATAAGACTTAGAAAAACAGCCTTCGGACGATACACCACTCCTCGAATAACTCTCTCTTTTAAAGAACATAACAATAGCCACGAAAGCTCCTTAAATGCAAAACGTGGTCTGACCCCTATTCCCTCCAATATACATTGGTGCACTAATCGTGGTCTGACCCCTATTTTCCTTATAAGATTAAGGCATTTCAGCTCAGCCCCCCTTAACGAGAGCAACTCAACACAATAATTGCAAAATATTTTTAAAAAAATGAACAATATCCGCGAAAACCACTTAAATGCAAAACGTGGTCTGCCCCCTATTTCCCCCTGGTTTCACCGCCGAATAGGTGCCTTCAACTTTGCCAAAACCTTTTGCACCGTTACCGTTTCAGCAACTTTTCAAATCTTTATTGCACCGTACAAAACGGGGTTGAACCCACTGGGCCAAACAGTCTCGCTGTCATACTGAGCACCAGACAACTCAGACTCTTCTATTTGTTCGACTAAAAAATTAGCACCACATAGATTAGCTCCTTTAAAGCAAGCCCCTCGCACATCTAAACTCTTTAGATTTGACATCGAAAGATTTGCCCCAGCAAAAATTGCACCAACAGCAATAGCGCCCGAAAGATCGACACCTTCCATTTCTGCACAGGTCAATGTGGCATTCATTAATGCTGCATTACTCATGCAGGAGCCATTCAAAATAGCAAAGTCAAAAATAGCATTTCTTAGATTTGCATTGGCAAAATTTGCATTACTGACATCCAGCCCTTGAAATATAGCACGATGCAAGCTAGCTCCATTAAAATCCAAACCAACAAAACTGTCGCATGAATACTGCAAAGCCTCACCGGTTTCAAAATACAAAGTAATCATTTATTACCCCAATCAGCCGGATCAACTTTGACATCAGATATAGGCTTAGTCATACCCACTTTGTTAGGTGGTAGCACCCACGGTACCACATCAGGCTCTAGCCCCAGTATTTTGGCAGCAATATATCGATGATTTCCATCAACAATTACATTACCGTCCATCTTGATTGCCGGAGCTGTATCTCCAGCAAGAAGTCGATCAACGTATCTCTGAATCGCAGGTAGCGACACAAAATTTTGTGCACTAATAGTCGAATCGACTTGTAAAGCTTTTTGAATAATTTCAGGAGTTACATCCGCCCCCTTGGAAACCAGAGGCGCTTGAACTGTCGCTTTTGGACCTTTGGCGAAATCTGGACCGGCTTGCAGAACGTTTCTATCAACCAAAACGCCGAGCTCCGCGTCAGGTATTGCCCCAACCACGCTCTCATTTTTGGGTGTCATCCCCTTCGTGCTGCCTGCAACCGACTGCCCCTTAAACACGCTCGGCAACCCAGCAGCTGACGCGTTCAAAAGCCCAAGGAAAATGTTTTGGGCGCCGTCGCCCGAATCACCGTTGTAGGTCTGCACCCCACCATAAGTAGCCTGCAATACGCCACTTTCAGCCGTCACCAACCGTATCGCCAAACCCACGCCCCCGCCCAGCACATACAAAGCCGGCGTACCGATTGCAGCCTCTCCTTGGTAGTTCTGTCCGATGCGCAATGTCTTTTGCGCTTCGCGGTAAAGCTGTTCGTTTTCGCTAGGAGTGCGGTTCATCTGCGCCGACAAATCGCCGGGATAGAGCCGTTCCAGTGAAGCGTCTTTAATGGAATTCCCAGCCGCGTACGCCACATCGTTGCTTTGCCGCAGAGGACCGGGCCGCATAAGCGCGTAGATGCGACGATCAGCCTCATCCTGCCCATACGCCGCAACGAGTGCGTTTGCGTAATCCGCGAGGTACGCCAGCGCTGCGGCTTTATCGGCAGCCGACATCGAGTCTGGGTTGCGGCGCAGGCGCTCAACCAGAGCATCTGAAATCTGACCTCGCTGATCGAGCGCGATAAGCGTCTTTGCGTCCTCGACGGTGTACTTGTTGCGCTTGAACGAGTCGCGAGCCTTTTGAAGCAAAGACTCGTTGGATGGGCTCAAAAGGTTATTTTCAACAGCGTTCTTCCCAACCTGCGCGGCTGCCACCGCATTCAGCGCGTCCTTGCCAACCAACGATCCGGAGAGCCCAGCCGCCAGGGTCGAGAGACTGGAAATTGTCTGCTTTTGCGCTTCGGACAGGTTTTCGTTACTGACATCGCCATACAGGCTTTCCTTGATCAGCCGCGCGGTTCCCTCCGCAGCGACAGCACCCACTGCACCTGCGAGTGCTGAGTTACCGCCAGCTTTGGCAAGAATGGCACCCAACACCGCGTGAGCCATCACGTTGGCATTCGGGTCTCCCTTGGTCATGTCCTTGACGGTTTCTGCCAGGTACGGCGCCGCCGCCCCCGCCAACGCTCCACCAACACTGCCGCCCATGGCCGCTTGCACCACAGCCGTCACTGCCTGGCTGGCTTTCTGAAAGCTGCTCCCTACGCCATAGTCCTGCTGGGCACGTTGGTTGATCTGATCCCGCGTCGGGTTGGTAACCCCTTCCTGCACGAGCTTGTCTCGTGTCGCTTTGTTCACATCGCTGTTAGGGTCGTCGGCGGCCCTGATCCTGGCCGCAGCAATCGCATCGCCAATGCCCTTGGTCAGCTCCATCGAGCTTTTGATCAGGTCCATGCGTTCCCGCATGGCCTTTTCGTCAGGCTTGTCGAGGCGTTGGTTGGCGTTGGCCGTGTCACGGTTAAGGCCGACCAGGTCACCCGCCCCCTCAGGGTTACGCACCACGATCGTGCCTTCGCTAACCGCGCTACGCGTGTAGCTGTGGTCCGAGTCGTTGAGTGCCATGCCGTACAGGGCGCCCGGTGTGAGGGTACTCGCGCCGCCACTGTAGGAACCGGAGACGCTGACGCCGGCCGACTGGCTCTTGATCTCGCTCTTGTTCTTGATGTCGCTGACCAACAGGCGATCCGTCAGCAGCAGGTTTTTGTCGGCCGTGGCGTGACTGGCAATCACCGCACCTTGCAAGGTGGTGTTCTTGGCCACGTCGATGGTGTAGCCGCCCTTACCGGCGAAGAAGCCGCTCTGGTCGGTGACGGCCTGGTAGTCGCTGTTCATTTTCGACGCCGCCAGGCTCGCGGACGCGGTTACCGGGGAGCCATAACAGATCGGCAAAAATAGGGGTCAGACCACCAATATACATTGGTGTACTAATCGTGGTCTGACCCCTATTTCCCCCAACCATTTTTTAAACGCAGAATCGTTATTCAACTGAAAGACATTATTCTTTTTTCTAAGAAATCGATAAAGTTTTTCGCATACAAACTAGAAGTTTGATCAGAAAGTTCAAGCCTATAAACAGGATACTCTCCATCATTAAGACCATCGTCCGTGACAAAATAAAATGATTCCCCTGCACCCGGCGGTTCGCAGATAAATAGCCTCTCCTTCCCACACAACCCATTTCGACCGTTAACGATTGACATATAAACGATATCACCACCCCTTACACTATCAAAATCCATTTCGTAGATACTATAAATCTCCTCCCCAGATATTTCCCCGCCAGAATAAAACTTCAGCCACCATTTATAGCTATCAGGCAACTTCAACCCAAGACGAGCTTCAGCTTTATAAATCCACTCATCAGCAATCCCGTCACCATAATCAGCAAACTCAACGAAATCCGACTCTTCAATAAGATTAATTATTCTCGAATAATCCACGCCTAATTACTCCCCGCTCCGAGCCCGCAACTTCCAATAATCCGACTGATAAGAGTTAAACTCTTTAGCCTGCTTTGTCAATGTTTTTGCATTCAAGTCCGTAGGAACTGAAACATAATCAGTCGTAGGGTTTCTGTATTCTGCAGAGTCTTTGTAACGAGTATACCTAAAGCTTTGAGCGGCATTGGATGGGACATGAAGAACACTGCTATTCTGGCTATGGAAAACAGAACCAACTTCTGCAAGTGAACCACGAGTACCAGCGAATCCATTAACTTCAGTTTGCGAGAGATGATGTAACTCAACTGATTTCCCATCATACCCAATTGGTGCTCGACCCGAGGCCATCCTCTCAAGGTTTGAGCCTTCAACAGTTTTACCTCGTACTCTCCAGGTCGATAGGGCCTCTGGGTCAAAGAGGTCGTTACGTTGATAAACAGTCCTATCTAGAACTGTTGTTTTATTCCAAAAAACATCAACTTTAGGCGTTGTACTTGCAACATTACTACCCGCCGTCGTGCCCGTACCAGCAGAACCTGGCCCTTTTGCACCAAATTATTTATCTTTATAGCGAATATCTTCTCGCATAAGCCGTAAAACTTCAGACCAATTCCACAGTATTCCTGGGATATGATTTTCAGGCACAATCTTTCCGCGGTCACTTTCAGGAAAAATCTTCATTGCCGCTTCGCAATGGCTATAGAACAAATTGAAGCAATCGTCTGTAATATTATCTAGAACGATGAAGCTCTGCGCTTGCTCATCTAGAGCCTCGTATATCTTCCTCATACAGCTACATTGATCATGAGTGAAGAGTGCTCTTGTACCTTCGACAATACAATCAAACACCCCACCTGAAGTCCCCCAGCCTGAAGACTCATTTATTGATATATACATACCCATAGAGATCACCGCAAAATTAATATTTTATTTTGTTGCTCTTGTGGCAGCAACTTAATCCAGCCGTTGACCATCCCTTGGTTACCGGGCGTAAGATTTCTATAGTCGATAGGAACTATATCAGCTTTATTTAAGTGATCAATGAGCTGCCTTTGATTTTGCGCTGCATTATTTGAAAAAAACTTATTAATTTGCGAGGATCGACTTGAGTCAGTCCACATAAAATCAACCGTTTTCCCAGAATATGGCCCATCCGTAAATACAAAGTCAGGATTTTTCTGTCCTAAGATAGGCTCTACCCGTTCCAACGTACTTCCAAACGTATTTTCTAGCTGAACGGCTGCTTGGCCTTCATGCAACGCCAGCTTTCCTTTGTCAGGGTCCATACCTAACTCCTGAATTCTCCCTCGGTTATTTGAGGCAATAGGATTTACAGCGTTCAAACCTGTATCTGTATCTTTAAATACCGGCGATAAGGACGTGCCTACCTCTTTTGTACCAACTATCCTTTAGGAGATATCTGCCTCACCCAATCCTCTCTAAGCCCAACCAAAATATTCATAACATTAGAGTAAGTCAAGAATGGTAAAAATAACGCAAAATTGGACAAGCCACATTTCACATCTAAGGGAACGTAAAAATCAACATCCCCCGAGCGACTCGAATTCGAAAAAAGTTCTACATTCAGGTGACTTTCAATACTAGAAATATCAGCAAACAACACCTTATTCGCAACTTCATTATTTCCAAAGAAAAAACCGTCAACATATACATCTAACCTTCCACCCTCTATCCCAGTAGAAAATAAAATGTCACCATCTTCAGCTTCCTCATGAAAGAACCCACGACCTAAGGCTTCAACATCTTTCATCCTTTTTTCAAGTGTTCGACGAACCTTCATTGTCCAACCCCTTTTAAAAAATCCCTCAAGCCTTCCTTAGTCGCGGGAAAGCTAAAGGAAAAATTCTGATTTACATTATAAAAACTACCTGTCCCAAGCTTAGAGCCTTCTGGGGATGCATAGCGACCTGTCAGAGTAATTTTTACTGCACCTTGGGACTGAGCATAAGCAAGCATTTTCTTCAATGGTCCTGCTAATTCAGCGGCCCCATCAGCACCAACGCCAATGAATCCTTTCGAAGTACCTATCGCAAACTCATCAAATGTTATTTCACTTCCGCTCATGGTGACTCTTGGAGAGTAGATGGTTCCCACACCATTAGCTGCATCAAAAGACACTTTACCTAATTCCTTAGGTATTTCTTTTGTACCGTTTGCCCCAAGGACGAAAACCTCACCTGACGCCTCCGTCGCCAATTTCCTTTTCGCAAAGGCAGCGGCAATGGCCGCCGAAATCCTCGCTCCCAGACCTACACCTGTGAGCGAAAGGGCCGCCTCATCCAACGCCGTGACCGGTTCAGCCGATTTCCTAGCTAATAACAACAGCCTCGACATCGCGTCTTTTGAAGCCAGCTCGTCGGTCGAGACGTTAATGAATTCTGTCGCATGTGCATCTGCCTGCTCCCGACCGTATTGAACCCATTTGTCAAACAAGCTCAATTCGCCATAAAGGCCGTCGCCCAAACCATTAAAAAGGCTCGTGTCTACAAACTGCTCTTTGGTGGAGTTGAACGCATAAACTGCAGAGCCATTGGCAATAATTGCGGTGCCGTCTTTCCACGTTAATCGAATCTTCTGATCAGCCAATTCTTGAATCGCGCCTCTGGCAATCGCCAAATCACGATCAAGCCAATCCCGCGTCGGGTCGCTGCCCCAGTTCTTTTCCAGTGCATCTAAACGGGCGTTTTCGACGGCATCGACCTTTGATCCTGCTGCCATACGCAACAAGTCTTCCCAAGAGGCATCCGATTTTGGCTTGCGCCAGGTTTTCTCTAACTCTTCAGCTTTCTTCTTGAGTAGTGGCACCTCTTGGGTCAGGTGAAGTTGTCGATTGAATACTTCGACGCCGTAACCGGTCCCGGCCCCGACAGCAGCGCCGCCGGTGCCATTCCCGGCGCCTGCTCCAGCGCCGATCCCGGTCGCAACCAACGCGGCGATGTTGTCCTGGCTGGCCTCAGATAATTTGCTGTTTTCCAACGCCTTTGCAATCGAGGGCATCAACGCAGCAGAAGCACCGGCCCCCAACGCGCCACTTTCCACGCTGCCGCTGGACAACCCAATGGCGGCACCTGCCAACGCGTGCAACATGACGCGTGCTGCTCCACCTTCTGCCCATGCGGCTCGGGTGGCCGCATCCGATTTCGGGTTCAGGGATTGCGCCTCGGCGTAATCACCCACTCGCTTGAAGATCTCGCTGGAAGCTGTATTGGCAACGATACCGACTGTCGTACCGACGGGCGCGCCACCAAGCCCCGCGGCGATCAGTCCCGTCGCGATATCGGCCATCATTTTCTTGTCGCCGCCGAACTGCCAACGCTTGGCTTCCGAATAAGCCAGATCAGCAGCACGGGCGGTATCAGCAGCACCAGGCGAGCCTGCGTCTGCTTGTTCCTTCGCCGCCTGCCCAAGCTTCTTGGCCTCATCGGCCTTCGCCCTGCCTACCGCACTGATCACCCCACTGGCCAACTGCGCCGAGCTTTGGATCAGGTCAATACGCTCTTGCATGGCCTTTTCATCAGGCCGGTCAAGTTTCTGATTGGCATTGGCGGTGTCACGGTTCAGCCCCACTAGGTCATTGGCGCCTTCGGCATTGCGAACCACAATCGTGCCTTCGCTGACCGCGCTACGGGTGTAGCTATGGTCTTTCTCCTTGAGTGCTATCGGGATGCTGCCGCCCATCGACGCACCGCTGGTACTACTGGAAGACACCGAAATACCGGCAGACTGACTTTTGATTTCGCTGACATTCTTGATGTCGCTGACGATCAGGCGGTCAGTGCTGAGCCGGTTCTTATCAGCTGACGCTTCACTGGCAATCACCGCGCCTTGCAGGGTGGTGTTCTTGCCGACATTGATTTCGTAGCCGCCCGTGCCCGCATACAAACCGCTCTGGTCGGTCACGCCCTTGTAGTCGCTGTTCATATTGGCGGCGGCAAGGTTCGCCGAGCCCGCTACGGTAGAGCCGTAGCAGAACGGCGGGATGCAGATACTGGCGCCGAAGCCTGCGCTGCTCTGTTTGCTGCGCGAAGACTCGGTGTCTTGGAGGGAGATGATATTGAGGTTGCCGCCAATATCTGCCTTGATACTGTCCGCACGAACCTGGGCGCCTTTGAGGGTGGTATCGCCACCGCTTTGTAACAACAGGCTGCCTGTATCGAGGGTGCTATTGACCTGAGTGACGGAGTTACCGTTGCCATTGTTCTTGGCACCCTGCGCTCCGAGGTCGAGGGTGAAGCCGTTTTGCTCGCCAATATTGAAGCTGGCGCCGATGGCGGTTTTACTTTTCGACCCTTCGTTTTTGCGGTCGGTGGTGTTTTGTGCGCTTTGCATCAACACATCGTTTTTAGCTAACAACAAGGTGTTGGCGGCTTTCAAGCTGCTGCCGGTGATCTGGATATCACCCTGAGTACCCGCCGCAGCGCCCGTGGCAACGATCGACAAGTCTTGCCCTGCGTTGAGCGTGCTCTGCTTGGCGGTGACACTGTTGAATTCGCTGCTGTTCTTGCTGCGGTTATTGGCCAGTTCAGTACCGATCTTGATCAGCGAACCGTTGCCGGGCGTGCCGCCGGTTTTGTTTTTGAAGCCGGAGCTTTGCGCATTGGCGTCCGAAGCCTGGCCGTTCAGGTTGTAGGCGGCTAGGGCTGCCTGGGCGATTTTGACTGCCTTAAGTCGTGGGTCATCAGCACTACGGGCCGCTTTGACGGCGTCGCGCATGCTGGTGGCGGTGTCCACTACCGAGCCCGCGATCACGCGTCCAACCGCCAAGCTCTTGGAACTGTCCTTACTGGTCTGACTGGCAGTCTCCATCCCTGAAGTAACGGTGACATTGGCACCACTCAACTCCATGTTCTTGGTGCTCACCAGATCACTGGCAACCACCTTCAACTCACGCCCCGCCGTCAACGACACATTCCCCGCACTCGAACCAATAGTGCTGCCGGTCAAGGTCATCTCATTGGCCGTGCCGTTGTGCTTCGAGCTGTTGATGTACAGCTTCTGGTTGCCGGTCATGTCATCCAGACCGAGCTTGTTGCCGGTCAACACGCCGGTCAGGTCGCGATTTTTTTCCTTGTGCATGTCGGTGCGGGCGAAGGTGTTCTGCGCCGCGTCGATGGTCAGGTCGCGGCCGGCCTGGACGGCGAGGTCGCCGGTGCTGGCCAGGGACGAGCCGGTGACGGTGGCATCGCGTTTGGCCGCGACGGTGACCGTTTCGCCGGAGACCATGCTGCCCATGGCGGTGGTGCGTTTTTCGTCGACGTTGTCCTGGACCTTGCTCGACTTCAGGCCGCCCCAGCTGCTTTTGCTTTCCTTGCGTTCGTGACGGGCGCTGTCGGCATTGCTGACGGCGAGGATATTCACGTCTTGGCCGGCGACCAGTTGGGTGGCGCCTTTTTCGGCGGTGACGGCACTGCCGGCCAGCAGCAGGTCTGCACCGGCGACGACGGTGCTGTTCGTCCCCGCACTGACCAGGCTGCCAACGTTGTTCACTACATCGGTTTCATCCAGGCGGAATTTTTTGCCCTGGGAGGTTTTCTTGGTCTTGCTGTAGAAGCTGTAGTCCTGGTCTTCGGCGCTGCGCAGGCTGAGGTTTTTGCCGGATACCAGGTACGCCTCGTTGCCGGCATTCACCTGGCTGGCCACCAGTTGCAGGTTCTGCCCGGCGCTCAGGGTGGCGTCGCCGCCGGCCTTGATCACGCTGGACACTTGCTGCACGTGGTCTTCGATGCTTTTGATTTTTTTCGAGTTGTACGTCGAATGCTGCTCGTTGGCTGCCGCGATGGCGTTGAGGTCGCGGGTGGCAATCAGGTTGATGTCGCGCTTGGCTTCGACCTGGCTGGCCACGGCGCTGATGTCGCGCCCGGCGACCACATGCAGGTCGCGGCCGGCTTCGACCACGGAGCCTTGCTGGGCGATGGTGGTGAAGTTCGAACGGCTGCCGATGTTGCCGCTGCTCAGGGTTTGCGAGGCGCTGATGTTGACGTCGCCTTTGGCCTGGGCGGTGGTGTCGGCGCCGCTTTTGAGCACGCCGCCTACGTTGTTGATGTTGCCGCCGGCTTGCAGGGTGAGGGCGTTGGCCGATTCGATGCGGGCGGCGTTGTCGACGAAGTCGCTGCGTTCGGTGCGGTAGTTGCTGGCGCTTTCGTGGGTGGTGACGGTGCGCTGGTTGAGCAGCTCGGCACCGGCGGCGAGGTTGACATCGCGACCGACGATCACGCCACCGGCGCGGTTGCTCAGGTTATTGCCGCTGAGCAGGTCGAGGCGCCCGCCGGCTTCCATCAGGCCGCTGTTGGTCAGATTGCCGCCAGCACTGGCGAGCAGGCTGCTGGTGGCGCGCAAGGTGCCGACGTTGTTGAGGTCGGTGCCGGCCATCAGGCTGAGGTCGCTGCCGGAAATCAATGCGCCGTTGGGGGCCAGGCGGTTGTTGGCCTGGGCCAGGTACAGCACGGGCACCAGTACTGGCTGGCCGGCGACGGTAGCGTTTTCCAGCCAGACGATGTCGTGGGTCAGGGCGGCGACCTGTTCGGCGGTGAGGCTGACGCCTACCGACAGGTTGAGCGCGGTTTTGCTGCCTATGGCGTTGTCCATCAAGTGCTTGAACAAGTCGGCGTCGCTGGTCTGGCCGTCGATGAAGCGCTGGCCGGTGCGGGCAAGGACGGCTTGCTGGATCAGGCGTTGTTCGTAGAAGCCGTCGCCCAGGCGCTTTTGCGCGGTGTCGGGGTCGTAGCCGAGCTTGGTCAGCAGGTAATCCGAACCCAGGAACTGACGCATGTCGGTCAGCGCCGGGTTGGTTTCGATCAGGTACTTATGCGGGCTCGCCGTGAACTGGCTGGTGGGCAGGCCGTTGACGCCGTTGCCATCGTTGAGGTGGAACAAGCCGTTCTGCCCGGTGGGCAAACCAAAGCCGGGCAGGCCCAGCGGGTTGATCTGTTGCTGGGCAACATCCGGCGGCAATTGCGAGTTGAGGCTGATCAGGGTGGAGTAACCCGGTGCGCGGGTGTTGGCTTTGACACCGCTGCCCACGTAGGTGTAACCGCCGCGTACAACGCTGTTGTCGATACCGGCCTGGGCCCTCACATCGACCGCACCACCGGCCTGGATCACGGCGCCATAGCGCTGGTCCGAGGGTGCCAGCTCAGTCGTCTTGAGGCCGACCCATTCGCGTTCCATGGTGCCGATAAAAGCGGCCATGGCAGCTTCGACGCCGCTCATGTTCTGCGGATCGTAATTCGCGCCGCCGATCGAATAGCGCTGGCTAAAGGCAGCGGCCGGCCCGGCCCAGATTTCCGGGTGGCGACTGCGCTCGGAGGCGAAGATGCGTTCGCTGAGGGTGTCGTGGGTCACCAGGCCCACGTTGGTCAGTTGGTTGACGGTGGCGGTCAGATTGCCGCCCGCTGCGATGCTACTGCTGCTGTTGAGCAACGCTCCACCAGTGAGCAACATGTTGGCGCCGGAGGTGATGCTCGAGGCCGCGCTGGCTTGCGTGACAATCAAGTGCTCACGCTGGGCAATCAGGTACGGACGGTTTTCCTTGCCGCCGTCGCAGTCGCCGCCGGTGACGTTGAAGATGCAGGCCGTGGGCGTGATGGACGCGCTGTAGATACCCGATTCGCTGGTCAGCATCGTGCGGATATTCTGGATCGTGCTCGCCGCGAGGATCAGGCCGGCGTCGGTCTGGATCGAGGATGAGCTGTTGATAATGCTGCTGGCCAACCCGCCCTGGCCGTCGCGGTCCACGCGCAGGTTGCCCATGGCGTAAATGTCGGCGCCGAGGTTTTTCAGGCGGTCAACGCGCAGGCCCATGTCGCCACCGCTGAAGACCAGACCGTGGTCGTTGAGCAGGCTGGCGGCGGTGACGGTCATTGCCCGGCCGCTGCCGAGGGTGCCGAGGTTGTTGACGGCGGCAGCGCGCAGGCTGAGGTCGGTGGCGGCAGTGACGCGACCGCTGTTGTTGAGGGCCCCGCCGAACGTCAGGTCGAGACTGCCGTTACTGGCGATGGCGCCTGCGGTGGTCCAGTCCTGGCCGCGGCCGATCAGGCTGCTGCTGCCGAGCAATTTGCCGCTGGCGGTCTGCTGCAGGTTGTCGACATTGACCGTCAAGCGCCCTGCCTGAATTACCGTGCTGTTGGTCCAGCTGGCTTTGTTGAGGGTCAGGTCGCCGTGGGTCACCAGGCTGCCACCGACGTCATCGAGGCTGATGCCGCTGAGGTCGAGCGCGCCCGTGCCCACATGCAGCACACTGCCGCCAGTATTCTGGAACGTGCCGGCGGCGAGGCTCAGCTCGGTGTTGGCGGTTTCCAGGCTGCCGCTGTTGTTCAGCAGGCCATCGATGGCGTAACGGGTTTTTCCGCCGGGGCCGAGTGCCCGCATCTGGCCACTGTTGGTCAGGCTGGCGGTGCCGATGTCGAGGGTCGTGGCGCTTTCTATCAAGCCACGGTTAGTGAGCGAGCCACGCAGCCTGACGTCGACGGTTTGCCCGGCGATCTGCCCGGCGTTGTCGACATTGCCGCCACGCAGGGACACGCGATTGGCGGCGAACACGGCGCCGTTGCCGTTGTTGAACTGGCTGGCGTCGATCAGCACATCACCGGCCTTGGCCGCGAGCCGCCCACCCGTGTTGTCGAGGCTGCCGAGCGTCAAGTCAAGGCCGGCTTTTTCGCTGTGGATCAAACCGTTGGTGCCGTTCTGCACCAGGCCGCTGGTAGTGAGTTTCACGCCAGCGTTGGCCGCCAGCGTACCGCTGTTCTGGTTGTCGATACTGTTGGCGAACAGGGTCAGCAGACCCTGGCTGGCGAGTTTTCCGCCCTGGTTATCGAGGTGGCCGGCACGCTGGACCAGCAACGGCCCGCCACTCGCCAGCTTGCCGTTGCGGTTGATCAGATCACCGATCAGGTCGAGGGTGATCGCGCCGCCGCTGGTCAGGCTGCCGGTGCCGTTGTCCAGGGTTTGGCCGCGCAGCTCTATCGCGCCAGTGCTGTCGATGGAGCCGCCCTGGCTGTTGTCCAGCAAGCCGCTGACGATCAGGGTTTGCGTACCGTCGCTGGAGATCACGCCGCCATGGCTGTTGTTGAGCTGGACGCTGTTGACGGTCAGGGTGTTATCGCTGAGCAGGCGACCTTTGTTCTGGTTGTCGACGCTGTCGGCAGTGACGTTCAGCGCCTGTCGGGCACTCAAGGTACCGCCGCGGTTGTTCAGGGTTTGCGTGGCGGTGGCGGTGAGCGTGCGGTTGGCAACCACCGTGCCGGTGTTGGTGATGTGCTGGGCGTCGAGTTTGACGTCGCCATTGGTATTGCGGGTGTTGTCGGCGTTGACGCCGGCTTCGATGATGCCGTTGTTGGTCAACTGGCCGTTACTGGTCAGGGTGATGCTGTCGCGCGCGGCGAGGGTCTTGCGGTTGTTCAGCTCGCCTTTGGTTTGCACCTTGAGCGTGGTACCGGCGTACACCGGCCCGCCGGCGTCTAGGCTCGCCGCCTTGATGTCTACCGCGCCGCTGGAGGCGGCCTGCGCCATGCTCAAATGGCCATTGGCATCCAACTGAATATCCCCACCACTGGCCGCCAACGTACCGTCGAGCTTCACGCCCACGCCGGCTTCGGTGCCGACCAGTTTGATCGCGCCGGCGTACATGCCGCCCAAGGCGCTGGAGTCGATTGCCAGTTCCGGCTTGGCGCTGCCATCGTCGGCGCGCGCGGTGGTTTTCAGGCTTTGCGCGTCGACGTCATTGCGCCCGGCGATCACGGTCAACTCGCGCGCATTGATCTGCGCATTGATCTTGGCCGAGCGGGTGATGATTTCGAAGCGGTCGACGTTGCTCGCGTTCAAGCCCTGGCCGTCAATGGTCACGGCACCGCCGTCGACCTGGTAGTGGTCCAGGCGGCCGACGGTGTCGATGACGGGTTTGCCGGTGGTCAGGGTGGCGTTGGGGGTGTTGATGAAGCCGCAGCCGTTGCAACTGATGCCGTAGGGGTTGGCGACGATGACCTTGGCCGACTGCCCCGCCACTTCGGTGTAGCCGCGCAACTGGCTGGGGTTGCCGCCGTTGACTTCGTTGAGGATGACGCTGGCCGCGCCGCCCTTGAGGTTGGGGTTGCCGACGATGTAGCCGCCCAGTTGGGTGTTGGTCACCGCGCCGCTGGCGTTGTTGAGGATCACGCCGTTGGGGCCGACGTTGTAGTCCTTGAACTGGTTGTGCGACAGGCCACTGCCGTTCGGTGTGGCGATGTTCACCACTGGCACGCCATTGCCCGCGGCGCCGACGCTGGTGCCGGGCGCGCTGACCACGATGCCCTCGGCCTGGGCCAGCAGCGGCTGCCAGAACAGCGCGTTGGCGAGGATCAACGCCAGCCCGCGCTTGGGCAGGCCGAAGAACGCGTCGCGCGGCTTCAGTGCGGCAGAAGGTTGGCGGGCCAGAAAGGCAAATTGGCGAACATCCATTTTCAAATTCTCGATGTAACGGGGCGTTGAATTACAGGAAGAAATCCATACGGAAGTAGATCGGCGCTTCGCGCTCGCTCATCACTGCCGGGCGTTCCAAAGAATGGGCAAACGTCACGCTGGTGCTGACGTGTTTGCCCCGGGCGAACAGCTCCAGGGAGTTGCTCGAGACCCGACCGTGTACGTCGTCGTTGTAGCGACCGTGGCTGATCACACCTTGGTCGTAGCCGACGCTGGCGCCGTATTCGGCAAAGGCCGGACGCAGCCAATCGAGCGTCACCGGGCGCGCCCAGCGCACGTCGTTGCGCCAGTAGCCACCGCTGTCGCCGCTCAGTTGCTGGTCTTTGAAGCCGCGCACCGAGGCCGAGCCGCCGAGGCTGATGCGCTGCGGGCTGAACAGCACGTCTTCACTGCGTTGGCCGGTAGCCAGGCTGGAAAAACTGAAGGACTCGCCCCACAGCGTGAACGGCTGCAGGTAGCTGACGGTGGCGGTGTATTTGCGGTAGTTCGGCGTGGACGTGAGGTTGCCCTCGCGATCGCGTTCCTGGTTGTTGCTTTGCGCATCGAAGGCGCCAATACCGTTCTGCATGCCCAGGTCGAAGTTGACGAACCCGCTGCCGATACGCCGCCCGTGGTTGATACCCACCTGCAATTCGCTGAGGCGGTTACTGCTGGGGCCCAGGCGCGCATCGAGCAGGTAGTTGTTGGTGCGCAAATGGGCGAGGCCGACGTTGACCGAGGTCTTGCTCACGTCGTCGCGATGGATCACGCGCTCGGCGCGCAGTTGGTGGTTCTGGCTGTCGCCGTACTGCTTGAGCTTATAGCCATTGAGGTCGGCCAGGGTGCGGTAATCGCTCTCGCTGTAGGTGTAACTGAAGTTCCACCAGCCCCACGGCACGTTGTAGTAGAGCATGCTGTTTTTCGAGGTTTTCTGGTGGTCGCTGACGGCATCGTGGCCGCCGCGCAGCACCAGTTGGTCGGCCAGGCCGAGCGGGCTGTCCCACTCCAGGCCGGCGCCCCATTGCTGTTCGCCGGTGCTTTTCTGCCCGTCGTTGTTGCGCGACAGGCTGGCGCGCCAGGGCTTTTGTGGGGTGTTCTTGACCACGACGTCACTGCCGCCTACCTGGGTGCCGGGGGTCAGCTCCATTTGCGCCTGCTTGGAGGGCAAACGGCTGAGCTGGTCCACCAGTTGCTCGACTTCGCGCAGGTTGAGCGCCGCGCCGACCTTGCCGGGAAAGGCCATGGCCAGCTCGCGATCGGTCACGCTGCTGCCTTGGGCGCCTTTGAGTCCTTCGAGTTTGCCTTCGACCACCAGCACCTGGAGGTGGCCGCTGGAAAGGTCTTGCTGCGGCAAGTAGGCGCGGCTGGTGACCCGGCCTTTGTCGATGTAGTAATCGGTGATGACCTTGAGCAGTTCATTGAGCTGCGACACGCCCAGGCACTGGCCGACATAGGGTTTGAGCAGGCGCTCGCGGTCGGCGGCGGGAAGGCTGTCGGCGCCTTTGAGCGTGATGTCCCGGATCGGGAAGCAACGGCTGTCGGCGGGCGTGGCCGGGGCCTGGGGCTTGGCTTCTTTGCCGGGCAGGTCCTTGAGCTCGTCGAGGCGCCGGCGCTGCTCGTCGAGCAGGCGGTTCTGGCGGTCGCGGATCAGGTCCTGATCGCCCGGCGTGGGGGCGGCCGTGGCGCTGTTCAGGCTTAACCCGGCGAGCAACAAAGTACACAGAAGATACCGAGTCCGTGGCAATAACAAAGACATGTTCGATCCGTCGAAAATCAAGGCGCGGCAAACTAACATCGAACTTCGGCTGACCCAAGAAAATGGATTAGTTGCACGTCAGTTCTAGTTAGTTATGCAATACACTGATTAATAACAATAAAAATAATCAAAAAAGACGAAAGGTTCTTCATCGGAAGTATTGTTCCGACAAACGGCAACTATTTTGATGTTGATTCAGCGAATACCTTATTAATTGCCACTACTTGGCCATCAAGTTATTGCCGAGTTAGGTTAGTACCGGGAAAGACGGAAAAGTTCGCAAGAATTTTGTGAACTAGAGCTCATTTATCGACATTGCAGGGAAAGCCGATTGGGGACGAGCGGCAAGCCTGATGCGGCAGAACCGGTGGAGGCGCTGTAGAGCCTCGCCGGGGCTCCACAGCGACGACAAAGGGCGGCTTGGTTTGACCTTCAGCCGATGTCCTTGCCTTTTTCCTGGCCGGGCACCAGGGTCAGCGGCGGGCGTTCCACGTCGCGCGAGACATGCGACTTCACGTCCTCGACGCCGCCATGCTCATCGTTGTGGATGACCAGCACACCCGGCCTGCGCAGTTGCTCCAGGGCTCCCTCCTCCAGCTTAAAACTTTCACTAAGGTGCTTGTCACTGAGCACATTGGCCTCGGCACGGCGCTGGGCGAACTTGCGCCCCTTGCGTTGCTGGTAACGCGCCCAACTGATCAGGATCACCGCGTTGAACAGGGCGATCCACAGGTAGATTTGCAGGGTGTTGAGCGCCGCGAAAATCGGCGCTTCCAGGCGTGGGCCGCCATGGCTGTCAAGCATCGACGTAATGCCGCGCATCATCAGCCAAATCAGCCCGCCCCAGGCCAGCAGGGTCAAGAGCACATCGATGCCCCACATCACCGGGTGTTGACGAGTTCGGACCAGTTTCATGATCACACGTCCTCATTGGCAGGTTTGATACCGCGATCCGGGCTGACCCAGCGCGCGCGCTTCTGATGCTGTTTGAACAACACCTTGGGAAAACTGACCAGCGTGGTGAACAAGCTGACCAGCCAGAACACCATCGGGTACCACACGGTCCAGAACAGGGTTTTCCACAGGTCCTTTTCGTAGCGCCGGTCGATCAGGATGCTCACGGCAAACTGCACCAGGCACACCATCGCCAGCACCAGCCCGGTAAACGCCGGCGGCACCAGGGAGTCCACCGCAATCGCTTGGGGCAAGACCATGAATTTGCCCAGCCCCCAGAAGATCACCGACAACAGGAAGGTGAAGGCCCAGCCGGTGGACAGGCAGTATTCGAACAGCAGCGGCCACAGGTAGCGATGCCGCCATTGCCAGATGCCACGGATGTTCTTGAACAGCACTTCGGCGCCACCCTGGGCCCAGCGCAGGCGCTGTTTCCACAGGCCTCCGACGGTTTCGGGCATGAGAATCCAGCACAGGGCACGTGGCTCGTAGAAGATGCTCCAGTGATCGAGTTGCAGCTTCCAACTGACATCGATGTCTTCGGTGATCATGTTGGTGCTCCAGTAGTCGATGCGGTCGAGCGCCTTTTTACGGAACGCCACCACCACACCGGACACCGTGAAGATCCGCCCGAATACGCGCTGGGTGCGCTTGATCAAGCCGATGATCGAGGAGAACTCGCCCACCTGCACGCGGCCGATCAAGGTCGAGCGCGTGCGGATGCGTGGGTTGCCGGTCACGGCACCCAGGCGCGGGTTGTCGAGCATCGGCGCAACCAGGTAGGCCGCCGCGTTTTTGTCGAGCAACGCGTCGCCGTCGATGCACACCAGGTACTCACTGCGCGCCGCCACGGCGCCCATGCGCAAGGCCACGGCCTTGCCCTGGTTCTGCGCCAGGTGCAGCACCCGCAGGCGTGGATGCTCCAGGGCCAAGGCGTCGAGCACCGCCGCCGTGTTGTCCTTGGAGCCGTCGTTGACGGCGATCACTTCAATGTTCGGGTACGACTGGCCCAGCGCCGCATGAATGGTTTCGGCGGCGTTATCGCCTTCGTTGTAGCAAGGGATGATGATCGAGATCAGCGGGTTGCCGGCCAGGGTCGGTGCCGGCGTGTCTTCTTCCCAAGGCCAGTGGCGTTCCCAGTGCAGCCAGAAGTACAAGCCGCCGGCGATCCACAGCGCCGACATGAACAGCGGGTAGAAGAACACGAAGTCCATCAGGAATTGCCCGGTGATCAGGAAGATCAGCCCCAGAGGCACGCCCAACACCAGCGCCAGTACGAATAAAGCCAGGATTCTATCGAACATGGTCAAGGGTTCCATTGGTTGGAAAGGGCCGGACGCACTGTCTTCAGGTCCGGGGAGTTTTCCAGGAAGTTGTCCGGGTAGTAGCCAAAACTCGTGACCCCCTGGCGTTTGAGTACACCCATCCACTCAGCCAATTGCGCACCGCTCAGGTCCGGCGCGGCCTTGGTGCGCCAGTCTTTGGCTTGCAGTTCGAATACGGTACGGTCCAGTGCGCCGGGGCGCGCCTTGACCGTGGCGACCAGTTTTTCCAGCCATACGTTGGAATTTTTGAGGGTCTCGCCTTCCATCAGCGGCATGGCCATCGGCGCGGTCCAGTCATAGGTCTGGAGGAAGTCGTCGAGGTTCTGCGCAAACCACGCTTCGCTCTGCGGATTGAGCATCGGCTCGGCGAAGATGTTGCGCGCGGTCTGCACCTGCGGACCACCGATGGCGCGGACCTTGGCAGTCAACTCCTGGGTGAAATCGATCAGGTAACGACTCTTGAAGCGTGTCCAACGCTGCATCACCGCCGGGTCGGCGCGCAGGGCCGCAATGCTGGCGGGCAAGCCGTTGGCGGCATAGACCTTGAGCGCGGCGGGGCTGGCGTCTTCGAAGTCGGACAGCAACGCATCGTCGTGGTACAGCACGCCGTCGATGGCATTGTTGCGGGCCAGGTCCTCATAGATCTCGCCAATGATCTTGCGCACCTGCGGGTCGAACGGCGACAGGCGCTGGTATTGATCCGGGTCGAGGCCGACCTTGCCGGTCTCCGGGTCCCAGCGGGTCACGCGGGGCAGCTTGGGGTCGAGGGCAAAACTGAGCACCGGCATCCAGGCATACACGCTGGCATGGGCACGGGTGTGCAACTGCCAGGCGACACGGTTGAACAGGTCGGCACGCACCGGCAAGTGGCGGTTGGGGAAGTACAGTTGATGCACCAGGCCGTCACCCTTGGGGTCGGCGAAGGCTTGCAGGAACACGGTGCCCGCGCCCATGTCCACCACGCGCTGCACCAATTGGTCGAGGTTGCGCGCTTGTTGGGCCGGGTCCGGGTCGTAGACGTTGTCCAGGTCCACATGCAGCACCCGCAGCGGTGCCCGGGTTTGCACCGCGACGATGCTGTTGGCGAAATGTTCGCCGTCCGGGTCGGACGCCACCAGGAAGCGCGGGCTGTTCATCAGGTTAGCCGAGCTATCGAGGCCATCTTCCAGGGTCAGGGCCATTTCATAGCCCTGCTCGCCGACGATCGCCAGCGAGGTGCCCTTGGCCGCGCCATAGGGCCATACCCACACCCGTGGCGCCTTGCCGGTGACGCTGCGGATCTTGTTGGAGATCGCCACGACGTCCGCGCGCATCCGCGCCTCGAACTGCGCCTGGGTTTCATAGCGGCCCGTGGCCGGATCGAAGCGCAGGGAGGTCGCAGCCGGTTCGAGGTTGCCCTGGGGGTTGGCCAGGATCCCTTTGTGACTGGCATCGGTGTGGGCAGCGATTTCCACCAGGCCGGAGCGGGACACTTCGCGGATCTGCTCCCAGGTCAGGAACTCACCTCGCGGGCGCGGTGAGCCGGCGAAGTCCACCGGTTGGTTCAACGGCGTATCGATCCAAGCGCCGACCGGCGCGAGCAGGGCCGGCCAGTGGTAGGCCCGCAGTATCGGCATCACGCGGGTATAGAAGCTCGAATAGCCGTCATCGAAACTGAGCATCACGGCTTTGGGCGGCAGCGCCGGACCGCCACGGCGGGCGGCGAGGATCTGGTCAACACTGACCGCCTGGTAACCGTTCTCCCGCAGCCAGGCCAACTGCTCGATCAAACGTTCGGTACGCACTGCCACTACCGTCTGGTCGGGGTCGCGATCCTCGACATCGTGGTAGGCAATGCCCAGGAAATGGTTTTTCGGCCACGGCGCTTCGTTGGCCGAGGTCGGCCGCTCGGCGGGTGGAGTGAAGGGGGCGGGCTGCTGGGCGCAGGCACTGGCCAGCAATACACCCAGGACCAGCAAGCAACGGCTGAGGACAGTCATGGTCAGGCTCTTCTAGAAGCGGTAAGTGAGGTCGACGAGCAGACGCAGATCGCGTTCGCGAACACCGTCATAGGGTCGGCTGATCAGGCTCAGGTTGGCGCCGGCTTCCAGAACGTCGTTCCAGCGAACGCGTTGGCCGTAACCGATCAAGCCGACGCCGCCGGTGGAATAATCCTTCTGGCTATACGTACCCGCACCGACTTGGAATTGCTGACTCCACTGGGTCTCGTAGCGGTGATAGAGCACATGGTTGACGGTGACGGTGGGCAACACGCTGAAGTCCGACTTCGGATTGAAGTACACCGTGTCGGCCTTGCTGTTGCGGCTGGCGCTGACTTCCAGGCCCAGGTCCACTTGCACGCCCGGCGAGCTATAGATGCCCTCGCGGCCGGTGAGCAAGGTTTCGACGCGGTCGTTGCCATCGCTGAAGTGCGACGGGCTGAGGGACAGCTTCCACTCACGGCTTTCATTGGCGCGCCAGCGGATGAAGCCGCTGCCGCCGTTGGCCGTGATGTCGGCATTCAGCGCACGTAACGGTGTGGTAGCCGAGAGGTAATCGAGGCTGCCGCCGTATTGCCAGTTATCGTTGATGTCGCGGGCGATCGACACGCGCGCGCCTTGTTTGGAGCCAAAGCCGTAGGAGTGGTTGGACACCTCGGCTTCCAGGGTCATGTCGCGGGTCCGCCGCTCCACGCCCACGCGCTGCCAACGGTGCTGGCCGGTGCCTTCGGAAAAGTCGGCGGTGGCGTAGCCGGCGCCGGCGAACAGGCGCCAGTCTTCATCGATGGGCGGCGTGTAGATCACGCTTTCAATGCCCCAGTCACGGCTGCCGGTGACAGCCCCCACGTCACCGTTATTACCGCCGCCATAGCTTTTGCCGGTGTAGGCCTCGACGCGCACCTCGGCCATGTCGTGGACGTTGCGCAGACGCTGGAGGCGCTGCACCTGGCGGCTGTCGGGGTTGCGGGCGATGACGTCGTCGGCAAGCACGTCGAGTTGGCGCCACTCCTGCAGATCCATGGCGGTGTAGGCCTGGGACACTTCCAGGCCGATGTCACGCGGCACCTGGGCTTCGGTTTCCTTGAGGATCGCTTCGGCGCGCCGTGGCAGGTCGCGGGCGCGGTACATGTCAGCCTGGGCCAGGTGCAGGCCGACGTTGCCCGGCGCCCGTGCTACCAGCGCATCCAGGCCGGCTTCGCTGCCCGGCAGATCGCCGCCGTACACGCCGGACTGGGCCGACAGTTGTTGAGCATCCATCCACGCGTCGTTGGGGTTGCCGATGGGCAAGCCTTTGAGTTCGACCCGAGGTTTCTGGTTGTTGGCGAGGGTATTGGCGACCTCGCGGGCGTCGACACCTTTGTCGCTTTCCTGCAGGGCGTAGAACAAGGCCGTGCTGTCTTCGACCCGGTCATCGGGCTCGGCGTCGGTGGCGCTCAGCGCCTGACGATAGAGCGGCTCGGCCTTTTCCGGCTGGCGCTGGTCGAGGTAAGACGCTGCCACCCAGCGCACCGCATAGGTTGGCAGTTGCACGCCTTCGGCCGTGAGGGTTTCGTACTCGCGAATCACCTCGGCGGTGCGCGCCCGAGCCTTGAGCGCGCCCAGGCGGTCGATGCGCCAGCGCACCACGTCGTCATGGGCGCTGGCATCGGGGGTCCAGCGGGCGAGCAGTGTGTCGTAGTCCTGCAGGGCACGGTCGGCGATCACGTAGCGTTCTTTCTCGGTGCGCGTGGCGAACTCGGCCATGCGTACCCGCTCGGCGGCCAGGTCGCCTTCGAGGCGGCGCTGGGTGACCGGGTCGAGCAGGCCCGGGCGCTGGGCCGCCAGGCGCAAGGCCGGCTCTGGCAGGCGGGCCTTTTGCAGGGCGACGATGTATTCGCGGGCCACTTCAGGTTTGTCGCCGGCGCGGATAAAGGCCTGGTCGAATTCGAACAGGGCATCGTAGTTCAAGCCGGCGCGGGTCAACGCGTAGCCCAGGGCCATGCGCCGGTTGGGGTCGTCGGGCTTGGCCGCGACCAATGCGCGGGTGCGCTGCACGGCCTCGCTGGCTTGGCCGCCGTCGGCCTGGGTCAACGCCAGGCCGAGTTGCAGGTCGACATTGCTCGGTTCACGCAGCAACGCCTGGCGATACACCGCCTCGGCCTTGGCCCACTGCTGTTGGTTGCGATAGGTGCGCGCCACCGTGGCGAGCGCCTGGGTGCTCAGGTTGCGATTCTTGCCCTGGGCCTCATACACCTTCAGCACTTCGGCGTCCTGGCCGGCCCACCCGGCGATCACCAGATGGTCGCTGACCTGGCCAGGCGTCTGGCGTTCGGCAGACAGCTGGCGCAGTTGGGTCAGCGCGGGGGTGAAGTTGCCGTTGCGCGCCTGGATGATCAGGGCGTCATAGGCCGGGTCGGCCACGGCAAAGGTGGGCATCAGCAACTGGCTGCACAAGGCGACCCCGACGAGCAGTCGCAACCGGCCTGATGCACTGAGTGGTGGGTTTGGCAACATATCGTGAGCTTCCTTACACACGGAAAGCTGTAACGATAGGTGGTCCTGAGCAATTTGCTGCAGGGTGCCGGCGTCTCGGGACCCGGCCTAGCTTTCCTGTAGGAACTATCCCTTAAGAAAGTGAGAAAAAGGCCAACTCATAACAATTGTTCAGAATTGCCCGACACACTAAAAAATGAATACGGGGGCGGACTTGCCGGGGATAGTGGGGTATCAGCCAATCGCGATGGCGACTATTTGACCCGTATCACCCGCAACCCCGCCCCCGTTATTTTTTCCTGAGTGGTGCAGAATTTTTTACTGCGCGCCGCTCATCGCACCGACTTTGGACATCACGAAGGTGAGGAATTGTTCAACCGTCATCTTCTGGCCGTTGAACGTCACTTCGTTGTTGGCGTAGTGCAGCTTGGACACCACGTCGCTGCCGACCAGGGTCGCCAGTTGCGTGCCGACGGCAACGCCGCTGACCATCTCGCTGGCCATCTGGGATTGCTGCTCGATCGCTTCAGGTGCGGTCACACCGGCGAGCTGCGCCTGCAGGGCGGCAACGTCAGCGATCATAGGCTTAGACAGGCTCAGGTTGGCATCGAGCAACGCGATGATCTGCTTGCCCAGCTCCATCGGCGGCAGTTCCATGCTGCTCGGCTTGGCCAGGTCCACGATCAGGTTGAATTTGCTTTCGCCACGGGTGGTTTTCAGCGACAGGTTTTCCACCGCCACTTGCGGCTTGGCGCTCAGCAATTGGTTGACGTTGGTATCGGCCAAAGCCTGCTCGGCCTCGCTCAGTTGCAGCTCAGGCGCCGGCTCACCGGCGGCGGCAGCGGCCTGCACCGGCGCCATTTTGTCCTGATAGAGCTTGGTCAGCACCAGCATCGACGGCACGTCGACGTTTTTCATGCTCAGCGCCATGGCGGCCGAACCCACGGGTTTGCCCTGGTAACCGATCTCGTCGATCTTGTAGTCGACGCGGCCGGCCAGGTTGTTGTCCTTGGTTTCGCTGGTGTCTTTCTGCTCGAAGCCCTTGAGGGTCAGCACGGCCTTCTGCGGGCCCATGGTGAGCTTGGTGTCGGTCAGTTCCACGGTGTTCTGCCCGGTGTAGAAGCCGAACGTGGATTTCTCCAAGTTGCTGGCCACGGTCAGCCCGGCCAGTTCGGCTTCGAACGGCGAGCCATTGGCGTCGACTACGGCGACCTTGAGGCTGTTCATGTAGCCGTCGGCCTTGACCTTCTTGCCTTCGGCGCTGCTGTCGAAGTTCAGGTTGGCGCCGGAGAAACTCACGGAAGACTTATCGTCCTTGAACTCCAGCGGCAGCAGTTCGACGTTGCCGTTGACCGAGCGGCTGTAGCCGATGTTGGCCACGCCTTTGAGCGGCGGTACGTCTTTGGCGGCGGCAAACCACTTCTCGGTGGTGGGGTTCTTTTCCAGCTCATAGTGACTGGTGGCCATGACTGGCAGCCATTTCAGCGTGACCAGGCGCGAGACCGGCAGCGGGCCGTGTTCGATATGGTCGACGAACAGCAATTCAGGGTTCGGGTTGTCTTCGCCGAAGACCGCGCCTTGTGCTTTCAGGCGGTAATGGGCGGTGCTGCTGAACACGCCACGGTCCAGGGACACCAGCTCAAGGGCCATCGTGCCGTCGACACCGGCCATGGAGGTCTTGAGTTCCTTGTTGGCGTTCTGGATCGCGGTTTGCAGCACCGGTTCCAGTTGTTTACCGGTAAACCAGGCGCCGCCTGCACTGACGACGCCAACGGCGACAACGAAACCCAAAAGAACGACTGCTGGCTTATTCATGAAGTGACCTGATCAAATCCTGTGAGAAGTGGGCTGTCTTCCTTGAACCCCAAGTGAGGTTGGCTCAAGCCCGCCGAAAAACGGGGGGAAGATTAGCACTGGGGGCCGCGAACGGCCCAGACTTTCAGAGGGATCAGTTCTACACAAGTTCAGGAGTATTCCATTTCGATCTCGTCCAACTGGTGGTCGAAACTCTTCAAACGGGCGGTCCAGGTGTACACCAACACCTCGAATTCACGGTGTATTACGGCATTGCCGGGGGTATCGACCTTGGGATCACAGAAGTCCAATTGGTAGCGCTCTCGGGCCATCTGCGTGGCGACATCGGACAATTCCCGCGCGTTATTCAGCCAATGCCTACCCTCGGCAATTTGTCGATCGAGCAGCACGCATTGTTTTTTCAGGGTTTCGAGACTTTTTTCCAGGGGCGTGCCGGTCAGGTCGCCCATGACTTCCTGGAAGGTACGCCCGGGCTGCCAATAGCTGCCCCAGAAATAGCGGTCGAACACGGTTTCGACCCGGCGCAGGGCGACCTTGGTGTCCCAGATCGCAACGCGGGTCTTGCCTTGTTCGAGGAGCTTTTTCTTCACCCGTAGATTTTGGTAGGACGCCCAGGCCACGACGCCGATGGACAAGGTGCCGATCACCAGGCAGGCGCTGTCGAGAAACACCATGGCCGTGTCGATTCGGTGAGCGAGCATGACGCCGTAGAAGTAAGCCGCCGATAACAACACCAGTGCGAAGCACACGCACCAGAAAGCGGGAGCATAAGGGTTTTTCATTATTGGAATCCCCATGAGCAAACGCGAGCTGTGTCAGGCGGGCTCTCTGCCAGTCAAAAAGCATGGCGGCCCGCCTGACAAAGCATAGCTACCTGCTCAGGGTTTGCCGGGCTGTGAGGCTTGCGTTCGTCCGCTTTCCCAACCGCCGCCCAGGGCCAGGAACAGATCGATCTGGCTCATGGCAACCTGCGTGTTGGCCGCCGCCAGTTGCCCACGCACATCGGTGTAGGTGCGCGTGGCTTGCAGGTCGGCCAGGAACGACGCGCGGCCGGCCTGGAAGAAGCGGTGGGTCTGGTCGGCGGCTTCCTTGGCCGACGCGTCGGCTTCGGCCAGCGCATCGCGACGCTGTAACTGCGCGGTGTACTGCGCCAGGCCGGTCTGGGTTTCGCGGATGGCGTTGAGCACCACCCCGTCGAAGTGCGCCAGGGCGCCCTGGGTCGCCGCTTCGGACTCGTGGATGCGCGCACGGGCGCCATTGGTCGGTACGGTCCAACTGATCATCGGGCCAAACCCCCAGCGGTTGGTGGCGGGCGTGCCGAGGTTGTCGAGCAGCCCGACCGTGCCAATGCTGGCGCCGATGCTGATGTCCGGATACAGCGCGCCCGTGGCCACGCCGATACGTGCGGTGGCGGCGGCCAGTTGGCGTTCCGCCTGGCGCACATCGGGGCGACGTTTAAGCAGCGTCGCGCCATCGCCCACCGGCAGCAGTTGGGCGATGTGGGGGAGTTCGGCGCACGTGCCGGTGCCCGCCGGCAGTTGATCCACCGGCTTGGCCAGCAGCATCGACAGGCGGAACAGCCCGGCCTGGCGCGCAGCTGCATAGCGCGGCATATCGGCGCGCAAGGATTTGTACTGGGTTTGCGAGCGGGTGACCTGGGTTTCATCGCCGCGCCCGGCGTCGCGCAGGCGCTGGGTCAACGTCGTGCTCTGGGCTTGCAGGTCGAGGGATTGGTTGGCGATCGCCAGTTCTTCGTTGGCCGCGCAGACTTGCGTATAGGAACGCACCACATCGGCGACCAGGGTGATCCGCGCAATATCGGCTGCGGCCTGGGTTGCATCGGCGCTGGCCTGGGCGCTTTCGATGCCGCGTTGCAGGGTGCCGAACAGATCGAATTGATACGAGGTGGTGATGCCCACGCTACCGATATTGCCCACCGGGACTTTTTCCGAGAGCAAAAACGCTTCACCGGACTCTTGCAGGCGCTGGGCCTCGGCCTTGGCGCCGGCACTCCAGCCGCCGACAGATTGAGCCTCCTGCACCTGATAACGCGCCCGCTGCAAGTTGGCGGCGGCGACGCGCAGGTCGGTGTTGGAGGCCATGGCCTGGCGCACCAGTTCATCCAGGCGCGGGTCTTTGTACAGCTTCCACCAGTCGGCCGGCACCGGCGCCGACACCACGTTGTTGCCCTCGCCCGCCAGTTGCCCTTGCAGGTCGCCACGGTTCATCGCGGCCTTCTCCGGCAGTCGGTAATCCGGGCCGACCACCTGGCAGGCTGACAACAGCAAACCCAGCGCAGCGGTTGCCACAATCTGCTTCATGGCTGGGCTCCGTCCTTGGGCTTGTCGCCGATGATCGACACCGTCGCCGTGCGGCCGGCGATCATGCGAAAGTCCGCCGGCACCTCGTCAAACGCAATGCGCACCGGAATCCGCTGGGCCAGGCGCACCCAACTGAACGCCGGGTTGACGTTGGGCAGCAGGTTGGCGCCGCTGCTGCGGTCACGGTCTTCGATACCGGCGACGATGCTCTGCACATGGCCGTGCAGGCGTGCGCTGTCGCCAATCACGCGGATATCGACGCCCATGCCGACGTGGATGCCGTCGAGCTTGGTCTCTTCGAAGTAGCCGTCGATATGGAAGGAGTTGCTGTCCACCACCGACAGCACCGGGTGCCCGGCGGTGACGAACTCCTGCGTGCGCGGCGCACGGTCGTTGACGTAGCCGTCCACCGGGCTGCGGATCACCGAGCGGTCGAGGTTGAGTTGGGCCGAGTCCACCGTCACTTGCGCTTCGGCCAGGGCCGATTGGGCACGAGCGACGCGGGACTGGCTTTCTTCCAGTTGCTCGCTCGGCACCAGGTTGCCCAGGCCACGGTTACGCTTGTACTCGCGCTGGGCCTGGGCCAGGGTTTCCTGGCGGTCGGCCACGGCGGCCTGGGCCTGGCGCAGGGCCAGCTTGAAGCGGTCCTGATCGACGGCGAACAGCACCTGGCCTTTGCTCACCAGTTGGTTGTCGCGCACGTCGACCCGCTGGATCAACCCGGACACGTCCGGGGCAATCTGCACGATGTCGGCACGGATGTGGCCGTCACGGGTCCAGGGCGCATACATGTAGTACATGACCATGCGCCATACGACGACGACCGCGAAGCTCACGATCAACAACGTCAGGACGACACGGCCGATGGTCAAAAAAGGTTTTTTCATGTCATCAGGTATCGACTGAGTGAGTCCACCGCGCCCAGCAACAGCGCATAGAGCCCCACGTTGAACAATGCCCGGTGCCAGACCAGGCGATAGAAGTGGAGACGGGTCAACAACCCATGCACCACCAGAAACAACACGTAAGCAATGCCCATCAGCACCAGCAACGTGGGCAGGAACACCCCGCTGATATCCAGATCACCGATCATAAAGGCGCTCCATCAGGCAGCGGCGCCTCTGTCTCGGTGCCGCCAATCATTTCCACGCCGGGCAACAGTGCCAGGCGCAGGCCCGCCAGGGCGTGCAGCAGATGCAGGCGGGTGTCGTCTTCGTCTTGCAGGCCTTGGCCGTTGAGGGCGCGGCGCGTGCGGTCGAGGGTCAGCAGCAGACCGCTGGGCGAAGGCAAGCGTTCACCCGCCTTGAGGCAGGCCTTGTAGTAAGCGCCGACGCCTTCCACCACTTGGTCGAGCAACACCCGCGGTACGCCGTAGATCCGTGGCGAGTAGGCCAGCAGGTCGAGCAGGTTCAGCGCCACGCGCAAATCGCGCAGGGCGATGCCCGTGTCCTGGCCGATGATCGCCAGGCGCGGCAGGTGCTGCATCAGGCGGTCGAGCATTTGCGCGGCCAGGTGCCGGTGTTCGGCCAGGGTCGCCGGTTCGGTCAGGCCGACGATGTCGCGCCAACTGAACCGGGTCAGGCGCTTGGCGGCCAACTCGGCACCGAAGGGCCGCGCGATCAGCGTCCACACAAAGGCAAACAGCAGGCCCACGGGCCCGGCCAGGTTGACGTTGGCGAAGTTGAGGAAGTCGGCGTCATAGGCGCCCTGGATGCTGATGAACGACGAGGTATTCACCAGCGTCAGCAGCATGCCCAAGTAGAAACGCGGCTGTACCGTGAGCGTGCCAATGCAGATAAACGGCACGGCGAACGCCAGCACCAGCATGGGGAAATCGTGCAGGTTGGGCAGTACCAGGAACAGATACAGGCTGGCGAACAGCACCGACATGGCGGTCCAGAAAAAGAACC
The DNA here is from genome assembly GCF_058135675.1 of Pseudomonas sp. PAMC25584. Classification (NCBI taxonomy): domain Bacteria; kingdom Pseudomonadati; phylum Pseudomonadota; class Gammaproteobacteria; order Pseudomonadales; family Pseudomonadaceae; genus Pseudomonas; species Pseudomonas sp. PAMC25584. The sequence continues at coordinate 152,796 of NZ_CM176870.1, read as the reverse complement.
GGTAGATCTGCGGCGCCGGGTCGTCCATCGACGCAAAGAAGCTGCAGGCGACGGCCGCCAGGATCACGGCGCTGCCGCCGTCGGTCCAGCCCAGCAGAATCCACAGCACCGAGGCGACGATGATCGCGGTGACGGTGGAAAACGCCGAATAGAGCATCAGGCCACGGTCGAGAAACGGCGTCAGCCGGCCCAGGCGCCAGTGGCGGTACACGGCGCGCCAGGTGTCCTGGCTTTCACATTGGATCGCGGCCTGCAGGCTGCGGCAGTCTTGCCACAGGTCGATCCACTCACCCAGGCGATACAGGGCGTTGGAGAACAGCAGCGTGTGGCGGTCGTCCAGCGCTTCGCCTGCCGGTTGCAGGGCGTCAAGTTGGTCACGCAGGGCGCGCCAGCGTTCCAACGGCGCGGATTCGGTGGTGCTGTGCAGCCACTGATCCGTCGCCGCCAGCAACGGCGCGAGCGTTTCGAGAAACTCCGGCGCACGGTGCTCGATGGCGTACAGCGCATCGTCGAGCGCATCCACCACCGGCAGCAGGTGGATCATCCGCCCGCGCAATTCCTTGGTGTTGCGCACCGTCTGCGGCCGGGCGCCTTCGTGGGGCAACTGGCCGATCATCAACTCCAACGTGTTGAAGGTGGCGACCATGCCGCTGCGCAAGGCGCTGACTTCTGCCGGCGCCACGTTGCGGCTCAGAAAGCGCTGGCTGTAGACCTGGGCGTCGCTGAACCACTTGGCCACCGAACCATCGAACACCGGCATCAGGCGCCGTGGCCAGAACATCGCGCCGACCACCGCCGCCACCGCGATACCCAGAAAAATTTCCTCGGTGCGCGCTTCGGCCACGTCCCACACCGCCAGGGGATTATCCACCACTGGCAAGGCGATCAGCGGCAAGGTGTAGCCGGCCAGCATCAAGGCGTAGTTATTCGCGGTGCGCAGGTGCATGGAGAGAAACAGCAGGGTGCCCGTCCACAACGCAATCACCACCACCAGCAGGTAAGGCGACTGCACGAACATCGGCACAAACACCACCGCCGCCGCCGCGCCCATGAAGGTGCCGATGGCGCGGTACAACGCCTTGGAACTGGTCGGGCCGACAAACGGGCTGGAGACGATGTACACCGTGGCCATCGCCCAGTACGGACGCGGCATTTGCATGAGCATGGCGATGTACAACGCGATCATCGACGCAGCGAACGTGCGTACCCCGTAGAACCAGTCCTTGGCCGGCGGCATGCCGGTAAAAAATCCCCTCAAGATGCCGCAACCGCTGGAGGTTGATGGGCGGCTTCAAAGGCGCGCAACACACGCAGCGCAACCTCCATGTCGGCAGGCGCGATATCGGCCAGCACCTCGCGGCGCAGACGCACCAGTTGCGCCTCCACCGCCTGCACCAGCTCACGGCCACGTGCGGTGAGGCTCAACGCCTTGGCGCGGCGGTCGTGGGCGTCTTCGGCGCGGCACACATAGCCGCCGCTGCACAGTTGGTCGAGCAGGCGCACCAGCGACGGGCTTTCCATCCCCGACGCCTGGGCCACTTTTACCTGATGCACCCCGTCGCCCAGGCGGCCGATCATCAACAACGGCACGGCGCAGGCTTCGGAAATACCGTAGCTCACCAGCGTGTTCTGGCAGATTTTGCGCCAGTTACGGGCGCCCACCACCATGCTGCTGCTGAGGTTCATCTGGAGTTGTTCGAGGGTCTTGGGCACTGGATCATTCGCATACAGTTAGTTTGCTAACTATCAATATGGTGGATGGAGCCGAATGCGTCAAGTTTTGAAACAATTTAGCGGGTGGGTGGAGATGGAGGTCAGTAAAGCGGGTTTGAGCGCGGGTGTTGGATTTTCAGCGATAGCCGCAACGCCGCATGACCCATGTGGGAGGGGGCTTGCTCCCGATAGCGGAGGTTCAGGCAACACATGGTTGACTCATCTGCCGCTATCGGGGGCAAGTCGAATCGTCGCACCGCCCCTCCCACATTTGGATCGGCGTCGGCTTCAGGATCGCTGTGCAGCCTGCCATTCAGGCGGCGCCTGGGTAAGTAAAGCGGGTTTCAGCGTGAGGGTTGGATTTTCAACGATAGCCACAACGCCGCATGACCCATATGGGAGGGGGCTTGCTCCCGATAGCGGAGGTTCAGGCAATACATGGTTGACTGATCTACCGCGATCGGGGGCAAGCCCCCTCCCACATTTGGATCAGCGTCGGCTTCAGGATTGTTGTGCAACCGGCTTATTGACCGCTCAGTCTCCTAAGTGGCTCTGCTGGAAAATATCAGCACCTTTTGCTCCACCGCCAGACGCTCCAGACTTTCACTGCCTCGGATACAACAACTAACGCAGCCATTAATACCCAGTTGTAGTTAGGAACAAGCTGAGCACCTACCAGCAACAGCGAAACAGAAGGCACAATAAAAGCCAATCGCAAGGGTGTTTGAAGGTAAGTAACCCACCTCACCTGTTCACGTCCAAGAAAGAACAGTAGGCACGAGATCACGATGGAAACTTGCAGCAGCATGGCAAAGCCGAACAGGTATAACTGCACAACGCTATGATCACGCAGCACCCATAAAGCACTTTCAAGATCGCTTAAATAAGGAATCCTTCCCTCTATTGCGCTGACCACTGCATACCGGATCAGATAAAGGGCATCCATGGCTCCCCAAAACCAAAAAACATGCTTGCGTGTCATTTTTTTACATCCTTGTATTCATAGGCCACATCAGGTGTTACAGGTTGCCAGTGCCAGGATTTTCCACCCTGTTGCCAATTGTCATCCCCATCCAGATAGCGTTGTTTGATATGCCGTAGATCACCATACCGACGCTCAACCGATCTGTGAGTAAGCTGATCATCGCGACTGTCAAGCCTCACCCACCGTTGAGTCATAACCCTAGTGGTGTTCGCGAGATCCTTGCCATCCGATAAGAACATTCGCCCCTCATCACCCATGGAAACTAACCGATTAGCCACCAATAGTGCGGTGTTTTTAATGCCATCGTAATCGATGCTGACTTTTTCCCACTTACCCGGCCCGACATAAAGCCGACGGCCCATCAGATGCCCGTATTTAACGCGACACGCTCTACTTAAAGGAACGAAGGGATGGTCCGTCACGAATAACCAATCACCTGCCGCGAGTTTATCCAACACTCGCCGTTGATCTTTTTCCTCAGGACAACAAACAGGGGAAATATTGCATTCACTAAGAAGTTCACTCAGTCCCTGCAACGCATAAGGCGCACGAAAAAATTCCCTTACTTTGCTGCCGGCAAAATAGGGACTCTCGATTTTTGTGAGGTCATATTGTTCAATTTCAGCGCGGGGGATCAGTCGTTTCATGTTGTGTCCAGAAGAAGGAGTCAGCCCCTGTTGATAAGGGTTCCTCACTCTGCCCACCATCATCTACTTCCTTTTAGTCGATAGGAAATTTCCCAACCTCGTGTATCACCCGCCCCAGCACGCAGGTCGATTGCCATGGTGCGAAGCTTTCCAGAAAAAATTAACTGGGTCGCTTACAGCCCAGTTTTTTTTACCGCACACCATTTTTTTTTACATTACCGCGCGTCATAAAAGATTTTTTTACACCTCTCGACCACGCCGCAACATCAGGTTCAACTCATCCACCACTTCAGCCCAATCCGCATCCACCAGAATTTCCTCACGCAAAAACGCCTTCTGGCTATCCGTCCAGAAAAACGCATCGGCCAGTTGCAGCTCCGGCTTGAGCGGTGAATGTGTGGTGATGAACTGCTCGATGCCGGCCGCGTCATCGTCCAGGCCGAGTTGTTTGAACAGGGAGGGCAAGCTGTGTTCAGGCGATTGCATGATGAGCTCCGGATAGGTGGGTTTATCCGAGTCTAGTCCTCCCCCGCAGCAGGAGCGAACTCGCGCTACAGGGTTTGCAACCATGCCTGCAGTTGTGCGCCGCATTGCTGCGCGGATAGCTGGCCGGAGCGGGATAAGCCGGAGATAACGTTATATCTACAATCCGTTCACCACTCAGTAGGACAAAAATCCATTTGTGGGGCGAACCGTAATTGATGATTACAGAGCTCCCTAGAAATCAATTGCCACTATTTTGGTATTCCACTCATTCCGAATGGGTATTAGCGACACCCCTCAGGCTGCGACGGCTCTGGGCCGAGGCATAGCACGAACAACCGCGCCCTGGCACCACCGCCATCTTGCTGCATAATTTGACGCCACCCATGCGGCAGCGGCGCGAAATCGTCCGGCGCTTCGTTGCTGCTGATCAGCCAGACACGGCGGGTATCCGCCGGCAACTCCGACAAACGGTCGAGGTAAATACGCCCGCCGTCCTGATCCACCAGGGTGCCGAAGCCATAGGCATTCGGCCGCGTCGGCGTGCCATCAGGCTTGGGCGGTGTGTAAAGCTGCAATTGCGCGTCGGTCTGGTCGTAATACACGTAGCTCAAGTACCACAGCATGTCGCTGAGGACGATGCGGTCAGCTTCTTGGTAGTTGCGATTGACGAACTCCACCGGCCCGCTGAATTGATCATGCACATCCACCGTAGAGTTGTTCTTCAACCCCAGCAGTTCCACCCCGACGACCAGCACGAACAATGCCGCGCCCAGCAATGAAAAGCGTCTGGGCAGGCGGTCGATGGCCAGGCCCAGGAGGATCGGCAAGCCCAGGGCGTAGACCGTGAGGTAACGCTCGATAAACACCGGCGAGATGAACGACACCCCGTACACCAACAGCAGCGGCAGCAAAAAAAACAACGCCAGCAGCACGGCCGGCCGGTAGCGCGCCCGATCGCGCCAGGCGCTGACGCCCACCACGGTCACCAGCAGCAGCGGAAAAAACCAGAACAGCACTGGCCATAAGCCAAGACCTTCGTCCTGCAACATGAACTGCCAGATCATCGACGGCACAGAGAACAGGCTGACCGGCGCTTCCCAGCCGATGTCGCCACCGACCTTGAGCTGCTCGACATGCTGCAGCAGGCCCACCAGGTTCGGCAGCCACGGCAGGTACACCAGCACAATCGCGACGTTGGCCGCCCACCACGCCGGACGCGTGATCAAGCGCCGGCCCGGTGGCTGGGCCGCGCTCAACAGCCCCAGCCAGGCCCAATGCACCAGCACACACAGCGCGGTGAAGTAATGGGTGTAGAAACCGGCGGCCATCAGCAGCCCATACGCCAGCAAGTAGCGCGTGCGCTCGGGTTGACGCACCCAATACACCAGCGCCAGCGTCGCGCCCAGCAGCCACACGGCGAGCAGCGAGTACATGCGCACTTCCTGGCTGTAGCGCACCGCGCTGGGGAACAGCGCCAGCAGCACACCGGCCAGCACGGCGGCGCGACGGGTGGACAGCTGCCGCGCAAGCCAGATGCCCAGGCCCACCACGACCACGCCGGGAATCGCACTCATGCTGCGAATCGACCAGATGCCATCGCCGAACAGCTCGATCCAGCCGCGCAGCAGGAAAAAATACAGCGGCGGATGCACATCGTGGGCGGCGTGAAACCACAGGTCCGCCGCAGCATATTGGCTGAGCAGCAGGCTCGAGCCTTCATCGCCCCAGATCGCTGCGGCCGTCAGGCCATAAAAACGCACGGCCAGCGCCAGCGCCAGAATCGGCACCCACCATAGGCGGCGTAACCAACCCTTACCTTCCCGGCTCCCCGCGAGGCGATTGACGGCAGAAATTGCCCCAACCTTGTCGTCTTGCTCTACCACAGACCGTCGCACCCCAATTCCCCTGCCACTGCCCGTTTTCAGGGCCAAACCTGCGCTTGCGCAAACAGGCGCCACTCTAGGACAAAAGCCCCGGATTCGCTCGCTGTTTCGCAACCGACAGGCAGCGCGCCAACCCTGCGTCTACGTGCTGCGATCACGGCGGATCAACGGGCTTTACAGCCCCTGAACAGCGCACATCCGCAGAGGTCGGCGCCGCCGATCCAGATCCACAGCGCGACCGATGCACCCCGTCAGAACCCGCTTTCCCGCTCGGCGCCAGGCCACGCCCAGCGCCGACCTCCCTGACGAGGTGCGCAACCTAGGGCAGCGGAGTTGAATTGCCACTGCCCACAGTCAGATAAATCAGCAATTTTTGTAGGCCTTCGCCGAAGCCTTCGCCGGATCACGTTATGATTGGCGCCCTCCAAGGACTCAGGATCAAGGACACGTCATGCGCATCGGTTTTCTGTCACCCCTGGCACTGGCATTGCTCGCCGGTCTCTCCCAGCCGGCACTCGCCAGCTCCGACGACTCGTGCTACCCCGACTGGAGGGTCTCGCGGGACAGCCTGGACACGTGCAACAACCTGCCGTTCCTGAGCCCCGGCAATGACAGCCGAACCAACCTGCGCCTGTTGCTGGCCGACAAAAAAGCCGCGCCCCTGGCGCCAAACGCCTTGAGCGAGGACGACCTGTCCCAAGGCTTCGGTCCGGTGCCGTTCCCGGTGTACCGCCTGGTGCCGATCGCCGCCACGCCGGCCGAACCGGATAACACGCCGCACGCCTCACCCAGCGCCGAACTCGACACCCTGCTCCAGCCATTGGGCATCAAGCGTGACGAATACAAATCCGCGGGTGCTGACTTCCTGAATGGCGAAGGCAGCCGCTGTCGCAGCAACGACGACGACAGTGCCACCGCGTTTATCCGCCAGGTGATCAAGGCCGACATGCCGGCGGCCGAGCGCGAGTTGCTGGTGAAGGCGCGTTTGCAATTGCTCACGGCCTGCTCCTGGGAAGGCCAAGTGGTGGACGCACAGCAGATCCAATCGACCGAAGGCCAACTGCTTCGCACTTATCTGCAAGCCGCCGCCGACTTCTACAGCGGCCGCTTCAGTGACGCCGAGCGCGGTTTTGCCGGCGCCAGCAGCAGTCATCTGCCCTGGCTGAAGGAAACCGCGCTGTACATGACCGCGCGGACATCACTGAACCAGGCGCAGGCCGACGCCTTCGACGAATACGGCATGCCGCAACTCGAGCATGTGGATAAGTCCGCCCTGAGCGACGCCGAAGCAGGCTTCCTCGGTTACCTGAAGACTTATCCACAGGGTGATTATGTCGCCTCCGCCCGTGGCCTGCTGCGCCGGGTGTATTGGCTGGCGGACGATCACGCCAAGCTCGCCGAGGCCTATGCCTGGCAATTGACCCTGGCCACCGACGCCCAGCGCAATGTGTCCGTGGATGAGCTGGTGGCCGAAGCCGACCTCAAGCTGCTGATGGTCAACGGCAAGGCGGTCAAGAACCCGATGATCCTGCTCGTCAGCGACCTGATGCTGATGCGCGCGCATACGCCGCCGACCCTCACCCGCGCCGACCTCGATGGGCAAAAAGCCGTGTTTGCCGACGAACCGGCGCTGTTCGACTACCTGCAAGCGGCGTATGCCCTGTACGTCGAGCATCAACCCGACAGCGCGTTGAAGCACCTGCCCCAGGACGTGCCCTCGAACCCGGATTACTTCGCCTTCAGCCAACAGACCCTGCGCGGCCTGGCCCTGGAAGCCAAGCAAGACTGGAAAGCCGCCGAAAAACTCTGGCTGCAACTGCTGCCGCTGGCCAAGCAACCGCTGCAACGCGACCAGTTGGAGCTGGCACTGGCGATGAATTACGAACGCAGCGGCCAGTTGGCCAAGGTGTTCGCCGCCGATTCGCCGATCAGCGCCAAACAGGTGCGCTACATCCTGCTGCGCAACAGTGCCGGGCCGGACTTGCTGCGCCAGCAGATCGCCCAGGCGCACGACCCGCTAGAGCGCCAGACCGCCCAATTCGTGCTGCTCTATAAAGACCTGCTGCGCGGCCAGTTCGCCACCTTCGACGACGACCTCAAGCAACTGCCGGCGTCGGCGCCGGACGACAAGCTGGGCACCAGCCTGGGTTATGTCTACAGCGCCGGCCAGACGTTGAAACTGTTCCAGTGGAACGGCGACAAGGCCGAATCCGGCTACACCTGCCCGAGCATTGCGCAAACCGCCGCGACCTTGCAGAACGACGCGAAAAACCCCCACGGCCTGAACTGTTTCGGCGAGTTCATCCTGCGCAACAGCCTGGATAGCATGCCCCTTGAGCAGGCGCGCGCCGCCGGCAGCCTGGGCAGCACACCATCGGACTTCAAGGGTGCCACCTTCTCGCGTCTCGACGGCTATCAACAGGTGATCGGCAACCCCAAGGCACCTAAAGCCGACAAGGCCTACGCGCTGTTCCGCGCCCTTAATTGCTACGCGCCTTCTGGCTACAACAGTTGCGGCGGCGAAGACGTTACGCCGGCCGTGCGCAAGGCCTGGTTCCGCCAGCTCAAGACGGGCTTTGCCGACACGCAGTGGGGCAAATCGCTGCAGTACTACTGGTGAAACCGTTGTGGCTCGGCTTGCTGTTGCTGGCAAGCCCGGCCTTCGGCGCCGTCGACGCCCGCGACTATGACGCCTTCTGGCTGTGGAGCGGCGTCACACCACAGCCGGTGCTCAAGCAGGCGAAAACCCTGTACATCCTCCAGGGCCAGATCAACGCCACCCGCCGCGCGCCCCAACGCGGCGTGCAATTGATCGCCCAAGGCATGAGTGTGCCGCGCATCACCCAGGGCGACATCTGGCTGGTCTACCGCGCCCACACCCTACGCTGGCCAGACCGCGTCTACACCCAGTTGCTCGGCCAGGTACAACGCTGGCGCGACGCCGGCAACCCGGTGATCGGCATCCAGATCGACTTCGACGCCCGCACCCAGTACCTGCACGAATACGCCGGTTTCCTGCGCGACCTGCGCCAGCGCCTGCCCGCCGACCTGCGCCTGAGCATCACCGGCCTGATGGACTGGAGCAGCAACGCCGACCCGGCCGCCATCGCCCAGCTCAACGGCGTGGTGGATGAAGTGGTGGTGCAGACGTACCAGGGGCGCCAGAGCATCCCGGATTACGCCGCGTATCTGCCACGGATGAATCGGCTGGGGCTGCCGTTCAAGATCGGCTTGATCCAGGGCGGAGAATGGGTAGCGCCGGGGTATTTGAAGGGGAGTGAGTGGTTTCGGGGGTATGTGGTGTTTTTGCGCAATCCTTGAAGGCGCGTGTCTGGAAAATGCTTTTTGGAAACACGTGTCCACCGTGCATGGACACGTGTTTAGCGCAGCGAAAAAACTCAGTACGGCCCGGGTGGGTTGAGCGCCAAAAATGTCGTCAGCGCCCAGAAACTCATCCCGATGAGTATCCAGATGCCATTGGCCCAGGTCAGTCGATGGTTGGCTTTGCCCTCCGCGTCATCTTCAACACGATTCACCGCATGCTGAAGCTGCACCGCCAGGGCTGCATAGACGATCAAAAGGCAGAGGTTGAGTTTCAGTGCTGTCATCGGCGCTACAAACCAGACATAGGCCTGCGGCAGCAGTGCGCTGAAGGTCAACCCAAGCGCCAGGCACCGTGGCCACCAGCGATGCGGCGTATTGGTCAGTTCAAACTTTCGCCGTACCTTCATCGCGAACGAGTAAAAGAAAAACACCGCAAAAAAGCCTCGGGCCCAAGGCCAAATGCGGGCACCGGTTGCCTGACGATAATAGGCCCACTGTTTGTAACTCCAATAAACCATGTACAAACCTTGGGACAGCAAAATCATCAGCAACAATTTGCGCGGCGCAACAACAAAGAACATCGGTTGATCAGCGGCTGACTGACTCAGATCGGCCAGTGGAGCAGCGTAGGGATTTTCGACGGACATAACGAAGTCTCTTAAGGTTAACCGTCGAAAGGTTAATGCCTAGGCTTGTTGATCGTTCAACGGGACAAAAATCAGGAACGCTCCTACACGCCGGCGGGAGCAAGTCTGATCACTCATTGATCAAGCCAGCCTCAGCGCTGCATGCCCCACCGTTTGACGGTCAATCGCTCGAAGGTGTCGAACACCAAATTTTCCACCAGCAAGCCGATCAGGATCACCACCGCTAGCCCGGCGAATACCTTGTCGGTGTACAGCTCATTGCGGTTCTGGAAAATGTACCAGCCCAGGCCACCTTTGCCGCTGGTGGCGCCGAACACCAGTTCGGCGGCGATCAGCGTGCGCCAGGCGAATGCCCAGCCGATTTTCAGGCCGGCGAGGATCGACGGCAGTGCCGCTGGAATCAGGATGAACAGCACAAAGCGCATACCCTTCAACCCATAGTTGCGACCGGCCATGCGCAGGGTTTCGGACACGCCAAGAAACCCCGAGTAGGTGTTGAGCGCCAATGCCCATAGCACCGAATGCACCAGCACGAAAATCAGGCTGTTCTGGCCCAGGCCAAACCACAGCAGCGCCAGCGGCAGCAGCGCAATCGCCGGCAGCGGGTTGAACATTGAGGTCAGGGTGCTGAGCAGGTCGCGGCCCAGTTGGGTCGACACCGCCAGTGTGGTCAGGGCAAATGCCAGCAGGATGCCGATCAGGTAGCCCTTGATCAGCACCACCAGTGAGATGCTGACTTTACTCAACAACTCGCCACTGAGCAGGCCGTCGTAGAGCGCGTGAAACGTCTGCAGAAAACTCGGCAACAAAAGGTCATTGTTTTGGTAGCGCGCAACCGCTTCCCAGAGGATCGCGAGCACGATCAGGATCAAGCCTTTGCGCAACCAGCCTTGTTGCCACAGGCGCTGGCGCAGGGGCAGCTCGCGTTCCACGGGGACGCTGAGCAGCGGTTCGAGGGTGACTTCATATTCCTGGCGCATGAGCGGGCCCCTTCAGTAAGCGATGCGGATATCGGCGAAGCCCAACTCACGTTCGGCTTCGGGCGCTTCATCGAACAGCAGGCGATGAATCCTTCGCGCCGATGCCTGGAATTCCACGCCGCCCAGGCTGTGCAGGTCGTATTGATGGCTGTGGATTTCCGCGCGCACCCGTCCCGGATGGGGCGACAACAACAAGATGCGATTGCCCACCACCAGCGCTTCTTCGATGGAGTGGGTGACGAACAGCAAGGTGAAACGCACTTCTTCCCAGAGCCGCAGCAACTCTTCCTGCATCTTGCGGCGGGTCAGGGCGTCGAGGGCGGCGAAGGGTTCGTCCATCAGCAGGATTTTCGGCTGCATGGCCAGGGCGCGAGCGATGGCCACGCGGGCTTTCATGCCCCCGGAGAGGGTGTGCGGATAGGCGTCGGCAAAGGCGCTGAGGCCGACTTTGTCGAGGTAGTGCAGCGCGCGTTCTTCGGCTGCACGACGCTTGAGGGTGTTTGACGCCAGCAGCGGGAACATCACGTTTTGTTTGACGGTTTTCCACGGCGGCAGCTAGTCGAATTCCTGGAACACCACGATGCGATCAGGACCGGGGCGTTCGACCTTCTGCCCCAGCAGGCGGATCTCCCCTTCGCAAGGCTGGATAAACCCGGCGATGGACTTGAGCAAGGTGGATTTGCCGCAACCCGACGGGCCGAGCAATACGTAGCGGTCGGCCGGGTCGACTTCGAAACTGACCTGGTGCGTGGCCCGCACCACGCGCTCGGGGGTACGGTATTCGAGGCTGACGTTATCCACCGCCAGCAGCGCGGCGGCAGCGGACAGGTTGCTGGCCGCGTGGCCTGGCAAGGGCGCGTTCATCTCAGCTTCCTTGCAGGGGCTTGGCGTCCTGGAAGAAGTAGTCCTTCCACGATTCAGGCTTGTTCTTGATCGCGCCGACGCGGTAGAGGAATTCCGCCAGCGGGTAAGTGTTTTTCGGCGTGACGCTGAATTCGAATTGCGGGTTGTCGATGATTTTCAGCAGCTCGGCGCGGTCGATCTTGGCCTTGGTCACGCGGATGTAAGTGTCGGCGGCGGCGCCTTTGTCGTTCTGGGCGAACTGCGCGGCTTCGGTCAGCGCGTCGACAAAGGCCTGGTAGGTTTTCGGGTTGTCGTTGCGGAATTTTTCAGTGGCGAACAACACCGTCGGCGAATTCGGGCCCAGCAGGTCGTAGGTATTGAGCACCACATGCACATTGGGGTTCGCCAGGGCCTGGTCCTGGAACGGCGGGTTGGAAAAGTGCCCGGTCAGCTCAGTGCCGCCGGCGATCAGCGCCGCCGTGGCGTCAGGGTGCGGGACGGCGACGGTGTACTGATCGAGGCGATTGAATTCCTTGTCGCCCCACTGCTTGGCGGCCGCGTATTGCAGGAAGCGCGACTGCACCGACACACCCACCGCCGGCACCGCGATGCGGTCTTTGTCGGTGAAATCGGCGATGGTCTTGACCTTGGGGTTGTTGCTCACCAGGTAGTAGGGAAAGTTACCGAGGGAGGCGACGGCCTTGACGTTCTGCTTGCCGTGGGTGCGGTCCCAGATGGTCAGCAGCGGGCCGACGCCGGCACCGGCGATGTCGATGGAGCCGGAGAGCAGCGCATCATTAACGGCCGCGCCGCCGGAGAGTTGGGTCCAGTCGACCTTGATATCGAGGCCTTCCTGTTTACCGTATTTTTCGATGAGGTGCTGATCGCGCACCACGTTGAGCAACAGGTAGACGATGCCGAACTGCTCGGCGATGCGAATCTCACCTTCAGCCTGCGCAACCGCTGGGGCGACGAGGCTGCCAGCCAACAGGCTGATACCCAGGCCGAGCGTTGCGGCCAGCCGTGCAAATGGAATGTTCCTGGACATGGTCATGCTCCGAATCAGAAAGGCGCGTCGCCCTGGATGGTGGTGCGGTACAGCTTGCGGCGCAGATGGCTCGGGCAACCGGCCGCCAGGTGGATCAGCGAGCGGTTGTCCCAGAACACCAGGTCGTGGGGCTGCCATTGATGGCGGTAGATATTTTCCGGCAGCACGCTGTGGGCATAGAGCTGGGCCAGCAGGTCGCGGCTTTCGTCTTCCGGCAGGCCGATGATGCGGGTGCTAAAGCCTTCACTGACGAACAGCGCCTTGCGGCCGTTTTCCGGGTGGGTGCGCACAATCGGGTGGACCACTTCGGCGACTTGGGCGAGCTGCTCGGGGGTCAGCGTCGGGCGCCAGTTGCCTTCGAATTTGCTTTCGCTGTAACGCGCGGTGTAGGCGTGCGCGGCGCTGCGGCCGTGTATGGCTTTGCGTAGGTGCGCGGGCAGTTGGTCCCAGGCCTTGTGCATGTCGGCAAACAAGGTGTCGCCGCCTTCGGCTGGCAGTTCCTGGGCGTGCAGCATCGAGCCCAGGCTGGGCAGTTCTTTATAGGACAGATCCGAATGCCAGAATTTGCCCGCATCGCCCAGGCCGATGGATTGGCCGTTTTCGATGATGTTGGAGACGATCAGGATTTCCGGTTGGTTGGCCAGCAGGAACTGCTTGAGCACATGGATCTGCAGCACGCCAAAGCGGCGGCTGAAAGCGATTTGCTGTTGGGGGGTGATGCGTTGGTCGCGAAAAATCAGCACATGCTGATCCAGGTGTGCGCGGTGAATGCGGGCGAAATCCTCGTCGTTGACCGGACGGGACAAATCCAGGCCGATGATCTCGGCCCCCACGCGGCCGGGGAGTGGACGAATCTCGAAGGTTTGGGCGTTAGGGGTCGCTGCTGGAACAGTAGAGGTGGCGGACATGAATTCACTCCCGGTCGGACAGGAGAGTGACTTTATAGGTATAAGAACAGCACTTTAAATACCGTTAGTGAATATGCATAGATGGGAATGTATCGCCGATCACCTGCGCTGGGCGCTGGTAGTGGAATAAACGACGGCGGTGAAGTGTTCAATTCAGAGCAATCTGACACCGGCGTGTAAGACACCGCAAAAGCTTGATGTGGGCGCTCAGAGTCGCGTGTTTAGCCGCTTACAAGCCGAAAACCTTGCTCGTTTGACAAGCCTGTAGGCAATCTCTAGTGTGCATTGGATCCAATAAGCCATACCCATTCTATAAGGAGGCTAGCGTAGCCGTGACGCAAAAGCCGAGCCCTTTGAGCAGTATCAAGGTCAGCGGGCCTATTCCCGCCCATCTTGCTCGTTCCGTAATCGAAGAAACCTTGCGCAATGCCATCCTTGATGGCCGCTTGCCTTGTGGTACCGCCATGCGCCAGCAAGAGCTGGCCAGCCTGTTCGGCGTCAGCCGCATGCCCGTGCGTGAAGCCCTTCGGCAGTTGGAAGCCCAGTCGTTGCTGCATGTCGTGACGCACAAGGGTGCGGTGGTTGCACCGCTGATCGAAGACAATTCAGCCGAAACCTACGCCTTGCGCATGCTGCTGGAATCCGAAGCGCTGCGGTTGTCGATTCCGTTGCTCAGCGCAGACGACATTGCCCAGGCCGATGCCTTCATCACGGCGCTGGAGCAGGAGAAAGACTATACCGAGATTGGCCGGCTCAACCGCCTGTTCCACATGGCGCTGTATGGCAAGGCGCCCAACCGGCGGCTACTCACGTTGGTCGAACACGGTTTGAATGAAGAGGAGCGCTTCCTGCGCTTCAACCTTGAGGCGATGGGGTTGGGCGAGACGTCCCAGGAAGATCACCGCGAACTGCTGAACCTGGTGGCGCAGAAGAAGGTCGCCGAAAGCATCCTGACGCTGCGCAATCACCTGATGCGAGGCATGGAGGTCATCAGCACATACCTAAAGGGCCTTGAGGCGGCCGGCAAGTAAGGTTTTCCGCCGAATTCACCCTTTAAGCATTGCGGGGCTGTCTTCCTCCTGGGAAAGCCCCGCGTCAAGATGCCCCGGTTAACACTATTCGACTGCGTAATGCCCGGGAAACTTCCCACGTTTAACAATACAACTTACCCACAACCGGAATCTTTTCGAAAAAACATCTAATACATTTATAAGCTCGCCCAAACGTTTAATCAGCTTATTATCACTCTTCAATAAACCAAACACCTCAACCGCCTGCACGAACCCCTGTTTGGGCAGCGCTGCGCGCGCGGCTTGGCTAAAACGTTACCTGTCTGCTTTTTGGCTGCAAAAGCCCATCACTGTTTTCAGAGCAGTCGCAACAACTTATAGGCATCAACCATGTATCAAGTTCTACTTAAACAAAAAAAGCTGCAGTTATGCAGTCACCCGTTATTTGAAGAAATAACTTCACTTGGCAAGTTACAACTTTTTATGGAAAACCATGTATTTGCCGTTTGGGACTTCATGACCCTCACCAAACGCCTGCAACGGGACCTGACGTGTACGCAGTTGCCCTGGCTCCCACCGAGCGACCCGCAAGCCGCCCGCCTGATCAACGAAATCGTGCTGGGCGAGGAGTCGGACGAACACCCCAGGCGTGGTCATTGCAGTCACTTCGAGCTGTACCGGGAAGCCATGCTTGAGGTGGGCGCCAGTACCCACGCCATCGATACCTTCATCGCGCTGCAACGTCGGGGTGTCGAGGCCAATGCCGCCTTGTGTCAGGTCGATGTCCTGCCCGGCGTGGCCCGCTTCGTCGCGAGCACGTTGCACATCGCGTTGAATGCGCCCACCCACTGTGTGGCCGCCGCCTTCCTGCACGGCCGCGAAAGTATTATCCCAAGCATGTTCGAACGGCTGTTGCAGGGCAGTGAAATCATCGATCGCCAAGCGCCTACATTGGGCTACTACCTCAACCGCCACATCGAACTGGACACCCAAGGCCATGAGCCAGCGGCACAGAGGATGCTCCAAGGCCTGACCCTCAGCGCTCCCGAGTACCAGCAACAAGCCGTTGAAACCGCGATCAACGCCGTGGAAAACCGCATTAAGCTCTGGGACGACGTGCGTACCTTGCTGCAACAGGTGCGCCCATGAACGTCGCCGACTACCGTTCCATCGCCGAAGACTGGGAACGCCGCGCCACCATCCGCACGCGCCCTCGCCGCCTGCTGGAAAACGACGACAAGCTGATCTATCCGCTCTGCCGCCAGCCCCTGGTCCTCAGCACGACCTTTCTTGAGCATTGCCCGCAGTGGCGCGACTTCGTGCTGCTGCAAAGCTTCTACAAGTTCATCAATGACGTGGTGATTTTCGAAACCGAGATCGTCGACAAGACCGCGCGCAACATTGCCAAAAACCGTTTCGCGCTGCCCTTCCCCCTTGTGTGTCGCTACGACGCGATGACCGTCGTGGTGGACGAGGATTATCACGCCCTGGTCGCACTGGACTTCCTGCAACAGACCGTGGAAATGACCGGCATACCGCCACTGGACCTGCCCCTGCAAATCGAACTCAGCCGCGCCCTGCCGGCGGCGCAGGCACAGGCCCCGGCGCACCTGCGCGACGCGGTGGAATTGATTGGCGTGGCCATCGCCGAGAACACCGTGACCCATGACGTGGCGGCGTTTTCCAAGGACCACAGCGTCAAGGCTTCCATCCGTGGCTTGATGGCCGATCACCTGTTCGACGAAGGGCGCCATGGGCAGTTCTGGACGCGCCTGGTGCGCCTCTATTGGCAGGCGGCAAGCCCGGATGAGCGCGACAGCATTGCCCCTGTCTTGCCCATCTTCCTGAAGCACTACCTGACCAACGAGCTGCAAAAATCCTTCGACCTGCAACTGATCGATCAGTTGGACGTGAGCACTGACGTTCGCCATGCACTGAGGGCCGACATGGCGGCACTGGATTTCCCCATCACCCGCCACCACCCGCTGATCGGCAACATCATGGGCTTTCTGCAGCACAGCGGCTTGCTGCAGACACCGAGCGTAGCCCAGGCACTGGCCGACTATCTGCCAGTGGCCGGGAGAGCGGCATGAGACGTCTGACAATTGGATGGTTCGGTATCAGCCATGCCCTCGGTGCGCTGAGGCTGGAGCTGGAGCAATATGGTCATCTGTCGAGTCATGACGCTGCCGACCTGGTAATTGAGGACGGTAGTGCGTCACTGCCGACACACCTGGCCGCCGCTCCACGCATCAGCCTGCGCCTGGGCGTCGGCCCGCTGACGGAGTACGGGTTGCCGCAGCTACAGTTGCGCGCGTATGACGCTGGCCAACGCTGGGGGGTCGTGTTGGACCTTGTCGAAGAGCCCAGCGGTAATGGCCAGCGACTGCGCCTGCGAGCGGTAACTGCGCTGGTGGAATGGGTCGCTGTGCTGGTGAGCGGCTTCGCCCGCGACCCTGAGTATTTTCCCGCAGGGGCCGGCGCCAATGCCTGGCCCGAACACGGCTTGCAAAGGCTCGAAGCGCTGGCGTTTGTGCATCGGTTCAATCACACGACCGACGTGCAACTGCTACAGGCGGCGCAGGTGCCGATGATCGAACGATTGCAGGCCAGCCTGCTCACCTTCGCCACACGGCCGGCGCTGAACATTGCCGGCCGCGTGCTGACCTATCGGCAATTGCACACTCAAGCACGGGCGATCCAGCAACGGCTCGGCCCACTGCTGGAAGGCGTCGAGGCACCGCCGGTGGTCGGGGTGTGCCTGGAAAAAACAACCGCGTTGTACGCCAGTATTCTTGCGGTGCTGGGCTGCGGCGCGGTTTACCTGCCACTGGCCCCTGACCATCCACCGCAACGCCAACAGGCCATGCTGGACAGCGCGGGAGCCAGGGTGTTGCTGGATGATGGCCGCCACCCACTGCGCGATGGCTTCGTTTCATTGGATGTCAGTGCAATCGATCAGCGCGACACGTTGCCGCCGCTGCTGCGGCATCGCCCCAACCCCGATGCACCGTGCATGGCGCTCTTCACCTCGGGCACCACCGGCCGCCCCAAAGGCGTGCTGCTGAGCCAGGGCAACCTGGCCCATTTCACCGCCTGGTTCGGCGGTTGCATGGGGCTGAATGAGCAGAGCCGGGTGTTGCAGTTCGCTTCGTTGAGCTTCGATGCCTCGGTGATGGATATCTTCCCCAGCCTGATTGCCGGCGCCGAGTTGATTGTCCCAAGCGAGACGCAACGACGCGACCCGCAGCAACTGTTGGAGCTGATCCGCCAGCAACGTATCACCCATGCCTTCCTGCCGCCGGCGCTGCTCAGCATCCTGCCGCTGGATCAACCGCTGGGCCTGGCGCACCTGCTGACCGGCGGCGACGCCTGTGAGCCCTACGTGATCGAACGACTGGCCGGCCAGTGCCAGTTGCACAATCTCTATGGCCCCACCGAAGCCACGGTACTGGTCACCCATCGGACGTTGCGGCCTGGGGATAGCAATCGCAACGTCGGCCGCCCCATCGCCAACAGCCAGGTGCTGATACTCGATGAGCACTTGCAGCCGGTGGACGAGCAGGTGATGGGCGAGCTGTACATCGTGGGGCCCGGCGTGAGCCTGGGGTACTTGAACGCAACACAACGGCGCGACGACCCTTTTGTCGAACTGGCATTGTCGGGCGGCCAGTCCTTGCGCGCCTACCGCAGCGGCGATTGCGCAAAGTGGACCGCCGACGGCATCGAACTGGGCGGGCGTCGGGACGAGCAAGTGAAGATTCGGGGGTTTCGAGTCGAGCCCCAGGAGATCGAACAGTGCCTGCGCGCCAGCCGGCTGTTTCGTCAGGTGGCGGTGGTGATCGACGGTGATCACAGGATTAGCGGTGTGGTCGCCCAGCCGGAGCCTGGCGCCACGATAGACGCCCTTAAGCAGTACGCAAGGCAGTGGCTGCCTGACTACCTGCAACCCGAGCGGTGGATCGAATTAGCCGGCATGCCTTACGCGGGCAACGGTAAAGTCGATCGCCTGGCCTTGTTGCAACTGCCGGCGGCGCCCCCGTCGAATCGCACCGCAGAGGCCGCACAAACGCCGCTGCAGGTTGAACTGGTGCGGCTGTGGAGTGAGTTGTTGCAGCTTCCCGCAGGGACGTTGTCCATCGATGACAGCTTCTTTAACGTCGGCGGCCATTCCATTCTGCTGTCGAGCCTGCTGCTACGGGTTCGCGAACAATTTGGTCGCAGTCTGCCTCTAAACAGCTTTTTTGAAATGCCGACCATTCGTACACTCGCGACGCTGCTGGAGGACGGCCCGCGCGCCGAAGCACCCTCCGGCCAGGCGGTTCAAGACGCACAGCGCAAACCGGCGCTTGAGGTGCTGCCCGAGGCCTGCGCCGGTGACCGCCGCAAAGTGATCGTGACGGGCGCCAACAGTTTTATCGGGGTACACATCGTCGAAGCGTTGCTGGCCCGCGGTGCTACGGAAGTGGCATGCCTGGTGCGGGAACTGCCGAACCAGTCGGCACCGGTACGGTTCACCCAGGCGTTGCATGAATACCGCTTGGAACATCTGGACCAGAGCCGGGTGCGAGTGTACGCCGCCGATATCAGCCAGCCTGGCTTGGGCTTAGCAGGTGAGGTGTACGAGCGCCTCGCCAGGGACTTTGGCGCGCTGGTGCATAACGCGGCGCGGGTCAATCATGTGATGGACTACGCGGCGCTGGTGAAAGACAACGTCGACCCCGTACTGGAATGCATGCGCCTGTGTGAAACACACAGCAAAAAGGTCTTCAACTTCATCTCGACACTGTCGGCATGCAGCGCCATCGACGCCACGGGACAGGTCCTGGAGTCGCCGGCGGCGGCAACGCTGCCGATCTACATCAAAAATGGTTACAACCTGTCCAAATGGGTGGCCGAACGGCTATCGGGCCGTGCGCTGGAGCAAGGCGCCTGGGTGAATATCTATCGTCCGGGCAATATCAGCTTCAACAGCCAAAGCGGTGTTTGCCAACCACAGAAAAATCGCCTGATGCTGATGCTCAAGGGCTCGCTGCAATTGGGCCTGGTCCCCCGTTTAGAGGTGAACTTCGACCTAATGCCGGTGGACTTTTTTGCGCGTTTTATCGCGCGACACTGCACACATTTTGCAGCCGGGCGCAGCGTGTACAACCTGCATAACCCACAACCCTTGAGCTGGGAGCAGTACCTCGATGCATTCAGCGACGCCGGCTACACATTCGACCGGGTCAGTGTTGCGCAATGGCAACGGCAACTGCGAACAGTGGGCCGCGAAAACGCACTGTTTGGCGTGCTGGGTTTTTACCTGGACGGGTTGGGTGAAGACATCGGCGATACGTCGATGATCCGTCACGACAATGCACGCCGGGGCGTGGAAGAAATGGGCACACCGTACCCCGAGAAAAGCCCCGCGCTGTTAGGCAAAGGCTGCGACTACCTCAAGGCCATCGGCTTTCTTTGAACCGCTTCAGGACAACCTCATGAAACCGTTGCAACCCGATACATTGATCCGCAACCCCCGGGGCACGCCAGTCGTGGCCTCTGTCGTAGTCGCCTGCGAGGCCGCCAGGCTGTGGGGCTTGGTGGGTGAGTTTGCAGGCTTTGATGCGTTCATTCCCGCCTTGTCGCACATTGAAATAATCGGCACCGGTGTAGGCGCTTTGCGCACGAAGTATTTCCACGATGGCCATTGTGCCGTGGAGCAACTCAACAGCCGTGACGAAGAGGCCATGTACATGACCTGGACCACCGTCTACAACACCTTGGGCGTGGCCCGCCTGTGGGCGGCAATGCGTGTGGAAGCAATGGATTCAGGCTGTTCCAGGGCGACCTGGACGCTCATCGGCGAACCGGTCGATACCGCGCAGGAAGGGTTCGAACACTTTATGCAGAGCTTCGCCGACGGCGCATTGGATAATGTCCGACAGATGCTTGGCTAAGCAGTAGGAGCGAGAGGCCTCACTCCTCTGCCATCGGGGTCAGATCTTGAAACTGTCAACCAGTTGTTTTAAGCGGTTGGCCTGTTGGGACAGTGCGTCGCAGTCTTTCAACGTTTCGTTGAGGTTGACCACGCCTTGCTGGTTCAACAGGTTGATCTGATTGATATCGACGTTGAGGGTTTCCACTACGGCGGTCTGCTCCTCGGTGGCGGCGGCGACCGATTGGTTCATGCCGTCGATTTCAACAATCCGTTGCGTCACGCTGATTAGGCGCTCGCCGGCCTGGTTGGCGACTACGACGCTCTCTTCGCTGGAGGTCTGGCTGGCGTTCATGGTGGTCACCGCCTCACGCGAACCCACTTGCAGCGAAGTAATCATTTTGTGGATTTCTTCGGCCGACTCCTGGGTACGGTGAGCCAGGTTACGCACTTCATCGGCGACCACGGCAAACCCACGGCCAGCTTCCCCGGCACGGGCGGCCTCGATCGCGGCGTTGAGCGCGAGCAGGTTGGTCTGCTGGGAGATGCCTTTGATTACATCAAGAATGTGGCCGATGTTATCGGTGCTGGCATTCAGAGTCTCGATCTGGGTGCAGGACAGGCTAATCTTTTGCGACAGTTCCGACATCGCCAGGATGGTTTTCTCCACCACTTTGCGCCCATCGTCAGCCTGCTCGCTGGCACCGCTGGCGTGCTGGGAAGCATCGGCTGCGTTACGCGCGATTTCCTGGGTAGCGGCGCCCAGTTCGTTGATTGCCGCCGCGACGCTGTTGGTGCGCGCACTCTGCTCGTCAGAACCGATGATCGAGGCGTTGGACGACGCCATTACGCGCTGCGACAGGTCATGCACCTGGCGCGTTGCCGAGGAAACCTCGGAAATGGAGGCGTGGATACGCTCGACGAACTGGTTGAACGCGCTACCTACCTCGCCAAACTCATCTTTGCTGGTCACATTCAGGCGGCGGGTCAGGTCACCCTCGCCCTGAGCGATGTCCTGCATGGCAACGCCCATGGTTGTCAGCGGCCGTAGCAGCACTTGGATCAGCAGGCTCAAGAGCACTGCAATCGCCACCACGGCAATCAGCATGGCAATCAGCGCGGACGTGCGGAATTTACCCAGAGGGGCGTAGGCTTTATCTTTATCGATCGACAAGCCGATGTACCAGTCTGCACCCGGCAAACCGCTGATAGGGGTGAAGGACAGAATGCGATCCTGGCCGTTGAGGACAACATCCTGGTTTAGCTTCTCGATGCTTACGCGGGTGCCTGGGTAGATGTCCTTGAGGTTCTTCATCACCTGGTCCTGATCAGGACTAACGATGACTTGGCCGTCGCCGCTGACCAGGAACGCATGGCCGATGCCGCCGAAGTCTACCGAATTGATGATCTTCACCAGGGTTTGCAGGCTCAGGTCACCGCCGACCACGCCCAGCAACTCGCCATTCTTTTTCACCGGCATGGCGATGGTCACGATCTGTCCGCCAACGGCAGCCATATAAGGCGGCGTCAGCATGGTTTTGTCAGCAGCCACGGCTTGCTTGTACCAAGGGCGCTGGCGCGGATCATAACCGTCGGGCATTTTTGCATCGGGGCGTTGGGTGAACACGCCGTTGGTTTGGCCGACGTAAGTGAACTGGAAGTTCGAGGTGAGCGCGGGTTGATCCACCAAGCCAGGAAGGTCTGCAGCGCTCCCCTGATGAGCCACGTTTTGCGCCAGGTTTTCGAGTACCAACACACGGCCACTGAGCCAGTTCTGCACACTGCTTGCGGTGAGCTCACCGGATTGCTGGATGGAAGACTCCAGGTTTTGCTTGATGGTGGTGCGTTGCAGATAATCGTTGTACAGCGTGAATAAAGCGAAAGCCAGGACGACGACGCCTGACGCGGCCAACAGAATTTTATGACTGAACTTTAGATTCATTTCATCGACTTCTTTTGCCAAAGGGGGGGAGCGTGCAGGGTGGAACATCCATGTAACGCATAGGTGGACGCTTGGGTCGCCCTAAATCGGTGCACGCATGGCTCATCAGGCTTTCGGCCAAATGAAGTGGAATCTTAAGGTTTTGTGAGAAAGATCCTCTTTTTGAGTGGGAAACCGACCGGTGGTCCCGGTAAGGTGCCCGAAACTGCAAAGTCTTGCAGTCTTTCAAGAAGGTTGGCCATTGATCATAGGCCGCGGGTTATCTGAGCGGATGTGTGGCCAAAGCAAACGCCATAAACGACAAAACCCCTGTCTGCGCTAGCAGACAGGGGTTTCGAAATTCAATCTTGACGATGACCTACTCTCACATGGGGAAACCCCACACTACCATCGGCGATGCATCGTTTCACTGCTGAGTTCGGGATGGGATCAGGTGGTTCCAATGCTCTATGGTCGTCAAGAAATTCTGTGTACCAGATCGTTGCGTTGGCAACGTCCCAGTGAAATTCGTGGACTTCTACTAAAACAAAACCCCTGTCTGCGCAAGCAAACAGGGGTTCTGGAATTTAATCTTGACGATGACCTACTCTCACATGGGGAAACCCCACACTACCATCGGCGATGCATCGTTTCACTGCTGAGTTCGGGATGGGATCAGGTGGTTCCAATGCTCTATGGTCGTCAAGAAATTCGGGTACTGAGTCGTGGCCAGCTGGCCTCGCTTCAGCAAATTGGGTATGTGATAGCTTTCGGTGTTTTGTGAGATTCGAACTTTCGGTTCGTTTCGTCTTCACACACCGCAATCTGATGCTCTTTCGAGTAGTCAAATTGCTTGGGTGTTATATGGTCAAGCCTCACGGGCAATTAGTATTGGTTAGCTCAACGCCTCACAGCGCTTACACACCCAACCTATCAACGTCGTAGTCTTCGACGGCCCTTCAGGGGACTCAAGGTCCCAGTGAGATCTCATCTTGAGGCTAGTTTCCCGCTTAGATGCTTTCAGCGGTTATCTATTCCGAACATAGCTACCCGGCAATGCCACTGGCGTGACAACCGGAACACCAGAGGTTCGTCCACTCCGGTCCTCTCGTACTAGGAGCAGCCCCTCTCAAATCTCAAACGTCCACGGCAGATAGGGACCGAACTGTCTCACGACGTTCTAAACCCAGCTCGCGTACCACTTTAAATGGCGAACAGCCATACCCTTGGGACCGGCTTCAGCCCCAGGATGTGATGAGCCGACATCGAGGTGCCAAACACCGCCGTCGATATGAACTCTTGGGCGGTATCAGCCTGTTATCCCCGGAGTACCTTTTATCCGTTGAGCGATGGCCCTTCCATACAGAACCACCGGATCACTAAGACCTACTTTCGTACCTGCTCGACGTGTCTGTCTCGCAGTCAAGCGCGCTTTTGCCTTTATACTCTACGACCGATTTCCGACCGGTCTGAGCGCACCTTCGTACTCCTCCGTTACTCTTTAGGAGGAGACCGCCCCAGTCAAACTACCCACCATACACTGTCCTCGATCCGGATAACGGACCTGAGTTAGAACCTCAAAGTTGCCAGGGTGGTATTTCAAGGTTGGCTCCACGCGAACTAGCGTCCACGCTTCAAAGCCTCCCACCTATCCTACACAAGCAAATTCAAAGTCCAGTGCAAAGCTATAGTAAAGGTTCACGGGGTCTTTCCGTCTAGCCGCGGATACACTGCATCTTCACAGCGATTTCAATTTCACTGAGTCTCGGGTGGAGACAGCGCCGCCATCGTTACGCCATTCGTGCAGGTCGGAACTTACCCGACAAGGAATTTCGCTACCTTAGGACCGTTATAGTTACGGCCGCCGTTTACCGGGGCTTCGATCAAGAGCTTCGCGTTAGCTAACCCCATCAATTAACCTTCCGGCACCGGGCAGGCGTCACACCCTATACGTCCACTTTCGTGTTTGCAGAGTGCTGTGTTTTTAATAAACAGTCGCAGCGGCCTGGTATCTTCGACCGGCATGAGCTTACGGAGCAAGTCCTTCACCCTCACCGGCGCACCTTCTCCCGAAGTTACGGTGCCATTTTGCCTAGTTCCTTCACCCGAGTTCTCTCAAGCGCCTTGGTATTCTCTACCCAACCACCTGTGTCGGTTTGGGGTACGGTTCCTGGTTACCTGAAGCTTAGAAGCTTTTCTTGGAAGCATGGCATCAACCACTTCGTTAACTAAAAGTTAACTCGTCATCAGCTCTCGGCCTTAGAATCCCGGATTTACCTAAGATTCCAGCCTACCACCTTAAACTTGGACAACCAACGCCAAGCTGGCCTAGCCTTCTCCGTCCCTCCATCGCAATAACCAGAAGTACAGGAATATTAACCTGTTTTCCATCGACTACGCTTTTCAGCCTCGCCTTAGGGACCGACTAACCCTGCGTCGATTAACGTTGCGCAGGAAACCTTGGTCTTTCGGCGTGGGTGTTTTTCACACCCATTATCGTTACTCATGTCAGCATTCGCACTTCTGATACCTCCAGCAAGCTTCTCAACTCACCTTCACAGGCTTACAGAACGCTCCTCTACCGCATCACCTAAGTGATACCCGTAGCTTCGGTGTATGGTTTGAGCCCCGTTACATCTTCCGCGCAGGCCGACTCGACTAGTGAGCTATTACGCTTTCTTTAAAGGGTGGCTGCTTCTAAGCCAACCTCCTAGCTGTCTAAGCCTTCCCACATCGTTTCCCACTTAACCATAACTTTGGGACCTTAGCTGACGGTCTGGGTTGTTTCCCTTTTCACGACGGACGTTAGCACCCGCCGTGTGTCTCCCATGCTCGGCACTTGTAGGTATTCGGAGTTTGCATCGGTTTGGTAAGTCGGGATGACCCCCTAGCCGAAACAGTGCTCTACCCCCTACAGTGATACATGAGGCGCTACCTAAATAGCTTTCGAGGAGAACCAGCTATCTCCGAGCTTGATTAGCCTTTCACTCCGATCCACAGGTCATCCGCTAACTTTTCAACGGTAGTCGGTTCGGTCCTCCAGTTAGTGTTACCCAACCTTCAACCTGCCCATGGATAGATCGCCCGGTTTCGGGTCTATTCCCAGCGACTAGACGCCCTATTAAGACTCGCTTTCGCTACGCCTCCCCTATTCGGTTAAGCTCGCCACTGAAAATAAGTCGCTGACCCATTATACAAAAGGTACGCAGTCACCTAACAAGTAGGCTCCCACTGCTTGTACGCATACGGTTTCAGGATCTATTTCACTCCCCTCTCCGGGGTTCTTTTCGCCTTTCCCTCACGGTACTAGTTCACTATCGGTCAGTCAGTAGTATTTAGCCTTGGAGGATGGTCCCCCCATATTCAGACAAAGTTTCTCGTGCTCCGTCCTACTCGATTTCATGACTAAGAGATTTTCGCGTACAGGGCTATCACCCACTATGGCCGTACTTTCCAGAACGTTCCGCTAATCTCAAAGCCACTTAAGGGCTAGTCCCCGTTCGCTCGCCACTACTAAGGGAATCTCGGTTGATTTCTTTTCCTCAGGGTACTTAGATGTTTCAGTTCCCCTGGTTCGCCCCTTACACCTATGTATTCAGTGTAAGGTAACCATCTTATGATGGCTGGGTTCCCCCATTCAGACATCTCCGGATCAAAGTCTGTTTGCCGACTCCCCGAAGCTTTTCGCAGGCTACCACGTCTTTCATCGCCTCTGACTGCCAAGGCATCCACCGTGTGCGCTTCTTCACTTGACCATATAACCCCAAGCAATCTGGTTATACTGTGAAGACGACATTCGCCGAAAATTCGATAATACTCAATTAAGAGCAACTCACAAATTTTACCTTAGCCTGATCCGTTACCAGTGAAAGTAACGTTCAGTCTATCTTTCTATCACATACCCAAATTTTTAAAGAACGATCTAATCAAAGACTAGAAATCAACATTCACCATCATTACGATGGAATGCTCATTTCTAAGCTTTCAACTTCTAGAAGCAGTAGTGGTGGAGCCAAACGGGATCGAACCGTTGACCTCCTGCGTGCAAGGCAGGCGCTCTCCCAGCTGAGCTATGGCCCCGTATTTCTACAGGTTCCCACACAAAATTGGTGGGTCTGGGCAGATTCGAACTGCCGACCTCACCCTTATCAGGGGTGCGCTCTAACCAACTGAGCTACAGACCCAATTTCGGGCTGCTTCTTATCGTCTTCTTCAATGAATCAAGCAATTCGTGTGGGAACTTATGGAGCAGCTGATGTCGTCGATTAAGGAGGTGATCCAGCCGCAGGTTCCCCTACGGCTACCTTGTTACGACTTCACCCCAGTCATGAATCACACCGTGGTAACCGTCCTCCCGAAGGTTAGACTAGCTACTTCTGGTGCAACCCACTCCCATGGTGTGACGGGCGGTGTGTACAAGGCCCGGGAACGTATTCACCGCGACATTCTGATTCGCGATTACTAGCGATTCCGACTTCACGCAGTCGAGTTGCAGACTGCGATCCGGACTACGATCGGTTTTCTGGGATTAGCTCCACCTCGCGGCTTGGCAACCCTCTGTACCGACCATTGTAGCACGTGTGTAGCCCAGGCCGTAAGGGCCATGATGACTTGACGTCATCCCCACCTTCCTCCGGTTTGTCACCGGCAGTCTCCTTAGAGTGCCCACCATTACGTGCTGGTAACTAAGGACAAGGGTTGCGCTCGTTACGGGACTTAACCCAACATCTCACGACACGAGCTGACGACAGCCATGCAGCACCTGTCTCAATGTTCCCGAAGGCACCAATCTATCTCTAGAAAGTTCATTGGATGTCAAGGCCTGGTAAGGTTCTTCGCGTTGCTTCGAATTAAACCACATGCTCCACCGCTTGTGCGGGCCCCCGTCAATTCATTTGAGTTTTAACCTTGCGGCCGTACTCCCCAGGCGGTCAACTTAATGCGTTAGCTGCGCCACTAAGAGCTCAAGGCTCCCAACGGCTAGTTGACATCGTTTACGGCGTGGACTACCAGGGTATCTAATCCTGTTTGCTCCCCACGCTTTCGCACCTCAGTGTCAGTATCAGTCCAGGTGGTCGCCTTCGCCACTGGTGTTCCTTCCTATATCTACGCATTTCACCGCTACACAGGAAATTCCACCACCCTCTACCATACTCTAGTCAGTCAGTTTTGAATGCAGTTCCCAGGTTGAGCCCGGGGATTTCACATCCAACTTAACTAACCACCTACGCGCGCTTTACGCCCAGTAATTCCGATTAACGCTTGCACCCTCTGTATTACCGCGGCTGCTGGCACAGAGTTAGCCGGTGCTTATTCTGTCGGTAACGTCAAAACAATCACGTATTAGGTAACTGCTCTTCCTCCCAACTTAAAGTGCTTTACAATCCGAAGACCTTCTTCACACACGCGGCATGGCTGGATCAGGCTTTCGCCCATTGTCCAATATTCCCCACTGCTGCCTCCCGTAGGAGTCTGGACCGTGTCTCAGTTCCAGTGTGACTGATCATCCTCTCAGACCAGTTACGGATCGTTGCCTTGGTGAGCCATTACCTCACCAACTAGCTAATCCGACCTAGGCTCATCTGATAGCGCAAGGCCCGAAGGTCCCCTGCTTTCTCCCGTAGGACGTATGCGGTATTAGCGTCCGTTTCCGAACGTTATCCCCCACTACCAGGCAGATTCCTAGGCATTACTCACCCGTCCGCCGCTCTCAAGAGAAGCAAGCTTCTCTCTACCGCTCGACTTGCATGTGTTAGGCCTGCCGCCAGCGTTCAATCTGAGCCATGATCAAACTCTTCAGTTCAAACATCTTTGGGTTTTTAAGAAACCCTAAACTTGGCTCAGCAATCGTTGGTTACATCTTTGATTTCTCGCGGAGTAACTTGTGATGCTGATAATCTTGTTGACTATCAGTCTGACTCCACAAGCACCCACACGAATTGCTTGATTCAGTTGTTAAAGAGCGGTTGGTTAAGATCTTTCGTCTCAACCGAGGCGCGCATTCTACAGCAGCCTCATTTGCTGTCAAGTGATTATTTTCAGAAGTTTTCAAAGTTTCCTTTGTAACTTCAACCACTTGCGCTTCCGATCTCTCGTTAGCGGGAGGCGAATTCTACAGCGTTACACGCTGCTGTCAACACCTCTTTTTCTCCGCTTTCGACCGAGAAGATCGAAACGTTAATAGAGCCAAACAACACTGATCTACCAACTCCTTCCAGGCTTCGATGAACTGAAGCAGGCCGCTGTCGAATCTCGCATAACTCTTTGTTTACCAAGGAGTTTTCCGTTTCGACTGCGCCGGAAGTGGGGCGAATTATAGACGTACAGGATTTGCCGTCAACCCTTAATTTTGCTTATTTAACCATTAGTTAGAATTGGCTAAAAAATCACCAACTTTCTTCTATATAGCGCTCTTCACCGCGCTCTATATAGAAGAGAGGACTCAGATAACCCCTGCCTCTTTTAAAGCAGCCACATTTGCCGGCATCAACCCCAGTACTTCCTGCAACACCCTGACCGTATGCTCACCTAATAAAGGAGGCGCACTGCGGTACTCCACGGGGGTCTTGGATAACCGGATGGGACTGGCAACCTGCGGCACCATCCCCGCCAGTGCGTGAGGCAACTCAATCGCCAGCCCGCGCGCCTTGACCTGGGCATCCGCGAACACCTGCGCCAGATCATTGATCGGCCCACACGGCACGCCGACTCGCTCCAGTTGCGACACCCATTCGGCCGTCGTCTTGAACACCGTCGCCTGGCGAATCAAGGGAATCAGTTCCGCACGATTGGCCACCCGCACCTTATTGGTCGCGAAACGCGGGTCATCCGCCCACTGCGGCTGACCCGCAACCTCCGCGAACTTACGGAACTGCCCATCATTCCCCACCGTCAGGATGAAGTCACCATCGGCCGTGGGAAAATCCTGATAGGGCACGATATTCGGATGCGCATTGCCCAGGCGCTTTGGCGGCACACCTGTCGTCAGGTAGTTCATCGCCTGGTTAGCCAAGCAAGCCACCTGCACATCCAGCAGCGCCATATCAATATGTTGCCCGCCGCCATCACGCTCGCGATGAGCCAGCGCCGCCAGGATCGCCACCGTTGAATAGAGCCCCGTGAGGATGTCAGTCAGCGCCACCCCCACCTTCACCGGCCCCGCCCCCTCATCACCCTCAGGCCGCCCCGTCAGGCTCATGAGTCCGCCCAACCCCTGGATCATGAAGTCGTAGCCTGCACGAGTCGCATAAGGCCCCGTCTGGCCAAACCCGGTGATAGAGCAATAGATCAACGCCGGGTTGGCCTCCTTGAGCGACGCATAGTCCAACCCATACGCCGCCAGGCCGCCCACCTTGAAATTCTCGATGAGGATGTCGGACTTCGCCGCCAGGTCACGCACCAGCTTCTGCCCCTCCGGCTGCGTGAAGTCGATGGTCACCGACTCTTTGTTGCGGTTGGCGGACAGGTAATACGCCGCCTCACTGGTGTTCTCGCCATACGCGTCCCTGAGGAAGGGGGGCCCCCAGGCACGCGTGTCGTCACCATTACCCGGCCGCTCGACCTTGATCACTTCAGCCCCAAGATCCGCGAGAATCTGCCCGGCCCAGGGGCCCGCCAGTACTCGCGACAAATCCAGTACCCGCAGATGCGAAAGCGCGCCCATGCCCGTGCTCCTATTAATAGAACGCCTGAAGACCGGTTTGCGCACGCCCCAGAATCAAGGCGTGTACATCGTGGGTACCTTCATAGGTGTTCACCACCTCCAGGTTTACCAGGTGACGCGCCACCCCGAACTCATCGGAGATGCCGTTGCCGCCCAGCATATCCCGCGCCATGCGTGCGATATCTAGCGACTTGCCGCAGGAATTGCGCTTCATGATCGAAGTAATTTCCACCGCCGCAGTGCCTTCATCCTTCATCCGCCCCAGGCGCAGGCAACCTTGCAAGGCCAAGGTGATCTCGGTCTGCATGTCCGCGAGCTTCTTCTGGATAAGCTGGGTCGCTGCCAATGGCCGACCGAACTGATGACGATCAAGGGTGTACTGGCGAGCGGTGTGCCAGCAGAACTCGGCAGCCCCCAGCGCACCCCAGGAGATCCCGTAGCGAGCGGAGTTAAGGCAGGTGAAGGGGCCTTTCAAGCCACGCACATCCGGGAAGATGTTCTCGTCGGGCACGAACACATTGTCCATGACGATCTCGCCGGTAATGGAAGCCCGCAGGCCGACCTTGCCGTGAATCGCCGGAGCGCTCAGGCCCTTCCAGCCTTTCTCCAGGACAAAACCGCGGATATCACCGGCATCGTCCTTGCCCCACACCACGAATACATCGGCAATCGGGCTGTTGGTGATCCACATCTTGGCGCCGGTCAGGCTGTAGCCGCCATCTACCTTGCGCGCCCGGGTAATCATCGCGCCAGGGTCGGACCCGTGGTCAGGCTCGGTCAGACCGAAGCAACCGATCCACTCACCCGACGCCAGTTTCGGCAGGTATTTCTGTTTTTGCGCTTCGGTGCCGAACTCATTGATCGGCACCATGACCAGTGAAGACTGCACACTCATCATCGAGCGATAACCGGAGTCGACTCGCTCGACCTCACGTGCAATCAACCCGTAGCAGACATAATTCAGGCCACTGCCGCCGTACTGCTCGGGAATCATCGCGCCCAACAGGCCGGTCTCACCCATCTCGCGAAAGATCTCAGGGTCGGTCTTTTCATGGCGGAAGGCTTCGAGCACCCTTGGCGCCAACTTGTCCTGGGCGAATTGCTCAGCACTGTCGCGCACCATGCGCTCTTCTTCGGTGAGCTGTTGATCCAGCAGCAGTGGATCGATCCAGTTGAAGCTTGCCTTGCCAGCCATGAATAAGTCCTCGCAAAGAAAATCAGAAGTCGTGGATGCAGACTAGGCCCGGCAAGCGCAGAGGGCAAACGAGGTTTTTGCATAGGCTTGTGCTAATTTCTCACTCCGTAATAGCCGAGAAGGGCGCAAATGCGCCTTATAAGTGAGGACAAGGTACATGCGCAGAAAAATCCCCAGCACCACCGCCCTTGTCAGCTTTGAAGCTGCGGCCCGCCACGAGAGCTTTACCAAGGCTGCGCAGGAGCTTTCCATCACTCAGGGCGCCATTTGCAGGCAGATCGCCAGCCTTGAGGAGTTTTTAAGTGTCGAGCTGTTTCGCCGCTCGCGGCGCGGGGTCAAGCTGACAGAAGCGGGCCTGTCGTATAGCCGTCGCGTCGCCACGCAATTGGACGCGGTGGAGCGCGACACCTTGTCGGTCATGGGGCAGCAGGGCGCGAACGTCATCGAGTTGGCGGTGGTGCCGACCTTTGGCACCCAATGGCTTATCCCTCGCCTCAAGGACTTTCAGCGCCAGCACCCGGAAGTCACGGTCAACCTCACCAACCGCACGCGCCCCTTCCTGTTTGCCGACACTGAATTCGACGCCGCGATCTATTTCGGCGATGCCGACTGGTCCGGTACCGAGTCCCACCGGCTGATGGGAGAAAACCCCGTCCCCGTGTGCAGCCCGCGCTTACTCGGCAGCCGCACACATTTCAGCCCACAGGAAATCGCGGAACTGCCATTGCTGCAGCAGACCACGCGGCCCTATGCCTGGCGCCAGTGGTTCAACGCGCAACAGTTGAACATCCCCCGCGACATGACGGGCCCCCGTTACGAGCTATTCTCGATGTTGTCCCAGGCGGCCATGCATGACATGGGCATTGCGCTGATTCCACCGTTCCTCATCCAGCGCGAACTGAACGAGCACCAACTGGTAATCGCAAGCCCCGAAGCGCTGAGCAACTCGAAGGCGTATTACTTGATGATTCCTGACAGAAAAGTCGAATCCGCATCCCTGCACGCCTTCAGGGACTGGCTGATCGACCAGTCGCAGCGCTACAGCCCAGGAATATAAGGACCAAACGCCACTTATGGACTATGTAGTCAGATAACATCAAATACTACAGATATCCGTAAATGTCGCATTTAAGAAAACTGTACTTGTACGACGAAAATATGGCTCAAAGCCATAACCCTCATGGCTTGTAGCGACTATTACCGGCCAATGCCCGACTATTCACAACGGCGATTGCGAAACCGAGAAAAATCCAAATAGTCATGTTAAGTATCTGTATTTAAATGGGTTATTTAAAAGCGTTGCGGCAATCAGTCACAGGGTGACTTGTAGTTAATTTTTCGTCACCCGTCATAATCCCTTGAAGGCCGTAAAGTTCGCCTGCAAAATGCCGCGCCCCGCTGTCATTTCAGCGGGATCGTGCTGATCGGCCGCCCCAGATGTGCCACTCACGGTGCGCTGGCCTTTTTACAATAAGATCAAAAGCAAAAAGATCATGCAGGAGATTTGACGTGCACATTGGTGTTCCTCTCGAAACCCAGACCGGTGAAACGCGGGTGGCTGCCACCCCGGAAACCATCAAGAAGCTGATCGGCCAGGGCCATAAGGTCACTGTACAAAGCGGGGCGGGTATTAAAGCCAGCATCGTCGACAGTGCCTATGAAACGGCAGGTGCAACCATAGGCAGCGCCAGCGATGCATTCGGCACCGAGCTGATCCTAAAAGTGGTGGCCCCCAGCGACAGCGAACTGACGCTGATCAAAAGCGGCACCGTGTTGGTGGGCATGCTCAATCCGTTCAGCAACGAAACCATCGCCAAGCTGGCCGAGCAGGGCATCACTGCCTTCGCGCTGGAAGCCGCGCCGCGTACTTCGCGGGCCCAGAGCCTCGACGTGCTGTCGTCCCAAGCCAACATCGCCGGTTACAAGGCCGTGTTGCTGGCCGCCCATCACTACCCACGCTTCATGCCAATGCTGATGACTGCCGCCGGTACGGTGAAAGCCGCGCGCGTGCTGATCCTCGGCGCTGGCGTCGCGGGCCTGCAGGCCATCGCCACGGCGAAACGCCTGGGCGCAGTGATCGAAGCGTCTGACGTGCGCCCGGCCGTGAAGGAGCAGATTGAATCCCTCGGCGCCAAGTTCGTCGACGTGCCCTACGAAACCGACGAAGAGCGTGAATGCGCCGTCGGCGTCGGTGGTTACGCACGCCCGATGCCGACCAGTTGGATGCAACGCCAGGCCCTGGCCGTCCACGAACGCGCCAAGCAGGCCGACATCGTCATCACCACCGCCCTGATCCCGGGCCGCAAGGCCCCGACCCTGCTCAGCGCCGATACGGTTGCACAAATGAAGCCGGGCTCGGTGGTGATCGACCTCGCCGCCGCTCAAGGTGGCAACTGCCCGCTGACTGTCGCCGATCAGGTGGTAGTGGAAAACGGGGTGATCATTTGCGGCCCGACCAACCTGGCAGGTGCCGTCGCCGCTGACGCGTCGGCCCTGTATGCGCGCAACCTGCTGGACTTCCTGAAGCTGGTCTTCAACAAGGAAGGGCAGTTTGAAATCAACCTCGAAGACGACATCGTCGCCGCGTGCCTGATGTGCCGCGACGGCCAAGTCATCCGCAAAAACGCCTAAGCAGGGATTCAGACGATGGAAGAGCTTATCTCCCCCGGTATCTACAACCTGATCATCTTTGTGCTGGCGATTTATGTCGGTTACCACGTGGTCTGGAACGTTACCCCCGCACTGCACACGCCACTGATGGCCGTGACCAACGCGATCTCGGCAATCGTGATCGTCGGCGCGATGCTGGCCGCCGCACTGACCGTTACACCGCTGGGCAAGACCATGGGCACCCTGGCCGTGGCCCTGGCAGCGGTCAACGTGTTCGGCGGCTTCCTGGTGACTCGCAGGATGCTTGAGATGTTCAAGAAGAAAGCCCCGAAAGTAAAAGAAGAGGCGCCGAAGTAATGAGCATGAATCTCGTCACGACGCTCTACCTGATTGCGTCGATCTGTTTCATCCAGGCCCTCAAAGGCCTGTCGCACCCAACCACTTCGCGACGCGGCAACCTGTTCGGCATGCTCGGCATGGCGCTGGCGGTACTGACCACCGTGGGCCTCATCTATAAGCTGGGCGCTGAGCTTGCCACCGCCGGCATTGGCTACGTGATCGTTGGCCTGCTGATCGGCGGCACCGCCGGTTCGATCATGGCCAAGCGCGTGGAAATGACCAAGATGCCGGAACTGGTCGCCTTCATGCATAGCATGATCGGCCTGGCAGCGGTGTTTATCGCCATTGCCGCCGTGGTCGAGCCGCAATCTTTGGGCATCGTCAAAAACTTGGGCGACTCGATCCCCGCCGGTAATCGCCTGGAGCTGTTCCTTGGCGCCGCTATCGGTGCTATCACCTTCTCCGGTTCGGTGATCGCCTTCGGCAAGCTGTCGGGCAAGTACAAGTTCCGTCTGTTCCAAGGCGCACCGGTACAGTTCGCCGGCCAGCACAAACTGAACCTGGTGCTCGGCCTGACCACGCTGGGGCTTGGCCTCACCTTCATGTTCACCGGCAACCTCAGCGCCTTCGCGCTGATGCTGGCCCTGGCGTTCGTGCTGGGCGTGTTGATCATCATCCCGATCGGCGGCGCCGATATGCCGGTGGTGGTCTCGATGCTCAACAGCTACTCCGGCTGGGCAGCGGCAGGGATCGGCTTCTCGCTGAACAACTCGATGCTGATCATCGCCGGCTCGCTGGTGGGCTCAAGCGGCGCGATTCTGTCGTACATCATGTGCAAGGCGATGAACCGCTCGTTCTTTAATGTGCTGCTCGGCGGTTTCGGCAATGCGCCGGATACCGCTGCTGCGGCCGGCTCAAAAGAAGCGCGCCCGGTGAAGTCCGGCTCGGCCGACGACGCCACGTTCCTGCTGACCAACGCCGATACCGTGATCATCGTGCCGGGCTATGGCCTAGCAGTGGCACGCGCACAGCACGCACTCAAGGAGTTGACCGAAAAGCTGACCCACCGCGGCGTGACCGTAAAGTACGCGATCCACCCGGTGGCCGGCCGTATGCCCGGACACATGAACGTGCTGCTGGCCGAGGCCGAAGTGCCTTACGACCAGGTGTTCGAGATGGAAGACATCAACTCCGAATTCGGCCAGGCTGACGTAGTACTGGTGCTCGGCGCGAACGACGTGGTCAACCCGGCCGCCAAGAACGACCCGCACTCGCCGATTGCCGGCATGCCGATCCTCGAAGCGTTCAAGGCCAAGACCATCATCGTCAACAAGCGCTCGATGGCCAGCGGCTATGCCGGCCTGGACAACGAGTTGTTCTACCTGGACAAAACCATGATGGTCTTCGGCGACGCCAAGAAGGTTATCGAAGACATGGTCAAGGCTGTCGAATAACACTGCGCCAGCGCAACACCCGAAACCCTGGCCTCCAGTAGGCTAGGGTTTTTTATTGCAGCATGAAAACCGACCAAAGGCCTTAAATCGCTGCCCGGCATTCGACCATGGTAGCGGGCCGAAATTTTTTGAAATCACTAAACTGCATACCTTGCCTCCGTATCCCGAGATAACAATCCATGTACCGTGATCGTATCCGCTTGCCTTCGCTGTTGAACAAGGTCATGAGCGCGGCTGATGCCGCCGCACTGATTGAGGACGGCATGACCGTCGGCATGAGCGGCTTCACCCGTGCCGGTGAAGCCAAGGCCGTGCCTCAAGCCCTGGCCGAGCGCGCCAAGACGTCGCCGCTGAAAATCACCCTGATGACCGGCGCCAGCCTGGGCAACGACCTCGACAAGCAACTGACCGAAGCCGGCGTGCTGTCGCGACGCATGCCGTTCCAGGTCGACAGCACCCTGCGCAAGGCGATCAACGCCGGCGAAGTGATGTTTATCGACCAGCATTTGTCGGAAACCGTCGAGCAACTGCGCAACAACCAACTCAAGCTGCCTGACATTGCCGTGATCGAAGCCGTCGCGATCACCGAACAAGGCCATATCGTGCCGACCACTTCCGTGGGCAACTCGGCCAGTTTCGCGATTTTCGCCAAGCAAGTGATCGTCGAGATCAACATGGCGCACAACCCGAACCTGGAAGGTCTGCACGACATCTACATCCCGACCTATCGGCCGACGCGCACGCCGATCCCGCTGGTAAAAGTCGACGACCGCATTGGCAGCACCGCGATCCCGATTCCGCCGGAGAAGATCGTCGCCATCGTGATCACCAACAAGTCCGACTCACCTTCAACAGTGACGCCGCCGGACGCCGAAACCCAAGGCATCGCCAGCCACCTGATCAACTTCCTCAAGCAGGAAGTGGACGCCGGCCGCATGACCAATAAGCTCGGCCCGCTGCAGGCCGGGATCGGCAACATCGCCAACGCCGTGATGTGTGGCTTGATCGATTCGCCGTTCGAAGACCTGACCATGTATTCGGAAGTGCTGCAGGACTCGACGTTCGACCTGATTGACGCCGGCAAGCTGACCTTCGCCTCCGGCAGTTCGATCACCTTGTCGGAGCGTCGCAACAGCGACGTGTTCGGCAACCTGGAGCACTACAAGGACAAGCTGGTGCTGCGCCCGCAGGAAATCTCCAACCACCCGGAAGTGGTTCGCCGCCTGGGCATCATCGCGATCAACACCGCGCTGGAGTTCGACATCTACGGCAACGTCAACTCCACGCACGTGTGCGGGACACGGATGATGAACGGGATTGGCGGCTCGGGCGACTTCGCTCGTAACGCGCACCTGGCGATCTTCGTAACCAAATCGATTGCCAAGGCCGGGGCGATTTCCAGCGTAGTGCCAATGGTCAGCCACGTCGACCACACCGAGCATGACGTCGACATCCTGGTGACCGAAGTGGGCCTCGCCGACCTGCGCGGCCTGGCGCCACGGGAGCGCGCACGGGTGATCATCGACAACTGTGTGCACCCAGCCTACCGCGACGCGCTGAACAAGTACTTCAACGACGCTTGTGCGATTGGTGGCCACACCCCACACATCCTGCGCGAAGCACTGAGCTGGCACATTAACCTGGAAGAAACCGGGCACATGCTCAAGGATTGATCGATACACAGCCGAGCTGATGCACACACAGTTTCATCAGCTCGGTTGCACCACCCCCCTCTCCTTGGAAAAACTGTACTGCTGTACTGGTCTTTTCCTACTGAAATATCCCACACACTCCTTCAAAAATGCCGTTTTTGCACTGATTAAGTGCAGACAGGTACAGTTGCCTCATTTCCGTACAGTACAGCAGCCATAAACAGTTAACTGCCCCCTCACAATACAGGTGAACTGTATCTAGAGAGTCTTGCGCGGGAGGA
Source organism: Pseudomonas sp. PAMC25584 (assembly GCF_058135675.1). Classification (NCBI taxonomy): domain Bacteria; kingdom Pseudomonadati; phylum Pseudomonadota; class Gammaproteobacteria; order Pseudomonadales; family Pseudomonadaceae; genus Pseudomonas; species Pseudomonas sp. PAMC25584. Next base: position 115,290 of record NZ_CM176870.1, on the reverse strand, counting down.
GGATCATTGGCATCAGTTAAACCACTACCTAATCCCGCCACAAGCGGAAGGATGTCATCATGGAACGTACACTCAGTTCCGATCTGTTCTTCGAAGAGAAAGCTGTAAACACCCAGGCTTCCATGCCTCTGCGCGTTATCGCCAACCTGATGTTGTGGCAGCGCCGCATCTCCAGCCGCCATCAACTGGCTCGTCTGGATTCGCGTCTGCTGGCTGACGCCGGTATCAGCGAAGCACAACGCTACGAAGAGCTGAGCAAGCCGTTCTGGCGCTAATAGGCGCTCGCTGGCCCTGACCTACCGGGTCCACAGCCAGCAACCTGATTCGTTAAGCAAAGCCCGCCCCGGGTAACCGGAGGCGGGCTTTGTTGTTTCTGGGTTTGGGTGTTTGTGCCCCCCGGAACAGATAGCTTGCAGATCAACCAGTACAGTTTAATAAATACAACAATTAAGCAGTACAATTAAGCGCCAGTGTATCTGTATCGGTCGAAACGATCCGCTCAACATGGTCTTCCAAAAACACCATGAAAGGCGCTCCCCATGAACCCACCAACCCCGCGCACCTCGTTGTTACGTCGCACTGCCGCTACGCTCTCCAGATGGCTGCAACAGGCTCACGAGCGCCACCAACTGGCCCAACTCGACCCGCGAGAGCTGTCCGACGCGGGTATCAGCCCCGGCGAACGCCTGGTCGAGCTGTCCAAGCCATTCTGGCGTGACTAGACAGTCAAGGCGCTTTTCGAATGGACAGGCCGCAGCTTAATATCCGCTCACCACGTGGCGAACCGTGTAGAACGGGCGTCTGATGCCAATGGCATCCACATCCGCTTCACAGTGGCCGCTCCGCGCGACCTTATTTGTTCATCTACAGGAGTCACCCCATGTCCCGTCTTCGCCTGCTGAGCGCCGCCACCCTGCTGGCCCTCGCCGCCAACGCCCACGCGTCCAGCTTCATCGTCACCACCGACTCCATCGTCGGCGCGCTGAAAGCCACCTCCGATGCGAGCTCCGATGCCACGTCCTCCCTGCGTGACAACAAGGTCGTGCGTGCCGCTCGTGACGACGCCGCCAGCTTCGTCGCCAGCGCCGGTGCCATTCGCGGCGTCAAACTGGAAAGCGCCCTCGCGCAGATCCGCCAGCAAGCGCCACAACTGAACGTCGCGACAGACGCACAACTGGCCCAAGCCATTCTGGCCATCTGATAACAGGGCGGGACAAGGGAGCGCCAGCGGCTCCCGGATGCCTCGGCGCTGGCTCTCGCCCGGGCATTGCGCTAGCCTTGGCGCTCGCTTTCAGTTGTCGAGTCCCATGGCTTTTTCATACCGCCGGTTAATCGTTCCTGTGATGTTTTCCGCCTGCTGGTCACCATTGGCTTCGGCCTTTGATCTGTCCACCCAGAGCACCGTCGTGAGCGCGTATGCCACCAGCAAAGTGACCTCCGCGCCGTTCGACAGAAAGTGGGTACTGGCCGCCCAGGATGATGCCGCCGCATTCATTGCCACTGACGGCCGATGGAGGGGGGCTCGACTGGAATCAGCACTGGATCGTCTGCGCCGCAGCCAACCAAAACTTAACGCCAGTGACCTTGAACTGGCGCAAGCAATTCTCGTCCAATAACCATCTTTGTATTTCGGAGTCATTCCATGCGTAGCCCGCTGATCGCCGCCGCTCTCGGCCTGCTGTTGTTGACCGATGTCGCCCACGCGCAGACCTTGAAGGCCACCAGTAACATCATCGTGCGCGCCTCCGGGCGCACCATTGATTTCACCTCGGACACCACCACCTCGATCCGCGACTCCAAGATCGTGCGCGAAGCCCATGATGACGCCGCCAGCTTCGTCGCCACCAACGGCGAGATCCGTGGCGCGCAACTCGAAGCCGCCTTCGACACCCTGCGCACCCGCGTGCCGGAAGCCCGTGATGCCAGCGACCAGACCCTCGCCGAAGCCATTCTCGCGCTGTGAGGCGTCTCAACGCCTGGCTCCTGGCCGGGGCTCTGCTGCTGTGTGCCGGCGCAGCCCAGGCCAGCCTGCAACTGCGGCTCATAACCGAAGGGTTGAGCCCAGCCGAACAGCAGGCCAGCCAGGCGTTGCTCGATGAAGCGTTGCGCTCACTGCCGCCGCGCTTTATCGAGCAGTTGGACCGGCGCATCGATGTCGGCTGGACCGATAAGATGCCCGAAAACGCCTACGGCCAGGCCTCGCTGGTGTCCGAACTGGACCTGAACCGCAACCTGCTCACCAGCCTGACCGACGGCAGCGCCGCCACCCGCAAGACCAACCGCCCCCACGGCACCGTGCGCCGGGAAATGCTCGCCACCGTGCTGCATGAACTGACCCACATCTACGACCGTGCGCGCCTGTGGCCCAGCGACGAGCGCACGCTGATCCGGCGCTGCAGCCGCCAGAACAGCATCACCGGCCTGATCGGCCTGCCCGATCAATGCCGTGGCCAGAACGACCGCCGCTTCACCTTCAGCGACGACCCACGCCTGCTGGACCTCGCCGGCTGGCCGCAATACGTCGGCCGCCGCGGTGAACGCGAGCAGCACAACCGCCAGATCGCGCGCAGCCCGGACCTCTACGAAACCAGCAGCCCGCTGGAGTTCGTCGCGGTCAACATGGAGTATTTCCTCCTCGACCCGAGCTACGCCTGCCGCCGCCCCGCGCTGTTCCGCTATTACAAGGAACACTTTGGCTGGGCGCCGCCCGAGCAAGACACCTGCGCCAAGACCTACGCCTTTCTCAACGCCGGCAACGATTTCGCCAAGACGCCCCTGGGCCATGTCGACCCGGAACGGGTCTACGAAATCGATTACCTGCTCGCCGAAGCCAACCAAAACCTGGTCAGCCGCTGGGGCCACAGCATGTTGCGCCTGGTGATCTGCGCGCCCGGTCGCCCTCGCGGCCCGGACTGTCGGCTCGATCTGGACCAGCATCTGGTGTTGTCCTACCGCGCCTTTGTCGGTGACGTACAGCTGTCGAGCTGGGATGGCCTGGTGGGCAAGTACCCGTCACGGCTGTTCGTGCTGCCGCTGGCCCAGGTCATCGACGAGTACACCAAGACCGAGTTGCGCGGCCTCGCCTCGGTGCCGCTGAAGCTGACGCGTCGGGAGATCGAGGACACCGTCGAGCACGCGGCTGAAATGCACTGGAGCTACGACGGCAACTACTTCTTCCTGTCTAACAACTGCGCGGTCGAAGGCCTGAAACTGTTGCGCAGCGGCAGCGCCAACCCGCAACTGACCGGCCTGGACAACATCACGCCCAACGGGCTGCTGGAGGTCCTGCAGGCGCGCGGCCTGGCCGACACCAGCGTATTGAACGACAAGCGCGAGGCGCTGCGCCTGGGCTATCACTTCGACTCGTTCCGCGAGCGCTATCAAGCGATGTTCGACGTGCTGCGCAAGCACCTGCCGATCAAGCAGACCCAGGTCGAAGACTGGCTGTCCCTGAGTGCGCAAGAGCGCCGCCAATGGTTCGACAAGGCCGACCTGCGCACCAGCGCCGCGCTCCTGCTGCTGGAACAGGCGAGCTTTCGCAAACAATTGATGCTGGCCCAGGACGAAGTCAAACAGCGCTACCTCGGCGCCCGCGAGCTGAAAAACGGCGGCATGGAGAAAGCCAACGCCACCTTGCAACAAATTCTCGCCAACAGCGGCTTCCTCAGCCGCCCGGCGGAACTGCTCGGCAGCAGCGGCTACGGCCTGCCGCAACCCTCGGAATCAAAGCGCCTTGAATCGGAAAGCGCCGAGCGCCAAAAACAGCTGCAATCCCTGACCGGCGAGCTGGACAAAGAGGTGAGGGCGCTGCTGGACCCGTCACGCTCAGCCGAAATCGCCGCCTGCGAGGCCAACCTCAAGCAGGTCGGCGAACATCTACGCGCACTGCACAAAGCCGCCGGCGGCCTCGAATTGCCCTGAATGTGGGAGGAGGCTGGCTCCCGATCGCGGTGCATCAGCCAATACAACCGTGGCTGACACTGCGCCATCGGGAGCAAGCCCCCTCCCACATTTTGATCTGCGCAAGCCTGGAGACCGTGTGTCATTTCCATATCACGTGTTTGATCAACGAAAGCTGGCTGAAAGCTAACGCGTCTAGGATCGCCCCCACTGCCGGCAACAGACCGGCTATTAACAACAATGGTGATTCCCGATGTCCGCCCGTACCCGCCTGTTCGCCCACACTCCGCCCGTAAGCCTAGTGCCTCTCGTTCTGCGCTGACCCCACCCGGTTCGCCATTCCCTAGCCGCGCTACGCCTGGAGTATTCCTATGCTGACTTTCCTTGGCTTTGCCATGGTCATCACGTTCATGTTCCTGATCATGACCAAGCGCCTGTCCGCGCTGATCGCCCTGATCATCGTGCCGATCCTGTTCGCGCTGTTCGGCGGTTTTGCGCCGAAGATCGGCCCGATGATGCTCGAAGGCATCACCAAGCTCGCGCCGACCGGCGTGATGCTGATGTTCGCCATCCTCTACTTTGCCCTGATGATCGACTCCGGCCTGTTCGACCCGGCCGTGCGCAAGATCCTCAAGATGGTCAAGGGCGACCCGCTGAAAGTCTCGGTCGGCACCGCCGTGCTGGCCCTGGTGGTGTCCCTCGACGGTGACGGCGCCACCACCTACATGATCTGCGTGGCCGCCATGCTGCCGCTGTACCAGCGCATCGGCATGAGCCCGCGGATCATGGCCGGCCTGATCATCCTCGCCGGTGGCGTGATGAACATGACGCCCTGGGGTGGCCCGACCGCCCGCGCCGCCAGTGCGCTGCACGTGGACCCGTCAGACATCTTCGTACCGATGATCCCGGCCATGGCCGCCGGCGTGGTCGCGATCTTGGTGATCGCCTATATGTACGGCAAGCGCGAACGTGCGCGCCTGGGTGAACTGCACCTGCAGGGCGACGAGATCGACCACAGCGAAATCAGCGTGTCGCAATACCCGGACGCCCGCCGTCCGAAGCTGATCTGGTTCAACGGCGTACTGACCCTGGCCCTGATGTGTACGTTGATCGCCGGCCTGTTGCCGCTGCCGGTGCTGTTCATGGTGGCGTTCAGTATCGCGATGATCGTCAATTACCCGTGCCTGCAACAGCAGAAAGACCGCGTCGCCGCCCATGCCGGCAGCGTACTGGCCGTGGTGGGGCTGATCTTCGCCGCCGGGATTTTCACCGGCATCCTGTCGGGTACCGGCATGGTCGACGCGATGTCCAAGAGCCTGCTGGCGGTCATTCCCGACGCCCTGGGCCCTTACCTCGCGGTGATTACCGCGCTGGTGAGCATGCCGTTTACCTTCTTCATGTCCAATGATGCGTTCTACTATGGCGTACTGCCGGTACTGGCCGAAGCCGCCAGCCACTACGGCATCACCGCCGTGGAAATGGCCCGTGCCTCCATCGTCGGCCAACCCGTACACCTGCTCAGCCCGCTGGTGCCGTCGACTTACCTGCTGGTGGCCCTGGCCGGTATCGAATTCGGCGATCACCAGCGCTTCACCCTGAAGTGGGCAGTGCTGGTGTGCCTGTGCATAATGTTCGCCGCGTTGCTGATGGGGATTTTTCCGCTGTTCAGCACTCTATAATCCTACCGACTCACCGCGCGGCGCTGCAGCTGGCGCGGTTTAACACTTGCTTAAAGGAATACACATGGAATGGCTGACCAATCCGGAAATCTGGATTGCCTTCTTCACCCTGACGGCCCTTGAGATCGTCCTGGGCATCGATAACATCATCATGATTTCGATCCTGGTCAGCCGCATGCCCAAGCATATGCAGGCGCGCACCCGGTTCTTCGGCCTGGCCCTGGCCATGGTCACGCGTATCCTGTTGCTGCTGTCCATCGCTTGGGTGATGCGCCTGACCGACGATCTGTTCGTGGTCTTCGGCCAGGGCATTTCCGGGCGCGACCTGATCCTCTTCTTCGGTGGCCTGTTCCTGCTGTGGAAAAGCTCCCAGGAGATGTTCCACGCCCTGGAAGGTGAAGACGAAACCCACGAAGAGCCCAAAGGCACCGGCGGCAAGTTCATCTACACCATCATCCAGATCGCGATCATCGACATCGTGTTCTCCCTGGACTCGGTCATCACCGCCGTCGGCATGGTGTCCCATGTGCCGGTGATGATCGCGGCGATCGTGGTCGCGGTGCTGGTGATGATGCTGGCAGCAGGCACCATCAGCGACTTCATCGACAAGCACCCGTCGCTGAAGATGCTGGCGCTGTCGTTCCTGGTGGTGGTGGGTACCGTGCTGATCGCCGAATCCTTCGACGTGCATGTACCAAAAGGCTACGTCTACTTCGCCATGGCGTTCTCGCTGGCGGTGGAAGTGGTGAACATCAAGATGCGCACCGCCATCGCGAAAAAGAAGAAACAGCAGGACCCTGTGAAACTGCGCAAGGACATTCCGGGTCAATAACCTTGATCCGCTGCTGAAATGGGGCGTTCGCGCCCCATTTTTTCATCTGCAAAAAATTGATCTCATGACAGTTTTGTTTCAATCCCAACTTTAGCTATGCGATGCTGGCGCAGAGCCCATTCGCCAACTACAGCTTAAGTACAAGACGTAGAACGGCACGCGGCAATTCTCATTGGCTCCTGTTGGAGCCCACCCACACGGGAGGCCGAGCATGCTGACCTTGCTCAATCTGCTTTCCGCCGTGACCCTGCTGATCTGGGGCACGCATATCGTCCGTACCGGTATCCTGCGGGTCTACGGTTCCAACCTGCGCCACGTCATCGGGCAAAACATGTCCAAGCGCTGGCTGGCATTTGTCGCCGGTATCCTGGTGACGGCCATGGTGCAGAGCAGCAACGCCACCGCCATGCTGGTCACGTCGTTTGTCGGCCAGGGCCTGATGGGGCTGATGCCCGCCCTGGCGACCATGCTCGGCGCCGATGTCGGTACGGCGCTGATGGCGCGGGTGCTCACCCTTGACCTGTCCTGGCTGTCGCCGCTGCTGATCTTTCTCGGGGTGATCTTCTTCCTGTCGCGCAAACAGACGCGGGCCGGGCAGTTGGGCCGGGTCGGGATCGGCCTCGGGCTGATCATCCTCGCGCTGCAATTGATCGTCGAAGCCGCCGGGCCGATCACCCACGCGCAGGGCGTGAAGGTGCTGTTTGCCTCGCTGACCGGCGACATCCTGCTCGATGCCCTGATCGGCGCGTTGTTCGCGATGATTTCCTACTCCAGCCTCGCCGCCGTACTGCTGACCGCCACCCTGGCCGGCGCCGGCGTGATCGGTTTGCACGTGGCCATCGGCCTGGTGATCGGCGCCAACATCGGCAGCGGCGTGCTGGCGTTCCTCAGCACCAACATGCAGAACGCCGCCGGACGCCAGGTAGCCCTGGGCAGCCTGTTGTACAAATTGATCGGCCTGTTGTTGATCATCCCGGTGCTGGACCCGCTCGTGTTGTGGATGGACAGCCTGGATTACAGCGCCCAAGGCATGGTCATTAGCTTCCACCTGCTCTACAACGTCAGTCGTTGCCTGATCCTGCTACCGAGCATCGGCCCGATGGCCCGGGTCTGCGCGTGGTTGCTGCCCGAACGGGAAGAGGCCAACGGCAAGGCCACGCCGCGCCACCTGGACCTCGCCGCCCTGGCCACGCCAAGCCTGGCGCTGGCCAACGCAGTGCGGGAAACCCTGCGCCTGGGCGACCTGATCGACAACATGCTCACCGCGATGCTCGAAGTGCTGCGCGGCAAACAAACCGCCATCACCCAGGAAATGCGCAGCCTCAGCGACGACGTCGAGGCACTCTACAGCGCGATCAAACTCTACCTGGCGCAAATGCCTCGCGAAGACCTAAGCGAACAGGACAACCGCCGCTGGGCCGAGATCATCGAGCTGTCGATCAACCTGAAACTGGCTGGCGACCTGATCGAACGCATGCTGCGCAAAGTCCAGCAGCAGAAAACCTCCCAGCGGCGCCAGTTCTCCGAAGTGGGCCTGGAAGAACTCACCGGCCTGCACAGCCAACTGATCGCCAACCTGCGCCTGGGCCTGTCGGTGTTCCTCAGTGCTGACCCGGAAAGCGCGCGCCAATTGCTGCGCGAGAAACGCCGCTTCCGCGCCCAGGAGCGCCGCCTGGCACACGCCCACGTCAGCCGTCTGCAACGCAAGATCGTGCAGAGCCTGGAGACCAGCTCCCTGCATTTGGAACTGATTGCCGACATGAAACGCTTGAACTCGTTGTTCTGCAGCAGTGCTTATGCAGTGTTGGAAACGTCCGACATCAGCGCGCTCTCCGCCGAAGATATTGCCGACATCACACATTCGCCCTGAACGTAAGACGGCCAGTGAAGTCAGTTAACACTGACCTCACTCGCCAGGAAGCCAGTTATGCGTCGCCTGTTATTCGCCTGCCTGCTCATGGGCTCTGTACACGCCTTTGCCTTTGACCGCCTGCAAGTCGAGGGCTACACCTTGCCCAATGGCCTGCAATTACTGCTCAAGCCGGGCACCGAACGCGGGCATGTGGCCATTCGCCTGGTAGTCGGCGTGGGCCTGGATGACTTCCGTTGCGCAGACAAGGAACTGCCGCACCTGCTCGAACACTTGTTGTTCAGCGGTATCGACGGCGGCGGTGAAGGCGACCTCGAAGAACGCATGCAAGCCCTGGGCGGCGAGTGGAACGCCTACACCAGCAATGCCGACACCACCTTCGTGATCGAGGCGCCCGCGCAAAACCAGCGCAAGGTCTTGGACCTGCTACGGGCGATCCTCACTCGCACCGAACTCACCGACGCCCATATCAACGCGGCCAAGCAGGTGGTCGAGCGCGAGGACGGCGGCCATTACTCACACCTGCAGCGCCTGTTGGACCGCCAGGACCTGGGCCACACCGCCAGCAACCAATTGGCGGTCGAACTGGGCCTCAAGTGCGCCGAACGCGCCCAGGTCAACCAGTTGACCCGCGACCAACTGGAGCAACTGCGCAAAAACTGGTACGCCCCTAACAACATGACGCTGATCATCGTCGGCGACCTCGACAAGCTGCTGCCGGCCTACCTGGAACGCACTTATGGCCAACTCGTTCCGGTCGAGCCGACCGAGCATCTGGCCCTACCGGAAATCCAGCACGCCGCTGCCAGCCGTCGCGACCTGATCCATGGCTGGGTCGGCAACGGCGCCAAACTGCACTGGCTGTTCCCCGAGCCGGTGCTCGACGACCAGCATGACGAAACCTACGACCTGCTCAAGGACTACCTCGACTGGGCGCTGTATCGCCAACTGCGCCTCAAGCACGGTTTGTCCTACGGCCCGTGGAGCGAACGCGAAGTGCTCGGCGGCGTCGGTTTCCTCAGCCTGAATGCCGACCTCGAACGGGAAACCCTCCCCGAAGCCGAACAGGTGTTGCAGGACCTCAAGGCCCAACTGCTCAAGGACGGCCTCGACCCGGCGGCATTCGCACGCCTGCAACAGGCCGCCATCGCGCGCCAGGCCTGGGCCGTGCAGGGCAACAGCGCGCTGGCCGACTATTACTGGAGCGCCTCGGGCGACTACGACAACGGTCACTTCAGCGACCCGGTCAAACGCATCAAGGCCGTGAGCCTGGCGCAGACCAACCAGGCCATGCGCGAGCTATTCAAGCAGCCGGGCTACTGGCGCATCGAAAAACCGCTGCTGAGCTACGACATGCTGAACTGGATAGGTGCCGGTGTGCTCGGGCTGATCGCGATTGTATTGATCGGCGTGCGCAGTTATCGCAAACGGATCGCGCAATGAGGCACCGTACCCAGGGCTAAGACGTTATTCTATCGGGGATTTTTCCTACAAAGACTGTGACTGCCGAATGCCGAACCTGAACCACTACATCCAGCGCATCCTCGAACTGATGAAACGCTACCCAGGGGTGATCGCACTCGGCGGCTTCATCTCGGGGGTGAGCAGCTTCATCCTGGTGGACCGCCAGCAGGGCATGGCCAGTTGGATCGCGGTCATCATGCTGGTGAGCTGGTTGTGGCTGATGCTGGAAAACAGCTTTACCCAGCTGTTCACCAAAGTCTTCAAGCGCGAAATCCCCGAACCGCTGCTGCGTTACGCCACCCAGATGATCCACCAGGAAAGTCTGTTTTTTGTGCTGCCGTTCTTTTTCATCACCACCGCCTGGAACAGCGGCCAATCGATCTTCACCGGGCTGCTCGGCGCGGCGGCGCTGGTGTCGATCACCGACCCGCTCTATTACAAGTGGCTGGCGCCCAAACGCTCGCTGTTCCTCGCCTTACACACCTTCACCCTGTTCGCCGCGCTGCTCACCGCGCTGCCGATCATCCTGCACCTGACCACCGCCGAGAGCTACAAACTGGCCCTCGGCGTGGCCATGGCCTTGTCGATCCCGAGCCTGGCCGTGAGCTTGCCGCTGCGCAGTCTCAAAGGCTGGGCGATGCTGCTCGGGGTCACGGCCGCCATTGGCTGCGCAGGATGGTTCCTACGCAGTTGGGTGCCACCGGCCACCTTGTGGATGACTGAAGTGGCGATCAGCACCCAGTTGCAAGACCGCACGCCGGGCGACGATCTCAAAGAAGTCAGCGCCGCCCAACTGCGCAGCGCCGGGCTCTATGCCTATACCGCCATCAATGCCCCGCGCGGGCTGGATGAGCGGATCTACCACGTGTGGAAATTCAACGGCAAGGAGGTCGACCGCATCGCCCTGGATATTCATGGCGGGCGCAAGGAAGGCTACCGCGCCTGGACCCACAAACAGAACTTCCCGGCCGACGCGGTGGGGCGCTGGCAAGTCCAGGTGCTGACCGAAGACGGGCAGGTGATCGGCGTGCTGCGCTTCAAGGTGACTGACACAGCGCAAACGGACAACCCAAAGTAGGCTGTATCGTGCTATTACGTAGGCATTGTGGATAGCCAGACAAGCTCGGAGCTTATGACCACTCGTACCTCGGCCGGCACAGCCCACCTCGATACGTCCACCGCCCCCCCGTTGCTCAGGATTACGGGGGACTGGACGCTTGCCCACTACACAAACCTGAAAAAACTGTCGGACAAGCTCGACGGCCGATACGACGCCGGCGCCCGCGTCGACCTCAATGGCCTCGGCGCCCTCGACACAGCTGGCGCCTCACTGCTGGTCGAGCTGCTGGGCCCAGACCGTATCGAGCAATCCGCCGAGCAAACCGACTGCAGCCTGTCCGCCGCCGACCGCGCACTGCTCAAGACCGTCTACCGCTCCCTGAATGATTTCTGCGTACCGGAAAAAGCCCCGGAAGAAGCCACCGGCATCCAGGTGCTGGCGCGCATCGGCGCCGCGGTGGATGCGGTGTGGCTGGACAGCAAGCAACTGCTGGGCTTTATCGGCCTGATCCTTGAAACCTTCGCCCGCAGCATTTTCCGGCCCAAGCGCTGGCGCGTGACGCCGATGGTTGCGCATATCGAACAGACCGGCCTCGACGCCGCGCCCATCGTCGCCTTGCTGACGTTTCTGGTGGGCGCCGTGGTGGCGTTCCTCGGCGCCACGGTGCTCAAGAGCTTTGGCGCGACGATTTTCACCGTGGACCTGGTGGCGTTCTCCTTCCTACGGGAATTCGGCGTCTTGCTGACCGCGATCCTGATCGCCGGCCGCACCGCCAGTGCCTTTACCGCGCAAATCGGCTCGATGAAGGCCAACGAAGAAATCGACGCCATCCGCACCCTGGGGCTGGACCCGATGGAGCTGCTGGTATTGCCCCGCGTGCTGGCCCTGCTGGTGTCGCTGCCGATGCTGACGTTCCTGGCGATGCTCTCGGGGATTGTCGGCGGCGGGGTGGTGTGTGCGCTGACCCTGGATATTTCGCCGGCGATGTTCCTCTCGCTGCTGCAGTCGGACATTGGTGTGAAGCATTTCCTGGTGGGCATGGTGAAAGCGCCGTTCTTCGCGTTCCTGATCGCCGCCATTGGTTGCCTGGAAGGCTTCAAGGTCAGCGGCAGCGCCGAGTCGGTCGGCGCCCATACCACCTCCAGCGTGGTGCAATCGATCTTTGTGGTGATCGTGCTCGATGCGGTCGCCGCGTTGTTCTTCATGGAGATGGGCTGGTGAGGCGCCTACCCCGAGCCCCCAGCGAAGCGGTGATCGAAGTCCGTGGGCTGTGCAATCGCTTTGGCAGCCAGCGCGTGCACGAAAACCTCAACCTGGATCTGTACAAGGGCGAAATCCTCGCCGTGGTCGGCGGCTCCGGCAGCGGTAAGTCGGTGCTGTTGCGCAGCATCGTCGGCCTGCGCCGGCCCAGCGCAGGCGAGGTGCGGGTATTCGGCAAGAACCTGTCGAGCCTGTCGGAGCATGAGCGCTCACTGGTGGAGCGGCGCTTTGGCGTGCTGTTCCAGAAGGGCGCGCTGTTTTCTTCGCTGACCGTGATTGAGAACGTCGCGCTGCCGCTGATCGAGCACGCCGGCCTGAGCCGCGCCGACGCCGAGCACCTGGCCGCAGTCAAATTGGCGTTGGCCGGGTTGCCGCTGTCGGCGGCCGACAAATACCCGGCGTCGCTGTCCGGCGGCATGATCAAGCGCGCGGCCCTGGCCCGAGCCCTGGCGCTGGACCCGGACATTCTGTTCCTCGACGAACCCACCGCCGGGCTCGACCCGATCGGCGCCGCGCAATTCGACCAACTGATCCTGACCCTGCGCGATGCGCTGGGCCTGAGCGTGTTCCTGGTCACCCACGACCTGGACACGCTGTACACCATCACCGACCGCGTCGCGGTGCTGGCGCAGAAGAAAGTGCTGGTGGCCGATGCCATCGATGTCGTCTCGGAAACCGACGACGCCTGGATTCACGAATATTTCCACGGCCCCCGGGGCCGCGCGGCATTGGATGCCGCTCAACCGCTCAACGAGGTATGACATGGAAACCCGAGCCCATCATGTGATGATCGGTCTGTTCAGCGTGATTGTGGTGGTCGGCGCGATGCTGTTTGGCTTGTGGCTGGCCAAGTCCAGCGTCGACGCCGCGTTCCAGGATTACGAAGTGATTTTCAACGAGGCGGTCAGCGGCCTGTCCCAGGGCAGCTCGGTGCAGTACAGCGGGATCAAGGTGGGCGATGTCATCAGCCTGCGCCTGGACCCCAAAGACCCGCGCCGCGTGCTCGCACGCATCCGCCTTTCCGGGGAGACGCCGATCAAGGAAGACACCCAGGCCAAGCTGGCCCTGACCGGCATCACCGGCACCTCGATCATCCAGCTCAGCGGCGGCACACCGCAAAGCCCGACACTCAAGGGCAAGGACGGCGACCTGCCGGAGATCATCGCCTCGCCATCCCCTATCGCGCGGTTGCTGAACAACAGCAACGACCTGATGACCAGCATCAACCTGCTGCTGCACAACGCCAACGACATGTTCTCTGCGCAGAATGTCGAGCGCATCAGCAACACCCTGGACCATCTGGAACGAACCACCGGCGCGATTGCCGACCAGCGCGGCGATATCAAAGTGGTGATGCAGCAACTGATGCAGGTCAGCAAGCAGGCCGGTGCCGCCCTCGAGCAGACCACCGCGCTGATGCGCAATGCCAACGGCCTGCTCAACGATCAAGGCAGGCAGGTCTTCGGCAGCGCTGAGCAGGCGATGAAATCCCTTGAGCAAAGCACCGCGACCATCAACACCTTGCTGACCGATAACAAGAACGCGGTGAACAGCGGCATGCAGGGCCTCAACGAACTGGCGCCGGCCGTGCGCGAACTGCGCGAAACCCTAGGTTCGCTGCGCGCCATCTCCCGCCGCCTGGAAGCCAACCCCAGCGGTTACCTGCTGGGCAGCGACAAGAACAAGGAGTTCACGCCATGAAGCGTGCTTACCAACTGATCGCCCCCGTTGCCCTGGCGCTGATCGGCGCGTGCTCGATCCTGCCCACGGCCGATCCATCGGACGTCTACCGCCTGGCCTCGGCCCCGGTGGCCGCCCAAGCGGCGCCGGTAGCCTGGTCGCTGCGCGTGACCAAGCCGCAGACCAGCGAGTTCCTCGACAGCCCGCGCATTGCCGTGGTGCCCCAGGGCGATCTGATCAGCAGCTACGCCCACTCACGCTGGAGCGACCCGGCGCCGGTCCTGCTGCGCAACCGCTTCATGGACGGCTTCCAGCGCGATGGCCGGGTCACGCTGTTGAGCAGCGACGAGACCAACCTGCAGGCCGACTACGAGCTGGGCGGGCAATTGCAGGCGTTCCAGAGCGAATACCGCAGCAGCGCGGTGGAAGTGGTGATTCGCCTGGATGCGCGGCTGGTGCGTGGAAGTGATCAGCGGATCATTGCCAGCCGACGGTTTGAAGTGCGCCAGCCGGTCAGCGACAGCAAAGTGCCGGCAGTGGTGGCCGGGTTTGGGCTGGCGGGGGATCAGTTGAACAAGCAGGTGGTGGATTGGGTGGTGGCGCAGGGCAACACTGCGCCGAAACGCTGAGGGCCTCATCGGGAGCTTGCTCCCGATAGCCATCCAAGCCTTAACCAAAGAACCAGTAGCACACCGCAATCGCCGCCACCACACCGGCAAACTCCGCCAGCAACGCACAGCCCACCGCATGCCGCGCCCGCTGAATACCCACCGAGCCGAAATACACCGCCAACACATAGAAGGTGGTCTCGGTACTGCCCTGAACCGTCGCCGCCACCAACGCCGGGAAGCTGTCGACGCCCTGGGTCTGCATGGTCTCGATCAACATCGCCCGCGCGGCACTGCCGGAGAACGGCTTGACCATCGCAGTCGGCAGCGCGTCGACGAAGCGCGTGTCCATGCCGGTCCAGGCGACCACATGACGAATGCCTTCCAGGCCAAAGTCCAGCGCACCGGATGCACGCAACACGCCCACCGCGCAGAGCATCGCCACCAGATACGGCAGCAGGTTCTTGGCGACGTCGAAGCCCTCTTTGGCCCCTTCGACAAACGCCTCGTAGACCTTCACCTTGCGCAACGCGCCGACCAGCAGGAACAGCATGATCAGGCCAAACAGCGTCAGGTTGCCAAGGATCGACGACAACCCGGCCAGCGCCGTGGCGGACAAGGTCGCCAGCAACGCCATGAAGCCGCCCAGCAGCAGTGCACCTGGGATCAAATAGGCCAGCACCACCGGGTCCCACAGCCGCAAGCGCTGCATCACTGCCACCGAGAGCAAGCCCACCAGGGTCGATGCGCTGGTGGCCAGTAGGATCGGCAAAAACACCAGCGTCGGGTCGGCTGCGCCTTGCTGGGCGCGGTACATGAAGATGGTCACCGGCAACAGCGTCAGCGAGGATGCGTTGAGCACTAGGAACAGAATCTGCGCGTTACTCGCGGTATTGGGGATCGGGTTGAGCTCCTGCAACGCTTTCATGGCTTTCAGGCCGATGGGTGTCGCGGCGTTGTCCAGGCCCAGGCCGTTGGCGGCGAAGTTGAGGGTGATCAAACCGATGGCCGGGTGGCCAGCCGGCACTTCCGGCATCAGCCGGCGAAACAGCGGGCCGAGGGCCCTGGCCAGCCAGTCGACGATCCCGGCTTTTTCGGCGATGCGCAAAAAGCCCAGCCATAACGTCAGCGTGCCGAACAACAGCACCATGACCTCCACCGACAATTTGGCCATGGCGAAAATGCTTTCCACCATCGCCGCAAAAATCCCGGCGTTGCCGCCGACCAGCCATTGCGCCAGTGCTGACACCATTGCTACGACAAAGAAGCCAAGCCACAGGCCATTGAGCATCAGTTGAATCCCCCGAAAGATGGGGCGAATGATAGCGGGGCTGACAGAAACGACAAACCCCGGATTTACCGGGGTTTGTGCGCATCAGGCAGACCTCAGCCGCGGCTGGCCTCACCCGCCGGCAACACTTGCTTGGTGCGCCAGTGCGGCAGGGAGTTCCAGTAGCGCTCGCCCTTGGCATCGTCGTACATGCCTTCCCAACGGGAGATGACCAGTACCGCCAAGGCGTTGCCGATCACGTTGAGGGCGGTACGCGCCATGTCCATGATGCGGTCGACGCCGGCAATGAACGCCAGGCCTTCCAATGGAATGCCCACGCTGCCCAGGGTAGCCAGCAACACCACGAAGGACACGCCCGGCACACCCGCGATGCCTTTGGAGGTGACCATCAGGGTCAGCACCAGCATCAGTTGCTGGCCGACCGACAGGTCGATGCCATACAACTGCGCGATAAAGATCGCCGCGATGCTCTGGTACAGGGTCGAACCATCGAGGTTGAACGAATAACCGGTCGGCACCACGAAGCTGCAGATGGCCTTCGGCGCGCCGTAGGCTTCCATCTTCTCGATCACCCGCGGCAGCACGGTTTCGGAACTGGCGGTGGAGTAGGCCAGCACCAGCTCATCCTTGAAGATGCGCATCAGCTTGATCACCGAGAAGCCAAACAGGCGTGCGATCAGGCCCAGGATCACAAAGGCGAAGAACAGAATGGCGACGTAAACCAGAATCACCAGCTTGGCCAGTGGCAGCAAAGAGGCGAAGCCGAAGTTGGCGACGGTCACCGCGATCAGCGCGAACACACCGATAGGCGCGTACTTCATGATCATGTGGGTGACTTTGAACATGCTCTCGGACACGCCCTGGAACATCGTCACCAACGGCTCGCGCAGCTCAGGCTTGAGGCTCGACAGGCCCAGGCCGAACAGCACGGAGAAGAAGATGATCGGCAGCATCTCGCCACGCGCGACGGCGGCAAAGATGTTCGATGGGATCAGGTTGAGGATGGTCTGAACGAACGCATGCTCATGCTGCACCTCCGCCGCTGTCGCCTGGTACTTGGAGATATCCACGGTACCCAGGGTACTCATGTCGATGCCCGTGCCAGGGTGGAACAGGTTGGCCAGCAACAGGCCGACCACGATGGCGATGGTGGTGACGACCTCGAAGTAAAGGATGGTTTTGACGCCAATTCGACCGAGCTTTTTCGCATCGCCGACACCGGCAATGCCGACGATCAGCGAGGAAATCACAATCGGGATCACGATCATCTTGATCAGGCGGATAAAGATATCGCCCGCCGGCTGCAGCACATTGCTGATCCACCAGGCCTTTTCAGCACTGAAATGGTTGAGCACGGCGCCGATTGCGATCCCCAGCACCAAACCGATGAGGATCTGCCAGGCGAGGCTTAGCTTTGCCTTCTTCATGTCATTACCCTTACTTCAAGTGAACTTAAGGCAAATGCGCCAGCTGCAACGCTCGGAAGCGAAAAAGTGTGTGCATCTGCCTCCATAGAAAGTCACCGCCGCATGGCCGAAATGGCTTACTGGCAGGCGAAAAAAGGCGCAACTATTCCCATGCAAGGGGGCGACGTCTAATGCCGTAAACGCCTACCCTATGCCGAATCGGCATGGCTTTTTTTCATAATAACTGACCGGACGGTCAGTTCAAATGCGACATTTTGCCCGGCGAATATGCCGTGAACCGGTCAAATCAGGGTCGCTTAGAGATGCAGGACACGCTGAAGGCATTCGCAAAAATGCCTGTGTATTCAGGGGTCTGTTGTCTGAAATGTCCTATAGCGTGAACGAAATTTTCTCGATAGATGGTCGCCACGACATACCCAGTAATGGTTAGTCGCGGGCAAAAAGCAGATTCTCGGCTAAGAGCAGTATGAGAGGCGGGGGATGAACCTCATAAGCCCGCCGCAAGTCCAGCAAGCTCGAGAGCGTGTGAACTTGCGTCGTAGCTTTTCACCTGACCCGGCCCTTGCGCAGGCACTCCCTGTACCCGTAGGTCACGCCGATCTCGACGGATCAGAGCAACCCGGCCCCCTGGCCATGCATCGCCCTTGGTGAGCGATGCAAACAGAAAGAAGCGCAAGGGCTTCTTTCTATGGACGCCGGCCCCGCAGACGACAGATGCGTCAGACGGAACCTAGTACCAATTCGGATCTTTCTTCAGTTGCTCCATCAGCAGCTTTTGCATGCCTGCATCCGGCTTACCGATAAACCGGTAATCGGCGTGACGCGTTGGAGACTTGTCCGCCGGCAGGCCGGCCGGGACTTCCACCAACATGGCGTAGGCATCTTCCTTGTCGTAACTGAAGGCGACGATCAGGCGCTTGTTCAGGCAGGTGTCTGCGGTTTCGCAGAGGGGCCCGACCAAGTACTTGTCGCCCTCTTCTTCAACGGCATTCATTTGCTCGGCCGTGCCGGACAGGTTCATGACCCATTCCGGCAGGCGCTCTTCTTTCTTCACCACGCCTTGCCACGTTTCACGGTACTGCGGGTCCGCGCTGAGCAATTCGTTGGCCCGGGTCTGGCCGTCGTTAGCGGCCATCGCCAAACCGCTGCCGCCCAGAAGCAGGACGGCAGCCATGGCCTTGAGAGACAAAGTGGTCATATTCAGCCTCGGCCGCGACGACCAAAGAAGAACGAAGCAATGAACATCACCAGGAAGACCACAAACAGAATCTTGGCGATACCCGTGGCAGTGCCCGCGATCCCACCGAAGCCCAGGACTGCAGCCACAATGGCGATGATCAGAAATGTGATTGCCCAACTCAACATGGTGATTCTCCTTACGCTTTTTTAGGGGTGACAGCGGTACTGCCGTGCAATCGCTCAACTCAAGCGACCTTTTGTTGCCTAGAACACCCAACGTTCCTGGGATGGCAGTTCACCCAGGGCAGACGCCTGGTCAACCATCCGCAGTTGGGGAGCCGTTACATCGGCAGAGACGCTGCCAACGGAACGGCTATCAATGGAGCGAAAATGGGTCTGGGTCATTGCCGGACGTTCGAAATGCGGGGTCTGCTGCTGCCAATGCTGCAACTGCTGGCCGCCAATCAACGTGACCATCAGGGCCAGGCTGGCGAACAGGCCTTGTTGCAAGCGCACTGGCGATACACACAGTTGAGCGAGGCTTTGGCGAGTCATGCTGCTTTCTCCCGCATTTTGATTATTCGTTAGGAGAGCTATTGCAGAGGGCGTGCCAGCTTTTTTACAAAATAAAACTCAACAAAATCAATCAGTTAAATATATTTGATCAACACGAAGCCCAGCATCCTGCACGATGGCCACCTGGACGCCGTGCGAAATGCACGATCACCAGTGGTCGGATGGGTGGATAGAAAGCCAATAGCGCACTGCCGAAGTGGCAAGAAGGCATGAAAACGCCAGCAGGCGCGGGCTTTGTAGGGACACACGTAGATAGCTGCACGACGTTGCGTTTTATCAATCAGAATGAACCATGCAACTTGCCCGATTATTGCGGGACTAAACACCATCATTCATATTCAGGAGCGCGGGACAAATGGAATCAGCCAAGGAACTTCAAGGCCGCATTCTTTTAGTGGACGACGAATCCGCGATCCTTCGTACCTTCCGTTATTGCCTGGAAGATGAGGGCTACACCGTAGCCACCGCGAACAGCGCCGCTCAGGCCGATGCCCTGATGCAACGCCAAGTGTTCGACCTGTGCTTCCTGGACCTGCGCCTGGGCGAGGATAACGGCCTGGATGTGTTGGCGCAGATGCGCATCCAGGCGCCGTGGATGCGCGTGGTGATTGTGACCGCGCATTCCGCCGTGGACACTGCGGTGGATGCGATCCAGGCCGGCGCGGCTGATTATCTGGTCAAACCGTGCAGCCCCGACCAACTGCGCCTGGCCACCGCCAAACAATTGGAAGTGCGCCAGCTCTCCGCGCGCCTGGAGGCGCTGGAAGGCGAAGTACGCCAACCCAAAGACGGCCTCGACTCCCACAGCCCGGCGATGATGGTGGTGCTGGAAACTGCACGCCAAGTGGCCGGGACTGACGCCAACATCCTCATCCTCGGCGAATCCGGCACCGGTAAAGGCGAGTTGGCCCGGGCCATTCACGGCTGGAGCAAGCGCGCGAAGAAATCCTGCGTCACCATCAACTGCCCGTCGCTGACGGCGGAGTTGATGGAAAGCGAACTGTTCGGCCATAGCCGCGGTGCCTTTACCGGCGCCAGCGAGAGCACCTTGGGCCGGGTTAACCAGGCGGACGGCGGCACGCTGTTTCTCGACGAGATCGGCGACTTTCCCCTCACCCTGCAGCCCAAGTTGCTGCGCTTTATCCAGGACAAGGAATACGAGCGCGTGGGCGACCCGGTTACCCGGCGCGCCGATGTACGCATCCTTGCGGCCACCAACCTGAATCTCGAAGACATGGTGCGCGACGGCCGCTTTCGCGAAGACTTGCTGTACCGCCTCAACGTGATCACCTTGCACCTGCCGCCGCTGCGCGAACGCAGCGAAGACATCCTGGCCCTGGCCGACCGCTTCCTCGCCCGCTTCGTCAAGGAATACGCCCGACCGGCGCGGGGCTTTAGCGATGAAGCGCGCGAAGCGCTGCTCAACTACCGCTGGCCGGGCAATATCCGCGAGCTGCGCAACGTGGTGGAACGCGCGAGCATTATCTGCCCGCAGGAAAAGGTCGAAATCAGCCACCTCGGAATGGCCGAACAGCCGACCCACAATGCACCCCGTATCGGTGCCGCGTTGAGCCTGGACGAACTGGAGAAAGCGCATATCGGCGCCGTACTGGCCACCAGCGACACCTTGGATCAGGCTGCCCGCACCCTGGGCATCGACGCGTCGACCCTGTACCGCAAACGCAAACAGTACAACCTGTGAGCTGTACCTTATGAAGTTAGCGATGAAACTGCGCACTCGGTTATTCCTGAGTATCTCCGCGCTGATCACCGTCGCCCTGCTGGGGTTGATCCTGGGGCTGGTCAGCGTGATGCAGATGGCCAAGACCCAGGAGTCATCGATTCGCAGTAACTTCATCACCCTCGACCTGGGACTCAAGCTGCGCCAGAGCCTGGGCGACCAGTTGATGATGATGCTCGAACAACGCCCCAATCCGGAGGCACTGCAAGCGGCGGAACAGCATTACTTCGAGCTGCTCGACCAAGGCATTGCCCACGAACAGCGCGACGGGCATAGCAGCGGTTTCAGTCAGGCCCGGCTCGACTACCAGCGCTTGCTGGCGGCTTTTGACGAATCTCAACAAGCGTCCCCACCGCCCGGCAGCAAAGAGAAAATCACCGAAACATTCAATGTTCTGCGCAACGGCCTGATCGCCGAGCACAAGCAGGCCCTGGAAAACATCAGCGCCAGCGAGCATAAATCCCGCGAGCGCGCCTTGTTGATCGCGGGGCTGCTGGGGCTGGTAGGCCTCGCGGTGCTGATCATCGGTTTTATTACCGCCCATGGCATCGCCCGACGGTTTGGCGGGCCGATCGAAGCGCTGGCCAAGGCCGCCGACAAGATCGGGCAAGGTGATTTCGAAGTGACCCTGCCCATTTCTTCAGCGGCGGAAATGAACCAACTGACCCGACGCTTCGGCATCATGGCCGAAGCGTTGCGCCAGCATCAGGCAACCAATATCGATGAGCTGCTGGCGGGCCAGCAGCGCCTGCAAGCGGTGCTCGACAGTATCGACGACGGCCTGTTGATGATTGACCGTCAAGGCCGCCTGGAGCACCTCAACCCCGTCGCACAGCGCCAGTTGGGCTGGGACGAGGAACGTCTCGGCCAGGGCCTGGGTGATGCGCTGGGTCGCCCGGAAATGGACGATCAACTGCAACTGGTGCTGCGCGGCGGCAACCTGGAACGGGCGCCGGACGACCTGGAGGTGGAAGTCGAGGGTGAGCTGCGCCTGTTGACCTACAGCCTGACGCCGGTAAGCCACACCCAGGGGCATATCCTCGGCGCAGTGATGGTGCTACATGACGTCACCGAGCAGCGCGCCTTTGAGCGGGTACGCAGCGAGTTCGTGTTGCGCGCCTCCCACGAATTGCGCACGCCGGTGACCGGCATGCACATGGCCTTCGGCTTGTTCCGCGAACGCGCGAAGTTTCCTGCGGAGTCCCGTGAAGCGGACCTGCTGGATACGGTCAATGAAGAGATGCAGCGCCTGATGCAGTTGATCAACGACCTGCTCAACTTTTCGCGCTACCAGAACGGCATGCAAAAACTCACCCTGGGCCCGTGCGATGTCACCGACCTACTGGAGCATGCGCGTGCGCGCTTCGCCGAGCCGGCGAATGCGCAACACATCGAGCTGCTGGTAGAGCCCCAGCCCGACCTGCCCCGACTGTATGCCGACCAGGCGCAACTGGAACGCGTGCTCGACAACCTGTTGGGCAACGCCCTGCGCCACACCGCCGAAGGCGGGCAGATCCGCCTGCAGGCACGGCGTCATGGCGAGCGGGTGATTATCAGCGTCGAGGACAACGGCGAAGGTATCGCCTATGGCCAGCAGGGGCGCATCTTCGAACCCTTCGTGCAGGTGGGCCGCAAGAAAGGCGGCGCCGGCCTGGGGCTGGCGCTGTGCAAGGAGATCGTGCAACTGCATGGCGGCCGCATGGGCGTGTATTCAAGGCCGGGGCAGGGCACGCAGTTCTATATGGCGTTACCGCTGTAGCGATTAACGCCGGTCGAGGGCGCGCAGGATCGCGGCACTCTCGGCATCCGGTGTGCCATCGAACAGCGCAGGGCGGAAGTGCATCTGGAACGCCGCGATCACATGGCGCGTGGCGACGTCCAGTTCACCGGTCTGCGGCGTCTGGTAGCCCAGGTGCGCCAACGCTTCCTGGAACCAGGTGATGCTCGGCAGATCCGTGGCGTACTGCGCCTGGTAGCGCGCCACAGCCTGCGCGTCGGGCCAGACGCCCAAGCCCTTCTCGGCCAGGCGCTTCCACGGAAACAACGGCCCCGGGTCCTGCTTGCGCAGCGGCGCGATGTCGCTGTGACCAATGATGTTTTTGGGGTCAATGCCATTGCGCGTGCTGATGTCCTTGAGCAACACCTCCAGCGATTGCACCTGAGCTTCGGAGTACGGGTACCACACACGGCCCGTCGGCGTGTCGCGAAACCCTGGGTTGACGATCTCGATCCCGATGGAGCTGGAGTTCAGCCAGGTACGCCCCATCCACTCGCTTTCCCCCGCATGCCAAGCGCGTTGGCTTTCATCCACCAGCTTGTAGATGGTGCCCGAAGCGTCGTCGCCGATCAGGTAATGGCTGCTGACCTGACCATGGGTCAGCAGCGCCAGGGAGCGTTCAAGGTTGGCCGAGGTGTAATGGACCACCACGAACTGCACGCGGTTGTCGTGGTTGGCCGAGGGGTGGCTGGTATCCAGGCGCGGGCCGCTGGCGCAGCCGGTGAGCAGGAGGAACACAAAAGCGAAGTACACGGATTTCATGGCGGATCACGTTACGCAGAAGACGATAATGCAACAGTGTAACGTACCGTTTGTAGCCCAAACGTCAAATTACAAAATGGAACATCTTTTAGGCCGCCTGCACCCGGTTACGTCCCGCCGCCTTGGCCCGGTACAACGCCTCGTCGGCGCGCTTGAGCGCCAAGTCACTGCGCTCGCCGGGCTGGAACTGTGCCACGCCCATCGACACCGTGATCGTCACCGGCTCGCCCTTGAAGTGGAACGGGCAGACTTCAATCGCCGTTCGCAACGCTTCGCCAGCGGCCAGGGCATTCGCCAGGGAGGAGTCGGGCATCAGCAACACAAACTCTTCACCGCCGAATCGCGCAATGAAGTCGCCAGGACGCAGGCGCTTGCGCAGCACGTTGGCGATGATTTTCAGCACTTTGTCGCCGGCCAGATGCCCGTAGCCGTCGTTGATACGCTTGAAGTGATCGAGGTCCAGCATTGCCAGCGACAGGCTATTGCCGCGCTGATGCCAGAGGTTGACCTCATGGTCCAGGCGCTCGCTCCAGGCCGCACGGTTGGGCAAGTCGGTGAGCGGATCGATCAGGGCTTTCTGGCGCTGCACTTCCAGGTGATCGCGATAACCCTGGGCCTCCTGTTCCATATTGGCGACGCGCTCCGCGAGCCCTTTCAAACGCTCCGCCACTTCCTGCTCGCGCTGATCACGTTGCTGCTGGTGCTGGTCCATGGTGCCAAGCAGGCCTTCAAGGTGGCTTTCCAAGACCTGCTTGAGGCTGTCCAGGTCGGCGGCGTCCTGCACACTGCTTTGCAGGCCGTCGACCTGTTCACGGATTTGCGTGTCCAGCTCCCGGGCGGCCGAGCGACTGTCGGCATACCCTTCGCTGGCCGTCTGCAGATGGCCCTGGAACGCTTCGAGGCGTTCGTTGAGCTGTTTTAGGTAAGCCTCGAACTCATGTTGGCCGCTGTCGGTGATCGCCAGCATCAGCGTGGCCAGATCGTCGAGGATCGGCAGCAGTTCGTACCAGTTCAAACCATGGGCCAGGCGTTCGCGCATGGCTTCGGCCTGGGGCCGGTGTCGCTCGGGCAGCGACAGGTCTTCCAGCAGGCCAAGTAAGGTGTCTTCAATGTGTTTGGCCACGGAGCTGTAGGACGGCTCCGGCGAATCGGGCAGGGCGTAGACCGGGTCCGCTTGCAACTCGTCCGGGTCCGGTACTTCCTGCACGGGCGGCAGTGACAGGCTGCCGATGACAGTTTGCGGCGGCGCATCGACCTCGACCGGCGGTGTTTCGATAAACGCAGCGAGTGCGCTTTCAGAGGCAGGCTCTTGCGCCTCGACCGGAGGCGCCTCGGGCTCCGCCACTTCGACCGGCCGGGCGATCGGCGCAGTTCGTGACACGGCTTCGACGGCAACGGAGGGGGTCACGATCTCGACCGCCTTGGCCGGCGCTACGGGTTCCGGCTGGGGTGAGGCCGAGCCTTGCGGCAACGGCGCGAACGCCCGCAGGGCCTGGGCTAATTCGTCAGGCTGCGCCGGCGTCTCGGCGACGGGCTCGGGCGCCGGCCTGGAGGCGGGGGGCGGCGGTAAAGATGGCGGAGCAGGCGGCGGCGCGGCCTCGCCGGGCGGCGCTTCATTCGCGACATCCTTGGCGCCAAACAGGCGTTGCAGCAGGCCGGGGCCGGGGCGCGGGGTTTCGCCGTCCGGCTCCAGGTTATTCAACGCCTGCCCTTGCAGGCTGCTCAGCTCACTGAGCAACAGTGGGATCTCGCGCGCCTGGCCTACGCGGCTATCCAACTGTTTGGCGAAGGTTTTCAACGGGCGGGCCACCTCGCGGGGCAGCGGCAGTTTCTGCAACTGCGCAACCAGGGCCGCGAGCGCGGTACTCATCTGGTCAATCCGGGTTTCGCGACGCTGCTCCGAATCCAGTACGGCTTTTTCCAGGCGCGGCAGCAACCCAGCGAGGGCGGCATCCATGTCGTCGGTGCGCACTGCGTCGCGCATTTCCTTCATGCATTGATCGACCGCGCGGTCGGTGCCTTCAGCGGCCAACGTACTGCGCACCAACCCTCGGCGCAGCAGGTCGAGGCGGGCAGCCCAGCGGCGTTCGAGCGTGTCTTGTTGTTCGATGCTTTTAAGGTATTTCTCTTTCCAGCGCTGGGCTTCGTCGCTCATGCAAGGGGTCCGCGAGGGCCGGGGCTCAACGCGGGCAATGCATCAGCCGTGAGCGAACCCGGCAGACGAATCTCCACCGCGACCGGCAGGTGATCGGAGATGGGCTGCGCCAACACCTGCACGCTTTCAAGCGTGAGGGTCGGGCTAAGCAGGATATGGTCAAGACAGCGTTGCGGGCGCCAGCTGGGGAACGTGGCTTCGACTTGCGGCGCCAGTAAGCCAAGGTCACGCAACGGGGAATTCTGCAGCAGGTCGGTGGCATGGGTGTTCATGTCACCCATCAGCACCTGGTGCTTGTAGCCGCCAATCAACTCACGCACGTAGGCCAACTGCAGGTTGCGGGTACGCCCCCCGAGTGCCAGATGCATCATCACCACCACCAGGGCTTCCGGGCCTTCGCCGAAACGCACGAGGATCGCGCCACGGCCCTTGGGGCCCGGCAATGGGTGATCTTCGATAGCCGATGGCTTCAGGCGGCTGAGCACGCCATTGCTGTGCTGCGCCAGACGCCCGAGGTTGCGATTGAGTTGCTGATACCAATAGGGAAACGCGCCCAACTGGGCCAGGTGTTCCACCTGGTTGATGTAGCCCGAGCGAATGCTGCCGCCGTCAGCTTCCTGCAAGGCGACCAGGTCGAAGTCGCCCAACAGGTCGCCGATCTTCTGCAGGTTGCCGGCCCGCCCGTTGTGGGGCAACAAGTGCTGCCAGCCACGGGTGAGGTAGTGCCGGTACTTCTCGGTACTGATGCCCACCTGGATATTGAAGCTGAGCAGGCGCAGGCGGCTGTCCGCCGGCAGTCCTGTGGATTCCAGGTGAGCTTCGTTGACCTGTGGGTCATGCAGGCCGACAACGCGTTCGGTACCCCAGCGGCGCATGGCAGGCCCCTTACTTGGCGGCGCGTTCTTTGGCGATCAACTGGTCGGCCACATTGAGGGTCGCTTCAGGACCGCCGGTGGTCCCCAGGTCGAAACGGTACTTGCCGTTGACGATCAGGGTCGGTACGCCTTGCACGCCATACTTCTGCGCCAGTTCCTTGGCCTGTTTGATCTGGCCCTGGATAGCGAAGGAATTGAAGGTAGCCAGGAACTTGTCCTTGTCGACACCCTGGGTAGCGACGAAGTCAGCCATTTCCTCAGGCTTGGTCAGGCGCTTGCCTTGTTTCTGGATAGCCTCGAAGACCGCGTTGTGGACCTTGTGCTCGACACCCATGGCTTCCAGAGTCAGGAACAGTTGGCCGTGGGCATCCCAAGGGCCGCCGAACATGGCAGGGATGCGTTTGAAGTTCACGTCCTTGGGCAGTTTTTCAGCCCATGGGTTGATGGTTGGCTCAAAGGCGTAGCAATGCGGGCAGCCGTACCAGAACAGCTCCACCACTTCGATCTTGCCCGGCACCGACACCGGCACTGGGTTGGCCAATTCCACGTAGGTTTTACCGGCTTCAAGCGGCACGTCGGCAGCTTGTGCGGTCATGCCGAAGAGGCTGACAGTGACGAGAGCGGCGCTGAGGATCAGATTACGCATGCTTTACTCCTGAACAAATAGGGTCGCCTCACGCGACCTTTGTTGTGACAGGTCTACGCGGGCATGAGTTCGTTAGTGTAACGGCACCGGCCACAAAAAAGGGCGGCCTGGGCCACCCTTTTTATGCTTGCATCAACGGATTAATCGAGTGTTAACGTAGCCCTTCGATCAGTGCAGACCCTGAACGTATTGGGAAACCGCTTCGATGTCCTTGTTGCTTAGCTTGGCGGCAATGCTTTGCATGATTTTGGTATCGCCGTCGTTGGTGCGATTGCCTTCACGGAAGTCCGTCAGTTGCTTGGTGACGTACTGCGCATGCTGGCCACCTAAGTGCGGGAAGCCCGCAGCGGCGATGCCCGCGCCGTTAGGCGAGTGGCAACCGATGCAGGAAGGCATGCCTTTTTCCAGGTTGCCGCCGCGGAACAACTCTTCACCACGGGCCACTTGCTTCGGATCGGCAGCTCCCACGCTGCCTTTCTGGCTGGAGAAATAAGCGGCGATATCCGCCAGGTCCTGGTCACTGAGGTTGGTCAGCAAGCCGGTCATTTCCAGGACCGTGCGCTTACCGTCCTTGATGTCGTGCATCTGCTTGGTCAGGTAGCGCTCACCCTGGCCGGCCAGTTTAGGGAAGTTCGGTGCCGGGCTATTACCATCCGGTCCATGGCAAGCACCACACACGGCGGCTTTCGCCTGACCCGCAGTAGCGTCGCCTGCAGCATGGGCAACACCGGTGATGCCCAAGGTCAACAGCAGACTCACGATCAGTTTGTTCATCAGCTAATCCAACTACGGCTAAGGGTTTAAAGAGTTATCTAACCGGGCTTACTCACCATCCACTCAATGATGGCCTGGTAATCCTCGGTACTGCAGTCCATGCACAAACCACGCGGCGGCATTGCCTTGAAACCCTGAGTCACGTGTTGCACCAGCGTGTCCATGCCCTGCGCCAGTCTGGGCGCCCAGGCTGCCTGGTCACCCCGCTTCGGGGCGTTCGGCAGTTGGCCAGCATGGCAAGCCACGCAAACTCGGTTGTACACCGCTTCCGGTTCCTGTGTAGCCTGAGCGCCGTAAAGCGGCATCAGGACACCGATAGCAAGCAACCATCTGGTCATACATCGACCTTTTCAGGGTTTGGGAGCGTTTTGCGTTCTAATGCGCAATAAAGGTCTATCGCTCCCGTGAACTTCACCCTTCGCTGGGACAAAGCACACACAAAATCTGCGGCATTATATACTGGCGCTACTGAAACGGAAACGACACCGCTTGCCGCACCCTTTTTCGGCACCGCCCACATCGGAAATCTCATGCAACTCAAGAACCCCATCCTCGGCCTGTGCCAACAGTCCACCTTCATGCTCAGCGCCGCCAAAGTGGACCAATGCCCCGATGACGAGGGCTTTGAAGTCGCCTTTGCCGGCCGTTCCAACGCGGGTAAATCCAGCGCGCTGAACACCTTGACCCACGCCAGCCTGGCGCGCACCTCGAAAACCCCGGGCCGCACACAGCTACTCAACTTCTTCAAGCTAGACGATGATCGGCGTCTGGTCGACCTTCCAGGCTACGGTTATGCAAAAGTACCTATCCCGCTGAAGCTGCACTGGCAGCGTCACCTCGAGGCTTACCTGGGTGGCCGGGAGAGTTTGAAGGGGTTGATCCTGATGATGGACATCCGTCATCCAATGACCGACTTCGACCTGCTGATGCTCGACTGGGCGGTCGCCAGCGGCATGCCGATGCATATCCTGCTGACCAAAGCCGACAAACTGACCTATGGCGCCGCCAAGAACACGCTGCTGAAGGTGCAGGCGGAAATCCGTAAAGGTTGGGGTGACACCATCACCATCCAGCTGTTCTCGGCGCCAAAGCGCCTGGGCCTGGAAGACGCCTACACCGTGCTGGCCGGCTGGATGGAATTGGCCGACAAGGGCGCGGAAATCGCCGAGTAACTTTTGCGCAGGCAAAAAAAACCCCGGACTTCGTAGGGGAGGGGAAGTTCGGGGTTCAAGTTCCGGACCGCTAGGGCGGGGTCCAGATATCTGCCAACACTTAACACAACATAGGAGCATTGAAGGGCTTCACCACCCATTCAGTAAATCTGAGTGGCATTTCATGGGTTAAGTTCCGGCAGGTACAAAAAACTATTTGTAATAACCGACGGCGCTTTCGGCTCTAAAGCGTTCTGCCACCACGCTCGGGGGGTGGCAGAACCACGCCATCAGTGCGCTTCGTCCCAGTTATCACCCACGCCCACTTCCACCAGCAACGGCACGTCCAGCGTCGCCGCGTGGCTCATGTGCTGGCGAATCTCGTCACGCACTTGCTCGACCAGATCCTCGCGAACCTCCAGCACCAGTTCATCGTGTACCTGCAGGATGACTTTGGCGTCCAGGCCCGACGCGGTCAGCCAATTATCCACCGCGACCATGGCTTTCTTGATGATATCCGCCGCCGTGCCTTGCATCGGCGCGTTGATCGCCGTGCGCTCGGCACCTTTGCGCAGGGCCGGGTTCTTCGCGTTGATGTCCGGCAGGTACAGGCGCCGACCGAAGATCGTCTCGACATAACCCTGCTCGGCCGCCTGGGCGCGGGTGCGCTCCATATAGGCCAGCACGCCCGGATAACGGGCGAAGTAGCGGTCGATATAGGCCTGGGACTGTTTACGATCGACACCGATCTGCTTGGCCAGGCCAAACGCGCTCATGCCGTAGATCAGGCCGAAGTTGATCGCCTTGGCGCTGCGACGCTGGTCGGTAGTGACCGCGCCCAGTTCCACGCCAAATACCTCGGCGGCGGTGGCCTTGTGTACGTCCAGGTCATTGCGGAAGGCGTGCAGCAAGCCTTCGTCCTTGGCCAGGTGCGCCATGATGCGCAGTTCGATCTGCGAGTAGTCCGCCGCCAGTAGCTTGTAGCCTTTAGGCGCGACGAACGCCTGACGAATCCGCCGGCCTTCAGCCGTGCGGATCGGAATGTTCTGCAAGTTCGGATCACTCGACGACAAACGCCCCGTGGCCGCCACCGCCTGGTGATACGACGTATGGATGCGCCCGGTGCGCGGGTTGATCTGCTCAGGCAAGCGGTCGGTGTAGGTGCTTTTCAGCTTGCTCATGGAGCGGTACTGCATCAGCACCTTGGGCAGCGGGAAATCCTGCTCGGCCAGTTCGGCGAGCACCGCTTCGGCGGTCGACGCCTGGCCCTTGGCGGTCTTGCTCAGGATCGGGTGGCCGAGTTTTTCGTACAGGATCGCGCCCAATTGCTTGGGCGAGCCGAGGTTGAATTCCTCACCGGCGATGGCAAATGCCTCACGCTCCAGTTCGACCATCTTCTCGCCCAACTCGACGCTCTGCACACCGAGCAACTTGGCATCCACCAGTGCGCCCTGGCGCTCGATACGCGCCAGCACCGGCACCAGTGGCATCTCGATATCTGTCAGCACGCTGACCAGGCTGGGGATCGCCGTGAGTTTTTCGAACAAGGTCTGGTGCAGACGCAGGGTGACGTCGGCATCTTCAGCCGCGTAAGGCCCGGCCTGTTCGAGGGAGATCTGGTCAAAGGTCAGCTGTTTAGCGCCTTTACCGGCAATATCCTGAAAGCTCACGGTGGTGTGACCCAGGTATTTCTGGGCCAGGCTGTCCATGTCATGCCGCGTGGCCGTGGAGTCGAGGACGTAGGATTCGAGCATGGTGTCGTAGGCGATGCCCTGCACCGTGATGCCACAACTCTGATCACCACCGATGGCGCAGTTGGCCAGGATATTCATGTCGAACTTGGCGTGCTGGCCGACCTTGAGCTTGCTCGGGTCTTCGAGGATCGGCTTGAGCGCGCGCAGGACCGTGTCGCGGTCCAATTGCTCCGGCACCCCCATGTAGGAATGGGTCAGCGGGATGTAGGCCGCTTCATAGGGCTGAACCGCGAACGACAAGCCAACCAATTGCGCCTGCTGCGCATCGATGCCGGTGGTCTCGGTGTCGAAGGCGAACAGCTTGGCGTCGCCGAGCTTCTTCATCCACACATCGAAACGCGCCTGTTCGAGGATGGTTTCGTACTTGAGCTCAGTATTCACGACCGGCGCATTCTCGATGACCGGAGCAGCCACCTCCAGCCCGGTGCGCTTGGCGTCGCGCTGCACTTCGTCAAACCAGCTTTTGAACTCCAGGAGGGTATACAGCTCCAGGAGTTTTTCACGATCCGGCTCGATCAGGTGCAGATCGTCCAAGCCAACATCGAGCGGTACGTCGATCTTGATCGTCGCCAACTGATAGGAGAGAAACGCCATCTCCTTATGCTCTTCCAGCTTGGCCGGCAGCGTCTTGGCCCCACGGATAGGCAGGGTCGGCACAATATCCAACTGCTCATAAAGCTCTTTCAGGCCGCCATTGACGCCCACCAGCAAGCCGGAAGCGGTCTTCGGACCAATGCCCGGAACGCCTGGGATGTTGTCGGACGAATCGCCCATCAACGCCAGATAGTCGATGATCTGCTCCGGAGCGACGCCAAATTTCTCCTTTACGCCCTCCACGTCCATGGCGCTACCGGTCATGGTGTTGACCAAGGTAATGTGCCCGTCGACCAACTGTGCCATGTCCTTGTCACCGGTAGAGATCACCACCGGGCGGTCAGCCGCTGCGCTGCTGCGGGCCAGGGTGCCGATCACGTCATCGGCCTCGACGCCTTCGACGCACAACAGCGGGAAGCCCAGCGCGATCACGCTCTGGTGCAGGGGCTCGATCTGCAGGCGCATGTCGTCGGGCATGCTTGGGCGGTTGGCCTTGTATTCGGCGTACATGTCGTCGCGAAAGGTCCCACCCTTGGCGTCGAACACTACCGCGAACGGGCTCTCCGGGTACTGCTTGCGCAGGCTCTTGAGCATGTTCAATACGCCCTTGACCGCACCGGTCGGCAGGCCTTTTGAGGTGGTCAGCGGCGGCAGCGCGTGGAAGGCGCGGTACAGATAAGAAGAACCGTCCACCAGGACGAGGGGGGCTTGGCTCATGAGCAGGATCAACCTTTTCGGCGGGTCAGGCGCTAGAATAGCCGGACCACAGACAACAAAGGGACAAGGTTATCATGCGCACATTCAATCGCCTGCTGTTGACCGGCTTGTTTGCACTCGCTCCGATGGCTGCCATGGCGGCAGACAGTGCGCCTTCGGGCGATCCGGAAGTTACCATTCGCACGGAAGGCGACAGGACCATTCAGGAATACCGCCAAAACGGTTTCCTGTACGCAATCAAGATAACGAAGAAAGGCTTCCCACCGTATTTCCTGGTGCGCGCGGACGGAACCGATGCAAACTTCATCCGCTCTGACCAGCCGGATATGCTGATCCCGTCATGGAAGATTTTCGAATGGAAATGATTTCTTAACTTTAATTGGCGCCACACACCGCGGCGCCCGTACTGGCAGTTTTAACCATGTCTGTGTTCACCCCCCTGGCTCGGCCCGAGCTGGAAACCTTTCTTGCCCCTTACGGGCTCGGCCGCCTGCTTGACTTCCAGGGGATTGCTGCGGGTAGCGAAAACACCAATTTCTTCATCAGCCTGGAACAGGGCGAGTTCGTCCTGACCCTGGTTGAACGCGGCCCGGTGCAGGAAATGCCGTTCTTCATCGAACTGCTCGACGTGCTCCACGACGCCGATTTGCCGGTGCCTTACGCCCTGCGCACCACCGACGGCGTGGCCCTGCGCGAATTGGCCGGCAAACCGGCGCTGCTGCAACCGCGCCTGGCCGGCAAGCACATCAAGGACGCCAACGCCCAGCACTGCGCCCAGGTCGGCGACCTGCTTGGCCACCTGCACCTGGCAACACAGGGTGACAAGGTGCTGGAGCGCAAGACCGATCGCGGGCTGGACTGGATGCTCAGCGAAGGCGCGCAGCTGATTTCGCACCTGCACGCAGCGCCGCAACGCCTGCTGCAGGACGCGCTGGATGAGATCGAGGCCCACAAGGCACAGATCCTCGCCCTTCCGCGCGCGAATATTCACGCCGACCTGTTTCGCGACAACGCGATGTTCGAAGGCACGCACCTGTCGGGCTTGATCGACTTCTACAACGCCTGCTCGGGCCCGATGCTGTACGACGTAGCGATCGCCCTGAATGACTGGTGCTCGGATGCCGACGGCGTGCTCGACGGCCAGCGCGCCCGAGCGCTGCTCGGCGCTTACGCCGGGTTGCGGCCGTTTACCGCAAAGGAAGCCGAGTTGTGGCCGACGATGTTGCGCGTGGCGTGCGTGCGGTTCTGGTTGTCACGCCTGATCGCGGCGGAGTCGTTTGCCGGGCAGGATGTGTTGATTCATGACCCGGCGGAGTTTGAGCATCGGCTGGCGCAGCGCCAGCAGGTCGCGATCCAGTTGCCGTTCGCGCTCTAAAATGTGCGAGGGAGCTTGCTCCCGATTACGGCGTACCAGTCGCCACATGCCGTGACTGACACCCCACATCGGCAGCAAGCCCCCTCGCACAGACGTTATGCCTGGTCTTTCAGAGCGACTCCAGGCACCCCGCCAAGTCATTGCCCAGCTTGTCCAGCACCTGCTCGTAACCCTGGGCGGTCGCCGGGGTGTAGCCACCCAGCGCATCCAGCTCCGCCAATTTCACCGGCAAACCGGCGACCAGCGTTTCTGCCAGGCGCGGACGCAGCGGCGGTTCACTGAACACACACGTCTTGCCGACTTCCTGCAAGCGCGTGCGCATCGCCGCCACATGCTGGGCGCCTGGCTGCACTTCGGCGGCCACGCTGAACACACCGGCGTGCTTGAGGCCGTAGGCGTCTTCGAAGTAATCAAAGGCTTCGTGGAACACAAAGTAGGGTTTGTCCTGGATGCCGGCCATCCGCGCTTTCAGGCGTGCGTCCAATGCATCCAGTCGGCCCAGGAACGCCTTCACGTTGTGCTGGTAACGCTCGGCATTGGCCGGGTCTGCGGCGCTGAGGTCAGCGCCCATGCGAGTGGCAATCACCCGAGCGTTGAGCGTCGACAACCACAAATGCGCATCCAGACTGCCCGGGCGATGATCGTGGTCATGTTCGTCGGCATCGTCGGCATGGGAATGGCTATCTTCGGCGAAACGGCGGAGTTTCATGCCCGGAAGATCCTGCACGGCCACCGTCGGCAGGCTGCGCCCCTTGAGGACGCGCGGCAGGAAGCCTTCCATGTCCGGTCCGATCCAATACAACAGATCCACCGACTGCACACGCCGCACGTCGGATGGGCGCAACGCATAGTTATGCGGCGACGCACCCGGCGGCAACAACACCTCGGGAACCGCCACCCCGTCCTGCACAGCGGCGGCAATCAACTGCAGCGGCTTGATGCTGGTCAGCACCTTGACCTGCGCCTGAGCGGCACCCGCGATGAACAAACTGGCGACAAATACGACAAAAACGGGAAAAAGTCGGGACACGATGACCACTCAATGGCGTAGGAACGGGTAACATAATAACGTCTCTATCAAATATCTGTCGCCGCTCATGCCTATAACACCGCTCGCCAGCCGTCCCCACGACCACTCTCACTGCGTGCATACCGCGCTGTCGGAGGCCGACACCCTGTGCGCACGGCAGGGTCTGCGCCTGACCGCCCTGCGCCGGCGCGTGCTGGAACTGGTCTGGCAGAGCCACAAACCGCTGGGCGCCTACGACATCCTCGGCGTGCTCAGCGAACAGGACGGTCGCCGCGCCGCACCGCCTACCGTGTACCGCGCGCTGGATTTCCTGTTGGACAACGGCCTGGTCCACCGCATCGCTTCGCTCAATGCCTTCGTCGGCTGCAACCACCCGGAACACGCGCACCAGGGTCAGTTCCTGATCTGCCGCACGTGCCACGCCGCCATCGAGCTTGAGCAAAAAAGCATCAGCGACGCCATCATCCAGAGCGCCGCCGACGTCGGCTTCAAGGTTGAAGGGCAAACCGTCGAAGTCGTCGGGCTCTGCGCCGGTTGCCAGGGGGCTTGATGAGCAACGCGTTAATCCGCCTGGAACAGGTCGGGGTCACGTTCGCCGGGCAAAACGTGCTGGATAACATCCAGTTGAGCGTCGAACCGGGGCAGATCGTCACCCTGATCGGCCCCAATGGCGCCGGCAAGACCACCCTGGTGCGCGCCGTGCTCGGCTTGCTCAAGCCCGACACCGGCAGTGTGTGGCGCAAGCCCAAACTGCGTGTCGGCTATATGCCGCAAAAACTCTTCGTGGACCCGACGCTGCCCTTGTCTGTGCTGCGCTTCCTGCGCCTGGTGCCAGGCGTGGACCGCACCCGCGCGCAAGCCGCGCTCAAGGAAGTCGGCGCCGAACAGGTCATCGACAGCCCGGTGCAAAGCATCTCCGGCGGTGAAATGCAGCGTGTGTTGCTGGCCCGCGCCCTGTTGCGCGAACCGGAATTGCTGGTGCTCGACGAACCGGTGCAGGGTGTCGACGTCGCCGGCCAGGCCGAGCTGTACAGCCTGATCACCCGCCTGCGTGACCGCCTTGGCTGCGGCGTGCTGATGGTCTCCCACGACCTGCACTTGGTGATGAGCACCACCGATCAGGTGGTGTGCCTCAACCGCCACGTGTGCTGCTCCGGCCACCCGGAGCAAGTCAGCGGCGACCCGGCGTTCGTCGAGCTGTTCGGCAAGAACGCGCAGAGCCTGGCGATTTATCACCACCATCACGACCACGCCCATGACCTGCATGGCGCCGTGGTCGACGATCCCGCTACGCCCCACACTCACGTTCATGGAGATAGCTGCAAGCATGGCTGATTTTCTGCTCTACGCCCTGCTGGCAGGCTTGGCTCTGGCGCTGGTGGCGGGCCCGCTGGGCTCGTTCGTGGTCTGGCGGCGCATGGCCTATTTCGGCGACACCTTGTCCCACGCCGCACTGCTGGGCGTGGCCCTGGGCTTCCTGCTGGATGTGAGCCCGGCCATCGCCGTGACGGTCGGCTGCCTGCTGCTGGCGGTGCTGCTGGTGACCCTGCAACAGCGCCAACCGCTGGCCTCCGACACGCTGCTGGGCATCCTGGCGCCCAGCACCCTGTCCCTGGGCCTGGTGGTACTGAGCTTTATGCACGAAGTGCGCATCGACCTGATGGCCTACCTGTTCGGTGACCTGCTGGCGATCAGCCCCACTGACCTTGCGTGGATTCTCGGCGGCAGCGCCGCCGTGCTGGTGCTGCTGGTGACGCTGTGGCGCCCGCTGCTGGCAATCACCGTGCATGAAGAACTGGCCACGGTGGAAGGCTTGCCCGTGCCCGCCCTGCGCATGACCCTGATGTTGTTGATCGCCGTGGTGATCGCTGTCGCGATGAAGATTGTCGGCGTATTGTTGATCACGTCACTGCTGATCATTCCCGCAGCCGCAGCCCAGCGCCACGCCCGTTCGCCGGAGCAGATGGCGATCGGCGCCAGCGTGCTGGGGATGCTGGCCGTGTGTGGGGGCCTGGCGCTGTCCTGGTTCAAGGACACTCCGGCAGGGCCGTCGATTGTGGTCACGGCCGCCGCCCTCTTTCTGCTGAGTTTTGTCCTGCCCCGTCGAGGGGTGTAGACTTGCTCGCTTTTTGCGCAAATAGAGAGTCGCAGGAATGAAGCCGTTCACCTCCCGTTATCTGCTCCTTGCCGCATTTTCCCTGCTGCTGGGCGCCTGTCAAAGTACACCGCCCGCCGCCCCCGAGGCCCCGGACGCACGCGCTGTCGCCATCGCGCAACTGGAGCAAAACCTGGCCAGCAGCGAGCTGGCCACCGCCGAAGACCAACTGGCCGCGCTACAGGCCCAGTCGCCCAACGATCCGGCGCTGGTGGCTTATCAGCGCCAATTGGCCGAGGCCTATCTGCAACGCAGTCAGGTCGTGTTGCAAAAAGGTGATGTCAACGCCGCCGCCACCGCCCTCAGCCGGGCCCGTGCATTGATGCCCAAGGCCCCGGCGCTGACCGGTGGCGTCAACAGCGCCATCACCCATGCGCGCAAAGCCGAGCTGGACAAAGCCGAAGCCGCCCTCAAGGCCGCCGAAGCCCAGCCCGTCGCCAAGGTCATCGACCCGGCCGCACAGAGCACCACGGTGGCGCTGAACCTCACTGACATCGAAGAACTGCGCCATCAACTGGATGCCATCGCCACCGACGTGGTGAATTACCAGTGCGATGTGAGCATCCAGGCACCGCGCACCCAGGATTACCCATGGCTGGCGACCTTGCTGAGCAAACGGGTGAAGCGCATTGATGCGGGGTACGACCTGAAGATTCACCGGCAGATTCTGAAGAATATTCCGGCGCAGGTTGTGCTGATTCCGCGTAAGGCGGAATAAAGCCATCGGGGCTTGCCCCCGATGGCGGTCTAACCAACAGCAGATGACTTAAGCCGGAATCGCCTTGGCCTTCGGCTCACGCTCCCAGACCCGATGCCGGGCAATCGCTTCAAAGAACACCTTGAACGCCTTGGCATCCGATCCCACGACCAACCCCGCATCCGCTTCGAGCTTCAGCAGATCCAGCAATGGCTTCGCGTCACTGGCTACGGCAATCGCCTTCAAGTGCTTGTAGGCCTCCAGCAGGTAGTGCAACGCCACGCCATCCCCACTCAATGCCGTGATCGACGCCTTACCGCCAGGTACGAACACCGCATCGAACGCAATCGACGGCAAGCCCTCCATCGAGGCATCCACCGGCAGACTCTTACCCTCGAGCGTGGTGACCGGCGCCGAGGTCGGCCCCAGCAACTTGGCATGTGCGCCCTCGGCCTCCAGCGCCTTCTTCAACGCGGCAATCGCCACGCCATCCACACCGTTCGCCGCCAGAATCGCCACTTTGCGCGTTTTGATATCGCCGGACAGTAAATTCGCCTGGCTCAGCGCGGGAGAGCGCTCCGGTTGGGTTTTGCGCTCCGGCACCGTGCCTTTGGTCGGCACGGGCAGCCCGAGGTTTTGCGCCACGCGCTTGGCCAACTCCAGGTCAATGTTGGCGAGGATCTCGTTGACCTGACGCGCACGAATAAACTCACGCTCCACCTTGCCCAGTTCAAAACTGTAGGCCGCGATGATGTGTTCTTGCTCGTGCAAGCTCATGCTGCGGAAAAACAGGCGTGCCTGGGAAAAGTGATCGCCGAACGACTCACTGCGCTGGCGAATCTTGT
The DNA here is from genome assembly GCF_058135675.1 of Pseudomonas sp. PAMC25584. NCBI lineage: Bacteria > Pseudomonadati > Pseudomonadota > Gammaproteobacteria > Pseudomonadales > Pseudomonadaceae > Pseudomonas > Pseudomonas sp. PAMC25584. The sequence continues at coordinate 77,416 of NZ_CM176870.1, read as the reverse complement.
GGGCGTCGACGCGCTCCGGATAGGACTCAAACCCGCCATCCTGCGCCGCTGGCGGGGTTTCCTTCGGCCAGCCGCCATCAATCGAGTTCGGCTCGTAAGACGCGCGCCCTTTATCGAGGGTGCTGCGGTGCATGGCATCGCGCTGGTTGTTATGCAGCGGTGTCACTGGCTGGTTGATCGGCAACTGATGAAAGTTCGGGCCACCCAGCCGGCTGATCTGCGTGTCGGTGTAGGAAAACAAACGGCCTTGCAGCAACGGGTCATTGGAGAAGTCGATCCCAGGCACGATATGCCCCGGGCAGAACGCGACCTGCTCGACTTCAGCGAAGAAGTTATCCGGGTTACGGTTCAGCACCATCTTGCCCAATGGGGTAATCGGCACCAACTCCTCGGGAATCAGCTTGGTGGGGTCGAGGATATCGAAGTCGAACGCGTGTTCCTTCGCTTCAGGAATCACCTGCACACCCAATTCCCATTCGGGGTAATCGCCGCCTTCAATCGACTCCCACAGATCGCGACGGTGATAGTCGGCATCTTTACCTGCGAGCTTTTGCGCTTCGTCCCACACCAGCGAGCAGGTGCCGACCGTAGGGCGCCAGTGAAATTTGACGAAGTTGGACTGCCCCTCGGCATTCACCAGGCGAAAGGTATGCACGCCGAAGCCCTGCATGCTGCGCAGGCTTTTCGGAATGGCCCGGTCAGACATGGCCCAAATCACCATGTGCGCCGATTCCGGCTGCAGCGAAACAAAATCCCAGAACGTATCGTGGGCCGAGCCGCCGGTAGGCGTTTCGTTGTGCGGCTCAGGTTTTACCGCATGCACGAAGTCGGGAAACTTGATCGCGTCCTGAATGAAAAATACCGGCATGTTGTTGCCCACCAGGTCGAAGTTGCCTTCATCGGTGAAGAACTTAACCGCAAAACCGCGCACGTCACGCACTGTATCGCCCGAACCACGCGGGCCCTGCACGGTGGAAAAACGCACGAACACCGGAGTTTTATGCCCTGGGTTGCGCAGGAAACCGGCCTTGGTCAGCGCCGAATGGTTCTCATAGGTCTGGAAATAGCCGTGGGCGCCGGTACCACGCGCATGCACGATGCGCTCCGGGATACGTTCATGGTCAAAGTGCGTGATTTTTTCACGCATGATGAAGTCTTCCAGCAGCGAGGGGCCACGGGCACCGACTTTCAAGGTGTTCTGGTTGTCGGAAATCTTCACGCCTTGGTTGGTACGCAGGGCCTGGCCGGTCGCGTCGGAACGGAACGCTTCCAGGGCCTGCAGCTTGGCGTTGGTGTTGCCACGGTCCAGGGTATCGGTGCCCGCAAGTTCACTCTTCGGCGGGGTGGCTGGCTTCTTGGTACTCATCAGACAAAACTCCTTATTCAAAGTGGCCAGAGCGGTCCCCGGCTCGTTTGAGCAAACCCCAGGCACGGCACCTGGGAAATCGAGTTGCTTAAGTAGTGACTGACACGAATTTGCACCGTTCCTTTTTTATGACCTTTGATCGCGTTATTGCCAAATCGCTGGTTGAAAGCGAAATAAATGCTAAGAAACGCTATACGGACAGGCTAAAATGCGCGCCCGGCTAACCGCTGATCCCTTTTCCATGCGCCCCACAAGGTTCGCTACGTGATCGAGTTTCATAACGTCCATAAAACCTACCGCGTCGCCGGTAAGGAAATCCCCGCGCTGCACCCCACCAGCCTGCGCGTCGAGAACGGCCAGGTGTTTGGTCTGATTGGCCACTCCGGCGCGGGAAAAAGTACCCTGCTGCGCCTGATCAATCGTCTCGAGCAACCCAGCGGCGGCCAGATCCACGTCGATGGCGAAGAAGTCACTGCCCTGGATGCCAACGGCCTGCGTCGTTTCCGCCAGCAGGTCGGGATGATTTTCCAGCACTTCAACCTGCTGGCCTCCAAGACCGTCGCCGACAACGTGGCGCTGCCACTGACCCTGGCCGGCGAATTGTCGCGCAAGGCCATCGACCAGCGCGTCGCCGAACTGCTGGCGCGCGTCGGTCTGTCGGACCACGCCAAGAAGTACCCGGCGCAACTGTCCGGCGGCCAGAAGCAGCGCGTCGGCATTGCCCGCGCCCTGGCGACCAAACCGAAAATCCTGCTGTGCGACGAAGCCACCAGCGCCCTCGACCCGCAGACCACCGCCTCGGTGCTGCAACTGCTGGCCGAGATCAACCGCGAGTTGAAACTCACCATCGTGCTGATCACCCACGAAATGGACGTGATCCGCCGCGTATGCGACCAGGTGGCGGTGATGGACGCCGGTGTGATCGTCGAGCAAGGCTCCGTGGCCGATGTGTTCCTGCACCCCAAGCACCCGACCACCAAGCGCTTTGTCCAGGAAGCCGATCAGGTCGACGAAAGCGAGCAGCGCGATGACTTCGCCCACGTACCGGGCCGCATCGTGCGCCTGACGTTCCAGGGCGAAGCGACCTACGCGCCGTTACTGGGCACCGTCGCCCGTGAAACGGGGGTGGACTACAGCATCCTCGCCGGGCGTATCGACCGCATCAAAGACACCCCCTACGGGCAACTGACCCTCGCCGTCACCGGCGGCGACATGGAAGCAGCCTTTGCCCGCTTCACCGCCGCCGACGTCCACATGGAGGTGCTGCGCTAATGGAAGTGCTGTTGAGTTTCTTCGCCAATATCGACTGGTCAGAAATCTGGCTCGCCACCGGCGATACCATGACCATGCTGTTCGGTTCGCTATTCTTCACCGTGCTGCTCGGCTTGCCCTTGGGCGTGCTGCTGTTTCTGTGCAGCCCGCGCCAGTTGTTCGAGCAAAAAGGCCTGTACGCGTTGCTGTCGCTGATTGTGAACATCCTGCGCTCGCTGCCGTTCATCATCCTGTTGATCGTGATGATCCCGTTCACCGTGCTGATCACCGGCACCTCGCTGGGGGTGGCCGGTGCGATTCCGCCGCTGGTCGTGGGGGCTACGCCGTTTTTTGCGCGCCTGGTGGAAACCGCGCTGCGTGAAGTAGACCGCGGCATCATCGAAGCCACCCAGTCCATGGGCGCCAGCACGCGCCAGATCATCACCCATGCGTTGTTGCCTGAGGCCCGTCCCGGCATTTTCGCGGCGATTACGGTGACGGCTATTACACTCGTGTCCTACACGGCCATGGCCGGTGTCGTCGGTGCCGGTGGCCTGGGTGACCTGGCGATCCGTTTCGGCTACCAGCGCTTCCAGACCGATGTGATGGTGGTCACCGTGGTGATGCTGTTGATCCTGGTGCAAATTCTGCAAACCGTCGGCGACAAGCTGGTGGTGCATTTTTCTCGAAAATAACGGCTATTGCCGGCCACACGCCGATAAATGCCCGAACAAGGAGCTTGTTGAATGAAAAAACTACTGGTTGCTTTCGCCGCCGTTGCCGCGTTTTCCGCCCACGCCGCCGAGACCCTTACCGTCGCCGCGTCGCCGGTACCCCACGCGGAAATTCTGGAGTTCGTTAAACCTGTGCTCGCCAAAGAAGGCGTGGACTTGCAGGTCAAAGTCTTCACCGACTACGTACAGCCCAACGTACAAGTGGCTGAAAAGCGCCTGGACGCCAACTTCTTCCAGCACCAGCCGTACCTGGATGAGTTCAACAAAGCCAAGGGCACGCACCTGGTGAGCGTCGGCGCGGTCCACCTGGAACCCCTGGGCGCTTACTCCAGCAAGTACAAGACCCTGGCCGACCTGCCTGAAGGCGCCAACGTCGTGATCCCGAACGACGCCACCAACGGCGGCCGTGCGCTGTTGCTGCTGGCCAAGCACGACCTGATCACCCTGAAGGACCCGACCAACATCCTGTCGACCATCAAGGACATCACCGCCAACCCGAAAAAACTCAAGTTCCGCGAACTGGAAGCCGCCACCTTGCCGCGCGTGCTGACTCAGGTCGACCTGGCGCTGATCAACACCAACTACGCGCTGGAAGCCAAGCTGGACCCGTCCAAGGACGCCCTGGTCATCGAAGGCAGCGACTCGCCTTACGTGAACATCCTGGTGACCCGCGAAGACAACAAAGATTCGGACGCCGTGAAGAAGCTGGTTGCAGCCCTGCACACGCCTGAAGTGAAGAAGTTCATCGAAGAGAAGTACAAAGGCGCGATCAAGCCGGCGTTCTGATCCGACTCGATCTCCAACACACCGCAGATCAAACAATGTAGGAGGGGGCTTGCCCCCTCCCATCTGTGTTTTGTGTTGCCTGTTACTTACGCTGCAACAGCCCCGGCAACTGCACCACCAGCTTCTGGTTGTTCAACGGCGCACGAATGAAACCACGCTGCGTACCGTCCGGGCCAATCAGCGCAAGGTTGCCACTGTGGTCGACCGTGTAGTTCGGTTTGGTCGTGTCCGCCGGAATGAACGGGATGCTTACCGCGTTCGACACCTTCTGCACATCGTCCACATTCGCACCGGTCAGGCCTTGGAATTGCGGGTCGAAATAGCCCAGGTACTGCTTGAGCTGAGTCGGCGTGTCGCGGTTCGGGTCGACGCTGACCAGGATCACCTGCAACTTATCCATAGCCTCTTTGGGCAACTCGCTCTTGATCTGACGCAGTTGGGCGAGGGTGGTGGGGCAGATGTCCGGGCAAAAGGTGTAGCCGAAGAACAGCAGGCTCCACTTGCCTTTCAACTCATTGACCAGCACTGGCTGGCCGTCCTGGTTGGTCATGGTCACCGGCGGCAATTGGCGGCTTTGCGGCAGCAGGATGATGCCGGCATCGATCAAGGCGGTCGGGTCGCCCTGGCCCTTGCCCGAGAGCACTTTATTGACGGTCAGGCCCATGATCAACGCGACAATGGCCACCAGAATGAAGACAGTTTTTTGAGTTCGAGTCATAGGTTCAACAGTAAGTAGTGGTCTACGAGCAGGGCGATAAACAGCAGGAACAAGTACCAGATAGAGTACTTGAAGGTGTTGATCGCCGCGTGCGGCTGAGCGCCACGGTACAGCACCCAGGCCCATTGCAGAAAGCGCCCGCCCAGCAGCAGCGCACATCCAAGGTAGAGCGGGCCGCTCATATGGATGACGTAGGGCATCAGGCTCACCGCCAGCAGGGCGCAGGTGTAGAGCAGGATATGCACCTTGGTGTAGTGCTCGCCATGGGTGACCGGCAGCATCGGAATATCGGCCTTGGCGTATTCCTCCTTGCGGTGAATGGCCAGGGCCCAGAAGTGCGGCGGGGTCCAGGCGAAGATGATCAGCACCAGCAACAGCGGCTCGGCGCTGACATGCCCGGTAACCGCAACCCACCCCAACAGCGGCGGTGCCGCGCCGGCCAGGCCGCCGATGACGATGTTCTGCGGCGTCGCACGCTTGAGAAAGCCGGTGTAAATCACCGCGTAGCCGAGCAACGAGGCCAGCGTCAGCCAGGCCGCCAGTGGGTTAGTGAACGCCAGCAGCAGCGCCAACCCTGCAACAGCCAGAAACAATGCAAAGGCCAGCGCAGCCACGGGCGACACACGCCCTTGCGCGATCGGCCGCTTTTGCGTGCGCGCCATCAGCGTATCGATGCGCCGATCCACGACGTGGTTGACCACCGCCGCGCCACCGGCACACAGGGCAATCCCCAGGTTGCCGAAAATCAGCACCGCCCACGGCACCCCGGCGCGAGTGGCGAGGAACATGCCCACCAGCGAGGTGATGAGCATCAGCACCACCACTTTCGGCTTGGTCAGCTCCAGGTAATCACGCCAGATCGCCTGGCCGTGACGCGCGCCGATCAAGGTCGCCATGGCATCTCTCCTTTAAGGGTGATGAGGCCCGATACGTGTTTGCGCGGGCTGAAGCGCCAGCCGAACGGCAACTGGCGGCGCACCCGAACCAGGCTGGTGCGGGCGTGGTAATTGACCAGTACCAGGGTCAGCAACAAGGCTGCACCACCGGCGTTGTGACCGACCGCAACCGGCAATGGCAGATGGAAATACACGTTGCTCAGGCCCAGGCAGATTTGTGCCGCCAGGGCGATCAGCAGCAAGCCTGCGAGCCGGGTCATGCCCACGGCGCGCAGTTGCCAGGCCAGGCCCAGTAACACCAGGGTGACCAGCAGCGCGCCGACGCGGTGGGTCAGGTGGATGGCCGTGCGTGCATCGCTGTCGAGCTGGCCACCGAGGTAATTGGGGCCGATGTGCTGGGTCAGGTGAAAGCCATTGGCAAAGTCCGCCGCCGGCCACCACTGGCCATGACAGGTGGGCAAATCGATACAGGCCACCGCCGCGTAGTTGGAGCTCACCCAGCCGCCCAGCGCAATCTGCCCGATCACCAGCACCAACCCCGCCGTCGCCCAATATTGCAGGCGCTTGGGCACGATCAGCGCAGGCAGTACGCCGGACAGACGCAACGTCAGCAGAAACAACAGGCTCAAGGTCGCAAAGCCGCCCAACAGATGCCCCGTCACCACTTGCGGCCAGAGCTTGAGCGTCACCGTCCACATGCCGAACGCCGCCTGGGCCAACACCACCGCCAACAGGAACAGCGGCAACTTCACCGGCTGGCCGGGGTCGCGCCGATGCCGCCAGGAGCGCGCCGCCAACAGCACGATCAGCAGGCCCAGGGTGCCGGCAAAGTAACGATGGACCATCTCGCTCCAACCCTTGCCGGCCTCCACCGGCGTGTCCGGAAAATGCAGCTCGGCATGGGCCAGTTGGGCTTCGCTTTGCGGCACGCTGATAAAGCCGTAGCACCCCGGCCAATCCGGACAACCCAGGCCGGCGTGGGTCAGGCGCGTGTAGGCGCCGAGCAACACGACGATCAGCGCCAGCAAGGTGGCAAACAGCGCGAGGCGAAATCCAGGTTTGGCCATGACAATGCCCTTATCCGATGTTCGACAGTTTCAGCAGTTGGCGCAGGTCGTTGAGCAAGTCCTTGCCCTTGACCGTCGTGTCGTAGCGCAGCACCAGGTTGCCGTGGGGATCGACGATCCACAGTTGCGCCTCGCCCGGTGCGGCGGCAGCTTTGCCGAAGGTCGTCAGGTCCAGCGGGTAGCGTTGCAATTGCGGGTATTCGGCCTTGAGCTTGGCGTCGTAATCGGCGCCGATCGGCAGCGCGCTGGCCAGGGCGTGACTGGCGCGAGAGGCATCACGCCCGAGGCCGATCTGCAGTTGCCGCGCCAGGTACACCAGTTGCCGGCACTCGGCGGCGCAGGCGCTGGGCGCAGTGACCAGCAACTGCCAGCGCTGTTCGTCGGCCTGCACGCCGATGTCGGCGCGGGTCTGGCCGTTGCCGATCAGTTCACCGTGGTAGCTGCGACTGTCCGGCACCCAGAACTGCAGCTTGTACATAAAGGTGGCGAGCGCCATCGGGCCGATCACCATCAGCAGGATCAGGATCAGTTGCCAGCGGCCCTTGCGCCGGTCGGGCGTCGCTGGCGCATCAGACATGTTGAGTGGATTCATGGCCGCTCCCATGGTGCTTCTCCTTTGCGTTGTGCCATCCGAGGTAGAGGTAAAGGCTCAGCAGCGCCAGCGCCATGGCGAACCATTGCACCGCATAGGCCAGGTGTTTTTCCGGGCCCATGGCGACGATGGGCCAGGTGGTTTCATACGTACCGGGGCCGGCTTCGGCGCGCAGCTCGTAGACAAAACCGCTGCGGCCCAACTCGGCCCACAACGCGGCGGGATGCAGCGCGGTGAGCAGGCGCGGCCATTGTGCGGTCGCAGGGTCAGCATGCAGCTGGAAGGTTTCGCCGGGCGCGACGTACACCCAGGCGTCAAGATTCACCGGCTGCTCCGGCGTGCTGAAGACCGGCGGCGCACGCCGATCCGGCCAGGGCAACCAGCCGCGATTGAGCAACAGCCACAGGCCGCTGGCCTGGTCGTGGAACGGTTGCAGCAGCTCGACGCCGGCCTTGCCATTACGCATGCGGTTGTCGAGCAACACACTGTGCTCACCGTCGAATTGGCCGCGCAGATGCACGCGACGGAAGGCCGGATCAGCCATGCCGCCGAGTTGCGCACTGCCTACCGGCTCAGCGGCGCGGCGCTCGGCATAGCTGTCCACCATCAACTGTTTTTCATGGCCGCGTGACAGTTGCCAGAAGCCCAGGCCCACCATCAGTGGCAGCAACACGAGCACCACCAACGTCGGCGCTATACCGGGGCGAAAGCGCTGGATAGCACTGGCTATACTGAATTTCATCGCCCCTCCCTCTGTAAGCCCTGGAGCCAGACCATGCTCAAAGCCGCCATTGCCCTGATGCTGATCGCGACCGTCGCAAGCCTGTTCAGCGGCTTGTTCTTTTTGGTCAAGGACGAGGGCCACTCCAACCGCCTCGTCACGGCCTTGACCGTGCGTGTCGTACTGGCCGTGATCACCGTGGCGTTGATCGCCTGGGGCTTTTTCAGCGGCCAGTTGGTGTCGCATGCGCCTTGGTAACGCGCCTCACAGCACATAAACGAAGAAAAACAGCCCGATCCAAACCACATCCACAAAGTGCCAATACCAACTGGCGGCTTCGAAGCCGAACTGATGCTCGGCATTGAAGTGCCCGCGCAGGATGCGCATCAGCATCACGAACAGAATGATGGTGCCGATGGTCACGTGGGCACCGTGAAAACCCGTGAGCATGAAGAAAGTCGCGCCGTACACGCCGGAGCCCAGGGTCAGGCCCAGCTCTTTGTAGGCGTGGATGTATTCCTCGGCCTGGAACCCGAGAAAGCACAGGCCCAGCAGCACCGTGAGCGCCAGCCAGATTTTCAGCGCGCCACGATGGCCTTTGCGCAGGGCATGGTGGGCGATGGTGATGGTCACGCTGGAACTCACCAGCAGGATGGTGTTGACCAGGGGCAGGCCCCACGGGCTGATAGTGCCTTCCGGCGCGGGAAACAGCTTGGGGTCAGGGTTGTTGAGCAGCGGCCAGGCAAACTCGAAATTCGGCCACAGCATATGCGCGACGCCTTTGGAGCCTTCGCCCGCCAACCACGGCGCCGACATATGCCGCACATAAAACAGCGCGCCGAAGAACGCGATAAAGAACATCACTTCGGAAAAGATGAACCACGTCATGCCCCAGCGAAACGAGCGGTCCATCTGCGCGCTGTACAACCCTGCGCGGCTTTCCTTGATCACCGCGCCGAACCAGCCGAACAGCATGTAGGCCAGCAGCAAGCCGCCGACGAAAAAGATCCACGGCCCGTGGGACTCCGGGCGGGCGGCCTTCAGGTCGTTGAACCACACGGCCAGGCCATACACGGTGACCAGCAGGCCAACCGTCGCAATTATCGGCCATTTGCTTTGCGCTGGTACGTAGTACGTATCATGAGTCGACATGTATTCGCTCTCCTGATTGAGCGGGCAAACAGTAGCTAGCCGCCGCTATGGACAGCCACGGGCGGTTGGCGCGCGGTGATATCAAACAGCGTGTACGCCAGGGTCAAATGCTTCACATCCTTGGGCATGTCGCGATCGACAATGAAGCGCACCGGCATTTCGATGCGCTCACCGGGTTGCAGCACTTGCTGGGTAAAGCAAAAACACTCGGTCTTGTGGAAGTACATTGCCGCTTCGGCCGGGGAAATGCTCGGGATCGCCTGGGCAGTCATCGGCTTGTCGCTGGGGTTGTAGGCCACGAAGAGCATCTCGTTGACCGCGCCCGGGTTGACCACGATCTCATCGGCCTTGGAATGGAACTCCCAGACCATGTCGATGGCATTGGTGGACAGGAATTGCACCCGCACCTGGCGCGACGGATCGACGATCTGCTCGCCTTCATATTGCCCGGCCGTCTTGCCGTTGATGCCGAACGCCTTGCACATCACGTCGTAGATCGGCACGAGGGCAAAGCCGAAGGCGAACATCGCCAACACCAGGATCAGCAGGCGGGTGACCAGGCGCTTGAGCGGCACGGAGTCAGCCATGGCGATCACCCGACGGTGTGGGAGGGGGCTTGCTCCCGATGGCGGCCTTACAGCCAATGAAGGTGTCGACTGACACACCGCTATCGGGAGCAAGCTCCCTCACACAGGGGATTTGTGCAAACCGGTTCATTTGATCTCCGGGGGCGTGGTGAAGGTGTGATACGGCGCGGGCGAGGGCACGCTCCACTCCAGGCCTTCGGCCCCGTCCCATGGCTTGGCCGGCGCTGGCGGGCCGCCGCGGATGCACTTGATCACGATAAACAGGAAGAATATCTGCGTGGCGCCGAACATGAAGGCGCCGATGGACGAGACCATGTTGAAGTCGGCGAACTGCAGGTTGTAATCCGGCACCCGGCGCGGCATGCCGGCCAGCCCGACGAAGTGCATCGGGAAGAACGCCATGTTCATGCCCACGAAAGACAGCCAGAAGTGCAGCTTGCCCAGGGTTTCGTCGTACATGTGGCCGGTCCATTTCGGCAGCCAGTAGTAGGCCGAAGCGAAGATGCCGAAGATCGCGCCAGGCACCAGTACGTAATGGAAGTGCGCCACCACGAAATAGGTGTCGTGGTACTGGAAGTCCGCCGGAGCGATGGCCAGCATCAAGCCGGAAAAACCACCGATGGTGAACAGGATCACGAACGCCACCGCGAACAGCATCGGCGTCTCGAACGTCAGCGAGCCTTGCCACATGGTGCTGACCCAGTTGAACACCTTCACCCCCGTCGGTACGGCAATCAGCAGGGTGGCGTACATGAAGAACAGCTCGCCCACCAGCGGAATGCCGACCACGAACATGTGGTGCGCCCACACGATGAACGACAGGAACGCGATGCTCGCCGTGGCGTAGACCATCGAGGTGTAGCCGAACAGCGGCTTGCGCGAAAAGGTCGGGATGATCGAACTGACGGCGCCGAAGGCCGGCAGGATCATGATGTACACCTCGGGATGGCCGAAGAACCAGAACACATGCTGGAACAGCACCGGGTCACCGCCGCCGGCCGCACTGAAGAAGCTGGTGCCGAAGTGGATGTCCATCAACATCATGGTCACGCAACCGGCCAGCACCGGCATCACCGCGATCAGCAGGAAGGCGGTGATCAGCCAGGTCCATACGAACAGCGGCATTTTCATCAGGGTCATGCCCGGTGCGCGCAGGTTGAGGATGGTGGCGACCACGTTGATCGCGCCCATGATCGAACTGATACCCATCAGGTGGATGGCGAAGATGAAGAAGGTCACGCTTTCCGGGGCGTAGGTGGTGGAGAGCGGGGCGTAGAAGGTCCAGCCGAAATTCGGCCCGCCGCCCGGGGTGAACAGGGTCGAGACCAGCAACAGGAACGCCGCCGGCAGCAGCCAGAAGCTGAAGTTGTTCATGCGCGGCAGGGCCATGTCTGGCGCGCCGATCATCAGCGGGATCATCCAGTTGGCCAGGCCGACGAACGCCGGCATCACCGCGCCGAACACCATGATCAAGCCGTGCATGGTGGTCATCTGGTTGAAGAACGCCGGCTCGACGATCTGCAGGCCGGGCTGGAACAGCTCGGCGCGGATCACCATAGCGAACGAACCGCCGAGCAGGAACATGGTGAAGGCAAACCACAGGTACATCGTGCCGATGTCTTTGTGGTTGGTGGTCAGCACCCAGCGCATCAAACCCTTGGCGGGGCCGTGGGCATGGTCACTGGCGTGGCCATGGTCATCGATCACAGCGCTCATGGCCGTTCTCCTGCAAACGAGTGGGCGGGGCGGTTCAGGGCGCAGCCAATGAAGGTTGTCATTTGCTTTGCGCCTGTTTCAGAGCCAGCACGTCTTTGGGCGTGACCATGTCGCCTTTGTTGTTGCCCCAGGCGTTGCGCTCGTAGGTCACCACTGCGGCGATATCCACTTCCGAGAGCTGCTTGCCGAAAGCCGCCATGGCGGTCCCCGGTTTGCCGAAGTAGACGCGGTGCAGGTGGTCTTCCTTGGTGCCGGTGGCGATCGGCGAGCCCTTGAGCGCCGGGAACATCGGCGGCAAGCCCTGGCCTTCGGCCTGGTGACAGGCCACGCAGGTGGTGTGGTAGACCTTGTCGCCACGGGCCACCAGCTCTTCGCGCGTCCACTCTTTGGAGGTCAGCTCCTTGAGCTTGGCGGCCTCGGCCTTGCGCTCGCCAAGCCAGGTGTCGTAATCGGCCTTGGACTTGACCTCGACCACGATAGGCATGAAGCCGTGGTCCTTGCCGCACAGTTCGGCGCACTGGCCCCGGTAGATGCCGGGCTTCTCGACACGGGTCCAGGCCTCGTTGATGAAACCGGGGATCGCGTCGCGCTTGACCGCAAAGGCCGGCACCCACCAGGAGTGGATCACGTCCGCAGCGGTCACCAAAAAACGCACCTTGGCCCCCACCGGCAACACCAGCGGTTGGTCGACTTCCAGCAGGTAATGTTCGCCCTTGGTGGCCTGGTTATGGATTTGCTCGGCAGGCGTGGCCAGGTTGCTGAAGAACTCCACATCCTGGCCGAGGTATTTGTAATGCCACTTCCACTGATAGCCGGTGATCTGGATATCGATATCCGATTCCGTGCTGTCGTAGATGTTGATCAGGGTCTTGGTCGCCGGGATGGCCATGGCCACCAGGATCAGCAAGGGCACTACGGTCCAGAGGATTTCCACGGTGGTGCTTTCGTGGAACTTGGCTGCCACCTGGCCCGTAGACCGGCGGTGAAGGATCATCGACCAGAACATCGCGCCAAATACGACAATGCCGATCACCACACAGATCCAGAAAATGGTCATGTGCAGGTCGAACACAGCGTGACTGACTTCTGTCGCCCCTGGCGCCATATTCGTTGTCCAGGCGGCATGCGCCTGACCGAATACTGACCACAACAGGAGGCCCATCCAAACATGTGGATGTCGCGTCATTGCGGGTTCCCCTTATCGTTCTTGTTATCCCGCCGGTTTGCACCTGCGGCGAAGGGCGCGGCTTCCATACTGCTTACAACCGCTTAGCCTCACCTGCTTATGCAGTCTGGCGTCATCAGCTAATCGCGTACAAAACCGAGTATAGACAGCACCTGCAACCCCGCAATGTGCGGGGGCAAATGAGCTAAAACAGACGGACGGAGCCCATAAAGTCGGGGACGGAATCGTTTATCCGACGAACGATGGCAATTCGATATAACCGCGGTGCATAACCATGAAATAATTATGACAAATGCGTCTTAGACGCTCGTATAAACGAACTACCTTGTCCTTTCCCTTTTCCTACGCCTGCTTCACTGGAGCTTTCATGAACACCGCCGCATTGCGCGAGCAGATTTCCCTTGCCCATCAACACGAAGCCAGCACTGGCCAACTGGCCCAGCAACTCGAGAAACAATTGCCGCACCTGCATCCGGCCATCACCCTGGCGGAAGGGGATCGCAACATCGTCATGACCCGCTTTGTCACTGCCTACGTCGACCTCGTCCCGGACCTACTGGACGCCGCCAACGACGTAGCCCGCGAGGCCGGCATCGAAAGCCAGGTTAAGCCGGTACTGAAGATCGCCGAGCAATTTTTCCTGCAACCGCCAGCGATTCTGGCGGGGCATATTGGCCTCGACGGCCTGCTGGACGAGGCCTACCTGGCCCATCGTCTGGTTGAAGAGGTCAATGACCTGTATATCAAGCATTTCGGCCAACCGTTGATTCCGGCGGATACGACCGTGGCCAACCTGATTGCCCATCAACTGATCGGCGAGACATTTGCCAACCAGTTGGACGAAGCCGTCCACCATGCGGTGGATGAAATGCTCGACGAAGACAGCTTTGCGCTGGAATCGGTCGAGGCGTATCGCGAGCAGCTCAAAAGCGTGGCAACGGAAGCGGCATGGAAGCGCTGGCCGTGCCTGTCACGCAAGCTGGGCGTTGAGTTGGAGCTGGATCAGCCGGCCTGAATCTTCGGCCTGACGCGAAACAAATGTGGGAGGGGGCTTGCCCCCGATGGCGGTGTGTCAGCTAGCGGATTAGGCACTGATTCACCGCCATCGGGGGCAAGACCCCTCCCACATTTTTGATCCGGTTCCGTCAGTTGGTAAGCGGCGCCGAACCGATCCCCGTCGTCGTCCGCACCCGTCCTTCCAGCCGACGCTTCAACCCCCGCGCCTCAATCACCAGCTTCGCGCCCTTGGCCGCATTGGCCCGGCCCCACTCCTCCAGCAACTCCAGGCAAGAGTGGTCGATGTAACTCAAGTTACTCAGCGGTACATGCACGGTGGTTCCCGCAGGCACCGTCGACAGCACCTGGGTTAACGCCGGCACTTTCAGAAAGGTCGCCGCACCGCTCAAACGCAGCTCCATTTCGCCGATCTGAGGCAAATCGATCAGACTGATTTTCAGACGCGAAGCCTTGAACGCCAGTTTCAGCAACGTCAGCCCGAAGCCCACCAGCACGCCGGTCAGCAGGTCGGTAAAGACGATCGCCAGCGCCGTGGCCGCATAGGTAAACATCGGCATCCGCCCGTAGCGGCCCAAGGCCCGGAACGCCTTGACGTCCACCAGTTTGATCCCGGTGTACACCAGCACGCCCGCCAGACTCGCCACCGGAATGCTTTGCAACACGCTCGACAACAACAGCACGAACCCCAGCAGCCACACGCCATGGAACATCGCCGATAAGCGCGTGGTGGCCCCGGCTTGCACGTTGGCCGAGCTGCGCACGATCACGCCGGTCATCGGCAAGGCGCCGACCAGGCCGCAGAGCATGTTGCCGACACCTTGAGCGGACAATTCCTTATCGAAATCGGAACGCTGACCACTGTGCATACGGTCGACCGCTGCGGCGGAAAGCAGGGTTTCGGCACTGGCGATAAACGCCACGGCGAACGCGGCGATCAACAATTGAGGGTCGGCCAGGTTCAGCAGGTCACTGGGACGCAGCCAATCAATGGCGTCGGCGAGGTTTTCCGGAACCTCCACGCGCTTGACCTGCAACGCCAGCACCAGGCTGGTGACCGTTGCCAGGCCCACCCCCAACAAGGCGCCCGGCACAAACCGCAGCGGTTGCGGGCGGAACTTATCCCACAGGTACATCACGAGCATGGTCGACAAACCCAGCAAACCGGCCTGCCAACCAAGGCCGCCGCCCAGGGTAGGAATCGCCTCGGCCAGCGCGGCCGGGAAGTTCGCCAGGTTATCCAGCCCTGATGGCTTGGGCGCACCGTCGAGCATCACATGGACCTGCGACAGCACAATCAGCACGCCGATCCCCGCCAGCATGCCGTAGACCACCGCGGGCGCCGTGACACGGAACCAGCAACCCAGACGCAAACGCCCGGCCACCAGTTGCAGGAAGCCGGCCAGCAGCAGGATCGGCCCGAGCATCAGCATGCCGTGCTGGCGCACCAGCTCAAACACCAATACCGCCAAACCCGCCGCCGGCCCGCTGACTTGCAGTGGCGAACCCGCCATCCAGCCCACCACCAGGCCACCGATAATCCCGGTGATCAGGCCCTTGGACGGCGGCATGCCGGACGCGATCGCGATCCCCATGCACAACGGCAGGGCGACCAGAAACACCACCACGGAAGCCAGCAGCTCCCGAGGTAATACAGCTTTTAATTGAGCAGCACGCATGATGACTCTCCCGAGGCATTCGCCGGGCGCGGCAAAGCCTGGCTGCATCCATGGCAGCCACCGCTTTACCCGGCAGGGAAGTGTGTTAGAAGCGCGCTTTAGGCGTCGCGGAGGGGATCGGCTCGGTGCCGTTCAGCGGTCGAAACGCCGCCTTTTCCGCATCGTAGGCGCGGATTTCACTGGTCTCGATGTCGTAGATCCAACCATGGATATACAAATGACCATTGGCCATGCGCGAGGCCACGGAAGGGTGGGTGCGCAAATGCTGCAACTGGGCGATGACGTTTTCTTCGGTCAGCATCTTCATGCTCTCGCCTTCATTGGCGCAATCGCAGTTGTCGTGAACCATGGTCTTGGCGACTTCGGCGTGACGCAGCCAGGCCTTGACCGTCGGCATCTTCTCCAGGCTCGCGGGGTTGAGCACCGCACGCATCGCGCCGCAGTCGGAGTGCCCGCACACAATGATGTGCTGCACGCCCAGGGCAAGGACCGCGTATTCGATGGCGGTGGAAACGCCGCCGTTCATCTGCCCGTAGGGTGGCACCACGTTGCCGACGTTACGGGTCACGAACAGGTCGCCGGGCGAGCTCTGGGTAATCAGCTCGGGCACGATGCGCGAGTCGGCGCAGGTAATGAACATCGCTCGCGGGTTCTGGGCCGTGGCGAGTTTCTTGAAGAGCTCTTCTTGCTGAGGGAAGACGTCGTGATGGAAATGCAAAAAGCCGTCAACGATGTGCTTTAGCGCTGCATCGGCGGACTCCGCCACTTGAGCGGCTGAAGCCGACGCAGCCAACGGCTGTTTATCCTTGTCACTCATGATGCATCCTCTTGATTAATGCAGGGAGGGTTCAGGTCAATTCGACGCCGGGCCGATGAAATAGTTTTGGAACGCCACAAAGCCAGGTTCCGACTCATCAGTCACTCGCTGGACAAAGTAGCCGTCGAAACTTAACTCAAACTGAATGAACCGCTCTAGATCGCGGGTTTCAGTGATGTCAAAACGCGACTATTCCTACAGGGCCGGCGCATATTTGCTCGATAGTCTACAACAACGCCATCTGCCTGCCCGGTGGGCAGAACGCCGTGCAATCCAGGTTGAAGCCTTCCCGACGGTCGAGCCCCAGGCGCTTGATTGCCTTGCGAAAGCGCTGCGCCAATAGATCGGCAAACGGCCCCTCTCCGCGCATGCGCACGCCGAAGCGGCTGTCATACACCTCCCCGCCACGCACCTGGCGCACCAGGCTCATCACATGGGCGGCGCGCTGCGGGTAATGCGCGGCCAGCCACTCCTCGAACAGCGGCGCCACCTCCAGCGGCAGGCGCAGCATCATGTACGCCGCACTTTGCGCACCGGCCGCATGGGCTTCGGTGAGCAGGCTCTCCAGTTCGCTGTCGTTGATCATCGGGATCATCGGCGAGCACAGCACCCCCACCGGGATGCCGGCCTCGCGCATCACCCGGATCGCCCGCAATCGCGCCTTGGGCGCCGCCGTGCGTGGCTCCAGGATGCGCTTGAGCTCGTCGTCGAGGCTGGTGAGGCTGATCATCACCGCCACCAGCCGCTGGCGCGCCAGTTCGGTGAGCAGGTCGAGATCGCGCAGGATCAGCGAGCCCTTGGTGATGATGGTCACCGGATGCCGATAGCGCAGCAGCACTTCGAGGGTCTGCCGGGTGATCGTGTACTCGCGCTCGATCGGCTGGTACGGATCGGTGTTGGACCCCAGGTTGATCGGCGCACACACGTAGCCGGGCTTGGACAGCTGCTGTTCCAGCACGTCGGCGGCGTTGGTCTTGGCGATCAGTTTGGTTTCGAAATCCAGCCCCGGCGACAGGTCCCAATAGGCATGACTGGGCCGCGCATAGCAGTAGATGCAGCCATGCTCACACCCGCGATAAGGATTGATCGAGCGATCGAACGGCAAGTCCGGCGAGTTGTTGCGCGTGATGATGGTCTTGGCCGTTTCGATACGCACTTCGGTGCCCTGGGTCGGCGGCACTTCCTGATACCAGCCGTCGTCCTCGGCCACGCTGACGGTGGGCGCGAAACGATTGTGCAGGTTGGTCGCCGTGCCCCGGCCACGGGGCGGCAGAGGTGCAGACATGAAAATGCCCCTATACTGTTTTTATATACAGTATAGGGGCGCAAGCGGGAAGACCAGTGCCGTTTGGCGGTCCGTGTTTTTGCGTCACCTGCCCCAGGGTCGTCGCCCGGCGGCGATTCACGATTCTTTGACGCGCCCCTCACACCCCATTGACCCCGCATGACCGACTCTGGACATCACCCACCAACCCACTATCGGTTACGTCGCCCATGTTCAAGCATCAATGGCTACCGGCCCTCAGCCTCGCGTTCCTGGCACTGTTCACCAGCGCGCACGCCTGGGCAGACGACACCGCATCCCTTCGCTCATCCGAATGGGCGCAGCCGGTTGGCAATCAATACAACCTGCACCAGATGACGCCCACGCTCTATCGCAGCGCGCTGCCAGACAGCAACGCGGTACCTCTGCTGGAAAAACTCAAGATCGGCACCGTAATCAACTTTCTGCCAGAGTCCGACAGCGATTGGCTGAAAACTCCTGATATCCGACAGGTCCAGTTGGTTTATCGCACCAACCATGTCGATGACGCTGACGTGCTCGCCGCGCTGAGGGCGATTCGCGAGGCCGAAGCCAACGGTGCAGTGCTGATGCACTGCAAACACGGCACAGACCGCACCGGCCTGATGGCGGCGATGTATCGCGTGGTGGTTCAGGGTTGGAGCAAGGAAGAGGCGTTGAACGAAATGACCTTGGGCGGCTTCGGCAGCAGCAAGGGCCTCAAGGACGGTGTTCGCTACATGATGAAGGCCGATATCGACAAGTTGCGCACAGCCTTGGCGAATGGCGATTGCAGCACCAGCGAGTTTGCCCTGTGCTCAATGAAAAGTTGGTTCAACACGGCTGGTACCACCAGCCCTGTTGAACCCACCAAAGACCCCAGAGCGCTGATTACGCCCTGACAGGATCTCAGTCTTTCTTCAGCTTCGGGTTAGGAAAGAACTGCACCGACTGCACCTTCGGGTCCGGCGCTTTGAGCGCCGAGGTATTGACCCGCGTACCCAGCTCCTTGGGCACCGACAAGCCCTGATCATTCAGCGTGTCGGTATAACCGCAGGCCACGCATTCGCGATGCGGAACGTTGTCCTCGGTCCACATCTTCAACTTGTCCGGCTCGCTGCACGCCGGGCAAACAGCCCCGGCAATAAACTGCTTTTTGGTAATCACTGGCACGTCACTCATGCTGCTGCGTCCTCACTCAGGCCGCTGTGGCGCAAGAGTGCGTCAATGGACGGCGCACGCCCGCGGAAATCGACAAACAACACCATCGGCGCCTGGGAACCGCCACGGGCCAGGATCGCCTCGCGGAAAGCACGTCCGGTTTCGGCATTGAGCACGCCGTCTTCTTCGAACTTGGAGAAAGCATCGGCGGACAGCACTTCAGCCCACTTGTAGCTGTAATAACCCGCAGCGTAACCACCGGCGAAGATATGCGCGAAGCTGTTGGGGAAGCGGTTGTAGGCCGGCGGACGCATCACCGACACCTCGTCGCGCACGCCCTCGAGTACCTGCGCCACACTGCGGCCGTCACCATGGGTGGCATGCAACTCAAAGTCGAACAGCGAAAACTCCAACTGGCGCACCATCATCAGGCCGGACTGGAAGTTTTTCGCCGCGAGCATTTTTTCCAGCAGGTCCTGGGGCAGCGGCTCGCCGGTTTCGTAGTGGCCGGAGATCAGCGCCAGGCCTTCCGGCTCCCAGCACCAGTTCTCCATGAACTGGCTCGGCAACTCCACCGCATCCCAGGCCACGCCGTTGATGCCGGACACGCCGGCATGCTCGACACGGGTCAGCAGGTGATGCAGGCCGTGGCCGAATTCGTGGAACAGCGTCGTCACTTCGTCGTGGGTCAGCAGGGCAGGCTTGCCGCTGTCGGCCGGGGTGAAGTTGCACACCAAGTTGGCCACCGGGCTTTGCAACACACCTTCGACGGTGCGGCGACGGTCGCGGGCGCCGTCCATCCAGGCACCGCCACGCTTGTTGGCGCGGGCGTACAGGTCGAAGAAGAAACGGCCGACGTGCTGGCCGTTTTCCTTGATTTCGAACAGGCGCACGTCCGGGTGCCAGGTGTCGAAGCCTTTCTGCTCGGCGATCTCGATGCCGTACAGACGCTGCACGATGGCAAACAAGCCGCCGAGCACCTTGTCGATCGGGAAGTACGCGCGCAGGGCTTCCTGGGACACGCTGTAGCGCTGTTCACGCAGTTTTTCACCGTAGAAACCGCTGTCCCAGCTTTGCAGGTCGGCGCAGCCTTGTTCGGCGGCGTAGGCCTTGAGCTGTTGCAGGTCCTGGGCGGCAAACGGCTTGCTGCGCTTGGCCAGGTCGCGCAGGAAGCTCAGCACCTGGTCGCTGGAGTCGGCCATTTTGGTGGCCAGGCTCAATTCGGAGAAGGACGCATAGCCCAGCAGCCGGGCCAGTTCCTGACGCAGGTCGAGGATCTGTTGCATGATCGGGCCGTTATCGTTCTGACCGGCATTCGGGCCTTGGTCCGACGCACGGGTGCAATAGGCGGCGTAGATTTCTTCGCGCAGAGCGCGGTCCTGGGCGTAGGTCATCACCGCGTAGTAGCTGGGAAATTCCAGGGTGATCAACCAACCGTCGAGGTCTTTGGCCTGGGCGGCGGCGGCCATTTGTGCCTTGGCCGAGTCGGTCAGGCCGGCGAGGGTGGCTTCATCGGTAACGTGTTTGGTCCAGGCCTGGGTGGCGTCCAACAGTTGGTTGGAGAATTTGCTGCCCAGCTCGGAGAGTTTGCTTTGCACTTCGGCGTAGCGTTTTTGCTGCTCGGGCGGCAGATCGATACCCGACAAGCGGAAATCGCGCAGCGAATGTTCCAGGATGGTTTTTTGCGCCACATCGAAACCGGCAGCTTGCGGGCTGTTGGCCAAAGCCTCGAACGCCTGGAACAGTTCGCGGTTCTGGCCCATCTCGGTGGAGTAGGCGCTCAACGCCGGCAGGCAGCTTTCATACGCCTCACGCAACTCGGCGCTGTTGCACACGGCGTTGAGGTGGCTGACCGGGCTCCAGGCGGCGCCCAGACGATCATTCAGTTCATCCATGGCAAGGACCAGACCGGCCCATGTCGGATTTTTCCCCTGGCTTTGCAGGATGCCTTCGATGGCAAGCCGGTTGTCGGCGAGGATCTGTTCGATGGCCGGCTGTACGTGCTCGGCACGTATCGCCGAGAACGGCGGCAGGTCGTAGGGCTGCAGAAGAGGGTTGTTCGCGCTCACGGTTGGCACCTTGGCTGAAGAAACATGTAAGAACAAAGATGGGGCCATCTTAATTACAATCAACGTCCACCGCAGCTATCAGCAGAAGAGAGAGAGGCTATCGTGACCCTTCGCACCTATCAGAACCACACGCCAACCCTGGGCGCCGGGGCTTTTGTCGATATTTCGGCGGTGGTGATCGGCGATGTAGAAATCGGCGACGACAGCTCGGTTTGGCCGCTCACCGTGATCCGCGGCGACATGCACCGCATCCGCATCGGCGCGCGCACCAGCGTGCAGGACGGCTGCGTGCTGCACATTACCCATGCCGGGCCGTTCAATCCCGATGGTTTTCCGCTGCTGATCGGCGACGATGTGACCATCGCCCACAAAGTCATGCTGCACGGCTGCACCGTGGGCAATCGCATCCTGATCGGCATGGGCAGCATCGTGATGGACGGCGCCGTGGTCGAAGACGAGGTGATCATCGGCGCCGGCAGCCTGGTGCCGCCGGGCAAGAAACTTGAAAGCGGCTTCTTGTACGTCGGCAGCCCGGTTAAACAGATCCGCGAACTGACTGACAAGGAACGCGCGTTTTTCACCTACAGCGCCGCGAACTACGTGAAGCTCAAAGACCTGCACCTGGCGCAAGGATTCGATCAATGACCCTGCACTATCCAACCGTACTGTTCGACCTGGACGGCACCCTGACCGACCCCCGCGAGGGCATCACCCGTTCGATCCAGTACGCCCTGGGCAAACTCGGTATCGACGAGCCCGACATCACCACACTCGAACACTTCATCGGCCCGCCGTTGCTGCAAGCCTTTATGCAGTTCTACGGCTTCGACGAAGCCAAGGCCTGGGAAGCGGTGAACTTCTACCGTGAACGCTTCAAGGTCACCGGTTTGTATGAAAACCGCGTGTTCGACGGGGTGATGCCGCTGCTAGAAGCCCTCAACAGCCAGGGTCGCCAGTTGTATGTAGCCACCTCCAAGCCGTGGGAATTTGCCCGCGAGATCGCCCGCCATTTCGATTTTGCCAAGCACTTCAAGGTGATCTACGGCAGCGAGCTGGACGGCACGCGCACCAACAAGGTCGAGCTGATTGCCCACTTGATGCGCGAAGAACGCCTGGACCCGGCCACCACCTTGATGATCGGCGACCGCAAGCACGACTTGATCGGGGCGCGCAGCAATGGGCTGGATTCGGCGGCGGTCGGGTATGGGTTCGGCAGTTTCGAAGAGTTGAATGCTGAAGCGCCGACCTGGCATTTCCAGACGTTGGCGCAGATGCATCAGGCGTTTTTGCAGCGGCCTTGAGGGCGCTATCGGGAGCAAGCCCCCTCCCACATTTGGCCTGCGTACACGGATCAAAATGTGGGAGGGGGCTTGCTCCCGATGAGGCCCTACCGGCCAGCACCTTCCAACTGCCTCAACGCCGCCTTACGCTGTGCCACCGGCAAATGGCCCATCCGCTCCACTGCCGCATAGAACTTCAGCCAATTCCCACCGTCCTGTCGGAACAACGCCGCAAACGCCGGCACCCACTGGTCATACAGCCCGAACGGTAGAAGCCGCGCATTGTTCATCGGCAGATTCACCCAGGCGTCATAACGTTTGTCGCCACCCCACTGACTGTCCCGCACCCGCCGGTATTCGCTGCGCAGGCGCTCGAATTCGGCCGCCTTGGCCCGCCGCATCGCATCGGCTGCCAAGGGCTGGGCGTAGAGTGTTTCCAGACGTTTGCGGGTATCGAGGACCAACCGGGTAAATTGGTCACGCTGCTGCAGCGCCGCGCTGCCGATCGGCGCCAGGCCCCGGGCGACGCGCCATTGGCGCGTGCCTTCCTGTTCGACGAAGGTGGCAAAGGACTCATTGAACTCGGTGTCGTCCTTCACGTAAAAGCGCTGGTGCGCCAGCTCGTGAAAAATCAACGTGGCCAGGCGCTCATCGCCCCAGCTCAGCATCGAACTCATGATCGGGTCATTGAACCAACCCAGGGTGGAATAGGCCTCGACGCCGCCAATCGACACATCCATGCCTTGCTGCTTGAGCAACGCGGCCTCACCCCGCGCCGCACCCTGGCTGTAATAGCCGCGATAGGCGACGCAGCCGGCGATGGGGAAGCAGTGATTTTGCGCCGCCAGGGAAAACTCCTGCGTGGCAAAAACATTCCAGACCACATATGGCCGGCCAATATCGGCGTACAGCCGGTAACTCTGGTTATCCGGCAAGTGCAGTTGCGCGCTGGCGAACGTGCGCGCCTTTTGCGCTTGCACCAAGTGATCACGTAACGGCTGCGGTCGCGCGGGGTCGGCAATCACCTTGGCCACCGGCTCCCTGGCCTGCAGCAACTGCCACTGGCCGCTGGCCAATTGGCCGTAATAACCGACGCTGGAACACCCGCTGAGCAGCACAACCCACAACCCTGGAAGAAAACGCCTGACCATGCCGCGACTGCTCCTTGGGTAATTGGCTCGCCAGCCTATCGTGACTGCCCGGCGTTTTTCCATGGCGTAGCGTGTTTATACTCAAACCTCTCCTTGTGTTGAGTGCCCGCCATGCGCCAGCTAGTGCTTCCCATCGCCGCCCTGTTGCTCAGCGCCTGTGCTTCGCCGCCCATCCCGCCGGTGGACCCGCAACAGGCCTGGGTCGATTTCGCCACCCCGACACCGGGGGCCAAGCTGGTGATGGCCCAACGTCTGGATGGGAAGAACCTCAACGACGGACGCTTCTTCCAGGTCCCGCCGGGCAGTCACGAGCTGATGGTGCGCTTTGATTTCGAAGTGCCGGCCGGCGGCAGCTTTGGCGGATTGGCACAAACCCAGGACCGGACCTGCTTCATGACCTTGCAGTACGACCACTTCGAGGCCGGCCAGCGTTATCGCCTGGAGGGGCGCTCGTTGGCCTACACACCGAGTATCCGGCTGTACAACGCCGCGCGTCAGTTATTGGCGCAAGAGCGCAGCGTGAACTGCATCTGATCAGTCGTTGTTCTTCTGGTAGATGATCGCCTTGGTACCGTTTTCGCAGGAACCGACAATCATCGCGCGGTCGTGGTTCTTGGCTTCTTCGGCAGTGATGACTTCCAGGGTGTAGGACGGAATCGCCTTGGCCTGGAT
Source organism: Pseudomonas sp. PAMC25584 (assembly GCF_058135675.1). Lineage (NCBI taxonomy): Bacteria > Pseudomonadati > Pseudomonadota > Gammaproteobacteria > Pseudomonadales > Pseudomonadaceae > Pseudomonas > Pseudomonas sp. PAMC25584. The sequence continues at coordinate 53,519 of NZ_CM176870.1, read as the reverse complement.
TTTGATCTCGATCTCTTTCCTGAGCTCTTCGCAGTCTTTGGGTGCGGCCACGGCCGATGTGGCCAACACACCGCAGATGATCGCCAAAGCAAAACGTTTCATGTGTGAAGCTCCCTGAATGCATGCGCACGGGTGTGCGCCTAAGGCTGCATAGGCTATAGGACCACATCGGGGAAACACGAGTTCTGATTTAACGCACAACTAAATGTGGAAGGGGGATTGCCCCCGATAGCGGTATTCAGTCGGCTCATCCGATACTGACAGATCGCAATCGGGGGCAAGCCCCCTCCCACATTTTTAAGGCGGTGTCAGTTGACGAGCGTGGCGTCCAGGCTGATTTTCGCGTTCAGCACCTTCGACACCGGGCACCCTTCCTTGGCCTTTTTGCTCAGTTCTTCGAACTGCGCCTGGCTCGCGCCGGGAATCTTGGCCTTGAGCACCAGGTGTACCGCGGTGATCGCAAAACCACCGTCGACCTGATCCAAAGTCACTTCGGCCTGGGTGTCGATGCTGTCAGCCTTGAGCCCGGCGTCGCCGAGAATCATGGAAAACGCCATGGAGAAACAGCCGGCGTGGGCCGCACCGATCAATTCTTCAGGGTTGGTGCCCTTGCCTCCCTCGAAACGGGCCTTAAAGCCGTAGGGCGCTTCGCGCAGCACGCCGGTTTCCGTGGAGATGGAACCCAGACCTGTCTTCAGATCACCTTCCCAATGCGCGGATGCTTTTTTTACGATACTCATAGCGGTCTCCTCGAACGGTGGTTTTGCTTCAGTAAGGGTTCTGAGGATAGAAGCTTTGGCAAAGTTCACTTGTAAGAAAAACCTAGCGCCAAGGTAGGAAATTTCTCGCGCGCTATTGAATCTCGGGTATATGCCCTCATTGCATAGAACATGCACATGAAGCGGCAGGTTTTGGTTCGTCTAAGAAGCCTGCGCCCTTATTGGAGAAGCAGGCTTATGAAATCGCTGTCCGACGTGAAGTTCTCGACCCTCGACCTGGTGCCCGTGCGGGCCAACGGCAGTCCCGCACAGTCGCTGCGCAATTCCCTGGACCTGGCCCAGCATGTGGAAAAGTTTGGCTACAACCGCTTCTGGGTAGCTGAACACCACAATATGGATGGCATCGCCAGCTCGGCCACCTCGGTATTGCTCGGTTACCTGGCCGGCGGCACCTCGACCCTCCGCGTCGGTTCCGGCGGCGTGATGCTGCCCAACCATGCGCCGTTGGTGATCGCCGAACAATTCGGCACCCTGGAAAGCCTGTACCCCGGCCGGATCGACCTAGGCCTGGGCCGTGCGCCCGGTTCCGACCAGATGACCGCCCGCGCCCTACGCCGTGAGCGCTCCGGCAGCGCGGACGACTTCCCCGACGACGTGGCCGAACTGATGGCCTACCTCGGCCCGCGCACGCCCGACCAACGGGTGATCGCGGTTCCGGGCACCGGCACCAACGTCCCGGTGTGGCTGCTCGGTTCCAGCCTGTTCAGCGCACAGTTGGCAGGCGAGCGCGGCTTGCCCTACGCCTTTGCCTCCCATTTCGCACCGCGCTTGATGCATGAGGCGATTCGCGTGTACCGCAATCACTTCAAGCCTTCTGCCGTTCTGGACAAGCCCTACGTGATGCTCGGCATTCCGTTGGTCGCGGCGGATACCGATGAACAGGCCGATTACCTCGCCACTTCCGTCTACCAACGCATCCTGGCGTTGATGCGCGGGCAGAGCCTGGTGCAGCGTCCGCCGGTGAACAGCATGGACGGCCTGTGGCTACCCCATGAAAAAGACGCGGTAGGCAGCTTCCTCGGCCTGGCGATGGTCGGCAGCCCGGCGAAGATCCGCGCCAAACTGGAGGTGCTGATCGAACAGACCGGCGCCGATGAGCTGATTTTTACCTGCGACCTGTACGAACACGCCGACCGGATTCATTCCTACGAACTGCTCGCGCAGTTGATGAAGGAGTAAACCCCGCAGGCGAAAAAAAACCGACGCACCTGCGTCGGTTTTTTATGTCTGCAACGCAGGATCAACCGCGCTTGTAGACAATTTCCTTGGTGTCGCCTTCGCAACTGCCAACGACCTTGCCGTCAGCCGCAGCGCCTTTAGCCACCACTTCCAGCGAATAACCCGAAGCGCCATTGGCATCGATTTTCGCAGCAATTTCGCTTTTCAGCTCTTCACACGGCTTGCCCGCCGCCAGCACGGTGCCCGCCATGCTCAACAAACCTACCGCTAACAGGAACTTCTTCATCCGTCACTTTCCTTGCGCTGATCGAAACGAGCGTGCCGACGCAGGTCGCATCGGCCCCCATTGGTTGTAGCGCAGGTTATGGCAATCGGCCAGCCGGCAAGTTCAACCGTTTCGATCAACTACTGGCAATTCGGAACCCCACCTTCAACGTAACCTGGAAGTGCGCGGCCTTGCCGTCCTTGATATGGCCTCGGGTTTCGATCACCTCGAACCACTCCAAGTGCTTGATGCTTTTGCTGGCTTCGGCCAAGGCGTTGTTGATCGCCTCTTCGATGCTGGTGGCGGACGAGCCCACCAATTCGACTTTCTTGTAGGTGTGATGATCAGACATGGCGTTTCTCCTGAGGGTCGTCAATAAAGCCTAGCAGTGAAAGTTCATACTGCTTCTGGCGACCATTCCTATTCGAAAGTTCAGATTTACTGCACTTTCTGAAACGGCCGTAGTCGGTATCTACACACGCCACTCAATCATTTCAGGAGAGTCCACATGGCCAACACTTCTTTACGCAAAGCGTCGCTGGAAAGCATGGAAGCCGAGATTTCGAGCCTGCTCAAGTCCCTTGAGGACCTCAAGGACGATGCTTCCGATGAGTCGCGCAAGACCCTGAAGGCCCTGAAAAGCAATGCCGAGAACGCACTCAAGCATTCCCGTCACCTGATCAGCGACGCCTACGAAGAAAGCAAAGTAAAAATCCGCGAAACCGGTGTGGCGACCCGGGACTACGCACAAGAGCACCCATGGACCACAGCCGGCGTTGCCGTTGGCGCACTGGGCCTGCTGGCGGCTTACCTGCTGTGCAAACGCGGTAACTGATTTGCCGGCTATACCGGCTGGCGCAACAGCTCAGCCTTGAGCCATTGCGCCAGTTGCCGAGCGCGCCCATCTGCGGCGCGCTTGGGCAGCCACAACGCCAGGTGCGCCGGGGTTTGCGTGAAGCCCCACGGCGCCACCAGGCGACCGGCGCGCACGTCCTCCGCCACCAGCGGCTCCGGCGCGATCGCCACGCCCAGCCCTGCAACCGCCGCTTCCAGCAAGTAGTACAAATGCTCAAAACCCTGGCCGTGTTTCAACGCGCCGGGCTCGATCCCGTGTTGCTGCGCCCAACTGGGCCAGGCCTGCGGGCGTGACGTGGTGTGCAACAGCGCTTCGCCACACAGCGCCGCAGCCGGTGCGTCGCGCAAGCGCTCGTAACCGGCGAAACGCGGGCTCATGACCGGGCCGATACGCTCGCTGGCCAGCTCGTACACCTGCATATCCGCTGGCCACGGGGGTTCGGCGAACAGCAGCAGCGCGTCCAGACCGGGGCGGCGGGGGTCCAGGTCACCTTCGCCTGCCGACAGGTGCAGGCGCAGATCGGGCAGGTCGGCATTCAAGCGGCCCAGGCGCGGAATAAACCAGCGCGCCAGCAAACTGCCCGAACAGCCGAGGACGAACGGTGCATCGGCGCTGCTTTGGGTGATTTCTGCGCACACGTCGCGCAAGCGCTCGAACGCCTCGGTACTCGCATCGCGCAGACGCACGCCGGCATCTGTGAGTTTGAGGCCGCGTCCTTCCTTGACGAACAGGCTGACACCCAAATGTTCTTCCAGCACTTTAAGCTGGCGGCTCACAGCGCCATGGGTGACGTGCAACTGCTCAGCCGCCTGGCTCACGCTGTTGAGGCGCGCCGTGGCTTCGAATGCGCGTAGGGCGTTAAGGGGCGGAAGGTCTCGGCTCATCTGTGAGTTTTCCTGACAGGTTACGGCGATCTTATCGGTTTTCAGCACCGAACGTCAGGGGTAGAGTGACCGTCATTGCTTCCCACCCGAATTCTTTTCCTGGAGCGTCCCATGACTCAGTCCCAGACCGATCTACGCAACGGCCCTGACGCCAACGGCCTGTTTGGCGCATTCGGCGGCCGCTACGTCGCCGAAACCCTGATGCCGTTGGTCCTCGAACTGGCCCGCGAATACGAAGCGGCCAAGATTGATCCTGCGTTCAACGAAGAACTGGCTTACTTCCAGCGCGACTACGTCGGTCGACCAAGCCCGCTTTATTTCGCTGAGCGGCTGACGGAGTTCTGCGGCGGCGCCAAGATTTACCTCAAGCGCGAAGAGCTGAACCACACCGGCGCGCACAAGATCAACAACTGCATCGGCCAGATCCTGCTCGCGCGGCGCATGGGCAAAAAACGCATCATCGCCGAGACCGGCGCCGGCATGCACGGTGTGGCCACCGCCACCGTGGCTGCGCGCTTCGGCCTCGACTGCGTGATCTACATGGGCACCACCGACATCGAGCGCCAACAGGCCAACGTGTTCCGCATGAAGCTGTTGGGCGCCAAAGTGATCCCGGTAGTGTCCGGTACCGGCACGCTCAAAGACGCGATGAACGAAGCCCTGCGCGACTGGGTGACCAACGTTGATGACACCTTCTACCTGATCGGCACCGTGGCTGGCCCGCACCCGTACCCTGCAATGGTGCGCGACTTCCAGGCAGTGATCGGCAAGGAAACCCGTGACCAGATGCAAGCCCAGGAAGGTCGCCTGCCGGACAGCCTGGTGGCGTGTATCGGCGGTGGCTCGAACGCCATGGGCCTGTTCCACCCGTTCCTGAATGACACCAGCGTAGAAATCATCGGCGTTGAAGCGGCAGGCTATGGCATCGAAACCGGCAAGCATGCCGCCAGCCTCAACGGCGGCGTACCGGGTGTGCTGCACGGCAACCGTACCTTCCTGCTGCAGGACGACGACGGCCAGATCATCGACGCCCACTCGATTTCCGCCGGCCTCGACTACCCCGGCATCGGCCCGGAACACGCCTGGTTGCATGACATCGGCCGCGCCCAGTACACGTCGGTGACTGACCACGAAGCCCTGGAAGCGTTCCACAAATGCTGCCGCCTGGAAGGGATTATTCCCGCACTGGAAACTGCCCACGCCCTTGCCGAAGTATTCAAACGCGCACCGGCCCTGCCGAAAGATCACCTGATGGTGGTGAACTTGTCCGGCCGTGGCGACAAAGACATGCAGACCGTGATGCACCACATGGAACAGTCCCAGCAGGAGAAACACTAAATGAGCCGCCTGCAAACCCGCTTTGCGCAACTCAAGGAACAAAACCGCGCCGCCCTGGTGACCTTCGTCACCGCCGGCGACCCAGGCTATGACACCTCGCTGGCGATCCTCAAGGGCTTGCCCGCTGCCGGCGCCGATGTGATCGAGTTGGGCATGCCCTTCACCGACCCGATGGCCGACGGCCCAGCCATTCAACTGGCCAACATCCGTGCGTTGGAAGCCAAGCAGAACCTGGCCAAAACCCTGCAAATGGTTCGCGAGTTCCGCCAAGACAACAACGACACGCCACTGGTGTTGATGGGCTACTTCAACCCCATCCACAAATACGGCGTGCCGCAGTTCATCGCTGACGCCAAAGAAGCCGGCGTCGACGGCCTGATCGTGGTCGACCTGCCGCCCGAGCATAACGGCGAGCTGTGCGACCCGGCCCAGGCCGCCGGTATCGACTTTATCCGCCTGACCACGCCAACCACCGACGACGTGCGCCTGCCGACCGTGCTCAATGGCAGCTCGGGCTTTGTGTACTACGTGTCGGTGGCCGGTGTGACCGGTGCCGGTGCCGCCACCCTGGAACACGTCGAAGAAGCCGTGACCCGCCTGCGTCGCCATACCGCCCTGCCGATCAGCATCGGTTTTGGTATCCGCACGCCGGAGCAAGCGGCCGCCATCGCACGTTTGGCCGATGGTGTGGTGGTGGGTTCGGCGCTGATCGATCAAATCGCCAACGCCAGCAATGACCAGCAAGCCATCGACGGCGTGCTGAGCCTATGTGCAGCGCTGTCAGCAGGTGTCCGTAACGCACGTAAGTAAGCGCCTCGTATACGGTAGGTAAAGTTCCTGATACAGAGGAATCAACCCGCAAAACCGTGGCCTAAACAGCAAGACCAAGGGATTTCGAACCGTGTTCGAAATCCCTTTTTTGTATGCGTGCCCTGAGGAATTCCCGATGAAAATGCCCAAGTCCGTGATTGCTGGTTGTGGCGCGCTGGTGCTTGCCGCCAGCGCCCTGGCGCACGCCGCGCCGCCTGACCAGCGCGACGACGACCGTGGCGGCCCACCAGGCCAGCACGAACAACGTGGCGACGACCATCGCGGCCCGCAGGACGACCGTCGCGGCGGCCCACCCCGGGACTTCGGTCCGGTGCGCCAGATCATCCGCGACAATCACGGCCAATTCGGCCGTGGCGCGCCACCGCCGCCGGATATGCGCCTGGTCCGTGGCCGGCCGATGCCCCACGGTTACTATGGCGAACGCCTCGACAACCGCGCCCTGGCGCGCCTGCCGTACTACGAGGGCTATGAATGGCGCCGTTCGGGCCCGGATGTGGTGTTGATCGCAGTGGGCACGGGCATTGTCTATGAGATTCTGGAAGGCGTATTGAACTGATGCGTCGGTGCCATAATCCGAAAAAAAGCGCCACCCCAGGGTCGTAATGCCAGTCAATTAAGGAAGAACACTGTCACTGTGGCGAGGGAGCTTGCTCCCGCTGGGACGCGAAGCGGCCCCAACAGAGGGGACTGCTACGCAGTCCAACGGGAGCAAGCTCCCTCGCCACCGGTTACCCGCTCTATCGCTTAACTGACTGGCATTAACCCCGGGGTCGCCGGTTTTTTACAACTCGATCCGCTCGACCTTGCCCACCAACAAAATGTAGGAAAGCGCCCCGAGCAATGCCAGCACGGCGATATAGGTGATTGCCGGCGCGAACGAATCCCCACTGGCCAGGAAGCCAATCACGATCGGCGTGGTAATCGCCGCCAGGTTGCCGATGAAGTTGAACACACCGCCGGTCAACCCGAGCAAACGGGCGGGCGCCAAGGTCGACACCAGCGACCACGTGATCGACGCCAAGCCATTGCCAAAGAACGCCACCGCCAGGAACGCAATCACCCACGCCGTCGAATCCACGTAGTTGGCGCCAATGATCGCGGTGGAGATCAACAGCCCGCCAATGATCGGCAACTTGCGCGCAAAGCCCACCGACGCGCCACGGCGAATCAGCCAGTCGGAAAAAATCCCGGAACACAGCACGCCGACAAACGCCGCGAGGAAGGGCAGGGAAGCAAGCAGGCCGGATTTGATGAAGTCCATCCCGCGATATTTCACCAGATAGGTCGGGAACCACGTCAGGAAGAACCACAGCGTGGAGTTCAGGCAGAACTGGCCCAGGTAGATGCCCCAGAGCTTGCGCTTGCTCAGCACGATGCCCAGGTCGACCCAACTGAACGGTGCCTTGGTGGTTTGTGCCTGCATGTCCACCAGCCCGCCGCCTGCACGGATCAGTTCGATTTCGGCGGCGTTGGCGCCTTTGAAGTCCTTCGGCTCGCGGTACACCGCGTACCAGATCAGCGCCCAGAGGATGCCCACGCCGCCCGTGGTGACAAACACCATGTGCCAGCCGTACTGGTGCTGCAACCAGGCCAGCACCGGGGTGAGAAACGCCAGCCCGACGAACTGCCCGGAGGTGTAGAACCCAATCGCCGTGGCGCGCTCACGCTCGGGGAACCAGGTGGTGACCACACGGCTGTTGATCGGATAGGCCGGGGCTTCCAGGGCGCCCACCGCCATGCGCAGGACAAACAGCGCGATGAAGCTGGCCGCAAAGCCGAGCATCACGGTGGCGATGGACCACAGCAGCAATGCGACGGTGTAGAGAATGCGCGGTGGCACCCGGTCCACCAGCCAGCCGCCGGGGATTTGCATGGCGGCGTAGGTCCAGCCGAACGCCGAGAAAATCAGCCCGACATGCACCGGGTCGATGCCCAAATCACTGGTCAGGGCCGGCGCTGCAATGGACAGGTTGCTGCGGTCGAGGTAGTTGATCACCACAGTGATAAACAGCAGCACCATGATGAAGTAGCGCTTTCTGCTAGGCGTGACTAAAGAAGCCTGCCCGGTGAGGGATTCAGGGTGCATGGGGTTGTCTCTTCTTATGTTTATTGAGGACGGACTTACTGAATAAACCGGATCAAATGTGGGAGGGAGCTTGCCCCCGATAGGTGAGTGTCAGTCGACATCTTCGGCGGCGGGTTCGCCGCTATCGGGGGCAAGCCCCCTCCCACATTTTTTGCCACATTTTTTCAGGCAGACATCACCACTCGGCAAAACTGCCGTCGGCGTGGCGCCAGATCGGGTTGCGCCAGCGGTGGCCGATGGCCGCGCGTTCGATCACGTATTCCTCGTTGATCTCGATGCCCAGGCCCGGCCCGTTGGGGATCTTCACGAAGCCCTGGTCATAGTCGAACACGCCCGGATCGCGCACGTAGTCGAGCAGGTCGTTGCTCTCGTTGTAGTGAATGCCCAGGCTTTGCTCCTGGATAAACGCGTTGTAGCAGACCGCGTCCAGTTGCAGGCAGGCGGCCAGCGCGATTGGGCCCAGCGGGCAGTGCAGCGCCAGGGCCACGTCGTAGGCTTCGGCCATGTTGGCGATCTTGCGGGTTTCGGTGATGCCACCAGCGTGGGAAGCGTCCGGCTGGATGATGTCGACGTAGCCTTCGCTGAGCACGCGCTTGAAGTCCCAGCGCGAGAACAGGCGCTCGCCCAAGGCAATCGGCGTGCTGGTCAGCGGTGCGAGTTCTTTCAAGGCTTCGTAGTTTTCGCTGAGCACCGGCTCTTCGATAAACATCAGCTTGTACGGGTCCAGCTCTTTCATCAGCACCTTGGCCATGGGCTTGTGTACGCGGCCATGGAAGTCGACGCCGATGCCCACGTTAGGGCCGACGGCATCGCGCACGGCGGCGACGTTGGCCAGGGCCAGGTCGACTTTTTCGAAGCTGTCGACGAACTGCAACTCTTCGGTGCCGTTCATTTTCACCGCAGTGAAACCACGCGCTACGGCTTCTTTGGCGGCGCGGGCGGTGTCGGCGGGGCGGTCGCCGCCGATCCACGAATACACGCGAATCTTGTCGCGCACCTGGCCGCCCAGCAGGTCGCTGACCGACACGCCCAGGGCTTTGCCCTTGATGTCCCACAGCGCCTGGTCGATGCCGGCCAGCGCGCTCATATGCACGGCGCCGCCGCGATAGAAGCCGCCGCGATAGAGCACGGTCCAGATGTCTTCGATATTGCGTGGGTCTTTGCCGATCAGGTAGTCGGACAGTTCCTCAACCGCAGCCGCCACCGTGTGGGCGCGGCCTTCGACCACGGGTTCGCCCCAGCCGGTGACGCCCTGGTCGGTTTCCACTTTGAGGAAGCACCAGCGCGGTGGGACGATGAAGGTCGTCAGTTTGGTGATTTTCATCTTCTTATCTCTCTTGTCGATGCAGCGCCCAAGGCGCAAAACTTGCGATCAGTTCAGAGCGTTCCAGGCTGCGACATACGCCTGGGCATTGCTCGCCACCTGGGCCACGGACATGCCCGGTTTGAACAACCCGGAACCCAGGCCGAAACCCCTGGCGCCGGCGTCGAAATACACCTGCATGTTGTCCGGGCTCACGCCGCCGACCGGCAGTAACAACGTGCCCGCCGGCAACACCGCCAGCCACGCTTTGATCACCGCCGGGCCCATTTGCTCGGCGGGGAACAGCTTCAATACGTCGGCGCCTTCGGCCAGCGCGGCGAACGCCTCGGTCGGGGTGGCAACCCCCGGCGACAGGTACAGACCGGCAGCTTTCGCGGCGCGCAAGACCTTGGCATCGCTGTGGGGCATCACGATCACCTGGCCACCAGCGGCTTTGACCTGCTCGACCTGCGCAGGCAGCAACACCGTGCCGGCGCCGATCAGGCAATCGGCGGGCAGGCTGTCACGCAGGGTGCGGATGCTGGTGTAAGGGTCCGGCGAATTGAGCGGGACTTCGATCACGCGAAAACCGGCGCGGTACAGCACCTGGCCAATCGCCTCGGCTTCGTCCGGTCGCACACCGCGCAGGATCGCGATCAAACCGTTTTGCGTGAGTGCTTGCTTGAGCATGTCAGGCCTCCATTGCAGGTTGAATGAGCCCGGCGGCCTGGGCCAACTGCCAGAGGCCGCGTTCGGTGGCCTCTTGCGCCAGGCTGACGTGGGCGAAGCCGCAGAGGTCGAGGGCGCGTTGATAACGGGCACAGAGCGGCGCGGCGCCGACCAGAATGATCGGCTGGTGTTTGGCGGCGGCAGGCAAGCCGGCGAGTTCATGGCCGATCAGCAGGCCGGAGAGGTAGTCGGGCTGCTCGTCGGGGGCGAGTTTGCCGGTCAAGCCCAGGGTGCGTGCGCTGAACAGCGTCGACAGCACGCCGCGCTCGCCGTCTACCGACAGCGCCACCTGCACGCCAAGGTCGAAGGCTGCCGCCTGGAAGTGTTCGGCGGGTTGTTGGGTGCGCCCGAGCAGGCTGTGCTTGCTCAACACCGCGAACAGCTCGCCGGTCATGAAGGTGTCGAAATGGGTGATACAGCCGTCGACCACCTCGACCCATTTGGAATGGCTGCCGGGCAGGCCGATCAACACCTCGGCCGCGAGGCCCTGCAGCACGCCGAGCACCTGGGTTTCTTCGCCGCGCATCACGTTGGGCAAGCCGACCTGCTCGATCACGCCAGGCACGATATGCACATCGACGCCGCGCACACTGCGCACGCGGTGCAGCGCCTGGCCGAGGCTGGCGACGTCGACCGGGGTGTTGCGGTAGGCCGCTTCGCTCCAACCCTGGGCGCTGCCGACCATGCCGCAGGCGATCACCGGCAAGCCCGGCTGGGCGTCGAGCCAATCGCCGCAGGCTGCGTCGAACGCCAACTCGAAGCCATCGCTGCAGCGCACGCCAGCGATCTCCCGGGGTTGGCTGGGCAGATGCATGATCCCCAACGCCAGCGCACGTTGTTCCAGCACCACGCCTGCGGGGCCGAGTTTATAAGCACGAAGGGAACTGGTTCCCCAATCGAGCGCGATCAATTGCGCCGGCATCGCTTCACCTGAAATGAGTGGGTGCTGAAAAAAGCAGATGGGCGAATATAAACCTATGCTCGGCGATATCTCAATATATAAATATCAATCCCATATAATGAGACGACGCGAAATAGATCCTACGACCTTCCCGCCTTTTACTGCGGGAATGGCCAGGCTGTATTTGACGAGGGAGGTTAAAAAACCGACAGATCCAGCTCGCGCATCGCACCCATCCAGATCGCGTACTCGGTGTGATCCTTTAGGTCGTTGCCGGTATCAGGGTGCAGAAACACCACCAGGCCATTGCGATGCAACGCCAGCCACGGCAGCACCGCGCCAATGTATTCGGGGTCGAACGCCAACTGGCAGCTCCAGTCCGGGTGCGGGCCCACGGGGCGTTCATGCACGCGGCCCATGTGCAGCGGAAACAGGGTTGCCGCGTCTTCGCACAAGGTGCGCGCCTGGTCGATGGTGTGGGCATCGAAGTAGATGTGGGCGTGATAGCCCTTGATACGCTGCATGACAAGATCCAGAACCGCTGTGCGACAAATCCTAGACCGCAATCGACGGCAGAGCCAGACCGGTCAGTGACTGTGCGCTGCGCGCCTGCTCCGCCACCAGCCAATCGACGAACCGCTCGACCAACTGCCCCCGGCGTTTGCGCTGCGGTTGCACCACGTAGTAGCCCAAGCGTGAGATCACCGTGTCGCTGATCGGCCGGCACAGCCACTTCTGTTCCAGCAGGTTGTCCACTAGGTGGCGCCAGCCGATGGCCACGCCCTGGCCGGCAATCGCGGCCTGGATCAGCAGGGTGTAGTTATCGAAGCGCAGTTGGCCGGGGGTCGGCGCGGTGGTAATGCCCAGCTCGCGGAACACGCCGCTCCAGTCGAACCACTGGCTGTTGTGTTCCTGGCGCAGGTGCAGCAACGGGCAGTCGGGCAAGGTCTGCACGGTCAGCGGCGTGGCTTGGTCCTTGAGCCACTGCGGGCTGCACACCGGGAACACTTCTTCATTGAACAGCCACAGGCTGTCGCCCTGCTTGAAACGGCCGTCGCCAAACAGCACCGCCACGTCGATATCGCTGCGCAACGTGGCGTGATTGCGTTCGCTGGTCACCAGGCTGACGTCGACCTGAGGGTTGGCCGCATGGAAGCGATGCAGGCGCGGCATCAGCCAGTAGGCGGCGAAGGCGAAGTCGGTGGCCACTTGCAGCACTTCGTGCTGGTCCTGCTGGGTGATCGCGCTCAGGCCTTGGTTGATGGTCTGCAAACCGCCCTGGACATGTTCGAACAGCAAGGCACCGGCATCGGTCAGCTCGATGCCACGGTAGATGCGATCAAACAGGCGGATCGCCAATTGCTCTTCGAGGCGCTTGATCTGCTGGCTGATGGCCGGCTGGGTGGTGCCCAACTCCATCGCCGCCGCCGTAAAGCTGCGGTGGCGCGCCGCCGCTTCGAAGGCGCGGAGCAAATCGAGGGATACATCGCCGAGGGCTTCATACATAAGCTGTGCTTATCCTAGACATTGCTTTTCATGGGCTTTACCCCATTTTCCATGGGCCGCATGCTCATTCGCATAAACAACGCCTATGGAATGCCGAAGACTCATGAAGCGCAAGAACATTCTTTTCATCATGGCCGATCAAATGGCCGCGCCGATGCTTCCGTTCTACGGACCTTCCCCGATCAAGTTGCCAAACCTCAGTCGCCTCGCCGAACAAGGCGTGGTGTTCGACGCCGCCTACTGCAACAGCCCGCTGTGCGCACCGTCGCGCTTTACCCTGGTCAGCGGCCAGTTGCCGAGCAAGATCGGCGCCTACGACAACGCGGCGGATTTCCCCGCCGATGTGCCGACGTATGCCCACTACCTGCGTCGCCTCGGCTACCGCACCGCGCTGTCGGGCAAGATGCACTTCTGCGGGCCGGACCAATTGCACGGTTACGAAGAGCGCCTGACCAGCGACATCTACCCCGCCGACTATGGCTGGGCGGTGAACTGGGACGAGCCGGGCGTACGCCCCACCTGGTACCACAACATGTCCTCGGTGCTGCAAGCCGGGCCGTGCGTGCGCACCAACCAGCTGGATTTCGACGAAGAGGTGGTGTTCAAGGCCCAGCAGTACCTGTTCGACCATATTCGCGAGGACGGCGACCAGCCGTTCTGCCTGACCGTGTCGATGACCCATCCCCACGACCCGTACACCATTCCCAAACCGTTCTGGGATCTGTACGACGACAGCGACATCCCTTTGCCCACAACGCCGGCCCAGGGCGACCTCGACCCGCACTCCCAGCGCCTGCTCAAGGTCTACGACCTATGGGACAAGCCGCTGCCGCCGGAGAAGATCCGCGATGCACGCCGCGCCTACTTCGGCGCGTGCAGTTACATCGACAGCAATGTCGGCAAGCTGCTGCAGACCCTGGACGACACCGGCCTGGCCGACGACACCATCATCATCTTCTCCGGCGACCACGGCGACATGCTCGGCGAGCGCGGCCTCTGGTACAAAATGCACTGGTTCGAAATGGCCGCCCGCGTGCCGCTGCTGGTCAGCGCGCCGGGGCAGTTCGCCGCGCGCCGTGTGACCCAGGCCGTCTCCACCGCCGACCTGTTGCCAACCCTGGTGGAGCTGGCCGGCGGCGCACTCGAACCGCACTTGCCCCTGGACGGCCGCTCGCTGGTCCCGCACTTGCAAGGCCAGGGCGGGCACGACGAAGTGTTCGGCGAATACATGGCCGAAGGCACCGTCAGCCCGCTGATGATGATTCGCCGTGGCGCCTACAAGTTCATCTACAGCGAAGACGATCCCTGCCTACTGTTCGATGTACACAATGACCCACGGGAACAGGAAGAACTCAGCCAGTCGCAGCAACACCGGGCGCTGTTTGCAGCCTTTCTGACTGAAGCGCGGGCCAAATGGGACATCCCGGCGATCCACCAACAAGTGCTCGCCAGCCAACGCCGTCGGCGCCTGGTGTTTGAAGCACTGAGCCAAGGCAAGCTGAAGAGCTGGGATCACCAGCCACGGGTGGACGCCAGTCAGCAATACATGCGCAACCATATCGACCTCGACGACCTGGAGCGCAAGGCACGTTATCCACAACCCTGCCAACACCCATAAAACAGAGGGAAAGCCATGCAAAAGTTGACTGTGGTGCTGGGCGTAGCGGGCATGGTGGCGTTGAGCAGCGCCGCCGTGTACGCAGACGCCCGTTGTGAGACGGTGAAGATGGCCGATCCAGGCTGGAGCGATATCGCCGCCACCAATGCCGTCGCCGGTTTTCTGCTGACAGGCATGGGCTACAAGGCCAAGGTCGACACCCTGGCGGTGCCGATCACCTTCGGCGGGCTCAAGGACGGCCAGGTGGATGTGTTCCTGGGTAACTGGATGCCGGCGCAGCAAGGTTTCTACGACAAGTTCGTGGCCAACGGCGATGTGGTGCAGTTGGCGAAAAACCTCGACGGCACCGAATTCACCCTCGCCGTGCCGAACTATGTGTGGGACGCCGGGGTGCATGACTTTGCTGATCTGAGTAAATTCGCCGACAAGTTCGACAAGAAGATCTACGGCATCGGCTCCGGCGCGCCGGCAAACCTCTCGCTGCAGGAGATCATCAAGAAGAACGACTTCGACCTGGGCAAATGGAAGCTGATCGAGTCCAGCGAACAGGCGATGCTCGCCGAAGTCTCACGGGCTGTGAAGAAACAGCGCTTCATCACCTTCCTCGGCTGGACCCCGCACCCGATGAACGTGCAGTTGAAAATGCATTACCTCAAGGGCGGCGAGAAGTACTTCGGCGACACCGGCAGCGTGTATACCCTGACCCGCAAGGGTTATGCACAGGCCTGCCCGAACGTAGGAAAGCTGCTGACCAACCTGAGTTTCACCCAGGCGATGGAGAACAGCATCATGGCCGAGGTGGCCAACAATAAGGTCAGCAATGCGGATGCGGCAAAAGCGTGGATCAAGGCCAACCCGGCAGTGTTGGACAAGTGGCTCGACGGCGTAAAAACCGTGGACGGCCAGGATGCGTTGGCGGCTGTAAAAGCCAAACTCTAAAGCCGGCCACTGTCCAAATGTGGGAGGGAGCTTGCTCCCGATAGCCGTCGTTCAGCCGATGCATGTGTGGCTGACTCACCGCGATCGGGAGCAAGCCCCCTCCCACAAAAGCCGGCGTGTACTGATACCCTGAGCCAAACCTTTCTATCCGAGTTTGCGATGCGCCGGCCCAACCGCCACACACTCTTTCCCTTCCTCAGTTGGCTGCCGCGCCAAACCCGCGCCAGCGTCGGTCGGGATGCAATCGTCGGCCTCAGCGGCGCGGTGCTGGCCTTGCCGCAGTCGATTGCCTACGCGCTCATCGCCGGTCTCCCACCGGAATACGGGCTGTACGCCGCGATCATCCCGGTGTTGATCGCTTGCCTCTGGGGTTCGTCCTGGCACCTGATCTGCGGCCCCACGGCGGCGATTTCCATCGTGCTCTACGCCAGCATCAGCCCCCTGGCCGTGCCGGGCTCACAGGACTACATCACCTTGATCCTGCTGCTGACCTTCCTCGCCGGAGTGTTCCAGTGGTTGCTCGGCCTGCTGCGCTTCGGCGCGTTGGTGAATTTCATCTCCCATTCAGTGGTGCTGGGGTTCACCCTCGGCGCCGCCGTGGTGATTGCCCTCGGCCAACTGCCCAACCTGCTGGGCCTGGATTTGCCGAGCCAGGCCACGGCGATCAACAGCTTGCTGGAACTGATCGACCATGGTGCCGAGTGGGACCACGCCTCACTCCTGCTCGGGCTGGGCACCTTGCTGGTGGGCGCACTGCTCAAATACCTGCTGCCGCGCTGGCCGACGCTGTTGATCACGCTCGCGCTGGGCAGTCTGGCCGCCTGGCTGTGGCCGGCGATGTTCGGGCATGTGGCACTGGTCAGCGCATTTATCGGCAAGCTGCCGCCATTCAGCCCGTTGCCGCTGGACCTGGACATGGTCTTGCGCCTGCTGCCCAGCGCCGTGGCGGTGGGCATGCTCGGGTTGGTGACCAGCCTGTCGATTGCCCGCTCGCTGGCGGCGCGCTCGCAGCAATTGCTCGACGCCAACCAGGAAGTTCGAGCGCAGGGTTTATCCAACATCGTCGGCGGATTTTTCTCCGGCTACCTGTCGGCCGGTTCCTTTACGCGCTCCGGCCTCAGCTATGAAGCGGGCGCCTGTTCGCCGCTGGCGGGAGTATTTTCCGCACTGTGGGTGGCGTTGTTCGCACTGTTTGGCGCGGCGCTGATCGCCCACATACCGATCCCGAGCATGGCCGCGAGCATCCTGCTGATCAGTTGGGGCCTGGTGGACCATCGGGGCATTCGCGCGTTGTTCCGGGTCAGTCGCGCCGAGTTCGTGGTGATGAGCCTGACCTGCATCGCCACCTTGCTGCTGGAGCTGCAAACCGCAATTTACGCCGGGGTGCTGGCCTCACTGTTTTTCTACCTCAAGCGCACCTCGCAGCCGCGGGTTCAGCAATGGCGCAACGGCGAGGAAGAGGTGCTGCGGGTCGGTGGTTCGATCTTTTTTGGCGCCAGCCATTACCTGCAAGTGCGCCTGCAAAGCCTGCAGGGCGAGCGGGTAGTGATCGAGGCGCAGCAGATCAACTTTATCGACTATTCCGGGGTGGAGATGCTGCACCAGGAAGCGCGGCGATTGAAAGCGCTGGGGCGCAGCCTGACCTTGCGCCGGGCCCGGCCGCAGGTCGTTGAGGAATTGAAAAAGCTGGAAGGCGCCGACAACTGCCCCATCCATTTCGAAGACTGAATACGATCAAAACTGTGGGAGGAGGCTTGCCCCCGATAGCCGTCGTGCAGCCGATGCATGTTTGGCTGACTCACCGCTATCGGGAGCAAGCCCCCTCCAACCTTTGGACGTGCGTTAAGCCAATTGGCGGCGCAGCTCGGCCAACACCGGCGCCGAATCCGGGCGCACGCCACGCCACAGGAAGAACGCTTCCGCCGCCTGCTCCACCAGCATGCCCAGACCATCCATTGCCACCGCCGCACCGTGTTCCGTGGCCCAGCGGCAGAACGCGGTCGGTTCCTTGGCGTACATCATGTCGTAGCAAAACGTCTTGCCCGGCGCGATCAGGCTGCCCGCAATCGGCGGTACATCGCCCGACAGGCTGGCGGAGGTGGCATTGATGATCACGTCCACCGGCTCACACAGCCAGTCGAAACCACTGGCAGACACCGGGCCCAAATCGTCGAACAACTCGGCAAGCATTTCGGCCTTTTCCACGGTGCGGTTGGCGATGATCAGCGACGCCGGCCGCTCGGCCAGCAACGGCTCCAACGCACCGCGCACCGCGCCACCGGCGCCGAGCAACAGGATGCGTTGACCTTGCAGGCTGAGCCCGGCATTCACCGTCAGGTCGCGCACCAGGCCGGCGCCGTCGGTGTTATCGCCCAGCAGGCGGCCATCGGCCAGCTTGCTCAGGGTGTTCACCGCGCCGGCGCGCTCGGCGCGTGCGGTGAGGGTGTCGGCCAGGCGGTAGGCGTCTTCCTTGAACGGCACTGTGACGTTGGCGCCACGGCCTTGCTGAAAAAACTCACGGGCAAACCCGATGAAGTCCTCCAGCGGCGCAAGCAGAGCGCTGTAGTCCAGTTGCTCGCCGGTCTGTTCGGCGAACATGCGGTGAATCAACGGCGACTTGCTGTGGCCGATGGGGTTGCCGAACACGACATAGCGGTCCATCAGACAGCCGCCTTGGGCGCAGCCACGCCGAGCCAGTCGCGGTCTTGCAGGAAGTAGTCGGTGAGGCGCGCTTCTTCGCTGCCGGCCTCGGCTTTCCAGTCGTAGCTCCAGCGCACCTGCGGCGGCAGCGACATCAGGATCGACTCGGTACGCCCGCCCGATTGCAGGCCGAACAAGGTGCCACGGTCATAGACCAGGTTGAATTCAACGTAACGACCACGGCGGAATTCCTGGAATTCGCGCTGCTGTGCGGTATAGGCCTGCGCCTTGCGGCGCTGCACGATCGGCAGGTAGGCGTCGATGTACGCATCGCCGATGGCACGGATGAAGGCGAAGCAAGTGTCGAAGTCCCATTCGTTCAAGTCATCGAAGAACAGGCCGCCGATGCCGCGCGGTTCGTTGCGGTGCTTGATATGGAAGTAGGTGTCGCACCAGGCCTTGTAGCGCGCATAAACGTCGGCGCCGAACGGCGCGCAGGCCTGCTCGGCCACGCGGTGCCAGTGGATGCAGTCGTCTTCGTTGGCGTAGTAGGGCGTGAGGTCGAAGCCGCCGCCGAACCACCACACCGGCTCCTCACCTTCTTTTTCAGCGATGAAAAAGCGCACGTTGGCGTGGGAAGTCGGAACATGCGGGTTGTGCGGGTGAATCACCAGCGACACCCCAAGGGCTTCAAACCCGCGCCCGGCCAATTCAGGGCGATGCGCACTGGCAGACGGTGGCAGGCCGCTGCCAAACACGTGGGAAAAGTTAACGCCGCCTTTTTCGATCACCGCACCGTTTTCGATCACACGGGTGCGACCGCCGCCGCCCGCAGGCCGGGTCCAGGCGTCTTCGATAAAGCGCGTGTCCGTCTCGAAGGTTTCCAGGGCGCTGCAAATACGGTCTTGCAGATCAAGCAGATAGGCTTTAACAGCCTCGGTGCGGGTAGTCATGGCATCACCTTGAATCGGGCAAAGCTACGCGAGGCCATTGGGCGTCGGCGGCAAATGGGCGCACAGGATACCACCGCACTCAGGTCCGTCGCAGTTGACGAAGATCAAGCTAAGGAGTCCGATAGGGCGCTACCCGAATTCGAACCCAGGAGAAGTGCAGATGGCCAAACGTATCCAGTTCAGCGCCCATGGCGGCCCCGAGGTGCTTGAGTATGTGGACTACACGCCAGCAGAACCAGGCCCACAGCAGGTTCGGGTGCGTAACGCCGCCATTGGCCTGAACTTCATCGATACTTACTTTCGCAGCGGCTTGTACGCGCCGCCGGCCTTGCCATCGGGCCTGGGCGCGGAAGGCGCGGGTGTGGTCGACGCCGTGGGCAGTGAAGTCACGCAATTCAAGGTCGGCGACCGCGTGGCCTACGGCAGTGGCCCGTTGGGTGCCTACAGCGAACTGCACGTATTGCCTGCCGCGAACCTGGTTCACCTGCCGGACGACATCAGCTTCGAACAAGCCGCCGGCGCGATGCTCAAGGGCCTGACCACGCAATACCTGCTGCGCCAGACCTACGAGTTGAAGGGCGGCGAAACCATTCTGTTCCACGCCGCAGCCGGTGGCGTGGGCTCCCTGGCCTGCCAGTGGGCCAAGGCCCTGGGCGTGAAGCTGATCGGCACGGTCAGCTCGCCGGAAAAAGCCGCGGTGGCCAAATCCCTCGGCGCCTGGGCAACCATCGACTACAGCAAGGAAAACGTCGCACAGCGGGTGCTGGAATTGACCGACGGCAAGAAATGCCCGGTGGTGTACGACGGCGTCGGCAAGGACACCTGGCTGACCTCGCTGGACTGCGCGGCGCCACGCGGCTTGGTGGTGAGTTTCGGCAACGCCTCGGGCGCGGTGGACGGGGTGAACCTGGGGATTCTGGCGGCCAAGGGCTCGCTGTATGTCACCCGGCCGACCCTGGCGACCTACGCCAGCAACCCCAAGGACTTGCAGGCCATGGCCGATGATCTGTTCTCGATGATCAAGAGCGGCAAGGTGCGCATCGATATCAATCAGCGCTTCTCGCTGAAGGACGCGGCCAAGGCGCAGACGGAGTTGTCGGGGCGGCGCACGACGGGGTCGACCATTCTGTTGCCGTAAGGCTTTGGGTTTCTGGCGTGGTTAAGGGCGCCATCGCGGGAAAGCCCCCTCCCACATTCGATCAGTGTCCGTCATGACAACACGGTCAAATGTGGGAGGGGGCTTGCCCGCGATGGCCACGACCCGGTCTCACGACGGCCGCACAACCTCACCCGTCACCAGGTCGCGGATCAGGCTTGGGTTCTTGCGCCCACCGAGGGCGCCACCTAACACCAGATCGACCTGGCCACGGAAGTACTGCTCGACGCGAATCCGCGTGCGGGCGGCCGGGCGGCCCTGGGGGTTGGCCGAGGTGGAAATCAACGGCCCGACCAATGAGCACAAGTCACGCACCAGCGGATGGTCGCTGACCCGCAGCGCCACGGTGTCATGCACCCCCGTGACCCATTCCGGCAACAGGTTCTGATGAGGCACCAGCCAGGTATTGGGCCCCGGCCAGGTGCTGGCCATGCGGTCGATCCAGTCTTGCGGGAAGTCTTCGAAGAGAAAATCGAACTGGCGGATATTATCCGCGACCAGGATCAGGCCCTTATCCACCGAGCGGTTCTTGATCGCCAGCAGCCGGTCCACTGCCGCTTCGTTCCACGGGTCACAGCCCAGGCCCCAGACCGCCTCGGTTGGATAGGCAATCACCGCGCCTGCGCGAATTTCTCGTGCGGCTTCCAGCACACGCCACCTGTTGACCATTGCTCACTCTCCAGACTAAAGCTCTGCGCAGTTTACCGATCTTCGTTACAAAACCTAGCAGCGCGCGAGCCAGCGCCCGCTTTCGCAGACCACCTGGCCTTCCAGCTCCAACTCGGTGAGTGTCGCCAGCACCTGGGACAACGGCCGCCCACTGGCAATCGCCAAGGCTTCGCTGGTGTGCGGCGCCGCGTGCAGCAGTGCAACCAGCGGATGGGTCACCGGCATCGGCACCGGACGCGACAGCGCCTGCCACCCGCGCAAGCCTTCAAGAATGTGCTCGATGGTTTCCACCAACACCGCGCCATCGCGAATGAGCTGATGACAACCCTTGGCCCCTGGATGATGGATCGAGCCCGGAATCGCATACACCTCGCGCCCTTGCTCGGCCGCGAGCCGCGCGGTGATCAGCGAACCGCTGGCCATGCCGGCTTCCACCACCAGCACGCCGAGCGACAGACCACTGATCATCAGGTGTTATAGTTTTCCGAGTAATTTCAGGACGTTTTTATCATGCCCAAAGCATATGCCTACATAAGATATTCCCGTGCCATTCAGCAGACCGGGGACAGTGAACACCGTCAATTGACGGCTCTGGACTTCTTTGAAACGTCCACAGGAACGACCATCGCAGAGGTCGTATACGACAAGGGTAAATCGGCATTTCGAGGTGACAACGCCCGGTCGGGCAATTTCAAAGAAATGCTGGACCGGATGGACAGTGGTGCTATTCGTGCAGGTGATTACCTAGTCGTTGAAAGCATCGACCGAATCACACGCCAACGCGTGCTTGATGGTGTCGAGCTTCTCCAAGGCATTTTGAAGAAAGGCATCAATATTTACACCACTGTTGACCAAAAAACGTATTCATATAGTGACCCATCGCGAGACTTTGAAAATCTCCTGATGATTAGCCTGATTGCAAAGAGAGCCAATGAGGAGAGTGAAACGAAATCTGGGCGTTTGCTCTCTGCCTGGAAAGCCCGTAAGGCAAAGGCAGAAAACGGCGAGGTAATCATCAAGAAGGGAAAGTCCATTCCTTACGGTTTGCGAGTGGAAAAAGGTAAATTTGTTATACATAAAGAGGAGCAAAGCGAAATAAAAATGCTCTTTGAACTGTTACTTCAATTTGGACTTAATACTGCGATTACAAAAATAAACGAAACGTCTCTAAAAAAATGGAACAATGGTACAGTTAACAAGCTGATTAAGCATAAAACCGTCATTGGATGTATGGCGACACATCGCATTGAATATACAGCCGATGGTAAAGCCAGGAAAATATTAACTGGGTTTATCGAAAACTATTATCCTAACCTTATAGAACCTGGCATGTTTTATAAGGTTGTTGATACTATGTCAAACCGCAAACAAAAAAACTGGTCTGGTAGAAGAACAGAGCAGGACTTCAATATTTTCAAACACTGTATATATTGCGGACAGTGCGGTGGAAAAATGTACTACGACCACAGGGGTAGCAGATACAAAGGAAAAATATATCCCTTTTTCAAGTGCGACAACTCTCGAGTTCAAAAGCATATTTGCACGGCAGATAATATTCGTTTCGAATATGTATTTGGCTCTTTGCTTGACTGCATACAGCTAATTAACAGAATTGCACGGGACATTACAAAAGATTTTAAAGGCATTTCAACGCAAGCCCGATACTTAAACCCTAGAATCTCTAATCTTTTGAAGGTCAATGATACCAAGCAGGGTTTGGCTCTGGAAGAGAAACATAAATTGCTGGTAGCTCGAAGAACAAAGCTTGATGACATGAATGCACGAATGATTGAAGCAGATTATAAAGTACCCACTGCATATATCAAAGAAATGTCCAATATTGAAATTGAGATTGATAGCTTAAAGAAAAGCGTTGCACTTCTAGAGAGTGCTCAACATGAAAGCATAGATATTGAAGACACTAGGTCTGTGATTGATTTGTTCCAAACAGACGACGGTCGAGCGAAACTGAACTCATTTTTCAAATCTAATGATATTGTCTTCTATGCTTCCCATTTTAAAGATAATCGGCAAACAAAATTTAAAATGCATCGTAAGAACGCCGATGTGGATGAAATAATTTCTGGAACTGAAAAAGTGTTTCCTTTGAAAAACATACTGCAAGAATTCGGCCTTGAAGATTTACAATCCATGTTCAACCTTAAACCCCATCATGATTAGTGCTTTTAAAGCCAAAATTAAAATTTAGGTTTTAAAAGCACTCCACTTAAGGTCTAAATATTTGCCGTATAACCCAAAATCATTACCATCAATATGGTATTTTATATTGTAGTACGTGGAGAGTAACTCGCTACACTTTCCGCCACACTTTTGCTACGCAAAAGATGAGGCTTCAAGTTAGCTCATGCTTGTCAGCAGGACATAGCAGAAATCAAAAACAAAGCACCACTCGGTACAATTTAGAAATATCGCATTTACGCGTATTTTAAAAATCTTATAAAGGAAAAACATATGGTGAAATAATGAATACAAAAAAAATAATAACGATAATTTATAGGCACCTAAACTTTAAAAATGACGGAAAAGGCAAGGCAAAACTTTTGAAATCTCTAGCTCACTCACTTCGGATTTCTCCCACCATAGAAAACAAGATTAAGCAAACTAAAATCTTAGAATGGGACGAAAACTTATCCCATACCAATTTGATTTACTCTCCTCTTTTAGGCGCGAAAGCTCTACGATTAAATACACTAACAGAAGAACAGAAGGTACAAATTCAAAACAGCTTCATTGTGAAAGTTAACAATGAGCAGAATTTGAAAGATAAGAGTTCTGAATCTCTTGATGCCTTGAGGAAATACAAAGCGAAAATTAACAAATGGTACAACTCATTAACTGGTGGGCCTGACTCATTAAAAGACTTCCTTTTAAAAGTTATTAATGAAAAGGAAGTGATTGATGTAAGACACATGACGGACTTATTAAGCCAATTTGAGTTCTCTCGTAAAAATCAGAAAACAGCGACTTTTGAAAAATATCTAGAGCTTCATAACCACTCTATTAAAAATAGGTCTGATATTTCCCGAAGCAAAATCATTGTCCAAGAAGCATTTTTCAAAATACCTAAACGTAATGGGGTTGAGGTGTCCACTACAGACCTCATCACAAACATACACTTGTTTTATAAGAATAACTTTCCAGACTATCCAATTAAGCTTATCGTTTTCCACGGCGACGAAATTGGACATCATCCTCATATATTTGTAGATGCGCGAAACAGACGCACTGGTAAATACGATTTACTTACCGCCCAAAAAAAATTTGTGAATGACAATATTGATAAATTAAGACGTGAGTATCCTGACGCCGAACCCCTGGACTTTTCTAAACGAGAATATCTAACAAAAAAACTTCAAGCTCAATATTTTCAGTCGTTATTTTATCAGCACACAAACATGATGCTCGACAAATACAACATTCAAGCTAAAAAGCTTGAAAAAACTAGAGAGCATAACGCGCGCATGGCGGTGATTGAAGAAGATGCAAAAAAGCCAAAAATTGAGAGAGCCGCAAGTTTTTGGAATAAACAAATTATCGACCTAACTGAAAAGCTGAACAATCAACGTGGTGGACATAAAACACTACTCAATGAAAAAATAAAGTTAGAAAACCAGATAAAAGATAGGATTTCAGAAAGAACAATCTTAGACGAACTTATTTTATTAAAAAACGAAAAACTCAACAGTTTTAGGACCCAATTTGAAGAGTTTGCTTCATCTGTAAGCGACTTTGTATTAACCTTTTTTAAAGACCTATCACGAGACGAGGTGAATAAGCGAAAAGAAAAGGTACAAAGCTCTTATGAAATTCTTGAAAGAAAATTAGACGCCGACCAGCTAATTGAAAAACTCGCAAACAATTTGAATGCCAAAAATGCATCTACTCTACGCTCTGTCAAGAATACTTCATGAGTAGGTGATATTGGCTACGTGATAACAAACTTCACATATTGCCAACTTTAGTTTTTAACTGGCAATCGAATTTTGTTTGCAAGCATTCATCTGTTCCGATGACCCGATACCCCCACTTGATTTTTCTAATAAACTCGAAGCCACTCCAAGAAATCGTTTCATGCTCTATAATTACAGGCTTAACATATTCATTTGCGTATGCGCAAAACTCCCAAAATCGACCAGCCTGCCTTAATTCCGCCAGTTTTAAAAAAACTGTGTTTTTTAGAGTTAGCTTTAACACATTAAGCTCTTTCCCAAAAAATCTATCATAAGTTCTCCAAAGCATGGTTTTAGTTTTTCCAAAAAAACCGTACATTCGATAACCCCATAACCTAGCGACCGCTTTGTTTTTCATAGATTCGTCAGATTTTTCGCGAAGACTTTTGATGACATATTTTGTTATGTAGCTTGCTGGACTCGCTGCTTTTTTTCCAACTTTATCAGCCTCCTCTTTTGAAACTCGCACAATCCGAACAGCATTAGAGCTGTGTGCATAATGCTTGTTGATCAGCATAATCAGATCATCTTCTTGATTTGGATGGACGAAAAACATGGAATGCATATGAACGCACTGGTCTTTGTGAGCTTCTTTACACCACATTCCCAGCGTATGAATTTCATGGCGCTCTCTGTCTTTGTTGAGAGCTACTAGTCGATTAGATAGCCAGTCGGACGCTTGCCTCGGTGTCGAACCATTCCAGCTATTCTTTCCGCTGGTTGGGTTTGAATGGTATTCAGACGGGCAAGTGAACGTAGTAAAAAGAGCTATATAACCTTTTTTGTCTGCCTCTTTCTCTAGGTCTTTAACTTTCATATAAATTTCTGAGGATTTGCGTTCATCTGTCAGAGCAAATTTTGCAAGGGGGATTTTTTCTTCTTTTCCATTCCTAACATACACGACCTCTGTATTATCAATAAATTCCTGTTGTTCAATATCTCTTTCATTCTGATATTTAAGCAACTCATCGCTGCAATACAACTCACCAGTCGTACCGATTTTTCGGCCTTTCAGCAAATGCAACTCGCGCTGCTTCCTCGCCACTCGCTTGATAATGCGATTTAATCTATTGAACGTTCGTTTGTCTTTTTTATCTATTGCTTTGTCTAGGAATGCCATGTCCGAAGCAAAGTCTAGGGCTTCATTAGTAACAAAATACTCATTCAACTTATCGAAAATTGTCCCTGCGCAGCGGAAGTCTGTAAACCTTACGGACTTATAAATCTCAATGCTTTCCAACTCCTTTTTCAAAGAAGGGCTGTCACTAGCTTTTAAAATGAGAATCTTCAAATGTGAATCAGCAGACAAATAACCAAATAGCTTATTTATAATGTTAGCTAAAGCAAAAGTCTCTTTTTGATAATCGTCAATTTTATCTTGGTATAGGAAATGGTTTGCTTTCTTTGCCCGAATAACGTGAGTCTTTGGTTTTTCAGAGTTTTTGACTATTTCAAACGCACCAAGTGATATAGCTTCAACCTTGTTCAAAAAAGGTAAAGTAACTATCTGGTCATATGAATATTCGAGGTCAAACGTTTTAGTCGCATTATTGAATTGAGAAATGATAATCTTGAGTTTTTGAACAAGCTCAGAAATTGATATTTCTTTCTTTTGATAAAGTTCGGCATCAGCATGAATCTCCTCAAGATTCTCTTTGCTTATTGCTTTTTTTCTATTTATAAATGGTATAGTTGAGGTATAGTTATTTTTCATTTGTTTTAGTTACGTGTGGTAACTTAATTATAACAAATAAAAAATAAACACAAGGGCCGAGGGGCTCTTTTTTATCATCTATATTTTAATGCTGTCGCATCTATATAACACTGTCGCATTTATATAAATAAAGCGGGTATCCAAGCAATTCCAAGATTTGCATTGCGCTCATCATGAAGTAATTATTGAATGCGACAGTTATTTTAGAATTATCCAAGAGAAGCAAAATCAAAAGCCTGAAAGCTAGGCAATAGCATTCGATGCAAGAAATTTATAGAAGGCAGCAGATTGGCCTGCTGCCTTTTTTGCTCTTAGAAAATCATATCCTTATATTTGGGATTCCGTTTAGAAAGCGTATGGGCTTTTTTTGTCTCGTCTTGAGACATACTTCTTAATTTTATCTACTTGCTCTAGTTTAGTCATAGACGTAGGGCTGTCGATTAGGAATAATTGTTTTTCGTCATCCATACCTATATCGAACTCATAAGGGCGCTCGTCGTTACGGTTCATTTTTTCTATTCGAATAGCGTGATTATATTTACTGGGTTTGAAGGTGCTGACCTGTTTCGGAAGCTCGAAACCGTCTTTAAATGCTCTTACAAGCACGAAGACCACACCGCTTATATCACTAGAGCTTCCGGTATAATTCACGGAATTTGAAGCCATACGTTCGATGACATAAGCATATTCAGTGCCTTGCAAATCGAATTTCAGATAACTAGACTTTCCGGCCTGGTCTAAAATTTGGTTTCCTAAACCTTGTATGTCAGCACTTGTCTGATTATCTTTGTAGCTTCCGTTCATCGAGAAAACCTGCTCTGCTTGAACAAAAGTAGGCATGGCGAAAATCGACGCTGAAAGTACAAGCCAACTGATTTTTCGTATCATTTCAAAATCCCTTTATCATCATAGTAATTGACACGGCCGCTATAATAATGAGCGTCCACATAAACACTCTATCTCTTTGCTCTTGGGTAAATTTGTTGACGAATTTTGTGAGCGCATACATTCCCCAGGCTAAAGGAATCAGCATGAAATATCCGAGGCCACTCTGGAATTGTTGAGCTGCTGCAAAAATCAACACGCAGGGAATCAGGTATATCACTTGAAGAAGATTGCCTTTTAGACTCACTTCTTTTTTATACGTCTCGCGCATTTCCCTGCCATGAGCTTTGTCCTTTTCGTTGGCCTGAAAATGGGTCTCGTGCTTCTGCCCATCATGCGACCTGTACCAGCCTTCATCATCCCGATTTGCCATTCCTTAACCCTCGACCTGATTGCCCCGATGGGCCTCTGACAGACGTAGTGATGGTCGTCTGCTGCTCACGATGAATTCTACGCATGCCATCGTATTTATGACAATAAAATCGATGGCACAGAGCGTTGGTGGATGTGGATTTTTACAGTTAAGTGCACGTTTGAAATGTGTGAGCGGGCTGAATACTGTGATTCTTGCAAAAGCGATAAAGCGATTCAGGGTCGCGAAAGGAATCACCCAAGTAGAATTGGGGATTAGGTCAGGATTCGACCCCAAAACAATAAGTCGCTATGAGACAGGTGAATACGTCCCAACCATTGAGGCGGTGTACAAATTTGCTGAAATTTTAGGTGTGCCTGTAAAAGCGTTTTTCACCGATTTTGAAAGTGAGATTGAGCAAAGGGCTTTTCTCTTTGAAGTTATCCGCAACGCTGATGCTGAAGAGCTGAAGAGGCTCGTTGACTTAATCGGAAAGGCGCGAAAGACACCTAAAATTTAGCAAAAACTATCCTAATCCTTTGGTACATGGCACATGTAGGACGACCAATGACAACGGGCATGAATCCCCACCTGCCCTCGGCCAGGAAATACAACGCCCCATCACCTAAAAATCATGTGGGAGTTGTTTGTTATTGATGGATTGCACCATTTGAACTTCAGCTTACTTCAGGATACTTACCGCTAAAGCCGATAGCGAAACAAAAATGGCCAATAATGAAATCCAAGTGGTTGTGAAAAATTTGCTTTTCTCTGATTGAAGGCCCGCCAGAACGGAAGACATCATAGGAAAGTGAATACAGTGAACGTCCCTTCCCACTTGTAACGCAAATAGCGGGACTTTAGATTTTTGTATATCGTCATTTGCATATGAATGTAGCTTATTCAAATGATTGTAAAGGCGACCAAAAACGATGCCGGCATCTACATTCAATTTAGAAGCTATCAGCTTAATGTCGATGGGCATATATGCTTTGCTATCACGCCCATTTTCTTCTCCCTCTCTAAAGTTACTATATGCTTCGTAATATTCTTTATAGATTGAATTTAAAATCTCTAAGTCGGTTGGTAGCTTCATATTTTCCTCCCGAAAAATCACATTAGGCTTTAGAACGGTATGTCGTCATCAAAAGAGACAAAAGACTTGTCATTGGGCTTGGCGGCTTTCTTCGCGGGTGCTGGCTTTCGGGATTCTTTAATTTCTGTTTCGTTAGATAGAATATAATCTATCCCGTCAGGAGTTACCGAATACACATAGTATTCGTATCTGCCATCAGCACACACGGCTTTCTGAATGAGCCCTAGTCGCTCAAGCTTAATTACTGCAATAGAGAAAAAATCGTGCGGGTTAGATTCGTTGAATATCTCGCCGGAATTCACGCCTTCTACGTTATGCAAACCCTTCTCGAAAATTTCTAACAGTAAACGACATTCGTTATTGCCGACTTTATAATCAAATCCGGTTTTCTTTGTGCGAGCTTTAATGATATTCGTATCGTCCGTCGCCAAACCAAGTCGTAAAATTTCTTTTTTAACTTTGTTACATGGGGCGTTCACTGCTTGTGTCAGGTCGTTATCTGAACGATTTCCATCAAAGTCAGCCGGAGTTAACCCTAATAGGTCGGTTGGGAAGTGAAGGTCAATACCTCGGGGTTTGATAATGAAGCAGCGCTCTTTTGTTAGACTGCCGATAAAAAGCCCAAGCTCAAAAAGCACGTTATCTCTTACCACAATATGGCTTTGCTCTCGAATTGTAGATACGTCATCCGGTGTGAAGACGAAAATCGCAAAGTCTACCGTTCTAGCCTTTTCCATCAGGCTGTCTATTGTGAAACTCGAGAGACTGAAACCATCCTTCCAGTGAACAATCTCGGCGTCATAGTCGAGGCACTCATTGATAGCATTAGCTACACCAAGGCCTTCAACTGAAGAGGCCAAAAATATCCGGGGTTTCCTCATTTTTACCCATCCGTGTGCATGGTGAATTGACCATTTTTTGAGCATAGCGAAATGCCTCCATCATCACCACTGTGTTGCGTGCATGCAGGTGAATTAGCCTGGGTTTTTCACTCGGAAAAATCGTTTACCGAATCATGATGCGGTTGCGCCGAGGGAAATTGCCGGCCTGGGGCGCGGCGTCCAGCGGAAACTCGGAAACCACCGCGCTGCCCTGGGCAATCATCGCTGCCGCGAGGCGTCGGTGGCGCTGTGGATAAAACTTTTCCAGGCCGGTGCCGAGTACGCCGATTGTCTGCCCGCCGACCTCCAAAGCCGCTTGATGCGCCGCACCGTCAATGCCCAGAGCCAGGCCGCTGGTGATGACAAAACCGGCGCTCGCCAGGCTGCGGGAAAAAGCCGCGGCGGTGTCCATGCCGGGACGCGATGCGCGGCGGCTGCCGACCATGGCCAACTGGGGTTTTTCCAGGATCGAAGGGTCGCCGGCAACGAATAACAACGGCGGTGCGTCATCGATCTGGGCCAGTAGTGCGGGGTACTCAGGCTGGTCCCACATCAGTAAATGCTGGGCCGGACGCGCCAGCCAGGCCAGCGCCACGCTCGCGCCCTCGCGGACTTCATGGCTGCGCCGGGCCTCGGCACTGATGGCGGGCAACCCGAGCGAGCGCCAGGCGCTGGCCGGCGCGCTGAGCGCCTTCGAGGCGCAGCCGAACGCGTCGATCAACAGGCGAAAACGCTTCGGGCCCAGTTCCGGCAGCCGGTGCAAACGTAGCCGGGCTTCCAGTTCTGCCGGGGAAATTTCACTGTTGTTTATCGGATACATCTGATCATCCTTGACCGGAACAAGCTGTGGATAACTCTGTTGGTAACTTATTTAGCAGCCTATTTATTGCGTTTGACGGGCAGTCTCGAAACGGTCCATCACCGCCAGTGGCCGCGAGGCACTGAGGACCAGGCCGTAACTGAGCTTTTCATAGGTGCGAAACACCAGCAGCGTGCCGCCGCGCTCATCGGAAAGTTTTACCTGGGCGCCGCTGAGGGCGTCGCGTACCGTGGCGCCGGTCTTGAGCACGCTCAGCCGTTGGCCTTCGACCAGGCCGTCGCGGCGGCCTTTATTCAGGGTCACGGCATCCAGCACGCCGATCTGTGTAACGCCCCTGGGTACGTCGATGATGTGCCCTTCAATAAACGGCACTGCCTGCGCGCCTTCCAGGCTGGCCAGCGCAACGGGCGGCTCGGTAAGGAGTAAACGGTCGCCGGGGCGCACTTCCTGGGTGACCCGCTGCACGGCAAGGGTGGTCAGGTCGCCGGCCATCACCCAGCGCGCGGTGCCGATGTCGTCGGCGTTGATCCCCAGTAGCTCCTGGGTTTGGGGGTCGGTGTAGACCTTGCCTCGGCGGAAGATCCCGTAACTGGGCTGGGCCGGGTCCATGACGCCGCGGGCATACACGCGCTCGCCATCAGCCCCCAGCACACGCCCGGCCTCTGCCGCGACAACGTAGGGCGCGTTATCGAGATCGAGAGGCGAATCGAGGATGCGATTGTGTAACAAAAATTGCTGGATGGCCTGTTGCGTCGGTTGATCCAGGCGCGGGCCAGACCGTGGAAGCAGGGCCAGGGCGAACGGGGCCCAGAGCAGCAAGATGAGTAGCGATTTCCTCATGGGGTCAATCTCCTTTATTATGTACGTTCGCGTGAAACGCCATAGCCTTCGCGGCTTCCGAGCGTTCCACACCGGCCGTGTGGGTCCATCCCAACGCCGATTTGCCTTTACCTCACATGTGCAGCAATTACGCTTATGGCTATTTTGAACATCCTCGAATTCCCCGACTCGCGCCTGCGCACGATCGCCAAACCAGTGGCCGTAGTGGACGACAACGTTCGTCAGTTGGTCGATGACATGTTTGAAACAATGTATGAAGCCCCGGGCATCGGCCTCGCCGCGACCCAGGTCAACGTGCATCAGCGTGTCGTGGTGATGGACCTGTCCGAAGATCGCAGCGAACCACGGGTGTTCATCAACCCCGAGTTCGAAGCGCTGACCGACGAAATGGGCGAATATCAGGAAGGCTGCCTGTCGGTGCCGGAATTCTACGAGAACGTCGAACGCCCGGTGCGCGTGAGGATCAAGGCCCTGGACCGCGACGGCAAGCCTTTCGAGCAGGTTGCCGAAGGCCTGCTGGCGGTGTGTATCCAGCACGAATGCGACCACCTCAACGGCAAGCTGTTTGTCGATTACTTGTCCACGCTCAAACGTGACCGGATCAAGAAGAAGCTGGAAAAAAAGCACCGCCAGCAAGCTTGATGCCCTTCTTCCAAAGGCTTGCTGCGGCAAGCCTTTTTCTTTTGTGACTGCTTTTAACCGAGAACGCCCATGACCGAGCCACTGCGCATTGTTTTTGCCGGCACACCCGAATTTGCCGCCGAACACCTCAAGGCGCTGCTCGCCAGCCCTTATGACATCGTCGCGGTGTACACCCAGCCGGATCGCCCGGCCGGTCGCGGGCAAAAACTGATGCCGAGCCCGGTCAAGCAACTGGCGCTGGAGCACAACATTCCCGTGCTGCAACCGCCGACCCTGCGCAACGCCGAGGCCCAGGCTGAGTTGGCCACGCTGAAACCGGACCTGCTGGTGGTGGTGGCCTACGGTTTGATCCTGCCCCAAGTGGTTCTCGATATCCCACGCCTGGGTTGCATCAACAGCCATGCTTCGCTGCTGCCACGCTGGCGCGGTGCGGCGCCGATCCAGCGCGCCGTGGAAGCGGGCGACAGCGAAAGCGGCGTGACCGTGATGCGCATGGAAGCGGGCCTGGATACCGGCCCGATGCTGTTGAAAGTCAGCACCCCGATCACCGCCGAAGACACCGGCGGCAGCCTGCACGATCGCCTGGCCGAGATGGGCCCGCCAGCCGTGATCCAGGCCATTGCCGGGCTCGCCGCCGGCACCCTGGAAGGCGAGGTGCAGGACGACAGCCTGGCGACCTACGCGCACAAGCTGAACAAGGACGAGGCGCGCCTCGACTGGCGCCGCCCGGCCGTGGAACTGGAGCGCCTGGTGCGCGCGTTCAACCCGTGGCCGATCTGCCACAGCACCCTCAATGGTGAAGCCTTGAAAGTACTCGCCGCCACCCTGGCCGACGGCAAGGGCGCCCCCGGTGAAATCATCGGCGCCAGCAAAGACGGCCTGCTGGTCGCCTGCGGTGAACAGGCGCTGTGTCTGACCCGTCTGCAATTGCCCGGCGGCAAGGCGCTGAATTTCAGCGACTTGTTCAACAGTCGTCGTGAGAAATTTGCCGTGGGCACGATACTCGGGGTGGTCGCCCAATGAACCCGCGTCTGGCCGCCGCCAAGGCCCTGGCCGCCGTACTCAACGGCAAGGCTTCGTTGAACAGTTCACTGCCGACCCAGTTGGATAAGGTCGAAGACCGCGATCGCGGTTTCACCCAGGACCTGGCCTTCGGCACCGCGCGCTGGCAGCCGCGTCTGTCGGCGCTGGCGGCCAAGCTGCTGCAAAAGCCGTTCAAGGCGGCCGATGCCGATGTGGAAGCGCTGCTGCTGGTGGGCCTTTATCAATTGCTCTACACCCGCGTGCCGGCCCACGCCGCCATCGGTGAAACCGTCGGCTGCGCCGACAAGCTGAAAAAACCCTGGGCCAAAGCCCTGCTCAACGCCGTGCTGCGCCGTGCCCAACGTGAAAGCGAAGCGCTGCTGGCCGAACTGGAACATGACCCGGTGGTACGTACCGCGCACCCGCGCTGGCTGCAAAAATCCCTGAAAGCCTTCTGGCCCGAGCAATGGGAAGCCATCTGCGCGGCGAACAATGCGCACCCGCCGATGATCCTGCGGGTCAACCGTCGCCATCACCGCCGCGATGCTTATCTGCAATTGCTGACCGATGCAGGCATCGCGGCCACGCCGTGCGTGTACAGCCCCGACGGCATTGTGCTCGAAGCCGCCACCGATGTGCGTAGCCTGCCGGGCTTCGCCGAAGGCTGGATCAGCGTGCAGGACGAAGCCGCGCAACTGGCGGCCGACCTGCTCGACCTGGCCCCGGGCCAGCGCGTGCTGGACGCCTGCTGCGCACCCGGCGGTAAGACTTGTCACATCCTCGAAGTCGAAAAAGACCTGGCCGGCGTCGTCGCCGTCGACCTGGAAGCCAAGCGCCTGGTGCGTGTGCGGGAAAACCTCGCACGCCTGGGCCTGAACGCCGAGCTGATCGCCGCCGACGGCCGCGACACCGCCACCTGGTGGGACGGCAAGCCGTTCCAGCGCATCCTGCTCGATGCGCCGTGTTCCGCCACCGGCGTGATCCGTCGCCACCCGGACATCAAGCTGACCCGCCAGCCCGACGACATCGCCGCCCTCGCCGTGCTGCAAGGCGAACTGCTCGACGCGTTGTGGCCGACCCTGGAAGTCGGCGGCATCCTGCTTTACGCCACCTGTTCCACCTTGCCCACCGAGAACACCGAGGTCATCGCAGCCTTCCTCGCCCGCACCAGCGGCGCACGGGAGCTGGACGTCGCTACGGCAGCCGGCATCAAGCAGCCCCACGGTCGCCAATTGCTGGCGCAAGAAGGCGGGCACGATGGCTTCTACTACGCCAAGCTGATCAAGATCGCCGCCGCACGCGGCTGAACGGTTTAAAGGGAGTGACCGGATGAAAATCATCATCCTTGGGGCAGGGCAGGTCGGTGGCACGCTGGCCGAACATTTGGCCGGCGAAGCCAACGACATCACCGTGGTCGACACCGATGCCGAGCGCCTACGCAACCTCGGCGACCGCCTGGATATTCGTACCGTACAGGGCCGTGCGTCATTTCCTACGGTGCTGCGTCAGGCGGGTGCCGACGATGCCGACATGCTGGTGGCCGTGACCAACAGCGACGAGACCAATATGGTCGCGTGCCAGGTCGCCCACACGCTGTTCCACACCCCGACCAAGATCGCCCGGGTGCGTGAAGCCGCCTACCTGACCCGCGCCGGCCTGTTCGACAACGATGCGATCCCGGTGGACGTATTGATCAGCCCGGAGCAGGTGGTCACCCACTACATCAAGCGCCTGATCGAAATTCCCGGCGCCTTGCAGGTGATCGACTTCGCCGACGGCAAAGCGCAACTGGTCGCCGTGAAGGCCTATTACGGCGGCCCGTTGGTCGGCCAGCAACTGCGCCAGCTACGCGAGCACATGCCGAATGTGGAAACCCGCGTGGCGGCGATTTTCCGGCGTGACCGGCCGATCCTGCCCCAGGGCGACACGGTGATCGAGGCCGACGACGAAGTCTTCTTCATCGCCGCCAAAGCGAATATTCGTGCAGTGATGAGCGAAATGCGCCGTCTCGACGAGACGTATAAACGCATCGTCATCGCCGGTGGCGGGCAGATCGGCGAACGCTTGGCCGAGGCGATCGAGAGCCGCTACCAGGTGAAGATCATCGAGATGAGCCCGGCGCGCTGCCGGCATTTGTCCGACACCCTCGACAGCACCGTGGTCCTGCAAGGCAGCGCCTCGGACCGCGACCTGCTGATGGAAGAAAACATCGCCGACGCCGATATCTTCCTGGCCCTGACCAACGATGACGAGGCCAACATCATGTCGTCG
Source organism: Pseudomonas sp. PAMC25584 (assembly GCF_058135675.1). Lineage (NCBI taxonomy): Bacteria > Pseudomonadati > Pseudomonadota > Gammaproteobacteria > Pseudomonadales > Pseudomonadaceae > Pseudomonas > Pseudomonas sp. PAMC25584. The sequence continues at coordinate 18,392 of NZ_CM176870.1, read as the reverse complement.
CTGCTGGCCAAGCGGCTGGGGGCGAAGAAGGTGATGACCATCATCAACAACCCGGCGTATGTCGACCTGGTCCAGGGCGGCGATATCGACATCGCCATCAGCCCGCAGTTGGCCACCATCGGCACCTTGCTCACCCACGTGCGCCGTGGCGATATCGTCAGCGTACACTCCCTGCGCAGGGGCGCGGCGGAAGCCATCGAGGCGATCGCCCATGGCGATTCGAAGTCAAGCAAGGTCATCGGCAAGGCCATCCGCGACATCGGCCTACCGCCGGGTACCACCATCGGCGCGATCATTCGCGATGAAGAAGTAATCATTGCCCACGACGACACGGTAATTGCCACCGGCGACCATGTGATCCTGTTTTTGGTGGATAAAAAACATATCCGCGATGTGGAGAAGCTGTTCCACGTGGGGCTGAGCTTTTTCTGATTAAACGGAGTACACCGACATGCTCGAATCCCTGGAGAAGATGCTGGCCAAGGGTGTGGATAACGCGCTGCTGCGCTTTGGGCTGGGCAAGGGTTATCTGGACCTGAAGGACAACACCAAGGCGGCCGAGCATTTGCACAAGTGTGTCGAGTTTGATCCGAAGTATTCGGCGGCGTGGAAGTTGTTGGGTAAGGCGCAGTTGGGATTGGAAGACCGTGCGGCGGCACGCTTGGCCTGGGAGCAGGGGATTGCGGCTGCTCAGGCCCATGGCGACAAGCAGGCCGAAAAAGAGATGACGGTGTTCCTGAAGAAACTCGACCGCCAGGCCTAAGTAGAACTCAAATGTGGGAGGGGGCTTGCCCCCGATAGCGGTGTGTCAGTCGATGCATATGTGACTGAACCACCGCTATCGGGGCAAGCCCCCTCCCACATTGTTTTGTGTTGCCCTTGAGTCAGTACCAACGCGCCTCACCCGGCGGGCGTTTCTTGAAGCGCTTCATGCTCCACATGTACTGGCTCGGGTAGGCGCCGACATAACGCTCCACCACTTTGCTCATCGCCGCGCAGGAGGTGGCGGTGTCGGTGCTGTACATGTCTTCCGGCGCTGCTTCCAGGATCACTTTGTAGCCTGAACCGTCCGGCAGGCGCAGGGCATGCAGGAACACGCCGACCGCCTTGTGGCCCGCGAGCATGTTCGGTACGAACTTGCTGGTCAGCGCCTGGGTGGCGAAGAACGGCACGAAGATCCCCGCCGATTCAGCCGGCTCCGGGTCGGCCGGAATACCCACCTGGCCGCCTTTGCGCACTTCCTTGATCACGCTGAGGATGCCTTCCTTGGTGGACGCGGCCACGCGGTTACCCAGTTGCACGCGTTGCTTGCGCAGCAGGTCATCCACCGCCTTGAGCTTCGGCGGGCGGTAGAAAATGATCGGTTTGCACTGGCTGCAATAGAAGTGGTTCAACACCTCCCAGTTGCCCAAGTGGCTGGTGATACCGACCACGCCTTTGCCCGAGGCCAGGGCTTCGTGGAGGACTTCCAGGCCTTCGACTTCGCGCACCAGGTCAATGGAGCGTTGGGCCGGCCAGATCCAGGCGCAGGCGCTTTCGGTCAGGGACTTGCCGATGTCCATCAGGCTGCGGCCTACCAGGCGTTCGCGCTCGGCCGGGTCCATCTCCGGGAAACATTTGGACAGGTTGATCCGCACCGTGTCGCGGGAGCGGTTGGGGGTTTTCCACATGATCCAGCCAATCGCCGAACCTACGGCTTGCACGGCGCGCCAGGGCAGCAGGGCAAATAACCGGAGAGCGCCTACCAGCAAGGCGCCTTTAAACTTTTCCACAGGTCACTCCTGATCGTGTGTGGTGCGCAAAGCGCGCATTCTAACCGGCGTTGGCCAAGTCCGCGTAACGGTCACAGTCCCGGGTGTGGTCCATGACCATGCCCGAGGCCTGCATGAACGCGTAGCAAATGGTCGGCCCGACAAAGGTGAAACCGGCTTTTTTCAGGGCGCGGCTCATGGCCTCGGCCTCGGGCGTAATCGCCGGGACTTCGCTGCGGTCCTTGAAGTGATTGACCTTAGGCACGCCGCCGACAAACGACCAAAGCAACCCCACCGGGTCCTCCAGCGCGAGCCAAGCCGCGGCATTGCGGCGGGTGGCGTTGAGCTTCAGACGATTGCGCACGATGCCCGGATCAAGCATCAACGCTTCGATTTCGGCATCGCTCAGCCGCGCCAGGCGCTGCGCATCAAAACCGAACAAGACCTTTCGATAATGCTCGCGTTTGCGTAAAACGGTGATCCAGGACAGGCCCGCCTGGAACCCTTCGAGCAAAAGTAACTCGAACAAACCCTGCGCTTCGCGCAGCGGCGTTCCCCACTCCTGATCGTGATAAGCCATGTACAGCGGATCTTCAGAACACCAAAAGCAGCGTGGCATAAGGCTCCAGGGGATGGTGGCGCGGCCGAATCGGGTATACTCCCGCTCTTTAAATCGCAGCCCAAGTAACAGGTGAATTTCGTGAGCCAGCCTACGCCAGCCGTGCGTACCTTCCAAGACTTGATCCTCGCCCTCCAGCAGTACTGGGCCGAGCAAGGTTGTGTGGTACTTCAGCCCTACGATATGGAAGTAGGCGCCGGCACTTTCCACACCGCAACATTCCTGCGGGCCATCGGCCCGGAAACCTGGAACGCCGCTTATGTGCAGCCCAGTCGACGCCCGACTGACGGCCGCTACGGCGAAAACCCGAACCGTCTGCAGCATTACTACCAGTTCCAGGTGGTACTGAAGCCGAACCCGGACAACTTCCAGGAGCTGTACCTGGGCTCGCTGAAACATGTCGGCCTGGACCCGCTGGTCCACGACATCCGTTTCGTCGAAGACAACTGGGAATCGCCGACCCTCGGCGCGTGGGGCCTGGGCTGGGAAGTCTGGCTCAACGGCATGGAAGTCACGCAGTTCACCTACTTCCAGCAAGCGGGCGGCATCGAGTGCTACCCGGTGACCGGCGAGATCACCTACGGTCTCGAGCGCCTGGCCATGTACCTGCAAGGCGTGGACTCGGTCTACGACCTGGTGTGGGCAGACGGCCCGTTCGGCAAAGTGACCTACGGCGATGTGTTCCACCAGAACGAAGTGGAGCAGTCGACCTATAACTTCGAACACGCCAACGTCGAGAAGCTGTTCGAACTGTTCGACTTCTATGAAAGCGAAGCCAAGCGCCTGATCGAACTCGACCAGCCGCTGCCGTTGCCGAGCTATGAAATGGTGTTGAAGGCGTCCCATACCTTCAACCTGCTGGACGCCCGCCGTGCCATCTCGGTGACTGCGCGTCAGCAATATATTCTGCGTGTACGCACCCTGGCGCGTTCCGTCGCCCAAGCCTACCTGCTGGCACGTGCCAAGCTGGGCTTCCCGATGGCACCCCCGGACCTGCGTGATGAAGTGTTGGCTAAGCTGGAGGCTGCACAATGAGTGCTCAAGATTTTCTGGTTGAACTGGGCACCGAAGAGCTGCCACCCAAGGCGCTGAACACCCTGGCCGATGCGTTCCTGGCCGGTATCGAAAAAGGCCTGCAAAGCGCCGGCCTGAAGTTTGAGGCGAAGCAGGTCTATGCCGCGCCGCGCCGTCTGGCGGTGTTGTTGACCGCGCTGGAAACCCAGCAGCCGGACCGCAGCATCAACCTCGACGGCCCGCCACGCCAGGCTGCCTTCGACGCCGAAGGCAAGCCGACTCAAGCCGCACTGGGCTTTGCCAAGAAGTGTGGCGTCGAGTTGAGCGAGATCGACCAGAGCGGCCCGAAACTGCGCTTCAGCCAGGTCATCAAAGGCAAGCCGACGGCCAGCCTGTTGCCGACCATTGTCGAAGACTCCCTGAACGACCTGCCTATCCCCAAGCGCATGCGCTGGGGTGCGCGCAAGGAAGAGTTCGTGCGTCCGACCCAGTGGCTGGTGATGCTGCTCGGTGACCAAGTCATCGATTGCACCATCCTTGCCCAGAAAGCCGGCCGCGATTCCCGTGGTCACCGCTTCCACCACCCGCAAAGCGTGCGTATCACCGCGCCAGCCAACTACCTCAACGACCTGCGCGCCGCCTATGTGCTGGCCGATGCCAACGAGCGTCGCGAGCTGATCAGCAAGCGCACCGAAGAGCTGGCCCGCCTGCAGGAAGGCACCGCCATCGTGCCGCCAAGCCTGTTGGACGAAGTGACCGCCCTGGTTGAATGGCCAGTGCCGCTGGTGTGCTCGTTCGAAGAGCGTTTCCTCGATGTGCCGCAAGAAGCCCTGATCATCACGATGCAGGACAACCAGAAGTACTTCTGCCTGTTGGACGTGGACGGCAAATTGCTGCCGCGCTTCATCACCGTGGCGAACATCGAAAGCAAGGACCCGCAGCAGATCATCGCGGGCAACGAGAAAGTCGTGCGCCCGCGCCTGACCGACGCCGAGTTCTTCTTCAAGCAAGACAAGAAGCAGAAGCTCGAAGACTTCAACCTGCGCCTGCAAAACGTGGTGTTCCAGGAAAAACTCGGCAGCGTCTACGACAAGGCCGTGCGCGTTTCCAAACTGGCCGCCTACATTGCGCCGCGTATCGGTGGTGATACCGCCTGGGCCGCGCGTGCCGGCCTGCTGTCCAAGTGCGACCTGGCCACCGAAATGGTTGGCGAGTTCCCGGAAATGCAAGGTGTTGCCGGTTACTACTACGCCCTCAACGACGGCGAGCCAGACGATGTCGCCCTGGCCCTGAACGAGCAGTACATGCCGCGCGGTGCTGGCGCCGAGTTGCCGACCACCCTGACCGGTGCGGCCGTGGCCATTGCCGATAAGCTGGACACCCTCGTCGGTATCTTCGGCATCGGCATGCTGCCCACCGGTAGCAAAGACCCGTATGCCCTGCGCCGCGCGGCCCTGGGCGTGCTGCGTATCCTGATCGACAAGAAGCTCGACCTCGACCTGACCCAGGCCGTGGTGTTCGCGGTCGGCCAGTTCGGTGGCAAGGTCAAGCAAGCCGGCCTGGCCGAGCAAGTGCTGGAGTTCGTGTTCGACCGCCTGCGTGCGCGTTACGAAGACGAAGGCGTGGACGTTTCGGTGTACCTGTCGGTACGTGCCCTGCAACCGGGTTCGGCGCTGGACTTCGACCAGCGTGTGCAAGCCGTACAGGCCTTCCGTAAACTGCCGGAAGCCGATGCCCTGGCCGCCGTGAACAAGCGTGTGTCGAACCTGCTGAGCAAGGCCGAAGGCCTGGGCAACGCCGATGTCGACCCTGGCCTGTTCGCCGATGCCAAGGAGTTCTCGCTGAACTCGGCCATCGCCAAGGCGGAAAATGCGGTGAAGCCGTTGATCGCCGAGCGTAACTACGCCGAAGCACTGGCGCGCCTGGCCACGTTGCGTGAGCCGGTGGATGCGTTCTTCGAAGCGGTGATGATCAATGCCGAAGATGCCGGCGTGCGGAAAAACCGCTACGCCATGCTGGCGCGTCTGCGCGGCCTGTTCATCAACATCGCAGACATTTCCGTACTGGGCTGATCATGTTGAAACTGCTGATTCTCGATCGGGACGGGGTGATCAATTACGACTCCGACGCTTACATCAAGTCGGTGGAGGAATGGATCCCACTGCCCGGCGCGATCGAGGCCATCGCGCAGTTGAGCAAAGCCGGCTGGACGGTGGCCGTCGCCACCAACCAGTCCGGCATCGCCCGCGGCTACTACGACATCGCAACCCTGGACGCCATGCACGCGCGCTTGCGCACGTTGGTGGCGGAGCAGGGCGGTGAGGTGGGGCTGGTGGTGTACTGCCCCCACGGGCCGGATGAGGGCTGCGAATGCCGCAAGCCCAAGCCCGGCATGTTGAAAACTATTTCAGAACATTACAACGTGCCCCTGGCTGGGCTATGGTTCGTCGGGGACAGCCTCGGTGACCTGGAGGCTGCCAAAGCCGTCGACTCTCAGCCAGTTTTGGTAAAGACCGGGAAAGGCGAAAAGACCCAGGCGAAAGACCTGCCGGTAGGCACCTTGATTTTTGACGATCTGGCGGCGGTTGCCGCAGAACTTATCAACAACTAGCCACCCTCGACTTCCTGACCAAGGATTGTTCGGGAGTGCGCCTTTAAAAGGCGGGCTGTGTCCCGCAACGGTAAATGCCGCCATGTCGATTTTGCAGGCCATCAGAACCTTCTTCTTTTACCTGCTGTTGGGCACCAGTTCGTTTCTCTGGTGCACCCTGAGCTTTTTTATCGCGCCTTTCTTGCCGTTCAAGGCGCGCTATCGCTTCATCAACGTCTATTGGTGCCGCTGCGCGTTGTGGCTGACCAAGGTGTTCCTGAACATTCGCTTTGAGGTCAAGGGCGCGGAAAACGTCCCGGATCAGCCCTGTGTGATTCTGTCGAACCACCAGAGCACGTGGGAGACGTTCTTCCTCTCGGCGTACTTCTCGCCCCTGAGCCAAGTGCTCAAGCGTGAGCTGCTGTACGTGCCGTTCTTCGGTTGGGCCATGGCGATGCTGCGCCCGATCGCCATCGACCGTGACAACCCCAAGGCGGCGCTCAAGCACGTGGCCAAAAAGGGCCACGAGCTACTCAAGGACGGCGTTTGGGTACTGATCTTCCCGGAAGGTACGCGTGTGCCCTACGGCACCGTCGGTAAGTTCTCACGCGGCGGCACTGCGTTGGCCGTCAACGCCAACCTGCCTGTTTTACCGATTGCACACAACGCCGGCAGGTTCTGGCCAAAAACCGGTTGGTTAAAACGTGCAGGCACCATCACCGTGGTGATTGGGAAACCGATGTACGCCGAAGGTGAAGGCCCACGTGCAATTGCCGCGCTGAATGACCGCGCTGCAGCCTGGAATGAAGCCCAGCAACGTGCCATGGGTTCGCTGCCGCCGGAGCCGGTGGTGGTGGACACGCCGGTCGCCTGAGAATCTGTGGATAACCTGTGTACGGTTTGTTCGAAAAGTGGCATTTTTTCTTCGTAACAAGCTGATTTACTTAGATATTTACAAAGCTCATAAAAATACTGAAACCGTGCATAAGTATTTTTTTGCATAAAGAAACCGGTCCTTGAGACCGGTTTTTTATACACAGCGCAAAAGCACGTGTTGTCAGTCTTCCAGCAGCGGCAGTTGCAGGGTGAACGTGGTGCCTTTGCTCACCACGCTTTCGCAGCAGATACGGCCACCGTGACGCTCCACGACGGCCTTGACCATGGTCAGGCCCAGCCCAAGGCCTTCGCTGCCTTGGGCGGAATCGAAGCGGCAATACTGGCTGAACAGTTCCGGCAAGTCCTCTGCCGCAATGCCTGCGCCCTGGTCGCTGATGCGACATTCCAACCAACCTTGCGCGCTGCCGTGGCTCAACCTCACGGTGGTTCCGGACGGCGAGTATTTGATCGCGTTCTCCAGCACGTTGAACAATGCACGGGTGAGCAGGGATTGATCGGCCGACACCATGCCTTCATCCGCCACATCCAGGTCGTTGACCAACTGGATGCCCTTGAGCTGGGCGATCACCGCCACTTGGTCAAACGCATCCATCACCAGCATGGCAAATAGGGTTGGCTGGAAGTGATAGCCGTCAGCCTCGGCTTTTGCCAGCTGTACGAAAGATTCGGTGAGGCTCAAGGCGCGTCGAACCTGCTGCTCGATCTGGGCAAACACCGGGGACTCACCGTTATGCACATCCAGCAACGCGAGGATCGCCGAGTGCGGCGCACGCAGGTCGTGGGACAGGAAGCGCAGCATGGTTTCGCGGTGTTGCTGGGCTTCGCGTTCCTTGCTCAAGTCGGTCAGGCTAAGCAACCAGCCGAGCGCGATATCACCTTCGGCGGGCAGCAAGGGCGCGATTTCCATGCGCAGGCTGCGTTGGTGGATGTCACGGAACTCGACGAGTTCCAGGGCTGACAGGGCCGGGCGCACGCCGTTATGCAGCGGCGGATAGCCCAGGTCGGCGAGTTGTTCGAGCAGGTTTTCGTTGACCAGATCATTACCGAATACTTCGCGGGCAATGCGGTTGGCCAACAAAATGTTGCCCCGTGGGTCGGTAATTAGGGTCGCCACCGGCAGGCATTCGAGGCCATCGGCCATGAAGCGTCGGGTATCACGGGTCCGGCTAACGGCCTGCTCCAGGGCAAAGATGCGCCCTTGCAACACATCGCCTTTGTTCGCCGGCGCTCGGCGGCGCTCGGGCAACACCTTGGGTTCGTTGTCCAGTCGCGCCAGTTCCCAGCCAAAGTAGGCAAGGATCACGCTCAAGCGGCGCCAGTTCCAGATCAGGTAGCTGAGCAACAAGCCGATCAGGCACGCGGCGGGTGACCACCAGTGACCAAGGCGTAACAGCGCCCATGCGCCGAGCAACGCGCCGGCCATGCAACCCAAGGTCATCCACAGGGCGTAGCGCGGACGGTACAACAACAGGCCCAGCAGCAACGCCACCCAGGCGGTTGCAATCAGTGCCGCGAGCCAGCCGGGGAGATCGACAATGCTGCGCTCCTGCAACAAGCCGTTGAGCACATTGGCCTGGATCTCCACGCCCGCAGTGGTATCTGGAGTGGAGGAGAGCGGCGTCACAAAACGGTCACCCAACCCATAGGCGCTCGCGCCCACCAGGATCAGGCGGTCACGCAGCAACTCGGCCGGTACTTCGCCGTGTAATACGCTGACATAGGACACACTGGGAAACGCATGTTGCTCAGACGTGAACGGGACACGAACCCTGAATTCCCGATGCCAGCGCTGAGTGTTGGGTTGCTCGCTGCGCCCAGGCATTTGCGCGGTTTGCCCGCTCAACCTATACGCCTGCCACGCCAACTGCGGGAGGGTGCTCCCAGGCGGGCCTTCGCGCAGATACAGGCTACGGACAGCACCGTCGCTGTCTGCTTCGACATTGATATGGCCCAGTCCCTTGGCACACTTGAGCAGCGGTAACAGCTGCTCGCCTGCCGGGCTTAAGCTCGCGGTGCCATCGCGTTCCAGGGGCAGCAGAACGTTGCCGGCGTTGCACACCGCATCCGCCAGTCGCTGGTCATCGGCGATGTTACCCGCGTCATTGAAGATCACATCGAACAAGATCGCCGTCGGCTGGGCCGCGCTCAGACGGTTGATCAAGTCCGCATGCAGGCTGCGGGGCCACGGCCATTGACCCAGCTTCTTCAGGCTTTGGTCATCGATGGTCACCAGCAAAATACGCGGATCAACCGGCAGGGGAGTCAGGCGGCGAAGGCTGTCATACAACGGGCTGTTAAAGGCAAGGCTCGAGCTTAAAGACAGATACGCGGTGAAGGGCAGCAACACCAGGCCAATCCACAACCACTCGCGGACCAGGCCGTGGAACAAAAGCTGCGCTTGCGTGGGCTGGCGCTTTTCGGCCTTGCGCCACAGCTTCACAGCGCGACCGCCGGGAACCCGCACCGCTGCTGAAAATGGATAGTTGAAGATGTCATAGACCCGGTTTCTCCGTCCAGGTGGTGCGCGGCGTGATGCTGAACCCAGTGAAGCTCATTTTGATCGCCCCAGGGGTTTTCCTGAATGCGTTGGTTGAAACATACCGTACATCGGGGCGCGGTATCAGCTGCGCGCAGGGCTATGCAATGCCAGTAGCACTGATCCTTTTCCTTACGCACGGGAGTCGGTATCTTTCCCCCTGAGCCACACGGTTTTCAAAGCATTAACGGCCCTTTGATATCAGCGTACCGAGAGATCCCATGGCTCGTTGAATCTGACCACAATTCTTCAGATTCAATGACCGGCATTCGCGCAGCAAGGACGCCCGCTCTTCGACCGGCCGACAGCTGAAATATTTCAAGTTGAAAGGACCTACCCATGCGTGTCGCAATACTGGATGACGAACCCGCTGAATTGCAGCGGGTGGAACAGACACTGCGACAGATCCCCAGCAACCTGGAACAGCACTGGTCTGTGCATTGCTTCGAACGCGGTGATGACCTGCTGCGCCAACTGCGTCGGGAAACCTTCGACCTGCTGATCCTCGATTGGCAACTGCCCGATATCAGCGGTATCGCTTTGCTGCGCTGGACCCGTGAACACATGGAATCGCCCCCGGCGGTGATCATGCTCACCAGCCGCGATGCCGAGGCCGATATCGTCACCGCCCTGAACAGCGGCGCCGACGATTACGTCAGTAAGCCCTTTCGGCCGAATGAACTCAAAGCCCGGGTTAACGCCGTCCTGCGCCGCCATGGTCTGCAAAAGTCGGCAACCTCTGAAGTGCAAAGTTTCAACGACCTGACCTTTGACGACGCCGAACTGACCGTCACCCGTGCGGGCAAACCGATCAACCTGACCGAACGCGAATACCGCCTGGCCAGTTGCCTGTTCGCAAACCTGGCTCGCCCGTTGTCTCGCGAGTATCTGTATGAGCGGTTCTGGAGCCACGAAGAAATGGTCTCGTCCCGCCCGCTGGATACACATATCTATCGGCTGCGGAACAAGCTGGGGTTGACCGCGGATCGGGGTTGGCAACTGTTGACGATCTATGGGTATGGGTATCGGTTGGAGAGTGTGGCCGCAGCATCGGCCGGCTAAAAATACTGATGTTCCACGTGGAGCATTTTTATGGGCAGTGTTCTTTAGCTAATAAAACGGGTCAAACCTCAGCGGAATGGAGTGCTTAAATCGCTGCACGCAATTCACGTGGCGACAGGCCATAGTGTGAGCGAAAGCGCACCGCAAAACGCGAGGCCGAGGCGTAACCGCAGGCACCGGCAATTTCACCAATTGGGCGGGAAGACGTTTGCAACCATTGCAACGCTGTCGCCAGTCGAACGCCCTCCAGAATATGCCTGAAACTGTCCCCCTCATTCGCGAGTTGGCGACGCAACGTCGACTCACCCAGGTTCAGGTGTTGTGCGACGCTCGCAACCGTCCAGTCTCTCTCCGGGCTGCCCATTAATATCTGCTGAACTCGTTCGCAAATGGGGTCGTTGCGCCCCATCAGCAGAGGTCCGAGCTGGCCGTCAAGGCACAGGCTTAGAAGAACCGCTTCCCCATAGAGCGTGCGTAATGCGTCCGGCGCGTTCGCATTGATAGAGGCCAATAGCTGATCCCATGCCTGCGTTGTGTGCCTGTCCAGCGGTACGCATAGATCGGTCTTCAGTACACCGCGACGGCTCATGATCTGCTGGCTATATCGGGCGCTGAAGTTACGCAATGTCGAGACGGGAAACGTCACCGCATCGGCTACGTAGTGACCGTGAAGTCCAGGGAAGTTTGAGATACCAAGCTCGCGTCCGGCCGGCATCAGAATCAGATGTTGTGGCCCCGCGCGCATCTCCCTGTCATCCCATTGCAACAGTTTTTCCCCCTGTCGCACTCGACATAAGGTGGTCACGAGCACCGGCACCCTTGGCAAGGTAATGGGCTGTCGCGCCCGTATGACACACGCATCGATAATGTTTTCCCGGTGCTGTATGCCGTCACAGGGGCGCATTGTTCTTAACGTCCGTAAGTTGAAGTAATGGTCGCTTTGGCCAGGGCATTGGCATTGAGCATGTACCCAACCAAGGCGCCACTGGCCTCACCGTCGAGTGGTAGCTTATCCACTTTCAATGCCCATACGGTGAATTGATAACGATGGGGTTTATCCCCTACAGGAGGGCAAACCCCGCCAAATCCCGGCAGGCCATAATCGGTTCGCCCTTGTACCGCACCGGCAGGCAGGTTCGCTCCCACTCCTCTCGGCAAGCTATTGGTAGAAGCGGGTAAGTTAACCACCGTCCAATGCCACCAACCACTACCGGTCGGTGCATCGGGATCGTAGACCGTGATCGCGTAACTTTTAGTACCTGCGGGGGCGTGTTTCCAGGAAAGCTCAGGAGACGTATTGCCGCCTTCGCAACCGAAACCTTGGAACACTTCACGACTGCTCAGCGGGCGGTTGTCAGCAATATCCCGGCTGGTCAGTGAGAAGTCGGCAGCGTAACCACTGAGTGCTACTGCCATGGAAAGTGCAGGCAGGACTAATCTGATTTTCATCGCGACTCCATCTGAGTTTTTAGGTGGGCCTCGAGGATAGATTGAACAAAGAGCGGTTACTGTGCCGAAACGCTCGACAAAAGTGCCGAAATGCTCGATTTTTTCAGGCTATCTTTTCGCAGTTGTTACGACCTACGGATGGGCGTCGTCGGAGACCGAATTTTCGAGCACAAAAAAAGGCCAATTCAGAGAATTGGCCTTTTTCCTAAGTTCGTCGATTCATCTATTTGTGAAGATGATCAACTACTTTGAGAACCTACAACTTGGATCAGAAATCCAGGTTAGACACCGCCAACGCGTTGGTCTCGATGAAGTCACGGCGAGGCTCGACCGCATCACCCATCAGGGTGTTGAAGATCTGGTCTGCGCCGATCGCGTCTTCGATGGTCACGCGCAGCATACGGCGCTGAGCCGGGTCCATGGTGGTTTCCCACAGTTGATCCGGGTTCATCTCGCCCAGACCTTTGTAGCGCTGGATGGTGTGGCGCTTGGTGCTTTCGGCCATCAGCCAGTCAAGGGCTTCCTTGAATTCCTTAACCTGCTTCTTGCGTTCGCCACGTTGGATATAAGCGCCGTCGTCCAGCAGAGTGCTCAGCTGTGCGCCCAGGGTGACTACGGTTTTGTAGTCATTGCTGCCGAAGAAGTCGCGGTTGAAGGTGACGTAGTTGGACAGGCCGTGGGAGATCAATTCGACCTCAGGTAGCCACACATTACGTTCACGGTCTTCACGCAGGCTGGCTTTGTAGACCAGGCCGGATTTCTCGACGGTGCGTAGGCGCAATTCGTACTGGGCCAGCCAATCCTGCATTGCTGCGTGATCGCCCAACTGTTCCAGGCTCACGGCCGGCAGGTAGATGAAGTGCTCGGTCAGTTCCTGAGGGTACAGGCGCGACAGACGCTTGAGGGTCTTCATGACCATGCGGAAGTCGTTGACCAGGCGCTCCAGCGCCGCTCCGGAAATGCCCGGCGCTTCGTCGTTCAGGTGCAGGCTGGCATCTTCCAGGGCCGACTGCGTCATGTACTCTTCCATGGCGTCGTCGTCTTTGATGTATTGCTCTTGCTTGCCCTTTTTGACTTTGTACAACGGCGGCTGGGCGATGTAGATGTAGCCGCGCTCGATCAGCTCCGGCAACTGACGGAAGAAGAAGGTCAGCAGCAGGGTACGGATGTGCGAACCGTCGACGTCAGCATCGGTCATGATGATGATGTTGTGATAACGCAGCTTGTCGATGTTGTACTCATCGCGGCCAATACCGCAGCCCAACGCCGTGATCAAGGTGCCGACTTCCTGGGAGGAAATCATCTTGTCGAAGCGCGCTTTCTCGACGTTGAGGATCTTACCCTTCAACGGCAGGATGGCCTGGGTGCGACGGTTACGACCCTGCTTGGCGGAACCGCCAGCAGAGTCACCTTCCACCAGGTACAGCTCGGAAAGGGCAGGGTCCTTCTCCTGGCAGTCAGCCAGTTTGCCCGGCAGGCCGGCGATGTCCAGCGCGCCTTTGCGGCGGGTCATCTCACGGGCTTTACGCGCCGCTTCACGGGCACGTGCTGCGTCGATCATCTTGCCGACAACCAGCTTGGCTTCGTTCGGGTTTTCCAACAGGAAGTCGGAGAAGTACTTGCCCATCTCCTGTTCCACGGCGGTCTTCACTTCGGAAGACACCAGCTTGTCTTTGGTCTGGGAGCTGAATTTAGGGTCCGGTACTTTCACCGAAATAATCGCAGTCAGACCTTCACGGGCATCGTCACCGGTGGTGGCAACTTTATGCTTCTTGGCCAGGCCTTCGGCTTCGATGTAGGTGTTCAGGTTACGCGTCAGTGCGGAACGGAAACCCACCAGGTGAGTACCGCCGTCGCGCTGTGGAATGTTGTTGGTGAAGCACAACAGGTTCTCGTTGAAGCTGTCGTTCCACTGCAGGGCGATTTCCACGCCGATGCCGTCTTCGCGCTGAACATTGAAGTGGAACACCTGGTTGACCGCAGTCTTGTTGGTGTTCAGGTATTCAACGAACGCACGCAGGCCGCCTTCGTATTTGAACAGCTCTTCCTTGCCGCTGCGCTCATCCTTGAGGACGATGCCAACACCGGAGTTGAGGAAGGACAGTTCACGAATCCGCTTGGCCAGGATGTCCCAGCTAAAGTGAATGTTCTTGAAGGTTTCAGCCGATGGCTTGAAGTGGATCTGCGTACCGGTAGATTCACTCTCGCCAACGATCCTCATCGGTTCTTGTGGAACACCATGGATGTAGGTCTGTTCCCAGATTTTGCCGCTACGGCGCACCGTTAGGATCAGCTCTTTGGACAGTGCGTTCACCACCGACACACCGACACCGTGCAGACCGCCGGAGACTTTATAGGAGTTGTCGTCGAACTTACCGCCGGCGTGGAGCACGGTCATGATGACCTCTGCCGCCGAAACGCCTTCTTCTTTATGCACGTCTACCGGAATGCCACGACCGTTGTCGCGCACGGTGATGGACTCATCCGGATGAATGATAATGCTGATGTCGTCGCAGTGACCGGCCAGAGCTTCGTCGATGGAGTTGTCGACCACCTCGAACACCATGTGGTGCAGACCGCTACCATCATCGGTGTCGCCAATGTACATACCGGGACGTTTGCGTACGGCATCCAAACCTTTCAGCACTTTAATGCTGGTCGAGTCGTACGTGTGTTCTTCGCTCATGCCTTCACTCCCGATGGTCGTGGGTCTGGGTGATACGGCCTTGTTCCACGTGGAACAAAGCGACTGGCGTTTCCGTCTGCCAGCCTTCCCTCAATAATTCGTGGTCTACACAGGTGATAAACACCTGGCAGCGTAAGTCTTCCAACAAGCGGCATAACGCACGGCGGTGTTGCTCGTCGAGTTCTGACGGCAAATCATCCACCAGATAAATACATTGACCGCGCCGGGCTTGGCTAACCAAGTGCCCTTGGGCGATACGCAATGCACACACCACCAACTTTTGCTGGCCGCGGGACAAGATATCCGCGGCATTATGTGCGCCTAACCGAAGACGCAAATCAGCGCGCTGGGGGCCGGCCTGGGTGTGGCCGATTTGCTGATCCCGCTGCAAGGACGTGGCGAGCACTGCGCTCAGTTCACGCTCTTTGTCCCAACCGCGGTAGTAGCTCAGCGTCAGCCCTTCGAGGTCTAACAACTCACTCAAGGTCTGCTCAAAGACTGGTTTCAAGGCTTTGATATAGGCACGGCGGTATTCATCTATTTCATCGCTGGCCAGGCACAGTTCCCGGTCCCAGGCTGCTTGTGAAGCGGCGTCAAGTGTACCATGCCGCAGCCATGAGTTCCGCTGCCGCAAGGCCTTCTGCAGGCGCTGCCAAGTGGCCATGAAGCGCGGTTCCACGTGGAACACTCCCCAATCGAGGAACTGCCTACGGATTTTCGGCGCGCCTTCCAGCAAACGGAAACTGTCAGGGTTGATCAACTGCAGCGGCAGGATTTCTGCCAACTGCGCCGCACTGCGGGCATTTTGCCCATCGATGCGGATCTGAAACTCGCCGCCGCGATCACGGGATATCCCCAGGCTGCTGTGGCCACCTTCAGCCAATTCGACCTGACCAAACACCGTACACGCCAATTGTTCGTACTGAATCACCGGCAACAGGCGGGCACTGCGGAAAGACCGAGCGAGCCCCAGCAGATGGATGGCTTCCAGCACGCTGGTTTTGCCACTGCCGTTGGCGCCATGGAGAATATTGATGCGGGGGGAGGGGGAGAAGGTCACCGGGTGCAGATTGCGCACCGCGGTGACCGAGACGCGACTGAGGGACATCTAGCTTCTGCTGAGCATGATTACAGACGCATCGGCATAACAACGTAAGCCGAGTCATCGTTGTCGGATTCTTGCACCAGTGCACTGCTGTTGGAGTCGGACAGAATCAGGCGAACCTGTTCGGTGGTCATCACACCCAGCACGTCCAACAAGTAGCTCACGTTGAAGCCGATTTCCAGCGAACCGCCGTTGTACTCGACGCCCACTTCTTCTTCCGCTTCTTCCTGTTCCGGGTTGTTGGCCTGGATCTTCAGTTGGCCGTTAGCCAATTGCAGGCGAATACCCCGGTACTTTTCGTTCGACAGAATCGCGGTACGGCTGAACGCCTCACGCAGGGCCTGGCGATCACCTACCACTAACTTGTCGCCACCTTTAGGCAGTACACGCTCGTAATCCGGGAACTTGCCGTCAACCAGCTTGGAGGTGAAGGTGAACTCGCCGGTGGTGGCACGGATGTGGTGCTGACCCAGGACAATGCTGACGTTGCCATCCGGCTCGGTGAGCAGGCGCGCCAGTTCGAGGATACCTTTGCGCGGCACGATCACCTGGTGACGGTCCGGCTGACCGATATCGGCCTTCATCGAACACATGGCCAGGCGGTGACCGTCGGTGGCCACGGCGCGAATAATGCCTTCCGATACTTCCAGCAACATACCGTTGAGGTAATAACGCACGTCCTGCTGGGCCATGGCGAAGCTGGTGCGCTCGATCAAACGGCGCAGTTTGCTTTGCTCCAGGCTACAGGTCAGCGAACCTGGGCCTTCTTCAACGGTAGGGAAGTCATTGGCCGGCAGGGTCGACAAGGTGAAGCGGCTGCGACCGGCCTTGACCACCAGCTTCTGCTCATCGACCTTGATGTCGATCAGCGCGTCGTTGGGCAAGCTCTTGCAGATATCCATCAGCTTGCGCGCGGGCACAGTGATCTCGCCAGGTTCTGCGGGCTCTTCCAGCTGAACACGACCCACCAGCTCGACTTCCAGGTCGGTGCCGGTCAGGGACAATTGCTGGCCTTCGACAACCAGTAATACGTTGGAAAGTACCGGCAAGGTCTGTCGGCGCTCGACGACGCCTGCGACCAGTTGCAGGGGTTTCAACAGGGCTTCGCGTTGAATGGTGAAGTGCATGGTCTAGTCCCTTGCCTTAATAAGCTGCGCTGGTGTCATCAAGTAGTCAGTGTACGCAGCAGGTTCTTGTAGTCCTCGCGAATATCCGCGTCGGATTCCTTAAGTTCGTTGATCTTGCGGCATGCGTGCAAGACCGTGGTGTGGTCGCGACCACCAAAGACATCGCCGATTTCCGGCAGGCTGTGGTTGGTCAACTCTTTGGAGAGTGCCATGGCCACCTGGCGCGGACGTGCCACCGAGCGCGAACGGCGCTTGGACAGCAGGTCGGAAATCTTGATCTTGTAGTACTCGGCCACGGTGCGCTGGATGTTATCCACACTCACCAGTTTGTCCTGCAGTGCCAGCAGGTCTTTCAGGGATTCGCGAATCAGCTCAATGGTGATGTCGCGGCCCATGAAGTGCGAGTGCGCGATGACCCGCTTGAGTGCGCCTTCCAGCTCACGCACGTTGGAGCGAATGCGTTGGGCGATGAAGAACGCCGCGTCGTGGGGCAGATCGACTTTCGCCTGATCGGCCTTTTTCATCAAGATCGCTACGCGGGTTTCCAGTTCCGGCGGCTCGACAGCCACGGTCAGGCCCCAGCCAAAGCGCGACTTCAAGCGTTCTTCCAGGCCTTCGATTTCCTTCGGATAGCGGTCGCTGGTCAAGATGACCTGCTGGCCGCCCTCGAGCAGGGCGTTGAAGGTGTGGAAAAACTCTTCCTGGGAACGTTCCTTGCGCGCGAAGAACTGAATGTCATCGATCAGCAAGGCATCCACGGAGCGATAGAACCGCTTGAATTCGTTGATAGCGTTGAGCTGCAGGGCCTTGACCATGTCAGCCACGAAGCGCTCCGAGTGCAGGTACACAACCTTCGCATTCGGGTTCTTCTTTAATAGATGGTTACCCACCGCATGCATCAAGTGCGTCTTACCCAGGCCAACGCCACCATAAAGGAACAGTGGGTTGTAACCATGCTTGGGGTTGTCTGCCACTTGCCAGGCGGCCGCACGGGCCAACTGGTTGGATTTACCCTCGACGAAGTTCTCAAAGGTAAAGGTACGGTTGAGGTAGCTGGTGTGCTTGAGCGCGCCTTCAACCTGCACGGTGCGCTGTTCGGCGCGAACCGGTGCTTGCTGGGAACTGGCACCCGCCATCGGATCGAAGCTGTCGCGGGACGGCTCTACGTTGGCCGGCGCGTTTTTCTGCGCCGAGGCTTTCGAAGCCGTCGACGCAGGAGTCGGCGTGTGGTTGACCGGTGCGGCCGCCGCCTGGGATTGCGACGCAGCCGCGGCCAATGGCGCATTCGGCGCAGCACGAGGGGCGGAGCTACGTTTGCTGCCTATTAACAGAGAGAGCACGGGCGCGAGGCCGTTGCCATGTTCATCGAGCAATTCGAGAACGCGGCTCAGGTATTTCTCGTTGACCCAGTCGAGAACAAAACGATTAGGTGCGTAGACACGCAACTCGTCGCCTTCGGCTTCGACCTGTAGTGGACGGATCCAGGTGTTGAATTGCTGGGCAGGCAGCTCATCGCGCAAAAGCTCCACGCACTGCTGCCAAAGTTCCACTGACAC